>CAWGXG010000001.1:0-418405 GCA_963826505.1 uncultured Chloroflexia bacterium
AAGTCGCGCGGCGTATCGCCGAAGCGGCAGCCTTCGCCCAGGTGGACCCTTACCGCGCCGCGACGCACAACAAGGGCGTGATGAACGGCATGGACGCGCTCGCGATTGCGACGGGCAACGACTGGCGCGCCCTCGAAGCCGGGGCGCACGCCTGGGCCGCGCGCGATGGGCGTTACACGTCCCTGACCGAGTGGACGATCGATGATCAGGGCGATCTGCGCGGGCGGATCGCGCTGCCGGTCGCGGTCGGGATCGTGGGCGGCGCGACGCGCGTGCACCCGACGGCTCGCGTCGCGCTCAAAATTTTGGGCGTGCAGACGGCCAGCGAGCTAGCGGGCGTGATGGCGGCGGTTGGGCTGGCGCAGAATCTCGCGGCGATCCGCGCGCTGGCGACGGAAGGCATCCAGCGCGGGCACATGAGCCTGCACGCGCGACAGATGGCGGTCGCCGCTGGCGCTGCGCCGGACGAAGTCAACGAGATCGCACGCCAGATGGTCGAGGAAGGGCAGATCAGCACGGCCCGCGCGGAGGAGCTGCTCAAGGCGCGGCGCGGGGAATAGCAGTCGCGATTAGCAGGCAGGCGGGCGTTCGTAGGCCGGGCGCAGATCGGGCGCGGGGCGGTCGTGGGCTCGCAAGGAGTCCACACCGGCTCGTTTTTTGCGTACAATCAAGGTAGAGAACAGTAACAGCCAGCGGGATGCCTGCGCTGTCGAGTAAGGAGAACCAACTCATGAAACGCGTTCTGATGAAAAGGGTAGCCGTGCTGGCCGTGCTGGTCGTGGCGCTGGCCGGGCTGCCGGGTCCCTGGGCGGGACATACGGCGGCGCAGCCGGTCCACGCGCAGAGCGGCGTGGTGTGGAAAGCGCAGTATTTCGATAACCCGTACCTGATCGGGAATCCGGTGGTGGAGCAGCAGCAGTCCGGTCTGGAATTGAATTGGGGTGCGGCGGCGCCGGTGGCGGGCGTCTCCGCCGACAACTTCAGCGCGCGTTTCGCCACAGATACCACCTTCCAGGCGGGTACGTACCGCTTTTTCATCCTGGCGGATGACAGCGTTAAGCTGTGGATCGACTATCCGCCGGATAAGAAGCCGGTCCTCGACAACTACAACGCGCCGACGCCGGGCCAGATGCTGACCGTCGACGTGACGCTGACCTCGGGATCGCATCACATCCAGGTGGACTACCGCGAAGTGACCGGCGACGCCTATCTCTACGTGACGTGGGCCAACGCCGCGAGCGCCGTCACACCCAATTTCCCGGTGCCGGTGGCGTTCACCGTGCAGTGGGCGGCGCAGTACTATAACAACACCTATCTGGGCGGCACGCCCGCGCTGACCCAGTCCGAGCCTTCGCCCACGCACGATTGGGGCGCTGGCGCGCCGGGGGCGGGCGTCGTGGCCGATGGCTTTTCCGCGCGCTGGACGCTGTGGCAGTACTTCGACGCGGGCAATTACACGGTGTCGGTCAAAGCGGATGACGGTGTGCGCATCAGCGTGGATGGCGCGTGGATCATCAATGAGTGGCACGGCGCGAGCAACCAGACCTACACCTACCCGCTGACGTTCGGCGCCGGGCAGCACAGCATGGTGATCGAGTTGTACGAGCAGACCGGGCAAGCCTATCTCTTTTTCAACATGGTGCGTGGCAGCGGCGGCACGACACCCCCGCCTGTCCAGCAGCCCACCGGCGCGACCGCTCAGGTGACGGCTTACGTGCTCAATGTGCGCAGCGTGCCGCTAATCGGCACGGTGATCGCCAAGATCAACCGCAACGAAGTTTACGCGATTGTGGGACGTAACGCGGACAGCAGTTGGTGGCAGGTCAATGTCAACGGGACGGTCGGCTGGGTCAGCGGCTATTACGTGAACGCCAGCAACACGCAGAATGTGCCGGTCACCTACGGCGGAGCTCCGCAATCGGTGCCCACCGCTACGCCCGTCTATTACCCGTATGGGCAGTGTCCGGGCTTCTTGCCGTCGCGGCTGACGCCGGGCGGTTGGGGGCGTGTGACGCCCGGCCTGCCGAACAACGTCCGCGCGCAGCCCAGCTACAGCGCCAACTGGATCGGGCAGATTCCCGCCGGGGCGACGTTCCAGGTGTTGGGTGGGCCGGTATGCGCGGACAGCACGGCGTGGTATCAGGTGAACTACGGCGGGCTGATCGGCTGGACGGTCGAAGGGCAGGCTGGGACCTACTGGTTGGAGCCGGTGTCGTAGGACGTGCCAACAGCCCCATCTCTAAATTCCCTCCTCACGCGGGCGTTGAGAGGGGACTTACACGGCGACTAGCTCCCCTCTCCACCAGCGCAGCGCAGTGGGGAGGGGGCCGGAGGGTGCGGCCTGCTTCACGCCATGACCGGCGCGGCGGGCTGCACCTGCTTCAGAAATTCCACGATGCGCGGCCCGGTGATCTCCGGCATTTCCATCTGCGGGTAGTGACCGGCGCCCTCGATCAACGCTAACGCGCCGTGCGTTTGCCCGGCGAGAAATTTCGCTTCTTCGGTCGGATCGGGGAAATCCGGATCTTTGGTGCCCATCACGACCAGCGTCGGCACGCTGACGCGGCTCAACCGTTCTTCGGAGGGCGTGCGCGACGAGGTCGCCAGCGCCAGATTGGCGTCGAAGCGGCCCGGCTCGGACATGTTGGTCCGCATCTGCGCCAGGTACGTCTCGAAGTCGTCCGGCTTGCGGCTGGGGTACAGCGTGCGGTAGTACATCTTCCACAGCGACACGCGCCAGGGGTTATGCACCATCAGCCAGAAGGCGGCATTCATCAGCGGGTTGATCTTCACGTTGCGCGCGAACGGCCCAATCAGCACCAGCGATCGGGCGATCTCGGGGCGTTCGGCGGCGGCCCACACGGCGGGCGCGGCGGCGAACGACGTGCCGATGATGTGCGCCGGTCCGGCGTTGAGATAATCGATCAGTGCCAGGATATCACGCCCGACCGAGGGCACGTCGTACTGATCCCAGGGCACGCTGGATTCCCCGTGCCCGCGCAGATCAACGCTCACAGGGTGCAGTCCTGCGTCGCGGAGTTGCGGCGCCAGCGCGCGGTACTCGCTGCGCAGCGCGCCAATGCCCGGCAGCATGACGACCAGGTCGCCGTCTCCGCCGTAATCGGTATAGGCCAGGGTTCCTTCAGGGCGTTCGAAAAACTGGGTTGGCATAGGAAACCTTCCATCCACTCAGTGACCCCGAGGCAGCCTGTATGGCCTGCTCCAATCCCGGAATCACACGGCATTAATTTCATTCAGAATATAAGAACAAACGCGTCCCACTGCCATCCTCCTGGTTAGCGCCCAGTTTCACAAAGTTGGTAGCTTCTGAGAGCTTTTGAGAGACGATCCCTGTTATTATCTGCGCGGTGCAAACACGGAAAGCGCTTTGATACTGATCGCTGGCGGCTGATGGCAGTTGGCTGATCGCTCTGTGTAAGGGAGACCCCCCAAGATGACCAATGCAGCTAATCCCCTCAACGTGGGGCAAAGTGTGCTCAAACCGGATCGTCCGGTTGGGATTGTAGGTTATGGCGCGTATGTGCCGCGCTACCGCCTGCCCGCGACGGAAGTCGCCCGCGTGTGGACGGGCGGACTGGGCGGCACACCGATCCAGGAAAAGGCGGTCGCCGGGCTGGATGAAGACGTGATCACGATGTCGATCGAAGCGGCGCAGAACGCGCTGGCCCGCGCCCAGATCGACCCGCGCCAGATTCGCGCGGTATGGGTCGGCAGCGAGAGCCATCCCTACGCCGTCAAGCCGTCCTCAACCATCGTCGCGGAGAGCATCGGGGCCGCGCCCAACGTCCAGGCGGCGGACTGGGAATTCGCGTGTAAGGCCGGGTCCGAAGCGATGCAGGCCGGGATCGGCTTCGTGGGGAGTGGCATGGGCCGCTACGTGCTGGCGATTGGCATGGACACCGCCCAGGGCCGTCCCGGTGACGCACTCGAATATACGGCGGCGGCGGGCGGCGCAGCCTATATCATCGGCGCGGCGGAGGAAAGCCTCGCGTTGATTCAGGGCAGCTATTCCTATGTGACCGATACGCCCGATTTCTGGCGGCGCGCTCACGAAACGTATCCCAGTCACGGCGATCGCTTCACGGGCGAACCGGCCTATTTCCAGCATACGCTGAGCGCCGCGCAGCGCCTGATGGACATGCTCGGCACGACTCCGACGGATTACGCGTGGGCTGTGTTTCATCAGCCCAACGTCAAATTCCCGCAGCGCGCCGCCAAGATGCTCGGATTCACGGACGCGCAGATCGAGCCGGGACTGTTGTCGGGCGTGGTCGGCAACGTTTACGCCGGATCATCGCTGCTCGGCTTGACGGCGACGCTCGACGTCGCGCAGCCCGGCGACCGGATTCTGCTGGTGTCGTATGGCAGCGGCGCGGGATCGGATGCGTTCGATATTCTGGTCGGGGATCGCATCGCGGAGCGGCGCGCGCTGGCGCCTTTCACGCGCGATTACGTGGCGCGCCGCACCGAGATCGATTATGCGCTGTATACGCGCTATCGCGGCAAGCTGCTGACGGAGTAAAGCCCCTATCCCCGCCCTTCCTCCGCCACGCGGGGGAAGGGAGGCGTGCTTGAAGTCCCTGTCCGCAGCGTGGGGAGGGATTTAGGGAGGGGCTGCACCGGCGACTCACAGGCGTTCTGAATATGCACACACGGATTCCAACAAAGGACTGATGACGATGCGAGACGTATCGATAATCGGAGTGGGGCAGGTGCCGGTCGGCGAACATTGGGATATGGGGCTGCGCCAACTGGCCCTGGGCGCGATCCAGGCCGCGCTGCAAGATGCCGGGCTGGAGCGCGTGGATATGGTGATCGTCGGGAACGCGCTGGGCAGCAATCTGAGCGGGCAAAACCACGTCGGGACGCTGGTCGCGGATTTCGCCGGGCTGGCGGGCGTGGAAGCGCTGCGCGTCGAAGCGGCGGACGCGTCCGGCGGGATGGCACTGCGCCAGGGGTACCTGGCTGTGGCAAGCGGTTTAGTCGAGACGGTGCTGGTGGTCGGCGTGGAGAAGGCGACCGATCGCACCGGCTCCGAGCGCGACACGGCGCTGGCCACCGTACTCGATGCTGATTACGAAGCCACGCCGGGCGCGACGCTGGCCGCGATGGCCGGACTGCTGATGCGGCGCTACATGCACGAATACGGCGTCACGCTCGACCAGTTCGAAGGCTTCAGCCTCAACGCGCATGCCAACGGCGTGCTGAATCCGTTCGCCATGTATCGCAACAAGCTGCGCCCCGGTGCGTTCGCCAAAGCGCCCGTGGTGGCCGATCCGGTCAATCTGTTCGACAGCGCGCCCGAAGGTGACGGCGCGGCGGCGGTCGTGCTGACCACAACCGAGCGCGCACTCGACGCGGTGCCGCGCCCGGTGCGCGTGCGCGGCAGCGCGGCGGCCACGGATACGCTGGCGCTGCACAACCGGGCGGATCTGCTGTTTCTGCGGGCGGCTAATCTCGCGGCGGGGCGCGCCTACCAGCAGGCGGGCATCCAGCCGCGCGATCTGCACGTCGCGGAGCTGCACGACAGCTTCACCGTCTTGACCGCGCTGCAACTGGAAGCGATCGGGTTTGCGGCGCGCGGCGAAGGCTGGAAACCCGCGGCGGAAGGCGTCATTTTGCGCGGGGGTGCGCTGCCGATCAGCACCTTTGGCGGGCTGAAGGCACGCGGTAACCCACTCGGCGCGACGGGCGTCTACCAGGCGGTCGAAGTGGCGTTGCATCTGCGGCGTGACGCGGGCGATTCCCAGGTCGAAAACGCGCGGCTGGGGTTGACGCTCAATCTTGGTGGGCTGGGCAGCACCGCCGTCGCGCACGTGTTGGAGCGTGTGGAATAAACGGACAGCGATCAGTGTCTGGCTGATCGCTGTGACCTGATCGCTGAAAGCTACAAACAGGGCGGCCACTCGATGAACGGGCGGCCGCGCTTGATTCTGGATCTGCTACAGGTTGAACTCACTGGCGATGACTTCCCCGTCGTACCATTCCGGTTCCTCGACCAGGAACTCAATCATCTTCAAATAGCGCTCATGTGTTGCGGGGTCTTGCGCCACAGCGCGGTATACTTCCCGGCTCTCCGACGCGATGACCACGTATAGCACATCCGGGTCGGCGTCCATCCGGTAGGCCAGCATAGCCCCTGGCTGCTCAATGCCAGTGGTGTTTTCCATGTTCCATTGGATAAATTCCTCGGCCATACCGGGCTTGACGTGCATGCGTGCAATGGTTCCGTACATTTTCTGGCTCCTGTGAACTCTGCGATGACGAAATGAGGACGAATAAGAGATGCATAGTTATGTTTATGAGAGTCTTACGCACATTGATTAAACTATACAGTCATTTAGTAAATTTCGCAATCGATGCTGGCCTTGCGCGCTGCGTACTGTGCGCTGATCTCTGTACGCCGGCGGCTGTTTGCTGTAACCTGTACGTAACTGCCGCGCGGTATCTTCAGACTGGCTGATGGGACCGCGTGGGCGCTGTTGACTCGATCGCCGGGCGGACCCGTTCCGCCGATCGTCCCAAAGGAAAATCGCATGACTGACATCCGGTACTCCGGCAACGTGAACGACCCTGAGTCCCACGACGAAGAGCACATTCTGTGGACGCCCTGGCGCATGCCCTATTTGCGCGGCGAAGACCGTGAGCAGTACGACGGCTGCGTGTTTTGCGTCAAGGCGGCGGGCGATCCCGATCTGGAGGCTTTCGACGCGCGCGAATATATCGTGGCGCGCTCGGAGTCGGTGTACGTGATCCTGAACCGCTACCCGTATAACAACGGGCACCTGCTGATCATCCCGTACGCGCACGTGCCGTCGCCGGAAGTGCTCCCCCCCGCCACCCTGACCGATCTCATGCTGACCACCAACCGGGCGCTGGCCGCGCTGCGCGCTGTGTATAACCCGCAGGCGTTCAACATCGGGGCGAATGTCGGGGAAGGCGCGGGCGCCGGTATTCCCGATCATTTTCATTTGCACATCGTCCCGCGCTGGAACGCCGACACCAACTTTATGACGGTCGTCAGCGGCACGCGCGTGATCCCGGATATGCTGGACGATACTTTCCGCCAACTGCGGGCCGTCTGGTCCCAGGTGGGCGGCGCGCAGGAGCAGTGATTGTCTTAATAGAGACTTGCTTTTGAAAGGAATTCGAACCCATGGCAACAAACGGTAAATCCCCTCGTGACGCGGTGATCTTGAGCGGCGCGCGGCTGCCCCAGGGCAAACTACTCGGCATGCTGACGCCGTTCACGGCGGTGCAGCTTGGCCAGATGGCGGTCAAGGCCGCCGTAGAGCGCAGCGGCATCGACACGGCCGACGTGGACGAAGTGATCCTCGGCCAGGTGGTCCCAGCGGGCAGCGGTCAGGCGGTCCCGCGCCAGGTGTCGATCGGGGCCGGGATGCCGCCGCATGTCGGCGGGATGCTGGTCAACAAGATCTGCGGCAGCAGCCTGAAGACAGTCATGCTGGCGGCGGGCCTGATCCGCGCCGGGGATGGCGATCTGTACGTCGCGGGCGGCCTGGAAAGCATGACCAACGCGCCGTTTATGGACCTGAAGGGGCGCGTCGGGCACAAATACGGCCATTTCGAGATGGTCGACTCGGTGATGTGGGATGGTTTGTGGGACCACATTGCGGGGTGGATCATGGGCGAAGCGGCGGAATTCATTGCCCAGGAATTCGAGCTGACGCGCCACGACCTGGACGAATTCGCCGTGCGCAGCCACCAGCTCGCCGCCGCCGCGACCGAGGCTGGACGCTTCAAGGACGAGATCGTCCCGGTCGAGATCAAAGGTCGCAAGGGCGACGTGACGCTGCTCGATCGCGACGAGTCGATCCGCCCGGATACGAGCGTCGAGACGCTGGCCAAGCTGCGCCCGGCCTTCACGAGTGACGGCATTGTCACGGCAGGCAACGCGCCGGGTCTGAACGATGGGGCCGCGGCGTTGGTCGTCGCCAGCCGGGAATACGCGGAAGCGCACGGCCTCCGGCCGATCGCGCGCATCATGGGCTACGGTCAGGCCGCGGTCGAGCCGAAATGGATCTTCGCCGCGCCGATCAAGGCGCTGCCCAAAGCGTTGGAGCGCGCAGGCTGGACCATGGATGATGTCGATCTGGTCGAGCTGAACGAAGCCTTTGCCGCGCAGGTGCTCGCCGATCTGCGGGGTCTGAAGCGCGACGGGTATGACGTGCCGCTCGAAAAGCTGAATGTCAACGGCGGCGCGATCGCGTTGGGGCATCCGATCGGCGCGTCTGGCTCGCGCGTCCTGATCACGCTGATCCACGCGTTGAAGCAGCGCGGGCAGACGCGCGGCGTGGCAAGTCTGTGCCTGGGCGGCGGCGAAGCGGTTGCGCTGGCGGTGGAGTTGGAAAGCTGACAGGTGACAGCGAACAGCGAATAGCGGTCAGTAAAAGCCAAGAAAACTGGACGCTAAAGGACGGCCTCGCTCCCGTATGGCTGGGAGTTGGGGCCGTTTTGACTTACCCGGCAGGCAGGATAGAATCGGGCCGCTGAAATCCGCGTTAGAGGGCAGACTGATGGGCATTAAGCTGGACTGGCAAATCGAGTCCGAACAAACGCGCACTCGCGCCACCGAAGACCCGGAGATGGCGCGCCGCCGCCGCCATGCCCGCCGCCAACTGATCGTGCTGCTAGCGCTGATCGTGTGCGTGGTGGGCGGGATCGGGGCGGCGATTGTGTGGCGCTTGCAGCAGGTCGATAACCAGCTCCGGCAGGATCTGCTGGATACGGTCGCGATCGAAGTGACCGCGCTGCGTTTGGACGATTTCGCCGGGTTCATGGCGGTTCAGCGCAGTGCCAGCGACGCGTTTTTGCTCGATCAAAGCCGCCAGTTTGACGAGTACCAGACGCTCAAACAGGAACACCGTGTCGAGCTGTCGGGTGATGTCGTGAGCGCGGCTATCGACGGGCAGCGCGGGCGCGTCGTGGTCAACGAAACGGTGGACGGCATCCCCTATCACGTCGTGTGGTTCTACTGGCGTTACGAAGACGTCGGCAGCGGTGATCAGGGCGGCTGGCGGCATGTCCCCGCTGATCTGACCTTTTGGGGCGAGTCGCGCACGCTGACGTCCGGCCCGGTGACGATCGAGTATCACGCGCTGGACGAGGACCTTGCCAAGGCCATGCTGCCACGTCTGGCGGCGTGGTGGCAAAATGGCTGTACGATCCTGGCCTGCGCCGCCCCCGCGCCCGCCATCACGATCGAGATCGTCGCGGAATACCCCTTGCATGTCGAATGGGTATCGGGCGCTCCGTGGCAGCTCCGGGTCACATCCCCGCTGGTGACGCGCGCGCGTGCCGACGCGCCGCTGCTGCCGGATCTCGAACCCGCCCTGATCGAAGCGATTACCGGGCGGCTGGTGCGTTACGCCGCCGCCGATGCCAGCGCGCCCTATTACGCCGACGCCACCTGGCTGCAAGACGAACTGGCGCGCTGGTTGGCGGGTGAGCTGCTCGGCAACCCGGCGGGCGATTCGGGCTTTATCGAGAGTGTGATAGCGCTCTACGGCCCGACCGCGCCCCTGACGATCCTTTCGAATCTGACTGCCGCCTCGACGGTAGACGACGCGCTGCGCGCCGTGACCGGCGTGAATATGCCGTTGCTGACGATTGACCAGCTCAGCGACCTGGATTGGCGGGGATTCTTCGCGTGGCGGTTGGCGCTGGAGCCGCGTTTGCTGGCCCAGCCGGACAGCAGCGGCGCGTTCCTCTCGCTCTACGATCTGCAAGACCTGGGGGCCTCGTCGGAGGCCGCGGTGCGTTTGGAGAGTCCCGCTTACGGCGCGCGTCCGGTGCCGGACGTGGCGCGGGTGTCGCTCAACCGGGATGTGAACTCCGATACTTTCGCTACCGTGGAAACCACGCGTGTCGAGAACGGCGTCACCGTCACGGGCGAGACGATCGAGTGGCGGCTGGCGGATCGCACCTGGAAGCGCAAGAATTAGCACCGCGCGTCACTCGTACGCGTAAAAGCCCCGGCCCGTTTTGCGCCCCAACATGCCCGCCGCGACCATGCGCTTGAGCAGCGGACACGGGCGGTACTTGGGATCGCCCAGCCCGTCGTAGAGCACGTTCAAAATGTTGAGCACGACATCCAGCCCGATGAAGTCCGCCAGAGTCAGCGGGCCCATCGGGTGATTCATGCCGAGTTTCATCACCGTGTCGATCGCCTCCGCCGTGCCGACGCCTTCCATCAGCGCGAAGATGGCCTCGTTGAGCATGGGCATCAGAATCCGGTTGGCGATGAAGCCGGGGTAATCCTGGGCTTCGACGGGCGTTTTGCCGAGGGCGGTGGTCAGCGCGACGATCGTATCGAGCGTGTCCTGGCTGGTGGCCTGCCCGCGAATGATCTCGACGAGCGGCATCAGCGGCACCGGGTTCATGAAGTGCATCCCGATCACGCGATCGGGGCGGCCTGTGGCGGCGGCCAGCACCGTGATCGAGATCGAGGATGTATTGCTGGCCAGGATGGCATCGTCGGCGAGCAGGGCGTCAAGCTGCTGGAACAGGCTGGTTTTGAGCGCTGTGTCTTCGCTGACGGCCTCGATCACCAGCGGGCAAGTGCTCACCGCGTCGAGCGCGGACGCGGTGTAAACATTTTCCAGCCCGGCGCGGCGCTGCTCGTCGGTGAGCTGGCCTTTGCCGTGCAGCTTTTCGACGCTGCGCGCGATGCTGCTCAGCGCCCGTTCCAACGTGGACTCATGTACATCGACCAGCGTCACGCGGCAGCCGTACACGGCGCACACCTGCGCGATGCCGTGTCCCATCGTGCCCGCGCCAATCACTCCGATGTGCGAAATAGCTGCGGCTTCCATGGTGTGTATCTCCCCGAACAAAATAACGACGATCCCCTGCCAGAGCGTACGATCTGCTATCAACACAGACGCGGCCGTTACGCCGCGCCTTGAGGATTATGCTGTTCGCGCGCCGGATTGGATCGATTCGTGCGCGTGGTGCGACGAAGCTCTAGGGATGTTCCGCCTCGGTCCCAGCCCGTTTAGCCGCGATCACAGCGCGTGCTTCGTCAAGATCGGCGACCATCGCCAACCGGGCCGCCTGCCCGTAGACGCGCTTATAGATGCCGACGACTTGCCGCATGAACCCGGGCGATCCGACCATGATCACAGCGCCGCTGTTGCGGTGGGAATACGGCGGGGACTGGGCGATCTTGGGCAGATAACTGATCGCGCCGGGCGGGAGCTGAGTATCACGGAAATCCGCGATCACATCTACACGGTGGTTGACGCTGTCCAGGAACGACTGCTCTACGTCGACGTTCTGCTCCATGTCATTCCAGGTCCATCCGGGCTGGTACGTCACGCGCATGACGGTGTGCTCCGCGTTATCCCATTCGGTGATCAAGCGTGGCATGGCTTTCCTCTCAAACGACCTTAACACAAATTTACACTTACCAGTGTACACCGTTTTGTCGAGAAAGCCAGATATTACCCTGGTCAGCCGAACATCAACTCAGTGACGCGACGACCTGTTCCAGCCGGGCGCGCGCCTGTGTGGCGACCTCGGCCAACACCGGGTTATCGGACAGCGTCACCATCGTCATGGGGTCGATGACCGACACGACGCTTTCGGTCGGGGTGTCGCCTTCGAACACGATCACGTTGCAGGGCAACAGCAACCCGACCGCTGGGTCTGCGTCGAGCGCGCGATGGGCCAACGGGGGATTACACGCGCCCAGGATCACATAAGGCCGTGTTTCGATATCCAGTTTGTTTTGCATGGTGGCTTTGACATCGATCGTTGTCAGCACGCCGAAGCCCTGGACGGCCAGCGCCTCACGGACGCGCTCGATCGCCTCCGCGTACGGCACGGACAGCGTGGTGGTCATGCCGAAAGAGGGCAAAGTGCTCATGGGATTCTCCTCATCTCAGGGATTCCAGGTGACATCATTCCCTTAGATGCAGGAGGACCGCCCGCGTTGCCTGTTCTCTCTATGCACCGCCTATACGCGCCCGGCGCGGGGCGCTCGGTTCCCCGTCCCGCGCTGCGCCAGCCAGCCCACCAGTCCTGCGGCGACGATTACGGCGGCGGGGATAGCGGGCATCAGAAAGCGCAGCATGCCGCCCTGCCAGGAATAGTAGTAGACGCTGTAGAGCGCGCAGTAGGCGGCGAGCCACAGCGCGATCAGAACGGCGTTGATCCGGTCGATGGCCCATACCCTCGCGCCGCCGGTCAGCGCCGCGCCAAGCGCCGCCACCAGCCCCAGCGGGGCCAGCAGTCCGAACCGGCCCCACAGCTTATCCCACCCGTCGGCGAGATAGCTCAGGTTAAACAGCCCGTGTGGTGGCAGCGCGTCAAGTGTCTGGTAGCCGGTGCGAAAGGGGCTGCCGAAGAAATGCCACTGGTAGGCGAGCTGGGGGCTAAAGACCAGCAGCGCGACAGCGGCCATGATTAGCGCCTCGCGACCGCGTCGCTCCAGGAGCAGGGCTAACCCCACGATACCTACTGTCAGAATGCCTGTCAGCCGCAGCAGCGCGACGCTTCCGGCCAGCACGCCCAGCAGGATCGCCCAGCGGCGCGGGGTGGCACTGTCGCGCAGGATCAGCAGGACAGCCACGTTGAACAGGGTGAACAGCGTGGCCGGGCCGTCCGACAACATCTGTGCCCAGGTCTGATGCACGGAATAGGTCTCCGCTACGGAGGCATTCGCGGCTACGCGCAGACCAACATACAACACCGGCGGGACGAGGGTCCACAGAAAAATGGACGCCAGCGCCAGCCAGCGCTGGCGCGTGAAGCGCCACGCGATAAAGCCTAGCACGAGCTGGCCTAGCGGGTACATGACCAGCGTCCAGAAGGCGGCCACGACCGGCAGCAGATCGTCGTGGGCGGTGGTGCGCATCACCAGCATGAAGGGCAGCAGCAGCGCGGGAAAACCCAACGGGTATTTGCTGGCGTCGAAATGCAGGTCGCGAATGTTCTGCGCCAGCGCGACGTAATCGTAATCATCGCCGCCGCTGTGGAACCAGAATGTCCCGGAGGTGTGGAACTGCTGCGGGAAGACATTCCACACGTACAGCCCCATGATGGCGACGTGCAGCGCGATGGCAAACGCCAGCCCGATCCAGTACCAGCGGGGCGCGCGGCCCATCCGGACGCGGGGTTCATGCCGGTCCTTCATAGAAAACCTCTATGGTCAGAGAGTACGTTCTTGATCCGGCGCGCGCAGCGTCAGGGCTCGACGATGGCGCGCATCTCCTCGATCAGCGGATTGCCCGCATAGTAGCCGTGATATCGTTCCGGCAGCAGGGCGGCGATGGCGCACAGGATGCGTTCGGTGTAGATATCCAGATCGTCGCCTTTGGCGCGGCCTTCAGGCAGCCGGAGCGGTTTGCCGAAACGGACGCGCACGGCCGGACGCGGACGCTTGAGGACTTTTTCGGTGCCCCACACGGCACACGGTACGATCGGCACGTTGGCCCGCGTGGCGATGAAGGCCGTGCCCGATCGCCCCTCGATCAGCGCGCCGACCTTGCTGCGCGTGCCTTCGGGCGCGATGCCCAACGACACGCCCGCTTTGAGGACGGTGATCGCGTCGCGCAGCGCCGCGCGATCGGCGGAGAACTGCTCGACCCAGATGATCGGATACATGCGGAAAAATGGCTCTTTCCAGGTGCCCAGGTATTTACGCGCGGCCATGCCCACCGTGCCAAAGCCAATCGCGGAATTGACCGCCGGGACATCCCAGTAACTCATGTGGTTGGAGGCGAAGATGCAGGGCTCGGGGGGGATATGTTCGCGTCCGGTGACGGTGTAGCGCGACACCAGATGCAGGATGAAGCGGCTGAGCGGCTTAGCCCACCGTGATTCCGCAGTGGCGGGCCAGTCCGGCGATCCGGGATGGGGCGCAGATGATGGTTCGGACGACATTGTGTTGATTCCTCCCGTGGGCAGATTCAGTGATCTAGCGGCCCCGCCGGGCCAGCCACGCGCTTAGCTCGTCGGCGTGCTCGGCGTAGTGCTCGTCGGCGTTGGCGCGCACGTAGACCGCCAGTGGGTATTTCCCGGTCCAGGCATACACCCCGATGGTGAACAGCTCGTCCTGGCTCATGTCTTCGATCGCCGTCATCATCTCGCGCCCGGACGCATCGAACCACGCGCAGACGTCCGCCAGTGAGCGGCGCGCGTGTTTCTCGTAGATCGTCTGGTTGAAGACATCGATATTGTTTTCATCGGGTCGTTCCGGAATTTCGCCGCGTTGACCGGCACGGTACCAGCCCAAAAACTGTTGTTCCCACTCGGCGATATGGGCCAGCGTGTCCTTCACCGACCAGTCGCCCGTTACGCCAGAAAACTCCATCTCCTCGTCGGGGATGCGGTTGAGCAGTTCTTCCAGGCGACGGCGTTCGACCCGGGTAAGATGCAGCAACTCTTCTTTGGTGGTGATATCCGTCATGGTCGGGATCACTCCTGCATGGTAGGCGTTAGGATCGCTCAGGCGTGCTGTGGTGCGCTTCGTTCACCGCCGGGAGCACGAAATAGAACAGGCTGCCCTCGCCGGGTCGTCCGGTGCTTTCGATGCCCACATCGCCGCCGAGCTTGTCCATAATGCGCTGGACGATCGAGAGTCCCAGGCCATGTCCAGTGACGCGAATCGAATTGAGCCGCGAGAATTCCTTGAATAGGAGACTCTGCGCTTCCGGCCCGACGCCGTTCCCGTTGTCCTGCACCCAGAAGCGCACATAATCCTCGTCCTGCGTCGCGCCCAATTCTACCACCGGCGGCGTGCCGCCATAGGTGATGGCGTTGCTGAGGTAATTGGCCCACACTTCCTCAACCCACGGCGCATAACCCAGTGCTTCCGGCCAGGAGTCCGGCACGACGATCTGCGCGTCGCGCTCCATCGCCAGCGCGACCAGCCGTTTTTGCGACTCGGCCACAATCGCGGCCATATCCAGCGGACGCAGCGTGACATCCTGCCGCCGCACGCTCGCTAACAACAGCAGCTCGTCAATGATGCGGCTGGTCTTGTCGCCCGCCTGGACGATTTCCTGCGCCAACTGCACCGCTTTTTTCGGGCCGGATTTGACCAGGTCGTCGTACAGCATTTCGCTGTAACCGGTGATGACCATCAGCGGATTCTTGAGATCGTGCGCAACCGTCCCGGTGAAAGCGTCCAGCTCGGCGATCAGCTTTTCGCGTTCTTCGATCTCCCGCTGCAATTCCAGGTTCTTGACCTGATAGATTTCGGTTTCGCGCTTGGCGTGCTCCGCCTCGCTGATCATGCGCAGACTGCGTAATATCCTTTCGGATTGTTCGTAGAATACTTCCTCTTTGACGGCATGGAACTGCTTGTAATGCGCCAGGGCCGTAGTGAGATCGCCGACCTGCTCGTAGGCGTTCGCCAGCGCCAGATGAATGTCGAATACGATCAGGCGTGACCCGATGTCCTGCGCCAGATTCAGAGCGTCGCCCAGCGTGGTGAACGCCTGCGTGGTGTTGCCAGTGTTCGCCTGCGCGCGTCCGATGTCCAGCAGGTTGATGGCTTCGATCTGGCGATAGCCGTGCGTTGTGGCGAGCGCCAGCGATTGCTCGAAATAGTCCAGCGCCCGCGCGATCTCGCCCCGCACGGCGCAAATCTTGCCAATCGTGTTGAGCGCGTCAGCCTCGGCCCGCGCGTACCCAATGCGCTCGTCGATCGCCAGACTCTCAAACGCGTAGTGCAGCGCCTGGTCATAATCCTGCATGAGGTAATAGGCTTTGCCGATGCTATCGAGCACTTGCGCTTCGCCCGGCTGCGAGCCGTTCGCGCGGTGAAGGTTCAGGCTGCGCATCAACTGGGGCAGCCCGTTGGGCAGGCGCGCGTCGTGCAGGGACATATAGCCCGTGTCGTTTAGCAGATCGGCCAGCAGAATCGGATCGCCGCTGTCTTCGGCCATCTTCACCGCGTTGTGGCCGAGTTCGAGCGCGCGGGCGTAATCTCCCAGGAAGAAATGGATTCCGGCCATATGTCCGGTTACCTTGGCGCGCAGACTGGCCGGGCTGGTCGGGCTCAGGCGGCTTTCCGCCTCCAAGACCAGCGCCAACGCCTCCTGATAATTCGAGAGGTCCCATTCCTGAATGGATTCGATCAGCAAGCAGAGCGCCAGCCCGTCCGGGTAGGGGAACTCCGTAGTCCCGCGCACCAGTTGCAGCGCCTCGGTGACCAGCCGCCGCGATTGTTCCGGCTCGATCTGTGCCAGGTCAAAGGCGCGTGCGGTTAGGGCGTCAACGCGCTCCTTTAGGGATCGCGTGTTCTCACTGCGCGGGTCCGTCTCAGCTAGCTCAGGCGACTGCTCGCGTTTGGCTGACACACAAGGCTCCTTGTCGGCCCGTGACTCACGTTATAGGCCGGTCACCACCGACGGCACGATGTAGTCTTCGACGAGATTGAAGCGGCACAGCATCCGGTTGTCGCGGAACGTGTCCGGTGCCGACTTTAAGCGCCCGGTCATCACGACGACCAGGTCCAGGTCAGGAATCACATACACAAACTGGCCGCCATAACCCACCGCGATCGCACTCTCGTAATCACCTTGCGGGCGCAGCCACCACAAATATCCGTAGCCGAGCAGATCGCAGTCGTCGGGCGAACTCGGCTCGAAGAGGGTCATCATGCGGGTGGATTCTTCCAGCCAGTTCACGGCCACGATCCGATCGCCTTGCCACTGTCCGCCGTTCAGTACCAGGTAGCCGAATTTGGCCATATCGCGCGGCGTCAACGCCAGCTCTGCCCCGCCAATCGTCACGCCCTGCGGATCAGCGGGCCACGCGCGGCGCGTGATGCCCAGCGGGCCAAACAGGTACAGGTCGGCAAAGTCGAGCAGCGTCATGCCGGTGACGCGCTGCAGGACGGCGGCCAGCAGTTGGGTATCGCCTGTGCTGTAGTTGAACACCTCGCCGGGCGGGTGGGCCAGGGGGCGTTCGAGCACGAACTGCACCCAATCGGGGCTGGCCGTCATCTGCAAGGCGCTGGCCCCATATTCGGCCCAGTCCAGGCCGGAGCGCATCGCCAGCAGGTGCCGCACGGTGATCGTGCGCTTGACCCGGTCGCTCAGCGTCACGAACGGTTCCGGCAGCAGGTACGCCAGCGGCGTGTTAATGCTTTCCAGATCGCCGGTTTGCAGCGCAATACCGACCAGAGTCCCCAGCACGCTCTTGGTCATCGATTTGACGTTGCGCAGCGCGTCCGGCACGCTGCCGGGCGTGTAACGCTCATAGACCAGCGTTCCGTCACGCACGACCAGCAAACTGTCGATATGCGGGACGTGGGCGCGCAGATAGTCGTAGGCGCTGTCCAGCCCGGCGGCTTCGATGCCGTGCAGACTCCGGCCTGCCGACTTGCCAGCCCTCGGTTGGCCAGTAGGTACGCGGCGGAAGAAGATGTGCCCCTAATGCCATCAACACTCTGCTTTCTGAATTGCGCGATCCGCCCGTGACCTCTGTACCGGAATTCGTGAGCAGGCGGATGTTCGGTTGCCCTAACATTACGATACCTCATGACGGCAATTTCTGGTAATTGGATTCCCGCGCGAGGGTAGGGCCTTGCCCCAAACGCCCCGCCAGGTTTTGCTTGCGTTCCAGCTTATTCCTGCCATTGAAAAACGATCGGCGCTGTGCTACAATGCTCGCGCCTTGGCGGCCCACACGATTTGGTGCCGCTGTGTCATAATCGCACACAACCATACCAGCCCGGCGACCCACAACTGCTGCCGGTCTTGGGTAAAGGAAGCTTCAGAGATGACCGACCTAATTCAATCCCTGCAAGCACCGAAGCCGGAGCATCCGGATGTTCTCCCGGGTGACCTGGTGCGCGTCCATGTTCGCATTGTCGAAGGCGAGCGCGAGCGTATTCAGGTGTTCCCCGGCACGGTAATCAGCATTCGCGGTGGCGCTAACAACAAGGCGTTCACCGTGCGGCGCATTGCCAGCCATGGTGTTGGCGTCGAGCGTACGTTCTTATTCAGCAGCCCGCGCGTTGAGAAGATCGAAGTGCAGCGTCACTCCAAAGTGCGCCGCGCCAAGCTCTATTACCTGCGTGGACTCCAGGGCAAGGCCGCCCGCTTGAAGGAACGCCGCTTCTGATCCCGTGGATCACGGTGCACCCCGTTTGGACCACAGCCTATCGCCGCGCGCTATAGGCTTTTGTGGTGTTAAATGCCGGTGCCGCTAGTCCTCCGCCAGCCCGACATCCGCCGCCAGCACACGCCTGACCTCACCCCCATCAAGCCGTACCATCAGCGCGCCTACGGCATCGACCGCTTCGGCGGTGCCGCTGTAGGGCGTTTGATCGCCCTGCTGCGGGTACACGGTGACGCGCCGCCCGAGCGTCCCCAGGCGGCTGCGCCACGCCGTCACCAAGGCCGGATCGGTGACGCGTCCGGACCACAGTTCAAACTGGCCCAACAGGTCAGCTAACAGCGCGTGGCGATCCACCGCTCGCGCCAGTTCCGTTTCGAGACTCGTGGCTTCCCCGGCCAGCGGCGTCCCGCTGAAGTCGACGCGCACGTTCAGCCCAATTCCCACGATGACTCCTACCAGATCAGCGCCGGACCATACCGCCTCCGACAGCAGCCCGCACACTTTCTTACGCCCGATCAGCCCGTCATTCGGCCATTTGAGCGCGAACCGTTCGCCCAACAGTGGCGCGAGCACCGCGTCCACAGCCAGACCGCCCGCCATTGTCAGGCGCGGGAGTTGTTCGGGAGCCAGCGTGGGACGTGTGATCACGCTGAACATGAGGCTGCTGTAGGGCGGTGACAGCCACGCGCGGCCCTGCCGCCCGCGTCCGCCGATCTGTTCCTCCGCGATTACGACGGCACCGTCCGGCGGCGCGTCGTCCATCAGCCAGGATTGCGCGAGATCCATAGTGCTGACCACCCGCTCAAAGAAGCGAAACGGGCGTGCTCCCAGGGCCGCGCGCAGGCTTTCATCCGAAAATCGATCGTTTATGCTGTTGTCCGCCATCGTTACGGCCTCCTTGATTCCAAAACAGGTTTTGCTGAATGCACCCCGTACCCCAGGGCGCTTGTGCGGACCGCGCTCTAATGGTAAACTGCGAACAAAGTATATGTGGGTGGGCCCCGCGCGCAAGCGCTCCAGGAGGGGACGGTATGCGGACTCATTTCCGATACGCGGCGCTGCTGCCGCTGGTGTTGATCGTGCCGTTGGTTATGACGGGCTGTTACCGCTCGATCGGTGGAGATCTCAAGCCGACCGTGGTTGGTCAGGCTGCCGTACAACCTGCGGTCGACACCCCGGTCGTCCAACCGACGGCGACCTTCCCGGAGGCGGCCCCGACGATCGAAGAAATGACGGCGCTGCCGACGGAACTGCCCACCCTGACCCCGTTCCCGACGTTGGGCGCTGAAACGCTGACTCCGACATCGGCCACCGGGTTGGGCGAAGGCCAGGGTGGCCCCGTGATGGAGCCGACCTATTTCACGCTGACAGCGCAGGTCACGGCGACGACCGTTCCGGCGCAGGTCCCGATTCAGCCGACCTTTACGCCGCTTCCGACGAATATGCCGCAGATCCAGCCGACCTTTACCCCGCTGCCATCGGCGACGGCTATCCCACCGACGGCGACGCCGCAGCCGAGCAGTACATCGGTTCCGCCATCGTCGACGCCGCTGCCGACCAGCACACCTTTCCCAACCAATGCCCCGTTGCCGACCAGTACGATCACGCGCACGCCGACACCGTATATCGGTCCCACGCAGACTTTCACGCCGGTGCCGTTCATCACCTTCGCGCCGTCGGCTACCTATACGCCTTATGGGCCACTGGCCTATGGCGCGGGCGTGGTGACCGCGCCGGTCGAGGCGCAGCCGTTAGCCGAGCGCCCGACCGAAGTCGTGCAGCAAGATTTTGGCGTAGGCGGCCCGGTGCCCACGCTGACACCGTATGTCGTTGCGGTCGCGCCGACCTTCACGCCGGAGCTTCCGACGGCGACCCCGCCTCCGACCGAGCCTCCGGCGGTCGCGCAGGCCCCCACGCTGAATTCGCAGCAGGTCATGGCGACGCAGATCGTATATGAAGCGACCGCGGCCGCGGCCGCTACGTTGGGGCAGCCCGCGCCGCCGATCCCGACCACGATGATGCAGCCGGGGCAGGAACAGCCCGGTGGGGTCGTCCCGACGCCTATCGACCAGAGCGGCGGCGGACCGGTCTACATCTATGTGACGGCGACGCCGTTTGGGGCGACCAGCGTCTGTAACGAGCATCTCGTCGCGCCCGGCGAAACGCTGTATCGGATCGCGCAGACCTACGGCGTCACGGTCAACCAGGTGGCGCAGGCCAACAACATCACCAACGCCGATCTGATTGACGCGGGCGATACGCTGGACATTCCGTGCCCAGTGCCGCTGACTCCGACCCCGGTCGTGACGCCCTTTACGCCGGACGGAACAGGCGGACGCGCGGGCGTCTACATCGTCCAGGCGGGCGATAATATCTACCAGATTTCGTTGAAATTCAACATCTCGATGGCCGAATTGATGGCCGCCAACGGCATCACCACCACGACCATGAACCTGCTCTCGGTTGGTCAGGAATTGATCATTCCGGCCTCGGCCGCGGCTTTACTCACGCCGACGCCGATCACCGGACAGGCGGGCCAGCCGATCTACATCGTCATCACAGCCACGCCGACGCCTTTTGCTGTCCAACCGGCCCCGCAAACGCAGAGCGGCGCGGCGGGCTAACAGCGCGCGCGAGAGTATCGATAGAGCGGCTCGCAAGCGGGTCGCTCTTTTTTGATTATGACCAGGCGTTGGCCCACACCCGGCCCCATGTTGTGCGATGTAAGGACACACCCAGCCATGACAGACCTCAACGAAAAGGTGATCCATTCCGAACCGGCGTTTCTGGGGCGGTTGGTCAAGCTGTATGTCGAAACGGTCGAGCTGCCTAACGGCCAGCAGGCCGTGCGCGAGATCATCCGGCACCCCGGCGCGGTCGCGATGGTGCCGCTGCTGCCGGGTGGCAAAGTGGTGCTGGTGCAGCAGTTCCGGCACGCCTCAGGCAAGATCATGCTCGAAATTCCGGCGGGGACGCTGGAGCCGGGCGAGGATCCGCACGCCGCCGCCGCGCGCGAGCTGCAAGAGGAAGTCGGTTACCGGCCCGGCACGCTGGAACGGCTGGGCGGCGAATATACCGCGCCCGGGTATACCAGCGAGCTGATCCATCTGTTCCTGGCGACCGATCTCGCAGAGTCACGTCTGGATCAGGATGTTGACGAGTTTTTGGAGCCGGTCATCCTGCCGTTTGACGTAGCGCTGCGCCGGGTCGAGAGCGGCGCGATCCAGGACGGCAAGACGATCATTGGGCTGCTGTGGGTGGCGCGCCGCCTGGGGCTTTGAGCGCGGACTGCGAAGGTTGATCGGCTCAAATGCACCGAAAAGGCCCGATCGTGCGTAAGTATAGATCAGGGGCACACGCGCCGCTCACCCGAAAGTAGTGTTAATGGTAGAGGGAGTACGCATGAGCACGGATCCGCTCATTTCCACGACGCTTGGCAATTACGAGATCGTCAGTCGTATCGGTAAGGGCGGCATGGCGACGGTATATCGCGCGCGCCAGGTCAATATGCAGCGTGACGTCGCCATCAAGATCATCAGCGCGGATCTGGCTGAAGATCCGCAATTCATGGCGCGTTTCGAGCGCGAAGCCCAGGTGATCGCCAACTTGCAGCACCCGCGCATTCTGCCGGTGCACGACTTCGGCCACGAGGGCGAGATTGCTTATCTCGTCATGCGGCTGATTGAGGGTGAATCGCTGTATACGCGGCTGCGGCGCGGATCGCTCCCGCTGCGACAGGCGTCTAAATACGTGGATCAGGTGTCCGAAGCACTCGATTATGCCCACTCTCAGGGCGTGATTCACCGCGATCTCAAGCCCAACAACGTGCTGATCGATGAATGGGATAACCTGTATCTGATGGACTTCGGGTTGGCCAAGATTGTCGCGGCGTCGCAAAGCCTGACACAGACGGGCGCCGTCCTCGGCACACCCGCTTACATGGCTCCCGAGCAGTGGCGCGGCGAGCCGGTCGATGCGCGTACGGACGTGTACGCGCTGGGCGTGATCCTGTACGAGATGGTGGTCGGGCACACGCCGTTCGAGTCCGATACACCTTTCACGCTGATGTACAAACACTGCAACGACGCGCCACCGTCTCCGCGCGACACATCGCCCGAGCTGCCCGAAGCGGTGGAAGGCGTGATTCTGAAGGCGCTCGCCAAGCAGCCGGAACAGCGGTTCCAGTCGGCGGGCGAGTTGGCGCGTGAGTTTGGCGCGGTGATGCGCGTGGCGGGATCGTTGGTTACGGCGCCGTCCCCGCACAGCGAGTCGGGCGAATCGGTTGCGCCGGACGCAGCCATCGGCGCTATCGAATCCCCCGCCGCTGGCGTGTCGGGCGAGGCCGTCGTCGCTTCTGAAGCGCCGGAAGCTGAAGCTCTGCCGCGTGAAGCTGAGTCTGCAGATGTAGCGCCGCCGGGCCAGGTGACTCCGCCGGAGATCGCGCTGGACGAGAGCGTCCCGCTGCCCGCGCAGATCTTGCCGCCACCGCCGCCGATCCCGGTGCCGGACGGTCCGCAGCCGATTACCGGCGCGCCGGACCCGGGCCGCCGCCGCGCGTTCCCCAAGCCAAAACGCTCCCTGGGCAGCCCTGATCAGGACGAGGACGAGGGGCCATCCTCGATGTGGCGGCAGGCGGTCGAAGCGGTGAACTATTCGCTCGAAGTCGCCGCGGAAAAAGTGGCTGAAGCTATCCCGCAGCCCGGCGCTCACGAGGGCATGATCCCCCGGCCCGGCAGCATGCCGCGCAGCGGTCAGGCTTTCGACGAAGTCAGCCGCGCGCTCGATCCCGGTGAGGAGTTGGTCGGCGTGCTGGACGTGCGCGGGACAACGCGCTGGCGACAGTGGAAACAGTTGATCATGGCCGGGGTAGTGCTCAACATCCTGGGCGGCGTGGCTCACCTGGGCGTGCTGAGCCTGTTCGGCTGGATCGCATGGATTTATCTGGTCGTGCAGGGCGTGCGCGTGTGGCGCGGCGCGGTGGGACAGTTTTACGTCGGCTTCACGCCGGATCGCGTCGTGCTGCTGGACCGCGTGCGTAACGATCTGTTCACGGCGACGTGGTCCGCTGTAGAGCGGCTGCGCCTGACCGATCGCTACCTGCGCCTCGACATCGCTGGCGACGACGAATACACCATGCACGTCGCCGGGCTGCTGCCCGCCCTGGCCGATGGTGGCCTGGACGAGCAGGCCGGATGGCTGCCCGGCAGTCCATTGGTGGCCCTGATCGAAGATCGGGGCTTCGACGTGAACAATCTGTGAGCGCGTACCCCCCGTGAGCGAGCGATCCACACCCGCATCACCCGTCCGCGCCCGGCAGCCGATTGGCCTGCTGGATTCCGGGGTGGGCGGACTGTCGATCCTGCGCGAAGTGCGCGCCCAACTGCCCGCCGAGTCGATCGTCTATCTCGCGGATCAGGCGCATGTGCCGTACGGACCGCGCAGTATCGAGCAGGTCCAGGCGTTTACGCTGGAGGTGGCGCGCTATCTGATCGCGCAGGATGTCAAGCTGATCGTCGTGGCATGCAACACGGCCAGCGCCGCCGCGTTGTACACGCTGCGCGAGCGCTTCCCCGCGATGCCCTTCGTCGGGATGGAACCGGCCGTCAAACCCGCCGCTCGCGACACGCGCACGGGCGTGATCGGCGTGATCGCCACGGAGGCGACCTTTCAGGGCGAGCTCTTCGCCAGCGTGGTCGGTCGCTTCGCGCAGGGTGTCCGCGTGGAGACGCGCGCTTGCCCGGAATTCGTGCGGCTGGTCGAGGCGGGCGATACTGACTCTGCGGCGGCCCATACGGCGGTACGCGGCTGTCTCGCGCCGCTGGTCGGCGCCGGGATCGACCAACTGGTGCTGGGTTGTACCCATTTCCCCTTTCTGACTCCTACTATTCAAGCCGAGATCGGGCCGGGCGTGACGATCGTCGATCCGAGTCCGGCTATCGCGCGGCAGGCGGGGCGTGTGCTGGCGTCCCAAGGCGCGCTGCAGCCGCCGGGCGATCCCGGCCACGTGATCTACACCACGACGGGCGATCCGGACGCCTTCCGGCGGACGCTGGGCGTGCTGCTCGGCACGGTGCTGGCGGAGTCGGCGGACGTGCGCGGCGCGCGGTGGGCGGGCGACACGATCGCTTCATCAGTGGAGTAGGCTCAAGATAACCGATTTAACCGCGGAGGATGCGGGGGTCGCAGAGGAAACACACAGGTTTTCCTCTTTTTCGCCCTTGACGATCGTTCTTTCTTCGATATACTTCTAATTAGATGAGTATCGAAGAAAGGAATTAACCATGACTCAAGGAGAACTGACTACCCTCCAAGCCTTGTTCAAAACGCTGTCGGATGAAACCCGCCTGCGCATTATGGGGCTGCTCAGCCACGAACCGCTGCGCGTCCGCGACCTGGCCGACCGGCTCGAACTGACCGAGCCGACCGTCTCGCACCATCTCGCCAATATGCGCGAGCGGGGACTGGTCAACGTCAACATGGTGGGGACCAGCCATATCTACTCGCTCGATCGGAAATCGCTCGAACGCCAGATCAATCTCGTGTACCGGCTGGAGACGATCACACGCGACAACGCCGTGCCCAAGCCGGATATGAGTTGGATCGACGCGCTCGACGTGGATGAGACCGATCGCAAGGTCTTTAAGGACTACTTCTTCGGGACGCGCTTGAAGTCGATCCCGACCAAGGAAAAGAAGCTGCTGGTCATCCTGCATTGGCTGGCGCAGAAATTCGCGCCCGGCGTGCGCTACACGGAAGGCGAGGTCAACGCCATCCTGAAGGAAGTCCACGCGGATTACGCCCGGCTGCGGCGGGAGTTGATCGAATCCCGGCTGCTGGCGCGGGAAGGCGGCGGCCGCGCGTACTGGCGCGTGATCGCGGGCGATCAATAGGTGGGAATTCGAGCCACAGAGACCGCAGAGAAGAGCAGGAGAGCACAGAGGAGAAATTTCTCTGGCTCTCCGCTTTTACTGTATGCTGATCGCTGGTCGCTAAATCTGCTCGGCGGCGTGCTCGTCCAGCGCTCGGATCGCGGTGGGCAGATCGGCCAGCGTGGCGATCTCCGCGTCCGGCGCGATCGGAATCGAGCGCGGGGCGGCGGTCCCGGCGGGGTTGTACCACACGGCCCACAGCCCGGCGTGCTTGGCCCCGACGATATCCGTCCGGAAGCTGTCGCCCACCATGACGGCGTGATGGGGCAGACAACCGCATGCCGCCAATAGATGCTCGAAAAAGGCCGGATCTGGTTTGGACGCGCCCAGCTCGCGCGCCGTCAGGATGTGGGCGAAATAGTCCGCCAGTCCGACGCGCGTCAGCGCCACGCGCGCCAACTCTGCGCCGGATTCCGTGGCGTTGGTCGCCAGGGCGATCTGGTAGGTGGCGCGCAGATCGACCAGGGCGGCTTGGATGTCGGGCATGGCTTCGACCTGCGGCCACCCGGCCATCGGACCGGAGAACTGGGGCAAGTCGCGCATGACAGTGTTACCCCAGTCGAAAATCACCCAGTCAATCACGGCTAATGCACACCTTCTGGCCCGGCGAAGATCAGCGGGTCATGGGCGCGCGCGGCGATCAGATCGGCCTGTTCGGCGGGGCTCATCGGCGTGATGTGCTCTCCTGCGCGGTAATACGCGGGCCACAGCCGCACGTCCGCCGCCGTGAGGACCGCCGTCACGCCCGGCTGCGCCAGCGCAAAGCGCAGGCTGGCCGCGATGGCGTCAGGGCTGGCGTACGGCTCGTACCAGGGATTGAAGGTTTTCTCGCGACCCGCCCACGGACCTTTGGCGACCGCTTTGATCACCTGAGCGGCCAGGTCACGCGTGTGGCAGACGTCCAGCAGACGCTCGGAGTCGGCGCGGTACTCCGGCTCGGCGTACAGGCGCGGGTTGAGCGGGAACATCACCGCGTCCAGGTCCATGCGGTTGAGGGCTTCCACGACGATCTGGGGCGCGAGCATGCCGTGCGAGGTGATGCCCAGGTAGCGCACCAGCCCCTCATCCCGCGCGCGGACGAAGGTTTCAAACGCGCCGCCCGGCGCAGTGATCTGATCCAGATCGTCAAAGGTAGTTACCGCGTGGAACTGGTAGAGGTCGATCTGGCTGGTACGCAGCAGGGTCAGCGAATTTTGGAGATCGGCCCAGGCATCGTCGCGCGTGCGTTCGAGCGTTTTGCAGTTCAAAAAGAAGCGATCGCGGCGCGACTCCAACCACGGGCCGAGCACGGTCTGCGCGTCGCCATACTGCGGTGCGACGTCAATATGATTGATCCCGGCCTCTAATGCGCCGTCCAACGCGGCGTTGGCGCGCTCCTGATCGATGCTCCAAAAGGCCGCCAGTCCGAGAATGACTGCCGTACTCTGGTGTTCCATCCGGCCCTGGCGTTGTGTCTCCATGAGAATTCCTCCGTATAGTGAATGGCTGCGGGCGTGCGTAGCTGCGCTGTGACGCGGCGTCAGGATTCGCGCAGGCGGGCCGGTGGTTTGGCCAGCGTTTGCTCGGCTGGACTGAAAGCAGTCGGCGGGGCGGATTCCCCGCGCACGACGTCACGGAAGGCGCGCACGCTCAGACTCACAGTCGATTCGAGCGCCTGGATGTGCCGCGCATCGTCGGGCGGGTGGAGCGGTAGGGCGATGAAAAAGGCGCTGCCGGGGAACGTCTCAGGGCCATAACCGGGGCTTTCGGCCCAAATACGCCCGCCATGCGCCATGACCACACCGCGCGCGATGGTCAGGCCCAGGCCCGGCCCCGCGCCCATGAATTTGGTGGCTCCGGTCGAGTGCAGGCTGGGGTCCTGGGCGCGGAAGAATTTCTCGAAGATGAGTTCTTTGTTGGCCGGATCGATGCCGATCCCGCTGTCGCGGATCGCGATGATGACTTCGGTATCGCGCAGCTCGCCGGTAATGTCGATACGACCGCCGTCCGGCGTGAATTTGATGGCGTTGAGCACAATGTTGCGGAAGGCCTGTACCAGCCGCTGCTGGTCGGCCTGGATAGGCGGCAGATCGCGCAGCCCGCGCGCCGAGAGCATCAGCTTGCGGCTGCGGATAGCGTCGGTCAGCGGCTCGATGGCCGTGCGCATCAATCCTTCGAGACTCACCGGGGAGAAACGCAGATCCATCGCGTTCACGTCGATCTGGCTGACATCCAGCATGGCCGCGATCAACTCTTCCAGACGGTCGGCGGCTTTGCGCATGCTGGCTGTCATGCTGCCGATCTGGTCCTGGTCGAGCATACCCTCTTCGTTCATAGCTTCCATGATGTCGCTGTAGCCGCGAATCTGGGCGAGGGGCGTACGCAGCTCGTGGCTGGCAATGGTGATGAAGTCGGTTTTGACGTTGTCGAGCCGTTCGAGCTGCTCTTTGGTGACCGACATCACCTTGTTGAGATCGGCTTGCTCGGTTTCGCGGCGGCGCAGATCGTCGATCAGACGCGCGTTGCGCAGCGCGATCCCGGCCTGGTTAGCGATCGTCATCAGCAGTTCGAGATCGTGCTCGGTGAAGGGATCGTCCGAGATGCGCGACCCGCAGCACACGATCCCGATCAAATGACCTTGCACGACCACCGGGGCATAGGCGGCCATGCGCATCTGCTGGAAGAAGGCGCGCTCGCCCGGCGGAGTCGCGGCGTAGCCCGGCGCGAAGTCGAGATCGTATTGCAGCAGGGGCGCGCGTTCCGCGACCAGCCGCGTATGGATCGGGCTGCCGGTCGCGATCGAGCCTTTGATATCCGGCATCTCGCCCAGGCCGCGCACCAGTGGCGCGATCTGCAAGCGAGAGTCGGGGCCTTCGGTCACCAGGATCAGACCACCGCGCCGCACGTTCAGCACGCTGCCCAGGGTGCGCGTGGTGACCTCGGCCAGCTCGTCCATCTCCACGATGCCGGTAATGTCCTCGCTGAAACGGCGCAGTTGTTCGGCTACGCGGGCGGGTGTCCCGCCGAACAGGCGGTTGAGCGCGTTATTGGCGGCCACCTGGGCGGGAATCGTGATCGCGGCGGCGATCAGGGCCAGGGCGGCCAGCAGCGCGTAACGCCCGTCGGTGTTGGTGTCGATGCCCTGTGACAGCGTCAGCATCCCGAACAGCACCAGGGCGGTGAGCGCGGTCAGCAGGCCCGCCGCCGTCGTCTGGCGGACGGTGCGCCGGATATCGATCACGCGGTAGGCGGTCGAGCTGTAGACCATGCCGATCACGCCCAGGGTTTGCACGATCCAGCCGATCTCGGTGATGGCCGGTTCGCCGCTGGCGATCATCGCCACGCCGATCGCTACCGGCGGGATAATCACCGCGCCGAACAGGGCACGGTTGGCCAGCTCAGGCAGGCGCGCGCGGTAAAAGGCGTACATCGTGGCCAGCATCAGGCCGGTGCCCAGCACCAGCCAGCCGGTGAAGGTGACCGCGTTCGGCCATTCGACGGGGGCATACAGCCGCGTGTACCAGCCAGCCTGCCCGATCGTCAGGGTATCGGCGTTGGCGATGGTGCCCACCACGGCGATCCACCACACCGCGCCCAACCCGATCCAGAGTCCCTTGAATTTGCCGTGCAGATAATCGAGCATCTGCCCGCAGAATGCCACCAGCAGCAGGTTCGATGCCACCACGCCCAGCGCGGGTTGGGTCAGCGGACCGGGGAACAGGGCCTCATAACGTGACTGCGTGTGCGCGTCCCGTGGGAGCAGCGCCAGCGCCGCCATGATCAGTGCGGCCACCAGCGCCGAGATCAACCACCGCCGCGATCCGGTATGCGATTGGGCACGGCTGCGCACGACGAATGCTAACAGTGCCGCATCGATTCCCAAAGCGACGACGGCGAGAAGAGTGGATGAGCTTGGCACGACTTCTCCCTCAACAAGTCTGGCTGTACACCGGGCCGGTGCGCGCACCAACCCTGCGCTTTTAATGATAACCGTATTTTCCCGCTGTGGCGATAGACCATCAGGACCAGAGGGGCGGAATGGTCGTCTGCGGTCGCGTGGGGGATTAGGTGCGTTTTACTGTTTGCTGTTCGCTATTTGCCGTCTGCTGATCGCGTTTTGCTCTGGTAAAAGCCCCCATCGTGCCGTACACTTGACCCCATGCCAGACCATCACCCCTCTCACACGGACGAACCAGCGGTCATGCTGGCCGTACTGCCCGATCCCGATCCGGCGGCGCTGGCGGCGACGGCGGTTGCCTTAGCCAACACGGACGGCGGCATCCTGCTGATCCGAACGGACGAGGCCGATCTCGGCGCGGTTGCGGAAGCGCTGCGCCAGGCAGCGGGGCGCATGACTCCGCCTATCGCCTTTGGGCCGCCCGCGCGCGTCATGACCCGCCAGGGTCCGGCTTACCGCGTGCGCGTCCCGCGTGGAACCGGCGTCCACGCGCTGACGGATGGGCGCGTGCTGGCGCGTACCACTTTCGGCAACCGCGCACTGAGCGGTGAGGAAATCCGCGCGCTGATCTCGGACCGCGCCATGGGCGATTTTGAGGCCGAGGCCGTGCCGGGCGCGCGCATCAGCGATCTCGATCCAGCGCTGCTGGCCGCGTTCATGCAGGCGGACGCGCAGCGGCGCGGCACGCGCTGGGACGGCAGCGATCTGCCGCTGGTAGCGCTGGGTGGGCTGACGCCTGATTTCGGCGTGACGGTGGCGGGTATGCTGCTGTTTGGGCGCGATCCGGCGCGCTGGCTGCCTGCCAGCGGAGTCCTCTTCGCTCGTTACGTGGGCCGCCGCCGTGACCCGGCGCAGCGCGCTTTCGAGCGCCCCATCAGCGGGCCGCTGACGCGCGTGATCGATCGCCTGTGGGTCGATCTCCGCGCGCAGATGCGCTCGCAACCCGATTCGGTGGCCCCAGATGACCTGGAATATCCCGCTTCTGTCGTGCACGAAGTGCTGGTCAATGCCGTGCTGCACCGCGATTACCGTCTGCGCAGCGATCCCGTGCGTGTCGCCATGTTCGCCGATCGCCTGGAAATCACTAGCCCGGGCGGACTGCCCGCCTTCATGAGCACCGCCACGCTGCTCGAAGGGCGTTACAGCCGCAACCCGCGCATGAGCCATGTGCTCGCCCGCTGGGGCTACGCGGCTGGACGGGGCGGGGGCGTGCTGCGCGTAATCGAAGGCATGGACCGGCGTGGCTGTCGCCCGCCCGAATTCGAGAGCGGCCCCTACCGCGTGACGGTGCGCCTGTATAACGCGGTCGATGACTGCGCCGACGAGGACGCGCCCGATCCCGACGCGCTCAACGAGCGGCAGCGCGCGGCGCTGGCTTACGTTGCACAGCGGGGCAGCGTCACCGTGCACGAATTCCGCGCGCTCTATCCCTCACTGGCTCCTGACGCGTTGGAGCGCGACCTGGCCGCGCTGTCGGAGTCCGGCCATCTGCGCAAGATTGGCGCGCGTACCGGGGCGTATTACATCCTGCCGTGAGCGGACAGCGATCAGCGGGCAGGAATTTAGGGAGGGGCTGACCTTCCACCGGCAATACCCCCGTAATTCCCCCGTAAGGCTTTCGTAACGTTTCAGGGCTATAATCTCCATCATGACACAACAACACACTATCCTCGTCGTCGATGACGAGGCGACTGTCCGCGAAGTGCTGCGCCGCTATCTGGAATTGGAGCATTTCCGCGTGATCGAAGCCGACAACGGGCCGCTGGCGCTGCATCTGCTGCACCAGGAACAACCCGGATCTGATCGTGCTGGATATTATGCTGCCGGGCCTGGACGGTTTCACGATCACCCGCTCGCTGCGCGATCCCGCGGGCGGACCCGGCACGCTGAGCGCCCTGGAGCGTATGCCGATCATCATGCTGACGGCGCGCACCGACGAAGCCGACCGCATCGCCGGGTTTGAGCTGGGCACGGACGATTACGTGATCAAGCCGTTCAGCCCGCGCGAGCTGGTCATGCGTGTGAAGGCCGTGCTGCGGCGCAGCCGCACCCGAAGCGGAATCGGTCGAACAGCCGCTGGTTTTTGGCGATCTGCGCCTCGATCCGGCTCGCGCATCGGTGCGGCGCGGCGAAAGTGAGATCGCGCTGACGGCCAAAGAGTTCGACCTGTTATGGTTCCTGGCGCGCCATCCCCGGCAGGTCTTCAGCCGCGCCCAACTGCTGGACCGCGTGTGGGGTTACGAGTATTTCGGCGACGAAAGCACCGTAACCGTGCATATGCGCCGCCTGCGCGAAAAAGTCGAGACCGATCCCGCCGCCCCGGTATACCTGCACACGGTATGGGGCGTGGGCTATAAGTTCGAGCCACCAGCATGAGACGCTATCCCGTTGCTGTCGATCCTGTCTGGCATGAGCGGTGCGCTGGCCGTCGCCGTGCTGCTATGGTGATCCGCCTGCAGCCGCCGATCGGCGACGTGCGCCTGCTGGTGCTGTTTATGTCCGGGTCCGGTGGGCTGACCGTGCTGTTGGCGTTCGGACTTTACCGGCGCGGCGTGGCGCGCTGGTTCCCCAGTTTGCACTGGTCGCTGCTGACGACGGTCGTGATCACGGTCGTGCTGGTGCTGCTCAACGTGTGGGTGACGGCGCGCCTGATGTTCATCAGCGAGCATGACCTCGTGCTGACGGCGGCGCTGCTGCTCTTTGGCGGGCTGACGGCGTTCTTGTTCGGGCTGTACGTGGCGACTACCATCACCGATCGCATCAGTGAGTTGAGCGCCGCCGCTACGCGTCTGGCCGAGGGAAAACTCGACACGCGCTTGGAGGTCACCGGCGGCGACGAGCTGTCCAAACTGGCGGAAACGTTCAACTGGATGGCGGACAGCTTGCAAAAGATCGACGATCAGAAGCGCCAGATCGAGCAAACGCGGCGCGGCCTGATCGCGGGCGTCTCGCACGATCTGCGCACACCTCTGACCTCGATCCGCGTCATGATCGAAGCCATCGCGGACGGCGTCGTCACCGATCCGGACACGGTCAACCGCTATGTGACGCATTCCCTCAGCGAGTTACAACACCTCAGCCGCCTGATCGATGACCTGTTCGAATTGGCCAAGCTCGACGCGGGCCAGATCGCGCTGGATGTCGAGCCGTCCTCGCTCAGCGATCTGATCTCGGACGTGGTCAGCACCATGAACGCGCGCGCCGCGCAGCGCGAGGTCATGTTGAGCGGCGGTTCGCGGACTGACATCGACCCGGTGGTCATGGCGTCCGACAAAATCCAGCGCGTGCTCTACAACCTGATCGATAACGCGCTGCGCTACACGCCGCCGCACGGCGCGATCACGGTGCAGGCCCGCCGCGAGCCAGCCATCGTGCGCGTGGACGTGCATAACACTGGCTCAGCGATCGACCCGATCCATATCCCGCTCATCTTCAACAGCTTCTACCGCGTGGAAAGCTCGCGCGCCCGTGACGATGACGGGCACCGCGGCACTGGCTTGGGACTGGCGATCGCGCGCGGCTTCGTTGAGGCGCACCGCGGCCACATCTGGGTCGAGAGTCTGCCGGAGCGCGGGACGACCTTCAGTTTCACGCTGCCCGGGTAGGTCTCAGCAAACCGTTGACTGCCGTCAACCATCAGCTAAAGTAACTGCAAGTAGTATTAAGATGCTGCTCGCAAGCTCGCCAACTCCCACGTCGGAGCGGAATCGCGCGCCCACACGCCCCACGCGCCCGTTGTCTGCACGGGCGACACGCCCAACTGCTCCCCATTGAGCCGCAGCCGGATCGCCCCCGAAGACTCGCGGTGCAGCGTGATGGTATTGGCGCTGCCGGGCGGGTTGACGCGCGGGTAGGGCGACCAACGCCACTCCGGGCGCAGCGCAGGGCAGTCTTCGAGCGTGATCGGAGGAAAAGGGTCCGGAGGGCAGGCGCGCGTCGTGATGTAACCCGCCGCGTTGAGCGCGTAAATCACGCGCGATCCGTCGTCCGCGGCCAGCCAGACACCCCACGCCGCCAGTGGACCGGCGTCAGCGGGTTGGCGGGCGCGCACATCCAACGTGAAGGCGTTTGCCGGGATTGAAACGTCTGCGGGTGCGGCAGACCATCCGGCAGGCTGCGCCCAGCTCAGCGCGCGGTCTTCCCAGGTGATCGGCCCCGCCAGCGGCGGATCGGCGGCACCGCGCGCCAGCAGCAGCGCGGCGATCGCCACGCCAACCACGACGAGCGCGCTCCCGCCCAGCGCCAGCACACTCACCCAGCGCGGAGCACGGTCGGACGGCTCAGGAATGGTTACGGGAATCATGGGCGAGATTGTACTCTACGCCGCGAGGCGATAACAACACGCCCCGGACAGAGCCGGGGCGTTGAGGCATGCTTGTGAAAGCGGTTCAGCCGGACTTATTTAACGACGGTCGTGGGCAGCGGCGTGCCGTTCCAGACCTTGTCGAAGTTCGGACCCATCGTGCCGACCTGTACCCACAGATACTGGCAGACCCACACGATCTTGTAGTATTGGCCGGTGGCATCGACTCCTAACACCCAGGCCGTGTTGCCTTCGGTGATGGTCACCAGGGGGCTTGTGAGCTTGCCGGGTGCCCAATAGGCGTCGGCATCGGCCACGAACGCGCCGACCACGGCGTCAGCCGTCAATGGGATGACTACATCGCAGCCGGCTACGACGCCAGACGTGCAGCTCACATCCCAATCCGCGTACAACTCGTTGGAGGTATACCACTCCAAATACGTTCCGGAGACCCCGGACATTTCGGTATAGGTCAGCAAGCCCGGCGTGGGGAAACCGGAAGAATCGACCAGAGTGACGCCGAGGTAAAGCCGGATCTCTGCCGCCTGAAGCCGCGCGTACAGGTTGGAGAAGGACTTGTCGCTGATATTCGATATGGCCACCGGGACTGCGGTGATGACCACGGTGTCGCCCGGTTCCAGTGTGACGTTGTCTGCATAGCCGCCGTAGTCTACGCCATCGTAGATCGGGTCATTGAGATCGGCACAGGTGACAACAGGGCCCTGCTGGGGTGCTGCCGATGCCGGTTGCGGCGCAGCCGCGACCGCGACCGCGCTCGCCGCTAAGAGCGCCAGGATCAATACAAACCGTCCGATTTTCATGAGATTCCTCCCTAATTGATTTGGATGGTGAAAGAGGCCGAATTGCAATTCATGAATGTTCTGGATGCACCTGCATATCCGAATCATACAATATGCTGTGCCGAGGTCAAAGGATTTTAATGAGATTTTATATTTCTGTCATGAAATCGCTATCGTTATGATGAAGGCCTAAACAAAATTGCCCTGGACACTGTCCAGGGCAAGCGAAAACAACCGGAAGTACAGCGATGGCGACAGGAACTACTCAACCACGCCGGTGGGCAGGGGTGCGCCGTTCCACACGGAGTCGAAGTTGGGGCCCATGGTCGCGACCGGTACCCACACTTCCTGGCACTGCCAGATGATCTTGTAATACTTGCCGCTGGCATCCATACCCAATACGCGCGCGGTGTTGCCCGCCGTGATCGTAAGGGTCGGGGACGTCGGCTTGCCGGGAGCCCAGTTGATCACAGCGTCAGCCACGAAAGCCCCACCGACGGCCGTGTCTGGGATATTGACGAAGGCGTCACAACCTGCTTCTGCGGCTGCCGAGGGCTGAGGTGTCTGGCAGTAAGCCAGCCCGGCTGGGGTCTTGATGTCCAGACCGCTCGGTGGCTCGATGGGCGGATCGAGCACAACTAGATAGTGCGGCAGTACGACCGTGCTGCCGTACAGGTCGGAACAGTTGGCGGTGAAGTTCACACCCGTCGTGCCAGTGGCCGCTGACCGTAGATCGATGTCGTCGATCGTGCCGTCGTCGTTGTAGCACACGATGCAGATGTAATCCATCCCTGATCCGCTGTCGTCGTCGGTAGCATCAAACGAGCCCGCATAATCGTAACTATTGGTCATGTGCGCATTAGCATTTTCTGCTGCGCGTAGTGGTCCCGGCGCGATAACCAGCGCAGCGGCAACCGTGATTAATGAGATAAAGCCTAGTATCCGTTTCATGTCGCCCTCCAACCCTTCCTGCTTCGCTCATGGAATGATAAATACCCATGCTACATTGTATATCGTATCATATTCACCCGACAACAAAAATAAAAATGCGATAAATGGCCATTGAGAAAGGCTAGTCGTGTGTTTTCGCGGGGCGTTTAAGGGACCGCACGGCGGCCCGCTTTCCCCGCAAAATTCGCCCTATACGCGCGCGCGCGCTATAATCTTTATCAACAATTGCGGAGCAAGACCCCTGCCGGAATGACGCTCTTACCTGCCGGATCATGACACTGACACGGGCACACACCACCGGGCGACCGGCGATCTCAGGTCGCCCGGCTGATTCAATCCGCGCGGGTGCATAGAGCATGACCGTTAACCGCACAAGTCAGGACGTATTTCCATGAGTATTGGCACGGTTCGACAGATCAACATCGACGATGAGATGCGCGACTCGTACCTCGACTACGCCATGAGCGTCATCGTGGCGCGCGCGCTGCCCGATGCCCGCGACGGGCTGAAGCCCGTTCACCGCCGTATCCTATACGCGATGTACGACCTGGGCATTCGCTCCAACTCGGCGCATAAGAAATCAGCGCGTATCGTGGGTGAGGTGCTGGGTAAATACCACCCGCACGGTGACCAGTCGGTCTACGACGCGATGGCGCGTATGGCGCAAGATTTCTCGCTGCGCTACATGCTGGTGGATGGCCAGGGGAACTTCGGCAGCATCGACGGCGACAGTCCGGCGGCAATGCGTTATACCGAAGCGCGGCTGTCCCCTATCGCCGAAGAAATGCTGCGCGACATTGGTATGGACACGGTCGATTTCGAGCCAAACTTCGACGACAGCCTGTCCGAGCCGATCGTGCTGCCGGCCATGCTGCCCGGCTTGCTGCTGAACGGCACCAGCGGGATTGCAGTCGGTATGGCGACCAACATCCCGCCCCACAACCTGGGCGAGGTTGCCGCCGCTGTCACGTTTATGATTGACCGCATGATCGCCCACGAAGGCGATCCGGACGAGGCCGTCGCCGATATCAGCGTCGATGATCTGATGCACTTCGTGCGCGGGCCAGATTTTCCCACTGGCGCGCTGATCGTCGGTGGGGCGGAACTTAAGGAAGCGTATGCCACCGGCAAAGGTCGCATCGTGATGCGCGCCCGCGCCGAGATCGAAGAGATGAAGGGCGGCGAGCGCTTCCGCATCGTCGTGCACGAGATTCCCTACCAGGTCAACAAATCGGCTATTCTGGAGCGGATCGCGGAGCTGGCGCGCGATGGCCGCCTGGATATGATCGCGGACCTGCGCGACGAATCCGACCGGCGCGGTCTGGCGATCGTCGTCGAGCTGAAACGCGGCGCGCAGCCGCGCACCGTGCTCAACCGCCTGTTCAAATACACCCAGCTGCAAAGTACGTTTGGCGTGCAGATGTTGGCCCTGGTCGATGGCGAGCCGCGCCTGTTGACACTGCGCCGCGCGCTGCATCTTTACATCGATCACCGTCGTGTGGTGATCCGCCGCCGCAGCGAATACGAGCTGGCCAAAGCCCGCGCGCGCGGGCATATTCTCGAAGGGCTGCTCAAGGCGCTGGCGACAATTGAGGACATCATCCAGACCATTCGCCGCGCCGACGATACCGAATCGGCCCGCGCGGCGCTGGTGGAGCGTTTCGGACTGACGGAATTACAGGCCAACGCCATCCTGGATATGCAGTTGCGCCGTCTGGCCGCGCTCGAACGTCAGAAGATCGAAGACGAGTACCGCCAGATTCGCGAATACATCACCTACCTGGAAGACCTGCTGGCCTCACCGCGTAAAATCCTGGCGCTGATCCGCGATGACCTCAACGAGCTGGCGCAGAAATACAGCGATCCGCGCCGCACCGAGCTGGCGCTGGACGTGATGACCGATTTCACCGAAAGCGATCTCGTTCGCGACGAGGAAATCCTGATCAGCCTGACCGAGCGCGGCTATATCAAGCGCGTTCCGGCGGACGCCTACCGCGCTCAGCGGCGCGGCGGGAAGGGCTTCACCGGCATGGCGACGCGCGAAGAAGACTCGGTCGAGATGCTGTTTTCTGGCGGATCGCTGGATCACGTCCTGTTCTTCACCGATCAGGGCAAGGTTTACGCGCAGCGCGCCTACATGATTCCCGAATCCGGGCGCAACACCAAAGGCACGTTGATCAACGCGTTCCTGTCGCTCCAACCCGAAGAATACGTGACGGCCATCTCCAGCGTGCCGTCCTTCGAAGATCGCGAGGGCTTTTTCGTGCTGTGTACGCACAAGGGCCGCATCAAGCGCGTGCCAGTCAGCGCGTTCGCGGCGGTACGCAGCAACGGCTTGATCGCCATGTCGCTGGACAAGGACGATTACCTGGGCTGGGTGCGCCACACGTCCGGCAGGCAGGATTTGATCCTGGTCACACGCGGCGGCCAGAGCATTCGCTTCCACGAGCGCGACGTGCGCGTCATGGGCCGCCCGGCGGGCGGCGTGAGCGCGATTCGCTTCGCCTCGGGTGATGAACTGGCCGGGATGGATGTCATCGAAGACCCGCGCGACGATCTGCTGGTTGTGACGGAATTCGGCTATGGCAAGCGCACGCCGTTGGAGGAATACAAGCGCCAGCGGCGGTTTGGCAGTGGCATTCGCACGCTGACGAGCGATCTGAGCAAGACCGGGCGCATCATCGGCACGGCGGTCGTCAAGCCCGACGACGATCTGACGCTGATCACGGCAGGCGGCATCGCGCTGCGGACGGAAGTCAGCACGATCAATGTCTACGGGCGCTCGACGGGCGGCGTCAAGTTAATGGATCTGCCCGACGAGGACGTGTTGGTCAGCATGGCGTTGGTGACCGGCGAAAAACGGCCTGTTGAGGGTGACGTTCTCCCCGATCATGACAACGGCCTGGGTGACCTGGATCTGCTCGACGACGAGGACAGCTTCGACGCGCTGGACGATGGCGACGAGTCGGATTATGTCCAGGGGTTGTCTGATGACGGGAACGGCTTCGACGGCGACTATTACGATGCGGACGAAGGCGACGATAATCTCGACGGTCTTGACGACGAATAGGCGGTGCACCCCGACCCCTTCTCTAGCTGTGCTGGAGAGGGGGAGATCGGTCAGGCTGAAACTCCCTTGTTCTCTTTTGGCTGCGTAGCAAACACTTTTATCAGAGCGAGAAGGGGTTGTAGGTCAGAGGGAGCGCCAGATCAGCGCATCGATGAACACGTTAAGCAGCCAATGCGACGCGACGATCGGCCAGATCGACCGGATCATGTAAGCCGTCGCTCCTGCGGTCAGTCCCCAGACCAGAGTGCCCCACAATTCCAGGGCAGGCTTGCCCAAATGCCACGCCGTATAAGACAACATCTGGATCAGCAGCGCATACCGCCCAAAAAAGTACGGCCCACTGATGCCGATGTCCTGCGCTTCGGCGTCCTGTACGCCCGCCAGCCCGAATAGCAGAAATCCTCGAAAGATGAACTCAATGGCGATAAAAAACGGCAGGTAGGACAACTCATACAGCACAAACTGGCCGGTATTATCAAACGGCCGGTAGAGCGGATAGAGTTCGCGCATGTCGTCGATGTGCGATCCGATCCAGAAGAATGGCAGGCTGATGAGCGTGACAAACAGAAAGGTTTGCACCGCCAGACGCCAGCGATTTCTGGGCGGCAGACCCAGTCCATAGTCCGATAAGGGCTGCTTGAACACGAAGCGGATCAGCAGGATGGGGACTCCCACCAACAGCAGCGCCCCGACAAAGAACGAAATCAACTCGTTGTCCCACGGCAACCCTGGAATCAGGGAGGGGCGGCTGCCCACGTCCACGCCCGGCCCTCGCCAATCGGGCCAGATGTAGCCCAGCAGTTCCAGTTTGCCGTGCGTGCCCCAGATCATGATCAGAATGAACGTCGCGCCAATGATCTGGCCGGGACGTTCCACGAAGAAGCTGCGAATCGAAAACCAGATCACCCGAACGACCGTAATGAAGGTAGGGTCGCGCAGCTCGGATTCGGGCAGATCATCGCTGAATTCGGGCACGTTCATCGCGTCAAAGTGGGGTGGGCGCACAGCACCGCCTTTCTAACTGCGCTCGATCACGGTCACCATCAGGCGTTCGCCGAGGCGTGTGAAAAACTGACAGATGCGGAAAAACCACTCAAACCGTCCTACCGGCGGGAAACGCGGATCCATTTCCGTGGCGGCAGCGCGCGACATGAAGCGCCCAAACCAGTAGTATTCTTCGATGAAGTCAAACGCCTTGATGACGATCGGGCGCACGTTGTGCCAGGGACTCCACGGCGTCAGATCGCCGACGCGTGTGATCGTGATCTCGCCCCAGGCACGCATCGCCTCCTGGATCACGAAGTTCTTGCGCGGATCGATATGCATCTTCTCACCCGCGACCCAGTCCAGCGCGTAGGCGTTGGGCGACGCGAAAATGGTCCGTGTATGGTTGGGATGCGGATCGCGCACGTGGCCGGTTAATCCATCGCCGCTCACCCACGCATCCAGAAACGCAAAATTCACCGGGAAGTTGGAGTTGATCAGAATGGCGGCCTTGAAAAACTCGATATTCTCGCCGCGCTGCGTTTTGCCGTGGTAGTAGCGCATCTTGTCCCAACGGGGCAGGCAGCCGTACACGTTTTTCAGGCAGGCCGTGTAGAAACACTGCCAGTGGGTTTTGTTTTTCGCGAAGGAAATGCGGTAATCGGCCTCAGCCCAGACTCGGCCCACTGGGTGCATCCCCAGCAGCCCGCCGTAATCGGTGTCAAAGGCATCGTCGGCCAGATCCACGATCGCATATCCCTCGCCAGAATAACCGGCCAGCGCCGCCACCGCAGGAACCGTGCGCCCGGTGTACGCGTAGTTGTACACGTTCTGTGTTTCGACCACCGTGAAGCGCGTGAATCCTTCTTGCTGCATGCGGTGAATGAGCGCCTCGACCAGGGCCGGATCCGTATAGACCGGCGAATCCTCCTCGTGGATAGACGCCGTCATGATATTCGGTTTGATCGCGATCTGGAAGTCCTCTTTGGGCTTACCGCTGGCCTGCCAGTGGGACAGGAGGTGTGCTACAAATCCCGACTCATCGACCGCGCGGCCAAAGGTCTCGAATTTGTCTTCACCGGTCACGATGTGGACCGATGCATCGAGCGAATAGACAGGGTGGTGAGGTGTGTCAGCCATCAGGGCACCTGGGCAGTGCAGTATGTGAATTAGGGATCACGGCGGCATTTAGATATTTTTTTCATCGATATTTTAATAATACAATCAAAATGCGGGTAAAGTAAAGCGCATCCACTTGCCTGAGCACAAGTTATTGCCCTCTCCGCATGTAAGCCGCTCGGCACATACACTGTCCTCGCCACGTCGGCACCAGGCGGGCAGCGTCGTCCTATTTTCACGATGTTTTCACGCGTGAGAACGCGCCCTGTATTGACAAAGCTCCCGGAAAGTCTACAATTACGGGCGTTGTGTTCATTCAACTGCGATAGGAAGCAATGAACGGCGACATTCATTTATGTAACCTGGGCGAGCATGCCCAGGGTGTAGGCTACAACTGCATACGGTAGACTCTCCCGATCCGCCGGATGTAACGTCTGACGCTGACCTCCGCGCCTCCGAGAGAGTCCAATCTCTAGGAGGCGCTTCTTGTGGAAACCCCAATCCTTGAAGACATCCTGACCCGGGTGCGCGCCGCGCTCGAAAATGATGACGTGCGTGGTGCCGCGGACATCATCGAGGCGATGCGCCCGCCCGATCAAGCTGAGGTGTTCAGCGATCTCGACGACGACCACCAGCGTATTCTGCTGCCCCACCTCAGCCCGCCCGAGTCGGCTGATATTCTCGAAAAGCTGGACGAATCCGAGGCCGCCGATCTGGTCGCGGATCTGTCGGACGCCAAACTGATCGCCATCGTGGACGAGATGGAGCCGGACGAGGCCGCCGACCTGTTGGGCGACATCCCGCCGGAACGCATGGAGACGGTGCTCCAGGCGCTCGAAGACTCGGACGAAATCCGCCCGCTGATGCTCCACGCTGATGATAGCGCCGGGGGGTTGATGACCTCCGATTTTCTGGCGCTGCGCCGCCGCATGACGTGCGCGGATGCGCTGAAGGCCATTCACGATTGGCACCCGGAAAACGAAACCGTTTATCATCTGTTCGTGGTCGATGCGCAGAACCACCTGTCCGGCATTGTCAATTTGCGACAGATCATCGTCGCCGATCCCAAGACGCTGCTGGCCGACGTGATGGAGCCGGAGGTCCTCTCGGTGACGGTCGGCACGGACCAGGAAGAATGCGCGCGCGTCATGGCGCGTTATGACCTCGTCGCGCTGCCCGTCGTGGACGCCGAGCACCGGCTGTTGGGTGTGGTGACGATCGATGACGTGGTCGATGTGCTGGTCGACGAGGCGACCGAAGACTTGCAGCGCTTCGGTGGTGCTCAGCCCCTCGAACGATCCTACCTGGAAAGCCCGGTGTCGTTCGTGACACGCAAGCGCATCACCTGGCTGCTGCTGCTGTTCGTGACGGAAAGCCTGACCGGTACCGTTCTGCGCCATTTCGAGACCGAGCTTCAATCGGCGGTCGCGCTGGCGTTTTTCGTACCGCTGCTGATCGGCACGGGCGGTAACGCCGGATCACAAACGACCAGCACGATCATCCGCGCGCTGGCCGTGGGCGACATCGATCTCGGCGACGCGCTGCATACGCTGTGGCACGAGGTGCGCGTTGGACTGTTGCTGGGCCTGGGCATGGCGATCATCGCCTACGGGCGCGCGCTCACCTGGGGCAGCGCGGCCTCGCTCGCCGCGACGGTCTCGCTGACGATCCTGACGATCGTCATCTGGGCCAACTTGCTCGGCTCGCTGCTGCCGCTGCTGGCGACGAAGCTGAAGATTGACCCGACGGTCGTCTCCGGCCCGGTGATGAGTACGCTGGTCGACGCGACCGGGCTGTTCATCTACTTCTCGATCGCGCATTTGATCATGGGTGTGTGAGGCAGAGAGCGACTAGCGAACAGCAAACAGCAGCCAGTGATGAGGTTGCGGGCCACATGACGCGGCCGTGGGAGCCGGGGTAGGCTGTTTACTGTTCGCTGACCGCTGTTTTTCAAAGGAGTGTGCACGATGGACCTGACCCCGCTGGACAACTGGCTGGCGACCGTCGATGGCGATTTTTGGGCGTCCGGGCAGTGGCGCTGCACGATTGAGGAATTCATCGATCGCATGAGCGGCGGCGAGCCGATCACGCTGGTCGATCTGCGCGAGCCGCAGGAAGTCACGCTGGTGGCGCTGCCGTTCGCGCTGCATATCCCGCTGCCACAGCTTCCGCAGCGCTGGCAAGAGGTCCCGCGCGATCACCCCGTGGTGACGTTCTGTTCCGGCGATCTGCGCGCGACAATGGCGTTCACCTACCTGCGCACGCGCGGCTTTGACAATGTCCGTATTCTGGCGGGCGGCTATTCCGGCCTGGTGAGCAGCCTATCGTTGGCCAACGTCAAGCGCATGACTGAAGGCAAGTGACGATGACCCGCACGCTGCTCTACGCCACGCAAAATCCCGGCAAGTTGATGGAAATGCGCGCGCTGGCCGCGACGATGGATCTGGAGATTGCCGCGCCGGGCGATCTCGGTGTCAGCGTGGACGTGCCCGAAGATGGCGCGACGCTCGAAGAAAACGCCATCCAGAAGGCGCTGGCTTACCTGAGCGCGTTGGACGGCGCGGATGTGGTCGTGCTAGGGGATGACACGGGGGTCGAGATCGACGCGCTGGACGGCGAACCGGGCATCCACGTCCGCCGCTGGAATGGCACGCGTATGACCGACGAGGAAATCATCACGCTCTGTATGACGCGCATGGCGGGCGTCCCCGCGGGGCAGCGTGGGGCGCAGTTCCGCACCGTCTTCGCGATTGCCGCGCCGGGCGATGTCCTGCATCTCTACGACGGGACGCTGCGCGGGGTGATTCTGGAAGAACCCGATCCGCTGCGCATTGAGGGTTTTCCCTTCGAGTCCGTGTTCTACGTGCCGGAGTGGGGGCGGCTGCTCGGTGAGCAGTACACGCTGCCGCCGGACGAAAAGAAAAACTGTGTGACACATCGCGAGCGCGCCCTGCGCAACGCGCTGCCACGTCTGCGCGCCCTGCTGGACGGGGATGAGGCGTGAGGCTGATTGGGGCTTCCACGCGAGAGCCATAGATCTGGCGGCGTACGGCGTTTCCCCTCTGTAAGACTCTGTTTAGATTTCGGCAAGCCGGGTGTAAGGTTCCTGACCGATAGTAGAGATGTTCGCGGGTGCGCAACCACTCGCGGACAGTCTTGCTCTTTTACTGATCAGGAGGAACACACCCTATGCGTAAGGTAACGTATGTTGCAGTCATGTTGGCGCTGGTCTTCGCGCTCGTCCCGGCGGCATCTGCCCAGGACGGCGGGATGATGGGCGGTCCGAACGTGGTCGTCACCCTTAACCCGAGTATGCTGGCCGACAGTGTCGGCCTGGCCGGAGTCACCGGGTGGGCGCACGTCAATTCGGACACGAGCACCGTGCATATTTCCCTGACTCCCAACGGCGCAACTCTGCCGGAAGGCTCCGTGCTGGAAGGTTGGGTGGTGGACGCGGGTCTGGCTGGCGGCCCTGGAACGACCAATGTCTCCGATGCAGATGAAACTTACGGCACGCCTTTCGGCAATGCGGATTTTGACGCCGCTGTAGATCAGGCCCCTTACGCGCTGAGCACAGGTGTGATCACGCCCACGATGGACGGCACCTGGGAATCCAAGATCGAGTTCCCCGGCTATAACTTCAGCCCCTATGACGCGGTTGTGATCACGCTGGAAAGCGACGCCGATTCGACCGATGGCTTCGATCCCCGACCCGGTGCAGTCATATTCACCGGTGACATTGCGATGGGCACGCCCCCGGATGACACGATGGGCGGCGATACCATGGGCGACACCTCGATGGACCAGCCGATGGGCGACGAGTCCATGACCGACCAAACGATGACTGACGAGTTGATGACCGATCAGTCCATGACGGATCAGACCATGGGCGACGAGTCCATGACGGATCAGACCATGACCGACGAGTCCATGACGGACCAGTCGATGACCGACCAAACGATGACCGATGAGTTGATGGATCAGCCGATGGGCGACGATGACATGGGCGCTGGTGACATGATGCAGAACGCGACCACCGTCACGCTGACGACCACCGAATTCGCTGACGGCGCTGGCCTGGGTGCGCTCACCGGTTCGGCAGACGTGTACGTCGACGCTGGGATGCTGACCATCACCGTGACGCTCAACGGCGCGACCGTGCCGGAAGGCTCCGTGCTGGAAGGTTGGGTTGTCGATGCTGGCTTAGATGGTGGCCCCGGCACGACGAACGCGTCCGACGCCGACGAAATGTACGGCATCGCTTTCGACAATGCCGACTTTGGCGCCCTGGTCGCCTCGGCTCCGTATGCGCTGAGCACCGGCCTGCTGCACGACAACATGGACGGCACGCTGACCTTGTCCTTCACGGTGCCCGCCTACAACTTCAGCCCCTATGACGCGGTGGTCATCACGTTGGAAAGCGACGGCGACGCGCCCAGCGGATTCGACCCACGCCCCGGGACGCCGATCCTGTCGGGCGACATCGCGCACGAGATGATGTAAACGCTTAGCGCTCAACCGCCAGCGGACAGGACACAGTCACGCTGGCCCCAGCCTCCGCCCCTTCTCCGGCGCAACCAGAGAGGGGGCGTTGGTTTATATTTACCAGTTGCCGGGCGCGCAGCGCGTCGCTATCATCACACTATGCGCCGCACACGCCTCCTTTGCTTTGCACGTTTGGTGATCGCCGCCCTGGTCGCCGGGGAACTGCTCGCGGCGGCGTGGTCCGCGCGCGCCGACTCCACGCGCCGCCGGGTGCGCGTGCCGATCCTCATGTACCATTACATCGGCGAGGTACCACCCAACGCGGATATTTACCGCCGCGATCTGACCGTCACGCCGCGCGCCTTCGAGGAACAGCTCGCGTGGCTGCGCGGGCAGGGTTTCACGGCGGTGACGCTGGACGATCTGGTCGCCGCGCTGACGCAGGGCGCGCCGCTGCCGCCGCGTGCTGTGATTCTGACTTTCGACGATGGCTACGCCGACGCTTACACCAACGCCTTCCCCCTGTTGCGCCGCTACGAGTTGACCGGTACTTTCTTCGTCGTGACCGAATGGATCGACACTGCCCAGCCCGGCTATCTGACCTGGGACCAGGCGCGAACGATGGCGGCGGCGGGCATGACAATCGCGAGTCATACGCGCTCGCATCCCGATCTGACCGACGGCTGCGATTACGACTGCCGCATTTACCAGATTCTCGGCAGCGTGCAGACCATCGAGGCCGAGATCGGCGAGCGCCCGCGTTTTTTCTGCTATCCGAGCGGGCGTTATGATGACGGCGTGCTGGATGTGCTGCGCTCGGTGGGCATCGAGGCGGCCGTCACGACGGAGGCGGGCACGCTGCACACGTCCGATAATCTGCTGGAACTGTCACGGGCACGCATGCGCAACACCACGACCATCGCCGATCTGGCGTGGATGGTGTATCAGTGGACGGAATAGGCGAGGGATCACTCTTGCAGCGCGATCGCGCTGGCAGGCTCATACTGATCGCTCAAGAAGCCGGGCGGGCACCGGTAGGGGTGGTGTCCGCCCGTAGTAGGGGTTGGAAGCGGGTCACCCAGTTTAGAAGTGCCGGGATCGCCCGATAAGCAGAGCCACGCCGATCACGATCAGCAGCAGCCCTGCACCTCCCACATGGATTAGGCTGGACAGGCCGATTACGCCCAGCACAGCGGCAGCGAGGGCGCGATTGCGCAGGGTAGGCGTCCACACGCGCCCGCCCATCTCGAAACGCTGCCACGTGTCATAGGCCAGCCAGCCGCCCGCGCCGACCAGGATCACGCTCCAAACGTTGAACTGGAGCAAGCCCAACAGGCCGATCAGCGCGGTCAGACCGCCGAACGCCACACGGTTGCGGGACGTATCGTCCCAGCGTTGTCCGGCGTCCTGGTAGCGGAGCCACCCGCTCGCGGCGATCCAACCACCGACCGCCGCCAGTACCAGCGCCCACAGATTGAAGGACATCCCCAACAAGCCGCCCACCGCCATCAGCACGCCGAGGGCTAACAGCGCCAGCCCGGCCAGGGCTGTCCAGTTGCGCTCGTCCAGCAGCGCCTGGATGCTGATCGGTGGAACAGGGTGTCCATCCAACGCGCCATTGGTGCGTTTGCGCTTATCGCGCCGAGTGCCGGTGGTGGGGCCGTTGAATTGGGATGAGTTGCTCATAACAATCCTCTCTTCCGCTGGGTGCGCGGTGTTTTCATACTACATTACGCAGCAGGCCGCCCCCGCGTTGCGCGCTGCGAAGTTTTTGACATAGTTCTAACGCGGGAGGCTTGCCTCGCGACGCGTCGATCCCCTACAATATGTAGGGTGGTCGGCATCACTTGACGAGCCGTCGCCCGCCGCCGATCGTGCGGCGGATTCCCCAGCATCGACTCTGCGCCGCGCTCTCGCTGACCCCCTTGGCTTGAACCCTGGCTCATCTGATGGAGGTTATCCCCATGTTAAGCGACAAAATGCAAGCAGCCATGAACAAACAGATCAATGCTGAGTTCCACTCGGCCTATATTTACCTATCCATGGCGGCCTATTTCGAGGACAAAAACCTGCACGGCTTCGCCAACTGGATGCGCATCCAGACGCAGGAAGAACGCGATCACGCCCTGCGCTTCTACAATTTCATCTTGGAACGCCGTGGCCGCGTGCTGTTGCAGCCGATCGAAGCGGTCCCGACCGATTGGGACTCGCCGACGGCGGTCTTTGAAGCGGCCTTTGCCCACGAGCAGAAGATCAGCGGCATGATCAACGATCTGATGAACCTCGCCGTCCAGGAGAGAGACCACGCGGCGGTGAGCTTCCTGCAGTGGTTCGTAGACGAACAGGTCGAGGAAGAATTGAACGCGGACAACATTGTGCAACAGCTCAAGATGGTGGGTGACGCGGGCGCGGCGCTGTTCCTGATGGATCGCGAAATGGGAACGCGCGTCTATACGCCTGCGGCGGCAGCCGAATAGAGCGATGGTCTGCGGGCAAATTGGCTTTTAGAATGCAAAACAGGGTGCATCACGCGCCCTGTTTTTTGCGTCTGGCTAGCGCACGACGCGATAGCGGGATTGCACTAATCCGCTCGCGAACGTTTTGGTTTCAAGATGAACCAGCTTGATGTCTTCGGCCAGCGGACCAAAGAGCGGGATACCGTCCCCGATCAAGACCGGAATCCGGCTGATGATCAACTCGTGAATCAGCCCGGCGCTCAGAAACGATTGGATGGTCTGGCCGCCGTCCACGTACAGATGCTTGATCCCCGCTGCGCCCAGTCGCGCCACCAGGGCGAGCGGCGTCTCTGAGGTGATGTCAACCCGGCCCGCCAGGTGTTCGGGGCGATCACTCTGGCTCAAGGTGCGGCTCAGCACGACGACCGGCGTGCCCTCGTACGGCCATTCCCCAAACGTCAGCACTTTTTGATAGGTGCCGCGGCCCATGACCAGCGTGTCGACCGCGCGCATGAAGTCGTGAAAACCGTAATCCTCACCGCTGGAGTCAAAATGCAGCCAGTCCAGGTTGCCGTCCTGGCGCGCGATGAAACCATCCAGACTCGTAGCAATGAACGCGGATGCTTTGGGGTCCGCCATAGACTCCCTCACTCATTGGATTCGACATGCCCGCCAGGACGAATATAGCGCGTCGCCAGGTGCGCGCCCAGCGCCTCTTTGAGCGCGTCTTTCATAATGTTGCCGGAGACGTGCATCAGCGTGTCGCCGTACTGCGGATCGATGCCCATGCTGGCCTGACAGGGGTAATGGTGGTGATGCAGGCCGCCCGCCTCGATCGCGTCGTCTACTGACGCGCCGGTCAGCAGTTCTGCCACGTAGCGCCCGCAGCCGCAGCAAGCATCCCGCGTTACCGTGATGTGCGTGATGGTGCGCGTCTGGTCGTCGACTTCGGCGCGAAAGGCGGGCGCGCCGAAATGCTGTGCGAACTCCCGGATCAGCGGGTCGTCATAGGTGGTTTTCTCGCGCAGCGCATTGGTATGCGTCGCCGTCAGCGAGCAGAACGGCTTGGGCGTCACACACGCCACGCCGATCCGTTCGAGCCAGCCGTGCAGTTGGCGCGCCAATCCCACTGGCAGCCAGGCCGTGTTATCGATCGGCGCGATCACGGCGCGCGCGCCGGTCATCTGCGCGATGTCGGGGATCAGCTCCGCCGCACCTCTGACTTCGGCCAGTGAGAGGATCAGGTCGGCGGGCGCGAGCGCCTCCGGCAGATAGTCTTCGGGATAGTCGATGACCGGCGGGAGGACGGCGGGCGTTTGCCATTCGGCGATCTGCCAGTCCTGCGGCCCGTGCTGGCGCAGCGTCTCGACGTGCCGCCGCCCATATTCCCCGGTGATGAGTACGAGAATGCGCATGAGGCGTTATCCGTGAGCGCGCCGGGCGATCGCGGCGGCGCTAGTGATCGTCATGATCGTGGTGGTCGGCATAGGGCAGCGTTTCCGCGCCGGGCAAAATATCGGCGAGCTGCTGCGGGTTGTGGATCAGAATTGGGAGATGCTGCGGGCAAATCCACACGGACGCACCCCGGTACGCAAGGGCGAGCAGGGGAACGCTGCCGCTGTTCTGTTGGCAGACCAGGCAGCGCGGTTCAGTGGAGTCAGTGGCGGGCATGAATGATCCTTTCTGCGATGTTCGATGAGAGTCACTTGCGGGCGGGACGACCGCACGCCGTCCCGCCCGAGGCATTCAACTTTTCAGCGTTTCTGAGCGCGGGTCCAGCAGTACGATTAGACCCAACATCCCCATATTCGCAAACAACATCGGGGCGAGAAACGGCGCGCCCCGGATAAACCGCTCCGGCACGATCGAGCCGCGTGCGGTGAGATCGTCCTGGATGTGGAAGTACGCCCCCAGCAGCCCGGTGACGATCAACAGCAGCATGGTGATGGCGTAGATCGCCAGATCGGCGCGCGTCGGACGTTCTAGCAGGCCAACCGTGATCATGACTACGGTCGCGAAGACGCCCACCACCGTCGGAATCCACAGGTAATCATTTTCAAAGCCAGTGCGGGCATGATCCAGCACGGCACTGATGGTTGTGACCATCGCGCCGCAGCCCATCATCAGGAAGTAGGCGCGCGTTTTGCTGAGCGGCAGTTGCAGACCGACGTGGCGCCACAGGCGCAGCCGCCCGCTGTCCGGCGGATCTTCGACCCACGCGGCGCTGATGCCCCACAGCCCGACCAGCGCGAACATGAGCGGCCCCAGCGTGGGCGGTCCCCACACCAGCAGCCGCACGGTGAGCTGTTCGCCCGGCGCGGCCTCTGGCAGAGCGGCCCGCCGCAGGTGGAAATACATCCCCAGCAGGCCGACTCCCGTGCTGCACAGCAAAACCAGCGTCGCCAGGATGGTGGCGGTGGGCCGGTGACGCAGCGCGATCACGCCCGCGACGAGCAGCAGCGCGCCCGCCACCGGTCCAAAGATGATCGGAATCCACTCGTCCGGCACGATCGTCCCGCTGATGCTGTGCGCCAGATAGATGTCGATGCCCAGGAAGATCTCGTTCACGGCGGCCATCAACAGCATGATCTGATCGCGCGACAGCGGGATGCGCACGCGCCGCACTGGTGGCACCAAGGTCGCCAGATGGTACATGGCTAACTGCCGCTCCCGCTGCTACTGGCTCCCGTGGCATCAGACGGCGTGGCCTGATCGGTCGTGGCGGCACCAAACGCGGCCATCTCTTCGGCGGTCATCTCGCGCAGCTCGGCCAGATCGCTCAGGATTTCGTATGCGCCGTGCCACTGCACATAGTCCGCGCCCTGCATCCACGCGCCAAACTTCGCCGTGCGGCCCCAGTGGTGCCACAGCTCGAAGTAGGTGAAGTCGATCGGCTGGTCGAACGGTTCCGCCGTCATCAGACCGTTGTCTTTCAGCGGCTGGACGATATCGTTGCTCTCTTTCACCCAGGCATTGACCGCCTCGACCAGTTTGTCGCCATCGGCGTAAAAGTCGGAGACGAACTCCGAGTTATGACATTCCAGGCAGACATTTTGCATGCGCACGGCGTTATCCTGCCAGGCGGGCCGCCGCTCGCTGATCGGCGCGAACAGGTACCACGTCAGGCGATCGCCCACATCGTGGGTGGTGCCCGCGCTGCCAAACCCGCTCATATGACAGATTGCGCAGGTCGGGGCGGGGAAGTCGACGGCGGTCAGCGTGCCGGGATCGGCATCCCAGTTCCAGTTATCGCCCATGGTTGCGTAGGCGATGCCATGTGCCGATTCCTGGTAGATTTCATACTGTGGGTGATCCGGCCCGATGTGGCAGGCGTTGCAGGTTTCGGGCTTGCGCACCTGTTCCAGACTGAATTCGTGGCGCAGGTGGCATTTCTGGCATTGGCCAACCGAGCCATCCAACGCGGGCACTCCGATGCCGTGACACGATTCGCAGGCAAAGCGCGTTACGTCCGGCCCTTCCATCGCAAAGAGATCGTTGCGCGATTTGTCCGGCGCGTATGTGCCTTCGGGGATAGCCTGGTACATGGCGAGCAGGTCTTCGCTCAACCCGGCGGTACCGGCATACGCTACGTAGGCGGGCAGGGAGTGGCGGCTGGCGTAAAACTCTTTGACTTCGGAGGTGTGGCACTGTTCGCAGCGGGCTGCCGTCGGGGAGGCCAGCACATATGTCCCCTGGTGTTCGACTGCGCCCGGATAATCTTGTTTGACCTCGTGGCAGTCTTCACATTTCACATTGGCCGCGGCCATCGTGCTGTACCCGTACTGTTCCACGATACCGGGCGTGCTGCGTTTGTGGCATGTCACGCAGTCGTTATTGCTGTCGGCCAGGGCATTGACACGGGCTGGCCCTTCCTCGGCTTCTTTGGCGTTTCCTACGGCGATGATCACCAAAATCAAGCCGAGCACGATGATCACGCCGACCAGCCCTACGACAAGTACGCGGCCAGCGCTTAACCAGCCGCGCGGCTGTGGTTGTTCGGACATAGCAACCCCCTTCGCTCAAATTATTCAAAAAATCCAGTCTATTGACGCCGTTTTGCAGATCGTTCGAGCTCATACCTCCTTGCTTCTATTCGTGCGATGACGTGCTGTCCCGGATCAACAGCAGCAGCATGACGAGCGGCGTCCGCGCGTGGACGCTGTGCGCCAGATGCGGCGGCATGTGAACCCACGTGCCGGGACGGGCCTGCAGTTTGTCGTCGCCCAACGTGAGATCGGCCTCACCCTGGACGAAGACGAGCGTCGCCGGTTGGGACGCGGTGTGTTGTGACAACTCTTGACCCGCCGCGAATCCAAACAACACCGCTTTGACGCCGTCGCCGGTGTGCAGCGTGCGGCTGACGATGCTGTCGGGGGGAATCTCGGGTAAGGCGTCATTCAGATTGTCGAAAAAAGCGTAAGGCAGCATGGCTTGTCCTCGCAATGAAATGGACATTTCAGGCGCAAATGCAGCGGAGACCCGGCGGACCACGTAGGGGAGCGCGATAGCATCTTCGGGACAGACAGCTTCGCATTCAGCCGCGTAAGTGCAGCGATCCGGGTGCACGACAACGGCCTTGCCTGCGACCAGCCCCAGCGCCTGTTCAGGACAACTGGGAACGCAATCGCCGCAGCCTGTGCAGCGGGACAGATCGATGCGCGGCAGCCATTCTTGCGAGATCACCGGGTCCTCGCGCGTAACTCGTTCGATAGAGTATTTTATAGCGTATCAGAAAACCCGGGCTGAAGCCTTGATCCAGATCAAGAGGCGGGGTGGGGACCATCAGAAAGGCGTTCAAGAATACGCCTTTTACAGTCTGCTGATAACTGTTCGCTGACCGCTGTTCACTCCAGCGCGACGGCGCGCAGCAGGTCCTCGCGTAGAATCAGGATCGTCTGGCGGTCGAAGCGGATCGCGCCCATGTCTTCCAGAGCGCGCAGCGCCCGGCTGACGGTTTCCGGCGTGGTGCCGAGATAGGCGGCGACGGTGGCCCGCGTGATGCCCGGTCCGCTGAGCGCGTCGTTCTCCGCCTGCCGGAGCAGGTAACGGGCCAGCCGCGTGGGCACGGAGCACAGGGCCAGATCGTCGAGCTGCTGCACCAGGTGGCGCATCCGCTGGCTGATAATGACGAGCGCGTTTTGCATTAGGGCGGGGTTGGCGCGGAATTCAGCCCACAGTGTCTCGGCGCTGAGCGTCCACGCGGTCACATCGGTGAGGGCCAGCGCGTTGGCCGGGTTGGGACCGCCGTCCAGCGCTGAAATGTCGTTGAACGAATCGCCGGGTCCGGCCAGCAGCAGGATATATTCGCGTCCATCGGTGCTCACGCGGAACACTTTGACGCGCCCGCTTTCAATGATCCACAGCCCGCTGGACTCGCCACTCTCGACCACTATCAGCTCGCCCGCGCTGACGTGGTGGTGGGCGGCCTGTCCGGCCAGGGTCGTCAGCCGTTCGGCGGGCACCGCGGAAAAATAGGGCAGGCGGGCCAGACGTTCCGGCAGGGTGAGGCTGGGTGAAAAGGTATTGGATTGAGCCATAGGGTTGTTCGGAACAGTGTGCGTTCGATCGCCAATCAAGATGATAAGAGCACGCGATCGCGTTCATGCCCTCATGTCGATCATACACCTTTTATCCCGTGTTGGGTGTCAGGAGTCGCCTTTGCTGCGATCGACGTATTCGTCGGTGGTGCCGTCAGCCGGGAACGACCAGCGCACCGCAAAAACAGCAGGCGGCCCTGGGTGTTGGCTGCCTGCCGTTGGCTGATCACTGTCTGCTGTCTGCTTACTCCGCGTGGGCGGGGGCGCCCGCCGCCGGGACGGACGCCTGCCAGCCATCGGGCCGCAGCTCGTAAATCTCGACCGGCTCCGCCTTGCCTTTTAGCTTGAGGTGATGCACTTCGATGGGCGTTACCCGCCCTTTCATCAGCTCGAAGCAGCGCAGACCGATGTAGCACGTCCCGCCGGGCGCGACCCCGCACATGCGGGACGCGGTGTTGACCGTGTCGCCGATCGGGGTGTATTCCAGGCGCCGGTGCGAGCCGATGTTGCCGACCACGACCGGACCCGTGGCAACGCCGATCCCGAACTGCACTTTGGTATGGAACGCGCCCTGATCGTTGAGCTTCTGGATCGCGGTCAGCATATCCAGCCCAGCCTGTACCGCCTGCCAGGCGTGATCTTCCATTGGGTAGGGTGCGTTCCAGAAGGCCATCAGGTTATCGCCGATGTACTTGTTGATCGCGCCGCCGTGCTGCATGACAATCGTGGTCATTTGCTCCAGGAAGATATTGAGCATCGAGACGACTTCGGGCGGCTTCAATCCTTCGGACAGCGTCGTGAAGCCGCGAATATCCGCGAACAAAACGGTGATCTCGCGTTCCTCGCCGCCGAGTTCCAACTTGCCCTCGTCGAACGCTTCCACGATCTTCTGCGCGATCTCCGCCGAGACATAACGGCTGAACAGATCGTGAATCTGGCCGCGCCGTCGTTCCTCGAACAGGTACACGACGATCAGCGTGCCCACATACGAGAATCCAAGCGCGAAGGCCGGGAACAGCAGATCGACGATGCGCCCCCAGATCGTGAACGACGCAGACGCCCAGAAGAAATAGAGTCCATAGCCCAACGCGACCGCCACCAGCCCGGTATACCAGCGCAGGAAGGGCAGCAGCCCGCTGGCGACAAGCGCCATCACGACCGTGATGAGAATTTCCTCGTTCAGCGGTTGGTCACGCAGCGGTAGCTTGGGCGCGCCCTTGTACAACGTCACCGAGAGCGGCCCTACGCCGACCTTCCAATTGACGCTGTTCTGAATTTCGGGCACGGTCGGCAGCGATTGGTGGATCGTCTCGATGATGTTGGCGTGAATCTCGACGCCGTACATTTTCGCCCCGGTGGAACTGCCGGGGGTCGCGTAGCTGTCCGGCAGGCCGGTCGCGTTCAGCGCGCCGACCAGCACGATTTTGCCCTTAAAGGCTTCGGGTGGCACCTTGCCGTTGACCACGTCCACCAGCGAATACACGGGGAAGGTGCTGGGCTGGTTGGGGGTGGAGGGTGGGCCGAAGTAGTAAATGATCATCTGCCCGATGCTGTCGGTGTAGAGCGTGCGATTGGCCAGCTTGACCGCGTTCGGCTCGATCGTGAGAAACTGCGCGGGCAGGTGGAGATAGGTCATATACGCGGCCAGTCCCAACGCCGGGACAGGTTGATCGCCGTCCAACACGACCAGCGGCACCTGTCGCACCTGGCCGTCACTGTCGGGCACGATGTTGACGTGCCCAATAGCGGTGGCGGCGTCTTTAAGAATGGGCGTGGGATAGACAAATTGATCGTACGAAATCAGCTTGCCAAGCTGCGTCGTCGGCTTGACGTTTTTGTAACTGCCCGCCACCGGCTCGACGACATTGCGCGCGTTGGTCATGGTATCGGCCAGCAGTTGATCGTCCGGAGTCGGATCGGCGAACAGCACGTCGAAGGCGATCACGCGCGCGCCCGCCTGCGTCAGCTTGTCGATCAGATCGGCGTGGACCGTGCGCGGCCATTCGACTGTCGAGCGGCCATAAGTGGCGAGGCTGGCGTCATCTATGGCGACGATGGTCACGATGCCGGTGGTGGGGCGCGGCTGGTAGAGGGAGTCCGTGAGGCGGGTGCGGATGGTGCTGAACAGCTCCAACCACAGCGCCAGCGCCAACACTACAGCGATGACGACTCCCACCGTCAGCCCGCCGCTGAGACGGCGCAGCGGACGCGTGGTCATGAACAGCATACGCACCAGGCGCTGCCATAGGCGTCGAAGCAAGGCGATCATAGGACGGTACGAGCCTCGTTTGGTTTCCGATGAATACGATAAATCGATTATAGCGCAGTCGGGGGCCAGGTGGCGTGAGGAAACCGCTGGCCAAAGGCTTGTTTTCGACGTTTTTTCGGTTACGATGATTTCGATATTTGAGGTTTTATTCGACTTCTAATAATAATTTCTCATAATCTTATAGATAAAACACAATATCATGGAGGCAAGGAACTTGTCCAAACATAGAACTCCTCACTTTTCTGATCGTCATCGTTCTGATCGGCCTCGCCCTGCAGGCTCCCAAAACAGTCCTGGCGGCGTCATCAGCGACCGGCGTAGCTCTTTCCAGTTACTCGGACTGTACGTCGCCCGCTGGATTGGACATCTCGATGACTACCGACGCGTCCCCAACCCGCGAGGGCGGGATCGTCACTACACAAGACGGCACTACGCTGATGTCCTTTGATCAGGCCACAGGATTCCAAAACTTCAGCGGAACATTTTCTGGCTATAACTTCGCGTCACCCGCCTGGAGTGTTCCGGCCGGCACGATCGTAGGTCTGTACGCGTATATCGGCCAAACCCCGTACAACTCCACCAACACGATCGAATGGTTTGTGGCCTACGTTTGCGATACCCAGCAGATCGTGTCCAGCTGCTACGGCAGCTACGGCAGCTGCCCGCAGAGCGCGGCCGGGATCGGCCTGCCGGGACCTGATCTGGTGCCGCTGCCGGTTGGGTCGGTGGTGGGGGCCTTCGTCAGCGACACGCCGCTCTATTTCGCTCCGCAGTTGGATGCCTTGACAGGCAAGTCGATCCAGGCGGGAAAGACGTTATGGGTGACTGGCATGAGCGCCGATCATATGTTTTATCAGGTCGTGCTGGCCGCCGATTTTCTGTGGGTTCCCGTCAACACTATTGGCCCCAACTTTGATGCTGTGTGGAACGGTACGCCGCTGCCAACCAGCATCGTTCAATAAATCTGATCGTTGTGGCCTCTGATCGAAAGCGGGCGCTGGATGTTCCAGCACCCGCGCAGTTTCTGCCCGATCGTCCCACCTAGCGTTTGCGCGCGGTCCACACCAGCGCGTAACTCAGATAGGCGTCGAGCACGGTGCCGTGCTGCGGACGCAGCCGGGCCGGGTCGTGATCGTCCTTCAGGCGCAGGACGCGCCGCACCAGCGCGCTCGCTTTGAACGGGTTGATGAAGTCAAACGCCGCGTAGAGCGAATCCGCCAGCACGGCCTGATCCGTACACGGCATGACGCGCCCCAGGCGCAGCAGCTCCCAGCGTGTGAAGGGGTATTCTTCGCCGAAGCTCCATTTGCCTGCGCGCTGCGCCACGGCTTTGAACAGCCGGTAAGGCGGGCAGAGCGCGTTCGGCACGGAGATGAAGGTCAGACCGCCGGGTTTGAGCACGTCGAAATGCGCCCGCGTGATGGCCTGCCGCCGCTTGTCCTGAAAATGCTCGTTCAGTCCAAACGACATCGAGATGTCGTACCGCTCGCGCAGATCGTCGGGCAGGGCGAGCGCGTCCGCCTTGATGAAGGTCGCCTCCAGCCCGACGCGCTCGAAGAACTCGCGCCCCCGCTCGAGCGCCACGTCGGAATAATCCAGCAGCGTGACCCGCGCGCCTTGTTGGGCCATCAGCGCGGCGTAGGTGCCCGCGCCCGCGCCAATCTCGATCATGTCCAGCCCGTCCAGCCGGGGGAAGACGCGCGCGATCCGGGCGGCGATCCGCCGCCAGCGCACCGACAGCGACTCTTTGCGCAGCAGATACAGGTCTTCTTGCGCGCTGGGCGCGGCGTTCGTCCAATAGGTGTCCCACAGGTCGGGAGAATTTTTCTGCATGGCGATCTCGCGGTGTGGCATCCGGATTTAACTCTCCGCGATTGTACCAGATGATGCGCGCTCCGGGGATGGGGAGTCACCATCGGACTCCTGCTCCGCTGACTCCTCCTGTTCTGCGCGCGCGACCTCGCCCGCACCTGACGGCGCGACCTCGCCCGCGCCCGGATCGTCGCCCCAGGCCACCGGCTCCAATCCGAAGTACCGCGCCCGCCGCTCGTTGACGGTCAGCACGCCCGCGCGCCAGCCGCATCTCCTCGAACGTGGCTCGAGCGATCCTGCGCGCGGATGTCCTCGAACGCCGCCGGTCGAGTCCGGTCCCGTAGAAGGGCAGCAGGTCGGCGGTGATCTTTTCGGCCAGCCGTACCAGTTTGGGCCACAGCGTTCGCTCGACGAACATGCCGCTCGGCGACCAGCGCATTGGCTTCGGTCGCGTTTTCGCTGAACAGGCCCACCGGAAGCCCGAAAATCTGGAAGATCTCCTCGCGGTTGAAGCGCCGCGCGTTCAGAAAATCCATGTCGTGCTGGCTCAGTCCGACGTTGTGCCACTCGATCCCCGCACCGCGCACGAAGGCCGTTTTCCGCTCGCGCCCGCCGTAGGAGGCGCGCCACTCGCGCTTGATGCGCTCGAAGTCGGCGTCTGTGATCCGGTCGCGGATCGCCACGATGCCCGCCGGGACCGCCATGCCATCGCCGAAATAGCGCCGGTTCCAGTCGGCCATGGCGCGATCGGTTTCGACCGCCAGCCGCGCCGCTTCGAGCGCGCTCAGCCCGTAATAGTCATTGGCGGGATGCCAGCGCCGGAAATGTACGACCTCCGCCGCGTCCAGGGGGATGCGCCGCCCGTCCAGCTCGTACACATAGCCGCTCACGCCGCGCTGCGCGTCCGGCACCACGCTGACCCGGTCCGGACGCAGCGGCCACAGTTCCTGGGGCGCGCCGCCCGGTTCCCCGGCCAGAAACCAGTAGGCGTTGCCGTGAATTTCCAGGCTGCCGACCGTGTGCTCGATCAGTTCGAAGCGGCTCATCAGCGGATTGGGGCGCGCCAGCAGCCGCTCGAAGGGGTGCCCCGGCAGGGCGATTTCCCCGGCGCGGGTACGCCGCGCTACCTGGAACGGCACCAGCGCCGCCGCCTCGGCGATGCGATTGATCGCGACGTAGACCCACGGACTCGCCATGTAGACGCCCGCATACTGCGCCATCTGCCCGATTTCCGGCGCGGCGATCGCGGAGATCCACGCCCGCATCGGACGCGACGCGGTGGATCACGCTGGCCGGTCGCCACTTGACATACCCGAAGCGCCGCAGCGCCCGCTCGATCAAGTTGGGATGTGCTGCCATTTGACTCGATTCCTTTCGTTGAGCGATCAGCGGTAAGTATAAGGCATCTGATCGTTGTCACCTATACAAAACTGATGCTCGTGCCGCTGGCGTGCGCGCCATGCCAGGCCAGCGCCGCCGCGATGACCGTGTCATCGTGCGCACCCGCCGGGGCACTGTAGCGGAATCCGCCGCCCGGCAGTCGTTCGACTGTGTAGGCTTCCAGCTCGCCGATCAGCACCGGATCGCGCAGCAGGGCCAGATCGCCGCGCTCGATGGCCAGCGCCAGGGCGTCAATCAGCGGGCCTTTGCTGGAGGCCGTCATGGTGAAGGGGATCACCGGCAGACCGTCGGTTTGCAGCGCCTCGATATTGGGGCCGCCGATGCTGTTCGCCTCGGCCCAGATCGCCTCCGGCTGCCATACCTCCGCCAGCGCCGCTAGCCGCGCCCGCTGCAAGGCCCAGCCGATACTGTTGAAACGGTCCAGCGCCACGACGCGCCGCGACTCCACGGCCAGCACGGCCACACATGTGAAGTCGTTGACGCGCCCCCAGTCCACGCCGAACACGTAGCGCTCTCCGGCTTCGGGACTTTCGCCCGCGGCGACTGTGGCCGCCGCTTCGACTCCGCGAAAGACTCCGCCCGCGTCCGGCAGAAATTCCGCCTGATATTCCTGGCGAAACAGCCGTTCCGGCAGGTGCTCGCGCGCCGCCTCGATCTCGGCCGGATCGATCAGCGGGTTGGCGCTGGTGGGGAAGCGCCAGCTTTGCCACTGATCGCCGTTCTGCTGGCCGAGCATATACAGCCCCCAGAACCAGTTACGCCCGCGCGGCGTGCTGAGGAACAAGGCCTCCCCGCGCCGGTCGGCCAGCGCCGGACGGATCGCGGCGCGCCATACGTCGGGATGCAGGTAGGCGGCTTCGTCCAGCACGGCGAGATCCAAACCCGCGCCGCGCAAGGCGTCGGGATCGTGCGCGCTCTGCACGCGGATCACGCCGCCGCCCGGCAGGGCGATGCGCCGCATATCTTCGCGCTTTTCGAGCGCCACACCGCCCAATGACGTTTTGAGACTGCGCCATACATCGTCGGCCATGCGGTAGGTGGGGCTGATCCACCAGACCGTCAGCCCGGCCAGGGCGCGCTCAATCGTCAGGATTTTGCCCGTCTCCGTCTTCCCGAAGCGGCGACCGCACGCCACCACTTTGAAGCGGGCCGGATGGCGCAGGATGGCGCGCTGACCAGGGTGAGGTGCCAACAGGGTGATGGTCAGGGGTTCCATACTCCACACGTATCGTCTGATCGGGCTGGAAGTGCGCCAGCGGCGCGGCATACTTCAGGACTTCTTGCGCCGCGCGGATGGCTTGTGGCATATCGTCCCCATCCAGGGCGCGCCGCAGCGTTGCGATTGCGCCTGGCGTCAGATCGGCCAGCGCGTCGAGCGCGCCGCGCAGCCGCCCGGAGTCCACCAGGCAGCGCCGCAGCACATCGAATTGATCGTCGGCAGCCCAGTCGGCCAGCGTGTCCGGCATCACCCGCACGGTGCGCGCGACTGCCTCCGGATCAGTCCGTCGGCCAGCAGCCGGACCGCGCGGCAGACCTTGTGCGCTTCTGCCCTGCGTTTTCCCTCCGCCATGCTTCCTCCATAAATCGTTCTCCCGGTCCATACCAGACCATATAGGACCAAGCTGCGTGTGTTTTGCGCGCCGCGGCCTATAATGAGCGGTAATAACTCTGTGCACGACATCATAATCCCTCAGAAGGGAGGGAACAGCGTCATGTTCAACGAACTCAAACTGCCTTCAAAACGGCATATCGCCGATGCGGCGGTGATCTTCAGTACGGTGGTTTGGGGCATCCAGATCATCGTGATGAAAGATGCGTTCGAAAGCATGGCTCCCCTCGCTTTCAACGCATTACGTTTTTCTGTGGGACTGCCCTTCATGATCGCGCTCGGCCTGCGCCACCGATCCGCCATGCACATCGACCGCCGTGACGTGCCTCGCCTGATCGGGCTGGCGCTGTTGGGGCAGGTCGGGTACCAGGTTTTTGCCGTGTCCGGCTTGCAGCGCACCACGTCGACCAACGCCGCCCTGGTGATCGCCACCATCCCCACCTGGACCGCGCTGCTGAGCATCGCGCTCGGCATTGTCGCCATGCGCCGCCGCCTGTTCACCGGGATCGGGCTGTCGTTGGGCGGGGTGCTGGTCGTGATCCTGGGTGCTGCCCAAGCCAACGTCGCGTTCTCGCGCGGGGACCTGACCGGCATGGGCCTGATGTTTTGCGCGACGATGGCGACCTCCATTTTCACTATTTCCGTGAAATCGCTGATCCAGCGTTACGGCGGAATGCCCGTCGCCATCTGGATGTACATCGTGACGTGCTTGACGCTGGCCCTGGTCGCCGCGCCCGATCTGGTCGTGCTCACGCCATCCGACATTCCGCTGAAGGTCGTGCCCAACCTGCTCTATGCCGGGCTGTTGTCCTCCGCGCTTGGCTTTTTGATCGAAGGCTTCGCCCTGCGCGAACTGGGCGCGGCCCGCGTGGCCAACTATTACAACTTCGCGCCAGTGATCGCCGCGCTGGGCGGCGTGCTCCTGCTGTCAGACCCGGTGACGATCCCGCTGCTGATCGGCGGCACGCTGACCATGATCGGCGTGGTACTGGTACGCCGGAACACCTATCTGATCCCTACACCACCCGCGCCGCAGCCTGCCGCGGATGCGCCGGTCTTCCCAACTGCGGAAACCGAACCGCTGAGCGGCTGACGGCGGCATACGCTGGCGAATCGGGCAAGTCTCGCCGTCCGGCTGGTGGCGGTAACCCGTGGGTGCGTGTGAGTTTGGCGGGCCATCCCGTGTCAGCGGGAGAAAAACCCGATCCATAAGCCGCGTGTGTACAGGTCCGCGCTCGCCCGATCCGCCGTGTACGATCTAAGAATACAGCACATCTGTTCTATTGTCATCGTTATTAACCATGATTTTTAACGTTGATAGCTATCTCTCATCGCTATCATTCAACGTTAATACGGAGACGCGCCCGCTTTGCTATGATCTGGGGAGCGTTGAACGCTAGCATTGAAGGAGCACTCGATAACTCACCAGCTTGTTTTGCTGCGGCACGGCGAAAGCGACTGGAACAAGGCCAACCGCTTCACCGGCTGGACCGACGTTGATCTTTCCAAAGAGGGCATCCGCGAGGCGCACCGTTCCGCGCAGGCGCTGCGCGCGGCGGGCCTGACCTTCGATCTGGCCTACACCTCCGTGCTCAAACGCGCGATCCGCACGCTGTGGATCGTGCTCGACGATCTCGACCTGATGTGGCTGCCGGTGATCCGCGATTGGCGGCTCAACGAACGGCATTATGGCGCGCTGCAAGGCTTGAACAAGGCTGAAACGGCGGAGCGGTTGGGCAAGGAGCAGGTCTTCACGTGGCGGCGCAGCTTCGACGTCCGCCCGCCCGCGCTCGAACCCGACGATCCGCGCCACCCGCGCTTTGACCCGCGTTACGCCCAGCTCGCGCCGGAGCAGCTCCCCGCCTGCGAATCGCTTCAGGATACGCTGGTACGCGTGCTCCCGGCCTGGGAACAGGTCATCGCGCCGCGCGTGCGCGCCGGAGAACGCGTGCTGATCGCCGCGCACGGTAACAGCCTGCGCGCTCTGGTCACATACCTGGATCACATCCCCGAAGCCGACGTGCCCGCGCTCAATATTCCGACGGGCGTTCCGCTGGTCTACACGTTGGGCGACGATCTGACGGTCGTAGAGTCGCATTACCTGGAAAGCGCGGCGCAGCCCGATCGCCGCTGATCCGAAAAGGCTCATCCGCGCGTTGATTCATGGGCGCTATGTGATTAGCCCCACCCCCGACGCGGCTGCCGCCGCGCGCCCCTCCCCATGCAGGTGCGGAGACAGGGAGACAGTCGCCAGTGAAATCTCGTCTCCGTTACACGGGGAGGGGAAACCGCCCGTAGGGCGGAGGGGTGGGGCGGCTGACCCGCCCTACGCCCCTGATTGTGCCGGTTTTCAAAACCCATATAATACAATTACCGTATGTTCGACCGGGGACGCACGCAGGCTGGTCTGTCGGCGTGCAGTTGCCGGGCTTTTTTCACACCTATTCGCAGCTCACCGTGAGAAAGGAACGCACAATCAACATGAAGAAATGGGCTCTGACACTGATGCTATTCGCCATGCTGGCTGCGCCTGTGCTGGCCTGTGGCTTCCCCCTGCCCGCTGGCACAACGATGATGGCTGTTAGCAAGGCCATTTGCGCCCAGGGAGAAGCGGCGGATTCCTGCCAGATGCGCCAGGACGCTTATCAAATGATGAGCAAATTGAATGCGGTCGCCGTCGAAGACCTGGCAGTCAAACTTTTTATTGACGACGGCACCTCGTCGACCAACGATATTTCGCTGGGTGGCAAATATGAATATGTCGTGACTGATTCGACAGACGGCCTGGGTGCCAATATTCACGCCTGGCTCGACCAGGGCACGATGCTTGACTCGACCGGTTCCCAATCCTTGGACGGAACCGAGTTCATCATCGTGGGCACCAAGGGCTATACCAGCACCGACTCCGGCGCGACCTGGACGGTCGAAGACTTGAATGACAGCGCCATGCTCGGCCTGGGCCTGCTGCTCGGCCTCAGCGGCCCGACGGGCTCTGGGCTGGACATGTTCACCGATCCGGCGGTCTTCACGGTGGCGGTGGCCGACGGTCCCGACATCGACGGGCAGGCGATGCAAATGCAGAAGCTCTCGCTCGATCTGCAAAGTCTGCTGGGCAACGCTGACGCGCTCAACACCCTGATGACCGATGGCTTCTCGGCGGGCGGTGACACCTTGGGGTTGACGCCGGACACACTGGGCGTGGATGCGTCACAGATCGCGATGATTTCGTTTATGCTGCTGCCCGCGCTCTCCGGCACGGAGTTTTCCACGACGATCTACATCGGCAAAGATGATGGCTACATTCACCGCATCGAAGATAAGTACGTTTTCCAGATGGACGGCAGCGCGTTGGGCTTGACCGACGACAGCGGCAACGCTCAGAAGATGCTCATGAGCTACGAGCTGTCCGGCAACATCACCCAACATAATGGAGATATCCAGATTATGGAACCGGCCAACGCCACCTCGGGTGCGGGCCTGTTGAGCGAAGAAAGCGGTATTTTGGGCGGCGGCGGATTGGGTAGCAGTCTGTTCGGCAACTGATCGCGCCCCGTTCTAACACACAGCAGGCTGTCCGACGGGCAGCCTGTTTGTATTTCCCTCCCGGTCACACCGGTATGTTGACGAATTTTTGCAAGTTTTAGCGAGTTCGGCATTGCCTCCAAGGCGGTTCTATCACTATACTAGATAGAGTTGTTGCGTTTTGCGCTAAGATAGAGATACGAGGAGAAAGCATCACCATGAAGCGTATTGCACGTGTGTTGCCGATTCTACTAGTCGCCATGCTGGCGCTAGTTCCGGTACTGCCTGCTTTGGCGCAGGGCGGTACAAATCCGGTCTGCAATGGGCTGTCCGATGCCGATTGCACCCTTGTTGAAAACGCCTCACAGATGACTGTGACGTCGTTTCTGACCCCTTCCTGGGAAATCCGCTTGAACTTCACCGACGGGACGCAGACGTTCGCGTTCTCGGCCAGCGGCAGCGGCGGCTTCTCTTTCATGGACGGTCAGCTTGTTGTGCATCTGGTGATTGACCAAAGCTCGCTCGAAGTCCCCGATTCGCCCGCGATGTCCGGCAGCGCCGAAATCATCGTGACCAACGATATGGCGTATGTCATGTACAATGGCGAGTGGTACGGCCAGGCGATCACCCCTGAAGATCTGGCGAGCATGGGGCTCGGCAACGTGGCCGACCTCGGCAGCCTGACCGATATGGGCAGTATGATGAGCGGCCAGGATATGTCCGGTATTGATCTGACCGGCGTTCTGACCACTACGCGCGGCGCTGATGCCGACTCGATGGGCCAAAGCATGGCCGACTTCACCACCACCGTGGACATCAATGGTCTGCTGACCGCTGTTCTGTCCTCGCCGCTGCTCGGCGAAGCGCTCGGCGCGGCTGGCGGAGCGACTGACAGCCTCGGCCTCGGCGGCATGACCCCCGAAGACATGCAGATGATGGGCATGTTCCTTGGCCCGCTGCTCACCGGCACCAGCGTCAGCTTCGAACAGTGGATCGGCCTGGATGACGGCCAGATTCATATGATCACGCTCGATATCCCGGTCAGCCTGGACCTGTCCATGCTGTCGCCTGACACCGGCAAGATCACCGGCGAAGTCTACTTCATGTCGGAAGTTGCCGCGCACAATCAGCCGGTGGAAGTCACCCCGCCGGAAAGCTACAAGCCGATGGATGAGCTTCAGTCCCAGCTCGACGCCATGGGCGCTTCGCTCGGAATGTAATCTGCCTGAACCGGCAAAGCAGCCCCTCGCGCCCCGTGTGCGGGGGGCTTTTTTATTCTTTGGTCGCGTCGCCATTTGCGGCGGCACATCAAACGGAAGAAAATCAGGGCTGATGTTTATGTGGTATTGGCCCCTGTCCTATACGCGTTAAGCCAAGGTTTTTGGGGGAGGGGAAAGGCGTCATGCAGTGCTTAACTTACTGCGTATCGGATGGGGGCTAACCCATACAACCCGATCCATCATCCTGGCTGACACCCGATCGCTGATCGTTATGTTCGAAGGAGCGTAATCGTTATGATGCACCTGCTACCCAAACGGCGCGCGTGGCCGATGTTGGCCCTGGCGCTGCTGCTCGCGGTGGGTCCGCTGCTGACGGCTGCCGCGCAGGGCGGATCGTCCATCAATTGCAGCGGGCTGAGTGACGCAGACTGCCAGATTCTCGAGGCCGCGACGCAGAAGACCGGCGACATTCTGTCCGTGTCGATGCCCGATTGGGGGCTCGCGCTGTCTCTGGACGCTGGGAGCGACCAGTCCATGCAGTTCGAGACGAATGGGTCCGGTCTGTTGACGCTGCCCTCGTCAGCCCTCAGTCTGATTAGCGATCTCCCTTCGATGAGCGGCGTCACCGATATCGGCCCGCTGATGGTCCTGCTCCAACGCCTGGACGCGGCCACAGTCCAGACCGCGCTCAACGAACTGGGGATAGTGCTCGCTATCGAGCATGCGTCGGTGCAGGCGCCGGGTACGGATATGTCCGGTGGCGGGGACCTGATTTTCAAGGATAACGGGTTGTATGTCCGCCTGGAATCGCCGACCGGGGCCGATGCGTGGTTCGGAGACACGATCGACATGACGGCGTCCAACATGGACGAGCTGAACCAGACGCTGGAAGATGCTATCGCGCAGCTTGAAAGTGACGGCACGCGCGCAACGCTGGCCCAGGCGTCCGAGTTATCCGGCTCATTGAACGATATCTACGGCATGCTGAGCGATCACATCAGCACGACGCGCGGCCCGGACGAATCGCTGAGCGGCCAGACCATGATCGCCTTCACCACGACCTTTGATCTCAAGGGCTTGCTCGCCGATCCCAATTTGCCCACCGCGCTGCTGACGCTGCTCAACAATCCGGCGATGGAAAGCCTGGGGATCAATTTGCAAGATGTGCGGGACCTCAATGAGACGCAGGTGCATTTCCTGCTGATGACGGTCGGGCTGCTGGTGGGCGACACGTCGATCACGCTGGATCAATGGGTGGGCGCGGACGATGGTTATCTGCACAAGTTCGGCTTTAATCTGGGGCTGAATGTGGACCTGTCGTTGATGGGCGGGAGCAGCGCGTTCGACCATCTCAACCTGAACGCGTCGTTCTACACCTTGATGGACGACATCAACACGGCGACGCTCGACGGGGTCAGCGTCCCAACGGTGACGCACAGCCTGAACGACAGCGATAATTTCTTGGTCGGGAATCCCGGTATGATCGAAGCCAATCTTGAGATCGGCCAGACGCGCAGCGATTCGTTTACCGGGTCGGTCGATGAGCAGGACATGTTTGGCCTGCCGCTGCACGCGGGCGACACCATGACGATCGAGATGGTGTCCGAAGACTATCCCTATCTCGATCTCTACGGGCCGGATGGGTTCAAGATCACCACCATCGACACCTATTACGACAAGGCGCTGGACTTCACCGCGCCGGTGGATGGGTTGTATGTGATTGTGGGGCGCGCCTATTGGGATATGACCTACGATCTCACGATCCGCGCGAAGTAGGGCGCGCTGCCAGGTGGGTCGCATTCTTCCAACCCTGTGCGGCCCGCTCTAGCCCGATCCTGTGCAAAGTCGTACGATTTTCAAACCGATCCTTTAGTGCTCATTGATTGGCTTTTAATTAGATCGCGGTAGCATTAATCATATGAGCGAAAAGCGTAATCGGAATCGGGACAGTTACACACACATCACATATGAACGCGATACGGAGACTGGATAGAGTGGTGAACGACGATCGTGTGAAGGGATTATTCGCGCATTTCACGCGGATGCGAAAGAACGGCTACGATCGGGACAGCGCCTGGGGAACGATCGAACCAGACGCCAGAGGGCTGCCCGACACCGATCGTGAGCGTCTGATTGCCATGCTGCGCGCGTGGGAGACCAAAGAAGGTCGTGCCCAAAACAGCGCCGCTAACGATCCGTACGCGACCCACTATCGCCCCCCTGAGGGGTTGGATGAAGCCCAACAGCAGGTCAAAGATTCCACGACGGCGAACAGCCCAGCGATCCGCCGCATCAAACCCATTGATAACAAAGCCAAACGCACCAGCAGCACCGTCGCCTGCCCGTCCTGCGGCACGCAAAATGCCCCCAACGAGCTGTATTGCACAGCGTGCGGCGCGCTGTTGGTGGACAGCCGGGGACTGGCTGGCTCTGACGACACGCAACCACTGGACCGTCTGACTCCGGGCGGCGATGAGCACTCCGGCGTGTTCGAAGAGGGCATGATGCTGTTGATCAATGTGCGCGAATTCAACGAGACGATCCGCGTGCGGCCCACCAACCACGAGTTGATCATAGGCCGCCAATCGCCTAACAGCGTGATGCTGCCTGACATCGACCTCAGCAAGTACGGCGGCGATCACCGGGGCGTGTCGCGCCTGCATGCCGGGCTGCGACGGCAGGCTAACTCGCTGCTGCTGAGCGATATGGGCAGCCTCAATTACACATACGTCAACGGCCAGCGCCTGCACGCCCATGAAGTCCGCGTGCTGCGCGATGGCGACGATGTGCGCTTCGGGCAACTTCTGGTCACCATTCGCTTTGCGCGGGAGTAGGGCGGGGCTTGCCATCTACTCCCCATTCTAAGGAGACGAGACTTGTGAGTCCGCCGCGTGGGGCCAATCACGCATCAGGCACACTTCAACATAAAATACGGCCTCACCCAGGATTGATCAGGGGTGAGGCCGTTCCTTTACTGCCTGCCGACCGCTGCTCGCGGTCTAGACTTTTTCCGCCTGAAGCGTCGCGTCGGCGGGAATCAGGTCGAGGTTGTGACCGACCGTTTCCAGCCCCTTCAGCGCGCGGTCGAGATGCTCTTTGGTATGCGTCGCCATGTAGCTGGTGCGCAGCAAGCTGCTGTTGGGCGGCACGCCGGGCGGCACCACCGGGTTGGTATAGACGCCCTCTTCGATCAGAGCGTGCCACGCTAACACCGTGCGGTATTCGTCGCGAATGTAGATCGGGATAACGGGCGTGTTGCTCAGACCGGTGTCATAACCCAGGCGCTTGAGGCCGGCGCGCATATATTCGGCGTTGTCCCACAGGCGTTGGACGATTTCCGGCTCGCTCTCGATAATGTCGAGCGCGGCCAGCACCGCCGCCGCGTTGGAGGCGGGCAGACTGGCGCTGAACGCAAACGAGCGCGCGAAATGCTGAATGTAGTGGATCGTCTGCTCGTCGCCGGCGATAAAGCCGCCGATCGAGGCCAACGACTTGCTGAACGTCCCCATGATCAGATCGACTTCGTCAGTCAGACCGAAATGCGCGGCCGTGCCGCGTCCATTGGCCAGAACGCCGAGGCTGTGCGCGTCGTCAACCATGATGCGCGCGCCGTGCCGCTTGCAGATTTCGACCAGCTTGGGCAGCGGGGCGATATCGCCGCCCATGCTGTAAATGCCGTCCACGATCACCAGTTTGCCGGAGTCCTCGGGCAGTCTAGCGAGCAGCGTGTCCAGGCTGTCGGGATCGTTGTGCGAGAAGCGCTTCATTTCGGCCTGGCTCATACCGCGTGCCAGGAAACAGCCGTCCACGATGCTGGCGTGATCGTCTTTGTCGAGAATGGCATAGTCGCCGCGCTGGACGATGGCTGAAATCGTGCCGACATTCGTCTGGTAGCCGGTCGAGAAGACAATGGCCGCTTCCTTGCCGACGAATTTCGCCAGACGGCGATCCAGCTCCAGGTGGAATTCCAGCGTGCCATTCAAGAAGCGGCTGCCCGTGCAGCTTGTCCCAAAGCGCTCCAATGCATCCATTGCGGCCTGCTTCACCTTGGGATGCGTGGTCAGGCCGAGGTAATTGTTCGACCCGATCATCACGACTTCTTTGCCCCGGAAGGTGGCTGTCGTAGCGTCGGAGTTCTGAAGCGGCTGGAAGAAGGGATACAGGCCCATTTCCATCGCTTCTCTGGCACGGGTAAAGCTGCGCGTCTTATCGAAGATGTCTTTCATGATGATCGTGATTCCTTATCTGCTCGCCAGACCTGTTGGGCCCGCAATCATCGGGTGCCGGGCGCACACAGACGAACATGGTCGCTTACTGGACAATGAGTGGGTGTGGTATGAAGCGCGCCGTGCGGAGCGCTGCACATCGAACCAGCGTGTTCATTGTAACCGACAGAGCGCCGCTTGGCGACAAAAGCTATTGGTCGACTTGAACCAAGTGGCCTATTGTGACTACCACTCCAAATCATCAGCATTTAGCTCGGTTTCATCGGCGACAGGGGGCGGGGAGTCGAAGCTGTCCAGGGAGGGCCCGCTAGCGGGCGGTGCGGGAACATCGTCCCATTGTTCTTCCGGCGCATCGGGGATGGCCTGGCGCAAAGCGGGACGCGGACGTCGGATCTGGGTGGGGCGATCGTGCCAGGATAGGCTGGCTGATCTGGTTTCGGGTTCGTCGGCGGGAACGTGGCGGTCAGGGAACCACAACCGGTCGAGCCAATCGATCAGGACCGCGATCATATCGGGCGTCATGCGGATTGCGGCTTCGAAGCCGTTGGGCGAAAAGGCGTACACGCGTCCGAAAAACTCGCGGATGACGAAAATCAGGTGCGGTTGTTCCCAGCGCTCACGCGTCCACAAAAAGGTGATCCCGTTTTCGCGCCGCATCATATCCAGCCACCGGCTGCGATCGGCGGCCGTCAGGGGCGAGAGCAGGAAGCGCATCGTCAGCGCGCTGAACAGGGTAAACGTAAATTCCAGGCCGGATTCCGCTGACAGGTGCGCGTCCACGGCGAGCGTCGCCGTTTCGTCGTTGCTCGAAAAGATGGCAGTTACCTGGCGGCGCATTGGCTCACCGGGTCCCGGCGCGAAGTGGACGTGCGACAGCAGCGGGGCATTATGATAGCGCCGCGCGAGATCGGTATCGAGATCGATCTCGCCGGAGAAGAATTGTTGAAGCGTCACCGGTGCGCTGAGCTGGATGGTCCGCGCGTGGCCGGATTCGCGCAGCTCCAGGCCGAGCCGCTGGCGGTCCTGGTTGGTGATCCGGCGCGTGAATTCCCGCGTGAGGCGGATTAACTCCTCAACGGGGACGTCCTCATAATCCGGCGGCAGGGCCGGTTGGTTGGGGCCAGAATGAACCGAATCGGACATACGTTGGGCCGCTCCCTCAGACCAATAGTGCTCCGATTATACGGCACGCCCGGCGAAAACAAAACCCGCCGAATGTCAGGGGTGCGGGCAAAACCTGTCAGGGAGGTGTGAGCAAGCCCCTTTCCCCTCGCCCTCAAAACCTTAGCTTAATCCGTATAGGAGTTAGGGGTGGGGCTACCAGAAAGCGGTGCAGAGCCGCTCAACCTAATGCCTATGGGGCCAGGGCGGGCCAGCTTGTGCTGCCCGCTGATTGCACTCCCCGGTACACACACGGTTAGAGAGTGGCTAGAAACAGGTTGGAGCCGTTGACTCCGGTGGGGCCATGCGATTATACTGATAGACCAAACGAACAGATGTTCTGAGCAGTGACATAACCAGGGGTGGTGACATGATCTGGCTCACGGACGCACACACACGACCAGGAGGCAGCAAGGATGGCTGATGGTGCTGGCACGCGGGATCGCGTGTTTGAATTCCTGGTGAAGTACAAACAGCAGCACGACGGGTTAGCGCCGTCGATCGCGGAGATGGCGCGCGGCTGCGCGCTGCACCCGTCTTCGGTGCAATATCACCTGCTGCGGTTGGAAGGCGAAGACCGTATTCGCATTTTGGGACGGCGATCGATCGAGGTTATCGGGGGGAGCTGGGAAGCGCCGGATGCCGGCGATTCCTCCTAGACCACTACCGTGTGCCCCGGTGCTGGCGGGGCGCAGCGCGGATTACTCGATCATGGCGTGCGCGGGCACGCGATCAACCCAGGCGCGCGACGAGCGCCTCTGCTGCGGCCCGACCCGACAGCGCCGCACCCTCGACGCGCGGACCGCCGAAGGCATCGCCCGCGAAGACCAGCGGGGCCAGGTTTCCGGCCACAAGGTACTTTTCGGGATGCAGGTCGGTCGGCGTGGCGTACAGCCAGCGTTCCAGGCGCGATTGCTTGACTACCGCATGAGACTCGCGGAACAGCCGCAGCCCGGATTCCAACGCGACCAGCACTTCCCAATCGGGCATGTGCCACAATTCGCGGCTGTAAGACGGCCCGGCGTGAATGGTGATCAGCGCGGCATCGGGCGACAGTCCTTTGCGCTGGTTGTCGGCGATCCACGCGATCGGCGCATTCGGGCGCTGGACCGCGCCCGGTTCGGGCAGCGCGATCGTGCCGTCGATCCAAAACAGCCCCGCCAGTGTTGGCGCAAAGCTGATCCCCTTGAGCGCCTCCTCGTCGGACGGCGATACTTCGACTTCGCCCGCATCGAGCAGCCGCAGCGCCAACGGCGCGGGGATGGTCAGCAGCAGGCCGCGCGCGTTGATGATGCGACCTTTTACATCCAGCGCTTGCCAACCGCCGCGCTTGCCATAGGTGACGCCGACGACGCCCGCATGAATCTGCACGTCCAGCCCGGTCGCCAGATACTCGGCCAGCGCGCGCATTCCGCCGCGTGCCGCATAGCGTGGGTGACCGTCTGGCGTCGAGGCGTCCAGGCTGCCAGCGCTCCAGCCCGTCCCCCATTGGAAGATTATACCGTCCTCAAGCCAGCGCTCGGTCCAGGCGCTGAATTCTGGGGTCCGCGCTGTGAAAAACTGCGCGCCGTAGTCGGCCAGCCCTGGCCCGACATGGGCGGTGGCCAGTCTGCCGCCGACCACGTCATTCCGTTCGAGGATGAGGGATTGCAGGCCATAGTCTGCCAGGCGGTGCCCGGCCATCATCCCGGCGATCCCGGCTCCCACGATCAATACATCGGTATGCAGTTCATCCGTCACGGGATCAACCTCCTGCGCCTGGATAGCAACGGTTCGCCGCAGAATGCCCGGCGAACACACAGTCAAGTCAGCGATAAATCAGCGTTTGCCGCGTCAGGTCCGGCCCACAGGTCGGGGCGCGGTCGAATGCCGCGGTCGATCGGGCTCGTCGAGACGCTCCACCAACGCATCAGGCGGGCGAATCAGCGTATTGCGGCGCACGATCACCACGCCCAACAGCGTCAGTACTCCGCCGAGCAGCAGCCCAATCGTCAACGGCTCGCCTAGCACCACCACGCCCGCCACCGCCGCGACGATCGGCGTGAAATTGTGGTACGAGGTCGCGCGTGTCGGGCCGATGGCGCGCAGCGCGTAATTCCAGACCAGATAGCCCACTACGCTGGAAAGCAGCGCGCTGTACAACACATTCGGCCAGATGTGCAGCGGGATCGACGCATGCCACAGGCCGGGTCCGGCCATCACTGCGAGCGACACCGAGGTCAGCAGATACGACCAGCCGGCGACCACCAGCCCGCCCAGCCGGTCTACGAGCGGCTTGGTGTAGATCGATGCTATTGCCGACGTGATTGCCCCAAGCAGCAGCAGGCCGCTGCCGATCAGATCGTCGTGCGACAGTGATAGCCCGGTCGCCGATGTGCCCAGGATAACCAGCACCACGCCCGTAAACGTCACTGCCAGCCCGAAAAGCATCGCGCGGCGGACGCGCACCAGGCCCATAAACATGCTGATCAACGCGGTCCAGGCGGGCATGGTCGAAACCAGCAGCGCGGAATTGGTCGACGTGGTGTATTTCAGCCCGATCGCGAAACACACCTGGTAAAGGATCGTCCCCATCAGCGTGGTAAGCACCACCCAGCGCAGGTCCATCCGCGACAACCGGAACGGCACGCCCTGCCGGATCATGATCACCAGAATGACCGGTGCCCCGATCAGGAAGCGCAGCGCGTTGTACGTCATCGGCGGGACGGCGTCAACGCCCTGCTTCATCACAATGAAGTGGAATCCCCAGACCAGGATGATGAGGGCCATCGCCACATCGGCGGTGTTTTGCCGAATCAGGCGTGTAACGGAACGTGCCACGATGACGGGCTCAGCTTTCACGAATAAGGACGAACCGTTTTGATTATACACGCTCTCATGGTGGGCGTCGTGGGCGGATGGGCCTCAGAACAGGAATAATCTGTGAAAAATCCCTTAACCTTGCATGATCGGCGGTCGGCCTTGTTATGGAAATGGGACTTCACCAGCGCCTGTCCCTCTCCATAGCCGCGGGGCCCTGCTGCCACGGGAGAAATGTAAAAAGTACTAAAAAATTCCCAAAATGGCTTGACTAAGGTTGAAATTTGATCAGAAACACGTCACAATGGGAGCATGAACAGGTTGGCGGGGCATGGGATGAGGAGTCAGCCGTGGTAAAGCAACCTGATTTTCCCGGTCCTGGGGAGCAAGCGGGCCCAGACCTGGATTCCGAGACGCACATTGTATCGACTCCTGATGGAGAAATGCCGGGCACGAAACGGCCTGCACCGGGTCAAACTTCGACTCCGCAGCGCGCCCTGACATGTGCTGGCAGCGCCGATGGGTCCGACCACAGCAGCATTCTGCGTCGGACGAGCACCGATCGCGACGCGATCCCTGTAGTACGGCTGGCCGACGCGACGTTAGAGCAGCGCGTCGATCGCAGCGCGGGCGATCTCGCCCGTGAGAATACATTCGATACCGTGCAGGACGACAGCGGTCCGCAGTCCGACCGCAACTGAACGCCTCGCGTATCACCCTCCGGTGTCCCTGGTCCGGACGGCGGCACTATCCGCCCGGCGTGGGGATGCTATATCCTACGGCCAGAATCACGACATCTGTTATTTGTTCGACCGGCACCGTCAAGAAGCTGAACTGAGTCTCAAAGGTGATCGTTTCGCCCGCTGCCCAGCGTTGATCCGGGCTGCTGGTGATGGCGGCGGCATGCGCTAACCCGGCCAGGTCGTTGTCGGGACCGATGGCGACCACGTCGATCAGGGGGAAGACCAGCTCCTGCCCGCTGCTGTTGGTGGCCGTCCCGCTGACTTTGTACAGCCCGGTGTCGGTGACGGTTTGCGCGGTGATCGTCGTGGGCAGATCGAATACCGCCGTAAGTCCCGCCTCAGTGGCAGGCGTAAACCAGATCCAGCGCAGCGAATCGCTGTAACTGTCCGGCTTGGGGAACGACCCGCCGACATAGAAGGTTTCGCCCACCGGGATGTTGGTCATCAGCGGGTTGGCGGAAAATTCGCTGATCCGTGCGCCGTAACTGTCCAGGGGATACAGCTTCGAGTCCACCTGGGCGAGCACCTGGCCGCTGTCGTTGCGCACTTCGGCGAAGAAATACACTGTTTCCCCGTGCGCGCCTGCGCTCTCCCGGAGCACGGTGAGGCCCTGGCGCGCCTGCAAACCCGGCGTTTCATTCGCAAAGCCGACGCCGGGGGCGGCCCCGGTCGGCGTGGCATCCAGGGCCGGAGTCGGGGTAGCGGGTTCGCCTGCTGGCTCTTTTTTGTCCCCGCCGCAGGCGCTCAGCGCCAGCAGCATGGCGAGCACGACGCCCCACAGCATCCATTTACGCATGGTGTCCGTCCTTTTAGGTCAGGTTGAGCACGGCCCGGTCAGGGTTGGGTCCGGGTACGCTATTTGATCGTCGTGCCGGTGAAACGCTCGATCACACGGCGGCGGTGGAGACGTTCGCCATAATCATAGGTTTTGCGGCGGTAGTCTGTCACGATGAGCGGCGACGAAAAGATGAAATCCGCCGACGCGCGGTTCATGGCCACCGGGATATTTTGCAGCACGGCCAGGCGCAGCAGGGCGCGCACGTCCGGATCGTGGGGGTGCGATTCGAGCGGGTCCCAGAAGAAGATCAGCAAATCGATGAGTCCTTCGGCGATGCGCGCGCCGATCTGTTGATCGCCGCCCAATGGCCCGCTGACGAAGGTAGTCACATTGAGGCCGAGCTCTTGTTCGATCAGCGTGCCCGTGGTGCCGGTCCCATACAATACGTGCTGGGAGAGCGCCTGCTTGTTGTACTGTGCCCAGTCGAGCAAGTCTTGCTTGCATTCGTCGTGCGCGATCAGGGCGATATGCTTCTGGCTCGTAATCACAGATTGAGCGTCGGTCATGGTCTGTACTCCGCGCTGAATATCGTCACCTCTCCAACTGTACCGATATTCCGAAAAATGACAACCACGCCACCACACAACGAATCACCCGTGTCCGGCGTATAGTACATTATAGCCTGCACATGCAGGCCGATCTGGGTAGGGGCCCGGCACCGTCGGGCGCGAGGTAAGGTAAAGGCAAACAGACATGTGGCGGTCGAGACGAAGTGGACGTAACGCACTTGATGGAATGGGCACCGGGATCTTCTTGATCGGGCTGGGCGTGTTGTTCTGGACCGACAATTTCTGGCCGTGGATTCTGGTCGTAGCCGGGTTGGCCGGGCTGCCGAGCAGCATCGCGCGCAAAGGCTTTTGGGCCGGGCTGCAAGGGCTGGTGTGGATGATCGGGTTGGCGATTCTCTTTGCGCTCGACGCGCTGTGGCCGGGCATCCTGGTGTTGATCGGGTTGAGCATGATCGCCGGGGCATTGGTACGCCCGCCCGCTTTCGAGAAATCCAAGCGCAAACCCAAACGCGGTCTGCTTGACGAGCCGGACGACGCGGAACCGTATTAGGAGGGGGTGCCCATGCGGCGTACTGCGAAACGCTCACCGGCCCGCCGTTCTACCACCGGGGCGATCATTCTGATTGGGTTGGTGCTGTTAATCTGGACTGGTCACTTTTGGCCCTGGATTCTGGCGCTGATCGGGCTGGCCAGCCTGCCAGACGGGATCGCGCGCGGTGGTCCAATCGCAGGAGCGGCTCCGGCTGTATGGCTGGTCGCGCTGGCCTGGATGATCGCATCGGGAACGCTGTGGCCGGGCGTTCTGTTCCTGGTCGGCGTGCCCATTTTGCTCTCCGCCGCCGTCCGGGGTCAGCGCCGCTAAGCTTAGCCCCACCCCTCCGCCCTGCGGGCGGTTTCCCCGGAGAGAGACTTCAGAGTTTCTCCCTTCCTCCACCACGTGGGGGAAAGGCCGGGGATGGGGGCTTTTCAAGCGACTTCTTACACGCGGCTTCCCCTTAACCCGAACTTGCCCGATTTTGCCGTGCCGCTTACACTAACGGAGGAAGTTCAGCCTTTACCGGATGGCGGGTCACCATGGCGAATACGGTACAACAGGTTCAACTCGGATCGGAATCCAGCGCGCTGGAACAGGGGCGCAGCGCGCACGGACGCTGGCGAGTCGCGTTTCAGCGCGCCGCGCCGCCCGAAGCGATTGAGCCGGTGGCGGCGGCACTGGTCGTCACCCAGGATTCTGACCGTCTGGCCTTTGCCCTGGCCGAAGGTCCCGCTGCGAGCTACCTCGCGGATCGGCTGGCCGCCCATCTGTGGACGCTGGAAAGCGCTGGGCCCGATTGGCCGGTCGATCTGCGCGGATGGATGGCCGAAACCGATCGCTGGCAGGACGCGCCTGAGGGCCTGACCGGTTTCATTGCCGGACGGCTTGAACGCGCGGTCGCCGGAGGTCGGGTGTATCTGGCCTGGCTCGGACTCAACGGCGTGCGCCTGCTCGAACGCGGCGGCACGCCGCTCCAGCTCGATCTGGTGCTGGGAGAGGACGAAGGCTGGACCCCCGAACACGGGCCGGAACCGGTTGGGATGGCGCTGCATGCCTACCGGGGCAGCCTGTTCGGGCTGGAGCGCCTGCTGGTCTATTCCAGCGGGGCCTCGCCTATTGGTGACGATTTGCCCGATCTCCCGGCGGCGGAACTTCAGCGCGCATTGGAGGATTGGAGCGGCGAATCCAACCGCGATCTGGCGCTGTTTGACCTGCGTCTGAACCCGGTCATCAGCCAGCCGAGCAGCGTGCTGCTCAATTATCGCTGGGTATCGCCGGAATTGTGCTTGCTGAGCTGGCACCCCGCTCCCAATGTGAACGGCAGCCGCATCGAAGAGTTGGAGACTCCGTCCTTTGACGCGCCCACGCTGGTGGCCGAGCTGACCGATGGTCGTCAGGTGCAGTACACGCTGTCGCCGCCGTCGGGCAGCACTCGCTATTACCGCGTTATCCCGCTGAACCAGGGGATCCCCGGCACGCCGAGTGAACCGGTGCGACCGGCGCCCGTCGTCCTGGCGACTCCGCTAATGGCCCCCGTGGGCTGGTCGGAGGAGGGCGGCTACGTGCTGCGCTGGACACCGATCGTCCAGGCGACCGGTTACGAAGTGCAGGCGTCGGACCAGAATGATTTTGACGATCGGCACTCGGAGATCGTGTATCGCGGGGCTGCCGCGGACCTGCATTTGCCTGCCGGATCGCCGCCCGCCCGGTTTTACCGCGTGCGCGCGATCAATGTGCTCTACGCGCCGAATACGCCGTCGGCATGGAGCGTGGCGGTACGTGGGCCGGTCCAGCTTGATACGCCCGTGTTCACCCGCGTGACACAGCAGCGCCTGGAATGGACGCCCATCCCTGGTGCGCAGAGTTATGCCGTCCACGTCACCCCGAAGGGGATGGATGAAGGGCAGGGCGAGGATACCTTCACCGTGCTGCCCACCTGCGGCGTGGCCGATCAATACGCGACCTACCGCGTGCGCGCCTTCCGCCAGCCGGAAGATCGGCGCACGGCCAGCGAATGGAGTGATCCGGTAACGATCGCGCCGCCGCGCGCGGAAGAGGTCGCGTCCCGGTCGGCGCTGCGCCTGACGCTGCCGACTCTGATCGGGGCGGCGGCGGTCGCGCTGGTGGTGGGCTTGGCGCTGGGTCTGATCGGGCTGCGCGCCTACCAGGACCTCAATGCGACGTCCACGCGCACGCCGATTCCTAATGATCTCGTGCAGGCGACCTATGATTCCGCCACACAAAGCGCCTCCTACGCGACAGCCATCGCCGTGACTGCGCGCTTCGTCAACGGCCAGACGGCCAGCGCGTCGCGTTGGACGGACACTCCGACTCCGACCGCGACCTTTACGCCGTCCAATACGCCCAATCTGACCGATACGATTGAAGCGGTGATGGCCGATCATTTGACGGCCACGGCGGCACAGTGGACCGCGACGCCGACCGTCACGTTGACGCCTTCGTTCACGGTGACAGTCACGCCGAGCATCACGCCCAATCTCACTGACACGATCGAAGCGGTGATGGCCGATCACTTGACGGCCACGGCGGCACAGTGGACCGCTACGCCATCTGTCACACGGACACCGTCGCCCACGGTCACGCAGACACCGAGCATCACGCCCAACATGGAGGCTACGATCGCGGCAGTGATGGCCGCTCATCTGACGGCCACGGCGGCCCAATGGACCGCCACGCCGACCGTCACGCTCACGCAGACACCGAGCATCACGCCCAACGTGGAAGCGACGATCGGGGCGCTGATGGCGGCTCATTTGACGGCGACGGCGACCCAGTGGACCGCGACGCCGACGCCGACGGCTACCCTGACTGCGTCCGCCACTCCCAACGCCACGGAAACACTGGACGCCTTGATCACCGCGCGCCTGACGTCCGGCTGCATCATCGTGCGGCTGCCGGACGGACCGCTGCCGGTCATGAGCGGCCCCTATCCGGGTGATCGCCTGCTGCTGTCGTCGCTGCCCCACCTGGCCGAGGTGATCGGGCGGCAGGCGCAGGCGGGCAATCCGCCGGGCGTGTGGCTGCACGTGCAGGTGACCACGGCGGGCGGTCAGTTGGATGGCTGGGTGAGTTTGCCACCCGGGTTTGATGAGCAGGGCATGTACACCGGGCCGGATTGTCCGGTCGGGGGATGAACATAGCGGCGCGTAGCTGCGCTTGAGTGAGGGAGCAGCATGTCAGTGACTCCAACGGAAATGCCACCTGACACGGATACTCAGAACGGTTCGCCCTCGGTAAAGCCTGACGCGCCCCCTGCAACGACGCCCGTACTGCAGCGGCGCGCATACGGCGTATGGGTTGCACGTCACATCCCGCATATTGTGCTCGGACTGGCCGTGTTGGGGTTGGTCGTGCTGTCAATGCTGACGTACCGGGAGAGCTACCTCCAACTGCGCGATCGTGAAAAACCCGGTCTGCCGCAGGCCATCATCCCGGAGCCACTGCCCACGCTGTCGCCGGAAGTGGTTCAGGCGCTATCGCCCGAAGTCGCCGCGCAGATCGACGCGACGTGGCGCAGCGTTGAGCAAACGCGTGCAGCGGCGGAACAGGCGCGTCTGGACGCGGTGCAGGCCCTGCGCGACGTGGATCGCACGGATAACAATCTCAGCCAGTTGTTTAGCTTTCTCCAGGCGGCGTCGGTGCTGGTGGGTCTGGCGCTCGGCGCGACGGCCTATTTCGGGTTTCGCAGCGCCAGCCAGAGCCGCGAAGATCTGAACGCTGAGATCAAGAAGAGTGAGGACCAGCGCGAGTCCATCAAAGCGCAGCAAGATAAGAACGCAGATACGCTGAAACGTGGGATCACCGCGTTGGCGAGGCAGCAAAAGCGCCTGGAAGACCTGGAGAACCAGCTTACGCCGTTTGTCGGGCTGGGCGATCAACTGCACAACAATCAGGAGATGATCACCTACCTGATGCTCGCCACGCACGAGCTGCGTTTGCGCAACTATGTGACCGCTTATGATGCGAGCATGCACGTGCTCACCTTCGACAGCCAAAATCCTTTAGCGTTGTATATGGCGGGCTGGCTCGAGCTGCAATATATCAACGACATGTTCGAAGACGGGATTACCCATCTCAAACAGGCGCACGACGCTGCCCCCACCTGGCCGACCGCGATGGCCGCGTTGGGTGTGGCGCTGCGGCGACAGGCGCGCAATCTGCCGCCTGAAGAACGCGCAAAAGTGGAGCGGGATGCCGTATATTACCTGGAGAAAGCGCTCGACCCGCCCAATGACAAGCTGATCGATCTCAACCAGGAATCGTTGTGGGGGCCGGTCGCCGGGATTCAGCGCGACCGGGGGGATTACGGCGAAGCGCTCAAAACCTACGAAAAAGCCTGCCAGGTGACGCCGGGATCGTCCTATCCGCACGGCAATTTGGCCGCGCTCCTGCTGCACGAGGGCAAGTCCGATCCGGACTCGGAATACCGCGCCCGCGCAATCACCGAATTCAAACGCACAAGCGAGTTGGCTTTGGCGGAGCTCGTGCTGCTGCCCAATGATTATTTCCACATGATGGATATCGCGATGGCGCGCACCGTGTGCCTCTATGAGGAGCCGCACCTGCGCGACACGGTCGAGGAATATTTCCGCGACGCGCTCAACCTCAAGCCTTCGCCGGAAATGTTGGGGGTGTCGCGACGCGGCTGGCAGTTCTTGCTCGATTCTTGCCCGGACGAGTCGGATTGGGACACGGTGCGGCAGGAGATCCAAAACGCGATCCAGCAGATTGATACGCTGGGGGGAGCGCCGTCAGCATGAACCGTTGGCGCGTGGTTTGGATGGCTGGGGCCGGGCTGCTGATGCTGCTCGTCGTGACCGGGTGCGGGGGCAATAAGCGGGCGACGCCGCTCCCGTCGCCGGTGCCGACGGCCACCGAAGTTGAATCGGCTGCGATCGCGACCGCATCGCCGGTCTTCCCGCCTACGTGGACTCCCCAGGCCACGTTGACTGAGCCGCCGCGCGTCACCATTGCGTATACCTATGTCGCCCCGACGGTGCCGACCTTCGTCCCGCCCACTTATACGCCCACGCCCATCACGCCAACCCCGAAACCGCCCGGTCCGACGCTGCTCATCACGCTCGACGATCTGAACCGCGTGATTGTCGAGACGGCGGAAATGTATTACATCCGGGGGCGGGTCGATGGGCTGACGATTTCCATCGAGGACGATGGGCTGGTGCTGACCGGTACACACCTCGGACCGCCCGGCGAAGACCCGCTCACCATGCGACCCTTTGTCCTCAAGGCGACGGTGGGGCTAAACGAGGGGCGAGCCCATCTCGACCTCACGTCGGCGGCTTATACCGACGCGGCGGGCGGCGCGCTCGACATCGGGCAGGCCAACGCCGTCACGACAGAGGTCGAGAACACGCTGGCGGATATGCTGATCGAAGCCTATCAAGACACGGGCGGCCAGAAGTTTTACATCAATGAGCTGTACGTCACCCCGGACGGGATCACGTGCGCGACGGTGTCGCTTGATTGAGTGCGCTGCCATCCCCGTTCTGATCCGCCGCGTCCTGTTTTTGAAGCTTCTGAAGAATCTCGGCGCACGTTTCGTCGGGCGTCTTGCCGTCGGTGTAGATGACCATCTTCGCCAGGGTGTGATTGGACGGATGCCTGACGAACTGCTCATTGACGTCCAGCAGCCGCGGATCGACCGTGCCGACTTCGTCGCGCAGCAGTTGCGCGAAGCGGGCATTCAACACTGCGACCGATTTGTCCAGGTCGGGCGAGGGCAGCAGCAAGATCACGTTCGGGAAGGGCGTTAGCGCTTGCTGGACGCGCGCGAACAACGCTGCATCCTCGTAAAAGGAATGACCGGCTCCGAAATCAATCACGCAGCCGCTGTGATCTTCCAGCACGCGCTCAACGGTGTGGGCCTCGAACGGCTTCCAATAGGCCAGCAAGCCCACCATGCCTTGCTCGGAGTGGGCGATCTGCCCGGCCTTTTCGTTGTCATAGCCGATTTCGTTGTAATACGTCCAGCGATCCTCGTCGACTTCGTAATGTGTCATCCCCAGCATGGCGGCCAGCCGGGCCGCAACTGAGCTTTTGCCCGCGCACATGGGGCCGATCAGGATAATCGTAGATTGCGTCATATACACCTCACTGGCCGTTGGGATGAACCAGGTACCAATCGGGCGGGGCGCTGATCACCACGGGCATAGTGCCGGGGGCGTCACCGGGACGCGGCAGCGTGCCAAACGAGGCTCCGTTCTCTTGCAGGTCTTCGATGATGAACGGCAGCGCGACCGGCAAAATCGGCGCGACATCGTGCATCAGCACGATGCAACCATCCCCGTAATCGTAGACACTGTAATAACGCCTCGGCTCAAACCAGCTCAAGATGACATTGCCGACCACGTAATTCCAGGGGCGGGCGGGTGGATCGTTGGGACCGGGATTCCAGGGTGCGGAATCGCCGGATGAGACGTGCCAGTTATAGGTGATGGCGTCCACGCCGTCCGGCACGGGGAACGGGTGCGCGGAGCCGCCCGGCTGGCGGATCAGGTAAACGGGCTGCTCGTGGTAGAGTTCGGTTAAGTCCGGGCCGAGCGCGCGCTCGATCTCGTCTTCGGTACGCTGCCACGCGGCGGTCAGATCGGCATCCGTCTCGCCGGACGCATTGGTATACCCGTCCTGCTCCCACAAGTGATTGCCGATGGCGTGCCCTTCCGTCAGGATGCGCTGCACGATGGCTTCATTCCCGGCGATGCGGCTGCCGTGCATGAAGAACGTCGCTTTGACGTTGTATTCCGCCAGGATGTCGAAGAATTTGCGGGGTGACCGAGCTGGACGGGCCGTCGTCGAAGGTCAGATAGACCGTCCACGGTCCATCGGGCGGCGGCACATGCACGCCGGAACCGCCCTGCGCGTACCCATGCGCGAGGGGAGCCGCCAGCGCGCAACCCATCGCCAGCAGGACGGCCACCTGCCAGATCCGGCGTGACAGACGACGCGGTGAGCGGAGCATCAGTGAGAACATAGCGCTTTCTCCATCACATGGACCCGAACCAGGACGGCCCCTATTATCAACACAGAGTCCGCTTTTGCAAATCCAGGTTGTGGGTGGTCAGCGCGATGTGCGGGTTCTGCTAGGAGTTGTCGGCAAAATGAGCGCGGAGCCCGATAATTTGTAATATCTAGAAACTTAGAACATGCAGGTGACCATCATGACCCTCTTTGTGCTCGAAAACACCGAAAAGCCTCGCCTGACCAAGCTGTTCACCCTGTTGGATGTCGATGTCATGGCGACGTCAACCGCGTGGTTGGGCGTCGTGTGGACGCTCGTCATCGGCGTGGTCGTCAGCTTGATCTCCGCGCCAGTCGACGGTCTGCTCGGGCAGATCCTGGTCGGTCTCGTGTTCGGGCTGATATTCTACGCCAGCACGTTCGCGCATGGTCTTGGACACATTCTCAGCAGCCGGATGGTCCACGCGCCGATGCAGCAGTTGATCTTCACCGCCACGATTCCGATCACGCGCTACGATGACGCCCCAGATGCCAACCTCCCCAGGCGGGTGCACATAGGGCGCTCGCTGGGAGGACCGGAAGCCAATCTGGTGCTCGTCGTGGCGGGCATCGTGTTGTATGTCCTGCTGGCTCACTCGCCCTTTTTCGTATTTCTCGCCGTCAATAATGCCGTTTTTCTGCTCGTCACCCTGTCACCGATCCCGACACTGGATGGCGCCGTGATCTGGCGCGAGCTGCGCCGCCCGAGCGCGTGAGCGGGAAAAACCAGCCAATCCGTCCATGAGATTCAGTCAAGGCCGGACAACGCCTGAAATGGCGCTGTCCGGTTCGCGCTGCACGGGGAAAGAGACTGTCAAAAGCTATCAAATCGCGGAGACGGTAGCTTTTGAGAGACAGCAGCGGGTATAACTTCTAACAACAAGCGCATTTGTGACGTAACGCGCAATCGAAGCCGGATCGTTCACACGATGTTGGCCTATGGGATGGGATGTTAGCAGTGTGGGTGGGGGTGTCCTGTTGTCCAACGGTGGCAGGCTCCCGGCAAGCACTCCAGTATCAGCAAGTAAAGGACGGAAGAATCTCATGGATATCACACGCAATTGGCGTCTCAAGATCAGCCGCAGTCATTTGCTCGCCGCACGCAATCCTGAGACCGGCGCTGTTTTGCTGCCCCACCAGAGCGGGTCGACCGTTCAGCGCACGCAGGACGAAGTCTACGTGTTTGCGCCCGAGGCCGTACGCTCGGACGAGTCCGAGATCGGTCTGGCGCGGGCGGCGCGGTAAGCGCGCCATGACTGCGCAAGACGGCACGCACACGCAGCAGCGCATTGAGCGCCAGCTTGCCCTATGGGACCGGGTGCGGCGCGCCCAACCGCTCGAAGGCGGCGCGGATGTGGACCTGGTCGCGCTGTCCGGGCGGGGAACTGTCTACAGCTTCACGACGGTCACCACCCCGGCGGAACCGTTCGAGAGCTTCGCGCCGTATGTGTTGGCGCTGGTCCAGCTCGACGAAGGCCCACTGGTGACCGCCCAACTGACCGATCTGGATGGCCCGCCGGAAATCGGGATGCGGGTCGAGATGGTGGTCCGCAAGCTGCGCACCGATGGTGCGCGTGGCATCATTGTCTACGGTCCCAAGTTCCGGCCCCGACTGCCGGTCAGCACCGGCTGACAGCGCCGCACAACGCCATTTTCACCGTGTTCATCTCACCCGCGTCTGAACTCCAGGCGCGGGTTTTGTGTTGAGTGGGGGGCGGGCGGGTTTACGCCACTGGCGGTGCGTGGTATAACGGAAGAGCGGCGCGTATGAATTCATGGAGAATCGGTTATGGCGCTCGATCCGAATGCGGTGACGGGATTGCTGCGTGCGCTTGACAGCGCGGATGTCTACGTGCGCATCACGGCGGCGGAGGCGCTCGGCAAGATCGGTAACCCGATCGCGATTGAGCGCTTGGTCGAGACGCTCGACGATGCCCGCCCGGACATCCGGCGGCGCGTACACAAGGCGCTGGAACGGATCGGAGTCGAGCCAAAGGCGCGCGCGGCGGCTCTGGTCGTGCCCGGTCTGGCACGCGGCCTGGACGACCCCGATCCAACGGTGCGCTGGACCGCTGAGAGCGCGTTGAAAAGGGTGAACACGTCCGGCGCACGTTTGGCGCTGGCTGACTGGCAGGCGCGCGGCCCAGCTCGCTGATCCCCTTAAAGATTGGGGCGAAAATGGGCGGTCGCCGATGCTACCCTAACCTTAGCCCCGCGATCTGGCAGCAGACCGTCGCAAACAGAGCATGACCCCATTCTGGGCTTTTGACTCGCCTTCTCAGATGGTTGGTTAGACTACGGAGGCCCCTATGCCGCACGTGTATGTCGCGTATGACCACGAAGACACTGCCTTCGCGGAGGAAGTGATCGGCCAGCTCGCAGGGGCCGGGTTTGAGATCTGGCCGGAGCACCACGGGCGGCTGCATGGCGAGGTCGGCTACGCGGATGCCAACCAGGCGATCCGCGATGCTTTTGTGCTGCTGCTGATCGCGTCACCGGCGGCGCTGGCCTCCGATCTGATTCTGTTTGAGTGGGCGTATGCGCTGGGGTCCGGAGTGGTGGTGATCGCCGTGATGCGCCAGGCGGCGGCGCTGCCCGTGCGGCTGGAGGGCGTGCCCCAGGTTGATTTCACCGATAGCGCGACCCCGCCCTGGGGGCGCTTAATCCGCGTGGTGCAGGACGCCCATGACCGGATTCGCGCCAACGTGCCGCGGCCGGTAGGGCCGGGCGGTGCGACGCGTCCGTCCTTTTTGGACCGGCTCCAGGCCCGGCGTGATCCGCCGCCGGTGCCGCCCGACCAACCGGCCACTTTGCCGGTGCTGAGCGAGCGGCTGCGCCACGAAAACCGTGATTTGCGCGAGGGGGCGGCGCGCCAGCTCGGCGAGCTGGGCGATCGCGAGGCGATCCCGGCGCTGATGATCGCGCTGCGCGACGAGGATGCCCGCGTGCGGGAGGCGGTCGCGCTGGCGTTGGGCAAACTCAAAGCGGCGTCGGCGGTTCCGGCCCTGCTGGGCGTGATCCGCACCGGGCGAACTCCCTTTAATGCGACCAATATCACCGTATTTCTACAAGCGCTGCGTTGGATCGGGACGCCCGCGCTGCCGGTGCTGATCGACGCGCTGGGCGATGATGATCCCCGTATGCGGCTGTCGCTAGTCGATCTCGTGGCGGAGATCGGCGGGGCGGACGTGGTCGGGGTGCTGACCGGCGTGCTGCGCGACCCGGAATGGCGGGTCCGCTGGCAGAGCGCCGATGCGTTGGGTCGGATGGGCGATAACGCGGCGGTGCCCGATCTGCTCGACATGTTGGCCGATTCTAACCGCGACGTGTGCATTTCGGCGGCATGGGCGCTCGGCAAGATTGGGCATGTGTCGGCGGTGCAGGGCTTGATCCGCCTGCTGCATGACCGTGATTGGCGTGTGCGCTGGGCTGGGGCACAGGCGTTGTGGGAGATCGGCGAAGATGCGGTCCCCGCGCTGCTTGATACGCTGCGCGACCCGGATGAATACGTGCGGCGGGCGGCGATGCGCGCCCTGGCCGAGATCGGCGATCCGGCTATTGACGGGCTGGTCGCGCTGTTGGGCGATCCCAATTGGGATGTGCGGTGGAGTGCCGCAGCGGCCCTGCATGATGTCGGGGACGCGGCGGTCCCGGCCCTGGTCGCGGCGCTAGGGTCGGAAAGCTGGCAGGCAGCCTGGGCCGCGGCGGAAACGCTCAAGCGTATCGGCACGCCGGAAGCCCTGCGCGCCGTCGAACAGTGGCGCGAGGGGCAGGACGTCGACGAGGACGGATCCGGCATAAGCGATCGCACGGAGATCGTGCCCGAGGGGGTCGATCCTGTGATTTCCCCGGTGGATCAGCCCGCGGAGGAGTGAGCGCGGCGGCAGGACCGCGCAGCGGCGACGATGGCGAGATGGCAGGGAGTAACGTCCCTGCCATTTGTGTTGTTTCGTAGCGAACAGCGGAGATCAGTCGGGCAGAAATCCGTTTTTTGCCTCATTGTACTCTCGTATTTCTCTGCGCTCTCGGTGATCCTGCTTTTTCCGCCCGGGATACGGCAAACACCTCAAACCAGGGCGACATTGGGCGATCTGGGCTATGATTAGGCGGGGTGCGGTGTATGTTCGGAGTAAAACATGGCACATATATTCATCTCTCACAAACACGAAGACGACGACTTTGTCATTGAGCTGCGCGAGCGCCTGGAAGATGCCGGGTTCGCGGTGTGGAGTCAGGCGGGTTTTCTAGCGGGTGATGAGTGGCAGACCTCGATCGACGTGGCATTGCGCGAGGCGTTCGCGCTGATCGTCGTGATGTCGCGCGCGGCGAGTACGTCGCCTTTCGTCGCTTATGAATGGGCGTGCGCGTGGGGTGCCGGAGCCGAAGTGATCCCGGTGGCGCTGGAACCGTCGATGATGCATCCCCGGCTGCGCGAGCTGCACGTGCTGGAATTTCACGATCCGCTCAGCGCGCCCTGGGACGAACTGTTGGGACGGCTGCGCATCGTCGAGCGCCAGCGGTCCGAATCCGAGCCGGAACCGGTGGTCGAGCAGGACAAAGGCGAGTCCGAGGCGCTGGCGGTTGTGGCCGCGCTGCTCGCCCACGGGGCGGACGATTCCGAGTCACGCTGCCGCGCGATTGAGCTGCTCGGCCACGCGCGCGGACTTGACGCTGCACCCGCGCTGGTCGAGGCGCTGCGCGATCCGCAGGAAGTGGTGCGCATGACGGCGGCGGCGGCGCTCGGTGGATTGGGCGACGGCGTGCTGCCCCACCTGGAAGTCGCGCTGCACGATGACGATTCCGAGGTGCGTTGGGCGGCGGTTGAGGCGATGGTGCGCGTTGGACCGGCGGCACTGCCCCACCTGGAAGAGTCGCTGCACGATTCGCACCCGGATATCCGGGGCGCGGCCATCGGCGCGCTGATGGCTTTGGGCGGGCATGGCGTGCCCGTGCTGCAAAAGACCCTGCGCGATCCCGACCGCGAGATCCGCCAACTGGCGGCGAACGCGCTGACCGAGATGGGATCGAACGTGGCGATTTCCAGCCTGGGCGGTGCCTTGCGTGACGCGGACGCGGGCGTCCGGCAAACGGCAGCGGAGGCGCTGCTGACGTTGGGCGATGCCGCCCTGCCGGAGTTGGTGCGGGCAGTTCAGGGCGATCAGCCCGAGGTGCGCGTCACGGCGGCGCGTGCGCTGGTCCAGGCCGGGGAACGCGCGGTGTTGGGTCTGCAAATGGCGCTGAAAGACGATCGCGCCGAGGTCCGGCAGGTGGCCGCCGAGGCGATGGTCCGGGTAGGGGCACCGGCAGCGCCCTGGCTGGTAGAAACTCTGCACGACGATCGCCCGGCAGTACGGCGCGTGGCCGCGGCGGCGCTCGTCAAGCTGGGGCCGGATGCGCTGCCCGGATTGGCGCTCGCCCTGCGTGATCCGCAGTCGGACGTGCGGCGGCTGGCGGCTGGGGCACTGGTCAAGCTGGGCGAGGCGGGTGTCCCGGCGCTGCTGGAGGCGTTGGGCGAGAACATGGTCGAGGTACGGGCGGTGGCGGTGGAAGCGATCGCCCGGTTAGGAAAATCGGTCGTCCCGGCGCTGTTGGAGATGCTGCACGGTCCGGACACGGCGCGGCGATCGGCGGCGGTTGTGGCTTTGGGGGAGATCGCCGATAAATCCACACTGCCTGCGCTGTTCGAGGCGCTGCGCGATGAGAATGGTGAGGTACAGCGGGCGGCGGCGGCAGCGTTGGCGGCCTTCCGTGACGCGGCGGTGCCGGGTTTGCTGGATGCCCTACGGGGCGGCGATCGCCCAGATGTGCAGCAGGCTGCGGCTGAAGCCCTGGCGGGCGTGGGTGCCCCGGCGGTACCCGGTCTGCTCGAAGCGCTGCACAGCAGCGATCACGATCTGCGCCTGGTGGCGGTCGAGGCGCTGGGCGCGACCCATGCCCCGGCAGCGGTCCAGCCGCTGATCGACGCCTTGGAAGACGCCGATTGGGAAGTGCGCTTTGCCGCGGTGGATGCGCTCGGAGCGTTGGGCGATCCGGCAGCCGTGCCGCGCCTATCTGAGTTTGTCCAGCATCAGGACGAAGACCTGCGCGCGCGCGCTGCCGGGGCGTTGGGCCGCATCGGGGATCCGTCCGCGCTGCCGGGCTTGCTGAGTCTGCTGCATGACAAGGACGGCGTCGTGCGCTGGTGGGCGGCGGAAGCACTCAGCCAGATCGGGGATTCGTCCGCGGTGCCGGGTTTGCTCGACGCGCTGCGCAACAAGGATGAGGACATGGGCACGCGTTTGACGGTGGCGCGCGCGCTGCAAAGTATGGGCGACAGCAGCGCGATCCCGGTGCTGTTGGACGCGCTGCACGACGATTACCTGATCGTACGCGAGGTTGCCGCGCGGACACTGGGCAATATCAAAGATCCGGCGGGCGTGCCGGGCTTGGTTGAGGCGTTGTACGACGCGGAGGACAGCGTGCGCGAAGCCGCGTTGGAGGCGCTCGGCCAGATCGATTCCGACGAGGCGCGCGACGCGGTCGCCCGGAACCAGCGCGGGGTGGCTGGCGATTTGCCGTTCCTGGATATTTGACAGGCCAATTTAGCCCCACCCCTCCGCCCTACGGGCGGTTTCTCCTCCCCGTGTGACGGAGAGGAGATTTTACCGGCGACCGTTCGGAGAGTAAGGCCGCCGCGATCATCACAGAATTGGGTCCAGAGTGAGGGCCGCCGGGCACGCGGCGCCTGCGTAGAAGTTTTAGGGCAGGGGGAACCTCCACGTTTAACGCGCCCGACGGTTGAACGGTTATACGAAGAAAGTTGCGAAATATGGCACAAGTTGCGATCGCCTATAGTCTGCTGGACGAAAATCTGGCCGTAGACAAGGCGCTAGCGTGGCAGGCTGAGCGGGTATTTGGCGAGGCGGGTTTTGCTTCCTGGCTGGACCCCATTCCCGCTGGCGAGGAGGAGTGGGCTCCCTGGATCGATGCGCGGCTGCGTGAGTCGTTCGCGGCGGTGGTCATCGCGACACCGGCCATTGCGGGGATGGATCGCGTCACGTATATGTGGGCGTATGCGCTGGGCATGGGCCTGCCCGTGATTCCGCTGGCGACGGCGGGCACCGAATTGCACCCGCGCTTGGCCGCGCTCGATCCGCTGTGGTGTGACGGCGACCGCGTGCCGTGGGACGCGCTGATCGAGCGATTACACGCGGCTGCCGCCCCGGTGATTGCGTCGGCTTTGCCCGTCGATCCCGACGCGCCGCACGCCGTGCGCGAAACGGTGCGCGCCCTGGGCGATCCCGATCCGGGCGTGCGCACGGCGGCCGTCGCCGCGCTGGCAGAGTCACCGCATCCGGCAGGCAGCACGGCGCTGCTGGCGGCGGTGGGGCATCCTGTCTACGCGGACGTGCGGCGCGCGGCGGTGGACCTGTTGGGACGCAAGGGATCGGTGGACGCCGTGCCGTTTCTGGTCGCGGCGCTGGCTGACCCGGATATGAACGTAACCGAAGCCGCGCAAGTTGCGCTGATGCGCTTGGGTCCGGCGGTAATTCCGGCAGTGTCAGCGGCGTTAGCGGGACCGGATCGCATGCAGCGTCGAGCGGCGATCTTCGTGCTGGCCGCCATCGGGACGAGTGCGGCGGTGCCCGGTCTGATCGCCGCGCTGAGGTCGCGCGATTGGCTGGTGTCGCGATCGGCGGCCGTGGCGCTGGGTCGTATTGGCGATGTGCGGGCGGTGCCCGAACTGGCAGCCGCGCTGCACAGCGAGGACGATCACCTGCGCGATCTGGCGGCAGCGGCTTTGCGCGCGATCGGCACGCCGGAGGCGCTGGCGGTGTTGTAGCGGACAGCAGACAGCGATCACAGGTCACAGTGCAAAGCTGATGGCTAAATCCTCAGAATGTAGCGCACAGAATCATGCCTGTGCGCTGATTTTTCCCCTCAGTCTCCGTGTTATCACTCATTGATAGCATTCAACGCTAAAAATCATAGATAAAAATCAACGATAGCAACGGTGACAAACAGAACATTCGTGCTATTCTGGAGTCATGCTGGATGGTACAGGCTGAACCGAAGGAGGCACGATGGCACAACAACGCACGCGCGCGCCGGTCCGAACGGCGGTCAAGACACTCGACGACGCAGGCCGGATCGGCGGCTATCTGGTGGTGTGGGGCGGCGCGGATCGCCGCGACCTGCACGGCGAATACTTCACGCCCGATACCGATCTCGGCCTGGACTGGTACCCGCGCCGCCCGGTGCTCTACCACCACGGGCTGGACGGCGCACTGGGTCCGGTCATGATCGGGCAGATCGAGGTCATGCAGCCGGACGCGACCGGCGTCTGGGTGGAGGGGCAGCTCGATCTGCGCAGCCGGTGGGCGCGGGCCGTGCTCGATCTCGTCCAGCGGGACGCGCTCGGCTGGAGCAGCGGTAGTTTGCCGCACCTGGTCGAAGTCGAGCCGGACGGGCATATCCGGCGCTGGCCGGTGGTGGAAGGCAGCCTGACGCCGTCGCCCGCCGAACCGCGTTACACGGACGCGGTCGCGATCAAAGCGGCGTTCGAGGCGCTCGGCCTGCCCACCGATCGTATTGCCACACAGGTGTCAGAGGATGATCACAGGAGCGAAAGAGGAACAATGAGCGACCAGACGACGATCAAAACGCGCGATGGGGCCATCAAGCGCCTGCCTGCGGCACAGGCCGCACCCCCGCCGGGCGTGCCCGCTATCGAAGTGCGCACCAAGTACGCCGAACTGAGCGCGATCGATATGGCCTTCATGCATACGTGGCTCAGTCGCAGCGGCCAGTGGCAGCCGTCCACCGCGTTCATGCGCGAGCTGGCTTTCAAAGCCTTTCACGCGGTCGAGCGCGGCGATCTGGACGCGGGCGCGGTGCGCGATCTGCCGCTCAAGGCGGACGAGCTGATGCACACCGACAACACGGCCTATGGCCAGGAATGGGTGCCCGACGTGTGGTCGAGCGAGCTGTGGCGCAAAGCGCGCGCCGAAAACGTGATTCTGCCGCTGTTCCGCGTGGTGGAGATGCCCTCCAACCCGTTCGAGCTGCCGATCTCCGGCGCGGACCCGACCGTCTATTACGTGCCGGAAACGCAGGATGAAGACGATCTGCGCTGGGTGCGGGCAACCCGCTCCCCGATATCCCAGATCGGCAGCGGCAAAGTCACGCTGTCGGCCAAGAAACTGGCGCTGCGCGTGGGCTTTTCGGCGGAGCTGGTCGAGGACGCGGCCATCCCGCTGATCCCGCTTTACCGCGAGCAGGCGCTGCGCGTCATGGCGGACGCGATCGATCACGTGCTGCTCAATGGCGACACGGAAACCGGCGCGACCGGCAATATCAACAGCGACGACGGCGCGCTGTCGGGCACGACGAAATCGCTGGTGTTCGACGGGCTGCGCAAGCTGCCGCTGGTGACCAATACCGATAACGCGCTGGACGGCAACGGCGCGCCCTCGGTGGCGCTGCTGCGCTCGCTGCGCTTCTTGATGCCGCCGCGTTACGCGCTGCGTCCGAAAGACTGCGCGTATATCGTGGACGGCAGCACCTACGCCAAGCTGCTAAGCGATACGTCTCTGGCGACGGTGGACAAGTTCGGGCCGTACGCGACCGTGATCACGGGCGAGATCGCCAAGGTGGACGGCGTGCCGGTGCTGGTCAGCAGCGAGATGCCGCTCACCATGGCGGACGGCAAGGTCAACGCCAGCGGCAACACCAAAGGACAGGTGGTGTGCGTCGTACCGTCCCGGCTGGGTGGTCGGCTACCGCCGCCGCGTGGCCGCGACCATGAATTATCTGCCGTACTACGACGCGTACCAGATGGTGGCGACGGTGCGGCTGGCCTTCGCGCCCTTCGATGCGACCGTGGCCAGCGTGTTGTACAACCTGACCGTCTAGGCGGGACATCCCCACTCCTCACCCCCTCTTCATGCGCGCGTGGAGAGGGGGAACGCTCGCGTGAGAGGTTCTCGGCACAAATTATCGAGTCGAGCGCATGGGAATTCGGAACGCGTGGCTATGGATGTATCTCAGTCAGGCGCGCTGAAGGTGACCAGAATGTGCAGCGTACCCAGGATCAGCCGGTCGCCGTGGCAGACGATGTAGCGGCGATGGGGCAGCAGCGGTTCATCGTTGAGCAGCGTGCCGTTAGTACTGCCAAGATCGGTCACGATCAGGCGATCGTCTTCACGGGACAGGCGGCAGTGTTCGCGCGAGATGCCGTGCTGGTGAGCCTGGAAATCCGCCAGATTGACACAATTAGATGCCGGATTGGTGAAGCGCCCCAAGGTGATCGGCTCCGTGAGTTGGAGTGGGATCACGGCGCCTGAAGGCAGCAATTGCAGAACGACCAACGAATCCGGCGAGATGATCGCGCGACGGGTCCCGCTGGCTTGCATCGCCGACGGGCGGCGCGGGAGGGGGCGCGTAAGATTTTCCTCAATAGTAGGGGGCGGGACGTGATACCCACAGTGCTCACAGCGTTCGGAATCAGGCGCGATAAATCTCCCACAATTTGGACAAGGAATGGGTTTCTGTGAGACCTGAAGCGTATCCGAATAGTCCGTCATTGAATCGGTTTTCTGTGCGGCAGGCGACCCTGACAGCCCGCGTAAGTGTGCTACCCCATGGTTATATTACTTCTTTTCTTCCTAAAAGTCATAAAAATCCGATTAAGAAAGGATCGCGTGATTAGTAAATTTCGGATTGTCCGTTAAGTCGGTGAGCGGCAAGGCTCTGTTCGCACACCACGACTACCGGTTTTACCGGAGAAAGCGAGATTGGTCCAGTATGAACATTTACGCCACATTGCCGGACTTGCGCCGCGCATTGGGATTGAGCGCGGCCCAGACCGGCGACGACGACCGGTTGTTGGTGCTGTTGGGCGCGGCGTCACGGCTGATCGAAGGATTTGCCGGGCGGACGTTTTACCCGGTGCGCGCGGTGCGCCGCTACAGCATCGTCGATCCAGCGCTGCTGCTGATGGATGGCGACTTGCTGGCGCTGCACAGCCTGACCAACGGCGACGGCGCGGCGATCCCCCTGGATGCCGTGCATTTGGTGCCGTCCGGGCAGGCGGTGGCGTGCGGGCTGCTGCTGGACCGGACGCGGGCCGTCTTCACGCACAGCGGGGATCCGATCGACGCTATCACGGTCGATGGGACGTGGGGCTGTCACCCGGGTTGGACCCAGGCGTGGAGCGATTCCGGCGACAGCGTGCAGGACGATCCACTGAGCGACTCTGTAACGACGCTGCATGTCAGCGACGCCGACGCGCCCGAACTCTCAGGTTACGGGCAGCGCTTCGCGGTGGGGCAGTTGCTGCGCATCGAGGACGAAATGTTGGCGGTGTTGGCCGTCGATGCCACGTCCAACGTCCTGACGGTGACGCGCGGTGTGAACGGTTCGACCGCGGTCCAGCACGCGCAGGACACCGCGATCGCCGTATACGCCCCGCCCGAAGACGTGCGGCAGGTGTGTTTGCGCGTGGCGGCGTGGCTCTATCGCCAGCCGGACGCGGGCTTTGTCCAGGCGGCGGGCGGATTGCGCGGTCAGATCGCGGTGCCGCCCGCGCTGCCCGACGACGTGGCCCAGGTGCTCGCGCCGTATGTGCGCGTGCGCGTGGCGTGAGGGGCGGCGATGGGAGTCTTCGCGACGGCTTTAGATAACCTGGCGGCGGTCAGCGTGGAGGGCGTCACGTCCTACGCGCTCGCTGCTACGCCCGACGCACTGGCGCGGGTGCAGCTTCCCGCGCTGGTGATCGTGCCGGAACTGTCCGGTGACGCGCCCGGCCTGGAACCGCACACCTTCAACGCAGGCGACGGCGAGCTGAGCGTCCAGGTGGCGCATGTACTGCTGCTGGCTCCCGTTGCGGGCGGGATGGGTGCGCGCGGCGCGTTCCCGGCGCTGGCGGATGCCATCGACGCCTATGCCGAGGCGCTGGCTGCCGATCCGACACTGGACGGCGCGCTGCCGGTGCCGCTGCGCTTCGGCGTGCGGGCCGGAGTGGTGCGCTATGGCGGGATCGACTATCACGGCGCGGTCTTCACGCACCATTGGACGCTGTTTGTGACGTGACGCAGAAACCATTCGAAAAGCCCCTATCCCCCGCGCGACCTGCGGTCGCGGTACCCTTCTCCCACGTAGTGGAGGAAGGAAGACGCCTTTGAAGCTTCTCTCCGCGCCGCGGGGAGGGATTTGGGGAGGGGCTGTGTCAGCATTTCAGATGATTTCTCAGCTCTGCGCGTCCAGCCAGTTGACGATCAGCGGCGCGAGATCGTCTTCGACCGCGAACAAGGCGGTGCCGTGCGCGCTGCCGCCGTAGAGTCGGATCAGCGTGTCGCCCGTGGCGAGCAGGCCAAGCTGCTTGACGGAGTCGTCGCTGTAGGCGTCACCGTGCGCGGCGACCAGGAACACGGGCCGGGTGCCGATCGTTTGCACGGCGTCCGAAGTCGTCACGTCGCGGTAGTCCAGGCCGGGCGAGAGCGCGACGGCCGTCACCACGCCCGGATCGTTGGCCATGCCACGCAGCGCGAGATTGCTGCCGATGCTGGCCCCGACCAGGCTGACGCGGTCCATATCAACGCCCGGTTGGGTGCGCAGCCAGTCAATCCAAAGCTGGACATCCTGCTCGGCTTTGGGCCAATCCACGGGGCCGCCGGTTTCGCCGTGACCGCGCATATCCACGGCCAGTACGGCGTACCCGGCGTCCAACAGAGTGGGCGTTAGCGGTCCCCAGGACTCTTTGTTGCTGCCCAACATGTGCAGCAGCAGCACGGCGGGCGCGCTGCCGGACTCTGGTGCGGACGCGAACGTGCCGACCAGGGTCAGCCCGTCCGGAGCGTTCAATGTGACGCGCTGCGGTTGCGGCGTACCCTGGGCATAGGCGGGCAGCGCCGCTCCGACGAGCGCCATGATCAGCAGGAACGCCGGGAGAGATCGTTTGAGCATCATGGTGATCCTTTCGCTGTGCGATCGGCAGGATGTGCTGCCGAGTGCTGCCGATGCTGAGATCATAGCGCCTAACGGTTATAGAGGTCCAACCAATGCACGATCGAAGGCGCGAGGTCCCTGGCGAACATGAACAGGAACGTGCAGCAGGCGTCGTTGTCCAACAGGCGGACCATCACATCGCCCTGCGCAGCACCCAACAGCGTGCGGGCCGCGTCGGCTTCGTCCTGCGCACCCTGTCCGGCGATGAGATAGAGCGGGCGGGCTCCGATGGCTTGCACGGCGGGCAGTGTCTCGACGCCTTGCACATCCAGCCCGACCGACAACCCGACGAGCGTCACCAATCGGGGATCGGTCGCCATCACGCGCAGCCCAACGTCCGCGCCAATGCTCGATCCCACGATGCTGACATGGTCGGCATCGACGCCGGGCTGGTCGCGCAGCCACGCGAGCCACTGCTGCGTATCCTGTTCGGCCAGTACCCAGTCGGTCCGGCCCCGGGTTTCGCCGTGGCCGCGCAGATCGACGGTGAGCACGGCGTATCCGGCCTCGGTCAGATCGGGGATGAAGTCGATCCAGGCTTCTTTGCGGCTGCCCGAATGGTGCATCAACAGGACGGCGGGCGCGCCGCTTTCCCCTGGCTCAGCGGGGGCGTAGTACAGCCCGACCAGGGTCAGGCCGTCTGAGGCTTCGAGAGTGACGCGCTGGGATTGGGATGTTTGCTGCGCAGCAGCGGACGGAATCAACAGGACGAACAGACTGGCCAGCATGATGAGGTAGATTGCGCGACGGAACATCGGGACTCCTTCTGAGAGCAGTGAACAGGTCCGTGGGAGTATGAACGTTATACGCCGTGAGCGCGATCGATGATCAGTGTCACGGCATCCGAGGAGGCGACGATCTGATGCAGTTTGCAGTCGAAGTGCAGTGGAATCCCGGCACGTGGACGGATGAGAGCGCCTATGTGCGGCGTGTGAAGACCTGGGCGGGTCTGGCTGGCCCCGGGGACTCGGTCGCGGCGATCGGACGCTGTACGGTCGAGCTAGATAACGGCTCGGGGCGCTTCAGCCCGGAAGCGAGTGCGGCGCTGGCCGGGCTGGTACTGCCGCGCAAGGAGGTGCGGGTGAGCGCGTCGGACGGCGTGACGAACTGGGTGCTGTGGCGCGGCTTCATCGACGCGATCGTGCCGGAAGCGGGCGATCTGGCGCGGCGCTGCGTGCTGGAATGCGTGGACGGCGTGGCCCTGCTCGATCATCAGCGCATCAGCGTGGAACACGCTGCCAGTAAAGCGGTCGATGAGGCTGTCTCTGAAGTAGTTGCTGCTGCCTATACTCCTCCGGCCCTGGCGATTGCTGACAACGGCGACAGTCTGGACCATTACGGGCACACGTGGCAGCCGGAAACGACGCGCGCGGTCGATGCCCTGCGGGCGATCTGCGAGAGCGTGTACGGTCGCTTCTGGGTGGCGCGCGACGGTACGGCCACCTTCCAGACGCGCGACCAGCGCCAGGACCCCAGCGCGGCGGCGGTGTGGTACGTCGGCGCGGCGGCTCCGGTCCCGACCTACGCGCAGAAGGTGCTGAGCTACGAACCGTTCGCCTATTGGAAGCTGAGCCAGGTCAGCGGGACGACCGTGGTGGATTCCAGCGGCAACGGCTTTGATGGCGCGGCCTACGGCGTAACCTGGGGCAGCGCGGGAATCGGCGACGGAAACACGGCGGCGCTGTTGGATGGCGTGAACGACTATATCGACGTGTTCAGCGCCGGGTTGGCGGCAGCGTTTGATGCCGCGACCGGGACAATCAGCCTGTGGGTCAAGATGGCTAATTGGGATACGGCCTATTCGAACATCGTCGAGTTTGGCGCGGACGGCAATAACCGCGTGGGTCTGTGGCAGGTGCCGGACGGCTTCGCCGGGCAGTATTTGGGCGCGGGCGTGTTCCGTCAGAGCACCTGGGATGGCGAAACAACGGATTGGGTGCATCTGGCGTTTACCTGGGACAGCGGCGCGAACCGTTTGCAGTTGTTTGTAGACGGTGTCGCCCAAACGCCTGGGACGGATGCGCTGACGGTGTTGTCGGGAGTTAACCTCGCGCATCTGGGCGCGTCCGTCATGGTCGGCGGGCCGAGCCATTATCACCCGGGCGGGCTGGCGCACGTAGCGTTGTTTGACTCCGTCTTGAGCGCGGAAGCGATCGTGGATCTGGCGGGGGTGGAAGCATGAAAAAGCGGCGCTATATCCTGGTGGAATTCACGCCGACGGGCGCGCTGACCTTGGGCAGCCGGGAACGCGCGTTGATTCGCCGCACTATGGCGGAGTTGAGCGCGGCGTGGGACGGACGGCAGCCTGCCGAAGCATTCCAGGCGCGGCTGAGTCTGGATGGCAGCACGGCGATCTACGAGATCACCTATGATGACGCGGTCAAGCCCGCGCTGGCGTTGGGTAAGGTGGCGGCGGCGCTGGGTGTGGACCCGCGTATTCTGGACGTGGTGGTGCGGTACACGATCTTTGCCGAAAGCGTGAGCGCCGAAGCGAGCGCTGCTGCCGCGCGCCAGTACCTGATCGCGCACGCGAAGGAGTGGGAAAAACCGATCGGCAACTGAAAGGCGAGAAGCGACGAGCGGACCACAGAGGACGCAGAGAATAGTAGAGGACACAGAGGAAAACTGAAAGCTGAGGACTGATGACTGAGAGCGTCGATGCGTTAGCGGTGGAATCGGGCGTGGGCCAGCTTGTGAACCTGGCGCAGGTGACCGTGTATCCGGTCGAGACGATCGGCGTCGCCCAGGTGATCTGGACGGCGCAGAGTGTGCTGCAAGTCGCACCCGGGCAGACGCGCGCGCTGTATGCGCCGTTTCGCGATGAGAACGGCGAGCGCTGCGGCGCGACGGACGTGATCGAGCCGGTGCCGACCACTGACTTTCAGGTGTTTGAATTCCGGCAGGGGATCGGAGGCGACTATACAGATACGGAATGGTTCACGTTGGGCTTTGAGGTCGAAGCGACGCGCGCCAAAGTGACCATGACCAACACGGCGACCGGGCCATTGTTCGTAACCTTCTTCCAGATTCGTGGGAAGCCGATCCGAACCTACGATCCGGTGGTGGTCGAAGTGGAAGACGAGAGCAGTCAGAGCGCGTACCAGGTGCGCTCCAAAACGCTCGATCTGCCGATGGTGAGCGATGACGTGTTCGCGCAGGCGTATGGCGAATACCTGGTGGGGCGCTTCAAAGCGCCGACGCTCGACGCGCTGAGCGTGACCGTGAAGAACCGCGCGGTGATCCATGGCGTCAACGTCTTCGCCATCGAGCTGATGGACAAAATCGCCGTGACGGATATACACACCGGGCTGGACGCTGCCGGGCATTGGGTGCGGGCGGTCGAATACGAGATCGGCGCGGGCGGCGTGTTCAGTACCACGCTCTATCTGGAGCGTGCCGACGACCGGCAGTACTGGCTGCTGGGCAGCGAGGGTTATGGCGAGCTGGGCAGTACGACCCGGCTGGGTTTCTAGGAGGTTTTTCATATGGCCTGGACGACTCCCAAAACGTGGGCAGTGGACGAACTGGTGACCGCGAGCGCGTTGAATACGCACATGCGCGACAATCTAAACGCATTGAAGGCCCCGCCGACAGCTCACTACGAAGTGGACGAGGCGAGCGATTACACGACCAACAGCACGAGCTTTGTGGACGTGGACGCGACGCATCTGGCTCTGACGATCACCACCTCAGGCGGGGATGTGCTGGTGCATTTTCACGCTAATCCGAGCATTGGCGCGCCCGCGTTTCTGCATTTCGACGTGGATGTCGATGGGGCGCGGGTGGGGGGTGACGATGGCATCGTGCGGTACAGCACGCCCTCCTACAACGTCCCGGTGAGCTTCACACGGTTGATCACCGGGCTTGCGGCGGGAGAGCATGTGTTCACATTGCAGTGGAAGGTCAATTCAGGCACGGCGACGCTGTACGCAGGCGCGGGTACGTCCGGTTATGACGTGCACCCGCAGTTTTGGGCGCGGGAGATTTCGTAGGCGTGCGGTAGGACGTGGGCCGATCGCTGAGGGGTTGAGCTAGCTTCAAAGGAGCGGAAATCATGACTATAGATGGAGTTGTTGCCGGGCCGGTGCTGGAGCTGTGGGCGCTGGTCGGCGCGCTGTTGGGCACGCTGCTGCTCCTGGCGGGAACGCTGTGGGCGGGTGAGCGCGTGGCCGGGCAGGTACGCGCCATCTGGCGGGCGGTGCGCCGTTCGCGTCCGACGGTGATCGGGGCGCTGGATGAGCCCTCCGACGCCCTTATTCGCCGTCTGGAAGCGGCAACGGGAGTCCCGGCGGAGGTGTGGATCGCGCTGCTGCCGGCTCTGCTTGAAGCGCTGGCGGACGGATTGGATCGGGCGCTGGTGGAGCAGCAGACAGCCGTCAGCGGACGGTGATCGGAGGTTAACCCCACCCCTAAATCCCGTCTCCATAACATGGGGAGGGGACTTAGGGGTGGGGCGAATATTCCCTGGCGCTGAGAAATTACTCCTCGTCCTGCCCGGCCATCTTGCGACCCGCGGCAAGCAGCGCCTTGCACATCTCGTGAGAGGTACCCTCGGCGTAAACCCGCAGCACCGGTTCGGTGCCGCTCGGCCGGATCAGCAGCCAGCTATCGTCGGCCAGCACGAACTTGATGCCATCGAAGGTGTGGATGTCGCGCACCGTCTCGCCGTTGATCGTGGTCGGCGCGTTGGCGCGCAGCATCTCGACCATTTCCTTCTTAGGCAGCGGCTTCTTGAGATGGAAATCCGTGCGCTGGTAGCAGGTGGGTCCGAACTGTTTCTGCAAATCCTCTATGATCTCGACCAGCGGCACGCCCGCATCCGCCATGATTTCGAGCAGCAGCAGCGCCATCAGGATGCCGTCGCCTTCGGGAATATGTCCCTTGATGCTGATCCCGCCGGATTCCTCGCCACCGATCAACACGTCCCCATTGAGCATGTGATCCGCGATGTAATTAAATCCGACCGGCGTTTCGTGCACGGTCAGACCGTGCTTGGCGGCGATGCGGTTGATCATCATCGTCGTGGAGACGGTCTTCACGACGTCGCCGGTCCATGCCGCGTTTTTCGGCCAGATAGCGCAGCGCCAGCGACATGATCATGTGCGGATCGACAAAATTGCCCTGACCATCCATCGCGCCAATGCGATCCGCGTCACCATCAGTGGCGAGCCCGACGTCGGCGTGACTGTTCTGAATGGCGGCGGCCAGCATGTCGAGGTACTTGCGGATCGGCTCCGGGTGGATACCGCCGAAGCCAGGATTCATCTCGCCGCGGATTTCGGTGACGTGGCAGCGCGAGCGCGACAGAATGGCGCGGATCGCCGTGCGCCCGGAGCCGTACATCGGATCGGCCACGATGCGCATTTCGGCCTGCGAGATCAGGTCTACGTTGACCAGCGTTTCGAGGTGCTCGTAATAGGCGTTGGTGGGGTTGAAGCGCCGGATCAGGTTCTGCTCGATGGCTTTGTCATAGTCCATCAGGTTGGGACCGCGCGCGTCGCGCTGGGCTTTTTCCAGGTAATTCTCGACTTCGGAGCATTGGTCCGGCAGCGCGGAGCCGCCGTAAGCCGCCTTGAGCTTGAATCCGTTATAGCGCGGCGGGTTGTGCGAGGCCGTGATCACCACGCCGCCCACCGCTTTTTTGTGGACGATGTTGTAACTGATGGCGGGAGTCGGGGCGTCGGTGCGCGCCAGCCACGTGACGATCCCGTTGGCCGCGAGCACGCGCGCCGTTTCGGCCGCGAAGCGATCCGACAGAAAGCGCGTGTCGAATCCGACGACGACTTCGGGCTGGCCACCGTTGGCGTCTTTATTGATGAAATCGGCGACGGCCTGCGCCACCAGCCGCAAATTAGAGAAGGTAAAAGTATCTCCGATGACGGCCCGCCAGCCGTCGGTTCCAAAACGAATCACCATTGGGGTATTCCTCGTGGCTCACAGACATAAAGAAGGGTATTGGCATGGATCACAGGTCACTTTAGCGCATGGGGCAGGGGTCCGCAACATCTCGGCACGGGGCGATTGTGCGTTTTTTTTGCATCTTTTACCGGTCCGGGACAAGTTTTTTATGCCATAATAGTGTACGATGTGTTTACCGTCTTCATACTTAAAAAATGCACGCGTGAAAATCGTCAGCTTGGGAGGGAACATAGTCATGTTACGTAAGGGACTGGTCATCGGATGGGGCCTGCTGATCGTGTTGATCCCGCTGCTGGGACTGCATCCCGGCGTGACGACCGCGCAGGGCACGGCTCAGCTATCGCTTGGCGCGGTGGATGTCGGCGTCGCCGAAACCGCTGTATTGGAGGCGCGGCTGGACTGTCCCGGCGGCGGGTGCAGTTCCTTTCGCGTGACTCTGACGTTCGATCGCGCAGCGATCCGCATCAATCGCGCAGCAGTCGGCCCGATGCTCGGCGTGGGGGCGTTTGAAGCCGAAAACACGGTCGATAATGCGGCGGGAAGCGTGGTGCTGGTCGCTTCCGCGCCGACGCCGCCCGCCGGAGCTGACAATGTGTTGTTCACGCTGGACGTGTACGGTCTGATTCCGGGCAGCGCGCAAATCACCGTCGGCGAAGTGCAGGTCGTCGGGGCGAACAATATACCGCTGTCCGCGTCCGGCACCGGGACCACCGTCACGATTCACGAAACCGGCAAGATTCCGTTTTTCTCGCCGCCCAACAACGATTGGGAAGTCGCGTTTGTGTCGCAGCGCGATGGTAATCCCGAGATCTACGCGGTCGACGCGGCGGGGTTCACAACGCGCCGCCTGACGAATGACCCGGCGCTCGACGGTGGGCCGACGTGGTCCCCGGACGGGGGCCAGTTGGCGTTCCACACAGGGCGCGATGGCAATCTCGAAATCTACACAATGGATCCTAATGGGACGAACCTGCGCCGCCTGACCGATAACCCCGCCGCCGATTCCGATCCGGCGTGGTCACCGGACGGCAGCCAGATCGCGTTTGTGTCCGATCGTGACGGAAATTCCGAAATCTACGTGATGTTCGCCGACGGCAGCAGCGTGCGGCGCCTGACGAATGATCCGGCGGTCGATACGTACCCGGCGTGGTCACCGGACGGCAGCCAGATCGCGTTTGCGTCCAGCCGGGGCGGGAGCAGCGAAATCTATGTGATGGACGTCAATGGCGGGAATGTCCAACCGATGACGAGTCTGTTTGGCGCGAACGGCTGGTATCCGGCCTGGGCCCCCAGCGGGCAACTGTTAGCGTTTAGCGTGGAACGCGACGGGCTGGCCGATCTCTATACGGTGACTCAGCAGGGGCAGAATCCGCGCAGGATGACGGCGAAAAGCGACTGGCTCACCTCGTCGGACTGGTCGCCGGACGGCGCGTATATCGCGTACATGGGCGCGCCGGATGGTAACGCCGATCTGTTGGTCATGGATGCCGACGCGCAGCACGTTTTCCGCCTGACCGACAATCTCGCCGACGACACCGATCCGGACTGGCGGCCCATCTTCCAGGCGGTGCCGTGCGCGGTCCACACGCCTACGCAGAACGCTGAAATACGCGTGGGGCCGGGCTTCAACCGGGGCGTATTCACCTACATGCCGACCAATCAGGATTTCACCGTGATCGGGCAGACCACGGACGGCGACGGTAACCTGTGGTACGAGCTGGACAAGACGGAGCTTCCCGGCGGCAACGAAGTGATCAGCATGTGGGTGCTCGCCAGCCAGGTGCAGGCGTCGGGCGCGTGCGGCGCGGTGCCGAGCGCTACGCCGCCGCCGCTCATCCCCGGCACGCCGATCCCGCAGACCACTCCTGGTTGGGGACCATGTGGCTCGTGCGAGACATGCGGACACCCCGGCGAGTGTGTGACGTCACCGGCGGGCGAGTGCCTGTGGGACCCGGCCACGTGCGGTGTTCCGCAGGATGGCGGCGGCTGTCCGAAGCTGATCACGCAGATTGTAAACCCGCCTGCAGGCGCGTTCGCACAGATTTCAGTGCGCGAACAACCGAATTGCCCTGACGGTGGCTATCTGCCTGGCACACAAGTGCGCATTACCATCAATCTTCAGGGAGCAACGTGGTCAGGATCGTGCCCGGGCGCCTCGGGGACGAATACGTTCATCACAGTGACGATGAATTTCACCTGCACGGCGATCGCGACGTTCCCGTAAGGGGTGGGACGGTGAAACCGTCCCGTTTGCCCCATCCCTAAATCCCCTCCCCGCGCGGGCGCGGAGAGGGGACTTGTACGGCGGTTGACTCCCCCTCTCCATCAGCGCAGCACAGTGGGGAGGGGGCGCGCGGCGGCAGCCGCGTTGGGGGTGGGGCAAACCACGCACGCAATACTGACCCTAGCCTTTACCCGCCGCTCTGCTCGCCCACGGTGACAGTGATGTCCTTAACCTCGCCGTCGCGGTCGATAGTCAGAGTGACGGTGTCGCCGGGCAGCGTGTTCTTCTCCAGGTACAGCGTCAGATCATCGCGTGACGACACGGCCTGACCGTCGATGGCGGTGATGATGTCGCCGCTCACGTACACGACGCGCCGTCCCTGGCGTTGGGCCTGCGCCGCCTGGAGTCCCGCCTGGGCTGCCGGGCTGTTGTTGTCCATCGCCGTGATCAGCAGGCCGTGCTGCGGTGTATTCTGACCGGGGCTGATCTCAACGCCCAACTCCGCTACCGTGATCAGCAGCGACGGGTGCCGGTAGCTACCGTGCGCGATCAAATCGGGGATGACGTGTTGTACAGTGCTGATCGGCACCGCAAACCCGATTCCCACCGATCCGCCTGACACCGATTGGATGGCTGCATTCACGCCGATCACCTGACCGCGCGTGTTGAGCAGCGGCCCACCGGAGTTGCCGGGATTGATGGCCGCGTCGGTCTGGATGGCGTTGCCGATCACCGCGCCGCTGTCGGATTCGATGGTGCGGTCCAGCGCGCTGATGATGCCGGTCGTCAGGGTACGGTCCAGCCCGAAGGGATTGCCGATCGCCAGCACGTGCTGGCCGACACGCAGCGAGTCGGCGTTGCCTAACGGCAGCGGCGCGCTGGTGATCTGGCTGGCATCGACCTGAAGCACGGCCAGGTCAAAAAAAGTATCCGTGCCAACCACGGTCGCGGGCAGCACCGTTCCATCCGCGAGCACGACTTCGATCTCGGATGCGCCCGACACGACGTGGTTATTGGTCACAATGTGGCCCAGGGTATCATAAATAAATCCGGAGCCGGTGCCTTCCTGCGGGACGACGCCTCGCCAGAAGTCGTATACCTGGCTGCGGCTGGTGATGTGGACCACCGACGGCCCGGCCTGTTCGTAGATGCTGGTGGTCGCGGCTTCTTCCGCGTCCAGCATGGTGAGCACTTCGGCGGGCGGCGGAGCGAGGGTTGGCGCGGGCACCGACGTCACAACCGGTGACGAGTTCTGGGAAAATGAGAAGTCCGAACGAGAGCGTCAGGGCAAGGCCCAGCGCCAGCCCGGCCACTGTCGCGATCAATGTGGTGGCATATAGTCGTGAGCGGCCCATGAGTGGGAGTCCTCCTTGTGTGGGTGGTTCCTACACGGCTCACCTGACGCGGCCAGACGCCGGGGCGCACGGGGAATACCGGGGCGGGGTGGAGCGTACAGGGTGCGATCTTGTGCGGGAGCAGGCACACATTACGTGCTCCCGAGTAGATCGTAACATGATCGCAACGGGGAAAAGATTAATGTTTGACTAAGAAGCTGTGTGGGCAGTCGATCAAGCCCCTCCCCAAATCCGCGCGGCGGAGAGGGACTTCCAAGAAGCGCGCCGGGGTGTGCTTACGGGCGCGGGAAGACGTACTGCTGCACGACGACCTGATCCGCGAAGTACTGCACGACGTTGTAGGCGGGCAGTGCGTCGAGGTCGGCGATCGGGCGCTGATCCCAGGGCCGCCACAGGTAGCCATACAGCGCGCCCGGCGCGCCGGTGTAGGTGATGCCGTCGCGCACGATGTGGCAGGCGCGGTGCATGTGCCCGAAGAACACGCCGCGCAGCCGATCGCGTGCGGGCAGCAGCGCCGCGTGCAGCTCATCCCCGTTGACGAGCGGCATATTGTCGTCCAGCCAGGGCGATCCCATCGGGAAGGGCGGGTAATGCAGCACCACGGTCAGAGGCGGGCCGTCCGATTCGGCTTCGGCGCGCACGCGGGCGATCTGTGCGGCGCTCAACTTGCCCTGCGGATCGGGGACTTCGGGTGTCCAGCCGTCCAATACCAGGAAGCGCTCGCCTTTGATCTCGTAGACGTAATCAAGCCGGGCGTCAGGATCGCCGCCCGGATCGGCGGGCAGGTCGAACTGCGCACGCAGCAGGGCGCGGGAATCGTGGTTGCCATTGACCAGGACCAGCGGCACGCTGAGCGGTTGCAGCGCTTCCGCGGCCAGTGCGATCGAGGCCGCGCTGCGATCGTTGACCAGGTCGCCGGTGTGCAGCACGAAATCGGGCGGCTGCGGGAAGGCGTTGATCACGCTGACCAGCCGCTGCAATGTGCAAAAGGGTTTGAATTCGTGATACGCGGTGTCGCGTTCCGGTCCTAGATGCGTATCACTGATGTGGACGAAGGTCACAAGTGGCTGCTGCATGGGGCACCGTTCTTTGCATGAATCGGATCACACGTCGGTCAGAATGTAGCGCAAGTCGCGCGGGAAGCGCAAAGCGTGGGATGTTGGCGAACGCGCCTTCTGCGATGAAAAATCACAGAGTGATCTAGACCTGCTCTGCACGCGTGTATAATTGAATTAGATAGCGTGCGAAGGGGTCAGCCATGACCGGGTGGTCGAAAGGACATCAGCCATGAAAGCCTCGCCACAGATGCGCGCGCTGCTGCTGGCTGTCGACGTGCTGGCGCTGGTCGGCGTGGTGGCGTTCAGCGTGCTGGCGGCGCTGGACTCCGGCAAGACCGGCTACATCGCCGGGCAGATCGTGTGCATCGCGCTGATCCTGGGCAGCACCCTGCTGCTCAACCGGTTCGACACCACGCGGCGCGGCGGGTGATTCCTCCGGACGACGCTCAGCGGCCCGCGACGTCGGCCTCGTAGCGGAACATCTCCGCGACTGCCTGCGGGTTGAGTCCGTCGAATATGCTGTTGCAGGTTGCCAGCATATAACCACCGCCCGGCGCGCCCTGCGCCACACAGCGATCCACTTCGCGCCGGACCGCGCCCAAATCCGAGCCAGTGAGCACGCCGACAGCCACATTGCCGATGAGCGTCAGGTCGCGCCCATACTCGCGTTTGATGGCGGCCAGATCGATCCCCGCCGCCGGTTCTAACCCGTGTACGCCCACAAATCCAGCTTCGATCGCCATCGGCAGCAGCGGGCGAATGTCACCGTCGCTGTGCCAGATCACCGGGACGCCCAGCGTCTTGAAGGTCGCGACAATCTCGCAGTGATAGGGCAGGACGAAGTCGCGTACCATGCGCGGCGACAGCAGCGGGCCATCGCCTGACGCCATATCATCGCCCATGATCAACACTTCCGCGCCCAGTTCCACCGCGCGGCGGAACAGCGCGATACACCACGCCGTGCGAGCCGCCAACAGATCGTGGACGAACGCGGGATCGTCTGCCAGCCGCAGGAAGAACCGCTCAAAGCCCATGGCCAGATAGGCGGCGGTCAGCGGTCCGACGTGCGTCCCGAAGAACAGGCAGTGATCGGGATAACGGCGGCGCACATCGTCCGCCACGGCGGGATCAAACAGGCGATCCACGTAATCCAATGGCGGGCTGTAACGCGCCAGATCCGCCGCCGTATCGACCGCGCCGGTGATATACATCCCGTCGCGCCACACGCGGCCCCACGCGTCGGTGCCGGTGCGCCAGGCGTGGCTCTCCGGCGGATTCAGCGAGGGCAGCAGCACGCCGTCCTGCCCCTGCTGCACATAGGCGTGCGTGGGATCGCCATCGCCCAGCGCGTCGGCGAACGCATCAATCCAGATTTCAAAACGCGGCACGCGATCGGGCTGCTGGTGGCGCAGCGCCGCCCAGACGCGCTCGCGAGGTGTCATCGTCACGGGGACTCCTTTGAGAGAAGCAGACCGCGGTCAGTGGTCAGCGTACAGTATGTGTTACCGCCTACACGCCAAAAGGGGCGCAAACCTTCTGCGCCCCTGAGTGTCAGCTGGTTCAAAACCCGATCGCGCGGAGACTCTACTGCATCGCCGCGCCGAGTGTGCCGCATGCCGGGCACGATCCGCCGGGCCGGACGATGGCGTACCCTGCCTGCGGGTCCGCGCCGTAGACGGTGAAGTCTACGTTCCAGATGATCATCAGGCGAATTTTGCCACTACTGCGCGCCAACTGGGCCGCACGGCCCAACCACTGCGCTTGCTGAGCTACGGTCACGTTGGCCGCCCAGGCGAAGCCCGCGGGCAGCGCGCCGAGCCCTTCTGGCGACAGATAGCCGAGTTCCGTGAAGCACAGCGACTTCTGGCCGCCAAACGCGTTCCAGTAGGTGTTGACCATACCCCAGAAATAACGCGTGTAGTAGTTGTCGCCACGCGGATCGCCGCTGGTCTGGTCGGGCGAGATGATGCCTTCGTTATAGTGGATGCCGATGCAATCCATATAATTGGCCGCGCCCGCCTGTGCCATGCCGCGAATATAGCGATCGTCGTTCCACACACGGTCGGTGCCAAACGCGCCTTCTGCGCCCGTGGGCGACGGCGCGCCGCTGATCACCATCACGCTGGCATTTGCGCCCTTGATCGCCGTGTAGGCTTTGGCAAGCAGCTGCACATAGGTGGCCGGGTTGATCTGGCCCTGCGGCCATTCGCGGTCCAGGTTTTGCTCGTTCCAGACTTCGATCGCGTCGGGACCCAATCTTGCGACACCCGCCACAAAGCCCGCGTATTGATCCATGTAGGTGCCGCCCGCGCCAAGCTGCGCCGGGTCACCCACGATGCCCAACAGGACGCGGAAGCCCTGGCTGTGCGCCTGGTTGATCGCGCCCGCGGCCACATCCGGTGAATCACCGAGGTTGTAGCGGATCTGGCGCTTGGCCCAGGTCATCTTCGCCTGCCGCATCAAGTCCGGGTAAGCGAAGCTGTCCACGTGCCCGCCCAGCTCGAAGGTGCCCAACGGCGCCGGGACCGGCGTCGGCTGTGTGGATGGCGGAGTGGTGGGGGTTGTAGGCGTGCCCGTGCCCGCCGTAATCTTGAGGACCTGCCCGACAAAGATCAGGTTGGGATTGGTGATGTTGTTCGCCGCGACCAGCGCCTGGATCGTCGTGCCAAACTGCACCGCGATCTTATAGAGCGTATCGCCCGGGACAACAGTATAGGTGCCGGTTGTCGGTTGAGGAACCGGCGTAGGCTGCGGCTGAGACGGCACTGGTGTCGCCGTGGGGACCGGCTGAGGCACCGTCCCGGCAGCAGGAATCACGAGCACCTGACCCACGTAAATCAGGTTGGGATTCGCGATGCCATTGGCCGCTGCCAGTACAGGCCACGTCGTGCCATAACTCAGCGCAATGCGATACAGGTTTTCGCCGGGCTGGACAACGTGTGTCGTACTGCCGCCCTGCGCCAGCGCTGGCTGCACCTGTGGAAGGGCCGGGGCCAGCAGTGCCACAACCACTAGACCGATGATCATCCATCTGAAACGCATGATGTAACTCCCTGGCTCAGTAAACACGAAGGACCTGTCTATTCATGATAATGAATTTCAAGAAATGCACAACTAACCGATCCCGAACGTTTTACCAACGCCTGCGCTACGTTTGTGACACGGCATCCGCCCGCGCACAGATGGGCTGTGTCGTTCAGATGGTGCAGGGTGGCCTCGCCGCCAACATAGCGCAGTTCCGTCAACAACGCGTTGTTCATGTCGAAACTCCAGGCCAGAGCGCGCAATATCTGCCCGTGCATGCGCCCTGTCGTATTCCAGACGGTTTTCCCTCTTGACAATAAGAACAAATGTTCGTATACTGGTTGTGATGTGGACATCCTCCCATCCCCCCCACCCTGGCCTGGTGCGTCCCCCACCTGACCCTACGTGCCGGCCAACGAAAACGGGCAACCTCTAAAGGTCGCCCGTTTTTGTCGTAATATCGCTTGCCGGATTGCAGTCCTATTTCTTCTTGCCCGCCAATTCATCGCGCAGGGCCTGTCCCTGGAACTGGTGCCCGAAGAGCGGCGCGAATACGCAGAAGTCGAACACACCCGCCGTCAGCGGGACCAGGCCCACAACCGCGACGATGATCCCCACCACGCCGCTGAGCACCAGCAGCCCGAGCACGATCAACACGATTCCCGCCACCCCACGCGTGATGCGCCCGTTCATGCTGGCGAGAAACTTGAACATGTCGTCCATAGTCCATCCTCCTGATTCGCGATGCCCAAACTACACCTACCTAGTTATAACACTTTTGGGTGGGGAGCGTTGTTATTCGTAGGCACCAAATATACTAGCGGCAGACTGCGCCTCGCGCCTAGGCGGCGATCGCAGTCTGCCGCGTGAAAGTCGTATTGATACGCGCCAGGGCGTGACGCCCTCAGATCAGCGCGTTAGCTTTGTGGGCAGGCGGCGGACCAGGGCGTACCAGCCATAGCCGATCAGTCCGCCCACGATACCTGACAGCAAAATCTTGAAGAACCCGTAGTGATCGGCGTAATTGTAGGTGAACGGCCCGCTCTTATAATCGCCGATGATTTTGGTCGTGATCCACCAGAAAAGCAGCGCCAGAATACCCGACACTACCGCCATGATTGCGCCCGCGAGGCTGTCCTTACCTCCCTTGAGCATGGCATACACCGGCCCATTGATCACCGCGATCATTCCGGCCCCAACACCAAACGCGAACAAGAACGTCCCGGTAGGCAGTTTGAAGAGGCGGTCAAAAATCCCGGTCACAATCCCCGATGCGACCGCCACGAGCACGGCCACGAGTCCGGCGTTGATGTCGATCCCGAGTTGGGTGATCATACGCTCTGCCTGCTGCACGGCTTCACCAGCCTGGAACTGCCGCCCTCCCTGTGAGCTGTTGTTCGTCATGCTGTTATCTCCTCGTTTCCATTTTCAATGGATGGAAGTAGCCTGCGCGATAAACAGTGGGATCCTTTTATTAATAACACTATAGCATCATTGTTTTGCGCCTGCAAGAGGGGAAAATGCCGGTTTGCACGGCGCGTAATCAACTCTTGACGCCCCCTGATCGCAATGGTAGAATTCCGAGCGTGTTCGCCCTCATCGTCTAGGGGACCAGGACGTGGCCCTTTCAAGGCCAAGACCAGAGTTCGAATCTCTGTGAGGGCACAACTTTTGAAGCAAAAAAACCGGCGCAACCTTGCGCCGGTTTTTTTTACAGTGCGCACGTCGTGATCTGATTCCAGACGTGCGCGATCCTCCTACGTCGTCTAGTTGGCGTTGCTCGCGGGCAGCGGGGTATTGTTCCACACCGCGTCAGGATTGGGCGCCATCGAGCTGACTGGCACATACAGGTAGTCGCACGACCATACAATCTTATAGTATTGGCCGGTTGCGTCCTTGCCCAGGACCCAGGCCGTCTTGCCCGCTGGCATGGTCAGCGCCGGCTCGACAAGCACGCCGGGCTCAGAATACAACGGGGTGTCGGCCACGAACAACCCGACGACCGATGTCGAGGAGATGTCCATCAATACATCGCAGCCGGGGAACGGCCCGTCGCAGAAGAACGGGGCGAGCACTTCCTGATCCAGCTCGTTCAGGCCGCTGTCGCGCAGGATGAACGTGATAGTGATTGGCACGTTCGACTGCATAGGCCAGGTGCCGGTCATCGGTTCCAGGTCACTCGAAGCGTACAGATACCACGTTAACGGCGTGCTGGGCCCCCAACTGCTGGATGAATAGCGCTGCGCCATATAGATCAGCCCATCTTGTTCGACGATGGTGTCGTAATAGTACAGATCGCCGTTGGTGATGCCTTCCACCAGCATCCTGAAGCTCGTCTGCAACTCATTGCAGCCCGTGGAGAGCGTGTACTGGTAGGTCCAGTTTTCACCCGCCGCGCTGGCAGGTGCCACCACGAAGACGCCCAGCGCAATCGTCAGCGCCAGGACCAACCCCACCATTTTCTTAATCAACATGATTGTTTCTCCATCGACTATGGCCCATCGTTAATCATATTATAAGGGCAGATCTGGTCTCTTTATCGCTAAAACTTGAAAAAAAATAATTAAAGATCGCTAACTGCAATAGATCGGCTTAGTGTACACGGTATGCGCTGACTGACGGATGGCCGCGGGCAGTGGTCCGGTCTATCCACGTCCAGCAGGCGGCAACGCGTTGGGATCGGCGGGGACGTAATAAAGCCCGAGCATTTTGCCGTCGGGGATAGTATGCGGCGATCCCAGGACAGCATGCCGTCCGAAGACTTCATCGAACATCAGGAGCAGGTCGGCATTGTCGGGCGGGAAGTAGAACGCGAGATCGATCGTACGCGGCAGCAGACGCAGCAACTCCTCCGACACCGTATCCGGGGACTCGACGTACACGAGCAGCCCGTCCGTCAGAAAATTGATCAGGCGCTGCGCGTCCGTTTGGGGCAGGACGTGATCGGCGATGACGTAAATCTGTGTGCCGGGCGGGAAGTCGCGCGAGCGCAGCATGGCGTCGTCGCCATCGTAATTAGTGAAGGCGCGCATCTCGTGCTCGAACAGGTCCAGGAAGGGGCCGTAATAAAACAGAGCCTGCCCGACCGCGATCGCCAGCGCCAGCGCGATCATAGCGGCGGCCAGCGGACGGAAGGACCAGCCGGGCGGCCACAACAGCGGCAGCGTCACGCGGATGCCGAGCGCGATCAGCAGCGCCAGCGCTGGGAAGACCAGCACATAGCGCGCCGAGACGGCGCTCTCGACCAGCGCCGCGTTGCCCAACGTCGCGGCCAGCAGCCATCCGGCAGGCAGCACGCCGGGCCCGCGCCACTGCCACGCCGCGATCACGACTCCCAGCAAAAACAGCGGCACGAGGTATTCCAGGATCAGCGGGTGCTGGCCGCCGTAGTACAGGTAATAGTGGAAGACGGTGTTTTCCGGCGCGTTGACGTAGACCATCAGCGCGTGCTTGAAGTGTGCGAGACGCGTTTGCAGCGTGTTGGACTCGCGTTGGTAGCCCCAGTAAAACGCGTTGAACTCGGCTTTGTCCAGCCGGTCGAACAGCGGCTCGTCCAGCCCAATCAGCGTAAAGTAGATCGGCGCGGCCACCATCACGAAGACCAGCAGCATCAGCAGCATGCCGCGCCATGGCGGACGCGGTCGCCACAGCACAAAGCCTGCCCCCAGCCAAGCGATCACCAGCAGCGGAAACATGAGCCGCCCGCCTTCGTAAAAATACTGCGTCAGGCCGAGCGCCGCGCCGCCTAGCACCCAGTCGATGCGACGGCGGCTGCGCAGTCCGCGTGCCAGAAAGGCCAGGGCCACTGTCCCGAACAGCGGATCGGCGATGTTATTGAGCGCCAACCGGCTGTAGTGCACCTGGGGCGGAAAGGTCAGCAGGACCAGCGCGGCCAGGATCGCCGTCAGCCGGTCGTAGAGCGTGCGGGCCAGCAGGTACAGCGCGGGCACGGTCAGCGCGCCGAGGATCACGCTCAGGGCGCGCAGTCCGGCCAGGTCGCGCCCGAAGATGGCGACCATGGCTGCCTGCCCGTACGAAAACAGGAACGGGAACGAGGCCGTGGTCGGCATGGGAGCCAGCAGCTTAACGTCCGGGAACGTCCAGAAATAGGTCACGCCCAGCGCAAAATGGCTTTCGTCGATCATGGCGCGCATGGTGCCGCGCAGGTGATAAAAGCGCACGACGAGCGCCACCAGCGTCAGCGCGATCACTAGCAGGATCTCGGCGGTGGCGATGGCGCGCTGTGGACGCGGCACGTTTCGACGTTATTCTGAGCGGCGTGGGGTCGGTGTCGCGTTCGGATTCGGATGGGGCGGGGCGGCGAGTCCAACCGAACCCGGCCAGCCCGCCTATCACCAGCGCGATCCCGCCCACGAGCAGCACAAACTGGATATGGTGCGAGAGTGTGTGCAGGCGCGCGATATGCAGCAGGCGGCTGTTGGTTTCGGTCAGCACCGCCAGCGCCGCGATCCCCGGCAGGATCAGGATCAGCGCGGCGGGCGGCCACAGGCGATCAAGCGGCGCGCGGGCGCGGAGTGGCGCGGGAATCACCCGGCGCGAGAAAGCCAGCGCCAGCATCAGCAGCAGCGCTCCGGCGGCAAAACACCAGGGCGCGAGCGGGTCGTAATAATCCTTGGGGCCGTGCGTGGGGCGGTAATGCGCCAGACTTTCCAACTGGGGCCGGAACAGGTAGGCGCTGAGCGCCATGCAGCCGATCGCCAAGAGCCCGAGCAGCCCGGCGATCAGGTCGCGGTGACGTCGCAACGGCGCGCTGTGCTGCCGGAGGCTGTGGGGGATGCTGTCCGCGAGTGTCCGAAACATAGGGGCGTGGTCCTCACCTGCGCGCTGTGTATCACCCGCGCGATCCTAGTGCGGATCGCGCCGCGCGTCAATTTCGGGGGGCGGGCGAACGGCATGTCTCCATCTCCCCTTGAGCAGCTGCGCCGTGGATGCGTATAATAGCAGGGGGTGGCGATTATTCCCCCCTTATGTGATGCGCGGCGGATGTGCCGCGTGGGTGTCCAGACTGGAAAAGGTTGTGTGATGATTACCCTCAATGATCTGGCTGTCTCGATGGCCAAAATTCTGACCGAATACTGTTCGCCCGTGAAGCCCGGCGAAACCGTGACGATCGCCGGTAACAGCAACACCTGCTGGCCGCTGATCGAGTCGCTGTACGAGGCCGTTCTGCGGCGCGGGGGATTTCCCCAGGTGCAGGCGGCGGCCCCGCTGTCGCCGGACTATTCCGACCTGTACGAGCTATATCTGCGGCTGGCGAATGACCAGCAGCTCGATCATCTCGATTCGACCGTGATGCATTGGGTCAATACCTCCGACGCGCTGTTTTTCATCAAAGCGCCGCACAACACCAAAGCCCTCTCGGCGGTCGATCCACAGCGCATCAGCCGCATGCGCAAGACCAACAGCCCGTTTTCCGAGCGCTATTTGCAGCGTTACGCCGAAGGATCACTGCGCTGGACGGTGGTGGGCTGGCCGACGAACGCCCTCGCGCAAACGGCGGAAATGGGCCTGCTGGATTACACCGACTTCGTGGCGAAAGCCTGCGGCCTGGATCAGCCCGATCCGGTGGCCTACTGGCAGAGTTTCCGCACCATGCAAGAGCGGCTGGTCGAGTGGCTGAGCGACAAGTCGCACGCCGAGGTCAAAGGGCCGGGCATCGACCTGTCGTTCGAGTTCGCGGGGCGGCCCTGGGTGAGCTGTCACGGCGATCTGAACTTCCCCGACGGCGAGATTTTCACCAGCCCGATTGAGGACTCGGTCAACGGCACGGTGGCGTTTAATTACCCGTGCGTCTACCTGGGCAACGAAGTCGAAGGTGTGCGGCTGCGCTTCAAGGATGGGCTGGCGGTCGAGGCATCGGCCAGCAAGCGCGAGGATTACCTGATCCAGACATTGGACACGGACGCGGGCGGTCGTCGCCTGGGCGAGTTCGCGATCGGGACGAATATGGGCGTGCAGGTCATGACGCGCAGCATCCTCTTTGACGAGAAGATCGGCGGGTCGATCCACATGGCGTTGGGCCGCAGCTACGAGGAATCGAAGGGCAAGAACGAGAGCGCGATCCATTGGGACATGGTCCACAGCATGCAAGACGGCGGCGAAATCTGGATCGACGGCCAGTTGTTTTACCGCGCCGGGCAGTTCATGGTGTAAGCGCAGAGCCGCATGGGCGGACAATGAGTGTCACGAACCGGGATCGATCGTCATCGATCCCGGTTTTGTTTTACCATAACTCAATAAAATTAATCTTCATATCAATTTTGATGATATATAAACTTGATTTTCTGAATAATCCTCGGTACGATTTGGTCAGAGATGGCGAGTTAGTTCGTATTGGGAGGATAACCCGTGATTCCTGATTTTGCCCCCAGATTGGCCCGCGTTCTGACCGAGTACTGCCGCCCAGTTCAGGAGGGCGACAAAGTGGCGATCATGACATCAACCGCCGCTGAACCGTTGGTCGAAGCGCTGGTCGAAGCGGTGCTGCGGCAGGGAGGCCACCCGCTGTTGTGGCTGTCGCTGCCCAACATGAGCGAGCTGGTGCTCAAACACGCCAGCGATGCGCAGCTCCAGTTTATCAACCCCCTGATCATGACGCTGATCACCGAAGCGGACGTCCTGTACAGCATCCGCGCGCCCGCCAACACCAAGAATCTTGCCAGCATCGATCCACAGCGTTTGACCCTCTCCCAGCAGGGCCAGCGCCCCGTCAACGAACTCTACCAGAAACGCGCTGCGGATGATTCGATCCGCTGGAATATCACCGCGTGGCCGACGCAAGCTGCCGCCCAAGACGCCAATATGGGTTTTCTGGATTTCGAGCGCTTCGTCTATGAAGCGTGCGGCCTGCATTACGACGATCCGGTCGCCTACTGGCTGGATCTTCGCGACCGGCAGGATCGACTGGTAGCGTGGTTGAGCGATAAATCGCACGCCGAAGTGCGCGGTCCCGGCATCGACTTGACCTTCGACTTCGGCGGGCGCAAGTGGAAAAACAGCTTCGGCATTCGCAACTTTCCTGACGGCGAAATTTTCACCAGCCCGATCGAGGAGTCGGTCAACGGGCACGTGGAGTTCAACCATCCCACCGTGTATGTCGGGCGCGAATTGAGCGGCATCACGCTGACCTTCAAAGATGGCGTAGTCGTCGATGCCCACGCCGCTAAAGACGAACCCACGCTGCTGAACCAACTCGATCTGGACGAGGGCGCGCGTCGCCTCGGCGAATTTGCCATCGGCACCAACATGAGCATTACACGCTTCACGCGTGAGATCCTCTTCGACGAAAAAATGGGCGGGACGGTGCACATGGCGCTCGGCCTCGGCTTCCCCGAACTGGGCGGCGTGAACAAAAGCGTCGTGCACTGGGATATGGTGCATGGCATGTTGGACGGCGGCGAAATCTGGATCGATGGCCAGTTGTTCTACCGCGCCGGGCAGTTCATGGTGTAAGCGATCAGCCCTCAGTTGACAGCGATCAGCAGAAGCTGATTCGCCTTATGCTGAACCATAATTCACCAATCGGAACCGGGGGCACGCTGCGCGCGCGCCCGGTTTTTGGTTTACACTGGAGATGGAACAGCGATGTGGACGTCTTGAGGAGGATGGTATGAGCGAGTACCTCGCGGCAGAGGCGCTGATCGACCATGTGCGCGTGCTGTCGCATGGCATCGGCCCGCGCCCGGCGGGCAGCCTGGACGAAGCCGCCGCGCGCGCGTATGTCCGGGGGATTCTCGAAGCGGCGGGCATCACCAGCCTGGAGGAACTGCCGTTCCTGACGCCGGATAGCTGGGGCTATGGTCTGATCATCCCCACGCTGATCGCGCTGGGCGGCAACGCGTTGGGTATCCTGGGCAAGCCAGGTAAGCTGCTGGGCGGCATCGCGGCGCTGACCGGGGCGGCGGCGCTGTGGCGCATGACCGGCGGCTATAAAGGCTGGTTTCAGGACTGGCAGCCGCGCCGCGAGAGCGCCACGCTGATCGCACGCATCGCGCCGGATGGTGCGATCAAACGGCGGGTGGTGTTGGTCGGGCACACCGATACCAACAAACACCGCCTGACATTTAGCCCGGCGACCAAGCGCTTCATGCTGCCAGCCTCGACGGTGAGTATGGGCGCGGCCTTGCTCAACGGGTTGGCGCAGATTCTAGAGGCGCTCGGCTGGCGCTGGGGAACATCCGCGCTGCGGCGTGGGACTCTGCTGGAGTTGACGGGCGGACTGCTGACCCTGTTGGCGGACGAAACGGGCGGCTTTGTGGATGGCGCGAACGACAACGCGACCGCCGTCGCCTGCCTGCTGGGGCTGGGCGATCATCTGGTGCACAACCGCCTGCGCCAGACAGAAGTTTGGCTGGCCTTCACCGGCGCGGAAGAAACCGGCTGCCAGGGCATGCATGCCCTGCTCGACGCTTACGAGGATGATCTCGGCGACGCGTGGTTCATCGATTTCGAGATGGTGGGCGCGCCGCAGACGGCTTTTGTCACCTATCACAGCGGCTTCGCCTACGGCAATGGCTACGCGCCCGATCCCAACTCGCTGGCGTTAGCCGAACAGGTCGCGGCGCAGAATCCCGGCCTGGGCGTGACAGGGCGTCCGTTGGTGATTCTGGAAGAAGTCGGCACGCTGCGGCGGCGCGATTTCCGGGGAATCTGTCTGGCCGGGATTGGGGAGGATGGCTGGCTCAGCAATTGGCACCGCTACAGTGACACGCTGGACCATATCGATCCGGCGGGCATTGAGCGTGCGGCGCGCTTCGCCCTGGCGATGATTCACGCCCTGGACGGCGGCGCGCGCTCCAACGGGCATCTTTAGCCGTGCGTCAGGCGCGAGTGATGACGAAAATATACTGGAAGACGAAAAACTCGCGCAGCCAGGGGATCAGGCCGATCGTTCTGGGGAGAATCACGCGATCCCAGCGCCGCCCACGCCGCTCGCGCAGCCGGTAATTGCGCGCGACAACGGCGCATTGGGCGTCTTCTGGCGCGAGTTTTGCGATGTCGTGAAACATGAAGAAGCGCAGGTGCGTGTTATCGAAAATGCCGCGCCGGCGCAGCGGCCAGCTTTGACGCAGCAAGTGCAGGATCATTTCCCAGTGGCCGATGTTGGGCACGGATCCGACGATGCACCCTTGCGGGCTGAGATGATCGACCAGCACGCGCACGGCATCCCAGGGATTGGCAAGGTGTTCGAGCACATCCCCCGCGAGGATCGCGTCAAAGGTGCGCCCATCCAGTGCCGCCGTGAGGGCGTCCAGATCGCCGAGGTTAATACAATGGGCTTCGTCGAGAACGGTGCTGGCGATCGCCACCATTTCGGGATTGATGTCCAGTCCGACGACGGTTGCCCCGTGAGCCGCTTTCACGCTGGCCCCTACCGCGCCCTTGCTGCATCCCAGATCGAGCACGGTGCGTGTGCCGGGCGGGACGTGGCGCGTCAGGTCGGGACGTTTGCCCTCATACGAGGGGGCGGTCTTGTGTGCGGTGTCAAATTCGAGCGGCGACATGATCGATAAGTGTCCTTAGTCGCGGGCACAGCGCTGTGTGAGGGTCCGATATCGAATTATACCCTATCAGCCCGCTGATGCGTTCCGTGGACATGTTCACGCCCGGCCCGGTTGACCCACCGGCAGGGGTCGAGTATGATCGGTGAGAATGTGGGGGACTTTTCAGGTTGCGGAGGTTGGTCAGCGGTGCCACAACATATTTTGTATATTGAAGACAGTGTGAACGATCAACGTTTTGTCCGTAAAGTGCTGGAATCGCACGGCTACGCGCTGACGGTCGCAACCAATGGCGAACAAGGACTCGACATCGCCCGTGACAAGGGTCCCGACCTGATCCTGGTCGATATTCAGATGCCCGGCCTGGATGGCATGGAAACGGCCCGCCTGCTGCGTCTGATTCCCAGGTGCGCGAGGACGCCCATCGTGGCGCTGACGGCGTACGCGGAAAAGTTCGAGCGGCAGGCTTATCTCAACGTGGGCTTCACGGATTACCAGCAGAAACAGGCGGGGATCAAGCCGCTGTTGGCTCTGGTCGAACGCTATTTGATGGCTGCCGAGTCGCCGTCCGCACCGGCGAGCGCGCCTCCCGCTGAGTCTGCTGTACCGGCTGAGCAGCCCGCTGACGCGGTCATGCCGTCCGCCGCCGAAAAACCTGAGGGGTCCGATACCTCAGCGCAAACGCCGGAGGTCCCAGAAACAGCCAACGTCATTCCCGCCGAAACTCCAAATACACCACCGCCGCCGGACCCGGAAGTATCATCTTAAAAATCAGAATATTGTGCTAAAAATAGCATAAAATGTGCTGGAACTGCGGCATGCCGCTATAATCTCTCGTGAAGTTCTGCACACGTCGTGGGCAACCACCAGGAAAAACCAGGGAGAGAGCATGACGACTGCCACCCGAACCGACGCCGAGCCAGTCTCCACACCGGTCAGCGCCGAAGAGCGCGCGGGCTGGATCGCCTCGCTGATCGTATTATTCAAGCTGCGCGTGGTGCTGCTGCTGCTGTTCGCCGCGTTTGGCGGCGCGATGTTGGGTGCGGCGGGTGCGCCGTCGCGGGGCGATCTGCTGCTGCTGTTGCTGACAGGATTGCTGTCTGCGGCAGGCGCGTCGGCCCTCAACCAGTACATCGAGCGCTACAAAGACGTGGCCATGAAGCGCACGCGCCGCCGTCCCTTGGTCACCGGGCAGATCAATTCGCGGCTGGTGCTGATCGTAGCCACCGGCATGGTCCTGGCAGCGAGCGGATTGGCGCTGCTGGACGGCAATCCCGCGCTGGCGTTCTGGCTGGCGGCGGGTGCGTTCATCTACGTAGGCGTATATACGATCTGGCTCAAGCCGCGCAGCGTGCTCAACGTGGTGATCGGCGGGGCGGCAGGCAGTGCGGCCGTGCTCAGCGGCGGCGCGGCAGTCGGCAGTTGGAACGCGCCGGGTGTGATCCTGCTGGCGCTGCTGCTGTTTTTCTGGTCGCCCATGCATTTCTGGAGTCTGGCGCTGGCCTATCGCGCCGATTACGCGCGCGCCCAGGTGCCGATGCTGCCGGTCGTGGCGGAACCCCGGCAGGCGATCTTCTGGATGTTGGCTCACGCGGCGGCTACCGGGGCGTGTGGTGTGCTGCTCGGCCTGGATGGGACGCTGGGCTGGCTGTATCTGATCCCGGTGCTGCCTGCGACGGTGTGGCTGCTGCGCGAATCGGCCCGCCTGCTCGTAGATTACTCCGGCAAACGCGCCCTGACCGTATTCAAAGTCTCCAACCTGTATTTGAGCCTGGTGCTGCTGGCGGTCTGCGCGGCATCCGTGATCTGAGCGCGACACAGCGCGCCACGTGTGGAAATGACAGGGGCCGGTGATCAGCACCGGCCCTTATGATTCTATGATGGATTCACTGCGCCAATCGCTTGAAGGCGCGCAGCGTGCGCAGGGTTTGGAGCGTCAGGATGCCTTTCCATTCCTGTGCAGCTGTCGGCCACGTTTCCGGATAAAACGGCCCCCACGACCACACGGGCGACCACGCCCCATCCTCGCCTTGCTGCGCGATGACGCCATCGATCTGCTGCGCGATGGCGTCCGCGAATCGATCCGCCAGCAGTGCATCGGGTGCGGAGCACAATTTGAGCGGAGTCAGCACATACCCTTCCCACGCTCCCGGGTCTGTTGCCACAGTGGCGTCTGCCATGCGCGTGACCTTATCCATCAGCCGAATCTGGAGCGTGCCCGGCAGCAGACGAGTCTCGGCCAGGTGCACGAGACACAGCAGGTTGTCGTGCGTTTCGACGTGATCCGGCTGCTCCTCGGCGCGGGCTACGATCGATTCCAGCAATCCGTCTGGTAGGTCCTCCGGGGCGTAGCGCAGCAGGTAGGCGGCGATCTCCGGGCGCGGATTGTCCAGCGACCAGGCCAACGTCTGGGTTGCGTCATAGCTCCACCAGGGCGCGTGCGGCGCGTCGTCCGTGTTGCGTGGAATGATCGGCCACAACTGCTGGTCGGGTTGGTACGTGGCGCGCAAGAAGCGCAGCGTTCCCTGTATGAGCGGGTGAGTCGCGTCAACGGCCAGCGACTTCAGGATGTGGAGCGCGGTCGTGGTCGTAATCACGGATGAGTCCGCCAGACGGAGGTCGGGTTCCAGGCCCCTGCCGAACCCGCCGTCCGGATTCTGGAACGCGGCCAACCGATCCAGCGCGGCATCGCGCGGGCCGTGTTCGAAATAATAGGCGTACAAGGCTTGTTCGAGCGGGCGGGCTTGCGTCTTGAGGAATTCACGCGCACGGACTTGGTCAGGCTGGGATAGTGTGAGCATGCGGGCCTTGCCTCCACGATAAACAGAACATAAGTTCTATTGTATCATATCGAGGATCGTTACACAACAGCCACCGCGCCGGAAAAGGCAGGCCGCAGAGGGCTTAGAGAAAAAAAGAGAGCCCAGAGGTTTTTTCTCTGCGCTCTCTATGCTCTTCTCCCACTTCTACACTACACCATGAATTCCCCGGCGCGGTAGAACAGCTCGCCATCGATGCGGATTTCGCCGCCATCGCGCATACTGTGAACGATGTCCCAGTGAATCTGGCTCTTGTTCACGCCCTTCAATTCCGCGATGCTCTCGCCCAACGCCATGTGGATCGTCCCGCCGATTTTCTCATCAAAGAGCGTTTCGCCGGTGAACTGCTGGATGCCCATGTTGGTGCCAATCGCGAACTCGCCCAGGGTGCGACCTCCCTCATCCAGATCGATCTGCGAGAGGAAGTAATCGCCGTTTTTCTCGGCGCTGGCTTCGACCGCGCGCCCGTCTTTGAAGACCAGCTTCACGCCGTCCACCATGCGCCCGCCGTACATGGTCGGGTAGCTGAATTCCACGTGCCCGTTGACCGTGTCCTCGATCGGGCTGGTGAAGATCTCACCGTCAGGGAAATTCACCGTGCCGTGACAGCTCACCCAGGGGCGCGCCTTGAAATCGAAGGAAAGATCGACGCCCGGCCCTTTGATCTCGGCGTGGGATTTGCCATCCAGCCAGTTCACGAGCTTTTCCTGGCGCGTTTTGAAACCCTGCCAGTAGGCGACCGGATCGTCGTGATCCAGGCCGCACGCTTTGTAGACGAACTCGGTGTAATCGAGCAGGCCCATTTCGGCTTCTTGCGCGGATGAGGGAGTCGGCCACGCGGTGATGTTCCAGCGCAGCGACTGGTCCGCGATGCGCTTGAAATACTTCTCGATGAACGGTTTCTGGGCCTTCTGGCGACGCGCCATGCGGGCGGGATCTACCCCGGCCAGTGACTTGGTGTTGGTTTCAGAGATGACGCTGAACAGCACGTCGATGCGATCGATCATCTCCATCAAGATCGGATTGGGATAATCAATTTGATCATCGTTGGCCAGCCGGAAAAAGATCTCGTTCAAGCCGGGGAGGCTGGCTTCTACGATAGGGTTCGCGCCTCGGCGCAGTACGGCTTCGTACAACGCGAGCACAAAGGGTTCGGCTGAGATGTTGGTACGGATCAACACCAGATCGCCTTTTTGGATGGGCACGGAGTATTCGGTCAAGACTTTGGCAAGGCGTGGCGCGAAATCGTCAAACATGAGGATCATAGCTCCTGTTGAGTAAGGGTAATCTAAACGCTCTCATTGCCGCAGACTATACCATACGCGCTGAGCGGTAGCCAAGGGGTTGAGGGCCGAGCGAAGGGAGAAGAAACATGGGTGAAACACTGCATGAAATTCCCGGGATGAGGTGCGTCATCTGAGGAGCGGCGTCAAAACGCCAGACGGATACGCAGGTGGTTCACCCATGAGTTGACTTCATCATACGCTATTTTGGCGCTACGTGTCGAGTCACCTTAGGGAAGGGAATTGCATCAAATGGTAAATTCAGGTCGTCGTATATCGCCGGGCGCCCTGTGGTAGCCGCGTCGGAGGTGGGGCAAACCAGGCGGGAAGCGCTTGACGTAATACATATAAGATCAGGGGTTAGCGGTGGGGCTGACTGCTGTTGGCTGATCACTGTGTGCTTAACGAGTAAGGGGGCAACCCGGACAGACTGCCCCCCACCTACAGGAGACTAACAGGTGATAGACCGCAGCAAGCGTGGCGAAGTTGATGGACCTCCGGCGGTCGGCGCCGCCGTGCGTCCGGTCAGGCTTTGACGCGGCGTGTATCGATATCGCCCTGGTATGTGATGGCGGCGCGTCCGCGCTCCCCGGTGCTGATGCGGACCACGTCGTCCACCGGCAGCACGAAGATCACGCCATCGCCGCTGGAACCAGTCGCGGCAGCCGTGCAGATCGCGTCGATGGTCGTGTCGACGTTGTCATCGCTGAGCACGATGTTAAGCTGCACCTTGGGGATCATATCGACGACGTACGAGCCCATGCGCGACTCGACTTTGATCCCACCGCTGCGCCCGCGTCCGCGCACGGGGAAGATGTTCATCCCGATGATGCCAATCTCGGTCAGCGCGGCTTTGACGGCTTCCAGGCGTTCCTCACGAATGATCGCTTCGAGTTTCTTAGTCATTGAATGATCCTCACTCTGCAAACACTAGACGGCTCGGGTTTCGGTTGTGGGCGGGAAGTGCCGCCGGTCTGCTTAATCGCCGGACACCGTCGAGGGTGCTTCCGATTTCGGTTTGGGTAAGGGCGCGCTGCGCGTCAGGGTAGGGATGCTGTACGAGCTGGTGAATTCCGGGTAGGATGACATGCCATGATAGAACCCGTCGATACCCGCTCGTTCCACATCTTCGGGCACGCGTAGGCCAAAGAATGTTTTGATCGCATAGAACATTAGCAGCGAGGCCGGGAAGACAAACAGCGTCGCGGCGACGACACCAGCCGCCTGCCAGCCCAACTGGGTGAACCCGCCGCCATAGAACAGGCCCGTATCGGTTGCGAACAGACCTACAGCCAGGGTGCCGAACGCGCCGTTGATGCCGTGTACGGGGAACGCACCGACCGGGTCGTCAATTCTCAGGTATTCCATCAGCGATACGCCGAAGTAGACCAACACGCCAGAGATTGCGCCGATCAACAGGGCGACGGGCGGGGTCACGAAGGCGCACGGTGCGGTGATGGCGACTAGCCCCGCCAGCGACCCGTTAAAGGCCATGCTGACATCCCAGATTCCGGTGAAGTAGTAGCTGAGGAAGATGGCGACAATCGCGCCGGTGGTTGCGGCGAAGTCCGTGTTGAGCACGACCAGGGCGATCAGGTTAGCATCGGTCGCGCCCAGTGTACTGCCAGGGTTGAAGCCGAACCAGCCCAGCCACAGAATAAAGGTGCCAATCGCGGCCAGCGGGATGTTGTGCCCGCGGATGGTTTTGCCGAACTCTTTATCGATGCGTTTTCCGAGCATCAACGTACCGGCCAGCCCAACCATCGCGCCAACATAGTGCACAACGGTCGATCCAGCGAAATCACGGAAGCCGCGCGTCGCCAGCCAACCGTCCGCCGCCCAACACCAGTGGCCGACGACCGGGTAGATCAACAGGCCGACGACAAAGCTGTAGATCAGGTCCGCGCGGAAGTCGGTACGCTCGGCCATCAGCCCGGACGCGATGGTCGAGGCGGCGGCGGAGAATGCGAACTGGAAGAAGAAGAAGGCGTACGGAGGCAGGCCGTTGATGGTCGCTGGCATGCCGTGCAGGAAGAACCATTCCGACCCGAACAGGCCGGTCCCGCCGCCGAACATGATGCCGAAGCCCGCCGCCCAGAAGCCCATCGTCGTCATAGTGGTATCGAGGAAGTTCTCGGCCATGATGTTGACGACGTTCTTCGAGCGCACGAACCCGGCTTCCAAAAAGCCAAACCCGGCCTGCATAAAGAACACCAGGAATCCGGCGATCAGCACCCATACCGTATTGATGGACAGCGCGAGGTCAACCACAGACTCGCCGTCCCCCTGGGCCGATACCAGGCTGGGGAACAGCATCATCAGGCCCGTGATCAACATGGCCAGAGCGAAGTAGCGGTGAAAGCGTCGTGAGCGTCTCATGGGGTCTCCCTTTCCTGTATCTGCGCGCCCAGAAGGCGCCGTCTTTCATCGAAAGTGGACTCTGCATTGGGACACGTCAGGGCCGGCACGGGGCAAGCCGTGAGGTCGCATTGGACAATGTGCACCATTGTATGCGCTATGCAAAGGCCTGTCTTCGTACCCTTTGATGGATGTTTTGAGGGATTTTATTGTGCAGTTTTATGATTATTAGTGCATATCGCCCAAATAGCGGACAGCAAACAACGATCAGGGGACAGCGATGAGCGACCAGAGAGCGCAGAGGAATAGCTGGGGAAAGTCCTCTGCGCTCACTGCGTTCTCAGGGTAAATCGCTCTTCGCGCTACGCGAAGGAGGATTCGTCCACGACCGGCATGCGCCTCTGCGCGTCGGCCACGGCTTCGACCGGGTAATCGTAATCTTCCAGGCCGCCCTCAAGATACTTGTCGTAAGACAGCATATCGAAATGGCCGTGTCCGCTCAGGTTGAACAGGATCACGCGCTCTTCGCCGCGCTCTTTGGCTTCCAGCGCCTCGTTGATCGCGGCGCGGATGGCGTGCGCGCTTTCCGGCGCGGGGATGATGCCTTCCTGTTTGGCGAACAACACCGCCGCCTCGAAAATGCTGTTCTGGTGATACGCTCTGTGCCTCGACAATGCCCACGTCGTGCAGCAGCGACATGATCGGCGACATGCCGTGATAGCGCAGGCCGCCCGCGTGAATTCCCGGCGGGACGAAGTCGTGACCAAGGGTGTGCATCTTGGCTATGGGACCCAGGCCGACTGAGTCTCCGAAGTCATAGGCATACACGCCGCGCGTCATGCTGGGGCAGGCGGTCGGTTCAGCAGCCAGGAAGCGCGTGGGCAGCTTCTTGTCGATCCGCTCGCGCACGAAGGGGGTTATGAGCCCGCCCATGTTACTGCCGCCGCCCGCACAGCCGATCACCACGTCCGGGTAATCGTCCGCCAGCGCCATCTGGAGCAGGGCTTCTTCCCCGACAATCGACTGGTGCAGCAGGACATGATTGAGCACGCTACCCAGCGAATACTTGACATCCGCGATTCTTACCCGCCACTTCGACCGCCTCGCTGATCGCGATGCCCAGACTGCCGGTGCTGTCGGGGTCTTTGGCGAGCACGCTGCGCCCGGCCTCGGTCAGGTTGGTGGGGCTGGCGTGGACGGTCGCGCCGTAGGCTTGCATCATGCTGCGACGGTAGGGCTTCTGCTGATAGCTGATTTTCACCATGAAGACTTCGACCTGCACGCCGAAGAACGCGCCCGCCATCGCCAGCGACGATCCCCATTGGCCCGCGCCGGTTTCGGTGGCGATCTTGCGGACTCCCTCTTCACGGTTGTAGAACATCTGCGCCACGGCGGTGTTGGGCTTGTGGCTGCCCACCGGGCTGACTCCCTCGTACTTGTAATAGATGCGCGCGGGCGTATCAAGCGCTTTTTCCAGGCGGCGGGCGCGGAACAGGGGACTCGGTCGCCATTGGGTATAGATGCGCCGCACCGGCTCAGGAATCTCGATATAGCGATCCTGGCTGACCTCTTGCAGGATGAGCGCCATGGGGAACAGAGGCGTGATATCGTCAGGCGTGGCGGGCTGCTTGGTGACGGGGTGCAGCAAGGGCGATAGGGGGCGCGGCAGATCGGGCACGATGTTGTACCACGCCTTCGGCATTTGGGTTTCGTCGAGCACGTACTTGGTGTGGAGAGTGTCGGGCATGACTGGTTCCTTTCCGCTGGGTGATGAAGACTACACCGTCGATACGGCGTCCGGAGCCGAACAGCAAAAAACGCCCGTCCCCGAACGTTCAGGGACGGGCGTCGCTGCCCGTGGTGCCACCCTGATTAGGCCGGGACCCGACTGCGCCAGAAACAAAAACACCCGTCCTGTGATAGCAGACGGGCGCGGATGCGCAGCGAGAATACCAGCCTCACTCATTGCGCCAGGATAACGGCGGCGAACCCGGCGCGGCATTTCCTCCGCGCGACTCCCCGGCCCATTCGGTTTCTGCTCGACCCGTTCCGCGCTCTCAGTCGGTGACGCGGTGTCCTGTCCGGCGCTCGGAAACCTACTCTTCCGGTTCACTGTCCTTAGGGATAATCATACCGTGCCATGCGCTCCTGTCAAGCGATTGGCAGAAGGTTTTTCGCGTGGCACATCCGGCCTCAGCCGCATTAAGCTAAGGCGTGGTCGCGTGGCAGACGCCGGTTTGCCCCACCCCCGACCCCCTCCCCACTGTGCTGCGCTGGTGGAGAGAGGGCGCCAGCCGCTGTGTAAGTCCCCTCTCCGCGCCCGCGCGGGGAGGGGATATAGGGGTGGGGCAAATCTCCGAAACACTGATTCACGCCGATCGGTCGTGAAATCGGGTTTGACGCGATCGCGCCCCGATGTGGTATCGTTGGGCGGTTCGCGAATCCACCGGGAGGACCGCCCATGCTCGAACAGGAACAACTCATCGCACGTGTGCGCGATCTGTGCCGCGCGGACGACCGCGTCGACGCCGCGATGATGTACGGATCGTTCACCGCGGGCGAAGGCGATGCCCATTCCGACATCGAGTTTCTGCTGTTTTTCCGCGACGACGAGTTTGACGGTGTGGAGCCGCGCGCCTGGCTGGAACAGGTCGCGCCTGTGTTGCACCTGTACACTAACGAATACGGTATCACGGCAGTGATTTTCGCGTCGCTGGTACGCGGCGAATTCCATTTTCACCGCGCCTCGGAAGTTACGATCGGGGAAGCATGGCGCGGCGTGATCACGTTCCCCAGCCTGGACGCCACGCTGATCGTGGATAAATCAGGCGTACTCGCGCCGGTCCTGGAGCCGATCATCGGCCCGCCCCTGGAGCGCGCCACCCCCGACCGGCTGCAATTCGCGGCAGATAGCTTCGTCAACTGGCTGTTGTTCGGACTCAACGTGCTGCGCCGAGGCGAGCATGCCCGCGCGCTGGAAGTGCTGGGGATTGTGCATCGTCATCTGCTGGGGATGGCGCGCGCCGTCGAGGGCACAACCGATCACTGGCTGACGCCGTCACGCCTGTTGGAGCACGATCTGTCTCCGGAATCCTACGCGCGCTTTCGCGCGTGCACGGCGGCGCTCGATGCAGAGGCGCTGTGGGCGGCCTATCGCGCCGCGCGGATGTGGGGTTTCGAACTGGTAGAGACTTTGGATGCGCGTTTTGGCGTGAGGCTGCCGGACGATCTCCGCGCGCGCTTGGGGGAAATCAGCGATCAGTAAAGCAGCCGCAAAACTATCCGCGGCTGGATGCTGTCTGCTGAAACCTGTTCGCAGAGCGCTCAATTGATTATCTGGCCCTGCACGGCGAACGTGCCGTTGTTCACGTCCAGCGTTTCCTGGTAAAGATAATAACTACCCGGCAGATTGTCGAGCTGCTTAAACAGCACATCCTTGAACTGGCGGGTGACGTTCTTCAGCACGAAGTCCGGCGTTTTGACGCCGCCGAAATCGACCGACGTAATATCAAACGCCATCTGCCCGGAGCTGTCGACCTTAGGCTTGACCGTAACCAGGATCGGCACCGACAGCTTGCCGTACTTCAGTTTGCCGTAGAACTTCATGCTCCCGCCGCTTAGCCCAACCTGCGCATCCTTGAAGGGGAAGCTGTAGCCGTGCTCGTCGGCGTAATCCTGGCCCTTGAGCGCCATCCATGACGACAGCTCGCGCTCGGTGAATTTGAGCGAGAACCACCCCTGCGCGCTGGCCTGGTTGGTGGCGCGGGTGATCTCGCTGTCCAGCGCCTGCGCTTCGGCTGGCGACGGCGAAAAATGGCCCGACAGCGGCGCATCCGGCGCGTTGGTCACGATATAGATCACCACACACGCCACCAGCGCGATACACAGCAGGGGGATCAGGATGATCGCCAGACAGCAGCCGCTGCAATGATCCATCGTGTTATGCTCCCCAAGTCCGCATGCCGGGCACCTAGCGGATCACCGACAGCGCGATCAGCCACTGCGCAGTGAAATAGGTGCTCAACACCCACAACGGCGCGCTGCGCCACGTCCCGCGGAAACGTTCCAACGCCAGCACCGAGTCCGACGTCACGAACAGGTAGGCCCCGATCAGGGCCGCCAGCGTGCCGGGTTGATCGGTTTCGATCCAGCGATTGGCCGCCTGCCACGCCATGAACAGGATCACCAGCACATAGACCACGACCGGCCCACGCAATAAATCCAGGTAAGGCCACAGCGCGCGCAGGATCAGCATGCCGTAGATGGCAAAGGGCAGCAGGTACCAGAACGACGCGAAGCCATGCCCTTCTAGCGTGAAGGCGGCGATGTAAAACAAATGCGCGGTGAGGAACGCGACCAGTCCGGCGAAAAAATGATCGGGCAGCATCAAGAGCATGTCCCCGACCAGCGAGACGGCCAGCCCTCCCAGGATCAGAATGCGATATTGGGTTGAGATCGGGGTGTCGGCCACCAGCACGATCGCAATGATGAAGACCATCGTCAGCGGTTTGCAGATGTATTCCAGCCGCCGGTCTGCCTGAAATTTAGCGACGATGGTGAGCGCCGCTGAGGCAGCGGCAAAAATCGAAAGCAGCACGATCAGCCAGGTCATAGAATCAGCGCTCCATTCCTGTTTCACTGCCAGAGTGACGTACACGATCCGGAGCCGAGTCGGGGCTCGCTCGCGGCCCTGTTACCAATCGGCCAGCGGCGCGCGACCGCTGCGCCACAGCCATTCCACATCTTGCATGAAGCGGCTCGGCCAGCCTTCGGGCGGGACGGGCCACGCGGTAAATCCGTACAGACTTTCGCACAGGGCGTCTGCCGCTGCCTTGCTCGGATGGGCCAGCAGATCGTCGATCAGCGCCATGAAATCGTCAGGTTTTTCGGGTGCCGCGCGCAGCGCCGTCATAAACCATTTGTGGTACGGATACAGGGTTTTATTGTAGGCAAGGATCAGCCTCCCGCCAAATAGCACGAGATCCGACACCATGTGCTGCATTAAATACGTATCATGACGCTTTTCGGCTTCACCCACGTACCACTGCATGGCCTGCACCTGCGCATAAAACAACTCCATTTTCTGCTGGCGTTCGTGTTCCGGGTACACGGGGATGCGCGGCAGCAGCTCGGCCACTTCGGGCAGGTGGCAGTAAGCCAGGTACGCCCCCACGAAAGCCGCGCGCACGGGCTCGTTGCCGCGTTCGGCGCAGTCCCGCAGGAAGGCCACGTCGACGATCTTGCCGTCCACATAACCGCCGGGGTAATCGCACAATTCCGTCGTGAAATACTGGTAGGCGTGCTCAGGCGCGCGCCGGGCGTATTCCTCGTCCGAGGCGACGAGCATAATGTCCACGTCGGAATCTTCGCGGCCCAGCCCTTTAGTCAGCGATCCGGCCACGATCAGCGCGGGGAAGGCGGGATCGGACTCAAACTGTGCGACCAGCCGGTCGATGGTGCGTTGGTGGTGCGGCCACAACATGATCGAATGCATGCCCTTTCGTGGGGAAACACAGGATACACCAGCGGCGGGTTACTCCGGCCAGGTGCCGTTCGCGCCGCGCCACTCGCGGAACCACGCCCATGTTTTGGCCAGCCCGTCCTTCACCGTGGTCTGCGGATCGAAGTCCAGCAGGCGGCGCGCCTTGCTGTTATCGCAGTAGGTGATCGGCGGATCGCTGGGCGGAGTCGGCACGCTGCGCGCGTTGAGCTTGCGGCCTGACAACTGCTCGATCGTCTCCACGAATTCGCGCAGCGAGATCGGCGCGCCCACGCCCAGGTTGATCACCTCATAACCCAGCGGGCGATACAGCGCGGCGATCACCCCGCTGACGATGTCGTCGATGTACGTCCAGTCGCGGTGAATGTCGCCGCCGTTGAAGATCGGGATCTCGGTGCCGTCTAGCACAGCGTTCATGACGCGCAGCGGCATCATATCCGGGCGGCCCGCCGGGCCATAGACGTTGAAAAAACGCAGCGCGGTCGCGTTCAGGCCATGCAGGTGAAAATAAGTGTGACACAGCAGCTCGGCGGCGCGCTTGCTGGCCGGGTAGGCGGCCAGCGGGCGATCGGCGGGATCGGATTCCTCGAAGGGGAGGCGCTGCGTCTCGCCGTAGACGGACGAGGTCGACGCCTGGACGAACACGTCGCAGGCGTGTTGCGCGCGCCGCTTCCAGCAGGGTGAGCGATCCGGTCAGGTTGACGTCCAGGTACAGGCGCGGCTGGCGCACGCTCTCGCGGACGCCCGCCATCGCGGCCAGGTGAGCTACCCGCCGGATATCGTGCGCGGCGAACAGCGCCTCGACGGCGTCCACGTCGCGGATATCGGCTTCGACCAGCGTGAAGGCCGGGTGCGCGCTCAGACGCGCGGCGTTGGCGCGCTTGATGGCCGGGTCGTAATAGTCATTGAAATTGTCGATGACGACGACCTGTTCCCCGCGCGCCAACAGCGCGTGCGCGAGGTTGCTGCCGATGAAGCCCGCGCCACCTGTGATCAAAACTGCCACTGTGTTCCATCCTCTCCGGGGGGGAAGCTAACCGCTCAGCACCTCGCGCTGGATGCGCTGCGCCATGATGGCCGGGTCGGTACCATACGAGAACACCATCGCCAGCCGGCCCTCGCGATCCAGGATGAAGGTCGAGGCGGTGTGGTCGACGAGATAATCTTCCGACGTGTTGGCCGACGTGACGCGCTGGAAAAACACCCCAAAATCGCGCGTAATGGTGCGGATGGTGGCATCCTCGCCCGTCAGGCCGATGAACGTGGGATCGAAGGCGTTCATGTAGTCGTTGAGGCGCTGCGGCGTGTCGCGTTGGCCGTCCACGCTCACGAAGACGAAACGCACCTGATCCGCATCGGTGCCCAGGTCCGCTTTGAGGCGCTTGTAATCGGCCAGCGTGGTCGGGCACACGTCCGGGCAGTTGGTGTACCCAAAATAGACCACGACCGCCTGCCCGTGCAGACTGCTCATCGTGAACGGCGCGCCGGTTTGATCGGTCAGGGTGAAGTCAGCCACATCCTTGGGCGGATCAAGCAGCGTGCCGGGCAGCGGCGTCGCCGTGGGTGTGGGCTTGCTGCTCCCACCGCACGCGGTCAGTGCGATCGCAAGTGCGAGCGCCAGCGCGACCGCAGCCGCGGCGACTGCCCGTATTTTGTGTCCCTTCATCATCATTCCAGTGCCTTAACCGGCGCGTCGACCGTAATCGTCTTGCCCGATTCGAAGGTCAGCGTGATGGCCACGCTGTCGCCCGGATTCAGATCGCGCTGGACGTTCAGCAGCATGATGTGATACCCGCCGGGCTTGAGTTCGGCGCTGCCGTTGGCGGGAATGACGATCCCCTCAACCGGGCGCATGCGCATCACGTCGTTTTCGTCGATGGTCGTCTCGTGGATTTCGACCGTGTCGGTGATGTCGGCGCTGACGGCGGCATGGATCAGCCGGTCGTCCTGGCCGGTCGTGTTGCTGATCAGCATGAACGCGCCCGTCACGCGCCCTCCGGCGCTGGTATCGCCAGACATATCCATCGCGCCGCTGTCTGGGGTGGGCGTGTCGGACATCGCCATACTTCCGGACGTATCGCCTGACATGTCCATGCCTGAATCAGTGGGCTGCTGCGGGACCGTCGCGCGGACCCACGCCTCTGATACAGTAATCGCGCCGCTGCCGCTGTCTTTGCCAAATACCACCGCCACCACCACCACGATCAGCGCCAGGATCATAAAGCCGATGACGCCGATCCAGATAAAGCGCGGCGCGCGCAGCGTGAGTCCTTCACGTGGGTTGTGTCATAGTTACTCCTCCTTGAGGTCAGACAGCCACAGCGAAGCGCAGACAGCCTAGTGTGATCAGCTTTAGGCGACCCGTGACACGTGAACAGGGATTACACCTCTGCCAGCAGCGTGTCGATCGTCACGACCTGCGACGGGGCCAGCGGGCCGTACGTCCAGCGCCCCGGCGTTATCTTCGACCTGGGCCACCGTCTTGAAGCCGGGGATCGGGATGGTCATGGCCGAGACGGCCCACAGCCAGCCTAACGCCGCCTGCGCCAGCGATCGCCCGTCGTGCGTCAGCACGTCGCGCGATCTGATCCAGGCGCGCTAACTGTGCGGCCTGCTCGCCGTGCGCGAGATCCCAGCAGGCGGCGCACGTCGTCGTCCGGCAGCACGGAGTCGGCGGTGAATTTGCCGGTCAGCAGCCCTTTGCCCAACGGCCCGCGAATCACACCCGCCAGGTCGCGCTCGCGGCACAGGGCCAGCATGGCGTCGTTGCGCTCGAACAGGTTGCATTGGAACTGCACAGCCGTGCAGTGTTCGCCATCCGCGAAGAAGGCGGCGCGGGCCGGGTCGTCGGTGCTCCAGCCATACCAGCGGATCTTGCCCTCACTGACCAGGGCTTCGAGCGTGTCACGCACCAGGGCGGCGGACTCCAGGTCCAGGTCACCCAGGTGAAGCTGGTACAGGTCGATCCAGTCGGTGTTGAGGCGGCGCAGCGAGTCCTCGCAGGCGCGGCGGATGGCGTCCGGGCTGGCATCGTCGCCGCTGACGCGGCCCGATCCTTCCTGGAAGGTGCGCCCAAACTTGGTAGCGAGCACCAAACGGTCGCGCCGTCCGGCCAGCGCCAGACCCAGCAATTTCTCGCTGTGACCGGTGCCATAGACGTTGGCCGTGTCCCAGAATGTGATGCCCAGGTCCAGCCCGCGATGAATCGCGCGCACGGATTCGCCGTCATCGACGTGACTCCAGCCGACCGGGTGGCCGTGCTCGTTCAAGAACGGGCCGCCGATGGCCCAGGTGCCCAGGCCCAACGCGCTGACTTCCAGGCCGCTGCGGCCCAAGGTACGCGTATACACGAAAGGTTCCTCTCCCGAACTTGACTCGGTGCGGGCAGATGTGATGCAGAATTTACACGGACGTACGGTGCGGCGATAGTCATTCATGCCGGGTTGCCGAGATACCATAAGACTCCCTGAGTGATGTGAGACCGATGTCAGGCCCAAAGCCGTCGCCAGTTATACGTCTTTTTGGCGCTGGTGGCAATGACTTTGTGATAAATCACACAAAGAATCGCAATTCCCGAGGCGCAAATGTGGGCTGCGCCCTCCCATGGATTACCCCGTCTCTGACCGCGCTATTCCACTGTATACGGAAACGTGCCGCTCACGGTGCCGCGCGCCAGACTCAGCGCCGCCCCCGCGTGCCGCAGAAAGTCCAGCCCGCCGACTTCGACCGTAACCTGCCACTCGCCCGATTCCAACGCGACATTCGCGCCGTAATGGAAACCGTAATCAGGCGAGATCACGGCCTCGAACGGGACGGTGATTTCCGTGCCGTTCTTGGCAAAGGTGACGATCACCGTCGCGCCCGGTATTTTTTCCTCGTAATTGACGGCATGATCGGTCACGTCTACCACGTAATACCGACTGCCCGGCGCGGCGATCTGCGGGGCGGTCGTGCCGTCCTCGCCCACCGCGTAGAGCGCCTGGGCGGGTTCGGTGCCCATCATGATGTGCAGCCCGTCCTGGGCAAACTGCCCGATGTTTTGGACGGTCGGCGCTTTGCCGATCACATTATTGTCGGCGTCGATCGTGAAGCTGCCGGACCACGTCACCGGCTCCAACCATAGATTTTGCGCGCCGTCCTGGCGCAGCGCATCCACCGGGCTGACGATGACCTGCCAGTCGTAGGTCGCGCCGCCGGGCAGCAGGAAGTTGTCGCCGAAGTGGTAGCCGTGTCCCGGTGCGTACATGGCGGGCGCGCCCGCTTCAACGACCAGCGCGCCGTCCGCGTGGCGGGTGATGGTCAGGGTTACGGTCACCGGCAGGCGCTCGCCGAGTGTCAGCCGTGCGTCGTTCACATCAACCGTGACGTGCTTGAGGTTGGCATCCGTCAGATCGCCGCCGCAGAGCTGAAGCTGGCCGTCCACCAGTTGGTAGAGCTGGGCCGCCGCCGAAACGTTGAGAATCAACTGCATGTCGTCTTCGATCACGCGCGCGACGCCCGCGCCGTGCGTGTGGGGCGCGGTGGCAGGCACAGACGCGCAGTTGCAGTTGCAGTCTTTGTTCGGCTGATAGGTGAACAGTGCGACGACGAATACCGGGACCAGGACAAGCGCGAAGGCGATCGGATAGATTAAGACTTTTCTATCGTGCATAGGGTTCTCAAGTGTCCGCTTTCGGGTAAAGGGGCAGGGCATCAATGGCCCGCATCAAGGCAAAATCCAGTTCGGTAATCCCGCCCTGGTCGTGCGTCATCAGGCTGAGCGACAGGTGCTTCCAGCCGTGAATGAGTATATCCGGATGGTGGTTATGGGTTTCGGCCAGGTGGGCGATCGCGTTGGCGAACAGCATGACCTGGGCGAAGTTCTTGAGCGTGTAATTTGCGTGGAGTTCGGCATCATCGCCCAACATCCAATTCGGGTGCTCGGCCAGACGGGCCGCGATCTCGTCTGGAGAAAATGTGTGCAATTTTCTGGACATTTGGCCTCCTGGGGGGCTATTTTTCGGTGATAGTTCGTTTCAGATTATAGCGCGGCGTGACCGGGTCTGGGAATGCGCGGGCGGCAGGTCCCAACTCCCTGCCACTCTGGAGATGATATCCCCCTCTCAAGCCAGGCTTGAAAGGGGGATAGGGGGTGAGGCCAGCTTTTATTGTGTGCTGATTGCTTTCACCTGATCGCTCTTACGGCAGATCGATCGTGCAGCGCCCAGCGGCGGAATCGCAGGTGCCAGCCAGCGCGCCGTTGTACATCACGTCGAAGGTGCCACCCGTCCAGAAGGTGACGTCGTTGCGCGTGACCCAGCCCTGGCGCGCGTCACCGCATTCCGGCGGGGCGGGCTGTTCGCCGATGGTGAACGGCCACAACATCAGGCAGCCGATCGGCTTGAAGCTGTCCAGAGGCGAAGCGGTGTAATCCGCCCATATAGACGCTGCGATAGTCACACTGTTGCCCGTGAAGCTCAGCCCGGTCAGGTCGAGCGGTTTGCCCGACACGTTTTGCAACGTGAAGACCGGCGTCGCTACATCGTAGATTAGCAGCAGGTCCTGTGAGGCGGGGTTGGTCGGGGTGCCGGGTGTCGCACCCGGCAGCACGCCGCCGGGTACCGGCTGCCAGACCGGGAAGACGTCGTCAGCGGAGGGCGTGTTCATCAGCAGCACGAAGTTGACGCCGTCCACGCGGACGGCGGCCAGATCGCGCACCGCGCCGTTTTCAGTGTAGCCGAAGGCCAGCCAGCGCCCATCCGGTGACCAGCTCACGCCCGCGATGCTGGCGCGCCGCGACCGTGTATTGCAGACGGTCCTGGCCATCGGGCCGCACGCTGAACAGCGCGTCTGAGTTGGGTACGAGTGGGTTATTCGCGGTGTAGGCGATGCGCGTGCCGTCGGGTGACCACGCTATACTGTGGACGTTCTGCCCGCCGGTGGTGAGCGCTGTCTGGCCGCTGCCGTCCGCGTTGACCACCATCAGATCGCTCTGCCCGTTCGTGGTGGCAAGATACGCGATCTGGCGGCTGTCCGGTGACCAGACCGGGTTCGACGCCACTGCGGGACCGCTGGTCAGCGTGACCGGGTTCGCGCCATCTGATGCGCTGGCGACGACGATCGCCATGGTACCGCTCTGATCGGAGGCGTAAGCGATGCGCGTGCCGTCGGGTGACCACGCCGGATCGATCTCGTTGCTGGGCGAGTTGGTCAGGCGCACGACCGCCGTGCTGCCCACCATCTGCCAGTACAACTCGGGGTTGCCGTCACGATCGGACACGAACGCGAGACGCAGTCCGTCCGGCGACCAGGTCGGCGCGTATTCGTGGCTGCCCGGTGCCAACGTGACGTTGGCCAGCGGTGTGCCATCTGGCTGGAGCAGGTAGATATCGGTGCCGTCGCTCACCGCCAGATGGGTGCCGTCCGGTGACCACGCCAGCGCATTGTCCTGGGCGATGAGGCCGCCCGGCTGCGCGGTCGCGCCGGTCTTGACGTCCATCAGGTACGGCAGATAGGTCTGGTCGGTGGGCGACCCGCTGAGATAGGCGATCAACTCGTTTTGCAGGTCGGGACGCTCGCTGGTGAGGGGCAGCTTTGCGCCCGCTGTCGGCCACGGCTCGACCCAGTAATCGTTGGGCGCGCCTTCGGCGGTCCAGCCGGTGGTGCCGTCCCAGCGCCGGACTTCCCACCAATAGAAGTTATCGACACACTGCGACCCACTGATCACCGTGAAGATTTCGCCCTCGGCCATCACGCCGAGCACGGTCCCGGTGGTCGACGGGGCGGAGCGCAAGTTATTGCCCGTATAATCCGCGATGGTGACGCGCGCCATGCTGCCCATTGACAGGCGCGGCGCGGGTGCCGTCCCGCAAGCGCCTTGTGCGGCGGCGGGCGTAGGTGTGAGTGGCAGCGCAGCGGCGATCAGCACGAGGGCCAACGCCAGCGCGAGCAGACGATAGAAGTGTTTGTGTGAACGTGCAGATGATCCTGACATCAGATGTTCTCCCCTTTCGCATGGCGATCCCGCCATGTGAGCATAACGTTCCATTGTCGCACGGTCCTTTCCCGATCGGCAAGGGTGCGTCGATCGGGCGTGGAGCAATAAACGGCTTGTCGCCCGGAGCGCGTAGGGCAAGCCCAGAGTATGGGGTATGAGGCGACCGGTGTTCAGAGACTGTGCGAAGGCGCTGCGAAGTGGTCTACCCCCTCTCTATGCTGTCATGGAGAGGGGACTTAGAGGAGGGGCAAACCTTACTTCCGCATGAAGCTCAGGTATGCGCCGCCCGCTGTCAGGACCAGCCCAACGATCAACACGACGATCTGGCTGGTCGCGAGGTAGATATCGTGTCCGCGAATCGGGTCGATCAAAATGGACAACAGCGCCAGGGCAATGCCGACTGCCAATACCGCATACGCAATACGCTTGTCGTTCAACATCGTGCTACACCCCCTTTTAGGGCGTGGACCTGCCCACGCCTCCATCTACGAAAGTATCGTATCACGAAATTGGTCTGCGTGATCGTGTGAAATGGCGGAAAGTTTAGGCTTCGCCGGTCAATTGATCCAGCCGGGCGGCCAGCATGTCGCGGACTTCGGGGCAACGGTCGGCATACGGCGCGCGCGGAAAATTCGCGATGAGGTCGCGCAGCAGGTCGGGTGTCACCGGCAGGGCCGGGCCATGACCGGGAACCACCAGATCGGCGCTAGACAGGATGCGCGCGACGCTGCGCCACGTCTCGACGACTTCGGCGGGCGCGTAGCCGTTGGGCCAATAATAATTCCAGGCGCGCAGCCACTCTTCATCCAGCACGGCATCCCCGACGACCCATGTCGCGCGGTCGTCCGTGTCCTGAAAGGCCAGGGCCAACAGCACCGGATAATGGCCGGGAGCCTGTTTGGCTTCGATGCCGTCGATGCGACCCACGTCCGTGAAGGTAACCTGGCGGAAGCGCAGCGAGGGCGCGCTGTCGGGCAGGGATGGCATGTGATCGTTGTGGGGATGCGTGATGAAGACGCGGTAGATCGCCTGGGGCGCGACGCCCAGCCCGTCCAGACGCTGCACAGCTTGAGTCCAGCCGTTTTCACTGAAGCTCGGATCGACCAGGATGGTGTTTTCGGCAGCCGGAGGTGTGCCCTGCGGCCAGATTAACACCGACGTGCAGCGGTGTTCGACCGCTTCGTCAACAGAGCCGTCAGGCCGCAGCGGGAGAAAACCGTCTTGAAGGATTTCCCAGTGATATCGCGAGGGGTGTGGGTTGGTCATACCTGGCTGCCACTCTGCATATGGACGTTAACTCTACTTTGATTATAATCCAGAATGCAACTCAGCCGGGCGAAATCGGCTTATTCTGTCTTGGGGATGAGACGAGCAGGACGCGCCTGGACCCTGTGAAAGGACTGTCCGACAGGACGCACGATGCGTTTTTATGTATCAAATCAGCCGTCTCAGTGGCGGCGCATGCGGGATTATCTGCGCCCGTACACTCTCACGCTGACCCTGGCGTTCGCGGCGCGGATGCTGGCCTCGGCGATGTTCCTGGCGCTGCCGGTCGTGGTGCGCCACGTGGTCGATACGGCGCTCGACGCCCGCGATATGGCGCGGCTCAACCAGAATGTGCTGCTGCTGTTCGTCGCGTTCGGCGTGATGACGCTGGGATCCATCGCCGGGAGTTACTATACCAACTATGTCGGGGAGCGCGTTGTACGCGATCTGCGGCGCGACCTGTACTCGCATCTGCAAACGCTGTCGATGCGCTTTTTCACCGCGCAGCGTGTCGGTGAGCTGATCAGCCGCATGTCGAGCGACGTGGGCGAGATGCGCCGCATGCTGACGACCGATCTCGTCACAATGGTGCGTTACGTCCTGACCATCGCGGGCGCGCTGGCGATGATGGCGCTGCTCAATTGGCGGCTGACCGGTTTCATCCTGGTCACGACCCCGCTGGCGATGGCGCTGGCCGTCGGCGTGACGCGTTTCGCGCGGCGCGGCGGGCGGGCGGTGCAGGATGCGCTGGCGCGGTCGACCGTCATCGCGGAAGAAACGTTTCACAATGTGCGGGACGTCAAAGGCTTCGTGCGCGAAGAGTACGAAACCAACCGCTATACGCAGGCCGTCGATCGCACGTTGGGCGCGGCGCTGCGGCTGGCCCGCATGCGCGCCGTGCTTAACCCGACCGTGCATTTCCTGTTTCTGAGCAACATCGCGCTGATCCTGTGGTACGGCGGGCGCGAAGTGATGGCCCAGCGCCTGACCAGCGGCGAGCTGGTGGCCTTCCTGGTGTATGTCGCCATCATCGGGCAGATGTTCGGCGAGCTGGGCCTGCTGTATACCCAGTTGCAGGAGACGGTTGGCGCGACGCGGCGCATCTTCGAGCTGCTCGATACCGCGCCGGATATTCAGGACGCGCCCGGCGCGCTGGTCCTCGAACGCGCGGAAGGGCGCATCACATTCGACCACGTGTCGTTCACGTATGACGAGCGCGAGGCCGTGCTGCATGACATCGATCTCGACATCGCCCCCGGCGAGGTTCTGGCGCTGGTCGGACCGAGCGGCGCGGGCAAGACGACGCTGTTTTCGCTGATTCCGCGCTTCTATGACGTGTCGGACGGCGCGGTCCGCGTGGATGGGCGCGACGTGCGCACCGTGACTCAGGCGAGTCTGCGCGCGCAGATCGGGATCGTTCCGCAGGACACGCCGCTGTTCGGCTCGACCATTCGCGAGAATATCCTATACGGGCGCTTGGACGCCAGCGAAAGCGAGCTCTTCGCGGCGGCGCAGGCCGCTAATGCCCACGAGTTCATCCTGGGGCTGCCGGACGGCTACGAGACAATCGTCGGGGAGCGCGGCGTCCGGCTGAGCGGCGGGCAGCGCCAACGTGTGGCCATCGCGCGCGCCATTCTCAAGGACCCGCGAATTTTACTGCTGGACGAAGCGACTTCCAGCCTGGACAACGAGAGCGAGCAGTTGGTCCAGGAGGCGCTCGAACGCCTGATGCAGGGCCGCACTACGGTGATCATCGCCCACCGGCTGAGCACGGTGCGGGTAGCGCATCGTATCGCCGTGCTAGACGCCGGACACCTGATCGAGCTGGGCACGCATGACGATCTGCTGGCGCGGGGCGGGTTATACGCGCGGCTGTACGCCATGCAGTTCCGCGACACCGAGGCGTCGCTCTTGAGTGGGCGCTAGGGGCGGCGGTGATCCATTCTGCGCCACGCGGGTATAATAGAATCAGGTGAACTGCTGGAAGCCGAAGTAAAGGACCAAGCATATGAATGCCGAAGATCCTCAACGCCTGAACGACGAGATCGATCCCGATGCCCTGTCGCCCGAGGACAGCGTCGAGTCCGAACAACCTGAACAAACCGATCAATCCGCACCGGCCGCGGAGCCGGAATCCGCGCCGCTGTCTGCCGCGCCGCCACGTATTTTGGCCGAGACTCCGATCGGCGGCGTGCCGCACCCGGTGCGTTCCCCGCTGCACGCGCTGACCCCCGAACCGGCCGAGGACGAGTCCTCCGCCGAGCCGGAAGTGGAACCGGCCCCGGCTGCGCTCGATCAGGAACCTGCGGAAAGCGCAGCGGAACCCGAACTCGACGCGGAGTCCGACGCGGAGTCAGAGCTGGTAGCGGAGTCAGAGCCAGACGCCGCGCCAGCCGTAGCGGAACCGGCGGACACGTCTGCGCCGGAGGTGATGGCATTACCGCGCCGGACCCCTGCGCCTCCCGCCGACGAGGACGCGGCGGAATCGGCTGAGTGGGACGAGGATCTCTCGCCGGAGTTGGCCGCGGTGTTGTTTACGCCCCGATCCGCTCCTGAACGCGCCGAGGAACCGCCCGCCGCTTCTGCTCAAGCGGAGCGGCCTTCCGTCAGCGGGGCCATTGTCCCAGCGCAAGCCCGGGCGATGCCTGAAGCGGAGGCCGAGCCGATTACGCTGACCGACCGTGCGGACGCGCTCCACCTGCCGATCACCGCCCAGGAGCGCGCGGCTCCCGCGCCAGAAGCCCCGTTGGGCGGAAAAGTGCGTTACGTGCGCGTCGAGGAACCGTTCGGCAAAGATGGCGGGCAGCGCATCAGCGAGACGTGGCGTTATTACAGCGGCGATTTACCCGCCTTGGGTGATCGGGAAGTGCGCGGCGCACGCCGCGAAGAAATCCGCTATGCCGATGGATCGTGGCGCTGGCGTTATGAACGGCGCTACGATGGAGGCGGTCGCGACCGGCGCGAGGTGCGCGCCAACGCCGATAACACGGTGTTTGAGCGTGCGGACGAAGTCGCTCGCCGCGATCCGGAGACGGGCAAACGCGAACAATTCCGCGAGCGCGTGACGCTGATCTTCGCTCCGCCGCCGCACGAGGAAAAACGCGGTCTGCTCAGCAGCCTGATCGGGCGTGTCACGGGTGGGGACGATGTACAGAAAAAAGCCACCTGGCGCGAGGCCGCTCCCGCCGAGGCGCGGCGCGCGCACCGCGAGGGCGGCAAGGCGTTTGGCCGCAGCGTGTTGGAGATGCTGTTCGGCGGCTAGTTTTCGCTGGTTAGGCCCCATTCTCCGGCTTCTTCTGACAGGGAGTGAAAAGGGATGGGGCCTTCTGCACCCCGCCGTGCGGCCCAGTGGTCTGATTGTACGGGGTGTGCTACCCTTCACTTGTACGGACTCCGCACACGAGTTTCAATAGAAACGGATCAAGATGATGATGAGCGGGTGGTTGAAAAGCCGCACGTCGCTGATCACGGAACTCGTGATTGCGGCAGCCTTCCTGATCTGCGGGTTCGCCTGGATGCGTTTTTTCGCGGTCGCTGCGACGAATCCGTCCCCCGTACGCTATGTCGAATTCAACACACGCAGTGGCGCGCGCGCGCCCTTCCTGCAAACCTGCAAAGGCCCCTCCTTCGTCGAAGGCGATGTTGTGTGGCGCTTCTGCGCGTACGATAACAGCCTATCGCCCGAATGGGGACTGGTCCGTTTTGATCTGGCGCACGCCGAAGGGTGGCTGCTGTGGCCGCTGCCCGAAACCCCGGAGTCACAGGTGTTGGCCCTGGCGGAATCCGCGCAGGGCGATCTGGCCGCCGCGTGGGGATCGCCCGATCTGGCGGCGGTCTACCTGGTGCTGCACGAAGGCGGCGTGATCCCGTTGGGACTGCCTTCGGATGCGTTGCCGGACGTGCTCGGCCTGGGCTGGACGGCGGACACGCTCGAACTGGTCGCCCAACCGGTGAACCCCGCGGGCGGCGACGCCATGATCTACAGCAACGTCTCTGGCAACTGGACCGCCGCGCGTCCGGTGCCGGTCCCCGCGGTGTGCGACGCCGAAACACTGTGCGCGCTGCAAGCCGCTTACCGCATCGACGGCGCATGGCAGTTTGTGTATGCCGCCGCGCCGCGCACCACCGATGCCACGTCGCTGGTGAGCATCGTGCAGATTGATGAATCCGGCACGACGGACACCGCCAGCACGTTCCCGCTGAGCGATCTCGATCCCGAGCTGGTCACATTGGAAGGCGCGCAGTTGACACGGCTGGGCGTGCTGTTCGACCGTGCGTCGGGCGGGGCGGTGAACTGGGATCTGCGGGCCGCGCCGTTTGTGCTGAACGACGGAACCTGGGAACGCCTCACTGCGCCGCAGGGCGACGCCCGCTTCTTTTACGCCGATTACCAGATTCAGGCGGATGGTTTGCGCTGGCTGCCGGGGCTGAGCTATCCACAGCGCGGATGGCAGCTCGACCAGTGGCTGACGCTGCAACTATCCAGCGACGGCGTGATCCTGGCGGAGATCGGCGGCAAAGTCGGCCCGACGCTGACGCGTGACACGACGCTGTTGGCTGACAGCGCCACACATACGACGGTTGTGCCCGCGTCCGATGGTGGGTACTGGGTGCTCGGGCCGAATGGAGCCTATATCAAAGTCGGGTCCGGGCTGGATCGCGCCGATGGGTTAAACATAGTCGAGCGCGTCGTACGCGCCTTTGACAATTTCGGCAAGCTGGACGACGTGAACGGGGCCTTCTATCGCGAAAAGCGCGCCGTGAAGATGGCAGCGCTGCCGCTGGTGCTGCTCTCGCTGCCGATCGGCTATCTGCTGGTGTTCTTCGTGCGCCAGTCCAAACGCAGTCGCCGCTTTTGGATCGCGCTGCTGCTGGAAGTGTCCGCCGTGTATGTCGTGGTCGCCACGTTGTTTTATTGGTGGTTCTGGAAGCTGATGGACAATTTCTAGAGCCGCGCGCCGCATGGCGAGAAACAGGGCCAGACGTAGACCCTGTTTCGCTTAGCAACTTGCTTATTTACGGGTTTTCCAGTATGTTCTCTGAATGGTATATCGGCTTGATTCCCAGCGAGTAAACACAATATGACGAGCGACGATTTGATCAATCAGCGTCTCGGAAACGGGCAGTATGAAATCCGGTCGCTGTTAGGCCGGGGCGGGATGGCAACCGTCTATCTGGCCCGGCAGGCGTCGATGGACCGCGATGTCGCGGTCAAGATCATGGCCTCCGAGCTGGCCGACGATGAACAGTTTGTCGCCCGTTTCGAACATGAAGCGCAGGTCATCGCCAAACTGCAACACCCACATATCCTGCCCGTGATCGATTTCGGGCGTGAAGGCAAGTATATCTATATCGTCATGCAGATGTTGGGCGGCGGCACCCTGGACGACCGGCTGCGCGGCGGACCCCTGCCGCTCAAGCTGGCGAGCCACATGCTCAATCAGATCGCCAGCGCGCTCAGTTTTGCGCATGAACAGGGCATCATTCACCGCGACCTCAAACCCAACAATGTGCTGCTCGACGAACGGGATAATGCCTACCTGACCGACTTCGGGATCGCCAAAATGCTGGCCGGGACGACTAAGCTCACGGCCACCGGCAACATCCTGGGCACGCCCGCTTACATGGCACCAGAACAGTGGCGCGGCGAATCAGTCGATGCCCGGACCGATATTTACTCGCTGGGCGTGATGTTGTACGAGATGGTGCTGGGGCGGCTGCCTTTCGAGGGCGAAACGCCGTATACCTTGATGTACAAGCACTTCAACGACGCGCCGCCACCACCACGCCAGATGAATCCCAATCTCGATCCGGGCATCGAAGCCGTGATCCTGCGCGCGCTCGCCAAAGAAGCCGACAGCCGCTTCCAGTCGGCGGATGATATGGCTGAGAGTTTCGCCAACGCGGTGCGCGGCCTGCCGAGCGCGGTACAGCCGAAGCCGGTCGACATGATGGATCGCACCATCGTGGGCGATGATGCTCAGCTCACGCCCCGGCCTATGCAGACCGGGCAGGGCGAAGAGATGCCGACCATTCTCCCGCAAGAAGCGCCGTCCACGCGGGCCGCCTCGGGATCTGGTCCAACGGGATCGGGGCCAGCGGTTCCGGCTCCGACTACGCGCGCGGCTGCCGGAGGCTCCGCTGCGCCGCCGCCCAAACGCGGCCTGAACCCGCTCGTGATCGGGGGGCAGTGGTGGGTGTCATAGCGGTGATCGCCATCGTTGCGTTCCTGGCTATGGGCGGCAGCAAGAAGGCGTCTCCTACGGCCACACCGACGGCTACCGCGACGGCGACGGATACGCCAACCATTACCTCAACGCCGACGGACACCCCAACGGCTACACCGACCAACACGCCCACGCCGACTTCTACGCCGCGCACGACTACGGCGACCGTGTTGTCGGAACGGGTCAACGTGCGCAGCGGACCTGGCCAGGACTTCCCGGTGATCACGACCCTGACGCGCGACACGGATGCGATCGTCGTGGGTGTGAGCGAGGACGGCGGCTGGTATCAGGTGGTGGGCGCGGGAATTCCCGGCTCTGGCTGGGTGTCCGCCGAAGTCGTGCAGATTTCCGGCAATATGAACATATCGGTCGTAGTCTGGCCGACTAACACCCCTCTCCCAACCGATACGCCGACCCTCACGCCGACGCCGAGCGACACGCCCACGCCGACGCTCAGCCCGACGCCTACCGAAGTACCGATCGATCCGGCGCTGTTCGTGCCGGCGCAGTTCGAGAAGGTGTCGCTATCGGCCCTCGGGCTGGCGATCGATTATCCGACCAACTGGGCCAGCCCGAGCTACCTGGACAACCTGGGTTACGTCTCCATGCATCCGACGTCGGACCTGCAAAGTGACCTCTACCCCTGGATTCGGATCTCGCGCGGCACGCCCGACGAGATCGAACAGCGCAATTTTACGACCGACATCAGCAGCCCTGGCGCGGCAATCGAAAATACCGTGGGCATGATCTCCGGGGCGCATCGCACGGTTGACGGACTCGCCTTCCCGACGGTCACGCTCAACACCCAGACCAGCACGCGTGACAATTGGGCCTGGGTGATCGAAGTCAGCCCGCAAGACTGGATCTACATCATCGTCTATGCCCCAGTGAACGATCTGGATGCCCGCCTGGGGACCGACGTGCTCGACCGCATGCTGCGCAGCCTGGTGATCGACGGCACGCTCATCACCAGCGCGCCTGTCACGCCCACGCCCACGGCTTCCGCGGGCGTCGATCCGGCGGTGTTTGTCCCGACCGATCTCGCATCGGTGTCGCTGGATACGATCGGCCTGACGCTCGACTACCCGACTAACTGGCCCGACCCGCAGGTCTTGGGCCGGCTGTACTTCATGGCTCCGGTGGACTCAGTGATCCGCTCAGCAGCGTGTATCCGTCGATCGCGCTGTCACGCGGCACACAAGATCAACTCGTTACGGCGGGCATGACCACCGATACCAGCAGTTTCACAGCCGCTGCCGAGCATCCCTTTGGCACCGATTTCAGCGGCCTGAGCGAGGTGGACAGCAGTTTCAACGTGATGGTGCGCAAGATCGACATCACGCAGGAAGGGCTGCACATGTGGACCTGGTTGGCCGAGATCGGGCCGTCGGACTGGCTGCAAATCATTGTGCTGTGCCAGGATGGCGAATACGATGACGCTTTCGGCGAGCAGGTGTTGATCCCGATGGTGCAGTCGATCCAGGTCGATGGCACGCCAATCTACGGGGCCGTCGAGCCGCAGAATACCACGCATCTGACCGCGCTCCCGCTTGATATAGGCACGCCGGTGTTGGATCGCTTCAATGACAACAGCAACGACTGGCGTTTCGCTTCCATCGTGGACGGGCAGTTGATCGTCGATGCGCAGGGTCTCGACACGCTGCGCTGGGCGTTCTCCAACCCGCTGCTCAACGGCGATCCGGCCTTCTACGCGCAGGCGAAAGGCACGCTGGTCAGCGATACCAATTACTACCAGTATGGGCTGGCCTTCCGCGTGGAAGATGGCAACAACTTCTACTACTTTGTAATCGATCACCTGCAACGCTACGGCCTGTTCGCGATGAACAGCGGCACCTTGAATAACCTCATCGCGCCCACTTTCGACGGCACGATCGCGGTCGGGCAGGGGACGTCGAATACGCTCGGCGCGCTGGTGATCGGCGACTACATCGAGGTCTATCTCAACGGCAAGCGTGTTGGCGCGGTCGTCGACGAAACGCACAAAGTCGGCGGGGCGCGCGTCGCCACGTACACTTACGTGGATTCGAATTCGCCGGTTGTCGTGGGCTTTGATGACTTCGCCTACGTGCCGCTGGTGATCACCGGCGATCAAACGCTGCTCGATCAGCGCACCGCCGTGATCGCCACCGTGCAGAACGCGAGCAGCGTCCTCGCCGCGCCACAACAAGGCGCATCCAAGATCGTCGCGCTCCCGGCGCAAACGCTGATCGTCGCGCTGGCGCGCAGCCAGGACAACCGTTATGTCTTCGGCTATGGCGCGGGCGCGACCGGCTGGGTCCCGGCCAGCGCGGTGCAATTAGCGCGTGCCGGTCAGCCAGTCACGGTCGGCAGCCTACCGATCCTGGACAGCACGACGCAGGGCATCCGTGTACAGACGTGGCCGATCACATGGCCCGCTGAGGACAACACGGAACCGACTCCGGCAGTGGTTGCAACCCCGCCCGCTGGTATGACGATGATCGCCTACGGGCAAACGCTGACGGTCGACATCGCCGCTGGCGAGTTACAGGACCTGATGTTCAACGGCGTGGCGGGCCAGAGCGTCACATTGCGTGTTGAAACGGTCGATAGCCCCGCGCTCGACACGTCGGCCCAGATCAGCGCGCCGAACGGGTCGGTCACCGCGTCTGATGACGACAGCGGGCCGGGCCTGAATCCACTGATCGATGGTGTGACCTTGCCGTCCAGCGGGCTGTACACGATCACGATCCAGTCGGTCACAGGCGGCGGGCAAATCCGGGTGACGCTGAGCCGCGCCGGTTAGGGTCGCGGGGCGTGCGGAGTGAGATCACTTAAGGGGGCACCGGGCGGTGTCTCCTTTTTTACGGGAGGGCGAGGCAGGCGCGTTGTCGGGAATTCTGCACGTCCGGCGCGCGGCGCAAATTGTGCGCATGGCAGACATTCGTTAAGATAATGCTGATTTGTGTAGTGCTTTGGAGAGGAGTAAGCGCGCCCCGGCGCGAGAAACTATGCCCAAGCGTATTCTTGTCGTTGAGGATAACCCGGACAACCGCGTGTTGATCACGGATGTGCTGACCGCTATGAATTACGAGGTTTTGGTAGCGGGCGACGGCGAAGAAGGGGTTGCAGTGGCGCAGACCGAGGTCCCCGATCTGATTTTGATGGACCTGTCGCTGCCCAAAATGGATGGCTGGTCGGCCTCCCGCGCCATCAAAGCCAACACGACCCTGGCCCATATCCCGATCATTGCTTTGACCGCGCACGCTATGGTAGGCGATCGGGAGAAGGCGTTAGGGGCCGGGTGCGACGACTATATTTCCAAGCCTATCGATCTGCGCGAGCTGTCGAGCAAGCTGTCCCATCTGTTGGGGTAAATCCGGCCTGCTCCTAATCGTCCGGCGTGCCAGTTTATCAGACCAACCCAAAAACCCATCATGAAAGTACTTGTTGCCGAAGATAACCGTGACAGCCGAGAACTCGTGAGCGATATTCTGCTCAGCCTGGGCCACACGCCGATCCTTACGCCGGATGGACGCGCCGCGCTCGAAAAGATTATTGAAGAACTGCCCGATCTGGTGATTCTGGACGTCAATATGCCGGAAATGGACGGTTTTGAAGTCTGCGAGGCGTTGAAGACCAACCCGCGCACCGCCGAGATCCCGGTGATTATGCTGACGGCACAGGCCGACGTCGAGTCGCGCGTGAGGGGATTGGGTCTGGGCGCGGACGATTACCTGCCCAAACCGTTCCACCCGCGCGAGCTGGTCGCCCGCATCGAAACCCGGCTGCGCGCCAAAGAGGAAAACGACTCTTTGCGCGCCCAACGCGAGCAGATCCGGCAGACCTTCGAGCGCTTTGTCGCGCATGAGATCGTGCAAAAGCTGTTGGAAAACCCGACCAGCGTCCAGTTGGGCGGCGCGGTCGCCACGGTGACGGTCCTGTTCGCGGATCTAGAAGGCTTCACTACGCTGGCCGAACACGCCGAGCCCGCGCCTATGATCGAAGTGCTAAACGCCTATCACGCGCTGGTCGTGCATTTCATCAAGGTCAACGGCGGCACGGTGGATAAATTCCTGGGGGATGGCGTCATGGCGCTGTATAACACGCCGCTGCCGCTGCCCGATCACGCGCTGCGCGCCGTGCGGACCGCGTTGGATATCCGCGACGCCCTGCCCGCCTTCCATGCCACGTTGGAGCCGCCCTTCCGCCTGGGGGTGAACTTTGGCATCCACACCGGACAGGCCATCGTGGGCAACGTCGGCACACCCGATTTGATGGACTTCACCGCCATCGGCGACACGGTAAATCTGGCCAGCCGCTTGCAGGGGTTGAGCGAGAACAGCCAGATTACCATCAGCGAAGATACCTACCGCCTCATCGCGGATTGGGTCATTGTGCAGTCGATGGGACCACGTTCCGTGCGCGGGCGTGAAGAACGGGTGAACACGTACCTCATTGAAAGTCTGCGTTAGCGCCGCCGTCAGCGACCAATCTACATCCAGCACTACTCGAAAGGAGCCAGCCGCATTATGCTAGCCGATTTGTTGCACAAGCACCTGGGCGACGCCGCCGCTAACGTTGTTATACGTCTGTTGATCGTTGTCGCGATCCTGTTGATTACATGGCTGGTCCGGCAGTTTGTCGGCGCGATCGTGCCGCGTGTGGTGCGCCGGCTGCGCCGCTGGACGCGCAGCACCTGGGACGAGCGCATCGTCGATGCGCTGCTGCCCCCGGCCCGGTTCTTTGTCACGGTGCTGGGCGCGTGGAGCGCGGCGATCGCGCTCGAACTCCCCAGCCGCGTCTATTCCACACTCGCCACGCTAATGAATTCGCTGGTGGCGCTGACGCTCTTTTGGACGATATTCCGGCTGGTCGATCCCTCGATGGACATTTTTCTGGGCGTGTCACGCCGCACGATGCGCACGACTGTCGGAGGGCTGCCCAGCCTGCTCGATGAGAAGCTGGGCGCTGTGCTCAAGCAGCTTGGGCATGCGCTAATCGTGATTCTGGGCATGGGCGCGGTGATCAACGTGTGGGGCTATGACGTGGCCGGGATCGTGGCCGGGCTGGGCATTGGTGGGTTGGCGGTGGCGTTGGCCGCCCAGGATACGCTGTCGAATCTGTTTGGCTATTTCGTCATCCTGGCCGACGAGCCGTTTAACATCGGCGAATACATCGTGCTGGACAGCGTCAGCGGCACGGTCGAGACCGTCGGACTGCGCAGCACGCGCATTCGCGTGTTGGACCAGTCGATCGTGTCGGTCCCCAATAAGACGATCGCGAATGCCAACATCACCAACTGGTCACGGCTGGCCAAGCGCCGCCTCAACATGACGCTGGGGATCGAGTACAGCAGCTCGCCGCAGCAAGTGTTGTCGGTCGTGCAGGCCATCCGCGAGATGCTCATCAATCACGAACTCGTCCAGAAGGATTCGGTCACCGTGCAGTTCGTGGAATTCAACGCCAGCAGCCTGGACCTGATGATCATCTGCTTCATGAATACCCCGGCCTGGGGCGATTTTCAGGCAGCCAAGCAGGACATCAATCTGAAGATCATGGAAATTCTCGACGAGCGCGGCGTTTCGGTGGCGTTCCCCTCACGGACCATCTACTTGCAGCAGGCCGAGCTGCCGCAGGGACCGTCGGAGCGCTTCGTCCCGCCGACCGCGCCGGAACCGACTGTCAGCACGGCGACCGATTCGCCGGTGCCCGACGACGCGGCAAATTGATGCGCATGGCGTAAGCCCTTGAAATCACCGGGGCCGTCCGATCAGCGATCGGACGGCCCCGTGCTTTGCGCTACATCATCGGCTGCCGTCTGACGTATCCGCCGCATGCTTCTCCTGGCGGCGGTGGCGACGGCGTCGCCAGATGGTTTCCACCAGCAGCCCGGCTACGAAGCCCAACAGCGACGCGACCAGAATCACGATCACGCTGGAAATGGTGGTCTCGAACACCAGAAAGTGAATGTGAATTTGCGCCGTGTTTTGCAGCAGGAAAATCACAAAGAGGAGCAGACCCACCCCAATCGCGCCCATCCGCAGATTGTCCCCGAACCGGGCGAGCTTCTCACGCAGGTTTTTCATGGATGCCTTCTTTCTGATCGTCGATCGCCGTGTCCTCGCGTAGTGTAGCACGAGACCCTTATAGAATCATACAGCATCTGGTAGGCGGTTGTCAGCCCGATGTCAGCCAGAATGAGGCGGATCATATTGACGGGGCATGCCCCGCACTTTAAGATTGGTTGGCTGGCGCGGAAGCGCCTGATCCGTGCCCTGCTGGTCCGGGTTTGAAGGGAAGAATTACGATGACGCAACCACTTGCTGAGGTGATCCAGACGCACGATCTGACTCACCGCTACGGCAAATTCTCCGCTATTCAGGCCGTGAGTCTCGCGGTGCATCGCGGCGAGATTTTTGGATTCCTGGGGCCGAATGGGGCCGGTAAAACGACCACCATTCGCACGCTGCTGGATTTCATCCGGCCCAGCGCGGGCAGCGCCGCGATCTTTGGGCTGGACATCGGTGCGCGACAGCGTTGCTATCCGCGCGCGCGTGGGCTATCTGCCCTCCGAGCTGACGCTGTGGGACAACTGGACCGGCACGGAATATGTGCGCTGGTTGGCGCGCATGCACGGCGGGAACGGGGCCGTCATGGCCGAAGCGGAGCGGTTGGCCGAACACCTGGATTTCGATCTCAAGCGCTCGCTCAAGGGCATGTCGACTGGCATGAAACGCAAGATGGGCCTGATCGCCGCGCTGGCGCACAAGCCAGAACTGCTGATTCTCGACGAGCCGACCAACGGGCTTGATCCGCTGATGCAGCAGGTGTTTCACGCCTTGGTCAAGGAAGCGCGCGCCGAGGGGCGGACCGTCTTCCTGTCATCGCACAACCTGGCCGAGGTCGAGGCGATCTGCGACCGCGTGGGGATCATCCGCAGCGGCAAGATCGAAGCGGTCGAAAGCGTGGCCAATCTCACGCGCGTCTCGTTCCGCTGGCTGACGCTAACGGTCGATCCCCCAGCTACGCTCGACAGCTTCCGCGCGATCCCTGGCATCACGGATCTGACGCAGGAAGCTAACACGCTGCGTATGCGGCTCAGTGGCGAAGCCAGCATCGACGTGGTGATCAAGCAGGCGGCGCGCTACACCGTGCGCGATATTCAGATCGACCATCCGACGCTGGAAGAAATCTTCCTGGCGTACTACGGCAAGAAAGAGGCATAACATGGTCCCGGTGCTGCAAAAAGCATTTCACGACTCGCGCCGCGGCATGTTATGGCTGGCGTTTGGGCTGGAACTCTATGCGCTGTTCGTCATGGCGTTTTATCCCAGCCTGTTGAAGCAGTCCGCGGACATGGACAAGCTGATCAAATCCTATCCCAAAGAGCTGCTCGGGATGTTCTACAGCGGCGACATCGAAGAGTTCAGCGTGTCCGAGCCCGGCTCCTATGTGTATACCGAGTTTCTGCTGTGGGAAGAGCTGATCCTGGGGACGATCGTCATCGCGCACGCCTTCAACGCCGTAACCAATGCGGAACGCGATGGGACGCTGGATGTCATGCTCAGCCTGCCGGTGAGTCGGCGCCGTTATCTGCTGGCGCGCATGCTCAACACCGCGTTGATCGTGCTGGTGGTGTTGGTTAGCTCGTGGGCGATTCTGGCGGTGTCGACTGTCATCTGGCCGGAGTTCCACGTGTCGATCGGGCGGCTGGCGCTGGGGATCGTGGGCACCTTCCTGCCGGTGATGGTCGTGGCCAGTTTCACCTACGCCCTGGCGACGTTTTTGCCGTCCAGCGCGCGTTACGCCGGGCCGCTCGCTTACCTGTTCCTGATGGGATCGTACCTGATCTACAGCTTTTCGTCGGCGCTGAACCAGTTGAGCGCGCTCAAGCCGTTGTTCTTCTTCCATTACTTCAACGGCGGCAACGTGATCCGGACCGGGCTTGACGTGCCAAACGTGCTGCTGTTGCTGGTCGTGATCGTGGTATATATCGGGCTGGCATGGTGGCGCATCGACAAGAAGGAATTGGGCGTGTAAGTGCGGCAGGAGTGGGGGGCAAGCCGTGCGCGGCGCAACACGGCGTCTCTACAAAACGCTGACAAATGACTGGTGTTCCCTAGTATCAGAGTGCCATAGGGAGCTAATCGTGAATAATGCTATACTTATGATAAGGTAGTGGCATAAGGATAGCGGGGAAACAGTCTGAACACGCCATGTCACAAAAAACGCTTGTTCGACGGCTGATCGATTTTCTAAAGCGACCGGACGCGTTGGAACGCTCCCAACGTGAGCCTGTGTACAACGCGTATGACGACTACGAGCCATCGACCAATCACGCGGCGGCGGCACCTGCAGCGGGCGAAGCTGAGCCCGAGCACGAACAAGAGCGCAACGAGCCACTGGTCGCGGCGCATGACGAACGCTTGCCCGGTCACGCGTCTCGGCTGGACGCATTGATTATGCGCGCCATCCAGCAGTTCGGCGCGCAGTTCGGATTCGTGATCCGCTACGATGAGGAAGGGCGGATGCGCTACGTCACCGGGCGCGACATGCAGAGCCGCTACGTCGATCACACGGCCATCAATCCGGACCGGCACGCGCTGCTGTCCACGCTGGACACCGGGGAGTTGCAGTTATTCGTGCAAACCGGCGGGCGCGCCGCGATTGCGGTCCTGTGCGGCCCGCTTTGGGTAGGGAATGAGGTCGTGGGATTGCTCTACCTGGACAGTCCCGCGCGCAGCCGCCTGCACCGGGGCGTGTTTGACGTATTTTGCGAACAGGCCGCTCGCATGCTGCTCGAAGAACCGGTCACATCATGACCGGCGAGTTTGCAGCTTAGTCACTACGATTTAAACCTGAATCACGCAAACGGGACGCATGACGCGCCCCGTTTTCTTGTTCAAATCCCGCCGCGTTACAGCACGCTGATGACCTCGCCGCCGGTCATGCGCTCCAACTCCGCCGGTGTGAGCCGGAAGACCGCGCGCGGCGTGCCCGCCGCTGCCCATATCTCCTCGTACTGGCGCAAATCCTGATCGATGAAGGTCCGGATCGGCTGGCTGTGTCCGACCGGCGGCACGCCGCCGATCACAAACCCGGTTTGCGCGCGGACGAAATCGGCGTCCGGCTTGTCGAGGGCTTCACCGAGCAGCGCAGCGAGCGCTTTGGTGTTGACGCGATTGGTCCCGCTGGCGATCACCAGGATGGCTGCGCCGGACTGCGCCCCTTTGAAGACCAGCGACTTGGCGATCTGCGCGACGGTGCAGCCGATCGCGGCGGCCGCTTCGGCCGCAGTGCGTGTTGAGTTGGGCAGCTCGACGACGCGGCAGTCCGTGCAGCCGAGCGCGGCGAGAGCATCCTGAACTTTCTGGGCGCTCGCACTGAGTGAATCGGTCATAAGTTTTGCTCCTTCGAAAATGGCTGTCAGCACACAGCGATCAGCAGACAGCACACAGTTAACGGGCCTCACCCACCGTAAGCCGCATCAGCGCGTAATCCGTCGGATCGACATACACGATCTGCGTCCCATCGGGCGAAACACTCCACTCGCCGTTGGCGACGCGGATCGGCAGCGTGTCCGGATCGGTCAGCCAGCGCACCGCCCCGGTCAGCGCGTTCGCCACGCCTAGAGCGTGCGCGTCGCTGGACGGATCGAAGCTCAGCATGTACAGCGTGCGATCGTCGCGCCAATGGTACGCCCCAAAAGCCTCCAAAGTGCGCGGCAGACTGCCCGGTACGGTGCGCAGCACAGTGACCCCGCTCGTGGCGGGATCGTCCTGGAACAGCGTCATGAATGCGATCCAGCGCCCGCCGGGCGCGACCTCAAGATCACGCACAAATCCGAACGATCCTAGCGGTTGCGCTTCCAAGGGATCGCGGTCGATATCCAGGGTGTACAGCCGCGTCTCGGCAGTGTACGTGACGCGCTTGACGATCAGCAGCCGCCCCGCGTCCAGCCAGCGGACCGTGCCATCCGTCACGGTGTAGACCAGCCGGCGGTCGGAACCATCCAACGCGCTGACCCAAATCCGCGCGCTGGGCGGGCTTTGGCCGGGCACGATTGCGCCGAAGACCTGTTCCCACAACAGGCGCGTGCCATCCGGCGATACGACCGGAATATCCCCGCCCGTGTCCACTAACCAGGACGCGCCATCCTCCCGCCGCGTGACGCGCACCTGACCCCCGCCCGCGCTCTGCACCGTGACCGATCCGTCCGGGGATGGCACGCTGACCGGTAAGGCTGCCACGTGCCGCCGCAGCGCGCCGTCGAGCGGCTGGCGGAAAATGCCCGCCGCCTCGTCGGAGGTCTGCGGCATGGGACCGATCAGGTATACTGCGTCGGGATCGGCGGCATCCCACCACGCGCCGATATTCCAGCGTCCCCGGTTGATCACCGACCGCGTCACCGCTGCGTCGTCCGGCAGGGCAGGCAGTCGCCGGGCGGGCGGCGCGCTGGACGCTTCGCGGCGTTCAAGCGGCGGCGGCCAGGGTTGGGTGTAGGTGTTGAGCAGGTTGCCGCTGAAGCTGATCGTCGGTTGGTCTTCCAGACGCATCCAGCGGGTAGGGTGGGTGAGGTCCTGCTGAAAGGCGTTGTCGACCGGGCCGACGCTGGCGATCATGTGCCAGGGCACGTCAAAGAATGGCAGCGGGTTATAGGCCGTCTGGTAATTGCTGCTGCGGATTTCAAGGTGAAGATGCGGGCGCGATCCGCACGATCCGTCCGGATCACCGGACAGCGCGACCACGTCGCCACGGTGCACCACCTGACCGCGGCGCAGCGCCGGGACGTGCAACAGATGGCCGTACAGCGAGGCGTAACCCGTGCCGGGATGTTCGATCACCAGGTTATGCGGCCCCGCGCCGAACCCGTCCGCGTCCACGTAAGCGACCACGCCGTCCGCGACGGCATGCACGGGCGTGCCGCACGGCGCTTCGAGGTCGATCCCGAAGTGCATGCCCTGGCCGAACTCGATACCACACGTCCCCAAAATTGAACGCGGCGATGGTGTTGCCGTAGTGCTGCTCATACAGCCATGTGGTCGGGCCAGGGGGATCGGTAAAAGGCAGTGAGAAGGGCGGGCCATCTGGCGCGAGCGGAGGCGCTATGATTTCCGCGCGGCTGGGTGACGCGCTGCCCCACAGCAGCACGCCCACGATCAGCGCGGGGACCAGCGCCGCGATCCCAAAGGAAGGCGCGCGGCGGGGCAGCGTAATGGCGTTGGAGTCAGTCATGGCTGGCTGCTGTGTCCGTCGGATGCGCGTAACACGCCGGGCGACGGCTCGCTAACGGGGTTCCGGACGATCTGCCACAGGCGATTTGTTGGACGTGACAAAATAGCTCCGGCACGCCGTATCGATCGCGTCGGGCGTCAGGCGCGGAGACTGGCTCTCATAGTCCGCCATCGACACGATGATCTTGAGAATATCGCGCGGATGAACGGCCTGCATGGCACGCCCTGTTTCGCGATACCATTTTTGCAGCAGATACAGGAATCCGTCTTTTTCCAGCGGGATGCCAAGCTGCTGCGCGACCGCGGCGAAAATCTGGAAGAACATGCGCTCGTCCGGGCTGCTGACCTCGACCTTCATCTGAATGCGGCGTAGAAACGCGTCGTCGACCAGATCGTGCGGGTCGAGATTGGTGCTGAAGATGATCAGTTGCCGAAACGGCACCTCCAGGCTTTGCCCGGTTTGCAGGCGCAAAAAATCGTGCCCGGAATCCAGCGGGACGATCCAGCGGTTGAGCAGCTCTGCCGGGCTCATCTGCTGGCGTCCAAAGTCGTCGATCAGGAACATGCCGCCGTTCGCACGCATTTGCAGCGGGGCCTCGTAGAACTTGGCGATCGGGTCGAAACGCAGCTCGAGCGCCTCCATGCGCAGCTCGCCGCCGACTCTGACCGCCGGACGGCGGATGTAAGCCCAGCGCCGGTCGACTTCGTGAACGGAGTCGACCTTCATGAGCCTGACCTGTTCGCGTGAGAGAGGCACTTCCTGGAACAGGTGCGGATCGTACAGGCTGATGATGTAGCCGCCGATCGTGAGGGCATACGGCACCCAGATCGGGGACGCGCCGGAGATCAGCTGCGCCATCGCTTCGGCGACGGTCGTTTTGCCGTTGCCGGGCGGGCCGTACAGGAAGATCGAAGTGCCTGCGTTGACGGCGGGGCCAATGCGCCGGTGGAAATTGTCGGCCAGGATCAGATGCGACAACGCCTGCTGCACCTGTTCCGGCGTGATATGCAGCTTCTGCGAGGTCTGGCGCATGATCATTTCGGAATAGTTATCCAGCGGCACCGGGACTGGACCGATGTACTGCCCGCGTTCTAGCGCATCCCGCGCGCGCTGGCCGCCGGAATCGGTCAGCGCGTAGCTATATCCAAAGCGCCCCACGCCGCTTGTGCTGACCACCTCCACCAGATGCTCGCCCTGGATGCGTTCCAACAACGCATCCAGTACGCTCATTTCCAGCCGCATAATCTCGTACAAGCGGCGCAGACTGACCTCGCCCTCGTTGAACAAAATCCGCAGCACAATGTCGACGACCAGGACGGGCGAAATATCCAGTTCTTCCGTAGAGCTTGGCGCGCGCAGCAGTTGTTTGATCGCCTCGAGATTTTCGTCGATGTGCTGCTCAGTCTCAACCGCATCAAGCTGACTCGTCATGTTTGCGCTCCTTATGCGGCCGGTGGATCCAGGGGCCGCTGCGGACCCACTGCTCAGCCAGAGTTTGAGCCAGCGTCTTGTACATTTTCAGCATCAGGGTTGGTTCTTCTTCTTCGAGACGGGCCAGCGTATCGGGCGTAATTTTGAGCAGCCGCACGTCCAGCCCGGCGGCGACGGTGGCGTTACGCGGTTGGCCAATCAGCATCCCCAGCTCGCCGAAGGACTGGCCCTCGGTGACGATGCTCAAGGTATGTTCCTTGCCGTCGTCGCCGGTCGTGATAACCAGCGCCATCCCTTCCAGGACGAGGTACATACCGTCCGACGGATCCCCTTCTGCAAAAATCGTGGCGCGCGCCGGGAAGCTGATTTCTTCAGCGTAACTACGCAGCACGGCGAACTGTTCGCCTTCGAAGCCCCAGGTCACTAGCCAGTGATCGGGTTGGTCCATGTTCAGGCTGTCCAGTAACATGATGCTCCCTCCATGCCTGCGAAGGCGGACCGCTCCCGTACTCACTCGGAATCAGGCCCTGGCGGTCCGCTGCGGTGTGTTCTTATATCTCTGCCTTGCGCTTATTGGCTCAGCCGCCACGTCCCGCCGAGGCAATCGCCGCGTACTTCCCGCTCGAAGAACGAGATCTGTTGGTTGTCGAGCGTCGTCAGCCGGTGCTCGCCGGGGCCGGGGATGTACTGATTGTTCTGCACATAGCCGCCCGCAATGTAGGTGTAATTGCTCGTCAGCTCGAACTCCGGCGTCGTGGCCCATCCGAGTGCGGTTTGCAGTTCGGGGTGGGAGCGCCACAGTGTGCCGAACCCGCGCCGGGGCTGGTACAGCCCTTCCGGCGGGACCAGACTCGGGTCGATTTCCGGCTCGCCTTCGATGAACGTGTCGTTATAGCAGTACCAGTCGCCTGCCGGGTTGTCGGGTGGCACATTGACCATCACCCAGATCTGGCGGTTATGCCGCAGCCAGAACATGCGCCCGTGCTCGTAGCCCTGTTCGACCATCTGCACCTGGGCGGTGACATTGGTCGGGAAGATGGCCGGGTAGGGCGAAGGTGAAGGTGGGATCGGCGTCGGGGCCGGAGTTGGGAGATTGGCTGCTGCTGCTGCAGGCAGCTCGACGACCAGCGCCGATTGCAGCGTGGCTTCCCAATGATACGCCGCCAGCACGGGCCCCGCCGCGCCGTTGAATACGCCGGTGCCGTTCTGCATGCTAAATGCCTGCGCGACGGTGTCACTGGAGGGCGCGGACCCTTCGGGGAGATCCGCCGGGGCGAACACTCGCCCGGTTCCAGCGAAGACCAGCGCCGCGCTCACCGGCCAGCCCGACGGATCCGGCCGGGTCAGGATCGTGTCGAGCGCGCTCAGGTCCGGCCAGCCGACCAGCACCGTATCCCCGGCAGCGTCCAGCGGGCGCGACACCACAATCGACGGGATTCCGCCGCGCGAGGCGTCCAGAAACGCACCTTGCAGCAGCGACGCGCTGCCGTCCGGCGCGAATGTCAGCACACCTGAATCGGGGGAGGGTGGCGCAATCCGCACGCCGTCGCTGTCGAACAGCGCCAGATCAGTGAAACCATATTGGGCGGCGGCGCTGGTGAGCGCGTCCGCCTGTTCGGCGGCGGACATTGCCAGCAGATCGTTGCCCAGGAGGATGGTATCCAGGGTATTGCGGCTAGCTGCCAGCCAGCTCTGGATAGCGATTTCTTTCGACGCGGCGATGTGGTCCAATCCATCGAGCACCGTGCCCCACTGCCCGCGCTCGGCGTCTGCCGTGGCGGCGACACCGGCGTCTGCCGTCGCGGTGAGCGCCTGGTCAAAGGCCGCGTCGACGGTCGCATTAAAGGCCGCCGTGAGCGTCGGCCCGATGACCGTCGCGGCTTCCATCGTCTGCGTTAACCCAATGTTTTGCTCGACGACGGCCGTCTCGGTGAAGCGCATCTGCACGATGGCGTCAATCGTCTGCTGCTGCTCGGTGGGGTTACCCTGCGCGCGCGGACTGCCCGCGGCGGGCAGCGCTACACCCAGCGCCATCACCAGCATCACTCCGGTGACCGCCGCCACAACAACCAAGGACAATGAGCGTTTTTGCATCGTGGGAGATCTCCCTAACTTAGGCTATGTCGTCTGGCATCGATGGATCAAAGCGTGAATGCGCGTATAAGCTGCTGAATCCCCTTCGCGAAGGCGCTGTCCGGTTTAGCCGCGACGAGCGGCTGGCCGCGCCGGATGGCCGTCACCTGCCCGGGATCGTAGGGCGTCTCTAGCGATATGGGCCGCTTGAGCGCCTTCTGGATCGTCTCGCTGGGCACGTCGAAGGTGGGCCGAACGTGGTTCAATACCACCCGAATCCGCCCGGCGTCGATGCCGAGTTCTTCCAGCGCGGCCAGCAGATGCGTGCTGCTTTGGATCGAGGGTGGATCGTCCGTCATGACGACAACGACCGCCGCCGCAGCTTGCAGCGCCACTCTAGACGCCGCATCGAGCAGCCGGATATCCACAACCACCGGGTTAAACGCGCCACCCAATTCGGCCAGCATGCCTTGCGCTAAGTCAGATGTGGGGCCACTCTCGACCGGGCGCGGTGGAGCCGCCAGAATCGAAATACCGGTCGGGGGATGCTGCTCCAACAGCGCGGAGGTCGCGCCGGGGTCCGGATGCAGCGCGGGCAGATCGGCCCAGGTTTGGACCGGCTTGAGATGCAGGTAAAGCGGGATATGCGCGCCCGCGGTGCTCAGCTCGGCCAGACATACTTTCTGTCCGCTCTGCGCCAGGGCGACCGCCATATTGATGGCAATGGTAGTGCAGCCGGTCCCACCGCGCAGGCTGGTCACGGCGATTAGCGGCAGGCGCAGCGGCGCGCCAATGGGCGTCCGTGCTGTGCTGTCCGCGCCAATTGGGGCACGCCCGGCGACGTCCGCCCCAATGGGCGCCCGCCCGAGGGCATCCGCCCCGATCGGAGTACGCTCAGCGGTTTCCGGTGCGGCCGCCGCGTTCTGTGCCGTGTCCGCGCCAATGGGCCGCCGTCCCCGCGCTGGTGCGGAGCCCGGGCGCGGCGTGACCGATCCCGCCGCAGGCGCTGGCGGAGTCGCTTGTGGTGGACCAGCCGGGGGTACGCGCCCTGTGATGGGTTTTGAGGAGGTGGTGGGCGCCGATATGCCGGGCCGGGGGACCGGCTCGGTGAGCAAGCCGGTATGCACGCGGTAATTCACCCCGGCTTTGATCACGGCATCGACGCGCTCGGTCAGTTCCTGAGCGGTGACCGGCTTGGATAGGAAAGCATTCGCGCCCGCTTCGAGCGCCATCTCCTTGTCCATCGGCTGGCTGCGCGCCGTCAGGATGATGATCGGAATCGACGCTGTCAGGGGATCCTGACGCAGCCGTCGCACCACATCATACCCGCTCAGACCGGGCATCATCACGTCGATGATCGCCAGATCGGGCCGGATTTGCGCGGCGAGCACGATACCTTTTTCGCCGTCTTTGGCGATCTCGACCGTGTGGCCCACGCGCTCCAACATCAGCTTGACCATTTGGAGCAAATTGAAATCGTCGTCAATCAACAAAATCTGGGACATGTGCGGCCCCTTCAGCGTATGTTTGCAGGTTCCACCAACACCCACCCCACAGCGCGCGGGCCGGGCTGTTCGTTCATTCGGTTGTGGGACAGCGCCCCGATCGTCCGACAGAAACGGCGCGCTGGCCACTGGCCTCCGCTCAATCGTACCGTAGATCGAACTAGATCACACAGAATACCTCAAGATGACGCCGGTTGATCAGGATCGCGCCCCCGCGAAACACAATGTCGCGCCGGGCAGCGAGAATAGCCGTCGCGTTGAAGATCGGGATGAACTGCTCGGGCGTGGTACGCACAAAATGGGCGAGGTTCACCGACGGGTGCAAACGCAGCACACCTTTGACCTCGAACCCGGCCACAACTGCCAGCACTTCGCGGTCGATGTTGTCGCGCCCCATATACAGCCCTTCGCGCAGCGGCAGACCGTCGCGCATCTGCGTGATCGCCACGATGCCAACGTTATCCTTGCGCAGCTCGCCCACCGGAAAATTCCCGGTCAGGACGGCTGGGTCTTCCAAAGGCGAGACGAACATCCGCTCCAGCGAGATGAACAACGCGTTGGCGTCATTAAGCTGGTCCAAAACTGGCTCGCCGTGAAGGTCAACCTCTCCGCTGATGCGGTAGGTGTGTGTCATGAATTCTCCGGCCACAAACCCTTTGCGAATCGTAGCAGCAGTACCTTGCATGGGTCCCACTCCTCTCTCTAGCGGGCGTGAGCCATCTCAAAGAGGCTCCCCCGGTGATGTCGGGTGTGTCCGCGCGAACCAAGTCGCGTCCGCGCGAACAAGTCGCATGCACGCGCCTATTGCCCGCTGCGCAAGGCGTTGATCGCGCTCAGCGTCGCCGGGTCCACGGCATCCAGGCCCGGCTCGGTGGGCAGGTCCGCATCCCAATCCGCGCTGCGCTGCGGCGCGGTTCGGGCGCGCAGCGTGTCGAGCCATAACTGAAAATAGCCGCGCTGGCTGGCCGCCAGCTCATCGGCGGTCAGCGTCTGGGTGCGCCGTTCGATCAATTCGATCAGGTGCAATCCAAACTCTGTTTCGATCGGTCCGACCAGGGTCCCCGGCGCGACATCGCGCACGGCGTCCGCGTAGGCGGTCGGTAGATAGCTGAGCAGCACCCAATCCATATCGCCGCCGTGCTGCGCGCTGGTACGATCGTCAGACAGATCACCCGCCACGCTGGCGAAGCTCTCGCCCGCCTCCAGACGGCTCTTGGCCTCGGCAATGCACGCTTCGGCGGCGGCACGCTGATCTGCGGTGGGCGGGGTGAGATCGGTCACCGCGTCCGGGTGGAAACTGCACAGAATATGGCGCGTATGGGCCGCCAGTTCTTCGGTGGGCACGCTGGCCGACACGTGCTCGTACAATTTCTGACGCAGCGCCTCAGTCGCAAACAAAATCTGGACATCGTAGCGGCTGAGTCCTGAAGCGGCCTCGGCCCCGGCATACCACTGCGTGATGAACGCTTGCGCGTCGGCGTTGGTGGGCAGGTCCGCCACGGCCACATCGGTCCACAAACTGAAAAACGCGGCTTCCTGGGCGTCGGCTTCTTCTGCCGTGGGCGTGATACCCATCTGCTCACCCGCCTGCCACAACAGCCGCTCATCTTCCAACTGTCCTAAGACTGCATCACCCAACGCTCCGGCGTCGTCCAGGCTGCTCGCCAGACGATTGACCGTGTCCGGGGTCAGACTGAGATTGCCGCCGGTCAGCTCGTAAAGTTTGTCGAGCTGCTCAACGTATTCCCAGCGCACGAGCTGCACGCGCGCGTGGAAATCGCTTCGCGTGATGGTGTCCTGCCCGACCGTCGAGACAATGTCGTCCGATTGGGCCAGACCCGGCGTGGCCAACGCCAGCAGCGCAATCACGCCTGCGACGCGCCACCCGGCTGAGCACCACCGTGTTACCTTCCGCCACATAGATTATCCTCTATACGGCCGCCCACGTTCCTAAGGCGGCACAGGTTACCAATGTGCCCCCTATGATAGCCGATTCCGTTCTGCTGCGACAGTGAATAGGGCGCGGGCTGTGCGTATGAAGGGCCAGTTTGGGGGTAGGGCATTCTCACCGGCTGCATACCTGAGAGGCGTGCAGCCGTGGTGCACGCTTCTGGAGTCAACTTGTGCTGGCGATGGGGTGCAGCGGCAGCCAGACGGTGAAGGTACTGCCGCGACCGTGCGTGCTGGTGACGGTGATATGTCCGCCGTGCAGCTCGACGATCTTGCGACTGATCGACAGTCCCAGCCCGGCATAGCGTGCCCGGCGTGCCCGGTCAACGCGGTAAAAACGATCGAAAACATAGGGCAGGTGTTCCGGCGGAATGCCGATCCCCTGATCGCTGACGCTTACGGCGATCTCATGCTCGTGTTGTTTGATGCTCAACGTCACGGTTCCGTCACTCGGGGAAAACTGGACGGCATTCTTGGCGATATTGAGCAGTGCTCGCCGCAGCGCGCTGGCATCCCCATACACGCGCGGGAGTTGCTCTGGCAGATCCAGGTTCAGCCTGATCGATTGATCGCTCGCCTGGCGCTTGGCTTCACCGGCGACATCACGCACGATCGGATTGAGGTCCAACAGCATGCCGCTTAGCTCGGTCGTGCGGTCCAGTTGCGCCATCGCCAACATCAACTCGACCAGCTCGCTCAAGTATTGAGTCTGGGTCTTCATGGCGACCAGGCGACGCATCCAGGCTTCGTCGAGCCCGGCGCGGCGCTCGATGAGTTCCAGCCCGGTGAAAATCACCGACAGCGGCGTGCGGAATTCGTGCGACGCATTCTGCACGAAGTCAGCGAGAATCGTCACTTTTTCGCGTTCGATCGCCGTGCGTAGTCGTTCGGCTTCGGATTCACGCCGCACAGTGATGTCTTCTATCGAGACGATGATCTTGTTCATGGACTGCTCATGGCCCAACAGCGCCACCCATTTCAGGCTGATCGGGAACGCGGCGCCGTCGCTGCTCAGTCCAACACCCTCGCCTGAATAGCTCGTCGCACCGTTCGCGATCGCGACCAGTTGGGAGCGCATCAACGGCAGCACTTCAGGCGGCGGGATGAGTGTCAGACTTTCGAGCGCTTCGGCCTTGGACCGCGCGCGCGTCAATTCCATCGTGGCGCGATTGACGTTGAGGATGCGCACCTTCGCCATCAGGCGGGTGATCTCCTGGGGGCGCTCGGTGAGATACTGCTCTAAATTGGTGACGCCTGCCGCGCGCAGCCGCTCGATCTCGGCTTTGACGTCGGAACAGTCTTCTTCCCACAGCGCGACCGGGACCTCTTCAAACAAGTTGCGGTAGCGTCCTTCGCTGGCGCTCAGTTCGGTTTCGCGCCGGCGGCGGTCTGTGATGTCGTGGGCGATGAGGATTGCGGCGACGACTTCGCCGTCGCGCATGATCGGTCCCAGGCGCGCGTGATACCAGCCGAAAGTGTCGCTCGATGCAGGCGATTCGAGTTCCACGTTAGCGGGCTGCCCCAGATCGAACACCCTGGCGATGGCCTGGCGTAGAGTCTCATGATAGGCCGGTAGCGCGAATTCGTAGAGCGTGCGTCCAACCGTCTCTTCCACGTCGAATCCAGCAACGGTGTAGTTCACAAAGAGGATTCTTCCCTCGCGGTCGATCATGAAGATCATGTCTGGCGCATACTCCACCAATGAACGCCAGCGTTCCTCGCTTTCGTGTAGGGCGTTGACAGCGGCGCGTTGCTCGGTGATGTCGCGCACGACGGCCCCCAACAAACGATCGGAATCGATCCGAATCGGAAACTGAGAGGTTTGCAGCATGCGGATTTCGCCATCGGTACGCTGGATCGCGTTTTCTGTGGGAAATTCTAAGATGTCCTTTTCCGTGGCGATTTCCTTCATTTCCTGGGCGAGTTGTTCCGGCGTAATACGCGAACGACGCCCCTCGGGTATGAGATTGTACTGGACTTCCCACAACGTACGCCCCAGAACCTCTTCGCGTGCCAGGCCCGTGATACGCTCCATAGCGGGATTCCATTCGATGATTTGGCCCGCGTTGTCGCCGAGGATGATTCCATCATGGGTCTGATGGATCAAATTGCGCAGCTTTTCATCGCTGGCTTGCAGTGCGATCTGGGCTTGCTGCTGCGCCGTGAAGTCGATGATCAGCCCTTCGAGAATCGTCTTCCCGTCCGCCTGTACGATGGCGCGCCCTTGTTCCCACACCCACTTTAGGCTGCCGTCTTTGGCCATAATCCGGTAAATGATCTGGAACGGTTGATCGTGCGCGACGCCGTACTGGACGGCGTCCCATACCATCTGGCGATCGTCGGGATGGATCAGATCGAAATAGGCGACGACCTTGTTGGATATCAGATCGTCAGGGCTGTATCCGGTCAGATTGAGGCAGCCTTCGCTGACAAATTGCACGGTCCAGCTAAAGTCATTTTCACAGCTATACGCCATGCCTGGCAGGTTGCTCAACATAGTTTCGAGCGTGTGGTGGCTTTCTTCGAGCGCGATCTGAATCTTCTGACGCACGCTGACATCCATGTGAGCGACCAGCGTATGGGACGGCGTCACCCCGGCCAAAGCATTGGCCTGCATGGTAAACCAGCGCTGATGGGTTGGGCTGGGGCAAACATACTGGTGGCGAAACTCATCCTGCCGGCGCGCAATGACTTCGCGTAGGCCGTGCGCCACCAGCGGGGCATCCTCAGAAAACGGCCCGGTTGCAGTGTCACACAACGTCAGATAATTGACGCCAAGACCATAATTCGCAGCGGCGGGCAGCTCGTTCTCTTCGGCGAACTGCCGCCACGCCGCGTTGACCATCACGATCGTTCCCGTGTCGTCCAACACGGCCACATGAGCGGGCATGGCATCCAGCGCGGCCTGCAAAAAACTATTTTCGACAGCCATCGGGTGAGCCGTCTCGCGCGCTTCCAGCTCTGCGATCCGGCGGCGCAGAGCGATAATTTCTTGTTCAGCGGCATCCTGTGAGGAGACCGGTAAGGATTGGTCAGTCATGTAGTTCTCTTTCTGGTGCGTCCTGGATCGATGGACGTAGATCTGGGGCTGTGCGCGGGGCAGGTGTTGGGAGTGTCACGAAAAACGTGGTGCCCTTGCCGGGCGTGCTCTCTAACCAGATATGGCCGCCGTGCATTTCGACCAACCGCTTGGTGATCGCCATGCCGAGGCCGGTGCCTTCATACTCGCGCGTCGTGGAATTATCAATTTGTTGGAATTCGGCAAAGACGGTGTCGATCTTGTCGGGCGCGATGCCAATGCCGGTGTCGGCGATCTCGATCTGCACGGTGGAATCCACCTGGGCGGCGCGCACTGTGACCCCTCCCTGATGGGTGAATTTGACCGCGTTGGCGAGAATATTCGTCACAATCTGGCGCACGCGCGTTTCGTCGCCCAGGACGGGTGGCGCATCGGCGTAGGCGCGAGTGAGCGTCAGCCCTTTTTGCGCGGCCAGCGGCTGGATCGTCTCGATGACATTGTCCAGCAAGGTGGCGGTGGGCAGCGGCTGTTGTTCCAGGGTGAACTGCCCGGCCTCGATGCGGTTCAGATCGATCACATCGTTGATCAGGCCCAGCAGGTTTTGCCCGTTGCGGATCACTTTTTCCAGCCGGTCGCGCTGCGTGTCGTTGAGGGCGCCGTATGTGCCGTTGATCACCAGCGAGGTATAGCCGATGATGGAATTCAACGGCGTGCGCAGCTCGTGGCTGGTATTGGCGAGAAACTGGCTTTTGCTGCGGCTGGCGTCGCGCAGCTCGCTGTTCTTGCGCGCCAATTCCTCGTGCAGCGCGGCCATCGGGTTGAACAGCTCGTAGCGCAGCACGGGTAACCCCAGCGCCACCGCCGACGCCGCGAAAAACAGCGCCTGGAGGGGGATGTGGACTCTGGGCCAGATCGCGGTCGAATAAACTGCTCCCGCGATCACCAACACCGGCGCGCGCCACAACGACCGCCCGCGCTCGTCGGGCATGCGGTAGAGCACGATCGCCGACGCTGCCAGGTAAGCGACCAGCGTCCCCACCACGATCGCGCCGAGCGTCGTCCAGTGGCCCGTATAACTGCCGTCGTGCGTTCCGGCGGGATGGATGTCGACCAGGAGCAGTCCCGCCCACAGCGCGAGGTTGTGCGTCACGCCCATCGTCATGCCTATCACACGCATGGCGCGCGTGATAGGCGTGCTCTGCTGCGCGAACTCCGACGCAAACAGAAAGATGCATACGACCAGCACGCCGTAAAAGCTGACCGCGACGTAGGTCGTGTGATCGGGATTGAGCTGCAGACGATCGATGAAGCGCCCGAAGCCGTTTGCCACGGAATAGGCACCCATCATCAGCATGGTGATCGCGAAAAGCTGGTTCATGAGGCGGCCTGGGGCCTGCCACAGCACCAGCATCAACAGCGCGGCGGCGACTACCGCCGTCAGTCCATTGGCTGCCAGGACTATGATCGTCGTCGTGGAGAGGCTCATGCGGTCTGGTCTTCCGCTCTCGATCCGGATCGTATAGGTCCGAGCAGGCGGTGGACCTGCTTGATCAGGTCGTCTGGCTGTACCGGTTTGGTGACGAATCCATCCACGCGCAGCGAAGTGGGCGGGGTTTCAGGTTGGTCCGCCGCCGTCACAATCAGCACGGGAATCCTCGCGCTGGCCGGATCGCGACGCAGCGCTTCCAACACCTGCCAACCGTTCATATCGGGCATGTTGAGGTCGAGCGTGATCAGGGCCGGGTGCAGTTCGTGAGCCAGCCGCAGACCATCTGCCGCCGTGCAGGCCCCATACACGCGGTAACCGGCGCCTTCGAGCTGGCCCTGCAGCACTTCGACCGCTTCGCGATCGTCGTCGATGGCCAGAATTGTTGGCCCGGCGGTGCGCGTCCCGGGGCGGACCGTCACATCGGGAACCGTCTGATCGGCGGCGGGCAGTGCGACGTGAAAGGTCGTGCCCTGGCCGACGACGCTCTCGAACCACAGATTGCCGCCGTGCAGCCCGACCAGCCGGTAGGCGATCGCCAGACCCAGGCCCGTGCCGGAATGGTCACTCTTGAGCGAGCCGTCCACCTGCCGAAAGGCGTGATAGACGCGTTCCTGCTGCGCGGGATCGATGCCCGACCCGGTGTCAGCGATGCTGATCACGACCTGTTGGCGCGAAGGGTCCGGGTAGGCGCGGGCAATGATCACGCCCTGCGTGGTATAACGCACCGCGTTGGACAGCAGGTTATCGAGAATTTGCTCGGTGCGCCCGGCGTCGGCATTGAGCGCGGGCAGGCGGCCATAGGCCCGTACCAGTGACAGCCCCTTTTCGGCGGCTTCGGCCTCGTATTTGCTCAGCAAGTTGTCGAGCAGCTCGGTGGTATCAATCCGCGTGCGGAACAACTCCAGCCGCCCGGCCTCGATCTTGCTGAGATCAAGCACGTCGTTGATCACGGCCAACAGCAGCCGCCCGTTGCGGTTGACTTTTTGCAGCCGGTCGTGTTGGAGCGAGGTCAAGTCGCCGTAGGTGCCGTTGAGGACCAGATCGGTGTAGCCGATGATCGAGTTCAGCGGCGTGCGCAGCTCGTGGCTCATATTGGCGAGAAACTGGCTTTTGAGGCGCGTCGCTTCGAACAGCTCCGCGTTGGTGATCGACAGGCTGACATTGAGATCGGTCAGCGGTTGGAAGACCTGGTGCTGTAAGACGATACGGCCCAACATCACCACGGCGACGGCCACCGCCACCGCGTTGAGCGACAGCACACGCAGCGCGGGAATTGCCGAAAAGACGAGCACGCCCGCGACCAGCACGGTCACCGGTTGGGCCATCGCGCGGGCCAGCGGATTCTGCTGGCGCAGCAGCAGCACGATGATACAGGCCAGATACACCGCCGCCACGATACCACCGATCTGTCCATCGGTAGTCAAGCGGTAGCGGTAGCCATCCTGGGCCAACGGCTCGAAGCCGGTGAAAAAAGGCCGGGTCCAGTTGATGACGATGAACAGCAGGCCCAACGGCACGCTGGCTGCCATCACCCGGTGTCGCACTTTCGGCGCCAGCCCGGCAAAGGACATCACGAAGGAGAAGACCAGAATGATGCCGACAGTGTAAAGTGTGGTCAGCGTTTGGAGCAGCGGTCTGGGGGACAGATCGAAGCGCTGGGCGGTCATTAGCGGCAGATTGACGGCCCCGTAGGACGCGAAGAGCAGCATACACAGCGCGAAGTAATGGTTGCTGCGACGACGGGCATCTTCCCAGATCACCAGTAGTGCTAGCGCCGCCCCAAAAATGACGAGTACAACATTTGCACTCAGGCTGACCAGGGTGGCATATGCGGTCGACATATGGGTAATCCTTGGTGGCCGTGCCCGTAAGGATTTACCTTACAAACGTGCCCACAATTGTAGCATGCTTCGGACAGTTTGGTAGGGTCGATATCGGCGCGTGATCACCGGTCACACGCTCCGCCATGCGCTTATGTTAAGGTGGATCTGATGCGCGCAGTGCGGCGTCAATTCGTCAGGTCGAATTCATCCGGAAATGGGATCGGCTCGATCAGTTTCAGCGCGGCGGCTCCAAGCGCCGCGACCGGGCTGAGCGACGTGCCTGCGATCGCCAACAGGCTGCTAACAAATATCAGGTGACGCATGGCACTGACGCTCCTCCTCTGAGTACACTTGAGATAAAAGCAGGATAAAGTGTGGATTGATGGGATTATGAACTGAATTATAGGGAAAATCGAGGCAGGAGCGCAATTGCCAGTCTGTGACCGGTGCGGTATAGTCTTACGGCTTTGCCCGGTACGCAGTTCAGTGATGAGGCGACTAGCAGTGACATCGTCCACGACCTACGATTCTTCCAACCTTCCCGACCCGAACCGCCTGGACGATCCCATCCTGACGGGCATGCCCCAGCCGAAGATCAAGGCCGGGCGTTCGTTTCTGCGCGAGCTGGCCGAAACGATACTGCTGATCGCAGCGATTTATGCGTTCGTCAATCTGGCGACCGCGCGTTTTGTGGTGGATGGCCACAGTATGCTGCCCAATTTCACGACGGACCAGTTCATCATCGTCAGCCGCCTGTCGTATGTGTTAGGCGATGTGCACCGCGGCGACGTCGTCGTCTTTCATTACCCCATGGAGACCGATCGCGATTTCATCAAGCGCGTCATTGGACTGCCCGGGGAGACGGTGACGATCTTTGAGGGAAGGGTGTATATCGACGGCAACCTCTTAGAGGAGCCGTATATCGAAAACTTCTGCCGGGGTAAAACCTGCGATGGTGAATGGGTGGTCGGCCCGCACCAGTACTTCGTATTGGGCGATAACCGCGGCGCGAGTAAAGATTCCCAGGACTTCGGCCCGGTCGACGAGAAATACCTGGTCGGGCGCGCCTTCGTGCGCTACTGGCCGCCTTCGGACTGGGGGCTGATTCATCACTGGTCCTTTGATGGGACTGGCGCGCCGCTGCCCACGCTGACGCCCACACCCACTCAGACGCCGACGCTCACACCTACCACCACACCGCAGCCGTATGGCGTCCAACGCCTCGATCCGGACCCGGCAACCCCTACGCCCACCTATGCGCCGTACCCGTACGGGGCCTACTAGCGTCTGGCGTTGTGACGCGACGCTCTCACCGAGGATACGCATTGATGCAGGATATTTGCCCGGTCTGCCAGATGGGCCGGATGCAGGAAATTGTCACGACCTATGTCGCCTTGTACGAGGGGACACTGGTTCACATGCCGAACGTACGCGCATGGCGGTGCGCCGTCTGCCGCGAGACACTGTTCGATGATCAGGCGATCCGGCAGATCGAGGCGCTGATTGGCGTCGGCGGTTTGCCCCCCAACCGGTATACGCCGGACGATGACCCAGGGCGGGGGAGCGATTCCCCGGCGGCGCTGGACGATACGCCCAGCACTTTGCACCCCCCGACGAAATAGGCGCACCTCGTGCGAAGCTTACCATCTACCCGGCGATCTGGGCGGTGGTGTCGAATTGTTCGAGGGCGGGCAGGGCCACGTAAAACGTGCTGCCCACGCCCGGCGTGCTGCGCACCCAGATACGTCCCGCATGCAGCTCAACCAGACGCCGGGCCAGCGCCAACCCCAGACCCGCGCCTTCGCCTTGCGCGCTCGCACCCTGGTAGAACGTTTCGAAGATCAGCGCCTGATCTTCGGGTGCGATGCCGATACCCGTATCCTCTACCGCGACCAACAGCCATTCCCGGTCGTCCAGCCACCCGATCACTGGTAGGGCAAACTCCGCGCTGCGCCCATTTTTCACGGTGAGGTTGGACGCGCTGATCTTGACGCAACCCTGCTCGGTGAAGCGCACGGCGTTGTCCAGCAGATTCAGCCCGACCTGTTGGACGCGCACCTCGTCGGCGCGGATCATGCGCAGCGGGGCGTTGAGGGTAGTCTCCAGGGCGAGTCCTTTGCCCTCTGCTTTGGGGCGGATCACGTCAACCATCGTTTCGATCAGCGGAGCGGGGCGCACGGGAGTCAGTGTCAGCGACAACCGCCCGCCTTCGAGCTTGCTCAGATCGAGCACATCATTGATCAGGCCGAGCAGACCCAATCCGTTGCGATGTACCTTTTCGATACGGTCGCGCTGCCGTTCCGGGACGTCGCCGTAGGTGCCGTCCAGCAGCAGCTCGCTGTAGCCTACGATGGAATTGAGCGGCGTGCGCAGCCGGTGGCCCATATCGGTCAGAAATTCCGTCTTGTAGCGGCTGATCTCCTGAACCTCTTCCGCCAGACGGTCGGCGCGTTTGCGTTCGAAATCGACATCGGTCGTCGCCTGTCGCAGGTCGTTATTGGCGACACGCAGCTCCTCGCGGACTTCGCGCAGCGGGTTGAACAACTGCCAGCGCAGCATGATGTAGCCGATGATCAGCGCACCGGCTGCCAGCAGCCCGATGCCCAGCGGCGGGATGCGCAGCGGCTCGTACAGGTTGCTCGCGTAGCCGACCATCATCAGCACGACCGGCAGCCGCAGCGGCTTAACGGCGGGATTGGCGCTGATATGCAGGTAGAAGAAGCTCATCAGCAGGTAAAACGCGAGATGCACCGCCATGACGATCCCCAGCGGCTTGAACGTAAACGCGACGCGATCCGCGCCAGTCTCGGTATAGCGCACGATGGCGTTGGCCCACAAAAGTACTGAGGCCGCGATCCAAAAAATGACGCCCCAGGCGGTCAGAGCAGGCGCCAGCCCGTCGCGCGGTTTGCACAGCGTCACCACGAAGCCGAACAGCGCCACCGGAGCCAGCATCAGACCTATGAACAACGCGTAGAAATTGTGCGTTTCGCTGAGCGAACTCAGGTCGGGAAAGACGCGCGCCAGCGCAAAATAGGCCCACAGCGCTACGCCCCCCAGAAACACCGAATACCACGCGTCCAGCGGACCACGCCCGGGCTGGATCAACAGCACGTAGATCAGTCCTACCGCCCCGCAGAGCGAGAGGCCGTTGACCGCCAGCAGAATGGCATGCTCGAAGCTCACGGCGCCGTCTCCCGTTCTCCCCGTGTCACCGGCAGCGTAAACGAAAACGTGCTGCCCTGGTTCGGCGTGCTTTCGACCTCAATTGTCCCGCCCATCATTTCGACCAGCCGGCGACTGATCGCCAGACCCAGCCCGGTTCCGCCATAAGCACGCGTGCTGCTGCCGTCCACCTGGCGGAACTCGTCGAAGATGATCGCCTGGTCGGCCTCGCTGATGCCGATCCCTGTGTCTGTGACGGAAGTCTTGATGAAGGGGCGGCTGTCGACCACCACCTCGCAGGCGCGGATCGCGATCGTGCCTTCGTGGGTGAATTTGACGGCGTTGCTGAGCAAATTGGTGATGATCTGGTGCAGCCGTTCGGGGTCGGCCAGCACGCGCGGAAGCTCGTCCGGCAGGTCCAGTTCCAGCGTCAGGTTCTTTTTGCGCGACTCTATTTCGAAGTTCTGCGCGGCGGTGGCGATAGAATTGGTGATATGCAGTGTTTCGAGATGCAGCTTCATCCGCCCGGCGTCGATGCGCGACAGGTCGAGCAGATCGTCGATCAGCGCCAGCAGCGAATAGCTGTTGCGCTGGATGCGCTCCAGGCGGCTGGCCTGCATCTCGGTCAGCTCACCGTACAGCCCTTCAAGCAGCGTCTCGCTGAAGCCAATGATGCTGTTCATAGGCGTGCGCAGCTCGTGGCTGATGGTCGCCAGAAACTGGCTGCGCAGACGGTTGGCTTCGGCGAGATCGTGGGCGCGTTCTTCGAGTTGGCGGAACAGAAGCGCGTTTTCGATCGCGATCGTGGCCTGCGTGATGAGGGTGCGCGCCAGCCGGATATCATCCGAAGTGAAGCGGCGGCCCGGCTGGTTATCGGTCCAATCCACCGCGCCGATGACACGGTCGGCGGCGACCATGGGCAGCACGAGCTGGCTGTAATCGCCCAGCCCTTCCAACAGCGCGCGCGCCTGGGCTGGCACGTCGGGCGCGTCGCGGTAGATCGTGACCGGCTCGCGCGTGCGGATGGCCAGCGCCAGCGCGTAATGCTCGTCCAGCGGGAGCGGTTTGCCGGTGATGCGTTGGCCGTTGGGATCGTGGTGGTGTGGGGCGCGGTAATCGGCTTCGATGCGCACGCTGTTGGCGTCTGGCTCGTAGAGCGCCACCACACACGCGCTGGTATTCAGCGCGCGGTTGAGATGTTGGGCCATCACTTCGGACAGCTCGCGGTAGTGCAGGATCGACGTGAGGCCCTGCCCGATCTGGTAGACGATGCCCTGTTCCAGCAGGCGGCGCTGAGCCTGGTTATAAAGTTGGGCGTTGTGCAGCGCGGTGCTCACCTGGGTGGTAAGCGTTTCCAGCGCGTCGCGCTCCAGCCCGCTAAAGGCGTTCAACTGCGTCGACAGCACGCTGATCGCACCGATGGCCTGTTCGCCCCGCCGCAGCGGCACGGTGAGGCAGCTTTGCAGGCGGTGATAATCGTCTTGCGGCAGACAGTCCGGGTCTTCGCGCAGGTCGTCTACGATCTGAGTCTGACCGGTGTGCAGCGCCCGCCAGACGATGCCTTCTTCGATGGGCAGAATCCCCTGAGCGGCGTCGTATTGCGCCTGCTGCACGGTCGTGACTCCGCCTGCGGCGGCGCCCAGGCGCACCGAGTCGTCGTCGGGCTCGAGAAGGTAAATGTGGACGGCGTACTGGTCGAAGACTCCGTGGATACGCGCCGCGGCCTGCCGCAGCAGTTCCTGCGGGTCGAGTGTGGCGGACAGCTCCTGGCTGACATGATTCACCTGATTGAGCAGGTTCAGGCGGTAGCGCTCGGCGGCGAGCATTTGCATGCTGCTCATGCTGACCGCGATCTGATCGGCCACGGCGGACGCGATCTGCATGTCGGAGTCGCTGAACGGCCTGTCCTCAAGCGAGAACAGATGCAGCACGCCCAACGTGCGGTTATGCGTGTTAAGCGGGCAGGCCAGGTGTTTGACACTAGGGTGATCGGCGTCCAGGGTAGATTCGGTGGCGCGACGTGGCTGGCCCGTATGGTAGACATCGACCAGCGTGCCGGGGCCGTTGAGCGGGAGTGGGGTGGTCGATATAGTCGCCGCCTGTCCGGTGCGCGACGGCGCGTGGACCTCAAGCTGGTAGGCCAAGTGGTTGGGCAGCCAGAGCTGCGCGCCATCGCAGCCCAGGAGCGTGACCGCTTCGCGCAGCGCATGGGCCAGCATGGCGTCGATGTCGAGTGCCGCGCTGGTGATGCTCACCAGCCGCTGCAGGGTGATGCTTTCGCGCCGATGGGCCTGTACGCGGCGGCTCAGATCGACGTGAGAGCGCGCCATCTGCGCGGTGTAAACGATCAGGTCGAGCAGCAGGGCGTTGTCTTCGGCCAGGGCAGCCAGCAGCCGCGCGTGTTCGGGCGTGTAGGCGTTGGACTGGAAGCTTTCCACCGTAAGCACCGCCGTGACCTGCCCGTGTTGCCGGACGGGCACGGCCAGGGCCGAACTTGCCAGCGGGTCGAGTGTGTAGTGTGGGCCGCCCGGCGTTTCCCCGGCGATCAGCGGCTCGCCCGCCGCCATGACGACTTCGGCTAGCGTCCCGCCCGGCGCGATGTGGTCCGGCGCGCGCCCGACGCCCCGGCAGGCGGCCAGACGCAGGCCGGGCACTTCGGGATCGTTGAACAGCAGCCCGGCGCAGTCGATGGGCAAGCGCGCGCCGAGCGGCACTAACAGCGCAGCCAGGCGTGCGTCGAGGTCCAGTGACGGGGTATCAGTCCATTCGTCCGCCATGATCACCGGGTCGGCTCTTTAGAATGGGATAGTTGACGACGTTTCATAGGTCGGTTCATGGCACCAGCTGCCGGATCACAGGCCCTTACTGCCTGCCCACTAGACCATCTCTGGCGGGAACTTGTCCTTATAGCGCTGGACGGCCCGCATGATCACTTCGCGCGCCTTGTCAGCGCCCTCCCAGCCTTGCGGCGTAACCTCGATGCCCTGAAGCTGCTTATAGATCTGGAAGAAGTGCGCGATCTCGTTCAGGAAGTGCTTGGGCACGTCATCCATATCGTGGTATTCGTCGAAGTTCGGGTCCGTGGAGGGCACCGCCAGAATTTTGTCGTCTGGATCGCCGCGATCCAACATGTGGAAGATAGCGATCGGCCGCGCTTCGATCACGCACCCGGCGAAGGTCGGCTCGTTGACCATCACCATGATGTCCAGTGGATCGCCGTCTTCCGCGTAAGTTTGCGGGATCAGGCCGTAATCACTGGGGTAGTGCATCGGGCTGTAGAGCACGCGATCCAGCTTGATCACGCCCGCTTTTTTGCTGTATTCGTACTTGTTGCGGCTTCCCTTCGGGATTTCCACCAGACAGTACACACTGTTTGGAAGTTCCGGTCCGGCAGGGAGCCGGTGCCACAGGTTGATGCCCATGAGTTTTCCAACCTTTTAATGATGGGATGAGACGGTTACCGGCTACCTCTCTATTGTAGCGTATTCAAGATCAGATCAGTACCACCTCCGGGCAAAGCAATTTCACCGTAGGACACGCCATAGGCGGAGAAAAATATCCAGACCTCGTCTGTTTTTTCCTCTGCGCGCTCCGCGCCTTCGGCGGTGCATTCGGTTCATCGCAGGCGATGAATGCCTTATACTAGCAGTAAGGCAATCATTTAGCGAGCCATGAGCAGCGGGCACGCGGAGGAGGAGCCGATCATGCACAAGATACGTTGGTTAGGGGTGCTGGTGCTGGCCGTGGTGGTAGCGCTAGTGGCGAACGGACCTCCGGCGCGCACACAGGAAGGATCCGAGATCGCGGGCATCTGTGACGGCGCGATCTGCGGGCCGTCGGGCGCGTTCAGCCCGGCGACGTTCCCCACCCTTACGTCGATCGATTGGAGCGCGTTCCCGACGGCGCGGCGGTGGACCTGGGACCGTGGGAGCGCCAACCCTGACGCCGGCGGCGCGGAGGCGGTGACTGAGCGTTGAGCGAGCGCCGCTTAAACACCGCCCTGCGAACCCACGTTCGCGGTACAATGGGAACACGCGCCCGACCAACGGAAGGAATGCCACCGTGAATCATGATATGCAGCGCTGCCCGCATTGTGGAGCTTTTATAGTTGCCGCTGAGGATATTTGCCCGCGCTGCCACCAACCGCTGGGGCCTGTGCCGCCTGCTGATTCCTCAGCAGACGACCTGATAGATGACACGTTGTCAGACGATGCCACGTTGATCCAGGTTACGCCGCGCAAAGCGCAGCCGCCCGTCGTGATGGAATCGTCGGAGCAGGATGAACAGATCGATGAGTCCGATCAGACCGATGAGCCAGAACAGCCGGAGGAGTCGTCCGACGACGAGTCCGACGCTTCAGACTCCGCGCCCAGTGATGACGCTGAGCCGGACTCAGAGGTGCGCCTGGCCTATGACGAGCTGCCCACGCTGGAACAGGTGCCGTCCGTAGAAGCGGACTCTGCCGAAGAGGTCGAACCGGTCGAGCCTGTCGAATCAGCTGAAGCGATCGAAATCAGTGAATCTGGCGTGCCGGACGAGTCAGCCGATGTGGACGACGTAGACGACGTGGACGAGATCACGCCGGACATCGACGCGGCCCCGGAAGCGGAGTCCGGCGGGATTGTCACCGAGGCCGACACGGCGGGTGGCGAGGCCGTTCCTGCTGTGGCGGAGGAAGACGTCGCGCCCGCCAGTCTGCCCGAAGACGATTATGAAACGCCCGCCGTCGAAGCGACGCAGCCGCGCCTGGCAGAACAACTCGCGGCTGAGCCACTTCCGCGTGACACCGGCGCGACGCGGGCAGGTACTCCGCCACCCGGCTACCTGATTCCGCCCGCGCCGTACAGCCCGCCGCCCGTGGCTGTCCCGGAACGCCTGACGCCGCCACCCGCGCCACCCGTGATGGCCGCGCCGGGGTATGCGCCCGGTTATGCGCCGGGCTATGGCGCGCCGCCGGACGCGCTGACCTATATGCAGCAGCGGGTTAACGCGTATATGCGCGGCGGGTATCAGGTGCGGCACAGTACCGCGCGCGAAGTTGTGCTCTCTCACGGTAAATCGCTAGGGGTGGGTGGCTGGATTCTCGCGCTGCTCTCGCTGATCGGTGCGGCGTGGTATGTGTTTATTGTGGCGCTGAGCGGTTTTCGCGACGATCGCGCCTACATCACGCTGGAGGACGACGGGCGCGTCTACGAGGAAGGTCCCGGCGCGGCGCATGTGCGTTGGGGACGGGCGCGGACCGGGCGGCGTTGGGCGATCTTCGGAGTGTCGCTGCTGCTGATCGGGCTGCTGCTGGCCTGCATCCTGGGAACAGCGGCGGCGGTCGTGCTGAGCCAGGATCGTTATCAGGCGGCGCTGCGCGAAGCGTACCCGGCCGTGACGTTGTTCGAGGAACATTTCAGCCCGGCGCAAGCCAATCCCGACGATGTGTCGCTGGCGCGTGACGGAGCGGTCGGGTTCGCGATTCTGGCCGGGATCGCGGTCATCGGCGTGTGGGGCGGTGCGACACTGGCCGTAATCGGGACGATTCACGCGGGCGCGTACCGCGTCGACGTGCCGCCGCTGCCCGGCTGGTCGTGATCGGCGGGGCAGGGCCGAAATTCCGTATTCGCCCGCGGGCCGGACAGCGTGTATACTTCCCCCCAATCTCAGCCTGAACGGCAAAGGAGGCGCGATCGATCGTAACGAGGGACGGCGAGCGCATGGCCCTGTGCCCGGTACAGCGGCGCAGGGATACGAGGTGGCGGTTGCTCGTCGCAGGGCGAGCCTAACCCCGGCAGCGGGGGAAAATCGAGTGATCTGCGGATGCCGCCAGGGGGCGCACCACCCCCCTTGACCTTTCCCTCCCCTAACAGAGCCGCACGCCAGACCCCGCCGGTGACGGTGGGCTGAACTCGCGCGGCAGTGGTGATTCACCTGGAACCCAATTTGGCTTGTGCCCCGGTACGGGATCGTGCTGCGTCTGTCGCATGGTCGCGGCCCGGCCATACTGTCCCCTGGGAGGGAATAATCACCATGTGCGGAATCGTTGGTTATGTCGGCCCGCGTGATGCCACGCCGATCATATTGAATGGACTGCAGCGCCTGGAATATCGCGGCTATGATTCGGCGGGCATCGCCGTGATGCAGAGCGGCGCGATCGCGCTGCGGCGCGATGTCGGCAAGCTTGGTAACCTGGTGCGGCTGGTCGACCAGGAACCGCTGAATGGACGCATCGGGATCGGGCATACGCGCTGGGCGACGCACGGCGTTCCGAGTTCGCGCAACGCCCATCCTCACATCAGCCAGAGCGGGCGCACGGTCGTCGTGCATAACGGCATCGTGGAGAACTTCCGCGAGCTGCGCGCCGAGCTGGAATCGGCGGGCGTGCAGTTTACCTCCGATACCGACACCGAGACGATCGTCCATCTCATCCAGCGCGAGATCGACGCGGGCACGGGCGTCAGCGAGGCGACGCGGCGCGCCGTGTCCCGCCTGCGGGGCGCGCATGCCATCGTCGTGCTGAACGCCGACGAGCCGGACCGACTGGTCGCCGTGCGGATCGGCAACGCGGGCGGCGTGGCGCTCGGCATCGGAGACGGCGAAATGTTCATCGCGTCCGACATTCCCGCTATTTTGGAGCACACGCGGCGCATGATCTTCCTCGAAAGCCGCCAGATGGTGACGCTGACCCGTGACGCTTACCAGGTCAGCATGCTGGACGGCACGCCCGTTGATGCCGAAATTCACAGCATCCCTTGGGACCCGATCAGCGCGGCGCGCGGCGAGTTCAAGCACTTCATGCAGAAAGAAATCCACGAGCAGGCGCGCGCTCTGACCGATACGCTCGGCGGGCGGATCGATTTCCAGGACGGCACAATCACGCTGCCCAATCTGTTCCTGACGCCGGACGACGCGCGCTCGATCGAGCGGATCGTCACCGTCGCGTGCGGGACCAGCGCTTACAGCGGGCTGGTGGGCAAATTCATCCTCGAAACGCTGACGCGCATCCCGGTCGAGGTCGATTATGGCAGCGAATACCGCTACCGCGATCCGATCCTGGACGAGCGCTGCGCCGTGCTGGCCATCACGCAGTCGGGCGAGACGGTCGACACGCTGGCGGCCATGGAAGAGGCGCGCGACAAAGGCGCGCGGCTGTGGAGTATCGTCAACGCGATCGGCAGCCAGGCTATGCGCGTATCGGACGGCTGCATCACCATGCAGGCCGGGCCGGAAATTGGCGTGGCGAGTACCAAAGCCTTCACGTCGAGCATCGCCGATCAGTACCTGCTGGCGCTCTATCTCGCGCAGCAGCGCGGATCGCTCTCCCGCGAGGAAGCGTTAGCGCATGTCGGCGATCTGGCGCGCCTGCCCGATCTGGTGGGGCAGGTGTTGGAGCGCGAGCCGGAGATCGAGCGCTTAGCCGCCGAGCTGTACCAGTACACCAACTTCCTCTACCTGGGGCGCGGCATCAACTACCCGATCGCGCTGGAAGGCGCGCTCAAGCTCAAGGAGATCAGCTACATTCACGCCGAGGGCTATCCCGCCGGGGAGATGAAGCACGGCCCGATCGCGCTGATCGATGAGCACATGCCGGTGCTGGCGATCGCGCTGCATGACAGCGTCTACGAGAAAATGCTCAGCCAGATCGAGCAGGCCAAGTCACGCGGGGGAATCGTGATCGCGGTGGCGACCGAGGGCGATACGCTGATCGGGCAGAAAGCCGACCGCGTGCTGAGCGTCCCGCAGACTCCGCCGCTGCTCAGCCCGATCGTAAGCGTGATTCCGCTGCAACTGCTGGCCTATCACATCGCGGTGCGGCGCGGCGCGGACGTGGACCAGCCGCGCAATCTGGCGAAAAGCGTTACGGTGGAGTAGCGGGGAGCGGTCAGGGATCAGCGATCAGGTGACAGTAAAAGCGGGGCGATTCTGGCGGAGTCGCCCCGTTCCCGCTGGCGCGCTGCGAATTCTGGTTGGAACCTCGCCCAATCTCAGGCATAATGGAGGGCGCGACGTTCCCCTGACGGCCAGTGCGGGCTGTCCGCCGCAAGGAGACTCATCCCCATGACCGACATGCTCGTCAAGCTCTACGACCTGCCGCCGCTGGCCCCCGCGCTCGACCGCTGCCGCGCTGCTGGGGTAGACATCCGTCGCGCGCTCGTCGTGGAGAAACACCACGTCCTGCCCTGGATTCTGGAACATTTCAGCGCGGGCTGGGTCAGCGAGACGGAAGGGGCCTTCGCACGGATGCCGGTGTCGTGTTTTCTGGCGGTCGAACACGGCGAACTAATCGGCTTTGGCATCTACGATGGAGCCTATCGCGGCACCTTCGGTCCCACGGGCGTCAGCGAAGCGGCGCGCGGTAAGGGCGTCGGAGCGGCGCTGCTGCTGGCGTGTCTGCACGACATGCCCGCCCAGGGCTATGCCTACGCGGTCATCGGCTGGGCGGGTCCGACCGACTTTTACACGAAAGTGTGCGGCGCGACGCCGATTGAAGGCTCGCGTCCCGGCATGTACCGGGGGATGCTGGGGCATGAGGGATGAGTACGGCAGATTGTGACTCGATTGCACACTGCGCTCCCTCCAATGGTTGAGAGCGCAGTTTTTTCTCTGCGCCCCCCTCTACGCGCCCACGCCCCGAAATTGTCAATTTGTCAGAAAATCAGTACAAATATTCGCAACATGCGAACATGCGTGCTATACTGGTAACATCGCTGCACACGACCATTAACAGACGCACAAGGAGAACCGATCATGTCGCGCGTAACCCATTTCGAAATACCCGCCAAAGACCCGAACGCCATCGCCGCCTTCTATACCTCCGTGTTTGGCTGGACCTTCACCAAGTGGGAAGGCCCGGTCGATTACTGGCTCGTTGGGACCGGCCCGGACGACAAACCGGGCATCGATGGCGGGCTGTATACGCCGGAAGAAGGCTGGAACGGGACGATCAACACGCTCGACGTGGACGACCTCGATGCTTGCGTCCGCAAGGTGAAGGCCAACGGTGGCGAAGTCATCAGGGAGAAAATGCCTGTGCCGGGCGTCGGCTGGCTGGCCTATTGCAAGGACGTCGAAGGATCGATCTTCGGCATGATGCAGGCCGATCCGAAAGCGGGCTTATAGCTGAGTCGCGAGTTTCCCCCCTCTCCACGCTCGCGTGGGGAGGGGGGGTGGGGCAGACCGGCGCGCGGTTATTCCAGCTTGAGATAGCGCTCGCCCTGAAAAACCATCGCCACCCATTTCCCCGGCTCGAACGACACCCACACTTCTTTGCCTTCGATGGCCTGAATATCGATCACGGTGCCCTGCGGCAGATCGCCCAGGTAGCTGTACTGCACGCCGGGACCGCTGCGCATGCGCAGTGACTCAGTAACCACCCGCGCGCGCAGCCGCTGCATCTGGACGACCTCTTTCTCTTCTTCCTCGCCCTCGTGCTCCTCTTCGGACGCATGCGCGTAGGCCAGCAGTTCCTCGTACGTGCCGTTGAACCAGTCCAGATCGGTGTTGCGCGAGCTGACGCCTGGTACACTGCCCGTCTCGGAATACTGCCAGAAGCGCCACGCGGTCCAGTCTTTGGGAAGCGTCGGCTCGTCCACGCCGTAATGCGCGATCCAGAGATCATAATCGGCCCAGTCCGGCGAGCGCACGATATTCGGATTCCAGAACCATCCGCCCGTATACATAATCGGCTTGCGCCCGGCACGTTCCTCGACCAGCCGCGCGCATTCGCGGACCGCGTCCGAAATCTCCGCGGCTGACATGCCGTCGGCCAGTTCCACGTCGAGCACCAGCGGCAGATCCGGCACGCGCGCTTCGAGCGTATCAAACAGCCGTCCGATCTGGGCATCCGCCGGGGCGGACGGTCTGACCGCGTGGTAGGCCGACACCAACAGCCCGGCCTCGCGCGCGCCGTCCCAGTTGGTATAGAAGCGCGGATCGGTATAGGTGCTGCTCACGGTGGCCCGGATCACGGCGAAGCGGTACCCCGCTGCCGCCACCAGCCGCCAGTCGATTTCGCCTTGCCAGCGCGATACGTCAATCCCCGGTGTTCTTGCCACGGTGTTCTCTCCTGAGCATGAGTGAGCGTTGGCGATCCAGTATAGTATGGGAGGCCGGGCCGGGGAAACTGACGCGTTTCTGACAGATCACACGGCCCGAGCAGGCTACAATGCATGTGACGCCCACTGGCGTGGACGCATCCAACCATCCAGACACCCGGCGATCGCGTGGCGGTGGGCCGGTGTGCTCTCCCTTACAATGCAGAAATGAGGATGATCAGCATGAAGATCGCAGTAGTCACAGACGACGAGAAAACCGTGAGCCGCCATTTCGGACGCGCGCCCTATTATCTGGTGTTCACCATTGAAGACGGCGCGGTTGTCACGCGCGAGCGGCGCGACAAGGCCGGGCACCAGCAGTTCGCCAGCGGTCCGCACGATCATGAGCATGAGCACGATCATGATCACGGCGAAGGGCACGGTATGGGACCGCAGGCCCAGCACCGTCACGGCCAGATGATCGCCCCGATCACCGACTGCGCCGCGATGATCGCGCGCGGGATGGGGCGCGGCGCGTATGTGTCGCTCGAAGAAGCGGGGATCGTTCCCGTTGTGACCGACATCGAAGATGCCGAAGTGGCGGCGCTGGCCTGCGCGGCGGGCACCATCGCCAACCACATCGAGCGCCTGCACTAAATCGGTTTTGCCGCCGAGGACGCGGAGATCGCAGAGCGAAACACTGGGCGATAGATACTCTTTGCTGCTGCTCTGTGCTCTCCGTCCCGCCTCGGTGATCGCTGTGCCCCCTGTTCTCCCCTGCCATTTGACGACTGTACTATAATAAGCGCACCCGCAATATACGTTTGACTTTTTTCAGGAGACGCCACCCAATGACTGCTTATCCCACTGGCACGACGGTTCGTGTGTTGCAAGAAGATTGGGCACCGTTTCATAACCTGCACGCGTCGGCGCGGCGCTTCACCGCGCAGACCGGGATCGCGGTCGAGGTGGTGTTGAGTCATATCCCGGAGCTGTGGGACCTGATGGACCGCGCCTTCAATGATGATGATCCGCCCTTCGATCTGGTCGGCTGCGACGAGCTGCTGCTGCTGCAATACGCGCGCGGTGGGCGCGTCGAAGCGCTGGATGACATCATCGCGGACGACGGTTACACGCTGGATGATTTCGAACCAGCGGCGTTGGACGCCATCAGCCTGAACGGGGCGCTTTACGGCTTGCCCTACTGCGACGTGTCGAGCGTGCTGATCTACCGGCGCGACCTGTTCGACCGCTACGGTATCCGCGTGCCGCAGACGATGGACCAACTCACGGCTGCTGCGTTGGCCGTTCAAGACGCCGTGCGCGCCGATCCGGATGCACCGGACGTCACGCCGGATTTTTACGGAATCACGCTGCGCGGTGCGCCGAGCTGCGGCCTCAATTTCTGGACGCTGGGGTCCAACTGGATGCCCGCCTGGGGGGTGGAGTGGTACGGTCCGGATGGCGTGCCTACGCTAGACACGCCAGAGCACGTCGCTGCGCTGGAACATTACGTCAGGTTGTTGCAGCAGGCTGGGCCGCCCGAATCGGCGACGATGGGCTTTGAGGAATGCATGGCGACGTACCGCGCCGGACGCGCGGCCATGGTCATCGAACCGGCCAACGAAGCCTCGATTGTGTATGACCTCGGCGGTCCCATCGCCGACGCCACTATGACGACGCTGATGCCCGCCGGTCCGTACGGCACGCGCCATCCCGGCCTGTACTGCCCGCCCTACGCCATCCCCGCCCGCTCTAGAGTCAAAGCGGCGGCGTGGGAGCTGGCGAAATTCCTGTGCGCGGGCGAGCAGCTTGTCGATGATGCGATCCAGAGCGGGTTTGTGGAAGTGGCGCGCACGTCCGTCTTCGCCGATCCGCGTTTTGTGGGACGCTTCCGGCCCGACTTGGTCGAAACGGCGCGCGAGACTCGCCGTCACGCACGCGGTGAGCGCCCGGTGAACCGCTTCTCGTTCACGGTCGGGGATATTCTCGGCGAAGAATACGCTCTCGCGCTGACCGGAGAGCAGACGGCGCACCAGGCCGTAAGGAACGCGCAGCGGCGCGTCAGCGCGTTGGGCGCACCAGAGTAGGCGAATGCGCGGACATTTCGGCGCGCCATTGCCAGACCGGCCATCCGGCGCTATGCTTTGCCCGTTTCCTGCACGATCATCCCGCCGCACACGGGCAAGAAAGACGGCACAATGAACGACTCCATGCGCCAGATTCTGCCGGTCGTTATTTCCATCCTCACGATCGTCGTGATCGCCATTCTGCGCGCCTATTCCAAGACGCTGACGGCCATCACCGCCACTATGCCGCTGACGATCCCGCTCACGCTGTGGATCGTCTACGCGGCGGATCACGGCGACCGCCAGTCGATCGAAACCTTCACCGGTTCGCTGTTTTTGGGGATTGGGGCGACGGTGGTCTTCGTGGTGGTGCTGTATGGCGCAGCGCGCGCCGGGCTGGGCCTGATCGGAATGCTGGCCGTGTCTTACAGCGCGTGGGCGCTCGTCTTGGGAAGTGCCTACGTGCTGCGTACCCTGGTGCGTTAGGCGGGGAAATCAGGCCAGGGCGATCAGCTCGTAGACATCCACCGGATTCTGACGCCCCTTTACAGAGAGATCGCCCACCGGACGGACCTCCACCTGGGGTCCCAACGCCTCGTACACACTGGCCGTAATCAAGACTTGCCCCGGCAGCGCGCGTTCTTGCAGCCGCTTGGCGACGTTGACCGTATCCCCGATTGCGGTGAAATTCATGGCTTTGGACGTGCCGATGTTGCCGACAACGGCTTCGCCCAGGTGCACGCCGATCCCAAACGTCAGCCCTTCGCCGCCGACGCGAGCGTTGCGTTCCTCGACGGCACGTTGCAGCGCCAGCGCCGTGTCCACGGCGCGGTAGGCGTAGTCTTCCTGATCTTCGGGCGCGTTGAAAAACGCCATGACCGCATCCCCCAGGAATTTATCGAGCGTCCCCTCGCGTGAGAAGATCACGTCTGTGGCGATGCGGAAATACTCGTTGAGCAGGCTCACCACGTCTTCAGGATCAGCCTGTTCGCTGTAGGTCGTGAAGCCGCGCACGTCTGCAAACACCACACTGATCAACCGCCGCCTGCCGCCCAACGTCATGGCCTCCGGGTTGGCGAGCACGCGCTCGACCACCGTCGGCGCCACATACCGCTCGAACGCGGCGCGCAGCGTCTCGGTTTCGCGCGCAGTCGCTTCTTCGAGCGCCGAATAATTGCGCGCGTTCTCGATGGCGATCGCCGCGTAGTCGCCCAGCATCTCGAGCAGCGCCACATCATCCTTGGTGAAGGCTCGCGCGCTCGACGACACATTTTCCACACTCAGTACGCCGACCGCCCGGCTTCCGACGCGCAGCGGAATGCATGCCACGGCTGCGGGCAGCGCCGGATTCTGAGCGCGGTAGCGTTCCAGCTCCTGCGGCGACATCCAGATCGGCTTGCCCCCGCGTGCGGTTTCCCACGCGATGCGGTCGCTGCTGAATTCGCGGGTCGGATGGGCGCTGGTCTCGCCGTAACTGCGGACGGCGCGCACCACGAGCTGATCGCCCTCCAGCAGCAGCAGCGAACCTTGTTCCGCGTCGATCACCTGTACCGCAGAGTTGACGATATGCGGCAGCAGACGTTCCATGCCCACCAGTGCTGTGACAGTTTTGCCCAGGCGATAGAGGGTGTTCAGTTCGCGCACGCGGCGATTGAGCGAGGCGTTGGCCGTCAGCAGACGCCCGGTGAGCGCGTCTTTTTCGCGCCGCAGCCGGACCTCGGATAGGGCGCGATCGATCGCGTCGAGCATCTCCTCAACGGTATACGGTTTTTTGATGTAATCGCGGACGCCCTTGCGATAGACCTCGATGGCGATTTCTTCCGAGCCATGAAACGTCATGATGATGACGGGGATGTCGTAACCGCCAGCTTCGAGTTCTTCCAACACTTCAAGCCCGTTCATACGGGGCATTTGCAAGTCGAGCAGAATGAGATCGGGGGGCTGCTGCCGCACGATCTCCATCGTCTCGATTCCATCACGAGCCAGCAAAGGGACCAGCCCGTTGGGTTTGAGGACATTATCGACGATGAATTCGCGGTTGTCGCGCCCGTCATCCGCAACCAGCACTCGCACTAGTGGATCACTCACGATTGTATCCTTCGCTCAGGGCAGCGCCGTGCCTCATGCTGTCAGTATAGTGCAATTCGGCGGGTAGGGCTACCCTGGCGCATGGGATCGAAAGTTGAAAAAGCGGATTTTGCAGATTGTGTGAGCAAGGCTGCCCCACGCGCCGCAGTGTTTACTTTTGCGAGTTGCGCGCGTAATTAAGCGCTTCTGACAGCACGTCGAACTGCCGGATATGAATATTGAGTTGTTCCCAGATGCGTCTGATGCCCACACGAATGAGGGGGTGGATCCCGACCGCGATAAACGTGATCGAGGTGGTGAGGTTCCAGTCAGGCTCGGCGGCTTTGTATTCCTCGATCAGCAGCAGCGCATCACTCAGTGTGACGTCACAGCCGCGCAAGTCGACTACAACATAGACTGGGCCCATATCTGGACCCGTGAAGCGGCGTATCTGGCTGGCAACGCTGACCAGACTCGACAGATTGTGTTCCAGGGGCAGCGCCACACTGATCAGCAAGATCGACGAGTCGGAGAACCGGGTAATCCCAAAAACAGTCATAAATGGTTTTTTGGGTGGCGGGCCGCCACTCGAGGCATTGAATAAGTCAGAACCGCGCTGGTGGTTCGCAAATCACAGAATAATATTTATCTCGAGCTAATTTATTGTTTTCAAAACCTATTAATTATTCATACGTTGGTATACCGCATTTTGGCTTGTTTCGCCAGCAGCAGGCACGACGTGAGATCGCTTTCGTACCATTCAACAACACGGCGCAAACTCAGCGTTAACGGCGCTGTTTGCCGTGCGGCATGGCTGCGTCTAAACTCAGACGGCGGTTGAAGAGCGCAAGCAGCATCCTACAAGGACGGCGAGCCATGGGCGGCGTGTGGGTAGTAGCAGCGACAGTGATCGCTGCCGTAGGCGTGGGGGGAGTCCTGGGCGCGTTGGTCGCGCGGCGGAGTGGGGCGAACGTCCGGACGAGCGCCGGGCAGTCCGCCCTTGTGTGCGACAGCCTGCGGCGCATGGATGCGGCGTTGGATGCCGTGTCATTGGACAGCCTGGATCAGCGTGGCGGCTGGGATCGCGCCCTGTTCGAGTCTGTGCTGGATCACCTGGAACGCGAAGCGCCCATCTTCCAGACCGCGCTGGCGACGTATCTCAGCACGTCGGGTGCGCGTCCCGCAACGCTGGTCACGGGTCTGCTGGCGGTGGATCGCCTGTCAGCGGCGTACACTACCTGGACGCGCCTCTTTCCGCCGCGCCGCCAGGATGATTCGATGTTCGTATTGAGTTTGCTGCACGATCTGGGTGAACAGGTGGAGGATGTGTTGGGCCTGCTGGAGAACGGCGGCGGTTAGCGCCTGCCCCCAAAAAGGGCTCGACCGGGTCGTTTGGCCCGGTCGAGCGACACCATGAGGGGGATCACAGTGCGGAAATAGTCAAGAGAGTGAAACGGCGTCTATTCCAGGTATTCTCCCAGGCCGTGATCGACCTGCATCTGACGCAGTTTGCTCAACGCCGCGTGTTGAAGCTGACGAATCCGCTCGCGGCTGTAGCCCATCAACTGCCCAATCTGTGACATGCTGTGCGTTTCGCCGTTTTCCAGACCAAAGCGCAGCCGGATGATGCGTGCTTCGCGCTGAGGCAGCGCGCCCAACAGGAAGCTGATCGATTCGACCAGCAGTTGGCGGGCAGCAGCTTCCTCGGGCAGCTCGCTTTCGCGGTCGGCTACCAGATCGGCACGCGGACGATTTTCCTCGTCCCCGACCAACTCATCAAGCTGGACCGGCTCGCGCGCGGCCAACAACGTCGTCTCGACCTGTTCGGGCGTCAGGCTGGATTCTTCGGCCAGCTCATCATACGACGGCTCGCGACCCAGTTCCTGGGCCAACCGTTCGCTGACGCGGCGCAGACGGCCCCAGCGCTGCCCCTGGTTGATGGGCAGGCGGATGGTACGTCCGCGATCACCGGCGGCCCGTGCGATGGATTGACGAATCCACCATGTGGCGTAGGTGCTCAGACGCACGCCGCGCGCCGGGTCAAAACGATCCACGGCTTTCATCAAGCCGAGATTGCCTTCCTGGATCAGGTCGGGCAGTGGCAGCCCACGGCCCTGGTACTTCTTCGCGATCGAGATCACCAGGCGCGTATTCGCCATGATCAGTTCCTGGCGGGCGGCTTCGCCCAGCTCAAGGACTTCGCAGTAATCCTGGTCCACGTCTTCGCACGCGCGCTGATCAAGCTCGTCCTGCGCACGGTTGGCCGCCTGGACCAGCCGCGCCAGCGATTGCTCGCGTCCGACTTCGATCGGTTCGGAAATGGGGCGGATGTCACGGAAATAGAATTGCAGCAGGTCTGCGTCGGATTGTGGAATGTAGCCGCTATCAGCATCAGCCGCCTGGACGGTCTCGATGGTTTGAGGCTCGGAGTCTTCGGCTTGGGAGTCAAACTCTTCGTCAAAATCGACATCCAGGGCAGGGTATTCCTCCGGGGTCCATTCGTTGGAACTGCCCGTGTATTTCTCGTTCAAGCTGTGTATCGCGACCACTGTTGCCTGCCTTTGCTCTTAGAAGGTAACCCTTCAACCGCCAGTAAGCACTGGGTATTTCTACGACAGACCCATGCCGATGTCTATTCATAGTACTCTTATTTACGGCAAAAAGCAATATTATTATGATTAGAATTAGATAAATGTGCTAAGTCGTCTCTTCTCGTAATGCCAGGCGGCGTGTGTGGCGAAGATGCGTGAGGTGGACGGGAGACGATGCAGCACTAGTGTGGGCAGCGGTGAGCGCGGTGGCGACATCCACGCATCTGTTAGGTTAGATGCAACGGCCACGTTAAAGTTGCAGGCGCAACAGTCACGTGCCAAAGTCCGTGGCACGATCTATACTCCCAACCATACTGGCCCGATATAAGAATAACGTAAACAGAACCTGAGAGAATGATGAGCGAGCGCCCCGAACCTGTTGACCGGCCCCCGCTGCACCCGGTGCCCCGTGTCCGACGTCCGGTCCATCGCCTGCACCCGCGCGTGCTGTCTGCTTACGCGGTGGCGTTGGGGTTGGGGATGATGGCGGCGAGCGGCGTGTGGGCGCTGGTCATGGGCCAGCACCCGCCGGGTGACTGGTTCCCGGCGCGGCATTGGATCGCCTACGTGGTGGCGGGGATGCTGGTCGGGGCGCTGTTCGCCGTGACTGCTTACCGTCTGCTGGACGCGATCCCGTCGCTGCGGCGCATCGAGCTGATGCTGTTCGCCACGCTGGACATGGACGCTATGCGGCCACACCACGCGGTCATCTTCGGGCTGGCGGCGGGCATCCCGGAGGAAATGCTGTTCCGGGGCGCGATCCAACCCGCGCTAGGACTGATCCCGGCCTCGATCATTTTCGGCGCGCTGCACGCCCTCACCCCCGCCTATTTTGTCTACGCCGCGCTGGCGGGCGGTCTGCTGGGCGGGCTGGCGCAGTGGAGCGGCGGGCTGTGGGCACCCATCGCCGCGCATACGATCATCGACCTGATCATGTTCTTGCTGTTGATCCGGCGCTGGCGATCGCTGCGGCGCGGGAAAGCGGCGGATGTCACCTTGAGCGATGGGGAGGACGCATGATTCCGATTGGCGATGCTTCGCGCCGCCCGGTGCGTTTGCCGTTGATCACCTGGGCGATCATCGCCGCCAACGTGGCGATGTACCTGCTAGAGCTGTCGCACGGGGAAGCGTTCATCGTGCGCTGGTCGGTCATCCCCAAAGATATTGCCGCCGGTCACGATCTGATCACGATCTTCACCGCCATGTTCATGCACGCGGGCCCGGCCCATATCCTGGGCAACATGCTTTTTCTGTGGGTGTTCGGCCCAGAGATGGAAGACGCGATGGGGCCGCTGCGCTATCTCGCGTTCTACCTGATCGGTGGCGTGATCGCCACGGTCGCCCAGGTAGCCGCGCTGCCCAATTCCGCCGTGCCCAACCTGGGCGCCAGCGGCGCGATCGCCGCGGTGATGGGCGGCTTTCTGATCACCTACCCACGCGACCGCATCCGGACGATATTGATCATCGGCTGGTTCATCGACATCGAGCGGATTCCGGCGGTGATCATGGTCGGCGTGTGGTTCCTGATGCAGGTCTTCATGGAGGCGGGCGCGCTGGCGACGGTCCAAGCGGGGGGCGTGGCGTATATGGCGCACATCGGCGGCTTCATCTACGGCGCGATCGCGGCGCGCGCCTTCGAACAGCATATCCCGCCGCCCCCGGAGTTCGTTCGCCTAGGCGGGAGGGCTCGCACCCTTTTCCCCACAGAATTTGAGCTTTGCTGGGGTTGGCGCTACACTCGCGTGTTTGGGCCAACGGCGCTGCCGGCTGTGTCACCGGCGGTTCCGCGGACCATGATCCACCCATTCAGGTTACACCGCAGCGCGCGCTGCGGGGCTGCACATTCACGTATGGAGGTTTCCCCGTGTCCAAGAAAGTCCGTGTCGCCATTATAGGCGTAGGCAACTGCGCCAATTCACTGATCCAAGGTGTGCATTATTATTTCAATGCCACGCCGGACCAGTATATTCCCGGCTTGATGCACGCTCAGTTGGGGGATTACCACATCAGCGACATCGAGTTTTCTGCCGCTTTTGACATCGACAGTGAAAAAGTCGGCAAAGACTTGAGCGAAGCGATGTGGTCCGGGCAGAACAACACCATCAAGTTCGCCGATGTGCCGTTTATGAACGTGCCGGTGCATCGTGGCATGACCCATGATGGTTTGGGAAAATATCTGAAGCAGAAAATCACCAAAGCGCCCGGCGCTACAGCCGATATCGTGCAGATTCTGCGCGATACCCGGACCGATGTCGTCGTGAATTACCTGCCGGTGGGCAGCGAACAGGCCACGAAATGGTATGTCGAACAGGTATTGAATGCGGGCTGCGCCTTCATCAACGCGATTCCCGTGTTCATCGCGCGCGAGCCGTACTGGCAGCAGCGCTTCGCCGAACGCGGTCTGCCGCTCATCGGAGACGATATCAAGTCGCAGGTCGGCGCGACGATCCTGCACCGCGTCCTGACGAACCTGTTCAACGATCGCGGCATTAAGATGCTGCGCACCAGCCAGCTCAACGTTGGCGGCAACATGGACTTCTACAACATGCTCGAACGCGAGCGCCTGGAAAGCAAGAAAATCTCCAAGACCAACGCCGTCACCAGCCAGGTGCCCGGCGGAATGGAACCCGACAACGTCCACATTGGACCCAGTGATTACGTGGCCTGGCTGACCGATCGCAAATGGGCCTACATCCGCCTGGAAGGCGCGGCGTTTGGCGATGTGCCGCTCAATATCGAGGTCAAGCTCGAAGTGTGGGACAGCCCTAACAGCGCAGGCGTGATCATCGACGCCGTGCGCTGCGCCAAGATCGGTCTGGATCGCGAGCTGAAGGGTACGCTCGAAGGTCCGGCGTCCTACTTCATGAAGTCGCCCCCGGTGCAGCACCCGGACGACATCGCCCGTAACAACGTCGAAGCTTTCATTCGCGGCGAGTACAACGTCACCGTGCGTCCGCCTGAAGGGTGGAAGGGCCACGACAAACCGTCTGTGCCAGGTGGCGACGGCGACTGACCGTCACACCGTTTTTGCCGACAATTCGTAACGGGGACAGCCTCAGACTGTCCTCGTTTTTTGTGCCGACCTGTTCGGCGCAGTTATAGCGACTAATGCTATTAGAGGCATTAAATGAAAACAGCAAGGTTTTCGTAAATTTTTGATATATCCCGTGCCACTTCGTACTATAATAGGAATCGGGGAAGGTATGACCATGTTGAGCGGGTAATCATCCAATAGAATTACAAAGGGGTTAGTGCCATGCCGGGCGAACAAGTTTGCGAAAACTGCGGGAAAGGTAACAAGGCGGGAGATACGTATTGCTTCTCCTGCGGCCACGTTCTGCCAGACGGTCTGGCGGCGCTGGCGACCCACAGTCTCACTGAAGACGGGGACCTTAAGCCACAGATCCGGTGGGGCACGGCTTATTTTGGCGATCAAATGCTGCTGCGGCTGCGCGTGCACGACACCGGAGAAATCATCGAGACATTGTTCGAGCGGGATTGCGTGTTGGGCCGGGCGGTGCGCGATGTGACGCCCGACCTCGATCTGACGCCCTATCGCGCCAACGATCTAGGCGTGTCGCGCCGCCACGCCAAACTGACACGTCAGAGTGCCACAATCATGGTACAAGACCTGGGCAGCGTCAACGGCACCTTTCTTAATGGGTGCGCGCTGCTGCCCTTCCAACCGCGTGTTCTGCGTAACGAAGACGAACTGTGTCTGGGTCGACTGCTGCTGCGTATCTCGTTCTCACGTGCTCCTCGGATTGGCTAGACTGCTCTACCCGCACCAATCCGCGTACCCCATCACCGTTGCCATCTCACCGCTGCCTAGTCAAAATCCTTGTCCTTACGCTTGCGCTCTCGCAGGCTGATTCGGATCGGGGTGCCGTTAAACGGGAAATTCGCGCGGATCTGGTTTTCGAGATAGCGCTCATAGGTGAAATGCAGCAGGTTTTTGTCGTTGACATGCAGCAGGAAGGTCGGCGGATCGACGCGCACCTGCTGGGCCATGAACACTTTGAGTGGGCGCGTTGATTTGGTTTGCGGAGCGTGTTTGAGCAGTGCCTCGCGCACGATGCGGTTAAGCTCGCTGGTGGAGATACGCAGCATGCGGTCTTCGTGCACGCTTGACGCGGTTTCAAGCACGGTATGGATGCGCTGTCCGGTCAGCGCACTGACGAATAACACCGGGGCGTAGGACAGAAAGGCCAGATCCTGACGCAATTTCTCGGTGAATTCTTTCATGGTGTGCGTGTCTTTTTCGACCGCGTCCCACTTGTTGACCACGATCACCACGCTCTTGAACTCTTCCGCGATCATGCCGCCGATGTGCGCGTCCTGCTGGGTGATGCCGTCCACGGCGTCGAGGACCAGCAGCACCACGTCGGCGCGATCCATGGCTTTGTGCGCGCGGATGACGCTGTACTGCTCGATGCCCGGCTCGACTCGTCCGCGTCGCCGGATGCCTGCCGTATCGATCAGGGTGACCGGAACCCCTTCCCACGTGAGAGTTGTGTCGATCGCGTCGCGCGTCGTGCCCGCCACGGGGCTGACAATGGCGCGCTCGTGGCCCAATAGCTTGTTGAGCAGCGAGCTTTTGCCCACGTTGGGCCGCCCGACGATTGCGATTTTCAGCGATTCGTCGATGGCTTCTTCGCCGAGCAGTTCCTGAGGCTTGAAGGGCAGCGCTTCGACTACCGCGTCCAGCAGATCGCCCGTGCCGATGCCGTGCAGCGCAGACACGGGGAACACCTCACCCATGCCCAGCCCGTAAAACTCGAAAGCGTCCTCGTGGCGCTGCAGGTTGTCGGCCTTGTTGGAGGCGATGAGCACCGGTTTGCTGGTGCGCCGCAGAATGTCGGCGATCTCTTCGTCAGCGGCGGTGATGCCCGCCAGCGTGTCAACCACAAACACGATTACATCCGCTTCTTCGATGGCGAGCATTGCCTGAGAACGAATCTCCGGCACGAAGCGGCTGCTACCTTCTTCCAGCGGGCTGGTGATGGGCGCGTTCGCTGGTCGGGGCTGGTAGACTTCCAGACCGCCGGTGTCGACGACATCGAAGACCACGCCGTTCCAGTCGGCTTCGTCTAGAATCCGGTCGCGCGTCGTGCCGGGGATGTCCGACACGACGGCTTTGCGCATGCCGACCAGGCGATTAAACAGGGCCGACTTGCCAACATTGGGCCGCCCGACCAGGGCGACAAGGGGTTTTCTCATAGTGGACTGTCATCAACCTCATTGGGGACATTGGAGGTTGATTGTAGCAAATCCGGCGCGGAGTGAGAAGCCCCAGCGTCATGTGGACGTGTCGGCACGGCGGAAAAGCGGCTGACGGATGGGGTCGGGGTGGATGCTGCCCCAGGAGAAAACCGCATCAAAAAATGGTTCCGAGATAGTTGACCATCTCGGAACCATCAGCGCGAACGCCTGCGCTAGAAAACTGCGCCGTGATCTATTGCGAGGTCAGCTGCCGTTGTAGCCAGCCGGTATACCACCCACGCACGATGTCCAGATGTACGCATTCATGGGGCCGCTGACGTAGATTTCTGTCCAGGCTGTGCCCTGAGCATCGGCGACCGATACCGGATTCACGTACCAGGTCTGTCCGGTCTGGATCATGTTATCACCTACCGGCTGACCACCCGGCACGTCAAACACCGCGGTCGTGCAGGTGATGGTACGCAGAACGAAGCCATTCGGGACATACGGACCCTCGTGGAAGGAATCGCAGAAATAGGTCACCGAGGAGGAGGTGCCCTCAAAGTACACTGTTACAGTGATGGGGGTATTAGCTGGAATAGGCATGTGAGCGGTCTGCGTTCCGCCCTGGTTTTCGTCAAAAACACCCCAATCGGTCTTGCCCGCCAGGTACGTACCTGCCTCACTGGCGAGTAGTTCGTCCATATAGACATTTCCACCCGCAGAGGCAATGGTCCGAACCGCGTAGTTCTGAGACGTGTCAGCGATCGTAAAATGAATTTCGAAATTGGCTGCGCCACTGGTACAGCCATTCGAAAGTTGCGCCCCTAGCGCCACAGAATCGGCTGCGGCTTGGACTGGTGACGAGACGACCAGTGAACAGGCGAATAGAAGGAACAACGCGGCCAATATCATCCTACGTATCATGATGCCCTCGCTTTGATACCTCCAACATCAGGAACCTTTGTGAAACCAACAGCGGATAACAGACAATGCTCTTATGAAATTTATTATAACATTGATATTTTTAAAGATCAAGGTTGAAAGAAATAACGAAGATGAGCAGGGTGCTTGGGGAAGGTCTGTTGGCGGCGTTGGCAGCCGCTCCAGGCGAAGATAAAGCGTGTGACAACGCGGCAGAGGGCGTACAGTGCGCACGAAACGCGGTGTGAGCAGCCGACCTCCTCCTCAGTCGCGGCGCTGCGGTCTCTCAGAACTCTAGGGCGGCGTGCCTATAGTGAGCGGGAAAATGATCAATTGGCGTACGTTCGCGCCGCTGGATATGGGAGCCATGTCCCAAAAGAAACCTCTCCCCGCCTGCACACCGGCAGACGGAGAGAGGACGTCAAACAAACTCGGATTTCACCGCGCTCGCGGCTGCGATCGGTTACTGCACCACGCCGGTGGGCAGCGGCGCGCCGTTCCACACCTGGTCGTAGTTCGGTCCGATGACGCTGGTCGGTACCCAATAGTACCCGCAGGCGAAAAGCACCTTAGTAAACGCGCCAGTGGAGTTTACTCCGAGCGCGCGCAGGGTCAGACCCGCTGGGAAGACTTCTTCGGATGCCTCACCCGGTGCCCAATAAACGTGTGTGTCCGCCGTGATGGTGGCACCGACAGCGGTCGCCGGGATGGTGAGGGTATCGCAACCGGCCGCGGGAGCGGTGCCCGGCCCATTGGACTGGATGACCCCGGTGTCACACCCATCGACGATCAAGGTCCAGGTATACAGCACTGTCCCAACAGGGCGTTCGAGCGAGAAGTTGAGCCACATCAACTCGCCCGACGGTATCGGGTAGGTGCCCATGTTAGAGACGGACCCATAACTGAAATTGTTGAAGATGTGCCAGTCCCTGACGACATCGCCGGTATAGCCGGAAAGAGTTGCGTTCTCGTTCATATAAACCAGCCCGGCAACCGTGACAACGGTGCGGACGTTATAGGTCCCACCGTCGAAGTTGCCCAGCTGAACGGACATGCCAAACTCACCGCTGTTGCAGCCCGTAGTAGTAACACTGAGAACTTGAAAGGATTTGCCCGCGGCGTGAGTGACGGAGACCCCGCCCCATAAAGCCATACTGCAGAAGAGTAGAACCAACGCCAATGCAACGATCTTGGTACGCATAGTACCCCCTCCTCGCTAAGCTAATGGACTGTTGCGGCGATATTCAACGCGACTTTCGCTTTTATGCGATTGTAATGCAATTTAATACTGTAATGCAAGCAGCTGCGTCAAAGCTCGAGATAAATACTTCGAATCAGTGTTGTGTCTGTGCGTCATAGCATAGAATTTCAGCGCCATGACGGTGAGAGAACAAGGGACCGGATTCTGTTGGTGGTGTTGGATGGGCGCAAGACAACAAAAAAAGGGAAGGGGCGGGGACTCCTTCCCGGTCGTACCACAGGACAGCGCAAAAATGAGTCAGGTGGGGGTGGGGAGCATACGGGTTATGCTCACTGTCCTGGTGATACCGTATGAATGTGCAGGGCTGCACAACGCCCTACTGATTCATACAATAGCGCGTAGGAATTAACAGAGCATAAAAAATGAGTTGAAATTGACTTAAAAATCTGTGTCAACGCCCGCCGCGCCGCGCCCCGATCACGATCTCCGCGTAGCCGATCACGATGACCGCGCCGATAAAGGCGGTGATGAAGTCGGACAGAGTGAAGGTGATAGTCGTGTCGGGCAGGTTGATCCCCAGGATTTTGATGATCAAACTCCCCACTACCGCGCCCAACAACCCCGCGATCAACAGCTCATAAAAATACAGCTTGCGGCGTACCAGCGAACCGGCGGCTGCACCGGCAAGACCGCCGACAACTATCCAGGTCAACAGTTGGTTTGAGTCGGGCATGAGGGATTGCTCCTGTGTAGCTAGCGAACACCCATCAGGTCAGGCAGGCGCGTTACGGCGTCATGGCGACGGGTTATTGACCGGTGTCGGCGTGCTCTCCGGCGGCGGCGTGGTGCTCGGGTTGGGCGTAGTCGTCGGATTGAGCGCCTCGATCGTGACGCTGAGCTGTTCGGGCAGAATGCTGGTGATTGTCAGTCCGGTGTCGGCCTGACCCAGGATCGACGCTTGCGGCTTGACCTGGTGATTCCCGGCGGGCAGCCCGCTGAGATTGGCCACGACGCGAATGTCTTCGGGGGCCAGCGCCAACAGGTTCGCCTGCGGACCCGCGACGTTAACCGTCACCGTGTTGGCGATCCCGGCGGCGCGGTACTGGGTGCGATCCAGTCCGGTGATCTCGACCGGAATCTCCTGGAATTCGCGGTTGATCAATACTGGCGAAATGATGACCGTCACGCGCACGGTCTGGCTTTCAGTCACCAGCGTGACGTTGTCGGGCAGGCGCAGATCCACCTCGGTCGTGAAGGTTTCGGTCCGGTTGGTGAGGTCGATGGGCGCTGTCTTGACGACACGGTTCATGGCTTCGATGGCGGCTTTATCGCCCGTCACGCCGACGGTGGACGGCTGGATATCTTTGTAGCCCTCGAAGGTATAGCCGGGCGGCGGAAAGCTGCCGCCGCGATCGGGCACGACTTCGACGGGCGTCACGTCCTCGCGCACCTGGATATCCACCGGGCAGTTGATGGTCGCGGGCGTCAGTTTGATATCGCGGGCGCGCAGCCCGTCGTCCTGGACCGGGGTCAGGCTAACGACTTTGGTGGTCGGGTTCAGATCATCGGCGAGATTAATGCGCGCTTCGACCTGCACTACCTTGTCCACAGCTTCGGCGCTGCCGCGCACGACGACTTCTGATTCATCACAAGTCAGCGTGGCCGGGTAGGTATAACCCAGGGGTGGATCATTGGTGACGACGATCTTGATCGGCAGGCGTTTTTCGACTTCGCGATCCAGGCTGAGGGTGATGGTGCTGGGCCGCAGGGCGATCACACTGCCGTGCAGCGGTGGGGCGATGTCGGCCTCCAGCGTGACGCGATAGGTGCCCGGATCGTGGATATTGGTCAGATCGGCGGTGACCAGGATATCGCTTGAGCCCAACAGCGCCCATTCACTGCGCGCGGCGCGCACCACCGCGGTGACGGTCGTTTGGTCGGGCTGGCTGGTGACCACGAAACCGGTGGGCAGGTTGACAGAAATCGTCACGGCGCGCACTTCGTTTTGCTCGACCGGGTTGTCCTGCATATTGGCGGCGACCCAAATCGTTATCGCCAACAGCATCGATATGGCCACCCAGGTCAGGTTGTCCCATGCCACCGATGTGAATTTGCGCATTATTTCCTCACCTTTACGCGGCCCGACGACCCGATCCCGACGCGCCATCGCGCTTGCGCAGGCGCGCCCATTCCGACCGCGCGCGCTCGACCCATGGCGTCCACGGCCAGGCAGTTTCTACCTCGGTGTGTGGGCCGGTATAAAACGCGCTCAGAATGGTGCGCAGGCGTTCGGCGTCCAGGCGGCGGATCATGCGTCCCCGGTTGGCGACGGAGATGCGGCCGGTCTCCTCGGAGACGATCACGCACAGCGCGTCGGAGACTTCGCTGATGCCCAGCCCGGCGCGGTGACGCGTGCCCAATTTGCGATCGGTGAGGTTGCGTCCTGACGACAGCGGCAGCACCGAGGCCGCACTCGCGACGCGGCCCTGCCGGATGATGACTGCGCCGTCGTGCAGCTCGGTTTTCGGCCAGAAGACGGTGAGAAATAACTGCGGGCTAACGATGGAGTTGAGCGGCACGCCAGTATTGATGAATTCGTCGAGGGCGTCGTTGCGTTCCAGCACAATCAGCGCGCCGTGCCGCCGCTCCGACAGGCGGGCCGCCGCCGCGCAAATCGCTTCGATGATCTGTTCGTCTTCGTTAAAGGCGGGCGTGCGGCTGAACAGCGTACTGAATCCGGTCCGCCCGACGCGGTCCAACGCGCGGCGCAGCTCCGGCTGGAAAATGATCGGGATGGCGACGATGAAGGCGGTGATCGCGTTGTTCAGCAGCCAGCCAAACGCGACCCAGTCGAACAGGGCGGTCAGCAGGGCGATCACCAGCACGACGACAATCGTACCGCGCATCAGCGGCGCGGCCTGCGTGCTGCGCACCATCAGGCTGGCGATGTAGATGATGGCCGCCACGACCAACACGTCGGGTATGTCGGCCAAGCGAAACGTTTCCAGCGTCCAGATCAGTCTCATACAATCCCACACCCGCTCCAAGAGCTGTAGTTTTACGGCTGATTGGCCGTATCCCCCACCGGCGATAAACCCCTGCTCCCCTGCGTCCAACAATACCACCAAACGCAAGCGGGAGGATTAGCCCTGGATTAGAATTCACGGCGCGCTCCGGACGGGCGCTAACCGCTCAACTGGCGCAGCAGCCGCCTGTAATCGTCAATCTGGTCCGGGTTCATGGAGACGATGCGCTGGATGGTCACGACGGCATCTTTGTGCAAACCCGATTCAAGCTGGAGCTCAGCCAGCGCGTCGAGCTGCTCTACCGACTTGGGTACGTTGCCGGTCTGGCGGTAGACGGCGGCCAGCCGCGAACGCAGCGCCATATCATTCGGGATAGCGCGTGACCTGTTCTTCCAGCACGCGGATGATCTGGCCAGCCTTGTGCTGCTGGGCATACACGCGCAGCAGGCCGTCCAGCTCGCGCACGGCGGATACGGCATCGTTAAGGCGATAATTGAGATCGACCAGGGCGCGGCGGGCGCGTTCGTCGGTGGGCGCCATACGCCGGATTTGCTCGTACGTGCGCATGGCCTGCCGTAGATCGAGCCGGTCCACGTCGATCTCGCCCAGGCGGTGCATGATCTGCAACACCTGCTCCTGTTGGGCCCCGATGCGTTGGGCCAGTTGGATCGCGCTCTGGTAGGTGGTACGCGCGGCGTCCAGATCGGCAAGCTGGTAGTAGGCGTCGGCCATATCCAGGTATTGGTCGAGCAGCTCGTTCCAGCGCTCGCCTTGTTCCAGCAGCTCGATCAGATTTTGGTGGAGCGCGGTGTCCATCGGCGCAATCTTGACGGCTTCCTGCAAGATCTCCAGGGAGCGATCGTTGTCCCCGCGCAGACGATAGGTTTCCGCCACGAGATTGAACTTATCCATCGCCGCCGGGATATTGTCGTGCTCCAGCAGAATCTGGCCGATGCGCCAGTGGATCGGCAGATAATCTGAGGCCGATTCGAGCATGTAATGGGCCTGATCCATCGCCAGATTGAACAGTCCTTCGCGCATGTAGCGGTCGATCAGGTTCAAGCCTTCGGTGACGCGATCATCCATGACCAGCGCAATGCTGATCAGCGAGTCTGGCTCATGCAGGGTGACCGCTTCTTCGAGCTGGCGGCGCGTCTTGGAGACGCGCTGTTTCCACGACGGACCGACCAGCAGATCACGAAAGCGGATATTCAGGCTGCGCAACTGCTGTTCGTCGGCGTCATCGATGCCGGCCGTCAGCCGGTCGTAAATCGCGCTCAGCTGGGTGGCTTCGTCTTCGTTCAACGCCAACGCAATATCGACCAGGCGCAGCGTCTGCACGAGGTGACGGGCCGCGGTGCGCGGGTTATTGAGCGCGGTATAGGCCAGGCTGAGCCCGTGCGTTGCCCCGGCGGCCAGGTGCGGATCGTTGGTGGCGGCTTCCAGGTTGACGATGGCGTCTTTCCAACGGTCAAGCTGGATTTGGAGCGCGCCCAAATTGAGCGCAACCGCCGCATGTTTCAGGCCCGCCGCCCGGGCGCGCTCATACGCGCCGATGGCTTCGGGGATCAGCTGTTGGCGGTGAAATTCGATGGCCTGGATGGCCTGCGCGCCGCCCGAGTCGAGATCGCCGGTTTCGAAAACATACGTAGCCAGGGAAGCCAGCGCCGTCTCGACCGCCTCGCCAATCGGACCACGCGCGTCAGCTTCGCCGATGTCACGCTCGCGCGTATCGGTCGTTTCCTGATCGAAGCCAGTGCCGAACAGGTCAGTTTCGACCGGGGCCTTCACCGGCTCGTCGGCGTCATCGATCGCGATGATGTCCGGCGAGAGCAGCACGCCCGATTGCAGCGCCTGCAAGGTGTTGAGCGCCTGGGGATTATTTTTGTCGAGGCGCAGCGCGCGCTCCACCGCTTTGATGGCGACGTCGGTGCGTTCGGCGCGTTGAAAGTTGAAGGCCAGCGTCAGGTATTCGCGGATCGCGGATTTGCGCTGACCGGTGCGTTCGTACGCCTGGGCGAGCCGCTGGTGAATATGCACCAGCCCGGACGTCAGGCGCGTGGCGCGCTCCCAGTTGCCGATGGCTTTTTCGAGGTCGCGCTGGGACAGATAAACCTCGGCCACGTTGATGTACTGCTGGGCGGCTTCTTTGAGCCGTCCCAGTCGTTCGAGCACATCCGCGCTTTTTTCAAGCGGGATCGGATCGTCTTGCGAGAGCTGGTGAGCGCGCGTGTATACTTTGAGCGCGTCTTCCAGGCGGCGCGCCTGGAGCAGCACCAGCCCCAGACTGTTGTGAGCCGCCGGGTCTTCGGGCATTTCCTTGACGGCACGCCCGTAGGCCGCAATGGCCCGATCCCAGTCCTGGTCCCACGCAGCCTGGTGGCCCATGTTCATGGCTTGTTCGTAAATCTGGCGGTTTCCTGCCATGTCGCGCTTCCTCGAAAATAGCCATAAGTGGTCAGCGGTGAGCGGCGAGCAGCCGCTCTATTTCTTTTTGCCCTTCTTGCTTTTCTTTTCGTCTTTGGTATCTACCGCGTCCAGCAGGGCGACCAGGATCGCTTTTTGGGCGTGCAGGCGATTTTCGGCCTGCGGGAACAGTCGTGACTGCGGCCCATCGGCGACAGCGTCGGTGATCTCCTCGCCGCGATGCGCGGGCAGGCAGTGCATCACGATGGCGTGGCCGGCGGCGTGACTGAGCAGTGCCTCATTCACCTGGTAGGGCGGGAAGACCTTGCGACGCTTCTCGGTTTCTTCTTCCTGACCCATGCTGGTCCAGGTATCAGTGTAGACCACGTCCGCACCGGTCACCGCGGCGACCGGGTCAGCCATGACGCTGACGTCAAGCTGGCCGTGGCTGAGATTGCGCGCCTTCTCGATCACCTCGGGGTTGGGCTGGTAGCCTTTCGGGCTGCCGACCGTCACCTTAACGCCGAACTGGGCCGCGCCCAGCAGCAGGCTGGTCAAGACGTTGTTGCTGTCGCCAATGTAGGCCAGATGCAGCCCTTCCAACTGGCCGAATTCCTCGTACATAGTCAGGTAATCGGCCATACCCTGGCAGGGATGGTTGTAATCGGTCAGGCCGTTGACGATGGGCACCGGACTCCAGCGCGCCAGCTCCAATACATGCGCGTGATCGAAGGTACGCGCCATCACGATATCGACGTAGCCACCCAGGACGCGCGCAATGTCGGCGATGCTCTCACGCTTGCCCAGGCCGATTTCCTGCGGGCTGAGGTACAGCGCGTAGCCGCCGACGTGCTGCATCGCCATCTCGAACGAGACGCGGGTACGCAGCGATGGCTTCTGAAAGACCATGCCCAACGCTTTCCCTTGCAGCAGCGGCGCATTACCCCCGGCGCGGCGCTGTTTCTTGAGCGTGACGGCATTATCGAGGAGCGTCATCAGATCAGCGGAAGTCCAGTCGGCTATGTCAAGAAAGTGTTTCACGGGTCGTTTCCTCACGCGGTGAAAAACATGGGTTCCATAACCCGGTAGTATAGCACAAATCAGCCGGGCCTACTTGGGTCTGCGGCGGGAGTCGGGCGAGAAAATCTGGAAACGTTAAAACGCTCCCACCTCCTCCACGCCCCGAATCCCCTCGACCCACTTGCGATTGTGTTATAACCGAACCGGGGTAACGCTGTAAATGCGCACATCTTGTTGAGTTATACACCGGAGGAAGCTCTATGTCTGTATCTGTTCCCGAAGCCTATCGTGATCTATTGGATGGCCCGGTCTTCGTCACGCTGGTGACCATCATGCCCAGCGGTCAGCCCCAGGCCACGCCGGTATGGTGCAGCTATGACGGCACGCGCGTATGGGTGAATACGACGCGCGGTCGCCAGAAAGACCGCAATATGCAGCGCGACGGGCGCGTGACCATCCTGGCGATCGATCCCAAGAATCCGTACCGTCGAATGGAAATTCGCGGAAAGGTGGATGAGATCACTGAAGAGGGCGCGCTGGATCACATCAACCAACTGTCCAAAGTCTACCGTGGCTGGGAGGATTATTACCTGAAGATGCCCCAACTGCGCGGCAAAGAAACGCGCGTAATCTATAAGATCAAACCGACGAAGGTCAACGTACGCGGCTAACATGCTGACGCCAGCCCGACGTCCGCGCCACCTCTCGCCCTACGGTCGCCCGACTGCCTCTTGAAGTCATGCCGCGACTGCGTTACGGTATACGGTAAGTCACGTTAGAGCACACTGCGGCGGTTTATCGATAGAGATGGAAACGTGGTGAAAGTGATGAGGTTCATATGGTGACGACTTCAAACTCCCGAACCCAACGGCACGGGCGGCTGCGCTGGATCGCGCCGCTGCTAGCGATGATCCTGGCCAGCATGAGTCTGACCGGCCTCCCGGCGGTCTATGCGCAGGGCGGCACGCCCACATCGGCCCGCCTGAACGGTCTGCGGCACGTCTACCAGACCTGGAACAATTGCAGCGGGGCCAACCTGACGATGGCCCTGTCCTATTTCGGCTGGTCCTACGATCAGGACATAGCGCGGAGCTGGCTGAAACCTAACGTCGAAGATAAGAACGTTTCCCCCTGGGAACTGACCGCTTATGTTAACCACGTGCAGACGACGCTGCCCAATGTGCGCGCCATCTGGCGCTATGGCGGCGATCTGGCCGTGCTGAAAAGTGTGATCGCGGCGGGCTTCCCGGTTATTGCGGAATCCGGTTTTGACGTGGAGGACCTGGGCTGGATGGGCCATTACGAGACGGTTGTCGCTTTCGACGACGCCTCGCAGACCCTGTGGATCTACGATAGCTATCTCGGCAACGGCGACGGATCGGGCCGCACGGTGTCCTATGCTGAGTTCGACAAGTGGTGGCGGCATTTCGACCGCGCCTATGTGGTGTTGTTCCCGCTGGATCGCGACGCCGATCTGCGCGCCGCGCTGGGCAACTACGTCGATCCGCAGTTCGCCGCGTCTTCGGCGCTGGACGGGGCCAAGCGCGATGCCGCGCTCGATCCTAACGATGGATGGGCGTGGTTCAACGCGGGCACGTCGTCGACGCAACTGGGCAATTATCACGACGCGGCCATCTATTTTGACGAAGCCTTCCGGCATGGGATGCCTTATCGCCTGCTATGGTACATGTTTGGGCCGTATGAAGCCTATTGGAACGTGGGGCGCTTCAACGACGTGCTCACCCTGGCCAACAACACCGAGAGCACGACGGTCTACGTCGAAGAGACGAATTACTGGCGCGGCATGGCCTACGCCGGGTTAGGTAACATCGACGCCGCGCTGAACGAGTTCAATAAGGCGCTGGCCTTCAATCCGAACGATTCCGCCGCCTCGGACGCGATCGCTGCCATCCAGGCTGGGACGTTCTGGGCACCGGCTCCGGCGTAGCAGCGAATAGCAAACAGCGATCAGCGACAGATCACAGCAGAGGGCGCGGGCAGTATCTCCGTGCTCTCTCTTTATTCTTCCTGTGTGCTCTCCGTTGAGAAGTTTTAAGCCCGCCGTTTGACCTGCACGATCAGCGTGCCGATCGCCGCCAGCGCCAGCCCGACGATTGCGCGGGCGGTCAGGCTTTCGCCCAGGAAGACCCACGCCAGAACCGCAATCTGAATCAACATGGTGTTGTTGATCACGCTCGTCTCCACGGCGGACAGCGTGCGCTGCGTATGATTCCACAGCGTGAAGGCAAAAGCCGTATTGACCACCGCCAGCCAAGCGATGATGGCCCAGCCTTCGCGCCCGAAAGCGGGCAGTCCCTGCGTGACGATGCCGCTCGCCAGCAGCAGCGCCGCGCCGATGCCCATGCTGACCGTCGTCACCAGCAGCGGGGTGATGTGGCGACTCCGGTTGACAGCGCGGCCCAGCACGGTCGACAGCGCGTTCGAAAAGACGCCCACCACGACGATCAGCAGGCCGATCACTTCCCGCGCCGGAATATTGATCGGCGTGAAATAGATCAGCGCGCCGACGAGGTAAATCGCGATCCCGACCCACTGTGCGCGCGTGGGGAATTCGTGCAGCAGCGCGGCGCCCAGCAGCGCGACGATGGCCGAGGTGAAGGACAGCAGCAGGCTGATCGTCACGGCGGGCAGACGTTCCAGCGCCAGGAACTGCGATCCCTGCGTCACGGCGAAGCCCAGTACGCCGAGCGCGATCAAGCGTCGCCAATCGCGCGCCGTCAGGTGGCGCAGCGCGTCCAACTGCCCCATGCGCCACGCCGTCGCCCACAAGACGACAAACGCCAGCTCATAGCGCAGCCCGGCGAAGAGCAGGGCGGGAATGTCCTCAAGACCGACCTTGATCAGCACCCACGAGGTCGCCCACAAAAACGTCACTAAGAACGCTTGTAGCATCGCGCGGGTATGCGGGGATCGGGATGCAATCATCGGGTGAACTTCCAATGCGGGGGTGCAGCGCGTGCCACCGGGACAGAATTATCGCGCGGAGTATAGCGCCTTTTGCGGTTCATCGCCTATTTGCCGGATACTCGCCACACAAAGTATGCTAATCTTATGCATGTGTAACCACGGTACACGCCGTGAGGCGGCAGGGCGGAGTGTTGGTGAATGGCAGAGCTGGCCGGGCAAACGTTTGGGCAATACCGGATCGGTGAACTGATCGGCAGAGGCGGCATGGCGAGCGTCTATCGCGCCCGCCAGGAGTTGATGGATCGCGATGTCGCGATCAAGGTGATGGCCGCCGAGTTGAGCGGTAACGAGGAATTTGTGGCGCGCTTCGAGCGTGAGGCGCGCGTCATCGCCAAGTTGCAGCACCCGCACATTCTGCCCGTCATCGATTTTGGGCGCAGCGCCGGCCATGTCTTCCTGGTGATGCGTCTGGTGGAAGGCGGGGTGCTGAACGAACGGCTGGAACAGGTCACGCTGACGCTGGGTCAGGCCAACCAGTTCCTGACGCAAATCGGCTCGGCGCTGCAATACGCGCACCAGCACGGCGTCATTCACCGCGATCTCAAGCCGAACAATGTCCTGCTCGACGATCAGGATAACGTCTACCTGACCGATTTCGGTATCGCCAAAATGCTGGCCGGGACGACCGGCACGCACAGCCTGACCGCGACCGGCAGTGTGATGGGCACGCCCGCCTATATGGCTCCGGAGCAGTGGCGCAGCGAGCCGGTCGACGCGCGCACCGACATTTACGCGTTGGGCGTGATCCTCTACGAAATGTTGATGGGCGTGCTGCCTTTCCAGTCCGATACGCCGTTCGGCATGATGTACAAGCATTTTGACCAGTCGCCGCCGCTGCCGCGCGCCATCAACCCGGCGCTCCCCGAACCGATTGAGGGCATCGTGCTGCGCGCGCTGGCCAAGAATCCGGAGGATCGCTACGCGTCGGCGGGCGAGATGGCGGAAGCGTTCGCTCGGATCGTGATGGCGCTGTCGCCCGATGCGCTGGCGGCCCCGCTGCCGCGTGCCACCTCCGAACAAATCGAGCGCGCCACCCCGGCCGGGCGCTACGCGTCCCAGCCGCCGTCCTACGCGCCGCCACCTGCCCCGCCACCCCGTGGTGCGCCTTCCGCACCGACCGCGCCCCGGGCTGCGCCGCCGTCCGGCCCGCAGACCGCATACACATCCCATCTCGACACGCTGGCGTCATCGGCGGGCGGTCGCAATCGGGGACGCGGGTTGTACGTGGCGGGGGCGCTGGCGGTCATGGCTGTGATCGCGGTGATCGCTGTCGCCGTGCTGGCATTGGGCGGCGGGAAGAAGAACGGTAACGCCAGCCCGACTCCGGGTCCGCTGGTCGCGGATGCGGGCAGTCTGACGCCCAGCGCCGTGCCGACCACGCACCAGGCTATCACGATCCTGGGCGATACGCAGACCCCGCGCGTTCCGACGATGACCGAGATGGCCGTGACGGCGACCGTCGTGACGGACCTGCCTTCGGACACACCCACTGCCCTACCGACTCAAACCGCCACCGCGACGATCACCGCGCTTCCTACGGCCACCGCCTCACCGACCGCCAGCGATACGCCCGATTTGCAGGCGACCGCTAACGTGCTGGTCGCGCAGCGCCTGACGCAGACCGCGCAAAGCTGGACCGATACGCCGACGCCCGACATTGAACAGACGGTGATCGCGGCACTAACCGGCACAGCGTTGGCCTGGACCAAAACACCCACGCCCACGGTCACGCCCTCGCCGACGCGCACGCCTACGCCGCTGCCGACTTTCACGCCGACCTTCACGGCGACGCCGACCGTGCTGCCGACCCTACCCCCACCGCCGTCGCGCACACCGGTCCCGACCCGAACGCTGCCGCTGATCGTCACGCCGACCCCGTTCCCGACGCGCACGGCCTTTTTCTCTCCGACGCCGCTGGCGTCGGCATGCAGCACAATGCCCAGCCGCGTCGCGGCCAACATGGGCGCGCGCACGACGCTCTTTCCGCAGGATCCGACGCGCGTGCGCGTGTCGCCCGGTCTCGCCGCGCCGACGGCGCGTTCGCTGGCACCCGGCCAGACCTTCTGGATCACCGCCGGGCCCGCCTGTGCCGACAGTGTGACGTGGTGGCAGATCATGGGCTACGACAGCAACGGGGCGTGGAACGGTTGGATCGGCGAGGGAATGAATAACACCTACTGGATCGAATTGTTCGATACCGGCCCGATCGACTGTCCCGGCGCACCCGCGCCGCGCCTGGTTTCCGGCGGGACCGGACGCATCACGCTCAACCCGCCGCTGCCGAGCCGGGTGCGCTCGCAGCCGGGGACGACGGGCAGCATCATCGGGCAGCTTCAGCCGGGCGAAACCTTCACGGTCATCACCGGCCCTGTGTGCGACACGGCCAATCAATGGCGCTGGTGGCAGGTGCGCGCCCGTACAGTGGAAGGCTGGGTGGCGGAAGGCCCGGTCGGTGAGTATTGGATGGAGCCCTGGCCGTAAGGCCGGGCGGAATCCTCACGACCGTCGCAGCGATGAGCGCCCTCGACGAGTTATTTGACGCCATCTTTGACGGCATGCGCCCCGCGTTTTACGCCGAGTTTGAGGGCTGGGTGCGGGAGTCGCGGCGCTATCGTGCGTTTGCCAGCAGTTACCGCGTTAAGATTCGCGCCAAGCTGAAAAACGCGCATGATGATGGCGGCCTGGATGACGTGCGCGCCGAGCTGGAAGCCGCGGCGCTGCTGCTGCGCGAGACCCGCTTCACGCTCGAATACGAAACGTATGCCGCCCTGAAGCAGCGCGGTCCCGATTTCACCGTCACTTTCAAAACGCATATTCCGTTCAACGTCGAAGTGCGGCGCATGCGCGGCGTCGATCTGGACGAGGAAAGCGCCGCCGCGCGCATGGATAAGCTGACAGCGGTACTGTGCGACAAGGTGGGGCAGATGCCACCGGGAATCGTCAACCTGCTGTGGCTGACGGCTGAACGCCCGCTCTCCCAGGACGATGTGATCCAAACCATGGCGACGCTGCGGCAACTGGCCGAACACAAAAATGAGGACTTCTTCACGCGGCGCGGATTCAGAAGCGCTGCCGATTTCCTCAAGCAGTGTCGCCACTTGAGCGGAATCGTGCTGCACCAGCCGGACGAGAACGTGCTGTGGCTGAATTCACTGGCGCGACACGCCGTACCGCCCGCCATTGTCAACGCGATCCAGCGACTGGACTCCGCCTGAGGTGATCCGTATTGATCACCCGTAACGCCCAAATTCCTCCGCCGCGTCGAAGAACGCGGTCACATTCTCCCAGCGGAATTCAGGTTCCAGGTCATAAGCCGGGCTGAGAATCAACCCGCCGCCCGCGCCCACCGTCGCGATGCGCTCGCACACTTCGTCGCGGATCGCGTCCGGCGTGGCCCATGCCCAGCGCTGCGGCGTGCCGACTGTTCCCCAAAAGGTCAGACGGTCGCCATACTGCTGTTTGAGCCTGGCCGGGTCCATGACATCCGGCTGCACCGGGTTGAGCACGTTCACCCCGATCGCGATCAGGTCGGGGATAACCGGCTCGATGTTGCCGTCTGAGTGCCAGAACACGAATAGATCGGGGTTGACGGCGCGGCAGGCGTCCAGAATCGCGGCAAAGCGGGGCTTGAAATAGCGCCGCCACATGGCCGGGCTGATCAGCATGCGGGTCGGCTCGGCGATGTCGTCGTCCAGCGCCAGGATGTCGATCCCGGCCCGCACCAGCGCCAACGATACGGCCAGATGCATGGCCGTGAGCTGTTCCAACAGGTAATCGACCAGCGGCGGATTCTCGATCAGGTCCAGCATAAACTGGTCGAAGCCGCGCAGTCGCCACGCTGTTTCGAACAATTCCCCGCCCAGATGGGGCGGCGCGGCCTGCACCGCATAGCCCGCCGCGTGCAGGCGATCGACTTCGCGCGCCAGCCGTTCGGGATGGAGCCGCTGCACGAAGTCCGGCAGAGGCGCGGCGGCGATCTGCGCGATGGTGCGCGCGTCTCCCAGCGGCGCGTCCCGCGCGATCTCCGGGTGGTAGCCCCAGTCGTGATAGGTGCGCAGAATATCGCGCGTGCCGACGTAGGTCTCCACCGGCAGCGCCCGCAGATAATGCAGAAAATCCGCCTGCTGGTGGGGCGCTTCCAGCCGGACGAACCGGATCTCGCAGTCGAATAGTTCGCCCGCTTCGCGATCGGGCTGCTGCGGAAACTCCCACGGGTAGAAGTTGACCATGCGCGGCACGCGGTCGGGCTGGTCGCCACGCAGCACGGCTTGCACGCGCTCGCGCGGGGACATGGGGGTTGTCATGGGCTAATCCTCCAACAGGCCGCGCAGCCGATCCAGCATCGCGCGGTCCGAGTCCAGATCGGGGTGGCCGGTCGCTTCGTCCAGCGCGACACAGCGTTCCAGATAGCGAATCGCATCGGCGGTGCGCCCGAAGGCGTTGTGCAGCAGCAGTCCGAGATTGAAGCTCGTGACGGCTTCGGATACCTGGTCTCCGGACTCATGCTCGGCGTCGAGAGCCTGGACGTACAGTTCCTGGGCACGCTCAGACTGGTTCAGATCACTGGCGATCAGGCCCAGCGCGTTGAGCGTTCTGCCCTCCCACCGGCGATCGTCCATCTGCCGCGCGGCGATGAGCGCGTGTTCGTAGGCGGCCTCGGCCAGGTCGTAATCGCCGCGTTCGCGATAGAGCGCGCCCAGGTTGGACGCTACCGTGATGATCAGGGGAAGTGCGCTGATGGAGACAGCCAGCGTCAGCGCCTGGTTAAACAGCTCGACCGCCTCGTCGAACTGCTCCATATTGCGGTGGACCTGGCCCAAATTGCTGAGGGTCGTGGCTTCTCCGAGCCGGTCGCCCACCGCGCGCCGAACCGTCAGCGCCTGCTGGTGCAGATCGAGCGCTTCCGGCAGCTGGCCGGCGTCCTCGGCCTGCATGCCAAGATTATTGAGCGCGGTGCCCTGGGCCAGCAGGTCGCCGATCTCGCGGGCAATGGCCAGGGCTTGCTCGTATAACGGGCGGGCGCGTTCGGGCTGGCCGAGTGACTGGTACGTGGCGGCGATGTTGTTGAGCGCTGTCCCTTCGCTGGAACGCGACCCAGTCGCCCGGGCCAGGGCCAGCGCTTCGTCGTACAGCGCCAGCGCCTGTTCGCGTTCGCGCTGGTCGTCGTGCAACACTCCCAGGCTGAGCAGCGTGCTCACGAGCGCGCCCCGATCATCCAGGTCGCGCTGCACACTTAGGGCCTGCTCATACAACCCCTGCGCGCGTTGCCAGTGACCCTGATCGTGCAGGAGGACGGCCATGTTGCTCATCACGAGCGCGGCCTCGGCCTGCTGGCCCAACTCCTGCCGGATCGCGAGCGACTGCTCCGCTAATTCCAGCGCTTTGTCATACTCGCCCAGCGTGCGGTGAGAGCCGCTGAGATTATTGAGCATAGCGGCTTCATTGGCCCGATTACCGGTGGCGCGATTGCCGGAGAGCGCCTGTTGAAAATAGGCCATTGCCCGGTGTGGGTCGCCGTGATTATCATGCCAGATGCCAACTTCGCCCAACAGGACGGCCTCGCGCAGCTGAGCTGCCACGCAGCCGCGCGCAGGCGATCCCCATTTCCAACCAGCGCCGCCCATGCTCGCCCACCCAGCGCCGGAACACATAGGGCTTGATCGCGTAGGCGAAATTCTCGCCGCGTTCGAGCAGCGCCTGCGACATGCGCTCCTCGGGATCGATGTCGGGCAGATCATCGGGCGGTTCCGGCTCGGCCAGGGTTTCCAGCGGCGTCGCGCCGAACACGATCGCCTGTACATAACCCACCAGCAGATCGCCCATGTAGTGGATGTGCGGCAGGTCCGGCCCAATGATCGCGTCCCAATCTTGCAGGGGCACGGCCTCGAACTGCGCCGCCAGCACGCCCGTGACGTGGCGCGTGTAGCGTCCTAACGCGGGGTCGTGTTCTTCGGCCCGCCGGGCCAGCGCCGCCGCATAGGTGCGCAAAATCATATGCTGCTCGCAGCGCGCGCCGTCGGGCGTCAGGCCCAACAGCCCGGCGTTGAGCAGCGCCGCGACGCTGTCTTCGGCCCCGGCCAGCGTGGCATCGTCAGCGGAGTCCACGCCCCACACGGCACAGGCCGCTTTTGTATCGAAGGCCGCATCCGGGGCGATCACGCCCAGCGCGCGGAAACGCGCCTGATCGACCTCGCTCAATGTGTTGTAGGACAACGCGAACGCGGCTTCGAGACTATCGTCGCGCGTCTCGCCGCGTCCCAGATCGAGCATGCCGAACGGCTTTTCACCCGCCAGTGATTCACGCAGACGTTCGGCGAAGCGCGGCGCGTAGGCGGGTCCGCGCGTGATGATCTGGCGGGCCGCGATGTCGAGCGCCAGGGCGTGACCGTCCACCAACTGCACGATGTCGGCCAGTGCGTCCGGGCAGCCATCGTGGTCGTCCGCTGCCAGCCCGGCAGCGTGCAGACGGTCCGCCAGCAGGGCGCAGCCGTCCGCCGGGGCCAGCCGGTTCAGCCCGAGATTGTGGCCGCCCAAGGCCGCGATGTCGGTGTGGCGCGTGGTGATCAGACAGGCGGTTCCATCGGGAAGCGCGTCGCGCAGCGCGCGCACCGGCTCCAGGTGCCACGCGTCGTCTAGCACGGCTAACAAACGACCCGGCGCATCCGCCAACAGGGTGCGTACCAGGCGCGGTGACAGCACTTTCGGATCGAGGCTGCGCCCGCGCGGGCTGGCACTGGCCCAATCTATCAGGACCGGCAGCACGGCGTTTTCGGCGGTGCGCGCGTCAGGCCCAAGACTCGCCCACAGCACGCCGCCTGGGAAGGCATCCGCCTGATTGCGCGCGAGATGCTGCGTCAGAAAGGTCTTGCCCAGCCCGCCCGCGCCACGTACGACCACCAGCGGATCGCCGGGCGCGGTTAGCAGGTCGCGCAGTGTCTCCACGTCCTCGACGCGTCCGACGAAATTGTGCAGTAGAGGCGGCGCGCTCAAGCGCCGCCAGCCGCCGCGCTGTGGAGGCTGCCCGGTGAGATCGGCGGCGGCATGGTGCAGGGCGGCCAATATGCCGTTGGCGAGATTCTCCGGCGTAGTGAAGGTGTCGCGGATCGTTTCGGCATCGATGCGCGCTTTGAACTGGTCGAGCAGAGCGCGGTTTTCCGGCTCAGAATCCACGTATGGCGGCGTGTGCGGCCAGGGGTAATCGCGCTCAATCACGAAGCACAGCCGGGGGATACCGCGCGCGGCGGCCCAATCGTATTCCAGCGCGGTGATCGAGAGATTGTCGCGCCCGCCCTGGTCCGGGCCGGGAATCCAGCCGTAGCGGTGCGCGTAAATCCCGACGAAGATATCCGCTTCCTGTGCGGCGCGGCGGCAGCGGTCGACCGCGAGCGCGCCCTCGGCGGGGAAGTTTTCCATCATGATGGGGTGCAGTCCGAGATCGAGCACCGCCTCCTTGACGGCCCGGCGGTGCTCGCGTAGATCATCGCTGGTGGACGAAATGAAGACGGTGAGCAGATCGGTCATGGTTCTTCCTCAGGTTCGGGCGGATCGGCATCTTCGTCCGGAACTTTTTCCGCTGGTGGCGCGGAGTCTGGGGCGGGAGTGCCGCCGGTCTGCAAACGGCGCAGCTTGTCGAGCGTGGCGCGATCGTGCTTCAGATCGCGGTGACCGATGGCTTCCTCGATAGCGACGCACTGCTCCAGATAACCGATCGCCTCGGGAGTGCGTCCGAAGGCTTTGTGCAGCACCATGCCGATGTTGAACAGCAGCAGGGCTTCCCCGGACCGGTCGCCGAGTGTGCGGCGCAGGGCGAGCGCCTCCTGGTACAAATCCAGCGTGCGCTGCGGTTGTCCCAATGCGCGGTAGACGAGGCCCATATTGTTCAGCGCAGCGGCTTCCCCGGCCTGATCGCCCAGGGCGCGATACAACGGCAGCGCCTGCCGGTAAAAGGTGAGCGCGCGCTCATATTCTCCCGTCGCGCGGAAGATCAGCCCGACATTGTTGAGCATGGTCGCTTCCCCAGCCCGGTCGCTCAAGGCGCGGTAGAGCGGCAGCGCCTGCTGGTAGACTTCCAGAGCGCGCTGCGGCTGGTCCGTGGCGTGATAGCACGCGCCGATGCCGTTGAGGGTATGGGCTTCGCCGCGCCGGTCGCCGATCTCGCGGGCGATGCGCAGCGACTCGCGGTAGAGTTTGAGCGCGGGCTCGTACTGTTTTTTGTTGGTGTACAGATGGGCGAGATTGTAGAGCGTGCGCGCTTCACCGATGCGGTCGGCGGCTTCGCGGTGCAGCGGCAGCGCTGCCTGGAAGCATTCCAGAGCTTTTTGATTCTCTCGCGTGTGGCTGTAGACCTCGCCGATATTGTTGAGGGCTCGCGCCATCCCGGCTTGATCGTGTTCTTCGCGCAGCATGGCGAGCGCCTGCTCGAAGACTTCCAGCGCCCGCTGCGTCTGTCCGGCGGCGAAGAATACCTCGCCGATATTGTTGAGCGTGCGGGCTTCCCCAGCGCGATCACCGGCGGCGCGGTGCAGCGGCAGCGCCTGCTGGAACAACTCCAACGCGCGGCGGTGCTCGCCGGTCGCGCTGTGAGATCTCGCCGATGTCGTGCAGGGCGCGCGCTTCCGCTCCCTGGTTACCCGCTTCGCGCAGACGGGGCAGGGCCTGTTGGAACAGGTTGAGCGCTCGCTGCGTTTGCCCGGCGCTGCTGTAGACGCGGCCCATCTGCGCCATGGTCACAGCCTCACCGGCGTCATCGCCCAGGTCGCGCTTGAGACGCAGAGTGCGCTTGTAGAGATCGAGCGCGTCAGCGGCGCGTCCATGCGCGTTGTACAGCTCGCTCAGCCGGTCCAGCGCGGCGACTTCGGCCTCGCGGTGATTCAGTTCGCGGTAGAGGCGGCACGAGGTTTCGAGATAGCTCATGCAGCGGTCGGCGTTGCCGTGCTGGGTGTGCCACGCGGCCAGTCCATCGACAAACAGCGCGGTACGCTCGCGGTCGCCCGTGAGACGCGCGCAGGCCAGCCCCAGGCTGAGCCAGCGGCGGCCCTCGTCGTTGAAGAGACGGTGCAGCACGTAGCCAGCGGTGAACACCGCGAAGTCGCGGCCCCAGCCCAACCACTGCGCTGCGTCGCGCAGATCGTCGATGTCCGGCAGCGCTAGCGGCGTTTCCGGCTCGGCCAGCAACTCCAGCGTAGTATCGCCCAGCACGTCGCGCTGAATGCGCTCCAACAGCAGAGTGCCCACGTAATGCACGTGGTCGAGATTCGCGCCTTGGGCCGGATCGCCCATGGCTGCCGGATGCTTGGCCAGCCCGACGGCCAGATCCCCGATCACGTGGCGGATGTAATGAGCCAGCGCGGCGTCGTGTTCGCCGGCCTGGGCCGACAGCGCCCGCGCATAAAGGTGCGGGACGATGTGCAGCCTGTAGCGATCCAGGTCGGGCAGGTGTTCCAGCAGCCCGGCGCGCACCAGCTCGGCCAGCGCGCCCTCGGCATATTCCGCACTGCTTTCGGACAGCGTGGCGTCGACGGTGCCCAGGCCCCATACCGCATAGGCGGATCCACGCTCAAACGAGGCACCGGGCGCTATGACGCTCAGCGCGCGGAACTTCGCCTGCAAGTCGTCGCGGATGGCGTCGAAGCCGTAGCCCAGCCCGCCGTAACTCAAATAGAGCGCCGCTTCGACCGGGTCCGCGCGCTCGATGGTCTGCTCAAGCGCCAGCGCGTGCAGCGGCGTGTGTCCGTCCAGGTTGGCGGCCAGCCCTTCGAGCAGTTCTGACGCACGGTCGGCCCCCTGTTCGATCAGCAGGCGCGCCATCAGATCGAGCGCCAGCGCGTGCCCCTCGAGCAGGCAACTCAACGCGCGCAGCACGCCGCTCAGCGGTACCGCGTCGATCCCGGCTTCGCGCAGCCGGTCGGTGAGCAGGTCGAGCGCGTCGGTGCTGCTCAGTGCTTGGAGCGTGTAGTTGTGACCCGGTGCCTCGACGCGCGCGTCGAGGGTGGTGATCAACAGGGCGGTGCCGTCGGGCAGCGCTTTGTGCAGCTCGCGCGCCGGTTCCACGTGCCAGACGTCGTCTAACACGGCCATCATGCGGCCCGGCGCATCCGACAGCAGGGCGCGCACGCGTTCCGGAGTCAGATCGCCCGGCGCGAGGGTGCGGCCCGTGGCGTGGGCTTCGGCCCAGGCGGCCAGGATCGGCGGGACAACTGCTTCGGGACGGCGGGCGTCGGGTCCCAGGGATACCCACAGCACGCCGCCGGGGAAGTCCAGGTGATCCGCCAGGTGGAGCGCCAACGCCGTCTTGCCGATACCACCGCCACCGCGCAGCACGGCCACACCTTCGCCAGCCGTCAGCAGCGCGCCCAGCCGCGTCACGTCGTCGTGCCGCCCGACGAAGTTGGCCAACGCCAGCGGGGGCGCGGGTCGCCGCCAGCCGCCGACAACGGGCAGCGTGCCGGTTAACTCTTTGACCACGTCGCTGAGCGCCACCTTCAACGCCGATTCCAGATCGTCGGGTGTGGTGAAGGTGAACGCGCCCGGCTCGTCCTGAATGCGCGCTTTGAAAGCCGCAAGCTGCGTCTGAGCCTCCGGATCGTCGTCGACGTAAGGCGGTGTGTCCGGCCAGGGCTGGGCGGGATCGAGCATAAAATACAGGCGCGGAGTGTCCTGTTCTTCGGCCCAGGCGTGTTCCAGCGCGGGAATCGACAGCCCAGCCTGCCCGCCAACAGCCTCCGAGGGCACCCAGCCATAGCGCTGCGCGAAAATGCCCACGTAGATCGCGGCCCGGCCCAACATACGGCGGCGGGCACGCACGGCGGCGGCATCCTGGGCTGGGAAGCGCTCTAGCAGAATCGGCACCAGACCCAAATCGCGGATGGCCGCGCGGGCAGCAGCGCGGTAATCGTGCAAATCCTCGGTCGTTGAGCTGACATAGACAGTGATAATCTGGCTCATCGGGGCATCCCTTTCAGGCTTGAAGGGCGGCAGCCGCGCGAAGGCGTTGCCAGAGCATGGCAATGGGTGTTGCATTGATTGTACGGCACAGCGTTGTGCTGACCATAGTATAGAGTATAGCCGCGCCTGGGATGCGGGGAAAGCAGACCCGCCAGCGGAAACGCACCAAACCGGCTTTTGCAGGTGGTCCGCGGGTTCGTCCCCCACCACGCCATTCATTTGCGACACCTTTGCCCGAACAGGGTCGACATATACTTTTGTGAATAACGCGACTTCCCTACAGCTCCCTAACACAAACCAGGATGAAATCATGTATACTCATAGTCAGGACGTGTCATGAATCTAACGAAGGCGTTATAGTCGATCGCTGAATTTAGGCAATTATCAGGGAGAAAAGCACGATGAGGAAGATCATTCATGGGGTGATGGTGGGGGTGCTGCTCGCCGCGCTCCTGTTGGTCATCGCGCCGTCGCGTGCACTGGCGTACGCAACGGATTTCGAAGGCTTCGATCCGGGTACGCTGGCCGAAGACCTGAACGTATCGGGCGTGACTTTTAGCTCGTCACCGGCAGGTGCATTCGTTGTGCAATTCGGCGAATTTGAGACGCTCAGCGGGCTGGTTTTGGTCGATTACGGCGCACAGCTCAGCTATTACGTGCCCAAATCCACTTTGCTGCGCGCCGCGCCGTCATCGTGCGTGGGCGATACGCTGCGCATGGATTTCGCGACCGTGCAGAGCAGCGTCAGCTTTAAGTACGCGGTGAGTGACGAGAGCGGGGCCCTCGACGTAACCGGCTACAACGCAGGGAATAGCGTCTACAACAACACCTTCACCGCCAGCGTCCCCTCAGGGGGGTATTTGCCGGAAGGTGTCGCCGGTTTTTCGGCCAACGTGGACGCGGTGACCATCTCCGCACCGAATGGCTGCTTCGCGATCGACGATCTCAGCACGACCGAAGCTGGCGGTCCGGGGCCAGACATGGTTTACATTCCTTCGACAGCAGTTGTGGGGCGTTTCCTGGTCGATACGCCGATCTACACCATGCCCGATCCGTCTGCGGCGACCACGCCGATCATGACTGCCGGGATGAGCGCCTGGGTGTACGGCGTCGATCCGGGCGGGCATTACTACCTGGTGATGTTCGCGGGATCATTCTTCTGGGTGCCGATGGAAACGATGGGTCCCAACTATGACGACGTCTGGCACGGGCGACCGCTGCCCAACGGCATCACAGGCGGTCCCGGTTCAGGTCGGTTTGAGGGTGGTCCGGGGTCTGGCGCTTTCGAGGGCGGCCCTGGTTCGGGTGCCTTTGAAGGTGGGCCGGGATCGGGCGCTTTCGAGTAATCCCGCTCCGGTGACTCACACCACGCCCCGGCAACTGTCCGGGGCGTTTTCTTGCGGCTATTTCCCGTTGATCAACCGGATGCTCATCCTTCGAACGGCTGCTGCACGACTGTGACGAAGCGCGCGATCTCGCGTTCGCCCAGGGCGCGCGGCGGCGCGATGACCGTGTAGCCATCCGCCCACAGCGGCCCGCTGCCCAGCATGTCGCGATAATACTGCCGCCCGAGCAGGGCTGTTTCGCTGATCATGTACTGGATCGCGTTGTCCGGCAGGGTCTTCTGCGGGATCTTCAGCGTCAGGGCGACGTAATCGGGCCGGACCTCAAGGTCTTCGACGTTCCACGACTGCCCCTCGGCTACATCGTAAATCCACTGGAAGAGATCGGCGGCCAGATCGCCCTCAATCTCAAGGCCCGGGTGCGCCGGAACCCACAAACAGGTGTAGGCGCGGTAAGGGCCGGGGTCCTCCTGCGCGGGCTCGGAGACTGACGCGTCTTCGGCGGCCAGCGGATGATCGGCGGTGGCTTCGCGCAGCCCGGCAGGCGGACGCAGATCGGTGGGGCGGTTGATCAGCGTTTGCGCCGCGGGCGCGTCTGTGGACTCGGAGCCGTTGCCGTTTTCGGGCACGAGACTCAGCGATTCGCTCAGGCGGCGGGCCTGACGGCGAATCGTGCGCACCGAGGTGTTGGCGTTGAACGCCATGCTCAGCAGTAGATCGTATTCGACCTGTTTGCTGTACAGCAGGAAATCGCCCACTTCCGGCAGCGTGATGAAGCGCATCAGCGCGTTTGATTCGCCGCTGCGGGTTTGCCACGCGGTGTCGACGATCTGGAACAGGCGATCCATGGCCTCGCTGGGCAGATTACCCGCGCGCGCCAGGAGCATTCCCCGGCGGGAGAGCAGCGTCGCCTGGGCGGAACTGTCGAGCGCATACTGGGTGAGCAGGATCGCGACCTGAGCGAGATCGGCTTCTTCGGCCTCGGCGTCGGACTCGCTGACCGGTTCGGCTGGTGTCGCGACGCGGTGCGCAGTGTCCGGCGCTGCCTGTAGCTGATCGGGCTGTTCCTCGTCCCAGGAGGATGGTACCTCTTCACTGAAGACGAACGGCGCGGCGTCCTCATAGCTGAAGGGTTCCTCGCTGTCTGCCGTCTGCTCGCTCAACCCGATACCTTGCAGCCAGGCGGGAGTGGACTCTGTCAGAGTCTTCGTCCGGCTCGTCGTCGGGCTGATCAGCGGGCTGTTCATCGCGCTGATCGGCGTAGTCCTCAGCGTACTGATCGACGTAGCGAGAGTCGTAGCGCTCGTCGGGCTGGTCCTCAGGCTGTTCGTCGCGGTGATCGGCGTAGTCCTCAGCGTATTGATCGACGTAGCGAGAGTCGTAGCGCTCGTCGGGCTGGTCCTCAGGCTGTTCATCGCGCTGATCGGGGTATTGATCAGCGAACAGGTCATCGAATTGGGTGTCGTCTTCGGTCTGCTCCGGGTCCGCGGGTGCAGCGAACCAATCGAAATCCCCCAGAGAATCCAGCGGCGCAGGTTCGGCGGGCCAGCCCGCTTCTTCTTCGACCTCTTCGGGTTCATACGCGGCCGGTTGAGTCTCGTCCGTGACAACTTCGCTGGCTTCTGCCGCGTCGAAATCCAGCGCGTAGGCGGTGGCGTCGTCCTCGACCTCTTCGGGTTCATACGCGGCCGGTTGGGTCTCGTCCGTGACACCTTCGCTGGCTTCTGCCGCGTCGAAATCCAGCGCGTAGGCCGGGGCGTCGTCCTCGACCTCTTCGGGTTCATACGCGGCCGGTTGGGTCTCGTCTGTGACAGCTTCGCTGGCTTCTGCCGCGTCGAAATCCATCGCGTAGGCCGGGGCGTCATCCTCAAAGGTGGCGGCTGGTTCAGTGAAACTGGGCTGCTCATCTGGCGGCGGTTCTATGGGCGCGGTGTCTTCCATGCTGGTCGTTTCGTGCAGCCCGGCGTAAAACGCGGCGGTAAAAGTGTCATTATCCATGGTATCGGTTTCGTCGTAAGGCGCGCCTTCGTGTGATTCCTCGTCGGCGGCGTGAGTAACCTTGATCTCTTCGGTGCCCGCTTCGATGGGCAGATCGGCCAGCGCGAAAAATTCGTCCATCGAGAACATGTCACCGGGATCGCTGCTCGGAGCCGCGGGCGGCTCCAGCTCCACGTCCGAGGCCAGATCGCGCAGAGCATCCGGGTAATCGCCCGACCGTTCCCAACCGCTCGCAGGCGCGGGGGTGGTCTGCGTGTCGGGCAGCGCCCACGTGTCCTCGAAATCTTCGTCGTCGCCCTCGGCCAGACCGCTTTCACCGGCTTCGGCCTCGCGCTGCGCGCGTACGACCGACGTGGGGCGCGTATCCTGCGCTGACACCGGCGGCTCATTGAGCGGATCGGGCAGCAGGCGGGCGATACTGGGCGGGAGCGTGCCCGGCGCGATCGATTCCTCACCGGATTCCATACGTGTAAACAGCGCGGCGACATCTTCGCCACCGGTGATCGGCCCCTGTTCGCCCCATGACGGCAACGGCCTGAGCACGGGGTAACGTGTCCGGGCCGGGGGAAGTTCGGCCTCGATCTGGTCAAGCAGCTGGTGCAGCGAAAAATCGATCTCGTCTTCGGTGCCCTGAACGGCATTCAAGGCGGCTGTGGCGCGGTAATGCCGCGAGTTGTCTTCAGAGAAGCTCGGTTCTTCGATGGCGGTGTGGGTGTCTTCGCCTGAATCAATCCCGGTCAGCCAGTCGGGAGCGTCCTCGTCGATCTGCATGGCGTCCAGCCCGATGCGGTCGTCCGCGCGCGGCTGCAATGAGTCGGTGATGCGATCCAGCCCGTCGTAGGTTGGCTCGTCGTAGGTTTCTTCCTCGATATCCTCACCCGCCAACGCGGCCAGCACGCCCTCGAAACCCGGATCGAACAGCCCTTCGATCACGTCGCCGATGGTCGTATCATCCATCTCTGACTCGTCCGGCGGCGGCGGTGGTGGTAGGACGGGCTCGTCAGGTTCGGCTGGTTCGGCGGCACTGCTGCGCCGGATAGCGTCAAGCACGTAATCGAGCGTGTTGTCAGCGCTGATCGGTTCGCTGCCGGTGACGGCATCCGTCGCGATCGATGTGAGCAGGTCTTCCAGCCGGTTGCGCCGGGGCAGCGGCTGGTTGCCCACGTTGAGAGAATCGACCAGATCGTGAAAGGCGCGCTCGCCGGGCGGGCGCCGGTAATCGTCGGGCTGCGACTCGGCGACGGCGTTGAGCACATCCCCGAAATCCTGTGAATCGTCCTCGTCTTCGTCATAGAAGCGGGCGTTGGGGTCTTGCGGTTCCATTCCGGACGATGGAGGTCCGGGCGCGCCGGGACGTTCTTGCAGCGGTTTGGTGTCCGGCTTCTGGCGAATGCCCCAGCCGTGTTTCGAAATCAGCGTATCGAGATTATCGGTATCCGCGAGCTGGCGTGTTTCTTCGGGCGTCTGCCATTCCAGCAGTGCCGTCGTGTCGGACGGTTGCGGCTCGGGAGGCAGATTGCGCGTTTCTTCGGGTTCTTTGGGCCATTCCAACGCCGTCGTCGACGAGGGATCCGGCAGACGATCTAACACCGTGGTTCCAGTGTGTTCGGCGGCGGGCGACGGCTTGTCGTCAGGCGCGTCGCCAGTGTCTTCATCTTCGTCGGCGTGATCACCTTCCATCGCTGCAAACTCGGCCAGCAGATCTTCATCGCTCAGGTTGAAGGATCCCGTTTCGGACAGCACGGGGGCTTCCTCCGTGCCGGAGTCCTCGCCAAAGGTGTTGCGCTCGATGTCGTCGAGCAAATCTGTCGGCGAGGGGGCTGGCTTCTGATCGATGACTTGCTGGACGGAGCGCGGCATCATAGGCGCGACAAACTCATCGCCCGTTTCGTCTGCGGTGGATGGCGGCGTGATCGAAGGTCCGGCGCGGTCAATCATGCGCCGCAAATAGGGGATCAACTCGCGGGCGGTGAACGGTTTGCCGATCGCGCCCTGCACGTCCAAAAACCGGACGCGCTCGAAATGCATTTCATCGTGCGCCATCATCAAGACCGGCAGCTCGCGCTGAACCTGGCGCAGCATCTGGAGCAGTTCCAGCGTGTCAAGCTCAGGCAGCTCAAAGTCAGCGACAGCGGCGTCATAGCTGGTGATCTTCAACAGATCCACGGCGGCCGCCGCATTCGCGGCGATGTTCACGCGGAACTCGCCCGTGCTTTCCAGCGCCTGCTTGAGCGTTACCATGAACGCGATATCGGGGTCTATGAGTAGAATTTGTGTGGTCATGCCGGCCCGCCCGCATTGTGTATGTGATCGGTTGAACGCCCTGCGCCGCCCTGTCGGTGGCACACCCGCATCCTGGTACTATTGTACTGCGCGTGGGAGTTGGGAGCAATTCCGGCGGCGAGCCGGGGGCGTGCAAAATCTGACAGGGAGTTTCGAGCAAGTATCCTCCGCGCGACCGCAGGTCGGGAGCGAGGGGCTAACACTGCGGCTTGTTTTACTCACGCGGCGGGCCGGGTGTTATACTATACGCACATCTGTTCAATTCCGAGTCCCCGACAGGAGCGCGCCATGTCTCGCCCAACCCTTGACCTCATCGACGGCCACGCGCTGGCCTATCGCATGTTCTTTGCCCTGCCTGCCCAGGGGTTCCGCACTAAAGCAGGCGAGCCCACTAACGCCGTGTACGGATTCGCGCGCACGCTGCTCGACCTGCTGGACGAAAAACCCGCCTACCTGGCGGTGACCTTCGATCAGGGGTTGTCCGGGCGCGGCGAGTTGTTCGCCGAGTACAAGGGCACGCGCGAGAAAATGCCGGACGATCTGCGTATGCAGCTTGACCGCATCCGCGATCTGGTCACGGCGTTTAACATTCCGATCCTGGAACTGGCGGGGTATGAAGCCGACGACGTGATGGGATCTGTCGCGCCGCAGGCGGAAGCTCAGGGCACGGACGTGCTGCTGATCACGGGCGACCGCGATATTTTGCAGTTGATCACGCCGCATACCACGGTCCAGCTTCCCGGCAAGCGCGGCGAAAAGGAACTGTGGGACGCCGACCGCTTCCGCGAGGAATATGGGTTGGAGCCGCCGCAGTTGGTCGATCTCAAGGGGCTGATGGGTGACAACTCCGACAACATCCCGGGCGTGAAGGGCATCGGTGCGAAGACTGCCGCCAAGCTGATCCAGGAATACGGCAGCGTGGCGGGCGTGTACGAGCATCTGGACGCGATCAAGGGCTCGCTGCATCAGAAGTTGGAGGAAGGGCGCGATCTCGCCTTGCTGTCGCGCGAGCTGGCTCGCATTCACCGCGACGTGCCGGTTAAACTCGATCTGGCGGCGTGCGTGGCACACGATTACCGCTATGCCGACGTGGAGCAGGTGTTCCGCGCGTTGGAATTCCGCACGCTGATCGACCGTTTGCCACGTCCGACGGCGGGGCGGGTCGTCGTCAGTGGCGGGGCGCAGCAAATGTCCATGTTCGAGATGGCGGAAGAGCAGGCGGCGGAGCATGGCCCGGTGGTCCCCTACGAGATCGTGGACGACGTGTCCAAACTCGCGGCGCTGGTCGAACGGCTGGAAAGCGCGCAGGCCATCGCCTGGGACATCGAGGGTACCGGTCTGGATCGCATGGCGCTCGATCTCGTCGGGATTTGCGCTGGCAGTCGACGGCGAGCAGGGCTATTACGTGCCGGTGGGGCATATCGCGACCAATGCGTCGACCGATCCCGACGCGCAGCCCGATCTCATCGAAGGGCATTCGCCGCGCCAACTGCCGATGGAGACGGTGATCACGCGCATTGCGGCCCGCTCTGACCGATCCCAACATCCCCAAGATCGCGCACAACGCGCCGTTCGATCTGGTCGTCATGCGGCGCTACGGGATCGACGTGCAGCCGGTTCTGTTTGATACGATGGTCGCGGAATGGGTCAGTGATCCGTCGAGCCGCAATCTCGGCTTGAAGAATCTGGCCTGGGTACGGACCGGCGTGCAGATGGAGCACATTGAGGAGTTAATCGGGTCTGGCGCGAAGCAGACCACGATGGATCGCGTTCCGGTCGAACTGGCGGCTCCCTATGCCGCTGCCGACGCGGTGCTGACCTTCCGTCTGGCGGACATTTTGCGTCCCGAGCTGGAAGAGAAACACACGGCGGAGCTGTTCAACCGGATCGAGATGCCGCTGATCCCGATCATCGCGGATATGGAAATGGCGGGCGTGCTGCTCGACGTGGAGTATCTGAACGATCTCGGCGTCGATCTGCGCCAGCGGCTGGGCGGTCTGCAAGAGGAAATTTACGCATTGGGCGGCGGCTACGGCGAGTTCAACCTGGGCAGTCCCAAGCAGCTCAATGACGTGCTGTTTGGCAAGCTCGGTTTGCCGACGGAAGGACTGCGCAAGACGACGCACGGTTTCAGCACGGATGCGGCCACGCTCGAGGGGTTGAAGACAGTATCATCCCATCGTGGGGTTGATCTTGCAGTGGCGCGAATTGGACAAGCTGCGCAGCACGTACGTCGAATGCGCTGCCCACGCTGGTCAATCCGCGCACCGGGCGCGTGCATACCCATTTCAACCAGACGGGGACGGTCACCGGGCGGCTGTCGTCGCACGATCCGAATCTGCAAAATATCCCCGTGCGCACCGAAGAAGGGCGGCGCGTGCGGCAGCGCGTTCGTCGCGCCGGAAGGCCATACGCTGCTGTCCGTCGATTACAGCCAGGTCGAACTGCGTATTCTGGCGCATTACAGCCAGGACGCCGCGCTGTTGGACGCCTTCCGTCGCGGCGTGGACATTCACCGCGCGACCGCCGCCGCCGTCTACAAGATCGCGCCGGAGCAGGTGACGTATGAGCAGCGCAGTTTCGCCAAGTCGGTGAATTTCGGGCTGATGTACGGCATGGGCGCGTTCCGGCTGGCGCGTGACAGCGATCTGACGCTGGCGGAGGCGGAAGCACTTCATCGCGGAGTATTTCGCGCAGTTCCCCGGCGTGCGCGCCTACCTGGACGAAGCACGCACGCGGGCCGCGCAGACCGGCTACGTCGAAACGCTGTTCGGCCGCCGCCGCTACTTCCCCGAACTGGACGAGCGAGGCGGGCGCAAGGTGGGCTTTCAGGCGCGCCAGCGGGCCGAGCGCGAAGCGATCAACATGCCTATCCAGGGCACTGCCGCCGACATCCTCAAGATCGCGATGATCAATCTGGCGCGCGAGCTGCACGCGGGTGATTACGCCGCGCCGATGATCTTGCAGGTGCATGACGAGCTGGTGCTCGAAGTGCCGCTGGACGACGTCGACCGGGTGGCGCCGCTGGTGATCGACACGATGGAGGCGGCCTTCACGCTGGACGCGCCGCTGGTCGCGGATGCGAACGTCGGCACGAACTGGGCCGAGTTGGCGCATTGGGGGGTGAGCGCACCTGTACTCCCACCCAGTCACCATGAGATGGCCGCGTGAGCTAAGAGGATAGAAGATATGGAAAACCCAACTTCCGCTTCATTATGGATCGGGCACTCCCGAATCGAGATTGCACTGGAACAGTATGGTACTGTCGCGTTCAGGAAGTCACTGGTTCTGGAATCGGTCTATGAGTTGACCAAGCAGTACCTCTCTCCAAGGGAATTTGCGGCGAAAGTCAATGAATTCAATTGGACTCTCCCGAAATCAACAGGGAAGGCATCTATTCATGGCCGGATGAGACCCTGGTGGAGATTTGTAGGTCGTGGCAGAACGAAATTGGATTGGAAGAAGACAACCCTATCACCGATGACGCGTATTTGGCGGCATTTCAAAAAGCATCTGAGCGACATGTACGCGAAGTGTACCGTGCAATTGTCGGACAACTCCGCGGTCAAATCGAGAACCTGACGGCTCAAGTGGAACGAGCATTCGTTGTTAGTATGCAGCCCTTATTGGAACTCTCCAACGGAATCAATGCTTTGACGGAAAGCATTAACAAAACATTCAGCCGCCTTCACGACCTCACTCTCATTCACGTTTCCGATAGGGGACATATTCAGGGCTTTTCCATCTGTTGCTGATTTCAAGCAGGCGATTGACGAAGCAGACAGGTAGGAACAGCGTTATTGGCGCAAAGTGGATACGCGTTTGCTGCGGACTATTGGCCATTACCTATTCTTAAGCGATTGACAAGAGGTATTGAAGTCTCAACGCTTGAAAGGAGGAAACCGAACTCGTCGCCTACTTGCTGCCACGAAAACACCAGGATTTTCTTGCTTTCGTTGGAAGCGAACATTGCAGACTCATCAAAGCGCCTGAAAAAACAGTTGGCGAATTGTCGAACGCGCACTGGAGGCGTTTCTATTGACAACGAGTGTGATTATCTGGGTGTCTGATTCCTACTGTATCCTGCCCCAAATCGAGGGGATTTTGAGACGACGACCTGCTGATCATGCAAGGTATGGTGAAGCTGTGAGAACGGTAAGCCCTACCTGGCTGCAGAATGGTAAATTTGTGATGCAAAAGAACAAACACACAGGGAAATTGGAGAAAACACGGCTTGCTGGACTTGCCAATCTCGCGGATCAGACCGGAATCAAAAACGACCCGGCGTATCACCTTGTTGCAGACTTTATTGTTCGGTCGATCGTTCCAGACTGAAACGACGTTCTTCACGGTAGAATTGTCCGCTATGACAAAGCGAAGATCGCTCTTGAAACAGGTTCTGACGCTGCATGTTCTTGCGACAATACTGGAATATGTGAGAGTATTCAGGGGAAGAAGCATTGGAGGTTTTGTTCAGGGGTCAAAGGCACATCGGTTCCCTAACCCCGCCCCACCCGCCCGACCGCCCTCTCCATCAAGAGGCGTGAGGGGGCATAGCGAACCGCAGCCTAACAAGACTGTAGCCGGTGGAATTGACTTATAATCTATCTGCCGATTGCAGGGGCGGGCGGCGGCTGCCGCGCAGTTTCATTCCCAGCCCTGGGCGATATAAGGAGGTTCTTATGAGCCCAAAGAAGGAAACGCAGAAGTCAGAAGGATTCACGGCCGAAGAACGCGCCGCCATGAAGGAGCGCGCCAAAGAGTTGAAGGCGGAAGCGCGCCGCAAGAATGACAGGGCCGCTGGAGAAAGTGACGTGCTCGCGAAGATCGCTGAGATGCAGGAACCGGATCGCACGTTGGCCGAGCGGATCCACGAAATCATCAAGGCTAACGCGCCAGTCCTCTCGCCGAAAACCTGGTACGGGATGCCCGCGTATGCCAAGGATGGCAAGGTCGTCTGTTTCTTCCAGAGTGCGGAGAAGTTCAGCGCCAGGTACGCGACGCTCGGTTTCAGCGACGCCGCGAACCTCGACGAAGGCGCTATGTGGCCGACGACCTTCGCGTTGAAGGAGTTGACGGCCGCCGAAGAAGCAAGGATCGTCGCGCTTGTGAAGCAAGCGGTGAGCGGGTGACGGATCGTGTGCTTTTGATGCACCTCCCGCCCTCAGCGCGAACAACTTTCAGACCAAGCTCCCGTCTCCGTGAAGGAGACGGGGCCGGTGGTCGAAGTGGACGGCGCGATCCACGAGCAGTCCAACGCTGCACTCGAAGCACGGGCAGTCCGCGTGTTGCACGTGCCATTGGAGTCGCTCACCCGCGATCTGAACGCCGTGGTCGCGCAGATCACCTCGGCGCTAGAGTCTATACCCCCGTGCGCTGACCGCTAAACAGCATTTCTCCCCTGGTTTGGAAGCAATTTGTCCTGTAGACGTTTATAGACAATCCGTCTGTTCTTTTCGTGGGCTCACGTTCGCGCTACAATCAATGTATAGAATGCTTAGATCAGTCCGGCCGTATAGTCTCATTATAGTTTGGAGTTGGTGAAGGAACAGACTATGGTACGCATTGTAATGGTGACCTTGTTTGACGACGTGGATACGCTCGACTTTACCGGTCCGCTGGAGGTGTTGTCCATCACCGGGCAGCGCGCGACAGGCCCCGTCCCGTTCTCGGTGACGACCGTCGCCGAGCGGCTGAATCCCCCGGTGACCACGCGCAGCGGACTGCGCATTGCCCCGTATTATACCTACAAGAACGCGCCCCAGGCGGACATCCTGATTATCCCCGGCGGTTTGGGCGCGCGTCACGAACGCAACAACCTCACGACGGTGAATTTCATCAAGAAGCAGGCGATGGAGGCGGAGCTGGTGGTCTCGATCTGTACCGGAGCGCTGCTGCTCGGGGCGACCGGCTTGCTGGATGGGATGCGTGCTACGACGCATCACGCCGCCCTGGAAGATCTGGCGCAGACGGCGCCCGGCTGCGAGATCGTCACCGGTCAGCGGTTTGTGGATAACGGGAAGTTCATCACATCTGCCGGGATCACGGCAGGGATCGATACGGCGCTGTATGTCGTCCAGCGGCTGCTCGGCCCGGTGACGGCGCTGGAGACGGCCCGCCACCTGGAGTATGCCTGGGAGCCGGTTCAAAACGGCGTATAGCGATCGCCCTGGAAAGACATGCACAGGTGCGCGTGGGCAGCGCGCACCTGTGCACAGCAAAGGACAATCAGACGTGAGGTCAGAGGATGTCAACCTATCCTCAGTGAAATATACGCGCCCACAGAAAAAAGTTGTCAATAATCTCTGCATACAGGCGACAGGTTATTGTTTCGAACCATTTACTAAAGAATTTCGATCCAATCTCGAACCGATCGGGTTGCTAATCTGTAATACTAATCAGAACGGCTAGCATGGTGCGGGTGCAAGATGCATAGGAGATTGGGGTTCGCTTCCGGCGGTTAGGCGGGCAGCGAACTGCCTGAACCCTTTTAGCGGCCTGTTTTGTGCCTTGTTTCAGCATGATAGCGGTGATTTGTCAAACGGATACTTGCAAAAATAACCGGGGTGTTATATATCTATACATGTGCGTTTGGTCCCAGGTTTGCGGCGCATACGCATCGTAGCCCGGCCAACAAACGGGTTCGCACTCTTCCAAACATTATGCACATTCTCAACAACCACTTCGATTTTCCCTATGCGCTCCCACTGAGGAAGACTATTTTGTCGCATGATTCGGCATGCTAGGTACGGCTGACCAGCTAGACTGGCGCGTGCCCGCTGCGCGTCGCGGTCGCCGGGCGTGAATTGGATTTCTTAAAATAGTGTTTGGACGATCGTCAAACTAGTTTTTCAGGAAAGGGAAGGAGGATCCACGAACACGATCACTCGCCACGCTTCCGAGGCAATCCGGTCGGTCATGGGCATATCGCACTTGAGGTTAGAGGTTGTCAACATATCCTTAAAATAGCTCTCAGGAGGAGCAATGTTAAAGAATAGCCATCGGGCATTGGCGCTGACCATCATTTTGACGCTGGTCGTCGCTATCCTGCCCTCGGGTCTCACCTTCGCTAGCAACGCCGATGTGACCCTGGTAAGCGTTATGCGCCAGGGCGAACCGATTACCAACTACACCACCGACAGCGCGCAGATCAGCACGATCGATCCGCAGCTCGCCACCGACTCGGTGTCCATCGACACGATCGAGAATCTGTTCTTGGGTCTGACCAACACCGACCCACTGACCCCGGGTGGCATCCTGCCCGAGCTCGCCACGTCATGGACGACCAACGACGATGGTACCGTGTGGACCTTCAATATCCGCAACGACGTGCCCTGGGTGCAGTGGGACCCGGTCAACGACGAAGCGACCGCCCTGCGTATGGTTACCGCTGGCGACATTGAGTACGGCATCAAGCGCGCCTGCGATCCCCGCGTTTTGGCTGAGTACGGTTACGTAGTTGCTGGTGTGGTAGCGGGCTGCTCCGACGCACTGGCGATCGATTCGGCCGCTTTCACCGACGCCGATTCCGATGTTGTGGGCGTCAAGGCTCTTGACGACGCGACTCTGGAAATCACCCTGCTGTTCCCGTCGGGCTACTTCCTCAGCGAAACCCCGATGTGGATCTATCGCCCGGTTCCGCGCGAAATCATCGAACAATACGGTGATAACTGGACCGATCCCGGTAACGTTGTGACCAATGGCCCGTTCGTGGTCGATGAGTGGGTGCGTGGTGTGCGTCGTGTTTACATGCGCAACCCCCTGATCCCGTCCGACCTCGTTGGCCCCGGCAATCTCGAACGCCGCATCGTCACCATCGTGGAAGACGCCGGTACGCAGTTCGCGCTCTACCAGGACAACCAGATTGACGCGGCGGGTGTTCCCAGCGCCGAACTTCAGTCGGTTCTGAGTGACCCAACCTATTCCGACCAGCTCAAGCAGACGTCCGACCTGGCCGTCTTCTACTTCGCGTTCGCAGTCGACAAGGCGCCCTTTGACAACGTCAGCGCCCGTCGTGCCTTCTCTGCTGCTATCGACCGCAATGCCTTCATCCAGGAAGTTCTGCAGGGTCGTGGTATCCCCATGATTCACTTCACACCTCCTGGCATGTTCGGTGCCCCGCCCATCAACGAAGTTGGCGTTGGCTATGATCCCGAATTCGCTGCCGCTCAGATGGCTGATGCCGGCTATGCGAACTGCGAAGGCTTCCCGAATCTGGAAATCGTGACCTACGCCAGTGCGGCTGCCTGGGCCGAATTCCTGTCCGCCGCCGTTGAGAAGACTCTGGGCTGCGATCCTAACATCTTCACGATCGAACAGCAGGAATTCTCCGTGCTGCTGCAGACCGTCTCCCGCCAGAACCCGACCGAAGATCGTCCCAACATGTGGACGCTCGGCTGGGGCCCTGACTACCCGGATGCCAACAACTGGGTGAACGACGTGCTCTACTGCGACAGCTCGCAGAACGACACCAAGCGCCCGTGCTCCGAGGTTGACGATCTGATCAGCCAGGCCGCGACCGAACTGGATCCCGATACCCGTATCGAAGACTACTACCGTATCGAAGAACAGTTCTTCGGGCCGGATGGCATGTACCCGATCATCCCCCTGTACCTGCGCATCAGCTACTCGCTGATCAAGCCCTGGTACTCGCTCCCGATCGAAACCGATGGTCTGTTCGGTGGCGCGCACTGGGATTACCGCACGATCGATCAGGCTGCGCAGTTGGCTGCCCGTGGTGGCTAGTCTTCTAGCGTAACTGATGACGCACGTGTATCACGCGGCGGTGTCCTTCGGGGCACCGCTGTTTTTTTGTTTTTCTCCTTGACTCCTGTGGAATTGTCTCCTAACCTGCTGGCGCGAGTCTCTTAACGGCCCTATACTTCCGAGTAATACCCCCAATTAGCCAGAGCCGGAAAGGTGCGCTATGGCCTTCCAGGACCTTACCGGGCAGACGCTCGGCCAGTACGAACTGCGCGAACTGATGGGCGTAGGCGGCATGGGCGCCGTCTACCGCGCACACCAGAAAATGCTGGAACGCGAAGTCGCGGTGAAAATTCTCTCGACGTCGCTGTCTGCCGAGGCTGGTTACATCGAGCGTTTCTACCGCGAGGCGAAGACTGCTGCCGCCCTGGAACACGCGCATATCGTCCCCGTCCATGATTTTGGCATTCAGCGCGATCTCAGTTACGTCGTGATGCGTTTACTGACGGGCGGTACGCTGGCCGACCGCATCCAACGCCGCGTGGACACCGATCGGCCGCTGCCGTCTCCAGGGGAGGTGGCCGGGCTGCTGCGCCAGGTCGCCGGGGCGCTCGACTACGCGCACAGCCAGGGCGTCATTCACCGCGATATCAAACCCAGCAACATCATGTTTGATAACCAGGGCAACGCCTACCTGGTCGATTTTGGGATCGCCAAGCTGCTGAGCGCTACCAGTGCTCTGACCAGCACCGGCAGCGTGATGGGCACGCCGCTCTTTATGCCGCCTGAACAGTGGCGCTCAGAAACGCTGACGCCTGCCGCCGACCAGTACGCGCTCGGCGTGACGATCTACGCGCTGCTGATCGGGCACGCGCCCTACGAAGCCACGACGCCGTTTGGGTTGATGCACAAACACCTCAACGAAACTCCCACGCCGGTCCACCATCAGCGCCCGGAATTGCCCACTGAGGTCACGCTGGCGTTGGAGCGGGCGTTGGCGAAACGGCCCGACGATCGTTTCCCGACGGTAACTGCGTTTGCCCAGGCGTATGAAGCCGCTATCGCCGGGGCGACTGGCGAGCGCACCGGCTTTTTCGTCACAAAAATGCCGCCCAGGAAAGTGGCGCCGGGGACCGACACTCGCCACGGCTGCCGCGCCCCCCGATGAACCGACGTTCACGCCGTCCCAATCGCCGCCGGGTCGCCCGCCGGTGATGCCACCCGCCGAGCCGTCGATGGTCATAAGCGGTCCACCTCATGCCCGTTCGGCCCGCCGGAGTCCGGTGGTGTGGGTATTGGGGCTGGCGCTGATCGTGGCGCTGGTGGTGATTGGCGTGCTGGCCAACGGCAGCCGAGACAAGTCACCGGCCTCTACGCCCGGTATGGACGTGGCGCTCGGCCTGCCCATGACCCTCACCGCGCTGGTCGAAGGGACGGCGACGCCCTACCTGGCGTCCGCTACACCGCTGCCTCCGGCGGCTTCGCTGACGGTGCCGCCCACTGAGGCAGCTACAGCGGTACCCACCTCCGTCCCGGTGATCGCGGTGCTGCCGTCGCATACACCGCGCCCGACCAGCACGCCCGAACCCAGCGCAACCGATACGCCGCGTCCGACTGACACGCCGGAGCCGAGCCCGACTGACACGCCACGTCCCAGCCCCACGCGAACGCCGCGCCCGACCAGTACGCCGCAACCGAGTCCGACGCGGACGCCGCGCCCGACCGTGACCCCACGTCCCAGCGCGACGAGCACGCCAGTTGAGGTAGCCGCGGCAGGCAGCTCAGTGACGATTACTGGGACGCTGGCGGGGATTACGGTGCGTGAGGCACCGTCCTTCGACGCGCCGATCATCCTGCTTGCCACCAACGACCAACTGATCGTGACCGGACGCACGGCCTATAACAGTTGGCTGCGTGTGGAATATGAACCGGGGCATGAAGGCTGGGTGCGTCGCAGCGCGGCCACGCAGATCAATGGCGATCTGGACAGCGTGCCGGTCGTCGAAACCGAACCGGCACCGGAATCTGTCCCCGCGCCTGTCACGATCACTGTGACGCTGGCGGGGATTACGGTGCGTGAGGCACCGTCCTTCGACGCGCCGATCATCCTGCTCGCCACCAACGACCAACTGATCGTGACCGGGCGCACGGCCTATAACAGTTGGCTGCGTGTGGAATATGAACCGGGGCATGAAGGCTGGGTGCGTCGCAGCGCGGCCACGCAGATCAATGGCGATCTGGACAGCGTGCCGGTCGTCGAAACCGAACCGGCACCGGAATCTGTCCCCGCGCCTGTCACGATCACTGTGACGCTGGCGGGGATTACGGTGCGTGAGGCACCGTCCTTCGACGCGCCGATCATCCTGCTCGCCACCAACGACCAACTGATCGTGACCGGACGCACGGCCTATAACAGTTGGCTGCGTGTGGAATATGAACCGGGGCATGAAGGCTGGGTGCGTCGCAGCGCGGCCACGCAGATCAATGGCGATCTGGACAGCGTGCCGGTCGTCGAAACCGAACCGGCACCGGAATCTGTCCCCGCGCCTGTCACGATCACCGTGACGCTGGCGGGGATCACGGTGCGTGAGGCGCCGTCCTTCGACGCGCCGATCATCCTGCTCGCCACCAACGACCAATTGATCGTGACCGGACGCACGGCCTATAACAGTTGGCTGCGCGTGGAATATGAACCGGGCAAAGAAGGCTGGGTGCGTCGCAGCGCGGCCACGCAGATCAACGGCGATCTGGATACAGTTCCCGTCGTGGAGCCGGAACCCGCCGTCGTGGCGGTGATCGGAATATTGGGCGGGTATCTGCGTGCGGCACCGACGATCGACGCCGAGCTGATCGCGACCATCGACAATGTGACGCTGCCTATCACGGGTCGACTGGCGAGCGGAGTCTGGTATCGCGTCGAGTGGGAAGGGCGCGAAGCGTGGATCAGTCGCGCCTTCATCACGCGTATCGAAGGGGATACGGGCAGCGTGCCGGTCGTGGAGCCGGAACCCGCCGTCGTGGCGGTGATCGGAATATTGGGCGGGTATCTGCGTGCGGCACCCACGATCGACGCCGAGCTGATCGCGACCATCGACAATGTGACGCTGCCCATCACGGGTCGACTGGCGAGCGGAGTCTGGTATCGCGTCGAGTGGGAAGGGCGCGAAGCGTGGATCAGTCGCGCCTTCATCACGCGTATCGAAGGGGATACGGGCAGCGTGCCGGTCGTGGAGCCGGAACCCGCCGTCGTGGCGGTGATCGGAATATTGGGCGGGTATCTGCGTGCGGCACCGACGATCGACGCCGAGCTTATTGCGACCATCGACAATGTGACGCTGCCCATCACGGGCCGACTGGCGAGCGGAGTCTGGTACCGCGTCGAGTGGGAAGGGCGTGAAGCGTGGATCAGTCGCGCCTTCATCACGCGTATCGAAGGGGATACGGGCAGCGTGCCGGTCGTGGAGCCGGAACCCGCCGTCGTGGCGGTGATCGGAATATTGGGTGGGTATCTGCGTGCGGCACCCACGATCGACGCCGAGCTGATCGCGACCATCGACAATGTGACGCTGCCCATCACGGGCCGACTGGCGAGCGGAGTCTGGTACCGCGTCGAGTGGGAAGGGCGTGAAGCATGGATCAGTCGCGCCTTCATCACGCGTATCGAAGGGAATACGGGCAGCGTGCCGGTCGTGGAGCCGGAACCCGCCGTCGTGGCGGTGATCGGAATATTGGGTGGGTATCTGCGTGCGGCACCCACGATCGACGCCGAATTGATCGCGACCATCGACAATGTGACGCTGCCCATCACGGGTCGACTGGCGAGCGGAGTCTGGTATCGCGTCGAGTGGGAAGGGCGCGAAGCGTGGATCAGTCGCGCCTTCATCACGCGTATCGAAGGGAATACGGGCAGGGTGCCGGTCGTGGAGCCGGAACCCGCGCCCGAAGCCGCGCTGCCCGATGGCGCGTATCTTAGCGTTCTGTACGGGACGGATTTCAACGATCCCGATCAGGTGCGGCTGGCGGGCGAAGGCTGGCACCCGGTGCGCGAAGGTGATAACACGCTGTTCTGCATTTCCTACGACAACGGGCGTTACAGCGATTTCCCACTGGCCGAACTGGGGCTCGATCTGCCCAATGACTATCTGGTCGAGCTGCGCGTCCGCTTCAACTCGCCGACCGGGCATGTCGCCATCATCACGCGGCGCGACGCGAACGGCGACGGGTACCGGCACGCGGTCGAGCTGGATCCCGAGTATACGGGCTCGCAAACGTACTATTTCGGCAATGACCAGAGCGTCGAGCTGTCTTATATGGACGAAGCCGTTCACGAGGGAGAATGGTTCGTCCTGCGCGCGGAAGTGGTAGGCGATCGTGTGCGGACGATGTACAACGAGCACGGGGCGGACTGGGTCATCGATGCGAGGGCGCTGCATGGCGGCGTCGCGATTGAAACTGGTCCGAATACCAATCTGTGTCTCGACAACCTGATCGTGCGCCTGCTCGAACCGTCCGATCATGCGCTCAGCCTGACACCTACCGTCACGGCCACCGCGAATGCCAATCTGCGCGTCGGGCCCGGCACGAACTTCTCGGTCGCGGGCACGGCACGGTCCGGGGATGTGCTGTACGTAATGGAGCACAACGAGGACAACACGTGGCTGATGGTGCGCAACGATCGCACCGGCGTTCACGGGTGGATCATGCGCAATCTGGTCGCTCGGGCCGCCGATCCGCCCAATAAATCCGACGCGTTTCTGCTGCGCCAGGAGTCCGCGCCGGGTGTAGTCACGTACCGGCTGGCAGAGGGGCACTTGTTCCGCGTTACGGCCGAGTAGGTCAGCACGGCCGAAGACCTCACCGCGGCGACACCAATATTCTCCGTGGACCCGCTTCTTACCCCATCACGTCCAGCCGCAGCGGCAGATCGGACTCCACGCGACCGGGCAGGCGCGCCTGCATACTCCAGGGGCCGGTCCAGGTGATCTCGACCTGAGCCAGCCGCCCGCGCCAGTCCTGCGCATCATCCTCGAAGAAGACCAGCTTGTTCTGCGGCGTGCGCCCGCGCCATTTGCCCTGGTGCTGATCCTCGACCAGCACCTCGACCGTCCGGCCCAGGAAGCGCGCGTTGATCTCGGCCACGACCCGCGCCTGCAATTCCTCCAGCGCGGCGTGACGGCGCTTTTTCTCGTCCGGGGGGACGTCGTCGGGCATGGTGCGCAGGCTGACCGTGTGCGGGCGCGGGCTGTAACGCGCCAGATGCACCTTGTCCAGCTTGAGATCGGCCAGCAGGTCGTAAGTGTCCTGGAATTGGGCGTCCGTTTCGCCGGGGAAACCGACGATGATGTCGCAGTGAATGGCCACGTCCGGCACGCGCGCGCGGATCAGGTCGACCAGATCGCGGTACTGCGCGACGGTGTAGCCGCGCCGCATGCGCGCCAGCACCTCGTCGTTACCGGCCTGCACCGGGACTTCGATCTGCGGCATGACGCGCGGCAGTTCCGCCACCGTGTCGAGCAGATCGGCCGTCATCCAGTTGGGATGGCTGGTCAGGAAGCGGATGCGCTCGACGCCTTCTTCCTCCGCGACGCCGTGCACGATGCGCAGCAGGGCGGCCAGATTCGGGCCGTCAGGTACATCTTTGCCGTAGCGATCGACGATCTGCCCCAGCAGCGTGATCTCGCGCACGCCCTGGCGCGCCAGGCTGCGCACGTGGGCCACGATCTCGCCCACCGGGCGGGAACGCTCGATCCCGCGCCGGAAGGGGATGATGCAGAAGGCGCAGGCGTGCGAGCAGCCGTACACCACCGGCACATGCGCGCTGACCAGCGTCCCGACTTCGTGCTGGGGCAGCACCAACGCCCCCAGGGAGAGATCGGGATCGTCTTGTAGGCGGTCGCGGTCGGCACGGGCGGCGCTGTCCAGATCGCGCGCGGCGCGTTCGGTGTCGCGGTCGCGCAGAAAGGCCAGCATCGGCTCCGGGTCCGAGGGCGGCAGAAAGACATCGACCTGGGGCAGTTTTTCGCGCAGGCGCAGCGGATCCTTGACGCCGACCAGACAGCCCATCAGCCCGACGACTTTGTCCGGCTCAGCTTGTTTGAGGCGGGCCAACTCACGCAGGCGGCCATAGGCTTTGTCCTCGGCGGACTGGCGCACCACGCAGGTATTGATCACGAGAATATCGGCGTCGGCGGGATCGGTGGCGGCCTGATGGCCGAGCAGTTCCAGCTCGGAGGCCAGCCGCTGCGAGTCCGCGACATTCATTTGACAGCCTAACGTCCAGATGTGGTAATGCATTGAAGTCCTCGATGTTCTAGCGGTGAGCCATCAGCCGGTAGTTTACAGTAAAAAGCACACAAATCGCGCGCTGAACGCTCATTCCTTGCTGGCAATCATGCGGCGGCCCTGGTTGCGGCCCACCACGTCCATAATCTTGTTGTGCTGGGCGAACACCACCAGCGTATCGCCTGCCGCGATCAGCACTTCGTGAGCGGGATGCACCTGCACCTGACCGTCATGCCCATGCAGCACGATGTCAAGCTCTTCGTTGAGCTGGATATCCTGCACGGTGCGTCCGTCCAGAAACGATCCAGCTTCGACTTGCAGCTCGATCATGCTGTACTCGACCCCGTGCAGGACGAAGGTTTGCGAGATTTCGATGCCGAGCGCCGCCGCCGCGAAGGACGGCGCGGCCAGATCGGTGGTGCTGAGCACGGCCTCGACGTTCATGAAGCGCTGAATCTGCGAGGCGAACTGGTCTTCCCACATGCGCACCACGATGCGAATGTTCCGGTTCAGATCGCGGGCGCGCATGGTGACTTCCAGGTTCATATGATCGTTCGACGTGCAGACGATCAGCGCGCGCGCCTTGCGGATGCCCGCCGTTTCGAGCGTGCTCGCCAGCCGCCCATCGGCGACCACCAGCGGCACGTTCAGGCGGTCGAGCACTTCGCGCTTGTCTGCTTCCACGCTGAGATCGATCGCGACGACTTCGAAGCCCATGCCGACCACCGCCCGCACGACACGCGTCCCCAGGTGGCCGACGCCCATCACGATCACATGCCCGCTGTAAGTTGACGCCACCGCTGCCTCCCAGGAACTACGCCCCTCGTCCGGGTTGAAGAACAGGCGCACGAAATTCACGATCCCGCGTGCGGTCACGTACGCGAAGATGACCGGCATCGCGTACCAAAACGCGATCAACTGCGGCTCACGCGGCAGGTCCAGCGGCGGTTGGAAGATCATCAGCGAGAGCATGGAATACGGCATGTCGATGAACGGCAGACGTTCGTAGCCTGCCTGCACCAGAAGCTCGCCGTACAGCCAGCCGCCGCCCAAAATCGCCACCAGGAAAACGCTGATCGACCAGCGAAACTCGCGCAGGATTACACGCGCGTTGCGCCACGCGGCGCGCGCCAGGCGCTCCAAACGGTTGAGACGTCTGCGGCCCGTATCGGGCATGACCAGGCGCGAAACAGGCACTGGTTACCGTCCTTGTCAGCGCTTCACCCGGGAGAACTCTCCGCCCCCGGTGGGTAAAAGTGTAACGAATTTGAAGCAAATTACCAGAGCCAGTTGCGTTCGCCGCCGCTGCACGACTGGTTTTGCCGTCGGCGCACGCCTGCCCACAGCATGATCCGATAACGTGATAACACAAAGCGCCTCCCAAACATGATTTCTGACACTTCTATCGTGGACGAACTTTGCATTACCATCAGCCATAGTTGTCATGGTGCACCGCCCAACGGGCGGTGTTGTGCTTTCAGGAGACTTTGCCATGCCCCGATCGCTGCCTGCTGTCATCGCTTTGATCGCCATTCTCGCCGTCGTTTCCACCATATTCTCCTATGTTCGCTACCAAGTGCTCACCACGACTGACCAACTTGAATCCAAAACGGCAGCGGCGGCGCGCCGCGATACCGCCGTATTTTTTGGGGGAGTTGCGGTTGTCGTGGGCGTGATCGCTGTTTTCGTGTTCCGCGCGATGGCCCACGCCTCACCTGACACGGCGCAGCATCAGTTCATGCTGATCGCGTTGGGTATCGGTGTGGTGCTGGAAGTGATGGCCGCATCCGTCTTCAAGATGCGGGGCATCGCCGAGTTTACAGTTCTGCATGTGCTCCATTTTGTCGCGTACGGCTGGCTGTTACCTCTGCTGCTCCCGATCTAATCTACAGGGCTGTCCCTCAAATCGACTGGGTGAGAAGACTGTGCGGGCTGCTGCGCCCGCACGTGTTTTGTGTCGCTCTGTATGCGATGCTTTGTACGGGTTTGTCTTTTTTCAGTTTGAGACCCGGTGACTTTATAATTGAAGTTGTATTTAGCGGAACGAGTCTCAGGAGAACCTCATGGTCTATCCGATTCTTCAACGCGAACTCACTGTGCATCTCAACAACGGACACTGGTATCTGCGCCCCACCGACGATCCCAACATTCTTGGCCCGGTCGATTTCGGATGGCAGCGCTATAAGCTCTATCCCGATAGTTTCACCTTCGGCGAAGGACTGCTCGCGGGGAGCAGCATCCCTGGCACGCGGCGGTTGGTGTTTTGCGCGTGGAGTCCTCAGTGGGAAAGCTTCTACGTGTCGAGCATGGGCGGCGCGGCCTATATCTTTCACGGCGTTGGCGTGAACTACGTCGCGCTGCGCGGGCAGGCGCACACGCCCAGCGTGCTGCTGCTCAATCACAAGGCGGGCGAAATCTCCGTGCGGTTGGAACCGATCAATCACGAGCCGATCTGGAACGGGTACGCCGATCCGGACGGCGAGCGGCTGTTAGGCTTCTACGCGCTGCAACAGGCGCTCTACGACCGTTACGCCTCGGAGTATCCAGCGGACCACGTGCGTGTGTTGGCCGTCGGACCGGCAGCCAAAGTCACGCGCGAGGGCGCGATCGGCTCCAGCCCAATGCGCAAAGGGCGCTTTGCCCCGGTCGAGGAATGGGCCGGGCGCGGCGGACTCGGTTCGCGGCTGCTGCAATATCACAACATCGTGGGCATGGTCTTCGGCGGCGAATGGGAAGACCCCGATCTGCGCAACTCGAAGGAGATCGACGGCTATTTCATGGAGCATTTCGGCAAGAAGACGATTCAGGCCGATCTCGCCATGACGACCAAATACCGCTACGCGCCGGAATTCGAGACGGGCGGCACCTTTGGCGTGAATATGCGCACGCTCAACGAGCGCGTGATGAGCTTCAATTACCAGAGCATCTACGCGCCGGAAGCCGCGCGTCTGCGCCAGCACGACGATTTCATCCTCAAGCACTACCTCTACCAGTTCAACGAGGAGACGATCAAACCCAAGCACCAGCAGCACTGCGGTGAGCCGTGCGCCGTCGCCTGCAAGAAATTCGCCGAGCACTTCAAGAAAGACTACGAGCCGTACCACGCGCTCGGCCCGCAGATCGGCGTATTCGATCAGCGCGCCGCCGAGCGTATCAACCATCACGCCGACGCGATGGGCTTCGACGCGATTCAGTTGGGTGGCACGCTGGCCTGGATCATGGAGCTGATCGCGGACGGGCTGATCGAGCCCGAGCACTTCGGATTTCCTCCGGCGGATCGCATGGCGTTCCATTTCACCGACGACGTGACGACCTTCGACATCGTGGAAGACAGCCGTCGCAACGCCGATTACGCCATCGCGCTGACCAACGCGCTGCTATTTCGGCCCGAGTGCGCGCTGTTCCGCGAGGGAATCCGCGAGGCGGCGTTCACGCTGGATCACGATTATGAGATCAACAGCACCGATCGCGCCGTTTTCCTGTCGAATGGCGACGTGGGCTGCATGGTGCCCAACCAGTATTGGACGCCGGGCATGTTCAGCCCGATGCCAATCATGGGCAAATACTACGTGCATTACGGCGTGGAATTCCTGCCGCCAGACGTGTTGGGACACAAAAACGTCGAGCGCATGACATACGAGTTGTTTAGCGATAACACCGGCATCTGCCGCTTTCACCGCAAATGGGCCGAAGTGATCGCCGATGAAATCCTGGAGGCGCATTACGGGCTGGACGACGATTACAAGCTGCACCAGTTCGATCTCGCCCGTTCGATCTACGAGCACGAGCACGCCAAAGCCGTTCCCTGGCAGAGCGCGCGCATCGCGGACCTGATCCTGGGCTTTCTGGAGCAGTGGGAAAGCGACGGTCTGCAAGACCCGGCCCTGTCAGACTGGCTGGGGCGTTTCCGCGCGGACAAACAAACCGCCGCCCGCGATTTCTGGGTGGAGATTCAGCGCGGTATTGACGAAGCCTTCGCCGCCGGAGCAGCCGCCATCCCGAACGTGCATTCGCCCGGCCAGGAAGGTAAGCTGACGCCGGTGGCGTAAATTCCTGAGCGGACCTGTCGCTATATCGGGGAAAGAATGCACCCCTAATCGTGCGTGGTATTATGCGAACACTGTAGAGTTCACTCGACGGTCCACCGTCCTATGAACTCTGCAGTGGTAATGTTGCCACGAATAAAGGCCAATGCATCAGCGGTTGAAAACCTCACACGAATGCTGACCAGACTGCCGTAGGTGAAATTCATGATGACGCGCGGTGGCGGCGGCGAAATAGTATCTTCCCCTTGATAGATACCGGATATTGCACCTGCCAAGGCACCAATATAGCCTATCCGATATTGAATAATCTCGTCTTGACTGGAACTGAGAGTGTCTGGAACATTCACGACTAACTCTCCGGATTTCACCTGAATCAGAGTCGATCGGATTGTCTGTGATCTCCATAGTGTATTTGATTAACAATAGGACTGTTTCTTCATCGAATTTCAGTGGAGTTGGAGAAGGAGTCCGCGTTGCGGTTGGGCGTGACGTGGCGGTCCTGGTCACCGTAGGTGTACGTGTCGAAGTTGATGTAGGAGGAGGGGAAGATGTCAAAGTTGGAGCAATCGACACCTCGGCACCTTGCGGAAGCCCAATCAGTTGGCTAAAGATAAAGGCGCGCTGTTGATTGTCAAACTCAACCCAATACCAATCATCATATGATCCGAGAACTATGAAGTCTTCACGGCTCGTTATGACTCGAACTATGTCACAAGCTGTAGAAGGGCAATTGCGCGCATTTATGTCGCTTCCAACTACGGAAGCGTACACCGGGGTATTTGACAGCGTGTAAGTTGGTGATACAGTCTTAGTTGCTGTTGGCGAAGATGTCCGTGTGGCGCTTGGCGTCATGGAAAGAGTTGGGGTCGCACTTGGGGTATAAGTAGGCCCGGACGTCTTCGTCGGAGAACTGGTTTCTTTTGCGAACGTGTCTCTGACAGTTAGTGCCGTAGGGACAATTGTTATAGTAGAAGTCTGTGTCGGATCGATGCTTCTCACTGTAGCAGATGGCAAATTGGCAACAGAAGGGCTCTCGGAAGCTAGAGCTTCCGTAGGCTGTATGATGATTTGCCTTTGTTGAGTCGGAGTTGCCCCCTTCTTTTCTTCCTGAAAATTCGAGATCAGGGCTAACACGAAAATCACAATTACAAATCCCCCTAATGCGGATTGCCACTTAGGGATTTTTTTCGAGCTTTTCTTACGATAGGACTTGGTAAGCCCATCCTTGACTTGTCCAAGCAGTCGGGGTAATTCCGGATGCCCTGGATAGACTGTACTTGCTTCTTCTAGGATCGCTTGAGCTTCTTCATACTGTTTCTTCCGAATAAGTGTCTTCGCAATTGCCACATTGTGTTGCGCTAGACCTTTCATTGCCTGAACTCAGAAGGTCCGCAACATCGGACCGGTCAAGCTCCGGTTCGTCTTGCAGCGACATTAGGATTGCGATGGCTTCATTCCAACGAGCCTTTTTAATAAGCTTTTGAGCTTCCTTATATTGCTTTCTTGCTTTACTTCTAAACATGTTTAATTTCCTCTTATGACATAGATCTTGATTATGATTGATTATTTTCCATGATACGTTTATTTTTGGGGACATGTCAATAGATGCGGTTGAAGCGCTCAAATCGTTACAATCGTTAAGTCATAACGGATAACGTCTACAAGCGCATACTAAGGAGCTAACCTTCGATGACCTCACCCACAGCCCCACAAAAACACTGGCATGTGGACCGTTGGCCCCCGCTAGCGTGGCTCGAAACCGTGATCAAGCTGGCCGCGCTGGCGATCGGGATCGGCGCGTTCGTCAAAGCCGTGACGGTGGGCGACTTCGCCGTGCCGGACGGCGCGCGGTTGGCTCAGTTCATCGTGCTGATCGTGCTGGCGTTGGGCCTCGTCGTCGCGATCTTCGACCGCATCATCGAGCGCGAGCTGATCGCGATGGGCTTCGCGATCGTCAACAATGCGGGCCATTGGGGCATGATCGTGGCGCTGGCGTCCGGCTGGGACGCGCGTAACGCGCTGATCGTCTTCGCCCTGCTGATGATGGCAGGCGATCTCGTGAAGATCGTCTTTTTGTGGCACGACCACTACCGCACGCGTGACACGCCCGCCGCCGTGATGTACGGTCTGACGCTGAGCTACGTGGCAGGCTATGCGATCCTGCTGCTGCTGGCCGTGTGAAGTCGCCTCAGATGAATTAATGCACTTCTAATGCGTCAGAGCGTATCATCTAAGCTACTGCGGGGTATAATATAATGTAGGAATGTGAGATGCAGTGAGCACCGTCACTCTGAGGTTGTAGCGCACAAGGAGTCACACCATGGACATTTACCGCCCGAATTCTCAGGCGATTTCTGTTGGAGCGCACGTCGACGTGCGCGCGGTAATGAAAGAAGTCTACTTGTGGATGTCGCTCGGGTTGATTACGAGCGCCGTCGTTGCTCTGCTGTTCGCCGTCACCGGCCTGACCGAAGCGATCTACCCCATCCTGATCATCGCGCCTTTCGCACAGATTGGGCTGGTGTGGTATCTGAGTGCGCGCATCATGAAGATGGACGCGGCGCGCGCCTCGCGGCTGTTCCTGATTTTCGCGGCGATGATGGGCGTCACGCTCTCGACCGTGTTCTACTATGCCAGCCTGACCGACATCTACCTGGCGTTGTTCTCCACCACGGCCATGTTTGGCGCGATGAGCATCATCGGTTACACGACCAAAGTCGACCTGTCGCGGCTGGGCAGCTTGCTGTTCATGGCGCTGATTGGCCTGATCGTCGCGTCGGTGATCAACATTTTCGTCGCCAGCACGGCGCTGTTCTGGCTGGTGAATTACGCGGGCGTGGCGATCTTCATCGGCCTGACCGCGTATGATACGCAGTGGATCAAGCGCAGCGCGGAACAGATTTCCATGCAGGGCGTGGGCGGTGAAGCTACCCTCGTGCGCCGGATTGCCATCATCGGTGCGCTGAAGCTCTACCTGGACTTCATCAACCTGTTCCTGTTCATCCTGAACATCATGGGCCGCAGACGTTAAGCGGTGCGCTCGACCGATCACTCTGATGACACTCTCAAGCGCCCTGGACGGTTCCGGGGCGCTTGTCGGATTCCACACAGACCCTGACTCTACCGAGAGGACTCCTCTATGAGCGATCAACCCGATCCCCGTAAACTGGTTCAACAGCAGTTTGGGGCGCACGCCCAGGGGTACGTCTCGTCACCCGTGCACAGTGCCGGGTACAGCCTGCACCGGCTGGTCGAGTTGGTCCAGCCCGGGCCGGGCATGCACGCGCTCGATCTGGCGACGGGCGGCGGGCATACGGCGTTGGCGTTGGCGCGCGCCGGGGCGGAGACCGTCGCCGGGGACCTGACGCGGCCCATGCTGCAAGCCGCCCGCACCCATATTACCGGGCAGGGCGCGGCGGTGCGCTACGTCCAGCTTGACGCGGGCGTGCTGCCCTTTCCTGCGGAGACGTTCGACCTGGTGACGTGCCGCGTCGCGCCGCACCACTTTCCCCAGGTGGCGGAGTTCGTCAGCGAATGCGCGCGCGTGGTGCGCCCGGATGGCATTGTCGCCGTAATCGATCAGCTCACGCCTGGCGATCCGCAGGCGGCGCGTTATGTGAACGCCTTCGAGCGGCTGCGCGATCCCAGCCATGTCTGGGCCTATTCGCGCGAGGACTGGCTCGGATTCTTCAGCGCCGCCGGGCTGGATGTGGAGCATTACGAGCAGTTCGACACGGATCACGAACTGACCGAATGGGCCGAGCGCATGGGATGTGACGTGCCGACCACGCTCCGGCTGCGTGCCATGCTGCAACACGCTCCGGCACCCGCTGCCGCCTGGATGAAGCCGGAGCTGCCCAGCACGGCGGATGCCCGTTTTGTGATCCAGCAGTTTCTGATTGTCAGCCGCCGTCCTGCCCACAGCTAATTATCGACGATTTGGGGCTGCGGCTCGCGTTTGCTGGCCGTCGATCCCCGACCGCTAATTCTTTAGGAGCCTGATATGTTACGTAAATGGATGCCCGTGCTGCTGATCGTCGTGCTGGCTTTGGTAACCGTGCTGCCCGTGTCTGCCCAGGATGGCGGACTCAGCGCGGAAGAACAGGCGCTCGTCCAACGGATCGTCGATGCGGCAGCGGCCTCGGAGAATTTCAACAGCTTTGCGATGACCCGTACCCGCACGCAGCAACAGCAGATCACATTCTCGATGGACACGAATATCCTGTCCTCCGAAGAGAGCGAAACGACGGAGGGTACGGTCACGTTTGCGCGTGACGACGCGGGGACAGCTACCTTCAGCGACCAGTTCAGCACGCAGATTAGCGAGCGGAGCTTTAGCGACACGGCCCCGACGGAATACACGCTGAGCGGCGAAAAACGCGGCGTCGGCGATAGGTTGTACCTCAATGTCACGCGCGAAAGCGCTGACGAATCCACCCTGGCGCCTATGCCAGAGGGTTGGGTCAGCGTGACGGATCCGGCGGATTTTCCCGCGTTGGCATCCCTGCGCCTGGAAAATATCCTCGAAGACCTGGGCCATCCGTCGATTTACGACATGTCGTTCGCGGACCTGCTGACTCACGTTACTGCGGCTAGCGTCGAAGCGCGCACCCTGGACGATGGCACGCCCGTAGATACGATTACGCTTGGCATCAAGGGCGCGGATCTGATCGACGGGCTGAAATTGCTGGCGGGAACGGCCGAAGACGACGCCAGCGCCCAGGCGTATTACGCGGGCATCTCCCCTGACAGCACCTGGACGATGGTCTACGACGTGAACGCCGCCGGGGACGTTATCCATTTCACGACCGATGTCCTGGTCACCTGGGTCGACTTTGACGCGACGATTTTGTCAGACGGTTTCCCGGCGGGCACGCTGCTCAACCAGACGCTGACCCAAACGGGCGAGTACACCATCAACGACATCAACGCGCCCACTGACCCGTTCCCCGCGCCGGAGGTGTAAGGGAACAGCATCCCAAAAGAGTCGAGGGGCGCAGAGATTTCACCGTAATTCTCTGTGCCCCTCATGCTTTGCTCTGTGTTTCTCTGTAATCTCTTCTTGCCCTATTCCCTCACCACGCGCGCAATTAACTCAGCCGCGCGCGGCGGACCGCCCAATCCGGCGAATTCTTCCGCAAGACGCTCGACCGCCTCCTGTACCCAATCGGTTGAGGTGATGGCTTGCACCGCCGGGCCAAGCTGGCCGCGTCGCAGATCGGCCGTGCTCATTTCGAGCGCGACTTTGGCCTGACGCGCCCGACGCGCCTGTCCGCGTTGATCGGCGGCGTGCGGCGCGATGATCTGCGGGATGGCGTGCACCACCGCCGCGTGGGTCGTGCCCATGCCGCCGTGATGGATGATCACCTTCAGGCGCGGCAGGACGTGATCGAAATCCACCCAGTTGAGCAGGCGCGTGCCGCCCGGCAGCGCCGCCTTGAAACTATCCTTGCTCTGCGGAGCGATCGGCGTGTAGCCGATGACTACGATCGGGATCATCCCGGCTTCGGCGATGGCGCGCGCGCCTGCCGCGAAAAACGCGAGATCGTTGGTGAATGTGCTGCCCAACGTTACCATGCCCAGCGGCTGATCGGCGGGAATCTCGGCCAGCCACGCGGGCGGATCGCCCTGCGGCGGCGTGACCAGCCCGCCCACAAATTCCGTCTGTGGCAGGACCGGCTCGCGCCTGGTGCCAGGTCGGGCTGAAATAGCTGATGTGCAGGCGCGGACTCTGGATGCTCGGAGCGGGGCCGCCGCTGAAATTCACGCCGCTCAGACCGAAGCGCGCGCACAATCGCGTCACGCGCTCCACCGCTTCCTGACCCAGTTCGCGCTGGGCGTATAGCATCTGGTCCTCGTCCACGGGCGGACCCGACGCCCAGCCGCCGACGACCAGGGGCACGTTGAATCGTTCGGCTGCCAGCGCCGCTGCCGCGAGAAACGGATCGGTGACGATGGCATCCGGCGGGCCGTCACGCTCGGCCAGTGCGGTCAAAGCGTCGACGCCTGCGGCCACGAGGTCTTCGCTCAGCCACGTATCGAGCGCGCGACGAAAGCGCAGCGTCACCATGTTTTCGTTGACGAAATTCGCCAGCGTGGGCAGCGGCGGGGGCGGCCATAACCAGCCGGTGTGATCGACGGCGGCGAAAGGTAGGCCCGCCCGCGTGACCATCTCCGCGACGGGCGCGCCCGACACCCACGTAACCGTGTGTCCCCGCGCCTGGAGTGCCTGAGCGGTCTTGAGCAGGCCGCCCCAGTCCAGATGACCGGGCAGCGGGGCCGATGTAAACCAGAAGCGAGCCATACCTTCTATCCTTGTATGAATGCGCGTGCCGCGTGGAGGCAGCGCTCGCGGGGATTATAATTCATACGCGGGCGGGCTCCAACGCAGCGGAGGCCGGGGAATGGGGCTTTTGCCTTACAGCTCACGCGAGTCGACGTAGAGCGGCCCGTCCTGCCATTCGGGCGTCCAGTCGGGGTTGAGCGAGTGGAAGACCATCCAGTAATCTAACTGTCTGATGGCCTCGTCGAACAGAAAGAGCGGCGCGCGCTCCATGCGGTCGAGCAGCAGCGTCAGCTTGCCGACCGAGTTGGTGACGGCCAGGTCGCGCAGCGTGTCGAAGATGCTTTTGAGCAGGGCCGGGTTGTGCATGCCGGTTTCGTCGAACAGGCGCAGGCTTTTGTTGGCGCGGGCGCGCTGTTCGTCTTCGGCGGGGAATGGCTCGTCGGCGGGCCACTGTTGGAAGACGTAGCTCTGATCGAAAATGCTGAATCCGGCGAACTTGCTGCCGCCCAGGTCCAGCGACCAGCGCTCGAAGCCGAAATCCTTGACGCGCTCGGCCACGTCGGTCACGAACAGGTCGCGCCCGCTGTGCACGGCCCGCACGAGATCGCGCTCAGCGGTGTAGTCGTCGCCGTGACGCGGCATCCAGTCCGGTACATCGATGGAAGGGAAGGGCTGGTACACCAGCATCATGATCTGGCGCACGCGCTCGTAACCCATTTTCCCGAACAGGTGCAGCGAGGCGACGTTGGAGGTCACGATGTGACCGTAGGCCCCGTCGACGCCGCGATCGATTAAATAGTCTTCGACAGCCTCGATCAGCGCGCTGCCGATGCCGCGCCGCCGTAGAGCAGGATCGGTGCGCACGTCGAAAATGTACGCCACGGTGACCGCCCGGTCACCGATGTGAGTCCGCTTGACGCCTACGGCCACACACCCAACCACCTGTCCGGCTTCCTCCGCGACCAGCATCTGATGATCGGGGAACAAGGCGGCGCGGTCGATAAAACGCCGCCGGTAATGCACGAACGGCTCAGGCAATCCACGCGGGCTGAGCCGCTCCAGCCGCATCAACGCTGGGTCGTCTTCGGGGTGGTAAAAACGGATGTGCATGCGTGGTGCCTGCCGATTGGAGCGTGCTGCCGGAACGTACCTTCCGCTTATCTTAATACAATATCGATGGTTCTCGCAATGAAACATTACGCCGCGTGATTAAGCATTCGCCAAACGGCGAATTTCCCTTATAATAAACAACACCTACCGGGCCAGGGCGCTGGGCGGTAAGCGGGCCAGTCGGCAACGCGCAGATGGGGGCGTGCCCAGACTGGCAGTTGACAACCCGGCCTGTCCTTGCTTAACTTAGGGGCACAAACCCGCACACCTATGGCGTAACAGCCGAATTGATTTATACTGGAAAGCGTGGCGTGTCGGCGCTGCCGGCGTTGTTGCCCGCCGTGCGCACCAGGAACCCGGTTGGACCCATCTCACCGATTGGAGGATCAGGTACAATGCCACCTGAGAAGAGCGGCTTTAATTACCCAAACAAGTTCGCCCGCATCACGATTGAATCGTTGGAAGAGGTCATGGGCCGCAACGGCCTTAATGCTATTTTGCACCTGGCGGACTTGTCGGAGCTGATCAACAACTATCCCGTCGACAACCTGGAAAAAGAATTTGATTTTGCATATTTCACAGCGCTGTGTGTGGCATTAGAGGAAATGTACGGGCCGCGTGGTGGCCGTGGGCTGGCGCTGCGTGCGGGCCGGGCGACGTTTGCTGACGCGCTGCGCGGGTTTGGCGCGTTGGCGGGGGTGGGCGATCTGGCGTTCAAGGTGCTGCCACTGGCGGCCAAGCTGAAGATCGGGCTGCCGGCCATGGCGAATATTTTCACCCAGTTTTCCGACCAGATTTCAAACGTGAATGACGAAGGCGACAAATATATCTACACGTTGGAGCGCTGCCCGATGTGTTGGAATCGCAAAGCCGACCGGCCTGTGTGTTATGTTGGGCAGGGGCTGCTGCAAGAAGCACTGCGCTGGGTATCGGGTGGGCACGAGTTCAAGGTCGATATCTCGACGTGCATCGCCAAGGGCGACGACATCGGACGCTATATCGTGTTCAAGGAACCCGTTGACTAAAACCGCCGGTGCGTGGTCCTGGCGTTGGATATGGTGAGTGGGCGGTCCTGGCGACCGCAAATGCCCCCACAGTCTCGCAGGGGGCTTTTGTATTATGGCGGTCCGTGACAGCCCGCGTCTGCCCTCCGGCTGCTGTATTTTTCCCCTTCATACGTTTGCGCCCGCCCCAACTTGCATTACAATGCAGATGAAGGTCGGTGACACCATCAGTGACGATCGCGATCGGGTGGCCGGGGCGCAGATTCACCCGCAGCCGGTTCCGTTATCCCGGCCTACATGCGTACAGGATCACCCTGCCAGGAGCGCGTTATGTCCAACAGAACCTCTTATTTGCGCGTTTTACCGGTGCTTGCCGTCCTGCTGGCGGCAGCCCTGGCCTGTAATTTACAAGTAGGGGGTAGCAACGGCACGTCGTCTTCTCCGACTCCGCCGGTTCAGCGCCCGCTGGTGGAGATTCTGGAGCCCGCCGAAGGCCAGACCTTCAGCCTGGGGCAGGTGATTTCCGTACGTGCCAGGGCGACCAGCGCCTCCGGGATTACGCTGGTCGAGCTGCTGGTGAATGACGTGCGCGTCTCTAGCCAACCGCCGTCGGAAGCCAGCAGCCCGGCGGTGTTGGACGTCGTGTTGGACTACAAAGCCGATCGCGCCGGCTCGATCACGCTGTCTGTACAGGCGTACAGCGGCTCGATCGTTGGGCTGCCCGCCCAGCGGCGCGTCGTCGTGCTGCCCGCGCTGGATTCTGGCACGGGCGGAATCGGGACACCTTCGACCTACTTACCGGCAACCGCCACGCCCTACAACCCGGTTTGCCGCGCGCGTGTCAACACGGGCGGGCTGCGCTTCCGCAGCGGACCCGGTACCGAATACGATATTTACACCAACTTCAACGCCGGGCAAGAACCAACGATCATCGGTTATGCTGACCGGCCTGACGGGCGTTGGTGGCAGGTGACGTACAACAGCCAGATCGGGTGGATCAGCGCGGCCTATACAACTCAGCTTGGCGACTGCTCCGCGATCCGGCCAGCCGTGATCCCGGCTTCACCGACTCCGGTTCCAAGCCAGACGTCCCAGCCCACGCAGCCCGGCACAACGGCGACGCCCACCTTGCCCGACCTGTATATGACGCTGTTCGAAGGCGTAACGCAGGTTCAGTTGGGCGCAGACGGCACGGCCCAGGCTAATTTCGCCGTACGTGTAACTAACGGCGGCGGTACGGCGGCGGGCCCCTTCCGCGTGGCCGTTCTCAAACCGGACAGCCAGGTTGATTACTACAACGTACCGGGGTTAGGCGCGGGCCAGTCGGCAGACGTACCGTCGCCGGGCGGCCTGTTCGTGACCTTCAAGAGTCCGGGCGTGGCCAATGTGATCGTCACGGTGGACGATCAGAACACGATCCTCGAAAGTAACGAGACCAATAATCAGGCCTACCGCACGATCACGGTGTTGGCCGGGCCGCCGACCAATACGCCGCAGGCTCAGCCGACCGCAATCCCGCAGCCGACCGCTACTCCATTCCCCACGGCGACTCCACAGCCGCAGCCGACCGCTGTCCCGCAGCCGACGGCGACCACTGATAGCGGCCAGGGCAGCGGTAACGGCCAGGCCGGGCCGGTGCCTCCGCTCAGCCCGATTTCGGCGGGGAATGCGTCGCAGATCATCGAGATTGCCGATTTGCAGGGCCACGGCGGCACGATCTCCGGGCTGGCTTTTGGCCCCGGGAGTGACGTACTCGCCTCGTCCAGTTGGGACGGCACGGTGCGTTTGTGGAACGTCTATACGCAGCAGTGGCTGGTGACGCTGGTCGGACACCAGGATCGCGTGCAAAGCGTCGCCTTCAGTCCGGACGGGTCGCGCGTGGCCTCGGGCGGCGCGGATGGCCTCGTGATTTTGTGGGACTCGTCGACCGGCGGGGAGCTCACACGCTTCGTGATGGGCGCTCCGGTCAATGTCGTGGCCTTCAGCCCGGACGGATCGCGGGTGGCCGGGGCGGGTCTCAATCCTGATTCCGGCGGCGGGCTGCAAGGCGCGGCCAATGTGTGGGATGTGTACAACGGGTCGCTGTTGGGATCAATGCAGACCTTCGGCCCGGTGACGGGCGTGGGCTTCACCGCGAATACTACGCTGGTCCTGGCGAGCGCAGGACAAGATTGCAGCCTGGGCGGCGGTGACGTGGAGATCTTCGACATCAACACGCCGGCGCAGCCGCTGCTCACGCTGAACGGCGGCGGCTGGATGACCGCGTTGGCGGTGACGCCCGGCGGTTTGATCGCAGCCAGCGGGCAGTCCGGGCTGTGCTCGGGCGGGGAGATGGTCTGGGTGTGGAACAGTGGCGGCGCACAGCTTGTGACGCTCGATCATGCCAGCACCACCGTGACTGGGTTGGCCTTTAACCCTGGCGGAAACCTGATCGCGTCAGCGGGGCAAGATGGCACAGTGCGCTTGTGGGACCTCAGCTCGGGCGGCCAGATCGCGGTGCTGCACAGCGGCAACGAGGCCGACAGCGTCGCGTTTGGACCGGGCGGGGTATGGGTTGCTTCGGGCGGCTCCGACAGCGTGCTGCGACTGTGGGGCGTGGGCTAGAATCGAGACACAATCATGACACATTCCGCGCGAAGACTGGCGGGCCTCTGGGCGGTGTTAGCGATGGTGGGCGCGGCGCTGTTGGCGTGTACGCTCACCTGGGATAATGCCGCCGGCACCACGCCGCAGCCTTCGAATGCGGGCGGCGGCGGGGGCGTCAGCGCGCCGAATGTGCAGATCCTCGACCCGGCCAGCGGCGTGCGCGTGCCGGTGAACCTGCCCGTGGACATCACCGTCGCGACCGACTCCACCACGACAGCTTTCCTCTTGAGCGTAGGCGGGCGCGTGGCCGGGACGAAGGCGCTGCCCCAGGATCAACCGGGTCCGGCCCAGGCGATCTTGAGCTGGATGCCAGACCACGAGGGGACGTTCAGCCTGGAAGTGGTGGCCTTCAACGGCAGCGCGGCCAGCGCCCCGGCGGCCATCATGCTGGATGTGTCCGGCACGGCCAGCGCCTCGGGCAGCGTGGCGAGCTGTACGGGCCGCGTGGTGGTCGCCAGCTTGAATTTCCGCGATGCGCCGGGCACGGGCGCGACGCTGTTGGGCCAGTTCGCTCTGGGCGAGACGGTGACCGTGATCGGGCGCAATGGCGATACGTCATGGTACCAGGTGCAGCGTTCCAACGGCGGACAGGTGTGGGTGATCAACAATATGCAGTGGATGCCGGTCGATGGGCCGTGCGATGGCTTGCCGGTCACGGGATAGGCTGTCTGTCGTGAACTTTGTCTGCATGTGCGCACAAATTCACAATTTATTCACGAATGGCGGAGTCGGTGCGCACTATATAAATCGCGGCCTCCACTGCGGTTCTGGGTTTCAGGGTTGGCTTTCTCTAACCAAAAGATCACCGGAGAAAGATTTCACGAGAATTTACGTTCCTGGCGTATCCCTGGTCATTCTCTCTCTGAGACGAAGGCTGCACACGGTAAAATGCGGGGAATCATGGGAAATGCCGCCACAAGAGATGGCACAGCACCACGCTCTGCGGGAGTGCGGATCAGGGAGGGGAGCCAGTGTTCAGCCTGCTTACGCGACTCCGCTGGGGACGCCACGGACGCCAGGCAAGATCCAAAACAGGCGAAAGACGCCTGTATTCTCTGCTCATTTTGCGCTTTCCGCATGTGTCACGGTTAGATTTGTGTTTGAATGTCCATGTTTAGTTTGGTGACCCCGCTACACGCGCAACGATTCACTTCATGATATACTATCACAAACATGATCCTGAGCGGGACGGGGCACAATGGACCGGGGAAAATACCGCACGCGGCGAATAGACGCTAGACTTTCGAGTGCTGCATGGTAACCTCTGGAAAAGACGCTGGTGGGAAAAAACCACAGCGGCATGCTGTGCTGTGGCTAGGGGAAACAACACCATTGTTGGAGGCGATGTGGCCTCTGTTAGACATTTTGCATGTGCACACTGCCGATACCGCGTTGGCGGTATTGGAGCGCGGCGCGGCAGAGTGTCTGGTGGTGGATACCGCACAGCCAGGATTGGACCTGGCGAGTGTGGTCGCCCCGGTGCGCCGCCGTTGGCCCGATCTGGGGATCGTCGCGCTGGGGGAGATCACACCGCCGCTGGTCACGCCGGGGGCCCTGCATCCTGACATCGATCGCTACGTGGAGCGCGCGGCGAAACCCGCCGATCTGGCGGAAACGATTCGCTATTTGATCGACCAACGGGCACGCCACGATTCCGGCGAAGATTACCACGCCCTGGCCGAACGCGCGCGGCACCTCGAAGGGCTGGTCCAGGCCACCTTTGCCCTCTCTAGCACGCCAAATATTCAGAGCATCGTGGGCGATCTGCGTGAGATTGGGCGTGTCGCCGTGGATGCTGATGACGTGGCCGTGCTGTTGACCAACGATGATTACAGCGACATCAGCGACGCGCTAGGGCTGGGCGTGACGGAAGCGTATCTGCAGGTATGTCGCCAGCATTTGCACGCACTGCAACCTGAGGACCGGCTGTTCTATCTGTCCGACGAAGTGCTGCTGCGCGAATGTCTGCCCGATATGCTCCCCACGGCGATCCGCGTGCGCGAAGCGGGGGCGGCAAATGCGGCGTCGTATATGCGCGTGCCGCTGAATATTGACCAGCGCTTAATCGGCTTTGTGGCGCTGTTTTCGCGCCGGGCGGGGCTGTTTGACGGCGCCCATTTGCAGTTGGGCCGCTTGTTCGCCTCGCAGGTGGCGAACGCGGTGCGCAACATGCGGCTGTATGTCCAGCTCAACCAGTCCGAGCAGCGCCGCAGCGCGATCAGCCACGTGACGAGCTTGATCGCGGAAGACCTCGCGCTGGACGACGTGTTAGAGCGCATCGTTGAGGAGGCAGCGCGGCTGGTGTCGGGCAGCGCGGGCATGATTCTACTCACCCGGCCCGAAGGCGATCTGGAAATTTGCGCCGTGACCAACCTGGCTCCCGACATGGTGGGCAAGGTGATTTCGATTCAGGCGGGGCAATCCGGCCTGATCGCGCGCACAGGTCGCCCACACGTCATCTCCGACTATGCCCATTGGGAAGAAGCGCTTGCAGAACTGCGCCCCAGCGTTCCGGACGGCGCGCTGGTGTTTGGCGTGCCACTGGTCTATCGCGGGATGGTCTTGGGCGTGCTGCAAGTGATCCGCCAGCGACATGACACCGCCGACACCGAAGAGGTGCAGGAAGTGTTGATGATGCTGGCTCCCCAGGCCGCCATTGCGATTGCCAAAGCCCAGCTTCACGAAATCGTGCGTCGCGATCAGTTACACCTGCTGGCTGTCCTCGATCAGATTCCGGTGGCGGTGGTCGTATGTGACGCCGACAAGCGCATCAAACTGCTCAACCGCGAGGCCGAGCGCGTGCTGAGTCTGGTCAACGTGCCGGTGTCGGGCATCCTGGGGCGGCCCGCGATCGAAGCGGTTCACGATTACATTCCGGCTGAAGTGCTGGCGGTTGATGCGCTGCCGGACGTGCTGGAGATCATGATCGGATCGAAGGGGGAGTTCCTGGTCCATCTGGCGACGATCACCCGGGAAGACCACACCATCGACAGCTACGTCGCCGTGGCGCAGGATGTCACCGAGATGCGTCGCATGGACCGCTCTAAGGCTAACCTCACGCGCGTGCTCACGCACGATTTGGGTAATCTGCTGATGCTGGCCCGCAACCCGATCGAGATGATCGACGAGCCGGACATCACGCCCGAACAGCACAAACAACTGCGGGAGATGCTGTTAGGCAGCATGGAGCGAATGGAAACGCTGGTGCGCGACGTGACCGATCTCGAGATGGCGGATTCGCTCGGCACCGAAACGATGCAACCCTACACGCTGCATTCCATCGTGGAGAAAGTGGTCGCCATGCATCGCAACCAGGCCACCAGCCAGAATATCGAGCTGACACTGGAACTGACCGGAAAATCGCCGCGTGGCTTGCGCGGACATGCCGTGCTGATCGGGCAGGCGGTGGGGAATCTGGTCAGCAACGCGATCAAGTATACGCCCCCCGGTGGAACTGTCGCCGTGACGACCGATCAAGACGACGACTTCGCGATCATTCGGGTGCGCGACAGCGGGTACGGCATTCCGCCGGAGAAGCTGGACGCGATCTTCGAGCCGTTCATGCGCGTCAAAGATCGCCGGACCCGCCACATCCAGGGCTCTGGCCTGGGTCTGAGCATCGTCAAGTCCTTTGTCACGGCGCACGGCGGACGTGTGACCGTCGAGAGCGAGATGGACAAGGGCAGCACCTTCACGATCTACCTGCCGCTGCACCCGGTCGAACAAAGCCGGGTGGCCCCGGTTCACCTGGCCCACCTGGATTTGTCGTTTCTGGCGGAGCGCGCCACCGCCACGCCCCCGCCCGGCGATTGACCCTCACGCCGCGTAAGGTTGTTCGCTAGTCGCAGACGCTGGCCAGCATCGCGCTGCCGATCACAACCGCGTCATCGCCCAGCGCTGCCGGTAAGATCGGCAGGTTTTCCGGCTCGACCGGGCGGATCAGGTGGCGGTAGGTTGTTTCGCGGATGATGGGTAGCATGAAGTCCGCGCACGCTTCGATCAGCCCGCCGCCGTAAACGAGACAGTCGGGATCGAGCGCGTTCACCACGCTGGCCGTGAAGATACCCAGGTGATAGGAGGCGCGTTCGAGCACGTCGGTAACCACCGCGTCTTTATGCTCCAGGGCATCCGCCAATACGCCGCTGGTGATCTGCTGGCCTGCTCCAGGGTCGATTTTATCGGTGATGACGCTGGATCGCCCGCCGCGAATCTCGCCCCAGATGTCGCGCTCAATGGCCGTGCGCGAGGCTAACGCCTCGATGCAGCCGCGCCGCCCACAGCCGCAGACCGGGCCGTCGATCATCACGACCATATGCCCGATCTCGCCAGCGGCGTTGCGCGCGCCGCGCCACAACTCTCCGTTCAGGACAATTCCGCCTCCGATGCCCGTGCCCGGAAAGACACCGACCACTGAGTCGTAACCCCGCGCCGCGCCCGCTTTGGCTTCGCCGTAAGTGCCAGCATTCACGTCGTTTTCAACCAGGACGGGCGGCCCCAGCAAGTCTTGCAGGCGCGCGCCCAGGGGAATATTGATCCAGTCGGGCAAATTGGGCGCGAATTCCAGCACTCCCCTCCGAAAATCGGCTACGCCCGGCGCGCCGATCCCGATGCCCTGAATCTGGGACAGATCGAGCTTGGCTTCGCTCACCGCGTCCATGGCCGTCTTGGCGATGCGGTCGATGACCTCTTCGAAGCCGCGTTCGGAACGGGTTTTGCGTTTGGCGGTGCCGAGAATGCGGCCATCCTGGTCTACTACGGCGGCCAGAATTTTGGTACCGCCCAGGTCAATGCCGAGCGTCAGACAGGGGGCGTCGGATGCCTGCGCCTGAGCAGGCTCGCTATCATGGTCGGATGAGTCGTGTTTGTGTTTTTTCGACACGGGCGCTTACTCCTCGCGTGTTCGGGATGCCAGACTAACCCGATCATAGTCGGTTGGGGGCAGGGCTGCAACGTATGCGCGAAAAACGGGTTACAATGCGGGTCACAGAGGAGCACGGAGAAAATGGGAAATTCAAAAACATCTGGAATCTCGGTGGGCGTTCCTGAGGCGGGCGTGCCCCATTGCGGGGGGGCGAGGGCTGTTGTAAGCTCGTGCGTGAGATTGGTTGCATGGTCTTCACGAGGTGGATGCGATGAGTGACAACAGCACCCCCGGCACGCGTCACGGGGCCGGTACCTACGAGATGCTGTGGGACTGTAAATTCTGCGGCACCAAGAAACTGCTGGGACTGACCCACCGCCACTGTCCCAACTGTGGCGCGGCTCAGGACCCGGCCTGGCGCTACATGCCCGCCGAAGAAGACATGGTCGCGGTAGAGAATCACCAATACGTGGGCGCGGACAAAATCTGCCCGGCGTGCCAACAGCCCAACAGCGCCGCCAATACGTACTGTGTGGCGTGCGGCGCGGATCTCGCCACCGGTCAGATCGCGCAGACGCAGCCGGATCGTGTGATCGGCACGGGGCGTGCCGAAACCGATACGCGCCACGATGTGGTCAAGGACGCATTTGACGCGGACATGTCGCGTATCGCCGCCGAAGAAAGCCGCCGCAAGCGCTATCTGGGGCTACCCAAGCGCCGGTGGACGATCATCGGAGTGGTGGCGTTGGCGGTAGTGGTCATCGCGGCGGTGGTCTACGCTATCACCTACCGCAAGGACGTGACCGGCACGGTCGAGGCGCTGACCTGGCAGCGCACCATCACCATTCAGGATTACCAGCCGCGCCCCGGAGCGGCGTGGCGCAATCAGGTGCCGTTTGGGGCTTACGGTCAAAGCTGCGTGCAGCGCGAGCACGGCTCGCGTCAGGTGGCTGACGGGTCGCACCAGGAATGCAAAGACGTGGATCAGGGCGACGGCACGATGAAGCGCGAATGCCGCACGGTGACGGATTACAAATCGGAGCCAATATACGACGACTGGTGCACGTACACGATCGACGCCTGGGACAATGCACGTCAGGTTAAGGCGAACGGATCCGGAAAGGTACCCGCGCCGGATTGGCCCGCCTACATGCTGGCGACCGCCAGCGGGCGCTACGGCGCGGAACGTGTCGGCGCGAAGTCTGAAACGTATACCGTCAGTTTCCGGGATTCCGACAATAAGCAGCGCGCCTGCGATTTTGAAACGCAGGCGACTTGGGATCAGTATGACGTGGGCATGGCCGTGACCGTACGGCTGTACCTGACCGGCAAGCCCGATTGCGACACGCTCAAGGCCGGGCCGTGAACGCGGATTTGCCGCCAAAAACCGGACTGGGACGACGCGTCGGCGGGTTAGCCCCTCCCTTCCGCCCTGCGGGGATTGAGGATTGTTCAAAACTCCCTGACAGGTTTTGCACGCTCCCATCGCACCGCATGTGGGCATAATTGCAATCTTATGTTACACTCTGCGCCGGGTTTATCCCCGGCGCGCGTGTTCCCGGCGGGACGTGGCACCTGCGCGTCCCCTGCCCTCCGCGCGAATCCGTTAACAAACCAACAAGGAGACAACCTGATGACAGCGTCAGATGACGCGGTCGGGGGCTGGCAGCTGCCTGGAGGGGAAGCTCCCCTGATTGTGATCGCGTCCAACCGAGGCCCCTTCATGTTTAAGCAGAAATCGAATGGTGACCTATCGGTCACGCGTGGCAGCGGGGGTCTCGTGACCGCGCTGGGCGCGTTGGCCGAACAGCACGACGTGCTGTGGGTTGCCGCCGCGTTAAGCAAAGATGATCGCGCTTGGGTAAAATTACACGACGACTGCCCCACAGATGTGGAGGGCGTCTTGCTGCGGCTGGTACAGCCATCGCCGCGCCGTTATGACCAGTACTACAACACCGTTTCTAATCCGCTCTTGTGGTTCATCCAGCACCAACTGTGGGATATCCCCCGCACGCCGAGCATTACGCGCGAAACCTGGATTGCCTGGCGCAACGGCTACGTGGCCGTCAACCGCCAGTTCGCCGAGGTGATCGCGGACAGCGTGCGCGGATCGGACCGCCGGGTGATCGTCTTCCCACAGGATTATCACCTCTACCTCGTGCCGCAATTTTTGCGGGAGATGCTGGGCGACCGCGTGCAAATTCAGCCGTTCGTGCATATCCCCTGGCCGGGGCCGGACGCGTGGCGCGTGCTGCCCGGCGAAATGAGGACCGCGATTCTCACCAGCATGCTGGCCTCTGACCGCGTGGGCTTCCAGACCGAAAGTGACGCGTTCAACTTCGTGCAGTGCTGCCGCTTTTTCCTGCCCGATGCCCATTCGCGCGGCAGCCGCAGTTCGGTCATGTTTGAGGGGCGGCAGATCCAGGCGCGGGCCTACCCGATTTCGGTCGACGTGGACAAGATACAGGCCATGACCGAAGAACCGGTGATCGATCTACTGCGCTCGCAGTTGATCAATTTCATTGGGGACCGGCGCCTGATCCTGCGCGTGGACCGCATCGAGCCGAGCAAGAATATCTTGCGCGGCCTGGAGGCCTACCGCGCGCTGCTCGATCAGCACCCGCAGTGGCGCGGCAAAGTCTATATGCTGGCGCTGCTCGTGCCGTCACGCATGGAAGTCGAGCAGTACCAGGATTATTTCCAGCAGATTATGGCCGCGGCGGGCATGATCAATGCCGAATACAGCGATTCCTATTGGGAACCCGTGCGGATTCTTGTGGGCGAAAACTACCAACGCGCGCTGGCCGCCATGCAGTTGTATGATGTGCTGCTGGTCAACCCGATCGCGGACGGGATGAATCTGGTCGCGAAAGAGGGTGCGCTGGTCAACCAGCGCAACGGCGTGGTAATGCTGTCCGAGCACGCCGGGGCGTACTATGAGCTGGCCGAGCACGTTTTGACCGTCTCACCATTTGACATCCAGGGTACGGCCGAAACGATGCATCGTGCGCTGACCATGCCCGAAGACGAGCGCCGCCGCCGGTCCGAAGGGCTGCGTAAGCTGGTGCTCGGCGCGGGCGTGAAGACCTGGTTTTCTCAGCAAGTGGAGGATGCGCTGAGCGCGCTCAAGAGCCAGCTCAGCAGCGCTTCAACGTCGTGAACGCCCGACGCCATCAGATCGGCGCTGGTCGCCAGGGCGGGCGGCATATGGTCCGACTCCACGCCCACGCCCAGCGCCCAACATGTTCCTGCCGCACGCAGACGGCGCGCGGCGCGCAGGGCGTCGAGATCGGTCGTGTCATCGCCCAGGTAGAGCGCCGCGTCAAGCGCGTGCTCGCGCACCAACCGCTCGAAGGCGGTGCCCTTGTCGATGTCCACTGGCGGACGCAGCTCGAAGACCATCCGCCCCTGGAACAGGCGCAGCCCGTGGGCTGCCGCCAGATCGTCCAGCAGCGGGGCGAAACGCTCGGCTGTGGCGGCAGGATCGGCGGTGCGGCGGTAGTGCAGCGACAGCGTGGCGATCTTGTCTTCGAGCTGCATACCGGGAACCTGCTGCGGGCGCAGCGCGTCAGCGGCGGCTTGCAGCGCAGGGCGGAAAGCGGCAGCTTCCGGTGCGATCGTAACCTGACCGTTCTGCCAGACTTCCAGCCCGTGATTGCCCACGATCACCACGTCCGGCAAATCGATCATGTGCGCCGCGTCGGCGGCGGCTCGCCCGCTGATGGCTGCAAACAGGGCCAGATGAGGGCGCAGCGCGTCCAGCAGGGCGCGGGCGCGTGGTGTCACGCTGGCGGCGTCGGGCCGGTCGACGATCGGGCTGAGCGTGCCATCAATATCGCTGATCAGGCCGATCCGCGCGCGTTGAAGCAGGGTGTACAGCAGCGTCGCGGTGGCGTCTTTCCAATGCATGATCCGTCCTTTCGCGGCGGGACTCAATGTGAGACAGTGTCCGGGGCAGGCCAGTTAACCATAAGCGCCGAAGGCGCGCACGGCGTCATACAGCGCCAGCACGTTTTCGACCGGCGTCTCGCCCAATACGTAATCATGGCTCGGCGAGGCCACGTAGCCGCCGCCGGGCATCATGATCTCCAGCACGCGGCGCGTTTCGTCACGAACCTGCTGCGGCGTGCCTTCGATGACGGTTTGGGTATTGATGGCCCCCATCAGCAGCAGATCGCGACCAAACTCGGCCTTGAGCGTGGCGGGGTCCATGCCCCGGCAGTTGGGTTGGAGCGCCTGCAACCCATCCAGCCCGCAGTCGATCATGGCCGGGATGAGCGGCGCGAATCCTCCACAGCAGTGCATCAGCACTTTGAGATCGTACTGGTGGCCCAGGTCAGCGAAGCGGCGCAGGTACGGCACCAGGAAGCGCCGGAACAGCCGCTCGCCGATCAGCGGGCCGGTTTGAGAACCGAAATCGTTGCCGATAAAGAAGATGTCGATCACGTCAGCCGCGGCTTCGAATACCCGCGTGCTGACGCCGAGATAATAGGCGGTCAGGTGGTCGAAGACCGCTTCCACCAGGGCCGGCGCGTCGAACATCTTGAGCAGCAGGTTTTCCATGCCCAGCAGATCGATCGCGTCGTGCCAGAAGGGCGCCCAGTCGCCGCCCAGCACGGCGTACTCGCCGCCCCAGGCCAGCGCTTCTGCCCGCAAGGTGGATACGTCCATCCAGGCGGGGTCTGGCCAGGGGTAGGCGTTAATCTCTGCGACCGTTTCGGCGGCTTCCAGCGGATGGCTCATCGGCTGGCCGCCTTCGTAGCCGTGACGCAGGATGCCGAACACCGAGCGGTAGGTCGCGCCGGGGGGCAGATTGAACGTCGGGGCGTAAGCGTCTGGCCCGGCATAGCTGGCGGTCACGCGGCGGAAATCGTCGCCGACGGTCAGCGCCAGGGCTTCGTCATCACTCAGATTCAACTCAGCTCGCGCTTTGTCGCGGAAGGCGGGCGAAGCGCCCAACCAGGCCGGAACATGATCCGGCTCGCGGTGCTCGAACGCCGCCAAGACGCGCGCTCTCGAACTCATGGACATCGCCGGGCCTCCAGGGAATAACGAAGAAGACAGAAGGAGCAGACATCAATGACCACCCCACCGAGTGAGACTTCTCACACCCAGAAGAAAGTGATCACAGTGACGCTCAACCCGTCGCTGGACCGCACAGTCACAACCCATTTTCTCGCGTTAGGGTACCACAACCGCACGACCGCTACAACACGCCTGGATCCGGCGGGGCGCGGCGTCAGCGTGTCGCGGGCACTGCATGCGCTGGGCGTCGAGACACATGCCGTCGTCGTCCTGGGGCACGACGCCAACGGGCGCGCCTATGAGTTCGATACTCTGCGAGGAGCAGTTCCCGATGACGGTGCTGCGCCGTGACGGCGAAACGCGCCACAATACGATTATCCTCGATGCGGGCCAGCAAAACGAGACGGTGATCACCGAAGAGAGCAGCGGTATCAGTTGGCACGATCGCCAGGCGGTCGCTACCACGCTGGCCGCGATTACCGAACCGGGCGACAGCGTCGTCTTTGCAGGGGGTCTGCCGCCCGAGGTGCGTGCCGATACCTATGCGCTGCTGACCAGCCTGGTTCAGACTAAGGGCGCGGCCGTCGCCATCAACGCGGGCGGCGGTGAAGCGCTGGAAAAATCGATCCAGGCGCGGCCCCGCCTGATCTACCTGACTCAGCGGCAGCTCGAACGATTGAACAATATCCCCGTGCGCGTGACCGAGGACGTAATCGCGTGCGGGCGCCAGCTCCGCGAACGGGGTGTGAAGCGCGTGCTGGTGGCGATGGAAGAGTCGCATGGCGCGCTGCTGTTGACGGAAGACGGCGGCTGGCTAGCTCAATGGCCGGAAGGGGAAGGCTCGCGCGGAGGCTGCGCCGAAGCCCTGATCGCCGGATACCTGGCCGGGCGGCTGCGCCGCCAGTCGTTCGAAGAATCGCTGGCGCTGGGAGCCGCGGTGACGGCTTATACTGCCATGCAGGTCGGGCACGAATTCCCCACCGTCAGAGATGCACAGGAAATCGCCAGCGAGGTGACGGTCACGGCGCTGGAACCTGTCGCCGCCATGGCGTAACCCTCTTCGCATTCCCATGACCGCGTGCGGCACACACCGCACGCGGTCGGGTTCTTCTGGCTCTTTTTCAACCGTGAGTTCCACAGGCCGGAAAAACGCGGGCCGCGCATGAAAAATTCCCCAATAATTCCCCTTTTGCCCCTCCGGCCAGTGTACAATACGGGTAATTGGAAGTGGGTTTGCGTGGGGGCATAACGAGGAATTTGATGGGCGAAGTTTGGCAGATCTATTTGAATTATGCTCGCTCAGACGAATCGTTTGCTTGCCGTTTAGCCGATGATCTTAATCGTTCTGGCGCATCGGTCTGGATCGACACCTACCACGCACGCCCGGGCCGGCATTGGGCGCGCAGCATTGAACAGGCGTTGACCGACTCGGCGATGATGTTGGTCGTCCTGTCGCCCGACGCACTGCGCACGCGGCACGTCGCGCTGGGGTGGCAGGCTTACCTGGAAGCCTACCGCCCGGTAATCCCCGTGCTGGCGGTGCCCTGCGAACCGCCGGGGGCGCTGCGCACGCGGCGCCCTGTCGACTTTTCGCGCGAACACCTCTACCCGCGCATGTACCACCACCTGATGACCCGCCTGATTGAGAGCCGCAGCCGGTCACGGCGCGGCGGATTCTCGCTGTGGGGCAGTGAGCCGGAGTTGCTGCCGTTTGTCCCGGAGATGATCCCGCCCAGGCGTGTGGTCGAGCTATCCTTGCAGGCGGATTTTGCGTTTAGTTCCAGTTTGGTTGAGATGCCCTCACCCCCGCCTGTGCAGCCGCTGCCCAGCGTACTCCACACGCTGCGCGGGCTACGCAGCCGGTTATTGGGCAGCACCCACTAACACGCCGCGTTACCGGTTGCGCGCGTTTTCCAGTTCTAGCACGAACTCCAACGCCTGTTGAATGACCTCTTGCAGCGCGGCATATTCTTCCACATGCTGGACATGCACGTAGGCCCAGGCTTTCATCGGCGTGCCATTGGGCGCGAACGGCTCCACGGAGTCACGCGCCAGCAGTTCCTGGAGCGGTTCGGGTGGCAGTTTGAGGATGATGCCATCTTCCAAGATCGACAAAAACACTTTGCCCACGATCTTATAACTGGGATGGCCGAACATGTGGCCGGGAGTCACGCCGGGCACGCCCGCCAGCATGGCATCGAGCGCGGCTTTGTGGTCGGGCTGGAAATGTTGGGTCATGCGGCACCTCTTTGGGGGAATGGCTCCACTGTGGCGGGAAGTGGATATGAGTATAAAGGAACGCATGTTCTAAGTCAAAAAGCGGGATGAGGCCAACTGGCGCGCCGCCGATCGATTTCCGGGCGTATCCATTTCGCAGGTGCGTAACTGGCTCGGATGGGTATAATTCTGCGCTGGATTGTATCGCAAACACGTTAATTGGGTGGCAAGGATAAACTCATGCATCGATTTGGCCAACACTTCCGCCAGGTCTGCCGGGCCAGCGTCGGGCTGGCGCTCGGTGCGACTGTGGGGCTGGGCGCGCTCATCGCGCCGGACGCGCCCGCTGCCGCGCAGGATGGCGGTTCCTGCCAGGCGCTGTACCAGGCGGCGCTCGTTGATATGATGGCCCATTGTTTCAATCTTCAGGCCGGGACGGCATGCAGCGTCTCCGGCGACGTGTCGATCGCGATGGCGTCCGGGCAGGAAGTAAACGATCCCGGTGGCGCGGCGAGATTGTCGGGGGTAGCGGCGCTGCGCGCGCTGCCCGGCGATGGTTCGGCGTGGAGCGTCGCCAGCCTGACGATCGAGGATCGGCTGAACGCGCGCAACGCAGCCACGCTGATCGTGCTCGGCCCGGTCGATCTGACTTTTGAGGCGGATGCCGTGCTCTCACCAGGGGCCGCGTTCACCTTGAAGGGCGGGAGCGATCCCTATCCGTGTTCCGATCTCGCCCGGCCCGGCGTACTGGTTCAATCGCCGCCCAACACGCTGACCCAATTGCGCGTCAATGGCGTCGAGGTGACGATCAACGGCATGGCACTCATTCACCCGCTGGATGGCGGCATCGAAGTGGCGTCACTGGCCAAAGAGACGATTCTGGGCCAGAGCGGGACGGTGGTCTTCGCGGGGTACGGCGTGCAGGCGTCCGGCAGCAACGTGTCGCCAGTGGTGCCCTATGATCCGTCCGCGGTGGCGCATCTGCCGGTTGAGATTCTGCCGGAAATGATGGCCATCTCCTTGCCGGGTAACGCGACGGTCAAGGAAACGACCAACCTGTTCAGCCGCCCGGCGGCCGAATCCTACACCAATACGATGGTCAAGGCCGGGCTGCCGGTCAGCGTGTTTGGACGCAGCACCGATGATCAGTGGCTGTATATTCGCACGTATGAGGGGCAGTTGGGCTGGTTTCCCGCCTATTCGCTGGATGTGAGCGTGCCGGGCGAGATGCCGGTCCTGACGGACGCGCCGCCTGCGCCGATCCGCCCGTTCGGTTCGATGCAGGGGACGATCAAGACCAGCGCGGAATATAACAATCTGCGCGATGGACCCGGCGAGTCGTTCGCGATTGTGGCGACGGTTCCGTTGTGGACCGACCTGATCCTGTACGGGCGCAGCTCGGATGATCAATGGTTGTACGTCGAGACACAGGACGGGCAGCGTGCGTGGGTCAGCGTGCTGGTGGTCAGCCCTTCCACGCCTTATACGTTGAGCGATCTGCCCTATCCGCCCGGTTACGGCGGCTAAGCGGCGGAGTCACTGATCAGCAGACGAGTTCAGGCTGAGGCGCGGCGCTGGCGCGGTGACGGAGATCGTCCGAAAGGAGCAGATCGAGCCGCGCGGCGCTGCGCCGTCGCACACGCTGGTAGATCCACACCAGCGCCGCGACCGGCCAGATATGGACGGCCAGCGGTACCCCGCAGTCCGGGCAGGGCAGCAGACCCGCGCCCAGCACGCCCGCCCACGCGATGACACGATTGTTCAATTTTAGACGCCAGTCTCGAAACATCGCCTGCCTTTTTTCTCCTCGTCATACCTCGATTATACCCGCGTTGGCGCGTATCATTCCGGTTGTGACAAAAGTCACTAAGAAGGGGGAGTTTGGCAACTGTCCGGATCGAGGCAGGGTTGGCTATTCTTATGCGCGTGTGACAGCAGACTGGTGTGACTGTCTCTCTGGCGGACATAGTGTCGCCGAGATGGTGTTTCTCTTCTGCCTCCTTCAAACTATTATTTTGGTGGAATGCCGCTTTTGGTCGGGGAGTCCGAAGCGGCATTTTCGTGTACGGGCTGTGTTTGCCGGATATGACAACCCGCGCGAATCTTGGTGCACACTGTCACACCACAGAAGTTAACTTTTGTTTTACCCTGTAAATGTGGCTGGATAAAAGATATTTTGATTGAGATTACCCCTTATTTACGCGCAATAATGCGCCAATGTTTTCCTCCTTGTGCTTCAGCGCACGACAAACCTCCACGTCGTGCGCTGAATGGCGTTTAGGCCCCGGATCAGAGTGCAGTGGGTGGGCGGCGGCGGATTTTGCCGTCCGCGACGACGTGCGTGACGTGTGTTTTGGCGTCGTTCTTGGCGATCACCGCGTACAGTTGGTCGATCAAGCGTTCCGGGCTGACGCCGCACGCTTGGCACACGCCGACGATGGTCACGATCACGTCGGCGGCTTCTTCGGCGATATGATCGCGATCGGTGCCTGCTTGTGCCGCTTCGATCAATTCGCCCACTTCTTCCTGAAAATTGCGCAGGGCGCTGGGCGTTTCCTGCGTGACTCCGAAGCGCGCGTAAAAATCCAGCGTGGAGCGGATCAAGTCGCGCAAGGGATCGGTGAGGCCGGTCGTCATGGGTGGATCATCCTTTCGTGTGCAGGTAGCGTGTAGAGTAGTTCAGACGCGATCTTGAATCCGGGCCAGCGCCCAGGCGGCATGCTCGCGCACCAGGCCGGACTCGTCCATGCGGGCCAGCGCGTCGAGCGCGGGCACGAATTCCGCCAGCCCGCTGTTCCCCGCTGCGACGCAGGCATTCCGCACCAACCGGTCGCGCCCGATGCGCGCGATGGGGGAGTTCAGGAAGCGGGCGGCGAAGCCTGCCGCGTCCAACGCCAGCAAGTCGGCCAGGCGCGGCGCGGCGCGCTCCACGTCCGATGGCCAGAAGGCGCGTTCGGCGCTGGGCTGTGTGAATTTGCGCGTCCAGGGGCAGACAGCCTGGCACACGTCGCAGCCATAGACCCAGTTGCCCATCAGCGGGCGCAGCTCGGGCGGGATCGCGTCTTTGAGTTCGATCGTCAGCGCGCTGATGCAGCGCCGCGCGTCGAGCACGTAGGGGCGCGGGAAGGCGGCGGTCGGGCAGGCGTGCAGGCAGCGCGTGCAGGTGCCGCACAGCGTCGGACGGTGGGGCGTGTCGTAGGCATCGAAGGCCAGCGTCGTCAGGATTTCGCCCAGGAAGAAATAGGAGCCGCGCCGGGGATGGATCAGCATCGTGTTCTTGCCAGTGAAGCCCAGCCCTGCTTCGCGTGCGTGGCTGCGTTCGAGAATCGCGCCCGTGTCCACATAGACGCGCGTCGCCGTGTCCGCGCCCGTCGCGCCGCGCAGCCGCTCCGCAAGCTGTTCCAGGCGCGGTGTGAATACGGCGTGATAATCCGCGCCCCAGGCGTAATTCGAGATGCGTCCGCGCCGGGGATCGCTTAGCACGGCCTCGGGCACGGCGTTGGATCCGTAATCGAGCGCGACGATCACGATCGCGCGCACGCCGGGCAGGATCGCGTCCAGCGATTCGCGGCGCAGCACACGGTCCGGGCGGGCGAGATAGCCCATCGAACCGTGCAGCCCGGCCGCGATCCAGCGGCGGTAATGGTCGAGGTCCGGCGAAGGTGCTGCCGCGATCAGGCCGAGATCGCTGAATCCGAGATCGGCTGCCAGGGCGCGGACGCGTTCGGCGGAAAACGGAACTGGCATTTTAACGTTTCCTGAGTCATCTTACGCAGGCACACGCGGTGTGTGCTGCCAACGGTTCCCGCGCGACCAGTGTACCCCGAACAGGGGATCGCGCCGAAAGGATACTCGATTATGCGCCAGGTGTGGATTAGCAAAGCAGGCGGGCCGGATGTGCTCCAGATGCGGGACGCGCCCGATCTTCAGCCCGCAGCGGGCGAGGTGCGCGTGGCGGTCGAGGCGATCGGCGTCAATTTCGCGGATGTGATGGGCCGGCTTGGCATCTACCCGGACGCGCCGCGTCTGCCCTACGTGCCGGGTTACGAGGTCGCCGGGCGGATTGACGCGGTCGGCGCGGGCGTGGACGCGGGACGCATCGGCGAGGAAGTACTTGCGCTGACGCATTTCGGCGGCTATGGCGACCAGGTATGCGCCCCAGTGGAGCAGGTGCTCGCACGCCCGGCAGGCATGACGGTCGAAGAGGCCGCTGGGTTCCCCGTCGCGCACCTGACCGCCTATAATGCGCTGGTGGTCATGGCAGGCATCAAGCCCGGCGACAGCGTGCTGATTCACGCGGCGGCGGGTGGGTTAGGGCTGGCGGCGGTCGGGATCGCACGGCGGTTCGGCGCGATCATCTTCGGCACGGCGTCCGCGTCTAAGCATGATTTCTTGCGCGCGGAGGGCGTGCAGTATCCGATCGACTACCATCATGAGGACTTCGAGCGCGCGGTCGAGCGGCTGACCGGCGGCTGCGGCGTGCAGATCGTGCTGGATTCGATCGGCGGCCGGTCGTGGCAAAAGAGCTATCACGCCCTGGGGCCGACAGGCCGGCTGGTGATCGTCGGCGTGTCGGCAGTGGCGCCCAGCCAATACCGGTCGCTGTGGGGAGTCGTCCGTTTCGCGTTGGGCGTGCCCTGGTTGCAGTTCAACCCGGTCTCCCTGGCGAACGATAACAAGGGCGTGCTCGGTGTGAATATGGGCCGTCTGTGGGATCAGCGGGCCCTGCTGCGCGGCTGGATGCAGCAGGTGTCGGCGTGGGCCGACTCTGGAGAGGTCGGCGTGCACGTCGATCGCGTCTTTCCCCTGGATCACGCCGCCGACGCGCACCGCTATATGCAAGAGCACCGTAACATCGGCAAAATCATTTTGAAACCGTAACGCCGCTAAGCTTTCTCGCCCAGCAGTTCGCGCACCTTGGTCACCAGCGTGAGCATCTCTACCGGTTTCGCCAGGAACGCATCAGCATCCAGTTGTTGCGACAGACGCTGCGCGTTCGGGTGGGCCGACATCACCAACACCTTGGTGCTGCGAATCTCGCGGGTGCTGCGAATGTATCCCAGCACGGCGTCCCCAGACGCGAGCGGCATCATCAGGTCTAAAATGATCAAGTCGGGTTTGTAATAATTGACCTGATAGAGCGCATCGACGCCATTGGGCGACTGCTGCACTGTGAACCCATGCCGTTCCAGGACCAGCTTCAGCATGGTTTGGAGCTCGGCATCGTCTTCGATCACCATAATTGTCGCCATAAGACCATCCCCAGGTGAATAAGCACCCTCAAGCAGCTATCATTCTACGCAAAGGTGATCTTTGCGGCAAGCGCGGGATGGCCCGGTTTGGACATTCAAACGATTGCGGCCCGTTCAGGGCGTGACGATTCCGGTGGCTAACTGGGCGGTCACCAGCGCCAGTGTCTCGGCCACGGGTTCCATCTTGGCGGGATCGACGTTTTCGAACACGTCCTGTGAGGTGTGCAGGTAATCGCCGTCAGCGGTTTCCTGGCCCCAGGATCGATCCTGGCCCGCGTCCCAGTTCCAGCGCTCGAAGTACGCGATCGGCACGCCGCGCAGCACAAACGGATAATGATCGCTCCAGGGCCCGGTAAAACCGTTCCAACCGTCCGCCGGGCTGGTCTGGACGGTGTGGCCGAGAGCGGCCCCGGCGTCCAGCGCGCGATCGCGCGGCCAGGTGGGGCCGGGCGTGTAGGGTTTGGCGAAGGTATCCCCCTGGGTGACGGCGCCCGCGTAGACGTAGAACGTATCCCCGATGCCGACCGTGTCCACGTTGAACATCACCAGGATGTTCTCGACCTCGGCGTCTGTCAGGCTGTCCACGTAAGCGCGTGACCCGCGCGACCCGACTTCTTCCGAGCCGAAGGCGATGAAGACCAGCGTGTGAAGCGTATCAAGATCGGCCAGCGCCTCGGCCGCGGCCAGCATCACCGCCACGCCGGAACCGTTATCGTCCGCGCCCGTGCCAGCCGTCACCGAATCGAGGTGCGCGCCGATCACGATCGTCTTGCTGTCCGGGCCGGGCCGGGTGGCGATCACATTTTGGGACGCGCTGTCCGCCGACAGGTCAAACCGGCGGACCTCGACCGTGTAGCCCCACGCGGCAAACTGCCCGGCAACGTAATCCGCAGCGCGCGCTTCCGCCTCACTGCCTGCCCGACGCGCGCCGATATCCACCGACAGCGCACGAACGTGGGCGATCAATTGCTCGGGCGTGATGCGCGCGGCGACATCGGGCAGCGGCGGCTGGGCATGCGTGCGCTGCACTGGACGCGCCGCCAACGCCGGGATCAGCAGAGCAGCCAGGATCAGCTTGTTGGGTGAGATCGGCGTGTGAGGATGGAGATGTTTCAGGCGGGTTAACAAGGTGGGCTCACCTTCCTGCGAAGTGGCGTAAAAATCAAGCGAATTGTAACCGATCTGTGAGGGCGGCGCGCAGTGGCGTGGCAATCGCGGTGAGGTCGATGTGATCTGCGCCGAGAAAGTGCATGAAGCGCCGCAACCCTGCGGCCAGCGCGGTCACGAAACTGTCATCGGGCGTGACTTGGGGTTCGAGCCAGAACCCGTTAATGGCGAGGGTCTGGGTGTTCCGGTCCAGGCGCGGATCGAGGCGCGCGACGAGACGGTCGCCGTACAGAATCGGCAGAGTGTAATAACCCCAGCGCCGTTTTTCCTGCGGTTTGTAGACTTCCCATAGGTATTCAAAATCAAAGAGTTTGGCCGATCGCCCGCGCGCGCTGACGATGTCTAGCGGTCCCAAAAACGTCATTTCGGCGTCGGTCGTGCTGTCCAACGGCTGCCATTTGGCGGGCACCGCCCCAAGATTCAGAATTTCCAGGTGCGGGACGTCTTCGGCGAGCGCGTAATAGACCGTCTTGGGGTCGCGGCGAACCGTAAGCGGTGTGATGGCATCCATTTTGAGCAGGCGTGCGAGACGGGCCTCGGCTTCGGCGGGCGAGACTTTGCGCTCCAGAATGCCGCTGTACCACGTGCGCCAGCTCCGCCCGGTGACCAGGCCCATGCGGTGAAAGGGGCAGCGCTCGAAATACGCGTCCGTTTCGTCGTCGGAGGCGATCCATTGCGCATCTTCGGGTGCGATGCGCTCGCGTAGATCATAGACGCGCTCGAAGCCGCGCCGGCTGTGTGTCATGACTTCCCCGGCCAGCCACAGGTAATACAACGCCTGACTGGTATCTTTGCCGGATCGGAAGCTGCTGCTCTGACGTACTTTGCCGCTGAAATCACGCGCGGATTGCGGACCGTTGTCGCGGATGGTGCGCAGCACTGCCGCGATGGTATCCCCGAATTCAGCCGCGAATTTGACACGGCGATGCTCGTGGATTTTGCGCCGCATCACCACGCGCCAGTAGGGTAGTTCGCGCATGGGGAGGATCATGACGGTGCCGCCCCAGTCGAAGAACGTGCGATCTTCATAAAGCAGTTGGTTGAGATCGGCGGGCTGGTAATCAATGACCCGGCTGTGCAGCACCAGATCGTGATTGCGCGCGACGACATTCAGCGGGTCGACCTGCACCACGCTCCCCGCATTGATCGCATCCGTTACGCCATGTATTCCCTTCCAGCGCCGCCCCGGGAACAACCCTTGTTGGCCGAGGACAAAACGCCGTTCCGTGGTATGTGAAATGGTGAAATCCATCGTCCAATTCCTTGAGACGCCGCTGCCATGCAATGCATCGTTGCAGACGATGTATAGGGTTATAGCGCATATGCTTCTATTACGACACCTATTCCGCGCGAGCGGCGCGCAGGATGCCGCGCCATAGGATCCAGATCGCGATCTCGCGCAGGGTGAGTGTCATCACGAACGCGACCAGCGCGCCCCGCACCGCCAGTTCGATCACAAAACTGACCAGCGGACCCAATACGATCAGCGCCGGGATATTTGGGCTGCCGATGCGGCCCCACAGCGCGGCGGCTGGGGCGCTGAGCACAATGGCGAGCAGGATATCCGCTACCCAGGCGGCGCTCGCGGCGGCTACCGCGCCGGAAATGGCTGTTCGCGTGGATCGGCTGAACGCGCTGGCGGCCAGCGCCGCCAGGATCATTAACGTGAGCTGCTGCGCCCGGTCAAACAGGTAGAGCAGGGCGCAGATCGCGCCCACGATCAACTCGGTCGCCAGGCAGAGCGGCGGCCCGATGCGCGGATCGGGCGTGTGCGTGACGGCGTACATCAGTCCCGCCCCGACCGGAAACGAGGCGGCGACGAGTACCAGCCGCAGCACAAACAGGGTTTCACGCAGCCACCACAGCGCGCCACGCGCTTTGATCAGGACGATCGTGGCAGTATCGTTTGGGGTCAGGCGCAGCAGTTCCCAGGTGCGACGCTCGCGTTCGTGCGCCAGCGCGGGGCCGAGCGCCAATCCCAGCGGCAGCGCCCACAGCGCGAGTGACGGCACAAGCAGCACCGGCCCGCAGATATACAGGATGATTGAACTGCCGGCGAGCGGGATGAACAGCCATAACAGCGTAGCAGCGATGAGCAACGGACTGATTTTGGCGGTGATACGCCGCACGACGGCGTACCACGCGGGCGGGCTGTCCAACGCGCGAGTGAACAGGGGATGCCGGTCGACGGGCGATTCGGCCAATACGTTGAAGTAGCGGAATAGAAACCAGGATGTCATGATGGCCCCGGCGGGTATGGGCGGCAAGTGGCTTTATTATAAGCCCAAGCCCGTGCCGGAATCACGTTTGTTGGGCGCTGCGCACGGTGATCTGCCACAGGCCCCGGACCAGCAACTCGCGCACGATCAGGGTGAGCGCCGTGTACAGGCAAACTCGTGTTGTAGACAGCGCCGTCAGGTAGCCCGCCAGCGGTCCGAGCGTGAGCAGCAGGGCCATGTCGCCCGGCGACGTAAGCGCGGGCGTGCCCGGACTCAGCGCGATCACCAGCGAGGCGACAGCGGCATCGGTCAGCCAGACGACGATCGCTGCCGAGCTCGACGCGACCAGGGCACCCCGCATCGATTTCGACGAGGCGCTGACCGTCAGCGCGCCGGATGTCATGAGCGCGAATAACTGGATGCGGTCGAAAAGGAAGATGCCCGCAGTCAGGACCGGTAGTCCGAGCACCAGCCCACACAACACCCAGCCGCTCGTGATCGGGATCACCTGGGCGTTGGCGACGATGACCAGCGACAGCAGTCCCACGCCAAACGCGAACAGCACGATCATCCCGATGATGAAGCGCGTGAACTCTTGCAGCCACCACAGGGCCCCGCCTGCCTTGCCCAGAATAATACGCGGGAGCAAGAGCGGCGTGGTGAGCAGGGTATCCCAGGTGCCGCCCTGCCGCTCGCTGACGATCACTGGGCCAAGCGTCATTCCTACAATCAGCGCCCACAGCAGGATCACCGGAACGACGACTCCCAACAGGCTGTGCAAAGCGTAGATCACCAGGAAAGCACCGTAACAGCTCAGCCCGCTGAGGACCAGCAGCGCGCCGGTCGCCCGCATGATCCGGCTGAAGAGGCCGTACCAGATGGGCGGATGCTGCGTCTCGCGCAGGAACAACGGGTTGTCGGTGTCGGTCTGGCCGATCAGGTAGCGTACCAGAGTCCAGGAATTCATGAGATTGAGCCAGATGCCGGTCATGGATGGGCGTCGCTTGTAAAGTGTTATACACCGCCGTGTACATTTATACGCGCTTAGCCGCCTGGCTCGACAGCCGCCCCAAAAACCGCGTATACTGTGAGTAAGCCTTGCGCCGGAACGCGCGGGGCACACAACAGGCAGGAGCCGTTCACAGCGGATTCACCGAGTCACAGGGTGTGCATTTCCCTGCCGGTGAGCCCGCTGTGTGTTTTCGGGTCCCCAAGCCTATCAGACCGTCAACCAGTGAGCAGGAGGTGAGGGATATGGCCGTCGTCACACTCTCACGGCAGATCGGCAGCGAAGGCAATGCCATCGCCGAACGGATCTGCGCACAGTTGGGCTATCGCTATTTCGACAAACAGTTGATCGTCGAGGCCGCTGCTGCTGCCGGGTTGGGCGAGCAGGAAGTGATTGATTTTTCCGAAGAGCACTACAAAGTGCAGGACTTCTTGTCACGGCTGCTGCGCAGCCGGCCCCACACGCTCAAGGAATGGATCGTCCGCGAGGATACGCACCACACGATTGATACGCTGTCTGCCCGCCAACTCGACGAGGCGCAGTGTATCGCACTGGTGCGCTACGCCGTCGAAAGTACGTACAAGTCCGGGAACGCGGTCATTGTAGGGCGAGGCGGGCAGGCGATCCTGCGCGGCAAGCCCGGCGTGCTGCATGTGCGCATCGTCGCGCCGATGGAGGACCGCATCCACCGCTTGCGCGAACAAGGAATTGTCGGGATGGCTGAGATCAAGCTGACCATCGCCGAGAAAGACCGCGCGACGGCCCAGTATCTGAAGCGATTCTTTGGTGTCGAGTGGAACGATCCCGACCTGTACCATCTCGTCTTGAATACCGGGCTGCTTGACGTCGACGCCGCGTCAGAAATCATCATCGCGGCCATCGGCCAGATCGAAACGGCGGCTGCCGTGTGAGGCTGTCGTCAGCGCACCGCGGGGGAGGCGCCCGAACGAAAATCCCATAATTGCCAGATTGACCAGATTCTTCTGGTCAAAGCAACTATTTCTGTCTCGCGCGGGATGGGTTAGAATTCACGGCGATGAGAGTCACCACTTTAAGCGCTGGGGAGGCAAGGCATGGCCGTGATCACCATTTCGCGGGAGCTAGGCAGCGGGGGCAATGATATTGCCCAACGCGTGAGTGAGGTGCTGCGCTACCGCTATTTTGACAAGCAGCTCTTGATCGATGCCGCCGGGGAATTCGGGCTGGCGAAAGATCATGTCATCGACTATTCGGAAGATCGCTACGAAGTTCAGAATCTGCTGACGCGACTATTTCGGTCGGGTCCGCGCCCGATCAAGCGCGTGGCGGTGCCGCAGCGCGACGCGGCCGGCAACGTGACACTGACCGAGTCCACGATTGACGAAGCGCGCTACGTTGAGCTGGTCAAAACCTCGATCTTGGCCGCGTATGCCGCCGATGATATTGTGATCGTCGGGCGGGGTGGTCAGGCTGTGCTGGCCGACAAGCCGAATGTGCTGCATGTGCGCGTCGTGGCTCCCCTGGGGACGCGGATCGCACGCCTGCAGCAAATGGAAAAGCTCGGCGTGGAAGAGGCGCAACAGCGTATCGCGCGCCAGGATCGCGCCACCGCGGAATATCTGGGGCGGTTTTTTGGCATTCGCTCGGACGACAGTACGCTCTATCACGTCGTGGTCAATACCGGCAAGCTGGGAATCGACGGAGCGGCTCAATTGATCGTGGATGCCGTCGTGCAGTTGCGGGCGGCCTCGATAGGCTAGCGGTGGGTGACCGTCAGGCAGCTTGTGTTACAATTAAGTAACAACATGGGATCAGCGTACAGTACGGCTAGCAAGGAGAACAATTCACACATGGTCGATTTTCCCGGTAAAGGCAAAGTAGCGATCGTCAAGACGACGCCTGAGACCGTCATTAACGATGTGCAGCAGGTTATGCGTCTGGGAGGTTACCAGGACGCATTGCCCAAAGACAAAGACACGATCCTGAAGGTGAACATCTCCTGGGATACGTGGTACCCGGCCTGTTCCAGCACCCCCTGGCAGATCGAAGGGGTCGCCAAGGAGCTGCAAGAAGCGGGTTATCAGCGGGTCGTCGCCGGTCACAATGATACGGTGGTCGTCGATGCGCGCGTGGGCGAAACCAACAACAAGCATCGTTTTGTGACGGATAAATACGGCCTGGAAAATTGGCACCTGTACGAGCCGCAGTTTGAGTGGGTGCGCTACGAGCCGAAAGAGCCGTTCCTGGTGCTGGATCGCGTCTACCCGGAAGGCGTGTATATTCCCAAGGTCTTTTACGGGCGCAATATCGTGCACCTGCCCACCGTCAAGACGCACGTCTTCACGACCATCACCGGCGCGATGAAGAACGCGTTTGGCGGGCTCTTGGGCCGCAAGCGCCACTGGACCCACTCGGTCATTCACGAGACGGTGGTTGACCTGCTCCAGATTCAACAGGATATTCACAGCGGCATCTTCGCCGTGATGGACGGCACCTTCGCCGGGGATGGTCCGGGGCCGCGCGCGATGCGCTGGCACGAGAAAGACATCCTGCTGGCGTCGGCGGATCAGGTGGCGATCGACGCGGTGAGCGCCTATCTGCAGGGCTTTGATCCCATGTCGCTGCACTTCATCCGCCTGGGCCACGAGCGCGGGCTGGGCGTGGGCGATCCGTCGCAGATCGAAGTGATGGGCGTCGAGCTGAAAGACATTCCGCGCTTCGGGTTCGTGCAAGAGGATACGTTCGCCAGCAAAGGCCAGAAGATGATCTATCACGGCTGGCTCAAGGGTTTCGAAGGGCTGCTGCTGCGCACGCCATTGGTGCCGTGGAGCTACATGGCGAGCAATATCTACCACAACTATTACTGGTATCCCTTTGTCGGACGCCAGCGCGTCGAGTCGGCGCTGGATACCAAGTGGGGCCAGTTGTTCGCGAATTACGGGGATGGCGGCGTCGTGATGCCCGGTGTCGAGCCAGAGCACGTGCAGAAGCTCGCGATGGCTGGCGCGGTCGCCGTGGGTGGTGCGTTGTTCCTGGGTGGTCGCCTGCTGAGCGGCCTGGCGGGAAAGCGGCGCGAGTAAGTCACGCAGCCGCATTCCAGGGCACCCGGTGATCGGGGTGCTGTTAGCCGTTTTGGCAGGGCGAGGTGTGTGACGATGCTTCGCCCTGCTGTTGTATTTGGTGCATGGCATGGTCCGGCGACGGACACGGATACGACCAGGAGGGGAATACGGCCGAAAATACGTATACTAAACTCAAACGGATCCTCTTTATGTGGGTATTGTGTGCGTTGTGTGTTTTCATAGTAGAATACGCACAGTACCATGCTGTACCCTCTTAGGAGATAACTCATGCCGATCGAACTTGCATGGCATCCGGAGCTGCCGGTCCTCATCGCCACCTACAGTGGAGACCTGACGGCGATGGAGCACCGCACAATGAGTCGCAACCGGGCGGCGCTGCTTGCCAAGGTAGAGCATCCAGTGGTATTTCTGGCGGATGTGCGCGGGCTCGGAAGTTTTGAGGACGCTACCAAGGTGGCCGCGGGCGAGCATGTACTACGACACGCGAACGTGTTGTGTACACTGATCGTGTTAGGCGAAGAAATGTATCATCGCTGGTCACGGGCCATTCTCAGCACAGAGACCCGTTACCATGTGCTGCTGTTCCCGACGATAGACGAGGCACTGTCAGCCGCGGAGTCTCTGCTGGCCGCGTGACCGTTAGGGCCGGTCACTGGACGTTGCAGACTTTCCACCCATCCTGGTCTTCAAGCGTGAGACGCGTCTGGCCAAGTTCGTCCAGGTTGCGGACTTCGACTTGCCCCGAAGCCGATTTGAAGGTAACTACTCCCCCGATCACAACGACTGCTTGCTGCGCCGTGCTCGATTCCACCGTCAACACCATATGATTGGCATCCACCGTGAGCGTGGGATCGCCGGTTATAGACCACACCACATCCTGGCATGACAGCGCGTCGACGGTTTTGGTGTCGCCGGTCCAGGTGGCGACCAGGAAGTCGCGGCTGACCGTGATGGGGTTGTGAATGTCGCCCTTATAGCCGGATTTTTCCTTGTGCCCGCACGTGGCAAACAGCAGGCCCGCGAGCGCCACCAACACGATCCCCGTCACGATGAGCGCGCTTCTGCGCCGTGTTGAGCGAATAGAATCAGGCATCGGCCACCCCCATATCGGACTGTCGGTGCGCGAGCACCGCGAACAAAACGCGCCCGGACTGATTCTTCCGGGCGCGGTGGAGACTATTCACAGCGACGGGGGGCTAGTCGCCAGCGGGCTGCTGCTGGGCCAGTCCTTCGTCCACGGCGGTGCCAAAGCTGGACTTGTCCGACACGCACCATTTACCGCTTTGCTTGCGCATGTCGAGCACGATACGCGTGTTCAGCTTATCGGAGAGCACGAGCTCTTTGGGATCATCGTTGCGCGTCTTGGGGTCGTTGGGGTCTACGCCGTATTTCAACGAACCGGTTACGATGATCTCGTGTTGGTTGCCGGCCTTGCCGATATCGAACTTGAGATCCAGGCCATCCTGACGGATGAACGGGTACTCGGTCGAAAACCACGCGATGATCCACGTGGTCTGATCTTTGAAGGTGTCGCAGGACAGTTCCAAGGCTGTATCGCGATACTTTAGTTCGCGGGTAGTTTCATCAACTTTGTTTTCTTCGCTGGCTGCTTTAAAGACCGAATTGACATAATCCTCGGCGGCGTTACGCGAGTCTGTGCTGCACGCACTCAGCAACACACTGGCGGCCATCAACACCACCAGAAGAACGGCGATCCTTTTACTCATAAGTAAACTTTCTCCCCTCTTGAATGGCTGCAGAAGCCTGTTGTAACATGGCAGACAAAACGGATCGATGATACTGCTTTGTGCCGGGCTGCGCAATATGAGCTTGTGCATGTTGGGGGGAGTGTGATCGGCATATTCGGGGGGCACCGCGTAAGGCGGTTGCTCCGCGTGGGCGATGACGATTTTCGCCTGTTCGGATGCCGAAACGGGCGCAGGCTGACGTCTATGGGCGCAGGAACGGCAGCCAGCGCCGCAGCACGCGCAGCGCCAGATAGGCCGGGTAGAGGTTGGGATCGAGCAGGGTCAGCGCGTTATTCTTGACCCATTGGCGATCGACCAGCACCGACTGCGGACTCACGAAGCGCAGCAGCCCTTCCGGCCCGCCGCGCCGTCCCAAACCGCTGGCTTTGCGTCCACCGGTGGGCAGCGACGGCGTGACCATCACAAACTGGGTGCGGTTGACGCAGGTGTCGCCCGCCTGGATGCGCCGCGCCAGCATCTCGCCGCGCGCCAGATTGCCGGTATAAATCGAAGACGACAGCCCGTACTGGCTGTCATTCGCCAACCGGATCGCTTCGTCAGCATCCGCCACGCGAACAACGGGAATCAGGGGGCCGAAGGTTTCTTCGGTCATGATAGCCATGCCGTGATGTACGTCGACCAGGATGGTCGGCTCGAAAAACAACGGTCCCAGGTCCAGACGGCGCTGACCGCCCAACATCACGCGCGCGCCCTGCTGCACGGCGTCCGCGATCTGCGCTTCACAGCGGACGACTTCGCGCTCGTTGGTCATGCTGCCGATGTGGACGTCCAGCCCGTCGCCCGATCCTATTGTCAGCCGTGCGGCGTGGTGCGCCATGCGGGCGACCAATTGATCGTAGATGGCGTCCACCGCGTACACGCGCTCCACGCTCATGCAGACCTGTCCGCAGTTTTCCAGCGCCCCCTGGATCACGCCCAACGCCGCGGCATCGATGTCGGCGTCCTCCAGCACGATCAGCGGGTCTTTGCCGCCCAATTCCAGACTGCACGGGATCAGGCGTTCCCCGGCGCGCTGCGCGACTTTGCGTCCGGTGGCCGTGCTGCCGGTTACCGAGATGACATCGACCGTGTCCACCAGGGCCGCGCCCGTGTCGCCGTCGCCGGTCACGACCTGGAGCACGTCCGCCGGAATGCCCACCTGATGGGCAATCCGCACGGCATGCTGCGCCGTCAGCGGGGCGATCTCGCTCGGCTTGAGGATGACCGTATTCCCGGCGATCAGCGCGGGGACGGCGTCTTGCAGCGTGTTGAGGTAAGGGTAATTCCAGGGTGTGATAAAACCCGCCACGCCGTACGGTTTGTAGTACACGCGCGCGTACTGCACCAGCGGAAATGACGTGCGCCGCCGCTGCGGTTTCAGGAGTTTGGGCGCGCGGGCGGCGTAGTAGTCGATCGTGTTGTCCAGCACGATGATTTCGAGCAGGCCGCCGGTGTGATTCTTGCCGGACTCGGCGCGGATGGTGTGGATCAGCGCCTCGCGCTCGCGCCACAGTGCCTGTCCCCACAGCCGGACCAGCCGCGCCCGCCCCAACACGCCGCGCGCTTCCCAATCCGGCTGCGCGATCCGGGCGTGTTCGACGGCGGCGCGCACCTCGTCCGGGGTGCTGTTGGGCAGGCGCGCGATGATCGCGCCGGTCACCGGGTTGGCGACTTCGATCAGAGGACGGTCAGCGGCGTGCGTCGATGAGTCGGTGGTGGGCGTAGAGGCGATCACGGCGGGCTGTCTCCTGATCTGCGTGTCTATCCGGCGGCTGCAATCCCGCGATCATAGCGATTTCCGGAGGTGTTGGCCACATGGTGATTGAGTCAGGGCGCGACGATCACAAGGGGTAGATGTTGATGCCCAGCAGGGATGCCAGCCCGACCAGCAGCGGCGCGATCAGCAGACCGGGCAGAAAGTTGACCATGCGCGGCTTCTTGAGGTCGAGCAGGGTCAGGCCCAGCCCGATCAGGATCAGGCCGCCAACGGCGGTCATCTCGTTGATCATGGGGTCGGTCATGAATTCGCCCGCCAGACTGCCGATCAGCGCCAAGCCGCCCTGCACGCCCAACACGGTGATCACGCTGAACATCACGCCGATCCCCAGGCTGGCGGCGAACGCCATCGAGGCGAAGCCGTCCAGCACGCTTTTGATGGCGAGCTGATCGAAGCCGCTTTGCAGGCCCATCCCGTCCTGGATCGAGCCGACGAAGGTCAGCGGGCCGACGCAAAAGACCAGCGACGCGGTGATGAAGCCTTCAATGAAGCGCGCGCGGCGAGCGGCGTCATGATCGGCGGAGTCGGGGGAGTCCGGTGCGGCGGGCGAATCGCCCTGCACGCGGGTTTGCAGCCAACCCGCGAAGCGTTCGAGCTGGCGATCCAGCCGCAGCAGCTCGCCGATGATCGCGCCGATCACCAGGCTAAGCAGCGGCAGAATGACATTGCCCGTCTCGCCCGCATTGGAGAAGCCGACGTAGAGCGTGACTAATCCCAGGGCGGTCACGACCGATTCCTGGATGCGCTGCGACAGCCGGTTGCCGACCAGCAGTCCTAGCGTGCTGCCGATCAAGACCGTCAACGTGTTGAGCAGCGTGCCGCCCATCGGCGTGTTCCCCCCTTGTGTGCAGCGCGATTCTGCTTTGAAGCGGAAATTCGACCTCACCCTCTAGGGTCTCTTCTCCGGCAGAGTGTACAAACCGGGGACATGGGTGAGGCCGGCTATCCGCAAAGGCGCTCGACGCGTCGGCGCCCCGCTTCAAGAATCCGTCCTACGGCATCTGCTCCGGCGTGGCGGTCGCGACGGTCGGCGTCGGCGTGATGTAGGGTGCGATAGCGGTCGCCGTCTCTCCGGCGATTTCGGTCTGCGTGGCGTAGATGGCCTGCGCCGTGGCGGGCATGTTCGCCAGTTGATCGCTGACATCGACGCCGTACATCACCGGGCGGACCACTTCAAACCAGGTCTGGCCGGGCTTGAGATGGATGGGCGTCTGGCCGTCGGCGTACATCAGGTACAGGCCGGACTTACCCTGCGAATGCGCCCAGATGCCTTCGTACCACAGTCCATCCCGGAAAATCCAGGCGGTGCCGCGTCCCCACAACTGCGTTTCGATGACGGTGCCGCCGGTTTCGCTCTCGTAGATGTCGGGCCGGTCGACGTGTTGAGCTTCGAGGATCACAACGTTGTCGGTGGCAAGCTGCTGCCCGGTGACGGCGTCCATGTGAGGCACGCCGGTGTTATAGCGGTAGTAGCGCCCATCGTCGGCGTGATACTGCCAGCGCGTGTCCTGGCGCGGACTCCAGAAGTTGATGAAGATGTCCACGGCGGGCACGCCGTTGGGATCGGGCACGTCCGAGAAACTGAAGCCCCGGACCAACATCCCCTCGTTGACCTGGCGCTCGGTGGCGACATCCCACATCTCATAGGTGTTGCCGAACAGCGTATGCTCGAAGGCTTTGGTTTCGTCCGGATAGCGGCAGAAGGGCGGGCAGTTGACGCCGTGCTGCGGCGACAGGGCGCGCCAATGCCAGTCGGCGGTCAGGATGGCGTTATCGATCCAGGCGTTCGCGCCGCTGTAAGCCAGCAGCGCCTGGAACATCGGCACCAGCTCCAGATCGAGCAGGCGCGCGCTGCGAATGCTCCCGACTTTCTCCGCGCCCTGGCTGCGGAAGATGGCCGCGAAACGTGTCACCGCGCCTTCCACTTCGTATTCAAACACGATGTCCGCCTGAGTCAGACCGCTTTGCGGGCGCACGACTTCGGGGAAATTGGACACCTTGACGATCAGATTGCGGCGGTCGCGCGCTGCCTCGTTGGGATAGGGCAGGCCGGTCAGCGGGTTGTAATTGTCCGGATACTCACTCGGCCCAACGATGGTCGCGGTCGGGCTGGGAGTGTAGGTCGGCGTGGGTGTCGGCGTGTTGGTGGCCGTGGCGGTCGGTGTGAAGGACGGTGTCGGCGTCAGAGTCGACGTGGGCGTTAAGGTCGGCGTATCGGTAGCGGTGGGCCGCGGCGTATTGGTCGGCGGTGGCGTGACAGTCGCTGTCGCGCTGGGACGGGGTGTATTGGTGGGCGGGCTGGTGGGTTGATCTTGCCCGGCAGCGCGCGGTGTCGCCCCGGCGGACAGGCCGCCCAGCAGCGCCGCGATCACGGCAAAACCCAGGATGATCAGCGCCAAACGCCGCTCGAAATGTCGTAGTGGTCGCGCAGGTCGCATAAGATGTAAGGACCCCTCAGCTTGTCATCTGCGATGATTGTGCCCGAAACCGGCACGCGGGCCAGTATACCGCTTCCGTTCAGGGCTGTACAGGGGCGCGAACCGTGCGCTTGGCTGACGGAACAGTCACGCTGAAATTGAAGCGCGGGACCCAGACGACGCTGAGAGGAATCGAGCGGTATGCCAGGGGTGAGGCCGCTGCACATCCGGTAATGCGCCCTCTCAGCTTCGCCGCCCGCTTCGTGATCCCCCTTGTTTTTTCTGACAGGAAGGGTTAAAAGAAGATCAATCCTGGATGTGTGGAGGCCGAACGCCGATGATGTACGACGAGCACAACGATTTCAGCGATTACCAGCCGATGCCCAAAGTGCTGCAACTGTACCTGGTGATCTCGCAATACCCGGTCCTCAGCCGCACGATTCGCACAGCGGCTGCGTGAGGAGATCTTCAACCGGGGCATCATCACGCAAGAAGCCTTCGAGCGCGAGGTCTTCCAGAAGGCGATTGAGTCGCAGAAGCGCGAAGGCATCATCGAGCCGCTGGGCGAGGAGTCGCCCGCCGACTGGGACAAGCGCGTGCGTTACATTCGCGCCCACCTCACCGATTTCTACTTCGCCTACAACCTGCCCTATTCGTTGTTCGAGGAAATTTTGGCCGACACGCTGCACCACCGCGTGCCCGATCGCGAAGTGCGCCTGACCTTCAACCCGGAGATCGCGCCGTGGGACCTGCTGTTCAACGAGGGCGAGCGGCTGGCGCATCTCAAGCCGGACGAGCAGGCCAAAGTCAAACACCACATGCGCGAGATCGTCGTCGTGTTGATCAAAGGCATGATCAGCGATCACCTGACGTTCGTCGGGCTGGCGAAAGAGGTCTTCACCATCGACGATCTGAAGATGATCCGCAACCGGCGCATCGGTCGCGGCAAAATCGGCGGCAAGGCGGCCGGGATGCTGCTGGCCTGGAAGATGTTGCAATGCGCGGGCAGCGAATCCGGCGTGGATCCGGACCTGATCACGATTCCGAACTCATATTACGTCGGCTCGGACGTGTTCTACGAGGTCGCACGAATACAACGATTTCCACGCGATCATGAATCAGAAGTACAAGTCACGCGAGGAGATCGTCTCGGATTACCCGGCCATTTACGAACGCTATCGCCGGGCCGAGCTGCCGCCGCATATTCTCGATCAACTGGCCGCGCTGCTGGATCAGGTCGGGCCGACGCCGCTCATTTTCCGCTCGTCCAGCCTGCTCGAAGACAGTTTTTCGACCTCGTTCGCGGGCAAATATGACAGTTTCTTTCTGCCCAACAACGACACGCCCGAGAAGAACCTCGAAGCGGCGAAAGACGCCATCCTTAAAATCTATGCCAGCACGCTCAGCCCGGACGCGCTGATCTACCGGCAGCGCATGGGGCTGGTGGATTTCGACGAGCGCATGGCGATCCTGATTCAGAAGGTCGAGGGGCACCGCTACGGGAATTATCTCTTTCCGATGCTCGCGGGGGTCGGCTTCAGCCGCAACCCGTTTCGTTGGAGCTCGAAAATCAGGCGCGAGGATGGGCTGCTGCGCGTGGTGTGCGGGCTGGGGACGCGTGCCGTCGATCGCTCGTCGGACGATTACCCGCGCATGATCGCGTTATCGCACCCGCATCTGCGCCCTGAAACGCGCCTGGAACAACTCCGGCGCTACTCGCAGCACCTGATCGACGTGATCGACCTGGAACAAAACACGCTGCACCACGCTGCCGATCCGCGACGTGATCGACGCATCGTTTCCGGCGCTGCGCCTGATCGCCGCGCGGGATGACGGGTTCAACCTCCAACCGTTCATCACGCGCCCCGCGTCCGTGGACCCGTCGGAGCTGGTCTTCACCTTCGATCCGCTGGCGCGCGATGTCACGTTCACCACGACGATGCGCAACCTGTTGGGATTCTTGCAGCGCAGCTATGAGCGCCCGGTCGATATCGAATATGCGATCGAGGTCACGCAGACGTGGCCCAAACCTGAATACCGGATTTCGCTGTTGCAGTGTCGCCCGCTGAGCGAACACGAGTCCGACACGTCGCGGCATGTGCCCGAAGATGTGCCGGAGGATTTGCAGCTGTTTTCGGCGCGTCGCCAGATTCCTGAAGGCGTCGTGGAGCGCGTGCGTTATATCGTGTACGTCGATCCGCGCGCCTATCACCGCATTCGCACGGGAGAGCGGCGTTTGCAGGTCGGGCGCGTAGTGGGGCGGCTCAATGAGCGGCTGAAGGATGATCCATTCGTGTTGATGGGGCCGGGGCGCTGGGGCACATCCGATATTAACCTGGGCGTCAAGGTGACCTATTCCGACATCTATAACAGTCTCGCGCTGATCGAGATCGCCTATTCGGATGGCAGCGGCACGCCCGAAATGGCGTATGGCACGCACTTCTTCCAGGATCTCGTCGAGGCGAAGATTTTCCCGCTGGCGCTGTTCCCACATGATCCGGGCGTGGTCTATAACTGGGACTACTTCAAACACGCGCCTAATGTGCTGTGCGAGCTGCTGCCGGATGATGGGGACATGGGGAGCGTGATCAAGGTGATCGATGTCCCCGCGACGAGTGATGGCTGCCTGCTAGAGATCGTGATGGATGGCGAACAGGATAACGCGCTGGGCTATTTGAGGCTTTATTGAAGCTGATAGTCCAGGGCTCGCCCCCGATCGACACGGTTGTGAGGCGGGGTCGAAGCTTGCTCGCTCTCATCTACGTGGCTGTCGAACGCGGGATCTTGACCGGTGAAGGATCTTCTTGTATGCTCTTTCTTAGGTAGAACATATGTACTACTTTCGTTAAGGAGCATAGAAGGAAGGAATCTCCCATGGAGTTGTCAGCAGAACAACGCGGAGAACTACTTAGCACCTTGAGCGCCCGATTTGAAAAGCACATGGGCCGCCACAAAGGTCTTGAATGGGCGAAAGTACAGGCCAGGCTGGAAGCCCATCCTGAAAAACTGTGGTCACTCAACGAAATGGAACGCACTGGCGGCGAACCGGATGTGGTTGGTCATGATCAAAAGACGGGCGAGTATATTTTTTATGATTGTTCAGCGGAAAGTCCCAAAGGCCGCAGAAATGTGTGCTACGACCGTGAAGCGCTGGACGAACGGAAAGAACACAAACCGGAAAACAGCGCGCTTGATATGGCAGCCGCCATGGGCATTGAGATCTTGACGGAAGAACAATATCGAGCGTTACAGAAACTTGGAAATTTCGATACGAAAACGTCGAGCTGGGTGAAAACTCCTTCTGAAATCAGAAAACTTGGCGGCGCTCTCTTTGTCGATCGGCGCTACGACCATGTCTTCGTGTACCACAACGGCGCGATCTCGTATTACAGTGCCAGGGGGTTCCGTGGCTCGCTACGGGTCTGAATTTTGTCCCGGCAGCTAGAGTTGAGCACGGATCACCTGAAGAAAATCCTATCCCCTGGCTCGCCGGGGGATAGGGCAAAAAGTACACGGGATGCGGTGGGCGCGGCCAACGATCTGGGAAAGTGCTACTCGTCGGTGTCGGTATCATCCATGTCATCGGACTCGGGCGCGGACTGGCGCTCGGCCCGGCGGCGGCGGATCAGGTCGCGCAGCGTGATCTCCGGATTGGATTCACGCGCGGCTTCGATGTCGTCGGTGGTGATGCCCAGTGCCACGAGATCGAGCAGATCGCCCGGCGACACCCGACGAAACCCCAGATCGCGCAGGTCGTCCACGAGTTGGTACGCGAACCGCTCGGTTAAGCGCTGTTCAGCCTGCCGCAGCCCGATCACGTCGCGGGGCGTCAGGTCGCCCTCGCGCTCGGCGCGGGCCTCTTCCACGTAGGACCGATCCACGTCCAATATCCACAGCTTGATCAGTTGGCGCAGCGGCACCGACTCGAACCCGGCGGCGCGCATTTCCTCCGGAAAAGCCGGATCGAAATCGTGGATATGCAGTTGGATGACATCGCGCGCGGTCAGATCGCCATAACCGCTCGCGGCCAACCCGTCGCGTACCTGCTGGATGTAGCCGGGATCCACACCGTGGATGCCGAACTCGCGAATCTCGCGCGTGGTGATGTGCGGGAAGTGCTCGCGCATGTTGGCCACATAGTCGGGATCGATGTCGTGGATGCCTAGCTCGCGGATGTCGCGCGCACTGATCTGTGGGAAGTGTTCGCGCATGCGGGCCACGTAATCGGGATCGATGGCGTGGATGCCGAACTCGCGGATGTCGCGCGCGCTGATCTGCGGGAAGTGCTCGCGCATTTGGGCTACGTAAACGGGGTCGATGCCATGAATGCCGAATTCGCGGATGTCGCGCGTGCTGATCTGCGGGAAGTGCTCGCGCATTTGAGCCACGTAATCGGGGTCGATGCCGTGAATGCCAAATTCGCGAATTTCGCGGGGATCGATCTGCGGGAAGTGTTCGCGCATGCGGGCGACATAATCGGGGTCGATGCCGTGGATGCCGAACTCGCGCAGGTCCCGCACGCTGATGTCGGGGTAGGCGGCGACCATTCCCGCGACATAGCGCGGGTTCAGGCCGTGAATGCGCAGCTCCACCAGGTCGCGCACGCGCAAATCGCTTAGCCCGGCCTCGTGCATCTGCCGGATGAACTCTGGTGTGATCTGGTGAACGCGCAGCTCCTCCAGCTCACCTTGATTGAGGCTTTCGATGCCAAAGGCTTGCAGGGCTTCGCGCAGCTCACTGGTGCGGATGTCCCAGCCGGGGCCAAAGCCGCGCTTGCGTTTGAAAGCGAAACCTGCCCGCGGCATAGGCGGACGCGGTGGGACCGGCATGTGTGGCGTATTCGGCATATGCGGCGGCACAGGCGGACGTGGGGGGCGCGGTCCGCGCCAGGCACCGCCCGGCGGCCCGCCAAAGGGTCCCCAGCCGCGCCCTCGTAGCGGACCCTCGAAATCGTCGAGATCCTCGAGGTCTTCAAAATCATCAAGATCTACGAGATCTTCGAACTCCTCGTAGATGTCTTCTTCATTGGGGAACACGCCGTGTTTGTGTTTGTGCTCATGCTTATGTTCATGCTTGTGCTGGTGGGGTGTGGCGTCCGGGGGTGGGTCTTCGGGCCCGTCCAGCTCGCGGATCAGGCGTTCGGCCTCGTCGATCGTGATCTTCTTCTCGGCGAGCATCTGCAAAATCTGTAACCGTTCTTCTGCCATGTGTCCATCTCCTGAAGTGGGGTGGATGGGCGCTTTCAAAAAGCGCGCAATACGGATACAATGGCAGTCAGGTGCTGAGTCACCGCGAGACGACGGGCCGCCGGGTCAAGGGCAAAGTTGATTGCCGGGGGTCTGTCGTTTTTGTGTGGCGCGCCTAGGGCGAGTCACTGCGGGTCAATGACGCCAGCCGCTGTGCTGCCTCTTCGATGGGAAGGTCTCCCCGTTCAACCGCTGCCAATATCTCCCGCCGCTGCGCCGTAAGGTCTTTGGGCGGCGCGTCAGCCTCCAGCCGGAGCTGTAAGGACTGGATGACCGCGTCCAAATGACTGCGGATCGTCCAATAGCCCAGGCCAGTTTCGCGTTCCATCTCCTTGACATTGCCCCGGCACGCGACGAATAACTCCATAAAGCGCAGATCATCGTCGGGCAGGCGGCAGAACGTACAGCCGGTATAGCGACCGCGCACGACCGTATCGCAGGCCGTGCAGCTCATCTCGGTGACGATCATGGGACTGCCGCAAGATGGACAGTGGGTAAGCAAGCGGTGCATAGGATCACCCTCCATGTTGATCAGTATAGTGAATTTTAGGTGATTGTCAATAGGTTATCAAAAAATTTTGGTATCAATGCCAAAATTTTTGGTTTCTGCCAAAATCTTAATCGAACAGCAGCATAATTCCCGCCAGGAACAGTAGCGCCAGCATCATCTGTTCGAAGCGCGCCGCGTTGATGCGCTTGAGCAGGGCTTTGCCCGCCAGCACGCCCAACGGAATCAAGGGCAGGACCCACAGGCTGTTCAGCAGGCGATCCACTTGGAGCACGTCGGTTGCGAGGAACATCGGCAGCTTGAGGAGATTCACCACGAAGAAGAATGCGACCGTCGTCCCGATGAAGGGCACGGGCGTGAGTCCGCGCAGCAGCAGGTAGGCGGTGATGGGCGGCGCGCCGACATTGGCCAGCGCCGATCCGAAGCCGGAGCCAAAACCCGCCAGCCAGCCGTGCCACTCGCGCGGGGAATAAGCGAGCGCGGTCAGGCGCGTGCTGCCCAGTTTGTAACTCGCCGCGACCAGCGTGAACACACCCAACACGCGCCGCAAGGCTTCGTCAGGCAACACGGCCAGCAGGGTCACGCCTAGCACGACTCCGATCACGGCGGCGGGCAGCATCAAGCGCAGGGCGTGCGAGTCCCAGGTGCGCCAGTAGACCGGCAGCGCGAACCAGTCGCCCACGAGCAGCATGGGCAGCGTCAGCGCGACGGCGTCCGACACGGGCATGGTCAGGCTGAGCAGCGGGACCAGCAGCGCGCCGGGCACGGGTCCCAGCCCGCCTTTGATCAGCCCGACGGCGAGCGCGGCGAGGATCAGCACGAGTGTGTGTGACATAGGGGTTTGCTTTCGATGCGTTTTGTCCGACCGGCGGAAAGTATACCGCGTGCACGCTGCGCGTGGGGAAAAACGGGCAAGTCCAGTTTGACCTTGACCCACGCCGGGGGCTGTGCTATAAATGCCCCAATTGTGAAAGGAAACACTGGTCCAATGGCAAACTAGCAGGAATTTCACGCGGCATCTGTCGCCCGACTTCCCAGTAAGGGGAGCCGGCGCTGCCGCATGGCGCCTGCTGGTCCTAATCCTCTATACAGCGTCACCGATGATCGCGGTCGAACCGCAGGCGTATGGTCTGCGGTTTTTTGTTGTTCCGCCGGAGGATCGGCCCGCTTTCGCACTGTTAACGCGTTAGTACACACTAGAGGAGCACAGCATGACTTAACAAACGACTCACACCCGCGAACGCATCATCACGCGCGCCTTCGACAGCCTTGACGATCTCGCCCTGGTGCGATCGCTGCTCGTCGAAGCCTTTGACCCCGATCGCTGGGATCACAACTGGGAAATCCGGCGCTGGGAGGGACAGTTCTATCACGAGGACGAAGCCACTTGTCGCGCCGAGAAAATGCCGCTGATCCGGCTCTGGCAGACGGAATCCGGCAAACTGGTCGCCGCCGCGCATCCCGAAGGCAGCAAAGGGATCGTCTATATCGACATCCTGCCCGAATATCGCTGGTTGGAAGACGCGATCTTCGATTGGGCCGAGGTCGCGCTGGCCGTCACGCTGGACGACGGGCGGCAACGTCTGCGCACGGTGGTGGTGGAGTTCGACACCGAGCGGGCCGAGCTGATCGCGCGGCGCGGCTATGTCAAAACTCCGGCGTACGGCTTCAACCGCCGCCGCTGGCTGGACGGTCCGATCCCGGAGGTGCCGATCGCGGAGGGCTACACGCTGCGCGCCATGCGTCTCGGCGATCTCGATGACCACGCGCGCTATGCCGAGGCCATCCGCGCCGTGTTCGGGCACAGCTTCTACACGGCGGAGTTAGTCACGCGCTTCGAGGATTCGCCCTCGTACCGGTCGGAGTTGCAGCTTGTGGCAGAAGCGCCAGACGGCTCATTCGCGGCGTTCTGCGGGCTGACCTTCATGCCGGAGCTGGAGTTGGGCATCTTCGAGCCGGTCGGCACGCATCCGGACCACGTGCGCAAAGGATTGCAGCGTACACTGATGACCGAAGGACTGCGCCGCATCCATGCGTTGGGCGCGACGCTGGCCATCGTCGGCACGGGGGATATGCTTCCCGCCAACCGGCTGTACGAGGCGCTCGGTTTCACCGACGTGCACCAGGATTGGCTGTGGGAGAAGGTGTGGTAAGCGCTACGGAACGCGGGCCACAGAGGACACAGGGAAAGACAGGCAATATCACCTCTGTGGTCCATTGAAAAGCGGTATACTCGGGCGCACCGTCGTAACCTTTACCAACAGGGAGTCATGTGATGAGCCACCAGACGCCTCACCGCTTCGAAACGGCGTGGTCACTTGGATATTTGCTGCATCTTCCGGCAGGCTATGCGGATGCGCCGGACACGGCGTGGCCGCTGATTGTATTTCTGCACGGGCGCGGGGAACGCGGCGCAGACCTCGAGCTGCTCAAGCTGCACGGCATCCCTAAACTGGTCGAGCAGGAGCCGGAATTCCCGTTTGTGACGCTGTCGCCACAGTGCCCGGAGGGCCTGGGTTGGCCCCATCACGTCGTTCTCTTGGAGCGGCTGATCCGCGAGATGATCGCGCAGTACCGTATCGATCCGGAGCGCGTCTACCTGACCGGCCTGAGCATGGGCGGGCACGGAACCTGGGAACTCGCGATGACCTATCCCGACCTGTTCGCGGCGCTGGCCCCGGTATGCGGACGCTGCCCGGCGGGTTACGAAAGCCGGGTGAAGGACATCGCCGACCTGCCCGTGTGGGTGTTTCACGGCCAGGATGACCCGGTCGTCCCGGTGATTTACAGCGAGCGCATGGTCGGAGCGCTGCGCGCCACGGGCGCAACCCCGCGTTTCACCGCGTATCCGGGCGTGGAGCATGCGTCCTGGGAACTGGCGTACGCCGATCCTGAGCTGTACGAGTGGTTCCTGCAACACACGCGCCAACCTGCGACACCGTCCGCGAACGATTAGGTCACTCCCCGCGCGACTCCATGCTGATTTCGGGGTACGTGGCGGCTAAGCCACGCAGGGGTGCCGGGTCTGCGCCGTTGAGCGTAGTGTCAAAAAAGGCCAGCACTGCCGCACGGCTGATCGTTAGCCCGCGCGCGCCATCGATCGATCCCAACAATCCGAGCACCTTCAACACCGGCGCAAACTCCACGGCGTTATCAGTGAAGTTGAAGTGCCGGGCACCGTGAATTGTGATCTGATAGCCGGTTGTCAGCCGCGAGTAGATCGCGTCGATATCCCGGAGTGCCTGCTTATAATGCACGTCGCTGGAATCGTTGCCCGCGCTCCACACAAACAGGAACGGCTGCGCAAGTCCGGTTTGCACGACGTCGCCATAAGGATAGCCGTCCAGATCGGCACCGGCCGTACAGCGCGTGTCCAGGTGACAGGCTTCCGCCGCCGCCGCACCGCCGAATGAATGCCCGAATACCCCGATCCGGTTGAGGTCCAGCCGCCCGGCGAACGCGCTGTCCGGATCGGCGTTGAGCCGCTGCGCCTGATCCATCGCGAAGATCATATCCCCCGCCCAGACCTGCACCAGCCGCCCGGCGATTTGCGCCGTCTCCGCGACTGAGGCGTTATCCGGTATGCCCCCGGCGGTGGACTGCTCCACGATGTGCCCATCCGCAAATACGACAGCAGCCGAGCTGTAAGTCGGGTTGACGGCGATGATCACATAACCGTGACTGGCGAGGTCTTCGAGCAGGGTGGTGTAATCGGACACGGTCGGACCGAGGCCCGGCTCGAAAATCAGGACGGGATAGGCGGTTTGTGCCGCGGAAACGGGCGCATCCGCGACCGCGTGCGCGTGGATGGCCCTGGTTGACTGGAACAGGATCGACCCGATTCCGTGCGTATGGTCGCGGGCGTGTGCCCACGCGGGTGGAAGATAGGCGGCGGGCGTGCTGTCCTGCGGCGGATCGGCGGGGTACCACAGCCAGACGGTCAGCGCGCGGGGCTGATTTGTATCAGAGCCAAGCGTTTCCGGGCGCGTGGTGTCGGTCCATTCCGTGAGGGTGCGTCCTACCGCGTATGGCCCCGTCGGGGCGGGGAGAGTCACGCCTCGGTTGCGCAGATACACGGTGATCGCCAGCGCGATCAGCGCCACCAGGACGCCCAGCGCGGCCAGGAGTCCAGCCAATTTGATGAGTCGGCGTTTGTTGCGCAGCATGGCGGGTGCGTCCTGTATGGGTGGGCGGGTTGGTCGTCAATGATAGCCAGCGGCTGCGGTGTGTGCCATAGACTCAGACCTGGCCCATCATCTCCGCGCCGGTCGTGGGGCGTTTTGCAGCCGTACCAACCCTCGACAATCCTACTCTTTACAACTTCATAACATTCTCAAGCCAAATTTGATCGTACTTTAATTTAATAGAGATTGATCAAGTTTACAATCTGTGTGTTTTTTGGGGAGTAAGGGTTTGTGTGTAAAACGGCCCCCGCGTTTTTAGAAATATGTGTTGGCAGGACCGAAATAGCAGTAATGACAGCTCGCGGTGAGTGATTTCACTGGCGGGATTTGATCGTATACGCCCGCTGCACAGGCCAGATCACCGGAAGTTACGGCTACATCCGGACCGATCGCTCACTATATGAGTTTGCGTCACACGATTTTGGCTGTTCTCTATTTATGTCATTGCTAAGCAAGGGGGAAAGAATTAATGAGCCGACGTGCGCTTATTAAGGGAAGCGTTCTCCTGTTATTCTTCGCCGTGGTCATATTTATCCCCCATATGAAGACATGGGCGATCCCGGCGCAAATCAACAAGAGCTTTGATCCGCCCACTATCAATCCGGGTGGTGTCTCGACCATGCGGATTGAGCTTTTCAACCCCAACACGGGCTATGACCTGACGGGCGCGACCTTCACGGACAACCTGCCATCCGGTTTGTTCGTGGCCGGTGTCCCCAATATCACCAACGCCTGTGGCGGATCGGTGACCGCCGTGCCCGGCGGCACCACCGTCGCGTTGTCCGGCGGCACCGTGCCGCATCAAGTGGGGGGCACCGCGGGGAGCTGCGTGTTCACGGTCGATGTGACCTCGACCCAGCAAGGCAACCTGATCAACACAATCCTGGCCAACGCGTTGACCACCGATCAGGCCGAGACGAACAGCACCCCGGCCAGCGCCACGCTGACCGTGAACTCGATGGCGGCGCTGTCGGTGAATAAGCTGATGGTCCCCAACACCTTCTACACCGGGGCCACGTCACGCCTGGAAATCCGCATCTCCAACAATGACAACTCAATCGCGCTGACCGGCGTGAACCTGACCGATACATTCCCCCCGGAATTGACGGTCGCCACGCCCGCCAACCTCGACGCGAGTGACGCTGCCTGCGGCAGTCCAACCGTGATCGCGTCGCCGGGTGACGGCGCGCTGCAAATCTCAGACGCCAACATCCCACCCAACAGCACCTGCAACATATTCGTGGATGTCACCCAGACGACGATCGGCTCGTACACTAACGAAATCCTGGCGGGCGATCTGACCAGCGACCAGGGTATCACCAACCAGTACGCCTACATCGATTATTCGGTGCAGGCCAATATTCTGAACATCTCCAAGTCGTTCACGCCCAGCCGCCTCAATTCGGGCTCGGTGTCTCAACTGCGCATCCGGCTGCAAAATCCGACGACAGTACCCGCCACCGCGGTGAATGTCACGGACAACATGCCAACGCAAGTCATTGTCGCGACGCCCAACAATGTGCAGTTCAATACCGCTAACTGCGGTACCCCGACGGTGACAGCCGTGCCGGGGACGAGTGACATCATCATCAACGGCGGGTTGGTCCCGCCCAATACGACGTGCGACATCTTCGTCGATGTGACGTCAACCACCTATGGAACGTTCGTGAACGACATCCCGCCGGGTAACGTCAGCACGGGGAATGGGTTCTCGGCCAGCGGCACGGCGAGCGCCAGCATCACGTTTAACGGCCTGACGCTGAGCAAGACCTTCACTCCCGACGTGATCCAGTCGGGCGGTACCAGCCAGCTGCGGATCGCCTTCAATAATTTGCTGCCCGTCGATCTGGTGGGTATCAATCTGGCTGATTCGTTTCCAGCCGAGATCAAAATCGCCAACCCCACCAACGCGACCTCCACGTGCGTCGGTGGCACCCTGACGGCGACCCCCGGTAACAGCTCGATTGCCATCACCAATACCACGGTGCCGACCGGCGGCTGTTTTATCCAGGTCGACGTCACGGTGACGCTGCCTGGCGCCAGCTATCTCGACCGCACCAACAACATCGGCGCGGATACGGTGACGATCGGCACGGTCAACCCGGTCATTGTGCCGCACCCTTCCACGGGCGATACCTTGCGTATCGTACCGGTGGGCGTCGGTGGGACCGGTGCCCCAATCGGGTCGAAGTCGTTCAATCCGTCGACCGTGCAGGTCGGGCAGGTGGCTCAGCTCCGGCTGAATGTCTTTGCGCCGGATGGCAACCTGACCAATCTCGCGTTTTCGGATACGCTGCCCGCCGGGCTGACCATCGCCAACCCGAACGGCCTCGTCAACACCTGTAATGGCACCGTCACGGCGGTGTCCGGCACCAATCTGGTCAGCCTGGCAGGCGGCACACTGACGTCGAACAACAACTGCCATGTGTGGGTGAATGTGGTGTCGTTGGATGCGCCGGGCACCTTCACCAACGCGATGCCCGCGGCCAGCGTGACGGCCACGGTCGATGCGGGCGGTGTTCCGACGGCGGTGGCCAGCGCCAACGCCTTCTCGGCCAGCCTGACGGTGAACACCAACATCTCGGTGGGCAAGAGCTTCAACCCACCCACTATACAGGCGGCCAACGGCAGCTCGGTGTTGGGTCTCCAGATCTCAGCCCCGGCGACCTCGGCGCTGAGCAACGTCACCTTCAACGATCCGCTGCCCGCTGGTATGGTGGCGGACCCGGCCAGCCTGGTGACTTCGGGCTGCGGCGCGACTCCGCTGGTCACGGCCAATAGCATCAGCCTGTCCAACGGCACGATCGCGGCGGGCACGACCTGCCAGATCCAGGTGACCGTGACGGCTCCTCTGGGCAGCGGCCCGCTCACCAATACGCTGACTCCGGGGACCGTGACCGGCACATTTGGCAACGGCGCCCCGGGCTCGAACAGCAACACAGTCCAGGCGACGCTCACCGTCGAAGGGCTGACGGTGTCCAAGCAGTTCCAACCGGCGACTATCAGCGCGGATGGACGCTCGACGATGATCATCACCATCCGCAACTTCACCGCCGTGGAGCTGACGAATCTGGCACTGACCGATAATCTGCCCACGAGCGGCACGCGCCGCTTGATGGTGGCCAATCCGCCGCTTGCGGCGACCACGTGCGGTACCGGGATAGTCAACCCCGCGCCCGGCGACACGACGATCAGCCTGACCGCAGGCCAGATTCTGCCGTGGGTCAACGGCGTGGAAGGGATCTGCACCATCAATGTGGACGTCGTGCCGCAGAATCACAATGGTCCGTACACGTCTGGCGCGGCGACCAACACCATCAACCCCGGACAGGTGACCAACGACCAGGGCGTGACCAATCCTGACGCGGCTTCGGCGGATTTGAACTTCACGCCGCTGATCCTCAACGTCAACAAGCGGTTCAATCCGCTTTCGGTCGGCGCGGGCGAATACTCCACCCTGACGATCGAACTCGTAAATCCGCAGGGCACGACCATCTTCGACGCGGCCTTCACCGATACCATGCCGGCGGGCATGGTGGTGTTCGGACCGCCTGCCCTCACGGTGACCAACTGCGGCAGCGACTACACCAACTCAGGCATCACCGTAGGCTCGGCGGTGTGGTCGTTCGACGGGCTGGATATCCCCGCGAACGGCACCTGTACCATCGCCCTGCGCGTGACCTCCACCGCGAGTGGTAACCTGACCAACACGATTCCGGCGGGTGGCGTGACTTCGAAATCGGGCGCCAGCAACCCCCAAGATGCGTCTGCGTCGTTGACCTATCTGCCGGGTATCAGCCTGCTCAAGACGTTTACCCCCGACGCAATCGACGCGGGTACCGTGTCGCGCGTAACGATCCAGATCAACAACACCAACAGTTTCGCGATCATCAATGTGTCTCTGACCGACGCGCTGCCTGCTGGTATGGTGATCGCCAGCACGCCTGACGCGCAGACGACCTGTTCGGGCGGCACGGTGACGGCCGTGGCTGGCTCCAACAGCATTGCGCTGTCAGGGGCTACGATCCCGTTGAACTCGACCTGCACCTTCAGCGCCAATGTGACGGTGAACGAGGGCGGATCGTACCTCAACGACATCCCGGCCAATGCGTTGAGCGCTGAAGATGCGGCCGGAGCATCTTTCACCAATGAGGAATCGACCGAATCGACGCTCAACGTCACGCCGATCGTGGATGTGTCCGTCGTGAAGACCGGGCCCGACAGCGCGGTCGTGGGCGATTCGCTGGTCTATACGCTGGTGGTGACTAACGACGGCCCCAGCTCGGCGGACGGCACCGTCTTTAGCGACGATGTGCCCGCCGAAATCACAGTGACCGGGGCCACCTGCGGCACGCCAACCGGCGGGGCCGTGTGCGGGTCGGTCAGCCAAGTGGGTAACGCGGTCAGCAGCACGATTACGACGCTGCCGCGCGAACAGCTCGGTGACGTTCACCATCACCGGCACGCCCAACACGGCGGCCAACGTCACCAATACGGCCACCGTGACTCCTCCCGTGACCGACAGCAACCCGGCAAACAACACCGACTCGTTCCCCACCCAACTGGTGACCGGCTACAGCCTGGGCAACCGCGTGTGGTTTGACGCAGATAACGACGGGCTGCGCGGCAGCACCGAGTTGGGTGCGCCGGGCGTGACCGTCGCCCTGTTGGACGGCCTGGGCGCGACGCTCACCACGACGACGACCGACGCCGACGGCTACTATCGCTTCGATAATCTGAACGCCGGGAACTACATCGTCGAGATCGCGGCCAGCAACTTCCAGACGGGGGGCGCGCTGGTGGGCTACGGCAGCAGCACCGGCCCGGGCCAGGAGGCCAGCCCCAACAGCGATGGCGATGACAACGACAACGGCCTCGATATACCGGTCGCGGGCGCGATCCGCAGCACGATGGTGACGTTGGGTCCGGGCGATGTCGAGCCGGTCGGTGAGACCGATCTTGGCCCTGGCGACGCGGGCACTGTCGATGCGCGCAGCAACTTGACGGTGGACTTCGGCTTCATCGAGACACCGGCCTACAGCCTGGGTAATCGCGTGTGGCTCGACACGAACAACGACGGGCTGCGCGACAGTTCGGAGCTGGGCGTGCCCGGTGTGACCGTCGCCCTGTTGGATGGCACGGGCGCGACGCTCGACACGACGACGACCGATGCCGACGGCTACTACCGCTTCGATAATCTGCCCGCAGGAGACTACATCGTCGAGATCGCGGCCAGCAACTTCCAGAGCGGTGGGCCGCTGGTCGACACCGGCAGCAGCACGGGCGCCGGGCAAGAAGCTAACCCGAACGACAACGGCGACGATAACGACAACGGCCTCGACACACCGGTCGCGGGCGCGATCCGTAGCGCCGTGGTGACGCTGGGTCCGGGCGACGTGGAGCCAGTCGGTGAATCCGATCTCGGGCCGGGTGACGCGGGTACAGTCGACGCGCGCGGAAATCTCACCGTGGACTTTGGGTTCATTTCGATCAGTACCTACAGTCTGGGCAACCGCGTGTGGTTCGACACGACACCCGACGGCCTGCGTGACGCCAGTGAACTGCCGGTACCCGGCGCGGTGGTGAATCTGTTGGATGGTTCGGGCGGCGTGATCACCTCGACGACGACCGATGCCAACGGTTATTACCGCTTCGATCATCTGGCAGCGGGGGACTACATGGTCGAGATCGCGGCCAGCAATTTCCAGGGCGCGAATGTGCTGGCCGGGTATGGCAGCACGACCGGCGCGGGCCAGGAAGCTAACCCGAATTTGGACGTTGATGATAACGACAACGGCGTGGACGATCTGGTGCCCGCCGCGAACGGCATTCGCAGCGGGATCGTGACGCTGGGGCCGGGCGATGTCGAGCCAACCGGTGAAAGCGATCTCGGTCCTGGTGATGGCGCGTTGGTGGATAACCGGACCAATCTGACGGTGGACTTCGGCTTTGTCGCGGTCGAAACGTACAGCCTGGGTAACCGGGTCTGGTTGGATACGACCGTCGACGCCTTACAAATCGCGCCGGAGCCGGGGATCGCCGGTGTGCAGGTGAACCTGCTGGACGCTACCGGAACTACAGTTCTCGTGACCGCAATCACCGATGCCGACGGCTATTATCGCTTCGATAATCTGCTGGCCGGTGACTACATCGTGCAGATCGACAAGTCCAACTTCCAGTCCGGCGGAGCACTCGAAAACCACGTGAGCACGACGGGCAGCGGAGAAGAGGCCACTCCGAATTCCGACGTCGACACCAACGATAACGGCATCAACGGTTTGGCCCCGGCCTATGTGGGGGTCCAGAGCGGTGTGGTGACCCTCGGTCCGGGTGCGTCCGAGCCGACCGGCGAGAGTGATCTCGGCCCTGGCGACGCAGCCACGGTCGACGATCACAGCAACCTGACGGTTGACTTTGGGTTCATCCCGGTGTTGAACTACAGCATCGGTAACCGGGTGTGGTTCGACACCAACGGCAGCGGCGATCAGACCAACGACGAACCCGGCGTGCCGGATGTCGTGCTCCAGGTGTTGGATGGGGCCACCGGCGATGTGCTGGGCGAGACGACGACCGACGCCAATGGCTACTACCGCTTCGATAACTTGTTGGAAGGCACCTATATCATCGCGGTCGCGCCGTCGAACTTCGGATCTGGCGCGCCCCTGGAGGGGTACTCCAGCAGCGGTGGCAGCGCGCAAGAGGCTAACCCCGATAACAATCTCGATCGCAACGACAACGGGCTGGACACGCCGGTGAACGGCGCGATCCGTAGTGGAATCGTCACGCTGGGGCCGGATGGTGCGGAACCGCTCAACGAGGCCGATCTCGCGCCCAGCGGACAAGGCTCAGCCGATGGGCGCGCCAATATGACGATCGACTTCGGGTTCGTCAACACGCCCGGCACCGCCTACTACACCGATCCATTCATTAACAAGCATGGCGATCCGTCGCTGGTCGTGCCCGGCGAAGAGGTGACCTTCATCCTGACCGTCGGCAACAACGGCAATCTGCCCGCGACGAACGTGGTCGTGGTGGACCCGCTGCCGGACACCTTCATCTTGGATGGCGCGGCAACCCCGCAGGGGACCTATGTCATCGACGGCAACACGGTCACCTTCTACGTCGGCACCATTCAGCCGGGCCAGATCATCGACCTGACCGTCTTCGCGACCGTCGCCGCGCATGTGAACGTCGACGCCGGTTTGACGCTGATCAACGAAGCAACTCTGACCTATGCTGAGAATCCGAACGCCGTGCTCACCGCCGACGCCACGCTGGACCTGATCACGACGCTGCCGCAGACGGGCTACGCGCCGGACGAACCCGGACGCGATCCTGTGCGGACGGCGGCTATCGCGGCGGCGATCAGCCTGGTAGTGCTGGGGCTGGTCGGACTGCTGGTGCTGCGCCGTCGCCGGTAAGGGCGGCGCAAGGCCCTATCCCCGGCCCTTCCCCCATGTTGTGGAGGAAGGGAGCGGCTTAGGGAGGGGCTGAACGAAAGCTATAGGTTTCAACATGCGGTGAGGGGCAAGATCAACTGGTCTTGCCCCTCTCGCTTGCCCGCGATCTGGGCGCAAACTGCTGGTTGGCACACGATCGCAAGATACAACGACTCGGCGCTGGCCGCGCTCATTATGACCGATCGTGCAACGCGAAGTTTCGATCGCGCCGCAGCATAAGGTGGTCGTGCGGCAGGCGTTTATTCTGGTTAATCCCAGGCTGCGCCCACCCACGCGATATTGACAACGGTTTCTAACGCAGGTAGATTACAAAACTGTAATGAGGGTGAAATTTCCAATTAGAGATATAGTTTGCAGCGATTTTCCGCAAGGATCTCCGGGTAGTGTGGCCCATCCGAGAGTCCCCGGCACGTGTGAACTTCGATTGGTCGCGACGCGCGCTGTTGGGCCACAGGTCCGGTGCGGTAGCTGCGCGACGGGCAAAAGAAGACGATCAGGGAGTCTACTAATGAACTTCTCTCGGCAACGTAACGCGCTGGGTTGGATTCTGGTGCTGGCGGCAGGCGTGATCGTGCTGCCCACACATTTCGCTTATGCGTATCTCGATCCTGGCACGGGCAGCTTCCTGCTCCAGATTCTCGTGGCGGGATTTTTGGGAGTTGTGTTCGCCCTGCGTCTGTTCAGAGGACGCATTGCGTCTCTGTTCAGGCGGCTGTTGGGGCGTGAGATCGATGCGGGTGAGGCGGAAGACGTTGTTGATGAATAATACGTCCCGCGTCGTGCGTTCTACGGCGTCTTTTCGTGATCCGAGTGGGTTTATCTTCCGGCGTGATGGCGTGCTGTATCGTCAGATCAATACGTCTTATCAAGCCGATTATCAGCACTTGATGGACTCCGGGCTGTACACCAAACTGGTGAAGGCGAGCTTGCTCGTCCCCCATGAAGATGTCGGGCTGGAGTTCGCTGCCAGCGATGACGCGTTCACGGTGATCCAGCCCGACGATCTCGGCTTCATCTCCTATCCCTACGAGTGGAGTTTCGGCCAACTAAAGGCCGCCGCGTTAGCCACCCTGAAGATTCAGAAGCTGGCGTTCCAGCACGGCATGAGCCTCAAGGACAGCAGCGCGTATAACATCCAGTTTGTGGATGGTCACCCGTTGCTGATCGACACGCTGTCTTTCGAACGATATGAAGAAGGCTCGGCGTGGGTGGCCTACCGGCAGTTTTGCCAGCATTTCTTAGCGCCGCTGGCCCTCATGAGCTACGCTGACGTCCGGCTGAGCCGTTTGCTGCGCGTCTTCATTGACGGGATTCCGCTGGACATGGCGTCCAGGCTGCTGCCCTGGCATACGCGCCTTCGCATGTCGCTGCTGATCCACGTGCATCTACACGCCAACAGTCAGAAGAAATATCAGGCGCGGACGCTGGACACCCGCGTGCAGACTCGCAAAATCAGCCGCCAGTCTCTCCTGGGCCTGATCGATAACCTCGAAGCCGGGGTCAAGAAATTGGATTGGCTCGATACACATACCGACTGGGCCAACTACTACGCGGACGACAGCTACAGCGCACGTGGATTCGCGCACAAACAGCAGATCGTGACTGAACTCATCGCGCTGGCGTCGCCGCGCGACGTGTGGGACCTGGGGGCGAATACCGGCGTGTTCAGCCGCATCGCCAGCGCGCAGGGCATCCCCACGCTGGCCTGGGATGTCGATCCGGGCGCGGTAGAGTTGAATTACCGGCAGGTGGTGAAGGACAACGAGAAATGTCTGCTGCCGCTCGTCCTGGACCTGACTAACCCCAGCAGCGCGCTCGGGTGGGCCAACCATGAGCGGTTGGGGCTGATGGAACGCGGGCCGAGCGATCTCGTTCTGGCCTTAGCGTTGATCCACCACCTCGCCATCTCGAACAACGTCCCGCTGGCGGATGTGGCCGACTTCTTGCACGCCCTGTGCAGTTGGCTGGTGATTGAGTTCGTCCCCAAGCAGGATCCCAAAGTCCAGACGCTGCTCGCCACGCGCCGCGACATCTTCGACGACTACACAGAAGCCGGGTTTGAAGCCGCGTTCGCTGCCCATTTCACCGTCGAACAGAAGCGGCCGATCGAAGATTCAGCCCGTGTGCTGTACCTCATGAGGGCGAAATGATAAAACCACGCTCGATGGTGGTCTATCCGATCCTGTTTGGGCTGTATCCGTTCTTGAATCTTTACGCCAGCAATCTGGGGCGCGGCTTTCATTTTTCAGAATTTCTGCTCCCCATTGGCCTGACGTTGATCGTGACCGTCGCTGTATGGGTGGCGCTGAGCCTGGTGTGGAAGAACGCGGCCAAGGCCGCGTTTGTGTGTTTCGTCGCGCAAATCTTGTTCTTTGCCTACGGGCATGTGTACGACGCCCTGGTGGATGACGTGGGCTGGAAACAGCTCAACGACACGACGCTGCTGATCGTCTGGCTGATCCTGTTCGTGGCGGCGCTCATCGTCACCCTGAAATGGGGCCAACGGTTGAGCGAGATCAGCGGACCGCTGAACGTGGTCGCCGCCGTGTTGGTGATCTTCCCGCTGATCACTATCGCGCGATTTGACGCCGGAGAAGATGAGTCTGTTTTTCAGGGGACGCCCAATGCACAGGGGAATTACGGCGACCTGTTGGGCGAGCCGTTCAAGATTCAGCCGCAAGCGACCGGGTACGGCGACGAGCTGCCCGATATCTACTATATCATTCTGGACGGCTATCCCCGCGAGGATGTGCTGCGCGAATTCTACGGATACGACAACAGCGCGTTCAGCAACCGGCTGCGCGACCTGGGCTTTTACGTGGCCGACAAGAGCCAGGCGAATTACATCAATACCTCGTATTCGCTGGTGTCTTCCCTCGACGCCAACTATATCCAGAATATCTTCAGCCCCGAGGACTTGAAGGATAAGCCCTGGTTCTATCTGGATAATCTCATCGGCAAAAACGTGATGTGTCCGACCCTTAAGAGCATCGGCTACTATCACATCGAATACGACAACACCGCCGCCATCTTCAGCAACAGCCCGTGCGCCGACATGGTTCGACGTTATGTCCATCTCGACCAGTTGGACACCATCCTGCTGCAAACCACGCTCTTGCGGCCCGTGCTGGCTAAGACCGTCACCGACAGTTACCGGCAGGCCCAACAGTTCATTTTTTCCGATCTGCCCAACGTGGCCAGGCTGCCGCAGCCTACGTTCACCTATGCGCATATCCTGCTGCCGCATCCGCCGCTGGTCTTTGATCGCAACGGCGGGCCGCTGGATATTCCTAATGACAAATACTGGCTGACGCCCGGGTCTATGAGCCCTGAGCTGCAAGACGCTTTTCTGGGGCAAACCATCTATACCACCGAACAGATCCAGCACACCATCGAGCAGATTCTCGCCAACTCGGATGTGCCGCCGATCATCATCCTGCAATCCGATCACGGCTCGTTCCCGCCAGTGGAGGACACCTTCGGCTGGCGCTATTTGCGCGAACGCGTGCCCAACTTCAACGCTTACTTTTTGCCCAAGGGCGGCGAAGACCTGCTGTACCCGACGATTACGCCGGTCAATTCGTTCCGCGTCGTACTCAATTACTATTTCGGCGCAAATCTGCCCTACCTGGAAGATATCTCTTACCACAACTCGTTGTTTGGAGCCGACCCGTTTGACTTCGTCGACGTAACGCGCGAGACGATCTACCAGGACGATAACCTGACAATTCTCCGCACATGGGACGGGGATACCTACCAGGTGCGGCGGATTACAGCAGACGGCGCGGTGACGGTCGCGGAATTTCCGGCGCAGACGTTGACACAGGACCCGGGCACGATCGCGGGTAAAGACGGCTGGTCCGTGACCTTGACCACCGAGAATACCAGCCATTATGTGCTGTCGCTGTACGATCCCCAGGATGATCTGGTGGGCAGCGGGTCGATCGACACCAACGACGCGGATATGCACCGTTACGATCTCAACCAGCAGGATTACTACGATTTCGCTTCCTACCGGGACAGCGCCGCGCCGCTGGTGCCCGCCGATCAACAGCTCGTCAGCCCTGATCTGAGTCTGGAGGCGATCGACGCGGATGTGCGCAGTATTGGCAGCTACATCAGCCTGACCCCGGACCTGACGCCCGACGACAAGGCTCCGCTCTACGATCTGATGCTGCTGCTCGACCGGGCACGGGGCGAGTCGCAGCTTCCGCCGGAGGCAGAGCGTCCAGCGATCCTGGCGGCGGATTACGTGCTGCTGAAGGACAGCGGCCAATGGCGTCAGGACCACACCGAAGACTGGTTCTTGCTGTTCAACCCGGCGCAGCTTGAGCTGGTAACCTCGTGGAATATCACGATTGCCGACCGGCTTGAGCCGGTGCAGTACGATCTGTACCGCGTGATCGCCAGCGCGGAGCCGCCCGCCGTCAACGCACTGCTGCCCGATCTTTATGCGTCCGGCACGCCGATTCTGGTCAGCACACCGGCCCAATCACTGAACACGGTTATCCAGCGCTATCTGCTGGCGGATATCCCGGCCAGCAGCCTGTTTGACCTGACTGGGCTGGGTGAGGATAGTCCGTCGGACAAAACGTTGGCCCAGGTGAAATCCTTCGTGGGCGACGCCGACCAGTTCTGGTACATCGGAACGCCAGAAGAAGCCGCCAGCGAGCCGCGCTTGATGGAATATTTCGCCTCGCTCGGTTACCTGCGCGGGCGGATGCAGCCGCTCGATCCGGGGCTGTATTATTCAACGCTGCGCGTGTTCAGCTATCACCGCGTCCCGGCGATGGTGCCCGCCCAATACACGTTTGGCGACGAACAGATCGGGCTGTACGCGTGGTCGCTGGATGGGCCTGAACCTGTGGTGGCCTGCCAGACCGTGCGCCTACAAACGTGGTGGATCAGCCAGAACGTCCCGCAGCAGTATTACCGGATGAGCATCGCCTTGATCGATCCGGATGGGCAGCGCGCGATGCAGGATGATCTCGAGCTGAGCGAAGTCATGATGACCGAGTGGCAGGCGGGCGATCCCTACCTGGACGAGCGCTGGCTGCCGCTGCCGTGCGACCTGGGAGAAAATGATTACGATCTGGTGATCAGCGTATACGCCTACGATTATGCGACACAAAGCATCGTGGTGCTCCCGGCCACCAGCGCCGGTGGCGATGTAACCGGTACAGTGGGCCTGCTGCGCTTCCATGTGTCGGGTTCGTAGGTCCGATCATCCCAAGCCAGGGGGGAAAGCATGAAGTGTGAATGCAAGCGGTGCGGTACAAAGTTCGATCATCAAGGCGGACCGGTGCGCTGTCCCACCTGTGGCAGCGACCAGTTTTGGGTCGTCGGCGGGTTGCGTGGAGTCATACTGCTGGTCGTGCTGCTGGCGGCACTGATGGCCGCCATCGGATTCCTGATCCTGCCCGCCCAAACGTTTCGCGCTGAGGCGGTGGCGCTCATCGTGGCGATCCCGCTGGTTAGTTTGCGCTACTGGCTGTGGCGCAAGCCCGGCACACGTTAACCGGGCCTCCGTTTGCACTGAAGTGTCACTTGCGGCCGTGCAAGGCGGCGCGCACATCCCCGGCACAGTCGCGCTCGCACAGGGCTGTCACGCGGTCACCGGCTTCCAGGTATGTATCGCCACGCGGAATCACCAGTTCAAGCCCGCGCTGAATGGACACTAGAACCGCTTCACGCGGAAGATTCAAATCGGTCACGGCCATGTGGACCGCGTACGAGGTCGGCTCAAGCGTCACCTCGACGAATTGCACGCGCGAATGGTGTACTGCGCGCGTCTGCTCATTCCGGTAACGGGCTTCTTCACGGCGCAGCACGCCGACTTCGTACGCCTGCACGATGGCGTTGCGACGCACGACGCCCAACAGATGATGGGGATCCTCGCGTGCCACGACGAGCAGCCGTGAGAGATCGCGCGGGGCCATGCGCTGTAAGGCGGTGCCCACGTAATCATCAGGGTAGACCGTCACCACATTATTGGTCGCGATGTCTCGCACCGCAAGCTGGACGTCGGCGTCCTGCTTGGCCTTCGTCGCCCGGCGAAAATCCTCCAGAGACACCACGCCGAACAGGCTGCCATCATCGTTCAAAACTGGAAAGCCGTGGTGCCCGGTCCTCAAGAACTCGTTGGCCAACAGATCGACAGGCAGATCGGCGGGAATGGTGTCGGGATCGCGCTCCATGACCTCATCTACACGCACCGTTTCCATGATGTCGATGTCACGTCCACGTCGCAGACGGATACCGCGCTGGGTGAGCTTCAGGGTATAAATTGATTCGCGGTGCAGGCGCTCAGCCACGATCATACTCATGATCACGCCCGCCATGAGCGGCAAAATCAATCGGTAATCGTCCGTTAGCTCGAAGACGATCAGAATCGCCGTAAACGGCGCGCGCGCGGATCCGGCGAAGACGGCGGCCATACCGACCACCGCAAACGCGCCTGGACCCGCCGTCATGCCCGGCACAAAGTATTCGACGATCCGGCCAAAGGCCCCGCCCAGCACCGCGCCGCTGAGCAAAGCGGGCGCAAACACGCCGCCGGAATTGCCCGATCCGAGCGTGAGTGACGTTGCCAGCGGCTTCAGGAAGATCAGAACGACCAACAGGCCAAAAGACAGCTCGCCGAGCAGCGCCGCTTCGATGGTGGGGAAGCCCGAGCCAAGCACATGGGGGACATTCTCAGCCAGTGGGAAGCCAAGCTTAGCCTCTTCGTTCGAGACGAAGCCCAGGCCGAGGACCATCGGGTAGAAGAACGCCATACCGCCCAGCAGCAGGCCGCCGACCGCAGGCTTGAGGGCTTCTGGGAACTTCCACTCGTCGAACCAATCTTCCATGCTGTACAGCATGCGGATGAACCCGACCGCCACGAAGGCAGCCAGAACGCCTAACAGTGCATAGAGCAGCACTTCGCCCGGTGTCTGCACGCCGTAATTGGGAATGTCGAATGCCGGGCGATCGCCGAGGAAGATGCGCGCGACGGTGCTGGCCGCGACGGCGGACATCACCACGCTGCCCAGCATGCCCAGCTGCAATTCGCCGATGATGATCTCGGTTGCGAAGAGCACGCCTGCGATCGGAGCGTTGAAGGTTGCCGCAATACCTGCCGCCGCGCCACACGCTACGAGGTTGCGGATGCGGCTGTCCGACAGGTGGAACCACTGGCCCACCGTCGAGCCGAGCGCGGCCCCGACCTGAACGATCGGCCCTTCGCGCCCGGCGGAACCACCGCTGCCGATGCAGGCCGCCGAGGCAGCCACCTTGGCGACGACGACGCGTGGACGGATGCGGCCCCCACGCAGCGCGATGGCCTGCATCACTTCGGGCACGCCATGCCCTTTCGCTTCACTGGCGAAGAACGCGATGATAGGCCCAGCTATCAACCCGCCCATAGCTGGCGCAAGTATGAACATACCACGCCCGAGGAAGCCCAGTTTGGAAGGAGCATACTCAAAGAATATGCGCTGAACGAAGGCGATGAGTTCAATGAACAGCACCGCCCCTAGTCCGGTCCCCACGCCTACGAAGATCGCCGTGCCCAACAGCACAACAGTCTCCGAGGGTTGAAAACGATCGAGCAGGGAGGGTAACGCTCGCTTACGTTTGGGAGATGGCTTGATGAAATTATATGTTTCGGTGCGAGCCGGGAGTGACGTCTGAAACTCCTTGCTCTAAGAGTGATGACTTAAATAGATCATGGACCACCATACACGACTAACACAAGCGGAAGAGATAGTTTTGAGATCGCGCTCTCCCGCTGCAAACGGTTGATAATTCCTCAAAAATTGTGAAAACGCACGGCAAACGGTGACGTTCATAGGTAATGGTACAGGCTTTTTGTTTATTGGGCAAAGTGGGCGAAATGAGGGGCAGACGCCACATTTTCGGAATGCAAAAAACCAGGGTGCAAGGCCGTTCGAAAAGCTACGCTTGCCCGCTGGCGGTCTCGCGAATAATTGACAAATGATATATACTGACGCGACCCTAAGGCATTTTCGTTAATAGTTGACAGCCGAACACTTCAGGGCGCAGCCGTGAGTATCCACAATCTTCAGGGTCACACGCTCGGCCAATATGAACTGCGTGAGCTACTTGGCATCGGGGGAATGGGGGCCGTCTATCGCGGTTACCAGATCAACCTGCAGCGCGCTGTAGCTGTCAAAGTGCTGTCGCCCATGCTGGCCGAAGACTCCAGTTATATCGAGCGCTTCAATCGAGAGGCGCGCATTGCGGCTTCACTTGAGCACGCGCACATTGTGCGCGTGTATGATTACGGCACGCAGGAGAACATCAGCTATCTGGTGATGCACCTGCTGACCGGTGGGGCGCTCTCCCAGCGGATGGCCCAGCGCGCCGATACCGAAAACAAGATGCCCTCATTAGGCGAAGTCGCCGATCTGCTCAAACAACTGGCCAGCGGCCTCGATTACGCGCACGAACAGGGCGTCATTCACCGCGACATTAAGCCCAGCAATGTCATGTTCGATAACCAGGGCAACGCCTATCTGGTCGATTTCGGGATCGCCAAACTGCTGGCGGTGACCAGCTCGCTGACCGCCCAGGGGATGGTGGTTGGCACGTGGGCCTATATGCCTCCGGAGCAGTGGAGCTCCGATGAGCTGACGCCTGCAGCCGATCAATACGCGCTTGGCGTCGTGACCTACGCGCTGGTAACGGGCCGTCTGCCGTTTCAGGCTGAGACGCCGCCGGTTATGATGCACAAACACCTGAACGAAATGCCCACGCCGCCGCACGTGCAGCGTCCCGGCGTGCCGGAGGCGACGTCGCTGGTGCTGGGGCGCGCGCTCGCCAAAGACCCGACCGAGCGGTTCCCGACGGTGACCGCCTTTGCTCAGGCGTTCGAAAAGGCGATCAGCGGGCAGGCGGGTGAAAATACCAATTTCTGGACGGCGTCTTTTCATCGCAAGCCCGCGCCGCAGGTGAACCTTACGCCGAGTGGTGGTGGATCGCAAGGGGCGGCACTGGTCCGTCCGATTACGGCGACACAACCGATCTACCGCCACCCGATCACGTGGGGACTGGTCACGATTGTGACGGTCCTGGCGCTGGCGCTGATCTTCGTGCTGGTCGGCCAGGGTAAGAACAACGGCAGCAAGACTCCAGCGGGGTCCATCGGGGAAGTGGTCGCGTCAAGCACGGTCACACCGTCACCCACTGCGACGCCGATCATCAGGACGCTGCCGCCTCCTGCGACGGCCACCAACCCGGTCGACGAGTTGGACCTGGCGGTCACGCTGGCGGCGCAGTCGGCGACGGAAACCGTCCAGGCGGTGTTTGACCGGCGGCTGACACAGACGGCGGCGGTCGTCCCGCTCAGTGCGACGCCGACCAGCGTGATTACGGCGATCTATGCGCGGCCGACGGATACGTCGACCCCACTGCCCAGCGATACACCGACCCTTACGCCCAGTCTGACGCCGAGCGACACGCCGACCGTCACGGCCTCGCCAACGCTGACCGAAACCCCTTCACCGACTGCGTCACCTACGCTGACCGTCACGTTGACGCCTTCGCCAACCCCGAGCGACACGCCTACCTTCACCCTGACTCCGAGCGAAACCCCCACGGCGACCTCGACCGCGACGGCCACGCTGACGGCCACACTGACGGAGACGCCCACGGCGACGGCATCATTCACGCCGACTGTGACGCCTTCGCTGACCGCGTCACCCACGCCAACTTATACGCTGACGGCCTCGGCTACGCCTTCACCGACGCCGAGTGATACCCCGACCCCCACGCCGACGATCGTTCCGAGCGTTCTGGTGGGAACCCCTTCGCCAGTGATACCCACGGCCACGCTCACGCCTTGCCAGGTGGCGGATGTCAATGGGAACGGGGCGGTTGATATTTTCGATCTGCGATTAGTCGCAGGACTTTATGGCATCCGATCAGATGATCCCACCTACAACGCCCGGTACGATCTGGACAGCAGCGGCGAAATCGACGTGCTGGACTTGCGCCGTGTGGCTGGCCAGTACGGGCAAATGTGCCCGTGAGAGGTTATGCTGTGATGTTGACGAAACGAACCGTATTTCTGACCTGCTGCGCTGTGCTGCTGCTCGCCCTGGTAGGGAGCGGGCAGATTGGTCTGGCCCAAGACAAAACAACGGTTTCGCTGGCTCCGATCATCCTGGGGGTGGACCAAAGCGGGACGGTCGAAGCGACGATTGATTGCGCCGTGGACCAGTGCAGCGCCTTCGCGATTACCCTTCACTTCGACCCGGCTATCGTGCGCGTTGAGGGGGCGGAGGTCGGGCCGTACCTGGGCGAGCGGGCTTTCGAGGCCGAAAACGTGGTGGATAACACGATCGGCGAGGTGCGGCTGGCGGCGGTCGCGCTGGGCACGCTGACGCCCTCGGATGAAACACTGCTGATGCGGTTGGAGGTGACGGGCATCACGGAAGGCATCACCGCGCTGGCGATTGACGATCTGGAAATTGGCGACGCGCTGGGCAACCCGCTCGAGGTTGAAAGCGTTGACGGGCAGGTGATCGTTTCCAACCAGGCGGCGCTGCTGCTGCTGACTGCAACGCCCACCGGCACTGCGGAACCTTGTACCGTGAGCACTGATCAGCGCAACGTGTACGTACGGGTCGGACCCGGCGTAGGACGCGGGATTCGCGATACGCTGCCGGCCAACGTCGAGATTCCGGTTGTGGGCCGGGCGACTGACATTCGCGACGCTTTGTGGTGGAAGATTCAACCGCCCGGTTACAACGAAGACGAAGCCGATCGCTACTGGGTCGCGGAAGCCGACGTCACGGAAACCGGCGACTGCGAGGCTGTGGAGCCGGACTCCGCCCCGCCGATTGTCGTCGCGCCCAACAGCGTCGCGCCGAGCACGAATCCCCCCACTGGCGGCGGTCAGGTGTGCTCGCCCGGCATCTGGTCCGGTTGCGGCACCAATGGCTGCGGCGCGGATTACAACTCGCGCTGCAACGCTTCCGGCACGGGCTATGAGTGTGTCTGGAATCCCGGCAGCTGCCGCAGCGAACCCAGCCCGGCCACGCCACCCGGTCCGTCTTCGTAAGGCGGGGGCCTCACGCTACCCGCGCACCTCCTCAAGGCGAACGCGACGTGATCCCTCGGAGCTTGTTCCCCGCTGACCAATCGTCGTCACGCCGCTGGCTGACGCTGGCCGGAGTCAGCGCGGCGGCGGCCAACGTCGTGATTCCGCTGGCGATCGATCAAACCCAGCCGGAACCCTATCATTCCCCCAAAATCCTCTGGCTGCTGCTGATCAGCAGCCTGATTGTGTACAGCTTCGGCGCGGCCTTGTGGGCTGATGCCGGGCTGCGACGGCATATCTTCCGGGAGAAACTGATCTGGCTGAGCCTGGGCGTGCTGGGCGCGCTGACGCTCAGCGCGCTGTTCAGCGTCAATCCGCACACGAGCTTTTTCAGCGATCCCTATCTCAACCAGGGCTGGTTGGCCTGGGTGGGTTACTTCTGCGTGTTCCTCGGGGTCAGCGTGTCCTCACGCGCGCTGCGGCTGCATGTCTACCAGGCGATTGAGGTGGCGGCGGGGGTCGTGGCGTTGTGGGTCATCGGTGAGCGGGTAGGACTGGTGAGCGTTACAAGCACGGCCCAACCGCAGATCCGTCCGCCCGGCCCGTTGGGCAGCGCGCAGTACACGGGCGAATGGCTGTGTCTGGCGTTTTTCGTGCTGTTGGCGTCCCCGGTGGCGCGCCGAACGCCGATGCAGCGGCGCGTAATGGCTGCCTTGATCGTGCTGGCGATCGCCATTACGCGCTGCCGCGCCGCGCTAATTGGGCTGGCAGCCGGGGGCGTGTATCTGGCGATGGTGCGCCTGAACGCCAGCAGACAGCGGCGTCAGGGCGTCAGGCTGTTGGCGGTGATAGCCCTGATCGGACTGGGCTGGTTCGCCCTGTCGGTGTCCTGGCATGGCGCGGACGACAACCAGATCACGGGACGCCTGTTGAATATGTTCAACGCCGATGCGTCGGCGGCCCAGGGGCGTCTGGTTTTATGGCGTGACTCGCAGCAGATGATCGGCGATCAATTCGCCCAGGGGCGCTGGCTGGCTGGTTATGGGCTGGAAACGCTCAACCAGATCTACGGCCCATACATGACGGATCAACTGGCGCGCATCGATCCCGGTCGCTCGCCCTTCGCGCCACCCTATTACGCGCACAACCAGTTCCTGGACATCTGGCGGGATGCCGGTCTGATCGGGTTCGTGGCGATCAACCTGTGGCTGGGGGTGGCGCTGTGGTACGGCGTGCGCTCTGGGCGGGGGACTACGTCGCGCCGGCGGCTGTTGGCGCTGCTAGCGGCGATTCCGGCGGGAACGCTGGCAATCGGCCTGTACTACGGGAGCAATACGCTGATCACGGGCGTGTATCTGTCGCTGGGCGCGGCGAGCGTGTTGTTTGGCTTGTTCCAGACGATCAGGCGCGTCAATCATGAGAAAACCGCGCTGCTGGCTGGACTGCTGGCGTCCATCGTGGCGCTGCAATTCGGATTTCTGACGCCAGCCACGGGCGTCCTGTTATGGACGGCGGTCGGGCTGCTCACTCCGCCGCCCGACAGCGGGGAACAGCCCGCGTCGCGACTCCGGGTCAGCGTGCAATACCCGCAGGCGTTGGCGCTGCTGGTGCTGGTTATAGGCTTCATGACCAGCCGCGTCGATGGACCGGGCATTGACAGTGTGATCGCATCGCGCACCGCCGTGATCTCGTTGGCCGTGCTGGGGGTAGGGGTGGCGGCGTGGCCGCGCACGCGCGCGATCCTGCTGGGGATCGTGCCGCTGGCGTTTGTCCTCAATTTCGTGCTGCTGCGCCAATATCACCAGGGGGCGGATTTTTCCCTAAGCTGGCTCCAGGTATGGGTCGGCGCGCGGATCGTCGTGTGGAGTTCTGGTCGTGGCAGGGATCGCGTGCGTGGTCGCGCTGCGCAGGGGCTGGCGGCCCGGCCGGGCCTGGGGCGGTCTGGCGCTGTGGATGCTGATCGTGAGCGCCGGGCTGGTGTACACGGCGCAAACGCGGACGCTATTCGGTCTGGCGTTGGATGCCCAAAACTCGGCGACGCAGCACGCCCTGTTTGACGCGGTGCTGCCCCGCCCGCCGCAGCGCGCGCTGTGGTACGAGCTGGCGGCTTTGCGATATGAGGCGGCGGGGGAGTGGACGCGCGCCCTGTCTCTGGCAGACACCGCCTATCGCCTGGAGCCGACCAACCCGCTGTATTTGTCCGAGAAAGCGCGTATCACGGGGGATTATGTGGCGCATGTCCAGAACGGGCTGGCGCGCAGCGCTGTGGATCAACGCCGTCGAGCGCGACTACCGGGCGCTCGCCGCCTTGATGCCACGCTCTCCGGCGGGCTGGGCCAGTTGGGCCGAGTTCGAGCTGTCGATCCCGAATCCGCAGCGCGCTTACGATCTGGCCCACTATGCCGCCGAGATCGGCGACATCGGCTACAGCCAGACCTGGATCACGCTGGGCGATGCGGCGCTGGTCATGGCGCAGATCGATCCGACTTACGCGCGTGACTATCTGCATACCGCGCGAGACGCGTATTTGCGGGCGTGGGCGGGCGACACGCTCCGCGATCGCTTCGCGTTTGTCGACGGGCTGGAAGCGCTGCGCTTCGGAGAAATCCCCTGATTCAGCCCGCCTGAAGCTTACGTCACGGCTGAGCGTCTTCCGCCGCCAGCAGCTGGTAGCAGAATAGTAGGGCGCGCGGCAGATGGAACGGCCCTTTCCACACCGATCCCTTGGCCGGGGTGAGCACGGAGCCATCGCGGTGCAGGTAGCCGTACCATTCCCCGTATTCCGGATCGGGGAAATGGGCGAACGTCCACGCGTGGACCTTTTCGTACCACTCCATGCACCACGCCTCGCCGGTCAGGTGATGGGCCAGCAGCAGCGCATACAGAGCTTCGGTGTGGGGCCACCACAGCTTCTGATCCCATTCGAGCTGGGTGGGCGGCTTGCCCAGGTAATCGACGAAGTAGAGCAGCCCGCCGTGCGTCGTATCCCAGCCAATGTCCAGCGACCAGCGGATCACATCCAGCGCGCGCCGGATCAGGGCGTCGTCCTGGCGATAGTGGCCCTCGCGCATGAGGAACCAAGCTGATTCGATGGCGTGCCCCGGCGTGATCACGCGGCCCTGCACCGTATCCAGCATCAAGGACCCGTCCTCGTTGACCGTCTCGAACAGGGCGCGTTGTTCGGGTTTCACGTAGCGGGTCAGGATCAGGTTAGTGGCTTGCTCCGCAATATCGTCGTAGAACGGATCGGGATCGACAAGGCGCAGCTCCTGCGCCGTGGCCAGCATGATCATTGGCACGGCATGCGAATGGGTGCGCCGGGTGGCCGGGTTGACTTTGGGCACCAAGCGTTCGGGATTCTTGATCAGATCGACGATCATCTGGAAGATGGCTTTGGCCCGTGCGAGCGCTTCGTCATCCTGGGCCGCCTTGCCATACTGCGCGCAGGCGATGGCCGCGAAGGTTTCGGAGAAAAAATAGCGCCGTTTGATGAGTGGGCTGCCGTCGCGCGTGACCTGGAAGAACATACGCCCATCCGTGTCGAAGCCGTGCTTGACCAAAAAGTCATAGCCCAGACGGGCCGCGTCCAGCCATTCCTGGCGCGCTTCGAGCGTGTTGTACAGCGTGGCATACAGCCACACGCCGCGCCCCTGGAGCCAGATCGCTTTGTCGGTGTCGTACACGGACCCCTCGCGGTCGAGCATGTTGAAATAGCCGCCATACTGCTGATCGAGCGAATGAGTCATCCAGAAGGGCACTACATCGTCGAGCAACGTGCTGCGAAACAGCGTTTTGAGTTCGTGGCGACGGGTAGCATCCATGCTCAATACCTCCGGTTACGGGGTGCGTGTGTGTTAAGCGCGGGTCAAGTGCGGCAGCGAGTTTACCCCTCAAGGCGCGATCGCGCCTATAAGTTACGGGTGGCGGGCTGCACGAAAACGCGATTTGCAGCACAATAGGAATAGCGACCCGGTACGGGACGGCGTCCATCAACAAAAGGGAGAAAAGAATCATGCAATATCGTACACTGGGAAATTCCGGGCTCATCGTCAGCGCGATCGGCCTGGGGACAATGCAGTTTGGCAAGGCGATGAATGTTGGACAGCTTGACCAGCAGGCCACCACCGAGATGGTCAAGTTTGCCCTCGATTTAGGAGTCAATTTTATCGATACCGCCGATGTTTACAGCCGGGGCGAGAGCGAAACGCTGCTGGGCAACGCGTTGAAAGGCATTCGCGAGGAGATCGTCCTGGCCAGCAAAGCGCGCCTGCCGATGAGCGATACCAATTTCAACCACAGCGGCTCGACCCGCGTGAATATCATGCGCGAGGTGGAAGCCAGTCTGCGCCGCTTGCAGACGGACCACCTCGATCTGTATCAGGTGCACGGTTGGGACAGCAATACCCCGCTGGAGGAAACCCTGCGTACGCTAAACGACCTGGTGCGGCAGGGCAAAGTGCGCTACATCGGCCTGAGCAACTACATGGCCTGGCAGGCGGCGGCGGCGTTGGGCATTCAGCAGGCGCAAAACCTGGAGAAATTCGTTACGGCGCAGATGTATTACAGCCTGGTGGGGCGCGATCTCGAACACGATTGGATGGCATTCGCCGAATACAGCCGGTTGGGGATCATCGTGTGGAGCCCGCTGGCGGGCGGCTTCCTGTCGGGCAAATACTCGCGAAACCAGCCGCCGCCGGAAAACACACGCTTCGCGGACGCCGGTCAGTTTGTGCCCTTTGACAAAGAGCGCGGCTATAACGTGGTGGACGTGCTGCGCACCATCGCCGACGCTCACGGAGTCAGCCCGGCGCGCGTCGCGCTGGCCTGGACCGTCGCGCGACCTTCCATCAGCAGTGTCCTGGTTGGCGCGCGTCGTCTGGATCACCTGGAAGACTGCATCAAGGCAGCCGATCTGGTCCTGACGGAGGCGGACATGCAGGCCCTGCACGCGGTGTCGGACCCCGGCGTGCCCTATCCTCGCTGGATGGTCCTGCAACTGGATCAGGCCGAGGACCCGCGTCCCAAGATATTGGAGCCGGAACGCTTCGTCGACGGCGGTCCCTGGCAGGATCTGCGCAGGGGTCCCAACAAGACGGTGTAGCTGATCGGTAACCATGTGCGGGACGGTTGAGCCGGGTGTGGATTGACCGTCCCGCTGCTTTGTCGCGCTAAAAACCGTTGCAATTTTCCACGTAAGCGTCCTCGAAGGCCGTGTCTCCGTTATAACCCAGAGCCAGCGCAGGAATACCGTTACGGTTCTGGCAATTGGGCACGTTCTTCGACAAATCGAAGGCCATCATCAGACTGACTCCGGGAGCCGCGAACGACGTCCCGCCGACGTAAAATCCGTTGCCAAACAGCGAGAAATACGCACCCGGCGCGGAGATTTCGCCCGGTGAAGAGTCCGGCCAGCGATCATACGAGGTGTTGCCTTGCCCGGCGCTGACTCCGATGACGTTCGGCCAGCGGGCCGGAGCAAAGGGGCCGCTGCCGGGGCCATAGTTGCCTGACGACGCGACGGGCACGACCATGTCGAAACTCTGCCGCGCCGGATTGCTGGCCAAGACAAGCCCGGAGGGATTGGCTCCCATCTGCGCACCGTACTGGACAAGCTGGCGCACGACATTGGCCAGTGGATCGCTGCCGTCGTCGACCGCTTCCAGGCGCGCCATCACCTCGTCCCAGCCGAGGTAATCGATCAGAGTGAAATCCGGGTTGGAGCGACGAATCTGGACAAAGTCTTGCATATCCAGCCCGTTGCATTGCAGGATCACAAAGCTCATATTCAGGACGACGCGCCCGCCGCCGAGTTCCTGCACCATCGCGATCAGGTGATCCGCGAGGTAACCGGTTTGGAACGACTTGTCCAGCTCCGGCCCGAATCCGCCGTAGCCTTCCCCGCTGTAATCGATCGGGATGACCTGCACGATCGGCACGTCCAGCGGCGAGCCCGCCTCCACATTCATTTGCAGCATCGCGTACGAATCGCTGCTCCAGCCCATGCCGGTCACATCGCGGTAGATCTGCTGGTACCAACTGTTGAGCAGGCCCATCACGAAAAAGCCATGCGAGGTCTGGGTCGGGTAGGCGAACCCGGCGGAATTGTCATACTGGCTGAAATCGTCCAGGACCAGGATCGTCACCGGCTGGAACTCATGGCCGACCAGCCCATACCCTATTTCCTCGAACCAGCCGTAATCCGACACGGCGTTGGAGGACACGTTGGCGACCGCGCCCCCGGAAGACCCCACTTTGACGATCGTGGCGCGCTGCCCGTAAAGCATGAACGGGCTGACCGCGCAATTGATGTCTCCTGGGCCGGCATCCACGGTGGGCGCACCGGGCACGTACACAGCGGCAGCGAAAAGTACGACGGCGAACAGCACGGCTCCGAAACGTCGCGGGAAGGTGGCCATCTTCTTATCCTCCTAAAGAACAATCATTACGGACGATCGGCTTGGGCGTTGCCTCAGGCCGAAGGGATGGGGAGTGGGTCAGTCGGAAGGGACGGTGTAACCCTGTTCCTGCATGAACCGTTTGAGGGCGTCGGCGGAACTTGCCACGCCGCCCGCTACGAACAAGGCATATGCCTGATCAAAGGCTGCCTGCGCCTGGGGGCGCTGCTTGAGCATGTCGAAATCTTCACCGAGCCCCTGCTGGGCGTAAGCCATCCACAGCCGGTTATCGAGCTCGTGGGCGAAGGCGTACGCCTGCTGGTGGGTGGCGATCGCTTCGTCCAGCCGCCCTAACTCGTTCTGGCAGGCCCCGCTGTTAAGCAGGGCGCTGTAATGGACTTTTTTCAGGCGCGTGGTGGCCTGCCCGGCCTGGATCAGGCGGGAGGCAGACGCGCCCGCTTCCTGGAACAGACGCAGCGCTGTGTCCAGGCTGCCGCCATCTTCGTTGGAGAATTCCTCCACGCCCCGGTTAAAGGTGACCAGCGCCAGGGCGTAATCGTCGTGCTGGGTGGTGGCGAGATCGAACGCACGCTGGTGATAGCTGGCCGAGTCGCCTGCGCCCTGGTCAAAGCGCACCGTGCCGATCGTGGTCAGGATCACCGCCTGGCGAATCGGGTCACCGATCTGCTCACTCAGAGCCAGAGCGGCGTTGTAATCGCGCAGCGCCTGGTCTTTCTGCCCGACGAACTGGTCGTAATAGTCGCCGCGTTTGCCCAACAAAAAATGCGCCGCGCGCGGATCGGTGTTAAGCGCCGCGTCGATGGCGGCGGACAGCAGTTCCAGGGTATGGGGCGTGAAGCCGCGAAACTCGGTGTAGGTGCCTTCTTCCACCAGCAGCAGCATGATCTCGACGAGAAAGGCGGGATCGGCGCTGCGCGCCTGCTCGGCCGTCCCCAGAATATTGTTGATCTCCACGTCCAGAGCGGGCAGATCGGTTTTGTGGAGGCGGGTGTAGTCGCACACGGCAGTGCGCACCGCTTCGAAGTCGGGCGGGTGGTCGTTGGTCTTCAGAAAATCGGCGCGCGCGACACTGTACACCAGCCGGTGCATACGATAGCTGCCGCGGCCCACCTTGGGCACGATGTAATCGACCAGTCCGTGCTGGCCAAGCTGTTCCAGCGCCGCGCCGACGTCGACGTCCTGCCCGGCGTGACTGAGATACAGCGCCAGCAGTTCCTCGGTCGCACTGGGGACCGTCATCGCGCCGAAGGCATAGAAGACCGCGCGGGCGTCCGGGCTGTCCAGCGTATCCAGGCTGGCTTGCAGCAGCTTCATGAAGGTGCGCTGCTCGTCGGTGGGCAGTGCCATCTCGAACGGCTTGTCCTGGATGCGTTCGAGCAGACGGGCGGGCGTCATGCCGGGCACGGTTTCGAGAATCTCCCCCGCCAGACACAGCGCGAACGGGTGATCGCCCAACAGATCGCACAACTGCTGCGCGGCGCTGTCCTTGATCTCGTCGCCCGCGTCCGCGTGCAGTTTGAGCAGCTCCAGCGAGGACTCGCGGTCCAGCCCGCCCACTTTGACGTGCTTGAAGCGCGGGTAGATCTGGCGGGCGGTGATCAGCACGGGCAGATCGCGCGGGACAGCTTTCATCACGGTTGCCAGCGCTGCCCCGTTCCAGACATCGTCCAATACCAGCAGCTTGACCCCGGCGTCTACCAGCAGGTGACGCAGCGCTTGCAGCCGGGCGTCTCCGGTGGCGTTGGCGACTTCCTTCCCCTGATCGCCGAAGGGTACGGCCAGCGCCGCGCAGATCACGTCGGGATCGGCCTCGCCGACATTGAGCCACAGCGCCGGGCCGCCCGCTTCGATCCATTCGGCAGCAACGGTCGCCGCCAGCGCCGTCTTGCCCATGCCGCCCAAGCCTTGCAGCAGCACCCGTTTGCGTCGCGTCAACTGGGTATGCACCTGCTCGCGCAGCGCGTCACGCCCGATCAGGCCGATGGTCGGATCGGGCTGTTCGAGCAGATCGTCGGGGATGTCGGCCAGGACCGCGCTCAGTACGTTGGCCGCGGCCGGATGGCGCTCGCGCCATTTGACCAGCGCCAGCATGACTTCGGACTTGAGATTGTCGGGCGTGGTGAATTGGGCGCGGATCAGGGTATTGATACAACTCTTGAAGGCTTGCAGTCGATCCGCGTTCTGCGGGTCCATGGATGCGGTCGGCCAGGGGTGCGACGGATCGGCCAGGAAACACAGGCGTTCCAGGCCGCGCTCTCCAGCGTAATCGAACTCGATCTCGGTCACGCTGCGATCGTAGCCCGCTTCGATGTAGCCGTAGCGAAAGGCAAACAGGCCGACATATACGTCGGCTTCGTCCAGTTTGTGCTTGCTGCCTTTGGTAGCGCCTTCGCCCATCGCCTCGAAATGTTCCATCATAATGGGGAAGAATCCCAATTCGAGACAGACATCGCGCACGCTTTCGCGGTACTCGCGCAGGTCTATGCTGGTGCTACCGATGAAGACTTTATGCACTGCGACCGGTCCTCACGGCTCATCTTAGTCTATGGCTATCTTATGCGAGGATGCGGAGCGGGTCAACCCATACTGGGGAGTGGATGTGCTCAAATCCGGCTGGGAGCAGCGCATGAAGCCTACTTGACGATGCCGTAGCGGAGGGCCAGCACGGCGGCCTGCGTGCGATCGGACACGCCCAGTTTGGCGAACAGCGCGCTGACGTAGTTGCGTACCGTGCCGTCCGAGAGGTGCAGTTGTTGGGCGATCTCGGCGTTGGAGAATCCGTTGGCGATGAGCTGCAAGACTTCGCGCTCGCGCTCGCTGAGTTCTTCCGCGAGGGTGGAATTGGGCTGGCTCATGCCTTCGTGCGCGATGTGTTTAAACAGCTTGCCCGCCACGACTGGATCGACGTGCGTCTTCCCGGCGACCGTATCCTTGATGGCCGGAATCAGCCGGTCGCGGGGGGTATCTTTGAGCATGTAGCCCGCCGCGCCGCTGCGGATGGCGTCAAAGACCCATTCGTCCGCATCGTAGGTGGTCAGCACCAGCACGCGCGTCTCTGGCAGTTGTTCGCGGATGGCGTGGGTGGCCTGGATGCCGTTCATGCCGGGCATCTTCAGGTCCATCAACACGAGGTCGGGGCGCGTTTTGAGGGCCAATTCGACCGCCTGCGCCCCATTGGCTGCCAGCCCGACGACTTCAAGCTCGTCATCGGTGCTCAGGATAGCTTCCAGCCCATCGCAGACGATGGCTTGATCATCGCAGATTAAGACGCGTATCATGACTCTACCTCGATTGATAGCATAACGATCGTGCCCTGACCGGGCTGGCTCTCAAGCTCCAACAGACCGCCCATCATGTCGGCTCGTTCGCGCATGCCCTGCACGCCCAACCGTCGGGTGGACGTGTTCGCGGATCGTGCTGGCGTTGAGATCGAACCCTTTGCCATCGTCGGAGACTGTCAAGACGAGGTGGGAGTCGAAATGCCCAAGCTGGACGGTCAGATTGCGCGCGTTGGCGTGTGCCGCCGCGTTGACCAGCGCCTCCTGCGCAATGCGGTAAACCGCCTGCTCGATGTCGGGCGAAACACTGCCCAGCCGGTCCGCAATATGCAGGTCGAGCGTCAGACCGCTGCGCGACGCGGTCGACTCGGCCAAATGACGGATCGCCAGTGCCAATCCCAGATCCTCCAACGGGCTGGCGCGCAGGTCTTGCAGCACGCGGCGCGTTTCGGTCAGACCGGAGCGCGTCACTTCGATCGACTTCTGCAAACGCGCGTGGGCTTGTTCGGGCTTGGTTGTCCACAGGGCGTTGGTGGCCTCCAACTGTACGGCGACCGCGCTGAGCGTGTGGGCCAGCGTGTCGTGCAGCTCCCGCGCGAGGCGGTTACGCTCGCGGGTGGTCGCCAGTTGTTCGAGGGTCGCGGCGTGGTGGGTGAGTTTGCGGTTGGCTTCCTTGAGAGCCTGCCGCTGCTCGCGCTGAATCGTCATCAGACGGACGACCAGCCAGCCGAGCACCATGAACGTAATCAGCCGGAAGATGATCGAGCTCGCGACCAGGGCCGATTCGAGCGCTTCGACGCTGGTGGATCAGGGCGATAATCGCGACGTCCAGCAGCGTGATGCCCAGGCTGTACCAGATGACATGCGAGAAGCGGTACTGCCACGCAATGATCAACACGGGCAGCAGCAGCACAATCATGCTGGCCCACGTTTGCAGGGTGAGTATGGTCTCGATGGGCAGTCTCAACGCGGTGTCGTTCGACAGATTCTCAGCCAGCGCGAGTTGCGGGCCGATCCCGGCGATGAGCAGCGCGACGGGCAGCAGCACATGCTCGTGGCGGTCGCGCAGCATTGGCAGCGACAGAATGAGCATGAGCAGCGCCGGTTCGAGCAGTCCAAAGATGCTCGCCTGCCGGTCAGGGGCGGCTACGTCTGCCAGCGTAAACACGATGGCAAAGGCCAGACGCAGTCCGGTAAACAGCCGGAAGACGGTCAGCAGACCCGGTTCGAGACTTCGCTTTTCTTCCATAAGGCCATCATACCCGGTTCTTCCCTGGAATGACATGGCGACACGTCACCTGACGGTATGACGCACGTCATACATTCCGGGTGTAAGTTATGACAGGGCCGAGGGTGGATTGTTACGGGCGTCACTGTCGGGCGGAGGCGCGGATCGCGTAGAGTTAAGGTCAGGCGCGTGATGGGCGTATGATGCGCAGCGCCCGGAGTCACAACGCGTTGTGATGGAAGCCAGTTCATTAGAGGAAAAGCTATGACCAGTCCCTTTGTGATTACGCGTGATCTCGTCAAGCATTACCAAACGCCCAACGGCGCGTTGGAAGTGCTGCGAGGCATCAACCTTGAGCTGAGACGGGGTGATTTTGTCGCCATTGTGGGACCATCCGGCGCAGGCAAAACCACGCTTTTGAACATGATCACCGCCGTCGACAAACCGACCGGCGGCGAAGTGGTGATCGGGGACAAATCGGTGACCTCAACGCCCCAGCCGCAGTTGACCAAATGGCGCGCGCAGAATATCGGCATCGTGTTCCAATTTTTCCAACTGCTGCCGACCATTTCTGTGGTGAACAACATCGTCTTCCCGATGGACTACGCCAACGTCCACAAACCGGCGGAGCGCCGCGACTACGCGTTAAGTTGGCTGGCCCGCCTGGGCATCGAAGACCAGGCGGAAAAACGCCCGGATATGCTGTCTGGTGGGCAGCAGCAGCGCACGGCGATCGCCCGTGCGCTGGCGAATAACCCGCCGCTGATCATCGGCGACGAGCCGACGGCGAACCTCGATCGCATGAGCACCGATAACGTGTTCAGCATTTTTCAAGAGCTGGCCGACCAGGGCGCGACGGTGATCATCACGACCTACGATCGCGAAATCGTCGCGAATATTCCGATCGTGTACGAGCTGCAAGACGGGCATCTGAAGGAAATCAAGAATGCCAGGCGACTGCTGGTGTAGCGCGGGCGGGCGGCCCGATGCGTACGCCGCCTCTTTGATTATGTTGGAATGGACAGCGGACTGCGCGCTGTGAGCGAACGAGGACAGGCATGAATCGATCAACGTTTCGAAAAATCTGGGGCGACCTGTGGACGCGTAAGGGGCGCACTCTGTTAGTATCACTCAGCATCTTCATCGGCGTAGTGGGCGTGGTCACGTTGATCACCGCCGGTGATCTGCTGGTCAAACAGCTTCAGGAAGATATCAAAGAATCTGAGCTGCCCATGCTGCAAGTGTATATGATCGTGCCGCCCAGCGAAGGCGAAATCACGCTGGCGGACGAGACCTATATCACCGATCTGAAGGCGGCTTTCCCGGCGATTTCCGAGGTCGAGGGGCAGGCGAATAACCCGTTCTATTGGAAATTCGCGGATGAAAGCCGTTTCCACGAGGCCCGGCTGTTCACGTATACCGGCACGTTCGCCGACAAAACCTTGGAACCCATGCGCCTGGTCGAGGGTCAGTATCCGCAAGCGGGACAGCACCAAATCGCCGTCGAGCAGCGCATGGCGTCGGACTTCAAACTGCACGTGGGCGACACGATCGATCTGCGCGAGTTGGGCGTCGAGGGCATCCCCTCTGAGTCGTGGACGATCTCCGCGATTGTGTTCCACGCCTATAACGACGCCAGCGATCAGGCAATGTATGTCAGCGCTGAGGACGGCCCGATGATCACCGGCATCGACGGGATCAATATCCTGGCGATCCGCTTTGACGATTTTGCGACGGCGAAAGCCTCGCAAGAGTCGGTCCAGGCATTCCTCAACGACAATACGCCCTATTCCGCCGTGTTCGTGATGGCGCAGGACCCGGCCAAGAATCAGGCGATCGCTGGTACAGAGCAGTTCCGGACGATTCTGTCTGCGCTGGCGATTGTGGCGATGCTGGTGTCGGGCTTTTTGGTGCTGAACGTGGTGAGCAATCTGGTCGCCGAACAGCGGCGGCAGATCGGCGTGATGAAGTCGTTGGGCGCCACGCGCCGCGAGACGCTCGTCATCTACGGCGGGATCGCGGTGTGCTACGGACTGATCGGCATGATCCCCGGAGTATTGGCGGGCATTCCGCTGGGCTACCAGATGGCGAAAATCATCGGGGATTTCGCCAACACGCTGATCGATTCATTCTCCGTATCCCCATTGGCGATCGGGTTAGGAGTAGCCCTGGGGCTGGCCGTGCCGATCGTGTCGTCGATTCTCCCCGTGTACTTTGGGACGCGCGTGTCAATCCTCGATGCGATGACGGACCTGGGCATCGGCGGCAATTACAACATCGGCATTTTGACCCGGTTGATCAAGGCGCTGCCGCTGCCGCTCAATCTCAAGCAGTCGTTCAACAACCTTGTGCAGAAGAAAGCACGGCTGGCGCTGACCGTGATCACGCTGACGCTGGCGCTGACCGCGTTTATGGGCGTCTCGGCGGTGTTCGTGCGCATCAACGATGTGCTGCAAGACCTGTTCGACCAGTTCGAATTCCAGGCAATTTTCCAGACCACGCAAAGCCAGGAATTCGAGGTGGTGCAGTCGCTGCTGATGGACAACGTGCCGGGCATCAAAGAGGTCTATCCCGGCTCGGCCTACATCGGGCAACTGGAGGGTTACGTTTCGCCCCAGAGCGAGTCCAACCAGATCTTCATCCAGGGCGTGGTGACCGATCGCGGCTTCGATGAGAGCGATTTCTCGGCGGGGCGCGGCTGGCTGGACGATCCCGAACGCGACGGGATTGTGATGTCCAACGAGATCACCAAAGAGATCGGCAAAACAGTCGGGGATAGGGTGACGATCACCGCCAACGGTCAGAAGTTGGATCTTGAGATCATCGGGATCATCAACTTCCCCTTCCCAATTACGATGATGAACTGGCAGGAGTTGGCGCGGTTCACTGGCTTCACGCTCGGCGCGCCCACGCCTAACCAGTATTTCACCGCCATTCAGGTCGACAGCTATACGGGCACGCTGCCCGACAGCAAAATGACCGCGTGGGGCATCGACGCGCAGACCGCCGCCTTTGTGCAGATGGTCGACGGCGTGCCGGTTATTCCCGGACAACCCGGCGTGATGATCAGCGAGAAAGCCGCGCAGAACGGCGGTTACACGGTCGGGGATACGATCGACGTAAAGGCGGGCGCGTGTCTGAAGATGGCTGCGGTAACGCCCGTTTCCGATCCCGCGGCGGAGTGTACGACAGCGACGCTGCCGGTGGTGGGCATCTTCAGCGTGCCTGCCCAGATGTCGGGTACCCTGATCCCGGCCGATATGGCGGCCTTCTTCTGGAAAGATCTGGCTACGCTGGAAGGCATCAGCCTGGAGGGCAAGCCGGTGCCGAATGCGTTTTACGTGCTGTCCGATCAGGCCGATCCTAGCGCGCGGGACGTGGATAAGCTGATCGAACAGATCAATGACACACTGGTCGATCACGGCATTACGGCGTCGTTCACCAACATGGTCGAGATCTCCGACATGGCCGCCAAAGCGATTCTCAGCATTGGGATCATCCTCAATCTGGCGTCGCTGGTCATGGCGGCGGTCGGCGCGATCGGGCTGCTGACGACGCTCTCGATCGCCGTCTTCGAGCGCCAGAAGGAAATCGGCGTGATGCGGTCGGTCGGGGCGAAGTCGCCCACGATCATCGTGCAGTTCCTGGTCGAGGGGGTGCTGGTGGGCGTGCTCGCCTGGCTGATCGCCGCGCCGCTGAGCGTGGTGCTGGCCTGGGCGCTGACTGAAATTCTGCCGTTTGGCGATTTCATCTCGTTCGCCTATCCGCCCATTCTGCTGCCGCTCGGTTTCATCGGGATTATGATTATCGCCACGATTTCGAGCGTGTGGCCCTCGGTGTCAGCCGCGCGGAAAACCGTGTCGGACATTTTGCGCTACCAGTAAGGCATGCTGCGCGGGCATCGTTCGCAGCGGACGATGCCCGCGATACCCGAAAAGGACGAACGATGGACAAGCTGATTTCACTGCAAGCCGTTCAGAAAACCTACAAAATCAAAGGCGGGCTGGTTCACGCGCTGCGCGGGGTGGACTTCGAGGTCGCCAAGGGAGAATTTGTCGCGCTGGTGGGGCCATCGGGCAGCGGCAAGAGCACGCTGATCAACATGATCACGGGCATCGACCGGCCCACGCAGGGCGAGGTGTACGTGGCGGGCGAGCGGCTGACGCATATGGGCGAGGACAAGGTCGCGGGCTGGCGCGGGAAAAACGTCGGGGTGGTCTTTCAGTTCTTCCAACTGCTGCCCTCGCTGACCGTGATGGAAAACGTGATCATGCCCATGACCTACGCGGGCACGTATCGCGGGCGACGTCAGGAACGGGCGCTGGAGCTGCTCGATCTGGTGGATCTGGTGGAAGTCGCCGAGAAATATCCGAGTCAGATTTCGGGCGGCCAGCAGCAGCGCGCCGCGATTGCGCGCGCGCTGGCCAACGATCCGCCGCTGATCGTGGGCGACGAGCCGACCGGCAACCTCGATGCGGTGTCGGCGGGCTTGATGTTCGCCCTGTTTGAAGATCTGATCGCCCAGGGCAAGACGATGGTGATGGTCACCCATGACAAAGACCTGGCGGGCAAAGTGCCGCGCGTGCAAGAAGTGCGCGACGGGCTGCTGCTCGACGCGTCGCAGGTGGACGGGCGCTTGATGGTCCGCGCCTGAGTCGGGCACAGACGTCAGGGTGGGGTAGTGACGGGCCGGGTATCCGCGCGGGGGCGGGTGCCCGGTTCTGATTCTGGTAGGCAAAGCGGGGTGCACCCCATCCACCCGCCGGACGTTGGATGGACGGCGGTTCCGACCTCAGTACTAAATCTATCGGCGAGGTATTGACAAGACTCCGAGACAAATTGTACAATGAATATGGGAACGCTCCCAGAAACATTCCAAAGAAACTTTTTGGAGTTTTGGCAGTGAAAAAGGGTTTGAGTTTAAAGGATATTGCGCAGCTCAGTGGGGTTTCGCGCTCAACGGTATCACGCGTGATCAATGATCAGCCGTACGTGAGCGAGGAAAATCGCGAGCGGGTGTGGCGCGTTATCCAGGAACACAACTACCAACCCAACCTGGCTGCCAGGGCTCTGGTTTCGCAGCGTTCCAAAGTGATCGGTGTCCTCATCCCCCATGACGTTGTCGATCTCTTCACCGATCCCTTCTTCGCGATTTTGATCAAAGGCATTACGGCGGCGAGTAACTCGCGCGGTTATGGTGTCATGTTGTGGCTGGCACGCGCCAACGGCGACCACCGCGTTTATCTCAACGCCTTCAACGAAAGCCTGATCGATGGGATTGTGATCGCGTCGGCCACGTTTGACGCTTCGTTCTTGGATTGGCTGACGCACCTTGGCAAGCCGATTGTCTTTGTCGGGGCGGCGCCCCAGGCGATGCCCGAAGCCAGTTTTGTCGATGTCGATAACAGGGCAGGGGCGATGATGGCGACGCGCCATCTGTTGGAACGAGGATGTCACCGCATCGGCATGATCGAGGGCCGCAGCGAGCAAATCGCCAACGTCCAGCGGCGCGAAGGCTATACGGAAGCTCTGGAAAGCGCTGGCATTACGGTCGACCCGACGTGGATTATCCCGGACGGCAATTTTACGGAGAGCGGCGGCTATACCTGTATGAAACACCTGCTGGCCCAAGGCGTTGACGGCGTGTTCGCCGCGAATGATATGATGGCCTTGGGGGCCATCCGCGCCATCCGCGAGGCAGGCTTCCTGGTGCCGCAAGACATCGCCGTGATTGGTTTTGATGATGTCCCGTTTTCGGCTGTTTTCAGCCCTCCGCTGTCCACGATCAGTCAGCCGATTGATCTGCTGGGCGAAGAGGCCACCCAAACTTTGATCCATCTCCTGGATAACGCTGTTCCAGGCGGGCTGTACAAAACGCTGCCTGTAGAACTCGTTATACGTGAATCGACCGCGAGAATGGTCGCTTAGTTTTTTCAGGTACTCTGGGAGCGCTCCCGGGGAGACATAAGGAGGTAATCATCGAGGGACCGAGGGCTTAGCTTAAAACGTAACTCAATCCTAGTACATTACAAAGGAAGGGAAGCAATGTCAAAACACCTTAGACTTCTGATCGTGGCCGCACTCCTGGTTGGTGTGCTGGTGACGACGGCTGGTCCGTCCGCGCAAGCGCGGGACAAAGTGACGATCACGTGGTTCATCGGGTTGGGCACGGGTACAAACCCAGAACAGCAAATCGCCACACAGCAGGCCGTGGTTGACGCCTTCAATGCCAGCCAGGACGCCATCACGCTGGAAATGAACATCGCGGGCAGCAACCAAACGTGCTCCCGACGTCCTCGCCACGTTGATCGCCTCCGGCACCCCGCCCGACATCGTCGGCCCGGTGGGCTTCGCTGGCTCGAATCAGTTTGCGGGTGAGTGGCTCGACCTGCAACCCCTGATCGAATCAACCGGCTACAGCCTGGCAGACATCCCCGCCAACCTGGTGGAATCCTATCGCTCGCTGTCGTCAGGCCTGACCGGTCTGCCGTTCGCGGTCTATCCCGGTGTGCTGTACTACAACGTCGACCTGTTCGACGAAGCTGGCCTGAATTATCCGCCAGCCGTCGCCGGTGATCCCTATGTGATGCCCGATGGCACCGAAGTGCCGTGGGACTATGACACCGTCGTCGAAATCGGCAAAATCCTGACGGTCGATGCCAACGGTAACGACGCCACCAGCCCTGACTTCGACGCGAACAACATCGTTCAGTACGGGTTCATTCACCAGTGGGATACCATGCGCGCTGACTTCCATACCTTCGGTGCTGCGCCTGTGGTGGACGAGAACAACAAAGTGAACTTCCCCGAGAATTGGCGCGCCGAAGCGCAGTGGCTGTGGGACAGCATCTGGACCTGGCACATCAACCCGACCGATGGCGTCATCGCCAGCGAACTGCTGAACACCAACGCGTTCAATTCCGGTCGCGTGGCGATGGCCCGCTCGATGGCGTGGTACACCTGCTGCCTCGGCGATCTGACGGCCAACTGGGACCTGGCGATGCAGCCGGCTTACCAGGGCACGATCTATGCGCCCATCGACCTGGACACCTTCCGCATTGACAAGAACACGCAAGCACCCCGAAGAAGCCTTCACCGTCTTGACCTACCTGTTCGGCGAAGGTGAGCTTGACCTGACGACCGTGTACGGTGCTTTCCCGGCCCGTCCTGAACTGCAAGACGCCTGGATTCAGGCGAAGGCCGACCAGTATCCCAGCGTGACGCACTGGGAAGTGGTCGCCGCACAGCATCCCGCTGGCCCCCAATCCGCACCACGAAAGCTGGTACCCTGGCTTCAACAAGGGCCAGAACCGCTTCCCGGACTTCCGCACCCTGATTGGTAGTGACGGCGGCGGCGATATCAACGTGAATGCCGAATTCGACAAGCTGCAATCCGACATTCAGGCGATCGTCGACGAAGCCTTCAGTAGGGGTTCGGCCTAGCTCAAACCACAGTATTGGGCAGCCACCTCCGGGTGGCTGCCCACTCTGGATGGTGCAGCCGTTACGCCCTCATTTTTCATAACCGACAGTCTCGGATACTATTTGCACTAGATCATAGTCTGATCCCAAGACAGCTTTGGCCTTATCACTCAAACAGGGTACGGGGCACCAATTTCATTAACATCCGATCAGTTTGAAGCGTTAGTGTTTCACGGTTTGAAGCGCACGGAAAATTACCTGTAACACTTAAACTGTGAATATTGCTGACCTGACCTTATGGGAACGCGTATAAAAATAGGGATTCGGCTGACAAGGAGTGGGTTATTATGACAGAACACGCGGTAAGCGCCGACGAAGCTGCCGCCCTCAGAAAGGATACAGGCCAATTCCGCGCGACTCAGCGTGGGGGTACCCTCGAGAGGCGACAGCGAACGTGGGGGTGGATCTTTCTTTCGCCATGGATTTTTGGGTTCCTGGTGTTCACGTTCTTCCCGATGGCCGCCTCGTTGTACTTCAGCTTCACCGACTACACGATCGGGGATAGCCCGCATTGGTCCGGGTTAAAAACTGGCAAAACCTCTTCAAAGACCCGGTCACCTACCAGTCGCTGAGAGTCACCCTCAAATTTGGCGCGTTTGATGCTCCCGGTCGCTATCTTTTTCCCCTTGCTGCTGGCCGCGCTCTTGAACTCCAAAGCCCTGGCGGGCAAACGGATCCTGCGCGTGCTGTTTTACACGCCGTACATCGTGCCCGCTCATTTCTGGCGCGTTCATCTGGCAGTCATTTCTCAACGGGGAAACGGGCCTGTTTAATCGCATGCTGAGAATGGCTCGGCTACGCCAACCCTCCCGACTGGCTGTATAACCCGACATGGATCCAACCCGCCATGGTCATGGTCGGTCTGTGGGGGGTCGGGAACGCGATGCTGACCATGTTGGCGGGGATGCAAGGCGTCCCGACCGAGCTGTATGAAGCGGCGGAAGTGGATGGGGCCGGTCCTCTTCGCCGATTCTACAGGATCACGCTCCCCATGATCTCGCCGGTCATTCTGTACAATCTGGTCCTGACGGTGATCGGGCTGATGCAATATTTCGTGCTGCCCTACGTGCTGTCCAACCAGACACGGTCGAATCCGGAAACCAATTTCATCAATCTGCACCTGTACCGGAGGCGTTCCAGTACTTCGATATGGGCTATGCCTCGGCCATAGCGTGGTTCCTGTTTGCTGTCGCGTTGGTGTTGACCCTGCTTGTCCTGACAACGTCCCGTCGTTGGGTTTATTACAGTGGAGGCTGATCCCATGGCTGCGAACGTCACGTGCGTTATCACGACATCATCATCTATACGCGCCAACTCCGGCGGTTCACGATCGTGTCGTCGGTGACGCTGTTCGCGTTCCTCATCTTTCGCCGTGTACCTGATGCCGTTTGTCAACATGGTGACGGTGTCGCTGCGCTCTCAGGCGTCACTATCCCAAACCAAGGATTCCTCGATCCTGCCGATGGTGCCCGTCACTTATAACTATGAAGGCAAGGACTATACGGTTTACAAGGTGCCCACCGATACCGGGGTGCAGGAGTGGGCGCTGGTCAAGCCAACGCGCACTACCAGCCAGTTTATTGACCCCAAAAACCCGGACGCCGGGATCATCGACGTGGGAAGGCAACTGGCGCACTGCTGGACGCGGTTCAGAAACTTGATCCGCTGTGGGGCAACTATAAAGAAGCCTGGGACCTGATCGATTTTCCACGGCTGTTTTTCAACACGTTGGTAATCGCGCTCAGCGGGATGATCGGGACGCTGCTGTCGTGCATTTGCGTGGCCTATGCCTTTGCGCGCTTCCCGATCCCTGGCAAAAATTTCCTGTTCGTCGTGCTGCTCGGCACGATTATCCTGCCTCAACAGGTGACCCTGATCCCGACCTATATCTTCTTCTCCAAAATCCATTGGGTGGGCACCTGGCTGCCGCTCATCGTTCCGCACTTTTTTGCCAACGCCTACAACGTATTTCTGCTGCGCCAATATTTCATGACGCTGCCGCGCGAACTCGACGAGGCCGCCATGATCGACGGGGCGGGGCCTTTCCGCATCCTGACCAGCGTGATCATCCCGCAGTCGTGGCCCGCCATCGTCGCCGTCGGCATCTTCCACTTCGTGTTTGCGTGGAACGATTTCTTTGGCCCGCTGATCTACTTGCTGGGCAAGCCCAAATTGCAGCCGATCTCGGTTGGCGTGCAGATCTTCAACTTCCGTTACGGACCGCGGCCAGAACTGGTGCAGGCCACGTCGCTTATGGCGATGGTGCTGCCGCTGTTGATCTTCTTCCTGGCCCAGAAAGTCTTCATGCGCGGTGTGGTGATCACGGGCGTCGACAAATAAGACGCAACCGGCCCATCACCCGAGGTTTTCCAGGGGCAGCAGTCCGCCCCAGTCGTGTAACAATCATCTGGCGGTTTCATTGTGAAGCCGCCAGATGTTCAATAGACCCCGTCCAACCGGATGCTAGCAAGACCATCACCAATGGGAAGAAGATTATGAGCCTCAAACTAATCCGTTACCTGTGCGGGCTGCTGCTGATCGCGGCGAGTTTGCTGCCGCTGGGGACGGCGTTTACCCAGGACAACGGCGAACTCGTGGTCGATGCAGCGCAGGATTTGGGGGAGATTAGCCGCTACAGCTACGGCAGCAATTTTGGCCCGTGGGCGGCCATCCCCTTCAACCTGCTGTCCGCCGCCGATGACGCGGGTATCACGTTTATCCGGTTCCCCGGCGGGAACTGGGGCGACCTCAACAACCTGAGACACACCCAGATCGACGACCTTATCCGGATGTGCCAGCGCATGGGCGCGGAACCGAGCATCTCCGTGCGGCTGGAGGGTGGCACGGTGGAAGCCGCGGCCGAACTGGTAACCTATACCAACGTCGAAATGGGCTACGGAGTCCGCTATTGGAGCATTGGCAATGAGCCCGATCTCTACGACGGAGTCGATCTGGAACATTTCGACGTCAGCCAGGCCATCCCCTGGAACGATGCCTGGCGCGCCATGGCCGAGGCTATGCTGGCGGTCGATCCGTCGATCATCTTGATCGGCCCCGAGCTGAGCCAGTATCCGCCGCCGAGCCAACATAGCGCGCGTGACGATGCACAACGCGCCTGGTTGGTGGAATTTCTGAAGGCGAACGGCGATCTGGTCGATATTGTCTCGGTGCATCGCTACCCCTTCCCGCGGGGCAATCAAGTCGCCACGCGCGACGATCTGCGCCGGAATTTGCCGGAATGGGATGCCATTGTCGAGGAAGTGCGCGACGTTGTGCGCGACACCGTCGGGCACGACATGCCGATCGCCGTGACCGAGTTTAGCTCACACTGGAGTCCTGCCTACGGCGGCGACACCTCGCCCGATTCCTTCTTCAACGCGCTTTGGCTGTCGGATGTGCTGGGGCGGCTGATTAGCAGCAAGGTTGACATCCTGGCTCAATGGACGCTGCAAAGTCCGAACTCGTTTGGCGGCTGGGGCCTGTTTGGCCAGTTTGACGTAATCCGCCCGGCCTATTATGTGTACCAGTTGTACAAGCGCTTTGGGACCACACTGTTGGGCGCGTCGTCGTCTGCGCCGAATGTGCGCGTCTACGCCGCCCGGCAGGCGGATGGCTCACTAACGGTGATCGTTATCAATCTGAACGAGACGGATCAGACCCTGCCGCTCCAACTGCAACACTTCACACCCGAAGGTGACGCGGAGGTCTGGCGCTTCGACGCGGAGCACAACGCCGAACTGTTAGGTACCGAGCCGCTCGCCGATACGGTCACGCTGCCGGGCCTGTCCATGACTCTATACGTCGTGCCCGGCCACTAGGACGGACGACGTCATGAAACATACAGCGACCTTTCGCCCCTCTTCACCGCGTGGGGAGGGGGCCAGGGGGTGGGGCCAAAAATACGCGATAGCGGGCGTGATCGTGCTTGTGGCACTGCTTATGCTGGCCGCCGGCGTACCGGGCACGGCTCAGGGTCAGTCCGGTGACTCGTCTTCCGCTGAGCTGCTCGTCCTGACCAAAGCGGGCGAGTTTTACCGGGTCGACGTGACGACCGGGCAGGCCACGCCTTTTTTGGATCTTCAGCTTGGAACGCGCGAAGCCTATGCTCTGGCGATCGATACCGCGCAGCAACATGCCTATGTGCTGACCAGCCCCGACTGCTGCCAGGAGATCGAACGCGGGATAAGCCATGTCGTCGACGTGGATTTGCAGACTGGCCTCGCGCAGATTGTGTATAAGCAGCAGTATCTGGTGCACATTCACCTGCTGCCGGGCACGGATCGGATCGCCCTGGGCTACTATCCGCCCACGCTCAGCCGCATCACCGGGACCGACCCCGTCTACGAGTGCCTGCTCGACATCGCTGCGGGCAGGTGTGACGACCCCTCCGGCTTGAGCGCCTACCTGCATGTCAACTGGCTGGCGGATGAAACATTCGTGGGGACGGTCGAGGCCGAGGACGGAAATGGACGGCAGTCCTATCAGGTCGACCTCAAGACGGGGGCCAGCACCGAACTTCCGGTGGTTGTCATGGCAGTTGCTCCCCTCCCAGGCGAGAGTCGCGCAGCGCTTGTGACGAACGGCCTGGGCGCGGGAGATTTCACCCGGCTCGATCTGGACACGCTGCAAACCGGTGTGTTTCAGGTGCAGGGGCAATACGATCCGGCCCGCGCGTTCTATCCGGTTAGTTTTTCGCCCGATGGTGCGTCGCTGCTGTTTAGCTATGATCACACGTTCCAGGTCGCCGACGCTGAAACCGGGGCTATCACGTCGGAACTGGGCAACGTGTCGCTGCCGCAGTGGCTGCCTGACAGCAGCGGTCTGGTCGCTATGTCTGGCCCTGACTTCCTGGACCGGACGACGATAGTTCTTTTCCACCTCGGAGCGCCGCGCGGGCAAACGGTCACCGTGTTAGAGAATGTGTGCGCGTTCGCGGTGTTGTCGTCGTAGGGGCAGCGCGTAAACGCAGACCTCTTTCCCCCGTAACTGAACAGGCCCGATCACCTCGATCGGGCCTGTTGTGTTGTGTGTGCGGCGATCAGATGCCCAGCGACCCTTGTTCGATGCGCGGCGTAAGGTGCAGGCGGTTGAGCCCTTCGCGGTAGACAGTGCGTTCGCCGGAGTTTTCGCCGCGCGGGCGGTGCAAACGTCTGCCGCGACTACTCCGCCAGATTGACGAACTGCTGCGCGTGCAGTTGGCGATAAACTCCGTCGCGCGCCATCAACGCCTGGTGCGTGCCCCGCTCGACGATCTGCCCATCATCCACGACGACAATCAGGTCGGCATTTTCGATGGTGGTCAGCCGGTGAGCGATTACGATCGCGGTGCGCCCTTGCAGCAGACGTTGCAACGCTTCCTGAATCCAGATTTCGGTAATCATATCCACGCTGGAGGTGGCTTCGTCCAGAATCAGAATGCGCGGATTGGCCAGCACGGCGCGCGCAATGGAGATCAACTGGCGCTGGCCTACCGAAAGATTGGCGGCATCTTCATAGATCGCGGAGTCGTAGCCATCGGGCAGGGTGGTGATGAAGTCGTGGATGTTGGCGAGGCGCGCCGCTTCTTCGACGGCGGCGGCGTCCGCGTGAGGCGTGCCAAACCGGATGTTATCCGCGATGGTTCCCGCGAACAAGAACGGGTCCTGCGGCACGATTGCCATCTGCTGGCGCAGCGAACGCTGGATGACGCCGCGTACGTCGTGCCCATCGATCAGCACCGCGCCGTCCGTCACGTCATAGAAGCGCGCGACGAGGTTGGCGATCGACGTCTTACCCGCGCCAGTCGGACCCACCAGGGCGACCGTTTGCCCCGGCTCGATGACCAGATTGATCCGGTTGAGTACGGGCACGCCGTCGCGGTAGGCAAACGACACATCGCGCAATTCCACGCGCCCGCTGATGGGCGGCATCGGCTGCGCGTCGGCGCGATCCGCCACCAGCGGCGGCGTGTCGAGCAGACCCAGCACGCGCTCGCCGCCTGCCATGGCCGCCTGCATGGTCGTGTAGAGCTGGCTGAGTTCCTGAATCGGCTGGAAGAAGCGCGACACATACGCCAAGAACGCGACGACGACGCCCAACGTCAGGTGGCTGTGGTCAACCAGCAGCCCGCCCGACCACAGCACGATTCCGGTGGCCAGCATGCCCAGGAATTCCACCGTGGGCAGGAAGATGAACGAGAGCGACATCGCGTCGATCATCGCGTCGCGGTTGGCGCGGTTGACATCGTCGAAACGTTCCAGCGAAGCGCCTTCCTGGGCAAAAGCCTGAATCACGCGCATGCCCGACAGATTTTCGGCCAGATCGCCGATTACAGCGGCAATGCGCGAGCGCGTGCGCCGGTAGGCGATTTTCGCGCGGCGGGCAAAAATCAGCGTTGCCAGCACCATCAAGGGCAGCACGCTGAACGTCAGCAGCGCCAACTGGGGACTCATCGAGATCATGACGCCGACGATGCCCACCAGCAGCAGCGTATCTCCGAGCAACGTGACCAGCCCTTCGGACAACAACTGGTTGATCACGGACACATCGCTGATCAGCGTGGAGATCGTCACGCCGACGATGTGCGTATCGTGGTAGCTCAGGGACAACTCCTGCAAATGGCGGAACAATGCGGCGCGCAAATCGGTCAGCACGCGCTGGCCTACCCAGCCCAACAGATAGCGCTGGATGGTGGACGTGACATACAGGCCGATCAACGCCGCGCTCATCATGATCGCCAGCCGGTCCAGGCCCGCCGCGTTGCTGTCCGCAATTGGCCCATCGATAGCTTCTTTGATCAGGTAAGGCATCACCAGGGTGAGTGCCGACGAGAGGATCATCGCGGCAAAGGCTCCGATCATGCGGCCCCAATAGGGACGCACATACGCCAGCAGGCGCAGAACCACACGCGGGTTGAAGCTCCGGCCTTCGACCGCATCCCCAAAGCGATCAATTGCGTAGCGCGGCCCGCCGACGTTGGCGCTGCCGCCGATTGTAAATCCCATGCGAATATCCTCAGTGCAAGTGCCGGTTATAAATTTCCGCGTACAGACTGGACTGCCGCAGCAGGTCTTCGTGCGACCCGGCGGCGGCCAACCGCCCACGGTCCAGGACCAGGACTTGATCCGCCATGCGTACCGTGCTGAGCCGTTGGGCGATCACAAACGAGGTGCGCCCCTGCATCAGGTGTTCCAGCGCCATTTGGATCAGGCGTTCAGTTTCGGTGTCGACGCTCGACGTCGCATCATCTAATAACAGGATGCGCGGATTCTTCAGCAGCGCGCGTGCAATGGCTACCCGCTGTTTTTGCCCGCCGGACAGGGTAAGCCCCCGTTCGCCAACCTTCGTGTCGTAGCCATCGGGCATATGCAGGATGAATTCGTGAGCCTGTGCCGCGCGCGCTGCCGCGACCACGTCTTCGTCGTCCGCGTCTGGCAGGCCGAAGGCGATGTTCTCGCGGATGGTGGATGCAAACAGGGTCGTTTCCTGCAAGACGATCCCGATCTGGTCGCGCAGCGAGTTGAGCGTCACCCCGCGGATGTCGACGCCGTCGATGGTGATGCGCCCTGAATTCGGATCGTAGAAGCGCGGGATCAGGTTGATCACGGTCGATTTGCCGGAGCCGGTCGTGCCTAGCAGCGCGATCACCTGGCCCGGCTCCGCTACGAAGCTCAGATCGTCCAGCACGGCGCGCCGTCCAAAATAGGCGAACGACACGTGCTCGAAACACACGCGGCCCTGCGCGGGCGGCAGCACGCTGGCGTCCGGCGCTTCCTCAACCTCGGATTGGCTGTCCAAAATCTCGAAAATGCGCTCGCCCGCCGCGGCGGCCATGGCGACCGCCGGGATGATCACGCCGAGACGGCGCACGGGCTGTGCCAGTTGGCTCAGGTAGGCAGTGAAGGCCACCAGCTCGCCCAGGGTCAGCGTGCCGTTGATCACCAGCCGCCCGCCGTACCACACGATCAGAATCGTGCTGACGCCCGCGATAAAGTCGATGAGCGGGACGTTGACCGCCTCGGCCCGGATAGCGCGTTCCGATAGCGCGAACCAGAGGTTATTCTGTACTTCGAATTTCTCCGTCTCGGCGTCTTCTTGCGCAAACGCCTTCACGACGCGCGTCCCGCGTAGATTCTGCTCCAATACAGTCGTCAACACGGCGATCTGCTGCTGAATTTCCAGCGAGAGCGGGCGATAGATGCGCCCAAAACGATAACCCGTGTAGGCCAGGACCGGCATCGTCGCCAGCGAGAGCAGCGTCAAACGCGGATTCATCAACGTCAGGGCCACGAAGGTGACGGCCAACAGGGTCACCGCCTGGAAGATGCGCAGCACGGCCCGCCCGGTCAGAAAGCGGATGCGCTCGACGTCCTGTATGGACCGCGAGAGTAGCTGGCCGGTTTGCGCGTGATCGTGGTAGGAAAAAGACAGGCTGGTCAGCCGGGCGTGGATCGCGTTGCGCAGATCGTACGCCACATTTTGCGACGCGACCTCTGACCAGCGCCCCAGCAGGTAGCCTAACACGCCGTTCAGCAGGGTCAAGCCCAGCAGTCCCAACACGCCCCAGCCGAGGACGCCGGTACGGCCCGCCGCGATCCCCTCGTCCACCAGCCAGCGGAAGACCTGCGGCACCGCCGCCGACAGCACGCTGCTGCCCAGGGCTGCCAGATAGGCCCCGGCCGCGATGTGCCAATAGGGACGGAGAAACCCAAAACAGCGTAACAGAATTCTGGTATTCTGTGATTTCGTCATGAGTACTATTGCGTCTGCCCCTGACATCGATGCATCGTGAGCTGTGGGGGAAAAACAAACCACCGCCGGGTGTTTCCCTCACGCGACCCGGCGGTCATGGAATTACGTTTGGCCTCGCCTGCTCCAACCGGCTATCCGTTGTCGCCTGCCAGGCGGGCGATCTGGAGGACGCAGTGGCGGAACAAGTTTTGTTTTTCAGGAGGAAGCGCGCTTTCCTCAATGTGTGCGATGCGTTCGACGCCGTTCATGGCACGAATGATGCTGACCGGCATCTCAAGATTGCCGTCGGTGAAGGTGCTCAGATATTCGATGGCACCCAGTAGAAAATCGCGCATTTCGTCATCGGCACGCGCCGTGCGGAAAAAGCCTGCCAGGACGGGGGATAGCTTGGCCCCGCGCAGGGCGGGAGGTGCCGCACTGAACGAGCGAATCGCCGCGAAGGAATAGAGCGCCGTTGCCAGCTCGGTAAAACTCTTGACGCGCTGGTAGATCGATTCTCCGAACACGTCCCAGATCACGGAGCGCCAGTAATGAATCTGCTGCGGGACCTGGAGCAGGCGTGTGACTTCCGCGCGCCAGTCGTCGGCGATGGTGCCCGATACGTTTTCGAGCAGGACATCGATATCGGTATTGAACAGGTCCTTTTGCAGCAGCACGGCCAGATCGGGCCGGAGGGTGGGCAGAATGTCGGGAATGAAGACTCCGTTGGAGAAGAACTCGTTGACGTTCACCCCGTGGCAGCGCAGCAGCTCCTGTTGGAACAACGGCAGATAGCGCTGCATGGCGTCGTTATCTTCGCGCAGGGCCACGAAGGCCGAGTTGCCCGCCGGGAACGCAGTCTCGATCGTGCGTAGGAATTCGCCGTCCCGCTCCTGGTAGACGCGCAGCGTGCTGAGAATCTCGTAGACGGGCAGGTGCGGCAGCAGGCGTTCCGAAAGCAACCGCTCCTGCTCGGCTTCGACCGCGGCCTGTTGGGCGAAGCGTTCCAGTGCGCGGAACAACCCGGTCGTCAACTGGTTGACGCCAAGCACGGCTGTTTGCGCCTGGTTGTGCGAGATAGCCCGCAGCAGGCTGCCCTGTTTGGCCAGCGGGATGATCTCCGCGATGTTAGCCAGGATGCGCTGGCCGCGTTCCGCCCCGGTTTCGAGCGTGCGGCGGCTGGTCGGACGGTCGCGCAGTTGGGGCACGGACCGCCCAATGAAATAGGAAATGATATGGATGCCGACGACGTCTTCTTCCCGCCCGTATAGAATGTGGCGGAAACTGTCGCTCAGCTCGTCCAGAAATTGCTCGTAAACCGCTTCTTTGGTTCCGACGGTCAGGCGTTCGAGCTCGTGCAGGTTGCGGTTCTGCGCGACGAGACGGCTTTCGCCTGCCGTTTCAGCCGCGCGCGTCAGATCGTTGCGATGAATCTCCTGCGATACTCGCACGTGGTACATCAGGCTGACGAAATCGCGCACCGGCAAAAAGCGCAGTTGTTCCGACAGGTTGCTCTGGAAGGTGCGCAGCTCGCCGCCCAGGAAGACGCCCTGCAAAGGCGTGACCGCGTAGGCGGTGCTTTTGCGCGCGGCGGCCAGCAGGTGTTCCGCGAAACGATGCTTGTTGTTGGCGGAATTTTGGAACGCGTGCGCTCCGGCCACGACCGAATAGTAGCCGCCCTGACGCTGCATCGGCTCGCCGCTGCCCATTTTGACGCGCACGGTCTCGGTGACGTTGTGATCGACCAGCCACGACTGGACGTCGAACTTAGCTTGTTGGTATAGGAAGGCCGCGGTCGCCTGGCTGACCTGCTGACTCAGGTCGGACCCGGCGACAAAGACTTCGGTAATGATCTCCGTGAAGCGGTCCTGCGTGGACTGCGCGGTCTGGCGGCTTTGCGCCGCGTAATCCCACACCTGATCGAGGTAGCCGCGCATATTGCCGACTGACTCGATACTCTCGAACAGCGGGATCAGCCAGATCGAGGGCAGGGCGGAGGTCGGATATTCGCGCCGGGCTTGTTCCAACTGGGTGCGCATCTTCCGGTCGAGCGAGATCAACGCGTCGGCGCGGGTAGACAGGCTGATCTGCATGGCGAGTGTCATGCCTGGATTTCCGTATTTCCCGGAGACGGTGTTGATTTCGTGCATGTTGAAGACGGTAGTATCGACCGCGAACTGGTCGCGCGCCGAAATCATCGATTGCTGGATGCGCGGCGTGATGATGACGCGCTGCAAAATATCCCGGTAGCCGACGACTTCGCGCAGGAGGGGTTCGGCGGTGCGATTGGCCTGGATGGCCGGAATTAGCGCGTAGAGCTGCTTGCGGAGCTGTTTGTTGAGCGAGAAGTAATATTCAAGCGTTTTGCGCCGTTCCTGCCGCAGCTCGAACATCTTGTGCTCGTAGCGGTCGTTGTGCTGCCACAACACGCGTGCCGGATCGCGACGCAGGTGCCAGCGCGTCGCGAGGCGTTGCATGGGCGTGGTGTCCAGCGAAAACGGCAGAATACCGCGATAGCGCCGTTCAAGTTGTTGCGTCAGGCGCGTGATGTCGTTCAAAAGCTGTGTGAAGCGCTGGTTGCGCTGCCCCAACCGGTCAAGCTCGGACAGCAGATCCGGATTGATGGTTACGTCCGGATCGACCTGGCGCAGCAGGCTGAGAATACGCGCCATGCGCTGCACATTTTCCATCACGACGGCGGCGGCCAACTGGTGCCCCTGCCCGGATGGACGGCTGCTGCCGTCCCAGTCGCTCCAGAATGACAGAAACGACGTCAGCGTCGTGTCGGTGAACAGCTCGGAATGCTGCTCGCCCGCCGTCAGCGCGGCGAGGTCCAGCAGAATTTCATCGGCTTCCTGCTCGGACGAAATGCTGACGTTCAACCCCAGGTATTCTTTCAGCAGTTCCTGCGTCGCCTTTTCCACGAGCGCCTGCGACACTGGCTGGCCGCCGATCAGCGCGCTCACAATCGCGTCCAGGGCCAATTCGGCTTGCAGCGAATACATTTGCGTCGGGTGTACGGTGCGGTCATAGCAGCGCAGCTTGAACAACTCCTGACGGCGCGGCAGGGAATCCTTCATGAATTCCCGTTCCAGCCGTTCGGTGAGCTGCTTGCCGCCGTTGCCCAACGTCTGGCGTACCATCTCATCGCTGATCAGCGCGCGATCGAGCAGGCGCGTGCGGAAGATGGCCAGACGTTCCGGGGCGTACTGCTGCACAAACTCGCGCCAGACCTGCTCATTGTCCAGCAGCGGCATGTCCATCAAGCGGCGGCAGTTGCGGCTTTGGGTACACTGCTCAAGGATGCGCCCGGTGATGGCATCCATCGCGCGCCCGAGTTCCGCCGAGCGGTCGTTGCCGTTGGAAGGTGTGCGGAACCGGAGCTGCTTGCGGTTATAGCGCGCATCCTCGTTGGCGATCAGACGGTTCAGATCGATCAGCAGACGGCGGGTCTTGGCCAGCAGTATCTCGGCGTTGTCCACACCGCCCAGCGTCAGCCGGAAGGTCGTGCGCCCGGTTTCGAACCCTTTTTCCGTGCGAGCAAACGTCGCCAGCGGCAGCAGACCGATCCCGCGCCGGGCCAGTGACGCGGACAGCCAGTCCAGCGACAGACCGGCGGGCAGCGTCCCGATGTGCAGCAGCGGGTACATGCTCCCGGTGGGGGGGATGATGACCAGCCCGAACGGGTTGCGATCGGGCGGGAGATTCTCGACGGCGGCCAACAGGGCGCGCGTCCGTTCGAGGTAGATCATGTTGCGCAGGTGCCAATACGTGCGCACGTCTTGGTTGGGGCCACGATAAAAGAGATAGCTGATCAGAACTGCGCCAATATTGGTCTGGATGTAGGTGTTGAAATCCGCGAACTGCTCGCGCAACTGCCGGTCGCGAATTTCCACCACGGCGAGCCGGGCCCCCGCCATGCAGTCGGTTTTCGACATCGAATGGACGGTGATCACGCGGTCGGCGCGCTGCTCGTCGACCACGCCCAGCCACACCAGCTCCGCCGCCAGTTGGCGCACCGTCTTGATCTCCGGCAAATCGTTGACCGGGGCCATATTCTGGTACGCCAGATCGTCAATGACATAGATGTCGTGTTCCAGGCAGTAGGTAATGACCTGTTTCAGAGCTTCCGCGTCGAACACGCGCCCTGTCGCATTGTGCGGGTTGTTGATGGCTACCGCGCCGCGGCGGGGCCAGGTCGGATCGCGGCGGCAGAGGTCCTCGATTTTGGCGATGATAGCGTCCGCATCCAGCGCCAGCGATTCGGTCAAGGGCACCGCGTGGGTAGTGGGGAAGCACTGCTCATAGGACCAGCTCAGGTCCGGGATCACGACTTCGGTGATCCCGCAGTGAAAGCCCAGGATGCCCAGTGCAGTACGGGATGAGCCGCTTACGACGACGCAGGCTTCTGGCTGGTACTGCGGCTGGTGTTTCACAAATGCGCTCAAGAAACTGCGTTCCAGCGCCAGGTTGGTTTCGGGCTGCCGGATGTTCTCGACCAGCAGATCGAGCAGCTCCCGGACCTCAACCCCGCCGAACTCGTCCAACACCGGCGTCTTCCACGCGCTTTGAATGCGCCGGGCGAACAGGCCGGTCTTGCCTTCCAAGATGTCCAGCGCGTGCTCCAGCGCCTGGCTGTGCGCGTTGAGCAGCGTTTCGACATGGTGTTCCGCCTGTTCGGCCAGGTGCGGCAGCGCCGTCAGGGTGACGCCCCCCAAGGTCAGCCCTTCGTAGGAGGGCTTGGCTTCTGGCAGCGCCGGGAGCCCATTGCCCGAAGCGTGGGCGTCCTGCTGGTCGAGCAGGTAGATCAGGAATTCGATCTCGGAGGCGGAAGGCGTCCCCTTGAGGTTGAAATGCACATTTTCAATCGCGCTCAGGAACTCGGCGTTGCCCGCCACAAATACAGTCGAGAGCGCGTGAAACTGCGGCGAGAAAATAGTCGGCGTCAGCAATCGGATGACCGGCTGGATCAGTCTGGCTTCACGCGCCAGAGAAAGATGGTTGGGCGCGTCGTTCGCTTCGATGAAAAACAGCGGGCGATCCAGGCTCAGTTCGCGCAGGCGGCGGCGGGTCATCTCACCCGGCACGCGGCCCAGCACCAGGAAGGTCGGCGTTTGGGGCTGATCGGAAAGAATCTGCTCGATCTGGTCACAGGCGAGCTGCTCGTCGGTGGGCAAATCTTCGAACAGCAGGCCGGGCATCGCCTTGAAATGCGGCGGCAGGAGCATGTCGTAACACAAGATGCGGGCAGGCAGCGTCTCCAGGCGGGACGACAGCGTGAACAGGATCACGCGCAGCGTTTCGTGCATTCCGCCGGAGGCCAGAATGATCTCGCGCTTGCCGGACTGCTCGCCGCTGTCATAATGCAGCGATTCCTGTTGGTGCTCCAACCAGTTGCAAAACGCTTTGAGCAAGGCGTGCGGGGCTTTGGACGAATAGCCGCCGCGCGGCATGTAGGGGGCGCTGCGCTGGATGGCGCGGATCAGGAAATCGAGCTTGGGCCGGTCGGCTGCTTCCCAGCCCAGGTGATCCATGATCGCTTCCGGGTCGGCGTCGTTGAATTGATCCTGGTGAAACTCGATGCCAAGAGCCATGCGCAGGAACGCCGAAGAGAGTCGCGAATCCTGGAGCGGGTTCCCGATGTGGAAATTGATGCGCTCTTCAGCCGGGACCGGCGCGGCGGCGGTCGTTTCGCTGACTTCCGAAACGCGTGCTGCCCGGACCGGTTTCAGGCGGAATAGAGCAGTGGGGTCAGGATGATGGGCCATTGGATTGCGCTCGCTTGAACCATGTTCGCCGTGCTGGCAGGCGTTTAGACCGACGCCTCAATGTTATGATTTCGTCCTTGTTTTCCAGTTCTTTTTGTAAAAGGTTGCGGAACAGGGTGAACAGCGCCGAACCGTTGGCGAGCTCCTGCGGCGTGAAGGAAATGATCGTCCTGGCATTCTTCAGGCTTTGACTCGCTTCAGCCAGCCGGGCTGCTTGCGGAGTCAGCATGAGCAGTTCCGGATTCCGGCGGAGGACGTCCAGTTCCTCTTTTTCGAACGCCAGACGCAGGCGGCTGCGCGCCAGCTCGTCTTCGATGCGTTGGCGGGCGAGCTCGGCATCATGTTCGAACTGGACCTTCTTTAATTCGGCCTTCTTCAATTCGAGGGTGTGTTCCATTTCCGCGATTTCTTCGTCAGCCTTGTAACGGGCCTTGGCGGCGACGACGCGCGCCTGGTGATTCAACTGCTCGGTTTGTTCGAGCAGGCGCGCTTCTTCCTGTTGGCTGAGGGCTTCCGCGATTTTCGGATCCATCGGGTCCAGCGCCTGAACGGCCAGGGCGATCAGCTCCACACCGAACTGTTCCTCGATCTGGCGCACCTGCCCGTTCAGATGTTGCAGGATGGCCGGGGAGGTGATGGCCTGGATGTCGGACCGTTCCGTGAACTCCTTGACCAGCCCTTGCAGCAGGAATTTGACCTGATCGACCGAGCGGGCGACAGCGTCGGTGTCCCAGCCGCCGACCCGGATCAGTGACTGGATATGCTCGAGGGAGGGCGCGGCCGAGCCAACCAGCTTGATGCGGACGATCAGATTCCCGACGGCGGCGGCTTCAACCGTCAGTTGGAGCGGGCACGTCGTGCGTTTCAGCGGCAGGCTGAAGTGGCGCGGATAGAGCAGGCCGCGCCGGATGCCGATCTGAGCTTTCGACTCATAGAGCACGATGACATCCGGTTGGCGGATGCGGTACTCGAATAACGCGACCAACAGGCCACCCACGAGCACGATGCCAACAATAACAGCTGGGATGATTTGCATATTCCATACCTCCGGCAGCGGTGTTCCTGACTGCCCCTCCAGCACCGAACCGTCAAACGGCGTCCAGAGAGCGCCAGACACTGGGCGAGCGTGGCCCGTATACTAAAAAATGCGGCACAGGAATTCATCGGAGTTGGGGCGGTTGGTTTGGAGGTCGCGGCCCCGGTGTGCCCGATTCGGGAGTTGATTGTACCCCGAATATTGGTTGTCCCAAAATGGTCCATACCACAAAGCCGAATATGCGCGCTGCGCCGTGAAACGGGGCTATAGCGAGGCTCGCCAGCGCCGAGGCGTGGGCTGGCCGTCGACGTAGGTATTCATAAAGGCGAACTCGATCGTGCACGCGAACAGGATGTAGTGCGCCTCCGGCGTATAACTGGCCGCGCGTACTGCCTGCGCCCGGAGGTCCGGATCGGCGCTGAGCGTGGCGCGCCCCCGGATGTAGAACTCACCGCTGCCGCCGCTCGCATCTTCGACCGCACAATGCAGCGTATAACGCGCGTCGCGCTGCAGGTCTTTGCCCTTAGGCGAGGTGGGCTCCATGAACAGGAACAACTGATCGCCGATGATAGGCGTGACCGGGTGCACACGCGGGCCGCCATCCGCGCGCAGCGTGCCCAGGTAGGCCACGCCGCTGCTAAAACGGGCTGCGCCAAAGGCGGCCAACTCCGGGGCTTGCTGCGCGAACTCCTGCCAGGTGGTCAGTTCACGCTTTCCCTTTTTTGCGCGCTTTAGCCTCAGCCTTTTGCAGGTTCTCGGCGACGCGCATCTTCACGATGCGCGTGATCAGGTCGAGCGGCATGGGTTCGTCGAGCGGAAACCGGATCGAGCCTTTGGCTCCCTGGTAGCGGGCGATTTCCTGCTTGAACGCCTCCAAACCGCTGGGGGTGGGATAGAATCCGATATGATTCTTGAAGGCACCGAAGTGGACCAAATTGCCCTTCAGCACGAAGGTGGGAATCTGATAGCTGATCTTCTCTGTCGCGTCAGGGGCGGCGGCCCGAACGGTGGCCCGTATTTGTTGCAGGATGGCCTGAATGTCTTCGGGAAAGGTCGCAATGTACTCGTCGATGGAGGTGAAACCGGCTTTTTCGCTGTCCATGAGGCGTCCTTTGACAGTGTGTGATCGCTCAGATGCAGAGATTATCCGAGCGGCTGGGTGATCTCGCCAAGTCGGCGCGACCTATCGGTGCATTCTTGGGCGCGATGTGGAGCACGCTCGATCTCACGAATCGGTGGACATGAGCGCCATGATCTTGTCGAAGCGGAATTCGTTGACCAGATTGCGCAGACTGGCGGCCAGCGCCGCATTGTCGTCGTGAATCTCCTCGATGATGCGCAGCGATACCTCTGAGTCAGCCATACTGGCGGCCTGGCGCAGCCGAAAAATCCACTCGGGCGACGCGCTGCCCAGCACATCCGTCGAGATTTCCTGCTCTTTGCGCGTTGATGAGGGCTGGATGTCCTCGTACACGAAGCGCACGCCAAGGTACTGCGTCAACTTTTCAAAAATGACCAACTCGCGAAACGGTTTGCGGATGAAATCGTCGCATCCGTCGTCCAGGACGGTCAGGTGTTCGTGCTCAAAGACGCTGGCCGTCAAGGCGATGATCGTGATGGCCTCTCCCTGATCGGTCGCTCTGATGCGGCGTGTGGCCTCGTGCCCATCCATCACCGGCATGCGCATATCCATGAAGACCAGGTGCGGCTGCCACGCCTCGACCGCTTCGAGTGCTTCCTGACCGTTGGCCGCCTCGCGCAGCTCGAAGCCGTAGGGTTCCAGCAAGCGCCGGAGCAGGGTGCGGTTTTCCCATTTGTCCTCGGTGATCAGGATGCGGAAGGCGGGCTGTCCATCCTCGATCCCGGTGACGCGGCGCACCGCCTGAATAGTGCGCGTGTCGCGTTCGTCGGCCAGGGCCGCTGCCAGATCAAAGGTGAAGACTGAGCCGTGCCCGACTTCGCTTTGCGCCTGCACGTCGCCGCCCATCAACTGGGCGAACTGGCGACTGATCGCCAGCCCTAGCCCGGTCCCCTCGTGCGACCGTTTGCCGCTCTCGGTCTGCGAGAAGGCTTCGAACAGATGAGACATTTCCGAAGCGGCGATGCCGTACCCGGTGTCGATCACCTGAAACGACAACCGGCAGGTGGGCTGGGCCACATGATCGCACGCCACGCGCAGCGTGACGCTGCCCTCGTCGGTGTATTTGATGGCGTTGCTCAACAGGTTCAGCAGCACCTGGCGCACTTTGCTTTCGTCCGTGCGTATGAAGCGCGGCACATCGGGAGCGATCGTGATGTCCAGGGACAATCGCTTGCGCGTGGCGCGTTCTGAGAGCATGTCTTCCAGGCTGTCGATCAGACGGTAGAGATCGAAGCTGGTCACGTTGAGCATGATGCGTCCGGCCTCAATCTTCGAGATTTCCAGCACGTCGTTGATCAGTTGCAGCAAGTGTTCGCCGCTGCGGCTGATGATCCGGAGATTTTCCTGCTGCGAGCCTGGAATATCCGGGCTGCGTTCGAGCAGTTGGGAGAAGCCCAGAATCGCGTTCAGCGGCGTGCGAAGTTCGTGGCTCATATTGGCCAGAAACAGGCTTTTGGCGACGTTGGCCGCTTCGGCGGCTTCCTTGGCGGTCTCCAGTTCCTGCGTGCGCAGCGACAGTTCGTTGGTCCGCACGGCGACGAGATCTTCCAGGTGATCGCGGGCGGCGCGCAGCCGGGCGAAAGTCTGGTGCAGCGTTTTCTCGTACTGCCACGAGACCAGCGCGATCAGCCACCAGAATACGACGGCGCTCAGGAACAGGCTTTCGCCCAGCAGCACGTTGACCACCAGGCCCAGCACCAACAGCGCACATGTGAAAATCGCGGCCAGCCCGCTGATAAGCACCCCGGCCAGCAGAATCGTCAGGCCGCTGATAAAGGCCGGGTTGGACCCGGAGTTATCGACGTTGAGCTGGCTGAACACCAGCCAGTTGAAATACAGCGTCAGCCCGACCCCGATCACGAAGGTGTAAGCCGCCAGACGGATGCGGTGGAGTCTGATTTCGCCCATACTGAGCAGACCGGTAAGCCCCAGCAGGATCGGCGGCGTGAGTTCGGTGAACAGGAATCTCAGACTGGGGGTTTCGGGATAACCTACCACCAGGTTCACGACTATGATTGCGGCGGACAGCAGCGCCAGCGTCGGGGCCAGGACGTTCAGAAAGTTCTTCTTGCGTTCCAGGTCTGTTTCAATTTCGAGGGAATCAAAATTCAGGGAGGTAACAGTCCCCATGCGGAAGAGGCGCTTGTAGAACTCAGTATTCATCAGATGCAGTGACCGTCGGACCTCAATAATCATTATAAGAATACTATATATTTTCTAAAATAGAAAACACTTTCATTCTTCGGACGCACTTAATCCTTCGCATGAAAAGCACGGCGCGCGGCGTTCGCGTGGGCTGCCCGGAAGAATGCGTATATCAGCACAGGATAGGCTGCGGTGGCGTGTTCGCTTACTCGTCGGACGCGGATTCGGAGGAGATGAGATGCTGTTCGACGGCTAAACCGACGGCTTCGGTGCGGCTGGACGCGCCGAGCTTAGCTAGAATCGCGCTGACGTGGAACTTGACGGTCGAGCGGCTGAGATGCAGTTGCTCGCCGATCTGGGGGTTATTCTGACCCTTAATCATGAGCGCCAACACGTCAAGCTCGCGTTCGGTCAGATTGTACTGCGGTGCAGGCGGGCGTACTCTGGACCGGATCAAGGCTTGCGCGGCGTCCGGCGCGAGGGTCGATTCGCCAGAATAGGCGGCCCGAATGGCACGGGCGACTTCGTGGATCGGGGCATTCTTCAACAGATAACTCAGCGCTCCGGCTTGCAGCGCGCGCAGCACGTTGCCTTCGTCGCTGAAGCTGGTCAAGATCACGATTTTGGCGTCCGGATAGTGGGCCAGAATCTGCTGCGTGGCTTCGATGCCGTCGCGTCCCGACATGACAATATCCATCAGAACGACATCCGGCTGCACATGATGGTACAGGGCGAGGGCTTCGTCACCGTCGCGCGCCTCGCCCACCAGCTCAAGATCGTCGAAGGCATTCAGGAAGCCGGTGATCCCCTCGCGCACCACGTCGTGATCGTCCACTACCATAACGCGAATAACGTTCATTTTGCCCCCGCGATGACAATTATAAGCGGTAGGTTAGCGTGACATCGGTGCCTTCGTTGATGGCGCTGTCGACGACCAAGGCGGCGCTGACGGACCGCGCACGCTCGTCCATGATGTTCAGCCCGAGATGACCGGCTGGCCGCTGATCGGGCTCGAAGCCCTGCCCGTCATCGCTGATCCGTAAGACGACCGAGTCGCGATTCTGGTGAAGCTCGATCATGACGTGCTCGGCACGGGCGTGCTTGTAGACATTGTTCAGCGCTTCCTGGGCGACGCGGTAAAACACGGTTTTCACGTCGGGCTCAAGCGTCGCCGTCCGATCGATCAAGATTTCCACCTGCAACTTAGTGCGCGCGATCGTCATTTGCGCCAGATGTTGGAGCAGCTCGCCCAGATCGGTGGTCAGCAGCGCGTCGGGCCGCAGTTCGATCAGCAGCGTGCGCATTTCGGCCAGCGCGCCTTGCGTCAACTGCTGGATGCGCCGCAGCCCGGCGTTAACCTTCTCGTCCGTGCTTGACAGCAGCAGCGTTTCGGCCATCATGCTGGCCGAAAAGAGCGTCTGGGTGACCGCGTCATGCAGATCGCGGGCGATGCGCTGGCGCTCTTCCATCTTCGCCAATTCCTGAGATCGCAGAAACAACCGGTAAAAGCTCAGATGGTTCTCGACGCGCAGAACCACCTCTTCGTGTTGAAAGGGCTTGGTGATATAGTCGATGCCGCCCGCCTCGAAGGCTTCGACCTTGTCCAGCGTTTCATTCAGCGCGCTGATGAAGACGACCGGAATATGCCGTAACCGCTCATCCTGTTTCAAAGCGCGGCAGACCTCGAAGCCGTTCATCTCTGGCATGGTGACATCGAGCAGAATCACTTCGGGCGAAGCCGTGCGTGCAGCGATGAGACCCATCTCCCCGCTGGTGACGCCGCGTACTTTGTGCCCGCGTTCGCTCAAGATTCCCACCAGCATCTGCAGACTGGTTGGATCGTCGTCGATGGTGAGAATGTTGCCGGGCGACTCCATGCCTATAATCCTTCGACCGCCGCATCCAGGGTGTCGTATATCCGAAAGAAATGGTCGAAGCCGATGATCTGGAACACGCGCCGCACCTTGGCGGGTGGATTGACCAGCAGCAAATCACCACCCGCTTCCTGATTACGCGTCAACACCGCGGCTAACACACGCAGCGCTGCGCTGTTGATATACAGGAGCTGTGAAAGGTCGAGAATCACGCGCGCGTTGTCGGTTTGCCACAGCGCCTGCTCCAATTGCCCAGCGCCTACGCTGTCCGCGCGCCCCTGCAGCGAGAAAACGCTGACGCTGCCTTGCTGGCTCTGTTTGATATCCATGTTCTTCATCCTATTGTAACCTAAAGACAGAATCAGGTGTGAGTAGGGGGCAATCCACATCGCCGGATCACCCCCCGTTGGGTTAGTTGCTGGCGACCAGCCGCGGATCGACTTCTGTCATGATACGCCCGTCGCGCACTTCGACGACGTGCGGCACCTGGCCCGCCAGATCGCGGTCATGTGTCACCATGACAATCGTGGTGCCCTGGGCCACCAGTTCTTCGAACAGGGCGAAGACCAGCCCGGCGGACACCAGGTCCAGGTTGCCGGTGGGCTCGTCGCCGACGATCAGCTTGGGATCGTTGGCCAGGGCGCGAGCGATAGCGGCGCGCTGCTGCTGGCCGCCCGAAATCTGACTCGGATACTTGTTCGCCACGTCCGGCAGGTCGACCCGTTCGAGCAGTTCCATCGCGCGTTGACGGCGTTGGCGCCCGTAGGTGCCGGTGTAGTGCATCGGCATCATGACGTTTTCCACGACCGTCAGGGTCGGCAGCAGTTGGAAGAATTGGAAGACCACGCCCACATTGCGTCCGCGCCACTTGGCGACCCGGTTTTCACTCATGCGGGTCAAGCGTTCGTTGGCCACCACGACTTCGCCTTCCGTCGGGCGATCGATGCCCGTGATCATGTTAATGAGCGTGCTCTTGCCGCTGCCGGATGGCCCGACGATGGAGACGAATTCCCCCGCGCCGACCTGGAAATCTACGCCTTTCAGGACTTCCAGCGCCCCGGCTTTGGTTTTGTAGATCTTGCGTACTTGCTTCAGTGAGATCAGCGATTCCATGAGATCCTCTCAGTCGCCTATTGGTAACGCAGGATATTCGAGACGGTCTTGCGCGACGCTGAGACGGCGGGCCACAGGCTCGCCAGGGTGGTGATGATCAGCATGCCGACCAGCCCTACCAATGGCGCAGACAGCGGGTAGTTGAGTTTGAATGCGTCGCCGAGATCGAGCGCCGCTGTGATCAGCACGCTCAGACCGTAGCTGATCGGCAGGCCGATTAACCACGCCATGAACCCCACGAGCAGCCCTTCAGTCAGGAATTGCAGCGCCACCGTGCTGGATCCTGCACCGATCGAACGCATGACGCCGATTTCCTTCTGGCGCTCGAAAACACTCATCGAGATCGCCATCAGCAGCCCCAACGCTCCAACCAGCGCGATCAAGCCAGCGGTGACATTGAAGATGACCTGGAACACGCGCACCAGCGTCGTGATCTGCTCGATAAGTTCCGGAAAATTCTGGTAGTTGGCCGTGATGCCGTGGGCCAGCAGCAGCTCCTTGATCTGATCGATCGTGACGTCAGTTTGCTTGGCCGTCGGATCGCTGGCTGTCATGCGGACCAGCAGATTGCGGGATGCCGGTTGGCCATCCAGCGTGAATCCGGCAAACTCGGCGACGGTGTCCCAACGCATCCATACATCGGGGAAGGGGAACTTGGCCGTGCCGACGATGGTCATTTCGCGGCTGGTACCCGCGCCGGACACGACGATCGTGTCGCCGACGCCTTTGCCCATCGACTTCGCCATGCTCGACGTGATGATCACGGCGTTCGGATCCGTTGTCTCCGAGAGTGGGACGCCCTTGCTCAGCGCGAGATCAAACACGGGACGGGTCACATCGGGATCGTAACCGTCGGCGCCCACGCCATAGGCGTCTCCTGCATCGTACCCGGCGATTTCGATTTGCAGCCCGTTGTGCCGCTGGACCGACTCCACGCCGTCGACATTGTCGGCGATCAACTGGCTGACTGCGTTGAAATCTTGCGGCTGATCCGGGTGGATCAGGATTTGCACGTCGTAGGTGTTGAAGGTGTCGTTCAACGTGGAATCGATGCTGGCAAACAGGGCATAAATGCCCATGAACGCGCCCGCCGCGATCGACAGGGTCAGCACGGTGAAGGCCAGGCGGCTGCGTTTCTGGACTACATTGCTCAAGCCCTGACGGATCGTCGTCGGGAGCGGCAGTCGTTCGATCAGGCGCGGGAAGAACCCCGACCGTAGCCGGAGTCGATGCCGAGGTCGGTCATGGCGTCCAGGATTTTGACGCGCGTGCCGCTGAGCACCGGCACGAGCGCCGCCGCCACCGGTACACCCAACCCGATCACGATTCCCAGGATGATGGCCGAGGGCGAAATGGTGAACTTATCTACCACGGTCCCCATAGTGGAGGCCATGCCCTTGGCGGCCAGATAGCCCAGGGGAATACCTAGCAGCACGCCCGGCACAACCCCGATTACCCCATAGGTCAGCGCGATGCCCGCGTACATGACGAAATTGTCCCACGCGCTCGCGCCCAGCGCTTTCATCACGCCGATCTGGCGCTTCTGCTCGACGACAATCGAGCCGATCACGTTGACGACCAGGAAGCCCGATACCACCAGCGCAACAATGCCCAGAATGCCCAACACGCTGCTGGTGTTTTCCGCGCCGGTCACTTGTTCATTCGCGGCGGGATCGAATATGAACAGCGAGGCGGGGATGAAGGGCGTCTGGGTAGAGATGAGGCTCGTCAGGTGGGCCGAATCACCCTCCGCCGCCGAAAAGTCGGTGTAGCGGATGTAGAGCCCGTTCAGGCTCTGGATGCCCGAGATATACTGCGTGTCTTCGAGGGTGGCGAAGACTGCGGTGGACATATCGCCGTTGTCGGTGGCCAGCGCGTAGGGCTGGAAGACGATGCCGGAAATCGTCCATTCCTCGACGGGAATGGTGTCTCCGGTGCCCGCCTGGCTGACCATGCGCAGCCCCAGAGTGTCGCCCACCTTTAGATTGTAGTTGTCAGCCATGCGGCGGTCGACGGCAAGCTGTTTCGAACCGGCCACCGGGTAAGCTCCCTTGGTCAGTTGCAGCGGTTCGAGCTGCAGGTCACCCATAGGCGATGAATAGCCGATCAGGATCCCCTGCTCGAAATCGTCCGCGCCAGACTTTTGGAAGTAGAGCTGGCTCATGATCTGCCCTTCGACGATCTCGACTCCCGGTTGAGATTGGATGAGATCGAGGATGTCGGAGTTTTCCATGGTCACGGCTCCGTCGCCGCTGGGGGCCAACCCGACCTTGATCATGGCCAGTTTGTCTTGCTGAATGTCTTCCTTCAGGCGACTCACCAGAATATCGCCCATCGAGAACAGCGCGACGACGCCCAGCACGCCGATAAAGATGCTCAGCGATACCAGGGCGGTGCGTCCTTTGCGGGACTGTACGTCTCCGAGAATTTTGCGCCGACGTGTTTTTTGCATCGCATTCCCTCCCTATGATCAGTTCTGAATACGGGACAAGCGCAGGGCTCCCCGTTCCTGAGTCTGACGGCGGGCCGCGGCGACCAGTGTCGTCTGGCCGATCAACCCGTCGCTGATTTCGTAGACGTGCGGTACGTCCTTCGCGAGTTCGCGGTCGTGGGTCACAATGATGACCGTGGTTCCCCGCTCGCTAAGCTGTCGGAAGGCATCGAAGACGCGGCCGGCGCTCATGCGGTCCAGGTTGCCGGTAGGTTCATCGGCGATGATCAGAGCCGGGTTATTGGCCAGGGCGCGCGCCAGGGCAACGCGCTGTTGCTGACCGCCGGACAGCATATCCGGCATCTTATCAGCCTGATCGGCGATGCCGAAGTATTCCAGCAGTTTGAGCGCGCGTTGGGGGCGCTCGGCGGATTTCCACACATTGGCGAAATCCATCGGGGCGATGACGTTGGCCGCCACGGACAAGGTCGGCAGCAGTTGGAAGAACTGGAACACAATGCCCACATTCCGGGCGCGCCATTTGGTCAATCGGCGGGCATTGACTTCTCGAGATTTCGAGATCGTCAATGGTGAGTGAGCCGCTGGTGGGCGTGTCGATCGCCGTGAGCATGTTGAGAAACGTGGTCTTGCCGCTGCCCGATGGGCCAACCAGGGCGACGAAATCGCCTTTGCAGATATCCAGGTTGAGGCCGCGCAGCACGTTAAGCGGTCCGGCTGGGGTATTATACGTCTTGACAAGGTCGCGGACGGTGACAAAAGGTGCTTCCATGTGCGTTTTCCTTTCCTCTGTGCCTGGTTTACAGGATAGGGGAAAGAGCGCGCGCGGTCATCAGGCAGATGGCTAGACTTCGTTATCACATGGCTTGGCCAGATGGCCAGGGTGGGGCAAACAGAACCGGACTGTCTGGCCAGGGCATGCAATCTTGACGCAATCACATCACAGATTGCTTGACTCCGATCTGAGAGTATGTTACAAATAGTAAAACGTTTTCACATCCTGTGATCTGGGTTGTGCGCGATTGCTGCCTGATGAGATCGTTTGCGCGGGAACCCAAAACGATATACAGGTTGGTTTCTGCGAAAAAACGGAACTGATTTATGAATACGTTTTCATGTTGGCGTTGTGATGGATAAGAAATCGGGCTCGGTCACTATCAAGCATCTGGCAGCGCTGGCGCAACGTTTCTCCGGCGACGGTATCGCGCGTGATCAACAACAGCGGTTATGTCAGCGAAAAAACGCGCCAGCGGGTCGAAGCTGTGATCAAGGAATTGGACTTCCGGCCCGATGCCCACGCCCGCGGCTTGCGCGGTATGCCCTCCGGTTTGGTGGCGCTGGTCATCCCCAGCATTTTGAATGTGTTCTACACGGCTCTCGCGGAAAGCATCGAGAATAAACTGCACCAGCTTGGCTATACCATGCTGCTCGGCGTCACCAAAGACGATTCCGATCTGTACCTCAATTACCTTGAACAGTTCCGCGACCTGAAGGTCGATGGCATCATCTGCGTGCCGCCTCCCCATGATAAGTGCCTGCCCGTGATTCAGGACATGGTCGACCAGGGGATTCCGATGGTTGAGGTCAACCGGCGGCACGAAAACTGCATCCTGGATGCGGTCTTGGCGGACAACTTCCAGGGCGTGAAGCTGGGGACCGAATACCTGCTCGATCTTGGACACCAGCGGATCGCGCTCGTGGTCGGCTCCCTGGAAACCAGCACCGGCAGGAACCGGCTGGAGGGTTTCCGTTGGACGATGGCGAATGCTGGGCTGGAGATCGATCCTGACCTCATCAAAATCGGTCATTTCAGCAAAGAGTACGGCATCCAGGCGGCGGAAGAACTGCTGCGCGTCGAGCCGCGGCCCACGGCCATTTTTACCACGAGCAACCGCCTGCTCGTCGGCGCGATGACAGTCTTGATGCAGCAGCAGGTGCGCGTGCCGGACGACATCTCGATTTTGTCCTTTGACGACTCTGAATGGCTGAGTTTCTGGCAGCCGCCGATCACGGCGGTTGATATTGCAGTGGACGAAATGGGAACGTTAGCCGTCGAGCTGCTGATGCGTTGGATCAGCAGCGGCACATCCCCTGAAACGGCGCGGACCTATACGCTGAGTACCGCGCTCATCGAACGGCAGTCGTGCAAGCGGCTGAAGGCCGGGCCGAGAACGCCCTGACGTCACCGCCTGCACCCACTCACTTGAGGAAAACCACTATGAAAATCGCTATCATCAACGAAACCAGCGCAGCCGACCGCAACGCCGATATTGTGGCGGCGTTAGAAGGGCGGGGCCACACCATCATCAACGCCGGTATGACGAAGAATTACGCCAAACCCGAGCTGACGTATATCAACACCGGACTGCTGTCGGCTCTGCTCTTGAACCTTAAACGGGTCGATTTTGTGGTGGGCGGCTGCGGCACCGGCCAGGGCTATCTGAACTCGGTGATGCAGTATCCGGGCGTGTTCTGCGGGCACATCATGAATTCGATGGATGCCTGGCTGTTTACCCAGATCAACGGCGGCAACTGCATTTCGCTGATGCTCAACCAGGGCTACGGCTGGGCCGCCGACGTCAATCTGCGCTTCATCTTTGATCGCATTTTCAGCGTGGAATCCGGGGCAGGCTACCCGGCCCACCGCCAGGAGTTGCAGCGCCAATCGCGGCAAACCCTGAGCCAGGTGTCCGCTATGACGCACTGCTCGATGGCGGAGATCGTCGCCACGCTGCCCGATGATATCGTCCGTCCAACGCTGGAATACCCCGGCGTGTGGGACCTGATCGAGGTCGATTCGGTTGAGGACGCGGCTCTCAAGACTGTTCTCCTCAAACGCATGGCATAAGATTACGAGAGAAGACGATGACCAATACACTATCCAATTACATTAACGGCACATGGCAAAAATCTGCGGCGGACAATTATCAACCCGTCGTCAACCCGGCTACCGGCGAAACGATCGCCGAAGTCCCGCTGTCGTCTCCATCCGTAGTCGATCAGGCGGCTGAAGCTGCCGTCGCGGCGGCGGATTCCTGGCGGCGCGTCCCGCCCGTTGAGCGCGTGCAATACCTGTTCAAGCTCAAAGGGCTGCTCGAAGAGAACATCGACGAGCTGTCGCGCGCGATCACCAACGAGAACGGCAAGACGTTCGGCGAGGCCAAAGGCGAGATGCAGCGCGCTATCGAAAACGTGGAAGTCGCGTGCGGTATTCCGACCCTGATGCAGGGCACCATCTCCGAAGACATCGCGTCGGGCATTGACGAGCTGATGATCCGCCAGCCGGTCGGCGTGGCGGCCATCATCGCGCCCTTCAATTTTCCCGGGATGATCCCGTTCTGGTTCCTGCCCTACGCAGTGGCGACCGGCAATACCGTGATCGTAAAACCGTCCGAACGCTGCCCGCTCACGATGCACATCGCGTTCGAGCTGCTGGAAGCGGCGGGCTTTCCGCCCGGCGTGGTCAACAGCGTCAACGGCGGGACCGGACTGCGTCAACGCGATCCTCGATCATCCGTCCATCAACGCCGTGAGCTTCGTGGGATCAACCCCGGTGGCGCGCCACATCTACTCACGCGCCTCGGCCAGCGGCAAGCGCGTCCAGGCGCAGGGTGGGGCGAAGAACCCGATCGTCGTCCTGCCGGACGCCGATCTCGACATGACGACGCGCATCGTCGCCGACAGCGCCTTTGGCAACGCCGGACAGCGCTGCCTGGCCGCCTCGCTGGCGATCACCGTCGGCAGTGTGCGCCACGAATTCACGCAAGCTGTAGCCGATGCCGCGTCGCAGCGCGTCGTCGGATATGGGCTGGATGCAGGCGTCACGATGGGGCCGGTGATCACGCCTCAGAGCAAGGCACGCATCCAGGGTCTCATCCAGACCGGGCTGGACGAAGGGGCCAAAGCCCTGCTTGACGGGCGGGAGGCTACCATCAAGGGCTATGAGAAGGGTTACTTCATGCGCCCGACCATTCTTGAGGATGTGAAACCGGGCGGCACCATCGCGCGCACGGAGATTTTCGGGCCAGTGTTGGGCATGATGCACGTCGATACTATCGACGAAGCGATCGCCCTGGTGAATAGCGGTGAGTATGGCAACATGGCCTGCCTGTTCACGAACAGCGGCTCGGCGGCGCGCAAATTCCGTTACGAAGCCATGGCGGGCAATATCGGCATCAATATTGGCGTGGCGGCCCCGATGGCCTTCTTCCCGTTCAGCGGTTGGAAGTCGAGCTTCTTCGGCGTGCTGCACGGCCAGAGTCATCACGCGGTCGAGTTCTTCACGCAGACCAAAGTCGTCGTGGAGCGCTGGCCGAAAGAGTGGACGCGGCAGTTTTAGGATCTGTTTGCCCTGATCTCCGGCTCTCCCGCCAACGCGCGGAGAGCCGGAGTTAATGCGCTGCGCCGGGATTCAATTCTGTGATTGCGCATAGTGCAACCATGATTGCCTATTATCAACAAAATCGGTCCGAGTCGTTGACTCTGCCTCACCGGCATTGTATAATGCTCAACAAATCAACGCAGCATGGCAAAGGATCGATCTTGTCGGAAATTCAGTCACTAGCGCGTGGACTTCGTATCATGGAGCTGATGGCCGCCAGCGATAACGGCGTCGGTGTCACCGAGCTGGCCAATGATCTGGGAATTGATAAGAGCAGCGCGTCCCGCCTGGTTCAGACGCTGGTCAATCACGGCTTTGCTGAGCAGGTCACGGTGAGCCGCCGTTACCGTCTCGGCCCGCAGTTGGTGCGGCTCAGCCGCAGTTTGCTGACGCGCATGCCGCTGCGCGATGAAGCGAAGCCCTTCTTGCGCCAGCTCGTCGATCGTACCGGGGAATGCGCCCATCTGGCCATTCTGACCCAGGGGCAGGCGCTGTATATCGATCAGGTCGAATCACCGGCCAGCCTGCGCGTGACCACGGGTGTGGGCACGCTGGCTCCCTTGCATTGCACGGCGCTGGGCAAATGCCTGCTCGCCTTCAACCCTGACGCGGTGCTGCCGGACGACCTGCCCGCCTTCACGCCGCGCACTATCACCGACCCGGAGACGCTGTCCATTCACCTGGAACAGACGCGCCAGCGTGGGTATGCAGTGGACGATGAGGAATACGATTACGGTGTGCGCTGTCTGGCCGCGCCGGTCTATGATTTTCGCGGAAAAGTGATCGGAGCAGTGGGGGTGTCTGGTCCAGCGGGCCGCATGGGGCTTGATCGCGTCTCGGAATTCGCGTCGATCGTGATGCAGGCCAGCCAGGCGTTGTCGGACCGGATGAGCTTTAAGAAAGCCTGAGAATCCTACCAGGGCGGTTTCCGCATCCTGGTATTTTAATAGATTGATGTCGCAACATAGTTGTATTATACGCAACCTCAGGAGATTATTTATATGGACGAACTCAGAGTTGGGTTTATTGGCGCGGGTCGCATCTCCGATCTGCACGCGCTGGAATACCTGGCCAATGACCGCGCCCGCATCGTCGCCGTGTGTGACGTCGATCCCGAGATCGCCCGGCGGCGCGGGGAAAAATGGGGCGTGGCCGCCGACCACATTTTCACGGACTATCACGACTTACTCGCCCTGCCCGAAGTCGATCTCGTCGAAATCCTGCTGCCGCACCATCTCCACCATCAAGCCACGCTCGACGCTGCCGCCGCCGGTAAGCATATCTCACTGCAAAAACCGATGGCGCTCAGCGTGAAAGAGGCCGACGAGATGATCGCCGCCGCCGAAAAGGCCGGGGTGATCTTCAAGGTCTTCGAGAATTTCATCTTCTACCCGCCCGTCTTGCGCGCCAAAGCCTTGATCGAAGCCGGGGAGATCGGCGATCCGCTCACGATCCGCATCAAGAGCAATTCCGGCACCAGCCCCAACATGTGGGACGTGCCCAACGCGGCCTGGGCCTGGCGTTTTACCGAGGAGCAGTGCGGCGGGGGGCCGCTGGTCTTCGACGATGGGCACCATAAATTCTCGCTGGCGTGGTATTTCATGGGGCTGGCGGAAGAAGTGCACGCCTGGATCGGAGAGACTGAAATTCAGCCCGGTTTCCTGCTGGATTCGCCCGCGATCGTCTCGTGGAAGTTCCCCAACAACCGCTTCGGCTCGCTGGAAGCGGTTAGCTCGCCCGAGCTGGTGCTGGACACCAATCATTACGCCCAGGATGACCGGATCGAAGTCACGGGCACGAAAGGCGTGCTGTGGATCACACGCGGGCACGGCAAGATGATGGATGTCCCGCCGGTGGTCGTCTACCGCGACCGCAAAGTCTACGCCCATTCGGATATGCCAACCGGTTGGGAACACAGCTTCATCAACTCGACGCGCCATTTCATTGACGCGTATTTCGCGGGCAAGGCCCCCAGTCTCACCGCGTGGGAAGGCCGCGAGATCCTGCGCTTTGCGCTGGCGGCGCAGGAATCGGCGCGTAGTGGTCTGTCCGTCAAACTATAGCGGAGCACGGCTTACGGTTCACAGGAAAGAAGGGTGTTTGAAATGAAACTTACCGGCTCCGAAATCGTCACTGAAATGCTGGTGCGCGAAGGAGTCCCTTACGCGATCGGCATTCCGGGGCATGGCAATCTTGGGCTGATCGATGCGCTGCGGCGCTACCAGGACCGCATCAAAGTGATTATGCCGCGCCACGAACAGGCGGCCGTCCATATGGCCGATGGGTATTACCGCGTCACAGGCGAGCCGCTGGCCGTCTTCACGTCGATCGGCGCGGGCGCGTCGAATACCGCGATCGGTCTGGCGACGGCTTACGTCGATTCGATCCCGCTGCTGCTGTTGATTGGCGAAACGCATACCTACATGCGCGGCGTGGGCGTGCTGCAAGAAATCGAGCGCCAATACTGGTCCGACATGCCGCGCATGCTCTATCCGACCGTCAAGCGCGCCTGGCACATCGACTCCGCTGTGCAAATTCAGCGCGCGGTTGGGCAGGCGTTCAACGCCATGCGCACCGGTCGTCCTGGTCCGACGCTGGTCACGCTGCCGATGGATGTCCAGGCGGACGCGGTGGACCTGCCCGAAGCGCCCGAACCACGTACACGCCGTCCGCACGACCGTCCCGCTGGGGACCCGGCCGCGCTGGCCCAGGCCGCCGACCTGCTGATCCAGGCCAAACGCCCGGTGATCGTCGCCGGGGGCGGGGTCATTTTATCCGAGGGCTGGGAAGCACTGAAGGCGGTTGCCGAGCACCTGGGGGCGTGCGTCGTCACTACGATGCAGGGCAAGAGCGCCTTCCCCGAGGATCATCCGTTGTATGCGTGGCACATGGGCAGCAACGCCACCACCTGCGGTAACTACATGACCGCCCACGCGGATGTGCTGCTGGCCGTGGGCGTGCGTTTTGCTGACAAGGCCGCGTCGTCCTACAAGCCGGGCGCGTCGTTCAGCATTCCGCCCACCAAACTGATCCACGCCGACATTGATCCCGCCGAAATCGGCAAGAATTACCCGGTCGAGGTCGGCATCGTGGGCGATGCCAAAGCGATCCTGGAAGGCTTGCTCGAAGCGCTGCGCGCCCGCACCGCCGCCCGTGACTGGACGGACGCGCCCTACACGCGCGAAATCGCTGAGCGGGTAGCCGGGTGGTGGCAGCAGAACCACGAGCTGCGCCATTCCGATCACACGCCGGTCACGATGGGCCGTGTCATCACCGAGCTGCGCAAAGGGCTGCCGCCGGAAGCGGTCATTTTCACCTCGTCGGGCAACATCCAGGCACAGGTCTTTCAGGAGATGGCGTTCAGCCAGCCGCGCACCTATGTGTCGGCGGGCGGCTTCAGCACGATGGGCTGGTCCTTCCCGGCGGCGATGGGTGCCAAGCTGGCCCTGCCCGGCGCGCCCGTCCTGGCGCTGGTAGGCGATGGCGATTTCCTGATGACCATTCAGGAACTGGCGACCGCCGTGCAGTACAACATCCCGGTGATCGTGGTTGTCCTCAATAACGTCGGCTGGCAGGCCATCCGCGACTTGCAGGTGATCGCCTACGGCGAAGAGTCGGTCTATTCGACCATGTTCGAGGACGGCGACCAGCCGGTCACGCCCGACATTACGGCGATCGCGAAGGGGTTCGGCGCGCATGCCGTGCGCATCAACTGCCCGGACGAGGTCGGACCCGCTCTTAAGGAAGCCTTGAGCCTGGGCAAACCGAGCGTGATCGAGGTCATGGTCGACGACCGGCTCGGCACTTCTGGCGGGTTGGCCCCGGGGTGGTGGGACGTGCCCGTGCCGGAATATATGCAGTTACGGCGCGCGCAGTACAACCAGGAACGCAGCGACGAACGCATCTAGCCCTCGGATTGGCAGGTTGGCGGGGCATGGTATTGGGAGCCGGATATGCATCATCACTCTGAAGCTTTGATTTATGACCTCCAGGAGAAGGCGCGCCAGATCAGGCTCGACGTGCTGGATATGGTCTACCGGCGCGGGGCCGGGCATCCGGGCGGGTCATTTTCCTGCGCGGAGATCCTGGCCGCGCTGTACTTCCATCACATGAAGATCGATCCGGAGCGTCCGCGCTGGCCTGAACGCGATCGCTTCTTGCTGAGCAAAGGGCATGCGGCGGCAGCGCTCTATTCGGTGTTGGCGCGGCGCGGCTTCTTCCCGGTGGAGGATCTGGAACGCTGGGGCCACCTGGGCGCGCATCTCCAGGGCCACCCCGATCGCATCAAGACGCCGGGCGTGGAGATGTCGTCGGGCTTTTTGGGACACGGGCTGTCGATCGCGGTCGGGCTGACGCTGGCCCAACGCTTGAAAGGACCGCATTTCCACACCTACGCCCTGATGAGCGACGGCTGCATGCAATCCGGAGTCGCGTGGGAAGGTGCGCTGACCGCCTCGAAGTTCCGCACGAGCGAGCTGACCGTCATCATGGATTTCAACGACGTCCAACTTGACGGCGCGGCCCACGACATCATGCCGTTGGAGCCGCTGCTGGACAAGTGGCGCGCGTTTGGATTCGCTACGCTCGAAATCAACGGGCACAACATGCGCCAGGTGCTCGAGGCGCTCGACACCGCGTTGGAGATTCACAGCCTGCCCACCGTCATCGTCGCGCATACGACCAAGGGCAAGGGCGTTTCGTTCATGGAAAACACGGCCAAGTGGCATGGCGCGGTCCCCAATGACACCGAGTACGCGCTGGCCCAGGCTGAACTGAAAGGATACGAGGCATGAGCCAGATTCCGCAGCGACAGGCTTACGGCATGGCCCTGGCCGACTACGGCGACGTGAACTCGGATGTCGTGGTGCTGGACGCCGACGTATCCTCTTCTACCCTGACGAAGTTTTTCGCCGAGCGATTTCCTGCGCGCTTTTTCAACCTGGGCGTGACCGAAGCGTCGATGGTCGATGTCGGGGTGGGGTTGGCGCTGGGCGGCGCGATCCCGTTCGTCAACACCTTCGCCGCCCTGCTGACGCTGCGCGCCTGCGAGCAGATTCGCACCTGCGTGGCCTATGCCCATACCAACGTCAAGCTGGTGGGCGGCTATTCGGGACTGTCGGATTACAAAGACGGTCCGACGCACTTCGCGCTCAACGATGTGGCGCTCATGCGCGCCATGCCGGGGATGCTGGTCGTCACGCCCGCCGATAACGTCGAAGCGGCCAAAATGGTCGCGGCCATCGCTGAGTATGACGGCCCGGTCTACATGCGCATCAGCCGCGCCGTCGTGCCGGACGTGTTCGACAATTCGCACGTGATCACACTGGGTAAGGGCGTGACAGTGTGCCAGGGCAGTGACGCGACCATCATCGGATCGGGCAACATGGTCGGGCGCTGCGTTCAAGCGGCGGATGCTCTGGCCCGCGAAAATATCCACGCCCGCGTGCTGTCGCTGCATACGCTCAAGCCACTGGATGTCGATCTGATTCGTCAGGCGGCGGAAGAAACCGGCGCGCTGGTCACTGCCGAGGATCACTCGATTATCGGCGGAGTGGGCAGCGCGGTGGCCGAGGCGCTGGCCGGGCACTGTCCGGCTCCGGTGGAGTTTATCGGACTGAACGACACATTTGCCGAAACCGGTCCCGACACCGAAACGCTGATGGATGCGTGCGGGCTGTCGGTGGCCGACATCGTCGCGGCGACAAAGCGCGCCATGCAGCGCAAAACGCGCTGACGCGGCGAGAGAGTGGATTGAGAGATAATGGCACCGCGTGGTCTGGCTAACCGGCTGACAGAATACGGCGACTCTGAGATGGCGCTGTATTTGCGGCGTTCGTTTGCCCGTTCGATGGGCTTCAGCTGTCACGCCCTGGGCAAGCCGGTCGTCGGCATCGTGAATACCTTCAGCGAGCTGAACAACTGTCACCGTGGGCTGCGCGAGTTGGCCGAAGCCGTCAAGCGCGGCGTGTGGCAGGCCGGGGGTCTGCCGCTGGAATTCCCGGTGATCTCGCTGGGCGAAATGTTTCTCCATCCCACGAGCATGATGTATCGCAATCTGATGGCGATGGACGTCGAAGCCATGCTGCGCGCCCAGCCGTTGGACGCGGTGGTGCTGTTGGGCGGCTGCGATAAGACGCTGCCCGCTCTGCTGATGGGAGCCGCCAGCGCGGGACTGCCCGCGATCGTGGTCGCCGCCGGGCCGATGCTGCCCGGCGATTACCAGGGGGAACGCGTCGGCGCGTGCACGGACTGTCGCCGTTTCTGGGCGCAGTACCGCCAGGGCACGATGGATGCCAGCACCATTCACCAGGTCGAGGGCGAGCTAGTCCCCACGGCTGGGACATGCGGTGTGATGGGCACGGCCAGCACCATGGCGTGCCTGGTCGAAGCCCTGGGCATGATGCTGCCCGGCGGGGCGAGTGTGCCCGCCGTTTACGCGGGCCGCCTGCGACACGGCGAGCTGAGCGGCTACCGGGCGGTCGAATTGGCGCACGAAAATCTGACGCCGGACCAGATCATGACGCCCGCCGCCTTCGATAATGCGCTGGTGGTCTTGCAGGCCATCGGCGGCTCGACCAACGCCATCATCCACCTGACGGCCCTGGCGGGGCGTCTCGGCCAGCGGCTCGACCTGGGGCGGCTGGATGCTTTCAGTGAGACGGTGCCGCTGCTGGTCGATCTCAAACCGTCCGGCCAGCATTACATGGCCGATTTCCACCGCGCGGGCGGAATGCCGGTCGTGCTGCAGGAACTCAAGCCGCACCTCCAGCCCGACGTCTGCACCGTGTCTGGCCTGATGCTCGGCGAAGTGATGGATCCGGCATACCAATACCCGGATTGGCAGGATGTGATCCGGCCCGCCGCGAATCCGTTCCAACCGCGCGGCTCGCTGGTGGTGCTCAAGGGCAGCCTGTGCCCGGATGGGGCCGTGCTCAAACGCTCGGCGGCCAGCCCGGACCTGCTCAAAACGACCGGGCGGGCGGTAGTCTTCACCTCGCTGCAGGATCTCGCGGATCGCATCGACGCGCCCGATCTCGACGTGACTCCGCAGGATATTCTCGTCCTGCAAAACGCGGGGCCAATCGGCGCACCGGGCATGCCGGAAGCGGGCTGCCTGCCGATCCCCAAGAAACTGGCGGGCGTGCGCGACATGGTCCGCATTTCGGACGCGCGTATGAGCGGCACGGCGTTTGGCACGGTGGTGCTGCATGTATCGCCCGAGGCCGCCGTCCAGGGACCATTGGGATTGGTGCGCGATGGCGATTCGATCACGCTGGATGTAGAACACCGCTCGCTCGATCTGCTGGTGACGGAGAGCGAGCTAGCGAGGCGGCGGGCAGATCATTCGCCCAGCCCTGCGCGGTTCACGCGGGGTTATGAGCGGCTGTACGTCCAACACGTGCAGCAAGCCCATCTGGGCGCGGATTTTGACTTTTTGCAGCACGACGCGCTGTTGGCCAGCGCGGACGAGGCACCTTGAAAACAGTCTGAACGCGGCACGGGCTGATGCCTGTATAACGCGCTTAGTGACGTCGCAGCACGCGCATAGTCGATGATCGGATTGGCTGGTGTTTCTCTGGCAGGCTGCCCGGCAACGGGTGACCGGCCCTGGTAGAAGGAGGTGGCATTAGCGACAGCCGGTAGCAGGCTCTAGTCGTGCGAGGACCGTACACCGGCAGCCCAAAAGGTGTTACAAACCCGTTCAGGCAGGTAGAGCTACCCAAACGAATGATAAGTTCCAGGAGAGAAAAAACATAATGTCCAAGAAACGCCTCATTCATTTAGTGATTTTGACCGCGATCTTGTTGTCGTTCAATGCTATGGCCGTCAGCGCGCAGAGCGGGATCAGCATCGTACACTACTTCAGCGATGCTCTCGGCCAGCAGACTATGGGCGAAATCCTCGATGGTTTCAACGCCGCCAATCCGGATTATAAAGTCGAGGACAACTCCGCCGGGCACGAGGACTTCAAGACGCAAATCCTGGTGACGATTGCCGGTGATAATCCTCCGGACATCTTCTCCTACTGGGCCGGTGCCCGCACGCAGTTCATCGTGGATGCTGATCGCCTGATGCCGCTGGATGATTTCTGGGCCGCGAACAATCTGGACGACTTCATTCCGGCTGGCGTCAAGTCTGCCGCCGTCTACAACGACCATATCTACAACATCCCGATGAACGTCCACATCATCGGCTTCTTCTATAACCCCAAAGTCATGGAAGCGGCTGGAATCATGGCCATGCCCACCACCTGGGACGACTTCATCGCCATGTGCGAAACCCTGAAGGCGTCCGGCGTGACCCCGATCGCGCTCGGCTCGAGCAATCGCTGGCCCGCGCAATACTGGTTTGACTACACCATCTCGCGCACCGCTGGCCCCGAATATCGCCAGAAACTGATGGCCGGTGAAGCCAAATACACCGATCCCGAAGTTGAGACCGCGATGGGCTACTGGAAACAACTGACGGACGCCGGGTACTTTGTCCCGGATGCCAATGCCTATGACTGGGACGTGGCCGCCAACATGGTCGCGAACGGCGATGCCGCTATGACCCTGATGGGCACCTGGATCACCGGTCTGTGGAACGGCAACGGCCTGGAGCCGATCACCGATTACGACTTCTTCCCGTTCCCGGTCATCAACCCTGATGTGCCGATGGTCGCGCATGGCTCGATCGACGGCTGGGTTGTCCCGCAGAGCGCCAAGAATCCTGCGGGCGCGGAAGCCCTGTTGAACTGGTTCCTCAGCCCTGAGATTCAGCAGAAGTGGGCGTTGGGCCAGGGTGCACTCGCGGCCTCGACCGCCATCGACACGTCGGCTTACTCGCCGGTGATGGCGAAGGCAGCGCAGCACCTGTCTGAGGTCGAGTTCCTGAGCGGCTATGATCTTTCGACCACGCCGCCCATGGCCGAAGGTGGCCTGGACATGTTCGCCATGTTCATGAACGATCCTTCTGGCTTCAAGGATTACCTGCAGGAAACGCAGGCGATTGCTGACGACGTGTTCGGAAGCTAACGTTTGATCGTATACTGAGCGTACCTGGGGCAGGGCTTGTCCTGCCCCAGGTACTTTTGAGTTATGCCGTTAACACGCTCTGGACCTCTCTGGGCGGCTGGGAGACATAATAGGTGACCCGAGAACGACGGATGTGGGCTTTTCTATTCCTGGTAGTGCCGGTCAGTATCTATCTGATCGTGGTGATCTACCCGCTGCTGTCCTCGTTTTACTTCAGCTTCACCGATTGGAATGGATTTAGCGCACATTACAAATTTGTAGGTTTAGATAACTTTAAGCGGATGAAGACTGATCGCTTGTTTCGCAACGCCATCGAAAATACGGTTGTGTGGACGATCGCCGCGGTGGTTCTGCCGACGGTGGGTGGGCTGCTGCTCGCGCTGGCACTCCACGAACGGGGCATTTTGTCCCGACTATACAAGTCGCTGTTTTACCTCCCGATCTGCCTGTCGCTGGTGGTGATCGGCCAGGTGTGGATTTGGATTTACCAACCCGGGTTCGGGCTGTTGAACGTCTTTCTGGATAACGCCGGGTTGAGCAGTCTGTCGCGCGCCTGGTTGGCCAAACCCGATACCGCCCTGGGGTCGGTCATCGCGGCCTGGACATGGCAGCAAATCGCGCTGGCGATGGTCATCTTTCTGGCCGGGCTCACGGCTGTGCCCAAGGAACTGACCGAGGCCGCCGAGATTGACGGGGCGGGATATTGGCGGACGGTCCGTCACATCGTGATTCCGCTGCTGCGCCCGGCGTCGATCGTCGTGATCGCGCTGGCGGTGATTAACTCGCTCAAAAGCTTCGACATTCTTTACATGATGACCAAAGGTGGCCCGTTCCACTCGTCCGACAATCTGGCCATGATGATGTACAACGAATCATTTCAGAAATACCGCATGGGCTACGGCAGCGCGGTCGCGGTGGTGCTGTTCATAATCACGCTGGTGGTCATCACGTTCTATTTCCGTCAACAACGTGGGCTGGAGCAACTCTATGACTGAAGCAACACGCGCCGCAGCGCTGCACGCGCCTTCGAACGCGGCTCGCGTACCGGCTTCGCGTCGGATACGTACGGTGGTCTTGTATGTCTTGCTCACGCTGCTGTTGGTGATCTATTCACTGCCCAGCCTGGGCGTTGTACTGACGTCACTGAAATCCAACGCGGAGATCGCACGCGAGGGCGTGTGGAATCTGCCGGACAACGTGAGTTTCCAGAACTTCCACGATGCCTGGGTAGAAGGCAAGGCAGGGAAGTACATCGTCAACTCGCTCAAGGTCACGATCCCGGCCACGCTCGTGTCGATCATGCTCGGCATTCTGACCGGCTATACCCTGGCCAAGCTGGCCTTTCGCGGCAGCGAGTACCTGTTTATTTTCCTGGTGGCCGGGCTGTTCATCCCGCCGCAAGTCGTGATGATCCCGCTGTTCCGCCTGTTCAACAGTTGGGGGCTGTACGACACGCTGTGGCCGATGATTATCGTGCATATTGGGTTCGGAATCCCGATCTGCACGCTGGTGATGAAGAACTTTTTCGCCACGATCCCGACCGCGATCCGCGAGGCGGCCATCATCGACGGCGCGAACGAGCTGATGGTCCTGGTGCGGGTGATGGTCCCGCTGTCCCTGCCGTCGATGGCGGTCCTGGCGACGCTTCAGTTCACGTGGATTTGGAACGATTTCCTGTGGCCGGTCATCTTCACCCGCTCGGACTCGGCGCGGACGATCATGTTCGGGCTGGCGTCATTGCGCGGGCAGTACAGCGTGGCTTATGGCACGCAGTCGGCGATGGCGGTGTTTGCCAGCATCCCGACGCTGCTCATTTTCATCTTCTTCCAGAAGTATTTCATCCGCGGCCTGACGCTTGGCTCGGTGAAGGGCTAAGCCCCTCAGGTCAGGAACAGGCGCAGATCGCCGTCGCTATCCTCTTCGACGCGCAGGGCGGGCAGTGCTTGCTTGGCGGGGCCGTGTAGGAGGTTGCCGGACGAGTCGTAGCGCGAGCCGTGACACGGGCAGACGAACCCGCTGCCCTTCTGTTCGACGGTGCAGCCCAGGTGGGTACACACCAAACTCACTGCGGAAAAACCGTCTTCGTCGTGGATCAGCACGGCTGGGACGTCCGGCAGCAGCGTATGCGTCCCGAGCGGGTACTCCTGGGCAGCACCCAGGTCGATATCGGTTGGGGCGCTCAATTCCGCCTGAAACCCCAGGAAGCGGACCAATCCATCCAGGCTGAGCAGACCGCTCACCGCTAGCAGGGCGGTGGTGGTCATCTTCAAAACATCACGGCGGCGATATTCAGACATAAGCGCTCACATCATCCTTCGAACTGTCCCAAGTTAACGATTTCCATCAACTCCTAGCGTTCCACGGCATGGCATGCATGGCAATACTGCGAATTCTGCTGCTGCGGGTCCTGCTGGCATTGCGTACCCATCACCGGGCGGAAGGTGAACGTCTGACCGGTGGCTTTGCCGGTGAGCGTGTAGGTGCCGTCCGGCAGAACGCGCGTGTTCCACAGCGGCTCGCCCTGCTCGGTGGCGAGGATCACGTCGCCGACCTGGAGCTCCACGACTGGGTTGAGAAAGGCCAGCTTGACGGCGAGCTCGTCCTCGCTGGCGATGGTGTAGGTTTGCGGCAGCTCGGTCAGCGTGCCGTGACACGTTTTGCACTGCACATATTGGATGTCGCCCATGCTGGAATGAATATCGCCGTCGCCCATGACCTCGACGCGCGTGTGGCAGTCGATGCAGTCCAGCGTCCATTCGCAGCGGGTGAACTGGGCGATCGGCTGGTAATAGTCGTGCAAGCGATCGGTGGGCGTGTCGCTGCGTGGCTCAAAGGTCATCGAGCGCAAATCATAGTTGCCCCGGTTGTGGCACGTGTTGCACTGTGTGTACGGAATGGCGGTCGTCAGGTGGTGGATCTGACCTTCGGGCGCGCTGGTGATGTCGGGCGTGTGGCAAGCCGCGCAGCCGGTCAGACGCGCGAACGCGTCGCCATCCGGAGGTTCAGCGCCGATGTGGCAGGTGAGGCAGTTTTCGCCAAACAGGTGGACCGATGGGTTGGACATTTGTGAGACATCAAGCGCGGCGAGTGCGGCGACACCGGTGCTCGTCGTGACGTCATCATCGGCCACAGCGTAAACGCCGAATTGGGCGGTCAGGCTGGGCTGCGCGCCGAACGTGTACAGTATATTTGCGATCGCCCCGGCGTAAGTCGCCTGGACGCTGGTCGTCACGCGCTGGATGTGATCCTGATACTCCTGTGGGCTGCCGCTGTGACAGTTGCCGCCGCCACAGGATTGTTCGACCACGGTCAGATCGGAGGGATTCGCGCCGCCGCGCAGGGTGCTGTGCGCCAGATCGGCGTTGAGCGCCAGCCGTTCGCCGCCGTGACACACCACGCAGCCAAAGGTCTCGACCGGATGCGCGGCGCTGATTTCGGGTAGATCGCCGTGACAGGTGAGGCAGTATTCGGCTTCGCCGGTCAGCGTGGGAGTCAGCGCCACCGGCCGGGTGCGCCGCGCCTCGACCCACCAGGCCAGTAGCAAGGCTCCCAACAGCAGGGCGGCAGCGAGTACGATCGAGCGGCGCGGCGTCATCATGCTCCACCTGACAGCCAGGCGAGCAGCGTCAAGGCCAGCACCAGCACGCCGATCGCGGACAGAATCAACTGCGCCAACCGGTTTGACTTGGGAAACCAGCGCCCCAGCTCGCGTTCGTCGGGCGGGGGGAGCAGGTAAGGAATAGCCGCCAGCACGGCCAGCACGGCCAGCGGAGCCAGCACGCCCCACACGAACGGATCGCCCCAGGTGAGCATGCGCTGCACCCACAGAAAAAACCACGGGGCGCGCACGTCGCCGGAAACGGCGGAAAGCTCCGTGATCGGCGCGGCAATTGGGGCGGGGGCGAAGCTGGCCGTGAGAATCAGCGCGGCGCTGGTCATCAACATGGCGAATGCTTCGCGGCGCACCAGCTCGACGCGCGTGATCCGCGCGCGATCGGAGCGCAGCGCCGGGGGCGGCACGGCGATTCCGCCGTCACGCCGCACGCGGAACAGGTGCCAGCCCATGATCAGCACGGCGATTAGCATCAGGCCGAAGATGTGCCAGGCGTAGAAGCGGGTCAACGTGGCAGGGCCGGGCCGCGATCCGCCCACGACAATGGCATGCAGGCTGTCGCCGATAGCGGGAATGGTCTTGAGCAGATTGGTGCCGACCACCAGCGCCCACTGAATACCCTGGTCCCAACGCAGAACGTAACCGGTGAAATTCAGCAGAACGGCCAGCACGAACAGCGCCAGTCCTAACAGCGCGTTGAAGCGGCGCGGCGGACCGTACGCGCCGGTGAACACGACCCGCACCAGATGAACCGCCATCACGATCATCAGGAATTGGGCCGCCCAGTAGTGCAGGTTGCGCACCAGTCCGCCCAGGGCCACGTGATAGGTGATGGTCTGGATCGAGAGCGCGGCCTGATCGGGCGTGGGCGTGTAATAGAACATCTCCAGCGCGCCCGTGACGATCAGCACCAGCACCAGAAAGACGGCGATCCCGCCCGCGCCCAGAGTGTAACGCCACCGCGCTTGTTGGGCTGGGAGAGTGGGTGGGTGCAGGTGATAGAAGAAGTTTGGGCGCATGGTGACCGCGTATGGTGAACGGGGTGGTGAAGACCCCCGTCCCGTTGGAACGAGGGTCTTTTCAGGTAGTGGGTGGATCAGCCCGCAGTCGGTGCTTCGACCGCCGCGCGGATGTCTTCGCGCGGTGTGGGCTGCGCCAGGGATTTCCTGGCGGCGACGGTTTCTTCATAAACCGGGAAGTAGCGTGCCACCAGACTATACACGGTGACCAGTCCGGACACAACGCCCAACAGGATCGCCACTTCCATCCAGTGGGGGTGATAGGTCTGGCCGTCGACCGGTTTCATACCGAACCAGGTCACGTCAAAGCGGTTCAGGATCACGCCGCCCATGACCAGGAACGCGCCCAACATCGACGCCAGCCGGTTGTGCCGCACATAGTCCAGCGCGAACAGGCTGATCGGGATCATGACCCCAATCACCAACTCGGTCCAGAACAGGACGCTGTACGTCCCGCTGTTGAACAACAGGTCTAGCTCGTTCGCGATGATCAACTCACCGAATTTCAGGACGAGATAGAAGCCCAAAATCCAGGGCAGGAACCAGCCCAACGTCGCGAGCGTTTTGGTGCTCAGCGTGCGCCCAAACATCCAATAGCTGACCGTTGCTCCCGCGATGACCATCGAAATCCCGGCGGCCAGCGAGCTGATCAGGAAGAAGACCGGCAGCAGCATCGAATGCCACAAAGGGTGCAGGCGGGGTGACATGATTACAAACATCGTGCCCAGCGAGGACTGGTGCATGGTGGACAGTGTCACGCCCACGATGACGATCGGAATGACATATTTCTTGATGGTGGGTAGCAGCCAGCTCCAACGCGATTTTTCCAGCAGCACCGGGCTCAGCTCATATGTCAGGATCATCGAGTAGGCGGCGATGCACCAGCTCACTTCGAGCAGGGCGGAGCTGAAGTTGGGGTGGAAGAACACGTTGTAGAAGCGGTCCCAGCGCCCCAGGTCGAATAGCAAAATCACCAGCACGGAGCTGTAGCCCAGCAGCCCGGCCAGCACCGTCGGGCGAACCGCCGCGTGCAGGCTCTCGAACTGGAAGACATAGACCAGCGCGGCCAGCGTGAAGGCGCCGCCAGACAGCGCCACCGTCGCCAGGTCGAAGCTAATCCAGATGCCCCACGGAAAAGCTTTGCTCAGGTTGGTGGTCGAGCCCAACCCGGCATACATACGATAAAGGCCGATGCCCAGGCCGAAGGCGGTGAACGCCACCAACACATAGATGAACTTCGGCATGGTACGCAGTTCGTGAGATAGTTTTCTCAGCGTAGTCATTCGTTGTCCTCTTCGGCAGAGTGCCCGTTTTTGCCCTGGATGGCCTCTTCGTGCTCTTTGGCGGCTTCTTGCTTGAAGTGCTTAATCGTCAGGTACGCGCCCGACAGGCCAACCAGCATCGCACCGGCAACCATAGGCGTGCCTTCGGTCACCAGCCGGTTGGAATAGGCGGGTGAGGTGGTGTCCGCCACCGGGAAGCCCAGGTCTTCAAACGGAACAGGCGATATGTACAGTGTGGCCGTGCCACCGTTTTCTTCTTCGCCGTAAACGTGTTGAATGTATTTGTCGGGCCGCGCCGCGATCAGGCGGTGCGCCAGGGCTAGCATGTCCTCGTATTTGCCGAACTTGATGGCGCTGGTCGGGCAGGTGGCCGCGCACGCGGGCTGTCCACCTTCTTCCAGCCGCGAAAAACACATGTCACATTTGACGACCAGTGGGAAACGCTCGTTCCATTCGTAATTGGGAACCTTGAACGGACAGGCGTACATGCAGTAACGGCAGCCGATACAAATGTCCTTGTCGTATTCCACGACGCCGCTTTCGTTGCGAGTCAGCGCGCTGACGGTGCAGGCCGAGACGCACGAAGGGTCTTTGCAGTGCATGCAGTGATAGGGCGCGGTGTAGCGGGACAGGTCCGGATAGGTTCCCGTGATCCCGGTCTCTTTAATCCAAATGCGCGTGCTGTCCATCGGCACTTCGTTTTGGACGCTGCACGCCACCATGCACGTGCGACAGTCGATGCACAGTGTGGCGTCAATCAAAAAACCGTAACGCGGAGTTGATGCGTGTTCAGCCACGATGTTATGCCTTTCTGACGGTGACGAACGTCTGACTGAGTGCCTGGCTGCCGCTGACCGGATCGGTATAAGTGACGTGCAGCACCGAATCGTTCGCGCCAACGCCGAAGGCTGTTGTCAGGCCCTTCGAGAGATGGCCGTAGCCGGGAGTCAGATAGACACAGTCGGGGCGAATGCCGGGGGTGACGTGCAGGCGGGTGTTCACAGTGCCAATGTCGCTGGTGACGGACACCCATTCGCCGTCTTTGAATTCGCGTTCGGCGGCGACGGTTTCGTTCATCCACAGGCGCGGCTCGTCCGCGTATTTGTGCAGCAGTTGGTTATTTTGGGACGCGAACTGGGTCGCCTGGGCCACTTTGCCGGTGAGCAGATAGAACTGTCCTTGCGGCGGGGCGGGCGGCTCCTGCCAGATCGGCACGCCGGGGAAGCCCACTCTGTCGAGCGTGTCGGAGAAAATTTCGACTTTGCCGCTGGGCGTATTCCATGTGAAGCCGGGGTCTTCAGCCGCCGGGAGCGATGCGTAGCCCCTGGCGCGGACATCTTCCAGGCTGACGCCGAGCGGCGCCAACTGCTGGCGGATGTAGTCTTCCTCGTCTTCATACTGGAAGTAATCACCCAAACCCAGACGCTCGCCCAACTGCTTGTAAATCCAGAGCGCCGAGCGGGCCTCGCCCTGCGGCTCGATCACCGGCTGGCGGAGGAACGCGCGGTCCCCGACCGGCAGCACCGGATCATAGCGTTCGAGGTAAGAAGCTTCCGGCAGGACGACGTCCGAGAACCACGCCGTATCGTTCAGGAAAATGTCGATCGTGGCGATGAAGTCCATCTTTTCGAAGGCGGCCAGCGTTTTGGCGCGATCGGGCAGGGACATCACCGGGTTCTGACGGGAGATAAACCAGCCGTGCGCCTGGTAGGGCTGGCCGCTGACGATGTTGTCGCGCAGCTCCTGGAAAACGCCCAGCTTGAGCGGGACGACCGGGTATTTGTAGGGCACGCCGTCCAGCCGCGCCGCTGAGGCACGCGGGTAAGCGGGTTGGGGTGGTGCGCCTAATGCGCCGCCTGATTCCCCGCCTGAAGCCTTCAGCGTGACGTTCCAGTTACCGACCAGGGCATTCAGGATGGTGATCGCGCGCTGCGTCTGGAATGAATTCACAAAGTTGGACGTGCGCCAGCCGTTATGGGCCAGGGCATGGGGGGCAGCCGCCGCGAATTCGCGCGCGATGCGCCGGATGGTGTCCGCCGGGATTTGGGTGATGGCAGCCGCCCATTCGGGTGTGTACGTCTGGATCTCCTGCGCGAGCTGGTCAAAACCGATCGTGTAGCTCTCCACAAAGGCGTGATCGTAGAGATCCTCGGTGGTGATGACGTTCAACAGCGCCAGATGGAAAGCCAGATCGGTGCCGGGTGTGATCGGCAGCCATTCGGCGGCTTTGGCGGCGGTCTTGGTGAAGCGCGGATCGAGATACACGACTTTGACGTCGCGCGCGATAGCGTTACTCAAAGCGGACGTCTCGGAGGTGGAGATCGCCTCCATCAGATTGCGGCCCGTCAGGATGATGTATTGCAGATCGTCGTCGTAGATGCGATCGGGCTCTTCCATGCCGTACGTCATCAGGTTGGCGACGATCATGGCGTTGAAGCACAGGCTGCGCTGCGTGCCGTAATTGGGCGAGCCGTAGGCATAAAGCAGGTTCTCAAACTGGACCTGACTCAGGTTATGCGTGGACGAAAAGACCATCGCCTCCGGCCCATACGTGTTCTTGATGGCCAGCATCTGGCCGGCGGTCACGTCCAGCGCTTCGTCCCACGACGCTTTGCGGAACTTGCCTTCGCCGCGATTCCCGGCGCGGATGAGCGGCGTCAGGACGCGGTCGGGATCGTAGGTATTCATCAGGCCAGACTGCCCGCGCACGCACAGGTGGCCCTTGGAATGGGGATGTTCGGGGTTGCCGTCCAGCTTGACGACGCGCCCCTGTTCGACTCTGGCGATCAAGCCGCAGCGCCAGACACACATCTCGCACGTGCTGGGGATGAAACCGTCCCCGCGTGCGTTCAAGAGATTGGCATCCCGGGCGGCCTGTGCCACGGCGGGCGGAAGAAACTCCGATACCGCCAACGTGCCCGCGGCAGCAGCGCTCGCCTTCAGGAAATTGCGCCTTGTCAACGATAGGGTCATGTTGAACTCCGGTCCTCAAAGGTTAGTGTTGCCCAAACTCCGCACCTGACAGGCTATTCCCGCTCTTTACGCTGCAAGCCAGCACGGTCGATCAGATAGAACAGGAAGAGCGCCATAAGCGCAAAACAGAGGACCATCAGAAACGGGCTGAGATCCCACAGGTCGGGCAGCACGACGCTGCCGTAGTTGGACAGGGACGAGATTTTGGGAAACACCTGCTGGTATGTCAGACCGTAGATTACGGCCCCTACGAAGAAACCGCCCAAACCGGGGATCAGGTAATCTAGCTTGCCTTCGCCACTGCCTGCGGCACACGTCCCTGGGCAGAAGCCGCTGAGGGCCATCCCCGCGCCGAAAATCAGGCCACCGATCAGGTTGCCGGTGATATAGGTGGCGGGCACGTTGGGGAACGTGATCAGGCCCAGGCCGCGCAGGGCGTACAAACCGGACATGGACACGACCAGCGCGGTCATCATGAATTTGAGCACGGCCATATCGGTGAAGCGGAACACGTTGACGATCTTGTGATACTTCGTCAGGCCCGCCTTGTTGAGCGAAAACCCGAAGGCGACACCCAGCACCAACGCGATGATGTTATCCATGCCTAATATCTCCTGCGATACACAACGAGCGATGTCACGATGCCCGCCGCAAACATGCCGCCAATGAACACGTACGCCGAAGGCGCGAGCAGCATCCCGCCCGAAATGGCGAGTCCGCTCGTGCAGCCGCCCGCGATGCCCGCCGCGTATTCAAGGATCACCGCGCCGGTGAAGGCGAGCGCCCAGCGTTTCCAGACCTGTGGGCCGAAGATGCTTTTCCACTGCTCATCGCTGTTGGCCGAACCTTTTTTGCCCCACTGCAGGGTGCCGCTGGTGGCGGCCCCGAGCATGCCCCCGAAGAACATTCCAACCACCAGGATCACGCCCCAGGATATGCCGGGCGGCATGATGTAGTTGAAATACAAATTGTTGAAGGTGTCCGGGACGACAGCCTGACCGACTTTTCCGGCGATTCGCTCAAAGGCTCCCGACGCACCCAGCAGATTATTGCTCAGCCAGACGGCCAGCACGCCCACGACCCCGAGCAAGGCTCCGGCGATATAGGGCGACCACTCGTCGCGGCGAATGTAATTGATGACGGTTTTCATGGCGCTACCCATCCAGTTTGTCGTGTGGGACAACGGCATCAATCAGGCTCAGCACTTTGTCGATCTGAGGATTGGCGATAAGTTTCTTCAACGCGTGACGCGTTTGGACTTTCAGACCGCTCAGGGCGGGCAGCATGGCGACGACGTCTTCGGGATATTCGCCCGCGACCTGGCGGGTTTTGCCGCTCAGCTTATTCCTGCGCAGCTCGTTCACCACGACGAACGCGCCACCGCCCACGACCAGCAGCTCGATGATGATGATCAGGGCGATGTTGCCCCAGTTGACCGGGCGCTCGCCCAACACGATCTCGTTGTAGCGCTGGGTGTAATCGACTACGTTGGGATCGTCCACCGACAATTTAGCGGTGAAAGGTGAAGCCGCGACCGGTACTGCGGCTGACGACGTGGTGTTCGTCGTGGAGGTTGTGGTCGTGGTCGATGTGTCGGAGGTTGAACCCGCACCGCCGCTGCTCGCGCTGGCCAGATCGATGCCCAGGGCGTCAGCGTAGACCTGAGCGCGCTTCTGGAGATCGTTGGGGTGGCACTGCGCGCAGCCCGCGTCGATATCCGAAAGGGGCGACACCATCCCGGCGTGGGCAGCATTTATCTCTGTTGCCTGCTGGTTGCCACCATGACAGATATAACAGAAATCGCCGAACGCGTGCGACTTGTGCCAGCCGGTGCCGTCATTGTTGACCGGGTCCTGGCCCTGCACTTCGTGACAGTTCTTGCAAGACGAGGCTTGCGAGCCGCACTGGGCTTCTGACGTGTGGGCCGTCATCAGCCACAGGGTGGCCCCGATGACGAGCAGCACCAGACCGCCCAACAACCAAAGAAACGGTGTCTTTCGGTATGGCATGTATTCCTCCTCAAAGGAATGGTGTGTGGACCGCGCCACGAACTAAGTGCCAGTTTCTTCGATCAAACTGGCGCGATGGACAATCCGATCGCGCAGGACAGATCTCAATATATTGAGTGCCTCGATCAGGCGAGCGTCAGCTAACTGGTATTGGACGTTCTGCCCTTGCCGGACCGCAATCACCAGCCCTCGATCGCGCAGAATCTTGAGATGGCGCGAAGTCGTGGACTGAGGGATCTCGAGCACCTCGACCAGTTCCGCGACATTGCACGGTTTTTCGTCCAGGGCGTACAGAATCAGAATCCGGGTTGAATCTGACAGGGCAAAACACAGATCGGCTTCCATGAGTGAGATTTCGCGTGCGAGCTCACGTGTGTTCATGTGGTTTCTCCCTGGTGTAATACATATCCGGATAATAGGATATATTGATGAGTGGACATTCTAGAAGTGGGGAACGAGTCGGGTCAGTGACATAGCTCATGGCAGTTAATGAAATTTGTCACAATCGCGAACGAATGGTGCACGCATTGATCAGGGGGTCAGGAGTGGGGCGGAAATGGAAGGGGGCAGCGCACCCTATCCGACAGGGATTTTCAAGCCAGGGCGGCTAACTCGGACACGAGGCTGATGGGGGTCATCACCTGATAATAGGGGCCTTCAGCGCAGGAGCGGCACAGCGTTTCACCGTTGAGGACCACCTCGCGCTCGTTGCTGATTTCCTCCCCGCACCGCGCGCACACCGCGCGCAGACCGGGCTGGCTGATCAGCTCGGCCAGGGGCAGTGTCACGCACACGTCCTGCACGTTGAACAATTCCGCGAACGGCATGATCTGATAGCCTTCCAACTGCGCGTGCCAGCGGCTGCTGGCCTCCGGCATTATCTCCACGGCGCGCTGGCGCGAGAAGTCCGTCGGCCAGATACGCACGGCGCAGTGGGTTTGTGTGTCGACGATCGTCGCGGCGATTTTGCCGAAATCCATCAGGCGCAGCGTGCGGTGGCCCAGCGTGCAGCCCGTAGCGACCGACAGCCCGTCGACGAAACAGCCGTCCGTCTCGACAAACGTGAACAGCCGCTTGTCGGTCTGCGGGAGGGGCAGACCAAACAGGTGGGCCGCGTACATCCCCATGCGTACCCCTAGGACCTGGCGCGGGCACAGGTGGCTGTGCAGTGCCGCGGATTGGTCCAGCAGGCTTTTCAGATCGGGTTCGATATAGGCCAGCATGATGAACTTCCTTTGATGTGAGCTTCTGAGGCTGGGGCTGCTCACATAGATGGCCAGCGGCGGATGACTTGCCGAGCGCCGTGGCGGGTCGGGTTGATTTCCATTACAGACGGTATCTCGCCCACCACGCCAGCGCCACATCCTGACACAGACAGTATGATAGTGCGTTCGTCATTCGCGCGAACGTAGTGATAATTGTCACAAGTTGGACATCCGAGTGTCAAGTGATCGCCGTGCCGGGGAGTGAAAATCGCATGTCAGTCGATCGGGGCAGTAGCCGCGGTTCTTCCATACCGGATGGGAATTTGCCGGACATTCGTTGTTTGCATAATAACAGACAATAATTATAATCTTTATACCAAGAATAAGTCACTGTCAGGTTTCCAACTCTCGGGCCGCGCCGCGCGACAGTCCTTGATCGTGGCAAGAGAGCTCTACGACTGGACGCCAGAAAGCTGAGGAAATGAAGAGGGGTATTCGACTTCTAACAGGACCGGCGCTGGTCCTTCTTTTATCTGGCTGTTCAAACCAACAAAACTTCCTCGACCCCGCCTCACCTACTTCTCAAAAAGAAGCCAATCTGACCTGGATCGTATTGGGCATGTCCCTGGTCGTGTTCCTGCTGGTGGAGGGACTGCTCGTTGTCAACATTCTGCGCTTTCGCCATAACGAGCATGTTCACGAGCTGTCCCGCTCCCGCGAAATCATGTTGGAGGTCATTTGGACGGGCATTCCGTTGATCCTGGTGACAATCCTGTTCTTCCTCACCGTGCGCACCATGAACGCCGTCTCCGCGCCTGAACCTGCTCAAAGTGACGTGAACGTGCATGTGGTGGCGCACCTGTGGTGGTGGGAGTTCGAATATCCGGACCTGGGCATCGATACCGCCGACGAACTGCACATCCCGGTTAACACAAACGTCCAGATCACGCTGGATTCGGCGGATGTCGTGCACAGTTTTTGGGTGCCCGCGTTGGCGGGCAAAACGGATGCGGTCCCCGGGGTGAGCAACAGCATGTGGCTGCACGGCGACCAGATCGGCATGTATGAGGGACAGTGCGCGGAATTCTGCGGGCTGAACCACGCGGCGATGCGCTTCAAGGTGTTCGTAGATTCGCCAAGACGATTTCGATGCCTGGGTCAACAACCAGCAGCAGCCCCCGCCCGATCCGCAAACCGATCTTGAGAAAACAGGTTACGACCTCGTGGCGCACGGCATGTGCGCGGGCTGCCATACCATCGGGGATCACCCGGCGCCGCAGCCGATCGGCCCCAATCTGACGCACCTTTATTCTCGTTCGTCCTTTGCGGGGGCCACGTATCGATCTCAACGACGCTAATTTGCGTCGGTGGATTCAGGATTCGGGCGCGATGAAACCCGGGAACCTGATGCAAGACATGCGCGTCAAGCCCGAGGATGTTGACGCGGTGATGGCCTATCTTTCGACGCTGAAATGAACTAGGCAGGTTATGACTACTCAACCACAGGTTCAAAGCGGCCCGCTGCCTCGCGCGCATGCGCTAGGCGAAAGCGGCGTGTTAAGCTGGCTGATGACGGTCGATCACAAGCGTATCGGGATCATGTACATCGTCTCGGCCTTCGTGTTTTTTGTGATCGGCGGCGCGCTCGCGCTGCTGATGCGCCTTCAGCTCGCCCAGCCCAACGGGAAAATTCTGGATAACGCCACCTACGACCAGGTCTTCACCATGCACGGCACGACCATGATCTTCCTGGTCGTGATGCCGCTCTCGGTCGGGCTGGCGAATTATATCGTTCCGCTGATGATCGGCGCGCGCGATATGGCGTTTCCCAAGGTGAACGCGCTGGGATTCTGGCTGTTTGGCTTTGGGGCGCTATTTCTCTACAGCAGTTTTCTGTTCGGCGGCGCGCCGGACAAAGGTTGGTTCAGCTATGCGCCGATGACGGAGCTGCCCTATTCGCCGGGCAGCGGCATGGATTTCTGGGCGCTGTCGATCCTGGTGCTGACGGCGTCGACGACGGTTTCGTCGATCAACTTCATCGTCACGGTGGCCCAACTGCGCGCGCCGGGCATGACGTTGGAGCGCATCCCACTGTTTGCCTGGATGATGGTCGTGACGTCGGTGTTATCGGTTTTCGCGTTTCCTTCGCTGGCTGTGTCGGCGGGTTTGCTGTTGACCGACCGGCAGATAGGCACGCACTTTTTCGACGTGGCGAACGGGGGCAGCGCGCTGCTGTGGCAGCATCTGTTCTGGTTCTTCGGCCACCCGGAAGTGTATATCCTGATCCTGCCCGCCTTCGGGATCATCTCGGAGGTCGTGCCGGTGTTCTCCGGCAAGCCGCTGTTCGGCGCGAAGACGGTGATCCTGTCGGGCATGCTGATCGGCATCCTGGGCTTTACGGTCTGGGCGCACCACATGTTCGCGGTGGGCATGCCGGACGTGTCGATGCTGTTCTTCTCGGCGGACAGCTTTCTGATCGGCGTGCCGACCGGCATCAAGATCTTCGCGTGGCTGGCGACCATGTGGGGCGGACAGACTGCGCCTCAAAACGCCGATGCTGTTCGCCATCGGGCATATTGCGCTGTTCACGATCGGCGGGCTGAGCGGAATCATGCAGGCCGTGATCCCGATTGACTGGCAGGTGACGGACAGCTATTTCATCGTCGCGCACCTGCATTACGTGCTGTTTGGCGGGGCGCTGTTCGGGCTGTTCGCCGGGTTTTATTACTGGTTCCCCAAGTTCAGCGGGCGCATGCTGGACGAACGGATCGGCAAGTGGCATTTCTGGACGATGTTCATCGGCATGAACGTGCTGTATTTCCCGATGCACATCCTGGGCCTTATGGGCATGCCGCGCCGCATCTACACCTACAGCCCCGGATTCGGGGTGGGGCGATCTGAATCTGCTGTCGTCGATCGGCGGCTTCGTCGTCGCGGTGTCGGTGCTGATTTTCCTGTACAACCTGGCGGTGTCGCTGCGCCAACCGGCCACCGCCGAAGACGATCCCTGGGATGCCAACACGTTGGAATGGGGCACCAGCTCGCCGCCTCCGGCCTACAATTTCGCCGAGATCCCGGAAGTCAGCAGCCCGCGCCCGCTGTGGGATCGGAAACATGAGGCACCAGCCGAGGAGCGCACGGTCATGAACCCCAGCCTGCCCTCGCGCAGAAACCCGGATGACCTTGCGCGCACGACGCTGCTGGTGGTGCTCGCGTCCGAATCGACGCTGTTCAGCACGCTGCTGATGGCTTACCTGTACCTGCGCACGGGCGCGGGTCAGGCGGCATTCGTCCAGGTGGCGGGGTCGGACTGGCTGATCGCCGCTGCCAACACGGGTGTGCTGCTGCTCAGCGCATGGGTGGTGGGGCAGGCGGCGACTGCCATCCGGAACGGGGACCGGCGCGGACTGGTCAGCCGGTTGGTGATCAGGCTGGCGCTGGGACTGGTCTTCGTGGGCGGGCAGGTCTTCGAGTTCAACCGGTCAGGTATGGCGCCCGACGATCCGGCTTTTGGCGGCGTGTATTTCGCGCTAATGGGCTTTCACGCACTGCACGTGTTGGCGGGTATCGTAATCCTGAGTGTGAACGCGGCCCGCGCCTGGCTGGGTGATTTCACGGCGCGGCGGCACACGGCGGTGAAAGCCGGGGCGTGGTTCTGGTATTACGTCACGGGCGTGTGGGTCGTGCTGTTCGTGGGGCTGTACCTCCTATGATCATACTCGCACACACGGATGTGGCGCTCAGTTGGGAATGGGCGCCCAGCATTCTGATCGGGTTGGCGCTGCTGACGGTTGGCTATGCGCTGGCGGTGGGTCCGCTGCGCCGCCGCTACGCGTGGGGGCCGCCGGTCGAAGGCTGGCGACAGGCCGCGTTTCATCTGGGTACCCTGGCCGTATTTATCGCGCTGGTCAGCCCGCTCGATGGGTTGGGCGACGAATATCTGTTCAGCGCGCACATGAGCCAGCACATGCTGCTGATGTTTGTCGGACCGCCCTTGTGGCTGCTGGGCACGCCCGCCTGGCTGGTCGACCGGTTGGTAATGCCGGAGCGCGCGCGGCGCGTGCTCGGGTTGGCGATTCAACCGGTGGCCGCCTTTGTGGTGTTCAACGTCACGATGTGGCTGTGGCACTGGCCGCGCTTCTACGATCTGGCGCTGGAATACGAGAACCTGCATATCATGGAGCACTTGATGTTCATGGCTGCGGCGGTGATCGGCTGGTGGCCGGTCGTGGGCGCGTGGCACGGTGCGAACGTACCCATCTCCAATTTGGCGCGCGTGTTGTATCTGCTGCCGATGATTGGCGCGTGCAGCGCCCTGGCGGCCCTGATCACGCTCTCGCCGGACGTGCTGTACCCCTTTTATGCTGCACACTCACAGCCGTGGGGATTTACACCGCAGATCGATCAGCAGGTCGGCGGGCTGGTCATGTGGTTGGGAGGCGATATGATTTTTATGACGGCGTTCATCTTCGTGATGAGGCGCGTGCTTACACCATCGTCCACATTGGCGGCTGAGCTGCTGCCGGGGGAGCGTGTGCCATGAGCGCGCATCCTCCCGAACCCTCAGACATTCACCTGCCGGGGCCGAGCTTCTGGCCGATCGTGATGGCGGCAGGTGTCATGCTGATCGCGGCGGGCGTGCTGTTGACGCCGGTGATCAGCGGGTTGGGCCTGGTTGTGGTCCTGACATCGGTCGGCGGGTGGACGCAGGAAAACCGCCTGGAGGCTCCGTCCGACGCGGAGGAGGATGAAGAGCATGTCTGAAACCGGGCTGAGGATGGTGCCGCACCGCCAAACGGATAAGCTGGGCGTCTGGATTTTTCTGGGGGGCGAGGCTGTCCTGTTCAGCAGTCTGATCCTGGTCTATGGCTTCTTCCGAATCCGCTACGCCTCCTCCTATTCAGCCTTCAGGGATCACCTGAGCATCCCCCTGGTAGGGCTCAACACGTTTATTTTGGTTCTGAGCAGTTTTCTGGTGGTGCGCGCGCTGGAAGCGGCACGGCAGGGCGAGCGCAGGCAGTTGATTTACCGCCTGCTGGGAGTGTTGGTCTTAGGCGCGCTCTTTGTCAGCGGGCAGGCGATCGAGTGGTCGGAACTGTTCGACGCGGGGATCACCGCCAGCAGCCTGTTCGGGTCGCCGTTTTTCACTGTCACGGGCATTCACGGCACGCACGTCATGATCGGCCTGACCTGGGATGCCTTCGTGATCGTGCAGGCGCTCAACGGTGCCTATTCCGAGCCGGGAGTCGCACGGGGTGGAAGTGTTCGGCCTGTACTGGCATTTCGTCGATATTGTATGGATCGTGCTCTTCAGCCTGATCTATCTATTCTAGGGAGGGGCACACGATGGATCAAACCCTGGCAATCACTTTGTGGGTGATGAGCGGCGCGGCGGTGGGTGGCATCGTGACGCCGCTGGTCGTGCAGCGCAAACCACTGAACAACTGGGCGGCCATGTTGACCGGTATTGTCGTGGGCATGGTGGGCAACGTGATCGCGTTGGTGCCGATGTGGCTGCTGCTTTCGCAGGGTCTGCCAGATAGCCCTGGTCAACTGTCGTGGCAGAGCGACACGGCCGATCTGGCTGACAGTGCGGGCCCCGACCTCGCTGTCGCTGCCCGACCTGAGTCCGCTGCGGGCCAGGGCGGCACAGTGGATGGCGCAGCCGTCGCCGTATATGGTCGTATTCCTGATCCTGGCGCTGTTCACGGTGATGGAAGCCGGTATCTCTTACCTGCCCGATCTGCCCGAGGGCGTTCGGATCGGCGTGCTGGGCTTTCTGGCCGCGACCAAAGCCTCGCTGGTGCTGCTATATTTCATGCATCTGAAATCGGACTACCGCATCTTCACCCTACCGTTGACGCTGGGGCTGGTCCTGGTGATCCCGCTTATTCTGATCGTCGGCCTGACGACCGGCGAAGCGAGTCCGCCGCCATCCGGCAACGGACCACCACCTGCCGCGGGTGTGGGCGAGAGCGGTCAGGTCGGTCAGGACGAGCTGATCTCGGACGGCAAGCAGTTGTTCGAGGACAACTGCGCGATGTGTCACGGCGCTGAGTCCGGTATGGGGCCGGCCTTCGACGGCATGGCGTCCCGTGCGGCGAGCCGCGTCAGCGGGCAGACCGCCCAGCAGTATATTCACCAGTCGATTGTGAACCCCAGCGCCTTTGTGGTGCCGGGTTACTCGAACATGATGCCCGAGAATTTCGGCCAAACGCTGGACGCCGAGCAGATCAATTCCCTGGTGGACTACATCATGGCGGAATCCGGCAGCGGCTAGCGGGCCGGACGCCCCGACCATGACTCCGCAAATGCGAACCGCCCGTGCTGCAACCTGCCGGGCGGATTTCATTTTCGGGGAAGAAGCTACACTGGGTAGGACGCACAGAGCGTATTCACAAAACGTCTTTCGTCCTCCTTGCTTGTCACGCCCCACCCCCTGCTTCTGACTCGACACGAGTGGTTGTCCAGGTTCTGACTTTATCACTATAATTAACAACAAAATATCCGTGTAATGTATCGATTGGCATGCTTGCGATGACAGCTATTGAACGCAATCAACCCGCTCCTTTTGACCTCGGTTATGTCTTGGACACCCGCGTGAATCCGAGTGCCAGCGAGCGGCGCGCGGCTACACTCGGCCAGCGGCGCTCCATCAAGAAGAACTGGCAGGCCGCCTGGCTGCTGCGCGCGGTGACCTGTATCGATCTCACCACGCTGGCCGGCGACGACACGCCCGGCAACGTACAGCGGCTGGCCGCCAAAGCGCGCCAACCCGTCCGGCAGGATATTCTGGACGCGCTGGGCGTGGGCGAAAGTGGTATCACCACGGCGGCGGTATGCGTGTATCACGCGCGCGTGGCGGACGCGGTCGCGGCACTGCGCGGCACGTCGATCCCTGTGGCGGCGGTCTCGACAGGGTTCCCCGCCGGGCAGAGTCCCTACCAACAGCGCATCGCCGAAATTCGCGAGTCTGTCGCGGCGGGTGCTGGCGAGATCGACATTGTGATCTCGCGCGAGCACGTCTTGCGCGGCAACTGGCGGGCGCTCTATGACGAGGTGTGCGAGATGCGCCAGATGTGCGGCGACGCCCACATGAAGACCATCCTCGCCACGGGCGACCTGGGTCCGCTGTGGAACGTCGCGATGGCCAGCAAGGTGTGCATGATGGCCGGGGCGGACTTCATCAAAACCTCGACCGGCAAAGAATCGGTGAATGCCACGCTGCCGGTCGGCCTGACCATGACGCGCGCCATTCGCGACTACTACCAGCGTACGGGATACACCATCGGATTCAAACCCGCCGGGGGCATTCGCACGGCCAAGCAGGCCCTCGAATGGCTGATCCTGATCAAAGAAGAGTTGGGCGATACGTGGCTCGATCCGTCTCTGTTCCGGATCGGAGCCAGCAGCTTGTTAGGTGATATCGAGCGCCAGTTATCCCATCACGTTACGGGCCATTATGCCGCTCAGCACCACATGCCGATGGCCTAAAAAGGAGATTCAGACGTGAGTGTCGCCGATTTGCTTAACACCCTGGAGTATGGTCCGGCTCCCGAAGCGCCGGATACCGCGTTAGCGTGGCTGGAAAGCCACCAGCGCCAGTTCGATCTATTCGTCAATAACCAGTGGCGCGCGCCCGAAAACGACGCCTACATGGACGTGCATAACCCGGCCACCGGGCAGAAGCTCGCCCGGGTGGCGTCGGCAGGCGCAGCGGATGTTGACGCCGCCGTCGCGGCGGCGCGTCAGGCGTTCGAAACCTGGAGCCAGACCAGCGGCCACGCCCGCGCCCGCCATCTGTACGCGCTGGCACGCAATCTTCAAAAACATGCGCGTCTGTTTGCCGTGCTGGAGTCGATGGACAACGGCAAACCCATTCGCGAATCGCGCGACATCGATATTCCGCTGGTCGTGCGCCACTTCTATCACCACGCGGGCTGGGCGCAGCTCATGCCAAGCGCGCTGGCCGAGTACCAGCCGTTGGGCGTGGTCGGGCAGATCATCCCCTGGAATTTCCCATTGTTGATGCTGGCCTGGAAGATTGCTCCCGCGCTGGCGATGGGCAACACGGTCGTACTCAAACCCGCGCCCTACACGCCGCTGACCGCGCTGCTATTCGCGGAGGTGGTCGCCGAGGCTGGGCTGCCGCCTGGAGTCGTTAATATCGTGACGGGCGGCGATGAAAGCGGGGCGCTGATCGTGGCGCATCCCGACATCGACAAGATCGCGTTCACCGGTTCCACGTCGGTGGGCCGCATCTTGCGGCGGGTGACAGCGGGCACCGGCAAGCGGCTGTCGCTCGAATTGGGCGGAAAATCGCCGTTTGTGGTGTTCGACGATGCCGATCAGGACGGTGCGGTCGAAGGGCTGGTGGATGCTATCTGGTTCAACCAGGGGCAGGTCTGCTGCGCGGGATCGCGTTTGCTCGTGCAGGAGAGTATCGCGGAGGGCTTCCTGGAGAAAGTGCGCCGCCGGATGGCCCTGTTGCGGACCGGCGATTCCCTGGATAAAGGCATCGACCTGGGCGCGGTAGTCGATCCGGTGCAATACGCGACGATCGATCGCTGGGTCAAGCGCGGCGTGGAAGAAGGCGCGGATATCTTCCAACCGGACGGTCCGCTGCCAGGGCAAGGCTGTTTCTACCCGCCCACGCTGCTCAGCAATGTCAACCCGGCCTCTATCGTCGCGCAAGAGGAGATTTTCGGGCCGGTGCTGGTGGCGATGTCCTTCCGCACGCCTGCCGAAGCGATCCAGCTCGCGAACAATACGCGCTATGGGTTGGCAGCGAGCGTGTGGAGCGAAAATATCAATCTGGCGTTGGAAGTGGCGCATAAGATCAAAGCGGGCAGCATCTGGGTCAATTCCACCAACCTGTTTGACGCGGCCTCCGGCTTCGGCGGTTATCGCGAAAGCGGCTACGGGCGCGAGGGTGGTCGAGAGGGGCTGATGGAATATGTACGCCCGGTGTGGCAGTCTCGACCGCGTCCCAAGCTGGCGGTCGATCCCCAGAAGGGGCTCGACGCGCTCAAGAGCATGATACGGGATGATCTGCGGCCCAGTTATCCGCTGCCGCTCAATTCACACACGTCTGGCACCGGGCTGCCCCCGCTGGATCGCACCGCCAAGCTGTATATCGCGGGCAAGCAGAAACGCCCGGATGGCAATTACAGCCGCCCGATCCTCGATCCGGACGGGCACGAGATTGGGCAGGTGGGCGAGGGGAATCGCAAGGATATTCGCGACGCGGTGGAAGCGGCGCACCGCGCTAAAGGCTGGGCGGATCGCTCGCCCTACAACCGCGCGCAAATTCTGTATTACATCGCCGAGAATCTGGCGATCCGGTCCGGTGAGTTTGCGCAGCGCCTGCGCGCCATGACCGGCTGTACCCTGAAAGCGGGTCAGCAAGAGGTGGATCTGTCCGTCGATCGCCTGTTCACGTACGCGGCCTGGGCCGATAAATATGGCGGGACGGTGCAGGAAACCCCGTTACGCGGCGTGGTCGTGGCGGTGCATGATTACGTGGGCGTGATCGGCATCGCGTGCCCGGACGAGTCCCCGCTCTTGGCGTTCGTATCGCTGGTCGCGCCTGCCATCGCCCGGGGCAACACCGTGATCGTCATCCCCTCTGAAGTCTACCCGCTGTGCGCAACGGATTTCTACCAGATTCTCGAAACGTCCGACCTGCCGCCGGGCGTGGTGAATATTGTGACGGGGTCGCGCGACACGCTGACCAAAACGCTGGTCGAGCACGAAGATGTTGATGCCCTGTGGTATTTTGGGAGTGCCGAAGGCAGCGCCATGGTGGAGCTGCTGTCGGTGTCCAACCTGAAACGCACCTGGGTCAACTATGGCGAGCCGCTTGATTGGTCCGATCCCGCCCAGGGGGCCGGCGAAAAATCGCTGCATGAGTCGGTCCAGGTCAAGAACATCTGGATTCCAACCGGCGTGTGAGCCTGAGGAGCGTGGGAGTGAGCACACACCAGGCTTGGGCCATCGGCGTGGACATTGGCGGCACGAATACGCAGGCGGCGGTCATTCAGCGCCACAGCGGCCAGATCCGTGCGCGTGCCAGCCAACCGACCCAGGCCGACCAGGGACCGGCGCGCGGGTTGCCACGCATCGGCGATCTGATCGCGCAGGTGATCCGGCAGGCCGATCTGCCGATCTCCGAGGTAGCCGGGATCGGAATCGGGTGTACCGGGCCGCTGGATATCGAGCGCGGGTTGATCATGGAGCCGTGGACGATGATCGGCTGGTGCGAAGTGCCGGTCGTGCCGACGCTGCGCGAACGCTTCGGGCTGCCCGTCTGGCTGGATAATGACTGCAACGTGGCCGCGCTCGGTGAGCACTGGCTGGGCGCGGGACAGGGTCACGCCGACATGCTGTATCTGACTGTCAGCACGGGGATCGGGGCAGGCATCATTATCGACAACGTGCTGCGTCAGGGGTTCGGCCACAACATGGGCGAGGTCGGCCTGATGACGATCGATATGCACGGTCCGCCGTGCTTTGAGGGCAGCTCCGGCTGTTGGGAATATCTTGCCGCCGGGCCAGCGATTGCGCGTCAGGCGAGCGCTGCGGCGGATGAGACACTGCTCGCCGCCGCCAACGGCGATCCCGGTGCGATCACGGCGGAAATGGTGGCCCGGCTGGCGCGGGCAGGGCACGCGCTTTCGCTGGACATCATGCAGCGCGAAGCGTTCGCGTTGGGCGTGGGGCTGGCGAATCTGATGGTGATCCTGGCGCCTGAGATCGTCGTGATGGGCGGGGGCGTAATGAACAGTTGGGATCTGCTCCACCCGCTCATGGAACGCACTGTCCGCGAGCGCACCCGCTTAATCCCCTCCGCGCAGACGATCCCGATCGTCCGCGCGCAGTTGGGGTCCTCCGCAGGAGTGGTAGGGGCTGCCCGTCTGGTGAGTGGTTAGGATCGAGCGCTGTGCGGGTTTGCCCCACCCCCAAATCCCCTCCCCACGTTATATAGAGAGGGGACATATACAATTGTTATCTTCCCAGTTCGGACACTGTGCCCGCGTCAGCGCGTCCAGTACATCACCTGACGCAGATAGACCAGCCCGCACGCCCAGCCGCCCGCATGCGGAATCCAGTCTTCGTCGGAATAGCGCAGCGGGATGTCGTGTTCGACAGTCGGCTCCAGCTCCATGTGGAACTGGCGATTGGTGCACAGGCCGTTGCCGATGCTGCCGGGAATCTTCGACCACGTGTCGACGGCGTTGTGCCCGATGCCGTGGATGAAACTGTAGGGCACCGCTTCGCCCGCCGGGATGTCCTCGTACCACATGACCGAGCCCTCGAACGACTCGGCGGTGATGCCGCTGTTTAGGCCCGCAATCCATTGCATGTTGCCGACGGCAATTTCACGGAACTGGGGATCGTCGAAGAAGTATTCGAGCTGTACCGCCAGCGCCGCTGCATAGCCATAAACGACATTGAAGCCGTGCCACGGTCCGGCGAAGGTCAGCAGGCCCTGCCCGGCGTAATAGCCCTGTGGCAGCAGGAAAAACGGATTCTTCCGGCAGGCGGGCAGGAAGTACCCGTAAGCGAAGTCGTGGACAGCCTGCCGCCAGCGCGGCACGTCGGGATGTTCCGGCAGGCGCTGGCACAGCGCCATCAGCGGGACGATGTAGTGATTGAACATGGTGCTGGTATCGTGCCCAATATGATGGTGGATGAACGCCTTCTCGGTGAAATCGCTGTCGTCGAACGTGTAGAAATGCCCGTAGAACTCGCCTTCCGGGTGGTCTTTGGGCACCTGACGGCGCAGCACCTCGCGGGCGCGGCGGACGGCTTCATCGAGATAGTCGGGCCGCCCCGATCGCGCCAGCTCCACACCACCCCAGACCATCATCATCAGGTCGCCCGTCATGAAGGAGCGCGGGACGTATTCTTCCGGCGCGCCATGCAGCAGCGCCGAGAAATTCGGCATGCTGGAGGGGCGACACTCGCGCGTGTAATACTCGTAGGCTTGCACGGCGCGGTTCAGATAATCGAGACTGCGCTCGGGGTCGAGTTCGTACAACAGGCGGGAAGCGATGGCCAGCGCGACGACCGACTGCCCTTGATCCTGGGGAATATACAGGGCATCGTTGGGGAGTTCGTGGGCGATCGCGCCGGTCGGGCCGCCCAGGTCGCTGGCGCGCTGCTGGCACGAGACGATGTAGTCGCAGCCGTGCATGATCTGCGCGGCCAGACGCTGAGTCTTCTCCGGGCCCAGCCAGCTGTGACCCCAATAGAACAGGTCGAGCATGCCGATCAACGCCCCGGTGTGACTGCCCACTTCGCGCCAATCAGCGCCGCAGTCCTTCCAGCCCTTGCCATAGCGCGCTTGCTCGGCGCGGCGCTCGAACTGCCCGATCACCACGTCTTCGACGGTGGCGTCCCACAGCACGTATTCACCTACCTTGAACGGCGGGCAGGTGATCGGCGCGTGACCCTCGGCTTCAAGCGTCAGGGTGAATTCGCCAGCGCGCGCAAGCTCCGAAAAGTCGGCAATCCACCACTCGCTTTGCCAGCATTGGCCCCAATGCACGAGCGGTTTTTGCAGGAGAATTTCCCCGCTGACCGCTTCTTGCAGGCGGAAGGTGGCCCCCTCGGGCAGCTCACCGCGATAAAGGCCGCGCATGGGAGCGCGGAGATCGTAACCAATTTGAGAAACGAGCAGGCCAGTGGGTTGCATCATAATCCCTTTTCACAAGCTATCGCTAAGTAACTCGCATCGGCGCATCTGCGGCCCAGTATATCCCCGGACATTTGAGCCGTCATCACGCGCCGGACTGTGCCCGGCACCAATCGGCCACCAGCTTGACGCGCTCCATCGCCTCCTGGCCCGCCCCTTCCGGCACCTCGTCCGACACGCCCAGCACCAGCCGCGGATGAAACAGGCGCACGACCTCTTCCACTGTCTGCATTAGCTGCTCGCGCGAAAAGGTGGGCAGAAAGAGTACGGCGGGAATCCCGTCCAGCAGCACTTTGTCGCCGATATGCTCCTTGATGGTTTCGAGCGTCACATCGCCCTGAGGCTGCGGCGTCAGCGCTTCGATGCCGTCAAACGGCAGATCGGCCAGGTAGTTGAGCAGACCGCTCAGCGCGCCGTCAATGTGGATGTGAGTGAAGCGGCCCGCCGCGCGCAGTTGGCCGGAGCGCCGCGTGTAGAACGGCAGCAGGTAGCGCTCGAAATAGCGCGGGGAGATCAGGTGCGAATGCAGGTTTTCCCCAAAATTCACAATGCGCACTTGTTCACAGGCCACAATGCCCTCGTAGAGCACATCGTACGCCGCGTCAATCGCGCGGAACGTGTTTTCAATCTCGTGCGGGTAATCGGCCAGGGCATACACAAAATCCTGATAGCGCATCCAGTCGAGCGCCAGCGCCTGATAGGGGCTGCGGGCAACCCAGAACTGCGGCTCGCCGCGCTCGCCCATGAAGCGGCTGCCCTCGTCGAAATACTCCCCGGAGAAAAGCGTCTCCCGGTGATCGTACAGCCAGCGCAGTTTGCGCAGGTCGTCGGGCGCGCGTACGGCGAAGTCGACCGTGCGCCACGTGTTATCGGGCGTGCGGTGTAACTGTTCGGTGAGGTCACCGTAGGGTGTCTCGTAAACGCGCGTGCAGCTCTGTGCCGTGAAGCGCTCGTGGATCGTCACTTCGGGGCTGTAGCGCTCAATCAGCGGGCTGGGCAGGTCGGTGTAATAATGCACATAGCGAATCGAGGCTCCCAGCCGGTCGAACAGGTCCAGCAGGCTGAGATCGCGGTAAGCCTCCGGCATCTCGCCGAAGTCGCGGTGCCAGGCGTACCACGGCTCGATGCGCGGTTGAAAGAGGACCTGTGGCACAGGTGCCCCGGAAAATATCGCGAGGTTCATTTCACGCAAATTCACAGATCTCGATCTCCTCTTGGTTTGGCGACATACGCTACAGCACCCTGGTATTGTATCCCCGGATGGCTTTGTGGGCTGTGATTCATTTTTGGACGCCAACAGAATACGCGCCCGACCATGCCGCGCGGGGCGCAGGCAGGGCAGGCGCGATCGACGGCCGAATACAGGGCCGATCTCACTATGTGGTTGGAGGTGCCGTGTCACTCTAGCTCAGCGCGGGTTGGGCGTAGCAGCGCACGTCGAACAGCGCGGCAGGTGCGTCCCCGTGCGTTTCGGCGATTTCGATCTGCAATTGCGTGGTGTGGACAGGCTCATCCAGGATGATCACGTTGCGCGTCTGGTGATTGTCTTCGCTGGCGGCGAGAACGCGCCCGGCTGCGTCACGGATGGTGTAACGCTTCACACAGAACGGCATGACGCGCTCGGGATGGCCCATCAGCACCGATTCCATCGGGTGATCGAAATCGGTATCAAACGCGAGCTCAATACGCTGGATCGTCTGCGCCTGATCCCAGGTCAGCGTCAGGCAGGGGGCGGGGTCGTCCAGTGCGGCCACCCAGGCATTCGGTCCGGTCGTGGGGCGCGCCCAGCCATTGACGATGTTGGCCGGGCCAAAAGCGGCCAGCGGTGGATCGATCCGCACGGCCAGATTGCGACCCTGCGGGCGGCGCAGCGGCACCCAGAACTCGAACAATTCAACGCCGATGTTGTGTTCGGGCTTCTGCGCGCCGAAATTGGACACGGAGGGGTTTTGCGTGTTGCTCACGCTGACTACGCCCGAGACGCGCCAGGGCGTGGTGTGGACTGCCACCGCCGGGTTCTTCATCAGGCATACGAACACGTAGCGGGCCGCGTCGATCTCGACGTTGAAGGTCGCAGTGATGGCCTGATTCTGGCCCGGCTGCAACGTGACGGTATGCCGGCCCAAGATGACGTCGGGGGTGTAATTGTCCGGGCGATCGCTGGTACGCAGCTCGAGCTGAAGATCGGTTGGCGCGCTCACGTCGACGGTGAACGTCACGTGCGGCATCGGCCCGGGCTGCACGGGGAGCAACTGCGCCACCGAATTATCCAGAGCCTGGGTTGAACCGTCGCCCGGCAGCACGCCCAAGTGCAGCGTGCTGGACGCGGTGATCGTCGCGCGGCGGGCGAGATCGTCGGGGTCGTCCAGTCTCACGGCGGGGATAACCTGCCCGCTGCGCAGCAAATTGCGCTGCAACTGCTCGATATGGGGCGATTGGGCGAGATCTGCCGGGCGCAGATTTTCGCGGATGCACAGCGCCGCCGCCATGCCGACCGCCTGGGCTGCCTCGGAGAGTGTCGCCTGGACGCGCGTCGAGCTAAAGGCCACGTGCGACGCGCTGAAGATGCGCCCCGCCAGAAACAGGTTCTTGATATTGCGGCTGTAGAAACAGCGGTACGGAATCTGGTAGACGCCGCGCGAGTGCCACTGGTTGCAGCCCGGTTTTTCGCTGTATACGCCGTCCGCCGGGTGCAGATCCAGCGCCCAACCGCCAAACGATACGGCGTCAGGATGCAGGCGCTGCTCGATCAGGTCTTGCTGGCGCAGCATGTAATCACCTTCAAAACGGCGGCTTTCGCGTTTGCCGGGGATGTAACCGACCCATTCCAGCGTCAGCGTTTCCGCTTCGGGGAATTCGCCGGAATTCTTGATGTAATTCCAGACGCCGTATACGATCTTCCACAGTTCCCACTTGATTTTCTCAGTGTCGTGGACCGTGTCCAGACGCCCGCCATATTCGATCCACCACAGGCGGCAGCCATATTCGCGCGCGTTGAAGCTGCGGAAGCGCGGAATCTGGGTGATGTCGTCCAGCGCGAAACTGGGCGGGATGAATTTCACCGGGCGGCCGGTATCTTTGCTGTAGAAATAGAGCGAATGGCCGAGCAGCTCGCCGTATTCGTGGCTGGGAGCCAGCAGCTCGCCAAACTCGTCGGTGCTTTCGGCTCCCATGCGGAAGGCCGCGCCACTCACAAAGCCGAGGATGCCATCCCCGGAGGCATCGCAGAACAGCGGCGCGCTCACATCGTAGCGTGTGGAATTCTGGCTGCAAAAGGCGCGGACCGAGGCGATCGTGTCCGGATCGGATTTGGCCGCCTCGACCATCACCGTGTTGAGCAGCAGCCGGATCCCCGGTTCGCTGATGGCTTTTTCGAGCAGGATCGTGTCGAAGATGAGCGGGTTGCCCTCTGGGTTGCGATACAGATTCTCCACGAGGATTTCATCGATCACGCCGCCCTCGCGCGACCAGCGGTTGTTGTTGCCCATGTGCGAAGTCGCGCCCAGAATCCACAACCGGACCTCGCTGGAGGCGTTGCCCCCCAATACCGACCGGTCCTGGATCAGGGTGACGCGCAGCCCGGCTCGCGCCGCTGTGATCGCGCAGCAGGTCCCGGCCATGCCGCCACCCACGATCACCAGATCACAGACGATCGTTTCGGTGCGAGGCGTGCGCTGTTCAACAGGCGGATCGATACGCATTGCGGGTATCCTCTCTTATTGACGCTCAGTAAGCGGCAAACTGGCGGGCGGTCTCTACATACGCCGCCACGTTTTCGGGCGGCGTGCCATATTCCAGGAAATCAGCCGATTGCAGGATGAACCGGCCGCGCTGCTGATCTTGTTTCCCGGCCCGGATCGTCTGTTCCGTGGCGCGCCGGACCTCGTCCACGCTGCCATTTTTCAAAACGTTCACCTGATCGACGCCGCCGATCACGGCATAATCGCCCTGAATCAGGTCTAGCGCGCGACCAAGGTCAGCATCACCCAAGGTAGGCGGCGGCGAGAACGGCTCGATGATGCGCGCGCCTAACGCTTTGTAGGACTCGACCAGACCCATGATCTGGCCGCAGTTGTGATACATGGCGGGCGTGCCGTGCTGCTGAAACTGATCGATGCACTGCTTCTCGAACGGCAGCACGTACCGGTCATACACACGGCGACCCAGGAATCCGCCGGGTACGTTGCCCCCCACGATGAATACGTCAACGCCAGCCGGGGCCGCGAGCTCGTAGAAGGCGCGAATGCGGCGCAGGGCATACGTCATCAATTGTTCGTAAAACTCATAGTCGGTCAGAAATAAGGTGTATAGAGTCTCTAATTTCACCAGCCGCGAAGCATAGTTGAAGGGACCGCCGAGGGTCCACAGGCCGACCATGCCATCGTCGCCCACCAGGGAGCGCATCGCCTGCACGCGTGTCTTGATCTGCTGCGCCCATCGCTCTGGCAGCGGCGGCTCGTATTCCATCACCAGCGCCAGATCGCGCGGGGATTCGATGGCGGGTTTGGTGCAGGCCGTCACATACGTGCCGGGGCCGATCTGTTGAAGCGCCAGGTGTTGGGTGAGCACACCGGACGGCGTCGTGATCGTGGCCACCTGCGTCTGGCCGATCTGCTCGATCTTCACCTGCCATGTGTCGGTCTGCTGCTCTGTGTCCAGTTCTCCCCGCGTCATGAAGCCCGGGCTGTCGACGTAGTTCGCCAGCCGCACGAACACATCACAACCAAGCTGTTTTTGCAGTTCGACCACCTTCGCCTGGCGGGCGGCCCAATCCCATGGATCGAGATCGGGATACATCTGGCTGAGGAAGTGGCCGTGATCGTGGATGAACAATGTTACGGGCACACGATCCGGCTTCTCGCCATTAATGACCTTCAGAAACCGCTCACGAGGCGTTGGCATGGGTTCTCCGGCACTGCCTGTTCAGGACGTTGGAGTTTGCTGTTGTATGCTAGAATTTGCGGTGGGTGGGAGACATGCCGCGTGGCATGTCTCCCGGTAGTGCTGCTCAGGCCGCTTTTGGTCGAAAGGCGGCCTGAGGTGTTGCATGCGCTTAGTCCATCAAGTCGCTGATCTCGCTGTGGGCTTCGGCCATGGCATCCTTGGCGCTCATATCGCCAGTCAGCACAGCCTGGACCTGCTCGGTCAGGGCGTTTTCCATAGCGGCGGCCTGGGTGTAGGGCCAGAATGGGTTGGTGCGGGCAGTCGCCGTGATCTCAGATGACCACTTCGCCACGTAGTCGTTATTCTGCACGGTGTCCGAGTCCAGCGCCGACTGGGTGGTCGGGGGCAGGGCGAGCTGTTCGAAGTAATTCAGAACGGTGTCCTGATCGCTCGTGATGTACTTCGCGAAAGCGGCAGCGGCGTCGGCGTTCTTGTCGTCTACTACCACGATGATATGACCCCACAGCAGGGCCTGGGGCGCATCACCAGCAGCCAGCACGGGGCGCGGCACCGGGACTACGAACTGATCCAGGCCAGAATCCGGGGCGGCTGAGGTGACGAGGCCGCGGGCGACGATGGCGTCATCGTAGAAACCGACGCGACCCTGGGCGAACAGTTGACGCGCGTCGAAACGATCCGTGTCCGCCGCGATCAAACCGCGATCCAGCAGGCTCTTGTACCATTCCACAGCGGCGATAGTGCCGTCGTCGTTGAGCACGACATTGCCATCTGCATCGATGACCGTGCCGCCAAACGTCCAGATCCAGGGGATGATGTCCTTCAACTGAGCGGTGTCGGTCATGCCCGCGTAAGGGATCACATCCGGATCGTAGGCTTTGAGAGCTTCGAGATCGGCCTCAAACTCGTCGATGGTCGTGGGCAGATCCATGATTCCGGCGGCGTTCAGCAGCTGCATGTTGGCCACCATGCCGATCGAGGCAGTGGTCCAGGGCAAGCCATACTGCACGCCATTCACCTGACCGCTGCTGAGCGCGGCGGCAGTGTAGTCGGTGCCTTCGGCCACCGGGCCGAGGTCCTTCAACACGCCCATCGCGGCCAGCGGGGCCAGCCACGCGATGTCAAGCTGTACCGCGCCGCTCAGGTTGCCACCACGGGCCTGGAGCAGAACCTGGTTGAGGTATTCGTTGTACGGGTAGGACACGTCGCTGATTTCGGCGCCGGTGGCCTGGCTGTACTCGTTCACGACGCCGAGGATCACATCACGCGTGGCGCCTTCTTGCAGTGACCAGCCGGTGAAGGTGAACTTGCCGCCGTCTTGTGCCAGCACGGGCGCGATCCCCAGCAGTAACACAAGGGTCATAATGAGCAAGGTCGTTAAGGATTTACGGGACATTCTTTCCTCCAATGATTAATCTAGACATGCGAACTAACGGTAGGTAATCCACCGCATACGACTAACCTTTGACGGCTCCTGCCGTGATGCCGCCCGCGATATAACGCTGCATGAACAGGAAGGCGATCACAATCGGCAGCGAGACGATGAACGACGACGCCATCAGGCTGGGCCAGGACGTCTGGAACTCCCCGATATAGGTCAGGACGAGGCCGGGGGGAAGCGTCATTTTGTGCGGTCCGGCGAGCGTCAGCGCGTAAATGTAATCGTTCCAGCCGCGGATGAAGGCGAACAGCGCGGTCGATACCAGCGCGGGCGCGGCGACGGGCATCAGAATTCGATGGATGATCTGAAGCTGGTTGGCCCCGTCCACTTTGGCGGCTTCGATCAGATCGTCGGGGATGGTGTCGAAGTAGCTTTTCAGCATCCAGATGCACAGCGGCAACGTGAACGTGGTGAAAGCCAGGATCATCGACCAGTACGAATTGAGCAGGCCGAGATCGTCGAACATCAGGTAGAGCGCGATCAGCAGCAGCGCCTGCGGGAACATCTGCGCGGAGAGGATCAGGAACATCAGCGCGCGCCGCCCGGCGTAACGGAACTTAGAAAACGAGTACGCGGCGTACGTCGATACCACGATGCTCCCGACCGCGGTCGAAATCGAGACGATCAGGCTGTTTTTGAAATAGCGCAGCAGGGACGGGTTATCGAAAAAGGAGCGGTAATGATCCAGCGTCAGACTGCTGGGGAACAGGCGCGGCGGGAACTTGAAGACCTGGCTGGCCGGGGTCAGCGACGTGACGAGCATCCAGTAGATCGGGAAGAAGGCGAACAGACCGACGACGGCGAACGACACATACAGGCCGATCTTGTCGAGACGTTTCTGGCGCTGCGAGGCGGCCATTATGGTGGTTTCAACATAGTGAGTCGTCACGGCGGCTTCTCCTAATCGTTATCGGTCGCGAAGCGCAGATACAGCGCGACGATCACCGACAGCAGGCCCATCCACAGGATGCCGATCGCGCCCGCCTGGCCCAGGTCGAATTTCTGAAAGGCAGCCTTGTACACGGCCACGGAAAACGTGGTCGTCGCTTTGGCGGGTCCGCCGGTCGTCATGACGTAGATCGTCTCGAAATGCTGGAAATTCCAGATGAAGCTGAGCAGGAGCACTGTCCCGGTGATGCCGCTCAACTGGGGCACCGTGATATGGCGGAAGACCTGCGCGCGGTTCGCGCCGTCGATGGCGGCGGCCTCGTTGAGCTCGCTGGGGATGGTCTGGAGTCCGGCCAGGAGCATCACCGCCATCCAGGGGAAGGTGTTCCACGATTTGGCGATGATCACGGCGAACATGGCGCGATCACGCTGGCCGAGCCAGTTGATATTCTTCGCGATGAGTCCCGTTTGCCGCAGAAACCCATTCAGCACGCCGTAGTTCGCGTTGAAGATCCACATCCACAAAAACGAGACGACCACCGCCGGGATCAGCCAGGGCAGCAGGAACAGGCTGCGCAGCAACCCCTGACCGGGAATGGACGAGTTGAGGATCATCGCCACCCCGAAGCCTACCACAAAGGGGAGCAGCGTCGCGTAGATGGTGAAGGTGAGCGTGGTGCGCAGCAGCGGCTCGAAATCTTTGTTGAGCACGGCCTGAATGTTGTCCAGACCAACGTATTTCTGGCCGGGGAACAGCAGGCTTTTGTCAAACAGCCCCTGGTACATCGACGTGAACAGCGGGTAGATGGTAATGGCGGCGAACAGCGCCAGCGCGGGCATCGCCAGCAAAATGCCGAACTGCGTATCGGACAGTCTGAAGCGAGTTTGTAAAGCGCTCATGCTCGTAGCAGTCCTTAAAAAAGCCTTCGGTAAATAGTTGCTTCTACCCGGTTGAGTCGCGAATGATGAGCGTAGTCGGCACGCGCACCAACCAGGGAAAATCATCAGGATCGTCGAATAACATGCACAGCCGCCGCGCCGCGATGATGCCCATGGTGTGCATATCGAAATGCACGGACGTGAGCGACGGCGTGGTGAAACGCGACAGCTCGTAGTCGCCAAACCCGACCACGGCGAGATCGTGCGGGACGTCGTAGCCGTGCTCGCGAATGGCGCGCATCCCGCCCAGCGCGATGATATCGTCGGCAAAGATCACGGCGTCCAGGTCCGAGCGCTGTTCCAGCAGGCGGAGCGTCTGCTGGTAGCCGGACTGGGCATTGAAATCGCTGACCACGACCTGATCGGGCGTGAAGCTGAGATCATGCAAGCACAGTGCCAGGCGATAGGCGTCGAGTTTTTCGCCGCTGGTCGTGGTCGTCGATGGGCCGTTGACGAAGCCGATGCGCTGGCGTCCGGTGGCGACGAGATGCTGCATGGCCTGGGTGATGCCCTGTCTCACGTCCGCCATCACGCAGTTGACTTCCATAGGCCGCAAGTGCGCCCCGGCGATCACAAAGGGCAGTTCGAGCGACTGCAACTCCGTGACGAACGCGCGCTCGCGCACGCCGCCCAGCAGGACCAGCCCGGACACGCCAATATCGCTGGCGTGCAGGCGCGCTTCTTCCGGCGAGACGGTCGAATGCTGTAAGCGGGTGGCGATGCCTTGTTGTTCCAGGTAGGAATGCACGCCTGCCCACACGCGCCGTTCAAATTCGCCCCCGGCCTGAGTCGCGGTGGCCTGTGTTTCGGGCGCTTCTTCGCGCGTCAGCACCAGCACCGATCGCGATACCTGCGGAACGCTGCGTAAGCGTTCCAGCGGATAGCCGAGGTCGCGTGCGGCTTGCCAGACGATCAGGCGGGTTTCTTCGCTAACGCGGGGATGATCGTTGAGGACCCGTGAAACGGTGGCGATGGAAACATGGGCGCGTTTGGCGATGGCGCGTACGGTAGTCATAACGGATCTTTTTTCACTAAGAATTGAAGTCCAGGTGAAAACTCTTTACATGAACAATGTAACACGATGTCATATTCCAGGTCAATGATTTTGTGAAAAAATGAAACTTGTTACATGATTGAAGAATTGTGTAAGGCTGTTAGAAGCGTGGATGTGCGACGTGCGCCAAGCCATGTCGGCGCTGCTTTTGTTACAATCTCAACACCTTTTGCCCAATCAGACCCCAGGACACGCCTCATGCGACGCTCATTGATCCCAATCTTGCTGTTGGCTCTCTTGCTACTCTTGCCCATCGCCGCGCCCGCCCAAACGAACGCCCAAACCAATCCCCAGACCAGCGACCAGCTCGGTGAATTCCTGTTCACGACGGACAGCATCGTGTTTGGCATCAATGCGGACGGGTCAAACAGCCGCGAGTTGGTCCCGGAATCCGGTTACGGTTATGACAATGACGCGAAGTGGTCACCGGACGGCTTGTACGTGGCGTTCAATTCTTATCGTTATCAGGGGGATGGCGACGCCCTGTATATCGGCAACACGCGCGACCAGTCCTTGCAGCGCCTGATTCCTTCTTCCAAGCTGAAGCTTTATTCCGCGCCGCGGTGGGCCCCGGATGGATCGGGGCTGGTGTTTGTGGCGAGCCCCGTGGGCGAAAGCGACACACAAAGCACAATCTATATCATCGGTCGTGACGGCAGCGGTCTGCATGCTGTGCGCCAATCGGGCGACGATGGGTTTATGCTGGCCGCGCCGGTATTTTCGCCCGACGGCACGCAGATTATGTTCGCAGAAATAGATATGGAGCGGTCCGGGCAGGATCGCCTGCCTACCCGTATCATGACTATGGACACGGACGGCTCCAACGCGCGCCAACTGTTCACGATCGAGTCCGCAATCCAGGAACTCTCCGTGTCGCCGGACGGGACCCAACTGGGGTTTACGGTGAATAGGGGATCCTTCTTAGGGTATGACGACGTGCCGAGCCTCTACGTTACTTCTCTCGACGGCAGCGATCTGCATGCGCTCACGGCCTATAACCCGACCTCGGCCGCGCCGGTGTGGTCGCCGGACGGCAGCTTGATCGCGTATGTTGGCTATCGCTCGCAGGACGAGCGCGGCATCTTCATCACCGATCTGGAGGGCACCATCGAGCGCCTGGTGCCCCAAACCTATGGCATTAACCAGTTTGACTGAACTCCAGGGGCGGTCGAATCGCAGATCACCGGGATCAAAGTGGTTGATCGCAATCTCTCCACCGTCATCGACTCGGATGAGTACGTGCTCAACAACTGCGGCAGTCCCGCTGAGCGCACGGACTCCTGGAGCATTGAGCACCAGTTGAAGCGCACTTTTTCGTTCTTGACCAGCGTCAGCGGCGGGACAGAAACGACGACCTGCAATGGCACGAACAACACGTCGACATGGGATGTCGGCGGCGAGATCGGCCCCATCAAAGAGTTGATCAACATATCCGGAGGCTACAGCCATTCCACCGAGGTGTCGTCGGAAACGTGCACGGCTGTCAGCAGCGAGCTAACGAGCGCCTACCGGCTCGACGCGGAAACCACCGTGTCCGAGAGCCGCGAGTTTTCGGTCACGGTGCCGTCCGACAAGATTGTGAAATACGAGATCACGGTGTACGAAGTTTCTCTGCAAGGGTATGTCACGGTCGATCGGTCAAACAACTACTACACGGAGTTCATTCAGATTCCGTTTCTGCTGCACGACCGGATTCGCATCGACGCGACTCCCGTTCCGGTGGTGTGCCCTGGTTAACACATGCCTACGGAAAGGCAGTGAACAGATCGCTCAGATCGGCGGAGTCGGCGGCATCGCCCAACAACGGAGTCACGCCGAAGATTTCCTGCACGGTGCGCAGGGTGGCGCTGTGCGTGTAGGGCAGCGCGTTAGCGTAGCCGTGGCCCTTGGCGTTAGGCGATAATACAATCAAGCCGATCGGGCCATCGCTGTTGAGCGCGCCCTCGTCCCAGGTGATGATCAGCACGCCGCCGTCCGCGTAGGCGGCTGACGCGAGGATCGGCGGAATGGCCTGGGCCAGCCAGTCGTCGCCATTCTTCACGCGGTCGACGCTCTGGCAGCCGAGGATATTGTGCATGTCGTTGCACTGATTGGGGATGATCAGGTTGTAGCGCGCCACTGTGTTGTCTTGCAGGTCGGCGGCCAGTTCCGCATAGGGGCGCACGTGAGCGATACAAGTCGCTGACTGCGGATCGTTGCCGCCGGTCACGTCATCGAAATAAACCATAGGGTTGTGCTTGGGCGCATACAGCCCGCTGCCCTTTAACGGGCAGTCCGTGCCGTCGATGCCCTCCTGGTAGCTTTTCCACGTAATCCCCGCCTGATCGAGCAGCGTCACGAGGTGCAGGGGCGTGCTCTGATGGTTGGCGCTCGGATCCTTGTCATCCCTGATACCGAAATCGGTGCCCGCTTCCAGCCAGAGATAATTCGGCTCGCTGGGATGCACGCCCGGCGGGTTGTAGTACGCCTGGGCATAGGATGCCATCGGGAGCAGGGTTGTGTTGATGTACGGGGCGGACGAATTGCCGGAGATGCTGGCCCAGTTCGTATTTTCCATGACGATCAGGAACACGGTGCGGTTGGCGTGTCCGGCTACCAGCGCCTGCTGCGTGGCGATCACTTCAGGTGCGGCGGTCGGATGGGGGGTCGGGCTGGCAGCCGCTGGCTCGGAAGACGTGAAAACGTCCGAAATGGTCCGCAGTACCGCATACCGGCCGCCCAGCATGCCGACGATCGCGCCAAGTATCGCGAGAAGAAAAATGACCCGAGTCTTGTGAGTCATGCCCTGCCACCTCGCCTGCTGCCTGTTCCGGAGATTGGTCGGAGACCCGCGTCGCCGACCGCACGACAATCACAATTGCACTTCGCCGCGCACCTCATTTGATCGCGTAGCCGCCCACACCAGATCCAAGGCTTTCGCGCCCTCGCGGATCGGCGTGCGGGTTTCGCCGCCGGTGCGGATCGCGTTCAGCCAGTCCTCTACGACCCTTTGTCTGAAATCGCGCTCTGAGGCGATCACCAACGGCGGGCGCTGCGGTTCACCCGTGAAGGTGAACGTGGCGTGGTTGGCATCGGCGAAATCTGCCGTCAGGTGGCGGGTTACCACGCGATAGTCGTTGATCCACTTACCGGGGATGGCGTTGTTGGTCGCGTAGACCACGCCCAGCGCCCGGCTTTTGAAGCTGATCACGGTAGCGCTCACATCTTCGACGGTGTAACGCGGCACGTCCTGATGAAACAAGTTTTCCTGACGGCTGTAGACCTCTACGGCATCGCCTGCGAGGAAGCGCAGCAGGTCGAACATGTGGATGACCTGCTCAAACAGTTGGCCGCCGGATTTGGAGCGATCGCGCCACCAATCGGCGTGCAGCGCGTTGCAGAAATAGCGCGCGCTGATCAGCGCGACCGGCCCGGCTTCGCCGGAAGCGATCATGTCATGCAGCCGTTCTACCGCTTCGCCAAAGCGGAACATGAAGCCCACCTGTGTCTTGATCCCGGCTTTTTCGGCGGCTTCCACCATGCGCCAGCCGTGATCAGGCGTCAGGGCGATCGGTTTCTCGATCAGGACGTGGATGCCGCGTTCTGCTGCGCGCTCGACCTCGTCAGTGTGCCCATAGGGGGGCAGGGCGATCACAAGGGCGTCCAGGTCCACCTGATCGAACAGCGCCCGATGATCGGAGAACACCTGCGCCTGACCGCTGGCATACTGCTGTGAAAAGGCGCGGGCTTTGTCGTCGTGCCGGTCGCAAAACGCGACCAGCTCAAAGGCGTCAGGCAATTGGGCGATAACCTGCGCATGGCGGTGGGCATAGTTCCCGCAGCCTAGAATCGCAGTGCGAAGACGGCTCATCAGCGTATCGGCTCCTTGCTAAAGCATAATCGCTAGAATTCCATGACCGCCAGCACGACGTCGTTGGGCCGCTGATCGAGGGTCTCAAACAGATCGGCGGCCTGTGTGAAGGGGGCGCGGTGCGTGATGATCGGGCGCAGATCGAGCACACCCTCGGCTTGCAGACGCACGGCGCTCTGCCACAGGCGCATTTTGTTCCAGCGGTGTTGCAGCTCGGGCGCTACGCCCGAAATCTGCGAGCACACCAGGTTGATGCGGTTGTGATGAAATTCCTCGCCGAGCGTGAGATGGCTGGCCTCGCCTTGAAAGAAGCCCAGCGCGACGACGCGCGACGAATACGCCACCGCGCGGATCGCTTCGTTGAGCGCCGCCGTGGACCCGGAGACTTCGATGCATACATCCGCGCCGCGTCCGCCGGTCAGGTCTTTGATGCGTTCGGCCACGGGCTCGCGTCCGGCGTTCAGCGTGACGCTGGCCCCTAACGCTCTCGCCATTTCCAGCCGCGAGTCGTGAAGATCCACCGCGATGACGCTGGCGCCGGAGCGCCGCGCCATCAGCGCGACGATCTGGCCGAGCGCGCCCATCCCGAACACGGCGACCGTGTCACCCAGGCGCAGGGCGGCATCGTGCACGCCGTTGAGCGCGATCGCGCCCAAATGGGAGAAAATCCCAAAGATCGGATCGGCTCCCGGTGGCATCAGGCGCGGCAGGACATAGTCCAGCGGGGCGACGTGGTGCGTGCGGTGCCCCCAGGTTCCGAACACCTGCGCGCCAACTGCTACGTCCTGCACGTCGGCTCCCACTTCGACAATTTCGCCGACTTCTTCATAGCCCAGGTTGGTCACCGGGTAATGCAGCGAGCTTTCGGCGTCGGACAAGAACAGCCGCCGGGTCTCGTCCCATCGTTTAGAGAGATAGGGGTTGGTTCCCCGGTAAAGCGTCAGTTCCGTGCCCGCGCTGATGCCCGAATACAAAGTGCGGATGCGCACCTCATCCGGTTTGAGGGGCACGTCATCATAGGATTGATAGCCGGGCGTGCGGGGTGCCGTTAACACCAATACTTGGCCCATAGTGCTCCTGTAGGCAGCGCGCGCCTGTGGCTTCAAGCACAGCGCGCTGTACGAACTTCGTGATGCTTCAGACTCAAGGGAAGACAATAGCAGTGGATGGTAATTTTCACAACGTTCGGCTTGGGGAGAAACCGTTCAACGGGCGGTCAGGGAATGCGGTCTCAAACGTCAGAACGTGCTGGTCCATCCAGCGACCAGCACGTTCTGGTAAATTGGGGAGGGGTACGAGCACGGGTCACCACCGGTATTCTGTCTACCACGATTGGAGCAGCGAACAACCGTATGTCCTGACCTGCACGCTTTCACCCGCCTCTCACACGGACACCGCCGCCGAAATATCATAGCCGACTACCGCACTGAGGCTGCGATCGCGCACGCGTTCCGGGGTCATTTTGAGGGCCACATTGCGGGCCAAACAAAGAATCGGGTTATGAAGCTGGCCCGCGGCGCCGATCCTTCGCGACTGCCGCACAATGGATTGTGCCCGAGGCAGACGGATCGCTTGATAGTGCGCGAAGGCCGCCTCAATGTCCGCCACGGACGCAAGATAATAGGCTAGCGCGTAAGCGTCCTCGATGGCCTGACACGCGCCCTGACCCAAATTGGGAGTCATGGCGTGCGCGGCATCGCCCAACATTACCACGCAGCCCTTGTACCACTGCGCGATGGGCTCAACGTCGTAGATATCATTGTGCAGAATGTCTGAGGCGGGCGTTTCGTCGATGAGCGTGGGATCGGTGTGTGCCAACGTGCAAACAACGTTTGGAGATGGGCTTTGGTGGCTTCTGGCGTCGGCAAGTGCTGATCTTTGGGCGTGTTTTCAGTCCCAAACCAGTAGACGCGTCCCTGGGAAAGCGGCGCCAACCCAAAACGGGAGCCGCGCCCCCAGCTTTCGCCCCAACCGTGTGCCACGCGCGCATGGTCGAAGGGCAGAACGGCCCGGTAGGCCGTATACCCGGAGTACACTGGGCGAACCTGTGGACTGATTTGCTTCCGCACTGTGGAATGGATGCCGTCGGCGGCAATCAACACATCGCCTTGCGCGGTCGTGCCGTTGGCGAAATGCGCGATGATTCCGTCCGGGGTCTCTTCGTAGTGGGTGAAATCCGATCCCAATTGAATCGGTGTGTGGATCTGAGCGCACAGTAGCTTGTGCAGTTCGGCGCGATGCACGATCGTCGCGTCGATGACCGAATGCTGGTTCGGATCGTTCATTTTTGCAGCGGTCAGGATAGCGCCGGTCGAGCTTCGAACCGAGCCTTGTCCCTCGTAGGTGCCCAGGTTGAGCAGGGCGTCACGCATTCCCAGTGCTTTGAACACCGCGATAGCGTTCGCCCACAAGGTAATGCCAGCTCCAACCGCCTGCACCTCGGCTGTACGTTCGTAGATTTCGACTTCGATGGCACGCTGCTCCAAAGCGATGGCAGCGGTTAGCCCGCCGATCCCGGCCCCGATAACAATTGCTTTCATGATGAGTGTCTCCAAAGGCTAACGTCGTCGCCGCGACTGATAATGGCGCGGCTTAGATGTCGTGTGCTGCCGACCGAGGCAGTCGCCGGTGCACGGCTGGGCGACTCGACGGCAAGCCTTGACCGCAGTGCCGTGCCGCTACGAGATCCCTGGATGCGGACCCATGCTCTAGACAAGATGCCAGACTCTGGCGGGGCGAATGTGTGCGGAATCACACGCGTGCTTGTTGGGCGTTTTTGCGTGGCCTGCAGGACGGGGTCGACGAATGAGCGCCGTTCTACGCTGTAATGCTTAACTTTCGCCAACTGGTGAAGCAACATTCTCTTCGCTCGGAGCAACTCTCTTGAACAAAAACTGTTTTCCACCGGAAAGAATACAGATGGCTGTATTTCATAAAGATCACAATTATCATAATAATAGTATAAATTGTCAAATTTCGAAACGATGTGACGATCTCGGCCACGCGGGGAATAGGGGGTCCTCAAACGGCCCGCCAGAGCGGTAAACAACGATGTTCTCAACAGGCAAATACAGCAGACGCGCGGGTGCCGAAGAACGCATGCACTCGCGCGTCTGGCGCGCTATTCATATATTTGTCTATTGCTTGGCGGTACCTAGCTCAAGAAATCATCCGCCAGATCGAGCACGGTCCGCAGCGGCAGCGCGCCCAGCACCGGGTTATCCACGATGCGTTGCAGCGTCTCGCGCTGGGCGGCGTCCAGACCGCTTTCGCGCTCCAGGAGCGTCTCCGCCAGTTCGCCCAGGCCCACATTCTGCTTGACGGCGTCCGCATAGTCCTGCGCGACGAGGCGCAGCAGCGCTTGGATGCTGCCCCGGCCTTGGTCGCTCTTGCCACCACCGAGCGCGTCCGCAAACTGATCGACCACGCGGCGCGCGCCAGTGGGCAGCGCATCGTACACGCCCTGCGTCGCTTGCGCCGCCGTGACGAGCTGCAACACGCGGTGCGCGGTGTTGGTGTCGCCGTACAAATTCATCTTCATGCCCTTGATCGCTTCGCCCAGGGCTTCGGCGCGCGCCACTTCCACCGCTTTCTGTACGTCCGCGTTCAGGCGCGCCAGCTCCAGGTCCTTGCCGACGGCGTCATGCGAGGCCAGAGCTTCGGCGCGGGCTTTCTCGCCTTCGGCTTCGGCCAGCAGCTTCTGACGGGTCGCTTCGGTCTCCTGCTGCAAGACTTTGACCCGCTCCAACGCGACCTGGACATCCGCCAGACCTGGCGGCGCTGGCGCGCTCGCGCTCGCCTAACGCGGCCATGCGCGCGCGTATCGAGATCGGCTTCGGCGCGCGTGCGGGCTGCCTCGGACTCCGAGATCGCGATCTTGCGATCCGATTCGGCTATTTCCTGGCGGCGCAGTGATTCGATCTCGACTTCGCCGCGCGTTTCGATCACACGCCGGTCCACGTCCAGGCGGGCATTCAGCAGATCGATCTCGGCTTCGCGCTCAGCAGCGGCTTTCTCGGTGACCAGCAGCGCCTCTTGCAGCGCGCGTTCCCGCTCGCGGTCCGCTTCGATCTGCGCCAGCGTGGCGTTCAGCTTCTTCACCGTCGCTTCGAGGATGTGCGTTTCGCGTTCCTGTTCGGCCAGCGCCAACGCTTCTTCGCGCAGCACTTTTTCCAGCTCAATCGCTTTCTGCATCTGCTCGCGCAGCAGCACGAGCATGCGCTCGTTTTCCACGCGCTCTTCTTCCAGCGAGCGATCAGCCAGCAGCTTGGCGCGTTCGGCTTCTTCGCGGCGTTGTTCCTGCGCGATGCGCGCGGCGGTTTCCTCTTCGGCGCGCACCACGGCGATATTGCGCGTGCGCTGCGCGCGTTCCACGTCGATTTCTTCCTGGATGCTCATTTGCTGGCGTTCGGCATCGGCATCGAGCCGGGTACGTTCCAGCGTCCCCAGGCGCTCCAGGCGGGTTTTCTCGGTGAGCGCTTCTTCGATCACGGCGGCGTTTGCCCGCGCCACCTGCGCGCCGAGGATATCGTCCGTCGAAAACTGGCCTTGCAGCGTGGGGCGCAAGACCAGGATGCTGACGCTTTCCAGCACCAGCCCGTTTTCGGCCAGATCGTCGCGCAGACGTGCCTGCACCTGTTGGATGAACTCCATGCGGCGTTCGAGCAGACCGCGCTGCTCGAAGGTGACGGCCACGTCGCGCACGGCACCGTTAATTTTGGGTTCGACCAACCGGCGCACGCTGGACTCGCTGACCATGTCGCCGCCGATCGTCCGCGCGGCGATGCTGATATGGTCGGCGTCGTGCGCGACTTTCACAAAAAAGCGTGCTTCAAAATCAACATATTGGGGATCGCGCGTGATGAGGGCGTTTTCTTCCAGGTGGCGCACTTCGATCGACATCGTTTCGAGCGACACCCACTTGATGCGGTGCAGAAAGCCGAAGACCCACGCCGCGCCGTTCATGACCACCGTCGGCGTGGAGGCCCGCGCGCCGCGCAGCCCGCCCGTCCGCACAAAGGCTGTCGTCGCTGTCGTCTTCACGTAGGAGCGTGACAGCAGCCGGATGATCAGCCAGCCCACGCCTGCCACTATCAATACAAGTACGATCAGACTCGCCAAATTCTCAAGCATGGTTCACCTCATTAAGTTCAACGCGCGCGCCGGCCTCACTGCCTGCTGCGCAGCGACGATCGCAAATAAGAAATCTCGTCCGCCAGTTCGCGGACCATCGCCCGCAGTTCGCCGACCTCGTCGCCGGGCGCGACTTTCGCCGGGCGCGACCCGCCGCTGCCCAGCGCGCCTTCGCCGGCGCTCAGAAATTCGTCCACCCACCGATCGATCTCAGCGCGATCGACGTTCAGGCGCAGCGCCACGACCGAGGGCGACGTTTCGCCCCGCAAGATACTCAGCACGGTCTCGGCTTTGTCGCCGGGCCGGACGCGCCTCCGTGCGACGCGGCTCGGGCTGCGCCGCCGGCGCACCGACTGCGCCCCGGGTCCGCACGCTGCGCGCCGCGCCGCCGCGCGCATCCACCACGATGCCATATTCTTTTTCGGCCATGTCCGGCGTCACGTAGCCGTTTTGCACGTCGCTCAGCACTTCTTCTTCCGGGCGCAGGTGCGGATCGCCGTAGCCGCCGCCGGTACCCGTCACCAGCCGGGCCACTTCGCCGCGCTTGAGCGGATATTGCGCCGTCTTGCCGAAAACCTTGTGCGAGCCGTCGGCGTGGATCATCTCCATGTAATTGCGCGAGCCCTGTTGTCCGCCCTTCAGCCCCCAGGGCAGGTATTTGAAGCGCCCAAAGGTCCCGGTCACCAGCGCTTCCTCGGACGTCATGCGGTAGTCGCGCACCAGCCCGCGCCCACCCCGGAAACGCCCCGCGCCGCCCTCGGCGATATTGAGCGAAAATTGGTCGACCATGACGCCGTAGCGCGTCTCGCCGACTTCGACCGGGACCACGTAGGTTTCGCCGTCGCCGATGCAGACCAGCGCGTTCTCGCCGTCGCGGTCGACGCCCGCGCCCCAGCCGCCCGCCTGCGGCTCGACCAGGATGAACAGCTCGCCGGTGTCGGGGTGGATGCCCGATACGACTGTGCCGCACACGCTGAGGAAATGGCCCATCGTCAGCCGATCCGGCAGCACGGGAGCCAATGCCTGCCACACCAGATCGGACGCGAAGATCATCGTCTCCCAATAGGTCGAGACGGGCGCGGGACGGTGCGCGGTGATGATGGTGCGCTCCGGGCAGATGATTTCCAGCGGGCGGAAACAGCCGTCGTTGGCCGGGATGGCCGGATCGGTCAGCGCCTTGAAGACGACGCGCACGGCGGATTCCAGGCCGGTGCGCCCGGCGTTGATCGGTCCCGGCACCTGATCGTGCGAGCCGGTGAAATCGCAGATGAATTTCTCCCCGGTGACGGTGACCTTGACGCGCATCTCGAACGGCCCGTTGCCGACCCCGTCATCATCGATGTAATCGACCGCCTCGTAGACGCCTTTGGGAATTTTGGCGAGCTGCTGGCGCGTCATCTCCTCGCCGTAATCCATCAGGGCTTCGATGCTGTACAGCATGGTATCCAGGCCGTAGCGGTCGCACAGATCGACGAAGCGCCGTTCGGCGATGCGCAGCGAAGCCGCTTGCGCCTGCATATCGCCAATGCTCATATCCGGCGTGCGCACGTTGACGCGGATCAGGTCGATCAGCGCCTGGTTGACGACACCCTTGTCGAAGAGCTTCATGCACGGGAATTGCAGCCCTTCCTGCCAGACGTCGGTCGAGTTGGTCGTCCAGCTTCCCGCGGCCATCCCGCCGACCTCGGTCCAGTGGGCTTTGTTGGCGGCAAAGGCGACCAACTGCCCCTGGTAAAAGATCGGCATGACCAGCGACACGTCCGACAGGTGCGTGCCGCCGCCCGTATACGGGTCGTTGGTGATGATGATGTCGTTGGGCGCGATGTTCTCGCGACCAAACTTATCGAGCACGCTCTTGGCGGCGAAGGTCAGCGTACCCAGAAAACCGGCCACGCCGTTGCCCTGTGTGATCAGGTCGCCGTTGGCGTCGAGCAAGCCGGACGCGTAGTCCAGGACCTCGTAAATGATCGTGCTCATGCTGGTGCGCTGCATGGCGATGAACATCTCGTCCCCAATCGCGACCAGCGATTCCTTGATGATTTCCAGCGTAAAGGGGTCTACCTGCTCGTGTCCATTGTTTGCCATATCGTTCTCCTTACCCGGTTAGCTGCCAGGGTGCGCCCGTGTGAGCGCCCCGGTGTGTGCATTCATAACCGCCCCGTAATCGCGCGCGGCCATCTCGGCTGTGATCAGACCGTCGCGCAGATCGCGGCTGATCTCGTCCAGCGGGCGAGAGTGCGGATCGCCATAGCCGCCGCCCGTGCCGGTGACCATACGCGCCACGTCGCCGCGCGCCAGCCGGTATTGGGCCACTTTGCCAAAGGTGTGCGAAGTTCCGTCGGCGTGGAGCATCACCATCTGGTTGGGCGATCCGGATTGGCCGCCCGCCATGCCCCACGGCACAAATTTCGAGCGTCCGAACGTCCCGGTGACGTAGGCTTCGTCCGCCGTGATGCGATAATCGCGCAGCAGGCCGCGCCCGCCCCGGTAGCGTCCCGCGCCGCCATCACAGATGTTCAGCGCGAACTGATCGACTCGCACGCCGTAGCGCGTCTCGCAAATTTCGACCGGAATAGTATACGTTTCGCCGTCGCCCATCGACGACCAGCGCGTTCTCACCGTCCCGATCGACGCCTGCGCCCCAGCCGCCCGCCTGCGGCTCCACCAGGATGAACAGCTCGCCCGTGTCGGGATGGATGCCCGAAATCACCGTGCCGCACACGCTCAGAAAATGGCCCATCGTCAGACGGTCGGGCAGCACCGGGGCCAGCGCCCGCCATACCAGATCGGCGGCGAAATCCATCGACTCCCAGTAGATCGACGTCGGCGCGGGACGCGCCGCCGTGACCAGCGTGCCGTCCGGACAGATCACCTCCAGCGGGCGGAAACAGCCCTCGTTGGCCGGGATGGCCGGGTCGGTCAGCGCTTTGAAAATGACGCGCACCGCCGCTTCCAGCCCGGAACGCCCGGAGTTGATCGGGCCAGGGACCTGGGGGTGCGAGCCGGTGAAATCGCAGCGAAAGCGGTCCTCCGTGACGGTCACCTCGCACGCACATCTCGAACGGCCCGTTGCCCAGCCCATCATCGTCCACGTAATCCACCGCCTCGATACACGCCGTTCGGGATGCGAGCCAACTGCTGGCGGGTCATCTTCTCGCCATAGTCCATCAGGGCGCCGATGCCGTCCAACACGCCGTCCACCCCGTAGCGCTCGCACAACTCGACGAAACGCCGCTCGGCCATGCGCAGCGACGCCGCCTGCGCCATCATGTCGCCGATGCTCATGTCCGGCGTGCGCACGTTGGCGCGGATCAGGTCGACCAGCTTCGGATCCAGCTCCCCACGCTCGTAGAGCTTGATGCACGGGAATTGCATGCCCTTCCTGCCACACGTCGCGCGAGTTCGTCGTCCAACTGCCCGCCGATCCGCCGCCGACCTCGGTCCAATGCGCCTTGTTGGCGGCAAACGCGACCAGCTGGTCCGCGTAAAAGAACGGCTTGACCAGCGTCACGTCCGACAGGTGCGTCCCGCCGCCGGAGCATCGGCATCGTTTTCGACAGTGAATTTGGCGGCGACGCACGCTTTCGCACGATCGAGGTGAGTGACGCAGACCTGACTGTTGGCGAATATGTCGTCTGCCTACAAGAACGGCGGCGCCTGGCTTTGGTGCGGGCGTTTCTAGATATCGCGCGCGAGTCTTCGCTCAAGCAGCGATAGTCTGAGCTCTATTGCAAACGGATCAATACAAGGCCGAAGACGACTACCGCGGCCGCGATAATGCGCGGAGCATGCGGCGGCTCCTTGAGAAATGCGATCGCGATGACTGCGCCGAACAACACGCTGGTCTCTCGCAACGCCGCGACGATCGCGATCGGCGCAACCGTCATCGCCCAGATGACAATCCAGTACGCGCCGAAAGAGAGCGCGCCACCGAGCAAGCAGACCCGCCATTGGCGGCCGGCGACCGTGACGAAGGCCCTGCCCCGCCGTGCCAAGGCGAACAGAATCATGCAGCCGGCATCGACAACGGATAGGTCGGCAACATAGGCATGCGGGTTGTGGGAAACCCGCGCGCCAATGCCATCGACCAGAGAATAGCCGCAGATCGTTGCCGCCGTGAAAAAGGCAAAGCCCAATGCGCGCCGGTCAATGCGGACGAGGTCGCGGCCGCCGCGCGCCGAGAGCAGGAACACTCCGCCGGCCAGCGTCACCACGCCGATCCAGCTCAATACATTTAGATGTTCGCCAACCACCGTGGTCGAGATCACCGCCGTCATCAGCGGGGCCGACCCGCGCGCGATCGGATAGACCTGGCCCATGTCGCCGGTCCGGTAGGCTTCGCTCAGGCCGATATAATAAGCCTGATGCAGCGCCACCGAACCGAGCACCCAGGGCCACGACGAAAGCGGCAGGACGCCGACAAAGGGCAACAGCGGCAGCGCGACCACGCCACAGCCGATCACGATAATCGCGGTTGTCGCAAACGGATCGAGCCGTCGTTTAATCAGCGCATTCCAGGTGGCATGGCAGGCGGCTGCGAAAAGGACGGCCGCAAAGACAAAAGGGTCCATTTCACCCTTTCACTTTCGTGCCAGCCGGGTCGTAAGCCGCCTTGAGACTGGCTTGCACCGGCACACGATCCCCCGCGATATCGAGTTCGAAATTCGCGTCGAGCAGATCGGGGCCAGCGCCGTTGGTCACCACAAAGCCGAGCGCAACAATGGCGTTGAGTGTGTGGCCGTAAGCTGCGGACGTCACCTCGCCAACGGGTGCGCCATTGCGCAGGATCAGTTCTCCGCCATGCGCCAGCGGGGTATCGGGGGTCAAGCCGACGAAACTGAGTAGCCGTTTTGCGAGCGGCTTTGTTTTCGCGGCCACGAGCGCCTCGCGTCCGATGAAATCACCCTTGTCGAACTTGACCGCAAAGCCAAGACCCGCCTCGAATGGCGTAATATCGGGCGTGAGTTCACGACCCCAGGCGCGATAGCCTTTTTCCAGCCGCAACGACTCGATGGCGTAATAGCCGGCATCGCGCACAGCGAGGTCGTGGCCGGCTTGCATGATGGCGTCGTAGACGCCGGTCGCGAGTTCGACCGGCACGAACAATTCCCAACCCAGTTCGCCGACATAGGTGCGCCGCGCGGCCAGAACATTGGCGGGCCCAATGCCGGTTTCACGCACGGCCCCGAACGGAAATGCGTCGTTGTCGAGCGGCGCCTTGGTCAGCCGCTCGAGCAACTCGCGCGAGCGCGGCCCCATGACGGCAAGTACGGCATAGGCCGAGGTGACGTCGGTGAGATAGGCGTGAGCATCCAGCGGAAGATTGCGGGTGATCCAGTCGGCGTCGCGCGTCGCCTGTGCCGTTCCGGTGACGATGAGGAAGCGGTCATGCGCAATGCGCGAAATCGTCACGTCGCTCTCGCAGGTGCCGCGATGATTGAGCATCCCGGTGTAGACGCTGGCGCCGACCGGCACATTCATGTCATTGGCGCACAGATGTTGCAGCACGCTTTGAGCGTCGCGGCCCTGCAGCAGCAATTTCGCAAATGACGTCAGATCGAACAGCGCGACGGCCTCGCGCGTAGCCTGGTGCTCGGCGGCGGCGAACGGAAACCAGTTCTGCCGTCCGAGCGAATAGTCGATCTTGGCGTCGGCTTTCGACGGCGCAAAGAAGTTCGGCCGCTCCCAGCCCATCTTGGAGCCAAACACCGCATGCTTGTCGGCCAGCCGATCATAGAGCGGCGAGCGGCGAAATGGCCGCACCGAGGCAAATTCGCGGTTCGGCCATGGCATCATGTAATGCAGGCCCAGCACTTCCTTGACGCGGTCGTGCAGCAGCGCGTCATTGTCGTGGAAGCGCGCGAAGCGGCGAATATCGACCGGCCACAAATCGAGCGTAGGCTCACCTTCGACGATCCATTCGGCCAGCGCCCGGCCGGCACCACCGCCGGAAGCAATGCCGATCGAATTAAACCCCGCGCCAACAAAGAAGTTTTTCAGTTCCGGCGCCTCGCCCATGATGAAGTTGTTGTCAGGCGTGAAGCTTTCCGGCCCGTTCATGAAAGTCTTGATCTCGGCCGTCTCCAGCGCCGGTAGCCGGACGAGCGCGTTCTGCATCAGGATTTCGAATTGGTCCCAGTCGTCCGGCAGTATGCCGAATTCGAAATTCTCAGGGATGCCGTCCATCGCCCAGGGCTTGGCCTCTGGCTCGAAGCCGCCCATCAGCAGGCCGCCGACTTCTTCCTTGATGTAGATGTAGCCGTCCGGATCGCGCAGGACCGGCAAGTCCGGATGCACGCCCTCGATGCGGCCAGCGACGATATACATATGCTCGGCCGAATGCAGCGGCACGGAAACGCCGCACATGCGGCCAACTTGTTTGGCCCATTGTCCGGCGCAGTTGACGACGATGTCGGCTTTGATATCGCCTTTGGCGGTCGCAACACCGGTCACCGCGCCGTCGCGGGTATGGATTGCCGTCACCCGCGTCTGCTCAAAGATTTTAGCGCCGCCCATACGGGCGCCTTTCGCCAGCGCCTGCGTGACATCGGTTGGGTTGACCTTGCCGTCGAGCGGCAGCCAAAGCGCACCGACCAGATCGTCGGTACGCATGATCGGATAGCGCTCCGCCGCCTCTTTGATCGAAATTAATTCGCAGGCGACGCCTTGCGCGGTGGCGGTCGACGCGATGCGCTTGAACAACACCAGCCGTTCAGCTGTGCGGGCGACCAGAACCGAGCCGCATTGCTTCCATCCGGTCGCTAGACCGGTTTCAGCCTCAAGCCGCGAATAGAGCTCTGCGGAATATTGAACAAGACGCGTCATGTTCTGATGCGCGCGCAACTGGCCTACCAGACCCGCGGCATGCCAGGTCGTGCCGCAGGAAAGCCGACCTTGCTCCAGCAAGACGACATCGCGCCAGCCGTGCTTCGTGAGGTGATAGGCGACCGAACAGCCCATGACGCCGCCGCCGATGATGACGACCCGCGCGGAATCCGGAATGTCCGATTTGGTCATCACGCGCCTATCCAGCAGCAACAACCCGAGCTTTTAGCGCGCGAACGACAAAAAGGCGCTAACGACTTTTACATATACATCTCTTTTAAACGGAACGACAAGTTGCGGAACCACAACGAGCCGTTCCCAGCGCCACATATCAAATTCCGGTTGCTGGCCATCCCGCATAGCGGTCACATCAATTACATGATCCGCGCCGCTAAACCGAAAGGCGAACCATTTTTGCTTTTGGCCGCGGAACTTGTTGAGCCGGTGAACTGCCTGGCCAGAATACGGAGGGAAATCGTAGGTCATCCAATTTGTTTCAGCGAGAAATTCCGCTTTCGATACCCCGGTCTCTTCGAAGAGTCACGCCGCGCCGCCTTGAGGGGTTCCTCGCCCTTATCGATGCCACCTTGTGGCATCTGCCATTCGAACCCTGGC
>CAWGXG010000002.1:0-256396 GCA_963826505.1 uncultured Chloroflexia bacterium
CGTTAGTCGTTCCACATATCCGCCGTTTCGCGCAGATAGCGCGCGGCGGTGGGATCCTGGGCGGATCGGCGAAATCAGCCGCGGCCAGCAGTGCCGCGATCTCCACCGCCAGCGTGAAGGGCGAGAAGCCGCCATCTTCTTCCCAGCGATCCTGCCCGGTGACCGGCCCATTGCACACCAGGTACGCGGCGGCGCGGCGCACCATCGGCCACGGGACGATGCCGTCGAGCGCGTCCAGGCGGCGCAGAGCGTCGGCCAGCAGGATCGGAAACGCTGTTTCGTCCATCTGGATGCCGCCCCAATACGGCGTCCCGTCCAGCCACATATTTTGCGGCCAATGGCCGTCGGATTCCTGCGTGCACATCAGGTAAGTCAGCGTATTTCGAGCGCTGGTAGTATCCCCCGCCGCCAGCAGCCCTCCCGCACTTTCGACCAGATCGCGCGGCCACACAAGATGGTAACCGCCCAGATCGTCGTCACCTTTCGATGCGCCCCAGGGGATCGACAGGCTGGCGATCATACCGCCCGAGAAATGTTTAGCCTCATGGACTTTGAGCACCATCGTGCTGATGCGGTACAGGTCGCGATCGTCGTCGTGGTGGCTGTCCGGCGTGCGTGGCCGTTCGGGATCGTCTCGGGGACCGTCCAGCGGATCGCAGCGGCGCTGAACCGCCCGCCAGCCCGCCACATAAGCGCGCTGCGCATGCGCGAAGGACTGTACCAACGACGCGCGCACCCGGTGTCCGGCCTCGGCGTCATTGCGTCCGAAGCCCAACGCCAGCACGAACTCGCCGCCGCTGGCCGCCAGATCGATCTCCGCGGTGAGCGCGATGTTACCCTCCTCAGCCCGCGGGTAGAACCACGTCATCTGCTTGTGGGCGTTGATGTCCTGCCAGCCGTCGCTGGTGCCCACGTAGCCGCAGCTCATAGCGCTGAACGGCGTCGAACATGCCAGGGCGAGCCCGGTGCTGTCGCGGTAGGCGAACAGCATCGGCACACCTTTGTAATCTCCGGACCAGCCCGTATTGGCTTTGCCCGCGTTGCCGATGTGTGGCGCGAGCAGAATATACAGGCTGTAATCGGTGAGATTGCCGCGCAGCGCTTCGAATCGGACAGATTGCAGCAGCACATCCCGCGTTGGATCGGTGAGGATGCGCTTGGTCAGCCGGTAGCGGCCCTCGGTGCAGGTGTTGACCAGGTGATAGGCCGGAACGCCCGGCGCGATCAGATCGATGGCGTGATCGGTGTGGCGTTTCTCCTCTGAGAAGAACGCCTGCCGGTCGGTCACCAGGAAGCCGAAATCGCGTGTATTGGCCTGATCGATGCGCGGGTAATACACTTCGTCGACGATGCCGTGCGAGAGCGTGAACCAGACACGGCTGTCCTGCGTGGACGCCGTGCCGACGCCGCTTTTGGCGCTCGATGTCCAGCGCGGCGCGATGCCAGGATGGCCAGGAGGACGTGAGTTTGCCATAGGATTTCCCTCGGTTGTACCAGGATGACTGCATATCGCTCTAGTGGCAATCCTAGCACAAATGGCATGGAGTCGGGGGATGGCAGCAGCAAAAAGCGGCATCGAGCACCGACCGCTGAGCGTAGAATGCTGCGATCTGTTCGCTGGACTTTCCCTGAAGAGGACTGAGGGAAAAGAGCGTCTTACGCGGTGATTACCGCCGCATGCTCCCACGCGGCTATTTCCACGCGCTGATCCCGAAAAAATGTTACACTGTGCGCAGCAACGGCGAGCTATTCCAGGCAGCGAGAGGCACAGCATGACCGATTCTGAACCGGACCACGACCTGATCGAGCACATTCGGGAAACGATCGAGACGGCCCTGGGGGCCGCCTTCGAGCTGCCCGTCGCGCTGGACGAGGCGCTGCCCGGTGTGCAGGCCGATGCGATCCTCGCGGCGCTGGCGGAGTACATCACGGAGCGGCTGCCTGCTGCCGATCCTGAAGCGCCGCGCAGCAACGGACGCGGCACCTCCTGGCGCGGTCGTCACCCGCGCAACCGGCTCAACGATCTAAGCGGCGCGGAATGGCTGTGGTTTACCAAGTCGGTCCTGCGCACGACTTACCCGTCCATCCTGGGGCACGATTTGCGCAAGCGTCAGGGCGGCAATAAACCGCCCCAACTGATGCACGACCTGATCGCCTTCTTCACGCGCAGCGGCGAGCATGTGCTCGATCCGTTCGGTGGTGCAGGTGGAACGGCGCTCGGCGCGCACCTGGCCGGGCGGGACTCGGTCAGCATCGAGATCAACCCGGAGTTGATTGATCTGTATCACGCCGTCTGCCAAGCCGAGGACATCCCGCCACACCGCTTCATTCAGGGCGACTGCCGCGAAGTGCTGGCCAGTCTCCCTGCCGATCAGTTCGATTTCATCGCGACCGATCCGCCCTACAGCCCAGAGTTGGAGCAGACCATGTCCGGCGAGCGCGCCAGCGCGCTGTATGGGCATTCCAACCGCCGCAGCGGTTATGTGACCTACAGCGATGACCCGCGCGATCTTAGCAAGTGCGGCAGTTTCGATGCCTTCTTTATGGCGCTGGACGAAGTCGGACGCGAGCTGCTGCGCGTCCTGAAGCCGAAGCGCTATCTGGCCATGATTCTGCGCGATGCCTACCAGAACGGCGCGTATGTCCACACTTCGGCCATTGTTGCGGCGCGCTATCAAGCCCTGGGCTGGACCTTCAAGGGCGAGAAAATCTGGTACAGCACCGGCGCGCGCATCCGGCCCTACGGCTATCCGAGCGCGTTCGTGCCCAACATCGTCCACCAGAACATCTTGATTTTCCGCAAAGAATCATAGCCTGTGCCGTCCGTGATCGATCAGAAGGTGATTAGCAGTGAGCGCTCTACACCCCACTTCACGACACTTTCACCTTGAACCCTTGACCGATGGCGTGTACGCGGCCATCGCCAAGTCTGACGGCGCGGCAATGTCCAACGCGGGGATCGTCGATCTGGGGGACGGTTGTCTGATCTTCGACACGCTCATGTCTATGTCTGCGGCGCGTAACCTGGTGGCGACGGCGGAACAGGTGACTGGCCAGCCGACACGGGTGGCGGTCAACAGTCACTGGCACCCCGACCACGTCCTGGGAAATGCGGCCTTGCCATCCGACTGCACGCTGATCAGCACGCAGATCACGCGCGACCTGCTCGCGGAACGGCTGCCGGAGCGTCTTGCCCTGGGGCGCGAGGCCATCCCACGCGAGTTGCAGGCGCTTGAGGCGAAGTTTGAAACCGAGACCGATCTTAGCCTGCGCGAAGAGCTTGGACGCCAGATCGATCATTATCGCCTGCTCTTGTCCGATGTACCGTTGTTGGAAATGCGTCTGCCCGATATCACTTTTGAGCGGCGATTAGTGCTGCACAGCCCGGCTCGCCGCGTGGAGTTGATCACCTTTGGGGCGGGGCACACGGCCAGCGACGCTATCCTCATGCTGCCCGATGACGGAATCGCGTTCGTGGCCGACCTGCTGTTCTACGAGATTCACCCCTGGGTCGGGGACGGCGATCTGGATGCATGGCTGCACAGCCTGGACGCGATCGACGCGCTTGACCCGCCAGTCGAAGTCGTCGTGCCGGGGCACGGGGCGGTCTGCACGCCGGAAGGGTTCGCCGGGCTGCGGCGCTATTTCCCCGCCCTGCGGCGGCTGGTCGACGGCGCGCTGGAACGCGGGGCCAGCCTGGACAGCCTCACGAGCCAACCGGTGCCCGCCGCGTTTAGCGCGTGGGAGGGCGGGTCGCGTTTCGCGGCCAACCTGACGGCGCTCTACCAGAATGCAGCAGCCAGTAAGGCGTGATTCCGTGCGGCGATCTCTTCTGCAACATGCGCCAGCCCTATTGATTCTATTTCCTGCCCTTGACACATTACCTCGCGTTGTTTACAATCTCGTATTGAAAAAGATTTTCAGTTAAGCCGAGGTTAAGGCGTGTCGAGGCACTGTCATGACCGTCACCTATGAAACACTCGCTGCTCAGTTTCGCGATCACGGGCACAAGCTTACCCAGCCGCGCCGCGCCATCTTGCAGGCGTTGTTGGACGCGCCCAGGCCGCTCTCGCCCGCCGAGATTCAAGACTCCGGGCACGCGTTCTGCGCGGAGCTGGGGCTCGTGACGGTCTACCGCACGCTGGAACTGATGGAATCGATCGGCCTCGCGCGCGCGGTGCATCTCGCCGACGGCTGTCACGGTTACGCGCTCAGCACGCCCGGCCACACCCATCACGTCGTGTGCGAACGCTGTCACGCGGTCGTCGAGATCACCGGCTGCGAGATGGGCGGTTTCTTGGAGCGCGTCGCCGAGCGCACCGGGTATGCCATCACCGGCCACTGGTTAGAGATTTCCGGACTGTGCGCGGCCTGCCAGGAGCAGGCACGGCAGTCACACAATTAGCGCGGCGCACCAGCCCGCACAAGGAGCAGCAGTCCCCGTGAACCCATACCGGCCGATCGTGCTGGGGCTTGTCGTCTGTCTGATTGTGGTCGCGTTGGCCGTCCCGGCTCCGGCCCCGACGGTGGCGCAAAACGCGCGGTTGAACGTGATCGCCAGTTTCGGAATTCTGGCTGATGTCACCGCCAACGTGGCGGGCGACGCCGCCGACGTCGCCTCGCTCATGCCGGTTGGCGCTAACCCGCACGCCTATTCGCCCAGCGCGCAGGACGTGGCGCAGATGAGCGACGCCGATCTCGTGTTCGTGGTCGGGTTGAACTTTGAAGAAACATTGCTGCCGGTCGTCGAAGAGGCGGCGGGCGACCGGATGGTGATTGCGTCGGCCTGCGTGCCGGTCCGTCCCATTCCCGATCCGAGCGGCGGCTTCACCATCACGCCCATGAGCGCCGATCTCAGCGGCAGTCCGTGCGCGGACGCGATCGGTACGGTCGAGTCGGCGTTTGGGTTCAGCGTCATCGCCGGGCATGAGGGCGAATTCCTCGGCCTGGAATCCGATGGCGTGTGCGGCGATCACGACACGGCGGGAGCCGCTCCCGACAACGAAGATCACGATCACGCCCCCGGCTCGTGCGATCCGCACGTGTGGACCGACCCGGTCAACGTGGCGCTGTGGGCGCTGACCATCCGCGACACGCTGAGCGCGCGCGATCCCGCCAACGCCGCCACCTACGCCGCCAACACAGACGCTTACCTGGCGCAGCTTGTGGCGTTGGACGCAGATATTCAGACCGCGATCGCGGGCGTGCCCGCCGATCAGCGCCGGATCGTGACCAACCACCTGGCGCTGGACTATTTCGCAGCGCGCTATGGCGTGAAAGTGGTCGGTGTGGTGATCCCCGGCGGCAGCACGACCGCCGAACCGTCCGTGCAGGATGTGCTGGCCCTGATTCAGACGGTGCAGGCCAATCACGTCCCGGCTATCTTCACCGATACGACCGTGAGCGACAGCACCGCCCAGCAGATCGCGAGCGAAACCGGCGCAAAGATCGTGCCGCTCTACACCGGCTCGCTGAGCGCGCCTGACGGACCCGCCGGGACCTATCTCGCTTACATGCGCGCCAATACCACCGCCATCACGGACGCGCTACGCTGATGTCCATGCGTCGTATTGGCGCAGAAACGGAAGGAGCCCTATGAGTGGGCTGAATTTGCGCTCGCTGCTGCGATCGTCTCCGGAGAACGAGAACTGCGATCCCGAAGTCGTCATGACGGTGCGCGATCTCGCGTCGGGCTACAACGGGCATCACGCCCTGGAGGGTGTGACGTTCGACGTATACGAGGGCGAGCGCGTGGGGATCGTCGGACCGAACGGCGCGGGTAAATCCACGCTGTTCAAGGCGCTGGTCGGACTGCTGCCGCATCAGGGCGCGATCTCGATCCAGGGCGCGCCGTGCCGCGAGAGCCACGCCAAAGTGAGCTATGTGCCCCAGCACGAAGCGATCGACTGGAAGTTCCCGGCGACGGTGTGGGACGTGGTCATGATGGGCCGCGCGCGGCAGATCGGCTATGTGCTGCCGCCACGCAAACGCGATCGCGACGCTGTGCACGATGCGCTGGAGCGTGTCGGCATGTGGAGCCTGCGTAAGCGCCAGATCGGCGAGCTGAGCGGCGGACAGCGGCGGCGCGTCTTCGTGGCGCGCGCCCTGGCTCAGATGGCGAGCGTGCTGCTGCTGGACGAACCGTTCAGCGGCGTCGACAGCGCGGCGGAAACCGAGATTTTCAACGTGCTCAACGTGCTGCGCGAGGAAGGCGTCGCCGTGCTGCTGGCGACTCACAATCTCGTGCAGGCCGCGACGCATTATGACAAGCTGCTGTTGATCAGCGGCGGGCGGCTGCTGGCCTATGGCAAGCCGGAAGACGTGTACACGCCGGAAATGCTCGGCGCGACCTTTGGCGATCGGATCGCGCTGTGGCAGGAGGGCGATCGCTTCGTGTTGGTGCCGGACAAGCCCTGTCACGACGATGACGACCCCGATCACGCCCACGACCATAACCATACCCATGATCACGCCCAGGCGCGCGCCGGGCGCTCTCTCTAATCACAGGATAACCGGATATGACGACGCGCCCCTTGATAGTACTGTGTAATGATGATGGCATCGCTTCGCCGGGCTTGGCCGCCGCCGCTGCCGCGCTGGACCCGCTGGGCGAGCTGCTGATCGTCGCGCCCAGCGTCCAGCAAACCGGCATGGGACGCAGTTTCCCGCTGGAAAATGACGGACGTATCGCCACGGCGCTGGTACGTCACGGCGAACAAAGTTGGCCCGCCTACAGCGCCAACGGATCGCCCGCGCAGGTGGTCGAACACGCCCTGCTAGAGCTGGCCGACCACACGCCCGATCTGGTGGTGGCCGGGATTAATTACGGCGAAAACGTGACGGTCGGCATCACGGCCTCGGGCACGATTGGCGCGGCGCTCGAAGCGGCCATGTTCGCGATTCCGACGCTGGCCGTATCGGTTCAGGTGGAGGTCGCGCAGCATTACACCAACGAAGACGCCGTCGATTTCACGGCGGCGATGCATTTCACGCAGCAGTTCGCGCGCCTGTGGCTCAACGGCAGCCGCCCGCCGGAGGTGGACATCCTCAAGCTGGACGTGCCCGCCGGAGCGACTCCGGACACGCCCTGGCGCATCACGCGCCTGGAGCGCGGCGCATACATCCGGGCCATCGCCCCACTGCGGCGCAAGCTGGACGACGTGGGTCGCCTGGGCTATGCCCACGATCCAACCGCGATCCGAGATGCGCAGTCCGACGCGGCGGCCATTCGTGACGGGGTCGTGTCGGTCACGCCGCTGACGCTCGACCTGACGGCCCGCACCGATCCCGCTGCGCTGCGCCGCCTGCTGGGCGGCGAGTGATCGCGCGTGCGGTTGTTGTCCTGCTTTTCTCTGCGTTCTCCGCGCCCTCCGAGGTGAATTAGCTTTTGCGTTCAGGAGCAAAGTATGTGGACGGTGCTGGCTGACATGAGTTTCTGGGAGGCGCTGCGCGCGGGTTGGCAGGTGCTGCTGGTCAACCTTGACGCGTGGGTCATGGCCCCTCTGCGCTACCCGATTCTGTCGCGCAGCCTGGAAGCGGCGATCGTCGTGGGGATCGTGAGCGGCGTGCTGGGGACGTTTGTGGTTGTGCGTGGGATGGCTTTCTTTGGTGACGCGCTGGCGCACGCTATTTTGCCCGGCGTGGCTTTCGTCTACCAGCGCAGCAACGGCAAAACCGATCACTTGTTTTGGGGTGGACTGGCGGCGGGCATACTCAGCGCGCTGGGAATCGGCATTCTGACGCGCCATGAAAAAGTGCGCGAAGACACAGCGATCGGAGTCGTGTTTGCGGCGTCGTTCGCGCTGGGGATCGCCATGATCTCGCGCATCAACAACTACGCGGGCGACCTGACACACATCCTGTTCGGTCAGATCTTGGGCGTGTCCGCGTCCGATCTGCGCCTGACGGTGATCTTTGGGCTGCTGGTGTTGGCCGTCGTGGCGCTGTTCTTCAAGGAGTTCATGATCATTTCGTTCGATCCGCTGCTGGCGCGCACGCTGCGCCTGCCGACCGAGGCCTTCCGTCTGCTGCTGCTGGTCCTGATCGCGATCACGATCGTCGTGTCGCTGCAAACGGTGGGCATCGCGTTGATGGTCGCGCTGCTGGTGACCCCGGCGGCAACGGCACAGTTGATGAGTAAACGCCTGCTGCCGATGATGTGGCTGTCGGCTTTGATTGGCGCGGCGTCGAGCATCATTGGCTTCTACCTGTCCTACCACCAGGACATCGCGACCGGCCCGGCCATCGTGCTGACCGCGACCGCGATCTTCCTGTTCGTCTTCGTCGAGCAGCAGGCCCGCCAGACGCTGCGCCAGATGGTCGATCAGGCGCGCTCGCGCTGGCCCTTGCGTCAGGCCGCGTAATCCCCAGCGCGCTGACCACGCCCGCCACCAAGCCGTGAGCGAAAGGAAAATTCACCGTGATGCGCTTCGTGATCGTGCTGCTCGTCGTGTCGGCCCTCCTGATGCCGGTTCACCGGGCGGCCATGCAGGATAACGCAGTTCACTTCGAAGAACGGACTCTGACCTTTGACGGACTCGTGCGGCGCTACTTGCTGTATGTACCGCCCAGTGTTGACGGCTTGTCGCCGGTGCCGCTGGTTTTTTTGCTGCATGGTGGAGGCGGCAGCCCGGACATCTACGAGGGCGTGACCGGCATGGGCGCGCTGGCCAGCACGCAGGGCTTTATCCTGGTATACCCGGCGGGTACCGGGCTGGGAGGCAGCAAAGTAACGGCCTGCTCACCTGGAATTCCGGCTACTGCTGCGGCTACGCGCTGCGCCGCAACGTGGACGACGTGGGGTTTTTCCGCGCGTTGGTGCTGACGCTCACGAGCGAATTCAACATCGACCCGCAGCGCATCTTCGTGGCGGGGCATTCCAACGGCGGCATGATGTCCTACCGGCTGGCGGCGGAGATGTCGGACGTATTCGCGGCAGCGGCCATCGTCTCTGGCACGATTGGCGGCTATCCTACGCCGGACAGTCCCGATCTGTACACCATTCCCGAACCCGCGCAGCCGGTGTCGATCTTGCATATTCACGGTATGGCCGATCAGAACGTGCGCTACGAGGGTGGTGTCAACGGGGATGACGCGCTCAGCCAGCGCCGTGATCTGTCAGTGGCGGATGCCATCGCGTTTTGGGTGCAGGCTGATCAATGCGCGATCACGCCCATCCACGTCAGCAGCGACGAGGGTATGCTCCTGACCGATACCTATACCTGTGACCCGAGCGGGACGACCGTCGAGCTGATCACGATTGTCGATGGGGGGCATTCCTGGCCCGGCGGTAAGGCGCCGCGTCTGGTGAGCGATCCGCCCAGCCAGCGCCTATCCGCAACGGACGCGATCTGGTCGTTCTTCCGCGCCCATCCTAAGCCCTGAGCGTTCGAAAAGCGGGGCGAAGACCATTCCACGGAGTTCCACAGAGGGATCAAGAGAACACAGAGAAAAACGAGGACCGTGCAAGGTGCCTCTCCTCTGTGCCTTCCGTGCTTCTCTGTGTTCCTCTGTGGTTTGGTTTTGCCGCCGATCCGGAATCAGCTCGGCTCGACCAACGCCGGGCCGAGTGCATCGGCCAGCTCGTCGGAGGCCATCGTCGCGCCCATGTGATCGATGACCGGGGCCAGCGCGGCCAGATCGGCCAGCACGTCCGCGTAAGGACGCCGCCGCAGGAAGACCACCACCCGCCGCCACAGCGGGTATGACTGCGCCGGGCTGAGCAGCCGCGCCCAGGCCAGCGCCAGCCGATGCAGCAGCGCCGCGCGTTCAGCCGTGACGGTGACTTGCAGGCAGGCGTCCAGCGCCAGACCGAGCGCGTCTTGTTTGCGGTTGCGCGCATCGCCTTGCGGATCGATATACGGCGCGATATGAGCCAGGGCGCTGGCGCGATCGTAGTCGTCCAGGATGCCGTTGGCCGTTTCCAACGCCTGATCCAGAATAGGCTGGCGCAGCGCGGGCGCGGTGTGCGGCACCAGTTCCAGCAGCGCGCTGACGCGCTGGTAGCGGTTCGGGACGGCGTGCGCGGCGGCCAACGCTTCGTCATGTAGGATGGCGGACCGGTGGGGTAGCAGTACGGTCAGCACGTGCATTCGATCATAGGGCGGCTCGATACGCAGCGCGACCTCGATCGCTTCGTCTACCAGATCATCCGGCAGCACGGGCGCGACTGATGCCAGAATGCTCGCTTTTTGGGTCGGCGGTTTGAGCGCGCGCGCCAGATTGATCACGTCGCGCGTGACGCGCTCGCGTGGCTCCGATGGCAGGTGCGGGATCAACGCGCACAAGGCCGGGACGCGTTCCACCGGGTCGAGCACAGTGTAGGCGTCCGCCAGGGCGTCGGGCATCTGCTCGCGCAGCAAATGCGGAGCCAGGAAGACCAGCGCCCGCGCGCGTTCGGTTTCGTCGGGAATAGAGCGCGTCGCGGTCAGCGCTTCTTGCAAAGCGCGCAGCTTGAGATCATCCGGCAGATGCGGCGCGAGGTCGACGAGCGCCACCACGCGCGCGTAACGCTGCTCGATCATCAGCGCGGACACCAACGCGTCCGCCAGCGCCTGGGCGCGTGCGGTTGGGGCCAGATAGGGCGCGATCGCGGCCAGGGCGGTTGCCCGCGCTTGCGGCGTGGGCAGCTCCCGGGCGATCCCAAACGCGGCGACCTGCAAATCCAGCGGCAGATGCGGCGCGAGCTTGGCCAGCGTCAGCGCGCGATCGTCGGGATCGGCGATGTCGCGTACGGTCTGCAGCGCTTCTTGCAGCAGTTCGGGTGAGAGATAGGGGGCCAACGCGGCAAAGGCGCGCGCGCGGTCATCGGCCTGCGTGATCGAGAATGTCACCAGGATGACCTGCTGCAAACCTTCCGGCACGTATTGCAGCGGTCCCACCGAGTCCACGTAAGGAGCCAGGGCGATCAACGCGCCAGTGCGTGCCTCGTCGCCCATAATCTGCTCGATGGCTTGCAGCGCGCCGGTCAGCGCCTGCGAGCGCAGCGACGCTGGCAGCGCCGGGATCATGCGACCCAGCAGCAGGGCGCGCGCGTCGGGCGTTTCCAGTTCGTAAGCCAGCGTCAGCAGCCGGGTCTGAAATTCCTGGGGCAGATGCGGCGGCAGGACGCTCAACGCGGTCGCGCAGGCCATGTCGCTGGGAATCGCGCGGGCGGACTCGAACGCCAGGTTGACCGCTTCCGATTGCAGCTCCGGCGACAGCGTTTCGATCATGGCGCTTAACGCGCGCACGCGCGACGCGGGGTCATCGATCGAGCGGGCGGCGTCTACCACGCGCTGCTGAAACGACGGCAGCGCCGGGTCACGCGTGGGGGTGTCCAGGTGCGGCGCCAGCGCCAGCAGCACATCGACCCGCACTACCGGATCGAGACCGGGCGCACCCTCGATTGTGTTCTGAATCAGCGCCAGCGGATCCGGCGTCAGATCGAGCGCGGCCAGACGCGGCACGATCTGGCCCAACAGCCGCAGCCGCAAATCGGGGTCTTCGATCGCTTTCACCTCTGTCCACAGGTCGTTCAGCGCTCCCGGCATCAGGTGATCGCACAGACGCGCCAGCGCGTTCACACGCGCGTGGTCGGTGGTCGCAGCGGGCGCGTCACGTTGGGCGGACAGCGCCAGCAGGTGACGCACTTGCAGCACCAGCGTGCTCGGCCCGGTGACCAGGGCCGCTTCTAACAAACGGCTGAGATCCTGTTCGGCGGTGGTGGTTGCTTCGTCCAGCCCTTCAAGCGCAGCATAGCGCGCCCGCCCGATCTGCTGGAGCGCCAGCCGCAGGTCCGGGGAGCGTCGCAACTCGTCCGCGATCAGCGAGAATAAGGTCTCGGTTTCGCGCGCGAACGAGATCACGTCGAGGCGAAGGGTATCGTCGCTCGCCGCAGACCACAGCCCGCCGACCGCGTCGTAATTGGGCAGATCGCCGGGCAGAAAGAGCTTCAGCAGTTCCCCGACTACGCGCGCGTCCGCCAGGACTTGCCCTTCCAGCAGGGCGCGCGCCAGCGCCTCGTTTTCGGGCGTGGCATAGCTGTCGAGGGCCGATTGCAGGGCCGTCCAGTAGGCGCGACGCAAGGTGCCGCCATGAAAAAGTTGGTCGAAGGTGTTGTGAGGGAAATGCACCCCTAAGGCTTCGACGAACGCTTCGGCTGCGTTGGTAAGCTGCTGCGTGCTGTGAATGTCGTCGCCAATCATCATCGTGGGTCTGCGTTGATCCGTGTATCCGTGTAAGCCGCCGGGGAAACGACAGGCGGACTCGGCGCTGTTCTGGGGCTGCTGTAAGCGCCTGCCGCGATCGTTCCCGACCAGATAATGTCCGGGAAACCACCGCCTCGGCCAATCCGGAGTGGTGGTGTCGTTAAGCCGTGAAGTTTGCCTTCACCCGCTGACTTAGTGTATAGCGTTTCGACCATCCGGCGCGATGTGACGGCAGTCCTATACGAATATAACACAATCGCCCCGCCGGATGACGGACACCCGCCGGGGCGCGCCGGTGTTACGGCTCACGATTTCTCCGCCTGGGATGGATCACTGGTCGCCGACGGGCACCGTTGTGATCTCACCCTGCACGATGCGATACCACGCCGCATAAGACCAGCCGATGACATCGCCGTGCTGAATCTTGTACCACAGCCCGTTGGTGCTGCGCCCCAAGACCTGCACCCGCGATCCCCACAGCGCCTTCCCGATCTTCGGGAAGTTGAAGCCGGGGCCGCTGCGAATGCGCATGTTGCCATACGCCTGCGCGATCACGCCCTGTGTCGGGGCGGGTGGCTGGACGCTAGGCCGGGTGCCATCCATGAACGGAAGCTGGTCGATCGTGCCCTCGATGAAGCGAATCCAGGGGGCGTACGCCCAGCCGATCACGCCGTTATAGCTGACCATGTACCATGTGCGCGTGCCGTTGGTGCCCAACAGGTCCATCTCGGTGCCCCACGGCATCAGCTCGATCTGCTTGGAACTGGTGGTCGGCGCTTCACGCACGCGCAGATTGCCATACGTGCGCCCCCGCACGCCGATCGGCTGCGGGACAGCCGTCGGGGCGGCGGCGGGCTGGTTGACGACCGGCAGCGTGTTGATGTCCCCGCTCAGCGTGACGTACTGCGCCACTACCCAACCGGACGTGGCATCAACCTGAATCTGCACCCAGGCGTTATCTGCCGTGCGGCCTGTCGCCGGGTAGACCGCGCCCTTGTTGAGCTTGCTCAGGATGGCTCCGGTCGTGCTGGGCGCGTTACGGAAATTCAACACCGAGACGTTGACCGTCGCATTGATGCCGGTCACAGCGCCGCCCTGCCCGGTAGCGGGTGCGATCGAGCCGTTCGGATCGAGGGGCGGATTTTGCGCGTTAGGCGGAGTCCACGTCAGGAATACGAACGCGTTGGCTGATTGCTCGCGATACTCGAACTTCAAAGTGTGGGTGCCGGTCAGCAGCGTCATCTGGCCGGTGTAATTCTGGTCCCCGGCGAAGCTGTCCCAGTGATCGATGATGATGGCGTTGTCCACATAGAAACGGAAGTTGTCGTCAGCGCGTCCGTACACGGTATAGACGGCCTCGGGCATGTCATTGGGAACGGTCAGCGTGCGGGTGAAGCGGGCCGTGAAGTTATCGACCGGCACCGCGCCGCCCGGGCTGCCCGCGCCCCAGTTGATGTTCAACCCGCTGGGCGGATAGGTCCCTGTGAAGACTGGCGCTCCGCTGAGATCGTTGGATGTGAAGAATTCGCCGTACCACGGAATGCCGGAATAAAACGGCGTGGCAGTCGGCAATCCTCCGACCGCGAGCGACCACGTCACAATGATGGTGGCGTCGCCGATCGCGTCAAAATAGTCGACCTGGATGGCGTGGTAGCCGTCCGCCGCGAAGGTGTAATCGGCCTGGAAGGTGCGCAGCCCTTGCCCCGACACCCACTGGTTGATCAGCAGCAGGCCGTCGACTGTCAGGCGCGCGCCATCATCCACCTGGACGGTGAACCGGTAATTGCCCGCTGTGAAAAAGGCTGAGCCGGTAAAGCGCACCGAGAAGTTATCGATGGGCGCTCCCGGCACCGACACGCCGTTGATCACTGGTGCCCCCTGGCCCCACACATAATTAACGCTGGGCGATACGCCGGTCCAGATCGGCGACGCTGCCAGGTTGGGGTTGTTGTACACCATGACCGTCCACGTCGTGCCGCGTGCTTCACTGGCCGGTAGATCGAGCACCAGCCCGCCTACCAGGACCCCGCATAATGCGACGATGAAAGCTATTCGATAAAGTCCCTTGATCATGATTTTCACTCCACCTACACCGCTATCCCCTGGCCCGCTTGTCGCAAACCCCTCAAGCGGGAGTGGGCACGCCCGCGCGCTCGGTTTTTCATGCTTATCTTATCATGGAAACCTAAAGTTTGCCGCGCAAGCGGTACAGAGGTAATGCCTAGATTGTGTCCGGGGGCGTTGAACTGCCGCTGAACCAGCCTTGGCAGGGGAAGCGTGATCAGCGTGCAGGGGGGAGAGGCCGGGCGCGCCCGGGGGTGAGATATGGTTTGTGGTCAAGTAGGGAGAAGGACTGAAGTGATCGGCGTGATCTGGGTAGGCACTGGGCGAGGTCGTCCAGCCGCGAGACGCGCCCTCACCCGTTGAAGCGGGGCAGGCGAAGTCGCGCGCCGGCTGGGCCAGCCAAAGCCGCTGTCAATGGAGGTATTTGCGAATCATTTCCAGCAGTTCATGGGTGCTGATCGGCTTGGGCAGGTAATCGTCGCAGCCAGCGGCAATGAACCGCTCGCGGTCGCCGCGCATGGCGTTGGCGGTCAGGGCCACGATGGGGATAGAAGTTGTGCCAGCCTGGGCTTTGATGCGCTGCGTGGCTTCTACGCCGTCAATGCCGGGCAGACTGATGTCCATCAGGATCAGGTCCGGGATTTCCTTCGTCGCTACTTCGACGCCGGTCAGACCATCATCCGCTTCGAGCACGTCAAAGCCGCGCGCGGTGAGAATTTTGCGTACCAGGCGTTTGTTCTGAAAATTGTCTTCCACGTACAAAATGCGGTGTGCTGGCATTTCTTATCTCCACGACACTGCCGGCGTATCTGGACCCAGTCTCCCCAATAGTACAAGTATTGTGAATTGAGACAAGTTCCCGTGTCGATGCCGCCAGCGGCTGTCGACGATCGGCGTCTAGTCCTCGCTGAGCGTTTCATCCACATAATCGATCAGAGCCTGACGATCGAGATTAGCTTTTTCGAACAGCGAGATGATCTTGCCCAAAAGCTGTTCGCGTTCTTCGGCGCGAATATCCTTGGCCGTCAGCACGACGACCGGAATATCGCGCGTGTCTTCATCGGCTTTCAGCCGCTCCAACAGGGCTTCGCCGGTCGTGTCCGGCAGCACCAGATCCAGCAGGATCAGCGCGGGCTTGAAGCGTTTGATGCTGCTCCAACCGGTTTCTCCGTCGTAGGCTTCGGACACGCGGTAACGTCCGGTGGCCTCAAGCAGGCGGCGGATCAACCGGGCGTCGCGGCGCTCGTCGTCGATTACCAGGATATCGCGCAGCTTGGCGGGGTCGGGCGGTCGGGCCGGTTCCGCGATGCTGCTCTTGGAGGTCGTGACGATGCGCCCTTGGGACGCTTCGGTGAGTTCCTGGGGAGTCTCAGTGAGATCGCCGCCCAGCGTCTGGACGACGTGCTCGACCAGTTCTTTCGTGTTGAAATTCCCTTTTTGCCACAACGACTCGGCATGGTTTTCCAGGCGCGAGCGATCGGCCAGGGTCAGGGTTTTGGCGGAGACGACGACGACCGGCACATGCGACACTTCCGGATCGTTCTTGAACGATTCCAGCAGCGTGAACCCGTCCAGATCGGGCATGGTCAGGTCCATCACGACGAGATCGGGTTTGCGCTGGCGCACGAGGTCCAGCCCGTCGAGCGGATTATTGACCTCGAAGACGCGATAATTTTTGTGCGCTTGCAGCAGGCGGCGGATCAGGCGGCTGTCCTGCGGATTATCGTCGATGACGACAATCGTCGTGACCTGTTCGTCCAGCCGTTCGAAGGCCGCGCCCAGCCCGTCTTCAAGCTGGGTATGTGCGGGCCGTGAGGTGTCATCTTCACCGAACTGCAAATCCAGCACATATTGATCTTCCAGGATATGCTTTTCGGCGGGGAAGGTATGGCCCGAACAGTTGACGACCACCGTTTCTTCCGGCGTCGATCACCTCATCAGCGATCAGGCGTTCCAGCCCGGCAAAGGCGACGGCGGCGGCGGGCTCCATGCTGTAACCCTCAGTGCGAGCCATGCGGCGCATCGCGCGGAATGCTTCGCCATCAGAGGCCGAGATCATCGTCCCGCCGGTTTGCAGACAGGCCGCTCGCAAGAAGTTGTACGACCGGCCCGGGCTGCCCGTGGACAGCACGCTGATGCGCGTGTGCGGCACGACCGGATCGGCCTGTTCGAGTCTGAAGCGCCACGCCGCCGCCATCGGCGCGCAGCCATCCGACTGGATGATCGCCAGCTTGGGCAGCCGGTCGATCAGGCCCATCTGCTTGAGTTCCTGGAAGCCCTTCCACACGCCCAACGGCCCGATCCCGCCGCTGACTGCCTGCACGTACCAGTCCGGCACGCACCAACGGGAATCGCCTTGGGGCGACAGGCGGGCGAGTTGTTCGGCGATCTCGAAGGCGATGGTTTTGAAGCCTTCGCGGCCGGGGATCAACTCCGACCCGGCATCGTAATAGATATTGCGCCGCGCGGCGAAGTCTTGCGCCACGTTCTTAGCCTGGTCGTAGGTGCCCGTAATCTTGACGACTTCCGCACCATAGAGCGCCAGCTCGCGCAGTTTTTCAGCAGGGACAGTGCTGGTCAGGAAGATCCACAGCCGGATACCCGCCCGCGCGCAGAAGGCCGCGTAAGCCGCGGCTTTGTTGCCGGTCGAGGCCAGCACGCACTCGCGGATGCCCGATTGCATCAGGTAGGACACGGTCAGCGACCCCTGGCGGTCTTTGAAACTGCCGGTGGGCGACATGCGCTCGTCTTTGATGAAGATGTTTTCGTTGCCCAATTCGTGTCCCAGCGACGCCGAATGCACCAGCGGTGTCCAGCCTTCGCCCATCGAGACGATGGCTTGATCATCGTCGACCGGCAGCAGTTCGTGATAGCGCCACAGTGTCGTGATCCGGTCGGATAGACCCTCCCACCATAGCTCGGCTGCCTGAGAATAGTCGTAGCGTGCGTCTAGCCAGTGCGATCCGCACGCGGCGCACGTCGTGGGCAGCGGAAAGGTGGGCATTTCGTGGCCACAATCCAGACACGTCACTGAAGTTATCAATGAAGCCATACGATGATCATCCTCGGTTCTCGGCGCGAACAGTGTCCGAAAGAAGTGCGCACGCCATTAAAATCATTCTACCGCATTCCAGACAACGTTACATGAACTCTTTCTTGAAGATCGCGAAACAACAGTGGTGGAAATTGTTGGGACCGCGCGTGTTGACGGCTGCCCCCTTGAGACTGATGCGCGGCACCGGGTGTAGATCCCTGGGGCGCGCCTCAAAGGGGCAGACGGTGTGTACGCTCTAGGCTTCGGCGGCTGCCGGTTCAACCACGATCGGCAGCGTGAAGAAAAAGGTCGAACCGTGGCCCGGATCGCTTTCGACCCAGATATCCCCGCCGTGCATCTCGACTAGCTGGCGCGTGATCGCCAGACCCAGACCCGTGCCCCCGGCGCGCCGCGTGTGCGACTGGTCCACCTGGCGGAAACGGTCGAAGATCACCGGCAGTTTTTCGGGAGTAATGCCGATGCCCGTATCACTCACGGAAATCAACACCATGGTCGGATCGTCTGCGGACCGGCGGACGCCCAGCGTGATGTCGCCCTTTTCGGTGAACTTGGTCGCGTTGGTCAGCAGGTTGTTGATGACCTGGCGCAGACGCAGCGCGTCGGCGTTGACTTGCGGCAGATTGTCTTCGGCTTCGATCACGAACTGGACCGGCTTGTCTTTGACCAGCACGCGCACCGTGTTGACCGCGTCGTCGATGACCGGCCGCAACTCGATCGGCTCGGGTACGAGGTCCATCTGACCGGCTTCGATCTTGGCGAGGTCGAGGATGTCGTTGATCAGGTTGAGCAGGTGCTTACCGCTGCCGTGAATCGCGCCGACATCTTCCTCCATGTCGTCGGTCAGATCGCCGTCGATGCCATCGAGCAGCACTTCGGCGTAACCGATGATCGAGTTGAGCGGGGTACGCAGTTCATGGCTCATACTGGCCAGAAATTCACTCTTTAGGCGGTCCACTTCACGCAGCCGTTCTGTGACTTGCACCTGGTCCGCGAAGAGGCGGGCATTGTCGACCGAGACCGCGATCTGCGAGGCGAGGATGCCCATCACGGCTTTATCCTCGTCGGTGAAGCGATCGATGATGTCCGACTGCACGTCCAGCACGCCTGTGACGCGGTCACCGATGATCAGCGGGATCGCCATTTCGGAACGTGTGCGCGGGAGCATGGGGTTGGGCAGGAAGAACGGAACCTGCGTCACATCGTTGACCACGAGTGTTTCGCCCGACCGGGCCGCGTTCGCCACGATACTCGTTTCACGGGTCAACGGGATGCGATGCCCGGCACCAGCCATCTGCTCGCCTACCTGGCCCGCCCCAGCAGCCAATCTCAAGGTCCGACCCGCTTCGTCGAGCAGGTAAATATGCGCGTGGTACAGGCCAAACCGTTCTTTCGTCAGGTTGGTCACGTTGGTCAGTAGTTGGTTCGGATCCAGCGACGAGGCCGCTTCGGTCCCTACCTCAGCTACCGTCTGAAGCTCGGTCGCGCGTTTACGGATACTTTCCTCAGCGGCGATGGATTCAGTGAACAGACGGGCGTTTTCTACTGAGACGGCGATCTGTGAGGCGAGCGTCGTTTGGACGGCGATGTCCTGGTCGGAAAAACGACCTCTGATGTCTGACTGTACGTCGAGCACACCGATCACGCGCTCACCGACGATCAGCGGGACGGCCATTTCCGATGCGGTGCGCGGGAGGAGCGGGTTGGGCAAGAAGTCTGCCGCGGCAGTGACATCGTTCACCACGACTGCATGACGGGATCGTGCGGCGCGGGCCACAAGGCTGGCTTCACGCGTCAGCGGGATATGGTGTCCGGCTTTAACCATCTGGCGGCCGACTTCGCCCGCCCCGGCACTTAGCAGCAGGTCTTGGCCCGTGTCATCCAGCAGGTAGATATGGACGTGGTACAGGCCGAACCGTTCTTTGGTCTGGTTGGCGACATTGGCCAATAGCTCGGCCGGATTGAGTGACGCCGCCGCAGCGGTACCGACCTCGGCCACTGTCTGAAGTTCAGCCGCGCGGCGTTCGGTCAGCTCCATCAGGCGCTGGTTTTGCATGTGCGACACCAGCAGCGATCCGATCTGGTTGAGCATGTTGAGGTCATTATTACGGAAGGCGTTGAGCCGGGTGCTGGCCACGTTGAGCGTGCCGATCACCTCGTCGCCCGCCATCAGCGGAACATTCATGCTGGACAGCAGCCCCTGTTCTGATAGCTGACGCGTTTCGGGATAGTCCACACCGCGCATATCGCCCAGCAAACCCGGCAGGCCGCTGCCCGCGATATGGCCGACCCAGGTCCCCTCGAGCGGCAGCCGCGTGCCGAGCGGGATCGAGCCGCGCTCGCCGTCCAGACCGAACAGTTCGAAGGTGTCGCTCTCCGGCAAGAGCAGGGCGATGCTGCTGCGATCGCTGCGCAGAATGTTGTTCGTACGGGTGGCGACGATGCGGTACACGGTCGTCATGTCGTGGGCCGCGCTCATTTCAGATGCCATCCGGTTCAGTTCTGCGAGGCGCTTGGCTTGCTCTTCCATATCTCCCAGTGCGGCGGCCGTCTCGTCGAACGCGCGGAACTGTTCGACGGCCTGTGCGACGCGGTCCGCCACGTCTTCGATCAGGTCGAGTTCCTCACGCGTCCATTCGCGGTCGTTATCCTCGCCAACGACCAGCGCGCCGATCGGCTGCTCGCCCAGGACCACGGATCGCCTGACGTGGCGCGAGTGCCCATTGCCGGGCTGCTCCGCGACGTCGGGCAGGGGTTCCTCGATGGGATGGACTTCCTGCAAATCGTACTCGTAACCCACCTGTCCGCCCTGGCCGACGCGCCCCAGGTAGCTGATCCAGGAGGCGCTGGTCAGGCGGCGGTTGACCTCGATCGCGCGTTGGACGGCGACCTGAGTTTCGGAATAGGCTTGCGCACTACGCAGCGCCGACGCGATCTGACTGGCCATAGCTTCGAACACAGGCAGGTTGTCTTCGCGGAAGGTTTCGGCTTCTTGCGCCTGCATGTCGAGCACGCCCAGGACTTCGTCACCGACGATGAGCGGGATGGCGACTTCGGAGCGTGTGTGTGGCAGCAGGGGGTTCGGGCGGTGAATGTCGCTCAACTGCGTATCAGACACCAGCACCGGGCGCTCAGACTGCGCGGCGCGCGTCACGATCGCGGGCTGGTGCATATCCAGCCGGTGGGAGCGCGCCAGCAGTTCCTGGCCGACCTCGCCCGTACCCGATGCCAGCACGGCGTAACGCTTGGCGTCATCCAGCAGGTAAACTTGCACGTAGTAAAGCCCGAACTGCTCCCTAATAAAGTTGGTCACACGCGGCAGCAGCTCAGTCTGCAAATACGTTTGCGTAGCAAGCTGGCCGACTTCGAGCGTCAGGAACAAGTCACGGGTACGGGAAGCCACACTCCCTTCCAGCGATTGGACCATGTTTTGAAGCTGGGCCGCCGTCGCATTGAAGGTGGCCGCCAGGATGCCCACCTCGCCGATCTGACCAGCTGGCGCGCGCGCGTCGAGTTCACCGCGCGAGATACGCGCTGCTACCTGAGTTAGTGCCGTGAGCGGTTCGGACATGCGGGTGGCGAGAAAGACGCCGATGCCTGCTGCTAGCAGCGCCGCCAGCATCGTAAAGGCGATGAACACGTTTCGCGCGTCTGTGAACGGTTGCAGCGCTTCAGCCTCGTCTTGCTCGGCGAGCAGCGCGGTCTGCAGCGAGGGGATCCAGCGATATACGCCGTACACGGTGACGTTGCGGTAGTCTTTGTAGGTGCCCGAGCCGTTTTCGCCCGCCAAAGCACGATCGATACCGAGGCTGTTGTAGGCGTGGGTGAGCTCGTAGCCTTCGAAACGGCTGGCCGTCAGCAGGTAATTGCTTTGCTTGCTGACCAGATACGTTTCACCGGTGTCGCCCAGCCCCGTACGTTCCGCCAAAATCTGCGACAGGGCGTCAATGTTGAAACGCCCGGCCAACACGCCGACCAAGGTGTTATTGGCGTCCATGATCGGGCGCGTGACCATAATGGTCAAAGCGTTGGTGCCCATCTCGTAATACGGCGTCTGGAGGTTTGGCCCAACCAGGCTGGCCTCGAAATAGGGCTGTCGGCTGACCACCTTCCCGACGTTGGTAGTGTCCGAGCCGCTCAACACCAGACCTTGAGTGTTGTAGAAAAAGACCTCAGTGTAGCCGGGGTACTCCTCAAGCGCCTGGTGGAACATCTGGTCCAAGTCGCGCAGGTTCTGCCCGGTGGGGTCCTGATCCGTAGCGATCCTGACCAGGTGGTCGCGGCGTGTATTACCGGCCGCCAACAGGGTCAGCCCGGAGGACGCGTCGCTGAGCCGCCGGTCGATTTCTTGCTGTTTCAGCTCGGCCATCAACTCCAACTTGGCGAGGGCCTGATTTCGTGTTTCGGTGATGCTGCGCTGCATGAAAAACACAGACATCACGACCATTGGCACGGCGACCAACAACACGAAGTAAATGGCCAATCTCCAGCGGAGCTGCTGCCACCAGCGCAGGGCAGTCACTTCTGGGACGGGATGAACGGTTGATTCTACACTCATGGTTCTGCGCCCTTGTCAAACGACCAATACGCGTGAACGAGACAGTCCGGCATGCGTTGGACCGGTTTGCTATTTGCTATAAATCGCGTCCAAAAAGTCCAGGGTATACGCCTTCGTCAAATCCTGCGGCGCGTCAAGCTGCCCTTGCTCGACCAACACGCTCTGCATGAACTCCCACACACCGGCGTCCATCATGCCGATGTCTTTGCCGGTAGGCTGGATGAGTGGCAGGGTGATCTGCATGCTGGCTGATTCGTGCTCCAACGTCATGTCGGCGTTGTGAGCGACTGACAGCTTGGCCGCGCCGTCTGGATCGGCTACAGCGGCGGCGTAGCCCTGCAGCGTAGCCCGCACAAAGCTGTCGACCAGATCGGCCCGGTTGGCGATGGTGTCTTCCGTCGCGAAGATAACGTTCGCGTACAGATCGATGCCGTAGTCACCCGGCAGCAGCACGGCGACGTCTTGCCCCATCTGGCGCAGCGCCACCGGCTCGTTGTTGACGAAGCCGGGCATGACGTCGATCGTGTCATTGAGCAAGGCATCGAACGTGAAATCGGTCAGCGGGACCTCGGTGATGGTGCTGCGATCGATGTTCTGGCCGGTCAGCAGCGCGAGATATTCGCTTTCGGTGACGTTGCCGGGATGAGTTCCCACACGCTTGCCGACCAGGTCCTGCGGGCGCGTGATGCCCGCCGAAGTCTTGGAGATGAGCACGACCGGGTTCTGCTGGTAAATCGACGCAATGGCGACCAGGGGCTGACCAGCGGCGCGCGCCAGCAGCAGCGCGTCACCCCCGACCACGCCGAAGTCGGCCTGACCGGACACTACGTTCTGAATCGGATCGATGAAGTTGCCGTCGGCGTCGTAGCCACCGCCGCGCAGATCGACCGTCAGCCCGGCATTCTGGTAAAGCTGGTTGGCTTCGGCTTCGTAAAACCCGGAGAACTCGATGGTGTGCATCCACGAGAACTGCACACTGGTTTAAATCTGCGGTGTGGGTGTTGCAGCGGTTTCTTTCTTCTTAGATGAACCCCCACAGGCGGCCAATGCGACTGCGGCCACGATAACCGTGAGAGCAACGAGACTCAAACGAACAGTGTGTTTCTTCATAAGATGTAAGGATCCCCCTCGGTCGTAAGCGTTCTTCAACTGGCGCTGGGAGTTAGCCCAGCGCTGTTTCCAGGTCAGGAGCGACCGCCGGATCGGCTGGTTTGGCGCTGCGCCCGGCTTCGTCCAACTGGACATGCAGCTCAATCGCCGTGCGCGGGACGCGCAGCGCTTTGCCCAGCTCGCGGACAGCCGCTTGCAGCACGTCTTCGACGCTGGTGGCCTGCTGGATCTGCGCTGTGATGGCGCTCAGGGCTTGTTCGTGACGCCCAGTGCGCTCGATTTCGCTAAACAGGCGCGCGTTGTCGATAGAAATGGCGACCTGTCGGGCCAGCGTGGTGAGTACGTTGACGCGGTCCGTGTCAAAGTACCCGGTTTTTTCGGATTGTACGTCCAACACGCCCAGCACGCGCCGTCCTACCGCCAATGGGAAGGCGGCCTCGGAGCGCGTCTTGGGCAGCAGCGGGTTCGGGAGGAAGCCCGGCTCACGTGTCGTATCTGGCACGATTAGTGGTGTGTTGCCACGCGCAGCACGCGCCACGAGGCTGCGTTCGGCCTTGGCCGGGATGCTGTGCCCTGCCGCGCGCATGTGGCGGCCAATCTCGCCCGCCCCCGCCGCCAGGACCAGATGATCCCCGGTGGCATCGATCAGGTACAGGTGGGCGTGGTACAGGTTGAAACTGTCCTTAGTCAGGTCTGCCAGTTGAGGCAGAAGTTCTTCAGGATCAAGGATAGTCGCCGTCTGTTCGGATACTTGGGCGGCGATCTGAAGGTCTTTGGTACGGGCTTCGATGCGTGCTTCCAAACCGCCGATCAGCTGTTCAAGCTGCTCGGACATCGCGTTGAAGGCCGACCCCAACTCGCCGAACTCATCGCGGCTGTCCTCGGGTACGCGGACGCTGAGGTTACCAGCCTCAACCGCTTGCGCGCCGACGAGCAGCCCACGGAACCCGCGCCGGATGATGTAGGTCACCGCGAAGACGGCGAAGACAGCAAACACGGTCGCCAGCGTGGCCACTACGACCAACAGGTTTCGCAGGTTTTCTTGTGTGTTTTCTGCCTGATTCACGGCGTCCGTGATGTCGGCATTCAGGTTGGCGGTGAGCTGGTCGAGCGTAGCACCGAACCGGCGCTGAAGAGAAGCCATGTCGGTGTGCCGCTGAGCCTGGGCCGTCGCCCATTGGTTATTCTGGGCGGCGTTGACGACTTCGTTCACGGCGTCGCCCAGCTCACTACCGAGATCTTGCAGATTGTTAACCAGGGTCTGGTTTTCGGCTCTGCCGCCCAACTGGCCGAAGGGCAGAGTGTCGAGCGCTTGCAACTGAGCAGTGAATGTATCGAGTTCAGTGCTCAGACTCGCTTCTGTCAAGCCGGTTTGGCGCGTGACGAGCATATTGTCCACAGACGCCGCAACTATCCACCATTGAAGGTGCACGGTATCCAGCGCTTCGATCACCGTATTACTGTTGCGCGTCGTGGCAAGGGTGTCATTCTGTGAGTTGGTATACCGGATGCCGATATAACCAGCCACGCCTGCCAGGATCACGATCAGACTGAAAGCCAATGCGATCCGCTGCGCAATTGAGATGTTGAGCCGCATTACCTACCTCCGACCGAAACTACCCATGAAGTGCGGGTTTAAAGGGTGCTATTTGGTAACCAGGGCCAGATCCACCGGGATCGTGCTGGGGACCGACTCGCCCTTCAACGCGCTTACGGCGGTTTCCACACCCAGGCGGCCCATTTCGCTGGGCTGCTGCGCGATAGTGGCCGTCAACGAGCCATCTTCTACGGCAGCAATCGCGTCGTCGATCGCGTCAAAGCCCACAAAGACGATACCGTCGCGTCCGGCTTCCTTGGCCGCTGCAATCGCGCCCAGGACCATTTCGTCATTCTGCGCGAACACAGCCACGATGTCGGCGTTGTCGGCCAGAATCTGGGCGAAAGCCGTCTGGGCCTCATCGCGGTTCCAGTTGGCGATCTCTTTGGCGACGATATGAATATCGGGGTAGGTCGCGATTGCGCCGTCAAAGCCTTTGCCGCGTGCGTCCGCCGCTGAGTTGCCCGCCGGACCTTGCAGCTCGACAATGTTGCCGGTCTTGTTGATGCGTTCCGCCAGGAAGTCCCCGGCCATCTTGCCGCCCGCTTCGTTGTCGGAAGCGATATGGCTGAGGATCGTGCCGCCGGATGCGCTGCGGTCGATGGTCAGCACGGGAATACCCGCAGCGTTGGCCGCTTCAATCGAGGACACAATTGCGTCGGCATCGACCGGATTGATCAACAGCGCGTTGACGCCCTGATCGATCATGGCCTGAACCTGGGAAGTTTGTTGGGCGGCGTCGTCAGCGGCATCTTCCACGACCAGCGTCGCGTTTTGGCGCTGCGCTTCACTCTCGGCGCCATCTCGAAGCGTTGCAAAGAAGGGGTTGCTGAGGTTGGACAGGGCGACCCCAATAGTGAACGTTTCCGGTGTTGGGGGGACGGGTGTGGCTTTGTCTTCTTTCTTATCTTTGCCGCACGCCGTCAATACTAGCGCGACGATCACCATCACCGCCACGATCCACCGAATACTTGTCGAATGCTTGTGGTGCATAAACATTTAGGTTCCTCCAAAACTCTTTCTGCGCTGACTGCCTACGATTGAAGTGGTTGACTATCTAAGAAACGGACGATGTCTTTGTTGGTCATTCCTGAAAGGGTTTGATCAAACGAGAAGATCCCGAATCCGGGCGAATATGCCCGACCTATTGCGGCACACTGTGGGGTTGCGACACGACACGTCGGGAGGATTATTAGGGTGTATGGAGCATTGAATTCGCCCACATCCAGCATTTTTTGAGATGGACGATCGGCAGCCCCCCTGCCAGTCGCGCCAATACCTATCCCGCGTCTTGATCGAGGATAGGTATTTTTTCCCCCACACTTACAATAGGAACTATGGCACACCATAAAGGTTAAGTCAAGTTAGAATTGAGCGAACCTTCACACTTTTCATGAATTTTTCGTGTCTTACAAATCATTCACCGATCTTTTTCTAACCTGACGTGTACAAGATGGATCTGTTCCCGTGATCCTGGGCAAATCGCACAATTGGACCCGAGATCAACTTGTTATAATGGAGAAATCGTCCGGCAGAATCGGCGCAAGCTCTGCCCGCTTTTGTACAGCCTGTCTGGTCAGGCAGCGGCGCGCCAAGGAAAATCATCCAACCGCGTCCGCAGCATGCCCTCTGTGGCCCGATGCTGCCACGCCAGGGGTTGTGAGTCTTGTGCTGTTTATCTAGTGCTATGCAACGCTATGCTGTAGAGTGAGGATCGTCAGTGTCTGTGAAGCTAAACGGGGTAGACCATGCCTGATGCACCTATCCAAACGCCCGAAGACGCACTCACGTTGGTGCGTGACCGGGACATCCGCACGATAGACCTTCAGTTCACCGACGTAGCAGGGTTGGTGAAGACCGTTACCATTGATGCAGACCGGCTGCCCGCCGCATTGAGCGACGGCGTGTGGTTTGACGGCTCGGCCGTTGAGGGCTTCGCGCGGGTGGCCGAGGCGGATATGTACCTGGTGCCAGATATCGCCACACTGGCCATGGTGCCCTGGGAAACACCACGCGACGACGTGGGCCGCACGGCGCGCGTATTCTGCGACGTCTTCACGCCCAATGGCCAGCCCTTTGCCGGAGATCCGCGCGGCGCGCTGCGCCGGGCGCTGGCCGAAGCCGAGGCGTTGGGGATGCGCTACATGGTTGCGCCGGAGTTGGAATATTACGTCCTGCGCGAGCCGCCCAACGGGGATCAGCTCCAGCTTGACGATCAGGCCAGCTATTTTGACGCGTCCGACGGAGTCGCGCGCGTCATCCGCAAGCGGACGAGCGATGCCCTGCGCAGTATGGGGATCGTGGTCGAGACCAGCCATCACGAAGTCGGCGGCGGCCAGCACGAGCTGGATCTGGCGCCCACCGACGCGCTGCGCATGGCGGACGCTATCGTCACGGCGCGCATGGCGGTGCGCATCATCGCGCGGCAGGAGGGGCGTTACGCGACCTTCATGCCCAAGCCGATCAGCGATGCACCGGGCAACGGCATGCACATCCACCAATGGATGTGTGACGTTGTGTCCGGCGAGAACCGGTTCACCGATCTGTCCCACGAGTATGGTCTGTCGGGCGAAGCGCGGCTGTTCCTGGCGGGCCAACTTGCCCACGCGCGGGCCATGACCGCCGTGCTGTCGCCGCTGGTGAATTCCTACAAGCGGCTGATGTCCGGCCTCGAAGCACCGATTTACGTGACGTGGGCGCAGCTCAACCGGGGCGCGCTGCTGCGCGTGCCGCGCCTGTCGGAGACGCACCGCCTGGGTACGCGCCTGGAACTGCGCTGCCCCGATCCGAGCTGCAATCCCTATCTGGCCTTTGCCGTTATGCTGCACGCCGGGCTGGCCGGGCTGCGCGAGAATCTGCCGCTGCCGCCCGCGACCGACGAAGAACTGTACCAGTTTTCAAACCGGCTGCGTCACCTGACGACGCTGCCCGCTTCATTAAGCGAAGCTCTGGACGAGATGGAAGCCAGCGATCTGGCGCGCGAAGCGCTGGGGCTGCACCTGTTCGAGCGTTTTTTGGAGGCCAAGCGGTTGGAATGGCGTGAATATCTACCCGTCGTCACGCCCTGGGAGATTGACCGCTACTTGAGCACCTATTAATTTAAGATCGGGCGGTGACGTGGGCGCAGGCGCAAGTGCCGCATTCCGAGCGGGGGCAGGTCAGAACGTCCTGTTGCCGCCGTCTTGCAGATGGTGGGCCGCGCGTGAAGCGGCAGAAAGCCGACGAGGACACCCGTGCCAGGACAGTCTGCCTTCAACATTCACGATTTGCTGCGTTTGGCTCTGCCGATCGGGACCACCGTGGTGGCGGGGACGCGCAGCATGGAACGCCATGTGACCTGGGTCCAGGTATTAAACACGCGCCCGCCCGCCTTTCCCGATCTGCAGGGCGGCGAGCTGGCGCTGCTCTCGCTGGACGCGATGCGCTTGTTGAGCGACAAGCTCACGTTGGTGGGCCTGGTACGCGATCTTGCGGCGATGAACGTCACCGCGATTGGCGTTTTGGGCGAAATCGGACAGCCCGCCGAAGATGTCGCGGAAGAATTGGGCGTGGTGCTGCTGCGGCTGCCCGATACGGCCCAGTTACGCCAGGTGGAACGGCAGGCGGCCCAGGTCCTGATGGGGACGCAGGTTTCCGCCGACGAGCGCGCCCGCGAGATCCGCGAGCAGTTGTTGCAGCTTTCGACCGAGAATCGCGGGCTGGAAGCGCTGGTCGGTGTGCTGGCGGCGCTGGTCAACAAGACGGTGGTTGTGCAGGACAAGCGGCTGCGCCCATTGGCGGTGGCGGGTCCGATGCTCAACGACGATCGCTGGCCGGATATCGAAGACACACTGTATGACGCCAATCCGCTGCCCGCGCTGTTCCGCGACCGCGTCGAAGTGGCCGCCGTCAGCCCGGACCCCGTGTCGATCCCGCTGCCGCGCTGGGGATTGCGGCGTCTGGTCGCGCCGATTGTGGCGGGCAAGATGGGGCGCGGCTTCGTCTCGTTGATCTTCCCCGACAGCGAAACCTACGACACGCTCGACGTGGCCATTACGCGGCACGGCGCGGCAGTGTGCGCCCTGGAAATGGCGAAGGAAAAAGCCATCCGCGAGGCGCAGAAGCGCGTGCAGGGCAACGTGCTCGAGCAGTTCCTGGGCGGTATGATCAGCGAAAAAGAAGCGCTACTGCGCCTCACTCGTCTGGGATACCAGCCCGAACAGCGCTACACCACGCTCTATATCGGCGGTCTGCGCGACAACACGCCCTCCGCCCGCCAGATCGAAGCCCTGTGTAACGAGCAGTCCGGAGCGTTGGGCTATGGGGCGCTGGTCCAGCCGTATGGCTCCGAGGTGATCGTCTTCTGCGAGGGCGACGAGAGCACCGCGCGTGATCTGGCGTTGGCCGTACAGGGGCGCGTCCGCGAGCGTTACGCGGCGCAGATTGTGTGCGGACTCGGACAGAGCGCCGGAGATTTGCGGGCGTGGCGCGAGAGTTTCGACCAGGCGCGCGCCGCGCATCGTACCGCGCTCCAATGGCGGCTGGACATTCCGCTGGCGTTCCGCGAGATGGGCGTCTACCGGCTGCTCTCGCTGCTGGCCGGGTCGCCGGAATTAGGGCGCTTTTATCACGAGACGTTGGGCGCGCTCACCGAGGAAACGCCGCAAAATGGCGAATTCATCAGTACGCTGGAAGCCTTCTTCGAAGAACACGGCAACCTGACGCGCACCGCCAAGCGGCTGCACATTCACCGCAACACGCTGCTGTATCGCATGGATCGCATTCGGGAGATCAGCGGGCTGGACCTGGATAATCCCGAGATCCGGCTGGCGGTGCATCTGGCGCTGCGTATCCGCCGCATTCTGTAGCGGGAAAAGCGGGCCACAGAGAGTCACAGCGGGGAAAAGCCGAGAAAAATACGTGTCTTCTCCACAATGAACCGCTTTTTCCCTGCAATTCCACGGGACTCCGGCTATACTGGCTATAGGCCAGAATCTAATCTCCATTCTTTAGGACTTTGAACATGCAAACTGAAACATCACAACAACACGGCGATCCGATCCGTCTGGCGATCGTCGGCGCGGGTATTTTCGCCCGCGACGCGCATACGCCGGCATTGCTGGCGCTGCGCGACCGCTTTCAGGTGGTGGCCATTCACAGCCGCCGCGCGGAGAGCGCCGCGGCGCTGGCCGAGAAATACCCGTACCCGGTCGACGTGGTGAGCGACCTCACGACACTGCTGGCGCGCGACGATGTTGAAGCGGTCGATCTGACGCTGCCGATCCCGCTGCTGCCAGAGGGGGTCATGGCGGCGTTGGACGCCGGTAAGCACGTCATCAGTGAAAAGCCCGTCGCGCCGGACGTGGCGACGGCTCAGGCCCTGCTGAACCACAGCGCGCAGCATCCCCGGCAGGTGTGGATGGTGGCGGAGAACTACCGCTACGAGCCGGTCTTCACGCGCGCCGCGGAACTGGTGCAGTCCGGCGCTATCGGCACGCCACGTATGGTCACCTGGGTGTTGTACGGCCTTATGACACCAGATAACAAGTATTACGCGACGGAGTGGCGTCGGACCGGTGAATTCCAAGGCGGGTTCCTGTTGGACGGTGGCGTGCACAACATCGCCGCGCTGCGTTTGATCCTAGGCGAGATCGCGGCGGTCAGCGCGCTGAGCGCGTCCGTGCGTCCCGATCTGCCGCCCGCGGACACACTGAACGCCGCCCTGGCGTTTGCCAATGGCTGCACCGGGATGTACAGCATCACGCACGCTGCGGGAGCGCCGTGGAACACTATGCTCGACATCGTAGGTGACGGTGGAGCGCTGCGTATCGCACCCGGTCGGATCGAACTGACCAGCGGCGGTGACACCCAAATGATCGATGTGCCATCGGCGCGCGGGATCGAGGGGGAATTCGCCGCTTTCGCTGCTGCGATCCGGGGCGGGGAAGCTCACCGCAATACTCCACGGCAGGCCGCGCAGGATGTTGCCGTGATCGAGGCGATGCTGCGCTCGGCGGAAACGGGCCAACGCGTCGCGGTGGCCCGCCTCGTCTGACGCGGGACGATCCGCAAAACCCTCTGACAACCAACGTCCCCTCTCCATAACATGGGGCGGGGATTTAGGGGTGGGGCAATTGGGCTGAACCCGAACTACGGCCGGAACGGAATCTGCACGCCGATTTCGGTCCCGCCCTGGTCAGGATCGCTGCGGATCGAAAACTGGCCGCTGAGCTGGCGCGCGCGCTGTTCCATGTTGCGCAGGCCGAAGCTTTCCGGATTGCGCAGCTTGGACGGGTCGAACCCAACCCCGTTATCTTCGATTGTCAGCACCAGCATATTTTCGCGCTCGCGCACCTTGACCTTGACCTGCGTGGCGTGGGCGTGGCGGGCCACATTGGACAGCGCCTCCCGCACGATCTGGGTGAGCGAATGACGCTGGCGCTCGTTGAGCGTGCGCAGCTTGGGCGGCACGTCGATCACTACATCCACCCGCGCGAAGTCCTTAAAGTGGCGCGCCAAGTTGTCCAGCCGCTGTTTGAAGGTGGCTTGTTCCTCGCGGGCGCTGCGCAGGTTGCGGATATAGAGCCGGATGTCCTCGATGATCTGGTTCAGATCGTCGATCATGCTCTGGTACTGCGTTTCCTGTTCGGGCGTCATGGGGAACTGCCCGCGCAGGATTTCGAGCTTCATCCCAACCGCGTACACGGACTGGATTACGCCGTCATGCAGCTCCATGCCGATGCGGTCGCGTTCGCGGCTCATGGCGATGGCTTCGAGCTGTTCGGTCAGGCGCGCGTTTTCGATCGCGACGGCGGCATGATTCGCCAGCAGCACGATCAGGCGCTCGTCGTCGTCGCTGAAGGGCTCACCATCGATCGGATCGGTCAGGTAAAGATTGCCCAGACGTTCGTTGTGGCTGATAATTGGCACGCCCAGGAAACGCGTCATGACGGGGTGGTTGCCGCAAAATCCGGCGGAGCGCGGGTCTTTCGTCAGGTCTTCCAGCCGGATCGGCGTGTCGGATTCCAGTATCGCGCCGAGCAGGCCCAGCCCGCGCGGCTCGTGGTCGATACCGCGCGCTTCGCCGGTTTCGAGTCCGGACGTGATGAAGGCGCGCAGCGTACCGTCGTCGTTGGGTACGCCCAGCGCCGCATAGCGCGCACTACCCAGCTCGCGGGCGATGTTGGTAATCGCTTGCAGGGTGCGTGGCAGGCTCAACTCGCTGGTGATGGTCGCGGCTGCGCGGCTCAGCGCATCTAACATCGAGGCGCTGGGATCTTTGTGTGATAGTGATGGGTGCGAAGATGCAGTCATAGCAATTCACCGATTTAAACTGGTGATCCTCAAGCAGGATCTCGGATTTCGCATATAATTAGGCTAAAAATAGATCTTTATAAGACGATTCACTGGTTTTTCAGGCTAGACACACGGTATAATCTCTCGGCGCACATAGTGCGGGGGGACAGCCAGCCAGGCCAGTGTCTCACATAATATAACTTTTTATGCTCATGTCTCAAGCCAATCTCATGTCGGAGAATCCTGTGACACAACTTCGCATTTTGATCGCCGACGATCACGCCGTCGTACGCGCCGGGCTTCGTGCGCTGCTCGAACAGCAGCCCGATTTCAGCGTCATCGCTGAAGCCGAAAGCGGTATCGAGGCCGTTCGTCAGGCGTCCACCCACCGGCCTGACATCATAATTATGGACATCCGCATGCCGGGCGGGCTGTCAGGCATTGAAGCCTGCGAGCAAATCACCGAACAACTCCCCACCACCAAGGTGATCATGCTCACCTCATATGCAGAGGATGAACTCGTCATGGATGCCGTCCGGGCGGGGGCGGTGGGCTACGTCCTCAAGCGCGTCGGCAGCTCTGATCTGGTGGACGCGATTCGCACGGTGGGCCGGGGCGATGCCCTGATCGATCCCACCCTGACAAAGGCGCTGCTGGAAGAAGTCCGCCAGGCGGCCCAGGTCAAAGAAGCCTCGGCTTTTTCGGGCCTCACGCCGCAAGAAATGCGCATTCTCGCGCTGATGGTCGAGGGGCTGACCAATCGCGAGATCGCCTCGCAGTTGTTCCTGGGCGAGGGCACCGTGCGCAATTATGTTGGTAATATTCTGAGCAAGCTCCAGGTATCCAACCGGGCCGAAGCGGCGGTCTTCGCGGTAAAAAACCACATCGAGCGCCATCTCCCCAAAGACGACGAGCATTAGGCGTCAGTCGGAGGGCGTGGGCTGCCCGTTGTGCTGGTTTGCGAGCGCGTGCTGGCGCTTGGTCAGCGACCGTATAGCGGTCAGGACAATCCAGCCCAGCGCCGTTGCGCCAGCGGCCAACACGTACAACCGCGCTCCGGCGACAATTCCGATCATCGCGACCAACCACAACGAAGCGGCGGTTGTCAGCTCGTGGACTTCATCGCCGCGCCGGATAATCACTCCCGCGCCGAGAAACCCGATCCCCGTAATGACATTGGCGGCCAGCCGCGCCGCCGAATTGGCATCGTATAACCCCGTTGCCATCGACATGACAAGCGCGGCTCCCATCCCTACGAGCATATGCGTTCGAATGCCCGCCGGGCGGTGCCGCCATTCCCGATCCAGGCCAATCACACCGGCCAGGATCATCCCGACCGCGACCGGGATCAATGCTTCGAGCTGTGCCTGTGTGCTCATGCTTCTGCCCTGAATTTACCCAACTATAAACGCGGCCCTCGCTCCCCGACTAGTGCTGAACGTCATACCCTCCAAGGGCAATCAGCACACGGCACGGGAAAAAACATCAACGCCCGTTGTTGTACGGACGTTGAGAGGTGCACAAAAGCCAGTTGGGCAGGGTTAATCGTCGTAGTCTTGAGGGGCGGGTTCCAATTCTTCAGGGAAGCCAAACCCGTTGCCACGACGCACCTTGTCAAAGCCCATTGCCCGGCGCGGGAGGAGATCTTCACCCGTATTGATCTGGTTGGTCAGGCTGCCGATCGACTGGCGCAGTGTTGCCAGGTCGACCATGCGATGACCCTGGTGCGCAGCCAGCATGCGGGCGTGCAGCGCCACTTCACGCACGAACGCGCCTGTCTGGCCGACCAGCGCCGGAACCACTTCCGCGTGATCGGACTGGTACTGCGGCCCCATGTAGTGTTCCAGCATGTGCTGGGCCAGCACTTCGTCCTGAATGGGCGGGATGATCAGAATGCGGTCCATGCGGCCCGGGCGCTTGGCGATGCGCTCGTCGATCACTTCGGGGTAATTCGTCGTGGCCAACAACAGCGCGCCGCGCGGATTGTTGGGCGATTCAAGCCCATCCAGCACGTTCAGGATGCGTGCTTTATCATCTTTGCGCAGGTACACGTCGATCTCTTCCACAATCAGCAGCACGGGGTAGCCCGCGTTCGCCACGACGTTGAGCGCGTGGTGAATCTTGTGGAAGGACGCGCCGTCGTCGTCCGCGCCGGAGACGTACACCACGACGCGTTTTTTCTTCAGCGCCAGCTTAGCCATCGCCGCACACAGCATGGTCTTACCCGTGCCGGGCGGTCCGACCAGCAGCAGTTTGCGGAACGGTGCCAGGTTCAATTCCTGGTAGATCGGCACGCCGTCTTTGAAGAACGCCTCCATATCCGAGCGGAGATCGTCTTTCAAGTGCGCGGGCAGGATCACTTCGTCCCACTCGACGGTGGGCTTAAAAAAGGAGTTGGTCCCGCCGATGATATACACGTCCTGGCGGCGGCTGGGACGGCGCACGGCCTCGTTACAAAGCGATTCAAAATGGACCCAGGCGTCCATGTGTTCCGGCGGCACCAGCGCGATCGCGACGATGTTTGGATCGTCGTCGCGGAAGTAGGAGCTGACGAACAGCACATCAAACGGGTCGCTGCCCTGGGTGAAATGAAATTCGAACGCGCCCACCGTTTCGCCCAATGTGGCGTGGCGACCGGGCACGACATATTCACTGATTGAGATCACTTCCTGACATTCGACCTGCTCAAACCCTGTGTACGAGGCTTTGCCGCGCAGACGGCGGCGCGGTTTGATGCGCGACATGGCCAGTTGGTTGCCGCAGCTTTCCGACGCCCACAAGAGCTGGTACGAGCGTGCCCCGTGCCGGCGCTGCCATTCGGTCTGTGCCCAGGCGGCCAGACGTTCATATCGCATGGTCCAGGCGGTTGCGCTCATGTCATCCTTCAACATTCCGGGGAGCGGTGTCCTCGAAGCCAAAACCGATCGATGCATGATGTATCCCCAATGGTCGTGTGATGTCTCGATTGTAACACGTCGCTTGCTAAATAACAGTGTTACCTATAGGGGAGTGGGTGCTGTCTGGCTTGCCATGCGACGCGTGTTCCCCGGTGCGAGGGGCCAACACGCGGGCCCGCATGACGGTCAGCAAAACGAAATTCATAAGTAATCGATTGCAGATCGGTCGAATCGCGTCGTTCTTCCCGCGCCCCGAGGGGGGTGACCGTGGCCACCCGGCGCGCGCGTGCCATGCACATGGAGTAAATGGTCTGTGGTGATCGTTTGCGCGCTGGGCCGGGCGGGGGCACAATCGTCAGCGTAACGCGCTAACCGCGAGGAGGTGTGATCCTATGGCCGCTGCGTCCGAGTTGCAACCGGCGCTGCAAGCCGCCGCCCAGGCGATCCGCCGCAGCACGCGCCTGACGGTGCTGACCGGCGCGGGCGTGTCCAAAGAAAGCGGCATCCCCACGTTTCGCGATGCGATCGAAGGGCTATGGGCCCAATATGACCCGATGCTGCTCGCCACGCCCGCCGGGTTTCTGCGCGATCCTAAACTGGTGTGGGATTGGTACACCTACCGGCGCACGCTGTTGGCCGAGGCGCGACCCAACCCCGGCCACGTGGCGATCGCCGCACTGGAGCAGGTGGTCCCGGATGTTGTCGTCATCACGCAGAACATTGACGGGCTGCACAATGCTGCAGGCAGCAGCGACGTGATCCCCGTGCATGGTGATTTGCGGCTGAATAAGTGTTTCGCCAACTGCCAGGGCGATCCCACCCTGGTCGACGTGGACAGCTTCGAATGGGATCGCGAAAATGGCCCGCCGCGCTGTCCTCACTGCGGAGCGTACGTGCGCCCAGCGGTCGTCTGGTTTGAGGAACGACTGCCCGCCGCCGCGCTGGACCGCGCCATGACACTGTGCCGCACTACCGACGTGATGCTGGTGGTGGGCACGTCCGGCACGGTATACCCGGTGGCGGGTATGCCTGTGCTCGCCGCCGATCACGGCGCGACGATTATTGAGGTCAACCCGAATCGTACGCCGATCACCGACTTTGCGCGCTGGCACCTGGCTGGACGCTCAGGAGTCATCCTGCCACAGATTGTGGCCGCGCTGGCTGCTTCACAGGATGGTGCACATGTTCTGGCTGAATAACGCCCGGCGGGCGCTGTGTGGTGTCGTGATCGCACTATTGCTGCTGCCCGCGCTGGCGCACGCCCAGGACGGCACGACGACGACCCGCGTCGACGTGTTTCTGGAGCAGAATCTCCAGACCGGCCAGGGCCGCCTGTTTTTTATGGATGCCCTCAGCGGGTTGAGCACGGTTGTCAACGTGGAAACAGGGCGCGATTTCGCGCTGGTCGGCGATTATGTGATCTATGAGAAAGAGCGCACCGGCGCGATCATGCGCGCCCGGGCGGACGGCATGTTGGAGCCGCATCCTTTCATCCGGCGCGGCGTGACGACGCAGACCGTCACCTGGACCGCCGCGCCCGATCAAAGCGCCATCGCGTGGGTGGAAGTGGACACGTCCGGTGTGTCGTCCGCGTTCGTGGCGCGGCCCGATGGCAGCGATCTGCGCCAGCTTCCTATCGACTCTCCCGCGCCCGGCCTGACGCTCGCGCCGCTGGCGCTCACCAATGGCATGACCGAGCTGTTCTACGACGAAGCCCAGCCCGATCCGCTGCCCTTTGAGACGCCGTTCCGCGTGTACAGCCACCTGTCAGAGTACCAGATCGAGCGCGAGGTCTTCATCCCGCTGTCTGACGAGCCGAACTGCCTGTGTGGGGCTGCCGTGTCGGCGGATGGGCGTATCTTCGCACGGCTGGAAGGCGCCAACGGTCAGGGGCCGTTCGTGCTGCACCTGTGGGACCTGCCCACCGGCGCCGATATTCAAATCCGCGCGCCCGATTTCAATTACCGGCTGGGTGGCGATCTGCTGCTCAACGCCACCGGCACGCTCGCCGCGTACACCATGGTGACCGGGCTTGGCCCGGAAGCGGGTCAGGTGCCGGTACAGTATGCGCTGGTGCTGGTCGATACGGTGGCACGCACGCAAACCCTTGTGCTGAATCCCGGCCCGGAGCGTTACCGGCCCGCCGCGTTCATCGATGACGACGCCGGGCTGCTGCTGATCGCCGCTGAAGGCAGCGGCACCTACAAACTCGACCTGACCAACGGCGCTTTTAAGCAGGTGTCGACCAAAACTTACCTGGGGACGCTGCTGCTGCCGCGCTAAGTAGTGCGGGTTTGCCCCTCCCCATGTAATGGAGGACTGCCAGTTCACCCTCTCCACGCCGTGGGGAGAAGGCCCGGGGGGTGTGGCAAACACATAAGTCGTGCGGACACGCTCAACCGCGGGAAGATCCGATTTGATGCCATCGCCCTGGGGCGGTTTTAGCCAAGAGCATCCTTGTTGGTACAATACCCTCATCGTTCGACCAATGACCCGGCGCGCAAGGACGAAGCGAATGCATTTGTCTCCTCGGAGCAACCGAAAATGGGCGATCGCGCTCGTGCTGCTACTGGCTTGCCTGGGATTGGTCAGCCAGGTCGAAGCGGCGGAGGGAGTGCGGGGTGATAAATGCGAAGTCGCGGCCGGCGTGCAGATCACGGAAGACTACTATTTTCTGTGCCGCGTGCTCGATGTGCGCGGCTCCATCGACGGCGATCTGATCGGCGCGGCCAGCCAGATCACAATTCACCGGGGCGCAACCGTCACCGGGGATCTGTGGGTGGGCGGCGGCAAGCTGATTATTGAGGGCACCGTCGGCGATGACGTGCATTTTGGCGGGCTCAGCGTCGAGATATCACAATGGGCGCGCTTTTCGAGCAGCAAAGTCGACCTCTTCGCGCTGGCGCTCAATGCCGACGTCCAGAGAGACGCCGTGTTGCCCGGGGACGTATTGATGTACGGCTACCAGTTGCGCATTGCCGGATCGGTCGGCGGCAACGTGCGGTTTGCGGGCGAAGCGCTGCAAGTGGACGGGGTAGTCGCCGGACAGGTGCAAGCCCAGGTAGGCGATGCGGGCCGCCGCGCCGATGTGCCCGGGCTGCCGATCTACGACGTCTCGTTCCAGAATCCCGGCCTGTGGATCGGCGAGGGGGCGCATATTGGCGGCGATGTGAAGTACAGCGCCCCGGTCCGCAGTACGATTCCCGGGGGTGTCGTGCAGGGCCATATCCGCTTCGACCAGACCGGCACCCAGCCGGACATCACCAAAGTGACTCACACCGACGACGCCGCCAAGATCATGCGCGATTACCTGATTCAATCCTTGCGCGACGTGCTGACGCTGATGCTGCTGGGCGTGATTGGGCTGCGCATCGAGCCGAACCTCATTCGCCAACCGGCGATTCAGGTCCGCCGCCGCACCATCCCCGCCATTGGCTGGGGGCTGGTGACGTTCATGCTGTCGATCCCGCTGGTCTTCCTGGTGATCATTCTCGGCCTGCTGATCCTGCTGATCCTGTATTTCATCAAGCTCAACGCGCTGACGATCATGGTCGGCGTGGGGCTGATGGTCTTTGGCTCCGGCATGATCGGTGGTTTCAGCTTCCTGCTGTTTTTCATGGGCCGCGTCGTGATCAGCTTCATGATCGGCCAGCTCATTTACCGCTTCGTGCTGCGCATCCCCGAACCCGGCACCCTGCGCCGCTGGATCACCACGTTGGGGTTGGGGACGGTAGCGTATGCGCTGCTGACCAACGTTCCGCTGCCGGCGTTGGGCCTGATCATCGAGCTGATCACGGCGCTGGCCGGGGTGGGCGCGGTGACAATGTATATCCGCAGTGCCACCGTCTCGTTGTCGATGTTTAGCTCGCGTTCTGAGGCTCCCGAACAGGTCCTTTCCGTGACCGTGTCCTCACCCGCGGCCCCACCCGCGCTCCAGGAAGGCGCACCCGCGCCGGGGATGGAGAATTTGCCGGAAGGGTTCAAGGGTTTCGACGACGATTGGTGATCTCTGACCCGCGGCTTTGCTAGAATCTAATGCCATAGGCGGTTGCTCGGCCTATCTTGTGCCGCGCCACGCCGCCGCTATGCCAGCAGCATCGGAGAAGGTGACTCACCATGTCGGCATCACACACGCAACAGCCCTGGTGGAAAAACTCACGCGGGGAATGGTACGTCGTCCTGCAAATGGTGCTCTTCGCGCTGATCGCTGTGGGGCCGGAGTCGTGGACCGTGAAGCTCGATCTCTCCGCGCCGCTGCGGGTGACGCTGATGATCGTGGGGTTTTTGCTGGGGGCGGTCGGCTTGCTGTTGGCCCTGGCGGGATTGTTCGGCCTGGGGAATAATCTATCGATCCTGCCGCACCCCAAAGACGACGCCACGCTGGTCCAATCCGGGCCGTACCGCCTGGTACGCCACCCGATCTACGGCGGGCTGATCATTGGGGCGGTGGGCTGGGCGCTGCTGAACACCAGTGTCATCACGCTGGTGTATGCGCTAACGCTCCTGGTCTTTTTTGATATCAAGGCGCGCCGCGAAGAACGCTGGCTGATGCGTAAATTCCCGGATTATGCGGCTTACCGCGCGCGCGTCCACAAGCTGATCCCATTTTTGTACTGATCCGGAGGATCGATCCTATGACTGTGCGCGTACTTTTCGTCTGCCTGGGCAATATCTGCCGCTCGCCGATGGCCGAAGCCGTCTTCCAACAGCGCGTGGACGAGGCTGGGCTGGGCGACGCCATCACTATTGACTCGGCAGGCACCAGCAGTTACCACATCGGCGAGCCAGCCCACCGGGGCACGCGCGGCGTGCTGCAACAGCACGGCATCACCTACACGGGCCGCGCCCGGCAGATTGCGCCCGCCGATTTTGACGCGTTTGATTACATCCTGGCGATGGATGACGAGAATCTGGCTGATCTGCGGCGCATGGCACCTGCTCATACGCAGGCTGTGCTGGCGCGCTTCCTCGATTACGCCAACGACGTGCCCACACGTGAAGTGCCCGATCCCTACTATGACGGCCGCTTCGAAAACGTCTACGCGCTGGTCCTGCGCGGCGCCGACGGGCTGCTCGACCATATCCGCCGCGCGGAAGGAACTCTAGGCGCATGGCGATTCCTCCGGCCCTGCGCGATCGTCTGTCGAATATCCTGGGCGGCCCGGTCACGGATGCGCGGCCTATCTACGGCGGCGACATCAACGAGTCGGCAGAGTTTACCGTCGGCGGGACGCGCTGTTTCGTCAAGTGGAACACCAGCGCCCCTCCAGCGATGTTCCCGACCGAGGCGCACGGCTTGCGGCTGCTGGCTTCCGCGGAGGCGCTGCGCGTCCCGGCGGTGATCGCGGCGAGTGACGCCGAAGAGGGCTGCCCGGCCTTCCTCGTGCTGGAATACATCGAAGCGGGCGGCGCGCGCTCTGACGCGGCGATGGCGCGTTTCGGTGCCGGGTTGGCCGATCTACACCGCCGTACAGCGGACGCTTTCGGCCTCGATCGCGACAACTTCATCGGGCGGCTGCCGCAGCCCAATACCCAGGCGGCGCGCTGGTCCGAGTTTTACCGCGATCAGCGTATTGGCCGCCAGGTGCAGCTTGCCCGCCAGCGCGGACGGCTCCCCACCCGGCGTGAGGATCTGCTCACCCGGTTGATGAATCGCCTGCCGGACCTGCTCGACGACGACGCGATCGCCCCGTCCCTGATTCACGGCGATCTGTGGGGCGGCAATTATCTGATCGCGACGGATGGCGCGCCCGTGCTGATCGATCCGGCGGTGTCTTACGCCCACCGCGAGATGGACCTCGCCATGAGCGCGTTGTTTGGCGGGTTTAGCGGGCAGTTCTACGCGGCCTATTTCGAGGCGTGGCCCGCCCCCGGTCATGAGGAACGGCGCGCGCTCTACCAGTTGTATTACGTCCTTGCCCATCTCAACCTGTTCGGGGAATCCTACGGCGGGCAGGTGGACTCCATCGCCGCGCACTATGTCTCCCGCCGATAAGAGAAAAAGCTGGAACACAGAGGATCACGGAGGAAAAAAGAGAGGACCACAGGGCAAGGGTCCTTTTTTCTCATGTATTACTCTGTGCCCTCCGTGATCCGGTCCTGCGCAAAGCTCGCCCTGCCAGCCGCACGGACGGTTGTGGTATAATCTCACGCAGACGACGCGAACCAGATCAAGCCCCTGATGGGGCTTTTGTGTGAGGGGTTATGACTGACCGAACGACGCTGTTAGAGAAACTGGCGGGCATCGAAGCACGCTATGATGAGCTGGACCAGATGATCGCGGATCCGGCCAACATCGCCGATTACGAAAGAGTGGCGGGCTACGCTCAGGAGCGCGCCGAGATCGAAGATCTGGTGCAGCTTACGCGCGCTTACCGGCAGGCATTGACCGAATATGAAGAGGCCGAAGCGCTGTTGGATGATGCCGACATGGCCGATCTGGCCCGCGAAGAGATCGCCCGGCTGGAGGCGACGCTGCCCGAGATGGAAGACCGTCTGCGCCGGAAGCTGCTGCCCAAAGATAAACGCGACAGCAAGAACGTGATCGTCGAAATTCGCGCTGGGGCGGGCGGTGACGAAGCGGGCATCTTCGCGGCCAACCTGTACCGTATGTATACGCGCTACGCGGAAGATCACCGCTGGAAAGTGGATATTCTCAGCGCGCACGATACCGGCGTGGGCGGCTACAAAGAGATCATCTTCGAGGTGCGCGGGCAGGGCGCGTTCTCGCGGCTGAAATACGAAAGCGGGGTGCACCGCGTGCAGCGCGTCCCCGTGACCGAGAGCCAGGGGCGCATCCACACTTCGACCGCCACCGTCGCCGTGCTGGCTGAAATGGATGATGTCGACGTGGAGATCGACGAGAAAGATCTCCAGATCGACACTTACCGCTCAGCGGGCGCGGGCGGCCAGAACGTGCAGAAAAACGAGACGGCCATCCGCATCACGCACCTGCCGTCCGGAATCGTGGTCGCGTGTCAGGACGAGCGCAGCCAGCTTCAGAACAAACTGCGCGCCATGGGCGTACTGCGCGCCAAGCTGTATGACCTGGAAATCGAACGCCAGCGCTCGGAGCAGGATGCCGCGCGGCGCAGCCAGGTCGGCAGCGGCGACCGCAGCGAGAAAATTCGCACGTACAATTACCCGCAGAACCGCGTCACGGATCACCGCACCGGCATGACGTTGTACAACCTGCCCGCCGTGCTGGATGGCAAACTGGACGAGTTGATCGATGAGACGGCCACGCGCGACGAGGCGGAACGACTTCAGGCTGTGGGGGTCTAATGGCGGGGCGTGTAGTCGAGGGTGGGGCAGTGGCAGCCGGCACGCCGCTGCATGACGCGGCGCAGGCGTTAGCCTGGGCGCGCGCGGTGCTGATCGCCACGCCGGAGTCGGAGCTGCTGGACGCGCCGCTGCTGTTGGCGCACGTGCTCGGACTCACCCGCGCGCAGTTGATTGCCCATCCTGAACTGACTCTGACGACTGAACAAGCCGCTACGTTTCGTGCGCTGATCGTGCGGCGCGCTGCGGGTGAACCGGTCGCCTATCTGACCGGCGCGCGCGCTTTTTATGACAGCACCTTCCACGTTACTCCCGACGTGTTGATTCCTCGTCCGGAAACGGAACACCTGATCGCGCAGGCGCTGAGCTGGGCGCGCGGGCGATCGGCGCTGCGTATTGTGGACGTGGGCACCGGCAGCGGCGCGATCGCCGTGACACTAGCGGCTCATCTGCCCGACGCGCACGTCTGGGCGGTGGATGTGTCGGCGGCGGCGCTGGCCGTCGCGCGGGAAAATGCGGCGAACAACGGTGTCGCTGGACGTGTCACGTGCGTGCAGGGCGATCTGCTGGCTCCGATCCTGGGGGCGCGGCTGCGCGCCGATCTCGTCGCGGCTAATCTGCCCTACATCGCCTGTGCTGACCTGGACGATCTGGCCGTGTCGCGCTGGGAGCCTCGTCTGGCGCTGGACGGTGGCCCGGATGGTCTCGACCTGATCCGGCGGCTGCTGGTGGATGTGCCGCGTGTACTGGCCCCGGACGGCCTGCTGCTGCTAGAAATCGGCGCGGAGCAGGGCGCGGCGGTCTGCGCGTTGGCGCGGCAGACGCTGCCCGGCGCAGCAGTCCGCCTGATCGCCGATTATGCCGGGTTGGACCGCGTGGTGAGTGTGGGGCCAGGGGGTGAAGATGCCGCGCATCCTGCTGGCTGATCACCCTGAGGCGGCGCGGTTTGCCGCGATGGCCCTGGCAATCGACGATCTGATCGTGCTGCCGACGGATACGGTGTACGGCGTGGCCGCCGCGATCACCGACGTGGCGATCGCGCGGATGTTCGCCGCCAAGCGCCGCCCCGCCGAGCGTGCGATCCCGGTTCTGCTGGCCGATCTGGATGCGGTGAGTTTCGTCGCCGCCGATTTTCCTGACGTGGCACGGCGACTGGCCGAACGTTTCTGGCCCGGTCCCCTGACGATGGCGCTGCCCAAGCGTCCCGATCTGCCGCACAATCTGTCCACGCTGTCGACGGTTGGGGTACGCGTACCGGGTCTGGCTGTCGCACGGGCGATTCTCGCGGCGGCGGGCGGCGCGCTGGCCGTCAGCAGTGCCAACCGCTCCGATCAGCCGCCAGCCTGCACCATCCAGTCGGCGGTGCGTTATCTGTCTGATGCGGTCGCGCTCTATCTCGACGGCGGGACGTGTGTTGGCGGCGTCCCTTCGACGGTGATCACGTTCGAAGATGGCGATCTGCATGTAGTGCGCCAGGGGCCGATTTCTGAGGAAATGCTGCGTGCGGTGCTGGCGTGAACGTGAAAACAATCTAAAAAACTTCTAACCTGATAGCTTCTGTTGTCATTGTCGTGTTAAACTACGGGCAGCATCAACCAAGGTTCTCACGCTGCGGCCCACGATCCTGCCGATTTATGACCCTAACCGTGCTGACGCCCGCGCCTATCTCGCCCTTTGTGGAAGCGACCCTAACCTATGGCTCATCTCAATCCACGCACCGACCGCGACATCTTGACCAAAGAAGCCTACGCCACCGACGAACAGTTAGCGACGCGTATTCGAACCCATGAACTCTATACCCGGCCCAAGGTCGATTTTCCCAAGTGGGTGATTGATTCGCACGCATGGCGCGGGGATGAGTGGGTGCTGGATATCGGGTCCGGGCCAGGGACGTACTTCGCGTTGGTGCAAGAACGCGCCCCCCACGGGCGGCATATCGCCGGGGATCTGTCGCTGGGGATGGCCCGGCTGGCACGCCAGAATCCCAACGCGAGCCAGATCGACGTCCTGAACCTGGACGCGCAGGCGCTGCCGTTTGCTGACCAGATGTTTGACGTGGTGCTGGCGAATCACATGTTGTACCACGTGCCCGACGTGCCGCTGGCACTGTCCGAAATCCGGCGCGTGCTCAAGCCGGACGGCTGCCTGATCGCGGCGACCAACAGTACGGACAATATGCCGGAGTTCGACACGCTGGCGCGGCGCGCCTGTACGCTGTTGGGCTTCCCACGCGCCGACTTTGGGCCAGAACACAGGCGGTTTGCGCTGGAAAACGGCGCGCAGCTTCTGGCGCATGAATTCCGCGCCGTCGCGCGCTGCGATCTGCCTAGTGCGCTGCATTTCAACAACGCCGATCCGGTCGTGGCCTACCTGGACAGCGTGCGGGCCCTGCGTGCCCCGCAGCTCCCATCCGAAATCTCCTGGGACGAGTTCATGGCCGTGATGGAAAAGCAGATCACGCGCCTGATCCGCCGGGATGGTGAGCTTCAGGTCCAGAAACTGGCGGGCGTGTTGATCGGGACGAACGGCGGCGGCTTCGCGCGCGATTACCTCACCCGCTTCGACACATTGTAGCAGCGATCAGCGGACAGCAATCAGTAATCAGGCAAAGCAGGTCCCACGTCCCGAACGGCGAGGCGGGGCCTTTGTGTTTCTCCTTAAATTCCTCTGTGTTCCTCTTGTTCTTCTCTGTGGCCCGCTTTTCCCCTGACGTGATCCTATACCCCGGGGTGCAGCGAGAAATAGACCGCGAAGATCGCGATCGTGAAAACAGTGTAGAGCATCAGCACGTTGTTGATATAACGCCGCTCGTCGGGCAGCCCGGCGCGCATAAACAGCGGCACGATGAACGGCGGTGGCAGAATCAACAGCGTGAAGACCGCGATTTTGAATGGTTCTTCCAACCCCAGCACGCCGCCAACCAGCACCTCGTTGAGGACCAGCGCCAATGGAATCAGCAGCCCCAGCCGTACTGCGATCACCGGGAAGGCTTCGCGCGCCGCGGACCAATCTAACCGGATGCCGTATCCGACGATAATCAGGATGAGCGGGATGGTGAGGTTGCTCATGAAGTCCAGCGTCGCCATGACCGCGCCGGTGCCCGGCTTGTCGTATAAAAAAGTCTGCATCCCCAGGATGTTGAACGCGATCCCCGCCATGATACCGATCATGACCGGCGAACGGAACACGGCCAGGATCATCTGGCTGGTGTGCTGCAAGCCGTCGCGCTTTTTGAGCAGCAGCGCCAGGAAGAACGACCAGATAAACAGCTCGTGCCCCAGGTCCGCCACGGCGATATAACCGATTTTGTCCAGCCCGTAGGCGCTGCCGAACAGGCTCACGCCCAGCATGCCATATTCAAAGCCCGTCATCATGAACGGGAAGTACTCATACTGCACCTCCCTCCGTCGTTGGAGCATCTGCCCAAAGCCGAACAGCGCCAGGCACAGCGCGTAAATCGTGACGAACAGCACCAGGTATTTGAGTTCCAGCGCGATATTGAGGAAGGAAATGAACAGCACGGCGGGCAGCGCGAAATTCACCACGATTTTGCGCAGATCCTCGATCGTACTTTCGGGCAGAAACGCTCGCCGCCGAATCCAGATTCCCAGGCCGAGCATAAACAAAATAGGCAGTACGCGGTTGATGATCAGGGTTGTGTTGTCATCCATAAGGCGTGGAGCCGTCCTGTGTGCGAAAGCGGCAAAAGCGATCTGCAAATGTGGTCTGCGCGGGTCTGCGACTAGCGGGCGTCCGGCGGCATATCCGGGATATCGTCGGGCGTGTCGGACAAGGGATCGTCGGGTGCGTTGAAGCCGTGACGCCCGTACAGGGGCACGAACATCACCGGGATCAAGCGTTCGACGGTCCACGCGTCGTTCATGCGCCGGACGAGGTGCAGCGCTTGCTGCTGCCGGTCGCCGACGGGCAGTACCAACCGCCCGCCGTTGGTCAACTGCGTGCGCAGTGGGCCGGGGATTGACGGGGCGGCGGCGGTGACGATGATCGCGTTGAAGGGGGCCATATCCGGCAGTCCCTGGCTGCCGTCGCCAGTATACACTTCAACGTTGTGATAGCCCAGGGCGTGCAGGGTATGGCCGGCCTCTTCGGCCAGCGCGGGGTAGCGTTCCAGCGAGTAGACCATCTGGGCCATCTCGCACAGCACCGCCGTCTGGTAGCCCGATCCCGTGCCGATTTCCAGAACAACCTCGTCCGGCGTTGGGGCAAGGAGTTGGGTCATCAGCGCGACGATGTAGGGTTGTGAGATGGTCTGGTCGTGGCCGATCGGCAGTGGCCCGTCCTCGTAGGCATGCGCGCGGACTGGTTCCGGCACGAAGCGGTGCCGTGCGACGCGGCGCATGGCGTCCAGCACGCGCCGGTCATAAATATCACGCGCGAGGAGCTGGTCGCGGACCATCATCTCACGCAGCATTTCGTAATCAGGTGTAGAAGACATGCGGGGCGTCCGGTGAGCGTGACACGGTCAAAACGACGACATTCTAGTGTTCGAACAAGGCCCGGTGTGGGAACACCAGCCGACCGGCGGTGTAATCCTGCCGCTGCAGGGCGTGCCAGTTGGCGCGCTCGAAGTCGCGGTGAATATCGCGCACGCGCTCAAGCTGCGTGCGGGCCGGGTCCAACGAGAAAATGACAACGGCGGCGGTCAGGTCGCCGGGCACAAAGACCACGCAGCGCCCATCGGCCAATTCCCGCCGGGCCGGGCCGGGATTGCCGCGCTCGGCGATGACGGTCTTCAATTGGTGCAGCGCGGTGTGAATCTGGGTTTCGGCGAGCTGCAGCGTCCCGGTGATCGCGATCAGTTCGAAGCTTTCTTGATCGTAGATCGAATACGACAGCGGGACCGCCGCGAAATGTTCCAACAAAAAGCGCGTCGCGCCGGGCCGGATCACCGACTGCCACGCCTGGCTTTCCGGGTTGCGCGTCAGCAGCCGCTCGGTGATGTCGCGCTGCTCGCTGTAGCGGCCGTAGATCGCGTCGAACTGCGCCTGGTTAAGCTCGCCCTGGGCGAAGGCCGCCGCGACTTGCGCCATCCGTTCGCGCAGCGCGATCAGGGCTTCTTCCGCGCGCTGCAACTGTTCGCGCGGCGTAAGTGGCCCGGTATCGCCGGACAGCGTTTTATCGAGCGGCAGCGGAGCCAGAAGCGGCTGCGGCTCCTCGTCCTCAGGGGCGCTGGGCCGGACTGGCGAGCGCGGCAGCACACTCTGCGCCGGGAGTGAAGTTGGGGCGGGCACGTCTTCCTGCGGAGGCGTTACGCTCTTGGGTGGACCTGCTGGGGTACGTGATTCCTGATCCTGATCCAGCAGGCGGCGCAGTAACGAATTGGGCCGGTCATCCTGATCGCTCACGTTGGGTTCTCTCACCGCTCTGATGACTCCGCGTAGATGAGCGCTGAAGTCATCCCCTGGCATCATGATAGCATAGAGATGCCCGGCGGCGAAAGCATTCGCCCGATTGGTTTTCGCCGTGAGCTGTCTAGGGAAGCGTTCAGGACGTGGGCGGGCTGTGGCTTTCGGAGGGTTGTTCGTGCAAACTGGCGTTACGTTTGTAGGCCAGATAGGCCAGTCCCTGGAAGAATTCCTCGACGTGATCGCCGGTGAGCGCGCTGGTTTGCAGAAACGGCATATTCCCCGCGACGCGGGCCCAACCTTCCGCTTCAGCCGGGGGCACGACCGGGCCAAGATCGAGCTTGTTGCCGATGACCACCAGGGGCACTCCGGGGATGCTGGTGAGCACTTCCTCGCGCCAGCGCGGCAGATTGAAAAAAGACGCGGGTGCCGTCACGTCATAGACCAGCGCGACCGCCAGTGTTCCTGCGTAGAATTGGTCGCGAAAGGCGCGGAAGCGTTCCTGCCCGGCCACATCCCAGATCGACAGGCGTACCGCACGCGCGCCCAGTTTAACGGTTTTGATCTGGAAATCGACGCCAATCGTCAGGATGCGCGATTCGTCGAATTTGCCCTCGCAGAAGCGGCGCACCAGGCTGGTTTTTCCAACGTTGCCATCCCCTACCAACAGCACCTTGAAAATCGGCGGCTCACCCACGGCGTTTGCCTCTCCACTGTCGGCTTGCGGTCATGATGTGATGGGTAGTATAGCACAGGGTGAGAACAGCGATCAGGCAGAAGTCCGCAGCGATCAGCACCCCGCCGTCTGGCGAAAATCCTGATCGCTGTCTGCTGCCTGCTGACGGCTGTCCGCTACTTCCGCCCGATCGCGATCAGCGACGTGGCCCAGCGCAGCCCGACCGTGTCGAGCCGCTGGCGCAGGGTTTCCGCCCGTTCGGCCAGCGCGGGATAGGTCGGCAGGTGCTCGGCGCGTTCCAGGTAGCGGGTGATATTGGCACGCATGTGATCCAGATCCTTCGAATGGAAGGGATCGGAATGCAGATCGGCGAAGTCGTACAGGTCTAGCGTGCGCAGCCCCAGCCCTTCGATCATGCCTTCGAGCTGTGAACGGGTGAACGTCTCGTGGTGGGTGACGCCCAGGGCCGTATCGATGGTCGCCATCCAATGATGGACCTGGATATGCGAGAGCTGTTCTTCGGTCGGGTTATCACGATACATTTCCCGACAGATGAAGCTGCCGCCCGGCGCGAGGACGCGCATCATCTCGATCAGCACGCTGGCGGGGTCATCCATGTGATGCAGCGCATTGCTGACCGTCACCGTATTGAAGGCATTATCCTTGAAGGTCATATCCTGGGCATCCATGCTGATGAACTGCACATCCGCCCGCTCAAACACAGACATCTCGCCCAAGCCGCGCGTGGCCGGATCGATCATGTCGATCGCGGTGAAATTTTCGTAACTACCCAGCGCGTCGATCATCCAGGTGATCATGCCGCCCGGTCCGCTCGCCACGTCTAATACGCGCCCGCCCGTGATGCGACCGAGTGCTTGTTCGATCTCGTGTTCGGTATTCATCCTGCCTCCTGACAGTAGCCTTCATGACCGTACAATCATACGCGAAATCTCATCCACTTTGCCAAATCGTGTTTTGACGCTTGCGGTATACTCTCTGCATTCATGGTTTTGGACTTGTGAGAGGGTGTTATGAGCAGCGAGTACACACAGTTTTTTGATCAACGCGTGCCGCAGATGGTCGAGCGGTTGGAACGGCTGGTGTTGTTCGAGTCTCCGACGACCAGCAAGCCGCACGTCGATGCCCTAGGCGCGTATATCGACGGGTGGTGCCGCGACCTGGGCGCCGACATGACCGTCTACCCGCGTGATGAAGTGGGCGACTTGCGGTTGGCGGTCTGGAACAAGGACGCGCCCGGCAAGCCGATCTTGATGATCGCGCACATGGATACCGTGTGGCCGGTCGGCACGCTGGAAACCATGCCGCTGCGCCGTGAGGGTGACTTGCTGTTCGGGCCGGGCGTGCTGGATATGAAGGGCGGCATCGTGACCACGCTCGAAGCGATCCGCGGCCTGCAAGACCGGGGCGAGATGCCCCACCGCCCGATCTGGGTTTTCTTTAACGCCGACGAGGAAACCGGCAGCGGCCATTCCCGCGACCTGATTCACGAGCTGGCGGCACACGCCGGGTTGGTCCTGGTGGTGGAGCCCGCCGCCGAAGCTGAGGCGTTCAAATCGTGGCGCAAAGGGATTGCGCAATACACCATTACCGCACATGGCCGCGCCTCGCACGCTGGGCAAGCGCCCGAAAACGGGATCAACGCCGTGATCGAGGCGTCGCACCAGGCGTTGTATCTGCACAGCCTGAACGATCTCCCGATCGGGACTTCCGTGTCGGTCACGGTGATTAACGGCGGCATCGCCACCAACGTGATTCCAGCCGAAGCGACGATGAGAGTCGACGTGCGCTTCCTCAAAATGAGCGAGGCGGAGCGCGTCGACGCCGCGATACGCGGTTTGCAGCCGGTGCTGCCCGGCGCGAGTTTGGAGATCGGCGGGACCGGCATCGATCGCGGCCCGATGGAGCGCAACGAGCAGATGATCCGCGTCGTGAAGCAGGCGCAGGCCATCGGGCGATCGATCGGGCTGGACGTGCCCGAAACCGGCAGCGGCGGGGCCAGCGACGGCAACTTCACGGCGGCGATGGGCATCCCCACTCTGGACGGCCTGGGCGCGGGCGGGATCGGTCTGCACGCCGCGCACGAACAGGTCGTGATCAGCTCGTTGGGGCGGCGCGCCGCCTTGATGGCGAAAATGCTGTGCGATTGGGATATGGGCGCGGTGTAGCGAGACGATCGTTTGTGCGTTTGCCCCACCCCTAATCCCCTCTCCACGCCCGCTTGGAGAGGGGACTCTTTTCGCCTGTTGGTGTCCCAATGCCTTTAGCCTAAAGCGCATAGGACCCGAGGGTGAGGCCTGCTTTGTGCTGTTCGCTATTCGCTGTCCACGGCGGCACGCACCGCCAGCAGTTGATCCCGCGTGGTGATGTGGCGCATCGTCTGGAGAAACGCTTCCAACGTCGGACGGTGCGCCAGCAGGTCCTCGATCGCCGGTCCGATCGGATCGGTGCCGCCCGCGCCCGGCTCGCCCTGGTAACCCCCATAAAACGCGAAATAGGCCTGGTTCAGCTTGCGGATCAGATAACCGTGCCGCGCAAATTCGCGCTGCTGGACCTGCATATACAGCTCTGCCGCCTTGACTTTGCCCTGCCACAGCAAAAAGTCTACCTCGACGCGCGTGCTGTTCAGGGCGCGGGTGAAATCGAACGGGGGTGGCGCGTCGGGATCGCAGCAGGCCGGATTGGCGGGTGTGGCGGCGGCGGTTGTCGGGCTGGATGCGGTGGGGGGATTCAAGAACGACGGATAGACGGGTTGGCGCAGTTCCGGGTAATAACGCGCCATGACGCGCTGCGCGACGGCTCGCCCGAAGAAGGTCGCCGTCGTCTCGTTGATGATGCGCGTTTCGACGCGGGCGTCATATTCCCAGCCAAGCGCGTAAAACACAAGGTAATGATGCGCCCATTCGTGGGCGCTGACCTCGAAGGCGCGCGCCACTTTGTCGGAGATATCGCGGCTGGTGGGTTCCAGGATCATGCTGGGATACAGACTCAGCCCGCCCAGCGGCACGACCAGCGACGACACGTCCAGGGCCGAGTCGATGCGCGTTTCGAGCGCGTCTTGGTCTTCGACGGGGATCGGCTTGAGATCGAGCCCAACGTCGAACGCAATCCGGTCGCGGGGGGATACCACCAGCAGATCGGGAATCGCGGTGAAATGCATCGATACCGGCGGCAGCACCTGTCCCAGCACGCCGAAGCCTTCGTCCAGCAGCACGGCGGACACCTGCGACTCGATGATCGCTTCGGCCAGTGGCTGGTCAGCGGCCAGGGCGTGGCGCAGGGTATCGCGTTGGGCGCGCAGTTCGGCGGTAGCGGCGGCGGGATCGGCCACGCGCGGATCGGCGTAGGTGCGGTTGATGGAATCTTCGATATCTTGCACGTCGCTCAGGCGCGTCAGGTAGTCGATCACCAGCGCGTGCCCCTTGGCATCATCGAGGTAATCCTGCACGCCGAAAAGCTGCTGATCCGCTTTGCTCCACAGGGCGTCAGTTTCCCACGCGACATAATCGAACAGATCCGCGCGGGCCAACGCGGTCACACGCGCGCCCAGCGACGTGTCTACGCTGGAACCGTCGCCCAGCACGCCTAATAACGCCAGCAGCAGCAGCAATCGCCATACGATGCGCGTGCCGCGCCGTACCAATCGCCGTGAGCGGGCCATGCCTTGCGACAGATACGCGCGCATCATAGGAAGGCTCGGGCCAACACCGCGCCCCACCAGGACGCGAATACGACGGCTGCTTGCCAGTCTTCGAGGAAGGTTACCGCCGCCAGCCACAGGCCGAACAGCGACGACAAAGCGGCGTAGGGAGACAGAAACGGCGAGGCTGCGATCAGAAAGCGCTCGTCGCGGCGCTGAAGGCCCACCGTCACCAGCAGGATTCCGGCGGGCACCTGGAACGGCCACAGCCCCTTCCACAGGTTATGCGACTCGTCCATGAACGGCGTGGGCTGGTTGAGCAGATCGCGCGGCCACAGGCCGAAGATCAGCAGGGTCACGCCGAACGCGATCGCCAGAATCACTGCCGCGCGTAACCATAGGCGCGGCGGAGTGCCCACCGCCAGCGCGATCGCGACCTGGGGCTTGGTCAGAGCGACCAGCGGCCACCATGCGGCAGGCAGCAGCGCGCCCGCGATCACCAGCGCGTCGATCTGTCCGTGCAAGAGTACGTATAACATCGAGGGCGAGAGCAGTACGCACAGCGGTTTGATGATGCCTGCCTTGCCGCCGGTCCAGGCACGCAGCAGCGCCAGCGTCGCCATTAGCGAGGACGCGCACAGCATCGCCCAACCGAGTTTGCGCGGCAGTGGAGACACCGCCGCCAACAGTAGCGCAAACCAGGGCGGGTTATTATAGTAGCCGTACGTAATCGGCGTGCCGTAGATCGCCTCACCTGCGAGCACGCGCTTGCCGGTGTGGTAATAGATGTTCCAATCGTCGCCGGACCAGGGTGTCAGCACGAACAACGCCACCAGGGCGACGAACATGCCCGCGATTACAAGGGCGGTTTGCGTGGGTTGGGGTCGGGTGCGTGTCAGAGTGTGCATGCCCCCAAGTGTAAATGAGAATGCGCCACCCGGCGAGAATTTGGGAGCGCAAAAAGCATCATCGCAGCGGTCGCCGAGAGCGCAGAGAAGAACCTGAGGAAATCCCCAATCCCCCGCGCGACCGAAGTCCTTCTCCGCTGCGCGGGGAGGGATAGGGAGGGGCAAAAATTCCGCGTCTTCCGTGGTTAGAAACGCTTTATCTATTTCAGTTTTTTGGGAGTGATCAAGGAGATCGCAGTCCGTGGAAAACAAGCTGAAGGAACTGAAAACCCGCGTTACCGAGGTCAACGATCTTGAGTCGGCGGCGGGCGTGCTGTATTGGGACCAGTCGACCTATATGCCGCGGGGCGGCGCGGCGGCGCGCGGTCGCCAGTTGTCCACGCTCGACCGCCTGGCCCACGAGAAATTCACCGATCCAGCGCTGGGCCGCTTGCTCGACGCCCTGCGCCCCTACGAAGAAAGCCTGCCCTACGATCACGACGACGCGGCCCTGATCCGCGTCACGCGGCGCGTTGTACGAGCGCGAGGTCCGCATCCCCACCAACCTGACCGCCGAGATCACCGAGCACGCCGCCGAATCCTATCAGGTGTGGACCGAAGCGCGCCCGGCCAACGACTTCAAGCGCGTGCAGCCCTACCTGGAAAAAACGCTTGATCTCAGCCGCCAGACGGCGGAATGCTTCCCCGGCTACGAGCACATCGCCGATCCGCTGATCGACTTCAGCGATTACGGCATGAAGGCCAGCAGCGTGCGCGCCGTCTTCGCGGAACTGCGCGATCAACTGGTGCCGATCGTGCAGGCCATCACTGCCCAGCCGCCCGCGGATGATTCCTGCCTGCGCCTGCATTACCCCGAAGCCGGACAGCTAGCCTTCGGACTGGACGTGATCCGCCAGTTTGGCTACGACTTCGAGCGCGGGCGGCAGGACAAGACGCATCACCCGTTCGAGATCCGGTTCGCGAGCGGCGACGTGCGCATCACGACGCGCGTCAAGGAGGATTATCTGGGCGAGTGCATGTTCAGCACCATGCACGAATCCGGGCATGCCATGTACGAGCAGGGCGTCGATCCCGCCTATGATGGGACGCCGTTAGGGCGCGGGGCGTCGTCGGGCGTGCACGAGAGCCAGTCGCGCCTGTGGGAAAACGTTGTCGGGCGCAGCCGGACCTTTTGGGAGCATTTCTACCCCAGCCTGCAAGCGGCCTTCCCGGACCAGCTTAACGCCGTGTCGCTGGACACTTTCTACCGCGCGATTAACAAGGTCGAGCGCTCGCTGATCCGCACCGACGCCGACGAGGTCACCTATAATCTGCACGTCATGCTGCGCTTTGATCTGGAGCTGCAAATGCTGGAAGGCAAGCTCGCGATCGCCGATCTGCCGGACGCGTGGATGGCGCGCTTCCAGTCCGATTTCGGGATCACCCCGCCCGATCACCGCGATGGCGTGCTGCAAGATGTCCATTGGTACAGCGGGCGAATCGGCGGTGTGTTCCAGGGTTACACGCTTGGGCAACATTCTCGGCGCGCAATTTTACGACGCCGCCCTCCGCGCGAATCCGGCGATTCCCGATCAGGTCGGACGGGGCGAGTTCGTTCCGCTGCACGACTGGCTGACGGACAACATCTACAAGCACGGGCGGAAGTTCACGGCCGCTGAGCTGGTCGAACGCGTGACCGGCCAGCCGCTGACGATCGCGCCCTATATGCGCTATTTGCGCACCAAGTACGGGGAACTCTACGCGCTGTAAAGCGAACGGCCTCACCTCCACGGCGGGGGTGAGGCCGGTTTCTCTCCGGTAATGCTTTTAGCTCTTAATACACATACTCATCTTCGAGCGCTTCGCGCAGACGCAAATAGCTGTCGTAGCGCTCGATGCTGATCTCGCCCGCTTCCACCGCCGCGACGACCGCGCAGTCCGGTTCGTGCGTGTGCGTGCAGTCCTGGAACTTGCAGTCCGACACGCGCTTGCCGATTTCGACGTAATAACCATCCAGCTCGTGCGGCTCGACGTTCCAGGGCGCGATTGAGCGAATCCCCGGCGTGTCGGCCACGTAGCCACCCCCGGCGACCGGGATCAGCTCGCTGACGCGGGTCGTGTGGCGGCCCTTGCTAGTAGACTGGCTGATCTCGGCCACGCGGCGGCCCAGTTCGGGGTCAATGGTGTTGAGGAGACTCGTTTTCCCCACGCCGGACGGCCCGGTGAAGACCGTGATCTTGCCGATCAGCGCGTCGTGCAGCTCTTGAATCCCGGCGCGCAGCTTGGCGCTGACGTAGATCAGCGTGTAGCCGATGTCCTCGTAGACGCTGAAGGTCTCCACGGTTGGATCGGGATCGTCGGCCACGAGATCGATCTTATTCACGCAGACGCAGATATTAGGAATTTCAGCTTTTTCCGCCGCGACGATGAAACGGTCCAACATCCGCACATGAGGTTCGGGTTGCGCGGCGGCGAAGACGAATATCGCCTGGTCGGGATTGGCGATGATCAGGCGCTCGCGTTCCGCTGACGTGCCGACCGCCGAATGCGGATTCACGCGCGAAAGGACGCGCTGGCGCGGGCTGACCGCGACGATCACACCGCCGATCTGATCGGCATCGTTGGGGACGCGATCCACCGTCACGCGGTCGCCAATGACGACGATATCGGATTCTTTTAGTTCTTCTTTGAGCTTGCCGCGAAGTTGGCAGACGATCGGACCTTCGGGGGTTTGAACGGTGAAAAAGCCGCTCTGGGTGCGGGTGACAAGACCGGTCAACTGTTCACTCAATGTGGGTTTCGCTGCTCCATTCGGTCACTTCTTACGCTGACTAAGCATAGCATGTGCGCCGCCGTCCTGCCAACGGCGGATAATTTGCCACAGAGCTACACAGAGAAAATAAAGAGAGAAGACCACAGAGGTACAAATCTCAGGTTTTTCCCCTCGCTTTTTGCTCTGTGTTCTCCGTGGTCCGTTTTTTCTGTTACTCGTAGCGGAAATTGAACACGCCGAACGCAATAAACAGCGCCGTCATGCCGAGCAGCACGCCCAACATCGGCAGGATGTCCAGCAGGCCGCCGTTGTAGAACATCAACTCCTGAAAGGCATCCATGCACCACGCGACCGGCGAGAAATGCCCGATCGTTTTCATGAGCGGCGGGACGATCTCCAGCGGCCACCACGCGCCCCCCAACGGCGACAGCGTCAGGCCCATCAGCAGGCTGATGCTTTGGCCTTGCGCCGACGTGCGGACCAGGGTCGCCAGAGCCAGCCCCAGCGCCGTCACGGTCAGGGCGTAGATCAACATGATCAGGACGATGCCGGGGACGTTGTCGCCCCACTGCACCCCCATCATCGCGCCGACTCCGACCAACACCGTGAAGTAAATCATGGTGATGGCGTAGCGCCCCAGCAGCTTACCCGCGACGATCTGCCAGCGCCGGACCGGCAGCGTATACAGCCGCTGCAGCGTGCCCTGTTCGCGCTCGTAGAGCAGCACCGTCGCCGAGCCGAGTCCGCCCAGCAGGACGAACATGGCCGCGATGCCGGGGCCGCTCTGGTTGAACCCGGCGGTCGAGACGCGCGCCTTGGTGGCGCTCACCTCGACGCGGATCGGGCGCTCGTCCCAGGCGCTGTCCACCTGGGCGCGTACCGTGTCGAACGTGGCAGCGCGGTCCAGTGGCGCGGCGTCAAAAGTGGCGCTGGCCGTGCCGGTGACCAGCGACGCGATCGCGACCGAGCCATTCATGCGGCTGATCGCCGCGTCGATCTTTTGCAAGGCCAGCGTGGGCGCGCTGAGCGCTTCGCTGTTTTTGAACTGGACGGTGGTCGTGTTGCCCGCGCTCAACGCCTGGCCGAAACCCGCCGGTATCAGGATCACGCCGTAGCTGTCGGTGTCTTTCAGACGTTTGTCGGCGGTGTTGTTCCAATCGTCAGGCCGCGCGGCGAGATCGCTCGCCAGCCCGCAGCCTTTATCGGCCTCGCCCGCGTAGGGACACAGCCGGAACGAGTTGCTGCCGTCATCCAATTCGGCGCGCAAATCGGCGACGAATTGGGCCGAGAGCGCGCTGCCGTCGCCGTCGATCAGGTCGATCGTGATCGTGGGTGAGTTGTCGGCACCGCCCATTGCAATGCCGAGCAGCAGCATCATCACGGCGGGCATGAAGAGGTTGGCGACAAAGGTTGACCGGTCTTTGAACTCGACCAACATAGTGTTTAGGGCAAGCAAGAGGAGTTGTCGCATCGCGGGTGCTCCTACATATCCAGGCGGCGGTTGAAGCGCCATAGGCTCACCACGAAAAAGACCCCGCCCATGATCACCAGGGCGAACAGCGAGCCGGCGATATCGCGCAGCGGGGCGGAACTCATAGGCCAGCCGGAAGAAACCGTCAATGCCCCAGTAGTTGAGCGTGATCTTGGGCAGCCATCTGACCAGGGACGGCAGGTTGTCGGTTGGGATGAACGAACCGCCCAACATCCCCAGCAGGAACAGCGCAACCGAGGCAAAGGTCATGGCCTGTTCCGGCGTTTTTGCCAGCGCTGCGATCAGCAAGCCCAGGCTGGTCCCCGCGAAAACCACCGCCAGGATCATCACGACCAGCCCGACCACGTTGGTGCCCCATACCGGATCGGTACGGCCCATCAAGGTGGCGATGATCGAGGTCGAGAGGATCAAGACCAGCATCTGGATCACGCCCGTGCTAAACATCCCGACCAGTTTGCCGCCCAGGTAAAGCCAGCGCGGAGTCGGCGTGGTGACGATGCGCTGCAGCGTCCAGTGGCGCTGTTCTTCGAGGATGCTAGACGCCCCGGCGGCCATGGCGAATGTCATAAACAGGATCGCCATCGACGGTGCGAAATATTGCAGCGCGTCAAAAGACCGGGTCTTGCCTTGCAGATCGAGCTGTTGAAGCTGGATCGGCGCGGCCTGCGACAACGTCATAGCCTGTTCGCTGAACTGTGTCGTGGCTGCGTCGATCGCGGTTTGGTCGGCTCCGGTGTCCGCCCCGATCTGCGCGAGCGCCCCCGGTCCGATGCGCTGCGCCAGCAGCACGGTGTTCATGCCATTGGTGATGGCGTTGACGATGCTGCGCACAATGCTGGGGCCGATGCTCAGCCCGCTGTCGTAGAAGATCTGTACGCTCACCGGGTCAGAGCCGGTCAGGGCGTGCTGGGTGAAGTCGCTGTCTGGAATCGTGATGCTGGCCGCCAGCTTGCCGTCTTCGACCTTTTTCCGGGCGGATGCCGGATCGGTATAGAGCGTGCCGTCGATCAGATCGTGGATGGCCGCGTATTGGTCGTCGGTGGCGTAGTCGCCGGTGACGATGAAGGCGTTTTGCAGCGTCTTGCCCAGGTCCACGGGCAGCCCGCCGAGGGTTGTGCCCTGGTCGCGATTGACCATCCCAACCTTCACCGCGTCGATCGATACATCGCTGCCCGCGCCAAAGGCCAGCCCGATGATCAGACTGATCGCAACCGGCATGGCGAACATATACAGCACGGCGTTGCGATCTTTGAAGGTCGTGTATAGATCTTTCCAGGCGATGATTTGCAGTTTAGCGAGCATAGCGTGCGCTCCTCATCAATCGCGCAGCGCGCGCCCGGTTAGATGTAAGAAGACGGCTTCGAGCGTCGGCTCGTGGACATCCACGCTTTGCAGGCTCAGTCCCGCCTGGTTGATGATCTGGATCGCGTCGGGCAGCACGCTGCGCCCCTCGCGCGCCAGCATCCGCAGCTCGCTGGCGTCGCCGGGCGCGCCATTCTCACCGTTGGCCCCGTTGTGAGACTCGCTCGCCGCCATCGCGCAGTGATGCACGCCGTCAATCTGGCACAGGGCGTCGAGCACGTCCTGGGTGATGCCCGGCACCTTGAGAATCAGCGTATCCTCTTCGCCGACGGTGCGCGTCAGCTCCTCCTGCGTGCCCAGCGCGATGATCTCGCCGTGATCGATGATGCCGACCCGGTGCGACAGCTCTTGCGCTTCTTCCATGTAATGCGTGGTGTAGAGCACGGTCATGCCTTCGGCGTTGAGCGCCTTGACCGCGTCGAGGATATTGCGCCGCGACTGCGGATCGATCGCGACGGTGGGTTCATCCAGAAACAGCACCTGCGGGCGGTGCAGCAGCCCGATCCCAATGTTGACGCGGCGCTTCATGCCGCCGCTGTATTCCTGGACGGGATCGTCGGCGCGATCGGTCAGCTCGGTGAAGCTCAACACTTCGTCGATGCGCGCCTTGAGGTCACGCCCGCCCAGCCCGTACATCTTGCCGAAAAAGGTGAGATTCTGCCGTGCGGTCAGCGTAGGGTAAATCGCGAGCTCCTGCGGCACCACGCCGATCAACTGCTTGACCGCCAGCGGCTCGCGCGTGATCGAGTGTCCGCCCACCAACACATCGCCGCCGGTAGGTGTCAGCAGCCCGCTCATCATGCTGATCGTGGTCGTTTTACCGGCCCCGTTGGGTCCCAACAGGCTGAAAATCTCGCCCTGGTAAATCTCGAATGAAATTCCCTTGACGGCGAACACGCCGTCTGGCGGGTTGAACTGTTTCTTCAGCCCACGAATGTCGATGATCGATGTCTCTGATGCGGCCATACGCGCGGTGTCTCCATCTGCTTGTGCCGGGTTATCGTTCTGGACGTACCGACCCCGTGCCATTGTACCCCACAGGGCGGAGTTTGCCTGCATGCGCCCGACACGACATAATTACGCGCATGGCTATACAGACGATTCAACACGGTCGCGTCACGTGGGGCAACGTGGTGCGGGTCACGCCGGAAGACATTCAGGCGCTGTGCACGAGTTATCCGCATTTTCACCCGTTGGACCTGGAAGACTTGCAGAGCCGCATCGAGCGCCCCAAGATTGACGAATATGACGATTACCTGTTCGTGGTGATGCAGTTCCCGCTGTGGGACCCCGTGCAGCGGGTCAGCCGTGCCGCCGAGGTGGACATGTTCGTCGGCAGCGGCTATTTCATCACCGTACATGACGGCACGCTCAAGCCGCTGATGCACCTGTTCGAGCAGTGCGAAACCAAGCCCGAAGTCCGCGAGCAGGTGATGGGGCGCGGTGCGTCCAAGATCTTCTACTCGGTGATCGACCGGCTGGTCGATTACATCTTGCCGATCCTCTACAAAGTGGACGCCAATATCCGGCACGTGGAGGAGGAAATCTTCACGGAGGATTCGCGCCGCATCATGCAGGACCTGTCCTTTATCCGGCGCGACATCATCGCGCTGCGCCGTATCATCCGCCCGCAGATCGCCATCGTGGAGAACCTCGAAAAAGTGGATCGCCCCTTCATCCGTGAAGACCTTGACGTCTATTTCGGCGACATCCTCGACCACCTGATCAAAGCTTCCGACATCGTCGAAGATCACCTCGAAGTGATGCGCGGTCTGTCCGACACGGCGACGACGCTGGTCAGCTACCGGCTGAACGAAGTCATGCAAATTCTGACGGTAATCACGGTGATCCTGATGCCGCTCGAACTGCTGGCGGCCATGTACGGCATGAACATCAATTTACCCTTCCAGACGCATAATCTGGCCTTTGAATTTGTGATAGCGCTGATGTTTAGCATTGCAGTTGGGATGTTGGTCTATTTTCGCAAGCGGGGGTGGATGTGACCGTAAACCTCACGCCTGCCGACTATATCCGGCGCACCCGAGACCTGCGCCACCTTGTGCAGCAGCTGCGAGGGGATTCGCTGCTGGCCATCGATACCGAGTCAAACAGCCTGTACGCCTATTATGAGCAGCGTGTGTCTGGTGCAGCTTTCCACGCGCGAAGCGCGACTACATCGTCGATCCCCTGGCGATGGACGACATCAGCCCGCTGGGTGAACTGCTGCGCCGATCCGGCGACCGAAATCATCTTTCACGCGGCGGAATACGACGTGATCACGCTCAAGCGCGATTATGGCTTCACGTTCGCCAACATCTTCGACACGATGCTGGCGGCGCGCATTTGCGGCTGGCCACAGACCGGCCTGGGCAATATCCTGGTGGATCAGTTCGACGTGCGTGGCCGAAAAGAAATACCAGCGCGCTGACTGGTCGCGCCGCCCCTTGGATCCCGAACAACTCCGTTATGCGCAGATGGATACGCACTATCTGCCAGCGCTGCGCGACCGGCTGCTCAACGAACTGGCCGGGCTGGGTCGCCTGGAAGAAGCGCGCGAATTGTTTTCCGCGCTGCCCGATCTGCCGCCCGCCGGTCATGTCTTCGACCCGGATGGCTTTTGGCGCATCAAGGCGGTGCGCGCGCTGCGCGCTGGTCAGATCGCCGTCGCGCGCGAGTTGTACCTGGCCCGCGATGATATCGCCCAGCGTCACGACTGGCCGCCTTTCAAGGTGTTCAGCGACCAGGTGTTGGCGCGGCTGGCGGCCCTGGCTCCGCGCCGCCCCGAAGACCTGGATGGGATGAAGGGCATCAGCCCGCGCCTGCTGACCCAGGAATCGCGGAGTACTGTTGGCGGCGGTGGCACGCGGACGCAAAGCCAAACCCCCGACTCCGCCGCGCCGCCGGACTCCGCCCGATCCTGACGTGCAGGCCCGCTACGATGCTGCTGCACGATTGGCGCAAACGGCGCGCGATCGAGCGCGGGGTCGAGTCCGATATTATCGCCTCGCGCGAAACCTTGTGGGCGCTGGCGCAGCACCCGCCGGTGTCACCGGAGGACTGGAAAACGTGCCGGGCCTGGGTCCCTGGCGGCGCGCGACGTATGGCGCGGAGCTGCTGGAAATGCTCAAAGATGGCACTTCCTGAGCGGGGGTAAAACAGCCCTCGATGCGCCACGAAGTAGAGTAAGGGGTTTTGATGAAAAGTTCCTCCCCGCGTAGCGGAGAGGGATTTAGGGAGGGGCTAACTCACCAGAGAATCAAGACGGGTTCACCGACTATTTTTCTTGTGCGGCATCATGACGATTTGTGAGGGAGATCATCGATGAAAATTACATTTCACGGCGCTGCGCGCACCGTGACCGGCTCCCAACACCTGATTGAGGTCAACGGTCAGCGGCTGCTGCTCGACTGCGGGCTGTATCAAGGCTCGCGCAAGGAAGCCTTCGAGCGCAACCGCAACCTGCCGTTTGACGCGGCCAAAATCGATGCGATGGTGCTCAGTCACGCCCACATCGACCACAGCGGCAACATTCCCAACCTGGTCAAGAGCGGCTTTCGCGGGGACATCGTCTGCACATTCGCCACGCGCGATCTGTGCTCCACCATGCTGATGGACAGCGGCCATATCCAGGAGAAAGACGCGGAGTTCGTCAACAAGAAGCGTGCCCGCAAAAACGAGCCGCCCATCCAGCCGTTGTATACCATCGAAGATGCGGTCAACAGCCTGGAATACTTCAACGCGATCGGCTATCACCGCCAGCGCGAGATTTTGCCGGGCGTGTGCGTAACGCTGGTCGACGCGGGGCATATGTTCGGCAGCGCGATCGTCGTGCTGGATATCGAAGATCGTGACGAGGGCCGCGACGTGCGGCTGGTCTTCAGCGGCGATCTGGGCCGTAAAGGCATTCCGATCATCCGTGATCCCGAAGCCGTCGATCATGCGGACGTGCTGATCATGGAAAGCACGTACGGCAACCGCACGCACGAGCCCTATTTCAACTCCGAGAAGAAGCTCGAAGGCATCATCAACGATACCTACCGCCGCGGCGGGGCGATCATCATCCCGTCCTTCGCAGTGGGACGCACCCAGCAGTTGGTCTACACGCATGCACAAGATGATGATCGCGCGCGATATTCCTAATCTCCCGGTTTATGTGGACAGCCCGCTGGCCATCAACGCGACGGCAGTCTTTCGACTTCACCCCGAAGCCTACGACGCGGAAATTCGCAAATTCATGCTGGCCGAGGGCGATCCCTTCGGCTTTGACCAGTTGATTTATACGCGCTCGGTGGAGCAAAGTAAAGAACTCAACTTCAAACGCGATTCGTTCATTGTGATCAGCGCGAGCGGTATGTGTGAAACCGGACGTATCCTGCACCACCTTCGCAATCGCATCGAAAATCCGGCCAACACGATTCTGATCGCCGGTTGGCAGGCCCCCGACACGTTGGGGCGGCGCATCGTGGAACACGAGCCGACCGTCCGCATCTTTGGCGAGGAATATCAGCTTCGCGCCCAGGTGGAGGTCCTCAACGGCTTTTCGGGACACGCCGATCGCAACGAGCTGTTGGAATGGGTTGGCGCGATCAACAAACGACCGCGACGTACCTTCCTGGTGCATGGCGAAGAGGAATCGGCGTTCGCACTGGCCGACGCCCTGCGCACCGAAGCCGGGTTCGAGCAGGTCGATGTGCCGGAACTGCATGAGGGCGTTTCACTGTAGCGCCACCATATACAATGTTCATGAGTTGTTGTCAGGGCCGTACCTGGGGGTATGGCCCTATTTGTTGCGAAATATCGGCGGTCAGCACATTGTATAGAACCTATGTGTAGGGTTATGATTAGACTCTGTCACGAATGACACGCGACGTGTTACACCGTGAATCGGAAAGGTCGCTCCATCACGGGATCGGGGGGGCGCAGAGTTGTGCTAACCGTAACTTCCGGGTGGAAAGCAGTCCAGCCGAACCGCATAAAAGGACAGGCTGTTGGCAAGCCAGAAGCCAGAACTTCACGGGAATGAACCGCCTGCCACGCGCTATTACCGCGCGTGGCGTGATGCTGCCCTGCGCGTGGAACGCTGGCTGATCAGACCGTCACCCGCCGTGACTGATCTTCTGGATCGGCGGCAGGCGTCGCTGCTTTCAGGGATGCTGCTGGCGCTGCTGGTGATGGGCATCGTGTGGGGCGTGACATGGGAAGTTGAAAATTACAGCCAACAGGGCCTCACGGCCGACACGATGATTACCGTCGTAGCGGTTGTGAGCCTGGCCGGGCTGTACGCTGCCAGCCGAACCGTCTATTTTCGCATGACGGCGCGCGTGACCATCGCCATGATCTCGCTGCTTACCTTCCTCAGCGCGATTCCAGACCGGCGAGACGCTACGGATGCCAATTTACTGGTGTACCTGCTGCTGCCGGTGTTATTCAGCAGCCTCGTGCTGTCCGTGCGAGCGACCGCGCTGCTCATCCTGGCGCAAACGGCGGGTTTGGTGATCTACCCGTACGTATTCCCTGAAATTTCTGCGGATTCGATGTGGACCGGCTACATCACGTTTACCTCGCTGATGATTTTGATGGGCGTGCGCTATTGGCGGATGCTGGAAAGCGATCGCCGATCCGACCTGGAAGCGAGTGAAGCGCGCTATCGCGTCCTGTTTGATGACATTGATGACGCTGTGTTTGTCCACGATCTGGACGGACGTATCCTCGAAGTGAATGCCGCGGCCTGCCGGCGTCTGGAGTTCAGCCGCGCTGATCTGCGGCGGATGCGCATCACCGAGCTTGAAGAGCCAGAGTTTGCTGCGGGATTCGCTGACCGGATGGCGCGCCTGTTGGTTGAGGGCAGGTTGCAGGTGGCGAACGGTGTGCACGTTGCCCGCAACGGCCGCCATGTCATTGTTGACTGCAACGGTCGCTTGATCACCTTTCAGAATCAACCGGCGGTCCTGTCCGTGTGCCGCGATATCTCGGAGCGGGCGCATGCTGAGTTGATGTTGGCGGAAACCGAAGCGCGCACGCGCGCCATGCTGGCCGCATTCCCTGACCTGATCTTTCGCATGAACGGCGACGGCGTCTTTCTGGATTACCAGGCTGACGAAGCGATTCCCCTGTACAGCCCACCGGAGCATTTTCTCGGTAAGCGCGTCGAGGAGGTCATGGCGCCAGACGTGGCCCGCGGAACACTGGAGCGCATCCACAAAGTGCTGGCGACCAACACCCTTCAAACCTCCGAATATGATCTGACCGGACCCGACGGCGACGTCCTGCATTTCGAGGCACGTTCCGTGCCGATCGATCAGGCCGAAGTGCTGACGGTCGTGCGCGATATCACGCAGGTTACGCGGGCACAGGCTCGACTGCGGGCGAGCGAAGCCGAATACCGCAGCCTCTTTGAAGACTCCCCGATCGCGATGCTGGAAGAAGATTATTCGGCCGTGCGGCAGCACATCGAGCGGCTGCGCGCCGAGGGCGTAACTGATTTCGCGGCCCATTTCACCGATCACCCGGATGTCGCGGATTCCTTCGCGACCGAGATCCGCATCGTCAACGTGAATCACGCGGCGCTGACGTTGTATGGGGCCGAGTCGTTGGATGCGTTGGTTGCTGGACTTCCGACGTTCTACGGGCCGGAAATGCGGAGATCTTTCCGCGCCAAACTGCTGGCGCTGGTCGAGGGGACGCCGCATATCCAGCTCGAAGCGCAGCACGGCACGCTGACCGGCGAGCAGATTTCCGTCATCGTGACGACGTCGCTGGCACCCGGTTACGAAACGAGCTGGGGTAAGGTCTTCACGTCCGTGGTAGACGTCACCGGGCTGAAGCGAGCCGAACAGGCCGAGCGCGAACAGCGCACCCTGTCCGACGCGCTGCGCACCGTAGCGGCGATCATTAACAGTACGTTGGACCCGGAAGTCATCTTCGACCGCATCCTGACCACCATCGGGCGCGTAGTGCCTTACGAAACCGCAGGGATCGCCGTTCTCGACCCGGACATAGACGAAGTCCGCACGGTACGCCTGCAAGGCTACAGCGCCGAAGCCCAAGAAGTCTATCTGAATACCGTGCTCTCCGTTTCGGGGCACGCCAATCTACGCCAGATGGTGGAGACGCTCAAGCCGGTGATGATTGAGGATATCCTGGCAGATCCAGACTGGGTCACACACGTCGCGGACGATCCCAGGCGTTCGTATCTGGGTGCGCCCATTTTCCACGAAAACGATGTGTTGGGGTTCATCCATCTGTATAGCAGCAAGGTCAACTTCTTCACGCCCAATCATGCCGAGCGCTTGCAGGTCTTCGCCGATCAGGTAGCGACCGCGCTGCGCAACGCGCGTCTGTACGAAGATGTGCAGCGCCACGCCTCCGACCTGGAAACCCTGCGTCAGGTGTCGCTGGATATGAGCACCCAACTCGACACGGCGTCTTTACTGACCGTGATGTCCCAGCGCATGGTGAATTTGCTGGGAGTCGAAGCCGGCGGCCTGTACCTGTACCGGCCCGAACGCGACGTAATCGAGCGCGTCGTGAGCGTGGGCGACGCACATCTGCCGACCGGAGTCGCGCTCAAGCGTGGCGAAGGGTTGTCGGGCCTGGTCTGGCAACAGAATTCGCCCGTGATCGTCACCGATTACGAGCATTGGGAGCACCGCGCGCGCCAATACGATGGATTCCTCGGGGACGGGATCGCCTCAGTCGTCGGCGTGCCGTTTTATTGGCGCGACGAGTTTCTGGGCGTGCTCAATGCACGTTCCAATTCCCCGGATCGCCGCTTCACCGAAAACGATGTGCGCCTGCTCAGCCTGTTCGGGACTCAGGGCGCGATCGCGCTCAAAAACGCCCAACTGTATGACGAGGTGCAGCAGCATGTGCAGGAATTGGAGATGCTGCGCCGCCTGACGCTCGACATTTCGTCCCAACTCAATCTGGATGGGCTGCTGCGGTCGCTGGTCGAAAGCGCGGTGCGTCTGGTCGGTGTGGAGTTGGGCGGGCTGTACCTCTACCGGCCGGAAGAAGACATGCTTGAATGGACCGTCACAATCGGGCCGGATGTCGCGCCGGTGGGGGCGAAGCTGCGACGTGGCGAGGGGCTGTCTGGCAAAGTGCTGGAAACCGGTCAGCCGATGATCTTGAACGATTACGCCAACTGGGATGGGCGCGCGCCGATCTATGATGGCTATCGCTGGTCGGCGGTGATCGCGGTGCCGATTCACTGGCGCGAGGAGCTGCTCGGCGTGGTTAATGTCGTGGCTTCCCACCGCACTTTCAACCAGCACGACGTCGATCTGCTCGCGCTGTTTGTGAATCAAGCTGCGATCACGATCCAGAATGCGCAGTTGTTCACGGCCGAACGCGAACAACGCGCGCTGTCGGACGCGCTGCGCGATACGGCCGCCGCCATCAACAGCACGCTGGAATTGGACCATGTGCTCGACCGGATTCTGATGAATGTCGAGCGTGTCGTCGCGCACGATGCCGCGAATATCATGCTGGTCGAAGGCGATTATCTGGTTGTGGCGCGTGGGCGCGGCTACGAGCGTTTTGGCGACGCCGGATGGGTGCAGACGGCGCGCTTCCAGTTAGACGCATGGCCGTTGGCGCAGCGTCTGGTAGAGACTGGCGTTGGCTTCATCGTTCCCGACACGAAGACCGATCGCGAATGGAATCCCGTCGAATCAACCTCCTGGATTCGTTCGCACATGGCAGTGGCGATTCAAGCCGAAGGGCGGGTTATCGGGGTGATGAAAGTGGACAGCCGCCGCCCGCATACGTTCACAGAGAGCCAACTGGAAGCGCTGGGCGTTTTCGCGGACCAGGCTGCGACAGCTATTCACAACGCTAACCTGTATGCGGAAGTGCGTAAGCATTCGTCGGCGTTGGAGCAGCGTGTCGCCGAGCGCACGGCGGATCTCAGCGTGCGCAATGCCGTCGCCGAGACGATCAGCAGCTCGCTGGATACGGAGGAAATGTTAAGCGGTGTGCTGCGCACCACGGTCGAGCAGTTAGGGGTGATGGGGGGCGCGATCTACCTGCTCACCGACGACGGCAGCGCGCTTCACATGGTGGCCCACAGCGGCGCATCGCCCGAAACGCTCAATCTCGTGACAGGCATCGCGCCCGGTCAGCCGGACCTGGATCGCCTGTCAATGCAGCCGGAATCTCCCGAGGATCCGCTGCCCGACATCATCGGGCGCACGGGGATTTCGGCGGTGCTCAGCGTGCCGATCTGGCGGCAGGAACAGGTGCAGGGCGTGATTGCGGTGGTCCACGACCAGCCGCGCCCCTGGCGGCCCGACGAAACCCGAATGCTGGACGCTATCGGGCGTCAGATCGGCGTGGCGCTGTCAAATGCGCGGTTGTATGCCGAGGCTCTGCGCGACGAGGTGCGGCTGCGCACGATTTTGCAGAGCGTGGCGGATGGGATGCTGGTTTTCGATGGCAGCGGCACGCTGATCCTGATCAATCCGGCAGCCGAGGCGCTGTTCGGCTTCTACCCGACCCAGGCGGGCGGACCGCGCCAGGCGGCGGCCCGGCTGTGGGAGTGGCTGCGCACCCAGGAGTCGGGAAGCGTCGAATTTGTGATGCCTGCCCCGTCATCAGGCGGAGACGAACGTCTGCAAACCGCCGTTGAAGCCTGCCGGGCGCAGCGCTGCCCGCGCCGGTCCGGGTCCGACCTGGCCTGGCCGTGCTGGCTGAGTCTCGACGGGCCATCGCCCGAAGACCTACAAAACTGTGGCGTATTTCAGCGCATCGCCCGCCGGTCGATCCAGGCGCAAAGCGCGCAAGTCCGCCCGCCGGGTGGCGAGGTCCAGGGCACAGTGATCGCGCTGCACGATGTGACGTATTTCCGCGATCTGGACGAGCTGAAAGGCCGCTTTGTATCGACCGTGTCACACGAGCTGCGGACTCCGCTGTCGGCGGTGCTGCTCCAGGTCAGCACGCTGCTGAAATATTACGATCGCTTCGGTGATTCCGAGCGGCGCGGCATGATCGCCGAGGTCCAACAGCAGGCGTACGTGCTGCGCGAGCTAATCGAGGATATTTTGGAGTTGTCGCGCTTCGACGCGCACCGCGCCATGCCGCAAAAGCAGTGGTTCGATCTGGCGGCACACTGCCGCGACGTCGTCGAGTCGCTGGAATTGGCCATTGAGGAAAAAGAACTGCACTGTGAAATCGTCGGGATCGATTCGGCGCGCTATGTTCTGGGCGATCCTAACCAGTTGTCGCGCGTAGTGCGCAACCTGTTGAGCAACGCCATCAAGTACACGTCGCCCGATGGAGATCTCACGCTGCGATTGGAACAGCGCGGCGCGCATGTCAGGCTGGAAGTGACCGACACGGGTATCGGAATTGCACCGGACGAGCAGCATTACATCTTCGACCGGTTTTACCGCACACACGAGGCGTCCGCAATGGCGTCGGGCACGGGGTTAGGACTGTCCATCACCCACGAGATCGTGGAACTGCACGGCGGTCAGATTGAGTTGCACAGCATCCCCGGGCAGGGCAGCACCTTCACCGTGACGCTGCCGGTTGCCAAAGGCGACTGACTTCGAAGCCGGCGAGCCCGGCCCCCTCTCTAGCTAGGCCCTGAGAGGGGGCGAATAAGTTATCACCCGCAATAGATGGGGAACTACTCTTAGCCTGTTCGCTGATGGCTGTTGGCTTCCCCTGTTCGCTACCCGCTCAATTCGTCCCGACCAGCGTCAGCGTCAGGATGTAGTCGCCGCGCCCACCGAAACGCCCCGCCTCGATCGTGAAGATTCCGTCGGTCGGCAGGAAAAAGTCAATCAGTGAATCCTGCTCGCTCAGCCCTTCGGGCCGCACCGCGCCCACGTCATCGTTGGCGGCGATGTTACGCCCTTCGGTGGTTTTCAGCGTGAGCTGGGGATCGAGCAGCCCGGCGCCGCTGGCATCCGTCATGCTGATCACGACGTGATCCCCGGAGCGGCCTTCGAACGTCCAGGTGTGGGTCGGGTAGCGGTTATTCAGCGAGCCGCGCACCGACTGCCCGTACACGATCGTCCCGCCGCCGTGGGCCGGATCGCTGCTGCCGACCAGGGTATCTGCCTGCGGCAGACCCGCCGCCAGTTCGCTGCCCAACGGAAGCAAGCCGTCTCCGGTGAAGGTGAAGCGCTGAATCTGGGTGTAACCGCTGGTGGGATTCGTCTCCGTCCAGAAGATCGTGCCATCCGTCCCGACAATCAGGCCCGCCGGGCGCAGATATTCGCCGGGGAAAAACTGCCCGCCGCGCCCTGTATCGTAGGGGAAGCCGAACGCGTCCAGCAGTTTACCCGCGACGCTCAGTTCCAGCATCCCGAAGCCGTCCAGCCCTGGCGCGGGCAGCGCCACGATCAGGTTATCGTCCGGTGTGATGGCAATGTCGAGCGGCGTCTGGTCATACAGAATTTCCTGCGCCAGATTGACCACCAGCGGCGCGCCGCTGGAGTCCGCGACGTTGAGGCTGCCCGTTGCGCCCACCAGATACAGCGCGTCGGTGTGATCGTTGATGGCCAGCCGTACGCCGGATAGGTCCGGGTTGATCGTCGCGAGATCGATCGTCAGTTCCAGGTTGCCGAACGCGTCGAATTTGTAGAGACGGTTGGTGATGCCGCTGGCGTGCCCTTCGGACACGGTCCACACGTCGCCCGCCTGCGTGACGGCGATGGTCTGCGGCATGCTCGGCGCGAACTCGCCGGGACCGTCGCCGCGTGAGCCCCAGGCACGCGCCCAGTTGCCCGCCCGATCAACGACCATCACGGCCTGATCGGTGTCGTCCGCGATGTTGGCGAGGTAGAGTTTAGTATCTGGCCCGATGGCGATATCCACAAAATTGCCGTTGTACCAGGGACCCATATAGCTGATCTGCTGGCCGTTGGTCATATCGACCGCCAGCACACCGCCCGGCCCGACGGCCATATACATCACGTCGAACATATCGTAGGTGATGCCACCCGCTACCACCACGCGCCCGCTTTGCGGCGGCGTGGCGAGATAATGCCACAGCACACCGCCATCGTTGCTGGTGATGGTCTGGACGATATTTTCGTCACGCTCCGGCAGGGAGAAGGTCATCGTAGCCGCCAGCGCGTCAAACTGCGCGCCCGCGCCGGTGTCCCAGGCCCCGGTGGGGGCCAATCCACGTACGATCGCCACGCGCCCGCCCGCTACGGCCAGCAGCGCGACGCGCGTCGTCAGACCTTCGTCGGACAGCACGATCAGAGCCTGATAGCCGCTGGCGTTGCCCCATTCGATGCGTTCCGGGGTAGGTGGGGTGATGCTGCTGTCAACGAGGTGCGTCAGTAAGGCGGGGAGCTGCGTCGCGTCGGTGATGCCGAGCTGGTTGAAGGTGCCGAAGACCATGCGCACGGCCAGCCCGACCGGCGCGCCGCCCGCTTCCACCTGGGCGATGTCGTCGGGCGTGGCGGCCAGCAGCTCGCCTTCGGTGGCGTGCACCTGCCAGTTGGCCGGAAGATCGAACGCGACACCCAGTGCCGCGTTGGTATACCGTTCGCTGCCGGATTGGGCGCGGGCGGTCAAAGGCCAGCCGCTCACGATCAGCGCCAGGGCGAGCACAGGGGATAGAATGCGAAACAGGCGACTCATCATACAGGCGTCCTCCGGATGCGGTGTGTTATGTGGGTGTTGTGGGCGGCCTCAGAATCAGGACGATCGCCTGCGCGGCGATCGCAGCCCAACACCCCCCGATCATAACACAGCGCGCGCGTTTCACCCCGACTTTTACCCTGCGCTGGATCGCCGGGGATCGGACGGCGCGCCGCCGGAGTCTATTCCGTCGGAGCGGGCGGTGAGTCTTTCGGATCGATGACAAGAATTGGCTGGGTATCGGCGTCTTCGTCGTCTTCTGTGACGAGCTCGCCCGGCTGGATCTCAGGGGAAGGCTGCGCATCCTGGGCGGGGGATGCGACCTCGTCGGGCGCGGCCAGACTGTCGCGCGGTACCGCGGGTGGGACGATCAGCGTCTCGGCGCCACTCTCATCCGGCGGTGTCGCGTCGTCCGGCACAGAGCTGGAATCCGGTACGGCGTCACTGCGCGCGGCGGACAGCTGGCTATCTGCCGAATCGGACTCGGCATGTGAGGCATGGAACGCCGCCAGCCGCTCACGCAGACTGAACGGCGGGACGATCAGCGTTTCTTCGCCGTTGTCAGGCAGATCATCTCCGGCTTGCGCTGCGGTGATCGGCGGCAGGCTCACCGTTTCGACTGTTTCGGCTTCGGCGCTGGCTTGCTCGGTATCTTCTGACGCGTCCGGGCTGTCCTCGCGCTGAGGTCGCTTGGTCGGGGACTGCGGCGCGGGAGCTACCGCCGGACCCGCCAGACGCGGCTTTTCTTCGGCGGGAGCATTTTCCGGATCATCGTGTGGTGTGTCATTACCGGCTTGTTCGGGCGTGCTCTGGTCAGGCGACTCCTCGGCGGCGGCGTGACTCGCGCTGGCTTCGACGTGGGCCGTGCTCGGATTTACGGGTGCGCTCGCTTCTGCGATCGGGAAGCAGACCGCCAGAGCCTGCACCGCGCTGGAAGCACGGTTCTGAATCCGCAGGCGCGCGCCGCTGGCTACCAGCAGATCGCGCACAATGGCGAGCTGGATCGCCTGTTCCTGCTCGGCAGGGCTGCCGTGCGCCAGGCGCGCGATCATCTCGCGCAGTCCTTTGTATGGACCGGACGGCGGCGGGGCGAAAATGAGCCGCGCCCACAGGTCCGCGCCGCCATTGTTCCCGCGTGCGATCACCACGCGCGCCGGTTGTCCGGCGGTGGGCGCGAGACTCTTGGCGACCGTCCCCAGACCGATCAACGCTTCGAAGAAGATCGCCGGGAAGACCAGTGCGGCTGCCGGTTCGCCTTCCACCACGACTGGCACGGGCAGCGCTTCCTCCAGCCACGCGGGCAGCGCATCCAGCGCGACGGCCCGGCGCTCGCTGGCATCCAGTGTTCCCCCGGCTTTGACCGCGATCAACGCGCTCCACGCATCCAGCCGGCAGCGGGCGCGGTCGAGGGCATGCGCGGCAGGGCGTCCCCCGGCGCTGCCGGGCTGACACGCTTTCGCCAGCGGATCGAGCAGGTGCGTCCGCGCAAAGTCGAGGCTGGACCAGTGGAGATTCTTGTAGTCGGTCATGTGCGTTCCTCGTGAATCGTATCCGACTCGGCAGCGGAAGCATCGGAGGCAGGCGGCGTTGATACCGGGGTCAGAGTCTGGGTGTCGCGCGTCAAGGCGACGTTGGATGTGGCGGCAGGCGGTGTGCGCAGCCGCGCGGGCAAGACCGGGTCGGGAATTTTGGCCGGAACGATCGTAGTACCGGGCAGAGCCGCCGCAGGCGCCGGACGTTTGCCAGGCGTGAGATCGCGCCGCGTTGATGGCGTCTCGGAGACGCGGTCACTCACAGTGATCTCGGATGGCGTGTCGCGCTCTTCGGGCGAAGCGCTGGCCTGTCCGTCACGCTGCGCTGAATCAGCCAACTCGCCGGGTTGGGCTGCGCCTTCCGCGGAGGGCTGCGGCGTATCGGCCTGGGCGCTGCTAGGACGCGGTCGCAGGGCCGCCAGCGTGGGCGGCGCGACCGGTTCTTCGTCTATCGACTCTTTTTCGTCCTCACCGACGACCAGCACGGGCAGCGGTTTCCAACCCTGGCTTTCGGGCGTGGTTGGGACGGCGGGCGCACCGGGCGCGGAGTCATCTTGCATTGATTCGGCGGATGGCAGCGGTGGTACCGTTGGTGTGACGAGCGGCGTGATCATCTCGCGAATCACATCGGGCAGGGGGTCGGTAGGTGTGGTGGTGGCGCTCGGATCCAGCGGGCCGGTCTGGTCCAGGACCGCCGTATCCAGCGGAATTTCCGGCGCGGCCATGCGCGTCATGTCGGCGGCGACGGCAGTGCGTGCGGCGCCCTGTGGCGCGTCAGTCTGGGCGCGCGCGCCTTTGGCCGGTACGAAAAACGCGAATTCGCCCGCGTTCTCTTTGGGGTTAAGCAGCAGATCGCAGCCGTTGAGCCGCACGAAATCGCGCGCGGTGTACAGCTCGAAAGCGGCGTCTTGCGCGCGCCAGTGATCGCCGAAACTCTCAAGCAGACTGTCCATGGAAGCGGGCAGCGGTTTTGACCGGTTGAACTTCACGCGGAACCATGCGCCCAGTGAGCTGACCTCCAACGCCAGATGGACGCCGGTCCCCTGGGTGAAGGCTACCGAATAAAGTAGCATCAGCGCTTCTTGAAGCGTGTCCTGGTTGGCGTGCAGCAGAATATCTTTCTTCACCACGGGCGGCGGGCTGATCTGAAGCTGGGCACCCAGCCACGCCAGCAGCGTGTTGACGTGGAAGGGGCGAATCGCACGGTCCGGCAGGCTTTCGCCCAGTTTGAACCGGATGAGGTAGGACCACGCGGTGAACAGGTTGAGCACGTTCGAGATTTTTATCGTGGCGCGCTCTTTCCAAAAGCCGGGCGGCCTGTCTTGCGCTTCGGGCATATCACTCAGCGCGATGCTGGACAGCGCCGCGTTGAGCGAGTCCGCGATGCGGTTGTAGAGTAGGAATTGGAGATCGGCCAGGGCCTGCCAGTCGGGTTCACGCATCAGAATTCTTCCCGTGTATTCACGCCAATAGTTATGTTCAGGTACGTTCCGCGTTAAAAAAGCGTTGATCTGGCCTGCACATAGACGAATGCGGGCCGGAGGCACCGCATTCGCGAATAAACTATGCCATTTGTGATCCGGTCGGTCAGGGCCGGGTGGGCCGCTGTTACGACCCGATGGTCTGTCTCACCACTCGAACGTCACTATCCCACCACGTCCGAAAGGCTGGCGGCGAAGCTGAGCACCAGCCGGGGCGCGTGCGACCGCGTGTGCGCGAGGTAGGTGCGCGTATCGGCCAGCGCTTCCTGGTACATGGCCAGCAGCTCGTCGTCCGTTTCTTTGAAGCGCCGCAGCGTTTGCAGCGAGCACATGATGCAGCCACGCATCGCGCGGTAACTGTCCGTCTCGCACGGCAGGCAGCCGTTGAGGCGGATCATCATCAGCATAAAGGCCAGCACTTCTTCGTGCGTTTCGGGCAGCGCTGCCACGTGTTTCACCAACAGACGCCACCCCTCGCCGCGCGCTTCGCTTAAATGCGGAATAGCATAATTCGGAAACATCAATTCATTCTTGGTATACATCCCACCCCAGCTTTCATCGTGAATGCATAACCCAGCGATCAGTGATCAGTGTCTAACCGGCCCCGCCACCGCTTACTGTCACTTTTAATTAGCATAAGAAACGGTTCTTAATTATGATAGCGTACTTCAGTACTGATGTGGGTTAGAAAAGCGTTTGTGTCAGGCTGTCGCGAGTGTTTTGGCAGGCCCCGCGCATGCGCTGGAGAGGGAAAACGGATGCTGTTCCCACCACTTAAAGCCGATCGTGCCCTGCTGTGGATTACCCTCCAATCGGACGCAGGCGCACCCGAACGCTATGCCGCGTTGCGCGCCATTCTCAAAGCCTGCCGCCTGCATCCCTTGGACAGCACGCCCACCGCCGCGCTGGTCATCGTGGATGAAGCCGCGTTCCGCCAGCGCCTTGACGCGGCACGCGCTGTGCTGGGGCCGTATGACGCGCTGCACCTGGTCACGCAGGCGGGCGGGCGACTGTCAGTGCTGGCCATCGGAGCTGTGACCGCGTCCGGCAGCGCCCTGCAGGAATCCGCATCACGCCCGCCCTGGTTGGTGGACTGACGCGACGATCATACCGGAATATGCCGCGGCCAGGGCGTCCGATCGTGGCATTTCGCCATAGCACATTCGCGGGCGGTGTGGTATCGTGGGCTGCTCACTTCCACCGTCTGAACCGTGTTTTGCACCGAGCCAACCCCTGATTGGGCTGGGCGGTTGTGCGATGCTGACAGACGCGGTGTTGACATCACAAGGTAACACACCATGAACGAACCGACGCTCCCCAACGGGCGAATCCCACTCGATTATCACATGCACAGCACCGCGAGCTGCGATTCCCGCGCGTCGATGGCCGATATGTGTCGCAGCGCGTTGGCGCGCGGTATCCCGGAGATCGCGTTTACCGAACATTTCGATCCCAAGCCGGAAGACATCTGCGCGGGCTATTACCAACCGGACGTCTATTTCGCCGCGCTTGAGGAGGCCCGGCGTGAGTTCGCGCCCCAGGGGTTGACAATCCGCGCGGGGGTCGAACTGGGCGAGTATCATCGGTACAGCGCCGTGCACAACCCGGTACTCGATGCGTGGCCGTATGATATCGCGCTGGGCAGCCTGCACTGGGTCGGCGAAGCCAGTATCTTCGACGCCAATCATTTCCGGGCGCACACGCCGCGCGAAGCCTTCGAAGCCTATTTTTCGGAACTGGCGGCGATGGTACGCTTCGGCGGATTTGACGTGCTGGCCCATGCTGATGTGGTCAAGCGCGCCGCCTATCCGGTGTATGGCCGCTTCGCGATCTCCGATTGGGAAGCGCAGGTGCGCGAGGTGTGGGCGGCCTGCATCGAACAGGGGATCGGCATAGAGATTAACACGGCGGCGCTGCGGCAGGCGGTCCACGAGGTGCACCCGGGTCCGGAGTCGCTGCGCTGGTATCGCGAAATGGGTGGCGAGATTCTGACCATCGGCAGCGACAGCCACCGCCCGGATCACGTGGGGTACGGCCTGGACGTGGCACTTGACGCGGCGCGCGCGGCGGGCTTCACGCGGCTGGCGTCGTTCGAACGGCGTGCGGTCGCGCGCTGGCTGCCGATCTGACGCGAGTGAGACTGTCCATCCGGTTGGAGGCGCCCTCCAAGTCCGGACCTTTGTAGGCTAGCGCAAAAAAAGAAACAGGCTCATAATAGCCTTTACTTTCACCTGCGTCGCGGGAGTGGCGTACAAAACGGTTGTTGTCATCTGGCAGGAGCGTACCGGAGAAGGACCATGCAAATCTGCCCGCACTGCGGTACCGAAAATTTCGAAGGCGTCATCTTTTGCGATCGCTGTGGGGTGGCCCTGGTGGCCGTGCCGCTGGCGACACGCCAGCTCGCCCAAAATGACGAGCGCGGCGGCACCGATCAATTGGGTAGTGAGAATATCCTGATCGTTCAGGTCGAAAATCAGGATTTGCCCATCACCATTCAGGTTCGGCACGAGATCGTGTTTGGCCGCGTGACGGACACCGCCGAAAATACGACCTACATCAATCTCACGCCCTACGGAGCCGATCTTCGCGGTGTGTCGCGTCGTCATGCGCGCCTGCTGCGTGAGGGCAGTGCCATCTACTTGATGGACCTCAACAGCACGAACGGCACGCGGCTCAACGGCGAGCCACTGTCGGGGGGTGTCGAGAAGCGGATCCGTGATGGCGACGAGGTGTCGTTGGGCAAACTGCGCTTGTATGTCTTTTTCAAACCGTAAATTGTGTTTGCCGGGCCGCATTAGCGTCCCCGGCTGGCTGCAAGCCTATGGTATCGCCCCGGCGTGTTTGGCCTGGGGCGGTTTGCGTTATAATGCGTGCCAGCGTCGGGCAGACCGGCGCGATCGATTGGCATGCGCCCTGGAGGGGTGAAGGACAGTAAGATGCGCGCGCGGTGGGCGATGGTGGTGATGGTGTGGGCGGCGGTGGCCGTGCTGTTAACGGGCTGCATGACCGGCATTCAGAATAACGACCCGGTGTTCGTCGTGGCGACGCCGGTGCCTCCCGATGCTGATTTCGTCACTTACAGCCCGGCATCCGGCGCGTTTTCGCTGCGCGTACCTGCCACGTGGATCGCGGGCGAATTGCCTGATCCGGGCGGCGTGCGCGTGCAGTTCACGGCGCTCGAAGGCGATCAGGCCGTGACGCGCCTGAGCGTGTACGTCGTCAACACGGGCCAGCCCATGACGCCCGAAGCCTTTGCCGAGGCGGCCAACACCTACCAGCCGCCGTCCGATCTGGCGGGTTTTGGGTGGACCGAGCTGGGACGCTCCGCGCAGCAGGACGGCAGCCGTCGGATTCTCGGTGTGCGTGATTATCCCGTGTTAGGGCCGCGCGCGCTCAACATTTTTTTGCAGGGTGACGGTGCGCTGTTCAGCGCATTGGAGGTCGATGTCACGGACGCGGACGCGCCATCACTTGACACGTTGATGGCTGTGATCAATACCTTCCACATCAATCCGGACGCCGATCTGGTGGTCGGCACCGTGCAGCAGGCCGCCGCCAATGTCACGTCCTACACCGGCGTGATCGGGTTCAACGGCTATCTGGCCTGGACGGACAGCGACGGCGTGTTTCACCTGACGGGCGAAGCGGTCAACACTACGCCGGACCCGCTCGAAGCGGTCCGGCTGTCCGGCGTGCTGTACGATTCGCAAGGCCGCCGTCTGGTCGAGCAGTCGGACATTCTCTCAGTGGATGTGTTGGGGCCGGGTCAGGGCGCGCCCTTCGATCTGCGCTTCGAAGGCGGCAAGCCGCCGACCGCCGTGCGCTACGAGCTGAACGTCGCCGGACGCGGCGCGGACTACGTGCTGCGGACCTATTACGCCCCGGAGAATTTCATCGTCGCCAACGATCGCGCCGAGTATAACGCCCAGGGCAATCTGGTCGTGCGCGGCGATCTTGCCAACGTCGGACCGAGCGTGGCCGAAGCGGTCAAAGTCGTGGTCGCGATCTGGGATGATCAGGGTCACGTCGTTGCCGCCGAGACGGTGTTCATCAACAAGACGCAGCTTGTCCCGCAGGAAGCGATCGCGTTTGAAGTGCCGTTTTACCAGTTGGGCGGCCCGGCCGTGACGTATACGCTCACGGTGCTGGGGTCAGTCGCCCAGAGCGTTACCGGGTGATCCGGCAGCCCCTGCCGTCCATCGTCCGGCGCGCATTGTGTTGAGGGGGCACATGTGCAACACCAGCCTGGATTCTTGCGGAGAAGAGGGCCGCTCCCAGGGCGCGGCGTAATTTTCGTCGCGGTCGTGTGCGGTCTGCTGGCGATCTTCCTGATTCTGCCGCACGCGCTCAGCATCCGGCTGTTTTGGCTATCGGTTGTGGCCCTGGCGGTGGGCTACGTGGTGTACCTCCTGCGCGTCAGGCTGCACCCGGGGCGCAGCGTAATTTTCGTCGCGATCGTCTGCGGCTTGCTGGCCATCTTCCTGATCCTGCCGCACGCGCTCAGCATCCGGCTGTTCTGGCTGTCGGTTGTGGCCCTGCCGGTGGGCTACGTGGTGTACCGTCTGCGCACCAGGCTGGCCCGGGGAGCGACATCGCTGGTCGGCGGTATGGTGCGGCTGCGCGATTTACTGTCCAGCGGCGTGGCGCGGCTGAATATCTTGCTGGTCAACGGCGCAGCGTGGCTGGGCAGCCTGCTGCTCGTCGGCATTGCAGGGCTGGGCGACCGGCTGTGGGCCATGCGGCGAGCGGGCGGGCGGTCGCGGCGCTTCGGGCGGGCCATGTACCACGCGTTGGCGGTGATCAGCATCAACTTCATGATCGTGGTCCTGCTGCTGCCGGTCGTGGAATGGGGCCTGCGCCGCTACTTCGACGAATACGGGAGCGAAGAACAGCGCATCAAGTATGTGTACTCGGCCCAGCACATCGCAGACCTCAAATCGCAGTTCGTCGGGCAGCCGTACACCGTTTTCGGGAACTCACCGTACTGGTCCGGGCACAATGCACTCGGCTATAGGGCCGAATACGAGATCGAGGTCCCCAAACCACCGGACCGCTTCCGTATTGTTGCGCTAGGCGGTTCGACCACGTACGGCTACCTGATCCCGAACGGACTAACCTACCCGGACGACCTTCAACGGCTGCTGGGGGATGAGTACCATTATCATGACGTGGAGGTCATCAACGCCGGGGTGCAGGTCTATACGACCTGGGAAACGCTGGCGAACCTGGAGTTCCGCGTGTTGGAGCTTCAGCCGGATATGATTATCATCTACCATGCTCACAACGACATCACCGCGCGGCTGATCCAGCCGGAATACTACCGCAGCGATCAACCGTCGCGCGGCGTGTGGCGCACCGAGCCGCAGCAACTCCCTAAGAGCGTGATCCAGCGCATCGTATGGCTGAAGCTCGGCTGGATGGAAGATCCAACGGCGGTCGAAGCCCAGTTTGAATTCGTGGGCGAGACGCCGCCAGTTTGCGATCAGTTCACCGATAAGGAATGCGGCGGCTACCCGGTCGAGGAGTTGATGCGCCTCAACCCGCCGATCTATTACGACCGCAACCTGCGCAGCATCGCTGCCATCGCCCACGCGAACGGCATCCAGGTGTTGTTCGTGTCATTCGGCTACTACCCGGAGGAATTTGACGGGACTAATATCTATTCGTGGCCCTGGCGGCAAGAAGCCATGGCCGAGCACAACGCCATCCTCGAGCAGGTGGCCAGCGACACCGGCAACCCATTTTGCGATCTGTTCAATTTGATCCCGTACGATCAATCCTTCTGGCGGCACGACGGCTATCACTACACAACCGAAGGCTCGCAGATGCAGGCTGAGGTCATCGGCCAGTGCATCGTCGACCAGGGCCTGATCCCGACACAGTTTGCGCTCGGCTCGGAGTGATAGGATGTTCGGAACCACGCGTGGAACGGGGAGCGTACGCGCTCACGGTGCTGGGTCAGTCGCCCAAAACGTCACCGGTTAGGGCGCCGGACGATCTGCCGCCGGTGGCCAAGTCGGGTAAGGTTTCACCTTCGATTTGTTTCCCTCAAGGTTCGCGTAAAACGAGCGTTCGATTCGACAGCAGGGCTGCAAGGTTTGTGTCCGGCGGCTCATTTTCATGATTATAATAGAAGGTATAGTAGCGATTGAGGTCAACTTGAGCTTACGCCGGGACACGGGCGTTTATTGACCTTGATCCGCGATGACACTATGGGGTACTGAATGACGAAATCGAAGCAGTCGGTTTGGGAGCAAGTCGGACCGTTGGAAGCGGGCGGTCTGATTATCGCCGGGGTGGCAGTGGCGCTCGTCGCTGCCGGACGGCTGGCTCCGGTGGCGCTGATCATCTTGTTGGTGTTGGGCTATTTCGTGTATATGGCGCGCGGTGTGCTGCGCCAGGCGCGGCGCTTCCGCCCGGTCGAACCGCCGCGTGCGTGGACAGTCACCGTAGCGGCTAACCTGCTGCTGATGGCGATCGGGATCGGCGCGTTTGGATGGTACATCGCAGGGGCGGGATCGCGTGCGTGGGTGCCGTTTTTGTTGTTCATCGCGGGTATGATCGCGCTGCGACAGTGGCGGCAGGGCGTCGTCAATCGCGTGTATGCGTGGCGTATCCCCGCACTGACGCTGCTGCAAAAAGGCGAATACAAGCGCGTTATGCGCGAGCTGGAAGGTGAGGCTACCGCCGGAAACGGGCATCCTGATAAGCTGGCGGTTGTGGCATTGGCGGCGATCGAACTTAACAAGCTCGATCGCGCCGACGAGTTGCTGACGCGCGCCCGCGCCCTTGCTCCCGATTTTGCGTCGGTGAATGCCGCTATCGGATCGCTGAGGCGGCATCAGGCCCGTTACAGCGAAGCGGTGACTGCCATCCAGAAAGCGCTGGCGTTTGAAGACGACTGCACCACGCGTTATTATCTGGGGCTGTGCCAGTATCTCGCCGGGGAGACGTCGGCGGCGGAGGTCACGCTGCGCGCTGCCATCGCCGATCCGTTGTTGATCCGGCAGGGCAAAGTCTACGGTGCGTTCTTGCTGGGGCAGATCGCCGAAACCAGTGGGCATCCTGATGAGGCCGATAGCTGGTACACTCGCATGGCCGAAGACGCGCCTCGCGTGCTGCCTGCCCTGCACGACGAGGTCCGTCGTCACAAGCAAACTCCCTATGCCGACACACTCAAAGACCATGTGCGAAGTATGGAGCGTCTGATCGCCCGCCGACCCTTGGTGAGCGAGCCAGCGCCAGGGTAAAAGGCCAAATGTCATGCACGACTCCGGAGAATTCCATGATCGAAAGAACGGCGGCAAGGTGTTGGTACGCGTCGGGCGCGGAATCGCCGGGATGCTCCGTTCATCGTTGATTGATTCCCTACCAGCCCACAACGCGCGCGGCCTGTATGGGCGTCTCATGCCTCGCCGGGATGAATTGGCCGCATGGACCGCACGCTATCCGATCCTGGCCACCGATGATGATTTTGGCATGGTAAGCCTCAACAAGATGGTGATCGACCTGATGGGCCTGAGCTGTATCGCGACTACATCGGTCCGGACCGCCATCCAGTTGGCCCACGTCCTGCCGATTTCGCTCATTTTGTCGGACATCATGAAACCCGACATTGACGGCTTCGAGATGCTGCGCAAGCTGCGCAACGATCCGGTGACGTGGCCGATCCCGGTCCTGTTCGCTACAGCACGCGGGACGATCGACGCGCAGCAGATGGCTATGACGTTGGGCGCACAGGGATTTCTCGCCAAACCGTATGCCATTCATGACCTGCAAAATCTGGTCACGTCGACGCTGCTATCCTATGGCAACTGGCGGATGCCCGCCACGCTCGACGCGCGGCTGTATGCGATCCTGACCAAGCCGGAGACTGAGGTCCACGATATGCCAGGGTGGGGCCGCGTGTTGACCACCCGGCACCGCGCCCAAAATCCCCCCAGCGGCGATCGTCGCCCGGTTTGACCGCGGGCGCGGGCTGTGTTTGTCAGGCTGTGGCGGCACTGTTGAGTACACATCATTCTTGGAATGTGTAGAACAGGTTTCGAACATGATGTGGAGACGTTCTGAAGTTTTCGTGAAAATTGTGAAATCGCTCTTTTAGGCCTTGTTTCGGACCCGGTTGCATGATACTATCAAGACACCAATCGGTAAATCATCGTATCTAAGGAGATAGCCATCATGATGTACCTACCGCGTGAAGAGGGCCAAGGCCTCGTTGAATACGCCCTCATCCTGGTCCTGGTTGCCGTTGTCGTAATTATCATCCTGGCCCTGCTTGGCCCGGCCATCGGCAATATCTTCTCGAACATCGTTTCAGCTCTGTAATTTCTCGTCCGGTTTTAGGAAAAGAAAAGCCTCGCGATCGCGAGGCTTTTCTTTTTGGCGCGCCCGGTTGAGCACTTACGGCCCGGACCGCCACGCGAGTACCTGCCCGATCTGGCGCAGGCCGCCGGGCAAACGTAGAAGACGCACAGCCTCTTTTGCGTTACACTACACGCGCTCACCGGCAGGGGGATTGTTGTTGACGCGCTGGACAAGGAGTGACCGTATGCCTAGAGTGATCCATCTGGCGCTGCTGGCGCTGCTCGCGGCGGTGTTGTTTGTGTTGAGTGCCTGTGATACCTTTACCGGCGATTCCCAGATTGCCCAGTTGGAGACGCGTAACGCGCAGCTCCAGGGCACGATTGAGGTAATGGGAACACCCGCTGCGACGATCGTCGCGCTGCAGGCCGCCGCCACTCAAAACGTACAGTTGCAAGCACAGCTTAGCCAGTCGGAAACCGACGCGCTCGCGGCCAGAGCCACGTTGACCGTGCTCCAATTGAGCGGCGGCGCGGGCATTCAACCTACGCAAGTCCCACTATCGGCCCCGCCCGGCGATCAATCGATTGGCCTACCCACGGCCACGCCGGTCGCTGCTGGGCCGCAGACCCAGACCACCTTCACCGGCACGGTGACATCGAGCGCGCGCGATGCGCAGGACTGTCCGCTGAACGCGTCGGCCACATTCGACATGACGACGGACACGATCTACGTGATCACGCGCGTGAATATGCTGCCCGCGGGAACTACGATCGGCGCACGGTGGACGGCCAACGGCGCGTTGTTCTACGATGACGTCGCCTGTTGGACGCCCGACCAGGACTGGTACAACATCTGCGCTTACTGCTCGATCGTGCCCGATGGCGGAGCTTTCGAGACGGGCAACTGGTCGGTTGACCTGACGCTGGACGGGCAGCAGCTGTCTTCCGTCCAGTTCGTAGTAGTCGACCAGAGCGCCGCGGGTCAGACGCAAGACACCGCCCTGACGCCCTCAGCGTCAGACAGTGCGGTCACCCAGTAGCTTTTCCATTTCCCTGTCGAAAAAGCAGAAACACGGAAATCGCAGAGAAAAACGAGAGGTTTCAAACCTTATCGCTTTTCTCTGTTTTTCTCTGACCTGCTTGCCACGCCCCCGCGAAATTGCGTATAATCAAATTTAGATTTGATTATCCATCTGCCGCGCGGAGAGTGTGTCGTGGCCCGCAAACCCGCCGATCAAACCGTCCAACCGGACGCCATCGTCCAGGCGGCGGCCAGTGTCTTCCAGCGCCAGGGTTATCACGGCGCGACCATGGCTGAAATCGCCGCCGAAGTCGGCCTAACCGCGGGCAGCCTCTACCACCATTTCCCCAGCAAACAGGACCTGCTCATCGCCGTGCTGCAAACCGGCCTGGCGCAGATCACCGCTGAGGTGCGCGCCATCGTGCAAAGCGGCGATCCGCCTGCCGAAAAACTGCGTCGCATTGTTCATGCCCACATCCGCAGCGAGATCGACCACGCCAATATTGCCGCCGCCGTGATCTTCGAAAGCCGTGCGCTGCTGGTCGTGCCCCAGGTGCGCGACCAGTTCGTAGCGCAGCGTGACGCGCTCGAGGCGCTCTATCGCCGGGTAATCGACGAGGGGATCGCGTCGGGTGCGTTCCGCCCGGCGGACGCGGGCATCTTCGTCAAGACGTTATTCGGCGCGTTGAACTGGGTTCATGTCTGGTACCGGCCCGGCGGGCCGTTTGACAGGGGCCGAAATCGCCGACGAGATCGCGCAGTTGTTTCTGGCGGCGCTGCGTCCCGGCGAGGCCCTATGAGCGAATCGCCCGCCGTCCCCGATTTTCTCGCGCACTATTACGAGGCCGCGCGCGGCCCGTTTCGCAGCCTGTCCACTTTGGCCCACGACGACGCCGAGCGCCTGCTGGACGGCATTCGAGCCAGCGGCGCGACCTTTGCCAGCCGCCGCGCGTCCGATTACCTGGCGATCCGGCGCGAGCTGGAGACGCGCATCCGGATGTTGTTCGTGGCGCGGGGCGGCCAGCCGCAGCGCGATACGCCGCATTACCTCATCCTGGGCGCGTGCCCCTGGGTCAAGACGTGGTACGCCGACGGGCGCGAAGTGCGGGTGCCGCTGGCGGACTGCGATCCGGCGGTGGTCAGCCTGACGTACGGCGATTCGTTCCCGGCCATGCGCTTTCAGGATGGCAAGCCGACGCGGGGGCAGGTCTACACGCTGGCCGATCTGCCCGATCTCGTGGCGCGCTACGGCCTGCCGCAGGTCTGGAATGCGGAAGGCGAGCGCGGCCCCGATCGCTATATCGAGGCGCAGTTGTGGTCGGACGAGCCGCTGCGCAGCATGGGTTTGTTAGGGTGAGGGCGCGCCGCTGAGACGTGCGCGCTGCCGCGAGAGTGTGAAAGCGGTCGGAGGATTCTCGCCGCGCTTTTAGGCACAGGAGATGCCCCACTATGATCAGTCTTGACTCCTACCGAAGAACAGCAGATGCTTATCGATACGGTGCGCCGCTACGCCGAGCGCGATGTGCGCCCCTGCGCGCACGACGCCGACGAAAGCGGCGCGTTCCCGGACTCCGTGATCCAGCGCGGCTGGGAGATCGGGCTGCTGCCCGGCAATATTCCGGAGTCGTTGGGCGGTTTTGGGGATGTCCACAGCGCGATCACAGGCGTGCTTGCTTACGAGGAACTGGCCTACGGCGATCTGTCATTGGCGCTGCACCTCATGACGCCCGCCCTCGTGGCGATCCCGCTGGTGCTGGACGGCACCGACGCCCAGCGCGACGAATTCCTGCCGCTCTTTCTGGACGAGCGCCCGCCGCGTGTCACCTCTGCGCTGATCGAGCCGCGTATCGCCTTCGATCCCGCCGATCTCAAGACGACGGCGGCGCGCGACAACGGCGCGTACGTGCTCAACGGCCACAAGGCGTATGTTCCGCTGGCCGAAGGCGCGGATTGGCTGCTGGTCTACGCCTGGAATCCCGACGTGGGGCAGGTCGACGGTTTCCTGGTGCCGGGCGAGCGCCGGATTGACGGTCGGCCCGCGCGAAAAATTGATGGGCGTGCGCGCGCTGCCCACCTATCCGGTGACGCTGGAAGGCGTGCGCGTCGAGGCGGCCTACCGGCTGGGCGGCGAGAATGGCACCCACTTCGCGCGCATCCAGTCCTACAGCCGGACGGCGCTGGGCGCGCTGGCGGTCGGGGTGATGCGTGGCGCGGTCGAGTATGCCGTGAATTATGCCAAGGAGCGCGTCCAGTTTGGCGCGCCGATCGCGACCAAGCAGGCCATCGCGTTTATGCTGGCGGACAGCGCGATCGAAGTCGATGCCGCGCGCCTGATGGTCTGGGAAGCGGCGTGGAAGCTCGACCAGGGCCAGGACGCGACCCGCGAGTCCTACCTGGCCGGGCAGTACGCGATCCCAGGCGGCGCTGACGGTCGCGGACAGCGCCGTGCAGACCTTAGGTGGCTACGGCTACATCCGTGAATACCCGGTCGAGCGCTGGCTGCGCAACGCGCGCGGCTTCGCGACATTTTACGGTCTGGCGATGGTGTGACGACAGCGGACAGCGATCAGCAGTCAGTAAAAACCGCTGGCTGTTCTCACCTGAACGCTGAACCCTTGGAGGCTGAAACCATGGCGATTAGCTTCGAAGTTCCCGAACGCATCCAGCAGAATCTACAAATGACGCAGGCGCTCGCCACCGGCATCATGCGGCCCGAAGCGCGCAGCCTGGACGAGCACGAGCATACCCGCCCGGAGACGTTCATCACCATGACGTGGCCGGTCATGAAGGAGCAGCAAAAGCGCCAGCTCGACAAGGCCGCCGCCGCTGCCGCCGGGGACGCGCCTAAGCGATCCGGGCCGGGCATCATGAATCTGAACATGGTCTACACCTTCGAAATGCTGAGCTGGGGCGACGTGGGCCAGATGTTGTGTATGCCGATGGCGCTGCTGGCCGGCGCGGCGATTGAAGCGGTCGGCACACCGGAGCAGAAAGAACGTTTTCTGCGCCGCTTCGCGGAAGGGGACAAGCCCGCCTGGGGCGCGATGGCGATGACCGAGCCGGGCGCAGGCTCGGACACGTCCGCCATCCAGACCACCGCTTCGCTCGATCCCGATACGCGCGAATGGGTGCTCAACGGCGAGAAAATCTTCTGCACTAATGGCAAGCTGGCGCTCGACGAATCCGATGGCATTCTGATCGTGTGGGCGACCGTCGATCGCTCTGCCGGACGGGCGGGCATGAAGCCTTTTGTCGTCGAGGCCGGGACGCCGGGCGTCACGGTAGAGAAGAGTCGAGATCAAGCACGGCATCCGCGCCAGCGACACGGCCAGCATCGTCTTTAACAATGCGCGCATCCCCTACGACAACCTGCTCGGTTCGCCGGACGTGCGCCGCGTCGACAGCGAGACGACCGCCGGATTCAAGGGCGCGATGGCGACCTTCGACGCGTCGCCGCCCGCTGATCGCGGCCAGCGCGATGGGCGTGGGCCGGGCCGCGCTCGAATTCGTCAAAGAACAACTGGCGGAAGAAGGCATCACGATTCCTTACGGCCAGCCTACGCACACGCTGAGCGCCGTGCAGCGCGACGTGATCGAGATGGAGGCCCAACTGCACGCCGCCTGGCTGCTGACGCTGCGCGCCGCGTCGATGCTCGATCACGGGCAGTCCAACAACCTCGAAGCGTCCATGGCGAAGGCCAAAGCGGGCAAAGTCGTGACGTGGGTCACGCAGAAGGCGGTCGAGCTGCTCGGTCCGCTGGGCTACAGCCGCGCGTGGCTGGTCGAAAAGTGGATGCGTGACGCCAAGATCAACGACATCTACGAGGGCACCGGCCAGATCAACACGCTGATCGTCGCGCGGCGCATTCTGGGCTACTCCAGCCGCGAGCTGCGCTAAGCAAAAAGCACCAGCGGGCCACGGAGGTCACGAAGAAACGCCAGAGGACACAGAGAATAGCGGCAAAGGGAATAATCTCTCTCGCTTTTCTCTGCATTAACCTCGTTTTCCTCTGTGACTGTGTGGCCTGCTTTGGCTTTTCCTACTCGCTCGCTGCGTCGGGATCTGTCAGCACGATGTCGAGGCTGTGCAGCAGGGCGATCGCCTCGGGCAGCGAGAAGCGCGTTTTCTTCAGCGTATTGATCCCCGCGTTAATCGCGTAGCCGGTCGCGCCGGTGAAATCCGCCTCGGTGAGCGTGGTTTGCCAGAAGCGGCTGTCGGTCAGATCGGCGCGCCGGAAGTCGGCGTGAGTCAGGTTCGCTTCGGTGAAATCAACATCTTTGGCAGTGCAGTCCGTAAACGTGATATTGGGCAGGTTCAGCCCGATGAAGGTCGAATAATTGATTACGCAGGCCGCAAACCGGATCGCATTCAACACGCCGACTTTGGGGCCCCAGGCGGCGGCGGTCCAATCCACACCGATCACTTTGCAGTGGTCGAACGTCACATCGCGGAAAGCCGAGTCCGGCACGGCCATCAGGCTGAGATCACACTCGCGGAAGGTACAGTTGGCGAACCGGCAGCCCTGCCACACGCTCTCTGCGAAACCGCAGTCCACGAACGTGCAGTCGTAGAATTCCCGCGTAGCGATGGTCTGCCCACGGGCGTTGAGGCGTTTGAACGTGCGCTCGGTGTAATCCGTTTGTGCGGCGAAGGGATGCGGCATGGGTGATCCTCCTGGCGGTGTGCAGGCCGAAATCTGCCGCGAGTGTACCGCAAAGTGCCATCAGCGGTCAGGGGACAGCGAACAGGGAACAGCCCACAGCGGACAGCCACCAGGGATCAGGCCTTCGCTGTATCTCTGTGGTTCTCCGCCGTTCTCGGTGGTTCAAGTGGTCCGTTCTTACCACTTCGGGGGCGTGATCGGCTCGGCGCGCGGCCGCACCAGCGGGATCAAGCGTTCGACCACGTCCGGATGCCCGGCGACGTACATGCCCATCACTGGCTTGAGCAGGTCCCCGGCGGCAAAGTCGAGCGGCTGGCCGTCCAGCTTGCGCACGACGCCGCCCTGCTTTAGCAGGAAGGCCACGCCCGCCGCCACATCCCACACGTAAAAGTCATGTGACAGCGTGGCGACCGCCGCGCCGCGTGCCGTGTACGCCAGGTGACTGGCGGAGCTGCTCATCGACAGCGCGCGCGGGAAGTGCAGGTCATAGCGCAGATTGCCGTCACTGCGCCACATCAAAAAGGAATCCATGTCCCAACGCGGGCGAAGCCGGTCGGTGATCACCTCGCCATTGCAGATCACGTCGTCGCCATCGGTGTAGGTCCAGTCGTCGTACAGCGGGATATACACCACGCCGAAGACTGGCACGCGGTGATGCAGCAGCGCGATCGTCACGCACCACGACGGCAGCCCGTCGATGTAGGCGCGCGTGCCGTCAATCGGGTCGATGCTCCACAGGTAATCGCGGTCGAGCTGGTCCGCGCCATATTCCTCGCCGAGGATGCCGTGATCGGGATACGCGCGGCGAAGCTGTGCGGTCAGCATGCGCTCGATTTCGCGGTCAGCTACCGTGACCGGGTTGTAGGCGTCTTTCCACTCGGTCTTGGCGTGGCCGAAGTAGTGCAGGGCGATATTGCCCGCTTCGGCGATCCAATCGCGGATCGCGCCCACCTCAAGCGCCGGAGTGATCGGTGTCAATGTTGATGCAGCCATGCGTTATGCTCCTAAACGGTTGCGCGCCGTCGCGATCGTTATGACCCGGCGCAGCGCGCAAAAAAGGGATGCGATCAGGCGCTGGAACGGCCCCCATCCCCTCAAAGAATATCGCGCTTTTGCGGCTGTAAGTCAAGTAAAATTACTTTAGTAGCTATTTAACCCACGGAGACTCCAAGCCGTGCTGTTCCAACAGCGTCGCGTCGCTCAGAATGTCCGCGGTCGGACCGTCCGCCACGACGCGCCCGCCGTCCATGATCACGGTGCGCGGGCACAGCGCGTCGACCAGCCGCATATCGTGCGTGCCGATCAGCATGGTCTGGTCGCCCAGGTCGCGCAGCAGTGCGATCAGGCTGCGCCGTGCGCGCGGATCGAGGCCCGCACTCGGCTCGTCCAATACCAGGATGCGCGGGTCCATGCTCAGCACGGTCGCCACCGCGATCCGTTTTTTCTCGCCCAGACTCAGGTGAAAGCTCAGCCGGTCGGCGTAGCCTTCCATGCCGACGGCGGCCAGCGCGCGCGTGATGCGCTCGCGCACTTCGGCGTCTGGAAGGCCCATGTGCAGCGGCCCGAAAGCTACATCGTCGCGCACACGGGGCGAGAACAGTTGATCGTCGGGATTCTGGAAGACCAGCCCGACCCACGCGCGAATCTGGCCCAGCGTCTTGTCGGACAGCGCCAGCCCGCCAACCGTGATCGCGCCGTTGGCCGCGCGCAGAATGCCGTTGAGATGCAGCATCAGCGTGGATTTACCCGCGCCGTTGGGCCCGACCAACGCGACCCGTTCTTCCGGCGCGACGGACAGTGTCAGATCGTCGAGCGCCAGCCGCCCGTCCGGGTAGCGAAAGGTGAGGTGTTCGACTTCGATGGCATGATGGCTCACATCCGGCTACTCCCAGCAACGATCGTCACGAACCAGGCTTTTTCGCACCCTTTCCCCAAGGGAAGGGGCAAAGAGGAATGGGGTAACGGCAATTACGGTCGGCTCCACAGCAGCAGCGCCAACCCTTCGATCAGCACCAGCGCGACAACCGGCAGCGCGCCCCACAGCACCGCCCGGCGCGTGAGCGGAGGCGTGTCGAGCAGGCGCATCTCCCCATGATAGCCACGCGCCAGCATGGCCGCGTAGACGCGCTCGCTGCGTTCGGCGCTGCGTACGAACAGGCTGCCAATCATACTGCCCGCCGTGCGCGCGCGCCAGCCGAGCGTGCCCCCCGATCGCCGTCCCGACACAACGCCACTGCGGGCAGCCCGCGCGCGCAGCAATCGTGTGGCTTCGTCTTGCAGGGTGAACAGGTAGCGGTACATGAAGGCGGTGATCAGGATCAACGTGTGCGGGACGCGCAGCGCGCCCAACGCCCACAGCAGATCGGTGAAGGGGGTGGTCATGGCGAGCATCAGCGCGGCCTGTACGGCCAGCCAGCTTTTGAGCAAAATCGCGGCAACGCGCAGCAGTCCGGCGTCTGTGATCGTTTGCCCCAGGATGTGCGCGACCGGGTCGCCGGGCGTGGTAAACAGCAGCGTGATCGCCGCCAGCGCGAACGGCAGCGCCACGCCGCCCAGCCGCGCCAGCCGCCACACGCCAAGCTGCCCGGCAGCGGCCAGCGTCCCGATCAGCGCCCACAGCAGCGGGTAGGCGGGCCAGGCGCGTTCCGGAGTCATGACTATGCCCAGAATGAGCGCCAGCGTCATCACGACTTTGACACGCGGATCGAGCCGGTGCAGCGGGCTGCTGCCCGGCTCGTAGTGTTCGCGTAAGGTCAGATTCACGCCTGGGGATGCGACTCCTGTTGGACGGCGGCGAGATCGTGGCGCGCCGTGGTGCGCGCGACTCCGAAGCCCACGCTCGCCACGATCAACACGCCGAGCACTCCGGCAGCGATGGTCGTCGCGGTTTCATTCTTGATGAAGGGGACCGTGTAGTCGGGCATGATCTCATACGCGGCGTCTTTGGCTTCCGCCAGGAAGCCGTGATCTTCCGCGACGCGTTCCAAGCCATCCGGGTTCGGATCGGCCAGCGGCGACGCGAACGCGATCGCGAGCGCGATCACTAGCCCGGCTGCGATCCAGCCTGTGCCGCGCGTCGCAACGGCTTGCGCACGCACCAGATCGGGCCGTGTCTGGGTGATGAAGGCCAGCGCCCCCACCGTGATCAGCGCCTCACCCGCGCCGATCAGGACGTGTACGCCCAGCATAGCGGGCAGCGCCACATCCAGGGCCGACGTGCCGGAGATCGCCAGCTCCAGCGCGCATGCGATCGAAGCCAGCACCACACTGGCCCACGCGGCGACTCCGGCGGCGATCAGGTCAGCGCGTGCCATGCCCTTCAGCGCGCGGCGCACGCCCTGATAAAGTGCGTAACCGACAAACGCCGTCAGAATGCCCATGTTGAAGATGTTGAAGCCCATCGCCAGCAATCCGCCGTCCTGAAACAGGAAGCCTTGCACGGCAATGACGGTCGTCATGACCAGCACGGCGGCCCACGGTCCGAGCAGGATCGCGACCAGCGCGCCGCCCAACAGATGGCCGGACGTGCCGCCCGCGACGGGGAAATTGATCATCTGCGCGGCGAAGACGAAGGCCGCCAAAATGCCCATCAGCGGAATCTGGCGCTCGCCAAGCTGGTCGCGCGTCAGCCGCAGCGCCACCGCGACCACGACCGCCATCACCAACCAGCCGACCAGCCCCACCGGTACCGAGACGAATCCATCGGGAATGTGCATTGCTAAGAAGGGCTGAAAAAAATCGTCATCACGCCTGCCATCGCCGCTACCCTTTCGCCGAGCGCATAACGTCTAATTCCATCTACCAGTATAGCGTGGGATGAGCTTGTTGTAAATTATTACATCTGTAATGTTTTGTCGTGACGAATGGATCAGTCCGAGGAATTTTCGCTGGGGAGAGCGATTCCGGCGCGGCGGCAGTCGTCGCACAACCCGAAGATCGCCATATGATCGATGCGCGGCTCGAAGCCATAGCTACTCCGCACGGCCTCGCGCAGCGGCTCCATAATCTCATCTCCGACTTCGATCACACGGCCGCACGACAGGCACACCAGGTGATGGTGTGGATGTCCGCCCACGATCTGGTAGACGATGCCGCGCTGTCCGAGGTCCGTCTGGGAGATGACCCCGGCGTCTTTCAGCCATTGGAGGATGCGATAGATCGTCGTTTCGGGCAGAACGGTGCCGCGCTGGTCCAACTGCTGGGCGATGTCGCCCACCGCCAGGTGATCTTCGGGCGTGTCGCACAGCACGTCGAGCACCAGCCGCCGTTGAAGCGTCAGACGCTCGCCACGCTCTTGCAGCGTCGCGACCAGCCGGTCACACAGCGATAGGGGAGTCATGACACCTCCGGGCGGCTAACGCCGCGAATAGATGGCATTGCCTTCGGTCAATTCGATCATCGTGCCATCGGGATCGGTCACACAGGCGACGCGTACGCCCCACGTCATATCCGTCGGTTGGCGCAAGATGGCCGCCCCCGCCTGGGCCAGCGCGTCGACCAGCGCGTCCAGGTTGCTCACGCGCAGCGCGATCTCCGGTATGCCGGACGGGGCGGCGCTGCCGTTGGCGTGCGCCATCAGGGCGAGCAGACCGCGCCCGGTATCCAGGTGCGCAAGGGTGTGGCCTTCCGGCAGATCGATCTGGCCGAGCAGGTGCAGACCCAACACGCCCTGGTAAAAAGCCAGCGCGCGTGCCATGTCACTGACCGGCACGGCGACGTGATCCAATCCGATGATGCGCGGCGGCGTGTGGACCGGAGCGTCATCGAGCGGCGGTCTATCCTCGACGGTGGGTAACTCCGGTTTAGCGACCACATGGCCCCCGGCGAAGATCGGCGGCGGGACGCGGTCGGGGTTGTCGATGTAGTGCACCAGACGCCGGATCAAACGGTGAACTGTCTTCGGCTCGTTCAGGACATAGGGCATCACGGGCAGGTCCGGATGGAGATTCAGCATGGCACGCAGGTCTTCGCACGACAGCGCGTCCGGCTCATTTTGGCGGCCCGCCGCCATGACGACATTCGCCTCCGGTTGAAGGTCCGCCAGGCGGCGCAGCGTGCTTTGAATGGTGCGCGGGGCCAGGATCTTCACCGCGTCGATGATGATCACGTAACCATCCGCGCGCAGCGTGCCCGCGCCCTGGGCCATCTGCTCGCCCAGCGCCTGCACATAGACCGGCTGGCGCGTGACAGTCGTCAGCTTGACGAAGCACGGCCCGTCAGGAGAATCGCCAATGCGCCCGGCAGGCGGCTCCATTTCCCAGACGTGTTGCATAAAGGCTTCGGTCGTAACGGGCGATGGGTGCGGATCGCGGCGGGGCGAGGTAGTCCGGCGTTGGTCCGGACTGTAAAAGCCGAACACGGCGATTTTGAGCATGGCAGACGATCCCTGGTCACGGGTGTGGGTCGATAGGGCGATTATACCCCGGCTGGCCGAAAATGCCGTGCGACGTTTCTGGGGGGGAGAGGCGTTATGTCGGGCTAGCCGCCGGAGCGGTCGACGCGCGGCAGCGTGAAGAAGAAGCGGCTGCCCGCGCCCGGCGTGCTCTCCACGCCGACCTCGCCGCCCAGCTTGTTGATGATACGCCGGACGATCGACAGTCCCAGTCCGTGACCTTCGATGTGCACCTGACGAAGCTGAGTATACGGCACAAACAGCGTCTGCTGCTGTTCGACGGTGAGGCCCGCGCCGTTATCCTGAACCCAGAAGCGTGCCATGGAGTTGGACAGCAGATCGACGCCCAGCGTCACCTGCGGCGGTCGACCGCCATATTTCAGCGCATTGCTGATGTAGTTGACCCACACTTCCTCGATCCAGGGGCCGTAAGCCATCACTTCCGGCCACGCGTCGGGCTGCACAAGCTTAGCCTCGAACTGGTGGAGCATATAATCCATCCGCCGCTCCACCTCCACGATAACGGTCTGCATGGTCAGCGGTTCGGGGTGGATGTCGCTCTGACGCATGCGGGCCAGCAGCAGAAGCTCGTCGATGATGTTGTCCATGCGCTGCGCGCTGTCCAGAATCTCCTGCAAAAACACGCGCCGCATCTCGGGCTCCAGATCGTCGCCGTCATCGATCAGCATCTCGGCGTAGCCCAGAATCGGGCTGATCGGGTTCTTAAGGTCGTGGGCGACCGTCCGCGCGAAGGAGTCCAGCTCTTGAATGAGCTGCTCGCGTTCCTGCGCGGCCTGGGTGAGCTCAGTAATGTCTTTGGCGACTGTCAGCAGGTACGCGACATTGCCCAGGTCGAACGTATCCGCCGACAGCAGCACATTGCGAATCTCGCCGGATTTATGACGGACCGGAAGTTCGGCGTTGCGCACGCCGCCCTCGGATCGCATCTGCTTGACGAACTGCTCGCGTTCTTCCGGGGAAACCCAGAGATTCAGATCAAGCGTGGAACGTCCGACCGCTTCCTCGCGCGTGTAGCCGGTCAGTGCGACGAAGCCCTCGTTGACATCGATCTGGGTACCGTCATCCAACATGCTGATGTTGATCGCGTCTGGGGTGGCGTGGAACACCTTCGAGAATTTTTCCTCGGACTCGCGCAATGACTCCAGCAAGCGTGCATTGTCGATTGCGATCACAGCCTGGTTGGCTAACGCCTCCAACAGCTCGACGTCCGCCGGGGTGAAACTGCGCCCGTTTTCGTCATTGATCGCAGTCAATGTGCCCAGTGGGGTACCCCGGTACATCAGCGGCACGACAATAATGTCGCCGCAACGTGTTTCGCGGCGGCGCTGCTGGACGGCCGGGCTTTCGCGGGGATCGGGCGGGTCTTTGGGCGAGAGCACAGACGCTTTTTCGCGCATGGCCCATCCGCTGAGTCCGTCCCACATCTCATCAAAATCGATCGAGACGACGAACTGTACCCCGGGGCCGCTCTTCTGGAAACGGGTCACAGTGCGTTCTTGGATATCGACCAATATCACGACTGCGCGGTCGATATACAGGGCGGTCGCCACGCTGTCCGCCATGGCTCTCAGCACCTCGTTCAGGCTGCCAGCCATCAGCAGGTCTTCGCTGGCCTGGAACAGGACTTGCGACCGGAACAGGCTGTCCTTAAGCGCTTCTTCGGCCTGTTTGCGGGCTGTAATGTCTTCCTTCAGCGCGATGAAGTGGGTGATCTTGCCTGTCTCGCCGCGAATGGGTGAGATATGGCACATTTCCCAATACAGATCGCCGTTTTTCTTGCGGTTGAGCAGCTCGCCGCGCCAATCCGCCCCCGCCAGAATAGTGTTCCACAGGTCTTCGTACACGGTGCGCAACATACGCCCCGATTTGAGGATGTTCGGGTTTTGGCCGATCGCTTCGTGAGCCATATAGCCTGTCACGGCCTCGAAGGTGGGATTCACGTATTCGATGGTGCCCGTGTAATCGGTAATAACCACCCCATTCGGGCTTTGTTCCACCGCGCGTGACAATTGGCGGAGTTTCTCCTCGCGCTCCTTGCGGTCAGTGACATCCTCAAAACTCTCGATGCCGCCGATCGTTGAGCCGTCGGGCGCGAGCAGCAGCTCCACGTTTTTCACGACAGTTCTCACTTCGCCCTGCTTGGTGCGGATCAGGCATTCCGCATCGTGGATAGGCTTGATGATGTTGGCATCGCACAGGCTGCAGCGCTGATCGCACGGCGCCAGCGCAAAGGAGCGGCACGACTGCCCGATGAGCTCCTCCTGAGAATAGCCGAGAATCTGAACCGCCCGGTTGTTGACACTGGTGAGGTTGCTGCGCATATCGACCGTGAACACGGCAGCAGGCACGATGCGGTACAGCCGTTCGGCGTATTCTTTAGCGGCCAAGAGTTCTTGCTCCACCTGCCGCCGCCGCGAAATGTCGTGCAAGGCGACCACCCGTGCCAGCCGCCCCTGGTATGGGATCGTACGCCCGCGCATCTCGATGGGCATTATGTCCCCGGTTTGCTTGATCATCAGCACGTCGTGGGGATTTTCGTCGCCCGAGGCGATCCTATCGAGAAGCAGCGCGCGGCTTTCCGGCGTGAAGAAATCCAGAAACGATCGCCCCTCCAGTTCGCCGGGCTGGCAGCCGAACAGCAGCGCCGCCGCCATATTAGAGTCCAGGATCGTGCCGTGGTCGTGGATGACAATACCCTCGAAGGTTGCCATCGAAAGCTGCCGGAAGCGCATCTCATTTTGCAGATTTTCCCAGATAGCGCGGCCCAATTCCGTTTTCGAATTTTCGTTCTCTGCTTGTAGCCGTTCCAGGCGCGCCAGGGTACGGACGTGGACGATGTGAACCAGCGCGGCCAGCACCGTCGCAGACATCAAGGCTTCGGCAAAGTAGATCGAGTCCTTCGGAAGTCCGATGGCGGCCACAGTCAGCGCCCAGCTCACCCACGTAAGCACAGTCATCGCCACCAGCCAGCGCCCTCGGAACAGGACGAACGAGATGCCAAAGAGCAGGAGCATCAGGTTGGTGGTCTGTCTTACCCCTTTGGTCAGATAGAATTCCGCCAGGATGTCCACCAGCACCAGCACGACGAGTCCTGCTGCCAACGGGTGCGCCCACGCCAGGGGCGGCTGCCATCGCTGAAGAGACACCCACACGGCGATACATCCGGCTGCGGCCAGCAGATCGACGATGGCCAGCCGGACACCGTTTGTCTGGTTAGTGTCTAGCAGATGCAGGACAACGTAAATGGCCAGTAACCCCGTCAACATGAGTGACACCGGGGACAGGCTCTCGCGCACAATAAAATCTAGCCGGGCTTTTACATCGGCCTGTGACACAGCGTCCGCGGGGAGACCCTGGGGTGGTGGTGTGGCGGTCTGGGAGTCGAGAGACGACCGATTTTCTGAGAGCATGACAGCGAATCTTTCGCCCGTTAGCTTGTATATCTGCTATGGTAAGTGACTTTCAGGTAAACCTGGCGCTGAACACTATCATACCTCTATTCGTGGCACTTACCAGTGTCGTGCATTTCCTAGCTTCCTGCGGTAATGGCGATCAGGCTAGACTGATCCCCCGGCCGAGCCGCGTTTGGGCGCGGCGGATGAATGTGCCATAATGATCAGTATAGCATTACTCTCAGGAGGTCGACCTTATGATTGGGCGCACGGTTGCGCAACGGCTTGCCAAAAGCGTGAGTCCATGAGCGCGCCGCTCTCGTTACCCTCATCGCCGCGTGACTCCGAGGAGATGATTCTGCGCGCCTTCCGCGCGGGCGGCCATCGCGTCACCGGGCAGCGGCTGGCATTGCTGGCTGTGCTGCGCGAGCAGGGCGGTTTTCTGGACGCCGAAACGCTGCACCGGCTCGCTACTCTGCGCGGCGAGACGCTTAGCCTGGCGACGGTGTATCGCACGCTGGCCCTGTTCAAAGAGATGAATCTGGTCGAAGGGCGCATCGTGGGCGAGAACCGCGACAGCGAGGAATACCGGTTCCGTGCGTTGAACGAAACCTACACGCTGACCTGCAAACGCTGCGGCGCGATCGTGCCGGTCGAGCCGGACATCGTAGACGTGTTTCGCCGCGAGATGTCCGAGCGTCTGGGTGTGACGGTGCTCTCGGCGCATTCATGTTTCATCGGCTATTGTGCGGATTGTACGGCGGCTCTGGCCGCCGAAGACGAGGACGTTTCCCGCTAGGCTCGCGCAACCTGCTGCCCGGCTTGCGCGTATATATTGAACAGAGCCAGCCGTTTCCATCACCGCGCACGCTGTAGTGCGGTCCGGCCACCCATCCATAAAAATATCCAGGAGAACGCCATGAACGGCGACATTCCCACGCCACGTCCTGACCCGGACAGCCCGCAAACCCCGTCTGTCGAGGAAATCGGCGGTGCACCCGATGTCCCGCACCTGCCGGACGAGCCCGAAATGCCATTGGACGCCGTTCTGCCTGACGCGCCTGAACCTACCACGCCGCGCAAGACCAAAACCAAGCGCACAGGGAAAGCGCCCAGCAAGCCGGTGCGCTGGCCGCTGTACGCGGCGATCGGCTGCCTGGTGCTGCCGTGCCTGTGCTGCGCCGCGTTTTTGTGCGGGACGGTAGCCCTGGGGGCGAGTCTGGCCGCTGTCCTCAACAACGCGAAAGCGACCGCCAGCGGCACAGAGACGGTGACCGTGGACGGGAGTGCGGTCATCACACTCGACGTGACGAATCGGGTCGGCAGCATCACGATCAAAGCCGGTACCTCCGACGAAGTCCGCGTGGAATACACCAAAACCGGCTATGGCCTGACCAAATCGGCGGCGCAAAAAGAGCTGGACAATATGACGGTGTCGGTCGAACAACCTGAAGATAACCACGTGGTGGTCGATGCGACGGTGGACCGGGAGAAGGATACCTTCTTCTCGCTGGCGGACAATGTCGACCTCACCATTACCGTGCCGCCAGATGTGCGCATCACCGTGCAGCATAACGTCGGCGAGGTGAAGATTTCCGGCGTGACTGCCTACCAGTTGGACATCACCGACAACACCGGCTCGATCACGTTTGACGGCGCGCTGGCTGAACAGGAAGGCGCGACCTTCCGCCTGCATACCAACGTGGGCGAGATCAAGGTCACCCTGCCGAATGACACATACGCGGCGCTCAAAGCACAGACCAATGTGGGCAGCATCGATGTAGCGTCGGGCTTCTCGATCAGCGATCAGAGCGGCTCGAATACCGGCCCAGGGCAGACCTGGAACGGCACGCTGGGATCGAACTCTGAGATTGCCGCGCCGCCGCTGGAAGTCGGGGTCAACACGGGCGGCATCACGATCAACGCGCGGTAGGGTTGTGATGGTCTCCAATGAAATCCCCTCCCCATGCTAGCATGGGGAGGGGATTGAGGGGCAGGGCTAACTTACCGCAAATACGCGCGCTAACGTCCGGCGCGGATGCGCGGCTTGCCGGTGCCGTTGTACAGCTCGATGAAGCGATCTGGCCCGTGGAGAATCGCGTCACGCAGACCGTCATCGCCGTGAGCCTCGGCGATGGCACGCGCGGCGAAATAGCCCGCCAGATTGAGCCGCTGTTCGTCGGACTGGCGCAAGTTTAGCCAGTCCTCGAATGCCTCATCGGTGGTTTTCTTCTTGCGCGCCGCCGACAGCAGCGCGTTGCAGCCCTCGATATATTCGCTCAACTGAGCGTCGTCCACACCCTGCATCTTGTCGTAGAACGCCAGATCGTGCCGGTACGAGAGGTACCACGCGATGCCGCGACTCATCAACGCATCTTTCAGCCGGTCGAGCAGCTTGTCCGGTACGCGGTCGGTGAGTGCCGTATAGTCCGCATAGGCCAGCAAAAAGCCCTCGTGGTTGAAGAAGCCATGCCGCGCCGAACGGATCAGCAGGTCCAGCGAATACTGCCCCATCAGGCTTTCCAGGTGGGGCCGGGCCTGGGCGATGTTGAGCACCATGCCGTGATAGGCTTCGCCCTCGGAATCGTTGTAGGTGCGCACGTAGCCAAAGGCCGGGTAGCCGACCACGGTCAGGGCCAGCATGAACTGGAGATCGTGATCGAAATTCAGCGGGAACAGCTCCGCGACTTCGTGCAGCGCCACGAGTTCCGGCTGTGATGCTTCGCGTAGATCGCTCAAAAGATCTTCCAGCTCGGTGCGGTGCGCGTAACAGTGTGCGATGGCGTACGGATCGGATTCGCTGGGCGTGTCCGTCTCAAAGTAGACCGCCAGTTCATCAACCAGGGTGATCCCGGTGTTAAGCAAGTATTGGGTTGCCATTTCGACGAGCAGCGCTCCAGGGGAGCTGCGCAGGTCGGCGGCTCGATCCCAGATCCCGTCGGCACTGCGGATCGAAAGCGGCAGGCGAGCGGGGCTATCATCCAGGGTATAATGTATTTTCATCGTATGAACCAGGTCCTTTGCGTGGACGTACCAACATGTCCCTCGATTTTATAAAGCTAAGCTATACTTGACCAGCCCGACTTCATCGGGAAGAAAAGCCCCCATCCCTGCCTTTCCCCCATATGATGGAGGAAGGGAGCACGTGCGAAGTTCCTCTCCGCCGCGCGGGGAGAGATTTAGGGAGGGGCTGATCAGTTTTCAAAATAGTCTCTTAATCTTAGAGGGTTTTACCATCCTACAGGCTGTTTGTCATGTCCCAATCTTCTTCTCAAGCGGTTTCCGCATCCTTTGAACCCGACTATACCCGCAAATGGTGGGTGCTGCTCAGCGTGTCGATGGGCGTGTTTCTGACCACGATTGACGGCAGCATTGTCAACGTGGCGCTGCCCACGCTCGAAGAAACCTTCAACACGCGCTTTGCCACGGTGCAGTGGGTGGTCGTGGGCTATTTGTTGGTGATCACGTCGCTGATGCTGGGCGTGGCGCGTCTGGCCGATATGATCGGCAAGAAGCGCATCTACATGGCGGGTATGATCATCTTCACGGGCGGATCGCTGCTGTGCGGGATGGCCCCCTCGATCGGCACGTTGATCGGCTTTCGCGTCCTGCAAGGCATGGGCGCTGTGATGATGACCTCGTTGGGAATCGCCATCGTGACCGAGGCTTTCCCCAACACGGAGCGCGGGCGCGCTTTGGGCGCGATCGGGACAGTGGTCTCGGTCGGGATCAGCCTGGGGCCGACGCTAGGCGGCTTGTTGATCGGCGCGGTGAGCTGGCGCGCGATCTTCCTGGTAAATTTGCCGGTGGGCATTACGGGCTGGCTGCTGGTGCGTCATTTCGTGCCCGACTGGCGTCCGCCGGGCGGGCAGCAGTTCGACCCCTGGGGCGCGCTGATCCTGCTGGTGACGCTGCTGTCTCTGTCGCTGGGGCTGACCTTCGGGCCGGATACCGGCTGGACCGACCCGCGTATCGTGGGCCTGCTGGTGTTCGCGGCGCTGGGGTTGGGCGTGTTCTTGACGGTCGAGCGGCGGCTGCGCCAGCCGATGGTCGAGCTGTCCTTGTTCCGCGATCCGCTGTTCAGCATCAACCTGCTGACCGGATATATGGTCTTTGTGATCATCGCGGGGATGTTCGTGCTGCCCTTTTACCTGGAGCTGGTCAAGGGTTACGAGCCGCAGAAAGTTGGCCTGTTTCTGACGGTCGTCCCGGCGGCGCTGGGGTTGTCCGCGCCAGTCGCGGGCGTGATCTCCGATCGCTACGGCTCGCGCGGGATCACGCTGATCGGGTTGGTGGTCGTTGTGATCGGCTGCCTGACGACCTCTACCCTGACGGAAGACACGACGCCACTCGGCTACGTGATCCGGCTGATCCCGCTGGGGTTGGGAGCCGGGTTGTTCCAGTCGCCCAACAACAGCGCGATCATGGGCGCGGCCCCGCGTGAGCGGCTGGGCGTGGCGTCGGGACTGCTGGCGCTGTCGCGTACCTTCGGGCAGGTGACGGGCGTTCCGTTGATCGGAGCCGTGTTCGCCAGCCGCGTGTTCGCGGTGGCGGCGCTGGCGTCCGGTGTCGATGTGACCGACGCGCCCGCTGCCGCCATCGTCAAGGGCATCCAGGCGTCGTTTTTGGCCGGAGCAGCGTTGATCGCGGTGGGTGTGGTGCTGTCGGTGTTCGCCTACCGGTTGGAACACCAGCGGCGGCATGCCGCGCGCGTGGTCGCGCTGGATGGGAGTTAGCAAGTTGATGGCCCCGGATTAGCGCCGGGGCTTTTTGCTATCACGATTGGGGTAAGGCCCAACTCGCCTACCCGCTCAACGTGCTGACCATGCGGAGCAGCGCGTCGATGCCTGCCGCGTCCGGCAGCGAAGGGATCGCGCCGTAGCCGGTGGCCGTCAGCGCGCCCGCGGCGCAGGCCCGCAGCACCAGTCGCCGCAGCGCCGAATCGTCGATGCTCGCCACGTCGAGATTGGCGGCCAGCAGACTGTCGATCAGCGCGGCGGTAAAGGCATCACCCGCGCCGGTCGTCTCTACAACCTGCACGTGCGGCGAAGGGACCACGCCGGTCCGCGTTCCGGCCCAGTACCACGCGCCTTCGCTGCCACGCGTCACGGCGGCCAGCCGTCCGTTAAATCCGGCTTCTTGCAAAGCCGTGCGATAATCGTCACCGCATTCCGGAATCATGAACGACAGATCGGCATCGCTGATCTTTAAAATATCCGCCGTGGCGACGGCTTCGCGCATCGCGGCGCGGCCTGCGTCCTTGTCGGGCCAGAGATCGGGCCGCCAGTTGGGATCGCACGATGTCGCAACTCCGGCTTCTTTGGCCAGCTTGATCGCCTTGAGGGTCGCCTCGCGGCTGACCGGCGTCCGCAGGCTGATCGAACCGTAATGCAGGACGCGCACGCCTGTTACATCGGCGGGGTTGATCTGGTCCGGCAGCAGGTAATCGCTCGCTCCAGGGCCAAATTCGAAGTCGCGATCGCCTTCCGCCCCTTGTTTGACGAATGCCAGGGTGGTAAAGTGATCAGGATCGACGCGCAGCGCGCAGTTTACGCCAATCGCGGTCAAATCGCTGATAATTTTGCGTCCAAACGCATCGCCACCCACGGTCGCGACCATCTGAGCCTGACGGCCCAATTTGGCCAGTCCCGCCGCTACATTGGCCGGGGCACCGCCGGTTGCTGCGGTATACTGCGAGGCCGTGACCAGGGTGGCGCCGCGCTCGCGTGAGACAAAATCGATAAGTGCTTCACCAATGCACAAAACGTCCATGAATTCGTTGCTCCTTCAAAATCAGGTGGTGTCGCCGCCGCGTTCACCCACCCAGTATACCGCGTTCGGTAGCGATCGCGCCTGTTATAAACACTATATAATTGCAGCATGCAGAGGTCCGCGCAGGCTGCGCCCGACCTCACTCGCTGAAAGAGGCTGATTTATGGTGGCAGTGGTTTTGCCCGAAGCGATTCGCGCGCTTTTCCCGTTCAAACCCCATACGTTCACACTCAGTGACGGCAAGCGCATGCACTACATTGACGAAGGCCCGCAGGACGGCGATGTTCTGGTTTTCGTACACGGCTATCCTATGTGGAGCTTTGTGTACCGCGCCCTGATCGTCTATTACGCGGCGCTCGGCTATCGCTGCATCGCGATGGATCATATCGGGTTCGGCCTGAGTGACAAACCCATCCAGCGGCATTACCACACGCCCGCCCAGCATATCGAAAACCTGACCAGCCTGCTGGAATCCCTGGCGCTGACGCGCATGACGCTGATCATGGAGGATTGGGGCGGCCCGCTGGGGTTGGCTTACGCCATCCACGCGCCCGAGACGATTCGGCGGCTGGTGATCATGAATGCGTGGGGCTTTCAGGACAGTTACGAAAACCGGCTGCACCCGATGATCCGGTTGGTGACCAAGCCGGGCATCGGCGAGCTGCTGTTTGGCGTGTTCAATCTGGTATTCAGCCTGGGCGTGCAGCGTTGGACCGCTCGCCAGCTTTCCCCGGCGGTGATGGCCGCCTATCGTGCCCCTTTTCGCGAAACGCGTCACCGGGCGGCCCTGGTCCAGTTTCCGCGCATGATCAACGTCAACGCCGAGCATCCCTCCGCGCCCACCATGCGCGCCATTGAGTCCGGATTGGCCAGTCTAGGCGACATTCCCAGCCTGATCATCTGGGGCGAAGAGGACCCGCTCTTTCCACCGGACGTGGCGCGCCACTGGAAGACTCTGCTGCCGCGCGCGCATGGTCCGTGTTTCATCCCGGGGGCCAGCCATTTTCCCGTCGAAGACGATCCCGAAAGCGTGACGCGCTGCCTCGATGAGTTTCTGGAATGGACCCGCACCCGCGACTAGCCCTTGCCGCGCGTGGCGAGATTTGGTTAGACTCTGGGCGGGATGTCTGATGCAGCCAAAGGACAGTGTGATGATGCGTAGATGGGTAGCCGTGCCGGTCGGTGTGATGATTGTGGCGCTGATGGTGACCGCCTGTGGTAATGACAGCAAAAAGAGTACGCCAACCTCGGCTCCTAGTGCGACGCCTGCGGCGGCGCCGGTCGCAACCACGGCCAACGGCGGGTTTGCGCCTGGCAATACCGGGCTGAGTCTGGGTGCCGGACCGGACGCCGCACCCGCAACAGCGGTCAGCGCGTTGAGCAGCGGGATGCCGGGCTGCAGCGATCCCAACACCGACGAGTGCCCCACACCCCTGACCTTGGACCTGGACGCCGAAGCGTCGGCCGGCGGCGCGAGTGTGCGCTATCCGTCGCGCTATTTCGACGTGACGACGGCCGATAGCGGCACGCTGATCACGATCACGCCTTCTGAGCGTAACAAATTCGAGGATCGGGCCAGTTTCGAAGTCTATTTCGCGGACTCGGTGGACGCGGCGCTGTCCGGTCTGGTCGATCCCGACACGGCGCCGTGGACAGTTGGCGATTGGCAGGGCACGATCGGTGTGAGCCACGATACCACGCAGGACCCACAGGTGAATACGGCCATTGGCGCCTTTGCCTTGCCAGATGGCCGGACGATTGTCTTCGAGGCCACGACGACCGGCCAGTATGGCTGGGATCTGTGGGCGCTGGTCTATGAGGCCATGCTCAACACCCTGGCCGTAAGCAGTTAGCCCCGGTACGGGCGCGGCCCATACTGGTCGATGATCAGGCGCCGCAACGGATCGTCGCTGTCGTCTCTCGCATCTTTCTCGATTGTGTCACCAGCGGTGTGGGTAGGGAGCGTTTTCAGCGCCTGCACGCGGCGGAACAGTTCCATGAAGCCATGCGGCTTCACCAGGAAGACATCACATCCCCCCTCGAAGGCGCGCGTCATCACCGTGCGCTCGTCAAGCATGGTCGCCATGACGATGTGCGCCTGCGCATAGCGTTGGCGCAGCGTGATCAGCAGATCGATTCCGTCCATATCCGGTAGTTTGTTGTCGATGACGATGAGCGCCATGTGCTCGACGTCTTTCGCGATACTCAGCGCTTCCTGCGCGCTGCCCGCGCCATGCACGTCGAGATGGGCTTGTTGGAGCAGGCGCACCAGAAAATCACGATTGGCCGGTTCATCGTCCACGACCAGGGCAAACGGGGGTCGCGCCTCGGGAGTAGTCTTACTCGCGGCGCTCATGGTCTGCTTTTGCCTGCGCAGAGGCAGGGGCAGCACTGGCGGCCACGACTTCATCCCCGGCGGACTCTGCGGCAGCTTCGATCACCGGCACCGGAGTGCCGTCCACAGGTGGCGCGGAAGCGGGCGCGCTGACAGGCGCGGGTGCCGGTTTGGATGCAGGTTCGGAAGCAGACGCAGCTGGGGCGGGTGTGCTGGCGGATTCGTCTTGCTTGGCCTGCGGGGGTGGCGCAGCGGGTGCGGGTTCGGCGGCGGGCGCTGCTGGTGCCGCCGCTGCGGGAGTGATGGCGGGCCGGGTAGTCGCTTCGTGCTCGTAGCGATCGATCAGCCCCAGCAGGTCCGTCACGACGACGGGCTTGGGCAGGTAGTGATCGCAGCCAGCCTCCAGAATGCGTTCGCGGTCGCCCATCATGGCGTAAGCGGTGATCGCCACGACCGGACGGTGATCGTTGCGGGCGCGCATGGTGCGGACTACGTCCAGCCCGTTGAACGACCCGGCCAGTTCGATGTCCAGCAGCACCAGATCGATCGCGGTGTCTTCAGCCAGGACTTCGAGCGCGCTTTCGCCTTCTTCTCGAAATACGACGCTGCACTTCCGCGCACGTGCCACGCGGCCCACCAGCGCCTGATTAACTTCGTTATCTTCTACGTAAAGTATGCGCATAGCTGAACTCTTGAACCTAAGCGATTCCGCCAAAAAGGTGCCGTTTGCTGACGCTTGTAATTCTATTATACTGCCTATGCCTCCGGCGTCGCGACTGGCTCTCCGGCCTATGACTCTCCGATCGAAGCGGGCACGACGATCGGCTGCGTTGACTCTTTTTCTTCGTCTGCCTGATCACTATCGGCGGGGTCGGCAGATAGGGGCGGGCGGTACAGCGGCAGCGCGAAATAGAAGGTGGAGCCCTTGCCGACTTCACTCTCCAACCACAACCGCCCGTTCATCAGCTTAAGCAACTGCTGGGAGATCGCCAGGCCAAGCCCTGCACCCTGACGTCCCTTGCGCCGCCCGGACGTGCCCTGGCGGAACTCCTCGAAAATAGTCGCGCGGTCGGTCTCGGGAATGCCGATGCCGGTATCCTCGACCGCGAAGATTACATCGCCGCCTTCGACGCTGATGATCAGCTTGATATGGCCCTTGTCGGTGAACTTTGAGGCGTTCGAATACAGGTTAAGCAGCACCTGCCGCACACGCAGCGGATCGCCCAGGACCATCGGCAGAGGATCGGGCAGCTTGCGTTGCAGCTTGATTTGGGCGGCTTTTTCACCAACGAGACCCACCGCCGTCGAAAGCACGCCTTTGATCACCGGGCCGAGATCGACCGGCTGGATTTCGAGATCGAGCTTACCGGCGTCGACCTTGGACAGGTCAAGAATGTCGTTAATAATGTTGAGCAGATGCTTACCGCTGGCGAGAATTTGCGTCATATCCTGCCGGTATTGGCTGGGCAGGTCCACGCTGTCATACATGGCGGGGAAGTCGAGCATAGTCTGGCTGAAGCCAATGATGGCATTCAACGGCGTACGCAGCTCATGGCTCATATTGGCGAGAAACTGGCCCCGGAAGTTTTTAGCTTCTTCCTCGGCCTTACGCGCGACTTCCAGCTCGTGGTTGGCTTTTTGGACGGCGTCGGTCAGCGCCTGCTGGCGCAGCAGGCTGCGCTGGAGGGCCTCGCGGTTTTCAAACAGCGCCTGGGTTGTGCTGCGCTCGCGGCGGTAATTCTCCAACGCCCACTCCGCGATCGCGTACAGCTCGCCGCTGACCTGGGCCGACAGCGCGGCTGCGATGACCGTCAGGATCAGGGCGAATACGGTTGGCCGTGACAGGGTGAAATTCTCTGTGAGGAGGGTGGGGCCAACCAGCACCATGACCAACGTGACGAGCACGAGAAACAGGCTGTCGCGCATGGGCAGCAGCAGCCCGATGATGAAGATCAGCAGCGGCAAAACGTAAGGAATGTAGCTGGTCCCAAATTCCTGCCCGATGCTCATCGTCATGACTACTGCGGTGATGCTGCCCAGAGCATAGACCCACACGGCCGGGTTGAAGCGCTGGTACTTGAGGAGGCGGCCCGTCATGAAAGACGAGACGCCTAATACTGCGGTGGGCACAAATAGCTTAAATAACGAAACGTGCTGACCGCCGCTGATGACAACCAGCACCCACCAGGCGGTGAACGCCAGGAACAGCGTGATCTTCCATAGCAGGTTTAGCCGATCGGCCCGCACCTCTTGCGCGAACGTCATCTGCGATGGGACCGCGATCTCTTCCGCCAGCTTGGTGGGGGTCGCAGGTGCAAATGACAGACTCTGATCAAACTCTAGATTTGCAGATTGTTCTGGGATCGCAGTCGACATAAGATTCCTCTGCCAAATCGGTACAACTCTAATGTGCGACATACTCACCGAGTCGCGTTGGGGCTCGTTCACCGTTAACCGGGTGGTTGGTGTCGCGCCGCGTGAGCACCACGAATATTAAGTGTGAAATCAGTATACCGCAGTTTATAAATTCTCTTAACCTTATTCGAGCGAACCATACAGAATTCAGGTTAGTTTCACAAATTAGGCGGTTTTTGACCTGTTTTGCCCCTAGTTATGCGTGCCTTCGGAGGAAATCGGGCAGCCGCACTCGTCCGGAGAATCCAGGCGATCGGCGGGGGTCGGCATTGTGCGGAGTGCACCACCGATGGACTCTACGAGCGCCCGGAGCGGTGTAAGTCAGTCGCGCTTTCACATTGCGCAGGTCGGTGCTGCCGATACCCGAACCCTGACCGGTAGTCGTCAATTGGCGTGTTAGTCCGTATAATAGGTTCCACTGAAGCCCGCACGTCGCGGACTGGACGATCGCGTTGGGTCTCACCGGTTGCGGTGAGAATATGTGGTGCATCAGGAGGTTAGCATGTTTGGGCGTTTCTTTGGACGTTGGCGTATGGCATTGATGCGTAGGATCGGCCGCCGGGCAGGTCGGCGCGCCGCACGTCGAACGCTCCACCGCCGGTTCCATTAAGCAGCGCAGGTTATGACTGTACTTCGGGTGATGTGAAAGCCGTGCGTCCATTTGTGCCATTGAGGTCCCTCAAACGATGGGGGACTGGGGTCCTCAAAAATCGGTTAGCGCTGCTAATCATTTTGTGGGTAATCGAGCTCCAGTTCTTCACGATCAATTTTTTGAACGCTCGCCTGCGCGCTCCTACCGACGGCTGGGAACTCCGTATTGGCCTGGTGGACGATCACCTGGTGCCGCGTAGCATTTGGCTGCTGCCCTATTTTATTGGGTTCTTCTTGGCGGCGCTGCTGCCGCTGTGGGCGATGTTTGCCATGCCCAACGAAATTTACCGCCAATACATCCTGGCGATGTTGACGGCGGCGCTGTTTGGGTATGCGATCTACATTTTGCTTCCCACGTACGTCACCAAACCGCCACCTGAAGCCGTGCAGGGGCACGGTGTTCTCGACCGCATGCTGCGCGAGACGTACCGGGCCGACGCGGCGACCAGTACCCACAACGCCGCTCCTAGTCAGCATGTGTTTTACGCGGTGCTCAATGCGGCTTTCATGATTCGCTGGCGGCCCCGTATGCGTGTATTCTGGTTCTGGACCACGCTCGCGGCGCTGATCTGCTCGTCTACGCTGCTGACCATGCGCCACAACGCGCCGGATGTCATCACTGGCTACGCGGTGGCGTTGGGTGCCTATTATGTCGGACTGTGGCTCGGCGCGCGCGTTACCGCTCGTCTGGGCGATGCGGCCGCGCCGATCACCGTCCCCGTGCTCGATCGCTATCTCCCCTACCGTCTGCGCCGCCGCTCCCGTGGCCTGAACACCAGCCTGTTCTGATCTTGATCCCCGCTGCGTGACGTTTTTTGTCACCTATGACCAAACCAGCGCGCTGGTAACTGGTTATAATGACCCACCAGCGTGGGGCGTCGCGTGGGAGGGTGACCTGTTCCCGGCGTAACGGCTTCCGCGCTGATCCAACGGCGAGACGCATGCGTTCGCCGTTTTTTGACCCTGCGCTGTGAAGGAGACTCCCATGACCGCCTACGATACCCCCAGGTTTGCCGTGCCGGATGCCAACCGCATCCCCGTGAATCCTTATCCTGGCAATCTGTTCGAGATTCCGCCGTCGCGGATGTTCATGATCAAGCTGTCGCTCAAGAAATACCGCGAGAAAATCGGGCCGGGGGCGGTGGTATTCGATGCGTCACAGGGGGACGGCGGAGCGTCGCTGCCGGGCGTGCCGGTCGAATTACTGGACGCGGCGCACGTGTTGGTGCGCGAGCACGGCACCGGCTACGATTTCCCTTACGGCACCGACGCCTTTCGCCAGTCCGTCATTGAGGATTACTGGCAGCTCGATCCCGCGCTGGGCTGGGGACCGGCCAACGTGCTGGCCGCCGTCGGTGGGCGCGACGCTCTGCACAAAGCCTACGACGCGATGATCAACCTGGGAACCGGGCGCGTCGGTGACGCCGTGCTGGTGTCGCGCGTGCCCTGGATCAGCTATACGTGGGGCCCCTACGCCATCGGCGCCAACGTGCTGCTCGCGCCCGGCGACGAGGCGAGCGCCTGGCGCTATACGCCGGAGGCGATCCGCGAGTCGGTGGCGTACTGTGCGGCGCAGGATCGCAAGATCGCCGGGATTATCATCACCTCACCCGATAACCCGACCGGCCAGACGCTCAGCCTGGACGAGCAGGTCGCGCTGGGCAAGGCCGCGCTCGAGGCCGGGATCAGCTATGTGCTGTATGACTGGATCTACCATTACATCACCGAAGACGCGCCCGCGGACGCGAACGCGCTGCTCAGCGCCTTTACGCCGGACGAGCGCGAGCGGATCATGATTCTGGACGGGCTGACGAAGTCGCTCGGGGCGTCGAATGTCCGCAACGCGCATTTGATGGCCAGCACCAAAGTGGTGAAGTTTATCAGCAGCCGCGCCTCGCACGGCGTGATCCCGCACTTTCACGGACAGGCGGTCGCGATGGTGGCCTATAAGCAGGGTTTCCGGCAGGCGGCCGATCCGATCATCGGTCCGACCAACGCCAGCCGCGCGATCGTGCGCCGCTTCCTGACCGATCACGGCTACCGTTTCATCATGGGCGACGGCGGCTATTACGCCTTCGTCAATGTCGGCCAGTGGATGCAGGCGGCGAATATGCAGGACAGCTTCGCGTTGGGCGCTTTCCTGGCGGAAGAATACGGTGTGGCGGTGGTGCCGGGCGCGGCTTTCTCCGACGAGGGCAACGACTGGATTCGCTTCTCCTACGCGCTGCCGCCCGAGGTCACGCAGGCCACCCTGGAACGCTTCCATAGTGGGCTAACAGCGATCAGTTGACCGCGGACAGTAAAAGCAAACGGCGACCAGGTTGAGTCAGACGATTTTCCCCCTCTCCACGCCCGCGTGGGGCTGGGGCTGGGGTGGGGCTCACTGATCGCTGTTACCTGTCCGCTTCCGGAGGCGGGGGCGCGCCGTGCGCCTGACGCGGCAGCGTGAGCGTGAAGGTGCTGCCCTCGCCCAGCGTGCTGGTGACGGTCAAATCGCCGCCGTGGCGCATGGCCAGCAGGCGCGATACGGGCAGCCCTAACCCGGTGCCGCGCTCGTCCGTATCGGGCTCGCCGCGTTTGTGCTGGAAGGGCTCGAAGACGTAGCGCAAACGGTCCTCGTTGATGCCCGGTCCCGTATCGCGCACGGAAATGTGGATCGTGTCGTCTTCGTTATCGCAGTAAGCCGAGAGGACGATCTCCCCGGCGGGCGTGAACTTGACCGCGTTGCTCATCAGCGTGATCAGCATGTAGCGCAGCCGCTCCAAATCGGCCCACAAAGGCGGCAGCGGCGCAGTGAGGTGCATCAGGTCCAATCGCAGCGTGAGATCGTGGTCGGGGTAGCCCGCCTGGTGCAGGGCGCGCGCCGCGTTCATGATCTCTTCGAGCAGCGGCGTCAGGCGCACCCACTGGTAATTGAGCTGCATTTCCCCGGTTTCGATCGTCGAGAGATCGAACATATCCTCGATCAAGGCTTGCAGTCCGCGTCCCTGTTCGACCACGTAGCGCTGTCGTTCGAGCACCGGCTCCGGCAGCGTACCATAAACGCCGCTCAGCATCGTCTCGGAATAACCGATCATCGTGTTGAGCGGTCCGCGCAGCCGGTGGGCGGCGCTGTTGAGAAAACGCGATTTGAGCGTGTTGGCCTGGTTGGCGTGCAGTGTGGCCTGGGCCAGATCGCGATTGGCCGTCTCGAGCGCGGTGAACGCCTGCGCGTTGTGCATGGCTGCGCCGATTTCGTCCGCCAGCGACCTGAGCACTTCCATTTCGTCCCGCGCGAAGGCGTCGCGATGATCAGCTTCGAGATTCAGCACGCCCGTCACGTTGCCCTCGAAATGGATCGGGATGATCAGCGCGCAGCGGCTGGCGGGCGTGTCCACCGAGGGAAGATAGCGCGGCTCGCGCGTGGTGTCGGGCACATAATAGAGCTGGCCGTGCCGTCCCACCCAGGCCAGCACGTTGTGCGGCGCATCCTGCAGCAGCACGCGATCGCGCGCCGGTGTGTGATGGCTGGGCGCTGGCACGAGGGCGCTCGTGTCGGCATCCACCAGCATGATCTCGGCGTGATAAACTCCAAACCGCTCGCAGATCAACTCTGTGGCGACGTCGGTCAGCAGGCGCGGATCGAGCAGAGGGGTTAACGCGTGTGTGATGCCCGCTGCTCGTTCGAGTTCCGACGCTTTGCGCGCCAGTTCGCGCGCGCGCTGATCGACCAGTTCCTGCAAATTGTGGGAATACGCATCGATCTGTTTTTGGCTGCTCGCCATGCGTTCGACCATCTGGTTGAAGATAGCGGCCAGCTCGACGAACTCGCGATCGGTATAGGGGGGCATACGCACCCGGTAGCGGTAATCGCCGCCGGTCACCGCGCGCGCGCCGGTATGCAGCACGTTCAGTGGACCCGACACGGTGCGCTGATTGCGCCGGATGAGCCATTCTCCGACGGCGGCGGTCAGCACCAGCGCCAACCCCCACAGTCCTAACAGCCGCACGACCGGAGCCGCGAACGTACTGAGCGACGTCTCTGTGATGATGATGAATCCGGCGCTAGTCGCGTGTTGCGCGTCGCCCACCGCCCAACGTCCCGCCAGCCCTTTGTATACCCGCATGCCGATGTGGCCCTGGTTCACGTCGCGCAGCAGCGCAAAATCGGCGGGATGGATACTCGCGTCGATGGTTTGTCGGGGCGCGGTGGCGAGCAGCGTTCCGTCCTCTGTGACGAAATAGGCATAGCCCGCTGAGCCGTGCGCCGTCGCCAGCGCGGCGGCGAAAAACTGCTGCGGATCGGCTTCCGCGATGATCGCGCCCGCGCCGTCAGGGGTGGGCACGGCCAGCACCAGCTCGCCATCGTTCATGCTTTGAAACGGGTTATGGGACGCCAGGACCGCTTGCAGGGCGAGCGCGTCGCCCCAGTCGCGCGGTTCGCCGTCGGGCACCACCGCGAGCGTGTGTCCATCCGCTGCGACGACGCTGACCCGTGTCAGGGCAGGGTTCAACGCGCGCAGGCGTTCCAGCGCGGCGGGATCCGTGCCCGCCGCGGTCAGTGCAGTTTGCAGACTGGTGACCGCGTTTTGTGCCGCCGCGTCGATCTGCGTGGCGATCATCGCATGCAGGCGGGTGAGGTTGTGCCGCTCTTCCAGCGCGGTGATCAACACAGCGCTGGCCACCACCAACAGGACCAGCGCGTTCATGCCCACGATCATCGTCAGCCGCCAGCGGGCGCGCAGACTGCGCGCGGGCAGGACGGGTCTTGGGGGAGTGGGGAGCGTAGGCGCGATCGTCATAAGTTATCATGTCCGTAGGTGTGGGCAGGCCGCCCAATGAGTGGGAATTATAAGCCGGGGGCGGGCGATCGGCAATGCGGGTGCGTCTACCCACGTTGACAGTGCCCCGGGCTGTGGTATAATCCGCCCCGGTTGTAAATTCGTTAACGTAAATATTAATAGAGACGTTATTAACTGTTTCGACATGCCAGGAACGGACCTTATAGCGGGTACTACCGGTATGTAACAACGCACACCACCATCGCACCGCGCTCCGCCGGAGTCGATCGCGATTCCAATAGGTTGTTCACACGAGGGCCGGGCATGAACTCAGTTGGACCGTCGCACGTGGATCAGTTTGATCGTCGCGCTGGCCATTGCCACTGGCGGCGGCGTTCTGCGCGCGGCGCACGCCCAGGGGACTCCCACCAATCTGTTGGTCAATGGCAGTATGGAATCGCCCTATTATGCCGAGGGCGCTCCGACGCGCACCGTCCCGCACGGCTGGCATCTGTGGGTTGGATCGGGCGCGCCCAACGCTGTGCCCTACAAGGAAAAACCCCAGGTTCGTGACGGTGATGTTTCGTGGAATATCGCACAGAGCGGCAGCGCGTTCACCGTCGCGGGCTACCAGCAGGTCCCCAATGTGACGCCCGGCGATACCCTGCGCCTGACGGCGTATGGCTGGGTGTTCGCCTGCGACGATCCAGTTGGCCTGTGTACCATCGCTCAGCCGCCTTACCGCCGCTCCGATGCGGCAGCGGGCGCGCTGCTGCGGGTGGGCATTGATACCGCTGGCGGCACCGATCCCATGGCCCCGGGCATTCACTGGTCGGCGGCGGTAGCGCCTTACGACCAGTGGTCCGAGCTGAGCGTCAGCGCGGAGGCGCAGTCGGACACGGTCACGGTGTTCTTGTACGGCACACAAACGCGGGGTCTGGCGATCAACGCGCTGTACTGGGATCAGGTCACGCTGGTGGTGGGGTCCGAAGCCACCCCGGTTCCGAATTCTGTCCCCTATGTTCTGCCACAAGGCGTACGCCCCGATGGCAGCATCGTGCATACCATCCAGGCGGGCGACACCCTGTCAAGCATTGCCTACGCCTATGCCGACTATGGCGTGACGGTCGCCTCGATCGCCGATCTGAATGAGGGCATCCGCCCGAACACGCGCTTCCTGACGCCGGGCGACGAACTGGTGATTTTGCCTCCCGGATCGGTCGATCCGGCTACGGGCGAGATGATCGCCGAGACGCCCACTCCCACGATCACGCCGCTCCCTGTCGCTACGCTGACTCCTTCAGCCACGCGTACCGCCACACCCTTTGCCTCACCCACCGGTGTCCAGCCCAGCCCGACGCCTGCCATCAGCAGCGCGACGCCTGTCACTGCTACCGCCGCCGACACGCCGACACCTACCGCGGAGCCGGTCATCACTGGCGAGCCGTCCCTCACCGTCGTGCCAGTCTTCACGCCGACGCAGACCGCGCCGCCGCCAGGACTCATGCCTGCCGTGGGGACATTATGCCTGTCCGTTTTTCGAGATGACAACCTCAACGGGCAGCGGGACGATGGGGAAATCACGCTAACCGGGGTGATGGTCAAACTTTCGGGATCCGCGGGATCGGAGCAGGTGGCGATCGAAAGTGCCGCCGATCCGCTGTGCGTCGATCGCGCGGCTGGGACTTACAGCGTGCAGATTACGCCGCCCGGCGGGTTTGGCCTGACGACGGCCGGATCGCTGCTGGTCGAGTTGGCGAGCGGGCGGCGTTACGTGGTGACCGCGGGTGCGGCTCCGGGCTTCAGCCCGCCGACTCCACCCGATAATGCGGCGAGCAGCGCCGCCGTTCCGACCTCTCCGGTGCTTGAAACGGGGGCGGTCGCGCCTCTGATCGAGGTCAACGCGGGAACGCCAGCCTCTGATAGCCAGACGTGGCTGGACCGGCTTTACGATGCCAGCGGTGTGATCGTGCTGGTCGCTGCGGCTGTGATCGCGGTAGGCAGTGTGTTGGCGCTGGGCCTGTTGCGCCGCCAGTAACGGGGAACCGGCTGGCGCGCTATTTGCCCGCACCGAACAGCGTGGCGAGGTCGTAAAATGTGCGGGCTTCGCAGTCCGTCTGCACGGCGGGATCGTCCGGCAAAAACCCCACCGTCATCAACCCCAACCCCCTGGCACAGGTCAGGCTGACCGAGGTTTGCCCGACGAAAGCCGTCTCGTCCGGCGGACAGCCCATCCGCTCCAGCGCCCGCTTGAAGATAACCGGTTCCGCGCACGTCGCGCCGACATCCGCCGACACCACGAAGGCCGTCCACAGCGAGGGCGATACGTTGCGCACCGCTAACCACGCCAACAGGTCGCCCATCGGGTGTGGCGAGTCGGTGACGACGCCCAGGCGCAGATCGACATCGCGCAGCGTCACGAGCGTTTCCCACACGCCAGGGTACAACTCCGGCTCTGACGCGTCATGCAGCAGCGCCTCGCGTCCCGCCGCGAACAACGCGGGATCGGTCAGACCGTGGACGCGCAGCACGGCGTCGTAAAACGTCTCGCGCGTGATACGCCCGGTGTATACGTCAAACTGAGCGGCGCGCAGCGCTCGCTGCACGATAGATGGGTGGCGAAGAGTCAGTCCGTGCCCGACCAGGAAGGTTGCCAGGTGAGGGTTTTGGCGGGGGTAGTGGTACAGCACGCCATCTGTTTCAAAGAGAACGCCCCGGATCGCACGCCGTTCTGACACTGTGTGATGTTCACCTTTGCCGTCAGCAAACCAGTCTGTTTCAGTATAGCAGAAGCGTCGCTCAACCGGAATGACAAACCGCGCGCCGGGCGTGCATACGCGCCCTACACTCGCTATAATCTGCAAATATCCGCTGTACCGCTGGCCAGATCCCGGTGTTAAGGTCGTGTACCCTGCGCGCACAGGCACACGACGGGTTGGTTTGAATCGGATTCCGGCACCCCATCCCGGAGCTAAACGGAGTAGACGCATGAAACAACGCCATTTGACAGGATTACTCGTTGCCGTATCCCTGCTGGTCAGCCTGCTCAGCGGCACCATCGTCAGCGGGGCGCAAAGCGCGCCGGAGCTGACGGAAACATTCACCTGGCAGCCTTACGGCCTGACCGTGCAATATCCGACGGACTGGGCCATCACCGAGGGACAGACCGTCAGCATACACCCCACCGGGCGCGATATCAGCGATGGCCTGGGGCCGGAATTGGTGCTCTTTCAAATGCCGATTACATCGCCGGATATTCTGGACAGCTGGATCGAATCGTTCACGAACAGTTCCAACGGCAAGCACGACACCGTGGTGTCCGGCATCTGAACGGCTACCCGATCCGCAGCACGCGTATCACCTGGGATGGCACCAACGCCGTCGGCGGTCTGCTGCTGATCGCGGCAGGTGAGGATCAAGCGCTGGGAGCCGCCTATATCGTGCGCCGCAGCGAAAGCGCGATCTTCATGCCGACCCTGCAAGCCATCGCCACCAGCCTGAGCTTTGATCCTGCCACCAGCGTGCGCCATACCGGCCTATCCATGAGCGTGGCGTCGGTACAGCTCCCGCAGCGTTTACATTGGGACGCTGCCGGGCTGGCACTCTATTTCCCGGCAGACTGGAGTGTCGCTGAGGAGGCCTCCGATGCGGCTTACATTGAGCATGTGTTGACGGCTAGCTCTGCGACTCGGATTCCGTTCCGGCTGATCCAGGCAGTTACGTTCAAGAATTACGTGACGTTCGACCTGCCGGAATTTTTCACGCTCGCCGTGGGCGAGAATGAGACGCTGGGCGACCCGGTTGAGACGACCGTGGCCGGATATCCCGCCGCGCTGGTGGACATGCTCGATCAGAGTGGCACGCCCACAGAGTTGACGCGCCTGATTATCGTCGACATGGCGGACCAGGACCGGCTGGTCGTGCTCAGACTCACCGCTGATCAAAGCGCGTGGGATGATTTCCGCCCGCTGGCAAGTGCGTTCTTGAGCAGCATCGAGCGCACCGGCGATCAGACCGCGTTCGTCCCGACGGGTGGCACGCTGGTGCCGGTGTCACGCACGCAGCCGGGTCCGCTGGGCGTGCTGCGCCAGGACGGCCCGACGACCACCCCTTACGATTGGGTATCCTTCGGCATCGCGTTCAATCTGCCCGAAGGCTGGGCCGATATTCACGACGGCCAGAACTTCGATCTGGCACTGGTGTCGCCTGAAGCGATCGCCGCCGGGCAAGGCGCTTACCTCACGGTCCGCATTTTCACTACGCTGGGCCAGGATACTTCCATCGAAAGCGCGCTCCAACCCCTGGCCGACCAGACCGGCGGCACGCTCGCGCCGTTCACCGCGGCGGAACGGGATGGTATGGCCGTGACCTTCACCGATGACTCCACCAGCACAGACAACATGCTGATCTTGCTGCCCTACGGTGAAGGGGAATCCATTATGTATATCCAGACGGTCGCGCCCAGCGGCGGCAACGAGGTTATCCTCTCGCTGTTGGACAGCATGACGGTTGAACCGCCCATGCCGGATTACGCCGCTGCCGATGCTGCGTGGCAGGCCAGTGTGGCCGAAAACGGTACGCTGACCTACGGCAGCGCGGATGCGCCCGTGCAGATGATCGAGTACCTCTCGTTTACGTGCAGCCACTGCGCTGACTACACGCTCCAGATGGAACACCTGACGGCGCTCGAAGTCGAGCAGGGCCGCCTGCGCGTGGAGTGGGCTCCGCTGGCCGGGGATACCTTCGCCGAACTGGCGACGAACGCCACCTACTGCGCGGCGGAACAGGGCAAGGGGTTCAGCACCTATGAAGCGCTGTACGGCGGGTTCATTACGCAGGGCTATGATGTGGCCTACACGCAAGAAGGGCTGACCGCGTTGTTGGAGCCGCTCGGCGTGGATATGAGCGCGCTGCAAAGTTGCATCGACGCCAAGACCTACCAGGCATCGATCGACAAGGTGCGTCAGGATTTCGTGGATAACGGCTTGACCGGCACGCCTACCGTGATGCTGGCCAAGACCGGCGATACCTTCGAAACGCTGCTCTTCCCGGACGGGACCGTATGGAGCGGCGTCGTACCGATCGACATCCTGCGCACGATCCTGGATTCGATCATCAGCGATGGCATGTCCATCTCCGACGCGATGAATTCCTACTTCAACAGCTAGGAGTCATGTCCAGGCCCCACCCCTAACGCGGCTAGCCGCCGTGTAAGTCCCCCCTCCGCGCCCGCGCGGGGAGAGGATTTAGGGGTGGGGCCAGTTGCGCCACGCCCTTGAATCCCCCACCCCCGATCCGTCAACCCCACGCTATCCGATTTGCCCGTCCCCGATCTTCCAGATCCGGCCCAAGTGCCCCGTGCCGTGTTATACTTGGGGCAGACTGGGTGCTGTTGTCTTTCCGGCAGGGAAAACATGACTTTTCAGAATATCAACATCGGGCGCGTTGCGCGCAGCGTGAGCATCATCCTCGCTATCTCGATCGGGCTGTCTTTTCTCACCTCGTGCCTCATGCTGCCGCTGCTGTCCTCCGATCTGGTCGATCGGTTTTCAACGTTAGTCGATATGTTCGGCAAAAGCGGGACCACATCCGAAGAACTCAACAATGAACTGACATCGATCACCAAAGACTTTGGCCCCGAACTGACGGCGCAGTATGCCGTGCAGTGGGCGCTGGCCTTGCTGGTGACGTTTACATTCGCGCGCCGGACGGCCCAACACGCGGAGTCGCCCGAACAGGCGATGGGCTACGGCCTCGCCATTGGGTTGGGCACGTTGTTCACTTACGGCTTGTTCTGCGTAATGTGCAGCGTGGCCTATTTCACGGTGCGACTGGTGTTTTTCGGTCTGATTATCGGAGCGGGGGTGCTCGCCGGGCGATCGGCCGGACGGAATCTCAGCCCGGAGCTCGCTGGCGCGGCAGGTTTCGGCCCCGACCCGGGGACCGGTTTTGGCCCGGCTGGACGCGGTCAGGCGGCGCTGCCCGGAGCGGGGGGACGCGGCGCACAAGCCAACCCCGACGTATTCTACAATATGGGCGTACAGGCGGCGCTCGGTGGGCGGCGCGAAGAAGCGCGTGAGCATTTCAAGCGCGTGTTGCAGCTCAGCCCGCGCCATGTACCCGCCTGGCTCCAGCTCGCCAACCTCGCGGATACACCCGAAGACGCCTGGAACTACATCTTGCAGGCGCGCTTGATTAGCCCCAACGATGCCGCTGTCCAGCAGGCTGCCGATTTGATCTGGCCCAAAGTCTCGGCCAATGCCCAGCGTCAGAGTCCGCCGCGCAACCAGCCGCCCTATCCCGGTGCGACGCCGGACGATCCCGACATCCCGCGCACGCGGCTGCCGGGCAGCGAAGCGCCCACGCTGGCCGATTTACCCGCGCCAGACAGCACGACTGAGCCGCCCGATGCTGCCGGAGAGTCGGATCAATCCGGCGACGAGCCGCCCACGCAGCCATGATCCGGCGGGCAGGCGCGATCGCGTTGGTGTTGGCGACGCTGCTGGCGTTCACCCCGGCGCGGGCTGCCCCTGAAGACGATACGCTGTTGATTACGCCGGTTACGCAGGGCGTGTTTCGCCTGCCGCAGACCGGCGTTACACTGGACATCGGCTACGCGACCGTCACGTCCCCGACGCGGCTGGAGGTATCGTGCACGGCGGGCGCGTGTACGCTGCGCGCGACGAGCGCGGACGGCGTGCCGTTGGAGCGTTTCGAGATGCCGGTCATAGCCACGCTCCCGGTACAAGACGGTTCTCAGATCGCGTTGGTAGGCTGGCCGGGCATGCTCGACTTATCCCCCGCCACCGCGCCGCTGCCGGTCAGCCCGGACGGCGATCGCTGGCTGGTGGTTTTCGATGCGCATGGGCTGTATGCGCTGCCCGCCTGGGCCCCGCTGCCCGGTCAAACCGTCTATTTGGGGCCGCTCGAACATTTCGCGCCGGATATGCTCGATCCGCTGCCGGACTCCGGCCCGCTGCGTTACGAAGCCGCTCCACCTATCCAGCGCGCCATTCTCCGCCACGAGATCACCGGCGACCAGACGACCACGCTCACCCTGCCGACCGCTGCCCGCGCAGCGCGTTACCGCGATCGCTTCGTGCCTGAAGACCTGGGTAATCCCGGCGGATTCCTGCTGCTCGGCATGGCGGCGGGTCGCGATCTGCCCGATCTGGCGATCGCCCTGCGTGCCACATTGCCCGACGATCCCGACCTGCCCGCGCCGGGACAGCTCGGCGCGCCGCTGCGTTTGGCGCTGCCTTTTGACTGCACGCTGGATTGGGTCGTGTCGTGGGGCTATCACCATTCCACGCCACAAAATCGCTTTGCGGTCGATTTCGCGGCGGTGGGTCCCAATGGCGCACAGGGCCAGCCCGTCTACGCCGCGCACGTGGGAACCGTCGCGCTCAAATGGTACGGCACGCCCGATCACTTGATCGACGTGGGGCTGAGCGCGCGCGTCACCGCGCCGGATGGAATCACGCAGCACGGTGTACGGCCATCTGGACCCGACAGGCACGTCGGCGGTATGGGGCCTGGATGTTGCCACGCTGCCCACATTCACCTGGGTCACGGTGGGTGACGCCGATCAGGGGCAGGTTATTGGCGCGGTAGGCCGCACCGGTTACGCGACCGGGCCGCATATCCATTTTGCGCTGTGGGCGTGGGATCAAAGCCTGTACCGGCCTGTGCCGCTCGGCCCGTTGAGCGACTTCCCGCGCGGGCTGGCGATCCCTGGCGGGGCGCGTCATGACTGTGACCGGTATTTTCCGTGACGTGAGGGGTGCGGCGCTAGTCGCTGGACACCAGATGCGGGGCAGCCGCCGGGTGGGAATTGTCCGATGATACGCCGGGCAGATCGAAGTAGAAGAGGCTGCCCTCCCCGGGCGTACTCTCAACACCAACCTCTCCGCCCAATCTTCCGACGATGCGCTCCACGATGGACAGTCCCAGCCCGTAGCCTTTGGTGTTGAGCCGCTCCAACCGGTTGAAGGGTTGGAACAGTTGGGCCTGCTTTTCGGGTGATAGACCGTCCCCGTTGTCGCGCACCCAGTACCGGACGTAGCCCGAGTCCAGGCTGTTGGCGCCCAGCTCGACGACAGGCGGCGACCCGCCGTACTTGAGGGCGTTGCTCATGTAATTGACCCACACTTCCTCGATCCAGGGGGCGTAACCCAGCGCAGGGGGCCAATTTTCCCCGACGATCAATTCACCCTCGTATTCTTTGACCATCGGTTCCATATGGCTGCACACCGAGGCCACGATCATCAACATATCCAGCGGCTCGGCGACGACGTCGCTCTGGCGCATCTGCGCCAGCAGCAACAGCTCGTCGATGATGCTCATCATCTTGTTGCCGCCGTTGGAGATCTCGCGCATGTAGCGCAGGCGCTGCTCCGGAAGCAGGTGATCGATATCTTCTTCAAGCATCCGTGCATACGCTACCACGATGTTGAGGGGATTCTTCAGATCGTGGGCGACCGTGTGGCCGAATGCGTCCAGCTCGGAGATCAGCTGCTCGCGCTCCGCTTCAGCGCGCTTGCGGTCGGTGATGTCTATGACGATGGCATACAGAATCTGCTTGTCACCGAAATCCAGCGGGCTGGAAAACACCTCGACGTCGCGGATCGCGCCGGTACGCCAGACGGTGCCGAAATGAAACATGACTTGTTCGGTATCCGCGGCACGCTGCATCGCTGCTCGAACCTCGTCCCGAGGCAGCACGTTGAGATCGAAGATGGTACATCCTGCAACAGGGTTTCGCGCTTGTACCCGTAAAACCGGGAGGCGGACGCGTTGGCATCGACGATCTGGCCTGTCTCCGGATCGATCAACAGCTTCATGGCCAGGTTACGCTCGAACATCTGACGGTAGCGATTTTCGCTGGCGCGCAGCACAGCCTGGGACTGCTTGCGCCGGGAGATGTCGCGCACGGCAGCCACGCGTACCGAGCGCCCCTGGTATTCGATGGGTCTGCCGCAGATCTCGACGGGGAAGATCGTCCCATCATGCTGCACACACTCGGCCTCGTAGGGCGTGGTATCCTGTCGCGCAATTTTGTCACGCACGATATCGCGCGATTCGGGCGCGAATAGATCGAAAGACGGCATGCGCATGATCTCGTCCCGGGTGTAGCCAAACATATCGAGCAGCACCTGGTTGACATCCAGGATCTTGCCCTGATCGTGGATCGCGATTCCCTCGAAGGTGGCGCTCGAAAAGGTGCGGAAACGGTCCTCACTCTGCTCGGCGCGCTCGACCGCCAGCATCAGCGCGTGCTGGTGGCGTTCGTCCAACTGCCGCAGGCGTTCGAGACGTCTTAGCGTGCGCACGTGGACGTAGTGGACGGTGAAGGCCAGAATCACAGCGGCGAACCACTCCGTGATCACGTCGAACATGGGCGGGGCAACGTCCGCGAATTGGATGCTCACCGCCCAGGCCAATGCCGAGGCCAGGACGATCGCCAACAGCCAGCGCCAGTCCAGCAGCAGAAACCCGGCGGCGACGATCAGCAGCGGGAAGCTGCCGCGCGTCGAGGGCGCGAGCCGGATCTGCACCAGGGCTCCGTTGGCCAGCGCCAGGATGAACAGTGTGACGATGATGAGGTTGACCCGGTTCAGGGACGGGGGATATACCTTGAGGCGGGGAGCCGCGGCGAACGCGCCTGCCGCGCTCAGGGCGAACATCCCCGCCACGAGAACCGATTGATGCAAGGGGTAATGCAGGGCGATGCCAACCGCCAGCAGGCCGTAAATCACGCCCATGCTGGTCACCAGCGGAATCAGGGCATCGCGTGCGACAGTGCCGAGTGCGCGCTGCAAGCTGGCCTCATCGAAGGTAGGTTTTTCCGCCACCAAATCCCCCTGACAACCGGTAACGGCTCTGCTAAATGGTCGGACTAATCACATGTTACAAGTGGATCATGTGACCTTCCAGGCCATGCGCCACTTCCAGCAGCACTTCCGACAGTGTCGGATGCGCGTGGACGTTGCGCGCGATTTCGTGCGCCGTCAGTTCCCATTTTTGGGCCAGCGTGAGCTCGGGCAGCAGCTCGGTCACGTCCGGGCCGATCAGGTGCGCGCCGAGAATCTCGCCGTACTGCTTATCGTGGATCAGCTTCGCAAAACCGACGCCTTCGCCCATCCCAAGCGCTTTGCCGTTGGCCTGGAACGGAAATTTCGCCACTTCGACGTCGAAGCCTGCTGCGCGCGCCTGTTCTTCGGTGTACCCGAACGAGGCGACCTGCGGCTGGCAGTAGGTGCAGCGCGGCATCATGCGGTAATCGAGCGTGATGGTTTCCACGCCCGCGATGCTCTCGGCGGCGATGATCCCCATCGCGGTGCCGACATGGGCCAGCATCAATTTGCCGGTCACATCGCCGATGGCCCACACGCCGGGGATGTTCGTCGCCATGCGGTCGTCGATCGCGATCGCGCCGCGATCGGTGATCTCCAAGCCCTTGATGTTTTCCAGTCCGTAGCCGTCCAGACGCGGCTTGAAGCCGGTCGCTATCAGCGTCTATTCCGCTTCCAGAACCTGAGTTTGGCCGTCTTTCTCGACGGTGACGCGCGTACCCGGTTCCCGTCTCTTCCACGGACTTCATACGCCGTGCCCGTCATGAAGTTCACGCCCAGTTTCTTATACTGCCGTTCCAACTCGGTAGAGACTTCGGCGTCTTCGTTGGGCAGCAGGTGGGGCAGGTATTCGACGATGGTCACGTCCACGCCGTAATTGTGCATGATGTAGCCAAACTCGACACCAATCGGACCCGCGCCAATGATCACGATGCTCTTGGGCAGCGTCTCCGACAGGATCGCTTCGAGATAGGTGATCACGTGCTCCGACAGCGTCACGCCGCGCAGCAGGTTGACCACGGACCCGGTCGCAAGGATCAGGTTGCGCGTGGTCAGCGTTTCGCGGCTGCCGTCCTCAAGCTCGACGTCGACGGTCGTGGCGTTTTGGATGGTGCCCCAGCCGTCGTAGGTGTCGATTTTGTTCTTGCGCATCAGCGACTTGACGCCCTTCACCAGCCGGTCCGAGGCCTGGCGGCTGCGCTTGAAGGCCACACCATAATCGACCGAAACGCCTTCGCCGTCGTTGAAGCCGAATTCTTTCATGCGGTGCTGGACAATATGCGCCAGTTCGGCGTTGCGCAGCAGCGCCTTGGAGGGGATGCAGCCCACATTCAGGCAGACGCCGCCCCACCATTGCTTCTCCACGATCGCGGTTTTCAGCCCAAGCTGCGCACTCCGGATCGCGGCCACATAGCCGCCCGGCCCAGCTCCCAGCACGAGGACATCGTATTCTTTCGCCATGTGTACGGACTCCTTCACGGTCAACGATTCAACGGACACGCGGCGCATACTCCTCACGCCCGGTCCCAGAAGCAGCATTCCTGCGACCTCATACACCAAATATTGTACATATATCGTATGTTGGCTGGCACGCTTTCGCAAGCCTTTCTTTATTTGTAGGGAGCGGATTTGTGCTGAAAGCCCTTTATGCCAGCGTGTGGGCGGTTCGCCAGCGCGCCGCGTTTTGTTGGATCTGGCGGAGGCGTTACACAGTTCGGGCCGGAGAAGCTAACCCTCTCCGGCCCGATGTGATTCAGTTCAGGGCGATGTCTGCTGTGCGTCAGAACGTAGGTTTAGCGGACGCACTGGGCGGGGATGTACGGTGACTTCTCGCCAGACACGAAGATCGCGACCCAGGCGCTGCCATCCGGTGCCATTTCGGGCGTCGTGCTGGCGAACCATGTCTGACCGGTCGTCACGGCGTTGTCACCGACGGGCGCTCCGCCGGGCGTGTCATAGACGGCCGTGTCGCACAGGACGGTCCGCAGGACGAAATCCGGCGGGGTGGGCACGCCACCGAAGATGCCGCAGTCTTGGGTCTTCTTGGCGACAGGGTTGCCGCCCACTGGGCCCGGCGTCTGGAATGTGTCGGAATAAATTGTGGTGCCCACCGGGAACGGAGTCGGGTACGTGTAGGTGAATTCCAGCGTGCCGCTGGCCGGTACCATCTGGGCGCCTATCAAATTCCCGAACGGTATCGAGTTTGCCAGGACCAGAAAGTCATAGTAATAACCCGGTGTGGCGCCGGTAATCAGCAGCGAGGCGTGATCGCATTCCAGCACAAACAGGAAGTTAGGGCCGTCGGCACGCGCCGGTTGGGCCGTGCTGGCGAATGCGATCAGCAGCACAGCGATGACGAGCAAAGATAAAATACGGTTCTTCATGAAGTTCGATCCTTTCGCAGTGGTGAGATTGATTGAATGGGAAGAAACCCTTGTAATCATACTGTAATTCAAAACTTATGCTATTATCAATATTACATGGATTATTCATGAGAATTTTATCGTTTGACCGTGATCCGGTGCGCCTTGCTGCCCGTTTTACCGGCTGCCGCGTGGCACCTCCACCGGTTCCGGTTGTGACGATCCATACGGTACAATTGGTTCAATGGGAGTTGCGTAAGATCCCCCTCAACACTACAATTTTGAGCTATGACAGATGCTACCCGACTTATCACCCTGCCGGAGTTCGCTCCGGCGCTGCCCGGTTTTCGTGCCGAGGAATTCCTCTCGCTGACGGAGACGCTGCTGGCGTTCCCCATCGAGCAGGACCCGGCGCGCCTGGATATGGCTCCTTTTCGCCTGGCGAAACCGGAGCCGCGCCCCGAACCACCGCTGGCTCCGCTGCCGCCGCGCTGGTATCCACGCCCGGACAGCGCCGTCACGGAGGCCGCCCGCGACTGGCTCAAGCCGCCGCCGCGCCCGATGGTGTTCGAAGGCCGGACTAACGATATGGCGCGCCTGCTGCGTCCGCTGTTGTCCGGCCACCCGGTGCGCGTCCAGGGTGAGGCCGGGGCCGGAAAGACCACGCTGTTGGCGGCAGTCGCCGCGCACGAACGCACGCGCCAACGTTTCCGGCACATCTGGTGGTTTGATCAGCCCGCCGCGCTGGAGCAGACGTTGGCGCTGGCGCTGAATTTGCCGCATGTGCTGGTCGAGCCTGACGCCGAACGGCGGCGCGCGTGGCTGGCCGAGCTGCTCGACGATCACACCTTGCTGATCGTCGACAATCTCACGCCCGATCACCCGCTGCTCGACGTGTTGGCCGGGCTGTCCGAGCATGTCCTGAGCGCGGTCGAAGTCGTGCCCGAGCTGCCCGATCCGGATGAGCCGCCCGTCGAGGACCCAGACGGCGTGATCACGCTGCGCGGGCTGGACGACAACGCCGCGATCGATGCCTTCGCCCACTGGGCGGGTCTGGACGATACGCGCCGCTTGCGTGGAACCCTGCTGCGGCTGGTGAATGCCTTGGGCAATCACCCTTATGCGCTGGTGCTGGCTGGGACGCTGGTCCGGCGTGACGGCCTGACGTTGGAGGAACTGGAAGCGGCGATCGCACTGGAAGGGGATCCGCCCGCCGAGCCGCCGCCCGCCGTTGATCCGGTCGCGGCCGAGGACTTCGATCCAAATCCCGCCCCGCCAGTCGCTGTCGGTGAGGATGGCGAGAGCAGCGAAGACGATGCCGCCCTGGACATTGAAGCCGAGCAGCGCGCCAGCCTCAACCGTGCGCTGGATGTGTCGGCGGCGGCGCTCCCGCGTGATTTCCGGCGGTTGTTCGACGCCTTTGGCGCATTCCCACGGGAGGGCGCACCCTTCGATGGGCTGCATGCCGTTGCCGGGCTGGGGAATCCGCTCACCACGCGGCGCGGGCTGATTCTGCTGGCCGAGTATGCCTTCGTGCGGCGCGATCACCGCGATCCCGATTATTACGTGATGCACCCGGTCGCGTATGCCCGCGCAGCCGCGTCCGACAGCGAGCACCCGGCGCAGAGCCGCCTGGGTAAGAAGATGCGCGCCTGGGCGCTGCGTTTTGCGCGGACCCACGCCGACGAGCCGCTTGCGCTCTACCGCGCGCAGTCCGGTTTGCTGCATGCCTACGATTCCGCGATGGAGCACGGTCCGGTCTACATTGCCGAACCGCTGTGCGAGGTGTTGGGTGGTTATCTGCGCGAATATGTGCCCGGCGCGGCGTCTAATGGGTTTGGCGAAGCCCCGGAGCTGAGCGGCCCGCGTGCCGAGGCGGCCAACCTGACGCGCTACGGCCTGGAATTGACCGATCAGGGCGCGTACTATGCCGCCGAGGAGTCGCTCAACCGGGCGTTGGCCATGCGGGAAGCGCACGACAGCCGCCACGCCGTCGCGGAGACGCTGGCCGCGTTGGGCCGTCTGTACGACGCGACCGGGCGTCTTGATGAAGCGGCGGACCGGCTCGTCAAAGCGGCGGAGTTGGTATTCGATCTGGGCGCGGCCTCGTCGTTGAGCGTACTGCGGCGCGGATTGGCGCGCGTCTACCGCCACCTGGACCGCCTGAATGACGCGCTAGGCGTGCTGGACGATACGCCCGAAGCGCATGCCGAACGCGCCGCGATCCTGCGGGCGCAGGGCAATTACGCCGCCGCCGTTGAAGAGATCAGCCGCGCGGAAGACAGCGCGCCCTACGATCGCGCCGAAATCTACCTGCTGGCGGGGCGCTACACCGAAGCGCTGGACGCCATCGCCGATCAGGAGGATCAGGACTCGGCCCATCTGCGCGCCCAGGTCTATCACCTGCAAGGCGATCTCGATCGGGCGGTGCAGGGTTATCAGGATGCGCTCGAACGCTGTGGTGACGACGATCAGGCCCGGGCCCGCACCCTGCGCGGACTTGGCGCGGCGCTGGCGAACGCCGGGCAATATGCCGAGGCACGCGCCGCGCTCGACCGGGCGCTGGCCGTCTATCACGCCCAGCCCGAACCCGACGCGGCCCGCCTGGGGCGTACGCTGCGCCTGTTGGCTGCGGTTCATCTGGCCGAGGGAAATGTACAGGCCGCTATCCCGACGGCGCGTGAGGCGTTCGATGCAGCTTAAGACGGTCAGCGCGCCGATTGACGCAGCGGAGGCGGCGCGCACCTTGGGCCGTGCCCTGTGGCAGACTGGCGATCACGAGGGTGCGCTGGAGGCATTCCAGACCGAGGTCAATTTCGCCGAAGGGGCGTCCGAACGCGACGAAGTGCGCATCGGCATCGCGCTGCACCATGTCGCCGACGCGCACCGCGTCACCGGTCACCTGGACCGCGCAGTCGCCAATTATCGCCGTGCGTTGACGCACAAGAAGCCCGCCGACGATCCGCACGATTACCTGATCACTCAGTTAGCACTGCATCGCACTTTGATGGAAGCGGCCCGCCTGCCCTCCGCGCTCGAACTGTCTCAGGAGATCCTGGATCACGTCAGCCGCCAGCCGAAGATCGATCTCCAGGAGATGGGCGTTGTGCAAGCGCTGCGCGCCCGCACCCAACAGGCCATGGAGCGCCCCATCCGCGCCGGGCAGTCGCTCGACGAGTGGGCGCACCTGTTAGCCACGCGCGCCGAAGACGCTGCCGCCGATCCGCGCCGGGCGCTGCGCGTCCTGGTGTTGGGGCTGGCCACGCGCTCGCTGCTGGTCGAGGGGCGGCCCGCGCTGGCGCTGGAAGCCGCCGAACAGGCCGTCCGCGAAACCGCCGACGCGTTCCCGGATACGCCGGTGGCCTGGTCGGCCATCCGCGATCTGGGCGAGGCGTACATGGCGCTCGAGCGGCCCGAAGAAGCTATTCTGACGATCGAGACGATTCTCAACGACACCGTGCGCGATCACCCCGGCCAACGCGCGTCTTATGCGCTGGCGCAGTCCGTTGCCGGGCGGGCCTATCGCGAAATTGGCGAGCCGGACAGCGCGCTAGAGCATCTGACGGCGGCTTTTGACAACGAGCCGGACGATCACCTGCGCGGGCTGATTCAGGAGACGATTGCGGACGTGCTGCTCGACATCGACCAGCCGGGCGAAGCCGTCGATCACCTGGCGACCGCGCTGCCGCTGCTCGATCGTGCCGGGCACCCGGAGGCAGTAGCGCGCATGCTGACCACGCGCGCCCACACGCTGCGCGGCCTGAATCGTTACGCCGAGGCGATCCATGTCTACGAGGATGCGCTGTCGGTTCTGCGCGACGTGCCCGATACCAGCGCGGAACATACCGCCGACGTGCTGCGGGCGTTAGGTGTGGCCCACACGGCCCTGGGGCAGCTGGCCGACGCCGCCCGCGCTTATCGCCGCGCGCTCAACATCCTGGAGCGTACCGATTCGCTGCGCCAAACGCGCGATATTCTGCACTTGCTGGCGCGTGTCACGGCTGCGATGGGCGACGGTACCGCCGTGTCGCTGTACGAGCAGGTTCGCGAGGCGACCGAGAGCGTCGGCTCCCCGCAGGAATTAGGACAGGTCTTGTGCGAGCTGGCGGGCGTTCACCGCGACGCGGGGCGGCTGCCGCTGGCCATCCACAATTACCAGGCTGCGCTCGCACACCAGCCCGCGCCGCCGCTGATCTACGATCGCATTAACACGCTGCGCAACCTGGGGCGCGCCTATGCGCAGATGGAGCATTACGACGAGGCGCGTGCTGCCTGGAACGAGGCATTGGCGCTGTCCGAAGATCTGCCGGACCAGTCTCCGGACGAAACTGGCCTGACGCATCACGCCATCGCCGAGGCGCACCGCGTCCAGCGCCAGTACCCGGAAGCGGTCGCCGCCTTCCGCGCCGCGCTGGATTACCTGTCGCTGGGCACTGTCCAGCGGGCGCAGTCGCTGCGCGGGTTGGGGGAGGCGCTGCACGCGGGTGGCCAGTCTGAGGAGGCGCTCGAACCGCTGCAAAAGGCGCTCGAAATCGAGAAGAACCAGCCCCAACAGTCCAACGCGCGCATCGTCCAGACGCTGCAACTGCTGGCCGAAGCCCACGAGGAGCAGGGCGATCTGCGGGCGGCCATCGCGCGCTATCACGAGGCGCTGGTCTACATGGATCGACATTTGCAGCCGGTCGCGTGTGCCGACGCGCTGCGCATTCTGGGTGGGCTGTACAGCGAAATCGAAGACTACGACCCGGCGGTCCAGGCGTTTGAAGAGGCGTTGGAGATCGAGGGCATGCATGTACCGCGCAGCGAAGACCGCATCAGCGCGACGCTGCAGGCCATCGCCGACACTTACCGCGCGGCGGGCAACCTGGAAAAAGCCGCCGAGTATTACCAGAAGGTCACCGTCTACGCTAACCTCGCGCGCCGCGCATCCGCCGATCTACGCAGTACGCTGGACGAGCTGGAGCGGCGGCGGGCTACCTTGCAGGCGGCACAGCAGTCGCTGACGCTGCTCGATCGCAGTGATGACGCCGGGCTGAAGGATTTGGCGTTTATCACGGCGCTGATCGCGCATACCCACGCCCGCCTGAACCAGGCGCGCGAAAGTGCCGACGCGATCCGCTCGCTGCTGGACACGCTGGAAGCGCGGGGCGGCGATCTCAGCACTGAATCTGGCGACCCGGATTACCGGGCGTTGGCCTGGCTGACCACGGCGGCGCGGGCCGAGCGCGACGAGGACATCGCGACGGCGCAGGCGGCGTGCGGCTCGGCCCTGGAATGCGTTCAAAATGTCAACGTGCGCTGGCTGATCGAACAGGTCGTGCGCGCACTAGAGTCATAGCGCCCGCGCTCCCGGTCACGCGCCATCCGCGCGCCCGGGCTGCCGGTCAAAATAAAAGCACCTTACCCAGGTTTATTCAGAGAAAAACCGATGCTATCAGATACCCAAGTGATCGACATATTCAAGGCGTTGGCCGATCCAAACCGTTTGCAAGTGTTTCACTTGCTGCTGGACACCGATCTCACCAATTCCGAACTGATGGACGCGACCGGCTTGCGTCAAAATCTGCTGTCGCACCATCTCGCCATTTTGACCGACAGTTTACTCGTGCGCGCTCAGCGCAGCATTGGCGATGCCCGTCGTCATTATTACGCGATCGATTGGCAGATCGCCACGCAGTTTGGCGACTGGTGGATGCGCCAAAGTCCGGCCCAGACTCTGCCGCTGCCCGCGTTGAATTTGCCCCGGCGCGTGTTGTTCCTCTGCCTGCGCAATACGTCGCGCTCGTTGGTGGCGGAGTTGTTAGCCCGACTCATGGCCCCCGATGCGATCATCCCCTACAGCGCCGGTATTTACGAGCCGGAGTTGACTCCAGCCCTGCCGCCGGTTATGCTGCAAGTGATGGGCGAAAAGGGCGTGTCGCCCGACGGGTTGGAGGCTAAGTCGGTCCAGGAACTCGATCCCAATCTGCGGTTCGACTACGTGGTGACGGTGTGTGACATTGCCCACGAGCACGAAGGCGATTACCCCACATTCCCCAACGCGATCCACCTGCATTGGTCCCTGCGCGACCCGGTGCTTGGGGTAGACGACCCGCAGGAGCAGCTCCAGATCGCGCGCGAGCTGTATGACGAGATTTACCTGCGGTTGATCGTGTTCGTACAACGGTTGGGCGCTGCCAGAGCGTAGGGCAGGCGCGTCGGCGGCGTATACCAACTGGGCGCCATCTCTGTTAAAATGGGGCCATACCGCACGTTCTCACAGCCGTGAGAATAGGTTCAGGAGGTTACAGTGCACCGTCGCAGCCTGATCACAATCCTTGTGTTGATCACCGCCGCCTTGGGCCTGCTGCCCGGTACTGCCGGGGCCGCTGGTCCGGATCGCGCTGCGTGCCTATCGAGTCCGAACGGGCCAGGCTGTACGTCTGGCCTGCCGAGTGTCGAATACCAGATGCTCCTGGACGAGATGCTGCTCCACCCGCAGCCGAACGTCCGTCCGTTGGCCCCGAATATCGATGAAATCGCGCGTTTTGCATTCCGCAAGATCGTGGGTGGGTCCGCGACGATCTATGATTCGCCGGGCGGCAACGCGATCGGCTCGATCGACGCAGGCTTCAACTACGTGAGCGTCACCGGCGCGCAGGGCGATTGGATTCAGATCAATGATGGGCAATGGATGCCCGCCAGCCAGCTTGCGATCGTGCGGCCCAGCACGTTCGCGGGCGTGTACCTGGATGGCAAGCTCGATTATCCGATGGCCTGGGTGTTGATACCGACTTATCCCAGCGCCTATCCCGGCGCGGCGGGCGATCAGTCCCGCGATCTCGTGCCGCGTTATGCCCGCGTGAATATTTTTGCCAGCGCTACGATTGATGGTTGGGACTGGTATTTGATCGGGCCGGAGCAGTGGATTTGCCAGACCAATGTCGCGCGCGTGCTGCTGGTCGATCGTCCGGCGGAAGTCAAAGGGCGCTGGTTTGCGGTCGATCTTTACGAGCAGACTATGATCGCTTACGAAGGCGATACGCCGGTTTTTGCGACGCTCGTCTCGTCCGGTCTGGCAGACTGGGAAACCAACGAAGGGCTGTTCAAGGTCTGGTCACGCCAGCGCAACGGTCATATGAGCGGCGCAGAAGGTCAGACGGATTTTTACTCGCTTGAAAATGTGCCCTGGGTGATGTATTTCGACAACGCGATTTCGCTGCATGGCACCTATTGGCACGATGGCTTCGGCTACCGGCACAGTCATGGCTGCGTCAACCTCTCGATTACGGATGCCTATTGGGCGTTCAATTGGAGCGAGGACGGCGGGTTTGATACGCCGTATGTGTATGTGTACAGCACGGGTCAGTACAAGTAGCTCCGCCTCTGTGGCTGTTTTTGCTGATCGGTTTCTTTGATCTTCATCAAGGGAGAGTTCGCACGCCGGATTCTCCCTTGATATTTATTTGCTCCCATCGTATTCATATGCAAGCTAAACTCAAAGCCCGTCAATAGCCAACGCCGTTCATTTTGGATAGCTCAATTCAGGGGAGACTACAATGCCAAACGCATCCGTAAATGACACCAGCCTCCACTATGTTACTGTCGGAGAAGGACTGCCCTGTCTGGTGATGCATGGTGGTCTGGGGTTCGATCATACCTATTTGCACCCCTCGCTTGACCGACTCGGCGACGCCTTGCAGATGGTCTATTACGATCATAGAGGTAATGGCCGGTCGGGGCGACCTCCCAAAGACACCATGACCCACGCCCAGTTTGCGGCTGACGCGGAGGGGTTGGCGTTGCACCTGGGATTTGATAAAGTCGCCGTGATCGGTCACTCTTACGGCGGCTTCATCGCCTTGGAATTCGCGCTGCGTTACCCGCATCGCGTGAGCCATCTGATCTTGCTGGATACGGCACCAGCTATGAATTATGGCGAGGAAATAATGGCGAACGCGGTGCGAAAAGGTGCGACGGAAGAAATGCTAGCGGTCCTAAACGAGGAGTGGTCCAGCGACGACGCCATGCGTCAGCGGTTCCCGCTTATCTGGTCGCTCTACTTCAAGAACTTTGACCCCGCTGTGGCCAATCGGCTCATCGAAAATGCTATCCTCACGGTAGCAGGTGGTGCGCGCGAAGGGGAGATGGCTTCGTATAACGTGACGCCTCGTCTGGGCGAAATTCACACCCCAACATTGATCCTGGTTGGTCGTGATGATTTCATCTGTCCGCCGTCGCAGGCCCACATTTTGCACGAGGGTATTCCAAATTCGGAACTGGTTATATTCGAAAACAGTGGCCATTTGCCCTGGGTCGAAGAACCTGACACATTCTTTGATACCGTGCACGATTGGTTCAAAAGAACAGCCTGAAGACTTCTTTCCGATACTGCTGGCATACTGCATCACGCGGGCATTATGTGAGCCAATCGGAAGCGAAGGGGTTGCCCTGGAGTTTGACCCTTCAGGCGAAACTCGGTCCTCATTTGCGCTGTCTGCCGACCTTGGAGTTAATAGTTTATGATCATGCGTCGCTGGCTGATCGTGATCGGGCTGCTGCTGCTCTATTTTGGCAGCCGGGCTGCTGCGCTTGAGGCGCTGCCGCTGCACAATGACGAAGGGTTGCACCTGGAACGCGCCGAGCAGGTGTGGCACGGTCACCCCTTCTGGGAAATCAGCGACGGCAAAGTCATCAATCACTGGCCGATTGCGCTGCTCTATCCCCAGGGTGACCCGGTGATGGCCGGGCGCATGGCGACGGTGCTGGTCGGGTTGCTCGGTTTGGCAGCCGGGTTGGCGCTGGCGCGACGTCTGGCCGGGGATCGGGCCGCACTGCTGGTCGGGGTCTTGTGGATCGCGTCGCCCTACCTGTTTTTCTTCGAACGGCTCGCGCTGAGTGATGCCGAGGCCGGGGCGCTGATTGTGGTGGCGGTGTGGGCGGCGCTGTTGTGGGCCGCGCGCGGACGCTGGCAAGCCGCCGCGGTGGCCGGTGCGGCACTGGCGGGAGCGGTATTGTTCAAGCTGACGGCGGCTCCGTTCGGGCTGGCGGTTGGATTGATCGTGCTGTTTGCGGGCGGTTGGACGTGGCGGCGGCGTGCCTCCGCCCTGCTGCTGATCGGCGGCATCGTCGCGGCGAGCTTCGCGGTTCCGATCGCTTACCTGCTGGTGACAGGACGCGACTTTGGGATCGCGTTCGGCTGGATCGGCACGGGGGACACGCAGGGCGGCGGTCTGGCGCTGGACGACAACCTTACGCGGCTGTGGCACCAGCTCACCGGCTTCGGGACCCCCTGGTGGGCGATCGCGTTGGTGGGCGGGCTGCTGATTCTGCTGGGATGGCATGCGCTGCGGCCCGGTACACGGCGGGGCCGCGCCCGCTGGCTGGACGCGCTGTTAGTGATCGGGTGTGTGGTGCCGGTCTTGGTCACCGCGCTGCTGGGTAACGATGTGCGCCCGCGTCATTTTGTGGCCGGGCTGCCGCTGGCGCTGGTTCTGGCCGGGCTGGGCTGGGAACGGCTGGTCGCCGGGCTGCGTTCCGAGCGCGCCGCGTGGGGACTGGCGGGCGTGATCGCGCTGCTGCTGACGCTGGGCATGATCCCGTTTGCGCGCACGGCCTACGACGATCCCGGCGCGCTGACGCTGTCGGCTGAGCTGCGCCTGGAATACGTGACCGGGCACAGCGCGGGCTTCGGGCTGCGCGAAGCGGTTGAGGCTTTTCCAGATACGATCGGAACGCCGGGCGCGCCCGTGATGGCCAGCATGTTTCCGGATAGCTGCAAGCGCGCCAACTATTACGATCGGGTGGGGTACGACATGAGCTGCCCGACTGCGCCGGGCCTGAACGAGCTTTACGTGGCCTTGGCGGTGCACGGCGTGGTGTACGTGCTGGCCGAACACCCGCCGATCGGGCTGGACTTTGCGGCGGTTGATCTGCCTGCGGTGCGGCTGGCCGGGTATCCGCGCCCCGGCGAGACCGAACCAACGGCGTCAGTTACGTTATGGCGTGTGGGTGGCGACTGATCGCCGGATGCGACGGCGGTCCGCCTGGATATGATCAGGTCAGCGGCTGAATGCGGCGCGGTTTGGGCGGGAGAGCCGCGTAGCGGTCCGTGCTCAACGTGAGGCCATCGCGGACCCGGGTCACCGTGCCGTCGTGGTTGGAGCGCCAGAATTCAATGCTGCCAGCGCGCCCGGATCGCAGTGTAAAATCGATGTTCACCCGGTTAAATTCCACGTTCATCGCCTGCTCCTTGCGTCTGCGGTGTTCCTGCGCTTACAGCTCTTAAGTCGCGCGCCTCGTAGACGATGGGCTGCCGGACCGCCGGTTTTTTAGAGGTCTTTTACACTTTCCGGGTGCGTCGCGATGATTTTGCTCGTGCCTTTTTAGCTTCAAGACTGCCCGTTTCGGCTCCGAATAGGCTACAATGGAAGGCGTGCGCAAGCTGGTCGCCGGGTTATACGTTCCCGGCGGCGCGATAGCGATCCAGGCCGGGATAGGGACCTATGAATTTTAGCGACTTGCTCAGCGATCTATCAGATGTGCTCGCCGTGCCCGAGCACGATGTCGCGATCGCGGCCCCAATTACTGAGAATGCCCAGGCGGTCCAGCCGGGCGGCGTCTTTCTGGCACGCCAGGGGGCCAGCGTGGACGGTCATACGCTGATCCCGCTCGCGGTGGAGCGCGGCGCGGTGGCCGTGGTGGGCGAGCACGCGCCGGGCGACGTCGCGTGTCCGGTGCCCTATGCGCAGGTTCGCAATGGTATGGCCGCCTTGGGACCGCTGGCGGCGGCCTATTATGGGCATCCCTCCCGGCGGCTGACGGTCATCGGCGTGACGGGCACTGACGGCAAGACGACCACCTGCACGCTGATTCATACCATTCTGCGGGCGGCAGGCGTGCGTGTGGGGCTGATTTCGACCGTCAGCGCGGTGATCGGCGATGACGCGCTCGACACGGGCTTGCACGTCACGACGCCGCACGCCGACGAAGTCCAGATGCTGTTGGCGCGCATGGTCGAGGCCGGGTTGACGCATGTCGTGTTGGAGGCTACCTCGCACGGGCTGGCGCAGGGACGCGTCAACGGCGTGGCGTTCGACGTAGCCGTGCTGACCAATGTCACGCACGAGCACCTAGATTTTCATGGCACCTGGGAGAATTACCGCCGCGCCAAGGCCCGCCTGTTCCAGATGGCAGCAGAGTCGCCGCGCAAGCCCGGTGTGCCCAAGATCGCCGTGATTAACGCCGGCGATCCCAGCGCCGACCTGTTCCGCCTGTCCTCTGCCGGGGTCGATCGTATCCTGACTTATGCACTTGATCCTATGCAGCCGGTCGATGTGCGCGCCGGGGCGGTCGAATTCGGGCCGGAGGCGACGCGCCTGATGATTATCGGGCCGGATGGGCTGCGGCAGCCTGTGCAAACACGGCTGGTCGGGGCGTTCAACGTGGCGAATATCCTGGCCGCGGTGACGGCGACCGTCCCGCTGCTGGAGGACGATCCCGATCGTCTGCGCGAGGCGTTGGCGGATGGCATCTCGCAGATGGTCCCCATTCCGGGGCGCATGGAGCGTCTCGACGAGGGGCAGGATTTTCTGGCGGTGGTCGATTTCGCGCATACCCCCAACGCGCTGCGCCGCGCGCTGGAAGCTGCCCGCACGATGATCGCGCCGGAACGCCGCGTGATCGCGGTCTTTGGCAGCGCCGGTCTGCGCGACCGCGAAAAACGGCGTATGATGGCTGAGATTGGCGCGGAGCTGGCCGATCTGGTCGTGCTGACCGCCGAGGACCCACGCACCGAATCCCTGGCCGCCATCCTTAACGAGATGGCGCAGGGTTGCATCGATCGGGGTGGTGTCGAGGGCGAGACGTTTTGGCGCGTGATGGATCGCGGGCGGGCGCTGGTCTTTGGGTGCTCGCTGGCGCGGCATGGCGATATCGTGATCGCGTGTGGCAAGGGTCACGAACAGAGTATGTGCTTTGGCACGACCGAGTACGCCTGGGATGACCGCGAAGCGCTGCGCGCGGCGCTGCGTGGCGCGCCGCTGCTGACCCTGCCGACCGCCAACCTGAAGGCGCGCGATTCGGGGATGTCGTAGTTTTTGCGGTAGGGGGTACAGGTGCCAGCGTTCACCCAGCGGCGAAGCTTCAGACTGATCGCAATCCTGGTCCTGTTGATCACCGGGCTGGTCATGATGCTCATCGTCGAGTTCAAGCCGGACACGAAGCGCATCCCTGACAGCGTGCTGTGGCTTTCGTTCGCGGATGGCGGGTCTGCGCACCATCACGCTGCCAGGAGGTGCGATCGAAGCGATCGATGTCCGGACTCCCGAAGACGTCCCCCTCAATCCTTATCAGGTGGTCCGCGCGCGCGACGGTTCGCGCCTCGCCTTTGTGGGCGTGGTGGACAACGTCAATCGCATCTACGTGGCAAATCCTGACGGAACACATGTGGTCCCGATCAGCCGGGGTCCGCGCGACAGCCAACCTGCCATCGCGCCGGATGGCTCGCGGGTCGTGTTCGTGCGCTCGGTTGACTTCTTCTCGGCCCTGTTCATGGCCGACGCCGACACGGGCGAAGAACATCAACTGACCGAGTACACCAACGATCTCCATCCTGACTGGTCGCCCGATGGCACACGGATCGTTTTCACGACCTCGCGCGCTGGTTTTCAAGAGCTTTATACTATGGCACCCGATGGCACGGCTGTGCGGCGGTTGACCGAAAACGAGCGATTGAATGATCTGCGTGCACAGTACTCGCCGGATGGATCGCAAATTGCCTACATGACGAACTATGCGGTGGATGATGGTTCGGGCGAGATTTGGGTGATGGATGCGGACGGGCACAACCAGCGCCGTTTGACCGAGAATTCACTGGATGATGGGCCGCCGAGGTGGTCGCCGGATGGGCGCTATCTCGCGTTCTCGGCGGGCACCCTGCCGCCCGACATCCGGCGGGCCATTTACGTGTATGATCTGAAGATGGACCGGCTGACGCAGTTGACGCCCGGTGATGGGCACGCTTATTTCCCGCTGTGGTCGCCGGAAAGCGCGTGGATCGCTTTCATCACCTATCGTGACAGCAATGCCCGATCGATCGACGTGATGTGGCGTGACGGATCGGATGCTCACACACTGCTGGATCGCAGCGGAACGCTCTATTTCTGGCTGCCGTGATTTTGCTCTGGGAACGTGTTTCCCTGATGAGGACAACCGTCTTACGATCAGAAAAGGGGATGACCCATGCCTGACGATACCCGCGCTGCGAACGTGCAGCGCTTCCGCGAGGAGCACGGCGCATCCCGTGTCCATCTTCTGACCGTTCACGCGCCGTTCAGCGTCCGGCAGGACCGCTTCATCGTGCTCGAAACTGGTACGGGCGCGCGCTGGTTCATCTGTGGAGAGGGCTGCACGCCGCGCACGCCGCTCGATACGGGTGACGAGCGTCCCATCGACCCGGACACGCTGGCGGCTTTTCTGGCCGACACGGCTGCCGCGTCTGAGGCGTGGGCGAGCGACGCGGTCCCGCCCAATGTCCACGATGGTGTGACGCTCACCTGCGAACAGGCAGAGCCGGGCGGGTACCGCCGCGTGCGGATCGTCGATCCCCTGCCGGGCAGCGCCCACGCGCGGTTGATCGCGGCCTGGACTGCTGCCTTTCCCGAAGTCAAACGCCGTCTGCGCTGAGCGGGATCGCAATTTGCTGCGCCGTCGAGAAACCGTCAGGCGGGCGTTGCGGCGGCATCAGGTCTTCAGCGAACGGGGTGTGATATGCTAGAATTACGTGCACGCGCCAACGTTTCGGGCTTGAAAGGGCGGCCGCACGCGTTACAATCGCACCGGAGCTGAGTTGAACACGCTGCACGAGGATGGATCGGGTCAGGTGGATGTCGGGATCGTTATCGTCAACTGGAACACGCGCGATTTGCTGCGCGATTGTCTTACCTCGGTAGCGGCTTCGCTCCCGGTCGCGGGCGGTGGTGTGTCGGCCCGCGTGGTGGTGGTTGACAATGCGTCGGACGATGGCAGCGCCGAAATGGTTCGCGCCGAGTTCCCCGACGTGCTGCTGATCGCCAACACCGCCAACAACGGTTACCCGAGCGCGAATAACCAGGGCTTCCGTGCGTTGGGATTCGGGCAGGGCTGCGGCGACGATGCGCCGCGTTACGCGCTGGCGCTCAATCCGGACACCGTCTTGCCGCCGACCGCGTTGGGCGCGATGGTGGCTTATATGGACGCCGATCCGCGCATTAGGCGCTGCCGGGCCAAAGCTCGTGCTGCGCAACGGCGATCTCGACCTGGCGTGCCGGCGCAGCTTCCCGACGCCGCAGATCAGCTTTTACCGGATGGTCGGCCTGTCCAAGCTGTTCCCGCGCAGCCGCGCGCTTTGGCCGCTATAACATGACGTATCTCGATCCCGACGTAGAAACCGAAGTGGATTCGGTGGTCGGGGCGTTTATGCTGGTCCGCCGCGAGGCGATCCAGCAGGTGGGTCTGTTCGACGATGTATTTTTCATGTATGGAGAAGACCTGGATTGGGCGTATCGAATCAAGCAGGCCGGGTGGACGATCAAATACAACCCGAAGGTGACGGTGACGCACGTCAAGCGGGCGGCGAGCCGCCAGTCGCGTCGCGCCCAACGGGAGTTCTACCGGGCGATGCTGATCTTCTACCGGAAGCACTACCGGGCGTCGACACCCTGGTGGCTGCACAGCCTGATCTTGTTGGGCCTGACGCTGAGGGGGGGACGTCCCCTGTGGCAGGAACTCTGGCGACCGACCGCCGCACAGGGTTAGCCGCCTCACGTTTGGGCCAACAAATTCGCGGGCTGCTCGGCACGCTGCTGGTGGTGGGCGATGTGACCATGCTGGCGCTGGCGTTTGTGCTGGGGTACATCATGCGCGCGCGTCTGCCGCTGCCCGCTGTGCCGGTCAATCCGCCCGCGTTCTCGAATTACGTGCCGATGATGATCGTCCATGTGGCGACGGTAATCATCGTGTTTTATTTTGGGCGGCTCTACCACCAGCGCCGCGCTGTCAGCCGCATCGATCTGAGTTACGCCATCGCGCAGAACGTGTCAATCGGCACGCTGCTGGCCGTCGCGTTTGAGTCGCTGGCTTTCAAGAACAGCGCGCTCGAAATGGATTACCCGCGCGGCGTCGTCGTGTACGCGTGGCTGCTGGGTATCGTGCTGGTGATCTTGGGCCGCGAGGCGCACCGTCTCACATTGATGCGGCTGCGCAATCACGGCGTCGGGCGCGACAACATGCTGATCATCGGTTCCGGCGACGTGGCGCGCACTATCGCCGAGAAGATCCGCTGGTCGCCCAACCTGGGTTACAACATCGTGGGCGCGGTCAACGGCGAGATGGGCGGGCAGGTGGGCGAGGTGCCCATCATCGGCACTACGCAACAGATCCCCGACCTGATCGACGGCTACAACGTGGACGAGGTGATCATCGCGCTGCCGGAAGCGTCACGGCACGAGCTGGTGCAGTTGGTCGCCAAATGCCAGCGCGGGCAAGCGTCAGCATTAAGGTTTACCCCGATATTTTCGCGTACATGGCGGGCGGCGTGAGCGTCGACGATCTGAACGGCATGCCGTTGCTGTCGGTGCGTGACGTGGCGCTGCGCGGCTGGAAGCTCAGCCTCAAACGCGGCGATGGACATCGTCGGCGCGACGCTCGGGCTGGTGATCCTCTCGCCTGCGCTGGTCCTGACGGCGATCCTGATCCGGCTGGAATCGGCGGGGCCGATCTTCTTCTGCCAGGATCGCATGGGCCTGGATGGGCGACCGTTCCCCATGATCAAATTTCGCTCGATGCGCCAGGATTCCGAGGAAACAGGGCCGGGCTGGACGGTCGCAGGGCGATCCGCGCGTGACGCGCATCGGGCGCCTGATGCGCCGCACCAATTGGGACGAGCTGCCCAACTTGATCAACGTGCTCTTCGGGCAGATGAGCCTGGTCGGACCACGCCCTGAACAACCCTACTATGTTCGAGAAGTTTCCGCGAATACATCCCCCGCTATATGGAACGCCACCGTGAAAAGGCCGGGATGACCGGCTGGGCGCAGGTCAACGGGCTGCGCGGCGACACGTCAATCCTGGAGCGCACCAAGTACGATCTGTGGTACGTCGAAAACTGGTCGTTCTGGCTGGACATCAAGATCGTCCTGCGCACGATCTACCAGATGATTGTCGGGCACAGCAAGAACGCGTACTAGAGCGCGTTATGCCCTTTGGACGGAATGCCGGTAACGCGGGGTTCCCGCACGTGCAAGCCCCTCCCTAAATCCCTCCTCACGTGGTGGGGAAAGGTCCGGGGATAGGGGCTAAAAATGCATAACATGCTCCAGGCCGCGCCGAAACCGATTTGAAGCCGCACATCTTACGGATGAAGTCGTTTTTGTTGACCACTGATCGCTTTTCTCTGCTTGCCTCACCGTTTCTCCGACACCCCCTGGCAGTGCTATAATCAAGCCCAATCCTGACCATTCGCTGATTGGTGTTGGCCCGCATGGATATTGCCGAATTGACGACCCGTATGAACGATTTTGTCCGCGCCAAAGGCTGGTACGCACCGGACTCGCCCCGCCAGCAGTCACCGCGCAACATCGCCACCTCGATCAGCATCGAGGCGGCGGAGTTATTGGAGCATTTCCAATGGGGTGAGCAAGTGAACGATCCCGCCGCGCTGGCGGGCGAATTGGCTGATGTGGCGCTGTACTTGCTGCAGCTTGCCAGCGTGACCGGCATCGACCTGGAGCAGGCCATCCTCGCCAAGCTGGACGCGAATTACCGCCGCACCTGGGACGATCCCGCAGAAGGGCAGGCTGCCGAATGACTGGTGCCGACGATGTGAATGTGGGGTTTGTCGTCGAGGCGGCTGAAGGCGACGCTCTGAAATTTAAGGCGGATGTGCTGGCCGTGAAACACGCGCCGCGTTCGGGTGGACTGGGCGCACAGGTGCGCAAGCGTCTCAACGAGGACGCCGACCTGCTGCCCGCGCTGGACGAATACCGCATCTTTCCGGGGCGAGGCGTGGCCCAAACCGACTACGTGCTGATGGTCGGCGCGCCGCCGATCTTCGCGCTGGGCTATGCCCAACTGCGCGCGCTGTCGCGGCGCTTCTTAGAAGCACTGTGGGAAGCCGGACTCGACGCGCAGCACGTGGTCACGACGCTGCACGGCGTCCGCACCGGGGCCGGGCTGGACGAGGTCGAGGCGTTCCGATCGCTGCTGCTGGGGCTGTCGGACGCCTACACGACCGGCCACTATCCCCCTGATCTGCGCAAAGTGTCGTTTGTGGAGAACGATCTCAACCGCGTGCGCCTGATGCAGGACGCGCTGCGCCGCTTTTTGCCGGATGTGCCCGCGCCGCCGCCGGAGCCGTCCCCCGAAGGGGTCACACGCGACGCTGCGAGCGTACTCGCGGAATTCCGCCGAAATGGAAGAGGTCGCTCCGCCTGCGCCCGCCAGTGACAAGCGCGTCACCACCGGGACGCTGGCCGTTATGGCCGGACCGGACTCGTTCGAGCCGGAATATCTCAAACCGGAAGCCGACGAATTGACGCCGCACATTTTCGTGGCGATGCCCTTTCGCGATGACTACGACGACCAGTATTATCTCGCCATCCAGCCCACCATTCACGACATGGGCCTGCTGTCCGAACGGATGGACCTCGACGCCTTTACGGGCGATATCAAGGTTCGCATGTTGGATCGCATCCGCTCGGCTCGGCTGCTGATCGCGCTGCTGGACGGCGGCAACCCGAACGTCTACCTGGAAGTGGGCTACGCCTGGGGCGTCGAGACGCCCACCATTCTGATCGCGCACCGGGGCGAGACGCTGCCCTTCGATGTGCGCGGCGAACGTGTGCTGATCTACGACAAAATATACCGGCTGAAACAGATGTTACGCGAGGACCTGGATCGCCTGCTGGTGGATGACTCCGGGACCACATAGAGACGTTTTTATCGCAGATTTATTTATCAGGAGGTTGGGTGCATGCTTTCGTCTGATTGGACTACACGAGAACAGCTTGAGCGTCACAGCGTCGATATGCGGCAGTTCGCCGATTTTCGCCAGGTCACGCTGGCGAACGGGATGCGCGCGGTCGAAGCCTACAACGCATCCGGGCTGAGCTATACCGTTTTGCCCGATCGCGGCCTGGACATCTGGACCGCGCATTACCGGGGCGTGCCGCTCACCTGGATTTCACAGGGATCGCCGCACGCGCCGGGCCTCAGCCCGTCCTGGCTGCGCGAGTTCAACGGCGGGCTGCTGGTCACCTGCGGGCTGACCCATGCCGGGCCGCCCGAAACGAACCCGATCACGGACGGCGGGCGCGACCTGCACGGGCTGTATTCGCGGCTGCGCGCTTTTAACGTGGCCGTTGACGGCGCTTGGGACGAAGGCCGCTATGCGGTGACGCTGCGCGGCGCTGTGTCGGAAAACAAGCTCTTTAGCGAGCAACTCCGGCTGGAACGCGTCTATAGCCTGTCCCTGGCGGAGCCGGTCATCGCGTGGTCGGACCGCGTGGTCAATGTCGGCGATCAGCCCGCGCCGCTGATGGTGGTTTACCATATCAACCTGGGCTTCCCGCTGATCCGCGACGGCATGGGGTTTCACACACCCTCGCACGCCGTGTATCCGCGCGATCCCGAAGCGAAGAAGGGGTACGATCACTGGCCGCAGTACGCCGCCGCCAAGCCGCGTTTTGCCGAACAGGTCTACTTCCACCACGTGAAGGCGGATGATGACTGCCAGACGACCGTCGCGCTGCTGCACGAGGACTTCGGCCTGCGCTTCGATTGGGATTCATCTGAGCTGCCCTATCTGACGCAGTGGAAGAACACGCGCCAGGGCATTTACGTCAATGGCATCGAGCCGGGTAACTGTTTACCGGAAGGGCAGGTTTCTGCGCGCGATCGAGGGCGGCTGGTGTGGTTACAGCCGGGCGAGGCGAAGTTCTTCGGCTGCTCGCTGACCGTGCTAGATGGCGTTCCGGCGGTTGAGGCGTGCCGCGGCCGCATCGCGGATTTGCAGCAGGGCGGCCAGCCGGTGCCGGGCGTCAAGCTGGACGATTACGCGGGGTAGATAATCAGCCCCACCCCTAAATCCCCTCGCCATTGCGCTGCGCTGATGGAGAGGGAACTTGCCCCGCGACCGTTTTCCCCTCTATAGTGGAGCAACAAAAACCGCCGGGGATCGTGCGATCTCCGGCGGTTATGATTCGTCTCGTGAATGCGGGTCGGTTTAGCGCACGCGCGCCGTCAGCGAGGCGAGATCGCCGCGCACACTGCCGTCCACAACCTTGTCACCCGCGCGCAAGATCAAGCCGCCTAAAATCGTCGGATCGACTTTGTTCTCGACCTGCTCGGCCCCGGTGACCTTCTTGATTTCGGCCAGCTCGTCGGCTTCCAACGGAACTGCGCTCACCGCGACGATCTGCTTGCCCAATCCTTTGGCGTCGGCGGGAGCGGCGGCGAAAAAGTCCTTCAAAATCGCTTTCTGGCGTTTTTCATCCAGCGATTCCCCAACCAGACGCTCAGCCGCGGCCATCGCCAGGCTGACGATCTGGTTGCGAGTTTCGGCCAGAATGCGGTTGCGTTCCTCTTCGGCCTGCGCCCGCGCCTGCGCGCGCACATCGTCGGCTTCACGGGCGGCATCACGCAGGTACGATTTTTCCTGCTCGTCGGCCCGTTGACGCGCCTCTTCGATCATCTTCTGCCCTTCGGCACGCGCCTGGGCGAGCAGCTTATCACGTTCGCGTTCGGCATTGGCGCGGGCTTCCTCGGCGGCGCGGGCATCTTCGAGCCCTTGCGCGATACGTTCCGACCGCTCATCAAGCATCTTCAAGACGCGTGGCCACACGAACAAGCCCAGCAAGCCCAGCAGCAGCAGGAAGTTCAAGATTTGGAAGAGAAAAAAGCCCAGATTGATCCCTAAATTTTCCACTGTACTCTCCTATGCGGCGACTACAGCACGAACATGATGATCAGGGACACAACCAGTGCATAGATTGCGACTGCCTCGGCAAAGGCAATACCCAGGATCATGTTGGTGATGATCTGACCGGAAGCGTCCGGATTGCGGCCTATGGCCGTTAGTGCACCCTGGACAACGAGACCGATGCCAATGCCAGGCCCGATCACGCCGATCATCGCAAGGCCAGCGCCAATGGTCTTCATGGCACTGATAAAGTCGGCACCACTAATCTGCATGAGAGTTCCTCCTGATGAGAGTTGTCGGTTAAACCGTTATTGCTACACCATAGCCCATTTGGCTGAATACCAACTGCCTGCGAGGCGGCGCGTAAGCACGCGCGACTACTCGTGCACCTCGTCGTGTTCGTGTCCTTGCATCGCCATCGCGCTGAAGACCAGGAACAGCATTCCGAACACAAACGCCTGGATGACGCCGACGAACAGCTCGAACCCATAAATTGGGAACAACATCAGCGATCCGGCCAGGAATGGCAGCACGAAAATCAGCACCATGCCCGCGAAGATATTGCCGAAAAGTCGGAAGCCGAAACTGACGATGCGCGAGATTTCTGAGACGATCTCCAGCAGCCCAACGGCAAAATCCATGATGCCCATGGGCTCTTTGTCGGCCTGATCCAGTGCCGGAATGTTGAAGAACTTGAAGAAGTAGCTCCCACCCAGCGCGCTCACGCCGAGCACCTGGATGGTGAGCACCGCGATCAACGCCAGACCCAACGTCAGATTGAGGTCAGTCGAGGCGGCGCGCACAAAAGGTGTGACGATATGGATATTGTCATTAGCGGCGACAGCGGTTGTCTCGCCAGCAGTCTCGCCTTCGGCGGGTGTTTCGCCTTCAGCAGGCGCGCCTTCTTCGGCGGCGGCAGCGTGTCCGCTGTCTTTCGTGTGGCAGGCTTCATAGTCTGCTTCAGTGGCCTTCGTGCCGCTGTCCAGTCCTTTTTCGACCTGGAGCAGAACGCCGTTGCTGGGATACCCGCTGACGCCCTCTTCGGCACAGTGCATCAACCCGACACTGTCCACACCGGGCACCAGCTCGTACCAGTTGACAACCAGCACAAACAAGAAGATGGTCCCCATCACCGGCAGGATCTTACGCGCATGCACACCCGCCGTGGACTTCGCCAGCCCGTACAGCAGGTCGGTCAGCACTTCGAACAGCCCCTGCAACCGCCCCGGGATCGTCCGCATGGTGCGCGTCGCCCCAAAAGCGAACAGCAGCACCGTGAGATCGGCGATCAGGGTCCCGATCATGGTGTTGGTCAGGGTCAGGCCGCCGATCCCGAAACAGCCGGTACAGACTTTTTCGGGGGCCACCGAGATCACCGGCAGCGCCATCGCCGTGCCCAGCTTGGGCAGGAGATAGAACGGTACAAACCAGCAAAACAGCGCTGCGACGACCAAAATGCCAATAAAAATTGTCCATCCTTTTCTCAAGGGCCGTTCTCCTTTGTTGGTGTGCGAGGTTGCTCGCTAACGCCAGACAATGATCTTCCAGTCCCGCCGCGTGCCCGGCTGGTCGGTGCCGGGCCGCCGGGGGGCGGTGTCCTGATGAGAGCGGTGGCGGACAGCACCATGCGGACCATCGCATACAGGCTGATCGGTACGCTGATCAGCACCAGCCCGATGGTAAAAATCGGGTGCGAATTCAGCCGCGCATCCAGGTACATGCCACCAAATAACGCCAAAAAGATCAGCACGACGGTCCCGCAACCTGATTGGCCCGCCACTACCGCCAGGGCCATATTGCGCGTGTATTCGGATGGCGAAGGCTTGCGCTCCATCGACAGAACCCTTCGCAGCGTCCAATACTGGCTCGCCGGTATGCTGATCAAAATCATCCCAATGCTGAACACTGGGTGCAGATGTGTCAGTTGAAAGTCAAGCAGCAGACCCAGACCGGTCGCCAACACCACGAGGAAAATACCCGCGATCCCGGCTTCGCCGAGCACTGCCTGGAGGGCCGCTTGGCGCGCGTTTAAGGATGGCCGGTGCTGCTGCAGTGGGTGCTTCATCCTGGCGCGCGTCTTCCGGGCATGAAGGGAAAGCCCTCGTAACCGGTTAGTATAAACAAGCTGTGCACTATTGCACAAGCCTAGCAGAGTCACGTTAAATTGTCAAAAAATCGTATTCAAAAATCAGTTATTTCGCCTGAACCGGCGCATTTCTAACGCGATTATGACATGATCGCACTAACGCCGGGCGGGTATGATGCATCTAAGTCTATAGATGCTTTGTATGATACACCAAACGGTGACGTCGCGCGCGGCACCGTTTGCTCCATCGCCCGGATCACTCGCAGGAGACGCTAGCCATGCCGCGTTTTGATGAACCACTCAACACCAACGATCTCAGCCTGGACCGCGTGCTGACCGCCGGATTCCCGGTGGCGCTGCTCGTATGGGGTGGCGACCGGGTCGATCCGTCGCTGGAGGAGACGCTGCGCCAGGTCGCGAAAAACGACGCAGGGCGCGTCTTGGTGGCGCGCCTGAACGCTGGCGAGAATCCGCAGACGGCGCAGCGGGCCGCCTCACCGCTGCCCGCGCTCATCGCCTACCGTGACGGCCAACCGGTTGCGGGGGCGGGCGGTGTCACCTCGCAGACCTTCCGCGCCTACGTCGATTACCTGTTGGGGCGCGGACCCAAGCCCGCCGACGCAGCCCCTGTCGCCGATAACGGCGCGTCGCACAGCAGGGCTTCGTCGGGCACTGCTCCGGCGGAGCCGGTCGTCGTGAGCGACGCCAGCTTTGCTCGTGACGTGCTGCACAGCGATCTGCCGGTGCTGGTCGACCTGTGGGCACCCTGGTGCGGACCGTGCCGTATGATTGCCCCGGCGGTGGAACATATCGCCCACGATTACGCCGGGCGGCTGAAAGTCGTCAAGCTGAACGTGGACGAGAATCCGCGCACGGCGGGCCAGTTTCAGGTGCAGGGCATCCCGACGCTGTTGATCTTCAAGGGTGGGCGGGTAATCGATCGCATTGTGGGGGCCGCGCCCGAAGTGCTGTTGCGCGGCAAAGTCGATGTGGCGCTGCGGAAGTAGCGATCAGGGAATAGCGAACAATATTCAACAATCAGCATAAAGCGGCCGCCCGCGTGGATAGTCCACGCGGGCGGCTGTTGTTTCCTGAAGGCTGTTCGCTGTTCCCTACTTCGCCTCTTGGGCGAGATGCCGCTGGTAGGCTTTCCAGCCAGGGCAGATCTTGGTGTGCCAGCGCCACAGACGCGCTTTCCACGTATTGGGGTGAGCCTCGGCGGCGAGACGTATCGCGCATGTTTCGCACGGGAATGATTTTTGCTCGGACATGGGATTCTCCTCTCTCAGGCTGGTGTGATACGCGCGGCCAGCCTCGAAATTTTCCAATATGTATTACGCACAAGCTGGGGATTGGTTGCGCTGTGTTCCCACAAAAAAACGCCGCCCGCACAATTTCGTGTGAGCGGCGATGTTTCGCAGTCTTTCAGCTTTTACTGATCGCTGATACCTGTACGCTGATGGCTTACAGCAGCACGTAGAGCGCGTGGGCGGCTTGCGTCGCCCAGTTGAGCAGCGGTGTGATAAGCACGGTCCCGAACAGTAGCACGCCTGCGGCTGACAGCCCTAGCGCCCATCCAAACGGCGCGCTGACCGGGATCGGCTCGTCGCTGGCACTGGGTTCCATGTACATCACTTTGACGACCACCAGATAGTAGTACAGGCTGATGATCACGTTCGCCACGCCGACCAACGCCAGCCAGACCAGCCCGGAATCGACCGCGGCGCGGAACAGCAGGAACTTGCCGACGAAGCCCGCCGCCGGAGGAATGCCCGCCAGGCTGAGCAGCGCCAGCGTCATCGCGAGGCCCAACGCGGCGTTACGCCGGCTGAGACCCGCCAGATCGCTGATCTTCTCGCTGCCGGTCGCGTTGGCGAACAGGATGACCGTTCCGAAGGCCAGCATATTGGTCAGCACGTAGATGAACATATAGAACGCGACCGCTGCCGCGCCGTCGCCGCTGCGATCGGTGGAGATGGCGGCCACGCCCATCAGGATGTAGCCCGCGTGCGCGATGGTCGAATAGGCCAGCAGGCGCTTGATGTTGCTTTGGACCAGCGCCAGCACGTTGCCCAACGTCATCGAGACGACCGACAGCACTACGAGCAGCTGCACCCACAGTTCGCTGTAATCCTTCACGCCGTCCAACGTCCCGACCAGCGTCTGTGGCGGGAAGACCGCCAGCAAAAAGCGCAGCAGCAGCCCGAACGAAGCGGCTTTGCTGGCCGTGCTCAGCAGCGCGGTGATCGATGTGGGCGCGCCTTCGTACACGTCGGGCGTCCAGAAATGGAACGGCACGGCGCTGATCTTGAAGGCAAAGCCGACCATCACCAGACAGCAGCGCGATCACGACGGGCGCGTCATTCAACCCGCCGGTCGACATCAACGTGCCCAGCTCGTAAATATTAGTCTTGCCCGTAAGCCCATAGACCAGCGAAAGTCCATACAGCGAAAAAGCTGAGGCGAACGCACCGAACAAGAAATATTTCAAGCCAGCTTCGCTGCTGTTGTCGTCGTCGCGCAGATAACCCGCCAGCGCGTACAGCGTAATCGACAGCGTTTCCAACGACAGGAAGATCATGATCAGGTCGGCGGCGGCGGCCGTCAGGCTGGCCCCGATCACCGAGACGATCAGGATGGCGTAGAAATCGCCGCGCGTGCGCAGTTTGGGTAGGCCCATCGTGATCAGGCAGCTTAAGCCGCCCGCGATGATCACCATCACGCGGAAGATTTGCGCCAGATCGTCATGGCGGATCATCCCGCCGAGCACGAGCTGGTCCGAGAGCTTGCCGCTTTGCGGCGGCAAACCCACCAACCACACAATCGCCGCGATCCCCAACAGGCCAAACCCGGCCAGATAGCCAAGGTCAAGCCGCTGCCGCTTGCGCCACACGAGGTCAAGCGCCAGCACGGCGACGGCCAGGACCGTCATCAGGATTTCTGGCAGTATGGCGATGACGCTCGCCTGGGTATCAGTTGAGAAGCTCAAGTTACCCTCCCAGCAACGACACAATCGGCTTGACACCCGACTCGATCATCGGCGCCATCAACCGGGGATAGACGCCGAGCGCGATCAGCCAGAACAGCAGCACGATCAGTGCGATTTTGTCGTAAACCTTGATCGCCGTGATGTTCGGGAAACGTTCGGCATTGAACTCACCAAAGAAGACCTGCCCGACGACGCGCAGCACATACGCGGCGGTGACGATGATCCCTAAGGCCGCGACGACCGCGATCAGCCCGTAGTAGTGGAACGAGCCGGTCAGCCAGTGAGTATCTGGCGAGAAACCGGGGCCCTTCCACAACCCAGCGAAGATCGGGAATTCCGCTACGAACCCGCTCAGGCCCGGCATGCCCATGCTGACGAAGCCGCCGATGATGAAGGCGACCGCCACCCAGGGTAATTTCTGCGCGAACCCGCCCAGGCTGGGGATATCGCGCGTGTGCGCACGGTCGTAGACCATGCCGACACAGGCGAAGAAAAGCGCCGTCATCACGCCGTGGCTGAACATTTGCATGCCCGCCCCGGTCATCCCGGTGACATTCATCGTGGCGAAGCCCATCGTCACCAGCCCCATGTGACTGACCGATGAGAAGCCGATCACATATTTGAAGTCACGCTGGCGCATGGCGATCAGGGCGCCGTACACCACGTTGATCAGCACCAGGAAAATGATCCAGGGCAGGTGAGTGCGTGCCCCCTGCGGCATTAGCTCGACGCCTACGCGCAGCGCCGCGAACGCGCCCAACTTCATCAGCACGCCCGCGTGGATCATGGACACGGCGGTCGGGGCGGCGACGTGACCGTCAGGACTCCAGTTGTGCAGGGGCCAGATGCCCGCCAACACGCCGAAGCCCAGGAACACCGCCGGGAACCACAGCCGCGCCGTGGTCACAGCCGACCACGCCGGAGAAAACGGTTTGTCGAACACGCCCGCTTTGGTGGCCGCCTGCAAATCGACGAAATCGAAGCTGTAGATGCCGGTCGCCTCGCCTGCTTTGAAGTAGAGCACCAGCATCCCGATCATGGCCACGACTGAGCCGACCAGAATATACAGCGTCAGCTTCATGGCGGCGTACTGCCGCGTTTGGACCCACCCCCAGATCACAATCAAAAAATACATGGGGAAGATCGCGAATTCATAAAAGAAGAACAACACAAACAGATCGACCGCCATAAACACGCCAAAGACGCCTGCCACAAGCAGCAGGAAGAATGCCATAAACTCGCGTGTGCGGTCTTCCATCCCCCACGAGATCAAGACTCCCGTGAAGCCCGCGATTGCCGTCAGCAGCACCATCGGCGCGCTGATGCCGTCCACGCCCAGGTGCCAGCTAATGCCGATCGACTGCACCCATTGGACATGATCCTCAAAGGCGAAATAGGTCTGACCGGCCTCGGTGGCGGCGTTGGCTTTGTCCGCGCTGTATCCGAAGAACACGCCCAACGCCAGCAGTAGTGCGATCCCTGTAGCCATGGCGGCCACAATGCGTGCCTGTTCCTTCGACTCTTTGTCGAGCAGCAGGATGATGATCGCACCGATCACCGGCGTGAGGAGGATGCCTGTCAAGACACCGCTAAACGTAATGACCATTCATAATCCTCCTACAGTCAGCCGCCCAGGAACCGCACGACGCTGCTGTTGATCGCCTTGAGCACCCAGTCGGGATAGAGGCCCGTGATCAACATCAACACGACCAGCGGGGCCAGCGCGATGACCTCGCGCAGCTCAATTTCCAGCGAGTGCTTGGTCTGGTGATACTCGGCCCATTCTTCGTTGTATGGACCGTGCAGCAGCTTCTGAATACCTTTTAGAATGTAAATACCCGTGATCAACAGCCCGAACATACTTAATATCACGTAGATCGGATAGGCTTTAAACGAGCCTGACACGATCAGAAACTCGCCCACGAAGCCGTTCAATCCGGGCAGGCCCAGCGACGCCATACTGACGAAGATCAGCAGCGCGCCGAACATGGGCACGATGTCCCACAACCCGCCAAACCGTCGCAGATCGCGCGTGTGAGCCTTATGATAGAGCGCCCCGGCCAGCAAGAACATGCCCGCGCTGCTCAGCCCGTGGTTGAACATCTGCAAGATCGCGCCGTTGAGCGCGAGCCGCGCGTCTTGGCGGTCGTCTTCGCGCATTTCGACCGGGTACATCTGGTTCACCTTGTCGGTGAGCTCGGTTGAACTCATCTTCTCGTAGCCGGGAATCCCGGCTACACCGGCGATCAGGCTGTTCATATTATTCTGCTCGGCCCAGGTGACGCCGTACATCAGCGCGGCCACCGACAGCCCCAGCACCACGAAGCCCATGTGATTCACCGAGGAATAGGCCACCAGCCGCTTGAAGTCGTTCTGACCCCAGGCTGCCAGCGCCCCGAAGACGATGCCCATCACGGCCAGGAAGCCGAGCACGTCCACCAGGTTGTAGTTCAGGCTGGCAAGCTGGCGCTGGATGATCCATTCCTTGGGGAAGAGCGGGATCGCCAGCCGCAGAAACCCATACGCGCCCAGTTTCAAGAGCACGCCCGCCAGGATCATCGAGCCGCCGGTCGGCGCTTCGGTATGGGCGTCGGGCAGCCACGTATGGAACGGCCACGCCGGGATTTTGATCAGGAAGGCGATGGCGAATCCGAGCAGGGCGTAATACTTGACGATGCTCACGTCCACGCCCAGGATATCGCCGCCGCGCATCAGGTAGGCGGGCCATTCTTTGAGCATGACGGGGATGTCGAACGAGCCAACCGTTACGCCGATCAACTGCGTCGCCAGCAGCAGTCCCAGCGACCCGGCCATCGTATACAGGAAGAACTTGTTGGCCGCGTAACGCCGGTTTTCGCCGCCCCACAGGAAGATCAAGAAGTACATGGGCACCAGCCCGATCTCCCAGAAGACGAAGAAGATCATCATATCCAGCGCGATAAACACGCCGATCATGCCCGTTTCGAGGAAGAGGAACAGCGCCATAATGGCCTGCACGCGGTCTTCCACCTCGAACGAGATCAAGATGGCGAGCGGCAGCAGCAGACCCGTCAGCAGAATCATGGTCGCGCTCAGTCCGTCGACGCCGACATGCCACGACGCGTTGAGCTGCGGGAACCATTCCGCGTGCGCTTCAAACGCCCATTGATCCGGCCCCGGCGGGTTGGTCTGCACGTTGTAGAACAGGCCGATCGCCAGCACCATGACCACCAGGCTGACGCCCAACGCTGTCCAGCGGGCCATGCGGACGCGGTCGCGCGGCATCAAGAACACCACGATCGCGCCTGCCAGTGGCAGGAGGGCCAACGCGGTCAAAAAGTCTAAGGATAAGAAATTCGTCATCTACGTGCGCTTCTCCTTATTTACCGGAGTTCCAAGCGGCGCGACCCCTGTCCCTGGTGCGCGCGCACCCTCAAACGTCCTCACGCGGCGCTTGCTGCCGCCGAGGGAGGGAAGGGGCCGTCATTCCAGCCCATTGTCTATCTCACCTGGATCAAGAACAGCGTACCCAGGGCCAGCAGCGCCAGCGTCACCGCCAGCAGGTACTGCTGGACGCGCCCGGTTTGCACCTGGCGGAACCAGCGCGCGAAATCGCCCAGCGCGTAGACACTGCCGTCGATGAACCCGTCGATCACGACTGTGTTGAAGCGTTTGAAGCCTTCGCCCAGGCTGCTGAACGTCTCGCCCAGCGTTTCCAGCACGCCGTCGATCGTTTCCTTGTCGATGGCCTGGATGACGATATTCACCGCGAACCATTCCACCGGACGCAGTAGGTAGCGCCGGTACAGAATGTCGATATAGAAGCGGTTTTGCAGCATCCGCCAGATCTCCGGGCCGAGCGCCTGTTCGGTCGGGTCTTTTTCTTCCGCGGCCAGCGGTCGCCGGCCGTAAATGAACCAGCCCAATCCTAAACCGCCCACGGCCAGCACCATGCTGAACAGCATGGGCAGGAAGTTGAAGCCGATCACTTCCGGTTCTTCGACCAGCGTGCCAGCCAGGAACTTGTGCAGCGGGTTGGATCCGAGAATGTCTTGGTGAATGCCGATGAACCCGGCGGTCAGCGCGAAGAACGCCAGCACCACCAGCGGGAACTCCATCTGAGCGGCGGACAGTCGATCCCGTGGGGAAATCGGCTCCTGGGTGAGCTTATAGTTTTCGCTCATGCTCTGGCGGTTCCACCAGACGACCCACTGCTTGCGCAGCGATCCCAGCCCGGCGTGTTCGGCGGCGGCGGTACGCGGTTTGCCCCAGAAGGCGAGGAACCACATGCGCGCCGTGTAGAATGCCGTCAAACCGGCGGCGGCCAGCAGCAGCAGCAAGACCAGCAGCGCCAGCGGTGCATGCGGCGCACCGTGCCACGCTTCGGCGATGATCTCGTCTTTGGACCAGAACCCGGCGGTGATGATCGGGAAGCCCGCCAATGACAGCCCGCCGATCGCCATCGTGATGCCGGTCACCGGGATGCGGTGGATCAGGCCGCCCATGCGCTGGATGTTGTTGGGCGGTGCGCAGTAATCCATCACCAGCCCGTCCGGTTCTTCGTGGTGAGCGTGCTCACCCTCCCCGTGTTCGGCGGCGTTGTGCTCGCCGTGCTCCATCGCGTGGATCACCGAGCCGGACGCCATGAACAACAGCGCTTTGAAGAAGGCGTGGTTGATGAGGTGGAACGCTGCCGCAACCCACGCGCCGACGCCCAGCGCCGCGACCATGTAACCCAGTTGGCTGATGGTCGAGTAGGCCAGGATGCGCTTGATGTCGTTCTGACCAACGGCCAGTATTGAGGCGAACAGCGCCGTGAAGCCGCCGATCAGCCCCATCAGGACCATTGGCGTGCTGTAATGGTAATGTGTGAAATCCGCGCCCGCGCTCAGCAGCGGGAACATACGCACGACCATGTATACACCGGCGGACACCATCGTCGCCGCGTGGATCATGGCGCTGACCGGGGTCGGGCCTTCCATCGCGTCGGGCAGCCAGGTGTGCAGCGGGAATTGCGAGCTTTTGCCGATGGTGCCGATCACCAGTAACACACCGACCAGCCCGGCCACGCTGCCGCCGAAAAGGACCGCGTTCGTGTTGGCGAGATGGTGCAGCATATCCTCGTTATAGAGGATGTCGCGGAAGTTGAGCGTGCGGGCCACGACGAACAAATACCCGATGCCGATCAGCATCAGCACATCGGCCACGCGCGTCGTCATGAACGCCTTGACACCGGCTTCCATCGCACTCTTTTTGTGGAACCAGAAGCCGATCAGGGAGTAGGAGCAGAAGCCCATCACCTCCCAGCCAATGAACAGCATCAGCAGGTTATCGGCCAGGACCAGCGTCAGCATGGCCCCCGAGAACAGCGAGAGATAGGCAAAAAAGCGCGAGTTGTGATAGTCGCCGCGCATGTAGCCCATCGAATAAATAAAGATCATCAGGCAGGCCAGCGGCACCATCAGCAGCATGTATGCCGTCAGCGGATCGACCAGCACGCCCATGCGGAATGTTTCCGTGCCGAGCTTCATCCAGTCAATTTGGCTGCCGAAAATCTCGTGACCCAGCGCTTTGTCGGTGGCCCATACGGTCTTGACAAACAGCAGCATACTCAACAGCCACGCCAGCCCAATGCCGGTCATGGCGATGATCTGGCTGACGACCACGCGGCGATTCGTGACCAGCGCGATCAGCATGAAGCTGAGCAAGGGCAGCCCGATGATCAGCCAGGGCAGATAGTTGGCATTCAACCAATTTACATCCATAAGCCTATCCTGTAGGGTCGTATAAGCTGCCAGTGTTAAGTTCAAAGTGGTCTGCTAGCAGCCCGTGTGGGGGGCCGCCGCAGCGGCGAACCATCGACTGCCAACCGATCACCACTTCAGCATATGCACGTCTTCCGCGATGACCGACTTGCGGCGGCGGTAGATGCTGATGATTAACGCCAGGCCGACCGCCGTCTCGGCGGCAGCCACCACGAACACGAAGGCGGCGAAAACCTGCCCGCCCAGTTCGACCGGCATCTGATAGCGCCAAAAGGCGACCAGGTTAATATTGACCGCGTTTAACATCAGTTCGATGCTCATCAAAACGGCGATGGCGTTGCGACGCGACAGCACGCCGAACATGCCAATGCTGAACAGCCCAGCCGCTACGACCAAGTACATCCACAAAGGAACCATAACGTTGTTTTGCCTCCCGTACCGGTGCCCGGATCGCCTAGTCGCCGCCCGGCGCGGCTGCCGGAACGCCAGCCTGATCGTCGTCGTCCTGGGGCGGGTTGACCAGCATCACGGCGGCGATCATACCCGCCATCAGCAGCACCGACGCCACTTCGAACGGCAGCATGTACACGTCCGGATCGACCAGGTCTTTGCCCAGCGTCATAATGCTGTCGGCGGGCACGGCCTGGGGGTTGTCCTGACGGAAATCAGCGTTCCACCCATCGACACCCAGCTCGTCCATCATCGGGCTGACGATGGACAGCAGCAGCACGAAGAACAATGCGGCTAGCGCCAGATTGACCGGCCACTGGTCGTTGAAGATACCCTTCATGGCCGTCAGGCCCGGCGTGAGCATAATCGCCAGGATGATCAGGATCGCGATCGCGCCGATATAGACGACAACCTGGAACCCGGCCAGAAACGGCGCGCTGAGCAGTACAAACAGCCCGGCCACGCCGAACAGCGCCATCATCAGGTACAACCCGGCGTGAAACAGGTTGCGCGATGTGACGACCAGCAAACCGCCGCCCAGGGTGATCGCGCTAAAAATCAAGAATACGATGGACTCTGCATTCAGTTCCACACGCCCCTCCTAGTCACCAGCACCGGCGGGCTGTGTTTCCGCCACCGGTAAATCGGTCCCTGCTTTGCGCGCCAGCACGTGCTCGCGCTCGCGGCGACCGCGATCCGCCAGCAGCGCCAGCACGACGGCGATCATGGCGATGTTCGCCACCAGCAGCGCCAGCGTCGGCACCAGCGCGTCGCCAAAGCTGTGAATCTGATCGGTGTTGGGGACGATCTTCCACACGAAGGCCACCACCAACAGGTTGACCAGGCTCAGCGGGACCAGGAATTTCCAGTTAAAGTCCAGCAGGTGATCGATGCGCAGGCGCGGCAGGGTCATCCGCACCCAGATCAGCACGAAATAGGCGATCATGCTTTTGATCATCAAATAGATGAAGCCCAGCACCGCCACGTCTTCGGCGAAGGGGCCTTTCCAGCCGCCCAGGAACAGGATGGCCGTCAGCACTCCGGCGGTGAAAGCGTGCAGAAATTCGGCGACGTAGAACATGCCGAACTTCATGCCGGAATACTCGATGTGAAAGCCCGACACCAGCTCCGACTCGGCTTCGAGCAGGTCGAACGGCCCGCGCCCGGTTTCGGCCTGGCTGGAGGTGAGGAAGATCAAGACCGTCACCGGCACCGCGAACAGGTACATGATGTGCTGTGAGTGCACAATGTCCTGCGTGCTGAGCGACCCGGCCAGGATCACCGGGACCAGCAGCGCCAGCACCATCGGAATCTCGTAGCTGATGAGCTGCGCGACGGCGCGGTAGGATGACACCAGGGCGTATTTGTTATTGCTGGACCAGCCCGCCATGATCACGGCCACCGTGCCGAGCGAACCGACCGCGATCAGGTACAGCACGCCGATGCTGAGATTGGTGCCGATCCATGCCACGCTGAAGGGCACGACCGCCCACAGCAGGGTCACGGACACCACCGACAGGATTGGCGCAATGTTGAACACCCAGCGATCGACGCCGGTGTTCATGATGTCTTCCTTCAGCATAATCTTGACGGTGTCGGCCACGGTCTGCACCAGGCCGAACGGCCCGACGCGGTTTGGCCCGACGCGGTCTTGAAAACGCCCCGCGACTTTGCGCTCTATCCAGATGCCGAGCAGCGTCCACAGCAGGCCAAAGGCGGCGACTACCATGACGCCGATGGCCTTGGCGACCAGCACGGCCAGCGCGTGCGAAAACCCAATATCTTGTAACAAGCCTGTCATAATTGTCGTCTCCGGCGAGTGTTAGCCAACGACAGCAAAAAGACCGGTAGGCTGTTGAGACCTACCGACCGAAAGTCTGTTACGACCAGCGCAGAGCGCCTTTCCGCCAGGTATAGACCAGGGCGACGACGAGCAGCAAAATGAAGATCGTCATCTCGAACAGGGCAAACAAGCCCATCTGGTTGTACGCCAGCGCCCAGGGGAACAAGAACACCAATTCCACGTCAAAGACGACGAAGGCCAGCGCGAAGACATAGTACTGCGCCCTGAACTGCACCTGGGGCGTGCCGACCATCTCAACGCCGCATTCGTACGTCGATTGTTTGACCCGGTTGGGGCGCTTGGGTGAGAGGAGCTTACCTAACACAATGGGGACGGCGGGAAGCGTCCACCCCAACGCGAAAAAAAGTCCGACAAAAATCCATTGGTTCAAACTCATAATACGCTCGCCCTCCAGCGCACTCTGGATGGAAACGACGTTACCCGGTACCTATATGAGCAACAGGGGGCTAGTATAACAATCGCCCGGCGGATGGGCAATTTTCCCTTTACGCGTCGCGCCATCATTCTAGCACACGGCCTAGCGATTACAAAATGACGCTGCGTTGTGTGGTGCATTTCACAAGACCGGCGGCGAACAGACCGAGCGCGATGCGCGTGCCGCCTGTAAAAAACTCGCAAAAACGCGCGCACAGGCCCGATTCCCGGCCGTCCGGTCACGCGAAAGCCACGCTAAACGTCTATACTTAGGGTGGTTTTGTGCCCGCACCAGAGAATCCCGTCCCGGCTCTTTGCGGACGGCTTGCACCCATCCCGCGGGCGGTGCGCCTCGTTTGACTCCCAGGAGGGATCAATCATGTTCAAGGCAAGAAAAAGTGTCTTGGTGTTGGTGGTGTTGGTAGTGGTAGCCGCCCTGCTGGCGGCATGTGGGGGGGATGATAAAAAGTCCGGTTCCAGCAGCGTTGATCTGAAGCAAAGTTTCGACAGCGGGACCGGCGTCAGCGTGAAGTACCCTGACGGTTGGATCGCCAAGGATGCCGCGGGCGATACGGTGTACGTGGCGAACAGCCAGGCTACGGTGGACGCCATGGAGGCCAGTACCGCTCAGGGGCCGGACAAGGGGCAGACGGGCGTCATTCTCATGGGGATTTCGGCGGACCAGTTGAGTGGGATGTCGGCGGAAGACACCTTTAAGATGATGGTCCAGTCGATGGGCGGCGAAGGATCCGATACGACGTTGAGCGACGTAAAAGATGTCAAAGTCAACGGGAAAACCGCGTATCGCACCGACATCACCTCTACAACCGGAGACGGCTTTTACATCGGTTGGGAAAGTGACGGCTCGCTGGTCATTGCGGCGGGCGTCGCCGCGTCGGGCGAGTTGAAAGATCACGAGTCAACTCTGCTCAAGATCATCGACAGCGTGACGTATACGCCTCCGGCAGGCTAGAGTACCATCCCCTTTGCCGCCGTGCTGACTCTCGGAGTTTGGCGTCACCCCCCGATCTGTTTTTCATAGGCGATCAGGGGGGTGCCGTCTTCGTCTTCATGCTCGCTTTTCTTCACGTAACCCAGCTTCTCGTAGAAATGCTGATTGCGTACCGCCCACTGCGGCGTATCGAGCGTCCACCGGCTGGCTGCGTGTGTTTGTTCAATGTACTGCATCGCCTGCGTGCCGATCCCGCGATTGTGGTAGGCGGGATCGATGAAGATCACGCCCAGGTGAAAATGCCCCTGGCCCAGATCGAACACGATCATCCCGCCGATGCACTGCCCCGCGTCGATGATTTTGTAACACGTGCTGTCCTGAATCCGCTCCAGCATTTCTGCTACGGAGTCATAGCCGGGCGGGCCGCCGATCTCGACGCCGGGGTATAGCTGGGCGTCACTGTGAAAGGCGGCGATCTGGACCTTCACCAGGGATTCCGCATCGGCGGCGGTAGCGCGTTCAATGGATAGGGTCATGACTCTGCCTCGTGTGTGACCGGTGCTGGATTACTACGCGACTCGGCACGGCTGCCGAGCGTCACCATTTTACACTATACTGGTCCCGGTTGCGTGGATACAAGAACTGTTTTGTTCGTCGTCCACGGGGTCGCCGCCCCTGATTCATGACATAACCGGCGGCGTTTTTATTTGTGCTTAATTTAGTCTTACAAGTTCCCAACACAACAGCCTTTCGCGTGATTCAGATTCAGGTATAATGTTCCCAGTTTGGCTGTTTTTATGCCGTCCACCCAAACGGTAAGCGCGCGGCATCAGTCTGCATTGTGATCCTTAGAACCGCATGGCGTCTTCCGACTCACAGCTAGCTTTACAACCTGTAACCCCAACGCCCGAGCGTTGGGATTCTTTTGTGACGGCCCATCCGCGCGGGCACCTGTTGCAGCTCAGCGCGTGGGGCGATCTCAAGGCGGCGTTTGGCTGGGAGCCGCTGCGCGTGGCGTTGGCGGATCCGTCAGGCGGGCTGGCGGCGGGCGCTCAACTGCTGTTGAAGCGGCTGCCCTTGGGCGTGGGACGGCTGGCTTATATCCCTTACGGTCCGCTGGTGGATTGGGCCGACGCGGAACAGGTGGGCGCGCTGGTGGCGGCGATTGACCGGGCGGCCCGGCAGCGCGGCGCGGCGCTGCTCACCATTGAGCCGGGCGCAGGTGTCGACCCGGCGGCGCTGAAAGCGGCGGGTTTTCGCCCTGGCGCGCAGACGGTCCAGCCGCCGCGTACGGTGGTCCTCGACATTGCGGGAGAAGAAGACGCGATCCTGGCGCGCATGAACCAGGGCACGCGGCGCAATATCCGCAAGAGCGACAAATTCGAGATCGCGATCCGGCAGGGCACGCGCGCCGACGTCGCGAGTTTTAACGCGCTGATGGCCGTCACCGGCAGCCGGGATGCGTTCGGCGTGCATGCACCGGAGTATTACGCGCGGGCTTATGACCTGTTTGTTCCCTCAGGGCGGGCCGCGCTTATCCTGGGCAGTTACGCCGGGCAAGACCTGGCGGGCGTGATGGTCTTCGCATTGGGACCGTGGGCGTGGTATCTCTACGGCGCTTCGTCGGACCAGGAGCGGCAGCGCATGGCGTCCTATGGCGTGCAGTGGGCCGCGATCCAGTGGGCCCGCCAGCAGGGCGCGCAGCATTACGACATGGTCGGCGTACCGGATGAAGATCCGGCCGTGCTCGAAAGTCAGTTTGAAACGCGCTCCGATGGGCTGTGGGGAGTCTACCGGTTCAAGCGCGGTTGGGGCGGGGAAATTGTACGCTCGGTAGGTGCATGGGATCGTCCCTATCAGCGGGTGCTGTACGCGGCCTACCGAACCGCGGTACGTTTTCGAAAACTTTAGAGGTCACAGGAAGATGTCATTACGAGCCATGGTCTCCCAACAAACTCCGCCCTACGCATCCGAAAGAATTCTGTTCCGTACACGATCCGAATTTCTGACGGATCAGCGCGTCATCGTTGACGGTGAAATATATCCCCTGCGCAGTGTCGAACAGGTCAAAGTCGCGCGGCTGATCTATTTCTGGCCGCTTCAGGCCACCCGGTTATTGGCGGCGCTGCTGTCGTGGGCCTTGATTCTCGACATTTTCGGGATCGTGGCGCTTAACCTGCCCGTGGACAGCGTGATCATGGGTGGAGTGCTGGTGCTGCTGCTGGCCGCGTTTGCGTACGTGGTTCCGGGGTTGGTCCCGACGCACGTCGTCCAGTTCGAAACCTCGCGCGGCACCGTGCGCGTATTTTATTCGAGCGATACTGACCATCTTCACGGCATCGCGCGCAACGCCGAACAGGCGATGGCACAGCTCGATAGCTGAGCGTGCCGTTCACGATTCCAGCGCAGTTGCGCCAGATTGGGTAGACTGGGCCGCCGGGGGAATGATCTCCCCGGCGTTTTTTATTGGTGCGAGGAGTGGCGCGGTGCTGACCATCCGAACGATCCACGATCCGACGGCCTGGAACGACACTCTGCGCGTTCTGCCGTGCGCGCACATTCTCCAAAGCTGGGAATGGGGCGCGTTCAAACAGGTCGAAACAGGCTGGACGCCGGAGCGGTTAGCGTTTGAAGACGCGGGCGGTGCGGTCGTGGCGGCGGCGTCCGTGCTGACACGGCGCGCCGGGCCGCTGCGCGTGATGTACGTGCCCAAAGGTCCCGCACTCAACTACGCCGATCCCGCGCTGGTCGCCGACGTGATCTCCGCGCTCGAAGATCGGGCACGGCGCGCGCGCGCCGTCTGGCTCAAAATCGATCCGGACGTGATCGCCGGGACGGGCATCCCCGGCGGCGCGGACCCCGATCGCCCGCCGCACGAGGATGCGGTGGGGCAGCGCGTGCTGACGTTGCTGCGCGATCGCGGCTGGCGTTTCAGCGCGTCGCAGGTGCAGTTCCGCAACACCGTGACACTCGATCTCACGCAGTCCGAGGACGCGCTGCTGGCCGGGATGAGCCAGGGCACGCGCCGCAAGATCCGCCAGGGACCCAAGAACGGCGTCACCGTGCGCGAAATTCGCACCGAGGTTGATCTCGCCGTGCTGTACGATCTTTACCGCGTGACCGGGGCGCGCCAGGGTTTCCTCGTCCGCCCGCCGGAATATTACCGCCAGGCGTGGACGCGCTTCATCGAGGCCGGGCTGGCGGCAGCCTTTGTCGCGGAATGGGAAGGCCGGGCGCTGGCGGGCGTGGTGATCTTCCATTTCGGGCCGAAGGCGTGGTATTTCTATGGTATGAGCAGCGACGAGGAACGCCAGCGCATGCCCACCTACCTCTTGCAGTGGGAGGCGATCCGCTGGGCGAAGGCGCGCGGGTATGCGACCTACGATTTTTGGGGCGCGCCCAACACCTTCGACGACTCCGATCCGATGTGGGGCGTGTATCGCTTCAAGGACGGCTTCGGGGGAACAGTTGTGCGCCACATCGGCGCGTGGGATTTCGTGCCGAACGCTGGGCTATATTGGGTCTACGAACGGCTGATGCCGCGCGTCCTGGGTCTGATGCGACGCGTTGCGCGTAGGTGACAGACTGATCGCTGATCGCTATTCCATCGGCGTGTCGTTGAGGAAGGTCAGCAGCCAGTAGGGCACCGCGTCTCCATTTTCAGCGCGGTACGCCTCATCACCGGCACGCAGCACCGCCCACCACGTCAGCGCGCGGCCCAACGCCGCCAGCCGGTGTGTCAGAGCCAACGCCTCGACCAGTCGCTCCCGCGATCCGAAGGCGGACCAGCCGTCCAGGTAGGCGTTCCTCACGCGGATCAGGTCGGCGTCCTCGTAATGCAGAATGAATTTCGCGTCGCGCAGCGCAATCAGCAGCGAGTAAAACGGGTGCGCGATGGCGCTTTCGCCCCAGTCATAGAACACGCAGCGGTCCCCGTTCAGGCTGGTATTGGCCGTGTGAAAATCGTCGTGTTGGAGCGTGGCGGGCAGCCCAAACGCGGCGACCCGCTCGCACAGATCGCGCAGCCCAGGTTTGAACGCGCGCAGCCGGTCGGCATCCTGGGCCGTCATGCCGTCCGGGTGACCGATCATCAGCGCGGGGGTGTCCGCGATCAGCGTTTCGAACAGGTGTGGCAGTTGGTCGAGCCGCCGGTCCGGCACGCCCAGCGCCAGCAGGTCCGGCACGATCGCCGCCGTGTCGCGTTGCAGCGCCGCAAAGTCGCGCACCATCACTTCGGACAGGCTGTGGTCGCCGCACTCTCGGATCGCCGCGCGCAGAGTCGGCCCGGCGTCCTCCATCAGGACCCAGTGACGCGTGTCGTCCGTGCCAATAATGCCCGGCACACTGTCGGGAAAGCGGGCGGCCAATGTCGCCATCAAGCGGCATTCATGGGCAAACAATGCGCCGCAGTCTTTGAAATAGACGCGGCGTCGGCCGGTTTGCACGGCCAGCACGACGCTGACCGGACTGCGGCGCACCTCTTGCGTGTGCAGAACCCGCTCGCCGCTGCGGCGCAGCAGGTCTGCGATCCAGCGATCGCGCTCGGCGGTGGAAGAAAGCGACATGCGGTCCTCGCTGTGGTCGGTGGGCTGTGTCCCAGGACTATACGTGGTGGTGCATCAAGGCGGTTTCCTGGTGGATATAGGCCAGCGGGAAATGCTGAACCATCGCGCTTTGGGCCTGGAACAGTGGGAAGACATCCACATCGGTGATGCCCAGAAACGGCGCTTTGTTCGAGGCCATGAAGTCCGCGAGCAGCGCGTCGGCGCCCATATGAAAGGTACCTTGGATGACGTAATGCGAGGTGTAAACGGCCAACCGCTCGCCGCGCGCCATCAGACCGGTTTCGTCGTGGGAATACATCTGCTCGAAGCCGATCAGGTGGCAGGCTTTCTTGGCGATGAACACTTCCGGTACGGCGACGCTCACGGCCGGATTGCCGACCTCCAGCCCGTTGAGCGTGGCATCTTTGATCGTGATCACGAGCTTCTGCGCGTCGTTGATGAACATCTGAATCGCGCCGATCACGGGCAGCGTGCATCGCGCCTGGAATCCCGCCAGCAGCACGGTTACCGGCATATCTTTGGTGGTTGAAGTCGAGTACATTCCCATGACAGGTCCTCCTGGTGGTTGCGCGCTCGCGGCAGGTACTTCGCCTGGGGACGCGCGTCCGCGATGCGTCAATACCTCGACCTAAATTGTACTCGATTGTAGGGGATCGTGCTTGGCGGGCGGTATCGGTGGCGGCGCGCTGGCCGCCATTCGGAACAAATTCAGAGTGGCCGCCAACACAATGCAGTAGAATTGCAGTACCTTGCTCGCGCGCGGAATGCGGCTCCTATACTTGAGGTCCGGCCCATGCTATCTTCCAAATCGTCTCTGCGCACCATCCCTATCGTACTGATCCTGTTGGTGCATGTGGGCCTGCGGCTCAACCAATCGGCTTCATTCCCGCTGTTCATCGACGAATTCCGCCACATTTCCCGCGCGCAACTGGTGTACGATCTGAGCCATAATCCGGTCGAGCAGAGCCATGGGAAAGTCCTGCTCTATTTCTGGTTGGGCGCGTTTGATCCGCAAAAACCAGGCGGGCTGGCCGTGTCCCGCTGGGCGATCGCGCTCATCTCGCTGTTTTCAGCCGCCGCCGCCGCATCCGTCGCGCGCGATCTGTTCGGCCGTCGGGCGATGCTGCCCGCGCTCGCGCTGTATGCCTTGTTGCCCTATGCGCTGTTTTACGAGCGCATGGCACTGGCCGATCCGTTGGCGGCAGCGCTCGCCGCGTTGGTAGCGTGGCAAAGTATCCGCCTGACGCGCAAACCTACGCACCGGCGCGGCGCTCTGCTCGGCCTACTGATCGGGCTGGCGGTGATGGCCAAGCTGGCGGCGGCCCTGGTGGCCGGACTGCCCATTATGGCGGCGATGCTGGTGGGCGGCGCCGCTCCCGCGCGGTGGAATCGGGCTGCCATCGACTCGTGGAGTCGAGCACTGGGCAAGCGCTATGGCCCCGCACTAAACCGGGTGTATGCCGTCTATGCGCTCATCTGGCTGATCTTCGGCCTGCTGGTGGTGATCAGCCTGAGGTCGGGCGGCTCGCCGGTGATTCTGGACACCAATTTGCTCGGCGTCCGCGATCAATCGACCGGCACCCTCGCCGGAAAACTGGACGCGATCAAAACGATCCTGGCCGATCTGGTGTCGCTGCCCATGACAGCTGTTCTGGTGATCTGTACCGTGCTTGTGCTCTGGAAACGACCTGCGGCCGCGTTGTACGCGGTAGGCTGGCTGGCGGTGTTGTGGGTACCCAGCCTCGTGATGGGCATCTCGGCGGAAAGCCGCTACCTGATGATCGGAACTCCGGCGCTGGCGACATTGTTTGGCGGTGGCATCGCAGTGGCGGGCGAGGCTATGAGCGAGGTCGGCGCCCGGCTCAGTGCGCGACGACGTTCGGATCAGGCCGACCGTGCGCCAGAGAGGTTTGCGCATCCTGTCGGGATGACGACCGCTCTGGCGGTGATCGTGCTGGGCGTGTGGGCGATCGCGTTTGCCCTCCCATTTGATCTTCGGGCAGCCAATGATCCGGCCCGCCTGACTTTGCCCGCGTCGGATCGCTACGTATATTTTGCGGCCAGCGCCAATGGGTGGGGCATAGCGGATGCGTTGGCGTTCGCGGAACGTTTGGACGGTATTGACGGGGCGGACGTTCCTCTGGTGGCGGCTCTAGACACGCTGCCGAGTATCCCGGCACACGAGTACTGCACGATGGTCGCGTTTTATCTTCCGGCGGGCCGATCGTGGAACTGCGTGACCCAGCACGAATTCCCGGATGACACCCTGCCCAGCGACCCCGCTGACTGGTCGAATCTAGTCCGTGCGCTCGAGGAGAACGCCGTCGTGTATGTACTCTCCAATGCGCTGTCGCCGGACACTGCGCCAGCGGATCCTGGCCAGTGGCAGATCTTGTTCGAGCAGCGCAAGCCGCACAGCCTGGTGGATGTGACACTCTGGCAGGTGAGCGCGGCGAGTCCGTAGGACGGGCGATGCCGCACCACGCGCTCGGTCATGATAAGTCGTTTCGGGGCGCGCCCGTTCGTGATAATATGGTGGCGGGCTGACCATCGCAATCGGTTCTCGCCCCCTGACGCGTCGGGATGATCACGAAGGGCAGTGCGTGTAATGTGGATCTTCAACCGGTTTCGCAAGCGCGGCTATGGCGAGCCTGAAGACAGCAGCGTGAACTGGTTTGTGCTCGTGTTGGTACTCGCGGGCGCGGTGCTCTTGTGCTTCCTGCTGTATGTGCTGCTGATCCCACTGTTGAGCGGCAAGCAGCAGCAAGAGACCCAGATTGTGCCCTATGGTTGGGGAACCGTAACGCCCGGTGAGGCGCTCCAGGTTTCCCCGGCGCTGCCGAGCGCAATTCCCCCGACATCCGGCCCGGTCGCCGTCTCTGGCCCGGCGCTGATCCCCGCCCAGCCGATTACCGCTGCAACTGTAGGCGGCGTGGAAGTTGTCGCCAAGCTATTTGGGCACAGCAGCCCGGTGAGCAGCGTCGTCTTCAGTCCGGACGCGCAGACCATTGTGTCCGGCGATTGGGAAGGGGCGGTGCGCGTGTGGGATGTCGCCAGCGGCGCGCAGACCGCGTTGTTCCGCAGCCCCAGCAACCGCGTGGACAGTGTCGCGATCAGCCCTGACGGCCAGGAGATTGCCGCCGGGGGGCAGGACTCCGTGGTACGGCGTTGGGATGTGGCGAGCGGCGCCTCGCTGGACCCGCTGACCGGTCCATCCGCGGCGATACGCGCGGTGGCTTACAGCCCGGATGGGGTGCTGCTCGCGGCGGCCAGCGATGACAGCCGTGTCTACCTGTGGGAACTCCCTGCCGGGACGATGATCGGGGCGCTGTCCGGCCTCAGTTCTTACGCGACCAGCGTCGCCTTTTCGCCTGATGGGACGCTCATCGCGGCGGGCAGTGAAGACGATACGATCCAGGTGTGGGGCGTGCCGAATGGCGTCGAGTTGACGGTTTTTCGCGGCCATACCTCGACCGTGACCGCTATCGCCTTCAGCCCGGATGGTTCGACCCTGGCGTCAGCCAGCGCCGATCACACTGTCCGGTTGTGGAATTTGCTGTCGGAGTCGCAGGCGGCGCTGCTGGCCGGGCATACCGGCACGATCACCAGCGTGGCTTACAGCCGTGACGGCGCGCTGCTGGCTTCCGGCGCGAACGGCATCGACGATAACACCGTGCGACTGTGGGATGCACGGAGCGGATCGCTGCTGCGCACTATTTACCCGGACGGTCCTGTCAACAGCGTGACCTTCAGCCCGGACGGCCTGCGGCTCATCACGGGCGGCGCGACCTACCTGGCGATCTGGGGCGTGCCGCAGACTTCCACCGTCCAGGTTATCCCCACGCCGACCTATTACGCCCCGCCGACAGTAGCCGCGCTGCCGGATGGACAGGGCGGCCAGAGTGGGGATGTGTGCGTGCTGACCGTGCGTTCCACTGACGCAGTGCTGCGGTCGGGTCCTGGCCCGGATTACACTACCGTCAGCACGCTGCTGCTCAACCAGACTCTCCAGGCGGACGCGTGGTCGCAGGATGTCGAGGGCTTCACGTGGTGGCGCATCGGAGCGAGCGGTTGGCTGCGCGGGGATGCCGTGCTCGACGCGGCGAATCCTATCCCACCGGATGCCTGCTGGACGCTGCCCCAGGCCGAAGGGCTGGGGACTGCCGTACCAACCGCGATCGGCGTCCCGGCGGCGACCGCCACCCTACCGGCTCAGACCGGCAGCGCCTGCCTGCTGACCGTGCGTGTCGACGAGGCCAACGTCCGATCCGGGGCGGGCACGTCCAACGCGCAGGTGGGGACGCTGTCGCTCGGCGAGAGCGTGCAGGCGGTTGGCTGGACGACCGGCCCGGAAGGCTTCACGTGGTGGCAGCTCTCGACTGGCGGCTGGGCGCGCGGCGACGTCTTCGTGGACGCGCTCAACCCGTCCGTGCCCGACGCCTGCCTGTCTCTGCCGTATGCTGGCTGAGGCTGCGTTTGCTATTCTTACGAACGACTGTTTTCTGTTCGCTGCAACCTATTTTCACAGGAGAATCCAACCATGACCGATCTTGTTCGTTGGGGTATTTTAGGCACTTCGAACCACGCTGCGAACAGCATCATTCCGGCGATCAACGCCGCGCCCAGCGCCACCGCGCTGGCCGTGGCTGGGCGCGATACCGATCAAACGCGCGCCTACGCTGCCAAGCACAACATCCCGCGCGCCTATGGCAGTTACGAGGCGTTGCTGGCCGATCCTGACGTGGATGTCGTGTATGTTCCGCTGCCCAATAACCTGCACAAATACTGGACCATCCGCGCGTCAGAGGCGGGCAAGCACGTGCTGTGCGAGAAACCGATCGGCCTGGATGCCGCCGAGGCGGAAACCATGGTCGCGGCCTTCCGCGCGGCCAAGCTCAAGCTGGCCGAGGCGTTCCAATGGCGGCACCATCCCCAGGGCCAGCGCACGCGCGAGCTGGCGCAATCCGGGGCGATTGGCGACGTGCGTCTGATTGATGCCGGATTCTCGTTCATGCTGACGCGGCCCGGTAACATTCGCTGGGACCCGGCGCTCGGCGGCGGCGCGCTGTACGACGTGGGCTGTTACACGGTCGCGCTGGCGCGCTACATGACCGGCGCGGAGCCGCTGGCCGTGACGGCACAGGCCCATTGGAACGCGTCCGGCGTGGATGATGTGGTCGCCGCGACGCTGGAATTCCCCGGCGGGGTGCTGGCGACGATTCACTGCTCTTTTTTGCTGCCACTGCGCCGTTATTACGAGGTCGTAGGGACCGAGGGCACACTGGTTGTCAACCACGCGTATAATCCCAAGAGCGATTTTCCGGGAGGCGTGGTGCGTCTGGGCAGCGATCGCGAGATTACCGAGACGATCGAGCTGCCCGCGCTTGATTCGTATGCGCTAATGGTCGAAGATTTTTGCCGCGCCGTGTTGGATGACCGCGATCCGTTGTTCCCTGCCGAAGATGCCATCGGCAATATGCGCACGCTGGACGCCATCCGCGCCGCGATGCGCAGCGGCGGGACGGTCCGGTTGTGATGCCCGGTGTCAGAATAACGCCTGCCGGAGGTAGACGTGAGCACACAGCGTCCGCCGACCGCCTCTCAACGTAAGCTGTCACGCGCAGTGCGCTGGGCGCTGTTCGCCGCTGTGACCGTCGGGGCGCTGGTCGGCCTGCTGGTGCTGCCTCAGCCCTGGTCTACGCTGGCCTTCGCCGTCGTGGTGCTGGGATCGCTGGGCGTGGCGCGGCGCGCACGACCAGCAGCGTCGGGCGCGCGCCATCCGGCTCCGCCCTCTCCACTGCGCAAGACCGAACCCGTGAGGCTTTCCCTCGCGCGGCGGGCTGTCCTGCTGGTCACGCTGATCGGCGTGGCAGGGCCGATCGCGCTCGTCATCGCGGCGCGAGCGCTGGTCGATCTGCTCAGCAATAGAATCGGACGTGTGCGGACGTTTTCGTCCCAGGGCGGGGCGACGGGCCGCACTGCGCTTGGCGCAGCACTCCGTGGCGCGATCACCCAGCGCCTGCGCGATCCCGGTCCCCGGCGCGATGCAATCGAAGTGTCGCATACACAGCGCCGCATCCGCGCATGGTGGGTTGCGCTGGAGCTGGCCGTGCTGGTGGCGTCGTCGCTTCTGGCCACACACGAATTCGCCAATCTGAACGAATCGCGCAGGCTCTACGGTGGCGAGGAGGAATGGCTGACCAGTTCCGCCCAGTTCGCCGCACTGAGCCTGCGCCGCTACCACTACTTGCCGCTCTGGCAGCCCTATCTCGAATCCGGCGAGCCGTTGATCGGGAGTCCGTTTTCGTTCGTGCTCAACCCGTTCAGTACGGTGCCGAGCCTGCTGTTGGGCGGCGTCAACGGCATCAAGATCGCGGTCATCGTGACGGCGATCCTGGCGGCGTTGGGCGGCTGGGTGCTGGGTCGCGTGCTGGGACTCGGCAGCCTGGGGCGCGTGACGCTGGGCCTGTTGATGCTCGGCAAGGGCAACATGGTCGGCATGATCGGCTCCGGCTATTTCCAACTCGGAGTCACGCAGGCGTATTTTCCGTGGATCGTCGCCGGGATGCTGGCCGTGCTGCGCTACAAGCGGCGGCGCTGGCCGCCCGTGCTGCTGGCCCTGTCATTTACATTGATGTTCTTCGGTGGCAACATCTGGTACACGCTGCCGATGCTGATCTGCATGATCGCGTTGACGGTGGCCTATACGCTGCACCCCCGCGCGCGCCGGATCGACTGGGCCGCGCTGCGCCGGGTGACGTTTGCCGCGGCGCTGACGATCGGCCTCAGCGCCGCGCTGCTGCTGCCCTTGTGGTTCAACCGGGGACGCATTGGCGATCATCCCGACGACCAAACGGGTGGCTTCCCTGCTGACCCGGTCAAGGTTGTCGAGCAGTTTTACAATGGCTCGAAAGATTTGTATCTGCGCGGGGGTGCGCCGGGACAACCCGAGTTCTTCTACAGCTACATCAGCCCGGCCTGGTTCTTGCTCCTGATTTTCGTGGCGGTGCCGTTCGGACGCCCGTTCCGCTACCGCTCGATGTCGCGCCTGTGGGGTGTGGCACTGATCGTGGGCGGAGTCTGTCTGCTGTGGGGCATGGGCGGCCACGACATCATGCGCTGGGTGTACCAGCATGTGCCCGGCCTGGGACAATGGCGCTTCGTGGGGCGAGCGCTGGCGGTGACGTCGTTCTGGCTAGGCGTGCTGATTGCTCTGCGCGTGGACGCACTGTGGTGCCAAATCAATCGGGCGCGCTGGCGGCGTGGACGCCGTTGGCTCGTGCGTTGGCCGGTGCGCGGCGTGCAGTTCGCGGTCAGCATGGCGCTGATCGCGGCGAGCTTGGTGGCGGCGCGTGATGTGGTGCGCAAGTGGACGGAATTTGCTGGGCTGGTGGATGTAGATCAACTCGACACGCCTTGTCTGGACTGGCTGCGCGATCATCACTCTGACGACCTGGCCCTGACGGTTTACCGCTACAACTATGGACTGGTCACGCCGTTTTTGGATGAGGGCATCCGGCTGGCAAACATCGAGGCGGATTACATGCCGATCCCGCTGCCCTCTACTCAGGGCGTTTTCGACTGGACGAATCTGTTGCCGCGTTATGGTTTGACGTGGGATGAAAACATCCGCCAATTTTTGTACAACCACGGCTACACGATGCTTGCCGACAGCCCTGATACGTTCCACAACCAGTATCCCTGCCTGTACGTCAAGGAGGACGCATTCCCCTACGCGTTCGCCGTGTCGCAGATGATGCTGTTACAGGGCCAAGGGCCAACCCTGACATCGGACGATGTGCAGCCAGTCGATGTGTACCGCCGCTTGCCTGACCGTATCACCCTGGTGATCCAGTCGAGCGTGGAACCGCTGGTGCTAACCGTACAGGAACGGGCGTACCCCGGCTGGCAGGTGATCGTCGACGGGCAGCGCACGAAGCTGGAATCCGTTGGCGGGCTGATCGGCGTGGTGCTGCCGGATGATGGCAATTGGCATACGGTGCTGTTTCGCTACCGGCCTCCGCTGTTATTCCTGGGCAGCGCGATCACGCTCGTGACGGCGGCCTTCGTGACGCTCTACCTGGTGCGTGCCGAAGGGCTGTGGCGGCGAGGCAGGGCGCACCGGGGTTAGCCCCACCGCTCCGATCTGCAAACGATATCCGCTCAGCCGTCAATCACTGAGCGGATACCGTCGATTTTCGCCCCCTCTCCAGCGTGGCTGGAAAGGGGCGGGTGAGGCAGGCGATTGTTCTTACTCTGCCGGCACCATTGCGTCGGAGGGCGAGCCGCCCGTGATCGTGAACAGCGATCCCGCGCCGCGCCCGTACACCTCTGGGAAGTAAAACTCGGAACCCGTCGGTGGGATGACGTTGTATACGCCCGCCATCCCCGGATAGATCACATACTGGAATTCGTACGTGCCGCGCGGCAAATAGGTCGCGTACATCACCACTTTTTCGTCGCGCATTTCGATATTGGAGAACCACCACCAGCCCCATCCCCGGCTGAGCGGGCGATTGCGGCTGAGCTGTGGCTGCGTGCCGACCTGGCTGCTGGTGTTCAGGTTCGGGTTGACCGCGTCCGCGCCTGCCGGAATCGGATCTTCGATCACGACGTAGTGCAGGTTATTGGGCGCGATGATGGTCAGCGTCACCTGGACGGCCTGGCCCACATCCGCGCTGGTGATCGGATCGGCGTTTGGATCGTCGAGCAGGCTGTATTTCCGGTCGATGATGATGCCCCGGTTCAGCGGCTCGACTTCCGGCACGGGCAGGTAGGCGGTCAGGTGCGCCGTGTAGTACAGGTTGCCGGGGCCGTCACTGCGGCTGAAGACCAGACGATTCGCCTGATCGGCCAGCAGATCGGCCACCGACACATGCAGCACCTCGGAGTCCTTCACGTTGTCAGACGTAGCCGTGTTGTCGGCAAGTTCCATCTGATCGCCGTTGAGCGTCACGCCGAAGGTGTAATCGGGGTGCAGCTCGCCGGTGACGGTCATCCACTCGGTCAGTGCCATCACGGACCAGGCGGTTTCCTGCGTGGTTTCCCAGTGATCGGCGTTGCGCGCGACCATTAGCCAGCGTACCACGTTGGGGATCAACTGGTTTTCAGGATCGACCTGGGCCATCGCCAGCAGACCCAACGCCGTCGTGCGCGTGTCGGTGTTCCAGTTCCACCAGTCGGCGTAGTCTTCTTCCCAGTGACCGCCCGTCGCGCTGACGATCAGCTTGTTGTTCAGATCGTTGATCAGCTCCATGGCACGCGAGTCGTCCGGCGCGAGCAGGTGGAACGTCATCGCCATGTAAGCCTTGGCATAGAGGTTCATCTTTTCGCGTTCGGCGAACAGGCGCACCGTGCGCTGCATGTCGCCGTGATCGGTGCGTGCTAGCGCGTAGAGCAAGAACGCCTGCCGGTTAATGCGCCACGGCTCATCCTGGGGCCGGATCGTGACCAGCGAGCGCTGTACAAACACTGCCGCCCGGTCGATCACGTCCTGCTGGATGGTGGAGCCGGATCGCTGCGCTTCGACCAGCCCGATCAGCGCGTAAGCCGTCACGATCGCGTTGGACTCATCTTGCGGGAACCAGCCCCAGCCGCCATCGACTTTTTGCTGGGCGTAGAGCCGCTGCAGCGCGTAGCCGACCTGGACTTGCAGATTGGCTTCCAGCGCGGGATCGTCCACGCCGAGCTCGTTCAGCGCGCGCAGTGTGACCGCGTTGGGCAGGAAGCGGCTGATGATCTGCTCGATGCAGTAGTACGGGTAGTTCTTCAGCCAGGTCATCGCGTCGATGGCCGCCGCGGCCAGCGATCGATCGACCTTCACGCTGAGCTCGCCCTGCGTCACATTGAAGCGGCGCGGCAGGACGACGGCTTCGGTCCGGCTGTTGGCGTCAGGCCCGTACAGCGTCCCGGCGGTGCCGACGGTTTCCGGCACTTCGTACTTGTAGACCGGCAGGGGTTGGCCCTGCGAGACGGTCGGCTTGCTGGCGTCGGTATAGGCACCGTCGCCCGCATTGGCGTAGAAGGTCAGGTCCACGGAGGACACGTCGAGAATCTCGACCTGCCAGGTGATCCGCGCGCGTCCCTTGGCCGGGATGTTAGCCATCTGGGACGGAGTCACGCCGTCCGCGAAGCGGAAGCCCGTGCCTTCCAGTGAGATTTCGGTGAGCTGGTCTTCGTTGCTGTTATTGTTGACGACCGCGCTCAGGGTGGCCGTATCGCCCACCACGAAGAAGCGCGGCGTCCCAGGCCGGATCAGAACCGGCTTGGTGCTCAGCAGGTCGAACGTGGTTTGCCCGACCAGCATAGGCCCGTCCGCGCCAGTCGTGACCGCGCGCGCATCGAGACGCCACGTGGTCAGGTTGTCCGGCAGCGTGACGGAGACGGTCGCCTGTCCGTTTTCATCGGTGACGACCGACGGCTCCCACAACGGCGTATCGACGAATTCCTGGCGTACCTCGAAGATGCCGCCTTCGCCGTAGCCACCGCCGCCGCCTTTGATGGTGTCGATGATGGTTTGCGTCGCCTGGTCCACGCTGATCGTCAGCGGGCTGGACGTGCGCACCGTGACGCCGCGCTCCGAGTAGAAGAACGGCAGCAGCGGCGAACTGTTGGGATCGGCGATGCTCAGCACGGAAAGATCGGTCAGCCCTACGCCGACGTCCGCGCCGGGCACAGGCGTGCCCTGCCAGTCTTTGGCCGTGATGGTGTATTCGACCGTGTCGCCCGGTCCGGCGAACTCGCCCGCCGCGACATCCACGCTCGATTCGACCGTCAGGTCCATCACCAACTGGCTGGTATCCACGCTCAGCCCGACCATGCCCATGCGGAACGCGGCGGTCGGGTTATTTTCGTCCACGCCCTTGATCAGCACCACGCTCACGAAGACGTTCGGCGCGAAGTCGGCGGTGATCGGCAGTTGGAACACGGTGCTGTTGGTGTTCAGTTGCAGGACTTCGGTCGACAGGATGTCGCCGCGCTCGACCGTGATCAGCGCCTGGGCAGTGCCCTGCCACGGGCTGGGGATCAGGATTTCGGCGGTGTCACCGACTTTGTACTCGTCTTTGTCGGTGATCAACTGCACGCGGTTGGAATTCTCCTGCCGCCAGTTGATGAAGTTGCGCCCGCTAACCCACATGAAGGCGCTGGAACGCACCGTGTTGCCGCTGTCGTCGGTGGTCGTCGCGTAGACTTTGTAGACGCCACCCGCGGGCGGCGTGAAACTGATCTGCGCCAGACCGTCCGCGTCGGAGGTGACGGTGCCACTGCCCCCTTCGACCGGCTCTTCCTTCACGTCCCAGGTCCAGGTCGTGCGGCCAAAGTCGTCTTCTTCCTGCACACTGAACCAGCGCCGCTCGACGACTTGATAGTCCACGCTCTGGTTAGCCACCGGATCACTGTCCCAGTCCACCGTCAGCAGGTTGATCTTGTTCTCGCGCTCGGCGAAACCGACGTATTCCTCCGGCTGCGCGCCGACGTAGACGCGCCCCTGGTGGACGATCACCTGGGCACGGCCCGCGACGAGCTGATCGCTCTCATCGACGACGCGCGCTTCGATGGTGTAGGTCTGGCTCTGGCTTTTATCGCCCAGATCGGCGTCCAGTGTGATCATGAACTGGCCCTGGGCGTCGGTCGTGCCTTCGCCTTCCGCGACGACCTGTCCACCGCTGCCGTAGTAGTAGGGCGAGTAGAGGTCGTAGTTCTGATCGACGAACGACCAATAGCCCGGCTGATCGCCGGTGTAGTTGAAGTAGTAATCCTCAGAGAGCACGCTGTAGCTGACGCTGGCGTCGGACACTGGCCCGCCGAAGAAGTAACTTGAATCGACCAGCACATTGATCTGATCGCCCTGTGCAACCTGATCCTGTGCGGGCGTCACCGTCACCTGGAATTCCGGCGCGCGGTACTCCGCCACGCTGAAGCCCAGGCCGAACGAGTCGCGCTGGTTGCTCGCCACTTCTGCCACGACGCGGTAGAAGCCGAGCGGCGCTTCGGGATCGAGGTCCACCTGTCCGCTGAACGATCCCTGGGGCGAAACCGGCAGGCTTTGATCAAAGATGATTTCGCCGCGATCGTCGTAAACCTTAACCGGCACTTCCTTAAGATCGGCACGGTGTAGGTGGTGTCGTTGCGATCGCGCAGAATGCCCTTGAAATACACGGGCTGTCCGGGCCGGTAGATCGGGCGATCAGTGTACAGATAGACCGAGAAATTCTCCGGCTGGTAGTCGCTGTTGAGATCGAACTGCCAGGGGTCCATGCCATCGGTCCAATTGCTGACCGCATAACCGAACGTGTCGCCCTGGTTGGCCATCGCGTAAACGGTCGTGTAGAGATCGCCCAGGTGCGGGATCGTCGCCTCTGCCAGACCGTCCGCGTCCGATGTGGCGCGGGCGATGGGGTTGAAACTCTCGTTGTAGAAGATCACCGGCACGCCGGACAGCGGATCGCCGCTCTGCATATCGGTGACCCAGGCCAGCGCCGTGTCCTGGCTGAATTTCAGCGTGATGTTGGCCGACTGCACCACCAGGATATGGCGCCGCGTGTAGCCGTCCCATTGATCCGTTTCGGGCGAGTTCAGTTCCAGGTAGTAGATGCCCGGGGCGAGCGCTTCCGGCTGGTAGGGCTGGCCGTAGACCTGCGCCGTGGGCGCGTTGGGATCGACCGGCTGCTTGCCGAGCGGCTCGTAGTAGTACACCGACGAGTCACCCTCGGCGGCCCACCCGGTCAGGCCGTTGTTCAGCCGGACCTCCCACCACAGGTAACCGCCTTCGCAGTACGGCCCACCGATGATCTGCATAGTTTCGTCGGGCAGTGCCTGCGTGATGACGGTCGCGTCGAGGTTGGGGTCCTGCCGCACGTTGAGCGGGCGGTTGTCTTCGCGCGTGACCAACGCCACGTCGCCGATCTTCACCTGCGGATCGGGCGCGCCCAAACATTCGATATTGGCGATCCCGCTTGGCCCCGTGTCGGAGATATACAGCAGCTCATAGCGGCGCGTGTCCTGCTGGCTGCTCACGTTCACCGACCACTGGCGCAGCAGATCGTCCGGGCGCGGCGTGTACTGGTTCCAGGCGTCCCAACTGTTCGGCCCGACCAGATCCGCCAGCCGCGCGGGCGACATGCGCCACAGGTTGAGATTGAGCACCGATATGTTGCGATGCGTGACAAACACGCGCGTGGACTCGTTGTAACTGCTGTACACGCCCACGTCGCCGGTGGCCTGGATGGTCAGCTCGGGCGGGTACGGTCCGGTGGTGTAGTTGACGGTCAGACCTTCGTCGATGCGGTTGCCGTAGCGATCCTCGATGCCGGGCAAAATGGTGATCGTGTATTCGGTGCTCGGCTCGGTGTCGAAGGCCAGGTTGTAGCTCGACCGGTAGTCGTAGAAATAGGTGTCGTAATCGCGCCAGGGCTGCGGCTCGATGATGATCTTATCTTTGAGCGAGTCCAGGCTGATCGGCGTATTGAAATAAATCGTAAAGCCGCCGTAAGGCTGCACCATGACATCCCCGTCACTGGGTGACGTGGACAGGATGCGCGGGTAGGGCACCGTCGTGAAATAGGTCGCCCCGTCTTCGGCCAGGGATGCGCCGGTCGCGCTGCGCGCCTTGTCGGCGTAGACGCGCGCGATGTAGGCCAATTCCATTTGCAGCGGCTCGTCCGGCGTGAAGGTCAGCGTACGTGCGTCAGTGCTCCAGGTGATCTCCCCACTGACGGGCTGCGCGTCACCTTCTGTGGCTCCGCCCGTCGGGCCGACGTAGCTCAACTCGAACGCGCCGTCTTCGAACGACTGCGGGTCCATCGCTTGGCTGAACGTGACGCTGACCGGCAATTCCAGGACCACTTTATCGGAATCCATGCGCGGGTTGAAACTGAGCAGCTCGGGCTGCACGGTCCGGAAGTGCCAGGAGTAATCCAACTCCAGGATGCCGCCGGTGATGTCTTCCAGCCCGGCCGTGACGGTCGCCGTGTAGAGCGTGCCGCCGCGCAGCTCGGACGCGGGCGTGAACAGGTAGATCGACGTGTTGAGCCATTCGCCCTTGCCCTCGACCGGCGGGTCGAAGATCAGCGGCTGTGGCAGCGTGCCCATGTCTTCGACCGCCACAAGTGGCACGACCGGGCGATTGAAGATCACGGTGATGACGCTGTCCGTATCGACCGAGGACGAGTCATCGCCGGGCAGCACTTCGGACACTTCCAGGTAGCCCACCGTGCGCAGCTTGAGGGTGTAATCTTCCTCCAGCGCTACGCCCTCGGCAGACACCAGCCCGGTCGACAGGGTGAAGGTGTATTCCGTGGCGCGGGCGAACGGGTCTGACGGCGTAAAAGTCAGCGTTGTGTCGCCGTCGGACAGCGCGGTCGTGCCCGCGATCTCAGGCGACACGCTGAGCGCGTCACCGGCGGTTGCCGGATCGACCGGCACATCGAAGTAAAAGGTCACCTGCCCGTCGAGCGCGAGTTCTTCGCCGGGCAGCGGCATCGTATCGATCACGCGCGGCGGCAGCGCGCTGTCACGCGCGCCCGCCTCGCCCCACGCGACCGGTACGCCTCCCCATACCAGTCCCAGGGCGCACGCGGCCAGCAGCAGCGCCCCGAGGCCGCTGATCCACCGGATTCGTCGTCGTTTCATCCTGTTTTCCTCCACCAATAAATGGTCCCTAAAAATGGACGTAGGCGTCAAGACCGATGACGGTCGAAACGGTCCTTATGATTCACTGACTTGCCTGACGCTGCGCTGGTGAGCTTGTCTGGTTGATGTCGCGCGGAGAATGATCCGTCGCTGCCGGATAGGCGCGTCACACCGGCGGAAACATCCTTACTTATTGTCATTATAGGTGATCTCGTGATCCGGAGGAAAGCGCCTTCACCACGCCCAGACCACGCCTTCCCTACGCTTTACGCGCCGGGTTGGCCGGTCAGGGCTTCGTCGACCAGGTCCAGAAAATGCTGGATCGAGACGGGTTTGACAACGAAATGGAACACGCCCAGCGCCTCGGCCTCGGGGCGCCAGCGGTCGTTCGCGGAGATGACGATCACCGGCAAGGCGCGCAGCCGCACATCGCTTTGCATGAATTCCAGCACGCGCAGGCCGGGCAGATCGGGCAGGTTGAGATCGAGGATCAACAGGTCGAAATCTTCGTTGGTGAGGTGCAGCATCCCCTCAGACGCACGGCGCGCGCTGGTCACCTGGTGCGGGCTGCGGGCGAGCGCTTGCTCGTACAGGAATCGCAGATCGTCGTCGTCTTCTACTACCAGGATCGCTGACATTCACTTCCCTGTTCTGGTATAGACACCGGGCTAAGCCGGGTTGAGTGAGTCGCATGGCAGGACGTCACATGCCTGGAAAATTCGTTATGGGCAGGTCGAGCAGCGTCTTGGCCACGTACCAAGTGGTGGCGGCAGCTTCGCGCAGCACCGATCGCGCTTCTTCCCACGAGCGCAGCGCCCCAGTCGTGACCTGGGCCGGGCTGGTCCAGTTGCGCAGGCCCTCGCGCTCGAACAGCCAATGCGCGCGCCATAAATGATAATTGTCGCTCACCAGCAGTGCATTCTGCCACCCGTAGTCCTGAGCCAGCGCCGCGACCGCGATCGCGTTTTGTTCGGTGCTCAAGCTGTGCGGCTCGACGATGATGGCCGCCTGCGGTACGCCATGCTCAAGGGCGGCCTGCTGGCACCGTTCCGCCTCGCTGATCGCGCCTTCGCGCGCTGCCCCGCCAGTACACACCAGCACCGGCGCAAATCCCTGCGTGTAGAGCACGGCGGCATGCTGCGCGCGGCGCAGCGTGCCATCTTCTCCGCCGCCCAACACGACGATCACGTCGGCGGAATGGACGCGATCGGTGGCTCCATAGCGCTCGATCACCGCGCAAAGCCCAAGCAGCACCACCGTCCCCGCCCAGCCGGTGATCCACACCAGCCGCAGAACCCAGCGCCACCGCCGCCGCAGCCGCGGTAGGGACCGGTGCTTAATCGTCACAGGGGGTGCCATCGCCTAATACTGGAACGCGGCCATGAAATTGTTGAGCGCGTCCAAGGATGTCGGCGTGCGGACAATGAACGCCCAGCCATAATGGCTCCACGCCGCGAGATAACCGCCCTGGCGGTCTTGCACGATGCCATACGCTGCCGGAGGCAGGTAATACGGCGCTTCGACTGTGCGCGCGACGCTGCTGTTTTCCAGCGCACCGCGTACCGTGTTAATGGCCTGTTGGGGATCATCGAAATAATAGACCGTCAGCACGACGACGTCCTGTTTTTCAAGATACGTCACTTGCAGGCCGCCCGTTGACAGGCCAGTGGCGTGACCCTCGGTCTTTTGCTGGACGAAGGCCCCGATCGTAAATGGCGGCGCGAAATCATAGGGCGCGGCCTCTGGAAGTTCGCGATTGCGTGGCGCGGGCGGGCGTGGGGTCGACGTCGGCCCCGTGTAGACGTAGGTGGGCGTGGTGCCTGCACTGGGTGTGTTTTGCGCGGGCGCGGTATCGCCGGAGTTGTTCTTTCCGCCGCACGCCGCCAGGATCATCATCGCTGCCAATAGCCCTATCCATCCCCGCCCGATTACACGCCGCATTGCGTCCCATCCTTGTGATTTGGGGCCACGCTGCCACCGATTCCCACTGCGCTCCAACGTAACACCGCCCGCGCCCCAGCGCAAGTTGGACGCGGCACCAGATAACGCGTTACACGCCCCAGAACAGCACCATCGCGCCCAGCAGTGTCACGAAGGTGACCAGTGTGAGACCCAGGCCGATCTTGGTGAAGTCGCCGAACGAATAGCCGCCCGGCCCCATCATCAGCATGTTGACCGGGTGGGCGACCGGCGTCAGGAAGGCCGCCGAGCACGCGATCGCGACGCTGGTCGCCATCGCGCGCGGGTCGACGTGCAGTTGGACAGCCGCCGTGACGGCGATCGGCCCTACGATTAGCCCGGACACCTGCCCGCCGATGATTTGGGTGATGGCCATCGTCAGCAGGAAGAAGCCGCCGATCAGCCCCAATGGCCCTAGCGGTCCTACCAGATCGACGATGTTCGCTCCCACGCGGGCCGCCAGCCCTGTATTGATCAGCGCGGTGCTGATCGGCAGCAGCCCGGCGATCAGGAAGATCACGCGCCATTCGATCGCGCGGTAGGCTTCGTCCAGGTTGATGCAGCCGGATAAGGCCAGCGCCGCTGCCCCGAGCATCATCAACTCCGGCGTGGGCAGGATTTCGAAAATGGCGAGCGCCAGCGCCGCCGCCGTGATGGCCAGCGCCCACCCGGCTTTTTCCGGCAGGCGCGGGCGTTGGGCGTGACCGCTTTCCAGCATCATGAAGTCGCGATTTTTCGCCAGCGCCCGGATGCGCGCGGGCGCGCCGGTCAGGAGCAGGGCATCCCCCACATCGAGCAGCGTTTTGCCCACGTCCGTGCGGATGCTGCGCCCACCGCGCCACAGCGCGATCGCGGTCAGATCGTAGATTTCTCGGAAATGCAGCTCGGCCAGCGTTTGGCCGACGGCGCTCGAATGCGGCGGAATGACGATCTCCGTCAGGTCGATGATCGCATCCTCCCCGCCGGGCAGATCGTCCCGCCGCTCTACGGCGACGCCGCGCGCGTTCAACTGCTGCACGCGGTCGTCCCGCCCCAGAATGGTGAGGCAATCGCCCGCATGCACGACCTGGCTCGGCGCGGGATTCAGGATGATCTGCTGGTCGCGCACGATGGCGAGCACCATCACGCCCAGTTCGGCCCCGATACGGCTGTCACACAGCGCAACGCCATCCAGCGCCGACCCGGCCCCCACGCATGCATCCCACAGCCGCTCTCCAAGCTGGTACTGGTCATACAAACTCTGGAAAGTGTGGCGGGGGTGCGGGTCGGACCTTCCGCTTCGTGTTCGGGCAGCATGTGGCGTCCGATCAGCGCCATGAACAGCAGCCCCGCTAACACAATCAGCCCGCCGGTCGGGATGAAGTCCATCATGCCCAACCGGCCCAGACCCTCATCGCGCAGAATGCCGCTCAGGATGATGTTGGCCGTGGTGAAGTACGTCGCCATGCCGCCGACCAGCGTCCCGAACGACAGCGGGATCAGCAGCTTGGAGGGCGATACCTTGAACTCGCGCCCGACCTGGACCGCCGCCGGGAGCAGTACCGCCCCTGCCGCGACGTTGTTCATCACCAGCGAGAGCGTCGACCCGGCCGCCATGAATAACAGCACCAGCCGCACTTCGGAGCCACCGCCGACGCGCCGCAGCCGTCCGGCGATCCACGCGACGATGCCGGTATCTTCCAGCGCCTGCGTGATCATGAACAGGCCGATCAGCGTGATGACCACCGAGCGGCTAAACCCGGCTAACGCGTCCTGAAAGCTGACCAGCCCGATGATCGGCAGCGCCACCAGCACCAGGATCGCTACGAGGTCGGCGCGCACGCGGCCCGACGCGATCAGAGCCAGGGTGGTCACGATCACGCCGATCAGCAGCCACTCGTCGGTAGAGAGCACGTAACACGGCCTTTCGTTGGAAGATGAGGCTAAGCTTCGCCAAAAAACCTTCAGCCCTATCCCTAATCCAAGGGCTGTTTCCCCTTCTCGTGGCGTGGGGAAGGAGCCAGGGGCGCGCGGCAGCAGTCGCGTTGGGGGTGGGGCAAACCACGCGCCGCCGGTCCTATCCGCCCAGTACCGCCTTGATATTCTGCGCGATGTCCGGCGTGATGCCCGGCACGGCGGTGAGTTCTTCGATGCTGGCCGCGCGAATTGCTTCGATGTCGCGCTGAAAGGCTTTGAGCAGCGCCTTGCGCCGCGCGGGACCGATGCCCGGCACGTCTTCAAGCTGGCTCGCCAACCCGGCTTTGTTGCGGCGGTTGCGGTGACTGGTGATGGCGAAGCGGTGCGCTTCGTCGCGCACGCGCTGCAGCAGAAAGAGGCCCTCGCTGCGGCGCGGCAGCATGATCGACGTAGGGCGGTCCGGCAAAAAGACTTCTTCGAATTGTTTCGCCAGCCCGCACACCGGCACGCGATCGGTGAGCTGGAACTGTTCGAGTACTTCGCACGCGATGCCAAGCTGGCCTTTGCCGCCATCCACGATCAGCAGGTCGGGCAGCAGGCGCCAGGTCTCGTCGCGATCGGTTTTGCCGGGCGCGGTGACGCTGGGGTTATTCTGCGCGTCGACGTAGCGCTGCAGGCGGCGCGTCAGCGCCTCGCGCATGGATTGGTAATCGTCCGAACCGCTGTGCGTGACGGTCTGAATATTGAAGCGGCGGTATTCGCTCTTGCGCGGCACGCCCTGCACGAAGACGACCCGGCTGGCGACGATAGCCGTGCCCTGCGTCGTGCTGATGTCGTAACACTCGATGCGGTTGGGCGGCACGGGCAGGTCCAGCGCGTCCTGAATGTCCTTCAGGGCGGATTCCTGCTTGACGGTGTCGCTTTCCCACTGCGCGCGCAAAATCGACAGTTTTTCGGACGCGGTCTGCGCCGCCAGTTGGACCAGCTCGCGCTTGTTGCCGCGCTTGGGCACGGTCAGCTTTACTTTGGCACCGCCGCGCCGGTCTTGCAGCCACTGCTCGATGATGCGCGCTTCCTGCACGTCCGCGGGCAGCACGACTTCGCGCGGGATGTCGGTCGCTTCCTGGTAGAACTGCATCAGGAAGGTGCTGATGATGTCTTCAGCGGATTCGTTCTCCGTGCCGTCCAGCGCGAAATACTCGCTGCCGATCAGCCTGCCGTGCCGGATCAGGAACATCTGCACGACGGCGTCGCTGCCTTCCTGAGCGAAGGCGATCACGTCCTGCTCGGCTTTGATGTCCGCAACGAGCCGTTGGCGCGACGAAATCTGCGCGACGACGCGCAGCCGGTCCCGCAGAATGGCCGCTCGCTCGAAGTTCAACGCTTCGGACGCTTCTTCCATCTGGTCGCGCAGATCGTGCAGCACGTCGTCGGCGTGACCACTCAGCACGCGCATTAACTCGTTGATATTTTCGCGGTAATCCTCGCGCGACTGCGCGCCGATGCACGGCGCGCTGCACAGCTTGATGTCGTAATACAGGCAGGCGCGCGTGTCGTGCCCGGTGATCTCGCGGTCGCAGGTCAGGTAGGGGAAGGCTTTGCGCAGCACGTCGAGCGTTTCGCGCACGCCGCCCGCCGAGGTGAACGGGCCGAAATAGCGGTGCCCGTCGCCGCGCTCGATGCGCCGCGTCATTTCGACGGTGGGGTAGGCATCCCCGATCGTGACGCGGATGTACGGGTAGCGCTTGTCATCCTTGAGCATGATGTTATAGCGCGGCTTGTGGACGCGGATCAGCTCGGCCTCGGTGATCAGGGCTTTCAGCTCGTCGCCGGTTAGCAAAAACTGGATGTCGGCGGCGTCGGCCCGGATACGCAGCACTTTGGGATCGTGGTTGCTGGGCTGGAAATAGCTGCGCACGCGGTTGCGCAGACTCTTGGCCTTGCCGACATAGATGATCTTGCCGGTCGGATCGATCATCTGGTAGACGCCGGGTTCGGTCGGCAGGTTGTCGAGAATGTCCTGAATGTGGGGGGACGGTGTGTATTCGGCCATGTGCGGTACCCTGGGACAGCCTGAGAAACGCGATTGGCGTGCCATTGTACCGCGCACGGGGGCATTTACTCCACTTTTAGCACAGGTGAGCGGGTCAGGTGGGCATCATTCGCTGCATGCGTCGTCGTGATAGTGGGCGGGCCACGTCAGCGCTTGGATGAGGTGATCCTGCGTGGTGTTCTGCTCGTAGACGATGCGCTGCTCCGGGGTAACGGTGCAGGCGCTGTGCCAGTGGACGACGTAATAGGCGGCGACCAGCAGGTAGGCTGCCGCCGCGTAAAGCGCCACGCGGTACACGCTGTACCACAGCGCCCGGCTGAGCGTGATGGCACCGGATTGGTTGACGCCGCGATGGAGGACGGCGCTCCGTTCGCGGTCCAGCCGCCATTTGAAAACGGTCATAAACGCGGCTGTCACACCTACGACAGCCACCGGCATCAGGTCCATACGCCCTCGCAGTACACATGCATTTACAAATTTCACAATTACTCTGATCGTAGTGTGGAGGCGGTGCGAATGTCAACTGGAAAAAAGTACGGGGAAATGCGTGATCACAGAGAAAGGCCAGAGGGCACAAAGGGAAAAGAGTGGGGGACCCGCCGAAGCTGGTCCCCCGTTGCGCTTAGTGCTCTGTGTCCTTGGGCGGATTTGGGTCCTTTCCGTATGAGTCTTTGCTACGGATTTGCCCGCTCCGATTCTGGACGATGACTTCCGTCTCGTTGCGTTTGGCGATTTCGATTGCGATGTTGATCGCTTCTTGTTGCGTCGGAGTCACTTTGGTGGCGCGCTGATTACCCTCGCCCTTGACCGCCCATTCATCGCCGTGTTTGACGACCCACTGGGTCTTGCCTTTCTTTGCAGCCATGACTGGCTCCTTATGCAAAATCTAGGGAGTTTAACTTGCGCGGAAATCGTGCGCTGTGTTAAGCTCTCATCACGATAGACTGGGGCAGCACAGATTATTTAGGAATGGAGAGATTCCTTTTTCTGTGCTGCCTTGGCTTTTGTATCCGCGATCGTAGATACACCTCGGCGTCTGAAGCAATGTTCGATTGCGTTTCCTCCTAATGCGCTACGGCCATAAGCCCGAGCGATTATTGAAGAGCGCCCTTCGAAGTTGGCCCATAATCGACAAACGCCTGATACATGGCGCGCACGTTGTCTAGCGGCACATCCGGACTGACCTCACCGAACGCGATGATTCCGCCGTCGGACGTGCCCACCGCGTCGAAGACTTCGTGCACGTGTTCCTGCACTTGAGCCGGGGAGCCGTGCGGCAAAATGTGCTGGCGATCCAGATCGGTGCGGAAACAGACCTGTCCTGCAAAAGGTCGGAGCTTCTCGGGACCGATTACCATTGTCTGGCAGTTGAGCACATCCACTCCGATTTCAATCAGGTCGGGGATGATGTCCAGGATCATGCCGTCCGAATGCAGGTGTACGTTCCAACCGGCCGCTTTGACCTTCCCGAACATGGCGGCGTAGGCGGGCTTGAAGACCCGCCGCCACGTCTTCGGACTGATCAGCAGGTTGCGCTGGCTGCCCCAGTCGTCGGCGAAGACCAGACCATCGAAGTCACACGCCAGCCAGCGGTCGATCCAACGCAGATTGAAGGTGAGCATGTCATCCAGAAAGCGCTCAAACTCGGCGGAGCCTTCCGCAATATCGAGCATCAACGCTTCCATTCCGCGGATCTGCTCCATCTGCTCCCAGAACTTGATGACGCCGCCGCGCGGATACCAGCGCCCATCACGACCTTCGACGTGCGCGCTGTGAATGCAGTAGGCGGGCGTGCCGACCGGCAGTTCCGGCCACTGGTAGCTGTCGTAAGCCGCCCAATCCGCCAGCGGAAACCCGATCGGAATCCCTTTTAGCCCGGATTCCAGGCAGCGCCACTGTGTGCCGAAAGCATCTTCCGAATACCCCACCTGATAGATCGAGGGATACTCCTCAGGCGTCGGCTTGACAGTGTAGTCCCAGCCAAAATCATCGCTGAACTCAGTGAGGATGGCTTCCAGCTCGGCCCCGTATTTCTCCAGGGCAGCGGGCAGCACGCCGTGCGAGATCGGTACCCGATCGGGACGCTCGAAATGGATGGCGCGCTGCACGCGTTCCCGGCTGTTCATCACTGACCCCCAACGTGTGCTGTCAACACCACATCATCGTTGCTCATGCGTGCCTAGCACTCGCTGAAGCCGCACGAATAACATTTGCGGCAGCCTTCCTCGTTGACCAGCGTCGCCGCGCCGCATTCCGGACACAGGTCGCCCAGCGCCCGTTTTTCCTCGAAGCGCAGCGCGAGCTGGTTGGGGGGAACTGGCACCGCCTGCTCGTCGGAGTCCGCGTCTTCCGCGGCGCTCTCGTCCAGGTATTCCTGGAGCACCTGCGCCAGGCCGTCCGGCAGACTGCTGACGCGGTGCGGCCCGAAGCCGATCGAGCGCACGCCGCCGATCCCGGCCAACTGGCGCACGATTTCGATCACGCGGTTGCGCGGCTCCACCGGCGACACCAGCCGCAGAATGTACGAGATCAGGCGGCCCAGCGCCTCGGAGACCGCCGCCGTCTCAGACCCGGCCTTGGCGTTGTGGATGAAGACCTCGAAGGGGTGGCCAGGACCCTCGCCGTTCTCGTTGACGGTGACATACGTCGCGCCGAGCGGTGTTTCGACGCGGTAGGTTTTGCCGGTCAGGTGGCGCGGGCGGGATTTCTTCTCCTCGTTGAACATCCGGATTTGCTCGGCGGGTTCGGCGTCGGGCGATTCCTTTTTCTGACGCGTTTCCGCCGTCTCCAGCACGACCTTATCGCGGCTGCCGGTCACGTAGACGGTCAGCCCTTTGCAGCCGAGTTTCCAGCCGAGCATGTAGGCGGTGGCGACGTCTTCTTCGGTCGCGCCCGCCGGGAAATTGACCGTTTTGCTGATAGCGTTGTCGGTGAAGGCTTGCAGCGCGGCCTGCATGCGGACGTGTTCCTCCGCGCTGACATCGCCGCTAACCACGAATACGCGCCGGATCGCGGCGGGCACGTCCGTAACATCCTGGCAGGTGCCGGTCAGGTTGACCTGCTCGACAATGCGCTTGATGGCCGCGTCGTCGAGTCCCGCACCGCGCAGCGCCTGCTCGAACTGGGGACTCGTATATTGCAGCGTGAGCTGTTGGCCGTTGTCGTTGACGTAGCGCATGTAGGCCAGCGCGAAGACCGGCTCACAGCCGTAGCCTTCGATCCCGGCCACGGTCGAGATCGTGCCGGTCGGTGCGACGGTGGTTTGCGCGCCGTTGCGGATGCCGTACTGCCGCAGACCATCCACGATCGCCGACCAGTCGAGCGCCGGGCGCGCCCAGTCGCGCGTATACGGCACCAGCGGGGTGGGCGGCTCCCAGCGCAGATCGGCGGGATCGTACAGGCTGCCGGTGATGGCCGCGAACGGTCCGCGCTCCTGCGCGAGATCGATGCTGGTCTGCATGGCGTGGTAGCGTACGAATTCCATCACCTGACTGGCGAATTCCTGGCCCTCCTCGGACCCGTAACGCACGTCGAGCGCGTACATCATGTCGGCCAGCCCCATGATCCCCAGCCCGATGCGCCGCACGCGGTGGGCGGCCTTTTTCAACTCCTCCACTGCGGGCACGTAGGCGTTGGCTTCGACGACATCTTCCAAAAAGCGCGTGGACGTCGCGACGGTCTGGCGTAATTTTTCCCAATTGACGCCGCCGTCCGCGGTCAGGTGCTGCGCGAGGTTGATCGAGCCGAGGCAGCAGTTTTCAAAGGGGCCGAGGAACTGCTCGCCACACGGGTTGGTCGATTCCAGTTCATAGAGGTGCGGGACCGGGTTGTCCCGGTTGGCGGCGTCGAGGAACAACATGCCCGGCTCGCCGTTGTGATGCGCCTGCCGCACGATCAGATCGAACAGATCGCGGGCGCGGATGGTTTCCCACACAGTGTTATCCTGCGGGTTGACCAGCTCGAAATCGGCGTCTTGCTCGACAGCGCGCATGAAGTCATCGGTCACGCCGACGGAAATGTTGAAATTTGTGATGGCGTTCTCGTCCGTCTTGCACGTGATGAACTCCCGGATGTCCGGGTGAGTGACGCGGATGACGGCCATATTGGCCCCACGCCGACTGTTATGTGTCACCCAGCCACCCGCGAGGTAGGTGTGATTGTCTTCGACTTCGAGATCGAGAGTAACGGATTTTCCGGCATCCTCGACCTGAGTCACAGTAACAAACCATTGATCCTTGATCGGACGGGCATGGGCTGCAAAGTCAGCATAAGTTGTGCTCATACGCTGGTAACCGGATAATGTGAGGTTTCGGTCGCCACGCGTATACCGCAGGAGACGTTTTCTCAGACTCGGATCGGCAGCCCTGAAATTTTTTCCTTGTCCACGTCCGCGCGCGTCGATCTGGTCCAGAGCAGTCGCTTCCAATACCGGTTGAACCCAATACGCGGCGTGCGGCAGCACATAAGAACTCTCACGGTCGAGATCGGGTTCAAACGCTAGACAAGTGGCAAAACGCGACGCCGGATCGCATCCGATATACTCTTGCCATGCGGCCAGACCTCGGAATGAATGAATGCGCGCCAGCCACATCGGCGCGCTGCCGTAATGATCTTCGCCGATGGGCCGGCTTGAGATGCGTACTGGGCAACCCAGGCCGATCAACAGTCCGGCGACTTCATCGATCAGTGTTTTCGATGAGCTTTGTAGTTCAGGATAGCCGTGTGACAGCGCCCCATCGGCTTCGAACACACCTCGCAAGTACGCGCCTACAATGGACGGCGGACTCTGGCGAATTAGGCGGGGGACGTTGACCTCAGTGCTGGTCTTTTTGTCGAAGCCGTTGAGGATCATGAAATCCTTGATGGCGCGATTGTCGAGCACGAAGGTTACCGAGGCGTCATCGGCTTTTTGCTGGCAGTGGACGCTGATTTGCTCGCCGAATATCCGCCGCATGATGGCAGGCATCTGGTCGATCAGGTAGCTGCTATGGGCCACCGTCACACCGATCCGGTGATCGTCTTGCCCTTTGGCGACAAATCCGTCTCCAGACAGATATCCCAAGAAAAACGCGAATTTGTCATCAAGGGTTCGCGGCAAGTCGGGCATGATCTGGTTGCCATGTTGGCGTACCGGGTGGCTGAGCGTTTGTGTTCTTCCTTTATGCTGGCCGAGAACAACCAGGATGGAATCACCCGGTTTCAGTTCATCCAGGCGGCACCACGCCGGGCCGTCGGACGTCATGATCTTTACTTTATGGTTTGGTGTTCCTGTGAGTTCCAGTCCAGTATCTGTTGAAACGCGCACGACAGGCGCTGAGCCGTTGTTGTAGCCATGAATAGATCGGCGAGGGCCCTCATCTGTCGCAACGGTAAGCGTCTGCGAACGCCATCCGGGTTCGGTATGCGTGACAATTTCGTCCAGCCGCAACAGGCCCTGATCCGTAAAAACGAGCGTTTCCGGAACCAGACAACCGCCTTGCGCGATCTCGCCAAACGCTTGATCGTACACGCGCAGGAAGCCGACCGGGCCGGTCGCTTTGCCACTGGACGAGCGTACCAGCGCGCCTTTCGGGCGCAGACGGCTGAACGCGAAACCGTTGCCGCCGCCGGTCTGCTGGATGAGGGCCGCGTTGCGCAGCGTCTCGAAGATGCCGGACCCCGTACGGCCCATGTCGTCATCGATCGGCAGCACAAAGCACGCGGCAAGCTGGCCCAACGGCGTGCCCGCCCCAGTAAAGGTTGGACTGTTGGGGAAGAAGTTCAGCCCGGTCAGCAGATCGTAAAAACGCCGGGCCATGCTATCGACGTCGCCGCCGAATTCGGCCTCTGATTTGGCGATGTGATACGCCACGCGCCAGAACATTTCCTGCTCAGTTTCAACCGCTTGACCGTCTTCGCCGCGCCGCAAATAGCGCTTGCGCAGCACCGTGCGCGCGTTGTCGGTCAGCGGAATATCGCGCTGAAGATCGGGCGGCAGCGGGACTTTGACGAAGCCATTGGTACGCGATGAAGCTTGCCCGTTTTTCTTAACCGTTCCCACCATCGGTTAGCTCCTTTAAGTCTTCTACATGTTGCCTTACACCCACACCAAACAAAATCAACCCTACATCACGCCGCTGTGCGGCGAGACGGAGTTTGTAGTCTGAAGTTGAAGCGAACTCACTCAGGACGAAGTGGAGCGGCCTGGCGTGTTAGGCGTCCTTGGGTTCGCCGGCGCTGTTCTCACCGGGCGCGCCCGCCGGAGCGCTATCTGGTGCTGACGCGGCGTCGGGCGTTTCGAACGCGCTGGCGATGGCCTGGGCGGCCACCAGGGCGTCGGGTCGTGCCCCGGATGAACCGTTTTTCTCGGCCAGCAAGCCGTCGATGATGTCGCGTACGCTCGTCAGGTTGTCCAGGCCCAGATACACGATCGCATACCGGATATAAGCGATCGGGTCGATGGTTTTCAGCCCATCGATCACCATGTCCCCGACTACCCGGCTGGAAACTTCGTCCCGGCCCAAATGCTGCAAGTGCGTTTCAATGCGATCGACCATACCCTGAATGGCGGCGGCGGAAATCGGGCGCTTGGCGCACGAGATCTGGATGCCCCGGATCAGTTTGTCGCGGTCGAAGGCTTCGCGGTCGCCGTTGCTTTTGATCAGCAGCGGGGTGGAACGGATGACGCGCTCGTAGGTGCTGAAGCGCCGACCGCACGCTTTGCACTCGCGCCGGCGGCGGATTCCGCCCTGGGCGTCGCGCGTGGTATCCACAACGTGTGACTGGTTGTCAACGTCACAATACGGACACTTCATCGCTGGGCCTTTCGTAAGCGGGCGGCCACTGCTTGCGCACCAAGCCGCCCGCGTAACACGCTGTCCCGCGCCTGCTGCACAGAGAACGTGCTCAAAAAGAAATCAACCCCAATATACGGCACAGCAGGCTGTAAAATCCCACAATCTTGAGATTAAAACGCCATATATGGGGGATAATGCTGGAAAATGCCCCTGTATATGGCGGTTTCTTGAGACATCACTGTAACACGAACAGGCATTCTAGAACATAGTACCAGGGTACCATTCTTAAGCCATTTTAGCAAACTTCAATGCTATCTTTCGCTGAGAACAATGATCGTATAGAGGGCCCCAAAAAAACAAAACCTTCCCCCGGGCAGGCAGGCCAAAACCACCCGGCAGGAAGGTTGTGTGTCGCAGAGGGTATGCAGACTGTCGGCGCTCCGCAGTGCGCCCACTCAGTGGACGCAGCAGCCCTTAACGGCGGCGCAAGAACGCGGGAATATCCAGATCGTTGGTGTCGTATACGCGCGACTGGAATTCCTCGTCCACGGGCCGGACCGCCGGCTGCGCCGGAGGGGCGGAAGTCTCGATGTCGTTGTCAGCGGGCGGCGCTTCGTGCATCTGGCGCGGGGCCGGACGCGGTGCAGCGGCTGCCTGCACGGGGACGCGCTGGCCGCCACCCTTCGTCGCCGCGACGGGCCGGCGCTGTGACGCGCGCGCCTGCTCGAACCCGGTGGCGATCACGGTGATGCGCACTTCGTCGCCCATATTTTCGTCCACGACGGCACCGAAGATCAGGTTGACATCCGGATGCGCCGTCTCTTTGATGATGCCCGCCGCTTCGTTGACCTCGAACAGGCTCATGCCCGGGCCGCCTGTCACGTTGAACAGGATGCCGCGCGCGCCGTCGATGGTCACATCGAGCAGGCTGCTGCTGATCGCCTCTTCGGCGGCCTTGCGTGCACGATCTTCGCCCTGAGCGCGCCCGACGGCCATCAACGCCGCGCCGCCTTCGGACATAATCGTACGCACGTCGGCGAAGTCCAGGTTGATCAGGCCGGGGACCGTGATCAGTTCGGAAATGCCCTGGATACCTTGCCGCAGCACATCGTCAGCCATGCCGAATGCATCTTGCAGGCTGGCGCGCTTGTCCACGATCTGCAGCAGGCGATCGTTGGGAATCACGATCAACGTATCGACCTGGCTTTTCATGGCTTCGATCCCGGCTTCGGCAGCCTGGATACGGCGCGAGCCTTCGAAGGTGAAGGGCCGCGTCACGACGCCGATCGTCAGCGATCCCAGCTCTTTGGCGACCTGGGCGATCACTGGCGCGCCACCCGTACCGGTACCGCCGCCCATGCCGCTGGTGATGAACACCATATCCGCGCCGCGCAAGACTTCGTACAGCTCGTCGGCGCTTTCTTCGGCGGCTTTACGTCCGACTTCCGGATTGCCACCCGCGCCGAGTCCGCGTGTCAGCTTGTCGCCAATGCGCACGCGCGTTTTGGCTTTGCTGAGAACGAGCGCCTGAGCGTCGGTATTGATGGCAATAAACTCGACGCCTCCCAGACCCTCTTCAATCATGCGGTTGACCGCGTTTCCGCCACCGCCACCGACACCAACTACTTTGATACTGGCGAAATTCTCTACCAATGGTAATGAGTCCGACATGAACATACCCTCCTGAAACGATCCTGCTGCGATGCCCCTGGTTGCCCCCGTAGATGGCCTGCTTCCAGGTCGGCGCGATTGTCCCACGTTTCTATGTCGATGAGTTAATAGTGCTTATTGTACGGCATTTTTCCCACAAGAAAAATCACCCGAACTGTTTCCCGTTGTACTAAACGACTAAACGCCGTTATCCCAACAGATGTGGGATAACTTTACTCGTCCTCTTCATCACTGGGCAGCAGCCGTCCCAGCATGCCTTTGAAGAGGCCGCGCATATGGCCGCGCTGGCCGCGATCGTTGGACTGCTGGCGAATCAAACTGCGTCGTTCATCTTCAAGATCCATGATAAGACCCAGTTTTAGCAATCCTACGCTGGTACTGTATGCCGGATTTTTGAGCGCTTCACCCAGGTCGCCGCTGATGTTTTCCGGCTTGGCCACGCGCACCGGCAGCTTGAGCATATCCTGCGCGACGGTCCTCAAGCCGGGCAGCGAGCTGCTGCCGCCGGTCACCACGATCCCAGCCTTGAGCAGTCCATCGTAGCCGCTGCGCTTGGCTTCTTTGAGGATCAGCTCGAAGATTTCCGCCACGCGGCTGTGCACGATGTGCGCCAGATCGGCCCGCTGGACCTTGCTGGGCAGGTCCTCGCCGAACGGCTGCACCGGGAACACCTCCAGCGCGCTGATGGCTTTGGGATCGGCGTGGCCGTGTTGCAGCTTGACGGCTTCGGCCAGATCGGTGGGCAGATGCAGCCCGTAGCCAATGTCGTTGGTAATGTGCTGGCCGCCGACGGCTAATGACAGCCGTGTGCCAGACGGCCCCATCGATGAACATCGCCAGATCGGTCGTGCCGCCGCCGATGTCCACCACCATCACGCCCGCTTCGCGTTCTTCCGCCGTCAGGACCGTGTCGCCCGACGCCAGCGGGTTGAGGATGAAGCGATCCACGAATACGCCCGCGTTCTCGATGCAGCGTTCCAGATTCTTCACGCTTTGCGAGGCCGCGGTGATGATGTGCGCCTCAACTTCGAGCCGAAAACCGAGCATGCCCAGCGGGCTGCGCAGCCCGGTTTGCCCATCCAGATTATAGTTGCGCGGGATGACGTGCAGCACTTCACGCCCGTGCGGCAGCGTAATCGCCCGCGCCGCGTCCATCGCGCGCTCAAGGTCACCCAGCTGGACGCCGCGCGAATTAGAAATGCCCACCGCGCCCTTGCTGTTGATCGACTCGATATGTCCGCCCGCCAGCGAGACGAACGCGCGCCCGATCTCGTAACCGCTGCTCTTTTCCGCCTTGTGCACCGACGCCAGAATCGACGCGCTGAGCGCATTTACGTCGGTGACCTGTCCCTTCTTCATGCCCTGGGACGGCTCGATGCCCAGGCCGATCACATAGACGTCAGCATCGCGGACTTCACCCACGATCGTACACACTTTGGTGGTGCCGATGTCAATTCCTACAACCAGTTCGCCCATGATCCGTACTGCTTGTCGTTAGAGTCCGGTGATCCGCGTCTGGCCCAGGGATGGCCCCACGACCTGCCCTGTGCAAATCACCGGCGCAACTCTGCGCAAATCCTGTGACATACTCAAAAAAACTACTTACACCGCTAGCTGTTGTTGTTGCGCCACAGCACCGTGTAATACGGGCGGTCCGGGTCCGTCATGATAATTTCGCCCGGTTGCACTGCCGGATAGATCATTGCGACCAGCCGGTTATACACCAGCAGCTTGGTATCGATGTCTTCGCCCGTGCCGAACCATACCGTCCAGCCGCGCCCATCGTGATAACCCAGACCCTTGAGCGAATCATACAGCAGCACATCGATCGCCGGATAGCGGTTGCGCAGTTGCAGCGCGCCGTCGATGATATTCTGCGGGATGCGGTCGCCTACGCCGATTGGCTCAGCGGCATTGGGCACTACAATCCGCAGCAGATCGGACCGGTCTTCGCGCTGTTTCATGACGATGCCGTTGACATCCACCCACACGCGGATTTGCTGTTCCCACGTCAGGGCGGGCTCGCGCTCGACGACCAGAATCTGCACGATGTCGGGCGGCCAACCGACCAGGACGGTTGCATCGGCGATGTTGGGCACGGTCTTAAGCCGCGCTTCCACGTCTGAAGGATCGATCCAAAAGACGTGCCGCTGTGCGATGTTGGCGTCGCGGAAGATTTCCTCGCGCGACAGGTATTTTTCGCCACCAACTGCGACTGATGATACAAAAAACGCGGGCGATGTCAGGAACAGGTAGAGCAATGCCGACAGCCCGATCACCATCAACGCCGATACGGCGCGCCAGCTTAAAATCTGCCACACGCTCACCCGCCTACGCCTGCGGCGCCGGGGCGGGGCAGCGGGCCGGACTTGCGTTTGACTGCTGCGCCGCGTGCGCCGTGTGCCGCGGTCGGCTCCGGATGAAATACCACGACCGGCACGGCGCGGAATAGGCGCCGCTGATGATGCGGTCGCCCGGACTTGAGAACGCGGCTTCATACGGCGCAGGTGGCCGTCCTCGCGCTCTGGCAGTTCGGCGGTCCCCGCCGGGCGAACATGGCCCCGGTCCTCGCTTAGGCGGGGACGTGCGGACCTTGATTGGGTCCTGTCATTCGAGCGCATCGATTGTTCACGCAAATCTTGGTTGGCGGTCGATAGTGGCGGAAACCGGTTGCTCCCTAGCCCACGTATTGTACTGATTGGTGCTTGTATTTCCCACACACAATCCCACTATATTCCAACATGCCATAAAAGTCCAATGCACATCGGTACTCTTGAGGCTAGGAGAAATATGGAAAATTTGTGAATTTTGTGAATTTGAGGAGTGGCCGCCTGCCCGCCAGCGGCCGGTTGCGGGTGAGCTGGGACAGGTTCCGACAGAAAATCGGCCACAACCCGGTGCGTTCGCCCGCGTTGAGCGTAGTGTCGATGTCAGGCACGTGGAGTAACCGAACGGGGCGGCGGATTTGACGATGTCCAGCGGTTTTCCGGCCACCTAAACCTGATCCCACTCGCCGATCAGCTCGATCTCCAGTTCCAGCGCAACGCCGAATTTTTCCTGCACAGCGTCACGCGCCAGCAGGATCAACTGGCGGTAATCTTGCGCGGTCCCCTCGCCGCTGTTCACGATGAAATTGGCATGTACCGGCGAGATCATCACGCCGCCGATGACCGTCCCCTTGAGTCCGGCGGCTTCGATCAGGCGGCCCGCGTAATCGCCGGGCGGATTCTTAAAAATGCTGCCGAGTGACGCGCCGGGCGGCTGAGTGCGCTTACGGTGCGCGACGAACTCGTCCGCCGTGGCGTTGAGCGCGTCGGGATCGTGATCCGGCTCAAGGACCAGTGTCGCGGCCAGTACTACGTACTGCCCCCGGATACCTTTCAGGACGGACGCACGGTAATCGTAATGCATCTGAGCGGCGCCCCACAGCTCGACGTGGGACCGGTCTTGCAGGCTGAAAATCTCGATCCAGCGCACAGAGGCGGCCATGTCGCTGCCGTGTGCGCCCGCGTTATTGATCACCGCCCCGCCGACCGTGCCCGGCACATTGACCGCCCATTCCAGCCCGGCCAGCCCTTGATTCATGCAGCGCCGGGCCAACGTTGCCAGGCTGGCTCCGCTCTCCGCGACGACACGCCCCTGATCTTCAAAGCGCGTGGATTTGGTATGGTTGACGATCACGACTCCGCGATAGCCCGCGTCCGCGATCAGAATATTGGCCCCGCTGCCGATCACCAGCCACGGAATGTCATGTTGGGCGGCCAGGGTGATCGTAGTGGTCAGATCGGTCGTGTTGTTGGCGATGATAAGCGCATCCGCCGGACCGCCCAGCCGCGCGACCGTATAACGCGCGAGCGCCTCATCGCGTTTCAGGGCAGAGCCGAGTTGTTCCACCAGGGGTTCATATGGATCACTCATGGCCTATCCTCCTCGCGGGCGCGCAGCCCGGCCAGGATCACGTCGCCGGTACGTGGCAGGTCGCCCGCCGAGAGCAGCACGATCCGGTCACCCGGCCGGACTGCCTCGACCAGCGCTGCCGCTGTCGCGCCCAGAGCGCCAGTATAACGCACATCGGGGTGTCCGGCAGATCGGATGCGGTCCGCGATGCCGGGCGCGTCCAGCCCAGGTGTGATCCGCTCGCGCACCGAGTACACGTCGGTCACCAGGACGTGATCGGCTGCGCCGAAGGCCGTGGCGAAGGTCTCTGCCAGGGTGCGCAGGCGGCCGTAGGTGTGCGGCTGCCACACCGCCCACACATCGCGCACGCCGGGCAGGGCGCGCTGCGCTTCCAGCGTGACGCGGATCTCGGTGGGGTGATGCGCATAATCGTTGATCAGGGTGACGCCGTCCGCCGCGCCCAGCAATTCGCTGCGCCGCCCGGTACCCTGGAACACGGCCAGCGCGCTCGCCGCCGAGGCGAAGGACAGCCCGACACGCTCCACCACGACCAGCGCCGCCAGGGCGTTGAGCACGTTGTGGCGGCCGGGCAGCGCGATCTGGGTCGTGCCGAGGGCGCGCTCGCCCTGGTACACGGTGAAACGGATGCCGCCGGAGGGGTCTGGCTGCAATGCGTCCGCCCACCAGCCCACCGGATCGTCGCGCAGTACAGCGCGCCCGATGCTGTACAGCGTCACCGCGCGGCCCGCCGCTCGCTGCGCCACGCCGAGCGCGCGGGCGTGCGGGTCCGCCGCGCAGGCCACTAACAGCCCATCCGCCGGGAGTAGATCTGCAAATTGGGCGAAGGCGGCGAGTACGTCGTCCAGCGTCGGGTAGATGTCCGGGTGATCGTGCTCAATGTTGGTGATCACGCCGATCTGCGGGCGCAGGCCGAGAAACATCCGGTCGTACTCATCCGCTTCGATCACGAAATGCGGCCCTTGACCGGCGGCGGCATTGGTGCCGGTGTTGCGCAGCACGCCGCCCACAATGTAGGTGGGGTCCTGCTGCGCGGCCAGCAGCAGATGTGTAATCAAGGCAGTGGTGGTGGTCTTGCCATGCGTGCCCGCCACCGCGATCCCGATCTGGTCCGCCATCAGCGCGCCGAGGACATCCTGCCGCCGCAGCACGGGCCGGCCCGCCATGCGCGCCGCCGCGATCTCCGGGTTATTGTCTTTGGCGGCGGAGGTTGCCAGCACAAGATCGGCCCCGCTGACATGATCGGCAGCCTGCCCCTCGAAGAAGACAAGTCCGCGAGCGGTCAGGGCGCGGGTCAGGTCATTGGCGTGCAGGTCGGAGCCGCTCACGGAAAAGCCGCGCCCCAGCAGAACACGGGCGATCGCCGACATGCCAAATCCGCCCACGCCCACAATATGAATCCGCTGCCCAGGACGCATGATCACCACCCTCCCCGCTGAAGCACTTATGCCGGGTGAAAGTGTAACACTCAGGGGACCAGTCGCGAAAAATCTTCTATACTGGAAATATCGTCACCTAACACAAGGCCAGCGCGATGCCCAAGAAAGCCACCCAGTCACAGATTGACACGTATCTGCACACTCTGATCACCACGCCCTCCCGCATCGCCGCTATGACAGAGTGGATGGACGAAGCCGCCCTGCGCGCGCAGCCCGCGCCCGGCGTCTGGTCGGCGCTGGAACACATGGCCCATCTGCGCGCTTGCGGTGAGGTATGGGGCCACAGCATCTATATGATGATCATGCTCGATGAGCCTGAGCTTCCGTTCATTCACCCGCGGGAGTGGATGAGAAAAATGGGCTACGCGCGGCTCACCTTTGCCGAAAACTACACCGCTTACGCCGTCGAGCGCAAGAATCTGATCCGCATGGTGTCCGGGCTGTCTTTTGAGGATTGGGATCGGACCTGCCGCTTCACGGGCAAAGCGAATACCTTCACCATCTTCGGCGAGGTGCTGCGTATGGCCAACCACGAGATCGATCACTTGCCGCAGATCGAGGCGCTGGGCGGGTCCGGCTGACCAATGGCAACGCGGCACGCAAGGACGTTCGTGTTGGCACTCAACTGGCCTGGCAAACAACCCGGGGAGTCATGCGATAGTGTGGTCCGGGGTCGGCTCCGTCCACTGACCGTGCGCTAGATCACGGCCACGATCACAAAGACGAACAGCGCGATCATCATCAGCGAGAGGATGCTGCCGTCCCCGCTGAGCATCCAGCTCAGGGGCAGGCCATTGACCCAACTGGCGCTGACCGAGCCGGGCGGTACCGGTGAGATGTACGGGCTGAGTGGGTATTCGAGGTTATCCATGTACCACCACAGCGACCCTACCAGCAGGTAGCCGTTCCACGCCCCGACCAGCGCGCCCAGGATGCCGTCCTGGAAGCCTTCGCGGTTCGAGCGACGCCCGCCCCGGCGCGAGAGCATTTCGGGCGGCGTCTGGTAGGCGAAGAAGCCCATCACCAACAGGATGGCGGCTTGCAGCCAGAACTTGGACGATTGCTGGCCGCTGGTGAGCGGATCGATCAGGACCGTTTCAAATTGCTTGAGCGTGAACAGGGCCAACACAATGCCCGCCGTCGCGATCAGCTCTTTCGTCCAGCCACGCATATACCCAATCGTGGCAAACATACCGATCGCAATAACCAGAAAACTCGATAATTGCATCATTAGCGTCGTTCCCTGCTCCCGATGGAGGATGACCCCAGAGCGCAGGCGGCCACGATCCCCCGTGTCGCCCCGACACTCGCATTAACGCTAGTATTGTAAGCGATCTGACCATTACAGAAAAGTCACGCCCGCCCGCGAGGCAAGAACACAATGGACCACGGAGGATCACAGAGAAACAACGAGAGGCACACAGAACCAATTGAAAACCTCAAACGATATTCTTCTCTATGCTCTCTGTGTTCCGTTCTTGTTTCTACGCGCCTCCGGCGGTTTCGGCCAGCAGACGCGCGATATGTTCCGCCCCGTCGCTCACGCTGACGGCGCGCATGGCTGCGCGCATAGCATCCAACCGCCCCGGGTCGTTCAGCAGGGCGCGAATCGTCGGCAGCAGGTCTTCGCCCAGCCGCTCATCGTCGACGCGCACCGCCGCCCCACGACTCACCAGCCAATCCGCGTTGACCTTCTGGTAGCGCCACGCGTAAGGGTAGGGCACCAGGATCGCGGGCAGTTCCAGCGCGGGGAATTCCGCCAGCGTGGACGCGCCCGACCGGGCGACCACCAGATCGGCGGCGGCGAACGCCTGCCCGATGTCTGGCAGGAAGGCGTGAATCTGGTAATTCTGGCGTTGGGCGTCGCTCAGTGCCGCGTGTTGCGCCTGGACCTGTTCCCAATCCAGCCGCCCCGTAATGTGCACGATCTGGAGTCCGTCTTCCAGCAGGGCCGGGCCAATCTGGCCGAGCGCCGTGTTGATGCTGCGCGATCCGCGGCTGCCGCCGAAGACGAGCAGCGTCTTGCGCGCCGGGTCCAGTCCTAGCGCGGCGATCCCGGCTTCACGCGTGACGCTTAGAATTTCCGGGCGCAGTGGGTAACCGGTTTCGACGACCTTCTTGCCGGGGTAAAACTGCGCTGTGTCGGCCACCGTCGCCGCAATGGAGCGTGCGAAATAGCGCCCCAACATGCGCAGCGCCAACCCCGGCTCGATGTCCGGCACATAGATCACGATCGGGCGGCGGATCAGCCAGCAGGCCGCCGCCACCGGGAACCCGACCCAACCGCCGGTCAGAAACAGCACCTGGGGCCGCCGTCGCAGCGCCAACAGTAAGGATTGCAGGGTGCCGATCGCAATGCGCACCAGGCTCAAGATCTGCTGTAGACGCGAGACACCGTGCAGCGGCCCGGCCAGCACTTCGTCGTACCTGTCGAATTTCACATCGGACTGGTCTACGAGATCGCGGGCCATGTCGCCGCGCGCGCCCACAAAAGTCATGGTCAGAGTGGGGTACAGCCGCCGCAGTGCGCCCGCGACCGCCAGCGCGGGGTACACACCGCCGCCGGTTCCCCCAGCAGAAATCATGATATGCACGTGTTGTTCTCCTGTGAAAAGCGCCAACAGCGATCAGCCGTCAGCGATCAGGTCAAGCGGCCTCTTCCGGACCATTTTCGGCAGTGGAGCCGGTGCCTGGAGATTCGGTTATCAGGTCGGCGGGGCCGCGCCTAGTCCTGTTTGCGTTTAGGCTGTGCCCCGCGACTGATCGCGCGTGACACGTTGAGCATCAGCCCGACTCCCGCCAGGCTGGCCACCAGACTCGATCCGCCATAACTGATGAAAGGTAGCGGGACCCCCGTCGGCGGGATCATGGCGGTCATGACGGCGATGTTCAGCAGCGCATCATACGCGATCCAGCAGGTGACGCCCGCTGCCAGCAGTCCGCCGAAATCGTCCGGCGCATAGCGCGAGATGGCGAACCCCCGGTACAGCAGCGCGACGAACAGTGCAATCACGAAAAATGTGCCGACCAGCCCTAACTCTTCACCGATTACGGCGAAAATGCTGTCCGTGTGGGGGAAGGGTAGATTATTGGCGAATTTCTGCTTGCTTTCGCCCAGCCCAACGCCGGTCAGACCGCCGTTGATAAAGGCCGTTACCGCCTGTTGGACATGGTCGCTGGCGTGGGTCAGATCTTTGATCGCGGCGGCATGCGCGGTCAAGCGCTGCTGCGCGTAATCGAGCCGCGTGATCAACTGCCAGCCTGCCACGCCCATCACTGCGCCGATCGCCATCAGTTGGAACAAGTCCGCCCCGGCGACGAAGAACATGCTCACCGCGGTCGCCAGGATGCTGGCCGCCGTGCTGATGTCGGGTTGCAGTACGATCAAAAAGGCGACCGCGCCAACCAGGATGCTGAACGGGAGGATGCCGTATGTAATATTGCGAATGCGGCGGCGCTTGGCCGCCAGCCAGGCCGCCATATACAGCACGACCGTGAATTTCGCGAGTTCACCGGGTTGGAACGAACCGTTGACCAGGGCGCGCTGGGCCTCGAAGCGACGGTCACCGAAGCGCAACACCAGCACCAGCAGCACGATCACGCCTAGCATCATCGGTACGGCCAGCACGCGCCAGATGTGGTAATCCACGCGCGACAGGATGATCAACAGCAGCACGCCCAGCGCCATCGAGCGCATTTGCCGCACCAGGAAATACGTCGTGCTGTCGACCTTGCCTGTGACCTGATAGCTCACGTCGATCGAGGCGCTGTAGACCATCATCAGCCCGATCGCGCACAGGATGCCCACGATCAGAATCAGGTAGAGATCGAAGCCCGCGGCGTAGGCGCGACGGCGCTCCACGATCTCCGCCTGGTCGATCGGCGGTGACGCGGCCACGCGCTGCGGACGCTGCAAGGCGTCGGCGTAGTTGAACTCGGTGTCGTCTTCGATGTATTGCGGTGCGTTCGCCATGATGATACGGTCAGCCCTCACCCCTTAGCTTGCCCGAATGGGATCGATCACTACCTTACCCCAACGCCGCAATTCACGCTATTGAGCGAACGGCGAACAGCGCTCAGCAATCAGTAAAACAGCGATCAGAGAGCTTTCCAATGAGGCCTGTCACCTGATTGCTGTTCGCTACTTCCCGCGCACCAAATCGCGGAAGTGCTGCCCGCGCGCGGCGAAATCGCGGTACGCGTCGAACGACGTGCCACCCGGACTCAGCAGCACGACATCGCCCGCCCGCGCCATATTCCGCGCCAGCGCGACCGCCTCCGGCAGATCCGCCGCGATTTCCACCCGCTCGATCCGCGCGCTGGGATCGACAGCTTGGGCGCGCCGCACGTGCTCGGCCACCTGGGGACCGAATTCGCCAAACGCGATCACCGCGCGGCAGCGCCGCACGGCCAGCGCCGCCAGCGTCCCCCAGGGCAGATTTTTGTCGCGGCCTCCGGCCAGCAGGATCAGCGGCTCCGAGTAGCTGCGCAGCGCGGCGACCACGCGCTCCGGCGCGGTGGCGATGCTGTCATTGACCCATGTCACGCCATTGATCACGGCGACGGTTTCCTGCCGGTGTTCGACGCCGGTGAAGTCGGCAATCGCGTCTCGCATGGCTTCCACCGGGACGCGACCTGCGCCCGCGATGGCGCATGCCGCCAGCGTGTTGAGCAGGTTGTGATCGCCACGCAGCCGGATCGTGTCGCGCGCACACACGACCTCGTAAGCGCTACCCGGCGCGCTGTCGCCCTCGGTGACAATCAGGTTATCCCTGTCCAGATATGCGCCGGACGGAACAGTTTCGCACATGGAAAATTCCGCCAGACGGCCCGGCGCATCCTGACTCATGCGGCGCGCGTTGGGATCGTCACGCCCGAAGACCGCGACGTCGTGCGAATCCTGGTGCAGGTAGATGTGGGCTTTCGCGGCGATGTAGGCTTCCATGGTCAGGTGGCGGTCCAGGTGGTTCGGCGTGACGTTGAGCACGGCGGCCACGGTCGGACTGGCGGTCATCAGTTCCAACTGGAAACTGCTCAGCTCCATCACGACGATATCCTCCGGCGCGATCTCCGGCAGCACGTCGAGCAGCACGTCGCCGATATTCCCGCCGACGTGCGTCCGCCGTCCGCTGGCCCGGCACATCGCCCCCGTGAGCGCGGTCGTGGTGGTTTTGCCCGCGCTGCCGGTGATGCCCAGGACGGGCGCGGGGCAGCGTTCCAAAAAAAACTGCGCGTCATTGGCAAGCCGCACGCCGCGTCGCCGGGCTTCCTGCACAATGGGCAGTGTCGGCGGCACGCCCCCGCTCAGGCACAGCACGTCGCAGTCGTCGAGCAGATCGAGCGGGTGCCCGCCCAGCGCCAGCGCGACGCGCGTCAGGTCGATGTCGTTCAACTCCGCGCCCAATTGATCGGCAGTACGGCTGTCCGAGAGTGTGACGCGCGCGCCCACTGAAGGCAGCCAACGCGCCAGCGCCTTGCCCTGCCGTGCGACGCCCAGCACGATGACGTGTTGGCTGTTGAGCGGATCGGTTTGGGCCGGGTCGAGGGGGACGTTCATAGCGGTTATCTCCCGCGCGCGGTGCGCTGTGTTGGCGTGTGCGAGTGTTGTCTCTATGTTACCGCATCAGGAGCGATCAGCGATCAGTGAACAGCCATCAGTGGAAAAGTGAATACAAAAGCGGGACCACGCAGAATCACAGAGAGGAACAGGAGGACACAGAGTAGAAATTAACAAGAACGGAGGAAAGACAGAGGCTGAACTCCATTTCCCTCTGCTTTCCTCGCTATTTTCTCAGTGGCCTGTTTTTTGCGGATTACTGACCGCTGATCGCTGTCGCCTGTCCCCTACATCTTGATCCGGCCCGCCGTGCGCGACGCCAGCACGACGACGCCCGCCGCAAACGCCAGCAGAATCAGCAGGTCGGACCACACATCGGCCAGCGACGCCCCGCTGATCATCACAGCGCGCAGCGCATCGTTGGCATAGGTCAGCGGCATGACGCGCGACACCACTTGCAGCCAGCCCGGCATATCGTTGATCTGCCAGATCACGCCCCCTAGCAGGCCCTGGGATACCACGATCAGCGGCATGAATTGCAGCACCTGGAATTCGTTCTGGGCGAACGTGCTGAGGAAGATGCCCAGATTGACCGACAGCGCGACCAGCAGCGTCTCGACCACGAAGATCGCGATCAGACTGCCCGCGTAATGCACTTGCAGGGCGAAGATCGTGAACAGCAGCGTGATCGCGCCTTGCAGCAGGCCGAAGACCAGGAAACCCGCCATATAACCCAGGATGATCTCGTGCGCGCGGATGGGCGTGGCTTGCAGCCGTTCCAGCGTCCCGGCGACGCGCTCGCGCAGGAAGGAGATACACGTCAGCAGGAAGACGAAGAAGAACACGAAGAATCCAACCAGCGCCGGAGCCATGTAATCGAGCGTGTCGAACTGCGGTCCGCCGTGCAGGTAGGTGGCGTTGAGAGACGCGGTGAACGGAGTTTCGCCCAGGATCGGCATCGCGGCTACCAGATTCGCGGATTGCAGCGCCACGCGATCGAGCAGCTTGCGCAGCCGGTCGGCGATCATCGGGTTGGAGCCTTCGAACTCGACGTCGAGCGCCACGACATGGTCTTGCATGGCGGCCTGCGCGAAGTCCGGCCCCAGCGTGATCACCGCGTCCAGCGTACCCGCGTCCAAACGCGACTTCGCCTGTTCCGCCGTTAGCTCGGAGACTTTGAAATCCCCTAGCGACGCGATCTCGGCGGCGATCTGCCCGCCCAGGTCGCGCGGCTTACCGGCCAGTTCCACCTGCGTCGACTCGTTGACCACGCCGATTTCGAGCTTGCCGGGATCATGCCGAATCAGGATGCCCATGAACGACAACAGGATCACCGGCACGACCACGATCAGAGCCAGCGTGCGCCGGTCGCCCAGCATTTGCTGGATGACGCGCAGGGCCAGAATCCGGGTGCGGAGCGCGCTATTGGTCATGGTTGCTGACTCCCTTCTGTTCGGCAAACCACAGGAACGCGGCTTCGAGATCGTCGGTGCCCGCCTGCGCGCGCAGGGCGTCCGCCGTACCTTCGGCGATGATCTGGCCGCTGCGCACAAAGCCCAGCCGGTCACAGCGTTCGGCCTCGTCCATGACGTAACTCGACACGAGCAGCGTCACGCCGCGTGCCGCCATCTCGCGGAAGTGATCCCAAAATTGGAAGCGCAGCTGCGGATCGACGCCGACCGTCGGCTCGTCCAGCAGAATCAGATCGGGGTGGTGGGGCAGCACCGACGCCAGCGAGACGCGCTGGCGCATTCCGCCGGAGAGCGTCCCCACGCGGCTGTGAGCGCGCCCGCTGAGGTCCACGAATGCGATTGCTGCGGCGATGGCGTCGTGGTCGCGGCAGCCCATCAGCCCGGCGAAGAAGGCCACATTTTGCCAGACGGTCAGATCGTTGTAGAGCGCGGACGCCTGCGTCATGTAGCCGAGCCGGGCCAGGATGTTTTTATCGGGCATGGCGCGGCCCAAGACCGTCACGCTGCCGGATTCCGGCGTGATCAGTCCGGCGATGGTGCGGATTAAGGTGCTTTTGCCCGCGCCGTTAGGGCCGAGCAAGCCGTAAATTTCGCCAGGGCGCGTGCGCAGCGTCAGGCCGTCGAGCGCCACTACGCCGCCCGGGAAGCGTTTGCGCACGTTCTGTACGTCGATGGCGGCCTGCGCGCCGCCGCTGTCTTGCACGCTGACCGAGTTCAGCCGGGGATGTCATGGTGTGGGTCTCCTTCGATGGTGCGAACAGCGAACAGTTATCAGTCAACAGTCAAGACGCGGGCCGGTCTTCATGTCGAGCGCGCCGCGTCGTCGAGAAAGCCGTACAGCAGCAAGTCCGCGAACTGATCCGCCCATTCCGCCGGGCTGTGCTGCCCAAAAATCTGGCGGGGCGCGATCCGCTCGGTGAGGATAAAGCCGATCACCAGGCTGGCCATCAGGCGCAGCACGACTGCGCCGTCAACGGGCTTGAAGCCCGGCAGACTCTCCAACCGGGCGATGACCGTCAGCAGCCGGGGGAAGACGTGTCCACCCAGGACGTTGGATAGGTTAGCGCCGCCGAACTCGCGCAGATCGATCTGCGTGAGCTGGATGAAGTCGTAGTGCTGCGGCATGACCTCGAACACGACCTGCAGCGCTGCCCGCACGAAGTCTGACGCAGTGTCGGCGGCATCCAGCGCCGGTTCCAACGCGGAAAACAGATCGTCGTACGGGTTGCGCTCTTCGAGGATCGCCTGGAAGATCGCCTCCTTGGTCGGGAAATGATTGTATAGCCCGCCGACCGCGCGATTTCCGGCTGCCTGGGCGATGGCGCGCATGCTGGTGCCGTGATAGCCGGTGCTGAGGAACAGCGTCTGCGCGGCCTCCAGAATGGCGGCGCGGGTCTGATCGCCTTTCGAAGATGCGTCGCTCACGGCTCCTCCTGCATGCTTCTTATCATAAACGAATGAACGTTCGTTCATTTTCATAGAATACACGTATTCACACCCGGCGTCAAGCGCCAGAATGCCGATTGGCGTGGGCATACCCTGTCAGTGTGTTTTAGAAATCGCTATGGGAGCACGCGCAGCACATCCCCTTTCCGGATTCGGCTGGAAAGGGGATTCAGTGGGGAGGATCGGGTGTTAGCCCTGTGTTGTGTCGCCAACAGGTCGAGTTAGTGCTGGGATGCATGCGGGCCGGTGTGCGTATAGCAGCGCCGGGCGTCAATTTCCACGAAAGGCAAACGCGACTTCCTGCGCCTTACGCAGATCGGTGACGTCGATGACTACCTGCCCATTCATCGCCAGATACAGCGCGTTGATATTGATGCCCGCTTTGCCCATGCCACGCGCCAGACGCGCCAGCGCGCCCGGTTCGTGGGGCAGCGCGATCAGCAGGACCTCCTGGGCGGTGTAGTCCATGCTGGCTTCTTTGAGCGCCAAAACGGTCGCGTCGGTGTTGTCGGTGACGAACTGGGTAATTCCGTATTCGGGACAGGGCGTAGTGTGGATGGCGACGATACTAACCGCGTATTTCGCAAGTGCTTCCGTAAGATCAGCCAGGGACCCGGGTATATCGGGCAGCAGGACGGTAAATTCTGTAGCCATCGTTTCCCCTCCAGGCTATGACGCCGCTTTGGCGGGGGCGCCAGATTGCTCCTTATCGTAAGAATATACCGGACCAGGCGTCGCCGCTATGGACAGAAGTCCTAATTGTTGCACATTTTGTATACATTGCTGAACCGGGACGCACTGAATAACCAGGGCGTGATGTGCCCCGGTTATTCAGGTTTGGCAGTTTGGCAGCGGGCCGGGGCGATGCTCCGGCTTACTGTTTCGGCGCGGCTTCGATCAAATTGAAGGCCGGGCGCAGCGGATCTACGCCGCCGCGCAGCAGCGCGTACGCCGCTTGCGGATCGCTCTGATCGATCGCGCTCTGATTGCCGTAGTTCAGATTCCACAACATCATCGGCCCCATCCAGGGCAAACTCTGCGCGATCTGGAATGCGCCGATGATGTAATTGGCCTGCTGGTTCTGCGTGAGCCACGACAGGTAAGGTGGATCGGCGGGCGGGATAGCCGGGCTGCCATCGCTGGCGACGAAGCCCTCATAAGTGCCCCATCCGAATTCGGTCGCCCACAGCAGGCGGCCCGTGTCATCGTTCTGGACCATGATGTCGTGGTAATCGTTGAGCGTATCCAGGAAAAACCACGTCGGATCGTTGTCGTAACCCTGCGACGGGTTGGCGCAGCAGCGCGCATCGGGTGGGTTGGCGGCACCGTAGGGATGCACGCCAATCGCGATGTTCTGATAGGCCGGGTTGTCCAGCCCTGCCGCGTACATCTGGCTCAGATACTGCCGGTCGTCCACGGCGGACACGCCGTCATCGATGCCGGTCGGAGCCAGCCCGGCTGTCACAACCACCACGGTCGAGCCGCCTTCGCCCGCGCGGATGCCGTTGTAGGCGGCGTCGAACAGGCGCATATACTCCGCGCCGTTGATCGTGCCGCCGTTCCACTCGCGGCGCAGATTCGGCTCGTTCCAGACTTCGATCGCGTTGAAATAGGAATTGCCCAGGAAATCCACGCGCACTTCGGACATCATGCGCGTGATGAAGCTCGCCAGGTCTTCCGGATTGGTGGGCGGGCCGTCTTCGTCTGTGGTGGCGCGCGCCCAGGCGGGTGCCTTGGCGATGCTGATCATCACTTTGAAGCCCTGCTCGTTGGCCTTCTGCACCATGATACGGTAGGCGTAAAAAGTCTCACTGAACTGGCCCGGCTGCGGCTCTAGCAGCTTCCATGCGAACTGGAACTTGATCCACTGCACGCCCATGCGTTTCGCCAGCCACAGGGCCGTATCATACGCGTCAGACGGCGTGCTCGGGTCAATCTGAATCCCCATCAGGCTGGTGCGCAGCGTGGGCAGGGCCGTGGGTGACGGGCCAGCGGTCGGCAGCGGTGTGACGGTCGGCGCGGCCAACACTGGCGTCGCCGTAGGCAGCGCGGTCGGCGGGCTAGCCGGGACCGGGGTAGCCGGGGGCAGGGCCGTGATGATCGGGCCAAAGCCCGGTGTCGGCGTGGCGTCAGACTGCGGGTTCGGCCCGGCCAAAACCTGGGTTACCAGCAGCAGGCTGAATGCAGCCAGAATGACCGATCCCACCGCCAGAATGCGTCTCATTGGAGCCATAAATGCTTTCCTTCTGTGTGAGTACACGCTATGAAGTGTGGCTTGACGCAAGACACCAGCGGGGAACGGACGGGCCAATGCCAGGGCGGGACAGGCCATGACACGGCCTGCGCGAGCAATTTCGCACCGGATGACCAGCCCCCACCCGCCGGCGGATCAACATGCGCGATCAACGCGTCACGCCGGCAAACTTCAACAACAGAATATAGTTTAACCAGGGACGATCGGCAAGCGGATGCGGAACGTGGAACCGGCATTCGGAGTGCTTTCGACCTCGATACTGCCGCCGTGCAGCGTCACGATCGCCTGCGCGATCGCCAGCCCCAGACCCGCGCCGCGCTCAGCCCGCGCCTGGTCCACGCGGAAAAATCGCTCGAACAGGTGGGGCAGGTGCTCCGGGGCGATGCCAAACCCGGTGTCTGCCACTTCGACGATCGCGGAGTCGTGAGCGGTGGTTGTGCGTAGGGTAATCGTGCCCCCGGCTGGCGTGTAGATGATCGCATTTTCGACCAGGCAGTGCAGCGCCTGGTGGAGATAATGCTCGTCGGCGCACACGAGTGGCAGTTCCGCGTCCAGGGCGAAGCTGAGCGTCTGTGTTTTGGCCGCCGCCACGCCCGCGAAGGTGCTGATCACTCTGCCGAGCACATCATTGAGATTCATGTCCTCACATTCCAGATCGACGCCGCTGTCCAGCGCGGACATGGTGAGCAGGCCCTTGACCAGTTTTTCGATGTGATAGGTCTGGCTGCCGATGTGCGCCAGGAATTCGTTTTGCCGGTCGCGGTCGGACGTGTGCCGCGCCAGGTAAAGGTCGTTTTTGATGACGGACAGCGGGTTGGCGAACTCGTGCGACGTGTCGCGGATGAAGCTCGCCAGAATGGATTTCCGCTCGCGATCCAGTTGGAGCTTGAGCATCAGGCTTTCGGACATCTCGCGTTCAATCGCCGCGCCGATCATGTTGGCGGCGACCTGGAGCGTCTCGATTTCTGTGGTGTCCCAGCGGTGTTCGGCGGTGCAGGAGTCGAATCCCACAAAACCCCACCACTGCATCCCCGTGAAGACCGGCATGATCAGGATCGATTGGACGTTTTGCCGAACCAGCAGCGCACGTTCGTTTTCCGGCAGCAGGCGCACGTTGCCGTAGACCGGGTCGCCCACGCACAGCGCCGCCGCCCAGCGCCCCAGGCCGCTGGCCTGCCAGGGCAATTCGTGCAGGTCCTGGTCCATGCAGTGGGGCGGAGCGTCCGGCCCGGACCATTCGTTAAGCAGACTCATCGCCAGCGTGCCGTCCTGCGTGGTGTGGTTGGCGAACAGGTAAGCGCGATCCGCGCCAACGGACCGGCCCAGTTCTGCCAGGACGGCATCGATATGCTGCGTCCACGAGCCAGGGTGCAGAAAATGTTTGGCGGCGAAGGCGACGCCTTCGAGAATGGCGTCTCGGCGGTGGAGTGCCTCGGCGGCGCGCGCCCGATCGTTGACATCGCGCACGACCGTAACTACGTTCGTGATTCCGTTGGGTCCGATGATGGGGATTTTGCGGGTTTCGGTGAACAATGTTGTTTGGCCCAGGGTGACTTGCTCGTCGGTGACGAGCACTTCGCCCGTCTCGAATACCTTCAGATATTCATCGCGCACGGTGGGGGGCAGGAAGGGAAACACTTCGAAGGGCGTACGCCCGATCGGCTGGGAGATTACGCCGGATTCCTGTGCGATGGCCCGGTAGGCCCGGTTGACCAGCGTGATGCGCAGATCCTGGTCGACCACATTCACACCGTCCGCCAGCGCGTCGAAGGTGGCGCGCAGTTGTTCCTCCGACCGGCGCAGCGCAAGCTCGGCGCGGCGGCGCTGTGTGATCTCGTCCTGCGCCTGGGCGAATAATCGCGCGTTGCGCACCGCGATGGCAGTCTGGTCGGCAAACGCCAACAGCCGATCCCCATCCTCCGCGCTAAAAAAGCCGGGTTGGGCGCTGTTTACTTTCAAGAAACCGATCACGTGGTCGTCCAACTTGATCGGTGTGTTGATATGCGAGCGAATCCAGTTTGACTGCGACAGACGCCGCCATTTGGGCTGGTCGCGGATGTCCGGAATCACAACCGCGCGCCCGGTTTCGAACGCCTGGGCAAGGTTAGGCGTCTCCGCGATGTCGAATTCGATCCCATCGACCGATTGGCCTCGGTCGGTGTAGCCGCGACTGCGAACAATGCGCGCCCGCTCCTCTTCGATGAGCATGATGTCGGCGGCGTCGTTGGGGACGACGCGCCCAACGGTATCGAGCAGACGCTCGAAGACTTCGTCCAGATCCAGCGTGCTGTTGAGCGCGGCGGTGATGTCGCGCAGCGCTTCGGACAACACGCGCTGCCCGCGTTCGGACTGCTCGGCGAGTTCTCGCTCGCGAATCTGCTCTTGCAGCCGCCGGTTAGAGGCTTGCAGTTCAGCCGTGCGTTCGGTGACGCGCAGTTCGAGCGTGGCGTACATGTCGCGCAGCGCAGTTTCAGCCCGTTTGCGTTCGGTAATGTCGATCCCGATCGCCCACCCGCGCCAGCCCGGCACCGGGTACATGCTGGCGACGCCCGACCACAGGATGGTATGCATGACACCATCTTTGGCGCGCATCTCGATTTCAAGCGCGGTGATATCGCCGCCACTGCCCGCGTACTGCGCGCGCAGCGCGTGCCGGGTAGCCCGATCGGGCACGACCTTCTGCCACGCCTGCGCCTGCCCCAGGATTTCGGGGGCAGTGTATCCCAGGACGCGCTCGCATTCCTTGTTCCACAGGGCAGCCGTGAAATCCTCGCGCACGGCGGCAAACATTACCGGCATGTGTTCGATGGTCAGGCGCATACGTTCCAGGTTGAGCAGCTCGTCGTCGCCGTTGGTGGCGGGCGCTGTCGTCACGGTGAGGTGGGTGTGCCGCACAATGAACCACAGCCCCAACGACACGCCCAGGATCGCCAGTTCCGTGACTGCCAGTGGTGGGGCGTCCAGCACGTTGGCGCGCAGTTGGCCCAACACGACGATCTGCCGCGCGCCGAACAAAGCCGGGATGCACAGCCAGACCAGGGTCAGATCGCGCCGGGCAGACGGGCGCGCGGATCGCCACGCGCGAACAATCGTGCCTGCCATAACCGCCTGGATGAGGATCGACACCAGCAAGATCGCCTGAACAAACACACTAAGGCTCCACAATGTTAGCGTTCGTCGAGCATAGAAGGAATGATCCGCGCGGGGCAGAGCAGGAGAGTCGTGTTGATTTTGCACGCGACGATCGACTTGGGCGTCATGCGGCAACGATTTCCCGCCAAACCATTGCCAGCCCAGGGTAGAATTATCGTCGACGAAATATCGTCTTAAAGTTAATATACCATGAAAATAGAATTGCAACGAGGGATCATATGTCGTCTCTTGAATATGCTTTTTGACATATTCTGTACAGTTTGCCGTGGTTGCACGTCGGCCAAAAGCAGCAAAGTCAATTCCTTCGCGTTACAATGGGCCGCACGCCAACGGTGATCCAACGACGGGAGGGACGGGCGTGCAAGACGACATTCGCACGACACAAGAAATTTTCGGGGATTTGTTCGGTGGGCTGGCCAGCCTGGGCGCACGCGGAGTAGACGGATTTGTAATCGCCAAAGCCTTGGCCCGGCTCTTGATCCAACAGGGTCTCATCCAAAAAGAGACGTTCATCGCCACCATGCGTGAAGTTGCGCGCGAAGAGATGGAAGAATCTGACGAGCTTTCTAATTTCTTGAGCGAGACTTACACCGAAATCATGGAACAGCTTCAAACCCGCGCCGACCGGGTGAAACAGCAAGAAGACCCAGACCAATAAGACCTTATGGATTCGTTGGAAATTGATCTGGCCACCATCGCCGCGCAGGCCCGTCAGCGGCGCGATGATGATCTGGCCTTTGGCTACTATCTGGATACGATGTGGGAGCGCGAAAACCGGCCCGACGCAGAACTTGACGCGCTGGTTGAGGTGATCGCTGCTGATGTAAGCGCACAGGTGGACTGTACCGCGTGCGCGAATTGCTGTCGCTCGCTGACGGTGGGTCTGACACCCGCCGATACCCGGCGTCTGGCTCAGGGTATGCAGACCTCGACCGGGGACGTGATCGCGCAGTGGGTGGACTGCGGAACGCGGGCGGCGCGTGCTCAGGAATGGGGCGTCATGCGCGGGACGCCGTGCCCACTGTTGGCAGGCCGGTTGTGCTCGGTCTACGCGCACCGCCCTGATGCCTGCCGTGTGTACCCCATGTTTACGCCCGATTTCCGCTGGCTATACGAGCCGATCGTCAACGGTGCGGGATCCTGCCCGATTATCTTTCATGTGATTGCCCGCCTCAAGCAGCATTTCGGTTGGTGATCGGGTAGTTCCAGCAGGAATGGGCATTTCGTCACCAAGAAATCCCCCCTCGAGCCAAGCCCGAGGGGGGATTTACATGGGAGGCGGAAACATCCTCCGAAGCGGTCAGTGGTGGTTACTTACCGGTCGCCATTCCCGAAGCCGCGTCCCTGGGCGAGACGATGCCGTGCGACTGCAAATAGGCCTCTATCGGCGTGTTCTTGGCCGGGTTATCACTGCGCCCGAAACCGCTCAGGCTGAAGCTGTCCGCGCCTTGCTGCATGGAGCGACCCGGCAGCGTGCTTTCCTGTGCGCTCATGAAGAAGTTTTCGATCGGCGTGTTCTTGGCCGGGTTATCACTGCGCCCAAAGCCGCGCAGATAAAACGTGCTCTCACCGGTTTCCAGCGCGCGGCCGGGCAGTCCGCCGAACCCACCGAGGCCCGATTGCTGGGCGGGGACCGCCGGAGTCCCGGAGGTGACGACCAGGCTGTAGCTGCCGACCGTCGAACCCTGGTCGATGCCATTACGCGTCGCGACGATGGTGTAGCGGCCCGCTTCTGGCAACTGGATGGAAATCTGCGCGTTGGTACCACCGGCACTGTCGTCATCTTCGGCGATCACATCGCCCGCCGGGTTGAGCAGCCCCAGGTACGAGTCCAGCCCGCCCGCGCCGGTCATGGTGATAGTCACCTGTTCGCCCGCGTTGGCATCCAGCACGTACAGATTGGCAAACGTCGTGTTGTCGATCTTGCCGCTCAGTGCACCGCCGTCAACGGTGATCGCGCCCATCGCTGCCACGCCGTCCGGTAATGAGCTTTGCTCTGTCGCGGTGCTGCTGCTGCTGTCTGGCACACCTGCCACCAGCGCGTAGGCCCCGGTCGAAAAGCCCGTGTCCATCCCGGCACGCGTCGCCGCGACCAGGTACGTCCCGGTGGTGGGGATGGTCAGGCGCACGAACGCGTCTTTCGCGCCGCCGCCGACCTGGCTGCCGCTGTCGTTATCTTCCGCCAGGACGTTGCCGTCCTGGTCGGCGAACATGACGTACGAGTCCAGCGTGCTGCCGTCGGCGAACATGGCGACCATGAAGTCGGTGCCCGCGTCAAGCTGGACCTGGTAAATCTGCGCGTAGGAGTCATTCGTAATCTGGCCGGAAACGGCTTCCGCCAGCGGGAGATCGCCCATGAAAAACACGCCCGGGCTGACTTCCTGCGGACCAGAGGTCGTCGTGGTCGTGCTCGACACGTTCTGAGGTCCGGTGCCGCCGCTCAAGGACAGACGATACTGGCCCTGCGAGGTGCCGGTGTCGAGATCGTAGCGCGTGGCGACGATGATATAAGTGCCTGCCGCGGGCAGCGTGAATTCGATGTAGGCGTCGCTGTTGCCGCCGCTGTCGTCATCTTCGGCCAGCACATTCTGGCTTTCGCCATCCATCAGGCCCAGGTAGGGGTCGAGTTGGCCATCGCCTTGCATCAAGATCTGGACGCGGTCGCCCTTCTGCCCATTGAACTGCCACAATTCGTAGTAGGACGCATTGGTGATCTGACCGGTGACCACGTCGCCATACTTCAGCGTGCCACCAGCGGCTTCGGCCCGGTTGAAGACCGGCACCAGCGCGGCTACCATTGCCACCAGCACGAGCATAACGATTGCGCGGGAACCATTCTTGGAAATCATGCTGTCGTACCTCCACACCATGTCACTCTGACGAAGTTGAGCCGAGTGATCGGCTGTTGTTTATGTGAATAATGCCAGTATGCGGCCCGGGCGTGACTGCGGCGTGACCACATTGGCTGCGAGCTGTAAAAAACTTGAAAAAAACGTGCGCTATGCGATCACCCCTTGTCTTTCCTATGGGAGCATAAGGGCTGGTTTTCAAAACGCATTGACAGATTTTACACACAACCGCCGCCGCCGGGCGCGTTTGACTTTTGGCCCGCTCTTGCCGGACAATCGAGGGTGTACCGTCGATAAAGTACGGTTACACCGATTGAAGGAGTCAGATCGCATGGAGTACCGCAAACTGGGACGTACCGGGCTGAAGGTCAGCGAATTGTGCCTGGGGACGATGACCTTTCGCTGGACCAGCACCGAAAAACAGTCGTTTCAGGTGCTCGACCGCGCCTGGGACGCCGGCATCACGTTCATTGACACGGCAGACGTTTACAGCGCCTGGGCACCCGGCAATTCGCCCGGCGTGTCGGAACGGATCATCGGGCGCTGGCTGCGCAACAAACCGCGCGATCGTGTCGTCGTGGCGACGAAAGTCCGTGCGCAGGTCGGTCGTGGGCCGAACGGCGTCGGTCTGAGCCGCCAGCATATCATGACCGCTGTAGAAGACAGCCTGCGCCGCCTGGATACGGACTATATCGATCTCTACCAGGCGCATTCGCCCGACTGGGATACGCCCATCGAAGAAACGCTGCGCGCCATGGACGATCTCATCACGGCGGGCAAAGTGCGCTATATCGGCGCGAGTAATCACGCTGCGTGGCTGTTGACTAAAACGCTGTGGGCCAGCGACACACACGGCTACGCCCGTTACGAGTCGATCCAACCGCATTACAACTTGCTCCACCGGAAGGAAGTTGAGCCGGACCTCGCCGCGCTGTGCCTCGACCAGGGTCTGGGCGTGATCCCCTACAGCCCGCTGGCGGCGGGCTTCCTGACCGGCAAATACACGCGCGACTTCACCCCGGCTCAGGCGCGTCTGGCCGACAGCGAGCGGCTGGCGCGCTTTGCCACGGAGCAGAATTACACGATCATCGACACGCTGCGCGCGATGGGCGAAAAGCGTGGTTGCACGGTCGCGCAGATGGCGCTAGCCTGGCTGCTGAGCCAGCCGTTTATCACCGCGCCGATCATCGGAGCCAATACGGTCGAACAACTGGACGAGCTGTTAGGCGCGGCGGGGCAGCGTCTGAACGAGGACGAGATGCAGCGCCTCGACGATCTGACCGGGGTCGATCGCAACTGGTTCCGCCGTTAAGTCCGACGGCTTATTGCGCAGCAGGCGTCTCCGGTGAGCCGGTCGGCGTCGGCGTGTTGGTGGGCGGCAGGGTGCGCGGCGGCGGGAAAGTGGGTCGCCGTGTGGCCGTCGCTGGGAGCGCGGTGAATGTGGCGGTGGGCGGCGCCAGCGTGACGGAAGGCGTCGGCGTCCGCGTCTGCGGTGGCCGTCGCAGTAGGCGCTAGGGTGGGTACTTCCGTCTCAGTCGGGACGTCCGTCCAGGTCGCAGGTGGCGCGTTCCACACCGACGTCGGTGAGGGGCCGGGCGTGTTGGTCGGGAAGGGGGTATTGCTGGGCGTTGGGGACAGCAGCGGTACCGCGCTCGCTTGCACGGTCGGCGGGACGAGGCGCGGGGTCGTTTTGTTGGATGAGCCGCGCGCGTCGTTGACGACCATGATCACGATCACGGCGGCAGCGGCCAACACCATCAGGATGAAAAAGTTCGTCATGGAAATGGGCGCGTCCTGGCCCAGGGCCCGCAACCAACGCGGTACCGGCGGCGGCGGTGTGCTCCCCGGTGCGGGCGCTCCACTGCGGACGGGCGCGCGGAGACTCCGGCGACGCGTAGGGCGTACCGGTGAGCTGCTCGTAGGCGCGGCGGGTCGTCGGATTCTGTGGGTTGAGCGCCAGCGCGTGTTCCAGGTAGTCGATCCGCTCGTCCCGGTTGGTGGACACGGTCGCCAGCCACATCCAGGCGAGTTCCTGGCGCGGATCGGCGTTTACGACCTCCGAGAACAGGCGGCGCGCTTCGATGCGCTGCCCGGCCTGGGCGAGCGCTATCGCTTCTTTTAACCTGGCGTTCACTTCGGCGCGATCCATCGTCTGGCACCCTCCCATCCGTGTACCGCCCGACCCTGCGGCGGCCTGCTGCGTGGTGACCTCACGATCTTGATTGTAATCATCTGCGCGCAAAACGAAACTTGGGCCCGGCCGCATGTTCCGCGCGATTTGCTTTTACTATTCGCTGATCGCTTTGCGCGCTTCGATCAGCACCCAGTCGCCGCTGGTCTGGCGGCGGACCGGCTCAAGACCCGTGCGGCGCAGCGCGGCTTCGACCTCGTCCGCCTGATCCTGGATGATGCCGCTGAACAGCGCTTTGCCGCCCGCCCGCACGACATCGCCCAGTCCTTCATCGCACATACCGATGATGACTTTCGCCAGGATGTTAACCAGCAGCAGGTCGAAATGGTGCGCCGAGCCGCGCAGCGTGTCGAGGCTGCCCTGTTGGGCGGTGATGCGATCCGTCACGGCGTTGAACGCGGCATTTTCGAGCGTGGACTTGACCGCCAGCTCGTCGATGTCCAGCGCCAGCGCGTGCCGCGCCCCCAGGCGCAGCGCCGCGATCGAAAGAATCCCCGACCCGCAGCCCAGGTCGAGCACGTCGACGGCGGTCCAATCCGCTAGCAGATCCTCGATCCCGATCAGGCACAGTTGCGTCGTGGGATGCGTACCGGTGCCGAAGGCCATGCCGGGATCCATCACCAGCACGACATCATCCGGGCGCGGATCGGGGATGGTGGTCCATTCCGGGCGGATATACAGGCGGCGGCCCAGGCGCAGCGGATGAAAGTGTTTTTTCCAGGCTTCGGCCCAGTCTTCTTCGTGCACGATATTGAAGACAGGCTCCGGCATCGGGTAGAGCTGGCCCATGTGCCACAGCGCCTCGCGGAGCTGCTGCTTGGCTGTTTCGGCGCGCGCGTCAGCGGGGAAGTAGGCGCGTACGATCAGGCGGTCGGCGGGAGGAATCTCGTCTGGCCAGACTTCGGTCGGAAACCCGGCCTGTTCGATCACTACGCCCTGATGGCCGTAGCGCTGCAAAATATCGGCGACGGCTTCTGCCGCTTCACCGTCCACATCAAGGGAGACTTCGATCCAGTCCATGATCACATTCCTTAAGAATTGCGTTGATTTTTCGGGAGGAAGGCTGCCCACGAGCGGGACAATCGTAAAAAATGATAAAGATTTTGCTATTTTGATGAATCTAATATTGCAAGTCTTTTAAATTGTGTTATTATCTTGATTGACGGGGTCTTCCATTGACGCGTGCTGAACCAACATTGTCGCCCCATCGTGACCAGCAGGCCCCGTCCTCCTCCTCAAAGTGATACGCGCAAGAGAAACGGGCAGCTCGATGGGTTGCCCGCTTCTCTTGGAGCAGGGGCGCGCGATAACCGCCCCTGTTGATTTTCTTCAGCCTCACTTACGTCCCACCTAAGAACTCATTCAGCCGGTCGCGAAACGTGCGTGACGATTTTTGCGGCGTAACTTCGCTCCCCATCGTCAGACTCAACTGCTCGAACAACTCGCGCTGCTCTTTGGTCAGCTTGGTGGGAATCTCGATGGTCAGTACCACGAGCTGATCGCCGCGCCCGGACGTCGTGCCGTCGCGCCGCAGCTTGGGCACGCCTTTGTCGCGCATGCGGATCACCTTGCCAAACTGCGTCCCCGCCGGGACGGTGATCTCGGCGTCGCCTTCCAGCGTGGGCACGCTGATCACGTCCCCCAACGCTGCCTGGGCGAGGTTGATGCCCACTTCGAGGATCACGTCATGCTCGCGCCGCTTGAAGAATTCGTGGGGCGTGACATGCAGCACGACGTATAGATCGCCGGTCGGGCCTCCGTTGGGACTGGGCTCACCTTCACCGCTCAGCCGAATCTGCATGCTGTCATCCACGCCGGGCGGAATCTTGACGTTCAGCTTGCGCGTGGCCGAGATGATGCCCTGGCCGCGGCATTCGTGGCAAGGATGATCGACGATCTGGCCGCGCCCGCTGCAGCGCGGGCAGTCGATCACGTTCACCATATTGAAGCCCAGCGTTTGTTGCACGCGCCGGACCTGCCCGGTGCCGTTGCAGTCGGGGCAGGTGTGCGGAGAGGTGCCGGGTTCCGCGCCGGTGCCGTTGCAGACGGGGCAGGCTTCGCGCCGGTTCACATCGATGGGCACTTCCGCGCCAAAGACGGCCTGCTGGAAATCAATTTGCAGGTCGGCGCGCAGATCGCGTCCGGCTATCGGGCCGCGCCGTCGCCGCCCGCCGCCGAAGCCAAACCCGCCGAAAATCTCCTCGAAGATGTCTTCGAAACCGGGGAATCCGCCGCTGAAACCGCCGCCCGGCATCCCACCATTATTGACTCCCGCATGCCCATAGCGATCATAGGCCGCGCGCTTCTGGTCATCGGATAGAATCTGGTAGGCTTCGTTGATTTCCTTGAAGCGCTCTTCGGCGTCCGGCGCGCTGTTCACGTCGGGGTGATGCTGGCGCGCCAGTTGGCGGAACGCCCGCTTGAGTTCGTCTTTTGACGCGCTGCGAGGCACGCCCAATATTTCATAGTAATCGCGTGGCATGGTGGTGTCCATCGTGTGCAGTCCTCACGTGCAGATTCTACCGTAGTGCGGTGCGAGTTCCAAAGCGAGCTGGTGCCGGGGGGTGGAGCCCGCGTTTACTGGTTGCTGTCGGCGGTCCACTAACCGCGTCCGCCGCACAGACACAAAAGCAGCGTACAAGGGTTGCCCCTGTACGCTGCTGAGTGAACCCACCGCTGTTACGACTCGGTGAAATCGCCTTCGATCACATCTTCGTCGGTCGGTTCGCCGTAGCCGCTGCCGCCGTCGCCGCCGCTGCTGCCGTCCGGACCAGGGCTGGCCGGGCTGGCCATCCGCGCCGGGTTGGCCGTACATGCTCGCGCCGATCTGCTGGATGGCGACACCCAGGTCTTCCGTCGCCTTCTTGATGCGATCCGAATCGGTGCCTTCGAGTGCTTTGCGCACGTCCTCGACGCCGCTCTCGACCGTCTGGCGCGTTGCTTCGGGAATCTGTTCCTTATAGTCACGCAGCGCTTTTTCGGCGGCGAAGATCGTCGCGTCGGCGCGATTGCGGATTTCGACCTGCTCGCGGCGCTTGGAGTCTTCGGTCGCGTGCTTTTCGGCTTCCTTGACCATGCGATCGATCTCGTTGTCGTTCAGGCCACTGCTGGCCGTGATCGTGATCTTCTGCTCGCGACCCGTCGCCTTGTCCTTCGCGCTGACGTTGAGAATACCGTTAGCGTCGATGTCGAACGTCACTTCGATCTGCGGGATGCCGCGCGGCGCGGGCGGGATGCCGTCCAGAATGAATTTGCCGAGCGTCTTGTTATCGGTGGCCATCGGGCGTTCACCTTGCAGGACATGAATCTCGACCTGGGTCTGGTTGTCGGACGCCGTGCTGAAGACCTGACTCTTCTTGGTCGGGATGGTCGTGTTGCGCTCGATGATGCCGGTCGAGACACCGCCCAGCGTTTCAATTGACAGGGTGAGCGGGGTCACATCCAGCAGCAGCACTTCCTTGACCTCACCGCCCAACACGCCTGCCTGAATAGCCGCGCCGATGGCGACGACTTCGTCAGGATTGACGCTCTTGTTTGGTTCTTTGCCGAAGAACTTGCGCACGGCTTCCTGAATGGCTGGCATACGCGTCATACCACCTACCAGCAACACCTCGTCGACGCCATCCGCTTTGAGATTGGCATCCTGCAAGGCGCGCTTGCACGGCTGGATGGTATGGTCGACCAGATCGGCGACCAGGCTGTCGAGCTTGGCGCGCGACAGAGTCATATTCAGGTGCTTGGGGCCGCTGGCGTCCGCCGTGATGAACGGCAGATTCAGCTCGGCCTGCATGGTGGTCGACAGTTCCTTCTTGGCATTCTCGGCGGCTTCTTTCAAACGCTGGAGCGCCTGACGATCCTGCCGCAGGTCGATGCCCTGTTCCTTCTTGAATTCGCCGACCATCCAGTCGATGATGCGCTCGTCGAAGTCGTCGCCACCCAGGAAGGTGTCGCCGTTGGTGGAGCGCACTTCGATCAGCCCTTCGGACACGTCCAGGATGGAGATATCGAACGTACCGCCGCCCAGGTCGTACACGGCCAGCGTTTCGTCGTTCTTCTTATCCATGCCATAGGCCAGCGAGGACGCCGTCGGCTCGTTGATGATACGCATCACTTCCAGCCCGGCGATACGGCCGGCGTCTTTGGTGGCCTGACGCTGGCTGTCGTTGAAATAGGCGGGCACGGTGATCACGGCCTGCGTGACTTCATCGCCCAGGTACGCCTCGGCGTCGGCTTTGATCTTTTGCAGGATCATGGCCGAGATTTCGGGCGGGCTGTAGGCCTTGCCGCTCATGTGGACGCGCGCGTCGCCGTTGGGCGCGGCGCTGACCTTGTAGGGCACCAGCTTGAGCGCCTTCTGGACTTCGGCGTCTTCGAATTTACGGCCCATAAAGCGCTTGACCGAGAATATCGTGTTTTCTGGGTTCATCACGGCCTGACGGCGTGCCAACTGGCCGACCAACCGCTCGCCCTGCTTGTTGACTGCCACGACCGACGGGATCAGACGTCCGCCTTCCGCCGATGCAATCACGGTTGGCTCGCCGCCTTCCATGACGGCGACCACCGAGTTTGTGGTTCCCAGGTCAATTCCAATGATCTTACCCATGTGTGTTCACCTCGTTTGTTGAGATCAGATTCTTGTAGATGATGTCGGCGGTCCCTATCCAGACCGCAATGATTTCATTACTCCGCAACGCGCACCATCGCCGGGCGCAGCACGCGCTCGCCGTACTTGTAGCCGCGCTGCAACACCAGCGTGATCGTCCCGCTTTCAGCTTCCGCGCTGGCGTCTACGCCAATGGCTTCGTGCAGTGCCGGGTCGAAGGGCTGGCCCTGGGCCTCAATTTCGAAAACGCCCTCATCCTTGAGGAAGCGCTCGAATTTGCGCAGGATCAGCGCGATGCCTTCGAACCACTGGTCGCGCTGGTCGGCGGGTACCGCGTCCAAAGCGCGGTAGAAATCGTCCAGAGTCGGCAGCAGCTTGAGCAGGACCGCGCCCGCGGCTGCCTGGGATTGTTCGGCGCGTTCGCGCTCGACCCGTTTCTTGTAGTTCTGAAAGGTAGCGCGCTCGCGCTGCAAGCTGTCCAGGTATTCGGCGGCACGGGCTTCGGCCTGTTCGATCCGGCTGTTCAGCTCGGCGGCAGCCCCCGCAGACAGACTCTCTCCAGAGGACGCTTCCGCCTCAAGCGGGGCATCAGCTTCAGCTTCTGCCGCGACGGGGGTTTCCGGCGCCTCAGCTTCGGGCTGTACGCCGGCGTCCTTTGGGTGAATTTTCTTAGCAGTCACTCGCACTTTCCTCCCAACACGCAGTCACGCCTTATAGCGCGCATCTTTAAGCCACTGTAGTGTAACGGACGAGTAATAGAAATCCATTAACAAACCGCAGGAAAAAACATAGAAACGCGGGAATTTACAATTTTTTTGTGACTGTGGACGGAGCGAATCGCGACACGCGAACAGGTGACAGCGCTCAACCCCCTTTTGGATGATTCTGGCCGCGCCAATCCGGTTCTTGTGAGAATGTGCTTTTCGGAGTGATAATAGAGTCAGACCATACGGATCAAGGGGAAAGGAACTTTCCATGACTGACAGCACCGGACCGGTTGAGCCGACCGGTGATCATACTCAGCCGGAGCATCTCGCGCGCGGTGTAATGCGCGAAGTGTTGGATGACGGCGGTATCGTCGTGTTTACCCTGATCGATCTGGCGGATGAAACGGTCGATGTGTGGGTGGAGGCTTGCCTGGAACTGATGGAGCGCTGTCGTGACGAAGGGCAGCCGCTGCGCGTTCTCCAGGATCTCGCGCGGCCCGGCGTCGTCCAGACGGCCTATTCGCGCGCACGTGGCAACACGGTGACTAATGCCTTCCCGGATCTGAAAGGCCGCATCGGTTATGTGATGCAGCCCGGCATCACGTCGCAGCGCGTCGGACGCTATGTGCAGGGCCAGGAACACCACTATCGTGAGCGGCGTATCTTCTACGACCGGGATGAGGCGATCGCCTGGCTGCGTGAAGATCTGGAAACCTCCGCCGGGGACACGCCCTCCGAACGCTAATCGTCATCCCCATTGTTGACGCGAGAATCAGGGACACGGACCCACGCGGATCCGTGTCCTTTTTTGTCTGTGGAGTGGCCTGTTTTCAATTGACAAATCAGAACTTATGTTCTATAGTTTATCCACATTTGTCCCCCAAGAGGAGGTGTTGCGATGACCGTGCCCCGCATCAACCATGTGATTTTGACCGTATCTGATTTGGCGCGCTCTAAAGCGTTTTATGAGGGTGTGCTCGGTTTCGAGCTGCATGATATCGAACCCGAATACGGCGCGATGGCCTGGTTCCCGATCGAAAATGGCTCGATGTGGCTGCTCTCGCACGACTCCACGCCGCCCGGCGATCGCTTCAACGAATTCCGCATCGGGCTGGATCACGTCGCGTTCAATGCGCCGGACAAACCGTTCCTCGACGATCTGGCGGCGCGGCTCAAAGCGGCGGGCGTCCCGACCGAAGGCGTCGAGCTGTTTCACGGGCGCTGGTGGTACGTGGCTTTTCGCGATCCTGATAACATCCAGCTCGAATACTGGCTGGACGAGCAGGTCACGGATGCGGGCGAGGCGAGCGAGTCCTGATCGCGGCGCTCAGATCACCGTCTGCTCGCGGTAGATGCCGAACTCGTCGCGCAGCACGTCGGTGATCTCTTGCAACGTGGCGCAGGCCCGCGCCGCGTCGAGGATGGGCGGCATCAGGTTGGCCGTCCCGCGCGCGGCGCTACGCAGCGCGTCCAAAGCCCGGCGGGACGCGTCCTGATCGCGCGTGGCGCGCAGCGTTTCCAGACGCGCCACCTGCCGCGCGTATCCCTGCGGGTCCATTTCGAGAATCGGAATGCGCAGCGGTTCGTCGCTTTCGTACGCATTCACCCCGACGATCAGCCGCTCGTCCCGTTCGACTTCTTGCTGGAAGCGGTGCGCCAACTCCGCGATCTCGCGTTGGAAGAAGCCGTTCTCGATGCAGCCCAACACGCCGCCTCCGTCCACAATGCGCTGGAAGGTGGCGTAGACTTCTTCCTCGATGTCATTTGTCAGTTTTTCCAGAAAATAGGACCCGCCCAACGGATCGACCGTATTGGTGACGCCGGTCTCGTGCGCGATCACCTGCTGCGTGCGCAGCGCGATAGTGGCGGCGTGCTCCGAGGGCAGGGCCAGCGCCTCGTCGAGACTGTTGGTGTGCAGCGACTGCGCGCCGCCCAACACGGCGGCCAGCGCCTGAATCGCCACGCGCACCACGTTAACTTCGGGCTGTTGGGCCGTCAGGCTGACGCCCGCCGTCTGGGTGTGAAAGCGCATCAGCCAGCTACGCGGATTCTGCGCTTTGAACGTCTCGCGCATTTCGCGCGCCCAGATGCGCCGCGCCGCCCGCAGCTTGGCGATCTCCTCGAAGAAGTCGTTGTGCACGTTGAAGAAAAAGCTCAGCCGGGGCGCGAAGTCGTCGATGTCCAGCCCGCGCCGCAGCGCCCAGCGCACGTATTCCAGCCCGTTGGCGAGCGTGAAAGCGAGTTCTTGCGCGGCGGTGGCTCCGGCTTCGCGGATGTGATAGCCGCTGATGCTGATCGTGTTCCATTGGGGCAGATGCCGCGCGCCGTATTCGATGGTGTCCGTCACCAGTCGCATCGACGGTTCCGGCGGGAAGATGTATTCTTTTTGCGCCTGGTATTCCTTCAAAATGTCATTTTGCAGCGTGCCGCGCAGCGCGTCCATCGGCACGCCCTGGTCCTGCGCCGCCCCGATGTAAAACGCCCACACAATCGCCGCCGGACCGTTGATCGTCATCGACGTGCTGACCTCGCCCAACGGAATGCCGTCGAACAGCAGCGCCATATCGCGCAAGCTGGATACCGCCACGCCGCATTTGCCAAACTCGCCCAACGCTTCGGGCGCGTCCGTGTCGTAGCCCATCAATGTGGGCAGGTCGAAGGCCACCGACAGCCCGGCATTGCCCTGCGCCAGCAGGTATTTGTAGCGGGCGTTGGTTTCTTCCGCCGTGCCGAATCCCGCGAACATGCGCATCGTCCACAGGCGGCCCCGGTAACCCGTGGCGTGAATCCCGCGCGTGAACGGGTACTCACCTGGCAGGCCGAGATCGGCGAGATAGTCTTGTTGGGGGAGGTCCAGCGGCGTGTAGACGCGTTCGACGCGCCTGCCGCTGATGGTCGTGAAGTCGGGCGCACGTTCGGGGCGCGCTTCAGCCTCCCAACGCGCGCGGGCGGCGCGCAGATCATCCAGGGTGCGGGGATCGATCATGGCGGGTTCTCCTGGTTTATCGGCAACTCATCAGGCGCAAGCCTGCGCGCCTATGCTCTCATTTTAGGGGATTCCAGGATCGAAGAGCCACACTAGCTTTGGCTGCCCCGCCGTCGCTGCTGATCGTCCGCGCCGGGCAGGGGGATGTCGTCTGCGTCGTCGACCATATCGTCGGCATAGTCGCGATCGTCTTCCAGCGCGCCCATCTCGTCATAATGAGCGGACATCTGGCCCGACAGACGATCGCGCTTGGGTTTTTCGCCCATCAGCTCACGGATTTTGCGTTCTTCCCAGTCTGGGCCGAAGAACCGATTTTGGACAAGGACCTCGTAGGCATGAATCGCCAGCCCGATCCCCCAGGCCAGCATCACCCAGTAAAACCACCAGCCCGGCCCAGTGATCACATCCACGATGAACAGAAACCCGTTGACCACAATATACGCCGCCAGATGCGTGTAGAATTCGCGCAGCTCGCGCACATATTTGCGGGCGGCCTGATAGCGTTTGTCATCCATAGCGGCTGCTCCTGTAACGTGTTTAGGGAAGGATGATCACGGATGGGGATGGGACGGTGGGCATCGCACCCAGATCGGGCACGTCCAGCCCCTGCGTCGTGAGAATGCCCGCTACGCTAAGCTCAAAGAATACGCGCGCCATGTACTCCGCCGGATAGGGGATGCGCTGTTCCAGCCACCATTCGACCATCCCCAGCAGCGACCGCCCAAAATGGTTGGCGGTGATCTCCAGGGGAACGCGGCGCGGCCGGTCGGCCAGCACGCTTTCCAATGCGCGGCGGGCGTTGTCGGTGGCGTAGGCGCGCAGCCGCCGTTCGACGCTCGACGCGCCGCGCCCGTGCAGGATGATGCGATAGAGATCGGCGTGTTCTTCGGCGTGATGGAACAGAATCACCAGTGCGGAAATATCGCCGGACCGGAACAGGTTTTCCAGCGTGGGCTCGACGCGCCGCAGCAGATCATCCACGATCTCTTGCAGCGTGGTGAGCAGGAGATCGTCCTTATCGCGAAAATGCAGGTAAAACGTGGCACGACCCAGATTCGCGAAATCGGTGATGTCCTGGATCGTCACGTCATCGTAGCCTTTGCTGAGGCTGAGCGTGATCAGCGCCTCACGCAGCAGACGGTGCGTGCGCTGCACGCGGCGGTCCGGCCTGGTCATAGAAACTCCTCACTGGCATGCCCGGCACGGCCCGCGCCGTGCCCGCCCATGAGTATACACCCGGACCGATTGGCGCGGATTCAAAGGTAGAACCGTCGATTATGTTCGAAACGGCCGTATTTCAGAAGCCGATTGAAAAGCCCCCAATCCCCCGCGCGACCTGCGGTCGCGGTGCCCTTCCCCCACGTAGTGGAGCAAGGGCGAGGCTTGATCGACTTGTCAATTGGTTTTTCAGCCGTTCGGCAGCGCGTACAACTCCACCAGCACGCCGCCCGTGCTCTTGGGATGCACGAACGCGTAACGCGTGCCGTCTTCGCGGACGCGCGGCTCGGCGTTGATCAGCGCGATGTCGTGCGCGACCAACTGTGCCATCGCCGCGTCGATGTCGTCCACTTCGACGCACAGGTGATGCATGCCGGGTCCGCGCTTGGCCAGATATTTGCCGATGCCGCTGTCAGCCTCGGTCGGCTTGAGCAGCTCGATCTCGCTGTCGCCGACGGGCAGAAAGGCGATGTCGACCTGTTCGCCGGGATTGGATTCGGTGCTGGCGAGCGGTAAACCGAGCGCGTCACGCCAAAACGTCAGCGCCGAGTCCAGATCTTCGACGACGACGGCCACGTGATTAATACGTTTGATCATAATGACCTCGCACTCAACCCAGATTCATTATATACTGCTAGTAGTACCCTATAGAACTACGAGTAGTGATCGTAGCGGGCGTGGTGCCGCTGTGAGGTGGTAACGGCGATGCCCATTGAATTATCCTGGTTCATTCCCGACAAGATCTTGCTGTCGCACTGGTCCGGCGTGGTGAGTGTCGATGATCTGCGCGTCTTGATCGAGGAACTCAGCATCATTCTCGATGAGGCGCACGGCCTGATCCACACTGTGATCGATCTCTCGGAGGTCGAGTTGATCTCGGACGATGTCGTCCAGCTTTATGCGGCGAGCAGTGTGGCCCGGCACCCCCGCCGGGGCCGGATCGGTGTCGTCAATCCTTCCCCGCACGCCGCCGTGCTAGGCGACCTGATCAACCGCAACGCCAAGCGCGAGATGATCCAGTTTTTCGACACTCAGACGGCGGCCCGCGATTACTTGCTGAGCCACAACGAGCCGCCGCCAATCATCGACAATTCCGCTTAAGACCCCTCTATGCCCGGCTCTTCCCCCACATAGTGGAAGCAGGAAGATGCGGTGAAGGATTTAGAGAGGGGCTAACCCGCGGTCGCTACGACGCCGAGCTGACCGTCGCGATCAGCTCGCGCCAGCGGTCCCACACCTTGGTACGCCCATTCAGATCGGCGTTCACCTGAAACAACGTCCCGCCAGGTTGCAAGAAACAGCCGTAATCGTTGGTCAGCAGCGCGCCGATCTGTTCTTTCTGGGCGAACGCGGCGGCCGTCTCCAGCCAGATCGCGTCGAGATCCATGCTGCGCTGCGGGGCCAGGCAGTAGCCGTACCACGTTTCCGTGATCCAGAGCTGCTTGCCGTGCTCAATGGCGCCGCCGCGTGCGTCTTGCAGGTCTTCCAACGCGGCGAACGCGCCCGGCTGGAAGATCCGCACGCCGATGAAATCCAAGCCGTCCATAGACAGCGCGCGCTCGTAGAAGTCCTGGTCGAAATCGCTGTGCAGCGCGATCGTGACGCCGATCAACGTATCTGGGCTTTCTTCCTGCACGGCGGCGATCAGGCGTTCGGCCTGCGCCGTCCACAGATCGAGCTTTTGGTCGTCGGGGCCGTCGTCGATGGCGCTATACTGCACATACATGGCCGGTTCGGTGATGATCTCGTAGGCGTACGGTTTGTACAGCGCCGCGTAATGGCGCACGCGATCTTCTTGAATCTTGGTGAAGTCTTCCCACGTGGTTTTTTCTTTGGTGTCGTCGGAGACTACGAGCAGGTAGGGCGAATACTGCGCGTCGGACAGCACCAGCTTATCCCCGGAGTCGAGCACACGGGCCATGTAGGTATCTTCGTCGGCCTGCTGGCGTGCGATACGCGCCTGGGCTTTCGCCATCTCCTCGTTGGGATCGTTGTTTTCGTCCAGCTTGAAGATGCGCGGCTCCTGCGCTTCGAGCAGCATATCGCCGCTGGCGCTGACGCGGATCACCTGTGACCCGGCTTCGAGCACGGACTCCAGCTCGGCCAGCCGGATGTCAAGGCGGGTATCGTCGCCTTCTTCCGTGGTGACGAAGCTGTAACCCAGCGTCACGTTGACGGTGGAGCCAGTGAGCAGGGGTTCCCCGGCGGCCTCGGCCGTCCAGGTCTGGTAGCGATCGTCGAGCCACGATTTACGCTGCGACTGCTGCACGACGTTCAGCACCAGGGCCGCGATGACCAGCGCCGCGCCCATGAAAGCCCACATGACGATGCTGCGCCGGGACGCGGGCTTGAGGCGTTTCCAATAATACAGGCTGAACACGTGCGCGAGCAGGGCGATCACCAAGACCAATACGAGCAGCATCGACAGCGGTCCCAGGAAGACACCCACACTGCCCAACGGCGACAGCGCGCCCGCCGCGGGCACAAACGATGACCAGAAATAGCCGACGATCGCGCTGACGACCAGTGTCACAATCGACGCGATTACCGGGACACGCCGCCCCGACCACACGCCCGCCGTTCCCCCGATGAGCAGCAGTCCGCCCGCGAACAACAGGCCCGGCCCCCACAGGTAGTACCCAAACCACAGGGCCACGACCAACATCATCAGTCCTAACAGCGTCAGCAGCACGCCCCCGCAGCCTTGCGACAGCCCGCCGACCCGGCTCGCCATGGGCGGCGGCGCGACAAACGGCTTCATCTTGGTGCCGTCCAGGTGTTCGACGGACCGCATCTTGGGGATGTCCCGCATCGCGGTGACGATGGGGTCTACGCCGGATGAGGCCCCGGGTTTTTCGGTGCCTCGGTTTTCGTCGTCGATCATTGATTGCTCCTTCTACCTTCAAGCTATGCGGGCGGCACCGGCAGCCCGGCTCAGGACTCCGCGCGGGTCAGCGCAGGCCCAGCTCATTCCGCGCGATGACCATCCGCTGAATTTCACTGGTCCCCTCGTAGATCTCGGTGATCTTGGCGTCTCGAAAATAACGCTCCAGGGGCAGTTCCTTACTATACCCCATCCCGCCATGAATCTGTACCGCTTCGTGTGTGACAAACATGGCCGTCTCGCTGGCAAAGAGCTTGGCCATGCTGGCTTCGGTCGTATAGCGCCCACCGTGCGCGGCGGCGTGCATTTTCGCCAGGGCTGCGCTGAAGGTCAGCAGGCGGGCGGCTTCCAGGCGCGTTTTCATGTCCGCGATTTTCTGCTGGATCATCTGGAACTGGCCGATCTTCTGGCCGAACGCTTCGCGCTGCCCGGCGTAATCGAGCGCGGCCTCGTAGGCCGCCTCCGCGATCCCGACCGCCTGCGCTGCGATCCCGATGCGGCCTGCGTCGAGTGCCGTCATCGCGATCTTGAAGCCCATGCCCGGCTCGCCGAGCAAATTCTCCACCGGGCACTCGTAATCCTCGAACAGCAGCTCGCTGGTGGCGCTGGCGCGGATGCCCAGCTTGGGCTCGACTTTGCCGCGCACCAGTCCGGGCCGGTCGCCGTCGATGATGAAGGCGGAAATGCCGCGGTGGCCTTTTTCGGGATCGGTCATGGTGAACAGCAGGATCGTGTCCGCTACCGGCCCGCTGGTGACCCAGCTCTTGCGCCCGTTAATCACGTAGTGCGTCCCGGCGGCGTTGAGCACGGCGCGGCTGCGCATTCCGGCGGCGTCGCTGCCGCTCTGCGGCTCGGTGAGCGAGTACGCGCCGATTTTCTGGCCGCTGGCGATCGGGATGAGGTAACGCTGGCGCTGCGCCTCGGTCCCAAACTTGAGCAGCACGTAATTGACCAGGCTGCAATTGACGCTCATCACCGTGCTGTGCGCCGCATCCGCCTTGGCGATTTCAATCAGCGCCAGCACATAAGCCAGCGCATCCATGCCCGCGCCCCCGTATGCTTCCGGCGTGTCGATCCCCATCAAGCCCATTTCGCCCATTTTGCGGATCGTCTGCATGGGGAATTCGCCGGTTTCGTCAAAGTGGGCCGCAATCGGCACGATCTCGCGCTGGGCGAAGTCGCGCACCGCGTCGTGCAGCATCTGGTGTTCTTCCGAAAGATCGAACGGGAAAAACGGCGTATCGCTCATGATGGGACTCCTCTGCACATAGTGATCAGCGGTCAGCGAAAAGCAGTCAGATCAAGCCAGGACGAATTTTCTACATCTGCGACCCGCGTCGTCGTTGACGACAGCGCATACCCCCGCCGGATCACACGCTCCACATTACCGCACACTGCGCGCCCGTGCTATAGTTTTACGGAACGATTCGTGCCAACACTAACGACAGGACGGCGGCAGTATGCAGCTCTATTCGTGGAACGTCAATGGAATCCGCGCGGCGCAGAGCAAAGGCTTGATGGAATGGTTCCACGCCACGCAGCCGGATGTGCTGTGCATCCAGGAAACCAAAGCCGAGCCGGATCAGCTCGAAGAGGCCGTGCGCCAGCCGGAGGGGTACTACACCTATTGGGCATGGTCCACCGCCAAAAAGGGCTACAGCGGGGTCGCGCTCTACACGCGCAGCGAGCCGCAGACCGTCCAAATCGGGCTGGGGATTGCGGAATTCGACGCGGAAGGCCGCACCATTGTGGCGGATTATGGCGACTTCGTATTCATCGGCGCGTATTTCCCCAACGGCTCGCGCGATCACAGCCGCGTGCCCTTCAAGATGGCGTATAAAGCGGCCTTCCTCACTTTTTGCGAAGGATTGCGCGCGCAGGGCCGCGCCGTCGTCTTTTGCGGGGATGTGAACACGGCCCACATGCCGGTCGATCTCGCCCGGCCCGACGAGAATCAGAACACAACCGGCTTTTTGCCGGAAGAACGCGCCTGGATCGACGATGTGGTCGGTAAAGGCTATGTCGATACCTTCCGGGCGCTGCATCCTGACACGACCGACGCCTATACGTATTGGCCCTATTGGCGCAACCTGCGCGAGCGCAACCTCGGCTGGCGCATCGATTATTTCTTCACCACGCCAGACCTGCGCGACCGCATCACGAGCGCGGACATCCACGCGGACGTGATGGGGTCCGATCACTGCCCGGTCAGCCTGACGCTGGCCTAGCGGAGTCCTGCCACAGCGGGCAGGGAACAGGATCGCGAGGGATAGCCGATGGCCAAACCCGCATTCTCACTGCTGCGCTACAAAAACGAGTTCGTGCCGCGCATCGAGGGCACGGATCAGAAAACGCTGGCGATCTGGGCCATTGACTGCGCCGAACGTGTTCTGCCCTGGTTCGAGGAAAAATTCCCGGACGATCCTCGCCCACGCGCCGCGCTTGAAACCCTCCAAACCTGGATCGACACCGGCGTCTTCAAAATGGCTGTGATCCGTCAGGCGTCGCTGGCGGCGCATGCGGCTGCTCGCGACGTGGGCGAGGACACTCCCGCGCGCTCGGCAGCGCGGGCTTGCGGGCAGGCGGTCGCCACCGCCCACGTTCCCATGCATGCGATCGGGGCCGCCATTTACGCCCTACAGGCGATCCACAGAGCCAGCAGTCCCACTGAGGTCGAGGCCGCCATCGCCCGGGAACGCGCCTGGCAGGTCGAGCGCCTGCTTGAATTGAACGTGCGCTAGCTCACCCAGGTCGTATTTTCGGTCAAATTCGCCATCCCCCAATTCCGCCTGTTTGAGGTAAACTCCGGCCCGTCTTAACCGTGATCTACAGAGGTGAGTCGGCCACCAGGGAAAAGTTTGCTTTTCTCTTTTTCCCTCAAAGAATCTCTGCGTTCTCTGCGGCCTCTGCGGTGAATCGTTTTTGCTGTTGCTCAGAAGGGTTAAAGCTATGCGCTCGCGGCGTGCAGAATTTTGGGGCGGCGTCCGCGCCCAACTGCCGATCCTGCTCGGTACGTCTCCGTTTGGCATGATCTACGGCGTGATCGCCATCGAAGCCGGGCTGCCGGTGCCGGTGGCGATCGCCATGTCCATGATCGTGTTTGCGGGATCGGCGCAGTTCATCGCGGCGCAGTTGGTCGCCGGGGGCACCCCCGCGTTGGTGATCGTGCTAACGACATTCGTCGTCAATCTACGCCACGCACTCTACAGCGCCTCGATCGCGCCCTACGTGCGCCACCTGTCGCGGACATGGAAATACGTGGTGGCCTTCCTGCTCACGGACGAAGCCTACGCGGTCGCCATCACCCATTACGAAGCCGAACGCCAACCCCCTGCCGCGCAGACGTTCCGCCACTGGTACACGCTCGGCGCGGAGATGACGCTGTGGGTGTCGTGGCAGATCAGCACGCTGATTGGCGTTGTGCTCGGCGCGCAGGTGCCCGCAAGTTGGGGGCTGGATTTTACGCTGGCGCTGACCTTCATTGCGCTGCTGATTCCCACGCTGCGCGATCACCCGACCATCGCCGCCGCTGCGATCGCGAGCGTCACCGCGTTGATCGCCTACGATCTGCCCTACAACCTGGGTCTGATCCTGGCCGTGCTGGCCGGTATCGCCGCCGGGTTGGTTGCCGAACACCGGGCGGCTCCCGCGCCTGAACAAGCGGAGCGCGCGTTATGACCTTGTGGCTGATGATCGCGGGGATGGTAGCGGTGACCTATGGTGTGCGGCTGTCGGTGATCGCGCTGTTGGGAGACGCCGCGCTGCCATCCGAGCTGCAACGCGCGCTGCGCTATGTGCCGCCCGCCGCGCTGGCGGCCATCGCGATCCCGGCGCTGATCATGCCGGAGGGCAGGCTCGAATTCTCCGCTGGCAACACGCGCCTGATCGCCGGGGTAATCGCCGCGTTGGTCGCGTGGCGGACGCGCTCCACCTTGCTGCCGATCGGAGTCGGTATGGTGGCGTTGTGGCTGCTCAATGCGCTGATCGGGTAGCCGCTGCGACCGGCCATGCGGCCTCTCGCTTCGGCCTGTGGGCGGCTCCCTCCCCGCGTAGCGGAGAGGGACTTTGAATGCGTCTTGCTTCCTCCAGCGCGTGGGGGAAGGGCCCGGAATGGGGGCCTATAAACCACCGCACAAGACCGAAAATGCGGGTTATTCCACGACATCCAGCGGCAGGGCGGCCCCGTTTGGCGGGCAGGTGATCGTGGTGGGCTCCACAAACAGGAACGCAGCGGGCCGCGCACCGCCTTCACCGGCGGGCAGCTCGATGATCAGGTCGGTCCACGTGCCCGGCCCCGGTACGACGATGTCTTGCAACGGGCCGGTCCAGGCCGAGGGCAGGTTGGGGCCGCTGCCATTGGCGCGCGACTGATCGACGAAAGGCGGGATCGGGCCGAGATGCAAATCAGGTCCAACGCAAAACGCGGGCACGATGTAATTCCCGACTTCCTGAGCGGCTACGCCGGTTGGGGATACGTGCCACCCCGCCGCGACAAACAGGCAGACCACGGCTGCCGCGACAATTGTGCGGACAACAGATACGTGTTTCATCGAGTTTTCTGCCTTAACTCTCAGCGAAAATCAGGCTTGGCCGCCCAAAGGGGACACGCGGGAGAACGACGACTGGCCGACCATCACAACCGCCGGGGACCCATGCAGACAGCAGGGATAGCGTCGTGAGCTTACACACTGTATTAAAGCACGGAACCCGGTACGAGGCGAACAGCACATTCCGCCGTGCGGAAACAGTCTCTACGGGGAAAGCGTCACCGCGGAGGTCGCAGAGACCCCAGAGCTTGCATGTGGGGAAGAGGGATTTTTCGCGACTGTCGGTTCGATCAGCCGTAAATGCGCGCCAACAGGCGATCCATCAGCGCGGGGAAGCTTCGCCCGGCCCAGACGAACAGCCCGTCGATCGGGCGCAGCGTCATGCTGCGCGGCTTGCGTTCCAACGCCCGCGCGATGCCACCCGCGACCTGTTCCGGCGTCATGGTGGGCCAGCGCGTCGCGACGCGGCCCGGCTGCCCGAGTCGTTTCGCGGCGAACTCGGTGTGGGACTGCCCAACCCACAACACGCTCACGGCGATACCATCCGCTTTTAGTTCGCCGCGCAGCGAACGCGCCAGCGCGTCGACAGCGGCTTTGCTGGCGCTGTAGACTGCCGCATAGGGGGCGGGAACCGGTCCCAAAATGGATGAAATCACCACGATGTGACCGCCGCCGCTGGCCCGCATAGCCGGGACCGCCGCGCGGACGCTGTGGATCACGCCGTCGATGTTGGTGCGCAGGACCGTTTCGAGATCGTCCCAGGGCGCTTCCACGAGCGCGCCGCGCTGGCCCAGGCCCGCGTTGGCGACGAGCACATTCAGCCGGTTGAACTCGGCCACCGTCAGCGCGACGGCGCGTTGCATGGTGTCGGGATCGGTGACATCGGCCTCAACGGTGAGCAGTTTGCCGGGCAATTGATCGGCCTTCACCTGCGCGGCGAGCGCAGCCAACCGGTCGGCGCGGCGACCGGTCGCGGTGACGTCGTCTCCCAGCGCCGCGAACAACAGCGCCGCTGCCCGCCCGATGCCAGAGGTCGCTCCCGTGATCAGCACGGTGCGGTGCGCCTCGGCGGGCACGACGTATTTTCGGTAATAGCGCATGGGTTGGCTCCTGGGTCCGGGTACTGATTGCTGTCCCCTACCGTATCGGGCGCGAGGCCACGCCCCACACATCATCTAACACGTCTTGCGCGCCACCGCCCCCGGCATCGACGCGCCACAGGTGCGTGGCGGGCATGTACTGCGCCATGTCGGAATCGGTGGGCAGCGCGCCCGGACGCACGCGCCGCGCGTTGAGATCGGCGACCAGCGCGGTGTTGGGATCGACCACCGTCGCGAAGACGTAGCTTGAGGTCGCCGCCAGCGAAGAGACGCCGTACACGTCCGAACGCCACGCCAGCTCGCGGACCACGCTCGTTACGAGGTCCAGGCGGTAGAGCGTGATGTCGGCGCTGCTCACATCGACCGGGAAGGACGGCTCTTTATCGAGCGCCAGCGGCGTGGTTGGCGCATAGCGCGCGATGAAATAGAGGTAGGTGTCGTCCGGCGACCACGCCACGCGCTCGATCGTGCCCAACCCGCCCGCGATCGCGATCACGTAATCGCGCGTGCCGCCCGTAATCAGGTCGATCACGCGGATCGCGCCGTTTACGGTAGGTCCGGCCAGGTGTGTGCGCGTCAGGTTGACGGCCGCTCCGCCGGGAATAAACGCCGCATCGTAGACGCTGAACTCGCCGGTCTGCACGTCGTACAGTCCCAGGCCCGGCGCGGGGAAGCAGCACGTCCCGAACACGTTGGTGCCGTAGGTGGGCCACACATTGGGCCGACCGGGCCCCAGCAGACCGCCGTCCCGCGCATAGAGCACGCCCGCGAACGTCACCGCGGCCTGCGATGCGCCCGGCTGGAACAGCCCGAAATAGCCGCTCATACGGCCTGCGCCGCCATCCATCGCGGCCATCTCCAGCTCGCGCAGCGGGAAGGACACGCGATCCTGATCGTTGGCGTCTTTGGTGTCCTGTGGGGAAACGGTTTCCAGGTAATACAGCGTCTGGGCATCCTGCGCGATCGTCAGCGTGCGGCCATAATAACCCGGCACTTTGACGGCGGGCGCGTCGCTAGGCGTCGCCACGTAGAGCGCATCATCGCGCGCGATATACAGCGTCTGCGCGTCCGGCGTCCAGAACAGGCGCGCGCCCTGTCCGTACGTGAAAGCCGGGCCGGGCTGCGTGATCGGATTCCCATCTGAATCAGCGAGCGTGACGCTGCCCCGCCACACAAAGGCCAGCGCGACCTGCCCGACTTCGCCGCGCGCCGGTGTTACCAGCGGCAGCCCCAGGATCACCACCAGCACCGCCAGGACCGCGCGGCGCAGCCATCGTCTTCTGATTGCCATCTCCGACTCTCCTGATCCCCCTGGCGAACCGGACTCCGCCCAAGTGTACCCTGCCTGCGAGCGACGGGAAAATAGGAGATCGGATGGGGGTGATGCTAGCTCCGCGCGTGGCGCTAAGTGGGTTATAATGAGCACAGACCTTGGCTGCATAAGTACGGGGGGAGACACACCCGCATGGCGCGCATCTTTCTCAGCTATCGTCGCGACGACGCAATGGGGTATTCGCTGCTGCTCTACGACCGGCTGAACCGGTACTTCGGGCGCGGCAGCGTCTTCATGGACGTGGACACGATCCCGCCCGGTTTGGATTTTCTGCGGGTGATCGAGCGCGAAGTCAGCGCGTGTAATGTTTTGATCGCGTTGATCGGCAAGCAGTGGCTCGCGATTACGGATTTATTGGGCCATCCGCGCATCGCCCAATCGGATGATTACGTGCAGTTGGAGATCGCCATCGCGTTGGAGCGCGGCATCCCGGTTATCCCGGTGCTGCTGCGCGGCGCGCATATGCCCACCGCCGATCAACTGCCCGACGCGCTCAAACCCCTGGCGCGACGGCAGGCCGTGTCGCTCAGCGACGAACGCATCGATTACGACCTCAAGCGGCTGCTCAAAGCCGTGCTCGACGTGACGGCCAAATCGAGTTGGCTGGACGCGCTGGCGCTGACTCCCCCGTCGCCGCACGTGGGCGAGCACGACAGCACGCTCTCCGGAGGGCAAAAGGCCACGCCGCTGCATGCGACGCGCCTGCTGTTCGAGCCGGAAATCGTCGCCGTTCCAGCCGGAGAATTCCTGAGCGGCGACACACTGTGCCCCGCCACACTACCGGATTTCTGGATCGCGCGTTATCCGGCCAAAGTCGGCGAATTCCGCGCCTTTGTGGAGATGGGCGGTTACAGCGAGCGCAGGTACTGGACCGAAGCAGGCTGGTATTGGAAGAAATCGCTCATCCGCCGCCACCCCGATTACTGGGATGATCCGCTGTGGACGGGCAACGATTGGCTGCCCGTGATCGGCGTGAGCTGGTACGAAGCGCATGCCTATTGTGCCTGGCTGGCCGACAAAACCGGGCTGCCGTACCATCTGCCCAGCACATTGGAATGGGAAAAAGCGGCGCGCGGCAGCGATGGGCGGATTTATCCCTGGGGCAACGAACGGCGGCAGGGCGCGTGTAACATTTACGGATCGGGCGTCAGCCAGACGTCGCAGGTCGGACGCTTCAGCCCGGCGGGCGACAGCCCTTACGGGGTCGCCGATATGATCGGGAACGTGGCGGAATGGTGCGCGACGCGTTGGACCAGCCGAGTCGGCGGTCCGCCCGATGACGATCCGGCGGGCGATGTCCCGCGCGTGCAGCACGGCGGCTCGTGGTGCAGTACGACACCGCAGCGCGCCGCCATGCGCATCCGCGGCGGTGCCGATTTCACCAGCAACTATGTCGGCTTTCGCGCCGCGCGTTCGGCGTTGGAATAAGCGTTACAGCGCGGTAAACGCTTCGTCCGAGGGACCGCCGTGTCCCGCAGAGAAGGGTAATACCCCATGCCGGATGTCGTACGCTATCTCGCCGCCTTGATCGTCGGGGTTCACGGGTTGATTCACCTGATGGGCTTCATCGCTTATTTCCCGTTCGCAAATATCGCAGAGCTGCCTTACAAGACCACCCAGATGAATGGCCGCCTGAAGTTGGGCCGGGGCGGGACACGCGCGATCAGCCTATTGTGGCTGCTGGCGGCGATTGGGTTTGTGCTGTCGGTGGGCGGCATGCTGGCCGATCAGGGCTGGTGGCAGATCGTGATGGGTGTGTCAGCCCTGCTTTCACTGGTTATCTCCGCGTTGGACTGGTCCGTCGCGTTCCGGGGCACGCTGATCGACATCGCGATTCTGTGCGTGCTGTTGGTCGCCCAATGGTGAGCGGCTGATTCGCCGCACCACCGCGCTTACTCGTCGTCAAACAGGTCCAGCGCCCGCAGGACGTCTACCAAGGCGAGCAGACTCGCGCCGCTGTGGGCCTGTTCGTCCAATCCCTCCACCTCAAAACGCCGTTCGAGGGCATTCGCTTCGAACTCCGGCGCGGCGACTACTAGCGCCACTGCCTGGGCGATCGCGACGCGTTGTGCTGCCTCCCAGGTCAGCGCCTGCTTGGTCCAAAACAAGCGGTACCCGGCGTCGATCTTATCGGCGCTGAGCGGTTCCGGCGGTTCGGGTTCGGGCGCTTGCCAGTTGATCACACGATTGAAAAAATCGACCATGAGCTGATCTCCAATAAATTCACGATGCGTCTATGTTGGGAGTGCGCGCCGCCCGGATCAGCGGCGCGGATCGAAGGGTTGGACGGCCCGCGCATTCTCACGCGCGCCGTCGCGCGCTGTGTCGACCGAGCGAATCAGCTGCGGCTGGCCGTCTGCGCTTTCCGTCGCCAGCGGGAAACGGCGATCCACGAAATAGCGCAGCATGCGGTAGGCCAGCCCGTTTTGCCGGGTTTCGGGGCCGGGCATGCCCAATAACACGTCCTCGTCCAGCAGCTTGACGCGCAGATAGCGCAAGAACAGGCGCAGCGTCGCGGCACCGGGCGCGGCCAGGATGATACCCAGCAGTCCGCCCAGGCTGGCCCCGATCAGAGATCGCCACCAGTACCACGAACGGGTGCAGATCCAGGCTGTGACCCAGGATGCGCGGTACGAGGAAAATCGCTTCGAGCTGCTGGAGCATGACATACGTCAGCCCGACCACCAGCGCGAAAAGGAATCCGGCGTGCAGCCCGGGCAGGGTGGCGCTGTCCGCGGTTAGCGCGAACAGCAGCGCGGGGATGGACGCGATCGTCGGGCCGAGATTGGGGATAAATTCCAAGAAACCCGCCAGCAGTCCCAACAACAGCGGCTGCGGCAATCCCAACACCAGCGCCGCGAGGTAGGTCACGAGGCCCATCGCCATACACAGCACGACCTGCCCGCGCAGATACGCATTCCAGATCAGCCCCAGTTCAGCGATCAGCCGCCGCACGTCGCCTTGATAACTCTCCGGCGCGATCCCCACGATGTAAGCGACAAAGGTCGGACCGTCGCGCATCAGGTAGAACAACATCGTCAGCACGAAAAAGATCGTGATCACGAACGATACCGCGCCGCCCAGAAAGCCCAGCGCCGGATTGGCCAGCGACAACACCCAGTCCTGCAGCGTGCTGCTGAGGTTGGGGCCGCCGTTGTCCTGCGAGAGCATTTTTTCCAGTTCGTCCCAGGGCACCAGCGTGTAGCTGCCGATCGTGATCGGCCTGCCCAACGTCGCCTTGAGATCGTCTTGAGTCTGCGCAACCTGATCGGGCAAATCTTCGGCTAGCTGGCGCAGTTGTTTGACCGTCGCCGGGACGATCAACCCGATCACCAGCGCGAACAGGCCGATCACCACCAGCCACGAGAGAAACACGCTCAGCGTGCGGCGCGTTTCCTTGCGCTGGATGCCCGTCATGCGCCGCTCGAAGAAGGTCACGACGGGCGAGAGCAAGTACGCCAGCACCGAGGCCACGACGATGGCATACCACGTCACGGCAGCCACGTGCCGGAAAACCAGGATCAACGCGACCAACACGCCCACCCCGACCAGGCGCTTAGTCGTGGCTCCCCAGGGTGGGCTGGTAACCGGTGGCAAATTGGCGGACATGGGCACGCTTCCCCGCTGAACAACCCTGCAGAATGTCTTAGCCCAGATTCTACCGCGCTCCTGGCCCGCCTGTCGACTCCGATTGGCGCGCGCGGGGAAAAGACGGGCCACAGAGATGGCCATACTGCTAATGCGCATCTGCAAAAAACTTGTAAAAACGCCTGCGCGCTGGGCGTCAGCGCCGGGTTGGTCACGCGCCGGTCACGCCGCCACGCGATGCTGAGATCATCCGTTGACATGGTGTGCGGCACAGCCAGTCAAACTGGCGTTGCAGGAAAGCACGGCATGGCTCCATAATTGTGATAGCACTGTTCTGTCACACGGGAACATGTCAATGTTCGCACGACCGAGTTTTAGGAGGAAAGCAAAATGTCTTCGTCGCGCACGTACGGTTTAGTTGTGGGGGTAATCCTGCTTGCGCTTGTCGCGGCATGGGCCCCTGTCGTCAACCACGCGGAGGCCGCTGGCGGTGCTATGGCCTATGGCGATGTTGTCACCGGCCAGATCACCAACAAATCCTACTACGAGATGTGGCAGTTCAACGGCCTCAAAGGGGACCGCGTCCAGATCCTGATGCAGGGGGATGGACAGCTCGATCCCTACCTGGGGCTGCTGGACGGCCAGAGTCAGCAGGTGTTGGCCGAAGATGACGACAGCGGCGGCAACAGCGACGCCTACATCGAGTTTACACTGCCTGCGGCGGGTACCTATTTCATCGTGGCGACGCGTTATGGCCTGGACACCGGCACGACGCAGGGTCAATACCAGTTGGGTCTGACGGGCGGCAGCGGCCCGCAGAACGTCTCGACTACGACCACGACGTCCGCGACTGGTCCGCAGGAAGTGAGCCCTGGAGTCTTCTTCATGGGCGCGATGGAGCTGGCTCAGCAGGTCCAGGGCCAGATTACCAGTGACGCCTACGCGCAGATCTATTCCGTCGATCTCCAAAAAGGCACTGACCTGATGATCGGGCTGTTCGCGGACAACAGCGCGCTTGATTCGTACCTGATCTTCGCCACCGAAAGCGGCGACGTGCTGGCCGAAGATGATGACAGCGGCACGCAGGTCGGCGGCTCGGCGACGGATGCATTCATTCATCTGACGGTCCCGGCGGATGGCACGTATCTGGTGGGCGCGACGCGCGCGGGCCTGGATAATGGCAAGTCGTCGGGAGCCTACGTGTTGATCGCAGGCGTGCCGGATGAAGGCAGCGACGCCACCCAGCAGGCCGATACGGCCCAAACCATGCCAGACGGCTGGGAAACCATGGGCGATATCGTGATCGGCTCGACCTCTACCGGGACGATCACGGCGGACAGCTTCCTGCACATATACTATTTCGAGGGCAACGCAGGCGATCAGGTGACGATCACTATGACTGGAGCCGGTGGGTTGGATGCGTACCTGGGGTTGGTCGATCCGAGCGACAACATCATCGCGGAAGATGATGACAGCGCCGGTGGCACCAACGCGCAGATTTCGGCCCGGCTGCCAGACAGCGGTTGGTATGTCATCATCGCCACGCGTGCCGGGTTGGAGCAGGGATCTTCGCTGGGCACGTACACCCTGACGCTGAACTCTGGCACGCCGCCCGCGCCCGCCGGTGGACCGAGCATTGGCGGATTCGGCGGACTGCCGGGCCGCGCTCTGGAAACCGACGCGGGTACGCTCTACCTGCGCGGCATGGGCAAGTCGGACAATCCGGCCAAGGGCACGCCGCTGCAGCAGTTCATCATCGAAAGCAGCAACTTGCCGGGCCGCACGGGCTTCAGCCCGCTGCGCCAGGGAATCTCGCTGAACTTCGAGGAAATCAAGCTCCACTAGCGGTCACCCGCACCGGATGATCGTACGGTCACGGGGACTCCACACGGAGTCCCCGTTTTGTCATTGGTGCGCTCCTCCCCGCGCCGTTTGTGCGCTGTCCGTGCTCGCGCTAAACTCAGCCCAGCGCGTCACGGGAGGGCGGTTGCGGAGCCGGATCGCACCTGCCTGATTAAATCAAGCCATCACTTGCCTGCGGTGAGCACACCAGCAGATCGGGTCGAATGAATCGCCTATGCGCCCCGATATTGTCTGCTGTCGAATTGTCTCGGCTCCTTTCGTGGGGAAAGCAACGTATGTCGTCCGTCAAACGCCATTGGCCGCTGGTTGTCGTCGTGGCCCTCTTCGGCCTGATCGTCGTGTACTTTCTGGCGCTGACGCTCCATCGCCAGGACGGGCATTTCGTCTACGCCCTCGATGATCCTTACATTCATATGGCGATTGCCAAGAATCTGGCGCTGCACGGGGTATGGGGCGTCACGCCCTACGAGTTTACTTCGGCTTCGTCCTCGCCGTTGTGGGTGGTCCTCCTGGCGCTGATCTACAAGGTCGTCGGTGTGCACGCGATCGCGTCGTTCGTGCTCAATGTGCTGTCCGCCGTGTGGCTGATCGCGATGGCCTACGTCCTGTTCCGGCACTTCAAGCTCCCATCCGGGGTGATCATCATCGGCCTGCTGGTGATGATCCTGATCATGCCGCTGCCGTGGCTGGTTTTTGTGGGCCATGAGCATATCCTGCACGCGGCCATGACTCTGACGTTTGTCTATATGGCCGCACTGCTGATGCAGCGCGGTGGCTCCCCCACACGCGCCGAAGGCGTGACGCTGGCGCTGTTGGCGGCAGCCCTGCCGGTGACGCGCTACGAAGCGGTTTTTCTGATTGTGCCGGTAGTCGGATTATTCCTGCTGCGTCGTCAGTGGCAGGCGGCAGCCCTCATCGCCTTCGCGGCGTCGATGCCGGTGCTGCTGTTCGGGGGGTATTTCGTGTCGCAAGGTGGGCACTGGGTGCCGAGCTCGTTGTTGGTGAAATCGCCGCGCCCGGGCGTCACCGCGTCGAACCAGCTCACATCCCTGGTTCAGGATTTCGGGCACCGCGTGTTGTTTGAGCACACCTACTTCTCAGGGTTTTTTGGCGCCACGCCCCTGCCCGTAACGATTCTGTTGGCCCTGTCTGGCATCGCAACGGTTACGCGGAAAGCCGCTTCTAGAGATCGGTGGGATCCCGCCCAAACGATCATCGTCGCTATGCTCTTCGCTGGCGTCGTCAATCTGTGGATGGTGGAAGGTGAGCCTCAGCTCCGTTATTATGCCTATCTTGTCGCGCTGGCGTGGTGCATGCTGGTCGTCACGCTCTGGCCGGGCGTGGCGCGCGTGCTGCCGCACCGCGCGCTGTCCTCCGACACGCTGGTGTGGAGCATGGCGGTCGGGCTGCTGGCCATCGTGTTGGGGCTGGGCGTGGCGATGCGTGCCCAACGGGGATTGCGCTGGCTGCCCAAGGCTACCCTGAGCATCTACAGGCAGCAGGTCCAGATGGCGACTTTCGTGCATACTTACTATGATGATTCGCGCGTTATGTTGAACGATATCGGGGCCGTCACCTTCGAAACGCGGATCCATCTGCTGGATGTGGCCGGGCTGGGGACGCCCACGGTTGCCGATGTGCGCGCCGACCGGACGTGGACCAGCGCGTTCATGGATCAGCTTGCGGACGAACAGGGCACCCAGATCGCGATCATCTACGACGCGTGGTATGTAGATGTCCCCACGCTGTGGGTCAGGGTGGGCACCTGGACAATCCCGCACGGGGGGACTGTCGCCGAGGATACCGTCACATTCTACGCGATTCAGCAGGTGGAGGAGTGTGCGCTCATTGAACATCTACAGCGCTATAGTGCACAGTTACCAGAGGCTGTGGTCGAGGCTGGGCTCTACACGGATCGCGCCAAGACTGGCCGCTTATGCAGGCGGTAACCCTCGAATCCAACGGCTGATCGCGTTCGCGCGGGCGTACGGCCCGCTGATCGTCGCGCTGGGATTATGTGCCTGGCTGGTGATGACGCCGGTGGTGGATACGGTCAGCAAGCAGCACGGCCATCTTGTCTACGCGCTCGACGATCCCTATATCCACATGGCGATCGCGAAAAATCTCGTTCAACATGGGACGTGGGGCATTTCTCCCAACGAATTCAGCGCGGCCTCATCCTCGCCCGCCTGGACGTTCCTGCTGGCGAGCATTTATCTGGTGGCCGGACCCAACGAGATCGCGCCGTTCGTGCTCAACCTGATCAGCGTGGCGCTGCTGCTCGGCGTGATGGATGTCTTCTTGAAGCGAGGCGGCGTTCTGGCGTCACTGCGACTGGTGGCGCTGGTTGGCGCGGCGCTGCTGACTCCGCTGCCCGTGCTGGCCTTGACCGGGCAGGAACATACCCTGCACGCGCTGCTGACGGTGGCGATCGCCGGGCTGGCGGCTGTGATGGCGGCGGACGATCACGCCACACTGCGTTCGCGCCTGGGCGTGACGCTGCTCGTATTGTGCGCGGTGCTGCCCATGATGCGCTATGAAGGATTGTTCCTGATCCTCATGGTGTGCATCGTGTTCCTGCTGCGCGGACGGTGGGCGGAAGCCCTGCTGATCGCGCTGGTCGCGATCATACCGGTGGCGCTGTACGGCGGCCTGCTGGTGATTCACACCGGGTACTGGGTGCCCAATTCCCTGCTGCTCAAGTCGCGGCTGGGCGTGGCCCCCTCATTGAGCGACGCGGTGGACCCGACGCTCAAACTGCTGGACTGGACCAATCTGAAGCGGTTTTACCAGGAATCGCTGGGCTGGAACAGGACACACATCACGCTGCCCGTGATCGCCGCCCTGGTCGTGATCGTGATCCGCACGGCGCGCCGTCCGCTGCTTAAGGACGTTCCCTCGCTGCTGCTGCTGATGTTCGCCGGGACGTCGCTGCTGCACCTGCGTTTCGCGGCGGTGGGCTGGTTCTATCGCTATGAGTCTTATTTGCTGCCATTCGGCATCTGGGCGCTGGTCTGGGCGGCAGCGGATCTTATCCCCTGGCCGGTGCGCTTGTCCGCTTCCGGACTGGCGCGGGGCGTAGTCCTGGTCGCCGTCGTGATCGCGTTTTACGGCTCGGCGATGCTGCGCGCCTGGGACGCCTACCAGGAAGTGCCGCAGGCCATGCACAACATTTACGCCCAGCAGTACCAGATGGGCCGCTTTTTGCACTACTTCTATAACACCAGCAGCGTGGCGCTGAATGATGTGGGCGCTGCCAGCTATTTGACCCAAAGCCACGTCTTCGACGTGTGGGGGCTGGGAACGAACGAAGTCACCACGGCCCGCCTGACCGATCTTTACAACGAGCAGATGATCGCCGACATGGCGCGCGAGCGCGACGTACAGATCGCGATCGTCTACAAGGAAAGCGTGGAAGGGCTGGGCGGCGTGCCGTATAACTGGGTTGAGGTCGGGTCGTGGACGCTGCAAGCGCCCAAGGTCGCCGTTGCCCAACTGACCGTCACCTTCTACGCGGTCGATCCCGATCAGACCAACTCGCTGGCGGTAGCCCTGGCGAAATTTGAGACCGTGCTGCCCGCTGACGTGGATACCTTGCTGCTGATCACGCCCTATGTGTCCGATGATGTGATAACGCCACAGTGACCCGGTTCACGCGGCGGCGCAGGCTCTGCCGCCCGTGACGCGCCCCAAAGGATGCCCGTATGTTGGATCGCCGCACACGACTAATTCGCCGCCTGCTGCGCGCAGGCGGGTGGGTAGTCCTGCGTTTGCTGACCCGCACGTCGATCACCGGGCGCGAAACGCTTGCCACGCCCGGCCCGGTGCTGTTTGTCGGCAACCACACCTCGACCTTTGACGCCCTGCTGCTGATCACCATTCTGCCCTCCGACACGCTGTTCGTCGGGCCGGGCGATTTCGAGCTGCTGTGGCCGGCCAACTGGGTCGTGCACCACGCCGGGCTGATTCTCACCAAGCGCGGCTCCGTCGATCGCGACGGCCTGAAGCGCATGGTCGATCATCTGAAGGGTGGGGGCCGGTTGGCGCTGTTCCCCGACGGTGGCACCTGGGAAAAACCAATCGACGATGTGAAGTCGGGCGCGGCCTATCTCTCGTATTCGACGGGCGCGCGGCTGGTGCCGATGGGCTTCGGCGGGATGTACCAGGTCTGGTCGAAGATCGCCTGGCTGCGTCTGCCGCGTATGAGCGTCACCGTGGGGGATCCGCTGCCGCCGATCAGCGTATCGTCCGACCGCAAGCGCCGCCAGGACGATCTGCAAGCCGCCTCCGTCGACCTGATGTACAAAATCTACAACCTGCTGCCGCCGGGCACTCAGGCACATTATGACCGGCAGGCGCGGCTGCATTTTGCGGGATCGCTCGTGATGTGCCCGGAGACGATCGTGCTGCCCGACGTGCCGCTTGATGCTCTGGCGGAGTTGGTCGCCAAGCCCAACCTGTTCAGCCCGCTGCATCGCAACGCCCATCTGCCGGTCAGGCCATTTGTGCACGCTGGGCGCTGCGTCCCGGCGCGGCAGATGGCGCGCGCCGCTAACGCGCTGCTCGGTGCATTTGCCGAGGGCGATTTTTCCGGCTACCTGGAATACCGGCTGGGCGACGCCAAAGCCGCCGAGATTCGCGCCGGGCTGGAGGCGATCCGCGCCGTGTGCGCCGAACAGCCCATGCGCACGCGCGTAGCGTTCCGCGTCTGCGTGACGGAAGCATGAGGCCAACTCAACCTGATCGCTGGCGGTTGATCACTCCCAGCCTGTAGGTTGCCACACACGACGAGCGACTCTATACTGAGATACGGATCTTCAACCGCCTTCATGCTGGTGAGGCGGCTAACCCAAGCGGGTAAGTTGGAAAGAACGCCGTGGAAGCTCTGATTCTGATCGTAGTGGCATTAGGCGCTATGGGGGCCTTCGGAGCCGGGGTCGTCCTGCTGTTTCTGTATTTTCGGGCAGGCCGCACTGACGATTATGACGGCAGTGAGCCGGTCGCGTATGGGAACCTCGTGCAGTGTCCTCGCTGCAATTACATGAATCCGCCTGATACCGGCGCATGCCTCAACTGCCGCTTGCCGTTTACGCGCGCCCCGTACGGGCCGCCGGGGGTTGCCTATCCTCCCGCCGTGCAGGCTCCGCCTCCGCCGCAGTACGCGCGGCCGCCCGTGCCGATGTCGACGGTTCCCCAGGTCACCGCGCCGTCACGCGCCGCAGCACCCGCCGGGATATCGTCGCAGGGCATGCCGCGCGCATGGCTCGAAGGCGTCGGCGGGGTGATGCTCGGCCACACGGTCATGCTGACGGCGACGGATACGATGGTCGGGCGCTCGACCACGTGCGACGTGCAGGTCTTTGACGCCAAGGTGTCGCGCCGCCACTTTCAGATCCGTTTCGCGCAGGGCGCGTTCTTTCTTCAGGATCAGCAGAGTTCGCGCGGGACGTTGATCAATGGGCGGCGAGTCATGGCGCAAAAGCTTCAGAACGGCGATCGCATCGACGTGGGCGACACCAGCATGGTGTTCCACCTCCAATAACACGCTATCTGCCTTTCAGATCGAATAAAGATACAGCGCACGGGTTCACCGCGCGCTGTTTTTTCTTCGAAGGATGAGGAACGGTCGCCTTACGGCACGGCCAATAGCACCTGCGCGATCCAGCCTGATCGCCCATCCTGGAACTCGATTTCCCACCACCAATGTTCCCCACTGGCCTCTGGACCGTTGACGATGGTGCCCTCTTCGTCTTGATTGGCCTGACCCATATCGCACGCGTTGACATCCGGCACGCGGCACAGATTCAGCGTGTCCAGCAAGATGACGGTGGTCCCGATTCCCCAGGGCTGAGCGCCATAGGGAATGGTGGGTGTGATACTCGGCGTGGGAGTCGGGCCGGTCGGTGTGGCGCTGGGTGGAACTGGCGTGGGGGTTGGGCCGGACGTAGCCGAAGTCTGTGGCGCGGGCGAGCCGGTGACCGCCCGAGTCGCTGTTGCGGCGGGAGTCGGTGGGGCCGTGGGTGAGACACTGCCCGGCAGCGGGACGTCTTCCGGCTGTTCATCGTCCGGCAGCGGCAGGCCGTTTTCGCCCACCGCGATGATGCGCTGGTGCAGGCTCGGCGCGTCGACCCAGCGGACTTCCGCTCCCTGGTTATCTATCACTTGATACCACGGACCAGACGGGCCGGTGTGATTCACCTGCGAGACGCGGTAGGTCATGTCGGGTATCAGCGGCGTGGCGACTTCGACATCCATGCGCGGCTCGGTATAGGTCTGGATCGGCTCCCCTTCCAGCACGCGGAACCACATCCCCGACAGCAGCTGCGGGCCGCTGGTCGGAATGGGGGTAGGCGGCGTCAGCGTAAGTTTTGCGGACTGAGCCGCCGTGGCCGCGAGGGCCGCATCCTCAGTTTGCACGCCCGATACGCGCGCGGTGGCAGTCATGACCGTGCTGGCGGTGCTGGTCTGCTCCGGAGCGGGGAGCGTGGTCGGCGCGGGCACGGCGGGCGTGCCGTTAGAATTTGCGCCTGCGACGATCAGCATGATCACCACGAAAATCACCAATAACACCGACATGGCGATGCCCGTCCACAGCACGTTGGCACGCGCCAACTGCCAGATATCGTGCAGCAGCTTGTCCACCACGGCCGGCGTGCGTGGCGCGCGGGGTTCGCGGGCGGGCACAGCGTCCGACGGCTGTGGGATGCGGGCGCGTTCGGCCCGGCGCGGACGGCCCCAGTCTTCCATCGGATCGCGGATCAAGGGCAGGCGCGCGATTTCTTCGGTGTCTTCCAGGCGCAGCACAATGACCGAGATGTTATCCGCGCCGCCGCGCGTGTTGGCCGTCTCGACCAGGGTATTCACGGCGCGCTCGACCGGGAAACTGGCGGTAATCGCGCTGATTTCTTGCGCATCGACGTAACGCGTCAGGCCGTCGCTGCACAGGACGACCACGTCGTCATCCCGCACGCGCCCGGTGATGATGTCCACTTTGACGGTCGCAGTCACGCCCAGAGCGCGCACCAGGCGTCGCCCGCCTTCGCTGGGCGGCTGGCCACTTTCGCGCTGTTGTTCTTCCAGAGTGTGATCGCGCGTGAGCTTGCGCGGATCGCCATCGCGGATCAGGTAGGCGGGACTGTCACCCACGCTGCCCACGATCAGCTCGCTGCCGTGCACCACTGCCGTGACCACCGTCGTCGCCATCGTGACCGGCGTTTCCTGCGCGTGGCCCTCGGCGTAGATCATCTGGTTGGCTTCCGCGATGGCGCGGGCCAGCCGTTCGGGCGGGTCGCCGTCTTCCTGTTCGTAGTAGCTGCTGATGATGGTGCTGACCGCGTACTGACTCGCCAGATCGCCGCCGGACAGGCCACCGACGCCGTCCGCCAGCACGAAAACCTGTCCCAGCCGTTCGAGCACGTCGGGATCGGTGGGTAACAGGTGACCGATCGCATCCTGGTTTTGTTGGCGCTGCTGTCCCGCATCGGTTTTCATGGCCACGCGGACAAGCAAGGTCGAAGTGCTCGCCTGACTCATAATGGTCTTACCTCAGATTTCAGTCCATCAACACTTTGAACACCAATAGGGTGCTGCCCAACCGAATCTCGTCGTTTTCATGTAGAGGGGTTGCGCCCCGTACTTCGTTGTCGTTGATAAACACCGGGTTGGCCGGTCCAAACGGCCACAGGTGAAAGACCGGCAGATCTTCGTCCGCGTCCCCGGACGGCTCGAGCGTGATGCGGGCATGCTGGCGCGACAGGCGCGGATCGTCCCACTGAATATCGCCCTCGCGGCCAATGATCTGGTTGGCCGCCAGCCGCAGAATAGTGCCGCGCCGTTCGACCGGGTCCTTGATGACCAGCCACGCGATCGGGGCGGGCAGGGCGGGCGGTTCCGGTTCCAGCAGGGCGGGATCGTCAAGCGGCGCGACTTCGGTCAGACCCGGGCTGCGCACCGGCTCCGACGGTTCGTCATCGCCCGAATCCCACTCTGGCACGTTCGGGCGCTCCGGCTCCGGATTGCCATAGGGCCGGGTCGCGGCGGGCGGCTCGGATCGCGCTGGGGGCGGTGGTGCCGTCGGCTGGCCCGCTTTAGGCGGGCCGTATGCACGGCGCTCGGCATCTTCGAGCGCGCAGTACGGGCAGGCCAACAGTGGAGGATCGTATGGCCCGTGTTTTTCGCAGAATCCGCCGCCTTGCGCCATGATTCCAACTATCGCTTTCGCTCTCGATTCGATCGTATACGCCCTCATTCTAGCACGGCAGCAGCAAAGCGGAAAACCGTCATGGGGCCAATGGAACGTATCACAACCGGTTGGAAGGGTTGCCCCTCCCGTCTGCCCTGCGGGTGGCCTGCCCTCCTCACGCAGCGGAGAAGGCAAAAAGCACGCGCTTACTCCTCTTTCTCCGCCGAGCAGGGGGATAGGGGGGAGAAAAACGGCCCTGCTTTTTCCACTCCCGCCCGCATCAGGGCGATGTTTGCAAGGGCTGGGCCGCTGCACTACACTGTACCAAGGTGGGTAGGACGGTATGGACCAATCACAATCTGCGCACCAGCCGGTGCTGCTTGAGGCCGTGCTGGGGGCGCTGCGTATTCATGATCACCCGGACGGGTGTTTTGTCGATGGGACGGTGGGCGCGGGTGGACACGCGGCGGCGATCTTAAGCGCTGCCCCGGCCGCCCGGCTGCTCGGCTTCGATCGTGACCCGGCGGCGCTGGCGCTCGCCCAGGCGCGGCTGGCTCCCTTTGGGGATCGCGCCACGCTTATTCACGCCAGCTATGAACAGATCGGCAGGCGCGTCCCGGCCTGGCTCGGACCGGAGTCGCCCGGTGTGGACGGTCTGCTGTTGGACCTGGGGCTGTCCTCCATGCAGATGGACAATGCCGAGCGCGGCTTCGCCTTCATGCGTGACGGCCCGCTCGACATGCGCTTCGATCCGTCGTCCAGCGGACCGACGGCGGCCGACATGGTCAATACCTGGGAGGCGGACGAGCTGGCCGATGTGCTGTACCAGTATGGCGAGGAGCGCGAGAGCCGCCGCATCGCCCGCGCGATCGTCGGCGCTCGCCCGATTCTCACCACGCGGCAGTTGGCGGACGTGGTGGCCGGGACGTTACGCGGCGGTCCGCGCGGAGGGCACATCCACCCGGCGACGCGCACCTTTCAGGCGCTGCGCATCGCGGTCAATGACGAGCTGGGCGCGGTCGAACGCGTGCTGCCGGTCGCGTTGGGATTGCTGCGACCCGGTGGACGTCTGGCTGTGATCAGTTTTCACAGCCTTGAGGATCGCATCGTCAAGCAGACCTTCCGGCGCGAAGCCACCGACTGCCTGTGCCCGCCCCAACATCCGGTGTGTACCTGCGGGCACGTAGCGACCGTCCGCCTGGTGACGCGCAAGCCGGTCCAGCCCGACGCCGACGAAATCGCCCTGAATCCGCGCAGTCGCAGCGCGCGTTTGCGTGTGGTGGAACGTCTGGATTAAATCCGCCACGCGGATCATTGAGGAGAAATTGGTGTATAATCAAGCCGCAAGCCAATGGTTGAGCCAACCCGTTGTGCCAGCGCACTGAGTCATCATGAGCAGCACTGACCGCCATTCATCGTTGATCCCGCACACGTTCCAGCAACCCTGGCGCAACCAGCGGCAGTTTGTGGCTACGCTGGGCTTAGTGGTCGTGGTGGGGGTGATTATCGCGGCGCTGTACCTGTTCCAGACCTCGTACAGCACGATCACCGCGCGCGAGCTAGACGAGATGGGCAACAGCCGCGCCCGGCTTGAGCTGGATAACGAGCGGCTGCGCGCCGAGATCGCCCAATATCAGAGCCTGCCGCGCATGATGACGCGGGCGGCGGAGATGGGCTTTCATGAGGCGCGCGAGGACGAGATTCAGTATATCATCGTAGAAGGGTATCAATACGATCGGCCGACCGTCGGTGCAACACCCACGCCGACCCCGATGGCCGCCACACAAGTCTATGATGAAACGCTGGGCGGGTGGCTGCGCAAGCAGTGGGACAGTCTGAAGACGCAGTTCGACGACTGGCGTAACAATTGATCATTGATGCACCGCCCCTGCGCCGTCCACTGGCGGCACAGTCGAGCAGCGGTGAGGTGAGGCCAGGATGATCAGAGACGAAACGATCAACAGGCGGCTGAATATCATCGGCGCAGTACTGATCTGCATCAGTCTGATCCTGTTTGCGCGTCTGCTCTCGTTCCAGTTCCGCATGGATCCGGGGGTCAAGCAAACGCTGGAAGACAACGCCGCCAACCGCTACACCCAAACCGTCGAAGTTCAGCCCAACCGCGGCCAGATTTACGATCGCAACGGCGACTTGCTCGCCGTGAACTCGTTCGAATACCGGCTGGGCATCAGCCCGAACCAGGTTGTAGACCGGCAGGAAGTCGCTGCGGAGCTTGCCCCGCTGATCGACATGCCCGAAGATCAAGTGTTTCACCTGCTCGAACCCGACGAAAACGGCGATTTTTCGTCCTATGTGCCGCTGGCGTCGCGCGTCTCGTTTGCGGTAGGCCAACAGGTCACCGATCTCGATATTTCCGGCATGATCATCGAGCCGCTGCCCATTCGTATTTATCCCCAGGGCCCGCTGACCGCGCAGATCGTCGGCTTCTTCGCGGGGTCCGCCGACAGCCGCGAAAGCCGCGGTTATTACGGCGTCGAAGGGTTTTACCAATCGCTGCTGGCCGGGCAAAGCCGCTACGTGCAGATGAGCAACATTCCTCTGTTGGAAGAAAGCCAGACGGGTTCGTCGCGCGTGCGGGATGGGATCGATCTGGTACTGACCATCGATCGCAATCTGCAATATCTGGCGCAGGATGTGCTGGACGACGCCGTCAGCCGCTATCAGGCGACGGGCGGCACGATTCTGATTATGAATCCGCGCAACGGTGAGATTTTGGCGATGGCCAACAGCGAGATCCAGCCCGATGGCGCATTGCCGCGCTTCGATCCCAACAATCTCACCGACGAAAATAACCTGAAGCTGGCGCGCAATCCGGCCATTTCCGATACCTTCGAGCCGGGCTCGATCTTCAAAGTTCTGACGATGGCCATGGCGCTGGACGCCGGAACGCACGATCTCAACTGGTCCTATTACGATCCGGGTTGTTTTGAGGCGGGCGGCGTGGCGATCTGCAACTGGGACCGCGTCTCGCACGGCAACCCGACCTTTGCCCAGGTCTTCATTCAGTCATTGAACACGGGCACCGCCACTATCTTTAAGGAAATGGGACCGTTTCTGGTCTATCCCAAGCTGCGCGAATTCGGAATCGGCAGCCCGACCGGCGTCGATCTCGAAGGCGAAAGCGCTGGTATTCTGGTGGAGCCGGGCGACACCTATTGGAACGAAGCGCAGTTTCTCAACAACAGTTACGGGCAGGGCGTGTCGGTCACGGCGCTGCAAATGCTGACGGCTATGAACGCCATCGCCAATGACGGGCTGATCATGCAGCCGCACATCGTCAAGGCGCGCATCGACGGCAGCCAGATCATCTATACCCAACCGTCCGCCAGCCACCGGCCCATCAGCGAAGAGGCCGCGCACACCGCGCGGGATATCATGGTCCAGATCGTGCAGGACCCCGCCAGCGAAGACGATTACAAATTCACCGATCTCAATGTGGCTGGCAAAACCGGTACTGCGCAGATTCCCACGCCCTACGGTTACGATCCGAACGGGTCGATCGCGTCGTTTGTGGGGTTCTTGCCCGCCGATGACCCGGTAGTGTCGGTCCTGGTCAAGCTGGATCGCCCCGTCGGGTATTGGGGCAGCAAAACCGCTGCGCCCGTGTTCCAGGAATTGACGGATCGGCTGGTGGTGCTTGATGGAGATTCCACCGGATTCGGTGCGTTACCAGCTGGTGGCACAGGGCGGCAGTCCGTTTGATCGTGAGTATTAGAATGCGGGTGGGGGAATGACAGCAAACCAAGGACAGGCCAGCAGCACGGGTTCGCAGACGCCAGGCGAGCCGGAACTCATAGGGAGAGGCAGTATGAGTGGTTCGATCAGCCCTCATGAAGCGCATATTCTGGTCGTGGAAGACAACGTGCCGAATTTCGTTCTGATCGCACGCCTGCTCGCACACATGGGCGTCAATCACTGCGAATGGAAAACGAGCGGCTGGCAGGTCGTCCAGTTTGCCGACACGCTGCCGCAGCTCGACTTGATCCTGATGGATATTCGGCTGCCTTATGAAGATGGCTACCAGGCCCTGCGCAAGATTCGCAGCCATCCACGCCTGAAACCGACGCGCGTGATCGCCGTCACCGCTGAGGCCAGCGAAGACGAGATGTTGAAGGCCCAGAAAGCAGGCTTTGACGGTTTCCTGGGCAAACCGCTCGATCCCGATCGTTTCCCGGACCAGGTGCGCCGCATTCTGACCGGCGAGCAGGTGTGGGAGTGGCACTAAGCGCGATCCGTGGCCGCCGGAGATCTTAGGCAACGGCGGCGGTTTGGCGTACAATCTCGCGGCCTGAACCACACCGCAACGTCTGGACACGGATTCCCAATGTCTCCTGAACTCCCGCTGGCGATGACCCTGGGGGCCTTCACGTTTTTGCTGACGGCGATCTGGGGCGATCCTTTTGTCGAAGTACTGCTGCGGCTGCGCGTCGGTAAGCAGATCCGCGAAACCGGCCCCCAGTCGCACATGGTGAAGACCGGCACACCAACGATGGGCGGTATTCTGATCCTGGTGCCCGTCATTTTGATCACGCTGGGGCTGAACATGGCGCGGCTGGTCCAGCGAAGAACTGACCGGGTCGAGCATTCTGCTGCCGCTGTTCGTCCTGCTCAGCTTCGGCATCCTGGGCGCAGTGGACGACATCGAAGGGATTCGCGGCGTCCGCGAGCACGGCGAAGGCATCCGGGCGCGCACCAAGTTCGCCGTGCAGGTGATCCTGGCGGTGCTGGTCGGCGGGCGCGATGGCCTTCGTCAACGGCGGTTTTCAGAACATCGACGGCGTGTATATTCCCCTATACCCAACTTCATAGCAATCCCCGTCTGGCTGTGGATTCCGATCGCGGTGTTCATCATCGTGGGGATGAGCAACGCGGTCAACTATCGCGGATGGGCTGGACGGGCTGGCCGGCATTGATCACGGCCAGTGCGTTCGTCGCGTACGGCGTCATCGCGCATTTGCAGGGCCAGACCTTCCTGGTGCAGTTCTGCTTTATCGTGGTCGGGCGCGTGCTTCGGCTTTCTGTGGTACAACGCGCACCCGGCCCAGATGTTCATGGGCGACGTCGGCTCGCTGGCGCTAGGCGCGGCGCTGGGCACGCGTGGCACTGATGACCGGCCAATGGCTGCTGCTGCCGATCATCGCGGTTATTCCCGTGGCGGAGGTACTCAGCGTGATCTTGCAGGTGAGCTACTTCCGGCTGACGCACGGCCGCCGCCTGTTCCGCATGACGCCGATTCACCACCATTTCGAGCTGGGCGGCTGGAGCGAGACGCAGGTCGTCCAGCGCTTCTGGCTGGTGGGCATCCTGTCCGCGATGCTGGGCGTGGCGCTGGCGCTGCTGCGCTGAATGGAAAAGCTGCCCACAGGGGGTCACAGAGAGAAATACGAGAAAAGCGGAGAGGACCTCTCCGCCTTCCTTTGTGGACCGCTTGCAGTGACTTCTGTTTGCTGACCGCTGATACCTCTGCTAATTCGCCATCCAGGCCCACCACGTCGTCGTGCCGATGTTGGTCAGCGTCCGGCCATCCGCGCTGAACCCCAGGGCGACGGTCGCGTCGGTCATACCCGGCGGACCAGCCAGTTTGTTGCCCGTCTCGCTGTCCCACACGCTGAATCCGGAATTCGTTTGCGGCTCAAGCGGACGCACGCTGGACGTGACGAACACCGTCCCATCCGGGCTGAAAACCACGAAACGCACCTGCCCGCCGGAACCTGCTTAAATCATGTGGCGCGGCGTCGCGGTCGCAACATCCCACATCACGATCTGGCCGTCATCGGTACCAACCACCAGCAGCGATCCGTCCGGGCTGAAAGCCATGCTCGGCGTGCCTTGCGATCCGGATGCGCCCGGCAGGCGCGCGCGTTCCGCGCCGGAGGGCCGCGACCACAAGCGGACTCCGCTGTTGGGCACCGAAATCGCCAGCAGGTTACCGTCGTGGCTGAAAGCCAGATCGGCGGCGGGACCGTCCAGCGTGATCGGCGTGAGCTGCGTGCCGGTCGTGGTGTCCCACAAGAAGACGAGGTTGGGCGCGCTGGTCGTCCCGGTTAGATCGCCGCTGCTGACGGCCAGCACCTGACCATCGGGGCTAAAGGTCAGATAGTTGGGCTGGAAGGGCAGCTGCACGCCGAATTTCTCTGTGCTGTCGGGGGCGGTGGGTGCCGGTCGTGATCTCGCCCATGTAGAGCAGCGTCATGGTGGGCGCGGAACGCTGCGCTCCAACGTGGCATAATGCGTCGTGAAGGCGTCTTTTGGAGCGGCGGCCCTGACGCGGATAACGGTTTGCTGTGGATGGGTCAGCGCC
>CAWGXG010000003.1:0-129767 GCA_963826505.1 uncultured Chloroflexia bacterium
GCATCCATCCGGAGACCGAAGCTGCTCGCGTGCTGTGGACGCCTGTCGGCAATCCGCAGCGTGTCGCGGCGACATTGCGCCAGGCGGACGCGCTGAACAAGTCCGGTCACGGGGTGTTTTTTGCGCCATGCCTGCGAGACCAGAAAAAAGGCAGCGCCGAAGCTGCTGCGCTCGTGCCTGCGCTGTGGGTGGACATCGACTGTGATGATGATCCACAGCTGCGATCGGCGCACTGGAAAAGCTGCACGACTTCGATCCCAAAACCATCAATCATCCTCGATTCCGGCGGCGGGATGGCACGCTTACTGGCTGCTCGATCCGCCGTGTCGAATTGGCGGATGACGCGGCGCGTCAGCACATTGCCCATATCCTGCATGGTCTGTTCGCTGTGGTCGATGGTGATCCGGAGTATGCCAAATCGGTGGCGTCACTGATGCGTCTGCCGGATACGGTCAACACCAAACCGGAGCGCGGGGGTGTGGTGGCCGTGATCACCGAGTTTCATCCGGACCGGCGTTATCCACTTTCCGCGTTTGAGTGGCTGGCAGTCAAGCCAGGCAAATCAAATGGCAAGCAACCGATCGGCTTTTCTGGCAATGGTCATGCGCCGCTGCCACAAGTCACGCTGGATTATCTGTCTCACGGCGCGTCGAATGGCAATCGCAACCGGGCGTTGTTTGATGCGGCGTGCCAGTTTCGTGATGCAGGTTACAGCCAGGCGGAAGCGGAAGCCGAACTTGATTCCGCGCCATGTAGCGGATGGCACAGGAAACGAGAATCCGGCAGCGCGCGAACGCGAAGCGCGGGCAACAATCGCCAGCGTCTACAGCCAGTCACCGCGCGATCCGATTGCTGCGCCGGTGCCGGATGCCCGGCAGGTTGTCAACCACCTGGTCAGTCGTTATGGAACAACGGAGAAGCAGGACCAGCCCTCGCCGGAACAAATCGCCGAAGCGGTCAAGGCCTGCGCGCACCTGGAAGCGATCGATTGGGCGGTGCAGCGGCAGCGGCTCAAGGATGTGTGCGGCAGCGGCGTGCGTGTCTCCGACCTGGAACGCCAGTACCGGCAGGCGCGCAAGGCGCTGGAACGCGAGCGTATCCAGGACTACACCGAGCGCGAAGAATACCTCGAAGCCGATGAGCAAGATGATCTACCGCCGCGACACGTATCGCGGGCCGGTCGAAAAAACCGTCGCGGCGTGGTCGGGGTGTGTGGTGGAGCGTATCTCGCAGGTCAACGATGATGGGCAGGTCGAGCACGTCACCGTGCTGGAGCTGAAAAACGATCACCAGACATGACGCTGCAAGTGCCCAGCGAAATGTTTGGGGATGACGCCGCGCTGCGCCGGTTCATCGCCGGTCGCGCCGGTGAAGCGTTCACCGTGCGGGCAGGGATGGGCAAACATCTTGCCCCGGCGATCTTGAGCTTGTCAGGCGACTACCCGCACCGGACGTGTTACCGCATGATGGGCTGGACGCAGATCAACGACCGCTGGACGTATGTCGCGCCGGGCATCTGCGTCAATGCGGATGGCGTGCTGGATGATCCGCCGGAAGATCGAGCTTGATCGCGCTTGCGGGATTACGGTCTGCAAGATGCCGACTGGCAAGACAGCCTGGCCGCGTTTGAAGCGATGATTCCGGTGTTTCCCAAGCAGCTCGCGCCGGCGTGTATCGCCTTCGCCCTGTTGCCGCTGGTGCAGCGTTTCTTTCCGTCCGCCGCGCCGCGACCGGCGATCCACCTGGCCGGGACGTATGGCAGCGGCAAATCGGAGTTGGCCGCGCTGATGAGCAGCTTCTACGGCACGTTTTCGCGCGATACGCCGCCTTCCCAGTGGGGCGACACCATCAATACGGTGGAGGCGATGGGCTACCCGTTAGCCGATGCGCTCTACTGGGTGGACGACTACAAAAACATCTATGCCGACGAGCGCACCTTCACCCGCTTTCTGCAGAGTTATTCGCGCGGCATGGGGCGCGGGCGCTTGACGCGCGAAGCCAAACTGCGCCAGGAGCGCCCATGCCGGGGCACGATTCTCAGCACCGGTGAAACCATGCTGGAAGGTGAAGCATCGGTGCTGTCGCGGATGTTGGTGCTCGACGTGCCGCCCTGGGAACAGCGCGATCCCGGCGGGCAGATGCTCGCCCAGGCTGACGCCTTGCGGCAGTATTTGCCCGGCTTCACCGTCGCGTTGGTGGCGTGGATCGCCCACCAGGTCGAAGAGAATGGGACTGGTGGCGGGCATTTCCCGGCGTTTTGCGGCCAACGTGGAAGGTTATCGTAAGAAGCTGGTCGCGCTGGGCGGCTCGCAGGCCAACACCGGGCGCATCATCCAGAACTGGGCGGTGCTGGTGACCGTCTACCAACTGCTGCGGCGTTTCCTGGCCGAACAAGACGCTGAGGAGCTGCTGCCGGGTTGGCAGGATATGATCCTGGAAACCGCGCAGACCGTGCGCCAGGAGCGCGCCAGCGAGGTGTTCCTGAACAACCTGAGCCAGTTGCTCGCCAGCGGTGAGGTCATGCTGGCGACCGATATGAAGACATCCCGAAGAACCGCGACCTGGTATGACGCTGGTCGGCTACCGTGACGCGCAGTATATCTACCTGCTGCCGGAAGTGGCTTATCAAGGCGGTGAACCGCATGCAGCCGCTGCGCTTCACCGTGTCCGCCATTGGGTCCAGTTACGCGAGGATGGCTGGCTCGTGCCAGGGCAACAGCAGCAGCCATCTCACCGTACAGATGCGGGTGCGGGATACCGGGTGCGTTTGTGGCGGCTCAAAGCCGAAATTCTGACCGGAGACAGCGGTGACAGCGGTGACGCAGGCGTAAAATCAACGCAAAGAAGGTGTTTCTAGTGCGGAGACACCGGTGACGGCGGTGACAGGATACGGTACTTTCGTCCAATCATTTTGTCACCGTTGTCACCGGATCACCGCTCGAAAAAAGCAAAGCCCGCTGGAATTTCAAAAAATGCATGGGGTGTCAGATAGCGATGCGTGATGACGAAAGTGGTATCGGTGACAGCGGTGACGCGGTGACAGGGTAAATACACAACCCCACGAGGCGACATATGCCCTGAGACGCCGATCGCCTCTGCACGACTCCAACGGGACCGGCGGTGCAAAGCGCGCGCGGCGAAAGCACGGTCCGCCCGCGCGCGCGCCACAAGTGTGTCGCGCCTCACATGGGAACCACGATCACGCTGGGCGTCCTCGGCCATGCGCGTTGATGGCCCGACCGGGCTGATGATCACGAGAGGCATTATTTGACAACAGCGCCTTGCCGTGATTGCTCAATGCTCACTAAGATTTGCCCTAAGTTCAAGAGATAGACCAACGTTAAAGTTTCAACCAGCACAAAGACAGCGGCGATAACATCCTGAATGGCATCACCATACCAGAAAATATCCCTGATTTGTCCAGAAACAAGTATGATGGATAGCCCTCCTCCCAAAAACATCTGAAAAAAACCTGACATTTTCATTCTCTTTTTCATCGAAGGGTCTTGATCTTCATCAAGAGGATAAACCCCATAAATCTTCCATAAGACCCATGGAAGTCGTTGGTTAAACTCAACAATCGACTGTGAGGACAGGCGGATATTTGATGGAAAGTAGAAAAGAGAGCCATTTCCGGCGATCAACATCGGAATAACCATAAGAAACACATAACTAGCAACCCTTTCAAATGGCTCGAGCATCATTTGGCCTTTCTTTGACCTGCCCCAGGAGTTGAAGCGGGTTCCGCGCTCCGAACGGACGACCCGTCTCGGGCTGGCAAGGCGCTCACACCGGAACCGTATCACGACCTGTGTTCCGCCCGCGCCCGGCGAGTCGACGCGCAACTCACCCCCCGAAAGCGCGAGCATCGTGCTGTGCAGCAGCAAGCCGCCGCCGCTCCCCGACGTCGAAGTGGCGGACCCTGGCGGAGTCCGCGTCATGCCGACGCCATCGTCGCGCACGGAAATCACCACGCGCTCAGCCTCGCAGCGGACGCTGATGTCCAGCTTCAGGGCGCGGTCGGAGGTTGCCCCGCGCCCATGCAGCGCAGCGTTGCGTACCGCTTCGCGCACGGCGTTGTAGACCACTTCGTGCAGCAGCGGATCGAGTTGACGGGCGATCCGTCCGTGTGCCACGTCACGGAATCGAACGCCTCCGCGAATTCCGCCGCGATCAGCGCGTGCAGCGCCGGGATGAGCGGCCCCGGCTCCTCGTCGGGGGCGAACCCGCCGCTGGAGGCATGGATCAGGTCGGAAATCTGGTGGTGAACGCGGGTCAAGCGCTTCGATCGCGGCCGCGGCATCCGGCTCGCGGCGGGCCAGAGCGCTGAGCTGCAGGGCGACCAGGTGCAGTTCCGGCAAAATGTCGTCGTGCAGGGCGCGGCGCGTGCGCAGGTCGAGGACGCGCGTCGCGGCGAAGCGCTGCCGCTGAAGCGCCGCCAGCCGCCGCGCGATCTGCTCCCCGGCCAGCGTGTCGATGATGCGCTCCGCGCTGGCGCGCGCCACTTCGATTTCCTCCTGGGTGTAGACCCCACCGTCCTGCTTGGGGCCCAGCAGCAGCGCGCCGATCACGCCGCGCTCCGCCCACAGCGGAATCGCCCATTCCAGCCCGGCGTGCTGTGCCGCATCCAGCCGGATCACGTTAGGCTGTACCGGGTCGAACAGGGTCGGGGGCAGCGCGGGATCGCCCTCCGGCGGCGGACACGCATAGGCCAACGGCGGTCCCGCCAGCGGGGCGAGTGCGCCCAGGGGAATCAACTGGGCGCGCGTGGTGCCCAGTACATCGATGCATACCGCGCGCAAAAGCGCGTCCGCGCCCGGCGCAGAGTCGCCGGCGGGACCGAGCAATCCCCGCATCAGGCGCGGGCTGCTCACAAAAGGTCGCAGCCGCGCCATGAACTGTTCGCGCTCGATGAAGGACCGCCAGCTAAACAGGGCGTAGAAGACGATCATCAGCAGCGCGGCCAGCAGGACGCTGTAGATCGGGCGCGGCGGGTGGACGAGCGTCCAGCTGGCCAGCGCGGCGTAGCCCGCCGCCAGCAGCAGGATGCTGCGCCAGTGGCGGAAAAAGCCGCGCCGGGGCAGCGTCTTGCCGGTGAAAATCTCGTAGGAAACGATCGCCTGGCCGAGCAGCAGGATCGCCCCGGCAATCAGCGCGGACAGGATCAGGTCGAAGGTGGCGATTTCGTGCTGCCAGCCGAAGGTGATGCCGCCCAGCACGCGGTAGCCGTTCAGCGCCCACGCGAAAAAGCCAGTGATCAGCACGCCCACCAGCAGCAGCACCAGCGATGCGCCCAGCAGCCAGGGACGCGCCCGCCGCCGCGCCAGATCGCCCATCATGCGCGCGGACGGTTCGGGGCGGTACAGCGCGTCGATGGGCAGCACGATCGACAGAAACGCGAACGGGGGATAGAGCACAAACAGCAACGGCAGCCCGCGCAGTGTGGGTACGTCGGGCAGTATCGCGATAGCGCGATCTGAGTGTAGGTGGGCAGCGCGTGGGCTGCCAGCATGAAGACCAGCAGACCCAGCGCCAGCCCGCGACGTGACCAGCAGGCCGGGCAGATGCCGCCCTCGGCCGCGGGGAGCGCGCCGCCTCCCAGAAGCCGGCATACCACAACACGGTGACGTGCCACAGGTACGGCGCGAGAATGACCGGAATCCACCCGACCTGCCACCAGAAATCCAGGCCCGCGGCTGACGGTGGTCGTCATGTCGTGGCCGAGCATGACCGTGTGGCTGATGAAAAACAGCGCGCCCAACAGCAGACCGCCGTCCAGCAGCCACACGCCCCACGTGCGCCGCTCCGCGTTGAGCAGGACCGTCAGCCCCAGCCACAGCAGCAGGATCGCGTTGAACAGCGAGATGCTGATCAGCGCCCAATCCAGCGACCACATCGCCGGTGATCACGGCAGCTCCCAGGCGATCCATTCGCCGCGCTCGTCCAGCACGCGGGCGGTGCCGTCCGCGTCCCACTGGATCAGCCGCCCGGTCGTGCACGATGATCGCGGCCCGCGTGCGCGCGACTTTTTCGTCGGTCGCGTTCTCGACCAGCCCCCACGCCGCATAAATCTGGCCGTTGGTGCGGCTGATGGTGCGCTTGTCGCGAAAGCCGAGCCGTTCCGCGATCTGCTCGTTGGTCAGGCCGCCTGCCAGCATGCGCGCCACGACCTGCTCGTTGGGTTCCAGCAGGTCCAGCGGCGCGTGTTCGTCCCGGTGGCGCACTTCCTGCACCCGCGCGGCGATATCCGGATCGACGAAACTGCGCCCGGCGACCGCGTCCCGCAGCAGCGGCACGATCATGTCCGGCAGCAGGTAGTTCGATTTCCGCACGTAGGCGTAATGCGTCAGGATGCCCGACCGCCGGAACGCGCGAAAATAGGCGTCGTCGTCGGCAATCGAATAGAACACGACCGGCAGGCGCGGAAATTCGCGCCGGATGGCGACCGCCGCTTCGATGCCGTTCATCTCCCCGGCCAGCGCCACGTCCATCAGCAGCACGTCGACTCTGGTGCCCGGCCAGGCAGTAATCCAGCGCGTCCTCGCCGGTCGCAAAGGCGCGCGAGAATCTCGACCTCGCCGGTCGCTTCCAGGCCGGTTTTCAGCGCGGCTTGCAGCCTGAGATTGTCTTCGACCAGCAGAAGTTTGCAGCATATCCCCCTCCTTGCTCCGCACAGTAGCAGCGAATTCGGCGCGCCGTCAAGCACTCAGGTGCGTGCCAACGCGCACGTAGAGGGTCGAACGCGACACCGGATCGCGCTACAGTGACCTTGTATCCGACACCAATCAAGGAGATCCGCCATGCAGGCCGAAAACCACCTTCCGCTCCCTGAGCTGGACGAATTCTTGAACGTGATCGACGCGTCATTGTCCGAGGATGCGCAGCGGCGGCAGTTCACCGCCGGGCTGGTGGCGATCCTCAGTCTTGCGATGGGCCTGGTCGGGGACTTGCTGTTTTACGCGACCCCGATCGGGATCAATGTCTATCTGTGCGTGGTGCTGGGCGCGCTGATCGCCTTCGGACTGCTGATCTATTTCCGGCGTCCCATCGTGCGCAAACACGCCGTGTTCATCTTTCCGGCGGTGCTGTTCGCGCTGCTGCTGGCGGTGCGGCTCGCGCCGGAACTGATGTTGCTCAACACGGCGGCCCTGCTGGGATCGCTGCTGATCGTGGTCCACTTCACCGGGACAGTCCCGCTTTCTGGGTGGCGATTGGCTCCAGCCGTTGCAGCGGGCGTTCGAAACGATGGTGATAGACTGGATCGATAGCTTGCGCGCGGTCGTGCCGGACAGTCTGCGCTGGATCATGCGCACGGAACTGGACGATCACCTGATCGCGACTCTGCGCTCGCTGCTGCGCGGGCTGCTGATCACCGCGCCCGTCGTGGCGATCTTCGCGCTGCTGCTCAGTTCGGCGGACGCCGTGTTCGGGCATGTCGCCGGGCAGAGTGCTGGCGTTTTTCCTGCCGGACAGCATGCCCGGCCTGATTGAGCAGGGAATGCTGATCGCGGCTTTCTCGGTGATAGGGCTGACCGTCTTCTGGACCATGCTGGGCAAGACGCCGATCGTGTGGTCCGACCCCTCCCAACGCGCGAAAACGCGGCCCTTTCGCCTGAACATGATCGAAGCGAGCATGCTGCTCGGCAGCGTCAACGTTTTGTTCATCGCGTTTGTCGTCATCCAGGCGCGCTATTTTTTCGGCGGGGAGGCGAACATCACGGACCAGGGCTATACCTATGCCGAATACGCCCGGCGCGGGTTCTACGAACTGCTGGCCGTGTCCTGCATGACGATGGCGCTGCTGGTCACACTGGAGGCGCTGACCTCGCGCAAGCGCGAAGAGGAGAACGTCTTTCGCGCGCTGGTCGCGTTGATGGTCGGGCTGACGCTGGTGATCCTGGTGGCCGCCTTCCAGCGCCTGAGCCTATACGAGGACGCCTACGGCTACACGCGCATTCGCGTGATGAGCAGCACGTTCATGATCTGGCTGGCCCTGCTGTTGAGCGCGCTGCTGGTCGCGATCCTGTGGCACCGGCGCGTGCTGTTCTGGGCGGCTGCGTGATCGCCGGGTTGGGGTTCGTGCTGACGCTCAACGTGATGAATATGGACGGCTTCATCGCGGCGCACAACATCGCGCGATTTGCCGAGAGCGGCAAGCTCGACGTGGGCTACCTGCTGACCCTGTCCGACGACGCCCTGCCGACGATCGCCCCGCTGGTGGAGAATCCCAATCTGGACGCGGCTGAACGCGAGCACCTGCTGCGCGGGTTAGGGATGCGTCTGTACGCTCTGGATCGCGACCGGGAGACGCGCGGCCTGTTCGGCTACCATCTCGGCAAGCAACGCGCCCGGAAGGCGCTCAATGCGTATCGCTATGCGCTGCGCCCGTATGCCACCGGCAGCGGGCGCTGAACAGGAGGCGTGATCGATGTCAGCACGTGGGGTGGTTTTGGGTGGTTTTCTGGGGATGGTGCTGCTTAGTGCTGGGCTGTTGTCTACCGGGTGGGCGGTGTGGTGGTTGGCACCAGTGGTCTGGCTGGGACGCTTCCCAATGGCGCCACGTGGCGGGGCATTTCAGCATCTTCGCGAGTGTCGTGATCCTCTATGGCCCGCCGCGCAAGATCGGGCGGCTGGCGCTTTTGGTCGTCGGTGGGGGCGTGCTGCTGGAGCTGGTACAGCTCGCCGTGAGCGGTTGCGCGCTGAGCGGTCCGGGTCTGATCGACAGCGCCTTCGATCTGACAGTCGATGTCATGGGAGCGGTTGCGTGCTGGGGAGCGCGGCTCATAACAGGTTTAGCGCCCACTTTGCCGCCTGATCTCAATTAGAAAAAGCAGTTCGGAATCTCCGGCCTACCATATATGATGCTCAAACCATAGAGGGTCTTGTATTGCTTTGCCCACTCCACTACTGTTGGGCCTGGAACTTCGGCTAAAGCCACCCATTGGTGAAACTCATTCTCAAACTCAGGATAGATTGAAATTAACACAGTGTTCGTCGTGTCCCGAAAATTGACGCGTTGCCCACTCCTGTCTGTGCCCAGATGATACCCAATTCAGTTCCTGAAACCTGGCTGTGTACTGGTTCCTGATGTTCCTCGTAGCCTAATTCGCTACCAAAAATAAGTGCCCCCGTGCCGATGATGCATCCTGGATTCGACTTAGGGATCCAGGGATCGGGCCCTTTATCCACCAATAACTGATCGTTAATTGGAACTCGTTTCTCCAAGTCGGTCAGCCGTTTTCTCGCCTCGCTCATATGCCTTTGTGTTCCCCAAATCGTAATCTCACGTCCAATGCGATCCCAATAAGCGAGAAGGCCACATAGGCAAAACACGATACAGATCAAGACGAGTGTCTTCTTCATTCTTCATCCCCAAGAGTGGCCGGAATAAGCACACTCGCCTCAAGTATGCGGCTGAAGGACGTCAGCCACAACCTGGCAGTAAAAGTGCCGCGTCAGGGATCATAACGGCCCGGTTCAGGCAAGGCGTTGCGGACTGGCTCTTTCACTGGGAAATGCCTTTGCGCGTACGGCAGCACACCCGAAGGTGGAAGTCGCACCCACATGACGTATTGAGCGTACCCGACCCATGTGAAATGCAATCCCACCATGTGCCCAATCGCGCTATAGTTCAGTCCTTGCGCGCGTGGAGTCAAGACTGTATCTCGCAGTCTTCCTTTGTCGGGATGGCGCCGTGAGCCTCAAGTTTCGATATAATGGAAGCGACGAGGTTGATCATGCGCCAACTAAGAATCAATCGGCCAGATTTCGAAACTGCTTTTGAACTGAGCAGCTACGAGATGACCGCTTATCTCGATACCGAAACCGGTGCAGTGGTTTTTGTCGAGGACTACATTTTGCGCCAGCTAGAGGAACTGCTTACGGATGAGGAAACGTTTGAAGCGGCGTTAGCGACGATCCAGACACAACCCGATCTGGACGACAACACGCGTGCCCAATTGGTCGATGCAGCGCGCGTTGAGTCGGAATTTGGGGGACGCTATGCCGCGATACCCAAACAAGATTCCAGAGAAGGCTATGGTGACATGGAGGAATTCATCTGGTCGCTCAATGACGATCATCTCCGTGAGATACTTGAAGTCGCGATCCAGGGGCGAGGTGCGTTTCGCCGGTTCAAAGATGCCCTGTATCGCCACCCAGACGCAGAAGCGGCGTGGTTTGCATTCCGGGACGCACGAGAGCGCCGCCGGATGATCGATTGGCTGGCTTCCATTGATATTGAGCCGGAATTTGAATAGGTATGCATGGGCAGGGATTAGAAGAGAGGAGATGCCGTGTCTGCGGCGGTGAAAATGAACCAGGCCGATGTGTCGATTTACCAGATAAAGATTACGTTGCAAGGCAGCAAGCCTCCGATATGGCGGCGATTGCTGGTCTCAAGTGATATTTCGCTCAGTAAACTGCATCAGATTATCCAAACCGCGATGGGATGGTGGGATTCGCATCTCCACCAGTTTATTGTGGGTGACGTGTATTATGGTGTCCCGTTGCCTGAGGACTGGTACGAAATCAAAAATGAACGTCGCGCTAAACTCAGCCAAATCGCGCCGCAGGAAAGATCCAAGTTCGTGTATGAGTATGATTTTGGGGATGGTTGGCGGCATGCAATCCTGGTTGAAAGAATCCTACCTCCCGATCCAACCCACAAGCTGCCGGTCTGTATCAAAGGCAAGCGCGCCTGCCCGCCTGAAGATGTTGGCGGTACCTGGGGATATGAGAACTTCTTGGAGGCGATCACCAATCCCGAACACGACGAACATGACAGCTATCTGGAATGGATCGGCGGCGCGTTTGACCCAGAAGCGTTTGATGTCGACGCGATAAACGCGCAACTGCGCCGGTTTAAATAGGCGAGCCGTGAATAGTAATGGGGCTTAGTCCTGCCGTTTCAGTGTTCAAAACAGGGGAAGCAAGGTGTAGGGATCTGCAAATCAAAATGGTAGATAACGGATTTCGCCTGACCACTCGTCTTGTTCACTCGCGAGTACAATGAATTCAAGGGTGTCGATTACTTCGCCGACTGGCTTAGTGCCTTGCACAAGGAATAAACCTGGTGTGGGCAGCTCAGCATTGACACGGTCGTAGAAGTAACCGCGCATGGTGTTGACATCGTGCGTTAGGATAATATAGTCATGTTGGGCAGCCCATTCCAAAATCAGCGTGTCTGGTTCTCCGGCCAATTCCGTATCCTGGATTCGCGTTATTTCGACATCGGGTACGCGTCGTTCTAGCCCTCGAAGAATTTCATTGTTGAAGTTCTCGTCTGCAAGGAAACGCATTATTCGCCACTGGCCTTGCGTTTGGCTTCCAGGCGTTCTAGCAGGATCGCACGCGTCAATTTCGGCGGATGTTCCCGTTCATATGTCTCGCGAAACGCCTCCGCTTCCGCTTCTTGTTGACGGAGATAAGAGTCTATATCATCCCGGTGACGCAGGTAATAGCCGATTGCGAGATAGACATCGTCCAAAGACAACGACGGATACTGCGCTGTGATTGTTTCGGGGGTATGGCCCATCCGAAACGAATAAATCACCAAATCCAGCAAAATGCGTGTATTGCCGACACGCAGTCGTCCATGTTCATCAGCGTTGATGGGAATCTGTTCAGTAATTGGTGTGGCGCTCATCGTTGAAACTCCTGAGGTTGTTGTCAATCTATTATAGTTCATGTTCACCACGTGTTGAGCGAGTTGATGATCTGCCCGACCCGCGTCCAATGCAACCCGACCTCTTCCGCAATCTGGCGGTAGCTCAGCCCCTGGGCGCGTAGAGTCAGAATCGTTTCGCGCAGTTTGGCTTTGTCGGGATGGCGCAGATCAGCTTCGGTTGAGGGAGGTAGGGGGTCATTATACTACGAAGCCAACAGCGAGCGCGGCCTGTGCGACCGAGATCCTGCGTGCAGCAAACGGCAGACGCGCATGACGCGTGTTTGGATGAGGAAGGTGAGGGTTGTAACCCGATCTGATTGGTGAACACCCACACCAGGTAGAAAAACTCAAATGAGCGATTGTTGCCAGATCATCGAGTGGTATGTCCTCGTGATATCGATCATAATATAAGTTCACGCACCGGCTGGATCGGACCTGGTTCATTCCTGGTTCATTGCCGGGGCGGGGTGGGTGCGGCAGATCATCCGCATGTAGAACGATTAGGGTGGCGATTGCCGCCAGCAGCCAGGATTAGTGTTCCAGGCTTAAGACGGCTGTAAATCTGGTGCCGGAATCGGACCAATCCAGCAACATACCAGGCGAATAGTCGCGACTATCACGAATGGCTCGGAGCAAAATTACGGGGTAGATAACACATTACATTGAGAAGCGCCTTCCAATAAGTGCGGGATTGAAGGTGCTTCCAACTTTCACCTGAACGGGTCAGGCGAGGCAATCAGGTCGTTGGCGTGAGAACCATCATGATGCTTTTTGCCAGATCGCTCGCCACAGATGTACGGCTTATTGTCTCGATGATCTTAGATGGGGGCTTAATGTCGTTATTATCGTCGAGATAATAATAGACGTTACCCAGCACGCTGATGTGCTCCAAGTTCAGAAGGAAACGCAGAACTTCTTCGTCACTGTAGCCTACCTCTGGTTGATTCAAGACGTCGTTCAAGATGGCTGGAAGCTCCTTTCGATTGCGTACATCGACAGTCAGGCCACGACCGGAGTAAAATGCCTGTCCCATTGTTATGACGGATTTTCGATGGATGATTCCCTCTACTCCAGCCGTAGAATTAATCGTCACGACTGCACTCGCACCTAAAATCAGTTGCAGACCGGGGACGTTCGGGGCAATCAGTCTGATTTTGGGATGCTGAGTGATTTGACGCAAAGAGTTCACATCGTATAGCCCAAGCTGCATGGGGTGCTGCTTTGTGTACACCATGTAATTATCTGGTAGTGCGGCAGCTAGTTCATTGACGAAAGCGAATTGGTCAATGAATTCGGGTGCTCGGACTGTAATTTGTGCATCAAACGGATCGTGCAAGGGGAAAAAGACATAATTCTCATCAGGCTGTGGCTGCGTGTAAAGCTTCTGTTCAAAAGGTTGTCGCCATTTGCGAAGTAAGAATTGTTCCACCAGAGTCAGTGGTGCCCAGTTTTCGGTCCGAAGATCGTAACTGGCTTTGATCCACAGATATTCCATCAACTGTCTGAATTTATTCCTCAAGGGACGTTTGCGTCGGAGCATCCAGGACGTTTGCTTACCGCGAAAATCATCCACATATTTCCGCATAGTCTGGATTTTTTCCTCAGTGAACGCTTGTAACGGCAAGTCCAGCGCTCCGAGATCATACACTTCGTTCGCTGCCCATGTGATACGCCCCGGTAAGGGAACAAAATAGAAAACAAAAACAGGGATACCGAGTCGCTCTGCAACAAGATGAAGGGTTCGGTAGAGTAAGGCACCGTCGGCCATTGCAAACAAATGAGTGGGATGCTGTTCTTGGAATAATTCCTCCCATGCTTTGATCTGATTAATTGCAACAACTAGCCGTGCATCCGGGCGCTTTCGATAATACCGTTTACCTCGAATCGGCGAACGAATACGATCGCTCAAGATAATCCGGTCAAGGTCCTCCCTGGTCACGTTATAACGGTTCTCGATTGCTTTGAGTTCCTCTTTCAGGTCTGCAGGGTTTATCGACTGCCGGTTGACATAATCCCCAAATACCAGGCCGGTTACATTGGGCGGAACAAGCTTCAGGCCGAAGCGGATATAATTGACAATGCCAACTTGTTCAACTTGAGGTGCAATTTCGGCTGCAATGCGACTGAACAATGGGGTATCTTGAGTATCCTGGCAAACAAATAACACATGTGTCATTTGCTGTTATCTCCTTAGGTTATAAGTAAATCGCTGCAGCAACCGATCTGCCAATGTGATTTCTTCGGGCGTCACAAATACCCGGTGTCCGAGCATCAAGACTGTGTAGGCAACAAGTAGCACTATTCCGCGCACAAGCATAGGAAGTTCGGTAGCCAGGGTAAGTAATAACAACACCGTAAAAACAGTGGCCCATATCAACCATGCCTTTGCCTGGATTATTTCCCATTTGATTGTAAGTTCACGAAAAACCTGCTGGCAAATTACTGTCATTAGCAAAATGTTGGTGAGCAACAGGGCGATTGCTGCGCTGTAGGCAGATTCGCCTAACAAAATCAACAAACTACCTACGATGACGAGTGCTACACTAGCAACCAGATAGTCCAGACTGAGTTTCATACTCTGACCGGTCGATAATAACCATTGTTCGACTGAGGTAACCATCGTTCGGATGAAAAACACAACGGCAAGAATGATTAATAGCGGGAATGTACCCTGGTATTTTTCACCGCCCATGAGCAGTGTAACTTCGGGCGCAAACGCGAGCAGTGCGGTGGTGGCTAGAATGAACACAATGCCCGAATACTTGATCGAATACTCATAGAGCGCGACCGATTGTTTGGTTTTTTTTGAGATCGAGACGAAATCGTCTGTCATGTCCTCATCAGTGCGTTTCCAGCTTTCAAAAATGTAGGGGCGCAAAACCTGGGGAATGACAATCGCAAAACTGACCACGATATTAAATAAGGATATCCCGAAGGAAAAATCAGCCACTTTTTCCGTCGTGCTGAAAAGTTGTAATTGGTACTGAATGATGATGACGAGCGCCCACGTACTTATATAATACGGAATCAGAGGCACGCCAAAACGCAGCGCGCTGATCATCGTTCTCAATGATGCTTTTGCTTCGCGCAGATCGCGAAATTCAAGGCCTCTAAGCCCGACCCCAATCGCAACGATCAGATTAATCAACCACAGTTTTGCTACCAACATCAGATCAAGGGGGAAACCTCAAAATCAGTATTGCTAGCAGGAGATAACGCCAGCCAGAATTGCGTATGAATAGTACGATGCTGTACAAATTGACCTTCTGGTGGCCGTAATGATGGAAGTTGATTACGAATAACCATGCCGTAAGCATGGACGTGATCACCACCAGTCTGAATGGGATCCGATAGGCCTGCATATCGAACGGTGATAGAAATAACGGCAAACTGACTTGAAGCACTATCGTTACAGCGAGGGAGGCCACAAACACCAATATCAAAACGGATTTCAGCACATCGGCGGCTTGCGGTGAGCGTTCTTGTGCCGCACTGCGAAAGACGAACATTGACGTACCCATCACCATAACATGATTAAGTACCAGGTTTGTATTCAATAGTAAGGAATATGCAGCATACGTTTCTTTTGAAAACGTTCGAGCAAGAATGGGCAGAAGTAATGGGCCTGGTAGAAATTGAAATACAGCCAAAACGACCGACACTAGTAACTCTCGGCTGATTTTTTCGGAGCGCAAACTCGTATTCATGAACTTTGACAGCTATGTAACTGAACCCCAATCATTCTGAGACTAACACCCCTCTTGTACCAATAATGCAAGTATGCTTTGCATCCCCGAAACAAATTTGGACGATAATAAAACGGGAAAATTAGAATAACAATAGGCTGTTTCTTCTGTCATTGTACAGATTGCGAGCCAGCAAAGGTACTGCCAGAAAGTTGGTGCACAACAGTTTCCGCGTTTTCAATCAAAGTTCTTCATCAACGCGGATACGCGTCTGGTAAACACACGCCATAAAAACAGCGGGTTTCCAACGACATAACGTCGCCAGAGTCGTCGCGGTTCAACAAGCAAGCGAACTAACCACTCAAAGCCATTATCCGTGATCCATCGCGGTGCACGATAAACGCTGCCAGCTAGATAATCTAGCATGGCCCCTACGGGCAAAAGGACCCTTGCATTCAGTTGTGATCGGCTTTCCTCGATCCAGTATTCTTGTCCGGGCATGCCAAAACCCACAATCAGGATATCGGTTCCTGATTCATTGATTGTACGGATAACGGCAGCGTTTTCCTTGCTGCCAGCGTGCTTGTCGAAGTATCCGTGATGAACCCCAACAATATGTACCCCGGGGGCCAGCGCGGTTAAGTTTGCACTGGCCTGCTCCGCGACACCAGGCTTCGCGCCTAAGAAGTATAGACTGAGGTCATGTTCAATGCATTCAGCGGCAAGTAGTGGAAGCCAGTCTGGAGGTGTACTGCGATATTGAAGTTTTTGTCCTGAGAGCCAGGCGCCGAGTCGTACCCCAACACCATCGCAATAGACTGTATCTGCTTCTTGCAGAATGCGCTTAAAACGTGGATCGCCTACGGAAAGGTTTAGCGCATGGACATTAGCGTAATTGAATAAGTGAGGCGTTGTCCCTTGCGCGGCGGTGATGATTGCTTCCACCAAACACCCCGTAGGCAAATCCTGGATACGAATATCCAGCAGCTCGACACTGGTATGATTATGAATTCATTGTTGTGAGGCGCGCATCTAACTGATTAAATTCCATGTTGCGGGCGTTCCTCGTTCGATTTCGCGGGTTGCTCGTCGCCCAATGATCTCATCGAGATAACGAGTGTGTAATCCATGCCCCGGTCGTATCGACCGCACATTGTCCGTGGTGAACACATCGCCTGTTTTCATATCCTTAACCACAAACAACGATCGGCGGAAGACACGGCTCTCCTGTTCTTTCTCGGTGATGTCATAGTTCACACGCCCCAACGCTCGTTCTGCCACGCGAACGGCATCCACCATCGCTTTGAACTCAGTCGGGCTCCAGGGAGAACGTGCTGTCTGGGCCGGGATCGGCGCGGGAAAGCGTAAAGTGTTTCTCGATAGATACAAGCACCCAGTGCAACCGCTGCCACCGGTACTGCAATTCCGCATGGTATGATCGGACAACCCAACCGGAACGTTGAAGACCTGCGCCAGATGCGGGATTATGCGCAAATTTAGCTTCTTCTGGTTCCGCAGGATAGGCACTGGTACATCGCAGCAGCGCCAACTGGTCGCAGCCCGCCTCGCGTAGAGGTGTGTACGGCCTCGTCAATCTCAGCCAGCGTGGCCATCCCGGTAGACATGATGATCGGTTTGCCGGTTCTCGCATATAGCGCAACAGTGGCAGGTCAACGATCTCGAACGAGGCTACTTTGAAAGCTGGGACGTTCATCTGCTCCAGAAATTCGACGGCAGTCGGATCAAACGGCGATGAAAACAGGTCGAGGCCCAGATCGTCGGCCACCGCCTTTAGCTTGGGCTGCCATTCCCACGGCGTGTAGGCTTCGCCATATAAATCATACAAATTCCGCCCGTTCCAGAGGGTATCCTTAATCTGAAAATAACGGTTTATCGCTGTCGATAGTGATGGTGTCGGGCGTGTAAGTTTGCAGTTTTACGGCGTCGGCACCTGCGTCTTTGGCGGCGCGAATGATGTTGACCGCCTGCTCAAAGTCCTGATTATGGTTAGCCGACATCTCGGCGATAATGTACGTAGAAATACGCGGAAGCCTAAAGCAAAATCTCTAATCCTAGTTTTCATGATCAGCTAGCCCTCATCTTCGTAATATAACTCAAGACGCATATATATTTTGCGCCCATTGTCATAGAAGTAAGCGCCATCGTGAGGTGCAAAAGTGCGCGCCCGAAGCATATTAATCAAGTCTCGAGCTGTATAGACACGTTCCAGATGAATTTCATCAATGTCCTTGATATCCTGCATGCGGTGCGCAGTTCCTACGCCAGATGGTTGTGACAGACGGGATGTGGTTCCAGTTTTGATGGTCGGCCAATTTTCGATAAAGAGGTCAAAACAGGCATTTTCAAGCTTGGAATACAACGATCTCCCTGTGTCAATGGGTTCAATAATTATCTCTTTTTGAGCAATGATGTCGCCAGTATCTACGTGTGCATCAATATAATGCAACGTTGCCCCGGCTGGTGTGTTCTCGACAATACTCCACACATTAGGAAAGGCCCCACGATTGTAGGGTAGGTAAGAGGGGTGAAATTACACTACGCCTTGTGGAAAAACTGAATAAAAGCTAGGACGCAAGATATAACCGAACAGGATAGAGAGCGCAATATCGGCGTTCAAATTGCGTACCTTCTCAACTACGGTTGGGTCGCGTAACGTTAATCCGTCGATAATGACATCAGTAGATGCCTTTGCCACAATCTCATCTCGAAATTTGGCCTTCTGCGCTGGATGGACCACTACGCCCACAGACTTCTCATTTTGCTCTTTAAGCCACGAGATTATTTTTAAGCCAAGCCGATTGTTACCCAGATAGAGGATACGCATGGGAATAACTCCTCAATTCTGCGATGACCCGCGTTCCTCCGTTTTCATTCACCAGAGCGCGCCCTCGTTTTGAACTGAGTACGCGCCAGTCACGCGACATCAATCGTTCTTCCACTTTATCTGCAACATGTTCCATTGTAATAAATATTAGACATTCCAAGATATACCGCATAATGAACAGTTGCCAGCCCATGAACAATGGCGCGCTGATTATCAGCTAACACGACAACCACGCTCGGCAATCCCAAAAACGCGAGCTCCCAACACGTACTGCCCCCGGCCGAGACAGCCACATCTGCCCATGCCATCAGGGCGGGCATATCGGTCACATTGTGTTCCAGCCGAACAGCGTGTTGTGACCGCTGTGCCGCAGCCTGGAGCGCGTCGTAATGTGGATTGTTGCCTCCAACGACGACTGTGACCTCAAGGCCGTTAAGCTCGACCTGTTCGAGCGCATGCAGGATTTTTAAGGTCACGTTGTCGGGATCGCTGCCCCCCATCGTGACCAACACTTTTCGCGCCACGTCAGGAATTTCGCGTTGCCAGTCGCGCCAACGCCAGAATTCACGGCGCAACAAAGCATATCGCGTTCCCAATAAAAGCTGCGTGTACGGTTCCCGATTGGGGTATAGCGCGTCACTGGCGTGAATATTCTGGTTCAGCACGACATCGGCGTAGTAATGGTCTGCATGACCGTTATCGTCCAGCACCAACAGCCGCAGCCCAGCAGCTTTTAGCCATTTCTGATACTCGGCCCCAAAATGATAACCGTCTATTGTAACGTAGCCCGTATCTTGTGCTTGTGCGATTTCAATGACCTGTTGGGCATCTTCTGATTGCCCGCTATAGCAGTCACAGGGCGCACTAGCACTCCCTCGGCCTCCAGGCGGGTTCGCAATCCGTCGGGCAGATCCGAAACAAACGTGACCGCGCCGCCCTGATCTTGCCAAGCTTGAGCTAGTGCCAGACAACGCATCACATGCCCGCTGCCGATCGCTGTGCTTGCGTCTGCGCGAATCACCAGGGCAGATCCGTTCATAGACTTTTCTGCTCGATATCCTGGTTGATCGTGAGCCATTCGGGATGATTTTCAAACGCTGCGAGAACCTGTCGCCACGAGAAATCACCATGTCCAAAGTGCTCGTAAACGGTACGCACAAGCTTCAGATCTTCCGGAGTATCCACCGTCCACCGGTAGTGAGAGAAATCCTCAGGATTGGTGACTTCCTACAGCCGGAATTGTTCCGGATGGCGATAAAGATACGGTGTGACATGTTCACGCCAGTCCGAGGCATCTTCGTTCCACGCGGTCTCAAGAGCTATAAGGCTGAACACTTCGCAATCCAGTCCACGCGGATAGTGGCGCTGTAGGGTGTTGCTGGCGTAGTCGGGTTGAGGAGCGGCACATAAGTAAGCCGCGATGACATAATCTGTGACCGCGGGGTCGATCAAGGGACAATCCGAGGTGACGCGAACAATATGCTCAGCCTCAAATTGGCGCGCCGCCTGGTAGTAGCGATCGAGCACGTCATCCTGGCTGCCGCGATAGACGGGCCAACCGTATTGTTCGCAGAGCTCAGCTAGGCGATCGTCAGGCGTTTCCGTGGTCGTGGCGATGACAGTCTGATCGATAAATCGCGAATGTCCCAACCGATACATCACCCACCACAGCATCGGTTTGTCCAAGATCGGCTGCAATACTTTGCCTGGTAACCGAGTGCTACCCATCCGGGCTTGAACAATACAGGTAATAGCCATTATTCTAGCCTGCCAGTTTACGTATCGCGGTGATGACGTCATGCACATCAGCTTCGGTCATCTGCGGAAAAATCGGGAGCGTGATTAAACGCTCGTATGCCGCTTCAGCGACAGGACACAATCCCCGGACTCGGTACCAAAGCGATCGCGATAGAACGGATGCAAATGTACGGGAATATAATGGACATTGACACCGATATTTTCTGCTCGCAGCGTTTTAAATATATCCGCTCGTGACATTCCAGCGCTTCGGTGTCAAACTGCACCATGTAGAGGTGATAGGCGTGTGCGGCATCAGACCGCACTGCCAGCGGTGTCACATAGTCAATTTCGGCAAAATGCGACATCGTACATCGCTGCGAATATGCTGGCGCTTCGCGCATCGAATCCGGCAGTTTGCGCAACTGGCTAATCCCCAGCGCGCACTGGAAATCGGTGATCCGATAGTTATAGCCGAGGTCTACCATCTCGTAGAAAAATCCACCGGTTTCGGCACGCTGGCGATGGTCAGTCGTGATCCCATGATTACGAAAGACACGCATACGTGCGCAAATTCCGCGTCATCGGTGGTGATCATGCCCCCTTCCCCGGTGGTAATGTGTTTGACCGGGTGAAAGCTGAACGTGTTCAGATCAGCCAGGGTGCCGACTTTCCGCCCTTTGTAGCTGCCACCAACAGCATGACACGCATCATCAACCAATGCAAGATCTGTGCCATTCGCAATAGCTCGCAACGCATCATAATCGCAGGGCTTGACCGGCATAGTCAACTGCAACGATCGCCCTGGTTCGGGGCGTAATCTTCGCTTCGACCTGAGCGGGATCAAGCAGGAGCGTATCGGGATCTACATCGCAAATACGGGTGTGCCGCCCTGGTACAACCACGCAATTCGCGCTGGCTGCAAACGTCATCGGCGTAACAATAACTTCATCACCAGGTCCAATCTCAAGTGCGTACATCGCAGCATGAAGCGCAGCCGTACCATTGCTGACGGCGACTGCGTGTTTTGCGCCCACGAAATCGGCGAAAGCTTGCTCGAATTCATCTACTTTCGGCCCAGTAGTCAGCCAGTCTGAGTGAAGCACCTCAACCACTGCTGCGATATCATCATCATCAATCCTCTGGCGGCCATAGGGCAGGAGCGTCTCACGCACGGGTTGCCGCCGCGAATAGCCAACGTCTCAGTCATTGATCACCTCGCAAAGAGGAAATCATATCCAGCATATTCATGTACCGTTAGCCACACTCGTTTTTATCACTCGTATATTCAAATCCCTCAGGAACAGCCTTTTCTCTTCTTTCCAATAATCATTATTCCACCAGGGATGGGCAGGAAGGATCATATAACGATCGTCTAGTTCGAGGGTTTGGCGCGCCTCATCCACAGATATCATGCTTCATGCAGCTTTTCACCCGGCGCGAATGCCATGTTTTCTATGGTTGCGTCTCAGGGGCCAGGAGATGTGCCAAATCCATGATATTCATGCTTGGCAGTTTAGGGATGAAAACCTCTCCACCATGCATGATTTCGATACAGGACGTAACAAAACGCACACCTTGATCGAGCGTGATCCAGAACCGTGTCATACGTTCGTCCGTTATCGTTAGCTTGCCAGTTTTCTTGCTGTTTAAAAAGCGGGACCACACTGCCTCGACTACCCACAACATTGCCATAACGAACTACACCAAATCGAGTACCAGAGGCCCCTGAATAGGCATTCCCCTGAACGAACAATTTCTCGGCTACCAGTTTGGTTGCGCCATAAAGGTTCACAGGAGATGTTGCTTTGTCTGTACTCATCGCCAGCACATGCGTAACGCTTGTATCAATGGCAGCATCGATAATATTGCGTGCGCCAATAATGTTGGTCGCTACGGCTTCAAAGGGATTGTATTCACAGGCAGGCACCTGTTTCAAGGCTGCTGCGTGGACGACGATGTCAACTCCTTGAAAGGCCCTGTACAGACGGTCTTTGTCGCGCACATCTCCGATGAAGTAGCGAATAGAAGGGTGGTTGAAACCGCTCACTCGCATTTCATGCTGCTTCAATTCATCTCGACTGAAGACAATGATCTTTTTGGAATGGTAGTCTTCAAGCATAGCCTGGAGGAACTTCTTGCCGAATGAACCTGTGCCGCCGGTTACGAGAACTACTTTATCTGACCAATTCATTGCTTGCAATCCTTTACCCATGCAGTGCATGGTTCGCAGTCACCCTTATCAATACCCTAAACGCAAAACAGAACGACCTTAATCGTGCTTATGCTAGCGGTACGTTAGGGGACCTTGATTGTTAGCTGAAGATCTTTGCAGCATCTTTGCTGCAACAAAAGTTGCCAAGTTTATGCAGAAAAAACGAACCCGGTACGCTTATTGAACTCGTGTTTCTCTGCTTTGGGGATGGTGTTATCATTTCATTCGTGCGGAAAGATCTTGTTCATAGGGATCGGCCTGCTGGATTAATTCATAAAGTTTAGATGCTTCGTCGAGATTGTCACGCTCAATTTCACGTCCTGCCAATTTGAGCCATGGTTCGTACTCAATGGCACTCATTTGTGGCGTACGTGCTTGCGGAAGGATAGTTAGCCAGCCTTGCATTCGATAAATGCCATCGAAATTGGACTCCTATCTCTCGGCATGACTACGGCTTGCGATAAATACAAGTCGATCTGTTTTTCGCTAAGTTGATCGAGTGTATTCATTCGCGCAAGAACATACCAACCCCATTCTGAATGTATGTCCCCAATGAAGATGACTTTTCGGGCCAGTATTTCAATGCGTCCAGCCTGTGCCGGGGTGATCTGCTCGGTGTGGTAGAGTGTTTCCGCCTCTAGCAAGAGGTCATTGTCTTGTACATAGTAGCAGTAGAGGCAAGGCTTGCGCGCACCGTTTGGCCACAGAATGTCCAGTTGTTCTTGGATGTCAGGCGAGAGGTTATCAGAAAGTTCGACATCGGAACGTTGGGTCGTGGGGGTGAGAATGCCGCCGTATACAAGCAAATCAACATAACTTGTGGTGTTTGTAGAGTAGTGTACTGCGTCGTCCAGAAAGGTAGCTTGTTCTGGGTGGGTCGGATCGCGCCAATAGTCTGAGGATGCTAGCCAGGGATGATCTTCTAGCAAATCGAGATAGATAGTACGGGCCGTACTCCAATCTCCTGCCAGTTGATAATATTGTCCCAGTTTGAATTGATATCCTGCTGGGATAGGATACATTCGGTAGGCTTCCTGTTCTGCATCAATGGCGCGTTTATATTCACCTGCCTGCGCATACAATGCCGCCAGATTGTGCCAACCAACATCCCAGCGCGGGGTGAGTTCCAGACTGGTTTCGTAAGCCTGAATTGCCCGATCAAGATAGATGTTAGGTGATTCTGCGGCTAACTGTCCCAAGATAGTGGCTTCTTCCAGGACATAAAGATCAAGCCATGGGTCAGCATCGTGTGCTTCCTGGACTAAGTCGAGTGCCTCAGTGTAGCGTTCTTGATCCACGAGTGCTAATACACGCTGTTGTTTCAACGCGCCACGAAGGATGGGCAAATAGAGTATTTGTCCTCCTACTAACAGGGTGCAGGTTAACCCTAATAGGACTTTTGACCGTGAATAAGCGGAAGAATGGCTACGGAATGTTGGTTCCGGCACTGTTAGCGGATCATAGGATGTGGCGTAGGCAAGGAATATCACCATAGGGATTACAAACTGTGTTTGCAGGAACGCGTCCACCATGTTGTGCACACTGAACACCAGTACTGCTACTAGGACGCCTTCCAACCGCCGCTGGGTAGCTTGCGTGCTGTGCGTCCATGAGGCTCTCCAGACGCGCGTCGCTCGTATCATAACCCACAGCGACAAGGTGAGTAGAAGCGCGCCGCCTTCCGCCAGGATATTGAAGAACATATTATGGGCGTGATTTAGCGCGAGATATCCTTGAGAGTGTTCCCAGTTGCCGTAGAATAGTCTGAACCCTTTGAACTCAAATCGGCCAAACTCCGCCAACGGATAATCCTTAAAAATCCGAATAGCGCTGTACCAGAGGTCTATTCGTGTGACATCATTCCCATTCGAGTCATTCGGTTTGATAATGATCTGGTATAGGAAGATGACCGCGACCACACCGCCTAACGCTGCTAGAGTCAATATGATGCGCGAAGCGATAAGCGGTTGTAGTCGACGAGGAAACCGTGCGCGGACGTCTGAACGCAATATCCACATCAAGGCTGTGCAGCCTATCAACGCGGCGAATGCAAGATAAGCTCCGCGCGATTGGGCGAACACGACGACACCCAAGAGACCTGCCGCCAGTGCACGGAGACCCCATTTCAGATCAGTTTCGGTGATGGTGTTGCTCCACGCCACCGTGATCGAAATCAGGAGCACGGCATAAGCTCCGGTAGGGTTGTTGTGATTCAGTGGCAGGCTCAGCTCGTGGATCACGGGCGGGATTGTATAACCTCCGATCTCAGGCCACCCCTGACCGGAACTCACTAGTGGGACGCCAAAATACCACATGATCATTTCAGCCGTACCCAAGATGACGATTACGCCACCGGTGAGGAACAATCCTTCGAACAACCAGCGCTGGTGTCCACTGCGGATCACATCGATGGCAATGAAGAACAGTATGATATGGATGAACGTGGACCAAACAAACTCAAAACTGACACGCGGGTCTTGGCCGAGTGCTGCTGCTATTACCCAGCCGCCAAGGAGGCCCCACAGTGGCCAATCCATACGGGTAACTGGAAAGGGACGTTTGCGCAGCCGGAGGCTGGCTAACCATGTCACGACGAGGAGCGTGCTACCAAGCTGGTGAAAGATTTTGACAAGGGGTTGTGTTTCGACCACACCGCCAAAAAATGATGCATAGATGATGAAAAACACGACGGCTACATGAGCTATTTTTGACCACATATACAATAACTCCACCTGACAATGATACCGAGCTATTGTGTCACCAAAGTGTTTTCAGGGCAATCTCTCGGTTGATGATCGTGCGATCGTTAACTGTATTCGAAGAATGAGGCAAATCCAGTATCCATTTGTTGATCAGAAAACTCGACATACGCGTCGGACTCTACATACTCTGCACGGATCCGGCTGTCCGCATGTAAAGTATGTAGAGTTTTTCAGACGTCAGTGTGTGAATCGGGCTGTGAGATCGCCTCGACGCCGTAACACTGCATCGTGTCGAGCACGTGCGCATGTGGGATACCGTAGACTACCATCCCGTCGATCTGGCACTGCGGCCGCCATGGTCAAGCAGGTGCAGCCGTGACATCATGTGCGCAATCCACTGGGCGAGACCAAGGCTGTCAACTGGCTGCTCTATCAGCCTGGCGACCTGCTCGCGGACCTCAGCCGCTTTGAGCCAGACCAGCTTCTCCCGGCCGCGCGTCATGAGTTCCGGCGTCTGGAGTACGGCTTCCTCGTGGTTGCAGCTCGCCAGTCTGGTGAAAATCGTTTCCGAACGCCGCGTAAACGGGCAGTCCACCGTCAAAACCCGCTATTTTATCGCGAGCTTTTCGAGTTCTGCGCAGCATTTCCTACAACTCTGCCGTGACCACTGGCACATTGAAAACCAATTGCACTAGGTTCTCGATGTGGCCTTTCGTCAGGACCAAAATCGCGTTCACAAAGACCATGCCCCGGAAAATCTGGCGGTCATTCACCACGTCACGCTCAATTTGCTCAAGCAAGAAAAAACAGTTCGCCTTGGTGTCAAAGCTAAGCGTCTCAAGGCTGATTGGGACAATGCTTATCTACTCAAAGCCCTAGCCGGTTAGTTTTCATGTAATCGCCTTAGTCAAATCACCGTCTTAAGATCGCGTTATAAGCCCAATTCAGTCACCGAGCAAGTTTCGTACTATCTGCCCCACCCGCGTCCAATGCAATCCGACCTCTTCCGCAATCTGGCGGTAGCTCAGCCCCTCGGGCGCGTAGAGTCAGGATCGTTTCGCGCAATTTCGCTTTGTCGGGATGGCGCAGATCAGCTTCGGTTGAGGGAGGTAGGGGAATTGTGAAGGGGTGTACATGCCTGATGTATAGGTCGCTATCCCTCAAGTCCGCCTTCTGTGTACCAGGTACAAGAGTCATTCATCATGAATGGCACTTTTCTTAATAACCGCAAATTTCGCTCATACGACAATCACTTGTGCGGCATGGACCAGAATTGGCTGAGAATCCGGTCCTCCACCCACGACCTTACCCCGTTTGGAAATTGCCGACCAAAATCGCTACAATCATCGCCATGCAATATTCAACACACCCCGATTGTTATAGGAACGCCACGCGATGAAGCCAGCAGACATGCTGCACGCCATGTGCCAGAAATTGCTCTCCGCCGCTGACGTTAAAGCCATCAGCAAGAGTCGTGGGTTTTCGCCGCAAGAAACCGGATCGCGCGCCTTGTTCGAAAACTTCTTTTTGTCCAACATCGGCGTGGAATCGGCGCTGAACGCGCTGAACGAGAATGAGATCGCGCTGCTGCATTTGCTGCACTTTAATGACGACGCTGTGAGCATCACGTTTTTCGACCGCATTTACGGCAACACGAATAAGTCACGCAATTATTATCAGATGACCTATAACCAACAATATCAACCGGTGTTCGGCCAGGTTAACGCGCGCTTGGTGCGCAGTGGCGTGTTGATATACGCGGAACTTGACAACATTGCAGCAGGACAGACCAAACTGGAACGGCGGCGTTTTCGCTTCCCTGCCGAGTTCGCGCCGTACCTGCCACGCCCGGTGTCATCGGTGATCACGGCGGTAGTGCAGGGCACAGTGCAGGACGGGTTCCGCGCGCAACTTGCGCAGCTCACGCAGCCCGTCAAACGTACTCGCCAGTCACATCAATCTCCGGGCATCACGTTGGTGGATGGCGAACTGCGCCTGGGTGATCACCCGTTTCAGGCTGCGCGCTTGTCCCAATGGCGGCAAGCAACCTGGGAACGCGCCGTATGGCAAGCGCATCTGCGGGGCAGTATAGCACAGCCCCAGGGCACTATCTGGAACAGCATCAACTACGAGACAGACGATGGCGCGTCATACGATGTATCGCCTGTGCCTTTTATGCTCTACATGATGGCACAGCTTGGGCCGGACGAGTGGTTGCCGCCAGAAGCACTGACGACGCTGTTACACGTCTTTTATGGCCAGAAGTCACATCTGCCCGCCGACCAGTTGTGCCAACTCGGCTGGGAACATGGGTGTCTGGCACGGACCATGTACCGCAAACAGGTCTGCTACCGTCCAGTGTCCGCCGCCCAAATGCTGCCGGAAACAACCGATCCCGCCGCGTATTTCCGTGTGAATGATAAACAACAGGTGGTCGTCGTCGATCTCGAAAGAATTCCCTATGAGAGCCTGGAGATCGTGAACCAGGTGGCTACGTTGAAGGTAAGACATGGGCAGATCGAAGCCGTGCCGGATATCGTACGGATCAGCGACACCGCCCCAACCGCCCGCGAACACGCGGTCACGCGCTGGTTGGTCGAGCACAGCGCCGCGTTTCGCGCCGCGCTGGACACGGTCACCGCACAATGGGGCCGGTTGATCGTGCATCAAAACATACTGGCCGCGCGCATCACCGACCTGAGTCTGCGTGTGATGCTTGAGAAAACCTTTGGAGATCAGCTTATCACGTTGTCCAATGAGTTCATTGCGTTTCCGTATGGGCTGCGCCGCGAGATCGAAAAAGCTGTCGCAAAGGCCGGGTATGTCGTCAAGGTGATGAGAGCATGACCATCAGCCTTCAACCAGCGGATGCAACCGGTCTTCACATTGTTGCCAATGAACGCGACATCCGCCGCGATCTGCACACATATATTGCTTACGTGCGCGACCGGCGCGTCAAGCGCCTCTATCGCACCAACGAACTGAGCAAGGCCGACTCGAACCGGTTGGCGAAATTAATGGACGCTCCGGAACTGGTGGACGCCATTAAAGAAACCAGTGGAGCACTCTGGATCGACTACGTAGACAGCATCGCGCATCGTCTTGGCCTGGTCGCCTATGACATCAAGGGCTCCTACCGGGGCTATTCCAGTTCTGAACCGACGTTCCCGGAAAACTACATTGAGTTCCAGGCGGCGGCGTATGATCGTTTTCTCAATCTGTCACAGGTGGAGCAGGAGCGCCGCCTGCTCAGTGGACTGGTAGACACCTACGACTACAGCCGCAATGAGTTTTTTTCAACCGGCATCCTGGGAGTGTTGGACGAGTTTCCACGATTTGGCAGCGGTTTGGGCGTTTTGCCCACGCTGAACTTCGCCAACGTCCGGCGGTTTTTGCTCGATGTGCTGCAAAACGTGGAACCGGGCCAATGGTTTAGCACCGCGTCGCTGGTAGCGCATCTTAGGGCGCACCATCCGTATTTCCTGATCCCGGAGAAACCGAAGTTCGAGCATGTGGGCCGACAGGGACAAACGCGCTACGGCAATTTTCGAGAACGCAAAAGTCTGTGGGATCAGGGTGAGGCCATACCCGACAACGCGCCTGACGGCTTTGAGCGGGTGGAAGGCCGTTATGTAGAGCGCTTTCTTGAGTACATTCCGTTGCTGTTGAATTACGTAGACGTGGCCTACGATCCAGCAGTCTTCGATCGGGTCATTTCTGGCAGTTACGCTTACAGCATGGAACAGTCCGACTCCCTACCCTTGAGGCCGCTGCGGAACGCGCTGCAAGCCTTCCGCGTTCACGCACGACTGGGACAGGCATTGCGTGGCGGCATTCCGGCTCCCAAGGTGACAGTCCAATCCAATTTTGAGATTTACGTCGAATCCGGGTTTTACCCTGCCGCGCTGATTAACCGACTCGCCCCCCTGACTGAACCCATCGCCCAAGGGACCACGACGATCCTGCGTTTGGACCGGCAGCGCGTTGCCGCGTACCACGCGGATCACGGTGATCAAAACGTACTCGCACTACTGCGCCAATTGAGCGAGCGCGACCTGCCTCAGAACGTTGTGACTGAATTGCAGGAATGGGCGAATGAAGCGGACGTCTTTACGTTGTACGAGGACTGCGGACTGGTCGAATCGACCGGAGACATGCCACCTGTCGGAAAATCTAACGTCGTGGGCATCGCGCCGGGGCTGCTGCTGGTGCGCAATCCAGGCGATTTGGTGCGCCAGTGGCGAACGCAAGGCCACGTAGTAGTGCGCGTCGTGCATCCAGGTGACCACTTTGAGGCGCTGCCAGAGGGCGTGCAAACGGTATTCCCCACACAGACCGACACCGCCACACTCGAACCAGCGCTGCCGCAGTCCGTCACGCTCAAACGACAGATGCTGATTACGCTGTTTTTCCCCGACATTGAGGTGCTGGAAGCATTCCGCAAGGCACTATTAGAAGCGCGCTGCCCGGTTGAGATGAACGTAGAACGGAAAACGCTAACGCTGGCGCAGCGTTACCAACATGAGCTCAACTCCGCGATCCAGGCGCTGGGTGACACCTACGCACTGGACGTGGAGGAATTCGTATGACGCCGCGCGGCCCCCTGATCGTCCAAAGTGATCACAGCCTGATGTTAGAGGTCGATCACCCAGATTATGCGGCCTGCCGCGATTTTTTGGGTGTTTTCGCGGAGTTAGTCAAATCGCCGGAATTTATTCACACGTTTAAGATCACGCCACTGACCTTGTGGAACGCCGCCGCGCTCGACGTTTCGCTGGACGAAATCATTGACGGGCTGAAGCATTTCGCGCGTTACGACGTGCCCATCAATGTCCTAACCGACCTGCGCGAATGGCACGCCGCGTACGGCAAACTCGTGTTGTTGCAAGATAGCGGCGAACGGCTCCGGCTAGAAGTTGCCGATCCAGTCATTTTAGAGCGGCTGCGTTATGATGAGAGCCTGGCACACTACTGGCTGGAATCCACGCCAGACGGGTTCATCATACCGGCGGATCAGCGCGGCTTTGTCAAACAGGCGTTGGTGAAGATTGGTTACCCGGTCCGGGATTTATGCGGCTACGTGAGCGGGACCGTGCTCGACGTCGCGCTGTGCGACCAGACGCTCAGCGGCCAACCATTCGGGCTGCGCGATTACCAGTGGGACGCCGTCGAAGCGTTCTACCATGCCGGGCGCAAAACCGGCGGCAGCGGCGTCATTGTACTGCCGTGCGGGTCGGGCAAGACCATCATTGGCATGGGGGCGCTGGCGCAAATCGCCAATTACACGCTGATCATCACCACGAACAACGTCGCCGCGCGCCAGTGGCGCAGCGAACTCCTGGATAAAACCACACTGCCTCCCGACCTCATCGGTGAGTTTACAGGACTGGAAAAAACGATCAGGCCGGTCACGCTCACTACCTACCAGATGCTAACATGGCGCGCATCGAAGCACGAGCCGTTTGGCAATCTTGAGATTTTTACCCGCCACAACTGGGGATTGATCATATACGACGAAGTCCACTTACTGCCTGCGCCAGTTTTCCGTGTGACTGCTGAAATCCAGGCCCGCCGCCGGTTAGGACTGACGGCCACGTTGATCCGTGAGGACGGCAAGCAAGACGAGGTGTTCGCCCTGATCGGCCCCAAACGCTACGACGTGCCCTGGAAAGTATTGGAGGCACGCGGCTACATCGCTGAAGCGCTGTGTACCGAATACCGGCTGCCGCTGCCGCCGGATGAAGAACTAAACTATGCCCACGCCGAAAAACGCCACCGGTTCCGCATTGCCGCCGAAAACTCGCTGAAATTGGACCTGGCGCAGCAGCTTGTCGCTAACCATCCCGACGACAGCATCCTAGTCATCGGTCAGTTCATTTCACAGGTAGAAGCCTTAGCCACAGCGCTGAATGCACCGTTGATCACCGGCAAAACGCCCCACGCTGAACGCGAAGCGTTGTACGCCGCATTCCGCGCGGGCTCGATCCCGGTGTTGGTCGTGTCCAAAGTGGCTAATTTTGCTGTCGATCTGCCGGACGCCAATGTGATGATCCAGGTGTCGGGCACGTTTGGTTCGCGTCAGGAGGAAGCGCAGCGCTTAGGGCGTATTCTGCGGCCCAAGCAACGGCGGGCGCAGTTTTACACACTGGTTTCCAAGGGCACGGATGAACAGCGCTTTGGGGCCAAACGTCAACTTTTCCTCGCGGAGCAGGGATATAAATACCGCATCGAATATTACGATACGGAGTAGTCGTGTAACCCACCCCACGTCCCGGTGAGGACTATCTGCAGCTCAATCGCGGTGCTCACGCTCGCCGCATCGACCAATCTGCTCAGCAGGGAGTTAAGGTGTGGAACGCTTTCAGGTCAAAATGGTAGATAGCGGATTTCGCCGTTGAAGTTCTCGTCTGCCAGGAAACGCATTACTCACCACTGGCCCTAAGTTTGGTTTCCAGGCATTCTAGCAGGATCGCACGCGTCAATTTCGGCGGATGTTCCCGTTCATATGTCTCGCGAAACGCCTCCGCTTCCGCTTCTTGTTGACGGAGATAAGAGTTTATATCATCCCGGTGGCGCAGGTAATAGCCGATTGCGAGATAGGCATCGTCCAAAGACAACGACGGATACTGCGCTGTGATTGTTTCGGGGGTATGGCCCATCCGAAACGAATAAATCACCAAATCCAGCAACATGCAGCTGCGCGGGCTGTTTGTTGCCGTTGGCGGCGATCCAGACTATGCCAAATCGGTGGCGTCACTGATGCGCCTGCCGGATATGGTCAACACCAAGCCCGAACGCGGGGGTGTGGTGGCGGTGTTCACGGAATTCCACCCGGACCGGCGTTATCCGCTTTCTGCGTTTGAGTGGCTGGAGGTCAAACCGGGTGGTGTAAATGGCAAAAGGCAGGTCGTGCAGTCTGGGAATGGTCACGCGCCGCTGCCGCAAATCACGCTGGACTATCTGGCGAGCGGCGCATCTAATGGCAACCGCAACCGGGCGCTGTTCGAGGCGGCGTGCCAGTTCCGTGATGCAGGTTACACGCAAGATGAGGCTGAAGCGCAGCTCATCCCGCGCCATGTGGCGGATGGTAACGGAAACGAGCATCCCGACACACGTGAGCGCGAAGCCCGCGCGACAATCGCCAGCGTCTACAGCCAGTCACCGCGCGATCCGATTACGGAGCCGCTGCCGGATGGGCGCGAACTGGTCGATCAGTTGGTCAGCCAGTTTGGGGCGAATGGGCGGCAGGACCGGCCCACGTTGGAGCACGTCAAGGCGGCGGTGCAGGCCTGCGCGTCCCTGGGTGCGCTTGAATGGAGTGTGCAGCGGGGGCGGCTGAAGAGCGTTTGCGGGGATGATGTGCGGCTCTCGGATCTGGATCGTCAGTACCGGCAGGCGCGTAGAGCGCTGGAGCGGGGACGAGTCCAGGACTACACCGAAAGGGAAGAATATCTCGAAGCGGATCACAAGATGATCTACCGGCGCGAGACGTATCGCGGGCCGGTCGAAAAAACGGTCGCGGCGTGGACGGGGTGTGTAGTGGAGCGCATCTCGCAGGTCAACGACGACGGGCAGGTCGAGCACGTCACCGTGTTGGAGCTGCGCAGCGAGCAGCAGACGCTGACGCTCAACGTCCCCAGCGAGGTCTTCGGGGATGATGCAGCGCTGCGCCGGTTCATCGCCGGGCGTGCGGGTGAAGCGTTCACGGTGCGGGCGGGCATGGGCAAGCATCTCGCCCCGGCGATCTTGAGCCTGTCAGGCGATTATCCCCACCGGACGTGCTATCGCTTCATGGGCTGGACGCAGATCGACGAGCGCTGGACGTATGTTGCGCCGGGTGTATGCGTTAATGCGGAGGGCGTGCTCGCGGAGCCGCCGGAGATCGAACTGGATGCACGGCTGCGTGATTACGGGCTACACGAATCTACCTGGGAGGACGGTCTGCGCGCATTTGAAGCGATGATTCCGGTGTTCCCCAAGGAACTCGCGCCGACGTGTATTGCCTTTGCGCTGCTGCCGTTGGTGCAGCGTTTCTTTCCATCCGCCGCCCCGCGACCGGCGATCCACCTGGCCGGGACGTATGGCAGTGGCAAATAAGCTTGCGTCATCACATCGTCATAGCAGTTGCCGGTGCCGCTCATGTCCGGGGGATTTTGCCATCAAGTCTATTCAAACATATATAGATACCTGCATGCACTCAGGATATACGCACGTCGGTCGCAAATTACCGGGACTAACTCAAAGCGCGTTCGCCCAACGATCATAGCTGCAATCCACGAGCCAATTGCACAAACGTTGTTGGAGTTCCGATTTAGGTTCTAGAGATGACTTCTATTCATATGACCTCAAAACCGCAGCGGTAGCGCTTGTGGGCCGCGAAAAACCGTGTTTGCCCATTCCACAGAATCCGTAGCCAATGTGAGATTGGGCAACCGCCGCAGCAGGGCGTTGACTGCGATCGGTGCTTCCAGGCGTGCCAGGGCTGCGCCCAAACAGAAATGTGGCCCGTAGCCAAACGCCATGTGGCGATTCGGTTGGCGGGTGATGTCAAGCCGGTCAGGCTCTTCAAAATAGGCCGGGTCCCGATTGGCTGCGCCGAGCATTTGCATCACCAGGTCTCCCTTGCGGATCAGTTGTCCTCCGATCTCAACGTCTTCGGTCGCGATGCGTCGATTGCGCTGGAAGGGACCCTCGTAGCGCAGAAACTCTTCTACCGCGGAGGCGGCAAGATCGGGATTCGCGCGCAGCACGGCCGTTTGGGGTGGATTCTCCAATAGTGCCAATATTCCACTGGCGATTAGATACGTTGTGGTCTCATGACCGCCGATCAAGATAGTGACACAGGTCGAGACGAGTTCGTCTTCGGTCAAACGCTCGCCTTCCATTTCGACCTGCACCAGATCGCTCAGCAAGTCGTCTTGCGGATCGTTGCGCCGCCAGGCGAACATGGTGCGGAAATACGCTTGCAGTTCCAACAGCGCAGCTTGTGAACGCAACAGCACTTCTGGGTCCGGTTTTGGCGTCGCCATGAATTCGACGATTTGCCCGGACCAGGCTTTCAATTGCTCATGGTCGGTAGCTGGCAAGCCCATAAAGGCCGCAATTACCGTCACCGGCAAGGGATACGAAAAATCGCGGATCAACTCCATTTCGCCGCGAGGTTGAACGTTGTCGATCAACTGCTCAACCAATGTTTCGACGCTGGTACGCAGCCGCTCGATGGTGCGCGGTTTAAACGCCTGATGTACGAGTTGCCGCATGCGTGTATGTTCCGGCGGATCGACGTTGACCAATCCTTGCGAATAGTGGGTTACCAGGGGTTCGATTTGCCCCCATAACGGCTCGGGCAGCTCCATCGTCGCAGTTAGCCGGCCCAGGCTGGAAAAACGGGCGTGATCGCGCAGTGTCAGCGCAATGTCGTCGTACCGGGTCAATATCCAGCAGCCCCAGATGTCACTCCAGTATACTGGCGCTTCCGCACGCAATTGGTGATACACCGGATATGGGTTTTGGGCATAAGCCTCGGATGTGATGGCGTCATCGAATTTTGCCATGACCAAAATCCTCTACTATTTGGCAGAAAAGATGCATGTTTCCTAAAATTGGTATACCATATATGGACTATAGCATATCATAATTGTTTTCAGCTAATCAAGTGGATGTTGATGCGATGAAAATCACCAATGTCAGCACATTTCTGGTCGAAGGGATCAAATACAATTGGACGCTGCTCAAGATCGAAACTGACAGCGGCATTTATGGATGGGGCGAGGCGACGAATTGGCCGGGTTCTCCCCTGGTAGAAGCGGCCTGCCAGCACGTCGGCCAATGCCTGATTGGTGAGGACGCCCGGCGTATCGACTACCTGTGGACTAAACTCTACCGCGACATGAACTGGCTAGGACAGGCCGGACCGCTACTCTCGGCAATCAGCGCAGTTGATATCGCGCTCTGGGACATCAAAGGCAAAGCGCTAGGAGTGCCAGTCTATGAGTTGTTAGGAGGAGCCTACCGTGATCGCATTCAACTCTATGCCAATTACTGGTTTATCGATGGCGAGCACCGGGCCGAAGACTACGCTCGACAGGCGAAAGACGTCATTGCGCAAGGCTTCCAGGCGCTGAAGTTCGATCCGTTTGCGCATGTAAATTACTGGTACGGTGAGGATTTGGCTGACAATAACAGCCTGACGGAATCGCAAAAGCAACTCGCATTGGATCTCGTCACTGCCGTGGCCGAGGCAGTCGGACCCGAAATCGCCATTGCTATCGAAACCCACGCCTTCCTGAACGGTCCGACAGCAGTCGAGATGGCGCACCGTTTGGCTGAAATGCACTTCAACTGCATGTGGTACGAAGAACCGGCGCTGCCTGAATTCCCTGAAGCCATCGCCGACATTCGCCAGCAGATTCCGCTGCCGGTTTGCGTCGGCGAACGGCTGCATTCGCGGTTTATGGCCAAACGCATTCTCGATTTGCACGCGGCGGACTATTTGATGCCAGACATCACACGCTGTGGGGGCATCACCGAAATGCGCAAGATCGCTAATCTCGCTGAAACGTACAATATCCTGATCGCACCCCATAATCCAAATGGCCCACTTTCGACAATTGCATCGGCGCATGTCATGGCCACTGTACCGAACTTCTTCCGGCAGGAATTCATGCTAAAGGATGTGCCCTGGCGCGATGGTTGTCTGTCCCAACCACTGCCCATTCAGGATGGTTACTTTGTGCTACCGGACCGTCCGGGATTGGGGTTCGATGTTAATGAACACATACTCCAAGAGCATCCGGGACTACGCCGACAGCCAACAGACCGCGTATTCTACATTTAAGTTTGAGGGAAAGACATGGTACCGACCTGGAAAAACGACGACGAGCTATTCGCGCTCATTGAGCGTGAGCTGTACACGGCGGTGGTCGGCGACATCATGGACAAAATGGGACTGCTGCATCAGTTTCTGCCTCCGAAAATCCAGCCGCTTACGCCCGATATGAAAGTCGTGGGGCGGGCCATGACCGTGCTTGAAGCCGATTGTTCCGCTTCGCCCAACAATGATCGTAACAACCCGGTGATGCGTCAGGCGTTTGGTCTGATGCTCGAAGCGCTGGACGATCTCAAGCCACATGAGGTGTATCTCTGTTCAGGTGCCTCTCCGATTTACGCGTTGTGGGGTGAACTGATGACCACACGCGCGGTGAAACTAGGCGCGGCAGGAGCCGTGCTCAACGGCTATGCGCGTGATATTGACGGTATTCTAAGCCAAGGCTTTCCGACCTTTGCCTATGGAGCCTATGCCCAGGATCAAGCTCCACGTGGCAAGGTCATCGATTTCCGGGTGCCGTTGCGGGTGGGTGAGGTGCTGGTCCAACCGGGCGATATGGTGTTTGGTGATCGCGAAGGGGTGTGTGTGATCCCCCAATACGCGGCAGATGACATCTTCACTCAGGCGCTGGAAAAAGCACGTGGCGAAAAGCTGGTCAAACAGGCCATCGAAGCGGGTATGAGCGCCCGCGAAGCTTTTGACAAATTCGGGATCATGTAGGTGATTTATGTACAAGGTACTCATTACCAATACGGTTCCAGCCAATACGCTAGAACCCTTGACTTCAATTGCCACCGTTATTCAGGGCCCAGACAATGGCGACTTGACGCCGCGCGCGGAGATCCTCCGGCTGGCTCCCGAACTGGACGCGATTATCAATCAGGCAGAACTCGTCGTTGATGAAGAACTGCTGCAACTGGCTCCCCGCTTGAAGATCGTGGCGAACGTGGCAATGGGGGCCAACAATCTGAATTGCGACCTCATGGCGCGCTACGGGGTGTGGGCGACCAATACGCCGGGTGTGTTTGCCGATTCCACTGCCGATTGCACTCTGGGTATGGTCATCAACTTGGCCCGCCAGTTGGTCACGGCGGATCGCTATGTCCGCTCCGGGTCATGGGTGCAAGACGGATTTCAACCGGGAGTCTGGGATGGCATTGGACTTAGGGGCAAAGTGCTTGGCATTGTAGGGTTTGGGCACATCGGTCGGTCTGTCGCTGAGCGGGCGCGAGCCTTTGGGATGTCCATCATTTTCAATGATCCGAAAGGCGCCGATCACTCGGAATATCGCTCGATTGATGATCTGATGCAAGAGGCTGATTTTGTCAGTCTGCACGTACCGCTCACGCCATCTACCCATCATTTGATCAATGCTCGGCGATTTGAACTGATGAAACCACACGCATTTTTGATCAACATGGCACGTGGTCCGGTGGTACATGAAAAGGCCCTGGTCGCTGCCTTGCGATCTAACCGTATCGCAGGCGCGGCATTGGATGTCTTCGAATTCGAGCCAGACGTACACCATGACCTACTGCAAATGGATAATGTGTGCCTGACCCCGCATCTTGGCGGGGCAACGCGTGAAAGCCGCTATCAAGCCCGACGATTGGCAGCCGAGAATGTTGCGGCGGTATTGCGGGGTGATGAACCACTTACACCCCTGAACAGGCCGCCCAGGTCCGGTAGTTAGCCTTTCAAGCCCGACATGACCATGCTCTGCATCACCCAACGCTGCAACAAAAGGAACATGGTGATTAATGGGATGATGGTGATCACGGCAGCCGTGGCGATGAGCGTGTATTCGATATAGAACGCCGTGCTGAAAGTCTGAATCCCTACCGTAGATGTCATCATTTTGGTTTCAGACGCCATCACTAGCGGCCACAAGAAATCGTTCCAGGTCAGGATCGACTTGAGAATTGCCAGCGTAACGAACCCTGGAACGGTCATCGGCAGCGCGATCTGGAAAAAAATACGAAATTCACCCGCGCCATCCACGCGCGCCGAGTCGATATAGTCCATCGGGATCGACGTCATAAACTGGCGCATGATAAAGACGCCGATCACGCTAAGCCAATTCGGGCCGACAATTCCAGCATAGGTGTTGACCAGTCCCCACTTACTGAACATAAGATACAAGGGCACGATTGTGATTTCCGGGGGCATCATGATCAGCGCGATTACGGAGATAAATAGAAACTCCTTGCCGACAAATCGCAGCTTGGCGAAGGCATACCCGGCCAATGAGCAAAAGAAGAGGGTGGAGCTTAGCGACATGGCCGTCACAATGGCCGAGTTCAGCAGCCAGCGGCCCATTGGGTACTCATTGATTAAGGTACGGTAGTTGCTGAAGTTGGTCCAATGATCGGGCAGCCAGGTAATCGGGAAACGGTGAATCTCCTGCGGGTCCTTGAGTGAAGTGAGCACTGCCCAAACTATCGGCCAGGCCATCACGACCATCCAGACCAAAGCCAGGCAGAAGATGATAGCTTTACCCCGCTTGAACGGTTTGCGCACGACAGTAGCCTCCCGTTTCTGTACAGATGCGGTTTCTCGGTCGTCAGTCATAACACGCTCATCGGGTTAATATTCTATTTCGCGCGAGAGCATCACGGCGCTGCAAGAGCGTAAGCACCAGGATCATCAGGAACAGAACCATCGACGCCGCAGCCGCATCATTCATGCGATAGTATTGAAACGCCTTGTCGTAAATGTGGAATACCACGGTGCGACTGGCATTTACCGGACCGCCGTTGGTGGCGATATAGGGCAAATCGAAGGTGCGCAGCGAGATAATCGTCTCGAAGATCACCACGAGCACAATCTGTGGATTGAGCAGTGGCAGAGTGATATGCCAGAACCGCTGCCAGCCGTTGGCCCCATCAATCGCGGAGGCGTCGTAATAGTCGTTGGGAATGCTCTCTAACCCGGCTATGAAAATCACCATCGCAAAACCCATACGCGCCCACACGTACATTACCGCCAGCGATGGCAGCACCAGTTTCGGGTCGTCCAAGCCACCGTTGTTCTGGCAGGCTGAGTTGACGTAGAATGCCGTTCAACATGCCGATTGACGGATTGAACATCCATTTCCAGACAAAAGCTACGGCTACGAATGACACCAACAACGGCACAAAATAGACGACTTTGAACAGGTTGCGCAAGGGCAATCGGGTGCGTGACTGCAAAGCCAACGCGGCCAACAGACTGACGACTACGATCGACGGCACAGAATATAGGGCCAGCTTAATGGTATTTTTCACGCTTAGGATAAACGTGGGATCGTTGAGCGTGCGATTATAGGCGTCAAGACCCACATAGGCACCCAGACCACGGATGGTCCACGAATGGGTACTGATAATTCCGACCCGGTAGACGGGATAGAAAAATATCACGATAACATAAAGCATCACTGGCAGCGTAAAGAGATACGCAACGCGTGCCTCTCGGTGACGTAGCGTGCGTCCGAGGATGACACTGGGTATGTAATCAAGGGCTCGCATAAACATATGTGTGTTCCTCCCTTCCGGCAGGATGGGCGTGAGACAACCGCGTCCCACGCCCACAAATGCTCTTCAATACGTCAGCTTAGCCGCACTCGCCCTGATCCATGATCGCTTGCATGTCGCGTGCAGCTGCGTCAAGTGCATTCTTCGGACTGTCCTGCAACAGCAAAATCGCCTGGATTGCGGCTGCATGGCGGTCGCCCAATTCCTGGTGCCGCGCATGGGTGTACTTCACGTCGCTGTAATTCGCCGCGGCGGCCTTCAGCGCATTGTAGTCACGGCGACTCTGCATGTGCTCAGAGTCCCAGTTTTTGGTCCACGCAACTGGCGAACCGTTGAGCTTAGAGGCTTCCAGGTCCGCTTCTTGCGTGGCGATGGCCGTGCGCACGAAGTCCCAAGCCACGTCTTTCATCCCGCTGAACTGGTTGACCATCGTGGCCCAGTCTACCACGCCCGTCGCGCCCATCGCGCTCTCGACTTGCGGCGGCGCAACGACTATGTCGTAGTTGATATCGGGGCCGTTTTCAGCCATCCAACCCACCAAGAAGGATTCGCGGAAAATCATCGACGCCTGATTGGCCGCCAACTGCTGCTCTGGTTTGCCCAGCGTGATACTCGAAATCTTCTCTTCAACCATCTTCTGCGCGAAGATCAACGCCTCGACCGACGCATCGGAGTTGGTGACGCCCTCGGCCTGGTTGTTATCCAGGTCGTAGATGCGCCCGCCAAACGCGTGCAGGAAGGGGATGATCTTAGAGCCGCTGCCCGCGCCGCGCGCATCATCGTAACGGTGGGCGAAACCGGAACGTGTCACATTGCCCGCGCTGTCGGTCCGTGCCAGCACCGCAGCAAATTGGTACAACTCGTCCATCGTCTCCGGCGCATGATCCAGGCCCGCTTCCGCGAAGTGATCGACGTTGTAGTACAACATGCTGCCCAGGCCATTGGTCGGGCCATCCGGATAGCCATACCATACGTCCTTGTATTTCATCACATTGTGGAATGCAGGCACGATTTCGGCCTCGCACAAAGCGACCAGATCGTCAGGCATAGGATCGGCCACGCCAATGCAACCCGCCCAGGGCGCAACCAAACCTACGAAAATATCCGGCGCATCGCGCTGGCCTGCAAAGGCGGTTAGAAACTTGGCTTCAAACCCAGCGAACGGGAACTCGACCAGTTGGACATCCACGTCGGGATAGGTTTCCTGGAACGCCGGCACTTTGGTCTTGAAGTACTCAAATGCGGCGTAATGATTGTCGATCGGTTGCCAGAATACCACTTCGCCGGACTGCGCCTGGGCCATGCGTGGCAGGCGGCTCAGTCCAACTGCACCCACACTGACAACACCTATCTTCAGGAAATGACGTCTACTCGTTTTCATCGATATTCCTTTCAAAAAACTAAACTCATTTCGTTTGGTTTGGGGTCTCTCTGGGACAATTGGCTATGTGTACGCCTCCTCTCTGTTCACTAACAGTATTAGCTTGAATACACCCCATAGCGACGTGCCGCTGTTTGCATCGCTTCAAGGTTCTCAAGCGGCACATCCATCAGAACGGAATTGGCTGTGCTGAAAATGTAGCCTCCGCCCGGCGCAACTTCGTGCATCAGTTTGGCCACCGCCTCATCAACCTGCCCCGGAGTGCCACGCACCAGCAGGTCACAGTCCAGGTTGCCGCATAGGGTCAAGCGATCGCCGTAGGCCTGTTTCAGATCAAAAATATCCATATTGGCGCTGGGTTCGATGGCGTGAAGGGCGTCAATCCCAACGTCTTCGACCAGGACGGACAAATGGGTGCGGATGTCACCATCAATATGCTTGACATATGGCAGCCCCAGGCGGTGCGTCTCATCAACAATACGCTTCAAATACGGTGCGATAAGGCGCTTCAAGTAACGCACCGAAAACATGGGGCCAGTTTTGAATGCCCAGTCATTGCCGCCGGTGATGCCATCCACGCCGATCTCGGCTTGCGCACGCACGAAGGCTAATATGCCCTCGGTGGTGACTTCCATGTAACGGGTCACGAGATCGGGTTCGAGCGCCATCGCTTCCAGAAATACGGCCACATGCGCTGTCGAACCGGGATAACAGACATCGCCCCATCCCAGGACAAAAATGTCTTCGGCAGCCGGATGCTCAACGGCCTGGCGGATGCCATCCAGCGCATCCTGTAACGGTTCCTGGGTGAGATCGATGGGCTGGGCTTCCAATATTTCGACGTAACGCCGCAGCGCGTCAAACCCGCCCTGTTTGACAAAGTCGTCCGCATCGGCGAGGGTTTCGCTCTCCGGGCTATAATGATGTACGGACCAGAATTCGTCGCCCTGGCTGACGCGCCACACATTAGGCCGAATCTCCTCAATCGTAACATCCAGGAGCATACTGGGCGACCAGTTACCGGACCCAAACGAAACCGGTGTCAGGAAATCGGTGGGGCGCACGCGCATCAAGTTGAAGCCCATATGCGCGAAAAAGGTGGTCTGGTCATCCACGATGCGCGTAATCATCGCCTGGCGTTCTGCCCGATCTCCGGCGTTGCCACGCAGCACGGCTAGGGATGTTTTTCCACCACCGGCGGTTAACAGGATGTCACGCCCCATGATCTTCCGCGCGACGGCGTTGTGAAAACCAAGCTCCCAGATCGGCACGCGATCCGGTTCCTGATGAGACATTGTGATCCGTACACGCTCTTTACCGTTCATGAGTTGATCCTTGTGTGGCTTAACCAACAACGTGAACCTTATCGAGTTCACCATTAGCCCAGTGCCGCAGATTCTCGACAACAAGTTCTGCCATGCGGCGGTTAGCGCCCACTGTGTTCGATCCGACATGCGGCGTCAGTATCACATTGTCGAACTGACGCAAATCGGCATCCGGAGAAATCGGTAAATAGGGTTCCTGCTGAAAGACATCCAGCGCGGCTCCGGAAAGCTGGCCCTCCCGCAGCGCCTGTACAAGATCAGCTTCCACGACCAACGCGCCGCGCGCGGTGTTGACGAACAAACTACCAACTTTGAACTGCGCGAATCGGTCCGCGTTGAAAAATCCATGTGTCGCGGGCAGCACGGGCAGATGTACGGACACAATATCGGCCTCGGCCAGCACGTTCTCAACGTTCGCCGTCCACAGATCATACCCAAGCTGCGCTTTCAATTCGTCTGGCGTTTTGCCCAGCCGCGCCGCGATTTGCGCTTCGCTCTGCAACTCGCCGATCAAAGTGTGCATCGCAAACCCCTGGTGCGCGATCTGGGCGGTCATCGCGCCGATAGGACCTGCGCCGATAATGCCGAGTTTCAGGTCTTGCATATCGTTGCCCGTAATGCCGGACCATGCGCCGTCGCGGGTGGTGCGATCCAGCGCGTTAATCTGTCGCACCAACGACCCGACCAGAAAGATCGCGTGTTCGGCCACTGACCGATCCAATGCACCCGGCGTGTTAGCGATGATGAGGTTACGGGCGTGAGTCTGGGCGCGATCCAGGCTGTCCGTGCCGACGCCAAACCGGGCTAGCAATCCATTCTCCGGCAGTGCGTCGTAGAGCGGGCCGGTATAGCGCGTCACGCCAATGACGACGGCTTGGCACTGGTTCTGACGAATGAAATCGGCCAGATTCGTCTCGGCATCTACAACAGGCACAAATTCAAACTCTGGCGCGCAACTAAGGACCGCCTGCCCCTTAACATATTCTGTATTGGTAACGGGTACAATCATGCGCTTGCCTCGCTTGACGTGTGGGCTAGCGTTCGCCAATCTGGTGCGGTAGCCCCCACGTCAGCACGGGCGTCAAAGTAGACTTCCAGATTTTCCAACGGGATATTGCCATGCAGACCGCCGCCGCTGGCCAATGCAAACCCGGCGTAGTCGCGCGTTTGCCGGACAGTGTCAATCACCATTGTCCGTATGTCACTGGCGGTACCGAACGACAGCACCTTGGTGTCGATGCCACCGATGAAGAACCCATCGCCGAAGTAATCAATCACAGCATCGAGCGGCGTCGTCGGCGTTTCATACATCAGCCCATCGATACCCACATCACGCAATTTGGGCAAAAATGCGGTCATGTCGCCATCGGCCACCAGCACAACTATCTTGCCCGCTTCTCTGGCGGGCGCAAGAATGTCAGGGTAGTGGGGCAGAATGTAATCGTCGTACCACTGCGGCTTGAAGACAGGGCCAGTGCCAGAGGCAAAATCATCGTGTACGAAGATGAAGGGGTTGTCCGATGCGCTCACCATCTCTGCGACAATCCGCTGCGCCTTTTGCGCGCACGGGACCAGGAAATGATCGTGGAACCGGTGCGGCTCCAACGCGCCGGCCAACAAAAATATTTGCCATCCCAGCCACTCCACACCCCACATGAACAAGGTAGTATAAAGCATGGGATAATACAGCCCTACCTCGCCAATAAATGCGTCCCGCTGGCGAATATCGACGGCGGTGCATGGATGTGGTGACGGGGTGATCAGGTCCTCGTAGTGCAATTGTGTCACATCGAGATCGAACACGGCTTCGGGTGTATCCACTAGATATGAATGACGCATCGCGGTATCGTAAATGCCTAACGGCGCAAGCTGATACGGCGCGGTCGGGTGCATTCGTATCTCGTTGGGTGGCGTGGGGGGCGGTGCGTTTTCCAGCGGCACACGGTTGATGATATCAATTCCCAATGCATGATAAGCTCGACGATAAGCTTCCGGAGTGTGATGATACACATCCAGCCCCGTGACGAGTTCAATCAGTCCCTGATGGTTGAGCGTTTCTTTAGAGATCAGTTTCTCGGTGCGTGTGCCCTGCGCCCACCCCAACACGTCATCTCGCATAATTGTGCCTTTTACCTATTTCGGCTTGTATGCAGATCGGGCTCATCCCGATACCAATCGTGCGAAGAATTCCTGTGCTTCGTCTGCCGATCCTGCGTGCACGTGTAGACTTAAGCCTTGTGGTTGCAGCGCGCCCAGCAATTCATCAACTTCCGCCAGAGAAAATCCTTGATAGACGTCTTTTGCCAGAATCAAGGGCATATCCAACGCCTGCGCACGCTGCAACGCCGGAATCGCGTCAGCGATCGGTTTGGTCAAATCATCCAGATAGACGTTAATGGCCCGCACCGTTTTGTACGTCGCGAAGGTGGAGACGTGCTGTTTCGACTGCACATGCAGATGCAACACCCCATGCGGCACGTCGAACATCGTTGACAGCGCAGGCAGAAAAACGTCGTCATAGCGACGCGGCGAGATCATGCTCGAAGTATCATCTTGCAGCCAGACCGCCAAACCCGGCGACCAGATGCCAAACTGCCGGATGCCGTACCCATCATGATAGGTCGGGATGAGATCGCGCAGCCCTTCAACTACACGCCGCCACAACCGCGCCGCGATGTTTGCCTGATCACGCAGCCAATCGGGGCGATCCAGCAGTGCATCAAAAAACACGGTGCTGCCCATCAGAGCAATCAGTACATCTGCTGGGCCGCGTAAGTGCGGCATTCCGACCGCGTAGCGTCCGGCGGCATGCTGCGCGACCGTTTCCAGGACTTCGCGAAAGCGGCAAAACCAAGCATTATCCTGAATATCCTGGTCGACCAGCTCTACGAACGGAGTCTCTGGCGGTTCGGGCCACAGGCTTTTGCCGTCCACGACCTGGACGCGACTCCCACATATCGCTTCCAGCCAGGGAATACCAAGTTGGCATTCTGACACGGCAATGAAATCATCTCCAATCCGGGCGTGGGTCTCCGCCATCCGGAGGTAGTGTTCGAGCAGAAGGTCGGGTTGAATGCGGTCAGGAGTCAGATACCCAGACCCATAGGCTGCGGCCGTGAGTTCGGTATCGACGTAATGGTCAACAGTCATGGCCAGCAGTGGGCGGTGGTTCTCGCGCTGCCAAAACGCGTGATGAAGCTTACATAATTCGTGCCAGTTTCTGTTCATGGGTCAAAAAGGTTCCAGTGAAATAGCGTATATCACATATGGTATACCAAATATATCACATAAATCAATGAGTCAACGAACGAGTTTGGTTGCGCACGCCGGCTATCGGCCCGCGAACATTTCGCGGGCCGCGTTGTTGAGCATAGTTAAATCTGTACCGAGTCCGATAAATCGGTACCCTTCCTCAATGCGGTGCTGGAGTTCGCCCGGCTGCGGCAATACGATGTGTAGCCCGGGTGCGACGCTTTTTGCCTTAGCCACATCCAGCACGTGCCGGCAGGCTTTTTCGACGTCCGGATGGTGGGTTTGTCCCATGAGATTCATCGACCCGGATAGATCATAGGGGCCAATAAAGATCGCGTCGATGCCCGGTTGATTGAGGATGGTCTCAATATTGTTCACGGCGTCAATGTGTTCGATCATCACGATGATTAGCGTTTCCTGGTTGGCAGTTGTGGCATAGGCCTCGAATTCTGAGCCAAAGGCGTGCTGGCGTGTGATGCCCGTGCCGCGCACACCGTCAGGTGGATAGCGCGCATAGGAGACAGCGTTGTATGCATCTTCGGCAGTGTTGACCAGGGGCACGATCACACCATATGCACCGCCATCGAGCGCCCATTTATAATAAACCGGATCATTGATCGGCAGCCGCACCAAGGGGGTCGCGCCGTATCCCTGGATGATTTGCATTTGTGTCACGGCCAGGTGCATATCCACAACACCGTGCTCCGTATCAACCGTGACCCATTCGAAACCAGCGCGCGCCATCATTTCAGCGATCAGCGGGTGCCCGATCATATTCCAGGTGCCGATCGTGTGTTCCCCACGACGGAGTTTGGCTTTCACAGGATTATGCATATTGTCTGCCTTTCGGTCACAGGTGCGCGACCAACGATACGCACGGCGGCGTGTGGAACTGGAACTCGACCATACCGTCTTTGATGGGAACCAGGGGCATAATAATGATCCCAAAAGGAGTTTACTTTTCGTGATATATGGTATACCATATCATATATACCAATCAAATTCAAGCAGTAACCCCAACGCATTTGCCATAGCTGTCCGGGCAATGTGTTGTTATGACGAAACGTTTGTGCGTCTTAGTTGTGTTAGGGCAAAAACCCCATGCTAAACGAACTAATTCCCCGCCAAGAGCTGAGGCGGGTCAACTTGCGCGAACAAGCTACCAAAGTCTTGCGCGACTTCATCATCAGCGGACGGATTCCGCCTGGCAGCAAAATTGTGGAACGCGAAGTGGCTGCGCTCCTTGGCATCAGCCGGGCCCCCGCACGAGATGCATTGATGGACCTGGAAAAAGAAGGATTAATCATCAGCCAACTGGACGCCCGTTATGTCATTGACCCGAACGAACAGGATATTGAAGAATTGCACCAAGTGCGATCCTTGCTCGAGCGATTCGCAGTGGAACTTGCTGCGCATAACACGTCCGAGGAGAACCAGATCGCGCTGAATGACGCACTCACCCAAATGGAAGACGCGGTCTCCAAACGCGACTACGCTGAATTCACCAAAAGCGATGTCCAAACTCATGAACTGATCTGGATGCAGTCCGAGAACATCCATCTGCAGCGCGCGCTGCACTCGATCTTGGGGCCCATGTTCGTCTGCATTTCGCGCAATGCTGAGAACTTCGATTGGGATGATACCTTACACCTACATCGGGACCTGATCGAGTGTATTAACCGAGGAGACGCGCCGGGTGCGCTTGAAAGCCTGGAGCGCCACATTGAAAGCTCATTAACGCGTTCGCTGCATTTCTTTAAGAGCAATGAAGAAAAATCGTAGTATTGGTATGGTCGACCCGGACGGAAGAGTTGGTAATTCCAAATTGCCAGGAAAGCGGCTCACTGAACTACTGGTGGCCTGAGTCTCCGTTCTGGTGAGGTAGGTCAAGCGTACGTTTTTTCGCCTAAGCCATGGAACTCGTCAGGCCGTTTCGATTCAACCAGCTAGTCTCGAGGGCCACTGTATTTGGACTTAGAAGCTTGGTACGACTACCATGCCATGAAATAGTTGAGACTTAATCTGACACTTCGAGTACAATGGACGAGCACCAACAGGAGTGTCAGCATTACGACAGAAGAAAAGATCATCAAGAACAAACAGGGCTTGCTGCGACTGGCTGAAGAACTAGGAAATGTGAGCCAGGATTAGCTGTTGGTCCACTTGTTATCGAGTTGTCTCAAGATCTGTCCGACCCGCGTCCAATGCAATCCGACCTCTTCCGCAATCTGACGATAGCTCAGCCCCCGGGCGCGTAGAGTCATAATCGTTTCGCGCAATTTCGCTTTGTCGGGATGTCGTAAATCGGATCCAGTTGAGGGAGGCAGGGGGATTTTGAAGGGGTGTAGATGCCTAGTGGACAGTACGCTATCCCTCAGGTCCACCAATGTTGAGGTGAAATGAACCAGCGTCCACTACGATTCGGTCAATCACTTCACGCAGCAGTTTCTTTTGCCGCGAGCGTTCCGATTGATGATGTATACCGCACCACCTGCCCGTGCTGATCGGTTTCAACCTTCCAGCGAAGATCCAGAGTGCCAGAACTCCAGCGTGGGCACGATCATACTCCCGCTGGTTGCTACGGCCAGCAGCGATCCGTCTGGCGACCACGCCACGTCACTCACCCAGAACGACTCGTCGTCCTGGGCAGAGACCGGTGCCACCTGCGCCAGGACCAGCCCAAGCACGATCAGCACACCGCCTAGGCGTTTCATTCGAGCCTCCATACCGTCACTGTGCCATCCGTGCTGGCTGCCGCAAACAGTGATCCGTCGGGGCTGAACGCCATCCCGGTGATATCGCCAATATGGGATGTATCCGCGATCAACGGTTCCAAGATGGATAGGTCGTACACCGTTACCTCGTTTTCAAGGGCGAGGGCGATCATCGTTTCAGTGAGATTGAACGCGATATGGGGCCTGCCGTATGTCGTATTGTGCCCGATCTCAAACAGCCGCAAGTAGCGTCGTGACCGCACATTGATCACTTCCGCATCGTGGTTGGCCAGTACTGCTAACAGGTCACCACGCGGGGAGAATTTCGGATAGCCGCCGGAATACAGCGGATCGAGCGAAATCTGCGCGCCGGTCGGACCCGCGTTTGCAGACCCCCTGCGATGCGCTCGTGGTGCGTCGAGCCATGCGTTAAGTCCGGGATAATGATCGGAACGCAGATCACTCGGGAATTGCTTACGGATCTATTCCAAAGGCTCCATGAGTTTGCAGGACCCGTCTCAGCCACTCAGTAAACGATGAGCTATACAATTTACGATAGTGTGAACCACGATTTTCTGGGGTATAGGGTAAATAACCACTATCTTGGTAAAGTTGAAACATTTCGTTTGGGAAACCTGGATGCGTTGACAGTGCTGAAAAACTGCCATCAGTAACATCTGCAACTGGAATATAAAACAGGCGATCAACTGTAAAACCGGCCAAGGATTTTATACTTTCCAAAAACATGGTATGTAAACCCAAAATAGCCTCAGTCGAAAGAATAGTGCATTCGCAGACATTTTCTCGATTTGATCGAGGGTGTATGAACAAATCCGCCCCATTGCTCTGCAACAAAAAGGACTTGTAATCATCTGGAAGAGTGGCAACATATAGTTCTTCGACAACCCCAATCTCTTGCTGCGTTGCAGCTTTATTGATCTTGCTTTCGGCATTGATCAGCCAATCGTCTCCAGCGTCTTCTATGACTGTCGAATTGCCATATATGTTCTGAACCGCTTCAATATTCTCAAAGTGCCTTTTAGATACAGCAAACCAATGTATTTCCCCTGCTTATTGAAGAAGATCGAATATCATGTTTTCACTCTCCATGTCAGGCGATCCTCATTCGTAATTTATCACAGTGGGGCAAGTGACGGCTATATTGTCTCCTTGTGTTCCTGATGCCGCATCTGTTCGTGGCGGTATGCGAACTCTTGTAACACGGCCCGCCGCGCGGGTCTCTCGGCGCGTCCTATCTTACACCGGAACCGCGATCACGAACTGCGTCCCATCTTACACCGGAGTCCGCGCCATCCCGACGTCATCGTCGCGCACGTCTATCACCAGACGATTTCGCACCGGACGCTGATGTCCAGCGTGAGGGCGCTATCGGAAGCTGCTCCGCGCCCGTGCACGGCGGCATTGCGCACCACCTCGCGCACCGCGTTAGTGACCGCGTAGTGCCCGCAACACGTCGAGCCTCGGGGTAAGTCTAGAATAGTATCTGGGGGGGCAAGGAAATAGGGCCTCAATTGATCAGGCCAGCAGCGCCGTCACCAGCGCCATCGTTTCCTCTGAGGGGGCGATGCCGAGATCATCACGCAGCAGCGCTTGCAAATGTTGGAAGTGGTCGATCACCTGTTTCTTTTCGCCCAACTCGGCGTAAGCTGTCAGGATGATGCGGTGCGCGTCTTCGCGGTAGGGATCGGTTTCGTGGGCACGGCGGCAGGCTTCGAGCGCCGCCCGATAATCGCGACGTGCCAGCGCACATTGTCCCAATGCGACCAGCGCTTCGATGTAGGTTTCCAGGCTGCTTTCGCGGTAAGCGGCGACCCAGTCATCATCCCATGACGACAGAAAATCGCCCTGGTACAGATCCACCACGCGCCGCCACAGGTCCTCGGTGCGGGCATCACGCATCGGGAGCAGCCGCGCCTGGCGCGTCAGTGTATGCAGTTCGTGCGCGTCACACCAGATGTCCAGATCGGGATTTAGAAAATAGAGGCCATCCTGGTACACAATGACGTTGTCGCCCAACGCCTGCCGCGAGCGGTACAGTGTTGTATGGAAATTGGAGCGCACGTGCTGCGTAGAGCTGTCCGGCCAAAACGCCAGCCCGATCTGTTCGCGCGTCTCCGCCCCATGAAACAGCAGGTAGAAGAACAGGGCGCGCGCCGCGTTGGAGCGCCATTCCGACACGGCGACCGTTTCGCCGTCGCGTTCCAGTTTTTCGCGGCCCAGCGTAAACACGCGCAGGCTGTACGTGGTGTTGGGCTCGACCTGACGCTGGCTCCCGGTGCGCCGGACGTTCATCTGCACGGCGCGCAAATGCTTCAGCGCGCCAATCGTTTCGCCATATTGGCCCGCACGCTCAACAATGAACGTTTCGAGCACGGGGGTGTGCCCGATCTCCGCCGTGATGGCGTGGACGGTCCCGGCTTCTTTGGCGCCCTGGACCGCCCGCTGCAATTGGCGATCGGCCGTGTGCGGATCGCCACAGCCCAGCGCTGCCTCGGCGGCCAGAACCTGCACCCAGGCCAGCTCAGGGAGCGCGTTTTGATCCTGGAGGGCGGCGATTACCTGTTGCAGCGGTTCCAGCGCGGACTCGGCCTGTCCGAACTGTACTCGTGCGGCCCAGATCGAGGCGCGGGCGGTAGCCTGTTCCAGCCCTAGTCCGTGCCGTTCGGCCAGTTCGAGCGCTTTTTGCGCCAGAGATTCCGCATCGTGCAGCTTGCCCCACCAGCGATGCAGTGTCGAGAAACTGACCAGCACCGCGCAACGCAGCCAGGGTTCGCTGCCGCCAATCAGCGCCAGCGCGCGGTTGTGCAGTTTGAGGGCTTCTTCGAACGCGCCCTGATCGCGACGCAGCTCACCCAGGCTCCACAGCAGGGCGCTTTCGGTGCGCCGGTCGGGGATGCGGGCGAGAATGCTCAAGCCTTCCTGGAAGGTTGCCAGCGCGCGCTCGTAATTGCCCGCACGGTGATAGTAGAACCCCAGGTTGTTCAGTGCGGACGCCAGCGCGCTCGAACTGCCCAATGACCGTCGCAGCGCGACGACCTCCTGCAAACAGGCGCTCGCGTCGCTCAGCCGTCCCACGCGCGAATAAGCCACGCTCAAATCCTGCAAAGCATTGGCCAGCGCATAAGCGTCGCCGTCCAGCCGCGAGAGGGACAGCGCCTGCTCTAAATACTGCATGCCGGTTGTGACTTCGCCCATGCGCAGATAGGCCACGCCCTGGATTTTGAGCGCACGCGCGCGCAGATCCGATTGGTCCGGCAGCATCGCCGCACACTGGGCCGCCTCGATGATCGCATCGCGGAACGCGCCGCGTTGGAGCTTGATGAACGCGCGTTGCAGGCGGACATGCCCTTGCCCGGCCCCGTTGTTGGTTTCCACGAAGCCGCGCAGCGCCTCGTCTAGTGCCAGTTCAGCCTCATCATAGTTATAGCGGTCGGTGTGCACGCGCGAGCAGTTATAGAGCAAGTTGGGCGCGAAAAGTCCCACTTGCCCCAGCTTGATACGCCATTCGAGCAGCGTTTCGACTTTGCCCTGGGCAAAATACGTGTTGGCGACGTTGTCCGAAATGCGGGCGGCGCGCTCGACCAGACCGGCCTCAAGATAGTGCTCAAGGCTCCAATCGATCTGGTTATTTTCCTCGAACCAGCGGGCGGCGCGGGCATGCAGACTCAAAAACAGGCGTGGGTTGGTGTCGTGAAGCTGCTGCTGCAAGAAATTGCGGAACAGCCGGTGATAGACCAACCCGCCCGCGAACTCGGGACAAAAACAGGTTGCGCCGTTGGGCCTCGGACAGCCACTGCGAGCTGCCGGTCATGCCCAGGACGCTGGCACACAGCTCGGGCGTCATGCGCAGCAGCGTGGACGAATAGAGCAAAAAGTCGCGCAAGCCGGGCGGCTGCGCTTCGAGCATGGAACGTGCCAGCGCGTCAAACAGCGCCTCTGGCCCTTTGCCCCCGCTCAGAATTAGCGATTCCAGGTCGGAGGGCAGCGGGTGCAGCGCCAGGACGGTCCCGGCGGGCCAACCTTCCAGCCGCGCCGCCAGTTCTTCCGCTTCCTGCATGGTCAGCGGTTGGCCGGGTGTGGACTGCGAGAGATCGTGGATTTCCTCGGCGGTGAAGCGCAGGTCTTCTTGCCCCAGGGCGAGCACTTCGCCGCGCGCGATCATTTCGGTCAGGGGCAGGCTGGGCAGCGCGCGCCCGATCAGAATCAGGTGACAGTTGGCGGGCATGCGCTCGACGAGCACTTGCAACCACAGCTCGGCGGCAGGTGACCCGGCGATGAGGTGGATGTCATCCAGGATGTAGAGAATACGGCGGACGGTGTTTTCGCGGAGATGGTCGGCCAGCAGCGTCGCCAGCTCGCTGGGATAGAACCCCGGCGTGCTGGCCAGTTCCTGGATGCCCGGCACGACCGGTTCCAAGACGCGCAGCGCCGAATCGTACAGGTTGGGCAGGTCGCGCTCGCGCTCTTCGAGCGCGTGCCAGACGACTGCGTCGTCCCCTTGCGCGGCAAACTGCGCGGCGACGGTGGTTTTACCGTAGCCGGGCGGCGCACAGATCAGCGTCAGCTTGTGATGGAGCACAAGCTGCAAGCGGGCAATCAGGCGCGGTCGAGCGATGGCCCCCGTGACGCGGGGAATTTGCGCGGCACGCGGCAACGCGTTGATCGACATATCCCCATTCCATCCAGCCAGCGATGCACCGGGCTTAATCGGATACCCAGCCCCACGCCAGGGCACCCGCTTCAGATGCCACCCCTCATCTACTGCCGACCAGGCAACTCTCACTTCTCAGCCATCTGCGGCTTGACGCAGAATCACTCTGTGACACTGCGTCCGAGAAGATTCTGTTATGAAGTCGGAGCTTTGTCAAACGGTATCCCTTTTTTCGCCGCCAGTAAGTATGGCAGAAATGTAACTATAGCGCCAAATTGACTCACAGGCTACATCGCACCGGCGAGGGTACGGGGCAAAACCTGTCAGGGCGTCTTGAAAAAGTGGTCTTCTTTGCCCGGTGGCGAAGGCGCTATGCACGTTTGTTTTCAGCTTCTTTTCCGTATGCGGGGCAGGACCACCCCCAGAATTAAGTTGCCGCGCCCAGCGGCTGATGATCCGCCCGCGAAGGGTTTTTCTGCCACATGTTATCCATTGTGCGGATCCGATTGTATGGTAAGATTAATATCGACGCTAGGATTTAGGACGGTTGCCGAGCAGGCCGCAAATGCTGGAAATTTCCCAGCATTTTGGTACTAATACGGGCAGTTGTTGTGCGTGGAAGATTGGCAATGGATAAACCGTTGCGTGTATTGATTCTTGAAGATAGCCTAGACGACGCCGAACTCATGCTTCGGGAGCTCCGCCAGGCCGGGATTGAGCTTGAGTGGCTGCGTGTGGAGTCCGAAAACGAGTTCGGCGCGCATCTGGATGACGGTTGGGACCTGATTCTGTCAGACTATACGCTGCCGGGCTGGGACGCGCCCGCCGCGCTGCACCTGCTTCAGCAGCGCGCCCTGGATATCCCCTTCATCGTGCTTAGCGGCGTGATGGACGAGAGCATCGCCGTGCACTGCATCAAACAGGGCGCGGCAGACTACCTCCTAAAAGACCGCATGGCGCGTCTGAGCGTGGCCGTTCAGCGCGCGCTTGAGGAGCGCGAGGTGCGCCGCGACAAACAGCGTGCCGAAGCGGCTCTGCGACACCTGGAAATCTACCAAAACAACATCGTTCAGGCGCTGACCGAAGGCATCATCGTGCAGGATGCGTCCGGTTACGTCACGTTTGCGAATCCGGCGGCGGCCGCGATTCTCGGCTATACGCCCGACGATCTGATCGGCGTCCACTGGACAGTATTTGTCGCACCCGATCACCATACGATAGTGCGGGCCGCCGACGAGCGCCGCGCGCGCGGCATCGCGGACCGCTACGAACTTGAGATCATCCGCCCGAACGGCCAGCGCCTGCCGATTGCGATCAGCGGTCTGCCCCAATTTGAGGAGGAACGCTTCATCGGGACGCTGGCGGTATTCTCCGACATTGCCGAGCGCAGACGCGCCGAGCGCAATCTGCGCGAAAGCGAAGAACGCTTCCGCCTCGCGTTTGAAAACTCGAAGACGGGCATGGCCCTGGTGGATCTGGAGGGGCGATTCACACGGGTCAACCGCCAGTTGTGCGAGATGTTCGGGTATCCCGAAGCAGAAATGATCGAAAAGCATTTCAACGAATTCTCGCATGCTGACGATCGCGACATTGGCCTGACATTCTTGCGGTCTGCCGTCTCAGGGGAACTCGGCGGTGGGGATTTCGAAAAACGCTATATTCGCAAAGATGGACAGATCGTCTTAGGGCATGTGTCCGTCTCGTTGGTGCGCGGGGACCGGGGCGAGCCGCTCTATTTTGTCAGCCAGATACGGGACATTACCCAAGAGCGGCGTACGGAAGATGCCGAACGCGCGCAGCGCGTCCTGGCCGAGGCCCTACGCGATACGGCTGCCGCGATCAACAGCACGCTGGATGTGGACGAAGTATTGGAGCGCGTCCTGGCGAATGTCGGGCGCGTTGTCGAGTATGAAGCGGCCAGCGTCGTTTTGATCGAGGCAGGAGTCGGCCATCTGGTGCGGGAAATTGGCCGCGACCAGTATATGCGCAATAGTGCCAGCGCTCCCTTAGAGGTTTCCCTGGATCATTTCCCGATCTGGCGGCAAATGTACGAAACAGGCCAGCCTTACATCAGCAGCGACGTCACGCAGGACCCCAACTGGATCTTTTCTTACGACCGGCGCTGGGTGCGTTCCTACCTGGGAGCACCGATCCTGCTGAAGGAGGGCGAAGTTATCGGGTTCATCCGCCTCAAGAGCAGCATCCCCGGGTTCTACACAGCGCAGCATGCCGAATGGCTCCTGGCGTTCACCAATCAGGCAGCGGTCGCCATCCGGAACGCGCGGCTCTTTCGCGAGATTCAAAACCACAACGACTATCTTGAGCGCGCGGTCGCTGAGCGTACCGAGCAGCTCAGCCAGGCCAAAGAACGTGTCGAAGTCATTCTCAACAGCAGCAGCGACATCATCCTGCTGTTAAAACAGGACGGGGCGATCGAACAGGCCAACCGGGTATTCTACGCAACCTTTGGGCTGGAGCCGGACACCTATGTCGGCCAGCCGGTGACCGTGCTCACCGGGTCGGATGATGCTTGGGCGCTGTTGGAGGCGTTGCATACAGCAGTGAACACCAACCATTCCCAACGCCTTGAGATCACTGTGAGCTTCCGGGACAGCCCGCCGTTCGAAGCGGACGTGGCGCTGTCACCGGTGGTGCAGGGCAGCGCGCAGTTCTCGGGTGTGGTGTGCAGTCTGCGCGATATTTCCGTACGCAAGCGTGCCGAGAAAGCTCTCAAAGCATTGCTGGAGCGCGAGATCGAGCTGAACGCGCTCAAGTCGCGTTTCATCGCCACGGCCTCTCACGAATTCCGCACGCCGATGGCCGTGATCCGCATGGCGATCGATCTGCTCGAACGGTATAACACACGGCTGAGCGACGAACAGAAGCACCTGGAGTTCGACCGGATTCGAGCGAGCATCATACACATGGTCAGCTTGCTGGAAGACGTGATGGCGGTTGATAACGCCCAAACCAGCGGGGTGACCTTCACCCCAGAGCCGATGGAACTTGAGCCGTTTTGCCGGGATCTGGTGGCGGAATACCAATCGACGATGGGCATCGAGCACCGCTTTGCCATGGCGTATGCCGGTACCTGTGACGGGGTCTGGTTGGATCCCAAGCTGCTGCGACAGATTCTCGGCAACCTGTTTTCTAACGCGATTAAATATTCCCCGGTGGGGACTTACATTCAGTTTGACGTCACCTGCCAGCCCAAAGCCGTGACGTTTGTGGTCCGCGATCACGGGATCGGCATTCCACAGGGCGATTTCCCGCGCTTGTTCGAGCCATTCCATCGCGCGGAGAACGTTGGCGCGATCTCCGGAACAGGACTCGGCCTGGCGATTATCAAGCAGTCGGTCGAAGCGCACGGCGGCTCGATTACGTTTGACAGCGTGGAAGGCGAGGGTACGCGCTTCACGGTGACGCTGCTCAATGCGCTGCCGGAAGAGTGACGCCAGCATCCCCCCGGTCATACCAGCGACCATACTAGCGCCAACACCCCGATTCCCAGACCGATCGCCAGCCCATACGGCAGCGTCACGCGCAGCACGTCGCCGTCGCGTCCCTTCAGCCCGACCGTACTGCAGCCCACCATGATCTTGGCCGGGGCGATCATGCTGCCCAACGCGCCGCCGGTCGTTTGGGCGGCTAACAGCAGGCTGGGCAGCAGGCTCAAGAGCAGGGCGACGCGTTCTTGCAGCGGAGCAAACAACACGTTCGAGTTGTTGTTGCTGCCGGTCGCGAACGCGCCCAATATCCCTACCAGCGGCGATACCACCGGGAAGGCCGATCCCATCAGTCCGCTGAGCGATTCGGCCAGCGATTAAGTCATGCCGGTGTGGTCCATCAGTGTGGACAGGCCCACCATCGCGATCACGCCGACGCTGGCCGGGAAGGCCGATCGCCACGTCGCGATCACTGCCGGACGCCAGCTCCCTGGCGCGCTAACTCCGCGCGCGCGGAACACGACATAGCTCAGTACGGCGATCAGCAAGATGGCCGCGCCCGGATGCACCAGTGGGCGGAAGACCTGCCCCGCGCCCGCCGGGGTCACGACGCCGTCCAACGTGCGGACTTCCGGAAACGTGGTTTTCCACACAACCTTACGCAAAGCGTCCGTGAGCGGGCCGACCAGCGCGATCAGCGCCATGAGCACGGTCAGCGCGCCGTAGCTTCCCGCTGCGCTCCACAGCGCGGGATTCGCGACGCGGGCCGCGTGCAGCGGCGGTTGTCCCGTGCGCCGCAGGCTGATCTGGCTCAACGCCACGCCCGCCAGCATCCCCGCCAGCCCGGCCAGCAGAGCCGCCAACGGCACCAGCCCGCCCACCGCTAAACCGTATTGCACCACGCCGATCACCAGCGCCAGCGCGACCACGGCCCGCCAGCGGTGACCCTGGCCGAGGATATGCGCGGCGGCTAGCCCACAGCCCAACCCCGCCAGCGCGAGCAGAAATCGCGGCAGCAGCAGCCAGCTCTGTTTCGTCGACCTGGACCAGCCCGGTCAGCGTTTGGAAGATGACGCCCATGTCACCGAACGTGACCGACCAGGCATGGCCTACCGCCACCGCGGCGACCGCCGTCACCGGCGCGACGTCCAGCCCAACAAGGATCGGCGCGACGATCGCGATCGGCAGTCCGAACCCGGCCAGCCCTTCGAGCATCCCGCTAAACGACCAGGCGAGGACGATCAGCAGCAGCCCCCGGTCGGGGATCAGCGCGGCAACTGCCTGTTCGATCGCGCGGATGCCGCCTGTCTGGTTGACGACGTTGTACAGCAGCAGGGCAGGCCACAGCACGGCCAGCACGAACAGCGCGATCAGCAGCGCCTTGCCCTGCGATACCCATACCACGTCGAAGGTCAGCCCAAACAGCAGCCCGGCGACGATCAATCCCACCAACCAGCCTGCCGGACCGGCACGCTGCCCGCCCCAATGAAACCCGGCCATCAGCACGATCACCACGGCCACTGGCAGCGCCGCCAACAGCTCGCGCAGAGTGGAGCGCGTGCCCGAGGGCGTGCGACTGGCGAGCAGCACGACCAGGATCAGCAGGATCAATGCGCCAAACCAACGAATCCGTGTGTTCATGAGGTTGCCTTCAGTGATGCGCGGCCGGGGGCCCGGCCAGAACCACGAGCCGCTGATTGTACCCAACTTCGCGCGGGGACCGGTTATTGCTCGCAGGCTTTTGTTACGAAATTCAGGTATACTTGGAGATCATTGGGGTAAAGTTAGGCTTTGGGATCAGTCGCTCATGACGAATTTCTTAGAGAAATTACAGGCGGCCCAAGAGCAGCGCAATTCGTGGTTATGTGTCGGGCTAGATCCGTCGGAATCGTCGATGCCGGACGGAGTCGATCTGACGACGTTTAGCCGCGCGATCATTGACTCGACCGCCGATCTGGCCTGCGCGTACAAGCTCAATATGGCGTTCTATTTGACGTTTGGGCGGGAAGGCTTTGGCGCGCTGTGCGACACGATCGCGCATGTTCCGGACGATATCCCGGTCATCCTGGATGCCAAGTTCGGCGACATCCATTACACGGCAGAACACTACGCGCGCGTGGCTTACGAGATCATGGACGCGGACGCCGTCACGGTGTCGCCCTACGTCGGCATGGATGCCGTGACCCCGCTGCTGGCCTATTCCGACCGTACGATCTTTGTATTGGTGCGTTCCGCCAATATCACCGGCAATGACTTCCAGCTCTGGCCCAGCGACCGCGCGCCGCTCTACCGCTTCGTGACGGCGCAGGTCAACACGCTGGCCCGCGAACATCCGCAGCAGTTGGGTTTGATGGTGAGCGCTACCCAGCCGCGCGACCTCGCCCAGATTCGAAGCTGGGCCCCGACGCTGCCATTTCTCATTCCCGGCATCGGCGTGCAGCAAGGCGATCTCACCACCGCGGTGCTGCACGGCGTCAGCCGCACGGGGATCGGCCCTTTGATCGGCGTGGCGCGCGCTATCATCTACGCCAGCTCTGGCAAAGATTTCGCCGAAGCCGCTCACCTCACTGCGTCCGAATGGGTCGAGCAGATTCGGCAGATCAAAGCGCAGTACGTGGGCACGTAAGGCGACGGCTGCGCCTGTGCCCTTCATGCCCAGTGCGACGATCACAGAAACGAGGTCCCATGTCTGCACATGCTTCCGCAGAGCTTCCGAACATTATGCTCCGCGCCGCGGATGGCGCGCAGGCTGTTGTGTATTTGCACGGCGCGCACGTTGCGTCGTGGATTACCCCCGACGGGCGCGAGCAGTTGTTTATGAGTCAGCGCGCTGTGTATAACAACCGCGAGGCCCTGCGCGGCGGCGTGCCGGTGGTGTTCCCTCAGTTCTCCGGTTTCGGACCGCTGATCAAACATGGCTTCGCGCGCATTTCCACCTGGAGACACGTCGAGACACATGCCGCCAGCGACGGCACGACGACCGCCCGCTTCGCGCTGCGCGACTCGGCCAGCACGCGCGAGCTGTGGGATCACGCGTTTCAACTGATGCTGGCGGTGACCGTCGGCGGCTCACGGCTGGACATCGAACTCGAAGTGATGAACAGTGGCGCGCAGCCTTTTGATTTCACCGCCGCCCTGCACACCTATTTGCGCGTAGAGGCGATCGACGCGGTCATGGTCGAAGGGCTGGAAGGGCGACCTTATCGTGAATTTGGAGAGGATGGCGTCCAGCCAGACGCGCCGCTGCGCATTCAGGGCGAAGTCGATCGCATTTACTGGACTGTGCCGGGCCCGGTGACCGTGCGCGAGGGCGACCGTGTGCGGGAGGTGGCCGCGCGTGGTTTCCCGGACGCGGTCGTGTGGAATCCCGGCCCAGAGTTGGCGGCGCGTCTGCCCGACATGGAGCCGGACGGGTATAGGCATATGCTGTGTGTGGAAGCCGTCGCCATCGGCCAGCCGGTGGAGTTAGCGCCTGACGCTGTGTGGCAGGGCGCGCAAACTCTCACCGCGACCGGTTGAGCGCGGATCACTGGCGTAGAGGAGTCAAATGTAATGCCCGAAACGTGGGAACTCTGGGAACGCCCGCAGGCGCGGCAGATGGTCATGCTGGCGGGTTGGCGGCAGTGGGCTGATGCGGGATCGGTGTCGTCGGGGCTGCCCGATTACCTGATCCAGGCCGCCCACGCCCACCAGATCGGTACGATTCACCCGGAGGGATTTTACCTGTTCCAGATTCCTGGCACGCACGATCTGGTGCGCCCGGCGGTGGAATTCGAACAGGGATACCCCGAATCGCTCGAAATCCGGCGCAACGAAATTTACTACACCGGCGACGACGAGCGCGGCACGGTGATTGTGTTGGGCGATGAGCCGCATCTCGACATCGAGCGCTACATCGGCGCCGTGCTGGACATCGCCAAGGCGCTGGGCGTGTCACGCATCGTCGGGTTTGGCGGCGTCTACGGCGAGCTGCCCTACAACAAAGAGCGCACGATCTCGTGCAATTACAGCTTGCCGCGCCTGAAAGACGAGCTTGAGCGGTTGGCCGTCACGTTCTCCGACTACCACGGCGGGGCGAGCATCGGCTCGTACATCTGCCGCCGCGCAGGTGACCGGGACATAGAATACGTTGGGCTGTACGCGTTTGTGCCCGCTTATAGTTTCTCCGCGAGTGCTTCGCTCGGCAACGGGATTCGCATCGAGAACGATTTTATGGCGTGGCTAGGCGTCATGCGGCGCGTCAATTTCATGTGCGGCACGCGCTTCGATCTGGCTGACCTGGAACGTCGCAGCCGCCAGGTGATCCACGTCATGAACGCGCGCATCGCCGAAGTGGACAAGACCGATCCGGACCTGGGCGTGCGCGAGTACATGGCGCGCCTGACAGCGGAATTCACCGAAGTGCTGTTCAACCCGCTGGCCGACGTGTGGGAGGAGGAGCTACGCCGCCTGCTGCCCGACGATGACGGCGATGAGGATGATGCGCTCGACGACGATACCCCCGACGATTCCGATGACGACGCGCCCTTGGTGTAGCGAACAGCAGTCAGCAATACAGCGAACAGTTAAGCGGGCCTCACGCCCTGGGTTTCAGGAGTGAGGTCCGATTACATTATCCATTCATCTCAGGCCGTGTTTCGCGCAGACTTCGCACTCCCGCTCGAAAACGGTATACTGGGCGCATCACCTACCGCACACTACACGGGAGGCAGTCCCCCCATGACGCCCGATATCCATCCCGACGCGATCCGCAACCTTCTCAACGGCGATCACGGTGACCCATTCTCCCTGCTCGGCCCGCAGCCTGCCGGGGAGGGGCGTGTGTCGATCCGTGCCTTTCGCCCGACCGCGCGCGCCCTGGACCTGATCGACGTGGCGACCGGCACGCACACGCCTATGAATCGTCTGGATGAAGGTGGATTATTCGAGATCACGCGGGAGTCCGCGTGGCCGGTGGGGCCGTACCAGTTCGCGGAGACAACCTACGACGGGCGCACTCTGACCGTCGAGGACCCCTACCGCTTTGGGCCCCTGCTGAGCGATTTCGACCGCTATTTGCTGACGGAAGGCCGTCACTGGCAGGCGTATGAACGGCTGGGCGCCCATCCGCGCACGGTGGACGGAGTCGACGGTGTGCAGTTTGCCGTGTGGGCACCCAATGCCTATCGCGTCAGCGTGTCGGGTAACTTCAACGGCTGGGATCCGCGCGTCCACGCGATGCGCTTTCACGGCGACGCTGGCATCTGGGAGCTGTTCATCCCGGGCTTGAGCGCGGGTGAGCTGTATAAGTTCGAGCTGCGCTCGCAGCAAGGCGGCGCCCACATCCAGAAGACCGATCCCTACGGCTTTTTCAGCGAGATGCGCCCGCGCACGGCTTCCGTTGTGGTCGATCTGGATGCCTACACCTGGGAAGATGACGCCTGGATCGCCGCGCGTGCTGAGCGTAACATCCTCAACGCGCCCATGTCGACCTACGAGGTGCATTTAGGATCGTGGCGGCGCAAGTCCGGCGGGCTGGAATGGTTGAATTACCGTGAGATCGCGGAGCAGTTGGTCCCCTACGTGGAGCGGATGGGCTACACGCATATCGAGTTGATGCCCATCGCCGAGCACCCGTTGGATATGTCGTGGGGCTACCAGGTGACCGGTTACTACGCGGCCACCAGCCGCTACGGCACGCCCACCGACCTGATGTACCTGATCGACAAGTGCCACCAACACAACATCGGCGTGATTCTGGATTGGGTCCCGGCGCATTTCCCGCGCGACGGGCACGCGCTGGGCCTGTTCGACGGCACGCATCTCTACGAGCACGCCGATCCGCGCCAGGGCGAACATCCGCATTGGGGCACCTACATTTTCAACTATGGGCGCAACGAGGTCCGCAATTTTCTGATCGCCAACGCGCTGTTTTGGCTCAAGGAATACCACTTCGACGGGCTGCGTGTGGACGCGGTGTCCTCGATGATTTATCTCGACTTCGGACGCGAGGCGGGCGAGTGGGTTGCCAACGAGTACGGCGGTAAGGAAAATCTCGCGGCGATTAAGTTCTTGCAAGAAGCCAACGCCGTGATCCACGCCAAATGCCCCGGCTGCGTGACCATCGCTGAGGAATCGACCTCATGGCCGATGGTGTCGCGCCCGACGTATTTGGGCGGGCTGGGCTTCACGCTCAAGTGGAACATGGGCTGGATGCATGACACGCTCGAATACATCAGCACTGATCCCGTGTATCGCCGCTGGAATCACACCAAGCTCAATTTCTCGCTGATGTACGCCTTCAGCGAGAATTTCGTGCTCTCGCTCTCGCATGACGAAGTCGTGCATCTCAAGGGCGCGCTGATCGCCAAAATTCCCGGCGACTGGTGGCAGAAATTCGCCACGATGCGCCTGCTGTTCGGCTACCAGGTCACGCACCCCGGCAAAAAGCTGATCTTCATGGGGCAGGAGTTCGGCCAATGGCGCGAGTGGAGCGAAACGCGCAGCCTGGATTGGAATCTGGTGGAGGACTTCGCGACGCACCAGGGGTTGCAGCAGTGGGCCGCCGATCTCAATCATTTCTACGGTGCGGAGCCCGCGCTGTACCAGCAGGATTTCACTCCGGCGGGCTTCGAGTGGATCGAGCCGAACGACGCCGAACAAAGCGTATACAGCTACATTCGCTACGCCGAGGATCGCTCGGATTTCGTGGTCGTGGTGTGCAATTTCACCCCGGTGCCGCGCGTCGATTACCGCATTGGGGTGCCGCAACCGGGCTTCTACAAGGAAGTCCTCAACAGCGACGCGGCGCGCTACGGCGGGACGAATGTCGGCAATCTGGGCGGCAGGCACGCCGATCCGCTGCCCTGGCACCGCTTCGGCTACAGTCTGAATCTGACGCTCCCGCCGCTGGGTATGGTGGTATTTAAGGTCGCAGCGTTCAGCGAGTAGCGGTCAGCAGACGGCGAACCGGCCGAGACCGGCTCCTCCCTTCCTCCGCCACGCGGGGGAAGGCCCGGGGATAGGAGCTAAAGGCGCGCCCCGTGTTATCCCACCGAAAACTGTACCTGATAGGGCGCTTGCACGAAGTTCCCATCGCTGCGGACGACCACCAACTGCAAGGTGTACGTCCCCGGCGTCAGCACGCCCGGCATGATCGACTCCAGCACGTCGTTGCTCACTCCGCTGCGATTCTTCCAGTTGTTCACATCGCCCAGGGTGACGAAGTTGGGCCAGGGGCCGCCCTCGATCTCCACTTTGAAGAACGCCGCCTGATCCTGCGAAAATACGGCGCTGCCCTGGATGTCCAACCCCGACCCGGCAGGGATCACCAGGCCCGGCGTGGGATAGCTGATATAGGCCTGGACCACCTGCCCGCCGCCGCCTGCCTGAGCGGGTGCGGATTGCAGCATCTGCTCGTTGCAGGCGTACTGCGGCAGGATCGCCACGCCGTTGGACTGCGCCCACAGCCGTGCGCGGTAGGCGTCGTCAGGATCCAGCGGCGGCGCGATGAATAACTGCTCCTGCACCCCGGGCACCTGTCCCACGACTTCGATCGGCACCTGGCAATAACGCGGCGGGATGGTCTGCCCGTACGGATCCGCCGCGGCGATGGCGTTCGCCAGATTGGGATCGATCGGGAAGACATACACGCGGTACAGCCCTGGCTCCACTTCGACCAACTGCGGTCCATTAGAGGACTGCTGTGGCGCGGCGGTGGGCGCGGGCGCAACCAGATTGCCGTTGATGTCGGGGATCGCGGCCGGGCCGTCCAGGAACCACTCGGTATAGCCGGGCGAGCAGCCGGTCGCAGGGTCTTGCAAGGCCGTGCGCGATATATTGCAGATTTGGCGCTGGTATACGCCACCCGGCGGTTGGAGGTGCTCGTCATCTGGCAGACGCGATCCCAGCACATTCAGCAGCGCAGGATTCTGGTAGATGCCAGTCATGACGTTGTTCCAGATCGGCGCGGCCCCATCCAGCCCGGAGACGTTGTACATCGCCGCGTTGTCGGTGTTACCCGCCCACACGCCGATCGCAATGTTGCGCGTGAAGCCGACCGTCCAGTTATCGCGGTAATCGTTGGTGGTCCCGGTCTTGACTGAGGTCGGGATGCCGGGCGTGTAGAGCGCGCTATTCGCGCCCATGGCGGGCGTGCGGGCCGTGTTGTCGGACAGAATGCTGCTGATCACGAAGGCGATACGCGGATCGAGCACCTGCTGGCCCCGCGCCAGCACGCTGACCGATTGGTCGGTCAGGTGGGTGGCAGCCGGGCAGCGCCCTTCAAATTCGTACAGGATCGATCCATCCGAGCGCGTGACGCACACCACTGCGGTATAGGGCACATAGACGCCGTGATTGGCCAGCACGCCATAGGCGTTAGTCAGTTCCAGCGGTGAGACCTCGCCGCCGCCCAACGTCAGCGACAGACCATACTGTGATGGATCGTCGCCCAGGCTGGTCACGCCGACGCGGCGCATCATCCACAGCAAGTAATCGACGCCCACCTGCCGCAGCGTTTGCACGGCAGGAATGTTGTAGGAATTGGCCAGCGCTTCGCGGACGCGCACCGGGCCGTGAAAGGCGCGGTCATAGTTGACCGGCACATACGCTTCCTGGCCGGGGATGCCGATATGCGTCTCGGTGTCCCAGATCACCTGCGCGGCGGTCCAGCCGCGTTCCATCGCGGCGGCATAAGTGAAGGGCTTCATCGCGGAGCCAGGTTGTCGTGGCGCGGCGGCCATATTGACGTTCCCGTCGATGGTCACGTCGTTGTAGTCCACGCTGCCGACCATCGCCAGAATCTCGCCGGTGTCCGGGCGCAGCACGACAACCGCCGCGTTGTTGAGGTTGTGTCCGGCCTTGAGCGCGGCCACCTGCTGCTGGGCGACGCTTTCCGCCAGCCGCTGGTAATCCATATCCAGGCTGGTGTACACGCGCAGCCCGCCGCCCGCGATCATGCGCCGGATGTCTTCTTCCGGCAGGTTGAGCTGGTGCACCAGCAGATCGCTGAGCTGGTTGCGCGCGAAGACCACGAAATGCGGCGCGGAATCCAGGTCGATGTTGGGGCTTACGAAGGCCAGCGGCTCAGCATAGGCAGCGTTAGCTTCGGCGCGCGTGATCGCGCCCGTCTTGACCATCAGGTCGAGTACCAGTTTGCGGCGTTCCATGACGCGGCTTTGCACGTTCGGATCGGGATTGAGCGGGTCGAGATCCGCCGGAGCCTGGGGCAGCCCGGCCAGCAGCGCCGCTTCACCGAGCGTGAGCTGGGCGGCGGGCTTGCCGAAATAGGTCTGCGACGCGGCTTCGATGCCATAGGCGAGATTGCCGTAATAGATCTCGTTCAGGTAAAGTTCGAGAATTTCGTCCTTGCTCATGCGCTGCGTGAGGATCACGGCCAGCAGCGCCTCGTCCAGCTTGCGGTTGAGCGACTGTTGGTTGCGGTATTCCTCGGTGAACAACACATTGCGGATCAACTGCTGCGTGATGGTGCTGCCGCCGGACACAATGTAACCGTAGCGCACGTACTGGTAGGCGGCGCGCGCGATGCTGGGGATGTCGATGCCGCGATTCTCGTAGAACGTATCATCTTCGACTGCAATCGTCGCGTCGATCACGTCCTGCGGCATCTGATCGAGCGAAATGCGCGTGCGGCGGCCTTCGTCGAAGACCTGATACAGCTCATTGCCGTCGCGATCATAAATGACGGTCGTCTCGAACGACTGGTAGCCCGACAGGTCTTGCAGCTTGGCGATCTCATCTTCGAGGCGGCTGCTGTAGTGATCGTAGACCAGGAAGGCGGTGATCACGAAGCCCAGCAGCACAATCCCCACCATGCCCACACAGCCGAAGATCAGCCCTGGCCCAATCGCCAGACCGCGCCGCCGGCGACGGCGGTGGTGTACAGGCGGCGTGCCGTAGGGCGGTTGGCCCGCACCATAAACAGGCTGGCCGGGCGTGGGGGTATAGCCGACCGGCGGCATGCCAGGGTAGGGGGTCGGCGTGCGCGGACTCTGCCCGCGCCGGGATTTACCGCGCCGCGAGCGCGGCGGCTTGGAGCGCCCCGGCGGTTGGTTGGGCTGCATGGGATAACTCATCACATAGTCTCCGGCCACATGGGCCTGGTTACCAGCGAAACGGTCAGCAGCGGCGCCGTTTTGCGGCGGGCTGACCTTATCTTTGATTCTATCACGCCAAAACAAACGCCCGCTCTGTCACCGCCCTACGTCATCAGGGCGTTTGCGCGGCGGGCGTGCTAGCGCGTGCGCGGTGCGGCACGCGACCAGACTTAACTTTCTTCGTTCTTAGGCTTGTCCGGGTGCAGGCTGTCGTCATCGTAGAACTTGTCGATCTGTTCCAGCACGAGTGAGCGAAACTCTTCGGGCTTGTCGATATTATTCATGATGACTTCGGTGCCAGAGCTGCCCGCCGTCTCGATGCGGATGTCGCCATGCCCCAACATCCGGCGGATGATGCCATAGCTGATCGAGATATCCTGCACCTGATTGAGAGGCACAGCGCGTTCTTCTTTGGTGAAGACGCCTTTGCGGCGCACCACCGAGCGCTTGGTCAGGGCGAGATAGTCCCCGCGCCACCACAGCAACCAGAGTCCCAGGCTGAAAATGGCCTTGAGCCAGAACTGCGGACGCCGCCGACTCTGCCGCTTAATCATGATCATGTTTTCGTTCACGCGCGTGTTCCTCCTGATCGGATTGCGAGATTAGCTTCACACCAGACGCCGCCTGATTCGTGCGGAAAAACGCGGCGATGATTACGACGACCACCGAAAACCCCGCGCCGACAACGATCCCCGCGAACACTGCCTGCCCGGTCGAGGTGTCGTTGTTGAGCAGGGCATAGAGCACTACCCAAAGAAAATTGAGGATCGACGCTGCTCCCCCGGCGCTCAACAGGTCCACCCACGAGCGGCGGATCACGATGTACAGCCCGAACAGCGTCAGCCCAAAAAGTATTAAAAAGATCGCGCCCATAGTTCTGCTCCTTGTGGCCCGACCGCGATCCGTACAGCCGGAGCCAGACTCTCTGCTGCTAAGTGTAGCCCGTTCTGGGCGTTTAGAAAACCAGCGTCCTCACTATAGCCAGATGGCGGGGATATGATATAATTTATCAACTTGAAAAATTAATTCGCAAAGTCGTATTTGTCTGCTGTAATTTTGCTGCTTCTTGCGACGCGCACCGAAGGGGGAGCCCTCTATGACGCAACAATCCTTGGAAAATGCTTACGACCCGGACCGGCCCGCTTTTTCCCCTGGCGAGAGTTTAGCCGCCGGGGCGCGAATCGTGCCCGGCCTGCTGCTGACGGCGGCGGTGGCCTGGCTCGGCCTGCTGTCCAGCGAGTGGATCGGCGTGGACCTGCTCGGCTTCGACAAGACCCCGATCTCCGGCATCATGATGGCGATCCTGATCGGGCTGGTGATCGGCAACCTGGTCAAGCTGCCCGGCTGGACGCTGCCCGGGATCCGCTTCAGTCTCAAGCGTATCTTGCGGCTGGGCATCATCCTGTTGGGCATCCGGCTCAGCCTGGGCGATGTGCTGCGCCTGGGCGCGCTGGGCATCCCGGTGATCCTGTTCTGTGTGGTGGGCGCGGCTGTTGTGACGGCTTGGTTAGGCCGCCGCCTCAACCTGTCGCCCCGGCTGGCGACTCTGATCGGGGTCGGCACAAGCATTTGCGGCGCGACGGCCATTGTCGCGACCGGCCCGGCCATCGAAGCCAAAGAGGAAGAACTGACCTACGCCGTCGCCAATATTACATTGTTCGGCATTCTCGCCATGCTGATTTACCCCTACGTGGGGCACGCGCTATTCCCCAACGATCCGACCGGAGCCGGGTTGTTCCTCGGCACGTCGATCCACGAAACCGCGCAGGTCGCGGGCGGCGGCCTGATTTACGCAGAGCTGTTCGACGCGGACAAAGCACTTGATACGGCCACCGTTACCAAGCTGGTGCGCAACGTCCTGATGGCGATCGTCATCCCGCTGATGGCTTACCGCTACAGCCGCCAGACTTCCGCCGGATCGGAGCACGCGAAACGCTTCAGTTTCTTCAAGCTGTTTCCTATGTTTATTTTAGGCTTCATATTGCTCGCGCTGATCCGCACAGTGGGGGATGCCACGCTGGACGAAACCGGGTCGGCGTGGTGGGTGTTCAAAGCGGCGCGCTGGGATGCGTTGACGGTCGACATCAAGACCTGGGCGGAGAACTTCCTGGCGATGGCGATGGCGGGCGTCGGGCTGGGGACCAGCATCACCCAACTGCGCGGGCTGGGAACTCAAGCCGTTCTATGTCGGGCTGGCGGCTTCGGTGTCGGTCGGCGGGCTGAGCCTGTTCGGGATCGCCGTGCTGCGCGCCCTCGGCTTGAACTGATCGCGCGATCACTGCACGTACAACAGCAGTTGCGCCGGGTCGCCGCTGGTGGTGCCACTGAACGCCACAATCTCCAGATCATGCTGGCCGGTCGCGTTAGCGGCGTAATCGAACCAACCGTGGTACACGCGCACGCCGCCCGGATCGATCGTGAAGACCGGCATCCCGAAGCGCCGCAGCTCGATGCGCGTCAGACCGTTGGGACTGTTGGCGCTAAACTCGATCCGCACCGTCGAACCCAACCCGATCGTCGCACCGTTGGTGGGCGAGAGAATCGTCACGCGCGGGGTGAGCGCGGGTACGCTGGTGCCGGGACTGGAATTCAGCGTCAGCCCGACCACGAACACGATTCCAAACAGCACCGCGACTGCCGCCACCACGCCGCCCACGATCAGCACCAGGCGCAGGAACCCCAAGCCGCCCTCGTTATTATGGTATTCGGGCGGTTCGGGTGGTGGGGCCTGCGGCGGACGATACGGCGGCGTGAAGGCGCGGATCGACGGCGTCGAAGGCTGCGGCGGCTCGTTGTACAGCGGCGGGTAGCTGCCGGTCGGTGGAGCCGGAGGCGGTCCCTGGCGCGATCCGGGCGTCTGAATGTACGGCGGAGGCACTTGCCGGGAGCCGCTGCCCGTGTTGGATGTTTGAATGTGCGGCGGCGGCGTCATGCGCGGGACGTTGTTAGGCGGGGCCTGACGTTGAGGCCGCGCCGTGATCGGTGGCGGTCCCGCGACGGGCGGCACGCTGCGCGCCGGGAGGTTGGGCTGGGTGGAAGCGGGTGGCGCGGGCGCTTCATCGGGGTCACCCAACGACATCAATTCCTCTTCCGCGCGCAGCAGATCCGGATCAGTTGCGCCGGATGGCCGGGGCCGGACCGGTGGGCGTTCCAGCGTAGTGTAGACGGTGCCGGTCGGAGCGCGCAGTGCGCGTTCCAGGTCGCTCACCATCTCGCCCGCTGACCCGTAGCGCTCGTCGCGCTGTTTGGCGAGCGCGCGGCGGATGACCGGCTCGATCGCCATAGGCAGATCAGGATTGATGGCCGTGGGCGACGGCGGCAGTTTGTCGAGATGCTGGTACATCAGCCCGTGCGGGGTTTCGGACGCGAACGGCACCTGTCCGAGCAGCATCTGGTATACGATGACGCCTAGCGCGTACTCGTCTGTGCGCGCGTCGACCGGCTCCGAACGCCATTGTTCGGGGGCCATATAGGTGGGCGTGCCCATCACAGCGTCGGGCTGCGTCAGCCCGCTGACCGTCCCGCTGGCCAGCAGTTTGGCGATTCCAAAATCGGTCAGATAGGCGTTACCGAGATCGTCGAGCAGAATATTGGTGGGCTTCAGGTCGCGGTGAATGATGCCGTGCGCGTGCGCATAATCCAGCGCGGACGCGATCTGCCGCGCCAGCTCGATCACGCGCCCAATGGGCAGCGGGCCGCGCAGCAGCAGGTTCAGGCTGCCGCCTGTCATCAGGCGCATGACCAGATACGCCAACCGGTCGGCGCGCCCGAAGTCGTACACAGGCAGGATGTGCGGGTGCTGAAGCTGCGCGATGATCTGCGCTTCGCGCTCGAACCGCATCACGAATTCGGGATCGTCTGCGAAATCGGGCGACATGATCTTCATCGCGACGTCGCGGTCCATGTTGGACTGGTAGGCGCGATAAACGGTCGCCATGCCGCCTTTGCCGATGATCTCGATCAGCCGGTACGGGCCGATCGTCGTGCCTGAAAGATCGTTCATGCTGTTGCCCCGCTGGACTCGGTTCCCGGGGGTGCGCTGCACCACTGGTTGTATTGTATCCGAATCTCGTCGTTTTTGGCGGACGCGCCCCGAGCGACTCCCATTTTGTTACCCCGCGATGAGCGGAATCGCGACGACTGCCACCAGAACACCCGCCGTCTGCACGCGGCTCAGCCGCTCGTCGAGCAGCGCGCGGGCCAATATCGCCGTGATCGCCGGATACAGCGAGGACAGCACGGTCGCCACGTCGAGCCGCCCGGCCTGCGCCGCCATCAGAAAAAACACATTGCCGCCCACGTCCAACGATCCCGCCGCCAGGATAACTCCTAACCCGCGCCGCCCAGGCAGCACCCAGCGCCGGGGCGGACTCACGACCAGCGCATAGACCAGTATGGCCACCAACGACATCCCGCGCGCGGCGACCAGCGGCCAGAACACCGAGTCTACACTGACATGGTCCATCAGGATGAAGAAGCCGCCGAAGCCCACGCCTGCCATCACGGCATAGCTCAGCCCAGCGTGACGCTCGCCGCCGCTTTCCGTACGCGCGATCAGCCACACGCCCGCCAGCGCCAGCGCGAATCCGGCGATCTGACCGCCGCCGGGCAACCCTTCGCTGAAGGCCGCGAATAATACCGGCAGGGCCGATCCCAGCACGGCCGATACCGGTGCCGCGATCCCCATGCGGCCCGTGGCCAGCGCGCGGTACTGCGCGGTCAGGCCGATCGCGCCCGACAGGCCCGCCGCTGCGCCGATGATCATATCGGTCGTCGAAGCGAACGGTTCCCCGCGTACCAGCGCGAGCGCCAGCAGCAGCGTCAGCCCGACGATGTAGGACACGATCATCACCAGGGCGACCGGGATACGGCGCGTCGCAACGCCACCGCTGAAATCGCTAGCGCCCCATGACAATGAAGCGGCCAGCCCAAAGCTGACCGCCGCCAAACTTGCCTCTGCGGCCATAGGTTTACTGCTCTCCGAGTCGATCCAGGTAGACCGTGATATCGGCGTCGGTCAATTCGCCGATGTGCCGCCAGCGTACGACGCCTGCCCGGTCAATGATAAACGTCGTGGGGATTTGCACAACCTCGAACTGCTGGTAAAAGGAAGCGTCAGAGGACAGCCCGATCGTCAGCGTCAGGTGGTAATCGTTCAGAAAGGCGCGGATGGCGCTTTCGTCCTGCCCATCGGTTGGATCGGTCACGGCGATCACGGTGACGCCTCGCGAAGCATGAGTATCTTCCAGCCGCTGCAAGGTCGGCATCTCGCCCCGGCACGGCTCGCACCACGACGCCCAAAAGTTGAGGAATAGAATCTGCCCGGTCAAGTCTTGCAGGTGGACCGGATCGCCGTCCAACGTCGCGAGGGTGATGTCCGGCAGCGGCTTGTCGATCACGGACTCGACGGTCGGGCCAGCGGTGGGCGGGATCGCCGTGGGCGGAATGAACGTCACCGGGGCGGGGGTCGGGTAGTGTGGAGCGGGTGTCGCACTGTTATCGGCGCCGTTCGCATCAGCGATCAGCAGCAGCGCGCCGATCAAACCGAGCAGGGGCACCGGCAGCCATGCTAACCACCACGCGCGGCGGCGCGGGCGGGGCGATTCGGATGCGTTCATGCGATTCTCTGGCGAGCGCGTCGTCGGGCGCGCCATGTTTGCCACACCACGCGCAGAAAGTGAACGGTCTGCGGGATGGGCTTAATATGGCTTTTCTCGTCGCCGTAGATGGTGCGAATCGGCACGCCTTCCAAACGGCAGCCGCTCAGCACACAGGTGACGATCATCTCAACCTCGAATTCAAAGCCATGTTCTTGACTGGCAAGGGTCGTTTCCATCAGCCGCCGGCTGATCAGACGGTAGCCGGACTGGTTATCGCGCACGCGTTGGCCCAAAGCCCACGAAAACAGGCTGCGCCCGATCGTGTTCGACAGGTTGCGCGGAAACGGCATCTGCTTGAAGGTGCGCTCCCCGATGATCAGATCGGGCTGGCGCGCGGTGTAGGCGTCCAAAAACGCCGGAATTTCGGCGGGGTCGTGCTGGCGATCCGCGTCGAGCGTGATCACCGCGTCGTACCCGTCTTCCAATGCCCGGCGGAACCCGGCCCGCAGCGCCATGCCTTTGCCCTGGTTGGGCACCTGGCGCAGTACTACCGCGCCCGCCGACTCAGCGCAGGCGGCTGTGTCGTCGGACGATCCGTCGTCCACGACCAGCACAGGCAAAAAAGTCTGTGCGCCACGGACCACATCGGCCACGCCTGCCGCCTCATTATAGGCGGGGATGAGCGCCAGGATGCGGGGGGATTCCGCCGGGGCTGTCATGTGAGTTAGCTCTCTGGCTCGCAGCCGCGCATCCCAATCACGCGCTCTACGGGAATCACAAACGCAACGCCCGCGTTCGGCTCTTCCAGGCTGGGCACGCCCAACGCCTGACAGGCCGCATCGACGAGCGTATCTACGAGATCGTCCTCCACGACCGAAAAAATGGTCTGGTTAGTTTCTTCGATCTGGTGCATCAGCCGGGCCATCGACACGAACAGCGGGATCTCGAGCGCCTTGCTCTGCTCGCGCAGGTGGTGCAGACCATAGCTTTCGATCAATGTGACGCCGGGCGCGCCCGCCGTTTCCCACGCTTCGGCCACGGCCACGCCTTTATCAATGTGTGATGTGATCAAGATCACCAGTTTGGACATGGGTCGAGTGCGCTCCTCTGTGTAAATTGTAGACCATCGGTGTCATTTCAGGTATGGCTTTAACCCTGCTCGGACGCCAAACGTGGCGGCGCATCGTCGCGTGCGCGAAAGACCCAGCGCACCATTGGCGGTGTCATGACGGTGGTGACCAGAATCACCAGAAAGACCGGCTCGAAGAGTTCTTTGTCTAGCAAGCCAGCCGACAAGCCCAGCGCCGCGATGATCAGCCCGACTTCGCCGCGCGAGATCATACAGACGCCCAGCCGGATCAACTCGTCGCGGCTGAAGCCGCCCAGGTACGCGCCCCAACCGCTCCCGCCGATCTTCGACACGATTGCCACGACCACCAGCAAAATTGCCAGCGGGATCAAATCCAGGCTGATGGCGGTCAGATCGATGTGCAGGCCGACGTTGACGAAAAAGATCGGGACGAGAAAAGCATAAGCGATGTGCTGTACGGTGCCTTCGATCTCCGTTTTGACGCGCGAATGTGTCTGGCTGAGTCCCAGCCCGGCGATGAACGCCCCGGTGATGGCCGCCACGCCGCCCAGCGCGTCCGCCGACCAGCCGAAGATCAGCGCCGCGATCAGCGCGTAGGACGCCGTGCCGGACGCGATCAGGCGCGTGCGGTGGATGTAGTTGAACAGCGGTGGCAGCAGAAACCACGCCACCGCCAGCGCTCCGCCCAGGTAGAGCGCCATCCGTACGAAAATCCAGATCAACCCGACGGCGGACGCGTCGCTGTCCGATCCCAGCGTGGCGATCACGACCGAGAGCAGCAGGATCGCCAGCACGTCGTCGACGACCGCTGTCGCCAGCAGGCCCAGGCCCTCTTTAGTGCGCAGCACGCCCAGTTCCAGCAGCGTTTGGGCGGAGATGCTGACCGAGGTCGCGGCGAGCACCACGCCCACGAACAGCGCCGACTCGACCGAGTAGCCAAACACGAGCACGACCGGCAGGGCCAGCGCGACCGGGAAGATCGCACCTAATACGCCGCCCCAGATCGGCACCATCCCGATCGACAGCAGTTCGGTCAGGTGAACTTCCAGCCCGACGACGAACATTAACAGCAGCACGCCCAGTTCGGCGAACTCCGACAGCGTTTTGCCCAACAGCACCGGGTCATCAAAGACGCCCCAATGCAGCAGGTCGAGCAGCGTGGGGCCAAGCAGCACACCGGCCAGCAGCTCCCCAAAGACGCGCGGCTGCCCCATCGCGCGCGCCGCCGATCCGGCCAGCTGCGCAGATGCAATGATCAGACCCAACACGAGGAAAAGTTGTATGACTGGCGTATGCTCCATCGCTTCTCCTTACTAAAAGTGCGAACAGTGATTGAATGATTTACGATCAGCGGTCAGGTAAAACCGGCTTCACCCCTCTGTGAACCCACTTTTCCTACCGCAGACGACTGGCACGGCAACAAGCCAGACTGCGCGTGAAGCGCGGCGGCGATAGATAGTTGTGCGCTCAAGAAAACAGGTGAGCGGCGCGAACGGCGCGTTACTGCAAGTGTCCCACGTCCGGCACGATCCCCACCCGTTGGGGCGGGATCATGGGTCGTGGTCAGGCCTGACTTCGTGCGTCCACGTCAGCGGAGTTGACGACGAATTCTTGCTTATATCCGAAATGGCGCTGGTTGTCAATCCAGCGCAGCCAGCGCGGGCGCAGCTCGTAGATTACACTCTGCGCGATCAGGTCCGCGAACTTGTCGTTGACGAAGGGGAATTTGGTACGGTATAGGGCCAGCACCCGCTGGCGCTCGTCCTCATCATCCAGGGCATTGGCGTCACCTTCGATCTGCACGCCCTGAATGCCGGTCCATTCCCACGTTTCGCTGTAGATGGTGGCGGCGGCGTCGTTCCAGTCGGACAGATTGGCGCTGTGCCGGCTGTCAGGATCGGACACCCAATACAGGGCGAATTCATCGTCGCTGACGAAAAACAGCGGCGCAACCTGGGGACGTCCATCGTCTAACCCGGCGGTAGCCAGCGCCATCGTGGACCGGCTCGCCAGAAAGTCGCGTAACACCGGACGCATGTCCTCGGGTAGCAGGGGGATGTCGGCCATCATGCTGATGCCTCCATTATGCTTTTCCTTTCAGCCCCAGCCATTCCATGTAGAGATCATTCGCGATCCCCAGCCGGAGCAAAATCCGACCCACCGTCCCGTTAATAATATCATCAACGGTGGTGGGCTTGCTGTAAAATGCCGGGACAGGCGGCAGGATGATCGCGCCGATCTCCGCTGCCTGGGTCATCAGCCGGAGGTGGCCCAGGTGCAGCGGAGTTTCACGCACGACCAGCACCAGGGGCCGCCCCTCTTTGAGGTGCACATCGGCCGCGCGGGCCAGCAGGCTGTCGGCGTAGCTGTGCGCGATGCCCGACAGACTCTTGATGCTGCACGGCGCGACGATCATCCCCAGCGTGGCAAATGACCCGCTGGCGATGCTGGCCCCGATGTTATGCGGCTTGTGGACGACATCGGCCAGTGCTTCAACCGCGCTGATGCTGTAGTCCGTTTCCTGCACGACCGTGATTTTACCCGATTCGGTCAGGATCAGGTGGGTTTCGATATCGCCCGCCTGGCGCAAGGTTTCCAACAGCCGGATGCCGTAGATCGCGCCGCTGGCGCCCGAAATGGCGACCACGAGGCGCGGGCGGTGGGTAGTCATAGGCGGGCTAGTGATCCACGCCGACCATGACGTTTGACGCCTTGATCACGGCGTAGGCTTCTTTGCCCACGGCCAGGCCCAGGCTTTCCGCCGATTCCTTGGTGATGATCGAGACGATTTCCACGCCACCGGGCAGCGCGATCACGACTTCGGTGTTGACCGCGCCCACAGTGACGCGCTTGACCGTGCCTTTGAGGGTATTGCGTGCGCTGAGCTTCATGGTGAGTTTTCCTCCGGAAAATAACGAGCGATCAGTAAAAGCTGGTGGCGGTGTTAGCGGGGCTTGGTGCCCCAATGAACGGCCATCGTGTTGAACATAAAGCGCCGGTAGCCCACGTCCACCAAACCCGCCGCACGCATCAAATCGGCCAATTCGTCGGCCGTCTTGAAACCGAGCGTGCTTTCGGGCAGATAGCGGTAGGCGTCGGCCTGCCCGCTGACCAGGCGACCTAAAGTCGGGATCACAAACTTGAGATGAAACTGGATGAACGGACGCAGCAGTCCGCGCGGCGGCGGCGTCGTGTCCAGCGTGACCAGCCGCCCGCCCGATTTGAGCACGCGCACCTGTTCACGCAGCGCGCCGGGAATGTCCTTCACGTTACGGAACAGGTAACCGCTTGTCACGGCGTCGAAGGTCTCTGGCGGATAGGGCAGCGCCAGCGTATCGGCGGCCTGCCACGCGATCGTGCCCGCGCCATTAGAGTGCGCCGCATCCCGCCGCAGCCCGACGCGCATCATCGGCAGCGTGAAGTCCGCCGCGATCACGCGCAGCCCCGGCACCTGGTGGCGCGCCTCGAAGGCGATATCGCCCGTGCCGGTCGCAATATCCAGCAGATGCCCGCCCGGCGCGAGCTGGGCCTGGCGTACGACAAAACGTCGCCAGCGCCGGTCCTGTCCGAACGTCATCAGGCGGTTCATCAGGTCATAGCGCCGCGCGATACGCCCGAACATATCCTGTACGTAGATGCCGTGCTCGTTAGAAATATTATCGTCCGTCACTGCGTGAAGTTCTCCAGGTCGTGCTGCTGCATGTTCCAAAATCAGCGCCGCCATGTCCCCATAACCTGCCGCAGAATGCCGAATTCGCCAATATGGTAGGCGTTGTGATCGGCGACCAGCAGCATCTCGCGCAGGTAGGTGTGTTCGGGCGCGAAGGGCAGCGGCCCGGTCAGGTCGATGGTTGGATCCTGCGCGATGCCGATCAGCGCGTTCAGATCGGCCCGGAACTGGTCCAGCGTGTGCCGCCACGCGGCGGCATCGGCCTGGGCGGAACGCGACGGCCAGTACTCATCCGGCCAGATGAGCAATTTGTAATCCGGGTTGCGGATGTAGTCCAGAATGTCCCACTGGGCAATCCGCAGATGTTCCAATAGATGCCAGGGGGTGTAATCGACGTTGGGCGGGCAGACGTTGTAAAACTCCGACGGGAAGTTTTCAACCGCCTGGTCGAGCGTCATATGGGCGTGACCGCCCTGGAGCAGTCCGGCGATCTGGGTCCGCAAAACTGTTGGAATGCTGTGGTCGCTCATGCTTCTTTCCTCCGCTGCCTGGCCTGCGCGGGTAACATGATGGCAGGCAGTCCGTCTCCAGATTCTACAACAAGCGGGTGAGCTGGGCCTACTCTCGGCCCTCATTTCACCGGGACCAGCCCATGATCGCGCAGCCACGCGGCCAGTGCCTCCCCGGTCAGCCGGTGACCGGCCGCGTTGAAATGCCCATCGCCGGGATAGTATAACCGTTCGCCGGGGTGTTGGGCGGCATATGTCGCCAACGGATCGAGCAGCGCCAGCGCTGGAATGCCCTGGTCCGCCAGCAGCGCGACCAGCTGGCGTTCCGGCGCGGTCGGATCGGCGTCGGCCAGTTCGGGTAAGGCCCGCCGGTACTGCTCCACGGTCGCGGCCCAGTCTTCGGGGTGGACCGCGCGGCGACTCGGGATAACCAGCACGGCGAACGGGACGCCCTGGACATTCTCCACCAGATCACGAAACTGCGCGGCCAGCGCCCCGGTTAGCGCCCAGGCGCGCGCCCAGTGAGCGTCATCTGGCAGGTAAATGCCCAACTGCACCGGGTATTCCAGCGCATTGCTGGCGGCATCTAGCACGCGCGGGCGATCGGGCAGATCGGGCGGCGGGGCCGGCGTCTGAGCGGCTTGCAGCGCGGTCAGCCACGCGAACACCGGCGACTCAGGATAGGCGGTGGCGTCGAAAATCGGGCTGGCGTGCAGAGTCAGCGCGCCGTCGTCCAGCGTGAAAAACGGCCGGACCAGCCGCCGCCCATAGCGCACCTGCTCCAGGTCAATGGCGTTATCCTGAATGTCGTTACCAGAATACATCGCCAGGAGCACGAGGTCCGGCTGAAACTGCCAGCCCACCAGCGCGTAGAGCAGCAGCTCGCGATCGGTGCCGTAGGCGTCCACGCTCAGGTTGATCACCTCGACGCGGCGGCCAGCGCTGGCGGTCAGCGCCCGGTCCAACAGCCAGGGAAAGCCATCCTCACGCGGCACCTGCCAACCCTGCGCGAACGAATCACCCACGATCACCACGCGGAAGACATCGGCGGGTTTCGCCAGCGTGTAGTTTGGACCATTCAGCCCGTAATTGTTCAGGCGTACCAGGTAATGAAATTCGTCGTCCGGGTTGGGCATCCAATAGAATTCAGCGCACGGATCGCGGTAATCGTGCAGCAGCGCGTGGACCTGCTCTAGCCAGTCTCCCGGCGCAATCGCACACGCTGTCCCGGCGCTGGTCTGATCGCCCGATCGCGCCAGCCGCAGCCCGGCGATCCCGATCACCGCGCCGACCGCGAGTCCGAAGGCGATCAGCAGCAGGCGCGGCCACACGCCACCGCGTCGCGGGGTGTGCGGGTCGGGCATGCCGTTAGTACTCCCCGGCACGACGCCAGCGCCCGACGATCCGCTCCAAGATATCGACCACCACGTACAGCACCAGCCCCAACAGCGACATGGCGAGAATCCCCGCGTACATGCGATCTGAAGCGCAGCCGCTGCCACGTCAGCGTGACAATATAATAGCCCAGCCCGGCGCGCGTGCTGTATTGCTCCGCGATGAACAGCACCGCAATCGCCGTCCCGACCGAGACGCGCAGCGCGGTTAGCACGGCGGGCAGCGACGCGGGCAGATATACGTAGCGGAACAGCGCGCGCCGTCCCGCGCCCAACGAGCGCACCGATTGGATCAGCTCCGGGCGCAGGCTGGCGGCTTCGTCGCGCACGACGACCAGAATCTGGAAGAACAGGATCAGCGCGATCAGGAAGACTTTCGAGGTTTCGCCGATGCCCATCACGACCAGGATCACCGGCAGAAAGACGATCTTGGGGATGGGATGCACCAGCGCGATCAGCGGGGAGAAGATGCGGTTGAGCACGCGAATCTGCCCCAGGCCCAGTCCGACCGGCGTCGCAATGAGGACCGCCAGCACGATCGCTTTGAGCACGCGCCCCGCGCTGACCCGCGTGTGATCCACAGGTCGCCGCGCATCTCGCGCACGAAGACCGGCAGTACGTCCCAGGGATAGGGCATGATGTCGCGGTGCAGGTAGGCTGCCAGCGCGATCCAGCAGGCCGTGAAAATACCGATCGCCAGCGCCAGATTGCCCAGGCGCACGGAGCCCACCGCGCACGATCTCGCGCAGGGAAACAGAACGGCGAGTTCGGGGGCGGTCACAGGCTCAGCCCCAACAGCGGGCGTAGGTCGTTGCATTTCTCCAGAAATTCCGGCGTGCTGCGATAGCCGGGCGATCCCGCGCCGGGGTTGGTGACCACGGTCGGCGCGGTGTTGGGCGGCAGACTCAGCACGAGGATATGGCGTCCCAGGATGGCGGCTTCTTCGATAGCGTGCGTGACGATCACGCTCGTCAGGCCGATTTCGGCTTGCAGGCGCAGCACCAGGATTTGCAGGTCTTCGCGCGTGGGCGCGTCCAGACTGCTGAACGGCTCATCCATCAGCAACAGGTCCGGCTGTAAGGCGAGCGTGCGCGCGATGGCGGTCCGCTGGCGCTGCCCACCGCTGATCGCGCCGGGGAACTTGTTGCGCTGCTCGTAGATGTTGAGCCGTTCGAGCCAGCCTTCGACGCATGCCGCGCCTCTTTGCGGGAAGGCGCGGGCTGCTGCGCGGCGCGTGTTTGCCGTCCGGCCCGTAGAAGCGGCGCACGCGCAGCCCCAGCGCCGACGTTATCCCACACCGTCGCCCAGGGCAGCAGGCCGTAATCCTGCAGGATCAGCCCGGTTTCGGGGCGCGGACGCTGGATCAGCGTCTCGCCTACGCGGATCGATGCCGCCCGTGGCGCGCCGCAGCCCGGCAATCAGCGTCAGCAGCGTGGTTTTGCCACAGCCGGACGGCCCAATGATCGACCACGCCTCGCCCGGCGCGACCTGCCACGAGAAATCCTGAAAGACAGGCGCGCCGCGCGTGCCGTAGCGAAACGTCAGGTGATCGATCGCGATCATGGAGGCGGCGGTGTCGGAGGTGATCATAGAAGAATTCCGTTCCGGGTGAGTCAGAGCGGGGCGACCTGCCGGGCCGCCCCAGGAAGTACCCATGAACAGTCTACTAGGCGCTTATTTCAGCGTCATGATGTAGGCGACCAGATCGGCCAGTTCGCTGTCGCTCACTTTGTCGTCGAACGATGGCATGATGTTCTGGAAGTCCTCGACGACATACGCGCCCGGATCCATGATCGACTGGGCGATATATTGCTCGATGGTCAAGCCGGGCACGTCGCCCGCTTCTTCGCCCAACCCCATCAGCGACGGTCCGACCAGCGTCGCTTCGGAGTCCGTCGCGTGGCAGGTGGAGCAACCCAGGCTGGTAAACAGGGCTTCGCCGTTGGCGGGATCGCCGTTAGGGCTCACTGCGGGAGCCAAGGGGATGATCTGGCTCAAGAAGGTGTCGTTCACGCTGTCCGCGTAGGCGGGTGCTTTGTCCACGATGCCTTGCTCGACCAGCCAGTTGACCGTATCGGTCCAGGCGGGTTCCTGCGTGATGGCGTAGGTCGGGAACGGCGGCAGCACGTAAGTATCCTTGACGCTGTCGGGGACGTTGGTTTTTTCCTGCCACAGGGCGCGGTAGGTGTCGGGGTTATCGTTGATCTCGTCCGCCGCCCGCATCCATGCCAGCAGGAAGGCTTTGACCGCGTCCGGATTTTTGTCGATGACTTCGGTCCGGAAGGAGAGCACGCTCTGGCTGAATTCGCTGTCGACCAGCGCGCTGTCGTCCGCGATGAGCGTTGCGCCGCCGACCATCGCCGCCTGGGCCAACGGATCAGGCAGGCAGGCGACCTTCATTTGACCTTCCATTAATAGTTGGTAGCGCACGGCAATATTCGGCTCGGCGCGCCATTTGAGATCGCTGTCGCTCAGACCCGCGTTTTCCATGATGCGCTGCGCGATGTAGTGGATCACCGAGTTCTCGCTGATGCCGATCTCCACACCTTTCACATCCTCTGGCGTGGTGATGCCGCTGCCCGGCGCGGCCAAAATGCGGAACTGCGGGCTGTCGGCGTAGGCGCGGCGCGCCATCGCCACGATCTGGATACGGGTTTTGTCCGCGTTGAAAATACCCGTGCTCACCAGATCGTTGAGCATCCCGTCGATCTCGCCCGACAGCAGCAGTTGATCGCGCTCCAGCGCGCTGCTTACCGGGACTAGCTCGACCTTGATGCCCGCGTTGGTGAAGTAGCCTTCCTGATCAGCGACGTAAAACGGCAGCACGTCCAGGATCGGCAGCAGCCCCATTTTGAGGGTGGTTTCTTGCGCGTGGGCTTGGGGAGCGCGCAGCGTCAGCGGCGCGACGGCAACGGCCAACAGGGCCAGCATCAACACCACACTAACCAGAACTTTACGCATTCACGTTACTCCTTAAAGAGTTAAGCACAGGTTGCCACGGTGGCATGACGCCATCGGTGGGCCCGTGCGCCATCTGCATCACACCAGCAAGGCCAGACATGTTCCGGCGAAAATCGTCAGGGCGATGTAGGAATTCATATTGAAAAAGGCCACATTGACCCGGCTGAGATCGTCCGGCGAGACCAGACGGTGCTCGTAGACGAGCATCCCGGCCACGATCAGCGCCGCCGCGTAATAGGGCCATGCCATGCCCGCCGCCAGTCCCGCCAGCACCAGCAAGATCAAGAACGCGGCGTGATTGAGCCTGGACAGCCCCAGCGCGGACGCGATCCCGTGCCGGGCGGGCCACGCGTGCAGCCCTTCGGCCACGTCGTGATCGTAGTCCTGGCAGGCGTAGATCAGGTCGAACCCGGCGATCCAGAACATCACCGCGGCGATCAGCAGCCACGCGGGCAGATCGTCCGGCGTGAAGAAGGAGCCGCGCACGGCGATCCAGCCACCACCCACTGCCAGCGCGTCGGTGAAGCCCAACACCCAATGGGCCAGTACGGTGAAGCGCTTGGTGAAGCTGTAGCCCACCAGGAACAGCACCGCAATTGGACTCAGCTCCAGGGCCAGCGGATCGAGCAGCGCGGCGGCGATCAGCAGCACGACCAGCGCCACGCCCGCGTAGATCGTCACCGAGCGCGCATCGATCGCCCCGGTGACGGTCGGGCGATTCATGGTGCGCGGGTTGCGCGCGTCGTAAGCGCGGTCGGCCAGCCGGTTGACGGCAAAGGCCAGCGTGCGCGCCGCCGCCATCGCCACCGTGACCCACACGAACTGCCACAGCGTCGGCAGCCCTTTCGCGGCCAGCACCATGCCGATGTAGGCAAATGGCAGCGCGAAAATTGTGTGCTCGAAGCGCACGAGGTCCAGGAACACGCGCGCTTTGTAGGCGGCACTGCCGGGTGCCAATCCGCGCGCGCGGGCGGAATCTTTAGCGCGTTGTGTCGATGATCCCATGAATTCGGTATCCTCAAGTCTTCGGTTGAACAAACATCACTGCGGTGGCAACGTCGCAAGGAGATTTTCAGTCTCTTTGAGTTTTTCAGTCACATCGTCAACACCTGGAATATCCCAAACGTCATCTCGCAGCACAAAACGCCAGGCATTAACGTGTGCGACAAATTTGGCGTGTTCGTTCACAACGTCAAACGGGACCAAAGCGGCTCGAATTACCCGATAATCCTGGCCAAGTAGCACGCCCGCAAGAGTATCAAATGGTCGTGGATCATTTTTCAAATTGCGAATGAAGGATAGCGGCGTTGCATTACCGCTCGACGTAATGCGACGACTCTTGATTTGATACCGCGTCCCCTTATCGTCGGTCGCATCATATCCTGAAACGGAATTGTTTTCGAGCACCCAACCAAAAGCCAGTTTGAATAGATATTCGCCGTAATCTCCGGCAGGGTTGTTGGACGATCGCAATACTTCGCGCGTATTCAGCACAGCCAGAATTTCCGCGTGCAACTGAAGAAGCGCCGGTATTGTCATGTGGGACAGATCGGGTAAGTTATCCACTATTGCGCACCCATTCCACAAAACTAACTCAACCCCAGCCGCGACCACTTCTGCGCCACGCGCTGCGCGATCTCCTCGCTCATGCCGACTTCCTGCGGCCAGCCGCGCGGGTAACCCTCTTCGGCGGTCTTGATCGTCGCGTCGATGCCGATCTGCCCGCGCGGACCCTCGCCTGCATACGGATCGACCGGTCCATTGTGGATCACGGCGTCGCGCCGCCAGTCCACGTTGCCCAGCGCGCGCCACGCTACGTCCGACAGATTGCGCACGTCGACGAACGCATCCAGCGCGATGATGCTCACGTCCGGCGCGACCGACCAGATCGCCTCAAACAATTCTCGCACCGACCGCCGCGCTTTGTCTACGCCAATGATGATCACGCCGTCGCGCGGGCTGTGCCAGCGATCGCCCACCAGCGCGGCGATCTGACCTTCCGGCAGCGGCGCGGCGGGGACGAAGGGGGCGCGATCGGGTTTGGTCGTGGCGTCTATCCCGATTTTAGCACCATAAGAGTCGCGCACAGCAGAATGATCGAGCTGGTCGACCGGTCCGTCGACGAGTGTCACATCGCGCCGCCAGTCCACGTTGGCGAGCACGGCGCGCGCCACCGCCTCCCGATCGTGAACGTTGACGTCCGGATCCACGATGAGCGCGGCTTTGGACAGCATCATCAGGCCGATCGACCACAGGCCATACATCACCTTTTGAGCGTGACCGGGGAAGCGCGGCGCGATGCTGGCGATGATCAGGTTGTGAAAGACGCCTTCGGGCGGCATGTTCATGTCGATCACTTCGCCCTGGAAGAGTTGCAGCAGCGGCAAGAACAGCCGCTCGGTGGCTTTGCCCATCCAGTAATCTTCCATGGGCGGCTTGCCGACGACCGTCGTCGCGTAGATCGGGCCGCGCTTGTGCGTGATGGCCGTGACATGAAAGACCGGGAACAGGTCCTGCGGCGTGTAAAAACCGGTGTGATCGCCGAAGGGACCTTCCATGCGGTGCTCGTTGGGATCGACGTAGCCTTCGATCACGATCTCGGCGTTGGCGGGCACTTCGATGTCCTGCGTCACCGCTTTGACGAACGGCACCGGCTTGCCGCGCAGCCAGCTTGCCAGCAAGTATTCGTCGATGTTAGGTGGCAGTGGGGCGGAGCTGCACCACATCTGCGCGGGATCGCCGCCCAGCACGATCGCGCACGGAATGCGATCTTTCTGGGCGGCGCGCGCTTCGCGTTCGTGCTCCGCGCCGCCCTTGTGACGCTGCCAGTGCATGCCAAGCGTCTGGCTGTCGTATTTTTGCAGGCGGTACATGCCCACGTTGCGAATGCCTGTGACCGGATCGCGCGTGATGACCTGCGGTAGGGTAATATAGGGGCCGCCGTCGTCTGGCCAGCAGGTGAGAATCGGCAGCAGGTCCAGCGAGGGATCATCGGTGATGACGACTTCCTGGCACGGGGCGCGGCGCACCGTGCTCGGACCCAGGCCGATGCTGCGCAGCGCGCCAAGCAGCTCACTGCCGCGTTGCATCATCGCGCCCATGCCCTGTGGCAGCTTAGGATCGATCAGTTTGGCGAGATTGCGGCGGATATCTTCCAGCTCGTTGACGCCCAGCGCTAAGGCCATGCGCCGCGCTGATCCGAAAGCATTGATCAGCACCGGCATGCTGCTGCCTTCGACATTTTCGAACAGCAGCGCCTTGTTGTAGTGGCCCGGCCCCTTGCTCACCCGATCGGTGATCGCGGTGATTTCCAGGTGCGGGCTGACCGGCTCGGTGATGCGGACCAGCTCGCCCGCTTGCTCCAAACGGCGGATAAAGTCGCGCAGATCGGCGTAGGCCATAGGAGAATATCTTTCTGCTGGTAGACGCGCTCGGATGACCGTTTAGCGCGTTCTGAAAGAAATGAAAGCTTGTTGATTTTATCACAAAAGCGATCGCGCGCCCACCATAGGGTCAGTGCGTGCGCGAGAGTGCGCTCCACGGAGATCATAGAGAAAAGCGACGGAAAAACAAGAAACACGGCCGCCGATCGTGGCCCTGCTCTGCGGGCGCGCCAAATTGCATTAGAATCGCATTAATCGTACAACCAAGCCTTCACAGAATGCATCAAAATAGTGTAGGCTGAATACAGACGTCAGCACGACTCACGGGCGACCATCGCCCGCCATGACTGAAAACATACGAGGGCCTTACGCCCTCGTATTCTGAACCAGATAACCGAGGGGGACAGGAGAAGTAATCGCCATGGCAGATCAGACGCTGAGCTTCACACTGGGCACATCCGCAAACAAAACCGAGACGACCGCCGAAGGAGTTCAACACGAGCGCGTCATCATCATCGGGTCCGGCCCGGCCGGGCTGACCGCCGCGCTTTACACGGCGCGCGCCAATCTCAACCCGCTGGTGATCACCGGGCCGACGTTGGGCGGGCAGGTCTCGCTGACCTATGAGATCGAGAACTATCCCGGTTTTCCCGAAGGACTGACCGGACAGCAACTGGTCGATCACATGGTCGCGCAGGCGGAACGCTTCGGCGCGCGGCTCAAGAACTACAGCGCCGTGACCGAGGTCGATTTCTCCAACGGCTCGCCCTTCACCGTCAAGACCGACGACGGCAGCGAGTACCGCGCCGACGCGGTGATCGTCACGGCGGGCGCGAATCCGCGCTACCTCAACGTGCCGGGCGAAAAGGAACTCACCGGGCACGGCGTGAGCTACTGCGCGACCTGTGACGGGTTCTTCTTCCGCGACCGGCATGTGGTCGTGGTCGGCGGCGGCGACAGCGCCCTCGAAGAAGCGATCTTCCTGACCAAGTTCGCCAGCCGTGTGGACGTGATCCACCGTCGTGATCAGCTACGCGCCGGGCAGACGCTCCAGAAACGCGCGCGCGCTAACGCCAAGATCAACTTCATCTGGAACACGGTGGTCGAGGAAGTGGTGGGCGATAGCAAAGTTACCGGCGTGCGGCTGCGTAACGTGGTAACTGGCGAGGTGACGGATCACGCGGTCGATGGCGTGTTCATCTTCATCGGCCACGACCCGAACAGCGATATGTTCCACGGCCAGCTTGAGCGCGATCAGTTTGGCTACGTGATCACCGACCGCGAGATGCGCACCAGCGTTGAGGGTGTGTTCGCGGCGGGCGAAGTCCAGGATCGCATCTACCGCCAGGTGGCGACGTCGGTAGGACAGGGCACGGCGGCCGCGATGACCACCGAACGCTGGCTGGCCGAGCACGAAGCCGAAGGCGAGTAGCGTTCAGCGGTCAGCAAACAGGTAACAGTCGAAGCGGCCTCATCCCTTGCAGAACGGGGGTGAGGCCGTTTTGTTTTGCGCCACGTTTGGGGCGCATGGCATTTTCGGACGTTTGCGCTATGTTCTTAAGCGTAACCTCTGGTTAAGGGCAGCCGTCTTGGGGGAAGGGCACCATGGAATCGCGCTGGCGCAAAAGTCCTGTGATCTACGAGATCAATACCTGGGTCTGGCTGGCCGATCTCAGCCGCCGCTACGACCGCCCGATCACGCTCGGCACCGTGCCCGATGCCGATCTGGAAGCCCTGACCTGCTGGGGTTTTGACGCGATCTGGCTGATGGGCGTATGGGAGCGCAGCCCCGCCGGTCGCCGCATCGCGATCGATCACGCCGATCTGCAAGAGGGATTCCGCCGCGCTTTGCCCGATTTCCAGCCCGAAGATGATGTCGTCGGATCGCCTTACGCCGTGCGCCGCTACGTGGTCGATGTGCGCCTGGGCGGTCCGGAAGGACTGGCCTCCCTGCGCAAACGGTTAGCCACCCACGATCTCAAGCTGATCCTCGATTTCGTGCCGAATCATGTTGCCGTCGATCATCCTATTCTGCGCGTGGAGCCAGACTGCCTGCTGCACGGCACCGAACAAGACTTGATCGACCAGCCGTTGACGTTCTTTCGCGGACCGGGCGATTACATCTTCGCGCACGGGCGCGATCCGTACTTCCCCGCCTGGACCGATACCGCCCAGCTCAACGCCTATAATCCGGCGCTCCGCAATTGGGCCGCGACCACGCTGCAAGCCATCGCCTCTCAATGTGACGGCGTGCGCTGTGACATGGCGATGCTGGTCACCAATCGCATCGTCACGCAGACGTGGGGCGATCGGGCCGGGCAGGTGCCCGAAACCGACTACTGGCAGGTGGTTATGCAGGAGGTGCGCGATCAGCACCCGCAATTCCTGTTTGTGGCCGAAGTCTATTGGGACATGGAATGGGAGTTGCTCCAGCTTGGGTTTGACTACACCTACGACAAGCGGCTGTATGACCGGATGCACAACGACTCCGTGCGCGGCGTGCTGGCGCATCTCTACGCCGACCTGGGCTACCAGGGCCACATGGTCCGCTTCATCGAGAATCACGACGAGCCGCGCGCTACTCAGGCGTTTGGCATCGGGCGCGATCTCGCGTCCGCCGTGCTGGTCGCCACGCTGCCGGGCGCGACGCTGCTCCATGAGGGCCAGCTCACCGGCGCGCAGGTGCGGCTGCCGGTCCAGTTGGGCCGCCGCCAGCCAGAACCGGAAAACGCCGATCTGATGGCGTTCTACCGGCTGCTGCTGCACGAAACCAGGGCTGACGTCTACCACGGGGGAGCGTGGCAACTGCGCGAGCCGCTGCCCGCCTGGGATCTCAACGCCTCACACCGCAGCCTGATCGCCTACACCTGGCGGCAAGATGACGAGCGCCGTCTGATCGTGGTAAACTACGCGCCAATGTCGTCACAGGGCCGCGTGCCTCTGCCCGATTTCGAGCTGGCGGGCCGCACGTGGCGGCTGTACGATGCGCTGCATCAAAGCGAGTACGAACGCCGCGGGGAAGAAATGATCACAGAAGGGCTGTATATTGATCTGGCCCCCTGGCAGGCGCACGTTTTCCGTTTTAGCTGAGCCGTCCGACTCATCGCTGCCCCATCCTGACGGAGCACCCACCCAAAACTGACTATGGACCTTCATTTTTTCCTGCGCGGGATCGTGCTGGGATTCTCTATCGCTGCGCCGGTCGGGCCGATCGGCGTGCTGTGCATCCACCGCACGCTGGCGGGCGGACGCGTGGTCGGGCTGATCTCGGGCCTGGGCGCGGCATCCGCTGACGCGATCTACGGCTCAATCGCCGCGTTTGGGCTGGCGGCCATATCGGGTTTCCTGGTCGACCAGCAGACCTGGCTGCAACTGATCGGCGGGGCGTTTCTGCTGTTCCTGGGATTGCGCACGTTCCGCGCGCAGCCTGCCGACCACGCCGCCGAGACACGGGCCGGGCACGGTTTGCCCGGCGCGTACTTCTCGACGCTGGCCCTGACGCTCACTAACCCGGTGACGATCCTCTCGTTCGCGGCGATTTTCGCCGGGGCGGGTATCGTGGAGTCCGGCACGGACTACGCCGCCGCCCTGACGCTGGTCGCCGGGGTGTTCACGGGATCGGCGCTGTGGTGGCTGCTATTGAGCGGCGGCGTAAGTTTGCTGCGCACGACTTTCACTCCGGCGCGGCTGCGCTGGGTCAACCGGCTGAGCGGCGCGGTGCTGCTGGTTTTTGGCACGTTGGCGCTAGCTGCCGCTGCCGTGTAGCCCGCCTGTGAGGCCATCCCGCTCGAAGGTCAACAGGTAGCCCGCGCTCAATATGCGCGCGGTGTTGCCGCTGACGCCCATGCTGCCCCCCACCATACGCGATAACTCGTAATCGTCGCGCGGGATCGTCGCCAGGCGCACAGGCGCGAAATCCTGCGCCGGGGGAATCGGCGCGGCGGAAATACCCGGATCGGGGGCATCCTGGGAGGCGAGCACGCGGCTGGCATAGACCAGCGCGGAGCCATCCGGCAGCAAGGCCCCACCCATCATCACGTCATAGCGCCAGGGCGCGCCGTATGGACTTTGCCCGATCGCGTAGTCCCGCTCGTCCACGATCGCGCTCATATCGATCAGTGGCGTGACCGTCCCGTCCGGTACGCTGACCAGCCGCGCGATGAGCTGCGGCTGCCGGGACGCGAAGTTCCCGTCCACATCCAGTACGATCACCCCGCTGCCATCCGGCAGCCACGCCAGCCCGTCGGGCACGGCGGTCAGGTGCTCCCAGGTCCAGGCGGGCATCCCCGTACGGTTCATTTCCGCCCATGACGCCAGCTGGCTCACTTCTCCACCCGGCAGATCCACCAGCCAGATTCCCGTCGTCTCCGACTTGATCGGATAGGGCCGCACCAGAACGGCCATCCGGCTGCCATCCGGCGTGATCTGTGCACTGCCATTCAGCAAGTAGGTACCGGGCAAGTTATATACGGGGAGCGGCGTCGACACGATGCTGCTGAAATCCGCGACCAGCTCCGGCTGCCCAGCCGGACGCCCATCGTCCCCTGCTGCGATACGGTACAGCCCGTTCAAAGACCCGTCTTCAAGGCGCTGAGTACGGAAGAAATACAGGTCGCCGGTAGACGGATCCCAGGTGGGCGTGAGATCGAGCAGCGCCAGATTCGTTCCCAAGAACTTTGTCAACGCCGTCGTCGGTGAGATTGGTGTAACTGCCGTCCGCCAGATCGAGCAGCCACAGGTCCGACTCAAGCATGTAGCGGACCACATCGTTATGCAGGATCAGCATATCGCTGCTGGGCGCCCACGAGAGATCGGTCGGCCTCAGTCCTTCAGGCCACACGAAACACTCGACCTTGAGGGTATCAAACTGCCCGGAACACGTCCCGTCGCTGCGATTATTCCACGCCAGGTGGTTGCCGTCGGGCGACAGCCGCGCCGTGAGCGGGTCGATCTGCATGCGGAACAAGTCACCTACCCGGTCTAGGTTGAGATAGCCCGTCAGTTTCCAACCGGGGAGGGCGTCCGCGCCGCCGCCAGACTGCGCGCCCGCGGGCAGCACGGCGACGCACAACATCACCAGCAAGACAAGCGATATCCCTACACATTTCATTGCCTGTTTTCCCCTTTCTTTGGCATAGGTATATTTCAATTGTCTCCCAATGGGATCGCAAAGCAAATCCGTGGACAGACCCGCTCCAAAAACGGGTGGCGCGTTGCGTGGACAGCTAGCGCACAAACGTGAACTGCTTAAGACACAGCATGCGATCCAGCGCCGCCGCACCTGCCGTTATTTCCCAAAAGGTGCTGAATTTGTCATTTTGCCTCATTTTGTCACTGACTTGCACCCTCACATCGGCTATAATGTGGGATATCGCACCCTTCTTTTTGGATAATGAGGGATACATACGGCTCGCATGCGGCAGTTCTCCTGGCGGTGGTTGTGGATCTGGTTGGGAGTTCTGGTGGCGGGGTGTGGTCAATTTTGGTCTTCCGAAAGGCAGCCTGCTCCCCCGCCCGAACCTACGCAACAGCCTTTGCAGGGTTATACCCTGCTGCCTGCTGTCCTCACGCCAAGTCTGTGGCCCACCAACACGGCTACCCCGCTCTTCACGGCGGACAGCGCCGGGACGATGCTCTCGCCGCTGGCCATGTACCTGCGCGTGACGGGGCCGGCCTGTTATGAAACTCCGCTAGGAAGTCTGGTGTGCCTGGGGCAGGTCGTCAACCTGCTCGATGAGGCTGTCGAGCAGGTAACCGTCGAAGTACAGCTTGTCGGGCGCGACGGGCTGACGCTCACCACCAAACAGGCTATGCTGGCGCGTTGGCTGCTGCCATCGGGGGCCAATGGACCGTACCGCGTGCTGTTCGACAGCCTGCCGGAGGGGTATGTTGCAGCGCGTCCGCTGGTGACTTACGGCCAGATCGCCGTGAATCCGTCGGCGCGCTATGCCACGCTGTCACTGCAAGCCGTCTCCGGGCGGTTCGTGATCGATCAATACGAGATCGCGCTGTCGCTGATGAACAAAGGCGCCGATTCGGTGGGGCAGATTATCGTGACGATGGTTCTGATGGATGGCAAAGGTCAGGTGACCGGGTTCCGCCAAGTCTATCTTGGCAACGATCACCACCTGGAGCCGGGCGAATCGATGGCGCTGACGCTGCGGGTGATCCCACAGGGGCCGAATACGGTTGCCTACGATGCCTTTGCGGAAGGGTACGTGATGCAGCGTTGAGCGCGCGTCAGGGGCGGGGCGGCAAATCGACCTCGGACTGCACCGCCACACCGGGGAACAGCCTATCCATATCATCGGGCAGAAAGGCGCGCACCGTGTCCGCTGTGAGCGCGTTGGCCGTGCAGATGGCACGGTACAGGTCCGCGCTGGGACGGCGAGTACGTTCTTGTGTCACCGGGTCGCAGCCGAACAGCCCAAATCGGAACTGCGGATCATAGCCCTCGGCCCATTCGAAGTTATCCAGCAGTGACCAGAAGAAATAGCCCTTCACCTGATAATTGAAGTTGACGGCCTGCCACAGGCTGCGGATGCTGCGCACCAGGAACAGCGGGCGCAGCGCGTCGTCGGCATCGGGAATGCCGTTTTCGGTGACGAAGATCGGGATGTCGGTGCGCTCGCCCAGCCAGCGAATCTGTTCGAACAACCCCTCCGGCCAGATTTCGCCGACGCTGTCCGGCCCCAGGATGCCATCCGAAGGGCGGCGCTGTTGGACGAATAGCTGGCGGACCGCCCGCGGACTGAAGCCGACCTCAAAACGGTAGTAGTAATTCAGCCCGATCCAGTCCAGCGTGCCGCGCGCCTGCGGAACGTGGACGGTGTGGCGCGGGAGCTTCAAGACGCCCGTCAGCAGCGCATCGACGAAGGCCTGATTGTACACCTGCCGGACAAGGTTACGGGCCGGAGTGTGGAGCAATGCCGGGCGGCGCGGCACGAGACTGACCTGGTGCTTGGCGAAGCCGATCTGCGCGCCCGGCTGCGCCTCTTTGATAGCCGCATAAGCGGCAGCATGGCCGCGCAGCAAATTTTCGACGACGCGCAGGGTGCGGCCCAGGTGTTTCTGCCCGGGCGGGAAATTCCCCATCAGGTAGCCGTGCGTGGCGTAGACCAGCGGCTCGTTGATGGTACACCACAGGCTGGCCGACGCGCCTAACGCTTCGGCCACGATCTGCGCGAACGCGGCGAAATGATCGATGGTCTCGGGATTGGTCCAGCCGCCGCGCTCGCTGATCCACAGCGGATCGGTGAAGTGGTGCAGCGTAATGAGCGGCTCCATCCGGCGCGCCCGCAGCGCGGCGATCATGTCTGCGTAATGCGCCAGCGCGGACTCGTCATAGCGCCCCGGCTCTGGCTCGATGCGGCTCCATTCCACCGAAAAGCGATGCGTGTTGTTACCCAGCCATGCCGCCCGGTCGAAGTCTTCCACATAGCGCCCATTCCACCAATCGCAGGCCAGCCCGGCGCGCTGATCCTGGAAGATGTGACCGGGCGTCTCTTCCCAGGCAGCCCAGGTGTTATTCGTCTGGCTGCCCTCAACCTGGTGCGCCGCCGTAGCCGTTCCCCACAGGAAACCCGGTGGAAATGTGAGCGCAAAATCGACCATACTCTGAGTGTCCTCGTATAGTGTGGCTAATCCCCCGGCGGCGCGGCGTCCGTCAGCTTACCTTGTACGAGGCTGCGCGCCAGGTAAAGCCCGGCGATCCATGTCGAATCGCGCAGACGTCCATCCGCGATCACGGATTCGAAGCCCTCGAACGGCACGCGCTCAATTGTGATCTGGTAGATTTCGTCGCCCATTTTGCGCGACGGCATCAGGTTGCGCGCCAAAAACAGGTGCACCGTCCAGATCGCATGCCGTGACAGCGGCTGCAGCGCGCCCAACGGAAACAGCACATCCGCCTTATAGCCGATCTCCTCTTGCAGTTCGCGATTGGCGGCTTCGGCGGGATCTTCCCCGACCTCGACCGCCCCGGCGGGCAGCGTCAGCACGCGTTGACCGTTGGTAACGGCCGGTTCGTGGATGAACAGCACTTCGCCCGCGTAATTGATCGGGATGATCGCCACGCCCGGACTGGACTCGACGAACGGTTCATCGTTATAGCCCGTCCACAGGCTAAGCCATTTGTGTTGGGCGATCAGGCGGTTGGCAGTGTGCGCTGGTTCTGGCATGATGTGATCCTCTTTGCACCCAGCGGAGGGTGATCAGCGATCAGGAAAAGCTGGCTCTCCGCTGATCGTTGGTGACTGATCGCCGTTCGCTCCCTTATTCTGCGCCATCGTAAAGGGCGTCCGCGAACACCTGCCGCGCGCCCGTATCGACGTAGCCTAACGTATCGGCCAGCTCTTGCGAGGCGGAGTTGTCGTCTTCCACCAGGTAGAGCGGCGTGCGCCCGCTCTCTAGCACGGCCTGCGTCACATCCGATACCACGCTCGATCCCCAGCCGCGCCGCCGCGCTGGGGCATCAGTATGGACGTAGATTTCTGCGAAGCTGGGACTTTGCCAGTTGACACCCGCTACCGCGCCCATCCCATTGGATGCGATCACGCTGCGCGGAGTCTTGTCGTGTGATGCTTCCCGCCGCACCAGGACGTTGATCGCCGGGTGGAAGCGGCGCACGTCGAGCCGGTAAATGTGCAGGTAGCGCACATGACTGAGCGCCAGCACATCCTGCACGTACGGAATCTGCTGGGCATTGGCGAAAAAGAGATAGGGACGGCTCGGCGTCAGCGCGCGATGAACCAGCGCGGCGGCACAGGCCGGACCCGTGCAACTCAACGTGATCAGCGGACGAAACAGATCGATTCCAGTCTGGAAAACGCCCACGAACCCGGCAACCCGCCCGGCCTCATCCCCGTAGGTGTAGAGCGCCGAGCGGGCGGGATCGTGAAACAGCGCATAATAGGCCGTTGGAGCGTCTGCCGGGCTGGAGTTGTCCAGCAGGTGACGCACCTGGGTGCGTTGGGCATGGATCGACATCAGCGTATGTGGCCCGCCTTACGGGTACAGCCGGTTGAGCATGCGCGCGTACGGCACCGTCTCGCGGATGTGCGGCAGCCCGCAAATCCAGGCGACGGTACGCTCCACACCCAGGCCAAAACCTGAGTGCGGCACGCTGCCATAACGGCGCAAATCAAGATACCATTTGTAATTCTCAGGATCGATGCCGATCTCGGCGACGCGCTGCTGGATCAGATCGCTGTCGTAAATGCGCTCGCTGCCGCCGGTGATTTCGCCGTAACCCTCTGGGGCCAGCAAGTCGGTGCTGCGGCAGACTTCCGGACGACCTTCGACGGGCTGCATGTAGAAAGCTTTGGAGGCGGTCGGGTAGTTGTAAACGAAGACAGGCCGGTCGAACATTTCCGCGATGGCCGTTTCGTGCGGGGACCCGAAATCGCCGCCCCACTCGATCGCCAGCTCGGCCCGTCGCTCCGGATCGTCGATGGTGGGCAGCAGGGCCTGCAAACGCTCGACTGCGTCATCATATGAAATGCGCGGGAAAGGCGGCTTGATATTTTCCAGGCGCGAGGTGTCGCGCTCCAGGATAGCCAGCTCAGCGCGGTGTTTTTGTAGGACGGTCTGCACGATGGCGCTGACAAACTGTTCTTCCATCGCCATCAGGTCTTCCAGGTTGAAGAACGCCATCTCCGGCTCCACCATCCAGAATTCCATCAGGTGGCGGCGAGTCTTCGATTTTTCGGCGCGGAAGGTCGGCCCGAAGCAGTAGACTTTGCCGAAGGCGGCCATGTTGGCTTCGTTATAGAGCTGGCCGGTTTGCGCCAGGAAGGCGGGCACGCCGTAATAATCGATCTCGAACAGCGTGGTCGTGTTCTCACCGGCGGCGGGCGTGAGGATGGGCGTGTCGATCAGCGTGTAGCCGTGATCGTCGAGCCAGTTGCGAATGGTGTTGATGATCGTCGCCCGGATGCGCAGGATCGCCCATTGGCGCGAGGAACGCACCCACAGATGCCGGTTGTCCATCAGAAACTCGACGCCGTGCTCCTTGGGCTGGATCGGGTATTCTTCGGCGACCTGGATGACTTGCAGGTCTTTGATCCCGATCTCGAAGCCGCCCGGCGTGCCGGGCGCGCGCTCGTCGGCCCGTACGCTGCCCGTCACGACCACCGAAGATTCCTGCGTCAGCGCCTGAATCTGAGTGAAGACAGCTTCGGGCAGTTCTTTCTTGAAGGCCACACATTGCGCGACGCCGGTGCCATCACGCACCAGCAGAAACTGGAGCCGCCCCTTATCAGTGCGATTGTAGACCCATCCACGCACCGTTACATCCTGCCCATCATATTGGGCAATGTCACCAATCTGGATCACTGTAGCCACACAAACCGTCCTTAATTGTATGCTATAATGTGAACGGGACGTATTCTAGCTTGCGCCGTACGGACGGTCAAACCGGGCCGGGCAATATTCTAGATGTTTCTATTTTGAAAGAATTTTATTATCCTTTTGCTTTGCGCATAAAAAGCTAGTGATATAATAGAGCTATAGAGGCTGTTAGAATCACGACGTATCCGCAGACAGCGCATTATTCATCAGGAGGAAACCCCCTATGACCGGCACCGCACCATCCTTTATCGAGATGGAACTGCGGTCTAACGATACGCGGCGACATTGGTCTCCGTCGTCCCAGCAATATGCACCCGCCGACGTGTTAGTGAGTTACCTGGCAGATGGCTGGCTGTTCAGCCCGGTGGTTGGGCTCGAAGAGCATTTCCACGCCGGGATACGGCGCGTCGATGTGTACCATTTCGAGATGATCAAAGAAGGTCAATCTCAGGTACTGCCGGTGCAAAGCAACCCTGTCGTACGCCGCCTGCTGCACCAGTATCAACTGCGTGTTGTACTGCTCAAGCGGGATGCCGTCCGGCTGGAGGACGATAAGGTTATTCAGGCTTAGCTGCGTTCAATCGGGCGTCCCACGACCTTTGCCAGCCCTGCTCTTGCTGGGCCAATGTGTGGTAAGTTATGGGATGTAGACCGTTCATTTCGAATACGTTGTCCGGCTAGTCCGGATATTTTTGTCTTTAGGGCGCGTTATGAGAGCGGTTCCACACTCGGGCGGCCAGTCGTCATCCATCGTCGCAGCCGCCCAGGCAGCAACCGCCCGATGCGTTCGGCTTCGTCCGGTGTGAAGGGCCGCAGGATGACCAACGCCGCCCCGTACACGACCGGCGACAGAATCACCCCGGCCAGCGGTGCCGCCTGCCACACCCCCACCAACACCACCAACAATCCCAACGCGGCCAGGGCCGGACGCCACAACGCGCGCTCCCAGCGCATCGCGCCGATCTCCTGGTGGATGATCCAGTAGAAGGATACGAACAACGCGCCTTCCGAGAAGATCGTAATCACGGCGGCGGCGCGGTAGCTGTAGGCGGGCAGCAGCAAAAGATTCGTGATCAAGTTGAAGGCCACGCCCACCGCGAACGCGATCGTCAGCGTGCGCTGGCGATCGAGCGCCACGATCACGTAATTGGTGACGCTGTTGATCCAGCCGATGGGAATGCTCCAGATCATGATCTGGAGCGCAATGCCGCCCGCCGGGAGATATTCCGCCCCGCCCAGCATGTGGATCAGCGGCTCGGCGATGAAGGTCGTCACGACGGCAACCGGCAGCGCCGTCATGACCAGCAACTTGACGGCCAGCGTGTAATTGCGCTTGAGGCCCGGACGGTCTTCGTGGGCCTGGCGTGCCATGACGGGCAGCAGCGCCATCGTCAAAAAGGCGGGGATGATGTTCAGCGCGTCCAGCCATTTGTAGGCCGTGGAATACTGCCCGACGACCGTGTTGCCGTTGATGGCTTCCATCAGCACCACGTCGATTTTGAAGAAGACCGTCGCCAGCAGGTGATTGAGCATCAGCGGCCAGCTTTCGCCCAACATGTGCCGCATCAACACGCGTTCCAGGCGCTGGTGGAAGAAATCGCGCACCAGCGGGCGCGCTAGCCAGGCCAGCACGCCCAGCGTCACCAGATTGGTGATGACCGCACCGCCCGCCAGCCCAACCACGCCCCAACCGAGCAGCAGCGTCGCCAGCCCCACGGTGACTTTCACGATCGTGCTGATCGTCGTGATCGCGGCAGGGAATTCCGCCTTTTCGAAGGCGTAAAACAGCGCGGTCAGCCCGGTGCTGATGCTGTTGGGCAGCAGCCCGGCGTACAGCAGCACGATCGCGGCAATGGCCTCCGGTTCCAGGGCAGGACTCACCGCCGCCTGCCGGGTCACCAGGAAGACCACCAGCAGCGGCACGCCGATGATCGCCAGTCCCAGGCGCAGCAGCGTCGTGTTGAACAGGTAGCGCCCGGCTTCGTCGCGATGGCGGGCGACCTCGCGCATTAGGAACGTGTTGAGCCCGAAATTGGTCAGGATGTCGAACCAGCCAAAGATCACGATGGCGTAGTAGTACACGCCCGCGTTGGCCGGGCCGAGCATGCGCAGCATGATAAACGCGAACGCGAAATCGATGCCCCGGTTGAACAGGTTGAGGATGATCGGCGCGAGGCTGTTCTTGGCAATGCGTTTGGCGCTGTCGGACTCGCTCTCCTGGCGGTAGAAGCGCCGCCACAGCCACAGCATCAGCATGAAGATGATCAGCATTCCGCTCAAGAACGACAGAAACGCGCCGACCTGGAAGCTCGACGGGCTGTAACGGAAGCGCACTGTCCACGGCCCCGGCTCCAGGATCACACCCCGGAAATTGCCGTTGACGAGGTGGATATCCACCTCGGTTTCGGCGTCTTCCCCCGTGCCTTGCGGACGGACAAAAGCTTTCCAGCCGGGGTATTCGCTATCGGCCAGCACCAGCCATGACGGCTGGTCAACGCTGACGTCGATCAGGACTTCGTTCGCGCCGTAGTGCGTGATGACGGCGGGACCGGGATCGGCTTCCTGGTCGTGGGTGGGCCATGTGTACACCAGATCGCAGCCCGCGCTGCCGGAGAAATCCTCGATCACCACGCGGCGCGGGTCGGCCGTGAAATCTGGGCTGTTGACGATCGTGGCGAAGGAATCCGGCGTCGCGCCGCACAGCTCCTCGGTGAGATCGAGATAGGGCAGCGTGTAAGCGCGCGGCAGGGCGTCCAGGTTTTCGTATATTTTGACCGCGCCGTCGACGTAGGCTTCCCGCAGATTCAGCGATTCGGCGTCTTCGATCACATAGTCCGTGACGATGTAACGCACGTTGAGCAAGTCCAGCAGCGGTGACGCCACCGCCGGGACCTGATCCCACTGGATCGGCGCGATGCGGTTGTGGCCGAGTTCGTCCTGCGGGGCGATGAGCGCCATGAACTGTGCGTACTGCTTGGGGATCATGCTGTCGTAGCCGCGCACGTCCTGCAAGCCATAGCGCCACGTGCTGTTAGCGTGCAGCGGACTTTTGCCGAAATTGACGGTGGTGTAGCGGAACGGCTCAACGCCGGTCTGTTGTTCTTGCAGCCACGTTACGGCGGGCGGCGTATAGTCCAGCCACGCCGGATCGGCGGATGGGTTGAAATCCCACCCGGCGATCATCAGGTCGCCCGCGATCACGATCACGGCCAGCGCTTCCCAGGCGGGAATCGCGCCCACTCGGCGCGGCAGCGCGAGGCGCGTCCGGCTCAGCCGGATCACAATGCCTGCCGCGATCAGGAAGATGCCCAACAGCAGCACGTTCCAGAATTCCATGCTGTAGAAGGTGCGCGCGTCCGGGAAGGCCAGCGACGCTTTCGCCAGCCCGTCGAAAAGTCGTTGGATGCCCGGTTCAAAGGTCGAGTATGCGGCGCGGCTGATCCCTAAACCCGCCAGGACGATCACGCCCAACGCGATCAGCCCGCTGCCGGTCCAGGTGATTAGGCGGGACGGGCGATGTTGCTCGCGGGCGCGGCTGAGCGCGTCCGCACCGTAGGCGGCCAGGGCGGCCACCACGAACGTCAGCGGCCACACCCAGCGGAACGGCGTGTGCAACTGGTTGAGGTTGGGGAAGGCGTAATACAACACGGCGTAGGTGGGCAGCCCGAACGCGAACGTCAGGGAAATCAGGCCCAGGATGGCCAGAATGGCGCGGATGGGTGGATCGGCCCCAGGCTCTGAAGTCCCTCTCTGCGACGCGGGGAGTGGCTGATCGGATCGTTTTGAAAACAGCCCGATCAGCGCCAGCGCCAGGACGAGCAGGCCCATGTACGCCCCGCCCTCGACGTAATTCTTGATGCCGAAGTCGGTATCCGTGACGCGCTGCACGCCGTCCTGACAGTCCGCGCAGGCGCGCACCCAGTCCAGTGCGACAGTCTTCCCGGTGAAGACGTCGCGGTAGGTGTGCTGGGCGGGATTGCCAAACACGTTGGGCATGATGAATTTAAGGACGTGCCGCTTGGGAAAGGCGAAACTCTGCACTTCCTGGAAGCTCGCCGAGGCTTCGCGAAAATTGCGCGAGCCCAACTCGTACAGCGGGATGAACTGCACCGCGCCGAGTCCCATGCCCAGCGCGACCATCCCGATCAGTCCCGCCGCCGGACGCAGCAGGCGCCGCCACGCCCGGCGATCCTGCCACCACAGCCACAGCAAACGCGCCGCCGCGTAGTAGGCCATCACGATCAGCGTGTAGTACGTGATCTCGACGTGCCCGGCAAAGACATTCATCATCAGCGCGATCGCGCCGACCGCGATCCAGGGCGCGGTCGCGGGGCGCTCCCCGCGTAAGGGCCGCCGCTGGATGATGAATTCGATCATGAGCAGCAGCAGCGGCAGCCACGCCGCCCCCGCGATCATCATGGGGAAGACCACGCTCACGATAAAGAATGCGCTGAACTGGTAGGCCACGCCCGCCACCGCGCCGCCAATGCGCCGCAAGCCGAGTCCGCGCGCGAACAGGTACATCAGCGCGCCCGCCAGCCATAGCTGGCTGACCGTGAACCAGCCATAAGCCAGCCACAGCGGCAGCACATAGTAGAGGACGCTGAACGGGTACAGCGCGGAATGCTGCCCGGCAGCCAGGAACGGCGTCCCGGCGAATTGATCCGGCTGCCACAGCGGAATCGCCCCGTCCGAGAGACTCTTGCGTATGAACGTTTTCCACTGGTAGTTTTCCAGCACCAGATCCGATAACAGCGCGTTATGCGGCACGTCCGGCACGCCAACTGCGTCGCGCGCAGTGAGCCACGGCTCGAACTGGTAGAGGTTATCGGCGGGAATTTGCGTGCGTCCGCCGAGTGTCACCGGGGCGAAAAACAACAGGGGCAGCACCAGCAGCCCCAGCATGATCAACGTGTCAGGAATCAGGCCCTTCAATCGTGACACAGGGTGGGTACTCCTTGCTCGTGTGCGGTGCAGATCACTCGGCGAAGGCGTCCAAAATGGCTTGAATCTGGCGCTTCAGGCCGGGCAGGTCGCGCTCGATGACGTTCCAAACGATGGCGAGGTCGATGGACAAATAGTCATGGACAAGAACATTACGAAAACCAGCCATCGCACGCCAATCGACGCCCGGATGATCGGCTTTCAACTCCTCAGACACGCGTTGAGAGGACTCGGTCAATATCTGGAGATTGCGCATCACAGCATCCTGAATCAGCGTTGATCGCAAAAACTCCGCGCGACCAGGAGCCGTGTAATCGTGAATGCGGGTGATGCATTCGACGATATGCACCAGATAAAGCCGATCGTCTTTCACAATGCCACAGCTTCCTCAAGGATTTGGTCGCGAATGACCCAATGCAGGCTGTTTTCCGTAACCACATCGACTGTGCAACCTAGCAAGTCCTGTAAATCCATCACCAGCCGCCCATAATCCATCAGACTGCGATCGGGATCGAACTCAACCAACAAATCGATATCGCTGGTGGGCCCAGCCTGTCCGCGCGCCGCAGACCCGAACACGCGCACATGACGCGCACCGTGCACCGCCGCGATGCGCAGAATCTCGGTCCGTTTTTCCTTCAGCAGAGTTTCAATAGTAGGCATGGCGGCTTGCTTAACCTCGCTCAAGCAGTGGCAGGCAGCGGGATGCGGTCGGCGGGCGTCAGATGGCGGTGGCGTGCCCGGACCTGCCACACCCGCAGCGCGGCCTCGCTCTGCACGCGCAGACTCATTTTGGAGCGGCCCAACTTGCGATCTGCGAAGTAAATCGGGATTTCGCCGGTCTCGTAACCGAGCCGTTCCGCGACGTAGATCGTTTCCACCTGGAACACGTAGCCGTTAGAGCGCACGCGGTCCAGCCCCATGCCCTGCAAAACCTCGCGTTTCCACAGCCGGAAGCCGCCGGTCGCGTCCTGGGTGCCGGTGTGCAGGATCATGTTGACGTAGATGCTGTTGGCAAACCAGCTCAAGAGCTTGCGCCCGATGCCCCACGTCTCATCGACGCTGCCGCCTTTCACGTAGCGCGAGCCGATTACAATGTCGCAGTCGCAGGACTGCATGTGCTCGATCATCTGCGGGATGTACTTGGGATCGTGCGAGAAATCGCAGTCCATTTGCAGGATGTAATCCGGATTCTGAGGGAAGACGTGCTGGAAGCCCTCGACATACGCCGTTCCCAAACCGAGCTTTCCGGCGCGGTGCATCACCTCGACCTGGTCCGGATGCTGGGCGGCGAGATCGTCAGCGATCTGGCCGGTTCCGTCCGGGGAATTGTCATCCACGATCAGGATCGACAGATCGGCGGGGATGGACAGCGCCAGCAGGCGATCGACCATGAGCGTGATATTTTCTTTTTCGTTGAACGTCGGCAGCACGACGATGAGTTTCATACCTGGGTCTCCCCGTAGAGCGCAGCACACACCCGCGTGCGCCCACTATAGCGCAGTGCCCCGCCTGGGGCAATAAGCATCAGGAGCGCTTATACACATCAGCCGCCGCTCACTGCGGACGGTACAACACGCGGAAGCGCTCGCACACGACCGGCATATCTTCGGATGGTTCGCGCCCGATCTCCGCGCACTCGCGACCGAAAAAGCGCCAGTGCACCTCGCGCCAATAAGCCAGCGAGCGATCGCCTTCGCCTTCTTCGTACGCATGCCGCTCGCCCACATCTTTAAATGGCAGCGTCGTGACCTCGGTCGTTTCGATCAGGCACAGCGGCTCGCCGTCCCAGGTGATGATAATGCTCAGATCGCCTGCCTGGGGGACCGGCTCCGGCTCGACTTCATAGATCCAGCCCAGGCTGGCGGTCGCCGTTTTGATCCCGGCCACGACCAGCGCGCCCAGTTCGTCGGCGCAGGGCTGCGTATCGCAGAAGTACCACGCGGGCGGCCTCTCGGCGGGCGCGACGGATCCGGATGGCAGCGTCGCCAGATAACCGGCCCAAAAGGCGTCGAGTATGGTAGGGTCAGGCGTGTGATCGGGTTGATCAGTCATGGTGTCCTATCCTGTAGCGTACCCGCGCCATTTCCCGCTTCGAGTGCCGCCATCAAGTCGGCTTCCAGCCGCCGTAACTCCTCGGACAGCAGCGAGATCGCCTGGCGCGGGCGGGGCAGCGTGACGGGCAGTTCTTTGATGATCCGGCCGGGCCGCGCGCTGAAGACCAGCACGCGATCCGCCAGAAAAACGGCTTCTTCCACGTCGTGCGTGATGAACAAAATCGTCTTGCGAAAGTGATCCCACACGCCCAACAGCCAGCGCTGCAACTCGCGGCGCGACAGCGCGTCCAACGCGCCGAACGGCTCGTCCAGCAGCAGCACGTCGCGATCGGTGAGAAAGGTACGCAGCAGGGCCGCCCGCTGGCGCATCCCGCCGGAGAGCGTGTCCGGGAAGGCGTGCTCGAAACCCTCCAGCCCAAACAGCGGCAGCAGCTCACGGGCTCGCTGACGTGCCTCGCGCTTGGAGCGTCCGTCCAGCTCCGGCCCCAGGATGACGTTGTTGAGCACGGTCCGCCAGGGCAGCAGCAGATCGCGCTGCGGCATATAGCCCACGCGCCCGGCCCGTTTGCGGCTGTCCCCACACGCGATCTCGATCGCGCCGCTGTCGGGTTGGACCAGCCCGGTGATCAGGTTGAACAACGTGCTCTTGCCGCTGCCGCTCGGTCCGATAATCGTGATGAACTCGCCGGGCTGTGCCTCGAACGAGACATCGTCCAGCGCGCGCACTTCGCGCCCATCTTCACGGAAAGTCTTGCTCACGCGGCGCACGGTGAGACAGGGCGCGGGAGCCGTTGAATTTGTGACCAATTGAGCATCCTCATGCAGCGCGGCGGGTTTCTCCATTATAATGGCGTACAGCCGAAAATCGAGGGCGCATCAGGCGCGCGTCCAATTATCACCCACTCAGGGCAGGTTTCAAAGAGCGCATGAAGCACACGACAGGCACGTTTACCGGGTTAGAAAATATATCGCTTTTCACGCAGGCATGGCTGCCGGATGACGCGCCGCGCGCGATCGTGCTGCTGGCACACGGCTATGCCGAGCATAGCGGGCGCTATGCCCATGTCGGCGCGGAGCTGAGCGCGCGCGGTTACGCGCTTTACGCCCTCGATCACCGGGGGCACGGCCAGTCGGAGGGCGAGCGCGTCCAGGTGCACGACTTCGATGACTACGTGACCGATCTGCATACCTATTACGAACAGGTCTGCGCCGAACAGCCCGGTCTGCCGGTGTTCGTGTACGGTCACAGCATGGGATCGCTGATCGCGCTGCTGTTCGCGCTGCGCTACCAGGATCACCTGGCTGGGCTAATCACCACCGGGACGGCGCTCAAGCCCGCCGCCGCGAACGCCGCCCTGGAAGGGATCGTGCATGTGCTGGCGCGCCAATGGCCCGGCTCGAAAATCGTGCCCGCGCTGGCGTCCAGCGGCATCAGCCGCGATCCGGACGTGGTGCGCCGCTATGACGCCGATCCGCTGGTGCCGCGGGCACGCATCAAGCTGGGTTGGACGGCGGCGTTTTCGCGCGCGGTACGGCGCTGCGAAGCCGGACTGCCCGCCCTGCGTCTGCCCTATCTGGCGCTGCACGGCGGCGCGGACCCCATCACTCTGCCAAAGGGTGCCGCACAGGTGCGCGCCCTGTGCGGCGCGCCCGACACGACCGTCAAAGTGTATGATGGGCTGTTGCACGAGATCCATAACGAGCCAGAGCAGGCCGAGGTGTTGGCGGACATTCTCGCGTGGCTGGACGCGCATAGCGCGCCCGCTGCCTGATTCACTACGTGACCCTTTATGACCCTTAGACACGCATAAAAAGTTGCGCACAGCAGCTTACATGCGTTTTTTTGCGGTTGACAGGCTCAGGCGGGCGTGTTACACTGTATAGGCTAAGTTGGAGAAGTGGGAATGTCTGACGGCGTCAAACATGCTATAGATCGCAATGCCGTATATTCCCGGCAAGAGGCAGCCGACGTGCTCGGCGTGAGCCTCAGCACCTTGAAGAAACTGATCGACGCCGGTTATTTACGCGTTAGCCGCCCCGCAGGGGTGCGGCGGGTCTTTATTCGGGGTGCCAGCATCATCGAAATGCTGAATAACACAGCAGTGGAAAGGCAAGGCTAAATGTTACCCGGTTCGTCTTGGACGACCAGCGATTTGAATAGTGCGGACGATATGCTCTCTGGTGAATGCAACCCGGCGGCGTATTGTCTCAAAGCAGAGATTAATCGCTGCTCGCACAACACAAACGCGCGCTGCATAGGCTTTGCCAGCAGTCTGGTTAACAACCAACGGTTCCACGAGTCAGATCGTGTGGAGGGACGCCTATCGGCGTAGCTCCGCGGCGTCCGACCCAAGACCCCTCAACCGGGGCGTGGAACCACCCAGCAATGGGTTCTACGCCCCGGTTTTACGTTGTTATTCAGGGCACGTAAGCGAGGGAGAGGCCGGTCACCCCTGAAGGTGATGTTTGCCACTGGGAGGTGGATCGATGTTAGTACACACACAATTCCGACCCGATGGGCAGCCAGGGCACACGCCCGCGTTTGATGAGCTGTGGTTCGAGACCGTTTTCACGGCGCTCGACAGGCTCCACGACGCGCTGAGCGCCGGCTGCGGGACCGCTGTTTCGCCGGTTGCGCCGGATGACATGGTGGGCTGGTTGGAAGACATCATCTATACGGCCCAGGAATCCATCGTCGAAATCCGCGCACAGAAGCGGAATCCCGTTCGAAAAGCCGTACAACACGGCTAGGAAAGCGAGGTTTACCGATGGCAGGACATAGTGATAAGAACCCCTGCCGAGCCGCCGACAATCATGGCGGACCGCCTCGCCAAGGCTTCCCCTAAAGACAATGACCGGTCGGGGGAGGCAGTGGCCACTCGACCGAACAGCATACACACCGACATGAATGGACAGAATTCGCCCCAACTTTATTGGTAAGACAGGCGCTGCGACAGGCACCCACGGTATCGGAAACGTCGCCCGCCAGCAGGCATACACAGGGGCAAGACCGCACGACCGGATGTTTACCAAATGAACATGATCCCAGCGATCGGCGTTAGCGGTGGGCGATCGGCGAGCACTTGCGCCGCACCCGCTCGCAGAACGCGCACCACCAGCCGCGAGCCCGATCGCTATTCAGCCGCCTGATTCCTGCCTTTTGACGGCCTTTGAAAGGCTGATTGGCCCCTCCCTGAAATGCCTCCCCGCGTGGCGGAGAGGGACGCCAGATGTTTTTCCCGTCCTCCACCGTGTGGGGGATGGGGGGCTTTTCAAGCGGGGACACAGGGACCGGCGTTCGACAAGTGACTCAGGCCATCATTGCTCCCATGGAGCATCTTGGTACCCGGCCTGTGTGGGAAGTCGATGTGCGACATTGGGTGTTGGCTCCTTCCTGCACAGGCTGTTTTCACCGCAATATTTCGCAACCGCCCGCCGCGCCGATAGGGGGCGTCGGGCACCAGGCCCACAGGGCAAAGGAGCAGAGTCCCATGGGGAGTTGCTGATCATTGATTTCGCAGACATCATCGATCTGGTAGAGTTTCTGCTGGTCGGCGTGCTGGGCTTCATGCCGCTGATCATCATTCACTGGGCCGATCGCCGTCCGCGCGTGCGCCTGCCGCGTCCGCGACGTCTGGGACGTGGTGCGTGGCGAATGGCGGTGGCGGCAAAAACGGGTCTGCTGCTGCTTTTTGCGGAGTGGGCGAACTGGTGGGTGGTCTGAACGCGTGCGCAGCGGTCGGGGTGTTGTCGCCTCTACGCTTGTCTAGCCAGCGCCGGGACGCTGAGCAGCGTCCGAGGTCAGCCACGATGAGAAGTTGTTCCAACGCTGTACACGTACCGTCCGCATTCAGTCGGGGCGATAGTAATTCAACAGGTTCAGCAGATCGGGCACGCTGACGGGCTTGACGACGAATTCATCATTGCCGACTACCTCAGCCCAACGCACATATTCTTGCAAGTCGTAGGCCGTGATCGCGATGATCGGCACATCAACTCCGCGTTCACGCAATATCTGGGTCAATTCCAGCCCGCTCATGTTTTCCCCAAAATCGATGTCGGTCAGGATCAGATCGGCATCACCTGGATAGATGTTGGACGCGGCCTCTTCGGCATTGGAATATGTGGAAACGGTGTCGTTCGCCATTTTCACCACGCGTTCTACCAGGGCAATGTTTGTGGAATCGTCTTCAATATAAATGATGTGCATCCGATTGGCTCCAGTGACATGGCTCACCTTGACGATCCTACCCGGTTCATCTCTAATGGTCAATGCAGTATTCATGAATAACAGGCAAGGAGTTCGAACAGCGCCAGGGACTTAACGCTGTAGAATATTTCGAAAAATGTACTAACATGCGGATTATTGAATGCCTAAACGGTATTCCCGACGCGCGAACGTGAGGACCACAGCATGAACGGCAATGACATTCTGCAATTGGGCTACCCCTCCGGCAGGGTGATCGGGCTGGCGCTTGATGCGGCGGACGTGGCACTGACCGGCGGTCGGGACGAAGACGACGTGCTCAGCGCATTGGCCGCAGTGTTAGCCGCGCCGGAGAATTTTCGAGACGATCCGCTCTATGGGGATGTAGCGGCGGCCGTGGTCGACGAGCGGCGGAAGCGTGACGCGGCGGCGGAAGTCGATCTGTCGCGAGCCGCGCCTTACCGCGTCTGGGGCGCAGACAGCATCGAAGCCGGGGCGCTCGACCAGATGAAACGCGCGGTGCGGCTGCCGGTGGCGGTGCGCGGGGCGCTGATGCCTGACGCGCACCAGGGCTACGGCTTGCCGATTGGCGGCGTGCTGGCGACGGACAACAGCGTCATTCCCTATGCGGTCGGGGTGGATATCGCCTGCCGCATGCGTATGACGATCTTCAACGCGTCCCCGCAGATCCTCGACCAACGGCGCGAACGCTTCCGCACTGTGTTGGAGGAACAGACCTGTTTTGGCGCGGGTGTGCAGTGGCCGGAGCCGCGCGAGCACGCCGTCATGGACGATCCGCTGTGGGATGAGCACCCGGTCGCGCGGCCATTACCGCGACGTGGCCTGGCGGCAGCTCGGCACGAGCGGATCGGGCAACCATTTCGTCGAGTTCGGCGCGCTGAACGTCCACAGCGTCATCGAGTCGCCGCTGGGTACGATCCCGCCGGGGACGTATCTGGCCGCGCTCAGCCACAGCGGCAGCCGCCGCTTTGGGCTGGAGATGGCCGAATATTATACGAAAGTCGCCATGCGGCTGCGCTCTGCCCTGCCCAAAGACTTCCAACATCTGGCGTGGCTGAATCTGGACGAAGAAGCGGGCCAGGAATACTGGGTGGCGATGACGTTGGCCGGACGCTATGCCAGCGCCAATCACGCCGTCATCCACCGCCAGATCATCGACGCGCTGCGCATTCCGGTGCTGGGTGGCATCGAAAATCACCACAATTTCGCCTGGAAAGAGACGGTCGACGGGCAGGAGTTGATCGTTCACCGCAAAGGCGCGACACCTGCCGGACAGGACGCGCTCGGCGTGATCCCCGGCAGTATGAGCGCGCCCGGTTTCGTGGTGCGCGGCCTGGGCAACCCGGAGTCGATCGCCAGCGCTTCGCATGGTGCGGGCCGCCGCATGAGCCGCAAAGCGGCCTTTCAAGCCTTTGACTGGGACGGCGTGCAGCGCAAGCTAAAAGCGCAGGGTGTCGAGCTGATCTCCGCCGGGCTGGACGAAGCGCCGGGCGCGTACAAGGATATTCACCGCGTGATGGCGGATCAGGCCGATCTGGTCGTGGCGCTGGCGGAATTCCAGCCCCGGCTGGTCAAGATGGACTCCGGAGAAAAGCCGCGCCGTGCGCGCAAAGATCACAAGGGCAAGGCACGCGACAAGAAAGGCAAGGGCCGCCGCAAGTAGCACGGCGGAACCCTGGCGTTCGCCGAGAGATACTTGCGTTAAGGGGGCGGAAATCATGCCAGAGTGGGTGCTGTTTTTCGGGGCGATTAGTCTGTTTGTGCTGCTGGTTGCCGGAATCTTGATCGGGCTGCATCGCGCGCACTTGCGGCGGTTGAAACAGGGCTGGGAGGCGGCTAAACGTCGCATCCAGTTCGGCCCCGTGGGTGCCGGTATGAGCACGCTGCGCTCGCGCCAGAAGGACTCGCACGGCGTGACGTTTGGCGCATTGGCGATTGTGGACGGCCAACTGATCTATACCGGGACGTTTGGCCACCTGTACAACGTGGCCGTGCCAGCCGACCATATCCATTGGATCGGGCTGCAAAAAGTCAATCCGTCGCGTACTATTTCCCGCGTGATTGTCCATTTCGAGGGGCCGGGCGGCTGGCAGGTCTACACCTTCCATCCCCGGTCATGGCGCGCGTTCGCCGATGCGCTCGGCGCGGTGACTGGCCTGGCCCTGCAGGAAGCGCCCCCCCTGGCGGAAGCCCTGCGCGGGTTGCAGCCGGTCCAGGCCACGCGCATGACGCAAAATGTATATGGACAGTGGCAGCCTGATTTCTCCGACACGCTCTACCTCGCGCCGGACCGGCTGCTGTTCGCGTGGCAAAACCCGATCATGCTTGGCGAGATTCGCGAGCTCGATTTCTATGACCGCCCCGGGTTTCTCGACACGCTCAACCCGTTTGCGCCGGACTTGCTGCGTATCACCTGGGAACGGGACGGTGCCAACCACGTGACTGCGTACCAGTGGGGATCGGCACGGACGTGGGGCGAGGCCCTTGCGGACCGCTGCGGCGTGGCGCTGCGCGTCCACCAGGGCCGCAAAAAGAAAGCCTCGGAGGATGAACATACCGCCAATGCCCCCGAGGCCGAGTTGGATGCGTTTGAGGATGCGGACTCCGTCGCAGAGCTGCGCGGGGACGCACCCGATTCCGAGCAGCGCCGCCGCGCGTAACCGTTAAACCGGGTGCGCCGCCAGAAATGCTGTGACAATGTTCGCCGTGTCGATCAGCGCGTGACCCATGCCGGGCAGGATGGTCGTTTGCACATCGGGCAGCACCTTCCGCAGCCGGTCCGCGACTTTGAGCGTGTCGAACAGCGCGTCTTGGTCACCGCCGACCATCAGCACGGGCATGGTCAGCCGCTTCAGCTCCTCGTCTGTGAAGTTGGGCAGCACCCCAATGCGCGACTTGAACCCGCGCATGATCACGATCAGGATGTCTTCCAGGCCGTCCGGGAGGGGCTGCCCGGCAAAGATCATACGCACCAAACGCCGCGTGCCCCAGCCCCCCATAAACGAATACCCGATCCCTTTTACCATGAACGATGCGCGCACCGGCACAACGCCGCCCGGCGTCAGCAGGATCAGCCTGTCTACGCGCTCAGGGTATGTCACAGCGAACTTGAGCGATGTCCAGCCGCCCTGCGACAGGCCGACCAGCGTCACGCGCTCCAGGTCCAGTGCGTCGAACAGGTCCGCCAGCCATTCGGCGTAGGCCGGGCCGTCCCAGGGCGGACGGTTGGGCGCGCTCTTGCCCGCTTCGCCCAGCAAGTCGAAGGCGTAGACGCGGTAGGTCTGTGCATAAACGGTCACGTCTGCGCCCCACGTCATCGAGTTGGACCCCGCGCCATGCAGCAGGACCAGCGGCGGCCCGGATTCCGGCCCGCAGACCAGCCCGAACGTAGCGCCGTGGCGCGTGTCGAGGTGCAGCGGCTCATACGGAACGGGCCAGCGCGCCAGCACGTCGTCGTAGATGGCCATGATGGCGCGTTCGGCAGCGGGCGATTTGAAAACGGATGGTGCAGTCATTGTGGCGGTCATCGTATCCTACTCCTGTGAGTCGAGGCCGCGCAAACCTGCGCGCAGCGTGCGAACCCAGTTCAATTCGTGCTCGTGATAGCCGATCCAGTTGTCGGAGATCATGTCCCACAGGTACGCCTCGCGCGGCGTGCGCTGCGGCACAGCGCCGTTCGCCCGCTGACGTTGAGCGTTTTCGCGCAGCATCAACACCTGGATCGCCAGCTCGTTCTCGTAGGCGGCCAGCAGCGCGTCCAGCTCGTCTGCGCTGAGCAGATCGGCCCATCCCAATTGCACGAGAAAGGTATTGCGCAGCACGGGCAGATCGGGCATGGACTGCACCCAGGTCCGCAGTACGTCGCGACCCTGGGGCGTGATGCTGTAGACCTTGCGCGCAGGCAGCGATTCCTGAAGCTGGACCTCTTTGCTGACCAGTCCGCGCTTATGGAGATCGACCAGCGCCGTGTAAATCTGGTTGCTGTTACCCGACCAGTACAGCTCAGGCAGATCCGCAAAACGTTTCTTCAGGTCGTAGCCGCTCAGCGGCTGCCAGCTTAAAAAGCCGAGAATGGCGTTTGCGATCGACATAGGGAACGTGTTCTCCTTTGCTAACCTATATTACTGTTAACATAGGTTACATGAAGAATGACAATCCGTCAAGGGATAGAAGCGCGGACCTGCTTTCCCGATTATTCCCCGGCTGATGCTTGCGTTGTCGAGTGGGTTTGCCCTAGACTGTACATACCTCAAGTTGGCAGTAATCCCGCACGTTGTCCAGAATCAGGATCAACAGTGTTCATGTATTTGGGGGCACGCGGGCAGTCGGGAGGCTACCATGCCGGGCGATGTATTCATTTCCTATGCACGCGAAGACAAGGCGTTCGTGCAGCGCGTGCGCGACGCGCTGGCTGCGCGTGGGCGTGAAGCCTGGGTAGACTGGGAAGACATCCCCCTGTCGGCGGACTGGTGGAAGGAAATCTGCGGGGGTATCGAAGGCGCAGACGTTTTCCTGTTCATCATCACGCCCGATTCGGCGCGATCGGCGACGTGTTTTCGCGAGATTGATTACGCGGCCCAACACAACAAGCGCATGGTCCCCATTTTGCACCGCGAGATCGTAGAGGAGGCCGACGAACAACGTCTGCATCCCGCCATTAACGCGCATAACTGGGTCTTCATCAGTGGGGATACGGATTTCGACTCCCAGTTCGACGCGCTGGTGATCGCACTGGACACTGACCTCACCTATTTACGCGAGCATACGCGCCTGCTGGTCCGCGCGCGCACCTGGGAAAACCGCGACCGCGACCGCTCGCTGCTGCTCTCCGGCAACGATCTCAAGCTGGCCGAGCAGTGGTTGGCCATTGGACTGAAAAAAGAACGCACCAAGCCGACCGATCTGCATATTGAGTACATCCGCAAAAGCCGCCACGCGCAGAACCGCCGCCAGCAGCGGGCCTGGGCGATCAGCGGCGTGGTGACGCTGATCATCGCGCTGCTGGTCATCGCCGTGGTGCAGTATTTCCGCGCCGAAGATGCGCGCCGTCAGGCGGATGCCAACGCGCGCGAGGCGCAGGCCGCTCGCGAGGATGCTGAAACCGAGCGCAACCGCGCCCAGGAAATCGGGTGGGCGGCGCAGGCCCAGGTGGAATTATTCGGATCGTACCCGGAACGAGGCGTCTTGCTGGCGCTGCACGCGCTGTCCGGCAACCCCGGACTCTACACGTGGCAGGCGGAGCGCGCGTTAGGCGCGGCGGTCCAGTCCAGCCGGGCGCGTCGCATCTTCAACGGGCACACCGGGATCGTGAACAGCGTGGCGTGGTCGCCGGACGGCACGCGTGTGCTGACCGCCAGCGCGGATGCCACCGCGCGCATCTGGGACGCGGCCTCAGGCAGCCTGATCACCACTTTGATCGGGCATTCCGGCAGCGTGGCAGACGCGGTCTGGTCACCGAATGGGACGCGCATTCTCACCGCTGGGTGGGATGAAACGGCGCGCATCTGGGACGCGGAGACCGCGGAGCCGCTGGTCACACTGGTCGGCCATACGGACTGGGTCACGGGCGCGGCTTGGTCGCCCGACGGGGCGCGTGTCGTCACCGCCAGCGCGGACGGCACGGCGCGCGTGTGGGACGCGTCGTCCGGTGAAGCGCTGTTTGCCCTGACCGGTCACTCCGACTGGGTCACGGCGGCGAGTTGGTCGCCGGATGGCTCGCGCATCGCCACCGCCAGCAACGACGGCACCGCCAAAGTGTGGGATGCCGCTACCGGCGATCTTCTGATGACTCTGAACGGGCACACGGCCAGCGTCAACGCGATCGCGTGGTCGCCCGACGGTCAGCGTGTCGCCACCGCCAGTACCGACGAAACGGCGCGCGTCTGGGATGCGGCGTCGGGCGCAGCCGTCCTGGCCCTGACAGACCACATCGGCGGCGTGCTGGCCATCGCGTGGTCGCCGGATGGCAAGCGCCTGGCGACCGGCGGCGAAGATCGCACGGCGCGCATCTGGGACTCGAAGACAGGGGACGAGCTGTTCTCCGTGCGCGGCCACAGCGACGACGTAACCGGCGTGACATGGTCCCCGGATGGGGCGCGGCTCGCCACGGCCAGCAAGGATCTGACGGCCTGGGAATGGGATGCGCGGCCAAACATGGCGCTGTACACGCTGACCCAGGGCGGTTTTGTGACCGGTGCGCGCTGGAACGCGGACGGATCGCGACTGCTGACGTGGTCGCGCGATGGCACCGCGCGCGTCTATGACGGGGCGACCGGCGCGCAGTTGCTTTCTCTTTATCACACCGATCGCGTAGGCGGCGCGATGTGGAACACGGACGAGTCGCGCCTGCTGACGTGGTCATGGGATGGCACGGCCAAAGTGTGGGACGCGGTTACCGGGGACCAACTGTTGAGCGTGACGCATTCTGGCGCGGTCAACGGGGCGGCCTGGAACGCGGACGAGTTGCGCCTGCTGACGTGGTCGCGCGACGGCACGGCTAACATATGGGATGCCGCCACCGGGGCCGAACTGCTGTCGATTGCTGGGTCGGGAGGCGAAGTCTCATTTGCCGCGTGGTCGCCGGACAGCAGCCGGATCGTCACGACCGTGCGCCGCACCGGGCGCATCGTGGATGCCGTCACAGGAGAGGAACTGGCCACGCTGACCGGGCATACCGGGACGGTCGATTACGCGGCCTGGTCGCCAGATGGCGCGCGCGTCTTCACCACCAGCCGGGATGGAACGATCCGCGTGTGGGATGCCGCCACGGGCAAGTCCCTCCGCGTGTTGGAGGGGCATGCCGCTGCGGTGACCAATCTGGCGTGGTCGCCGGATCGGGCGACTATTCTGTCGGCCAGTGAAGACGGCACAGCGAAACTGTGGGACGCCGCGACCGGGGAATTGGTCCTGACGCTGGCCGGGCATACCGACATCGTCACCAGCGCGGTCTGGTCGCCGGATGGAACGCGCATTCTCACCGCCAGCCGCGATCGCACGGCGCGCGTGTGGGACGCCACAACCGGAGCCGAGTTGCTGGTCATCCAGGGGCATGATGCCGCGCTATTGAACGTCGCGTGGTCGCCGGATGGGGCGCACGCCGTCACTACCAGCGAGGACAGTACGGCGCGCGTGTGGGATGTCTGGGAGACGGCGGGCGCGCTGGTCTCGTATGCGGAGCAGTGCTGCGAAGTGCGCAGTCTGACGCCGGATGAACGCGTCCAGTTCAACATCCCCGCTGTCGGGGAATAGACCTGGATCGCGATGTGGGGTATCTTCACCGCTTGCCGCGCAGCGAACACCGGCAGCGGGGCGAATTTCTCTATGATGGCGATGGTTCAACCATGCTAGTGAGTTTATATGAATGACGAACTGCTGGGACAGGCAGCCCGCTGGCTGGCCGCCGGGGAACCGGTCGCGCTGGCGACGATCGTGCGGATTTTCGGATCGTCCAGCCAGCCGCTGGGCACGCGCATGGCGATGACGCGCGGCGATCGCTTCGTGGGAGCGGTCAGCGGCGGATGCGTGGAGACGGACGTCTACGAGGCGGCACGCGACGTGTTGTCCGGGGGCGAGCCGCTCATGCTGCATTACAAACAGGTGGACGATCCGCTGCTGGAAATCGGGCTGAACTGCGAGGGGCAGATCGACGTGCTGGTCGAGCTGGCCGATCGCCCGCTGCTCGACCTGCTGACCGCGCCAGAACGAGGCGTCAACGTGACGGTGTGTACGCCGGGCCAACCGCACAATCCGGCTCCGCTGCACGCGCGCGTTCGGCGCGGGGCAGAGCCGCCGTCCGATCTTCCCGCCGCCTTGCACTCCGACGCGCTGGCCGCGCTCAAGAACGAGGACGCCTCCGCCGTGACCTATCCGGACGGACGCGTCGCGCTGTTCGAGCCAGTCCAGACCGCGCCACTGCTGCTGATTTTTGGGGCGGACCCGGTCGCCGTGCCGCTGGTGCGACTGGCGCGGGTGATGGGTTTCCGCACGGTCGTGACGGATGGGCGTCCGGCTTTCGCCACGCGTGACCGCCATCCCGACGCGGACGAGGTGATCGCCGCGTGGCCGGAGGACGTGATCGCACGCCTGGGCGTGGACGACCGGACTTTCGTCGTATCGCTCAACCACGAGCCGCGCTTTGAGGATGCGCTGCTGCGGGCGTTAGCGGGCCGGGAGATCGCCTATCTGGGCGCGATCGGCAAACCGCAGCGCGCGACGGAACGCGCAGAACGTGCGGACGCCGCCGGGGTCGATCTAGATCGGCTGCCGCTCGTCCACACGCCGATCGGACTGGACATCGGCGGCAAGACACCCGAAGACATCGCGCTGAGCATTCTGGCGGAGATGATCGCCGTGCGCCATGGGCGATCGGGCGGGATGCTGTCCGGCGGCGGGTAGACGCTAGCGCCGTGAAAGACGTGAGGAAGCGCATAGTTCTCTTTAAACTCCAAAAGATTCTAACAGAGGCTGACGACCTAAAACTTCTTGCGAAACGCAGTCCGATTTTGCTCACGCGCGACCGACAATCGACCCTAGCGCGGGTGATAGCTTTGCGGTATGATAACGCCCTGCATTATCCTACGTTGAGGAAGCGGACGATGAAGGTTATTCTCAAGGATTACGTCTACAAACACGGCGTGGCCGGTGATGTCGTGAACGTCGCGGACGGGTTTGCACGCAATTTCCTGATCCCGCGCGGTAAGGCGATCAAGGCGACCCCCGGCGCGCTGCGCGAAAACCAGCAATTGATCGAGCAGTCGAAGAAGAACCGCGCCCGGCTGCGCGAGCTGGAAAGCGAAGCGGCGGTCAAGATTGATGGTGTCGAGCTGGTCTACGGCGTGAAAGCCGGTAAGAACAACAAGCTCTACGGCTCCATTACGACCCGCGACATTGCCCAGACGCTGCTGGAAAAAACCGGCGTGGATATCGACCGCCGCCGCATTAGCGAGCGCCCGCTGCGTGAATTGGGCGTCCACGAAGTGCCGGTCCGTCTCGGTCATGACATCTCGCCTGTGCTGCGCGTCGTGGTGCTGCGTGATGAAGAAGTCGCGCCGTATCTGGACGGCCAACCGGTGGCTAGCCTACAACAGCAGACGCAGTACACCTACGTCGAGGTCGAAGACGAAGAAGACGAAGAAGTAGAAGTAGAAGCACCTGCCGAAGCGGAAGCCGCTGAAGAAGAGGCCGCTTCATAGATCGCGGTGTAGACCACGATCGGACCGGATGCCTACAGAAGAATCAAAGATCACCGGGCCCGGTGACGACTTGATCGCTTACGTGCTGCGTGCCATGGCGTGTGATGGCTGTGGCGGCGAGTATAGCGCGGAAGATGTGAAAGTTGCTATTCACCGGGATGCGCAGTGGGAACTGACGGCCACGTGCCCAGCTTGTCGTGCCGCGCGCGTCGTCACGGCCTATGATCGCCCGCCGTATTTCCAATTGCGGAGCGGTCCCGACGTGGTGCCGTCCGAAGTGACTCGGGACGAGGTAGCGGCGTGGATGTCCTATCTGGCAGAGTTCACGGGGGATATGTTCGATCTCCTGGCGCAGGTCTGACCAGCGGGACGCGTTTCGAACCGGGCATTGATGGAATCTAAAAGGCGGGGGTATCGTCAAACCCCCCGCTTTTTGTTATAGTCGGCGCGTGTCAAGTGGTGTGATGAGTGGCCCCCAGGAGTCTCAAGCGTGAGCGATCCCCAAGCTCTCGGAATGCGTCTGCGCGAAGCACGTGAAGCCCACGAGCTGTCGCTGGAAGACGCCGAGCGCGCGACACGCATCCGGGCGAAATACCTGGAAGCGCTGGAACGGGGCGATTACGCCAGCATGACGGCTGTGCAGGCGCAGGGCTTCTTGCGCAATTACGCGCGCTTCCTCAATGTGGACCTGGACCTCGTGCTGTCCGAATTAGACTCCACGCGCGGGGGACGCCGTCGCAAGGGCCGCCAACGCGAGGTCGCGCCGGTCGATCCGGCCTCGTCGGTGAACAGCATGGCGCGTAATGCCGCCGCGCCCCAACGTCCCACGCCGCGCCCACGTCGCTCGCGTGCACGGCGCGGCTTTGTGGGGAATATTCTGATCATCCTCGTGTCCGGCGCGATTGTCGTCGCGCTGATCTTCGCGGTCACACGCATGCTTGACCAGGCGGCCGAATCCCAGACTACGAGCGGCACCAACGGACTGCCTACGCAGCTGCCCACTGCCACGCAGCAAGGCGCGCCAGATAACGCGCTCACGCCTTCAGACACACTGCCCGACGGCGCGCCAGATGGCGCGCCAGAAATCAGGACGCCGCTGCCCGAAGCCACGACCCAATCTGCTGGGCCAGAGCAAGCGTTTGTCGCGCCCGTGATCACAGGCACCAGCGTGACGATCGTGGTCGAAGTTTTGCAGCAAACCTGGGTGCAGGTCACGACGGATGATGTCGTGCAGTTCGAGGGCACGGTTCATATTGGGGATATTCTGAACTACGCCGGGCAGCGCAGCGTCGGAGTGCGTACCAATAACGCTGCCGGTCTGCGTCTGACCGTGAATAACCAGCCGGTCGGATCGCTGGGCGGGCGGGGCGAGTTGTTCGAATACACATTTGTACTCGAAGGAGCCGCGACGCCGACGCCTTCCGTCGAAGGACTGCCCAGCGGCGATACGGTAACCAGTATGCTGGTGACGCCTTCAGAGCAACCGGCCAGCCTCACACCGCCACCAGCGTCGCCGACCGAGGCGACGTTGTTCTTTACGCCCACACTCACGCCGACGCCGGGCGTGCCCACGCCTACGCTGCCGCTCGATCCGGGCGATTTCAGCGTATTGGAAACGTATACCCACACCCCGGACGCGGCCCTGGGCGCGGTGGAAACGCCCACCGAGACGGCGACGGCGACGATCGCGGCGTCCCCGGTGCCGCCCAGCCAGACGCCCAGCCCAACCCCCACGGTGCCACCCAGTCTGACGCCGACCGTGACGCCCGTGCCGACGGCTTCGGCCACGCCGACCGCGTTCCCCAGTCTGACCGCTGTCGTGCCGACCATGACTCCGACGCTGACGCTCACACCGACGCCCACCCTCACGGCGACGGCTACGCCCACATTGACCTTGACGCCAACGATCACGCCCTCGCTCACGCCCACGATGACCGCCACCTATACGCCGACCAACACACCGACGCCCACGGCGACACCCAGCGCGACCGCGACTCGCACGCCGACCGTGACGCCGTCCCGTACGCCGACCGTCACACCGTCGCCAACACGGACGAATACGCCCACCGCGACCAACACGCCCACGCCCACGGCGACTCCCACGCGCGACCGCGACCGTCACAGCGTCGCGCACGCCAACTCCCACGTATACGCGAACGCCGACGCCCACCTGGTCGCCCACGCCGACCTTTACGCCGACCCAGACGCCATTCTTGCCGCCGCGCCTGACGCGCACGCCTTCACCAGTGCCAAAGTATTAGCGGACAGCGATCCGTTTTCAACAGGCAGTATTCAGGGGTCAGTTACAGGCTGTCACCCGACTGCTTTTAGCTTGTTGCGGTTAGCTGTGTGCTGTTGCCTGCCGGCCTAATGCTCGATGTAATCCAGCAGGAGATCAGGCAAAGAGAGGATCACGTCACGCTGCAAACGGTAGCTAATCGTGCGGTTTTCCTTCACATCTTCGACGATTAGCCCGGCGTCACGCAGTTGGGCGAGGTGGCGGGACACGGCGGAAGCTGAGAGATTGAGCTTGGCCGCGATTTTCTTGCCGTTCATACTGGTGTCGTGGTGCGCGATCTGGCGCAAAATGTCCAGGCGCGACCCGTCGCCCAGACCCTTGAGGATCGCCAGACCGTCGTCTTTGTGCTGCTCGATCTCGACGCGCCGCGCTTCGGTGCGCTCGCTGTCGAACAGCACGGTGATGTTGCCATAGCCATAAAAGATGTAGACCGGCGTAGCCGCGAAGTAAATTGGGATGAAGACGATGGATGTTACCGGGTAATCTTCGGGCAGTGGCGGCATCAGATCGGTATGCCCGGTGACGTGTTCGTAGAGCGCCATCCCGCCTTGCCGGTCGAGCAGCGCGGTTTTGTCGGCCAGCGCGGCGTTCCACGCGGACGGCAGGTCGTCGACCTGCGGCGCGAACACATCCTCCCAATACCACGCCCACAACGCCGTCAGCCGCGCCTGGAAGGCGGGCACATCGCGCAGGACATCGTCCAGAGGCACATCGGCACACATACAGTGTCCGGCAAACGGCGATGCGTCCAGCACCGCCCGCACACGCGCCGGGTCCAGCCCGGTGGCGGCGAGCGTTTCTTGCGAGACGATGCGCCCTACGATGTAAAAAAGGAAAGTGGCGGGGTCCATACGGCGCACGTAGCGCAGGAAGCCCGGCACATCATCGTGCTGATCGTAATCCACCGCCAACTCAAAAAACAGCGCGCCGTCATAATAGGGACCGTAGACCGCGTTCAACTCGTCCCAGAATCCAACAGGCAGATGGGCGCGGGTCTCCGCGGCCCAGGCAGCATGCCGCCCCGGCTTGAGCAAAACACGCAAGCTGATCATCGTCTCGTAGACCGCGGAAGTTTCGAAATGAATCAGTTCGGTGAGGGGGTCTGTCGATTCAATGACCTGGAGAGGCATCGGAGTCACCTTCAAAGCTCGTTGGGCTGGGCCAGCCACAGGGAGGCCGAGCCACAATCAACCGGACGAAAAGAGGCGCGATCCCGGGCGAATCGGCCCATAGGATAGCCTGCGTATGTGTGTAGAGATGTTAATGGTGATGCGACCGGGTGTCAATTCCCGGTCGGAGCGTGCGGAACGCCCCTGCTGCGCTCCGCGCCCATAAATGGCCGGGAGTTATCCCGGCAGCAGGTCGATTTCGGCCAGATAAGCCAGCAGGGCCTTGAGTTCGGCGGCAGTCCGCGGCAAGGTGATGATTTCCCGTGCGCCGTAAACGCGCGCCTGTTGGCGATAGATTGACGGCACCTTATGTCCCACGACCACGATCGGGCGGTCGGGCCGCTGGTGGTGCAGGTGCGGCAGCACGGCTAATTGCAGCGGGTGGTCGGGTTGGATACCAACCACGGCCAGATCGAAATCGTAATAGGCCAGCGCGCGCAAGGCGTCGCCGTGATCGTCCAGAGTAGTGACCGAGATATCCCTGTCCAGCAGGCGGCTGATTGTGTCGATCAAGATGCTGGCTGGGCCGTTGGGCCGGTCGATGACAAGGACCTGAATCGGGCAGGTGAACGCAGCGCACGAAGCGAGCTGCTGTGTGGATTGAGCCAGAGTCGTCTGGAGCGGCATGGCGTCCTCCTTAATGAATTGCATAATTGCATGATTGCGCAATTACGTTATAAGTTTACCACGCAATTACCCGAAAGTCAAGATGTGGAGCGAGTAAAAACAGGGGGAATAACCCGAAATTGCACAGGGTGTTATGGCCGTTTGCTGGCTGAAAAGCGCGGCGCGCGCACGCGAGTCTCTTCTGGTTAGCGCGCAAGTCGGCCTGAAGGCTATAATTCTCTTAAGCTGCGGCGCCCACCTAACGGGAGTACCCATGTCTATCCGTAATATCTACTGGCCCCACGATCGGGAGGCCATCCTCGAACTCATCCGGCAAACCCAGGGCGAAGAGGATTCCATTTTGTTGGCGACCTCGTACGGCCAGGGTCCGACGTTTGATCCGTCAGATTGCTTTGTGATTGAGGGTGACCAGGAGGGCGAGCTGGCCGCCCATGGCATGCTGATTACGCACCACTTGCAGATTGGCAGCAGTCTGCTGCCCACCGCTGAGATCGGCCTGTTCGCGATCAGTCCCCATTACCTGGGGCGCGGCTACGAAGGGCTGCTGCTGGATGTGCTCCACGCGCGCATGGCCGAGCGCGATGACGTGTTGGGCCTGTCGTTTGGCGATCCGCTGCTATTCGAAGCGTGGCAATATGAGTACGCAGTCGGTCTCTACCTCACCAATTACGAATCGGACATCTATGTCGATCTCGCGCTGCAAGCCGCGGACTGGGACTCTCAGCAGACTTACGAACGGCGCACGGCTGAACAGCTTGGCGTGCGGCGGCATGGGGTCACCGTGCGTCGCTTTTACCTGTCCGATCTCCCGGCGGTGCAGGCTCATTATTATGAGGAGAGCACACGCGGTCACTATATTATCGTCCGCGACGAAAACGCCTGGCTGACGCAGCTCGATACCCTGGCGCGGGTCGGGCGCAGTGAGCCCGATGATTTCCTGGTCGCCGAGGCCAACGACCGGTTGGTCGGCTATGTCCGGCTGGTGACGCAAGATCAAGTCAACCTGTTTCGCGGCGCTCAGGCGGCCCGCTTCAGCGTGATCGAGGCCGGTGGCACCGATCCGGACGGGATCGACGCGCTGCTGGCCGCCGTCGCGCACCTGGCTCAAACGTTCAGTGTCGAGCGTATCGGGCTGTTCGTCCATCCCAACAGCCTGTTCATGCGCCATGCCCTGCTGCGCGGCGCTACGCTGCGCCACTTCACCGGGTCGGCACTGGTGCGCCTGCAAAATCTCCCGCTGGCGCTCAACCTGATGGTGCCCACCCTCGAAGACCGGCGCATGAACAGCCGTTTCGCTCAGCGCGCCTACCAGCTCGTCATCACCACTGAGCATGAAGAAGCGGACGTTTTCCTGGGCATCGGAGACGCGGAAGTCGTGCAAATCGAGGCGCCTTCGACGACGATCGTCCGGCTGTTTACCGGCTGGTATGGCATCGATCATCTGACGATGGGCTATCACGAACGGTACACCGATCTGCTGCGCATTCTCTTTCCGCAGCGCGATCCTAAAATTGGACTGGCTGACGTGATCTGACCGGGAGGCGCAGCGCCACCCGGCACGTCTGACCGGTTGTTTGTGTCGAAGACCTGCAATGGTCTTCAGGGAGTCCTGGCTTATGTCTCAAATTACAGTGCGGCAGGCCACTCTGGCCGATGCTATCCAAATTACAGCTTTGAACAATGCAACGATTCCGACCTGGACCCGGCGCAACATCGACGGCGAGGCTATCCCGACCCCATACGACGACCTGACTCTGTTCGAGCGGTGGCTCAATGGCGGTCCCTGGGCCAGCGTTGAAATGTGCTCGGTCCATCTGGCGAATCTACTGCGCGGCACTGAGGGTATCCCGCTGGTCGCGGAGAGTGAGGGGCAGGTCGGGGCCGAAGCCGAGATCTTCATCGGGCGCGAGCCAGAACCCTTCGGACATCACGTCAACGTCTCGAAGCTGGCCGTCCACCCGAACTTTGACAACGTGGGGCTCGGCAGCGCGTTGATCACGTATGTGCAACAGATCGCGGAAGCTATCCGCTGCAAGCGTGTGACCATCGCCCATGCCGAGGCTGATGCCGCCTTTTACGAGCATCACCGCTTTGCGCGCGCCCACAGCGGCCAACGCATCATCATCAAGACGGGCAGCGGGCGCGTCTTCTACAAAGCCAGCGATCTCAAGACCTTCGATCCGCACATGATCGAAGGCTGGCACATGCCGTTGGGCCGCTACCAAAACGCGCGCGAAGAGTGGGACCGCATGCTGCCCGGGTTTTGGAACAGCGTGCCGGAGATCGTCGAGCCGGAATCCGCGCGGCTGCACATCACCGTGACCGGACAGGAAGCCTACGCGCTGATGCAGGAAGACCGCGACAATCCCAAGCGCGTGCATGCCTGGGTATGGAGCAAGCGCCCAGTCAACAACCTGTTGGTGATGACGCTGCTCGATTGGGCCGCCCGCGAGGATTACGAAGAGGTTGTGACCTTCGCCTGGGATTACGTGCTGCCCATGCTCGAAATCGACTTCGAGCGCGCCGACCCCGTCCAGACACTCTACGCGCGGGCGCTGTAGCGGCGCTCCTCCACACAGAAACCGCCCCCTCAGTCGGAACCAGGGGGCGGCAGCAGCAGGAATGCGCGAGTAGGTACTGGAGAGATGCGCGCCTATTTGGCCGCCGACGTATCGATCACGTTAGTCGGCAGCGGGCGACCCTGCCACACGTCGTCATAGTTGGGTCCCATCGTGGCGCGATCGACCCACAAGACCGAGCAGGCCCACATCACCTGGTAGTACTGCCCGCTGGTGTCCACGCCTGTGACCCACGCCGTTTTGCCCGCCTCGATCGTCAGAGTCGGGGAAATGGCGACACCCGGCACGGCGTACAGGGTGGCATCACTCAGGAACGAGCCGACCACGGCTGTCGTCGGCAGCGGCATCAGCGCCACGCAGCCGGTGGAATCGCTGATTTGCAGCGTGTAATCACCCGTTGCAGAGCCAAAACCATCCACGCGGAACGTGTAGACGCCCGCAACGGGCGTTACGAAAACGACCACCGAATTGCGGAAGCCACCACAGACCTGCGTACCGCCATCGTCATTATAGACATCCGCGAAGCTCGTATCGCTGGTGTCGCTTCCCGGGAAAAAGACCGTAAGAATCGAGTCAAGCGTCGGGGCCGCCGGATCACAGTAGACGATAGCACTAATCTGAGCGTTTGCCCGGAGATCAAGGGTATACAAATCGTACTGCGGGCCGCTGGCAATCGTCCCGGCATAACTGCCCAGCACTGAATCGGCGTGCGCAGGCGCGACAGACATTGTCGCCATAGACATCGCCACCACAACAGCCACCACCATAAAAACGCTGACGAGCTTCAAGACATGTTGACGCGACATAAGAACCTCCTGGTTCCTGAGAACCATCCAACTCACTGACGCCGCGAATCGGTATCATTTCATTCATTATATAAGTAGTTTTATAGTATATATAGCTTTTTTATAGTAAATTTGCTTTCTATATATAAATAAAGATTCTAACCAGTTGAATTTATATTCGATGGCCGTAATGTCATAAATTCGATAAGCGAAGAAAATACCGGAGAGATGGACTGATAAACAGGTCATCCGGGACAAAATAGCGACGAAGACTTCCGGCGTGTGCAGCTTAATAAATCAAACATTTATTGACAATATTTATCAATGTGCGTACAATAAGCGCACATTGAAACTGCACAAATGTCTTGATCGATTCGATCCAAGGGACTCGTAATGTACACTCAACTCTGTATGTGTCTGAAGCCGGGACGCTAGGCCGCACGACTTCAGACACCGGGCAATTTGCCCACCGCAAGCCAATAAGCTGAAGCGCGTGGTCGCGTCCCCCCCTCCGGGAACGGGAACGCTGCCGCGCGTTTTTGTGCTTATTGGCTTGTTTTGTTGGATCTCTCGCTCGGTATGGAGAATACCATGACAACACAACGTCGTGTCGATCACAATCTCATTCGCACGAACCAAACCCTGACTATTGCGCTGCTTGCGCTGGCGTTCGTGTTCGACTGGCCAGCGTTGGCCGCGTTCACAGGGGTGGTGATGCTGGTTTCGGCCCTGTTCCCGCCGCTGGGACTGTTCTCGCGTGTGTACCGCCACGCGCTGGTCCCCGCCGGGCTCGTCCGGCCGCAGGTCATCCAGGATAACCCGGAGCCGCATCGCTTCGCGCAGCTCCTTGGTGGCACGATGGTCACGCTCGGCGCGCTGGCGCTGACTGCCGGAGTCGCGCTGCTCGGCTGGGCCCTGGTCGCGATCGTCATCGGGCTGGCCTCGCTCAACCTGTTCGCGGGTTGGTGCGCGGGCTGCACGCTCTACTACGTCCTGAACCGCCTGGGCGTGCGCGGGTTCACCCATGCGCCGCTGGAGGTCACACGGTGATCGCACGACTGGCGATTCTGGGGACACTCGCCGTGCTGGGCGTGTTCGCGTATGCCCAGTTCAGGTACTGGCAGATCAGGCGCGCGGCGCTCATCGCGCCCGCCGATCCGCTGTTGGTGATACGGCGGCCCAACACGCCCACCATCCTGTACTTCACGACGCCGGTCTGTGTCCCATGCCGCACGCAGCAGCGTCCGGCCCTGCTGCGCCTGCAATCCGAGCTCGGCGACGGCGTGCAGGTGATCGAAGTCAATGCGATGGAACAGACCGACGCGGCGGATCGGTGGGGCGTGATGAGCATCCCGACCACCTTCATTCTGGATCGGAACGGCACACCGCGTAACGTGAATTATGGCGTCGCAAGCGTGGATAAACTGCGCGGGCAGCTGCAAGGCTTATAGTTGCCCGCCGCACAGGGGCGGTCAGCGCGTGTCTTCGGCGAGGGCCGTCTTCAGAATGGCGGTGAAGGCTTCTGGCGCGCGCAGATTCGCGACGCGCAGCCGGACGCCTTCGGGCAGGGCGGCGTGTTCTTCGCTGGTGGGATCGGCCAGTTGATCGGCGATGCGCCCCGAGTCGCGCACGGTTACGAGTGTGTTGCCCTCGCGCGCATGGGCCAGCACTTCCTGAAACACAATCTGCCCACCGTTGATGATCAGCGCCAGACCGGGCAGTCCGCAGCCGCGCAGCATGCCCACCAGCAGCGGCAACTCAGCACCAAAGTCGTCACAGTCGACCAGCGCGAAATGGGTGTGATCGGGGTTGAGCGGGATGCGGTCTTCGCTCCAGGCAGGGCCGCCGGGATACAGCACGTAGCGGTAAGGCGTCACGCCCACCAGGGGAAACGTCCCGCCGATCGCACGGCGAGCTTCGCCCAGTACGCGGGGAACTCCAGCCTGCGTGCCGCCGTCGACTACCAACAGGCGACGTTCCTCGGCCAGCGGCGCCAGCCCCCTGGTGAGGAAATCGCGCACGGCGCTGAGCAGTTCGGTTTCCATATTGCCCGCGCCGCCATGCACGACGACGATGCCCGCGTAAGGCGGCAGTCCCAGCGCGGAGAGCACCCGTTGAGGCGCGGCCGATGGGCTTACCAGGATCGCACGCGCGCTGCGCTGCGCGTCGAACTGGATCGAAAACAAGGTGTCGATGTCCATGTCTGCCGTCCTTACGCCCCCCGCAGGCTCTTTCAGGACCTGAACGTAGGCTCTCTTTCAGATTGTCGGGCAAGATTGTGCCCTATCAGCCCCCAGTATTCGGGGGGATGGCCCGATACGCTCGCCAGACCAGTACCCGAGCCCGGTAACGGGCATTATAGCCTCACACGCGCTCATGCGCACATCCGGCGCACAGGCCTTTTTAGCTTTTGTTCACAACCGTGATACCCCCCTGAGGCGCAAACCGAGTTAAAATCTACAGTGTGCGACTATTCCGCCGCACATGGATCATGAGCCATACGAAATCAGGCAAGCAAATGAACGCCCCACAACAAATCACTGAAGCTAACACTGCTGTCGACTTTCTGCGCGAGCAGATGAACGAAATCGATCACAAGATTGCCCGGCTTGAAGCTGGCGTGACGACCTGCGAGGACTGTCTGGAATCCGACAGCTTGCAGCGCATGCTGCACGCCGCCGCGACAGAACGCGATCTACTCCACGAACTGCTGATGCACCAGCTCAACGGCGAGGCAGTCTCGCTGGAAGCGGCCATCATCGAGCACTCGCACCGGGGCGGACGCGAAGCCGGACTGCTGCGCGCCAATTGGCGGCGCGGACAGCCGACCCCGCCCGCGTACTGGGAAATGGAGATCAAGCAAGCCTTCTACGCCGAACTGCTGCGACGCTGGCACGTCTGGGAGACCGAAGGTCCGCACCACACATACCCGCGCAGCGCGGCGGCGGTTCAGTTGGTCACCGGGCCAGATGGCGCACCCGTCTACAACCATCCCTGGTATCTGCCGCCCAATGGCAGCGGCAATCACCGTAAGGAAACAGAACATCATACAGAGGACCCGCTGGCCGCGCTTGAAGCGCAGATCGTCGCCGCGCTGCACGAAGCGCACCTGCCCGACGATCACCTGACCATCACCGTCCAGCCCGGCGGCGAAGTGCTGCTGACCGGTTACGCCCACAGCGCTGAGGAGCGTGAAGCGATCATCGTGCTGCTGATGGGTCTGGACGATGTCTGGGAGCTGCTGGTCGATCTTCAGGTCACGGATGAGGCTCACTGCCCGGTGTGCCATCCCGCTCCGGAAACCGCATCGAAAACCTCTGCATCACCTGCGTAAGTAGCAACAGGGGCGCACTGTTCAACATAGTGCGCCCCTGTGTTGTCTGTGCTATCGCCCGCGTGATCACTGCTGCTTACGCCTTACGAGCTGGTCCAGTCCTCGACCGGCTTGACCGCGATCGAGTCGATCATAGCCTCGATCATATCCTGCGGGATCGTCTTACCTTTATCGGCAAAAAACGTGGCGCGCAGCCACAGGGTCAGCCCGTCGTGGGGGATGTAGATATCCCAGGCGGCGGTCACCCAACGCCCCTTGCTGGTGTACTCGTAGTAATACGCGGGATAATCACCGATCTGGCGCTGATCCTGCACATAGTTGACCTTGGCGCTGTCGTCGAATGTCCAACCGTCCTGGTACAGCTCGTACTGCGTTTTGGCCCAGCTCCCGTTGTCGTAGGATGCTGACGTGGGCGGGACATCCATCACGATGATGGACACATCTGTATCAGGCAGACTATCGCCCGAAAACATCATGCTAAAACTCTGCGACAGCATCTGCCCGATGTCTACCTGCTTCCCCACGAAGCTATCGACCTCGTTATAAAATGCGTGGTTGGCGATGCCGCACACCGAATACCCCATACTCTCGTGTTCGCAGCGCATGTCCCATCCCTGCGGATAGTCAACGCTGAAGGACGCGCCGTCGAGCGTTGTCATGCTGGGCACGCCCCCGCCACCCTTAGACCCGATCCAGCCCTGGTTCTCGGCCAGGAACAACACCAGCGCCACGACTACGACGATCGCTATCGCCACCAACCCAAAGCCGATCAGGCGCTCGACGCTGTGCCTTTCGTCATCCACGGACCCCTCCGGGGTAAACGCGGACGCGCCGCTGACCTCCGCCGTACCACCGCTGTCGCCAATCGCGCTGCGCACGAAGGATCGCACCGAGGGGCCGCCGCCGCTGCCATCGGGGATGCCCTCAAACGGGTCGTCGTGCGACGGTGCCGCGAAGGGATCGGCCCGCAAAAAGTCCTCAAAGCTCGGTGTGCCGTCCGTCGATGTGGACGGTGGTGCAGAAAAAGCCGGTTCCTCACGCGGCTTGGCGGGCGGCAGCTTGGATCGCGACAGGGTCGGGGGCGCGGGAGCCGATGGCGTGGGCGGGGGCGGGGTGGAGTCGGCCTCAAGATGGATGGGTTGGATGGTCGCCGGGCGTGACGAGATCGCGCCCAAAAAGAACGAATCGTCCGGCTCGTCATCAGGAACAGGCGGCGCCAACAGCTCGTTTAGCCTGGCGCGCGCTTTCGTATGAGTTGGATCGAGCTGGAGCACCGTCTCAAGACAGCGCCGGACCTGGTCTGGTTCAGAAATGGCGTGCGCCATCAGCCACCAGCCTTTGGCGTCCTTCGGATTCTGCGCCAGATAGGATTTGAGGATGCGGCCTGCTTCGGGTCGCTGCCCGGCCTTAAGCAGATGATAGGCGTTGACCAGTTCGGGAGATGAGGGAGATTCCGCCATAATACCCTGCCTTGATCGTGAGCGCGATCGCGCCCTGGTCTGTACGTGATGTGTGCTAATGTGAGCGGCGATGCAGATGGTTCTTTGGGGCGGCCCAAGCTGAAGCGCGGCCCGGAACCCAGTGATGTATCCAGTATAACCCGGACTGGGCGCGTGTGGCCCCCCAAATCATGGCGGAGCCTGGAATTTTCATGAAGATTTCAACGAGGGCGCAGAGCGTGACGCCGGGCCGCCATCACCAGCAGGCTGGCCGCCACCGCCGCGTTAAGCGACTCAGCGCCCGGCACCATTGGGATCGCGATCGTCGTATGCGGCACCGCGCGGATCGCGGCGTGCGGGCCATGCGCCTCACTGCCGACCACCAGCAGCGCGGGCTGCGTCCAGTCCACTTCATCGTATGGCAGCGTGCCGCCTGCGTCCGCCACGTAGACTGGCAGCCCCGCGAAGCGCCGGAACAATTCCGGCCAGCCCAGGCTGAGAATCGGCACGCGGAATTGCGCCCCCATCCCAGCGCGCAGCGTCTTGGGGTTGAAGGGATCGACCGTGCCGTGCGGCAGGACCACTACACTTACACCCGCCGCCGCCGCGGTCCGCAGCGCCGTGCCCAGGTTGCCGGGATCGCGCCAGCCATCCGCCACCAGCACCAGCTCCGGCGCGGCGGGGACGGGCAGGTCCGGCCAGGGAAATACGCCGAGCACGCCTTGCGGCGCTTCCGTGTCGGCCATGTCGCGCATCAACGCTGCGGGCACGGACAGGCAGCTCACCCCAGCATCAGACAGTCGCGCCAGCAAATCCTGCACTGGATCGCCAGAATCCGCCGTATACAGCACGAAATCCGGGCGCGCGCCTGCCTCAAACGCATCGCCCACCAGCCGCACGCCTTCCAACACGAGGCGACGCGTTTGGCGGCGCGTCTTGGACTGGCGCTGAAGCATTCGCACGAGCTTGACGCGCTCGTTCTGAGGGCTGTTAATTATGCTCATCGGGCAAGATCGTCGGGAAAATCGTCGGGCAGATCGGGGAATACCTGCGGTTGCGAGTCGTTCAGATTGGGCGCGTAGGGACGCGCAGACGGATGCGGGCTTACCGCGCCGCCGTGCTCCGGCATTCGTGCCGGGACCGGGCGCTGGGACTCGTCGTCCGGGGCGAGTACGGCGTTAAGCTGCACGTTGAGATAGCCCGCCAGGGTGGACAACCCGCCGCGCTCGTAACAGTTGATCCGTGTGCCGAGCAGGGTGACCGGCCCATCGGAGGTATCCATCACCAGCCCGCAGCGTGACGTCAGCCGCCCGTCGTGACGCACCAGCCGGAAGACGAGCACATCGTCCCAGCGGTAGCGCGTCCATTCCGATGTCGTCGGCAAGCGCACGGCCAAGGCGTGCACCTGGGGATTGAACGCCACATGCAGCGCGTGTCCGCTGCCGGGCAGCAGGACTACGAAGACATACAACACCAGCACGCCTACGCCCCAACCCGCCAGCAGCACCGCGCCAAAACTGGCCCCGCGCAGCGCGGCGAGATCGAGCACTCCCCATGCGACCGCCGCCCCGACTCCCACCGCCAGCCCGCCGACCACACACCACAGTGCGATCAGCAGCGTGGTAGCAAACGGCGTTGACAGCCGGTAGGAAAACGTGATGCCTTCCGGGTATTCCTGCACGTGAATCGGGGAGCGTGCCATACGCTTACGGGCCTCACAAACACAAAAAAACCGGCGTCTCGGCTCGCGGGAGCCGCCGGTTTTCGTCGCTCAGCGGGCTGGCGAAACGGGCGGCCTGTTTAGGCCTGTTTCGCCAGGGCTACCAGATTTTGGAACGTCGCAGCGTCGCGCACGGCAATATCGGACAGCACCTTGCGATCCAGCTCGATATGGGCCACTTTCAGCCCGTGTATAAAGCGGCTGTAGGACATCCCGCCCATGCGTGCGGCTGCATTAATACGCACAATCCACAAGCTGCGCAGGTCGCGGCGGCGGTTGCGACGGTCGCGGTAGGCATACCACTCGCTCTTCATCATCGCTTCGTTGGCGCGACGGAAAAGGCGATGCTTGGTCTACC
>CAWGXG010000004.1:0-61086 GCA_963826505.1 uncultured Chloroflexia bacterium
GTCGTCGAAATCTTTGGGACAAAACCTCACTAAAAATAAAGGAGACTTCTATCGATATTAGACGGTGTACAGCTCGGTGCGCAAGTTGAGCCTGCGTCGCTCCAGTAAGGTCTGATGTTTGATAATCTCGCGTTGGGTAAGCACCTCCTCTTGTCGGCCAAAATACACATCGGCGGGCGTGATATTGTCGAGTGATTCGTGATAGCGTTCGTGGTTGTAGTAGGCCACAAAATCAGCAACAGCCTGTTCCAATTCCCAGGGAAAGAAAAAGGTGTTGAGTTTGACGACCGATTTCATCGAGCGGTGATAGCGTTCGATCTTGCCTTGCGTTTGGGGGTGATGAGCACGTCCATGGATCTGGTTGATTTTGAAGGGTTTCAGGTAATCGGCCAGTGCCTCAGCGATGAAGGCCGGTCCATTGTCCGACAAGAGACGTGGGCGGTGTTTGACCTGGACCTGCTCGACGCCGGTGAAGTCCAGCGCCAACTGAAGCGTGTCCTGGACATCGGTGGCCGCCATGGTGCTGGCGAGTCGCCAGGCAAGAATGTAGCGTGAAAAATCGTCCAACACGGTACACAGGTAGTACCAGCCCCACAGCACCACCTTGAACTGGGTGAAATCCGTCTGCCACATCTCGTTGACGCGTTTGGTCGGATTCTTGAACTTGTCGCTGGCTGTGACGATGGCAAACGCCGGGCTGGTGATCAGGTCGTAGCTTTTCAGGATACGGTACACACTCGTTTCGGAGATGAAATAGCCCTCGGTATCCGTGATATGCCAGGCCAGCTGGCGCGGCGATTGGTCGGGACGGTCCAGGGCAATCGCGACCACATGCTCGCGCACCGCCGTGGGGATCTTGTTCCAGAACTGGTGCGGCCCAGGCTGCCGTTCAGCCAGACCCGCATAGCCCGCCGCCTGATAGCGCTCGTACCACCGGTAGAAGGTCGTGCGCGGCACGCCCAGTTCTTCCAGCGTGCGTTTCACCGGCAGGTCCGATGTCTCCACTAACCGGATGATTTCCAGCTTCTCAGCTTGCGTGTAGCGCATTAGTCGTCCCACCCGTTCGCCGAGCCAAGCACACTTTTTTTCAACACGCGATTCTTCAAGGCCAGTTCGGCCACCAACTGCTTGAGTTGCTCGTTTTCCTGACGCAGGTCGTCCACTTCGTTGCTGCTGGCTTGCCGTTTCGTATTGCCTGACAGGCGCGCCTTTCCGGCTTCCATGAATTCCTTGCTCCAACTATAGTACAGGCTGTCAGCGATCCCTTCCCGCCGGCACAGCTCGGCAATCGTCACGTCCCCCCGCAGCCCTTCGACGACGATCCGGATCTTTTCTTCGGCGCTGTATTGCCGCCGCGTCTTGCGTTTGATGTCTCTGATGGTCGCTTCTGCTGAGCCTTCCTTCGCCATTTTCCTGCTCCTTTATCGCTCTGTTTGGCGTTGAAAGTCTCCTTTATTCTACACCCTCGATCTGTCCCACGGTTTCTGAAACGGAACACTGACGTCGACCTAAGCATCACTCCGTCGACTAACATGCTCCCGCTGCGCAAACACAACCTTCAAATTGGCCATTCGTGCGAGGTTGATTGTGTTTGGGTGCAACCGCCTGGGTTAACTCTTTCGACGCTGCCACAGCGTTACACGCGGGTTGATTCCCAACGCTACGACTACGCTGCACCCTCTCTCGATTTCAAGGCCGTGATTGTGGTGGAAGAAGGTGGTCTTGCCGTCGAATACGGAGACCTGTGGCACCAACCTTGAGTCCTTCCAGCGTTTGTTCATTCGGTGAATTCTACTCCGTTCTATTCATCATTTAACTGACAGATCCACCCGGACACGGAGATAGGCTGGAATAACGAGCCCTCCCCTAAAAATAGCCACAGGAAAACGGGTGTCCTTGCGGAAGTGTGGACAATTCAGATTACCCTATAAAAAGGCTTCCAGTCCCCGCATCCTGCCCCACCCTATACTTCAGCCGCCACCACACACAAAAACGCGCGCCAGCTTATCGCTCCACGCGCGTTTGTCAACTTTTCAGTCCACCCGATTTAACTTACAGTCTGCGGGGTAGCACCATGTTGTCGTCTTTATGGCTGAGACAAATGATATTAATACCAACTTAAGACAAAAATCAGGACATCCATCTCTTCTCCACAAAGCATAATTGGGCAAATCTTCAATTCAGTGGAATTGAACCGGTCTATATCAATAGCTACTTCCTAGACACCAATTTAGGACTGATTTTCCTGTTGAGTGTTTGGTCATTCATGAAGAATAAGAATCTGTATCATTTTTCATTTCCTCCATTTGCGCTATCGCTGTGGAAAGCAACTTCAGTTCGTTGATTTTTGCCTCAATAAACTCAGTTACACCGGAGGAGAACATCTTCCTTTCAAGAAGTTCCTCTAGAATCGGGATGAATTCGATTCGTTGCACTTCGGCCAATTGTTGAAGGAGATGCTGTCGCGCAAATATTTGTATTCGTTTTGGTTTTGGAAGATGACTATCTTCCCATAGCCAGAGAAAATCCTGAACCAAAAGACGGTAATCGTGTGAGCGAAAGGTTGCTCGCAGTCTTGCACGCCTTGCTCGCTGTTCAAGAATCACATCGTTCTCAGCGGACCCGATCAGTTCTGACAAACGAGCCACCGCCTTGTCCAACTGCCTGTCCTCAATCAATAAGCTCGCGTGTCGCAATATTACTTCTTTAGAATCGGGATACTGCTGGGATAATTCTCGAGAGAATTTCAGGCGTTCCTGCTTCTCAGCAACTTCAATGCTGTTTAAAGCATAGCTGATATCTTCAGGCATTTGCATTGCCAAAAAACGAAAATCCTCTATTGCCCCAGCATAATCCTGTTCTTCAAATTTGCGTTCTGCTTCAGCAATCAGGTGTTCAATATCAATGTCAGTCATCGAACCACCTCCTAAGCCCAAAAGGCTTGCTAGATTCTTTTACGGTGCCGAAAGTTCCACGTTGATAGTTTACCGAAAGAAGTGACCTTTTCCCCCGTAGCATAATTTTCAAACTCCGGGTGTGGCTGTTGAATGCGAGGGAAAATTCGTAGAGACTCGATGAATATTTCTATCAAGATTTCTTAATTATATTCAAATAAATTGAAAAGGTGATACTATAACATTATCAATGCTCTTCAGGACCATTTCGCACACATTTTTCGCCCCGCTGGGAATCAAACACTCCCGAGCAGGGTTGGGCCTGTTCGCCCTAATACACGGGATGCGTGATGAATTCATGCACGCTCCAACAATGGTCGGTCACCCCCAGTGCCATGGCTGGCGTCCGACCACGAAAGTGCCCCTCCCCCATGGGAACACGCAAGCTGTGATGCGGGCGGCAGAAGTTGTAGTAGCCGGCGGCCAGGGCGATCCGCCAGCGCAACCCCTGGCGGTTCTGTGCCAACGCCCAACCGCGCCGTGAGAGCGCCGCCACCAGATGGCGTAAGGTTAGATTCAGCCTTTCGATGAACGCTGTTTGGATTTTTCCGCTCAGTCCCAGACCCTGCAAGATCAACTCCAGCTCCTCGCGTGAACCACACACCATCTTGGTGTAGACGTGCTTGAGTTTGCGTCCGACCTTCAGCTTACGAAACTGGCCGTAGAACAGCGTCGGCAGTATCTGCCACACGGCTTTACGCCTGCCCACTTGCTCCACCCATTCCCCATAATGCGCCGTGAGCGCGTAGAAGTACTGCTGCAGTCCGTCACTGGTAAACACCGGTACACAATCTGCCGCCAGCACGGCCTTCACCCGATGCACGATCCGGTGCGCATCCGCCTGCGTACGCTTTCCCACCTGCCAGGCCAACCAGGCTTTGCTCTGCGCATCCTGCGCGGTCCACACCCACACCCGTTGTCCCAGTCGCCGCACCTTATTCACCAACTCATCCAGTTGAAGGTGCCCCACCACCAGGTTCCTGAACTCCCGCTCATGCAGCTTGTCGCTGTGTATGCCACTCCGTTCCAACCAGCGGGTCACCGTCTCCTCACTGTGCCCCAGCACTTCACTGATGGCCGCGATGTTCATCCCCAGCATCGCCAGGTGTGTCGCCAGCTTGACCCGTTCGCTGGCTGTTTTCAACTGATACATCGGCGTTCCCAACCGTGCTGTGTGTTTGCTCCCGCACGCCCCACATTCCCATTGCGGCGTTTCCTCACCCTTATTCCGACACCCATTCCGGCGCAGCGCATGATAGTCCGCCTCCGTGTCCCGGTAATACACGCAGCGCGGGTTCATGCACGCCTGCCCCTCACTATCATACGTCTTCGGTCGCCCCCGCCGGCTTTTGACTTCGCCCCACGGCTGGCGCGCCTTCACCCGTTCTGGCCCGCGTTCTGCCTCGACCAACCGGCAGTCCTGACAATCATCCGGCGTCCGCGCGCGCAGCTGTCGAGTCCGCTTGGCTTTCTTCCGCTTCGCTTGCCCCCTCGTTTGCAGCACATCCAGGTAATTCTCCCACAGCCATATGATCATGATCAGCAGCAGCACACTTTCCACACTCCACAGCACTTTTTGCATCGCCCTGCCCTCCTGGTTATACTTGATCTCGTTCCCCACTTTACCGCGCGGGATAGGTTTTGACAGCAAAAAAGGGCTTTGCAGCCCTTCTGCTTTTTTTCCCGCGTCTATCAGCGCTAGACCACCTTTTTGCGCCTTTTTCGAATAAAACACACTTTATCCGGGGATCACCCATCCTGGCGTGCCCGTCGTCAAATGTGTCCTTCCTCGCTTTGCTAGTGACATAAAGCACCCTATACTACACGCACGTTGACAGCTTTCTTTTAACTCCACAGGTTCAGGATGGCGCGCATCTTTGTTTCGTACGGCCGTGCAGATCGGCAATTTATTGACAGCGTTGTGCCGCTGTTGCGACGCATGTACGGGCAAGATAGTGTTTGGTTTGATGATGAGATCCACGGCGGCGCGGATTGGTGGCAGGTCATTCTGGACGAAATCGCAGACTGCGACTTGTTCATCTACCTGATCTCCAACAACTCGTTGGCATCACTCTACTGCCAGGCGGAACTGCGTGAAGCACAACGTCTGCAAAAACAATTCCTGCCTGTCATCGTGCGTCCCAAAACGCGCTATCCCGGAACCTTGCCACTTGATTTGATTCCCTTATTGCGGCAAACACAGTTTGTCGATCTGACAGTCGGGATCACGGACACGACTGCGCTGACTAAGCTCTATGCTTCGGTCAATCGGTTGTTGAATGCAGTATCCCCGCACCAATTGTCGCCACTTGCTTCTTTACCTACCCGCCAGCCGCCAGTTCCCGACAAAAAATCGAAGAGGCAACTAACACATCCCTGGGCGACAGTGGTCGCCGCAACGATCACAGGGTTATTCGCTTTGATTGCCACCTTGATCGCCATACCCACGCTGAGGAATTCCGATCATGGCGGCGTAGAACCCACTCAAACGAGCGCAGATGTCAGGCTGGCAGAAACACTGACGCCAACTGTTCAATCATCACAGCCAACCCTTTCCAATTACCAGACAGACACACCGATTTCTACAGAAGTATCCGAGATTACCCATGCCACTCCTTCAATTGACCCTTCAAATATCACCGACCTGGAAGAAGTGAAGACCATAGATGACGAAGCATGCAGGGGCGTAGAGAGTTTAGCATTTAGCCCGGACGGGGAGATGTTGGCTGGCGGAGGACACTTGCGTATTTGTCTGTGGGATGTCGCAACAGGCAACACGATCCAGACACTCGACGAAATCAATGCTCCCGCGCGCAGTCTGGCATTCAGCCCAGACGGTACAATACTGGCTTCTGGAAGCGATGAGGGTGTTCTGTTATGGGACACGGAAAGCGGTACTCTGCTGTCCACATTGTTTGACCAGAGCGTGAACAGTGTTGCTTTTAGTCCGGATGGGACCATGCTCGTAGCTGGAGGGGTTGATATAAGATTGTGGAGTGTGGCTACAGGCAATTCCTTGAGCGTATTGGATGCCCCTCAGGGTGGACTCTGTACATCCTCAAGCATTGACGTATTGAGCGTGGCATTCGATCCAAATGGGATTATGCTCGCTGCCAGTACGGATTTGGGTGCATTACAACTGTGGGATGTGTCGTCGTGGGACGTACTTTACGAAGGGACAGTTGCACGCGGCTGTGATACCCGCCTGGTGTTCGATCCAAGCGGCAAGTGGTTGGCATCTGGGACCCACGCCAGTACAGTTGGAGAGGACGTGATCCAGCTGTGGGCAGTGGAGGCAAATGGACATCTGCGCGAAATGCATAGGGTGAGTCCTCTGAATGCATGGGGGTATTTTCTGGCTTTTGATCCATCTGGAACTATGTTGGCCTCCGGAACTGAAGCCTATGATGGAGGCGTTCAACTCTGGGAAGTCCAAAGCGGCACAGAATTATGGATGGTAAACAACCACAATTGGATCAGAAGTGTGACTTTCAGTTCGCGCAGTTTGTTGGCTGTTGGTGACAACGATGCAATTTACCTTTTGACCATCGAGCCATAACAGGATCTGCAACGGGGGAATTAGACCGACATGCTACGTTCCCCCCATACAATATCGTAGAACCAGCTAACATGTTGAAAAACACCGTCGTCAAACCACCCATTTGGCCCCCACTTAGCGGCACGAAAAGCGCACCGCGGAGGTCTGTTAAGACGCCTAACCCTGATTTGACGATGGTGGGCAGTCCTGCTGGTCCCGGTCCAGCAAGGTCTTGCGGGCTGCGAACTCCAACTCGTCCCACACCAGGTCCTGCACAAAATGCGTGACCTGTGAGGGGTCGGGTAGTCAGGGGACATTGCTGTCCCCAAACCCCCTAAGACCGGTACGAACTTACAGTCTGGGGGGTGGCGCCCCAAACAAAAATGAGGCAAGAAGCCTCATTTTGAATAATCAATCTCGGCTGAAATTATGTGTCATGCACCGACTTGATAGATGAAGGGTCGATAGCGCGGCTCGGGGATGTGCTTTCCGTGCCGCTGCGCAGCTTCGAGCCATAACGCTTTTGCCTCCAGTACTTCACGCAACGCCTCTTCAGGTGTTACCCCTGAAGCTGAGCAATATTTCAGATCAGGAATGTCAGCGACATACTCCCCGTCTTCCTGACTATAGAAGATATTGATGTGATAGTCTTTCATCACTCGTCCTCCGGGTTGAGGCTGTACTCCTCAACCAATTTGAGAAATTGACGTATCTGGTACGGTTTGGCTTTTCCATCTTTGCGCGGTTGGATGGACAGCAGTTCCGCCACATCAGGATGAACAAACACATGATGGCTACCACGCGTACGGTCGAGCACAAATCCAAAGCGTTCTAGGAGCAGGATAAACTCGTCAAAACGAATATCCATTGACCCAGAAAGCAGTCTCTCAAGTAATTTGCGCCACTTTGCCATTACACAATTTCCCCACCTTCAGATATTATACTCTATCATCCCTCAATCTGACTTTTCCTGCTGCCCTAACAATTTCCGTAGCATTAGCGTATCGTGAAATTGCTCTTGAAGAGCCAAATAGTAGCGGTGACGAAGACTATTTCGGCTCAGAAGAGATACACATCAAATTTGTTATTTTCGCTCTCCTCGTAGAATCTGCGAGATCCGCTGCTCGGAAATCCCAAAATCGTCAGCTAACTTACCAACCGACTCACCTTCCGTATGGCGGGCCCGAATTTCGGCATTGCGTTCTGCTTTTTCGGGCACAAGATCGTTCTGCGGTTCGGTCGGAAATGGGCTGTCGTAGAGCATCTCGAGGATGTGAAACGCGGCCAACCAAATGTCGAAGCAAGCTGCGGGTTCGAAGCCCGTACTCCCAAAAAACCTCGTGGATACGCTGATTTCCGCCTACGCGGCGTCACGGTAGTAATCGTGAATGATGCCACCAAGCACGTTGCGACAGCGGATCGGACCCGTGATATTCAGCGTTGGGGGTGCAATCGGGATCTGTTGCGCGATGCCCTGATGCGGACGCGCGCGATTGAAATACTCACAATACTCGCGGATCACCCGTCGGACATGTTTTTCACTCAAGATCAGGATGTGATCCAGGCATTCACGGCGCACACTGCCGATAAATCGCTCGCATATAGCGTTTGCTTTGGGGCCATAAGGTGGCGTGTGGATCAGATCGATGCCAGCCCCTTTGACAGCCTGTTCAAGACGCGGCCCAAACTTGTCATCATTGTCGCAGATCAGGAAACGCGGTCCTTCGCCGAACGGGGTGGCGTTGCGCACCTGTTGGGCCACCCACTCATCGGTTGGGTGGCGCGTCACCCCAGCGTGAACCACGCGTCGCGAGCCGTGTTCGACGATGAAGAAGAGAAAAATGGTCGGAAAGAATAGATCGTAGGTTTGCACGAAGTCACACACCCAAATCTCTGGCGCATGATTAGCTAGAAAGGTCGCCCAATTCTGCCCGTCATACCGTGGTGGCAGTTGGCGGCGGGTTTGCCACATGTATCGTCGAACGGTGCCCTTGTTCACCTGGATTCCCAGCTTCAGCAACTCTCCTCGAATACGTTTTGCCCCCCAGCGTCGATTGTCAACTGCCATCTGCTTGATCAGCGCGATCGTCTCTTCGGAGATCCGTGGCTTGCGGGCCTTCCCCTTCGATTTTCTGCGCCAAAACAGCTTGAAGCCTTGCCTGTGCCAACGCAGCACGGTATCAGGCTTCACGATCAGCAAGGCGTTCTTCCAATCCCGCACGCGACTGGCCAATACCACCAGCAGACTGCGATCTTTCGCTGTTAGTTGGGGACGGGCCACTTGTCGTTTCAGTGCGATCACCTGCTGGCGCAACAAGGCATTCTCCATGATCAGTTGCTCCTTGCTCTTCACCAAATCGGCTGCCGTGCCTCCAACCAGACTGTCGGTCGTGGGTTTGGTCCAGGCTTTCACCTGTGTTTCCAGCTGCTTCACGATCGGTTGAGCAATGGCTACGAGCTGGCGCAGTACCTTCTTGAGCAACATGAGATGATCCTTTTAGGGAAGAGGATATGATGAAGGTATCGATTTTACGGGGAACATCCGTGGCGGATGTGTTAACTGACCCCGTTTCACTTCAATGAATCGGGCATTTCCTCTGTCTTCTTCCTTTTCGTTCTTGACATATCTAGAAGATGCTCACAGGGATTGCCGGTTTTCGAACGCTGCTCAATTATGCGCCTGAGTTTGATACGGCCGCAGTGATGCTCTACAATAATGACATTGCCGATCCCGAACAGAGTCTGGTGAACCTGCTGAATCCGGCACTCCCGTTGCTGCGCGTGCAAGACTGAGGCTCTGCGCAAATACGTTGATATAGGGGCCGTTCAAGAAATCGGGATGGAACCAAACTGGATTTTCCCTGAATTGGAGACCAGAAAATATCCAACAAATTCAGGCAAAATCCAGTTGCTTGAAATACCGGTTGCACGGAGTTTTTGGAAGTACACACTATGATCTAGTTGCTGCGGGTGAGGCCAAACTAACGATTTGAGGTTTTCGTGTTTGACGTAACCAATTTCAGCTTGAAGGATATGACACAGTGTGGTCTGGCACTGCGCGACATGGGTAACGGTGCGCGCAGTATGGAAGAGACCACCAACCGCATTGTGCATTACCTCAACGATCATCTGACCGATGCGACTGGCCAAAAAGTCTGTGCGCTTACCCGCTTTTTCATTACCATGCCTTACCGTGAACTCGATGACGATAACCGACACCACGCGCAAAAACTGCTGGGGGGGGTGCCGGATAACGCGCACTTGCGTTGCCAAACGCTACTGGCAACAGTGGGAACAGAACCGGCCTGGAATGATCGCCGCCAGTCGGATTACTACAAAAACCTCCCCCTGACCCCGGAAATCCTTGCTGACAACCCAATGTATGCCCAGTTTGCCGAGTCATTTGGTGTCGTGATGGATTATTCCGTTACACCTGATCCGGAACTGATTGCCGAGCTGGAGCAAACGCGCTACAACGTGTTTCATGTACTGGATGCACGAAATAGTGAATATGTACCGGATCAGATGGATTTTGTGATCCCCTACGGCATACGTTCCGTGTTTGGTTTTTTCGGAATGCTGCCCAGCAGCCAGGTGTTTTCTGTGGTTATCTTCACGCGCGTTATCGTTCCGCGTGACATCGTAAATTACTTAAAGACCTTGGCTTTCAACGTCAAACTTGCCATCCTGCCATTTGATGAGGTAGCCGTCTTCGCAAACTCTGTGGCGGCCTCGAACGTCCGACAAAGCAACACGTTGGGCCAACTTCGTTCGGAAGTCGGTAGTCTCCGGCAATTAGTGAACGCACAAGAGCAGGTCGTTGTCGAGCAATCAGAACGCATCCAGACCGTGATGACCGAACTGCGCCAACAAGCCGATCAACTTGCCGCGATCAACCGTGATCTGGAAAACCAGATTCGTGAGAATGAAGCCCTGCGCCAGCAAGCCGCTGAGATGGCAATCCTTGAAGAACGCAATCGGCTCGCCCGCGATCTACACGACTCGGTGACACAATCGCTTTACAGTCTCACGCTGTTTGCCGAAGCCAGTCAACGCTTAGTTCACGGGGGTGACGTGGAACGCGCCAGTGGCTACCTGACACAGGTTGGGGAAACGGCGCAGCAAGCATTGAAAGAGATGCGTTTGCTCGTGTACGAGCTGCGGCCCTTGGCTTTGGAAGAAGTGGGATTGGTTGGTGCATTGCAGCAGCGACTCGACGCGGTGGAAGGACGTGCTGGCGTTAAAGCACAGTTGTTGGCAGATGACGTTGTCGAACTTCCGGCAGCCGCGGAAGAGGCGTTATATCACATAGCACAGGAGGCCCTCAATAATACCCTGAAGCACGCCAAAGCAAGTGCTGTCACCGTCCAAATTACGATTAACGCGGATCGCGTGCAATTGTCAATTGAAGATGATGGCAGTGGTTTTGATCCGCAGTCAATCGTATCCAATGGCGGTTTGGGACTGACCAGCATACAAGAGCGTTGTGAAGGGGTCGGGGCGTCTTTGACCATCACGTCCAAGGATGGATTGGGAACGAAGCTTCAGATCATGCTCAACCGCAACGAGAACTGATCGAAAGGATATTTCATTTTGACTGATGAAACCATAAGCATATTGATTGCCGATGACCATGCCGTCGTACGCCAGGGGTTGCGCGCCCTGATCGACACGGAACCAGGGATGGTGCTGGTGGATGAAGCACAGGACGGTGTCGAGGCGGCGCTGAAAGCCCGTGCGCTGCAACCCGATGTCATCCTGCTGGATATGGTGATGCCGCGTCAGGGTGGATTGGAAACCATAAAGCAAATCAAAACTGAGCAACCCAACGCGCGTATTCTGGTGCTAACCAGTTTTGCCGAAGATGAAAAGGTATTTCCGGCGATCAAGGCGGGGGCTTTGGGCTACATCCTCAAGGACTCCTCGCCAGGTCAGTTGCTACAGGCTATCCGCGACGTACACCGGGGCGAATCATCGCTGCATCCGACCATCGCCCGCAAGCTTATTCTGGAACTGAACCAGGAACCGGAACAACCACTCACGGAAGACCCGCTAACCGAACGTGAGGTCGATGTTTTGCAGCAGGTCGCGCAGGGATTGTCCAACCAACAGATTGCCGAAAACCTCGTCCTCAGTGAGCGCACAGTCCGCGCCCACGTCAGTCACATCCTCGACAAGCTCCATCTTGCCAACCGCACCCAGGCTGCGCTGTATGCGCTGCGTAAGGGCATTAGCGACCTGGCAACTGATTAGCCACACAAGTCATTTGTTGTAGACAATTGGCTAATTGACGCGCAAAGGCCACTCGCAGAGTGGTTTTTTGTTGTGCTGACGTCGCGTCGTTCCGCCGATTTGCCCGTGCTTGCTTTCGGCTATCCTTGAATCAGATCGTAAAAACACGAGAAAACAAGATTGAAGGTCCAGATGAACGAGCCAGCGAAGGCACTGATTGCCATCAAATCAAGCGAACGACGCGATGCCTTACAGGCGTTGCTGGAATCAATCGAGCGTATTGGCACGGTCTACCAGGCCAATGATGTACAGACCAGTCTTGAGATGGTCGAGGTACACCGTCCCATTTTGGTGTTAGCCGACTTCGAATTCTTTAGCGCGATCACCAAATACCACAAATCAGCAATGATCGTGCTGGTAGAAAATCGGGCGGAACAAGCGCGCGCCCGCGCTGCCGGTGAGGCACAAGTGATCATTGAGGGAACTCCGGTGAGTCAACTGATAGCCATCATTGAGACACTGTTAGAGAGGGAGTTTGAGTAGGTCTGCGGGACACCAGAAGACAGCATCATGACTAGGATCAAAGCGTTTCACACAAACTATGCCAACAGAGGATACCCATGCCAGAGAGAGCCATCAATCGCCAACAAATCAACACGCCATTTCGTGTCAAAAGCGCCGGAGGGTCGCTAGTCGTCATCCTGATAATTGGCGCCTACTACTTCGCCAATGTGTTTGAATTGCTGGCGAGTGAAGAAGACCTGCCAGACGGGGCACTGAGTTTGGCAATTACCGCCCTTATCCTGGTGATCGTCGCCGAAGCCGTTCTGCAAATCGTGCTGTTCATTGGTGCTGGCAAGATCGAAGACCGGACCGAACGTGACGACGCAGTAAATACCCGGTCCGCACGCAACGCCTACCTTGTGCTGAGTGCCGGTGTTCTGATTACATTCAGCGCGATGTTTGTCAGGCGCTCGCCTTTCGAGATGGGCAACCTGCTACTGCTAGCCTTCCTGCTGGCAGAAATCGTCAAGTTTGGCTCACAAATCGTGTACTACCGGCGCTCAGCATGATCGCTCAGCGTCGTACTCATCCGTTGAACGCATAACTAACAAACAAGGAAAACAATCATGACTACCATAGCACAGGCATCACACAGCAACCTAACCAGCACAGACACTCAGACGCCCAGCTTACAAAAAATGGGCGGACTCGCGGGGATCATCGCTGCACTCACCTTCCTGTTCGGTTTCACTCTGTTCGTGACGACGTTCGAACCGCTCATTGCTGATGATCTATCCAGCGTCGAAACCGTCGAATTCTTGAAGGACAACCAGACCATTTTCTATGTGTGGAACCTCGTGATCTACGTGTTGTTCGGCGTCGTCCAGACCGTGCTGACCTTGGCACTGCACGCACGCCTCAAGACTATCGCCCCGGCTTTCGCACAGATCGCCACCGCATTCGGATTAATCTGGTCCGGGCTGGTGATCGCCAGTGGTATGGTGGCCAATGTGGGCGCGGCTGCCGTGATCGATCTGTACGACACGGACCCAACCCAGGCAGGGACCGTTTGGGCTGCTATCGACAGCGTTTACAAGGGTATAGGTGGTGGTAACGAAATCGTCGGCGGGTTGTGGGTGCTGTTAGTCAGTTGGGCTGCCTTGCGCGGTGGGCTGCCGAAAGCACTGAATTACGCCGGGATACTGGTGGGTGCAGCAGGAATCGCCACCCTGGTGCCGCCGCTTGCCGACGTTGGCGCAATCTTCGGGTTGGGCATCATCGCCTGGTATGTCTGGGCCGGGGTGGCACTGCTGCGGACCAACAGATAACGCACAACGGCCAAAAAGTGGCGGCGCGATGACACCGGGTCATCGCGCCGCCATCCCTTGCCCTCACAGTTTATATAGGACTTTGATTGCTCAGACATTGTCATGTCCCTATTGCGGCTATCTACCGATGGTCACGATCACATTGCCACGCTTGTGCCCGGTCTCGACATACTTGTGGGCTTCGACCATCTCATTGAGCGAGTAGCAGCGGTCAATAATGGGTTTCAGGATGCCCTGCTCTGCCAGTTCTTTCACCCGTAAGAACTTGTCGCGGCTGACGGTGGGTGTCCCCTTATCGACTGAGAGATATTGCCCATTCTCTGTCAAGGCGGTTTTGCTGGCGTCCTTTAGCGGCGATGTTTTCTTCCCCCCGACGGTATCCAGCACCCAGTCGTAACGCGCCAGTTGAGCAGCGGCATCATCACGGGTGTAGTCAATAACCTTGTCCGCGCCGAGCGATGTCACCATGTCGAAGTTGCGGCTGCTACATACAGCGGTCACTTCGGCTCCGGCGTGCTTGGCAAGCTGAATTGCCATCGTGCCAATGCTGCCGGACGCGCCGTAAATCAACACCTTTTGCCCCGGCTGGATGTCGGTTTTTTCCATAACGTGCATCGCTAGTAGTGTGCCGTAGGGAATCGCGGTTGCCTCCTCAAATGTGAGGTTTTCCGGCTTGTGTGCGATATTCCAGTCCTCCGGCAGGCACATATACTCGCCATAGAACCCCCATCGAATCTGCGACATGGACTTGGAACCGTAGGCGAATACTTCATCACCCGGCTTGAACGCGGTCACGTCCTTGCCGACGGATTCCACCACCCCCGCCCCGACCATGCCGAGAATTGGGTGGCGAGGCTTTCCAAAGCCCATCGCCATCTGAATGATGATCTTGAACATCAGGTTTGCATTCAGCGCGCGCATGAGGACATCGCTGGCGGTGACGGAGGTCGCGTGCATCTTAATCAGGACTTCGTTGTCCTTCGGCTGTGGGTTTCGGAACATCTTGCAGTTCGAGATAATCCGCAGAACCGTATTTCGTACAGATAATTGCTTTCATGAGTACATCTCCTCTTGATTCGATATGATTGTTCGCTATTTGAGCAACTTGAAACTGGCTATCATGAACAGAATTGACGGAGATCAAGTGCAGACCTATATCACGTATCCGCGGTAGCAAACCGTGCAACGCTGACTGGTCAACGCTCTGGCATATCAGGAGCGTTGTGCCATCGTCCAATAATGTGATGGTTACGCCACCGAACCAATCGCCCCATTCGCTATCCAGATGTCCCTGAAGTTGGATGTGGTACTGTGTCGGCTGTGCTTGGTTTTGCCTGTTTGCCATCATGCTTCGTATGCCTGTTTGCCTTGATCAATATGAAACAAGGATATATGCAAGGCGGTGTTGCTGTGATGACACTGAAGTGTTGTTAGGGGGTGTTGTTCTTGGAACAGAGGATGTTAGATAAGACCCAGTTCGCGGGCACGGGCAACCGCTTCTGTGCGTCTTTTGACTTGGAGTTTGTGGTAGATGTTCCGGTTGTGCCCGTAGTCTCAAAAATTTCGTGAAATAGCCGATTTCTTCCCTTACGCGGCGTCACGGTAGTAGTCATAGATGATGCCGCCCAACACCGCGCGAGAACGCACAGATCCAGCGCGTTCATGGCCGATCTTCGATACGGGAATTTGTTGTTCGAGTCCTTGATGTGGACGTGCGGTGTTGAAGAACGTGATGTATTCGCGCATGGCACGTCTCAAGTGAGCCTGGTTGATGATCAACAACTTATCCAGACACTCCTCACGCACGGAGCGAATCCATCTCTCCGCGTAAGCGTTCGCGTTCGGGGCACGATAGGTCCATTTGCGCCACACTAACGCGCGATGCCACCCAAACAGCGTCGCTGGTTTCACGATCCGAATCACATCGCCCATGGCTTTGATCGTGCAGCCTGTTTGCTCTTTCAGCTTGGTACCCAGTACCACCAGCGCCAGTTTCTCGCTCCTGGACAAATGCGGTGCCCGCTTTTGCCTGCGTTCGTAGATTGCCAATTGGCGACGCAACAACAAGATTTCAAAGTCCTTGTCGCTTTCCGACCTGCGTCCCAATCGGATGAGTTCAATCAGCGTTGAGACCACCTGCCACACGCAAAACCAGAACATTTCTTTTCCCTTTCCAGCGGTAAATCAAACGCTCCGTTTTACCCGTTGAATTAGGTTATTTCTTCTTTCAATTTTGGATTGCATGGATTTTTTGAGACTACGGGGTCATAAGGTCGATCAGCAGTTATGTCTTCGCTCGATTTGCCTGTCGACGGTCATGGTCTGAGCCTCAAAGTGTCACAGCTGATGGAGAGCCATGAGCGATTTACCCTTTCCAGCAACTCCGGCTTCTATCATACACTTCGAGACTCGGCGTTAGCCTTTGGAACAGGGATACTCACCGATTTCCGCCAGTATCTGACGATTCTCTACACGGTCGCCATCGTTCATCTGCAACACACGAACCGTCGTGCGTCCTTCGGGTGTAATGCCTTCGATGCGCATATCGTCTTGTATGATGAAATGATCAGGCCACCGCTGGTGACGTGGATGAAAGAGCTGCGTGATCTCCTGTGTTAGGGGGTCAACACCCGTGAGATCGTGGCTCTTGTGTGCATTACACCTATAACAAGCCAAACACAGGTTGTCGCTGTCGTCCGAACCGCCGTGCTTCAGCGGAACAATATGATCGACATGAAAAGCGACCGTTCCGCCGGACGCAGGTAATCGACAATATTCACAACAGTCGCCGGCCCGCTCTCGAACGGCCTGCCGTTGTGACCGACTGATGGTCATTTAGACGCCTTCTTCACCTTCAGCTTCATCTTCGCCTTGAGCAGCGACATCATTTCATCCACGCGCACAAAATCGAGCATTTCCTCGCGGTCAGCGTTCGTCAACTCGCCTTCGCCATTCAGTTCCAGTAACTCGTGTGCCCGGGCTTGCAGATCATCGGGCAGACGATACGCGATGATCTCTGCCGGAGTTGGGTTGGTGGCTAGAAAGTCGGTAATCTCGCCAAAGACAGAACGTACCGGTGCGTTTTGCATCATGTTCCTCCGTCAATAACCTAGTGTGATTCTACCATCAAACTCTCGACGCTGGGCAAAAGACGTGTCGAAAACATCCAGTAAGGCCCAAGAACTAATCCATGAGGGGATACGAATATTTCAGTATCTCCAGGCATTACTCTCGGAAGATGCCACTGAACGCTAGGCGACCATGAACGGACGGTATCGATCCGAGCTAGGATATGTGTCTTCTAGAGCATCATGATCATGGTCTGGAACAATGATCGTGAGGACATCGCCAGCAAATTACGTTGAGATTGCAGAACGAATATCCTATGCTCCATCAACCAAGCTGCAATCCGCCCGAACGCAGAGCGAGCGGTTCAGCCGCTCGCTTGGTCGCCACTCTGTCTGCGCTCCCGCAGGGAGATCACTCCAGCGCCATCTCCTGCGGGGAGAAACTGTACTCCGGGTTGAAGTGCAGCATGTAGCCGCCCGGAATGCGATAGACCGGGATCGGTTCATCATACCCCCCGGTCATGGACGGATTGAAACGGCACACGCACAATACGCCCTGTGGGGGTCGGATAAGTCATCCACCCCAGTTTTTCCCCTCACGCTGCCCATTGGTAGTCATGATGGAGACCATTCAGAATCGGCACACCGATGACTTGGCGACGCGCGTGTTTAGGCAAACTCACAGCTTGTGATGGGATGGGGATCTGTTGATCGATACCCTGACGCGGACGCGCGTGATTGAAGAACGCGCCATACTCATGGATGATGCGTCGCACGCGCTTATCGCTCAAGATCAGCATGTGATCCAAACATTTACGGCGCACGCTGCCGATGAAACGCTCGCAAATAGCGTTGACTTTGGGGGCATAAGGTGGGGTGTGGATCAGGTCAATGCCAGCCCCTTTGACCGCATGCTCAAAACACGGGCCAAACTTGGCATCATTGTCACAGATTAGAAAGCGCGACCCTTCGCCGTAGGGTGTGGCATTACGCACCTGTTGGGCGACCCACTCATCGGTGGGATGGCGCGTCACTGCTGTTTGGACAACGCGTCGTGAGCCATGTTCCACGATGAAAAACAAAAAGATGGTGCGGAAAAACGCATCATAGGTTTGGACAAAATCGCAGGTCCAGATTTCTGAGGCATGATTGGCCAGGAAGGTCGCCCAGTTCTGTCCATCGTAACGTGGCGGTAGTCCGCGGCGAGCTTGCCACATATACCGTCGGATCGTGTCCCTGTTCACTCGGATACCCAGCTTCAGCAGTTCACCCCGGATGCGTTTGGTGCCCCAGCGGCGATTGTCCAGCGCCATCTGTTTGATCAGCACAATCGTCTCTTCAGAAATCCGTGGCTTGCGGGCTTTCCCCTTCGATTTTAGGCGCCACTCCAGCTTGAAACCTTCACGATGCCAGCGCAGGAGCGTTTCAGGTTTCACGATCTGCAAGGCATTTTTCCAATCCTTCACCCAACTCGCCAACACCACCAATAGACTGCGATCGTGGGCTGTCAAGCGCGGACGTGTCACTTGGCGTTGCAGGATGATCACCTGCTGGCGCAGCAAGACATTCTCCATGATCAGCTGTGTTTTGCTCTTCACCAAATCGGCAGCACATCCTCCGACCAGGCTGTCGGTCATGGGTTTGGTCCAGGCTTTCACTTGGGTTTCCAGTTGTTTCACGAGTGGTTCAACCATAGTGGCGATTTGGTGCACTACCTTGTTCAACAGCATGACAGAGAATCCTTTGCGGGGAGCGACAATCAGTTTACGTCGAGGCAGGCATTATACCCATTGTGAGGAGGAATCCAGTCGCGGATGACTTATCCGACCCCCACAAGTTGGATTCATCAACAGTTTACCTCAGGAGCACCCACCCCGAATTTTCCCGCGTCTAGCTGTGCTAGACCTGTTCCACAACGGACCTTCGCCCAGTTCGTTGCCAATGACTGCCACATGCTCAACGCTTGCCATGTCTCTGCTCGCCTGGTTATTGCTGTCCAATTCCGCTAACTCCACGGGTACGGGCTGTTTGATACAGGGTGCAAATCTCCCTCGGCAAAGCGCGCGAAACGGAACGGAACGAGCGCCGCACTGCGCTCGCCCATCAGCACGCGCGCTACTTCGCGCCCGACACCGATCATCTTGTACCCGTGATTGCTGTCAGCGATCACGTACACGTTCGGCAGCATATAATCGAACACGGGGAAATTGTCCGCCGTGAAAGCGCCGATCCCGCCCGAGGGCGCATACGCATATTGCGCGTGACAGCCTTCGAAACGGCGCATACAGTGCGCCAACCCCGCCGTCCAGTAGTCGACGAAGTCATCTTTGACGGTGTAATACGGGCTGGTGGGTCCGTAGGGATCGACCTGTGCGTCACCGCCCAGATTTTCAGGGACTGCCCCACCCTGTACGCCATGCTTGTCGCGCTTGAAATAAACGCCCCACAGCGAATCCGTGATAAGTTGGCCAGTCCGATCCGACACCAGCGGCTCCGATGAATTGATATGAATGACCGGCGGAATATCGCCGTTGGACGTGACGTATTGCGCCGGGTCCACGCCTATTTCGCCCTCCTGCAAGCGCCAATAGGTCCACATCGGGCGATCCCTAACGAGATCACCGTCCGGCGTGCGAATGTCAATCGCCAGCGGCAGTTCCAACATGCTCCATATCTGTTTGATCCAGGGGCCAACCGCGACGACCACATGATCGACCTCAATCCGCCCAGCATTGGTCACGACGGACGCCACACTCTCACCCAGGTGCACGACACCGGTCACCTTGATCCCGGCAGAATCTTGACGCCTGCTGCCTCCACCTTGGCGCCCAGCCCAGCCAGGGACGGCTTATTGAACGCAAACCCGCCCTGCCGTTCGTGAAGACAGGCCGTTAGGCCACGCGCCTTCCAGTCGGGAAACAGTCCACACATATGGTCATACACCGCCCGCTCGCCGGTAATGAGATCGGAGCGATAGCCGCTGCGCTGTTGGCGCTCGAAGATCGTTTCGAGGTCGCCCTGCTGCGCCGTCCCTGTAACCGCCACGTAACCCACCGGGTGATAGGACAGGGCTTCGGCGTGCGCTTCCCAAATCTCAACGCTCAGGCGCATCACTTCGCCCATCGCAGGCTGGTAATAGAAGTTGCGTATCACGCCGCACGCGATGCCCGACGCCCCCGCTCCGACGTCCGACTTGTCGATCACCAGGATGTCCGCGCCAGAACCGCGCCCGCGCGCCTTGAGTTCCCGAGCGAGATGCCACGCCGTGCTAAGACCGTGCATCCCCGCACCGATGATCAGATAGGGTGTGTGTGCAGGGCAGCGCGCTCATCGGTCTTTAAAATCCTCGATATAGCGCGCCATCTTTTCCTGCTGTTCGCCCTGCGCGCCCAACACGGGATGCAGCGACAGGTCGGGCGAATACTTGCTCGCAGGAACCGTGCGTCCCAGCGCCTCAGCCATAGCGCGCACGTAATGCGGTGCCCCGCCACAGCACACGCCGATGTAGTTGATCCCCAGAGCTTGCGCCTGTGTGGCATATTCCGCCATTTCATAGCGCGTCAGGTAATGAGGATCGAGCGCCACCGGGAAAGCGCGGTGTCCCTGCAAGTCCTTCAAATTCTGGAAAAACTGGACCTGCGGCGTGGTGCGATAGGCGACAGGCTGGCCCACCACATAGCCATCGACTGCCGCTCGAATTTCCTTGAGCAGGGGCAGCATCGTCGCCGGACCGCGCGCGCAGTTCAGCCCGACCACGTCGGCTCCGGCATCCGACAGGCGTTTGCAGGCCTCTGCCCAACGCACGTTGTCGTAGCTGGCATCACCCTTGGCGGTAAAGCTCACCAGCACCGGGTACCCCGCCGCTTTGACGACTTCGGCAGCGATCATCGCTTCACCAAAATGATTAAACGTCTCGGCGATGAAGAAATCAACTCCTTCGTCGATCGCCCACCCGACCTGTTCTTCGAACATGCTGCGTACCACGCGATCCGTCGCCGGGTTGTCGGGATCATATTCCCAGGTGTTGTTGATGTTCCCCGCGACCAACGCATCGCCCTCAGCAGCAACCTCGCCTGCCAACTGAACCGCCTGGCGATTCAGAGCTTCCAGCAAATGCTCTTTGCCGACCGCACGCATCTTGGCGCGGTGGCCATAGTAGGTGAAGGCCACCATCACCTCCGCGCCCGCCCGCAGAAATTCGCGGTGAAGCTGTTTGACGGCGTCCGGCGCATCCAGCACGACCTCCGGCACATACGCCCCTGCCGACACCCAACCTCGCCGTTCAAGCTCGAACAGGTAACCTTCCGCGCCAAGCACTGGCCCTTCTTGCAACCGTTCCAACAACCCTTTTTTGTTTGCCATGTGGTTTTCCTCCATGTCAGGCTGCGATGAGTGCGGCAAAACGACGTCTATACGACAGATTCCCAGCGCAGGTGCCAACCCAGCCGAGAATCCACCATCCACGGTCATCAACGATCCAGTGACAAACGAAGCTTCGTCCGACACCAGGAAGATCACCGCGTTCGCGACCTCGACCGACTGCCCAGTCCGCCCGATAGCGTGCAGTCGGCCCGCTTGTTCGCGAATATGCGGTCCCCAGTCGAAGAAGTTCTGGTTCAACGGGGTTTCAATCCAACCGGGCGCAATCGCGTTGACGCGAATCCCCTCGGCACTGTGATCCATCGCCAACGCGCGCGTGAACTGCGCGATGCCGCCTTTGGTCATGCAATAGGCCGCGATGCCACCTTCGGCAAAAAAACTATTGACCGAGGCCATATTCACAACGTTGCCGCCCCCGCCCTGTTTCTGCATCTGCAGGATAGAATACTTAGCTACAAAGAAAATGCCCTTCAGATTCACGCTCGGTGATGCGATCAAAATCCTCTTCAGTGGTGTCGACGACCGTCTTTTCGACCATCACCGCGGCGTTATTCACCAGAATATCCAGCCGCCCGAAGGCCTTGACCGTCTCCGCAACGATGCGCTCGCACTCCGCAACCTGTCGCGACGTCGGCCTGTATGAAAAGCGCCGTGCCACCCGCGTCCGTGATAGTTTGCACTGCCTCCCGTCCGGTCACCGGATTTATGTCGTTCACGACGACTTTCGCGCCTTCTTCAGCCAGCCGGATCGCCGTCGCCCGCCCGATGCCTGATCCGCCGCCTGTCACCAATGCCACCCGGTTTTTCAATCGTTCCATGTTCTTCCTCCTCCGTCTCGGTTCTGCTCTATGGTCCCAACACATCCTTGAGTGCCGCCGCCAACCGCCCGACCATCTCGTCGATCTCGGCTTTGGTGATGGTCAGCGGCGGGCCGAACGATACCATGTCCGGCGCGCCCCGCATGATCAGACCGTGCGCCCGCGCGGCACGTTCTACCTGCCGCCCAATCGCGCCGCTGTCATCTTGTTCAAACTCCACGCCCCACCACAAACCAAGCCCGCGCACATCGACTGATCTGACGGGTAATCCGCTCGCAGCGCCTCCAACCGACTCTCGTAAATAGGGTCCCATTTCCGCCACCCGGCTAAGTAGATCGTGTTCCTTGATGTAGTCCAAAACGGCCAACCCGGTCGCGCACGCGATCGGGTTACCTGAAAAGGTGTGTCCGGCGTTGAACTGGACGTTTTCTTCCGGCTCGCCCCAAAACGCCGACGCCACACGATCGTGGACAATGGCCGCGCCAAGCGGCATATAACCGCCGCTCATCCCCTTGCCACAGCATAGAATATCCGGCCACGCGCCCGCTTGCTCCGCAAAAAGAGGGTGCCCGTGCGCCCAAACCCGGTGATTACTTCGTCATAAATCAGCAGCACATCGTAGCGATCGCAGATCGCGCGCAGGGTTTGGAAGTAGCTTGGCGGCGGCCAGACCAACCCTTCGACATTCATCACCGGCTCGACAATTACCGCCGCGATCGTCTCCGGCCCTTCGCGTTGGATGGCGGTTTCGAACTGCTTCACGCATGCCGTTTCGCACTGGTGCGCTTCCAGCCCCAGCGGGCAATGCTTGAAGTTCGGCGGGTGGACGTGCACGAAGCTGCCCATGAGCGGCTCGAAGGTCGACTCGCCGGGCGGGTGTCCCGCTCGCGCTGAGCGCGCCTAACGTCCCGCCGTGATACGCCCCATACGCCGAGATGAAACGGTATTTGCCGGGATGCCCGGTTTGCTTGTGATATTGCAGCGCCATCTTGAGCGCCATCTCAATAGCTTCTGACCCGCCGCTGGTGAACTTGACCAGGTTGTATTGGGGCGGCGTGAGTTCGCTCAAACGCGCGGCCAGCGCTATCGCCGGGAGATTGGTGCTCGCCAGCGGCGGCGAAAACGTCAGCTTGTGCAGTTGGTCGGTGATCGTCTCGATGATGGCCGGGTTCGCATGGCCCACGCTCGCCACGAAGACGCCCGCCAGCCCGTCGATGTACTCTTTGCCGTTCACGTCCCACAGGCGGATTCCCTGGCCGCGCTCAATGACCAGCGGGTCCTCGACGAACTGCTTCATCTGCTTAAAATCGACCATGATCCGCGCGATGGGATTATCGATCATGCTGTTTTGCCTCCAGTAAACTGATACCCTGTCCTGCCCAGGTCACGGATATGCGTTGCTCTTTACCTCACCCCTAGAATCCCCTCTCCACACGCGGAGAGGGGACTTGCTCGCCGCTTGTCTCCCCCTCTCCGTTGCATGGAGAGGGGGCCGGGGGGTGAGGTAAACCCGCTTGTCTCTCTTTTGCCCTTCAAAAATCTCCGCGTCCTCTGCGTCTCTGGGGTTCAATCTTTTTACCGATAGTGCTCCCGCATCGCCTCATGCTCCGGCAGATCGAGAATCTCGTTCATAAAGCTGCCCGCCTGCTCCAGCGAGGTCGTGTAGGGGTCCATCAGGATCAGTTGCAGAGGCCTTCTTTGCTGCCGGTTTCGTAGGCTTCCAACTCGACCTCGACCGGCGCTACGCGATCCCGCAGAATATACGAGGTCAGCGGCGTGGGCAGCCCGTCCGTTTTGATGCCCTGAATGCCGCGCTTGCTGGCCAGCGTCGGAATCTCCACGGCGAAATTGCGCGGCACGCCCGGCACAAAATCGCCGGAATTCGGGATGTTGGTGACGATACACGCGCGGTAGTCACACGCGATGGACTCGATGATCGGGACCATCACCTCGCCGGACATCTTTGGCGGGAAAACCGACGACACGGGCGTATGTCTCATCCGCCCCCGCCTCGCGGATTTGGGTTACCGTGCGGTGCAGCCAGTCGAAGTAATTCTCGTACCACAGGTACGGGTCTTCCTGCCAGCGTTTTTCGGTCGCCGCGTCGACGTGATACCAGTACGGCCACGATCCGCCGCCGGGATTGCACGTATCGCCAATCGGGAACACGCCGAAACGCTTGTAGAGGTCAATCGCCACCGGCCCCAGCATGTGACTCGGCTCGCTCTGCTTCCAGAACGCCTCGGCCTCTGTCTCGATCCAGCGGTCGAGCATGGGGAACACGTCCTCGCCGTCGTGATACAGGTGCGTCAGCCATACAAAATGGTTCACGCCCGGAATCTGGAAATGCAGCTTGTCGCGGTCCAGGTTGAGCGCCTCCGCGATCTTGTACACGCCGCTGAAACCGTGACACAGCCCGCACATTTTCGCCTGCGGATATTTGCGGCTCAGGGTACGTAATCCCGGCCAGCACCGGGTTATCGACCTTCATATATTGCGCGTCCGGGCAGACGTCCAGCACATCCTGAATCACCTCTTCGAACAGGCGGAACTGGTAAAAGTTGATCCAGAACGCCTCGTCGTGATAAACGTGCAAACTGCCGCCCAGCCGGTAGCCGTATTTTCGCGCAATCGCCCACCCGGCGCGCAGCCGCTCGTGGCCCGCCGCCAGCGCCGTGTTGATCACGAAATCCGCGCCCTGCAATGACTCGCGGCGGTTGGTAGTTTTTTCCAGACGCAGATCGATCCCGACCTCGTCCGCGTAGCGCTGGCACAGCCGATGAATCGCATCCAGCCGCGCCTCGTCAATATCCATAAAGCTGATGGTACTGCCCGCCAGATTCGGCGTAAGGCAAATATCAGTCACCAGCCGAAGCGAGAAGACCGCGCTTCCCGCGCCAATAATGCTAATTTTGGGTGCCACTCAATTTCTCCTGTCGTTATCCCATCGACTGCCCACGGGACAGCGCCCTGGGCAGACTACCCTGTCCTCACCCTCCGGCGCATGCTGTTACCGGACTCACCACCAGCTCGCGCAGCTCCGCCAGCGCGCCCGCCAACTCCGGCAGCCCCGACACGCACGCCTCGATCTGCTGCGTGCGCGCCGTACCCAGCACCGGCTCGGCCAGCCGCCAATACTTCTCGCGCAGGTCGTCATCCGACAGCGGATTGCGTTCGCCGCCGCGCGCCTCCATCGGCGCAGACCGCACGACGGACCCGTCCGGCAGGTGGAACACGACGTGCGCCCAGCGCTCCGCCGGGAATTTGGCGTTATAACCGTCGTCCTCGGTCAGCTCGATCGCCTCCGACAGGCGCAAAATCGCCGCATCGTGCAGCGCCGCGCCGGAAACTTCCGCCGCCCCGACCTGCCCGCGCACCAGCGCCGCCGCTACCGAAAACGGCAGACTGTACTGCGCCTCGTCCGACGATACCGGACAGCGCGTCGACAGCCGCGTGCCCTGGTGAAAAGTGACGACTTCCACGCGGTCGATCTGCGTCCACCGTCAGGCCGTGCTCGCGCTGCAAAGTCAGCGCCGCTTCGATGGCGGGTTGCGCCCAGCGGCAGACCGGGTACGCTTTGAAATACGTCTCCGTGATCCGCCAGCGCGATCCGACATCCGCCCAGATGTCCGCGACTTCGTCCGATCTCCCAGGTGAGCGCGGGCGCGCCGGTGAAGCCGTCTGCCGCGAGATAGGCGGCGCTCAACCCGGTCATCGCGCCCCACCCTGCGCCATCCTTGACCATCGTCGGATGATCGACCACGCGCATGATCTGGCTGCGCGGCCCGTGATATTCCGCGATGCCGACCGCTTCGCGCGTCTGCGCCTCGCCGAGTTTCAGCCAGCGTGCGCCCAACCCGGCGCAGCCGGTCGCCCCCCACGCGCCGGAACTGTGGTAATCGCAGCACGTCGCGTGCTGCGCGATCCCCGCCCGCGTCGAGATCTCGTAACCCAGCACGAGCGCGGTGAGGAACTCGCGCGGACTTACCGCGCCTTCCGCGTCCATCAGCGCCAGCAGCGACGGCAGGATCGCCACGCCCGCGTGCCCTTTGGTCAGGACGTGCCCGTCGTGGCAGTCCAGGCTGTCGATATCAAGCCGCCCGCCAGCGCCGCGCCCGGCGGACTCACGCGCCGCCCATCGAACATCAGCCGCGCGCCGGGACCCGATCCCGCGCCAAAGTGCGCACCGCGTGATCGCGGATCAGGCGTGACGTATCGGTCACTAGCCGCCCGCCGCCGTCCCGATCAAATCCAGCAGACAGCGCTGCGCCTGCCGGATCACGCTGTCCGGCAGGGCGTCGTAGCGCAGATCGTGCATAAACCGGTACGCAGGCGCGTGGTTATTTCGCGGCGATCACGCCCATGGCCAGCGCAAAATTGCGGAATGATCCGCTTGCCGTCGGGATACTCCTCGGTATACGCTTCCGCGTGGCCCTGCGATCCGTAGATCGGCAGCGTGCGGTGCTTGAATAACCTGGATGCGGCACCACTTCGTCGAGGCGAGCAGATCAAAACCCGCCGGCAGCTCGCATACCTCCCAGTAGTGACTCTCCATGAGCACCGGGCTGTATCCGTTGAAATCCGTCAAAGAGCGGGTCGTCCTTGACCAGCACGTCATGCGCTATAAACCCGCGTTCCTTGCGCATTCCGGGCTGATACTCCGGCATCACGTCGGCTTCGCCCGGTGCCAACGGCGCCAACGGGCCGCATTCCGCGCCGAAAGCCAGCGCGATGAACTGGTGCCCGCCGCAAAAGCCCATAACCGGCACGTCACCCGCCCGGATAACCTCCCACATCGGCTCGAACTCGGCCAGGTCGTAATCTTCCCAGTCCGTCGTACGTTGCCGCTGATGAAAAACGCCTGAATATCGTGCTCGCGCAGCCACGCGCGCGAAAAGTCGAGGTAATGCACGGCGTGGCAGGGTACGCCGGTGGCCTGCGAAATATTGATCACGCGCTGGTAATAATCCCGGAGGCCATATGCCGCACGCCGGGGATCGTTGATCACAGATGGGTGTTCGATGTTCACGAAATGCTAACATGCCTTATGCCTCATGTGATGGACTGTCGAAGGGCCTGGATTGAAGATCGGCCAGTTCGACCAGGGGAATGTGACAGAAAATCATGTGTCCGTCGCCCGCCGTATGCCCTGGCGGGACGTCGGTCTCGCAGATCGCCCCGATTTTGCGCGGGCAGCGGGTATGGAAACGACAGCCGCTTGGCGGATTAGCCGGACTCGGCACACTGCCCTCCAGCCGGATCGCCTTGATCTCGGCCTTCGGATCGATCACCGGAATCGCGGAAATCAGCGCTTCGGTATAGGGATGCAGCGGCGGATTGAAGATCGCTTCGGTGGGGCCGATCTCACAAATCTGCCCCAGGTAGATCACGGCGACGGTATCCGACACATAGCGCACCATGTTCAGATCGTGCGCGATGAAGATCAGCGCCACGTGCCGCTCGCGCTGCAAGCGCCGCAGCAGGTTGATGACCGCCGCCTGCACCGACACGTCCAGCGAGGAGATCGGCTCGTCGCACACCACCAGCTCGGGTTCACCCGCGAAGGCGCGCGCAATCGCCACGCGCTGTTTTTCGCCGCCGCTGAGTTCGCGCGGCAGCCGGTCCAGGTAACCTTCGTCCAGGTTGACCGCTTGCAGCAGCTCGATGATCCGGCTTTCTTCCTGCTCCTGCGGCACCACCCGAAAACGCCGCAGCGGGCGCGTCAGGGCCGTTTTGATGGTGTGCTGGGGATTTAGCGAGGCGTCGGGATTCTGGAAGACCATTTGTAACTGGCGCAGCTTGTCGCCGTTGCGCCGGTCGATGGACTGCGAAAAGTCGGTCCCCAGGAACGCGACCTTGCCCGCCGTGATCGGGACCAGCCCGGCCAGCGCCTTGGCAATCGTGCTCTTGCCGCAGCCCGACTCGCCCACGATGCCCAGCGTCCGCTGCGAGTCCAGCGCGAAACTCACCCCGTCCACCACTTTGATCTCGACGCTGCGGCCCGAATGCGCCGAACATCGTCAGCGGCTCGGAGAAATAGACTTTCAACTGATCCACGTCGAGCAGCTTTTGAGTGGATTTCTTGTCTCCATTGCCGAGCAGCGGCTCCGTCTTGAGCACCAGTTCCGGCTGCTCGATCACCGTCTGCCAGCGAATACAGCGTGCCTTGTGATCCGGCCTGACGGAGTCTGTTTCAACGGCGGGTGCGCCGCCAGGCAGGCGTCGATGCTCAGTGGACAGCGTTCCGCAAACGCGCAACCTTCCGGGAAGCCGGTTAGGGCCGGAACACGCCCCGGAATCGAATACAAAGCCTCGGCGGTATAGCGCACGCCCGACCGGGGCACGCAGCGCATCAGGCCCAGCGTATACGGGTGATGCGGCTGCACGAATAAGCTCCTGCGCGGACGTCTCTTCGACCAGCTCGCCCGCATACATCACGCCCACGCGGTCGCAAATGCGCGCGATCACGCCCAGGTTGTGACTGATGTACAGGATCGCCATGTGGAACTCGCGCCGCAGGTCTTCGAGAATATCGAGCACACCCGCTTCTACCGTGACATCCAGGCCGGTCGTGGGCTCGTCCATGATGACCAGATCGGGCCGCAGCAGCAGCGCCATAGCGATGACCACGCGCTGCTGCATCCCGCCGCTCAGTTGGTGCGGGTAGCGGCTGAGGATATAGGACGGATCGGGCATTCGCACGAGTTCCAGCATCTCCAGGATACGCTGGCGGGCCTCGCCGCGCGTGGCGGGTTCATGCGCGAAAATGACTTCGCTCAATTGGCGCTCGATGGTCAGCGACGGATTCAGCGACGCCTGCGGGTCCTGGTAAACCATCGCCATCCGGTTACCGCGCAGCGGGCGCAGTTGGCGGCGCGACATGCGCATCATATCCTGATCTTTGAACAGGACCGTGCCGCCGATTTGCGCGCCTGGCGACAGGTAACGCATCACGGCCAGAGCCACCGTCGATTTGCCGCAGCCCGATTCGCCGACCAGCCCATACGTCTCCCCGCTCTCCACGCGCAGCGAGACGCCGCGCACCGCCCGGACCAACCCACGCTTGGTCGGAAAACTGACGTTCAGGTCTTGCAGTTCGAGAACTGGCATAAGTTTATTTCGCTTCCGATAATCCATCCGCCAGCAGGTTATAGGCGATCACCAGCGACGCGATACAAAACGCCGGGAACAGCGGCGCCAGTCGGCACAAGGATCAGCGCCGAGCGCGCGCCGGATACCATGCGCCCCCAATCGGGATGCGGCTCCGGCACGCCCAGCCCCAAAAAACCGAACGCTCCCACCGCAAACGACGCATAACCGACCCGTACCAGCGCATCCACCAGGATCGGCCCCAAAGTGTTCGGCAAAATCTCGCGGAACAGGATATACAAAGTCGTCTCGCCGCGCATCTTGGCGGCCAGCACAAATTCGCGCGTGCGCAGATCGAGCACCAGCCCGCGCACCAACCGCGCCACCGCCGGAGCCGTCCCTATCGTGATCGCCAGCACGACGTTGGTCGCCGACGCGCCCACTGCCACGATGATCATCAGGTACAGCATCAGCACCGGGAACGCCATCACCAGATCGACGATGCGCATGATGAGCTCGTCTACCCATCCGCCACGATAGCCGGATAACAGGCCAGATCGTCGTCCCCACGACGGCAGCGCACGCAATATCGAGACTGTCGGCAGCAGCATCATCAGCCGCGCGCCGACCAATACGCGTGAGAAAATATCGCGCCCGACGTTGTCCGTGCCCATCAGATGCTCGTTGCTGGGCGGCTTCCACTTCTGCCCGGGATCGATCTGGTTGATGCCCCACGGGGCGATCTGCGTGCCGAAAATGGCGATCACCGCCCAGGTCACGATGATCACCAGCCCAAGCAGCGCCATTGGGTTGTGCAGGAAACGCTGCACTATTGCGCCCATCCGCAGCCGCCACTTTGGCGGTCGGCGCGGGCTGACCGCCGAGTTAGCCGTCTGTGTCGCCATGTCTTCCCCCCTTAGCTAAACTGGATGCGCGGATTCAGCAGCGTGTACAGCAAATCCGCGACGATCTGCGACACCACGACCAGCGTGATCGTGATCATCGACGCCGCCTCGATCATGGGGCAGGTCATTATCACGCGCCGCGCTGGCAAACAGGCTGCCGATGCCCGGATAATTGAATAACTGCTCGATCACGATCAGGCCGCCGACCAACCACGCGAGCTGGGTGGTGATCACGGCAATCGGCGCGATCAGCGCGTTGCGCAGCGCGTGACGGACAATCACCGTGCGGAACGGCAGCCCTTTGAGCACCGCCGTCCGAATGTACGCGGAATCCATCACCGAGATCATACTGACGCGCGTCACCCGCGTGAGATAACCGACCAGCACAAACGCCGCCGTGACCGAGGGCAGCACCAGCTTTTTCCAGTGCACACTGATGCTCAGGTCCTGGCCGCGCAGACTGCTGTCACCGGGCAGCCACTTCAGGTACCACGAGAACAGCACGATCAGCAGCAGGCCGATCACAAAATCCGGCATCGAGATCGTCAGCAGACTCCCTATCGAGATGACGCGGTCCGGCCACCTGCGAATGAAATAACCCCGCCAGGATGCCGAGCAGCAGGGAAATCGGGCTGATCATCAACAGCGCCAGCACCGCCAGCGTCAACGAGTTCTGTAGACGCCGCACCACCAGCGGGCGAATGTCCGCCCCCAGACGATACGACTTACTCCAATCACCCTGGACGAAACGCACCAGCCAGCGCCCGTAACGCTCCGGCAGCGGGCGATTCAGCCCCATGCTCTGGCGCAGTTCAGCCCGCGCCTGTGGGGTCGATTCGCGGCCCAGGATCGTGACCGCCGGGTCAAGCGGCACGACCTCCGACAGCGCAAAGACCATCATCGACAGCGCGATCATGGTCAAGATCAGCGTCAGCATCCGGCGAACCATAAACTGAAGCATTCTTACGCTTCCCTCTCCTCACATAAGCTGTTAGCTGTTAGCAATTAGTATTTAACAACCTTTTCTGACGAAACGCTCTTTTTGACCAGTGAATGGGCAAAAAAGAATTTTTAGCTAATCGCCAAGTGCTAAACGCTAAAGGCTCAATAACGGGTGGTTCCCATGGTCTGCACCATAGGAACCACGTCGACATAGGCCGGTAGAGGTCGGGCGTCCCTACCGTTTACTTGCCGCTGTTACTCGTCAAGCCACGCGTCGCCCATCCACACGTAAGCCTGTGGATGCAGCTTGTAGTGCAGCTTGCTGTACTTGGCCGCGAAGTTCTGGCGGAAGCCAGGGATCATCACGCAGCCGTCGTCACGGATGAGCTGGCAAAGATCATCCAACTGGGCACGCCGGGCTTCCTGATCGAGCGTGCGGTCGAATTCGTCGAGCAGTGCGTCGAACTCAGCGTTGCTCCAGTGGGTTTCGTTCCACGACGCGCCAGTCCGGTACGCCAGATTGAACATCTCGCTGGCCGTATTCTTCTGCGCCCAGTTGGAGACACCCAGCGTATTCTCGCCCCAGTCATCCAGCCAGATATTCCAGTAGTCCGGCGTGGGCTGGAGGGTCGATCCGGAATCCAGCCGGTTCCGCCTGAGAAGCCGGAAGATGGCGAAAGTCTCGGCAAAACCGCCATCCGAATCGGCGGAAATGTAGTAAGCCGTCAGATCGATGCCATTGGGATAACCGGCATCGGCCAACAGTTGGCGCGCCTTTTCGTAATCTTGCTGGCGCGGGTGCTGATCCGTCGGGGCCAGCGGGTACATACCGGGGGCAATCGGATGATCGTCCGCCTGGATGGCATAGCCCAGGTAGATCGTATCGACGTAATTCTGGCGGTCTACCAGCAGTTTGAAGGCTTCCCGCACGTTGGGATCAGTCCACGGCTTCTCGTTGAAGTGCGTCACGGCGATATGCAGGTTGCCGGTTTGCACGCCCAGGAATTCGTAGCCACCCAGGGCCAGATAGTCATCCTTCAAGTCGATGCTGGCGTCACCCAGGTGCAGCGTGCCCTCTTGCATCGCACTCAGTCGCGACAGTTCGTCCGGGAAGCTATACAAACTCGACTTCGTCCAGGTAGGGCAGCGGATGCCATCTTCGCCCTCCGTCCAGTAATCGCTGCGCGCCTTCGAAGCTGATGAACTCACCCGGGGCAAAGTCGCAATGGTGAACGGGCCAGTGCCCCAGGGATTGGCAAAGAAATCGCCCGGCCAATCGGCGGGCAGCACCGCCGCTTGATAGAGGAACAGCGTGTAGATGAAGTCGGCAGATACGCGGTCCGTATGGATATTGACGGTATAGTCGTCGACTTTTTCCGCGCCGGTCACCATATTGGCCGCCGCCGCAAAGCCTGACGCCGTCTCCGGGTCGATCAGCCGGTTGATGGTGAAGACGACGTCATCGGCGTTGAACATCTTGCCGTGATTGAACTTAACACCTTCGCGCAGCTTGAGCGTCCAGGTCATACCATCTTCAGACGGGGCCCATTCAGTGGCCAGTTGACGGTTGCAGGTTCAGGTCGGTGTCCAGGACAACCAACCAATCGCATATCTGGCGTACATAGTTCGACGGGTAACACCAGATTCAACTTGGCGGGATCGTCGAAACGGCTGGTATCAATCGACAGCGTATTGACGACCGTCCCACCCCGTCGCGGCATTTGTCGCCGGACGCGTGGGCGCGTAGTTGGGTGCGCTGTCCCGGTGGCAGCAGCGCTGCTGCAAGCGCGCCGCCGCCCAACATCGACGAAAAGCGTAGAAACTCTCGGCGTGTAATGTGTCCTGATTCGTATTGGAAATGGGCTTCACGGACCTTGTCATCGCGTGCGCGCAGATCCTTTGGATTGAATTTCATAACACATTTCCTCCACTCAGCTAATTTTTTACGAAATCTTCGTTTTTTGGTAACTCTCTTTCGCACTATGCCCGACACCTGATCTGAAAATCAGGTTACAGGCGAAAGCCCGCTGGCAACCCATCCAAAACTACATCTACAGTCTTCTTAATGATATTCTGTAATTGTGCGTTTGATCCATTTAGGGCGCAACTAGCCTGATGATGAGAAAATGTCGGCGATCACCGTCCACACATAGGCTGTCACCGAACGCTCAACCAGGATGATATAAGCGCGCTCCTCGCCATCCAACCGCACGATGAGCGCTGGTACCTTGGCCAGACTCGTCTGTGCGGCGTGGCCATCAGGAAACGTCCGTTCAGCGAAATCCAGAGCGCACACGTACGCCAGCAAGTCCGGCACGCGCGCGCCGCTCAGGTGCAAAATTCCGTAGGCGTGGGTGACATCGGTACGTGTGAGGTCGTCCGGCTGGTCCGCAAAACGGCGCGCCGCTTCGGACTGAGATAGGGCCACGTAAAACCATCGATCAGGGCGCAGACGGATCAGGATACCGTGCCCAAGGCGCGCGATATTCCCCACGTCTTGCGGCGCGGCGACATCGCCCAGCCCCGCCGGAGTTGTACGCCCACGCAGATCCACCACTACGCGCCCGCTCCAATCCTCCAACTGGGCGCCATCAGATACGACTAGTTCAGCGACGAGCGCGGCCAGGGGTGAACTGAATGGTAGATCGCTCTGAGTCGTCAGCATATGCCCCATTCCTACATGTGCAACCGGCTGCCCTCTGGATCGTAAAACGGCACACTGGCTACGCGCCCGGTCTGCAGTTTACCCCGCACGCGCACGCTAAAGGTCTGCCCGACGGCGGTCAGCTCGGTGGGCAGCCAGCACAACCCGATGATCTTGTGCAGACATGGACTGCGCCGGACACTCGTCACACGCCCGATAATGTCCAGCCCGGCAGGACTTCTGCCGGACGATCTGATTCATCTCTTCCGGCAGCACATCGTCCACCATCTCAAAACCAACCAGTTGTTTTTCGATGTTTGTGGACTGCAACACCAGCGAAGGCTTTCCGAGAAAATCGTCCTTATCCAGTTTGACCGCCCAGCCCATGCTGGCCTCGTAGGGATTGGTTAGGGCGTCCGTGTCTTGCCCTACGAGGATGTGACCCTTTTCCAGCCGCAGAATGCGCTGCGCTTCTACGCCAAAGGGCAGCATGCCCAGCGGTTTACCGGCCTCGATCAGCGCTTCCCACACCTGGGCCGCGTACCCGCTCGGCACATGGACTTCGTAGCTCAGCTCGCCGGTGAACCCGATGCGCAAAATGATCGCGGGCGCGCCTGCGACGTGCGGCCTGCTGGACGTGCAGATAGGGGAACGCCTCACGGCTCAGATCGACGTCCCCGGCCATCACCTGGGTCAATACATCTCTGGCGCGCGGTCCGGCAATATTGAAGGCGGCATACGCCTCGGTAACATTCACCACCTGCACATCAAACGGCCACCCACTTTGCAGCCACCACTCAATCCATTCATGCACACCAGAAACGCCGCTCGACGTCGTCGTCATGTAGTAGACGTTGTCGGCAAGGCGGGCGGTGGTTCCATCGTCCATCACCACGCCTTCGTCGTTGACCATCACGCCATAGCGCACCCGGCCCACGGCGAGCTTCTGCCAGCGATTGGTGTATAAGCGCTCCAGCATCAGCGCGACATCCGGCCCGGTGAGCTGAAGCTTGCCCAGTGTGCTCACATCAATGATCCCGACGCGCTCACGCACGGCCAGCGCCTCAGCCACTGGATCACCGTAGTGCTCTGGACGTTTCCACAGCCCGGTGTTGATCATGTGGCCGTGATGCTGCACGTGCCAGGCATGCACGGGCGTCACACGCACAGGTTCCATCACGCGCCCGGCCAGCGCATCCATTGAAACCGGCATCACGGGCGGCCGTGCAGTGGTGGTCCCGACACTCTCCACGCTCTGGCCGGTAAACTGCGCAAACAGGCGCATGGTGTTGATCGCGCACATTTTGCCCTGGCACGGACCCATGCTGACCGTTGCGTAACGCTTGTTAAGTTCGAGACTGTCGTAGCCTTCCGCGATACTATGGCGAATGTCCTGAGACGTCACGTCCTCGCACCAGCACACCACATCGTGCTTGCCGGGGGTCAACGGGTAAGCCGCGTACAGCGCGTGTTCGCCCTGCGGCTGTAGATCTTCTGCATGCTTTGGTCTGGCAAATCAACATACCCGGCGGCATATGCAGCGCGCAAACCCGCCGCTTCGCCTTCGCGGGTGATGGCGTCCAAGGATTGCGTGCCCGCCACACTGCCCACTGCGAACACGCCCGGCGGAAGAACAGTCGGCAGAAACGCGCCCCGGTTGGAATCCCAAGCCAGTTTCGCCCCAGCCTGAAACAACAGTTCATTCGCGGGCGCATAATCTGCGCAGAGCACGATCAAATCGCAGTCCACGTGTCTGGGCGTACCGCTGACCTCCGCCCCCTGGACACGCTCGCGCCCAACTGCTTTGGTGATCACGCTGGCAGGACGCACCGTGATTCCAGCAGCCGCCAGTTGCGCTACCAGATCGGGATCAGGTTCTGGGCGGGCGTCGATCACAGCCGCCACTTCGATACCGAGTGCATGCAAGTCCAGCGCGGTTTGCAGCCCGCGCCGCTGCCCTGACACGATCACCGCCCGCGTACCTGCCCGCACACCCCACAAACGCGCCAGCCGCAGCACGCCGGACCCCAGCATCACGCCCGGCAAATCGTTGTTTTCAAACGGGATCGGGAGTTCATTCGCTCCCGTCGCCACGACCAGCGATCGGGCGCGCAGCTTGACCAACTGATTCCGCTGCACGGCACCAATCCACAAATCGTCATAGATGCCGATCGCCGTGGCGTCGGTCAAAATCTCGACCTTCTCAAGGCGAGGAAGCGCAGCCTGACTCTGTGTCCAGCGCAAATGACCGCCCAGCGCAGGCTCTGACTCGATCAGGATCACACGCGCGCCCGCCTGTGCGGCAGCCTGCGCAGCGCTCATCCCCGCCGGACCGCCGCCGATGACAGCCACATCCGCGTGCTTATACACTTTTGCCGGGTGACGCGGCTCGGCATGGGGATCCAGCCAGCCCAGGCCCGCGGCCCGCCGGATGATCCGTTCATAGGTGGGCCACAGCGCCCTGGGGTGCATGAAAGTCTTGTAGTAGAACCCCACCGGCAAGAAGCGACTCACCCACTGGATGCCGCTCATGAGATCGCGTTTCAGCGACGGCCACGCATTCTGAGACGTCACGACCATCCCCTGAGCCACCGGTGTCACACACGCCCGCACATTGGGTTCGTCCCCTACCCGTACCAGACAGTTCGGGCACCGTCCGGAGACGCACAGCAAACCACGCCGCCGGTGATATTTGAACGAACGTGTGAACGTGGTGACACCCTCGGCCGCCAGCGCTGAAGCGATCGTGTCGCCTTCATAGGCCGCGTACGTTTGACCGTCCCACGTGAAATGCAGCACGGTACCGCGCTTGATGATCTGCGACGGTGCCTCAGGCAGACGAGTCTTCACGGGCGATCCTCCCACACATAGGTTCGGATCACGTCATGCGTGCGCGTGTCGCGTTCCGCCAGGAACCAGCAGCCGCAGCCCGCACGGTGATACCACCACTCGCGCAGTGGACCGGCTGGATTGCTGCGCATGTACAGATATGCCGTCCAGACCGCCGGATCGGAGTTGATGTCCGGTCGCGGGCGTGCCTCGCCGCCATACCGAAACTCGCTCACATTGCGCTCGCCGCAGTTAGGACAGGTCAACATGATCACGGGCTTGTCTCCTGCTAGTGTCCAACCGACGCCGCGCCTTTTTCTCCCACCAGACGCCGTTCCTCGAAGCGCGACAGGCGAAACGGCGCGAGCACTTCGGGCGTTGTCTTCGTAGCGATGAGTTCCGCCATCCGTTTTCCACTGACCGGACCGGCCTTGAACCCATACGTGCCCCAGCCGACATCCACCAGGAAGCCCTCGACCGGCGTAAAACCCATCACCGGGCTGTAATCGGGCGTCATGTCACACAGCCCGGCCCACTGGCGCATGATTTTGACACGCGCCAGACTCGGCAGCAGTTCCAGCATATGCGCGCTGAGGTTTTCCAGGAAATCCAGGGTGGAAGCCATCGAATAAGTCTGGAACGGATCGATTCCCGACCCCATGACCAGCTCGCCCCGATCCGATTGGCTGACGTACACGTGCAGCGATCCCGACACGATGATCACGTCCAGCACCGGTTTCAGCGGCTCGGACACGCACGCGTGCAAGCGATGTGTCGTGATCGGCAAGGACACGCCAGCCATGTCGCTGGTCAAGGTGGCCCACCCCGCCGTCGCATTGAGGACCGTCCCCGTCTTAATCGCGCCGCGATTTGTCTCGACGCCCACCACGCGCCCCTGCTCCACATCAATGCCCGTGACCTCGGTCAATTGGTGAATGTGGACTCCGCGCCGGTCAGCGCCGCGCGCATAGCCCCACACAACGGCGTCATGCCGGATCACGCCGCCAGGCGGGTGATACAGCGCCGCCTGGATGGGGTAGCGCGGGTGATCGCTGAGATCGAGCAAGGGGCACAGTTTCGCGATTTCGTCGGGGAAAATGAGACGGCTGTCCACACCCTGAAGCTGGTTAACTTCCGCCCGCCAGCGCATCGTCCGCACCGCGCTGTCATTATGGGCCAGCGTCAGATGCCCGTGCTGGCTGAACATCACGTTGAAGTCGAGGTCAAGCGAGAGCTGCTCGTAGAGCTTGACGCTCTCGTCGTAAAATACTACACCTTCCGGCGTAAGGTAATTCGAGCGGATAATCGTGGTGTTGCGCCCGCTGCCGCCCGCGCCGATGTAGCGCTTCTCCAATACAGCCACATCAGTGATCCCGTGATCGCGCGCCAGGTAGTACGCGGCTGCTAACCCATGCACCCCGCCGCCAATGATGACCACATCATAGCGATCTTTGAGCGGGTGATCGCGCCACATGCGCCGCAGCCCCCTGCCGCCAGTCAGTCCGTGCCGAATCAGTTGCATGGTGATCCCTGTTGGTCTTGCAGCAAAATCTCAAACCGCGTCCGTATCGCGCGATCCGCTTCCGGGTCGAGACACTGGGGTTTGTGCGTGGCAAGAATCGCCCGTGCCCGCTCGCGCGCTCGCTCGCGCATATCGCGTGCTCCGCCCGCTTCCCAATCCGGTCGGCTCAGGCGATCTGCGATCTGCGGGTAGTAAAATTCCGAGCGCATTAATGCAAGACTTTGATCCGTGACCAGATAATGTCCTTCACGGCGACACACCGCGTCAATCAGATCGACCGAGAGCGTGTCGTCGGATACTTCGATGCCGCGCACCAGGCGCATCACGCTGCCGTTCATGTCGTTGTCAATGACGTACTGCTCGTAGGCCACGCACAGCATGTTTTCCACGAAACCGGCCGCATGATGGGTGAAGTTAGTCCCCGCCAACGCCGCCGTCACGACGGACAGGGCCTTTTCGTACCCGGCCTGCACGTCGGGGATTTTGCTGTCCGACAGGCCCGCCGAGTTGTAAATCGGGATGCCGTAGAAATGAGCCATTTGAGTGGCTGCCGCGTTCATCAGCGCGTACTCGGGCGCGCCAGCCGTGTAATTTCCCGTGCGCAGATCGGCCACCAGGGGTACGTAGCCCATCAGAATGCGCGCGCCGGGACGGACCAGGTTGCACAGCACAAGCCCGCTCAATTCTTCGGCGTTGAGCTGGACTAACGTGCCTGCCAACGCTGCCGGAGAGGTCGCGCCGCTTTGCGGGGCGCTGGAAATCGCCACGGGGACATTCTGCCGGACCAGTTCCAGCAGGACCGCGACCGTATCGGGCGCATAGCGCAGCGGGCTAACCGTCCAGCAGGCCACGAATGACACGATCGGGCGTTCTTCGTAAGCGGCTTTGCTGCCCATGACGAGCGATACCATCTCGATGACATCCCGCGCGGACTGCACCGTATAGGCCGAGGTCATGACGTGCTTGGTGGTGCTCGCCACGGCGGCATAGGTCTTGTTCACATCCAGCAGGTGCTGCGGGACATCCATCGCGACCACAGGACGCAGGTAAAAATGGATGTGATCGAGGGCATCTACCAACCGCCCTATCCGCGCGATATCGGTCAACACGGGCTGGCGTACGACACCGTCCAGGTCCAGAATCTTGATGGCCGCGCCGCCCGTGCCCAGGTAAACGCGCTCGCCACCCATCTCCATATCATGGGCCGGATCGCGTCCTGCCAGCGTAAACGTGTGGCATGCCTTGGCCAGCGCATCCTCGACCATGCCGCGTGGAATAAGCACGCGGTCGCCGTCGGCCACCGCGCCCGCCGCCAGCAAAATCTCGCGAGCCTCAGAGTGACCCAACTGGATTCCCGTCCGCTCCAATACCTGAAGAGAGGCTTCGTGAATGCGACGAATATCGGAATCAGACAAAGGACGGTACGCATGAGCCGCCAGTCCTCCGCGAAGCTTGCATTTCTGTACGCTATGTTGGCCGGGCATAAAATTCTCCAGGCTGGATTGCATTCCAAGCGCAATCGCCGGAATAGGATTAGCCTGAGATCAACTGAGGGTAAGGTTCTAGACAATAGTATAGTCTGATTAGGGAAACGAACCCTATAGGCACGCCCCCAATCATTGTTCAGATCATTTGTGCGCGGCGCACAATTAGCGAATACTATTAAGCCGGTGGCATTTCGCGGCAACGTGCAGGTTCAGACGTTGTGTCGGGAGGCCGAGGTCCATCTGAAGCAGTTTCTCGATGCGTTCCAAACGGTAGGAGAGGGTGTTGCGGTGGATGAACAAGAGATCGGCCGCCTCGCCCACGCTGGGCGCATCGAGATAGGTATCCAGGGTTTGCAGCAGCTCGGTGCCATGCTCGGCATCATAGGCTGCCAGGATCTCAATGGCTTTCATATACGCGTTCTCGTGGATCACTTCAGCCGGCAGGTGACGCAGCCAGTGCAGCAGACCCAGGTCTACGAAGCGCAGAATGCCGGCGCGCCGATCCAACGCGCGGGCCACGTCCACGGCTTCGGACGCCTGAGAGTAGCTCACACATAAATCGGCCACCTTCCCCACTGGCTCCCCGATCCCGATCAACAGCGGGCTGGCGGAGCGGCCGAGCGCATCAACCAACTTCTGGGCAATCCGCGCGCCCGCCGTAAGACGATGGCCGTATAACACGATCACGACGCGCTGCCCCCGCGCGATCACCAGTGCCGGATGCGTCGCCTGCAACCACTGTTCGATCCGCATGAGGGACGAGGGCAACTCCTCACTGCCATTCGTATCGCTCACAGCGATCAAGATCTGGTAGGCACAGTCCAGGCAGAATCCGAGCTGGTGCGCGCGCTCCACCACGCGCGAATCCGGCGGAGTCGTGTAGTGCAGCAGTTGCTCGAAGAAATCCCCCCGCAGCGACATCGCAGCGTACTGCACCGCGCGCTCTTTGTGCATAATCAACGCTGCAACGGTCGCGGCATGTTCTATCGCCAGCTCATCGAGCGCGTCCAGGTGGGTTTCCCCAGCGATGATCCACACGTACCCAATGATCTCGCTGTCCACGATGATCGGAGCGACAATCCGCTCCATCGTCATCTCCATGGCGGGCAGCGCGGGCAGACGTATTGGACGGCGCTCTGCCAGAAGACGTTCGTAGATGCCCAATTCATTCAGATAGTGCACCAGATCGGGGGGCGTTTTTCCGTTGGCTACCGCGCGTTTGCGTGCCGCATCTTCAGCTCCCAGCCGTGCCGCCGCCAGAACTGCGAACGAGGTCGTCTCAATAGTGATCGAGCGCTGCAGAATCTCGGCCAGCGCATCCGCCACCCCTTGCAGAGTGCCGCCCTCCAACACCAGAGTTGTCAGGGTGCGGTGGATCTCTTCGGCGCGCTCGCGCAGGGCATACTGCTGGTTGATAATATGCGTCAATACGGTGCGCGTGATCTCGACAAACGGCACATCTGGCGGCAGCTCGATGATCGGGAAATTCAGGCGATCCGCTGCTGCGCGCATCGTCTCCGGCGCAGAATCGAGCTGGAAACCCACCGAGAGAACCAATCCCACCAACCCGCGCTGGGCCAGAGTAGGGATCAGCGCCGCCTGCCGGGCAGGTTCGTTGCGCAGCCCCACTCCGGTGGTGAGCAGCAATTCACCACCGTGGGCCCATTCGTACTTGGCCTCTGGCAGATCGACAATATGAACCCACCGGATGACGTTCCCCAGCCCTCCCTCACCGGCCACAAGTGTGGCCCGTTCAAAGGCTGGCATCCGCAGCATATCACCAACGGTTAGCATATCCCTTGACAACTCCATAACGGGCCAGTATACAGCCATTTGTCAGATGATTCCACTTGTGCCAGAATCAGCGTTATCATTGTTCACCGTGCACAATTGGAGACAAATCAATGTACATCAATGACGCACTCGTCGACCAATATCACCGTGATGGCTATATTTTGCTGGATAACATTTTCACTGAGCGTGAAGTCGCGGCTATGCTGCACGAAGTGGAACAAGGCCAGCGTGTCGCCGAAAAAGCCTATGGTCGTGATGATTCAACGGGCAAAAGAGCGCGGCTGGCCCTGTGGCACGAACTCGGCGACGACATCTGGGCGTTGGCCTCGACCAATCCCCGCGTGGTCAACGTTGTGCGCGTGCTGATGGGCGAGGAGATCGCCTTCTTTCACGGCAAAGTCATGCTCAAAGAGGCCAAGACGGGCGGCAGTTGGGAATGGCACCAGGATTACGGCTACTGGTACGACCAGGGCTTTGCCTTCCCGCGTATGATGAGCGCCTTCGTCGCGCTTGATGCGGCCACGCGTGAGAATGGGTGTCTCCAGGTGCTGCGCGGGACCCACCGTCTGGGTCGCCTCAATCATGGGACCGTGGGCCAGCAGACCGGCGCGGACCCGTCGCGCATCCACCAGATCGAGGAGCTGTTCGAGCATGTGTACTGCGAGATGAAGCCCGGTTCCGTGCTGTTCTTCCATTCCAATCTGCTGCACGCGTCCGGCCCTAACGATTCGGACAAACACCGGCGGGCTTTCATCATTTGCTTCAACGCGTTGGCGAACCCGCAGTTCGTAGAGCAAAAAACGTTCGAGCAGCGTCCTTGCCCGGTCAGCGCGGATGACGCGATCGAACGTATCGCGGAGGAGCTGGTTGGCAGCGTCTGATCTGACCGCCAAAGAAAACGCGTGGTAGATCAGTTTTTTCCGCGATAGTCCGATACCAAAGGCGCTGGCAACGTCGGACGATTGCATCCTGAATCCGTAACAGGCGACGGCACACCATCGCGATGTGTTGCGCGTTCGCATACAGAGTCGGATGGATTTTTGTGCGTATAGGAGGACTCCGATCTAGCCTCTGGATTCGGCGGACTGGGCGATCCACACTTGCTTTTTGCGCGTATTTCGAAACGAGAAGAATTATGGATTTTCGCGAACGCATCAACGCGTTCTGGTCCGGTCAACGTCCCGACCAGATACCGTATTCGATTTATGATTGGGAATGGCGACACACCGCCGATGATCCCCGCTGGCAGACACTGTTTGATCTGGGATTAGGCGTATCATGGCACTTCCCCAGCTTCGAGCGCACCAATCCGGGCGTGGAAGTCATCGAGCAGACGCACCACGAAGACGGCCACACCATCACGCGCCGCACCTTGCAAACTGATTTCGGCTCGATCTTCGAAACGTACGTCGATGGCTGGCAGCGCAAGTTTCTGCTGGAAACACCCGAAGACTATGCCGTCATGACGCGCATCGTCAAGCAGAGCATTACCCGCCCCGCCTATGCGAAATTTCTCGAGCTGGAAGCGGCTTTGGGGCCGCACGGAGTCGCGATGGTAGACATGGGTCGCACGCCTAACCAGACAATCCTCGTGGATTACGTAGGGCTGGCAAATTTCGCGCTCCATCTGTTCGACATGGAAGCCGAAATGATGGCGCTGTACGACGCCCTGCTGACGCGGTTCCACCAGTTAATCGACATGGTGGCCGAAGGGCCGGGTCGCTACGTGTGCGTCCTGGAAAATTTCACCGCGGAAACACTCGGTCCCAGACGCTACGAGCAACTGCTTTTGCCGGTCTATGACGAGTGTTTCCCCACACTGCAACAGGCGGGCAAGATCGTCGGCGTCCACTATGACGGTCATCTGGCGTCCTGCAAGGACTTAATCGCACGCGCGCCGATCAATCTGATCGAATCGCTCACCCCACCCCCGGAAGGCGATCTGAGTCTGGTAGAGGCGCGGCAAGCATGGCCGGAGTTGTTGTTCTGGTCAAATATCAACATCGCATGCTACAGCCTGCCGCCCGCCGAACTTAAAGCCCTGATCACGGATCGCGTCATGCAGGGCGCGCCAGACGGAACCAAGCTGGCGTTTGAGGTATCCGAACAACTACCCACCAATTGGTACGACTCGCTGCGCGTGGTGCTAGAAACTTTTCGCGAAATCGCATAGAAAGCGAGGGCGAATGATCACCCAACGATCGTATGGCACGACCGCCAGTGGTCAGACGGTCGAGGAATACACGCTCAGCAACACGCGCGGCGTGGAAGTTCGGATCATCACGTACGGCGGGATCATCACCTCAATCCGCGCACCTGACCGGAACGGCACTCCCGCAAACGTCGTCCTGGGCTTCGACACGCTTACCGACTACGAAACCAAGAATACTGCATATTTCGGGTGCATCACGGGGCGCTGCGCCAACCGGATCGCGGGCGGGCGCTTTACGCTCGATGGCGTGGAATACGTGCTAGCCAGGAACGACGGACCCAATCACTAACACGGCGGGCTGATCGGCTTCGACAAACGCGGTTGGACACCTGAGGTCAGCGAGAATAGCCTGATTCTGCGTTATCTCAGCCCTGACGGCGAAGAAGGCTACCCCGGCAATTTGAACGTCACGGTCATGTATACGCTTACAGATGAAAACGACCTGCGCATCGATTACCACGCCACCACCGACGCCCCTACCCTGGTCAACCTGACCAACCATTCCTATTTCAACCTGGCGGGCAGCGGCACGGGCGATATTCACGGGCATTATCTGACGATCAGTGCCGATCACTACACGCCGACGGATCCCACCGCCATCCCGACCGGTGACATCGCCCCGGTTGAAGGGACGCCGTTCGACTTCCGAACTCCACGCCAGATCGGACCGGGACAGCGCGCGGTGCATCCCCAGATTCTGATCGGACGCGGTTACAATCACAATTTCGTCCTCAACCGGCCCGATGATGTGTCCCTGGTATTGGCCACCCGGCTAAAGGATCCCGGCTCGGGACGCGTGTTGGACGTGCTCACGACCGAACCCGGCCTGCAGTTTTATTCCGGTAGTTGGCTCGACGCGACCCTGGTCGGCGCAGGCGGCACGCTCTACCGCCAAAGCGATGGCCTGGCGTTGGAAACGCAGCATTTTCCGGACGCGATCCATCATCCGCATTTTCCGTCGGTGGTGCTGCACCCCGGCGAAACCTACCAATCAACGACGATTTTCAGGTTCCTGACGGACTGATGCTGATGAACCCTTACCGTACCGGTCTGGTTGGTTGTGGCAAAGTTGGCCATACGCACGCCCTGGCGCTGACAACACTGGCCGAATTCGGCATTTGCCGCCGTGTGCGATCGCACTGAGGAGCGGGCGCACGCCTTCGCCACGGAATATGGGGTGACACCCTATACCGACGTGCAGCAGATGGTCGAGCGCGAACACCTAGACGCCGTCCTGATCTGCACGCCGCACCCCGCACATGCGGCCCCGGCGATTGCGGCAATGGGGGCAGGTGCGCACGTGTTGGTCGAAAAACCTATGGCCACCAGCCTCGTCGACTGTGACGCGATGCTGGCCGCCGCCCAACAAGCCGGAGTGCTGCTCAGCGTGATTAGCCAGCGCCGCCTGTACACTCCATCGCAGCGCATCAAGGCGGCCATTGAGGCGGGCAAAATCGGCCAGCCGATTCTCGGGCTGGTCGTCATGCTGGGCTGGCGCGATGAAGCGTACTATCGCTCCGATCCCTGGCGCGGTACGTGGTCTGGAGAAGGCGGCGGCGTGCTTGTCAGCCAGGCTATTCACCAGTTGGATTTGCTGCTGTGGTTCATGGGACCGGCCGTGGAGCTTCAAGGGTACCATGCCAACCTGAACCACCCGTTCATTGAGGTCGAAGATACCGCCGTCGCCGTGCTGCGTTTTCAAAGTGGCGCGCTGGGTTCGATCGTGGTCAGCAACTCGCAAAACCCCGGGCTATACGGGCGCGTGCACGTGTTTGGATCGAATGGGGCCGCGATCGGCACGCAAACCGACGGCGGCTCGATGTTCATTGCGGGGATGACCCCGGTCGCGGAGCCGCCCGTCAACGATCTGTGGACGGTTCCCGGCGAAGAGCATTTGCTCGACCAGTGGCAGCAAGACGATCACGCGTTGTTCCAGCAGGTCGACACCGCCACCTATTATCACCAACGCCAGATCAAGATTTTCTGTGGGCGATTCGCGACAAGCGTCCGCCGCTCGTGACTGCCGAAGAAGCACGCCACACCGTCGAGTTGTTCACCGCGATCTACGAGTTGTCCAAGGCGCGGTACGCCTATCCGGTTCCCCATGCACGCCGAGGAAGAACCTGAAAATGAACTCCTTCAACGACCATACCCGATCTTTTGACGCGTCTCATACGGCGGTGGCCTTTCCTTTAGGCGGTATCGGCACAGGCAACGTGTCGCTGGGCGCGCGCGGTGATCTGCGCGACTGGGAAATCTTCAACCAACCCGCCAAGGGCAACAGCCTGCCCAACACCTTTTTCGCCATCCGCACGCAAACAGGCGACCAGCAACCCGTCGCCCGTGTGCTGGAAGGGCCGACTCCAGCCGCCCCACGCCCTGTCGCACGGCTACCACCCGATCACTCACGCCGGACTGCCGCGCTGCGCCCAGACCACGTTTCGGGGGGAATATCCCTTCGCCATATCGATTTTCACGATCCCGGTTTGCCGGTGAGCATTCAGCTCGAAGCGTTCACGCCGCTACTCCCGTTGAACCCAGACGAATTCAGGTCTTCCCTGTGCGATCTTCACCTACCACGTGTCCAATACCTCCCAGGAAACTGTCGCCATCACACTGGTTGGATCTTTGGTAAATCCGATCGGTGGGCTGCACCTGGACCCCTATCGGGAACCTGGGCACGCATGGCGACGGGCGATCCCGCATCGCGTTTCGCTCAGACGAGGCCATGCGCGGCCTGTATCTCACTGCGGACCAGATCAGCCCGGACGATCTGCGCTATGGCAGCATGAGTCTGGTGACTGATCACCCGCATGTCACGGTGAAACCGGCCTGGCTGCGCGGCCGGTGGTGGGATTTCCTCCAGGAATTTTGGGACGATTTTGTGGAAGACGGCCTGTTCAGTGATTTGAATTACTCGATGCCGTCGGAGGCGGGCAAACCGGATACCGGCTCATTAGGGTTGGTAGCCACACTGGCCCCTGGTGAGCAGCACACCTTCCGCTTCATCTTGACGTGGCACTTTCCCAACCGGCGGAACACATGGACTACCGCCAACATGGAGAATTTCGTCTTTGACCGCCATGCCACGCCCAGCGACGACCACGCCAGGATCATTCGCAACCATTACGCCGTACGCTGTGCGAATGCCTGGGAAGTCGCGGAAGTCGTCATCGAGAAATGGGACCAGCTCTACGCCGGGACACGTGCCTTTCATGACGCGCTGTTCGGCAGCACGCTGCCGCCCCAACTGCTGGACGCGATTTCGGCCAACATCGTCCCGGTGCGCAGCAATACGTGTTTCTGGCTGGAAGATGGCCGCTTCTACGGCTGGGAAGGCTGCTTCGACTCGGCGGGCTGCTGTGCCGGAAGCTGTACCCACGTGTGGAGTTACGCCTATACCGTCGCCTACCTGTTCCCTTCGCTGGAACGCGAGATGCGGCGCATCGAATTCGAGATCGAGACCGAGACAGACGGCTTCATGAATTTCCGCAATTATAAATCGATGGACGAGCTCTTTCTGTGGACGAACGCGGCCGCCCCGCAAGCCGCCGTCGATGGGCAGCTGGGCAGTATTCTGCGCACCTACCGCGAATGGCTGCTCAGCGCGGATCGCGATTGGCTGGTCGAGAGTATGGCCGGGCGTCAAACGCGCGATTGGGTATGCCAGCGCGCATTGGGACACCGATCAAGATGGCGTGCTGGATGGGAAACAGCACAACACCTACGATATCGAGTTTTACGGACCCAATCCGCTATCCAGCATTTACTATCTGGCCGCGCTGCGCGCCGTCGAGCAGTTGGCGCTGGTGATGAACGAGCCGGAAACCGCCGAGCGCAGCTCGCGCCGCGTTCCAGGCGGGCAGCCAGCGCCTGGACGAGCTGTTGTGGAACGGCGACTACTACAGCCAGCGTATCGACGACATCGACGCGCTACCCTTACCAGCACGGCGACGGCTGCCTATCCGACCAACTGCTGGGGCAGCTTCACGCCCATTGGTTGGGCCTGGGCGATCTGCTCCCGCGCGAGCACATTCAGCGGGCCGTCGCGGCGATCTACGATCACAACTTCCGTACGGATTTCTCCGACCACGCCAACTGCCAGCGCACCTACGTGCTGAATGATGAGACGGGTTTGCTGATGTGCACGTGGCCGCGCAGTGGACGTCCCAAGTTCCCCTTCCCTTACTCGGATGAGGTTTGGACCGGCGTGGAATATCATGTCGCGGCGCACCTCATCGCGGAAGGGCTTACCGATGAAGGGCTGCGGATGGTCCAGGCCGTGCGCGATCGTCACGACGGCCTGCGCCGCAATCCGTGGGACGAAGTCGAATGTGGGCACCATTACGCGCGCAGCATGTCAAGCTGGATGCTTCTGCTGGCCGCGACCGGTTTTCAGTGCGACGCGAGCGAAAGAACGATCACGTTTGCCCCGGCGACCGCGCTGTCGACCGACAAAGACACCTTCTCCACATTTTGGTCAAATGGCGTGGCGTGGGGCACCTTCACAGCGCACAGGGAAGCAGCGAATCAGCCCTGGCGCTGTACGGTGACCACGCTGGGCGGCGATGTGTCCGACACGCGGATTACCCTTTACGGTCAGCCGATCTGATTCTGCACTTGATCTCAACAACCCTGAGGAACAAACGCGATGGCACTCCCGCAAGACTATATTGAACGTGTGTATGCCGGTGTGTTGGGCAAGCTGATCGGTGTGTATCTGGGCCGGCCTTTCGAAGGCTGGACCTATCAGCGCATCATGGCGGAACTCGGCGAGATCAATTACTACGTGCACGAGCGGCTGGGCCAGCCGCTGATCGTCACCGACGACGACATCACCGGCACCTTCACGTTTCTCCGCGCCCTGCCCGATTACGATAATGCCCGTGACCTGACCGCCGAACAGATCGGACAAACGTGGCTGAACTACCTGATCGAAAAACGCACGATTTTATGGTGGGGCGGCGTCGGGAGCTCCACCGAGCACACCGCCTACCAGCGTTTGAAGAACGGCATCAAAGCGCCCGCTCAGCGGCTCCATCGGGCTCAACGGAAAAACAGTCGCCGAGCAAATTGGCGCCCAAATTTTCATTGATGGCTGGGCGATGGTGGCCCCCGGCGATCCAGAACTGGCGGTCGATCTCGCGCGGCGCGCCGCCAGCGTCAGCCACGATGGAGAGGCGATCTACGGCGCGCAAGTCCTGGCGGCTATGGAGGCGCTGGCCTTTGTTGAGTCCGATCTCAGCGCGCTGTTTGATACGGCCGTCGCTCTGATTCCCGCCGACTCGACCATCTTTCGCGTGATTGCCGATCTGCGTGAACTTCGCACAAAGAAGCGGATTGGAGGGCGGCACGCGCCTGGCTGGAAGATCATTACGGTTATCAGCATTATGAAGGTACGTGCCACATGATCCCCAATCACGGACTGATCGCGCTGAGTCTGCTGTACGGCGATGACGACTTTCAGAAGAGCTTGATGATCTGTAACACGTCTGGCTGGGACACGGACTGCAATTCTGGCAACGTGGGCTGTCTGATGGGCATCAAGAACGGTCTGGCGGGCATCGAGTCTGGCCCCGACTGGCGTGGTCCGGTTGCGGATCGCCTGTACATGCCCACGGCCGATGGCGGGCGATCCATCACGGACGCCGTCACTGAGGCTTACCACATCGTCGCCATAGGCCGTGCGCTTTACGGACTCCCCTCCGCTGCGTCCAAGCATGGCGCGCGCTACCACTTCGAGCTGCCGGGATCGGTGCAGGGCTTCATGCCGGAGGACAGCATCGAAGTGCGGGGTACCGTGACGCTTCGCAACGTTGAGGGACACAGCGAGAGCGGCAGTCGCAGCCTTGAGATCCATTACCGCAAACTCGCTGCCGGGCGCACCGCCCGCGTGCGGACTCCTACGTTCATCCCCGCCGATGGCACAGCATTCCGCACCTATGAGCTTATCGCGTGTCCGACAGCCTATCCCGGCCAGGAACTTCGTGCGCGCGTCGAAGACCGGTGCGGGCAACGCCGACACGGTAACCTGCCGCCTGTATCTCTCGGTCTACGAAGCGTACGGTCCCGCACAACCGGTCGATCGGACGCGCGATGTGTTGGTAAAGGTGTATGGCCCACAGGTCGCGCTAGCTCCCGGCATAGCGCATGTGTTTGAATGGCAGATTCCGGATACCTGCTGCCGCCCTATCGCCGAAGTGGGCATCGAGATCAACCCTGTATCAGGGTTCGTGGAAACCGGCAGCGTGTACGTGGATTACCTGACCTGGGACGGCACGCCCACCGTGCGCCTCGGCAAGCCGGAACAGGGCGGAATCATGTGGAGCAAAGCCTGGGCGCAAGGCGTTGATGAGTGGTGGCCGTGGTGGCCCGCTGATACGTTTCGCATCATGCACAACGAGGGTACCGGACTGCTCATTCAGGGCACGCGCGACTGGCGAAACTACAGTGTAAACACGCGTCTGACTCCTCATCTGACTGCATCCGCTGGCATTGCAGCCTGTGTGCAGGGCATGCGCCGATATTACGCGCTGGTACTGCGCCCGGGTAATATGGCTTATATTGTGAAAGCACTTGATGGCGAAACTATCCTGGCAGAAACTGATCTTCCCTGGGAATTCGACGGAGACTATGACCTCAAACTCGAGGTTATCGGCACACAGCTGCGCGGATGGGTCGATGGTCGGTTGATTCTGGAAGCGGAAGATACTGACCGACCGCTCGAAGGCGGAGCTATAGCCCTGCTATGTGAAACTGGCTGTATAGAGTTTGGCGATGTCACAGTTCGGCCCGCGTGATCGCGCCAAAATCGCTGGAGTTAAGATCAGAGTAGAGATTCGAGTAACTGATATGAAATCCATATTCTATCAATCTAATTAACCAGATTATGACAGCAGTTCGTGAGATATGAGAGTCGCGTATGGGGTATAGCGATTGAATACGCGGGAAAATTCGTGAAAAGCGCGGCGAGTCTTTGCGTGTCTGGATCCTTCACAAAGCTCGTTTCAGTCAGGTTAGCTCACGTCCTTACACTCATATCTTAACTCACGTCATTCAAGACGTGAGATAGGCCGTTTTCCATCTGCCAGGAATCCAAACTCTCCTGGCTGGCCGGGCGAGGCGGTCAGTACACCGGATGCGTGATAAATTCTTGCACACTCCACCGGTGCCCGGTCACCCCCAACGCCATGGCTGGGGTGCGTTGCCGGTAGCGTCCCTGCCCCACCTCCACCCGGAAAGAGTAATGGGGGCGGCAGAAATTGTAGTAGGCGGCCGCCAGGGCGACCCGCCAGCGTAAGGTCCGCACACTGTGCGCCAAGCGCCCAGGTCCGGCGGCGCAGGGCGGCCACGATATGGCGGATGGTGAGATTCAAGCGTTCGACATAGGCGGTTTGGATGCCGCCACTCAGACCAATCGACTGCAGGACAGTGCTGCAACACTGACCGTTCCCCACACAGCATCTTGGTGTACACCTGTTTGAGCTTGCGCCCCACTTTCACCTTGCGGAACTGGCCGTACAGCAGCGACGGAAGCACTTGCCAGACCGGTTTGCGTTTGCCTTCTTCCTCAACCCAGTGGCCAAAATGCGCCGTCAGGGCGTAGAAATACTGCCGCAGCCCATCACTGGTGAACACCGGCACACAGGCGCATGGCCAGCACGCGCGTCACCCGATGCACGATCCGGTGCGCATCCGCCTGGGTGCGTCCCCCCACATGCCAGGCCAACCAGGCTTTCGACTGCGCATCTTGGGCGGTCCACACCCAGGCGCGCTTCGCCCAGCGCCGCACCCGGGTCACCAGTTCATCCAATTGGATATGCACCATGCCACCCCTTGAAAAGCTGCTCATGCAGTCGTTCGCTGTGCTGCCCATCGCGTTCCAGCCAGCGCGCGATGGTCGATCGGACTATGTCCCATCACCTCACTGATGTCCGCGATGCTCATGCCCTTCATGGCCAGATGCGTCGCCAGCCTCACTCGCTCTTTGGCTGTCTTGAGCCGGTACAGCGGCGTTCCCAGCCGGGCCGTGTGTTTCTTCCCACACGCCCCGCATTCCCATTGATCCGTCGCTTCGCACGCATTCCGCTGCCCATCCCACCGCAGCGCGTGAAAGTCTGGATCCGTATCCTTGTAGTACTCACACCGTGGATTCATACACGCTTGCCCGCTGCTGTCATGCTTTTTCGGTCGTCCCCGCTGGCTCTTCTACCTCCGACCATCGGCGTCGTTCCTGGCTCCGACTGGGTCCCGCTTCCGCTGCCGCCAGCCGGCAGTCCTGGCAATCATTCGGGGTCCGCGGCTGCAAGCTCCAGGGGCGTTTCGGCTTGGCGCGCCAGGCCTTCCACCAGCGCTTGAGCGTGCGTTGATACCGCTGCCACACCACCATGCCCACCAGCACCAAAATCATGATGCTTTCGATCAGCAGCGCCGCTTTTTGCACCCTTCACCTCCCGTGTTATCCTTCCAGCCCTCCACTCTACCCTGCTTGATAGATTTTGGCAGCAAAAAAGGGCGACTTGCGCCCCTTCCTGAATTTTCCCGCGTTTAGCTACCCTATACCGCATGCCATACCTATCGTGAATCCAGTAACAACTGTTGCGAACTATGGATAACGGATTTCATGGACGGCACATATCCCATCCGCCGGGAAATATCCATAGCTGTCCGCATGATGGCGCTCGAGATTTCGGGCGCGCGCTTCCCCACAATCTCGGAATCGATACCTGAGACGCTGCATGAACCACATACATGGCCTTGATTGTCGAAGATCGGTGCCCCGATGCAGTACACATGATCTTCATGTTCCTGGTTATCGATGGAATAACCTCGTTTCCGCGTTTGCCGCAGCTCAGCCTTGAGTTCATCGACATCGGTAATCGTCGCCTCGGTGAATTTCGGCAGCCCGATGCGTTCGATCACCGCGTCAACTTCATCGTCCGACAGGAGCGCCAGGATCGCCTTCCCCACGGAGGTACAATGTAGATTGGCACGCTCTCCCACAGCAGTCCGCGCTAACAGGCGCTGTGATGACTCGATTGCATAGATATACAGTGCATACCCAGCGTCATGAATAGTGAGATAGACTGACTCGTCACACAAGTCAGCCAGTTCGCGCAGCAACGGAGCCGCGCGATCCCGTACTTCCACATTGACGCGCACGTTTTGAGTCAACGCGACGACAGCAGTGCCAAGAGCGTACTGGTTATTGTCGGTCTTTTCGATGTAACCCGCTGACACCAAAGTATTCAGCAAGTTGTGAGCCGTGCTCTTGGGAATATCCAGACGCTGGCTGACATCGGACAGCGACATCCGTGGATTGTCAGGAGTGAAAAGCTCCATCACCTTAACGGCTTTAAGCACAGAATTGATCAAGATCACCACCCAATTGAACCAAACCTTCAGCACATCGTACCAAGTAGATGCTCTCACGTCAACTGCTTGACACGCGCCACCGATACAGTCTATTATAGAAACAGGGTCTGCAATGCGCAATTGCATTCCATATTGTGGAACAAGTCTCTCAATTTGTAATAGAAAGGTTAAGGAGAATAATGATGAAACGGTTTTCTCTAGTTGTTATCGTAGCTTTACTCGTATTCCCGCTTCTGGCAACCCTGTCCACGTCTTCCGCTCAGTCGGACGAACTCACTTTCTGGATGAAGAAGAGTTTTGTCGATGCCTCCAACACGGCTATCGAAGAACGCGTTGCCCAGTTTGAAAAAGAAACTGGCATCAAAGTCAACCTTGAGATTATCGCGTACGAGGATGCCCTTCCCCGCTGGAGTGCCGCTATCGAATCCGGCAATGTACCGGACGTAAGCTTTTTCGGTTATCAGGAAGTGGGGCAATTCTATGGTCAGGGCTTGCTGCTTGATGTTTCCGATCTACTTGCGGACATCCAGGCAACAAATGGCCCGATGACTGAGGCTTTGATCGCGCCTGTCACCTTTGAAGGCCAGGAATGGGCAATTCCGTTCTGGTCGGAGTCAACCGTGCTTTACTACCGCACAGACCTGTTTGAAAAAGCCGGGCTTGACGGCCCACCAGAAACCTGGGAGCAGTTCCTGGACTACGCCCACAAACTTACTGATCCGGCAGCTGGCGTGTATGGTGCAGGCTTTGGCATTGGGCGCGGCAACTCAGACAGTGAATGGTGGTTCCGCGATCTGCTGTGGAGCCATGGTGCCTTCCTGTTCAACGAAGCGGGCGACCAGGCCGCGATCAACTCCGAAGAAGGCGCGATGGTCTTCAACTGGATTAAAGATTTCTTCAATAAGGAAAAAGTCACCCCGCCTGGTGTGATTGGTTGGGATGACGGCGGCAATAACCAGGCCTATTTGTCAGGTCAGGCCGCCATGGTCATCAACGTCGGCAGCATCTACTACGCGTTGGTAAATGATCACCCCGACCTCCTGGAAGTAACTGGGATCGGATTGGTGCCGGGTGGTCCTGAAGGCCGCTATATCGCCGGTATTTCGAACAATCTGGGCATCTTCAAGGACTCCAACAACCCCGAGCAAGCCAAGCAGTTGATTGCCTACATGCTGGATAAGGATTGGCAGGCTGAATGGGTGCAAACGGCCGGGTTCCAGGTCGTTCCGGTTTACCCCGAACTCGCTGAGAATGAATTCTGGCAGTCAGACGCTGGACAGACCTTCATTGAAACCCCTCAGTATTACCTGTTCCTCGGGGCCGCAGGAAAGTTCTCTCCTGCCGCTGGAGCGGTTTACAACTCTCGTATTTTGACTGACGCGCTGGAGAGCGTTGTTGTGAGCGGCACCTCTGTCGAAGACGCCTTAGCTAATCTCAATTCCGAAATCAACGATCTGCTCGCAGAGTAATTCTATGAACCGTTACTCAAACGTAGAAGGGCCGCACGGCCCTTCTACGTTTAACACGACAACAATAGCATCATTTGTCCGCAAACATATCTCGCTGGGGGTAGTGTTGATTGCGCCCGTGGTTGTTTATCTGCTGCTGGCCCAGGCCTACCCGTTGGTTTCAGCGTTAATCACCAGCCTGACCGACAAGCGCATCGGCACTAAAGGTACATTCATCGGACTGGAAAACTACGTTGATTTGGCGCGCGATGATGTTTTCCGGCATGCCGTACGTAACAGCCTGCTGTTTACCTTTGGCGCGATTGTGTGCAAACTCCTGCTAGGCATGCTGATGGCACAGGTGCTCAACCAACCGCTGATACTGCGAAGTCTTTGGCGCGCGTTGTTATTTATCCCCTGGACAATTCCTACGATTATCACGGTGCTCACATTTGGCTGGATGTATCATCCGATCGGGGGCGTGTTCAACTATCTGTTGTTAAAAGCACACATCGTTGACTATCCGATTGACTGGTTAGGGCGACCAAACAATGCATTGGCCTCTGTGATCATCGTCAATATCTGGCGCGGTACGCCATTCTTTGGCATCAGCCTGCTCGGGGGGTTACAAGCTGTCCCCAACGAACTGTATGAAGCCGCACAGATCGACGGGGCTAACCGCATCCAGCAGTTCTTCCGCATAACAATTCCCTCGATCCGAAATGTAGCCATTTTAGTCACTCTGGTCTCTACGATCTGGACCTTAAACGACTTCCAGATCATCTGGGTATTGACCCGGGGCGGGCCAGCAAACAGCACACAGGTTTTCTCGACGCTAACCTACACTGAGGCCTTCCTCAATCTCGAACTAGGCCGTGCAATTGCTATTTCAGCGGCGTCCATTCCTCTCCTGATTGTATTGATCGGTTGGGCGACGAATACAATCTTGAAACAGGAGTAGCCGAGATGCGACGAGAAAAACTATTCTGGCGCGGAGTGACTTATATCATGCTGGCGATCATGCTGGTCGTCGCACTCTTTCCTGTGTACTGGATCTTCATCACCTCGCTCAAGACTAATGCGGAAATCTACTCGCTCATCCCATCCATGTTACCGGAAAACCCCACAATCGATGGCTACAAGGCGCTGATTGAGAAAACGGATTTTCTCCTGTGGTTGCGGAATAGTGCGGTCGTATCGGTGGTTGTTGCAACTGTTTCCGTGTCCGTGAGTGCTATCGCAGCATATGGCATGGCGCGTTTCCACTTTAGAGGTAGCAAACTGATTGGATCGACGATCCTGGTTTCCTATTTGCTCCCTCCGGCCATGCTGTTCATTCCGATTTACATAGTCATCTCACGGCTGGGGATCGCTGGATCAATCTTGGGTCTGATCCTGATCTATCCCACGATCACAACACCGTACGCGACCTGGGTGCTGACAACCTATTTCCGCGGCCTGCCGCCGGACTTTGAAGAAGCCGCTATGATTGACGGCTGTTCGCGACTGCAAGCATTACGTTATGTGATCTTGCCGCTGGCTAGCCCAGGGGTTATTGCGACGCTGGTCTTTGCGTTTACGCTCTGTTGGAGCGAATACCTATACGCACTTGTCATCTCCGACAGCTCGTCTACAACGGTCCCTGTAGGGCTATCCGGGCTGATTATTGGTGACATATTCCGTTGGAACGAAATCATGGCCGGGGCAGTCATCACCTCCGTGCCAGTAATTCTGCTTTATACAGTAGCTTCAAACTATATCGTCACCGGGCTTACTCTCGGCGGAACGAAAGGCTGAACCATGAGTAATGGCAAAATCATGATGTTGAATTACGAGTACGACGATTTATCGTTTGAGTACGAAGAATGTGCGAGAAGTGGCTACGACTTTGTACCGGGACACTGCGCCACTGAAGACGAATTCATTGAAATCGCAGGTGATGCTGATGGAATTGTCAATGTCTATGCCCGCGTCACGCCGAAAGTGGCCGCAGGGCTGAAGAAATGCAAAGTGATAGTTCGGACGGGCGTGGGTTATGACATGATCAACGTCGATGCATGTCGCGCCAATGGCATCGAAGTGTGCTATGTGCCCGACTACTGCGTTAACGAAGTCGCCGATCACGCAGTCGGGCTACTCATCGCCGTTCAGCGAAAAATCCTGCAGCACCACAATAATATCCTCGATGGGAAGTGGGATTACCAACTCGTGGGGCCGGTCAGCCGCCTCAACACGCTAACGCTTGGTTTGATCGGGCTGGGACGCATCGGGCAGAACTTCGTCCAAAAGATCAAGGCGATCATCCCGACGATTCTGGTCTATGACCCATACCTTCCGGACCAAGTATTTGCCGAACTGGGTGTGCAAAAAGCTGGTCTTGACACCATTTTCGACCGGTCCCACATCATCAGCCTGCATACGCCAAAAACAGACGAAACGCACCATATCATCTCCGCCGACAGTCTGGCTCAGATGCGCCAGAGACCATTCATCATCAATGTCAGTCGGGGTGATCTGATCGATATATATGCCCTGATGGATGCCCTCAAATCGGGCCAGATTCAGGGCGCAGGAATTGATGTTTTGGAAAGCGAACCAGAGGTGCCGCCAGAGCTTCGGACGTTTGACAATGTGATCCTTTCCCCCCACGCGGCTTGGTATTCCCAAGACGCCGAGCACGAAACTCGCAGCCGTGCCCTTGCTGATGTTTTGCGCGTCTTGCGAGGGGAATCACCCCGCAATCCTGTGCCTTAATCACGGAAAGGAACGACGCACGTGCAACAAAAAAAGATCAGGGGCGTAATTGTCCCGATGCTGACCCCATTTACCGCCGATGACGAGGTCGATCATGATGCCGCTGGCGTATTGGTCGATTATCTCATCACGCATGGTGTACACGGGTTATTCCCGCTAGGGACAACTGGCGAGGGGCCATTACTAACCCTTGCGGAGCGCAAAGCGTTTGCGCAAACGGTCCTCGACGCCGCGAATAATCGCGTTCCGGTGATCATCCATACCGGGTCGATTAGCACAGCGGAGACCATCGAGCTGACACGTCACGCGCAGCAGATCGGTGTGTATGGCGCTGCCATCATCCCACCGTATTTCTTCAAGATCTCCGACGCGGGAATGGTCAGCTACTACCGTAATGTCGCGCGACAGGTGCCGGGCTTCCCGATCTATCTCTACGACAATCCTGGTGTCACCCACAACCACCTGACCAAAGAGATTATTTTCGAGGTCGTTGAGACTACCGAGAACGTGGTCGGGCTGAAAGATAGCAGCGGTTCACTTGAAAAGCTGTTCGCCGCACGCATGCTCCGTGACGGGGCGTTCAATACGGCGATCGGACCGGATGGCATGATCGGAGCAGCGGTGGCGATGGGGATTGACGCGTCAGTCTCCGGCAACGGGAACGTGGTCCCTGAACTGGTGGTGGCGCTGTACAACGCGGCCAGCAGCGGCGACATGAAAAAAGCGCAGATGCTCCAATCCAAACTGAATGTAGTTCGCGCGATTCTGCAGGACGGCAGAGACATGTCGATGTTTAAGGGTGTGCTGGCTCGACGCGGCATTCAGGTTGGACAGGTACGTCCGCCTTTGCCCGTCGCGAAAAGTGAGCTATTCCAACAGGGCTGGGACAAGATCGAGAAGATATTGAGCGATCTCTAACCAGCACAACGCGGCCTGAAGATCCAAATCTCCGATGACACCTTTTCTGTGGATGCCGCTAACGGACAAGTGAACCAGCGACTTGGGCCGCCATTAAAATGCATCGTCAGAATCAGAATACAAGAGTCTAGCCCGGTTAACTCCGGGCTTTTGTATTGTGATGCCGTACTCCCAAAACAAGCCCGTACTCTCAATAAACCTCATCCACGAGAAGAACAAACCCAGACGATGCCTCCATTTGCTGGTAGAATACCTACACAGATCGGTGGTCAGGAAAGGCGAGGTTAGATGGTTTGGTTCGTGGTCATGGAGATCTTCTCGACGCTGCTGGAATGGGTAAGATTAGGGCGGAAATCAGCAGCAGAGAAGGACCTCGAAATGCTGCTGCTGCGCCCGTAGAATTCCAAAAATTTATCTACGGCGAAATCCAGCCCGGGGCGGCCCCTCGGCAGTAATGCCGCCCAGCACCTTACGATAGCGCACCGTGCCTTGTTGGGAAGCTGGAAACATACCAGAGGGGCTGTCCTGTTCAAGACCTTGCTGGGGCCGCCGGGCGTTGTAATACTCTGCGATTCTTCCCGTGATCAACTTCGGGATACTATGAACCCGAAAGGGCGACTGCGCCCCATCCCTGATTTTCCCGCGTCTGGCCACGCTATACCCGCGCGTTGATGTTGGCATCACACCCTGAATTATCCTAATACTCTATATGCAACACCATTCAACTATGGAGAGCATATAGATGCATCACAGACTACACCGCTCACGGTTGGGAGGTCTTTGTGTGCTTGCGGCTGCGCTGCTAATGGGCATACCGGTTGTGTCCGCGCAAGATGACTGCGCCACCTTCACTCAGGTCGCATGGGACGCCGCCGTCGAATCCTGCGCCGATCTCGCAACAGGGACCGTCTGCTATGGGCACGGAGATATATCTGCCGCGCTCAGCCTAGACGCCGCATCGTTTGATGCGGTTGGCAACACGGTTTCACTGGAATCGGTCACTACATTGCAGCTCGCGCCGTTCGACCTGGACGCAGGCGTCTGGGGTATCGTTTACGCCGCACTCGAAGCGGAAGGCGGCGCGTTCACGGTTGTGCTGATGGGCGACGTGACCGTCGACAGCCTGTCGATAGATGAGATCGTATATACTGGCGGGCGCAGTCGTCGCGGGGACTGCCCCGGCCCAGTGGATGGCGTGCTCGTCACGCGGAGGGGTGCGGCAGGCGACTCGCTAACCCTCAACGGCGAGATGTTTACCTTTGGGGATGGGGCGAGCGCCTTCTTCGCGGTCGAATCGGATGGATCGCTCGTCCCAACCGTACTGTCCGGCGAGATCACCGATCCGACAGGGGAACCGATCCCAGCTAACACTGACGCTGGCGACATGGACTTGTCCGATCTCTTCGCGCCATCTCTAGCCGGTGAAGCAGGCGATGATAGTGTGGCAAGCGGGGACCCGGACCTAGCAACCGGCATCTTCGATCCGACATCACTGTTGGCGCACGTAACCACGCAAATTGAGACCCACGATCCCGACTTGGCGGCGGGCGGCGATATGGCCCTGCTCTCCGGCACCTGGGAATCGAACCCGGTTACGTTTGCGTTTGAGGGCTGCTCGCAAAGCGAAGAGACCACGCTGCGCGAAACCATGGGCGGCTCGCTGACTAAGGAGATCACGTTTGGCGAAACATTCGATCACCGCGCGTTCATCGAGCAAATGAGCCAGAGTGAACTTCCGCCAGAAATGTCCTTCAGCAATCCGGCCCCGAATTTCTACAACTATGTAATGCCAACCGATTGGGTGATTATTTATACCGACATGTACCTGATTTCGCCGACCGAGTGGTACAGCGTCTACAGCTTTGATCGCGCGCCGAGCGGCGACACGTGCCGGATGGCGTTAGCATCCGTCTTTGTGCGCGTCGGCGACTAATCGGGCACATTCAGCGTTCCCCTGCAATCGCTTGCTGGCACCCTGTCCGCGGGCAACTCAACAGATCTACCCGTGAATGTGCCTGTCAAGCCGCTCTAGAGTCAGCATAACGCATGCCTGTGGCTGTGCTGGCTACTTTCCTCATCCAAGGAGAAATTGCCTGTCAAGCAGTCCTGTTTTCAATCCTCGATTATGCTCCAGTCGTCGATGGCTTCGTTCCAGTACGAACACGTCATCGTGCAGTACAAAGACCCACAGCCCCGGCGATAGAACTATCCAGGGCCGTGGGCCAGTTGGTGTTCACGTTGGCGTTTGGCACGTTGGCGACAAGCATTAGAACAGTAGAACCGACGGCGGCCACCCTGAGGAACTGGATCAGGCAGTATCTCACCGCACACTACACAGCGCCGCTCCCCATGGCGGCGCTCACTTTGGGAAGATGCCGTTCCCGTTACGCCTGTCAAGGTCAGTAGTTATGATCGCACGTACAGGCATCTCTTCATCAGGCTCCGGCTCTTCATACCACAGATCAGCCTGCATTTCGCGATAAACGGCTGCCCGCCAGTTGTCGACGGACATGTTGCCCAGCGTTTCCTTGCGTCGTGAGTTGACTTTAAATAGTGCATCCCGCAGCGCATTGGCATAGAACTGGAACCACTGCAGATGCTTTCTGGTTCAGCAGTCGCTGCTTGCCATTGCGCAAGAACTGCCTGGAATGCGCGTCATCTGCGTGTCGTTGTTCGATGCGCTCAAGCACTTGCTCTTTTAGCACGTAAGCCGTACTGAGAACCAAAAGCGGGGGCGCGATCGCTTCCAACCAAGCGAACGGGCTCGAGGTATGCCCTGGGAGCGCGATCTGGATATTCCCTGTCAGTGCCAAAATTGTGGCGATGGTCATCGAAATATATAGGAGCCTACTAGATGACCGGCTGGTCCCAAGCGTCGCCAGAGCCAGCGAGAACACAACCTGGCCGACCTCGGCAGACAGCACTGTGGCAAGACCGACCGCGGTCATGGCTATGCTGCTGGATACAGCCTGACCGAAGGTTTTGGAACCAATTACGTAAAGACGGATGGCAAAAGGGGTGAACGCAGCCAGCAGCAAAACAATGCACAGGATGCTGATGAGCCGGGTAATGGACGAAGGATATTTGCTGATCGTGTGATGCGCGAATTGTTCTCGCGCAGGTCGCGGGCCAATGGACCGCACCATGGCTTGGCGAGCCGCCTGACGTGCGGCTTGCCGTTGTTCTTGAGTAAGTGGACGCAGGTTGTCTAGCATGGGAACCCTCTGTATACTGACACTGTGTAACTGGCTCTACGCCACGAGGACTTTGGGAAAAACGAAGCGATACTGCTTCGATTTCCACATAAATACGGCGCGGTCGGTGAGGGTTCCAAGCCCGTCGCTC
>CAWGXG010000005.1:0-736681 GCA_963826505.1 uncultured Chloroflexia bacterium
GGTTTTGTCGTTACTTCGTTCAGTATTGCTCGTGCGTACGCGGGGCCGATAGGGGAACAGCTATCGCCAGCGCCACCACGGGAATGATGGTGAGAATCACGAGCGCCTTGAGGACCCTCATCGGACACTCGCTGCGGCGAAGCGTGCCAAGCAGCCCTCACCATAACTCCATCTGGTTCCTGCCCGCTCGATGTTCCAGAGCTGAAATCCCGTAATCCAGCGATGATGTGCCTGGTATTCAGCGACCACGGCGCCGGCAAACGGGCCGCCCGTACCTTTGTCGATCGCCTCCTGCGCGGCCACTGCACCATTGTGAGCCGGAACAAGGGCCAGAGCAACGACGATTGTCACCAGGAGTGAAGCCATAACCGGTCTACGGCAAAACATGTTAACCTCCGCCTTCATCAGCTTTCTGTCGATGCTTTCACTCGGCACATCGGTATCTGAGATAGTCGGGCGGTCAGAAGTTTCACATCACTGGTTTGTGGGTGCTCGTGACAATCTAAATGACGTTTGGCTAACGCGGTCATGGTTTTGTCTCCTTATGCTAGTGTGACACTGTGTTCTCAAGGTAAACCCTTGGTTACGCCACGTCACCCAACTTCTCGTAGGGTTAACCGCCGAAAAGTAGGGTAAAAGTAGGGTTCCCTTCACTTTGCTGGATTTCTTGCACAGAATTTCCTATGATAAAAGCAACTCCGTCCAGATTGAGTTAGGAACTCACCATGACGTCCTCGTTGCCTTCTTCCCTCACCTATCATTTGATTGAGCCCCTCACAACCCGCGAGTTAGAGATCCTCACCTGCCTTTCCGAAGGGCTTTCAAATCGCGAAATCGCCGAGCGACTGATCATTGCTGACACGACGGTCAAGTGGTACAACCAGCGGATTTACGACAAGTTCTCTCTCGAAAGACCATATCGCCAACGCAGGTGGGTCGTGCACTGTGCACGAGAGCTGAGCATCCTACCAGCCTTGGATAAGGATGCAGAGGCAGCAACCCCCGGCGACAATCCCTACAAGGGTCTAGATGCCTTCCAGCAAGAGGATGCTTCCCTGTTCTTCGGACGCGAAACCTTCATCGAGCTTCTGTTGACACGCCTCGGGGAAAACGGCAATACGCCACGTTTTTTGGCGGTGGTGGGCCCATCTGGCAGTGGAAAATCAAGTGTCGTGCGCGCCGGACTCATCCCGGCCTTGCAAGATGACAGGCTTCCGGGTGCGGCCACGTGGGCTGTGGCGACTATGTTCCCCCGCGTCAACCCATTTCACGAACTGGAACTGACCCTGCATGCCATCGCGGAAAAACACCAGCCGGATCTGCTCGCGCTGCTGCAACGCGACGCGTATGGCCTGGTGCGTTGCGCCCCACTCATCCTGCCCAAAGACCGTCCGCTGCTGCTCATCATCGATCAGTTCGAGGAGATCTTCACGTTAGTTGACGATACCACCCTGGCGCGACGCTTCATGGACCTGATTTATGCCGCCGTCACCGACCCGCGCAGCGCGGTACGGGTACTCATTACCTTGCGCGCTGACTTTCTCGACCGGCCTCTGATGTTTCCTGATTTCAGTTGGCTGGTTCAGACGCGCACGGTGATGGTTGGGCCGATGGCGCCCGACGACCTGGAACGAGCCATCACCCTACCGGCTGAACAAGCGCATGTCTCTATCGAGCCGGGTGTCGTTGCTCGCCTGGTGGCCGAAGCCAGCGAGCAACCGGGGGCTATGCCCTTATTGGAGTTCGCGCTCACCGAGCTGTACGACGCCCGTATTGGGCGCACCATCACCATGCACGCCTACGAAGAGATCGGCGGTTTGCGGCAATCGCTGGCGGAACAAGCCGAGAGGGTGTTCGCTGATTTGGACGACGCCCAACAGGAAGCCACGCGACAGCTCTTTCTGCGCCTGATTACCCTGGGCGAAGGAACCGAGGACGTCCGGCGGCGCGTGTCGACGCGGGAGTTGGCCACGCTAGACGTGCCAGCTGAAACCACCGAACATCTCACTCATTTCCTGGCCGCCAACCGCCTGCTCACTCTGGATCTTGACCCAACCACGAAAGAGCCCGCCGTAGAGGTTGCTCACGAAGCGCTGATTCGTGAGTGGGGCCGGTTACGCGCGTGGTTGGATGAAAGCCGCACGGACGTGCGCATGCAACGGTTGTTGACGTCCGCGGTGCATGAATGGCACGGTCATGAGCGTGAAGTTAGTTATCTGATGCGCGGTGCGAAGTTAGCGCAGTATTTGGTTTGGCGCGAGGCTACCGACCTCGCACTGACCACAGAGGAAAAACGGTTTCTGGACACCAGCCTGGCCGAGCACGACCGGCAACGGCATCGACGACGCATAGTGCGCAACCTGGGGTTGGTAACGGCCATCGTGGTGACGATAACAATGGCCGCCCTGGCGTTCTGGGCCAACAGCCAGCGTTCCCGCGCTGAAGATGAAAAACGGCACGCCCAAGTCTCCGAGCAAGAAGCGCTGCGCCAAGCCAGCATCGGTCATGGCGGCGGTGGCAGAGAAAGAGTTGGAAGGCACCAACCCAGAGCGTGGCGTGCTGCTGGCATTGGAGACACTGGAAAACTACCCCTATACGCCACAGGCAGAAGGTGACCCTGTCCCGCGCGATCGACGAGTATCGCGCCGTTCAGGTCTTGGACGGGGGCGAATCGTTCACGGACTGGGTCGCAGTTGCCAGCATGGTCACCCGATGGCCAACGGGTGGCTGCTGGCGGTGTGGCTGAGCCTAAGCCTGCCATTATATGGGAGGTCGCTACAGGGCGGGAATTGCTGTCCAGCAACCCACATGCGGCCCTTTGCCCAGACAAAGTCCCAGTTATAGAGGACCTCGCATGGTCGCCTTCCGGCGAACAGATTGTGACGGATGCGAATGAATGCGGGACAGTGGTGTGGGACACGACTACGGGAGAGATACTACTGACTTTGCCACCAAGCGACAGTAATGTCTTAAGTCTCGCATGGTCACCCGATGGGTTGACCATCGGGACAGGGCATGAAGATGGAAGAGTAACACTGTGGGATGCCATGGCCGGCGAGGTTCGCCTGGAGCTGACCGGCCATACTGCCGAGGTTTATGAAGTGGCTTGGTCACCTGATGGCAGCCGCATCGCCACAGCCTCAGCTGATGGGAGCGTGCGTGTGTGGGATGCTGAAACAGGTGATGAACAGACGGTGCTTGCGGGAAATATTGGTGCCGTGCTGTCTGCCGCCTGGTCGCCGGACAGTAGCTCGCTTGGTCACGGGCGGAGATGACGGTCTGCCGCGTGTGTGGGACGTGGCAAGTGGCAAACCCCTGATTGTTCTGCGCGGTCACACACATCGTGTAGATGACGTTGACTGGTCCCGTAATGGCGAGCGAATCGCCAGCCTCAGTGCGCAGGAGGCTACCCTGAAAATCTGGGATGCCGCGAGCGGCATATTCCTCTTTGAAATACGAGGGCACAACGATGGGTCACTCCGGCTTCTCCCCTGATAGTGGACAGATTCTGACAGGTGCTTTGCGTCAGTTTGGGCGTGTCTTTCTGTGGGATGCCTCGATGGCGGTGCCTAAGATTGATCGGACATGCGAGCAGTCAAGAATATGGTGCCTGGTCCCCGGATGGCACGATGATTGCGACTGGTGGTGTCGATCCAACTACGCGGATATGGGATGCAGCAACTGGGCAGCAACTGACGGTCCTTAATAGTCCCAGTCGCGTGAGTGATTGGTCGCCGGATAGTACCCGCCTTGTGACGCCGACGGATACGTTAGCCTCATTCGTCATCTGGGATGTCAGAACCGGAGAAGTGCTGTCTACCATTTCTCCGCCCAAAGCGTATTTTCTGGCTGTTCATGCGAGTTGGTCACCGGACGGTTCCTCGTTTGCCGGTTCGCTCTTTGATGCACAAGGGCTCAGGCCCATCTATGTTTGGGATGTCCCAAACAGGTGACGTGCTGTCCATACTCCAACCAGATGACACCTGTATGCAGGCGTTTCCCGAGTGGTCGCCGGATGGCACCAAGATTATCTCGGCATGTCTGGCTTTTGGGGAGTCGGGCAAAAACACGCCTGCCCGTGTTCGGGATGCGGCTACCGGAGAAGAACGCATGACGCTGGAAAGCGAGTATGGTTGGACAGCCGTGCCTCGTGGTCACCCGATGGCAAGCGTATCCTGACGACGTACGAGAAGGCGTTGCGCAGATATGGGATGCGGAGAAATGGCGAGTCGATCCTCACGTTATGCCGGACACTTAGGTCAGATATTCGGTGCTGCCTGGTCACCCGACGGCACTTATATCGCCACAGGCGACTCGAGCCGGTGTGATCCAGATATGGGATTCGGAAACTGCGGAGGCGATAGCCAGCTTCACCGTCCCGGGTGATGTGGTTAACATCAACTGGTCGCCAGGCGGGGAGTATATCATTGCGACCGGAAATGGTCTTCGTGAACCTGTCATCAAACGCGTGTGGACTTCCACCGACGATCTCATGGCATACGCCTACGAGTGCTGTGTCACACGCGACCTCACGCCGGAGGAACGCGCGCAGTTCGGCTTGCCAGCGCGATAATTGGGATGCGCGTATTGTTCAGAATCAAGACCCTGCCGCTTGGACAGGGTCTTGAGTTTATCCGAACAGTAATGTCTAACCGAAACGGTCAGCCAATTAAGCCCGCATCCAGTAGGAAACCAAAGGCGACATCAGCGGGTTCCTGGCTGTTCCCGTCGACTTCCCAGTTGAGACTCGACATCGTTTTACCATCCAGGCGCAACATCAGCATATCCAGAATCACGGCAATACGCGGATCATTCTGGATGATTTCGCTCTTGATCACCGGGGCGACCGGGTAAGGCGGCCAGAAGCCCTTATCATCTACCAGCACGCGCAGCCCCATCGCGCTGATCTGCCCGTCCGTGCCGAAGCAGGTCGTCACATCCAGGTCGCCTTCTTGCAGACCGCTGTACTTCAGACCAGGGTCGAAGCTCAGCACCTGGGCGAAGTTGAAATCGCCGTAGGTGGCGGTCAGACCCGGCAGTCCATCTGGACGATCGATGAATTCACCGGTGGCACCGAACACCAATCCGTCGGACTTGGCTTGCAGGTCGCTCACGGTGGTGATGCCCAATTCGTCCGCACGCGCTTCGGTCATGGCGAGACAATACGTGTTGTTGAAGGCGCTTGGCTCAAGCCAGGTGAGATCCCATTCGTCTCGATAAGCCTTCGAGACAGCCACATATATCTCGCCTGGAGTCATGTCCGGGTTATAGTCCATACCGAGATGAGTTCAGGAAGGCCGTACCGGTATATTCAGGATACGTGTCGATCTCACCGGCCAACAGGGCTTCGTGCGCCGCGGACGTACTGCCCAATTGAACGTACTGGGCATCGTAACCATATTCCTGCAGCAACTGCGTCATCATATTGCCGAGGATAAGCTGCTCGGTGAACTGCTTTGATGACACTTGAACCGACACATCCGCCGGAGCCGGCAGTTCGTCAGGTGTGGGGATGGTATCGAGGACATGGTCATAGAAGAACGCAAAGGCGACATCCGCGGGTTCCTGGCTATTCCCATCGACTTCCCAGTTGAGACTCGACATGGTGTCACCGTCCAGCGCCGCCATCACATGATTGAGAATCACCGCAATGTAGGGATCAGCCGCGATGATGTCGGACTTGACTACCGGGGCGACCGGGTAAGGCGGCCAGAAACCCATATCATCCACCAGCACGCGCAGCCCCATCGCGCTGATCTGCCCGTCCGTGCCGAAGCAGGTCGTCACATCCAGGTCGCCTTCTTGCAGACCGCTGTACTTCAGACCAGGGTCGAAGCTCAGCACCTGGGCGAAGTTGAAATCGCCGTAGGTGGCGGTCAGACCCGGCAGTCCATCCGGACGATCGATGAATTCACCGGTGGCACCGAACACCAATCCGTCGGATTTGGCTTGCAGGTCGCTCACGGTGGTGATGCCCAATTCGTCCGCACGCGCTTCGGTCATGGCGAGACAATACGTGTTATTAAACTGGCTGGGCTGCAGCCAGTCGAGATTCCATTTTTCTGCGTATTGCTCACTCACGGCCTCATAAATATCTTCGGGGGTCTGGGAGGGATCGTAGGTCAGTCCCAGGTGCGTGAGGTAGGCCGTACCTGTATACTCAGCATACATATCGATCTCGTCGGCCAACAGTGCTTCGTGAGCAGCCGATGTGCTGCCTAACTGGACATATTCGGCATCATAGCCGAATTCTTGCAGGGCAATGGTCATTAAGTTGCCGAGAATAAGCTGTTCGGTGAACTGCTTGGACGACACGCGGATCGGTCCGCTGTAGCCCTGCGCTTCGGCAACATGGTGGCTGGTCGAAGGCACCACGACTGCCGAAAACAGCATGGTTACAGCCAACACCAGCGCAAGAAGTGCTCTTGTCTTAGTCATGAATGTGACTTCTCCTGTGTCTACAGTACCCTCCCAATATTTTGTGTCCCGGCAGACTTGGGCACATAAATCTACCGACCCTAACCAACGCGCTAGGTTTCTCGCAACCCGCGCGGAGTCAGCACCAGTTCGAGCCATCCAAAGAAATACTCCAGGAAGACCGCAAGGATTGTGGCGAGCACCGCCCCTGTGATTAGAATGTCATTGCGCCCTGAGCCGTCCCCGCGAATAATGAGCGCTCCTAACCCGCCCCCGCCGATAAATCCGGCCAGGGTCGCGCTGGCAACTACCAGCACGGCAGAGGTGCGAATCCCGGCCATAATGACCGGCATCGCCACCGGAATTTCAACATCGAAAAGTGATTGCCAATCCTGCATGCCCATCCCACGTGCTGCTTCTTTGAGCTCGGTTGACACGCTGATGATCCCAACTGTGGTATTCACCAGAATGGGCAATGTGCCAATGAACACCAATGCGACCAGGCTGGGATCGCGCCCCACACCGAAAATGGGCAGTGCCAGAGCCAGGACCGCCAGACTGGGGATCGTGCGCCCGATATTTCCCAGGTTGGTGAGTACCGTGCGCAGCCGCTCCACGCGCGATGAGAGAATCCCGCCGACAATTCCCAACACGATCGAGATGCCCAGCGCCCAAAAAGTCAGCTCAAGATGCGTTGATAACTGGCGGAGAACTTCGCCTGAGTCAGACAACATCCAGGCATGCTGCGCTTCCAGCGGAATCAGCATGGCTGCGCCGACCATATAGCCCAGGCAGATTTGTACGGCATTCATCAATCCTTGCCGCCAATGGTGCCAGCGGTCCGGCTGATCGGGGCGAGATCCGATGGCCAGTTGCGCGCGGAGCACGGCGCTAAGGATAGGCAGCACCAGCAAAACCGACAGCACGCCGCTTTGTGACTGCGTGGTAAAGGGTAAGGCTGCGGCGCTGATGATAAGCACACCAGTGAGTGGTGTCCCATGAAACTGAGTGGGCAGCAGCTCGATCAGGTGATGCAGCGAACTGAGCACCGCCAACTGCCGGCCGTAGTCACCTGCATCTTGCCAGCGGGCGATGTAGTTCCTCAACCGGCGGCTCAAGCCACTGAGTATCAGCCCAAGCGCGCTGCCGACCACCAGCGCGATCGTCAGCGCGCCGGGCAGCTTGTTCAGATGATCCGTGATCGAATCAGCAGCGCGTCGGGACCAACGCTAATGCCGCAATCCCACTGATGAGGAACGCGGTGCTCACAAACGCGGTATCCTGCCAACTTGTCCTCAGCACTGCGCGCCGATTCAGCGTCTCTTGCTGAGGATCAGCGTGATGTACGCTGTGGACGCGCCATGACAGCAGCGTAACTGGTGGCGTCAGCAATGCCCACGCGACGATCAACTCAACCAGCCAAGGCAGCCCCAAGAATGGCAGCACAAACGCCGCGAGCAGCCATAGCGCCTGACCGGGGAAGCGCACCAGCCAGCCGGTTTTGTTGTCCACACTGGGCCAGCGCTGCGCCAGACGCTGCCCTGACCACCATCCAGCAGCGCCCGCCAACGTCGCCGCAATCACCCATTGCAGCAAACTGGTCGTCGCGAAATCGCCCCAAAACTCCGTATTGAAGTTGGCTATAGGTCCAATCATGCGGCACGCCTCTCCATCTCCTGATCGCGCTGGCGATACCAGAATGATTTCAAGAGCGCGCCCGTCAGGATCAAGCCAGTGCCAATCACCGCCATAATGAAGCCGCTCTTGAGTTCAAGGGTAGCGGGGTTTACGGGCACGCGACCATCGATCAGCGCGTTAATGTTGCCACGGATCACTCGGAATAATTCACTGTACCGCCCCAACGCGCCGACAGCGCTCCGGGTTTCATAGTAGAAATGCAGCAGGGGGAAAATCGCCAGCACGCCACACAACAGCAGCACTTCTGCTGTGGCGCGCTGGCTTTGTGAGAGGCCGATATTGAGTAGGGCCACTCCCGCCGCGATGCCCGCCAACCAGGGTAAAAACTGGAGGGACAACTTGACGGGGGCGTTCGAATCGACTTGCGACAGGTCATACCCGCTCATCTTCAGCAGGTCGGCGTCGCGGAGTAAGGCGCGGTTATTTTCGCTGCCCATGATGGCGTCTTGGTGCGCGTACGGTTCTACCCAGGTTCCACCAAAATAACCGGCTAGCAGCAGCAACGCGCCTGCCAGTGCGATGAAGTCAGGGTGAGACGTCAGATCGGCGATGAAATCAAGCAGATATTCCCCTAGCGTTTTGAAGTCGCCTGAGAGACCGGGGGAGGCCCCTTTTTCGATCTGGGGTCCTTCATTTGGAACTGTAAGTCAATTCGGAGGCGCATTGCGGCGCATGTCCAGTGCGGTTTTGCCGCCCTCGCGCCTCCCCAAGCGCTCAGCGGGGTGAATCCCAGGCACATTTCGCCCCTCGGAGTACCCTCTGTCGCCCGGATTTCACATCCCGGGCAACGCAAACTACGCCGCGGTTGGGATCAGCGGCGTGCGCAGGATATCCTCGACCGTCCAAATGTGGTCGGTCAATCCCGCCGCCATCGCAGGCGTTCGCTCACGATACTTACCTCGCAAGCCTGGCCCCGCGCTCCGCAGTGAACCAGGCGGACGAGCGACATGGTAATAGAAGCGGAACCACTCCGCGTGATACAGCAACTGCCGTCGCGACATCAGCGACCACGTCTGCCGTGCCAATCCGGCAATGCACTGCCGAAACGTCAGATTCACCCGCTCAATATAAGCCGTCTGGATCCTCCGGCTGAACCCCTGTGCCGCCAGAATATGGCCCAAAGCACGCCGACTCCCCCACGCCATCCGCTCCAGCGCGTACTTCAGCTGGCGTCTCGTCTTGCGTTTCACCAATTGCCCATGATGCACCTCATCCGCTGGTGCCCAATGCTCCGTTCGCGCTCGCTTCGGGCGAAACCAATATCCGAATTGGGCTGTGATGGCATAGAAGTAACTCCACAACCCATCGGTCAGAAAGCTCGGCACACACGTCGCTTCCAGGCGCTGTTTCAAATCATGCACCACCGCATACGCATCCCCACTCTTGCGCTCTCCAAGATGTAACGATGGCATGATCTTCGTCACCGGATCGATCGCCAGCCACAACCACGCCGCCTGCTCGCTGTCCCGCACTTTCGCGTACAACTCATCCAACTGCACAATCGTCAGCACCAACTCCCGAAACAATACATTGTGTAAGCCCTGGCTATGCTGCCCCATCCGCTCCAGCCACCGCGCGATCGTCGCATCCTTGTGCCCCGTGTAGCGCACCAACACCGCCGTATCGACGCCCTCGACCAGAAACCACAGCACCCTCTCCACTCGCTCTGGTTTCGTCTTCAGGTAATACAACGGCGTCCCTTTCCGACTGCTGAACACCTGTTGGCAACTCTGGCACCGCACGTAGGGGATGTCCTTGTCTTTGCCTCGCGTCGTATGCCGCACGAGCGCATGCCGCTTTTCATCTCTTACTCCATAATACGGACACACGCGGTTCAGACACGCCAACCCCTCGGTCGCATAGCGTTTCTGCCGTCCCCGCTTGCTCCTCACTTCACCCCACGGCTTGACCTGCTCGTTGATCCGTGCCGTTTCCAACCGCACCCCAGCACAGCACTGCAGGCAGTCTTTCGGCGACTTCGGATGCCGTTTCCGGGGCCGGTGATCTTTGACCTGCTCCAGCCATCGTTTCACCCGCCCACGATTCAGCTGCCACCATAACCGCAGCACCTGGATCGCCAACGCCACCATCATGACTGCTTCCAGTCCCCGCATCCTGCCCCACCCTATACTTCAGCCTTCGCTACACTAAAAACGCGCGCCAGCTTATCGCTCCACGCGCGTTTGTCAACTTTTCAGTCCGCCCGATTTAACTTACAGTCTGCGGGGTAGCACCCAATGAAGTTCCTTTGGCTCCAACCCGCCGTTCGCGTTTTGCTGCTCTCGCAGCGTAATTGAAGTTCGCCAACAGTTCGCCAACAGTGAACCAGATGGATGGGATCTATGAACGCTGCGCAGGGCTCGATGTCCACAAGAAAACGGTGGTCGCATGTCGGATTGTGCCGACGGAGGAAGGGTTGTGGCAGGCGGAAACGCGCACGTTCCCAACCATGACCATCGATTTGCTGGCCCTGGCCGATTGGTTACGGGCGGCAGCGGTGACCCAGGTGGCGATGGAAAGCACCGGAGTGTACTGGAAGCCGATCTTCAATATTCTCGAGAGTGACTTCGAGATTCTCTTGGTGAATGCCAAGCTTATCAAACAGGTGCCGGGGCGCAAAACCGATGTGAAAGACGCCCAATGGATCGCGCAATTGCTGCGGCATGGCCTACTCAAGGGAAGTTTTATTCCTGAAGCGCCCCAACGCGCGCTGCGCGATCTGGTGCGGTATCGCACCAAACTGATCCAGCAGCGCAGCAGCGAAATCAACCGGGTGCAGAAAGTGCTGGAAGATGCCAATATCAAATTGGGTTCGGTGGTGAGTGACGTGATGGGTGTTTCATCCCGTGAGATGTTAGCCCAACTCATTGCCGGTCAAGATGATCCGGCGGTGATGGCTCAACTGGCGCGCGGACGAATGCGATCCAAGATTGATGAGTTGGAACAAGCCCTCACCGGCCATGTCCAAGCACATCATCAACTAATGCTGCGTCTGCATCTGGAACACATCAATGAGTTGAACGCTAAGATTGAACGCCTCAATGAGGAAATTGAGCGTCAAATGGCCCCTTTTGACCAGGACCACTTGGTGGCGCGCCTGGATGCGGTGCCGGGGCTTGATGCGCGTGTCATTCAGGCTCTGATCGCCGAATTGGGCACCGATATGAGCCGCTTTCCCACCGCTGCTCATGCCGTGTCGTGGGCCGGATTGGCCCCTGGCAAAAACGAGAGCGCCGGTCGTAATCGTTCGGCCCGTGCGCCTAAGGGCAATCGGCACCTCAAGGCCATCTTAGTTCAAGCTGCCCATACCCTCGCGCGTTCCAACGACAATTATCTGGGCGCTCAATTTCGACGGGTGGCCACTCGGCGCGGCAAAAAGCGCGCGGCGGTGGCCGTGGCACGCTCTATCTTGGTGATCGTCTATCATATGATCCGCGATGGCAAAGCCTATGTCGACTTGGGTGTCGATTACTTCGACAAACGTAATCAAGCTCAAACCGAACGGCGCTTAATCAAACGGTTGGAGCCATTGGGGCACAAGGTTACTCTCGAACCTCGTGCCGCTGCTTGATCCATTTATTTTCGGAGTAGCTTGAATTCTGGACATGGTGGCTAACTGATGCGATGCCAGCCGCGTATCAGAGTGCCAAGCAAGGTCGATCTTCCGAATAAGCCATATTGGGAAATAGATAGCAGTGACTAACAAACCGGCTTTTCCTATACAACAGTTTCATGACCTGCTTCTCGATGGAACACGCCGCAGTTTTCAACACTTGAAACGTCATTATCGCGATGAACATATCTATCGTTACGTGCTTCTCCTCTCGGCGGCATATGACATTGTACAACCGGGCATCAATACGGAAGAGGCACTGCTGCATGAGGTGGAGCGGATGTCCTGCGCATTGGCTGCCAGGAGCAGAGCTGCGTCTTCCGAGGATATACGTAAGGCGCTGCGCTATTCGGTTCCCGAACAGGCCTATCGTGTACAAATACAAGACTTACGACCCACTGGCGACGGTTCTGCTGCAAAAAATGGTGGCCAAAATCAGACGGACAGACAGGGGCCAAACAGCCGCCAGGAGCTTACACAGCTAATCCAAACAGTCCGGCGATGAACTGCTGTTGGGCTTGACTATTGCCCTTTTCAACGCCTTCGATTTGTCCCTTCCTGATCATGTACATGACTTCGTAGCCCTGGATGGTGCGCCAGGCTGTTGGGTAGGACCCAAACCCTAACCCTGGCTTCACTCGGCGTTTGATGAACCGGCGATCCTGTTCGACGATGTTGTTCAGATACTTCACGGGGCGGCGTTCGCAAGCGTCAGGCAGCAGCCCGGCCTCCTTCAGGTCGCGGATGGCGCCAACGGTATCGTTTAGCTCAGGAGCACCTGAACTCACTTGGCGATGGAGCTAGCCAACTCAGATAAAATTGTATTGAGCGCCTCCGCCGATCCTCCGGTTTCCACCAACTTTTGCGCTATGATCATGCTCAATGTTTCGATGCGTTTCTGCTCATCCTCCATGGTTTTAGCTGCACCGATGGCTTCATCGAGATGATCTGTCCGCGCCATCGCGGATTCCATGTTACCCAGAATGTCCCACTTTCCAGCTTCCAGATAACTTAAAACAGCCGTCACGTCGCTCCGTTCACGGACAGCCGCCAGGACGACCGACGCTTCTGAAGGGTAACCCAGCAAGATCGCTCCCACAATTTTCCCTTGTGAGATGATCAGTTTGCGATAGCGATGGGTTGCCAAATCCTCGAGCGCAATGACGATCTCATCTGGAGACTCCGGATCGAAGCGCCCGATCGACGTGAGGTCGATGCCTGCAACTTTGAGCATGGTGGTCGGGATCGATTCCTTGTAGGTTTCGTCTCCACCGACAGCATTGATGGCAGCGACTTCAGCCTGATCCACTGCGATGGGCCACAATCCATAGACCTTGCCATCAAACTCGGCCACATCCCCCGCCGCAAAAATGGCTTCGACATTGGTCCTCATATGATCATCTACCAACACCCCGTGCCGGGTAGCAAGATTCGCCTCACGCGCGAGTTCGATGTTCGGAGTAATGCCTGCACACACGAGGAAGAGATCGCAGGGTAGCTCTTGCCCATCCGGCAGAGTAACCTGTTCAACCCGATCTCCTCCATTGATTGATGCCGTATTGGCCTCCGTGAGGACGTCGATACCGAAAGTTGACAGGTATTCCTCCAGAAAGAATCCTCCACGTTCATCCAATTGGCGGCGCATCGGCCAACTCGACCGTTCCAACACCACTACTTCAAGCCCCAGCTTATGGAGAGCATAAGCGGCTTCCAGACCAAGCAGTCCCCCGCCTGCGACTACCGCCCGTTGGCTATCATATTGTTGGACAAAGTGACGTATTTCCATCGCGTCATCAGCTTCGCGGAGCACAAAGCTGCCGGGAAGACCGAAACCCTCAAATGAGGGGATCATACTGCGGCTGCCTGTTGTCAGGATCAACCGATCGTATGGCAGCACTTCGCCATCGGCCAGTTCAACTGTGCGAGTTTGCGGATCGATCTTGGATACATGCGTGTTGAGCCAGCACGTTATCTGATGCTCGTCATACCATGAATTTGGCATCAGGTACAGCCCCTGCATGGCTGAACGGCCGTAGATGAGGCGCGACAAACCCATACGATTGTAGAGGTGGTGTTTCTCCCGCGCGATGACGTGAATCTGGCAGCCCGGATGGCGGCGGCGAACGTGATCAGCTGCCGTGATACCAGCAATACCATTCCCAATGATCACGATGTGTTTCACGGAAGGATCGTAATTGAACCCGATGATCGCACTGCTACGCGGTGATTTCGGTTTTTCAGGCGTGAGGGAAACTGACACAGGTCCTTTCACGCGTGCACAACAAGCCATACGCGTGTTTTCAGCCAGCCCCAACCGGTCGAGGGTGCCCTGCTCGTCGCTTCCAATCTTCGAAAGATTACCCATGCCTTCCAATATTGAGACCGGGTCTGCACCGCACACACCCATTCTGCAGCCTGCCTCAAGGTGCAGGCCATTTTTTTCGGCAAGTTCCAACAGAGTACAGCCAATAGGGGCCAGAACGCGTTTTCCGTCCGGCTTGAAGAGCACCGCCGGATTGCCTGTGATACGCGATTGGCGGGCGGCAATCGAATGCGAAAAAGCGGCGCTTGTTCTTATTTCAGATGAACGCGATATGGTCTGATCAAGATAGATCCGCTCTTTTCGATAGGTCTTTATGACCCAAACGGCACTGAGCGCAAATACGATGCCATGGGCAGTCCAGAGTATTCCTCTGGGCGCGTGGATACCCGATAACTGGTGAATGGTACTCTCCATGGTCGGAATATTGAACAAATAGTAATAATTCAAAGCGACAGCGCCGTACAATGTCGTAATTCTGAACGAGGAGACTCTGAGGAACGTATCCAGAACGACGAATATGCCAATGCTCACCAGAACATACAGCGCGATCCACAGGTACATAGTGACAGTACTAATCGCAGGCGGATCGGGAACGAGATAGAAAGCCAGAACGAGTTCGGGGAAGACTCCCGCAAAGAAGCGGCGATAACCGCTGTACGTGCGGTCACTGTCATACTGGTCCGCTATATGCGCAACGGAAGGGTTGAAGTCGTAGCAGTTTTTGGCACAGCCGACACACGGTTGGCAATAGCTATTCGGCACCATCACAAACGGGGACTGCCCATACAAGCGCTGAACCGGTAGCAGCGGGCAAATGCTGCTGCACCAGCCACTCTTGCCTTTGAAGACGTAACCTCCCAGGAGCGCAGAAGTGAAAGCGAACAGAAGCAGGAACCCAAGTGCCGGCCCGTTCCTGTTGAACAAAGCCTTACGGCTTGGGACGATGATCAGGAACATTGTGATCCCGATGGAATAGGCGTGGGTTCGCAACCAGTTGGGAGGCGTCAGCGAGCGGCTGAATCTGAAGAGTCGAGGGGTCTGATTGAGCGCGGCCATTGGACACACGTTGCGCCAGAAGCCAGGCGCAATGAAAAACAAAATGGGCAGGATCGGGACAATCATCCGCCAAAATATGAACAATGCAACCTGGGGACGAATGAACGCCGTGATGATGATACCGTAACCCAGACTCACGCTCAGTAATCGGAGGAGATACCATACCCTCTTTGGAACCCGTTGTGACATTTGTGTATAGTTTGGGAATAACGGTTGGATGGTCATCGTCATGCACCATGGTAGGCCAACAGATTTGCCATTCGGCGAATTCGCAATGCCAGTAGACGGCCCAAATCCAGCAAGACAGCTTGCCCGAGCTGCGGGTATTGGGCGGAAAACAAGGCAAAGGCATCCATGTTCAGATAAAACAACTGGCACTCTGTTACCGCCTGGATCGTCTCCGGGGATGGTTTTCCATCCATGAAAGCCAGTTCGTTGATCACCGAACCGCCTTCAATCGTTGAAATTCGTATGCACTTCCTCTTGTTTGGGTTGAGTGCGAACCGCTTTTTGCGGTTACTCAACACCATGAATCGTCCAAAGGCCACGATATAGAGCGCTCGATCTTCAGAGCCGGCGTGGATCACGATATCGCCCGGAACATAGAATTGTGTCTGGGTTTGTTCCAGCAATTTATCCCAGTTGCCACCGCTCCAATGCGGCAGGAACACTATCTCACTCACGGAATCGCTGTTCCTGGCGCTTGGATTTTCAAAATACACGGTCGAATCCATCGTTTTTCTCCCGTCATAGCTATTGGCAATGGTTTCAGTTGAGAGAATCAGGCGATCTCGCTGAGGACAATCACCATGAACGCTGTGATGACGGCCACGGCCATAACGGCGCTGAGCAAGCTCCATAATGCTGACCCATGAAAGAAGGCGTCGCAGGCTTGCAGTGGGTCTGACCCATAATCGGGTGAGAGGACTCGTGTCGCATCGGAGTGCACAGTATTCGGCGAGGCGAAGGGACCTGTTTCTTCAGAAGCCTCACCAATCGCAGCCTTGAAGGCTGCTGCCAGCGCGCCCGCAGAAGCAAATCGTTCCTCAGGACTCTTGGCCAGTGCTCGACCTGCAACCCGGTCTATTTCAGCAGGCAAACCAGGTTTCAGACTAGAGACGAGCGGAGGATCCTTTGCGATGTGCATATACATCGCCTCTATTGATGATTCAGCTTTGAATGGCAGCTCATTCGTCAGCAGCTCAAAGAGCAGTACGCCCAAAGAGTACACATCCGAGCGCGCGTCGACGGCCTGCAACCGACACTGCTCGGGAGACATGTAGCCAGGTGTACCAATGACCATTCCTTTCTTGGTGGAGTGCAATGGTTTGACGGTGCAACGACTTATCGCTTGAGAGGCATCGTTCAATACTTTCGCCATGCCAAAGTCTGAAAGGAAAGGATGACCGTCACGGTCCAATAGCACGTTTTCGAGCTTAATGTCGCGATGAACAAGCCCACAATCATGCATGTAATCCAGCGCTGAGGCGATCTGATCGAGCAGCCGGCTAATCTGCGTCAGGGATAGGCTCTGGCTCAGAACCAAATCGGTCAGATTACCGCCTGGCAGCAGAGGCATCACGATATAGAACATTGCATCCTGTTCGCCGAAGCTGATGATGTTGAGAATGTTAGGATGGCATAGGGAGGCGCTGAGTAAGGCTTCTTGTTTGAGGCGCGCAATCGTGTCGCTCATACTCGAGCAATCCGGTTTGATGACCTTGAGGGCGACGTCGTCCTTTTCGGTGAGACGCCGCGCGCGATACACGTGCGCAACGCCTCCCTCGCCCAGATAATCGATGATTTCGTACCGGCCTAGACATTGACCAATCAGGGTAGACATACGGCGTCCTCCCACATGTTTCCACATGTACAGGGCATCACTATTGCCATCCCGTCACCAGGATGGGCACGCGCGTCTAAACCCCCAAAGTCATTACAGGTGAAGATTGGAAACAGAAATGGACGGAATTAGGATCGCATGTGATGCAATCCTTTGGCGTTGGATGGGAACTACCCGGGGTTACGGTGCCATCCGGGATTTAGAAGAATTATGTCTCCTGCAAATTGCGGGAACAAAACCACTCGGACAAGGTTATCATATCGCCAAGAATGAATGTATAGATAAAAAGTACTAGTATCTTGTATATTTGAAAGCGGGGTCGTCCCCGGCGGGGTACTCCCCCAGGGAACGATACCGTTGGCGAACTCGGTTCAGATGGTCGCAGGGGGAAAAGGGGGTTAGGATTGAGGAAAATCAGGTCCTAATGCCTCTCCACAAAGGAAGAGAACAGCATGTCTCTACCCCCTCGAATTGAATATTGTGTGCCCGAAGAAACCCAGCGAGTAGCACGCGCTATTTTTCCCAAAGGGAATCTGTATATGCAGGGGTATGACCGATTGGGGACTCTATTTGAGGATCAGGATTTTGTGGCACTGTTTTCGAGGGAAGGTCAACCGAGCTTGTCGCCGATGCGGTTGTGTCTGGTGTTGCTGCTGCAATTTGCCGAAGGGTTGTCAGACCGCCAGGCGGCAGATGCGGTGCGTGCCCACATTGACTGGAAATACTTGTTATGTCTGGAGTTGACTAATCCAGGCTTCCATTACAGTGTGCTGAGCGAATTCCGAGAACGCTTAATTGCAGGAGAAGCCGAAGAGCAGATCTTCAATCGCGTGCTGGAGATCTGCCGGACCAAGGGTTTGGTGAGAAGACGGGGGCAACAACGAACCGATCCGACCGAGGTGCTAGCCGCGATTCGGACCTTGAACCGCCTGGAGTTGGTTGGGGAAACCCTGCGGGCAGCCTTGAATGCGTTGGCGGTCGTCGCTCCGGACTGGATGCGAGCGCACAGCCAACCTGAATGGATTGAGCGCTATGGTCCTCGGGTGAGTGATTACCACTTACCCGCCAATGAAAAAGAACGAGTGGCTCACACCACGCTCGTGGGCGCCGATGGATTGAGCCTGTTGACCGCGATTTGGAGTGAGAGCAACCTGCCCTGGCTGCGCGAAATTCCAGCGGTCAAAACGCTGTGGCTGGTCTGGCTGCAAAACTATACCTGGCTCGACGACCAGCACCTGCGCTGGCGGGAAGCGGATGAAGTTCTACCCTCCGCTCAGGCGATCCGATCACCCTATGACCCCGAGGCCCATTTTTCTCAAAAACGCAGCACCGCCTGGGTGGGCTACAAAGTCCATTTCACGGAAACCTGTGATCCCGACCTGCCGCGTCTGGTCACGCAGGTGGAAACAACCCCGGCCACGACTCAGGATAACAAGGCACTCCCATCCATTCACCAGGTCTTGCAGACCAGGGACTGTTTACCCGCCACGCATATCGTGGATTGTGGTTACATGGGAGCCGAAGAGTGGGTCGCCAGCCAGCGTGATTACGGCATTGATCTGCTCGGACCCATGCGCGGTGACACCGGTTGGCAAGCGCGTGAAGGACAGGGTTTTACCGTGCAAGATTTCGTTATCGACTGGGAGGCGCCTCACGCGATTTGCCCGGCAGGCAAAAAGAGCTTGCATTGGCTGCCTGCTTTCAACAACCTCGACAAACCGGTGATCCAGATTAAGTTCAGCAAACATGAGTGCCGGATCTGTCCGCTTCAGCCGCAATGTACCCGCTCCAGTCCACCGCGCCGTTCGATTACCGTGCGCCCCAAGGAACTTCACCAGGCGCTGCTGGAAGGTCGTGAACGGGAGAAAACAGAAGCTTTTAGGGAACAGTATGCTGCCCGCGCGGGGATTGAAGGTACTCTTTCGCAGGGCGTCCGTGCTTTCGGTCTACGGCAGACACGCTACATCGGCTTGGCAAAAACCCATTTGCAGCATGTGCTGACCGCGATGGCTCTGAATATCACGCGCGTTCTGGCGTGGCTTTCTGGCGACCGTCCCGCCCAAACTCGCTCCTCGGCCTTCGTCAGGTTACACCACGTAGCCGCCTAATCGAGTTCGCCAACGGTATCCTTTACTCGGGGAGTACCGATCTTTTTCGTCATCAGTCATCCGCATCACGGCCACCAAATCCAGTACAAACTCCCACATAAACATCACCATGCGAAGAAACTTGCACACCTCGCTTTCCTTTCGCGACCACATAAAACCCCGCAAGCATACAGCACTTGCGGGGCATTTTCAGCCGACTTCTATCCATCGCAGCAGAGTCGATTTCTCTCGTGGATTAATTTTCGTGGACTACGGGTACGGCCCTACCATTAGCCTATATCAAGCTGTCTCTCTTACTCAAATCTCACTATAGAGGCCGATTCTCCTGGCGCGGGTGAGTTTTGGAAAAAGCCACGTCGAATCACCGCCTCACGCCCGCCAAATTGCTCGGCTCGCGCGGCTTGTTCGGTTTGCGCTTGGACGTCAACTGCTTCAGGATCAAGCATCTCGCGTAATTGTGCTTCATAAGATTGGCAAAGATCGAAGGTCGCCGAGTCTTGAGCCAGATCGGTCAACTCATTCGGATCAGATTGCATATCAAATAACTGTTCAGGCGCATCAACGTGATACACATATTTGTAATGTTGATCGCGCAGCATAAAACTTGCTCGTTCTCTGCCGATAGCATGATATTCGCTCAAGACTATGCGGTTTGTGTCTTCGCTGCTAGCAATCTCCCATAATGATCGCCCTGGTAAGTCATGATCGCCTACATCCGAAGAACATCCAACAGACTCAAGGATAGTCGGGAAACAGTCCACCAGCGAGACAGGCGTATTTACGACTCGCCCTGCCGGAATTTCCGGTCCGGCTGCAATCAGTGGCACGCGCGCCGACTCATCATACATGGAGAATTTGCCGAAAATCCCACGTCCACCAAGATGTTCACCATGATCCGAGGTATATATGGTCCGGGTATGGGCGGTAAGGTCGTTGTCATCCAACGCCGCCAGCACTTTGCCGATCTGCTCATCGAGATATGTACACATGCCATAATAGGCAGCATTCAAACGGCGTAAAGTCTCCTCTGAGAAGGGTACATCAAAGCTGAAAGATCGGCGCATATGGGTGATCACCGGATGCCTGGGCCAATCTTCCGCGCGCCACTGTAGAGGAAGGGGTAAAACGTCGGATGGATACAAATCGTAAAAGTTTTGTGGCGCTATATAGGGCGGGTGGGGCAGCACGAACGAAACAAACAATACCCAGGGTTTCTCATCATATTTGTGCTTGGCAAGCCAAGCACAAGCCCTTTCTGCGATACGCGCATCATAGCGCAGATAACTGGAGTCACCACTGCCCGCCGCTTCGATGCCCGGACGCGAATTTCGAATGGGCGCGTCTTGCCGAATAGCGGATAACACGTCCCCAACCCCATCGACGACGTACATCGCATCATAGGACTCGACAAAGCCATTATCATCATCTGCACTACGGAAATGCAGCTTGCCGATTGAATCCACATGATAACCGTGCGTCTTCAGGCGGTGCCCCCAACTCGGGACTGCACCGTCATAGGGTGATGCATTTTCCCAATACCCAATGTCGTGAACATAGCGCCCTGTCGCTAACGATGCTCTGGCCGGTACACAAATAGGGGACGGCGTATAAGCAGAGGCGAAACGAGTGCCTCGTTCAGCCAACGAATCAATATGCGGAGTTTGCACAATTGAATTGCCATAGCATCCGGTGATCGCCGCATTATGTTGGTCAGACAATATGAATATGAGATTGGTTGGTTTCATCTTCTCTGGTTCCTGACTTCAATGGGTGACATGTGTACAGACCAATATCACAATAACCTCCCGCTACTGGACTGGCAAATAGACTTGTGCGGCTACATAACGGATCAGCCCTGATTCTTCTCCGAAAATGAGTATAACCCACGCATTACCATGTGGGCCACGGTCGCCCACTTCTCACACACGAAGGAAATTCCACCATGTTCTTCAAACAACTGATTCAGGGCGTCAAATCTTGCGTGGGTCTAGGTAACCTAGACGCAGGAAAAATCAAGAACGGGCACATGTGTCCGTTTTTTGCTGTCAGAAACTCGTAATATCCGAGAACTAGGTAAATACGGTGAGATTATCACGTAGATGCAAACGGATGTGTTGGGTAGCCCCTATAGAGGTTATTCATTCCCAGAGATCCGCAGCACTTCCCGTAGGGCCAAAAAACCTCACGGATGCCTCGATTCTCCCCTACGCAGCGTCGCGGTAGTAGTCATGAAGGATGCCACCCAGAACATTGCGACAGCGCACCGGACCGCTCGTTGCTCGACTTGCTGGAGGAACGGGAATCTGTTGACTGATCCCTTGATGCGGGCGCGCCGTATTGAAAAAGGCGATGTATTCGCGCATGACACGGCGCAAATGTGTCTGATTGAGATGTGCAAGCACGACTTCGGTGCAACACCTTGTCCAGGCATTCTTCCCGGACCGAGCGGATCCATCTTTCCGCATATGCGTTCGCATTCGGGGCATGATGAGGAATGGGAATCACATGGATGCCTGCCGACCGGAACACCGTGTCGAAGGCATGGCTGAACTTCTTGTCATTGTCGCGGATCAGAAAGTGGATGGCTGGTTCGCGCTCGTCGAGCTCCCACATCACCTGGCGTGCTTGCTGGGTGATCCAGGCGTTATCGGGATGGGCAGTGCAACCCGCAAAGTGGACCCGTCGGCTGCCGATTTCGATGAAAATCAACACATAGATGGTCTGCAAAAACAAGGTGTCGATGGTGAAAAAATCGCAGGCCAGCAGCTGATCCTTGTAGTGGGTCATCAAGTGCCGCCAACTCGGTGAGGTGTCTCGTTCAGGAACGGGCGGAATGCCGTGACGGCGCAGGATATTGGCGACCGTCTCATCACTGATCTCATAGCCCAGCTTCAGCAGTTCACCCTCAATGCGCTCATTGCCCCAGCCGTTCTCACGCGCCAGACGCACCACCAGCCGTTCGATGTCCCGATCGGTTCGTGGTCGTCCGCCACGGTTCCGCTGCCGGTACGTCCATTTCCAGCGCACCAGCTCACGATGCCAGCCGAAAACCGTCTTGGGTTTCACGATCCGAATCACCTCCCCAAGTTGTTTGATCGTACGACCGGTGGTGGCTTTCAGGCGCACCGCCAGCACCACCAGCGTCAGTTTTTCCCCACGGGTCAGCCGCATGGGCTGGCGCTGTTTGCGTTCGTAGATCGCCAGCTGCCGGCGCAGCAACAAGATCTCCAACTCCTTGTCGCTGACCGAAGTGCGCCTGAGCTGAATCAACTCAACCAGTGTCGAGACAATCTGTAGAACCATGAACCAGAGCATATTCTCCCCTTTCTCGATCAACAAAAACCGGCCTATTCTACCAGCCGGTTTGGATATGATCGCGGTTCAATTCACTTATCTATGGAGTTCTTTGGGGGTACGGGTATTCAGGGGAATCTCAAGGGGAATATCTCGGGTTTCGCCAGACTCGATGGGTAAATAGATTCGGAAGGTACTGCCTTTTCCCAGGTCGCTTTCGACTTCGATGTGGCCTCGATGTACCTGAACAATTCTCTGGGCGATCGATAACCCTAACCCCGTGCCATGTTCGTGAGTATTGATGGCCAGGTCCGCGCGGAAGAAACGCTCGAATATATGGGGCAAGTCAGCGTCGCTGATCCCCATGCCCGTATCTTTCACGGAAACCTCTGCGTACCGGTCTCTCTTTTCTGTCCGTACCAGAACTTCTCCACCAGCGGGGGTGTAATTAAGCGCGTTCATCACCAGATTTGATATCGCGGAGGGAAGATAAAATTTGTCAGCCCATACTGGGGGCAAGGTGGCATCACGCTGAAATGTACAGGTTAATCCTTGCTGTTCGACCAGATCCTCCTGTTCATCAATAACCCTGCCTACCAACATGTTCAAGTCGAGATAATCAAACTCGAAGCCTGTCGATTCATTCATGTGCAGCAGGGCCAACATGTTTTCCAGCAAATTCGCCAGCCGGTCGACCTGCCTATTCATGATGTTGAAACGGGGTTTCTGGTGTTCCAACACGGGTGGTTGTTCAAGTAAATATAAGGACGTTTTGAGTACCGAAAGCGGTGTTCTGAGGTTGTGAGCCGCATTCTCCAGAAAAGTCTTGAGAATGTCGATTTTTTCTCGTTCAACGGCCAGGGCAAACAACTGTTTCTCTGCTTGTTTCTGGATGGAAACGTCACTCATGGCCATCAGCACATGAGTGATTTCTCGGTCGCTATTAGTGCCGGATACACCGTCCAGTTTTACGTACACCGGCAGATCCGTCCGGGTGGTCAATCTGAGTTCGCAGGATTGCGTCGAAACAACTTCAAAGAGCTGCTTCTTGAAGAAATAATAGGCATCTTGATCCAGCGGCGAACACAAACTGCGAAAAAGACTGGTGAATGAGCTGGCTTCGCGTCACACCCAGCAGAGCCGCGCTCGTGAGATTAGCCTGGACTATCAGCCCAGTTTGGTCTAAGGTGAAGTAGCCCACCGGCGCAAAATCATACAATTCTAGATAATTGCGATGCGACGCTTCTAACTCGAGTTGCGCGCGACGCAGGTCATCATTCTGCATCTCCAATTCAAGCTGATGAACGTGCAGTTCATGCAACACGTGCGCAAGATTATCGGCTTGAACCTCATCGAGAACCTCAGACTGCTTCGCTAGAATGTGTTCGGCCTGTTTTCGCAGATCGGCAAACTTGTCCGTGCGCTGATTGCCCATGAGCTACTTCTCCATAATGGTTGGATTTGCCGTCTGCACAGAGGCTAACCCGGAGGTGTTATTCTCGCCCCGTGATATCCTCGATGGCCAACAGTATCAACCGTCGTTCGGGTATTTGTTCATAGATCTGTTTAGCATTGAAAATTAAGGTTCGCCGTCCGATGGTTTGGAAATCGTGTTCCACCACGCTATCGGTGAACCTCGCATCGTCTGGAAGAACTTGTTCCAGCAATTCGCGCAAGCGCGGAATATCCCACGCCCGATGACCCATTTCGTAGAGCAACTGCCCTTCCGTTTCCTCAGGGGTCATATGGAAGGTTTCATAAAACGACCGGTTGGCCGAGAGCACCCGCCGATCCGCGCCCAACACGATCAGGGATTCCCGGATGGTGTCCACGATACTCTCAGCGAATTCGCGCGCCTCGCGGGCGGCTTGTTCGGCCCGTTTTTGTTCCGTGACGTCGATGAAGACCACTACCAGCCCGTCAATAGCGTTTTCGAGGGTGCGATAGGGGCTGATGCGCATCACATACCAGCGTTGGTCTGTGGTCCGAACCTCGATCTCTTTCGGAATCAGGGTGTCCAATACAACACGCGCATCGTGGACGAGATCATTGTATTCCAGATGGATTGCAATGTCGCTAATTGGGCGTCCGACATCCGTTTCAATCAAGTTGATCAGTTGCCGCATGGATGGATTGAACCGTTGCACATGCAGGTTCAAATCCATGAACACGATCCCGATTTGGATGTTAGCGAGCAAATTGTTCAGATCGTTATTGGCGACCGTCAACTCATCGATTTTGCTCTGAAGTTCGGTATTGACGGTCACCAGTTCTTCGTTGACCGACTGCAATTCTTCTTTGGACGTTTCCACCTCTTCGTTGGTACTCTGTAATTCCTCATTGGCCGACTGCAATTCTTCGTTCGTCGACCTGAGTTCCTCGTTAGTCGTTTCCAGTTCCTCAATCGTCGTTTGCAGGTACTGCCGGGTCGACTGTAATTCCTGTTCCAACTCTATCATCCGTTGATCGCGGGAGTTGGTCATGTCGAGCGCTCCATTGACGGCTTCTACTTGTTCTGAAGAGGGAGCTACAACCTCAAAGATAACCAGAAAAAGATCGGGTTTCAGGGGCGCATCTGCCAGCGGCTGAACCGACACAGTGATAATCTGAACGCCATCCTCGGTTTCCATATGAATGTTTTCATGGATGATCGGCTGCTGCTGCATGATGGCTTTACGCACGGCCACCCCCAACGGTATTCGCAAGCTGGCGCGCGCCATGCGCAGCAGGTTCAAACTCGCTGTACCGCTGACCGGTTCCAGGTATTGGCTTGTTTTGCCATGGAAGTAGAGAATATTGCTTTGTTCATCGATCACCATACAGGACGGCACGAAGCGCTGTAACAGCACTTTTTCGACTAATTCGCCCAAGTCGGGTTCCTTCTCGTGCCGGCGGGGAAGCACCCGAGTTTCTTGGGTCGCTGACAATGGCGCAGCGAACTCTAGTGCTCGCTGTGGGATCAACTCATCCCCTCGCCGCCGGAACAGCCGCGCCTTGTGATCCACCGCGTCGAAGAAGTGGTCAAACTCTCCCAAGGTTTCCGAGTTGCCCAGCAACAAAAAGCCGCCAGGCTTCAGAGCATAATGAAACATCGGGATGACTTTTTTCTGCAACGCGGGCCCTAGATAGATCAACACGTTGCGGCAACTGATCAAATCCATATTTGAAAATGGCGGGTCTTTGATGATACTTTGGGACGCAAAGACCACCATTTCGCGGATGGATTTGGATATCTGAAAGGTCTTACCGTCCGTGATGAAGAATTTCTGTAGTCGTTCCGGAGTAATGTCGGCAGCGATGTTATCGGGAAAGCGCCCGTGTCGAGCTTTTTCAATGGCCTGATCGTTGATATCGGTGGCAAATATCTGGGTCTCCCATTCCTGACCCAATGCACTCATTCGTTCTCGAATCAGCATGGCAATCGAGTAAGCTTCTTCGCCGGTGGCACAGCCAGGCACCCATACCCGGATGGGTTGGTCAGATCGCCGGGTCTGGAAAAGGGAGGCAATAGCGTGCTGGTCCAGGCTCTCGAAAACCTCCCGATCACGGAAGAACCGGGTGACCCCAATGAGCAGTTCTCGGAACAACGTATCCAACTCACGGGGGGACTGTTGGACAAACAGTGCGTAATCCGTCATGCGTTCAATCCGATTAACGGCCATGCGGCGTTCCAACTGACGATGGACCGTGTTTTGTTTGTAGAGCGAAAAATCGTGTTTGGAGTGCCTGCGCAACAGTACAAAGACACGTTGCAGTGCTTCGGGGTCTTCGATTGGGGACGGAGATTGACGAGTCGCCTGAAGGGTGAAGAGCTGGTGGACGTACTCGATCAATTGTGCCGGCATTTTTTCAGGCGGCAAAATGTAGTCTGCCAGTCCCCTGTTGATCGCGCTGCGCGGCATACCATCGAATTTCGCCGAACTCAGGATCCTGGGCGATCACCATCCCGCCCTCACCGCGGATAGTTGCGAGGCCAAGCGTGCCATCGGTGCCGGTCCCGGAAAGAATAATGCCAATGGCCTGTTGCTCCTGATCTTCCGCCAGCGAGCGAAACAAGAAATCAACCGGCAGGCGCAGCCCTTCATGAGATTCGCTCTCGGTCAAGATTAGCGTGCCATGAAAGAGGGCCATATCCCGATTGGGTGGCACCACGTACACGTTATTGGGTTCAACCTGCATACCATCTTTGACTTGAAAAACGTGCATGAGGGTGTGATGTTGCAGAAGATCAGCCAGGATGCTTTCGTGATTGGGATCAAGATGCTGCACGATCACAAAGGCCATCCCATTTTCGGGTGGCATATTGTCAAAAAACGCTTGTAATGCCTGTAACCCCCCCGCTGAAGCTCCTATTCCAATGATGGGGAAGCGGTCCATGCGATCATCTGACCCCCGGCCTTCAGACGATGGGGGCGTGGGTGGTCGAACGTCGTCGGGATGGTTTTTCTGTTCTTCAGTCATGGTCGGTCGTGGAAGTCCTTCTATGCCACCCTCGAGCAGCCTAGTGAAAAAAGGAAACTAACTTGTAAGGCGAACCGTTGAATGGTCTCTCAAAAATCACCCGCCGAGCTCCACCCGTTCCATCCGTTCCGCCAGGTCATGCAGCCTTGGTTCAGTGTAAATCATGACCGTGTTGAGATTAGCATGTCCTAAGAGCGCGCCCAAACCCCGCAAATCGTCCGGGTTGGTCTCGAGATACCGCCGTGGCAAAGGTGTGCCGCCCCTTTCGCGTTACAGGCATCCACCAGCGCCTGACAGGCCGTGTGGGGAGTGGTCGCATTCCGCACAATATGAATGATTTCCTCGTCGCCCAGGGTATTCCACAGCCCACCCGAACACAGCAACAGCGATTCATCGTTGCCAAGCGTCTCCTTGAACCGGTCAACGGTCACGTCTTTCTGTGAGCCCACCGCTTGTATCGCCATATTCCATTCACGCTGTGTTTCTCTGGCTGAGGCGGCGTCCAAGCTTGAGCGTTGCATCCATGGGTGGGTAGATTTCACCGCGATCGAGACAGGGTAGTGGAGGGAATACGGATCAACCGTGTGTGTTTTTGTCCGGCCAAATGAGTTCATACGGTTGGTGCCGGGTTACCGCACGTGGGTTTTTTTGCTTTATGATCCAGTATAATGAGGTAGCGTCTCAACAACGTCACAAGGAATGGGAAAGTGTCCGGCTGATTGCAACATGGGCAGGCGGCAGAAAGCAAGCTCCGCCAGTCCGGCAGCCCGCTCGTTTATTAAGATTGTGGGGCTAATCCGTCATTAACTCACAGCTTGCCGGGTTAGTATTGAGGGCCTATGCCGCTGTTTATCAGCTATCCGTCCCTGACGGGTTTAAGGTTATCGATGGTGCAGATCGATCCAGCATGGTATCGTTCCGCGAAGTTGGATCGCCGAGTGGTTCGATATGGGTAAAGACCGTAACGGTAGACAGCGTGTCCCGAATATTCTGTTCAACGCGACCTGCCAGATCATGTCCTTCGCGTACCGTCCAGGCATCGGGCACGAGAAGATGAACGGAAACAAAACGGCGTGAGCCTGCTGAGCGAGTGCGCAGCGCATGCCAACCAACTCCTTCCTGCTGCTGATACTGTTCCAAAATGGAAGTCACATTCAGAACTTCATCGTTTGGAAGTGCCGTATCAAGCAACCCGAGCATTGAGCGCCGAATCAAATGAAAGCCCGACCAAACAATATTGCCGGCGACGAGCAAGGCAATCACCGGATCTAACCATGCCCAACCGGTAATGGCCACTGCCCCAATCCCCACAACAACCCCCACAGAAGTCCATACATCCGTCATCAGGTGGCGTGAATCCGCTTCTAGCGTAATAGAGTTGTACTGCCGTCCGGCGCGAAGCAGAGTTTGTGCTACGAACAGATTGACCAACGATGCTCCGACTGAGATAACCACGCCGATTCCCACTTGCTCAATCGCCTGAAGGTTGAACAGACGATGAACGCTGGTGCCGATAATGCCGACAGCCGCGACGAGGATCAGTGCGCCTTCAAATCCACTTGAGAAGTACTCCGCCTTGCCGTGTCCGTATTGGTGCTCGTCATCCGGCGGTTGAAAGGCAATGTTGAGGACAATGAGCGCCACAATCGCTGCGACTAGATTGACCATCGACTCCAATGCATCGGACAACAAACCAACTGAACCGGTTAGAAAGTAGGCTCCCGCTTTGAGTCCAATAGTCAAGAGCGCAGCAAAAATAGAGAGCCAGGCAAAACGAGCGAGTGATACAGGGGGCATGTTAGAACCTCTTTGAGCAATTTCGCCTAAAAGCAGATCGATAGGAACCATACTGGAAGCCTGATGCAACTGCACAACCATTCATCGGGCCACTGCATTGGAAAGCAACTCCCCCGTGTTTGCCTTGATCAAAGTGGGGTGTTTTTGACCATGAGAATGAGGGCGATCCAGGCGATCGACGAAAACTAACCCGCCTCAAGCGCCAAGCAGAACAACAACTCCAGCGTTTTGCGCGTAGGAAACGTCAGTAAATGGAGCTGTAATGGAAGTGAGTGGCCGGACACTAACCTATTCCTTGTGACGCTGTTGAGACGCTACCTCATTATACTGAGTTATAAGCTTAAAAATGTACTTGAGGTAGTCCGGCACAAACCACAGCAATTGTTTGGCCCGGACAAAAACTAACACGATTACTCCGTATTCCCGGCCACTACCCTGTCTCGATCGCGATGATATTTACCCGCTCATGGATGCGACACTCAAGTTTGAGTTTGATGGTGCGTATTGAATCTTGGTTGAGGTCTTGAACAAGTTTCAGTCACCATTCGCCCATCAAACACCGCCCTCAAGACACCCTCACCACGAAGACAGTAGCGTTCAGCTGAACCGTATTCAATCCTGGATGCGGCACACAAGAAAAGGAAAAACAAATCATGGAACCGATGTCATTGCTCGCTTGGATCGTCGTTGGGTTGATTGCAGGCTGGCTGGCAAGCCAGGTGGTCGCCAGTCGCTATGGGGTTATCGGCGACACGGTGATAGGTATGGTGGGCGCGTTGGTCGGCGGTTTTCTATTTGAGCAGTTCGGCTCAACAGGCACAACGGGTTTCAGCCTCTGGAGCGTCTTGGTTTCTTTCGTCGGAGCAGTCGTGCTGCTGGTCTTGATCCGTGCGGTGAGTGGACAGCGGATGGTTAGAGCCTAACCCGCCGGTATATCACTTCAGGGATACGGGCGGACCATCGTCCGTATCCCCCAAGAAACTATTTTATTGGATGAAAGAGGGGTGAATGATGAGCAATGACCGCGTCTACTATAGTCACGACGCCGAAACACAGGCCAAACGTGAAACAATCGCCTTAACTATGCTGGCTTTGACCCTTGGGTTGGGCATCGGAGCGTTGTTGGCCTTACTCTTTGCCCCCTCGTCTGGCAAAAAAGCCCGGCACGAGCTTGCCAAGAGTATGGGTCAAGACTGGGAGAATAGCCGCGATGCGGTTGACCCGATGGTGAAACGGCTCGAAGAAAAATTCGGTGAGCTGCTCAAAACTATCGAAGAGCGCATCACTCACCTGACGTGAAGCATAAGTGAGGAGCTGAGACCGTTATGACCGAGACCGAACTTCGCAATCAGGAGTTGAACCGGCACGAAGAAAAGTCGACCAGAATGTGGAACGCCATCAGGCGATGAATCTGGACGAAAAGAAACGGGGTATCGCGGTGGCCAATCAGAATTCCGCCGTCGCGCGTATCGTCAATATCGTTTACTTCCTGTTCGGCGCGTTGGAACTGCTGTTAGCCGTTCGCGTGATTTTTCACCTCATCAGCGTCAACCCGGATAACGGCTTCGCCAGATTCATTGAGGATCTGTCATCGCCCTTCGTGGCATTGTTTGCGAGTTTGCTGACAAACCCGACGTTGGGTACGACGGGCGTGCTGGAAGTCACCACGCTGATCGCCATGCTGGTCTACACGATAGTGGCCTGGCTGCTCGCTCGGTTAATCTGGTTGTCGCTGAGTCGTTCGCATTAAGTACGGAATGGTTGTGCCACTCCAAGTTCAGTGAGTTGATGAAGAGGAAATGACAATGCCTAAGAATTGGGAACAGATTTCAGGTCAGTGGAAACAAGTCAAGGGTGAGGCCCGAATGAAATGGGGTAAGTTAACGGATGACGACCTGATGCAGGTCGATGGCAATCGCGACATTCTGGCGGGCAAACTTCAGGAGAAGTATGGCATTGCCAAAGAAGATATCAACAAACAGATTGACGAGTGGGCCGCTAAGTTGAAAGTGTAGTGGCGCAGAGTTTCTGCATAATGCGACGGTCCAAACGGCCTAACAGTTATCCGCCTTAACTGCGTTCAATTTCGAGCATGGTAAACAACGAGAGGAAATACAGATCATGGATCAAATGGGATGGCTTGCTTGGTCAATTGTTGGTGCGATTGCCGGATGGCTCGCCAGCAAGGTGATGAAGACCAGTCGCAAACAGGGGCTGCTCATGAACGTCGTGGTGGGTATCCTCGGCGCGTTCTGGTGTGGCTTGCTGTTCCAGCAGTTCGGCGCAACGAGCACGATGGGCTTCAATATCTGGAGTCTCTTCGTCGCTTTCGTTGGCGCGGTAGTGTTGTTGGTTGTGATCCGTTTGCTAACCGGACACCTGAAGTTTTTGCCCAAGCAGCAAAGTACTACCAGACTATGATAGGAATTGGGCGATGATGCCCCGAATCCCTTCGAGACAACATTCTGTTGGATGAGAAAAGGTGCACACGATAAAAGTGACCGTGTCTATTCATAATCACAACGGGAGAATACCATGTACATCCAAATCAATACCGACCATAACATTGAAGGGCATCAGGCGCTGAACGCTCAGGTCAGTGGCGTAGTGGAAAGTGCCCTAACCCGATTCAGCGATCACATCACACGGGTGGAGATCCACTTGAGCGATGTAAACAGCGACAAGAAGGGCGGCGATGACGACATGCGCTGCATGATGGAAGCCCGCATCAAAGGCCGCCAACCCATCGCGATCACGCATCAGGCCGCCACCGTGGACCAAGTCGTTGACGGTGCTGTAGATAAGTTGGTCAGCTTGGTTGAGACCACCCTCGGGCGGCAGCAACATCAAGAAAGGAACAGGACTGACCCGCCTCCGCCTCAGGAGGAACTCCCAGAACTGTCATGAGTGAGCCAAGAAAAAATGGGGTGCGTTAACAGATGACGTACTCCTGCAGGTCGATGGCAATCGCGACATTCTGGCGGGCAAAATTCGGGAGAGGTATGGCATTGTCAAAGAAAACCTCAATAAATAGATGGGCGAGTGGGTCGCTAAGTTGAAAGCGTGGTTGGCGCAAAGGGTTTGCATCATGCGGCTGTCTAAACAGTCCAGCAATCCATCCGCCTTAGCTGCGTTCAATTTCGAGCATGGTAAACAACGAGAGGAATATAGATCATGGATCAAATGGGATTTTTCGCCTGGTTGATTGTCGGGGCGATTGCCGGTTGGCTCGCCAGCAAAGTCATGAAGACCAGTCGCCAGCAGGGGCTGCTCATGGACATCGTCGTGGGTATCCTCGGCGCGTTCGTCGGGGGCTTTCTGTTTGAGCAGTTCGGCTCAACGGGCACGACAGGCTTCAATATCTGGAGCATCTTCGTCGCTTTTACCGGGGCGGTGGTGCTGTTGGCCGGAATCCGCCTGCTGACCGGACGCAGAAGACTTTTTGCCTAAGTAGTAAGGGTAACGTCGGATCGTGAAAAGGATACGGCAATCCATCGCCCGTATCCTATAGTGCGCGGTATTCCCTAAGAAACGGATTGTTGCACACGATGGGAGTCTCTTGAAAGGAGATCTCGATGAACCAATCAGTAACACTTCACTTTGTGCCTGAACAAGTCATTGCGTGGGTGATTGTTGGCTTGATTGCCGGGTTATTCGCTGGTTTTCTGATTCGTGGGCGGCGTTTCGGATTTATTTCGAGTGTCGTCGTCGGTTTATTGGGCGCCCTGTTGGGTGGGTTTCTGTTTTCGGTGTTGGGTATCAACATGCCCTCCGCCTTTGACGGCGGTATGACGTTGGCCTGGGCGGATATGGTGGTAGCGTTTATAGGTGCCGTGATCATCCTGATCCTGTTTGGCGGCTTTTATCGCTCCCGTCGATCATTTGCCTGAGCTCGCTACCCGTCTGTAGCTATCCAGCCGTGCTTGGTTCGTCACGCTTTCAATGTACTTCAGATCGATTAGCCTTGTGCGAAAGGTAAGTTGCTTATGAACGCGAATGATAAACGGCACCGTACTATTCTAGAAAATATCGCCCAGAAGGCGATGCTTGAAAGAGGTTTACTCCCTGATTTTTCCGCCGAAGCACTCGCTGAACTAGGCAGGATTCAGTCACCTGCAGGTATGAACGGTGAGCCGGTTCGTGACCTCAGGGAGCTTCTCTGGGTTTCAATTGACAACGACGACTCGCGTGACCTGGATCAGCTTACCTTTGCTGAGGCACTATCCGGAGACGTAGTAAAGATTTTTGTGGCGGTGGCTGACGTGGACTCGCTCGTCAAAAATGGTTCAGCCATTGATGACCAGGCTCGCCATAATACCACCTCCGTTTATACCGCAGCCCGGATCTTCCCCATGCTGCCCGAAAAGCTTTCCACCAATTTCACGTCCCTCAATTTCAATGAGGATCGCCTGGCTGTTGTCGTTGAAATGGTGATTGGCGCGGACGGATCCTTTCAGGATTCTGATATCTACAGGGCGGGTGTCCGCAATCATGCCAAACTCGCTTATGACAGCGTTGCCGCATGGTTGGAAGGCAATGGCCGTGTGCCTGAGGCTGTGGCTGCTGCCAGTGGCCTTGATGAAAATCTACGCCTGCAGGACAGGGTCAGCCCAACGCATGAAGAATTTCCGGCATATCCACGGCGCGCTCAGTCTTGAAACGATTGAGGCGAGACCGATTTTTGACGGCGATCAAATCCGCGATCTCGGCGTGGAAAAAAAGAACCGCGCCAAAGAAATCATCGAGGATTTCATGATAGCGGCCAACGGGGTGACTGCCCGGTATCTTTCGTCAAGGAAATTCCCTTCGATCCGCCGTGTGGTCCGCACGCCCAAACGATGGGAACGGATTGTCGAGATCGCCCAGGAACACGGGAGCAAGCTGCCGGATAACCCAGATTTAAAAGCGCTGGAGGAATTCCTGACAAAAGCGAAGGCTGCCGATCCGCTACGTTTCCCTGACCTATCCCTCTCTGTGATCAAACTTTTGGGATCCGGTGAATACATTGCAGAACTTCCAGGAGACGCTGCCCCAGGGCACTTTGGTCTCGCGGTAAAGGACTATGCCCATTCCACTGCCCCTAATCGCCGGTATACCGATCTGATTACACAACGTTTGTTGAAGGCCGCCATAGAAGGAAAACCTTTGCCCTACAGCAAAGATGAGCTAGGGATTCTGGCTGCGCATTGCACGCAAGAAGAGAACGCCGCCAACAAAGTCGAACGACAGGTCGGTAAATCCGCGGCGGCGCTCCTGCTCGAATCGAGAATTGGTGAACAGTTCGATGCCCTTGTGACCGGTGCTTCGTCAAAAGGCACCTGGGCCCGGCTCCTCACGATGCCGGTTGAAGGGAGGCTCGTTCATGGGTTCGAGGGCGTTGATGTCGGTGACCGGATTCGTGTTCAGTTGGTTTCAGTTGATATTGAGCGGGGATATATCGATTTCAAGAATGTCGACTCATCCAGATAGTGATGCCAGAGCTGACTCTAGCGTTATGTGGAAAGGTGCAGTTGATGAAGAAAGAGGTGGGTTTGTGGATTGACCACCGGCAAGCCGTTATTGTGACTCTCACTGATCAGGGGGAAGAAACAAAACGAATAACGTCACACATTGAGGAACAAGCTCGGTACCCTGATCATTCCATTGGATCACATGATGACACAACAGAGATCAGGCGAGACAGACAAGATCGACGTTTTGATGACCATCTCAGCAACTACTATGACGAGGTCGTCGCATGCCTTCGGTGATGCCAGACTCTATTCTGATATTTGGCCCTGGTGAGGCGAAGGGTGAGCTTCAAAAACACCTTGTGAGCCAAGCCCTCGGTGAGCGTATCGTTGGCAGTGAAACAATGGACAGCATGACGGACGGTCAGGTTGCGGCAAAAGTCCGACAGCACTTTCAAGGTTAGAGGTTCTCATTACGGTTGGGACAGAACCGCCCAACAGTGGCAGGCAGATCAAGAAACGTGAGGAGCATATGGACAGCAAAACGAAAATGTCAACTGACGAAGCCCGATCGATTGGAACACAGCTTGGGATTAAATGGACGCAAATCGACCTGGAACAGTTTCGCCGCGGTCTCGTGGTAGAGCTCGAACATGGCACGCATGATCCGGAGACCGATGTCACCGGTGATGATCTCCTACTCACAGGAAAGATTGCGTGGGCGCATTTAAAAGAAATCCGGGACTATTACACGCGGTTGGACCGGCTCGAGGCCGAAGCCGAGAACGAGACCTAACTGACCGATTGGCTATCGCCGGTTGCTGCGGGAGAGATGCAATATTAGATTGTGCCTACCACACAGAAAGGAAACACTGATCATGACTTAGATGGGATTTTTCGCCTGGTTGATTGTCGGGGCGATTGCAGGATGGCTCGCCGGTAAGGTGATGGGGACCAATCGCCAGCAGGGGCTGCTCCTTGACATCGTGGTTGGGATCGCTGGCGCGTTGATCGGTGGCTTTCTGTTTAACCAGTTCGGAGCAGAAGGCACGACAGGCTTCAATATCTGGAGTACCTTTGTCGCTTTTACAGGGGCAGTTGTGATTTTGGGCGTGATCCGTCTGGTTAGCGGACGCCGAAAGCGTTCCGCCTGACAAGTAAGAACAGAACCCTTGAAATTCCTATCTCCGCAGCAAGCTACGAAGCATTTCGGAATTTCATCCTACGGAACGGGTTTTGCGGAACACAACTCGCAGTAAGCTGGGGGGCATTAGACCCTCTCAATGAGTAAACTGGTCGGATTGCTTCGCCATAGCGATATTCTCAAGTAGCTGCATCTGCAATCAGGTGCGCAAACGGGGCAAACCGTATAAAAACGGTTCCCCACGGTTTTACGAAAAACGCCTTCGTTCCTTCTGGGCGTTGGTGATAGGGCATTTGCCGCACAGGACGTTCAACGTATAGCATATGATCATCTTTCAATGCGACCGGTTAGCAGCATAGGGTCGCCTAGACCTTATAATAGTTTTTATGAATGGAAGACGCCGTGACGGCGGAGGAACTGATGGAAGTCAACCCGCTTGCAGGAAAGCCAGCCGATCCAGCCTCACTGATCAATGTACCCAAACTCATCACAGCCTATTATACGGAAACCCCCGATCCTTCAATCCCTGGGCAGCGGGTTTCGTTCGGTACCTCCGGACATCGCGGGTCGGCCTTCGACAAGGCTTTTAACGAATGGCACATCCTGGCTATCAGCCAGGCCATTTGCCTTTTCCGAAAGCAGAAAAAGATTGATGGTCCGCTGTTTCTCGGGATGGATACCCACGCGCTTTCAGTGCCAGCGCTCGCCACTGCCCTGGAAGTCCTGTCCGCTAACGGGGTCGAAGTGATGATCGCGGAAGGAGATGAATATACTCCGACCCCAGCTATCTCTCTCGCCATTCTGATTTATAACCGCGGACGTACGATCGGTCTCGCCGACGGAATCGTGATCACGCCTTCTCATAATCCGCCACACGACGGCGGCTTCAAATACAACCCGCCTAACGGCGGTCCGGCGGAAGGCAACATCACCGGCTGGATTGAAGCGAAAGCCAACGAATTTCTGGAAAGCGGGCTGAAGGGTGTGAAGAGAATTTCTTTACAGAAAGCCCTGCGTGCATCGACCACACACCGCTACGATTTCCTGAATACCTACATCGATGAATTGGCTCAAGTGGTGGATATGGACGCCATTCGCGAGGCGAAACTCAGCCTGGGGGTCCATCCTCTCGGTGGGGCCGGTGTCCACTATTGGGAACCCATTGCTGATCGCTACAAGCTGAACCTCACGATCGTGAACCAGGCGGTAGATCCGACCTTCCGGTTCATGACGCTAGATTGGGACGGTCAGATCCGCATGGACCCCTCCTCGCCCTATGTCATGCAGCCCTTGATCGACTTGAAGGATCACTTCGAGATCGCCTTCGCTTGTGATACCGACCATGACCGGCACGGGATTGTCACGCGAAGCGCGGGATTGCTGCCCCCCAATCACTATCTTTCGGCGGCTATCTACTACCTCTTCCAACACCGACCACATTGGCGCAAGGCCGCGGCGGTGGGCAAGACGCTGGTCAGCAGCCAGATGATTGATCGTATCGCCACCAAACTTGACCGTAAACTCTACGAGGTACCCGTCGGTTTCAAGTGGTTCGTGGATGGCCTGTTCGATGGCTCGCTCGGCTTCGGCGGTGAAGAGAGCGCCGGTGCGTCTTTCGTCCGCCTGGATGGTCACGTTTGGACCACGGACAAGGACGGAATAATCCTGGCCTTGCTGGCAGCAGAGATGACCGCCCGTACGGGGCGCGACCCTGGCCAGATTTACTCCGACCTGACGCGCGAGTTGGGTGATCCTGTTTACGAGCGTGTGGAGGCCCCCGCTACTTCGGAACAAAAGGCAGTGCTGGCGAAGCTCTCCCCGGAGCAGGTCAAAATCAAAGACCTGGCTGGCGAAAAAATCCAGGCTATCCTCACCCGCGCACCAGGTAACGGTGCGCCCATCGGGGGACTGAAGGTGGTGGCGGAGAGCGGATGGTTCGCGGCACGTCCGTCAGGGACTGAAGACATCTACAAAGTCTACGCGGAGAGCTTCCGTGGGGTCGAGCATTTGCACCGCATTCTGGAGGAAGCCCAAACGGTTGTCAGCGATACGTTAGCAGCCTCCTTGTAACAGCCGGTGAGGCTATCCAAGCATACAGTGAAGGAGATTCTATGAGCAAACAAGCCCGTGCCAGTCACCCCATTTACGGCCTGTTGCCGATGGAAGTCGAGGGATTTGATTCCCTGGCCGAGTTGGCCCTGGATATGCGCTGGTCATGGAACCATGCTGCCGACGATGTGTGGCAGCAACTTGATCCCGCGCTGTGGGAACTCACGCACAACCCCTGGGGTGTCTTGCAGACGGTCTCGCGGGACCAGATCGAGCGTGTGTCTTCCGATCCCGTTTTCCGAAAGCGCGTCGATGACCTGGTACAAGCCAGGCGCCAGGCGGCAGAAGCTCCTGCGTGGTTTCAGAAAACCTGTGCGCAATCTCCCCTGACCTGTGTCGCTTATTTCAGCATGGAATTCATGCTGAGCGAAGCTCTCCCCATTTATTCGGGCGGGCTTGGCAATGTGGCGGGCGATCAGCTCAAATCCGCCAGCGATCTGGGTGTGCCGGTGGTAGGCGTAGGGCTGCTCTACCAGCAAGGTTATTTTCGGCAGGTGATCGACCAGGATGGCGCGCAGCAAGCGCTCTTTCCGTACAACGATCCCGGACAACTGCCGATCACGCCATTACGCCATCCCAACGGTGAGTGGTTAAGATTGCAGATCGCGTTACCCGGTTTCTCGGTCTGGCTGCGCGCCTGGCAGGTCCAGGTTGGCAGAGCAAAACTCTACCTGCTGGACAGTAATGACGCGGCAAACTTTCCAGCTCACCGGGGAATTACCAGCGAGCTTTACGGTGGAGGGCCAGAACTGCGTCTCAAGCAAGAACTGCTCCTCGGGATCGGCGGCTGGCGGCTGCTGCGCGCGCTCGACCTCCAGCCGGAAGTCTGTCACCTGAATGAAGGGCACGCGGCCTTCGCCGTGCTAGAACGCGCCCTAAGTTATATGGAAGAGACGGGGCAGCCCTTCGAAGTCGCACTGGCCGTCACGCGAGCGGGGAACCTCTTCACGACCCACACGGCGGTAGCCGCCGGTTTTGACCGCTTCGATCCTGCCCTGATCGAGCACTACCTGGCTGGCTACGCCGAATATAAGCTCGGTATCACTTCCCATGATCTGCTGGCCCTGGGCCGTCAGAACCCTGGCGACTCGTCGGAAAGTTTTAACATGGCTTATCTGGCGATTCGTGGGAGTGGCGCGGTTAATGGCGTGAGTCGCCTGCATGGTAAGGTGAGCCGGCACTTGTTTGAGTCTCTCTTTCCGCATTGGCCCCCAAACGAAGTGCCGGTCGGGCACGTGACTAACGGGGTTCACATGCCAAGTTGGGACTCGGAAGCAGCCGACAACCTGTGGACAGAAACGTGTGGAAAAGATCGTTGGTTAGGGACAACGGAAACCCTGGACCAGAACATTCGCCGGGTCTCTGACGCCCGGCTCTGGCAATTTCGCACCGCAGCCAGCAAGGCTCTCATCGAATACGCGCGCGAGCACCTGTCTCTGCAGCTGACGGTCTCCGGCGCGCCACTCGCGGCGGCTGATGAAGCAAAGCATCTATTCGATCCAAACGCACTGACGCTGGGCTTTGCCCGCCGTTTTGCGTCCTACAAGAGGCCCAACCTGCTGCTGCACGACCCGGAGAGGCTGCTTCGCCTGCTGACGAATCCTCAGCGGCCCGTGCAGCTCATTCTTGCCGGTAAGGCCCATCCAGCGGACCAAGCGGGGCAGGCCATGATTCAGGAATGGATCCATTTTGTTCGACGGCCTGAAGTACGCCCTCATGTGATCTTCCTCGCGGATTACGACATGCTGTTGACCGAGCACCTGGTGCAGGGAGTGGATGTCTGGATCAACACGCCGCGACGGCCCTGGGAAGCCTGTGGAACGAGCGGTATGAAAGTGCTGGTCAATGGCGGTATCAATCTATCGGAGTTGGACGGCTGGTGGGCGGAAGCCTACACACCCGAAGTGGGGTGGGCGCTGGGGGATGGTCAGGAACATGGGGATGATCCCGCCTGGGATGCTGTCGAAGCAGAAGCGCTCTACATCTTGCTCGAACGCGAAGTGATCCCAGAATTTTATGCTCGTAATAAGCAGGGCGTCCCCACGGCCTGGGTGGCGCGCATGCGGGAAAGCATGGCGCGGTTAACACCGCGGTTTTCTGCCAACCGCGCTGTACGGGAGTACACTGAACAACATTACATCCCGGCTGCCGCAGCCTACCGTGAGCGCGCGGCTGACAAAGGTGCCGTCGGCGCGCAGGTGGTTGATTGGCAGCATACGCTGGAACAGAGATGGGCCATGCTGCGTTTCGGCCAAGTGAAGGTTGTGAGTGAAGAAGGGAAGCACGTATTCGAAGTTGAAGTCTATCTCGGCAGCCTTGACCCAAATAGTGTACGGGTAGAACTTTACGCCGACGGCGTGAACGGCGGTGAGCCGGAACGGCAGACGATGACGCGCGGTCGCGGTCAGTCATGGGCGGAAGCCAACGGCACCCTTTACCGCGCACAGGTGCCCGCGACCCGCCCCGCCGCAGAGTATACGGCGCGCGTCATACCGCAACGCACGGGCGTTGCAGTCCCCTTGGAGGTCGCGAGAATCCTATGGCAACGATGAAGGAGGTCGAATGAAAAGAGAGAGCCCGGTCACGACGTTGTTTCTGGATATCGGTGGCGTCTTGCTCACCGATGGCTGGGGCCATCAATCGCGGGCATTAGCCGCGAAAACGTTCGATCTGAATTGGGAAGAGATGGAAGAGCGGCATCATCTCACTTTTGACACCTACGAAGTGGGCAAACTCACACTGAAGGAATATCTGAACCGGACGGTTTTCTACGAGGAGCGCTCTTTCACACTGGAACAGTTCCGGAAATTCATGTTCGCGCAGTCGCAACCTTATCCTGAGATGATCGAGCTAATCCGCCATCTCAAGGCGCGGCACGGACTGAGAATCGCCGTGGTCAACAACGAAGCACGCGAGCTGAATGCGCATCGGATTCGAAAATTCAAGCTGGAGGAGTTCGTAGATTTCTTCATTTCCTCCTGTTTTGTCCACTTCCGCAAGCCCGACGCGGACATCTATCGGCTAGCGCTGGATGTCGCCCAAACTCCAGCCCGGCAGGTCGTTTATATCGAAAACACGCCGATGTTTGTCCAGACTGCGGAAAGTTTGGAGATTCCAAGCATCCTTCACACGGATTACAGGTCTACGCGCGAGAAACTGGCTTCGTTCGGATTGCAAATGGATGGAGGGATCATCCTTGAGCCCGGCTAACTCGTGTATCCTGACCATCAATGGCGGTTCATCCAGCATCAAGTTCGCGCTATTCGAGGCCAATCACGAGTTGCGGCGGATTCTGGCCGGTAGGATTGAGCGGATTGGGCTATCAGAAGGTACGTTTGTGGTGAAAGGCGCGAACACTGCCGACAACTTCACCCGGACGGCGACGGCGGCAAACCACATGGCGGCAGTTGGAATACTGATGGATTGGATCGAGGAACGAATCCGGCGTGGGGAGTTGCTGGCAGGCGACCCGGCGGAGGTGGATCAGTCCGCATTGACAGGCGAATCTTTGCCCGCCACGCGCAACCCTGGCGAGGCGGTGTTTTCAGGGTCAATTATCCGCCAGGGCGAAATTGACGTGATGGTGTACGCCACCGGTGTCAACGCCTACTTCGGCAAGACCGCGCAACTGGTGCAGGAAGCGCACACCGTCAGCCACTTTCAACGCGCCGTGCTGAAGATAGGCAATTACCTGATCGTCCTCGCGGCGGTTCTGGTGGCGCTGATTATTGCGGTCGCGCTCTTGCGCGGCGACCCTATCCTCAACATGTTGCAGTTCGCCTTGGTACTGACCGTAGCCGCGATTCCCGTGGCAATGCCCACGGTGCTGTCCATCACTCGTGACCACCGGCACGCACTCCGCCGCCAACATCGCCTTCACCCGATGCACCAGCCGGTGCGCAGGCGCCCTTTCTCGATTTTTCCCGCGCCTAGCTACGCTAGACCTTCCGCTTTTGGAGTACAGGGCACGAAGTCACTCTTGAACCTCGTGCTCCTGCTCGAATCCGTTTGCTTTCAGCTGGGATCGCGCGTGTTGTCAGGCCGTCCGTTTCAGCCAGCAAACCGGTGACCGGTTTAGTAATCCGGCATTCCGCCCGGCATGGCCGGCGCGTTCTTTTCGGGAAGATCGGCAATAAGAGCTTCGGTGGTCAGGATCATCGCCGCGATACTAGCGGCATTCGCCAGCGCGCCTTTGGTAACCTTGGCCGGGTCGATGATACCGGCTTTGATCATGTCGACGAACTGGTCGCCCATGACATCGTAGCCGATGTTGGTATTTTTCTTGTCGGCCTGCTCATCCATGATCTGCTGCTGGATTACGCCACCGTCCAAACCCGCGTTCTGTACGATGCCACGCATGGGCATTTGCAACGCCATGTAGACGATCTTCACTCCGGTATTCTCATCATCGTAGGTCAATTGCAGGTCGTCGAGCACATGCCGGGCATTGATCAGGGCCACACCACCACCGGGCACGATGCCCTCTTCTACGGCTGCACGGGTGGCACTTAAAGCGTCCTCGACACGGTGCTTCTTTTCCTTCAATTCGACCTCGGTGGCGGCTCCCACGCCAATGATAGCTACCCCACCGCTCAGTTTCGCCAGACGTTCTTGCAGTTTTTCGCTGTCGTAGTCACTGGTACTGTTGTCGATCTCGATCTTGATTTCTGCGACGCGACCCTGGATGGCTTTGGCGTCACCCGCACCGTCGACAATAGTCGTATCGTTTTTGGTGCTGACCACCTTCCCCGCGCGGCCCAGGTCTTCTAGCGTCACTGAATCAAGCTTGCGACCCATTTCCTCAGTGATGAGTTCGCCACCGGTCAGTACGGCGATGTCGCGCAGGAGCGCTTTGCGGCGGTCACCAAAGCCAGGGGCCTTGATCGCCAGCACGTTCAGCATCCCGCGCAGCTTGTTGAGCACCAACGTCGCCAACGCTTCGCCGTCTACATCTTCCGCGATGATGACCAATTCGCGTTTGCTGAGTTGCAGCAGCTTTTCGAGGATCGGGATCAGGTCGTCGGCGCTAGAGATTTTCTTGTCATAGATCAGAATGTAAGCATCTTCAATGATCGCTTCCTGTGTTTCCCGATCGGTGACGAAATACGGCGAAATATATCCACGATCGAATTGCATACCTTCGACATAGGTGGTTTCGAATTCCAGACCCTTGCTTTCCTCGACCGTGACCACGCCGTCTTTGCCAACGCGGTCCATCACGTCCGCGATCAGATCACCGATTTCCTGGTCCTGGGCGCTGATGGCCGCCACGGAAGCGATTTCTTCCTTGGTATCGATATCAATCGCGATCTTCGCGATCTCGGCTGACACCCTAGCCGTCGCCGCCTCGATACCGCGCTTGAGCAGCATCGGGTTGGCCCCAGCGGCCAGATTACGGAGGCCCTCGGTGACCATATAATAGGCCAAGGCGGTCGCGGTGGTCGTACCGTCACCAGCGATATCGTTGGTCTTGGTCGCGGCTTCTTTGAGCAACTGCGCGCCCATGTTGGCAAACGAGTCTTCGAGTTCAATTTCCTTCGCCACCGACACACCGTCATGCGTTATGGTGGGGGCACCCCATTTCTTATCGAGCCCAACGTTGCGGCCCTTCGGACCGAGCGTAGTCATGACGGCTTTAGCGAGTACGTCCATCCCGGCTTTCAAGCCGTTGCGTGCTTCCTGGCCAAAAGCAAGTTGCTTAGGCATCGTTTTTTATCTCCTCAGCGCAGTTACGATTCGACCACTGCCAGAATGTCGGTTTCCCTGAAAATCAGAACTTTCTTGTCATCCAGCTTGATCTCGGTGCCCGAATACTTGGCATACAGCACCCGATCGCCCACCTGAACGTCCAGCGCAATCCGTTTCCCATCGTCATCCAATCGGCCCGGTCCGGCGGCCAGAATGACACCTTGCTGCGGTTTTTCTTTGGCGGTTTCCGGCAGCACCAGCTTACCGCCAGCAAATGTTTCGTCCCGTTCAATCGGCTCAACAATCACGCGATCGGCTAACGGGCGGAGTTTTAGAGTCATGTTCCCAGTCTCCCAACCACTAGTTTCAAGTCTCGTAAGATGCATTTTCTCAGACAACAAGCTTTCGGCGTCCACTAACCGGCGGATCAAGCCCAGACGCCTCTAAACCCCGGAAAAGCATTGGCTGACAACGTCAAGCCGCTTCGCGTTGCTCGGCATGGGCTGCCCGTGATTCAGCGAGCGTCTTCAGGTTGCGCAGATAACCTTCGATATGTCCCATGCCGGAACGTCGCCCCAGCATGCTCCATACCTTATCCATAAACCCGTTGGACAATGTCAAGCGCTCCACGTAGTTAAACAACGTACCGCCCTCGGCCGGTTCCAGCGTCCACGAGATTTCGTAACTCTTGGCCCCGGTGCCCGAAACCATCTCGAACATGATCCGCTCCGGTTCCATCCATTTGGTCACTTCAAACCTGATCTTGAGTAGAGGCCCCATGCCGATCTTCTCCTCCACCACGAAGGTCATTCCTACCCCCGTGTGCAGTTCACTGCCATAGTGATACTCCCGCAGCGCCGTCCACCATTTCTGTATCCAGGTGGGGTGGGTCAGGCATGTCCACACTTCTTCCGGCGGAGCCGCGATCTGGATCGACTTCTCATACGTTGCCATGATATGTTCCCTTCATCGTTTGTAGTACAATCGGAAGTTCATGAATCGATAACTCTGAAAACCTTCGCACCATGCCCATGCCCAGTCCGAAGGTATCCTCGGTCTGTGTTTTTGTCTGCTCCAGAAGCCAGCCGGTAGTATCCGACAACTGCCTCCCCGCTCTGCTCAAACTCAGGTCCGACGACTTACTTCCCGTCCGTTGGGTTTCTCGCCCGGTGTACTGATAGGCAGGTCGCCTAACAGCAGAGTCGGACTGATGCCGTGCTCGGTGATGACCACCTTCGTGTTATCTCGCAGAGCGGTTTCGACCATCTCCAGCTGCTTAAGCGCCTGGGCGTTGCCGACGAAATATCTCTCTGCCGCCTCGTTTACCAGCCGGATGGCTTCGGCCTTGCCCTGGGCAACTTGAATCACGGCTTCTCGTTCTCCCTCAGCACGTTGGATGATCGCCAGTTTCTGTTGTTGGGCAGCCTCGAATTCACCTGTCGCCAGCAATTTCATGGAACGCCGTTCTTGCTCGGCTGTCTTCTGTTTGTGCATGGCCTTCTTGATGTCATCGGGGGGATCGATCAGACGAATTTCCACCTTACTGACGGTCAGTCCCCATTCGACTGCAAAGGCGTTCAGGATCCGCTGCAAATTGTTGGCGATCTTCTCACGAGCCACGAGACTCTCATCTAGCGACAGCTCGCCAAACTCCTGGCGCAGATTCGTCATCGCCAATTGGATAACAGCGCGCTTCCAGTCATCGATGTTGTAGAACGTGCGCTTGATCCCTTCTTCATCGGCCGTGGGGCGAACCCACATCACACCATCCACCGTAATTTCAACGTTGTCTTTGGTAATCACCGGTTGAGGCTCAATATCCATGGTGTGTTCGCGCACATCGCGTACACGAATGAGGTGAACGAACGGGATTTGAAATCCCAGGCCTGGCATCACAAATCCCGTATATCTACCCAGGGTTTCCTGGATGCCGCGCTCGTATGGGCGCAGGGTATAAATCGGACCACGTAACGTTCTCACAGCATTCTCCTTTGCACGGCGGTTCACTCACCAGCACTTGACAGGTACGTCCACTCAAACATCAGCTCTTGATTGGGGGGCAGCGGTGTCTGTTGCAGGAACTGCTCATAGCCGGCCAGATTGATGCCGTGCAGCTCGCGCACTTGCGCCCTGTACCAGCGGTCAAAGGGAAGTTTGGAGGCGATGATCTGACCTAGCGCCCGGTCGATATCGGGGGCTTCCAACGTAGTCACTGCCGCCGACCCAAACCCAGTCTCTACCAGGGTCAACCGCTCGCGCGTGATGCCCAACCGTTGGCGGGATGCCTCATACATATCCCGTCGAGAGCCGGATAACTCCTGGCAAAAACGCCGCCAGGCTTCCACCTTGCCGGCCACGATAGGAAATGTCAGAATGATGCCAGGCATCGGGCTGTCCTCCTTAACGTTTCGCTTGTTCATGCAGCGCTTGAGCATGCCGCCTACGATTGGGACTGTCGTTCTCCCGCATCGCTCTGTACCGAAATAAACGACCTGTTCCATAAAAATCAGCGCCTTCTCTTCCGCAATGCGCCCCTCCACCACATCTGCAATCACGGGCTGCACGGCTTGTTCGTCCATGCAATACGCCAGCACGACCGTGCGAGCCTCACGGATCTTGCCAGATTGCTTGCCCATCGCGATCCACTCGTGCAGTTGTAAATTCTTATGAATATCCATACCGGGTTCCTTTCGCGCTGAGTCTCTCCGGGTTCGGCGGCGACCAGACTTGCCGCCGTGGTCAAAGGTGAGAGCCTGTCATCGCGATCGAGATCGGGTAGTGGGCGGAGATACGGGTCTACCGTGGCATTTCTACCCGGCGAAGCATGAGTGTCGGGTGATCTCACGTGCGTTTTTTGAGCTTCATAATCCAGTATAGGGACGTAGCGTCTCAAGAGCGTCACAAGGACTGTGATACTTGGCCCTGGCCCGTTCCGGCCGTTCGCGCCGTTGCTTGCCAATGTCAGCGATTTCATTTGCCAATACTTCCTGACACTCCCTACAATCCCCAATGCTACCCGCCGCGCGTTATAATCAAGCATCCGCTCAGCGATCCGCAACCGGGAGAGCCTATGCCGCAATCCAAACATAAGCGACCGTTCGGCGTGACCATTATCGCCTTCCTGCTGCTGCTCAACGGCGTGCTGGCAACCGCGCGTGGTGCCCGAATCACGTACCAGTTCTACGAAGAGCAAAACGGCCAGATCGAGGCTGGCAAGATATCCGAGCGAGCTGTGGACTTGACGCTGATCGAATGGCTGACACTCCCCGTGACCGCCGCCGGGATCATCATAGCGTGGGGCATGTGGACGCTCCGGCCTGCGGCGTGGCTGGCAACTATGACCCTGCAGGGGTTGTACCTGGCAGCGCAGCTCTACGATTACGGTCAGGGGCAGCATGTTTACCCGCAACTGCTGGTGACCGTCCTCACGGTGTTCTATCTCAACCAGCGCGATGTGAAGCTCGTCTTTCGCCGAACTGAGAATTCCGCGCGGGAGGGATCGTCCACATGAGCGATGATCTGGCCCTGCTGCGCACGTATGAGCCGGTGGTGCGTTACACCTACGGCGAGTTGTTCTTCCCTATGGACGTCGACCGGTACGTAGCACACTGTGCTCTGTGGGTACAACCGCCCTACGCCCCCGCCTTCGAGCTGATCCCACGTGGCGACCTGACGCTGGAGCGATTGTCCGAACCGCGGTCCGACGAGCCGCAAAGCACGTACTTTTTGCGCTTTGTCGAACCCATGAGCGCACTTGCGCAGCAACTCTACCGGGCGCAGACCAAAGACCGCCCGTATTTCCAGTCACGCGGGCGGCTGGCGCGGGTCGGGCTGCTGCCCAGACTGGTGGATGCGCTGTTTTCCGTGACACTGCTGCTGCGCGGGACAGTGCCGGGCGGAACAACTAGTGCCGCCGAAAAAACTTACCGCGAGCTGCAAGCTGCCACCACGCGTTACACGTATTACGGGCGTGTGTTGCGCCAGGATGGCTACATCGTCCTGCACTACCTTTTTTTCTATTGCATGGATGATTGGCGCTCATCGTTCTACGGGGTCAATAACCACGAAGCCGACTGGGAGCAAATCTTCGTCTACCTGGAGGATGACAGCGGCGACTCGCCCCAACCCGTCTGGGTAGCCTACGCCGCGCACGATTTTCACGGGGACGACATGCGCCGCCGTTGGGACGATCCCGAATTACGGAAGGTCGGCACGCATCCCGTGATTTATGCCGGAGCGGGATCGCATGCCAGCTACTTCTCGCCGGGCGAGTACATGATCACGGTTAGCCTGTCAGCGTTCCAGCCCCTGATCCGGGTCCTCGAACGAGCGGCGCGTTTCTGGCAGAGCACGCTGCGCCAGGGCGAACCCGATGCGCCGCCACTCGACATCGCCGGACTGTTCCGTATCCCGTTCGTGGACTACGCGCGCGGCGACGGTCTCAGCATCGGGCCGGGCGGCGATCACGAATGGGCACCTACCCTGCTTGATCCTGTTCCTGGCTGGGTAACTGACTATCATGGGCTGTGGGGCTTCTACGCGCAGGACCCGGTATCCGGTGAAAACGCGCCTGCCGGGCCGAAGTACAACCGCGACGGCACTATTCGCCGGGCGTGGCACAACCCGCTGGGCTGGGCGGGACTGACGAAAATCAAGCCTCCCCGCCAGATGGCCGCTGACCTGCGCGACGAGATCACCCAACTGCACGCAAACCAGGCTGGCAGCCGATCGATAGCCATGCAGCAGCACGATGACCTGACCCGCCTCTACTCCCGCTACAGCGCGCTGGATGCCCAGTCACACCTCGCTGGCCCGCGCCAGGCCGCCCGCGCCGAGATCGAGGCGCGCGAAGCCGCGCTCAACACCTTGTACGATACCATCGCCGTACGTGAAGCCATGATAAAGGCCTGTGAGGAACAACTGGCCCGTATCGAAGCCGGGGACCGGGGCCGCATGCGCGCGGACATCCGGCACGCCCACGAACCACAAAGCGAGGGGGAAATCCGCTTCAGCAGTCTGGCCGAGAGCTGGGCCGCGTTCAGCATCGGATTGCTACTGATCGGCTTCGTCGCACTCTATCTTACCTCGCGCGACTGGCTGAAAGGGCTGGTCGTCCTGATCAGTGTGTTCATGGTCTTCGAGTTGGTATTCCGCCGTCGTTTCCAGACCCTGATCGTGCAGGCCACACTGGCGCTCACCGTTCTCGCCACTCTGATCTTGATTTATGCCTTCTTCTGGGAAATAGTAATCTTGAGCGTGGTGGGCATGGGCCTGCTGGTCATCGTCGACAATCTGCGCGAGCTGCAAGGCTCACGCAGACGGTAGCCGAATGACCCTCTCTTATAGGAGTGCCCCACCTCAGTATGGTCAAAAAACCTGGTGTTCAAAATATCGCCTGGACAAGGAATCCGCTCCCTGAAAACATTACCTGCATTTCAAATTTACCTACAGCTTCCCTAGCTCGATTTGAACATCATGCGTTCCGCCATCCTTTAACAAAGGAATTGCCCCATCGGGAACAATAGTGCCATCAAGCCTGGTCTGAATCACACCACAATTGACCCCAAGGGGATTGTTGACTTGAATGTTATACAGCGTTCCACTGGCATTGTAGGACAATTCATAACTAGCCCAATCACTGGGAATACATGGGTCGACCACCAATCTATCGCCGGTGCGCTTCAAACCCAGAATAGCCTCGATCCCCAGGCGATACATCCAGCTTGCAGAGCCTGTATACCATGTCCAGCCGCCGCGGCCCGTGTGTGGCCCAGCACTATATACATCAGCAGCCACCACATAGGGTTCGACCCGATACCTGCCAGCTTTTTCGGTGGTGTCACCGTGCGCGATCGGATTCAGCATCCCGAACAGCTCAACGGCGCGGTTGCCTTGTCCCAGTTGGGCAAAAGCCCATGCGGCCCACACCGCCGCGTGGGTATATTGACCGCCATTTTCACGAATTCCAGGCGGATAGCCTTTGATATAGCCCGGATCGCGGGGCGTTTTGTCAAACGGAGGCGTGAATAAGAGTAAGAGCTGATCCTCATCGCGAACCAGGTGCTCGGCGACAGCCTTCATGGCCTGCGTCATGTGGTCAGGATCACCTGCCCCAGACAGCACGGCCCACGATTGAGCAATCGAGTCAATCTGACATTCCTGATTCTGTGCTGATCCCAGGGGCGTCCCGTCGTCGTAATAGGCCCGCCGATACCAGTGTCCATCCCAAGCCTGGGTGTCAAGCGTTGCTTTCAGGTGCTGCGCTTGATCGCGGTAAGTCTGAGCCTGATCAAAATCCTCCATGCGTTCGCAGAGCGGGATCATGCTGGTTAATACGCTGTACAAAAACCATCCATCCCAGACACTTTCGCCGCGCCCCCCAACACCGACCCGGTTCATGCCATCATTCCAATCTCCTGTACCCATCAATGGCAACCCATGAACACCCGCTGTTGAGCCACGTTTGATGGCACGAAGACAATGTTCATAAACCGTATAGTCCTCGCTCGTGATTTCATAGTACCCGTAGCGTTCTTCTTCATCCGGTTTCAATGCATCGCCACGCAGGAAGGGAGTTTTCTCCCTCAGGATGGCTGTGTCACCGGTCGTTCTGACGTAGTGGGCCACGACGAAAGGCAGCCACAGCAGATCGTCTGAGAAGCGCGTCCGCACTCCTCGCCCTGACGGAGGATGCCACCAATGCAGCACATCGCCCGCCTCGAACTGGTGGCGTGAGGCGCGGAGAATGTGGTCATGAGCAATCGCTGGCGCCATCAAAACCAGAGCCATCACGTCCTGCAGCTGGTCGCGGTAGCCGAACGCTCCGCTGGATTGGTAGAACCCGGTTCTTCCCCATATGCGGCAGGCAAGCGCCTGGTAAAGCAGCCAGCGGTTTAACATGATATCCATGGCTGGATCAGGAGTACGAACAGTAACCGTCCCTAAGATTCCGTTCCAGAACGCGTGGGTAGTCTGCCATGCAACCTCAACTTGCGCCGGGTCTTGAAAGCGCTGGATAAGCTCCAGAGCATGTTCTTTGTTGTCTCCTTCACCCAACAAGAAATAGACTTCTTCGATCCCGCCGACCGGCAAATCGATGTGAAGCTGAATAGCGGCGCTCGGATCACCACCCGGTTCCACCCTGCTTGCCAGGCCAATGCGTCCGAGCGCAGCAGGCCGGCTGAGGCTTCCCATACCGCCCAGAAACTCGGTTCGGTCAGCCGTCACGCCATGCGGTGCCTTGTTGGAAGTCAGAAACGCCACCCGCTCTCCGAATTCGGTATTATAAGCGTTGCGCGCCAGCAGGGCCCCGCGGTTGTGGTCATACTCTGGAATAATGTACGGCTGTGAAGCGTTTCGGGTCACGCCGAGCACCCATTCGGCGTAGTACGTGACTGTAATGCGCCGGGGATGACTCCAGGTATTTTCCAACCGCAATTTGATGATTTTGACCGGTGCATCGGGTGCAATGAAAAGCTGAGTGTCCTGCTTCAATCCCTGGCTGTTGTGTTGAAAAACGGAGTAACCCGCCCCATGCCGTACTAGATAGGGTTCAGCATCGCGGCTGGGAAGTGGCATAGGTGACCATACCCGGGCGGTCTCCTCATCACGCAGATAGAGGGCTTCGCCCGGGGCATCGGTGACCGGATCGTTGCTCCAAGGAGTCAGCCTGTTCTGGCTGCTGTTCCCCGACCACGTGTATCCTGCACCTGCCTCGGATACTAAGAATCCAAACGTTTCGTTGGCGATAACGTTCACCCAGGGGGCAGGTGTCCACTGCCCTGGCGCAAGGTATATCACGTATTCTTTGCCGTCGGCGCTAAACCCGCCCCACCCATTGTCATAGCTCAAGTTGTCGGGCCGGAGCAACGGCGTCGTGGCTTCGACTGTTTCTGAATCCAGGCTGGGGGTAAAGAGCGGCAGTGGCGTTTGTGGTTCAGGCCCATGGGCCAGTTGTTCGGCCAGTGATCCTTTTTGACCATTCAAGACAACGCGGGCGGTAGTCTGAATCAGGATACGATCCGCCTCGCTCAACTGATCGGCATTCAGCATAAAAATGCCGCCGCGCCGGTTCAGCCAGGCGCTGCTGTGGGAGCGCATGATCAGGCGGTGAAGCTGCCCCTGAAGTTCCTGTGAATAACTGCTGTCATGGAGGTTCAGGATCACCAAATCGATCCTGAGCTGTTGGTTGCGCCAGTAGGTATGTGCCTGTAGGAGTTCTTGCACGAGTAGAAGCTGAGTGGCATCGCTAATGCGGACGAGAAGAATCGGATAATCGCCTGAAATGCTATGAGCCCACAGCCCGGACTGCCCTTTCGTATTGGCGCTAAGCACTTCTAAGGGCGCCCTCAGTTTCGCAGAGGGATAGAGGAGCGCAGCCAGCACCTGCTGTATAAGCGCCAATTGCGGCGTGCCGAGGTCAAGCTGGCGCAGAGCAAGTTCATTCTGGCGACGGGCACTATCGAAAGCATGCGCGATGACGGGCCACTCCTTATATCGGTCGGCAAGGCTAATTGCCTCCTCGCGGGAGTGAGTTGCCAGCGTAAGGTAGGCGAAGCGCACCCTGGCATGCGGTTTTAGAACGAGATCCTGACCCAGTGACATGATAGGATCAAGGGTAACGCCCATCTGTTGCGAAAGACCGAGAGCGCCGCGCTGAAATGCCGCTGGCGACTGAACTGTCAGACCTCTTCCAATAAAACGCATCCGGTCGCCGTCATATGTGCTGGGCAGCTTATCGTCTGAGTCGGTGATGAGCACGTGCCCCAGATATATTGGCTCCTCGTCAGCAGCGCGTGGACGGCGATGAAACAACAGCATATTGTGTTCGGGCAAATAAACACTTTCAACAAACAGCTTGTTGAAAGCCGGGTGCTGTTCCGCTTGTGGAGCCAGCAGCACTTCACCATAGCTCACCAGTCTTAAATGCCGTTCCTGATCGCTATGATTGACGAGCGTTATACGCCGGATCTCGACATCATCGTCCGCCGAAACCGTGATGCGCATGTGTAACGCGATGTCATGATCACGGCGTCGAAACTCGGCTTGGTGGGGATAAAACAGAACCTGTTGGCTGAGGGGCGTGACCTTCGTAGGTTGGAATCCTGCTGACCAGACGGCCCCATTATCCTGATCTTGCAGGTAGATCCAGGTACCCCAGCCATCGCTGGTAGTATCCGCCTGCCAGCGAGTGAGGCCCAATCCCTGCCACTGGCTATAACCACCTCCCGCGCTGGTGATGAGCGTGCTATACCGTCCGTTGGAAAGTACATGCACCGGGGACAGGGTGGCATCAATAGGCACAGGCCAGGGGGCCAGCGTCAGATGAGTCTTCTGCAGCGTATCGGCAATCATTTCATCCTGGTGGGGATATTCGACAGGTGCCTGGCTGGGTACTTTCTCCTGCAGCAATATCTCAACGCTTTGCACGGCTGGATCGGTGTGAAACCGATGGATCATGGGGTCGTGCAGAAGATAATTGGTCAGCGAAAGCAAGATCATGCCTTGATGATGCGCCATGTAGGATTGGACAACCGCATGATCCTGGCGCAGCGGCAGCCGAGACGGCGAATAGTCCACTGCCTCATAAAATCCATAATGCCCGCGCATTTTCAGATCATCAAGGCGATCCATGTTCTGTCGCACAGCTTGCGGGCGCAGCCGTAAAGCAAGCAAAGAGGCGTAGGGGGTGATGACGAGATCCTGAGCAAGACCGCGCTGAAAACCCAGACCGGGTACACCAAAAGCCCGATATTGATACGTCATATTGCCGTCAAAAGCGTAGTAGCTCGACTCGGAGATGCCCCATGGCACGGTTTTCTCCCGACCATAGGCAATCTGATAATCGACTGCCGCCCGACAGCTTTGAGTCAGGAAAGTGTGTTCATAGCTCTCCATGAGCAGCGTCGGCATGAGATATTCGAACATTGTTCCACTCCATGACAGCAGTGTACGAGCATTGACGACATTGGTCATAGGGCGGCCCAAATGCAGCCAGTGGCTTTGCGGAACATCGTGTTTGGCAATCGCCAACAGGCTGCCAAGACGTGCTTCAGACGCTAACAAGTCGTAGTAGTTATCGTCAAGCTGCTCCCGCGTGACGTTGTAACCGATGTGGAATACTTTGCGTTGGGTATTGAACAGGAACGCAAAATCCATCGCCTGAAAGTAGGCTTCGGCTTGGAACGCCAAATTCCGATACCCTGCCAATAGCGTTCTGACTCGCAACTGGGTTGAATTGAGACGCTCTCCCAGTTGATCGCACCAGGTGCGGGCTTCGCGGATCTGCTCCGCTGAACCCTCGTCGTCTAATAACAGCTCTTGGATGTGTTGTATACGGGAATAGGCCGATTCGCAGATCGCGGCGAGATCGCGCAGGCGCGGCGCCGGGGAGAATGCCGCCACCAAAGCTTGCCAACCCGACGAAAGAAGCGCTGAACTACCCGGCTGAGTGAAGAGCGACGGTGGCTGGTTCAAAGGCAATAACCAAGGGAGAAATAGATCCATGTCGCGCTGCAAATTCGTCACGTGATGTTGGAATCGTTCCGAAGCCATGCGCAAGCCGCTCAGTATCTGGGCATTGGGCGCAGCCACATCTGACTCAAGCACGCCGAAAATCAGGCGTGAAAGTTCTGCCCATATTTCTTGATTCAACGACATTAGCAGAGCAGCCCAGCGCTCAGGGGTGTGTTGAACAACTTGGATTTGCTGGTGCAGGGAGGTCGTGAAGGCATATAAGGTCGCCACTGACGTATCCGGGTTTTTGTGGACGAGGTCATCGAGGCTTGCCTCTAAAAGTCCGAGCGTGTCCAGCAATCCTTGCCATCGTTGAGAGCCTATCGCGTCAGCGTCGGGAAACGACAGGCAAGCCTGCTTGATCACAATCAGACAGCCTGCCCAGTTTCCGCTATCGACGGTCGAGACGTAACGCGGCAAGAGCGGCTCCAAACTCTGCGTATCGTACCAGTTTAGGAGATGACCACGATGGCGCTCTAGGTGATCGATAGTATCGAAAGTCGCTTGCAGCCGCAGGACCAAATCTAGCGCCCCAATATACCCCAGGTCATATGCAGCCAGGGTAGACAGAAGCAGCATACCGATGTTCGTCGGTGACGTACGGTGGGCAATAACGGTACGTGGCGCTTCCTGAAAGTGATCCGGTGGCAGCCAGTGGTCTTCAGGTCCGACCATTTGCTCAAAAAACAACCAGGTTTGGCGGGCCAGGTGGTGTAAAGCAACTTCCTGCTTCGTAGATAGCAGCGGTTCCGAGCGGGCATTAGGACGACTGATCCAGTAAGCGATCTGGGGAGAAAAAAACCATAATGTCAGAAATGGCGCCGCGAGAGGAAGTGCCCTCGGGTTCAGCACGCCGACTGTGAGGCCAACCAGCCCCACCAGGACAGGAACCAGGATCATCTCACGCCAGGTCGATTCTGAGCCGTGGTCTTCCCCGAAAAACCGCGCGGTGTCCGCAGATGTCGTCCATTGCAGCAGTTGTTTTCGCGTGATGAGCAAGCGTATTAAGGTGATGGCAATCGCATCGAATGCCAGGAGCGCTTCGTAAGGGAGAAAAGCGAGTGCCAACAACCAGCGCCATGCATCCATGCGGAAGGGTCGTAGGGTATCGCCCAAAGTTGCCGTCTGAGAACCGTGGCGCAGCCCTGCCAACATCGTCATGAAGAGAGGGAAACCCAGAGTCCCCAGGCCGACCAGCGTCCAAACCAGTGGCACGCCAAGCAGGCCCAACCAGGCCGCTACATATAAGATCAGTAACGCAGGAGAAATGAGGCTGCGCCGCAGATTATCCAGAATCTTCCACCGGTCAAGCAAAGAAAGCGTATTGGGGACGCTTTTGCCCACTTCGTCGCTGGGAACACGGGGCAGCAACCAGGGCACTAATTGCCAATCACCGCGTATCCAGCGGTGCAGCCGGCGCGAATAGCCCAAATAACGGGCCGGGTATTCCTCCAGCAGCACGATATCAGTTACCAACGCCACATGTGCATAAATGCCTTCGAATAGATCGTGGCTTAGCAGCGCGTTTTCTGGTATTCGATTGATAACACACGCCTCGAAAACGTCGACGTCATAGATGCCTTTGCCCACATAGCTGCCCTCACCGAATAAATCCTGGTACACATCGGACACGGCGCGGGTATACAAATCCAGTCCGACCTCACCAGCAAAAATCTGAGTAAACAGGGATTGATTGGCGCTGGTCGGTTTGACTTCGGTGCGCGGTTGGAGAATGGCATAGCCAGCCGTTACCTTGCCCGTGAGTGGCTCGTATTCCGCGCGATTGAGTGGATGAGCCAGCGTGGCAATCAGGCGGCGAGCGCTGTCTTCCGGCAAAATGCTGTCGGCATCCAGGGTGATAACATACTGGATGTGCGGTAAAACGCTCAGATCGCCGACCTGGTCTGTGTATGACGTCGTAGCGCTTCCTCGGAGCAAATGGTTGAACTCCACTAGCTTGCCGCGCTTACGTTCCCAACCCATCCAACTGTCTTGCTTGGCATTCCACTGCCGCGCACGATGAAACAGGAAAAAAGGGCGAATGTCCCGTTCATATTTGGCATTGAGGGCAGTGATCCCGGCCCGGACATAACTCACGAGGGCATCATCATCAGGCATATGCTGGCTTGGAGCATCGGCATAATCAGTGAGCAACGCAAAATACAGATAGGGATCGGTGTTCCGCAAGTAGTGCAGTTCCAACTGCTGCAGGAGTGAATCAATCTCCTCAGTATCGGTGAGTAAGGTGGGGATGACTACGATCGTCTGGCACTCGATGGGGATACCGTCCTGGAAATCCAGTCGTGATAACACGCGGGGCGATAGACTGTGCGTGATGACCCAGTTGACCAGATTGACGGCAACCGCCGTAGCCGGTAAAAAGGTCAAGAGACCCACGCCAATGACCTGGATAACCATGCCGCCCAACGCCGCGGAGAGGATCATGCTCAAAAACACGAGTGCACATGCGAGTGCCACGATGCTGCCCAGGTAGGTCAGGGTTGGGTGAGCGAGGAGCCAGCGGCGTAAGGCAATCGACCACGTTGGCTGATAATGCAGGCCATCTTCCAGGCGGCGGCGTCCAGGCCCGATCAGGTAATAACCCACATGGACTGTCCGTAAAGTGGGGGACGCTTCGGTACTGAGTGCTATCGCCTGCCGGGCAACTTCTTCTTCCTCCTGCTTCGTCAGGCGGGCGAGATTCTCAATCGCAGTCCGGTAGCTGTTGCGCGTGTCAAAATCCATTGTAGGATAAACCCTGGCGGGATCTAGCCGGAGAATCTGTTCAACCACGCACACGCTTTCGAAGAAGCTTTTCCAGTCCTGGATAGCTAACATTCGTAAGCTGGTGATGCAGTGTCCAACGAGGCTGTCGTCGGCGCCGGACGGAACAGCGGATACAGACGGGGGCTCGGCCTGGACAAGATTAGCCAGAGCATTCGTCAGGCTGCCCAGAATTCCCAGGCGCAGCATCGTAGGAAATGCCCACAGTTCGCCCATCGTCAACGACACACCCTCCGCCTGAAAGGCGTGAAGGAAGGCGATGGTATCTTCGATGTTTATCTGAGAATTACCGTAGGCAATTGCTTCATGAGCAAGCGCATAGATGCGTGGAAACTTTGCCCAAGCCGTGTTTTGGAGCTTGGGTAACTGCTGATAGTAGCCCGATGGCATATCTTCGCGAACCTGGCGGATGGTTTGCTGAACCACGAAGAAGTTGTCCAAGAGCCACTCTGCCGCGTAGGAAGGCGGAATGTTTTGTTGCGCTGTAATGATGAAGTGCTGGTAGGCACGGTTTAGGATCTGCTCCTGCTGTTGCAGCCGCTGCAGGGGCAAAGCTTTGCCAGCCATGTCTTGAGAAAGAACATATTGTCCGGCGAGCTGACGAGCTAAGTCCACTACAGGATTTACCTTAAAGACTTCGCCCTCTAGTTGCTCCGTCTCCTGGGCATAGATGAGGTTTGCTGAAGATGAATTGTGTGCCATAGATTAACGTGCCAGACGTCGTACGATAACATCATCTTGCGTTTTTTCAGATGAGTCATGAGGCAAATCCTGCACAATGAGCAGCGGCATTGTCCCATCGGTAATGAATCGGTTCGTCACGCCTCCGTAGGGCCACTTTGCCTCGCCGGAATAGCCGTGAGCGCTCAAGATCAAGAGATCGATCCCCTCTTGTTCGCTGAAGCGCTGGAGGGTTGCGGCAACGTTGTCGCTTACCAGGAGGCGGGTCTGGACGTTAGGCGGCAAGTGAGCCTGGAGGCTTTCCAGATACTTAGTGCCTTCCTCCTGATTGCGCTCGACGAATCGATTCATCAATTCCTCATCCTCAAGGGTAAGCGGCATATGACGAGCCATCTCAGGTTTGTTAACCACATGCACAAGCACAAGCTCTGCCTGATGCGCCTCGGCCAGGGCGGTTGCTAGCGGCAGGGTGGCCCCGGCTCGTCGCGACCCGTCCAGGGGAACGAGGAGTCGTTGATAGCGTAAATCACTGATGTGGGTCGTGTTAGGCTCGTTTGTTCGGATAATTAAGGTTGAAGTCCGTATTCGTTGAAGAATCTGTTGGACGATACGTCCATCGTGGCTGCTCAAGATCAGCAGGTCCGCGCTGCTGGAGTGAGCCAATTCCACGATTTGCTCAGTGGCACGTCCTTCAACGAGGATCTTCTTGACCGACAGATTACACTCTTCCAAGCGAGTCTTTACGCCACTCAGGTAAGTGTCGGCTTCCGTCTTCTTGAGATACCAATCCAAGGGATCGGCCTTGGGCATCCGAAGGGACTCAGCGGGTTGTTCTAAGATGTTCAGCAGGGTGACCTGGGCATCGAAGATTTCGGCAATGGCAACTGCATGCGGCAGCACACATTCGGCTAAACTCGAACCATCTAAAGGCACAAGCACAGTATTCAGCATGAGTTCCTCCAACAACCGCTACCTTCGTGTGAACCTGAACCAACCGGACGAGACACAAAATAAACAACCGGCAGAACGGTCGTGAAAACCGGTAGAACCACGGCTCTGATGTGCGGATGTGTCATGTGCAGTTGCCAGCTGTCATGGTGTCTCTTGATATCGACATTTCTATCCTCATTTGTAGTGAGTGCAGCTCATGCGAACTATTCAAATATCTCATGTAGGCTGAACACGAAATCTCGCCAATTTCCAAGTTAAGAGGAAAAAGGCGACGCCTGAACTCAAACCACTTGTCAGACTAGCGCGACGTAGCCACATCAAGGAGGTTGTTTAGCTTTACGAACCAGTATATTGAGTTAGAGTCTCAAGAGCGTCACAAGGACTGTGGTAGTGGGTTCTGTTGCGAAAATTCGATTCTAAAATCCGGGAGGCAAAAAGAGGTACTCCCCCAGGGAACGATACCGTTGGCGAACTCGGTTCAGATGGCCTCAGGGAAAAAGGGGGTTAGGATTGAGGAAAATCAGGTCCTAAAGTCTCTCCACAAAGAAAGAGAACAGCATGTCTCTACCCCCTCGAATTGAATATTGTGTGCCCGAAGAAACCCAGCGAGTAGCACGCGCTATTTTTCCCAAAGGGAATCTGTATATGCAGTGGTATGACCGATTGGGGACTCTATTTGAGGATCAGGATTTTGTGGCACTGGGTCGTCCCCGGCGGAAGTGTGTTTAATTCCCAGAAGACCCGTTCTCGACCGCCATCAAGCCGCCAACGTCGCGTCCAGGTCCGCCGGGGGCGAATTCAATCCGCTCCACCGGACCAAGGGTTTGTGAAGCACCTCTTCAATGGTCCATATATGGTCGGTGAGTCCCAAAACCATGGCTGGGGTACGGTCTTGAAAGCCTTTGTCAGCCTGTGGTTGACACAAAGACTGATGGGGACGGATCCAGTGATAGTAGCAGGTTCTCTCGTAGAAATGCGGGACATAACTCAAAATGAGTCGCAAAAGGGTTGGCAACTGAAAAGGACGGGATTTTGCCTGAGGGAGGTGCAGTCTCAGAGGGGTGAGTGACCCTTTCCGGCCCTTCCTGACCCGTGATGGTCATCCGGCAGGCAGCCAGCAATGACCAAATCGGGCAGCTTGGCTCGCGCAGGGTGAAGCGCGGGACTAGGCGCAGGCGTCTGCGACCAGGGGGGTGCTGAGCAGGTCCAGCACACGCCAGCGATGGTCAGTCAGACCGGCGGCCATGGCAGGCGTGCGTTCGCGCTGCGCCTTGGGGATGTCCGTGCCCAAGGTCAATGAGGAATGCACGCGAGCGAAATGATAGTACGCACGCGCCCATTCGACATGACGCATCAGATGTTCGGGGGATTGGGCCAGCGACCAGGTTTTGCGGGTCAAGGGCGCTACCATCTGGCGCAAGGTGAGATTGAAGCGCTCGATATACGCCGTGTTGATGGTTCCCGAATAGCCCAGGCTTTGCAGACGTTCGCGGATCATCTGGCGGGTGCCACACAAGCCAGCCGTCACCACATACTTGAGTTTGCGATAGACGCGGAACTTCTTGAGTTGACCGTAGAGCAAGTCGGGATGAACGAACCAGGTGGGCTTGCGATGACGGGGCAGCAACCGCCAGAAGCCAAAATGCGCGGTCAGCGCCCAGAAGTATTGGCGCAGCCCGTCCGTGGTGAAGAGCGGCACGCAATCCGCCGCGAGCCGCCCGACTACGTCGTGCACGAAGTGCTGGGCATCCGCCGTCGTCCGCTTGCCAAACCACACGCTGGGTACGATCTTGGGGCGTGGGTCAATCACCGCCCACAACCAGTGTTTGTCTGGCGCCTGGCGAACCTTGGCGTACAACTCATCCACTTGCAGGTGGTCAATGGCAAGGTCGCGGAAATACAGGTCATGCAGCAAGGCGGCGTGGTCACCTGCCCGTTCCAGCCCTCGGACGACGGTTTCCTCGCAGTGCCCAAACACGCGCACCACAACCGAGATGTCGACGCCCTCCGCCAGCAAGGTCAACACCAACTCAATCCGTTCCGGTGGCGTTTTGAGACGCGCCAACACCGTGTCGTGCCGCTCAGAAAATCGTTTGCCACACGCCTGGCAGCGCAGCCGCCAGATCGCGCCCGTCTGGCCGCGCTTCTCCTGCAAGACCAAAGCATGGATCGCTTGGTCGCGAATGCCATGATACCTGCACGCCGAGTTGGGGCAAGCGTACCCCTCGGTGCTGCTCTGCTTCTTGCGCCCGCCTTTGCCTTTCACCTCACCCCATGAACGTACTTCGCGGTTTGGACGACTGTTCACACCGCGCAAGCCCTGTCTGGACTGACACGCCGGACAGTCCTCTGGACTGCGCGCTTTCAGGCGACGCTTGCCGCGCGCTGTTTCGCCCGCTTGCCAGGCGGCGTGATAGATCTCCCACCACCCTACGCCTCCCCATACTAACAGCGCGCTCCACAGCATCAATTCAAGGGTTCGCATCATGTGCTTCCTCCGGTTCTGCCCGATAACACGCGGTTAGTCTACCGGAGTGGCTTGTTTTTTCAACCTTGGCGGCCTTTAGCTTCTGGAGACAGTTATGTCCCGCGTTTGTGGGGGAGGACCGCAAAACACCCATGGACGTTGAGGACATTGGTGCAGTGTTGATCGAGCTGCGCGCATTCTGGACCTATTTGCAGCGTGAACATCACCTGCTTAACGCCCGCCACTGCCTGCGCGTACTCAACCGGCGCACTGCGCAACACATGGCAGCGGCAGTCGGCGGTTACGGCCTGGATCTCGACGATGAGTTGGAATGGGAAGTCGATGAAAGCTGGGACGAGGGACTGGAATCGCAATGGGTGGAACGGTTGCTGGAAACGGTTCTCCAGTTGTGGGGTCGGCTGCGCAAACACTTCCGAATGCCACGCTAACCGTCGCGCGCCTGCCGCTCCACCCTCACACGGACTAATCCAGGAATGGGGGCAGATAAAAGCTCAGATACCGCAGGTCTTTCGGCGCGTGAAACCGCACGTCGTTCGCGCCGGGACGGATCAACAGCACGTCATACTGGCTCACAGTCTGCGACGATCCGTTATACACGGCCTCTCCCGCACCATCCGTCATGTAGACAAACAGATCTTCATGCGCTTGCGGCGCTTCAACAATGGTCGTGCCGCCGGCGTTTACGTACGTCGCGGTAAGCCGCGCGGCAACGTGGTGCTCGATGGGCGAATCATCCCCGATGAGGCTGTAAACAACCGCGTCACCCACACGTCGGGCGGGCAGTTGGTCTCGCGCGAGTTGCTGATAGTGCGGCTCAAGCCGCTGGTATTGCTGGTCGGCAGCAAACCAGATTTGAATCACACGGGCGGGCTCGTCGCTCTGGTTAAGCTCTTGATGTTCGATCCAGTTCCCAGAGAACATGCGTTGCAATTCACCCGCTCGGATCACACCTTTTCCGCCAGTAGTGTCCTCGTGATACAGTTCGCCCTCTAGCACCCAGGTGTAAATCTCCAGGCCGCGATGCGGATGCCAGGCAAAGCCGTTGTGCGGCGAAATCTGGGTCATGTGCGCGGTGAGCATGCCACTCAATCGTTTTAGCGGACTCCAACCGCCGACGGCAAAATGCGAATGTAGCCAGTGGATCGGGTGCACCCAGGGAAAGGCATCAGCAGGAACATACTGGACGGACGAGCCCGTAGTAAAGTCGGGATCGATTACGGAATCGAAGGGTGAGAGCATTGGATCCACCTTTGCTTGCATCGGTCAATTTCTATCATGTTTATATGAGAAATATACCTGAATGACAAATCGAGGACTGTATTGGCCGCCGCATACATCCGTCAGATTTGAGGGGAGAATTTGGGTCGGATACGTTAGATGACCTCCACAGGCTGGCATCCCTCTCGCCGAAGTACACACACACTTCATTCGGACAAGCCAGCCCTGTCGTATCCAGTTGCTTTTTGCGACCTCGGACACTCTTGCTTTCTGAGTAGGTAACTGGCTTTTCGAGCTGTACAACCTGCTTGATAGTCTGTGTTTCTACCCGACAAAGGGGACAATCTTCCGGTGACTTCGGTTGCCAATGGCGTGGCAGATGATCTTTGACACGCTGCCACCAACGTTTCACCTTTCCCCGATACAACTTCCACCATGCTTGGAGCAGCGCTATACCCAACAGCAGGGTGACCAGTCGCTCAATCCGTACCATAGCCCCATTCCTTGACTGTGATCAAAAACGCCTGGGTCATTCTCGTCATAAGTGTTTATTCGTCAAGGTTTAGGCCCTTTTCAAGCCTTTTGCGAATTGCCCACGATTTTCGAGGACGGAGATCATATCGCGCGGGTGCACTCAAGCCATACTCCTCATTGTATCCGGGAACCGACTCAATTCATACTCCCTCACCATTGCCACTTCAACGCATAGGTTTCGAACAGCACAGGTTTTGCTCCCACATAAGGCGCTGGCGTTTGTCGGGCAATAGCTCGGCCTTGCTCACGTTCACAATGGACATGCGCCCAGCATTCTTCTCAACCATCCAGGTGCGTTTGCAGTGACGGCCCTTGGGGAAAATCACTCCTATCTTCAACCGCTTCATGCGGTAACTGACGTCGGTTTCGCTCCAACCTTCAGAAACCACAAACCCGTTGCGTACGACGCGATCAATGGCAATCTGCATCACGTCGCCACACCGTTTGGTTTCACGTAAAGAAATCAACACCCGGACCTTGTCCCCGTCTTGGTACCGGTCTACAGGTACCCCCGGTGAACACCGATATTCGGCGAATATCTGCCCTTTGCCCCACGCCTGATCCTCATACGCAGTCACGAAGTCCTGGAGAAATCGAACCGTTTCACGTTTGCGGTAGACCGCTTTCTTGCCCCGCGTGTCACACGGCTCAAGTGTATGCTCGAAGTCCAGCACCTCATAGAGGCCAACTGACCTCTCGGCGGTGATCGCTTTCAGAAGTTACAACCCTTGTACCGCAAGGGCCATCCAGTCCGAGCTTGCTATGCGGAAGAATAAACTCCAAACGCTTGTGGCTGAATTCGATTGCTGAATTTCACGGGGATTCGACATGCTACGATGTAGCGTAAGGGGTTGGCCGATGTCTGTCAAGCCGCCGGAAAACTACCAAGAATACCCGGCATTGTCCCATAGTTTTGTAGCCGTTTTCTTCAGATTATGGGCTTTGCGCGTAAGTTTGAACAGCCTCGATCAGCCTGTTATTGATCTTGCGTTGCCGCACGTTGAGGCTAAGACGATCCAGAGCCGGTTTGTTCCATACTTTCACCTTGGTTTCGATCTGTTGAATGCCACTTGTGATCAGTTGTTTGCCTGCGTTCCAGAGTTGACGCCAGTTCATCGTAAGTATCCTTTTCATGAGAGGGGGGAGACGACTTAGGCTATGATCTCAGGCGAGGATTATACTTGGTACAGGCGAAAAATCACGTCGGACGACATAAGTAGCCGGGACAGGTAGCGGACAAAGGCTATATCAGTGACCAGGACCAACAGTTGAGCTATATCCATGGCCGCGTGCGACTCATTCCCAAGCAACGGCGCAATATGACCGGCAATACGATTGAAGATGCGGCTCTAATCGGCGCGCATCGCTCCGGCATTGAGACGGTCAACAGCCAGCTTGAGAAAATGGGTCTACAACGGCTTCATGCACGCACCAATTCCGGTTTCTCGTTGAAGGTGTTGGCGTCCTTATTGGCGCTCACCTTCACCAACGCTCTCTAGCAATCAAGGTCATAATAGACTATAATACTGTTGTTAAGATCATATTCGATACCTAATTCATCAACAATCATATTAGTTACTGCGTTTCGACTGCGTATTCTCTCTATCGCATGTCATCATGTCGAGTGAGGAAATCGTCGAAATCTTGCCAGCCGAAGACTATCCCAGCGATATGGGGCTGGCTCTGCATGCCCTCCGTCGCAACAAACTCGCCAACCACTCGAGGTCGCACGCGATGCGGCCGAGGCGCTGGAGTTGATCTTCGCAACCTGGGCGCACAAGCATCGTACGTGCGGAACGGCCCGTGCGTCAGTCTACTGGACCCCAAACTGCGCAAAGTCGATGGGCTGGAAGTGCTGCGGCGCGTCAAAGGCGACCCGCGCACGAAGAATTTTCCGGTAGTCGTCCTCACGTCGTCGCGCGAAGAGCGCGATATCGTCGAAAGTTATGCACTGGGGTCAATAGCTACATTACCAAACAGGTGGACTTCGACCAGTTCACCGAAGCCGTGCGCGCGTTGGGATTCTACTGGCTGCTGCTCAACCAGCTCTCCGCCGACTGAAGCATCCCGAGGCGAAGCTTGCCCTCTTACCGGACGTCTGGCACCCGTTTCCTGGGAACCGAGTACCGAGGTCAGATGGTTGTTGGCGAAGTCTGACGCGAAAAAGAGCGACCGTGGAGGACGAACATGGGCGTCGCGCTGAACATCGTAATCCTTGAGGACCGTCCAGCGGACCTTGAGATGGTGCTGCACGAACTGCGCCGGGCTGGATTCAAACTGAACTGGCGCCAGGCCGATAATGAAGCCGACTTCGTCGCCAGTCTCGACTCGCCCCCCGACATCATCCTGGCAGATTATTCCCTACCCCAATGGGACGCGCCGGCTGCGCTCCGCGCCGTACATGAACGGGGCTTGGATATTCCACTCATTATGATAAGCGGCACAGTCGGTGAGGATGTCGCCGTCGAGTGCATCAGGCTGGGGGCAGTCGATTACCTCCTCAAAGACCGCTTGGCCCGCCTGGGTTCGGCAGTAACCAGCGCATTGGAGAACAAGCGCCAGCGGGTGGCGAAGGAGCAAGCCGAGGAACAGCTTCGCCGATCCGAAGCGACACTCAGAAATGCCCAGCGCGTCGCCCGAGTTGGCAGTTGGGCTTGGAATGTCAAGACCAATCAACTTGTATGGTCGGATGAGATGTTTCATATCTTTGGCATTGAGAAGGAGGATTTTTCGGGCTCTCTCCAGGACGTGATCGCCCGGGCCATCCATCCCGATGATCGTTTTAAAGTCGATCAGTCAAAACTTTCAGTTATCAATGAAAACAAACCGGTCCCGCTTGAATACCGCGTGATCTGGCCCGACCAGTCGATACACGTAGTGTGGGCCGAAGCTGGAGAGTTGGTGATTGACGAAATAGGCAACCCGGCGCTTCTGACCGGCATTGCACAAGACATCACCGAGCACAAGCGGACGGAAGCGGCGCTCATCGCCTCTGAAACACGTTACCGGCGGCTCTTTGAAGCGGCCAAAGATGGTATCCTGATTCTCGAGGTCGGTAGCGGCAAGATAGTTGATGTCAATCCCTTCCTGCTCGACCTGATGGGGTATTCTCAGGGGGAAATCCTGGGAAAAGAACTGTGGGAGATAGGTTTTTTCAAAGACATCATAGCATCCCACGCGGCTTTTCTCGAGCTAAAGGACAAACGTTATATCCGTTACGAAGATTTACCGTTGGAAACCAAAGATGGGCAGCGCCTTGATGTGGAGTTTGTCGGCAATGTCTATGAGGTGAACGGCACTCAAGTAATCCAATGCAATATCCGCGACATCACCGCGCGTAAGCAGGCACAGGCACTCCAACAGCAGCAGCACCAATACCTGGAATTTCTCCAAGAAACGTCGCTTGAATTGGTGTCTCAATTTGACCTGGATCATCTGCTGGAAAATATCGTCCGCCGCGCAGGTGATCTGGTCGGCACGACGTCGGGCTTCTTGGATCTGATTGAGCCAGAAACCGGGCAACTTTTGCCCATGATTGGTCTGGGGACTTTGGTCGAATCCCTCAATTATGTAGTGCAGCCCGGCCAGGGATTAACTGGAAAGGTCTTACAAACCGGTAAACCTCTGGTGGTGAACAACTACGATGATTGGACAGGCCATTTAGATGGTTTCCCGAATCATCTCCTCCGCTCCGCCATCGGGGTTCCGCTCTTAGCGGATTCACAGGTGTTGGGCGTGCTAGGGCTGGCCTACGACACTACCACCGACTGCACGTTCAGCCCGGAAGTGATTGCTATTCTGGAACAGTTCGCCCACCTCGCCTCGATTGCCATTAAGAATGCCCGCCTTTTCTCCAGGGTTCAACAGGAATTGACGGAACGCAAGCGAGCAGAAACAGATCTCGAAAAACAGTACCGCGCCTTACGTTTCCTGCATGAGATTGCTGTAGAAATTGGAGGGGAACTGGAACTATCTGCTCTGCTCCATAATATTATGATGCGCGCTGTGGAGTTGATGCAGGCTAATCGGGGCGGCGGCATTTACTTGTATGTCGCAGAAGAGAATATTTTGAGGATGGTCGAAGGAGCTGGAATCAATCAGGATCGCGTGGGTTGTACGGTGGCGCTCAACGAAGGCGTGGCCGGGCGAGTGTTTCAAACAACACGGCCTGTGATTATTGAGGATTATACCCATTGGGCAGAGCATTCGACGATTCTCGTTGCCTCACCGCCCAGCACCGTAATGGGTATTCCCTTACTAAATAAAGGACAGGCCATTGGGGTTATAACCCTGATAGCGGATTCATCTCAACGCACTTTCACTGAAGAAGATATGCTCTTGACGGAGATGTTTGCTGCTCAAGCCAACATTGCGATTCAGAACGCTCAACTGTACGGAAAAGCACAACAGGAATTGACTGAACGCAAGCGGGCAGAGAATGCGGAGCACGACCAGCGGGTCCTGGCCGAGGCCCTGCGGGATACGGCTGCTTCGTTGATCAGCGCGCTGGACCGCGATGCCGTGATGAACACGATCTTGGAGAACCTATCGCGTGTGCTGCCGCATGACGCCGCTAACATCATGCTGATTGAGGGTGATGAGGCCTACGTGGTCTATTGGCGTGGCTATCGTCCGACGAACGTAGATCCTCTGCGAAACTTTCATGTCCCGTTAGCCACTCCCAATTTGCAAAAGATGGTGATCACTCAAGCTCCCCTCCTGGTGTCGCATATCGATCAAGTTTCTGATTGGATGCACCAACCGTATATGGAATGCGTGAAATCCTATATTGCCGCACCCATTTGTTCGCACGACACCGTCATCGGCTTTCTCAGTGCGGACAGCGATGTACCGAACTTCTTTACCGAAGACCATGCTCAACGTCTGCAAGCGTTCGCCGATCAAGCGTCTATCGCGATTGAACATGCTCAGCTGTACGAGGAAATTCAGCGCTATGCCGCTGTACTCGAACAACGGGTCGAGAAACGCACCGCGCAGCTTAATCACGTCAAAGAGCGCATGGAGGCGATCTTCAACGGCAGCAGCGACGTGATGATTATGTGCCGCAGGGACGGTACCATCGACCAGGTCAATCCTGCCTTTCACACCATCTTCAAGATCAAAGCGGATGACGTCCACAACCAGTCGCTTATTATGCTGGTTGTGCCTGAGCACACCGCGACAATGGAACAGTCATTTGTCGCCGTCTTAGAAACCCAGCAGCCGCAACGGTTGGAAGTTATCGCACGGGGCGCTGAAGGCACGTCATTTGACGCCGACATTGTGTTGTCACCAGTGGTTGGATCAGACGATCAATTGTTCGGTGTTATTTGCAGCGTGCGCGACATTACCGTACGTAAAAAGATGGAAGTCCAACTCCGTCAAATCTTAACGCACGAGATGGAACTGAGTGAACTCAAATCGCGTTACGTCTCGATGGCGGCCCATGACTTGCGTAATCCGTTGGCGATCATCCTGAGCGCCATCGATATCATCCACCACTACAGTGACCGGCTGACAATCGAACAAAAACAAAGCACGTATGATCGCATTCGAGCCAATATCAAAGTCATGGTTGATATGCTCGATGACATTCTGACCATTGGACAGGTTGAATCCGGCAAGCTGGTATTCGAGCCAGCTCCAATAGACACGGTTGCTTTCTGCCAAAATCTGGTCGCGGAGGCACGTCAGACGGTTCGTACCACGCAAAACATCGAATTTTCCAGCCAGGGGAATTGCGGCACCATCTATCTGGATGCTAAGCTGCTGCGGCACATGCTTGGCAATCTGCTTTCGAACGCGCTCAAATATTCCCCAGAGGAAAGCACTGTGACGTTTACCGCAGATTGCGCGCCAGGCCAGATCACGTTCCGTATCCAGGATCATGGCATCGGTATCCCAGAAGCCGACCGATCGCGGTTGTTTGAAACCTTTCATCGGGCAAGCAATGTCCGGCAAATACACGGCACCGGGTTAGGGTTGGCTATTGTTAAGCAGTCAGTGGAATTGCACGGCGGTACGATCTCATTTGAGAGCGAAGAAGGTGTTGGGACAACGTTTATTATCGTGCTGCCTGTTATTGGACTGGAGCGCAGCGGTTGAGTGGTTTGTAGAATGTAGAATTGCGTGTAGATACAATACTCAGCTAATGCGCGGCAAGCTCCACAGGGAAGAATACGCGATACACCGAATCGGACGGGGTGTTATAGGCGGCGTACGGTTGCCGAGTCACTGCGGACCAGATGGATGCGTACAGGTTGTCGGCCTAGCGCTGAACGATGGCAGTCAAGCTCAAATGCTCACATAATTGGAGCCAACTGTCCCCAAGGGAGGATCGGTCAATGGAAGGTCATGGCAAGTCTCGTCCAGATCTAATGGCCGAAATCGCGGAATTACGCGCCCAATTGGCTGAAACCGAAAGCAGTAGGTCCAACTACCAGCAGATTCAACAGGAACTGACCAGAGAACGAAATTTGTTGCGAGTCCTCATCGACCATTTCCCAGACCTCATTTACGTCAAGGATCGCCAAAGTCGCTTCATGGTCGGCAATCTGGCGGTAGCCCAGTTGATGGGTACAGCGCCTGATGACCTCGTTGGCAAAACTGACTTCGATTTCTACCCGCGTGAAACGGCACTGCCCTATTTTGAGGATGAACAGCGAATCATTGAGACCGGGGAACCGCTGATCAATCGCGAGGAGCACAGTCTGGACCAACAAGCGGGCAAGTCCGGTTGGCTGTTGACCACCAAGGTGCCGTACACAGATCACTTGGGTGAAATTGTAGGAATTGTAGGCATAGGTCGCGATGTCACCGATTTGAAAGAAGCCCAGATTGCTCTCGTCCAGGCCAAATCCGAGGCGGAATCAGCCAGCCGGGCCAAAAGCGCATTTCTGGCTAACATGAGTCATGAACTCCGGACGCCGTTGAATGCGATCATTGGCTACAGCGAACTGTTGAAGGAAGATTGCGAGGATCTTGGATATACCGATTTCATACTGGATATCGAGAAGATCCGAGTTGCCGGGACTCACTTGCTATCCTTAATCAATGATATCCTCGATTTCTCAAAGATCGAAGCCGGGAAAATGGAATTAAACCTTGAGGAGTTCGACGTTGGGAGCATGCTTGTAGCGGTTGAGTCTACGGTGCGCCCCCTGATTGAAAAGAATTCCAATACCTTGCATATCGAAATAGATGAAAATCTTGGTGCTATGGTCGCTGACGTGACCAAGGTGCGCCAGGTAATCCTAAACCTGCTGAGCAATGCCGCCAAGTTCACCGAACACGGGCAAATCACGCTCGACGTGAGCGAGGGGACCGAACACGGAGTTGATTACATCAGATTTGATGTTCGCGATACCGGGGTTGGGATGACTCCTGAGCAAGTGGCCAGAATTTTCAGCGAATTCACTCAAGCAGACGCCTCGACAACGCGCAAATTCGGTGGAACTGGCTTGGGACTGGCCATCAGTCGGCGCTTCTGCCAGATGATGGGGGGCACCATCGACGCTGAAAGCACATTTGGGGTGGGCTCCACGTTCACCGTTCAATTGCCCAGGCGGGTGCAGCAACCTCAAGACCGGGCCAGTGAACAGCCAATTGCTCCAGCTGCGGACCTGCCCCACGACGCTATGACCATCCTTGTCATTGATGACGACGCAACCGCCCGCGACCTGCTTACACGCGCGCTCATGAAAGAAGGTTTTCGCGTCGAGATTGCGGCGGATGGCCGGCAAGGGTTGGAACGCGCGCGCGTCGTTCGCCCAGATGTGATCACGTTGGATGTGCTGATGCCAGGGATGGATGGGTGGGCCGTGCTTCGAGAACTCAAAGCCGACGACAACCTTTCAGACATTCCGGTGATCATGATCAGCATGATCGATGAGAAACCCCTCGGCTTTTCATTGGGGGCCTCCGATTATCTGATGAAACCCGTGAATCGCCACGAGATGATCAGCATCTTGGAGAAATACCGCCAATCTGATGTCGTCCGGACCTCACGGGTTCTTGTGGTCGAAGACGATGTCGATGTGCGTGCAATGTTGACTAAAATTCTCAGCGATGAGAACTGGCGAGTGGTCGAAGCTGGTGACGGTGTGGAGGCCCTGGAGAAGATCTCCGAGGAAATGCCTGATCTTATTCTGCTTGACCTCATGATGCCTGATCTCGATGGATTCGAATTTCTAGCCGAGTTGCGCCAATATTCAGAACGGAAACAGATTCCAGTAATCGTTCTGACAGCCAAAGAACTCAACCCGCACGAACTGGAGAAGTTGCGCGGTTCGGTGGAGAGCATCATGGTGAAACGGAGTTTCAACCACGGGGAGTTCATATCAGCCATTCGGGAACAACTCAACAAACCACGCGGTGTGAGAAACGAGGACGAATGAGGGAGGATGTATGCCGAAGCTTCTAGTGGTCGAAGATGACGATGCGAACCGGGACATGCTCTCGCGGCGATTGATCAAGCGCGGTTTTGATGTGGTGAGTGCGGTAAATGGGCTGCAGGCCGTTGAACTCGCGTACTCGGAACTGCCCGACCTGATCCTAATGGACATCAGTTTGCCAGAGTTAGATGGTCTCGATGCCACGCGCAAGATCCGGGGTTCACAGGAGACGCACGCGATCCCTATCATTGCCCTGACCGCACACGCATTCCGGGAAGATCGTGAACAATGTTTGGCTGCCGGATGCAACGACTACGATATCAAGCCAGTCGATTTTTCGCGATTGATTCTTAAAATTGAAGCATTGCTTCCAGGGTAAGTCGGCCGCATTGTCTTGCGGGGGCCGCCGGTTCGATTTGCTGCACTCTTGGTCTGGCTCTTGAGCCCAACCCACGCAATTACATCACCCGACGTTAGGAAGAAGGATACACACATGCCAGCATCGCCAGGTGTGATCTTAGTCGTCGATGACAACGAAATGAACCGCGACGTGATATCGCGACAAATAAAGCGGCAGGGCCATGAGGTGATGACTGCTTCTAGTGGAATGCAGGCGTTGGAAATGCTTAAGGCGCAGCCATTTGATCTGATATTGCTAGATATAATGATGCCTGGCATGAACGGGTACGAAGTCCTCGAACGACTGCGGGCGGATGAGGCTTTGCGCCGTATTCCTGTCGTCGTCGTATCTGCGGTTGATGATTTGGACAGCGTCGTTCGGTGTGTCGAGCTGGGGGCAGAGGATTACCTGTTCAAACCTATCAACCGCACACTGCTGCGCGCGCGGGTAGATACTTGCCTGGAGAAACGGAGTTTGCAAGAAAAAGAAGTCGGTTATCTTAAAGAGATTAACCGGCTGAAGGATGAATTTCTCCGCATGGTCTCGCACGACCTCAAGAATCCACTATTTGTGATCATTGGGTATCTCCACATTCTCGAAACAGGCGATTATCTGACCAACGAAGAGGGCAAAGAGTTCCTAAGCGAAATTGGGCGAAGCGCCGCGCGGATGCAAACCCTGATAGAGGACCTGTTGGACCTGAACAAAATCGAATCAGGACTGGCAATAAAACTGGAACCGGTGCCTATGAACAGTTTTCTGCAGCTTAGGCTGTCTGAGTTCACTCTGCTGGCCCAGGAAAAGCAGATCGAGCTCGTATTTGACCCTGGTCCTGAAACCGAGCTATTCCTTGATCCCAATCGGATGGCACAGGTGCTGGCCAACCTGATCTCAAATGCTATCAAATATACTCCGTCAGGGGGATCGGTCGAACTCTCTACTGTTGTTGAATCCGATCATATGGTCATCACAATCGCTGATACAGGTTTTGGCATACCTGAAGATGCGATTTCCCACCTGTTCGAGAAATTCTACCGCGTCAACCGCGCCGAACACATGCGATCCGAGGGGACGGGGTTAGGGTTGGCAATCGTTCAGGCTATCGTTGAGCAGCACCAGGGGACAATTCGCGTAGAGAGTCAACTGGGCGTAGGCAGTGTCTTTACCGTGTCACTGCCTCGTATGGCGCAGAAACTACATCCAGGGTAGTTATTCCCAGAAAATGAATACCTTTCGCCAATTCCAGCGCATTCATCGGCTGTTGCCAAACTCTATGGGATAACTGGCTGATCGAGCTCGCTAACGATTTGCTTCAGCTTGGGAAAACCTGCGTTCTGACAAGCGTGGTACGAATGCCTTTCATTGGCACACGAGAAGCATTTGATGGTTTGGACCATATTGTGGTTCTCCGTATAGGAACAGTAAGGCCATTTTGGGCGCTAGATGGAGAGATCAAATCAGCTGAACGAAATGGTGATATACTATTTAGAGCAATGGTGAAACTTAAGAAATCATAATGAAAGACCCTCAATAGGTCGTCCAAACGATCCTAACCACTCCGAGTTAATACCCGGGAACTATACGCACAGCCCAACTGTCGCCAGGGGGTCTCTAATCTTGACGTCTCAATCTGTCCGGGCCAGGGTTTAGCGACCAAGAGCGATCACTTTCAAGGAAGACATCGGGCGTCAAACCTAGATGAGTCGTGTGATGTCCAATTCCGGCCAAGTTTTCCGTCACAACAAATGAACACTGTTTTGCGCTGCGTCCGCATGCGCAACGGACGGACATAGTGGAATGGGCCCTATGCGCCCTGACAATAATGAGGCTGGAATGCAAATGCCTCAATCTTCTCAAGAACCAAAAGGCAGGAACATGAGAATTACATTACGGACAGTGGGCACGTCGCTCTTGGTACTTACGCTACTGGCGGCTTGCGGTACCAAGGATAAGAAACCTGCGCCCGATAACGTCATCGTCCAGTTGAAGTGGGTGCACCAGGCTCAGTTTGTTGGATTCTACGTGGCCCAGGAACAAGGGTTCTATGCGGATGAAAACATCGCAATCACCCTGGTTGAGGGTGGGCCAAATATCAGTATCATAGATCAGGTCAGTACCGGGCAGGCCAATTTCGGCGTCGACGCACCAGAATATATCCTTGCCGCCCGCAGTCAAGGGAAGACAGTGGTCGCGATTGCCGTCATCTACCGGAACAACCCGATGGCGTTTGTCACGCTCGCCAATTCGGGCATCGTGCGTCCATCTGATTTTCTGGGGCATACGGCGGGAGTTGGCGGGGCCGATGGTGAACTTCAACTCGTAGCCATGATGAAGAAACTGAACCTTGACATGACGCAGGTTGAGATCCTGCCTTATACCCGTGACTACACGGCCTTTTACAATGGCGAAATAGATATTATGCAAGCCTATTCAACCAGTGGACTGATCCGCATGCGGCGAGATGGCTACGCCGTCAATCTGATCTGGCCGAGCAATTACGGCGTTCACCTCTACGCGGACACCTTGCTCACCACTGATCAACTGATCTCCGAAAATCCCGATCTGGTTGAGCGTTTCTTGCGTGCGACCCTTAACGGGTGGCGCGAGGCTGTGGAGAACCCGGACGTCGCCGTACAAGACACGCTGAAATACGTACCGGACCCGGATGTAGACTTGCAGACCGCGATGATGGAGGCCAGCATCCCATTGGTCCACACCGGTGAAGACCAGATCGGCTGGATGAAGAGCGACGTGTGGTCCGGAATGTACCAGATGCTGCTCGACCAGGATCTTCTCGATCGGCCATTTGATGTCAGCACGGTTTACACAATGAGATTTCTTGACAATATATACGGGAAAACTCCATGAACCTGACCGCCAAACTGACCACTGTCTTTCTTGCGTTGACGATTGTCCCTCTGTCGATCGTGGGTTATCTCGCGTATGACAATGGCCGGAAGACTATCGAACAGAACACGCGCGAGCGGCTGAGTTCGATCACAATTCTCAAGGAAGCCGAGTTCGAGCGTTGGGTAGACAACAATGAGCGCATCCTGCGGGCGCTGGCCAGCCGCCCGTTGGTCCAAGAATACGCCGCCACGCTGATCCGGACCACGCCGGGTACGCCAGAATACCAGGCCGCTCACGATAACATCTTGAACAATCACTTCATCCCCACGCTGAAAGACGCCGGAGGATACCTGGACTGGATTCTCATACGCGCCAGCGATGGCCAGATCGTCGTCTCTACAGATCAAAATCTAGAAGGAATGTACCGTGAGAGCGAGCCGTTCTTCACTGAGGGTCAGAACCACACGTATGTGCAGGATATCACCTATTCTCAAACTGAGGCAGATCAAGTTATGCACATCAGCACGCCCGTGTATAGCCCATCAGGCACGCTGGTTGCGGTGTTGGTGGGGCATGTCGATCTGTCGGAAATGTCGGCGATTATGGCCCAGGGCGGCGGCCTGAGTGTCAGTGAAGAAACCTATCTGGTGAATAGTTACAACTATATGGTCACCGATAGCCGCTTCGAGTCCGGTTCCGCTTTCAAGCGAGTCCTCAATCTAGATGAAGTGGTCGATTGCCTGGCCGGTAACGACGGCGCCGGTGTGTACAAGGACTATCGTGGGGTTACGGTCATGGGTGTTTACCACTGGATGCCCAACCGAACATTGTGCATCGTGACCGAAATTGACAAATCCGAAGCGTTTGCTCCTGTTTTCGATCTGCGCAACTCCGTTCTCGTCATTGCGGTCATTGTGGCTTTGGGCACGGCCCTGCTCGCAGGCAGTTATTCGCGGACCATCACCGGTCCCGTGCGCCAACTGGTCAAAGGGGTTGAGGAGATCGGGCGCGGGAACCTGGATTACCAGATCGCGCTTCGCTCGCGCGACGAGTTCGGTCAATTGGCGGGTGCGTTCAACCAAATGACGTCCAATTTGCATCAGGCGCGGGACGAAACGGCTCACAGCCAGCGGCTGCTGTTGGCGCTCAGCCAGGCCGGGCAAGCCGTACAGCGCGCGCATACACCCCAAGAGGTCTACGATACCGTCGGCACTGAAATCACCGCCTTGGGGTTCTACGTCATGGTGTTCCGCTTGACCGAAGACGAGGAGCATCTGCGTATTGATTATCTGACATTTAAGTCAGACACGATGACAGAAGCCGAGAGGCTGGCGGGGGTTTCGGCCCGGGGACGAATCTTCCCCCTGGAATCCGACAGCATTTTTGGGCGTGTCGTGAACGGCGAGTCGACCGTTTTCTCGCGAAATTCCACCGAGGGGATGGTTCACGCTCTCCCGAACGAGGTGCGTTCATCCGCAAAACAGATCGCGACCATGCTGGGACTGCAAGAAGCGGTTTACGCCCCGATGAGGATCGACGGTCAGGTCCAAGGCGTCTTGCTGGTGGCAGGCGCCGGTCTGGACGAGTCCGATGTTTCCGCGATCTCCTCATTTGCCAACCAGACGGCCACAGCTATTGAGAATGCCCAGCTGTACCAGAGAGTGCGACACCACGCGGAAAACCTGGAACAGCTCGTCACCGAACGGACCGCCGCCTTGCAACAAGAGAAACAGTTTGCGGACGACATCGTTAACGGCTTGCCTGGGGTTTTCTATATGTTCGACGACCAGGGGACGCTGGTCCGGTGGAACAACCGGTTCCAAGAGGTGACCGGCTATTCCCTCGAAGAATTGACACGGATGCCAGCAGGGAACTTCTTTGAGGGGGAGCACAAAACGCTCATAGCGAACCGAATGCAGGCCGTGTTTGCCGAAGGGCGCGCGGACGCCCAGGCGGATTTTGTTTCCAAGGATGGCACAAAAACTCCCTACTATTTCACGGGCGTGCGCATTCTGCTCGACGGTAAGACCTATCTGATTGGCGTTGGGATAGATATCACCGAGCGCATTCGCGCCGAAAGAAAGAGCGCGGAGCTGGCTGCCATTGTCGAGTCATCAGATGACGCGATTATTGGCAAGAGTATCGACGGCATCATCACCAGTTGGAATGCAGGCGCGCAAAAAATCTACGGGTATACTCAAGACGAGGTCACCGGTCGGCCTGTCAGCATCCTGGCCCCGGAGGGTTACAAGGACGATATATCCCATATTCTCGAACGGATCAAGCACGGCGAGCACGTCGAAGGTCTTGTAACGATGCGCCAAAGGAAAAATGGCGACGTGTTTCACGCGTCCGTCACGGTATCGCCCGTCCGCGATGCATCGGGCCAGATCATAGCCGCATCAACGATCGCGCGCGACATTACCGAGAGCAAGCGTGTAGAGGATGCGCTGCGCGTTAGCGAGGAACAGCTAAGATTGGTCGTCGAAAACATGCCGGTTTTGATGGATGCCCTTGATGAAGAGGGAAACATTATTGTGTGGAACCGCGAATGCGAACGTGTGACCGGCTTCAGTGCTGAGGAAATGGTTGGCAATCCCGATTTCAACAACCTGCTGTATCCAGACCCGGCTTACCGCAGCCGCATGCAAGCCGAGTTGGCGGCCAAGGGTGGAGACTATCGGAATTGGGAATGGGAAACGGCAACCAAAGACGGGCAGACTTGCACCATTGCCTGGTCCAACATCTCTCAATACTTTCCGATATCCGGTTGGTCGCAGTGGGGAATCGGCGTTGATGTCACCGAGCGGATCCTGGCCGAGCAAGCATTGGCGCAAAAAGCCGAAGACCTCTCTCGTTCCAACGCGGAGCTTGAACAATTCGCCTATGTCGCCTCGCACGATCTGCAAGAGCCGCTGCGCATGGTGACCAGTTATATGCAGCTGCTGCAACGTCGTTACCAGGGCGAGCTCAATTCAAACGCCAACGAGTTCATCGGCTTTGCGGTAGACGGCGCGATGCGCATGAAAGTGCTCATCAACGATTTGTTGGCATTTTCGCGCGTGGGGACACGCGGCAAGCCCTTCGAGCCGGTCGCCCTGGAAGACGTTCTGAAGCAGGTGACGGAGGCCCTTCAAATGGTCATCACCGAAAACGGCGCTAATATCACGCATGATCCGCTGCCTGAAGTGTCTGGCGACGAAACTCAGCTCTGCCAACTGTTCCAAAACCTGATTAGCAACGGGCTCAAGTTTCGCGGCGATGCACCGCCGGAAATCCACATTGGAGCCAGGCGCGAGGAAGATCAGTGGCTGTTCTCCGTTCGCGACAATGGCATCGGCATTGATACGGAATACTTCGACCGCATCTTTATCATCTTCCAACGTCTGCACGGCAAACAAGACTATCCTGGCACCGGCATCGGCCTGGCGATCTGCAAAAAGATCGTGCAGCGTCACCAGGGGCGCATCTGGGTCGAATCCCAACCGGGCCAGGGATCGACCTTCTACTTTACGCTGCCCACTCTAGGAGACGACGAAGCATGAAGCCTATCAAAATCCTGTTGGTCGAAGACAACCCAGGTGATGTGCGTTTGACGATTGAGGCGCTTGAGGAAGCCAAAGTCTTCAACGAGCTACACGTCGTCCAGGATGGTGTTGAGGCCATGGACTTCCTACACGGCAGAGGTCGTTACGCGCAGGATACGCTGCCCGATCTCATCTTGCTGGACTTGAACCTGCCGCGTAAAGATGGTCGAGAGGTGTTGGCTGAGATCAAAGCCGACGCGGAATTACGGCGCATCCCAGTCGTGATTTTGACGACGTCTCAAGCCGAAGAGGATATTCTCAAGACCTACGATCTGCATGCCAACTGCTATATCGCCAAACCGGTCGACCTGGACCAGTTCATCAAAGTTGTCGGTTCAATTGAAGACTTCTGGCTGACCATCGTCAAATTGCCACCGAAGTAACGAAGGAAAAAATACCATGAGCCCATTACGGAAAACGATTCTTCTGGTCGAGGACAACCCTGGTGATGTGCGCCTGATGCAAGAAGTGTTTGGCAAATCAGGGATCAACATTAAGCTGTTTGTCGCGGCGGATGGTGTGGAAGCACTCGCCTTCTTACACCGCCAAAACGGGTATCAAGAATCCGTCCGTCCCGATCTGATCGTGTTGGACTTGAACCTGCCGCGTAAAGATGGGCGCGAAGTCCTGGCCGAGATCAAAACCGATCCCAATCTGCGGCGCATCCCGGTCGTGGTTCTGACGACGTCGGAAGCCGAAGAGGATATACTCAAGATCTATGATCTGAACGGGAACTGCTATATCACCAAGCCGGCGGATCTGGACGCGTTTATCAACATTTTGAATCGTATCGATAAGTTCTGGCTGTCAGACGTGCAACTGCCACCTGCCTGAGCGAATGGAACCAGGAATGGCTAACGCTCCGACCACAATCTTGCTGATTGAAGATAACCCCGGCGATGCGCGCCTGATCCACGAGATGCTGTTGGCAGAGGCCACCAGAAGCTTCAAATTGGTGGTCGCAGACCGGCTCTCTACAGGACACCGCACCTTGACCAAGGATCGTTTTGACCTCATCTTACTGGACTTGTCACTGCCGGATAGTCAGGGACTAAGCACATTGGATAGAACCCAGGCTATTGCGGGCAACACACCTATTGTGGTGTTGACCGGTTTGGATGACAACGTCCTGGGCCTTGAAGCAGTTGGCCGAGGTGCTCAAGATTATCTGGTCAAGGACTCTGTCGATGGCCCGCTCCTGACGCGCGCTATCACGTACGCCATCGAACGCAGGCGCACCGAGGAAGCCCTCCGCTACCAGGCCACCCTCCTGGCTAATGTTTCAGATGCGGTGATATCCACCGATCGGGATTTCAATATCAAGAGTTGGAACCACGCCGCGGAAACGATTTATGGATGGCGGTCCGACGAGGTGATTGGCCAACCTATGGGGCAGGTCGTACGGACCACGTACCCTACAGATCAGTCACGAGATGCAGCGGTCGACACGTTGTTCACATCGGGCAGTTGGCACGGGGAAGTCGGTCAGCGTACGAAATACAGTGAAGATATCAACGTTCTTGCCTCGGTTACGATGCTGGCGGACGGTGTTGGAAATCCAGCGGTTGTGGTCGCCGTCAACCGGGATATCACGCAACATAAGAGAAGAGAACGGCAGCAGCTTGAACTGGCGCTTGAACGAGAGAAGGTGAAAATCCTGACCAGTTTTGTCGAAGGTATATCGCACGAGGTGAAGACTCCGCTCAGCGTCATCCATCTAGCTGTCGAAAACCTGGAGCGGTCTGTCTTGCAGGACGAGTTAGCCTTGAAACGCGGGGCCCAGATCAAAGCCCAGGTGGTTCATATTGACCGACTGGTGAACGCTATGCTCCAGGTGATTAACTTGGAAGGCAGTGCCAGCATCGTCCGGTCTCAGCGGAGTCTGGACCAAGTTCTACGCGATGTCGAATTCGAGATCACGCCGAAAGCTGCATTGAAAAATATCGCCATCACCTTTGGACCGGATGGTGACCTGCCGCTGGTCGACAGCGATAGGTATTTGTTGCGCCAGGCTTTTCTCCAGATCCTGGACAATGCTGTGCATTTCACGCCTGAGCGGGGAAGTATCACAGTTACGGCCACTGCGACCGACTCACTTGTCGCTGTAAATATCACAGATACAGGGATCGGTATTCCGGATTCTGATCTTCCGCGCATATTTGAGCACTTCTTCAGGGGTGACTGCGCCAGGACCAGCCGTGGGGTCGGGCTGGGTCTTTCTATCGCCAAGAGGATTGTTGAACTTCACGGTGGACGGATAGAAGTCCAAAGTACGCTGGGTAACGGGAGCACGTTCACGGTGTTCTTGCCGGTACGATGACCGTAACCCCCAGCCCATTGCTATAGAAGTGTTCTAGCGTGTAGCGTCACAGCATCACGGAGTTCAGCTAATGCAAGTCGAAGCATACCCGAAGGTGATCCGTGTCCTGCTGATTGAAGACAATCCCGGCGACGCGCGCCTCATTCGCGAAATACTCGCGGAAAGCGCGCGCATACATTTTGAGGTCGCCGTGACAGACCGGCTCTCTACGGCTCAGAGCGCCCTGGCTGATAATCACGTTGACATCATCTTACTAGACTTGTCGCTGCCGGATAGTCATGGCCTCGCTACGCTGGCGCAAGCGCGCCAGTTCGTGCCAGCCACACCCATTGTCGTCCTGACCGGGCTGGATGATGATGAAGTCGGGCTTGAAGCTGTGAGCCACGGCGCTCAAGATTACCTGGTAAAAGGCTCGTTTGATCATCAGGCATTGGTACGTGCCGTCCATTACGCCATTGAACGCAAACAACTCGTTGAACAACTGCGCGCAGAGCGTGATCGGGCTCGCGCCTATCTCGACACGGCCAGCGTTATTCTCGTGGCTCTGAATACGCAGGGCGAAATCACGATGATTAACAAAAAGGGGAGTGCTTTCCTCGGGATTTCGGAACAAGATTTGCTCGGCCAGAACTGGTTTGACACGTTTGTGCCTCAACACATCAGAGAAACCGTGAAAGCCGATTTTCAACAGATGTTGTCCGGAGACATGGATGAGTTGCTCGAATACTACGAAAACCCCATCATCACCTACTCCGGGGCCACAAAAATCTTCGCCTGGAATAACGCCCAATTGCGAGATGGGAACGGCAGTGTCATTGGCATACTCAGTTCAGGGGAGGATATCACAGCACGCAGAAAAGCAGAGGAAGCGCTGACCACTGAACGTAATCTGCTGAGAACGCTGATCGACAACCTGCCCGATCCTATCTATGTCAAAGATACACAGGGCAGGTTTATCCTCGCCAACGAAGCCGAAGCGCGTCAAATGGGGGCGGCCTCCGTTAGTGAAGTCGTTGGCAAGACAGGTTTCGACTATTACTTTCCGGAGTTAGCCGAGCGTTATCACGCTGACGATCTGACGGTTATGCGCTCCGGTGAGCCGCTGATCAACAGGGAAGAGCCCGCCGGAGATGATGAAGGGAACTCGAAGTGGATTCTCACGACAAAAGTACCCTTACGTGATCAAAAAGGCGAGATTGTTGGACTGGTGGGCGTAGGCCGCGACATCACAGATCGTAAACAGGCTGAGGAAGCGCTGCATGTATCAGAGACGCGCTACCGGCGGCTTTTTGAAGCGGCCAAAGACGGTATCTTGATTCTCGATGCTAGTACCGGGCAAGTGGTTGATGTCAACCCCTTCCTGCTTGACCTGCTGGGTCATTCTCAGGAGGAAATCCTGGGGAAAGAACTGTGGGAAATCGGCGTTTTCAAAGACATCATAGCATCCCAGGCGGCTTTTCTTGAACTGCAGGGCAAGGGTTACATCCGCTACGAGGATTTGCCGTTGGAAACCAAGGACGGGCGAAGCATTGCGGTGGAATTTGTCAGCAATGTCTATGCGGTGAATAGCGAGAAAGTCATCCAGTGCAACATCCGCGACATCACCGAGCGCAAACAGGCGGAGAACGCCCTGGAGCAGTACGCCAGACGGTTGAGCATCTTGCACAGCATCGACCAGGCTATTCTCGCCGCGCGTACGATTGAAGAAGTCGTCAATGTGGTCGTGACACATATTCAGCAGATTGTTAATCCGTATGAATTGATTGCATTAGCATTCAATCCCGACACCGGGGTGGCTAAAACTCTGGCCATCGGGGTGGAGGGCACAACACGACTTGTGGTTGGCACGGAGTTGCCCCCAGAAAACATTCTGGGTCTCGACCAACTGCGCCAGGGGAAAACTGTGCAGATCGAAGATCTCGCGTCCTACGACGATCTCCCGGTGACTCGATCGTTATTGGACCTGGGCATTCGTTCTGTCGTTAATGTGCCATTCTTTGCCCAGGGACAACTGGTAGGACTGATCGGGCTGGGACACGATCAGCCGGGAAATCCATTTGCCGGGCAATTGGAACTCATACGTGAGGTGGGCTACCAACTCGCGCTTGCTATTACCCAAGCCCGTCTGCAAGAGGCCGAACGCGCGCAGCGGCATTTCGCCGAAGCGCTTAGCGAAACCGCTGCGATTATCAACAGTACGCTCCATTTGGAAGCCGTTCTGTCGCATATTCTTGAGAGCATTGCCCGCGTAATTCCATACGATGCTGGCGATATCTTGTTGATTGAAGCTGGTGTAGCTCACAGTGTTTACACCGTGGGATACGCCAAACGGTTGCTCGCGAACCAGACCCAGATTACCCACTTGCCTATCGCTGACATACCGACCTTTCAGCAGATCGTGGAGAGTGGACAGGCAATGGTCATTCGCGATGTCAACGACTACCCGGGTTGGTTAGATTTTGACAGCATCAAGTGGGTGCGCTCCCATGTTGGGGTGCCGATCCGGCTGGAGGGTCGGGTGATCGGATTCATAAACATCGATAGCGAAACGCCGGGTTTCTTTGCGGATATTCATGCCGAACGCTTGCTTGCTTTTGCCGACCAGGCGGCCATTGCGATCCAGAATGCACGCTTGTTTGCCGATCTTGAGGCCGAGCGCAATTCTCTCGAACAACGAGTGATTGAACGCACGTCCCAGCTCAATCGTGCTAGAGAACGTATCGAAACGATCCTAAACAGCAGCAGCGATGTGATGATCCTGTGTCGGACGGATGGCAGCATCAATCAGGTGAACCCGGCCTTCAATACCTCATTTGGGTATAGCCCGGATGAAACTCTCAACCAGCCGGTCGTCATGCTAGTCATATCTGAGCATGCTGCGACCTTGGAACGAGCCCTTGCTGCGGTCATCGACACCCAACAGCCCCAACGGTTGGAAATCACTGTCTGCCGCAAAGACTTCACGACGTTTGACGCCGAAGTGGTGTTATCGCCCATTGCGGAGAATATTAGCGGGTTGTTGGGCGTAGTGTGCAGTTTACGTGACATCACCCCACGCAAGCAGTTGGAAGCGCAGCTTCGCCAAATACTCGCTCATGAGATGGAACTCAGTGAACTCAAATCGCGCTATGTGTCGATGGCGGCCCACGATTTGCGCAACCCGCTGGCCGTTATTCAAAGCGCAGTCGATATGATTTCAGCATTACGGTGAACGATTGACCGATGAACAGAAACAAACCAGGTACGACGGCATTCGAGACAGTATAAAGGTCATGGTCGAGATGCTCGACGACATCCTGACCATTGGGCACGTTGAATCCGGCAAGCTCGCATTCGATCCCGCGCCGCTCGACGTAATCGCGTTCTGTCAAAACCTGATGGCGGAGGCACGACAGACTATTGGCGCCACCCAGATCATCGATTTTTCGAGCCAGGGGGCCTGCGACACCGCATGCCTGGATGCGAAGCTGTTGCGGCACATTTTAGGAAACCTGCTCTCGAATGCGCTTAAGTATTCGCCTGACGACAGTACGGTAACGTTTCGTATCACCTGCGAGACAGATCAGATCACATTCTGCATTCGGGACCAGGGCATCGGTATCCCCGAAGCCGACCAGGCGCGCCTGTTTGAAACCTTTCACCGCGCCCAGAATGTCGGTAAAACGCCGGGGACCGGACTCGGGTTAGCCATTGTCAGGCAATCGGTCGATCTGCACGGCGGTACGATCGTTTGCGAAAGTCACGAAGATCAGGGAACGATGTTTATTGTGGTTTTGCCGACGATTGCGGGTTCTCCCGCAGGTGGGGATACTCCTCCAGGAAACAAGACTGACGGCGAACTCGATTAAGCAAAGCGGTCATGGCATAGAGTTTGGCGAAAGTCGATGAACGCGTTTGAGGGCGTAGTCTGTTAACATGCAGGTGGGTCCTTCATTTGAAGCTGATACTACTCCGAAAATAAATGGATCAAGCAGCGGCACGAGGTTCGAGAGTAACCTTGTGCCCCAATGGCTCCAACCGTTTGATTAAGCGCCGTTCGGTTTGAGCTTGATTACGTTTGTCGAAGTAATCGACACCCAAGTCGACATAGGCTTTGCCATCGCGGATCATATGATAGACGATCACCAAGATAGAGCGTGCCACGGCCACCTGTGTCGGCTACTTGCGTCGTCCGAACCGGTTGCTTCCCTCACGCAGCCCATTGGTAGTCATGGTGTAAGCCTCCCAGAATCGGAATGCGTCGGAGTTGAGACAGTGGTGGCACGACCGATGGCGGCAGACTGGATGGAATGGGAATCTGCCCGTTAAGGCCTTGATGGGGACGCGCACGCTGGAAGTACCGGACATACTCCTTGACCTTACGCCGCAGATGACGCTCACCCAGAATCAAGATGTGATCCAGTAGTTCACGTCTGACGCTGCCCATGAAGCGCTCGCAGATGGCATTGGCTCTGGGGGCTTCGACAGGCGTGTGGATCACATCAATTCCAGATCCTTCAGCGACACGTTCGAACTGGTTGCCAACCTTGCCGTCATTGTCGCAGATCAAAAAGCGCGGACCTTCCCCAAAGGGCGTGGCATTCCATACTTGCTGCGCCACCCACTCATCGATTGGATTGCGCGTCACCCCGGCATGCACGACCCGTCGTGACCCCAGTTCGACCATGAACAAGACATAGATCGTGCGGAAGAACACGTCATAGATCTGCACAAAATCACACGCCCAGATCTCGTCCACGTGATTGGCCAGAAACGTCCCCAGGTCTGACCTTTGCGTTCGGGCGGCAGACCGCGGCGCGCCTGACGCATGTACTTCTGCACCGTGCGTTTGGCGACCTTGAATCCCAATTTGAGTAACTCGTCCCGAATCCGCGGCGAACCCCACAACCGATTCTTGACGGCCATCTCTTTGATCAACGCAATGGCCTTGGGCGATATCCGTGTCTTGCGCGGTTGGCCCTGCAACTTCCTGCGCCAGAACAACCGAAACCCTTGCCGATGCCACTTCGTCAACGTGTCCGGTTTCACGAGGTGTAGTGCATCCTTCCATCCACGCGGTTACTCTCCAGCATCACCAACACACGCCGATCATGTCGCGTAATCGATGGTCGCCCCGTATTCTGACGCTTGAGCACTATCACCTGCTGGCGTAGAAACGCGTTTTCGGCAATAAGTTCCAGTTTGCTGCGCACCAGATCGGTTACCACACCAGTGATCTGACGATCCGGAGCCGGTTTGTTCCATTCTTCCCCCTTGGTTTCGATCTGTTGAATGCCACGTGTGATCAGTTGTTTGCCTGCGTTCCAGAGTTGACGCCAGTTCATCGTAGGTATCCTTTTCAGGAGAGGGGGGAGACGACTTAGGCTGTGATCTCAGGCGAGGATTATACTTGGTACAGGCGAAAAATCACGTCGGACGACGCAAGTAGCCGGGACATGGAGCAACTTGCCCCCTCACTCTTACCCACTCACTAACCTCAAGATCTCACCCTGCTTGCCCCCTGAACGCATACCTTTGCCCACTTGATCTCGGTATTCATTTTTTGCAACAAAACCAAATGAGGTGAGATCACATATTCTCAGCATCAGAAACAGATCACACTTTGAAACGAAACCGATCCCCGCGCAGAAGGGTTTTTACATATTCGATCGGTTCGCACTCCCCCATCACGCGCGCCCGCAACAAAAACAGCGGGGCCCCGGGACGGATGTTGAGATGTTTGGCTTCCCAGGCATTGGCCGTCGCCAACTCCAGCGTCTTCTCAGACGATACGGCGTGCAAACCATAATGTGTACCCAGCAATTCATACAGAGAAACGTGCTCTAGTTCGAGGGCGTCCAAACCAGGGCAGCGGCCCAGACTCAAGAAAGAAGTTTCGAGGGCAACCGGAACGTCGTTGGAAAAACGCAGACGGACGAGCGCCAACACCGGATCGTCGGCAGGCACATCCAACTCTCGGGCCAGCCGCGCAGTGGCAGGAACCGTCTTCACTTCAATGACTCGCGCGCTGGGTTGAAGCCCCAATGCACGCATACGTTCGGTAAAACTCGATACGTCCACCAACTGCCGCTCAATCTTCGGAGTGGCGACAAATGTCCCCTTCCCGGCACGGCGCACCAAGCGTCCCTCTTGAACCATTTCCGCGATTGCGCGCCGAACAGTGATGCGCCCTACCTCGTAACGATCCACCAGTTCCAGTTCTGTCGGAAACTGATCCCCAGGTTTCAACCCTCCGGTCTGGATGAACTCACACAGTTCATCATAGATTTGCAGATAGAGAGGCTTCGAACTTTCACGACTGAGAACTGGGGTCGCAATCACGTCACTCAAGGTAGGTTTCTTCGGCACAAAAGAACTCCTTATGTCTGCGCGCCAGAGCGTTTGGCCTCCCGCTTCTGTCGTGTCCGTTCCTTATCGATACCACTGCGATCAGCAGTCAGAACCACTCCATAAACATCCAGGGCCGCGTCCAGAGATACTTTCCCCTCGACGACGTCGCGCAGCACGGACTGAGGATCGCGCTCCAACGGCGAACCATAGCCGCCAGAACCAGGGGTTCGCACACTAACCACATCTTCCGCCATTAATCTTACATTGGACACCTTCGAACTCAAAACTTCCCCTGATCCATCGACGCGCTGCAGCAAATATTGTCCTGTGGCTCCTGCCAGCCCGCCATTAATGCCCCAGGGTTCGATGACCTGGCGATCGGCCAGGCCCGAAAAAGTGACGTTGTCATGCAACGCGCATACATCCCGCTGAATGCCGAGTCCGCCACGGTAGAGCCCGGCCCCACCCGAGTTTGTGCGGAAGGCATAGCGCTCGACCAACAAGGGGTATTCGCGTTCGAGCGCTTCAACCGCGAGATTGGACGTGTTCGTCATGTGGACCTGTACGCCACTCAGCCCATCGCCATGGGCATGCGCGCCCTGCCCGCCCGCGACCGTCTCCAGGTAGACGTAAAAGTTGTCAGTCTTTGGGTGGATTCCGGAGAAGGTTGCTGTGGTCACGCTGCTATTGCTGGCGGCAAGAACACGCTCAGGAGCGGCAGCGGCCATCGCGCCGAAGAAGGCATCTGCGATACGCTGGCATGTATCAATCCGTTCGCCTACCGGTGCCGGCGCGGCGCAGTTCACGATACTCCTCTCAGGCGCGATGACTCGCAGCGCGCGGTAAATGCCATGATTGGACGGTATCGTTGGTCCCACCAATGCCTTGAAGCAGTAAAAGATCGTCGCCAGTGTGCCGTTTATCGGCACATTGATCGGCCCGGAGACCTGCGGGCTGGACCCCGCGAAATCCACCACAGCGGCGTCACCCTCGATGGTGACAGTCACCTTGATAGGCACCGGCTGCCCGACGTGAATCCCGTCATCATCCAGATAGTCTGTAAATGTGTACGCTCCTGAAGGCAGCTTGGCGATGCTTGCCCGCATCATCGTGGCGGCATAGTCCAACAGCGCCCCCAGGTTATGGGTATAGGTGGGCACTCCATAGCGTGTCACGACTTCAGCCAGACGACGCGCCCCCACGCGGTTGGCCGCAATTTGTGCAGCGAGATCGCCTTCACGCTCGGCCGGGGTTCGGCTGTTGAGCGCGATGAAATCTATCACGTCCTGAATGACGTTCCCTCGCTCGCACAAACGCACCAGCGGCAGCCGAATGCCCTCTTGAAAAATACTCACGGCGTCGCCCGACGTGCTGCCAGGAACCTTGCCCCCTACATCGGCATGGTGCGCGATATTGGCCACGAATCCGACGAGCGTCTCGTCTGCATACACCGGGGACACTACCGTGATATCTGGGAGATGTGTCCCCCCGCCTGAGTACGGATCGTTGGCGATGAACACGTCCCCCGGATGCAAATCGGCCCCCGGGTATTTTTTCAACACGGCTTCAACCGATCCCAGCAAAGACCCCAAATGCATCGGAATTTGTTCTGCCTGGGCGATCATCTGCCCTTCTGCGTCAAATACCGCGGTTGAGCAATCGCGCCGCTCTTTGATATTGGTGGAGTAGGCAGTGCGAATCAGCACGGCTCCCATCTCTTCAGCGACCGACAACAGCCGGTTACTGAGAATCTCCAGCGTAATCGCGTCCACCTGCGATGTTTCAGAGCCACGCTTAGCGGCCATCGCTGCCCCCCAACACTTCGATCAACAGGTTGCCAAAGATATCAACAGAACATGTGAGTCCTGGCGGCACCACCGTCGTGGAGTCCATCTGCTCAATGATTAGCGGGCCAACCAACCGGTCACCGGCGGCAAGTTGGGATCGCTCAAACAGCGGACAGGTCACAAACTGACTGGTTTCCTTGAAGAACACATCGCGCATGGATATCGGGGATGGGCCCGTTCCCGACCGCTGATGGATATGAGGCATAGGAGCTTTGGGCAGCTCACCGATCGCGGTCAGGCGGTAGTTCACGAATTCCACGGGCGCATTTGGACGCGCATAATCGTACAGCCGCGCGTGTTCGGCATGGAACCGCGCCACCAGATCGTCCAGTCCTTCTTCCGTCAGTTCGTCGAGTGTCACGGGCACCGCCAGCTCATAATTCTGACGCTGGTAACGCGCGTCGATCCAACGCATGAGGCGACGCTTGTCTGCGGGCACAGCTTCCTGATCGAGGACGCGTTGCCCTTCGGCATCGAGTTCTTCGAACAGAGCCACAATCTGCGGAAGCGCCTGCGCCGTGGGCGCGAGCGGCAAACTCCGCACATGATCGGTACGAATATCCGTCACCAGCAGGCCCAGCGAGCACAGCGTCCCTGGCGACGGTGGAACCAGCACGCGCGGAATGCCCAATTCTTGCGCCACAGCCACCGCATGGAGCGGCCCCGCGCCACCAAATGCCATCAGCGTGAAATCGCGCGGATCATACCCGCGCTCGACCGACACAAGCCGGGTCGCGCGTACCATGTTCGCGTTTACCACGTCGACAATTCCGCTGGCAGCTTCCACGGGTGACAGCCCGACCAGGTCACAAATCGTCGTGCGGATGGCCGCTTCGGCAGCCGGGGTATCAAGCTGCATGCGCCCGCCCAGAATGCGCTTAGGATTCATGCGCCCCAGCACAACATTCGCGTCGGTCATGGTGGCTTCGGTGCCGCCAAAGCCGTAACAGGCTGGGCCGGGATTGGCCCCGGCACTATGGGGTCCCACCTTGAGCGCCCCGCCCTCATCAATCCAGGCGATGGACCCACCGCCTGCCCCGATCGTGACAATGTCAAGCATTGGGATACGCGACGGCCAGCCCTCAATCGAGCGTTCGACGGACATCAGCGGCTCCCCGGCATAAATCAGGCTGATGTCGGCGCTTGTCCCGCCCATATCGAGCGTGATCAAGTTGTCGAATCCCGCCAATTTGCCGATATACGCCGCTGCGACAACCCCGGCGCTGGGGCCAGATAGCGCAGTCCGCACCGGGGCATGCACCGTTTCGCGGATTGAAAGTATGCCGCCGTTCGACTGCGTGACGAATGGCGAGGTGTTGATCCCGGCCCGATCCACGGCTGCCTGGAAATTCTCCAGGTAACGTTTCATGATCGGGCCGAGATAGGCGTTGAGTACCGTCGTACTCAGACGAGGAAATTCGCGGAACTCCGGCACGATTTCGTGGGAGGCGGATACAAACGCCGCTGGAAAAATCTCTTGGATCGACTTCACCACAGCTTTTTCGTGGTCAGGGTTAAGGTAGGAAAACAGAAAACAGACCGCCACGGATTCCACGCCAGCGTCGCGGAGTTCGGCGATCGCCGCCCGCGCCGCCGCCGCATTCAGCGGCTTGCGGATCGTGCCATCCGCGTAGATCCGTTCCTGAACCTCTTTGCGAAACTGGCCGGGCACCAGTGGAACCGGTTTTTCGCGCTGCAAGTCGTAGAGCGCAGGCCGCATTTGCCGTCCAATTTCGAGCAAATCGCGAAACCCTTCCGTGACCAACAACCCTGTCTTCGCGCCTTTGTGCTCGATCAACGCGTTGGTTGCGACGGTAGTGCCATGTGCCAGATAATCGACCAGCGCGTAATCCACGCCTTCGCGCTCCAACAGCGCGGTGATACCCGACATAATCGCCTGCGAAGGATCAGACGGGGTCGACAATACCTTATGAATTGCCGTGGTGTGCGTTTCCGCGTCGACCAGGGTTAGATCAGTGAAAGTCCCGCCAACGTCAACGCCTATCATATAACGCATCGTACGAAGTCTCCTTGCCTGTGGCAGGATCTAAAACGCGACTTTCCCCATATAGCGCCGCTCTGAAATGACGTGATTACGTTCCTGGCCGAGGTACCAGTTGAGCCATTGTAGGGGAAGGTGCAGCCCGAACGGGGCCAGCCACGGATGAAGCCCTGGCATATCAGCCAGATCGAATACTATCGTTTTAGCTCCGAATTTACGGGAGAACTCGAGCGCCCGCTCCGTGATTACACGTGATTCGTCCGAGCCGAGCAGGAATATCATCGGCAGACCAGGTTGGACAATTTCGAAGGGTCCATGCTGGAATTCAGCCGCATTAAGTGACGCGGCATCGACCCACTGCATCTCGATCAGGTTGCAGATCGCGAACTGGTATGCCAATCCAGCCGACAGGCCTGACCCCACTACATAATACTGATCGGCCTCGCGGAACTCGGCAGCCAATATCCGGCTGCGGGCCTCCGTCTGGACGCGGATTGCCTCCATCGCGTCCGGCAGCCCGGCTAGTTCCTCTCTCAGGATATCGCCTTCCGGCACCTGATCGCGCTGCACCAGGATTTCCTCGGCCAGCAGATAACCGAGCAGTAGTTTGGACAGGTTCGACGCAGGAGAGCTGTAGGTCAGCGTGTCGACCGATTTCTGCGCGAGCGGCGTGCCAGGCTGTGACAGCCCAACTACGGCCGCACCACGTGCCTCAGCAAGATCGTAAGCGAGCAGCAATTCTTCCGTGGTTCCAGAATGAGACCCAAGCACAACGGCGGCCCGCTCATTGAGGCGGGCCGGGGCACGATTGACAAATTCCCACCCGGAATATCGATCCACAGGCAGCGTAGAGAACCTATCCAGCAGCCATTTGGGGGGCAGAGTTGTCGCAAACGAACCACCGCAGCCGACAAGATAGAGATGATCTAGTCCGCGCCGGAGCCAGCCGCGAACAACATCTGCTGCATGAGCCCATTCCCGATCCAAAATATCCGCCATTCCATCGCGGACTATGGTGCCCTCCATATAATTCAGGGCCTGAGAGGGATTTGCCTGGTTGGTCATGAAGAACTCCAAATGTCCTATTGTTCCATTTTGTCCTATTGCGATTTTATGCTAGTATATGCGTAAAGCATGGCTCTGTCAAACCAGGATTGGGACGCGTTGGGTTGAAATTGTGGCTTAGAGACATGGGGTACTACTTTGGTTAGTTTTATTTTTCAGCGTTTCATGTGGGCCATCCTGCAAGTCCTATTGGTCGGCACGGTTGTTTTTGCCCTCCTCCACCTCTTGCCCGGCGACCCTGCGATGATCATCATCGGCTCCGAGAGCACGCCCGATCCCAAAGTCGTCGAAGCCGTGCGCGAGCGTATGGGACTCAACGATCCACTGATCGTACAATACGCTCACTGGATCGGCGACCTGGCCCACATGGACTTGGGCCGCTCCCTGGTCGATAACTCGCCGGTGTGGGACACCATTTCGCACCGGCTGCCCCGCACACTTCAGCTCGTCGGAGCGGGCATTCTGCTGGCCACCTTGTTGGGCATCCCGCTAGGAGTTATCTCGGCGCTCACCTGGAACAGCATGTGGGATAGGGCGCTCTCACTTTTCGGCGCGGTCGGCATCTCACTGCCGGTCTACGTGTTCGGCATGCTGCTGGTACTCGGATTCGGAGTTCAGTTGAAATGGCTCCCGGTGGCCGGGTACGCAGCGCCCGGCGACAATTTTCAGGCATTCTTAGAGAAACTCGTTCTTCCAGCGATTACGTTGGCTTTGGGTCCGATGGCCATCATCACGCGCGTGACGCGTTCGTCTATGCTGGAAGTGCGCGGGCAAGAATATATTGTGACAGCACGCGCCAAGGGGCTCCGCGAGCGCGTCGTCGTCTACCGGCACATGCTGCGCAACGGGCTGATCCCAGTTGTGACCGTCATCGGATTGCAGGTTGGCACGTTGATTGGCGGTACCGTACTTGTCGAATACATCTACAACTGGCCAGGGCTGTCTACGCTCTTGCTGCGCGCCGTCCGCCGCCGTGATTACCCTACCGTCCAGGGCATCGTCCTGGTCTCGGCAAGCTTCTTCATTCTGATCAATCTCGTCGTCGATATTCTCTACGGCTTCCTCGACCCGCGCATCCGACATTCCCGGTCAGGAGGTGATTAGGTGTCTCCCCGGAAACGTCGTCTGGTATGGCTGGCTGCAAGCGCGGCCGTGGTCGTATTGGTTATCCTGTTGGGCATTCTGGCACCGGTAATTGCGCCCCACGATCCGCTGGAAATCAACGCCCAGCATGTGCTCAAGCGGCCCGACAGCCAATATCTACTAGGAACAGACGAATACGGTCGCGATATTTTGAGCCGGCTGATGTACGGAGCGCGGCCATCTTTGACCGTTGCTGCCGGGGCGACACTCCTTGCGTTTGTGTTGGGCACGACCGCGGGTGTCGTAGCGGCTTATGCGGGTGGCTGGGTGGAGCAGATCATCATGCGCCTGAGCGACACACTGCTCAGCTTCCCCCCCATCCTGCTCGCGATGGTCGTCGTCGGGTTCATGGGCGCGGGCGTGACAAATCTGATCGTCGTGATTGGCCTCCTCTACTCGCCATCCTTCGCCCGCCTGGCTTACGCAGCCACCCTTCAGGTGAAGGGAACCCTTTATTTTCTGGCAGCTCGGGCCATCGGCGCGACGCCCATCCGACTGATTGCGGCGCACATCATCCCGAATATCGCCGCCATCTTGATCGTCCAGGCCAGCCTCACCGTCGCCGCATCAATCTTGCTTGAGTCAGGGCTCAGTTTTCTTGGGTTAGGCGTAGTCCCACCTACCCCCTCCTGGGGCCTGATGATTGGGGCCGCACGGAGTTACATGTACCAGTCGCCGCTCTATGTGGTGTGGCCGTCGCTGGTCATTGCTTCTACCGTGTTGGCCGTTAATACCTTTGGAGACGCTCTTCGGGATGTTCTCGATCCGCGGCTGAAACGATAACGCGTCATACATTGAGTCACACGACTTCAAAGAAAGGAGATCAATGCACAATACGTCAGTGGTTCAGCAGTTTCAAAATGACAACAATTACACGAGTTCAGGAGGCAAGACATGTACCGCAAGATAGGTTTGACTCTCGTCAGTCTTTCGTTGTTGGTCGTCCTCGTATTGGGATCTATCCCGCCTATGGCAACTGCTCAGAGTGGCTCCGAAATCGTCATGGCGATTTCCAGCGAACCCCCGAATCTTGACCCGCACATCAACGCTGGCACCGCCGCGCGTACTGTGCGCTTGACCGTCTACCGTGGCCTATTCAATTACAATACCGAAGGCGTAGCATCGCCTGAGCTGGCCGAGTCGTATGTTGTCTCGGACGACAAGCTCACCTATACGTTCACGCTGCGCGACGCCCTGTTTCACAACGGCGATCCCGTCACTGCTGATGACGTCAAGTTCTCGCTGGAACGGATTCTCAATCCCGATACGGGCGCAACCTTCTACAAACAAATGTCGGTGATCGATCACGTCGACGTCATCGATGCAAAGACGGTTGCAGTCACGCTGAAAGCCCCCACGGCGCCTTTCATCGACTACCTGGCGCTGCCCGAATCAGCGATTGTCTCAAAGAGCTGGACCGAAGCGCATGACGGCGATCTCAGCGGAAACCCAATGGGCGCCGGGCCATTTGTCTTCAAGGAATATACCGAAGGCCAGCGCATGGTTGTGGAGAAATTCGACGGCTATTACAAAGAAGGACTGCCGAAGTCGGACCGCATCGTGTTCGAGTTCTATGCAGACGCAACCACCCGAGCCAACGCCCTGGTTGCCGGAGATGTCGATCTGATCTCCTATGTCGGTTGGAACGACATTCCCATGCTTAAGGCCAATTCTGATATTCAAGTGTTGGGCGGTACCGGTCCGTTCATGGGCTTGATCTTTAACACCACCTATGGCCCCTTCTCCGATCCGCTCGTCCGCCAGGCGTTCGGCTACGCCATCGACCGCTATGCCGTGATCAATACGGCGTTTTCTGGGCAAGGTATCCCGATCTATGGCATGGCCGTGCCCACGAATTCGTTGGCCTACGATCCGAAGTTCGACAATTATTTCGAATACAACCCGGACAAGGCGAAAGAACTTTTGGCGGAAGCCGGGTATCCGGATGGTTTCACAGCGCGTCTGCTGGCGACCTCACAATATGCGTTCCACGAGCAGACCGCAGTCGCCGTGCAGGCAGAGATGGCCAAAGTCGGGGTCAATCTGGAGCTCGATCTGCCAGACTGGGCCACACGGTTGGATAAGAACCTGAAGGGCGACTACGATCTGTTGGTCGTCGGTACGGCGGGCGACATCGCCGATCCCGACTATCTCAGCGACTACTATCAGAGCGGCGATATCCGCCTTAACAATGCGCCGGGTTATGCCAATCCGCGCGTGGATGAACTGCTCGATCTGGGTCGTGAGACGCTCGACCCGGCTCAGCGCAAGGAAATCTATGGCGAACTTCAGCAGATCGTGCTTGACGAGTCGCCATTGGTATTTCTGATGTGGCGCGATCAGAGCTACGCAGCAACTTCGAAATTGGAGGGCTTCACAAATCTGCCTGGATTCCTCTCGTTCCAGTCGGGCATGTCGTTGGAGAATGCATATCTGACCAACTAGCACGCGCACTTCTAAATTTGGGCACTGGCTGCTGCGGCGCGATACGTTGCGCCGCAGCACGCTTTTCACGCGTTTTAGCTGTTATGAAGAATCTGTATGGAGACGGACGAATGCGTGTCATTGGCGTTGGGGACAACACGGTCGACAAATACAAGCATCTGAAGCGGATGTTTCCAGGGGGCAATGCGGTGAATGTGACCGTTTTTGCGCAACAGCACGGGCACCAGGCGAGTTACCTGGGGTGGCTGGGTAACGACGTTTACGGCCAGCTCCTATTGAATGCACTCAAAGAGGAGGGCGTCGATACATCGCGCTGCCGGGTGCTCGACACTCCCAACGCACACTGTGAAGTCGATCTGGTTGACGGAGATCGCGTGTGGACCTTCGCCACACCTGGGGCTCGCCAATTCCTCGCACTAGCCGAAGATGATCTCGCGTTCGTACGCGAACACGATCTCACGCATTCAAGCATTTTCAGCTATGTCGAGCGCGATCTCCCCCGCCTCAGCGCGGTGTCGGCCACTCTGTCCTACGATTTCTCGAACAAGTGGACGCGCGAGTATCTCTCAGCCACGCTCCCGTCAGTGCATGTGGCGATCCTCTCATATCCTGACCACGATCAGGCCGACACAGAAGACCTGATGCGATGGGTAAAAGATCAGGGCGTTCGCCTCGTGTTGGTGACGCAGGGCAGCCAGGGTGCAACTGTGTACGATGGGCAACACTTCCACCGGCAAGGTGTCGTCGAAACAGAGGTCGTAGATACTCTTGGCGCCGGCGATTCGTTCGCCGCGCGCTTTCTGGTCGAACACCTTTCGGGAACGTCTATCCCTGAGGCGATGACTAAAGCCGCAGAGTCCGCCGCTTCCACATGTGGCCACTATGGCGCGTTCGGACACGGCATTCCGTTTGGCTAATCTGAGTTCGATACTGTTGGCCCGTAGGGCCAAGAAACCTCACGGGTGCCCTGATTCTCGCCTACGCAGCGTCGCGGTAGTAGTCATGAATGATGCCACCCAGAACATTGCGACAGCGCACCGGACCGCTCGCTGCCCGACTGGCTGGAGGGACGGGAATCTGTTGATTGATCCCTTGATGCGGGCGCGCCGTATAGAAAAACGCCTTGGGTTTTGCGATCCGAATCACATTCCCCAGTTGTTTGATCGTGCCACCGGTTGTGGCTTTCAGGCGGACCGTCTGCACGACCAGCGTCCGTTTTTCGCCACGGGACAGCCGCATGGGCTGGCAGGGTTTGCGCTCGTAGATCGCTAGCTGCCGGCTCAGCAACACGATTTCCAACTCTTTATCGCATGCCAAAGTGCGCCTGAGCTGGATCAACTCAACCAGCGTTGAGACAATCTGCAGCACCATGAACCACAGCATATCCTCCCCTTTTCCATCAACGAAAAACCGGCCTATTCTACCACCCGGTTCGGATGTGATCGCGGTTCATTTCACTTATCCAGGGAGTTTATTTGGAGGTACGCCGTGAAAATTGAAACTACTCATGCAACATGTTGGATCGAAAATATTGACTTTTACGAATTTTCATGTTTCAATATAACCAACATGTTGGATGCAACGCATTACTAAAGAAATTCGCAATGCTACGCGCTATCTCTATCTACCAGGAATAATCATAACGGCTAATTCTCAAAATATGAGGTCACAATGAACAAACCACAAGGAATCATCCCCGCCATGCTCACGGCATTCAACGCTGACGGCAGCGTGGATGTTGGGGGAACCAAGGCTTTTGCCGAATGGTTGATTAGCAAAGGTGTCCACGGTCTCTCCCCTGCGGGCAGCACAGGCGAAGGCGCGGCCATGTCGGATGAAGAACGCATCCAGGTCATCAAAGCGACAGTTGAGCAAGCGGCTGGTCGCGTGCCAGTCTACGCCGGTATCATCCACTATTCGACCAAGCTCGCCCTCAATCTCGCCCAAGCCGCGATGGATGCAGGCGCGGACGGGTTGATGGTGCTCCTGCCTTTCTATTACGGACCAACCATTCCCACGGCAATGGATCACCTGCGCACGATCTCCAAGGCTATCGGGCAGCCCATCATGGTTTATAACAATCCCTGGTTCGCCGGGTTCGAGCTAGTCCCGGCGCAGGTGAAAACCCTGGTCGATGAAGGCGTCGTGAACTCGATCAAAGCGGCTCACGGTGACCCGATGCGCGTTAACTACCTCAAATACCTGTGCGGCGACAAAATGACCGCTCTCTATGGTCATGACTACGCGCCATTGGAGGCATTTGTTGCGGGTGGTGACGGCTGGTTGTCTGGGCTGCCCAATGTCGTCCCTGATCTTGCCGTTGAGTTGTTCGATGCCGTACACAACAAAGGCGATCTCAGGCTCGCGCAGAGCCTCTGGGCGCGGATGGCGCCGCTCGGCTACTACTTTATGTACGAACGCCAGGGCGCGAACGCTGCACCGCACTGGCTGACCGTCTTCAAAGAAACGCTTCGTCTGTTGGGCGTAGATGCTGGAATGCCTCGTCTGCCCGCCGTTGAAATGACAACCGAAGAACGCGCCTTGCTGCGCAAGTACCTGGCTATGGTCTATCCGGAGCAGGTCGCCCCCTATTAGTCAAACAGGCAAAACCAATTGCACGCGTATTTTGAACGATCCCAGGCCAACAAGGAGGTTCTATCAAGCCGATAACAGTGAGTCCGGAGCAGGTTTGTTCAGCAGGCATTCGGCCTTTCGAAAAACAGTTCAACCACTTAGTGATACGGGAGAAAACAGATGATATCGTTGAGTCTTAAGAAGAAAATCTCGATCGGGCTCGTGATCGCTATTGTTATAGTCCTTGCGATGCAGCCCGTGCTGGCACACTCGACGGCTAAGGCGCGTCAGGATAAGCTAACCATCGCTCTGGTCCTCAACACCAGCGACTACAAGACGGTTGAACCCCTTGTTCAGCAATGGAAAGAGCAGACCGGCGTCGAAATCGAAGTTATTGAAGAAAATACGCAAACGTATGTGGCCGATTACGTGCTGGCCGCCAACACCAAGAGCCCCAAGCTGGACCTGATCATGTTCTGGGATTTCTATCTGGATCAGCTTGCGCCGATGCTCACGCCGCTGGATGGGAGCGTTGATCCGGCAGTAGCGCTGTCTGATGAAGATCGCGCCGACTTTATTAATATTGCGCTGACCGACTATAACGGCCATCCGTATATCATGCCCTACAGCCTGGATGTTCGCATGCTCTACTACCGCACCGATCTGTTGGAGGCCGCTGGTTTCACCGAGCCGCCGCAGACATGGGATCAGTTGGTTGAATACGCCAAGGCGCTTACCCAGGACCTTGACGGCGATGGCAACATCGATCAATGGGGTTTTGTATCGCTTGGGTTGGCCGGGCAGGTATTCAACACCTACACCTTCTTTGACTTCCTCTTCCAGAAGGGCGGCCAAATCTTTGACGAAAACGGCAAACCTGCCTTTAATAGCACAGAAGGCGTCGAAGCGCTGCAATTCATGGTTGACCTGAAAAACCTGTACAAGGTGATGCCGCCGGATGTGATCACGTATGACAACAACGAAGTTCATGAAGGCTTCCTGGCGGGCAAGTTCGCGATGACCAACCACTGGCCGTACATGTTTGGAATGACGGCGGGCACGGATATTGAGGACGTCGTCGGTTACGCGCTCGAACCCGCCCCCGAAGGCGGTGAGTCGGTTACAACCTTCAACCGCTGGGGTTTCGGCATCCCGCTCATGTCCGACAACAAAGAACTCGCCTGGGACCTGGTCAAGTTCCTGACCAACACGGAATCTGGTGCATTTGAATATAGCCAGATGCTTGACTGGCCGGCGCGGGCCTCGGCCTACGAGGTCCCCGACGTCCTGGCGCAGATTCCCGAGCGTCATCGCCTGTTCTCTGAGTTCGTCTTCGACGTAGCCGAAAACTACTCTGAGACGGTCATCCTGCCACGCGGTGGTGAAACCTCCCAGATCCTGGGTGAATACATTGACCAGGCCATGGCCGGTGCCATGTCCCCAGAGGATGCGCTCAACGAAGCCGCCAACTCCATCAATTCGCTGTTAGAAGAGTAGGTCCCTTTCGACCAACCGCAATTCTGGAGAGAAGCGCAAGGCTTCTCTCCAGAAGCATCTTTCACAGCCTTCTAGCGTGAGATTGGCATCCTTCACATGTTGCGACGATTAACGCCCTACCTCTATGCGCTTCCGGGCCTCCTGCTGCTGGCCGTTATTCTGGCCTACCCTATCGGACGTGGCTTCTATTTGAGCTTTTTCAAATACAATCTATCCTCGTTTGGCCCGCCCACGCATATTGGCTGGCGAAACTATGAAAATCTTTTCAACGATCCTCTTTTCATTAATGCTTTCAAACACACGATCACCTTTGTTGTAGTGTCGATTTCCGTTGAATTTGTCCTCGGATTAATGTTTGCGCTGCTGCTGCAACTTGACTTCATAGGGCGCAATATGCTGCGGGGAATCGCCCTGCTGCCCTGGATGATGCCCCCGGTCGTGACGGCGTTTGTCTGGGCGTGGTTGCTGAACGGAACCTACGGTATCGTGAATTATGGGCTGGGCGAGCTCGGTATAGTTTCAAAACCGATTGAGTGGTTCAGTTCGACCCATCTAGCACTGCCGACGCTTATCTTTATCGATGTATGGCAGTCTACCCCGTTTGTAATGCTGGTTTTGTTGGCCGGTCTGCAAAATATCCCGGAAACGCTTTACGAAGCAGCCCGCATCGACGGTGCAGGTGTGCTGCGCAGCTTCCGTTTCATCACATTGCCGTTGCTTAGACCCGCTGCTGCCGTTGCGTTACTCATGCGTACCATGGTTGCGTTGCGTTTCTTCGATGCCGTCTGGATTATCACACGCGGTGGTCCGGCCAGTTCAACGGAAGTCCTGGCGACTTACGCCTTTAAGAAATCAATGCTAGGTTTCCGGATGGGCTACGGTTCGGCGGCTACCACGATCATTTTCCTGCTCGCGTTTGTCATGAGTGTGGGTTATATTCGCCTGATCCTGCGGCGGGAGACCTAAATGTCCAGGAAGATACTGCGCCCAGCTTTCATTTATACTTCCGCGCTCTTGCTCGCCCTTTACACATTGCTGCCCATCGTTTGGGTCCTGCTGACCTCCCTGAAAACGGAAGGGGAGATTATCGCATTCCCGCCTCACGTATTGCCGCAGCACACAACGTTCGATAACTTCCAGCGGATGCTGTTTGAAACGGACTACCGGTATTATGCACGAAACAGTCTCATCGTCGGGGTAGGAAGCACGCTGCTCGTCATGGTGTTGGCGGTTGCATCGGGCTATGCGTACTCGAAATTCTTCAATTTCCGGGCCAAAAACCCGATGATGATTTTTATCATTATTGCGCGTATGGTCCCGGAAATCGCCGTGATCATCCCGCTCTACTTCCTGATGCAGACTTATAATCTCTACGATTCCAAGCTGGGGCTGGTCTTGATGCTCTCAGCCATGGCCTTCCCCCTGGCGGCGTGGCTGTTGAAGACATTTTTCGATGACGTACCGATCTCTATTGCGGAAGCAGCCATTATTGATGGCTGCTCGTCCATCGGGGTTTTGACGCGCGTGATCCTGCCGATTTCTTGGCCAGCGATTGCCAGCACGGTGACCATCACGTTTTTGACGGTATGGAATTCGTTCCTGATTCCACTGGTTTTCACCAAGTCGGTGGGCTCAAAAACGCTGCCCGTGGCGATCTCCGAGTTGGCTTACGGAGAATACGGCGTCAATTGGGGCGGGTTATCCTCAGTAGCGATCATTACGGTGATCCCCGTCTTTTTGATCGGTCTTTTTGCGCAGAAATATCTCACCGCGGGACTGACCGCCGGAGCGGAAAAGGGCTAAGGTTGCTCGTAGTGTCCGGAAACTAATCTACAAGGAAATCCACCCCTAGGCGACCTCGCGCTAATAGTCCCAAACGATGCTGCCCAGCACCTTCCGATAGCGCACCGGACCGCTCGCTGCCCGACTGGCTGGAGGGACGGGAATCTGTTGGTTGATCCCTTGATGCGGGCGCGCCGTATTGAAAAATACCACGTACTCGCGCATGACACGACGCAAATGCGCCTGATTGATGATGTGCAAACACGACCTTCGGTGCAGCACCTTGTCAAGGCATTCTTCCCGGACCGAGCGGCTCCAGCGTTCCGCAAACGCGTTCGCGTTCGGGACATGATGAGCGACAGAATTCACATGGATACCTGCCGAGGCCAGCAGTTGATCCGGTAGTGGGTCATCAAGTGCCGCCAGCTCGGTGAAGTGTCTCGTTCAGAAACGGGCGGAATGCCATGGCGACGCAGAAGATTGGCGACCAAGTCATCCCTGATCTCATAGCTCAACTACAGCAGTTCACCCTCAATGCGCTCATTCCCCCAGCCGTTCTCACGCGCCAGACGCATGACCAGCCGCTCGATGTCCCGATCGGTACATGGTCGTCAGCTACGGTTCCGCTGCCAGTACGTCCATTTCCACGCACCAGCTCACGATGCCAGCCGAAAACTGTCTTGGGTTTCACGATCCAAATCCCATTCCCCAGGTTGTTTGATCATCCAACAGGTTGTGGCTTTCCGGCGGATGGCCAGCACGACCAGCGTCAGTTTTTCCCACCGGGACAGCCGCATGGGCTGGCAGTGGTTGCGCTCGTAAATCGCCAACAGCCGGCGCAGCAACACGATTTCCAACTCCTTGTCGCTGACCGCAGTGCGCCTGAGCTGAATCAACTCAACCCGTGTCGAGACAATCTGTAGAACCATGAACCAGAGCATATTCCCCACTCCTCGATCAACAAAAACCGGCCTATTCTACCAGCCGGTTCGGATATGATCGCGGTTCATTTCACTTATCTAGGGAGTTTTTTGGGGGTTACGGTTTGGCCATGATCGCCTCAGCTATGTACATTACCGGAACCGCCACCGCTGCTAGCAGCCTGGTTTGCAACGGGAAACGAGAAGTGAGCCTGTAGGATCGGTAAAAAACCACCCCCGTTATACTTGACTACGCAGGTGAAACGAGCCGGAAAAGCGCGGGTCTCGCCGTCGCTGTTCGCATGGATCGTCATGTCCCCAGCTACTAACACTACCATATCGTCAGCAAAGGACGGTGTCCCATCAACGAAAGAGAGCGAGAACGAGTCAAAGCTGATGGATGTTGGGTGTGTTTGGGACCAATCGCTGAACTGGAGGTTTAAAATCTCCACAAGCCCCCGCGTGAATTTTTCGTTGGGGCCCGTGCCATAAACTACGAGACCAGCGTCCATACCGAAGTGGTTGACTAGCTCAGCAGGATCCCGTTTCATGAGGGCATTCGCGAACCCGTTAAGAGTTTCCTGAACTTTCATGTGCAAGTATTGTAGGAACTGGTCGTTGGCTGTGTCCGGCATGGTCATATCTCCTTGGCTTGATACCCCGGCGGGAAACCGAGATGACGAAGAGATAGTGGCGATTTTCGCAGTTCTGGTAAATAAGCACCATGTCTACGGGATTGATTCCACTTTCGAGGGTGGTGGTCAGGCGCTCAAGACGAACGACGCGGCGTGATGGTGGCGTGATCTGTATTCTGGTCGTCAGCAGCAGCGTATCCATCAGGCAACCACTATCTTGCATTGATCTATATCGTCAATTACCAGGCGATATTTTACCGTCGAGGATGTATCATCATTTTCATGCTGTAGCGCGAACGCAATGTCACCAGCGGTTCAGGCTCGACAGCGTGTGTCGGTACCAATTCCAGCCTATAGCGTTGGGCGATGGTGGCCAGAATGAGTTGAACTTCCATCTTTGCCAGATTATCGCCAATACAGAGACGCGGCCCCCCGCCAAATGGAAAATAAGCATACCTGTGGCGGTTAGCAGTGCGTTCCGGCGAGAAACGTTCCGGTTCAAACTGCTCCGGATTCGCCCAGAAATGGGGATGCCGGTGCGTCACATACTGGCTGAGTAACACGACTGTCCCAGCCGGTATCTCGTATGGGCCTATACGGTCATCATCGATCGCAGTTCGGCTGATAATCCAGACTGGTGGATAGAGGCGCAGCGATTCCTGAATCACTTGTTTCATATAAACCATCGCCGGGAAATCGTCTACAGTTGGTATCCGTCCCCCCAGTACATCATCCAGCTCGGCCCACACGCGCTGGACCACACGCCGATGTTCTGACAACAGGTACCACGTCCAGGTTAGCGCAGTTGCGGTTGTTTCGTGCCCCGCCAACATCAACGTCATCACTTCATCGCGAAGCTGCTGATCCGTCATGCCTTCGCCGTTGGCTTCATCGCGCGCGGCCAATAACATCCCGAGCAAATCTGAACCGGAATCACGGCTCTGACGCCGGTTGGCAATGACCGCGTATACAATGGCATTAAGTTCCGCACGCGCTCTCCTGAACGCTAGATTGCGCGGAGTCGGCACCCACAGTGGAGGAACGAACACGGTTTTCAGGCGATAGGTGACATCCTCGTTCAACAAGGTAAAGGCGGTTCCGATTCTGCCGCTCTGGACGCTGACGTCCGTGCCGAACAGTGTTTCACCGATAATCCGCAGCGTCAGGTGCCTCATTTCCTCGGCCACATCGATGGGTCGGTTCTGCGCAGCGCGTGAATCCCAATTCTCCAGCAATTCAGTGGTGGCTGTTGTGATTAACGTGCCGAAGTCTGCCAGTCGTTTCCGCTTGAATGCGGGCTGGATCAATCGGCGTTCGCGTAACCAATGCGGCCCGTCGCTGGTGAGCAAACCTTCCCCGAGCACCGGTCTGAGCATCTGATATGTGTAGTTCTCTTTGCCGTAGTTTTGGTGGTTCAACTGCAAGATATGTTGAATGTAGTCCGGATGATTGACGAGATATCCCGTATAGACGCCAAGCCGGTACCGGGCAACATCACCGTAGTCTCGTGCCAGGTTCAGTACAAATCTGAGCGGATCGCGGCGCGCTTCCAGTAAATTCCCAATCAATGGTATCCCTTTAGGTCCTGGCGGTCGTCTGGGCCCGGTTGTCGCGTCTGATCCAACAGTTTGTTTCATTTAACCACGCCTCGCCTGATCACCATCCGCCGACCGATGGCGTGAACAAGCACCCTTGAGACAATACGCGGGTGAAACAGCGCGAACGGTGACTTGATCAGATGGGCGACCTGAGCAAAGGTAGCCGCTACCATGTGCGATTCGGTTGCCAGGGCGATCACTTCATCAAGGTACTTGTGGGCAGCGCCAACAAAAAAGTCAGGGCGTTCTCCTTCAGTTTTCGGCCAACGAAAATCATCCCCTATCGCCATCAGCCAGGGCAACTTGTTGACCTTTGCCAAAATTCGTTGAAACTGGCGGGCCATCCCAGCAGAATACCCGGCCGGAGCATCATAGTCCACCAGCCACTCATTCAGGATTTCGGCTCCGAGTGCCGCTATAGTTGTCCCTTGCCCATAGATAGGATTGAACGCGCACACGGCATCACCTAATACCACAAGATGCTCGGGCCAAGGGTCCAGTAACTCATAATGGCGCAGCCGATTTTCAGTCGCTCGATATCCTACAATAGGGGACAGTGGACGCGCGCCTCGAATGGCATCGTAAAGCTTATTGCTACGCAGCGTGCGAGCGAATTCAAGAAAGCCGGCTTCGTCCGCGGGCGGATAATCCTCATTCATACCGGCAAGCGTCACCAACCAATGCTCTCCTTCTACCGGAAGTAGCACGCCGCCTCGCGTCTCATCTGGAGGATTGCCCAACAATAACAGTGCTTTCCAGTCGGTTTGGAACGATGTTGGAATCTCATACAGCCGGCTGCTATATCCGAGGAATGCATTAACCACGCTCTCATGGGGCCGTCCGTGTCCTAGTTTTTCAAGCCAATCTGGTGTGCGGCTGAACCGCCCACTGGCATCTACAACGAAGTCAGCCTGCAACGACTGGTTATCGCCCGCTGCGACGCCGCGCGAACGGCACGTGACTCCGGTTATTCCATTATGGATTGGGTAACTCACCAGACCTGTTACCTCGCATCCATGCATAATCCGAATTTGCTCTTTTTCTGATAATCGGCGGCGAACACACCAATCCAACAGGGGCCGTGTAAACGTGAGGATGGTATGGCCAGCCTCATAGTGAGTCTGCCAACCATGGTATCCTAACACGGCCAATTCCTGCCCCATATCTATCATGTGCGCCCCCCGGCTGATCATGTCGGCAGTGAGACCCGGGAAGCGGCGCTCAAGAATGCGTTGTCCGCGCATCAGTAGGATGTGAACATGGCGATCTTGAGGAACCCCAGCACGCGGATGGGGGACGCGCCGTCTTGCTGCAACTGGCGCATCCATTGGTAGCTGCTGGTGTTGCTGCGTATAGCCGATTTCAGCGGGACCCGTTGAGCCGGTTGCTGCGAACACTTGAGTTGATGCACACGATTGTATACGCAAACCATCACGAAGCTGAACAGGCGTTAGAGCGATTCCATGCGATGCATGCCCAAATCCGGGGTCGCCTACCGGCGGACATGGGACGGTTCCCAGCAGGCACAGCTTATACGGCGAATGATCCCGAACTGAAACTCTGGGTATTGGCGACTCTGATTGATACCAGTCTGCTCACGTATGAGCGCTTTGTTGCGCCATTGAAACCGGACGAACGCGAGCAATTCTATGCCGACGCGGGGGTCCTGGCGAAACTGTTCGGAATCCCCTATTCGATCCAGCCCTCCCATCTGGATGATTTTCATCATTATGTCGCTGGCATGGTAACTGGCAACACTCTGGCAATAACGGACACTGCCCAACAATTGGCGCGTGATATTCTCTATCCCGATGTCGGAATTATCCCGATTGCCAGCGCAACACTGCTGCGCTTCGTCACTGCCGGAACATTACCTGAACGTTTCCGAGAAGGTTATGGCCTCAAGTGGGATGCAGGACGACAGGTGCTGCTAGATGGGCTGAGCCGCACAACCCGACTGCTTCGGCCCTGGGTCCCTAAATGGGTTTGGCAGAGCCCCCAGCTTGGTGGCAGTCTGCCGCGCTGGCTACTGTGGCAGGTCGCAGAAATTGACGAGTGAAACACCAGCCCGCCACGCTGAAAGCGGACTTTTCTCGCCCAGCTTTGCGAAAGTCTGGTGCTGTTCAGACGCTGAGCCCAGAACTTTATTGTCTCGATTTTGAGGCATTCCGTCGGCTCTTTGATCGCCCAGTTCAGAACTTCATGGTCTCAAGCTAATTCAAATCTGGCGCTTTTTTCTCGTAATGCGCTCATACCCAGTTTAGAACTTCAATGTTGGTGAACATTGGGTGGTATCATTCGGAATGACTGTTGCGAGTCTGCCTGGGGCTGGATTTCCTCGCAGGTCGATTTTCGGACTCTTTGGGTAAAGAATAGGTTGCGTTTTTTTCAACACAACACGTCCACATCAAGGCCTTGAACACCAGATCCCCGTTCCAAAGACAATCCACAAAACGCAGATAATAGCTCGGGCCATAAGTCTAGGATGGACCGCGCGGACGATTGCTATTTGGGCCGAAAGCGCGTGGTTTTGCCGGCATCCGAAAACGCGCTGAACAGCGCAATGCTCGGGCCAACGACGCCTCCCGCCACCGCGCCAGCCGATGCGCCGGTCTCGTGCCACAAAGCGTGACTCTCGCGGCTCACAATTACATCATCACCAGGGAGCGTAAGCAGGCGCAAGGCCACCTGATTCGCCATCGTGCCTGCCGGCAGCCAAAGTGCCGCTTCCTTGTCGAGCAGCGCGGCGACTTTCTCCTGCAACCGGTTCGTGGTGGGGTCTTCGCCAAATTGATCGTCACCAACAGGCGCATCGGCCATCGCCGCTCGCATTGCGGGGGTGGGACGCGTTGACGCGCCTGGATTTCTACATTTCGCCGCTGCTTCGTGGGTGTATGGTCTGTAAGCGGAATTCTCTGCGTTTTTTGGCCAATGTACAAGAGAACCATCCCGTAAACAATGCCATCCACATGACGTTGGAATGCCCCGCCTTGTGGGCCCCTATCGGGCACTATGGGGCAGGTCATTCCCCTTGCCCTGCCCCCAAACTGATCCAAGTCTTCCTTTACTGATTGACCAAAAGTCCAAGTGATAGCCTGCTCGAAACTAAACCCTATCGCCTATTTGACGACACAAGGCGATAACCTCATCGCCAAATCGGTTCAGGGTATCATCCACGAATGAAATCGACGGGATATGGCCGGGCGTTGTTGGAGAACGATCAGCGGGCATGTAACCACCTTCAAAAACACCCGTGCTTCCCAATCCCGGCGCCCCTTCCATCAAGTGTTGGAGTGCACGTCCATAGCGCGCCAACATTTGCGGATAGCGGAATGAGCGCGACACACCCATCCAGCTTAAATTGATCGGGAACAGCGCGAGTAAGGCATCGGTCCAGCCTTCGCCGGCTATCATCAGACCGGGATGACGGTCGTTCAATTCGCGAATCAACGATTTATAGCCCTCATACAGGTTGTAGCGTGGGTCGTTAGTCCATGCAGCAGTCGTGTCAAAGTATACGATTTCGAGATCGTAGGCTATCACTGCCTGGCTTACCTCTTCGATCAGGTGACGCCGGAAATTTGGTTCTCCCGTGTTCAAGAAGATCTGATCGTCTTCAGATGTCCGGTCGCCGTCCCAGTCGGGGTAATTCAACAGTTTGGCGTAAGTGTTCGTTCGACTACGGAATACAGCATTCTCAAAATCCGGATAGAGCTGGGCATTGGCCCCGTGCGCCCCTACCATCGGCATCAGCCGAACGCCAAGCTCTTGCGCCACACCCGCCAGGCGGCGAAAGCCTGCATCCCCACCCATTGCTTCGCCGGGTTTGAACAATGGGTACTGAAAGTAATACCGTCCTTCCCAGCCCGGCAAATAGGCGGCAACATAACGTCCTGGAATATGAGCGGTGACGAAGCGGAGTGTCTCCGCCATTTGGTCGAAAGTGTTGAACACATACCCTGTCCAATGCTGACCATGCAGATTCACAACTAGACGTACTTCTCGCGCCCAGTCGAGAACATCAGGTCGTGTATCCCATGGTTGAAGATCGTAGGCCCGTTCGACAAACGCCAGATGAGACTCAAAGTCCGCGTCAATCTCCGCCTGACTGAGGAATGGTTTGATTCGAATCTCTGGCACGGTGAAATGGCCACTGTACTGCAGCGCGTCTTGATCGCAAACCAGTTCCACGACCGTAGCATAGTTCGCATGGGCGACTTGGTTGACAAACAATCGCTTCTCGCGGACCATTTCGTCTCGCACACTGAAACTGATCGCGTTGCCATTGCCGCCTACACACGCCCAAGGCGTCACCCAACCCAGAGGATATGTCCATTGAATTGGCTGATTTGGTTGAGGATGAAAAACCTCATTCGCTTCAGTTGTCGGATTCCACCACCCCTGGTCGAGCACTTCGGCAGGCAATCCCCATAACTGTAGTTTGATCGATTTTATTGCTTCAGCGTGCCAGCCTTGTATTTGCCAGATCAATACGCCAGCCTGCCATTCCAACCGGACATCGACCCGGCCATCCGATTGCTGTTGCTGCCCAGCCCAGCTCAAGCCGGTGCAAGACAGGCACGCGGCGGAGTCGGTCGCCTCGTATTTGGCTTTTTCGGGGTTAAGCCCATAACAGTTCTGCAGGGTAAACACCTGGATGCCCCAACGCACACCGGGAAAATTCGGAATATCAAAGAGCGGGTCTTTGGGATCATAGCTGAGATCATATGTAGCCATTGAGTAGGCACTCCAAGTCTGTCGGTTACTTGACTGCACCCGCAGTCAATCCGCTAATGTAATAACGCTGCAACGCAAAAAAAAGCAGCAAACACGGTACCATCGCGATCGTAATCCCGGCCTGAAGTGCCCCCCAGTCGATACGCCCATATTCACCGCTTTGCACACTGGCCAGCAATACAGGAAGTGTGAAATTCCGGCTGCTGGTCATAAACGTCAGGGCGGCGATATATTCGTTCCAGGCGTTTATGAATGCAAACAGGCCCACCGTGACGATTCCAGGTCGGACAATGCTAAGCATCACCCGGTACAGCAAACTCAAAGGTGTGCAGCCGTCGAGCAGCGCAGCTTCTTCCAGTTCACGCGGTACGCTGTCAAACGAGTTGCGCATCACGAATATGCCGAATGGAAGTTGAAACGTGATGTAGACCAAACTCAAGCCGTGTAATGTGTTTTGCATCTCGAGTTTGCGCAGGATGATGAACAAGGGAGTCAGAATGGTCTGAAACGGCACCATCAGCGTGACTAGAATGACGACAAACAGAATAGCCTTTCCGGGGAACTTGAAACGGGAGAATCCGTAGCCCCCTAGCACAGAGATGACCACTGTGCCGACGACCGTGAGACATGCCGCGATGGTACTGTTTCCAACGTGTTGCCAGATGCCGTCACCAAACTCATCCAACTTGGCATAATTATCGAATGATAAATATGAGGGAAGAAAGGTTGGCGGACTGGCAGACGCTTCTGCCGCCGGTTTGAAAGAGGTCATCATTGACCACACAATTGGAAATAAGAAGATCAGTGCCAGGGCTGTACAGAAAATGTAGTAAAGCCATGACCACCCTCTTGGTAGTTTCCCGGATGAATGCGTGTCTGATGAGCGACCTCGCGTCAATATCATTGGGACTGCCTCCTCAATACTCCACGCCACCACGCAGCAGGTAGAGAAGTACTGAATTTAACACGGCCAGTACCGCAAGCAGGGCGATCGAAAGAGTAGCCGCATAGCCGAGTTTGAAATAGACGAAGGCATTGTTGTAGATCCAGTACACTATGCTGATCGTTTGGTTATGTGGTCTTCCCCCGGTCATGATCTTGAAAGGCTCAAATGCTAGGAAGGAGCCGATGACCGAAAGAACCAGCGCCAGAGCGAACGTGCGCCGCAACAATGGCATTGTGACGTAACGCAACCGTCTCCAATACCCGGCGCCGTCGACCATGGCAGCTTCGTACAGGTCTTTAGGAATGGCTTGCATGCCTACGACAAAGAGCACCATCGTGAAACCGGTCGTTTTCCACACGACCATGATGATAATTACAGTCATTGAGGAGTCGTAACCCGCAAACCACAACTTGGGACCGGCGATCACCCCGATTTCCCGCAAGACTGTGTTAAATACACCGACCTGATCATTCAAAAGCCAATTCCAGAGTAGACATACCGCGCTCAAACCAACGACGAACGGCATGAAGTAGATCGTGCGGAATATGCCAACCCCCCGCAGTCCCTGGTTGACAAGCAGCGCCAGGCCGAACGCCGGGATGAAAATCGCAGGTGTCACGAGCAGCGTATATTCGGTCGTAAACTTCATGCTCGTCCAAAACTGGTCGTCATCGAACATCACCTTATAGTTTTCTATACCGGTGAATTCTGATTGCCCAAGCAGCGGCCAGTCATGAAGAGACATCCAAAAGGTCATGGCGAGAGGCAGGATGAAGAAGACTCCGACCATGATGAGCGCCGGGAGCACAAATAAGTAACCCCACCAGCGTTGCGACCGCTGTGCAGAGTAAGCCTGACGAGTGAGTTGCCGGGTCAATGTAGCCAATTGGTCAAGCTCTCTCTTGTGTCATGGAACTGGTCTTCATAGAAATGGAGGGGTAGGCAAACCACCTACCCCTAACTGCACAATTCGAATCTTACTGAGATTCGAGGACGTCAGTGAACGCCTTCTGGGCCGAAGCCACCGCTTCATCGATATTGCCATCGAATATGGCTTCTTGCAGCATCTCCAGCCAGGGGCCATTTGCATCATTGAAAATCTGATTGTATGGCAGTAGATAGGGGGTACGCCCCAGATTTAGGGCATCGTTTGCCAGAATCACCCGCGCGTCTTCTGAGCTGTATTCATTTGCGCTCAGGTCTGAGCGCAAGGTCAGATGGTTAGTCTGCGCGTACACTTCTAATTGAGTCTCCTCGGTATAGAGCCAGCCCAGAAAAGCCTCCGCAGCATCAATGTGCGAAGAACCTTTGGCAATAGCGATCGAATCGCCACCGGCAAAGGAACCAATGCCGCCCGTTTCGCCGGGCAGGAAGCCAACGCCGAAATCGATCTCGGGGTGATCTTGTTTCATCAATTGGAGAATAAAAGCCCCAGTGCCCATCATACCTATCTTTCCAGTGAAGAAGGCATTGACGAAATCCCCACCATTGTCCACCTGTGCCCCAGGTGGAACCAACTGCTCTTCCCACATCTGGCGATATAGTTGAAGTGCGCTCACGACTGCTGGCGTGTCAATGGTGGCCTCAGTCCCGTCCTCATTAAGCACATCGCCTCCACTTGCCCAAATTAAGGGAAGAAAAGTGAAGGCATTGCAGCCTGCGCATGCACCCGAGAAGTAGTAACCGTAGATATCATCTCCGAGCGCTGTGATTGCTCGCGCATAATCCAACAGTTCCGCCCACGTAGTCGGCGGTTTTTGTGGGTCAAGGCCGGCTTGCTCAAACAGAGTCTTGTTGTAGATCAGGAACGAACCGTCGACAAAAAACGGGAGCGCATAGTTGCGCCCTTCGTACACACCAAGTCTGATGTGTGAAGCAGTCAGAAGATCAAAATCGGGCATGGAATCCGCGAGATCGGTGATATCCACCAATTGACCTGTGCTGGCGAATTGAGGGACATAGATCAGGTCGATAGCGATGAGGTCCGGTGCGTCGCCACCGGCGATCGCAGTACCCAGTTTTTGTACGAACTGGTCAGAAGGAATGATGGTCAGACTGATCTGATCGGCGTGACTCGAGTTGAAAGCGTCAACCATTGGGTTGACTAGCGACTCATCTGTGTTACGCGACCAAAACTCAAGCGTTACCCCGTCTTGCGCGTCCGAAGTGCCAATACCCATCAGGAATGGGAATACCATCATTGCGCAAACAAAAATGCTTAAAGCGAATGACCGATAAGTTATGAAGCTCGATCGGTTATACATGAAATTCCTCCTGTAAAAACCTTCATATCGCGAAGTTCTTCACTTCAGGGTACTCCGACATTTTGAGCAACAGACAAATATAGCACGCCCAACCACGGTTTCAGACCGTGGTTATATGCCAATCTCGATTTTGATCGTACGTACGCAAGGCATTGGCCAACCGAACCAACCGATGGCCACCGGAGGCAAGAACGCGAACGCGTATAGATCTAGATGAAATCCTCAGAGGATACTATACCGATATCGTGATACAATCATCTCACAGTTATTTGTACCAGACAAGATTACGGCCCCGTGGGAGATCGATATGATTCCGACTTATTTCGATCAAAGCACCGGTTATTTGCAACTCTGTTCCAGACTGCCTTTGAGTGCGCAGAATGCAGGTTTATTTGTTAGCAATGGCACCGGGATTTACCCGAGGCGAGTTCTGGACAGCTTTGTGCTGATCTTCCTTGTCAAAGGCACACTGCAGATGAGGGAGAATGAAGAACGTTTCAACCTCGATCCCGGCCAAGCCTTATTATTATGGCCAAGACGTGAACATGCCGGGACCGAACCCTATGGTCCATTGTGTTCATATTATTGGATCGTTTTTGATGTCGCAGAGACGGATGCTCATACGTCGTGCACGATCCGTATCCCGCAACTAGTCACAGTCTCCCGCCCCGATCATCTGACCAGTCTGTTTCGCCGCTTTCTTGATGATCAGGAAACTAAGTTTTTGCAGCCCGCTGCAGCTGACTGTTTGACCACACTTATGCTTTGTGAACTAACCATTGCACAAGCACACGAAAATCGTAATCAAGCTTCAGTGCTGGCGCGCGATGCACAGCGGTACATTGTTGCACATTTCGCGTCGCCTCTATCGACCAGCAGAATCGCAGCGGAATTGGGGTGCAGCGCAGACTATCTTGGACGATGCTTTCAGTCAGTGTACCGGTTTACGATTACCGAGGCCATACATCGGCAGCGCCTGAAAATCGCGCGCTCAATGCTGCTTGATACGACGGACACGATTGAGATCATAGCGTGTCAGTGTGGTTTCACGAATGCAATCTTTTTTCGGCGGATATTTAAGCGTTACGAAGGCGTGCCTCCTTCGACCTTCCGCGAGCTCTACGCACGAGTCCATTTCAATTCAAGGTGAATGGGACACTTCCGTGAGCGGAAATCACTGGGCGAGATGCGCAAAGAAAGGGCGATCTCCGATCTCGTTGTAGTAGCTACTTAAGCCGTCCGTACAATATTCTTCTCTCAAATCAACAGGAAAGCCTTGATACGACGGCATGTCAAACCCCTCAGTTTTTCTGTTCGAAAACACGGGGAAATCAGGCCCGATGAGCTAAATCGCCCCTACACCCCACACTACGGTCAGGCATCAAGCGCAAGACGCTTGCAGATCCCTGCCTGTTGTTCATTGGCCGAGTCATTTCCGCCGATGCCTGCGGCTTGTCGATCGGGACGGTCCAGAAACGATCTCTATTCACGCTCACGGAGCGCCGTGACGCGAATCAACGCTGGTCGCCAGAGCAGCGAACCATCGGGCTCAGCGAACTCGTCCATCCGGGCGCGGACCGCGGCTAAAAATGCCACACGCGTTTCCGCATCCATTGTGCGGACTTCTTCCCAGCGATAGGTCCACGCAAGCTTGTACCGCAGATAATCCTCAATATCCGCGATTCGGATCGTCAGCGGCTCTGATTCCTCGGCGTGCTCAACCGTCAGCCCAAGCTTGCCCAACCACTCGCGGTAATCGTTCGGTTCCTGTAGATAATCGCCCCACTGCGATGGATTGGCCTCAACGTCGGCGCGCAGTTTGCGCATCGATTCGTCTGGCTGTGACGCAATGAAGTCCGTCAACGTCTTATTTATGGCGTGGTCGATTTCAGAAACCGGCCCCCACTCCTGGATCACGAACCGCCCACCCGGTGCAACTACCTGACTGACCGCGCGCATGCTGTCATTCGGAAAGGTGGCGTTTAGTCCAAAATGTGCCAGCACGAGCGATATGCCCCCGCGAGCGAACGGGAGATAGTGAATATCTGCCTGGACGTACTGCACATTCAGCGGCGACGGCGTCGCGCGCCCAACCCGTAGCGACCGGTGCGAAATATCCAACCCGACAACCTGCTGCACGTAGGGTGCGACCGTGCGCGCCAGGATGCCGATCCCGGAGCCGACGTCAAGCACCCGGTCACTGCGCAGCGGCGCCGCATACGCCACGAAATCACGAATCAGCGGGCCGAAAATCGGCTCAATATCGACCGCATAGCGTTCGGCGGCGTGATCGAACAGGTACTCCATGAGCTTAAGCTTGCTGCGGTTCATAAGACTTCCACGGGTGCGACGGCATATTGAACGGCCAAATGGTGTCCAAATGATAGCATATAGGGGCGCTGTCCTGCTTCAACCTCGAAGATTCCGTGCTCTTCCACATACTTGGTGATGGGGTTGACAACCCAATTGCCGGTTTTGACCGCGGAGATCGTTGGAACGCCTGCATGAGATTCCTGGCATCGACCAGATGACCACTCAGATCACGTCGCCACAGTCGGTACGGATATGACGCACTTCCCCTGCGAAAGGCACGTGACTGCCTGGGCGGGACAGGCCAAATCGCTAACGTGGCCTCAGATTATCGACGAATTATTCGCCGTGCGCCAGCGTACCGTGTTATTTCGATCGGATTGGGTCACGCGATTTTTCTGCGGTTCACGCATCCAGACAGGAAACTCATCTGCCACTCATGTGCTCGATCCGCAGACTATCCCAAAGATCAGCCAATCGTTCATCAAATACTCATCAAAACGATATTTACATGTGACGAAATTAAATATACAATACATGAACAATACATGAACGTTCAGATTCAGAAAGGAAACCCACTATGCGTAAAACCATCGCCCTGATGTTATCTGTCGTATTGCTCCTGGCCCTGGCTGCGCCTGCGATGGCACAAGACAACCAGAAGACGATTGTTGACATTGCCGTCGAAGATGGCCGTTTCACGACACTCGTTGCCGCGCTCCAGGCGGCTGGCCTAGTTGACACACTGCAAGGTCCAGGTCCGTTCACCGTGTTTGCCCCGACCGATGACGCCTTCGCCGCTCTGCCCTCCGGCACCGTTGATGCGCTGCTCGCAGACATTCCGGCTCTGACTGACATTCTGCTCTACCATGTCGTGGCCGGCAAAGCCATGGCCGCGGACGTCGTGACACTGTCTTCTGTGACGACGCTCAATAACCTGGATGTTTCCATCAAAGTTGTAGACGGAAAGGTCTACTTGAACGATACGGTGCAGGTCATCATTACTGACATCGATGCCTCCAATGGCGTGATCCACGTGATCGATGCGGTCCTGCTGCCCCCCTTCTCGGTCACCAACAACAGCGCCAATAATCTCAACTTCCGCAGCGGCCCCGGTCTGGATCGCAGCATTATTGGGTCCTTCGCGACTGGTGCACGCGCCGAAGCGCTGGCTCGCAACGAATCCGGGGACTGGATCCAGATTAAGAATGCTGGTGAGATGGGCTGGGTCTTTGCCCCGTTGACCACCCTCAGCGGCGATGTGATGTCCCTGCCTATCGCGCCTGGCACCATTGTCGAGATTGCTGTTGCGGATGGGCGCTTCACGACGTTGGTAGCTGCTGTGCAGGCCGCGGATCTGGTTGATGCGCTGAATGGTGAAGGTCCGTTCACGGTCTTTGCTCCGACAGATGAGGCCTTCGCCGCGCTGCCGGAAGGCACGATCGACGCCCTGCTAGCAGATATCCCGACCCTGACGGGCATCCTGCTGTATCACGTGGTGCCCGGTAAGGTCATGGCTGCCGATGTGGTCAACCTGACTTCCGCCACGACCCTGGAAGGCGCGAATATCAGCATCAGCGTGGTTGACGGCAACGTCTTCCTGAACGATACTGTGCAGGTCATCATCACCGACATCAAGGCCTCCAATGGCGTCATTCATGTCATCGACGGCGTGCTGCTACCACCTGACATGTAACTAACCAGAGCATTCGCCATCAACCAACAGGCCGGGACAGAGTCCCGGCCTTTGACGGCGGTGCGATGCATGAAAAGACATTTGTCGCCGTTTTTGCCTGTTTTGAGCCATAATCATTCACTGCACATCATCACAAACCATTCCACCCCATCGAGGAGCGAACAGTGGACGCTGCCGCGGTCTATAATATTGGCGTCGTCGCGCGCATGACTGACATTGCTGAAAACACCTTGCGCATCTGGGAACGTCGTTATGGTTTCCCTACGCCGGACCGCACCGAAGGGGGCCACCGCTTGTACTCTGCGCGCGAAGTTGCACGTATCCAATGGGTCAAACAACGCCTCGATGAAGGCATGCAAATCCGCAACGCCATACAGGCTTTGAGCCAGCATGAGGAAACAGGTCTATCTGTCAATGCTTCCCTCGAATCTCAAGCAGTCGCGCGTTCTTCTGTTTCCAGCGCCACAACGCGCAAACAACTGCTGGAAGCGCTGATTGCGCTTGACAAACACCAGGCAGATTTGATCCTTGGTGACGCGCTAGCCATACACTCGTTGGAACAACTGCTCCTGACCATTATCGCACCGACATTCACGGCGATTGGGCAGGCCTGGCAAACAGACCGCATCAGCATCGCCACTGAGCATTTTGCGACCAACTATCTGCGCCACAAACTGCTAACGTGGATGCAAATGGCCCCGCCTGAATATCCTGTCCAGCCCGTTGTGCTGGCCTGCGCGCCGGGCGAACTGCATGAAGGCGGCTTACTCATGCTGGGGTTGCTGCTGCAACGTCTGCGCTGGCCGGTCGTCTACCTGGGGCAATCCATTGACCTGCCCGATCTCATCGTCCTGGTTGAGCAGATCAAGCCCTCCATGATCGTTTTTGTTGCGATGACCGAACCATCCGCTCAGGCCCTAAGTCAGTGGCCCACAATGGCTTCAAAAGGACAAGGACAAGAAAATCCCAATTGTGGCCTATGCAGGTTACATTTTCACGCAGGATCCGACCTGGATCGAACGCGTGTCCGGCGTGTACCTCGGCGATACGATATTGGAGGGATTGGACATAGCCAACGAATTGCTGCACCAACTGAACCCCTTTCCCGGCTAGATCGGACAGCGCATCCACCGCTGGACCGGCCACCCTGCAACGAGCTCACTTGGCCGGGTAGTTGTCCCCGATGTCCGTGTCGCTCACCTGGCTGGCGTGATCAACCCGACCAGCGCGCCGTTCTTGGTGTTGCAGACCTTGCGGATGTGGTCCAGCACAATGAGCGGTGATGCAAAAATAGTCATGCCATCATCCTCCGGCAGCCGTGCCGGTAGGTAAGGCCCCGATCTCCTGCAGGTGTACGTCGGCGCCGCCGTCGAGTGCCGTCCTCTGAATAGTGTCGTTGCGAAGCTCGAACAACTTCGGAACGTCCGCCATAAGCTCGCGGTCATACGACACGACCAGCACCGTCGTGCCCTGCCCCGCCTGCTCACGCAAAATGTCAAAGACATTCACGGCGCTCATGCGGTCCAGGTTGGCGGTCAGTTCGTCCCCGATCAGGAGCGGCGGATCGTTGGCCAGCGCCCGCGCGATGGCGACGCGCTGCTGCTGGCCCCCCGAAAGAGTTGCGGGCAGCTTGTGGGCTTGATCCGCGATGCCTAGCCGCTCCAGGAGTGTCATGGCGCGATCCATGCGTTCGCCGGGCTTGTGCACGCCCGCCAGATCCATCGGCGCGATGACGTTCTGGACGACGCTGACGGTCGGCAACAACTGGAAAAACTGGAACACGATCCCGATGTTGCGCGCCCGCCATTTGATCAGATCGCGTTGGGGCGTGCGCGTGACGTTCACGCCGCCGATAGTAACCTCACCCACCGTTGGCGCGTCGATGGCGGTCAGCATGTTCAAGAAAGTCGTCTTACCGCTGCCCGACGGACCGACGAGCGCCGCGAAATCGCCCGCTTCCAGGCTGAAGGTCACGTCTCTGAGCACAGTCAGAGGTCCAGCGGGCGTAGGATAGGTCTTGCTCAGAGAATTCACCTGGATGGATGGAGTAGCCACGATGATGTGCCTCGCTTCGTCTGTTGGATGTTACCGGGTTTACTGGTAGCGCAGAATCTCGGATACGGTTTTGCGGGCGGCGGACAGCGATGGCAGCAGGCTGGCAATGGTCACCAGGGCCACCAACCCGATCAGGCCCACGATAGGTGCGGTCAGCGGGTAGGCGATGGTGTACGTGCCGCCAAAGGGCAGCACAGCAATCAACCCCTGGCTGACGAGATAACTCAGCGGGGCGGCCACCAACCATGCGAACAGGCCCACCAGCAGCCCTTCGACCAGGAACTGCACGGCGATCGCACCCGAAGTCGCCCCGACAGAACGCATCACGCCAATCTCCTTCTGACGCTCGAACACACTCATCGACAGAGTCGTCAGCAGCCCAACCGCGCCGACCAGCGCGATCAGCAGCGCGGCCAGGCTCAAGATCACGCCGAACGCGGCCACGATGGTCGTGATCAGGTTGGCGAGCGCGACCTGGTTGTTGTATCCGGCTGAAATGCCATTGGCGAGCATGACCTCGGTGATGGCGCTGATTGCATCATCGACTTGGCGCGCGCTGGGATTTTGCTCCGCCAACGTGATGTCGATGGCGTTCGGATAGGGCTGGCCGTCCGCATTGACCAGCCCTCCAAACGTGGAAAGCTGCGCCCAGTTCATCCACACCACATCCGTCGTGCTCTGCGCCACACCGATGATCTCGAATGAACGGGTGTTGCCGCTCACTGTCAGTCCGATGCTATCCCCGACGGCTTTGCCCGTGGCGTCGGCAATGCTGGCGCTCAGCACGACACCGGAGCGATTCGGATCGTTGGTCCACGCGTCACCGGAGATCAAATCCAGCTTCAGGATATTGGGGTTGGCCGTGTTTAAGCCTTCGGCGTACAGGCCCGGCGGCCCCACCTGGACCGGCGGCGGTGTGAAGCCCTCGACATCGACCGCCAGGGATGTGGATGGGTCGATCGACCCGATCCCACTCACGTGGTTCTCGATCAGGGTTTGGATCGTGTCGAAGTTCTGCGCCTCGTTGGGCCGCATGACAATCTGGTAGCCAATGCTGTCGAAAGCATCATTCACGATCGTGGTCAGCCCTGAAAAGACTGCGAAGACGCCCATGAACGCCGCCGATGCCAGCGTCAGCGTGAGGCCGGTCAGCGCCAGCCGGAAACGTTTTTGATAGGTGTTGCGCACGGCCTGCCGCAGTGTGATCGGCAGGGGCAGATTGCCGATCAGCCGATCGAGGCGGCTGCTGCCAAAGTTGGCGTCGATACCAAAATCGGTCATCGCTTCGAGAATCCCCACGCGGATGCCGCGCAGTACAGGGATTACCGCCGCAGCAACAGGCACGCCCAGCCCTAACATGATCCCTAGCCCGAGGCCGATTGGCGACACCGCGAAATTTTGGATGATGGTTTGCGACTGACGCGCCAGCCCCTGCGCGAACACGTACCCGGCGGGCAGGCCGAGCGCGACGCCCGGCACCACACCCAGCACGCCATAAGCAAACGCGATCCCCGCGTAGATGAAGAAACTGTCGCTCCCATTGGCCCCCAGCGCTTTGAGCAGACCAATCTGGCGGCGCTGCTCGGCCACGATGGCGTTCACCACATTGACGATGAGAAAGCCTGACACGACGAGCGCGACCAGGGCCAGCACTACCAGCAGATTGTTCGTGGAGCGCGTGCTCTCAATGGCGGAGTTCTTGGCCGGGTTTTCGACGTTCGTGAAGACCGGGATGTATCCCGTGGACGCGATCGCACCCGTGAAGGCTGTTTGCTGAGCATCGGCTTCGGCGAAGGTCGCGAAGCGGGCCAGTATGGCGCTGTAGCCGCGCGCGCCCGATACGCGCTGGGCATCCTGGTAATCCGCGAAAATCAGTTTGTCTGGCGACACGAGACTGGCGTTGACGCCATTGCTGTTGTAGTCGTAAGGCTGGAAAATGATCCCGACAATCGTCCCCGTCACCGTCTGAACGGTCGCCTGCTGGGTGCCGCTCAGGGCGCGCAGCACGATCTGATCGCCCACCTTCAGACCGTAGGCGTCAGCGGTGCGGCGCTCGATCCCGACCTCGATCGTATCCTGGCCGCCCGTGTAAACGGGGTAGCGGCCTTCGATCAGGCGCGGCGGCTCAAGCTGGGATTGGTCGAGCGGCTCGGAATGGGCCGCCACGGTTCCCTCACGGAACACATCTTCGCCGGTCCTGTGCCAGTATACGGGATAGACAGCCCGTGCCTCGACAACGGTCACATCGGGCTGGGCACGCAGTGAGTTCGAGCACCGCCGTGTTATCCACCGTCGTGTCGCGCTTAAGCACCACAGCCGAGCGGATCATAGCTAGCCGGTCTTGTTGCAGGTCTTTTTCCAGTTGGCGAACCAGGATTTCGCCAGCAGAGGACAGGGAGATCACGCCAAAAACGCCGATGAACACGCTCGTAGCGGCCAACAGCGTGCGCATTTTGCGCGCCCACAGATCACCTATGATTTTCCGCGTTCGTATTCTGAACATACTTGCTCCTTCGTAGCACGGACCGTCGAAAAACGTATACCAGTTCGGATACGCACTGCCTTAATCGCCGCCTAGCGTGGGCGATCTTGTCCTCGAAACCATCGACCCAGCTGTCAGTCACTGCTCAGCGACTCCGAAGGCCGCTGGGAAAAGATGGACCGCCCGGTGTGCAGTGGCAGAAACCGCTGAATGTCATCGGCGACGCGCAGCGCACCGGCGGTCACGCCCGCCGTGGATTGGCCGGGGAAAATCGAATCACCGACCATGCGCAGATTCACCAGGCCGGTACGCGGCCCGCGCGTTTTGAACAGCGACATCTGCGGAAAACCTCCAACCATCCCCAGATGGCGGTGCGTCCAGGTCTGGTAGGTGACTGGCGTGCCGGACAGCGTATGCGTCACGCTGCGGCCAAAACCGGGGATCGCGCCCTCTATCGCCGCGAGAATCCGGTCGGTGTAGTCCGCTTTGCGCGCTTCATATGCATCATGATCCTGCGCCAGCAGATCCCACCACGGTTGAACCGCGGTATGAGTCGTTACCGTCACGGCGCGCTGCCCGGTTGGCGCGCGGCTGGTATCCCAGCCCGGCGAGAGCGACACAAAAATACTGCGCCCCTCCCCCAACGGTCCCTGCGTAGTGGTAATGATCTGATGGTGATCGGGCAGATCTGGTGGCAACTGACCATCGTGCACAGCCAGGTACAGCACAAACGCCCCCCAGCCGAATGGCAAGCGCTGCACGTCGCGGCGCAGCCGCGCCGGACTCGCCTCCCCAAGCAGCTCGTCCAACGACCAGGGCGTCAGGTTAGCTACGGCGAAGTCACATGCGAAATACGCTGTTGAGCGGCGGCTCCTAAGGATGTGCATTCCCATCACGCGCCCATCACTCACATCGATCTTTGTCACTCGATGCTTATACAACACCTGCCCACCCAACGCCTGGATCTGATCGGCTAACGTCTGCGCCAAACTGCCGATTCCGCCTCGCACGTGATAGACCCCCTGGCGGGGGAGATCGAGCGCCGTTGCGCTGTAGAGGGCGTTCGCAAAAGGTGAGGTGGTCTGCGCCGAAATCAGGAGCAGCGCATCGATCAGGCGTACGAACGCCGCGTCGCGGTCCAGGTGATGGCGCTGCAACCACTGGCGCGCCGTGCGGAAGGCAAACGGCAGCAGACGCACGTCATCCGGCAAATTGCTGATTCCCAACCGGGCCAGGCGCAGCAGCTCCGCGCCGCTGCCGGGCGGCCACGGGAGGCCGTGAGACGCCATCGACCATCCGAGATCCGCGATGCGCCGCTGTTCCGTCCAAAAACGCGCGGTGTGAGGAAACTGGCGCAGCACATCAGCATTGTCACGCGTCAGCGTTACCTGACGATCTGGCAGATGAACCACCCAGGCCGGATCGACAGGTTGTACCGGCCATTTGATTCCCAATCGTTCGGCAATCAGCGCGTGTGGTCCGCCGGCTTGGTAACCCCCAGCCAGCGTCGCGCCCACGTCAAAACGAAGCCCCTGGTGATAAAACGTGCCTGCTGAGCCGCCGGGATATGTCCCGGCTTCCAGGACCGTAACGCGGTATCCGGCTTGCGCCAACAGCGCAGCAGTGGTCAGTCCGCCGATGCCCGCGCCGATGACGACAACTCGAGGTGCGTGTATACGTGACTTTTCCATCGTCATCCCAGGGCGCGTCGTGTGCGCCAGTGACGGTAGATGAACATCAAACGCAGCGGCAGTCCATCAAACATCACGCGAGTGAATAATCCAACCGGGCCGGACTTATGCGCAAATGTAATGCGGTCTACCAACCGTGTGCTGTTGCCCAACGGCTCGAATATGTGCTGGTGTTCCCACGACGCGAGCGGCCCGCGCACCATCCGGTCGGTAAACGAGGTCGGGAAAGGGCCGGGCAGGTGCTCCGCGGTCCACTGGATCGGGAAAGGACCAATCCACAGGTTGAACGCCATGTCCCCGCTGGTGAGCGACGTACGATCATCGCGCAGGACCTGGATGGGAGTCAGTGGCAGCGTCAGCCGGGACAGCGCGCGTGGGTCCTCATGGAAAGCCCAAATCTTCTCCACCGGAGCAGGAATTAGAGAGCGATGTTCGAAAATTCTGGTTTTGCCCATAGCAGAAATTCACCTGGATATCCTTCTAGACACAATCATCAAGCTCATGATCGCCCGTCTCAGCGCGCAGTTCGACCAACACCTTATCAATGCGTAGCCCATCCATATCGACGATTTCGAAGCGGAAACGATCCCAACAAAACGCTTCGCCTGTCAGCGGGATATGGCCCAACACAACCAAGGCAAGTCCGGCCAGCGTGTGATAACTCCGCCGATCGCTCTCTGGCAGAGTGTCTACATTGAGCAAAGTCCTCACTTCATCAACTGCCATCATCCCATCCAGTAACCAGGATCCATCCGCGCGCATCACCACATCCGGATCTTCGTGCTCACCCGGCGAAGGAATATCACCGACAATGGCTTCTAGCACATCATGGTCCGTGATGATGCCCTCCACCCCACCAAATTCCCCAATGACAATGATCATGTGTTCTTCACTCTGGCGCAGCTTGCTCACGGCGACCGAAACCGGCGAATTCTGCGGCACGAAGACCGGCGTGCGTATGTGGTCGGTCAGGGTGAACTCCTGACCGGTCAGATACGCAGTCAGCAGTTCGTGCGCATGGGCCACACCCAGAACTTTGTCCAAAGTGCCATCACAGACGAGCAAGCGCGAATGGGTACTTGTCGCCAATTTATGCCGAATGTCCTCTTGCGAATCGCTTGTGTCCAGCCATAGGATTTCGGTATGAGGCGTCATCAGCAAACTGACGGGCCGATCATCCAGCAAGAACACACTCTCGACCATCGTTTGCTCGGCGGCTTCAAATACACCGGCTTTGGTTCCCTCCCGCAACATGATCCGGATTTCTTCTTCCGTCACCGGTGGGGACTCATTTTCCCGGACACCCAATAACCGGACAACCGTGTGCGTAGACAGACTCAGCAAACGTACTATAGGAAAATTGATCTTAGCCAACCATTGCATGGACGGAGCCACCAAACTGGCGATTCCTTCCGGGTTGCGAAGCGCGATGTGTTTGGGCACCAATTCGCCAAACACCAGTGAAAGGTAGGTAATCAACGCAACAATAATGCCCAATCCCAGGACATCTCGATAAGGCGTTAACAGCGGAACCTGTTCAAACTGTTTGCTCAGCACGCTGGCCAATGTCGCACCGCCCAAGGCTCCTGCCAGCACACCTACCAGCGTGATCCCAATCTGGACGGTAGAGAGAAACTGATCGGGCGTTTCTGCGAGTTGCAGTGCCGTCTTTGCCCCACTATCTCCCTGGTTTGCGCGTTCTTGCAAGCGGGGTTTGCGCGCGGACACGACCGCCAGTTCTGACAACGCAAACACGCCGTTGAAGAGAATTAGCGTCAGGATAACAAGCAGTTCAATAACCGCAGCCATGTACGCTTCCTGTCACATTTGAAATCATTGCAGATCGCCTTTCTTGGTGAGAGGACGTAGTCTTTGCGCAGGTTCACAGCTATCCAAAATATGGGTTTCCAGATCGTAGTTTCCAGCCAGCTCATCAACGACGGTAGCGTCAGCTAACTTAACGCCGACAAAATAGCCGGCACGTCCTAACATATGCGCCGCGATGGGTGCGGTGAGCATCAAGAAGACAATCGTTGCCAGAGCGCGGGTCGTTACGCCAATCTCAGCAAAATGAACAGCTACCGCGATCAGCAGTGAACTTGTTCCAAGCGTCGCGGCTTTGGTACTGGCCGACATACGCAAAAACAGGTCCGGCATACGCAATACGCCCAGACTTCCGGCCAACATAAATATTGCACCGGTTAGCATTAGGCTCCCTGTCAGCACATCTTGCATCGTTACACCCTCCGCTCAATGTAGTACGCAAACGCCACCGTGCCCAGAAACGAGATCAGGGCCATCGCAATCGCTACATCCAGAAACGCGGCCTGACCGGTCGCAATCGCGTAAGAGGCGATAATGCCAATGCCCAGGGTATTCATCAGGTCAATCGCCACGACGCGATCCGGCAGGCTTGGTCCGCGCACGAGCCGCACAAATACGATCACGACCGCCAATGTCAGAATGGGTAAAATAACATAGAGCGCGAAATCATCCAGCGGCATCATCGCAGTACCTCCATCACCCGGCGCTCAAAACCATCCTTGATTGAACGTCGGAACGCATCCAGATCATCAACGTGGATCGTATGCACGTACATGACGCAGCGGTCTTGCGACACGTCGAGGTACAACGAGCCGGGCGTAAGCGTGATCAGATTCGCCAGCAGTGTAATCTCGATATCCGAGCGCGCATCCAGTGGGATCGCGACCACTGCCGGGCGGATCGCAGGACGTGGAGAAAGCACGATCACCAGCATGCGCAAGCTAGCTATCGTGAGTTCCCACAGAAAGAACAGCGCAAACCCGATCACCTGTGGAACCTTGCGGAAGTAATTAGAGGGCAGCATTGCGCGCTGTGTCAGCCACAACAAGACGAAGCCCACCGCAAACCCAATAGCAAAGTTGGTCGGATCAAAGGTACCGGTCAGCGCGATCCAGGCCAACGCCAGCAGCGTATTGAGCAGAAATGTCGTCATGTGGTACCCCCTAGCACCGCCTGAATATACTCCGATGGGTTCAACAACTGAGCAGATGCTTCCTTTCCAAGCGCAAGCAGCGGCTCCGCGCCGATGCCCAGGATTACAGTCAGTGCGACCAACAATATAACAGGCATCAGGAGGGTGGACCGCTGCTGGGCTGCTAAGGGTCGGGGTAGCGCGTTCTGTGCAGGGCGTTCCTTCCAATACGCCTCGGCCCAGATTTTGGTCATCGAAAATAGGGTGAGCACACTCACTACCAGAGAAACGCCCACAATGGCGTACTCTTCGGTTTCCAACCCCGCGCGGACCAGGGTCAGCTTCGCCCAGAATCCGGAGAACGGGGGTAGACCAGCCAGCGCCAGGGCGGGCAGGAAAAACAGCGCTGCCAGGCCCGTGTTCGTACGATACAGTCCGCCCAACTGCTTGAGGTCATAACTGCCCGCGACCTGTCGCACGATACCGCTTACCAGAAATAGCGCCGATTTGGCGATAATGACATGTACCATGAAGAAGATCAGGCCCGTCAGTGCCAATTCGGTGTAAAGGCCCAGTCCCATCAGCAAATATCCGATCTGGCTGATAATGTGGAACGACAGGAGACGCCGGACCTCCGTTTGTGCGACTGCACCGAGAACGCCCGTTACCATCGTCAACGCGGCGATAACCATTAACAGCGTGTGGGTATATGCTACGTCCTGCACGAAGATCAGCGTAAAGATCCGCACCAGCGCATACACGCCGACCTTGGTCAGCAGGCCGGAAAACAACGCGGTGATGGCAATCGGCGGGGTGTGATACGAAGCAGGCAGCCAGAAAAACAGCGGGAACAGCCCGGCTTTTATGCCAAATGCCACCAGAAACATCATCGCCAGCACGGTTGCTAAGCCTGGATCAACCGCCCCACTGCTGATTTGTCGCGCCAGATCCGCCATGTTAAGCGTGCCAGTGACGCTGTACAGGATGCCGACCGAGGTGAGAAAAAGCGCCGAAGACAGCAGATTAATCGTGACATATTTCAACGCGCCTTCGAGCTGATCTCGCTGGCCGCCGAGTGCCATTAGCACAAAGGAAGCGATCAGCATCACTTCAAACCACACGTACAGGTTGAACATATCGCCGGTCAAAAACGCGCCGCTAACGCCCATCAACAGCGTATGGAGTAAGGGATAATAACCAAAGGCTTCGCGACGTTCGTCAATACTTCCCAGCGAATACACCGCCACGACTAACCCCATCAGCCCAGCCATGACGACCATAATCGCACTGAACAGGTCGGCCACCAGGGTAATCCCAAAAGGGGCGGGCCAGTTCCCGATTTGCGCAACCTGAATGCCATCACCCCAAACCGATGCCAGCAAGCCCAGCGACGACACAAAAAACGCTGCACCCCCCACCACGTTGACCCGCCGTTGGATCACACGATCGTGCCAGAACAGCATGGTAATCACGGCGGTAGAAAATGGCGCCAGGATGGGCAAAAGCAGCAAAATGTTCATCTTTACTCCCCCTGATTATGATGGTTTTGGCAAGCTGGCTTTGCCACTTTGCTCGGTGGAATTGATGCCATCGAGATCATCGGTGTTGGTTGATTGGTAGGTGCGTTTGAACAGCACCAGCGCGAACGCCTGCACGCCAAAACCGATGACAATCGCGGTCAAGACCAACGCCTGCGGCAGGGGATCAGCAACGGGCTGCACCGGTTGTGTCATGCCCTCCTGCACCAGTGGCGGTTGACCCCGTGTGACCCCATTGACGGTGAAAATCAGCAGACTCGACGCATAGCCCAACAACGACAGGCCCATCACCAGTTTGACAAAACTCCGCCGCATCATCATGTACAGCCCGGCGGCATACAGGGCGCCGATCACGATTGCCAGGATCACTTCCATGTCCTAGGCCTCCTCCTCAGCTTCCATCAGCGTGAAAATAATGGTCAGGGTCACCCCGATCACGACCAGGTACACGCCAATGTCAAACAGCAGCGGGGTGCCTAATTTGCCCACCACCGGAAACTCACGGGTATCCCAACGGGCGGTCATAAAGGGATCGCCCCACGCCATCCCGATCAGGCCGCTGGCCGCCGCGATCAACAAGCCGACGCCGATCAAACGGCGCGGTCTGATTTGCAGCAGTTCGCGAGCGGGAGCCACGCCATAACTGATGGCATACAGAGCGAACGCGGTGGCTGCAACCAGGCCCCCCACGAATCCCCCGCCTGGCTCGTTATGCCCGCGCAGCATGGCAAATATCGAAAACAGCAGCAGCAGCGGCAGCAAATAGCGTGTGGCAGTCCGCAGAACGACGGAATCCATAACCCTCCCCCTACCGCGCAGTCAAACGCTCATCGTTGATCACGTTCACTTCATGGGTCGTCTTCGGCATCTCGGAATCCTGCTCGCGAGCAGGCCGCAGCTTGAGCAGGCTGTACACCCCGGCTGCCGCCACCGCCAGCACCACGATCTCGCCCAAAGTATCCAACGCACGGAAGTCCACCAGGATCACGTTAACGATGTTACGTCCCTTGGCCAAGGTGACACTGTTTTCGGCAAAATATGAGGTTAGCGGGGTGTGGGATGCGCTCGCAGTGACCACCAACACCAATACCGTCATCATGGCCCCGGCACTCATCGCGATCGCCGCATCGCGGGCACGCGCCGCGCGGCTGGACATAGTGGCAAAACGCGGCAGGCGGTAGATCACCAGCACAAACAGCAGCACCGTCAGTGTTTCGATGGCAAATTGCGTCATGGCCAGATCCGGGGCACCGAACAGGATGTACAACAGCGCGATCCCGTAGCCAATCGTTCCAAGCGCCGCGACCGCCGCCAACCGTGATTGCGCCCGTACCACCGCGATGATTGCGGCCAGAATCACGCCGACCAGAAGCAGTTCATAGAAGCGCACATCCGGGGAGCGCAGCGCGCCATCCAGGCCAGTCTGTGCCAGCAGCGTATAGCCCACCAGTGCCGTGGTGGCGCTCACGATCGTGATCAGGTACGCGCGCAGATAGCCATTTTGCAGGATGCGTGTTTGACGCTCAGCCAACCCCACCATACCAGCCAGCAGCGCGCGATAACCTCGGGCCGGGCCAAACCGATCACCAACATCGAGAAACTGGACGCGTTGTTGAAGTGGTACCCGCCAGAAGTAAAGACCCAGCCCCGCGATCACGGTGGCAAGGCTGAGCAGCAACACCTCATTAACTCCAGGCCACAAGACCAGCTCGACTTTGGCGGTGGTGTCGTTGAGAGTGGCATGGACCGCGGCTTTTACAGCATAGTCATTGACTACACCGGGCAAGAAACCAAACATCAGGCTTATCCCGGCCAATAGCACCGGACCTGATACCATGCTCAATGGCGCTTCATGGGGCGACCTGGGTGTATGCCCTGCTCTACCGAAAAATGGTTTCAGACTCACCAGACCACCCGCCGCAACAATCATGACGCTGCTCAACACGGCCATCCCCGTGAGTAACGCGGCCATATCGGGCGCATCATAGGCGGCTTTGTAGAAGACTTCTTTGCTGATGAAACCAACTAGCGGAGGTATTCCAGCCATCGAGGCCACGACGACCATCGCCGCCGTTCCGGTCCAGGGCATGGCGCGCCACAATCCACCCATCAGCGAAACGTCGCGAGTACCCGTTGCATGGTCCAGCGATCCGGCGATGAGAAACAATGCCCCTTTATACAGCGAATGCGCGAGCAGCAGCGTGATCGCCGCCTTGACCGCGTAATCCGTCCCGATACCCAGCAGCAGCACCAACATCCCTAACGCGCTGACCGTCGAATAGGCCAGAATACGCTTGAGATCCGTTTGCTGCCACGCCACAAACGCGCCTAAAACCATCGTCACGCCGCCTGCCCCGGTCAGCGCGATTTGCCATGCGTCCGTGCCACCCAAAACCGGCGTCAAGCGCGCCAACAGGTAAATGCCCGCTTTCACCATCGTAGCGGAGTGCAGATAGGCGCTCACCGGTGTAGGGGCGGCCATCGCGCCGGGTAACCAGAAATGAAACGGGAACTGCGCCGATTTCGTGAACGCGCCAAGCAGTACCAGGATCAGGATCGCGCCGTACAGCCCATCAGCGCGGATCATGTCACCGTGCGCGGCCAGGTCGCTGATCGTATTGGTTCCCGCGACATGGCCGAGCAGCACCAACCCGGCCAGCAGCGCCAGCCCTCCGCTGCCCGTCACAAGCAGGGCTTGCAGCGCGGCCTGGCGGGACTCAGTTTTGTTGTGTTTGAAGCCAATCAGGAGATAGGAACTGATGCTGGTCAGTTCCCAGAAGACAAACAGGGTTATCAGGTTGTTCGCCAGCACCACGCCCAACATGGAGCTCATGAAGATCAGGATGTAGGCGTAGAACCGGCCAAGCTGTGGGTCGTCTTTGAGGTATCCCCCACCGTAGATGATTACCAGTGACCCGATGCCGGTGATGATAAGCGCAAACAGCAAGCTCAAGCCATCGAGATAAAACGCGAGATCGACATCCAGTGATGGGACCCATGCATAAGCAGCATGAAAGGTTTCGCCATTGGCAATGCGTATGAGATACGTTCCTAAATAAAGCGTGAGGCCGAGCGGCAGCAATGCGATCAGCCACCCTGAAATGCCGCGTGTACGGCTGTGAATCGAGGGGGCAACCAAAGCAGCCGAAAATCCGGCCAGAACCGCGACGATCATGCTACCTCTCCCCTCAGAGTCAAATTCTGGTCGGCAGATGCGCAACCACATGAACAACTATTGTTCATAATTATTATACAAAATACGCCGCGGGACAGCATTAGAAATTCGCTAGACTGGCTGAGTGTTTAGTGAGAATTTCCGCGCAGACCCTAGAAATTGGGGGCGCAGTCCATCCCCTCATGCTGCTATCTTTTCCAATGTCGCTTCGATACGGGTCTTTTCCCAAAGGATGCTCCTTATGTTCCACGTCCCGGCTGGTCAGGCATGGCATACGATCCCGACTGAACATGTGCTGCGCGAATTGCAGACGGATATGCAACACACTCGCGCCGGACACTGCCCAGAATTCTCTTGCAGAACGCGTTGGCGCGCGGGGCTTCCACCGGCGTTTTCAGAATCCTAATATCTGCCCATCGACCGCATGCCGAAATCGCTCACCACACTTCTTGTCGTTGTCCCGGATGAGAAAGCGCGGTCCCTCAGCAAACTGTGTCGCTTCTCGCAGCTGCATTGTGGGTATTTCTGCACGCTGCTCTTGGCCACTCCCCTCTTCAGTTTCAGCATTTCACCACGAATATATTCAGCTCCCCACAACGGATTCTCGCGCGCCAAACGCCTGACGAGCTGCACGACGTGCCCGGGTAACGGGCGTCATCCGCCCTGCTGCTTGGCGTGTGATCTGCGCCGCCATATCAGCCGGAAGAGGTCGCGATGCCACCTGAGCAGTGTATCGGGTTGTACAATGATCAAGGCGCTTTTCCAGTTCCGCAGCTTGCTGGTCAGCACAACCACTTGACAGAGCATCCATATCTACTATAGAATATCATGAAACCGGTTTCGAAACCGGTTTCATGATATACAAGAGCAGCAAACCAATGTCACCCAAAAACACAGAACGTCCGACAATTAACGACGTTGCCCACCTCGCTGGCGTTTCGAAAGCCACCGTCAGCCGGGTGCTGACTGGCAGCGCACCAGTCAACAGAGACATGGCGAAGCGGGTTCAGCAGGCGATCAAAGAATTGAACTATATTCCCAGCGCAACTGCTCAGGCCCTTGCGGATCGGCGGACGAAAACATTGGGCTTTCTGGTGCTCGAAATTGCGGCTCCATATTTTGTGTACTTGCTGCGCGGGATAGAACATGCCTCCCGCGAACTTGGCTACCGGCTGCTGATCAACACCGTTCCTCATGAGGATGATTTCAAGCCCTTGTTGGGAGAACATAATACCGATGGTCTGCTTGTTTTCGCGGGAAGTCTGTGCGAGGATGAGCTGCGCCGCCTACATGATCTCCAATTCCCGTTAGTACTTGTCCACCAAACCCCGCCCGACGATCTCGAAATTCCCATGATCACTATCGAGAACAAAGCCGGCACACGTCAGCTCATCGACCATCTCATTGAAACGCATCATTGTCGTCGAATCGCTTTCCTGCGCGGTCCAGATGACCAGGAAGATTCATACTGGCGCGAATTGGGTTATCGCCAATCCCTAGAGGCGCACCGTATTGCATGGAATGATGACCTCATCGGCTACGGCGGCTTCGACACGCAGATCGCGCAGGAAACTACGCTGCAATGGATCGAACGCGGTTTGGATGTCGACGCGATTTTCGCGGGTGACGACGAGGCGGCAGCTGGTGTTTTGGCGGCGTTGCGGCAAGCGGGCAAGCGCGTACCAGATGAAATTGTGGTCGTCGGGTTTGACGATGATTATGTGGCACACCACCTGACCCCGGGCTTAACAACGGTGCGGTCACCTATTGAACAAATTGGGCGTGAGGCTGTTCATCAACTCGTCAATCAAATCAGTGGCAAATCAGCCAAAACAATCATACTCCCGACCGAACTCGTCATTCGGGAGTCGTGTGGTTGTCACCCGCTGACCTAGAAGGGAGGCATGGGATCTCGTAGAACACGCACATAACCGATTTTCGGAAAGCAAGATTATAGACATTAGAGGAGTAACCTTGAAAATGAAAAGATCAATGCTCAAGTTGATGGTCTTGGCGCTGGTTATTGTTACGTTGGGCATGCCAGCGGGTGTGAAAACCATGGCGCGTGAACAAGTCACCTTGAAGATTCTGCACAACTGGGGTCCCGAAGACAGCAAGGGTCCAGCCCTACAAGCTATATTCGACGAATTCATGGCCGCTAATCCCAACATAACCATTGAAACCGAAGTGCTGCCCGATACCGACATCCCAACCCGCGTCGAAACCGCTTTTCTTGGCGGTGAGGAGCCTGATCTTGTCTTCCAAAATTATCTGGCCGAATCGCTGGATTGGGTCGACGAGGGGGTGACTGTCCCGGTAACCGGCTACATGACCGATTGGGGTCTGCGCGACAGCTTTCTCGACGCCGCCATCAGCCAGTATACGCGCGCTGATGGTGAAATCGCGGCTTTTCCACTCGAAGGCTTCAACTGGCCGATCTGGTACAACACTGAGATCTTCAAAGCGGCCGGCGTTGAAATCCCCACGACAATGGATGAACTGGTAACCGCTGCGCAAGCTATTCGCGCTGCCGGGTATCAACCTTTTGTGGTCGGCGGCGGTGACTGGACGGGCTATCGTTTCTCCCAGTTGGTGCTGGTGAGCGGGCTTTCGGATGATGAAGCGACCGACCTGTTGCAGCACGGCGGTTTTGCAGACAGCGACAATGCTCTGGCGGCCATGCAAGCATTTGTGGCCATGCGTGACCAGGGTGTATTTGCTGACAATGTCGAAGGATTGGATTTTGCCACTCAGAACGAAATGTTCTACTCTGGCAAAGCGGCAATGATGCACGGTGGCGCCTGGAGCTATGCCGAACTCCCGGAAGAACTGCAAGATGTCGTCGTGCTGGGCGGGCTGCCCTTAATCCAGGGCGCGCCTTACGGCATGCCAACAGCCTGGGCGGGCTTCACGGCCAAGGGGGTACACATCACCCGCAACGGTACAGAAAAACTGGATGCGATCGAGGCGTTCGTCAAATTCCTCTTTCAACCCGAAAATATCGCCCGCTTCGTGGAAGACGCCGGTATGGTGCCGCCCATTTCCGGCGTAGATGTTGACCAATCCAAGCTCAACCCGCTGTTCGTTAAATCGCTCGATTTGCCGAAAACCACCACATTCGTCTTGCTCGCCGAAACGAAAATCCCTGCTTCGATTGATCCGCCCTGGAGCGATCTCGCAGGCGACACTTATATCCCTGGTAGCATGTCCGCCCAGGAGATTCTGGAAGAACTGGACGCTATCTACACTGACTATCTCGAGTAACGAGGCGCTGGGAGGGGTATCACCGGGCTAAGGCAGATACCCCCTCCCCGATTCGTGATCCCGTACTGAGACCACCTTATGATAGGTTATACCACATGGCAACGCGTACCCATAATCAGGCAGTGGCACGCTCGCGTTCATCGCGACACCGGTGGTCACAGCACTTAACCTTCTGGTTATTTGTCAGCCCTGCCCTCATCCTCTTTACGGTCATGATGCTCTATCCTCTGGCGAACATGTTTCGCGTCAGCACGTTGGAATGGCGCGGCTTGCTCAAGCCTAGCACGTACGTTGGGTTGGATAACTACGAGCGGATGTTCAACCACCCCGATTTCCACGACGCGCTGCGCAACACGATCATTCACATTTCGTTGGCACTGCCAGGGTCGATCTTTCCAGCCTTTTTCATCGGCTATTTTCTGTCCTCGCGCCCGCGCGGATACCGGCTGCTGCGTGTGATTTTTTTCTCCCCGGCGATGATCGCCCCACCCGGCAAAGCATTGATCTTTCTAGGTCTCTATCTGCCGGATGGTATTATCAACCAGGGCTTGCGCGCGATTGGGTTGGCCGGCTGGACGCACGTCTGGTTAGCCGACCCAGACACGGCATTGGCCGCTATCATCGCCATCGATTTCTGGGGTGGCATAGGTTTTTACTCCGTCTTGTTTTTTGCGGTGTTGTCCAACATCCCCGAAGAATTATATGAAGCTGCGCGTCTGGATGGGGCAAACGAATGGCACTTAATGGGCAAAATAGCGTTCCCGCTGATCCTGGACTTCGTTGGTGTAGCGTTGATGCTGCATTTTATGTGGCTGCTGCTTGGCTCGGCGCAAAACGTGCTGCTGCTGACGCGAGGGCGGCCCGGAACCTCGTCCCTGACCCTGGGCTACTATCTGTACAAACAGGCATTTGAAATCAAACACCTGGGTTACAGCCAAGCAATTGGCGTGTTCATTTTTGGATTCGGGATTATGGGAATGTTTCTGATTCGCAAGCTAACGCACCGCAATTACGAATATTGATGGTGATTCGGCTATGACACACAGCAGGTCGTGGTTTACAGTCAACCAGGTCGGCTACTTCGTTGCCATTCTTTATGCATTGATCATCGCAATCCCAGTGTATTTCGTGGTAATTTCCGGCTTCAAAGATCATTCAGAGGTATTACGGGAGCCGCTCGCACCGCCTACACACTTCAGCTTCGACAATTTCACCACCGCCGAAGAACGCGCCCACCTGCTTGAGGCGATGATAACCACGTTCAAGATTGTAGCCTCAGCAGAGGGGTTAAATCTGGCCTTAGGCTTCCTGGCGGCTTATGCCATTGCTCGCATCAGACTGCCAGAGGCTTATTTGGTCGAAGGTATTTTCAGCGCGGGCTTTCTGGTACCGGCGTTTGCTATTATTGTCCCGATCTTTTTGCTGGCGACCGACCTGGGGATGCTCTACAAAACGTCGTATCTGATCACTTTCTATGCCGTATCGCTCCTGCCATTGACCATAGTGATCCTTGCCAGCAACATGCGTCAAATTCCGCCGGACTATGAAGAAGCCGCTTTGATTGATGGGGCCAATCGGCTGCAAACAATCTGGCATATCTTTCTGCCCCTCACGCGGTCAGCTGTGTCAACCGTGTTGATTCTCAACTTTTTGGACATCTGGAATGAGTATCTTTTCGCACTGATCTTGCTGCCGGGCAATACAAAAACGATTCAACTGGCGGTGCCGATGCTGCGCAGTGAACGCAGTGTTGACTATGGATTAATCGCTGCCGGGATAACGATCAGCCTGATCCCGGTGTATATCATCTTCATTTTATTCCAGGAACGGATCGTCAAAGGCATGACGGCGGGTGGAATCAAGAGTTAACGGAGGAGTTCGACCTTGAAGATCACAGTGATTGGTGGGGGATCAACGTATACGCCAGAGCTGATAAACGGCTTTCTGACACGAATGGGCACGCTGCCTGTGGATGAACTGGTGCTGCATGACATCGACGCTGAGCGCCTGAACATTGTAGGTGGTTTCGCCCAACGTATGGTCCAGGCGAAAAACGCGCCATTTAAGGTCACACTGAAAACTGACCGACGCACTGCAGTGGCTGGGGCGGCGTACGTGATCACGCAGCTCCGCGTCGGGGGAATGCAGGCTCGCCGTGAAGACGAATATCTGGGGCGGCGGCATGGACTGGTCGGGCAGGAGACAACCGGCGTCGGGGGCATGGCAAAAGCCCTGCGCACCATTCCGGTCGTTCTTGACATCGCCGCCGATATACGTACCGCAGCGCCTGACGCACTGCTTGTGAATTTCACCAATCCATCCGGGCTGATCACCGAAGCGTTGGCGCGCCATGCCCCCGACGTGGCGTCGGTCGGTGTGTGCAATGCGCCTTATAATGCCAAGATGCAAATGCTGCGGATTCTGGCCGATCAGGGAATCGCGGTCGTGCCGGAGTCAGCCCACTTGAACACGCTGGGCTTAAATCATCTCACGTGGCATCGCGGGTTGACGGTCGAGGGCGAAGAGCTGTGGCCGGTGGTGATGCGCGGTTATCTCAGCAATACCGGAGCCTATCACTTTGGCAAATGGGATGCCGATACCCTGCGCATCCTGAACATGATCCCCAATTACTATCTTGAATATTTTTACTACACGGCGGATCGAATTGCGGCCCAACAAGCCTGGCCGCCCTCGCGCGCCGAACAGGTTATGGAGATCGAAACCCGGCTGCTGCGGCAGTATGCCGAACCGGATCGCGTCGAGATGCCCGAAGACCTGATGGAGCGCGGCGGCGCATACTACTCCACCGTCGCGACTCAATTGATCAACGCCCACTACAATGATCTGGGCGAACAACACGTGGTTAACGTGCCTCACCGGGGCGCGGTCGCGGGTTGGCCGGAAGACTGGGTTCTGGAGATGCCGTGCCGGGTTCGGCGCACCGGGATCGAACCGATCCCAACCGCGCCTCTGCCCGACGTGAGTTTCGGCCTGCTCGCGCAGATCAAGACCTATGAGCGGCTGACAGTTCAGGCTGCCGTAAACGGGGACATGCAGGCCGCCTATCAGGCGCTGCTAGCGCACCCTCTCGGACCGCCGGCGGATCGGGTGAGTGCCGTGCTGGATGACCTGATCAACACGCATCGAACCTATTTGCCGCGCTTCACTCAAGGAGGCAAGGCATGACGCAGTATTTCCTGGGTGTCGACATTGGAGGGACCAAGAGCCATGCCTTAATTGCTGACGAATACGGCCATATGCTGGGCTTTGGGCGCAGTGGTTCCGGCAAGCGTGAAGGGGACGACTACAGCCCGGTGGGGCGGATATCCAATCTCATTATGAATGAGGCGCTCGCTGACGCCGGGATCACCAAAGACCAGATTATCGGCGCCGGGTTTGGTATTTCCGATTATGACTGGCCTTCGCAGCGCCAACCGCACCTCGATTCGCTGACTGTGCTGGGGCTGACCGCGCCAGTTGAAATTGTGAATGACTCGCTGCTTGGTTTGATCGCAGGGACGAGCGTGGGTTGGGGTATCAGCGTGATTGCAGGCACCGGTTGCAACTGCATCGGGCGAGATCGCACGCGGCAGCGTATCGGACGCGTGACCGGGTTTGGCTATCACATGGGCGAAGCGGCGGGGGCGATTGAACTGGTGCATGCCGCCAAGCAGAAAGTTGCCGCCGCATGGTGTAAAACCGGGCCGCCGACGCAACTAACAGACACCTTTGTTGATCTGATGGGCGCGCGTGACGTAGTCGATCTGCTGGAAGGGTTGACGCTCAATCGTTATGACATTCCTCATTCTGCTGCGCCGCTCATTTTCCAGGCCGCTGAGGCTGGCGATGAAGTCGCCCGGGAACTTGTGCGGTGGGCGGGGCGCGAACTGGGCAAGCTGGCAGTCGGCGTCTGCCGCCAGCTTAATTTTGAGGGGATCGCGTTTGAAACCATCCTGTCAGGGAGTTTATTCAAAGGCCATCCGCTCCTGATCGAGGAATTGCAGAATACGCTGCGCCCTGTTGCGCCTCACGCCCAGTTTGTCACTCTGGAACCACCCCCCGTAATCGGGGCGGTATTGTTGGGGATGGAACAGGCCCGGATCACTTTGCCAAGCCTAGCGGCAGCGCGCCAGATGCTCCTGGCGGCACCCATTCCAGCGTAGAGAAAGGTCGCCCCCATGAAAGCCATTATGGTGATGTTCGACTCACTCAACCGTCATATGCTGCCACCTTACGGCTGCGAATGGACGCATGCACCGAATTTCGAACGGTTGGCGAAGCGAACCGTTACCTTCGATACCTGTTATGTGGGCAGTATGCCGTGCATCCCGGCCCGGCGCGAACTCCACACCGGGCGCTACAACTTCCTGCATCGGAGTTGGGGACCACTTGAACCTTTTGATGACTCGATGCCCGCGCTGTTGAGCGCTAACGGTGTTTATACGCACCTCGTCAGTGATCATGGGCATTACTGGCAGGATGGTGGTGCAACCTACCACACCCGGTATAACACCTGGGAAATCATCCGGGGTCAGGAAGGAGATGCCTGGAAGGGCCATGTAGCCGATCCCGACATTCCGCCCGTGGTCGTCAAACGAGAACATGGCAGTTTGTGGCGGCAGGACTGGATCAACCGCTCATATTTGCCTACCGAGGAACAGCACCCACAACATCTAACCTTTGAGCGCGGATTGGAATTCATCCAGACCAATCACGACTCTGACAACTGGTTCCTGCAAATCGAAACCTTCGATCCCCACGAGCCTTATTTTTCCCCTGAGCGTTATAAGGCGCTGTATCCTCACCAATATGATGGCCCTCATTTCGACTGGCCGCCCTATGAGCGTGTCACGCAGACGCCCGAACAGGTCGAGCATGTGCGGTATGAATATGCGGCGCTGTTGAGTATGTGTGATGCGTCTTTGGGCAAGGTGCTCGATCTGATGGATGAGTTGGCTCTCTGGGATGATACACTGCTCATCGTCAATACCGATCATGGTTTCTTGTTGGGAGAACACGATTGGTGGGCCAAAGTCATGCAGCCCTTCTACAACGAGATCGCGCATATTCCGTTGTTCATCTGGGACCCACGTACTGGCATTCGCGACGAGCGGCGCAAGAGCCTGGTACAGACGATCGATTTACCCGCTACACTGCTTGAGTTTTTTGGCGTGGAACGACCACCTGATATGCAGGGGCAACCGCTGCGCCAGGTAATCAGAGACGATGCTCCCGTGCGTCAGGCTGGCTTGTTTGGCATTCATGGGGGACACGTTAACTGCACGGATGGTCGATATGTTTATATGCGCGGATCCGCTACCGAAGAAAACGCCCCCTTATACGAATACACTTTGATGCCGACTCACATGGATCACATGTTCAACATCGATGAACTGCGCGATACCGGGCTTGCCCAGCCGTTCGTTTTTTCGAAGCATGTCCCCCTACTGCGTATCCCGGCGCGCCCAGGGTTCAACCCGTCAGCCTTTGGTACGTTACTGTTTGATATTCAGCACGATCCCAAACAAGCTCGGTGCCTGCAGAATCCTGAAGTCGAGCATTCTATGATCCGGCAATTAATCCGTTTGATGAGAGAAAACGATGCTCCAGTGGAGCAATTTAAGCGGCTCGGCCTGGAAGATTGAACGATCATCAAGCGGAATGAAGCCGCTGACGATCATCGAGCACGATCACGGTCCATCTACCGGATGGCTGATGAATTCGCGTGCGCTCCAGCAGTGCCCTATCACGCCCAGCGCCATCGCCGGAGTGCGTCCATGACGGCGGCCTGGCCCCGTTTCAACCCGCAGCGCCTGATGCGTCCGGCACTCCTGACAGCATGCGGCGTTCGCGGCTGCAAGTTCCAGGCGCGTTTCGGCTTCGCGCGTCACGTTTTTCCCAGCGCTCGAGGGGCGGATGCATTCCCGATTTATGAAGCCCACGTCAGGCCGGGCAACCTGCCACCTTTCATCGGTTCACAGCCTGGCTTCGAGCAGCAAGGCAGGCTGCTGGTCATGCATGCCAAAAGCGAAGACCAGGCGCGCCAGGGGGAAACGTCGATTGAGCGGTTCCGAAGTTGACCGGCGTGGTTTTCGAGCCTTTTTTGCAATAATAGATGTCGCAAACTCTGAAAGGATTTTGTATGGAACATTCCACTGAGCTTGAAAAACGCAAGGCCCGCTGGGTCAACTTCTACGATCGCACCCCGCCGCCTCATCATCTGTTCCGCATCTGGTATGCGCCCGATCAACGCGTCGCTCCCCTGCCGAATCCCGATCTCATGGCCGAACGCGAAGCGTGGGCATGGGAAAAATACGAGCGGGCCATGGCGCGTCTGGACTGGCTCGACGACGACAACTTGCCCTTTCTCGACACCCGTACCGGCACCGAGATTTTCGGCGAGGCGTTCGGCTGCCCGGTCCATATCACCCCCGACGAAATGCCGTTCGCGCTGCCGCTGATCAACAGCGCGGCAGAAGTGGACGATCTGCCCATCCCATCGCTTGACGTACCCCCACTCGCGCGCGTGTTCGACCTGGCAGACAAGCTCTATGAGCGCGCCGGGCGCGACGCCTTACTACGGTTGCCGGATATTCAGAGTCCGATGGATATTGCCGCCCTTATCTGGGAAAAAACGACATTCTACCCGGCCATGATCGAAAACGCGGACGCGGTGCGGACGCTGTCCCACAAGGTCATGACGCTGCTGACCGCGTTTGTAGATGAGTGGTTCGCGCGTTATGGCTCGGCGTTTATCGCCCATTATCCAGATTATTATATGGAAGACGGCCTGACCCTCTCCGAAGATGAGATCGGCGCGGTGAGCGAAGCCATGTTTTGCGATCTGTTTTTGCCGGAGCTAATCGAGCTGTCTAACCGTTATGGGGCGCTGGGTATGCACTGTTGCGCTCATGCCCGCCACCAATGGCCCCATTGGCTCAAGATACCCAACCTGCGCCTGCTCAATCTCGTGCACAGTGAAGAAACACTTCGCGAAGCCTACACCTACTTCGCCGAGCACACCGCACAAATGCACAGCTGGTGCGGTCAAGGCGACCCGCGCTTGTGGCCCGATCAATATCCGGCGAACGCGCGTGTCGTCCTCGAAACAACCGTCGATACTCGCGAAGAAGCCATCGAGTTGGCGGCGGTCTTGCGCGAGAAATGCGCGTCCTCGTTTTCCTTAAGGTAAGAGTAGACGGGAGCAAAAACGAACGCAAGACTGTGATGAGTGAGTTGCCGAAGGTGTGATGACTGCACCAGACATCCTTTCGGATTTGAGGGAGGATTCCTCGCTCAGGCAGTCTTACGAGACTAGGCGTGATGGAGCCCCCCAACACCGGACGCGCAAAGATTTCGCCCTCACGCACTGGCCACGATGCGGGCGCGGAGGGGATCCGCTGGTGGATGCCTTGATGCGGGCGATCGACGTTGAAGTAAGTCACGTACTCCTTGACAATGCGTCGCCATTGCTTCTCACTAGAATGAGCATGTGGTCGAGACATTCGCGGCGTAAACTACCGGTGAACCTTTCACAGTAGGCATTGGCGCGTGGTGCGCGTACCGGCGCGAGCAAGACCACAATCTCTGCCACCACATTGGCGAAGTGCTCGCCATATTTCCGGTCATTGTCGCAGATCAAGTCGACGGAATGCTGGTCAAAAGGTGTGGCTTCCCGTAACTGCTGGGCGACCCAGGCATCACTCGGAGAACGCGTGATGCCCACATGCACCACGCGCCGCGATCCCAGCTCGACGATGAAGAAGGCAAACATCGGGCGAAACAGCAGATCGTAAACCTGCACAAAATCACACACCCACATATCAGCAGCATGATTACGCACGAACGTGGACCAGCTTTGTCCGCCTGGTCGCAAACACGGCATGCGTTTCAGATACCTCTGGATCGTGCGCTTGCTCACCTAAATCCCCAGCTTGAGCAGTTCCCCAAGGATTCGTTCCGCGCCCCACAGACGGTTATCCGTCGCTAGCCGCCAGTTCAGCCGAATGGTCGCCACCGGCAGCGTGGCGGGTTGGGGTTTGCTTTTCGATTTCGACTTGCGTCGCCACACGATCTTTGAGAGCTCGCCATGCCACCGAATCTAAGGGTCAGGTTGGACGATCTTCAAGGCCGCTCTCCAGGCGGGCAACAGCCGGGTCAGCAGCACCAACTACCGCCGATCCTGGTTGGTTAGTGGCGGTCGTTGCTTGTCTCGAGCCAGCACAATCAGCACAGGCATCATTCGGGACTACTACCGCGAGGCCGCCTAAGGCTCGAGTTCCCCGTAGATTTATTTTCGGACCCTACGCCATATTAATGTGTTTTTCCATTAGCACAACAACCCTCGCATGACCGTTCAATGAGCCTCGCCAGCCTATCATGCCTCAGATGGCAGCGCATAGATTTCTCAATAGCAGCTTGTACTAAAGGTCGTGTTTTTCAGTGAAAGCCATGCCACGCAAGTGACCAGAGCAACTCCGATTTTGATTCAACTAGATTTGCAGGCTATGATTTTCTATGGTGGGTTATAGATCAATCACATTTTAGGCATTGGGAATTGAGGTTGATTTGCTTTCTAACGGATTGGATCATGGTCTATTCTCCTTTACTCAAAGCTAAGAATTTTATGGCAAAAATTCAACCTTGTGAGAATCCCCTTTATGCGAAATAATCGATTTTACAATATTTCTCGCCTTAACCTCATCGCCTTATTCGTTTTTGTCATCCTATTGACCGGTTTGGTTGGTTTCAACTCCTCCCGAACAATCGATACAACTTATAGTACCGCTCAGTTCTACTTCAGCGCAGAACGCGATTCGTTTTTTTCAACAAAAACCTGCGCCAGATTCAACTGGTCGGCGACGTACAACACTGAAATCTATCTAAACGATGAGCTGGTTGAAAGCCCTGGCGAAGCAACGCTCTGCAATTACGGTGATGTCAAAGGTGTGCTCACGGTTGTGTATCAAGACGGAAATCCCATTACCTATGGCATCCAAATTCCGGGGTTGCTTGGAACCTACGCCAAATCCATTCTGGCGTTTGTTGTTCTGCTGGCAACAATCACATTTGGACCGTATCTGACAAAGAAATTTCGCAGCTGGAAAAGCGCAGGCGAACCAGAATGGCGATTTTCACAGGTTATTCGCCCTCGTCTGCATTTCATTAAGATAGAGCAAACCGATACGCTGGGGCTAAAGCCCATTTGGGGCTTGTGTGGTGATATTCTCAAACTGCTCGCGCCGCTGGTCATCATTCAGGCCTTTTATCCGATTGCCCTACACGACGCGTGGAGCAATTGGGCGCTGTACTGGTTGTATGTAAGCGTGGGAATTGTTTTGCCCGGCACCCTGTTTCTGTTATCCACGGTAAATTGGACCACTGATCGCTTGACGTGGATAGGCCTGGGCTGGGCTACCGGGCATGGCCTTGAACTAGTCACCCTCCTAATTGCCAAAAGAATCGGAACGCCTGATCTGTTTGTAATTTGGATTCCACTGGCCTATATCCTGGGGTTTCTCCGTCGTGGCAAATGGGGACCAAGAATCACGCCCCTACCCAATAAGATCCGGGTTGGAGTGAGTCTTCTTTTCCTATTCTTGATCGGAGCCTTTTTCTTTATCAGCCTGAATCTGCCTGAGATGAGTCCCGAGCCGCCCTATGTCTCCGATGTTTGGTTTCATATCAACAACGCGCATGAATTTCGTGATCACAGCAATATTCAAGATCCACGATTGGCGGGAGAAGCCTTCAATTACCATATGTACAGCTATGCTCCCGCAGCAACGGCGAGTTTATTCACAGGTATTCCTGTGGTTAATTTGATCAATCGTTTTACTGGCCTGAGTGGCGTATGGCTCTTGACCCTGTTGTTGTTCAATACGGGCCGGGTAATTTCTGGTGGAAGCGTTCGCGCAGGCACTTTTAGCGCTCTGCTCATCGTGTTACCACTCGATTTCTTTGCCCTTTTCTCTGCAGAATGGACCTTTGGAACATTCATCATGTTCTATGGGGTTTACATTAGCACCACCACTTTGGGGGGATTCATCTTTCTAGCGGGGCTGCTGCTCTTACTCTATTTTTATTTTCAGCGCGCTGACATCAGGGATATCTGGGTGATCGCGTTATTTGCGTTTGCCGGCGCAGGGTCCAAGAGTATGTTTGGACCACTGATCATCTGCGCGGTATTCGGGATAATTGGCTGGCAATGGCTATTCCAGCGGAAACGCAACCTGATAAAACTGTCGATCCCGTTAATTGCCCTGGTACCGGCGATAATCGTGGTCTTGCGTCTCGTCTTCAGTGAGAACAGCTACTCCCAAGCCATTGTTTGGAAGTACGCCAGCTTTGGCCGGGTAATGCCCTACTACACAACCCTCATGAACTGGGATTGGCTCAACCAAGACTGGGCGCGATCCTTAGTTCCCCTCTTGTGGCCTATCGGTTTCTCACTGCTGTTCCTGATTGGCGCATTAGTTACGACCTGGGAAATGCGCCGCCACTATGCTTCATCCGGCTTGTTGGTGCCCTTTGTGTGGTTTCTGTTTGCGGCGTCGCTGGTTCCCGCCTTATTCATCGAAATGAAAGGGGCTACACAGTTGTTCTTTTTGTATTATGGGTTGTGTGCATTGGCACCAATTGCCGGGAACGGGCTAGCAGTGTTAACACGTAAAGCCGAACACCACCGCCAGTACCTCGGCATAGTGATCTTGCTAGTCCTGCTTACATTCAATTGGATGCAATTTACATCGAAGCGCCCTGATCGGTCGTTCGAGGAATGGATGTTTGCGCGCGAGGGAGGTTTTGTTTGGCGGGCCTATAACTGGATTCCAGAAGCATTCCACACAGCGGATCAACTTTCACCGCCCACCAATAATGAATCGAACAATTTCGGCATTTACGGCAAACGTCTCAACTTATCAGAAGATGTGTACAGCGGTCTAGCATGGGCACGTACCCATTTGCCAAAAGATGCTGTGTTTGCCGTGAATGTTTTTGATGCAGCCGCCTACGCGGGGTATAGCGAGAAACGCGCCTTTCTGGAAACCACGCTTTTTACGAGCCAGTATCATCAGACATCCGGCCTTGAAAGCAAAATCCCCTATTTCCAATGGCGTTTCGATTTGCTCGACGATTGGCGTACAGGAAAACCCAACATTGCTGAAACTATGGCAAACGCAGGTATAACCCATATCTTCATTGACCATGTCAATGGCTATAACGTGCCTACACCCCCGGGCGCAGAACTCGTTTTCAAAAATCCCGATTTCGAGATCTATGCCTTACCTTAATTCAGGCACATTAAGCTGATCACATATGTATGACACTAACCTGGGGAGATTGGCAGTTTTCGTGATTGTCGTTTGGTCAGTAAGCCTACAATATAGCGGTGGTATATCGAGGTAGTTTCCCAGTATTCCACGCTTATTTCATCCATGATAAATGAACGCAGAATTTCAGGTGTTCGCGGATAATCACCACGGTCATAACGCCAGATGAGCTTGCCAATGCGACGCTTCGGATCCCATACGGGATCAACAAAAATGAACCTGCCGGTATCTTTGAGCACCCGAATACTTTCATGGAAAAGACCAGCCAAAATATGATCTGCTAGGTGATGGGCTACATTCACGCATAGGATAAGATCAACAGCTCGGGACCCAAACGGTAACTGGCTGCCATCTCCGAGCAACACCTTGTGACTATTATGTTTTGCCACAAATCCGGCCAATTTTCCCATATCGTTATCGAGGCAAAAATACTTTGGGGGAAGATCTAAAAGCGTCTTGGAAATACCAGTGCCACCGCCAATATCAAGCACCACCGCCTCGTGATCTGGCAGTCCGATATGGCTACCTATTTGCGCATAAAGGCGGTTTACTCCAGCTAACCATTGAATGCGGTCATATACAAAAGAATTAGCTGTGATACGTTGCAGGGGCTTCTTCAACATGTATGCCTTCACTATTCAGGTTAAAAAATCACCATAATCTTGCCCCAGCCTCAAATTCAGACACACCGGACTCGCTCATCGGGCAGAGGAACGGCTAATAAGAAACCGAGGCCATTGAATTGGGCCGTCTTGAATACGCGCGCGGGGATTATACTGATCGGCGTCATTTGGTTTTTCGACAAGCAGCCGATCTGGCAATTCTTCAAGTAATGTTACTGTGCCATCCACCTCGATCTTGAAAGCGACCATCTCGTCAAAAGAATATGCGCGATATCCGTATTTATCGCTTTTACCTTGTGCGTCAAATTCATGTTGTATGCCAAAGGTGTCCGTATAGCCGATCTGGTAACCTTCCACCCCAAGGATGTATTTTGACCACATGTAAATATAATAGCTCCACCCTAACGGGGTGTCGACATTCTCATCAGTTATGAAGATCAGGACAGTATCCGGCTCAACACGCGGCGCAATTTCCAGTATTTGTTGAGTGATATAGGCCGTCTTATCATACTCAACCTGTGGATTCACCCAGCGATTTTCCTGCCATTTTAACGAAGCTACCGTAGAAAACAACACCATCACACCAATTACACCTGCGGCCCAATACCTGGACCAACGAGTAAACAGCCAGCGGGTCAGATAGACAATCACCAGGGTCCACCAAACCGCCTGAAAAGGTGCCGATACAAATTGCGTGCGAAATGTGCCTAAGAATCCACTTATCGTAATATAGGGTAAGAATCCCAGCACAAGCCCTATCCCACTCAATAGTATTCCGACCCGGTACAATTTATGGTTTGGCGCAGTCGTTTGCGGGTGATTTTTGGTCAGCCATAATATACCGGCGGCGGTTAAAGCGGCGGGGATGGCGGCATACAACCAATCCGTCCAAGTTGCTTCGTAGGGGCGAAAATAGCGAAACATGGGCTTTAATTGAGTGAAGAAGTTGGTAATCCACCGGGCTGGATCGAAAGCCCCCCCCATTGAACTTGAAGATTGATAAGAATCATCAGCAACGGCTACGTAAACTACAAACCGTACTGCCAAAAGTATGATCGTCAAGCCCCATGTATAGATCCATACCAAAAATCGTTTTTGGTAGCCGATTGTGAAAAAGAGAAGGATTGGCCAAAATAGCGCAATGGTAAACCCAACTTCAACAATGAGCAGGGCTGTACCCAGGGAAATACACGATAGGAGAAGCAATAACGTCGATCCGCTGCGTCCTGAACGCAGAAAAAGATAGAGAGATAACAGAAGTAAGAAAACGGTAGCGTAGTAGGCATGCATATACACGGCCAGAAATCGCGTATATTCTGTTGGACTCACCGCAAACAGAATCGCAGCCGCCAACGCAACATGTTCCCTTTTGGGAACCACCATGCGTACAATGCCGTAGAGTAGAACAACACCCAAAAACTTAAACGCGAAAGCTAGCCACACAAATCCATCAATAGCATTGGGCACGAGTTTTCCGGCCAATATAGCCGCCAGGGGCGTTAAGGGGCGGCCATAGAGACGATCATAAACAGAGATTGAGGTCCAGCCGCGTGATGCATCTTCCATTACCCGGATCTCATCACCGCCGAGCCAAATCTGGTGTTGCATGGGCACGTAAAACCCCATTATCGTGCAGATGAGCAGCAGTACCAAAATCCCCATGCTAACCCGCAAGGTGCGCGGCTGATTTTTAGCGGATGAGACTTCGGTTGGGCGATGATCACGCGTTGCCGAACGCGCAAACCGCCACCATTGAAATACAATCCCACCTCCCCCGACGACCGAAACAAATACGATCAAATCCGTCTGCGGCCAGTCAACAAAACGTAACACAATCAAAGGAATTGCCACGAATACAGCGAGCACCGAACAATATACAAACTCATGTTTGGCGGCAGGGTTGCTCGTACTGATGATCTGGCGCAAAAATAACGATCCAGCGCGGCTGAGAAGAATCACCGATTTGAGTAAAGGCTGCAAACGTGGACTGAGCCAGGGAAGATCACCCAATAATGCGGTCAAAAACACGATCAGTAACAGGCCGAGCACGAAAGTCAGACCAAACAGTCGCATATTGCTCGTAGAAAACAATACGCGCACATAAAATGTATAATTTCGCGGGGTACCAGTTTGATCCGTCACTGTTAAAGTGTATTTATGGCTGCTTTTGGGGCAGATGCGCTGCGAATCCGATGTTGAGACCCCTACACCATCGAGCTCAACACGATTGGCTGCGTCAGCCTGCCAGGTTAATGTGGCGCATTCATAGGGGAGGATAAACCAGCGATCAGACTTGAAATAACTCTCCGTATCGGTTGACTGCCATTCGACCACGTGGGGATGCCACGAAAAGTAAGCGCCGATTGACAACACAATGGAAAACCCAATAAGCAAGGCTAACCATGAAAATAACCTTTTTCTATGCAAGCTTAACTCCCATTGAAGGAGAGAACAGTATCGATTACCCGTTCCAGCTCCGCATCAGACATAGTCGTATAGAACGGCAGACGCACCAGCCGTGCGCTGATGTCTTCGGTAACTGGACAACTGGCCAACCGACCACCAAATTTCTGGCCCATCGTTGATGAATGGAGCGGAACATAGTGAGACACCGCCAGTATATTGTGCGTTCTGAAGTATTCGATAAACGCCGTCCTGATTTCCAAACTGGGCATTAATAGATAGAACATGTGATACGCTTGCTCGCAATGCGCAGGAACAGTTGGTAATTGGATACCAAAGTCAGTTGCCCAGGAGGCAAGGTTATCATAGTATGTGTGCCATAATCTTTGGCGACGAGACTGAATATAGTCCCGCGCTTCGAGTTGAGCATACAAAAACGCGGCTAATAGATCGGAGGGCAAATAGCTCGATCCAATATCCACCCAACTATATTTATCCACTTGCCCGCGTAAGAAGCGTTTACGATCAGTGCCTTTCTCACGAATAATTTCCGCCCGTTGCACATATTGTGGATCGTTGATAAGCAACGCACCGCCTTCTCCACACTGAAAGTTCTTGGTTTCGTGGAAACTTTGGGTAGCCATCGCCCCGAATGTACCGAGATAGCGCCCTTTATATTTACCCAGCATACCGTGCGCATTATCTTCGATGACAACAATATTATGGTGCGATGCAATTTCCATGATCGTGTCCATCTCACACCCAACGCCAGCATAATGAACCGGCACAATGGCGCGCGTGCGGGGGGTAATCAAAGCTTCCAGGTTTATCTCGTCCAGATTTAAGGTGTCCGGTCGGATGTCAGCAAACACTGGCTTGGCACCAGCCAAGACAAATGCATTCGCGGTTGAAACAAAGGTAAACGAAGGAACGATCACTTCATCACCGGGCTTAATCTCAAGGAGATAAGCTGCCAGTTCTAGCGCATGAGTGCAGGAAGTTGTGAGTAGCGCCTTGGATATATGCAGGTTGTGTTCCAACAACTGCTGGCATTTATGAGTAAATGGCCCATCCCCAGATATATGACCATTTTCGATAGCCTTGGCCACATACTCAGTCTCCCGACCAACCTTACTCGGTCGGTTAAAAGGAATTCGATTTGTGCTCAATGGATAGAGAATCTCTTTCCTCTTGTGTATTGAATCAACAATCACCTACAAATGCGGTGATTGCGCGTATTCCCCCTATCAATAATTGCAAGTAGAACACAAGCGTAAACTTATTTCTAAGTGCCAACTACTATCTCTTGCTCCCTAAACCAGCGATGATACCATATTCCGACGGAAATGGTTGAAAAACCTGCGCGCTGATAAAGGCGCTGTGCGGCAATATTCCGCGCCTGGGTAACAACCGTCACTGACTCCATACCGTGTGTCGCGAACCACGAAAGTGCCGCGCCGATCAATAACCGTCCAAGCCCCTTACCCCGCGCACCCGCATGAACACCTACCAATCCGATGTTTCCGGTGCGATTATCAACTCGATGGCAGGTGATAAATCCGGCCGGTTGACCATCGATCTCAGCCACCAACACGGTATCAGCATAATCCTGGCAACTTTTCTCGATCCAGGTGGCATAAAAGTTATCCACGTTGTCACGCGCAAGATGTGGGTCGTAGTAAAACCGCGCATCCCTGTAGCTGGTTTTGGCAATCTCTCGCAGCGCAGCAATATCAGATGGCTTGGCCGCGCGCAACAGGTTATCGACAGGCTCAAAGTGATCCGCAAACACATATTCCAACGTCAATCGAACATCGGTAAGATAAAAACCGTGCGTTTCTACCAGCCGCACGGTCACCGCATCATCTGCTGCCGCCAGAAAGTAGAGGAGGTCGATTTTCATTTCAGCACACCAGGCCAAAATATCCATCAGCGTCTCCGGCGTGAGCTTGTTCTGCTCAATCCGCGCGACACGACACCCCCAAAATTCACTATCCCAGTCCAGATACCGGCATGGTATCGCATTGTTAGACAACTCAGACGGCATCATCGGTTCCATTTCCGATTTCTTCCAGTATAGCGCCCCAGGTCAGCCACACATCAATTGAAACAAACGCCCCCGGATAGTGAGCGAACGAACGACGGAGGTGGCTCCGAAACGCTCTAAACGCGCTTGTTTTCCGTGCGGTATCGGCCCCCATGGCTTCCTGGAGCATTAGTTTTGTAACTTGGGAGGCGAGACTGCGCCATATTCCATGTTGTTCTTTTTGTGGAGTACCGTAGACGACATCATAGCCTTCAGCGAGTTTTTCAAGTAACTTAGGAATCTCATGTGGTGGATGCTGAAGATCATCGCCAATAATGACAATAACGTCGTATTGTTCCATGCGGATACGGCAGAGCAAGGCATTGTGTTGCCCAAAATGACGCATCGTATTAATGCCATACATTGTGGTATGTCGCCGCCAGGCGCCGAATTGTCAGTCCTGTACCGTCGCTGCTGCCGTCATTGATCAACTTGATCTCGAATACACTTACATTGTCCACTAACGTAGCCCACAATTGCTCAACCAGGTCTTCCAGTGAACCTTCGCTGTTGTACGCCGGGACAGTAACTGAAAGTCACTCAAACTGAGAACGTATGGTTAAATCCTACGCTGTGTCGCTTCGCTCACAAATGATCAAGGGTCCGAATTGAGCAACCTTCCGATGGTACGTCTTCGAAATCTTTGGGGCAGAAGCGGCCCGAAGTTAAGGGAGGCTATTCAGCACAACTATACCATGAAAGCCTCATCACGCAGGTTGATGCTGCGTCGTTCCACTGAGGTCTGCCGTTTGATTAGTTCGCGTCGAGTCTGCGCCGCCACTTGTCGACCAAAAAACATATCCGCCGGCGTTTTCTCCCTCACGCGGCACATCGTTAGTCATGATGCGAGCCGTCCAAAACAGGCACACTAAGCACCTGATGGCGCTCGTGTTCAGGCAAATTGACCATAATGGATGGATCGGGAATCTGTTGTACAAGGCTCTGATGCGGACGCGCCCGATTGGAGAACTCACACTACTCACGCATGATGCGCCGCACGTGTTTGTCACTCAAAACCAGGACGTGGTCACAACACTCACGCCGGACGCTGCCGATGAATCGCTCGCAAACAGCATTTGCTTTGGGAGTATAGAGCGGCGGGTGGATCAAGTCGACGCCCGCTCGTTTGACCGCATGCCCAGAACACGGCCCATCATCTGCCCGCTGAAAGTCACACACGCGGTGTCATCGCCGCGTGTGTCGGTATTTCTCAGCAACACCTGAGTGGGCGCGCAGATCGCTCGCCACCAGCCCTCCGGATTTTGTTCGGCCCAACCCGTATAAGCATACTCGATCCCGTACGCCTACAGCGTGCTGCTGACCAGGGTCGCTTCATGCTCATACCATGTCGCTTTGTTACCGGTGGTGCCCAGGTCATGAGCGATAATGAAATTCTTCATTGAGTTTTTCCGTAGGCTAAGTAATCACCTTCAACCAGCCACCGTCAATATAGTACGTGGAGCCGACCATGTAGCTGGCGCGCGGCGAACACAGAAACACAAATAAGTTGGCGATTTCTTCAGGTGATGCAAATCGGCCAATGGGTGCGTTCTCTTTGGCGATGTTGTCGAGATACTGTTCCGGTGTAATGTCTTTGTCAGCGGTCAGCAGTGTGGCCGTCTTCATCCAATCCGGCGTCATGACCAGGCCGGGATTGATCACATTCACCCGGATGTTATCTTTGATAAATTCCCCGGACATCGTCTTTGACAGCATCACCAGCGCCGCTTTGGTGACGTTGTAGATCGGTTCATAACTTAGCGGTTGCGTGGCACAGAGCGAGGCGTTGTTGAGAATGACTCCCCCGCCCCGCTGACGCATAAAAGGCACCAGGCCGCGCGTCAGCCGAACAGCCGACATCACATGCAAATCCCAGTAATACTGCCAGCGGTCATCCGCCGCATTCATGATCGTTTCTTCGCTACCCGTGCCCGCGTTGTTGATGAGGATGTCCGCGCCGCCGAATTCCTGATCAACCCGCTGCACAAGATTCGTTATATCCGACGCCCGCGACACATCGGTCTGAACGCCTACCGCGCGCACGCCATATTGATCGTGGATTTCGTTGGCCCTGGCTGTGAGACGCTCCTCATTCCGCGCGCACAGCACCAGATGAACGCCTTCCTGCGCCAGCCCTTCTGCAATGGCGCGTCCGATGCCGACACTCCCGCCGGTAATGACCGCCACTTTATCTTTCAGACCCAGGTCCATGCTGCTCTCCCTCTGCTTTGCGTAGGTTTCACTGTAGTGGTGTTCCGTCACTTAATGATCGGCATTTTGCTGCGATCAATCGTCACACCAACGGCCAGAATCAGGACTATACCAAACACAATCTGTTGGGAAAAGACATCCACCCCGACAAAGTTCATGCCGGTGCGGATGACCGAAACGATCATCGCGCCGATGAAGGTCCGCCAGATGCTCCCCACCCCGCCCGAGATCGACGTACCGCCGACGACCACCGAGGCGATAGCGGGCAGCAGGAATTGATCGGCAATACGCGGCCCGCCGCTGGATAAGCGGCCCGCCAGCATAACGCCTGCCATCCCGGCTAGCGCGCCTGACACAGCAAACGCGATAATTTTGGTGAGCCGGACATTCACGCCAGACGCCCACGTCGCTGCCTCGCCCGAACCAATCGCCTTGCTGTAGCGCCCGAACGAGATGTAGTGCTGCAAAAACAACCCAATGGCTAAGATCACGGCGGCGATAATCAGCTCGTTGGGCAGTCCGGCCACGGTTCCTGTTACCCAACTGACAAAATGGCGCTGCCCCGCATGAATGGGGACCGAAGTCGCGTCGGAAATGAGCAACCCCAACCCCGTCCAGACACCAGCAGACGCCAGTGTCACGATAAACGATGGCAGTAACAGGCGCACATGGATGATCCCATTTATTAGCCCTATGCCAAATCCGACAGCCACCCCCACCACAAAAGCCAGGTAACCCAGGTCCGGCAAGGTGAGCGCAACCACCACGCTGACAAACGACGCCACCGCTTCGATAGACAGGTCGATGCCCCCCAACATGATAGCAAACGTGACACCCGCCGCCATAACAAACAGGGTCGCCGTGTCAGAGGCCAACACCAACAGCGAATGAAATCGCAAAAATTCAGGGGTCACCATGCCGACGATGATGACCAGGGCGATCAAGACAAGAAAGGGCGTTAATTGCCTCAAGAGATTGGGGTTAATCCGAAAAGTCCCAATCTGGATATGTGATACTTGTGTGTTATTCGACATCAGCCAACTCCCCGACGCAGACGCTAAACCATAAACTCAATCAGATCAACTTGCTCCGGTTTCTGATCTGGCGGAGCGACAAACTGCTGCGTGATCGCGCCGTCACGCATCACCAGGATGGTGTGGCTAAGCCCAATCGTCTCTTCCAGCGTATCCGCCAGCAAAATCACGGCAATGCCTTGGGCCGAAAGATTGCGAATCAGATCGTAAACCTCTTCTTTTGCGCCCACGTCTAACCCGCGTGTGGGATGGTCCAGAATCAGGATTTTGGATTGGGCAGTCATCCACTTGGCAAGCACGACCTTTTGTTGATTGCCCCCGCTGAGATTGAGACACATAGACTGAATGCCGGGCGTTTTGATGTTGAGCTTCTCCACCCAATCACGCGCCAAGTCGCGCTCTTTGGAGTGATCAATGATGAAGCCCTTCAACACACGCTTAATGCTTGCCAGCGTAATGTTATGGGTGATCGGGAGGAACAGCACAAGTCCTTCGGTGCGGCGTTCCTGCGGGATATAACCGATACCGCGACTAACTGCATCGGAAGGTTTGGCGAGATGCACCGTTTGACCTTGTACGGTGACGTGTCCGCTGGTGGGTGACACAAAACCAAACAATGTGCGGGCCAATTGCTCACGGCCTGAGCCAATCACCCCGGCGATACCCAAAATTTCGCCTTTGTGCAATTGAAAGCTCACATCGTGGTAACTGCCCTGCAGGGCAAGATTCTCGACCGACAACGCCACCTCATCGCAATAAGGCTGCTGCTGCGCTTCCCGATAGTATTCCGCTTGCAGGGTGCGCCCGACCATGTGCCGGTGTAAGTCGGGGATGCTGGCCCCTTTGGCGGCGATCTCGGTCACGACCTGACCGTCTTTCATCACGTACACGCGATCGCTGATTTCCAGCACTTCATCCAGGCGGTGAGACACAAACACAAATGACGCGCGCTGGCGCAGGTTGCGAATGCGCGCGAAAAGAATATCGATTTCCGCTTGCTCCAAAACTGACGTTGGCTCATCCAATAAGACAATCAAATGGCGGCGAACTCGCTCTTCTAAGGTTAATACCTTCGCCAACTCGACCATCTGACGTTCAGCAAAACTCAATTCATCAGTGCGCCGCGCCGGGTCAATCGAGAGTTCAACCTTTTCCAATTGACGCCTGGCAGCGGCATTTAACGCGCGCCAGTTAATCAGGCCAAAGCGCATAAACGCATCTTCAAAACCCAGGTAGATATTTTCGCCTACTGATATATTGGGGAGAAGCGACTGCTCCTGAAATACCATACCGATCCCGTGTTCCGAAGCTTCGCGCGGGTTATGGATGTGAACCGGATTGCCATCCAAGATCAGCTCGCCCTCATCTGGTGAATAAACCCCCGCCAGAATACGCATCAAAGTTGACTTGCCCGCGCCATTCTCACCGACCAGTCCAACGACCTCATTGGGGCGAATTTCAAGACTCACGCGCTTCAGCGCATGAACACCCGGAAAAGATTTGTCGATATCCTTGATGATCATGATCGGGTCTTGTTTACTGTGTGCACTAGTGTCCATTGTCTTTTCCTGTTGCCCTCGCTGCGATTACTTGACGATCTTCAATCGCGCCCGGTCCAGCGACAAGGCAACGGCGATCACGATTAAAATACCCTGAACTGCCTGTTGGGTATATGGGGAGATGCCCATCAGCACCATGCCGTTACTGAGCACGGCCACCACTAACACGCCGATCGACGTGTTTAAGACGCCGCCCACCCCGCCCGAAAGCGCGGTGCCGCCCACCACAACCGCCGTAATAGCCGTGAACAATTTCCCTTGAATGATGAGCGCGTTACCCATGCCCAATTGGGCCGCCGCCACTAACCCCGCGAAGCCGTAGAACATACCCGCCAGGGTGAAGACCATAATTTTATAGCGGTTGACCGGAATACCGGACAGCGCCATAAGGTCTTCGCCGCTGCCGATGCCATAGACATAGCGGCCCAACCGAGTATAACGTTGAATAATATAGGCTAAAATCAACGTCGCCAGCGCCACCCAGACCATATAAGGGACGTCCAAAAACCGGTTCAGCGCTAACCCGCGAATATTCATATCCCGCACGCGCACCGGTTCACCGCTCAACAAGACGGTCGCCGCGCCGATGCCGACGAAGTTCATGCCCAGGGTGCTCATAAAAGAAGGGATGCGCATCCGCACATGAATGAAGCCGTTCAAGAAACCCATCGTGCCGCCTACCGCCAGCGCCACGGCCAAAGCTAGCCAGCCATAGTCGTTGTCGTTACGGCCATTGCGTACCGTCATGCTGACCATAACAGCGCTTAATGCGGCTACGCCTTCGACCGAAAGATCGATGCTGCCCAGCATAATGACGAACGTTTCGCCAATCGCCAATAGGAGGATCAGCGTGGCCGAGGTGCCGATACGGATAAAGTTCCGCGTCTCGAAAAAATTAGGATTGTCAATACCGATGAACAAGCAGAGCAGGATCAGCACCAAAACAGGTCCCAACTCTCTGAGCAACTTCCGGTATCGATCTACAGGCGTTTTTGTCATGGATATCGCCGCCTGGGTACTGTTCTGGGAAGATGAAGATTCTGAGGTCATGTTGCAGAAACCTTATTTGTTAAATGAGGATGAAACATCTGGCGGGGGAAATTCCGCCAGATGCTTGAGGTTAAGCACGCGCTTAACGGCTGATTCAGCAGCTTATTGGTCCAGGTACTGGATCTGGCCGGTGACACGACCCCAGATGTCATCCCAATCAATGGTCGGAACATCCAGGACGTTGTTGTTGTAGTATTCTTGGACGTTTTCCGTAGAGACCAGGATGCCGGTTCCGTAAAATTCGCGGTGTTCTTCGGGTTCCGTCGCCGGGTCAATTTCACCCACGGCCGCTTTCAGACCAATCGACAGCGACATGCCGCCCTGCCAGAAGGGATCGTGTGAAACCGTGGCAGCGAACTCACCCGCCAACACACCTTCCACCGCCAGGTCAATGCCATCAATGCCGGTCACGAGGACTTTACCGGCCAAACCTTCAGCGCGCAGCGCTTCCAGCGCACCAATGGCCATATTGTCGTTGGCTGCCCAGACGCCCTTGATATCGTCGCCGAAACGGGTCAACCAAGCCGCCACCTTATCGAAGGCGACCGTCTCCGACCAATCAGCGATCTGCCAATCCAACAGTTCGACATCCGGATTGGCTGCCAGGGCCACGTCGAGACCGGCACGGCGTTCAATGGCCGGGATGTTGGCCGGAATGCCACCCAACGCTACGATACCGCCCTTGCCGCCAAAGGATTTGAAGAGCGCTTCGGCGGTGTCTTTACCGGACTGATTACCGTTAAACGAGATGTGGCAGACATAATTCGGGTTGAAATCCCAGGGGTGCAGATCGTCGGGCTTGTTCCATTGGGTGATGACGTAGGCTCCGGCTTCCGCGGAAGCTTCGACGATGGGCCGAGCATCTGGTGAGTCGTTGGGATCAACATCCAACACCATTCTCCCGGCGGTCTTGGCCAGCATGGAATTGATATCAGCGATACCCTTCTCGCTGTTGCCTTCGGTGAGGAGCGTCACATGCTCCGCGCCCACGGACGCCGCAAAGAAGCGTGCGCCCCGGTTCCAGGTGGCGTGATACGGATTGGTCAACGAACGGATGGACGTGACCAATGTGGGGAGATCCATCTCTTGAGCCAGGAGTTTGGTTAGTCCTGTTTGCGCAAACATTGCGGCGGCTACGGCACCACTGGACGTGCGCAAGAAATTACGCCGTGACATCTTCTTCATTTTTAGTCTCCTAATCAACTCATGAAACCGCTTGGTAACGAATATTTTCCTCGAACTGCGTGAAGCGGTTGTTCATATCATGCCATAAACTGCCCCTTCTCTTTTTCGGCCAGAAATTCTTAACATCCAACTTGACAGGATGTCATCCTGTTATGTTGTAAGTACAGATAAATCATACAGCCATACCTTGTGACTGTCAATCAAGGTAGCACGGGGCTCTAGAACCGGAACAGAATTTTGATAGTTTCCCCAGCTTTTGACACTTCAAACGCGCTGGCAATATCCTGAATCGGGAATTCCGCTGATATAAATTCCTGGTAACTGATCTGACCGTTTTCGATCCACTTGATTAGTGGCTCTTGCGCCGCCAACTCTCGGAAACGTGTCGGCCATTGGTGAACGAGGAGATTGAAATTATAGGGGCCGCGATGTTTCTCCAACAGCACCGTTGGGGTATCAATGACACCGTACACACACACCGATCCGCCCAGTTTGATCATGGGCAGCGCTGCGTTGATAATGCCCGCCCGGCCAACGGCATCAATCACCGCGTCGAGCGGTTTTTGACGCTGCTCAACCAGGTGAAGCAGTCCGGCATCATCCGGTGCAAAAACGCCCGTCGCGCCCATCGCCAGCGCTTTCCGGCGCTTGGACGGCAGCGGATCAACGCAGTAAATCTCGTTCAGCCCCATCAACCGGGCGAATTTCACGAAACTCAACCCAACCGGGCCAGCGCCAAAAATGACAATGTCATCGCCCGGTTGCAGGTTAAAATCGCCAAATGCCGCGTAGACCTCGCGCCACGTGCACAGCATCACCGCCGCTTCGATGGGGATGGTTGGGGGCACAACCCGCATGATCTCGAAAACCTCCGCCCAGCCGTGATCAGGAGCCGCGACACCATCTTCGAGCATGGCATGATGATCACCGGCTATCACATACTGTGAGAACCCGCCCCACCCGCTGGCATAGGTCGGATCCGTCGTGTTGAGCAGCAGCCCGCCGACAACCCGATCACCAACCTTAAAGTTACGCACTTTGTCGCCGACTGCCTCCACGATCCCGACCGTCTCATGCCCCAGCAGCAAAGGATAATTCTCAACGCCAGGGAAATGGCCCTCGATCAGCTTCCGGTCAGTGGCATTACATAAACAAGCCACTTCGTTTCTGATCCGCGCTTCATAGGATCCGGGCACGGGGACGGGAACGTTCACCACCTGGAGTTTACCGGGTTCCATTACCGCAATCGCAAACATGAGGATGTTCCTTCCATCATATAGCGTCTGCTGCGTTCCGGCTCAGGCTCGGACCAGCAGATCATGGATCATGCGCTGGGCCTCAAGGGCGTTCATCTCGTGCTGTGCCTGGCGCAGCGCTTCACGATCCAACCCGGCAATCAGATGTTGGTAAATCTCCAGAACGCGGATGCTGTGCGCGCAAGCATCGACGACATTTTCACGCGTCGGCACCAGATCGAGCGTCAGCCAGCCGGTATAACCGCTTTCATCGAGCGTCAGCAAAAACTCAACCATTTCCCACAGGTGCACTGAGCCGACCACGATATCATCATCGCCCGCGCCATAATTATCGTTGACGTGAACGCCGACCAGCCGGTTAAGACGGGTGAGCATCGTCACCGATTCAGACGGATTCTCTTTTGCCATTAGCGCATGGCCGAAATCGAGGTACGCGCCCACATTGGGTACCCCAAGCTCACATCCCAGCAGCGCCGCTTTGGCCGCCGTGCTCACTAACATGTGCGTACGCGGCTCGTGCATCTTATATTCCACGCCGATCCGCGTTTCGGGATCGAACTCTGCCAGTTGGCGTACCCCATCGACCTCGCGGTCCCACAGTTCGCGGTAGTTGGTCTGGAAGTAATAATCCCAACCGTCCTCGCCGGGCCACAGACACATCTGGCGCGTGCCCAGGATATGACCGATTTCAATCGCTTCTTTGCCCCGGTCTATGGCGAGCTGGCGAACGGCCGGGTCCGGTGAAGTGAACGCGCCGCGTTTCCAATCCGATTCGGTCCAGACATAAGGATTCACCGACACGGGTTGCAGGCCAGCATCTTCCAGCCAACCTTTGACTTCGTGAGCGTTTTGAGCGGTGACATGTAAGGGGGAGATCAACTCTAGCCCCTTGAGGCCCGGTACGGTAGCGGCCTGTTTGATCTGGGCCAGCACGGGTGCCGATGCGGTATAACCACCAAACTTTTCGGCGGACTGGGCGAAAACCCATAACCCCGCGGCGTAAGCATTGTTCATCATGTAACCTCCACAAATGTGCGCAAAAATAATGAGTAGCCCCCGCCGGGAAGCGGGGGCTTTCCTGAATTCAGTTCAGGTCAATCATAACTTTCAGATAGTTGCCGTTTGACTCTTCTATCGCGCGGTACGCGTCCAAATAGTGATCGAAAGAGAAGCGGTGCGTGATCATTTGATCCAGGGCTATTCGTTTCGCGGCCACCAGTTCAATCGCCCGTTCATAGTCCGCTTTCTGATACATCAGCGTCCCGGTGAGCGTCAGTTCTCGATCCTGAACCAGCCCCAAATCAATCTGCGGCTTCTTGCCGAAAACGCCGACCACGACAATCGTTGACCCCTTGCGCGCATACTGAACCGCGTCGGTAATGGTGGGTTCCACCCCGACGCACTCCAAAATCAGGTCCGCCCCATCCGATCCGAAGTGCTGCCTGATGGCGTCACCGAGGTTCGTTTCAGCGGTATTGACGGTCAGATCGAGGCCACACGCGCGGGCTTTTTCCAGCTTGTAGGGGCTGATGTCGGTAATCATGACCGCTGTCGCGCCGGACGCTTTGGCTACCTGGGCAGTCAAATTGCCGATGGTCCCCGCGCCGAGCACAACCACCCGCCGATTTTCAGCTCCGCCGCCCCTGCTAAGGGCATGAACCGCGACCGACACGGGCTCAATCATGGCAGCCTGATCGAGTGACAGCGTATCGGGCAGCACGAGGACGTTTTCGGCCGGCAGTACGAAATATTCCTGCGCTGCGCCGCCGGTCTGAAACCCCATCACCTTGAGCAACTCGCAAATGTGATACATGCCATGTTTACACGGGTAACATTCACCGCACGTCACCTGCGGCATAAAGGTGATTTTGTCGCCCACCTTAACGCCGGTCACCTTCTTTCCTATGCCGGCGACCACGCCGCCAACCTCATGCCCCTGCACTACCGGATAGCTCGTGTACGGGTGCAGTCCGTGATAGACATGGATGTCTGACCCGCAAACGCCGATACGTCTGGTTTGCATGATCACTTCGTTATCATCGGGCGTGGGCATTTGCACGTCCTGAAACTTAATCTGACCCGGTGCAATCATCACGGCTTGTTTCATCATGTTTTTTCCTTCGCAAAATTCCTGTCAACACTATAATGGAAACCGGCATTGGTCACTTCCAAACTGTGTACATATTTCCAATCCGGCCGGGCGCGTACCGCATCGGCGGCCTGACGGTCGGTCAAGTTCTCGGCAAATTGCATCATCGTCACCAAGGCCAACCGCCAGGGACTCGACGCAGGTTGACCATCCGGTGGATATAATGAAGCAAACTCATCATCCGGATAGATGCTGCCCAACTCATCCCGCACCTGCACATAGACATTGCCCTTGGGAAACGCTGCACAGGTGATGCCAACAGTCTCTTCTGGAACAGGCGGAATCGTACGCGGTTTGAGGGACATGGGTTTGGTTTTTCGCTCGATTTCCATTCACGTCCCTATTGTAGAAGCCCTTGCTTTGAGTTCGCCAACAATATCAAACTGAGGTTATGTGTGCATCTCTATCGCATCTGGCACATGACTCATGTTCATGTACAGGTGAGGAAAGCCAGCCAGTGCCGATCTAGAACAACACGATCCGGGCTAGATTTGGGTGATCTGAATTCACTTGGAGACTGAGCCTGTTAACAATACGAGGTTTAACTTCACCCTGTTGTGCCACACGAGATTTTTGCGGGAGAGGGATAGCGCTTTTCAACGGTTCCCCTAAAAATCCCGAGCTGGCACTTTAGTCAAACCTGTAATTATATGATGATATTATCATAGATTTTGACCGTTTGTCAACCAGGGACCGCCAAACAAATCCGAGTTACCACGCCAAACCTGTTGTTGGCGGATTCGACTCCCGCCTCATTTGTTGGGAGGGGCCGTTGCTCCCCTACGCCCCACAAAAACGCCTTGCCCGATCATCATGATATGAAGCACCATGCACTTCAACTTTTGCTGATGCCGACATAGCCTTTTGAGACGAGGCAAAGAGCGATAGACTTTGCCATATGGACAAAACAGCGAAAAAACAGCCGGAAGATTGACGTAAGGCACGTCGCTTACGTGCCGGGGAACTCCAAGAAAAAGGCTGGCAACAAAAAGACGTCGCCGAAGCGTTGGGGTCAGCGCGGGAGCGGTCAGCCGGTGGATCAAGCGTGCGAAAACGGAGGGCGTGGCAACCTTGCGCCGTCGGAAACGGAAGGGCCAATATCCCGCTTGAGCGAGGAGCAGTTAGCGACCTTGCCCACTCTGTTAGTCCAAGGGGCGGAACACTTTGGGTTTCGGGGGGATGTCTGGACCAAACCGCGTGTGGCGGCGCTTACCAAGCAGGTGTTCGGCGTGGCGTCCCATCCGCGCCATGTCGGGCGATTGCTCAAACAGGTGAAGTGGAGCCGCCAAAACCCTATTGAACGCGCCAGCCAACGCAATGAAGCGGCCATTGAGCAGTGGCGCGCGGATACCTGGAAGAACGGCAAAAAGCCCACCGGGCAGGGCAGTCTATGGCTGGTAAGTCCAGTTCATCTGTGTCACCACGATTTTTGCATCGTCGGATTCGCGGACTCGCACCAGATCGACCTCAAAGCGGGACCGGTCGCCGCGATGCAACGCGTGAAAGTATTCGACCGGCGTCCCGTCCTGCACGTAGCCGACACTCTCCAAATACAACAGCGGCGCGCCCTCTTGCGTTTCCAAGAGACCCGCTTCGCGTTTGTCAGCCATCACCGCCTCGACGGTCCGGCGACCATGCGTGAGCATCACGCCGCAGGTGTCTTCCAGCACCGCGTAGAGTGATCGGTTGCTCAGATCGATCTCGGCTAACCCCTCGCATAAGGCCACCGGTACAAAAGTGCGCACTAACACAATCGGTTCATCGTTCACATAGCGCAGGCGTTCGATATTATGCACTAATGTGCCAGGTTCAAGTTTCAGTCGGAGCGCCACCTTGGCGCTGGCCGGTTCAACGCCCTGGTGCAGCACCTTCGTGACCGGTGTGAACCCGCGCTCCACCATATCCTGATAAAAACCCGTCAGTTTTTGCACCAAACTCTCATAAATCTTGGGTTTGGCGACGAACGATCCTTTGCCCTTATATTTGACGATCAACCCGTTGCGCTCCATTTCTTGAAGCGTCTGACGGACCACCGTCCGGCTGACGTCATACATATCGCATAACTCTTGCTCTGAAGGCAAGCGCTCGCCAATCTGCCACTTTCCATCTTTGATCAGCGCTTCCAGTATCTCTTGGAGCTGCACATAGAATGGTATCGCACTGCTGTGATTAACGGTCTTAACGTTTGACATCGTCATCCCTTTGCATCAGCGCAGCGGGCACAAATAACAGTGCTCCGGGCCTGTGCTCTGAAAACCGCCAACTTTATTATAGCCCGCTTAACCCACAAAATGGCTGATTTCCTTGAACGTGTCGCACAGCACCGCTTGCCAACGAATATATTGGAAAATCAGCGGTTCGTAAAGGGTGTGCATAGCGGCATCAGGCTCCAGCCGTACACCGTCGGGGGTCGCGTGGCTATCAGCCACCTCCGCCAGATCATCAAAAATACCGGCCGCTTTGCCCGCGATCATGGCGCTCCCCCACGTGCTGAACTCGCTGCCCTTCAACCGCTGGTATGGTACACCGAGCACGTCCGCCTTGATCTGGTTCCATACAGCGCTGGCCGCCCCGCCGCCCACGACACGGGCTTCCAGGAGATCGAATCCGTCTAGCAGGCTGCGCAGAATCCGTAAGTAGTACGCGTACTCAAATGCGATCCCTTCCAGGATGGCGCGCGCAAAGTGCGCTTGCGTATGTCCCCACGAAAAACCAAGCCATGCGCCACGCATATCGGGGGCAGCGGGACAAATTCGCCCGCCGAGATGTGACGAGAAGAATAGCCCCTCCGCGCCGGGCGGAGCCGTCGCCGCCAGCGCGATCATCAGATCATAGAGTTCGCCGTCGTCCCGCTGAAGTTCGCCACGATGCACGTTATAAAATTGGTCACGGAACCAGCGCAGCGCCAGCCCGCCCCCCGCGATGTAAGCCAGGGGGTGCCACAGACCAGGGATCACCGAGCGCATCGTCAGCAGCGCCCGGTTTTGAGTATCCGCCACAAACGCGCTGGTACATCCGGCCAACACCGACGCCGTCCCCGCTACATCAAAAAACATACCGGGCCGCACGATGCCGCCGCCCAACGCACCCGCCGCCGTATCGCCACAGCCCGCCGCAATGATCGTGCCCGGCGCTAACCCAAAATCTTTGGCGGCGCTGCCGGTCACCTCACCCACCACGTGCCAGGGTTCGACAATGCGCGGCAGCTTGTCCATATCCACGCCCAGCGCTCCGCACAACGTAGCCGACCATTGGCCTTGCTGCGCGTCGCTAAGGCCGGAAAAGTGAATAAACGTGTAATCAATGAAGGCATCTTCACCACGGAGGCCGGCCATCTTGCCCGCCACGTATCCGGCAGGCATCACAAAATTGGCGACCCGGTCATAAGCGGCAGGTTCTTCGTCCTTCCACCACAGAATTTTTGGCCCGTGATCGCACGTCGGCGGACAACCGGTCAACTGCGTGATGAGATCGCCATAGTCGCGGTCCATGAATTCGATATATGGTTGGCAGCGCATATCCAGCCACGAGTCAAATCGCGTCGCCGGGTTAAAATCTTCGTCTACCGATCCGACGCCCGCCATCTGGCTGTCAAAGGCGATCGCGGCCACCGCGCGTGGATCGACCCCGCTGGCCTGGATACACTTCTTGATCGTCCTGGCTGCGGTTCGGTAGAAATCGTCGTTTTCCTGCTCGACAACGCCGGGTTTCGGATAGTACAACGGGACATCTTCCGTAAACTGAACAACTAACGTCCCGTCTTGTTGGTACAATGCGGCTTTGGTGCTGCTGGTGCCCAGATCGACACCGATCAGATAACGAGCAGCCATAGTTCTACTCCCCGCGCAGCTTCAACACCAGCGGCGGACGCAGTTCGGCTGCCAGGTCGGCCAGTTGGTTGAAGGTCTGCTTGTCAAGATCGATGTGCAGAACTTCAGCGACAACCTGCGTCCACCCGTGCAGAAAATACAGCCAACCGTCTTCGACGTTCAACTGGCGGCTTTCGCTCTGCGCCATCGCCTGATGCCAGAAATCCAACTCACCACGGTAGTTGATCTCCCACGCGATACCGTTTCGGGGAAACAATCCGGCGTCGGTCACCGGCGAACCGGGCGTATCTTTGCCCATGCCGGTCGCATTGATCACGATGCTGCCTTCTGGCAAACTTTCCATAATCTCATCGTTGCGGGCGGGATCAGCGTTTTGGATGTACTCAAACTCGATGTCTGTTTCCAGGCTCTCGACCATCGCCCGCAGGTTGTTTAGCCGGCCTGACGAACGGTTGGTAATGATCATGCGCTTGGGGCGATCTGCTGGATTTTTTTTGTTGATCAGGTGCAAAGACATCGCCTTGCCTGATCCGCCTGCGCCAAAACACAGCACATACCCGCCCGTTCGCCCGAAGTAACCCTCGCCCGTGATGGCGTCCAGGCTGAGTCCGCTGGTCAGCGGATCTTTCGCGTGGCCCCACAGCTTGCCGTCCCGCTTGGAAATGCTCGACACTTCACCCGTGAGCCGCGCCGACGAGTGCAGTTCATCGAACATATCGCGCGCTGCGTCCAGCAGGTCGATTTTGTGCGTCGTCACCAGCGCGCCTAACGACAGCGGATCATATTTTATTTGCGCAACGGTCCTGCGATACGCTTCAGGATCATCGTAAATCTGGTGATCAATTCCTTCCATGACCACTTCGGATCGTCCGAGCGCGTCCATCCAGCGCGGAAACACGTTCATGATGGAAGATTTGCTGGTGGTCACGCCCACAAAGTAAAACGTCGGAATGGTCCTGGTGTTGATCGGATAATCTGGCATCGAGCGCTCCTGTCGTTGGTATGGCGTAGGTCGTGCTAGCGGGGCTGGTTCACAGCCGCCACAAAATCTTGGGCGCACTGCGTAATATCGGCAAAACGCCCTTCATTGGCCCACGAGGTGGGACACAACTCACTGCCCACGGCAAGGGCCCCCCGCGAACCAGTCAGTCAGGTTATCGGCGCTCACGCCCCCGGTGGGCATCAGCGCGCCGACCATCGCCTGAGCCAACGCAAATTCACAATGCGGGCTGACCAAAAAATACGCGCCCTCCTGCTGAGAACATGAACCGGACTTGAAAGATGCTACCGTGCATCGTCACTTCTATGAGACCCATGAACAGCTACGCGATCACCCGACCTCATTCCACGCAGCTTATAACTTAGCGAAACAACTCAAGACATTGCCACCCTACGAATTCATTTACCGAAAATGACAATAACAACCTCAACAATTCGATTCCGATCCAGCCCATCTCACCTTGCGACTGTACATCTTAGACGACGCGGTGCGCTGGTTCCTCATCGCGAAGCACCGCCAGACAGTCGTACAGCGCCATGCGGCCCATCGCGTTCGTTGCGCCGTCGGCGTGCGCGCCAATATGCGGAGTCACCAGGACCTGCGGCAAGGAAAACAACGGGTGATCCACATTTGGCGGTTCCTGCTGCATCGCATCCAACGCAGCCCCGCTCAAGTAATTTTGCTGCAGCGCTTCCCACAAAGCATTTTCATCGACCAGTTCGCCACGTGCCGTGTTGATGAGGTAAGCGCCTTTTTTCATCTGCGCGAGAAATTCCGCATTGACCATGCCGCGCGTTTCCGGCAGCACCGGCACGTGCAGCGAGAGAAAATCGGACTCCCGGATCACTGCATCCGGCGAAAGCAGTTCAGCACCCCATCGTTGGGCGTCGCTTGGGTTGACAAACGGATCGAACGCGATCACCCGGCACGTGAAACCGGTCAAGCGCTGAGCCACCAACCGGCCAATAGCACCCAGGCCAAACAACCCGATGGTTTTCCCCTCGAGCGTCGTGCCGCGCATCCGGGGCCATTCTCCCGCGCGCGTCGTGGCAACCGCGTTAGGAATGGTACGCGCCAGCGATAGCAGCAGACCAATCGTCAATTCAGCGACCGAAACCGCATTGGCTCCCGGCGTATTGGTAACCACAATCCCGCGCGCCCTGGCTGCTTCCAGGTCCACCTGATCGACCCCGACGCCATAACGGGCGATAACCTTAAGCCTGTTCGCCGCCTCGATCACGGTCCGATCGATGTCATCCAACCCGGCGATGATTCCGTCAACATTAGGGATCAAAGCCACCAGTTCGTCTGCACGGAGCGCGCGCCCTGTATCATTATAGATTACCTCACCGACCGCCTGCTCCAGTTCCGTTTTCAGGGTAGGATCGTCACTGCCATACGAACGCGGCGTTACAAACACCCGGCATTGTCTTAGTTCGGTCATCTCCGCTGCTCCGGTGATAACCAGCGTGGATTATCGATCGCGGAGGGACAGCCGTCACGCTCGACGACCAGCTTTCGAAAGCCTTGCGTTTCAATTGTTCCGTAGTCGTGCCCGGCATTACCGGGATAAACGAAGAACGTGACCAAATCCTCCGACAGGCTGGTATTGACCGAGCGATGCGCCCAGCGCGGTGGCACATACAGCACCCCATTGGGGCGCAGCGGTTCGACCGCCCACTCGCCTTCGGGCGTCTCCATCACCATCACTCCCTCACCTTTTAAGCAGTAGTACACCTCAGCAGTGTCCAAAACGGTGTGAAAGTGGCCTTTGGTCATGTTGAATTCGTCGCCTACTTTGCCGGGATGCACGATGGATAAGCCGTGCAGCAGTTCACCGGCAATTTGGGGGCGGTTGATCTCATACACTTCATACAAAAGCTTGTCTTCCGCTGCCAACAGCGCGTCATACGCGGCCGCATCGAAAAACTGTCCCTGCATGGACGAAAGCCGCCGCACAATATGATTGTCATAATGGCTCAAGATGGCATCGGCGATAGAAATATCAAACGTGAACGGTACGCTCTTCATCAGTTCAAAACTCCTTTTAACACAAATAAGCCGACCGGCAGGCAATGTTTTCACCAGTCAGCTTATGAACTGCGTTCTCATCGCATCCCATCGCGCGCAAGCGCGGCATAGTCTGTGCGACGGGCCCCACCAGACCCGGCCCCCGTCGTTCTTTTTCGGCCACACCCGTTGCTCGAACTCGCCATCACAGCCGCTTCGAGCAAATGCCGGAGTGACTTTTCCAGTGTTACCTTGCACGCGATCTTGATATATCCGGCACGAACCTGACGGGACGGTTGGCAGTCGATGATCGTGCCCCCGCCCGCTGTGCAACATAATCGAGGTTCTACTATCATGACGGTTTCGTCATCCATTACCGGCACGGTCTCGGTCACCCCATCTACCGGTGTAATCCAGAGGTGATTACACGCGTCCGTAACACCCACGGCACTGGGGTTGATGCAACCAGTAACGGTCACCGGCTTTTCGGGCGTTGGTGGATTCCCGTTCATGATGGTATCTTGCCACTCCAGGCCGTGCCTTAAGCAAACACTTCACGCAAATAGACTGGGCGTTCCTCAAGCAGCGACTTAGTGCCCGCCAGTACACCCGCTACCGCCATCCGGCCATCAACACCACCGGCCTTGGGCGTGGTGCCGTGCAGGATACAGTCAACAAAATGTTCCATCTCGTGGATGTACGCCCAGGCAAACCGCTGCGGCCAGGTGCGATAGATCGGCGTGATCAGGCCCTGATCGCGGTTGGTACACACGACCACGGCCTGTCCTTTGAGTTCACCGATCTGCATGATGCCGTTCTCGCCGATGATCTCGACCCGCGCATCATAACCATAATCGCACGGGCAAACGCTGGAGATCGTCCCTAATCCGCCGCTCTCAAAGCGAATATTGACCAGCGCGGTATCGTAAAAATGCTCAGTATCCACCCCGCGCGCCGCGCCCTTGAAGTTCGCGACTTCGACGTAAACGCGCTCAGGATCAGACCCCATCAGCCAGCGCACACAGTCCCAATCGTGGCTATTGACTTCGGCTAGATTGCCATTGGAGGTTTTGAGGTCACGCGCCCAGGCTGGCGGCAGTCCTGGTCCATGCGTTAGCGACTTAACCAGCATGGGACGCCCTATCTCGCCGCCGTCAATTCGTTCAGCCGCCGCCACAAATTCCGGGTCGAAGCGGCGCATGAAGCCCAGTTGCAGCACGACCCCGTTCGCTTCGACAGCAGATAGGATGGCGTCGCATTCGGCCAGGGAGAGCGCCATCGGTTTTTCCAGCAGGATGTGTTTCCCTGCTTGAGCCGCCGTGATCGCCAGGTCAGCATGGGTAAAGGTCGGGGTTGTAATCACGACCGCGTCAAACGGGGTCTTGTCCAATGCTTCCAGCAGCGAGACATACCGCGCCTCAATGCCGAGTTGGTCCCCGGTTGTGTGCAAGGTTTCTTCGCTAGGGTCTACAATGGCAACGGCGCGCGCGGAAGGCACGTGATGAACCAGCGAATTGCCATGAACTTTAGCCACACGTCCTGCACCCACCAGACACACGCGTAACGGTTGTGACATATTTCCACTCCATGCCATACAAACAGATCAAGAATCAGGAAAGAATTTCTTAAAAGTCGCAGGGGGTAAAAGCCTGCCCGTGGCAAAAAATGGTATGAGAAGCCATCGAGCCAACGGCCTATGCCAGACGATCCAGTAATCCTGTAATGCTGTAATTACAAATCTTCAATTGTATTATAGGAGTGATCGGTACCCATGTCAACCAGATAACGCCTCTTGGGTACATTTCAAGAAAGTTCTCTATTAGAAAAGACGCATAGCTTACGCCACCGATCAAAATCTGAAGCGACTGGCTGCTTTTTCCTAAAATGCACGACCACGCTAAAACTGGGGTTCCACAACGATTTTTAGGCTCTGCCGGTTTTCGGCCGCCTCAAAAGCTGCGCGAATCTCCGGTAATGGATAATGTCCGCTGATCAACGCCGCCAGATTGAGGCGTCCCGCGTTGACGATGTCCGCCGCGCGCCAGCAATCACTAGTGCTACACGCTGTCGTGCCGGTGATCACCAGTTCTTTGTAATGGACCAGATTCGAATCAAATGTGATTGTCGGTCGATCTTTGGGCAACCCGCCGAAAAAGTTGATCCGGCCGCCAATTCGTGCCAGAGAAAGCGCTTCTTCCTGGGCCTTATGGGCCGGTGTGGCAACAATAATCGCATCCACACCCTGCCCGTTAGTTTCTTGCAGGATCACGTCCGCCAGATTCTCTTCGCCTATGTTGACACCACGATCTGCGCCCGCCATCAAAACTTGCTGAAGCCGGGCCTCGACCAACTCGCTGACGATCACACGCTTCGCGCCTTTGAGTCGCGCCAACATCACATGCATCGTCCCAATTGGGCCAGCCCCAGCGACCAAGACGACATCATCCGGTCCGATCTTGAGTGCGTCCTGACCGCGCAGCACACACGCGAACGGTTCAATAAGCGCCGCTGCCGCCGGGGTAACCTCGTGTCCAATCGGGATCAGACACCCTTGTCTGATCAATGCGGCCGGAATGCGCATATAATCGGCAAAAGAGCCGTCAAGGGTGATGCCGATAGCGCCGTAGTTCGCGCAGCGGTTGTTGTTGCCGGTGACACACTGAAGACAGCGACCGCAACCAAAATTAGGCGCAACCACCACGCGCTGCCCACGTTCAAGCCCCGATACATTGGCCCCCACTTCGACAATATCACCAACGACTTCATGACCGGGCACGCGCACCGTGCCCATCGGGAATTTCCGGTGGTCGCCGTGTAAAATCCGTAAATCGGTGCCGCAGATACCGCTGCTCACCACTTTGAGCAAGGCTTCGTCCTGCTCAATGCTGGGAATAGGACGTTCCTCCACCCGAAGATCATCTGGGCCATAATACACTGCTGCCAACATACTTTGGATTCCCTCTGTTGTCCCTAAGCGTAATGCTATCATCCTATCATCATAGGATACCATATCTTATTGATCAATCATAATGCTAGTCGGTGCTCGCTGCAGACCGTAAGTTAATTCGAAACGGGGTGGGGAGTTGACAAGGGCACGCACCAGATTACATATTCGAGCGCAAACGGTAGCCTACGCCCGGCTCGGTGAGGATATACTGCGGGCGAGCCGGTTCGACTTCGAGCTTACTACGCAAGTTGCTAACATTCACACGCAATAAGTGTTTCTCGTGTTCGTAACCCGGCCCCCACACCTCGCGCAGTAGTTGGTGATGGGTCAGCACTTTCCCGGCGTACTTGATGAGAACCCGCAGGAAGGCGTATTCCGTCGGAGTAAGCTGAACTTCTTCCCCCCTGACCTTGACAACACGGCGCGCCAGATCGACCTTCAGATCGCCTAACTCGAATTCGGCGGTTTCGTCCACCTGCGAAACGGCATGACGCAGAGCCACGCGCAGCCGGGCCATCAACTCGCCCACCCCAAACGGTTTGGTCAGGTAGTCATCTGCACCCGCATCCAGCGCCGCGATCTTGTCTTCCTCGTGCTCCCTCACAGAGAGAATGATGATGGGAATTTGTGACCATTCGCGTAACTGCCGGGTCACTTCTACGCCCTCCAAGTCCGGCAGTCCCAGATCGAGGATGATCACGTCAGGGTGATGCGTGACCACGTCCTGCAAGGCTTGCTGCCCGGTCTCGGCCTCGATCACCACATAACCGTGCGCCGTCAACGACGTTCTCAAAAAACGGCGAATGGCTCGGTCATCATCCACCACCAGAATATGCGCCTCAGATTCTGTCATTAACAAATAGGCTCCTGCCCACCTGTGTCATCAGTTAATTCAAGCGCAGATTCACTCCCCACGCAATATGTATCGAACCGGACAGCACACAAACGGCTATCCGGTTCGAGAGAACGTCTCCGGTATGGAGGCTGCACACAGCTTTGTCAGACGGAAGATGCGCTCACTTCGGAATGCGCGTGAGCCAAGCCGTTCCGATGGATCTGGTAGGGGACACTGGTCACCACGACACGTTCCATCCGGCTCAGGGCCAGGTTGAACATCACGGCGCTGTTCTGGTGGAGCGCCTGTTCCCAGAAGGTATCCATCGCCAGGTGACCCATAATGATGTGTACAAAACTGCCGGGTGTCCTGGCCTGCAACTCCTCGATATACTGGCGGAGCGGTTCGGCTAACAGGCGGTAGGGAGACGGAATGATCACCAATTCCCCTTCACCGATCCGGTCACGCCATTTTTTACGGATCACGTCCACCTTGTCCGGATTCACGGCGATATGTACCGCGTGCCAGGGATGATCCAATGATTTGGCGAAGTTCACCAGCAGCGCCGTCTCAGCGTGAACATCGTCCACCAGGATGACCGTCTGCACCGGATGTTTCTCGACATCCACGGGCACACCTTCCAGACTGAGCAGGCGTGCCACATCACGGTAGTGGTAGTGGATGCGGAAGAAGATAAACACCAGCGTTGGCACTAGAAGCACCACGAACCACGCCCCGCTGGTGAACTTGGTCACGGCAAAGATGATCATCACGATACCGGTGCAGAACGCGCCAAAACCACTGATAACCGATTTCATCCGCCAGTGGGGATCGTAACGCATGACCGTTTCCCGACCGGGCACTTCCTCACCGGGCTGAAGCTTTCCGATCTTGCGCAGCCGGACCACCATCCCGGTTTGCGAAATAGTGAAGCTCAGGAACACGCCAATGGCATACAGCGGGATCAAGGCGGTGGTACTGGCGCGCGCGACGATCACCAGCAGCGAGGCACAGGTCGCCAGCCCCATGATCCCCCAGGAGAAAACCAAGCGGCTGCCCCGATAGGTGAGCTGGCGCGGCAGAAAACCATCCCCGGCGTGCAGCGCGGCCAGGCGCGGAAAATCCGCATAGCTGGTGTTCGCCGCCATGAGCAAAATCAGCGCCGTGCCGATCAGCATCATCAGATACAGCGGGCTGTCGTCGCCGTAGATGGTGCGGCCCATCTGTGAAATCACCGTTTCGGTTTCGCTGGGCATGGCGTGAATTTGGTGCGCCATGAAGGTGATGCCCAGAAACATCGTGATCAGCAGGCTGCTCATCACGATCAGCGTCACGGCGGCATTGTGGCTGCGCGGCTCTTTGAAAGCGGTGATCCCATTCGAAATCGCCTCGATGCCGGTCAACGCCGCGCAGCCGCTCGAAAAGGCCCGCAAAATCAAAAACAGAGTCAGCGCCTGCCCGCCTTCATGCATCACTTCGACGTTCACGACGGTGGGCATGTCGCCCAGCGCATAACGCACAAAACCGACACCTAGCGTCAAGAACATCGAACCCAGGAAGAAATAGGTCGGGATGGCGAAAATCCGCCCGCTCTCTTTAACCCCGCGCAGATTGACCAGGGTCATGATCCCGATCACGCCCACAGCTATCTCAACCCGGTACGGATACAGCTCCTGGAACCCCGACGTAATCTGCGCCACGCCCGCCGAGATGCTCACGGCCACCGTCAGGATATAGTCGGTGAGCAGCGCTGCCCCGGCGATCTGCGCGGGCAGTTCACCCAGGTTATCGCGCGCCACGATGTAAGCCCCACCGCCATTGGGGTACGCATAAATGGTTTGCCGGTAGGAAATCGTCACAATGACTAGCAAGAGGGCAATCGCTATCGCTATCGGGATTGATAAGCCGAGCGTTGAAGCGCCGGTGCCCGCCAGCGCCAGAATGATCAGGATTTCCTCGGTAGCGTAAGCCGTCGATGACAGCGCGTCCGACGCAAATACCGCCAGACCAATCGGTTTGCTGATCACTTGGTGCGGCAGCGCTGTGGTTTCCAGCGGTTTGCCGATCAGCAACCGCGACAATTTGAACCGGGACTTGGGAACCTCTGAGGATGCCATGAATGTGGACACCTTTTACCTCTTTGTCTGGTCTGCAAGAAAAAAGCCCGACATGGCCGGGCTTGTGCCTGTTGCAATTCACGTCTGTCAGGACCGCAATCCAACATGCAGCCCAAATGTGCGCACCTTATCAGACCGTTATTATCCTATAAGGCAGATCAAAAAGGTCTCAAGAACCACGTCAAACGTGTCAAGAACTCGTCAAGAAGGAACCTCATTCAGGGGAACGGAGCCGGTAACCAACGCCCGGCTCGGTGAGAATGTATTGAGGACGCGCAGGCTCCCGTTCAAGCTTGTTACGGAGATTGCTGATATTGACCTGAAGCATATGTTTCTGGCGTTCATAACCCGGTCCCCAGACCTCAAGCAGCATTTGAGAGTGGGTTAACACTTTGCCCAAGTGGCTAATCAACAGGCGGAGCAGCGCGTATTCGGTAGGGGTGAGCGGCGTTTCTTGTCCGCGAACGGTTACGATCCGGCGCGTGAAATCAACTGTGAGGTCGCCCATCGTAAATACTTCGTTGTCCGGGACCTGGTGGTTCGCGTGCCGGACTGCCACGCGCAAGCGCGCCATCAATTCTCCAACGCCAAAGGGTTTGGTCAGGTAATCGTCCGCACCTGCATCCAGAGCCGCAATCTTGTCGCTTTCGCGATCACGGACAGATAAAATGATGATCGGTAAACGGGTCCACCCGCGCAGTGCGCGGGTTACTTCCAGCCCATCCGTATCCGACAGGCCCAAATCAAGAATTACTACGTCTGGTTTGCGCACCGTGACCGCTTCTAACGCACCACGCCCGGTTTCTTCCTCAAACACAGCATGACCGTGCGCCGTGAGTGAGGTGCGTAACAATCGGCGAATAGCCGGATCATCTTCAACGACCAGCACTCGCATAGCCGCTTGGGTCATGCCTGCACCTCCTGTCCAACGGGGTCCGGTTCGGCAAAAGGTAAAGCGATAGCGAACGTTGTGCCCCCTTCAGGCCGGTTGGCGGCCCAAATGCGTCCGCTGTGTAACTCAACGATCCCTTTGCTGATGGATAATCCCAGCCCTGTCCCGCTCGTGTCACTCATTTGCTGAACCCGGTAGAACTTGTCGAAGACATGTTCCAACTCGGCGGGCGGAATGCCCGCGCCCCGATCACTCACTTCAATCACAACCTGCCCCTGATCAACGTACGCGCGAATGTCGATGGGCTTATCGGCGGGCGAATACTTCACAGCATTATCCACCAGGTTCACCAACGCTTGCGCTGCCAGAACCAGATCAATCGCCACAGGAGGCAGTGTATTGGGCACATCCATCACGAGTTGCCGGTTACGTAACCGGTTCGCCATCTGATTTAAGGTCACTCCTACCAGATCCTGCACATCACTTGTTTCGAGGGCCAGTTTCATGGCCCCTGCTTCGAGCCGCGTCATGTTTAGCAAATTGCCTACCAGGTGATTTAAGCGTTCCGCTTCTTCCCAGGCCGTGTTGAGCAGTTCCCGGCGTGCATCCGCATTGAGCATTTGGTCATCGTCGCGCAGGCTGCTCAACGCGCCGGTGATCGACGCCAGCGGAGTACGCAGGTTATGTGAGATGGAGTTCAACAGCGCCGTTTGCAGCTTTTCCGTCTCGCGCAGCAGCTGCGCCTGGTGCGCCTTGTCAGCCAGTTGAACCGCTTCAGTCGCCAACGCTACCTGGCTTAGTAATGCTTCCAACAGCCGTTGCTGATCGGGGTTCAAAAATTCGTTACTCGCCAGATTTGGTTTGATGCCCACCACCCCGATCACCCCCTGGGCCGTCTTGAGGGGAAGGTAACGTGCATCCGCTGCCGACAGAGTGTTGGTGCCCAGTCCAGCCACTCGCCCCCGCTGGAATACCCAGGTTGCTACGGCGTGACTTTCCTGAACTAAAGGGAAAGCAGGACTGCGCGCATAAAATGCGAGCGCGTCCCCTTCCGGCAGAAACACCGCTGTTTCACAGTTGAACAATTCGCTGATGTGACGGATGGCGGCCTGCATCACCGGGTCCTGGCTCACAGCAGTGGCCAGATCGCGGCTGAGGTCGTACAACGCTGCCGTGTGTGTTTCGCGCCGCCGGGCTGATTCCGCCTGTTCGCGCTCCCGCACCGCCAGAGTACTGATGACCAATCCCACAGCAAGCAACCCCAAAAACGTCAAAATATACTGCGCATCGGCCACGGCCAGCGTCAGGTGAGGTGGCACCATGAAAAAGTCGAACGCCAGCACGCTGAGAATAGCCGTCAAAATCGAAGGGCCGCGTCCCCAGCGCGTCGCCGCCACCACTACCACCAGCAGATACAGCATAACCAGATTGGTGGGGTCAACTACCGCTCGAATTGGCTGTCCGATTACCGACACTAGCGCCACCGAACCGATAGCGTACCAATAATGCCGCCAGGGACGCTCGGACTCAGGCGTAAAGCGCGGCAGGGGCGAAAGAGATTCAGCGGTGGCGCTGATGACATACACGTCGATTTCGTCGCTGTGATGGATAATCCGGTCCACGACCGATCCGCGCCAGACATCTGACCAGCGGATCCCCAGTGATTTGCCGATGATGATTTTGGTGACGTTATGCGAGCGCGCGTAGAGCAAGATCGAGTCGGCAATCGATTGGCCGGGGATAGTGACCGACTTCGCGCCTAATTCCTCTGCCAAACGCATGGTCCGCGCGACACGATCCCGCTCGGATTCAGACAATCGGGCGTGCTGCGGCGTTTCGACGTAAAGCACGAACCATTCGACATCAAGCTGAGTCGCCAACCGGCGTCCCGTCCGCACCAGCCGTTCACTGAGCGGGTTGGCGCTGATGCATACCAGCAGGCGATCCGTTGCCGCCCAGGTGTGGAAAATCGAATGCGCCTTTTTGTAGGCACGCATAGCGTCATCCACCTGCGCGGCAGTGTGCCGAAGCGCCATCTCCCGCAGTGCGGTAAGATTGCCAGGGCCGGAAGAATTTCTGAACTGCCCGCGCCGCCTGGTCCGGCACATACACTTTTCCTTCGTGCAGGCGGCGGATCAGTTCTTCGGGTGGCAGGTCGACCAGCTCGATGCTGTCCACCAAATCCATGATGCGGTCGGGGATCGTCTCACGCACCGTCACCCCGGTGATCTGCGCGACGACGTCGTTAAGGCTTTCCAGGTGTTGGATGTTGACCGTGGTATAGACATCGATCCCCGCCGACAACAGCTCTTCGACATCCTGGTGACGTTTGGTATGGCGCGATCCCGGCACGTTGCGTATGCGCCAGTTCATCCACCAGGACAAGCTGAGGTTGGCGTGCCAACACCGCGTCCAGATCCATTTCGGTCTGGACGGTGCCTCGATAATCAAGCGGCTGGCGCGGGATCACCTCCAGATCGCGCAGCAGCGCCTCGGTTTCGACCCGGCCATGCGTCTCGGCGTAACCCACCACCACATCGATCCCCTCGGCACGGCGCTGGTGAGCGGCTTCCAGCATGGCGTAAGTCTTGCCTACGCCTGCCGCATACCCCAGAAACACCTTCAGTCTGGCGCGTGCCTGCCGTTCTTCTTCAGCCCGGACGTGCGCGAGCAGATCATCGGGATCGGGGCGTGGTGTGTCGTGGATCATGGGTTTACCATTCCATACTGTCAGGTGGATGCTGATCTCATTATTCCACGTTCACTTCATCCAACGCCAGATTCAGTGTCAGCACGTTGACACGCGGCTCTCCCAGAAAACCCAGAACTCGTCCGGCGGTGTGCTGGTCGATCAAGTCAAACAGCGCTTTTTCGGGTATTCCCCTGATGCGCGCGATACGCGGCACCTGGTAACGGGCCGCGGCGACGCTTATGTCCGGATCAAGCCCGCTGGCAGATGCAGTGACAAGATCGACCGGGATCGGGGCCAGATTGCCCGGATCGACGGCGCGCAAATCCGCCACGCGCTGCCGGACGGCTTCACGCAATGTCCGAACTGCTGGGTCCGAGATTGGATCCAGCGGAAGCCGCCGCATTGTAAGCGAACGGCGACGTGGCCGACGGTCGCCCCCAGAAATAGCGTCGGATCGTCAAACGGCTGGCCGATCAAGCGCGATCCAACCGGTTGGCCGTTCGCTTCGATCAGGCTCCCGTTGGCCTGCGCAGGGAAACACGAACTGCGCGATCCCGGTGAGCATCAAGGGGTAAATCACGCCGGTCAAGATGGTCAACACCATCAGCAAGCGCAGCGCCGGTTTGAACACAGCCCACATCATTACCGTTTCTCCCGTTTATCCAGGGATTCGCGGCGATAAAATGATACCGTCTCCCGGTAATGTAATTGTGCGCGCGTCGGAAACTCCGGTGTTCCGTATACCGCCGGATTGTGGCTTTGCTTCCGATACTCCTCGGCGTCCAGGCTTTCCAGGGCTGCGGCGTTCGACTTGACCCACAGCCCCATCAATCCGTAGATCACGGCGATGATCAGCAATAGGATAAGCTTGTGGCCAGTCGGCGTCAGGTGCAGGTTGTGCTCCAGCGCCAACCCGCCCCCGGCCACCAGCACGATCAGATTAAGCATGGTCCAGCGTGGTCTGCGATTTCGTTTTGAGCGCATAGTGCGGCTCCTAAGTCAGTCCCAATCCACTAAAATCAGGTCAATCAGTTTGATGCCCACAAAGGGCGTCACCAGCCCACCCAGGCCATAGATCAGCAGGTTATCGCGCAGCAGTTGGGCGGCGCTCAGCGGGCGGTACGGCACGCCGCGCAGTGCCAGCGGCACCAGCGCGATGATCACCAGCGCGTTGAAGATCACCGCCGAAAGAATGGCGCTCTGCGGGGTAGCAAGCTGCATGAAGTTCAGTCGATCCAGCACTGGATAGGTGGCGGCAAACGCCGCCGGGATGATGGCGAAATACTTGGCAACATCGTTAGAGATGCTGAACGTGGTCAGCGCGCCGCGTGTCATCAACAACTGCTTGCCGATCTCCACGATCTCGATCAGCTTGGTCGGGTTGCTGTCCAGGTCCACCATGTTCGCCGCTTCACGCGCAGGTTGTGTGCCGGTGTTCATGGCGACTGCCACATCGGCCTGGGCCAACGCTGGAGCGTCGTTCGTGCCATCGCCGGTCATCGCGACCAGCCGCCCTTCGGCCTGGTACTGCCGGATCAGCTTCAACTTGGCTTCGGGAGTGGCCTCCGCCAGGAAATCATCGACGCCGGCCTCCGCCGCGATGGCCGCCGCGGTCAGCGCGTTATCGCCCGTGATCATGACCGTCTTGATCCCCATGCGGCGCAGTTCGGCAAACCGTTCCTGAATCCCGCCCTTGACCACGTCCTTGAGGTGGATCACCCCGGTGATGTCGCCATTGCGCGCCACGACCAGCGGCGTGCCGCCTGAGCGGGCAATGCGCTCGACGATCACGTGCATGTTGGTTGGAACTGGTTTGCCACTCGTCCGGGCATAGTCGAGGATGGCATCGGTGGCCCCTTTGCGAATGGCGGTTCCATCAAAATCCACGCCGCTCATGCGCGTCTGGGCGGTAAAGGGCACAAAATGCATCCCTTCTGGCATTTCCGGCTGCGCGCCAACGATCCGACCTCGCAGGCCGTATTGTTCCTTAGCCAGTACGACGATACTGCGCCCTTCCGGGGTTTCGTCAGCCAGCGACGAAAGCTGCGCCAATTCGGCCAGATCGCGCGGGGAACAGCCGTTGAGTGGGATGAACTCAACGGCCTGCCGGTTGCCCAGCGTGATCGTGCCGGTTTTGTCCAGCAGCAGCACGTCCACATCTCCAGCCGCTTCGACGGCCCGACCCGACAGCGCGATCACGTTATGCCGGATCAGACGGTCCATCCCGGCGATGCCAATCGCACTCAGCAGGCCGCCAATGGTGGTCGGGATCAGGCAAACCAGCAGCGCGACCAACACCGTGACAGTAACCGGATCGCCCTGCCCGGCAGCATTCACGCTGTAGATCGAAAATGGTAGCAGCGTGCTGACCACCAGCAGAAAAATGATCGTGAAACCCGCTAACAGAATATTCAGCGCGATTTCGTTAGGCGTCTTTTGTCGTTTGGCCCCTTCGACCAGGCTGATCATGCGGTCCAGGAAACCTTCGCCAGGGTTGGAGCTGATCCGCACGACCAGCCAATCCGACAGCACGCGCGTGCCGCCCGTCACCGCGCTGCGATCCCCGCCCGACTCGCGGATCACCGGCGCGCTTTCTCCAGTGATGGCGCTCTCATCGACCGACGCAATACCGTCGATCACGTCCCCGTCTGCCGGGATGATGTCACCCGTCTCGACCAGGACGACATCCCCCTGCCGCAGTAGGGTCGAAACGACGATTTCATAGGCGGCATGGCGATCCACGCTGCGCAGCTTCTTGGCTGTTGTTTCATGTCGTGTCCGGCGCAGGGCTTCCGCCTGGGCTTTGCCACGCCCCTCGGCCAGCGCCTCCGCGAAGTTAGCGAACAGCACCGTGAACCACAGCCATACCGCGACGGCCCCCACAAATCCGGGAGATTCTTCGCTTGTGCCAAGCAAAGCCTGCATGAACAGCAGCGTGGTAAGCACACTGCCGACTTCGACCACGAACATCACCGGGTTGCGCACCTGCCGCCGGGGATCGAGCTTGACCAACGAGTCCAACACGGCGCGGCTTAGCAACTGGCGGCGAATATGGGTGGAGTGAGACGTTTCTGTGGTCATGATATTGTTCTCAGAATGAAATTCCCTGGGTCAGCAGCAGGTGTTCGACGATAGGTCCCAGTGCCAGTGCGGGCAGAAACGCCAGCGCGCCGACCAGTACAATCACGGCGATCAGCCACCCGGCAAACAGCGGCGTGTGAGTCGGCAGTGTGCCGCTGCTGGGCGGGATTTTTTTCTTCTGCGCCATCGAGCCAGCTATCGCCAGCACAGGCACAATCAGCGCGTAACGGGCCACCAGCATGGCGATCCCCAGCGTGATGTTGTAGAACGGCGTGTTGGCATTCAGCCCGGCGAACGCGCTGCCATTGTTGTTGCCTGCCGACGAAAACGCGTAGAGCGCCTCGCTGAAACCATGCGGTCCGGTGTTTAGCATCGACGCGGTGCCAGTATTCGTAACCACCGCCAGCGCCGTACCGAGTAGCACAATCATCGGCGGAATCAGGATCACCAGGGCCGCCATTTTGATCTCGAACACCTCGATTTTTTTGCCCAGATACTCCGGCGTGCGCCCGACCATCAGCCCCGCCACAAACACAGCAATAATCACAAAGACCAGCATCCCGTACAGGCCGGAACCAACCCCGCCAAACACAATCTCGCCCAACTGCATCAGGGCCATCGGCACCAGCCCGCCGATCGGCGTATAGGAGTCGTGCATCGAGTTTACCGAGCCATTCGAGGCAGCGGTCGTGGCAGTCGCCCATAACGCCGAGTTGGTTGATGCCGAAGCGGACTTCCTTACCTTCCATATTCCCGCCCGGCTGAAGATGGCTGGCGGATTGGTCCACGCCGAGATCATCAAACGCAGGATTACCGGCCTGTTCTGCTGCGACAGTCGCCGCTAATGAGCCGACAAACAGCGCCAGCATGACGGCCAGCACCATCCAGCCCTGCCGAGTATCGCCGATCATTTTTCCGAAGGTGTAGGTCAGTGCTGCCGGGATCAGCAGGATCGCTAGCATTTCAATAAAGCCGGAAAGCGGCGTGGGATTTTCGAAGGGGTGCGCCGAGTTGACTCCGAAGAATCCGCCGCCATTGGTGCCAAGCTGCTTGATGGCGACCTGTGAGGCCGCCGGTCCCAATGCCAATACCTGTTCAGTGATCGTCTTGCCGGTGTTATCCAGGGTTGGATCGAGCAGCGGGACTGATTTGTAGGAGCCCAGCGTCTGCACCACCCCTTGCGATACGAGCGCAATAGTTAACAGCACGGACAGGGGCAGCAGGATGTACAGTGTGCCGCGCACCAGATCGACCCAGAAATTCCCCACGGTCTGGGCGGAACGCCGGGCCAACCCGCGCACCAACGCCACGAGTACCGCCATCCCTGCCGCCGCCGACACGAAGTTCTGCACCGTCAAGCCCACCATTTGGGTGAGATACGTCAACGTAGTTTCGCCGCTGTAGCTCTGCCAGTTGGTGTTGCTGGCAAAACTCGCGGCGGTATTGAACGCCTGGTCTGGCGATACCGGCCCGATATGCTGCGGATTGAGCGGCAGCCGGTTCTGAACCAATTGGAGCGCGAAGACAACCGCCAGCCCTAACCCGTTGAAAACCAGGAGTGCCAGTGCATAGGTCTGCCACGACATTTCATGATCGGGCTGAATACCAGCCATCTGATAAATGGCGCGTTCTGTGGGGCTGAGGAGCGGATCAAGAAATGTCCGTTCTCCCTGGTACACACGCGCCATAAAACCACCCAGCGGTTTGACCAGGGCCAGCAGCACCACCAAATAGAACATGATCTGCGCCCATCCAATGGTCGTCATCCAAACCACTCCGGTTTCAGCAGCGCCGCCAACAGGTAGATCAGCAGCGCAAATGCAATACACCCCATCACGAGGTAGAACAGAGTCATTCGCTTTCCCTTCGCGTCTTGTACATGGCGTGTAGTGCCGGGATAAGGACCAGGCTGATACCAACGATTGGGATGATGAAACCGATGTTCATGACACACCTGCCGATTCCGTCTATATCCTGTCGAAAACGAACTTGGACCTATCCTACCGGGATTGGCATCAATTGTGTGTCAAGATGATTCATGGGAGGGTCAAAGATTCATCAAAGAGCGGAAAGCAAATCGAATCCCCAGATAAGTGGCGTTCAAGATCGGTCGATTACGTTTTTGTCTCATGATCGACGTGGGTTGAACTACACAAATTGGTCAAGTTGATAAAATAAAAAGACGAGAACGGCGTGTTGCCTGCTCTCATCCTTCTCATGTGGCTGAATTCATTCTCAATAACAATTGATGTCGTTAGTCTGTAATGATATACATCCGCCGCCATTTCGCCCGCTGGCGGCAGGCATTGGAGCAGTACATCCGCCGCCTGTGCCGGAAGGTAGTGAACGGGAGAAAACAGAAGCTCTTAGGGAACAGTATGCTGCCCGCGCCGGGGGTGATGGCTCTCTTTCGCAAGATATTCGTGCTTTCGACCTGCGACAGACACGCTACCTTGGCTTGGCGAAAACTCAATTTCAGCATGTGCTGACCGCGATGGTTCTGAATATCACGCGCGTTTTGGTGGGGCTTTCTGGCGATCGCCCGCTCAAACGCGTTCCTCGGCGTTTGTCCGGTTACATCACGTGGCCGCCTAATCGAGTCTGCTAACGGTATCGTTCACAGGAGAAGCACCGTCCGGACGTGTTCGGTAGCCCCACAGGCCAAACGACATTTTCTTATGATCGTCCTTACTTACAGTGCGCCGCTTACCCCTTCACTGCACCTGCCGTCAAGCCGGCTACGATGCGATTTTGGAAAAGCAGTACCAGTACCACCAACGGCAGCGTGACCACCATCGCCGCCGCCATAATTTCGGCGATCGGCTCCTGGCGCGACACCGTCCCGCTGAACTGGGCGATCACCACCGGGACCGTCTGCGCTTTAGGATTCGTAAGTGTGAAGTTGAGCGCGTAAAGATATTCATTCCAGGATGTGATGAAGGCCAGCAACCCGGTCGTCACCAGCGCGGGCGCGGTCAGGGGCAGCAGGATCAGGCGAAAAGTCTGCATCGTCGTAGCGCCATCGACGAGCGCCGCCTCTTCGATTTCGCGCGGCAGTCCCCTGAAAAAGCTCGTCAGCACCCACACCGCAAACGGCAGCGTGAAGACCGGATATGTCAGGATCAACGCGAACTGGCTGCCGTAAATATCCAGGTCGCGCACGATCTTGTACAGCCCCGATAGAATCGAAATGCGCGGAAACATCGTCATGCTCAGCACCACGTACAACATGACCGTGCGCCCTCTAAAACGCAGCCGCCCCAACGCATACGCCGCGAAGGACCCGATCACGATCGCCATGCCCGCCGTTGAGCCGGACACCAGCGCGGAGTTTCCAAACGAGCGAATGAACGCCTGGTTGTGAAACACAGCATCGTAGTTGACCAACTTCGGGGCGCGCGGAATGTACGAAGCGCGCGCAAACATCTCGCCTTCGGTCTTGAACGAGGTCGCGAAGGCCCAATAGAACGGGAACAGCGCATAAAATGCTATGGCGGCGATCACGGCCCAAAACAGGATCGTGTTGAGCGGTTTCATGGCAGCAGCGCGACTTTTCATTCCATTTCTACCCCTAGCAAGCGCACATAAATGACGGCGAACAGAAAGATGAAAAGGAAGATCAGTACGCCAATGGCCGACGCGTACCCGTCCGCTTGATTGTTGACCAGGGCTTCATAATTGTAGGTCGCCATCGTCAACTGTTGGCGGCCAAACAACACATTAAACAGATCGAACACGCGCAGCGCGTCGAGCGTGCGAAACACCAGCGCGACCGCAATCGCCGGACGCAATAGGGGCAGCGTAATGTTGCGAAGCTGGCGCAGCCGCGTCGCACCGTCGACCGCCGCCGCCTCGTACAGATCGCTGGGAATGGTCTGCAAACCAGCCAAGAGCAGTAGCGCCATAAACGGCGACGTCTTCCACACGTCGACCATCACCGCCGAGGGAATCTGCAGATTGGGCTGGACCAACCACGCTTCGGGCCGGGCCAACAGCCCGACATCCATCAGCACGCGGTTGACGATTCCCGCTGAAGTGTCTTTGAGAATCAACTCCCACAGCCGCGCCGAGATCACGGTAGGAATCGCCCATGGGATGAGCATCACCGCGCGCATGAAGCCGCGTCCCTTGAAGCCGGAGTTGACCACCAGGGCAATAAACAGGCCGATCACCAGTTCAAAGAACACCGACAGCACTGTGAATTGGAGGGTCGTCCACATACTGCGCAGCCAGTCACGATCCATCCCGCTGACGGAAATGGACTTGTCCGGACTGAGGAACAAGGGCACGGTGATGTTCCAAGCAGTGCGATACCCTTTTTCCAGCAGTTTGCGGTCAATCGTCTGCCACAGCATCGACCCATCCGGGCTATGGCGGCACTCGTCAGACACATCATCGCGCCGGCATTCCACCGTGTCCAGACGCAAGCTGAGCAGATTCGAATAATTCTCCAGTCCGATATAATGCGGTACCACTCCACTGGCAAAGCGCTTGTCGGTCAGGCTGTTGATGAAGGTCTGTTCCAACGGACGCGCCGCTACAATGATCAAAACGGCAGCGGTTGGCATCAGCAAATTCCACGCTGACCGCGTTTGCCGGGCGGCCAGCGTTTCCTGACCAGTGCACACGCTGTCCGCGTTGCGGCTGAGCCAGCCGAGCGCAGCCACCGCAGGCAGGACTGCCAGGGCGAGCGGCAAGGAAGACCGCAGCGCGTCGAAATCGGCACCGCTCGTCGCAAAATGCAGCGCCGCCAACAGACCGGCGCCAATCGCCAGCCACCGGAAGGCCATCTCCGCCCAGCGCGCGGCGTTAATATTCAGGGAACGCAGCCAGAGTCCCAACCGCACAAAGGACAGGCCGAACGCGATCACCAACGCGGGCACCACGATCCCAAAACTATCCAGGAAGGCCAGCAGCAGTGACGGGCGTTTGGCATCTGGCGTGGTGGCCGTCCAATGGCGCACCGCGTCGATCTTGGCATTGTTGGCCACACTGAGCACGAACCAGGCCATCGCCGCCACGCCAACCAAAATCAGCAAGCCGCTGACAAGTTCTACACTGAGGCGCTGTCTGGGTGTCAGCGGCGCGGCCTGGTCTGGATAGGTGTTGACTTTCTGCATACTCCAACTCCAGCGCCCCAAACGGCGCAACGGCCCGACCGGGAGTGTCTTCCAGTCTAGCTCATTGTAATAAAAATAAGGGGCAGCCATAGCCACCCCCTTACCTTATCAACATTTACTGGGCAAGCAGCTGCGTCAGATCGAGATCGAGCAGCTCGAGCGCTGTTTCAGGATCCTCTTCGCCGGTCAGAATTGAGTGAACGGCAGTGAAGTACAGCGTTGAAGCTTCGTTGTACTTGGCCTTCGTGGACGAAGACGGACGGGCTTCGGCACCCGCGACCGCCTCAGGTGAGGCAAACGGCATGGCCGCGATGATGTCAGGATCGGCATACAGGTCAGTCATCGCAGGAGGGGACGTCGTCGCCAGCGCGTAGGCTTTCTGATTGTCGTAGCTGGTGAAGAACCGGACAAACGCGGCTGCCGCTTCGGGGTGGTTCGAGTAACGCGAGACACCCAAGTGCCAGCCGCCGAGAGTCGCCGCACTGCGCCCACTGTCGCCCATCGGCAGCGCGGTCACCGCAAACACGTCCTTGACGGCAGAGTCGTCTGCCAGGCTGGTGCTGTAAGCGTACGGCCAGTTGCGCATGAAGGCCGCGTTACCGGCGTGCCATACTGCACGCGACTCTTCTTCACCGTAGCCAACAACACCAGGAGGGCTGATCGTGCCAACCCAGCCCGCTGCGCGCGTGAAGGCTTTGATAGTGGCCGCGTTATTGACCTGCACTACACCCTCAGGACTGACGAAGTTGCCGCCGCCCTCAGCGACCTGCCACTCCAACGCATCGCAGGTCAGGCCCTCGTAGGAGTTGCCCTGCCACACGAAGCCCCAGAACTCGGAGTTACCGGCGGCGCGCTCGCCGTCCTGGATCACCTGCGCCATGTCGGTGAGCTCGTCCCACGTCGCAGGGGGCGCGTCATATCCATATTTCTCGAGCAGATCGGTCCGGTAATAGAGCAGGCCAAAACCGATACGCAGCGGCAGCGCCACCAGACGCCCATCGACCGTGTCATTCACGATCAGCGCGGGGAGGTACTGATCGAGCTGTTCCTGAGGAACATAAGGCGTCAGGTCAAGCAGGTGTTCCGCCAGTTGGCCGGGGAAGATTACATCGACGCGGATCACATCCACGTCCCCGCTCTGGGCCTCAAACTGCTGCAGATAGGTGGCCAGGACTTCGGTCGTGTTGGCCGACCCATCGATACGCAAAACGTTGATATTGGGGCACAGCTCCTTGAAGGCGGCAATCGTGGCTTTTTCTGCCGCGGGATGGCTGCCAGCCGGATCGCCGTAGTAGGTAATGGCGACGTTTTCAGTCGTCCCGCAGTCGAATCCCATACTGTCCTGTGCCGCGACGGTGTTGAGCGCCGGGATGGCGATCGCAAGCACTAACAAAAGAACGATTAGCTTTCTCATGAATTTCCTCCAGAACTTTTAGCGTCACATCTGCCGGGTTGTGAAATTCGTTGTGGTTTACTGGACAGCGATAGCCGCCTCCTTCCACCCCCGTTGGGGAATGCTCACTTGTCAGACTCAACCCATATTGGCGAGCTCCAGGCATAATGACCATTGTGCTGTCGCACGCGGACATAATACCAATCACGCGCGTCCCCGCCCGTCGTCCGATCCTCGAAGGTAAAATGCCCTTCGAACTCGGCTTGCGGGATGGCGCGATGAAAACAGAACGCGGGAGACACAAACCCGCCCAAATACTGACTGCGCGCCCCTTCCCACAGATCGCCCAACGCGATCTGGACCACGTGACCGTTGATGCGGCCTGTGATCTGCGTGCGCGCGTCGCCTTCCAGGGTCAGGCACAGGCTTTGTGTGGCGGATGACGTGGTTGTGGGATTGCGCCACGTCATCGTAGACCAGCGCACGCGGTCGGGGCCGGGCTGTGCCACTTCGCTGAACACGAACCGGTCGAGCATGTCCTCCGGCGGCGTTTCGATCGCATGCCCGCGCAGCCGGGGTTCCACCTCGACCAATCGCCCCTGCTCGACCTGAAGATCGACTTCCCACGCGGTGCTCACCGGTTCTTCGCCCCACCCCACTTCCAGGCAGACTTTGATCGGGCCGCCGCGCTGCCCCACGTCCGCCGCCGGATGCCAGCGGTACACAACGCGGTTGTTGCGCACCACTTCGACCACGTCCAGAGCATCACCACCCACCACGTGCGCCTCAAGCGTGCGCTGTGGCGTGGCCGGAATCACCGATCCCATCACAGCTTCATTCAGTGTCGTTTCCAGGCTGATCCGATCGCCCGTCAGCGCGACGGTACGCCGCGCCTTGATCGCGTCCCAGATGGCGTCGCGGGTCAGCGCATCCGCCCACACGGCCAGTCTCCCGTACCCGTAATGTCCCGGATGCGCGCTGTGATGGTCGGTCGAGCCGATGAACCCGAACACGTTCCCCCTGCTCAGCCCGTGCTGGACGGTGCTGTGGGCATCGCGCGGCCCCATCGAATGCAGATACGGGTAAGGCGCTTCTGTATGCTCGGACAAGCCATGAAACGATACGATCTCGACCACCGGCGAAAATTCCGGCGTGAAGGCGTCCCAATTGATGCCGCGATAGCCGGTCCGGTAGCCGATATGGTGCGGGATCAACAATGTGTCGACACCGCGCGCCGCCCACTGGCGTAGCCGCGCGCGCATGTCCGGCAGATCGTTGGCAGGGATGATCTGGCTGGCATCGGTCTCTTTGAAATACACCACGTGATCGCCGTAAGCCATCGAGTGCCATTCAAAACTCGGGAACGTCACAAACAGGCCCTTAACCTGAGCCTCGTCGGTGACGACCTGGTAATGAGGCCATTGTTCCATCGCCATCTGGAATCCGCGCGCGTGGTAATCCACCAGATAGTCCAGGCGGGGATCATCGGTGGGAATGTCGGGCCAGTGGGCGTGAACCGTCACGCTGGCAAAATCCAACTGCAAGCGCGCGTTATAAAAAGCATCCTCGAGCGGGCCGCGCCCATAGCTCACGCCGCAGTGGTTATGCAGATCACCATAATAGGCTCTCAAGGTCGAATACGGTGTTAATGCAGCCAATCCATCATCCCTCACCCGTCGAATAGGCGACCAGATGGCGTTCCGCCTCGGCCAACGTGGGCACATTCTGCGTGCCCCGCCCGCCCGTTGACAGTCCGCCGACAATATTCCCCAACTGCAAACTCTGTGCCAGCGAGCCGCCGCGCAAATAACTGCACAAAAACCCTGCGTTGAAACAGTCCCCCGCACCGGTCGTGTCCAATACGTTGAGGCCGTCCAGGGCAGGCACATGGATTTCACGATCGCCTTGCCTGGCGATCGCGCCTCTGGCCCCCTGCTTGAGCACTATCAAAGGGGCGTAGGCAGCCAGGATTGTCAGCGCCTCCGCGATACTTGCCGCGCCCGTGATTTGCAGCGCCTCGGTTTCATTAGGGGCGAAGACATCGACCGCGCCGAGCGCTTCGATCACGCCCGGTGTCTCAAGCGTGACGTCGATCTGCGCGCAGTCCATGAACAAGAGCCCGCCCTGATCGCGTATCCGTTGACCTAGCGCCACAATATCGGGCTGGTAATAAAATACAGGCAGTGCAACGCAGCGCGCCCGACCAGAGGTCATCACATCGGAGACAGAAGGCGGGCGAAACAGATCGGCAAAGGTCACGAAAGCACGGTCTTCGGCAAACGACAGAGACACGGTCAGGTTGCGCAGCGGTGCCTCGCGCACCCGGAAAAAACGATCATCCAACCCGGCTTTGCGCGCCGCGTCGAGCACAAACCGGCTGAAAAAGTCGCTCCCAAAATCACACTGCCAGCCCACTTTGAGACCCAGCCGGTGCAGCGCAATCGCCATATTGAACGTACCGCCCGGCAGCAGATCGAACCCGGAGCCGAAAATCTCCTGGCCGAGCACGGGCATATGAGGCAGGCCAGTGAAGATGAGGTCACAGAAATATACACCCGTCAGCAGCACGTCCAATGGGTAGAGGGAGTCCGGATGAGGGGATCGGCTGTCGGTCATCGTGCTGTTCTTCCCAAACGCTGGCAGATGGCCCGAGGACGAACTGCCCATCGTCCAGCAGCGACCATAACATTAAGTGATTGCGGATCGGTCTATTGTTTTGTCCAAGTTATCTTTTATCTTATAACAGAGACGGCTCATAATCTTGGATTATAGAACCGCCAACATGGACAAAACTATCCACTTTGGATGAACCTAGACCGAAGATGTGGTTTGGCGGTACCGGCGCGGGGAAACGCCTACATAGCGGGCAAACACGCGGCTGAAATAGGCGGGATCGTCAAACCCCGTTTGCTGCGCAATATCTGTGATGGACGCGTCGGTATCGCATAGCAGTTGTTTGGCGATGTTCATGCGGTAGCGGTTGATATACTCGACGAGAGTCAATCCCAACTCCTGGTGAAACAGGCGGCTCAGATAGTTCTCGCTGATGCCGAGTACCTCGCAGATATCAACGCGCGAAATGGCCTGCATGTAATGCTGGTGGATATAAGCGAGAGCGAGCTTGACCGGCTCGCTGGTCTGGCGGTCCAGCTCGACCCCATCACTGACCAGCGTATGCAGGACCGCTTCCAGCTCGCTCTCGTCCAGCACTCCCTTGGAATGCAGCAGCACATCCTGTTGACTCAACCGGCGAATGTCATCAAACGTCAGCATTTTGCCGCTGAGGACCAGTACCGGAATATGGCGCGTGGCCTGGGCTTCCCGCAACCGATCCAGCACGGCAAAACCATCCGGCCCGCCCGGCATCATCAGATCGAGAATAACCAGCGCAGGCACAAGCCCATCATCCAAATGACGAAAAGCTGCCGTACCGCCGTCAGCCAGCACAATCGAGCAGCCCGGCAAGGCGTCATGCACCAGACGGCGGTACAGCTCCAACGCCTGGGGATCGTCGTCCACCGCAAGCACCAATCCAGACACATCGTCGGGCAGCAATCGTTTGACGGCCTCCAGCAGCGTATCTCCGCCCAACGGCTTGATCATCACCTGCGTGACGCGCCCTCCGGCGCGTTCGCTCTCTGGCGCGGTGAGTTCGTCCACTCGCCCAAACAGCAACAGTGGCAGTTGGCACAACTGCGGATGGGCCTGAATCTGTTGAACGAGTGCCCAATCGCCCGCGCTCGCGGCGCTGAGATCCCAGGCGATCGCGACAAAATGGCGATCCTCACCCTGCCCTTCAACGGGAGCCAACAATGCGTCAAAATCGCGGCCAGACGTAATGAATACCGGCTCCCAGTGCTGGCGTTCGGCCAGTTCTATCGCCCCCAACGGCGATTCCCCACGCGAAGATAACAGCAGCATCGCCGCGCGACCGATGCTTGGCAGCGAAACGGACTCAATATTCAGACGCGGCAGCGGCAGATACACATGAAACGTGCTGCCACACCCCGGCGTGCTTTCCAGGGACATCATCCCTTTGTGCAGCGACACCAACTGCCGCGTAATACTCAGCCCCAACCCGATTCCCTGCTGGCGTTCCTTCGCTGCGCCGCCCGTGACAAACGGCTCGAAAATGTGCTCCTGCTCGTCGGCGGGGATGCCCGTGCCCGTATCCTGTACCCAAAGGTGCAAATAAGGGGGGTGTATGTCCGCGCCCAGCACGATCTGCCCGCTATCGGTGTAGTTGTGCGCGTTACTGAGCAGGTTGAACAGGATTTGCCGCAAGCGATCCGGGTCGACGTAGATCAGCGGCAGGTGGCGCGAGACCTTCAACTGCCAATCGACAGGCGCAGACGCGGCGAGACTGTCCACCATAGTCTCGAACACGGTTTGCAGCAGCACACCGGGGTCGATCATTTTCGGGTAGAGATCGAGCTCGTTGATCTCGGCGCGCGACAGATCGAGCAGATCGTTAATGATCCGCACGAGATAATCGGCGCTGGCCCGAATATGCTGCAAATCGCCCAACAGCTCGGCGGGCAGCGGCGCACCGTATTGCATTGGATTGGCCAGCGCGGTTTGGGTGTAACCCAGGATGATATTCAGCGGTGCGCGTAGATCGTGGCTCACATTGGCCAGCAGTTGAGTTTTGAGCTGGTCCGCTTTTTCGGCCTCGGCACGGGCCTGGACCGCCTGCCGGTAGAGATCCAGATTGCGCTGGAACAGCAGCGCGCCATACAGGGCCGTGGTCAGATAGCCGCGCAGCGTCTCGTAGATCGTGCCATCACGCGGCCCCGGCTCGAAGACGATGAAGCCGAGCTGGCGCTCGCGGAAATACAGTGGCTCGATCACGACATGAAATGGTGTCGCCCGGTGGGCCAGCCGGTCGAGCACCACCTGGTGCGCGGCGAAACGCTGGCCGCCGCGCGGTAAATCGAGCACAGCATCGCCCTCATACCCGGCGATCAGGTGCGCCCATTCCGGAACCCCCTGAATAGGCTCCTCATAGCGGACCATCCAGCAGCCCACGATGCCGATCTTGGGCAGTTCACGCACCAGCAGTGCGATAAGGCCGTCCAGGTCGAACGTAGTGATAAACTCCTGCCCGATTTCGCGCAACAGACGAGTTTGTAAGTCCTGTTTGAGATGCCGCTGCGCCTGTATTCGCAGCGCCGTCTCGCCAATCAACACGCGCGCCTGCCCCCACAGATTCGTCGCTCGCACGGCCTGCTGCCGCGCCCCCAGCAAGGGCATGATCGTCTGCCGCATCGCCGAAATAACATCCTGGCAGACGAAAATATCGGCATTGGCGTCGATCAACGCGCGCAGCACCGCTTCAAGTTGCTGCATGAACCCACCCGGCGACTCGCCGATCAGATCGGCGGCGAAGGCATCACACAGCGGGCCAATGTGGTGCGGCTGGATGTGATCGGAGAGTTCTCCGACGCGCGCCGTCACGGTCGATACGATGCGGTGGCGCTCCTGCCCCAGATCGGCCCAGAAGCGCTGTTCGGCGCTGGTCTGGGTGGGAGCCACCGCCCGCATTACCACCGGATTAGAGCAGCCGCATGATTGGCGCACCACCAACCGCATCGGCAAATTGACCTGCATTGGGGTGTCTTCACCGCGCAGACGCGCCAACAGCAAACTCACGCCCTGGTAACCCTGATCGTAGGCGGATTGGCGCACCGTCGTCAGAGGTGGAATTGTAGCCCGCGCGTAGGGCGTATCGTCGAATCCCAGGACGGCTACGTCCTCGGGCACACGCAGACCGTGCGCCAACAGCCCTTCGATGACTCCCAGCGCCACAAAGTCGTCCCCGGTAATCACGGCGTCGAATGTTGTCTGGCGGTGATCGAGTAGTTGGAGAACCGCGTTTACCCCCGACTCGTGCGTGAACTGTGCGCTCACCACCAGGGCAGGATCAAAGGGGATCGCGTATTGGACCAGCAAGTCCACATACGCCTGGTAGCGCTCAGCGGACTCCAGGTGATTGGGCGGCCCGGTCACCAACGCCAGCCGGTGGCAGTGATGCACGTCAACCAGATGACGTACCACGTCCCGCATACTCTGGGCATTGTCACCCAGCACGCACGGAATGCCGTCGATTTTCTGCGAGATACTTACGATCGGCAGCGGCGCGAACCGCTGACAATAGCGCGCCGCTTCGGCCGCCCCGACAAACTGCCCCAGCCAGCCTGTCCACATCACCAATCCATCTAACGATGTTTCTGCCGAGATCAAATCGTATAAGATGTTGGCCTGGGAACTGAATCCTATCGGAGACTTCAGCGGGTTGCCCTGAAAACAGATCGCGTTGGCTCCATGTTCAGCGGCAGCGTCGAATGCCCCCCAACACATCGCCCCAAAATCCACCAATTCGGGGAAGATCAAACCAACCGTGTAAGGATTCTGTGTCATCTCGTCTTCACTCGAACGAGTTTCCGGCCAAATAATTCCGTCAACTGCATATGCGTACCACATTATCACAAAACGGCCAGCCAGACGATTGCCCCGCAGTCTGTTAACATGCAGGTGGGCGTAAGGCCAAAAAACCTCACGGATGCCCCGATTCTCGCCTAAGCAGCGTCGCGGTGATAGTCATGAATGATGCCACCCAGCACATTCCGACAGCCCTTTTTTCACCAACAAATACAGGCCTATTCTACCAGCCGGTTTGGCTATGATCGCGGTTCAATCCACTCATCTATCGAGTTATCTGGGGGTACGGGGTTCTTTGCGCCAATCGCATTGATAACCGCCCGATGTGCAGCCTGATGAGCAGCCTGTCGCTGTTCCTGGTTAAGTGGTCGAATATCAAGAGCCATTGTCCACAACCACTACGGGCTATACGTGTGCTGGCCGAATTGCTCATCCGCTTAGAAATAGGTGACATTATGGCAGGTTCAGACCAGCTTGCTTCGTTCATAACCTTCCGACATAATCCTCACCATCACAAACAGGAAAGGATATGCCCATGCGGTTGGTCAAACGCGCAGCGATTACGGTCACGCCCAAACAGCCCTACATCGAGTGGGCCAATGCGATTGACGAAGGTGGGGTGAAGATCGGTGAGGATTTCGAGCCCGAAAAAAGCGTCTACTTGATTGGGGATGTCAGTGACGTCATCCCATTTGATCGGGATGTGATTGTCCGCCCCTACTTCAAGGCGATTTTCGAAGAAGAACTGAATAGTTGGCACCGGCGGGAGCGCGAATGGCCCTCCGCGCGCACTTATGAGACCTTTCTAAAGTGGTTCGAGGTGGAGGTGCATTCGATGGTGCTGGATCTCCAGGGCAGCTGGCTGATTCGTACTGAAGGCTACTACTGAGTGTGGACGCTCAGGCTGCTTTGCGCCGATAGTCGTGATGCAACCCACCGAGCACCGGAAAACTGAGAATCTCACCCTCGGGATGATCGGGCAACGGCGGATCACATGGAAATACTCTGGCCGATGCCTTGATGAGGGCGGGCCTCGTTGAAATAGAGTACGTATTCGGTTACGATGTGCCTCAGATGGCGTTCACTCAAGATAAGCATGCAGTCCACGCATTCGCGCCTTAGGCTGCCCAGAAACTTCTCGCGAAACGCGTTCGCGCGCAGCGCCTCCACTGAGGTTTTCAACAGGTCAATATCCACCCCATCGACCACATGACGAAGCCGCTCATCATACTTCTTATCATTGTCCCGGATGAGAAAACGCAGTCCTCTTACCAAAAGGCGTCACTTCCCGCCACTGCTGTGCCACCCAGGCGTCGGTAGGATGTCGCGTCACGTTGACATGCACCACCCGCCGGGATTCCAACGCGATGATCACGAACACGAAGATCCCAAGGAAAAGCGCGTCATACGTCTGCATGAAATCGCACTCCCATATCTCCGACGTATGATTACACAAAAAGATCCCCCAGGTCTGCCCGGAGGGCCCCACCCTCCGGATATCTTGCGTATACTTCTGAACGCTGCTCTTGGCCACCCCCATGTGCGGATTGAGCATTTCCCCCCGAATGCGCTCCGCTCCGCACCATGAGTTCTCGCGTGCCATACGCCGCATGAACTGCACAACCGAATAAGGGTCGATTTATCTCGTAAAATCCGGCTGGTTGCCTTCCTGCATTGCCCGCATATACAAGCAGCGCGAAGGTGAAAGATCCCACCTTCGCGTGCGTCCCCGAGGATTTTACCATGAGGAATAACATGTCGGAATTTTACTGGATCGCCAGTTCGATCACGATGTCTCCTTCGCTCCCGCCGCGGGCGTGACTCACGACCAGGGTGTACACACCACCGGCAGGCAGTTCAAATTCGGAAATCGCGGCGTCTAGATTTTCGTCGCTGACGTCGTCGTTAAACACCAGCGGAGTTCCGTCAGGCGCGGCGATCAGCAACACTGGATCAACTTCGCCTGGATTGACACTGTTAACGCTCACCGTCATGTGCTGGCCTGCCTCAGCTTCAAATTGCAGCCTGAAGGTCCGCCCGGCGGTCATCGTTACCGTGACCGGCTGGTCGGAGGACAATTTCCCGCCCTCGACGGTTTCCAGAGTCCCCACCTCGACAGCAGTGGCGAAATCCTGCGCGGCGGCCTGCGGATCGCCCAGCGCCAGCGTCACATCGGCACGGATGGCGTGGCCGATCCACGTGCGCGGATTCAGTTCAATCGCCGTTGTGAGGTCTGCCACCGCCGCCTGCGGATTGCCCAGCGCAAGATATGCATTGGCGCGCAGGATAAAGTATGCGTAGTAGGTGGGGTCGAGTTCGATGGCCTGATTAGCGTCCGCTAACGTGCCATCGGGATTTCCCGTGACCATCTCGGCCATACCACGCAGCCGGTAAGAATAGGCCAGATCTGGTGCGAGCTCGACAGCGCGGCTGCTGTTAGCGACCATACCCTCGATGTTGAACGTTTCCCACTGAGCGCCCGCCATCAGGCCATACAGTTGCGGGTTATTTGGGGACAGAGCAACTGCCTGCGCGAATGAGCTGGCTGCACCGTCGGGATCGCCCATCAATTCCTGAGCCACGGCTCGAATAACATGCCCAAGCACGTTGTCCGGTTCAGCAGCCAGAACCGCATCAACATCCGACAGGGCGGCGTCGGGCTGGCCAGAAAACGCATATAGAAAGGCGCGTATCTGGTAAGCAGTCACACTATCCGGCTGCGCCAACAAGGCATCTGTTTGATTGCTAATCGCGGCATGAAGAGCGCCAGCTGTACCGTCACCCAACAAGAACACTTCGCCGTGCGCAGTCATGTAGTCACCGGCCAACAGGGCCGCCTGCAGCCGTCCAGTATGCGCTGTATCGTTCTGTGGATCGGCTTGCAGCCCGCACTTATAGGACGCCAGCGCGTCGGCATAAGCGCCTGCATCAAACTGTCCCTGCGCCTGGGTAAGGTAATCCACATTCGCCTGACATACTTCAGCCTGGGCATTCGCCCTGCTGACTACAGCCCAACTGACCATCACCATTACTAACCCCAAGAGCAATCGTCGTATCATCTTTGATTCTCCTTATCATCTGCGTTTGGACGATTGTGAGCGACCTGTGGGGCCGCTGTTGATGGCATTATAGAGGCAATCGGCGGCACCAGGGGGTAGGGAAAAGGTCGAGTCTTGTAACGCACCGGGCTGCAATCCATCTATAATTCGGGTAATGATTAAATCGAGAAGGGGCCAGCATGGACAACCTGAGCGGGCATATCATCAAGGGTTACGAACTGCGCGAGCGCATCGGAGCCGGGGGCTTTGGCGCGGTCTACCGGGCCAATCAAACGACCGTCGGGCGCGAGGTTGCGATCAAGATCATCCTGCCGGGGTTTGCCAACCATCCGGATTTCATCCGCCGTTTCGAAGCCGAAGCACAGATCATCGCGCGGCTGGAACACCTGCACATCGTGCCGCTGTATGATTACTGGCGCGACCCGGACGGCGCTTTTCTGGTCATGCGCTGGTTAAAAGGGGGCAGCCTGCGTGATGCGCTTGAGACGAATGGGCCATATGATATGGAACACGCCTCTTTATTACTCGATCAAATCGCGTCGGCGCTGGCGACAGCCCACCAGCATCACATCATCCACCGCGATCTGAAGCCGGGCAATGTGCTGCTGGATGAGGACGGCAACGTCTATCTGGCCGATTTTGGCATCGCCAAAGACCTGATGAGTCCCAAAGAAAGCGCCACCCAAAGCGATGTCATTGTCGGATCACCGGACTATCTCTCGCCAGAACAGGCTCGCAGTGAAACAGTTACACCGCAAACTGACATCTACAGCCTGGGAGTTGTGCTCTATGAGCTGCTGACCGGCCAGCACCCATTCCCCAACGGGTCGACTGTCCAACGGCTGTACAGCCACCTGAACGATCCGCTGCCCGCGATTGCTAACTTACCCGATGACATACGCGACGCGGTAAACGCCGTCATTCAGAAAGCCACGATGAAAAACCCTGCTCATCGGTACGGCGACGCCCCGGCCATGGCTGCCGCTTTCCGCGCCGCGGCGGCGTTGGACAGCAAGGAAACGCCCGTTAATGTGGTCGAAGTGCTGACCCCCCGCGAGCAGGAAATCCTGCACTACATGGTCGAGGGGCGCACCAACAAAGAGATCGCCGATCAACTGTTCGTGACCGTGGCGACCGTGAAATGGTACATCACCCAGATGTATCGCAAGTTAGGCGTGCGCAGCCGGGTACAGGCGATTGTGCGTGCCCGCGAGTTGGACTTGATCGCGCGCGGATTTCGTTCGATCCGAAGAAGACGGTGCCGCCCATGTTCCCACCGATCAATTCCAACCAGCCAACCCCTATAAAGGGTTGCTGCCTTTCCAGACAGCGGATTACCGTGATTTCTTTGGCCGGGAAAAACTGGTAGAGAAGCTTATCCGGCGCATGGCAGAACCGGATGCGGATTCGCGCTTTATGGCGGTGGTTGGTCCCAGCGGCAGCGGCAAGTCCAGTCTGGTCAAAGCCGGCTTGGTCCCGGCGTTGTGGCGCGGTGATCTGCCCGGTTCAGAGCGCTGGTTTGTGGTCGAAATGTTACTCGGTGCGCGCCCGTTGGATGAACTGGAAGTCGCCCTTACGCGAGTCGCAACAGTCCCAGCAGTCAATTTGCGCGAACATCTGACGCGTGACAAGTACGGATTACTGCGCGCCGCTAATCTGGTACTGCCCAATGATAGCAGCGAACTCGTGTTGGTGATCGACCAGTTTGAGGAACTGTTCACCCTGGTTGACGACGAAAACGCGCGCCTTCATTTTCTGAATCTGTTGCACGCGGCGGTGGTCGAACCCCGCAGCCGGGTGCGCGTGGTGATCACACTGCGCGCCGATTTTTATGATCGCCCGCTGCATTACTCGGAATTTGGCGAGCTGGTCCGCAGTCGTATGGAGACCCTCTTGCCCATGAGCGCGCAGGGCCTGGAACGAGCCATAGCCGGTCCTGCTGAGCGGGTCAGGAGTTGACATTCGAGGATGGGTTAGTCGCCCAGATCATAGACGAAATGCATTACCAGACCGGCGCGCTGCCGTTACTGCAATATGCCCTGACCGAATTGTTCGAACGGCGGCAGGGACGGCAGCTTACCCGCGCCGCCTACCACGAACTGGGCGGCGCGGTCGGCACGCTAGCCAAACGCGCCGAAGACCTCTACCGCGAATTCACGCCATCCGGCCAGGAAACGATTCACCAGATGTTCCTGCGACTGGTCACGCTAGGCGAAGGCACGGAAGATACCCGGCGGCGGGTGCATCGTTCCGAGCTGCTGGCTATCGCTGCCGGATCATGACATGATGGACGAGGCCATCGACACCTTCGTGGCGTATCGACTCCTATCCCTGGATCACGATCCGATTACACGCAGCCCCACCGTAGAAGTCGCCCATGAAGCTATCTTGCGGGAGTGGGAACGCCTGCGACTCTGGCTGGACGAAAGCCGGGACGAAATTCGCTTGCAGCGCCAGTTTGCCCGCGCTGCACAAGAATGGGACCGACGCGGACCGCGACGCCAGTTTTCTGCTGCGCGGCGCCCGGCTGGATCAGTTTCAGGCATGGGCCGGACAGACGAAGTTGGCCTTCACGCCGCTCGAAATTGGATATTTGCAGGCAAGTGTCGCCGCGCGTGATGAGGCACAGGCCGTCGCCATAGCGCAGCAGGCCCGCGAGGTGCGCCTGGAACAGCGCGCGCGCAACGTTCTGCGGGCATTGGTGGCGGTGTTTTTGGTCGCAGCGCTTGTGGCATCAGGACTGGCCGCATTCGCGTTCAATCAGCGGCACATCGCTCAACAGAATGAGGCCGACGCCAACCATAACGCCGAGCTTTCGCAAAGCCTCGCCCTCGCCTCTGCTGCGCGTGCCGCGCTGGGCGAAGGCAACACCGAACAGGCCCTGACGCTGGCGACAGCCGCCAACCAGATCGCTCAACCGCCCGCCTTTGCTCAGCGCACCCTGTACGACGCCTCTGCCGCGCCTGGCACGATTCGGCGCATCCCCTGTGGGACGGCGTGGTGCTGGGGGATGAGTGTTAGCCCGGACGAAGAAACCGTTCTGACCGGCGACGGCGTCGGCGGCATCGTGCTGTCCGATCTCGCCACTGGCGCAACCATCCGGAGATATGCAGGTGGGCACACCGAGGAAGCCATCGCCTTCTTCCTTCCCGACGGGAAGCGCTTCCTCTCGACCGGCTACGACGACAAGATGCTGCTGTGGGACGTGGCAAGCGGACAAATCCTGCGCACCTATCTCAGCACCGATGGTGATTTCAACGGCGGCGCTTTGAGTCCGGATGGCAGCCTCGCCGCGACAGGCATGGAGGCAGGCGTTGTGTTGATCTGGGATGTTGAAACCGGCGAGTTATTGCATCGCCTCGTCGGGCACGATCCGTCGGTGCAGGTGCAGGGCGTTGCCTTCAGCCCTGATGGTAAAACGCTGCTGTCCGGCTCAGAAGATGCAACGATGATCCTCTGGGACGTGCTGACGGGTGAATTGATTCGGCGTTTCGAGGGACATAACAATATCGTCTTTAGTGTTCATTTCAGCCCCGATGGTCGCAACGCGCTTTCAACCTCCTTCGACAATACCATGATCTTGTGGAATATTGCGACCGGGCAAATGATTCGCCAGTTCGCCGGGCATACCAACTGGGTGTTTGACGCTCGCTTTAGCCCGGATGGTCAGCAGATTCTCTCCGCCTCGCGCGACCAGACTCTCAGGCTGTGGGACGTGGCAAGCGGAAATGTTCTGCATACCTACGCGGGCGAGCCAGGTATGGTACTGGGTGTCGAATACCTGTCTGGTGGCACGCAGGCACTTTCCAGCTACAACAATGGGATTCTGCGTGTGTGGCAACTAACGGGCCAAGAAATCGTCCGCCAATTTGGAGCACAAGCGCCTCCCGTTCCGGAAACAGACGATACGTTCGCGGATGGTGATACCCTTACCCTCAGCAAGAATGGACGCTGGGCGGCTGCGCCAGGATCCGGTGCAGATGCAAATGTGGTAATGCTCTGGGATACCGAAACCGGCGAGCTTATCCGTCGTTTTTCGGGGCACGATGGTAGTGTGACCGGTGTTGCCTTCAGCCCGGATCAACGGCAGTTGGTGTCGGCGGCATGGGATAACACGCTGATTCTCTGGGATGTTCAAACGGGGGAGGAGCTACAGCGCTTCACAGGACACACGGGACCGGTTTTTGACGTGGCGTTCAGCCCTGATGGAAGCCGCCTCGCCTCCGGCTCGGAAGACCAGACGATCATCCTGTGGGACGTTGCGGCGGCGTCGGTTCTACGACGCTTCGACGGGTTCACCGATGCGGTCAATTCCGTCGCTTTCAGTCCCGACGGGCACACGCTGATCGCCGGGTTTGGCACAATCCGCTACGTTGCAGGGAGCAACGAAGACAACAGCCTGCGCCTATTTGATGTAGATACCGGCGAGGAAATACGCCGCTTCGAGGGACATACCGCCCCGATTACGGTCGCTCGCTTCAGTCGCGATGGTAAAAGCCTCCTCTCTGCCTCCACCGACGCCACTCTGCGGCTTTGGGACGTGGGGACAGGTAGCGAAATTCGCCGTCTCATTGGTCACGAGACGGCGATCTGGAGCGCTGATTTCAGCCCCGATGGGCGTTATGCAATTTCCGGTTCGCAGGACGGCACAGTCATCGTCTGGGACTTGACCACGGGAGAGGAATTACGGTCACTGGATGAGCCGGGCGCAATGGTGCAGGGAGCCCTGTTCACGCCTGACGGGAGCATGGGGCTTACGGCATCCGCCGATGGGAGACTGCATCAGTGGCGGCTTACGCTCGGCTTCAACGACCTGCTGACTTGGGTGGGAGAGCACCGATATGTGCGCGATCTCGCCTGCTCGGAGCGCGAGCTATACCGCGTGCTGCCGCTCTGCACTGCAGAACAAGTGGAAAGCACCGGCGCGATTTAGACATTTGTCGTTCAAAGTCGTAGCTGCGCGACGACGAATGGCATGAACCGTCGAGAAATCGGGCGCGGGATCGGGATGCGCTGAAGGCGTGTTCAGCAAAGTATCAACGATGTCAGAAAACATGTCAGTCGGTCGTCGAAAGACAGGCGCTTCCAAACTGTCATATAAATCACGCCGTTGCCCCGCAGTATCCGAAAATTAGTCTACGGGGAAATCCAGCTCTAGGCGGCCTCCTGATCATGTTGCCACTCAGCGCGTTTCGACCACGCACGGGGGCGCTGGGCGCGGGATTCACTCGGGGAACCGGAATCCGTGGGTATCCCATGATGCGGGCGCGCCATATTGAAACATGCGTCGTACTCGCGCATGACACGGTGCAGATGCGCCTGATTTTTGTTTGGCACCTTATCAGCGCATTTTCCCGGACCGAGAGGTCCCCTTTCCGCATATACGTTCGCATTCGGCGGGCGGCAAGCAGCAGGAATCAGCCCTGATGACTGCTGCTCGGAACACTGTGTCGAAGGCATGGTTGAACTTCGGTCCCAGAATGCGGACCATCGATTGCTACAGGTCGATCTGCGTAATGCCCAATATGTTCCCCTCCGTGTCTTTGAACCAGGCCGCTCGCACGGGTCCCGTCACCGCTATGTTGTGTTCGTCGGTTTTGAGTGTCGGGTAATCGTAGCTTTCAAACACGACCCCAACGCTCTTTAGGGTCTGAACAGCCTCGAGAATATTGGGAACCTCCCATCCAGCTACGGTATGGTCGGCTTTGGTTGCGCTCCTCTGGTAAACACCCAGAACTGTCCCGCCTCCGGCTTCAAACATGATTGCCCCGGGCAGTTCGAGTTTCACGCGCAGTCCCAGTTTCTCCGTATAAAACCGTTTGGCACGATCGAGATCTACCGCCGGTAACATGGCTCGGACCGACTTGTCGCCTAACATTGTTTCCTCCTGAAATGAGATCGAAAAGAGTATTGACTTGTGTGAAACGCTGCGACGAGCTGAGGGCTCTACGTCTGCAGCCACGCTATGAACGCAGGTGAGATCGCTTGGTAGGCTGGGATCAGCACGGGCGGCACCGTGCCGCGCAAAGCCTCCCAGAATGCGAGTCCGGTCTCGCTGCCAGAGTCTCCGGGGAAGCGTGCCACGACCACGTCGTACAACTGGTGCAGCCGCTGCACATGGGTGCGGACCTCCGACCGGCGCTCGAGGGGCACGTTGTACATGATGGGCTCGAACGGCTCGATGCCGTAATAATCTGGCCGGTGCGCCGAAAGCAGCGTGCCGTCCGCCAGATCCATGACCACACAGGTCAGCGGCGGACCCAGATGGAGCAGGTTGGGGCCGACCTGATCGGCCATGTGGAAAAAGAAGCGAGTCTGCACGCGGCCATTCTCGGTGGCCAGCAGAGGGTAGGAACGTGCCACGCCTGGGGTGTGCAGGTCCGCCAGCGTGGCATGCCTGCGCACCTGCAGGTCCCACTGAGTGAGAAATGTGGGTCCGGCCATCGTCCTTCCTCCTGTCTACTGCGGCGCCAAGGTGGCGCCGCATGCGCACGCGGATTAGTGTTCCAGGACGATGTACTCGCCGTCGTTGTGCGCCATCCAGTCGTCCATAAATTGTTGAGCGGGGATCTCGTACGCGCTTCCGTCACCACTCCAATTGGTTGACACCAAGACGTTCGTCAGCTTGCCGCCGGCATCGGTCTGAGTTCCAACGACGGTGTAAGCGTGAGCCCCAGCGCCCAACCCGAAGGTCTCATCAATCCTGGTGGTGACATAGACAGGATTGCCAGCTTTGAGCTGCCCCACTAGGAAATTCTCCGCTGCGCCGCGATCGGGGGAGCCGAGGCCGAGCCAGGTTGAGAAGTCGTCGTGGTCATAGTCGGCGTCGTACGCATCCAGAACCTGGGCCGCTTTGTAGACCTGAAATCCGGTATCGTGCTTGCCATCCTGCATATCGATGACGATCCCCATGTCGAGCAACATGTTGTCTGGATGCAGCATATCGTTGTAGATCTTGTCAGCCTGGGACTGCGAAATGTCGTAGCCATTTTCGACCAGCAGGTTCATGGCACCGTAGATCGTGCAGGACGGGCCGCTCTGCACCAGCAGCTCGTTGGTCGTGAACTTGCCGCTCATGGGGATCAATTCCCAGCCGTCGACGCCATCCTGGTAGCTGCTGAGATTGACCCTAGTCCCGGCGCCCACTACCTGGCTGCCAGGCGCCACCGCTGCGGGGAAACCACCTGCGGCGAACGCGCCACCGACCCCGACAAACCGCTGCGAGCCGGAGAGATCGCCGTCGCGCAGGCTGGCGATAGCACCTAACAGATCGTCGTGCAATTCCATACACAGGCTGGCGATCCGCTCGATTTGGGGACGAATCTCGTTAACAAACTGATCGAGGAGGTCTTGCCCGACCAGCCCGGTCAGGGCCGCGGTTCGAAGAACGGCGGCCGCGGTGTCCAGGGCGCGATCAATTGACTGAAGCGAATCTGCCGAGCTGCGGAAGCTTTCAGCCATGGCGTTGACGGCATCATAATCAATACTCACTTCGGCAGTCATGGCGGCCCCCTACATTCGTCTACACTGGCCGTTGAAATGAGCATGAATCAAGCGGGAATGCACCCGCATAAGCATGTGCCGTCCCCGCCCTACTTCGATTTTAGCCAAATCACAGATCGCAAGCCCAATTGTCTTGTCGCCCCTATTTTGCCCATCTACCCCACCTCCCGGAACCAATTTGCGCTGGATGGTGTATACCTGATCGAGACGAGTCTGCATCTGAAAGGTGATCTCGCGTGACACGAGAGTTGATTATCCGGGCCGCGCAGGGGGATGCCGATGCCTACGAGCAGATCGTACATCTGCACCAGGAAGCGGTGTTCCGATTGGCATACCTGATCGTCGGCGATTCACACGACGCGCAAGACGTAGCGCAGGAGACGTTCATTCGCGCGTATCGCGGACTGCATCGCTTCGATACCTCGCGCGCCCTGCGGCCCTGGCTGCTGCAAATCGCCAAAAACCTGGCGCGCAACCGCCGGCGCACCGCCGGGCGGTATCTCGCGGTGTTGCAGCGCGCGTTTATGCACATGCCGCGCCACGTCCATGTGACCGCCAGTGCCGAAGCCGATGCCGATCAGCGCTGGGAGGTCCAGGCATTATGGGACGCCATCCGGCAGCTTCCAAAACCGGATCAGGAGGTTATTTACTTGCGGTACATGCTGGAGCTCTCGACGCAGGAAACCGCTGAGGTGTTAGGTATTGCGCCGGGGACGGTGAAGTCGCGGTTAAGCCGGGCGCTAGAGCGCTTGCGCGGCGTGGTCGAAGCTGAATTCCCACTGTTGGCGGAAGGACGGACGTCATGAATCAGCCATCGATGCTCTCGGACCACACCGAGGACGTTTGGGAGAAAAAGGTGCAGGAGATCGCAGGGCGGGTGGCGTACCCTGCCACGCCCGACATCGCCGGGGCCGTCCGTGACCGGATAGGGCCGCGGAGTCGCCGATTGCTGATCACACGTCTCGCGCCGCCAGTTCTGATCCTGCTGCTGGTGGTGCTGATCGTGCTGCTGCTGGTCCCTGACCTACGCGCGCGCGCGTTTGACTGGCTGCATATCGGCGCGGTGCGCATCATCAACGAACCGCCACCTGCCAGCCCGACCCCGTTCCCGGACCTGCTGCAAGGCTACAATGTCACGCCTATCGCATCGATCCTCGACTGGGACAATGAAATCTCGCTGACTGAGGCGCAGGCGCGTGTGGATTTCCCGATCCCTACCGTTCCGAGTCTGGGCGCGCCGGACGCCGTGTTCTACTACGAGTTGGAGGAGCCGATGATCATCCTTGTGTGGGAGCGGCCAGGACAGACGCCGATCAGCTTACACCTGATCGGATCGCACAATCGCGTGTTCAAGTACGAGGCGGAGGTGGAAACGGAAACCGAGGTCAACGGACGACGGGCGGTGTGGCTCACCGGCCCGCACCAGTACGAGATCATGCCGCTCGAAGGTGAAGACGCCGTGATCCAACGCTACATACAAGGCAGTGTGCTGCTGTGGGAAGCAGCCCGCGTCACCTACCGGCTGGAGGGGGACCTGACGTTGGACGAAGCCCACGCGCTGGCGGAGAGCCTGGAATGAACGGAACCGACCATCTTTGAGCAGTGTATACAGGGTGAACTGCCAACATATACAAGGAGAAAAAACCACATGACAACACTACGCAAAGTCACCAAACGGACGCTGCTGGCAGGATTATTGGTCGTCACCCTGTTGAGTCTGGCGGGCATGGCCCAGGCCAAGATGATCCCTTACGTAGAACCGTTGGACGGAGATTGGGGCACGTTTGACGAGCCCCCCGTGCTGACGCTCGAAGGCGCGTACTTCTCCGGCGTATTTGGACGCGTGGGAGTACCTGGCGACGCGGATGTAATCCACATGCGTTTTGATGCTCCCGTTGAGGGGGAGGTGCGCGTTGATCTGCTGGTTCCCGTGTGCGGCGACCATTTCACCGACTTTTTCCCCACACTGGCCTTGATCGGCCCGGATCAGGATATGTCCGAAGAAGCATTGGCAGCACTGCCATTCGCCCTGCCGGAAGGACTCGGCGTGCAGATTCTGGAACCGGAGCGCCCCGCCGAGGCTAACAACTCCCCTCGCCCGCTGAGCGACTGGCAGGTCTGGGAGCAGGATTACTATGAGACGCTAACCATCACTTTCGAAGTTCCCATCCCGGCCAAGTACTTCTTTGCCATCTGGGACGAAACCGGGGATACAGGCGCGTATACGCTGCTCACTGGAGCGGTGCACCCTGGGCCTGACGTGATTGATCCAGAGGAGATAGAAACATTGTACGATACGATGATCAGCAACGGTGCATGGATGGGGGTGGATTGCGACGCTCCTGCAACTCCTGACGCCTGATCGATCCACGAAATCCTACCGGAGTCAAGACCACTCGTATAGCGGGTGGCTTTGACTCCTCTATTTTTCAGCTTTGCCGAGGGGTCTAGGAAAAGTATAGATTCTGCGAAGTTGTGATCTTTTGCCCATATAATGTGGTTATTCGTGGGTTGAACGGGAGAAGATCACCTCATGGAAAATAGGCAGGTTATCAAGGGTTATGGACTGCACATGAGCGAGGGTTACTCAAAAGGCAGAGGCTTGTCGGCCACGATTGGGCAGCGCGCTGACAACAGTAAATTGGCAGCATGGGGCATAGCCATCGCTTTACGCGGATCAGGGGACTATGAGGCAGCGGGCGAGGACTTCTCGGTAGCGTTTAAGTACCTTACTGTTATCAAGGGCACGATCGAAGAAATCGCCGATTTGCCCATTGTTGCTATCGTCTATGACGATCAGGGTCAGCCAGGTCGTACTGTCGAAATGCTGACTCTAGCCATAAGACATCTTGTAGAGGCCTCAGGTCGGAGAGAAAAGTGGCCGCTGCCAAAGCGTCTCCAAGCGGGTCTGAAAATACCTCTTGGCCCTGAGGCTTATTCGGTGGCCTTGGAGCGCGCCAAACAACTGGACCTAGATAGTGTGATCGGCGAGCTAAAGGTACAGTTGTTCAATGCGGATCCGTCTGTATCCAGGCCTACCATTCAAGCGTGCTCTGACGCCCTCAGTCCGCGCGAACTGGAAGTGCTGACATTCATCGCGGACGGATTGACCAACCGTGAAATCGCTGACCGACTTTTCGTCAGTGTCAGCACGGTGAAGAAGCATATCCAGCACATCTATGCCAAACTGAATACGCAGAATCGCACCAGCGCGATTGTACGAGCCCGCGAATTGAAGCTCATCTCCTAATTCGCCCCCCTCAGTCCCAAAACTCGCCATTCGAGTGATGACAATACTCCCGTATGGTGCGAAAACTAATCTTCGGGGGAACTGTGCGTGGGTGGTTGAAAACTCAATCCGAGCTCGCTGTCCCCCGTGAACGTCCGAGATGAGCTGGCCCATCATCACCCAAATAAAGCCCACCTGCAGCCCCGATCAAAACCCCGACGATCCTTCTTAACTGCGCTGAACTCAGGTTTTTGTCATGGCTGATAGGAAGCGGGGAAGCGGCTGATCTTTCGGTTGCTCCTGTTCGTCTAGGAGTTTGTGTTGGACCGGGCAGCGGTCAGCCTGTTGGTGAGGATGAGAAGGCCGTAGGGCCAAAAAACCGCATGGGCTGGCAGTGGGCGAATTATTGTCTAGCCCGAAGCAGTCTCGTATCTCAGGGACAAAGAAGGCAGCCTCAAAAGTGGCAAGGCAACCACTATAGCAAGCCGATCGAGCTTGTCTCTTCGCGTCCGCTTTCTCATTCGCTTTTCCAACCTAACATTGAAACGTCATCCGTAGATTTTCCCGGCGCATTAGCCTTACCCCTCATGAATCGCCCGTAGGTGACACGAATCATTCATGGTCACCAGGGTGAAGATGCCATTCTCCACCTCAAAAACGTTGATGGCGCAGGTATCCTGGCGCAGTCGCCAGAAGCGATCGTTGCCAAGCCCTAACACACCTAGCAAGATAATCCGGTTAACGACCGTGTGGCTCACCAACACAATAGTCCGGTCTGGGTGATGAGCCGTCAGGTCGTTCACCGCAGACATGGCGCGGACGCGCAGCGCGTCCAGGGTCTCCCCATCCGGAATTCGCGCCAAGTGCGGCATGTCATACCAGACCGAGAGGGTTTCAGCCCAGCGCTCTCGAACTTCGTCAGGCGTTAACCCTTGCCACTCCCCGTAATCGATGTCAATAAGTCGAGGTTCAACCTGTACAGGCAAGTTACAACAGGAGCCAATGGCCTCGGCCGTATGCGCAGTCCGGGAAAGTGGACCGGCATAAATAGCAACGGGCTGCCATTCACTAGCGACGCGTTGTCCGGTGGCGTCGGCTTGTGCCAGGCCAATCTGATTGAGTGGAATATCCGCCCGCCCACGGAATCGTTCCACCCGGTTCCATTCCGTTTGCCCATGCCGTACCAATATCACGCGTGTCACTGAGCCATCCCCCTTCAAGCCGGTTCCCTTTGAGCGACACAGTGATCGTCTGCTTCAAATAACTGGCTATACAAATCTCCGCCATAACTGGTTTGCAGTGGTTCACCGGCGATCATCTTAAAGGTTCGCCCTCCATCGTCCCGCCTTTCAGCGCGCAGGAAAAGAGCGCTGTCCCGTTGATTTTCATAAAACCGATGCGCAAACTCATACAAATGCGTGACGAAAAAAACCTTGATGTGGTTTTCCAACAAAGCGCGTGTGATCTGCCCCGCAATCTCCGAGCCTTCTCGTTCGTTGGTCGCGGCAAAAAACTCGTTCAACAGCAACATGGAATTCGACGTCAGGTGGTCTACGATCTCACTCATTCGGCTGAGTTCCTCATCAAGTCTCCCGCTGCTCATCTCAGTGTCTTCTTCCCGTTTGAAATGCGTGAACAGGCTATCGCAGAGATTGGAAGAGAAGAGCTCAGCTGGCACGAACATTCCGCACTGCATCATGAGCTGGGACAGACCAATACTTCGCAAAAATGTTGATTTGCCGCCCTGATTCGCGCCGGTGATGATCACGAGGTCCTTATGGTCAGCCTCTACAGCGTTACCAACAACCCCTTGCTCCACCGTTAACGCCAAACAGACATCGTATAACCCCCTAAAAGAATGTCTGCGTTCTTCAACTCCTACAGGTACAGGAAAGGACGTTGGCGTTCGCCTAATTGGGCGAGGTGTTCGTGTAGATTCAGACATCCAACATAAAAAGCCAATTCAGTCCGCAACATGTGGAAAAAGCTGAGAATATGATCGTTGGATTGTGCGAGTGCATTAGCCACAAGGTTGATTCCCCTATCCCTCAGTTGTGATAACGCTTTTGCACCGCTTTCGTCGCGATCGCTGATATAGAGAGAATAAACACGCGGTCCTGTGCCTGTGAGCCGATCCAGCCAGCCATATTTCTTGTCTTGCTTCCGCAGCGTATAGTTGATCCCTTTGTTGCCCTTGCCCAATTCGGCGCTCACCAGGACACCGCTGCGGAATTTTAGGGCTTTCAAGTGATCCTGGATGAGGTCGAAGTATTCATCACTCAGTTCTGCCTGCAACATGGCGAAGAAGCGAGCAAAACCCGCCAACTCAAATTCATGCATCTGTTCATCGGCGATGCGCCGCAGTTTTTTGAGCCTTCCGACAAACATCTCCAGCGCTTCAATCGAGCGCCGCAAAACAGAGGAAGGATACTTGAAAACACTGATGTAAATCTTTCTTTCACTGGCGATCGTTTCTCCGGCGAGACCGTAGATCTCTCTGACAATAGAGGGATGGTCCAGGCAATCTTTGAGAATAGCCTGGCGGTAGAAAATGGTATCCAAATCATTCCTGGTGCCTGACAAAACGGCTGACTTTGCCACTTCAAACAAGAGTTTGTCGTCACGCGCCATAGCATTGAACAACGTGTCCAATTCTAGGTCCTGTATCAGGGCTTGTGCGCTCGGCGGTAATTCTTGCCGCGGGTCAAAATCACGATCCCGAAACATGAGAAACGCTTTCATAATGCGATCCGCTCCTTCACGCGCTCGTAAGTCAGTCCGTGTTTTTTGGCAATTGAGAGCGCATAAGCCAGTCCGTCGGCGGGCCGCCTGACGATCTTGAACGTTCGCAGGGCCGGATTTTCAGGAACGACTGTGCTGACCACGCTGACGGTCGTTTCGCTCAAAGAAGCCAGCTCATCAATGAATGTGACGCACACACACGGTGAATCCAGTTGGATGATCTTCTCTATGATCTTCTTGCCCAGGAAGATCGCGTCATCGATGGTTGTCGAGGCAAAAATCTCATTGATGATGATCAGGCTGTTGGGGCTTGCCTGGTCCAGAATACGGTGGATTCGAACCAAGTCGTCCTGGAGTTTGCCATGAAGATTGGTGATGTCTTCTTCTCTTTCGAAATGCGTAAAAAGCCTGTCAAACAGAAAGAGCCGCGCCTCTCGACCCGGAACAGGGCAGCCGATGCTGGCCAGATAATGCAGTTGACCAAACATGCGCGCAAACGTTGTTTTACCGCCCTGGTTCGGCCCGGATACGACTAAGATGCGCTCACTTCCTCTCAAATAGAAATCGTTGGTCACTACCGACGCGTTTTCCATTTTAAGTTTGTGAGCCAGCGCCACATCAAAGCCTTCATTGTCGTAGATCTCTTTGTCGCTATCGGACACCTGTGGATAACAGAATTTCAATCCCGTTCGTTTCAGCCGTACGACAAAGTCCAGGTAAGCGACATAAAACTGGATTTCCCGGTCAAAGGCACCGATGGTTCCATCCAGATAAGCGCTGTTTCTCGCGCAGTAATCATCAAGAGCTGAAAATGTGTCAGAATACAACCGGGCGACCAAATCCAGGATGCCTGCTTCGACATGATTCATGTCCGGGCCAGTGGGAAATTCGACCCGGTAATCCTCCACTGCCCCCTGTTTGAATTTCTCGAATGTCTCCTCTACTTCGGCGCTGTAGTCAGTTTCAGCCTCATATTGACGCACCTGAACCTGGTTGCTCCTAATGAGCAGACAGTATTTTACGGCGGTCAGTTCAGCCTTTAGCTTCTTCGTTGCTGTCCGAAGCGCTGTAAACCGGCTCGATTTCGTATAGGTCGCCAGGTACTCGCGGAAGGCCAATAAGCCGCGCGACTTCAAATCCACAAAAGTAAGATCATGCATCAGGTCATCCACGGCATCGCAGTAAATCTCGGCCGCGTCCAGAAACCATCTTTGCTTTTGGCGTGTGTAATAAAGCTTGTCAGCCTGGGCCAGGTGATCCCGCATCGCGCGCATTCTTCGCGCAAACAGGTTGATATATCCATACAAACTCTCATTCTCAAGGTCCCGCATGACTTCCTGACGATACAGGATTGCATCGATATCGGTCAGGGCGGTGTAAAAGAATGGTTTGAGGTTATAGTCCCGCTTCGCAGCGGTGATGGTTTCCACAACTTGGTCGAGGGCCAAATCAACAAAGAAGTCGGGCGCTTCAGGTAAGTCCGACCGCGTGCCATCTTCGGCGTCTAAAAATAGGATGCTGTGGAAAACCATAATTCCTCCTGGAACGCGGTTATTCGGCTAGTTCCCCAGGCTGGCCGCCAACAACGTCTGACGACCAACAATGCCGATGGGGTGCCCGACATCGTCCACAACCACAATCCGCTTGCGGCCTTCACGCAGCATAAGCGTGATAGCATCAAGAACGCTCATCTCTTGAGGGGCGGTGAGAACGTTCTCGGACATAATATCCCGCGCGAGGGCGTGGCCGCGCATCAGCCCGGTTCCCATAACCCGCTCGGCAATCGCGCGCAGCATATTGCGTCGCATCACGGGCGCCACCCGCGCGACCAGATCGCCTTCGGTGATGACCCCAGCGGCGCTCTGATTCTCATCCAACACCACCACATACCGGATATGGGTCTTGAGCATTTGCTGCAAAACATCCACCAGGTCGTCGTTGATATAGACAGAAGGAACATCTGACGTCATTATTTCACCAAGCGTGCGCCCCGGCTTGGGCGCAGGTGCTTGCTCCTGTTCTCCCACGCCATTTCCAGCCACCGCACGCAGGATATCCAAGCGGCTCACCATGCCTACCAGGCGTTTTTCGGCATCCACCACCGGGAACCGGGTAAAGTTGCGCTCAACCATCTGCTGGGCCACATGTCCCAGGGCATCATCCTCATTAACCGTGCTCACCGGCTGCGACATGATATGCTGGGCATTCTTCTCATACCGGATTTGAGCCATAAATTCCTGGAGATCCGCCTGTTCCAATCGTCCGGCAACCGCTAAGTGCGCTGGCATCTCGACTTTTTCCAGCAAATCCGCCTCTGTGACGATGCCCATGACGTGCCGCTCATCGTCGACGACCGGTACGGCTTTGAAGAGCTGCCCTAACAACAGCTCGATCACCTGTCTGGCAGGAGTATCCGGGGTCACGGTCGTAACGTTACGGGTCATAATCGCCGAAACAGGACGATCAGCGGGTAAGGGCTGCAGATAACGATGGGTATATTTCACGATCTCGACATCTTCAACCGTAATCAGACCTTCGCGCACCATCGGCTTCACCAACGCCAAAGCTTTGTCGATATTCTCCGGTGAATCGACCACGGTGATCACCATCGGGAGGTCCATCGAAAGGCGTTCGATCCGCCACGTATGAATGAGACTGTGCGCGCCAAACCCGGCGTGTCCGCGCATGACGGTCGCCCCGGCGATACCGGCCTTGCGCAGCGTGTCCAGAATGCTCGTATACAGCGACCGCCCGCGCCACGTGTCGCTTTCCCCCACGTAAATGACCAATCGTTTTCCATTCGCAACCATACTGACCTTGCTTCTCCTCGCTACAGCTGCCTGCCGATGGCCAGCCCGACCAGTGCGCCGATCACACACACGAGGTTGGTCCCCATGATATTACCAAGCATTCCCAGAATGTCCCCTGATTCGAAGAGCAGCGCACTCTCGTTCGCGTAAGTTGAAAACGTCGTGTACGCGCCAAAAAACCCGACAGCGACCAGCATCCGCACGCGCGGGTCGAGCGTGATATGCTGTGAAGACCAACCGATAAACACCCCAAGCAGCAGCGACCCACTGGCATTGATCACGAAAGTTCCCCACGGAAAAGTCTGTCCTACTTGATCGGCCACCCAGCCGCCAACCCAGTAGCGCATATTGGCACCAATAAATCCCCCCAATCCGATTAACAGTAACGTTTCCACATTTCTCCTCGATAGTGACATGCTACGCGCCCCGAATCGTAGTAGACGATGACGAAATTCCTTTACGCTGTTGAATCAGGTTATTATAGATGCCCGGCCTCAAAGCCGGGTTTGACGTGGATTAAGCAGATCGCGAGTCAAACCCAACACTCCTTCTTCCTCGCCCAGACATTTCATACTTTGCCCGCACATGACATCTTGGCAACAAAAAAGCCTCTACCACTGCACCATATGTGCCGGTAGAGGCTATTAGTCCCTGTGTCGAAGACGTTTTGGCCGGTTTCAGCCGACGCCAGCGAGCCTCATCGCTCTATTTTTCTCCACGAATATTGTCGCACGTCCAGCTCAGAACGTCAAGAAGCGAAGAGGCCGAACCTGTGATTTGGGGAGGGCGTATTTTGCACGCTTGGCAAGTGGATTGATTTCTGAACCATACGGGACGTGGGGTTAGCCATTGTCAAGCATGCGGTCGAAGTGCTGGGAGGCGCCATCACCTGCGCTAGTGAAGAAGGCACCGGCACATCTTGCACGGTGGCCCTCCCCTCATTGACCATGAGTTGATCGCCGCCTGCGGGTTATTGGTCGAGAAAGCCTTATGCTGACTCGATGGAGCGGATGGAGACGGTCAGATGAAGTTCGCCTAAGGTCAGACTGTCACCATGGGCCACACTGTGCACCTTATGTGGGGAAAGTCGCAGGCCATTGAGATAGGTGCCGTTGGTGCTATCCAGGTCCATCACGATCACCTGGCCGTCACGGTGGAGAAATAAACAATGGCGGTGCGATGCGCCCAACTCGCTGGCTCGAAAATCCGTCAGATCGAAGACGTCTTGCGATGCAAAGACGCCTCCCTTGCGCCCGAGGACGAGTGGCAATCCGGGCAAAAGTGGGACTTCGGGGCCAGAAGGTAAAAAGTGGAGTATCACCTGTGGTAGCCCTTCGATAGAGTCTCTAGTTTCCCAATCCGCTGTTACGTTAACCGGCTGAGCTCGATCTGTCGCCGGCACAATTTCAGTCGTAGGTGTGACCAACGCCTCGCCACAGCGAGGGCAGCGTGTCTCTTTTGGATGACACTCACATCCACACTGAGGGCACTGGGCTGGGTGATTCTGTAGAGGTTCAGTTGGCTCAGATGAGTTGGACATAGGAAACTCTTTCGCCGGAGGCGGAGCGATCCCGCTTCTAGCTTCAGAATACTACTGCGGGATCGAATCCCCATTAAAGAAACTGAAAAATTCATGAAAATCAAAGTCTTTGGGACAAGACCGCTCCTAATATGGGAATGGCAGAAGCCAAGAATATGCGACATCTTTGATGTAAGCCGGATAGGTGGGACAGCGACGTCTGAACAATTGGCGACGGTTCCAGGCAAGGACGAAGCGTTTGACGCCGCAGATCAGGGCACGAAGACAACGGGAAAAGCAAGCTTGATAGCTATCACCCCTAGAGTAATGCTTAGCCGGTGAACTGTTCTACCCAGAAGTTTGTCGCCTACCGCGCACGACCGAAGCTACCTTGAGTGGATGGACAAAACCACTTTAGGGCGCAGCAGCAAGCCACCAGCATTTTCTTGGGGTGATTCTCGGAAAGGTTGACTCTATGACCTGAGCTGTCAGCATTTGGTTGAGAACATCGCCGTATAATACACTAATACGCTAGCAAAATCGCCCAGCAGCAGAAAGTGCTTACAGATTTTACCATGCCCATTCAGGTAGACACCCGCATCTGCTATCGAAGCTGACACCACTCTTCCAGACCTGGATGTGTGCCTGGACACCAAACGACATTGGTGCTGCCGCAACGCCACGGCAACTTATGGTGCCATTGCGTGCGCTATACGGAGATCGGACATGAAGCAAAGCTCATTTCCTCGCTGGTTAGCCGCCGCCCTTGTAGCCGTGCTACTGATTATCGTGGTCGGGGGGAGCTGGTTATATCGCACACAGGCCCAACAGATGCGAAACCGCGAAGAAGAAAACCTCATGGGCATCGCACAACTGAAAGTCGATCAGCTTGTTGCGTGGCGCACAGAGCGGTTGGGGGATGCAGGCGTGCTCACAGAAAACGCCTTCTTTGCCGACGGAGCCGCCCAGTGGTTAGCCGACCCTCAATCGGAATCCCTCGACGCCATTCTCAACCAATTCCAGTCACTGCAAGACCATTACCATTATTCCGATATCCTGTTGGTCGACAGTGACGGGCAAGTTCGGCTGAGCCTTAGCGGCTGGAACGCCCCTCTGCACCAAGAAGCCGCGAGCGTCCTTGCCGCCGCCTGGCGCGACCGCCAGCCCATGCTGACCGACCTCCACGCAGGTCCTGGGGATTTGCCGCCTCACATCGATGTCATTGCGCCCTTGTTTGCTAGTAACGATCTGGACGGGGCTATCATTGGTGCTGTCATCCTCCAAAGCGACGCACAGCAGTACCTTTACCCGAGAATCCAGTCTTGGCCCGTGCCCAGTCGCAGTGCCGAAACGCTGCTCGTCCGGCGCGATGGCGACGCCGCGCTCTTTCTCAACGATCTCCGCTACCAGCCGGATGCCGCGCTCAAGCTGCGCATTCCCCTGAGCCAGACCGACGTCCCGGCGGTCATGGCTATACAGGGGAGAGGGGGAATTGTACGAGGTCGCGACTACCGCGGAGTCCAAGTTGAGGCTGCCATTCTAGCTGTTCCGGATACTACCTGGTTCATGATCGCCAAGGTGGATACTTCAGAAATTTTCGCCGATTGGCGCGCGCGCGCGACGCTCATCCTGGCCCTGATTCCCGCCCTTGTCGCCGTGGTAGGAGCTTCTGGGGGAATCGTATGGCAGCGAACACAAAAGGTGCAATACAGGCATCTCTTTCACGCAGAAAAAGCCCGTCAAGCCAGTGAAGCCCGCTACCAGACAACTTTGATGAGCATTGGCGATGGCGTGATTGTCACCAATACAACGGGCCAGGTGACACTGCTTAACCCGGTGGCAGAAGCGCTTACTGGTTGGACGCAGGAAGAGGCGTTCGAGAAACCTCTGGAAGAGGTCTTCCTCATCATCAACGAAGACACGCGTCAGTCAGTCAGCGATCCAGTGAGTCAAGTCTTGCGTAAGGGGACAGTGGTAGGACTTGCCAACCATACCCTGCTGTTATCGAAATCCGGCCAGGAGATTCCTATTGCTGATAGTGCCGCTCCCGTCCAAGACGATAAAGGTAATCTGATCGGCGTCGTGCTGGTCTTCCGCGATCAGACCGATGAGCGAGCAGCTCGCCAAGCCCTGCGGGAGAGTGAAACTTATATCAGGACTGTGTTGGATAATCTCCCCGTCGGGGTCGCGGTGAACTCAGTCGATCCAAAGGTAACCTTTAGCTACGTGAACGATAACTTTGTCAAGTGTTACCGCACCACGCGCGAAGCATTGGCTGGCCCGGATGCGTTCTGGGAGGCTGTCTATGAGGACACGGAATTCCGGGAAATCATCAAGCAGCGCGTGTTGGAGGATGTGGCCAGCGGCGACCCAGAGCGAATGCACTGGGATGACGTGCCCCTGACCCGCCAGGGCGCCGAGACGACGTACATTAGTGCAATGAACGTACCGATCCACGGTACACAGTTGATGTTGTCGATCGTCTGGGATACGACCAAACGCAAGCAGGCTGAGGACGAAATCCGCCATCTCAATGCTGATCTGGAGCAACGAGTCAATGACCGAACCGCCCAACTCATCCAAGCTAAAGAGCGCATCGAGGCCATCCTCAATAGCAGCAGTGATATCATCGTCCTCTGCGGGTCGGATGGCACCATCGACCAGGTCAATCCAGCCTTCGACACGGCCTTCCACATCGAACCGGATGCGTTCCTGGGTGAGCGGCTGTCTGCGCTGGTCGCACCCCAGGACGTGACCCTGATAGAACAAACCGTCGCCGAAGTAATCGAAACTGGGCAGTCCGGCCGGATCGAGCTGACCGCCCAGGTCGCCGGAGCGGTGCCGTTTGAAGCCGATGCAGTATTATCTCCTTTGATTCAGCAGGCGGATCAGGTAACAGGAATCGTCTGCACCTTGCGCGATATTACGGACCGTAAGCGGATAGAAGCTCAGTTGCGCGACCTGTTGCAGCACGCCATGGAAATGAACGAGATGAAAACTCGTTTCGTGTCGATGGCTTCGCACCAATTTCGTACGCCCCTGGCCGTGATCCGAAGCGCTGCCGATTTACTAAATCAATATGGAGAACGGCTCTCGAACGAAGAAAAAATGCAGCGATTTGCTCACATTCAGAGGCAGGTCGACCAAATGGTCGAACTGCTGGACGCGGTGCTGATGATAGGACGCGCGGAATCAGGTTTACTTGACTTCAAACCTGAACAGGTAGATGTCATCGCGTTGTGCCAGACTTTAGTGACGGATTTTGAAGAGGCGATCGGGCAAAGCCACGCGCTGAGGTTTACTCACTCAGGTGATTGTTCCACAACCACCGCAGACCCCCGGTTGCTTCGGAACATTCTGGACAACTTGCTGTCCAACGCCATCAAGTACTCTCCTCAAGGCTCAACAGTCACCCTGGATCTCACTTGTGGCGCGGATACCACCGTCTTGAATGTCATGGACCAGGGCATCGGCATTCGACCGAAAGACCAAAAGCACCTGTTCGAAGCCTTTTACCGGGCCGCCAATACCGGTTCCGTGCCCGGTACCGGTCTCGGGCTGGCGATTGTCAAGCAACTGGTAACTCTTCACGGTGGTACAATCACCTTTACCAGTCAAGAAGGGCACGGCACAACCTTTTCTATACGCATCCCACAGACGCCTCCCGGGAGATAACAGATCGAGCGAAAAGAGTATTGGTCGTAGAAGATGAAGTTGAGATTTTATCTATTGATCCTTGCATTGGGACCTGAAGTTGCACGTCCACGGCCAATTGTTGGATCAAAGCAATGGCATCTGGTGAAGTTCGTGGCTTTCGGGGTTTGCCCTTCGACTTCCAGAGCCAGTACAACCGGAATCCCTCACGATGCCACTTCTTGATCGTGTGGTGACACTGTCTCACGCATTTCACACACCAACGGAACATGGATTTTTTCCCTTATGGGGAGCCCGACGTCTCCTTCGGCAGCATGGGAGTATACTTCGACTGCGGTTATCGTAACCGACGGTTCAGAGGCAAATCAGGTCGGATACCTTAGGTACCCACCACAGGAGTACCCAGTTCGTTCGCCACACCAAAACGCGCGCCAGCCTATCGCTTCGCGCGCGTTTGTCAACGTTTCGGTCCGGTCTGATTTGACTTACACCCTCGGGGACAGTACCGACGTGTCACAGAACCGTATTCAAGGCTAGAATGGATAACGCGGCAGGTAGATAGATCTCAGAGAACGTGATGGGGCACCCTTCCAATCACACGTTTGCACTCGCTGCATCGAATGTTTCAGTTTGGTTGGAGCGTGCCAAAGAAAACTTGCCAGGCCAGCAGTGACTTTGCCACCAGCGAGAGCACGATGTAGGCTTTTTCGCCATAGACGTAGTCCTGCCAACGCCCAATTTTCTTGTACTGCAAAATCATGTTGACCGCGAAAACGTTGAAGAACAGGAACAGCGAAACATAGATCGCATACACAAAAGTGGGGACCTGTTCGCCACTAGTGACCGACCCGATCAGGTAAATGCCAATCGCAATCCAGGGCACGATCCCCGCAATCGATCCAAAGATGAAGGCGGTCCAGTCCGTTTTTTCAGTCGTCTGGTTATGCAGTTCCATCATCCAGCCAAACAGGATCATCATGGCGTTCAATGTGAAGATAAGCAGAAGTGTCGCGATGTCATACATACCAAAAAGCATGGCAATCGCCACAATCATGACGGATGAACTGAAGGCATATTCGATCCAGCGGGCGTAGTTGGCGCCCTTTTTCAGGTTGCGAACGTACCAGTCGTAGATTCCCGGCGCGGAGATCAGGAAATGTGCCAGGGCGGACATAAAAAGAAAAGCCGCGACCAGCGGAGCCAGTGGAAGGTCGAACGCTGTCTTCAGGTTGGAGATCAGCTTGTCGGTCGTCTCATCGTATTTCAGAAACGCCGTTGTAACCGGCAGCTTGAAATCAAGATTGCTCAGGGCCAGCATTAACAATCCCTGAGCAAAATGAAACAGACCCATGAACAGGTTAAAGCGACGCAAATTCTGGAACGGTCTCTCGTTGGTAGTGGTCATGTTCAGCTCCTCCTCCAATTCAAGTTCAAGATGTGATTCATAGGTTCAAATCGCTGTTCGATCGAGTGCCGTTGTGCGCAAGAATGGCTCGTATTGCCATTCTACTCTTGGAAAGAAACGGTGTTTACACAACAGTAGAAATAACTGTAGATTCTCATCTCAAAACTAAATCAGCCATTTGCCTGCGCCAAAACTGACGAGACTTACGGTCACGCTTAAACCTGTTCCCCAGATCATATCTACAACGGTGACAAGTACGGGCCAGTCTTTCACGGTTGCAAGATTAGTGAGGTCGTAGGTGGCATACGTGACAAGTCCAAACAGGGCCGCGCGCAGAACGGTTGTTCTGAATGAATTGTCCTCTAGGCCAGGCACAACAACGAACACCAAGATGCCCAAGATGAACAATAGATAGAAGATAATCGCGGCGATCCAGTTGGTGTTGGGAGCCAACAGAAAACCGAGATGCTCGCGATAAAATGTGCGTGCGACAAGGCCAAGCCAGATCATATCAATGGCAAAGAATGCAATGAGTATGATCAAGTAAAGTTTGAGGTAATAAGCCATTTCTTTTCCCTATGACGTTATGGCGGCAGGCCGCCTGACCCGGTTATGTCCTACACTGGCCTGCGCTATGCTCTTCGGAGAGGATGATTTGCCAGCTCTACCGCAGTGCCCTAGCAGCGGAAATGAGATCGTCGATCTTGGGATGGTCGCCAGGGTGCTTGCTGTAATAGACGTATTGGATGATGCCCAGTTGATCTACAATGAAAGTGCCGGGCAGCATCTTGGCATCGCCAATGGTTTCGCCTTGCATAGTCCCTCGCGCTAACGCTCTGACACTCGCCACGACAACTGAGGCTGATATCAGCTCAGCGAGGTTACCCTGTTGCAGACCATAAGCCTGATAGGGCAGCGTCGTTTCATCGGTGAGACACGTCATGCTAGGGGCGAGTTTGCCGCAATAGCGTTGGGCGTGTTTGGGCATCCCCATTGCAACCCCTACAATGTGTAGACCTGCGGTCGTCAATTCATCCTTATGCAGCTCCAACTGAGCCAGCCATTCACGGCAGAATATTCAGCCAAAATGCCGTAAGAAGGTCAGGAGGGTGGGTCCACTGGACCAGAGATCGGCAAGTTGGATGGGCTGGTTGTTGACACTGGTCAGCACGAGGTTTGGGGCAGATGCCCCGATTTGAAGTCGTGAGGTGGCCGTTTTTTCATTCATCTTCCCGCCTGGTTTGCGCATTGAGACCAGGGATGTAACCCCTGGTCTCATGAAATGTGACTTCACGATCGTGTCGGGTTATTCAGCCGGAGGCAGCAGCACGCCGTCAATCACGTGGATGACTCCGTTGCTGGCTTCAATATCAGTCGCTACGACGGTGGGGCCATCATTGATGACGACTTTGCCGTCCATAATGTTGAATGACAGAAGGCCACCACTCAGAGTCACGACGTTGACACCTGTGTCACCGATCGCCGCCACCAGGGTCGTGGATGAAATGTGACCCGGTACCACATGGTACAGCAGAATGCCAGTCAGGTCTGGGCTGGCCAGCAGTTGTTCGGCGCTCAGATTGAGAGCCTGCAGGGCAGCCGCGAAAGCCGCATCCGTCGGGGCAAACACGGTGTATGAGCCATCGCTGCTCAGCGTCTTGAGGATCGCCGGATCAGCGGCCTGGACCGCAGCCAACAGGGTGGTGAATTCGGGATTGTCTGTAGCACTGGCCGCATTGACGACGGTCTGGGCAATCGAAACAGGTTCAGTGGCCATTGCATCCGGGGCTGAGGCGTTTTCCATCGTCGTCACCAGGTCCATTGCGTCAGCGGGGACCAACACCTTGTTGATTACATGCACAACGCCGTTGGAAGCCATCACATCAGCCGTCACCACTGTCGCGTCGTTGATCTCGACACTATCACCCATGACGCTGATCGACAGGACGTGTTCCGGAAGGGCCGTGCCGACAACGGCACCATTCGCCGCCACCACGGACTCGGCATTTAGCGCCACACCGGGAACGACATGGTACGCCAGCACAACATCCAGCAGGGCTTTATTGGCGAGCAGGTCTTCGGCGGACATGTTCAGCGCCGTGAGCAGGTCACCAAATGCGGCGTCGGTCGGTGCGAACACCGTCATCGTACCTTCGGGATTGGCGAGCGTCTGGAGGAACATGGGGTCGGCGGCCTGAACGGCGGCCAGCAGGATAGTGAATTCCGGATTATCCGAAGCGCTGGCCGACGCGACGACGATGTCCGCGATGGTCTGAGTTGGCTGGTCCTGCGCCATCGCAGGGACTGCCAGGGCGAGAAGCAGAACGATTGAAATGAACAGGGCGATAGTTTTGCGCATGTTATCTTCCTCACTTGAGTATTCTGTGCATGGTATGTACATATATTGTGCAATAAATATGCACAATATGTCAAATGTTTTTCATGAGTATTTGATTAAAGATGAGTAGCTCAGCGGGTAACAAGGACTGTGCGAGAGAAAACTCAGCCCTGTGCGTTTGATGACATCAGAGGATCAGTGGGGGCCGTAATCCCAGGATGACATGGATTAACTGGCGGAAGTATTCAATTGGCGGAGTAAATCGTCGGCTTTTTCCATTCCATCCAACAACGTGCTGCCGAGGTATATCCCCGGTACACGGTCGATCCAGGCCGGATCGTGGGCAAAGATATACCCAGCGTAGGCTACAATCGGTGCCTCATTTTCTTTCTTAGGGGAAAACCACTGCGGCCATTGACTCAGCGCTTGGGCTGCGGTTTCGGTCATAGCCACAAAAACGACCATAGAGGGATTGAGCTTTTCCACAAACGAGACAAGATCGGCAAGAACTACCGACTGCCCCAGGTAGACGATTGGCCAGCGTAAGCGCTGGAGCAGTAAGCCCAGCATCAGCAAACCCCCTTCATGAAGTTCACCTGGTGCACAGGCCAGCACAACCGGTCGTATCGGGTGTTCAGGCGGTGCGTTTTGCATCCACATCAACAACATCTGGCGCAGATAGTTCGTGGCAAAATGCTCGGTAGCGATACTGATGCGATCCTCTTCCCAGGCCTGCCCAATAGCGGTGAACGTTGGTGCGATAACGGTCAAGATCAGGTGCTCTAATGAGTGGATGACCAATGCATCCCCTATGATTAGTTCTGCCTGATGTTTGTCCAGTGCTACCAGAGCATCAAACAAGTGTTCCCGTATTGTTTCGCTAGGTTGGGCAGATAGGCCAGATAAGTCTAGCTCTGGCGTAGAATTGAAACCCTCATTTGTTGCTTCGCTTTGTTCCAGGGCCTGGATCGCGTTCCGCGTCTGCATGCCCTGGTCAATACGCTGTTTGACCCACCGCACGCGCGCGACTTGCTGAGGTGAATAGAGACGGTGCCCTCCGTCTGTCCGTGTGGGGGCGGGAAAATTGTAGCGACGTTCCCACATACGCAGCGTGTTCTCAGGGATTCCGGTCATACGCGACACGACACCAATGTTATAAACGAAGTCTTCACTCATAACAGTATTCCTTGATTGTCAGTCAATCGGCAACCGACCTCATTGCCGTCTCAGTCTGATATTAGCTCATCTCGGGGAGTGCTCATAATATGCTCCACAAAATACCATGGATCATTCACAAAGCACTACACTAGAGAATTCTCTATCGTTTCTCGAGGATTAGCCATTATCGCACGGCTATTGGAGTACGAAATAGTCTTGTGAAACGGTACACAATATATTCACCTGTTTTCTCGGACGGTTTGACTGGTGCCGATTGTTCAAAATCGCCTATACTTGGATTATGATCTGCCCAGTTTTCACCCTATAATACTTACGATACTCAAGTATTTCAGCAACGCGAAAGGAGGTGGCCCCGGTTGCTGTACTGGCACTGGAAGGGGAGGCTTATCGTCCGTTTCTTGCTGCTTAACAATCAAATAGATCAGGAGGCGAAGAGAATCCTAATGTCCAAACGTTTGGTTACCCTGGCTCTAGCTCTGGCGATCATCGCTGGCGCGCTGGGTAGTATTCCCCACGCGGTTGCCCAGGACGATTGCAATTTTGCAGATGAAATCGTAGTCGGCGTGATTGCGCCGCTCACTGGCGATATTCCGAAAGTCGGCCAAAGCACCGTCGAAGCCGCCCAACAAGCGGTAGACGAAATTAACGCACAGTGCGGCATTGAAATCGATGGCGAGCAATACGAGGTCGTGATAGTCGTCGAAGATAACGAGTCGAAGGCCGAATCCTCGGTAGCTGTCGCAACGCGCTTGATCGTCGAAGAGGACGTCGTCGCCATCATTGGCCCACAATCGAGCAAGCAAGCGGTCCCCACCGGGCAGGTAGCAAATGACCGCGAAACGCCGATGATCAGCCCCTGGTCCACCAATCCTGCGACAACGTTCGACCGTCCTTGGGTATTCCGCGTGGCCTTCCTCGACCCGTTCCAGGGTCCGGTGATGGCCGGGTTTGTCCAGAAGCATTTCGATGCCAAGACAGTCGCCGTATTGTACGACGTCGCTAGCGACTACCCCAAGGGGTTGGCGGAAAACTTCCGCGACGCCGCTGAAACAGACGGGATGCAGGTCGTCGCGTTTGAGAGCTTCACCACCGGCGATACCGATTTTAGCTCGCAATTGACGAATATCATCGCGGAAAAGCCAGATGTGCTCTTCACACCGCAGTACTACAACGAAGTACCGCTGATTGTCCAGCAGGCGCGCGACCTGGGCTATGAAGGCCCCGTCGTAGGCAGCGATAGCTGGGGCACGCCGGACCTGCTCGATCTGTGCGGAGAGGCATGCAACGGGTTGTTCTTCAGCACGCACTACGCGCCGGACATCGCGACCGAGGTCGGGCAGACATTCATCAGCGCCTATGAGGAACTGTACGGCGCGAAACCAGACGACGTGGCCGCGTTGACCTACGACGCCTTCCAATTGTTGTTCACGGCCATCCGCAACGCTCAATCTACCGACCGGGCCGACATCCGTGACGCCCTGGCTAGCATCCAGTTGTACGAGGGTGTGACGGGCATCATGAGCTTTGACGAGCAAGGTGACCCGATCAAATGCGCTGTGATCATCGAGATCAACGACGGCGCATTTACTTACTACGACTCGGCTTGCCCAGCAGGCTTCCCTCCCGAAGATATGTAGACTGTACATAGTTCTGGACGCCCCATCGTGCGGATGGGGCGTCTTGGCTGTTATGCGAGGGGGCGTCATCGCACCAGGAGAATAAAGTTATGGATTTTTTCGTTCAGCAGTTATTTAATGCACTTCAGCTCGGCAGCTTGTACGCCCTGATCGCGCTGGGTTATTCGATGGTGTACGGCGTGCTGCTGCTAATCAACTTTGCCCACGGCGATATATTCATGGTCGGCGCTTTTTTGGGGGTGTTCGGCTCGATGGTGCTGGACCTGCCCTTTGTGCCCACCTTGATCCTGGCGATGGTCTTGACCGGGCTGCTCGGTGTAGGTATCGAGCGTGTCGCCTACAAACCGCTGCGGCAGGCGTCGCGCCTGTCGGCGGTGATCACTGCGTTGGGCGTTGGCCTGCTGCTTGAAAACGGTATGTTGGCGCTGACCGGGGCCGATCCGCGCAGTTATCCCAGCAATATCAAGGACCTGGAAGCGCCGGGTTTGGGGAAAAGTGTCCCCATCGCAGGGGCCACCATCAGCACCGAATCGATCATGATCATCATTCTGGCCGTGCTGCTGTTCCTGGCACTGTACTTCATCGTGCAGCGCACCAAATGGGGCATGGCGATGCGGGCGATTTCGTATGATAAATTCGCCGTGCCGCTGATGGGGGTCTCCCAGGATCAGATTATCTCACTGACGTTTTTGCTGGGGACGGCGCTAGCCGCGGCGGGCGGCATTCTGTGGGGTGTAGCCTACCCAATCTTGAACCCCTATATGGGGATGCGCATCGGCTGGAAGGCATTTATCGCGGCGGTCGTGGGCGGCATCGGAGATATCCGCGGGGCGGCGGCCGGTGGGATGCTGTTGGGCTTCATCGAGATTTTTGTCCCGGCTTACGGGAAAAATATCGGCGTTTCGTCGACATGGCGCGATCCAATCGCCTTCGGCCTGCTGCTCGTGATCCTGGTGGTCAAGCCTACCGGGCTGTTTGGCGTAGCACGCCGCCAAAAGGTGTAAGCCATGACCACTCGACTAACGCGCACTTTCTCCATTGGTGAATTTCTGGTACTGGTCTCGGCGCTGGTTATGCTGGCGGCGTTTTTGTTTTTGCCCTGGTATGACCTGAAAGATAACGCGGGCATGGTGACCGGTTACCAGATCGTGAAAGATACACAGGGCGACCTCGATCTTGCTGCACGCGCCACGCACATGTTTTTGATCGTGGTGCCGGTGGCGGCAATCAGCGCCATTGCTATGGCGTTTTGGGGGATCATCGCGCCGCGATATGACCGGCGGCTGCCGGGTTTTATGCTACTGGCGGGGCTGATGGCCGTCGGCTACTATTACGGAGCGTTTTTTTACGAAAATCAGCAAAACAGCGTGGATGCGCTGCCGTTTGTGGACAGCGGATTCTACGTGACGCTGTTCGCAGCGTTGGGGCTGATCGCGCAGTTTGCGATCCCACGCCCCGAGGTGACCTACGACATCCGGCTGCGCCCGCTGACCTTGCCTCCGATCGTGGAGCCGTCCGCATGGTGGCGCTGGCCATCAGCGGTCGTGCGCGGCGTGTGGGGCTGGATCAGCGCACTGATCGGCTGGCTGCTGGCCCCGATTGGCCGGGCAGTCAATGGAATGCCGGTATTGGCCTATCTGTTCGGGCTATGGGCGGCGGCAGAGATCGAGCGCCGCGAAGGAACTGCGTTTGCCAAGCTGTTGGGTTTCCGGCGCGCACCGAGTTTGCTGGGCACAACGGAACTGCTTGATCCGTTTTCCAAACTGGATTTTTCTGGCATTCTCGCCCCGTTTTTTCCTGCTCCAACCGATCATTTTGATTCACCGATCAAAGCTTCGTGGCAAGCCATCCGCGATCTGGGCGATGTTTTCATCAAATCGCTGAGCACGCAAAGCCCCAGAGAGCCCGGCTTTTTCAACGTGCTGCTGCATGTTGTGGAATACGACATCGTGGTATTTGTGATCCCGGTGATCGTGGTGGCACTGCTGCTGCGCGGTCTGAGCAACCGCACGTTGCTGCGTCTGCCAACCTGGGCGGGGATCGGGCTGCAAATCCTGGTGCTGTACGGGGCGGTGTCGCGTTGGGGCGCGTTCAACGATTACCGCGAGTTGGTGCTGATCTACATGGGCGTCAATATCATGTTGGCAGTGAGTCTCAACCTCGTGAACGGCTACATGGGTGAGTTTTCGGTTGGGCACGCGGGATTTATGGCGGTCGGGGCTTATGTGTCGTCTCTGCTGACGATGCGCTTGTTGGTGGATACCAATGTGTTCGGCGAAGCGGTGATCCACGCGCCGCAATGGGCGCTGCCGATTGGTTTCTTCATTGCGCTGATCGCGGGAGGCGCAGCGGCAGCACTGGCCGGGTTGATGGTCGCGTTCCCTTCGTTCCGCACGCGTGGCGATTATCTTGCCATCGTGACACTGGCAGTCAACTTCATCGTGACCGGCGTGATCAACAACATCGAGGCTATCGGCGGACCGCGCGGTTTGAATGGGGTCCCGCTGTGGACAAATTTCCGCTGGATATTTTTCATGACTGTGCTTTCGATCATTATCATTTACAACCTGGTATCGTCTACCTTTGGCAAGGGGATCATTGCCATTCGAGATGACGAGATCGCCGCTGAGTTGATGGGTGTGGATACCAAGCGTGTAAAGGTCGTCGCGTTCATGGTATCGTCGTTTATCGCGGGAGTGGCGGGCGGGTTGTTCGCGCACGTATTAGCTTACGTGAATCCGGGCGTGTTCGGCATTCTGAAATCCACCGAAGCGCTGGTCATGGTCTATCTAGGCGGGATGGGTAGTATCAGCGGATCGGTGATCGCGGCGGCGGTCTTCACGATCTTGATCGAGGCGCTACGTCCGCTGGCGGTACTGAAATGGGTGGTGCTGCCGATCATTCTGATCTTGTTGATGCTCTATCGTCCACAAGGGTTGTTTGGGTTCCGCGAGATGAAGCTAAACCTGAGCGGCAACCCTGAGTCAACCGCCAATGAAACCGAGGAGGAGGCAAGCGATGGCGCTGCTACAGATTAACAACGTGTCGCACTACTTCGGCGGCTTGTTGGCGGTCGATGACTTCAACCTGACGTTGGAGGAAAGCGAGCTGGTCGGGCTGATCGGGCCAAACGGCGCGGGAAAAACCACCGTGTTCAATCTCGTCACCGGGGCGTATCACGCCAGCGAAGGTTCAATCGTGCTGCAAGGGCAGAATATTGTCGGCAAACCGCCTCACACGATCAACGGCCTGGGCATCAGCCGGACGTTTCAGACGATCCGGTTGTGGAACATGATGACCGTGCTAGATAACGTCAAGATCGGGCACCACAGCCAGATTTCGTATACCCTGGCGGAAGCATTTTTCCGCCTGCCGCGCTATCGCCAGCAGGAGCGCGAGATCGAAGAGCACTCGATGGAACTGCTGCGGCTGTTCAAGCTGGAGCGCTACGCACACGAAGTGGTGACTAGCTTGCCCTACGGAGAACAGCGGCGTGTGGAGATCGTGCGGGCGATGGCTTCGCGGCCCAAGCTACTACTACTCGATGAACCGGCGGCGGGCATGAATCCGAATGAGATCGGGGCGCTGATGGATTTCATCCACTGGATACGCGATGAATTCAAGCTGACGATCTGGTTGATCGAACACCAGATGCGGCTGGTGATGAACATCTGCGAGCGGATTAAGGTGTTGGATTTCGGTGCTACGATTGCCGAGGGCACTCCAGCAGAGATTCAAGCGAATCCCAAAGTCATCGAGGCGTATCTGGGTGAACAGGCGGAGGTGGGCTGATGCTGCTGAGTGTGCAGGACCTGCGTGTGTCTTACGGCCATATCGAGGCGGTGCATGGCATTTCGTTCGACGTGGAAGAGGGGGAGATCGTGACGTTGATCGGCGCGAACGGCGCGGGCAAGTCTACGATCCTCAACACGATTGCTGGATTGCAGCGCCCCGACAGCGGATCGATCCTGTACCGTAATGTGGACATTGCTCCGCTGGACGCGCACCATATCGTTAAACAAGGGCTGGCGCTGGTACCAGAGGGCCGCCGCATCTTTGGCAATCTGACGGTTTACGAAAATCTGCGGTTGGCTGGATTCCAGGTTTCAGCAAGCGAGATTGAACAGCGTATCCGGCGCGTGTATGATTACTTCTCGCGCCTGGACGAGCGCAAGAACCAGTTGGGGGATACGCTCTCTGGCGGCGAACAGCAAATGCTGGCAGTCGGTCGGGCGCTAGTGACTGGAGGGCAGTGTATCCTGCTGGACGAGCCGTCGATGGGATTGGCTCCGATCCTGGTTCAGCAAATTTTCGGGATTTTGCGCGAGATCAACCAGGCGGGCACCACTATTTTATTGGTGGAGCAAAATGCGAATATGGCGTTGAAACTGGCGAACCGCGCGTATGTGCTCGAAACAGGCAACATCGTGTTGTCTGGGCCGAGTAAGGAGGTCCTGGCGAGTCCTGAAGTACAGCGGGCGTATTTGGGGGGATGACTTCGCCGCAGAGATACGGTTGTGGGGGTGAGATAGCTCATTCGGCCCATTTTTTCTCTCTTACGCAACCCCGTACTCTCAAATGAACCGTGCAATAGCCAATTTCCCCTTGAATCCGAATGGTTATAGGGGTTATCTATGACAGCTCCCACGGGATCGGGTAGGTTCTTGAAGTCAACTTTGGTATGATAGGTAGCCCATCTCCAAATACAATAGCAGAGGGCCAAATGAAATGACGGATGGGCGTAACCGGAAAGATATCCACGTCGGCATCAATGTATCAATCGTGCTGAAACAAGACCAGAAAACAGGTAAGCTCACAGGAGGTGTGGTCAAAGAGATTTTGACCAAATCCGCTTTTCACCCGCATGGGATCAAGGTGCGCCTTGCAGATGGACAAGTCGGTCGAGTGCAGAAAATCGAGGAGTAACGATAGTCGTCAACCCGAACGATGCGCGCCCGTGCCGGCCGTTTACGTCGTCTGGACAAGATTCTGCCCGCAGCGTTGACAGCTTACACCGCGCACCCTTCGCAAACGTCAACGGCGCTCATTTACCTCGACGCATTCCTGGTCGCCAATGAATTGATCGACACAGGCATGAGCCAGACCGAGAATGAGGAAATTTCCATTTGTCACGGTTCCGGTTTATTCTTGCAGCATGCGACTTGACAGGCCCAATTCATCCTCGACATCTTACTTGATACCCTTGAATTTGCCGGCGTTTGGTGCACAGAGGAAATGTCCTATAAACTCAGGCAAATCCAGTCTGTCGTGCTGCACAACCTGCGCACGGACCAGTTTGCCGAGTTGGCTGCGCCGCAAGTTTGGGGTGCTGAAACCCTACACCCCCTTCGCCCGTATAACAATTCATCAACCGTTATTCATCTAAGGAGCATTCTCATGCATTTTCGTACCGCCCTGCTCGTGACTCTTGATGCTGTTGACACTACTGCCCGGCTTAATCGCCACCGCCCAGGACGGACCGCAAGCCTTTCCGCCGGAAGTCGCTGCGGAGATACAGGCAGAAATGGACGATCTGACCGCGAGCGGACTCCCGCCCGGCATGGTCGTGTGGATCGACGCGCCGGACTACCGGTTCGCGGGGGCCAGTGGTTTCGCGGACCTGATGAACGAAGTCCCCATGCCGCCGGAGGGTGCGTTTCGCATTGGCAGCGTCACCAAGATGTTCACCGCGACGGTGATTGTCCAGCTTGCGGAGCAAGGCGTGCTAACCCTGGACGATCCGTTGGCGCTGTGGCTGCCGGAGGTGGCCGATCAATTGCCCTATGGCGACCAGATCACGCTGCGCCACCTGCTCACGCACACGTCCGGTGTGTTTAACATCGTCGAACACGAATCTTACTACGTTGATATCTTCACTGAGGCGACCATCGATGAGGATGCCGGTGTCGTGACACTGGACTGCGTCCAACGGGATCCCCACGACACGCTCGCCCGCTACGTCTATGGGAAAGAGGCCAACTTTAAGCCGGGGACACGGTGGAGCTACAGCAACACCAACTACACACTGCTCGGCATGGTGATTGAAAAGGCAACGGCTATGCCGCTCGCCGAGGCGTATCGCACGCACATCTATGAACCGCTGGGCATGACGTCAACGTTCCTGGATTGCTACGAAGACCCGGTGATTGATGTGGTACACGGTTATACGGGGTTTGGGGACACCATGAGCGATGTCACGGAACTGCATGAATCCATCGGGTGGTCGGCAGGCGGCTTGGTCTCCACCGCACCAGACCTGATCGCCTTCGCGCGCGGATTGTTCGGTGGAGCGCTGTTTGACGATCCGCAGTCGCTGGTCGCGATGACGACACCCGCCCCCGGCAGTTCTTACGGTCTGGGCATCATGCTCCAGGAGGGATATATGGGGCATGCAGGCTATATAGCCGGTTTTCGATCGCTGCTCAATTATGCGCCTGCGTTCGATACGGTCGTGGTAATGCTCTACAACAACGATGCCGCCGATCCTGAACAGGGCCGGGCAGATGTGCTGAATCCGGCGCTCCCGTTGCTGCGCGCGGAGGACTGAGGCACTGCGCAAAGACGTTGATGCGGGGCAGGTAGTGTCCAGCGGAAGTGTGGGTAATTCTAAATTCCCTGTATATGGGCATCCTAAACACTTCCACCACGATATCAGTAACCTGAAATTCCAGCCCTGTGGGACGACTTGACGGATCTCCCTGTGAAATCGCTAATCGGGCCCCCCGCGAATAGGCTGATGCACACCTGTGGGGGGCCGGATAACTCATCCAACCCGGTTTTTGCCTTTCAGCAACCCACTGATCGTCATGGTGTAGACCATTGAGGATTGGCACACCGATAACCTTGCAACGCGCGTGTTCAGGCAGGTCAGCCTGCTTGGACGGACGGGGGATCTGTTGACAGATACCTTGTCGTATATGGTCTCACTCAAGATCAAGATATGGTCCAGACATTCGCAGCGCACACCGCGATCACAACCCGCTGCTGCATGCCCCCGCTCAATTGATGCGGGTAGCGCGCCAGGATATACGCGGGATCGGGCATCCGCACCAGCTCCAATATCTCAAGAATTCGCTGGCACGATCCTCACCCCCGCCGCCTCTGCCTTCGCTGCCAACCCGGCCAGCGACGGTTTGTTGAACGCGAAACCGCCTTGCTGTTCGTGCACGCAGGCCATCAGGCCACGTATCATTTGCTTCAACGCGTTGGCGAACCCGCAGTTCGTAGAGCAAAAAACGTTCGAACAGCGCCCTTGCCCGGTCAGCGCGGATGACGCGATCGAACGTATCGCGGAGGAGCTGGTTGGCAGCGTCTGAGTTGACCGCCAAAGAAAACGCGTAGTGAAGAGCGGGAGCCTGCAGCGGAAATCCGACGACTGAAGCTCGAGTTGTAAGTGGTGCGGCAAGATTGAGTGACTAAGCACCGTGGCGCCGAGTCACTCAATCAGCTATTTGGGTCGAATCTTAGCTCGACATTGCACGTTTGTTTTGTTCAAAGTCGAGATCAGACGGTAGCAGTTCAATTATTGCAGAGCTTCGATACTGGATTGAAGCAATGCAAGCGTGTAAGTCGGGTTGTGAACACCTTGGCTTTTATCTTCATGGGCAATATAGATGTAGTTCCACAGAGCTGCCGCTTCTGCCTCGGGGTATTCTCCAACCACTGCTTCGCCGTCTTCACTAAGCATGCCTTTGGCGATCAGGGCATCTTCAAGTTCAGTAATCAGCCCTTGAACCTGAGTCTGTACGCCCTCGATGTCAAAGTTTGTAGCATCTGCGCCGTGACATTGCTGGCAGACAGCGACATTTGGCTCAAAGGAGTGATTGTCATTGTAAAGATGGCAGGTTACGCAGGTGTTTTGTACTGCCATGGCATGTACAGAAGGACTGCCATCAACGCCGGCACCGCCAACACCAAGCAGCATAGCGGATTGTGGACCGTGATGCGGGCCCCAGTGCGTGCTATCAACATTAACCATGCCGTCCTGGGCTTCCATGACGCTGCGTGGCTGGTGACAGTTAGCGCACAGGTTGCCTTTGCCACCATCAAAAGTGACCCCTTCAAAGGCAAAAAGGTCTACAGGGTCGGTGCTTTCCAGAGACCAATCATCAGCAGTGTAAGTGGTGTGGATGTTATGGCAGGTGCGGCAGTCCTGACGGGTTGGGTTGGGGTCGCCAACTTCGACCTCGTTGGGTGAAAGTCCCGCGGCAATCATCTCGCTGAAACCACCGCCGGAGTGGCAGCCAGCGCAGCTAGCACTCGTTCCGCGAAGATATGCGGTGCCCGTACCATGCAGTGATTCGCTCCATGCAGTCACTTTGCCGGTAATGAGCGTTGTGTCATTATGGCATGCGGTACAGTCGCCGGCGGTTTGACCGACTGTGACAGCAGGGCCGGCAGCGACTTCTTGCGCGGACACAGTGCGAGGTGTGCCATGATCAAAGGCAATCAGGGTCGCCGCGACCAGCAGCAGCGCGATGCCAACGACGAAAAGCAGTTTGCGAGTCATCTTTGCTCCTTTTCAAGAAACTAAACGGCAAAAAAACACAACAAAAAAGAAGACTGGTGTGCATTACATGGCCACAAACAGTCTTCTTCCCGCAACAATATTGGGATCACAAGCCATATGCGCCTCTGGCGGACCACGTCGCAGCACCGCATAAGCCAATGCGGGCATGACGTCCACGACACCGTCGCTGCCCAATACCGCCTGCACCCGAGTAATTTGACTCACCGCAGGGATCACCGTCCAGGCTACCAACGGTGATGGACCATGCACGGACGCCATCAGCGCCAGCGCTGGTTGTGCCTCCGGTGCATGATGCGCCGCCAGATGCTCGGCATGAGCTTGATGTTCTAACGTACGTAGCGCCTGTTCGATATCGACTAACGCTGCCAACAAATCAGACGTGTTGGACGTAGTATCTGCCGCGAGAGCGACGTCGTAAACCGCCAGATAGCCATCAATCAACCCTGTCGCCTGTTGCGCCTGTGCGACAGGCAGATCCAGCAACCGGTGGCCGATATCACGCAGTTTCATACCGAGTTCAGGAACTAATACGAGCTGTTCAGAGTCGGAAGTTGTGTGCGCGAACACATCTGTGGAGGCTGGCATGGGATTGTGAGTCAGCGCAAACACGATCTGTGTATGTGCAGCACGGCGCACAGTCTCTGCGCCCGCAGGCGCGGCATGACACGTCAGGCACTCATCCAGGTCCCTAACGGTTTTGACCAGTTGCAGAGATTGCGCGGTGTACCCCGATGGCTGGCGCAAATCGTATTGTACAATCAGCGTCAGTGCCAGGAGCACCAACAATGCACCGCAAACTCCTGCGCAGATGAAAAATCGCTTCGTCATCAATCCCTGAATGCCTGAAACATCATGCTCACATACCATAAACTAAGTGTAATATATACTTCAACGAACATTAGTGCAATCTGTCATCGATAGCACCTGCAAACATCAATCTTGTTCGATATACCCGTAGTATTCAACTATTAGTCTACGGTAAAATCGAACGCCAGGCAACCTCGCGGTAGTAATCGCGAATGATGCCTGTGGGCGCGCATTAAGAGAGCACTTCAAGAATCGGCCAGTTAGTCCACTCGATGACAGTCGTCCGCGACGGGAGTATGTTCTATTCGCAGCGCCGCGTAGATAGCATTAATCCGCCAGCGGTGGGGTAAATGATCTGTGGTCCCTTTCAGCCACCGTTTCACGATCCCCTTATACAATTTCCGCCAGGCTCGCAACGGCGCTATTCCCAATCGCACGAGTATCGGTCGCTCGATCCGTACCATTTACTCATTCCTTGACACGATCCAAAACGCCTGACCATTGTCATCTCAGGCGCTTTTTCGTCAAGTTTATGCCCCTTTTTCCCGGCTTCTTCGAATTAAACACTTTAGCTGGGGATCACCGTTTTAGAAATCTAGTTTGATTGAGGTATTCTCCCAACTCGCCGATGAAATTGACAAACAAACTGAATCACATACGGTTAATCGATTTCTTTCCATCATGAGTCCTCGACCGTCCGCATTCTGTTCGACCCCTCTTTTTCTTTGACCCAACACAAAACGCGCGCCAGCCTATCGCATGACACGCGTTTGTCAACTTGTCGCTTCTTTCCGACACAACTCACATCTTCAGAGGAAGTACGGCCTGGGCAGACAGGCATCAACAGCTAACACACTTGTATAACATCTATGCCTAAAATAGCACCCAATTTCTCTATCTTGCAGGCAATGTGACCAGTTCCAACCGCGCAGTGATGCGCCGGGCCAGGCTTGCACCAAGCATTAATGAATTCTTTGGCACCAATCGAGAAACGATACCGACTGTTAGTATTCCCAATCTCCAAGATTGGTCCCGGCACGGACTCCGCTTCTGCGACAAGAAATTGCAATTTGCCATCAGAAGTCTGAATTACCGAAAGCATTGTTACTGGGCCGTGTTTCACCATCATTTCGACTGACAATCCCCGCCCCACCTTGCCATGAAACTCGGCAAGCGGCTTGAGTTTGGGTTTGCCTTCGGCGATTTGAATATGCCCTGGCCCATCATGACCCATCAGAATAATATCGTCGTCAAAATCTATCGCATAGAACTCGGTAAACGAACCACCTACGCCGAACGCATCCATGATCTTCATGGCCTGGACGTTCTTTACCTCGTATTCACCGGCGACGGGAACGTTGTTACCTGTCAGCAAAGATGTGCCCACGATGACCGATGCGATGATTTCTTCATATTCCGGGTCTCCGTCACCATCATAGAAATACGCGAGACTTCCAAGATTGTGCGCCTGAACCAGCAGATCAAGAGCTACAGCAGTCTTCGCCGCACGGCGAATATCGTCAGGCGAGCAGTCATCCATTACTTCAAACTCGTCATGGATTTCAGCAATCTTTTGATCGATCTGCTCTTCGGTTACTTGCGCACGCAGCCCCTTCAACTCGGTCATTTCGACGTGCTCCATGTGGCACCCAAAAACAGCCGAATGCTGGGTTGGATCGGAGTAGATGTCGAGCATCCCGTTATAATAATGCCCCAACAACCCAACGCGCAGGCGCTGCATCTCACGAGCCACTCGGGCGGCATCAATCCAATCACCGATCTCGTTCCAGGCTTCGGGGTCATCGTGCAGCGTACCGGTGATCGGGTAAAAGGCAATCTGTGCTCGCTTGAATACGCTGGCAATCTCAGGCACCGCGCAGGCCTGACAATGAGCAAGCCATTCCCCGGTCATCTTGGTGCGATCTCCCAACGCGTTAAACCGGGCATAGTCTATAGCCCTGACGGGTTGCAGATTAAGCACGATGATAGGCACACCAGCCTGGTGTACCACGGGCAACACAGTGGATGACAACGCATAGGTTGATACGAACAGAAAAATAATAGACACGTCCGCCCTTTTGAAGTCATCGCCTGCCACTCGGGCTTTTTCAGGTGAATCAATCAATCCAAGATCAACCACATTGACTGCAGGTCGGGCCAGCTTTTCGTGTATGACCTGTAAGTAACCTTCCAATCGATCCTTCAAACCGTCATATTGGGACCAGTACGCTTGGAGACCGATCCCAAATAGCCCTATGTTGATCGATGTAGTGGGAGATGATTCCATTTGACACCTGCTTTTTCCATCGTATGGTTTATTGTGGTGGAGCCACGGAATGCTGAAAACGCGTTGGGCTGTGGGTTACTATTTGGCTGGTAATGTTGTAACCCGATCTCTTGATACCGGCTTCCCTGTACGCATCAAACCATCACCACGCCACCATTCACATCCAATGTAGCGCCTGTGACCCATGTGGTTTCCTCGGAGCATAGGTGAAGGATCGAGTTAGCAAGTTCAACCGGCTGAGCAAGCCGCTTAAGGGGCACAGTTTCGATATATCCCGCCTTTAGGTCCGGGTCGATATCAAACATGCGGGTGTCAACAGCGCCAGGAGCAATGCTGTTAATCAGAATCCCTTCACTGGCATATTCGCGTGCCATCGATTTGGTCATTGACAGGACCGCCCCCTTGGTCGCGCTATATACCGTAGAGTTGTGCACACCACCAATGCGCCCGCCAGTCGAACTGATATTCACCACACGCCCCCATTTGCGTCTCGCCATATCGACCGCGACTTCCCGTGTGAGGAAGAATACAGCTCGCATATTGATGTTCACAATGCGATCAAACCATTCTTCTGTCATATCAGCGATCGGGATGCGCGGGCAAATCCCAGCGTTGTTGACGAGAATATCGACACGGCCAAAATGAGCGATAACATCAGCGACAAGCTGGGTGATTTGATCCAGGTACCGACAGATCGCACTGAAACGCTCGAGCATTGTACCCGTGCGCAGTCAGTTGAGCCGCGAAATCGTCGAGTAGTTCTTTGTCGATATCAACGAGAGCGACTTTCGCTCCGCTTTCACACAGGCGTTGGGCTGTTGCCTCACCGATACCTCGTGCTGCTCCGGTAACAATAGCCACGCGATCTTGTACTGCCATCAGCTTTTCCTCTACAGTCCAATTTATAATTTGCCCACATGAGCCTCAAGGGCTTCTTTGGTAATGATGGTTTCAGATAGCACGTCGTTGCGATTGATGTCAAACCAATCCGCGCAAACATATTCAATCGACAATGCGCCCTGGAAGTTAGCAGCTTTCAGACGATTAATGATGTCGACGAAGTCGATCGTGCCTTCTGACCAGGCGGTCTGCAATTTGCCGGGGCGCGCTGGGCGAACGTGAAAATGGCCGGCATGCGGAATTAACGCATGAATCCGATCTTCTGAGATGTACTGCAATATGAAATGCGCGTAGTCCAGGGTAACACGGGCATCTGGGGCCATTTCGATGAGCTGCAAAGCAAGTTCTGGCGTATCAGCCACTGATCCCATATGCGGTTCGAAGCGCAACTGAAGTCCATATTCACCTGCAATTTCAGTTGCTCGTTTCAAAACTATTCCAGACGCATCTAGATTCTCGGTCAGTGGCCGTCCTAGATGATCAACTCCGGGCAGAATCGTGAAACCGGGAATCCCTGCCGCTTTGCAGAACCGGGCTGAGCCGCGAATGTATTCTTCAACCTGTTCACGTATTGCAGGGTTGGGATCGTTTATGGAGTTCTCACCAGGATGTGAGCCGTACTGCGGAAAGAAATCGACCGCGTCTAGTTCGTATTTATTAAGCAATACTCTGAGTTTATCCGCTTCAGCCTGGGGCTGATTGAGTATCACTTCAGGTTCAAAGCTGCATCGCCCACGGTTGTGAAACCCTGCAATATCGACCCCCTTGAACCCCATATGATGGGCGAGCGCGAGCGTGCCTTCCAGGGGGAGCATCTCGAATGAGTGGTTTGTAACTGTTAAGCGCATTATGGCCCCCGAAAATAGCTTCTTTGTTGTCTGGAGCGAACAACTCTTGCTGGCAATTCCTATACTTCAAACTGGTATTTGTACACGGTCTCTTCAACGACCTCAACGCCCAAGCCCGGTTTGTCGGGTGCAGTGACCCAGCCATCCTGATGTTGGATCGGATCGGAAACAAGTTCAACCTGCATCACACTTGGCAGTGGCATGAGTTCGAATATGGTTGGTTTCTCGGCACAGAGCGCGATGTGAATTGCGGCAGCCGTATTCACTGCTGAACTATAGGTGTGTGGGTTGAATTTGACGTTGTATTGCGCTGCGAGTTCCACAATTTTCAATACGCCAGTAATCCCCTCTGCTCGGCCAGCATCCGCCAGGACATAGTCGCACACATCCGAGTCCAATATGCGGTGGAAAGCATCCAGAGTGAACAGGCGCTCGCCAAATGCGATTGGCATTTCCGGCACAGCCGCCCGCAGATGGTGATAGGCACTCAGATTGTCGGGATGGAACGGGTCTTCCAGCCAAGTGAGCCTTGCTTCTAGAAATGCCTTCGCCATGCGAATTGCGTAGGGGATATCCCATCGCAAGCGCGCACCCACGTCGATCATGAACCCTGCCTTTGGGCCAATTGCTTGGCGCACCGCTACGGCGAAGGCGACGTCACGGTCCGCGTCGAACCCCAGGTTAGCGTTACCCTTCTTCCCAAAGCCCACTTTCACCAGTTGATAACCCGCCTGGATATAGCTGGCCATTTCCGCTGCGAGTTCATCGATGGTGCTGCCTTGGGGGTGCAGGCTGGCACACGCAGCAAGTTTTTCGTGTCGTTTTCCGCCTAGCAAAGCATAAAGCGGTTGGTTGAGGATTTTCCCTTTCAAATCCCACAGAGCCATGTCCACGGCGCTGATGGCAAATCCGGCAACACCGCCAATATCGCCATACCACCATACCCGCTGCCGCATCTCATCCCACAATACCTGGTTGTCCATAGGGTCTCGGTTGAGCACAACGTCCAGTAACCCGTGGCGCAGCAGCGCAGCAACACTCGCCGCATTTTCACGAAAGATCGCGACACATTCCCCCCACCCTACATGACCACTGTCCGTTTCTAGCCGGACAAGAACAATATGCCGGATGTTGTTGTTATCTACGATTTCCGGATAGCGTAAAGGGAACGCCTGTGCTTTGCTGATCTTCACCGCCGCCCCCCTTAACCATCTACCCGGTAGCGACCAACATAATCTGGATCCAGTTGAATGCCGAATCCAGGACGGTCTGAGATAGTGTAGATGCCATCCTTGATATCGGGTGCCTCGGTTTGGATGTGCCAGAAGATTGGGTCACGGTTCTTGTGAAAACATTCAACATACGAAGTGTTGGGAATTGAGGCCAACAAATGGGCCGCGACCTGTGCTTCTTCGTGATGGGCCATATTTACGCCAAAGGCATAAGCGATGGCAGCCGCCTTGCGCCACATCGTTGGGCCACCTGCCCAAGACGCATCGAAGTTGCAGTAATCGATTGAACCATCAACAATCAGGTCGCGCACTGCGTCAAGCGAATAGGCACTCTGTCCGGCGGTTACAGGGACCCCCGTCGTAAGGCGCACATCCCTCAACCAACGACGATCGTTGTACCAGCGAACCGGCTCTTCAAACCAATGCAGTTTGATGCCTGCATCTCGTGCCAGTTGGGTGAACTCGATGGCCTGTCGCAAATCGTAACCCTGATTGGCATCGACCATGAAGCGGAAATCATCTCTTGCTGTCTGAACAGCGATCTGCAAACGGTGCAAATCTTCTTGAGGCGTCACGCCGCCAATTTTGAACTTCATCCCAATCACGCCGTAATCCAAATACGACTCAATTTCTCGTGCGAGTTCGCTGTCGTTTTGACCGTAGTACCCGCCGATAGCGATGATAGGCAGTTGGTTTTTTCCGCCCCCCCACAAGCGATACAAGGGCATGTCTAGTGCTTTGCCAACCGTATCCCACAAGGCAGCATCAACCGCCGAAATAGCCTGCATGACCACGTTGCGATCCCGCAAGATATCATATGTAGCGGGCTTCATCGCTTCCCAGCACCCCTCAACATCGAATACATCCATTCCCTCGATTGCTGGGGCAAGTTCATCGTGGATGATCCTGCGTATCACGGGCTGTTCCTCGTCGGTATCTCCCGTGTAAACCTCACCGACAACTCCCTGGTGTGTATAAATCCGTGTGATGATCGTGCAGCGGTTTTTCATCTGGTACTTACTGCCCCGATAGACAGTATCCAGGGGTACACGAATCGCATCGGTTTCAATCTTTTGAACAGTTAATGATCCACGTTGCTGAAAACCCATCGATATCCTTTCGAAAAGTGACGTTTTTTGTCATTTTTTGTTGAAAGCGCTAGATTTCTACAAAGTATAACAACATTCATTGATACGTCCAATCGTTTATTCAGATCGCTTTCGAAAAGGCTCTACACATTCCGATGAGTTAAGTTTCTTGGAAGGTCTCCCATGTCTAAAGTGAAACTTGCCATTATTGGATTGGGATGGTGGGGAACACAGTTCCACATCCCAAATTTGATAAGGAACGAACGTGCCGAGATCGTTCTTATCGATAAGAATCCCAACGCTCTGAAAGCCGCCAGCGAGGGATTCAACGTTCCGGACGCTTACACGAATTTGACCGACGCGCTGAATGACCACAGTGACATCAGAGGGGCGGTGGTCGCTGTTCCCCACCACGCGCATTATACGGTTGCGAAAGAAGTGCTGGATCACGACTTGCACTTGATGCTGGAAAAGCCGATGACGTTGCACGCCAAAGAGGCCAAGGCACTCACCGACTTGGCAGCAGAAAAGAATCTTGAGATTCAGATCGGCTATATTTTCCCGTATATCGACACGATGGTTGAAGCCAAACACTATATGGACGACGGCGCCATTGGTGAAGTCGAATACGTCACCTGTTCCATGTCAAGTATGACGGTTGAGTTTTTGCGCGGCAATCCACAGGCTTACAATAGCGTCTTCAAATACCCGGTCACGGGGCCGACAGCCAAAACCTACGCTGACCCGGCCGTGTCAGGTGGTGGTCAAGCCCACTTGCAGGCCACGCACTCGGTTGAGATGATGTTTCATCTTGCCCCCTCACTGCGCGCTGAAAAAGTAACCGCGTTCATGAATAATCTCGATACGAAAGTCGATGTCGCTGACGCCTTTGCCGTCAAAATGACTAATGGCGCGGTGGCAACCGTGGGTAGTACTGGCAATTTGGGCAAAGGCGATGGTGGTCTCGTCGAAGTCCATCTGCACGGCAGCAAGGGGCGCATCTACGTAGAAGCGGCCAGTGGAGAATTCTACATGCGTCTGCACGACGGCACAGAGATCCGCCGTATCCCGGACAATCCACCTGGGTACCCGGCAGAAATGTCTGCCAACCAATTCGTGGACATGCTTTTGGATGGTGCCCCTAACCTACATCCCGGCTACCCCAATGGCGTCTACACCGTTGAATTGCTTGATGCGGCTTATCGCTCGGCAGCTCAAGACGGCATGCCAGTCAGCATCGCGTCGCTTTACGAATGATCGCATTACCATATTGACCAGGAAGCGTGACGCGACGATCCGCGTTTTTCTGGCGTGACTTCGCAGGCATTCGTTTCGAACATAATTACGCCGTCGGCAAGTTTGGTTCGGTTTCGAATGAATGTGTGAGGCAGAGTTGCCGCCCATACACTCGCAACTGAACCGGAGCCTGTGTTCATAGCGCGCGGCAGGTAGTGCTGATTAGGATGGTATCCATCGCGTCTTGGCTCGACACTTATGACCATTTGAGTAGGGTCAAAAAGCCCTGGATGCGCGCAGTATCCCTGGCCAAAGATTATTTGACTCTACGCAGGCAGCACGGCTTGCCCGATCCGAAGCCGCTTTCCATCCCCGTTCCGCGCCTCATTTTTCAATTTCGAATCTCGTCCATTTGCGTTTTCTTGACTTTTCTTGTTGAATACACTATTGTTTCAATACATAACAACAAGTTTCAACACGTTTCAACAAGTTAGCGCCGTGTGCGCACCTACTGGGAGTCCGTCTTGTCCCGCGTCCGCAGCGACTCAAATCGCCCCACCCTAATAATTCATCTTTTATGGTCTGTTTCGATCCCAAGGAGATAGATGAAATGAAATTCAGAAACATGTTGGTCCTTACGCTTGTTGTCGCTATGGTTGGCGCGGTCGGCTTTGCCTACTCTCCAGCCGCGCCGCAAGCCTCCGCACAGGGTGACTGCCCGACAGCGAAGGATTCTTATGTGATTGGTTTTGCCAACCTGACCGAAGATATTGTTTTCACGCAGTTGGTGCGTGAAGGCATCGTCGGGGCAGCAGAAGAGGCGGGTAACATCGAGTTGGTGTTGGCCGACAACAAGCTGGATGGCGCCACCGCACTGTCGAACGCCGAAAACTTTATCACCCAGGGAGTAGATGGCGTCATCGAGTTCCAGACTGATGAAGCGTTTGGCAACGTGATTATGAGCCGCTTCCGGCGTGAAGGCATTCCAGTCATCGCCATCGACATCCCGATGCCGGGTGCCACGTTCTTCGGTGCCGATAACTATTATGCCGGCCAGTTGGCAGGAGAAGCTGCAGCCGCCTATGCGCAAGAGAACTGGGGCGGCGAAGCCGATTACTTGCTGATTCTCGAATTGCCACAGTCAGGTCCAGTTCCTGCTGCTCGTATGCAGGGTATGGAAGACGGCGTTCAGACCAACCTGAACACACCCATTCCGGAAGAGAATATTTTCCGTCTTGATAGCAAAAACACGCAGGAAACGTCCTTCGAGGTAACCACCGACACATTGGCGAATATCCCCGAAGGCTCGAAAGTCATTGGCGTAACCATCAATGATGGGACGGCGCTGGGTGTGATCGCCGCGTTTGAGACGGCTGGCCGCGAACAAGACGTCATCGTGGTAGGCCAGGGTGCGGACCCCTCCGGGCAGGAAGAAATGATCAAAGAAGGCAGTCGTTACCTGGGCGCGACAGCTTATTTCCCAGAACTGTACGGCTACAAAATCATTCCGGCCCTCATCGACTTGCTTGAATGTCGTCCGGTTCCGCCTTCGGTTTATGTCGATCACGTGTTTGTCTCAGCGGAGAACATCTGCGATCTGTACGCCGAAAGCTGGCCAGATTACTGCGCGCAATAAACCACACGCACAAGCCATGACTATCCGAAGAGGTTTCGCAGCTTGGGAACCTCTTCGGTATTTTTCATTCAATTTCTTATACATAATGCTTTGAATGTGGGAGACTTTGATAAATCAGCCTGGTGCAGTACCTTCCACGTCTACCGCTGGGCGGACAATAATCCCAAGTTGGTTGAACGATGACAGCCTGACTACCGTATCCCTCATCATCAGTTTCGTTCTGTTATGCCTGGTATTTGCGTGGCAAACAGACACTTTTCTGACACTGAACAACTTCGAAAACATCTTCAAACAACTAGCGGTCGTGGGTATCGCGTCGATTGGTATGACGTTGGTGCTCGTAGCCGGTGGTGTTGACCTTTCGGTGGGATCGGTGGCGGCGCTGTCCGGGGTTGTGACCAGCATCTTATGGTTGGAAAGTGGCGTGCCCATCGGTCTGGCGACCGTACTAGGGTTAGTCAGTGGCGCGTTGGTTGGGTTCTTGAATGGATTTGCGGTGACATTCTTGAAGATCAACGCCTTGATCACGACGCTGGCGAGTTTATCGATCGTCCGAGGGCTGTCGTTTGTGCTCAGCGATGGTCAAACCAACCAGCTCAACAATGACAATTTCAAGTTCATTGGACGCGGTGAGATAGCAGGCATAGCGTTTTCGCTGCTCTTGATGTTGGCCTTATATGCAATATTCTATATCGTCATGCGCCACACCCCATTTGGACGCAATTTGTACGCCATCGGGGGTAGTCCCGATGCCAGCCGCTTGGCCGGAATACCCGTCACCCGCCATTTGCTCATCGCTTTCACGTTGAGTGGTTTTCTAGCGGCGCTGTCCGGGATTATCCAGGCCGCACAACTCGGCTCGAGCGCTCCCCGTGCGGCCACTGGACTGGAGTTTACTGTCGTCACCGCCGTGATTCTGGGGGGCACGAGTTTGGCGGGTGGCAAAGGGAATTTGATCGGAACATTCGTCGGTATCGTGATTTTGCGCACGCTGTCTAACGGCCTGACGGTCACCGAAGTGTCCTCAAGCTATCAAGATGTGGCATTTGGCGCAGCGTTAATCATTGCGGTGGGTCTGGATCAAATTCGCTTGAAGATTAGTGCACGCCAGAAGGTTGCATCATGACTGAATCAAGAACTGAAAATACGGCGCAGCCTGTACTGCAAATGCGCAACATTTCGAAGAGTTTTTACGGTGTCACCGTGCTTGATAACGTGTCAATCGATTTGTATAGCGGTGAAGTATTGGCACTGCTGGGCGAAAATGGCGCGGGTAAATCGACCCTGATCAAAATTCTGAACGGTGATTACCAGAAGGATAACGGCACAATTTTGCTGGACGGCGAGGCAATTCAACTGGATCAACCACGCGATGCAGAAGAACACGGCATCAGCATGATTTACCAGGAATTGCATTACGCACCTGAACTCTCAGTAGCGGAAAACATGTTAATCGGCCACATGCCGCGTCGGACTGGTCCATTTGGAAGGTTATTTGTCGATTGGCATAAGGCCCGCGAAAGCGCTCGCACAGCGCTGCGCCAGTTGGATGTGGACATTGATCCTGATGCACGGATGCGCGATCTGGCGGTCGTTGAGCGTGAAATCGTGGAGATCGTCAAAGCAACATCGCGCAAGGCGCGGATTATCGTGATGGACGAACCAACTGCCGCACTCACTCCCCGCGAAGTCCAGCAGCTATTTGCCATTATCAGCACCCTGCGCAAACAGGGGGTTGGCATCATTTACATATCGCATCGCCTAGACGAAATCTTTGATGTGGCACAGCGTGTCACCGTCCTGCGCGACGGTCTGCACGTTGGCACCAAACCCATCGAAGACGTGACCCATGCCGATTTGGTCAAAATGATGGTCGGACATGCCATCGAGGATCGCGCCGAAGTGCGTCGCCAAGCGGGCGCTGTGCAAACGGGCGAGGTAGCGCTGCGCATTAAAGGGCTAAGCAAAGCTGGAGCCTTCGACGATATTAGTTTGGAGGTACGCCAGGGGGAAATTGTCGGGTTGTTCGGCCTGTTGGGTGCCGGCCACGCTACACTGACACGCTGCATCTTCGGCGCGGAAAAGGCAGACGTTGGAGAAATCGAAGTCTTAGGCCACCCAGCCCGTGTGTCATCTCCTCAACATGGCAAACGTGTGGGAATCGGATTCGTACCCATTGATCGCAAAGTCAATGGCTTGGTTCTGGGCATGAGCGTGATGAAGAACGTCACATTGGCCAACTGGTCCAGGCTCAATTGGCTGGGTTTGTTCCGTATGGGAAAAGAGCGTCGTCACGCGCAACGCTGGGTTGACGACCTCGGTATCCGTATGGCAGGTGGAGTTGACATTGAAACGCGGTTTCTCAGCGGTGGCAACCAGCAGAAAGTCGTACTGGCGCGGTGGTTGGAGGCCGATGTCAAGGTGTTGTTGCTAAATGAACCGACTTGGGGCGTCGATGTCGGCGCGCGGTCAGACATTTACGACCAACTGGAGTCGCTTGCTGCGAAAGGTCTGGCGATCCTGATGGTGTCATCAGACATTCAGGAGATACTGGCAGCCAGTCATCGTGTTCTGACCATGTATAAGGGGCAGATCACCGGTGAGTTCAAACAAAGCGAGGCGACCAAAGAAAACCTGTTGCAGGCGGCGGCTGGAGGTGTGGCATGAGTACGCAGACCAAGGCTGTTTCATCACCATCTTCCCAGCGAATCCCAGACCTGTGGGGCAAAATCACGCGACAACCCTTCGTGCAACAATACTTAGGGCTGCTGATCATGTTAGTCGCAATAACGTATTATATGGCCCAGCAGTCTGACGTGTTCTGGACGGATCGCAATATCACTAATCTGCTAATGAATAGCGCAACGGTCGGCATTATCGGCGTTTTTTCCACCTTGTTGATGATCAGCGGTGGGTTGGATTTATCGGTGGCCTCAACCGCTGCCCTAACCGGTGTTGTTATTGGCAATTACCAGGAATCACTAGGTCTTTGGAATGCGGTTTACCTGGCATTGGCGGTTAGTGTAGGTGTTGGCTTTGTGAATGGCTTCCTCGTGAACTATGTAGGGATCAACTCACTGATCACCACACTAGGCATGATGTCGGTGGCGCGCGGCATCGCCTATGTGATTTCAGATGCTTTGACCATTCCCGTGTTCGATCTCACGGGCGAACATATGGCCACTTACGATCGCTTTGCCAGTCTCAGCGAGAACACGGTCAATTTAGGGGTATACGACGCGGTACCACTGCCAGTCGTAGTCATGCTCGGATTATTTGTGGTGGGGATTTTTGTGCTGCGCTTCACTGCTTACGGACGGGCCATGTACGCCATTGGCGGCAATGAAGAAGCAAGCCGATTGGCAGGTCTGGCTGTCAAGCGGTATCGCATGATCGCATTCACACTGTCTGGCTTCGGCGCTGGGATCGCGGGCGTTTTGTTGACGTCGCGCCTCTATGCGGCTGATCCCAAAGCCGCCCCCGGTATCGAGCTGACGGTTATTACCGCTATCTTGTTGGGCGGCGTCAGTCTTGCGGGCGGTAAAGGCAGCTTGATCGGTACCCTGTTGGGGGTTTTGATCTTGGGAACCCTGCTGAATGGGATGAAACTTCAAAGCATATCCACCGATTATCAGAATATTGCACAAGGTAGCGTGCTGTTATTAGCCGTCTTTGTTGATCAGGTCCGGTTGGGAACGGTCAATTTAGGGTTTGGCAAGCTGCGTGAGTTTATCAAGCGTTGAGCAAGCTATTTTCCGGGTTAGAGGTTATCGGCTTGACCATGCGGCGGACTCAAGACATTCTATGCGATTTGGGGAACCCATGAACGCAACCGTGTTACAGGCGGAAATATGACAATCTACGAGCGGCGCCAAACAATACTGAAAATACTGAATGACGAAAAAAGCGTCAAAGTCACCGACATTGCGGAACAGCTTGATGTGTCTGAAGGCACGATTCGGAACGACCTGGAAGCATTGGACAAAATGCGTCAATTGCAGCGCGTGCGGGGCGGAGCCGTTGCGCTGGAAACTGCGATTGGGCGGCAGGCCGCCGTGCTCGAACGCGCGCGCGTTAATCACGACGAAAAACAATGGATTGCCCAGTGGGCAGCCGGAATGATCGAGAGCGGCGACGTAGTTCTGTTCGATGCCAGCACTACGACATTGCACATCGCTACATATCTTGACGATCGCCACAATTTGACCGCGATCACTAATGGTGTGGAGATTGCCCGCTTGCTAGCCAGCGATCCGACGAATACTGTGATTCTGCTTGGCGGCATTCTCCGCAGTGATGGAAACGCGATCATAGGGGAATTGAGTGAAAGCATTCTGAGCAAATTTCAGGCCCAACGTGCATTTGTTTCCTGCACTGGCCTCTCCGTCGATGGCGGTTTGTTGGAAAGGGACTTGCAGGAAGCCGAGATTAAAACACTGATGTTACGATCGGCACAGCAGACGATAGCCCTGGTCGATTCTTCAAAGGCGCACACACGAGGCCTGACTCCTTTCGCAACACTCGATCAGATTGACTATTTTGTGACCGATGTCAAGATGCCGGATAGCATCATTGAGCGTATTCGCCACATGGGAACCAACGTCATTGCTTGTGATGCACAGACGGTGTCGACATATGGCCCCATCAATGAGGGTTGCTGCCGCATCGGTTTCGCTAACTTGAGTGAAAGTATCCCGTTTGCGCGTGACGTGCGACGCAGCCTGGAACAAGCGGCCGCGGAAACCAACCAGGTAGATCTGATCGTTGCTGATAATCAACTCAATCCGCAAACCGCGCTTGACGTGCTGGAAGATCTGATCGCCTTGGAGCCGGACCTGATCATTGAGTATCAAATCGATGAAAAAACGGGCAATCTCATCGCTCACCGTCTAGGCGAAATGGGTATCCCACTGATCGCAGTTGACATACCGATGGTTGGTGCAACGTTCGTCGGAGTAGAGAATTACGATGCGGGGTTCGCAGCGGGTCGTGCCTTGGGGCAAGCGGTATTGGATGAATGGAACGGCGGTTTTGATCACCTTGTGGTTCTTGAACATGTCCGTGCGGGGCATTTGCCTGCTTTACGTATACAGGGGCAGCTCGACGGCTTTGCAAAGCAGGTTGGGTCGGTAGACGATTCACAGATCATTCGCCTGGATTGTGGCAATACAGTCGCGATCAGCCGTGAGGAGATGCTCAAGTTATTGGATAACATGCCTCCTGATGTCCGCTTACCAATCATTTGCTTCAACGACGACGCCGCCTTGGGCGCGCTAGAAGCGGCGCAAATGAAGGACCGCGAACGGGATGTCTTAATCGTCGGGCAAGGCGCTGACCGAAGGTTGCGGGATGAACTTCGCAAACGAACTTCGCGCGTTGTTGGCTCTACTGCCTTTCATCCGGAACGGTACGGACAAACATTGATCAACCTTAGCCTGAAAATTATGTCCGGTGAGAACACGCCACCAGCCGTCTATGTCCCGCATACCTTCATCGACCGGCATAATGTCGATCTTCAGTATCCACCAGCCTGACGCTAACCAACCTGCGTCACTCGGAATTAGCGCGAGCCAAGGCAAGAATGGAAAGAAACCATCAATAAAGAACAGGTTGAGTACGTCCAAAATTGCATCTTGCTTAAGGAGTAGAGTTATGAACACACGCGAACGTTTCTTGGAAGTGATGAAGTTCAATACGGATGTGAGGTCGCTCAAGTGGGAGTTTGGGTTCTGGGGCGCGAATATCAATCAATGGTATGAAGAAGGTCTCCCGAAAAAACACGGAACGAATATTCCAACCCGCATTACCACTACGAATGCATCCGTGTATACGACGGCGTGGACGCACGAATGGCGCAAAAACCGCACGTACCTGGAAAAATTCTATGACGAACGCGAGCGGGAAGTTCCCCTACCGAATGGTATTGCAATTTGGGGAGGGGCGCTCTATTGGCCCAGCCAGGGTTTTCCCCTTGCACTGGATGTGATGGATTATTTTGGGTTCGATAAATCCATGTCGCAAGTGCCTGTTGAACAGCTCTTCTACCCTCTTTTCGAACCACAGGTGCTCGGCGAAGACGAAGAATATGTCGATTACATTGATATTGATGGCGTAACCCGAAGGTTCCAGAAAGTGGAATCGGTGATTCCGACCGGCATGGGCTGGCCGATCAGAGATCGGGAGACGTGGGAACAGATCAAAGAAGAACGGCTGCGCCTGGACATGATTCGCGATCGCTTTCCCGCCAATTGGTCAGAATGGGTTGAAGAATACAAAACTCGGGATTATCCGCTGGCTGTTGGCGGCTACCCGCTGGGGTTCTTCGGCACACTCGTCCATCTTATGGGCTATGAAAATCTCTTCTTCGCATATTATGACACGCCGGACCTGGTGAAAGACATCTTGCAGCATTTCACTAACTTGTGGATAGCTATCTGGGAAGAAATCCTGGCTTCTGTGGAAATCGATTGCGCACATATCTGGGAAGACATTTCCGCTACCAAGGGATCCATGGTCTCCAACGCGACGTTCAAAGAGTTCATGACCCCTTACTATAAGCAGATCACTGCTTTCCTGAAAAGCAAAGGGGTCGAAAATATCCTGGTTGACACTGATGGCAATTGTGCTAATCTGATCCCCCTATTCCTGGAAGCGGGCGTGACTGGACTCTATCCGATGGAAGTCAGCGCTGGGATGAATGTTGTTCAGGCTCGCAAAGATTTCCCCGATCTCCAAATCATGGGCGGTGTGCCAAAATACGATATGGCTTTGGGACCACAAGCCGTTGATAAGTTCTTGGAACCCGTCGCCGGTCTGTTGGAGCAAGGGGGATACATTCCCTTTGGCGACCATTGCATTTCGCCCGGCGTGAGTTGGGAACAGTTCAAGTATTACCGTGAACGCCTCAACGAATTAATCGACAGCAAAGGGAAGTACTAGACCACTGGTATCACACGGCAGGCAATAACAGGGGATTACACGTCATGAAACGAATCGCATTCTTGCTCAAAGTGAAAGAAGACAAAATCGAGGACTACAAGCGTCAGCACGAAAATGTGTGGCATGAGATGCTTGACGCGTTGCATAAAACGGGTTGGCATAACTATTCGCTGTTCATGCGTGACGACGGCCTGCTCTTTGGGTATTTCGAAACGCCAGACAGCTTCGAGGCCGCCTTAGAGGGAATGAGTAAGACCGAGATCAACGAGAAATGGCAGGAGTTTATGGCACCATATTTCGAGGACATCGGCGGCGCTCATGCTGACGAGAGCATGCTCCAACTCGAAGAAGTTTTCCATCTGGATTGATCTGTTTTTGTGTAAGAACGATGGTTTGAGGAGAAAACTGAATGAATTCAAAAGAGCGCGTCTCAACGGCTTTGCGACGAGGCGTCCCTGACCGGGTACCCGTGCAGTTTGATCTGTGCCGCTCACTGACAAATGCTTTTGGGGAGAAACTCTCTATTCCCGTGCACTATACGACATCTTACTTTGAAGATTTGACCTATCGCATTTCGGCCAATGAGCTGCGTGTCGCCATGGGCAGCGACTGTGTAGTCGTGGGAGGGGGCCTGCCATCAGGCTATGCTCATCCCACCACTGATGATGGGTGCATCATCAACGAATTCGGAATGAAGATGCGCCAGGGCCCGCTTTATATGGAAGTGATCGAAGCGCCATTGGCAGATGTGACTTCGGCAAAGACTGTCAACGAATTCCCATTCCCAGATCCACTGGCTGACGGTCGTTTTGAGGATGCCATGAAGTATATCGAACAATACAAAGATGATTACTTCATCATCGGCGATCTCGAACTGACTATGTTCGAAATGTCCTGGCACATGGTGGGACTGGAAAAGTTCTTGATCGACATGTCGATGGGCGAAGAATATGTTGACGCCTTATTCGATCGTGTGCTGGCGTTTACCATCGGCATCGGCAAAAAACTGGTTGAATTAGGCGTCGACGCAATCTGGACCGGTGACGATATTGGCGCACAAAACAACATGTTGATTTCGCCACGTATGTGGCGTAAATACTTCAAACCGCGTCACGGGGAATTGTTCCAGGAACTGAAAGCGACTAATCCGGATGTACTCATCGCTTATCACAGCGACGGAGTTGTCGCGCCAGTATTGAATGAACTGATTGAAATCGGCATGGATGTTTTCAACCCTGTGCAGCCCAATGTGCCCGGACATGATCCTGAAGAGTTGAAATCCAAGTTTGGCGACCAAGTTGCGTTTTGGGGCGCGATTGACCAGCAGCATCTGCTGCCGCAAGGCACCCCCGAAGAGATTGAAGCGGATGTAGCTGCCAAAATCAGGGTGTTGGGAGCAGGCGGCGGCTATATGTGTTCGCCCGCGCACATTATCCAGTCTGATGTCTCGATCGTCAACGTGGAAGCGTTCATAGATTCTGTGAAGAAACACGGGGTATATTGATCACAGAGGTTGCGGGGTCCTCTAATCGAATGATCGCTACTGCGGTGGGGGTGACTTAACTGATCTCCGCGTGAAATCGACGTTCAAGTAACCGGTGAGCAGGTGTGATGCAAGCCACCTGAAACTGGTAGTCCGACAAGCGGCTGCCAGGGCGTTTACAGTTGTCGTCAAATTGATTGGATTGTTCTGCCTGATTTCGATCGGATATGTGGTGTAGCCCGCACGTCTGAACCCAAACTCGCTCAATTCAGCGCGAAGGTGATCGCTTGCTCGGTGGTCATCGCCGCGCCTTTTGACCATTCCAATTCAAACACTGCATCGCCAAGTTGAGCGCGTAACCTCGTCAAAGCATCCTCATTGTCTTTCTGTTCTATGCGCTCGAGTGGTGCTCCAATGCGAACGCGCAAAGTTTCGGCAGCCGCCAACAGTTGAACGGCTAGTTCGTAGCGTTTTTCTATTTCGTTGATCTGGGCAAGCTGTTCAAACGAGTAGGCATATCCTCGCAGCAGTCCCAGATGGCGGCGAATGCGCAGCGATTCGCAGAGTAATTCGCGGGCCTTCGCATATTCTCCCATCTCTTGAGCGACGCATCCTAGATTATGCATCGCCAGGGCGACACCGCGCTGGTAACCCAGCGATTGATAGATGTCCCGGCTTTCGAGCAATGCCTGTCGGGCTGCCGCGTACTGGTGCGTCTCCAACAAATCTGCGCCAAGAAGGTTAAGGGCCGTTGCGAGTTCAAGCGGACTCTCCAGTTCGCGCCACAGCGCTACGCTTGAAAGCTCGTATTGAATTGCCGCTTCACTTTCACCTTTCGTATACACACAACTTATCGCCAACAACTGTTTGCCTTTCGCCATCCCGGCCGTATAAGAAATATGCTCGGCCATCTGTAGCGCTTCTTCGATCTGCTGTTGCAGATGCATGAGTTCACCGGAGTAGCGAGCCAGATCGCAATACACCAACCGAGCATCGATCTCTCCCTGCTGATCTCCAAGTTCCTGAAATAACTGCTGCGCTTGTCGAGCGCACTGCAATCCATAATCAAAATCGGAGATCGCCGAGGACAGGTCAGCCGCGGTCAGCAGGGCGTGTCCCCGCTGAAGCGAAACTGACCCCTTTGAATCCTCCAATGTCTGTTGGAGCCAGCGGCGGCCTTCATGGAAAAAGCCACCTAATTCCCAGAAATTCAGGTCCGTACCCAACTGCGCGACCAGGGTAAGCGCCTGCTCGCTATCGTGAGCAAGCAGCCATTCGAACGCACGCCGCAAGTTATCGTGGTCGTCCTGGAGAGTACGCAGCCGTTCGGGGAGCGTCTGCCCGGCCCGGTTCTCAGCCGACCGGGAGACGAGCTGCGCATAATAGCGGGCATGACGTTCCAGCGCATCCGCCTCATAATCGCTGCCGCGCAGCTGCGTCCGCGCAAACTGGCGGATGGTTTCGTGCATGCTGTAGCGCCGGCGCTCGGCATCATTTCCAAAGACTACAAGCGAGTGGTCAACCAACTCGGCCAGCACCTCGGCGCACGGCTCACCAGGGGCGTTGACCGCCTCGGCGGCTTCCAATGTCCACCCGCCGGCAAAGACCGCCAACCGGCGCAAGACCGAGCGCTCCTGGGTGCTCAAGAGTCCGTAGGACCAGTCAATCAGGGTGCGCAACGTGCGCTGGCGCGGTATGGCTTCGGTCGCCTGCTTATTCAGCCAGGCAAAGCGCTGGCCCAGCCGGTCAGCGATCGCTTCGACGGGCAGCGCGCGGGCTTGCGCGGCAGCGATTTCGATCGCCAATGGGATACCGTCTAGCTGTTGGCAGATACGAGCAACCGCCATGATATTTGCATCAGTGAGCGTGAAAGAGAGCAGCGATTGCGTGGCGCGGTCGGTGAATAGCTGCACTGAGTCAAAGCTCAGCGAGTCCGCAACCGTGAGTTGTTCCGCGCCTTCGATTGCCGGGGTGGTAAAGGGTTCCAGCCGGATCACGTGCTCCTCCTCCAGATGAAGCGGGATGAGGCTCGTCGCCAGTACAGTCAGCCCTGCGGCGTCGCGGCAGAGCGTTTGGACGAGGCGCGCGCAGGCTTTCGCCAGGTGTTCGCAGTTATCCAGTACCAGGAGCATCGTCTTGTCGCGCAAGTAATCCAGAATCGCGCCGGTAGACGAGCGACCGGTATTGGTGGGCAAACGCAACGCCACCGCGACCGCGTCGTCCACAGCGCTTCCATCGGCAACGCCCGCCAATTTAACGAAGCAGATGTCATGGGCAAACACGCCTGCCATGCGGTGAGCGACCTCGATCGCCAGGCGTGTCTTGCCGACGCCGCCTGGTCCCGTCAAGGTCACCAGCCTGACCGTTCGACGCGACAGAAGATCGACCAGCCGTGCAGATTCGTGCTGGCGCCCAAAAAAGCGCGTAAGAACGGGCGGGAGAGCAGCCTGCGTTGAATACGACTCGAATGGCGCGCGGGCGCGGATCTGTTCGGCCAGCGTCACGGTTTCGACGGCGGGCGCCAGGCCAAGCTCGGTTGCCAGCACTCGGCGAAAAGTATCGTAGACGTCCAATGCGGCGCTGCGCTGATCCGCCCGCGCAAGCACGCGCATCAATTGGCGATAGGCGGCTTCGCTCAGCGGGTCATGATCGAGCAGACGGCGTATAGTGCGTTCGGCTTCAGCCAACTGTCCGGCACGTTCGTGAAACACAGCCAGCTGTTCCAGGGCCGCCGTCACCTGCACCTGGAAGTGTTGGCGCTGCATGAGGAGCCACTCGTCGAACTGCAGGCAATTGGCGAGTGAGAATTCGTCCAAGAATTCACCCCGCACCAAATCAAGCGCCTCGGTCAGCCATGCGGCACATTCCGAGCAATCGTGTGGATCGGAGTGCGGATGGAGGCGGCAGGCCTCGATCAAGCTATGAAAGCGTGCCACATCCAGTTCGTGATCGCTGAGTGGGTTGAAGCACAAAGCGAGCCTATCGCCGATCAAATAGGGTTGCTCGGCGGAAGCGCTCGTTCCCAGCGCTTTCTGGAGATATGCCCAGGTCACACGGAGATTGTTTTGAGCAGCCGCAGTCGGCAAGTCGGGCCACAGCAAGCCAAGCAAAAACTCACGGCTGTGGGCGTGGTCCGACTCGATCAGAAGATAGGCCAGCAGACCGATCGCCTTGCGGTTGGTGAGGGTGATCGTGCCCGACTGGCGATGCTTGATCTGCAGTTGGCCGAGTAGAGAAAGAATTAATCCAGCCAATATCGTCCCAAATAATGATGGATTAATGGGCGGCTCGCTAAAGTACCAATATATCACAACGAACAAAAAACACCATTTGTTCTGCACTTCGATATGCATCGCAGCCCACACAAAAAAGGAGAACAACCATGTCAACAGAACAGAACAAAACAGTCGTCCGCCGATTTATGATGGAGGCATTGACCGGTCGCAATTTGAGCGTGGCCGACGAGGTGTTGGCACCGAACTACTTGAACCGCATGACAGGCTCCGATCTGGCTGGCTTCAAGCAGATGCTCACCGGTATGAGCGCTGCTCTCACCCTCGTTCGGTTTGAAATCGAGGACCTGATAGCCGAAGGGGATGCGGTAGTGGCTCGCTGGACGATGGAAGCCACCCACACCGGTTCGCTGATGGGAGAGTCACCCACGGGGAAGACGATTTCGTCTCGCGGTCTGACGTACTACCGTCTGGTTAACGGCCAGATCGTGGAAGACGATCCGATTTCGACGCCCGATATGTTGCAGTTACTCGGCATCCGGGTGTCCGCGTAGCCCAGTCGATAGGTGGATTCAGGCCTGGCGGCCACCTTTGACCACGCGCAGGTGGCCGCTATATGTAGCATCCCAAGGAGAACATCATGGATCACACTAGTTCAATACAGCGCCTCTACGACTTTATCAACGCTGGTGACATCGATGGTTTCGGCCGACAGCTCGCCGATAACTTCGTCGAGCACAACGAAGTGCCGGGAATCCCGCCGACGAAGGCCGGCGTGCTCCTGTACTTCCAGGCGTTGGTCGCAGCGTTTCCGGACTTGCAGATGGATGTTGAAGATGTCATTGCGGGCGGCGACAAGGCCGTTGCGCGTGTGAGGATAACTGGGACGCACGTTGGTGAGTTCATGGGGATACCCGCAACGGGCCTGCCCTTCTCCGTAGATCTCATCGACATCACGCGTTTTGGCAATGACGGACTGGCACGCGAGCACTGGGGCGTGGTCGACCAGCTCACTTTGATGCAGCAGCTTGGTGTAATCCCAACCATGCCATCGGCTTAGCCTGCGGCAGGAGGGAACCTTCCTCAAGGAGAGTATGACATGGCAATCAAAGTGATTGTTGAGTTACAGGCCAAACCAGGCAAACGGGTTGAGCTTAAGAATTTGCTCGAAAGCGTTGCGGTGACATTAGGACCGCGCGAGCCCGGTTTCCTGGGGAGTGTGCGCTACGAGGTGCTCGACAACCCCAACATATTGGTCGAAATTGCCGACTGGGAGTCGGCCGAGGTGCGGGCGGCCGCGATGCAGGAGGCTATGGCCAGTGGAGTTTATGCGCCGCTGGGAGAACTGCTCGCCGCGCCATTCCGGGCGACAGTCATCAGTCCACTACCCTGATCCATGCGTGCATCCCAAACAGTGAAGGAGGTTACTTCAATGTCAACCAAAAGCAACAGCGCCACCGCCCGCCGTTTCCACGATGCCATCGCTGCCGGTAATCTCGATGGGACGATTCCTGCCAAGCGCAATTCGCTCCTTCGTTTCATTGCGCTTGGCGGCCTGTTCATTTTTGTAACCCAGTCTCTCCACATGTGGATCGTTCAAACGCTCATTCACGACACTCCGTATATCGTCACCTGGCAATATATCGCCAGCGGCGCAAAAGGCGTTTCTGCATTTACAGGCGGAAACAGCGCTGCCCTGCTTGGGATATTCTTGCACCTGCTCATATCCCTGGGAATTGCGAGTGTTTTCTTCCTGAGCACCGCCCGCGTTCCCCTCCTGCGCCGTCACGTCATCGCTGGTGCGCTCCTGTATGGGATTGGCGTCTGGTTTGTCATGCACAGGATTGTCACACCTCTGAGCGAAACACCCCCGATACCAGATCCAACCACGCCGTGGCTTCTCGAGGAAATCATTGAACATATCGTATTGATCGGGTTGCCGTTAGGAATCCTTGTACGGCTCAACAGGAACATCAGACCATAGGATCATGAAATTGCGCTACCTACCCTCCCGCCAGTCACGCCAGCCGGTCGCAAGTGTGAGTGAGTGTATCGGTCATAAGGATGTGGCGGGAGGGGGCGGCACGACCCGTTTCGGTTCCAAACAATCGTACGCAAGTGACCTTCACATCTCAATTTGAACTCGTCGGTGCATTGAAGTTTATAGAGGGTTTCTTTGTCATGATGGGGAGAAACAGGACAGGAAGAATTTTGAGTTCGCAATGCGATTACTGGAAGCGGGCTAGCATAGTGCACCCTGCGCCCGCTGGTTTTCTCTGCGGGCACTCGAATAGATGGATGGATTCGAATTGCGTATCGTGATCAACCGATCCAATGAGGAGGGCTTCGCAGTTCTGTCCAACCGTGAGAATCCCGTGGATTGGCGTCGCGAGTCGGTGGACGCAAGGAAGACGTCTGAAGGCCGGCACACGGCTCTCAAGGGAAAATTTGACACGGGGTGCCTTAAGTCGCCCCCGCAAAGGGCTTTTCACCCTCACACCGATGCCGCCAAATATGAAGAATTAATTGCAGGCATCTTTTTCATCTGAATGTGCTTCATTTTGTCGGCTTCCAGGGTAAGCCCAATGCAGCAGGCTGACTACTTAGGCTGAACATATAAGCCATCAGCGCGAGAACGTGTGGCAACCCGGCGAGTAGACTAGATGGAATGTCCACACCCCAACTCTGAAGAGCGAACTGGCTCGTGGTAGCAGCGCCAAACACCAAAGCTCCCAACAACGCCAGTTTGGGATTCCATCCCGAAAAGACTGTGACCGCATATGCGATCCAGCCTCTACCACTGACCAGGTTATTCACCCAAATACCCCGAACCATCACCAGCTCGAGCTGAGCCCCCCCTAAGGCCATCAAGATACAGCCGACGATTAAGGTCATGGCCTTAATACGATTGACTTGAATACCATTGGCATAACACTCTTCTGGTGCCTCACCAATCGCTCGAACTTGAAGTCCCCAGGTTGTTTTGTCGAGGAAGAACCAGATGATCGCCGTTAACGGCAATAGAAGCCACAACCAATAGTCGTGAGGCGCTCTGGGGACAACCGTGTTGACATAGCGTTGGCCGAGATGATTAGTCAAAGATACGAGAAGAAACGCACCGATAAGTCCAATCAGAATCTGATTATTTACCCGCCAGACCATAAGTACCGAGAGGATAATTCCCCAGGCCGCCCCAATCAGGATCACCATACTCAAAGTAAAGAGGAAATCTCCGGTCTGGCGATTCACCCAGAACGCAGTCAAAGCGCCAATTGCCAGCACACCCTCAATGGAAAGGTTCAAGACTCCTGATCTCTCGATCAAAACCTCTCCGAGCGCAGCGTAAGCAATCGGCACCATGGCAGCCAGAACTACAGGCAAGATCGCATTCAAATCCATGATCTACCGCCGGTTTTCAATTTCATTTCCAACAATGACAACGGTAAACATTACAGTGTAGGCAATCAATTGCCCCAAGTAGTCAGAAACGCCAAGGGAAATCTGCAGGAACCGTGTCCCGCTTATTAACGTAGCCAATAGGATAGCTACAGGGATAGTCAACAGCGGGTTTTTGTTAGCCAACCAGGCGATCACAATCGCCAGGTTACCGTACCCACTGCTGACCCCGTCCGCCAGCCTCCCTGTTACCGACACCGTCTGGATCGCCCCAGCCATACCGGCTAGAGCGCCTGCAATGGCCATCGAATATAGGATGATCCATTGAACCTTCATTCCGGCATACTTGGCAGCCGAGATATTGGCACCTACAGCACGAATCTCAAAACCCCACGTCGTTCTTGTAAGCAGGATGTAAACCACAATTACGAGACATAAGGTGATCACCACGCCCAAATGTAATCGGGTGTTGTGCGAAATAATCGGCAGTTTGGCTTCATCAACAAAACGTGGGGTTCTTGGAAAACCGCTTCGCGCGTCACGAAGGGGATATGAGTAGACCCATTGGGCGAAAGACAGCGCGACCAAATTTAACATCAGGGTGGTAAAAGCCTCATTGCGATTAAGCCGGACTTTGATGACGGCGGCAATACCAACCCACGCGGCCCCAACAATCATGCTCGCCAACAGCACCAGCGCGACTAAGAGACCGCTAGGAGAAATCTGTGTCAGTTTCAGGGCAACGACGCTGGCCGCCACTGCCCCCATGATATATTGCCCTTCACCCCCTATGTTCCAGGAGACACGAAAGCTGACACAGTACCCTAGCGCAATCAGCACTAATGGCGTAGCGATAATCATCACCTCTACCCGATTGCGTTCCTTGCCCCAGGTTCCCTCAAGCAATCTGGAGACAAATTCAATCGGGCTGTATCCCAACACAACCAGAAGTAAAGCTCCCACCACAACGGTCAGAGTCGTTACCAGCCCAAAACGTCTTAGCTCGTTCAGCAATCGATGCGCGTACAAGATGCCGCTGCCTCTCTCAAGCATCAGGCACAATAAGGAGGAGGGCTCCATTCTGTGCGACTACTGATCGCCGTATGCGGCTAGCTCCCAATCTGACAAATTCCAAACCTCTTCTTCTGTAAGGTGTGGAAACACCACGACGTCACCGGCAACGAGCTGCGTGGCCAACTCATCGGCAAACTCCACCGCAGACGCCGGCGCATCTTCTGACCAGGCCAGAGAGACCACGTCGGTTCCATCTCCAATGACAGGCCAAATACGCCCGTAGGGGAAGTCACCAGACAGTCCGCCACTGATCAGTTGTGAATAAACCCACTGCCAATGCCATACAGTGCTGACCGTGGCGCCGAAAGACGACTGGTCGCTGTCATAGCCCATAGACCACATACCCTTTTCAGCGAAAACAGTGATCGCGCTGGGGCTATCTTGATGGATCGCGCCGACATCGGCATTTTCTGGACAAGACTCAGCCGCCTGAACCTCCAATGAGGGATCGAACCATGTGCCGGTGAACAGCGCCGTAACGTCTGCCTCACCCTGATAATATTCATCGAAACCCCGGACAAATCCGGCCAGATTGGCGGCCACCTGTCCGTTGTCTGAGAAGGCTCCGACGAAACACGCGACTCCCGTCTTACTCAACTGGGCCAGTGCCGCCCCAGCGATATACGTCGCCGAAAAACTCTGGCCGAAGTAGGATACGACATTCTCGGCCTGTCCGTCGTAACTGCAATGAATCGTCGCAAAGTAGGTGTCCGGATAGTCCTCGGCCAAAATATCGGCATCAGCACAGTAATTCTCCGCTGTGCCAATCACGAGGTTTGAGCCAAAATCGTTGATCAGTGTTTCGGCGCTTGCGAAGTACGCATCAGGTGCAACGGCCTCAATGACGTAGACTTCAATGATTGTTGCCCCATCTTTCATCACGCGGTACGGCATCAACTGGTTAGGCAGATTTTCGACCGCCTGCCATTCGCCATCAAGCTGCCCCTGGACTTCACCGAATTCAGCCAGTGCCAGACGCAGACCTTCGTCATGGGCAGTCGTCCAACCGCCGTCTGAAACCGGCGAGATGTGGATAACGCCGATCACGAACGGGTCCGCCGCTTTTGCCTGCGGAGCGCTCGCGCCCGCCAACAACAAACTCACCAATACTAGTATCGAAACGAGTTTTCCAGACATATCTTATTTTGCTCCTTGAACCTCAATCCGTCGAAGGTCATACTTCATCTGCAGTTTTGCCCTCCTCCATACCGCTTTCTTCAACACAGCAGACGAATAGTCGTGTACTCGATTTATGACATTCTCACCGTTCGACGACAGCCAGGTATCCCGCCAGCGCATCCGCGCCGGAAGAATGACCTTGCTCCACAATCCGTAACGCCGCCTGGTAGCAGACCTGATCGGAGTCAGGCTCCAAGCAGGATAGAAAAAATCTATGCCAATGTTCGCTACAATTCCCGCTTACGGCGGCCTGCAGCCAGTTTGAAGAGAGAAATGTGGTACCTGACGAGACCAGATCGATGGTCTTCAACAGGAGTGAGGCAATTTCTGGCGATGGCAAATTCAATTGCGCTGCCAGGGCACACCCTACCAGCCAGTCATCACCTGATGGGGTTAATCCATTCCCCAGACCCACTAACTGTTTTGCGTAACCCATACAGTCAGATTGATTTAGGTTGATAACCGCTGCATACAGGTTGTTCCAGTGCCATCGTGCGAATTTTAAAAAATGGACGTCGAGACTTGATTTGGGCGCTGTCGGCAATTCAACCACAAGGTGCGCCCAACTGCCAGCCGGTGCATGTTGTTGCAACACGGCCCGTATGACCGGAATCCGCGCCCGCAACTGCACCTGGTTTGAACGCAGTTGTGACCAGGGCGGGCATGGATTCCATCGAACTGCTGAACAAAGACTGATAACGAGATCCCCAATGTGTAATGCATTGGGGATGATAGTCACCGTACTGGCTAAAGAGACATGTTGTCTGAAATCACAGGCCGGCACCACCACATTAAACGGACCATTACCGATTTCTGGGGTAACCAGCGATATAATCTCGTTCCCTGCGCCCAGGTTGACAACGTGCTCGAAAACATGGTGTACTCGGATCTGGCTTGCTCGACGAAGCAATCCATCGACAGCCGGTGTTAGCGATTGCGCTGCAAGCTGCACCATAAACCAATTTAGTCTGCTGCCTGATCAGCTAACGCCAGATACAGTTTTTCAGCGGTTATCGGCATGTCGAACACCCGCACACCTAACGCATTGGCTACTGCGTTGGCAATTGCCGGTGCGGTAGGTACCATCGAGTGCTCGCCGATGCCCCGTGCGCCCCATGGCCCATCATCTTGTGGTACTTCCACAATGATTGGGATGATCTCAAATGGAATATCCAGCGAAGTTGCGATGCGATAATCGACAAAACTGCGGTTGGCGAGCGCGCCATTTTTGAACCGCATACCTTCGAACAGCGCCGTACTCGCGCCCTGCACTGCGCCACCTTCGATCTGTGCTCGAACCTGTTCGGGATTAATCGCTTTCCCTACGTCAAACGCAGCGGCGATCCGCAGAATGGTAACCTGGCCGGTGATCGTGTCCACTTCCAGATCAACCGCCTGACACCCGGTCGTATAATGTACCACCGAGCGCGGTCCCTGCCCGGTTTCAGCATCGAGGCCGGTCACATAGGACGGCATAAAGTTCCCATGCCCAATGATCGGGCCGCCGCGCCACCCCTGATCGTCGGATTTGGGCAAGCCATAAATCACCATTTTTTTGAGCGGCATGGATTCTTCGGAACGATACGAGATCACCATCCCATCCTGAATATCGAGATTTTCGATATCCTCATCCCAGTGTTCCGCCGCGAGTTCGAGCACCTGCCGCCGCGCATCTTGCGCCGCCGCGGCGACCGCATTGCCCATCGACCAGGTTAAGCGGCTGGCAACCGTTTGCCATTCATAGGGGTTGTACTGCGTATCAATCGGCCCCTGAACGCGAATCCATTCGTAGGGGACACCTAGCGCCGCCGCCGCCATTTGCGCAGCTACGGTAAACGCCCCCTGCCCGATTTCCTGGCCGCCGATACTCACCGTAACTGTGGCGTCCTCATTGAAACGCACCGAAGCCGACGACCCGGCGTTGGGTGGCATGGCGGGCGCTTTCCACATGATCGCCATCCCCTTGCCGCGCCGCTTGTGTGGAGCACTGGCCGGTTCCACCTTGCCCCAATTGATCGCTTCGGCAGCTTTTTCGATGCAGATCGGCAGGCCGACAGGATGCATTTTAGACCCGGTAGCAATAATCGAGCCTTCGCGGATGCAGTTCTTCAGGCGAAATTCGGCCTTATCCATGCCGACCTTTTCCGCGAGCAGGTCGATGATCTGCTCAATGCCCCAATGGATTTCCGGCATTCCAAACCCTCGGAACGCGCCGCCGACGGGGTGATTGGTGTATACGCAGTAGGAATCGGCGTGGACGTGCGGGATTTCATACGGCCCGGTGGATGAATAACCTGATGCGCGCGTTATGTTCACGCCGTATTCGGTGTACGCCCCGGCATCCCAGAAGTATTCGGTCCTCATCGCCAGGATTTTGCCGTCATTAGTGGCGCCAATTTTGGTCTTAGCGATCAATCCCTGCCGCACGAACGTAGTAAAAAATTCCTCTTCGCGCGTAAGCCTCAGTTTCACCGCATAGCCGGGCACTTTGAGCGCCATCACTACCGCGAGTGCTTCCATCGTGACTCCGGCTTTGCAGCCAAACCCGCCGCCCACATACGGCGCGATCACGCGCACTTTGCTTTGCGAGAGGCCCAACGCTCCTGCGATCAAGTTACGCTGGGCAAACGGTGACTGGCTGCTCGTCCACAGCGTAATCTGCCCGCTCTGATCGGCTTTGGCTACCGCGACATGGGGTTCAATGGGCACATGCTGTACGTGGGGCACCTTGAATTCATGCTCGACAATCGCGTCACACTGCGCCCACGCGCCTTCAACATCGCCTTTGCGGATTTTGAAGTGATTGGAGATGTTCGTTCCCGCTTTGGGGAAAATGAAATCTGGCACTTCGTACTCCGCCAGATCCGGATGTATCAAGGGGGCGTCGGGTTCCATTCCGCGGCGCGGATCGAGAACAGGTTCAAGCACCTCGTACTCCACCTCGACCAACCGCGTCGCCGCCTCCGCGATCTCCTCACTGGTGGCGATTACGCCAGCCACCGGGTCGCCCACGTAGCGCACGCGCTCGCGGCAAAAAATGTAGCGATCTTTCAGGTACAGGCCAATGAGATTCGGCGTATCATCACCCGTCACGACCGCTTTCACACCTGGGAGCGCCAAGGCTTTGCTGCCATCGATCCGTTTGATCAAGGCATGCGGGTGCGGGCTGCGCACGATACGCCCAAACAACAACCCAGGGCCAAACTGCAAATCATCTGCGAATATAGCTTCACCGGTTACTTTTTCGTGCGCATCGATTCGTTTGACGCTAGTACCAACGGGTGATGAGGATTTCGTCGTCTGCATGATGTTACCCTCCGGCGTCTTTGACTGCATCGACAATCCGTTTGTAGCCGGTACACCGGCACAGATTACCGCGAAGCGCTTGTTTTATATCTTCTTCAGTGGGGGTAGGATTGCGGTTGAGCAGCGCGCGCGCCGAGATTAGGATTCCCGGCGTGCAAAAACCGCACTGCGTCCCAGTGTGATCGATGAGTTCCTGTTGCAGCGGCTCGAGTTGCCCATCGTGCGCCAACCCTTCGACAGTCACAATCTCTGCACCGTCGATTTCAACCGCTAACACCAGGCAGGCATTGACGGGTTCGCCATCCAGCAGCACGGTGCACGCGCCGCATTCGCCTGTCGCGCAGCCGTTTTTCGTCCCGGTCAGCCCTAGACCCTCACGCAGAAACGCGAGCAGGGTCGTATGCGATTCCACCAGCCCGACTTCCAATGTACCATTGAGCGTAAATGTAATCTGATGAGCGCTCATGTGCCATACCTCTGCAGCTGCTGCCACACATCATCCAACGCTCGCCGCGTCAGATTGTGGGCCATCGCTTTACGATAACGGGCTGACCCGCGCAGATCGTCAATCGGTTTCGCGGCGTCTTGCGCGGCTGAGGCGGCTTCCGCGAGGCGATCAGCGTTGATCGGTTGGTCTGCCAGCAGTGCTTCGGCCGCAGGCACGCGGATCGTGGTCGGCGCGACTGACGCCAGCGCCAGCCGGAAACGATAACCCGACACGGCGCTGTCATCGGCATAGCCCATCACGGCGACGCCCACAATCGCGAGATCGCCGCCTGCGTTGCGCCCCAACTTGATATAGCGCCCCGCCCAATCATCCGGCGGCATCGGGACATCGATCCGGGTCAGGAATTCGCCCGGTCGCAGCGCGTTTCGGCGTACACCGAGGAAGAATTCATTAACCGGGATCGTGCGCTCACCATCCGGCCCCCAGGCCACACACCGCGCCTCCAACACGAGCGCGGCAGGGGCAGTATCGGCGGCGGGCGAAGCATTGCAAAGATTCCCGCCCATGGTGGCGCGCGCGCGCAATTGATAGGACGCGACGGTTTCAATCGCCTGGACGAGGAGCGGGTAATGCTCCGCGACACCAGGAAAGGCGGCCAGCGCGTTCATATTCGCCGCCGCGCCAACGTGCAATCCCGTTGCGGGATCAAAGCGGATCGCCGTCATGCCGGGCAAGTGCTTTACATCGATCAGAATATCAGGGCTCAGCGCGCCATCGCGCATCTGCACGAAGATGTCCGTGCCGCCCATCAACAGCCGCGCACGATTCCCGTGTTCAAGCAGCAGCGCGGAGACTTCTCGCCGGATCGCGAGCGCGAACATAATCAAAACGCGGTAGGCCGGGACTGGGCATCGCCAGAACGGCCGGAGAACTGGTCATTTCTGCGGGCGTTGGCATACGCAATCTCCAAACTTCGTCTTGTCGAACGACTTCTTTTTCTCCACGAGGGCTTCGTAGCGGTCGTCATCGACAAACGCGACGATCCGCGCGATGCTGGATTCGCCGTCCACAAACCGCCAGGGGAAACACCCGATCTCAACCCGCTCATTTAGCAGCAAATCAATATCGCCGCCCACGCATTCGGCGTGGATGATGCCGTGCGGGAACATTTCAATGTGCATGAGCTGGTATTTGTCATCGGTAAACACATCCGCCAGCCCTTAGCCGTATTTCGCCTGGAAATGCGCTTCGGCTTCTTTGGCCTGGCGCGGCATCCAGTTGCGGATAATCGTGTTCATGGGATGATCGGCGCTGCCACAATCCACTGCCAGCCATTTGATCTTTTTCCGGATGCACCACTCCGCAAACTCGCGATCCGGGCCGGGATGTTTCACCATATAGCGCACTTCGTCGGCTGTGGGTTGATCCCACCCGTAGCGGTGATAGCCGGTATGGATGATCAGAATATCGCCTTCCTTGACCTCAACACGATCTTCGACCATCTGCGACGTATAAATATCGTAATCGCCCGCCGCATCCGATAGATCGACCACGACGCCAGGCCCGGCCAGAAATGCAAAGTCCAGGCTGGCGATGTCTTTACCGGGCGTGTGAAAGTGAATTTCCCCGTCAAGATGCGTCCCCAGGTGATTCGAATGCGTGACAAGCTGCCCGTTGGCCCCATTCGGCGCCAGGCGCTTGAAATACTTCACCTGCAACGGTTCATAGGTGGGCCAAGCTGGAGTACCAATCCCCAACGGAATCGTAAGGTCAATAATCTTCATGGCAATTTTCCCTTTTGTAATCCTTTTTATCCGAGCATATCTGCGTTCGTCTGCGTCCTATTTTGCCCTTACCAGGTTTTAACAGCCTCGAACGCATCAACAAAACACTGTTTTGGTGCACGCAGCACACCCGCCCCCACCATGCCAATGCCGGGGGTTTTATGCGCGATCCCCGTGTTCAGCTTAGGCAGGATACCGGTTTCCATGATCAGACGCACGTCCATGCCCACCGGCGTGCCGCGAAATTCCAGCGCAGGGATGCTGAAATGCTCGTGTTCCCCGAAGCATATTTCGTACATTTCGCGCGTGGTATTGATCGCGTCCTGCGCTGTCCCGCCGATGAAGCTCGCAATGGCCGGAGCCGCCGCCATGGCGAACCCGCCGAAACCCGCTGTTTCCGTGATCGTGCTGTCGCCAATGTCGGGATTCGCGTCATCTGCCGTGAAACCGGGTAGATACAACCCCTCGACGATGCCCGCAGGCGCAACAAACCACTGTTCGGGATCGCCCGCCAGCCGGATACCGAAATCCGTGCCGTTGCGCGCCATCACCGTGATGATCGTAGATCCGGGAATGCCTTCGGCGGGTTCGACCATGGCTTTACCGGCAGGCATAGAGAGATTCAGGAAAAAGTGATCGTTGCGATCAATGAACTCGATCACCTGTGCCAGCCGTTCCTGATCCGGACACGTGCGCGCCATTGCCGGAGCCAATGCCCGCAGCAGCAGCGATGTGCCCGCCCGGTTGCGGTTGTGGCATTCGTCGCCCATGTGCAGCGCTTGCGCGATCATGCCGCGCAGGTCAATCGGTCCGGCGCGTTCGACAGCGGCGGCCAAGGTAGGATAAAGTGCATCCGCCATCCAATGCAGGCGCGCATAGACTTCATCACCAAACGCCCCATAACGCAGCACTTTACCCAGACCCTCATTCAGCGTGCTGTACGCCCGGTTTCCAAATTCTAGATTCTCGATAATCCACACCGGCATTGATGCAGATACAACGCCCGCCATCGGTCCTACCGCATGATGATGGTGACATGGATCGAACACGATTTCGCCGCGTTCGATCAGGGCAGCAGCATCTTCTGGTGTATCAACGATCCCCTCATAAACCAACGCACCCATCACCGCCCCGCGCGTAGGGCCGCACATGCGATCCCACGTAATCGGCGGGCCAGCGTGCAAGATCATGTTTTCGGTCATACCGGGAATGACGTCGCGCGCCAAGGCCAGGCCAACAATCGCCGGGCGGCCAGCCATGATCCGGCGTAGCGCCTCGGTGTTCGCCTCATCAATCACCACGCCGGACCGCGTCCGCATCAGCCGGGGCACGTTTGTTGGAGGAGGCTGCCAGTCCACATCAACCACCGCGACGTTCTGATCGCGCAGACTATCCGCAAACGATGCCAGGCCAATATTGACTACGGACAACGCTTCGCCAAAAAAAACCTCAAGCGGGCCGGCAGATAAGGCCATACACTTTTTCTCCATAGTAATCACGGACGGGTTCCCAATGCACGCTGAGCTTCATGCCCAGCTTCGCCTCTTCCGTATCCGAGTCGATATCGATCAGCGACATTGCGCGCACTTTGTTAGTGAACTCAATCACCCCCAACACACGCCCGCGTTCATCAAATCCCCAGGGCAGCTGTTCGATGATCGTGTACGTAAGCAGTTTGGCTTTGTCCGAGGGCTCAAGTTCGTCGAATTCTCGTCCGCCACAGTTGATGCAGCGATAGTGATACGGATACATCACGTGCCCGCATTGTTTACACTTGTAAGCCGTGATCATGAGTCCCTCCGCAAAACCGTTGCGACAACGTTGTTGCCAAAACCACCGAAATTCAGCATGAAGCCCGTTTGCGCCTTTTCAACTTGACGCTCATCAGCTTCACCGCGTAGCTGCCATACTAGTTCAACAGCTTGCGCGACGCCAGTCGCCCCGACCGGATGCCCGCGGGACTTCAAACCGCCCGACGGGTTGATCGGCAAGCTGCCGCCCAGTGACGTTTCGCCCGCGGCCAGTGCTTTTGCACCTTCTCCCTTGGCGAAGAATCCCACGTGTTCGCTTTCTGCGATTTCGAGGATCGTGAAAGCATCATGCAGTTCGGCCACGTCCACATCTTTGGGTGCACATTGGGCCATCGCGAAGGCTCTTTCCGCCGCAATGGTGACTGCTTTTAACTCGGTCGGATTGGCGCGTTCATGCAATGAGTGCGTATCAGTGGCCTGTCCGATCCCCGCCACTGTGATTGGCGGCTTCTTGCTCAATTTCGCTGCGATCTCTGGTGTTGTCAGCAACACTGCTGCTGCGCCGTCGCTCACCGGGCAGCAATCGTACAGGCGCAGCGGATCAGCTACAATCGGGTTACTGACAATCGAATCTGGGTGCGTCAAGATACCCTCAAGTGTAATTTTCATTTGGATGTGCGCATACGGATTCAGCAGCCCGTTCGCATGATTTTTGATCGCGACCAGGGCGAGATGTTCCGGGGTAACCCCATATTCCTTCATATACAGGCGAGCAAACATGCCAGCCAAGGCGGGCAGCGACACGCCATAGATGTATTCGGCCTCCGGTTGGGCCATGCACGCGACAATATCCGTGGCACGCGGGCCGATAACCTCACGCATTTTTTCTCCGCCCACTACCAGGACTACCTCGGCCATGCCAGAAGCAATCGCCTGATAACCGTGCTTGATCGCGGAGCCACCCGACGCGGGACCATTCTCGATGCGTTCAGCGGCTGCTGGATACAGGCTCAATTTATCGACCAACGCGCTCGCCACGGAAACCTGACGATTAAACAAACCCGAAGCCATATTACCCACATACACCGCGTCTACCGGATGATCACCAAGCCCAGCATCATCCATCGCTCTAAGAGCGGCCATCGACAGCATATCAACCAGTGTATCTTCATCCCGGCGCTCAAACCGGATCATACCTGCCCCAGCTATGACGACGGGTTTCATACTGCTTTCCTCCGTTTCGCGCCAAGAATCTTCTCAGTAATATCGGCCTCACTAGCCACCTTAAACTCCTGTTTGGCAACATCCATCAGGTCTTGCGGTACGGGGCGCTCTCCGGCCACGAGGCGATGTTTTGAATTAAAATACATTTCGCGTGTCAGGGCGTATGGCGCGGCGCCGCCGAGTTCGTGCTGGCCGGGTCGCAGTTCCAGCCCATACTCGATCATCCAGCGCCGGAACCCAATCGGGCTTTCGGCAGTGATCAGGACTTCATTTTGTCCGAGGTATTCAATATGGTGTTCCATCTTGGCAGCAAACAGGTGCGCGCCAATCCGCAGACCGCGCTCAATTGCGAGCGTATGCAGGCTGATGCCCACTTCCGGCGAGTACATGCGACTGTTCACCAGCCCAACCACCAGGCCGTCGATCTGCCCGACGATGCAAAAGACATCGCGGTAACGATAACGGTACCAGGCGAGCAGCTCGGCGTATAACCGCGAGCCCACCACGTCATAATAATCGCGGGGAATATCGAGCGTGGGGCGTACTGCTGGGAGGATGTTTGGCACATCCTCGCGGAAGACCTGCCGCACCACCATTTTGCTGCCCGTTGTTAAGGTGATAACCTTCGCCGGATAGGGAGGCATAGGAAAATCAGGCGGTCGCAGATAGCTTTCAAGTTCCATATCGATGCGCATAGGAGCAAATCCTTTGGTCTAAATGCATTCTAGTTTGATATTCTTGCGCCGTCTTCCTCCCCGACCTGATCATCTGCAATATCGAGAGGAAAGAGTGGCCGGGTTACAGAATTACGAAACTGGCAACTTTTCGGATATGTATCGAAATGAACACGCTCCTTTGCGTTAGGTCGCGCCCCGCAACTCAGGGAATAGCCGTTTGGGTCGTAAGTTAAGCATCAGGTGCAATGATCAGCGCCGCAAGCAGTGAAGCGGCGGCATTGCTAGGGAACAACAGCATTCCGGCGGCTTCAAAAGCACGTGCCTGCCGTGTGAGATGTTGGGGATCGGCGTCGGTCCCGGTCAAGGCCCCAACGATGAACAATGCGCGTCCGTCACGGGTTGCGATGTCGCGCGCCTCACGGATCGCGGGAGCGAGTTCGCTGGCGGGATCCGGGTGCGCGCCATAGCCCAACACCAGATCAAGCTGGATCACAGCGACCCCAGGATCGGCCGCTTCGCGGAGCAAGCGCCGGATGCGCAGGTCATTATCAATCATGGGATGGGGACGACCAACAGTAAATTCCTCCTCACCTAGATCAAGGGCGCAGTGATACTGGCTCTGGCTTAAATCCGGCAAGCGGAATTCGGGTTTCAGTGGCCCATTTGACCAAACATCGCCCAACCTCGCACTCCAGATGCGCATGGCTTCTTCACAGAGCGTTCCACCGCTGAACAGGCCACGTAGATATTTTTGAGAAGGCTGAAGGCGCGTGGCAAGTTCGCGGGCTTGTGAGCGCAGCAACTCTTTTTGTGCCGTGAGTTGCGCCTGAATCGCGGATAGTTCAGTTTTTTGTGCCAGCGCTGCCGCGATCAAAGCCGCCTCTTCCAGGGTGGATACTAAATGAATAGTGGGAACAGGCGTGGAGGATAGTTCGTCCGCGCCCATGAAGATTACTACGGTAGGTTTATTGCTCTGCGCGAGTTGATCGAGTACCTTGGCACTGATGTTGGGCGATGGCAATTTTGAAATGGCGACAATGACTTCTGTGGCCGGATCAACCTGAAGTGCTTGGGCCGCCTGAAGCATCATCAGTCCTTCAACGGCATCCGACAGATCACGGCCCCCCACGCCAATTCCTTGCGAAATTCCCACCCCTTGTTTCGCCAGCAGCGTGCTCACCTCCTGCAATCCGGTGCCTGCCGCCGAAATAATCCCAACGGGACCCGAAGGCACTACGTTCGCAAAGCCAAGTGCGGCACCGTTGATAATTGATGTTCCCGCTCCTGGCCCCATAAGGAGTAATCCATGATCAACGGCATAACGTTTGAGCGCAATTTCGCCTTCGACTGGCACATTATCGCTGAAAAGCAGTACATGTAACCCGTGCTGGAGCGCACTCCATGCTTCGGCAACCGCGTAAGCACCTGCCACCGAAATAATGGCCAAATTCGTATCAGGCTGGCTGCGAATGGCGCTGCGTAGTGTGCGCGGACGGTGCGTTTCGCCACTGGTCGAGGGTGGACGCTGCGTCAGGAGTTTTTCCGCCAACGCCAACGCCTCTTCCAACACACTGACGTCCCCCTGCACCATCAGGATCAAATCGGTAGGTTTAGCAGCCAGTGCTTCTGCTGAAAGCTCACCCACTTGCTGCAGCAAACTCTTATTCGCGTCTGTGCCCATGACCAGGGCCGCATCTTCAATACCTTCCAATGCGCGCACGTCACGGGCAATATTCATGAGCGCTACCGAATCAAAATATCGACTGGACTTTATCAAGTATTTTGTGCTCAAATTACCACTCCTGGTTAAACGTTCTTTTCATAAAGCATTTTCCATCGTGTTTCCTAAATCGCTTACGCTAGAATCGTTATTCTAATATAGATCCAATCGTTACGCCTAATGGGGTTTTCCACTTTGAATTGCGTGCAGTCTCAGGAAGTCAATGCGATAGCCAATATTCCCCTGCCCGACGGCGCGGCAGAAGGCGTGGGTGGTGCCACCTAACATGGTAGGACAACGTATTGGGCTTGAGGTTTCGTGAGGGATCTTTGGAATAGGCTGATCGAGACCCTGGTGCGGGCGCGCGACCTTGAAGGTTACAAGGGATCTACGCGCGACACGGCGTAAATAAGTCCGGTTGGTGATTAGCAGGCTATCCAGGCACGCTCCTCGAACTGAGCGTATTCACCTCTCCGTGGACGACGCAGCAATAAGATTTCTAAGTCCAGTCGCTTTCCGATCTACGTCACAATCTGATAAGTTCACTCAGTGTTGAAACGACCCGCCCAACACAGAACCAAACCATCTCTGTTCCTTTTCCAGCGGTAAATCAAACACACCAATTTACCAGCTGGATCAGGCTGTTTCTTGCCTCGATTGTGGATGGCGTGGATTCTTTCAGATTATGGCTTGCAGGGGTCATGGACAAATATCGGCAGCGAACATCCAGAGGGCTGTGCGCGGCTTGTTCACCCGCCAGTACTTTCCACATATGTGATCCAACGATCCGTGAGCCGGGGGTCTGCTTTGAGAGCTTTCTGGGCGCGCGTGGAGTCAGAGCGATACACTTGGACCGCATAAACGACCGAACCCTCGATGAAGGTTGATACCCCAATGCCTTCCAGCGCGTCCGTGACGATCGCACGCGTTTCTTCATCTGTACCGCCGATCATTGCGATAGTCAGCAGTTGATTGGGGTCAACGGACTCTTCGGATGTCATGTGCGATCGCTCGTTTCCGTCATCGTGTCGATGGCACCTACAACCACGCAGCCCATCTACCACCCGAGACGCGCGGTGAATGGACACTCAGCAGTCATCTTACGGGACGGAGAACGTCTGTGTCTTGATTCCACCTTTTCCGTCGGGCTCGAGCACTTGTGTGCCGGTGGCTGATTTGGTTGTACCGCCGCCTGTCACTTTGAGGTCAAACCACAAAGTGCGCGCCGGGAGATCCACGCTTGCGCCCGGTACATCGTGGACCGTCGCGGCTTCACTGCCGGGACAGGTCTTAGCCCGGTTTTTGGTCCAACCGTCAAACGTTGGACTAGTCGGATAGAGCGCATACATATCATTCCATGTATTCGCTTTGATGACTGTCTGCCAGGCCGGTGGGCGCGTTGTTTTCTCCCACCACTCGAAGGTGCAATCCTTGTCTTTGGTGGCGGTGATGTCCAGTTCCGAGTACTCCAGGCCAACCACGAAATCGAACTCGTGACCGTACAGCTTGCCATTCGTGTACTTCTTGACATTTTCGATACTTGCGCTTATCGGAGTGGCTTGACAGAAGCTGCTCGCGGCGGGAGAAGCCGATCCCCCTCCGCCCGGCACAGTCACCTCTTCATCGGTGACACCTTCCGGAGGTAGAACGGTCGTTTCCAAACTTGATGAGCCCTGGACAGGCTTCATGCGATAGGTCCGTAGCTCACGTCCCGGTCCGTTTGCCGCTTCCACTCGCGGGTGATGCACCGGTATCCGGCTAAAATCGTGTTCGAAGCGGGTAGAAAGCGCGTCTACTTTAACGTTCGCCGCGTTTTCTTCTGACCGTTGCTGCACATCTTGATTGCCGGTCGTGCGCTGCAAATGAAGACGCGAGTTCACGTCATGGCCCTGCCCATGAGGCACTCGCCTGGACATCGTGGATTTTGCAGTTGCTGCCTGCTGAGTTGCCTTGTGTGTGTCTGCGAATGTGCGCATGGTCAACGTCCTGTCTCCAATTGTCCGGCATCCAACCAGTGCATAAATGCAACTCTGCGATGTACTTACCTATCTACAGGCCTGATCAATATTATAGTACACTGAAGCCGACATGCCTTCACGGAAAAGACGAATTCTTGGCCAGAGGGTGCTTACATCCGAACGGTAAGCTTAATCAGAGATCAGCTGCTGGGCGCGCCGGGTGACGATTTTCGCGGCCCTGAACCGGGGAAACTGCCCTATCTGCACTGACGAGTGGCGCGGCTCCGTTTTCGTCGATCTTTACCATCCTTGCCCACACTGTGGGTGTGAATCAGTCTATCCGAGCTCAATTCTTCGGTCAAGCCACGCGCCGATAATCATGGCTCAGACCCGCTAACACCGGGCGACCGATTATGCAACTGCTTCTCTCCCCTGCTGCAACTGCATCCGCTTCACGTGGGTCTGGTATGCGATGGCCCCGGCTCGATGCGGTCACGCGCAGGTGAAGTATTCAACATATCCGCTGATTATGCGGGCAGATGGCATTCGTTCAGGATCACCCATCGACCAGGCGGTACTTCCGGTCAAACAGGGTTGGCTCATAGGGGGCACGCCGGTTGGGACAGCGTTCTACCGGACACAATTGGCAGTTCTCGTAGGTTGCGTCGACGGCAAAGAATATGCCGGATACACTTTTCAGGGGATGCATCAGATAGCTGTCGGTCAACTGCACGCCAATCTCAGCCGCCCTGCCCACCAGATCGAACAAAGGGCGCTGCTGGTTGATGGGCCAGTCGGGCAGCGATCCCGGATTCATCATCGCTGGCGATTGCAGATCGTAGGACGTAGCCAGATGCGCCTTTAGCGCATCGATGGCCGCTCGAAGGGCTTGTTCTAAAATCGCGTCCGCCCAGTATTGTTCCAAGAACCCATCCACGCCACCCCACCAGGTGTCTAGCTCCGTGCCGCAGGTCACAACAAACGCAAACACGCGTTGGATCTGGTCCAGATTGACACGCAGGACCCGGCTTGAGAACGGAACGCCGTCAATCACCACCTGATCGTCGGATCGGGCGTCGATGGTCCCAATCCGGTAGAGAGCTTTGGGGCGTGCCACGCGCAGCGCGCCGTCCACCAGCGTTTGCAGGGAGGCTGCATCGTCCGAGTCGGCTTCAATGTGAAATTGCTGTCTCAACGCGATCAGGTCAAGTTGAAGTGGAATATCATCCAAACGGGCAGAGAACATTATGGACTCCTCTGAAAGTTGGTATCAAGCCTACCCATCGGTACCATGATATTACTATGATGCACTTTGAGCTAGCCCCATATTTGGCCTTTGAGTGTGAGCCCTTCGCGGCGACATCACTCCGCCACGAACTGTTCGTCACGCAGCCCCTCCATCACAATCCATATCTTTTCTCCCGCCCGCAAGCGGCTGGCTGACATGTAACACTTCCCACCTGAACCAGGCTATCAACAGCCGCCTGTCCTGGTGATGCTTGATACGACAAACAGTGGGATTATACGAGCCATGTGATCCGGACAGGGATTGCACCAGCTGACAAGGCTGAAGCCGTCACGGTTAGTCAGTCAATCCTCACCTTAACGCCCAGCCGACACTCTGCCGCCAAGACCACCAAACAGGCTACGGCGGCCCGCGCGATCCGCATTTCGCTCTGTTGTAACAAAGAAATCTTGTGATCGAGGTAGAACAAGTTGCGGCAAGAATCAGGCAGCGTGATGGTTCACGGGGATTTTCAGATAGATTGCTTGACCCAGTGGTTGACGGGTCACTTGGCGGAGTGATAGGCGGCGATGAGCGACGTCAGTCATATGACCTACCCCAAACTGAGCCACCCGGCCTATTATAATATCCATCACTTAATTCATGTCCTCAAACCGACTTTGGCATAAAGTAATCTCAATGGCCGAAAGAACGGAGCAAGTCATTATGACAAACAGTCGAATCTACTACAGCGAGGAAGCAGAGAAGATTATGAAACGCCAACGGTTAGTTGATGCTCTGATGTTTACCGGGCTGGGTGTTGGGATCGGTTCCGCCGTAGCGCTGCTGATGGCACCCAAGGATGGGGAGAAAACACGCGAACTGATCGCCAAGACATTGGAAGAAGGTTTTCAACGAGGTCGGGCAACCACCGATGATGCGCTGAGCCAACTCGAAAAAGAAGTGCCCAATTTGCGCGAACGGGTCAGCGATCTGGTCGCCAAAATCACTCCTTGATGGAGGGGCATGATGAGATTGGCAGATTCTGAGCAGCAGGTCGGTTCTAGACACCACTGGAGCAACCGGTTATGTGCAGTTTAGTTGAACAACGCACCGGAAAAGCGCCATGAATAGGGCGAGTAGTTTCATTGGAAAACCAATTTTCACGCCGTCTGGCCAACAGGTAGACACCATCGATGATGTGATTTTCGATCCCCATACCCACTATGTACTGTGTTTCATGGTCGAACCGGGCGGGTGGGTCGGTGGCGCAAAGATACTGCCATGGTCAGATGATTGTGCCGTTACACCCCATGCGCTGACCATCTCCTCCCAAGAGCAGATTGTGTTCGCCCGCAAGGTCCCCCGCATCCAGGAGATATTGGAGGATATTCAAGTCGTGGTTGGCAAGAAAATCGTGGCGCCCGACGGCCGGCAGCTCGGCATTTTAGACGACGTATATTTCGACCAGAAAACAGGAGAAATAGGCGGATATGAAGTCATCGGGCTAGCACAAAGAACCGACTTCGAAAGTAAAGCGATTCTGGGGCCAGAAGAGGTTGATTTTGTAAAAGGGGATAACGCGGTGTTGCTCGTTTCTCCCGCCACCACCGATTTAATCGAACAGAGAATTCATGGTGAGTAAGTACTGGTCATACGCTCTGGCAAACCGACCGTCTATAGAATTCAAGTCTTTTGGAAAAGATGTAGAATCGGAGATGATGGTCAGGAGTCAAGAGTACGGCCCATGAAACCGATCATTATGGTGGTTGGCGACCACGAAACATACAATCTGCTGCAAGATTCACTGTCGAGCCACTTCCAACTCATCAAGCCTGAGCATCTCCCGGCGATTGGAGAACAAGTTGATCTCTGCGTGGTTGATGCGCCCAATTTAACCTCTTTGGGCGATTGGCTTCTCCGCAAGAAAGCCGCGGAGGCGCCTATGATTTTCCCTGTATTGCTTGTCGCATCTCACGATAATCTCTCTGCTATGCGCCCGGAACAGCAGCGATACATTGATGGGTTCATCGTGACCCCCTTTGAACCGGCTGAGTTACTGTCCCAGGTGAAAACGCTTCTTCGGACACGCGAACTCACATACCGGTTGAAGTTACAAGCAGAACACCTCGCCAGCGTCGGAAAAGCCATCGAAAGTACCAGCGACGCCATCAGCATCTCGGATACATCCGGCAAGGCCATCTACCTCAACCAGGCATTCACAGACCTTTATGGTTTCCGCCTAAGCGAACTGAATATCAGGGGGATTCCGAACTCCCTATTTGTAAATCCGCAGGTGGCTGAAGAAATCTTCAGGACTATCCAGCATGGCAACTCGTGGCGGGGCGAGGTGGCCCTAAAAACGAGACAGGGTCGCATCGTGCCCACGCTGCTGCGCGCCGATACCATTGAAGATGACATCGGTCGGCGCATCGGTTTAATCAGTGTGCACACAGACATCACCGCTCGCAAACGCGCTGAAGCTATTCAACGGGACCAACAGGCCTTTGAGAACGCTTTGCGCGAACTCATCGGCTACCCTGACTAGCACGCTGGAGCTTGACGAAGTGTTGGATCGTATCCTGACCAATATCGAGATCGTCGTTCCACACGACATGGCCCAAATCCTATTGATCGAGGATAGTACAGCCCGGATCGTGCGTATCAGAGGCTTCAAAGATGTTCAGACTCAGGCCTGGCTGTTATCCCAACGCTACCACGTGACCGATAATCCCGCTTTGCAGATGATGATTGCCACGGAAGAACCGGTCATAGGGGCAGAAAGCGCGTCGAATGGGCATGATACCTATCCGCTTGAACTGCGCAAGATACGCTCGTATGCCGGGGTACCTATCCGGTTGAAGGGACATACGATCGGTTTTTTGTATCTGCTCAGTCAAAAACCTGATTTTTTCACGGCAGATCATGCGGACCGGCTTCAAAGCTTTGCTGAACACGCCGCGATTGCCATTCAGAACGCGCGGCTTCACGAGCAAGCGCAGCGGTTGGCCGCTTTGCAGGAGCGTCAGCGACTGGCGCACGAGCTGCACGACGCTGTGAGTCAAACGCTGTATTCAGCTAGCGTGATCGCGGAAGCCTTACCGCAGTTATGGGATCGCGATCCTGAGAAAGTCAAACCACGGCTGGCGCAGTTACACCGGCTGACGCGCGGCGCGTTGGCAGAAATGCGGACGCTGTTGCTGGAGTTGCGTCCCTCAAGGCTTGCAGAAGCTGATTTTGACGACTTGCTCCACCAGTTAACCGAAGCGCTGCAAGGCCGAACCCACCTTAAGGTCACGCTAGAAATCGATGGGAAGTATACATTGCCTGAAGGCGCGCAAACTGCCCTTTTTTATATCGCCCAAGAGGCGCTAAACAACGTGGTCAAACACGCCCGGGCCACACAGGTGACGGTCTGTTTGCAAAGTCACTCTAATCGACTGGAATTGAGTATTATGGACGATGGCCGAGGTTTTGATCCCGACCAGACCGAGTCGACTTCGATGGGATTGGGTATCATGCGTGAACGAGCCGAGGCCATTGGCGCGTTGCTACACATCACAAGCCAGGCCCACCAAGGTACCAGGGTCGTGGTGACCTGGATGAATACAGCCGGGAAGGAACACTGATGAGTCAAATGAGTCAAACCGAAACGATTCGGGTGATGATTGTCGATGACCATGACATGGTCCGCAGCGGGTTGGAAGTGATGCTTGAAGTTTATGACGATCTGGAGTTAGTAGGCAATGTTTCGCGGGGTGAAGATGCCGTGCTACTCGGTCCTCAGCTCCAGCCCGATGTAGTGCTCATGGACCTGGTTATGCCCGGCATGAACGGCGTAGACGCAACCCGAAAACTCCGCGAGCTCTGTCCGCAAACGCAGATTATCGCGCTGACCAGTTTCAAAGACAGAGAACTCGTGCAAGGCGCGCTCCAGGCGGGCGCGATTGGTTACCTGTTGAAAAACATTACGAACGAGGAATTGGCCACGGCTATTCGAGCCGCCTGTACAGGCCGTTCCACGCTTGCCCCTGAAGCGACTCGCATCCTGATTGAGGCCGCAACTCAACCTCCCCCGCCTGGTCATGATCTCACCGAACGCGAACGCGAAGTGTTGCAGTTGATCACCACCGGGCTGAACAACCGTGAGATAGCCGAACGGCTGACCATCAGCCGTTCCACGGTGAAGAATCATGTCAGCAATGTGCTGTCGAAGCTTGGGGTGAACAGCCGCACGGAAGCCGCCACCCTCGCGGTGCAGCACAACTTGGTCAATTGACCCAGGCCAATCTCGACCAATTGGCCTATCTGGAAATCCCTCAGACCCCTCATGTGCCTGAGGGGTTTTGAGTTTATGATGAAAAGTGAAGGTGATTGATAGTTGACGGTTCGCAGACTCGAGTGACTCGCGTCTGGGAAACCATCTATTCAGGCTAGAAGGAGTGACCATTCTAATGAATGACAACCGAAATTCTATAGAAACCATGATACAAAATCTGACCGCACAGATCGACGAGATGCAGAGAAAAGCTGCTCAAGTTGATACTGATGCGCGCGATGAATACGACCGCCAAATCAACGCATTGAAGGCCCAGAAGCGCCAGGCCGAACAAAAACTGGCTGAATTGGAGGCCTCCAGTACGAGCGCGGTTGAGGATATCAAATCCGGCATCCAGCAAGTTTGGGACGACGTAAAAGAAACGGTCGGGGACGCAGTCGCACGTTTCAAATAGCGCGTCTATTGCCCGATCCCGATTGGATACGCCGAGCAACATTGGTTGGGTCGACTTCCAATTGGGATCGTGTCATGCCTACTTAACGGCGTCAAGAATATTCAAGCCAGGCTGTCCAAACAGGTAATCACAAATGACCTAAGCAGAACGCTTATTTCACTTGTAGTCGGGAATCGCGGGCGCAAGGGAGCAAGCTGAGGCGGGTTGAGGCTCTGATTGCAACCCTGGCTTGCCAGATTGGGGGGGATTGTACTGACCCTACGGCCACAAAACGACAACCGCCGCAAACAGCGCGTATAACATAATCACTAACTTGCCATCTGATCGTGATAAGCCGCGACGCCGATAAGCAAGCCACACGACCAAACCCGTCATGCCCAACAACCACCAGATTGCGAACAACGCCGGGTTTGAAATGGTGCCTACTCCAAACATCAGCGCCGGGATACAGATCCCTGCCAGCACATTCAGCGTGTTACTATTCAACGCCTCGCTGACTACTGCCGAACCTCGATTATGTTGGGCCAGGCGAAGCGCCGCGAGCAAATTGGGAATACCAGTCAATGTTGCCAGAATCACGATACCTAGCACAAGCGGGGGTATATTCCAGGTTCTCCCGATGACGATTGCGCTGCGGACCATTCCGAAACTCCCCAATATGATAGATGCCAGTGCAGGAACAATAGCCAACGCTTCATTCCAGGTAGCGTAGGGAGCTGTTTTGTCCTTGCGCGCGCTTTGATGTACCTCATCGACCAGACTGCATAACAGACGTTTTATTTCGGTGGGAAGTCGCCAGCGCGCCACATTGACCGACCGCAGCGATGAAATCATCCCGTAGGGGATCAGCAGCGCCACAATCAGAACGAAACTGGTCACAGATGCCATAACCCTTAGAATGAGTGCGGTCGCAATAACTGTCACAGCCAGCGCTACTGTCCCATTGAACAACAGAACGGGCTTCTCAATATGCACTTTTCCCGCCACAACCGCACTCAGGCCAAGCAGCGCAACAAGGTTAAAGATGTTAGAACCAAGCACGACTCCTATACTGAGATCGTGAGAATCGGTGATTAGTGCAGCCACCGCCGACGAAATCTCAGGACTATCAGCGGCAAACGCCGTGATGATGCCCAGCAACCCCTCCGACAGTTTCAGGCGAGTACCGATTCTTTCCAGGTTGTTTGCCAATACGAGACTTGATACGGCACTAAGAACCAGGGACCCTACAAACACAACGATGGCAACACCAAAGGTCATGCTTTGCCTCCCTTTAAGACTGTTTCCCTTAAACCGATTGTTTCACGGCGCTGCTATGGGGCAGTACGTGCCCGCAAGACGGTGATCAGACTGCCCGCCAGCACCATTTCAAGCTGACGCTCGCTCAGAGCATGGCGCAGCGTATAGGCTTCGGAGCGCGAGGTATTCAATACCGTTAATTGGTCACTTGTGCTGATCGCGTGCCGCAGATCATGGAACGCCAAGCTATCCCCCTGCGCGATGCGATCAAAGTCTTCAGGATCGGCAAACGTCAGCGGCACGATGCCGAAGTTGACCAGATTCTGCCAATGGATACGCGCAAAGCTCTTGGCGATCACGATCCGCACGCCAAGGTAGCGCGGCGCGAGTGCGGCGTGCTCCCGGCTCGATCCCTGTCCGTAGTTGGCTCCACCCACGATCACGGAACCCGTCTTCTGGTGTTCCATCGCGCGGCCATAATAACCCTGGTCCATCTGCGCAAAGACAAACCGACTGATGGCTGGGATATTGCTGCGAAACGGCAGCACCTTCGATCCGGCGGGCATGATCTCATCGGTGGATATGTCATCGCCCACCTTGATCAGCACCGGCAGAGTCATATCATCTGGCAGCGGGTCAAAATGCGGCAGACTGGCGATATTCGGGCCTTTGACCAGTTCGACCGCTTCGCCCGGCGGCGGAGGCGGGGTCAGCATGGTATCGTCGATGATCAGCGCGGCGGGTTCGACGAAGTCTGGATACTCCATATCCAATGTACGCGGATCAGTGATCTGCCCGGTCAGCGCTGAGGCTGCCGCTGTCTCCGGACTGCACAAATACACCGCATCCTCGCGCGTGCCGGAGCGTCCGGGGAAATTACGTGGCACCGTGCGCAAGCTTATGCGACCTGTGGCCGGTGATTGGCCCATGCCAATACAGCCGTTACACCCGGCCTGGTGAATACGCCCACCTGCGCGAAGCAGCAGCGACAAATAGCCCAATTCGATCAGATTTTCCTGGATTTGGCGGGAAGTGGGATTGATGTCGAACGATACCGACGGCGGAATCTTTTTCCCGGCGACGATCATGGCCGCCACCCCAAAATCGCGCAGCCCTGGGTTAGCCGAAGACCCGAGCATCGATTGGTAAATCGGGCGGCCCGCCACCTCGCGCACTGGGACGACGTTGCCCGGACTGCTCGGCAGCGCGATAAGCGGCTCAAGCCGCGAAAGGTCGATCTCGTCGTGTTCGTCATAACTCGCGCCCTTGTCCGCCGTCAGTTCGAGCCAGTCCGATCCGCGCCCCTGCTTCTCCATGAAAGCGCGCACGTGAGCGTCAGACGGGAAAACAGTCGTCGTCGCGCCGAGTTCCGCGCCCATATTGGCGATTACATGGCGATCCATCGCGCTGAGATGCTGCAAGCCCGGCCCGTAATATTCGATAATCCTGCCGATGCCCCCTTTGACCCCGTGACGGCGCAGCATTTCGAGAATCACGTCTTTGGCGCTGACCCAATCCGGCAGCGCGCCCGTCAGCTTCACCCCCATGATCGCCGGCATCTTGACGTAAAACGGCTCACCGGCCATCGCTAACGCGACCTCCAGCCCGCCTGCACCTATCGCCAACATCCCTAGCGATCCCGCTGCGCAGGTGTGGCTGTCGGACCCCAGCAGTGTCTTTCCGGGAATACCGAAGCGTTCCATATGCACGGGATGGCTGACGCCGTTGCCCGGTCGGCTAAACCACACGCCGAACTTCTGGCACGCGCTATACAAAAACAGGTGATCGTCGGGATTCTTGAAATCCGCCTGGATGAGGTTGTGATCGACGTACTGCGCCGACACCTCCGTTTTGACGCGGTCAAGACCAATCGCCTCCAATTGCAACATGACCAGCGTTCCAGTCGCGTCCTGGGTGAGCGTCTGGTCAATGCTCAGGCCGATTTCCTCCCCGATATCCATGGTGCCCGATACAAGATGCGACGCGATCAGTTTTTGGGCCACGTTGCGGGGTTTGTTTGCCATGATTTCACCTTCCTAACCGTCTAGCCTTCCAATAACAGCGCCTCTGGGTCTTCAATCAATTCCTTCACACGCACCAAGAATTGCACAGCCTCGCGGCCATCGATTACACGGTGATCGTAACTAAGCGCGATGTACATCATGGGCCGGATCACGACTTCACCGTTCAGCGCCACCGGGCGATCCTCGATTTTGTGCAGCCCCAAAATACCCACCTGCGGCGGATTCAGGATCGGCGTGCTCATCAGCGAGCCGAAAACCCCGCCGTTCGTGATCGTGAACGTGCCTCCGCGCAGTTCTTCGAGCATCAGTTGACCATCCGTGGCGCGCTGTGCCATGTCCTTAATCGACCGCTCGATTGCGCCGACACTCATCCGATCCGCGTCGCGCATCACGGGCACAACCAGGCCCCCCGGCGCGCCAATCGCCATCCCGATGTCATAGTAATACTTGAGCACGAGATCGTCGCCTTGCAGCTCCGCATTCACCTGCGGGAACGCCTTCAGCGCGCCAATGACCGCCTTAACGAAAAACGATGCGATCCCCAGCTTGACGCCGTATCGTTCGACAAAAGCCGCTTGGCGGCGTTTGCGCAGCGCCATGATGGCCGTCATATCGACTTCGTTAAACGTCGTGAGCATGGCGGCGCTGTGCTGCGCTTCGACCAACCGGGCCGCAATCGTCCGGCGGCGGCGGGAGAGGCGCTGGCGTTCTTCGCGGCGCGCGGTGCTCTGCGCGGGCATGGCTTCCACCCCCCGAGCCGGTGCCGCTGGCGACGCGTTCGGTTCCGGCGCTGTCTGTTCGGACAGGTAACGTTCAACGTCTTCTTTCGTCACCCGGCCCTGCGGACCGCTCGCCTTTAGACGCGTAACATCAATCTCGTGTTCGGCAGCAAGACGCCGCGCGACCGGCGTGATCGCGGGTTTAGATTTCTCCCTGGCGGGCGGCGGCGTTTCGGCAGACGCTTCAGGTGTTTTTTCGACGGCCTGCGGCTGCGGTGCTTCTGGCGCGGCAGATTTGCCCTCGGCGGCTTCCTCTATCACACCCAGCACATCCCCGATCTTCACATCTTCTCCGGCCTGGCGCTCGATGTGGGCCAGCACACCGGCCACCTCTGCGCCGACATCCAGGTCTACTTTCTCCGTTTCGAGCACAACGACCGCTTCGCCTATCTCCACACGGTCGCCCTCCTGCTTCAGCCAATCCGCGACAGTCGCCTCCACAATCGATTCACCCAGCTCAGGGACGCGTATTTCCTTTGTCATCGTCTTTTTTCCCTTTAGCTCACCACAAAATCATCGTCAATCGGATCGGGGCCGGGATCAAAGGCCTGCGCAATCAAACGCTCCTGGTTTTCCGTGTGCCATGTGGATGACCCCTCCGCCGGGCTGGAACTGACAGCGCGGCCCACGTAACGCACACGCCAACGACCGGCGCTAAGCGTCTCCAGGTGCGGATCGATGAACTGCCATGCGCCCATGTTGGCCGGTTCTTCCTGCACCCAGACGATTTCCTCGGCGTTGGGATACCGTTCGAGGACGGGTACAAGGTCTTGTTCGGGAAACGGATAAAGCTGTTCGAGGCGAACGACCGCCACCTCATCATGCGGATCACGGTAATCACTCGTGATCAGATCAACGTACACTTTACCGCTGCACAAAAACACCCGTTTGATCGGGTCGGAGTTTTCATGGGCGCGCTCGTCATCGATCACCGGCTGCCAGCTTCCCGTCGACAGATCGCGCAGCGAACAGGCGACGCGTGGATGTCGCAGCAGGCTTTTGGGCGTCATCACGATCAGCGGCAGCGGATCGGATTCCAGTAACAACGCTTGGCGGCGCAGCAGGTGGAAGAACTGCGCGGCCGTCGTGCAGTTGGCGATGCGCATATTTGTTTCACCGGTCAGGAGCAAAAAACGCTCCAACCGCGCACTTGAATGATCGGGTCCGGCCCCCTCGTAACCGTGTGGTAGCAGCATCACCAGTGAGGTAGTTTGCCCCCACTTGGCCCGCGCGGAACTGATAAACTCATCTATCATCGTCTGCGCGTTATTCACAAAATCGCCGTACTGCGCTTCCCAGATGACCAGCGCGCCCGGTTTCGCCATGCTGTAGCCATATTCAAACCCGACCACCGCCGCCTCGCTCAGAGGGCTGTTCAGTATTTCGCAGGCGGCCCGCGCTTCTGGAAGTGCCTGCAAAGGGATATACACATCGCCCGTTTCGGTATCATGAAATACGGCGTGACGCTGGTTGAAGGTGCCGCGCTGAGTATCCTGCCCGGACAGACGTACCGGGATACCATCCTCCAATACAGACGCCAGGGCCAAGGTCTCCGCCCACGCCCAATCCACCGCGGGCGCGTCAGGATCGCGCAAATCATCGCGGCGGCGGTCCATCACGCGCGCGAGCTTACGATGCAGGTTGAAATCATCCGGCACCGTCAACAAAGCGTCGTTGAGCGCCTTAACCCGTTCCAGGCTAATAGCCGTTTTCACCCGCCGCGCCACACCCTGAGGGGTCGGCTGGGGCCGTGTCTCGTACAAATCCTCTTCAGGCTGCAAATTCTCGTATATCTGTTGCAGCCGGGCAGTGTGTTGTTGGACCATCTCATCCGCCTGCGCGGGCGTCAGGATGCCGCGAGCCGCCAGCCGCTCCGCCCACAGCGTGCGCACGGTAGGATGGTTGCGAATCACGTCATACATCAGCGGCTGGGTAAAGCTCGGCTCGTCGCCTTCGTTATGCCCATAGCGACGATAGCCGATCAGGTCGATCATAAAATCTTTGTGGAACTGCGCGCGGAAAGCAAACGCCAGCCGCGCCACTTCGAGGCAGGCCGCCGGATCGTCCGCGTTGACGTGCGCAATCGGAATTTTAAAACCTTTGGCGATGGTGCTGGCATAATGCGTGCTGCGGGTTTCGTCGGCAGTCGCCGTATAACCTAACTGGTTGTTGGCGATGATGTGCACCGTCCCGCCGATCCAATAACCACTTAAGGCAGACAGTGTCAGCGTTTCGGTGATGACGCCCTGGCCAGAAAATGCCGCGTCGCCATGAATCAGGATAGGCAGTGTTTGCATCGGATCGAATTCAGGTGCGCCCGGCTTATTCGCCTGTGTGCCTGCCGCGCGTGCCATACCCGACAACACCGGGTTGATCGCCTCAAGATGGCTGGGGTTGGGCGGCATGTCAATTGTCACGTCACACGATTCGTCACCGCGCGCCTGGCGGTATGCGCCCTTGTGATATTTCACGTCTCCGGTCCATCCCAGGTCGTCGAAAAAACTCCGCCCTTTCTGAACTGGGTCTTTAAATTCGGCCAGGATTTGCGCGTACGGTTTCTGGAGCACATGCGCCAGCACATTCAGCCGCCCCCGGTGCGCCATGCCAATCAGCACATTACCGATCCCGGTGTCACCCGCCGCGCAGATGATTTCGTCCAACACTGGCACCATCACATCCAGCCCTTCAATCGAAAAGCGGTGCTTGCCGGGGAAAACGCGCTGTAGAAACTGTTCGAACACCTCAACTTCGGTCAAGCGGCTGAGCAGCGCCCGCCATTCGTCGGGATCGTCTTCCAGGCGAAAACGGCGTAACTCGGCGGCATCGCGCAGCCAGTCACGTTCAGCAGGCTCGAGGATGTGATCGGTGTCATAGCCAATCGTTGATGAGTAAACCGCCCGCAATTTCTCAATCGCTTCCCAGGCATTTGTTGCAGTTCCGGCAATCGGACCGCCGACCAGTTCCGCTGGCAAATGTTTGAGGGCAGCCTCATCGACGCCATGCGCTGCCAGTTGCAGCAGCGGATCGCCCGGCGGCGGACTGTCCAGCGGATCGAGTTGGGCGGCCAAATGCCCCGTGCTGCGAATCGCCTGCGCCGCGTTAGCCGCGCCGACAATCTCCCGCAGCGATCCCGCCGTCTGCGTTGAAAGTGACGAGGTGTATTCGTCTGGCGGTGTCCACTCGTCAAAAAAGGTACGGGTAGCCGCATCCACCGATTCGGGATCGGCACGATACCGCTCGTAAAGTTCCAGGATATAGCCGGCGTTCGGGCCGTGAAAATCATGCCAAAAATCCATCGCTCTGATCACCCGTGATTATTCTGCAAAGTCTCGTCTTATCGAAGATTATAGGAAACCCAGGGCGATCCTGGGCTATGTCCCGGCAGCCACCAAGTGATCCTGACGGCCGCCGGGCACCTTATCCGCCAGTCTTATAATCGATAACGATTCCTGCGTAACAGTTTAAAAAGAAATGCCAGGTGGTGAATGAGGGATGTGGTGAGTTTTGCCCTAGGACAGGTGGCTGAATTGGGAGTAGGTCAACTGCCGGATTAAGATCCGCAGCGACTGGCGTAACAGCAGGATCTCCAGGTCTTTTTCACCCTCCGCAGATTGGCCAACCGCCGCCATATCCAGCACAAATTCCCAGGCAAACAGCATGATACGCGCCCCCGCCTTCCGGTTTTCATGCCACACCAAACCTCGCAAGCTTGGCACACTTGCAGGGTTTTTCCAGTGGCTCCGTCTCTCATTTGGAGGGCGGGATTCTTGCGTAGGTTAATTTCCGAACCATACGGGCAGTATCACGTGGTGTTTCGCATAAAAAAGACGAGTAGGGTTGATTTTGTATCCCTGCTCGTCTTGAGTATCTGTTTCTAAACTCTTATTCGGCGGCCAAAGATCAGCGCGGCAACGAACAAAATCAGGAACACGAAGAATAGAAGCTGTGCGATCCCGGCGGCTGCACCAGCAATCCCACCGAAGCCCAAAAGCGCGGCAAAGAGCGCCAGAACCAGGAAAAAAACAACCCAACCTAACATGAAAGACTCCTTCGTAGATTGTTCAACGATAAATCAATCATAAACGAGGCCAGAGCTTTCCTCATGAGGCAAAGAGGTCGTTTTGTGTTAGGTAGATATTCCCGACATAAACTGGGTAGATAGACCCAGACAAGGAATGCCGAACCGAAAACGGCCTTTCCGTCATCCAGCACAATAACGGCTTCTATCTGCTGCAATTGGCGGAATGGCGTTTCGGGGTGGGCGAACAGCCAGGATGGTACAACAAACGGTGATTGCGAAAACATTCCGATTGATGAAACGCCCCCAGCAAATTATCCAACGGTAAATGCATTGAATAACCGAAAAGAAGCCGTGATTGGGGTACGTGATAATGGGGCAACGCAAAGGTCAGGCTGATTCTTTCCTCCGCAGCGGATTGCGTAGTTTTCTTGAAGATATGGGCTAAATTGGTCTGCGGAAAAGAACCACAAGGGTAATGCCCGTAATTGAGGCAGCTCATGCGGTGTCTATATGCTGCTAACGTACCGGTCGAGCCTCATCTCACCTCAATTCATGGTAACGTGGAGTTCTTTGAGATCACGGGAGGAGGGGCCGGGGATTGAGGGGTGGGGTCGGACGCGCCCACCCCCCTTGATCAAAAAACGCACCTGTGACAAGCCGGTGCGGGGCTGCTACCCCACGAACGCCCAACCGCCGTACAGCCGCCCGTAGGCATCCGTGCTGGCGAACGGATCGAGACGCAGCGCGCGACCATCCGGAAGAGACCAGTAGGTCTTGAACGGAGATTTCGTGGTGGGGCCGCTGCGCGCTTCGCTTTGCGTCTGCGCGGGGTAAGTCTGTTCCGGGGCAGTGGCCCAACCGAGACGGTCGCGCACGCCTTCCAACTGCCACGCCTGCCCCAACGCCCCGGTCGGCTGGACCAAACCGTCCGGAGGCGTCTCCAGCACGTCCGGCTGCGTGCCAGACGCCTGGACCTGTTCCCATGTGCCATCCTCGAACACGACATCCACCAGTACGTAACCGGTCTGGTTCAGGCGCAGCATAAAGCCGTGCTCGAACGGCTGGTAGTTGATCTGCTGGGTGCTGGCGGGCGCCGTGGGGCACGACTCCGGCACGCTGCCGAAAAAGTAGGTAAAGGGGCAGGCCAGCGGCGCAACCACGATCCCGCCGTTAGTGGAGCTGCCTTCCAGCACCCGCCCGTTCGCGTCCACCGCGACCAACTGGTAGGCCCTCGAGTCGCTGTAGGAATAGGAGCCTGGGACGGGCAGCACAAAGCTGTAGCTACTCGACGCAGGCAGCTCATCCTTGAGCACCGTGCTGTACGGCGGCGCGATGGCGTTGTAGTCCAGCAGGCGCACAGACTGCGCCCCGCTGACGGTCCAGTGCAGCGTAACGTTTTGCCCCGCCACAACTGGATTCGGCTCGACGGTGAACGACTGGATCGTCATTCCATCCGGCAGCGCAGTCAGGCTCGGCGTAGGGGTCATTGTGGGCGTCGGGCCGGGCGCGGGCCCAATCTGATTTTGCAGCGCTTCCGCGACTACCAACTCGGTCTGATTCACGATCGTGTAGTGCCACGCGCGCCCATCGAAGTACGCGCTGCTAACGCGCACGCGCGTCCCCGCCGGAATGTCACCCACCTGTACCAGCGTGACCAGTGGGTACTGACCGCTGCCGATGTAGCTGCCCCACACGGCAGTCGGCGTCGGGCCGGGCGCGGGCCCAATCTGATTTTGCAGCGCTTCCGCGACTGCCAACTCGGTCTGATTCACGATCGTGTAGTGCCACGCGCGCCCATCGAAGTACGCGCTGCTGACGCGCACGCGCGTCCCCGCCGGAATGTCACCCACCTGTACCAGCGTGACCAGTGGGTACTGACCGCTGCCGATGTAGCTGCCCCACACGGCAGTCGGCGTCGGGCCGGGCGTGACGTCCGGCGCGTAGGCGAGCTGATCCTGGCGCGCTTCGGCCTCGCGCTGCGTGTCCTGCGCGACGATGTAGTAAATCCAGGTCGTGCCGTCGTACCAGGAATGGCTGACGCGCACCGACGCCCCCGCCGGGATGTCACCCACCTGCGTCAGCGTGATCAGCACGTAGCCGCTCGCGCCCGAAAACGCGAAAGTCGGCGTCGGGCCAAAATCCATATCGGGCGCATACGCAAGCTGGCTGGCGCGCGCATCGGCGCTGCGGCCATCCTGGGTCGTGATGGCGTACCACCAAGTCTGACCGTCGTACCACTGCGACCCTAACGCGACGCGTGTCCCCGCCGGGATAGTGCCCACCTGTTCCAACGTGACCAGGAAATAGCCGCCCATGTACTGGGAGAACAGCGAGGTCGGCGTTGGCGGCGGCAGCGTGGGCACAGTCGCGATGCTGGTCGCGGCTCCGACTCCGGCACACGTCCCGTATATCTGGACGTCTACCGCCCGCACCCAACCGACCGCCCCACCCGCCAGATCCACCTCGAACCAGCCGGACGAGTCGTAGGACAGCACGCGCCGGAATTCGTCGGCGGTCAGCGTGGTCAGCGTCGTGCCGCGCGGCTGCGTGTAGACGGTCAGGCGCGCACCAGACGCGCTGCGCAGCGAGCAGATCCCGGCAGGAGGCACCGGCTGCGCGGTGCTGGTCGGCGGTGGCGTGCGCGAGGCGGGCGTCCCGACCGGCAGAATCCCCAGGTCGAGCACGGGCGTCGGGCTGGCGGGCGTCCCGCCGCTGCTGCCGGAAACCGGATTGACGGTCACAGTCGGCAGCGGCGTCTGGGACGGCGGGCGCGGCGTGACGGTGGCGGGCGTCGGACTGCCGGTGGGCGGGCTGAGCCGGTCGGAGTTGTCGTTGCGCGCGGCCAGATAGGCCAGCAGCACGCCCGCAAAAATCACCACTAACACCACTGCCGCCAGTGTCACTGGTACTCTTGACGGTCGACCGCCGCGCTGCCATTGAGATCGCCAATTAATGACGGTTGCGTCCGGATCGAAGCGCGCAGGGCGCTTGTGTCCGTTCATCGACGCCGCGTACGGTGCATCGAGCCGGGCGCGTATCTGCGGGTCCAACGGGACGGCCTGCCGCGCCCAGGTTTGCGCGTCGTGCTGGACGATGCCCGCCACCCGCTGCCATTCTTCGACCGCGTGGCGGCAGGTCACGCAGCCCGCCAGATGTTTTTCCAGCGCCACTTCGCGTGCACGCGGCAGCGTCCGGGCGACATAGTAGGGAATCAGGTCTTGCCACTTTTTGTGCATCACAGTCTCCCCTCCCCCTGCAGCACGTCGCGGAGGGCCGCTTTGGCCCGGTGCAACCGGCTCTTGACTGTGCCGGGCGCGATACCCAGCACGGCGGACACTTCGGATTCGGAAAGCTGGTGGTAGAAAACCAGCACCAGCACTTCGCGCAGATGCGCGGGCAGTTGATCCAACACCTGCCGCACGGCCTCATACTCCCCCTGCCGGACCAGCCGTTCCAGCGGCCCGGTATCGTCGGCGGGCGGCTCGGCGGTGTCAGCCAGTGACACCTGGGGCAGCTCGCGCCGTCGTTGGGCATTGATCGCCTTGTTGCGGGCGATAGTCAGCAGCCAGGTCATGACCTTGCTCTCGCCGCGAAAGTGCCCGGCCGACTGCCACGCCGCCAGCATGACGTCTTGCTGCACTTCCTCGGCCAACTGGCGATTCCCCAGCCGCGCCATGAGGAAGCCGAAAACCGGCGGGCCATAGCGCGTGTACAGCTCGTCCAGCGCGCGACTGTTTCCAGCGGCCATTTCGCGGATCAGGGTGCGTTCCGGCGCATTCGATAGGGTGGGCAAAGGTTGGTGGGCCATGCGTGCTCTTCCATCTGGTTATGCTAAGTATGACACGGGAATATCCGCTCAGGTTCCCTCTTATTGTACGCATTCACGACCCGCCGCGGGCGTGCAGCGCGGTCACGGTCCACCCGTCCTCGATCGCAATCACTTCGGCGGTCCGGCCAATCAGCAGCGTTCAGGTCGCTCCAAACGCGAGCAGCAGCAGGACGATCCAGAACATGTGGCGGTAGAGGCGTGTTGGTCGGTACATGAGTGACCGCGCTCCCATCAGTTTCAACCATGCTACGCAATGATCCACCCGCCGCTGCCATTGGCGATGACCGCGCGCCCGTCCGGCAGTGTCAGGCTGACCGGGCTGTAGCTGCGCACTTCGATGGCCGCGGTGTAGCCCTGCTCGTTGGTGATAGCGTATCCCAACCGGGCGCGGATACCGGGCATGTAGTTCCACATCTTGCCAAACCCGAAACGCACGGCGGCCCAGGTTTCCGACCGCGCCGGGACGTAGGGCGTATCGGGGTAGTAGGTGTACTGGGCGTTGGCGAACATCAGCATTTCGCCCGTCGATCCGGTTTCCAGTCCACCGGTATATACCCAGATCTCGCCCGTGTCGGCCCGCCAGATCATGAAGCCATGCTCAAAATGCTGGTAGGTCGCCCCGGTCGTGAAGTCGATCGTCCCGGTCGAGGGAACCGGCGTTGGCTGCGGAGTCGGCTGAGGCGCGGGCGGCAGGCTGCCGTCCACGTACTGCCAGCCGCCATACGAGTTAACCAGGATGAAGCGCCCATCGGGGACGCTAGTCAGCGTGCCGGACGCCGACGGCTGCACGACCATCAGATAGCCCTGCTCCCCGCCGATCGCCCACCCGATTGCGCTGTGCACCTCGTTGAAGTTGTCGAACACCGTCTTGAATCCGTTGCTGGGTAAGTTAGTACCGGGCGGCAGCGTTTCATAATAACGGCGGCCATTGGACAACCCGCCGTAGACATTGAGCGGATAGCGGTAGCTGCGTCCATTGAACAGGTACACCCTGATCTCGCCGTAATCGACGCGCCACGTCATGAACCCGTTCTGGAACAACTGATAGGTCGCGCCGACCGAGATGCTGCCCACCGGCGCGGGATAGTGCCAACCGCCGGAATTTACCGCGGGCGGCACGCGCAGCGTCTGCCCTACGTACAGGCGGTTGACGTTGATCAGGCAGTTGCCCTGCGCCACCACGGCAATGTTAGTGTTGAAGCGCCGCGCGATCGAGAACAGGGTATCCCCGCGCACGACGACGTAAGTCGTCCAATCGGTGCGGACAGCGCACTGGGCCGCCGCGCGGGTGGGCGTCAGTACGCCCAGCGCGCCCACGGCGGAGACGATCAGCACGATGGCGATAGCGAGATGGATCAGGCGTTTCATGAGTTTTTCCCTCCTACAAGGCTGCACTCGTGTGCGTGGTCTTCTAGTGAATGTGACACGGGCTGCACCGGCCAGGTTCCCCGTGTAAATGCCAGGCAACGCGGCGCTGAGCGAGGCGTAGGGTTGGGCGTGGAGCAGACGTAGAGCAAGAGTGGGGCTCGCGCAGGTTCGGCGTGAGGAACCGCCGCACTCCCTCGCGGCGGCACTGCATGCCGGACGGGCACGCCGCCACTTGATGCGGAAGCGCATGAGGTAATACGGTTGGGGCGCAGAGCTACCGTCTACAGAAGTCGCCCTTGTGCGGAGTTTTCGGTACGGCACGTGGATTGGGTCAATTATAAGCTGCTTCAACGCTTTGGCGGGGAGGCTAACGAACAGTTGATGATCCACGCGGCTCGAAATATTGGCGATAGTTTCATCACTGATCCCATGGTCTGGCGTAAGCAGTTCGCCATCAATACGCTTGTTGACCCAGTCGAAAACCGTCTCGGGTTTCAGATCCAAATCACATCCCCCAGCTGGATTAGCTCAATCAGCGTCGAGACTATGTTCAGAACCATGAACCTGAGCATATCCCCCTTTCCAGCACAAAAACCGGCCCATTCTACCAGCCGGTTTGGATATGATCGCGGTTCAGTTCACCGATTTATGGAGTTTCTTGGGGATACGAGCCAGTTTTGCAACCCACCGCAGAGTAAAATGGACAACATCGCGATAGGTTCTTCAACCATTCCTAATCACCCCTCACCAACACCATCGCAAAACCGTCGTATCCTTTGCTGCCCACCGTCTGGACAACGGTAGCGCTCAGGCGGGGCTCGGCGGCAACCAGCTCGTTGAAGCGCCGGATTCCCTGGACACTGGGATCCTCGCTGGCAGCATCGAGAACGGCTCCATCACGGATCACATTGTCAGCGATAATCAGTGTACCAGACCGGGAAAGCTTGAGTGCCCAGGTCAGATAACCTGGATTGTTCCGTTTGTCAGCATCGATGAAAATCAGATCAAAAGGGGCGTGTCCTTCGGTAACGAGCTGTGCCAGTGAATCCAGCGCCGGCCCCAGACGCACCTCAACGAGATCAGCAAGACCGGCGCGAGCGATATTGGCTCGCGCGACCTCGGCGCATGTTGGATCGACTTCGAGGGAGATCAAGTGCCCGTCTGCTGGAAGCGCACGGGCTAACCAGATCGTGCTGTAACCGCCCAGCGTGCCAATTTCTAAGATGGTCTGCGCCTTTTGAACCTGGGCCAGTAACCACAGCAGCTTGCCCTGACTCCGCGACACCTGGTGAGCGGGCAAGCCTGCCGCCGCGCTGGCTTCGAGCGCGGCCTCCAGCACAGGGTCTGATGGTACAAACAAATCGCCGAAATAACGATCGACATTCGACCACTGGTCCTGGCTCATCATGTCCTCGAATCTGACAGGGTCTATGTGGACACTTAATCGGATATTATAACATTGGGACCAGTCGAAAACACGCACTGCGTGGCAGCCGCCGCTTCAAATTCCCCGAAGTTAGTACTGATCAAAATTGGAAAATCAGGGTTGGTTTTCAGCAGTCCGAGGCAAGTGGCGCGACACCACCGAAAGCGGCATGAGGCATGTGCGAATGGTGACTAAGGCGTTTCCCATGGTCTCGGATAGCCGCACCAAAGGGAACATGGGTCCTTCCCGGCGGAAGTTTGGGGTGTACCACATACAGTTATGCACGAGATGATCTGCCCCGCGTCCCCTGGCTGAACGCATGTGCGGGGTTTTTCCAGTCGCTCCGTTCCCATTTGGAAGGCGGATTCTTTGTGCAGAACAGGTTTTAAACCCTACAAGCAGTGTCGCCATTCGTCACTTGGCCACCTCAGTCTCGCTGCCTTTGGGACTCTCCTGGACCGGGACAGAGCACTCTCCACTAATCCCGGGTCATTTCTGTCAAGTCTGCCGCCAAATCCTGGTCGAGGTACAGACAAGAGTGATCAACCGTTCGCAAGATCGAGCCCGGACAGTTTTCGTCGATTGGCCCTTTCAGACACTGCCTGACCGCTGCCGCTTTACGGGCCTCAGGCACGACACACAACAAATGCTTTGCGCGCAATATCGCAGGAATCGTTAGGGTGATGGCGTGCGTTGGTACGTCATCGAGCGCCTCGAAATGACCCTCTCCAACCTGCTGCTTCCGGCTAGCGTCAGCTAGCTTCACGACTTTGACCGACTCTGGATCGTCGAACTTCGCATAAGGGGGATCGTTAAACGCGATATGACCGTTTTCACCCCATCCTAAGGCGACCATGTCCGCAGGATATTCATGAAGCAACTCAGCATACTCAGCGCACGTTCGGATGGGATCGGGGGATAGGCCAGGGATTGGATAGAACGCACGCGCCGTAATGAATCTGAGAAAATGGTCGTTCAAGAAACGGGGAAAGCTCGCCTTGTGGTCCGGAGAAATTCCAACATATTCGTCCATGTGGAACACCCGAATGCGCGGCCACTCGATCCCCTCCAGTTCACGCAGGGCCCTCAGGAAAGTAAGCTGAGAATTGCCTGTCGCCAGGATGATGTTAGCCGAGCCGCGTTCTGAAAGGGCGCGCCGGATGAAGTCACGCGCGTCGAGAGCTGCCGCCTGCCCCATGTCCGCGTTACTGCGATAGATACGCACCGGCAGTCGATCGACCTGAAAGGTCCTCACAGGTTCAACGGACGTCACGCGATTCGCTCCTTTGAGATTTAGCACTGGCCTCAGGACTCATACGCCCACTTGCCACCGATGAGTACGCGCCATGCCGTAAAATCGTCGTCGAAAATGGCGATGTCAGCGTCTTTATGAGCTTCCAGGCTCCCTTTTCGATCGTCGATCCCGATCACACGTGCCGGGTTCAGGCTGACCATGCGCACCGCTTCGACCAGCGGAATCCCAACCGAGTTGATCAAGACCGGAATCATTTGATTGAGAAATGTAGTGCTGCCGCCAAACGCCATCCCGTCCAGCATCATGCCAACGCCATCCTGGACCATATATTCCATATTGCCCATCCTGAAGTGTGCGCCCTCCTCAAGACCGGCGCCACTCGTTGCATCGCTGACCACGCACAAACGGTCCGGCCCCACGCATTTATAAGCGAGTTGCATCAGCGTGGGGGGCAGATGGCGGTTGTCCGCGATCATCTCGACGGTGAGGTCGTTGCGCACTAGAGACATTTCGAGCAGGCCCGGAATGCGCCAGGGACCGTCGCGCACTGTTGACGATTGGCCGCTCCAGATATGAATGATGTGCGTCAGACCGGCCTCAATCGCCAAAACGACATCCTGCTCGCGCGCCGAACTGTGGCCCGCAGCTGGCACGATTCCCAACGCCCTCAGTTGTTTTGTCAGCGTCAGGGCTCCAGGCAGTTCCGGCGCAAATGACATGATGCGCAAGACATCGTGAAATTCTAGCAGATGGTCAGGCGATCCATCGTCAGGTGTACGCAGGCTGGTCGGGTCTTGGGCACCTTTTTGAGCGACGCTGAAATAGGGCCCCTCCAGATGAACCCCGAGAATCTGGGCGGCAGTGTGTCGCACTGACAGCCATTGCCGCGCAAATGAGAGGCATCGCACCAGTTGAGGGATCGGCGCAGTAGCCAGAGTAGCCAAGATCCCCGTGACGCCGTGCTGCACCTGCTGGCGCGTGACGGTCTCATAAGCGGTGGGCGTCGGATCGTTGAAGGTGTAGCCCGCCGCGCCATGCGTGTGAATATCAATCAATCCCGGCGCGATCAATCGTCCTCCGACGTCAACCGTGGCAATACCCGGTTCTAGCGCCTTGGAATCAACAATGCCCGCGATGCGACCGCCGTCGATCACAACCGTCTGGCCAGTCTCGACGCGGTCCTTAAGGATCACCCGGCCATTGATCAAAGCAAACGTTTCTGAAGTCAATACGCCTCTTAACCACTTGCTTGACTGTCAATTCAATCGTGTGCTATCATGCGATTGACTGCACACGATTGCATAACTTGATTAAATCATCATTCAGAAAAAACTGCAATGGCAAACAAACACCTCAAAAGGAATGGGACTGAACGCTCGAAGGGGCGCGTAACTGCCCGTGATGTCGCCGAACTGGTGGGCGTCTCGGCGAGCACCGTATCGCGGGTCTTGAATAACAGTCAAACCGATTTGATAAGCGACGAAACCCGAAGACGTGTACTCGAGGCGGCCGAACAGCTTGGCTATACGCCTGACCCCATCGCCCGAGCACTGCGCGGCGCGAAATCGCACCTCATCGGCTTGATTGTGCGCGAGATTGCTGACCCGTTTTTCGCGCGTCTCATTTCCGAACTTAGCGTACAGGCCCGCGCCTTGAATTATCACCTGGTGTTAGGTCATGCTCATAGCGATCCCACAGAAGCGCTCACCATGACCAAAGTGCTCGATACCCGCCATACCGACGGCGTGATTGTGTTGGGCGATCTGAAAGACGACGAAGCGGCCTTACAGCAGATGCTCGAAGGCAAGCATGCTGTCGTGGCGGTATGCCGGGGACCCTCCCCCACGTCGCTCTACACAATCAACACCGACAATTACATGGGAATATACCGGTTGTTCGATCATCTCGTTGGCCTGGGACATCGCCGGTTCGGGTTTATCGACGGCGGGTGGCTGGGTGATCTGCGCGAGCGGCGCGAAGCCTTTCTGAGTTACATCCAAGCGCACGATCTGCCGCTGCGGCCCGAATGGATACAAGCCCAGTCCAATGACGCGGAAGGCGGCTACCGCGCCATGCAACACCTCATAGCCTGCCGCGAGCGCCCGACGGCGGTGCTGGCAGCGGACGACATCATGGCGATCGGCGCGCTCAAGGCGGTGGTGGATGCTGGGTTGCGCGTGCCTGCTGATTTCTCGGTTGTCGGGTTCGACGACATCGATCTGGCGAAATTCTTCTGCCCGGCGCTGACCACGATGCGCCAGCCGATCGACGCGATGAGCGCCCAGGTGCTGAAGCTGCTATTGGAGTTGATCAACGATCCGCAGATCGTCCACGAAGAGACGTTGATACGGATTCCGCCGCAGTTGGTGGTCCGCCAGTCTTCGGCTCACCCGCCAGAGCATACGCTGGGGTTGCAGCCATGAACGACACCGATCTTGCGGTCGGCTGGGGTCAGGCGGACATCACGCCGCCGACCGGCATCCCCCTGAGCGGGTTCATTTTCCGCGAGAACCAGCCGTCTGACGGCGTAGACGATCCGCTGGGCGTGCGTGTGTTGGCGCTGCGCCAGGGCGCGCTGCGGGTTCTGCTCGTCAGCTATGAAGTGCTCGCCATCTCTGCGCCGCTCGAACAACAGATCATGCTGGCCCTCGCAGCGGGTCTCGGCGAGGAATTTTCGCGCGCCAACACCATTTTGACGGCGACCCATACCCACAGCGCGCCGCCCACCAGTCCGCTGGAAGGCGAAGGCGAACCAGACGCCGATTACTGGCAACTGCTATGCGATAGAACCGTACAGGCCGCCCGGCAGTCGCTCCAAACGCTTCGACCCGCCGCCCTGCATGCGACGTCCTGCCGTGTGCCCGGCCACACGATCAACCGCCGCGCGTTGATGGCCGCTGGCCGTGTGTCGATGGCACTTGAACCTGACGGATTCGTCCTGGAACGCGGCCCGGTCGACGATACGCTTACCCTGCTAGTCTTTCGAGACTTCGAAGGGAGCGATATCGCCGCCGTACTTCACTTTGCCTGTCATGGAACCGCTGTCTGCACCCAACACATCGGCGGAGACATTCCCGGCGCTTTGGCCCGGCATATCTCCGCATCGATTGGTGCGCCATGTCTGTACTTGCAGGGGGCAGCAGGCGATATCAGCCCGCTGGCCGTGTCCGCCGGACGCGATGAAATGATGGCATGGCTTGAACCGTTCGTGCCTCATCTGGACAGCCTGAAGGCCAGGTTGACCCCGCTGCAAAGCGCGCCCGTGCGCATAGCCGTCACCGATCTCTCTCTGGCCTATCAGCCGCTGCCTTCGCGAGCCTCGGTTCTCCAAACCATCGAGAATTTCGACCGGATAGCAGGCGGAGACGTGGATTCGCCCGATGTGCAAGCCACGATTCGGCTCTTGGGGAACATCATGAATATCAAGCCGGGCCAAAGTCCGGACGCGCACAAAGCGGCTTACGCCTCGATGGCGCTCGCCAATGCTGGCCGCCGCACCTTGCACGCGATTGACGCCGGTCACCCGCTCGCACCCTGCCGCATGTCGATCGCCGTGTTGCGCATCGGGACGATCGCGCTGGCGTGCGTGTCGGCAGAACTGTTCGCCATCACCGGGTTTCGCATCCGGGCTTTGAGTCGGGACATGGCGCTGCTGCCGGTCAGTTACGCCGCCCCAATTGTCGGTTATATCCCCGATCGCGAGTCGATGGACAAGGGCGGCTACGAAGTGGACGACGCCTGGCGCTTTTACCGGCATCCCGCGCCTTTTGCACCGGACTCGGAAGACCGGATTGTGGAGACTGTCAGAACGCTGCTTGGTCACCTTGAGGAGAACGGACAGCATGAGTGAGTTGGCACTTCACGGGGGGGAACCCGTGCGTACTGCGCCCTGGCCCCAGTGGCCGGTGTCCGATGACGAAGACGAGCGGATGCTGCTCGATGTGCTGCATTCCGGCAACTGGTGGCGGCACTCCTACGGCGAAGGCGTGGAACTGGCCGAGGACGAAAGCGATCCCAAGAGCATGGTGGCGCGCTTCCAACGGGCATTTGCGCGCGCCCACGACTGCAAATATGGCATCTGCGCCGCCAACGGAACCGTCACTATGGAAATCGGGTTACGCGCGCTGGGCGTTCGGCCCGGCGACGAAGTCATCGTCCCGGCCTACACCTACGTCGCAACGGCGACGGCCGTACTGATGATCGGCGCGATTCCGATCTTCGTCGACATCGACAAAGACACCTACAACATGGACCCGGCACGCGTTGCCGAAGCGATCACAGAGCACACGACCGCCCTGATTCCGGTTCATTTTGGCGGTCAGCCCTGCGACATGCAGGCGCTCAACACGTTGGCGCGCCAGCACAATCTCAAAGTGCTGGAAGATGCTGCCCACGCGCATGGATCATCCTACAATGGGCACAAATGCGGCTCCCTGGCCGACATGGGCTCGTTCAGTTTCCAGTTATCCAAGAACATGACGGCGGGTGAAGGCGGTGTTCTCACCACCAACCGCGCCGACTACGCCGAAGCGTGCGAGATGCTGGTCTGGGCGGGACGCAAGAAGGGACAGCCCTGGTACAAGCATTTCGTGCTGGCGTCCAACGCGCGTATGACTGAATTCCAGGGGGCGCTGCTCCTGGGCCAACTGCGGCGGCTGCCGGATCAGAACGCGCGCCGCGCGGCCAACGCCCGCGTGCTGGACGATCTGCTCGCGGACATCGACGGCATCGCGCCGCTCGTAACGCTCCCCTCAACGACGAGCCATTCGCATCACATTTACATGTTCCGCTACCGCGCGGACGCGTTCGCCGGACTGAATAAACACAGTTTTGTGCGCGCCTTGCAAGCTGAAGGTATCGCGGGGGCGTTTGCGGGTTACACCACGCCGCTCTACAAGAATCCGCTGTTCACCGAGAAGAATTTCTTTGGCGGAGCGTGGCCCCTGGACACCTGGGATCACAGCCGTCAGCTTGATTTTGAGGCCTTCGAGGAACGCTGCCCGGTCTGCGAGCGGGCCTGTGCCACCGAAGCCATTTGGATTCCGCAGACCATGCTGCTGGCCGACGAAGGCGCGATGCACGACATCGCCGCAGCCATCCGCAAGGTTCAGCATTACGCAACAGAATTGGTGTGAGCGCGTGGTTTTCGCCTTAGTGGAGGCAGAGTATGAGCTACAAAACCTGGGATGTCTCATTCCCCTGCATCATCGAAGGCTTGGGCGCAGAGCGCGTGATGGCGGAAGCAGCCGAGATGGGACACAGCGAATTCATCCTGTGTTCGATCATCTACAAAGGTTATCGCCTGGTCATGCCGCGCCACCCGCGCCAGATCTTCCAGCTCGAAACTGGCATGACCTTCTATCCCGCTGACGAGTCGGCGTACGCGGACTGTCTGATCCGCCCGGTGTCTACTCAGGACTGGGCCGGGCGCGATCTCTTCCAGGAAGCCGCCGACGCTGCCGCCAAAGTCGATATTGGGCTGTGCGCCTGGGTGTCATGTTTTGCCAACGGGCGCGTGGCGGCAGAGTACCCACAGGTGGCCGTCCAAAACATGTACGGCTCCCGCGACCGCCTGTTCATCTGCTTCAACAATCCGGAAGTCCAAAAATACTGCCTCGCCATGTTCCGTGACCTCGTGACGCGCTATCCGCTGACCAGCGTCATGGCGGACAAAATTCCGCAGTCCATGTTGGAACTGGACACCTTCGGCGGGCGCATCGATCCCCTGCTCCGCCTGACCGGCTCCCTCTGTTTCTGCGAGCACTGCATAACGCAGGCGGAGAAGGACGGCATCGATCTGCGTGCCGTCAAGCAGCGCGCGCTCCAGGTCGCCGAGGCGACACGCCAGATTCCGCAGTATGTGATCGAGTCGCTGGCGGGCGATCTGCATGGCGACACCGAGATTCCGCTGTTTCTGCTCGAAGAACCGGAGTTTGCCGAAGTCTTGAAGTGGCGCATTCAGTGTGTGGTGCGTTTCTTGAGCCGGGTCCGCGAGACGATCAGGAGCATCCGGCCTGACATCAAGCTCTCGGCGGCGTTGGTCCCTCCCGTCAAAATCGGCCACGACGCGACTGCCCCGCGTCCCTGGTTGGGCGCACAAACCTACCGCGCCTTTGCGCCCGTGTTGGACACGCTGCACTGCGTGATCCACTGGGAGCCGGAAGTCGTCGCCTACGACACGCGCCGGGCGCGCGACCAGGTCGACGCTTCCAACCCGAATTGCGAGCTGTGCGTCCATGTAGCCGCGTATGGCCGTCGCCGCCCGGAGGAAATGTCACTGTTAACGCAAGCGGCGCGCCAGCAAGGCGCTGATAGTGTGGCCTTCTTCTGCCACGATTTGCTGCGCGACGACATGATCGCGGCGATCAAGGCCGTCCCACGATAACCATCCCGGAATCTGGCCGAACCTAGTCTACGGTGAACACAGCATGAACTCGGTGGAACGACATCGTCTCACATTGGATATGAAGCTGCCCGACCGCGTCCCCGTCGCGCCGTCGTTCCTGACGCGGACGGCGGCCAAAGCCGGCGTACGCCAATACGATTATCATACCCGGCCCGACGTGTTGGCCGCCTGCCAGATCGATCACTGTGAGCGTTACGATTTCGACGGCGTCTATATCAGTTCCGACAACGTGATCATGTATGAAGCGCTGGGCGGTGAGATCATCTATCCGGACGACAACTCCTACCCGTTCTGGACCACGCCGCTGGTCGAGACGAGCCGCGACGTCGCCCATCTGTGTGTGCCGGATCCCGCCCATGCAGGCCGTATGCCGGTCCTCATCGAAGCCGCGCAGATCGCCATGGAGCGCGTTGGACAGCGGCGCTTCGTCCTGGCCAATATCGACTCCGGGCCGTTCAACCTGGCCTGCACGCTGATGGGTCTGATGGACGCCATGCTGTATTTGAAGGACCAGCCGGACGAATTTCGCGCGATCATGGAATTTTGCAGCCAAGTCACGATCGCTTATGGCGCAGGCATGGCGAAAAGCGGCTGTCACGGCGTGCAGTTCGGCGAATCGACGGCCTCGCTGATCGGGCGCGAGCGCTATGAAGAACTCGTGTGGCCTTTCGATTGTCTGGTCATCGAGGAACTCAAGAAACTGGGCCTATACGTGTTCTTGCATGTCTGCGGCGACAGCACGCCGTTTTTCGATCTCATCGTGAACAGCGGGGCGCACTGCCTGGAGTTTGACAGCCAGGTGGACATCGCCTGGGCCAAAGCGCAAGCCGGGACGACGATCGCGCTGAAAGGCAATATCAACACCACCAACTTCATCAGCCGCACGGTCGACGGCATCATGGCCGACTGCCAGCACGCCATCCAGGCCGCGATGCCCGGCGGTGGCTATATCCTGTGTGGCGGCTGCGAGGTCCCCGCCGCTACGCCGGACGATATTCTGCACGCCGTACGCCGCTCTGTCGATCAATTTGGCCGATACGATCGCTCATAACGTGTTTTCAAGAAAGGCATTGTGATGGTGAAGGTTGCAGTCATTGGAGCGGGTTTTGCGGGGTCCTTCCACGCGCGTGGCTATGCCCGGCTTCCCCAGGCAGACGTGGCGTATATCGTCGATCAGAACGAGTCCAAGGCCGCGGTGCTGGCCGCCGAAGTCGGCGCACGCGCCGTAACCGACGCCGCCATCGCCCTGAACGATCCGACTGTCGACATCATCGACGTCGCGCTGCCGACGCCGCTCCACCCAGCCTACGCCATCCGCGCCTTTGAGGCGCGCAAACATGTTGTCGTCGAAAAGCCGCTGGCGCTGTCCGTACGGGAAGCCGACGACATGATCGACGCGGCCCGATCGCATGGCAAATTCCTCATGGTTGCGCATGTGCTGCGCTTCTGGCCGGAATACGTCGCGATCCGCAAAGTCCTGCAAAGTGGACGGCTGGGCCAGCCGCGCATTGCGACCGCGCTGCGGCTCTCCAATCTGCCACAGTGGGCCACCTGGTTCCGCGATCCGACTAAAACCGGCGGATCGGTTCTGGATCTTCATATCCACGATCTCGACATGATGAACTGGCTGTTCGGACGACCCAAACAGGTCAGAGCGGTCGGTGCCAGGGGCGAAACCGGCGGTTGGGATCACGTCATCACCCAGGTTGAGTATGGCACGTTGTTCGCTTCGGTTGAAGCGAGCAACCTGATGCCGCTCGATTTCCCATTCACGGCCGGGCTGCGCGTCGTGTGTGACGACGGCGTCATCGAATACCAGTTCCGCGCGGGTGGCGCAAGCTTCGAGACCGGAAAACCCGAACATTACTGCCTCATCCACGAAGCAAAACAGCCCAGCCAGCCGGTTGAGTACGACAGCGGGGACGCCTTCGAGCACGAGATCGCCTACTTTGTGTCCTGCGTCGAGCGCGGAACTCCGCCCGAAACTGTAACCCCTGAGGACGCACGGCTCGCCGTTCAAACGGCGCTGGCTGCACGTACCGCGTTGGAAACTGGGGCAAGCATTACGATAAACAGCATGGAGGAGTGACGATGTCGTCTCATTCTGATACGCCACAGCGCATCCTGGCCGTTGGCGCACATCCCGACGACCTGGAGATCTTGTGCTCTGGCACGCTCGCGAAATATGTCCAACAGGGCGCGCACGTCGTCATGGCGATCGCGACCGACGGCAGCGCCGGCCACATGGTCATCCCGGCGGACGAGCTGGCCCAAATTCGCCACGCCGAAGCTCAGGCCGCCGCGGCATTAGTCGGAGCCGAGCTGCACTGGCTGGGCTATCCGGACGAGCTCATTTTTGAAGACATGCCGACCCGCTTGCGCTTCACGGATCTGATCCGCGAAGCCCAACCGGACCTGATCCTGACCCACGATCCCCACGACTATCATCCCGATCACCGCGTGGTCAGCCGCTTGATGTTTGACGCGTCGTTTGAGTCCGGCTTGCCGAATGTCAAGACAGAACACCCGGCACATCTGGGTGTGTGCCCTCTCTTCTATTTCGATACGCTAACCGGGGCGAGTTTTCTGCCGACCGAATTCGTCGATATTACGGATACGTTCGAGACCAAGCATGCCATGCTCGCGTGCCATGCCAGCCAGCTCACATGGATCCAAGGAGCACGACCAGACTGATATGCTTGGACTTCATTACCATCATGGCACGCTCACGCGGCTTGCAGTGTGGCGTCCGCTTCGCCGAGGGCTTCCGAGCCGAATACGCGTGGGGCCGCAACCGCCCGTTTCGCGTGTTGCCATGAGAGATGCCAAAGGGACCGTTGATGTTTGACCTCACAGCCCGGATCGACACTGGGGCTGCCGGATCAACGACCAGGTCACGTGGCACGGCTTCCACGCTCTGCTGATCCAGAACGAGCTGCTGCAGATCGTCGTCCTGGTCGATAAGGGGTCTGAAATCATCCAGTTTCTCTACAAGCCGCTGGATATCGATTTCCTGTGGCGCGCGCCCAACAAGCTTCGCAGTCCGGCCACGTTTGTGTCTGCCGGAGGGAGCCAGCCGACGCCCTTCTTCGATCGCTGGACCGGCGCGTGGTTCGAGGTGGTGCCCAATGGCGGTCCGGCCTGTGAGTACAAAGGCGCGCCGCTGGGTTTCTTCGCGGAAACGACTAACGTCCCGTGGGATTACCGCATCCTGGAAGACCGGCCCGGATCGGGTCAGCGTGGCGCTGTGGATCAAGACCTATCGCACGCCGTTTTTACTCCAAAAAACGCTCACGCTAGAAGCGGGTCGCGCGGCGCTGTTGATCGAGGAACGTCTGACCAACGAGGGGCACGAGCCGGTGGACTTCATGTGGGGACATCACCCGGTGGTCGGCGCGCCCTTCCTGGACGACACCTGCCGCATCTCGGCCCCGGATTCGCCGCGTCGAAGTGCTGCACGACGAAGACGGTCCCGATTATCGCATGGGGCTGCATCAGGTCGGGCGCTGGCCGGTCATCCAGGATCGTCACGGGCAGCCGCTAGACCTGCGCGACGGTTCCGCCGCCTACCAGCCGCACCATGGACAACTGCTACCTGAGCGAGTTCGACGCAGGCTGGATCGCCGTTAGCAATACGCGGCGGCGCGTCGGCTTTGGGCTGGCCTGGAACGCGGAAGTATTTCGCTATATCTGGCTGTGGCAGGCGTTCGGCGGCGGGCTTGGCTATCCCTGGTACGGGCGCACCTACAACATGGGCATCGAGCCGTGGAACAGCTTCCCCTGCGGCGGGCTGAACGAAGCCCTCGCGCGCGGCACGGCCATGCACCTCGATCCCGGCAAAAGTCTGGACACCTGGTTAACCGCCGTGGCCTACACGGACCAGGACGTGGTGACCCACATTCAGCGTGACGGCACAGTCACAGGCGAGGAGTAATCATGACGTCTACCATCGACCCGAAACAGTTATTCGCGTGGTGTCGCGTTCCGGCGGAAGAGCTAGAGTCCCACCCTGACGCGAAAGTCAAGATCAAGATCGTGGATACACCCGACGACGTGCATCGCTGGGCAGCCCATGACATGGTCGATGAGGTGAAAGCCAACAATGCGGCTGGCCGTCCGACGCGTTGGATCTTGCCGTGCGGGCCCACCAAGCAGTACGGCTACTTCGCCCAACAGGTCAACGCCGAGCGCATCAGCCTGCGCGACGTCCACGTCTTCCACATGGACGATTTTCTGGATTGGGAAACCGCCATTTGCCGCTGGATCACCCCTTCTGTTACCAGGGCTGGATGCTGCGCAACTTCTACGGGCCCATCGATCCGGAACTCGCCATCCCGGCCAGCCAGCGCCACTTCCCATCCACGCACGACCTGGACAGTATCAGCCGGGCCATCGAGGCGGTGGGCGGCGTGGACACCACTTATGGCGGCGTGGGCTATCGGGGCCATATTGCCTACAACGAGCCGCCACAATCACCCTGGTATTCCATCACGCCGGAACAATTCCGCAATTCGAAAACGCGCATTCTGCACCTCAATGACGACACTCTGATCGCCGTCAGCCAGCGCACCGTTGGAGGTCTTTCCCATGCCGTCCCGCCGATGGCGATCACGATGGGCATGAAAGACCTGCTGTCCGCGCGACGCATCCGGCTAATGTCCGACACCGGGGCGTGGAAGCGCACCGTCGTGCGCATGCTGCTCTTTGGACCAGTCACCACCGAGTATTCCGTCACCTTCGTGCAGGAACACGCCGACGCGATGCTGGTCATCGACCGTAACACAGCGGTGCCGCCGCTGGAGGGGATTGGCGATGTCTGACAGCTCGCAGATCGTCGTCGTGGGCAGCCATGCGCCAGGGATTTTCCTGCGCGTCAAGCGCGTACCGACCGCCGGCGAAACCGTCATCGGTTGGGATTTCCAGGAGCCAGTGGACGGTGGCAAAGGGTCGAATCAGGCCATCGCCGCCGCCAAGCTGGGCGCGCGCGTGAGCTTCGTGGGCTGCGTGGGACGCGATCGGGTTGGGGATGATGGCGCGCGCTGGATGCAAGAGGCAGGCGTAGATACGCGCTTTCTGCGGCGCAGCGAAACGACAGCCAGCGGCATCGGCTTCATCATCCTGGACGAAAATGGCGTGCCCGCGATGGTCACATCGCTGGGCGCCAATGCGGAGTTGACGACGTCCCACATTGACGAAGCGCTGAACGCCCTGCCTGACGCGCACATCCTGCTGACCCAGTTCGAGATCGATCCGCACATCGCGTTGTATGCGGCGCGAGCCGCCCGGTCGCGCGGCATGATCGCCATCGTGAATCCCGCGCCCGCGCCCGAAGCGCCCCTGGATGGCCTCGATGCCGCATCGATCTTGACACCTAATGAAGGGGAGGCGAAGGTGATCTTGGGCTTGGCCCCGGAAGCACCTGCCGATCTGGAATTTCTTGCGCGGGAACTCCGCGCCCAAACAGGAGTTGAGCGCGTCCTCATCACCGCCGGTGAACAGGGCGCGGTAGGCATCGATTCGTCCGGATTCTGGACGATCGCGCCCCCGCCAGTTGACGCCGTGGATACCAGCGGCGCGGGCGACGTGTTCTGCGCGGCGCTAGCCATGAGCCTGGTTGAGGGGCACGACTTCAGAGCTGCCGCCGCATGGGCTTGCGCAGCCGCCACGCTATCTGTCTGCAAAGCAGGCACTATTCCGGCTTATCCAACATACGATGACGTAAGCCGTTTCTTGGCAACCCGCAACGCCTGACTCAGGCCAACAAGGAGGTGCGTCTGGACATATCACGTGTTCGAACAAGGGTTCCGAATAGATCGTTCAAACATTTAGGGTTCTATAGACGGAGGAACAAATGAACGCATCTCGCAAGCATCGCCGCGTTGGAATAGTCCTTGTGATCTCTGTGCTGATCGCGGCTTTCGTGTTGTCGGGGGTGGTTGTAGCCCAGGATCAACTGACGGTCTCGTATATGCAGTCGGGAACCTATGACAAGGCTGCTGAAGAATTGGCCGTTAACTTCGAAGCGGAAACCGGAATCTCTGTCAAAGTGGTGTCGTTCCCGTGGGCAGACCTGCGCCAGAACAATACCACCGATCTCCTGACCGGAACCAACGAGTATGACGTGATGAGCGGTGGCTACTATCTGGCCGATGTCTACGATTATTTCACGCCTCTCACGGACTACATCGCTGCCTCCAACTACGCCGAAGGCATGATCCCCGGCCTGATGGATCCGGGCCGTTCCGAATGGTCCAACGGCGAACAGATTGGCATCCCGTACGGCATCGACGCCTACGGCTTGATCGTCAATGACGAACTGCTGGCTCAGGCGGGTGTCGAACCCAATTTCGCCACCTGGGATGATGTCCTCGCGGCGTGCGCGGTGATCCAGGAGAAACTGCCCGACATCGCGTGCCTGAGCTACCCGTCCGCTCAACCGGAACAGGCTCCGACCTTCTTCATCGCCATCTACAACGGCACCTACATCAACGCCGACGGTCAGTACGAGTTGGAAGCCGACAAGGCTGCCGCTGCTGCCGAAACCGTAGGCAAAATCTGGGGATACCTGCCGCCCAACGGCATGGCGCTGAGCTTTGAAGAAGCAGCCCAGGTCTTCATGGATGGTCAGTCAGCCATGCTGGCGGACTGGCCGAGCTTCGTCTCAACAGCCCTCGACAACCCGGAAACCAGCGGCGTATATGGCAAGTGGAGCCAGGTGCCGTTCCCCGGTGAAGGCTTCCCCTGGTTGAGCCTGTGGCAGTTGTTCATCCCCAAGTCGACCAAGAACAAAGATGCCGCATGGCAGTGGATTCAGGAATACGCGGGTGAAGCCAACGCCAAAGAATGGTATGTCAAATATGGCATTGGCTCCGTGTGGCAGTCCACCTACGAGGACGCCGACCTGGCCGCCCAGCACGCCCATCAATGGCCCGCGCTGATCGGGGATTTCGCCCGCGCCAAGAATCCGCCGCTGAGCGGTGAAGCGCAAGACTTCCTGGCCGCCACACTGATCGAGGTTGCGACTGGCCAGAAGACTGCCGCAGAAGGTATCGCTGCTGTCAACGACAAATGGCAGACGATCCCGGTTCCGCCCTCGATTCTTGAGGTCGCGGCGGCAGCCGGCTTCCAGGCTCAGTAAATCGCTGGCAGTCAGAACATGAGCAATATTGCTCATGTGCCTGTCAAGTGCCGACCGATTCCAGGGCAGGCTCGCAGTCTGTCCTGGAATCAGACCGTATCGCCCGGCTCACCTTGAGCACCAACGCGTCAGGACGCCGCGATGATGATGGAAGATAGTGCGATTGAAACGAGAGCGTTTTCCCGCTGGGACATCCTCAGGGCCTATCTGGCGGAAAACGGGATGCTGGTTCTGTTCCTGCTGCCCGCCGTGATTATCCTGATCGTTACGCAGGGCTATCCGCTGGCCTATTCAGCCTATTTTTCACTCCGCGACTGGACCCTGGCTCGCTCACCGACTCCCGGCCCTTTCATCGGCCTGGACAATTACAGACGGGCCTTCGACGACAGCGTCTTCATGGGCGCGGTCAGTACGACGGTCACTTTTGCCGTAGCCGCGACCTGCTTTGAGCTGCTGGTCGGGTTCAGCCTGGCCTATATTACGGTGGGCGAAAGTTTTTGGCTGCAAGTCAGCCGCACGATCCTGATCATGCCGATGGTCATCGCGCCGGTCGCGGTCGGGACGATGTGGCGCATGATGTACAGTGCGCGCGCGGGGTTGATCAACCACCTGCTTCAACAGATCGGGATCGCCGGTCCAGACTGGTTAGGCGACCCCTCGGTCGCCCTGAAATCACTGGTCATCATCGACGTCTGGGAATGGTCGCCGTTCGTGATGGTCATCTACGCGGCGGCGCTCACCTCCCTGCCCCAAGAACCGTTTCGCGCCGCGCGGGTCGACGGCGCAACACGCTGGCAGATCTTCCGCCACATCACCATCCCGCTGCTGATGCCGGTCACGCTGCTGGTGCTCATGTTCCGGCTTATCGATACCCTGCTCACGCTGGATATCGTGGTCACGACGACGTTTGGCGGTCCCGGCTTCAAAACTTATACGCTCAGCTTTTGGATTTATCAGCAAGGCTTACGCTACTTCAATATCAGCTATTCTGCGGCCACCTCCTGGATCATGCTCATCGGCTGTCTGCTGGTAGCTATCGTGCTGCTGATCGTGAGACAGCGGGTCACGCGTTGGCAAGGGACACAGAGATGATGAACGGACGCGTTCCAAATGAGCGAACCAGCCAAATTTTGTCCATAGTGGGGAACACATTCCGCGTCGTTTTGATCGTGGTCTGTCTGATCGTCATCAGCACCCCGTTTGTGTTCCTGTTTCTGAACAGTCTCAAGCCGCCCAATGAATTCCTATCGACGCCGATCAAAATCATCCCCAGCCATTTCACGACCGAACATTACCGGGCGGTGTTCAACAGCCACGAAGATACCATTAAATATCTCAAGAACTCGCTGGTGATCACGGCCAGTGCGACCCTGTTCAGCGTGTTGATCGGCTCGCTGGCCGCTTACAGCCTGGCGCGGTTGACGCTGCCATTTCACCTGACCTCCATCATCGCCTTTACGTTTCTCATCGTGCGCTTCTATCCCAAGATCACGGTGGCGCTGCCTTACTTCGTTTTGATGCGCGATTTGCACCTGTTGGACACACGCTGGGCCGTCATCATCGCCCATGTGAGCCTGACGCTGCCGTTCACCGTCTGGCTGATGCTCACGTTTTTCAACGATCTGCCGAAAGAACTCGAACAATCGGCCATGCTGGACGGCTGCAACCCCTGGCAACGCTTCACTCAAATCATCCTGCCGCTGACGACCCCGGCGCTGGTGACAGCGGCCATCCTGACGGCGCTGCTGTCGTGGAACGAATTTCTGCTGGCAGCGACGGTCGCCCCGGCGGATGCCAAAACATTACCGGTGAGAATTTCAGCCTTCATCACCGACAAGGGTATTTTGTGGGGGCCAATGTCGGCGATGAGCACCGTCATCATCGTTCCGATGATGCTGTTTGCATTGTTTGCACAACGCTACCTCGTGCGCGGTTTGACACTTGGCGCGGTGAAAGGCTAAGACAACCATCATGGCAACTGTTGAGCTGCGGAATCTGAGCAAACGTTTTCGAAATGTCGTCGCCGTGCGCGACTTGAGCCTGACGATTCAGGACAAGGAGTTCGTATCGCTGCTGGGGCCCTCCGGATGCGGCAAGACAACGACCCTCAATATGATCGCCGGACTCGAAAAGCCATCAGGCGGTGAAATTTTAATCGACGGCCGTGCTGTGACGCATGTGCCCGCGGCTAAGCGCAACATTGCGATGGTGTTCCAAAATTACGCCCTATACCCCCACATGACCGTGTACAAAAACATGGCGTTCGCGCTCAAAATTCGCAAGACGGATAAGCAGACGATGGAAAGGCGCATCCGTGACTCCGCGCAGGCCCTTGGCATTTCGGAGCTGTTGGATCGTTACCCGCGCCAGCTTTCCGGCGGGCAGCGCCAGCGCGTCGCATTGGGGCGTGCCATCGTGCGCGATCCGCGCGTATTCTTGCTCGACGAGCCGCTCAGCAACCTGGACGCGGTGCTGCGCGTGCAGACCCGAGCCGAACTCAAGCTGCTGTTCAACCGCCTGCAAACGACGGCCATCTATGTCACGCACGACCAGTCCGAAGCCATGACCATGAGCGACCGGATCGCGATCTTCCGTAATGGCGAATTGCAGCAGGTCGACACGCCGCTGAATATCTACTATGCACCAGCCAATCATTTTGTGGCCGGGTTCGTGGGGAACCCACCCATGAATTTTCTGGATGCGACCGTCACCCCAGAGGGCCAGTTGGCGGTATTCCATGCACGCGTGGCGTGTCCGCCGGACTTCGACCCGCGCGCATGGATAAACAAGAAGGTCACATTGGGCATTCGGCCCGAAGAAATCCGGCTGGCGGGAGCAGATGGCCTTAGCGGCGTGGTCAAAGTTGTCGAGCATTTCGGATCGACGGTGCTCTCCTACGTCGACGTCCACGATCAACTGATCAAAGTGCAATCGGAAGCGACCAAGGACATCGCGCTCGGCCAGTCGATACATCTGGCTTTTTTACCGCAAGCTCTCTATCTGTTCGATGCCGAATCAGGACACGCCATCCGCACTCCCGGCGTGAGCTAATCCAGATCAGGAGGAACCACAATGCGCGTCATCGTTATCGGCGGAACCGGCCATGTCGGCACCTATCTCGTGCCGCGCCTGGTCGCGGTTGGCCACGCAGTCACCGTCGTGACTCGCAATCAAAGCAAACCCTATCAAGCTTCCGCCGCGTGGGACAATGTCCAGCGGGTGACGATCGATCGCGACGCCGCCGAAAAAGCTGGCGATTTCGGCCAGCGTATCCGCGCGCTGGAACCGGACGTCGTGATCGACATGATTTGCTTCACCCAGGCCAGCGCGCAGCATCTTGTCGAAGCCCTGCGCGGTCAGATTCAGCATTTTCTCCACTGCGGCACCATCTGGATTCACGGCCCAAGCGTCGAGGTCCCCACGACGGAGGAACAGCCGCGCCGCCCGTTTGGCGATTACGGCATTCAGAAGGCCCAAATCGAAACGTACCTGCTCGGCGAAGCGCGGCGCAGCGGCTTCCCGGCGACCTGTTTGCATCCTGGCCATATCGTGGGACCGGGCTGGAACCCGCTGAATCCTCAGGGACATTTCAACCCGTCAGTGTTCGAGCGTCTCGCCCACGGCGAAGAAGTGGCGCTGCCCAACCTGGGCATGGAAACTGTGCACCACGTACACGCTGACGACGTGGCGCAGGCGTTCATGGCCGCCCTGGCACAACGCAGCGCTGCTGTTGGCGAGAGTTTCCATGTCGTATCGCCTGCTGCCGTGACGCTGCGCGGCTATGCCGAAACCGTCGCAGGCTGGTTTGGCCGCGAACCGAAGCTCGCCTATCTTCCCTGGGAAAAGTGGCGCGAACTCGTCAGCCCGGATGAAGCGAAAGCCACCTGGGACCACATCGCCCACAGTCCAAACTGTTCCATCGCCAAAGCGCAGCGAATGATCAACTACCAGCCGCGCTACAGTTCATTTCAGTGTATACACGAATCAGTACGCTGGCTGATAGACAACGGCAAAATCACGGTCTAGGGTTTTGGCTGGCCGCATTGCTCATTCGTTAACTTGCGAGACCGATCCCCACAGGTTCCGTCGACCGTGGAAGATGGAATGTCGTACAACTTCTCCATAATGTGATATGCGGCCAGCGAAATGTTGTCGCAAGCCGTGTTTTATCGAATTCGATTTTCAACACTCTTTACGATCAGCTTCGTCATTGTCCGATTCCACACCCCGATCAGCAGATCTCAAGCAATTTGCACATCGACCAAGTCGATCCCACTCCACCCGTCACAAGCGCCCACCGGTACCGGTCCAGTTCGACATAGCCATGCGCTTGGGGAATTGTTCCTGTCTTCTACCAGGAGACTGCGTAGATCCCAATCCCCTCGTAGATCGGGGTTTTTGACCATATGGGATATTTCGTGAAGTTCTATTTTCGAATTATGCGGGCGGTGAAACCAATGCGTCATTTGGACGTATTTAATTTATAAGATAAAGTTTGACTTTTTGAGTTAAAAGATCTAATATATGGAACATGCGTTCTAATCAGGCCGAAACTAGATGGTGGAGGCACATCATGCTAAACGCCACGGTATCCCAGGTTGGACCACACTTACAGGTACCGGTAACGGACAAAGCATCGCTCAGCAGGCTGTTTGATGACCATTACCGGGCAAGTCACCGCCTCTGGCAGACAGTGATGGCACTCAGCGACGAACAGTTCCGTCACGCACCGGGCAACGGTCATCCTTCCATCCAAACGCAAATCGTCCGCATGGTAGCGAATGAGAATCTGTGGGTGAACTACCTGTGGCATGGTGAAGTGGAGTTTCTGCAAGAGTTCTCAATTTCCGACGCGAGCCAGCATATGGGTTGAATGGAACGCCCTGGAAGAAGAAATGTGCGATTTCATCGACGAGCTCGGGCCCGCCGAGTTGGAACGCCGGGTTGAACCCCCGTTCCTGAATCCAGTCGCAACTCTGAAGGTAGGGGCAATTCTGCTGCAAATTATTCATGACGCCGTCGAGTGGCGCAGGCAGCTTCATGTGCGTCTATATCGCCTGGGGATCCCAACCCTCCCCGAGACTCAACGTGTCTTGTAGCGTCATCGTCGATTGAATGCGGAAACAATAGCCGGGAAAAGCGATATGTGCAGAAATATCAAAACCCTCTTCAACTTCGACCCACCTGTAACCGACGTCGAGATTCGTGCGGGCGCACTTCAATACGTCCGCAAGATAAGCGGATTCAACACACCATCGAAAGCCAACGAAGCAGCTTTCACGGCTGCCGTTGACGCGATAGCCGCCGTCTCCAGCCACCTTCTCGCCTCGCTTGAGACGCACGCGCCGCCGAAAAATCGCGCAGAAGAAATCGCCAAGGCGCGTGCACGCGCTGCGCGTCGACTGTAATTGCCCAGCTTACCAATCTCAAGAAGATAGCGCGGCATAACCCAAGTGTCCCTGTTATCGGCGGGTGACACGGGGTTGGCTGCGTCGTGTTGGTTGTGCTTCTGACCAAATGGTCAGAAGTCCATTCCGGCGGGAGTTCTTGCGAACACCGCCGATGACAACTCTATCATTGACGCATCAAGGAGAAAACGAGCACATGAACACCAAAGGACAACGGAATCGCTGGGTGGGTTTGCTGTTCATCTGTATATCGCTGCTGATCATCAGCCTGGATAACACCATTCTCAACGTGGCCCTCCCGGCCATTTCCACCGACCTGGGCGCAAGCCAGAGTGAATTACAGTGGATTGTCGACGCCTACATTCTGGTATTTGCGTCGCTGCTGCTGACGATGGGATCGGTCGGAGATCGAATCGGGCGCAAGCGCATTTTGCAGTTCGGCGTCGCCTGGTTTGGCGTGTTTTCGCTGATGGCCGCACTATCGAACTCGGTAGAGATGCTCGTCGCGGCGCGGGCGCTGCTGGGCCTGGGAGGTGCCATCATCATGCCGGCTACGCTGTCGCTGGTCACCGCCAGCTTCCGCGAACCGAAAGAACGCGCGCAAGCCATTGCGCTCTGGGCCGCGGTGTTCGGATTGGGTTCAGGTATCGGGCCGTTGTTGGGCGGCTACCTGTTGGAGCACTTCCAGTGGAATTCCATGTTCGTGGTCAACCTGCCGGTAGTTGCCACCGCGTTGATCGGCGGTCATTTCTTCCTTGAAGAATCGAAGGACGAAGCCGCAGCGCCGCCGGATATTCCGGGCGTGCTGCTGTCGATCGTGGGCCTGTTCGCGTTGGTGTACGGCATCATCCAGGCGGGCGTGGACGGTTGGGGCGCGAGCAACGTCGTCATGACTCTCGGCGTCGCAGCACTGCTGCTGGTGGTGTTCTTCATGTGGGAAAGTCGCGCGCGCCACCCGATGCTGCCCCTATACCTGTTTCGCAACCCCTCATTCACGGGGGCAAACGTAGCGATCACGCTGATGTTTTTCGGCCTGTTAGGCGTCTTCTTCGCTATCAGCCAGTTCTTTCAGTCGGTGCAGGGTTACACAGCGCTGGAAACCGGCTATCGCTTGTTCCTGCCGACCTCAATAGGACTGATGCTTACGGCGGGGCTGTCGGCACAGATTGCGCAGCGCCTGGGCACCCGGTGGACTGTCGGGCTGGGATTTTTCATTTCAGCCAGCAGCATGTTCGCCCTGTCGCAGTTGATGGCACCCGATATGTCATACCCGGCACTGCTGATCACCATGCTTTTGATGACAGGCGGAATCGGCGTGGCGATGAGTCCGGCCACCAATTCGATCATGGGATCGGTCCCCGAGCGTAAGGCGGGCGTGGGATCGGCCATGAACGACACCACCCGAGAAATCGGCGGGGCGCTGGGCGTGGCGGTGCTGGGTACGGTCATGAACAACACCTACCTGAGTCAGGTCGCATCGCTCAAGCCACAGCTTCCGCCCGAAGCGTACAGCGCAGTGAGCAGCAGCATTCAGGGCGCGCACTACGTCGCGAGCCAGATCGGCGGGCCGACAGCGGGCGCGATCGTTGACGTGGCGAACAAAGCCTTCGCGTCAGGCATGGCGGATGCCATGTTCATCGCGACGTTTATTATGATCGGCGCGGCACTGTTCACACTGCGCGTGCTGCCTTCGGAAATCCGCTGCATCGAACCAGAGTGCCAGGACGAGGACCAGGAAGAATTCGTCGGCGTGCGAGAACCGGCTCCGGCTGCTGGCGACTGAGATCTATCCAGAGACCAAGGAATCGAGGGCAGGATCACAGCCTGCCCTCGATTTCACTGAATATACATGCAACACGTGGCGCGCCCCCAGCCCGACGCGAAGAACGCAAACAACGGGCCACAAAACACACCGTAAAGCAGACCGGTAATCACATCGGACGACGGAAAAGGCTGGCATTCGATGGGTTGAGTATGGCACCCTCTCATTTCTCATCCCAATAACGTCCCCCGTAGACGCGTGTTTTCAGGACCTTCTCAACCGCTCATCCACAGTAACCTTCAAGAAGATATTTGGCGTCATTGCGAATAGACGTGCCAAAACTCGCCGAATATTCCATAATGGGCCATCGTTCAAGTCAGAATCCAGGATAGCCTCATGTCAGATTCAACGTTCGGGTTGCCTCGCATGCACAAAGAACCAGGAGAACGCCGCGATTTTCTCCCGGGTTTCGTACGCCGCCTGGCAGCCCTGGGAGCCGAGGTCGTACTCGAAGAGGGGTATGGCAGCGGTATGGCATTTGATGCCGTCGACTACGCCGAACACCACCCAAGAGTCCGCTTTGCGCCCCATGACGAGGTGTATCAGCAAGATTACGTATTGGTGCTGCGATATCCAAGTGACGATGAACTGCGCCTGATGCACCCCGGCGCGTGCCTGATCACAATGGTGCATTATCCGACGCGCCCCGAACGCGTGAAATACCTGCGCACGCTCGGCATCGAGGCTATTTCGCTAGACAGCCTGACTGATGATACCGGCCGCCGGTTGGTCGAAAATCTGCGTGCCGTGGGCTGGAATGGCCTGGAAATCGGGTTCGAGGCGCTCCGCAAAACCTACCCGGACTTTGAAGCACCGCAGCGCCCTCCGATTCGAGTTGCTGTGCTCGGAGCCGGTGCTGTTGGGATCCACGCCATCCAGGCGGCAGCACGATATGGCAACCCAGATGTGTGGCGTCAGATGGCTGAGGCCGAAATCCCCGGAGTGCTGGTTACCGCCGTGGAATATGACACGACACGGTTCGATAAGGTCATGCATCACCTGCTCTCCGAGTCCCTCATGCTGGTTGACGCCACTCAGCGCCCCGATCCGAGCCGACCTGTCATTCCAAACAGCTGGATCGGAGATATGCCCGAGCATGCCGTCCTGGTCGATCTCTCGGTCGACCCATACAAGTGCGACGACGATCCGCCAACGGTTAAGGGCATCGAAGGTATGCCGCAGGGCAGCCTGGACCAATATATTTTCACCCCCGACGATCCGGCCTTTGACCTTATCCCAGACTGTATTGAGACGACTCATCGCCGCGTATCTGTGTCGTGCTATTCGTGGCCGGGCATTCATCCACGCGATTGTATGGACCTCTACGGGCACCAGCTCTTCCCGATTCTTCGTCAACTCATCGAAGCGGGTGGGCCCGGGCATATTCGCCCGAATGGCGGCCACTTCCAGCGGGCCATCGCCCGTGCCCTACTGTCTTTGTGGGTGGGGCAGCCCAACCAAACCGGAGGGACGAATGGACATACCTAAAACCATCGGATTACCGCGCATGGGCAAAGAGAAAGGCGAACGGCGCGTCTTCCTGCCCGAATTTGTACAGTGGCTGACGCAGCTTGGAGTGAAGGTCTTCCTGGAAGAAGGGTATGGTTCATCGGGCGGCTACGATTTTTCCGACTTTCGTCAGGGTAACGAGGCCGTCACCTTGTGCAGCCGGGCGCGCGCTTTCCAACAGGATGTCGTGCTCGTGCTGCGCGCTCCTGAGCGCCAGGAATTCGATCTACTGCGTTCTGGCAGCACCCTGATTACCATGCTGCACTACCCTACCCGTCCGTGGCGTGTGCAGCGTTTGCAGGAGGTGGGCATCCGCGCGATCTCGTTGGATTCCATCGTGGATGACAATAACATCCGACTCGTGGAGAACATGCGGGCCGTCGCCTGGAACGGGCTGGAGATCGCCTTCGATGTCCTGGAACAACAGCTCCCTGATTTGCGGCGTTCCGATGGAAAACCGGTACAAGTGTTGATTTTGGGCACGGGCATGGTGGGCAAACATGCGGTCGATGCCGCGACGAAGTTGGGCAATATCGAGCGCAATACCGCGTATATGGCCACGGGCGGCACGGGGGCCATTGCGCTCACTGTGGGACGCAGTGTCAGCGGTCAGCCTGCACTTATGCGTCCCCTATTGGAACAAGCTGACATCCTGGTCGACGCGACTTACCGCCGTGACAGCTCAGCGCCCGTCATTCCTAACGCGTGGATCGAGTGGTTACCCGAGCATGCGGTCATTGCCGATCTCTCCGTTGATCCCTATCTGTTGCATGACACGCCGCCCGTCGTGCGCGGAATCGAGGGCATTCCTCAGGGCAATCTCGATAAGTACGTTTTTACACCTGACGATGCGACCTGGATGGCCACCATTCCAGACACTGTCCCTACAACTCATCGCCGCACTGTCGTGTCGTGCTATTCCTGGCCAGGCATTCATCCCGATGCGTGTATGGCCCATTACGCACGCCAACTCGCGCCCTTCCTTGAAATCCTCTTTGAAAAAGGCTATGACGGCCTGTCCATGCAGGGTAAGTTTTTCGAGCGTGCCTTGTGTCGGGCTACGCTGCGCCACTGGCTGCGCACAGCGCACATTTCATCAGCGCACGAGTCGCTGGTGGAAGAGTGACGTGTGGACCGCGATCGTTCAGGAAGACCATAGGGATTGCTTTTGGCCGCTACCAGCTCGACCCGCACAATGTCATAACCGATGTGCGAGGAGCTGATCGGGCACACCCAGTCCCACAGCACGCGCACACCGTAGGGGTGACAGCCGTTGTTGGGGAGCTGCCGCCGTCCATAGAATTTCGTGCGACGCGCCGCGCGCGAAGAGCAAGAGCCAAAGCGAGAAGCTAAAGCAGGCGCTGCGACGCCTTTCTTCTGAGATCAGGGCTGATCTTCGCCCAGCCTAGAGATGGCAGACGCGTACACACGCCGCGCGGCTCCTCCAGCTCCCCCATCACGGCTGCCAGCTCGCATTTGCGCCGGGCGCTCATCTTCCGCAGCCGGAATTGGCACTTGACGCGTCCGGACATGATTCCCCTTAGGCAGCCGGCGATAACCGGGATGCATACTGCCAGAAAGGGTACGGCAATGCCGAGTCGTCAGGCCGGAAATACGCGCTCGGTTAGCGTTATCGACCCCCACAGGCTCTTTTGGCAGCACGAAGTCACGCTTCGGCCAGGGCTATTGTTCTCGACAAATCAGGGTAAGATTAGATCCGGTACGTTAAGTACCTCTCACGGGGCAACGCATGTCGATCAAGGAGGAGTAGGTCATGAGGAAATGGTCTTTCTTTCTCGCACTGTTGGTCACCCTGGTCGTCGGGGTGATTCAGGTCACCACTGCGCCCGCGCAGGATGTGCCAGATTACTGGCCGACAGACGGCTGGCGCACGTCTCCGCCGGAAGAACAGGGCATAGACTCGGAACGACTGGCAGACATGCTCACTTTCGTGGCGGAGAAGAAGATTGATCTCCACAGTATCGTCATTATCCGGAACGGCTATATTGTAACCGAGGTGTATTTCCCTGCTTTCAACGAGCAGACAGAGTTTCACGTCTACTCGTGTACCAAGAGCGTGATTTCGGCTCTGGTCGGGATCGCCATCGATCAAGGCTATCTCGAAGGCGTGGATCAGCCGGTTCTGGACTTCTTTCCCGATCATGAGATCGCTTACCCGGACGACGCCAAACGATCGATGACGATTGAAAACTTCCTTACGATGACGTCCGGTCTCGATTGGCCCGATCCGAATTTCAGTCTCACTGATCAGATGACGCGTCAGTCCGATTGGGCAGGTTTTGTGCTCGATAGGCCGATGGCTGACGAACCGGGGACCACATTTGTGTATAACAACGGTTTGCCCCATGTCCTCTCGGTGATCTTGCAGCAGAAAACGGGCATGTCTACGACTGCATTTGCCCAACAAATGCTTTTTGATCCGTTAGGAATCCACAGCGACGATTATCGCTGGGAAACAGACTGGCGCGGCACGGCGATCGGCGGATGGGGTCTGTGGCTGAGGGCGCGCGACATGGCGAAATTCGGCTATCTGTATCTACATGATGGCATGTGGGACGGCTCTCAGGTCATCCCGGCGGCGTGGGTCGCCGCGTCCACGCGCGAACACATCTTTACCACGACCACCCTGACCTATGGCTATTTGTGGTGGATCGGGCCAGATTATTATTCCGCGCGGGGTCTGGAGGCGCAGTTGATTCATGTTGTGCCTGAAAAGCAAATGGTTGTGGTTTTCACGGCGGCGCTGAGTGGCACAAACGAGATAATACCGGACCGGCTGATGGAAATGTATATCCTCCCGGCAGCGCAATCATCCGAGCCGCTGCCCGCCAATCCGGACGGAAACGCGCGGCTTCAGGCGGCTGTGGACGCCATCCAGGAATAAAACTGAATAGGCGCCATTTGCCTCAGGTGCTCTGCGGGTACGACTGCGATGTGTGCCATATTTGTGACTCGCGTCACAGCTTCTCGGCATCCCCGATTTCAACTCCGGGTTAGCTTTAGGAAATGCCACCTGGTATGCGGTGGGCAGACGGGCCGCTCTGTGTCAAGATCCTGACAGCGGCCCTTGACCGCCTGCTACCAGGATTTTTGTCAAATTCAAACCGAGGAGAACGAGTCTTGATGTACGGTCTGTTTGGGAAAATGCGCTCGCATCCGGGGCAGCGTGACGCTCTGATTGGTCACCTGCTGCACGCGGCGGATCTGCTGCGCGACCTGGACGGGTGTTTCCTCTACATCGTTTCCAGCGCACTCGACGACTCGGATGGGGTCTGGATAACCGAAATGTGGCGCAGCCAGGCGGATCACCAGTCCTCGCTGACGTATCAGGCTGTTCGCGATTTGATTGCCGCAGCCCGTCCGCTGATTGCGGAGATGCCTGAACGGTTTGAATTCACGCCACTGGGCGGCAAAGGGCTGCCCAAAACCTAATGGTTCCCGCACTGCTTGCTGGCTTACTGTCACATGGGAGAGGGTTATGGCACAACCTCTGCTGTTCGGAATCAACGTCGATCCCACCACGGATCAACTCAACGAAACGTTCTTGCGCACGCAACTGGCCGATGACAACGATCTCGATCTCTGCACCATCCAGGATCATCCTTACAACCGCCGCTATGTAGATACCTGGACGCTATTGGCTTTTCTGGCTGCGCGGACAAAACGCGTTCACCTGGGAACAAACGTGGCCAATCTCCCCTTGCGCCCGCCTGCCATGTTGGCCAAGCAAGCGGCTTCGCTGGATGTCCTGTCTGGAGGGCGGCTGGAGTTGGGTCTCGGCGCTGGCGCCATCTGGCCCGCCATCGCCGCATTTGGGGGGCCGAAGCGCAGCGCCGGTGAAGCCTACCGGGCGTTTGAGGAAGCTCTGCACATTATCAAAGGCATGTGGGCCAATGCAGGTCACGCGTTCACTTACGAAGGCGAGTTCTACCAGGTCAAGGGAGCACAGCCCGGTCCGGCTCCGGCCCACCCGATTCGCATCTGGGCGGGAGCAGTCGGACCGAAGATGCAGCACCTGACCGGGCGAATGGCAGATGGGATATTGTTGTCGAGCACTTATGTGTCACCCGAACGGCTGGCGGACATAAACGAGCGCATCGATGAAGGTGCCGCCGAAGCGGGCCGTCCGGCGGAAGCAATCCGGCGTGGTTACAACCTGATGGGCATCATCGATGTGGGTCAGTTTGGACGCAGCACACCCACGCGTGAACCGGGCGTACTCTATGGGTCGGTTCGGGCGTGGGTGGATCTGCTCATCCAGTATCACACCGAGTACCGTCTGGACACGTTCATTTTCTGGCCGGTAGGCGATGAACCGCTGGCCCAGTTGACGGCTTTTGCGCGGGATGTGATCCCCGCCGTCCGGGCGGGTGTGATAGCCGCCAGATAGGCTGCACCCTTTGCTGTGGGGCCAGAAAACCGGTCCGTAAGCACGTTTTTGAGAAGGCGGGGTAGAAGAGACTATTTCTATCAAGGAGATCGCTGTGTATCAAACAGATAGGTATGAAGGGATGATTGCGGAGACCGTCACTATTCAAGGCGCAAATCATGACACGATTAACGCCTACTTCGCAAGGCCGCTGGGCTCCGGCCCATTTCCAGGGATGGTCATCATTCACCATATGCCCGGCTGGGATGAATGGTATCGAGAGGCTACACGCAAATTCGCCCATTATGGCTACGCGGCGCTGTCTCCCAACCTTTACTTCCGGGCCGGTCACGGCACCCCTGAAGATGTCGCCGCCAAAGTGCGCGCCGAGGGTGGTGTCGCCGATGATCAGGTTCTTGGCGACCTGGAAGGGGGCTTGCACTATCTGCGGTCTTTACCCTATATCAATGGGAAAGTCGGCGTATTCGGTACGTGTTCGGGTGGGCGGCAGGCATATTTGGCGGGCTGCCGCGTGCCCGGCTTCGATGCCGTTGTGGATTGTTGGGGAGGACATGTGGTCATGACCCCGGAGGACCTGAATCCGAAACACCCTGTCAGCCCGCTTGACTACACCGCGAGCCTATCGTGCCCTCTGCTGGGTATTTTTGGAAACGAAGACCATAACCCGACTGCAGATCAGGTTAACCAACACGAAGCGGAACTGAAGAAACACGGGAAAACGTACGAATTTTACCGGTATCCCGATGCCGGTCATGGCTTCTTTTACCATCACCGCCCAAGTTACCGGCAGGCCCAGGCGGTTGACGGGTGGCAGAAAGTGTTCGCATTTCTCGACAAGTATCTCAAGTGATCTGCTCTGATTGATCGCGATCAACCACCTAAGGAGGAACCTGATGTGCACTATGATTGTGAAACAAGTGAAGATCGATGGAAGCGGCAAAGGGGTGGAAGGATGGTTTACTTTGACGGGCGCGAATGTCTCCTATGATCATCCATTTCATGCGCCGGTGGAACATGCGCTGAATATTGATTTTGTGAACGAAGCGCAAGGTCCTGGCGCCCGTGTTGCGGTAGAGCTCAGCGCAGAAGCAGCCCGGGCGTTAGTTGACACCATCCAGGCGGTCCTGAAAAAGGCCGATGAGGGAGGGCACATTGTTTAACGCCTATCGGCAGCGTCGTCGATATTTCCCAAGCGGGCGGGTTAAACTGGACCAGACCTGGATGGGGCGGCGCTCGTTGTAACAAACCCCATGGACGGGCGTATAGATCCGCGTGGGCATGGATGTGGGGAAAGGGTCGCCAACGCCAGCGGAAAACCGAAAATATCAATCGCGCGGTCGCTGGCCCCATGCCGGTTGATTTCGCATATCAGTTGAATAGCGTCCATCGGTTCAGCGCATACCATCACTTGGTCGACCGCCGAGGGGCGACCCTGGCCTCCCGTCATCACACCCATCACAGGGATAAGGCTTTGCTCGTTCATGCCTTCAGCCTGGCATTCGCTCTGACAAAAGTACATGACACCGCCTGATGTCGATTGACAATCCACAGAGTTCGAACGCCCTTGGCTTAAGCTCACTCTTGAGGCGCGTACTCAATCACTTCGCCGATGGATAAGGATGGTTCTGCGCCTACCGCACGAAACATTAACACTCCTCCTGGCGTTTCTACCGCCGCTCGATACTCCTGCAAAGCCTCCCAACTCTTCCAGATGGTTAAGACGCGCCAGGTATTCTTCGAACTTCGATCCTGGATGAGATACGATTGGTCGATGGCGGACGGCAATTGCTGCGCTGCTTTTTCGAAAGCCTGCCTAAGCGTGTCCCATTGATCCGGTGCGACCATCCCTTCAAGCTGTGTGACAATCATTTTCCGCATCCTCTCTCGTAAATCGACCTTTGCCTATATCAATGTGTCTCTGTCAGGAAATCCCCCACCTCACGGATAAATAAGTCGGGCGCGGTGTCCATCGCGATGTGCTGTTGACCGGGTAACACCCCGATTCGGCTGCCAGGCAGAGCGGCGTGCCAGTTTTCGATATTTGTTCGAAAGAACGGCGGGCTATCACCGCCACGCAGCAGCAGCACGGGCACATCCAGATGCCGAAAGCGCTCGGGTTCAAACTGATACCTCTCAACCGCACGAAACTCACGGGGTATCGTATGCGCAACCGCAACTCGTGCCGGGAACACCGGCGTTGATCGCCACCGTTCGAGCTCATGAGGTGGCATCCTCACCCCATCACGCACGAAGATGATTACAGCCTCTTCGGGGTCTCCGGCATCCAACGAGGACTGAATCCGGTCCATCAAGTCGTCAGGAACAGGCGCTGGTGGTGGTTCATACGCGATCAAGCTGCGAATGTTGGGAGTAAGCAGCGCCGCTTCAAGACTACAGAGCGCGCCGTGTGAATGCCCCAATAGATTGACCTTTTGGCCAATCGAGTCAACGACTGCCGCGATATCTTCAAACTCACGCTCAAGTTCATAAGGTTCGGTATCGCCGCTCCCACCGCGACCTCGCCGGTCAATGGCATAAACGGTGAACTGCTTCGCCAACATCCTTGAGATGTTACCCCAGCGTGCGTGAGTTGCGAGCGTCCCATGCACCAGCACCAACGGCGGGCCTTGGCCGCTGCGCTCATACGCGATGAGTGTGCCGTCTTTGGATCGTATCTTTTCCATGTCTTGCTGCTCCCAATCTGTGAATCACCTGCGTTTGATTATTCACTTTCCATTCTATGAAATTGGGGGCGCACTTTCATGGGCAGAACTGCCCATCTTTGAAACGAAACAAGGCTTCGAATCGGAAGCTCTGTTAGCCTGTACTGCTTTTTTCGGTAAGTGTCGGGCCAGGAATATGGGCTAGAGGATCAATTCGTGTTCCATCGCAAAAAACACGGCCGCCGCCCGGCTGGAGATTCCGATTTTGTCGTAGATATGCTCCAGGTGATGCGCCACCGTTCTTTCGCTGATGACCAAGGCTTGAGCAATTTGACGGTTGGTGTTGCCTTGCGCAACGTGCTGCAAGACTTCCACCTCACGGTCGGTGAGACCTGCGGGCCAGTCGGCGTCGAGGACGTGGTTTTGGCGCCGCCCCACCCACCTCCTCCACTAGCGCGGCGAAACACTCCGGCGAGAACAACGTCCCGATGTCTGGTTGCATCGCCATCAGAACATCTTGAGGGTCAGGATTGGCATGGCGCCGACTTGCCTGCAGGCGCTCCTGAAAGTCATCTGCGAGCGCCAGAATACAGGCACTCATAGGCAGTTCGTCGCCCGAAAGCCCGCGGTAGTAGCCCGTTCCGTTCAGTCGTTCATGGTGCATCCCGGCGATGGTGGCAATCGGAACGAGCGCAGGCATACGGGAAAGAACGCGCTCCGTATAATAAGGATGCAGACGCAGTTTTTCTTTATCGACGGCGTTTAACTGGTCCTGATCGGCCAAAATGTGACTGGGCAGCGCGATATGGCCCAGATCGTGGACCAGCGCGGCCCGGCGGACCGTTGTAATCTCGGACTCAGGATATCCCAACCGGCGCGCTATGCACTCCGCGAAGTGGGCGGTCTCTCGCGAATGGGTGACGGTGGAAGGTAATTTGAGGTCGACAAAATCCGCGGCGGCGAGCGCCACATCGTCCAATTTCGCCTCACCGATATGCCGATAAGGCGAATCGGGCTCAAGGTCAAGCACAACTTCCCACAGGTCGCCTTTCGCTAGAGTTTCCCACAGGTTGGATTCTCTGACGACTGAGAGAAAAACGTCAACGACGTGTGGATCAAAGATGGTGCCCCTTCGCTCAAGAGCCATGGTCTCCGCCGCATCATTCCCATGGGTCGTATTGCAGGCGTCGGCCTTCAGCGCCATGTGAAGCAGGCGAGCGTTCAGCGGAATCTCACTACCTCGCAAACCAAACGGTCCCTTGCCATCCCAACGCTCCAGATAGTGTTGAACAGCACTCTGTACCCCTGGGGGCATGGCTAGTCGCTGCGCCACACGAACGGCTATTTCACAAACACCTCTAACATCCCCTTCCTCAGGGTTATGAAGCAGCGCGCGGAAAAGATTGAGAACCCTTGTGGGGAATGGCGCATCGGGCGACACATGGCGTCTCATCCAGCCAAGCATCTCTCGCAGGCTCGAATCGTCGCGCAGCGTAATATCGGCAATCGCCGCCAATTCATCTCCTTGGATGACAGGAGCCATTGTCAGGGATAGCGCTGCGCAGCCAGAATGCATGAGGAGAAAACTGTAGTAGAGCTCCGCCTGCTCCGAATTTGGCAGACGCAGCTCGCGTGCCATCGCCATGCCGAGATAGCAGGCGCGAAGGGCATGGCCCATAGACTTCCCCGTCCCCAGGTCAGTGGCAAGGGAGAAGGCAGCCAGAACCTCCGCCATACGGATTGAGTTGGACGGTATCTCAGCAGGAGCGCGATTGATCGTAGACATGTTCATCAGTGCAACGTTGTTCTGCCTTGTTATCCCGATTTATGATAACATGTTCAAATTCTGTTGGTATATCAGCCTAATTAAACAAGGAGACAAGCGAAACGCACGAACCCCAGAAACAACGGCCAGGTCTGTCATGACGATGATGCAACTATTTCGAATTGGGACGGCAATGACGCGTCGCTTAACCGAGAAAACGGCCTCGGATCGGAATACATATTAGGAAGGAACCTCGTATTGAAGGAAGACCGCGAATCAGTATTCCATCTCTGATCTGCGGCAACGACAAGAGATTTACTGTTCTGTCGACGCGCCGATCAGAGATATTTCTGGAAGAATTCGATCGTCCGCAGAATCGCCGTTTCGAAATAGGGCGAGTCGATGTCGTGACCGCCGCCGTCATATGTATAGAACTCGTAGACCTTGTTATGCTGGGCCAGCACGGTGCTCAGATCAATCGAGTAGCCGACATTCACCACTGGATCGTTGACCGCATGATGAATCTGCAAAGGACTTTGCAGGTAGTCGATATTCTCGGTCAGCGACACTGCGCGCCAGAACGGGCGCGTCGTGTTAGGCTCGCCGTAGAGCGAGATCAACGAGCGGCTCCGGCTGCGGCTGGCAGAAGCCTGTGCGCTGCCTGACGGAGGGCGCGAGGGATCGTCAATGCGGTAGGTGACGAAATCGTCATAACTGTAGACCGCGCCCGCCCAGATCACACCCGCTTTGATATCCGGCTCCACCAGCATGGCACGCAGCACCAAGTTCCCTGCCATGCTGTGGCCCCACATGCCAATCCCTTGCGGATCGACGTAATCGAGCGTCTGCAGGCTCTTGAGCGCGGCGATCGCGTCAATCGTATAGCCCGGCGAATAGTACGAACCGGTCGCCACCCCTTCGGAATTACCATGCCCGCGCATATCGATCTTGAACACCACGAATCCATGACTCGCCAGCGTAGCCACGTAGGCCACGTAGCGCTCCGTGGTACGGTAGCTGTCAGGAGGAATGTAGCCGTGGTTGAACACGATAGCCTTGAATCCCCCTGGCGGCGGATCGCCAAAGGGAACAGTGAGCAGGCCATAAATCTTGTTTCCCTCGGAAATGTAGCTGGCGATGTATTGCGAATATCCCACGCCGTTCGCCAACGTCTGCTCGATCGTGATTGGGCTGCCGGTGATCTGCATATTGCGCAGGGCCGCGATCGTCAATTCCTCGCCGATCGGGAACTGCCCCGCCTGGTAAACCGGCTGGACGGTCTCGTCATTCACGCCCGTGCTGAGCAGGTTGTTATCGTAACCAGAAAAATCAACGACCGGATAATAGGGTCCCTCAGTCTGCGCGGCAGTCGGCGTCAGCGTGTCGGGATCGCTTCCGTTGAGGTCGAGCACAATATCGCCCATCACGACACGAAAACCGTCGCCCGCCAGATCCGACTCGACATCAGTCGCGGATAACAGAAACAGCGTATCTCCGGCGCCGCCAAACGTGGCATCTTTTTCCACATCGGCCCGGTCTTCGGGAAAATAGAACTGGGATGTCAGCAGTGTGATCCCGTTCATTTTCACTTTGAAATGGATGTGCGCCGGGCGAGGATCATAGGGTGCGGGCTTGAGCGTGAGGAAGGCGTATTCGCCGTTGTCGCCGGTCTTGGCCGTGCCAAAATACTGAAAATCGGGCAGCAACACGCTGGGATCGGCGTCGGCGGGATGGTTGTAATTGCCATTAACGTCCGCCTGCCAGATCTCCACCACGGCGCCGATCAGCGCGTCCCCGTCAGTGTTGGTCACCCGCCCTTCGAGCAGTGTCTTCGAGCCAGTAAAGCGCCCGACTGGGGGGGAGCCGTCTTGAGCGCGGACAAATGCGCCGCCGGTCAGGGTCAGCGCCAGGACCGCAGCGGCGATCAGGGCGACCGCTATGTTAGGTCTGATCCGGTGAGCCATAGCCGGTAATCTCCGCCAACTAAACAATCAGATAGGCAAATTATAAACGAGGTTCTTGTATATTCCCTCATCGGCGCCAGAAAAAACCGATCGGCAACAATCTGAATGAAGGTGCCGGTGATCGCCCGCGGCAGTGTGGATAACTCCGTGTTCTCCGTATGAGACCTTCAGACCACTTCGAATGGCCTACACTCCAGTTGGGAATCAATAGCGGATTTCGAGCCGACGTTTGACCCGGCCAGGACGAATGCTTTTGCCAATCAGGCGGCCTCAAGTCACCCAGTTCGCGGCCTGGACGAGTGCGGTCGACAACACTTTGATCCCCTCATCGATGACGGTGTTTGCCGCGATCGCCTGCCCGGTATGATTTCCCTGATGGGTTGCCTCGAGCATGGCGACCATCAATTCCCGCGCCTCTTCGGCCTCGCTGAAAAAGTGCACAAGTTCCGCGCCGAAATCATCCACAAAGGTCTCAATTTCCATCTGCGCCGACTTGATCAGTGTTTGCAGCGCCGCGCGGATTTCCTTCTCGGACGCAAACCCGAATATGCGTGCCAGCCGGTTCCAGGTCGTCGGACGTGCATACCCTGTCGGATCGAACGTATTCTCGGCATTACGCGGCACAACATCCAGGCAATCAGTTAGAAGGTCATCGTTCAGATCGAAATCGATTAACGCCAGCACATCCAGAATCCCTGCACCATAGTCCGGATTCCACTCATCTGGCACACGGGCGGTCAGGCGCAGTACACACTGGAATACGAATTGCAGGGGCGTGTCAGCAAACCGTGTTTTCAGGGCGTCAATCCCGTGATGCTGAAGCCACAATGCAGCGGCAGACGCGACCGCTGGAGCTGAATGCGAAGTACCCGCGCCCGCTATAACGGTCTCGGATCCATCCGTGTCAAAAGCGGCATGGACCACACACAGCGCGGGGGCGCTCAGATCAACCTCCGGCCCCATACCGCTGCCGTTCCACGGCTCGTCATCGGGCGTCGTGCCCCCTACCGCGATCACGTGCGGAAATGCGGCCGGTTCGACCACCCAATCCACATAATTTCCCGCCGCTGCCACTACGATGATGTTTTTTCGTACCGCTTCCATGATCGCATCCCACACCGCATCGATCATGTAGCCGCCGAAGCTCGCCGAAATGACATCGACGTGGGATCGTTCCGCATCGTTGTCATCTTCTTCAATGGGGGTAAATTCCTGACCGGCGCGTGTGTAATTCAGGTTGATGGCATGTTCAAAGGCGCGCGCGATATCGCTGTTCCACAATGAGACGACACGGCAGCTTTCCATCAGGCAGCGCACCGGCAGAATCTTCGCGCCAGAGGCAATTCCCAGCAGATTGAATTCATCACCCGCGCTGTCATCCAGGCTGCACATCGTCGAGGCCGTCGCCGTTCCATGCGGCGAATCCGCCATCACCGACGCGGACGATGCACTGCTGGATCCAAAGCACAGGCCCGGCGACTGCCGATCATAAGCATCGTCAGGGTGTTCACCCTCGACCACGTTGACCTCAATGAAATTGCTGTTGGAATCTCTCAGATAAGTGTCGTCATGATTGAGTTCCGAGTGATCTTGGTAGCCTGTATCTAGGTGCCCGATCACACTGCCTGTGCCCAGCAGCGCCGGATGTGCACTCAGCAAATCAGTATGGCGAATTGAGACGCGCGCCCATGCAGGATCGTCCAGATCGCTGATGTCGTTGCCGCATAACGGCATGCTCGATACACTGGACAACGGTTCCACCGAGCGCTGCAGGGGAAGATCGGGCTCGATCGCCTCAATAAGGGGATGCACGCGCAGCTTATAGGCCACATCATAGAAAAGACCGTCTCGCCCACGTGCCATCCGTTTCAAGTGGCGGTAGGTGGTAGGCAAAATCAACACATAGTAGCGATTCATGATCGAGTGTGGTGCATAGGGGCCCTTGAACAGCCGCTCAACGGTGATTTGGTTGGATAGGGTCTTTTTCGGGGTCAGGGAAGCGGGCTGGGTGTTCGAAAAGGAAAACAACGATTGGAGCCGTTTCATCACCTGCCCCAACACCTCAAAAAAACCGAGTGGTGTGGCAGTGAACAAGCCTTGAATGTCGGCCTGCAAATCGCTGGGCCGCACGGGCTTTGTCGTCCGGATGATGAAGCGCACCGAGCGATCCCACGGCTCGATCTGGGGTGGATGATCGCCGGGCTCTGGTGCGTCGGGCGGCGGAGCAATATCCCCTGGTGAGTCGACGTCAATTCCACCGATGTCACCTAGATCAAAATCGGTTTCTAGCACTGGCATGATGTTTTCTCCTAAGGGCTAGTAGTCGATCGGAAAGAGTGTGACAGATAGGAAGTTAAGTACAAGTTTACAGGAGTCCGGACCAGTGTGCCCAGGCCAGAGCACATGCAAAATGTATTGCAGACGCGAGCGAGGTTTACCGGACGGCTGGCGGATACCACTCTCGGGCCAATTGAAACGAGCCTGCCAACGGGATCATCCTCCGGGAGTGTGCCAACTGGATAACCGAGGCAGTTTGTCCGATCGCGCTAACATTCGATCATGCCGACAAGACACAAGCTAGACGGTCAAAATCACCCTGCCTTCACCGAGATGGCGCGCCTGGAACAGATTATGTAGTGTGCCATCGAGACTATCGTCACCGGGTGCCTTACTCAGGCGTCGCTAGCTCGCATTACCAAGCGTGCAGGTATCAGCACAAGGTGTTTTCGAGTTCCGCCCAACCCCACACAATCTGAATACGCCATATAAATTGCATAATAATCCCCCAAAACTTATAATAAAATATAGTTGTCAGCATATTCTTTTCTGTTCTCATGTGCAGGAAATCCCAGAGAAAGAAGAATGGAAAAAGGGTGCTCGTCTCCGAAACCCGGGGACCATCTGGTTACAGTTTTTTCCTCTTCTGTGTTCCTCGACCCATTTCGATGATGCGAGTTTCGCAACTCAATGGAGTGAAAAACGTGTAGTTTCGTCCATCGGAGTCTTCAAGCAGACAGCATTTGAAGCGACAGGGGGGCATCCGTGTCACGCGTGTTCATTAGCTACCGGCGTACTGAGCAGGCATTTGCCGAGAAACTTCGGGATCAACTGCGCGCATGGGGCTTTGATACCTGGATGGACATTGATCAAATCGCCAAAGGAAGTTATTGGCCTGATGAAATTGACCGGGGGCTTAACGCGTGCGAATTCATCGTAGGCGTGATGTCGCCAAAGGCCATTGAATCTCGAAATGTGAAAAACGAGTGGGATTGGGCAATTGCTAATGGCAAGCGCCTGATATTATTGATGTACAAGAAGTGCAATATCCCCATGAATTATGTAAGTATAAATTACATTGACTTTCAGAACGCTGCCAAAAAGGATTTTGAGGCGCTCAGGGTGGCCCTGGAAACACCCCCGATTCCCCCATCGCAGCATGAGCCAAAGGTCGAAGAAGCGGATCAAAGTCCTCAGACGGTTCGATCTCAGGTTATTGATCAAGTTCAAACGAACTGGATTGAGGGCGTACTGGAAAATGCCGTGGGTATGGGTGAATTGGACTTAGCTATAGCTAATCAACCCCATGCAGTTTTGCGTCACACTGATTATGACGATTATGTGTTGCAGCCCGGCACCTCAATTCAAGCGGTTTTCGAAAAAGTTGGTGGGGAATTGCTGATTTTGGGCAATCCTGGATCGGGAAAGACGGTGGCCCTGTTACAACTGGCACGAGGTCTTCTCCACCGGGCACGTGAGGATGGCAGTGAGCCTATTCCAGTAGTGTTCAACCTATCGACTTGGACACCCATGATCACCGTCGTACAGAATGCTAAACCCAAAGAGGTATCTATATCCTTCGACGAATGGATTGTCGAATATACCAGTTCGATTTTCAGCCAGTTATCCGGCCCCATGGCCAGGGAATGGTTGGATAAGAACGCGTTCATTTTGTTGCTCGATGGTCTGGATGAAGTTGCTGAAGCCAAACGGGATGACTGTATCCATGCCATCAATACGTTCCGCAAAAATCCAAGATACGAATCTGTCAGGATGGTCATTTGCAGTCGTATCCAGGAGTATGAGGAACTGTCGACAAAGGTCTATTTACAGGCGGCCATTGTCCTGCAACCCCTCACTGATCAGCAAATCGATGCTCGTCTTCAGAGCGACGACCTTGACGAGTTACGCGCGCTGCTTCGTGTCGATAACGTAATGCGCGAGATGGCACGAAGTGCATTCTTGCTGTTTCTTATGATGCGTGTCTATCGCAATGCCCACCCAGGAGAAATAAGGTGCGAGGGGCCACCTGAAGAGCGTATTCGACAGCTCTTAAGCCTTTATATCGAGTCCCGATTTAGAGAGCGGCATAGCTTATATTATAGGCCACGAGAATCGCTGCATTATCTGACCTGGCTTGCCAGAAAGATGGCGGAACTGTCCATAACCATCTTTGATATTGGAGCGATCAATCACTTGTGGTTGCCTGAGGACAAGCGGGACACCTATTGGACAATCGCAATTGGTGCAGGAACTGTCGCGGGATTGGCATCCGGAGCAGTGTTGGCTGCTATCTTGCGAAACCCGGTGGGTGTCGTGATGGGCCAAGTAGGAAAGAGAGTGGGTGGCTATACAGGTTCAAAGTACATCATGAGGGAATTGCGTAAAGCGGGCAACATACCAGAGGACTACGCGCACTTCTTGAATATCATGACTGAAATCGAACTCATGCGAAAGTCAGGTAATCAGTATATGTTTATTCATCGAACATTGCAGGAATACCTGGCCGCTCTAGAACGCAATGATGAGCAGCAATGATCTTCCGGAGTCCAATTGGAGAATGCATTCACCTCAAATTCAAGGTTGTGGATTTCTGTCCCGGCTGAATGCATATCCGTTCGTGATGCATTTGACTCTGTGAGTACGTGCCGTGGGGATCCCCCGATTGACGAAGTTCAGGGTACACACGCCGGTATTCTCGTGGTACTGAGGATACTTTCGGGGGCATGATGTCATCTCCCTGAAGCAATTGGTGACGACGCCCGTTTTCAGCGCGTCTTTATCCCGCCAGGCACGTTTGCTTACCAAGCTTAAAGGGTAGTGGTGAACTGTTGACTGATACATGCTCGATCATAGTGATGAACGAATAGAGGAAGAGCGAACTGATGATAACGGTCGGACTTAGAAAACGGCAGAGGCTTACGAACGAACCGGGCCAGTCGTTGGCGCAAAGTGTTGAACCAGCGCCGAATATGGTTGGTTTCGCTGCTGTCTTTGCCGACCGTTTGGAACATCATGAATACGACCAACCGCCGAATGCGCCAGGACGGTGCTGCAATTCGGCGGTTTGCCAAATAGTTCGTTTCCCCGTGCTACTGGCGGGATTGCTCAAGGGAAGGAACAGCACCGATCTGTTGCATCAGACTTAACAAGTCGGGCATGCCCCATTGTTCGATGATTTTGCCATTGGCAAAACGGCAAACGATGATCCCTGAGATGTCCATTGGTTTGCCGCTTGCGGGCACCCCCATAAACTCGCCTCGGTGGGTACCTCTGGCCCTGAAACGAGTCACGACACGATCGTCTTCAGCAACCTGATCCTCAACCGTTGAATACAGATCAGGAAAGCCAGTCCGCAACGACGTGACGAACTGCTTCATGCTGGCCGGTCCATGCAGATCGCCCATCGGCATATGACCGACGAAATCACTGGAAAAAACTTCGTCGGCAGCGTTGAGGTTGCCCTGTGTTTCTATCTCTTCAAAGATACGGCGTGCGATCGCTTTGTTTTGCTTTGACATTGTTATCCTCACTTTTTCCACATTTGCAACTGTCTTCAGCATAAGGGATTGAACGGAAGTTGACATGCCCCTAACGGGGTATATCACCGGGTTATAGTGAGTCATGGACGGGAGATTGGCGGGGCAGCGATGACTGAGATTGGGGCTCAGACGTTTCATTCCGGTCATTCAACCGCTTCTGGATATCCGGCCAAGAACTCGTAGCGCAAATACCAAAACAGCATCAATCCCGTCACAATGAGGTAAAAGGTGTGTAGCAGCCAGATCGGGCCCGGTGGCATGTTATATACATAGACAGAATAGAAAACGTTGCCGGTGTTTCCCAGCAGCAGATAACCCAGACTGTACGATTTAAGGTCCTTGGTCCGATAGGCTTTCAACACCATTGGCAGGGTGCTGAGAGCAAAGAGAATTGTCGCAATTGCACCTGCGGCGACGGGTAGCGTGATGTCCATTGCTGCCTCCCACTGAACTTCCTGGTTTGTTAAGACAAGCATAGGACGTGCCGCCCGCGGGGTCATGCCTCCAATGGGGTATTCTGGCGGATTATTTTTTCGGGGAGTTGTGAGGAGCAAACAGGAAATGGCGATCAGTCGAGCAAGCCCAGCCACCGGGCTTTGGCGGCGGCCTCGGTACGATTGCTCACGTTCAATTTGCCGTAGATATTAGCGGCATGTTTCTTGACCGTTTGCGGGGAAATGACCAGGTTCTCTGCAATCTCAGGATTGGTTAAGCCTGCAGCAACCAGTTGCAGGATTTCGTGTTCTCGCTCGGTCAGAGGTTCTGACAACACTGAGTCAGACGTCGCCGGAGACCCCACCCCAGATGTAAAGGCAGCCAGCAGTGTTTCGACATAATGTGGCATCACGTCTCGTGATTGGGCTTCCTGTAATCAACCTCCCCATCGAAAGCCCGAGATCGACAAACAGACGCACATAACCTTCAGGTTCGGCCAAACGCAAGGCACGTTCCAGTCTGGTAAGTGCGTGAGTCTGTTCGCCCCGTTTCCAGTGCGCGAGTGCCTGCAGTGCCAGTGACTCAATGGTGATACCCATGCGACCTTCGTCGTCTGCCATCCGAAGCAAGTGATCCAGCAGTGCCAGAGCGCGTTCCATCGAGACAGAATTCCCTTGAACGATCAATACGCGAGCCATTGCCAGTTGCGCGACCTCACTTTCGGGCCGTTCGTCAACCGCCGCGTCAAGCAACATCTTATCCGACCATTCGACGGCGACCCGGAGTCTGTCCTGTGCCAGCCATAACTCGAGCTGGAAACGCTCGAAGCGACTCAACCAGTGGGCAAATTGGGCTGTTTCAACATGCGCGCGCGCTCGTTCCAGATAATTCTCTGCCGCGCTGAGATCACCTTCAGTGAGCCTTACCCGTCCTGCAATCAGGTAACCGGCAATCAGCGCTCGCACATCACCCCCCACTTCAGCATGTTCCAGACCACGCGATAAATGATCCCAGGCTTCGGTCAGTTCATTCCGCTCGTAGTGAAGCTCAGCCAAGCGAATATGTACCCAGCCAATGACGGGCAGCGGAACGTGGCCCCATTCCTTATTTTCTCGTATTGAAGCCAGCGCCCGGCTCCAATACCCCTCTGCCTCTCTCAGCCGTCCCTGTCTCAGAGCGAGATCAGCCAGAGCACCGAATATGTGCGCGGCCTGAACACGGAATGTCGGCGCATGAGTGAAGTCGAGCAGCTTCAAATAAGAGGCTTGTGCTTTGTGCCACTGACCGTTACGGCGGTAGGTATCACCGAGAGCCCCATAAATACCGGCGCGAAAGTCGAGATCATCGGCGGGCAGGTCACGCAGCGCCATATCCGCAAACCCCTCGGCTCGCATCAGATTGTTTTTGAAGCAGGCAATGTTGCAGCGCATCGCCGCGACTCTGGCTCGCTGGTGACTGGTCTCTTTTTGCGTGGCAGGAGTGCGTTTTTCGATATCGTCCAACAACTGAGCGCAGGCATCAAACTGGCCGGTGACCAGCATAACGCCTGCCTGTGTGAAACCGATCATGGCATCGTGGGGATACCACGCTTCGGGAAGCACTTCGAGCCAACGCTGCACCACTGCAATCTCGCCGCCAAGAAGTTTGGCGACCACATACCGCTCAAGAATTTGGCTTACAAGATGGATATCTTTTGCATCCACTGCGTGATGGAAAGCTTGCTCTGGCAGATCATGAGCCATATACCAGCGTGCAGCCCGGAGATGGAGGTCCAGCACTTCACCAGCATTGTGTTGCTTGAGACGCTCCAGCAGAAAATCACGAAACACTCCATGAAAACGAAACCACTCACGTTTCTCATCCAATGGAACTAAAAACAGATTCTCGCGTTCAACCGTTTCCAGCATCACTTGTCCGTCTTCGCGTTCGGTGACGGCATTGCACAGGGGTCCGCAGAGGCGATCCAGCACGCTGGTCTGGAGCACGAACTGTTGGATATCCTCCGGCAGGGGTGCAAGCACGTCTTCACTAAGGTAATCGGCAATGAAGCGATGCTTGCCGGTCACGACCAGTTGATCGGGAGCTACGCGACGCCGCTGTAAGCTCAAGGCTGCCAGTTGCAGCCCTGCAATCCAGCCCTCAAGTTGGGTTTGCAGCGTCACTACGTCGTCGGAGGGCAGATCGAGTTCCATCAATTGATTTAAGAAACCCGCGGTTTCGTTCGGCAAAAATCTCAAGTCTTCGCCACGAAATTCGAGCAGTTCACTACGCGCCCGGTAGCGGGCCAGCGGCAACGGTGGCTCAGCGCGCCCTGATATAACAAAATGCAACGTGGGAGGCGCATGGTCAAGCAGAAAAGTCACGGTTTCATGGATGCCCGCATCTTCAACCAGATGATAATCGTCGAGAACAAATACGAGGTGATCGGACAAAGAGTTGGCATAGTTGATCACCATCGTCATGACCGCTTCATAGGCGGGGAGTCTTGCCTCCAGCAGCGGCCCCAATTTGCTCTGCCTTATTTCCGGCTGCACCACGTCCCAGGCTGCCAGCAGATACCGCAGGAATCGCTCGCGGTCGTTGTCTTCCTCGTCAATGGACAGCCAGGCAATTGGGTACTGACTCGTATGGGCCCATTGCGTAAGCAGGGTCGTCTTGCCATACCCTGCCGGAGCCGCAAAAAGGGTGAATTTTACGTGTGGAATATTCTGTTCGAGCGAGTCCAACAAGCGTTCACGGCGCAGAATGCGCACCGATAGCGGCGGAATCCGAAGCTTGGTTGTCAATAGAAAAGTACGCATCAGCGGTTTCCGTTCGCCAGCCGAACGGCTGAATCTTGCTGGCGCAGCATGAGCATAGCCCAGATACCAACAAGCGGTCCCAGCGCCAGAAATGCGAATGCCCATTCCCAACCCACTACATGTTCGATTGCCGGGATGAAGCGAATTGTGACCAACGTAAGCAAGAATCCCAGGCTGGTTTGCAAGGTCAATGCCGTGCCAACGATTTTCTGATCGGCCAGTTCGCTGACACAGGCGGAAAACTGCGCCGAATCAGCGACCACTGTAACGCCCCAAATTATGGCAACAAGTGCGAGGATCTGTGGGTTATGACCATACAGAAAACCAATGCTCAGGGCACATGTCCCGCTAATTCCGAGCGCAGTGATGATGGTCGTGGTACGACCTATACGATCGGCTACAATACCCGCGGTGAGACTGCCCAGACTGCCCGCCGCAATTACGGCAAAGGTGGTGGCGCTGGCCCACGTTTCCCCTACGCCAGATTGCTTGAAACTGGCTAACAGAAAAGCCTGCATCCACGCCCACATCGCGAAGAGTTCCCACATATGACCCAGGTAACCCAGATTAGCCAACACGATGTCCCGATCACGCAGGATATTGCGGAGATGAGAAAGGCTAAAACGGGGCGACGGGCTGCGAAACGGCCCCTCCTTAACGAAGATCAGGGCAATTCCCGCACCAAGCAAGGCCAACCCCGCCGCGAGATACATCACCGGCTGCCATTTCCCAACCCCGCCTAACACATTAAGCAGGTGCGGTGAGGCTGATCCAATCGTCAGCGCACCAACCAGCACCCCGATACCGAATCCGCGATCCTCGCGTGTCCAGGTTGTCATAATCTTCATGCCAACCGGATACACACCTGCCAATACCATTCCAGTCAGGAAACGAAGGATGAGGGCCGGCATCAGGCTCGTGGCAACGAGGGGTATTAGCGCAGTGGCCAGAGCCGCGAGCAGTGCCGATCCGGCGAAAAACTGCCGCGCGGGGATTTTGTCCGCCAGGGTCAGCGCCGACGAACCGAAGGCCCCGACCACAAAACCAATCTGTACGGACATGGTGAGCCAGGATTTGCCTGAATCGCTTAAGTTCCACGCATCGGTCAGAGCGGGTACGACTGCCGACGCCGAAAACCAGACGGACATCGCAAGCAGTTCAGCCAATGAGAGTAAAAGCAGCGTGCGCCACTTGTCATTAAAGGCATTCCGTGGCGTGGTTGGTGAATACATCGAATTTCCTTGCTTAACAAACAACTACGGGTTATCGGACAGTGCTTAGATCTTAGCACAATCGGATGGGTTTCCTTACCAAAGGGATGACCTGACGCATTTTCGCTGGGAATACAAGCGCGATCTCAGGTCAGGAACGGGCCTCAAGGGGGTTTTCATCACAGCAGGTTATTGTTGGGAAGGAGTTGGCCGAGAGACATCGAACATCTGGCTGATCCAGCCTGCCGTTTGCTCACGCTCACGCCCCCCCCGACGGCATCGGCCAAACACGCCTCGCCATCTAAGCAGCGCAGCACGTGGCGGCACCTTTTCGAATGAACTGAATCTTGTGGAACAGGGGGCTATCCCGCCGACTGGGCAATCCCTGATGTGGCAGATTGGGATCATCCCCCGTTATGATGGTCCAAGAGGGTGGGCACGCGCAGCCCTCGTTGCCCCTATGTTCCTATTCAGAAACAATCATAGTGCACCGATCGGAGCCGCACGTTAACACAGCTTGTTCACCGTAAAAGACCGCAAAGGACGATTTCCAGAACCGATCCGCTTTTCCGCGCGTCAGATTGGCACCGACCATATCACAATCCACGTCCGGTGATTTAGGCTTGCCATTGTCTTTCCAGGCAGCGACACATTGTCCCGGTAGCAGAACATCCACGCCCCACTCAACACCGCTTATTGCCCCCTGCCCTTCACCCAAACGCAGTGCGGACAACGGAAAACCCGACGTCCCCTGGTTGATCACAAACAGGCTGTCTTCGCCTTTCTTAGCAATAAGCAGTTCGAAATTGTTCGCCCTGGTCGTCATCATGTCTGGAGTTGCGCTCGAAATGTCGATCGTACACTGATTACCATTACAATTGGCCACCAACGCCCCATTAATATAGATGTCGAACGCGGATTTCCAAAAGCGCTCTGGTTTTTCGCGCGTCACCCGCTGCCCGACTTCGGTGCAGGTCACATCCGGAGATTTGGGATTGCCATTATCTTTCCATGCGGCCACACACTCCCCCGGCATGAGAGTCGGCACGCCCCACTCTGAGCCCGAAATTCGGCCGTCGCCCGCGCCTAATACCAGCGCGTCCAACGGAATACCGCTGTTCCCCTGGTTGACCACAAACAAGCTGTCCTCGCCTCGTTTGGCGATGAGCAGCGAATAATTGGCTTCCGCGACAACGGGAGCCTGGGCGATTGCAGTGGGCGGCACAGGCGTCAAGGTAGGGGCAGAGGTTAGGGTTGGGAGCGGCGTCCAGGTCGGAGTGAACGTCGACATCGCTGTCGGTGGCAGAGTCGGGAACTTGGTCGCGGTTGGAATCAACGTGTTGGGAGGCGCCAGGGCCGTCAATGTGGGCACGGGCGACGCCGTCACCGCGAGGGGTGGCGCACCCAATATCAGCGGCGTCGACGTAGCGGCTAATGCAGCAACCTGCGTGACGGAAGTGGCGAATGGGGCAGTTGCGGTCATATCGCTGGCGGCGTCCAACTGCGTTCCGTCATTCGATGGCGAGAGAGCGGGCGACGCATCGTCCCCTTTGCCCCTGCCCAAAAGCAGCACCAACGCCACCGCGACCATGGCCAGCAGGGCGACAGCCAACGTTCCAGCATAGATCGGCACATAGGACCGCCGTGTCATGGTCGGCTCAGTCACCGCTAGTGGCGGAGCAGAGATCGAGCTTGGCAGGGGAACGAATCTAGGTGTCGCGGCGTCAGCCGGGATCGGGGGCAAAGGATTTGCGGCAACGTCGATAGCAACCCGGTCAGGAATCGATTTGTGTGGCAACGTGGCCGCGGTGAGTGTTGGAGCTGGGGTTCGGGATTGCGCCAGTGCGTGTTCCATAGCATCAATTAGTGTGGCCCCGGTAGGATAGCGCTGCGCGGGTTCTTTGGCCAGTGCCTTCAGGATCACCGCCTCCAGTTCTGGCGCGACATCTGCGCGGATGTCGTGAGGCGGCGGCGGCGGATCCGACATATGCTTCATGGCAATGTCCAGCGGCGTTTCAGCATCGAATGGAAGCTTCCCGGTGAACATTTCATAGAGAATGATTCCCATGGCGTATAAATCGCTCTGGGGCACCGCACCTGCCGAGGAAATGGCCTGCTCTGGAGCAATGTAATGTGGGGATCCAAAGATCTCGCCGCGTGTTCCGACTTCAGTCAACAGCGCCAGCCCGAAGTCCGTCAGATAAGCGTGCCCTTGTTGATCGAGCATGATATTGGACGGTTTGACATCGCGGTGAATCACGCCTTTGCTGTGAGCATAGTCCAGAGCGCTGCACACTTCGCTGGTGATACGGAGCGCCTCTTCCGGCTCGATAAATTCGTGATCGGCATGATAGGAACGCAGCAGAAAGCCTAAGTCGGACCCCTCAATGTACTGCATCGCCATATAGAGCACACCTTGTGCCTCGCCATAACGATACAGACGCACAATGTGAGGATGCTCCAGTTTGGCGATGGCCTGCGCTTCACGCTCGAAGCGCATCGTGTGTTCAGAGTCGGTGCGGAATGGCGCGTCGATCACCTTGATGGCCACATAACGACCCAGGCGTGTGTCCAATCCGCGATACACACGCGCCATGCCGCCCCGCCCCAGCAGCATTTCTAGACGATATTCATCCAGTTGGACTCCCAGTAGATCGTCTTGTGGCATGGGCTGAACCTGATTACCTCTCTTGAGCTTGGCTGTCGCAGCCACTTTTTTCGCTTATTTTCCCCGCAAACCCCAACCGATCTGGCTAATCGGATTTGGGGAGTACGTGATCGATCAACGGCTGCAACGCGCGGCGGAGTTCAATCACGCTCTGTTGCAGCGGAAGAAACTGCCGATTAAGGATTTCGATCTGGCGTTTCAAACTTTCGATCTCGGTGGTGAGGGTGCTCAGCCGCAGCTCGACAGTCTCCGACATAGGCGCATAACTTGCCACGCGATCGCTCTGTACCATCAGAGCTTCATCCAGTGCATTCGACAGCGTTTCGCCACTTTCAAAGCGGTCCTGTGGATCTTTTTCGCAGGCACTTGAGAATCACCGCTTCGAGGGCCGGGCTGATCTCGGGTCTGAAACTGCTCGGCGGGGGCGGCTCTTCTTCGACATGCATCAACAGCACATCCATCAGGTTTTCCGAGTCGAATGGCAGTCGCCCGGTGAACATTTCGTAGAGAATTACGCCTACTGAGTAGAGATCGCTTTGTGGGACGACATGCGCTGATGATACGGACTGTTCCGGCGAAACATAATGGGGTGTCCCTAAGATTTCTCCGCGCGTACCATAGGACGCCATCAACGCCAGGCCGAAATCGGTCAGGATGGCTCGACCGAGTTTGTCCAACATGATATTCGACGGCTTTACGTCACGGTGAATAACGCCCCGGCTGTGGGCATAATCGAGCGCCTGACAGATTTCGCGGATGATACGGCTGGCATCTTGCGGCGCAAGAAATCGCCCGTCGTCAAAATAGGTGCCTAACACGTTCGCCAGATCGGCGCCTTCAATATATTGCATGGCGATATAGAACACATTGCGAACCAATCCATAGCGATACACAGTGATAATATGTGGATGTTCCAACTGCGCGATGGCTTGAGCTTCACGCTGGAGACGCCGCGCATATTCGTCGTCGCTCCGGAAGGGCGTATCAATGATTTTGATCGCCACTCGCCGGTTGAGGCGCATATCCAGGCCACGGTAGACGCGCGCCATGTTGCCACGCCCTAACAATGCGTCCAGACGATATTCATCCAATTGTTGACCAAGTACACTATCCGTCGACATCACACCCCCTCATTCGCTATTCAGCACCGTCCACCTTAGGGGAACCAGTCTGCTTGATCTCAGCGAAACCATGCGTGCCCAACCAGGCATTTATGGCGTTGGCCGCCTCGCGCCATTCGGTACCCACCAGAATGCCGGTATGGCTGGCCCGCAGCACGATATCGAGCGTTCCCCCGCCCTCATAGAAACTCGCCAGTTCCTGGCCCTGGTCGGCTGAAATGTCGGAATCGTGCTCGCCGTTTAGCACTAGATAAGGAACTTTCACAAAATGCGGCTGTGTATTTGCTTTTGCGCTCAACAAATCTACCAACACGCTGCGGGGTTCGACACAATTGGCCCGGTATGAGTTAAGCCACTCTAGCGTCTCGAGAGGAATGTCAGGCGCAGCAGTGAGATGTTCAGCCGGGATAAGATGCGGCATCTTGAACACTGTGGCCGGAACGAATTTAGCCGCATTACCCAGTCTGGCGCTGATGAATACGGCTCCGGCGGCTGGCGTCTCCGTGTTGAGGACATGCTGCACAATGAGCGCACCCGTCCCATAACCGATCAAGACTGGGGGCGCTGGCAAGCGGCGCGCGATTCGCGTCACGTCATTCATATAATTACGCAGCGTAACACGGGCCAGATCAACCGGCTTGCTTTTGTAATGTCCGCGCAGATTCATAGCGTAAACGTTCCAGCCGCCGGATGCCAGGTAAGTCAGATAATTCGAAAAGATCCAACTGCCGCTCCACGCGCCGTGCACAAAGAGCAGCGGTTGTCTGGATACCCCCTCTGGACTGTAGACATATTCGACCAAAAGATCGTCGATAACCCGCTCTTCTATCGGCATGTCAGTGGTTCCTTTCTGTCTCCGTACAGTTTCTGCATCAAACACTTCAGATTCCGCAATCATCCAGGCCGTTCAGGCAGAAACACAGGGATGCCCCAAACAGCTCAAGCCCACCGCGGTCGTCAGGGCAGAAACACCTCACAACTTCCCGCGGCAATCTCACAACGCGCGATTTCTTCATTGTTCCACAAAACGCGGAACTGTGCGCTTCCCTCCCGAGGAGTCCAAAAATCGAGACTCATGCCGCGTTCCACCCACACTTCAGCGTTGTACGATTGGCATTGTGGTGGATTTCAGGAACGAGGCCGCGTTACCTATCAGCACCCGCGCACACGATAAGGGGTAGACGTAAGGATAGAACTGCGCCCACCGGCCTCCGTCAAAGCGATTCAGGGGAACGCCATTAGCATCCAGGCGTTCGAAAGCGAAAGGACTGAGCAACACGCGATCCCCTGACATGTTGTGCAGATACAGGCTGTTTTCGTCGTAATACAGCATAAACCGCTGCCCGTTGGGATATAACACGGTCGGTTGCACGGGTTGGATTGACACCGCGGTTGCCGTGGGCAGCGGGGTTATCGTGAATGTAGGCGTGAATGTGGGCGGCAAGGTAGGCTCCACCGTTGGCGTATACGAGACGGTAGGCGTGAAAGTCGGCGGCTGAGTGGGCGCTGACGTGGCCGTATTCGTTGCCACCGGCGCGGTTGTGGGGACGCTCACCGGCACTGACGTCTCTGTTGGCGCGCCTGTTGGGGTGAATGGCGTAGGCGACTCCGTAGCCGTTGGCGTGATCTCCTGGACTTGGGCTACAGCCTCCTCAGTCGAGGTCGGCAGTGCGCCTGAAGCGGATGAATTATCCCCTTTGTCCCCCCTCAGAACGACAAGCAGCGCCACGCCAACCACAACCACCAGCACGGCAACGACTGCCACCACAATGATGCCCGTGTTGCGGCGACCGCCGGACGATACTTGGCTAGCGGGAGATTCATCCGTCTGATGCTCTTTGGTCTTAGGAATCAGCGGTTGTGGAAAAGCCACCGCGGTACGAGTTGCCTGTACATGCTGCGCCACGCGATCCGCGACCGTCAGACGTGATAACGATAGATCGCGCAGTCCGGCAGCCGGTGGTGGCAGTTCTATGTATTCCTCGGCCGACTCGTGCGGGCTCGTCAAACTCGATTCGAGCGCGCGCATCAGATCGGAGCCCGTTTGATACCGCTCGGCGGGAGATTTGCTCAGAGCTTTGAGCAGCACCCGTTCCGTCTCCACACCAAGCTCAGGATTGATGTCGCGCGGCGGCGGCGGTGGCAGAGTCAGATGTTGGAGCGCCAGACTGGCCGGAGACGGATCGTCAAACGGGACGACGCCGGTGAGCATTTCGTAGAGCATCACGCCCAATGCATACAGGTCGGATTGCGGGACGGCATCCGAGGAACGCCGCGCCTGTTCCGGCGCGATATAGTGCGGCGTCCCGAACACTTCGCCCATCGTCCCCTGCTGAACGTCCATTGCCAGACCAAAATCGGCCAGGACAACCCGGTTATCACTCGCCACCATCACGTTCGACGGTTTGACGTCCCGGTGAATGACACCCCGCTTATGCGCATAGTCGAGCGCATCGGCTACCGCCCACCCAATCCGTAGGACGTCCTCATGCGGCATGAGTTCGCCGTCCTCCGCATATTGCGACAGCAAGTGCGCCAAGTCTGGCCCATCGATGTATTCCATCACAAAGTAATAGATGCCCTCTTGAACATCCGCATAATACACCTGCACGATATTTTCGTGCCTCCAGGAGGCCACTGTCCGCGCTTCACGGGTAAACCGTTCCGCGTAGGATTCGCTGCCGCGATAGCGGGCATCAATAACTTTGATGGCGACAGGCCGCTGGAGCGTGACATCCAGGCCGAAGTACACCTGCGCCATGCCACCATGCCCGATCAGGCGTTCTATTCGGAAATTCGCCAGGCGCCGCCCGATAAGGGGATCGTCAGTCATCCAATTCCTCCGGCCTTGTTAAGCGTGTTTCACGGTTTGCGCGCGTGATACGCTGCAATTCAACCACGCAGCGGTTCGGGCCCTGCGCATATCATTGGGATTCATACAGGTCGCGCGTATCTTCAGTGCTAAACGTTGTCCTAGCGTAAGTATACACCGAAGAATAAATTGCCTGAGCACCCACAATATAGCCCTAGATCGACCTCTAAGGCCATTCAAACTTTACCTGTCATGCTTGCATTTGGTGCGTCGAGTCGGGCATTTGAGCGACAAACGCGCTTCCGGGGTCCACAGTCGGTTTTTGGGGAATCGCCGCCACTATTGTGTTAATTTTTGTGAATTGGACTCGGCGTCCAGGTCATACTCGTGAGCGTTGACGCCAGTGCTCCGGAGTAGTCTTTCTTTTCATTTATCAAGTCTTGAGGATATAGGATCTTGCTCATGGGAGGATCATGCTTGGCACAAGCGAGACATCACTTCCAACCATGGAAGTGGCCGGCGCCCCACACAGGCGAGCGGGCAACACACCGGAACGCACATAGAAATCGCCGCGCCAGAATCAGGGCTGTGGTGTTGGGATCGGCACCGCCACAGCACCCAAAGGGGCCAACATGTCACTGACCGAGGGGGCCGGGCAGTTGGACATTGCCAGGTCGAGACAGCCCTGCGCACTGCGGAGCGCAACGGTCCACTCCTGCGTATCGAATACAAACGCCTCCTCGTTTCCATATGTGTTTCTGTTGTAAAAAACAGCATAACGGCTATCTTCACTCCAACCGCCAAAGCTCGTCAGGCGTCTGCTTCCTCCAATTTCGAAGCTTCTCCCTTGTTCAGTATCCACGACACAGCCGGGTCCTTCAAAGCCACAGGCCGCATAAAACCGGTTGTCAGGAGACCATACGCCATAGCCCCAATCGTTTTCGATCGCTTCTTTAGAACCTTGTGTACGCTGCCATTCCACCGGTGCAGCAAGACGATGCAGGATCGAGAACTGGGTGACGTCCCACAAGACCACTGAATTTTCGAACTTGGCGAAGGTCAGCAGTTTATCTCCGCTCACCCAGTAAGGCGTAATGTAGGTGGTGTCGGGCAACTGGGCATTCTCAAGTCTCCCCAATACGCGCACAGCTGCCGCATCCCAAATCGTAACATACCCATCAAGCGATCCAGTGGCCAACAGCCTATCATCGGGGGAGAATGCCATGCGGTAAATAGTATGGCCCTCGTCGGCAGCTTTCTGTTCAATTGGGTCGGCGCCGAGAGTCCATAGCGCAATAACGCTGTTCCGTTGGCTCCGGTGAGTGGCAAAGTTGTAAGCCTGTGAGGAGCCAAGGGCCAGTCGCGTCCCATCCGGTGAAAACGCAATCCCGTTAAAAAAATAGTCCGGTTCGAGAGGAAACTCGTATAGTTTGGCGTTGTCCCGTATATCCCACAAGACGACCGTCCGATTCGGGCCCGCAAACGCGATCAACGATCCGTCCGGTGACCAGGTCGTTGCGAGCACGGAAAAAGCGTTGATGTACGAGAATAGTTTCAGCGGAGGGGTAGCACTCATATCCCAGATGTCTCCCCCCACCGCCAGTCTTGACCCGGAAGGTGCCCAGCGCAAAGGCCGCATCGGGAAGATCAACGCTTTTGGGTGTGGCCCAAGGGGGCGTGACCTGCATGTTCCATATATGAACTATCCCTTGAGAGTGGACGGTCAGAAAGTCACCGTCGGGCGAGAAGGCAGCATCGGAGATCGTATTCCACCTGGTGCCGCCATCTTCAATCAACACCCTGATCGGCGTGCCAGTGCGGGCATCCCAAAGAAAGACGGCGCTGTTTTTGTGTACCGAGACCAGAAAAACCCCATCGGGCGAGAGAGCCAGGCTTGTTACCGTGGAGTTCACCGGGCCAAACCAACGCTCCTCAAAGGTTTCGGCGTCGACGACCATGATTCCCCGATTGCCACCCAGCGCGAGAGACTGCCGATCTTGAGTGAGGGCAAAGGACGTAATCAGGCCAGTCGGGGAATCCCGGATCGACGCCGGATCGTTGGCCCGCGTGGTCGAGAACGCCATTAAACATCCCCAAACCACCAGACTTGCCATATAGACCCTGGTATTCCTCACTCCTGGCCCCTTTTCCTCTACAACCGCTAAAACCTGATTCGCCAACGACATCTAGCATGTGGAATCGGTACCGGTGGAATACCTGTCGCTGGGGCAGATTTGGCAGATCTCCGCGTGGCTTTGCTGGTTAGGCGGCTCGAAACCGGTCGCGTGCGAGCGCCGCATGCGGACGACCAATGCTGTAGTCCGCCATCCTAGATTTCGTGATGGTCCGCACCTCCTCCTGAGTATCAAACTTGTGGAGAGTACGCCCTCGGCTGCGCCGGCCGCAGACCGTCCAGCCTGAATTAATCTTCGTGCTGCTTATGCGGTTCGACGATCCTAAGCCAGATCCTTCCCTGTCAGGCGCGAACGATCGCCGCCGCGATGCCGTCCCCGACGGGGATGATCGTGCTGGTCAGGCGCTCATGAGCAGCCATCGTCTGCAAAAACTGGCGCGTCGCCTGCATGTTTTTGTCGCCGTTTTTGCCGACCAGCAAGCCGCCGCGAAAGGCGTTATGCGCTGTGATCAGGCCGCCCGGGCGCACGTGGTCCACCGCCCACGTCAGGTAAGCGGGATACTCCTCTTTTTCGGCGTCGATGAAGACCATGTCATACGGCGGTGCGTCGGCCAGCCGCGCGAGCGTATGCAGCGCTTCGCCTTCGATGATCGTCACCCGATCCGCGACTCCGGCCTGCGCGAAGTGCTGGCGGGCGATCTGCGCGTGGTGCGGGTCCATTTCCAGCGAAGTCAGCGTGCCGCCGTCTGGCAGTGCGCGAGCCAGCCAGATCGCGCTGTACCCGGCCAGCGTCCCAATCTCCAAAACACGCCGCGCGCCGATGACCTGCGCAAGAAATTGCAGTATTTGCCCTTCTTCCGGGCGGATCTGGATTTCCGGCAGACCCTGGTCGTGCGTATTCTGCCGGACGGCGTGCAGCACACCGTCTTCGACCGCGAACTGCCCGCGAACGTACCTCACGAGGTCGCGCTGGATGTCAGGATCGAATACCTGGATGCGTTCGTCAAGCGGTTGAGCCATAACCCGGCTGCCTTTCTTATCGTAATGAGAGCGGAATGCGAGCCATCAACCAGAACGGAAGTGACACGTCAATCCTGATCAGGATTGATCGTGGAGAACGTGGGGTTGGGGCCGGTTCACTCGGGGGTGAGTCAAACGAAGGGCCAGCCGACCCACCTTCTCGGCTGGCACAGATTCTACAAAAATCGGCGGCACGTCGACCACAGGAGCCAGTAATCGACCCGGCATGCATCACACGCCGTGAGCCGTGTTCCATGATGAGAAATATCGCGCGGAAGAACAGGTCAATCCATGCTACTTCAATCGATTTTCGCGGGCGACCTAGGTCGCCGGCCGGCCGCTCATCTCCATCAGCCGCACTGCTTCCTGCTTGCAGTGGCGTGTATACTGCCGTGGCTGTTTGCTCAGCTTTCATCTCCGCGAGTTAGAGTTTGGCCCTTGTTTTCTCCCCCATCAAATCAGGGCAAGTCCACTTGTGCGGATTACAGAATTTGAGAGAGGAATTCCTGCGTCCGTTGAACTTTGGGATTTTGGAAAATTTGTTCGGGAGGGCCCTCTTCGACAATAACACCTTGATCCATAAAGATGACCCGATCGCCAACCTCACGGGCAAAGCCCATTTCGTGCGTTACGACGACCATGGTGATTTTCTCTTGAGCCAAATTCTTCATTACAACGAGCACTTCGCCGATGGTTTCCGGGTCAAGTGCCGAGGTGATTTCATCCAGGAGGAGCGCGTGGGGTTCCATCGCGAGCGCGCGGGCAATGGCAACACGCTGCGCCTGCCCACCGGACAGTTGAACCGGCCAGGCCTTTATTTTGTCGCTAAGGCCTACATGTTGGAGTTGTTTTTCGGCACGCTCCAAAGCCTCGCGCCGAGATAATCCGAGAGCTTCGCGTAATCCCAGCATGATGTTATCAAGAACATTTTTGTGAGGGAAAAGATTGTAGCTCTGGAAGACGATTCCCAAATGCGTGCGCACTCGATTGAGGTTAATTCCCTTTTCAAGCAGATTTTGCCCCTCGAAAATGACCTGGCCTGAATCAGGGCGTTCCAGCACGTTGATGCAGCGCAAAAGCGTTGATTTTCCGCACCCAGAGGGACCAATAATGACCAATACCTCACCTTCCCAAACAGAAAGGTTGATACCCTTCAAAACGTGCAATTCGCCAAAATGCTTGTGGATATCTTTGAGCTCAATGACGGGCTTTTTATTTTCCATAATGTATCACCGGTAAAGATAGCGGTTCAGACGAGTCTCAACGCGCGCCAAAACAAGAGACATGGTACCTGTCATCACTAAATAAATAATTGCCACCAAAATCCATATCTGAAACGCACGGAAGGTGGCTGCAATAATTATTTGTCCGTTGCGAGTCAGCTCTTCAAGACTGATCGCAGCCAGCAGGGAGGTGTCTTTAAGGCTAATGATAAATTGATTGCCGAGTGACGGTAATGCGATCAAAAACGCCTGGGGCCAAACCACATGCCGCATAGTCTTGAACCAGTTCAACCCAAGTGAACGTGCCGCCTCGATTTGCCCTTTATGGATGGATTGAACAGCACCCCGTACAATTTCCGCGAAATATGCCCCGGAATTGATGGCGATCGCGCAGATACCCGCCGTCAACGGCTGGATGGGGTGATAAATCACAGTTGGCAAGCCGAAAAAGATAAAGAATACCTGCACCAATAATGGCGTGCCACGAATGAGCTCAATATATAAACGGACGATATATTTCACCCCTGGAATTTGAAAGGCGCGAACAAACCCGGCAACGATTCCAATAACAAATCCAATACTCACGCCAAAAGAAGTAACTCTAAGGGTTATAACAGCTCCACGTAACAAGCGAGGGAGGTACGTCCATGCAATGTTGAAAAAATTGTCAAACATATACTACGCCCCCTGAGCACAATGACACAGAACCAACATCTTTGGGGAAGAACAGAGTTCTGGCGACCCACCACCTACCCGCGAGTCGCCAGACTCTAGAGATCCTAATACTGTCCCGGTACCAGGTTAGGCGCTACGCCGAACCATTTTTCGTAGAGTTGAGCATAAGTGCCGTTGTCTGCCAATGTCAGCAAGGCGGCATTGACGACCTCAAGGATGTCCGGGTTGCCCTCTGGAATGGCAATGCCATAGTCATCCCCGGTGAGCAGATCTCCGACGACTTTCAGTTTGCCTTCACCTTCGGTCGCAATATAGTACCGCAGCGTCGAATCATCGTTAATCGTGGCATCGTTGATGCCGTTGATCACTGCCAGATAGGTTTCTGTGTTGCCTTCGTAGGTCGAAATATGGATCTTGTCCGCGTAGGGCAGTTCGCGGATGTAAGCATCACCGCTGGTACCGATCTTGGTCGCAATGCTCTTGCCTTGCAGGTCTTCCGGATTCACGATGTCATTGTTATTCGGAGCCACCGCAAGCACGAGCCCGGTCCTGAAGTACGGAATGGTGAAATCGATGACCTCCTCGCGCTCAGGCTTGATCGTCATCGCGGCAATCGCCATATCAACCTGCCCCGCTTGTAATGCCGGTATGATCCCGTTGAAATCCATGGGACGCAGGTCGATCTTGAAATTGCCAACCTCGGCTACTGCCTTCAGCAAATCAAGATCAAAGCCCGTGTACTTGTCGCCATCCAGATATTCAAATGGCGGGAAGTTCACATCATGCGCCACAACAAGCGTCCGGCCTCCCAAACTTGGTTGGTTGGTAAATTCCCCCGGCACCAGGTTAGGCGCTACGCCGAACCATTTTTCGTAGAGTTGAGCATAAGTGCCGTTGTCTGCCAATGTCAACAAGGCGGCATTGACGACCTCAAGGATGTCCGGGTTGCCTTCTGGAATGGCAATGCCATAGTCATCCCCGGTGAGCAGATCTCCGACGACTTTCAGTTTGCCTTCACCTTCGGTCGCAATATAGTACCGCAGCGTCAAATCATCGTTAATCGTCGCATCGTTGATGCCGTTGATCACGGCCAGATAGGTTTCTGTGTTGCCTTCGTAGGTCGAAATATGGATCTTGTCCGCGTAGGGCAGTTCGCGGATGTAGGCATCACCGCTGGTACCGATCTTGGTCGCAATGCTCTTGCCTTGCAGGTCTTCCGGATTCACGATGTCATTGTTATTCGGAGCCACCGCAAGCACGAGCCCGGTCCTGAAGTACGGAATGGTAAAATCGATGACCTCCTCGCGCTCAGGCTTGATCGTCATCGCGGCAATCGCCATATCAACCTGCCCCGCCTGTAATGCCGGTATGATCCCGTTGAAATCCATGGGACGCAGGTCGATCTTGAAATTGCCAACCTCGGCTACTGCCTTCAGCAAATCAAGATCAAAGCCCGTGTACTTGTCGCCGTCCAGATATTCAAATGGCGGGAAGTTCACATCATGCGCCACAACAAGCGTCCGGCCTCCCAAACCCCCCTCTTGTGCGCCTGCCGTAGGTATGGCGAAAACTGGTATGACGATTGAGCATATTAGGAGCAATGTCAGAAGCTTCTTGTTCATAATAACCCCTCTGTGAAATTTTCAAGACGGACTTTGTCAGAATCGCTTAGTGACATTATATCGACAAAACAACTCGGATATATATGGGCAAAACAACCCAAAAACAAGTCTCAAGACAGGGGGAAAGCGCAGAAATCAGGGCGCGCCAATTCCGTTAGCGGATCCCATTGTTTCTCTCACTCATGCGCTATTCTGATGCTGATGTCGGGAAGTGTCAACTATTGAGCCGGGCTTCTTATTACCCCTCAGGCGTAGATAAATTCACCCAAGCAATCACACATAATCTCCAAAAAACCTTGTAAATGAGCCGGGCCTCCCTACGCGACATCACGGATGTAGTCGCAGAGCAAGAGAAAAAGAACATGACGGAAATGAGCTGGGCGACCTTTAGAAGCGTTCTCTGACGGCTCCAAAGTTATTTCGGGAGTCGTCAGACATGCATCAAAAGACCTACAGAAAGATCCCCCAGATTACCTAACCCAATAACCCCCCGGTAGCTCATGAGAAAGAGAGTGCCCTGATGTAAGGTATGAACAGTTGAAGAATTTGCACGATTCCAATTCACAAAAACAACGAATACTTCAGACAAGTGAAGGAGATGACACTGTGCAATTCAAAAGCCACACTGACGTTTTCACGTTCGACGATCACGAAGCGGGACGGATTGACCGCGTTGTGATCGATCCTCGGACGAAGGAAGTTACCCATGTCGTCATCCGTAAAGGATTGCTGTTTACGGAAGACAAAGTCGTCCCCATCGATCAGATCGCGGAAGCCAGGGAAAACCGGGTAACGCTCCGTCAGGACATTGACTTCGAAAGCCTGCCCGATTTTGAGGAAAGGCACTTCATCACGCTGGACGATGATGAACAGCCCACGTCCTATGGGCCGGGACTGGCCCAACCGATGTACTGGTATCCCTACAACTCGATGCAACTCTACGGGCGCTATATGCCGCAGCCCTACATCACCCGGACTGAGCGCAATATCCCGGACCAAACCATACCCTTGAAAGAAGGCGCGAAGGTAACGAGCGCAGATGGCAAACATGTGGGCACCATCGAACGTGTCTTTGTTAACCCTGACACCGACCGGGCCATGACTTTCCTGGTTTCCAAGGGAATGCTCTTGAAGGAAAAGATGTTCATCCCTGTTGCGTGGGTTTCCGGGTTTGAAGAGCGCGAAGTCAAACTGGCCGTAGGCTCAAAACTCCTTGAAAAACAGTCGCGCCTGGTCGAAACCTGGCAGAAACTCGAAGACTTGTCGGAAAACCTCAGCAAGCGTTAATCGTTCCCGAGACATGAAATCCGAATCCAAAGGAAGGTAGTAATGAAAAACATGCTGACCCAGGTTCACGAAGATATGCCCGTCTATGACCGGACAGGCAAGAAGATCGGCGCGGTGAAAACCGTTCAGTTTGGGGATGAAGACCTTGAGCGGCCCGGCGTCGAAACCAGTACCGCGCAAACGGCCAAAGTCGTAGGCAATGAGTTGATGGAGGATTTTGCCAAGACGCTCAAAACGGGGGAGCACCTGCCTGTTGAACTCCGCAAGCGCCTCCAGCGTTACGGGTACATCAAGGTTGATACGGGCATTCTGGCTTCGACCCATTACGCCAGCGCCGATCAAATAGCGAACGTCACGGATTCCCGGGTCGTTCTGAATGTCACGGCGGATCAATTGATCAGCAGTTGATTGGCGTTACATGTCCGAGGCTGCGGGTAGGCGGCACGTTGCCGAATGGGCGGGCCCCTGCCCTGCACGCCTTTTGAACGAGGAGATTTTGAGAATCAACATTCAGGTTGAGTGGTTTATAACACCGGTTCCGAAGGAACGAGATCGCGGTGCTCGATTTGAATCGTGGTGTGTTCAATGCCAAATTGCGTTCTGAGCACTGCGTTGATCTCCTCAAGTGCCTGCTGTGACTGACGAACAGTTCGGCCTTCTGACATAACAACATGCGCGCTCATGCTGGTTATTTCCGACGAGATGGCCCATACGTGCACATCATGAACTGCTTTGACCCCCTCAACCTGACGTAGTGCGGCTTCTACATCAGTTATCGAGATATGCGATGGCACGCCTTCCAGCAAAACATTCACCGCCTGGTCGAGCAAGCGCCACGTTTTGGGCACGATGAGCAGGCTGATCAGCACACTTGCCAGTGGGTCCGCATAATTCCAACCAGTGGCCCAAATGATCGCAGCCGCACCGATGACACCCACCGATCCTAGCGCATCCTTGACCACCTCCATGAATGCGCCAGCCTCATTCAAATTTTCCTCGGCTCCAGGATGCAGGACCCTGGCGCCGATCAGATTGACGACCAGGCCGATAACGGCGACGATCAACATTGGCAGCCCAATCACTTGAGCAGGATGCCGGAAACGTCGCCAAGCCTCTATCAAGATCAAGGCTCCGCTTCCGAGTAGCACAACAGCATTGATTAAGGCGGCCAAAATTTCCCACCGGTAGTATCCATAGGTTTTGGTGAGTGTCGCCGGTTTTTGCGACACCCAGACGGCGAACAGCGCTAAAGCGATTCCGCCTGCGTCTGTAAACATATGGACGGCATCGGCAAGAAGGGATAGGCTGCTGGTCAAGAGGCCCGCGACAACCTCGACGCAAAGATAGACGACTGTCAGCACAAAGACGATGGATAAACGTCGTCTGCCGTCTGCAAGATCTGGCTGGACCGGGTGCGTTTGATCTTCAGCATTGTTCGGTGTCGCCTGAGACATAGACAATCACCCGTCACCTTTTAGGATCAGGGCATCTTCTTCAGGAATCGATGGGTTGACGCTGATGCCAGACCCAATTTCAAATCCGGCGCGTCTCGTCAAACGGGGCCGGATTTGGAGATACCAAAGCAAGTGAGGTGCGTCAGTCTCATAGCGGGCCGCCGAATTGAAAATGTAGTTGTAGTCCGGATCGTCAAGCTTGTCGCGCAACCGGATCAACACAGCGCGTAATATCGCAGCCAGATCGCCCTTTTCTGCATCAGAAATACTGCCAAAATCGGCCTGCTGGCGTTTGGGCATAATCCAGATCTCGAACGGCACTTCAGCGGCAAACGGGACGAAAGACACAAATGATTCATTCTCAAGAATGACACGTTGCTGATGTCGAAGCTCAAATGTGAGAATGTCAGCAAAGACGCTGCGCCCCCATTCATCGTAGTAATGCCGTGCTTGTTCTTCACGCCAGCGCACGTAGTGTGGCACAATGCCTGTTACCACCAATTGCGAATGCGGGTGCTGTAAGGACGTACCTGCATGGGGGCCGTGATTGCGGAAAATGAGACACATCATATTACCGTGAACGCGCATCACGTCGATCGTGCGCTGGTGGTACATTTCGATGACTCTACCAACCGCATCGGTCGACATATCCGCGAGATCACAGTTATGGCGTTGCCCCTCGATAATGACCTCGTGCCGCCCGTAACCGGGCATCGACAAGTAGATGCCTTGCGGTCGACGTTCGGTATCTCCCTCCGGCGTCAGGACCGGGTATTTGTTCGGCACCACACGGACCTGCCAGCCGTCCGGACCGCCGTTTTCCGTGATGATATCGGGCAGCATATGTTCGTTGCCCGGACAAAACGGACAGGTGTCGTCATACACCGGTAGCGACTCGCGGTCCTCATCCGATCGGAAATCCTTCGGCCGATCCCCTCTGCCCGGCGCATAGATCACCCATTGTTGTGTGATCTTGTTTTGTCGAATTTCGTGCTGTTTCAGGGAATTCATGATTTGTACTGTTTGTTAAGGCGAAAGTCCACTTCGAAAGCGCCAAGCAAATCCAGGTACTGTTCCAGCAAACGGATCATCAGGAAATTGCTTTTCACCGACTCGTGTGCTTTTTTGCCGAGTTTTTCTCTCAGTTGTTGGTCCTTGACCAACTGCACGATCCGTTCAGCCGCTTCCTCGACTGAGGAGACCAAATAACCGTTTTCGCCATCTTTGATCTGGTAGCGGATTCCGCCGACGTCACCACCGATCACCGGCGTTCCCTTCCACATCGCCTCAGTTACGGTCATCCCGAACCCTTCGCGCAGTGATTTTTGCACAACCACTGCCGCTCGCCGCTGCAAAGCGTTAACCAAGGCGGTATCTTCTTTGGTCAAGATCAGGATGCGCTCATCACGGCGATCCAATAGCGACTGGTAGACGTGCTCACCTTCAGGATCATCCGTCGCGATATTGCCGAATAACACGAGCGTGGCATCCACTTCCTTGCGCGCGATCTCAAAGGCATCAATAACGCCTTCCGGATCCTTCCACTTGTCGAAGCGTGAAATTTGCACGACCAAAGGCAAATCTGTTGGAATGTCGTACCGAGCCAGCCGTTCCTGGATTTCTTCATCGCTCAACGGTTTGTTGGTGATCGAAAACGGATCAATGGCAGGCATGAAGACCACTTGCGGCGTGTTGAGACGCTGCGCATATTCTTCGAGCGAAATTATCACAGCGTCATATTTCTCGATAAAAGGGGTCATGTATTTCCACACATCCCGGTTGGGTGAAGTCAAATCGATGTGACAGCGCCAGATCCACGGACCGCGTTTGTGATAATGCTCGATCATCGGCAGCGGTTGCGGATCGTGAATGATAACCCGGTCGTGATCGAGATGGTTTCGGATCGCATTCTCGTACACCACGTTTTCATAGATGCGCTTCTTCTGGTCGGAGAAGTTGATCTCCCCGCCTTGCAGGGCATTGTGCATCTTCTTGGTCACGCTGAAAAAGTCCGGCGATCCCTGGATGACGCGCCAGCCCGTTTTGATGTCCAGGCTGTTCATTAGCAGGGCCAGGGACGACAGCAACACCGCCACTCCCCCTCCATAATAGGTTGAGTTCACATGGGTGATGTGCAGCCCCTTGAGCGGCTCGGCCTTGCGCAACACGCGCTCAACCGCCTCCGCGCCTACCAAGTCTTCGTAATCTTCGACATGTACCAGTTTATCGTCAACAATCGCCATCAATGCTCCACTTCTCGCTCAGCTTCTTCAGCCAGCTCGACAGCTGCCCCTTTTAGAGCGGTACCTGCCGGGCCAGCGCGCTCGTCGACATCCTTATTCCTTTTGTACGAATATCTAGACTATAGATTGAGCAGTCATGATTGACATTGGATAGGCGGAGGGTTTTTGACTGGGTTAGTTAGGGGATTTTGCGGTAGGCCAAATGACCTACATTAAGTTAGCCCGAATCCCTCATGCGACGAAGAAAGTTTCACTTTACATTCACTATCGCTATCGCTGAAAAATCCGGAGGCGAAATACGATGCAACTGCATAAGAGCGAATACGTGATTCTGGGAGGCGGCGTTGGGGCAGGCTATGCTGCTCAGGAATTCGTGGAGCAGGGAATAGAACCTGGCCAACTGGCGATTATCTCAGCAGATGATACGCTGCCATATGACCGTCCATCACTTTCAAAGAGCTATCTGGCGGGCAAGAAGACCACAGAAGATATCTTGATCAATGCTCCCGCTTTTTATGATCAGCACGGCATTCAGGTCTTCCTCGATACCCGCGTGACGCGCGTCGACCTGAAAGAGAATCGCCTGCATACCAACGCTGATCTTGAAATCCTATTCGGCAAACTGCTGATCGCGACTGGGTCGCACGTGCGCAAATTGGACATTCCAGGCGCAAGCCTGGCGGGTATTCATTACCTGCGCTCCAAAGATCAATCTCAGCGGATCGCGGATGAAATGCAGCACGCCCAACATGCCGTGGTCATTGGCGGTGGGTATATTGGCATGGAGGTGTCGTCTGTGCTGGCCAGCAGTGGCATCAACGTAACAATGGTCTTCCCTGAAAAACGCCTGATGGAGCGTTTTTTCACACCTCAGATGTCGGCATTTTTCCAGAACTACTATGCAGCGCGCGGCGTCAGCTTTCGGCCCCAGACACAGCCAACGTCCTTTTCGGGTGACGGGCATGTGTCACGGGTTAGGCTAAACACCAACGAGGAGCTTCCGGCGGATTTTGTCGTAGCGGGCATTGGAGTTCGTCCGGCAACCGAGCTGTTTGAAAGGACGGGCCTGCATCTTGCCGACGAAATCATCGTCAACAAATACCTGGAGACCAACCGCAACGGCATCTTCGCCGCGGGAGACGTCGCCAATTACAACGATGTAATTTTCCAGAAACGTCGCCGCATCGAACACTGGGACAATGCGGTCCAGCAAGCGCGACACGCTGTGCACATGATGACCCAGGCTAACCGCAAACGGCCCGATGAGTTCATCTACCTGCGCTATTTCTTCTCGGACATATTCGATCTGTCCTACGAATTCTGGGGAGATACCGACGCCGCGGATACTGTCATTCATCGGGGTGATGTCGACGGCGGGCGTTTCAGCGTGTGGTGGCTGGCCGGGCAGCGCCTGGAAGCAGCTTTCGTGATGAATTGTCCAGACGAGGAACGGGAACTAGCACCCGAGTGGATCAGAACCCGACGTAGAATCCGGCCAGAGCAATTGCAGGACGCCAATCTCCCGCTCGGATCCGTCGTGCTCCTATGATGGAGCATGCTCTTCACCGGTTGCGATTGGTTGATGCGGCATTTCCGCGTCCGAACTCGAAGATCTCAATCCGCGCGCTGTGATGGATGGGGTCGATTGGTGTGTCAGTCGGAAAACCCAGCCCCGACACCGGACAAACCTGTTCGACGCGTAACTTATGTCCTGGGCTGCACCGAGGACAGCAGTCACAATGTCGATCCCATCGAGAAGATATTCAAAGTTGTCCAGGATAAACAGGGCGTATTTTCCACCTTCATCGGGTGATCGTGTCTTCATTGTGGCTATGTGTATTCGGATCATGCCCAAATATCACCGCGCTATACCGTGATTCCCCACTCGGCTAAGGATCCGTTGTAGCCTGCCCTGGGCGAAAGGCATATTCGTTCGAACATCAGTGCCCGTGATGATCACACAACCCGCGCACACCTTCCTTAACAGCTTTTTGGCCCCCGCTCTACCTCCGAACCGTGACGTGGTGTGAGGGCAAACTTCCGCGTCACGCCAGTTGACCAGTGGCCAGCAGGTAATCGGTATAACCACCGGAATAGCTGCACAGCGCGCCGTTATCCAGCTCCACGACTTGATCGACTGTCTGATCGAGAAAATAGCGGTCGTGGGAGATGACCAGCAGCGCGCCCTCAAACTCGTCCAGCGCCCGTTCGAGCACTTCCATTGACGGGATATCGAGATTGTTGGTTGGCTCGTCCAGCAGCAGCAGATTCGGCTGCTGGAGCATGATGCTCGCCAACTGAAGGCGGCTGCGTTCGCCGCCACTCATAGTGCGGATCGGCTGACGCGTCTGCTCGTACGTGAACAGGAATTTGAGTAAAAGCGCCACGGCGTCCTCTTCGCGCCGAGGACTGACATCGCGCACGAATTCCAGCGGCGTTCGGTCCCGCCAGGCGTCGAGCGTCTGATGCTCCTGGGCATAATAGCCGATCTGCGTGCTCGGCCCGACCACGATCTCACCAACCAGCGGGGTGAGTTCGCCCAGGATCAGCCGGAACAAAACAGATTTACCGGCTCCGTTGGGGCCAATCAGGCCGACGCGCTCACCGTGCCGGATCAGCAGGTCGAGATCGAGCAGCAGCAGATCGTCGCCAAAGGCCATCGTCAGATTCGTGATTTCGAGAGCTTTGGTGCTGCCGCGCCAGCCATTGATCTGCAGCTCAATCTGGCGGCGTTCGGTCACGCGCTCGATGATCTCCCCGTTGGCTTCCATACGATCCAGCATCTTGCGACGGCTGCGCGCCTGGCGGATATGACGTTCGTCGACGACGATGCTCGCCCAGTGCTCGAAGCGTTTGATGGCAGCCTCAATGCGCGCAATCTCCTTCTGCTGGGCGATGTGAAGCTGCTGTTGGCGCAGGCGGCGCAGCTCGCGCTCGGTCGTGTAGGCGGTGTAATTTCCCTGATAAAAGGTAAGCCGACCATCTTCCATCTCGACTATTTCCGCGGCGACTTCATCCAGGAGGTAGCGATCATGAGAAATGATCACGACCGCGCCGGGATAGGCGTTCAGGAACGTCTCAAGCTGGCGCTTTCCAGCCAGATCGAGGTGGTTATCCGGCTCGTCCAGCAGCAGGACGTCCGGTGCCTCGACCGACAGGCGGGCGAGCGCGACAAGTTTTTTCTGCCCGCCGCTGAGATTTTCGGCCAGCAGGTCAAAATCAGCGGGCGAAAAACCCAGGCGCAGCAAGGTTTCGCGAACGGTGTTGGCATGGCTCGGTCCGCCCAACTGCTCGTAGACGTCGAGCGCGCGTTCCTGCTGTTCCAGCACACGGCTGAGCTGATCCGGGTTGTTATAGACGCGCGGATCGGCGAGGCGGGCCTCGATCTGGTTGAGGTCGGCTTCGACCTGGGCGAGGCGTGGCGGCAGGACGGCGGCTTCATCCCACACGGTGCGGCCCGGCGTGAGGCTAACCTCCTGTGGCAGATATCCCACGTGGATGCCGCGCGCAATCGTGATGGTGCCTGCGTCGGGCTGGACGAGTCCGGCGATCAATTTGAACAGGCTGGACTTCCCCACGCCATTCGGCCCGACCAACCCACTTCGAGCGCGCTCGCCGATCGACCAGCTCAGCTCGCGGAAGAGTTCGCGACCTGCGAAGTTCAGAGTGACGTGATTCAGGTTAATGACGTTCATGATCGTGCTCCTCGTTGGAATCAAAAACGGCCCTGGGAGTGCGCCAGAGCCGTTCAAGAGTGATTATTATTCGTTATATTACACAGTCAACAGGCGCACCGAACTAAGGGGCGCCGTGAACGCACGTCATCAACGCGAAAGACAAGACCGTGAGAGGCGTTAAGTAGATCATACGTTTATTGTAGCAGCGTCTACGGCCCTTGCCTACGGTAATTTTCTGGCGAGGGGCTGACCTCTAATTTGGGGAGACAAAGCATCGCCGTTTTTGGCAGCGTGATATAAAATTATGTCGCGCTTTTCGCCTTAAGGAGGTCTCACAATGAATCGTCGTGCTGTCCCGGTAGTCCTGCTATTGAGTCTAATGCTGGCCGCCCTCGCGGCGCCAGCGGCTGCTGTCCCTGGGGACGGCTGCCAGCCAACAGTCCATCAACATGGTTGTTCGGTCTTCATGGCTGCCAACGATGCTGTCGCCCTGGGCGGCAACAACGAGGATTGGCGAAATCCCTTCACCAAGCTGTGGTTCATTCCAGCAGATGAAGGCACTTTCGGGCAGATGTATGTCGGATTTGACAACTATTTTCCGCAAGGTGGGATGAATGATCAGGGTCTGTTTTTCGATGGTCTGGCTGTGCCACCCACCATTGTTCCGCCAGAAACCGACCTGCCGGACCCAACTGAGGACGCGCTGAGTATCGTGATGGCGACCTGTGCGGATGTACAGTGCGTTATGGATTATTTCAACGCACACGATCGAGGGTTGATGGTTGGTGCACAACTCTTCTACGGTGACGCAAGCGGCGATGCGGTGATCATCGAACCGATCGAAATGATCCGGAAATCCGGGCCATTTCTGGTGTCGACCAATTTCTACCAGTCAGCTACCCCACCGGGTGAAGAAACCTGCGAACGTTACAAGACGGCGCAGGCCATGCTCGGCGAAGCTAACCAGAATTACACTGTCGAACTGTTCCGCCAGATCCTGGATGCCACGCATCAGGAAGGGGATTACCCCACGCAGTATTCGAACATCTATGATCTGCGGGCCGGTATCATGTACCTGTATCTCTTCCACGACTTTGAACATATGGTGGAAATCAACCTGGCGGATGAACTCGCCAAGGGGGTGCACGAATACAACATTTTCGAGTTATTCCCTGAGAATGACGACGAGGCTTGGTTCCGCGATGTGCGCGAGCGCGACTACCGCGCCTACCTGAAGCGCAACGGCTACGATCCGGAAGTGGACACCAGTGGTTTCGATATTTACGCAGGGCGCTACGCTATCCCGACTCCCCTGATTGAAGCAGGCGCTGTCAATGCGGAATACCTCGAAATCAGCGTGAAAGAGGGTCAATTGTATTACGATTTGCCCGGCGATGTCACGCTGCCGATGCCGCTATTCCCTACCTCGCCTACGGATTTCATTGCATCCTCGTATGATGCCGGGGTTATCCTCTTCAGCGGGAGTTTCCTGTTTGGTGCAGATGGACAGGTTAGCGGAATACAAGGAGATTTTGGCGCAGCGCCCATCGTCTTTGAGCGCATGGCCTCCTAATCTATTGAACCGCGCCTTCTGTACGGGGCGATCAGGATAACTCGTGGTTCAGTTCTCTGGAAGGTTCGAGCTCCGGATACGGTGATCGTCCGGAGCTTTAATTTCGCCTCTCGACAACACCAGCCTCGGAATCAACCAAAGACTTCGCGTAATTGTTCGCTACACATCCTGCACGTCCAATACGATCTTGATGGTATCGGGATCCTCGCGATCCATGATGGCAAAAGCGTCGGTGACGGCGCGTAAGGGCATGGTCGCCGTGATCAACAGCTCAGGATGGAGCAATCCTTTCGCCATCATACGAAGCGCACGCGGGTATTCGCCCCGCGTCACACGGCTGGCGATGATCTTCGCTTCCTTGATCACCAACGTTTTGAAATGAACGGCGGTCAACTGCTCACCCAACCCCATGGTCACGACGCGCCCGCCGTTACGTATCATCCTCACGGCTTGCTGCAACGGGGGTTCCTGCCCCTCTGGCACATGGTAGTGGCCCACAGCCTCGATCACGCAGTCTACGCCTGCCCCATCTGTAAGTTCCATGACACGTTCGACCGGGTCTTCATCGTGCAGATTGATCACGACGTCCGCGCCAAGCTTCCGCGCAGTATCCAGGCGAACAGGTAACAGATCGGTGACGACGGTCAACCCCGGGCTGGCGCTGTGGCACAGCACGTCCAGGACCGACAAGCCAAGTTTGCCCGTGCCGAGAATCGCGATCGTTTCACCGGGCTGGACTTCGCCGCGCCCTAGAATGTGATGTCCCAGGCCGTAAAGCTCGACCATTGAGGCGTGTTGCATGGGGACGTTGTCGGGCAGCTTGTAACACTGATAGGCGGGCGCGGCAACGTATTGAGCAAAACCGCCGTCGAGATCGATGCCGAGCAGTTTGAGTGTGCGGCAGGCGTTGATGTGTCCAGTCAGGCATGTTTCACACGAATGGCACGGGATAATCGGGTCAATAGCCACGCGATCGCCGACCCGTAAATTTGTGACATCGCTGCCTATTTCCTCGACAATACCGCCAAATTCGTGGCCCTGAATCGCCGGATAGGCGACGCGACCCTTGAATTCCCCACGAAAAACGTGCAGATCCGTCCCGCAGATGCTCGCGTACATCGACTTAACCAATACCTCGTTAGGTTTGATTTTGGGTTCGGGCGCATCACCCAGACGGATATCGCAATCGTCGTAAAGGATGCCAGCTTTCATGATTGTTACCTCGCTCCTCGAAAAACGCTGTGAAGTTCTCTTTTGACACGTAGCGCTTAGCAATAAATCTGGGAGAAGAATTGGCCACAGAGCCAAGAAACCCGGGCGCGCTCAAAGATTCTATGCTCGGCCCATAGTATACCACGCTGCGCACGCGGCCAACGCCTTTGGTGGCTACTCACATGTCTGCACAGAATTGGACAATTTGCGGGGGAATTTATTCAGCCACCCGCCCACTCCCGCACCGGATCAGACAAATTTGAATGGATCCAGAAATGAATGTTGCCCACAGGTCAGATCGTAAGTATAGTGTTGCCTGCGCAAGAAATTGGTTCATGCATGAAGTGTTGACTTGAAAGGAATATTCAGTGATCGTTACAACCGCAGATCTATTTAAAGTCGCCTACGGACGTTTCGCCGTCGGAGCCTACAATATCAACAATCTGGAGCAAACCCGTGGGTTGTTCGAAGGAAATATCCGGTCTCAAGCCCCGTTCATTATTCAAATCTCCAAGGGAGCACGTGAGTACGCGGGGGTCAAACTGCTGGAAGGCATGATCCGTGCTGCACAGGAAGAGTACCCTGAAGCGATCTTCGCCGTACACATCGATCATGGAAACGAAGAAATCTGCTATGATGCCATCGATTCGGGTTTCTACAGCTCGGTTATGATCGACGCTTCGCACGAGGATTTCGAGAAGAACATCGCGATAACACGCCGTGTCGTCGACCGCGCCCACGCCAAAGGGTTAAGCGTCGAAGCGGAACTGGGTCAACTCGGCGGGGTCGAAGAAGATATCGTTGTAGACGAAGCGAATGTTAACCTCACCGATCCGAACCAGGCCGTTGAATTTGTCAAGCGGAGCGGCTGTGACAGCCTTGCCGTAGCGATTGGCACCAGTCACGGTGCGTACAAGTTCTCTGGTTCCCAAGGGATTCGCTTCGACCGCCTGGCGGAGATTCAGGCTGTACTGCCCAATTTCCCGCTGGTGATGCACGGTTCCTCTTCGGTTCCTGAAGAAGAAGTCAGCCGGATCAATGCGGCAGGCGGTACTATTGATCCCTCGGCCAAGGGTGTCGATGTAAATAGCTTCATCCGCGCGGTACCGCTGGGTGTGACAAAAGTGAACATTGATACCGATGGCCGGCTTGTCTGGACCCGCGTGCACCGCGAATACTTCCGTGATAAACCTGAGCAGTTCGATTTCCGGAAACCGGGCACGATTTTCGTGGACGAGTATGCTAAGTTCATTGTCCACAAAAATGAAAAACTTGGATCAGCTGGCAAGCTAGCCCTGGTTCGCCAGGAACTGGACCTGTAAGACCATCCGGCGGCTGGCTGGTCACCGCGTCCGGCCGTAGCCATCTTACATAGCTCGGAGAATGACCTGCCCCGTATTCGCCGGTGAGGCGTTTGGGGCAGATCATTCCCCTGTTTGAGCAAAAGGGGAATCGTGCCTTGCTCCTCGCGCACCGTATCACCTGAAAGAAGACTCCGCCAGTAAACCCGACCCACGACTCGCCAGCGCGCCACGCCCTGAAGACGGTGTTTGGCGGAGCCATCAAGATCAGAGCGACCTATGCGCTGAATTCAGAACCACTTTCCCCACAAATCGAACGAATGAGCTATAATCGACATGCCCTCGAGATGGCCGGATGGAGCTAATTTCGAGACGCAATTCGTAATCCGCCCGGGTAAAAACGCGATGCAGCTCCCACTGTTCGAGGAACCAGTCCATTTTGACGGCGAAGCCCTGACGCGCTGCCTCCAGGCGAACGCCGTTGCAGTCGACATTGAGACCGAGACTCGCTGGCCCGGTTCGGGTCCCCATTTGGATTACGGATTGAGTTACCCGGCGGCGATCACCGTTATCGCGCTCGCCTGGAGAGAGGCAGAACGGACGCACACGACCGTGCTGACCGCCCCCTTCGATGAACGGGTGCGAGTTTTTCTCAAAGCCCTGTTCCAGCGAGAGACGCCCGTAGTCGCACACAATGCCGTGTTCGATCTCCGCCAGCTCAGCAAGTTAACCGATGGACAGATTCCCCGATCCGTCTGGGATACCTACGTCATGGCACGCCTGCTGCATCCGGCGGTGAATGCCAGCTACAACCTGATGGCTGTAGCGGCGGCGCTGGGTATTCCCATCCCCGATGAACTGCCCGATCTCAAGCGCCAGCGCGGACGGCTGCATACCCTGCCCCTCGCGCTGACCCTCGACTATGCTCAAAATGATGCACGTCTGGCCCTCCAGATTTACCAACGACAGCGCGCCATATCGTTCAGCCCTGAACTGGTAGAGTGGGAGTGCCGGGCGGTGCGCGCCTACTGCCAGATGGCCGCTCAGGGCATCCGCCTGAATACCCCCTTCACCGAACAGCGCGTAGAATCCCTGAGCCGCCAGCGGGACTCCCTGGTCCGGAGGTTAGGCGACGACGGTCTGACTACACCGGGCAGCTCCAAGGCGCGTGCCCGCTACCTGTATGAGAACAAAGGCATTCCACTCCCACGCCGCGATTCTGACTCCAGCTACTTCACACGGGCAGGACGGCGGCGATTTCGGGAGCAGCCCGATGCTGAGATTCGATGGACCGATCTGAGCACGCGCTCGGATGTGATTGAGTCCTATATGGAAGATGACAGTCCCTACCGTGAGCGGCTCCAAGATCTGGCCCACTATCTGGAAACGGACTGGCTGCTATCTACCCTGAACGGACTGCTGGAACACGCTGTCGTCGATGGACGGCTGCACAGTTTGGTCACCATCGCCACCGATACCGGGCGACGAGCTTCAAGTTACCCACACATGCAAAACTGGAAAATGCCGGCGATGGCGGGGGTGGCTATGGGCGATGAGGGCTGCACCCTGGTAGAGATCGACTACAGCAACGCCGAAAATGTGATGGCGGCGATGATTTCGGGCGATGATCATCTGTCCGCCACCTGCGACGCGGACGATTTCCATTCGATGATGGCGGCGCGCTATTTCGGGCAAGCATGGCGCGACGCGGATGCCACGGAGCGTAAACGGCTGCGCGTGATGTCGAAGAAGATTTCGTACGGTACCGCGTATGGCATGGGGGCGGAGCGTCTGGGAAGCAGCCTGGGGATTTCAACCGCGGAAGCGCAGGCGCTCATGCGTGCGAAAGATGCCGCCTTCCCCATGATGACGCGGCTGCGCGCGGCTTCCAAGAGCCAGGCGCGGCGCACCGGGTTTCTCCAACTGTGGACCGGACGACGCGTCGCGGTGCCTTCCGCGTTCGTCGCCTGGAACTATCTGTGTCAGGGGGGTGTCAGCGAACTGCTCAAACGGGCCGTGGTCCTGGTGAGCGAGGCGTTTGCCGAGCGAGGATGGCGTTCGCGCGTAGCGCTCGATATTCATGACGCCCTGGTGCTCGAAGTCGCGCACGACGAATGGCATGAGGCCCTGGCGCTGGCCAGCCAGATTATGGCGACTACCGCTCCCGACGATTTGGTTCGACGGACCACACCCCCCGTACGCTGGCGGGCGGCCCCCAACCTGAACGAGAACCGCCGGAAGTGGGGTGCACAGCAGTGGCATCCAGACGTCTGACACAACCCGCCGAATGACCCGCCTCCGGATCAAAGATCGGATATGAGGCCCGCGTGCGGTTGACTCCCGCGTACGCTGTCGGGCCCCAAACAACCCGTGCTACCCCTTAGTTGCGCCTGACGTTAGTCCCGCGATCAACTGGCGCTGGATCAACGCGACGAAGATCACAGCAGGGATCAGCATTAAAACGGACAGGGCTGTCATGCCTCGCCAGTCAGACACAAACTGCCCGGTAAATTCGAATAGAGCGGGAGGAAATGTGCGCGACGCTGGTGTGCGCGTAATGATACTCGCCAGAGCAAACTCGTTCCACGAGGTCAGAAAGGCGAAGATCCCCGCCGCTGCCACTCCAGGCAGTGCCAGTGGTAGATCAACCCGGACAAAAGCCCCCCAGGTAGAACAGCCATCGATCCGGGCACTCTCATCGAGTTCTTTCGGAATTGCCCGGAAGAAACCCTCCATGAGCCAGACTGTGAAGGGGACGTTCAGCGCGGCGTAGGTCAAGATCATGCCCTGCAACGTATTGGATAGGCCCACCCTGGCATACACGATAAACAGGGGCAGACTGAGCGCGATACCCGGAATAGCCCGTGCCAACATCATCCCCAGAAACAGGCTGTTTTTGCCTCTGAACTTGAAGCGCGCAAACGCAAATCCGGCCAGCGTGCCGCACATCAGGGCAAAGGCGGTGCTCACCAGTGCGATCACAATCGAATTCCGGGCATAATCTCCAACCGGGATCGCGGCGCCCATCCCAAACGCCCCTTTAGGCGTGGGCATGCCCAGCAGAATCTTGTACGAATCCAGACTGAGTTTCGTTGGAATCCATACCGGTGGAAATGCATTAACCTCGGATCGTATCCGCACCGAAGTGAGAATGATCCAGAACACGGGCACGAAGAATATTAAGAGCAGCGTCCAGAGCAAAACATCGTTCAACAGGTTCTTCCACCTGTCACGTTTAAAGCGGCGTTGGAGCCTGTTGGTGCGCGCGGCGCCTTTGTATTCAGCGGATCTGCGAGTTCTGCGTTTTGCAAATATCATTTTTTACTCCGCCCAACAACTCTTAAGCACGTTGCGGAAGAACATGGCTGTGAAGACAAAACTCAGGAGCACGGTGATGTAGGACATCGCCGCGCCCAATGCAAACTGGTGACTTCCAAAAGCCAGCCGGTTGACATACGTCCAAATCAACTCTGTACGGTGCCCCGGCCCTCCGCCAGTCATCAGATTCACGGTATCGTAGACGCGCGCAATGTCCAACGAGCGAATCGCCATCGCGGTATAGATGAAGGGCGTCAGCATGGGCAGGGTCAGATGCCGGAACTTCTGCCAGCCCGAGGCGCCGTCTACATCGGCGGCCTCAAACGGTTCCTGCGGCAGCGAGAGAAGACCGGCTTCTAAAATCACCGCCATAAAGGGGGTACTCATCCAGATTTCCGCCACGAGAATTGCGATCAAGCCTTGTGGTTTGTCGATCAACCAGGGGGTAAAGTGTGGTTTGCCCGTAACCGTGTAAAGGATATTGTTCACCAGGCCAACCTGGGAATTGAAAAACCATTTGAACTGGAAACCCACCAGGACGGGAGCAAACATCATTGGCATCATAATCAATGTTCTGGCAAGTCCCTGGCCCCAAACGGCACGAGCCATCAACTGAGCCAGCAGCAGTCCCAGCAGGAACTCCACATTGACAGCAATACTGATGAAGATGATAGTGCGCTTGAAAGAGTCCCAGAAGAGTGGATCGTGTAACAGGGTGATATAGTTCTTCATTCCGACAAATTCGTACGAGGGTTGCGTCAACGTGTATTTGGTCAAGCTTATGTACAATGAATAAATCATTGGTGCCCCAATAACTGCCAAAAGGAGCACGACGCTCGGTAATAAAAACGCCGCCGGGAGTAGCCATGGGCGGTGTCTGTGCCGCTGTTGTTGGCTTTTTGTTTCCCTCCGCAGAGTCAATGCAGACATATATCACCTTTCGTGACTTGGGCGCTGGATTGAGAAGCAGATGATCCGAACCTGGACCGGGCGGAAAACCGGCTAACATGCTGCCCGTTTTCCGCCCGGGTACTGATACTACTGAACGATCTAGTAATAGCCCGCCGCGGACATCAGGTCGTGCACTTGCGAGGCCGCGTCATCCAGCCCACCCTGAGGACTCTTGTCGCCCAGGATGATCTGCTGCATGATCGGATAGAAAACGTTCGACAGCGGCAGCCACTCGGCGATCAGCGGGGGAGTCCGGTAGTCTTCTTGGGCTTGCAACAGCGCCAATTCCAGACGCTTGTAGTCCAGCGGATTGGGAGACTCTTTTGCCTTAGGCAGCATGTAGTTGTCCCAAAGGCTCTGGCGCGGCATAAGGTTGCCCAGATCGGCTTCGATCTGCTCGGCTTCCACCGTGGTCAGGTGTTTGATGAACGAGGCGGCCATCTCTTTCTCTTTGGACGCACTGGTGATCGAGAAGCCGTGGTCACCGGACCATCCGCTGTGGATGCCACCGTCGCCCATCGGCTGGCGGGCCAGGTCGAATTTGCCCGCCACCTGACTGGAATCGGGGTCCTGGAAATAGCTGTACCAGCCGTACCATTCGGTGTACATGCCGATGAAGCCCTGCACCCAACTATTGGCGACGTCATCCCACAAGTAATTGAGCATGTCGGGGGGCATGGCGCCGGCGTCGTACAATTCGGCGAACATGGTCGCCGCCTTGACACCGGCGGGGCCGTTAAAGACGGGTTCCCAGTTCTCATCGAGCAGTTGGCCGCCTTCGGCCATCAAGACATCGTAGAAACGCCCGGTCAGCGCTTCTTCTTTACCGGCGAACTGCGTGCCAAACTTGCCAGGGTTGTCCTTGGTGAGTTGGATCGCCAGCGTCTTAAACTCGTCCCAGGTCGTTGGCACCTGGTCTTCGGTCATCCAGTCCGTACGCCAGTTCAGAGCCGACATGTCGAAGAGGCGCGGGATCAGCCACAGGCTGCCGTCTTTACGACCCGCGTTTAGGATCGCCGGAATGAAGTCGGCCAATTCCTCTTCGCTCCAGTAGTCATCCAATGGTGCAATGCCACCCGACTTGACATACTGGGAGAAGAAACTACTGTGGTCCCAGCACACGTCATAGTCAACTGTGCCAGCCGCGAAGTCCTGCACCAGCCGCTTGTCGGTCTCAAATCCGTCGCCTTTGAAGACGAATTCGACCTTGGCTCCTGTCGCGTCTTCCCACGCGGGCACCAGTTTGTACAGCTCGTCATAGTTACCGCCGCTGATAGCATGTACGCGCAGCGTCTTGCCGTTGAAAGCCTGGCCAATCACGTTCGGCGCCCAGATCGACCTGCCGCTCGCGGCAGCAGACTTGGCGCCCAGCGATCCGACAGTTGCAGCGGCACCGGCGGCCCCGGTGACTTTCAAAAAATCTCTTCTCGTGAACTTGTGCTTACCAGACATTCTCAATGCCTCCTGCTAATGTTATTATCTGCTGATAGTCGATGTGAAATCCTTACCGAAACATCCAGGGTGAGGTTGCCCTCCTTTCATTTTTCCCCATCCAAAGCCATTCAGGCTTAGAAGATGCCTTTGACAGTCGTATCATCTGGGGTAGGACGCGGCGGGCGCGTCAGCGCCGTCAAGTTCTCCACCCAGGCAACCACCATAGCTTGCCACATCTGCTCGCCCGCTTCGACACTGGCTTTCCTGGCTTTGCTCTGGGAGGTGTTGCAGTACCAGGGTGCTCCCATGCCTAACCGATCCAGGTCCACCAGATCAGGGCGCGCAGCGAACAGCAACGAGCTTTCATAGTACCCGGCGTGATCGGCCATGATCACGCCTTGAGCAGCCGCAGCCGGTAAGACGGACGGCCAGACCTGCAACCGCTCGAAGATGCGGTCGCTGGGCGACAGGGGCGCTTTGCCCCACCATGCATCGCCTCGCTTTTCGTGAGCCTTCTCGAACGTCACTTCGGCTGCCGCCTGGCGAATGGCCAGCGCCTCCGGTCCGTCCATCTGTTGATGGTGAATGCCAACAATAATCCAGGCAAACCCCATTTCCCAAAAACTGCTTAACACATCCTTGACGTGTCGACCAAAGCGTTCGGTGGAAACATCCAGGGTTCCCTGGTCCGGTCCGGTGACTGCATATCCCGTCGGCCCATACCAGAACGGTGGGGCGACCACAGCGTTGAACTGTCCGGCTACCCGCGTCAGAAGCTCTTCGACAACCAGAGTGTCAAGCCCCAGTGCCAGGTGAGGGCCGTGATATTCGATGCATCCGGTCGGAACCAGCAGCGGCCATTTCTCTTCAATCGCCTGCTTGAATTGATGTGGGAGCATATATTGTAAACGCACTGGCCGCTCCTCAGCTCGATTCTACATTACAGGTCAGGAATGTCATGTTCGCCCAGTTTGAGCGGATACTGGCCATACTCGCGGACCAGATTGACCACATATTCGTAATTCTCGGCGGAGACATTGCTGGGCACCGAGTGATCCGATTGGAAGATCATGCCGCCGCCCTTGGCCGCATTCAGCTTGCGCAAGACCGTGGCCTTCAACTGCTCTTTGTCGTAATGGGCCCATTCAATGACGTCCATATTGCCGCAGAACGCAATCTGGTGACCATACTGCCGGCGCAGATCCACCACGTCCAGACCGGCCTTTGACTCAAGCGGATTATAAGCGTCTATCCCGAGCTCGATATAATCCGCAAAAATGCGCTTCACATTGCCGCAGCCATGATAGATGACCGGCAATCCGTTGTCATGGCAGACGTCGACCATCGCTTTCAGCCCAGGCTTATAGTACTTGCGCCAGTAATCGGGCTGGAAGAACAAATCCTTGCGGTAGGCCACATCACCCCAGATCACCATGCCGTCGATCAACCCGTCAGCCGCTTTGATCTGCGCCTTAAGCTGCTCCAAAGCCCATTCATTGGTACGCTGGACAAAGCGCCCGAAGCGTTCCGGGTAGAGACCCACCCACAACAACAAGTTATGCGGCCCGACGATACGCGTCATGTATTCGTTGGCCTCACACTGGCTGCCATATACCGGGAAGTTGGGGCGCAGGCCCTTGACCGTTTCGATCCACGGCGGGGAGTTGGTGGCGAACCCATCGCCCACACCCGCGATCTGATTGTCACCTGCCTCGAAAAAGCGCCTGCGGTCCCACGGATCGTCAAACTCAAAGGCTTCGGCTTTTTCGATCGTATCAGTGTCAAATCCGATAAACTCCGGCATCGGGTCGGCAAACTTCTTGCGGATCACCGCCTCAAAGCCGGTCCGGACGACGACTTCTTCCTCATTCTCCCGTATGATCTCAAAGTTCTTGATGTGCGGATCCATATTGGGGGTGGTAACCTGCCAATCGAGATTATAGTAGCTGTAGATATCGGCATCCTCAGGCAGATCTTTTTCCGCACGCCAACGCTTCAAGAAATTGCCCCAAAAGAAATCGCTAATCGGGACGCGATCCGGCTCTTCGTGGTGTAGGGCTTTGTTGATGCGATCCAGTTTTGCCAGGCAGTTAGCAGTTCGCTCAGTCATCGTCGGACTCCTCAATCCGTGTGGAAGACCTCATCCATCGTGGCCCACCACTCGCCCTCGGCGCGAGTTTCGAGCGGCTCCTGCATCGGCATCATGATATCCCACCATTTCTGGGTCATGGGATCGGCGGCCATCTTTTCCATATCTGCAGCGAAGTCTACACCCCGATATTCAAAATAAGCAAAGAGAAAACCATCTTTATGATAGATCGAGTAGTTGTGGATGTTGCATTCACTGATCATCGCGAGCACTTCTGGCCAAACGGCAGCATGGTGCTTGACGTACTCATCGAATACTTCGGGTTTGACACGAATGAGTTGGCCAAAGCGTTTCATAGACTCTTCCTTTCACATAAATGGTGCGACTGCGTGCTTCACCCTTTGTTGAATTCTTCAACGGCTTCATACATGGCGACGATGTTTTGAGGCGGGATATCCGGCAGCATATTATGGATAGTGTTGAACACAAACCCACCGCCCCGAGAGAAGATTTCGAGCCGCTCGGTCACATGCTCCTTGACTTCGGCAGGCGTACCATGGTTGAGGATGTGGCGCGTATCGGCTCCCCCACCCCAAAAGGTGATGTCCGCGCCAAATTCCTCTTTCAGTCGCCGGGCATCCATATCGCGCGTATTGGTCTGTACAGGATTGATCACCTCATAGCCCGCGTCGATGAGATCGGGCAGCAGCCGGTAGATCGATCCGCACGAATGCAGGAAGGTATGCATCTGACTGTGCTCTTTGACATAGTCGCACAGCATCTTGTGACGCGGCTTGAACAGCTTGCGGTAAACGGCCGGTGACATGAACGGCCCGGAATCCATGCCAAGGTCATCCCCAAACCGGAGCAAATCAACGACGTCGCCTACCGCATTGCATACATTTTCGAGCGTTTTGAGGTGAATTTCCATCAACGCGTCGAGCATGCGTTCCACATTGTCCTGGTCCGAAACAAGGTCCATCAGGAAATTATCAATGCGGCGCAGGAAGGTTCCCCATTCAAACAGGTTACACCCCGCCACGACCATCAACGCTTTATCGGACGTTGCACGCAGGGCGATCGCTTTCTCTCGCAACTGCTGCCAAAAGTCCGCTTCTCCTGCGTGGTTCCACGGACTGTGAGCAAGTCCCGCCCAATGCACCTTGGACATCTCGTAGGGAAGTTCGCGGTAGTTGTCGGGATAGCCATCCACATAAGGGAAGTAAGTCTGGTCGAAGAAATCCGCGCCGATCGGTTTCGTCGCAATGCGATCCCCGTCCCGCGCAAAGGCATCAAGCGTTCCATCCGGTTGGTGTACGGGGCGGAACCACGCGGGAAATTGCACGGTGATTCCTTGCGGCAGCACTAGGTCGTACCAGTCCTCGTCTTGTGTGTCGAACATCCGCCCGATGTCCAGCGCGTCTATGCCGAAGCGGTCAAGGATCAGCTCTTCGGGCTGGGCAAGCTGCTGCACGACGTCATAAACGCGCGTGTGCCCCGCGGTGATCCCGAGATAGTTCTTCAGATTATGGTACGCAATCGCCGAAATGCCGGAGCTTGGCGTTGCGCCCAGATCAACGGGCACGCGATCCGGCTGTTGGTGCCGGATGCTCGCCAACACTCGTTCTCTCGATGTCATGGTGACAGTAGAAGTCATCGTTCTGCACTTTCGGGTTAAGAAGCACTCTTGGACGTCCCGCCAACTACCTTCTTTGGCGTTCACAGCGGTAAGGTCATATCCAAGGCTGCAAATCTGGGACATTCGCTACACTTTGAGATCGCCACACAAGTGGACACTCACGCCCAATGCGTTCAGCATAGCGGCTTTAGCGGCTAGTGCCCGGTCGGCGTCTTGCGCGGACGGCGCATAGGCCACGTTGAGGTGATTGGCTTTGTGGCGCGCCATCATTTGATCGCGTGTGACGCCTTGCAGCACGGCATGCATGATCGGCCATTGAGGAGTCGTGGCCTGCCAACGGCGTTCGGTTTCCTCAATGGGCAGCTCGACCACAGTCGCCCGCCCCAAATCGGCGTGCAAACGACCATCCATGATGAAGATGCAACTCCACACGATCTCGCCCGGTTTGCTGATCCCTTTCAAGGAACCACCGCCCTTGGGGAAATACATCGGTGGCTGGCGTTCGCTGCGGGCTCCGGCATAACCGCCGATGAAATGTGAGGCCGGTACTGCTCCGGAAATTTCGAAGACCCACACAAATCCATCTACACCGTCGCCAGAGTACCATTCTCCCCAACGCAGATCGTGCAGCGTGGTAGCGGGATCGAAGCCCATGGCCGTCCAGATGCGGTTGGTCAGAAGGGCGTCCACCCCAGCACATTCATCCACTTCGTTGAAGTGAGGCAGAGCCGCCCCGGCGAAGAGTTCTTCACCCGTGCTCGCATCGCAGACCGGTGGGCGTTCGACATTATTCAACAGCCCCTCGACCAGATCGGAAGCAGGACACATGTCCTTAAGCCCCTGTTGGTATTGGATGCCTATCGCGTCACAGCCGAAGTCATGCGCGATACGAACGGCGGCGATGTACATTTTGCATTGTTCCAGAATCTGGTCGTCGGTCAGATCGGTTTCCGGGTGCGGCCCGGTGATGAACTTCACGCCGTGAGCGTCGAGCCAGTGGCGGACCGCCTGGGCCTCGTCATCGGATACACGACGCATAGCAGCGACCAGGGCCGACTGGCTAAGCCGTTCCTTGTAAATCCCCATGGAATTCAACAATTCGTCATCGATAATGGCGTTATACATCCCCATACAGCCTTCATCGAAAACGCCCATGATGGCCTTTTGAAATTGAAGTTGATCAGCCAACGCTTGTCCCAGGTCAACTTCAGGCGCTGGAAGCTTAGCGCGATCGAGATCGTGCACATGACTGGTCTTGTGGTCGATACGCCCCTCTTTGAGCCACTGACGGATGCCCTTCAAGAAGAATTCGTCGGTGAAGTCTTCGCTCCAGATGGAGCTGTACGCGATACTGGCTTTGGTCATGCTGCCATTGAGATTCAGCATACCCACCAACCCGGGCCACTGTCCGGACCAGTTGGCAACGGTCAAGATCGGCCCGCGATGGGACCGCAAACCGGCCAACACGTGGTGGCTGTACTGCCAGACCGCTTCGGCGACAATGAGCGGCGCGTCGGGATGAATGCTCTTGAACACCTCAAGGCCCGCCCGCTGACTTGAGATGAATCCATGTTTCCGATCATCGTCGTAGGGATGCGCGCGCCGCACGCTGACGCCCTCTTTGGCGAAGGCCGCGATGATCTGTTCTTCCATCTTTTGCTGAGCCGCCCAGCAGTTCTGATTGGCCGACTCCCGCAGGTCGCCGCTTGCGATAAGCAGCACCTCTCCAGGTTTCACAGGGGCGGGTAACGTCATCTCAGGTAATGCATAAGTGGACATAGGTGACACCTTTCGCGTTGGCAACGTTCAAAATCTAACTATCGTGATAGGCACATGAGTGGCGGATCACAAGCGTATGATCGAGCATCATCTCTCTGGCAGGCAGGTCACTATTTTCGATACGATCAAACAGCAGGCCAGCCGCCACTCTGCCCATTTCATAGGCAGGCTGAGCCAGGACCGTAAGACCGGGGTGAACCAGAGAGGTCCATTCCATCTCATCAAAGGCCACTACCGCAATCTCTTCAGGAATGCGAAGCCTCTGCTGATGAATAGCTTTTAAGGCACCGAGCGCCAGGTAGGCATTTCCCAAGAACAATCCCGTTGGTGGCTCAGGGAGATTGAGCAGCTCCATCGTTGCCCGATACCCAAAACCTTCTTTCGGCAATCCGGTATGGACGAGTTCGGGTTCCAGCGGCAAATGATGCGTCTCCAGCGCCCGGACAAAGCCTTCATAGCGTTCGCGCCCGGTCGTGATAGCCGGGGGTCCCACCAGCGCGCCAATGCGCTGGTGACCATCTTCGATCAGGTGACTGGCCAATTGAAAGGCCGCTTTTTCATTGTCAATTAGCACTGTATCGACGTCGAGATCTGGAATTCGGCGGTCAACTGCCACAACCGGAATCTTCGCCGCGATGAGCTTGCGCACGTTGTTTTCAGTCTCACGAGCAGGAGAGATAATGACGCCGGCGACTTGTTCGGCCAGCATCAAGTCGATATATAGATTCTCTTTCTCGACGGTTTCATCTGAATTGCACAGCACGATACGATGGTTGTGCTCATAGGCAACATCCTCCACCGCGCGGACCAGGGACGTGAAGAACGTGTTTTGAATGTCAGAAATGATGAGACCGACCGTCGTCGTATTCTGAATGCGGAGGCTCCGCGCGATGCGGTTGGGTTGGTACCCCAGGTGGTTTATGGCGGTTCGAACGCGATCCGTCAGCTCAGGGCTGACGTATTTCGTCTGGTTGATGACATATGAAACCGTGGCGGTTGAGACTCCCGCCTGTTTGGCGATATCTTTGATCGTTACCCGTTCATAGGTCATGTCAAAATTGGCTAAACGATTAGATAAACGATTAGATAAAGAATATGACACTTTTGTGCCCTATGTCAACCCACTGATCTGAGCGCGCACGGAACCGCGGCGAGATGACCACGCGGGGCGCAAGGGCCAGAGTCGCCTCAGCCAAGCGGAATATTCAATGCGCGTATTTTGTCAGTCAGATTGCGTTTGGCCTGGGCGATCATTGGGACGGGCAGATGTTCGACCATGACGTAACCATCTGGATTCGTAGCGTACGCCTGTTGCAGCAGCGTGTCCCAATCCATCAAGCCCGTACCGATGACCGCCTCAGAAATATGGACGACAAAATGCTCGCCAAGCGTATAATCCTTGCAATGGACGGTAGCGCAGAATTCGCCCAGCGTGGCAAATATCTCCCGAATCATGGCTTGCGGAGCAAATGCAGTCGGCAGATCTCCGACGAAATTGCACGGATCGATATTCACCTTGAGCCGCTTAGACCCTGTACGCTCAATGACCTTGCGGATACGCGCAGGCGAATGCAGTGTGGTCGTCACATGCGCCTCCAAAACGAGCGTGATATCCAGGGCTTCAGCCGTCTCTAGAATCTCGCTGAGACTGCGCACCAGCCGGTCTTCCGCCGCCTGAGAATAGTTTTCGGGATCAGGCAGCCAGTCACCGCGCGGGTTGAGACTGGTCGGACGCACCCCCGATTCCTTCACGCCCATGCTCGCTGCCAGGCGCACGACATCTTGTGCGCCACGCACCCCGGCGCGACGCGCCGTTTCATCGGGCGATATGATACAGCCGTACGTTCCCCACAGTTGCAACAGAGGCATCGCTTGCTGGTCGAAAAGAGATCGCACGTGCGCTGCGAGTTCTGGAGACACCGTGCTGGCGGGAATGGTCAGATGAGCGCCCATCCCGTGAAAGCCCAGTTCAGCAGCGTAGCGCACTGTCTGGTAATTTACGTCCTGCCAATCGCCTGATACCAAGCCCAATACCCCGATCTTCATAGCTGCTCCTAGTTCATCTCAACGCCGCCATCGACGTTGAGAGCCTGTCCAGTAATGTAATCGGCGTCTGCCGAGCAGAGAAACGACACTGCCGCTGCCAGATCGTCCGCCGTAGCCGCTCGCTTTAGCGGAATAGTGTCTACCGTCTTTTGAATCCAACCGCCGCGTGGCATCCCAAATCTCTCAGTCTGCACACGATCAATCTCATCCCACATCGGCGTCAGGACGATACCCGGACAAACGGCATTGACGTTGATGTTGTAGGGAGCCAGATAAGCCGCGGCGCTCTGCGTGATGCTGATAACCGCCCACTTGGCGGCGGAATAATGCGCGGCAAAGGGTCGACCACTACGCCCAGCCACTGAAGAGAAGTTGACTATCTTCCCGTAGCTGCGCTCTGCCTTGCCCTGCTCCCTCACTTCGGGCGGCACCTGATCTACCATTTGGCGCGCAACCCGCTGCAAGCAGAAGAACAAACCGCGCTGGTTCACGCGTTGGAGCCAGTCCCACTTCTCAGGTGTGAGGTCGAACAGCGGCAGCGTCTCCAGCACACCTGCGTTATTAACGAGAATATCGATCTTCCCGAAATGGGCGACGACGTCCTGCACCATCCGGTCAAGCTGGTCAACATCTCCGATGTCGATGGGATAGGGCAGCGCTTCGGCATAGGCGCTGCATTCCTGGGCAACGGCGTGTGCCCGGTCGGCATGATACTCCGCGATGACCACATGCGCGCCTTCCTGTGCCAGACGTAGCGCCACGCCCTGGCCGATCCCCTGCCCCGCCCCGGTTACGATCGCCACTTTCCCGCGATGACGTTCCATACTGCTGCTCATAGCCTACCCCTTAATCTCGTCAAGACGCACCGAGCGACGTTCGGCGTGGGACAAATACGACGCATGCACCGCCCGCAACGTATCCAGGTTGTCAATGCCATTGGTAGGCGCCAGGCCGTCTTCCTCTATGGCGCACATCAGGCCCGCCATCGGCCCTACGAATGCGTCGGGAATCCATTTTTGGTCGAATTCAAACGTTTCGTCGGGCAGCCCCTTACGTCGCAGCGCCAGCGAATCAGGCTCGCCATGCGGGTAGTTGTACATGAGACCCAGCCTCCCTTCCAGCGCCCCCTCGGTACCGTTAAAGCGGAACGTCGCCGTAGTCGTACCGTGAACGTTGTAATGGTTGACGTTGACGAGCGCCTGTAGTCCGGTCTCCTCGTAATCCCAAACGGTCACCGTCTTGGATTCGCCCTGAACTGCGCCTTGCAAGGCATAGCGGGCGTGGCGGCTGGTGATCCAGTCCGGATTGCCAAACAGAAACCGCAGCGCGTCGAGGTAGTGAATGCTGTGAAACAGCACTTCAAGCCGGGGTTGTGCGGCCAACCAGGGCCACATCCCCCAATCGGTGTGGCAGATCACCTCAATCTGGGCTTCGGTGGGCTGGCCGATATACCCGCGTTGGATCAAATCGTGGCTGGCCGCGATCCCTGCTGTCCAGCGCATTTGCTGGTTGACGGCCTGCTTCACGTCGGACTGCTGCGCGGTTTCGACGATTTTGACCGCCTCGCCAAAATCCGTGGAGAGGGGCTTCTGGCACAACATATGCTTGCCTGCCGTGGCGACTTTTTCTACAAGCGCCAGTTGCTCCCAGGGCGGTACGGCGATATCCACGATCTCGACCTGCGGGTCGGCCAACAGATCGTCCACGCTATCGTAAACTTTCGGGATGTCCCATTCGGCTGCCAGTTTTTCAGCATTGGCGCGGTTTAAATCATACGCCCCGACGATGTTCAGGCCCGCGTTGTGATAAGCGGGTTCGTGCGCCTGCTGGACGATGCCGCCGCAGCCAATATGCGCAATGCCAAAATCGGTCTTGCAACTGAATACGGGTCGCCATTTGACGTCAATCATATCGCGCCTCGCTTATGCATGATTCCAGCCGGGAATGACCAGTGCGCTTCTTCGCACCCTGCGCAGGGATCACCCTACCCTGCAACGCGCTTCGCCCGGCTGCGTTTCCTATCAGACAGTCAACCGGTAAAATTCAACAGCAGTTTTGTGCCAGATGCACGCCTGTTCCTCGGCGCTGTAATCGGCGATAGCCTTGCCCGTCTCCGTGACGACTTGCGTGTAATTCCCGGCGAGAATGGCCACCGGCCAATCTCCGCCGAACATCATACGCTCAGCGCCAAACACGTCCCGCGCGAAATCGATCCCCGGCTTGATGTCCTGATACGACCAGTCTGGTTTGCCCGCTGCCGTATTCAAACCCGATGCCTTGACATAGACGTTAGGGCTTTGCGCGGCGGCACGCATCGCGTCGCGCCAGTTTGCCATGGCGGCGCTATCGCCAAAGGGAGGCTTGGCTAGATGATCGATCACCATACGCAACTGCGGAATCTTTTCGACCAACGTGGGAACATGAACGATGTGATTGGGATAAACGGCCACCACATCGAACGTCATGCCGAAAGACGCCACGACCTTCAGACCCTCGATCGCACGGTCCTGCACGACCCAGTTGGGATCGGGTTCGTCATGGATGAGGTGGCGCACTCCCTTGAAATGGCGATTCCGGCTGTACATCTCCAGGCGGCGGCGAGTTTCATCGGGATCGAGCAGATTCACCCACCCGACCACCCCACCAGCCCACGGGTGGCGATCGGCCACTTCCAGCATGTAGGCCGTATCTTCATACGAGTTGGCGGCCTGCACGATGACGACCCGATCGATCCCGTTGGCGGAAAGCTGAGGTTCTATGTCTGGCGCTTCCAGATTGGCATAGATCGGTCCATACTCAGGGACCAGCCATGGGTATTCCGCTTTGGTGAGATTCCAGAAATGCATATGAGCATCGACAATCATTCCACGCCTCCTTCAGTCTTGGGTTGACGTATCACACGTTCCACGAATATCGCGGCTAGTCCGGTATACTGCACCGGATCGAGCAGCGACGTAAGGACCTCACGACTCAGGTGATTCCGAATTAGCGCCTCGTCCCATAACACGTCAAGAAACAAGCGATTCTCGCCATAAGCACGCATCGCGCAGTCATAGACCAGATCATGCGCCGCCTGCCGTCCAGTATATGGGGCCAGGGCGAACATGACGCGCTCTGCCAGCAGTAACCCCTGGGTCAGATCGAGGTTCTTGCGCATCTGCTCCGGATAGATCACAAGGCCGCGCAGCACGCGCAGCGTCAATTCCACGGCTCGCTGCCCCATCACAAAGAGCTCGGTCAGATATACCCATTCCATCTGGAACGATGACCAATCGCGCTCGTGTTCGTTGTAAAGCAGCGTGTCCACCGCTGTCCCGGCTTTTTCGCGGCACAAACGTGCCAGGGTCAGAATCGCCTCACAGATCATCGGGTTGCGTTTCTGGGGCATGGTGCTGCTGCCCACCTTCCCCATTTCGAACGGTTCTTCGAGCTCGCCGAATTCGCGCTTTTGCAGGTCGATAATCTCATGAGCGATGCGGCCCATCAACGCAACCAGCATATTGAAGGTGTGCGCGAATTCGACAATGTGGTCGCGCGAGGTATGCCATGCTATCAACGGCACATTCAGGCCAAGCTCGGCCATCACCAGACGCTGCACGAGAAGGCTGTCCACGTTTTCGCCGTCATTCAAGCCCGCCAGCGTACCGACTGCTCCTCCGTACTCCCCCACGATCAGACGCGGGTATAGCTGCTGGAATCGGTCTCGATGGCGCAGTACTTCTGCCAGCCAGACTGCTACCTTATAGCCAAACGTCGTCGGGAGCGCCTGCTGACCGTGGGTTCGCGCGGCAATGGGCGTGTGTTGATGCCGGAGCGCGAGCTCGCGCAGCGCGTCCTCCAGCTCGTCCAGGGTCGCCATGATCAGGTCGAAGGCATCGCGCAATTGCAGGATGATGGCCGTATCCATGATGTCCTGAGTGGTTGCGCCCCAATGGACGTAACCGCCCGCGTCGCCCGCGCAGCGTTCTGCAAGCTGCCAGATCACGGACACCAGCGGATGGACTGTCTTGTCGATCCCGCGCTTGATGGCCTCGGTATCCATCGTTTCGGCGCGTGCCCGCCGCGTGATCTCTTCAGCAGCGCCGTCGGGAATCAGGCCAGCGCGCGCCTGTCCTCGTGCAATGGCAGCCTCCACGTCCAGCCACTTTTGCAGCAGGCTGGCGTCGTCGAAGATGACCCGCATAGCTTCCGAGCCGAATAGATCGCGAAAGAAAACGGAATCGATCATGTGAGACGGCATAGTACAGTCGTATCCTTCACATATCGTGGCTCAATAACACGCGCTCTAAACCGGCGCGGGTGTTGGCAATATGCTGCCGGACGAGTTCTTTCACCCGATCCCGGTCGCGCTGGCGGCACGCCGCCAGAATGGCATCGTGTTCAGCATGGATTTTCTGGGCGCTGTGTGCGATGAACAGGTAGCGAAAGCGATAGATCTCGCTGCGTTCCCAGTGTCCTTCGATCGTCTGAACCAGATGGGCGTTGTCCAGCGCACGATAGATTTTCATATGGAAACTGCGATTGAGTTTCATGAAGGCGTGCATGTCTTCATGGTCGGTCGCTTCGCGCATCTGCTGGATCAGAGCTTCCATGCCCGCAAGATCGTTCTCAGTCAACCGCTCGACCGCATGATAGGCAGTTTCGCCTTCGATGATCTGCCGCGCGAAGTACAGGTCGGCGAGGTCCTTAAGTGAGATTTTCGTCACGAAAGCGCCGCGGCGCGGAATAATCGAGACCAGGCCCTCTGCCTCCAGCGTCTTGAGCGCTTCGCGCACAGGCACCAGGCTCACCTGCAAATCATCGGCCAGCTTGTTCTGGTCAAGGCGCTCGCCAAGAGGCAGCACCTGCTGGATGATCGCTTCGCGGATGCGCTCGTACACCTGCGCGCTCAAGGTTTTGCGGTTTTGCTCGATCGGTGAAAGTGAAGGCATGTTGAATCCCTATTGACAAATTCTATTCAAAATTATAAATTATAATTTATAGAATTCAAATATATCTTCCAATTTCGAACTTAACCCCTCAGCAAAACGCTGGAAACGGAATTGACCCTATGCCAACCGTAATTGTCTACTGGTCGCCGGGGCGAACGGAAGAGCAGAATCAACGTGTGGCGCGGCGAATAGCGCAAGCGTTGGTCGATGACGGCGGGGCCCGGCCTGAGGATGTGCTGGTCATCTTCCAGCATATCGAGGCAGGCAACTCGGCCCGAGGTCGCGATCTGCTGGGTTCCGGTGGGTCATCGGACGCCCAGCCAGCTTCCGAGAAGGGCACCGGGTGAGCGCATGGCACAAGACGTTGTGATGCCCAATGCGGGCTTTGACGCTCAGTCCGTCTCACTGGTGGAATGGCTCAAGCAGCCGGGCGAGACGATCCAGAAAGGTGACGCCATTGCGATCATAGAAACCGACAAGGCCGATGTCGAGTTGGAGAGCATCGCGGCGGGTGTCATATTGGAACTGCTGTACCAGCCGGGGGACCAGGTGAGCGTAGGCGAAGTCATAGCCCGTGTCGGCAGCGCGAAAGAATACGAACAGCGGCTCGCCCTGTCGGCTTCCAAGCCTGTATCGCCTGTCGCCGCGCGGATCGCCCAGGCGAACACGGTTCCTCTGACGGGAATCGCTGGCAGCGGACCACGCGGACGCGTGATGCGCCAGGATGTTGAACAGCGTTTGGTTCAGCAATCGCCCGCGCCGACTCAGCTTGGCGCTCTGCCCAAAGTGCGCCGCGCCCTGCGTATGGCGGGACTCACGCTCGAACAAGTCTACGAACATTCGCACCACAATCCGATCCGCATGCAAGATGTGCAAGCCAGCCTTGCGCAGCACCTTTCGGATTCAGTGCCCCCTGCCGCGCCCGATTTGCCCAAGGCTGCCGCCGAAGTGCCCGTTGGCGCGCGCGAAATTCCAATCTCCAAAATGCGCCGGGCCATTGGACGGCAGCTCGTGGAGAGCATGCACCAGGCACCCCATTTTTACGTCAGCAGCGAATTCGATCTTGAAGCGGTTGTGCAGCGTCTGAAAACGCAGCCCGCCGTGAAAATCAACGATGTCTTGCAGTATTTTGCCGTACAGGCGCTGCTGCAAGTTCCTGCCCTCAACGCCACCTATTATCAAGAACGTTTGCTGCGCTATGAAGGCGTTCATCTGGCGATAGCGGTCGCTGTGGAAGGCGGACTCATTACGCCAGTTGTGCACGACGCTCAGCAGTATTCGCTCACCGGTCTGGCCGCCCAAAGCCGGGCGCTCATCCAGCGCGCGCGTGAAAATCACCTGCAGGCAGCAGACTTGAGCGGCGGCACGTTCACGATCAGCAATCTGGGTGTAGTGCCGCAGGTCGACCAGTTCACGGCCATCATCAACCCCCCGCAGGTCGCCATCCTGGCCGTAGGCAGCGTCAAGCCGCGCGTCGTCATTCAAGACGGCGGATTGTTTCTGCACCATTCCGTCCACTGCACACTCAGCGGCGATCATCGCGTCGTGGACGGCATGGATTTAGCCCAGTTTATGGCGGCATTTCAGCGCGAAATCGACCGGTTTTCCCTTGCCTGAGAGAAGAGTAAACCATGCAGCAGTCCCAATCCCTGTCGCTCCCCGAGCGTCAACTCGCCCTGCAAAAGATGCTGGAGATCCGCAGCGCGGAGGAGCAGATTCAAGAGCTCTTCCTTGCCAATCTGGTGCGCGGCACGACCCACCTGGCCATCGGCCAGGAAGCCTGCGCGGTCGGCGTGATTCATACACTGCGCCCTGGTGACAAAGTGACGTGCACCTACCGGGGGCATCATCACGCGCTGGCGATGGGCATGAGTCTGCGGGCCATGATGGCCGAGATGATGGGCAAAGCCAGCGGCGCATGCCAAGGCAAAGGCGGTAGCATGCACATGACCGACGCCTCGCTGGGATTATTAGGCTCAAACGCCATCGTGGGCGCGCAAATGCCTATTGCGTTAGGGGCAGCCCTCACTGCGCAGGTGAAGAACACCGGGGCCGTAGCCGTGACGTTCTTTGGCGATGGCGCGGCCAATATCGGCGTATTTCATGAAACCCTGAATATGGCTTCGATCTGGAAACTACCGATCGTGTTTGTATGCGAAAACAACCTGTACGGAGAATACAGTGCGTGGCACAAAACAACTCCGGTCCAAGACATTGCTCAGCGGGCAAGCGCTTATGCCATGCCGGGCGTCATCGTGGATGGGCAGGATGTCGAAGGTGTGGCAGCGGCAGCGGCTGAAGCGGTAGCACGCGCGCGCGCTGGTGAAGGCCCAACATTGCTTGAACTCAAGACCTACCGCTACAGGGGTCACTCGCGCACCGATACGGGACCCTATCGCCCCGAAGGTGAGCTTGAGCAGTGGCAGCAGCGCGATCCGCTCATCATTCTAAAGGAACGCATGCTTGCCGACGGCCAGATCGATGAGACTGAATTTGCGGAGATGCAGCAGGTAGCCACCCAGAATGTGACCACCGCCATAGAATGGGCCAAAGCCGAACCGTACCCGGCGCTCGACTCTCTTTATCAGGATGTTTTCTACGAGGAGTAATACACGATGCCCGAAATGACCTACCGCGAGGCAGTCTGTAAGGCTCTGGCCGACGAACTGCGCAGTGATCCGGATGTCGTGTTCTTCGGAGAAGACGTGGCTGTCGCCGGGGGTGTCTTCAAAGTTACTCCCGGATTGTATGAGGAATTCGGCGGCCAGCGGGTACGAGATACTCCTATCTCCGAGCAAGCCATTATCGGAATGGCGCTCGGCGCAGCCATCACCGGGTTGCGCCCTGTCGCCGAATTGATGTTTGCCGATTTTGTCCCGGTTGCGATGGATCAACTCGTGAATCAGGTCGCGAAATACCGCTATATGAGCGGCGGGCAGTTCATTGTGCCGCTAACTATCCGGGCCGCGCAGGGCGGTGGCAACGGTTTTGGGACGCAACATTCGCAGTGCGCCGAAAGTTGGCTGATGAATTTCCCAGGCATGAAGGTCGTATCTCCTTCCACGCCAGTTGATGCCTACGGCCTGCTGAGGGGAGCCATCCGCGAAAATAACCCGGTGTTCGTGCTTGAACATAAGGGGCTTTACAACCTCAAAGGAGAGGTGCCCGCCGACACCGGTCCTATGCCGCTGGGCCAGGCGCAAGTCGTGCGCGAGGGACGCGATGTAACCCTTCTCGCCAGCCAGCTTATGCTGCATCGTTCGCTGGAAGCCGCCCAGCAGGTCGCCGGGACGATCGACTGTGAAGTGATCGATATTCGGTCATTTGTCCCTTTGGACACGGCGACGATATTGCAGTCGCTCCGCAAGACCAACCGTCTCGTCATTGTGGAAGAAGCGCCCCATTCGGCGGGATGGGGAGGCGATATTGCCTCGCTGGCCGCCGACATCAGGAATTTACGATCTGGAGGCTCCGGTCAAACGTGTGAACATGGGATCAGCCCTGATTGCCTACAGTCCGCCCCTGGAAGATGAGGTTATCCCCAACGTAGGCCGAATCATTGCTGCCCTACACGCCGTCATGAACGAGGCTTAAGGCTCCCACATGGGCAAGGTATGCTCAAAAACCCCGTAGCGTTCGGCGATTAATCTGGGAGCCAGCGAAAGGCCCGATCGTGATGATCGGGCCCTGGTGAAAATACGAAGCATGTCAAGCTCTCGCGTGCAAGTTCTACAAGCGACCCGCACGTGCCTCACTTAGCTGCGTCTGCGCCACCAAAACCACCACAGCGCTGCCAGAATAAGCACGATCAGCACCACAATCACGATGAGCGTCGTCGTGCTGGATCCTCCGCTGCTCTCCTCGGCTTGTGCGGACCCGCCAGCAATCTGCGTCGGTGTCGCAGCAACCGTCGGCGAACTGGTCGCGCTCGGTACTTCCGTGTTAGTCGCTGCCGGTGTGTCGGTCGGTGCTGGCGTGTCGGTCGGCGTAGATGTGGCGGTAGCGGTGGTCGTCGGTGTCATGGACGGCGTGGCTGTTGGTGTGACGGTCGCCGTGGGAGCGGGCGTGCTGGTCCAGCGTGTGGCCGTAGCCGTCATGAATAGCGCGAGTTGTTGGGCCGTAGCCGACGCGTCAGGCGTGTTGGTTGACGGTATGGTTGGCGTGCTGCTCGGCAACGGCGTGAACGTCGCGGTCGCCGTCGGTGTCGCAGATGGGATCGCCGTCGGAGTGTCCGACGCCGTCGGCGTCGTCGTGGGTGTATGCGTCGGCGTTGGCGTGAGAGTCGGCGTGTCGGTCACTGTCCGTCGCGGTACTGCTGGCTGTTGGCGTCAAGGTCGTAGAAGCGGTCGGCGTGCTGGTCCAACCAGTAGCCGTGGCCGTCAGGAGCATCGCGAGTTGTTGAGCCGTGGCCGATGCGTCAGGCGTGTCTGTCGGCCTCACGGTGGGCGTGCTGCTCGGCAACGGCGTGAACGTCGCGGTCGCCGTCGGCGTCGCAGATGGGGTCGCCGTGGGAGTATCAGTGGCCGCCAGTGTCGCCGTGGGTGTATGCGTCGGCGTCGGGGTGAGAGTCGGCGTGTCTGTCGCCGTCGCGGTGCTGCTGGCTGTTGGAGTCGGAGTCATGGTAGCAGTCGGCGTGCTGGTCCAGCGCGTGGCCGTAGCCGTCATGAATAACGCGAGTTGTTGGGCCGTAGCCGACGCGTCAGGCGTGTCTGTCGGCTCACGGTGGGCGTGCTGCTCGGCAACGCGGTGAACGTCGCGGTCGCCGTCGGTGTCGTGGACGCGGTCGCCGTGGGAGTATCAGTCGGCGTCGCGCTGGGCGTGCTGCTGGGAGTTGACGTGAACGTTGCAGTCGCCGTCGGCGTCGCCGTGAGCGTGTGGGTTGGCGTTGGCGTGAGCGTCGGCGTAAAAGTGTAGGTCGGCGTTGGTGATGGCGTGATAAACAGCGCTTCATCTACGGTAAAACCGCGGTCGAAGGTGGTCACGTTGCTGGCATCGACAAGGATCACGCTGAGCGTGTGGGACCCTGGTCCGGCCTGCAACGTGTTTAGGGTGTAAATATAGGGCGGCGTATCGAGCTGGGCCAGCGTGTTTCCGTCGACTTGAAAACTAACCTGTTGGATCGGTTGTTGGGCGCGATCGACATTCAACTCAATGGCCACTGTGCCGCTATGGACGACGGTCCCTTCTTCCAGGCCGACGATCGAAATAACCGGCGGCAGATCTGCCACCGCAAAGGTAGCTTGTTGTTCGCGTTGCCCCCCCTGGCTATCGACGGCAGTCAGGATCACCGTATGGCTGACATTTGGTTCATACGCATAGGGATCGAGCGTGACGTCAGCGCTGACTGTGTTCTCGGCGACGGGCGTGAAATCAAGAGCGATCGGGCTGCCATCTATCAACACCGTCGTTGTGCCTAACCCACGCGCCGCCTGCACGCGCACCGAGAATATGGTGGGTTCACTCAGCGCACCATCAGGCAAGCCTTCAATCGAGAGCTGAGGATATAAGTCTGGAGCAACGTAATCATAGGTTGCGCTCTGATCTCCCACGCTGACTGTAATCGGCGCGGCGTCGCCATTGGGCTCCAGCGTGGTATCCACCGTGATCACATAATTCGTGCGCAGATATTTCGACAAAAAATCGTAAGCGTTGGCGAGCGTGGATGTATCGGGATAGAAGTAGCTTTCGCCACGAGTCCGCGTCGCCAGGTCGGAAAGCTGGCGGGGATCGACGTCGAAGCCAATGCCGAACACGTAAAATGGCAGGTTTTGTTCGGCGGCCAGCGTTACGCTTTCTTCCCCGGAATGCGTGCTCAACCCGCCATACTCGTTTCCATCGGTAAGAAACACCGCGAAGCGGCGAGGGTTGGCCGCCGTAGACGCTAACTCGACCGCCTGGTATTCCGCATCATAAAGGGCCGTTTGCCCTCTTGCTGCGAGACCCCCAATGCTGGCGCGCACCATGTCAAGGTTAGTCGTAAATGGCTGCTGAATCGTCACCGAGGATGCGAAGGTTAGCAATGCCACTTCGTCTCCAGGAGACAGGTTGTCCAGAAAGGTCAATGCCGCTTGTTTGGCGTTTGCCAGCGGCTCGCCTAACATGCTCTCGCTGGTGTCGATCGCCAACACAACCGAGATCGGTAAGTTGTCAAGCGCCACATTTTGCACGGCCGTAATACGCGCCGGGGCTCCGGCGATCGTGACGGTGAAGTCCTCAGCGGTTAAGTTCTGAACCGGTACCCCGAACGCATCCTCGGAATTAACAAACAAGGTTAGCTGCGGCAGGGCATCGTCAGCGACAGAGCGGATCTCAATCGTCGCGGGCTCGCCCCCCTGTGCAAAGACGAGGCCAGCCGGTACAACGACGAGAACCAAAACGAACAGCGCGGACAAATAACGGCGCATGAGGGGAAACCTCCAGTTTGGGGAGATTAATGGCATTACCCCGGAATTATGCGCTAATTGTGGATCAACCGCGATATCTGAGCAAACGACCGCAGGACAGCCCTCACCCTGCCCGCAAGCCAACGTTCAAAGCCACGACCACGATCAACGGAATCAGCGCCGCCCGCAGTACCATGAGCGTCATTCCTAACCGGTCGCCTGGGATTGGTACCCGCAGCCCACGCCATGCCCAAACGCCCAGCGGCGCGCTCAACAGCACAACCACAAGCCAAACGAGGGGTAATCGCCCTGACCAAGCGATCACGGCAGCGGGATAAGCTACACCCAATAGCCCCGCGTAGAGCGGTGCGATTCGGTTTTCGCCCACGCGCACAGCCAACGTGCGCTTGCCCACCTGCTGATCCGCCTGAATATCGGGCGTGGCAATGGTGAGGAAGAGCGTCATCACGAACGGCACAAGCGGCACTGTGAGCAGAATGATTTCGCCGCTTACGTGGTTCATTTGAAGACTGTAGGCCCACGCCGGGACAACCACAGTCCCTACCAACGCCGTCGTGAATTCGCCGACGCCGCGCCACGCCAGTTTCAGCGGCGGCGTAGTATAGAAAATGGCGGCAGCCATTGCGATACCAAGCAGAACCCAACTGATCGCGGGCAGTCCGGTCCAGATCGCCAGCAGCAGCGCGGTACCCTGGCAAACCGCGGCAGCGACCAATGCGATCCATGGGGGTAACAGCCCAGTTGTCAGCTCACCGCTGCCGCCGGTTAACAACGTGCGCCGCGTGTTGATCCGATCGGTGGGGATATCCCAGTAATCGTTGCTGTACGAGACGCTAAGCTGGACTAACAACTCAATCGTCAACCCAGCAACCAACCGCCCCATATCCAACACCGGACGATCGCGACTGGCCACCGCCACGCCGACCAGATAGGTTAGCATCGGCATAGGCAGAAAATAGAACCGGCTGAGCCGAATAAAGGCGGCGACGCGACGCATTTGGACCTCCGATACCCGTACTCATGCAGGTCGACGCTTGCATGGACGTCCCGACGCTTCACACTGCGGAAGATTGATCACGGATTCGCACATGGGTTGAACAACCTCTCGAATCATTTGATCCTCGGCCTTCCGATGTGATACGCCGGGTGACGCAGCGTCATGTTCTCGCTGGGACGAGCGTCAACTCCTGTGCAGCCGTTCGGACCGCTTTCGCGTGCCAGCCTTGCCGGGATCGGGCTGGAAGCCACGCGCCTCAGCGCAACTTATTCCCGTTCGATGACCGGTTCTGCGGTACTTGTAGCGGAGCTCCGTGTCGCTTACATGTGTGCTATGGGGTTGGTGTTCCAGGATGATCCGCACCGCGCGATCGTAGGTCAGGTAATTCCATACCCAGTTGACGAATACGTTCAAGCGGTTGCGAAAACCCATTAGTGTGATCAGATGCAACCCCAACCACGCCAGCCAGGCGATGAAGCCCGTTAGCGGAATCTTGTAGAAGATCCACGCAACGGCGCGGCTGCGACCGATTGTTGCCATGATTCCGCGATCCCTCAACCCCGTATAGGTGAAGGGTTTTTGCGTTTCATGCTTCAAGCGTCGGATGATATTCTTTGCAGCCAGCATACCTTGCTGCTTGGCGACCGGAATCAACATCGGATAGGCTTGGCCCCGATCGTTTTCCAGATAGGCCATATCACCGACGACGTATACGTCTTCAAAGTCGATCGTTTGCAGCGTTGGCCGCACGGGGACTCGGCCCGCCCGCCCCAGTTGGACTCCCAACATCGCGGCCACGGGGGATGATGTGACCCCTGCGGTCCATACCAGCGTATGCGATTCGATGGTCTGCCCATCGCTCAGACGAACATGGTCGTCATCGGCTGCGACAACACTTTGGCCCAAAATGACCTCGACCCCCAGGTCTTCGAGCTGTCTCCGCGCTGCTTGCTGAAGTCGCGTGGGATAGGACTCCAGCAGATGATCCTGCTGTTCAACCAGAATCACGCGACCCATGTCTTCCGGAATCTGGTTCCTGAACTCTTTGCGAAGTACATAGCGAATGAGCTCGCGCAGTGCACCGGCGGTTTCCAGACCAGTGGGTCCGCCCCCCACCACCACAATCGTAGTCCGGGCGCGCTGCTGTGCGGGATCATCCAGCCATGCCGCGCTTTCGAAGGATTTGAGCAAGTGATTCCGAAGCACAACCCCATCAGCGAGGGTTTTCAGCCCAAAGGCATGCTGTTCGACTTGTGCCATTCCATAGAAATGGGATCGCGAGCCTGCCGCTATGATCAGGTAATCGTACGATTCACGCCGCGTTTCCTGTTCTGTCTTTACGGTGATCGTCTTGTTGGACGGGTCGATCGCCTCAACGCTGCCCAATAGAAAACGCACGTTGGTATTGCCACGCAAAATTCCGCGCACAGGATATGCGATCTCACCCGGTTCCAGACCAGACGTAGCCACCTGGTAGAGCAACGGGGTAAACAGATGGAAATTCTGGCGGTCGATGACGAGGACTTGCACATCCGCTTTGACCAGTTGTTTGGCTGCATTAAGGCCGCCAAAACCTGCCCCAACGATAGCTACTACAGGACGGTCTTTGTGTATCATGTCCACACCTTCCTTCGCTATCACATCACGTTTGTGAAGTTTTGAACATAGTGTTCTACACAGAATTTAGCATATTCTATTGATGTTACCAATATTTTTATCATCTATATCATATTTAACAATAACTCACCCGATGAAGTGAGAAAGTCCCCGGCGGAAGTTCGCGTAATTCGGCATTCCCCACGCATTAGCCCTGTAACTTATCTCGTGAAGATCCCCACCTTGCCAGGCGAATTACTCGGGATTTCGCTCTTTTCGCAGTCCGAAAAATGACTGAATTCGGATTATCGATAACAAACCGAAGAACATGTCGTACGATGCATTACACGATCAGGGGATTCCGTTCGTTTGGTCCACAGCATAACTCGGGGAGCTTGCCAGAGATTCATCTGGTGAACGGTAAAGCAACGGATAGCCAAGGGTCCGTCAGGACACCATATCTGCGCCTAGACGACACTTCGCACATTAAAACAAACTAGGCATCTCCCGGTAATCAACAGGCACAAACAGCGATCCCTCGGTGGTCCCTTGGGGCACAACGGCTTGCAGCGTCGTGTCCAATTTGCCAGCGCTGATTCCGCCTTCCAAAATAGTTTTGGAAGGCGGCCGTGATCTGGCGCACAGCCGCCTGCGTTTCGTGGACGAACTCCAAACGATAATGCACAATTCCGCTGTCCATCATCTGGTCGAGATGTCGGCTTGCTACCTGGGCTTCCGCCCCAAAAACCGTATTCCGACAACCAACGTCGGCCATCACTGGATGGATTCGGTTGCGTCGATCTCTCAAGGCGATACGATGCTCTTCACAGGGTTGGCCGCAGTCCACTTTGCTTGTACCCTGGGATAGGAACCGGCAGAACACACAATGTTCAGTGTGGAACACGGGCAAGTGATGGAACGCAACGACCTCAAGTCGTGAACCTCCGACGCCCTGCGCCAAGCGGCAGATCTGGTCGGCGTTCAGGTCGTGTGTGGGAGTGATGCGAGCAATACCCAGGTTGAAGTAAGCATCAGCCGTGAGCAAGTTGGCTGTGTTCAGGCTGAAGTCACCGATCAGGGCATGTTGATGGCGGGCTTGGAGTGCTTCCAACAGACCATTCGAGCGAACCACCAACTGGCAATCCAGGCGCAGCAGAAAATTCACAAGCGAACCTTCCTGAGGTTTCAGGATGCGCGGGCTCGCAACGCGCGGGGTGACGCCAGCGACTCGAATCTGTTCCACGGCGGGTCGCAACCCGTACAGATCGAGGTAATCCAGGGTGATACTGGCCGGGTTCAACTCCAGGGCGGCTTCGAGCTGGGACGGAGTACGGACCAAGAGATGGATCTGAACGGCTCTCGATCTGGTATCGGGCGCCACGTCTGGCTGGACCGCGATCAATGAGAGCGCTTTTTCCAGGGTCTGAACCGGATCACAAATGACGTACTCTGGCGTCTTCGTTTGCAGTTCGGTGAGTTGTTGAACGGCTGTCTGTCGCAACCGATTCACCAAAGAACTGGGCACAAAGGGGTCGCCGACAAGTTCTGCCTGAAGTATTCCGAGACGATAGGCGGTGGTGCCCAACCGGCCAAGATGTTCCCGCAGAAACTCCACCGTCACGCCGCGATTTTGGGACGGGACCAGCACCTCGTCTGATTGAGTTGTGATCCGCAAGTCAGGCTGTTCGACCAACTGCCAGGTGATTTTCAAGAGTTGCCCGACGGCGGCGACGACCCGCACCTCCAGCGGCTGCTTATAAACCGGAGCATTGGCCTGGGTAAATACCTTGGCCGCTTTGGTCGTGTTGATGTCGTGCGTGCGCCAAACCCAGTCTCCCGGTCGGATACGTTCAAAGGCAATATCACGGTTGCCAAAACGGAGTTCAAGCTCATCCCCGATCCGTTCAACCGCATACAGGTGCCCGCCCTCTTCATTTAGCTCCGGGCTGCGCCAATCCGCCGCGTCAAAGACAAGACCGTCCCCGGCTTTGAGCGGTGCGACTGCCTCATTCTCGGTCGGGGTAATAAACACCCGATCTTTGTGGACCTGCGAAACCTTGCCGCACAGTACGCCCCGGTGGCGTGGTGACCGCCCGGAGACAACGGCTTGATGATCGGTCCCTGACAGGAAATACGGCCCACTGCCCCTGGAATACACTTGTTCCAGCGCGATCTCATCTTCGCGGGATGGCACATAGGGGCGGCTTTCCCACGCGGCATCAACAGCCTGACGATAGGCGTGCGTGGTCAAAGCGACATAGTTCTCGTCTTTGTAACGGCCCTCAATCTTGAGCGACGAGATCCCAATCTCGACAATCTCCGGAATTTGATGCAGGGCACACAGATCGCCCGGCGATAGCAAATAACGGGCGTCACCTAACGGCATAAGCCGATCGTCGACCAGCAGTTCATAGGGTGAGCGGCACGCCTGCGCGCACTTGCCTCGATTTGCGCTGCGCCCACCCCAGGCTTCGGACGAAAAACACTGTCCCGAATACGAGACGCACAGCGCTCCGTGGACGAACAGTTCCAATTCGCAATCCGTCTGAGCCCGGATGGCGCGAATCTCTTTTAGCGATAGCTCCCGCGCGAGCAGCACACGCCTGACCCCGAACCGCTGGGCGAATGCAATGCCGTCAGCGCTGGTGATACTCATCTGGGTACTGCCGAATATCGCCATATCCGGCACAAGCTGGTGAGCCAACTGCGCTATACCCACATCCTGCACAATAATGGCGTCGGCCCCGTTCGCCGCGATCTGCTCAAGGGCGATGACGGCTTCGCGCAGTTCGTGATCAAAAACCAACGTGTTAAAGGTCACATACCCCGCGACTCCGCGCGCATGTAGCGCGCGCATTAGCTCCGGCAGTTCAGCCAAAGCGAACCCAACCTTCGCCCGGGCGGAAAAATGGTTAAGGCCGAAGTACACGGCATCTGCCCCTGCTTCAATCGCAGCATGTACCTGCGGCCAATATCCAGCCGGACTCATGATTTCGGGTTTTCGATGCATCATCCCATCACTTGCGATGCGACAGCCATGTGAGCGCTTCTGAGGTTGTGGTCAACACGCCGAATACATCGGACGCCGATTGTACCAGCCTTCTACATAGCGGAACACCTCAAGGTGTGCGATCCGCCGCGTAAGGAAGACACTCACCAGTAATTCGCGGGATAGAGATTGACCACCGTTACACGACCTGAGCCGTGACACTGACCGAACGCCTCGCGCCGCTGTCCACCTAAGCAGACGGCGTCGGTGTGGTTTGAAACAACGTGATCTGCAATCCGTCTGGCGACTCGATGCGGGCATTCAAATCGTTCCAGGGCGTCAGGACAGGCTGATGCACCAGCACAGCGCCGTGTTTCAGCGCATTTTCGAGCGCAACATGAACGTCCGGCACCTGGAATGCGAACCGAATATGCCCCGTAACACGCTGCCCAACTTCGATCCGATCGACCGATGCGGCGTGTTCCTGATCAAGGATTTCCAGCACGCCCCGACCGGCATCCAGGATCTGCCCTCGTCCGTGGTCCGTCCACATATCACCCGGGTCCAATCCCAATCCATCCCGGTAAAAAGCGACCAGTCGATCGAAATCTTCTGCCGTCAGGGCGACGCGAAGTTCAAACACGGCCATGAACCAATCTCCTTATAGCCAATGCAACAGTGAGCGCACCCGCCAAATTCATCTCACTGTGATCCTAACAGATGCGCTCTGCCATCGACCCATACCATTCTACGCGATCGCTATGACGACATTGCCTTTCTTGCGCCCGGATTCGACGTACCGGTGAGCCTCGGCAGTTTGTTCCAGCCGATACCGTCGATCTATCATGGGGCAGAGCTCCCCAGCCTCCATCAGTTCTTTGAGGAACAGGAGACTGTCGGTCTGTTCTCGTGTCACAGATTTCACGCTAACAAAGACGCCATTTGTGCCCAACGCGCTTTTGCTGTGCGCCAACGAGGTTTTGCCCACGGCATCGAAAATCAGGTCGTAGGTCTGACCGGTTGTGGCGAAATCCTGTTGGGTGTAATCGATGACGGTGTCGGCGCCCAACGCTTTCACCAGCTCAACATTCGCAGTGCCGGATACCCCGGTCACGTCGGCGCCGAAGTGCTTCGCCAGCTGTACCGCAAACGACCCGACACTCCCCGACGCGCCATGGATCAGCACTTTATGTCCGGACTGGATTTTTCCCTTTTTCAGCAAATACAGGGCCGTCATACCCCCGACCGGAACCGCCGCGGCTTCGTCGTAGGATTTGTTGGCGGGCTTGATGGCCAATACCCCTTGCGCCCATGCCTCCGGCAGACGGACATATTCGGCATTCGCGCCCACGGTCAACCCGGTGGTCGTCCCGAAAACCTGATCGCCCGGCTTGAACCGGCTGACCGCTTGACCTACGGATTCAATTTCTCCGGCGAACTCATGGCCCGGCGTCCTCTTTTGCCGAACGCCAAACACTCGCAGGGCAAGGCTCATCGGGAACTTGAGTTTGCGCAGCATCACGTCCCCGCGCGTGACCGTCCCTGCGTGGACCTTAACCAGGACGTCGTGCGCCCCTGGGACCGGTTTTTCGATCTCTTGGAGCTGAAGTCCGTCGGCTGATCCGTATTTCGTGATGACGATGGCTTTCATTGTGACCGTCTTCCTTTCTTGATTTCTCCGAGACACGGCCGGTTGTGCATGCGCCCGTAGTCTCGGAGAACAATTCTGCCAGAGAATGATGCGCGATCTAAGCCCCAATCCGTTCGGTTCGAGTGGTAGAGGTCAGCGGGTGAGAGGGCTGGGGCTGCGCTTTGACACCTTTCCACAACAGCCACACGCACAGCGCCAATTCCGCAATGAATGCTGGTGCAAAGACCACCGTGCTGAACACGGTTTCATAGTCGGCATAGTTGGACAGCAGGAAATTCGCAAAGCTGTCGGTGAGATAACCGACAGACGCCACAATCAGTCCGAAACCCAGGATGCGCGGGAAGTAGCTCGACTTGATCAACAGGTAGCCCAGGATCAGGATGCTGAAGCCGAAGAAGACCAATGCCAGACGGTAACCGGTCGCGTGCGCATCCAGGAACATCAGCGCCAGGGCGTTCGATTGATCGGTGCCCAATACGCCCAGGTAGTCGGAACCCCCTAGTAGTTGCAGGGCGAAGAACAGGTTTAGCAGATTGACGCCCAGCGTTGCGGCCTGTGCCAGCCGGAAAAACGCCGCCATCAACGCCAGCACGTTGCTGACAGGTTTCAACAGCGCGTAGAACAGTAAGGCAATCGCCACATCAGCCGTGATCATGATGAGATCGCCGACAATACCCAGGCGGAACAACCCCGGCGAGGCCATGATGTTCTCGGCTGTGGCCGCAGCATCGCCAGACACGATCAAGCCTGACCGAACGACGAATTCGGCAAAGATACCGGCCACTATGATGACCACATACAGCAGTCCGGCCATGCGCGCTATATTGCGCAGTGATAGATTGACGTTGTGGGTGGTTGTGTCGCTTTTCCCCAGGAGGTTAGTTGTGGTGTTCATGTTGGCTCTCCATTCTCGGTGTTTATGGCCTCGTTGCATCGAACGATAACTTACGGGTTGGCTTCTGGTGGTGCGTCGTCCTGATCCGGAGCGACGCGCGTGACGGAGATCAACGGTATTCCCAGATCGCGCACTTTGCGCAGCAATCCATGTAAGGCGGCCTGATCCAGGTCTGGACAGGTTATGAGCGTCTCGCCATTGTCGTCCCAAGTGATGGTCACATCCCCAAACCAGTCTGCCCATTGGGGATTTAGCTGGCCTTCGATCCTGATCAGGTAACGCATGGATTCACCCGGGTCCGTGTTCAGGTCGCGTTGGTTTGACATGGTCGAACCCTGTCATGAGCCGGGCCACTTCGGAATCGTCGGGCCCGGCTCATCACACGCCCTAGAATCCTTGAGCTTCGTACGTGACCCCGGGAAATTGGACGCCATCGGGCGCCAGCGCGGCAGCGGCCTCTGCGTCTTGGGTCAGTTCTGACAGCAGGAACGCCGTCGTGAAGTGATTGACGAGATCATGAGCGCGGTTGACATCCCACACGGGATCGGAGCAATAGGCATAGAACCCAATCTCCAGAAACCAGGGCAGCGCTTCGCACGTCGCACCGAAAATCATGTGTTCCGCGTTTACAAACGTGACGCGCGCCTTGGTCGGACTGGACACATAGTCGTAGGTCGGAGACGTGCCCCACATATAGGGCGTGCCGGTGTCGCTCGTCCCACCGAGTGCCATCACCGGCACAGTGATTTCCGCCAGGCCAGCGTTGCCGAAGAAATAAGCATCACCGGCCATCGAGACGATGGCATCCACACGGGAATCGCCCCACCCCGGCCACAAACCGTCCGGAACGGAATCGAGACCAGCCAATGCGGCCATATCGGCAATGTGTGGCACGACCAGATCGCACAACCAGGCGTTCGGATCGCCCGCTTCGCGTGCGGTCTCGCAGAGCGCTTGCATCGCATCCATGTCGAAGCGCGCGCCCGCCATCGCCAGCGAAGTGTAGCCGCCATACGAATGTCCGACCACGGCTATACGTTCAGTGTCAATCAGGTCTTCCAAGGCACCACCCAATGCCACCTGCCCGTCGACGTAGTCCAGCACCGTCACGATTTCCTGCGGGCGGGTGATTGCCCCACGCCAAAAGTCTCCCAGGGTCTCATCGACCTGTTCGTAGTGCTGCGGGGCGATCACGACAAAGCCATGCGACGCCAGGTGTTCCGCCAACCAGGCATAGCCCGCGCGCCCTAACGAGAAACCGTGCGACAGGATCACCAGCGGGTACGGGCCGCCGGAGAGATCAAAGGCAGCGTTGCGCACGGCACGCCCGGTAACCGTGGGAGCCATACCCTGGGACATATCCGGATTGGTCTCGTAGGGATAGGTGATGGCTTCTTCAGCCCCTGAGTCTTGCGACGCGGGGAACCACAACGTAACGTCTAGCGGCGCCTCGCCGTCGATCACCAGGGCCTGAGTTCCAACCGGGTACGGGCCGCGCACCCCATACAACGGGGCGTCAGGGCGAAAACCGGTGCGCCCGACGCCGTCGCCTTCTTGCGCCATGACTCCAAAGGGCAGTGCCGAGAGAACCAGCAGCAGGGTTACTGCAAAAGCAAAGCGGTTGCGATGTGACATTTTCTACTCCCTTCACCTGACTCATTATGGGAGTAGCATATCGGCCAGACGGTGTTAGCGTATAGACACTTTGGTGTTGGTTGGTGGTGTGGTTTTGTCGTTACCGCGTCGCAAGAAACGAAGAACAGCCAACATCCGACCCGGAGGAGTCAGGATTGGCTGCCCTTTGAAACTTACACCATTCATTGAATTCGGGCGGATCGGATGAATTGGCAGAAAGCTCATTCGGTGTGTTGAACGGCCCTAGAGTTTAGCCGCGCATTAGCCCCATCTGCTGCACGAAACCGAGGCGGTCATACGCCTGGGTATGACCACAAACTTTCCCATCCGCGTCGAAATCATAGATGGTGATGCCGGACACCTTGAATGTTTTGCCTGTCGCGGGCAGAGTCGCTAAATCGCCTTCGTGAGTGCCGGACATCATCCAGAAAGCGACGACTCGATGTGTCTCAGCCACCATTTCCTGGATATCAAACGTCAAATCGGGAAACGCATTGCGCGAATACATAACTCGCTCGACAAAAGTCTCCCGATCGATCGTCTGTCCGTCCCAGGCGTCGCCCGGATCGTGTTTGATCGTATAATGCTCGCACACAAAATCGTTCAGATGGCTGAAATCCCCCGCATTCCAAACCGTGTTAATGAAAGCCAGTAATGTGGCCTTCAGATCAGTGTATGCCATTATCACTTTCCCTTTTGAGCCCTGGTTAGAGCCAGCAGATGGAAAAACCGCCATGATTGGCGGGCGCTATAACAAGCCGAGTTCGCGGGCGCGAGCGACCGCTTCCGTGCGCCGTTGAACGTCCAGCTTATCGTAGATTCTGCGGTTGTGCCCTTTGACGGTATCCAGGGCCAGGAACAGCCGCTCGCCAATTTCACGATTCGAAAGACCATCGGCGATGAGGCTCAGGACCTCCAATTCGCGTTGGCTCAACGATTCTACCAGGGGCTGATCCGAGGATATGACCTCACACCCGCCTGTCTGTATGTCAGCCTCACACGCAGCCAGCAGTTGTTGGACATAACCTGGCATCAATCCGTGAGCGGCGGCCCCAGATAAAAGGCGGGCCATTGGCCGCCCTTCATCGACAAAGGTGCGAATGAAACCGCCTGGAACCGCCAGCCCCAACGCATCACCCAGCACGTGCAGGGCCACGTCCTCTTCACCAAGCGCATGGTGGGCCAATGCTTGCAGCACCATTCCCTTGAGCAGTTGATCCTGCCACGCGTTAGCTTCCATCTGTTGGCGATAGGGCCGCAGCACAGATAGGGCTTGTGCGGGATCGCCTTGGGCCAGGTACACCCGCGCCTGACTGAGGGGAATCTTGTGCGCGCCAGCGAGATGCGCTGCCACCATCACATCGCCTTGATGCAGCATGACCAGCACCTGAGCGGCAGCCACCGCCGGGATCTGCCTGATAAAATTGTGCCGACGCACGAACCGCTCAAGATCCGATAACATAGACGCCGCTTGCGCCGCAGCGCCTTGGGCTAACTTCAGCCGCGCCAGGAAAATCTCGCCCGCCGCAGCGCTGTCGATGACATCGATCTGTCGCGCCAACTGCACGGCCTGTCGTCCATACTGCTGTGCGCGCTCCAAATCGTCCCATTCATATCTGATGTGTGCCAGACCCAAATACGCGGAACACGCCATCGGCTGTGTCGGATCGCCGACCAGTTCCAGCACGCGATGGTAAGTCTCCTCCGCCTGATGGAGTTGATTATCAGAAGCCTGAATGATGCCCAACCCGGTAGTCGCCAGAATATTGACGTAGAGATTGCCCGATGCCTCACTCATGCTGATGGCTTCCGCATACGTTTCTCTGGCGGCAGCGCGCTCGCCCTGGAACTGGTAAGCAATCGCCAGCGTCCGCATGACGACCGTACGGACATACAAGTTATCCGGATGCAGCAGTTCCAGCGCGCGCTGTGATTGGGCAATGATGATATCAGTCTGGTAATGGTTGGCGGCCAGCATGGCGCGAATCGCAGCCACACGCCCGGCGAGATCGCGTGTGTATTCGTCCACCTGAAGATCGCGCAGCGCCGTTTCAGCCGCCTGGAGTTTTGGTTCGACTTGCGCGTTCTGGAATGTCGCCATCAATGTCCAGGCATACATCACCCATAACGAGGGCCTGCCATCCAGAATCTCGACCGGCAGCGACGCCAGCCAGTTCAGCACCGGGCGCGCCGCACCACGAAAGTATAGTGGCACATCGCTGCCTTCGATCAGCCGCTCAGCACGTTCAACATTATGCGCAGTCGCCGCGTGGTGAAACGCTTCAAGCTCAAACCCGTTTTCCTCGTACCATACACTGGCGCGCAGATGCAATTCCGCAGCGTCTATCCTCTCATCCATTGATGAGCCGGCACTTTGGCGCGACTGTTGGCCCAGCAATTCCGCGAAGAGATGGTGATAGCGGTACCAACGCCGTTCGTTGTCCAGTGGCACGAGAAAAAGGTTCGCGCGTTCCAGATATTCCAGGGTTGCCTGCCCTGAATCGGACTCTTCATGCAAGACCGCGTCACACAGCGGGCCACACAAACGCTCAAGGATCGACGTGCGCAGCAAGAAGGTCTGAATAGATGCGGGCTGCTGGTGTAGCACCTCTTCAACCAGGTAGTCCATCACAAAACGGTGGCTGCCAGTGAAGGAATGGATGAAATTGGCGGTGTCCTGACGCCCTTGCATGGATAGCGCCGCCAACTGCAGCCCAGCGATCCAACCTTCGGTGCGCGTTTCCAGCGTCGAAACGTCCTCCGTCGAGAGATTCAGACCCATCACCCTGGTGAGAAATTCAGCCGTTTCATCGTTTGAAAAGCGCAGATCGGCCGCGCGCAGTTCGGTTAGTTGGCCGCGCGCGCGCATCCGGCTTAGCGGCAGTGGAGGATCCTCACGCGTGGCGACGACCAGGTGCATTTGGGGCGGCAAATGCTCGATTAGAAATGTGAGCGCACCATCAATCTGTGGGGAGTCAATCACGTGATAGTCATCCAGGACCAGCGCTAGATTATCGGGTATGGTGCTGAGGTCATTGAGCAGAGTGGTAAGAATCGTTTCGGGGGGCGGTGGCTGCGGGGAATGAAGTGCACCCAACACCTCTTCGCCAACGCGCGCTATAACCGTCTGCAAAGCTGCAACTAGATATGTCAAGAAGCGAGTGGGATCGCTGTCTTCTTCATCCAACGACAGCCAGGCAACCGGCCGCTCGCAGCCGGCGATCCACTCGCTGATCAGCGTCGTTTTTCCAAAGCCAGCCGGTGCGCAAATGAGGGTCACCCTGCGCCCAAAGCCAACACTGTGGCACAAGTCCTCGTTGAGCCGTTCGACAAGGCGCGAACGCACAACTACATCAGGTCGCGGTGGCGGGATGTATAGTTTGGTAGCTAGAATTTGCATAGACATAGACTAATTATAAAAACCAAAACTTTCCCCTGCCAACTGAATCCGCCGGTCTGCCCACACATTCGAGCATGGCGCGCGATAGCGATCAGTCCCCAGCCACGGGTTGGGCCACAGCCTCAAGCTGCGGGCGGCGCAGCGCGCGCGATCCGACGACCAGGAAGCTGGCCAGGAGTGCGACCAGCAGCATAGACGCCCGCAATGAGAACGCGTCGGCGATCAGGCCAATGGTGGGCGGTCCCGCCAGGAATCCAGCGTAGCCGATCGTCGCCACGCCCGCGATACCTGCGCCGCTCGGCAATCCCGGCACATTGCCTGCTGCGCTGAAGACCAGCGGAACAATGATCGACAATCCTGCGCCAACGGCGGCGAAGCCCAGCAAGACGATCCAGGTATTAGGTAACACAATGGCCACCAGCAATCCCAGCGCGGCGAACATCCCACCCACCCGCACCAGCGCCGCGGGACCAAAACGGGTAGCGAGGCGGTCGCCTAGCAAACGCCCAACAGTCATCGTCAGCGAAAAGGCGGCATAGCCGAAGGCCGCGACGCTCGCGCTGGTGCTCACAACCTCCTTGAGGTAAACCGCCGACCAGTCGCCCATCGAGCCTTCGCCCATCGTCGAGCAGAAGGCGACTGCTCCCAGCGGCCACAGGGCACGCGGCGGAAGCTGGAACACCGAGGGCCTCTTTTCGGCGAATGACCGCACATCGTCGGTAATCAGGTGCGCGGTCGCCGGGCGGATCAGCGCCAGGAAAGCCACAGCGATGATCGTGAAGTGCAGCAGCGGCGTCACGTCCAAAGCCGCCATCCCCGCTCCCACTGCCGCCCCAACAAACCCACCGATGCTGAACGCAGCATGGAATGAAGACATCAGCGGCTTAGCATAGCGGCGCTCGACCTCGATCCCCTGCGTGTTCATCGCGACGTCCATCACGCTCATGGTCGCCCCAAACAGAAAGAGGTTGAAAGTCAGCGCGACGGCGTCCGGCATGACAGCCAGCGGCGGTAGAGTCAGGCAAAGGGTGGCGGCCCCGGCGATGGTGACTTTCCGGCTGCCAAAGCGCGCGATCAAGCCCCCGGCCAGCGACAGGGCGGCCAGCGTCCCGACCGCGATCCCCAGCAGCACAATGCCTAATGCCCCGGCGCTCAGGTCAAGGCGATCTTTGATGGCCGGGATGCGCGAGACCCAGTTCGCCATCAGCGATCCGTTCAGAAAAAACATCAACAGCACGCTAATTCGTGACGGTTGCAGTGACGACTTATCAGGCATAGGGACATTCATCTCATGGGTTCAGGCGGATAAAATGATTTCGTTGAGAGGGGCAACGCGATTATGGTGCAGCGGTACCCGGTTTCTCGGCTGCCGTCACCGCGGCAGAACCACCGTGGTGACCGTGAATGATACCACCGGAGACGTCACGACAACATAATCGAAATCTGGCATTGGGGGTTGGTGGCGAGGCTGGGATATGTTGTTCGATACTTTGATTAGACCGCCGGGTATCACATCGAGCGAAAACCTGAGATCCTTTTCGCGCTCAACTTGGCCCCCAAGAAATCAGTTGTATATATTCTACGCAGCAAGAGCCTGACAAACGGCAGGAGCACTCCCAAAGGGGCGTCAAGTCGTGTCCGTCCAGGTCGGATGCTATTCATTGTTGATGGGCAGGCACTTGAACTGCCCTCCTTCGACGCGGGCATGATGCCTGAAACGCGGACGTAAATGACAGAAGGAAAAAACCTGTTGGATATCAGTGCCTATCTGGATCGCATCCACTTTGACGGGTTGCCCCGACCTACTGAGCAGGCGCTCTTTGATCTGCAACGGGCCCACTTGAGAGCAATTTCCTACGAAAACCTGGACATTCACCTGGGGCGCGCCTTGACGCTGGATGTCTCCCACATATTCGACAAAATCGTCACCCAGCACAGAGGCGGCTGGTGCTATGAAATGAATGGCTTGTTCGCCTGGGCCTTGAGTGAATTGGGTTTTCCGGTGACGCTACTATCCAGTGCCGTTAATCGAGCACAACTGGGCGACAAAGCGCAGAGCAACCACTTGATCTTGCTGGTTCAGCTTGAACAACCCTATCTGGTCGACGTTGGCTTCGGGAACGGATTTCTGTCTCCCCTGCCGCTTAAAGCGGGCCACTACCGGCAGGGCTTTTTGACCTATGGACTTTCACAGAATGACGCCCACTGGTTTTTCACGAATCATCAGTATGGCGGTTCCGGTTATGATTTCACCCTCCAGCCGCAGGCGATTCACGATTTTGCAGACAAATGCCGTGAACTCCAGACCGACCCTGATTTTGGGTTCGTGCGCGTCGTCGTGTGCCACCGCTTCACGCCATCCGGGATGATCACGCTGCGCGGCGCCGTCCTGCGCACCGTTACAGCCACCGGCGTACGTGAGCAGACGATCCAGGATGAAGCGACCTATAAGCGTGTCATCCGCGAGCGCTTTGATCTCCGGCTGTCTGATGAAGAGCTAGCCACATTGTGGCAAATCGTTTGGCGCAAGCAACAAACATATCTGCGTGAGAATTCCCAATGATGGCATAGGGTCTGTGATCTCGCGCAGTCGTGGGTCAATTTACGGTAAAGGTGTTTTTTCACCTGGATGTAAACCACGTCGAGACGATACAGACCGAGAAACGCATGGTCAAAGGGGTATATGGTGAATGTGCCCGACATCGGAAATGGCGTGCATCTCTGGTCGGCGTCATTGGATCTGCCGGCCGACCAAGTCGCCCAGCTCAGGAGCCTGCTCTCGGCCGAGGAATGTGACCGGATGAAGCGCTATCGATTCGAGCGGGATCGCCGCCGGTTCCTGGTCCGGCGCGGGGTGCTTCGCGTGCTTTTGGGGCAGTATCTGAATATTGCGCCCGGTGACGTGAGTCTTCTCACCCAGGAACACGGCAAACCGGTTCTCGCTCAGGGTGATTTTGCGTTCAACCTCTCGCATTCCGACGAGTTGGCGGTTTTCGCGCTGGCGCGCCATAAGATTGGCGTCGATGTTGAGCGCGTGCGACCCATAGTTCGTTTCCTGCGCATAGCTCAAGCCTTCACCGACAGGGAGCAGGAATTCATCGCCTCTCAACTTGAAGCCGAACAACTGCGGGCTTTTTTCGCGTGTTGGACCTGCAAGGAAGCCTGCCTCAAGGCCCTCGGAGTAGGACTGGGGATGTCGCTGCAATCCTTTGACGTCACTGAGGCGCTTCTCGCGTCCCAGGCCACCATTCCAATGAGATTGACGGATGGAACGCGTCGCGACCTCAGGCTCATCGTGGTGACCGGCTGGCCGGATTATGCGCTGGCGGTCGCCACGGAAGCTCCGTGTGACGGCGTAGCGTTTTACAATGTCGACGGTCTGAATTAGGTCCAGACTGCCCACGTTGCCAGGCCGTGCAGGTTCGCTGGAATTTGCTGACTTGCTCCCGTATCGATGGAGGATCGTAGCCTGCGGACCGGCGTGCGGCGAGTTCATCGACTTTATTTTACTGCTTGTCAATTCCTTTAATCTCGCATAATATCTAACTTATGTGATTTTTTCCTAAGTCGTCGTCTGCTTCAGACAAATGTGAAGTTAGGAACCATGCACTGCACCGCCCAGTTATGTCAGACCTCCCCACAGGTGGAGAGGGCCGTGAACATCGCTGATCGCTTTTGAAACCATCGAAAGACTCGTCCAGTTCGCGCCAACAGTACACGGCCTTTAAAACGAGGAGATGCGTTTATGCCCACACGCAAAAAGAGCGAGGATGCGGGCGCTAATGAAGGCGCTGCCAACGTGCAGCCCCAAGATCCCCAGACGTCCGCCGACCTCGACCAACTTCAACAAGCCTATAGTAGCGAATATATGCGCTGTCTCAAGATCGTGGAGCAAGGCAGAATAGCACAGCAACAGCGCTATGCCGACGCCTACAATGAATTGTTGTCCGCCCTTAAGGAGATCCGACAGGAAGTGGTCAACCGTGGCACTGAGGTGTATCAGAGCTACGCGGGTGCCCTGCAAGCCGGTACCGGCAGACAAGAAATGTCCGACAAGATCCTGGATGCCTACCACGCTTATATGGACGCCGTACAACTGGTAGCCGACAGCCGGAACGCGGCCCAAGAAAACGCGGTTCAAGCCTATCAGGACTACGCTTCAGCAGTAGAAAGCGGACAAGATCAGGCAGAAATACAACGTCTGGGCGAGAGCGCGCAGAAAGCCTACCTGGACGCTAACTCGAATACGGCGGATCAGATGGAACTGCTCCAAGGTGCCGCTGACGCGCAGGCGAATTTCTACCAGATTCTCCAGGAATCTCAGACAGCCACTCAGCAGGCGGCAGTCGATGCCTACCAGACGTATATGGAACAGCTTCAGACTTCTATGGACGACATCAAGATACAGGAACGCTACCAGGCTGCACTGCAAAGCTTTCAAAACCGTCTGAACGAGATCACCACCCTGAGTCAGAGGATCATCCTCGACGCAAACACAAAAGCGCTGCGCCAGTTGCGCTCAGCTTGGGAGGCAATCATAGGCGGAGCCATCGACCTGGTATGAGCGTGGAGATCATGGCCATTCAGTTCAATGACGACCCGAACCCGGCACAGATAGACGTTCTGAACCTAAGAAGGAACTCCAGAGAGTTCCTTCCCCTATTGGCATGGCGTTCGAACACTCCCTTCCCTACGCGCGATTCGATGTCTGCCTTCACCGCTACCCAGACACATCAGCCAGCCATGCGGATTGAAGCGCAGCCTCGGCCCACTTCGCCCGAGATCGCGATGCCGCGAACGCGCGGTGCAGGGAGTCCAACGCCCTACCCGACTTCGGATTCATACTCCTGCTGTCCTCTCACACAAGTGTCTCGCCACAAACACCCAATTGGCGTGGAGTGAAGTTCCCAAAGTGGAATTGACCGCCAGAATCGCGCAATTCTTGTCGACCACGTGGCAGAGTCGGAGACAGGATGTCTGAAGAGATCTTTTTCTTTCCAGCGTCATTTGCACAGCAGCGTCTGTGGTTTCTCGACCAGCTCATGCCGGGCAACCCGTTCTACAACGTCGGGGCGGCGATCCGCCTGGACTTTCGCCTCGACGTCTCCATCTTTGAGCGCTGCCTGAATGAGATTGTGCGGCGGCACGAGATCCTGCGCACAACCTTCACCGCGGTCGACGGGGAGCCATTCCAGACCGTGACGCCTGAGCGGGTCATGAAAATTGAAGTGGAAGACCTGCAAGGCATACCCCCGTCCGAGCGTTCGATCGAGGTTCAACGCCGTGCATCTGACGAAGCCACCCGTCCATTTGACCTCGCCAAGGGCCCCTTGATGCGCTCGCGGCTGCTGCGTCTGAGCGACAGGGAATGGGTGTTCCTGCTGACGATGCACCACATCATCTCAGATGGCTGGTCCCTGGGGCTGCTTTTCCAGGAATTGAGTGCCCTATATACCGACTTCACGGCTGGTCGTGCGTCGCGCCTGCCAGCGCTGCCGCTCCAATATGCGGACTTCGCCATGTGGCAGCGCAAATACCTCCAGGGTGACACGCTGGACGAACAACTTGCCTATTGGAAGCAGCAGCTAGACGGGGCTCCGGTCCTGAACCTGCCCACCGACCGACCGCGGCCGATGGCACAAACCTTTCGCGGGGCCAACGAGGGGTTGTCGATTTCGTACGAGCTTACCCAGCGCGTCAAAGCGCTGAGTCGACAGCAAGATGCCACCTTGTTCATGACGCTGCTGGCCGCGTTTACGCTCCTTCTGCACCACTACACAGGCCAGGACGATATCATCATTGGGCTGCCAGTCGCCGGGCGCAATCATCGCGACGTGGAAGCTTTGATCGGTTTCTTCATCAACTCGCTGGTGCTGCGTACCGATCTTTCGGGTGATCCCACTTTTCTGGAAGTGCTGGGGCGTGTGCGCCAGGTGACGTTGAACGCGTTCGCGCATCAGGATCTTCCTTTCGAAAAGCTGGTAGAGGAACTTCAGCCCACGCGCGACCTGAGCCGTAATCCGCTGTTCCAGGTCACATTTCAATTGATAAATGCACCTACTCTGGAGAATCCAAAACAAAAACCGAAATCAGGTAACCATACCTCGCATGCCGTGGCCCGGCCCCCCGTGGAAGTTCAGAGGGGCACCGCCATGTTTGACCTTGCGCTGGATGTGTTAGAAGGACCGGACGGACTGCTCGGCCATTTCGAATACAGCACCGATCTATTTGAACAGGCGACCGTTCGTCGCATGGCGCAGCACTTTCAAGTCCTTCTGAGTGAGATTATCGCCCACCCCGAACGGCGGTCGTCAGAGCTCACCTGCCTGTCCGACACCGAACGACATCAGGTGCTTGAGGAATGGAACTGCACAAGCACGGCGTATCCAACCGATTCACTCCTGCACGAGTTCCTTGAGACGCAGACCGCCGCCATGCCAGAAGCCACGGCAGTTTCCATCGGGGATGCCCACCTCACCTATCGCGAATTGAACGAACGCGCCAACCGGCTTGCCCGCTATTTGCGCAAACGAGGAGTCGGCCCCGATACACTGGTGGGCATTTGTTTGGAGCGCTCGCTGGAATTGGTTGTGGCGCTGTTTGCGACGCTCAAGGCAGGCGGGGCGTATGTCCCACTCGATCCCGCCTACCCCAAAGCGCGTCTGGATACCATGCTCGCGCGCGTTGTGGTCATTTTGACTCAGTCGTCGCTGCTGCCCGCACTGCCCGAGCACGAAGCCCCGAAGGTGTCTCTCGACCGCATTCAGCGTACTTTACTTAGAGAGGGCAAACAGAACCTCGGGTGCCAGGGCACACCTGACAATCTCGCGTATGTTCTGTATACATCCGGCTCGACCGGCCGTCCCAAGGGCGTGATGATTTCCCACCGCGCCATTTGTAATCACATGCATTGGATAAATCGGGTCTTTCCGCTGACTCCCGAGGATCGTGTCTTACAGCGTACGTCCACATCGTTCGATGCTTCCGTGTGGGAATTCTTCGCCCCGATCATGGCTGGGGCCCGTTTGGTGCTGGCTCCGCCTGGTGTTCAGGGCGATCCAAATGCGTTGAAGAAACTGATTCTCGACCAGCATATCACGATCATGCAAATCGTCCCCTCTTTGCTGCGTCCGCTGCTGGACGAGCCAGAGATCGAACAGTGCACCAGCCTGAGGCACGTCTTCTGCGGCGGTGAAGCGCTGCCCGCCGATCTGCAGGCACGTTTCTTTTCGGTTCTGCCCGCCGCGCTGCACAATCTGTATGGTCCCACGGAAGCCACCATTGACTCGACATGTTGGAGTCCTGAGCCAGGAGATGACGGCCCCACTGTGCCAATCGGTCGCCCGATCGACAACGCGCGCGCTTACGTGCTCGATGCCTATCTCCACCCGTCCCCGATCGGAGTGCCGGGCCAGTTGTATATCGCGGGCACGGGGCTGGCACGTGGTTACCTCGATCAGCCGGACCTTACCGCCGAACGCTTCCTGCCCGATCCCTACAGCCCTACCCCAGGCGGGCGCATGTACGCCACTGGCGATCGCGTGCGTACCTTGCCCAATGGCGCGCTCCAGTTTCTTGAGCGCGTGGACCTTCAGGTGAAGCTGCGCGGCTTCCGTATCGAATTGGGCGAGATCGAAGAGACGCTGCGCCAGCACAGCGCCGTCCGGCAAGCAGTCGTCGCGGTGAAAAAGGATACGTCAGGCGAGCAGCGGCTGGTGGCTTATATTCTGCCAACAGCAACGCCCGCGACGGTGGACGAACTGCGTCAGTACTTACGCGCCCACTTGCCCGATTACATGATCCCGTCATATATGATGATGCTGGAAACCTTACCGCTGACGCCTAACGGCAAACTAGACCGGCGCAGCTTACCGGCGCCCGAACGTGGCAGCCTGGAGCTCACCGAAACCTATCTTGGGCCCCGCACGCCACTTGAAAAGCTGCTCGCTCGCCTGTGGGCGGATGTGCTTCAACTCGATCAGGTGGGCATTCTCCATAACTTCTTCAACGAGTTGGGCGGACACTCCCTGTTGGCGACGCAGCTCATATCGCGTGTTCGCAATCTACTTGGCGTGGAGGTTCCCCTACAACGCATCTTCGAAGCTCCGACTATTGCGGACTTCGCCGCTTCGCTGCTGCACGACCCGGACGATGCGAGCCGCATCGAACAGGTGGCCGAACTCTTTCTTGCGGTGGACCAGATGTCCGAAGACGAGGTCGACGCGATGCTCGCCGACAGCGACTTCCACGAGTAGGCGGCGACCATGGATCGCCCCAACTTCGGCGCAAAAAAGCGCGCACTACTGGAAAAACTTCTGCATGAGCAGGGAGTCGCATCCGCGCGCCAACAGCAGATTCCTCGACAGCCCGAGCGGGCGCATTATGCGCTCTCGTTCGCTCAGCGCCGCTTGTGGTTCCTGAACCAGCTGGCGCCCGGCAACCCATTCTACAATGTCGCTGCCGCCATTCCGCTCGACCTGTGGATCAACGTGACGGCACTCGCTACCAGTTTGCGCGAACTCGTGCAGCGGCACGAAACACTGCGGACAACCTTCACGGTGCTGGATGGCGAGCCCGTCCAGGTGATCGCTCCGGACGCCGATCCTGAGTTCCCGCAGATCGATCTGCGACATTTAGCGCCCGATGAGCGCGAAAAGGAGACACAGCGCCTCACGACCGAGAACGCCCAGGCTCCCTTTGATTTAGAGCATGGCCCATTGATCCGGGCGTGCCTGGTGCGCACAGGGGATCACGCCTACGTGCTTCTGCTCGCTCTGCACCATATCGTGTGCGACGGCTGGTCGATCAATTTGCTCTCGCATGAGCTGGCGGTGCTCTACGAAGCTCACGTGCGCTCAGCGCCCGCCAGTTTGCCGGAGTTGCCCATTCAATACCGAGATTTTGCCGCCTGGCAGCAAGACTGGTTTCTTGGGACCGATCAGAAAGCACAGATCGCTTACTGGAAACAGCAGTTGGCGGATATCAATGCCTTGCAGCTTCCTACCGACCACCCCCGTCCGGCGCTTGCCAGCTATCGGGGAGCGCACGTGCCGATCGAGATTTCCAAGTCACTCACGCTTGAAGTCCACAGTCTGTGCCGCAGTGAAGGCGCTACACCTTTTATGGCGCTGCTGGCCGTGTTTGTCAGCCTGCTCTATCGCTACAGCGGCCAGGATGACATACTTATCGGGACACCGATCTCCGGTCGCAATCGCCTGGAGATCGAAAATCTGGTGGGCTTTTTTGTGAACACTTTGGTCATTCGCGCCGATTTGGCCGGAGATCCGACCTTTCGCGAAGTACTGCGGCGCGTGCGGGATGTCACTTTAGCCGCTTTCGCCCATCAAGATGTCCCTTTCGAAAAGCTGGTTGAAGAACTTCAGCCCACCCGGGACTTAAGCCGCAACCCGTTCTTCCAGGTGATGTTTCAGTTCTACAGCCCCCCTCGCGCGGAAGATCTCCCCACCCCAGCCCAATTGGCCACGCTGCGCATCAACCGGGGCGTATCGATCTTTGATCTGGCCATTCACTTAAGCGAACACGCTCACGGTTTTTACGGCGTGCTCGACTATTCGTCCGATCTCTTTGAACCAGAGACGGCGCGGCGCATGGCGCGACACTTCGAGACGCTCCTCCAGAGTGCCGTGGACGCTCCGGATCGCCGCGTGAGTCTGCTGGCTGTCCAATCTGAAGAGGAGCGGCAGGCGATCGTTGATGGCTGGAACAACACCGCATGTGACTACTCCGACGGCCTGTGCATCCCGGATCTGTTCGAGGAACAGGTGCGAGAAACGCCGGATGCCACCGCGGTGGCCTTCGGCGCCACACATTTGACCTATTGCGAACTCAACGATCGGGCGAACCGCCTCGCCTCGCAATTTCAGGCGCTTGGCGCAGGGCCCGATTCTCTCATCGGCATTTATATGGAGCGCTCGATCGAACTTGTGATTGCGCTGCTGGGGATTCTCAAATCCGGCGCTGCTTATGTCCCGCTCGATCCAGCCTACCCCGCCGCCCGTATCGAGCTCATGGCGCGCGCGGCCGATTTTGTCGTGACGCATCCCCCGGTGGCAAACGCATGGACCGCCGAAGGTCCAAAGGTCGTCAGCATCGATGCCGACCCTGACGGCCCCACATCGGTTCCGATCGGCAATCCCCTGCGCCAGACCAAGCCCGACCATCTGGCTTATGTCATCTACACGTCGGGCTCGACAGGCGCGCCCAAGGGAATCGCAATGACTCACCGGGCGCTCGTCAATTTGATAAGCTGGCAGTTGCGCGAGCCAACATTTGCCCACGGGGCGGTCGTTCTGCAATACGCCTCCCCGAGTTTCGACGTCTCATTCCAGGAAATCTTTTCTACGTGGTGCTCCGGCGGCACTCTTGTGCTGATCTCTGAAGAGATGCGCCGCGACCCGGCGCTGCTATGGCAGATCATCCAGCAGCAGCGTGTAGAGCGTCTCTTCGCGCCCTACGTCACCCTTCAGCAGCTGGCCGAAGCGGAGGAAAGCTGGCGCGGCGCTGAATGCAGTCTGCGCGAAGTGATCACGGCCGGGGAACAGCTCAAGGTTACGCGCTCGCTCGCGGAACTGTTTGATGCGCTTGGCGACTGTGCGCTAGCCAACCAGTACGGGCCAACTGAAACCCATGTCGTCACCGCCTGCGATCTCAGTGGTCCAGCCCTGGAGTGGCCGCCCTTGCCGTCCATTGGCCGCCCGATTGCCAACACCCGGATTTATCTGCTGGATCGCTATCAGCAGCCGGTGTCAATCGGCGTAACCGGAGAAGTGTATGTCGCGGGTGACGCCCTGGCGCGCGGCTATCTCAATGCCCCGGGGCTTACCGCCGAACGCTTCGTGCCAGATCCCTACAACCCACAGCCCGGCGCGCGTATGTATCGCACCGGCGATTTGGCTCGCTATTTGTCCAATGGCGCGATTGAGTTTCTCGGGCGCGCGGATGACCAGATCAAACTCCGTGGGTACCGCATCGAGCCGGGCGAAGTGGAAACTGCCATCGCGAAGCATCCCGTGGTCCAGGAGGTAGCCGTCGTGCTGCATGGGCGTGATGGATCGCAGCCACAGCTTATCGCCTACGTGGTGGCTGCCCCCGATCAGAACAGCGGCGGAGCGCCCCTCGGACCAGACATGGACGAGCTTCCCGGAGAGCTGCGACGGTTTGTGCAGGCGCAGCTGCCCGCCTATATGGTGCCATCCCGCGTTGTGCTGCTGGCTTCGATGCCCACCACAGCGAGTGGAAAAGTCGATCGCCGCGCGCTGCCGCTCCCTGACGGAGCGCGTCCGTCGAGCGCCCATGAATACGTTCTGCCGCGTACCGCGCTCGAAGCCGGCCTTGAACGAATCTGGTCGTCGCTGTTTCACCTGCCACAGATCAGTATCAACGACGATTTCTTCGCTGATCTGGGCGGTCATTCCTTGTTGGCGACACAGTTCATATCGGCGGTACGAGACACTTACCGGCTGCAAATGCCGCTCACGCGGATTTTCGAAGCGCCGACGATTGCCGAATTTGCCGTCTACGTCGAGCAAGCCCTGGTTGAAGAACTGGAAGCGATGGATGTGGACGATGCTGAAACAGGATAAATGGTTATGAATCAACGAGAGCCCGATCCGAGAAGCAGGTTATCCGCAAAAAAGCTCGCCCTCCTTGAAAGCCGTCTGCGTGGGGAACTGCCTGAGGCCGCCCGCCAACACGCCATCACCCCTCGTCCTGAGCTGGATCGCATCCCGCTGTCGTTTGCGCAGCAGCGCTTATGGTTTCTCGACCAACTGATGCCCGGCAGCCCCTTTTACAATATCTACAATGTCGTGCGGGTGACCTATCCGGTGAATCCGGTTGTCCTTGAACGCAGCATTCAGGAGATTGTGCGGCGGCACGAGGTTTTTCGAACTGTGTTCAGCGTCGAGGAAGGCGAACCGGTCCAGATCATCAAGTCCACCATGAACGTACCGTTGGAGATGGTCGACTTGCGAGGTCTGGCCCCCGACGAGCGCGAAGCACACGCCCAACAGCGTGCCACAGCCGAAGTTCACCGCCCGTTCGATCTGGCCGAAGGTCCTCTGCTGCGTACGATCCTGCTCCAGATAAGCGACAGCGACTCGTTGATTTTGATCAGCATGCATCACATCGTCACAGATGCCTGGTCGATGGGCATCTTCTTCCGCGAGCTGAACACCTTATACGAAGCCTTCGTCTTCGGCCGTCCGTCGCCGCTGCCCGATCCCCCGCTCCAATATGCCGATTTCGCCGTGTGGCAGCGTGGGGTGATCCAGGGCGAGTTGAAAGAGCGCGAACTGGACTACTGGCGGCAGCAGCTTGACGGCGCGCCAGCGCTCCAAATGCCGTCCGATCGACCGCACGGCTCAGTGCAATCGTTTCGCGGTGCCTACATCTCGCTCACTTTTCCTGAGACTTTGAACGACGCGTTGAAGGATCTGAGCCGCCGCGAAGGCGTGACGCTTTTCATGACGCTGCTGGCCGCCTTCAAAACCCTCATCCACCGTTACACGGGTCAAAACGATATTATCGTTGGCTCGCCCATTGCTGGCCGCACCCGCACGGAGCTTGAGCAGATCATTGGCTTTTTCGTGAACACGCTGGTTATGCGCACTCGTCTTTCGGATGAGTTTTCGTTTCGCGAGTTGCTGCATGTTGTGCAAAAGGTGGCCCTTGAGGCGTATGCGCATCAAGATCTGCCGTTTGAGATGCTGGTCGAGGAACTCCAGCCGGAGCGCGATCCGAGTCGCAACCCGCTCTTCCAGGTGATGTTTCAAGTGATCACTATGGCCAGCAATGATGGCGCACCCGCCGCGCCCGATCTGCCGCTCGAAATTAAGGTCGATACCGCCAAGTTCGACCTGACACTGACGCTGACCGATACCGGAAGCCTGCTCACCGGGTCACTCGAGTACAACACCGATCTCTTCGACGAAGAGACCGCCGCGCGTCTTATTCGCTGCTACCAGACTCTGCTGGAAGGCATCGCCGCCGATCCCGACATGCGGCTGGGCGATCTTCCCCTGTTGAGCGCAGAGGAACAAAAGCAGCTCGTGGTCGACAATAACGCGACCACGTCCGAATTCCCCGGCGAGACACCGGTACACCGTTTGTTTGAAGCACAAGCAGCCACAACCCCTGATGCGCCAGCCGTAACGATGGAGGGCCGGACGGTTTCCTATCGCGAGCTGAACGAGCAGGCGAATCAACTCGCGCATTATCTGCGCCGCAAGGGAGTCACGCCGCAGCAGGCCATCGGCATCGGCCTGGAACGCTCGATCGAGATGATCGTCGCAACACTGGCTGTCCTGAAGGCGGGCGCGGTCTACCTGCCGCTTGACCCCACCCACCCTAAACAGCGGCTGGCTACCATGCTCACCGATGCGCGCGCTCCGCTGCTCTTAACCAACCGCTCGTTTCGGGACAGGGTGCCTGATGCGCTGGAACAGATCATCGAATTGGACGCGGACCAGCAGTACATTGCCCAGGAGAACACGTCAAATCTGGACGGATATTCCGGGGGCGGTCAGGTTGCCTACATCATGTATACCTCCGGCTCGACGGGCACGCCCAAGGGCATCATGATTCCCCACAAGGGGATAGCGCGTCTGGTGCTCAACACCAATTACATCACGATCCGGCCCGGAGATCGCATGACGCACGCATCCAACTGTTCCTTTGATGCGGCAACATTCGAGATCTGGGGGGCACTGCTTAATGGAGCCCATCTCATCATAGTACCTAAAGACGTGACGCTGTCCTATGAAGAATACGCGAACTTCATCCAGAAACAGCACATCGACGTCCTGTTCTTGACTACAGCACTCTTTAACCAACTCGCTCAGCACGCGCCCTGGACATTCCACACGGTGCGCGACCTGTTCTTTGGGGGCGAGGCCGCCGACGCGCGCTGGGTGCGCGAGGTGCTACAGCACGGGGCGCCCAATCGCTTGCTGCATGTGTATGGCCCCACAGAAAGCACGACCTACGCCATGTGGCAGCTTGTCAGAGACGTGCCGCAGGGGGCATCTACGATCCCGATCGGGCGGGCCGTTGGCAACACACAGATCTACCTGCTGGACCAGCGGTTGCATCCGGTACCAATTGGAGTTCCGGGCGAGCTTTATATCGGCGGAGAGGGGTTGGCACACGGCTATCTCAACCAACCAGCCATGACCGCCGAAAACTTTATTCCGAATCCGTTTGCGTCCTCAGGCGCACGGCTGTACAAGACCGGCGACCTCGCCCAATTCCTCGCTGACGGCGCGATCGAGTTTCTCGGTCGTGCAGACCAGCAGATCAAGCTGCGCGGCTTTCGCATTGAGCTTGGCGAGATTCAAATCAGCCTGGAGGCATTTCCGGGCGTGCGCGCCGCCGCAGTGATCATGCGCAAAGATCGTCCCGGCGATCCCCGTCTGGTGGCCTACCTGGTGCCGGAACCGGGTGCTGACGTACCGATCGACACACTGCGCACATTCTTACGCGACCAACTGCCCGAATATATGATCCCGGCAGCGTTCGTCCTGCTGGACGCCTTACCCTTGAACCCGAATGGCAAGATCGACCGTAACGCACTGCCAGCCCCGGCTGATGGCTTTTCGGACGAGCCGAGCGATTTCGTCGCACCCCAGACCCGTTACGAAAAGATACTGGCATCGATTTGGCAGGACGTGCTGAACAGAGAACACGTGAGTGTCAACGACAATTTCTTCGATCTCGGGGGTCATTCCCTGCTGCTAGCCCGCGTACACAACCGGCTGCGCGAAATGGTCAAGCCCACTGTTCCGATGATCGATCTGTTCCAGTACCCAACCATAGCCAGTCTGGCCAGGCATGTTGAGAGCCTGCAAGTGACATCTGAACCTGCCGCTCTTGCTGATCAGGACGAACGGCAGGAGCAAGTTCGGGAGCGTGTTGCCCGCCAGAAAGAGGCGCTGCAAAAACGGTCCGAGAGCGCACGTAAACGCCGGTCACGCCCATGAGAGATTCATGATGATGCAGCGGCTGGCAGCCCAAACCCATGGAGTTCAAACATCGCACATCTATTCGCGCCACACAGCGAAAGGAGAAGTCTCGGCAGCCTGACTGGTTGAAACGCCAGCACGCCGAGCATTCTTATGGCAGACAACGTGAGCCAACCGGTCGATGCCTATGCCGACGCCATTGCCATCATCGGCATGAGTTGTCGTTTTCCCGACGCACCCGATCCTGATCAGTACTGGCGCAACTTGCGAGATGGGGTCGAGTCCGTGCGGGCCTTCACCGCGGACGATCTACTGGCGGCGGGAGTCGATCCCGCCCTCATGAACCATCCGAACTATGTCAATTCGGGGGTTGTGCTCGAAGACGTCGAGAAGTTCGACGCGGCGTTTTTTGGCTTCAGCCCGCGTGATGCCGAAATTCTGGACCCTCAACAACGCTTCTTTTTGGAATGCGCCTGGCACGCGCTCGAAGATGCGGGTTACGACCCGGCGACCTATGACGGGCTGATCGGCGTGTATGGTGGGGCAGATATGAGCACCTATCTGTTTTACCTCTACGCCAATCCAGAAATCGTGAGTTCAGTCGGACCGTTTGCGATCTCGCTGGCCAACGACAAAGACCACGTCACAACCCGTGTCGCCTACAAGCTGAATCTTAAGGGTCCTGCTGTCACCATTCAGACGACCTGTTCAACCTCACTGGTTGCGGTATGCCAGGCGAGCCAGAGTCTGCTGTATTACCAATGCGACATGGCCCTCGCGGGTGGTACCGCAATCGCTCTGCCGCAGCGGGTCGGGTACATCTACCAGGAAGGCGGCATCGCGTCACCGGACGGACGCTGCCGGGCGTTCGACGCAGCAGCGCGCGGCACGATCGGAGGCAGCGGCACCGGCATCGTCGTCCTAAAACGGTATGCCGACGCGCTCGACGATGGCGATTGTATCCGCGCTGTGATTCGGGGATTCGGGGTCAACAACGACGGCTCGTTGAAGGTCGGTTATACGGCACCCAGCGTAGACGGTCAGGCCGACGCTATTGCTACGGCGCAGGCCATGGCCGCCGTTGAGCCGGAGAGCATCAGTTATATCGAGGCCCACGGCACCGGCACGCCTTTAGGCGATCCGATCGAACTGGCAGCATTGACGCAGGTCTTCCGCGCTCAGACTGCCGAAAAGGGCTTTTGCGGCATCGGCTCGGTCAAGACGAATTTTGGACATCTGAACTCAGCGGCGGGCGTCGCGGGTCTGATCAAGGTCGTGCTGTCGCTCGAAAACGAGATGCTACCCCCGAGTCTGCATTTCGAACGCCCGAATCCGAACATCGACTTTGCCAACAGCCCTTTTTACGTGGTCGACCGCCTGCAGGAGTGGAAAAGCAACGGCGCGCCGCGCCGCGCGGGTGTGAGTTCGTTTGGCATCGGCGGGACAAACGCGCACCTCGTCGTCGAGGAGGCGCCGCCCTCGCCCCCGCCCGGGCCGACCCGTCCGTGGCAATTGGTGGTCCTGTCCGCCAAGAGCGCAGCGGCGCTGGATCAGTCCACGACTAATCTGGGACGCCACCTGCGTGAACATCCAAACCGCCCACTAGCTGACGTGGCGTACACGCTCCAGGTAGGTCGCCAATCATTCAACTATCGACGGGCGCTGCTCGTGGCGGCCGATCAGGCCGATGCGGCTGCCCAGGCGCTCGAAACGAACGACGCGCGGCAGTGCATGACCGGCGTTCCGGGGAGCGGTCACCGCCCGATCATTTTCATGTTTTCGGGACAAGGGGCGCAGTATGTCGGCATGGGTCGCGAGTTGTATGCCTACGAGCCCTTGTTCCGCAACGTGATAGACGACTGCTGCGAGTTTCTTCAGCCGCATGTAGGGTTGGACCTTCGCACTATCCTGTTGGCCGAACCCAACCCAGCCGCGACCGACCAACTCCGGCAGACTGCCATCACACAGCCAGCCCTGTTCACCTTGGAGTATGCACTCGCCCAGTTGTGGATGGAATGGGGCATACGCCCGCAGGCGATGGTCGGTCACAGCATCGGAGAATATGTCGCCGCATGCCTTGCAGACGTGATCAGCTTGGAAGACGCCCTGGCCCTTGTCGCCACACGGGGACGCATGATGCAGGAGCTGCCCGCAGGCGCCATGCTTGTCGTGTACCAGTCCGAACGGGATGTGTCCCCATTGCTTGACCGGGGCCTCTCTCTGGCCGCGATCAACGGCCCGACGCTATGCGTGGTCTCCGGTCCTGAGGAAGACGTTTCAGCCGCCGAAGCGTGGCTGGATCAGCAGCGGGTGCACCATCAGCGTCTGCACACATCCCACGCGTTCCATTCGACCATGTTCGAGCCCATGATCGAGGCGTTCGTCGAAGAAGTCAGCCGCGTACCGTTGAGCGCGCCGCGCATCCCCTATCTTTCCAACCTCACGGGCGGATGGATCACGGCTGACATGGCCACCGATCCCGGCTATTATGGACGCCATCTGCGCCAGACCGTGCAGTTCGCACGATCGGTCGAAGCCATGACACAGGATGCGAAAACGATCTTGCTGGAAGTCGGTCCCGGCAAGACGCTCAGCACGCTTGCCTCGCAGCATCCCGACCTGCAAAGTCAGCAGCTTGTGCTGTCGTCTTTGCCCCATCCCCGGGAACGCCAATCGGAAGCCATGACGATGCTCCAGTCACTCGGCCAACTCTGGCTGGCCGGAGTGAGCGTAGACTGGAAGGGCTTCTACGCGCACGAGCGCCGGATGCGCGTTTCCTTACCCACCTACCCGTTTGAGCGCCAGCGCTATTGGGCAAGACCGTCGCGAGGCACGGCGCAGCCCACGCCTCAGGCACCCGACAAAGCCGCAATTGAAGACTGGTTTTACCGCCCAGTCTGGCAGCCAGCGTCACCGGCCGGTTCTGGCGCGACGGTCAAACATCGTTGGTTGGTGTTGGTCGACGATGGCCCGCTTGGCTCACAGTTGCCGGTCGAGCTGCAGCGCCAGGGTCACGAGGTGATCACGGTCGCTCAGCACGATACTTACCGGCGGCTGAGCGCTTCTGAGTTCCGGGTTGCCCCAGACCGGCCCGATCACTTCGCGGCGCTGTTCAAGGAGCTGTCGGCGAGCGGCGCGCTTCCCGATCGCATACTCCATCTATGGAGCGTTGTAGGTGATCGTGATCCGGGTTCATCGCAGGCACTTCAAAGCGCCGGTTTCTTCAGCCTGCTCTTCCTGGCGCAAGTCATCGCGGAACACATGCCCTCACAATCGGTGCAGCTGCGCGTGGTCACCGATCATGCCTTTCTGGTCAACGGGCAGGAAGGCGTATACCCGGAACAAGCTATGATGACCGGCGCATGCCGGGTGATCGGCCAGGAACTCCTGAATGTGACGGGACAGGTGATTGATATCACCGACCTGCAGGTCGAGACGACCCTCGACGGAGTGGCACCTATCCTGGTGAAGGAGCTTGGTCTGGAACCGTCCGAACCCGTGGTCGCCCTCCGCCCCGACGGGCGCTGGGCGCGTTCATACCAACACGTGCGGCTCGATCCGGCAGAAGGCACACGACAGTTACGTTCCAACGGTGTATACCTGATCACGGGGGGACTCGGCGGTATCGGCTTGGCCCTGGCCGAATACTTAGCCCGAACGGTACAGGCACGTCTCGTACTGATTGGGCGGAAGGCGCTGCCGCCGCGCGCAGAATGGCAGCACCGGTCCAATGGCACTAACCCTGTCGTGGAGAAGCTGCTTGAGCTGGAACAACTTGGCGCCGAGCTGATGGTCGAAAGCGTGGACGTGACCTCCCGTACCCAAATGCAGGAGCTGGCTGACCGCATTGGCCACCGCTTCGGAAAACTCGATGGCATCATTCACGCGGCGGGCGTGGCGGGCGGCGGGATTATCCAATTGAAAACGGCGGAACAGGCGCAGCGCGTGATGGCTCCCAAGTTGGAGGGCACACAGGTTCTCGCCGAGGTCTTTGGCGAGCATGAGCTCGATTTTGTCATCCTGTGCTCGTCGCTCAGCGCGCAGTTGGGCGGCTTCGGGCAGATCGACTACTGTGCAGCCAATTGCTACCTCGATGCGTTCGCCGCGCAGAATGTTTTCCAGCAGCACGGCACCCATACGATCTCAGTCAACTGGGATACCTGGGCTGAGGTCGGCATGGCGGTCACCACTCAGGTGCCGGATGAACTCAAGCGCTGGCAAGCCGAAGGGCTGCGGCGAGGCATCAAGACAGCCGACGGCATGCAAGCCTTTGAGCGCATTCTGGGTGCGGAGGGGACACAGGTCGCCACGTCGACCGTCGATCTGTCGACTCGCATCGCGCAGGCCATACGACTCCAGCCAACGAGGGCCGTCACGACACCTGTGATGGGCAACTCAGCGTCCCACCCGCGACCAAGTATGTCCACCGAGTACGTTGCGCCCCGCACTCGCACCGAGACCATCATTGCAGGCATCTGGCAAGAACTGCTGGGGATTCAGCAGATCGGCATCAACGATAACTTCCTGGAGCTGGGCGGTCATTCCTTGCTGGCCATCCAGTTAATTTCGCGTATTCGAGATGCCTTACACTACGAACTATCGGTGCAGGCGCTCTTCGATACGCCAACTGTAGCAGCTATCGCCCTGCTAGTCGACGGGGGCCAGCCAATCCAGGCGGGGGCCGATGAACCGCCGACCCTGACGCGTCTGCCGCGCGACCAGTTCCGGGGACGGATTTCCCCGGAAGGCACGGTCGAACTGCCGGACGCACTGAAGAAACAGCCGAAAAGCCGGACTGGCAAGCAGCTATAAGCTGACGGAAACGCCAAAGGATCACAGAGCGTGAGACCAACCCATTCGGCTGAGCATTGGTTCGAGAGATACCCCCCACCGGCTGCCGCGCGCCTGCGGCTGGTGTGTTTGCCGTATGCGGGCGGTGGGCCGGGCATCTACAGCGCGTGGGCCGCGCTGCTGCCACCACAAGTCGAACTGTGGGCCGTGCTGCTGCCCGGACGGGGACCGAATATCAAAGAATCGCCTGCCACATGCATCGATGTGTTGATCCAGCATCTGGTCGATGTTCTGGCATTGCATCGCGACCTCCCGCTGGCCCTGTTTGGGCACAGCATGGGCGCCATTCTGGCCTTCGAGCTGGCACGCGAGCTACGCCGCCGCGAGTTGGAGCAGCCAGCGCACCTGTTCGTCTCCGGCCATGCCGCGCCGCAATTGCTGCCACTCAGCGAGCCAATTCACGATCTGCCCGATGCGGAGTTCTTGCAGCATATCCGCGACTTTGAAGGCACGCCCGAGGAAGTACTGCAACACGCAGAACTTATGCAGATTCTACTGCCCATCCTCCGAGCAGATTTTGCGATGTTCGAAGCGTATCAGTACGCCGATGAGGGTCCCTTGGCGTGTGCCCTCTCGGCGTTTGGTGGCTGGCAAGATACCTCGGTCACCCGGGATCAGCTCGAGCTGTGGCGCGCGCAAACACTCGGGGCGTTTCGGCTGCGCATGTTTCAGGGTGGACACTTCTATTTGAATCAGGCGCGCCCCGCCCTGTTGCAGGCCATCGCCTATGATCTCCAAACGCTGCTGACATGAAAGGATCGACACATGGAAACCGAGGACCGCACCATCTACAAGGTGGTGATCAACCACGAAGAGCAATATTCGATCTGGCCCGCCGACCGGGACAACCCCGCGGGCTGGGTAGATGCCGGGAAGGTAGGCACCAAGGCCGAATGTCTGGCCCATATCAACGAGGTCTGGACGGACATGCGACCGCTGAGTTTGCGTAAGCAGATGGCGGACGATCAGTCATAGAGAGGGGAGCGTTCATGCAGAGTTCGGATCTCCAAATTTCGACGCCTGCGGTACAAATCGGAGCCTATACCTATTACCCGCCAGATCTCGTGCTCAAAACTTGGGTTCCAGGGGAGCGGATCATCATTGGCAAGTACTGCTCTATCGCCGAGCGCGTAACCATCTGCACAGGGGGGATGCGGCGAACCGACACGGCCGCGCTGTTTCCCTTGGACGTAGGCCGGGCCTACCAGACTACGAAGCCTACGACTATCGGCAACGACGTCTGGATCGGCTTTGGTGCCATGGTTCTCGGCGGTGCGACGATCGGAGATGGCGCGATCGTCGCCAGCGGCGCGGTCGTATTTTCCGACGTGCCGCCCTTCGCGGTTGTGGCCGGCAATCCTGCTCGTGTGATGCGCTATCGCTTCAGCCGCCCTATTGTCGAACGGCTGCTGCGCATCGCGTGGTGGAACTGGCCTCATCCGGTCGTGCTGGCCAACGTGGAGTGGTTCTACCGGCCCATTACTGAGTTTGTCAGCCAATTCGATCCGTCGGGAACGGAATCCAACCATGAATGAGCTGATCCAGATCATCCAAGATAAGCTTCAGATCGACCTTGCGATTGGGCCGGATACGGCGCTCATCAGCGGCGGCATAATCGACAGCTTCCACGTGATCGTGCTGCTCAACGCGCTGGAAGATCATTACCACATTCGGATTGATCCGGTGGACGTGGGAGTTGACAATTTCGACACGCCAGAGCAGATCTATCGTTATGTCCAGCGCCTTACATAAGCGGTGGTCCCGGTGAGCCGGTGATAATTTCCCCGACCATAGGCCTGTAATGCGCGTTTGCTGGCCTTTGAGTAGCGACCGAGACGCGCTCCCCTATCTCCCGGCTTGAGGTTCCGGATCTGAGAGTAGCTCGAGACTGAGCAGCATGTTCGCACCCGGCAGATAATAGGCGCGTACCGGAATCTCGTGTTCCAACGCCTCGTATTCGACCTGGTCAACCGAAAACTCCTTATCACCAATGCGGCAAAAATAGGAAGTTCTTCGGATGCCTTCGGAACCATAATGTACGCTGATTCTTCTGGACATGACCCCTTCGAGGATCGTCACGGTGCCTGGTTCGCTCATTTGGAAAAGAAGAAATGCGGAGGCCCCGCCAAGAATGAGACCTGTCGCACCCAGGAAATACGTGAGCGCCGACCTGTAGGCCACAACACTCAGGATCATGCCAACACTGACCAGCAGCGTAACCGCGAAAACGCGTGTCTGGCCTTTCAAGCTCTGCTGTTGGAACGTCGATAGCTGGAGTTTTCGATTGGCTTCGAGATCTTCTGGGGTGAACCTGTGGGCCGCTACGACCGATCGCAACACTTCGGCGTCCGTCCGCGTGGATGGAGACGTGTTCGTCATATAATCCACCCTCATGCTAACCGAAACGTGCATACTTCGATTCTACGAGAAGCCTAGACCGATCTGCAAAAGATCAGCAACTGAGCGAATGCCGAGGATGCGGTAGCTTTCAGGCGAAGTGAGACAAGCGAAGGTTCATGCCGGGTGTTGAGAGTCGTTGGCACCGGGGGGTGTAGGTTCAATTTCCGCACAAAGATAGGCAGGTAACTCCGGGGGATGCTCCCAGGCCGTCTCCCAATTATCGTTGCGCGGATAGGCCAGAACAGCGCAAGCCAACCAGTGCTCGCCGGGCGCATGTTGAGCGACAAGTGTGGGTAGCACGGTCCGAGGCACCAACAGATTGGTATTCGGATCAACGCGCACGACGCGTCCTGCACGACGGCCCAGCAGGTCGCGCAGACCGCTGCTGCCAGCGGGATATCTCGCCAACGCAAAGCCTTCACCCGACTCTTCGACACCCGCGCGGTCAATGGGATTGTCTCCGCTGCGATCCAGCGCGAAGCCACTTTCTGCGCTCCACAGCGGACGATCCGTGTTCAGCCGGTGAACCCTGATGTGCCAGGGTGGATCAGGAATTAGCCAGGTCTCAACCTCCACGCCAGGGAGCGGAGACCAGCGCGATCGCAGCGCCCCACGCACGTACTCTGTCTCGGTTGTCCTCTCACGCACGCGGTAAAATTCGCCGTCGTCACTCAGCGCCAGCATGCTGTCCGCCGCCAGTTGAGTCAGACCGCGTCTGCCGAGCGGAACGCTGAAACCGAACGCCGTAGAATAAGCGAATTTGGCGTATTTTTCCCCGGCGTGGCGAATCCAGGGCTCATGCTGACCACTTGTCAGGGCAAACACATGGCGGCTCGCGCGATCCCGGCAGACGATCATATGGGGGTGAGGTTCGTGCACGACGGGCGGCAGATCCGGCAGGGGCAGTTCTTCCACCTGCCAGAATGGGTGCGATTCAGGTAAAGCCAGCGGCAAAAAGAATTTCATCGCCCAATACGGCGATCCCGGCGAATTATACTGTTCCCCGACGTTTAGGTTGGGATAGGCATATCCGATCGATAACGTGCCGTCGGGCGCAAAGATAGGTTGGCCACTCCACCAGCGCAGATGTCGCAGGGCCATTCCCTTGACGACTCCCCAGGGCAAGGCCTCAACATCCGCGAAGCCCAATGCACCCCAGAACGCGCCTTGCGCGAAGCGGTAGGTCAGGCTGCGCCCAAACGGGAGCGCGGAACCGTCAGCGGCAAACCAATGGACAAAGTCTTGAGCAAAGGCGCTGGCGCGTTCGCGAAAACGTTCAGCGCGGTTGGGGTCCCGTGCTCCAACCAATTGGGCATAGACCAGCCCGTAATAATGCATGGCAAAAGGCACATAATAATCACATTGAGCCGTCGGGCCGTCTGAGTACCACCCATTCCCCAAGTAGAATTGATCCAGCCGATCGAGCGCAGCGACCATAGCGGTCTCGTCGTGCTCGGCGCCCACGTGGGCCAGTCCCATGTTGACCATGACGCGGAAGAACAGCCAGTTGCTGTCGACGATCCCTACTGAGTTGATCGTGCCAAGCCAGCGCGCCAGGTTACGGCGCGCCTCCGGTGGGAGCGGATCCCAGAGATGTTCAGGCACCAACGCGAGTGCCAGACCAATGGATGCCATCTCCACTAGGCGTTGATCCTTGTCACCAGGCATGCCCCAGAATTCTGGATGTGCTGGATCCGTGCCGTTTGACAATCCACGCCGGTACAGTTCCCAATCCGGGAACAATCCACCGCCTGCCACCAGCGGCACGACTCCCCACAGCGGGCGGGCGAACCCTTCTAGCTCAGCGGCGTGATCATCGTAATGCGCACCGGTGAATCCTAAGCGGACACGCGCGGCGCCCGGGCTGAAATGTGGCTTGAGCGGCTCAAACAAAGCCTGGACCGCTCGCTGCAAATCGGCGCGTGAGCGTAGGTCGTTGCCAGAAAGGGAATTGGACACTTTTGCTTGCCCTATCTTATTGGGGTGCCTGTGAGCATCAGCCTTTGATCCCGGTGGTTCCGATGCCTTCGACAAAGAAGCGTTGGAAAGCCAGGAAGAGCACAATCACAGGAATCAGAGATACGAGCGACGCGGCCATGATCAGGGCGTAATCGGCGGAGTATTGCTGGATGAACATGCGCAATCCCAATTGAATGGTCTTGAGCGATTCCGAATGCAAATAGATAAGCGGCCCCATGAAATCGTTCCACACGAAGACGGCGGAGAATATGGTCAGTGTCGCGAGGGCAGGTTTTGACAGCGGCAGCATGATCCGGAAATAGATTCCGTATTCACTCAGGCCGTCGATGCGCGCCGCATCCAGAATCTCATTGGGAATGCTGATGAAGAACTGACGCAGCAAGAAAACGCCAAAGGCGGTGAAGGCTTGCAACAGGATCAAAGACATATGCTTATCAACGAGGTTGAGTTCTCGCATCAAAATGAACTGCGGGATCATGTAGACTTGCCACGGGATGGCGATACTCCCCAGGTAGGCCAGGAACAGAATGTCTCTGCCCTTGAACTCAAGTTTGGCAAAGGCATACGCGGCGAAACTGCTGGTCGCCACCTGGAGGAAGGTGATAATAACGGTGAGCTTGAACGTGTTCTTAAAAAATGTCAGGAAAGGAATCCGCGTCCAGATGGTCTGGTAATTGCTCCAGCGGGGGTCCATAGGGATCCACTGAATGGGGAAACGGAAAACCTCCCGATCCAGCTTGAGTGAAGCGGACAGCATCCAGACAAACGGCAGCAGCATGAGGATCGCCAGCGCGATCAACAGGCTGTAGGTGAGAACCCCGCGAATCGTGCGGCGAAGCGCTTTGGATCGCGCGGAGGGAGGTGGGCTGATGTTGGCGTTGGAACGCATTCGTAGACTATTCATCTCCGACGACTCCCCTGGGCTATATCTGTGAATACTCTACCCAACGTCTTTCCATGTAGAACTGGGCAATGGTAATGACCATCACGATGACAAACAACACCATGGCGATGGCGCTGGAATAGCCGAATCTGAACTGCCTGAACGCGGTATTGTACGTGTGTATGACCAACACGTTGGTAGCTCGTCCTGGCCCCCCGTTTGTCATCACCAGGATTAAATCGAAGACTTTGAAGGACGAAATGGTGAGCATGATGCTGATGAAAAATGTGGCAGGGGTCAACATCGGTATGGTGATATGACGGAATTTCTGCCAGGCGTTCGCCCCATCCATTTCAGCCGACTCGTAAAGGATGGCCGGAATCCCCTGGAGAGCGGCCAGGTAGATCACCATGTAATAGCCCATTCCTCGCCAGATGCTGGCCATGACGACCGTCGGCATCGCCCAATCCACTGAGGCGGACCACCGGGGGGGATTCTGCACCCCTACAGTCCTTAGCAATTCATTGACCGGACCGGCTGATGGAAAGAACAGCATATTCCAAACAACGGCGACCGCGACGAGCGAGGCCACATAGGGGAAAAAGTAGATGGTGCGGAAAATGCTCTTGCCGCGTATCGGCTGATTGAGCAGCACGGCCAGGCCGAGAGATGCAGCCATCGTCAATGGCACGGTCCCGCCGACATACCAAAACGTATTTTTCAGGGCAATGTTGAAGGTGTCGTCCTGGCGAAGCTCTTTGAAGTTCTCCAGACCGACCCAACTAATCTGGTTGGCCCCGTCCCAACTCATGAAGGCGAGTCCGAGCGAGAACACGATGGGCACCAGCGTAAAAATCGCGAAGCCGAGTAGATTGGGGAGGATGAAGGAATAGGCAACCAGGTTCTTGCTGAGCTGCCTTCTCCTTTTGCTAGGACTGCTGACTTTAGCGCTCAGCTTGGCGGTTTCGATCATAACTAAGGTCCTCCTAATGCCCAACTATTTCAAACAGCGCTCCTTGCGCCCTGGATGTCGGGTGAACACCACTGCCCCTGTTATGTTGTTGCGGGGCAATCGCACGGAGAAATCGGTAGGGAAGCCCCCAGAACGGAGGGCTTCCCAAGTGGCATATTATTGAAGGAGATGGCGCTGCTACTCGAGCACTTTATTTACGCGGCTCGTCATCTCGTCGAGTCCGCCCTGTACAGAAACCGATCCAGTCATGATCAGGTCGTGCTCTTCGTTCAAGATCTGTTCGATTTCGCCAACATTCGGATGCATGGGAAGCTCAAGACGGACCGTGGTCGTCTTCAGGGCTTCAGATGCTTCCGCAGGCATACCGTCGAGAGCGCCGAAGACCTCCAGCACCTCTGGTGTGCGCAGCGCGGGCAAGTTACCGGTGCTCGCCAGGACCTTGGCACCCTCTACGCCCGAGTAAAACTTGATGAAGTCCCACGCGGCGTCTTTATTTTCCGACTTCGCATTGATCGCCAGCGACGTTAACGTACCGGCAGTTGTGCCTGCGGGCACACCGTCTGGGTGAGGATAAGTCGCCACACCCCAGTTGAAATCAAATGTGCCATTGTTCTGGGCTGCAATCAACGTCCCGATGAACCAGGACCCCATCGGCAGCAACGCGACTTGCCCGTTTTCGAATGGGCCAGAATAGTGGATGTTGCCCGCGCGCAACTCGCCATAGTCCATGATGATGCCGTCTTTCTGCATCTTGGTAACCATATTATACATGGGGGCCATGAAGCTATAGTCGTGGGCGATGACGGTATTCAAGCCATCTTGCACGGTACCCAACTCAACCGTCGAGCGCCACACATGGAAATGCGCGCCGTAGATTTTGTCGGCGCCGCTGCCGCTCGTCAACTGGCGAGCCAGGGAATCAAACTCGCCCCAGGTCATATCGTTGGTGGGGTAAGCGATGCCCGCCGCGTCGAAGATGTCCTTGTTGTAGTACAGGATCCAAATGTCGCTCCGGAACGGAAGCGCATAGAGCGATCCTTCGTAAGTCAGTTCTTCAGCTGCGCCGCTGTAGGCACTCAGGTCGAGACCGCTGGCATCGACATAATCGTTCAACGGGATAATCTGGTTCCGGGTCAGCATCGCGGCATAACCGGGGATATCCTTTACCGTGATGATGTCCGTCTTGTCACCACCGGACAGCCGGATATTCATGACGTCCTGATATTCAGCGGAAGATGTATCCACCAGCTCCACTTTGACATTCGGATTGGCCGCCTCATAGGCGTCAATCACAGCCTGCCAATAGGGTGTGGTGGCGACATCCCATGCTGACATCGTCAGGGTAACGGTATCGCTCTGGGCGGCTGCGCCGCCGGAGATCAGGCCGCCGTTCACTGCGAAGAGCGCGGCGAGCAGGATCGCAACGAAATTCAAAAGGCGTCGATTTGACCGCTTACTCATTTTGCCACTCCTTATATTTGAATAAATGATGGACTATCGAGTTATGGCTGTGCACCTGCGCTTGAGGCCTTAGCGAATAACGGCGCTCCTTTCTCTCTGACTCGCTCAAAGTTCCCGTATCGTTCCCGATTACCCTTCTCAATGTCGCGCATCGCATAACATCGAACCTGTGGGTTATCTCAAGCCGGACGATGTCCGCCCGTGCTTGCTGATGATAGTGTATGATCACGCCGTACTATGCTTTGGCGCTTACCAGTACAACTCCCAGTTCGGGTTGACCACCCGGGTCAGTGCCTCCAAATAGAAATAATCGCCCCACAAGCTGCCCTCATCCACGCCGGTGGCTTTGGGCTTGTCATACACACTGTGCAAAAGCAGGGCGTTGGATCCCGGCTGGTGGTAAGCCGCGTAATGTGCCACAAGTGATGCCAGGATAGCCTCTGCCGCCGCCTGATAGCGCTGGCGCTGATCCGCATCAGGCAGCCAGCGGGCCAGCTCTACCAGACCGCACACGGCAATCGCCGCCGCCGAACTGTCGCGCTCTTCGCCGCTGCCATCGCCAAACACGAGGTCCCAGTACGGCACATGATCGTCGGGCAAATGATTCAGGAAATAATCGGCGCAGTGTTGGGCTGTGCTGAGGAATGTTTCGTCGGAGGTATAACGGTAGGTCAGCGCGAACCCGTAGATCGCCCAGGCTTGCCCGCGCGCCCAACAAGAGTCGGCGGCGTAACCTTGGGCGGTGTTGCCTCGTAGAGGTTCGCCCGTGTTGACATCCCAATAGAACGTATGGTAAGTCGCGCTGTCAGGCCGCACGTTATGGTCGCGAACCTGGCAGGCATGCCTGTGCGCCGCTTCGGCGTAGCGCGGCCTGCCCGTGATCTCACTGGCCCAGTACAGGAGAGGCATGTTCATCAGGCTGTCAACAATTGTATTCCCGCACTGCTGCGGGTCATCGAGTTTTCCCCAAGCCTGAAAAATACCCGCATTCGGGAGATAGCGCGTCATGAGGTGATCGGCGGCTTGCAGAGCCACGTGCTTGGCGCGCACGTTGCCTGTGAGTCGCCACGGCGCCACACAGGTCAGCGTGTAAAGAAAACCGACGTCATGCGTATCCAGGTCGATCTTATCGTAGAGCCGTTGGGCAAAACTGTGAACGTGCCGCTCAGCGTGGTGAAGATAGCGCGCGTCGCCGCTCAGTTCGTACGCCAACCACAGAGCGCCGGGCCAGAAACCAGTTGTCCAGCCATAATTTGCACCTTCGACAAATCCATTTTGCGCCCGGCGCAGGGAATAGACATTCTCGACGGTGGTGTCACCGGGATAGCGATCGCCGAAGGCTTCCAGGCTTGCGTTGAGAGTCTCTAGAGCACGCTCGACGGCATGTTGGGCATTGAAGGAATTCATAATGACTACGCTGTTGTGCAAATCTCTTTGCAAATCTTAAATCCATTTGCATTATCATTTGCATCATGGTAGCATACTATCATCGCTTAGTCAACCAGTTGCTGACAGGCACGCTGGCAGCGTATGACCTGCCGCAATCACGTTGAAATGCCAGGTGACAGCGTGAGGGAACTGGTCAGGACGTCACCAAATGACGGTTGATTTGTGACGCTTCGCGAAGTATTTTCGCCTTGAATATCGCAATTTTGCGGTGAGTAGCAGAATTCTCTGGGAATTACTCAAGAGAGACATCGCTCAGAGTCGGTCCAAGATATCCAAGGATTCGGCACCCAAACATCTTATCAGGATCGAAGAATAGACGTGTGCAATTCGCGCAAACTATTTGCATGATTTGCAATGCGATTGCAAGATTCCCTTGCCTGTTTGCAGGTTTCTGGATATACTAGTGATTACTGTCAATCTTACAATAGGACTTTATATTCCCTATGAGCGACTCTAACTCCTCGACGAATCGTCGCGTCTACCAGCGCGATATCGCCCGCCATGCCGGCGTATCGGTCAGCACCGTCTCGCGCGTCTTGAGAAATGTTGCAGGCATCAGCGAGCCTGTGCAGCAGCGCGTCCTTGCCGTGGCCGATCAACTTGGCTACGAGGGAGAAAAGTCGTCCGCTCAACTTCAGCACGTGAGCTTGCTCACCGGCCTCCCCCTGGCGCCAGCCCTTGATCCGTTTCACGCCGACGTGCTGCACTGCGTGGAACAGGCGTGCAGCGAAAAAGGGATTCAATTGAGTTATTCCTCCATCACGAATAACGCGTCCGGTGACGAGAAATGGCTCAACCGCCTGCGACAGAATCCGATTGACGGCTTGCTGCTTTTATCCCTGGATGACCCGGTGGTCATTGAGCAGCTTCGTGTTCTCAACCTGCCGATCGTCATGATCAATGTCGACTTTCCCGAGCTGCCGGAAGACAGCTTCTTGCCCGACAACTATCAAGGCGCGCTCTTTGCCATGCAGCACCTGATCGAGCATGGGCACCAGCGCATCCTGCATATCACCCAGTCCAAACGGCGCACAATTCAACGACGCGCGGAGGCCTACCGGGCGGCGCTGGACGAAGCGGGCATCCCGTACGACCCGCAGCTTGTGTTTGAAGTGGAGATCAATGCCGAAGCCACCTATACGGCCATGGCGCATCGCCTTGCGCAAAAGGACATCGATTTTACGGCAGTCTTTTGCGCCAACGATCTGTCGGCGATGGGATTTATGCGTGCTGCGCAGGAGATCGGGCTGCGTATCCCGGCGGATGTGTCCGTGATCGGCTTTGACGACATAGCCCCCGCGGCTTTTCTGTCCCCTCCTCTCACCACGATACGGATCGAAACTCAAGAACTGGCGACGCTAGCCCTGCACCGTCTTATCGATCGCGCCGTTGAACCCAAGTTGACCCCTATCCGTGTCTCGCTCTCATGCCAATTGATTGAGCGTCGGTCTGTTGCACAGATCTAGGAGCATCGGCTAACGCGTGCTCACCCAACGCTATCCGCCCGATTCCCTCAGGCTGGTCACACGATCGGAGTGGACTCCCCACCCCGCCGCGACGGACCGTCCTGCGTGGAGCCAGATACCGGCGTGGATGCGCGACAAGCTGATCCGCGCGGGAGAGGACGCACTTCACGAACCGTGGCAGCCGCTGTTGGCGTCGCAGTTTTTGGAGTACGACCGCATTGGAGACCGCGGGAATTACGAAGCTGCATACTTCGCTCGGCGCAACAAGTTGATCGCCCTGGCCCTGGCCGAATGCGCGGAGGGATTGGGGCGTTTTGTAGATGACGTGGCGGACGGCATCTGGTTGATCTGTGAAGAAACCTATTGGGGACTGCCTGCGCACATGGCTATGCAACGGCGTGGCGTGGGTCTGCCCGACGTTACCGAGCCAACGGTCGATCTCTTTGCCGCCGAAACGGCCGCGTCGCTGGCGTATATTCAATATCTCCTCGGCGACGGTCTCGACAATGTATCTCCTCTGATTCGCCCGCGCATCACCGCCGAAATACAAAGACGTATCCTTCGGCCCAACCTGGAGCGCGATGATTTCAGTTGGATGGGCTTTGTGGGCGCTGAACACCCCAACAACTGGAATCCCTGGATCAATTCCAACTGGCTGGCCTGCGTGCTCTTGATTGAAGAAGACGCGGAACGGCGGCTGAACGCGGTCGCCAAGATCATGCGCAGTCTGGATCGGTTTATCGAGTCCTATCCCGCGGACGGCGGGTGTGATGAAGGTCCCGCCTACTGGATGCGTGCCGCAGGATCGCTCTATGAGTGTCTGGAACAGCTTCACCAGGCGACCGCCGGGCAGGTTGACGCCTTCGATGATCCACTGATTCAGGAGATGGGGCGGTTCATCTGCCGTGTCCACATCGACGGCAGCTATTACCTCAATTTTGCCGATGCCACCGCGATCCTGAAGCCGGAATCTACGTTGATCTATTGCTATGGGCAGGCGATCGAAGACGCTGACATGACGGCCTTTGGAGCCTGGGCAGCGCAGGCAGCGCCGGACGGCGGTGCGGGCAGCTGGGGACGCCCCATCGAAAGCCCAATGCGCTGGCTGCGATCGATTTTCAAAGCCGCCGAGATCGCCGACGCGCCCGCGTACGCGCCACAACCTCGCGATGTATGGCTGCCCGCCATCCAGGTGATGGCCGCGCGGGACGAGGCGCAATCAGGTCGTGGCTTCTACGTAGCCGCCAAAGGCGGACATAACAATGAGAGCCACAATCACAACGACGTCGGTCAGTTCATCATTTTCCGCGATGGAAAACCCTTGCTGATTGACGCGGGCGTCGAAACGTACAGCCGGAAGACCTTCAGTCCGCAGCGTTACGACATCTGGACGATGCAGTCCGCCTATCACAATTTGCCCATCATTGACGGCGTGCAGCAGTCACCCGGTGAACAATTCGCCGCATGCAATTTGAATTACACAGCGGCGTCAGACACGGCGACTTTGACGCTCGATGTTGCCCACGCCTATCCCCCGGACGCCGGAATCAGACATTGGGTGCGGACTATTCAGCTCCAGCGCGGCCAATTGGTCCTGGTTGAAGACGACTACGAACTCGACCATATGCCCGGGACTCTCACGCTCAGCCTGATGACCGTGAGCACGGTCCTGGCTGATATGGCTGGGATTTTGGAGCTCATCCCGGCTGAACTTCCTGACAACCGATTGTCGGCCAGCGGCGTGATCCGTTACGACGCCAGCCGCTTAACCCCGTCCATCGAAACCATCGCCATCACCGACAGCCGCATGCGCCCGGTCTGGGGACCACGGATCTATCGCATTCTTCTGGCTGCAAAGTCCCCTCGTGAACAAGATACCTGGAAACTTGAGATTACCGCCCCATAATGGAAAGTGATGTCCCGGTGAGTGTGCTGGCTGCCGGTCTTCCTAATGTCACCGTAACTTAGCGCATGAGCCGATACTCCCCTGTGCAACGTTGTGTGAATGACCGGCTTCCAGTCCTGACGACATCGTGTCTGACCACTATCGGGTCGCCAAATGGCCGGTAACATCTCTAGAGGGCAGTGCATCCGCACTGCCGGTTCTTTGTGATGAATTTGGTGATGGATTGCTTTTTATGTGTGAAATATGTCCCGATGTTGAAACATGTCGTCAGGAAGAATACACTTTGATTGTAGGCCGTCTGCTATGCGAAGTCTTGAGCAACGACTTTTTCTCATCCTGAACACAAGGAGAATAACCGATGTCCACTGAACAAAATAAAGCAGTAGTTAGGCAACTGGTCGAGGAAGTCATCAACCGACGCAACATGAGTGTGGTCGACGAGATCGTTTCACCCGACTTCGTTGAGAACGAAGAACTCCCCCCTGGTATACCACCCGGCCGTGAGGCTCCCATTTTCTTGTTCAATATGTTGCACAGTGCTTTTCCAGACTTCAGAGCCACAATTGAACGGATGATCGCCGAAGGCGATATGGTGGTAGTGCATATGACGTGGACCGGCACTCAAGAGGGAGAGTTCATGGGCATTCCGCCCTCCGGCCGGCGCATTTCTATTGGCGTTATAGACATTATTCGTGTTGCTGGCGGCGTGTTGGTTGAACATTGGGGCATCATGGACAGTGCGAAGTTGATGCAGCAACTTGGCGCAATGCCCCAGTAACGCTGGCATTAGGCGAATACAGGGAGCTTGGTTCGACCCTGTAGGTTGAACCAGGCTATAACTCCCATTTTTATCTCCCATTGTTCAGAATCTGATCTGAGGGGAAAACCAACTGTGCTGACTGAAATACTCATTCGTCTTGGTCTGAATGAGAATTTCACAATCAGGCACCTTCGCAATAACCCACAGCACTGAGATGGACCTGTTCGCGGGCGCAGGCTGCTCCATCTGATCCGCCCTCGTCTCCGCAGAGCCTACCGTGATTGCAGCGTGTGCCATGGAGTTGATATGATCAACTTGGGTTCTCGCAAGTGGATGGACCCGAATGCGAATTTCTTGACCCTAAGAGACTATGATCTGGTTTTCGTATTGCGCGACTCAGTTGCGATGCGCCGCTTGGAGCGGCTGTCTTTGTAGACGTTGGCGGGCTGTCACCATGCACGAGAAATCCAAAAACCAACCTCGATATTCACAATCACAGGGCGTGCCTCATTCAGGATGGTGTTATACTGTTGCCGTAATTACCGGGTGACCCTTATCGGAAACTGTGAGGCACTCACGTTCCGACTTTGGTTTGATTAAAGAACATGCCCCTTGAATACTGAACAAGAGACGCAATCCATAAGGAGAAAATATGAGTAGCGAAAGCAAGTGTCCTGTGACGGGTGGGTCAAACACGAAGTTTGGGTCCATGTCGAACCGAAACTGGTGGCCAAACCAGTTGAACTTGAAGATTCTCCACCAGAATTCTTCCCTGTCAGATCCTATGGGCAAGGATTTCGACTACACCAAGGAATTCAAAAGCCTTGACCTGGATGCAGTGAAGAGCGACCTGTACACGTTGATGACCGACTCGCAGGACTGGTGGCCCGCCGACTACGGTCATTATGGACCGCTCTTTATTCGGATGGCGTGGCACAGCGCGGGCACGTATCGTACTGGTGACGGACGCGGCGGGGCATCCTCCGGCACGCAACGTTTTGCCCCCCTCAACAGCTGGCCCGACAATGCCAATCTTGATAAGGCGCGTCGTTTGTTGTGGCCCATAAAGCAAAAGTACGGTCGGAAAATCTCCTGGGCGGACCTGATGATTCTCGCGGGGAACTGCGCTCTGGAATCAATGGGTTTCAAGACCTTTGGTTTCGGCGGTGGGCGTGAAGATGTCTGGGAACCCGAAGAAGACATCTATTGGGGCTCTGAGGATATATGGCTTGGCGACAAACGGTACAGCGGCGATCGCGATCTTGAGAATCCACTGGCCGCCGTTCAGATGGGCCTGATTTATGTCAATCCCGAGGGTCCCAACGGCAACCCCGATCCGCTCGCAGCAGCCAAGGATATTCGAGAGACGTTTGCTCGTATGGCCATGAACGATGAGGAAACCGTCGCGCTGATCGCGGGCGGGCACAGCTTCGGCAAGACGCATGGCGCGGGCGACGCGGCACTGGTTGGCCGTGAACCCGAGGGCGCCGGTCTTGCGGAGCAGGGTCTCGGCTGGGCGAGTAAATTCGGCACCGGCAAAGGCGGCGACGCCATCACCAGCGGCCTGGAAGGCGCCTGGACCCCTACCCCGATCAAGTGGGACAACAGCTTCTTCGACACACTGTTCGGCTATGAATGGGAGCTGACAAAGAGCCCTGCGGGGGCGTATCAATGGATTCCGAAGGATGGTGCTGCGCGGCAGGCCGTGCCGGATGCTCACAACTCTGCGAAGGCACATCCTCCCGTGATGCTTACGACCGACCTCGCCCTGAAGGTGGATCCCATCTACGCCCCGATCTCGAAGCATTTCCACGAAAATCCTGAGGAGTTCGCAGACGCTTTTGCCCGTGCGTGGTACAAGCTGACCCATCGCGACATGGGACCCCGCACCCGTTATCTTGGTGCGTTGGTTCCTGAGGAAGAGCTCATTTGGCAGGATCCCATCCCCGCTGTCGATCATGCACTGATTGACGACCGGGACATTGCCGACCTCAAGGCCAAGATCCTCGCGTCAGGACTGTCTATTCCCCAGCTCGTCTATTCCGCCTGGGCATCAGCGGCGACCTTCCGTGGCTCTGACAAGCGCGGAGGAGCGAACGGGGCGCGTATCCGTCTCGCACCGCAAAAGGAGTGGGAAGTCAATCAGCCCGGCCAACTGGCAACCGTGCTCGAGACTCTTGAGACCATCCAGCACAATTTCAACAGCGCACAGACCGGCGGCAAGAGAGTGTCACTGGCTGACCTGATCGTCCTGGGCGGTTGCGCGGCTGTGGAGCAGGCGGCGAAGAACGCCGGATACACTATCACCGTGCCCTTCACGCCGGGGCGCATGGATGCGTCGCAAGAGCAAACCGATGTGGATTCCTTTGCCGTGCTCGAACCGACCGCAGACGGATTCCGCAACTACCTCAAGACCAAATATACCGTGTCCGCAGAAGAACTGCTGATCGATCGGGCGCAATTGCTAACGCTGACGGCCCCTGAAATGACGGTTCTTGTCGGCGGAATGCGTGTCTTGAATGCCAACTTCGGGCAGTCCCAACACGGCGTCTTTACCAATCGACCAGGGACACTCACGAATGACTTTTTCGTGAACCTGCTCGATATGAACACGACCTGGAAGCCGACTTCGGAAGCTGAAGACTTGTTCGAAGGACGCGATCGCGCCACGGGCGCGCTGAAGTGGACGGGAACGCGCGTCGACCTCGTGTTCGGGTCGAATTCCCAACTGCGAGCCATTGCGGAAGTCTACGCGTGCGATGATGCTCAACAGGTGTTTGTGCGTGACTTCGTGGCAGCGTGGGACAAAGTTATGAACCTGGATCGTTTCGACCTCGCCTGATTTATTCGCGGCGTCAACCGTCGAACGGAGGTTGCATTTCAGCCGCTGCGAGACATACCGATAGAATAACCGGCATAGGGGACGGCCATAACCGTCCCCTTCCACACTGCGGGGAATACGTATCGCATCCAGAGTGTTCTTCCCCTGAGGCAGCACGCCAATATTCACCTCAATTGTACAGAGCTTGATACGCCGGTTCGTCGCGCAATGCGTCCAGGTCGGAGTCTTCCTTCGACCATTCGATCAGGTTGGGCGCGAGCTGCAGCCCTTCCTTCAGCTTTTCAATTGCCTGTTGCGTCTGGCCCGACAGCGCATGGATACATGCCAGGTTATACAGCACCGGGCCCCGCCAAGCGGGGTCATCACCCACTGCCAGCAGGCGGTCCGCGAACGACTCTCCGAATAACTCAGTCAACACATCATCGTGATTGTGGCGGTGCAGGTATTCCCACAAATGAATCATAGGATGCGTCACATGATTGCCGGCAATGAGGGTCCACCTGGCACGCTGCTGCCCCTCGGACTCAATCAGCGTTTGAAGATCCTCGTCACTGGTGTGTTCCAAATACGTATCGGCACGTGCATAGGCATCACGAATCATGGCATGCACGTCGTTCCAGGTATGGGCCTGGTACTTCTCGAAGATTTCGCGGTTGGATTTGTCGAAATCGCCGCCGTCCTCACGCTCCGGCCAGACGCCATCTCGCTCAAAGGCTTGTAAGTGTGCTAGATGATGGTCGGCCCATACCATGTTGTGAAACAGAGTATCTTTCGCAGACCAATGCTCTTCCGTCCCGACAGCAGCCCGCTCCTCGTCAGTGAGATGGTCTGCGAAGGTCAGCTGCACGTCGCGCATGTGATGAAGCAGATCGGCAAAGCGTGTTTTGAGTGACATCAGTGCAATTCTCCTTGTGTTGGATCCGCGTTGGCAGGGATGCTTAACACTCCTCTACCCATGATAGAATATTTGTTCTGTAATGTAAAGCCTGTGGGTGTTTTCAATCCGGCGAACACGATTCACCGCGTCAAGCTTGCCCCCTGTATCCTGCCACCTTCTGAACCGGTCCGACACAACACCCCACTCACCTCGTATCTCCAAAACCTAAGCCAGGCCAGGATCGCAGGCGTGCAACCCGCGGAGTCCGTGGTCGAAAAACGTATGGAAAAGATATATTCTAATTCACGACTGCATCGTGTCATGAAAGACACCAGGCAAGCCTGACTTTCAAGAACGCTTCCAACGATAAAGGGGCCACAGACTATGACAACGCCACTGGAAAAGTGGGCCTCAGGCGATGCATACGAACATTTCATGGGCAGGTGGAGCAGCAAATTGGGTTCGCTGTTTCTCAATTGGTTGCAACCGCCCGCCGAAGCGCGGTGGCTTGATATAGGTTGTGGTACGGGCGCACTTACCCGGGCGATTTCATCGCATAGACGGTCGAAGATGGTTGCTGGCATTGATCCCTCGTTGGACTTCCTGCTGTATGCGAGCCACGCAGCTCAGTCGGCAAAGTTCGCCAACGCGAACGCCCTGGCACAGCCGTTCGCGGCAAACATGTTTGATCTTGTCGTCAGCGGGCTTGCCCTGAACTTCATACCAGACCCGGCTCTGGCTCTCAGCGAGTCCGTCCGTGTCACAAAGCCGGGCGGCGTTGTGGCCGCCTACGTGTGGGACTATGCGGGTAAAATGGAGTTTCTCCGCTACTTTTGGGATGCGGCGTCAGCGCTAGATCCGGACGCGAAGCCGCTTCACGAAGGCATTCGCTTTCCTATGTGTAATCCTCCGCTGCTCACTCGACTTTGGCTGGCCGCGGGATTGACCGATGTTGCAGTGCACCCCCTGGATGCCGAAACAGTATTTGATAATTTCGACCACTATTGGCAGCCTTTCACTTCAGGGCATTTCCCTGCGCCTCAGTACGCGCTGTCGTTGGACGCGGAAAAACGCCAAACGCTTCGTGATCATCTACAGAGAACTATTCCCGTAGCTGACGACGGCTCAGTTCGCCTCATTGCGCGAGCGTGGGCGATCCGGGGTCGTAAGTAAGCCGGGAATCAATCTACCTTCACATGCAGTGCTGCCAGCTAATCAACGTCGAGGTTCGCCTCAGTGCGCTGTTGTATGGCATTTCTTGGGGAGAAAGTGAGACGCCTTACCCCGCGTCTCAGAGGGAAATCAGGGCCAATGAGGTTAGGCGGGCCCACACCTATCGGCGACACTCACGTCAGCCGTCGATCCCAGTCAACCTTGATACATCGACGATATACATCTGCGTTAGTCCCTGGTGGGTCGAGTCAAATCATACCTGCCTGCCATTTCGATTCCAGCGGAGGTGCAGATCGCGGCGCCACGAGTCGTTGGCGACTGGCCGCGCCGCAAAACGGCTAACATCTATTCGCAGGTTCAGGTAGCTGATTTTGGGGCGCAGAAACACGACCGCTTTCCCTCGCGAATTTTCTCAGACACTTGCCTTACCCAATTAGGTGCTTGACATTTTCATATTCTAATCTTGTTTTTGCAATAACACGGGAAAATTCTGCATTTGAGTGACTAAGAGAAGGATATTCTCAATCTATAGTTATCAATAATTTGAACTTTATCAAATAAATGAATTATAATCTCTCCATCGAAGAGTAGCCGATATCGTAGGAGAAAAGGGACACGATGTTTCGCAGACGATCTCTCATCCCCATCCTCGCATTAGTTTTTATCCTGGTCGCAACTTCTGCTTATGCAAGTCTTCATTTTGTTGGCGGCGCGAGTATTGGATCCGGCTCACTGGTTGCAAACGCACAAATCGCCGGTTTCGGCAATAACACGGACACAGCCAGCGTATCCCTGAACGTATATGGCACTAACCTGACCGCCTTGTGCCAGAACAAGGGCGGCAAAATCGCCCCAGGTCAAAATCCCGTCAATGTCGACGTGGACCGGACGGAGAGCGTTTCCCCTGACCGGAACGGCAGTGCCTCCACGTCATTCCATGTCAGCCTTCTGCCGACCTGGAGCGAAGCGGGATGCCCGAACAAGAATTGGTCTGTAGTGGATCTTCTGGGTTACCTGCGTGTCACCCTGACGGCCACTGACACGGCAACCGGCGATACGGACACTCTGGCGTACGAGTGTTATGTCAATGAACCCTTCAAACAAATTGATTGCACGCCACTACCATCTGCTTCATAAGACGTGCACAATCACGTAATGCGCAACGGCTGGGGCACCCTCTTGACAAGGCTCATTCCCAGCCGTTGCTGTTTCACCAGCATGCAGAGCTTTCCTAGTCGTCACCTGGTGTGTGTCTTCTGGCTACAAACTCAGGATAATTGCCCGGGTCAAGGGTCAGACTCCCGCAGAAACCGTTGCGTTTGATCGTGCGCCACCTATAATCTCAGCAGGCAGCGGCGTCACGGGAGTATGTCCCCAGGTGAGATCGATCATCAACCGTTCAGTGGGCAGATGTGGAATATGACGCGATGGACCTTCCAGATTATGAACGCGCAAAAAGCTATGTGTTTTCCCGGTTGGAGAAAGAACTTCCCGCTACGTTGTATTATCACAACCTGGACCACACCCGAAATGACGTATTGCCCGCTGCCATCCAGTTGGGAACGCTGGCCGGACTATCCGGTGAGGCGCTTCTGATCCTGCAAACTGCCGCTCTGTTTCACGATATTGGATTCATAGAGCAATACGCTGATCATGAGAAGGCAAGCGTTCGCATTGCGACAGAGATCCTGCCCCATTTCGATTATCAACCAGCGCGTATTCAGCAAATAGTGCCGCTCATCGCCGTCACGAAACTTTCAGAAACGCCAATCACCCTACTCGAGCGGTTGATGCGCGATGCTGACCTGGATGTGCTTGGGAGGGACGATTTCTTGGTGCGCAGTGGCGATTTGATGGCCGAGCTAAATCGTCATGGCTCGCCCGTGGGCGAGCGCGAATGGTACCTGACGCAGGCAAAGTTTCTGGAAGATCACACTTATTTTACAGATGTCGCACGGGCCTTACGGAACGAGGGAAAACGTCGCAACCTGGAGAGCCTCCACCGGCTGCTGAAAACATCCACCTGACTGGAACACGCGTCAGATGGTCGAAGTCAGCCGGCCAACGCAGATTTTAGAGGATGTAATATGGCTAAATTGAGTGAAATTACTATCGAAACGCTCACGGCGTATATTCCCGCCGACCGTCGCCATGCCCTGATGACTCGCAGTACTCTGCCGGATCGATCAACGGGCGCAGCCCTTTTTGCCGATATTTCCGGATTTACGCAGCTGGCCGAGCTGTTGGCGAAAGAATTCGGACCCCAGCGGGGCGCGGAAGAATTGATCTCCCAACTGAACACCGTATACGGCGCATTAATCGGGGAAGTACAGCGTTATCGCGGCAGCGTCATCGGCTTCAGCGGTGATGCCATTACGTGCTGGTTTGATGGGGACAATGGGCTCCACGCGATCGCCAGCGGGTTCGCTATGCAGCAGAAAATGAGCGAGCTTTCCGCGGCCCAAGGGCCGGTCCAGAATGCTCCCCAATTGGCGATCAAAGTCGCCGTGGCTTCCGGTCCAATTCGGCGATTCCTGCCCGGTGACCCAGAGATTCAGGTTATCGACGTTTTGGCAGGTAGTACGTTGGAACAGATGATAGCCGCCGAACATGTGGCCGAGAAAGGCGAAATCACTGTCACCGAGCGCGTCGCCGACGAACTCAACAACCAGCTCATTGTGCAAAGCTGGCGGGAAAATGTCAATTCAGGGGGACGTTATGCGGTAGTGTCAGGGTTGACCCAGCAGGTAGCAAGTAATGCCTGGCCTCAATTCGAGCCGGGATCCCTCGCAGAAGCCGACGTGCGGCCCTGGCTGTTACGGCCCGTGTATGAGCGATTGCGCAGCAGTCAGCGAGACTTCCTGGCTGAGCTGCGTCCTGCCGTGTCCTTGTTTCTCAAGTTCACCGGCATCGATTACGACCACGACGCGGATGCGGGCGTGAAACTGAACACCTTCATCCGGTGGGTTCAAGGCATCCTAACCCGCTATGAGGGATCGTTAATCCAGTTAACGATTGGCGATAAGGGAAGTTATTTTTACGCCGCGTTCGGCGCTCCGATCGCTCATGACGACGATTCCCTGCGCGCATTGGCAGCCGCCCAGGCCCTGCGCCAACCTCCAGCCGCACTGCATTTCATTCAAGGGATACGCATAGGTATCGCACAGGGCAGGATGTTCGCCGGAGCATACGGCAGCGAAACGCGCCGGACGTACGGCGTAATTGGCGACAAGACAAACCTGGCGGCGCGCCTGATGAGTGTTGCGCCACCGGGACAGATACGATGTGATTATGAGGTATACAACAGTGCGAAAACACGCTGGACCATCCAAACACTTCCCTCTGTGCGCGTCAAAGGCAAAGCCGGGTTAGTGCGGGTCTACGAACCGATCCGCGAAACTGTCAAAGCCTGGCAAGCGAGCCAGAATACCTTGTTTGGTCGCCGCCAGGAACTCGCCCAACTGGAAGCGGCCTTGCAGGTCGTGAACCAGGGAGGAAGCCAGATTATCGTGATTGAAGGTGAGGCGGGAATCGGTAAATCGCGCATGGTGGCCGAACTCATCCGGCAGGCGCGCGAACTGGGTATTTCGGGTTTGGTTGGTGCTGGCCAAAGCATCGAACAGCAGACTGCCTACCGGGTGTGGCGCGATCTCCTGTCCACCTATTTCGGGCTGGGCGAAGTTACCGATCCCGCGGAACGCCAGACACGCATCATCAACCTGGTGACTGAAATCGCGCCCTACCAACTTCAGCGCCTTCCGCTGATCAACGACATTCTGAATGCCGGTCTGCCCGACACGGAACTGACCGCCGCGCTTGATCCGGCCCAACGCCAACAAAGTCTTGTGGTCCTTCTGCTCAATCTGTTGCGAACCTGGACAGCCGAACGGCCTCTGATGCTGATATTGGAGGATGTGCATTGGCTGGACAGCCTATCCTGGGATGTGACAGTTCAGATCGCGCGGGCCATGGTGGCCGCAGGCGATCGATTGCTGCTCGTACTCACGACGCGCGCTGTTGAAGAACACAGCCTTGGGGCACAGTTGCTTGCCTCGCTCAAAGAGTTGGACGTTACTGAAACCTTGAGCCTGAACAGTCTGAGTTCGGATGACATCCTGGGGTTGGTTACGGCGCGGCTGGGTCTGCCCCCCGACGGCCTGCCGAGCACGGTCGGCGAATTCGTCAGCCAACGCTGCAGTGGCAATCCGTTCTTTGCTGAGGAGATCATACTCACCCTACGCGATCAGGGCCTGATAGACATCGAGCTTGCACCTGAGGCTCCCCCAGAGGACCCCTACTATCACTGCATTGTCAGAGGCAACTTCACCGAGGCCAGCGCGACCTTGCCCGATACACTGCACGGGCTGCTGCTGTCGCGCATTGATCGTTTGCCACCCGATCACAAGCTGACGCTAAAGGTAGCCGCCGTCATCGGACGTACGTTCGCCTACCCGACGCTGCAGTACATTCTGAGCACATATGCGACATCCGTGGACCTGGCGTTGAGGGAACAACTCAGCAATCTGGTGCAGCGTGATTTCACAGTACTGGAAACTCGCGAGCCCGATCTCAGCTATATTTTCAAACATATCATCACACAGGAAACAGCCTACCAGACACTGCTGTTCTCCCAACGCCGCCAGCTTCACCGGATGGCAGCACAATGGTATGAAACCACATTTGGGCGCCGCTCGCGTGACCCCCAGACCAGCCCGCTCTCTGAATCTCTCGCGCCGTTCTATCCTCTGCTAGTCCATCACTACCACCATGCGGAAGACTTTGATCAGGAGCGTTTTTTTGCCCGCCAGGCCGGGGAACAAGCCGCCTCTCAGTTTGCCAATGCGGAAGCGGTACGCTACCTGAGCCGGGCGCTGGAACTCACCGATCCGGCGGACACCACAGAACATTACGAAATCCTCCTGGCTCGCGAGAAAGTCTATGATCTGCTGGGTCAGCGGGAGGCGCAGGAGCAAGATATTCAAACGCTGAAATCGCTGGCTGAGAGTTTGAGCGACGACGAAAAGCAGGCCCAGGTTGCGGCGCGTCTCGCGCGTTATGCGATATCGGTCGGAGATTATCCGTTGACGATCACAACCGCGCAGGAAATCATCCCGCTGGCGCAGAACTGCAAGTCAACCCGGCTGGAAGCAACCGGTTTCTTTTATTGGGGAAGAGCGCTGTGGCACCAGGGGGAATACGAACAGTCCAGCATGCAGCTCAACCAGGCTATAGCTCTGGCTCAGGCTGCGGAAGCGCGCGACGTTGAAGCGGACAGCCTGCTCGCTCTTGGATTGGTGGCCTGGCATCAGAGTGATTTTGAAGGCGCGAATCGCTTCTTTGAGCAGGCGTTGTCCATCTTCCACGCTATCGGCAGCCGGGGGGGAGAGGCCATGGCGTACAACAACCTCGGCATCATTTCGGCGATCACCGGTGTTTTTGCCAACGCGCTGGAACATTTCGAACAATGCCTGCGCATCAGTCAGGAGATGGGAGGAAGGCGCAACGAAGCCATGGCATTGACCAATCTCGGCAACATTGCAGCCATGACGCAAGATAACGTACGCGCGACAGCCTATTTTGAACAGGTTGTCGTGATTAGCAGGGAAATTGGCGACCGGCAGGTAGAGGCAAGCTCGCAGGGTAATCTCGGCGTCATCTTCGACCGGCAAGGGGATTACGCCAGGGCTGAGCCCAGTTTCAGTCAGGCGTTGGCGATCTGCCGGGCCATTGGCGATCGGCGCAACGAAGCCATGGTCCAGTCAAATATGAGCCTGTTTAGCCATCATTTGGGGAATCAGGACGCGGCCCAGTCCTACAGCCAGGAAGCTCTGGCAGCCGCCGAAGAACTGAAAGATACTCACCTGAAGGGCGAAGCCCTGACCTACAGGGGTCACGCGTTGGCAGCCATCGGCGCGTTTAAGGAGGCTTATGAATCGTACCAGCAGGCCAATAATCTGCGCCGCGATTTGGGCGAACTTCCCCTCGCGATGGAATCCATGGCGGGACTCGCGCGCTGTTCCCTGGCGCAAGATCGGCCCACTCAAGCCCTGGTGGAGGTTGAGGAAATCCTGGATTACCTGAGCGATAACTCGCTGGATGGCGCTGAAGAACCTCTTCGCGTGTATTTGACCTGTTACGACGTTCTTGAGGCTAATCAGGACAGCCGCGCTCATAGTATGCTTCAGACCGCGTTCGACTTGCTGACCACCACCGCCGATCAAATCAGTGACGTGCGTGTGCGGCAGAAGTTCCTGGAAAATGTGGCGGTTCACCGTGACATCCGCGCCCGCTATCACAAGGTTTTTGAGGCGGGCGAGTCGCTGCCATAGCAAACGCTAGACGAAGATGAGGGCGTTATTGTCTGAGCAGTGGGTCATGTACTTGCGCGTGAAGTGCAGATGCGCCAGTGGAAGTGGCATTACGTCAGGGGCGAACAGGCTATCGTCAAAGTCAGTCCGCCCCTTCTCTCACACTCGAAACATCAGATCGGCAGGCACCCGCCCTCTACGGTCACTTCCTTACCGCGACGAACGGTAGTCCGCATCGAGTTTTCGCTTACGGCGTTTGGCGTCGCGGGAACGCTTGAGGTATTGGCTTTCGGTTCCGCCGTGCGATCGGCGTCCAGGTCAACTTCGGCCATGAGTTGCCCATCAGCAGGATAGGCACTATGTGTGTCTTCACGCCGGAAAGCGTTGAGTGTTGTCGCCCGGCTGATAGGATCTTGCAGTGTGCGATCCAGCTCGTTTACGAAGGATTCCGCCTTACGATCCAGTTTCCGCAGCAGCTTCAACATGATCTCATCTCCTGTTCCACAATCACCCTGTTTTCGCTCACTTGTCCACTTATCATACAGAATCAGGGTACCCGTCGGATCACCCAAAAGGGGTAGATCACGCGGAGGGTAGTGGTATTTAGGAGGTGGTAGATGGTCCAGGAGAATTCCGCGCGCTAAACCGGGCGGATCAAGTTCAGGGCCGTGCCGGATACGATGGCTTGCGTGCGGCTGTTGACGTCCAATTTGCCGTAAATATTGCGGGTATGGACTTTGATTGTGTCCACAGACAAGAAACAACCGCTCCGCAATTTCGCGATTCGAAAGACCCGCTGCCAGCAAACTCAGGACCTCGAGTTCGCGTTCGGTGAGGGGTTCAGGCAGGGCCTGATTCGCCTGCCAGAATATCATCGCCGCCAGGCTGAGATTCAGCGGACGCGGGGCGTGAAGCCTCAACAATCCCGTCTATGGTGGATTCCAGCGCGAGAGCCTCACCGCGCTTCCAGGCGGCAGAATAGGCGCTGGTCCCCAGTTTGGTCTCAAGGTCCCGGCGCAGAGCGGTTAGCAGTGCCCATTTTCCCAACCAGCCCCCTGCCTCCGGGCTTTGACTGAACGCCAGACCCAGCAGTTCCACTGCCGATTCGTAGCGCGCTTCGTGGCTTCGCGCCACCGCCTCGGTCGCCAGCAGTACCGTCGCTGTGCTGGGATTATCCCGCCGCGACCAGAACATCAAAGGGTAGGTATCGCGCAGCGTATCGAAATCGCCCTTTCCACAAGCGCCAATGGCCTGCCCCAGGAAAATCGTTTTTTCGTCGATGGCGAAACAACCCGCGTTCGGTCAGAGCTATTACTCTCGGCAACGTACCTCAACGCTGCATCGTAATCCTCATCGCCGATCCCGGCCACGAGAGCCTTAAGCATATAAGCATAGCGCAGGGCTTCAGCAAAATCGTACTGACGCGCCAGTTGGTAGGTAACTTCCGCCCGGCGGCGTGCTTCGTCGAGCCGACCCGCTTGTATCGCCAATAGTCCCAAAGTGGATTCTGCTGTCAGAAATCCCCTTGATACTTCCCAGCTGCACCATCAAGTCGAGAGCTTGCAGCAGTTGTTGACGCGCCGGCTCATATTCGTAATTTCCGCTCATCGCAAAACCGATATTCTGCGTCGCCCAGGCGATACCATTGATCTCGCCGCTTTTTCGTTTGAGGTTCATCGATTGGCGAATGGTTTCCAACCCCTGCTCGCTCGCGCCAAGCATCAACTGCCAGTTGCCAATCCAGGTCAGGTTTTCCGATTCGTAGAAAGAATCCCCAATCGCGGTGAACACGTTCAGCGATTCATGAAGATAGTCCAGGGCGCGTTGGTCAACCTGTACATCTTCCGGTGTTGACACCTGCATTATCAGCCAGATCGCCATCAGATGCAGGCAGAACCCGATCTCGTGTGGATCTTCGTAGCGGCGTGCCACTTCCAGGCTGGCTTCGATCCCGGCTTGCACATCGTGCCCTGGATCGATTCCGCTCATGATCGTCAGCCGGTAGAAGCGCGACCGGACGCGACTGGCGACAAGTTCGTGCTCCGGCTTAAGCTCGGCATAGATCTGTTCTTTAGCGAAACGAAAAAGCTGGAGACCTTCGGTATACCGCGTGCGCATGTCAATATAGAAATTCAGGCTTTCCAACGCCTGGTTGAGCTAGATCGAACTTTCCGCGTTTGACCGCCCAATGCCATGCTTGCCGGATGTTTTCGATATCGGATTCGATAGCGTCCAACGCTTCGATCTGCCGGGCAGACTTAATGTCGGGTTCGAGGCGATGCAGCAACCGCATGAAGAATTCGATATACCGGTCAAACGCGGCATCCCACTCGCCTGCCTCGGTCAGATTTTCCTCGGCATACTGCCGCAGTAATTCGTGAATGGCATAACGTCCAGATGCGCTCAGCGTCAACAGCGACTTCGTGACCAGCGCTGCCAACACGTCCAACGATGCATCCGCCACTTCAGCAGCCGCCTCGCGCGTGAACCCGCCACGAAACAGCGACAGTCTTTGAAACGCCGTTTGTTCTTCCGGGGAAAGCATACACCAGGAATGGCAAAATACCGCGCGCATACTGCGGTGCCGTTCGCTGACATCGCGCGAACGCGTCGACAGAATGTCGAGATTGTGCTCGATTTCGGTCACGATATCGGCGGGGGTCAGGGTATTGAGCCACCCTGCGGCCAGCTCGAGCGCCAGCGGCATCCCTTCCGCAAGCTTACAGATGCGCGCGATACTCGCCGGATCAACATTAACGGAGAAATCGCCTCGCACGCGCCGCGCCCGATCCAGAAACAGCTGGACTGCGCTGTAACTTTCGAGTGCGTCAAGCGAGCCATCGGTGGGGTATGACACCCCGGTCAGGGTACGGACCCATTCTTCTTGCAGATTTAGCGCCTCGCGAGAAGTCACGAGGATTTTCACTTCTGGGGCGCGGTTGAGAATAGCCGTGATCAGGTCGATCCCATCCATCAGGTGTTCGAAGTTGTCCATGACGAGCAGCAAATGTTTCTCGCTCAACAAGGAAAGAACCTGTTGGCGCGCTTCCTGATTCCCTCGTTGGAACTGGTAGGACAAGCCCTCCAACACCGCCAGAGGTAGATTCTCGACATCCGAGACAGGGGCCAGCGGCACGAAGCAAACTCCATCCCGAAACGCGTCGATTTTTTGGCGCGCGACCTCTATTGCCAGCCGAGTTTTCCCGATACCGCCCGGCCCCACCAGAGTTAGTAAGCTGCACTCGGGATCATCCAACAGCGCCGCGACGTCTGCGATCTCATCCGCACGACCAATAAACGACGTGCGTTGCGCTGGCAAGTTGTGTTTGCGGATACGTTCCACTGCGGTGTCTCCACTCAACTGCCTCGGATTTAGCTCTTGCGTCGGTTTTATGACTCTAGCTGAAATTGGACCGCGAATCAACGCGTAGTACTGGGTAGATTGTACATCTGTTCTGAAGCTGGTGCCATCGTCCGTCTTGATTTTGGTCGCTGTGGCCTGCGCAACCGGGATGAATGGCAGCAGCATGAATCGACCTGTTCTGCCTGCCGATTTGACGACGGCCGTAGTCTATCACATGCGGATATGAAGTCTTTCGGGGGAAATGTCTTTCGCGGCATATGAGATCCGCCGTGCCCGCCTGGCGGGGACGTCAGAGCCAGCAAGCCGCGAACATCCATCCCCCAGGCGACTCTCAATGGTCCGTATCCTGGGGGATGAATCGCACCTGGCCAAGGACGAAGTTCAGCCAGACTGGTTCGGCTTCTCGCGGCCCGCTATAGACCGATCAGGATAGCGATAATCTGACCGTTGACGTTAACTGGGAAGCGATCGCCAACCTTGTACATGTTATTCTGCTCGATATAGGGCAAAAGCAGCGAAAATGCCTCGATGCCTCCATCACAGGTGGTACCGTCCGGGATGACGCGATAGACGACCACATGCACGATGTCCGTATCGTCCCAGACGCGGGTCTGCGGCTCAACCCCGCATTGGCCAAAGAAATAGCCACGCACGCGAACCTGCACGCCCTGATCTCCCAAGCGGGCGTTGACAGCTTCGATCACGATATCATGATCCAAACGCCCGCTGTCGGTTGCTGGCAGTTGGAGGGTCGGCACGTCTAACGAACGCCCGGGCAATTCTTCCGGCGTGTAGTCGGTGGCGTACAGAGCGTCCAGGCTGCGCCCGCCGCAGATGGGATTGGATGAATCCGCTTGAGACAGGTAGGCGGTGCCGCTCAGGCTGCTCCACTCGTAATAGAAGGTGCCATCCTCTTCCATCAGGTTCGATGGCGGTTGCGGTGCTGCCAGGGAGCCATTTAGAACCACGCCAAGCTGGCGCGCACTGCCCGTGCTGCACACGACTAACTGAACGTTAAGCGTTTGACAGCCGGCCCCCGCGCAAGACAGATTCCCGCGTGCGTGAGCGTCGAACGGCCCGAAGGATTGTCCCCCACCCGTTTGGCCAGAAATAGCGATTTCGCCGAAAAAGATGGTGTTTGATGTGCCGTCGGTGATGCCAAGCTGCGCCCGGTTGTTCCCCAGCGTCACGGTGACCGTCTGGCCGTCCAGCCCGCCAGACAGACACTCGGTATCAGCGTTTGCACAGCGAACTGTTCCAGCCAGATCAAGCTGATCGCTGGCCAACTGAAACCCCAGTTGGCCGGAGGCAACCGTGATCGCGGCGGGAGAAGCGCCTGCCGACTGTCCGAGCGCCAATCCTTCAAAGCGGTAGTCGAACCCATTGGGGCCTTGAGCAAAAGCCGGTATCGCCGGAATCAGCAACACGGCGATTGTTAGCCACAGGGCGAAATGCTTCACGTTGTTGTTCACGATGGTTTCTCCTGCGAATAACTGAAATTGCTGAGATAGTTATAGTATTATTTTCCAGCGTGACAAGAGCGTGACCAAAATGATCGGCGCGTAAGGTGGAGCCCAAAACTCCTGTGTGGAAGATTTTACGCCGGATCCATCTGCTGATTTTCAGGGAGGGCGGAGAGGGTACGGCTGTGTCCACCATGGCCAGACGCCTGCTTAGAACTTTACAGTGAGTCGCTGTGTGACCGCGCAATATCTGTGAAGCGCAGGTATGCGTCATCCCAGCCGCGCGTGAAAACAGGTTCGTAACGGTGCAAATTTGAGGAGCGCCTGATCAAGGCGCGTACTTCTTCGCGTGAATCCAGATGTCCAGTCGCCAGGGCCTGGACCGCCAAATTTCCCATCGCTGTTGCTTCCGCCGGTCCAGCAATTACCGGGCGGTTCGTCGTATCAGCCGTCATCTGGCAGAGTAATTCGTTGCGTGAACCTCCCCCCACGATATGGATGAGTTCGATGGAGTACCCCAGCACGCTTTCAAGCTGCTCCAGAATTTGACGGTATTTGAGCGCCAGACTCTCAAAAATACAGCGCAGTATCGCTCCCTCATCCGTAGGGACACGCTGCCCGGTCCGCGTACAGAAATCGCGGATACGCGCGGGCATATCGCCAACGGTCCGGAAATCCGGGCTGTTTGGATGCGGGTCGATAAGCGGGCCGAACGCGGGCGCGGCGGTCGCCATCGGAACGAGATCGGCATCTGCAAACCGATGGCCCTCGTTGGCCCACGTTTCCTGGCACGCTTGAACCAACCACATTCCCAAGACGTTTTTAAGCAGCCGGAACGTCCCGCCTACTCCGCCCTCATTCGTGAAGTTATACCTCAGACTTTCAGCCGTGATCACGGGGGACTGGACTTCGACTCCTATCAGGGACCACGTGCCGGAACTGATATAAGCAAAGCGATCTGTCTCGGCTGGAACAGCGGCGACGGCAGAGCCTGTATCATGGGTCGCCACCGCGATAACCGGCACATCTGGGATCGACGCCAGGTCGGGAAGTTGGGTGCTGAGAGGTCCCAACACGGTGCCGGGCGGGACTACCGGTGGCAGCATGTGCGTGGGAATCTTAAGTTGAGCCAACAGGTCTTTGGCCCACTCCATCGCATTCGGATCATAAAACTGCGTGCAGGTAGCGCTGGTGAACTCAACAACTTTACGACCTGTCAACCAGTAATTGAGCAAATCGGCGACTGTCAAGAAGGTTGCGGCATGCCTGAGCACAGGGGCATTTGCCAAAACCAGAGCATAGAGTTGGTAAAGCGTGTTGATCTGCATGAACTGGATTCCGGTACGCGCATAGATTTCTTCGCGTGATACTTTCTCGAAGACGCGGTCCATCATCCCGTTGGTCCGTGTGTCGCGATTGTGGACCGGATTGTCCAGCAGTTTTCCGCTCTCATCCAACAAGGCAAAATCGACCGCCCACGTGTCCAGGCCGATGCCGTCCAGATCGAGATTGGCGTTGTGTTTCCAGTGTTGCAGCCCGGCCAGCATCCCGTGCCAGAGATACAGAATATCCCAATAAAGTGTACCTCTCACCGGCACCGCCCGGTTGGGGAAACGGTGGATGATCTCAAGCGCCAGCCTGTCGTCGTGCAAGCTGCCGAGTATCGTGCGCCCCGCTGAGGTGCCAATGTCAAAAGCTAGAAATCTCGGCATGTGATCAACGTATCAACCTTTCATCAGAGAGTCGTTCTGTTGCAAGCCAGCCTTATCAGCTGAACGTACCATCCACGCTATACTTTAAGCATCATTTGAAACATCAAAGAGCGTTTTTCCGCCTCCTCAAACTTGGAATCTGTAGTATCACCAATTCCATCTCAGGGCAACCAGCGCCATGATTGCCCCGCGGCCCGCCGACGGCGCAACGCGATCGCGTTGGCTTAGCCATCAGAACTGGCCTACACTTCAACCGTTGATATCATGGACAACTATTCATAAGCTGATTCTGTCCCCAGGCGCGCGGACTCCCATATGCGACAAGGAGCTAAAAAATGACCGATCCAGTCTTAACTGCAAAGCCGATACTGGAACGTTTCCGTCTTGATGGGCGCGTAGCCTTGATCACCGGTGCGGGGCAAGGCATCGGGCGAGCATATGCTCATGCCTTGGGTGAAGCCGGCGCTGCTGTTGCCATCGACGACAAGATCGGCGAACGGGCCGAAAACGTCGCCCATGAATTGATCCAAAAGGGTATCGATGCGATCGCCATCACGGCGGATGTATCACGGGCTGATGACGTCGAACGAATGGTTGGCGAGGTCCTGAAGAAATGGGGCAAACTGACTATTGGCATCAACAATGCGGGAATTGGAGATTGGACGCCCGCCGAAGATGTTTCGCTCGATAATTGGAACGAGATCAACGACACAAACCTGAAGGGCGTCTTCCTGTGTGCGCAAGCGGAAGGTCGGGTGATGATGCAAGCTGGCTACGGCAAGATCATCAACACCGCCTCGATGTCGGGCAGCATCGTCAATATGCCGCAGAAGCAGATGGTCTACAACACCACCAAAGCGGCCGTGATCCACCTCACCCGCAGTTTGGCGGCGGAATGGGCATCACACGGCATTCGCGTGAACAGCATCAGCCCGGGTTACACACGGACCCAACTCGTCACCGATTTGCTCGCCTCTCCCATCGGCCAGGAAACGAGTCCTAAATGGCTGGCGCTAACTCCGCAAGGGAAGATGGCTGAGGTGACCGATTTGCAGGGCGCGATTGTGTTTCTGGCCGCCGAAGTCTCAGACTTCGTGACTGGACACGACATGATCATCGACGGTGGCTACAGCGTGTGGTGAAGCGGGTCGCGCAACCGGCGTGGCTTGGCAATCAATTCGGCCCGGGGTTGAAGTGGCGGATGAACATGTTCGCGCTAGCGTTACTGACCCTGGGCCCCTGTTTGAAGGGTACCCACAATGGCTTTTACAGCGGGGGTGTCAAAGATCATGAACTGGGTCTCGCCATTAGCCTGCAACACTTCAGCCAGGCGATTCTGGTCAAAAGGCAGATGATCCGCCGCCAATGCGAAACTCGATCCGGTTGAGGCCGACGTGACCACGACCACTTCATCGAACTGGGGCAGCAGCGCTGCGACCACCTGACGGGAGACGGGGTTATCGATGAACCGCCCAGGCATACGGGTCACCACCACGTCATCAGTCACCAGTTGGTCCAGCATCACGGGTACGGAAATCGTAGGGTCTAGCGCCGCCGATCTGGAAGGCGTCTGATGGGCAGATGCCCAATACAATAGCGTCAGGTTGAACGCCACGACGACCAACGTTCCCCCTATCACCGCCCGCTGCCGCAACACCGATCGCAGCGTGTCGCGAAGACGGCCTGCCGGAGAAGCCAGGTTGTGCAGTGCTGCTTGTGAGGCATCTTGCACCAGCACCGGCGAGTGAAACACAATCGTATAGCCCATCTCAACTATGTACGAAAGCAGGGCGTAAATCATCACAACCACGCCCATCATTTCGCACAATTCTTCAAGCGTTCCGATCGTCAGATACCGAAACGTGATCGAGCCGTCTGCATCAAACTGGCGGGCACCTACGGCATCCAGCAGCACTGCCCCAGTGACATACAATGCTCCCGCGGCAATGAAACGGTAACGCGTGAGCGGCGGCAAGTGGAAGAGGAAGCGTAGATAGAGCAAACCTACGACTATCACCAGCGGGACAGCCACGACCTGCCAGCCAAACGCCAGATACCCGCCGAAGTGAAACTCCTCCTGGATCCAATCGGCCAGCACCTCGTGAATCACTGCACCCTCATCAATGGACATGTACAGAAATCCGGCGGCCAGCACAGCCCAATAGCGCGCATCTCGATCCTGGCTGGACGTCTTGGCGATGGCTATGGTCGCCAGCAGCACAGCCGTCACAAACAGAATAGCGACCGAAAACCAGGTGGGGATTGTTTGTTCGGCATTGACGCTGAATAGATCGATCGCCAGGATGAACGACGGACTCACGCCGCTGTTGGCGACCCGATCTTCCACAAACTCGACGATGAGGCTTTGCGCAGCCAGATAGGCGGCAACGAGGGCGAGCACAATGCCAATTTTGCGCGGGTTGATGGTCGATTCAAGTCGCATGGACGATCCTCACAACCGCTTGACCAGGTTTGCTGGCAGATCGGCGGTTTCGGCGAGGGGCCAGTGGTTCCGGATGACGCCCCGAACACACTGGCCCGCCCTGCCTTTCTTCGTTGCTACGATTTCTTGCTGTGCTTCTTGGTGCATTTCAGGTGAGGATTGCGGCTGCCAATCCCGGTAATTTTGCAATTCGCCGGCACCACCAGTGGGATGCTCGGAGGCGCGCCCACCTGAAAGACGATGATGTTAATGTTGATCACGATCACGGTTACGGCCACAATGACGATCGTATTGCCCTTACCGCGTATGTCGCCTTCGACACGGACTGTGTCGCCAAGGGCAAGCCGGGTGAGTGAGGGATCGTCCGGACTTACCTCGATATCGATGCCGAAAATCGTAATGATGTTAACGTTGATGTTCTCGACGGGACCTTCAACCACGATGATCACGTCGCCGGTGCTGCCTTCGCTGACGGGTCCATAGCTGGCCGTGTCGGTAGCCGTGACCGCCTGTCCCTGGTACGCGGCGCCGACCGTGACGGTGTTGGTATGCTCCGTCTCACCTGCTGGGAACGGACCAATAACACAATCAAACGATGCGTCGGGATCCAGCGTCGCGGGCAGCGCACAGGCGCTCGTGTCGAAGGCACTGTCGGAGAGTGTGAAGCCGCTTAGCGGCACGTTGCCGGAGTTGGTAACTACAAATTTGAAGGAGACGTCAGCCCCAACCACAACCTCCACTGAATCCGCCCAGGTTATTCCCCCATCAATGGAAATGAGCTTGTCGACTTCAACCAGCGGCAAACCGCCGCTGAAATAATAAGCGATATCTGATGCGGTCGTGGCCAGACCGTCCGTAGTGCTGCCGCTCACGGTAGCTGTGTTGGTATGTTGACCGTCAACCGCCGGGAACGAGCCAATGATGCACTCAAAGGACGCGCTGGGGGCCAGCGTATCCGGCACAGCGCAGGAACTCGTATCGTACAGGCTGTCGCTGAGCGCGAGATTGCCTAACTCCGTGCTGCCGATGTTGGTCACGATGAAGCGGAACGACACGGGAGTGCCCGGTTCAACCTCTGGTCCTGGGAATTCATCTGCGGTCTGCCAGGTTGAGCCGTCCGTCGAGACGAACTTGTCAATATCAATCGAGGCCACGGTACACGACGGCCCGGGGAGAGACCCCACTTGGAACGTCTCGCCATTGACGGCGACAGTGACCGTACCCTCACCCACGTTGCCTAAGAAAGTGAGGGTATAAGTGCGCGTTTCAGTCGTTTGAAGCGGAAGACCCCACTTGACTCCATCCACGCCGGTGGCCGGGTCGATTCCGAACCGAAGCGCATCCTCCGGGCTGGTGCCGACGACGATCAGGGGTGGGCCACATACTGGTATCCCCACATCGAAGTTGAGTAGATCAGGTGCCTGTCCCGTGCCCGATACGACATAGGTGAAGGTCGTCTGGTTGGTCGAACTGTCATAGGTTTTGCCACCGTAGCTTACGTTGAATCCAACAAGCGGCCCGCCGCCGGAATCCTGGGCCGTGGCCAACGGCGTGGTGGGCAACAACACGGCGAGAATCAGAAATAATACCAGCAGCTTATAACGGATGATTGAGAACATGGTACCTCCTGGTTGCACTTAGGGGGTTGAGGCATTGGCTATAAATTAGAAATCGTCTGTGAAGTCGCAACGTCTCACAAGCAGTACTAAAGTCAGGTCGACGCAAACAAGTCCCCTCGTCCCGCTATTCCTCGGGACATTCCAGCCTCGGTTTGCCGTCGTCCAATCCCGCAATTTCGCAGCCCGGAGGCACAACAATCGGGGGGCCGGGCTGCAGCTTAAGCGGCTGACTGTTGGACTGGTCGATGGCACCAAATTGACGATCGACTACGGTAATGCTCACCGCCACAAACACCACGGTATTCTCGCTGTCCACCAGTTCGCCCTCGACACGCACGCGATCTCCCACCCGCAGGTTGGAGAAGGTCGAATCGGTTGGGTCAACCCCGATATCCATGCCAAAAACCGTGATTGAATCGGCCTGGATCGCTTCAACCACACCTTCGATGACGATAGCTGTCGGAAGCGGGCTCTCTACCGCGGGGATGCTCTCAGGTGTGCCGTTCAGTAGCGGCTCTGCGGTTACGTTCGGGGAGCCATGGCGGCTATCAGACACCACGCGGACCAGGATCAGGCCGACCACAATCACCGCCAGGGTTGCGGCCGCGGCGCGGGTCCACCGCGTCACAAAGACCCGGCGGGAAGACGCCTGCGTGCGGGGAGCAGCTTGCTGGCGGTAAGCGTGCAGGACCTGCGAGCGGATGCGCGCTTTTGCTTCCGATCCAATCGGCTCAGGTGGTGGCGAAGCCGACAGCCGCAGCGCCATGTCAACCAGCGGATCCTCATCGGCTGCGGGCCAGTCATCCCCTCCCGGTGGTAGGGTCACATCCAGCCGCCTGGCGAGAGAACGGGGATTGAGTTTGCGTTTAGCCATCTTGCCCTCGGAGATAATGGCGCGCCTTTTCCTCAGTGCCAAGCAACGCGACCAACCGCGAAAGGGCGCGGTGCTGGGCATTCCTGACCGCGTCGACGCTCTTGCCCATTATGCGCGCAACTTCCTTATGGCTACGACGTTCGTGAAAGCGCAAAAACAGAATAGTTTGCTGCTCGTCGCTCAGTTCCAGACAGGCTTGCCGCAGCATCTCGATTTCTTGCCTTTTTTGCAAGTGTTCTTCCGGCGATGGGGCGTCGTCGCTCACGTTTTCGGTCAGCTCGATCTGCATTCGCCGCCCTGCCCGGCGATAAAAATCGGCAATCAAGGCCGAGGCAATGCGGTACAACCACGCCTCGAACGGCGCTTCTGTGATACGGTAATTCGGCAGCCGTTTGACCATGTTCAGGAACAAATCCGAGGTCAGATCTTCGGCGTCGGCCACAGTGGAAACCCGGTAGCGAATATACCGGTACAGCGCATCGATATAGGTGTCATAGATTACTTCGATCGCTCCCTCATCACCCTGCTGTGCGCGCGCCACGAGCGTCTGAATTTCGTCAGGTGACATGGATCGCTGTGGTCCCCTCTCCACCCAATCGATCCATGCCGAAACTCCCGTATTGGACCAACTCACAATGGTTCGCGCCCCCTATGCCCGCCAAGTCCGCCGTTCACCCCTGGACCTGTAAGTGTTAGATCGCGTTTTCCTCGTGAATATCTTGCCCGGATCCAAAATTGCCCGCATCCGCTGGGCCGGAACCAGGGGCCACGCCATTCAAGTTCAAGCGTGGGGGCAATGCCCCCCTCGGTTATCGCGGCATGACGCAGATAGTGAGTTTGTTAGCAGTGGCCGCAGGACACGTATGCCGCTGGCCATCGGTTACGCTCTCGACCTCAAAATCGGCGGCCCAAAAGATAAGTGTCGGAGTTACATCCAACCGCGCGATTATATTGCAGTCCGTGGGCGGCGCATCGACGCCAGGGCCGCTGTTAGTGAACATCAGGCATTGGCCGGGGGCCAGGCGCGAAATATCAGCTACTGTCTCAGGGCTGTTATACAAAGTAGGATCACCGAGGATCAACCCTGCGCCTGGGACGCTGACATTCGGGTTGTAGTTATGGATCAATGTCTCCGCCAACGGCATCCACTTGTCGCTTGATTGGTCGAGAACGATCAACCGGTCGGACGTATAAGCCAGATAGACATAACCCACTGTGTCGCCACCCGTGGTGCCAACGGGAACGAAGAAGGTACATTGCCTTTGTCCCTGGTCGGGAGCCGCGTCGCACACAGTGCGTTCGATGCCATCATACACCACGCTGAAACGAGTCACCCCATTGAGACCGGTCCAGAAGTGAACGCTCGTATTGACTGTGCTCAGCCAGCGTTGGATACCGGTGCACGCTTCCGGTCTTTCTGGGCCCGAGCGCCGTTCATCCCAGAGCTGCGCGCAGCGCCCGCCCCCATCCAGTGTGGGCATCCAGTTCGAGGCAGGAAATGTGGCCGCGTTGCCATCCAGGGCATTGAAAACCAAACCGCCCAGGTTCACGGCTGCGTCCGCCTGGTTGATCAGCGTGATAACTTGTGAGTTGTAAACCAGGAGCATATTAGGTGAGCGTAAAACAGTGACATCCAGCGCAGCCCCTGGCGAGGCGGGCGAGCCCGGAGCAAGCGACTGTGATATCACCGTATTAGCGGGCAGTCCGATATTCTCATTCCACGCTTCGTCAGTTTGAAGACCCAGCACCATGCCATTTTGGTTCAAGAGAGCAGCGGCGGCAGGCACGCTCAGGCCGGTGACATCCGGCACCGTTACGTCGTCACTCTGGGCCAATGCCGATGGATGAATGATCGACCCGGTCATGATGCAGATCAGCAAAAAGACAATCTTGATAAAATGAAGCCGTTGCATAGGTTTTGGGACCTCCAAACTGGCTTGGGTGGCACATCGTTTATTAGATCGTATTGGCGCCGTCAAAATCTCACGTGTGTGTCTGAATTAGGACAAAGATCCTACTCGCAGCATGTAATCACCCCACGTTTCTTCCCTGGAATGCCCAAACGCAGCGAAGGCAGCGGAAAACCCGACTTCCCTTGTTTGGCCATCTTCAGTTTTTGACACTGTCCTAGCGTAAGTATACACCGGAGAATACACTATCCGAGCACCAAATGATCTGCCCCAGAAGACAGCTTGCACGGGTATATTCGGAGAGAAAAGGCTCTGCCATTCCCTGCCATGGCCAATTGGATAGTCAGCACCCTGTTAGTGGTCGGCACCATCACCGGATACCTGGCTCAGGTTCCGGTAGTGCACGTCGTGCTGTTTTATTCCTCAAGCTGCATCCATTGTGCGGAAGTAATCGCGGACGTTGTGCCGCCGCTGCGTGATCAGTTTGGCGACAGTCTGGACCTGTTGTATGTGGATGTGTCGGGCGGTCAGGGCGCTGCTCTGTTCAGGGCCGCCGGTGATGCGCTGTCTGTCCCCGACAATCTCAAAGGCAGAGTACCGACTGTGGTGATCGGGTCAAACGTCCTGGTCGGCTCGGATCAGATTGAGGGCCGCCTGGAAGGATTGATTGCGGAAGGTATGGCGGCGGGCGGCGTGCCGCTGCCAGCAATACCCGGCATGCTGGAATATGATGCTCATATTCGCGCGCTGAAAGCGAGTCAGGCGCTAACATCATCAGGCGAAGTCAATGCGCCGCCCTTGCATAACAGCCCATGGTCTGAGCGGTTTCAGCATGACCTGATCGCCAATCTCTTTGCGATCGGGGTGCTGGCGTTGCAGATCGCCAGTCTGGTCGTCTGGACGCTGACCCACCTATCAGCCCAACGCAAACGGGACGCAACCCTGCCCGGCTGGCTGCGCCAGACGCGGATGGTAATCTTGTCGGTGGTCTGGCTGGCGCTGCTAAGCGCAGCCTTCACGTTGACCGCGGGTGCTGACCAATCGGCCCAAGCGACGTGCACCGCGTTCGCAGTGAACGGCCTGCTCGTGATGGGCCTGCCTATCCTGTACTATCACCGGCAGCGCAGTCAATCCACCGAGGCGCTATCTACGTGGAATCTTCTGCTGTTGGCTCTGGCGGGTTTGTTGGTGGCGGGGTATCTGACACGTGTGGAGGTCGGCCAAAACACCGCGAGCTGCGGTGCATTGGGTCAGTGCAACAGTGTTCAAAGCAGCCAGTACGCGCGGCTGGCCGGGACACCTGTCGGCGTGCTGGGCATGATAGGGTACGCCCTGCTGGCGGCGGCGGTGCTTGGCGCCCGGTTTGTCTCTGTCTGGCAGCGACAAACCGTATGGGCAGTCAGACTCATTGCAGCGGGCGGAATCTTGTTTTCAACGGTTCTGACGTTTTTGGAGCCCTTCGTCATCGGTGCGACCTGCCTGTGGTGCGTCACCTCGGCCCTGATCATGCTGCTGATCGGCTGGTACGCCTTACCGTCCGCCGAGTACGGCACCGCGCCGTCTGGGCCCCCACCCAGTGTGCATCCAGCGCGATAGGATCACCGCAACTCCAAGTCGTACATCGCCAGCACATTTTCAGTCGGCGTGTCGGACTGGATGTGATGCGAACTGGCCAGAACGTAGCCGCCGTTGCGCCCCAATACATTGACGCGAGCGCGCACTTCGTTTTGAACGTCATCAACCGTTCCGCGCGGCAGCGTCTCGATGATGTCGATCCCCCCGTGAAAGGCCAGCCGATCGCCGAATTCATCCTTCAGGCGCTGCGGATCCATGCCTTCCGCGTCCGCCTGGATCGGATTCAGCACATCGACACCCATGTCTAGGAGTTCGGGGATCAGCGGGTAAAGCGCCCCATCACTGTGATACATCACCGGCTTGCCGAACTCTTTGGCCACCGCGATAATGCGTGCGTGATAGGGTTGGATGAACTCGCGCCACATCCTCTTCGAGATCATCAGGCCCTTCTGCGTGGCGACATCATCGTAAAAATAGACCATATCCAGTCGATCACCGGCTACCGCCAGCACACGCCGCGTATTCTCGACGTAAAGATCGGTCAGCCGTTCCATAAAATAGTGCGCCATCGCGGGGTTCATCGCCAGATCGATCAGAAAAGTCTGCATGCCACGCAATTGCCACGCCACTTCAAAGACGGAGCCTATCCGGAAGCGAATGTGATAGGGCTGGTCGCGATCCAGCTGGGCCATGATGTCCGGCAAAGGCGAAAAATCCCACCAATCCGGCTCCGGCCAGTCAAAAGCCTTGAGGTCGTCAACACTCTGTGCCGATTCCAGGGGCCAGCTGGCGGCTTCTTCGTACGCGCCAGTCTGGTGGCTGACCGCGCGCGTATGGCGGCCAAAGATGTCGTACAGATCGCCGTTGGGCAGCACCTGACGCCACATCCGGTTCGGAGTCGACCGGCTGAGGACGTCCCACCACTCGACGACTGCGCCAGGACGCAGAACCGATTCCGGCGGTTGGCAAAACATATCGTATGACAATACGCGGCAGTCCACCTGAAGCTGTCGCAAAATAGCTTCGCGACACGGCTCGAAATAGGCAGAGTCGCCCACCAGTGAGACATCCGGCTTGAATGTCGCTTCTAGCCGGTCCCATATCTCATTGGTTGCCAGGAAATCCACCGGCACCCGATCCGGTTGGGTATGACTCAATGCCACCAGAACACGGTCGCGGGCGGTAATAATCCCGCCGGGTGGTTGTGGATTGCCACTCGTCATAACCATAAGTTTCCATTCCTAACGTGGGCTCAGGCCGATCATGACGTCAACCGACGTTTGCCATCAATGTAATTGTGCACTTAGCGTCAGCTCGCCCGCCGAAGTTGGATCGGGTGCCAATCACAAAACAGGTAATTTCGGCGTGCGCGACCCCTCAAAACCAAAGCACTGGCACACAGCCCGTGTGACTGTGTGCCAGGTGAGTTACTGCCTATTTCATGCGATCCGCGTAGTAATCGGGGACAACAGTGCCCGGTTTGGAAAACCACTGCGGCACATCGACACCGGCATAGAGCAGTATATTGCCCCAGGGATCGAAGGCGCCCGACCGCACGATCACCTTAGCCCGCGCAGCCATTTCGTTCAGAATCTTTTCGTGGGGCAGCGTGCTGTGCTCGGCATCCGCGAAAATGCGCTTCACCGTCGCCAGCAAGGGCGCGTTATTCTCGGCCATTTCCGCTGCATAGGCCACTTTCTCCGCGATGAACGCCTCGTTGATAGCGGACAACACGGTTTCGAGGTCCGGCACATCTGGCACCAGCGCCAGGTCCACGCGCCACACCGAGGACGGGATAGGAAAACCAGCGTCGCACACAATCATCAGATCGCCGTGTCCCATTGAAGCGATGGCATGGCTCAGTTCCGCATTTAACAGCTTTCCCCGTTTCATCGACGTTCATCTCCTCATGTGAAGTTAGCCAAAGTGTTTTGAATACAATGCGTCTACGGCGTCGCGCCTTGCCAGCGCGGGAATCACGCCGAGTCGCGTACAGGCCAGCGCGCCGGCACAGTTCCCGTACTGCACCGCCTGGATCAAGTCTTTGCCCTCGGCCAGCGCCATCGCCAGCCCGGAGTTGAAAGCATCGCCCGCCCCTGTCGTGTCCACCACGTCGACCGGCACCGGAGGCACCTGGGTCATTTTGCCATCGGAGAGCACCAGCGAGCCGCTTTCGCCCATCGTGACGATCACAGTATGCACGCCGCGATCCTCAAGCTGGTGGGCCAGATCGATGGTAGGCGTGGGATCGTCAGGAGCGAGTCCCAACAGAATGCGGATTTCGCTCTCGTTCGGAGTCAACAGATCGATAGATTTAAAGATGTCCTCAGGCAGCGCGGTCGCGGGAGCCGGGTTGAGCAGCGTCCTCACGCCGTGTTTCTTCCCCAGGGCCATCGCCCGCGCAGCGGCAGCCACCGGGATTTCGAGGACCGACATCACCACGTCGCTGCGCGCGATCTGTTCCTCGGCCCGATCCACGAACGCGCCGTCCATGAGCTTGTTGGCGCCCATGTCGAGGATAATACCGTTGTGACCGGCCTCGTCCAGGATAATGAATCCCACGCCGGTGGCAGCAGCAGCCGTGATTTCAAGGTAACGGGTATTCACGCCTTCGGCTTTATATAATTCGGTGCCAACTTCCCCGAGCTTGTCGTGACCGACGATGCCCACCAGATAGGAATCAGCGCCCAGGCGAGCCGTCGCTACCGCCTGATTGGACCCCTTGCCGCCCGGTCCCATATCGAAATCCGTGCCAAGCAGGGTTTCGCCGAAGATCGGCATTTTGGAGGTGCGCATGGTCATGCCGACAGCAAAACTGCCCACGACTGTAATCACTGGTTTGCTCATCAAACACTCCCACTATAGAGCTATCATACAGTCTCTAAATGAGTGGCCTGTCCCATAGCACAGGCCAGGATCTTTTCTTCGGTGGCCTCTTCGTGCTCAAAGTGCCCGGTGATCCGTCCTTCGTGCATGGCGTAAATGCGATCACACTGGCCGATCAGTTCGGGCAGTTCTGACGACACGACAACGATCGACATGCCCTGCGCGGCCAGGTTTTGAAGGATCGAATAGATTTCGGCTTTGGCCCCGACATCGATCCCGCGCGTAGGCTCGTGCAAGATCAAGACCTCGGGCTGAATCGCCAAACCACGCGCCAGAATCACTTTTTGCTGATTGCCGCCGCTCAACGTACCCATCTTTTGCGTAAGTCGCGACACACGGATGTCGAGTTTCTTGACATATTCCTGCGTCACGCGGCCAATCGATGGGCGGCTGAGAAACCCGAACCGGCTTACTTCCTTCAAGATGGACACGACCGTGTTGTTCTGGACGCTCATGACCAGCAGCGCACCCGCGCCGCGTCGATCAGCCGGAATCAATGCCAAACCGTGATCGATGGCCGACGAAGGCGACTTGATGGTAACGGGGGCATTGCGGATCAAGAACTTTCCGGAGCACGCGCGCAATCCAAACAGGCACTCGACCAGTTCGTCTTTGCCCGAATCGGGCAGGCCCGCGAAGCCGACGACCTCCCCCTTCCGTACGTGGAAGGATACCCCGGACACAACGTTGCCGCTGGTGATGTCGTGCACCTCAAACGCGGTCCGATCGTCATCGGTGGTCGGGCGCACGGCACGCGCCGACAGTTTGATAGCCCGCCCCACCATGCGCGAAATCAGCCCGTCGATGGTCGCGTCCTCAACCGGCAGCGTATCGATATATTTGCCGTCGCGCAGCACCGTGATCTTATCCGCGATTTGCAGCACTTCTTCCAGCCGGTGTGAGATGAACACGATCGCCACTTGTTCATTGCGCAGCTGGCGTACGACCTGGAAGAGCCGGTCGGTTTCTTCAATCGTCAGCGCGGAATTGGGCTCGTCAAGCACCAGGATTTTGACCTGCATCGAGATCGCCTTGGCAATCTCGACGAGCTGCTGCTGCGCAACCGACAGCTTGCCAACCGTCTGGCGCAGATCGATCGTGCCCAACCCAAGCCGGGCCAGGGCTTCGCGAGCAATCTGTTGGAACTTGCGCCGGTTCACCAATGACAGCGCGGATTTAGTCGACACGGTATTCAGCGCGATATTTTCAGCCACACTCAGATTCAGACACAGCGCCAACTCCTGGTGCACCACGCCAAATCCCAACTGCTGTGAACGATAGGGGTTCGGGATTTCGATCTGCTTGCCGGCGTAGATGATTTCACCGCCGTCGGGCTGCAGCTCGCCTGCCAGGATATTGATGAGGGTGGTTTTCCCCGCGCCGTTCTCACCAAGGATGGCATGAACTTCGCCCGGGAAAATATCCAGGCTCACATCATCCAGCGCCTGAACACCAGGAAAGTGTTTGGAGATATGGTGCAGTTGCACGATCGGAGTGGGCTGGTCGCTCATGGGTTTCTTAAACCTTCAGGACCGGGCGAGTGGCTTTGGCAAGCCACCCGCCCTCGCATAGACCGTTTGTATAGCTAGTTCAGGTACTTGGCGACGTTGTCGGCGTTGACGATTTCGACGCCGGTGTCAACATCCGAGATCGATTCGCCGTGGATGGCCTTGAGCAGCAGGTCAACCGCTTCGTAGCTCTGACGCTCAGGCGCCTGGCCAATGGTGGCCTGGATCACGCCTTCATTGATCAGCTCGAGCGTGGAAGGCAGCAGGTCGAAGCCCACGACCTTCACGTCGCCGGCCAGACCGTTGCGCTTGACGTACTCGCCTGCCGGGGTGATCGAGCAGCATTCCAGCGACAGGATGCCGTCGATGTTGGGATCGGCCAGCATCGCGTTCTCGATGTTGGCGTAGATCTCTTGGGGTTCAGTGCCAGTGTTTAGCGTGCGCACGACTTCGATCCCAGGGAACTCGGCCAGCGCTTCGCGCGCGCCGGTTTCGCGGTCAATCGACCACTGCGCGGCGGCATCGAGGGTCGTGATCATGACGCGGCCCTCGCCACCCAGCACATCGCCCATCAGCTTACCCGCTTCACGTCCCGACTGCACCAGATCCTGGCCCACGAACGCCAGCCGGTTGCTGTCCGGGTTGTCAGTGTTGAAGGTCACGACCGGAATGCCTTCGGCCAGCGCGCGGTCGATCAGGGGAGCCAGCGCGTCCGTGCTGACCGAGGAGATCGCCAGACCGTCTACTTCTTCCAGCAAGCTTTCGATCTGCGCCACCTGCTCGTCGGCTTCGGGGCCGACTGGCCCGATCATTTCGATGTCGGCGTCGGGGAAATCTGCTTTGGCCTGATCCACACCGGCCTTGATGAACGGCGCAAACTCGTTCGATACGTCGTGATATGACACCTTGATCACCAGCTTCTCGCCGTTGTCGACTTTCGCCTGGATCCGGTCCGCCAGTTGGAAGCCCATCGAGGCGTCTCCGCCGCTGGCCAGGTACTTGGCGACGTTGTCAGCGTTGACGATTTCGACGCCGGTGTCAACATCCGAGATCGATTCGCCGTGGATGGCCTTGAGCAGCAGGTCAACCGCTTCGTAGCTCTGACGCTCAGGCGCCTGGCCAATGGTGGCCTGGATCACGCCTTCATTGATCAGCTCGAGCGTGGAAGGCAGCAGGTCGAAGCCCACGACCTTCACGTCGCCGGCCAGACCATTGCGCTTGACGTACTCGCCCGCCGGGGTGATCGAGCAGCATTCCAGCGACAGAATGCCGTCGATGTTGGGATCGGCCAGCATCGCGTTCTCGATGTTGGCGTAGATCTCTTGGGGTTCAGTGCCAGTGTTTAGCGTGCGCGCCACTTCGATGCCCGGATAATCGGCCAGCGCTTCGCGCGCGCCAGTTTCGCGGTCGATCGACCACTGCGCGGCAGCATCGAGAGTCGTGATCATGACGCGGCCCTCGCCGCCCAGCACATCGCCCATCAGCTTACCCGCTTCACGTCCCGACTGCACCAGATCCTGGCCCACGAATGCCAGCCGATTGCTGTCCGGATTGTCAGTGTTGAAGGTCACGACCGGAATGCCTTCGGCCAGCGCACGGTCGATCAGGGGAGCCAGCGCGTCAGTGCTGACCGAGGAAATTGCAAGACCGTCCACTCCGTCTAGCAGGCTTTCGATCTGCGCCACCTGCTCGTCAGCCTCGGGGCCGACTGGCCCGATCATTTCGATGTCGGCGTCGGGGAAATCTGCTTTGGCCTGATCCACACCGGCCTTGATGAACGGCGCAAACTCGTTCGATACGTCGTGATACGACACCTTGATCACCAGCTTCTCGCCGTTGTCGACTTTCGCCTGGATCCGGTCCGCCAACTTGAAGCCGCCCCCGTCCTGGGCGCGAGCAACGAGGGCTGTTCCAGCCAGCATCAGGCTGAGAACTAAAACAATATGCAGCAAATGAGAGAACTTTTTCATGCCATGTGCCTCCATAGAATCCTAACTTTGTTTGAGACAGTGAAGCCAGCAGGGGAACCCTGCGCAACCTCCGAAACCTAACCCAGGCGACGTCCTTCGGTCCACTTATCGATCGCGACGGCCAGAATGATGACCACGCCGATTATCGTCTCCTGCCAGAATGGCGAGATACCCTTCAGGACAAGCCCGTTGCGCAGCACGCCAATAATCAGGACGCCCAGCACCGTGCCCAGAATGGTGCCCTCGCCGCCTGCCAGCGAGGCGCCGCCCACAATCGTGGCAGCGATCACATCCAGTTCCAGACCGACTCCGGTCCGCCCGGCTTGCCCGCTGGGTAAGAAGGCCAGGCTCAGGATGCCCGCGATGCCGCTGAGCAAGCCCATGAGGACAAACGCCCAGATCTTGACCGAAAACACCTTGATGCCGGATACACGGGCAGCTTTGATCCCGCCGCCCACCGCGTAAACGCGAAACCCAAAGGTTGTGCGTGACAGCAGAAACCAACCCAGGAGCGCAATTATGATGAAGAATACGAGCTGCATCGGAATCTTATCGAACAGCTTGCCCTGCCCCAGGTAATAGAAATGATCCAGCGTCTGCGGCCTGCCACCCTGCCGCACATTGATCGTGACCGGCTGGCCATCTGTGATCAGCAGGGCAACGCCACGCGCCACACTGAGCATACCCAGAGTGGTGATGAACGACGGCAGCTTGCCATAGGTCGAGAGGAAGCCATTCAGGAACCCGACTCCCATGCCCACCGCCAACCCGCCCGCGAGCGCCGGGACGAGTGTCCAATTTTCATCGACGAGCAGCATCCCGGTCGTCAGGGCAGCGAAGGCATAGATCGACCCCACCGACAGATCCACTTCGGCGGTGATCAGCACGAAGGTCATTCCGACCGACATGATGCCCAACAACGAGATCTGTCGCCCAATATTCAGCAAGTTGCGGGAATTCAGAAAGGTTTCGGTGCTGAACGACAGAAAGATACACATCAAGAGCAAAGCTATAAAAACGCCCGCTTCACGGGCGGACAACGCCTGTCTGAGACGACGGAACAGGATGCCGGTCGTACCCTTACTTCGCTGCACATCAGAAACACTCTCGACCAAAGCCATGCCTCCCCAGGTGAGTCGTAAGCCTGCTCCGTCGGTGAATACCCTCACCGCCTATGTTATATGCCGCGTATACGAGCTTTCTCGATAATCGCTTCGGTGGCCTGCCGAATGCTATGCAGCTCCTGCTCCGAAGCGGATTGGACAGTCTTAGCCACCAGTTGATCGCACTGTGCGCCCAGGCTTTGCCGATCCGGGTAGTCCTGTGGGTGTTGTTCGTGCAGCACATTCAACCATTTGCTGCCATAGTGCGCGTGAATCGTCTCGTCTGCCCAGTCGAATTCCATATCATGCTGGCTGACCGCATCGTTGAGACGGGCAAACTCTTCTGCGCGCTGCGATTTCTTGCCGATGTTCTTGGTCTCAAAATAGTGCAGCATACCCAGACGGACAATCGGAGCCTGTCCCCTGGCGCTGTCAAAGATGTAGGAGCCTAAGGGCAGCTCGTCGGGTGTGAAACCCCAGGCCATCAGCCGCTGGTAGCCCATGTTCGTGTGGCGCGACTCGTCATACGTCCAGCGCGCCGCATCCACCACAAATTCCCAATCCAACTGATCCGCGAAGGCGTGCAGAATAGCCCCCCCGGTTTCGATCGCCCAGACCTCGTTCAGATGGCTCACGGCGCTGCGCAACTGCAACAGCATCCCTTCCCCGTAGGGGAATTCGGGATCGATGATATTCGGCCAATAGAAGCGGCACAGCATGAAGCGCGCGTCGCGCGCCGGAACCTCGGCCAGCGCAAAGGGTTTTCGCCCCGGCAGGTCAACCGGTCCGGCCAGCGCGTGCGGACCTTCCAACCCGAGGCCGCCTGCTTGGCGCATGTATTCCGCCAGGGCATTCACCCAGGCTTCGGCGGCCTGCCGTTCTTCCGGGGACGCTTGCGTCAGCAGCGTGTCCGCAAAGCGCGTGAGATCGGCAATCTGGGCTTCTTTTTCCTGCACGGCCAATGACAGAAAGCGGACGGTCGGTCCGTCGGCGATGGCATCCGCCACTGCCAGGTAATCGCGGTAGGCCTTCAACAACCCTGGCTTGAAGACACGCGCCAAAGCGAGCACAAACGCTGCCGCGCTAGGCGCGTTGATCGCCTCCTCGAAGAGTTGCACCAATGGGCGATCATCGCCGACTTCGAGCAAGCGGTTGGGGTAACGGAGTTCAAACACGCGCGTGCGCAGTTCGTCCGCCGTGAGGGCATCTTCCCACAGGTGGCGCGACAGCGTGATCTTGAGTTCCAGCGGGCCGATCCCGGCCAGCCAGCCCGCCTGAGCGATGATCAAGGGGCGCTCGCAGAAGAAAAACCGCTTCAGAATGCGCGCAATGTCGAGGCGCATATAGCGAGCGCGCGAGTCCTGGTCTGTGGTGTGCAGCGTCGATGATGCGTCCATGAATTCCCCTATCACACGGGTCGCCGGTACTGCTGGTGACTGCTGACCTTGGTGTGTTTGCCATCGCGCTTGATGATGGCTGAAATGCGAAACGTGTTACCGCGAATCCACAAGTCGGATAACTCGATTGGTGAGCCGCTTTCCAGGTATGAAATCTGCCGCACATACATCACGGGATCACATAGGCTGATGGCGAGCGCCTGGGCGATGGCTTCATCGGCTTGGCGCGCTTCAAACACCCGTCTGCCCCAGTCGATTTTCAGGTCGTATTGGTCTTCAAGCGTGCCGAATAAAGTCTGGTGTTCGAAGTCTGTTTGCTCGATCCCAGGGCAAAAACTCAGTGAAACATAATTCTCAAGCAAGATCAGGGGCTCGTTGCCGACGGACCGTATGCGCTTGAGAAACAACACTTTCGCCCCAACGGGAACCGAGAGCAGCGAGGCAATCCGTTGATCGGGCGACATAATAGCTTGTTCAAGCACACGCGTTTCGTAGGTGATGTCTTCCAACACCAGACCTTCAGAAAACGTGATGAAGTTATCAGCTAACGGCTGTTCAATGGTCTTGGCGCGCACAAAGGTGCCGCGTCCGTGAATGCGGACCAGCAGACCTTCTTCGATCAGCGTCTTGAACGCGTTGCGGATCGTCCCACGATTCACGCCTAGCTCGGCAGCGAGGTCGGTTTCCGACTTCAGCTTGTAATGCTCCGGCCAGACGCCACGCGCGATTTGATCGCGCATCCAATCCTGGATTTGCTGGTAAATAGGTGTGGGGGATGTTCGCTCAATCTCTGGAAGCATTTTGGGATTTAGTAAAAAGCAGAAAAGGATAGTATACGTCTATAGACATCTATAAGGCATTGTACGGCACTTTCGCTGGCGTTGTCAAGCTACGGCAGCAGATTTTCCGCGTCATTTTCGCTGACCGTCGAGCTGCTGACGGCGCTCGCCCCCAAACAGAATCCGCGACTAAACCACACGCTTCGAAACGCTTCTCCCCCTCGACCTCCTGCATTCAGGCCAAGCAAAACCCCGCAAGCGTGTTACGTTTGCGGGGTTGTAAAGTCCTGCAACCTGCCTCGTCGTCTCACCCGGATCGTGAAAACGCCGTGCTCAAGTATCCGCCGATATCTTTCAACGCTTGTTTTCCGACATCAAATTGGGGCTTGTCAAGGAATCCGTGAATCATGCCTTGATAATCCACGTACGTCACCTCTACGCCAGCCGCTTCGAGACGCTTCGCATAGGCTTGACCCTCATCGTGCAACGGGTCGTACTGCGCCGTCATGACGAATGCCGGAGGCAGCCCGCTGAGGTCTTCGGCGCGCAGCGGATTGAGATAGGGATTATTCAAGTCAACGTCTTCGGGCGCATAGCGATTCCAAAACCAGATCATGAAATCGCGGTCGAGTCCGTAGCCCGTAGCATAGGCTTGATATGATTCCGTACCGGGCAGACAGAAATCGGTCACCGGATACAGCAGCGCCTGACATACAAACTGCGGACCACCGCGATCGCGTGCCAGCAGCGCTGTGGCCGCGCTGAGATTCCCGCCCGCGCTGTCGCCACCGATGGCAATTCGCGTAGGATCTCCGCCGAGGCGGCTTGCGTTGTCTATGACCCACTGCGCAGTGGTGTATACATCCCACAGCGGCCCAGGGAATTTGTGCTCCGGTGCGCGGCGATAGCCCACCGAGACCGTAATGCATTGGGCCTGTTCGGCAATCTGTCGGCACATGTAGTCGTACGAATCCAGATCGCCGAGTACCCAACCTCCACCGTGTACGAAATAGAGAATGGGCAGCCCCTGCGCATCAGACGGCCAATAGACGCGGGCCGGAAGCTGCGCCGCTGGGAGTCGAATCGTGTGGTCTTCGACACGAAACATGGGAGCGAGTTCGGAAGCATCGACGATCAAATTGTTATGATGCCATTGGCGCATCTCAGGAACGTTCATCAAATACGGCGGCGGTTCATTGAGCGCCGCCGCCTCGTCGAGCATGGCTCGCACTTGTGGATGAAGCGGCACGACAGTCTCTCCTATCCCAACAGCTCGTTGAATCGAGCATAGGCCCGGTCCCAATCGCCGCTTGAATTGGGCTGGAAGGTGCGCGTCTCGGTCGAACGGCGGATGACGTCGCGCGCCTCCTCGAGTGACGTCAGGTGCCCGGTCGCCACCGCTTGCACCGCGATGTTCCCCAACGCCGTCGCCTCGACTGGCCCGGCAATCACTGGCCTGCCGATCGAATCGGCCGTCAGTTGGTTGAGCAGTTGGTTTTGCGACCCGCCGCCGACGATGTGCACGATATCATAATGATGCTCCACCAGGACTTCGAGCTTTTCCAGGACCCAGCGATAGCGGTGCGTGAGACCCTCCAAGACAGTCCGCACGATTTCCCCCTTCGTGTCGGGGACGCGCTGTCCGGTCCGGCGGCAGTAGGTCAGGATGGCGGCAGGCATATCGTCCGGCGCAAAGAATCCGGGATCATCAGGGTCGATGACGGCGACGAAAGGATCAGCCTCGCTCGCCAACCGGGTCAGATCGGCGTAGCTCAGGTCCTCGCCCTTCAACGCCCAACTGCGGCGGCATTCCTGAGTCAGCCACAGGCCCATGATATTCTTCCAGGGCAGCACCCCGCCGCTGGCCCCCCCGTAATTGCTGAAATTGTATTTGAGCGTTTCAGGTTTGAGAATCGCCTGGTCGGCAGCACCGCCCATCAACGACCAGGTGCCGGAGCTTATCCAGGCATAGTTGTCTGACTCAGCGGGCACACCGGCGATGGCTGAGGCCGTATCATGCGAGGGCACTACCGCCACCTCTAGCCCACCGAATCCAACGTCGTCACCCACTTCCGGTGACAGCCGCCCCAGTATATTCCCTGGGAAGACAATTTGCGGCAGGAAATGCTGAGGGATGCCAAGACGCTCGAGCAGGCTGTGAGCCCAATCACGTCCCCGGGAATCGAAGAACTGGGTCGTAGTCGCGTTGGTATATTCGCACGCCTTGATCCCCGTGAGCCAATAGTTCAGCAGATCAGGCATCATCAGGAAATGATCGGCGAACCGGAGTTGGGGCGACTCTGCCTCGACCATCGAATAGAGCTGGTAGAGGGTATTCAGCTCCAGGAATTGTATGCCCGCCGTGGCCTGAAAAATGTCCTCTCTAGGGACTTTCGCCAACACCTTTGCCATCATGCCTGCCGTGCGCACATCACGATAGCAGACCGGGTTGCCGATCAGCGCGCCATCGCTGTCAAGCAGGCCGAAATCACAACCCCACGTATCGACTCCCATCGACGCGAAATCTGTACCAAAGTCCTCGCGGATTTTCCGTAACCCGTTTTTGATCTCGCTGAAGATTTTGAGAGCGTCCCAGTACAAATGACCCTGGACCAGAGTGCCGCCATTCTGGAAACGGCTGGCCTCTTCAAGCTGCAATTTTCCGTCTTGCAGCGCGCCTACGACCAACCGCCCACTCTCCGCGCCCACGTCAACCGCAATAAACCGGCTCACATTCGTATCCTCGCTACTCATGCCCAACTGTTAAGTATTTTTCCACCCGGCTTGCCAGCCGTTCGACGATGGCCGTGACGATCTGTTCGCCCAGTTCGGCGGTGGCGCTGGCGCGGGGGTCTTCACCCAGAATACCCCCGGCCTCGCCGGAATTCTTATCGTTCAGCCGCTCCATGTGGACGAGTTCGGGGCGAAGATGCATCAAAATCGCCGTTTCCCACTTGGCGGCATGATCCCCGCGATAGCCAAGATCGGTGACGAGATCATACTCGGGGATGATCCACACCCGCGTTTGGCGCTGTGTCTGCCAGATCGTGAAGAGATTAGCCGCTTCGACCAGGGCCGCGATATGCGGCGGCCCGTAATGCCCGCTCATGACCACGACGAGCTTGAACCCGACATCCGACAGCTGTTCCAGATATTCGGTGAGGATCTGCATGACGGTTTCGCGCTTGAATTCAAGCGTCAGAGGAAAACCGCCGTGTGATGCCAGTTTCAGCGTATCAAATCCACACCAGACCGGCGGCAGCACGACGCCGCCTGTCTTCTCTGCGGTAAGTTTGAGAATTCCGTATGCCTTCAGACCGTCATTGCCCAGCGCCATGTGGTCGCCATGCCATTCAAGCGCTCCCCACGGCAGATAGGCGACCGCGGCTTTGTGTAGAATATCGTTGAATTCCTGGGGTAGAAGCTCCTCATACTGCATGGTCCGGCCCTCACGAACAGAAGAATATGCGATCAAGCTCCATGAACTGAATACCCGATCCTTCCTCGGCTTCCGGAAGAACCCAGACCGTCACTTCTTCGTCCCACTTGTGCTTGATCTCGGTCTTTGACAGTGTGTCCAGCGCTTCGTACGGATCATCGCCATCGATTTCCATATAGGCGAACACGCGCGTGCCAAAGGCGAAGATGCTGTAATTATGGATACCGACTTGCTGAATCGCTTCGATCAGTTCGGGCCATGGGTTGAGATGGATGGCCTTGTATTCTTCCCAGTGGTCTGGGTCAACCTGCCACGTCATGCCTACGCGTTTCATGTGTGGAATGCTCCCTCCGTGTTAGCCGCCCAAAGCGCCGATGCCCGCGCCAGCGCGCTCTTTGCTGATTCGTTGGGCATAGCCGCTTTCGCGATAGGAAACCAGCGGGTCCGGCTGGCGGCCACCGTCGACGCGCATCTTCTTTAGCAGGGGCTGCACGTCGGTTTCGTACGCTTCCATAACGATCCGGTTGGCGAGAATGACATCGCCCGCCGCCTGGGCCTGCGCGAGCAACTCGCGATCGACGAGCAGCGACTTGGCAAAGGCCGTTTGCGTGTTCATCAGCGACTGAATGATGCCCTCGATGCTGGGTTCGATGTTGTGCGACTGGTCCAGCATATACACGATGTTCTGAGCGGTCTGCCGCGTGGCAGGATCACCCATCGCATCCGTGATCTGATCGTAAATCAAGAACAGTTCCAGCGGATTGATGGTGCCCGCCATCAGATCGTCATCGGCATACTTGCGGTTGTTAAGATGGAAGCCCCCCAGCTTGCCCTCGTCGAGCAGGATCGAAACGATGTGCTCGATGTTGGCGCCCATCGGATGGTGCCCTACATCCACCAACACTTTGGCACGCTCGCCCAGGGCGGAGCACACCGTGAACGACATGCCCCAATCCATCAGGTCGGTGGTGTAGAAACCCGGCTCGAAGTACTTGTACTCCACCGCCAGCGTCATATCGTCGTCCATCGCGTCGTAGAGGGCCTTCAAGCCATCCAGCATACGATGCTTGCGGCTGCGCAGGTGATCCTGGCCGGGATAGTTGGTGCCGTCCGCCAGCCACATGCCGATCACTTTCGAACCCATCTCGCGCGTGATCCGCACGCAGTCGATGAGGTGATCGATGGTTTGCTGGCGCACATCTTCATACGGGCTGCAAATGCTGCCTAACCGATACTGCTGCCCCATAAACGTGTTGGGATGCAGCGTCCCGATCGTCAGACCTTTCTGTTCAGCGTATTCGCGCACGGGCAGGTAATCGCCGCTGTCCGTGACGTCCCACGATACATGGGTCGCCATCACGGGGCAGATCCCCACGTGGCGTTGAATCTCGGCGCAATCGTCGATTTTGTCCCAGACATTGCGGGCGGCGCTGTCTTCGCGAAACACGCCGTAGCGCGTGCCAGAATTCCCCACGGCCCACGACGGAAGCTCGATGACTTGTTTCTTCAGACTTTCAAGAATGGCCGCCACATCCAGACCTTTGTCGGTCAGCGCGCTGGCCAGAATTTCATACTGCTTTTCCCAGTTTTCCATCGGAATCTCCTCCGCTAACCAGCCATTTGAAGTCGCAGCCGGTCGAGGCCGACCGCCAAGAGCAAGACCATGCCGCGAATCACGAGCTGGTTGTATTCGCTGACATTCATGATGATCAGGCCGTTATTCAAGACGCCGGTAATCAGCACGCCCAGCAGCACCCCGATTAGGCTGCCGCGCCCGCCGGAGATGCTGACCCCGCCCAACACGACCGCCGTGATCACTTCCAGCTCGAAACCGTTAGCGACGCTAGGCTGGCCGGAGTTGACACGCGACATCACGATCATGCCGGTGATGCCCGTCAGCAGGCCCGCCAGCGAGTACACCATGAGCTGAATGCGCGCGATCTTGATGCCCGACAGGCGGGCGGTGTCTTCGTTCCCACCGATCGCGTAAATGTAACGTCCGAAATAGGTGTGATAGAGAAAGATGTAGCCCAGGATGAAGATGATCACCATCAGGATGACCGGGACCGGGATCTCCCAGACATAGCCTTTACCGATGGCGGTCACGCCCTGGTCGAACCATAGGAATTTGTTCTTGGGCAAGCCAAAGACGGGCAGACCGCCGACCAGCGTATAACTGATGCCCCGGTAAATGGTCAGGGTCGCCAGCGTTGTGATCAAGGCTGGAATCTTGGCGCGCGTGATGACCAGTCCGTTAACGGCCCCGGCCACCACTCCCGTGCCGATGCCTGCCAGCAAGCCGAGAAACGGGCTGACGTCCTGTTCAACCATCAGCTTTGCGGCGACAACGCCGGTCAACGCCACGGTCGAGCCTACCGAAAGATCGATGCCGCCAATCAGCAGCACCATGGTCGCCCCTACGGCGGCGATCCCCACGTAAGACACCTGTCGCGCCACATTGATAATATTGAGTTTCGTGAAGAAAGCATCGGTTTGCAGCGAAAAATATACGAACAGGATCAAAAGAACGATCGCCAAGCTGGTGACCTGACTCGCATTGGAAAACAACCTCTTGAGACGATTCGACCCGCCAAGCAGAGATTGCGTCGGTTCTGTCGCGTTTGTAGCACTCATTAGTCGTACTCTCCAAAGTCCTCAGGACACCCGTTCTTTGCGGGGTTTTGCAGCAGCATGCAGTAAATTTTCTTCGGTAGCGGTTTCCCGGGTGAATTCGCCGCTAATTCGACCTTCGCGCATGACCAGAATTCGATCGGCCATGCCCAGCAGCTCCGGCAGCTCCGAGGAGATCATCAGAATGCCTTTGCCTTCGTCGCAGAGCTGAACCATGAGTTCGTAAATCTCATGTTTGGCGCCCACGTCAATGCCACGCGTCGGCTCATCAAATATGATAATGTCCGCATTGCTCGCCAGCAGCTTGGCCAGCACCACTTTCTGCTGAGTTCCGCCGCTCAAGTTGCGCGACTCTTCGGCGGGGACATGGGGCTGCATATGCAGCTTCTGCCGATAATGTTCCACCACGTCTTTTTCACGCTGTTTGCGGATGAAAATCTGAGTCGACAGGCGCTGGATCGAGCTCAGCGTCATGTTGGCGCTGCTGAGCATCGACATCACGAGCCCCTGCCCTTTGCGGTCTTCCGGCACGAGCCCCAAGCCCAGTCCCACTGCCTGCGCTGGACTGTTTATGTGACGCTCTTGTCCGAACACGTACACCTGCCCAGCTTTGCGCTTCTTGGCGCCAAAGATGGTCAGCCCGACATCCGTCCGCCCGGCACCGATCAGCGCGTACATACCGAGGATTTCGCCGCGATGCAGCTCAAATGAGACTTTGTCGAAGACCTGCCCATCCGACAGATCGCGCACCGAAAGGATGACATCTTCCTGCGGGGGATTCTTGGTTGGGTAGTGGCCAATGGCACGCCCGACCATCAACTGGATGAGCTCATCCTTATGGGTGTCTTTCACTTCTTTCGTGGCGACGTGCTTACCATCGCGCAAGATCGTCACGCGATCGCACAGATCGAAGATCTCGTCGAGACGATGCGAGATGTAGATGATCGTCACGCCTTGTTCGGTGAGTTGGCGGGCCAGCCGGAACAGCGTAGTGACCTCATCGATCGTGAGCGTGGCCGTCGGCTCATCCATGATGAGCAGTTTCACATCATGCGAAATCGACTTGATGATTTCGACGATTTGCTGCTCCGCGACACTCAGCCCGCTGACGATCATCTTGCTGTCCAGCGCAATGTCCCACTCGGTCAGCAGCTTGCGGGTGATCTCGGTCGCTTTGCGGGAATTGGTGAACACTTTGTTGCCGAACTGACGTCCGAGGCAGACGTTTTCTGCAATGCTCATTTCGGGCACCAGATTGAATTCCTGGTAAATCACGGATATGCCGCGCTCGATCGCCGAGGTCGGTGAAAAATCGTGGAGGCGTTCGCCGTCGAACACGATAGACCCGGACGTAAGCTGCACCGCCCCGGAAAGCATTTTGATGAGTGTGGATTTCCCCGCCCCATTTTCCCCGACGATGGCATGGATTTCCCCGCGTGTCACGCTCAGCGAGACGCCGTCCACTGCCACTGTGCCAGGATAAACCTTGGTAAGATTTTCCACCTGAACAATAACGTCATTTTCCATAGTTCTTGGCATAGCCTTTGCTGGATTATTTGGTGCTGGGGGTCCCGAACCTTTGTCCGAGACCCCCGAGTGCTAAGCGTTATTTGGCCATGAAAGCATCGAGATTCGAGGCATTGACGGGGGCCAGTTCGATGGCTGACACCGCGTCGTAGGGCATGCCGAGCTTGGCCAACACCAGTTCCCGCACGCACAGCGCGCCCATTTCGAAGGGCTGCTGGTCCACGGTCGCCTGGAAGGCGCCACCTTCGGCGATGCTGGCGAGGGCTTCGTCGGTCGCGTCGATGCCGCCCACGAAGAAGGTGTTGGGATCGTTCTTGTCCGCGGCGATGACAGCCTGGTAAGCACCCAACGCACCACCGTCGTTGATGCCGACGATCATGTCCAGGCCAGGATAGGCTTGCAGCCACGTTTCGGCGGCTTCCAGCCCGGCGGGCGGATCGCCTGCGGTCGCCGTGGCGACGACTTCGAAGTCACCATTGAAGACTTCGTCGATACCGGCCACGATGCCTTCGCGGCGATGGATCACCTGCGGGATGACGTCGAAGTTAAGGATAGCGACTTCCATCTTTTCGCCAGCGGGGATGTGGTCATTGGCCCAGGCACCCGCCTGACGCCCCAAGCGTGAGGCCCATATCGTATTCTTCGGCCCACACCAACGCGGTCTGGTTCTCTTCGCCCAGGTCGGACGTATGGGCGACCACGTACATGCCCTGGTCCAGCGCTTCCTTGGCGATTGGCGCGATGGCCTGCGGATCGACGGCCGTCACAATGAAGCCGTCAAAGCCGCCCGCGATGAAGTTCTCCAGGTCAGTGACCTGCTTGTTGACATCGTCGCCTGAGTTGGTCACCACCAACTGAATCCCGAGCTTGTCCGCCTCGGACTGAGCACCCGCCACCAGTTCCACAAAGAACGGATTCGCAATGTTCAACGTGCTCATGCCGATCTTCATGTTAGGAACATCGACGCCTTCGAGCGGATCGGCAGGCTCGCCACCGGCCATGAATTCGGCCAAATTGCCTGCATTGACGGGAGCGAGTGCGATCGCGGTGACTTTGTCGTAGGGTTCGCCATTGATGGCCGCGACCAGTTCCCGCACGCACAGCGCGCCCATTTCGAAGGGCTGCTGGTCCACGGTCGCCTGATAAGCGCCGCCTTCGGCGATGCTGGCGAGGGCTTCGTCCGTCGCGTCGATGCCACCCACGAAGAAGGTGTTGGGATCGTTCTTGTCCGCGGCGATGACAGCCTGGTAAGCACCCAGCGCGCCACCGTCGTTGATGCCGACGATCATGTCCAGGCCAGGATAGGCTTGCAGCCACGTTTCGGCGGCTTCCAGCCCGGCGGGCGGATCGCCTGCGGTCGCCGTGGCGACGACTTCGAAGTCACCATTGAAGACTTCGTCGATACCGGCCACGATGCCTTCACGGCGATGGATCACCTGCGGGATGACGTCGAAGTTAAGGATAGCGACTTCCATCTTTTCGCCAGCGGGGATGTGGTCATTGGCCCAGGCACCCGCCTGACGCCCCAAGCGTGAGGCCCATATCGTATTCTTCGGCCCACACCAACGCGGTCTGGTTCTCTTCGCCCAGGTCGGACGTATGGGCAACCACGTACATGCCCTGGTCCAGCGCTTCCTTGGCGATCGGCGCGATGGCCTGCGGATCGACGGCCGTCACGATGAAGCCGTCAAAGCCGCCCGCGATGAAGTTCTCCAGGTCAGTGACCTGCTTATTGACATCGTCGCCTGAGTTGGTGACGACCAGCTTAACACCCAGCTTGTCGGCCTCTGATTGAGCACCAGCGACCAGTTCCACAAAGAACGGGTTCGCGATGTTCAACGTGCTCATCCCAATTTTGATGTCGTCCTTTTGGGCTTGCGCCGCGGTGGTCATACCCGCTGGGACGCTGAGCACGGCGATAATCAGTAAGAAAACAATCGAACGCAGTTTCGATTTCATTAGTTCATTTCTCTCCTACGCTATAATTTCCAGACCATTTGTTTGTTAGAGAACTCTGTTCCTGTTGCAGCCTTGCCACCTCCTTCTAGCTTTCCCCATAATATTCGTCGAGGTTATCGGTGTTAATGAAGATATGCCGCTTAAAGACAGCCGGGGGAACGTGTTCATGCTGTAGGATTTTCAGCGCGAGGCTGAGTATTTCTTCGCCATATTCCTCTGGGGCGTAACGCGTTGAGCCAACAAACGGGAATCCGGAACGGCGAATGGCAGCCCGACCGGTTCGGTCCGCGTTCTGACCGACCGCCACGACATTGTCCAGACGTCCGGCGCGTTCAAACACGGTGAGGGCACCGACAGCCGCGTCGTCATTCATGCCGATGACCGCGACCTTCGTGTCGCGTCGAATTTGGGGCAACAGACCGCCCACCGACTCTTCGATTTCATGCTGAAGGATGGCATTGTTGACGGTTAGGATCTGCTCGGGCGCGATGGGGCCCGTCACCGCTTGAAGCCCTTCTTGCAGCCCCTGGAGGCGTGCCGTAACGGCGGCTCCCACACGCTCGATATCGAGTTTCAGCAAAATGTCGAACTGCCCCTGCCAGTGTTTGTTGATCCAGTGGCCCAGGTTTTCCCCGGCAATGTACCCGGCCCGGTAATTGTCAGCCCCAAAGAAGGTGGCGCCCGGCATGGGGATATCGACGGCGATCACCGGGATCTGGGCCTGATTGAACTTGTCCATGATGATGTTACCGGCGGCGGCATCCAATTGATACTCAATGACCAGATCGATGCCCTCCTTGACAAACCATTCGGCATTGTCGAGCGCGGTTTGACGATCGAGCGCATTGTCGCAGATGAGCAGCTCAACATTCGGTAATTGCTGGGCGGCCTGCTCCAGACCGGCCCGCACTTGCTGGGCGAAGGGCATCTCATCGGACAGGTTGCCGAAGCCGATGCGGTAATGCCGCTGCTCGCGGGGTTGCAGAGGCTCGAAGATATGCGCCCCTTCGCTGTCGAGCGCCACGATCGGGAAGTGCACTGATCGCTGCAACTGCCCCAGGTAGTCGGAATTGGCATCGGCTTCAGTGACCAGCAGGTTGATCTGGTCAAGCGATGCGAAACCAAACGATTCGATGCGTCCGAACTTGCTGTGGTCGACCAGCGCGATAACCTCGCGCGCCAGGTTCATCATCTGCGCTTTGATCGACGCGTCGTCTACGTCCGGCGAGGTGAGTCCCTGTTCGATCGACACTCCCCCGCACGATACGAAATACTTGGGAGCAAAGAAGCGTCGAGAGATTGAGGGATGCAAATCGCCGATGGTCGATATTCCGTCAGCGCCGACGACGTTGGAGGCTAGCATCACCTTGTTGCTCGGATTTCGGGCGAGCAGCACGGCCACATCAATGCCGTTGGTGAGCACGGTCAGGTTGTTGCGGTTGTTCAGATGGGTAGCCAGGTAATAGACCGTGCTGCTGGAATCCAGCATGATCGTATCGCCATCCTGGATGAGACTGGCGGCCCATTGGCCGATGAGGCTTTTTTCTTCCGGAAGGATCTGGCTGCGCGCTACAAACGGGCGGTGGCTGATCAGCGAGGCATCGGCTGTCGCGACCGCGCCCCCTCGTACGCGCCGCAGGGCGTTCTCGGCTTCGAGCGCATTGAGATCGTTGCGAATGGTGTTCTCGGAGACGTTCAGGCGAAGCGCAAGATCATCCACTTGAACTTCGCCGTGCTCAAGGAGGAGGTCAAGAATAAGCCGGTGGCGCTTATGAACACTCATCAATATCAGGACTCAATCTCAAAGAAAGAACATTCAAATTGTGAAAACTTGTAGTTTTGTTGTGAAAACTTGTGAAATCAGTATACAGTTCCTCAAAATGCTTGTCAAATAGTTGGTGGCCATCGCCAAAAAAGCCCTCATACTGAGGGCTCTGGCATAGCAACGATGGATTTCGAATTCAGCCTAGGATCTTGGCCTCTGCCTTGGCGATGAGTTCCGCCGCGATTCCATGAATAGCGGTGATCTCGAACTCGGTGGCCGTGGCAACTTTGGCATCCACAAGCTGTTGGCACTGCTCGCGCAGTTCATCGACCGTGCTGACCGGCATACCGTCTTGCGGCAGCAGCACCTTGAGCCAGCGCCGCCCATATTCTGCGTGGAACGTCTCGTCGGCCCAGTCGAACTCGTAGTCATGACGGCTGGCTTCATCATCGTAGCGGGCGAAGGTTTCGATCCGCTCGCGTCCCCGGTGGATGTACTTGGTTTCGAAATGATGCAGCATCCCCAGCACAACCAGTGGGCCGCCTTCCAGCGCGGCGGTGTACAGATAATCACCCATGGGCAGTTCTTCCGGCGTGTAACCCCATTCCAGCAAGCGCTGGTAGCCCATCAGGCAGTGGCGGCTTTCGTCGTAGGTCCACCGCGCCACGTCTTTCACGAAGTCCCATTCAAGCGCATCGGCAAAACTGTAGAGCGTGATGGCCGCCGCCTCCGCCGCCCAGGCTTCGTTCAGGTGCCCGATGGCGCTGCGCAACTGCAGGTGGATTCCTTCGGCAGACGGAAAACCGGGATCGACGATGTGCGGCCAGTAAAAGCGCTGATTCTTGAACCGAGCGTCCCGCCCTGGCCGGGATGGGAGTGTAAACGGCACGCGCAGGGGAGCTTCAAACGCCGTCACGAGTTCGCCGGTGGTCGCCTCCAACACATTCCCGCCCAGGGCCTCAAGCTGTGCCTGTAACCCGGCGGCCCACTGCTCCGCGGTCGTTTGTGCATCGGGCGCGATCTCAAACATCAAGTCCAAAGCGCGTTCCAGGTCGGCGATTTGCGCGCTCAGATCGTCCATCGCGTGCCGCAATAGGAGCGCCGAGGGACCGTCACTGATGCGATCGGACACGTCGTTGAAGCTCCGGTAAGCGTTCAGCAGCGCCGGTTTGAGGACCCGTGCCAACCCCATCACAAACGCCTCTACTGAGGGCGCATGGCGTCCTTCGTCGTACAGGCGAATGATCGCCGAATGCAAATCAGGATTGACGTCACGCCGCGGATAGCGCAGCTCGAAGATGCGTTCGCGTACGTCGTGGGCGGCGAGACTGTCTTCCCACAGCAATCGCCCCAACAGCGCCTTGTCTTCCAGGCGAGGGACGCGCGTGATCCAGCCCGCCTGACTGAGAATTAACGATCGCTCCAGGAAAAACAGGCGAGTGAGAATTTCAGCGGTATCGCGCCACATGAGCTGCAACCGACTGCTGTCGCTGGTGAGTATAGGTGCGTGTGTCATGCTGTCCCCTTTTTGGAGTCACTCGCGATGGGTAACGACGGCCTGGATTCCCTGCCGGTTGAAACAGGTCGCGAATTCGTCAGGTATGTTGTCGGCAATGAAGCAGTTCACGCGCTCAAGCGGAATGGTGGTCGAAAACGCTTCCTTGCCGAATTTTGTGGCGTCAATCAGCGCATAGACGCGTTGGGAAGCGCGAGCCATCGCCCGTTTGATCTGAACCTCGCGCGCGTCGGCGTCGGTCAGACCGCGCTGAAGCGATACGCCTGCCGCGCCGAAGAACCCCTTGTTGATGCGCAAGCCTGAGATGAAGTCTTCGGCCAGTGGGCCGATCACGCTCCACGTATCGCCGCGCACTGCGCCACCCAAAATAATGACTTCCACGTTTCCGGTCGGGCTGAGCAGCAGGGGGATCTGGTAGTTATTGGTGACGACCGTCAGATTCTGCCTCTCCGTCAGCAGCCGAGACAATTGGAGGGCCGTTGTGCTGCTGTCCAACAGAATGGTGTCGCCGTCTTCGATGAATGACAACGCTGCCTGAGCAATCTGCTGCTTAGCCGTTAAATTCAGCGTCTCGCGTACCGACATGGGCAGTTCTTTTTCGAGACGCGGGCCACTCCGCGCGCCGCCGTGAATGCGCGCCAGCCAACCTTCGTGCTCCAGTTTTCGGAGATCCTGCCGAATCGTGACTTCAGACACGTGATAAAGATCGCTGAGTGAGCGTGTGCTGACGCGACGATTTGTCCTGACTTGGTCGATAATGCGGTTGCGCCTCTCAAAGGCGGCGAGATCGTTCATAGTCCCTCACCTCTAACGAAACATCCAGGAAACCTGGTCTCATTATCTTGACGGATATTTTACTTATTATAGCACCTTGTTGACAAAACAAAAGATAATTATAAAATGAAGCGAAATGGTTACGAAACATCTTGCGTCTCATGCGTGCGCGGATCAGTCTCCGCATTGGATTCATCGGTCCGAGCGAAAACTCGCCCGCGACCTGAACATAAGGACATCTGTTATGGAAGAACCCGAAACCCTTAATCGCCCAGCCCAACATGCCTCGCTGCGGACTACAGTCAGACCGGAAATGACATCGCTTGAGCGGGTTATGGCGGTTCTGAACCACAAGATCCCCGACCGGGTGCCGCATTTCGAATGGGTCCATAACCAGGAACTCATCAAGCGCCTCACCCGCGGCGGCAGTTATTTCGATCTGATAGACTTGCTGGACATTGACGGCGTGATGACTAAGCCCGTTTACCGCCAGGATCAGATCGGAGAGAACTTGTGGATCGATGAGTGGCAGTCTGTACGCCAGATTGGCCACGACAACTACGCGCTCGTGGTCGATGACCGCGCGCCGATCCGAACCTTCGATGACCTGGAACGCTGGACTCCCCCTGATCCGGACGAAGACTCCCACTACCAACGGATTCAGGAGACGGTCGATCGCTTTGGCGGCAAGCGGGCTATAATCCTTCAAATGCGGGATGTGTGGTCCGGTCCGCGCGACTATATGGGCTACGCTCACCTGTTTGTCAGCCTCATCGATCAGCCAGAACTGGTCGAAGCCGTGGTCGCCAAATGTGTCGATCACTACATTCGCGTGATCCAGCGCGCGGCGGAAATTGGCGTGAACGTCGTGTTCACCGGAGATGACATTGCCGACACGCGGGGGCCCATGTTCAGGTTATCGCTGTGGGAGAGCATATTCTTGCCGCATTATCAGCGTCTGGTGGGCGCTATTCACGATGCAGGGCTGTATCACTGGAAACACAGCGACGGCAACCTATATCCGTTTTTGCCCAGCATCGTTGAGGCTGGCTCAAATGGCATCGATCCTATCGACCCGATGGGTGGCATGGAATTGAGCGTCGTCAAAGCCAGATACGGCGATCGGGTTGCGATTAAGGGCAACGTGGATCAGGTCGAGCTGCTGACAAACGGTCCCGCCGAAAGCGTCGTCGAAGCAGTCAAAACGTGTATTCGTGATGCCGGTGCAGGCGGCGGTTACGTGTGCTCATCGAGCAATTCCATCCATTCAGGGGTCGACCCGGAGTTGTATCTGGCCATGGTCGAAGCCATTCACCACTACGGGCGTTATCCGCTGGATATGGACCTGCTGGCGCCCTCATCCTGAGACGCACTGCGCGCAAATAGACCCAGTTTCGCGCGTGGTTTGTTCAATTATCGCATGTCGTCGATGTTGTTATCCCGGATATCTTTCCATTTTGACAACATGATTGCCAGATTCCGTAATTTGGTACCCACGCACAGACAAACCGGCCCCGGAAAGTTCCGAGACCGGTGAGGGACTGCGAAATCGCTACGCGGATAGCCGTCGTGGAACCGACTGGACAACCGCCATCCACCCAAAACCGAACGCACCGGTGATGAGCCCCGTGAGAGTAGCCTCAAACCAGTTTTGCCCTGGGACAAGCCCTGCATCGCTGCCGATGACGTGAACGGCAAAAGTCCACACCATGTAGGCCAGCCAGCCGTTCACAAGTCCGGTGACCAGACAGGACCTGTCGTGGCAGCGTTTGAGGCTCGCGTACGTCATGCCATTGAGCGCGCCCACCATGCCCCCCGCCGTCATAGCCAGATTACGGACAGGCAGGGCGAGCGCCTCATCGATAATAGCGGCCAGCACACCTGAGATTACGGCAATGGCCAGGGTTTGTAAGACCAATGTTCGGTCAAGGTTGAACTGACTGAACCAGTCCTCAGAATAGCGTCTGGGCGAAATGTCGGACGCGCCAACGGGTGTGACATCGCCATGCCCTTGAAGAGGGGCATCGTGGCGGACGAGGTTTGATTGCTCGCTCATGGATTCATTCTCCTGAAGATCACTCAAGAACGGGGTATCCGTGGCGGCGACGTAAGCTTCGTACCCGTATATTCGACTGCACGTTATACGGCGGTCAAGAGCGCGTTGGCCACTTGGTTCACCAGAACGCCGCTATTCCAGGCTCACCCGGCACAAGAATTAGCGGTCCACACCACGATGGTTTGCGGTTGTCCGGCCCGGGCCGCGGCAGCAAAATCTATGGTATAATGTTTTTGATTATTATCATATGCCATACTCGATTCAAGATTTCGCCACACTCAACCGGAAGAAGAACCGCGTCTCTGCCATGATGTAGATAATGACAACATCGGCAGGGCGATATAGTGGAACAACTTCTCACCACATAACTAACCATTCCCCCAACCCGACCAGGACTCGTCCCTCGGCAGCGGTTGGCAAAACAGCCAGGCCACGATTCCAGCCGAAAGCTTGACGTCAAGTGCCGAAAACGCCAGTGATGGACCGGCCGATACGCCGCTGACGGCCACCTTTGGCAAGGACCGCTGCAACATCTGGCGGGCACCGATCGTATTGGTTATTGGGAACACCATCGACCACCACCCTAGATTCGCAGCGTTCACCGTAGTAACTGCGCTCAAGCTCATTGCCGCTCTGCATCGAAACCACGCGCTCACGTTGCCGCAAGCCGAACGTTTTCCCTTCTGCGTACCCTGATTAGGGACATCAAAAGGAAAGGCAAGCCATGGAGTCAAGCAAGAAAACCGCACGATTGGTTGGCGTATTCTACATCGTGGCGACGGTGGCCGGCATCATCGGCATCTCACTCACCCAATCTACGCTCGATGCCTCGGATTATCTTGTCAAAGTGTCCGCCAACGACAACCAGATTCGAATGGGCGCGCTCTTTGAATTAATCATGGCGGTGGCCGTGGTGGGCGTTGCTGTGACGGTGTATCCCGTCCTGAAAAAGCACAACGCCAGCCTGGCGATCAGCTATGTCGGTGCGCGGCTCGTCGAAGGCGTGATCTTCATCATCGGCGTGCTCAGCATGCTCACATTGTTAACCTTGAGCCAGGAATATGTCGACGCAGGCATGCCGGATGCTTCGTATTTTCACACGGTGGGCGAGTTGTTGCTGGGGCTGCGCGAATGGGGCGGACACGTGGCTTTGGATGTCGCTGTCTTCCCGCTCGGGGCGCTAATCTTCTACGCGGTCTTGTATCGCACCAGGCTTGTTCCGCGGTGGCTGTCGGGGGTTGGGATCGTTGGGGCGGGCCTGTATTGGGTGGCCAGCCTGTTCGTTCTATTTGAGCTTGTCGATCCGTTATCGACACCCCATATCGCGCTGCAAGCCCCACTCGGCTTACAGGAAATGATCCTGGCGCTGTGGCTGATCATCAAAGGTTTCAACGCCTCCGCCATTGCCGCCCAACCCGATCGCATCAACGCCTGAACGAAGGCATTCACAACCCATCACCCAGATAACCTCAAACCACACGGCATAATCTGGAGGCAATTCGCATGAATAACAGTGAACAAACTCAACATTCAAGGCTCCGGACTCGGAAGGTCCGCGACTTCTTCTACCACCTGATCGTGTACGTGTTCATCATGGCGATGCTGTTTTCCGTGAGCGGCACGGGCGGAGCGTTGATCTGGATGTCCCTCATTTGGGGCTTTGCCGTCGCGCTGCACGCCGTGTATGCGTTCCTGGGATAGAACCAGCCGGACACACCAGCCAACCGAAAGGCAACCTGATGAGTGTACAGAACGGACAAGACGGCGCTATCACCCGTCGAGAATTCATGAAGATCAGCGGGGCGGTCCTGCTCGTCGCCGGAATGGGCGCGCCACGCACGTTGCGCGCAGCCGGGATTCCGCCCGCCGATGGCTACCTCCTGGTAGACGTGGAGAAATGTCAGGGCTGCGTCAGTTGTATGCTGGCCTGCTCCCTGATTCATGAGGGAGTGGAAAGCTTGTCGCTCTCCCGCATTCAGATCATGCAGAATTCGTTCGCGGGCTTTCCCAACGACGTCACGATCGCGCAGTGCCGCCAATGTGTGGACCCGGCCTGCGTGAAGATCTGCCCGACCGGTGCGCTGGCAGCGGACGCCGAGTATGGGCATGTACGCATGGTGAACCAGGACAAATGCATTGGTTGTGGCCTGTGTCAAAAGGCGTGCCCCTTCACGCCCAGCCGAGCATTTCTGGCCGCCGAAGAAACTTATGACGGCGCGCTCAAGAGCCGCAAGTGCGATCTGTGTGCCGATACGCCCTATCATTGGGATCCGGCGGGCGGCGGGCCGGATGGAAAACAAGCCTGTGTATCTGTGTGTCCGGTAGGTGCTATCATGTTCACCCAAGAGATACCCGAACAAGATAGCGACGGCGGCTACAACGTCAATCTGCGCGGTGAAAGCTGGGCAGTCCTGGGTTACCCCACCAGTTGAGCAAGTGAAAGGGAAGGCAGCGCAGATGAAAGGTTACGCAGGCAAGATACTCCGGCTGGATCTCACCACCCGCACGCTCAGTATCATACCGACCGCCGACTACGCGCAGTGGGGCGGCGGGCACGGCATGGGCTCGGCAATTTTCTTCGATCTCGTGAAGGACAAAACCATCGACGGTTTTGATCCCGCCAATGTCGTGACGATCATGACCTCGCCTTTGTGCGGAACCCTGGTAGCGGCTGCCGGAGGCAGAACTGAGGTTCAGGGCATCGGCGTGCAGTCCTACCCGATCGGCTGGTTCACGCGCAGCAATTTCGGCGGCAGATTTTCACCCATGCTCAAATATGCGGGCTGGGATGGAATCGTGATCGAGGGCAGGTCCGACACACCGGTCTGGATCGACATCCGGGACGGCGATGTGCAGATTCGGGACTGTGCCGCGCTCGACCTGTGGGGAACCGATACCTGGGAATGCCAGCAGCGCATCTGGGCGCACGTCGCCGGAGATCAGAGCTATGGCGACTGGCTGCAACTCAACGGTCAGGACGGTGGCCTCACCACCCAGCGCCCGGCCGTGCTCGCCACTGGGCCGGCCGGTGAGCACCTGAGCCGCATGGCCTGCCTCATCCACGACGCCAGCAATGCCGCCGGACAGGGCGGTTTCGGGGCGATCTTCGGCTCCAAGAATCTGAAGGCGATCAGCGTGATCGGTACCGGGTACGTGGACATCGACGATCCGCAAGCTCTCCTGGCAACCCGCCTGTGGCACAAGGAGAACTACGCCTTTGATCTCGCGGATTTGAAGACAACGGCCAGCGCTTATCAGTTTCAGGACCCGCCGGTCCCGATGGCGCTGTGGGCCCAGGGCCGTCCACCCATCGGCCAGCGCCCGCAGGCGTGTATGGGCTGTCATTCTGGCTGCCGGGGCCGCTACAAAGACGCCAAAGGCAACGAAGCCTCGTGTTTCACATCGGCGTTCTATCCCGATGCCAACACGCGTGATGTCCAACGCTCAGCCAGCGATCTGATCAACCGCTACGGACTGAACGCACCGGAGCTGATCTGGGGCCTGAAGTATATTAACGTGCTGCGCGAGCAAGGGTTGTTAGGCACCGGCGACATCCCGCCCTGCCCGCTGGATTTCAACACGTATGGCAGCGAAGAATTCGTCGAGCAGTTTGTGAAGATGGTCGCGTACGGCGACGACGGTCAGGGCCACCCCAGCCAATTCGGCCAGAACATCTCGCAAGGCTTTGTCCGCGCCGCCGAACAATGGGGCCGTCTGGAAGAAGACCTGAACAGCGGCATTCTGGCGTTTCCTTATTGGGGTCTGCCCGTCCACAAGGAGCCGCGCGCCCAGGTGTATTGGGGCTATGGCACACTGTTGGGCGACCGCGACATCAACGAGCATGGCTTTGACTGGCTCAAAATGATGATTTACGTGGTGCCGCCTGAAGCGCTGGAAGCCACCGCTGAGGGCATCGTAAAAGTCATGACCGATCGCATGGTCCCCTTTCAAGGCGACATGGAAATGCTCGATTTCAGCGAGGGCAACATCTACTCCGAGCACATGGCCAAGCTGGTCTCCTGGCAGCGCTATTACACTCGCTTCTGGAAACAGTCCATGCTGTTCTGCAACAACCGCTGGCCCGATTTTCTGAACGTGAACAGCCCGGATCAACTGGGAGCGACCGGGATCGCGGAACCACGCTATGTCAAAGCCGTGACCGGCAAGGACATCTCGTTTGAAGATGGCATCGCGATTGGCCGCAAAATCTGGAATCTGGACCAAGCCATCTGGACGTTGCAGGGTCGCGAGCGGGACATGGTTCATTTCGTAGACAACATCTACGAGCAACTCCCGCGCTTTTCAGTGGATGCCGGTCTGCCTGATGTACACATGCCGGGCAAAGAAGGCGGCACCTGGGGCTTCTACGGGTATTCCAACAGGACCCTGGACAGGGACAAATTCGACGAGTTCAAAACGCGCTTCTACGCGCTGCAAGGCTGGGATACGGCCACCGGGTATCCGACTCGATCCGCCTTGGAATCGCTGGACTTGGGCTACGTGGCCGATGAGCTTGAGCAGAACGGAAAACTCGGCGGCACATAAGTGCCGCCACTGTATCCCTCACATAATATAGCCGCTTGAAAACCTCGAAGACACAGACTTTTCCCGCTGTTTTCGACATTCCCACACCACGCAAAGATATACCTCTCCACAATGGATTGGGCTGGATTTATTGTTATATGTAAAATCATCTTATGTACCTGCTATTAGACCAGTATCTACGATTGACCAGGTTCCCGTACGGAGCAGGCTCAGGAACGATTGTGGCACGTCGTCCCGCTTCACCAACCATGCATTTGCTTTCATCTCATCCGGGTCACGTATTCAATCAATTATCCCATTAGGAGCCACGATATGAACCTTACGACGCCAAATTGAGGGGGGACTGAGCGCCGCCGCATGTGGTACGTCCGGAGTCGGCTGGTACTCCTCGCTATCATTGCACTCGTCATGCTGACCATGGCCGGCAAGTCTATCGCCCAGGGCCCCACGGGGACTGCCACGCCGCCACCTGACTCCAGCGGTAATAATCCGGACGGAGGCGACATACCGCCCGACTCAAGCGACGCCACGGCGACCCAAATTTCCAACGAGGCCACTGCGACGCAGACGATCCTGGACCTCACCGCCACCAGTGATTACTCCACCCAGGCGGCCGTCGACGCCATGGCAACCAGCAGTTTCGCGACGCAGGCAGCGATCCAGGCAACGGCCACCGGTCAGTTCTACGCCACTCAAACCGCCACCGTTCAGCCCAAACCAACCGTGACCTTTCAGCCGCTAGGCGTTGTGTTGCTCGTCGATCCGCGCAGCCCACAAGGGAGTTACAGCCCCAGCGACAATTTGAAATTCTCGGTCCGCGTGTGGAACACAGGCAATCTGCGCGAGGACCGGCTGATTAACGTGGTGTTGTTGTACGATACCAAGACCTTCCGCCAGCCCGCCGAGGGCAGTATTTCTGATAACGGGCAAAGCGATGGGGGTACCATCACCTGGCAGATCGAAGATGGCATCTTCCCCGGCGAAGATAGCGCTAAAGTATTTAGCTTCGACACCGAGATTCGCAACGATCTGACCACGAGCACTGAGGGAACGGTGCAGGTGGTGGTCAGCAATCGCGCTGGCGTAGTGTTAGCTCAAACCGATCCGTTGCATATCCCCGCAGTAGTAGCGGCAGAAGCGACCACCACCGCTCCCCAAAACGGATCAACCGTTCAGGTGCCCCAGGGCGAAGGTCTGTTCCACGACTCAGGTTCGTTTGCCTTACTGATCGGCCTGTTCTTCAGTCTCGGTTTGATAGGGATTTTCGTGTTGGGGGGTCTGGTGATTTATCTAGCCCGTGAAGATGAATCCAAGGAACAGGCGTTTACCGGCACTACCGAGATCTTCTTGCTGCTGCTGGTCCTGTTCTCGGTGATTATCATGGGCGTCCAGAACGCTATTGACCGCGAGTCGATCAACGCCATCATCGGCGGGATAGTCGGGTATGTTGCAGGACGAGCCAGAAGCCGGGTGAGCCTGCCGCTCGATCTGTTGCGAGGTCGCGATCGTCCTGCTTCCCCGGAGGCGAGCAACGGCAGCGCGAGTGCCGCCGCTGCAGCGGATGTCTCAGAACCGGAGACGTCCCTGGTGGAAGTGAGCGCTGCCGACACTGGGGAAGATTCGACACCGTGAGAGCGCTTAGTTAAGCCGCTTGCGGATAACGCCTGCCAGATCACAGCGAGGTCAAGCCATTTCTTGAGGGGACAGCGATTCCGGAAAGCTGTCCCCTTGTCGGCCTAAAATCCGGCTAGATGGCCTCTACGGGTCCCGTGGCGTCCTTCTTGGGCGCTGCCCGGCTGTCACCTAACGTCTCGCGGAGCTGTCGGATCTCGTATTCAAGCCCTTCTGCAATGTAGAGCGTATCCGCACGTTGGCTGATGAAATTCGTTCCCCACTGAATCCAACTGACCGCGCGTTCCAGGCTGCCACCAATGTAGTGAATACCCACGCCGACCTGCCGCGCCTTGCAGATCGAAATGACGTGCCGGACGCGCTCCTCAAACAGCGGGTGATCGAATTGTTCGGGGATGCCGTGCGAAATAGTGAAGTCATGCGGCCCGATCAACACGCCGTCTACGCCTTCGACGGCCAGCATATCCGGGAGATTCTCAACTCCGGTCGGACTCTCGATCATGATGATCAGCACAGCGTTCGGATTGAAGGCGCGCAGGTAGGCCGCCGTTTCGTCGTTCGGAAATTGGCCGTGCTCGACGGCACGCGCCACGGCTTGCCCCTTCAGTGGCCGGTACTTCACGGCCCCGACCAGCTCGCGCACCTGGGCCACCGTCTCCACGTAGGGCACGATGATGCCGTGCGCGCCGCCATCCAAGGCCATCGCGGCCAGCGTCGCGGAAGGTTCGGGAATGCGCAGCAAGGGCGCTACGTCATGTGCCGCGTAGGCTTCGCACGCCCAGGCGAGAGTTTCGCGATTCATCGGGGTGTGTTCATTGTCGATGAATACGTAGTCCAACCCGACTTTCGCAAACAGACGCGGCCAACCGGGCTGATTGTAGCCCGTAAGGGCCAGACCATAGACGCGCTGGCCGCTGTGCAGTGCTTCGCGAAGTTGCTGTCCTTGCATTGCCCTACCCCCTTGCCACGCGCTGGCGAAGCGCATCGAGCCGCGCGTCGGTTTCGTCGGTGGCTTCACGCAGCGCCTTCAATGAGCCGGGGTGATCGCGCAAAGCCTCCAGAATAATCGCTTCGGCGGCGACGAACTCCTCCCCGGCGTCCGCCACAGCGCTGGCGATGTCGCGCGGGATGGTCGTCACCCCGTTCAGATCGCCGTGCAGCAGATCGTCGGGGAAAATCGCCATGCCACCTACGTGCACCGGGACGTGCACATCGGTGATCGCGCAGTAGCCATGCGCGCTGATCGTGCCACTCGTGAAGACCGGGAACGCCAGCCGCTCGACCTGCTCCAGATCGCGCCCGGCTCCCGACGTGATCAACCCTACCGCGCCAAACGTCTGGTAGGACGTGCACATAATCTCGCCAAAGGTTGCCGCTTTGACCGGGCTGTCCAGGTCCTGAAACACCACGACAGGCGGCCCGGAAAGTTCTTCAAAGTGGGCAATATGCGCTGTCAGGTGTTGGTACGCATCGCCCGCGCGCGGCGGGATGGCAGCGCGAAAGGTCGCCGTCGACGCGAAACCGACCATGGGGGGCAGCGTGGGAAACCCCGCCCGGATACGGTCATCCATAAAGCCTTCGGTCCGCGCGCGTACCCCGAACAGCTCGATGATGTTGCAGATGGTGGGCGTATCGAACTGGCGCAGTTTTTCTAACACAGCCGGTGTGATGACTGACATAGCTCTCTCCTTCGATCAGGACATGTCCGCCGCGAGCACGCGATCGACCACCATCTTCCGGAACTCCGGCGACAAACTGGAGAAATAGGCGCTGAACCCGGTGACGCGCACCACCAGATCGGGGTAGCGGGTCGGGTCTTCGTAGGCTTCGAGCAGTTTCTGCCGGTCCAGCACGTTCATATTGATCTGCGTGCCGCCCAGCTCGAAATGCGTGCGGATCAGGCTGGCAATCTGTACTTGCGCTGCGTCGTCCTGGGCAATGGACGGCTCCAGATCGATTTGCAGCGGCGCGGTGTTGCCATAACCCGGTTGGACGTAAGCCACGGCCAGCGCCAAAGCCGTGGGCGCGCCATCTTTGCGGAAGCCCGGGTGGGGATTCGCGCCGTGCGAAATCGGATCGCCCGCGAAACGCCCGTTGGGCGTCGCGCCCAGCTTACGCCCCATCGCAATCGTCAGCGCCCACGAAAAAATGCCGGGCACCATGCGGAATCCGTTGGGCGTCGGTTTGGCCGTGACCAGCGCGGTGAATGTTTCGCTGATGCGCCGGGCATAGTCATCCGCGCGCGTGTGGCCATGTCCGTAGCGCGGCACGCTGGCCATCATCAGGCGGTAGCGTTCGCCGTCAGGACCCGCCCAGTTGGTATCCAACTGCTCCAGCAGCGTTTCCCACGAGAGGCGCTGTTCCTGCACCACGCGCTGATCGATCGCGGCAAACGAATCCGCCACGGTCGCCAACGCTGAGCCGTCCACGCCCATCAGGTAGAATTCCACGCCGCCATGCGAGGCATCCAACCCCTTTTCGACCGGTCCGTAGCAGCACAGATCGAGCACCAATTCGGGAAAGACGTCTTGCATATGCGCCAGATGGAAGTCCAGCCCCATCGCCACCACGCTGACCGCGCGTTCAAGATGATGCACAAATCCGTCCCACAGCGCCGCAACTGAATTCTCAACACGCTCGTCGGCCAGCATCTCGCGCAGCGCCACGTCGAAGACCGTGCCGAAGTTGATCTTGATGATGTCCATCAGGCTGTATTCGCGCCCGGTGATAGCCGACCAGTGACACCCGGAGTAAGCGCGTTCGCGCGCGGCTTCCAGCGGAACCCCGTTTTTGGCCGTGCCGCGCACCACGTTGTCGTTACCCAGGAATTTGGGATAGCCCTGCCGGTCTTTGACGATGATCTCGACGCCGCGCCGAAGCAACTCAGGATCGATCCCTTCGCCGACGCTGACCCCGATGTTCGCGGGGATGTTCAGACGGTGACCAGCTTCCAGCACGAGGTACGAGACTGCGTTCGTCACATCACGACCGCTGGCGTCCGGCCCGCCCAATTGAATATAGGCCGTGTCGCGCAGCAGCAGGCATGCGATATGGAAGATCGCTTGCTCGTCGTCCAGCATGCCCGCCGCCCGATCGCGTTCGTAGTACGGCGTGAGCAATACGTCCAGACGGCCCAGCGCGCCACTGCCATTGAACATGCGAGCCGCCATCTGGTACCACAGCATCCACTGGCACGCTTCGCGAAACGTGCGCGGCGGATCGGTGACGAGACGCGCGTTGATCTCGGCCATCTCGATCAGGTTCTGCCGCAAGGTGGGATCTGTTTCGGTGGCAGCCATGGCGCGCGCCGCTTCCGCGTGACGCGCAATCCAATCCTGGACGCCGTGTACCACCTGGCCGATCCCGTGATAGAAATCGTGGCCGTGCGGGGCGTTGGCCTTGCGGTAGCTGCGGATCTTCTCCAACAGGCCCTGCCAGCCCAGATCCAGCCCGATCTGCAAATCCTGCGAAAAGTGCTGGCTGCCGCCGATGCCGTGGATGATCTGGTAACGCTGCTGATCGGGCACCAGATGGCTGTAATCGAAGTCCGGATTCCAGTACGGTTTACGGTAGGACATAAAATTGAACATATACGCCCCGGCCAGCGAGCTGATCGGGTCGATATACACCGGGTGATGTTCGAGAAAATCGCGGTAATTGTCGCCTACAGCGCGCGGCCCGAAGAATCCGCCAGAGGGATGGTTCGAGCGCGGCTGCCAGCCCTTGAAGATGCAGTCTTTGATCGGCTCGCCAGACCCGCTGACCGCGTCCACGATCTCGCGCAGTTCGGGCGGCGGCAGCACTACTGCCCAGTCGTCGTGATCCATCGCCCCAAGCACGGCCTGTTTTTCGCGCGTTTGCGCCAGCTTGGTGGTGCGCAGCGCGTCCAGCCGCTGTTGGTAGGTGAGCGTAACGAGTGCCATGATTGACGATCTCCTGAAATCGCTAGCCGAGTCCGTATTCCCGGACGATGGCGACGAGTTCGCGAAAATTCTCGACAGTGTCGGGCAGGCCGTGGGCGGTATAGGTGCGCCCCAGATGCGTATATTTTTGCTCCGCCAGACGGTGAAACGGCAGCAGATCGAGCGGAATCGGCGCGCCGCGCAGCACCGACAATTCCTGCACGAACTGCGCGATCGCGCGGATGGCTTCTGGCGTATCGTTCACAGTCGGGATCACCGGCGTGCGAAACAGCAGCGCCACCGGTGACTCCGCCAGTTTGCGCGCGTTCTCCAGGATCAGCGCATTGGGCGCGCCGGTCGCGGCCCGGTGCCGTTCCGAATCCATGTGCTTGAGGTCCATCATCACCATGTCGACGTGTGGCAGCAAGCGTTCCAACCGCTCCCAGGGATAATACCCGGCCGTCTCGATCGCGGTGTGGACCCCTTCCGCCTGGCAGCGTTCCAGCACAGCCGCGAGGAACTCGGTTTGCAGCACGGGCTCCCCGCCGGAAAACGTCACCCCGCCGCCCGAACTGCGGTAGAACGCGACGTCTTGCAGCACCTCGACCAGAACCGCTTCCACGCTCATCGACCGTCCGATCAGCGCCAGCCCGCCCGCGAAACACGTCTCGACACATTGGCCGCAAACCGTGCAGCAGTCGCGGTCATACCAACGCTGCCCGTTTTCGAGGTGCTGCGCGTCTTGCTCGCAGACCTTCACGCACTCGCCGCAGCCGATGCATTTCTCCGGCTCGAACTGGATTTCGGGCTGGGGCCGGATGCCTTCTGGATTATGGCACCAGAAACAGCGCAGCGAACAGCCTTTGAGAAACACAGTCGTGCGAATCCCAGGCCCATCATGGATCGAGAAGCGCTGGATGTCGAAAACGGTCCCCAATGCCATGCTACATCGCTGCCAGATCCCAAAAACCCACGGACTCGAGAGCGGCGTGCAGAGCGGCCTTAGCCTCAGGCGACAACGGTACCGAGGGCAGACGCGGCTCGCCGCAGTCGATGCCCAGTAGGCGTACCGTTTCGTACAGCGCTCCGAAGAAGCCACAGGAAATCAATCGCTCGGTCACGGCGTTCACCCGTTGTTGCAGCGCGACGGCGTCAGCGTGCTGCCCTTTGACCACCAGCGCGCGGATTCTGGCATACGCGCCCGGCATATAGTTTAGCGTCGAGCCGATATGGCCGCTCGAATTACACATCGCCGCGAAGACGCTCTGCTCGTCCATCCCGGAGAAGACCGTCCAGTTGCTGTCGCGCAGCGCGGCGATCTGGCTGAACTCGTACATATTCGGCCCGGTGTACTTGGTGCCCACCACGTTCGGCAGCGCGGACAGCCGCTTGACGAGTTCGAGCGAGTCAAGCTGCGGGCGCGCGATATACGGGAAAAAGCCCAGATCGGGCACGGCGCTGGCCAGTGTCTCATAATACGCGTACACGCTGTCGATGCCGGAATACAACGGCGGTATGATGCTGCTGAACCCGGCTGCCCCATGCGCCAGTGCGTGGCGCGCCAGGTCGATAGCGTCGGTCAGCGAAATCGCCCCCACATGGACGATGACCGGAACCCTGCCCTGGACTGTGTTGAGAACGGTCTCGGCGACGAGCTTGCGCTCGGCAACGGATTGGAACACACCGCTGCCCGTGCTGCCGCAAGCGTAAAAGCCGTTGACGCCCTTGCCCAGGTGGTAATCCACCAGCTTTTCGACGGCGGCAGGGTTGACTTCATTGTTAGTCGTGAACGGCGTGATAAGCGCGGGCCAAGCACCGAATAATTCGGCCATAGGATTCTCCTCCAACGTTAGTAGCAACCATAGCGGTTAAGTAATTCCATCAGGAAAAGATAATTCTCGAAGCTGACCGTAGGCGGGACGGAATGATCGGAATGGTAGATATAGCCCCCACCCCGCATAGCCACCTCGAGCTTGGTGCGCACTTCCTCTTCGAGTTCGGCCTTTGAGGCGGACATCTTGCGCACGTCGATGTTGCCGAAGAAAACCAGATCGCGCCCGTAGTCGGCTTTCAAAGTGCGCACATCCATGGCGCTCTTGGCCTCCAACGGCTGCAACACCTGCACTCCTGCCTCGATCAGGCGCGGGATCACGCTGCGGATATCGCCATCGGTGTGCATGAAATAGGCGATAGCGTGGCTGTGCAGGTAATCGCCCAGGCGTTTGTGAGCCGGATACACCACCCGATCATACGTGCGCGGCGAGAACATCAGGCCGGTATTCATGCCCAGGTCATCCACCATGAACAGGCCGTCCGGCACAATCTGTTCCTCACGCGCCCGTTCCAGCGTGGCGATCACCAGATCGACGTGGGTCTCGCACATCTCCGCGATCAAATCCGGCTCAAGCGCCGTGTTCATCAAAGCGGCGTCAAAGCCGTGCTTGCGCCACGTCGCTTCCCAGGGTCCGTAGACGTGCAGCAGCACGTAGCGATCCGACGCGCGCACCTGCTGAAACCTGGCGCCCATTTCTGCCCACGACGGATAGTGCACGAACGGCTCGAAATAGGACACAGTGTGAATGCGGCTCGTGCTGCCAAACTCAACCGTCAGACGACCCCTGAGCCGCTCCCAGTCTGAGCGCGTTTTGACGACGTGATCCAGATAGCCCAGCGCGCCCGATTTGCCCTTCCACTGCTTGGCTGTGTAACCCAGCTTGTCCTCGCGGATGGTGTATTCGGCGGTATCCTCAAGCAGTTGTTCCGGCATACGCAGCGACGCATCCAGGAAGATCGGCTCGATGTCGAAGCCGAAAAAGGCTTTCACATCAGCATCTTGAGGCAATCCTTCGCCGTGCCAGCGCGCGAGGGTATCTTCCCAGAAGGCATCCGTCTTACCGATGCGGTCCGGCTCCTGAAATGCCAGGATAGCCTTGATCCGTTCGCGTGAGTTCATCTCGCCCAATTCACTGCCCCGCGCTAGATGAAGCGCCAGCCGCGCTGCGCGGTCAGGCCCCGGTTCGGCTCGGGCGCATACTCACGCGCGGGCAGCCCGACCAGCCGCCCGTCCGCGATCCACTCCTCGTCACCCCCATAGAGCTGCCCCATCAGGACGTGTTCCAGTTCGTCACGCACCCCGGCCTGCTGCGGATCGTCCGCCAGATCGTGCAATTCGTGTGGGTCAGCCTCAAGATCGAACAGTTGGGAGCAATTGCCGGTTGGGTAGTAGATCAGTTTGTGGCGGCGGCTGCGCACCATGCGCGACGCCAGCACGGCGTTGCCGCGCAGATTGAATTCGCCGTAGAGCGTGTCACGTGACTCAGACGAAAGCAGCGACTGCCCTTCGACTGTCGCCGGGATCGGAATATCGGCCATATCCAGTAAGGTCGGCATGATGTCGCGCAGCTCGACCAGCCGGTCATCCACCTGATGGTGACCGCTGCGCGCATAGTCGGCGGTCGGCACCAGGATCAGCGGCACGCGCGTCGAGTCCTCGTAGAACATGCCTTTGGCATAGAAGCCATGATTGCCCAGCATATCGCCGTGATCGGATGTGAAGCAGATCGCCGTGTTTTCGAGCAAGCCTTCTTCGCGCAGCAGCCCGATCAGCAGCCGGATCTGGTGGTCGATGTGCGTGCATTGGGCGTAGAACGCCTGCCGCACCTGTCGCAGCTCGAAATCGCGCAGGCCGTCCGGCGGATTCAGCCGCGCGTAATAGAAGTCGCGGCGCAATTGGAGCGGGTAAGGCAAGGCGTCGAAGTCGGCGGCCCACTCCCCAACATAGCGATCGGGGATGGGCGCGTCGCGATACAGGTCCAGGTAGGCTTGCAGCGGCACCAGCGGCGGGTGCGGAAAATTGAACGACATATACCACAGCGCCGGGCGTTTCGGATCGCGCCGCCGGATCATGCGGCTCATTTCGCGCACCGTCCAATTGGTGTGATGCAGATATTCAGGCAGATGCCAGGGGCGCGTGATGTAATCGGTGGTGGGCATGCCGTGGACGTATTCCTGTCCCGCGTAGCCCTCAGCCGCCAGGGACAGCTCGTAATCGTCAGCATTCATCCCCAGATGATGGCGGCCCTCTTCGTTGAGGATGACGTCGTCAAACCCGATGCGGTCGCGCTGGGGATACACATGCAGCTTGCCGACCGCATATGTCTGGTAGCCCGCGTCGGAAAACGTTTGCGCCAGCGTCGGCAGGTTAGGATCCATCGGCAGCGTTTCGTTGAAATTCCGATCGCCGTGCGTGCGCGGCGTGGTGCCGGTCATCAGGCCACGCCGCGCCGGGATACAGACGGGACAGGCAGAATAGGCTCGGCTGAAACGCGTGCCGTTGGCCGCCAACTGATCCAGCGTGGGCGTCATCACCGCCGGATGCCCCTCGCAGCCGAGCAGGCTGCCGGGCCAGTGATCCACACAGATCATGAGGAAATTGGGGCGCGTCATGACTTTATGCCTTTCACGTCTGCGTACACATCGGCGGGCATCTGGAGATCGATCCGCATGTGGCGGAACGGATCGTCGGTGGCTTCAAGGTGCCGGTCGAGCGCCGCGCGCAACGCGCCGAGTTTGCCCGCATAGGCGGGATCTTCGGCAAGGTTATGCAATTCGGCGGGATCGGCGTCCAGGTCGTACAGCTCCTCGGTGCGGCGCGCACAAGAATAGAAGCGGAAGACATCCGGGTTGTTGCGGAAGCTGGCCGCGCTCATTTCGATCTCGGTCAGCACGAAGTCGAAGATCGAGCTGCGAATGCCCCGCCGGATGTATTTGTGGGTCGACGAGCGCACCATGCGCGCCGGGTCGAAATACTGCGTGTAATTTTTCTCTGCAAACACGTACTCGCGTCCGGGTCCGTCCTGGCCCTGAAGCCGTCCGGCGATGCTCTGTCCTTCAATGTGACCGGGCACCGGCAGACCCAGCAGTTCCAACACGCTCGGCACGATGTCGACGTGGCTCGTCAGGTCGGACACGCGCCGCCCGGCGGGGAAGACACCCGGCCAGCGCATCAAGGCGGCCACTTTCGTCCCGCCGTCGTAGAGCGTCGCCTTGGAATGCAGGAACGACGCGCCGTGATCGATCACAAACATGAGCAGCGTGTTATCGGCCAGCCCGGTCGCGTCCAGCGTCGCCACGATCGCGCCGATCATCTGGTCCACAAACTGAATGGCCGCGTAAAAATCGGCCAGCTCGGCGCGTAATTCAGGCGTATCCAGCAGATAGGGCCGGATCTCGACCGAGTCCGGATCGACCTTGGTGTATACATCTCGCCAGAAATGCGAGGGCAATTGATTCAGAAATTCCGGTTTGTAGCCCTGGCTGGCCAAGCCGATGCGGTGCGGATCGAAAAAGCCCACGTTGGCCAGAAAGGGTTGGTCGGCGCCGGATTGCGTTTTCAACCACTCCGTGAAGACGGGCGTTACGTGGTCGCAAAAAGTGGACTGCACGGGATGCACAACATCATACCCCAACCGCCGCGGGTCCCAATGTTCGTGTTGCAGGCCGAACAGGTGACTCTGCATAGCCCACGTCTTTCAACAGCGTTGGCAGCGCCGGGCAGCGCTCGACGTCCATTTCCCAGCCACGCGGGACCAAACCCATCAGGCCGTGCGTGTGCGGATAACACCCGGTCCACAGTGATCCGCGCGCGGGCGAACAGACCGACGCGGACGCGAAATGATTGTCCAGGAGGACGCCCTGGGCGGCCAGGCGGTCGAGGTTGGGCGTATGAACTGGCGTGCCATAGCAGCCCAGATAATCGCCCAGGTCGTGGCACGTAATGACAATAATATTCGGTCGCTGCAGTGACACGGCGCTCTCCTATGCTTCCGGCCCGTCCACGATAGCGCCTTGCGCGCGCAGCCGCTGGCGCAGCACGGCGATATCAACGTCGCGCATAGCGTCGCCGCTATGCGCCGCCAAGGCTGCTGCCGTCCCTGCGCCCTGCCCCATCGCAAACGCGGCGGGCATGATGCGAAACGGGCCCAGCACGTCCCATTCGGCTGAGATGGCGCGACCCGGCGCGAGCAGGTTATCGACTCTGCGCGGCACGAGGCAGCCGTAGGGGATGGCGGCATACGGCAAAGCAATCTCGACCTTGTGCAGCATGCGCTGTTCCGCGGAAGTGGGTGTCGCCATGTCCCAGTGATAACCGGTCAATGCGATCGTGTCGTCGAAGATGTGGCCGTCGCGCACATCACTGACTGTCACCTGATACTCGCCGATGATGCGCCGCGTATTGCGCACGCCGATCACGGGCGCAGTTTGTGTCAGGCGCGCGTGAGCAAAGCCGGGGAAATGCTGGCGCAGTACGTCGAGCATAGTCTGGACGGCGGCGCGTCCTTTGGTCATGCCCAGCGTGAGAACGTCTGGATCGGTGCCGTCGAAACCCTGCTCGTGCGTGGTTGGGCTGACTTTGACATAGTATTGCTTGGGATTCGGCAGCTCGAACGCGATGAATACGTTGTCGTCGAAGGGCCATGCGTTTTGCGCGCGCAGATCGCCAATCAGCTTGCGGAAACGATAATCGCCCGCCCGGCAGTAATCGCCAAAGGCTTGCGCGTCCACCTCTTCCAACACAAACGACATCGCACCGGGCGACATCCAGCCTCGGTGACCCTCTTCCTCGAACCCAATCAACATCGGGCAGCCCGCCCGGAAGGCCACATCTGCGTCCCCCGTCGCGTCGACGACCGTCTGCGCGCGGATGAACTCAATGCCGCGCTTAGACGCGACAAACATGCCCTGAATGCGCCCATCCTCGATCTTCGGGTAGAGCGCGCTGGTGAAGTAACGCAGCGTGATCCCGGCTTGCTGCACCATCTGGTCAAACAGGCGCTTGGCGGCCTCGTACTCAAACGGAACGGTGGCGCGATGCCAGGGGGCGTAGCCGCTGTAGGCGGAGCCGCCGTCCTGGTCATTGGTGGGCGGCTTCGCGGCACCCTGGGCCACCAGCGTGTCGACGATTTCCTTGAAAATGCCCTCGATGACCGGATAACGCCCATCACGCGAGTAACTGCCAAACCACGTGCCGATCAGGCTGCTGGTCGCGACGCCGCCCAAACAGCCCTGTTGCTCGATCAGCATCGTGCTGGCACCCTGGCGCGCCGCTGCCAGCGCCGCCCCGATTCCCGCCGGGCCGCCGCCGCACACCAGGACCTCCACATCGGCAATAATATCCGCCTCAACACTCAAGCGTTCTGACATAAATCCTAATTCCTATCATGTGTTCAGATGTCTGATATCTTAATACATTCATTGTAGATCAACCGCATATGGAAGTCAATCAGAGCCAGGGTACGGTTGCCCTGCCCTGCCGCGCAAGAACGCCTATGCCACGCTGTCGTGATAGGCGTCCAGCAGCGCCATGAAGTTGTCATAGCGCGTGCCCACTGCGACAGAGTGCGTCGTCCCCAGGATGAACCCGCCGCCCGGCGACCCGATCTCAAGCGCGCGACGCACATCGGCGCGTACGTCCTCCGGCTCACCGGCCAGCAGGTGCTCGACCTTCACCCCGCCCCACAGCACCAACCGGTCGCCGTATTGGGCCTTAACGCGTTCCAAATCCATGCCTGCTGACGCCTGTATCGATTGGTAAGCGTCGTAACCCGCCTCGACAAACATGTCCAGCAGCTTCCAGTTGTTGCCGCAGGCGTGCTTGACGACCCGGTACCCTTGCGCCTTCACATGTTGAACACGCTCTTTGATCGAGGGCAGGCAAAAATCGCGGAACATCGCAGGCGAGATCATGGGGCCGATCGTGGCGGAAAAATCGGTACCCCACAGCACAGCATCCACTCCGGGCCGCAAATACCACGCGTCGCGCAGATTCGCCATGCGCGTGTGATAGGCGATAGCGTGGCGCACCAACTCCGGCTGTGCGGCGTAGGCCATCAACCCGACTTCCATGCCGCCCAACAGGATCATGCCCGCTTCGCCACCGGACGGCCCGAGGATGTAACGGGTGTCACCCAGGGCGGCAATCACGGCGTCCATCACTTCGAACACGGATGGATCGGGCGGCGCTGGACTTTCGTCCAGATCGAATTGATCCAGCGTGATCTCGCGCGGATCGTGCACCAGGGTCAGATCGGCAGTAACCGGCGAATACTTCCACACGCGCCCGTCCTGCGCTTCCCAGGTAACGTCGTCGATACGGCGCACGGCTTCCGGCTCATAATTCTTGGGTGGGACGATGCCGCAGGCGTCCGCCGCCAGGTTGACAATCGCCAGCACATCGAGCTTGCGGTAGAGCGCGATCGTGTCTTCGATCCAGCTTTGAACGACCTCATCGCGCCGTCCTTCCCACAGCGCAATCTGAGTCTTGGCCTTGGCGCGCAGGTACGTTTCGTGCCCCAGCAGGCGCTCGACGGTATCGAAATCGATGGCGTAGAAGCCCAGCGGGATACGGTCAACAGGCTGGCGCGCCAACGCGTGTTGGACTCGTTCTTTTCCATTCATAATGCGCCCTTCTTCGCGGGTGAGAGCCACCCGTTGGTGTTTGTGGATACGCTAGAGCAGCGCGCCCCAGGCCAGCAGATGATCCTGCACGGCACTGATCGGGACGTCAGCGGGCATACGATGCTGCGCGATGGCCAACGCCGCCGCTGCGCCCGCCGCCTGCCCCATCGCCATACACTGCGCCATCACGCGCACGGAGGCATGCGCGTCGTGATCCGCAGACAGGCAGCGTCCGGCCACCAGCAGGCCCGCTACCTTTTGTGGGACGAGACACCGGAACGGGACATCGAACGTCTGATCCTCCGCCAGCCTCTCCCAGCGTGTATCCGCCCGCGCCTGGTGGTCCTCAATCGGCCAGGCGCACTTGGCGATGACGTCATCGAACTTCTGGCCGGAAAAAACGTCCTCGCGCGTCAAACGATATTGCCCGACAATGCGCCGTGTCTCGCGAATGCCAATCTGCGTGTTGAGCGTGCCCAGCTCAGCCTGTTCGTAGCCGGGCACCTGTTCCTTCAAGAACCGCACATACTCCATCGCCTGCCGCCGCCCCTCAACCTCCGCCGCAGAAAGCTGGGCGGCGTCGGTGGCGTCAACGTGCATGATACGCGTCATGTTCGTGGCGATGACGCCGGGCATATCCGTCAGGCTGGCGCTGCCCTGGTGGCGCGGCAGATCGTACTCGCCCCGGGCATTGGCCTCCGCCATCTGCTTATGAAGTTGTTCGGGCATGGTCAACTCGGCCCGCGCCGTATCGACGTTGAACAACTTGAAGGTCGTGGTCAACGCCTGGACGATCTGCGGATCGGGAGCCTCGAACGGTGCTCCGGCCCGCGCCGCAACGTCCGCGTCACCGGACGCGTCGATGATCACGTCCGCCTGCAAGCGCACGAGTCCGCTCTTATTCGCCGCGATGACGCCGGTCACGCGATCGCCCTCGCACACGGCATCCAGCACAAAACTATGCGCCAGCACCGTGATGCCTGCCGCCTGCACCAGGCGATCCCACACGACTTTCAGAATTTCCGGGTTATAGACGATGAGCTGCGCATCACTGTACGGGACACATGTGAAGGTCGGCGGCATTGAGGGCGAACAGGGCGTCCAGCACCGCATCGGGAATGCCGCCCACGATCTTTTGAGGATCGCTGCCGAGGGTATAGAACCCGCAGAAGCGATCGAGCACCTGCGTGCTGTTTCCGCCCAGGAATCCGTAGCGCTCGACCAGCGTCACGGACGCGCCCAGCCGCGCCGCGGCCAGCGCCGCCACGACCCCCGCCGGACCGCCGCCCACAACCAATACATCCGATCGCCCGGCATCGATCAGCGCTGTCGTGTAAATGTCCATGCTGACCTCCCGACCTTTCCGGCGTACCTTCGCCGACTCTGCCCGCGCAGCCTGTCAATCGCGATAAGGCGTGAAGTTCTCTGGCGTGGCGGGCACGCGTGGCGCGAATAGATTCTGAAAATAGGTGTAGACGAGATCGTCCCCGGCCCGCGCCAGATGATCGCCCAGGCGTGCGCGCATGGTTGCCAGTTCAACTGCGTACGCCGGATCATCGATCCGGTTGACCAGTTCCCACGGATCCGCGCGCAGATCGTACAGCTCGTCGCGATCGGTCGGATTGAAGATATATTTCAGCGCGCCATCCGTCACCATCCGCGACTGGTACAGAATGTGATGCCCGTTGAACATGCACAGCACGTCCGCTGCGCGCTCGGGTTGCGGCTCACCGCGCAACAGCGGCAGCAAGCTCAGCCCGTCGAGATCGCGCGCGGGCGCGATCCCGGCTATGTCCAGCAAGGTTGGCACAAGGTCGATATTCGAGACAGGCTGGGCTACACGCCGCGGTGCCGTTTGCCCTGGCAGCCGCAACATAAACGGGATGTGATACGTCTCCTGATACATCAACATTTCTTTGTCATGCACGCCGCCGTGGGCGCCCGCGTGTTCGCCGTGATCGGTGCTGATAAGGACGGCGGTGGACTCCGCCAGCCCTAACTCATCGAGCGCGGTCAACACACGTCCAATTTGCGCGTCGATCTGGGTCACGAAGCCGTAGTAACGCGCCACCCAACGCGCCCATTCATCCCAGGAGCGATGGGCGATTGCCTTCGCCGTAGAACGCGTCGCGGTAGCGGCGGTGGGCGGTGGGCTTGCCTTCGAAGGAGTCCTCGAAGTTAGGCCAGGGCGGGATGGCCGCCGGATCGTACAGAGACGCATACGGTTCGGACGGCAAATAGGGGGCGTGCGGTCCCCAAAAATTCAGGAAGATCAAGAAGGGCTGATCCGCCGCGCGGTAACGCCGCAGCGTCGCGATTGTTTCTTCAGCCAGGAAATACGGCACCGAGGCTTCGACCGGCCCCGTCAACTTCCCCATCAGCACGGTGTTGTTAAACCAGCCAGCCCCATCCGCTTCAATCTTCGGAGCGGGCAGACCGGTTCGTTCCAGATAGGCACGGTATTCGGGTGTCTTGCGGCAGTTGCCATAACCCGGCACGTTCATGCCCTCGAAGCCATAATCGCGCGGCAGGTGCTCGACCCCGCAGTGCCATTTACCCACAAACCCGCAGCCGTAACCCGCCTCGCGGAAGTCTTGCGAAATCAGCCGGGCGTCGTCGCGGAACTCGATCTCGTTGCGTTCCATGCCATGATGGTGCGGATATAGGCCCGTGTAGATCGTCGCTCGCGCCGGGCTGCACAGCGCGCAGACCGTGTACGCCTGCTCGAAGACCGTGGCGGATTCCGCGAAGCGATCCAGGTGCGGCGTCTGGCAAATTGGACTGCCATACGCGCCGATGGTGTCAATGCGCTGTTGATCGGTGTGGATGACGAGCACGTTGGGGGATGCCATTGTCGGTTCTCGATCTTCTCACGCGCCGGATCCCGCGAAGGTTCGCGAGGCGTCCGGCTGATCGGACAGTTGTTCCCAGTCGCCGTGCACTTTAGCCAGATAATCACGCAGCGGATCGCGTGCCCGGACTGCCGCCGCGTGCATTTCGGCACGCAGCCGGTCCGCCAGGGGCGTCATCGCGCCGGAGGGCAGCAGGTTGTGCAGCTCGTGCGGATCATTGTTGAGATCGTAGATCTCGTCCCAGTCGCCCGGCGTGAAAATGTACTTATAGCCGTCACGCGTGATCCAGGCACGCTGCGAATACAGGTAGCGCAGCCCGTGAAATTCCAGCAGCAGCCCGTCGCGTCCGGCCGCATCCGGCGATTCCAGCACAGGCAGCAGCGATTGGCCGTCCAGCGTGGGATCCGGCTCGCCCAGTGACGTCCAGCACGGTGGGCAGGATATCCATGTTGCTGACCAACTGTGAGCGCACTTCCCCGCCACGGAACTTTGCGGGCCAGCGCACGATCAGCGGTACGCGGTGCGCTTCTTCGTACAGGAAACCTTTGTCCAGCAGGCCGCCGTGACTGCCCGCCATGTCGCCATGATCCGAGGTGAAGAACACGATCGTATTCTCAGCCAGCCCCAACGACTCTAGCCGGTCCAGCACGCGCCCGATCTCGTGGTCAACCAGTGCGGTGTAGTCGTAACACAGCCCGACCAGCTCCCGCCACGCCTCCCAATCTTGGGGGCGTTGGCGGTAGAACTGTGTCTGCCGCCGCCGGATCGACGCGGGTTTGTCGTGCAGATCGTCGTCGTAGTTGCCCCAGGGCTGAATCTGGTCCCGGTCGTGCCGTCCTTTGAACTCCGGCGACGGGATATACGGTGGGTGCGGAGCCCAGTATTGGCACGTGAGGAAAAACGGACGGTCGTCCGCCGCCAGCTCGTCGAGCAGATCGAGCGTGGTGTTGGTCAGGTAGTGCGTGGTGGTCGACTCCAGCGATCCGTCCCAGGTGCCGCCTATCAGCGTTTTTTGGTTAGCGTTGGCATAGATCGGGTCGATCAGCGGACCATAATGCAGATCGTTCTCTCGCAGATAAGCCAGATAGCCCGCGTCGCGTTTCAGATCCCCGTAGCCGGGCACGCTCATACCCTCGAAGCCAAAATCAGCGGGGCCGTACTGCGTGCCGACGTGCCACTTGCCGGTGAAGCCGCAGCGATAGCCGCGCCGCCGCAGGCGGTGGTGCAGCAGTTGATCGGGATGGGGCAGGTCGGCGGCCAGGGCGTGGTACATGTCGCAGTTGGTGCCCATCCCATGCGTGAAGGCATACAGCCCCGTGAACATCGACGCGCGGGCCGGGGTACACAGGCTGCACGGTGTATAGGCATTCTCGAACCGCACCCCCTCGCGAGCCAGGCGGTCGAGATGGGGCGTTTCGCACAGCGCGTTGCCATAACATCCCGCCGTATCGGCGCGCATCTGATCCACGCCGATCAATAGCACATTGGGACGTGCGGAGTCGGTCATCGCTATTCGCTCGCTTTCACATACTGCGCCCACGCACGCTGGGCCTGTGCCACCGAAGATACTTCACGCATCAGGTTAACGCCGGTCGGAAACCGTTTCAGCAGCGCGCCCGCCGTTTGCCGGTCGTCGCGAAGCTGGACGCGCGCCAGCGCGATCTGCTGTTCGCGCGCTTTGGCGTAGATTGCGTCCATATCCATCATGAACGACTGCCCGAAGTCCAGTGACTGCAAGCCCGGCATGGTCAGCAGCGTGTCGATCTGGCGGGAGCCGTCGCCGCAGAAGTGAATGCCTGCCCCGCCGAGAGCCTGGGCTAACCGGGCATCGTGCGGCAGAATCATATCGGCGTACATGGGCGGCGCAACCATGATTACCGAGGTGTCGCTGCGGATTAAGAGCTTGCCTTTGACGCCGGTGGCATGCTGGTATTGTCCATCCGGGCGAATGTCTTCGCGGACGTATGTCTGCACGCAGCCATACACCGCCAACAGCGTGTCGGTGATCTTGCGCAGCAGCGCGTCGACCAGCTCCGGCGCGTCATACAGCGCCAGGAAAATGTCCGATCCCCACAACAACTCGGCGATGTCGAACGGCCCTTGCAGATCAGGCAGGGTCAACTGAAACGCCTGCTCACACTTGGGATACCCCGCCAGCAGGTGGCGAAAGTACGCGTAATGCTCCAGGGCGCGGGGCAGCAGTCCTCGATCCAGATCGGGTACGGGGGCGTCCACCAGGGCGCGGATCGCGTCGATCCCGTCCAGCGGGCGCACCCAGGGCTGCTCGTTGCCGCGCAGTTCGATCTGTGCGCCAAACATCGAGGCGATCAGCGTCACGCCCATGTTTGCCCGCAGACAGAAGGGGGTATCGGTCCTCAGGTCGACCAGGTGGTAGAGCGACGTGAAGCCTTGCAGCAGCTGGTTGACCATCATCTTGGAGGGATCGTGCAGCGTCTCGGCGATGGGGTAAAGCGGATAGTCGCGGCCCTCATACGGGACGTAGAGCACCAGCGGCAGCCGGTCGACAGGCTCGTAACACAAGGCGCGGCGGTGCCGGTCGGCCACCGTGCGGATGTGATCGAGGTCGAGACGGGATTCAAAGTACTGTAACAGCTTTCGAACAACACTCTCAGACATAAAATGTACTCTTTGTTAAGATATCAGACATCTGATAAGATTGTAAAATCCTTCACGTACCGTGTCAAGCTGTGATTGACACCCTCCCGTAAGCGCGTTAAGATGATGTTCATGATCAGATGTCTGAGGAATGTTTCATGACCCAGAAATTACGTGGTCCGGCGCTTAGTCAGGCTGTTCGAGACTACATCAAGAACCACATCATCAAACACAACCTGCATGCCGGTGATCCTCTGCCATCTGAGAACCAGCTTGCCGAAAACCTGGGTGTCGGGCGCAGCTCGGTACGCGAAGCCGTCAAATCGCTGCAATCTCTCGGCATCGTCGAAGCACGGCATGGCAACGGACTGTTCGTGCGCGAGTGGAATCTCGACCCCGTGCTCGAAACGCTGGAATTCGGCCTCCGTTTCAACACCAAATCGCTCGGCGAACTGCTCGACATCCGTATCTGGCTTGAATCGGCGGTGATGGCCGACGCCATTGCCCACATCGAGCCTGCCACGATCGCCGCTCTCGATGACATTCTTAACGGCTGGCAAGCCCAAATCGAGTCCGGCGATTTCAATGATGCCGATTGGGACGAGCAGTTTCATTGCACGTTGTACGGCTCGCTGGGCAACGAGACGATGATCAAACTGTTTGAGGTCTTTTGGATCGCGTTCCGCACCTTCGACCACGAGCCGACCAACAAGGAAAAAAAGCTGCGCATGGTCAACTGTCACCGCGCGATCGCCGAGGCGGTCAAACAGGGCGACAACGAGCTTGCGAAAGCGCGTCTCTACGAGAGTTATAAACCTCTGCGGGACCTCATCCGGGCCAGGATGGCCGCTGGTGCGGCATCCCGACCTCATTAAACAACGCATCCCACCGGTTCGATTTCACGCTTTCAATACCAGATGGATCGTGGCGCGCGCTGGCTGATCGCCCTGCTCTTCTCCCGCCACAGCCAACCGCAGCCAACCCCCAAAATGCGCCACGCGCACAAAGCGCACGCCCGCTTCGCCCGTGACGGTGAGCGTCGCGCCTTCGTCACACCAGCGAATGCCGTCCGGCGAAATCTGCACTCGGGCCGTGAATGTGCTGGCGGTCGACTCGTGCAGCTCCACGAAGAAGATCGCCTCACCCGCCCACGCGGCCTCAAACGGTTCGGTCACAAGACCGCCGCCAAGCTCCGTTTTGCGCTCAAGCACCGTCGTCTGAAATGCACGCATCGCTACGCCCCCTGCCCGACCGAAATTACGATCGTGTCGACGTACAGGAAGACGCGCCGGTTCGTATCCGTTTCGATCCACAACATCGGATTGAGCAGCCCGTTGATGTTGGCATAGGCCGGTACCAGGGTGGGTGCCATCCCGCGCAGATCGAAAACGCGTTCGCCCGATTGCAGCTCGACATAACGACGCGTCACCAGATCGACCTGAAAACGCAGATACATCCAGTTGATCTTGTCGTCACTCTCGTTGTAACACAGCTTCTGGGCACCATCGGGTACGAACTTGAAGCCATCCGTGCTGCCATCGGCGTGACGCCGTCCGAACCACTGCGGATCGATACCGCGTTTGCACCAGCCCTCGACGCCGTACTCCCACTCCGCGTCGGTCATGCCCTCGGCGTTGCCATACTGCCAGCGCTGGACCAGATCGCCGTTGACTGCGTTCAGATAGCGCACGGCAGGCATATAACGATATTGGGTGTCCTGCACGTCGAACAGCACGCCAAAGGCGCGGATGTCCTTTTCGCCCAGCCCGATGCGATCCTGCTCTGGCGTGTAGGTGTACCACATCTCAAACTGGGCCAGTCCGGACGTATGCATCGACAGGCGCTTGATGGCGTGGCCCAAACTGCCCGGGGCGGGGATTTCTTCATAGCGATTGGCGACAGGCCGCGTTGTGAGCTTGAGCGAATAGGTGCCGCTCATCGATCCGTGCGTGCCGGGAAAAGCAAATGTGGCGCTGCTGAGCATGGTGGGTCCCCAGCGCGTCAGGTCGAGCGGACCTTTGCGCGGCTCGAAGCCTTCAAAGCGATAATTCGGCTTGAGGTCCAGCCACCCGTTGAGACCCGTATCAAAATCATCGTAAGTCAGAATGGTATCCAGGGGCCGGAAACGGCTCAACCCGGGTGGAAAAGCGATCGTGTGCTGCATGTCGCGTCCTCGTTTGGTTTCAGTTGCCGATAGTCCCGAACGCGCGTTACGCTTGCCCGTGGAAATCCGCCAGCAGCGGATCGTCCGTCTCCTGCATCCAGCGCAGCAGGCGCTGCTTCAAGCGCGCCTGGATTGCCGCGCTGCCGGGTGTATCGATCTGGTTGTCGAGCTCATACGGATCGGCGTGCAGATCGTACAGCTCGTCCAGATCGCCCAGATTGAATACGTACTTGTAGCGGTCGTCCACCACGGCGCGGAACTCGACCGTCTGGTGCCAGTCGCCCAGCGGCCTGTGCTCGAAGAAGCGGTACGCGTCGTCCTGGAACTCCTGGCCGTCAGCGAAGGCGGGCGACAGATCGCGCCCGACATATTCCGGCGGAATCGGTGCGCCGCACACCGACAGGATCGTCGGCGCGATATCGATCAGCGAGGTGACGGCGGCGCTGCGCACCCCCGCCGGAATCGTGCCCGGCAAGCGCATCGTCAGCGGCACGCGAACCGCTTCTTCATACGGCATCATCTTGTGCCACAGTCCATGACTGCCCAGCATTTCGCCGTGATCCGACGCGAAGATCGTCAACGTATCATCCAGCACGCCCGCCGATTCCAGCGCGTCAAGCAGCAGGCCGATCTGGTCATCAATCAGCGTGCAGTAGCCCCAATACACCGCCATCGACTTCTTCCAGGCGCTCCAATCATCGCCATGATCGAGCCAGAGCTGGTGATAAAAGCTGGTTGTGTTGGCGCGCGGCTTGTTGGGCGTGGGCTGGAAGTTGGGCGGTTCCGGAATGTCCGCCGGGTCGTACATGCTGTAGTACGGCTCCGGCACTTTGAAGGGCGGATGCGGGCCAACATAGCTGCACACCAGGAAGAACGGCTGATCCAGCGGGCGCTCTGCGAAGAATTGCAGCGCGAGATTCGTCGTCCAGCCGTCGATCGTGTTCTGTACGTCCATCTCCATGACGGCGGTCTTGGGGATCGACATCACAGGCTGGCGGTGCGTGCGCAGGCGTTCATCGGCGTAGGGATAACCAACCGGCAGACCCTGTTGGTCACACCATTCGCTGTACTCCGCGACACTTTCGCCCGCCGTGCGATCGAACCAGCGATCGATGACGCGCTCCTCGGTCCCGTCGAACACATACCCCTCAAGCTTGTAACGCGCTTCCTGTTCTTCTTTGGAACGGAAGATATTTTCAGGCTTGGCGGAGGGCTGCAAATGTACCTTGCCCGCGTACGCCGTGTAGTAATCCATCGCTTTGAGCGCGTCGGTCAGGCGCGGCGGCACCTGCAGCGTGTTGTGGTTGGTCATCATGCCAACCTGGTGCGGGTATTGCGAAGAAAACAGTGCCGCACGCGACGGCGAACACAGCGGTGAAGCGCAGACCGCGCGGTCAAAGGCGATGCCCTCGCGTGCGATGCGGTCGATGTGCGGCGTGCGGCACGGCGTTTGCCCGCGATAACTCAACGTATCGGGCCGCTGCTGATCGCTCAGAATAAGCAATATGTTGGGGTGCATAATGGTTCTCTCTATTCACTCGAATAATTCCGGCAACATTTCACGCGCTACAGGACGCAGACGGTCCGCGTCATCTTCAGGAACCCAGCGGTACGGCCAGCGCAGGCGCGTGCCCACGTCGGCCCAACCGCCGATAGCAATTAGCAGCTTGTCGACAGCCTGGTTGGAATAGCCCTGGGTGGTGATGTAAGGGTGAATATACGAAGTCATGAAGTTCTGGATACGGCGTTCAAGCTCTAACGCACGGGGAGATCGCTCAGCATCTGGTGATACCAGCGCTGCGCCCCCGCCGGATGAAGGCACGCCACGTTCGAATAGGAACCGTGCGCGCCGTGTTGGATGCCGGTCGCTAGGGTATGCCCGCCCACGAACACCGCGAGGCCCTGCATATGCTGCGCGACACGCGCGTACCAGTCCGAGTCGCCACCCGCCGTCTTGACGCCCACTAGCGCGGGGACTGCCGCCTTGAGGCGTCGGATTTCCCCTGGGATCAGTGTGCGCTTGGCGTGCGGAGGGTTATAGAGCACCAACGGGATCGGCGCGGCAACAGCGGCCATACGCCGCAAGAACGCGATAGCCTCCTCGTCGGTCAGCGGGAACCAGTCCGGCAAAATTACTTGCACGGCTCCGGGTCGCAGATCCACGATACGCCGCAGCCGTTCCAGCGCGATCACGGGACTCATGTGGCTGACGCCGATCTGATACGGCATACCCGCCGCGCTGCATTTTTCCGCGAAAAGTTGGTGGATGCGATCGAATTCCGCTTCGGTCTGGTTGTAGAATTCGGCGGTCGTGCCGTTGGAATACAGTCCGTTGACACCCGTCGCCAGCAGGACATCGATCTCGGCAGACAACCGCGCAAAATCGATACTGTCATCCGCGTTGATGGGCAGGACAATGGGGGCCCAGGTGCCGCGAATCTGGTCACTGCTTAGGGGTTGCATCGGAGGTTGGCCCTGCCCTACATCACTTGTTGAGGATCGAGTGCGTCGCGCAGCCCGTCGCCGACGAAGTTGATGCACAGCACCGTGATCAACGTGGCACCGGCGGCCGGCAGCCACATCCAGGGTTTGTCTTGCAGAATCGCCAGACTGCGCGCGTTCTCCATGATGTTGCCCCAGGTCGGCGTCGGCAGCGGGATGCCCATGCCGAGGAAGCTCAGACCGGCCTCAGCCAGAATCGCGGCACTGACCGCGAAGGTGATATTCGCCATGAGTGGGGCCATCACGTTCGGCAGAATGTGCCGGATGATGATGATCCAGTCCGGCATACCCATTGTGCGCGCCGCCAGCACGAATTCCTGATTCTTCAGCGAAAGAAATTGGCCGCGCACCAGACGCGTTGTGCCCGGCCAGCGCAGCCCGCCAATGATCAGGATCACGTTGGTGAGCCCGGTCCCGGCGATGGCGGCGACCGTCAGCATAATGATGATCGGAGGAAATGTCATCACGACATCGGTGATGCGCATGATGACCATATCCACCCACCGGCCGTAGTAGCCCGAAACCGATCCGAGGATGACGCCAATCGCCGTCGAGATCAGCGCTGCAACCATTCCGACTTCGAGCGACACGCGCCCGCCATAGATGGTGCGGGCCCACATATCGCGCCCCAGATTGTCCGTGCCAAACCAGTGCGCGCTGCTGGGCGCCAGCGCCCGATCGCGCAGATTCATGCCCGTCGGATCATAGCGAGCAAACAGCGGCGCTCCGATGACCATGACGCAGATAATGATCAGGATGATCAGGCTGACCATCGCCAGATGGTGGCGCCGGAAACGCCGCCATGCGATCTGCGTTGGACTTTCGATCTTCGCATGGGTTTCAAGCTGGACGACCTGACCTGCCAGGTTGCCAAGACTGTCGTTGTACTCGGTCATAGCGTATCAGTCCTCGAATCGCACGCGCGGGTCCACGATGGAATACGCCACATCTGTCAATAGATTGGCCGCCAAGACCATCACCGCAAATACTAAGTTGACACCCATGATCACGGGGTAATCGCGCCCAGACACCGCGCGCAGATACAACGTGCCCATCCCGCGCCAGCTGTAAATCGTCTCGATGAAGACCGCGCCAGCGACTAATTGGGGGATGCTCAATCCAACCACCGTGACGACCGGCAGCAGCGCGTTGCGCAGCGCATGGCGATAATTCACTGTCCGGCGGCGCAGCCCTTTGGCGCGCGCCGTGGTGACGTAATCCTGGTTGAGCACTTCCAGCATGCTGAAGCGCATATAGCGCATGTTGCGCGCAACGTCCATCGCGGCCAGGGTGATGGCGGGCAAAACCAAGTGGTTGAGGGAATCGCCTAACGTGTGTTTTTGAGCAGCGGCATGCATCCCTCCGGCGGGAAACCACCCCAGGCGCACCGCAAATATATAGAGTCCCAGAATACCGGTAATAAAGGCGGGCATGGATATGCCCAGGAACGACAGGCTGGTCAGCGAGAAATCCCAAAAAGAATATTGTCTGAGGCCGACAAACACGCCCAGCGTAATGCCAAACACGACACCGATCAGCCATGCCGCGCCCATCAGCGGCAGCGTGTTCATCAGGTGCGCTTTGATCAGCTCATCGACCGGCTGACTCTCGACGAAGCTGTAGCCCAAGTCGCCTTTGGACAGCTTACCCAGCCAGTTTACATAGCGAATGAGGAACGGCTTGTCTAGGCCGGTACGCTCGCGCAAGCGCTGGATGTCGGCTTCCGTGGTGTATTGCATCATGTCGGGCGTCAGGAAATAGTCGACCACGTCGCCCGGCGCAATCTCGATCAGCGAAAACACCAGGAACGTGACCAGGAACAACACGGGGATACTGATGAGCACACGTCGTATAACATATCCGCCCATCCGCGGATTCCTCCAAGAAGGCCCATGAAAGTAATAATATTCCAGACGAGGGGGCGACTGTGCCGCCCCCTCTGAATTTTACAGTGAACAGGGGTTATTCAACATACCACAGTTCGGCGTGGTCGTCGTAAGGGCCACCACCGCCTGCCGGGAACCAGTAGAAGTCTTGCACGTGCTTGTTGAGTGCACCGAAGCGGTCACCGACCCACAGGGGGAACCAGGGCAGTTGTTCGTTTTCCATCTTGCACAGCTCGCCCAGCTTGGCCTTGTATTCGTCGAAGGTCGGCGCGGAGTTAATCTCGGCCACCACGGCCTCGAAGCCAGTCGCGGCCCAGTCCCAACCGATCAAATCGCCACCCTGGCCACCGGCATTGGTGTTCAGCGTGTCGATGGGCGGGGCGAAAATGCGGTAGCCCTGACCGCGATAAGCCATCTGATAGTCACCGCCGGCGGGATAGATTGTGCGCCAGGTCGGCAGATCGAGGTAGCGCATCTCGGCCTTAATGCCGACATCCGCCAGATAGGCCTGAGTCGCCTGAATGGCATCCTGCATCATCGGGTTGGCGTATCCGGGGTGGGTGATCCAATCGATCGTGCCCAGGTCAGCCGGGTCAACGCCCGCTTCCGCCAGCAGCGATCTGGCTTTGTCGGGATCATAGGCATAGTCGTTCAGACCCTCGGGGTAGACATCCGACACAGGGCTGAGGCACGGAATCACCGAATGGGTGCCTTCCAAGACGGTTTCGACAATCGCCTGGCGATCAATGGCGTACATGAACGCCTGACGCACACGCAGGTCTTTCCACGCGTCGGGCAAGGCCAGGTAGTTCACGTGGAAGAAGACGGACACGTACGAGTTGCCGCCAAAGATCTGGAAGGTATCCTGATCCAGGGTCGGGATCACATCAGGGCTGACATAGGAGAAGTCGATCTCGCCTGCCACCAGTGCCAGGACTGCCGCGGTCTCATCCGGGAAGTAGCGTTCGACCAGACGATCCAGCTTGGGCTTGCCCTGGAAGTAGTACTCGTTGGGGACCAATTCCATATACTCGTCGCGCTGGAAATCGGCGACATGGAAGGGGCCGGAACCGACTTCGCGGTCGGAGTACCACCAGTCGGTGGATTCATATTCGGCTGGCGTGAAGTCGATCGCGTGCTCTGGGAAAACGTACGTGCCGTACATCTGGCTGTATACGCGCGGATTCGAGATACTCAGAGTATATTGGAAGGTGAAGTCGTCGAGAACTTGCACACCGACCAGCTCGTCGGCTTCACCCGCGCGGCGCTCTGCAAAGCCTTGAATTTGCCCGAACGATTCGTTGACCCAGTTGAAGGCTGTCAGGAGGATGTCGGGAGCCGTCATGAAGTCGGCGGTAAACTTGACGTCGGACGCCTTGAGCTGCACGCCGTCGGAGAAGTACACATCTTCGCGCAGCTTGAAGGTCCAGACCGTGAAGTCTTCGTTCGCCTCATAGCTTTCGACGATGAAAGGCACGACGTCGGTCGAGTCGGCATTCCAGATAAACAGCGGAGTGAACATCTTGACGTGCATGGTGTGGCCAGCGCCGTAGTTGTAGGGCATGCTGTTATTATAGCCGCCCGGCCCCACATCGAGACCCACGTACAACACTTGCTCGCCGTCCTGCGCTGAGGTCATCGCAAAGGACGGAACCAGCAGCGCAAGCGCCACCAAAAGAACGATTAGCTTCTTAGACATGACGAGAATCTCTCCATTTTGTCTAAATACACACCAATTGTTGAAAGATTTTCCAGGAACAGATGGAGAACGATAGGCACCTCCTCAGGGGTATCAGGGGGCATCAAGGGTAACGCTGGTTGACATTCAAATTCAGCTAATGATATACTTTAGATCAGATATCAGACATCTGATTTACAGTATATGAAATCTCGCGCCGCTTGTCAACAATCGTCACGCCAATGACGGGGCAAACAGTCCGATAAACAGGGAAGACCAAATCAACGCCGGACTTCTGCGGGCAGCCTGTTACTACACTTAAGAATTGTTCTACGGCATCTGCTGCGCGGCAGCACCACGTGCACGCGGTGGGCCAACTCAAGTCATCCTGTGCCGTAGGCTGGTCGCATAAATGTCGCCAGGGCAAGGTTTGACGCAATCGTTGGGCCGCCTCGCTTCCTATAGAGTTTTTTAGGGTTTTACGATGACTACTAATTCTCGACGCCCGGTTCTCAGCGAGACGGTGCGCAAACATATTAAGCGCCATATCCTCGAAAAAGACCTCAGGCCAGGTGACGCGCTGCCGCCCGAAACCCAATTGGCGATCGACCTGGGAGTCGGTCGCAGCTCGATCCGCGAGGCGATGAAGTCACTGCAATCGTTGGGCATTGTCGAAGTGCGGCGCGGCGAAGGGTTCTTCGTACGCGAATGGAATCTCGACCCAGTGCTCGAAACCCTGAGTTACGGCATCTGCTTCACGCCGGCGGCTTTCGGCGAGTTGATGCAGATTCGGATCTGGCTGGAAGCGGCCAGTATCGCGGAAGCGGTCCACAACGTCACGGTACAGAACATCGCGGATATGGATTGTGTCATGGCGGACTGGACCGCGCGCTTCGATACCGGGGAGAGCTTTGCGGACCTGGATGAACAATTCCACAAGGTGCTCTACCAATCGTTGGATAACGAAACGTTCGTCCAGCTTCTCAACGTTTTCTGGCGCGCCTTTGAAACCGTCAACAGGACACTGATCGGGGAACTTGACATCAGGCACGAATACCGGTCACATTATGCCATTCTGGATGCCATCAAGCAGCACGATCCGGAGCTTGCCAGAGAAAAGTTGCTCGCCAGTTTTGATAATTTGCAAAACCGCTGGCACGCCGCCTCGCCTCATACAGATTTGTAAGGAGCCGATACCTTTGCTGCTAGAAGTCCAAAACCTTACGACCCGGTTTTATACAAATGAGGGTGTTGTACACGCCGTCAATGGGGTTTCCTACACCGTCGATCGGGGAGAAATCCTGGCCATCGTGGGGGAAAGCGGGTGCGGCAAAAGCGTCAGCGTGCGTTCGATCATGCACCTGATCCCGCAGCCGCCGGGCCGCATCGAAGACGGGCGGGTCATGTTCAAAGATGTGAACTTACTGGCCCAGAGCGAAGATAGCATCAACAAAATACGGGGCAGTGAAATCGCCATGATCTTCCAGGACCCCATGACTTCGCTCAACCCCGTGCTGACGATCGAGCGCCAGATCACCGAAGTGCTGGAGAAACATTGGAACCTGCGCGGACATGCCGCCAGAGAACGGGCCATCGAGCTGTTGGAAATGGTCAGCATCCCGAACGCGAAAGAGCGTTTGAAGAGTTATCCTCACCAGTTTTCCGGCGGGATGCGCCAGCGGGCCATGATCGCCATGGCGTTGGCCTGCGAGCCCGATCTGCTGATTGCCGATGAACCCACGACCGCGCTAGATGTCACGATCCAGTCGCAGATCGTGAACCTGATCAAACGCCTGCAGCAGCGCTACAACATGGCCGTCATCTGGATTACCCACGATCTGGGCGTGGTCGCCGGTCTCGCGCAGCGCGTCATGGTGATGTACGCCGGGTATGTGGTTGAGGAAGCGATGGTGAAGGACCTCTACGCCAACCCCCGTCACCCGTACACGCGCGGGTTGCTGGGCTCCCTGCCCCGGCTGGATGCGGCACCGAATACGAAGCTCTTTTCGATACCCGGCCAGCCCCCTGACCAGGTTACCCTGCCGAAGGGCTGCCCCTTCGCACCGCGTTGCCACATGGTCGTGGAACACTGCCTGCAGGAACGTCCAACAGAAGAATATATCAGCGATACCCACCGTGTGATGTGCTGGCGAAATGCCGAATTGGATGATGGAGGCTTAGGTGTCTGGCAATCCTGACAAGCCTGTGTTGGTAAAGGTCCGCAATCTGAAGAAGTATTTCCCGATTTACCAGGGGGCTGTAATCCGCCGTCATGTGGGCGATATCAAGGCGGTCGACGACGTCAGCTTTGATATCTACGACGGCGAAACGTTAGGTCTGGTCGGCGAAAGCGGCTGCGGCAAGACCACCGTGGGCCGCACGCTGCTGCAAATCTACAAGCCCACCGGCGGCAACGTCTTCTTCGAAGACCAGGACATCACCAAACTGAAGGCGACTGAGATGCGCGCCATTCGCCAGCAGATTCAGATGATCTTTCAGGACCCGTATGCCTCGCTCAATCCGCGTATGACGGTCGGCAACATCATCAGCGAGCCGCTGATGTACCACAGAATCATCAAGCGATCCGAACGTGACAAGCGCGTCGGCGAGCTGTTGGAAATGGTCGGGCTGCGTCCCTATTTCGCCAAACGCTATCCTCACCAGTTTTCGGGCGGGCAGCGCCAACGTATTGGCATAGCGCGCTCGTTGGGACTGAATCCCCGCTTCATCGTTTGCGACGAGCCCATTTCAGCGCTCGATGTATCCATCCAGGCTCAGATCGTGAACCTGCTGGAAGACCTGCAGGACAGGCTCGGACTGACCTATCTGTTTATCGCTCACGATCTCAGCATGGTGCGCCACATCAGCGATCGCATTGCCGTGATGTACCTGGGCAAAATCGTCGAGCTGACCGATCGCAATACACTCTACGCGAATCCGCTGCATCCCTACACCAAAGCGCTGCTGTCCGCTGTTCCGATTCCAGACCCCAGGATCCAAGAACAGCGCGAAGTCATCGAGCTGGAAGGCGACGTGCCAAGCCCGGCCAACCCGCCCAAGGGCTGCAATTTCAGCACGCGTTGCCCCTTCGTGATGGACACCTGCATCGAACAGGAGCCGGCACTCGTCGAAGCGACCGTGGGCCATTTTGCGGCGTGCCACCTGGTGACACCGCCGGCGGTCGCGGACAAATATGGGCGGAGTTTCGACGCCAAGGCATAGCACCAAGAGACCTACCCATACACTATCACCAACAAAGTCGTGGCGCGGAGTCCGCTTTTCCGAACGCCAAAGGCATATCAGGCAAAGCTCATCGGAAACCTGAGTCTTCGCGGCAGCACATTCCGCTTAGGACGGATTTTTCGATTTCTTGGAGCCGGAGTCCATCGGGTGAACGGTACTTCGTGCTGACGATGGACCTTCATGGTGATCGATTCCCTTGGCTTATCCAAGATCCAGGCTGCCGCGCGTGCGTTTTGTCCACTGCTCTACGTTTACCCCTTTGATCAAGAGCCACAGCGGAAACGCAATTTCCGCGACAGCGATGGGCAGCGCGATGATACCGGGCAACTCGTAGCCGGACACAAGCAGGATGCCCATGCTGTCGATCAGATAACCAACCGCCGCGATCAGGAACAAAATCCCCAGAATTCTCGGAATGTATCCCGATTTGTAGATCAGGTAACCGAGGATAAATACGTGCAGTGTCAAGAAGGCGATGCCAATCTCGAAGCCATAATGATGCGCGTCCAGAAACAAGGACACCAGCGCCTGCCGCTGATCGACGTCAAAGGCCGACACATACGCGGAATCCGTGAGAATGAGGATGACGAAGAAGTAATTCAGCAGGTTGATCCCGTGAATAGCGGTCATGATCAGCCGGGAAACAGCAGCAATCAGCGACAGCATGTGGCTTACCGGTTTGAGGAGTACATAAAGAATGATCGACAACGCGATTTCACTCAACAGGATGACCAGTTCACCACCGATTCCACCGAAACGGAAAAGCGACTCAGAAGTCATGATATTGTTCGCTGTTGCCGCCGCATCATCGGGCACTATCAGCGTGGACGGCACATAAAAATGGGCGATCATAGCGGCAACGGTGATCACCAGGTACAAGATCCCGGCAGCTCTCGCATACATCATTGGCGATGTGACAGCAATGCGGTCCGTTTCTTGAATTTCCTCACGTACGATGGTGTTGACAGTCATGCCTTCCGCTCCTGTTTGGAATAGAGTTGAGTGTGTTTCATTGACCCGTGACGTGTACGGTGCCACGCGTTAGCGTCCGATTCATTGGTCTGGCCGAGATTGTTACAATCAACCAAGATCCGTGACATCTTCAAGTCGCGCCCGTTTCACGATAACCCAATAACTGCAGCCTGATTTGACTCTGCGAGGCCCACCGACAAACTTGTTTTGAAAAACATGAGCGGTGCCAAGAGATTACGCGGCCAGATAGACTGCTATGCCATGCGCCTGCCAAACCGCCGATGGCACGAGCCCAAGCGCGAGCATGACAATCCCCGTATGATCAACCAGGAATCCAAGTCGTTCGTGGAGCGCAGCGACGCCCAGCGCGCCAACCATCGATCTTCGTTAAACCACCTGCAAGAATCACATCAGCCTGAGGCGGAGAAATGACAGTTTTGGGAGAGAATTGACGCAAGCATAGCCCGATTATAGGAACCACAACTTTCGACTGCCAACAAGATCGCAGGGGTCGCGTGCGTCTGGATGCCCGAAAGGCACGCGAATGGCATCCGCCCCCAGGCACCGCGCGATATGGATCGCCCGCGTTTTTTCGATCTCCCCCCAGCGGAATTTCTTGACATCCATGACGGCGATGATACAATGGTGTATGTAACATGGTACCGGTACCCTATTCGATAACTGCGATCCATTGAATGTGCGGTCAACCCTGGTTTGTCTCGCGCAGACGCCGTCTACGGGAACAACCCATCCGGTAATGGCGTCGGCAAATTCAAAATCGCAAATCGAACGGCGCCGGCACCCCTGAGGCCGATAGACCGAACGCGCCTGATAACATCGTGCGTTTTAGGTTGTTCAGAGGAGTAAGTTATGAGTACCGCCATTGCGGCGACCACTTTGCGCAAGGACGATCTGATCGTCATCACCGGTGCGGGCGGCTTCATTGCCGGTGCGCTGGCCCGTCACTTTCACGACCAGGGCTTCACGCGTATCCGCGCCATTGACAAGAAACCGCTGCCCCACTGGTACCAGCGTGTACCCGGCGTGGAATCCCTATGTATGGATCTCAGCGATCCCGATAACTGCGTCCGGGCCTGTGAAGGCGCGGTCGAAGTGTACAATCTTGCAGCCGATATGGGCGGCATGGGCTTCATCGAGAAGTTCCGCGTGGAGTGCCTGCGTAGTATCTTGATCAACACCAACATGATTGAAGCCGCCTATCAGGCCGGCGTCAACCGCTATTTCTTCTCGTCGTCGGCCTGCGCGTATAACACGGATCTGCAGCGCGATCCGGATGTTCGGGCGCTCAAGGAATCGGACGCCTATCCGGCGATGGCTGAGCGTGGCTATGGTTGGGAAAAGCTCATGTCCGAAATGTTCTGCCAGGAATACTGGGCTGAGCGCAGCATGAAGACCTTCATCGCCCGCTTCCACAACGTGTATGGTCCCTTTGGCACGTGGGACGGCGGACGCGAGAAAGCCCCGGCGGCGCTTTCGCGCAAGGTCATCGAAGCGCAAGATAGCGGAGATCTTGAGATTACCATCTGGGGCGACGGCAGCCAGACCCGCAGTTTCATGTACATTGACGACTGCGTCAAAGGGATTGACCAGATTATGCACTGCGATGATCTGATCGCCACGCCGATCAACCTCGGATCGTCGGAGCTCGTGTCCATCAATGATCTGGTGAGCCTGATTGAAGACATCGCCGGGACAAAGCTCGAACGCCATTATGATCTGACGGCGCCGCGCGGGGTCGCCGGGCGCAACAGCGACAACACCTTTATCAAACAGGTCATGAACTGGGAGCCAGACACTCCGCTGCGTACAGGTATGGAAAAAACGTTTGCCTGGATCAAGCAACAATACGCCGACCGCAAGGCCGGAATACCGACGGTTAGCTGATTTCATGAACTCACCCTCTGCCATAACTGACGTCATTGGCCGCATCCCCTACCGCATGGCGTTCGCGGGCGGTTGGATCGACCAGCCGTTTGTGTCGCAACACAACCCAACTCCCCCCGGATCGATGGTTGTGGTCGCTCTGGAGCCGGTGTGTCGGTTTATGGATCTCAGCGGTATGGGGACCAGTACGCGTCGCGTGGCCACGAAGCTTTGGGACGGTTCTATACCTGATCGTGACCCGGCAGAGCTCGTTCGAGAGCTATATGCTGAGGAAAACCGGGGACAGCCGGAACCATCGGGCTCGCAAGACATGATTGGGCTCATCTACCCGGGAATCAGCCGCCTTGATTTTGACTTCAAACATGAGGGGGGGATCTTCCCTGTCCACATCGAGTCTAACAACGATCCCGAAGTCGCCCGATGGCTGGAAAACGTCGTCTACATGGTCCCGATCGCACAACGGCCCCCGGGCTACCATCCGCTGGCCGAAAAGAATCTGGACCCTGGCTGGATCAGCCGGTTAGGTCGCTCTGGCCAGGACTGCTACACCGCCATAGTAAGCCAGGATATCGCGTCGTTCGGCGCTTCGATGAACGAATGCATGCAATGTTGGGAAGCGGTATTGCCGCACACGGTGACGCATCCCACGATCACGGTTGATCTGAAAGCCATCCTCGGCCACTACCAGTCGCGTTATGCAGGGGCCATGTACTCTGGCTGTGGAGGCGGGTACATCTACGTAGCATCCGAAGAACCGGTTCCGGGCGGCTTCCGCGTCAGAGTGAGGGTGGCACAGCACATATCATGACCGTAATCGCCGTGACCGGCAGCTTCGATGATCTGAGATCGCACCATGTCCGTTTCCTACAAGAAGCATCGAAACTGGGGAACGTGCATGTCCTGCTGTGGTCTGACGAGGTGGCACACGTCATCGATGGATCAGCGCCCCGCTTCCCTCAAGATGAACGTCTCTACACGGTGAGGGCGATACGGTATGTTGACCGCGTGACATTGGTGACTCAGCCCTTTGAGCGAGATGCTCTCCCTCCGATGGGTGATCTTCAATCCGCCCTATGGATGGTCGACGAGGCCGGCGATAGTCCCTACAAACGCGCCTACTGCCGGGAGCATAGCCTGGACTACGCCGTTCTGAGCGAGATCGATCTGCAGGGTTTTCCTATCACCGAACCTGCCCTGCCCCAAAATTCGGAAGCATCGTCTCGCAAGAAGTCTTCGTCACAGGGAGTTTCGACTGGCTGCATTCCGGGCACGTCCGTTTTTTTGAAGAAGCGTCCGAGCTGGGCGATCTCTACGTGGGCGTGGGGCATGACGCAAACATCCAACTATTGAAGGGGCCAGGGCATCCGATGTTTCCACAGGACGAGCGCCTGTATATGGTCCAGGCGATTCGTTATGTCACGGGGGCAATGCTTACGTCAGGCGATGGCTGGATGGACGCCGCGCCGGAGATCGGCCAGATCCAGCCCGATCTGTATGTCGTCAACGAAGATGGCGACAAACCCGAAAAACGCGCGTTCTGTGAAGAGCATCATCTGGAGTATGTCGTCTTGAAACGCACGCCCAAAGACGGGCTTCCCAAAAGAGAGAGCACGTCTTTGCGCGGATTCTAATCGCAACACGACCGGGGTCTGGTTCAGCTCACGTAAGCAGCGAGGCGGCACCATGTACTCTGCGTTAACCATAGGGGCACGACTGTGGCCTTCCAGCCGTCGCAGCATACTCAAGCTGGCCGGGCTAGAGCAGCGCTGCATGTCCGCCTGCGTCATAAACCGCATCGCTCCAGTTCTCTCGCTGGCACGGATCTGCATAGTAGCTCGACCCAAGCCTGCAACTGCCCGCAATGAACAACCGCTCCAACTTACCGACAAAGTCCACATCGCGGAACGGGAAATGCCCACCATTATTCGTGTGCTCAGTCTGGGCGCGCTTGGCTCCGATCTGAGCGTTTCTGAACGACGGAAGCGAATGACCATCCAGTGCTGATTCTGGTTTCCGCCCGAGCCAGGGAAATAGCCCAATCGCGCTGAAGATGGCGGGTTTGAAAAGGGAGGAGGGATGCCAACACCATAAGAAAAAACAGCTAGGGCACGCATACGAGACATTGGCCGAACACCGGGCACAATAAGGAGTTTGTGAACACCTTAATCATTGTGCTACATCGATCTGTACCTCAATTCAATAAAGAAAATGGGCGGCTTGAAACATCCAACATCTTCGGTATATACTGGAATTGTGGTACGGATACCCTAATCTCGTTTCTTAGAAATGGAGATATGACATGAAAAAGTTCACGACCATTTTGCTCGCTGCTATTCTAGTAGCTCTTTCTTTCGGTTCTGCCGGGGTATCGCATTCGCAGGGCATGCAATTTGATGGCGTCAAGATCACCGTACTGACCTTTGACGGACCGCAAGTTGCCGAGCCCCTTCAGCGCCATGCCCCAGAGTTCAATGCGCTTACCGGGGCAGACGTCAACGTCGTTACTGTGCCGTTCGCCGATCTGTACCAGAAGATTTTGACCGATCAGGCGACAGGCACCTACAGCTATGATGCTTTTGTTTTTGCGCCGCAGTGGATGGTCGACTTTGCCACGGCTGGTTACCTTGAAGATCTTACCCCCTACGTCCAGAACGACGCAGCCATCCAATGGGACGACATCGCCCCCTTCTTCCGCAATTTCAGCGCGACGTACGAAGGAAAGATTTTCCTGATCCCGCTCGATGGCGACTTCCACATGGTCTATTACCGGACCGACGTGCTCGCCGAAGCCGGGCTCGAACCGCCCAAGACGTGGGACGATTACCTGGCGGTTGCCGCGGCAACCAACGGGATGGACATGAACGGCGACGGTGAAGGCGACTACGGCTCGTGCATTTCCAAACGGCGCAGCGCGCAAGCCTGGCAGTGGTTCCCCTCCTTTGCCAGCCCATTCATCCAGAGTCTGGGTACCGAGCAGGGAGCTTTCTTTGATACCACGACCTTCAAGCCGCTGGTCAACAATGAAGGCTTCATCCGCGCGTTGGAGATCTACAAGGAAACCGGCAAGTATGGCCCGCCCGATGAGGAAACTCTTGATGTTGGCGGCACGCGCACACTGTTTGTGGCAGGTCGCTGCGCGCTGAGTCTGGACTGGGGCGATATCGGATCGCTGGCGGTTGACCCCGAGCAGTCTGTGGTTCAGGACAAAGTTGGCGCGATCATCACCCCTGGCTCGACCGAGGTTATCGATCGCGAGACCGGCAAGTTGATGCCCTGCACGCCCGAACTCTGCCCGTACGCCATTGATGGTGTGAACCATGCCCCAGTGGCATCGTTTGGCGGCTGGTCCGCGGGCGTGAGCTCTGGCATTTCGCAGGAGAAAAAGGATGCCGCTTATGCCTTCTTCTCTTACGTGTCCCAGCCTGCGCAGTCCAATGTGGACGTGACCATCGGCAAGACCGGGTTCAACCCGTACCGTCTGTCGCAGTTCCAGGACCTGACCCCATGGTTGGCCGCTGGCTTCAGCGAAAAGGCCGCGAATGACTATCTGGGTGCCATCGAGGCCAGCCTTAACAGCCCGAATATGGTGCTCGACCTGCGTGTTCCGCAGAACCAGCGCTACCAGCAGGTGGTGACCGATCCTATCCTGAGCCAGTTCCTGGCCGGGGAATATACCGCTGAGGAAGCTGCTAAGGCGATCAGCGATCAGTGGGAGGAAATCACGAACGAAATCGGACGTGACAGCCAGCTCGCTGCCTATAACGCCTCGCTAGGCATTCAGAAATAAGCGTCGCTTGACCGCGTTGGGGTCTCGGAGGCATACTACCTCCGAGACCCTTTCCTGTTTCTGGCCCCAGACCACAGTGAGGAAGCCCGTTTATGGAAGAGCGCCCCGCGTATTTGAATGACCGTTCACGATATGTTTTACTGCTGCCCGCTGTTTTGGTCGTGCTGTTTTTGTCCGTTTTCCCCCTGCTGATTTCGGTCTTCACCTCCCTGTCAAAAATAAAATTCGTGAAGGGTGGATTTGAGATCACCTATGTCGGCCTTAAGAATTACGAAAAGCTCTTGCAGGGCAGCGGGCAACGACGTTTCTTAGGGACGGTTTGCCGACCCCACCACCGTTGGGTGGATGGTCATGGCGGTGTTCTTTGTCCTGATGATCTACTGGCTGTTCCGCTATATCAGCGGCCCACAGCCGAGACTATTTGGCGTGCTCATGCGCGTGCTCACGATCGTCATCGCCGCCGAACTCCTGTGGCTGATGGTCAGGACGTCGAGCGGACGCGGACTACCCGGCACGCTGGTAGTGACGCTGATCTTTGTGTTCGGCGGAGTGGCGGCCCAATATGTGTTGGGGTTGTTCCTCGCGCTGCTGGTCACTCAGAACTTGCCCGGAAAACGTTTCTTTCGTGTCGTGTTCTTACTGCCGATGATGATGACGCCCGTGGGTATTGGTTTCTTGTTCCGTATGCTGACCGATACGCTGATCGGCCCGATCGCCCCGGTGTGGGAAGCCGCTGGGCTATACAATTACTCGTGGGTGAATAATCCGACGACGGCGCGTCTGGCCGTGATCATCGGCGACACCTGGCAGTGGACGCCATTTGTTTTCATCATCCTGCTGGCCGCTCTTGAAGGGCTTGCCGCAAGAAACCGTCGAAGCCGCGCTGGTGGATGGTGCCAACCGCCTGCAGATGTTCCGCCACATCATCCTGCCGCAGATCATTCCGGTCAGCACCACCGTGGTGCTGGTCCGCCTCATCGAAGCCTTCAAGATGATCGACATGCCCAACGCGCTGACTGGCGGCGGGCCGGGCACGGCGACGGAGTTGGTGACACTGCACATCTATAACCTGTGGCGCGGGATCGATCTGGGAACATCGTCCGCGCTCGCCTATTGCCTGCTTGTTTGTCGTCACTTTTGTAGCGCTGGTCTTTGTAAATTTCATCCGGCAGCACCTGTTGGAGATCGATATAATCCTATGAAGCGCCTTTTTAGCTCTTCCAGGCCCTTTCAGACCCTCGCCAGCGACCATGCTGGTGTCCTACATTCTGCTGGTATTCTGGACGTTTCTCGTCTTATTCCCGATTTACTGGCTGCTCGTGACCGCCTTTAAGCTGCCGATCGACGTCAACACCGGCCCCAAGTACCTCATGTACGTGGACTTCCAACCTTCCACCCATGCCTGGAAAGAAATGTTTGTGGATAGCGGCGACCTCGTCACGCGCCCGTACAAGAATACGGCTGATCGTCGGGTTGGCAAGCGCGGTGCTGGCGCTCGTGCTGGGCGCGGGGGCGTCCTATGCCCTTACCCGCTTCACTTATCGACCCGAAGCCAGGGCTGATTTTGGCGTTTTTCTGTGCCTGGGCTTGGTCATCGTCATGGTCGATTTGCGCGTCCCCTGGCAGGTGGCGGTCGCTGCGGGCATTGGCGTGTATACTCTTGATCGCGATGACGATCGGACGCCGCTTCAAAGGCACGATGTCCAACGACGATATCGCCTTCTGGCTGATTTCGCAGCGCATGCTGCCGCCGGTGGCCGTGCTTGTCCCGATTTACATCTTGTTCCAGAAATTCCGACCTGCTCAATACCTATACGGCCTTGATCGTGACCTACACCGCCGTCAACCTGCCCCTCGCCGTGTGGTTCATGCGCGATTATTTCAAGAGCATTCCGCTCGAATTAGAGGAGAGCGCCTTCATCGACGGGGCTTCACGCTATCAGGTTCTGTATCAAGATCGTGTTCCCCCTTTCTATTCCCGGGCTGGTGGCCACCTTCCTGATCGTCCTGATTTTTGCCTGGAACGAATATACGCTGGGCCTGTTCCTCTCAGGCGCGGATACGCAGACATTACCGATGCTGGTCGTCGGTCAGAATGCGACACGCGGCCCGCAATGGTGGAACATTTCGGTGCTGGTGTTGGTGATGATCGCGCCGGTGGTCGTACTGGCGATCATCCTGGAGCGCTTCATTGCCCGGGGCCTGCTGATCGGAGCAGTGAAAGGTTAGGGCGTGTCCGCGCAGGGTTTTGGCCGGTAACAGGAAGGAGCGGCGATGAACAGCAAACAGCGCTGCTTGGCGGCGATCTCCGGAGAGCCGGTCGACCGGGTGCCCGTTTTCCCACTCCTGATGTTCTTCGCTCAGAACCGTCTCGGAGTCACTTATCGCGAATTTGCCACCAATGGGCACGTGTTGGCCGAAGCTCAGCTCAATATCATCAACACATTCGGCGTAGATGCGATCACCGCGTGCAGCGATGCGTTCCGGATCACTGCCGATCTGGGCGCCGATATGGTGTTTCCGGAATATCAGACCCCATTCGCGGCCTCTCCCCTGGTGGCCACTCGAAGCGATCTGAACAGGCTTATACGCCCCGATCCCACTGATCCGAAAACACGCATGAACGATCGCGTCCGCGCCACACAGGATATGGTCAGAGCGGCGGGTGACGATTGTCTGGTGCTCGGCTGGGTGGATATGCCGTTTGCCGAAGCCTGCTCAGTGTGCGGCGTGTCGCAGTTCATGATGATGCTCTACGATGATCCCGTCCTGGCGCACGAAGTCCTCGACTATCTCACCAAGATCGTGATCGACTTCTGCCTGGCACAACTTGAGGTCGGAACTCCGATGATTGGGGCCGGAGACGCGGCAGCCTCCCTGCTTTCACCAGCGTCTGTACCGGGAGTTCGCGTTACCTTACGAGCAGCGCATCTGCGCGGCGGTGCATGCCTCAGGCGGCATGGTGAAGCTGCATATCTGCGGCAACACGACCCACATCTTGAGCGATATGGTCGCACTCGCAGGCCGATCTGTTCAATGTGGATCACCTGGTGGATTTTGCGACGGCGCGAGATGTGTACGACGAGGCGCAAGTCTGTTTCAAGGGCAATCTCGACCCGGTCGCCGATATGCTTCAGGCCACGCCGGAGACGTGTCAGGCACGGGCGTTGAACTGCATCCAATTGGCGGCGGGTACCCGCTACATGTTAAGCGCTGGCTGCGAAGTGCCCGGTGATGTCAGTGACGAGGTATTCGGAGCATTTTGCGAGGCACCCCAACGTTTTGCCGCTGAACTCAAGCCAGTCGACGCGCCAAATTCTGACGTCACGACCTGAACGATCGTGATGATGAGTAGCCTTAAGTGGCCCGGCAAGATTGGCGTATGACCAACGGCGTGGAGAGCACGATTTCCTGGCGTGCGGGTTCTCCAGCGTTCGCGATCCGTTCCAATAACAGCTTTGTCGCCCGGTAGCCCATTTCATAGGCCGGTTGGGCCGCTACTGTCAGAAACGGCTGCACCAGCAGTCCCGGCGGCAGGTCGTCAAAGCCGACCACGGACATATCCTCAGGAATCCGCAAGCCAGATTCGTAGAGAGCTTTCATCATGCCGATCGCTATGAAATTATTGGCCGCAAACAACGCGGTAGGGCAATCTGCGAGCGCCAGAAGCTGCTTGGTCCGTTCATACCCACTTTCCTGGTAAAACCTGCCGTAGCTTATCAATTCCGTGTCTATTTCCAGATGGGCATCATCCAGCGCGCGTTTGTAGCCCGCCACGCGCTGCGTACTCGTTGAGGTCGTTTCTGGTCCAGACAGGATCGCGATACGCCGGTGCCCCAACTCAGTCAGGTAGCGCGTCAGATCATAAGCGCCGCCTTCCGAATCGCCGCGCACGACATCCGCTGAAGCGCCAGGAAGCTGGCGGTCCAGGATGACCAGCGGCACTCGTTGATGTTGGATAGGGCTGATGGTGTCGATCGCATTGGAGGCCGGGACCAGCAGAAAACCGTCCACCTGTCGCCGGAGGAGTAGCTGCACGTATTTTTCTTGTTTGGCGACGTCCTCATCAGTGTTGCACAAGATGACGCTGTAATTTTCTTCGTTGGCGGCGTCTTCAGTGCCCCGCGCCACTGTGGTCCAGAAAGGATTCGTCACGTCCGATAGGACGAGCGCGATCACATAGGTCTTGTTGAACCGGAGTCCTTGCGCGAGTGCGTTCGGGACATATTTCAACTCAGCAATGGCTTGCTCAACCCGCTGGCGTGTTTTTTCGCTCACGTAGCCCGAATTGTTGATTACCCTGGAGACGGTAATCGGAGCTACACCTGCGCGTTGGGCCACATCCCGAATTGTGGACATTTTCCCCTCGTTGGTAAGGCTTGGTCAATAGGACGAGGCATTTGCTGCCGCAGGTCATGCCGCCGGAAAGGGGTGAAGATTTTACACAAGGCGCAAAGGCTCGTGCACTTGAGGGATATTATAGTATACGGACAAAAAGAAGTATAGCGCGGAAGATGGATGGCAGCATTTCAACGAATTGGCAGATCGGTCTACGCGTTACTGGTATGATCTACAGAGAGTGTTTCATTCTTGCGTCAAAGGAGGGACAGGTTATCGATTCCACTGCATCAAGGCTTTCGATTGCGAAAGTGAGGTAAATCATGACTTCAACGAATGAGCGCGCGCACGGTGTGACGCCAGGTCTGCGCCAGGACTATGTGACCCGGTCAGCAAATCAGCAGGCGGCATTCGTGCTGCCGTACCTCCGTCCCGGCATGACCGTACTGGACATGGGCTGCGGACCCGGCACGATCACCCTGGGGCTCGCTGAAAGAGTCGCTCCCGGCCATGTGATCGGCATCGATCATGACGCCGCGCATGTCGAATCGGCCAGGGCGCTGGCAGCCGAACGCGGTGCGAGCAACGTGTCTTTCGAGTTAGGCAGCGCGTTCTCGCTCCCCTTCCAGGAGGATACGTTCGACGCAGTCTTTGAGAACGATCTGTTTGTCCACCTCGCCCAGACGGCGGTTCGAGCCGCTGAGGAAGCCCACCGCGTCCTCAAACCGGAGGGCTTCTTCGCAGCACGAGATGCCGACGTGGATTCAGTAGTATGGGGTCATTCGAGCGATACCCTCAAGCAGTTAGACCGCCTATTTGTGGCCTGGCACCACAGCCGAGGCAGTGACATCGCCCTCGGCAAGCGGCTCCCCGCCATACTGCGAGAGGCGGGCTTCAGCAGAACGCTCAAGAGTGTTTCCGCCGATACCAAAGGCACCCCTGACGAAGTGCGCTCACACGCCCGGATCACCGTTTCTCTGCTCGACGGTCCCTTTGGGCGGGATATCCTGGCCAACGGGTGGGCCGACAGACCCACGCTTGAGCGGCTGAAACAAGGCATTCAAGCGTGGGGCGAACATGCCGACGCGTTCTTTGCCAACGTTCATGTGGAAGTCATTGGCTGGAAGTCAGACTAAGGCGCGATTTCCTGGCAGCTCAACACGTTCCTCCACCAACGGTGGGTGTCGTGGAATTGTCCTCATCTCTGCGCCAGAGTGCCTATAATCTACAGATGAGCTTGCCTGCATATCGATGACGCGATTTATAGTAACGCAGGAGACCCGAGATGAAATCAGTTATCGCATTAACCGTTGTAGCCCTCATGCTCGTGGGCGCGTGGACCCTCTATGCTCAGGATGATGGGCAAACCGTTACGGTCAGCGGGCATGAAGTGAGCATTTTGCCGCTGTCCGCCGTCACACAGACCGCGCCGCATGTTCTGGATGTCACCGACACTTCAGCGCGCGTGAATTTTGTCGGCACCGTGCCGCTCGCCTGTTACCTGGTCTATGGACCAGACGAAAACTTTGGCGCGATCACGAATGATCCGAATATGTCACAGGCGGCGATTGTCGAGCATAACCCCGTGATGCTTGGGTTGGAGCCCGATACGGAATATGTTTTCCGGATGCAGGGTGTCGGCGAAGACGGCGTGATGTATGTCAGCGATCTGTATACGTTTCGTACTTTACCGGCGAGCGATCAGCCCAGCGATAATCTCCTTTCCTCCACCAACGGGGCCGTCGTCACCGACGTCAGCAGCAACTTCGGCGGGCAGCCCAATGACGGGCGCTGGGGCATTCTCAATGCGTTTGACGGCAACCCGGCGACGGAATGGTCCAGCAATGGGGATGGCAATAATGCCTACTTTGCCATTCAGTTGGGCGGAACATACCAGATCAACTCGCTTGAGTACTGGACGCGATCCATGACTGACGGCACGGGGATCACCAAATCCTTCACGGTTACTATCAACTCCGGGGAGACGTTCGGCCCGTTTGAACTCCCAACTGCGGACCAGGCCTATACCTTCCAGGTCAATTTCGTGACGTCCACGCTGCGGTTTGATGTGGCAACGAGCACGGGCGGCAATACCGGAGCCAAAGAAGTCGTCGCCTATGGTTCGCCAGTTGCACCGCAGTAGCCAGTTCAATGGTGCACAGCGGCGAACGCCACAATTGGCGAGCTCGATTGAGCAATCGTTCTTTGTCGCCGGGCGCGCCGCATAAAGAAACGCGCGCAGGGCAAGACACTGCGCGCGTCTGTCAACCCGGCTGTGCTCAGCACGTCTTGACCGTCATGCCACCATCCACTTTGATGATGGCCCCTGTAATGAATGATGATTCGTCCGAGGCCAGGAAGACGATCAGGTTAGCGACTTCTTCAGGTCGCCCCATCCGATCCAGGGCGTGCCAACTGTTCCACATGGCCAGCAGTTCTTCGGGGTTATCCGTCTCTTCGGCAAGGCGTTTCTCGTTCATTGGAGTGAGAATCGACCCGGGAGCAATCGCGTTGATCCGAACATTTTTCGGCCCGTAGTCGATGGCGGCCTGCTGCGTGAGCGACATAATACCGCCTTTGGCCGCCGCGTAAGCCGACCATCCGGGGAATCCGACCAACGCCTGGACCGAGCTCATGTTGATGATCGAGCCGCCGCCGGCGGCGATCATGTGCGGGATGGCGAACTTCATGCCGCGCCACGTCCCGCTGAGATGAATGTTGATCAGCTTATTCCAGTTATCCTCGCTGATGTCCGCCGCCGTGCCGGGAATGGCGACGCCCGCGTTATTGACCAGCACGTTGAGCTTGCCATAACGCGCGACTGTCGCGTCGATCAGCCGCTGCATGTCGGCAGTCACACTCACGTCCGCGTGCTGGTAAAACGCGTCGCCTCCATCCGCGCGAATCTGGGCGGCGGTGGATTCACCCGCCTCATCGTTGATGTCCGAAACAGTCACTTTCGCGCCTTCGCGGGCCAGCGCCAGGACAGTCGATTGCCCGATGCCCATGCCCGATCCCGTTACAATGGCTATTTTGCCGTCAAGCCGCGCCATGGCGTGATCCTCCTACGATCCTTTGAACACCGCATCACGTTTTTCGACGAAGGCCCGGATGCCCTCAGCGGCATCCTGAGTCGTGTACAGCCGGAACAGAACCTCCTGTTCCAAAGAAAGCCCGGTTTCCAGAGCCGCGTCCGGCCCCTGGCGGATCAGACGTTTCATCTCTCGCGCCGACAGGGGCGCGACTTTGAGCATGTAGCGCGCTTTTTGCAGCGCCACCTCGCGCAGCGCCTCCGGTTCCGCCACTTCCGCCACCAGTCCGAGCTGGAAGGCACGCTCCGCGGGCAACCGCCGCGCGGACAGCAGCACATCCGCCGCGACATAGCGCCCCACGGCGCGCGTCAGGCGCTGCGTGCCGCCGCCGCCCGGACTCAAGCCGAGCAGCCCTTCCGGCAGGCCGAAACGGGCGTTGGTACTGGCGACCAGCACATCACAGCACAGCGCAATCTCGAAGCCGCCGCCCAGCGCGTAGCCGTTGATCGCGCCAATGATTGGCTTGGGGAACGTCTCCAACGCCGTGAACAGGCCGCGTGCGTACTGCTGGTACGCGACGAACTGCGCGTAATCCTGCCCGGCGTACTCGCCAATATCCGCCCCGGCCACAAAAGCTTTGGTCCCTGCCCCGGTCAGGATCACGACGCGCAGCGCGGGATCGGCTGCGATGGTGTGCAGATGGGCTTCGAACTCGTGCATCAGCGCCGTGCTGAGCGCGTTCATTTTCTCCGGGCGGTTGAAGGTCAGCAGCGCGATCGCGTCTTCGAGGATTTCCAGCGTGACCAGCTCGCCAGGCGTTCGCCCGCCATCAGATCACGCCTCCCTCGCGCAGCGACGTCGATTGCGTCCGCGCCATAGCCTAGTTCGTCCAACAGCGCATCAGTATGCTCGCCCACGCGCGGCGGAGCCAGCCGGATCGTGCCGGGCGTTTCGCTGAACTTCACCGGGATGCCGATCACGCGCAGCTCGCCCGCGTCGGGATGGTGGATGGTCTGGATCAAGTCGTTATGAGCCACCTGCGGATCGGTCATCAGGTCCTCGAAATTCTGCACCTTGGCGCACCACACGTCGCGTTCCAACAGTCTCTCGAGCCAGTGATCGGTCGTCTCGTCCAGCAGCCGCGCCTGGATAAGCGGCTTGATCGTATCACGCTGTTCATAAGCGGCTTTCGGCGTGTCGTAGGCACTCAAGGCGGGCATGTCCAACACTTCGCCCACTACGCTGAGTGAAGCCATAGCCAGCGCCAGATAGCCATCGCGCGTCTGGTAAATGCCAAAAGGTGCGGACAACCACGGGCTGCCAATCCCGCTGGCGCTGCGCTCATAGGTCAGGTTGAGATTCATGAAGGCGGACAATTCCTGGCATTGCAGCGCGATCGCCGTGTTGAACAGGCTCACGTCAATGCGCTGGCCCTGCCCGGTGCGCGCCTTGTGATACAGCCCAACCATCGCGGAAAAGGCCAGCATCAGCGCCGTGCTGGCATCGACGAACGAGGTCCCGGCCGGGGTCGGAACTTCGCCAGCGCGGCCCGTGTTGGCGGCCAGCCCGGACAGCGACTGGATCAGCAGGTCCTGACCTGGGCGTGACACATACGGCCCATCCGGCCCGTAACCGCTGCCCGCCACGTAGACGATCGACGGGTTGATCGCGCTTGAGGTCTTCGTACCCCAGTCCTAAACGATCCAGCACACCGGGCCGGAAATTTTCGGTCACGAGGTCGGCCGTCTGCCGCCAGCTTGTAGATGATCTCCTTGCCGCGCGGATCTTTGAGATCGACCGCCAGACTCTTCTTGTTGCGGTTCATCGCCAGGAAAAACGGGCTGGTGCCGTTCAGAAGCTGGCCCATCGCCTCCAGCCCGCGCTCCCATTCGCCCAGCTTGGGGCGCTCCACCTTGATGACTTCCGCCCCCATATCGCCCAGAAACTGCGTGCCCCACGGGCCGAGCATCATCTGGGTGAAATCGAGCACCCGTACCCCTTCCAACGCCATCACCATGTGTTACGGTCTCCTTACGACGAGGAAAATTCCTAAACCCGGTTCGAGCCTTCGGTTGTGCTCAGCGCAGCGCGTAGGCTTCGACGCCCACTTCACAAATCAGCTCGCGCGCCAGCAGATCCTGCACGTGGGCGATAGACCATGTTCAGCGCGCGGAATTCTTGCTGGCGCTCCATGCGCGCGCACAAATCGGCCCACAATTGCTCCAGCGTGACCTGGTCGGCTGGCTGGCGAGAAGGCGGATCAGCGTCGTTTCAATCGAGTCAATATATAGGACGGCACGCTCCACTAATTCGTCTGCTTCCAGGGGCGTCATCGGCGGGAAATGCGCGAAGAGCACCTGCTTCACGCCCAAAGTCGGCCACCAGCCGCGGATTTTCGACAGGCTGTCGCGGTAGCCCTGGACGTCGAGATGGCTGTGAAACAACGGCCAATCCAGCCCGGTGATCGGCATCTCCCAGAATCAGCGTGCGCGTCGACTCTTCGAACCACCCAAATTCGGCCAGCATATGCCCCGGCAGACTGTGTGCCGTCAGCGTGACCCCGCCGCCCAGGTTGAAACGCACGCCCTCATCGATGATGAGATCGAGCGGGTGCGGTGCGTCCAGAATACTCAGCACTTCGTCACGCAAATCGGGCGTATCGGGGATCAGATGAGGAAACGGGCGCGCGAACTCCTGGTAATGCTGCTCAAAATCGGCGTGCCACGCCGCGTAATTCGCCGGGGCCGCCACCAGGCAGCCGGTCCGCGCATGGAGTTGGGCGTTGCAGCCGATGTGATCGTGATGGGAATGGGTGTGCAAAACGAAGCGCAGATCGGCGTTCGCCACTCCGGCGCGCCCCATCACCTCGACCAGCTGCGGGAACATGGCCTTGACGCCACTGTCGATCCACACCGCGTAGTTCGCCCCGCGCACGAGATAGACATGCAGCGGGATCACGTCGGACAGCATCGTCTTGGCCTGGAAAATCGGGCCCTGGTCGGACAGGAAATCGGACATAGGTCGCTCTCCCGTTTTATCGATTAGCAGGTTTTTAAACATGCCAATCTGTCAAATACACGGACAAAAAGGCGCGCGCCCATTCGCACACGATCTCGCCCTCCTCCGCTGTTACACGCGTGGCAGCGTGGCGCGATAGAGCGCCTGGAGCCGCGCCAACGCGTTGATCACCGAGCCTTCGCCGCGCAGCAAGGCGTGGATGATCCGGCCCGCGCCTTCCTGAAACACGACAAATCCGTTGTGCCGTGGGCGCACGTAAGCCTGCCGAAGTGTTTCCCACGTGTCGCGGAAAAACTCGTGCGTCAGCGCGTTGGCATCAGGATCGAGCCAGGCAACCCGGTTACCTGGCTGGCCGCCATTCTGCACGTAGAACGTACGCTGCACCTCCGCGCCGCACAGCCAGGCCGCGTATGCGCTTGCCGGTTCTGGATGAGCGCACGAAGCGGACACGGCGATCCCCGCACCGCCGAGCAGCGATCCCCGCACGCCAGGAATGGTCGCGAAGCGCACGAGGTGCGGCGCATAGTCGGCGCGGGAATAATTGGTGTAGCAAAACGTGAGCGGGCAATAGACGACATCGTCCGCACGGCCCATGTGATCGAGCATCCCAATCGGGTTCCAGGACAGGCTGGCAGGGTGCGCAACTCCAGCAAGCGCCTGCAAGGTCTCCAGCGCGGCGTGTCCGACTGCCTCGCTGACCAGATTATCGCCAGACCCCGCCCCCTCGCCCAGACTCGCGCACAGCGACAGGAACGAGCAGATGCAGTCCGTAGGCGCGAGCGGCACCGCGATCGACCGTCCGGCCCGCCCTAACCGTCCCGCCAAGTCCAGCACGGCGTCCCACGTCGGGGGCAGCGGCTCGTCTAGCAGATCAGGGCGGTAGGCGGCGGCTTGCATGGCGGCATCCACCGCCAGCGCCCACTGGTGCCCGGCATAGGTGTAACTCGCGTGGCTAGGACCGGCGCTTTCCGCCGCCAACTGCGCCAATACCCCGGAATCGAGCGTCTGGTCCAGCGGCAGCAGGCATCCCGGCTTCGGCGGCCAACCCCATGTGGGGATGGTCGATGATCAGCAGATCGTAGTCCGCCGCCAGTAGATCGATCGGCGCGTCGCCGAAATCCTTGAGCGAGCGTCGATCCCATGTGACGCGCACGCCGAATTCGGCAGCGTACGGATCGGCACTGGCGGCAAGCGGTTGGTAGCCGCGTGGGTGATCCCACGTGATACCCCGAAGCGCGATCATGTTCGGATGGCCTATCCCTTGGTGGCCCCGGCGGTCAGGCCAGCGACGAAATAGCGCTGCAAGAAGAAGAACAACACGATGATCGGCATCGACACCATGACCGAGCTGGCCATCAATTCACCATAGCGGATGCCAAACTGCCCCTGGAAATCCGCCATCCCGACCGAAATGGTGCGCATGTTGCGCGTCGTTGTGAAGGCTAGCGCGAACAAAAATTCCTGCCACGTCACGACGGCGATCCACACGGCAGTGGCGGCGATACCCGGTCGCGCCAGCGGCACAACCAGCCGCCAGAAGGCTTGCAACCGCGTGCAGCCGTCGACCATCGCGGCCTCTTCCAGGTCGCGCGGAATGTTCTGAATGAAGCCGCGCAGCATCCAGATCGACACGGGCAGCGTCAGCGTAATGTAGGCCAGCACCAGCGCCGGGTACGTGTTGATCAGGTTCAGGCCGTTCATAATCTTATAGAGCGGGATGATCATGGTTGCCACGGGGAACATCTGCGCCAGGATGATCAGTACCAGGATCAGGCGGGAGCCGGGAAACTTGAAGCGCCCGAAACTGTACGCGGCCAGTAGCCCCACTGAGATCGACAGAATCATGGTCAGGACCGAGACGATGACACTATTCAGGAAGTAGCGGCCAAATTCCGGGTAAATGGCGTTACGGTAATTTTCAAGTGTCGGGTTTTTAGGCCACAGCCGCACTGGTATGGCAAAGGGCTCGTTGGCGGGCTTGATCGAGACGCTGAACATCCACAGGAATGGGACCAGGATCACAAGCGCCAGAAAGAGCTGCAGCCCGATCAAAATAGCGTTCTTGACTGTTTTCTGCCGGATGCGCTGCCGTCTCAACGCGGTTGACATGGTTGCCATAATCACAACACCTCAGAACGGCGCAGTTCGCGCAAATACAACAGGGCGAAGACGGACAGCACGAGGACTGCGATCACGCCGTAGGCCGCGGCTTTGCCAAAGTTGCCCTCGGCGCGAAAGGCGGTTTGATAGATGATCGTCGGGAAGATGTGCGTCTTCTTGAGCGGACCACCCGCGGTCGTCACCCAGATCAGGTCGAAGTAGTTGAACGTCCAGATCGTCGTCAGCAGGAAATTCAGGCGAATGATGCCCGAAATCGACGGCACGGTGACATGGCGGAAACGCTGGAACGCGTTAGCGCCGTCGATCTCCGCCGCCTCCACCTGCTCTTGATCGACGCTTTGCAGCGCGGCGAGGTACATCACGGTTGAAAAGGGGAAACCTTTCCAAATCGCCGCGACGATCAGCGCCCCCAATGCCTTGTTAGGATCGCCCAGCCACGCGATTTTCTCGTGGATGACCCCCGTTCCGATCAGAACCGAATTGATCAAACCGAGCTGAGGATCGTACATGAAGCGCCACAGGATGGCGTTGACCACACCGGGCAACACCCAGGGTAGCAGCACCAACGCGCGCATCAGCGCACGCGCGGGCAGTTTTTGATCGAGCAACACCGCGCTCGCCAGCCCGATGAGATTCTGAAACAGGACGACGCCGATCGTCCACCTGAGCGAGTTACTCAGAACTTGCTTGAAGACCTTGTCGTTCACCAAGTTCTGGTAGTGATCCAGGCCCACATAAATCTGGTTGGTGTCTGGATTGAGCCACGATGTTTTGGGAGTCTTATACAGACTCTCTTTGAATGCGCGCCCCATCGGGTAATACATCAACACACCGACCAGCACCACCGCGGGCAGAATAAACAGCAGCGCGATGCGTAAATCGCTGTTGATGTGAAACCGATTACGTCGAGAAGGGGCAGCGCCCAGGTGTGCCGCTTGTTCGGTGCTGGACATATTCGGACGCCCTGTGTGTAATAACTGGTTGGATGAATCCTCCCTGCCCGGAGTTCCAGGCAGGGAGGAAGCTCACAGCACGGCAGCGCTATTCAGCGGCCAGTGCGTTGATCTGATCGCAAGCATCAGCCACAGCGGCGTCCACCGGCGTGCCGGTGAAGATCGCCTGGGCCAGCTCTTGCTGGATAGTGGATACCTGGAGGTATTCCGGAGACAACGGGCGTGGACGCGCATTGTTCAGGTGTTCCAGGATCACATCGGCGCCACGACGGTTGTCGTTCAGGAACTTGGTGGCCGCTTCGACATTGGCGGGGATCAAGTCCACAACCTGGCCGTTGATGTCAGGCTGGGTCATGAACTGAATGAACTCCCAGGCTTCGTCCTGGTGCTTGGACTGCTCGTAGATCACCAGGTTCCAGCCGCCGTACGTTCCGACCGGAGTCTTGCCTTCCGGCGCGGTCCCGGCGACGAAGTCCCAATTGAGGTCTGTCTGCATGAGGGTGGGCTGCTCCAACGCGGGCCACCACTCGGTCGCCAGCGACTGGTTGAGGAACAGCTCGCGCATATCGCCCGTGCCCGAGTTGGCAATGCCTTCGGGGGCATAGGGGACCAGACCGACCAGGTATTGCAGCGCTTCAACCGCTTCGGGCTGATCCAACGCGCAGCTACCGTCCGCGTTCAGGACCGACCCGCCGTTCGAGTAGATGAAGGAGTCCATGATCACAACGGTGTCTTCGCCCAGGTGACCAACCAGACCAACGGCGTACTGGCCCTTGGCGGGATCGGTGAGCTTAGGCGCGGCTTCCATCAGACCTTCCCAAGTCGTCAGCATGTCGGGGGTAACACCGGCGGCATCCAGCAGGTCCTTGTTGTAGAACGTGAACTGCCAGACATCGACGTTAAATGGAACGCCCCACACCTGCCCCTCGAACGCGGCAGAATCCCACGCGCCAGGGAAGAAGTTTTCCTGCTTGACCGTATCGGAATTGGCGATGTAGTCATCCAGCGGAATGATCGCGCCGCCGGTGGCAAAGCCGTAGTTCCAAATCTGGTCTACAGTCGAGACATCAGGCGGGGTGCCGCCACGCACGGCAATGGTCAGCCGGTCTTGATATTCGGTGTAGGGCACGGTCACCACGTCGACTTTGATGCCGGGGTGCGTGTCTTCAAACAACTGGACTGCGGCAGCCTGATATTGGCTCAACCCAGACTCGGCCTGCTGGTTGTCCCAAAACTCCAACGTTACCACGTCTTGCGCGTGGGCAAATGACAACGCTGGGACTACCATCGCCGCCAAGATGAGCAAAACAAGAGCCTTCTTCATGGTATTTTCCTTTCGATTTCGCAAAAATTTATCCGGGCGAGGTCAGAAAAGACAGATGACCTGGTATGCAACAGGGCTGTACGCGCTATAGTCACTCCCTTCACTATCGATCGAATTGCGATAGTACCCAGCATAAGAGGCAGCCGCAGTTATGTGCTCACGCTCACCCCTCACGCAGAGACCCTCCATTGATGAACTGACCGGCGACCATGACTTTGATTCCGCGTTGATTCAAATCCATCCGGTGGGTGACCAGTGCCCCGGCATCGGTGATCAAAGTATGGACACGCTCCAAATCGGTGACGCGCACATTGGAGTTTGTGCCCAGCACGGTGTGATCGGCCAGCACGACGACTTCGCGCGCGGCGTTGATCATCGCGCGTCGCATCTCAGCTTCCGGCACATTCTTGGACGAGATGCCAAAGGCCGACGATACACCACCCGCGACCAGGAACACTTTGTCTGCACGAATCTCGCGCAAGAGAAGTTGTCCCCCACGACCGGTAAAAGCCTGGGCGTCATGCAGATATTCTCCGCCCGTCATCGTCACCGTGATATGCGGACTGTTTTGGAGCGCCTGCAGCACTTGCAGCGAGTTGGTGATCACGTGCAGATCGCGGTACCCCTGCAAGAATTGCGCCATATACATGGTTGGCGTGCCCGTGTCGAGGATGATCGTGTCACCGTCGTTGACATAGGTTGCCGCCAGCTTACCGATCAACCGGCGCAGATCGCGAATCTCGGCTTTGAGATCATCCTTGACATCCTCAACCGACAGCGTGATCCCCAGCTGACCTGCTCGCGTTTGCATAGCCTTGGCCATGTTTTGATACCACTCGTGCGTACAGTAGTGGATGACAAACGACACTCGTTTGCGCGTCGCGACAGGCAGCGGCGTGGCCCAACGTGTATGTTCAAGACGTTCGATCGCCGACAGGTCAGGCTGCCAACCGTGCCCCGTGAGCGTATAGAAATCGGTCAGTGTGTCGTCGGTCAGCAGCGCGGAAGGCGTGAGAATTTCGGTGCCGATATCTTCTCCGGCCCACAAGCGCACGATCGCGTCAATGCCCATCTGCCCAACAATCTCGGGGAACAGCGCCATACACGCCTTTAGCGGCCCGCCAGAATGCAAGCGATCAAATAGCGTCTTGCCTTCCCCGCCGACATTGACGGCCAGCAGTTGGTCCGGATCGCGCCCTAAATCGAGATAGGCTTGCAGACCGCCCAATATGGAGTCATCGTTAATGCCGTAGATCACGTTGACTTCGGGGTGCAGACGCAGCGCATCGTGCGCGGTTTGATACGCGTCATTATAAAGACCGCGCCCCTCGATCGAAATGATGTGCGCCTCGTCGCCCAACACATAACGCAGCCCTTCGCAAAACCCAACGCTGCGCGTCTGCGTGTTAGGCAGCACACTTTGTCCGATATCCAGGACATACGCCCGAGTGTCCATGTGCTGCTGCACGTATTTCCCAGCCCACCGGCCAAGATAGAATGCTGCCTCGTAATTGTTGGGACCCAGGTAGATCGCACCAGGAAACCGAGACGACTCGGCGAGCAGGGGAATGTGATTACGGAGGGCACGTTCGCGCAAAGTGTGAACGGCGGAATTCTGAACCGGGGCCAAAATCAGAGCATCCGGGATATCGTCGCCGGGCACCGACAGCATATGTTCAGATCCGAATTCCTCAAACTTGTCGCTCTTTTCGCTGTCGTCGGTGGGTAGGCGCGTCAGCCGAACCGCTCCGCCGTGCGTCCGGCGCAGCATATTCCGTGCCTCCATTTTGCTCAGGTCGCGCCGGATGGTCACCGTCGTCACATCGCACGCATCGGCCAGTTCCTGCACGGAGACGATGCCGTGTTGGTTGACGAGAGAGAGAATGAGTTCTTCGCGTTCGGCTAGCAGCATAAGTGCGTTTCGTAAAAGTGCGTTTTTTTACGTTTATATGATCGAAGCGTATGCGAAATGCTCCGTTTTGTCAATACCCCTGGGGCTAAAGCGGTGCTAATCGGCTTGACAAGCGTGTTGTTCCATGTGAGAATGACAAAAAGCGAATATAAAAGAACAAAAACGAACACGCCTTCGCATGCGGCTTATCTGGCGGGGTTCATGATACGAACTAGATTTTTATGAGCGCAATCCCTGCATATTGTACTTCACAGCCCGGTTCAACCGGCCCCCTACATGGGCTCAAGTTCCCTACGCCTGTAATGTTGATGTCTGCCATCGATACATTCTATGACGTTCACCTCGCAAATGCCGTTCGCGCCATTATCTTGGCGTGCCAGTTGCAATACACTGTTGAGGAGCGTACAAAATGATCCTTTTGGAAACCATTCGAGACAAGTTTATTGAAGGGCAGGCCAAAGCGGTTACCACTGGCGTCGAGCGAGCCCTGACAGAGAGGATAGCCGCTACCTCATCTCATCGACCGGATCGACTGTTCTACGGTAACCTGACTGGTTGTGTCAGTTTGGAAAGGACCACGCAATGACCACGATGACGTCGAGACAGCGCATGCTCACTGCCCTCACCGGCGGTGTTCCTGACAGGCTGCCTGTAACCACCCACCATGTGATGCCGTACTTCCTGGATAAGTATATGGACGGCATTTCCGACCAGGAGTTTTTCAACCGGTTTGACCTGGATGCCTGGACCTGGACCGTCCCCCATCGCCACGATCCGGACAGTGGAGAATATCCCGACCCCGAACAAGGCGAGATCGGTTTTCTGGAAGCGCGGCGCGTTTCCACCGACCAGTGGCGCGTGCATTGGGAGGAAATCCCCAACCAGGCTTATCCCACAGTTCGCTACTCCTTCGAGACGCCGAAAGGCACGCTCTCGATGGTGATCGAGTCCAACGATCACACCTCGTGGGTGGGCGAATATCTGATCAAGAACAAGAGCGACATCGATCTTTTGGGCGAGTTCATGACCGCGCCCAAATGTGACGTCGACGCGGTAAACAAAGTGGCCGCCGAGTTCGGTGATCGCGGCTTGGTGCGGGGCCACATCTGCTGTTTTGACGTGTTCGGACAGCCGGGCACCTGGCAAGACGCGGCCTGCCTGATGAAAGTCAGCGATCTGATCTTCGCGACCTATGACGATCCGGAATGGGTCCATGAGTTCCTGAGAATTCTCCAGCGACGCAAGAAAACATACATCGATTCGATGCAAGGGGCCTGCTTCGACGTGCACGAGCTGGGCGGGGGTTCAGCGTCCTCGACGGTGATCTCGCCCAAGATTTTCGAGAAATTCGTCGCGCCCTATGACGTGGAATTGATCGAGGCAGCGCACCAGGCGGGCCAGCGCATCACATATCACACCTGCGGCGGCATGATGCCTATCTTGGAGATGATCGCCGATATGAAGCCCGATGCGATGGAAACCTTTACCCCACCCGGCATGGGGGCCGATGTCGATCTGGCGGAAGCCAAACGGCGCATTGGCGATCGTGTGTGCATGATCGGCGGATTCGACCAGTTCCACAACCTGATCAACTGCACGCCCGAACAAACCCGCGCCGAAGTGCGGCGTTGCTTTGAGGAAGCCGGACGGCAACGGCGGCTATATTCTCAGCCCGTCCGATCATTTCTTCGACGCCGAAGTCGGACTGATTGACGCGTTCGCTGACGAAGCCCGGCATTGTGTGTATGCCTGATCGTGCGGGTGCGCTGCCCGACGGGGTGGCATCCGGATCCGAATGCTAAGAAGCCCTGTGCGGAGGTGGCTATGGCCTACCTCCGCACAGTTTCAAAACACACCAACGCGCAGCCTGTTTACGCCGGGGCACGGCTCACAGTCGCCCCTAACCTACCTCTGACGCCGCGGGCACTGTAATTGCGAAACAAGTTCCGTGCTCAGGGCTGCTCTGCACGCTCACCCGTCCGCCGTGCCGTTCAATAATTGTCTTAACCATGCTCAACCCCAACCCGCTACCCGTCTCAGCGCCTGCCGACGACAGCCGCCTGAAGGGCTGGAACAACAATGTCTGTTCCTCCGGCGGAATGCCCGGGCCCGTGTCCTGCACGCTCACCACGACGTCATCGCCCAGCAGCTCGGTTCGCAGCGTGATTTCGCCATTAGCAGGCGTGTACTTGATCGCGTTCGACACCAGATTGCCGATCGCCTGCTGAAACAACATGCCATCACACACAGTGACTACCGGCGCGTCCTGGCAGCAAACGCTCAACTGCTGCGCCTTCGCCTCTGCGGCAGAGCGAAATTCAACCGCCACCTCTTGGACGAGCCGATTCACATCGTGCGGCTCGCACTCCATGCGTCCCGATGACACGCGCTCACTGGCCAGTATTCCGGCGATCAGGGTTTCGGCGCGGCGCAGAGAGTTCCTTACGACAGCGGCGTATTCCTGATCACACGGGTCAAGCTCCCCGGCGTCGTAAAGCAGCAGATCGAAATAGCCCATGGCTTTCATCAACGGGTTTCGCAGGTCATGGGCCGCTAACTGCAGCATAGTGTGCTTGAAGGCGTTCATCTCTTGCAGCGCCTGCACCATCTGGGCATTGCGCACCGCCACACTGGTGATTTCGGCCAGCGCCTGCATGACGGGCAGCTCGCCTTGATCGAACCGGCGAGGTTCGCGCGAGAGGGCATATAACACGCCCAGAGACTCGCTGCCATGCTTCAGCGGAACACCCGCATACGCCCCAATGGAGCAGGATGACGGCGTAGTTAGAAAGGGATCGTGCGCAGTATCCTGCACCAGGTACACTCTGCCCCACTGCACGATCTGATGCGAGAGTCCCTCTGGCAAGCAGAACTCATCAGCGCAGCCATTGGCGGTCGATGCCCCTGGCACGAAGCGCTGATGATCCGCATCCCACAACACCAAACAGGCGTCACTGCACCCTGTAACATGGCGCGTGGCGGTGATCACCTGGGCCAGGATGGCGGGCAACTCCAACTGCGCGTTGATCGCGATGCTGATGTGCAGCAGCGAGCCTAACAGGCTGGTGGTCGTGTCTTCGCTCTGATGTGCCATTATGATTTCAGCATTCGGTCCTGTGACGAAACGGCATGTGCATCAGTATACGCCCACCGTCGAATTCGAGAAACTTCTGCTGCTCCTTGGCGCATCAGGCTTGCCCCTACTTTACGACGCGATAGGTGAGATGTGTGACACCTGCGTGATTTCCAGTTCGATATGGCATAGTATCTTCATTGACTATAATTTGATCTATAGATTCATAGCCCACACGTCCAATCGCACGTCCCCAGGATCGTGCCTTTTGGTTGCGCCACGCCGGGTTTGTTCGAGGACCGCACAAGGAGAATCTGATGAGAGACATCGTCGTCACTACTTTTCTGTCGTTGGATGGCGTCATGGAAAACCCCGCCTGGACTTTCCCCTATTGGAACGAGGAGATCGCGCAGTTCAAAAGCGAGGAGGCTGCTCACAGCGATGCATTGCTGCTGGGGCGTGTGACCTATCAGGGCTTTGCCGCCGCCTGGCCACAGAGCAAGGACGAGGGAGCGCCTTACTTCAACGGTGTGCGCAAATACGTCGTGTCAACCACGCTGGACACGGCGGAATGGAACAACTCCGTGCTGATCAAAGACCAAGTCGTCGAGGAAATCACCAAACTCAAGCAGCAGGACGGCAAGGGCATCACAGTTCACGGCAGCGCCACGCTCGTTCAAACGCTCGTTCAAAACAATCTGGTGGATCGCTTTCGGTTGCTGGTCTATCCGGTGGTGCTGGGCACAGGCAAACGTCTCTTTGCGGAAGGCACCACGGCCAGACTCAAGCTGGTGACGGCGCAGTCATTTGGCTCGGGCGTGGCGGCGCTGATCTATGAGCCGGAGCGCCCATAGTCCCGATTGTGCGTCAGGTCCGGGCGATCTGTCACGGCGGACCCGTTACCGCGTCTGCCTGTGCAGTGTTCCATCACGATAATCGTAGCGCTGCCCTTGATAGGTCAATCCGTGCAACGTGGCGTCCGGCAAGAGGCCGTGCAGCGCCGCCGAAGCGGAGATGCCATCGTACAGGGTGGCTTTTACGCCGAACACACCCTCCAGCACCGCGCCGATATAGGCTCCACCCGCCACGTCAATCCATTCCTCGTAGTGCGGGGGATCGTCGGGCGCTTTGCGGGCGGCCTGCCCTTCCAGGAGACTGCCCGGCCCGCCATGAAACGCGGCTTGCCCAAAAGGCCCCTGCATCGCAACGCCAGCCAATCCCCCTGACGGATTGTCGACGCCGATCCAGGTCAACGCTTCCGTGAGATGGCCGGTCTGGACACAGGGCCATCACGGCATAAGCCGGCCAGGACGTATACGCGCCGGTCGCCGTGTGATCGGTGCGCAGACTGAACGCCGCAGCGGGGTCATCATCCGCCAAAGCGCGCATCCAGCTCGGCGTTTGAAGTTTCGTCTGCAAGAAACGGATCATCTGCTGCCGCCGGTCGGGTCCCAGATCGTCGAATAGGGTACTCATCACCACGCCGAAATCGTAGCAGTGCTGGACCTCAATCTCCGAGCCATCGGGCTGGCGGCAGGCAAAGGTCCCTGCCGGGCGGTACAGCTCAAGCACTGCCTGGGCGATCGCCTGCGCATCGCGGCGACGCCGGCTGGCCGAGGTCGTCTCCCCACGCTGATCCTCTATCTGCGCCAGCGTGCGATTCATCCATGCGTTGGCGGCGTTCAGCGCGGCGACCTTGTGCGTATAAGTCGGCACGCATTCGAGCAAATTGCGCTCCGCACCGTAGTCCGCCAGATAGTCCGTAGAATTCAGATCGCGCCAATGGTCGGCACAGCGCTGCAAATGCTGGAACACGGTCGCCTGTTCGATGCGCTGGTCCAGCCAGCCGAAATCGCCCGTGTAGCGCAGATAATGATAGGCCATCGTGAACAGCGCATAATCGTTCACCGAATACCAGGGTCCTAGCGGTGCGCCGTTGAGGTAATTGGTCCCCCAGCATTGATGGATATCCGTGCGCATCCACCACTCCACCATCGTTTTCAGGACGATAGGATCCAGGTGCACCAGACCCGAAGCGGCCTGCTGCGTATCCCACAGCCACGACGTCGCCCCACTGCGCGGGCTGATGGTTTTGTAGGACGTGCCAAACCGGTTGCGCGAGTCGCTCCTTTTCATAAACAGCAAATTGAGCGCGCCGGTCAGATAGAGCTGTCGTACGCTCGCGTGCCCCCCTTCCAGGATCGGCAGACTGCCCGAAAACCGATCATTCCCGGCGGTGAATGCAGCCCGGATCTCGGATTGCCAGGCCGTGCGAGCCTGTTCCTGCCGGGTTTCAAAATGCTGCTGGGCATCGTCATAAGCAGCGAGCGCATCCTGCGCCGTTCCGGCCAGCGCGTGAACATAATGCAGCCGCCAGACTTCGCCCGGCCGCAGGTTGATCTCATACTCTAACCCGGCGTGAGCGCTAACCCGGCGCACCCGGTTGGAGACGATACCGTTCAAATTGGCGTCCGCTTCCCATTCCGTGAAGGCCACGCTGGCCCGATAGCTGAGCGACGGGCGGTCCGTGCCCAGCATGGAGTAAGCCGGGCCGCGTCCATGAAAGATGAAGCAGTGACGGTCGCGGTCCACGGACGTGTTCGCCGTTGGCAGCGCAACCGTATTCCAGGAGGAAAATTCCGCGAGCCGCTCCACGCCGGACAGCACCTTCAGAAACAATTTCAACCCGGTCTGGCTGGTTGGCAGCGTATTGGTGATCGTCATATCGAGTAGCAGCACGTCGCGACCAGCCGCTAGGCACAGCGTGCTTCTGAAGCGCAGACCCTGCGTGGTCATGTGGCGGACGACGCGGTCAGGAAACCACTCATAGGTAATCGCCGCGCCCAGATCCTTCAGCGCCACAATGCGATCTTGTGCGGGCAGCCGCAGATAACATTCCGCCTGAGGTCCTTCGGCGGTAGCGAAGGGCGGCGCGGAAAAGAACCGGTACGCGATCGGATCGCGGCACGCCTGCGCCTCGGCCCACCAGTTCGTCACCATGGGCGGCGCGAATGTCTCGTCGGGGAGGTGCGTCATCTCCCTGCTGGAAAACGTGTCCTCGTAAACCATACACGCCCCCTCCTATGGAATGCTATTCTTCAGCCGTGCGGACCAAGGCAGTGGTAGCGCCTTGAATGAATTTAAAGGAAAAGGCACATTTTGCCCTACGCAGGTACACCCGGGGAGGCAAATAACGTCCGTTCGGGGGCATAGGCGACATTTTTTGAGATAATGGGGGCTCGCTTCGCGCCTGGAAACGCGACACCCTGGCGGATCACCTGAGAATCGCCAGGACGGGCAACTGCGATCGGCCCATCCTGTCATGTGCGCCCTACGTTCGTTGGGACACGACTTACGCGGGTTCGCCCCGGATGAACGACCAGTGTGTGTGAATAATGGCCCACTCGCCGCCGGTCCGCGCAAAGACTTCGGTGCAGTTCCAGGGGATGCGGCTCAGAATCGAGCCATCGGGATTCAGCCGGGTGGAAAAGAATCGGTAGAACAACACCGCCAGATCGCCCTGCACCTGGACCCTGGGATCGATGAAGTCCATGACCTCGTAAAAAATCTTACCCTCGCGCTGGGCATACTCGGCGCGCAAAGCCTCCCGGCCATTGATCCTGTGCGGGGTACCGGTATCAAAATACGTCACCTGTGGGGCGCTTATCGCGATGAATCCCCATCGGATCCCCGGTGCGCCAGCGTTCCATCGCCGCCGTTTCCAGCGAAAGAACCAGGTCTTCCATCTGCCGCTCCTCATTGACGCCAGCCCAGATGACTCTATAGAAGAATTATACCCTGACCAGAACGCATGTTCAATAACATCTCACAAGAGACACACCATGCATCCAAGTATCTGGTCAGGTTGGAGATCAGAGCGTGCGGCATCAGATCACACCGGCACTATCCCGACCCTACTCCCAGCGCACGCTGACGTTGAATCCGCGCTCGCGCACCTTGTCCATGAACACGCTCGCCGGTACGGCGCGCTCCATCGGCCAGACGCCGGGCGTCACCGTGCCCGACGCGAGAAACTCCGCCATGATGCCCGCATGCCAGCCGGTGATGCGCTCCATCGCGGTGAAGCCTGTATCCTCGTCGTAATAATCCACCAGGTCGATGATCACGGCGCGCTCGCTTCCGTCCGCGCCCATGCCGACACCCTTCGCGCGCATCACGCACACGTCCTTGATCACGGGGGCGGAAATGTGGGGTTCAAGCAGCGCGTGGAACACATCGCGCGGGACGACCCTCTGCCCGTTGATCTCAACCGGTTCCAGTTCGAACAGCCCAAGCTGCTGGAACGCCTTGAATTGCGCGAAGTGTCCCGGCCAGCGGCAGGTCTTGTTCTGATAGGTGCGCAGTTTGCCTTCAAAGTTGTAGGGTGCCGTGCTGGTGCCTCCCGTCGTGATAAATGCTTCCAACTGCCCTACGCCTTCAAACGCAATCGGTTCCAGTTCCGCAAACGCGCCGAGCATCGTCAGCTTGCCCTCGCGCAGCACGGCGACCTGCCCGAAATATTCATTGGTCAGGCCGTTGATGTTGAAGGCGCATTGGTAGTTCCAGGGCGGCACAGGCTGCTGCGGAATGCCACCGTCCCACAGATACACATCGCGCGGCGTCAGGCCCGCCTGTTCGAGGAGTTCGACCGCGTATGTGCCCATCGTGTTGTTCATGCCGGGACCCATGCCACAGTCTGGCACGATTCCGATTCCGGCAGCTTTTGCCTCGGAATCGCGTGCAAGCTGCTGCAACACCGTCGGCGTGTGGCCTCCATAGTCGACCATGCTGACCCGCGCTTGCAGAGCAGCTTCGGTCGCCGTCGGGATGAAGCCGAATGGTGTGCCGCACAAAAAAACATTCAGCCCTTGCAATGCCGCCGCCAGCGCCCCGACATCGCCTGCATCCACTTGTGCCCACGTGGCGGCTTCGCGCCCCACCAGGCGATTGATGCGCGCGGCTGCCTGCTGCGCGACTGCGGCATCAACGTCGGTCAACAGCACACTCGCCCCGCCGCCGTGCTGGACCATATCATAGGCAGTCGCTACGCCCTGCCGCCCTGCGCCGACCACGCCATACTGAAACCCTGCCATGCGATCAATCCTTTCATGCCGTTTGGGAACGCCCGAGGGCGTTGCAGTGCACTAGCGTCAATGAAAAAACGTTGACCCACTGTATTACAGCATCAGGCTGAGGGCCAATGCCGCCCAGTGGAGGTCCGTCAACGTCTGACCACGAAAAACCCCGCAGGCGTAACGTACGTGCGGGGTATATCCAGCAGTTCCATGATCGATTTGCGCGGTCCTTAAGCGGACAGATTCTGTAATTTGCGCTGCGCCGTGTACAGGCGGTTGTACAGGCCGCCCATGAACACAAGCTCCTGATGTGTGCCGATTTCGGCGATGTGTGTATCTTCCAGCACGATGATTTTATCGGCGTTGCGCACGGTCGACAGCCGGTGCGCGATGATAATCGTCGTCCGGCCCTCCATCAAACGTTCCAGCGCTTCCTGGATCAGGATTTCCGTTTCCGTATCAACGGACGACGTCGCCTCGTCCAGGATCAAAATCGGCGCATCCTTCAACACGGCGCGCGCAATGGAGAGCCGCTGCTTCTGCCCGCCGGACAGCTTGACGCCGCGCTCGCCGATCAGCGTGTCGTAGCCGTCGGGCAGGTCGCGGATAAACTGGTGGGCATTGGCCACGCGCGCGGCGCGCACAATATCCGCCTCGGACGCCTCCGGGTTGCCAAACTGAATATTCTCTCGCACGGTGCCGTGAAACAGGAAGACGTCTTGCAGCACAATGCTGATCTGTTGGCGCAGGCTTTCCAGCTCCAGGTGCCGCGTGTCGACGCCATCCAGGCGCACGGTGCCCGCCACCGGGTCGTAAAAGCGCGGAATCAGGCTCACCAGTGTGGACTTGCCGACGCCTGTCGGGCCGACCAGGGCTACCATCTCTCCGGCTTCGATCTCGACACGGATATGCTCCAACACCATGTCGCCCTGGCTGTAGCAGAAGCTCACATCCTCGAACGTGACCGCGCCACGCGCCCGCGATTCCAGCCGGATGGCGTCCGGTCGTTCCGCGATCTCCGGACTCTCCTGGAGTAGCTCGTCTACGCGATCCCCGGCAGCCAATGATTCTTGTATGCGCTCCCAGGCATCGCTTAACATGCGAATCGGTTGGTAGAGCATATCCAGGTACAGGAAGAAGGCCACCAGCTCGGGGACGGCCATCGCCCCGTCGTTGACCAGCATCCCGCCGAAGTAGATCACGACCAGCGTCCCCAGCGACGAGGTGAAATCGACCAGCGGCTGGAAAATCGCCATCATTTTGAGCGCGTACAGCAGCGATCGGCGGTAGTTGTCGACGCCGACCGAGATACGCTGTGCTTCGGCGTCTTCACGCGTAAACGCTTTGATCTCGCGAATGCCGGAGATGTTGTCATTCAGCACGGCATTAAGCTGGCCGAGTTCCGCCTGGCGACGCCGGAAAGCCGGGCGAACTTTTTTCGCGTAGCCGCGCATAACGAGAATCACGAACGGCACCGGGATCAGGCTCAACAAGCCGAGCTTCCAGTTCATGAACACCAACATGACGCTGACGCCCACAAAGGTCAGCACGTTGACGATGATGTCTGGCACGGCATGCGCGATCAACATTTCGAACAGGTCAGTATCGTTGACGATACGGGACATCACCTGCCCCGTTTGTTTGTCCTCGTAAAAGCGCAGCGACAGCCGCTGCAAATGCTGGTACAGGTGCTTGCGCATATCGGCCACCACGCCCCACCCCGCGATATGCGCCATGTAGCTGCGCAGGAATTGCAGCCCGCCTTTGGCGACCAGTGCCACTCCGGTCAGGATCGTCAGGCCCGTGAGATACTTCATTGTGTTGGAGTCCAACGACCGTTCGGTGACGGCGGCGATTAGCGATTTGATAATCCACGGAATGAGCAGTTGCACGCCGACCAGCAGCACCATGCTGATCACGGTGATCACGAGTTCCTTGGTGTAATTGCGAGCAAAATGAAAGACGAGCTTGAAAGCCTTCATGCGGTCCTCTTGCCGGTACCCTCCAAAAAAATAGTTCGTGCGGTCGCCAGCGCCGCACCACCCCACAATTATACTCGACCCTCCCGATTGATCAGATACTCGTTCTGGGAGAATTCAAGAGTTGCCGTCGAGTCGCAGAATGGATTGCGTTACGCTGTGTTTATCGGGGATCAGGCGGAGGGTGAGGCCAATATCTCACCATGTTTGCGAACCCACTGAGAACCCCTGAAACCTGGATCAGCGCGCTTGAAGACTGGAGCGGAATACAGGTTGCGATCACGTCGTGGGGACCCACTGCCGACGACAAGCGATAGCGCGGGGAGCGCCACCGATCGCGCTAACTACCTCAAGGCTGGGGATTTTCCTCAAGAAAACGTCGCAACGAGACATCGAAGTCGATGGTGTGTCCGAGCATGTGCAGCACGGCACACATCTCCGCGCGGTGCACCGTTCCGTGATTGCAGAGATGCAGCAGTAGTTCAAACACGCGGCGGGTTTGGGTTTGGCCTTTGGCGTTGATATACGTCACCGATTGCTGCAACTCCTGGTCGGAGAGGCCGTCCAGGAAAGCCTTCACGTCCTGTTCCAGGCGATCCCACGTTTCTCGGATTTCCCCACGATCTACCGTCTCGGTAGGCAGCAGCGCCACATCGGCGGCTCCCATCGCGCGGCTGAGCCACAGCCGGTCGGCCCGGATGATATGGACCACTTCGTGCTGAATGCTCCCGATCGAGTAGCCGGGATCCTGAAGAAAGGTCGCATCATCCAGGGTGGCGATAGTCTGCCACAGTTGGCGATGTTCGCCGTAATTGTAGTCAGTCAGCGTTTTGAGCAGCGTTTTCACGGTCACCGCCAGGGCATTAACCGGCGCTCAAGCCATTGCAAGCCTTGCGTCAATACGATGCCGAGCGCCATCACGACGATCAAACCCGCATACATTTTGTCGGTTTCGAGCACTTGCCAGTGGTAATAAATAAGATGCCCGACGCCGATTTTCGCCCGCACAAATTCGATGGCCACCACCACGATCAACGCGGTACCCAGTGCCAGCCGCAGCCCGGAAAAGATGACGGGCATCGCGCCGGGCAAAATGATATGTCGGAACATCTGGTGCCAGTTGGCCCCATAATTCTTCCCGGCCTGCAAAAAGATCGGGTCGATGTCACGCACGCCGGTCATGGTATTGATAGCCACCAGGAAAAAAGCAGAGATGGCGATCACGGTCACTTTGGGCCCTTCCCCGAAGGGATTATCGAACAGCAGCATCACGATCGGGAAGATGGCGATTTTAGGCAGGACGTAGATCGCGGACAGCGTGGTATCCAGCATGGTGCGCACGGTTTCGTTGAGCCCCATGATCACGCCGATCACAATACCCGGGATGGCCCCCAGGACAAAGCCCAACAAGACGCGCGTCAGGGTCGCCCACACCTGGCCCTCTTTGTACAACCCCCACACGCCGTCCCATCCATCGGAATGGTACTTATCCAGGATCAACCACGGACGCCCAATCAAGCTGGTTTTTTCGAAGCGATCGTAATCTACGGTCAGGTCCCACAGGGCGCGGGCGATCTTCGTGGGGGGCGGAAACCAGCGCGGGCTGAGAATCTTCGCGCCGACAATCAACTGCCAGCAAATCAGAAGCAAGACGGGAAAGCCCACAGCGAGGACCATATCGTAATGCGGTTTGTAACGTACAGGCACGCGTTTGCCGACCCGCTCGGCCAGCATCACAATCAACACGAAGTCCAGCAGCAAGCCGCCCCACCACCATGTATGCCACAGATCCAGGCCGAACCATACACCCGTGACGAGGATCAGCCCGGCGATCGAGATCAGTTCCGGGCGGATTTTGCTGTTGGGGTGTTGTCTCGACGTCACAATGCCCCCTAACCCTCAACGTTGCTGCTGCATAGCACGATGGACTTCGTCCTTAAGCTCGCGCCAGATCGCGCCGTTAATCTCGGCGAACTCAGGCGTGCCGGTGGTTTCAAACGTGCGCGGACGGGGTAGACCGATCCGGAATTCGGCTTTGAAGCTGCCTGGATGGGCCGTCATCAAGACAACGCGATCGCCCAGCAGCACGGCTTCTTCGATGCTGTGCGTGATGTAGACCACGGTCTTGCGCGTGGTCTCCCAGATGCGCAGCAATTCTTCCTGCAATACCGCCCTAGTCTGGGCGTCCAGCGCGCCGAGCGGTTCATCCATCAGCAGCACTTCCGGATCATTCGCCAGCGCACGCGCGATCGATACTCGCTGTTTCATGCCGCCGCTGAGCTGTGAGGGATAGTACTCTGCGAACTTAAGCAATCCGACCCGCTCCAGCCAGTCGTAGGTGATGGCGTAGCGTTCTTTCTTGGGGATGCCGCGCATCTGCAAGCCAAAGGCCACGTTATCGCGCACCGTCTTCCAAGGGAAGATCGCGTACTCTTGAAAGACGACGTTGTTCAGAGGTTTGCGGGGATCGTCGCCCGGCAAAATGCTGGCTTCACCGGCGCTTTGCTCGACCAAACCCGCGAGGATACGCAACAGGGTTGATTTGCCGCAACCCGAAGGTCCCACGATACACAAAAACTCGCCATCTTGCACATCAATACTGAAATCTTGAATGGCTGTTATTTGTCCATCGGCCGTAGGAAAAGTCTTAAAAAGATGACGTACAGATATTTTCGGCGTCATGATAAAAGACCAGAGGGGTGATATGCTGTATCACCCCTCACGACATGCGGCACTATTGCGAATTATGGGACCTCGATATTCCCCAGACCACTATCCACCACGCCGAGCAATTCACGGGCTTTTTCCGTAAATGTTGTGTCGGTCACTTTCTCAATGTCGATCGGCGTATCGTAGTTAGTGCGTCCGTTCTCGCGGTGGGTCTTTTCTACATCCGCCAACCCGTCGAGCGGAATCACCATGTTGGGATCATAGATGACGGGCTGAGCATTGCGCATGGCTTCTTCCGTGGTGTCCATATAGGTCAGGTAGGCTTCGAGGTTTGCGTCTGACAGGTAGTCATCGCCCTGCATCAAGCGCGTGGCTTCCATCAGCGCGATCACGAAGCGCTGCGCAGCCTCAGGGTGATCGTTGACGAATTTGCCCGATCCCACGAACGCGACCGTCATCAGGCCCGGCGTCAGATCTGATTCAAGCACCACGGCGGCCCCTGACTCGATCGCTTGATCGGCAAATGGCGCGCCCAAGAGCCCGGCATCGATGCTGCCGTTTTCGAAGGCGGCGGGCATATCGGCGTTGGCGATTTCCTGCAACTCAACGTCACGAATCGTCAGGCCGCCGCGTTCCAGGGCCTTGCTCGCCAGATATTCACCGCCGCTGCCCGGCCCGCCAGCGACACCAACCACGCGGCCCTCAAGATCGGCCACCGTCTTGATGTCGCCATTCTCCACCAGAGCGGCCCGCGCCAGGAACTTGGTGGGGCTGTTTTCGATGGGTTCGAGAGCACCCGGCGCAATAATGCGAATATCCAGGCCCTCGTTCCAGCCGTTCCACAGCGACGTCACGATCGCGATCCCGCCCACGTCGATCTGACCTTCGGTCAGGAACGCGATGGCTTCGGTCCCGGAGGCGACACGTTCGATGTCCACATCCAGACCATATTTATCAAAAATACCCCGGCTCTCGGCCACGTACATGGCGGCGAATTTCGAGATGGGGACGTAGGCCACGGTGACTTTTTCGGGAGGATCCAGCGGTTCAATGACGGGACCCGAATCGGGGCCTTGCGCTAAACTGCTCAGAGGCAAAGTCAGCAACAAGACTACTAGAAGCAAGAATATAAAGGATTTACGGGAATAATTCATGTCTATCCTCCAATAACCAATGTGCTTGACTTATCGGTGATAACAATTAAAGTGTAACGACTCCATCAATGAAACTCAAGCGAATTCGTCGAATTGCACAACTCACCTCCGTGGAAACTCTATCGGAGAAGCACTCAGGCATCATCGGGTCACGGTGGTCGACCCTGAACACCTTATTGGGTTTGTGACAATCACGAATTCAGCGTACAATTCAATCGTCATGTCCTTGCATAAGCATGGCGGCTTGGCTAGACTCCTTTCCGAGGGGAAATTTACCTCGCAAGGGATGCAGGATGTTCCTCTGAGTACTAGTTCTTTTAAGGAGATATGACCTATGCTCAAGAAGTATTTTGGGATGTTGTTGGTTGTCGTGATGGCGCTCACTGCCATCGGCACGATCCCCATCGCCTCCGCGCAGGGATCACTGGGCAGCGCGGATAATCCCATCCAGGTGTACTTCGTCCCCTCGGGCGAAGCGCAAACCATCATCGACGGTGGCCAGCAGTTGGCCCAGTCCCTGGAAGAACTGACCGGTCTCAAGTTCGAGGTGTTTGTCCCGACGTCGTACGCGGCAACGGTCGAAGCGATGTGCGCCGCCCCCGATTCGACGATGGGATTCATCCCCGCCGCCGGTTATGTCATCGCGAACCAGCGCTGCGGCGTTGAGGTGAGCGCGGCAGCGGTGCGCTTTGGTTGGGCCTACTACTGGGCGCAGTATATTGTCCGCCGCGACAGCGACATCTATGACTTCGGCGATCTGGAAGGCAAGACCTGGGGTTACGGCGATCCCGGTTCGACCTCGGGCTACATCGCCCCCGCCGTCGAGATGCAGGCGGCTGGCATCACCCCCGGCAAAGAAGTCCAGACCGGCGGCCACAACCAAACCGTGCTGGCCGTCTACAACGGCGAAGTCGATTTTGGCACCACCTACTACACTCCGCCCATCATGCCCGGCGCGCCCTGGAGCCTCAAGGACGTCCCGGAACCCTTCGACCTGACGGTCGATGACAGCTACATTGGCGATGACGGCGAGCTGTACGTGGGCCAGGTCACAATCGAGGACGCGCGCCGCGCCGTACGCGAGACAGCCCCGGACGTGGTGAACAAGGTCCGCATTCTGGCCATCAGCGACCCCATCCCCAACGACACGCTCAGCTTCGGCCCGGACTTCCCGGCGGACCTCAAACAGCAGATCGTGGACGCCCTGTTCCAGCTTGCCCAGAATCCCGATGCCTGGAACCTGACGGCGCTCTCAACGGCCTATAGCTGGACAGGCATCGCCCCGGTCGAGGACTCGGCCTTCGACCCGGTGCGGCTCCAGTTCCAGATCCTTGGCCTGACGGAACAGGACATCTTCGGCGGCTAAGGCGCACACAGATCAACAATGGATCGACCCGGGCAGAGTGAGGTAACTCCTCTGCCCGATTGTTCACTATAGCGGAGTTCTTAATGCTTAAGATTGAGCACCTCACCAAAATTTACGACAACGGCGTGCTTGCTCTCGACGATATCAGCTTCGAAGTCCCAGACCGGCAGTTCCTGGTGATCATCGGCCTGAGCGGATCGGGCAAATCCACGCTGCTGCGCTGCATCAACCGCCTGATCGAGCCAACCGATGGGCGCATTTTCTGGAACGACACCGAGATCACCGACGCCACCGACGAAGAGCTGCGCCAAATTCGCCGCAAGATCGGCATGATCTTCCAGCACTTCAACCTGGTGCGCCGCTCGCCCGTGATCACCAACGTGCTGGCCGGGCGGTTGGGTTACACCAGCCCCATGTGGAGCTTCGTCAACTATTTTTCAGCCGAAGACAAAAGAAAAGCCCTTGAAAAGCTGGCCCGTGTGGGCATCCGCGAGAAAGCGAACATCCGCGCCGACCAGTTGAGCGGCGGGCAGCAGCAGCGCGTCGGGATCGCCCGGGCGCTGATGCAAGAGCCGGAGCTGATGCTGGCGGACGAGCCGGTAGCCAGCCTGGACCCGGCCACCTCGCATTCCGTGATGAAATACCTCGAGCAGCTCAACCACGAAGACGGCATCACGATCATGTGCAGCCTGCACTTCTTGAGCCTGGCGCGTGCCTACGCCGACCGCATTATCGCGCTCAAAGATGGGCGCATGGAGTTCGACGGCAATCCCGACGAAATCGATGACAAGCGTTTCAGAGCGATTTACGGCGAAGACGCCGTCCGTGTAGAGATTTCGTAAGGGGGAGCTGTGCAAAATAAACCTTCGTCGTCGTCACGCGCCCTGCTGTGGCGCTTGTTCACGCTGATTATGGTGGCGCTCGCCATCGTGATTTATGCCTACGGGTGGAATACCACGCGCATCAGCCTGGACGAAGTCCAGGACCCAGTTCGGCAGGCATCGGTCAAGCGCGCCATGCGCGAGCTGCTGTCCCCTGATATTTTTACACGCGACCACAAACAAGAATCTTTCCTGATCGACTTCCACATCGGCTGTCCGGCGGGTGAAGACCTGAGTTCGCACTTCGATACCAGCGGCGGGGCTTACCTCGTCATGAATCCGCCATGCGCTGACACGGACGAGGTCGTGAGTATCGAGGGCCACAATTTTCCACCGAATGGCATCGCGCGCATCCAACTTTACAGGGAAGACTCGCAGAACCTGCCCTTTAAGCTGGTCACTGGCGCGGCAGAAAGCGAAGCCAGTGGTGAGATGAGCGGCGGGACTGTCAGCGAAGAGTCGATATTTGATATCGACAACGCCGGTTACTTCAAAGTTGTTGCCAAGGTCCCCAAGGGACGCGGGCTGAGCGGTACCGTCCAGCAAATTGAGATTCAAGCCGTAGTCCCCACCGGTTGGCCGCGCTTCAGTGAAACGACCAAGACGGTCGTCAACAAGATGATCGAGACCATCTTCCTGGCCTTGATGGCGACCACGCTGGCGCTGCCGATCGCCGTGGCGCTCAGCTTTGTCGCGGCGCGCAACCTCATGCGCCAGGTGACGCTGCCCCTGGGCAACGTGTTGTTTGGGTTCATACTGCTGCCCGTTGGTGCCGTGCTGGGTTATAGCGCATTCGGTCCGATCGGCCATCTCGGCGTGCGCTGGGGTAAAGACGTCTGGCCCGGGTTGATCGCTGGCGCGGTAGCGATTGGCGCGTTTTCCGCGGTTTCTCCGCGATTGGCTAGCCTGAGGCTGGCTGGACCCGCGGCTCGCGTGCGCGGGATCGCGACCAACGTCCTGCTTCTGATCGTCATTGTGTTCGTGGTTGGCGTACTGGGCGGCATCGGCATCTGGCTGGGGGATCAACTGAGCGGCCCCTTGCTCGGCGACCTGGGTAATTTTGTCGGCACGCTCGGCAAGCTGATCGACCTGGTTGTGGCGGCCATCGCGGCGCTGGCTGGCAGCGTGTGGCTGGCGTCCCTGGGCGCTGGTCTTATCGCAGGCCCGATGCGCCACCTCCACGGCCCGCTGAGCAATGGGCTGGGCGCGCTGCTCGGCTTGGTCAGCGGTGCCATCCTGGTCGGCGCGATGGCCTACGTCGGCGCGCAGGCGGTGCTGCTGCGTTTGATCACGCCCATCATCATCGCGATTTTGGGCGGCCAGACCACGGTTCTGCTGTACCAGCGTCTCGTCGGCGACAACAAACCCAACCGGGACCGCACCGATAGCGAGCGCATGCTGCACAGCCTGTTATTCCTGATCGGCGCGGTGCTGGCCTTCGCACTGACCGCCTATCTCAACGATCTCGCCCGTGCCATCGTGGACGAGCGCCCGCCGTCCAGCTTGACCTACAATCTGGGGCAGTTCGAAGTGCGGCGCTACATCGGACGATCGGCGTTTATTGGAGCAATCCTGGGCGGAATGGCCGGCGGACTGGTCGGGACTCAAACCTCGTTCCCGTTGGGCATGACCGTCTACAACACATCGCGCACCATCCTGAATACGCTGCGCTCGATTGAACCGCTGATCATGGGTATCGTGTTTGTGATCTGGGTCGGCGTGGGGCCGTTCGCGGGGGTACTGGCACTCACTCTGCACTCGATCGCCTCGCTCGGCAAGCTGTATTCAGAACAGGTGGAGAATATCGACGCGGGTCCGATCGAGGCTATCCAATCCACGGGCGCGAACCGCTTGCAGACCATCGTGTACGCGGTCGTGCCCCAGATCGTGCCGCCCTATATTGCCTTCACCATGTATCGCTGGGACATCAATGTTCGCATGTCGACCATCATCGGCTTCGTGGGCGGCGGCGGCATTGGGTTCCTGCTTCAGCAGCAGATCAACCTGCTGCGTTACAATCAGGCCGGTGTGGCCGTGCTGGCGATCGCGATCGTCGTCTCCGTGCTGGATTACACCAGCGCGTGGATCCGCGAGCGCATCGTTTAGCCGCGCGCTTAAGACGCCGTAACATCAGTGGGGGTTCCGCTATGTGGGCCCCCACAGCACTCCTTGGCGATCATCGAGCGGCTTTCTCTTGATTCCCCCTCCATGTGCGAGCTCGTGCCGTTTCCGTTACAATCCTAGACATGACCGGAAGAATTTTGAGTGCGAGTGCGTTCAGACGGAGCGTGCAGGCCGCAGAACAACTCGGTGCCAATCGTGCTGTGCTGGCGTTGTCGTTCGGCCGTCTGGGTGACGCCATCGGCAATAGCATTGTCTTCATCGTAGTGCCTTTGTACATCGGCTCACTGCCTGCTCCATGGTTCCCTTTCCCGGAGACCGTCCGGGCAGGGATCGTCATTTCCCTCTTTGGTTTCGTGACTGCCTTTCTCCAGCCATTTTCCGGCGCGCTGATCGATCGCGCGAACCGGCGAAAACCGTTTGTGTTGGGCGGACTGCTGCTGCTGAGCCTGGCGACCCTGGGGTTCGCCTTCGCGAAACAGTACGTCGACCTGATGGGCCTCAGAGCGCTGCAGGGCCTCGGCGTCGCGCTGACCGTCCCGGCCACGATGGCGATCCTGGCCAATCGCACCGAGCGCGAGACGCGCGGCGGATCGATGGGCATCTTCAGCACGTTCCGGGTGAGCGGCCTAGCCGTCGGCCCTTTGATCGGGGGCTTTCTCTACGAGCATTACGGCTATAACGCCGCCTTCTTTGCCGGGGCAGCGATGATTCTCGCAGGAGCGGTCCTGGTCCAGATTTGGGTCGATGAAGTCCGCGTCGAATCGGATGAAGCAGCAATTTCAACGTTCCAAATCATCGATCGCGATCTGCTGTCACCGGCGATCGTGGCCCTCGCCTTTGCCTCGTTTATCATGGCCGAGGCGTTCACGCTGATCGTCCCGCTCGAGCAAGACTTCAACGATCGCCTGGACCAAAGCGCCTTCATGTTCGGGGTGGCCTTCAGCGCGCTGATGGTAGCCCGCATCGTGACCCAGATTCCTATTGGCCGCGTGTCCGATCATATTGGGCGCAAACCGCTCATCATCGGCGGTCTGCTGCTGATGGCGGTAGCTACCCTGCCGATGGGCATGGTCAATTCTACCAGCGAGCTTATAGTGCTGCGCGTCGTTCAGGGCGTCGGATCGGCGGGCATTGCGGCACCGGTCTTTGCGCTGGCCGCCGATTTATCCCGGGCGGGCGGGGAAGGACGCCAGTTCAGCATTATCACCATGGGGTTTGGCCTGGGCGCCGCTGTAGGTACCCTCAGCGCAGGCACCTTCGCCACGGTGTGGTTCGAGCTGCCGTTCCTGGTCGGCGGTGTGCTGTCTGTAGTCGCCGCATGGATCGTCCATCGCCAGGTGTCCGAGGCTGCCCACTGATCTGAGTCCGTGGGGCATGCCCGGCACACACTCTCCACCCACGATGACTATTCCATTTGCCTGATTTATATAACCAATAGCATATTTATTGACACGTTCGGCAGGAATCCGTAACTCTGTTCAGGCGGCAACTGACCGAAGCATGCGAGTGGTCAGATGGGCGAAACCCTCTAGCAGAAGGGCGTCCGCTGAGTTGACCAGGGAGACACTATGGCAACCATCAAAATTCCGACTCCTTTGCGCGGCTACACGGCAGGACAGGCGGTGATCACCGTTTCCGGCGCGACCCTCAACGACGTGCTGATCGATCTGACCGGGCAGCATCCCGGCCTGAAGCAGCATCTCTTTGAAGGCGACGAACTGCGAGGCTTTGTCAACGTCTTCGTAGGTGAAGATAACGCGCGCGATCTCGCCGGTCTGGCGACGCCCGTTGGCGAGCACGACGCCGTGCGCATTATCCCTTCGATTGCGGGAGGCTGATATGGCCGCTCCCGGAACTACGCTGACCGCTGACGACGTCCGCCTCTCACGTGAGGAAGTGTTGCGCTACAGCCGCCACCTGATCATGCCGGAAGTCGGACTGGAAGGGCAGCGCAAACTCAAAGCGGCGAGGGTGCTGCTGATCGGAACAGGCGGGCTGGGGAGTCCCTGCGCGCTCTACCTGGCGGCGGCAGGCGTGGGTACCCTCGGGTTGGTGGATTACGACGTGGTCGATGTGACGAATCTGCAACGCCAGATCATTCATGGGACTAAGGACATCGGACGCTCCAAGCTCGATTCGGCGCGCGAATCGCTGGTGGACATCAACCCCCACATCCAGATCAACCGGTACAACGTGCCATTTACGAGCGCCAACGCGCTGGACATCATCGCGGATTACGACATCGTGATTGATGGAACCGACAACTTCCCCACGCGGTACCTGGTCAACGATGCCTGCGTCATGTCCGGCAAACTCAACGTGTACGGCAGCATTTATCGCTTCGAAGGCCAGGTGAGCGTCTTCGGCGCGCCGGAGGGCCCGTGCTATCGCTGCCTGTTCCCCGAACCCCCACCGCCGGGACTCGTGCCAAGCTGCGCCGAAGGCGGTGTGCTCGGCATTCTACCCGGCACAATCGGCACACTCCAGGCGACGGAAGCCATCAAGCTGATCCTGGGCAAGGGTCAACCGCTGATCGGGCGGATGCTGCTCTATGACGCGCTGGATATGACCTGGGATACGATCAAGATCAAGAAGAATGCAAGCTGTCCCGTCTGCGGCGAGCACCCCACCCTGACCGAGCTGATCGACTACGAACAGTTCTGCGGCGTGCCGGCCCACGATCGCAGCGATTTCGGTTCCTCCGCCAACTCGCACCCGGTGCCCGCCATTTCGGCTAACGACCTGAAACAGCGCCTGGACTCGGGCGAACCCCTGTTTTTGCTGGATGTGCGGGAACCTCACGAGGCCGACATTAGCTCGATTGGCGGCGTCTTGATTCCAAAAGATGTTGTGCGCCAACGCCTGAACGAAATTCCACGCGATGTACCGGTAGTCGTCTACTGCCGCAGTGGATCGCGGAGTGCCACGGTCGTGCGCTGGCTGGAGGATGACGGCTACACCAACGCCGCGAATCTGGCGGGCGGAATTAACGCGTGGGCGCGCGAAATTGATCCGAGCATCCTGCTGTATTGAGCGGCGGCCCAGAAGCTATCGACCGCACAGCTTGATTGGCGGCAAAAAGCATGTGGCCATCGTAGAACAAATATGCTAAATTCGTGATAATGTCAAAGGATCGTGTCATAGAAGCCAACGCGGGAGACCTCTCATGAGCACTCAATCCACCGTAAAAGTACTGGTTGGCACACGAAAAGGCGGTTTCATTTTCACGAGCGATCGGGATCGTAAGAAGTGGACCGACAGCGAAATTTTGTTCAAGGGCTGGAACGTCATGCATATAGTCATGGATCCGCGCGACCGGCGGCTGTACGCCGCGGTCGCCCACTTCGTGTTCGGCCCCACCATCCATTACTCCGACGACATGGGCCAGACCTGGACACCGACCGAATCGCCCCCTACGTTCTCACGGCCATCGGTTTCCGGGAGACCGGGCGGCACACCCGAAGAAGCCTACTCGGGCCGTCCGATACCGGATACGCCCGAGCAGGTGCTCAAGGTATGGAATATCGAGCCGGGTCGCGCGGACGAACCGGACGTACTCTATGCCGGGGTGCAGCCCGCCGCGCTGTTCAAATCCACCGACCGCGGTCGAAGCTGGGCGCTGAATGAGGGTCTGTACGATCACCCCCACCGCGGCACATGGAATCCCGGGGCAGGTGGCCTGGCCCTGCACAGCATCGTGCTCGATCACCAGAATCATGATCGCATGTACGTCGCCGTGTCCGCCGCGGGGGTTTATCGCACCGATGACGGCGGAAAAAGCTGGCAGCCACGTAATAAGAATGTTCTGGTCGACTTCGAGGGGAAAACCTACCCAGAATATGGACAGTGTGTGCACAAGCTCGCCCAGCATCCTTCCCGGCCCAACGTCCTCTACCAACAGAATCACTGCGGCGTATACCGCAGCGACAATTGCGGTGACGACTGGATCGACATTGGGGAAGACAAGCTGCCGAGCCGCTTCGGTTTTCCGATGGTCGTGCACCCGCACGATCCGCAAACGATTTACGTGATGTTGGAAGATAGCGACCAGTTTCGCATGAGCGTGGACGGTCAGGCCGCCGTCTGGCGCAGTCGCGACGGTGGCGAGAACTGGCAGCGCATCACCGCCGGGCTGCCCGAAAAAGCGCACGTAGTCGTGCTGCGCGAGGCGATGGCAGCCGATACGCTGGACCCCGCCGGCCTTTATGCAGGAACGGATACCGGTCAGCTCTTCTACAGCCGCGATGACGGCGATAACTGGGAGCTTTTGGCCGACTATCTGCCGCCCATTCAATCGGTGGAACTCGTTTCGTGAATTGGGCGGAGGCGGACACGCGCATCAAACCCGCGCAATAGCCCCGAAGGTCCTTACGCGGGCACAGCACACCCAGGCTCAGACGTGCTGTGCCCGCGCTGATTTGTTCTCATCCCCGCTGTGGCAGGACGTAGCGCGAGCGCAGTTCATGCCCAAATTTGGCCGTGGACACGTGAGCGGTTGCATTTTGTGCCAACAACTTGACAACAACGACAAGGCTGTAATACCATGATCTAGATGAACATATGTGAGTGAGCAATTGTGAATATCTCGGATGATCACATGGCGCGGCTCATCGAAGTCGCGCGGGCTTACTACCTCGACAATCACACCCAGTCGGAGATCGCGCGCAGCCTGGGCGTATCGCGCAGCATGGTCTCGCGCGACCTGAGCCTCGCCCGCGAGCTGGGCATCGTAGAAATCCGCATCAAGGATGTGCGCCGCAATGTCACGAGCTACGAAGATCGCGTGCAGCGCCTGTTCCCCCATCTGCTAGACGTCATCATCGCGCCCACCTTCAGCGAAGACTCCGCCGCCGTGCGGGCCATGGTCGGCCGTTTCGCTGCGAATTATCTCTCCAGCCATATCCAATCCGGCCAGCGACTCGTCCTGGGCGCCGGGCGCACCCTGCGCGCATGCGTGGATGCATTACCGCGTCTGCCGGTCCCCGGCATTGAGATCGTGCAGGCGATGGGCAACGTCGGGCATGAAGCTCACGGCATCGACTACAACGAGATCGCCCGTCAGGCCGCTGATGCGTTCGCCGGGCGAGTGTATTACGTCAGCGCGCCCGCCATCCTGGGCAAGCGCACCGGCAAAGCCGACGATTTTGTGGACGCCAACCCCGTGCTGAACCACACGCTGGATCTGGCACGACACGGCGATATCATCGTGGTCGGCCTGGGATCGCTCGAAAGCGATCAGATCTACGCGCAGGCCGGACTAATCGATGCCGCCGAGCTGGATTTGCTGCGCGGCCGCGCGGTCGGCGACATTTGCGGGCGCTTCTTCGATCTCAACGGGCACGAAGTCGTCGCCGAGTTTGCGGACCGCACCATCGGCCTCACCCTGCCAGACTTGCGCCGCGCGCCGGTGTGTATCGGCATCGCCGGGGGCGCCGACAAAGTCGAGCCGGTGCTGGGTGCCTTGCGTGGTGAATACATCAACGTTCTTATCACGGATGAAGTAACCGTCCGAAAGCTGATCGCACGCCTGGATCAGGCCGCAGAGGAGGGACCGTGATTGTTTTTTATCGTCCGCTGTTTTCTCCCGCCAACCAAGTGATGTTGATCAAGGAGCGCCACAATGAAACTCTTCAAACTTTTACTTAGCCTGGCGATCGTTTTCACGCTAGCCGCAGCAGGATCCGCCGCGATCGCGCAGGACGGCGGCGAAACTCCGCCCCTCGGCACGGCAGAGGACCTCGTGCCGACCGACGCCGAAATCCAGGCGGCGATTGACGCCCTGGGCACGGATGGCTTCATCGGCGTGATCGCCTGCACCTACGAAACCGAATATCACGCGACCGTGGCCGAAAGCGCCGAAGCCTACGCCAAAGACCTCGGCCTCAACGTCCAGACCTTTGACTCGCAGATCGACGTGGACCGCCAGATCACCGGCATCGAGAACTTCGTCAACGATGGCGCCAAGGTGATCGTGATTTGCCTGTTCGACCCGCCCAGCGTGCAGTCGGCCCTGGAAGATGCCGCAGCAGCGGGCGTGAAAATCGTCCAATACGCGGGCCGTCAGGCGGCGGACTTCGGCGGCGTGACGATCAGCGTCGAAGATGCGGACATGGGCTACGCGGCTGGCGAGTACGCGGCCCAACTGATCAACGACGACATGGATGGCATGGCCAACGTCGCCATTCTCGACTACCCAGACGTGGCCAACGTGGTCGTGCGTGCGGATAACATCCGTCAGGCCATCGAGGACAATGCGCCAGACGCTACCATCGTGGGCAATTATCTGGGTGGCACGCCCGACAACGGTCTGACCTCGATGGAAACGGCGTTGATCGAACACCCGGACATCAATGTCGTGGTCAGCATCAACGACGCGGGCGCGTTGGGCGCGATGCAGGCCCTCGAAAATGCGGGCCGCGATGACGCGATCATCGTCGGCATCGACGCCGAAAGCCAGGCCAAAGACCTGATCCGCGAAGGCACCATGTACAAAGGCACGATCGACACCTCGCCCGCCAAGACTGGCGAAATGACGATCAAGGCTGCTGTCAAACTGCTGGCCGGTTCAGATTTCCCCCAGAATATCGCCGTGCCGGTCACGCTGGTGACCCAGGAATCGCTCGCCGCGCAAGATGAAATGATGACACCCGAGGCGACGGAAGCAAGCTCCCAGTAATTCCCTGCGACCAGTAGGTTGGAGCGTGTGCCGAAATTGCCGGCACACGCTCCGGCCGTTTTCCCGTGACATCTGCCAACAAGCGAGGGCGTATGGCCGCAGGAATCGAAAGTGTATCTGAACTCGACCGCCGCGCAGCGCTGGTCGCGCCGGGTAGCCGCGTTCTTGGGCGAGGAAGGCTTCATCGTCATCTTCTTTCTGTGGGCGGTGTATCTGACTCTCAATACTGACAATTTCGCCACGAGCAACAACTTTTTTACCATTTTGCGACAGGCAACGATCATCGGCATCGCCGCGATCGGCGCCCATTTCGTGATCCTCATGGGTGACCTGGACCTGTCCGTCGCCGCGATCATCAGTCTGAGCGGCGTTGTGATGGGCGAGCTGATGGTCCATCACGGCGTGGCGACCATCCCGGCGGCGATCGCCGCCCTGGCGCTGGGCGCGGCGGTCGGACTGGTCAACGGCGTGATCATCACCAAGCTGCGCATCAACGCAATCATCGCCACGCTCGGCACATCCAGCATTCTGACCGGGATCGCGTTCACCATCACGCGCGGCAAAACCATCTTCGGCCCGCGTGGCAACGATCCCATCGATTCGATTGAGTTCCTGTCGCGCCAGCGCGTGCTGGGCGATCATGTGCCGGTGCCCGTCATCATCCTGTTCATCTCGTACGTGGTCGCGTTCATCATTCTGCGCCGCACGGCCTACGGCGCGCGCGTCTTCGCGGTGGGCAACAACGACCGGGCAGCCTGGCTGTCCGGCATCAACGTCGATCTGATTAAGATCGTGACGTTCATGTTGTCGGGAGTATTGGGCGGCTTCGCCGGGATCATGCAGGTGGCGCGTCAGGGCACGGCCACCGCCGGGATGGGCTCGGACTTCCTGTTCCCGATTCTGACGGCGGTCGTGTTGGGCGGTGCCAGCCTCAAAGGCGGGCGCGGCAAGGTCTTCAACACGCTGATCGCCGCCGTATTTCTGACCTCCATCACCAATGGCATGATTCTGCTCAACATCGGCATCTACACTCAGAACATCGTGTCGGGCGTGATCCTGGTCGTGGCGCTCTCGCTGGATAGACTGCGGACGCTGCGGCTATGACCATCGTTGCGATCGAGCATCTCAGCAAGACCTACCCCGGCGTCCAGGCGCTCAAGGACGTCTCGTTCAGCATCACGCGCGGGCACGTGCACGCCCTGGTCGGCGAGAACGGCGCGGGTAAGAGCACCCTCATCCAGATTCTGGCCGGAGCCGTGCGTCCGGAGTCCGGCACGATGGCGTTCGACGGTCAGCCCTACGCCCCGCACACCCCCAAGGATGCGCTGCGGGTTGGCGTGGCAACTATCTTCCAGATGTTCAACTTGCTGCCCGATCGCAGCATCGCCTATAACATCCTGCTGGGCTGCGAGGTGCGCACGCGCCTGGGATTCTTGAATATCCGCGCCACGCAGGCTGAAGCGGCCCGCATCCTGGGGCAGCTCAACGCGGGTTACCTGTCGCCCAAACAGCCGATCAGCAGCCTGAAGGTGGGCGAAAAACAGATCGTCGAGATAGGCAAGGCACTCGTCAACCAGAGCACGCTGCTGATCATGGACGAGCCGACCTCTGCGCTCAACCAGGCCGAGGCCGAAGCGCTGTTCGAAGTGATCCGCGTGCTGAAGGCGCGGGGTGTGACGATCCTGTACGTGTCGCACCGGCTGGACGAGATTTTCCGGCTGGCGGATGCGGTCACCGTGCTGCGTGACGGCAGCCACATCAGCACGCGCCCCATCGGCGAAGTGACGCGCAAGTCACTGGTCGAGGACATGATCGGGCGCAAACTGTCCTCAGTGTTTCCGGAGCGCGGCCAGCCCACGCCGCGACGCCATTCTGCAGGTCGAAGGGTTGAGCGCCGAGCCGTTGCTGCGCGACATCAGCTTCACGTTGTACCGGGGCGAAGTGCTGGCCGTGGCCGGGCTGTCCGGCAGCGGCAAAACCGAGCTGGGCAAAGCGCTGTTCGGTGATCTACACATCACGGCGGGGAGTGTGACGCTCAAGGGTGCAGCCGTACCGGCCCAACCCAGCTCGCGCCATCCGGCGGCGGCTGATGTATCTACCCGAAGACCGCAAAACCGAGGGCGTCATCCAGGGGCTGCCCGTGCGCCGCAATGTGAGTCTGGCCGTCCTGCCCGCCTTCACCAACAAGGCCGGATTCTTGAATTTGCAGCGCGAGCGCGAGCTGGCAGCCCAACAGGTGGGCGCGCTCGACATCAAGACGCCGTCGCTCGATCAGCTCGTCGTCAATCTGAGCGGCGGCAACCAACAGAAAGTCGCGCTGGCCAAGTGCCTGCTCATCGATCCGGAAATCCTGATCCTGGTGGAACCGACCCAGGGGATCGACGTGGGCGTGAAGTTCGAAATCTACCAGTTCATCGTCGACCAGGTCGCCAGCGGGCGGGCTGTGCTGCTCATTTCGTCCGAGATCCCGGAGATTCTAGGGTTGTCGCACCGGGTGCTGGTCATGCACGAGGGGCGTATCGCCGCCCAACTGGTCACCGCCGAAGCGACCCAGGAAACGATTTTGCGTTACGCCGTCGGCGATCTCCGTCAGCAATCATCCATCGAGAAGGAGTAACACCGTGTCTGATTACCAACGCGAAGCGGGCAAACGCATCAAAACGTGGGGCATCGAGGGCGACATCGCGCGCCACATCGAAAACACGGCGGAGTATCCCATTATGTATCGCGCGCTGGGTACCGAGCCGCGCACGCAGCACCCGTTCAACCTGTACGGCGACATCAAGAGTCAGGGTCAGGCTCTGCGCGCGACTTTCGCCCAGAATCAGGAGCTGATCCCGCGCCTGGCCAAGACTCTGGTTGAGAAGGGCTACACCGGCATGGCCGGGCACGGGCTGGGCACGTCGCAGTTCGTAGCGCAGACAGCAGCCGCGGCGTTTTGGAACTATGCCCGCTGGGATGCCCGCGACCTGGATTCGCTGGAATTTGTGAATTACGACCACCCGCTTGATTTTTCGAAAACCGTCTTTTTCTCCTATTCCGGCAGCGGCAGCACCGTCGACAGCAACCGAGCCGCGGCGCGCGCCAAGGAGTTGGGCGCGTTTCAGGTCGCGGTGACCAGTATCGCGGGCAGCCCCATCACGCAGAAATGCGACGAGACGATCGTGTGCGCGGGCGGCTTCGACACCGGCGGCTCCGACACCTTCCACTACACGACGCGGCTGGCCGTATCTACGTGGCTGGCGCTGGAGATCGGCGCGCTGACCCGCCCGGAGGCCCATCCCTGGGCCGAGCTGCGCCGCCGCTTGTTCGCCACCGCCGACAAAATGGACGACATGTTCGACTGGGTGACTACGCACGCCGAGCTGCTGGCCAAACGCTACCGCGCCATCCGCAGCATTTTAGTCGTGGGCAGCGGAGCGAATGAGGGCACCGCCGAAGAAATCGCGCTGAAGTACGACGAGATGAGCCACATTCCGACGAAAGGCATGTGTGCCGGACGACACCTGCACGGCGCGTTGGGCCTGACGCAGCCCAACATCCTGACGATCCTCGTCGCGCCCCTTGACGATCCCACTTACAAAGAGCTGCGCGACATCGCCCAGGCGACGTATATGCTTAAATCGCCGTCGATTGCTATCCTCAGCGAGGACGACGAAGCGATCGCCGAACAGGTCGACGATGTGTTCCGCCTGCCCGAAAGCGAACCAAGCCTGTTCGCCATCCTCGCGATCCTGCCGGGGCAACTGCTGCCCTACTGGGGCGCGATCGCTCAGGGCGACATCAATCCCGACACGCAGCGCGCCAACATCGCCCGGCACGCCAAAGTGTGGAACTGGCTGTTCCCCAAGGATACGCACTAGGAGGCCGACATCATGCCCGTTGATGTATCCGTCGTGGGACCGTTGAACATCGACCTGCTGATCATCGGCGACGGCCCGCCCAACTGGGACGCGATCCCGACCTGGGACGGACCCGCTTTCATTCAAATGGCCGCCGCCGGATCCGTCGGTTACACGGTCCAAGGACTGGCCCGGCTGGGGATGTCCGTCCAGGTGGCATCCGCCCTGCCCGATGATCCCCTGGGTGTGTTCGTCCTGGATACGCTGCGGCGCGCGGGCATCGACACGCGTCTGGTGCAGCGCGTCCCCGGCAGTTCGGGCGGAATCGCGGCCTATATGCTGCTGTTCGGCAGCCGCAAACGTCCACTGGCCTACCATTTGCCCACGCACGAGCTTTGGCCTTCGCAGTTTTCTCCGCGTGAAGTCGAGAGCCTGCTTGACGCCCGACTGCTGCACCTGGGCGGCTATCTGCATTTCAAAGGCGCCTGGCATGGCGCCACACGCGATCTGTTCGTAGAGGCGAAGCAGCGTGGGCTGGCCACGTCGATGGACTCGCAGTTTCCGCTGTTTGCCATGGAACCACCGTGGCTGCCCGCCATGGACGACGTGCTGCCCTATGTGGACCTGCTGTTCTGCGACGAATCCGAAGCGCGCAACATCACCGCGGAGTCCGATCTCGAGCGGGCGGCGGAAATACTGCTCGGCTCGGGCATCGATACGCTGATCATCAAGCAAGGCATCGACGGGGCGACGATCTTCCGCCAGGGCTGGCAGCATCACCAGCCAGCCGTCGTTTTGGGCGAGATGGTGGACAGCATTGGCGCGGGCGACGTCTTCGACGCGAGCGTGCTGTACGGCTGGCAGCACGGTTGGCCCTGGGACCGCTGTGTGCTGTTTGCCAGCGTGGCCGCGGGCTTCGCCGTCACCGGGATCGGCGGCACGCAAAACCTGCCCACTCTGCCGGTCATCCTGGCCGAGATGCACAAGCGAGGCTGAGCGTGGTCACGCAAGATCGCTGGCTGGAGATGGACCTCACGTGGTTCGATCCCGCGCGCCGACCTGGATGCGCAAGTCGGCGCGTTGTGGGACCGCATCGGGCCGCTGCTGCACGGCGTCACGGGCGAGACGGGCATCTTCTTCAACGTCGGCTGGCTGATCGATCTTGTCACCGAATGGACGGGCGATCCGGCCCAGCCTATTCCCACGCAGAGCCGCCGCACGGCCCGCTGGGCCCAGCACACTTACCGCGATCTGGCGGCGTTCGTGGCGCGCGTGCGCGCGGGGGCCGCGCAGCACGGATTGGATCAACTCAAGATCGGGGTGTTATTCGTAGGCTGGGCGCATGTCGTCTGGCCGCCGGAGCTGAAAATCTACGACTTCGACTCCGCCTGGTACGCCCGACACCCGGAGTTGTACGCGCCGCCCAAATCCATTATCGGAATGCCCGATCTACACCCGATCTCCCGCCTGCACGCCGATGAGTATCCGTATGCCGCTTTTCCCACCGGGCTGGCCGAGGGGTCCTATTTTCCGGAATTCTTCGGCGCGCAGTGGGCCCATCTGGCTGCGTTTCTGGACGTGGATGCGCTGCTGCTGCGCGACGGTCTGACCGGTCCTATGGTCTACACGCGCAACGGGCCGTATGGCACGCATGCCCCGGCCGACCCGGCGATCGTGGCCGCGTTCAGCCAGTCCGTACGCGACCTGTACCGCCACGTCAAAACCGCCAGCCCAAACACGCTCGTGTTCGGCTATTCCAGCGCGATCAGCCCGGTGGCGGATTGGCGCGTCGGCTGCGTGGATGTCGAAGCGCTGATCTCGGACGGTTACATCGACGGCTGGATCGAGCAAACTTGGGGCGGCGCGTGGCAGGACTGGTGGCACCAGCTTTGGAAAGGCTGGACATTCCAGACGGCCAACTTGCTGACGCGCGGCGCGATGATCGTCGAGGCCAACCGCCACCGGGCGACCCCCTGCCGGTTCTACGCCTTGATCGAAACGTGGGACGGCTGGGAGCCGTGGGACACGCTGCACCAGGTCCCGCACAAGCTGCGCTGGGCCATGTGGGCTTTTACGCACGCGGCCGTCATGTCGCCGGACGGACTGCACGTGCCTGGTGGGTGCTACATTTCGTGGATGAACAACGGTGCGATGGACCTCCTGAGTGCCGAAGATGTCGCTACCGTTAACGCCCAACTGAATCAGGCACAGGACAGCGCCGCCCAGATCGAAGCCGTGTACGGACCGTCGATCGTGATAAATCGCGCCGCGCTGGCATGGCTGAGCGCCAACCATCCCGACTGGAACGCGTCCGAATGGATCGATGATCATGCCGCGCTGCTGATGAAATGGGGCGTGCCCGTACTAAGCGCCACGCGGGCCGAATGGCTGGACGCATTACCCGCGCCCCCGGATGCGCTGCTGGTCCAGGCGGCCGGCCAGCTTGATGAGCCAGCACGCGCGGCGCTGCGCGCGCACACGGGACCCGTGCTGCTCACCGGGCGCGCCGATCTCCTGGACGAAGAAATTCGCGATCAGGCGGGAATCACGCTCAGCGGCCAGCCGGTCGAATCCGGCTTTCATGTGTGTTCCGGCAACTCCGACGACACGCCGCCCTACGACCGGCCCTACCTGCCCGAGCACGCCGCGATCGCGGCGCAGCCGGGAACCACCGTGCATTACCGCTCAGAGTCGACGCCGCTGATCACGCAGCGCGGGCGCTGGCTTTATTGGCAGCCGCCGGACTGGTCGGAGCCGTTCAACCCATTCGTGCCCAAGTACCAGCTTGGCAGCACTTTTCCACATTTTCTCACCGCCCGGCTACTGCACAACTCCGCGCGTGAGGCGGGCCTCAGCCACGTTGTGGCCCCACATCGCGCCGCGCCGGTGGCGTTTCACCTGTGGCGGAGCGGCGGGCGAGTACATATCTTGCTGGGCAACCTCGAAACGGGCGAATTTGGTGACGCACGCACGTCGCGTCCTGTGACGCTGGCGCTCAGCCGCCACCAGCTTGGCCTTAGTGAAGAGCGCTACCACCTGAGTCGCATTGATGCCAGCGGCCCAGACGTGGCCCCGGACCGTCACGACGCAGCGTGGTTAGTCTACGTGGTGATGCTGCCCCCCGAACAGAGCGTTGTGTATATACTGTCGAAGCTTACGCCATAGGGGGTCGTTTCAGGAAGGCCAGCGTTCGATCCCATGCCAGCTTCGCGGCTTCCGCGTTGTAGGCCTGCACGCGATCAGGTTCGAAGAACCAGTGCCCCGTGCCACTGTAACGGTAGAACGTTACGGGGCGACCGGCCCGCCTCAAGGAGTTTTCCAACCCATCGACATTGGCTGGCGGCTCAAACTCATCGTTCTCCGCGAAGTGACCGAGGTAAGCGGCCCGTGAGTTGCTGAAGTCGTCGTCTCCGGTCCCGTAAAAGAGGACAACGGATCGGACGTGTTCTGGATCGGCGGCGGCGAGATCCAGCGCATAGTAGGCGCCCAGCGAGAAGCCAATTACCGCCAGCCCGCCATCCGGCTGACCGGCCCGTTCGTAGAGAAAGCGCGCAGCGTCTGCAATTTCGGCCTTGGCCTGAAGGAAGTTAGCATCAAGCGCTCGACCCAGGGTTTCCGCGGCGGGAATGGTGTCGGCGATCTTGCCGTGATAAAGGTCCGGGGCGAACGCTACAAATCCGGACTCGGCCAGCCGCGTGCAGAACGCCTTCATGGTGTCGTTCAATCCCCACCAGGCATGCAGGACCAGGACACCGGGTCCCTGCCCCGCCGATGGGGCAGCGAGGAAGCCGTCAGGTTGGTTGTATGACATGCGTATCTCCTTGAAAGGCTCGTAGTCACGGCATTGACGCGCGGACGCGCTGGGTCACGGCTCTGTCGCCGCGATTGCCGCAATATACTTTGTGGAGATTATAATCATCTTCCCCTAGGACTGGATGCCTTACTCCTGCCACGGATACGCGATCAGGTAACGGCCCGCGCCAAGCGTCAACTCCACGTGATCGCCCGTCTGCTCTCCCTCGCGCAGCGGGTGGCCGTTCAGCGCTATCTCGCCGAGTTGCGCATGGGGGAGCACGACGCTGGCCGAGGTGTTGAACGGAATAGTGAGTTCGATTGTGAGCCGCTCTGTATCGTCGAAGTGCCAGCCGCTTTCGTAAACGCCAGCCGCCGAGCGGTAACGCGCTCTGGCCCATTGCAGTGCTTTATCCGGTTTCGGCGCGATGCGCCCATGACGGAAACCGGTAACGCCGTCTTCGCCCGCGGAGGGATTCAGCCCGCACATATCGCGATACATCCATTCCACGATCGAACCATACGCATAATGATTGAGCGAATTCATGCCCGTCGAGCTGATCGTTCCGTCCGGGTTGAGCGAATTCCACCGCTCCCAAATAGTCGTCGCGCCCAGGTTGACCGCGTACAGCCAACTGGGGTAATCCTCGTTGAGCAGCAATTTGTACGCCAGATCGTTTGCCCCGTTATTCGACAGCACGCGGCAGAGATAGGGCGTGCCGACAAACCCCGTCCGCAGATGAGTCTGATCCGTGTCGAGCCGGGCGATGAGATCGTTCTTCACGCGCTCGCGGTGCTCATCAGCCACTAAATCCATAAACAGCGCCAACACGTGGCCCGTTTGCGTGGGGACGGCGAGCCGCCCGGATGCCGTGAAATATTCCTTTTGAATAGCCGCCTTCACCTCGTCCGAGAGACGCCCGTACGTCTCCGTCTCTTCCAGCTTGCCGAGGACGGCGGCGGCTCTCGCCACCAACCGCGCCGAATAACAGTAGAAGGCTGACGCAATGAAGTCGTGCGGTGTCCCGCCCCTACGGGGATCAGGATAGAGCGGGCAATCCAAAGACAGCCAATCACCAAAGTGGACACCTTCCGTCCACAACCGTTTGTTACCGGAAGCCTCGTCAACCCCTTTGATGTAGTCGACCCAGGCGCGCATGCTCACGAATTGCTGTTCCAGAATGGCGCTGTCGCCGTAGAACTCGTACAGAGTCCACGGCAGGACCGTCGCCACGTCCCCCCAAGCCGTGGAACCCCCTTTTTCCAGGTTAACCATCGGGACAATGTGAGGCACCATCCCGCCGGTTTTGGTTTGCTCTTTCCCCAAATCATAGGCGTATTTGGACAGGAAAGCCGCCGCATCCATGTTGAAGCACGCCGTACCGGAAAAAACCTGAATATCGCCAGTCCACCCCAACCGCTCGTCACGCTGTGGACAGTCGGTCGGAATGTCGAGGAAGTTGCACTTCTGGCTCCACAATGCATTCTTGATGAGCTGGTTGACCTTCTGGTTGGAGGTCTCGATCTCGCCGGTGATATCCATCTGTGAATAAATCACGCAGCCAGTGAAATCGTCAAGACTGATGTCGCCCTCCCAGCCCGTGATCTTGACGTACCTGAAGCCGAAAAAGGTGAAATACGGCTCGACGACCGCGTCTGAGCCATCAGCGATGTAGAAATACTCCGCTTTGGCCGTGCGTAGATTGTCGCGGAAGAAGTTGCCGTTTTGCAGCACCTCGCCAAACTGGAGATGGATGCACGCCCCTGACGGCGCGCTCGTCCTGAAACGAACCCAGCCGGTCATGTTCTGGCCCATGTCAAGGACCGTCTCACCCGCCGGAGTTCGAATCATCGCCACGGGCTTGATCTCCTCCTGAATGCGCACCGGGAGCGAGCGGCGCGCTTCCAACCGCGTGGTGTCGATCGCGATCGGTTTCACGCCGGAAGTCGAGTCCGGTGACGGCACGACCCGGTCGATCCGGGCGTCATATGTCTCGCCGTCGAAGATATCACTCGCGACAACCGGGGACGGCTGGGCCTTCCACGCTGGATCGGTGGCGACGATCAGCTCGTTCCCGTTTTCCAATGTGATGTGCAACTCGCAGATCAGCGCGAACCGGTCGCCATAGAACCCCACCACACCTTTATCCGCGCCGTAGCGACCCTTGTACCAGCCGTTGCCCAGCATGACAGAAGCCACATTCGTGCCAACGACCAACTGATCGGTAATGTCGAATGTCTGGTACTGGATCCATTGGTCATAGGCGTTACAGTACGGCGTGAAGAGCTCATCCCCGACCTTCGTCCCATTCACCTCGAAGTGGTACAGGCCCAACCCACAGATGTAAACCCGCGCGGCGACAACCTGTGAGGGAAGATGGAAATGCTGGTACAAAATAGGGTGAATCTGGTTGTCCTCCCAATCGGGCGTGATCCATTCCGCCTGCCAGCCTTCGTCCATTTTGGCCGTCTCGAACCAGGCGCCGTTGCTCTCGGCGCTTTCGGTTTCGCCCCACACGCGGACCTTCCAGAAATAGCGCGTGCGCGGCTCAAGTGCGATCGGCGGGCTGTAAGCCAGGCTGTCGATGCCGGGGCCATCCACCTTGCCGCTGTCGAAGATCACCTGCTCGAAAGCGGCATCCCGACTGACCACGATTTGAGCGGCGATCTGTACCGAGTCGCGCGTCTCCTCAACGATCCAGGAGAAGATCGGCTTGTTAATGGCGAAGCCCAACGGGTTGACGACATGGTTGGTCTTAAGATGGGTTATTTTCACGATTGACCTCGTGCGATATAGTCCGCGTCAGAGCATTGGTGGATCACTCACCCGATTCTTTCTGGAGCACATCATATTGAACACCAGCGACATCAATATCCGTGATCCCTTCGTGCTGCCGATCGGGATGGAGAAGCGCTACTACCTGTACGGCACCACCGGCTCGGAGACCTGGGCAGATTCCGCCACCGGCATTGACTATTACACCAGCCCTGATCTGCAACACTGGGAAGGTCCGTTCGCCGCTTTTCGGCCCCCGGCAGGCTTTTGGGCCGATCGCAATTTCTGGGCCCCCGAAGTCCACGCCTACCGCGGACACTACTATATGTTGGCCAGCTTCAAGGCGGAAGGCATTTGCCGGGGCACACAAATCCTGGCCGCCGACGGCCCCCAGGGTCCGTTCCTGCCGATCAGCGGGGGGCCAGCCACGCCCCGCGACTGGGAATGTCTGGATGGCACCTTAGGCGTGGATGTCACAGGCCAGCCCTGGATCGTCTTCTGCCATGAGTGGGTGCAGGTCGGCGACGGCGAGATCTGCGCCCAACGTCTGAGCGAAGACCTGCAAACCGCGCTGGACCAGCCCCATCTGTTGTTTCGCGCGTCCGAAGCACCCTGGGCCCAGGAAATCAATTCGAAGGGCCGCAAGGGCTACGTGACCGACGGCCCCTCGCTGCATCGTCTGGCGAGCGGCGAACTGATCATGCTGTGGTCCAGCTTCGGCACGCAGGGCTACACCGTCGGCGTGGCGCGCTCCGCTTCTGGTGAAATTCCAGGTCCGTGGCAGCAGCTCGCTGAGCCCCTTTACGCGGGCGACGGCGGTCACTGCATGGTCTTCCGCACCTTCGACGGACAGTTGCGGCTGGCCCTCCATCACCCCAACCAAACGCTCGCGGAACGCCCTCAGTTCGTCCCGCTGCGGGAACACGAAGGTTCGCTTGAGCTCGGTTAGACCGGTGTCATGTCAGCGGGCAGCGATTCCTTTCGTTCACAATGACTCCTTTTGGGGACGTTGAACGTGGTTTCACCCAGGCGGTTGAGCACTGCGACGTATCACCAGATCAGGGATCAAGACGTGCTGATGGTGTTTGTAGTCTGGTTCGTTAATCTGCTCCAGCAAAAACTGAGAGGCCAGTTTGTTCTGGATATCGAAGTCGAACGAGACGGTTGTCAGCGGCGGGATGAGATAGCGAGCCATAGCATCGTCATCGAAGCTGACAATCGATACATCCTCGGGCACACGCAGGCCATGCTCGTGCAGCGCCGACAGGGCACCCATGGCCACATGATCGTTCACGGTCATGATGGCCGTAAACGCCTCGCCCCGTTTCAGAAACTCATGCACGCCCTCGTAACCGGATCGCATGGCATTGGCCGAGGTGGCATAGTTCCCGGTATAGCTCGGCCCAGGCTCCAAGCCTTGCGAAGTCAAGATGGTGAGCCACGTGTCATGGCGCAAACGAGGATTGATGAAATCCAGCGACCCCGTAATCTCCGCAATCTTGCGATGCCCCAGATCGATCAAATGATTTATGGCCAAACGCGTGGCGTGTTCCTGGTTGTACCCGACCCAGGTCAGTTTCGAATCCAGCACATAGTCGCGCCGCACGATCGGAATACCGTGACTGAGGGTCAGCAGTTCGTCATCGGAGATGTGTAGTTTGGGCGCATACAACAGAATGCCGTCGACCAGTCGCGCCGCGGCGGTATCCAGCATGGACGCAAAATTCTCTTGGGTGCATTCCGAATAGAGCGTGGAATAGCCTGCCGCATTGATATACTGCGCCATCCGTGGCAGGACCAGTCCGAAATAGACATCCATGACCACGAACTCGATGATATTGGACTGGTGAGTTGTAAGCATCCGCGCGCCGAGATTGCGGTGGTATCCCATCTTCTCCATGACGCGCTTTACGTGGACACGCGTATCGGGGGCGACCTCAGGATGACTGTTGAGAACGCGCGACACCGTGCCGTACGATACGCCGGCCTGACGTGCGACGTCCCGAATGGTTGGGCGTTTGTCTTTGGGCTTGGGCATAAAATCGCTCCGTTGCGCTTAAGGTTGCTCCCAAAGTCTAACATCTTTTTTCGGTTATCTATAGCGGGAAGTCCGTAATCAGTCACGATTACAATATCGTAAAATTGCCGAATTGTCGATACATTTCGATTCGATTTGCTCGAAATCACCAAAATAAATCCATTCCATCAGTTGTAACCAGTCACGAAATTCGTACTGATCAATCTATATGGCAGACCAGTTTTGGCGGAGACGGCACAGAACTGGCGGCCTATCTCCCGCGCACTACCGGCGCGTTGCTTGTCAAGCAGCAGTCCTTGATCCACAATTAGCGCACACGCTGCGATGACCTGCTCTTCGAGCCATCAACACCGCTGGCCGACCTTACGGAGATACTCTATGCTTACGGTTCCACAACGCAAGACTCTCATTCTGGCGGCCCTTGGGCGCGAGCCGCTCGATCTGAAACTGACCAATGTGCAGTTGGTGAACGTCTACACGGGCAGGATCGAGGCCGCGAGCCTGGGCATCAAAACCGGGCGGATTGTCACGCTCGATGCGCAGCCATTCGACGCTGCAAGAACCATCGATGGGGGCGGCATGTACGCAATGCCGGGCTTCATCGACACCCACATCCACGTCGATTCCACGCTGATCGTCCCTGAAAATCTCGCGGAGTTGATCGTCCCCGGCGGCACGCTCACCTTGTTCGCTGATCCGATGGAGATTGCCAACGTGGCTGGCTTCGCGGGTATGCAAGCCCTGCTCAACAGCCTCGCCAAGTTACCCTATCGCATCCTGATCGAAGTGTCCTCGCGCGTGCCGACGGCCCCCGGCCTGGAAACTACCGGCGGCGAATTGAATCTGGAAGACGTCAAGAAGGTCTTGGCCTGGGATGCCTGCATCAGCCTGGGTGAGCTTGACCCGTCGAAGGTGCTTGGGCTGCGCGACGAATACCTGGCGAAGATCGAAGCGGCCCACGCGCTCCACAAAATCGCCAATGGTCACGCGGCGGGTCTGGCGGGTCGCGAGCTGACCGCTTACGCATGTGGCGGCTTGTCCGACGATCACGAAGCGGTCGATTACGAGGAAGCGCTCGCCCGGCTGCGGCTTGGGATGCCGGTCCTGGTGCGCGACGGCAGCACCGAGCGCAACCTGGAACCGATCATCTCCGGCGTCGTGCGCGACCGGCTGGACACCCGCCACCTGATGTTCTGCACCGACGACAAACACCCCGATGATATTCGCGACGAGGGGCATATCGATTATCTCGTCAACCACGCCATCGAACTGGGACTGCCCGCCATGCAGGCCATCCAGATGGCGACCCTGAACGCCGCCGAGCACTTCCGCGTCGAGCACCTGATCGGCAGCCTGATGCCAGGCCGTTGGGCGGATATCCTCCTGACGCCGTCGCTCGAGAAGATCGTGCCGAGCCGCGTCTTCTACCAGGGCGAGCTGGTTGCCGAGGGAGGCAAGCTCGTCGTTGAACCGCCGGTTCCCGACTACCCCGATTGGATCCGGCACACAGTCACCGTGCGGCGCGGCAAGACCGGCGCGGACTTCGCCCTGAAGACCGATCGCCCGGTGGCAGATGTGCGCGTCATCGAGCTGTATCCGGACCAGATCATCAACGAGATCGGTCAGGCCCGGCTGGAGATCGTCGATGGCAGCGTACAGCCGGACATCGATCAGGATGTCTTGAAGCTGGCGGTTGTGGAGCGGCACGGAAAAAACGGTAACATAGGGGTGGCCTTCGTACGCGGTTTCGGGCTGAAACGTGGAGCGCTGGCCTCTTCGGTCGCGCATGATCATCACAACATTATCGTAGTCGGCACCAATGACGCGGATATGGCCGTGTGCGTACGCGCCATCGAGGACATGCAAGGCGGATTGGCAATCGCGGCGGGTGGTACCGAACTGGGACGGTTGGCGCTGCCGATCGGCGGCCTATTGAGCGAAGCGCCCGTCCACGAGGTCATCACGCAGCTTGAGCAAATCACGGCCATCGCGCACGATCTGGGCTGCACGCTGCCTGCGCCCTTCATGACCATTTCGTTTATTTCGCTGCCCACCGTGCCGGAACTCGGCCTGACGGATATGGGGCTGGTGAATGTGCGCGAACACGCGCTGATGAGTATCTTTGTGGATTCCTAGCGAGAATGCAGGTCGTTATTTGTACGAACTGTCGATTGAATTCCGGCCAATCCGGGTTATAGTCGTTTTGATCCTGATTCGGGATCGCACTTTTTGTCCATCAACTAGCTTATTTGAAGAAAGAGGTATAGATCGATGCGCAAATTCGTAGCCTTTTTATTGATTCTGTCTGTATTGGTCGCTGCGCTGCCCGCTATGGCGCAAGACGAACCCGTCACCGTTAAGGTCGCGTTGATTCTGCCCGGTCGCGCCGACGATGTATCCTGGAACCAGGCAGCCTACGAAGGCATGCTCTCGGCGGTCGATATGGTGGCCGAAGAGGGCATCGTCGTCGAACTGACAACGGTCGAAGAAGTCTATGATCCGGTGGACATCGAACCGGCCTTGTTGGACTATGCCCAGCAGGGGTATGACCTCGTAGTGGGCCACGGCTTCCAGTTCATGGAACCGATCATCAAGGTCGGCGAAGAATACCCGGATGTGAACTTCGCCATCGGCACCGGCTTCAAGATCGCGCCCAACGTCGGCGTGTATGATGTCAAGCTGGAACAAGGTGGCTACCTGATGGGCCTGATCGCGGGCCATCTCACCAAGGCCAATATCGTGGGCGTGACCGGCGGCGTGGACGTGTCCGAAATTCACCGCGGCCATGTGGCCTTTTTGCTCGGCGCGCAGGAAGCGAACGAAGACGTGACCGTGCTCAGCAACTTCACGGGCGACTTCAACGACGTCCCGGCTGCCAAAGAAGCAGCGCTCAGCCAGATCGCGGCGGGCGCGGACGCGCTGTGGCAAAGCGGTGACGGCATTGGGTTCGGCGTGCTGTCGGCGTGCGAAGAAAAAGACATCATCTGCATGGGCAACGTCGCCAACCAGAACGACATCGCGCCCGACAACACTCTCGCCAGCTTCGTGTACGACTGGGCTCCGCTGTTTGCCCAGATGATCGAAGAAACTGTCGCGGGCACCTTCGGCAATGCGTTCTACTGGAACGATTTCTCCAATGAAGGCGTTTCGATTGTGTGGAACGACGCCATCAAAGACCAGTATGTCGATGAAGAACTGTTGACCATGTTGGATGATGCCATCGCGGGGTTTGTCGATGGAACGCTCGATCTTGGCGATCTGGACGCCTACGAGCTCAAATAAGGTCGGCCAAATCTTCAAGGTTCTGATGCCTCGGGGCGCTGGGCGTGCTGGCGATTGCCAACGCGCCCAGTCACGTCCCCATCACCGATTGCGTTGATCGAACGTCGGGGACCGGCTCCTGTCCTCGATAGCCTAGCCTGAATTCCCTCAAAGGACGCGTGATGATCGCAATTCAGATGCGCGGGATCACCAAGCGATTCACGGGCGTGCTGGCCAATCATCAAGTTGATCTCGCCCTGTACGCGGGCGAGGTGCACGGTCTGCTTGGAGAAAACGGCGCGGGTAAAACCACGCTCATGAACATCCTGTTCGGCCTCTACCAGCCTGATGATGGCGAGATTCTGGTCAAGGGAGAACGCGCGACGATCGCCTCGCCCGCCGATGCCATCGCCCTGGGCATCGGGATGGTCCACCAGCATTTCAAATTGGTCCCTACCTTCAGCGTCACCGAAAACATCATCCTGGGGCTGGAGGGCTGGGGCTTTTTCGACATGACCGAAGCCCAACAGAAGGTCGCCGAAGTCACCGCGCAGTATGGGCTGGACGTCAACCCGGCGGCGCGCGTTCAGGACCTGTCCGTCGGCGCGCAGCAGCGCGCGGAAATCCTAAGCAGCCTGTACCGGGGAGCGGAAGTCCTGATCCTGGACGAGCCGACCGCCGTCTTGACCCCCCAGGAAGCTGACAGCCTGGCCGCAATTCTGCGCGGCATGGCGGCACAGGGCAAAGCCATCGTGTTTATCAGCCACAAGCTGGAAGAAGTCATGAAGGTCACCGACCGCGTGACCGTGCTGCGTGCCGGGCGCGTGGTCTACAGCGCCCTGACGCGCGACACCGACAAAAGCATCCTGGCGCGCGAAATGATCGGGCACGACCTGTCCAGCCTGCGTACAGGCCAACAGGCCAGCGTGCTGGCCCTGGCCGGAGACGAGGCCGCGCTGGCCGGCGAACGTCCGTTGGCGGAGCAGAGTCCCGCCTCCACCAACGTGCTGATCGACGTGCGCGATCTGAACGTGGTGGATGACCGCGATCTGCCTGCCGTGCGCGATCTCAGTTTTCAGGTGCATGCGGGCGAGATTCTGGGCATAGCAGGCGTGGACGGCAACGGTCAGCGCGAGCTGGTCGAAGCCATCACCGGGGTTCGCCCCCTTCGATCGGGGCAGAAGTTCGTCGCTTCAGAGGATGCGACGCGCTGGTCCGCGCACGACTTCATCCAGCACGACGCCGCCTATATCAGCGATGACCGGCAGCATGACGCCCTGTTGCTCGATTTCGATCTGAGCAAGAATGCCACCCTTAAACTATTCGAACACGCGCCCTACTCGCACGCAGGCCTGCTAAACTATCGCGCCATCGTCCGCTTCACGCGCGACTTGATCGCACATTTCGACGTGCGCGCGCCCGGTCCGCACGTGCCAGCCGGTAAGCTCTCCGGCGGCAATCAGCAGAAGCTGGTCCTCGCGCGCGAATTCAGCCAGAATCCGCGCGTCATCGTGGCCAACAAGCCCACGCGCGGCCTGGACATCGGCGCCGCCGCGTACATTCACCAACTGCTGTTGGATCAACGCGGGCGCGGCGCAGGAATTTTGCTGGTGTCAGCGGACCTGGATGAGCTGCTCTTGTTGAGCGACCGCGTTCTGGTCATGTTCAGCGGCCGTTCGATGGGCATCCTCGATCGGCGCGCGGCCAGCACGGAAAAACTAGGTTTGATGATGGCGGGCAGCCCGTTGGCTGACCTCACGTAACGCATGGGAAAAAGACTTAATGACAACCACAACCGTTGACCCACCGGAGCCGCAAGCTTCCGTCCCCCTTTTCAACTGGCCAGGGCTGCTAACCGGCGTGTCCCAGGCGACCCTGGCGCTGGCCCTGTCGATGATCGTGGGCGCGCTGTTGGTCGCCGTCAACGGGCGCAGCCCGCTCGACGCCTATGACGCGATGTGGAACGGCGCATTTGGCACCCAGGAACATTTTGCGGAAACACTGGTGAAGGCCACCCCCCTGCTGCTAATCGCGGTATCCGTGTCGATTTCGTTTCGCTGCCAGATCTGGAACATCGGGGCCGAAGGCCAGATGATCCTGGGGGCCGTCTTTTCGGTCTGGGCTGCGCTCAACATCAAGGGACTGCCGCCGCTGCCCACCCTGGTTATCACCTTTCTGGCCGGGGCTTTGGGCGGTGCCCTGTGGAGCCTGATCGCGGGCGCGCTCAAAGCCTACGCTCAGGCCAACGAGGTGATCACGACTTCGATGCTGAACTACATCGCGGTCAAGCTGCTGTCCTACCTGGTGAACGGCCCTATGCAGGATCCCGGCGGGTTCAACTTCCCACAGTCGAAACTGATCCCGAAAGATCTCGAACTTCCGCTGCTCGGTTTTGGCCGCCGGCTGAATATCGCCTTTGTGATCGCGCTGGTGCTGATGGCGCTGTCGATCGTCTTCTGGCGCAGCGTGTGGGGCCGCCGCACAGAGATTGTAGGGGCCAGCCGTCGCGTCGCGCAGCACATCGGCCTCAACATCCCCTGGACGATCCTGTTCGTGACCGGGCTGAGCGGGGCGCTGGCCGGGATCGCGGGCTGGGGCGAAATCTTCGGGCTGCACTTCCGGCTGCTCGACCAGATCGCGCGCGGCTTTGGCACGCTCGGGATCGTGGTCGCACTGCTGGGCGGACTGAATCCGATCGGCATGACAATCTCAGCGCTGCTGTTTGCGGCGCTGGTGGTCGGCGGCAACGCCATGGAGCGTAACGCCGACGTGCCATTCGCGCTGGTGGACGTCATTCAAGGCTGCGTGATTCTGCTCGTGCTGTCACGCGCTTACCTGCTGCGCCCGGACGCGCTCTATCACTGGCTGCGAAGGAGGCTGGCAGCATGAACTGGGACCTTATTACATTCTCCTTCGCGGTAGGGGTATTCGCTTCGGCGGTGCGCTGGGCCACGCCCATTTTATTCGCGGCGCTGGGCGAAGTTTTCACCGAGCGCGCCGGTATCCTCAACCTGGGGCTGGAAGGGATCATGCTCATGGGCGCGCTGACCGGCTTCTGGGGCGCGTACGAGTCGGGTAACCTGTGGGTCGGCCTGCTGGTCGCCATCCTGACCGGGATGCTGTTCGGCGCGCTGATGGCCTTCATGAGCGTCACCGTCAAAGCCAACCAGGTCGTGGCCGGTCTGGGTATCACGATTTTGGGCAGCGGTCTGTCCACGCTGCTTTTCCGGCTGGCGTTTGGCCTGCGCCGCACGCCGCCGTCCATCAAACAGTTTCCGGTCGCGGGCATTCCGCTTCTGAAGGATATCCCCGCCGTGGGCGATATCCTGTTTAACCACAACATCATGGTCTACATGGTATTCGCGCTGGTGGGCGTATCGTGGCTGGTGCTGTACCGCACGCGCTTTGGGCTTGCGCTGCGCGCCGTGGGCGAGAGTCCGGACGCGGTTGATACGCGCGGGCTGAATGTCGACCGGCTGCGTTACAGCAGTCTGATCCTGGGTGGGGCGCTGGCCGCCGTGGGCGGTGCCTACCTGCCCCTGGCCAACCTGGGCTTGTTCTGGACGCAGATGACCGCCGGGCGCGGTTTCATCGCGATTGCGGTGGTGGTCTTCGCACGCTGGGACCCGGTACGAGCCTTCTGGGGCGCGTTGGTCTTTGGTGGCGCAGCCTCGCTGCAAACCGCGCTGCAAACTCTCGAAGCACCCATCGACTCCGAGCTGCTGCTGATGCTGCCCTACATCGCCACCATCATCGTGCTGATCGGCGTGTCACGGCGGGCTGAGTTTCCCCGGGCGTTCGCCGTGCCGTATTCGCGGGGAGACAAGTGATCGCATGAGCGGCATGGACCTCGTGATCCACAATGCGCGCCACGATAAAACCGGCGCGCTGATCGACATCGGCGTGCGCGATGGGGTGATCGCGGCAGTAGAACCGGGGCCGATTGGTCCCGGCACGCGCGAAATCGACGCTGAAGGGCGCATGGTGTCGCCCGCGCTGATCGAGCCGCATTTTCACCTGGAAAACGCGTTGCTGTGGGATGGCGTGCTCAACCACAGCGGCACGCTGGAAGAAGCGATCCGCGTCTACGCGCAGGTCAAGCGTGATCTCACCCACGACGACATCATGCGCCGCGCTTCCCTGGCGCTGCAAGCAGCCATCACCAACGGCGTCCTGTGGATTCGGAGCCATGTGGATATCGATCGTGTCGCCCAGTTGCACATCCTTGAGGGGATTCTGCCCGTGCGCGAGCGCTTCAAGGACCTCATCGACGTGCAGGTGATCGCGTTTCCCCAACACGGCATGGCCCGGGACTCCGAAATCGTCGACCTGATGTGGGCGGCGATGGAAGCCGGGGCCGATCTAGTCGGCGGGATGCCGCATAGTGAGCGCTCGATGGACGACGGCGCGCGCCAGATCGAGATCGCCTTCGAGATCGCCAAGCATTACGACCGCGACATCGACATGCACATCGACGAAACGGACGATCCGTACTGGCATTCGCTCGAAGTGCTGGCCGAACAGACCATCGCCAACGGCTACCAGGGCCGGGTCACGGCGGGGCACTGCTGCTCGATGGCGGCCTGGGATGACGCCATGGCCGCGCGCATTATCGACAAGGTGAAAGCCGCCGACGTGCACGTCGTCACGAACGCGCCCATCAATCTGCACCTGGAAGGGCGGCACGATGCGCAGCCCGTGCGGCGCGGCATCGCGCGCGTCAAAGAATTGATCGAAGCGGGCGTGAATGTCACCTGCGGGCAGGACGATTTGCAGAACATGTTTTATCCCTATGGCCGCATGGACCCACTGGAAGTCGCTCTGATCACGGCGCACGCCGCGCATCTCGCATCCCCAAGGGAAATCCAGGCTGCCTTTGATATGCCGCGCTACAACGCCGCGCGCATGCTGCGCCTGGAGCAGTATGGGGTAACGGTCGGCGCACCCGCCAATCTGATCATTCTGGATGCCGCGTCGCCGGTCGAAGCGCTGCGCCGCCAGCCACCGCGCCGCTACGTCATCCGTGCCGGGCAGATCCTGGCTGAGACGCGCACGGACGTTCAGCTCAATCCCGCGCTGCGGAACATCGTGTGAGGGTAAAGAACTATGCAGGAAATCGAGTTTCTCGCTGCCGCCACGCTGGATGACCTGTTCCGCCTGCTGGCCGAAACGGGCGGGCGCGTGATCGCGGGCGGCACCGATGCCATCGTGCAAATGCAGCGCGGCGTGTTCCCGGCCCAAACCCTGATCGACGTGAGCCGGATCACCGGCCTGCGCTTCATCCGGGAGGACTCGGGTCGCATCCACATCGGCGCGCTGACAACCTACGCGGATGTGCTGGCGTCGCACGTATTACACGACGCGGCCCCGGCGCTCGTCCAGGCGGCGGCCACTGTCGGCGCGCCGCAAACGCGGGCGCGGGGAACGATCGGCGGCAACATTGGTAATGCCTCTCCCGCGGGCGATCTGCTGCCGCCGCTCCTGGCGCTGGATGCCGCCGTGACGCTGACCAGCGCCGCCGGGGAACGAGTCCTGCCGTTGGATGAGCTGCTGGTGGGGCCGCGCCAGACCCGCCTCGCCCCCGGCGAAATCATTCACAGTGTGTCCTTCGCGCCGCTGCCCGCCCCAGCGGGTGCCGCGTTCCTCAAACTGGGCAATCGCAGCGGCATGGCGATCTCGGTCGTGAGCGTCGCCGTGGGGCTGGCGCTGGATGCGCAACGCCGCATCGCGGTTGGCCGGGTCGCCCTGGGAGCGGTTGCGCCGCGCGCCGTACGCAGCCCGCACGCCGAAGCGGTTCTGACCGGGCAGATTCCCTCCCCGGCCTTGTTCGATGCCGCCGTCCGCGCCATTCAGAGACGACATCGCGCCGATCAGCGACATTCGCGGCACAGCCGCTTACCGGCGGCAGGCGGCGGAACGCGTGGTCAGCCGGGCATTGCGACAGGCTTACGCACAAGCGAGGTCCGAGGTATGAAGCTCATAACCATCAGGCTGACGGTCAACGGCGAGTTCGGCACGGTCACCGTTGAGCCGAACAAAACGCTGCTGTATGTGTTGCGCGAGGAGTTAGGGCTGTATGGCGTCAAAGATGCCTGCGGCGGCGATGGCGAGTGTGGCGCGTGTACGGTCATCATGGACGGTGAGCCGGTCAATGCCTGCCTCGTCCTGGCCGGTCAGGCGGCGGGCCGCCGCATCGAAACGATCGAAGGGCTGGCGCGTGATGGACAGCTTCACCCGCTCCAGCAGGCATTCATCGACATGGGCGCGGTGCAGTGCGGATTCTGTACGCCCGGCGCGGTGATGTCGGCCAAGGCGCTGCTGGATCGCGATCCGCAGCCAAGTGACGACGCCATCCGCGAAGCGCTTTCGGGGAATTTATGCCGCTGTACCGGTTACGCGAAGATGATCGCCGCCGTGCAGCGCGCCGCCAAGGAGTTGGACCATGTCCGCTAACCTGACCACCATTGGCAAAGCGGAAGTGCGCAAAGATGCCTGGGACAAAGTGACCGGCGCTGCGCAATACATTGACGACATTCCTCAGACGGATGTCAGGGTCGGCATGCTCGTGCGATCGCCTCACCATCACGCGCGCATCGTTGAAATCGATACAGCCGCGGCACAGGCCGTCCCCGGCGTGCGCGCCATCCTCACCAGCCAGGATGTGCCAGGCGAAAAGACCTTCGGAGCTTTGATCCCGGATCAGCCCGCGCTGGCGGTGGACGTCGTGCGGCATATCGGCGAGCCGGTGGCGCTCGTCATCGCGGACTCGAAAACGGCGGCGCGGCGCGCCCTGGCACTGGTCGCCGTACAGTACGAGCCGCTGCCCGCGGTCCACGATCCGACCGAGGCACTCAAGCCGGACGCGCCCATGATCCACGCGGGCGGCAATCTGGCCACGCGTTATGACGTGTCTGACGGTGACATCGCCGCGGGCTTTGCCTCCGCCGATGTGATCATCGAAGAAGTGTTCGAAGTGCCGCGCATCTCACCCGGCTACATGGAACCGGAGGCCTCAATGGCCGAATGGCACGCGGACGGCACATTGACGGTATGGGTCAGCTCTCAGCAGCCGTTCGAAGATCAGCACCACATCGCGCAGGTGCTCGGCCTGCCATCCGAAGCCGTACAGGTCAAGAGCGCCGTGATCGGCGGCGCGTTCGGCGGCAAGGAAGACTCTAGCCTCGCGATTCTGGCCGCGCTGGGCGCGTACCTGACCCGGGGCAACGTCCGGCTGGTCAATAACCGCCATGAGTCCTTTGTGGCGCATCCCAAGCGGCACCCGGCCCGCCTGTTCTGCAAGATCGGAGCGAAACGGGATGGCACGCTCACCGCGCTGCATACCGTGGTCCATCTCGACACCGGCGCTTATGCGTCGTATGGCCCGGCGGTGGGCGGCCTGCTCACCGAAATGGTGCCGGGCGCATACCACATCCCCCACGTAAGAGTCGAAACCTCGGTGGTCTATACGAACAGCCCGCTGTCGGGCGCTATGCGCGGTTTCGGCAGCCCGCAGGCCCATTTCGCCACCGAAAGCCTGATCGATATGGTAGCGTCGCAGCTCGGCCTGGACCCGCTCGCGGTGCGCCAGAAGAATATGCTGCGGCCCGGCGATCACCTCTACACGCGGGTCCAGGTCAACGACACGGCCAACAGTCTCCCGCAGATTCTCGACCACGTCCGCGCAGCGCGCGATCGCTTGCGCCAGATACCCGCCGCGCCGAATAAAATCGGGGGTGTGGGGTTTGCGCTGGGGATGCAGAGTATGGGCCTGGGCTACCGCGTGCCCGACAATTCGACCAACCGCCTCGAACTGCTGCCCGATGGCACGATCCGGCTGTTTGTGGGCGCGCCTGACCTCGGACAAGGCCTGGCGACCGCCGCCGAACAGATCGCCGCCGAAGCGCTTCAACTGCCCTACGCCGCGGTGCGCGCCGTCCCGCTGGATACGCGTGTTTCGCCCAACGGGGGCGTTACGTGTGCTTCGCGCATGACCTACGTGGTCGGGAACTCGGTCATGCTGGCCGCCGAACAGTTGATCGCGTCGCTGCTGGATTACGCGGCGCGGGCGCTCAATGTGCCGGACAATACGCTGCGCTACGAAGCGGGACAGGTCATCACCGCATCGGGCGAGGCGCTGCCGGTGAGCGAGTTTGCCAGCCGCGCCGCCGACGAAGGCCTGCCCCTCCAGGCGGAAGCGACGTTTTCATTCCCGTATCCCGACGGCACCACTCCGGGCCATCTCCCGATCGGCATGCCGCACGTCATGCTGGTTTTCGGCGCGCAGATCGCGCGGGTCGAAGTCGATCCCGAGCTAGGCACGGTCGAAGTCACGGACCTGGTCGCCGTGCACGACGTAGGCCGGGCGATCAACCGCGCGGCGGTCGAAGGGCAGATCGAAGGCGGGGTGGCGATGGGTATCGGCTATGCCCTGCACGAGAGCGTGAGTCTGAAACAGAACGGACAGTGGGTGGACAGCTTCACCGAATACCTGATTCCAACCGCGAAGGACATGCCGGTCAGACTTCAGAGCGTGATACTGGAAGTGCCGGAGGCAAGCGGGCCGTACGGCGTCAAGGGCGTGGGCGAGATGGGGCTGGTTCCGACCGCCCCGGCTATCACGAACGCCGTCTTCGACGCGGTGGGGGTACGCGATCACGTCGATCCCGATCGCGCGCAGCGCAATCGCGCGTAGTGGCTGATCAACCCAGCCGCTGCCTTCCCGCGACTCAGAGTTCCAGATGGCGCTGCCGGGCTACAATGCTCCCATCCAGCGCCTGAAAGATCAACAGCACCCGTGCCAGGGCTTCCCCACCGTTGCGGAAACAGTGGGGTTGGGTGGCGTCAAATAACAGGCTGTCGCCCGGTCTAAGATCATAGGGCTGACCGTTCACCATGTACAGGACTCTGCCTTCCAGACAAAACACAAACTCCTGCCCTGGGTGCGCGATAGATTCTCCGATCTCGTTTGCCCCCGCCTCGACAGTAACCATGAACGGTTCTAGCTGCTGGTGGCGCAGCCCGATTCCCAGACTTTCCATCAGCAACCCGTTGCCCTGTGTAGCGAGCCGCTGGTCATGCCTGACATAAACCACGGCATGATCGTGCGGGTCCTCAAAGAAATCCGTGATCTTCACCCCGAGCGCCGTTGCCAGCAGATGCAATGAAGACACCGTGGGTGAATTTTCCCCGCGCTCGATGAGACTGATCGCATTGATCGACAGGTTACAGCGCTCGGCCAGCGCCCGCAGCGAATACCCGCGCAGTTCGCGGATGGCGCGGATGCGCGGCCCTACATTCGGAACGAATTCGTCCATGTTACGATCTGCCTTCCCCGGCCAGTAATTGTTCCCGATTTTACTATAAAAATTGACGAGTGTACACAATAATTGTAAAATGAGCGCAAGCAAAACCTGAAGCCGGGTCAACCCTGCCGGAGATGCGGCTATGATCACGCGCGCGATCGCCCTTGTGCCGCTGTTTTTGTTACAGATTCTTCTATGTGCGGCGGTCACGCAGCCCCAAGGAGTACCGATGCCACGTCAACACGATGACGCCGACCTGAAGATCACCGTTGTCTATGATAACACGCTATATGCCCCTGAATTGACTGCCGGCTGGGGTTTTTCAGCGCTCATCGAATATCGGGACCATACCATCTTATTCGACACCGGCGGCGACGGGCCAGCCCTCCTCAGCAATATGGCCGCACTGGGCATCAACCCGCTGGACATTGAGAGCGTCGTCCTGTCGCACAACCACTGGGATCATACCGGCGGGCTGAACACGCTGCTGGCCACAGGGGTTCACCCCAATATCTACCTTCTACCCTCGTTCCCGGCGTCCTTCAAAGGGCCGCTGAGCCGGGCGACCACCGTGATCGAAACAACGCCCGGTCAAACAATCGTCGAAGGGATCTTCACCACCGGCGAGATGAGCGGAGACACGCCAGAGCAAGCCATCGCGATTGAAGTCGACCAGGGGCTGGTCATCCTGACCGGCTGCGCTCATCCCGGCATCGTCGCCATGATCGAGCGCGTCAAGGCGCTGTCCGACCTGCCGGTCTATCTGGTCATCGGCGGCTTTCATCTTAAGGACATGGCTCCGGCCGAAGTCGCGGCCATTATACACGACTTTCGCCGCCTGGAAGTGGAGCGCGTCGGCGCGTGTCATTGCACGGGCGAGCAGGCCATCGCCGCCTTCGCCGAGGAATACGGCGATGATTTCGTGCCGATTGGCACGGGGAGAATCATCGAAATACCGTCGCCCATCGAGACGCCCAAGGGGTAGCACCCGCTCAACCATAGCCAAAGCCCCAAATTACCCGATTGGATTACACATAGAAAAGAGTTCAGGCATGAAAATAGCAGTGATCACCGAAGACGGTCAGACCATCAGCCAACATTTTGGCCGCGCGCCCTACTATCTGGTGTTCACGGTGGAAGACAATGCCATCGTGGGCAAAGAACTGCGTGACAAGGTCGGGCACCGCCAGTTCGCGCAAGAGGAACATGACCATGACTCGCAACACGATCCACGCGGGCATGGGTTCGGCGCGCACTCGGACGCCAAACACGTGCGCATGATCGAGGCCATTCAGGATTGCGAGGCCATCCTGGTGCGTGGCATGGGGCAAGGCGCTTATCTGGCCATGCAGCAGGCCCACATTCGTCCCCTGGTGACCGAGCTGGCCGGGGCCGAGGAAGCCGTGAAAGCCTATCTGGCTGGCACGCTGGCCGATCACACCGAACGGTTGCATTAATACGCAGTTGTCTGCAAAGGAGATTTACACATGTCCAAAGAGGATTTGATCAAGGGCCTGAATGAGGACCTTGCCGCCGAGCTGGGCACGGTCATCCGCTATACTTACCAGTCCAGCAAAGCCATGGGTTTTGTCGGCGCTGAACTTCGCGATATTCTTGAAGACGAGATCGCCGATGAGTTGGGCCACGCCGCGTTCCTGATGGATGTGATCGTGGACCTGGGCGGCGAGCCGACCACCTCTCCCAAACCGTTCGACAAGCCCGAAGGTTTGAAGGCGATGCTCGAACTCGATCTGGAGATGGAAAAACAGGACGTCGAGCACTACCGGGCACACGCCGCTCTGGCTGACGAGCTGGGCATGGTCGAGCTCCAGATCAAGCTGGAGGAGATGGCCGCCGACGAAGCGGGCCATGCGCGCGAACTGCGCCGGCTCGTGAAAGGGCTGTAATCCGACACATATCTACAACGAGGCATTATGCAACTTCTAGAAGAACTGCTGGCGGCACTCCCTGACGGCAAGGTGCTAGAGTTATGTATCGGGGTGAATTGGACGGCGGTGGTCGTCCAGGTTGGTGATGAAACGCGCTGCGGGCTGGCTTCCACGCTGAGCGGAGGGCACAACCATTCGGCTGAACCGGATGTTCCGCAAGCCGGGCAGTTGCAGACGCTGCCCGCACGGGAATTAGCTCATCTGGCGCGTTCGGAAAACTCCTTGCAGGCGGGGATCGGACTCGCCGCGCTGAATGCACTGCTGCCGCCTCACCCGGACTTATGGCAAGACCTGAATGCGGAAGAAGTGATTGCCACGCAGGGCGCGGACAAAACGGTGGCTCTCATCGGAAGTTTCCCGTTTGTTCCGCGTTTGCGCCCGCGCGTGGGCCGCTTGTTTGTGCTGGATCTCCAACCGAAAGACGACGAGTTTCCGGCGGAAGCCGCGCCAGAGCTTCTACCCCAGGCCGACATCATCGCCATTACGAGCATGACGTTCGTCAACCACTCGCTGGAAAACCTGCTGAATCTGTGCCGTCCGCAGGCGACGATTCTGCTCTTGGGGCCGACCACGCCGCTCAGCCCGCTGTTATTTGAGCACAACATCGATCTGCTGTCCGGAGCGGTGGTCATGGACATTGATCGCGTGCTGACGACCATTAAACAAGGCGCGAACTTCCGGCAGGTTCACCGGGCCGGGGTGCGGCTGGTTACCATGCGGCGGGGCCAATCAAGCGCGCGCTGAAAAACACCGGGGTCGATCATTGCCCTGGAATCAAGAGTTGAGGGGAATTCCAGCAAGTTCGGAATTCCCCTATGCTTGCTTCGTCAGCGGACTGTCTACACCACGCGGACATCCACCCTCAGTAGAGCTTTGCGACGTCCAGCACGTTGATCAGGTCTTCGCCAGCCAGGAAACGCCTGAGATTGTCACAAAACAGGCGGACCAGCCGCCGATTTTCCAGAGTCACCGTGCTGGCAGAGTGCGGACTGATGATCACGTTCGGCATTGACCACAGCGGATCGTCAGCCGGTAGGGGTTCCACCTCGAACACGTCCAGCGCCGCCCCGCGCAGATGGCCGGATTGCAGCGCCGCGATCAGCGCGGGCTGGTCGACCACATTCCCGCGCGCGATATTGATCAGGACCGCTCCTGCGGGCAAGAGCGCCAGTTCATCGCGGCCAATCAACTGCTCAGTTTCGTCGGTGTGCGGCGCTGCCAGCACCAAAACCTGCGATTGCGCGAGAATGGGTGCCAGATCATCCGGACCGTACAGCACATCCACGTTGGCAGGGACTCCCGCTTCCGGGTGGCGACGATTGCCGATGACCCGCATATCCAATGCTTTCGCCAGCCGGGCTACCTCGCGCCCAATCTTCCCTAACCCAATGATCCCTACGGTGAGGTCAGACAGTTCTGTTCCGCAGTAGCGCTGCCAGTGGCGGGCTTCCTTCTCGGACTGCAAATAGGGGAAATCCTTGGCGAACATCAGCATGGACATCAGCGCGAATTCCGCCAACGGGCGCGCGTGCACGCCGCTGGCCGTCGTCAGGATCCACCCGGCTCGCTCCGCGTAGCGCATGCGCCGGACAAACTGCCCGATTCCGGCACTGGTCGCCTGAATCCATTTAAGATTGGGCGTGAGATCGGGTAGGTCTTCACGATGGGAGGCGTCGAAGTCGAACAGGATATCGGCTTTCGCCAGCAATGCCTGCCACTGCGCCTCCTGTTCGGGTGAGCGCCGCGCCGGGCCGGTATGATCGGAGATGTAGCGCGGTCGCCCCAACAGTTCGGGGTAGTACAGCACGTTTACGTCCGGCACTTCTTCCCGAATCTGGTCTACCAGCTCGGGTTCCAGATACGAGGCGATCAGTACGTTGAGCGCGTTCTCATCTGCCAAGGTTTCGCTCCCCACCTGCCTACTTACCACCATCCACCGAAAGAATCTGGCCCGTCACCCAGCCCGCGTAATCGGACGCGAAGAACAGCGTGCTGTACGCGATATCTTCGGGCGTGCCAAGACACTTCAGCGCGATGTTGTTGACCAGGGCGCGCTGCCCGGCTTCGCCGTAGGACTGCCACTGCCGTTCAGTCGCTGGATTCGAGCGTACGAAGCCCGGCGCGATGCTGTTGACGGTGATATTCCACGGCCCCAGTTCGTGCGCGAGCTGGCGCGTCAGGTTCACGAGCGCGGCCTTGGCCGAGGCATAGGCTTGGATACCGGTCAGGCTGATGCCCAAGCCCGCCCCGCTCGAAATATTGACGATGCGCCCGGACTTCGCCGCCTTCATGCCCGGCGCGACCGCCTGGCAGAAATAGAACGCGCCGTTCACATTCACGTCGAAGATGCCCAGCCAGTCCTGCTGCGGTACCTCTTCGAGCGGGCGTCCCGCCTGCCCCAGCACGCCGCCCGCGTTGTTGACCAGGATATCGATCTGCGGGCGCTGCGCGAGCGCCCGCGCGACAAAGGCCATGACCTGCTCGCGCTGTGCGATATCCACCACGCCGATCTCGCACGCGCCCCCGGTCTGCATGCACAGCCGTTGGGTTTCGGCCAGTTCATCTGCCAGGATGTCGCACGCCCACACCTGCGCGCCGCGCTGCGCGAACGCCAGACTGATCGCGCGGCCAAAGCCATGCGCCGCTCCTGTCACGATCACTGTCTTTCCCGGAAACTCGATATTCATAGCCGCTCCGCTAGTCCGCGAATCCGTACAGGCCGGAGAATTTCTCTTTCAGATACGCCAGATAAGGCGCGACGTGCAAATCCTCGCCCGTGCTGCGCAGCAGCAGCTCGCTCACCGTGTAGGCGCGCCCGTGCCGGTAAACATGCTCGGTCAGCCAATCCAGTAGCGGCTTGTATTGCCCTGCCGCCAGGGCCGCGCTCAGATTCGGGTTATCCCGGTGGGCCGCTGCCAGCAGTTGGGCTGACATGATGTTGCCGATCGTGTAACCGGGGAACGCGCCAAAGCTGCCGCCCGACCAATGCACATCTTGCAGCGGACCTTCACTGTCCGTTTGCGGGGTGACGCCCAGGTATTCCTGCATTTTGGCGCGCCAGAACTCCGGCAGGTCTGCGATCTGCAACTGCCCGGTCAGCAGCGCCATCTCGACCTCAACCCGCAACATGATATGCAGGTTGTAAGTCACTTCGTCCGCTTCCACGCGGATCAGGCTGGGCTTGACGCGGTTGATCGCGCGGTAGAACAGATCGACGTTCACACCCGCCAGTTGCTCCGGAAAGTATTCTTGCAAGTGAGCGAAGTGAACGTCCCAAAACGCGCGGCTGCGCCCGATCTGGTTTTCCCACAGGCGGGACGACGCCTCGTGCGCGCCGTAGCTCGTGCCGCCTACCGCGTACTGCCCGTGGAAGTCGGTGGTGAGAGCGCTGCGCGTCAGAGCCGGATCGACATTCTGCTCATACAAGCGCATGGCCGGTTTCGTGCAGCGTGCCGAACAGCGCCATCGGGAAATAAGTCGGGCTGTAGCGCGTGGTGATGCGCACGTCCTGGCGCGTGAACGAAATTTCGAAGGGATGCGGCGCGATGTCGAGCCGACCGCGCTCCAGGTCATAGCCGATTTTGATGGCCATCTCTAACGCGAAGGCGCGCTGTTTCTCGATCGGGTACTCGGTCGCCCACAGGTTTTTCTCGAGCGGTTTGTCATGGGCGACGATGCGCTCCAACAGCGGCAGCACGCCCGCTTTGAACTCGTCAAACAGGACGCGCAGCTTGGCCGCGGTCATGCTCGGCTCGTACTCGAAGACCAGCGCGTCAAACGGGTGATCCTCGTAACCCACTGCCTCGGCCTGCTCTTTGGCCAGATCGAGCATTTTCTGGAGGTACGGGGCGAAGCTGGCGAAGTCGTTGTTCTTCTTAGCCTCGTGCCACACCTGCTCGGACATCGGAGCCAGGGTCGCCCGGCGGCTGAGCAAATCGGGCGGGATGCGCTGCGCCAGCTCGTAATACTGGCGCGTTTGCTGTACGGCGCGCACCGCGTAGGAATCCGGATTCTGGCCTGCGATCTCGGCTTCAGCGGCATCCAACAGGCGGCCTGTTTCGGCGCTGGTGAAATGGGCTTGTGCCAGACTCGACAGAGTCGCCAACTGGTGCCCGCGCGTTTCGGAGCCACCGGGCGGCATCTGCGTGCGCGAATCCCAATGCAGAATATTGATCGTGTTCAAAATATCGTTCAGCTTCGCAACATGCTGTTGGAGCGATTCATAAGCTGTCATAGCGCATTCCTCAAGGCAGGCACAACACGGATCAAAGGCAGTCTTTCAGGTCATCGAGCGTGGCGAGGTCTTGCGGACGCTGGCCCGCTTCAATCGCGTGAATCAGGTCGATCAAGCGGGCGGTGAGCGGCGTCGGCACGCCAGCTTCGGCTCCCAACTTCACGATCGGCCCCAACTGGGCGTCGACTTCGGTGCGCCGCTTGCGGATCGCCAGGTCGCGCCAGATACCGCTGTGTGTTTTGGCCGACGCCCGGTTGAACGTGACCATCTCGTCCAGCGACGCCAGCGACACATCCAGCGCCGCGCCCGGCGCAAAGGCGTGCGGATTGAAGCCGTTGAAGCCCTCCGGCTTGACGCCGCGCGCCTGTGCCACACTCAGCACCTCACGGGCCAGTGCGATATACAGGGTGCGATACTCCGGCCTCGCCAGCGCGTCGGCAATCGAATCGTTGGTGAGGGCTGTGGCGAACAACTGCGCACCGTACGCCATCTTGCCCCACAGATAGCCCCAAATGTTGTCCGTCATCACGGCCCGGTCGTCGAAATCAAGCAGCGTGGCATGCAGAGCTTGCAGGCGCGGCGTGATGCGGCCGTTCAATTCGCCCAGTACGACGGCGGCGCGATTGCCACGGTGAATGACGCCCGGCTCGATGTAATCCGCGCCGAAGTTGACGAACGCGCCGATAGTGCGCTCCGCCCCGACGATTCCGGCGATCACGCGCTCGTTCAGCCCGTTCTGGATCGAGACGACCACCCCGTCCTGCGCGAGATGGGGTGCCAGGGCGCGCGTGGCGTCGAGCGTGTCCTGCGCCTTGACGCACAGCAGCACCGTCTGAAACGTGCCGGTCAGCGCGTCCGGCGTGAAGGCGGGCGCATCGTGCCACGAACTCATCAACCGGACCGGTCAGGCGCAGCCCGTTCGCATTGATGGCGTCGACGTGCTCTTTGACGCGGTCCACAAACGTGACGTCATGCCCGGCCCGCGCCAGGTACGCGCCGATGGTGCCGCCCATCGCGCCCGCGCCCCACATCAACAGCTTCATGTGCGCCCCCAGGCCCCGGTCAGCAGCTCGCGCGTCTCCTCGACGGCCACCTGCCAGATCGCCAGCATCTCCTCATCCGGGCGTTGGTAGTAGCCGCCAAAATTGCCGTCGCCCAGGTAGGCGCGTAACTCCTTGGGGCCGAGAATCCGCATCAGGGCGAAATCGATCATGGGCTTTTGCTCGGACGGCATCGCTACTCCCGCCAGCCGCACCCACGGGAAATTCTCCGACCATGAGGCGTGCGACGCCTGCGGATCGAACTCCAATGTTTTGGCCCAAGTGCGCGGCGCGTTCCACCAGTTGCAGAACTTAACCACCGCGCCGGGGTTGTCAGCCATCCACTCGGCGGAGTACGCCTGCGCCGGACTGTTGCCGCCGTGTCCATTCACGATCAGGATGCGCTTGAAGCCGTGCTCCGCCAGCCCATCAAGGATGTCGCGCACCAAATGCACGTAGGTCTCCTGGCGCAGCGAGATCGAGCCAGGATAGGAGCGAAAATAGGGCGTCAGGCCATAGTGCACGACCGGAAATACCGGTATACCCAGCGGTTCCGCGGCGTCTAAGGCCACCCGCTCGGCCAAGATAGGCTGTCCACGCTCAAGCTCAGATACGCGTGCTGTTCGGTGCTGCCCAACGGCAGCACGCAGCGATCGTCCTTTTGCAGGTAAGCTTCGACCTGCATCCAGTTCATATCCGTGATCCGCATGATCTCCCCCTACACCGACCGCATCTTGCCGCCATCGACGCGCAGCGCAGCCCCGGTGATGTAACTCGCCGCCGGTGATAGCAAGAATGCCGCCGCTGTGCCGTACTCGTCGATGGTGCCCAAACGGCCCATCGGAATCGTAGCGATGCTCTGCGCACGCACTTCCTCGACACTGATTCCCCGCTTGGTCGCCGCGGCCTGATCCAGTTGGCCAATACGGGCGGTGTCGATCCGCCCCGGCATGAGGGTATTCACCCGGATGCCGTCCGCGGCCAGCTCGTCGGCCAGGGTCTTGACCAGCCCGGCGACGCCCGCGCGCATGACGTTGGACAGCCCCAGCCGTTCAATCGGCTCGCGCACCGACGAGGACGTGCTGGCGACAATCGCCCCGCCCTCGATCATGTGCGGCAGCACAGCCCGGATCAGCCGTATGCTGCTCAGCAGCGTCAGCTCAAAGGCGGCTTGCCACTGGCTGTCCGACAATTCCTTGAAAAATCCGGCGGGTGGCCCGCCCGCGTTGACAAACAGCGCGTCGATGCGACCCCATTCGGCCACCGCCCGGTCGACCCAGGCTTGAATTGCGGCCGGGTCGCGCACGTCGCAGACCGCGGCTAGCGCGGTTACCCCGGTTTCGTCTAGCAGTTGCGCCGCCGCTGCCTTGATTTCGTCTTCCTGGTGGCTGCACATCGACACATGCGCGCCTTCACGCGCCAATGCGCGCGCCGTGCCATAGCCCAGACCCTGTCCTGCCGCGGCGACCAGCGCCACTTTGCCCTTCAGTCCTAAGTCCATGATGATTCCCCTAAAATGCTATTGGCTGCGTCGGATCATCGATCCCGACGCGGGCGAGAATCCAACTGATTTCGGCGTGCGTCCCCGCGTCGATCGGTACGAATGGCTCGCGCAGAGCCGCGTGCGCCATCGCGCCACGCCGGTAGAGCAGCTCCTTGCGAATACTGAGGTTGATCTTCGGCTGGTTCTCGAACCGGATCAAGGGCAGGTAGTGATCGAAGATACGCTCGGCGTCGGCCTGTCGCCCAGCCCGAAAGGCATCGAAGACGGCGACCAACACCTCCGTGAAAGCGAAGCCGGTCATGGTGCCCGTCGCGCCGCGCTTGAGTTCCTCCAGCAGGAACATCCCGCCCAGCCCGCCGAAAATGGCGAGTTTGTCGGTGCTCTCCAGGATAGCGCTGATCTTCTCCATCAGCGGCGGGTCTTCCATCTTGAGATGGCGAATGTTCGGAATGCGATCAGCCAGGGTCGCAATCAGATCCGCCGACATGATCACGTTGTTGACGACCGGGAAATCCTGCACGACGATCGGCTGGTCGACCGACTCGGCGATCCGGCTGTAGAGGGCGATCACGGCCTCATCGGTGGGCTGTTCCATCAGCGGCGGCGCGATCATCACCCCGGCTGCCCCACTGGCGAAAGCCGCCTGGCTCAGCGCAATGCAGGTCGCCGTGTCGCGGTGACTGGTGCCGACCACGACCGGCACGCGCCCGTCGACGGTTTCCATCACGGTCTTCATGACCAGTTGGCGCTCGTCCACGGTGAGCTTGGCAGCTTCGCCCAGCACGCCCAAAATGGTCAGGCCATGCGCGCCTCTGTCCAACTGGAACGCGATCAGGTGGCGCAGGCTGGCCACGTCAACCTGTCGCTGCGCGTCAAACGGAGTGGCCAGAATGTTGAAGATTCCGGCAATATCTGTGCTCATGCCAAATCCTTTCAAAAATGCTGCGCCCGCCGTCAGTCCCCAACGCCGATCATCTTCTTGCCCGCAATGAACGTCATGTCGATGGCAGTCAGGGCTTCCAGGTCTTCAAGCGGATTGCCGCTCATCACGATCAGATCGGCCTCTTTGCCGACCTCCAGCGAGCCGAGTTTCGCCTCAAGCCGGTTGACCCGCGCCGCCACGATCGTCGCGCTGCGCAGAGCGTCATAATTGTCGCGCTTGACGCCCAATTTCACCATAAAAGCCAGCTCCGGCGCGACGACATCGTGCCCGACAACGGGACTGCCCGCGTCGGTGCCAAAGGCAATCGGCACACCGGCTTTGGCTGCATTGATCAGCCCGTCGTAGCGGGCGGGGCTGCTGACCGCTTTCTGGCGCTCGGCGATCTTCCATTCGGGAATGTTGTATTGGCGGGCGATCTCCGGCTGGGACTGCATTACCATCGGGGCGAAGGTGGTCACAATCGGAATCTTCTTATCGAGCAACAGTTGAATCGTTTCGCCGGTCATCGAACCGCCGTGCTCGATCACGTCGATGCCAAAGCGCGCCATGCGGGAGATGCAGTCGTTATAGGTCGCGTGGGCGGTGATGGGCAGGCCGTTGCGGTGCGCCTCGTCGATCACGGCGGCCAGTTCCTCATCCGTGAATTCGAGCGTGTCGTGGCAGCCCATAATCTTGATCAGGTCTGCGCCGCCGCGCACTTGCTCGCGCACCGCGCGCCGCATCTCGTCCGCGCCGCTCGCTTCGCGGCAGCACCAATAGGTGTGCCCGCCCGTCTGGATGATCGCTTCCCCTGTGATCAACAGGCGCGGGCCGGGGAAGATGCCCTGTTCGACCGCCTGCTTGGTGTAGATGTTGGCTTTGTTCATGCCCAGGTCGCGGACCAGCGTCACCCCCGCGCGCAAACTCTTGAGCATATTGGCGGCGGCTTTGTAGGCGCTGATCTCGGGCGGATCGTCCATCGACTGCCGCGCCAGATCGTGCACGCCGTCCCAGGCCAGATGCGCGTGTGAATTCATCAACCCGGGCATGATCGTCTGGCCGGTGCAGTCGATCACTTCGGCGTCCGTCGCGCCGAGCTGATCCACCGGCCCCACCGCCTTAATCTTGCCGCTTTCGATTTCAACAAATCCGTTTTCGATGACCTCGTCGCCCACACAGGTCAGCACGCGTCCGCCCTTGAGCACGCGGTGCGGTGCGGGGATGTCGAAAATGGGCTTGATGATTTTTTGATAGCGCCATGCTGGTGGCTCGGGCATGGTCTCCGTCCTTTCTGAAGGTGCGTCCAAGCACCGATGAGGGAGGGGCTAATCCAAAATCCGTCGTTCGGGCGGGTGCTGCGCCAGGAACCGGCTCGGCACACGCGCCGCGCTTTCGGTCACAATCAGGGTGTTGATGGTGCGGTAGCCATCGACACCGGGCCGGTAGATGCCCGGCTCGCTGGAAAATACCATATTGGGGACCAACGGCGTGCGATCGCCCGGCGCGAGCCACGGACCTTCGTGGCCCTGCAAGCCCATGCCGTGTCCGATGCGGTGGCGGATCGCGTCCGCCAGACCAGCCGCGCGCAGCACATCCAGCGCGGCCTGGTTGACTTCGGCACAGGTCGCGCCCGGTCGGAGCGCTGCGACCGCCGCCGCATCACAGTCCGCCGCCGCCTGTAAACAGTGCATCTGGTCCCCGACAGGGTGATCGACGATGAACGTCGCGCCGCTTTCGGCATGGTAACCGCCGATCATGGCCCCGATTCCGGCGATCAGAGGCTCGCCGGGCTGCGGTTGGCGATCGATCGGCTCGCCGTGCGGCAGGGCCGCGCGCGGTCCGCTGTGGACCGTGCCCGTCACCTTGAGGCCGCGCCTGCCGAACTGCGGACCCACTTCGCGCTGCATCTTCTCCAGGGTTGCGGACAGGCACACGTTGAGGATATCCAGCTCCGTGCCGCCCTCGCGGATGATCGCGGCGGCTTGATCGCGCACGACCTCCAGGCAGTAATCGGCGTAAGTGGCCGCCTGTTCGATCAGGGCGATCTCTTCCGGCTCTTTGACCCAGCGCATGCGCTCCACCAGCGGCGTGATTGTGACTCCCTGGCCGATCTGCTGCCAGAGCGCCGGGGAAATCTGATCCACGCCGATCCGCGCCGCGCCGCACTCGCGCAGCATCCACACGATGGGATGCTCCTCGCCGGGATATTCGAAATAGGTGCGGATGTCGCCGATCCAGGTTTCTGCGGCATTTTCTTGTTCGAGCAGTGGGATAAGCAAGGCAGGTTGTCCGGCAGCCGGAATATACAGGCCGAGCGGGCGCTCCGACGGGCTGTGCACAAAGCCCGACGCGTAGACGACATTGGCCGTGTCCAGCAGCAGCAGCCCGTCAAGCCGCTCGCCTTCCAGCCGCGCCTGGATCTGCGCCACCTTCCGCCGGTAGAACTCTACGCCCAGCGGCATCATAGTGTCACCTGCTGGCGATCCAGCCCGGCCCGTTCGGCCCGCGCCGTGACGCGTGATCCGCCCGCCGGATGGACCGCGTACCAGCCATTCCACCGGCTGGCGCGTCTGGTGCCATTCGCGCATCCAGGGCGACCACAGCGCTGTGCGCTCATCGCGCCCGGCCAGATGGCCGATTTCCTGGGTCGCCTGCCCCATGATCACCTCAACGGCGTCATCGGAGTCCAGCGTCACGCGGACCGGCCCCGCGGCATGATGTTCCAGGGCGCGCTGGGTGAGATACGTGGGCAGAAAGCCGTGGTTGGCGACCACAGCCGAGATTTTGTACAGATCGCTGCCCAGCGCTTCGACCTCTAGCCGTTCAACGCGCAGCAACGGCGCGCAGGCGGCATGCTTGAGCGTGAACAGGCAGTTCGTGTGAATGGTATCGTGCAGGAAGTTTCGCGCGACTTCGCTGCTTGCCATTGAGCGTGGGGGCGGATTGCGGAAGGTGTACATGTGGGTCCAGCCGCCGATCTCGACCCGACCGAACTGCGGGTGATCGAAGGGCGTCCAGTCGACAAACCCGCGCCCGCCTAGATGCTCATCGTTGTAGCGCAGCAGCGCGATCTCATCCTCCACCGAGCGCGCGCGGATCTGGTATTTGGCTGGCTCGGCGATCCCCGCGGCCAGCTCCGGATTCCACAACTCGGTCGAGAATGTCAGAATGCCGAATTCATCGTAGGACCACTGCATGAACGATCCGACACGCGGCTGATCGGGGTCGGTCGTGAATTCCTCGTAGACCGAAATGACTGGATACCCGGTGAGTTCGGTGCCCATCGCGCCGACTGTCTTGTACAGCGCGAGATCGAAACGCGGCAGCGCGCTGTCCGGCTCGACCAGCGATGGGCGCAGGTGCACACCGCCATGCGTGTGATAACACTGCATCCCGGCGATATTCGGCGTGATCGCGGATGAACTGTGCCGTCGCCAGCGCTTCCGGCTCTGACAGCGGGTATTCGCCCGCGCCGTACTGCCGGAATTCAGGCCGCCAGCCTGCCGGATAGTTGCGGTTCAGGTTGCCGTCGCGCGGTTTTTCAATCTCGATGGTCACGCCATCCCACGCCCCGCGCAGCTCGCCTTCACGGTAAAGCCGGTAATACGGCCCCCCGCCGACCTCGCCCGGGGCGCGCTGGACCATCAGGCGCGGATCGTCCTCGGAGACTTTCCACTCGCCCGCCGGGTCTTCGATGCGCATCTGCACGATCAGGCCATCACCGTTGATGTCGTGCTGGCACAACCCGGCCGTCTGCTCCTCGCCGGGCAGGTAGCGCCCGTTGCCGCACCAGTGATGCCCGGTCGTCAGGCTGATCTCGGCACCGTCCGGGTTAACGCGCGGGATAATGTAAAAGGTGAGATGGTCGAGCAGCCACGTCACATCTGGCGCTGTGCCGTAGTTTTCGAGCAGATACCAGATGGTATACAGCGCCGTATGCGAGGTCGTGACCTCTTCGGCGTGGATGTTGGCATCAATATAGAAAGCCGGTTTTTCGTCGTGCGGACCGGTGGCCCGATTGGTGAGCGTCATGCACCAGATGTCGCGCTCGCGCCACGTCTGGCCGATCAATTCCAGCACAGCCAGATCAGGATACGCGGCGGCTAAACCCCGCAAGTGGGCGGTCAGCGCGTCGTAACGAAAGTATTCGCCAAAGTCAATAGGATACGCCATGATGCGTCACCACTCCCGCTGAACGCGATCTGGATCGGGCCGCACGAATTTCCCCCAGCCCGGCTGGCCGGTGATCTTGCCATCCGCGAACACCGTCGCGCCGTTCACGATCGTGCGCAGAATCTTGCCCTGGAAGGTCATGCCTTCGTAGAGCTTGTCGCATTCTTTCGCCTGGCTGAACAGCATATCCGGGTGAATGGTCGTGGTGCTGTGCGGGTCAAAGACCACCAAATCCGCGTCAGCGCCGACCGCGATCACGCCCTTGCGCGGATAGACGCCAAAGCGCTTCGCGCCGTTGGTGCTGATAAGATGAACCGCTTCTTCGACGCTCAACCTGCCCTTGAGCGCCGCGTCCAGCATGCCGAGCACCAACTCCTCCACGCCGGGCGCGCCGGGCGGTGTGCGCCAGATATCGGTCCGCGCGCGTTCTTTCTCCGCGACGGTGAACGGCGAATGATCGGTGGTGACCGCCATCAGACTGCCGTCGGCCAGCCCTTCCCACAACGCGGCCTGATCTTCGGGCGTGCGCAGCGGCGGGTTGATCTTGGCATACGGGCCGACGCGCTCGAGATCAGCTTCGGTGAAAAACAGATACTGCGGGCACGTCTCGGCAGTGAAAGACACGCCGCGACACCGGAACCGGCGGACCATGTCCAGCGCGGCCCTGGACGTCACGTGCGCGATGTGCAGATTCGCCCCGGCACTTTGGTTCAATGTGAGCACGGTCGCACCGCCCAACGCCTCGACATGGGGCGGGCGTGACAGGTTGTGCGCACCCACGTCGTTGCGGTTAGCGTCTTTGAGCTGCTGGGTGTGCCACTGGATGAGCGGCTCGTTCTCCGCGTGGATCGAACATACCAGCCCGGTCTTGGCGACCAGTTTGAGCGCCTGGTACAGGTCCGGCACGTCTGGCAGACACAGCCCTTCGAATTCGTCAAAGCGACCGGCCGGGGCCGTGGTCATGAAAATCTTGAAGCCGATCGCGCCCTCGGCCACCATGTCGTCGATTTCATCCTGGCTCAGCAGGCCCGGGGCCGCGTACAGACCGAAATTGACATAGGCATTCGCCTCGCCCAATGCTTTGCGCATGCGGAAGATATCGCCCGTAGCACAGCACGGTTTGGAGATGGGCATCTCAAACACGGTCGTCACGCCGCCCGCCGCGGCAGCACGCGTTTCGGTAGCGAAATCGCCGCGTTCCGGGTAAGCGGGGGCGCGGCAGTGCCAGTGGATGTCCACCGCGCCGGGCAGCACCAGTTTGTTCGCCGCGTTGATGATCTCACGCGCCTCCACCGGGGTCCCCCGCGCCAGCAGGGCCGCCACGCGCCCCTGGCTGATCGCTACGTCATGGGCGCGGATTCCGCCCTCGACGACAACATCGCCGTTTTGGATTAGGGTGTCAAATTCCACGGGACTTATCCATTATCTATTTTGAGCAGTATTTGGTTTAGAAAATTGATCAGAATGCGCGTCGTTGCGTGTTGTTCGTCAATGGTGACGTACTCATCAAACGCGTGAGCGACTTCGTAGCTGCCCGGGCCGAAGATGACCATCTCGCCGCGCGTCAGGCCAGTCAGGTGCTTCGCATCGCTGCCGGGCAGATAGCCCACCGGGCCGGGATCGGCCCCCAGTTCGTCACGCACGCAACCCAAAAAAGTCTGCGCCAGCGGCGAGTCGATGGTCGAGCTGTACCAGTTCGACACCTGGAAATCGCCAATGCTGATTTCGGCTGGACCGACGTCCAACCCGGCGATGATCTGCGTCAGCTCAGCCTGGACGGCGGCCGGGATCTTCGCCCGGGATCATGCGCCGATCCAGAAGCACCACGCAGCTATCGGGCACCGCGTTGGCCGTGCTGCCGCCCTGAATCACGCCTACGTTGCAAGTCGGCACCCCCACCATGGGATGCACGCGAGCAGCGAGTTCGTTATGGTAAGCATCCAGGGCCAGGACAGCGCGCGCCATCGCCGTGATCGCATTGATGCCGCGCGCCGGGTTAGTCGCATGCGCGGCGCGGCCGGTCGTGCGCACGGTGGCGCGCATCACGCCCTTATGGGCTGTCGCCACCCGGTTGTAGGTCTGCTCGCCCACGATGATGAAGTCACACATGGGCAGATGCCCCGCGTCGGCCAGCCAACGCGTCCCCAGCCGCCCGCCTGTCTCTTCTTCGGCGGCGGCTACCAGCACGAGCGTCCCTTGCAGCCGGTCGTGATGAGCGGCGGCATGCCGCACGGCCTGCATCATGGCGGCCAGCGGCGCTTTGTCGTCCACGCTGCCTTTGCCATACAGCTTGCCATCCCGGATCGTGGCCGCGTAGGGATCGACCGTCCACTTCTGCGCCTCGTTCTCCGCGATCGGGACGGTGTCGATATGGGCGTGCAGCATGATGACCGGGTCGCCCTGCCCCAGCGTGGCGATCGTGCTGGCGGCTTCCGGTTTGGCGTCCGGCGCGACCACGCGCACCTCGCACCCAACCTCCCGCATGCGCTCTGCCACGAACGCGGCGATCGCGCGCGTATCGCCGGGCGGATTGGGCGACGGGATGCGCACCAGTTCCTGGAGCAGCTCAATCACACTCACAGCTCGCCTTCGATCTCCGCATAGAAGCAGCACCAGTCGCCAGTCTGGACGTTGGGCAGCGCGCGCAAGCCGAAGATCAGTCCATCCACCGGCGTGCGAATCTCCGCCAGCGTGTCGCCGTACACATCATAGATAGTCCCTAACAGATCGCCTTGCTTCATCGGTTTCTGAAACTCCAGCGACGGCTCGGCCACGAACATGCCGCTGACCGGCGCCAGCAGGGCATGTTGGAAGCCCGTGCGCCATTTCCCGGCGCTCGTCGGCTCGCCGTCGATTACTTTGTAGTAGCGCAACACGTTCAGAATCCCATCGGCCAGCGTACGCGCGCAGCGCGTGAAGTCACGCGGCGACGTGGCAGGCCGCCCACCCAGCTCCACCGTCAGGCCGTGTTTCCCGGCCTCGAACATCACCGCCGGGGGCGAGCCCGAAGGCCGGATATTCTTCAGGATGAGCGACCAGTCCTTGCCCATCGCCTTAGCCAGCTCGATCGCGTCCGGATGCGTCGTGGTGAAGATCGTCTCGGACAGGTACGAATGCGCGCCGCCCGAATGGATCGAGATTTCGTAGGTCGCCACGTCGCGCAGCCAGACACTGTGAGCGTGGGCCAGTCGTTCGGTCAGATAGCCATCGGCGCGACCGGGATAAATGCGGTTGAGATCGTAGCTGAAGGTGTCGAGCGGGTTGCCGCGCTGGGCCGCCTCGAAGGCCGGGACGTTGAGCACCGGCACCAGCACTGCGCTGCCGCGCATCTGGGCGGGATCAAGCTCGCGATCGAGCATGTGGCAGGCCAGCGTGCCCTCCGGTTCGTCGCCATGAATCACGGCATCGACCCAGATGCACGGGACCCGGTTCCGACCCGTTGAGCAGGATCAAGGGAATTTCCAATGCGCGACCGCCCGGCAAGTTAGTCACCGGAATCACACCCCGTGCGCGCGTCCCCGGCGCGGCGGTGGCTGTACCGACAGTGAGATCAGGCATAGTGAACCTCGCTAGGTTGAGAAGTGATAGCGTTCGACGACAGACTGCATACGGACAAGTGCTTCACGGATCAGGTCGGTGGATTGAAGCAGGCTGATTCGCAGATAGCCGCCCCACTGGTCACCAAAGCCCGTGCCCGGGAAGATCAGCACGCGGCCTTCCTTCAGCAGCAGGTAGGACAGCTCGGTAGCATGAATGCCCGTGGACGCGCTGTTCGTCCACAGGAAAAATGCGCCGCGCGGCTCACTGTAATCCAGCCGCATGGCGTCCAGACCCTCCATCATTACACGCCGCCGCTCCGCGTAAATACGCTGCGCCTCTGCCAACGGCTCGTGGGGCCCGGTGATCGCCGCCAGGGCAGCGTGCTGCGAGATCGTCGCCGCCGCGCCCGTGGTCACCGCCTTGACGCGGGTCATCGCCTGAATGACATTAACCGGCGCAGCCGCATACCCCACGCGCAGCCCGGTCATGGAATAGGCTTTCGAGAAGCCGTTGAGGGTGATGGTGCGCTCCGCCATGCCCGGCACCGAGCCAATGCTGAAATGCTGCCAGCCATCGTAGACGAACTTCTCGTAAATCTCGTCGGAGATCACGATCAGGTTGTGCTTAATGGCGATTTCGGCGATGCCGCGCAGGCGTTCTTCCGTGACGATGCCGCCTGTGGGATTGCTGGGTGTGACGATCAGCAGCACCTTGGTCTTCGGCGTGATGGCGGCCTCCACGGCTTCGGGACGCAGGTTGAAGGCGTCCTCGTGATCGGTCGGCACCATGACCATCTGGCCGCCCGCGCTGCTGATCGCGTCGTCATAGGACGTGTAGCGCGGATCGGGGACGAGAATTTCGTCGCCGGGATCGATCAGAGTTTGCATTACCAGGAACAGACCTTCCTGGCCGCCGGTCGTGACGATCACGTTCTCCAGCGAGACGGGTAATCCGTTTTCGCGCGCCAGCTTAGCGGCGATAGCCGCGCGTAGTTCGGGCATTCCGGCCACTGGCGTGGGTGCGGTCAAACCTCGGCGGACGGCGTCTTGTGCCGCAGTGATCACATGGGCGGGCGTGGGCAGATCGGGGTCGCCGCGCCCCAGCGCGATGATGTCTGGCAGTGTGGCCGCCATCTCCATCAGGGCATACCGTAACTGCGTCCCATCATGGGCCACCGCGCGGATTTCGTCGGGAATGTTCGGATTATGCAGGGTCATATGTCACCGGCCAATCCTAGAGCGGCCCACTGCGACACGCTGGCCGAGCAGATCGTCATGCTCTGCTTGTAGGCGCGCAGCTTGCCCGCCCGTTCTGAGCCCGCCATCCAGCCCACGCGCCAGCCGGGCATGTGACGCGACAGACTGCCAATCGTAACCACACGCGGGCGCAGCGCGTCATTTTGAGCGGGATGGAAGGTGTCACCCTCCCCGCCGCTCACATCCCAGATCACCCACCAATCGTGCTCGACAGCTTGCGCCAGCAGCCGGTCACGGATTTCGGGCGCATCTTCGGGCGTCAGAGCCAGCAGGCTGACCGCCGCTGGATCTGCTGCTTCGGACACGACCGCCACCCCGGCCAGATGCGCCGCGCCCCGCCAGGTATCGCATTGGGGAAGGCACACCAATTGCGTACCGTCAGGAGCAAGCTGTTTGATCGCCACAAAGCGCGCTTCCGTCGCCCCGCAGGTGATCGTCACATCATCGGGCGTGTACTCAACTCGCGAAACGCCGCTTGATGTACTCCGTGATCCCGGCGCGCAGGGGCAGAATGCCGGGCCGGTCGGTGTAATGCGTTTTGCCTGCCGCCAGCGCCTCAACAGCGGCGTCAATGACCGCCTGCGGCACGGGCAGCCCGGGCCGGGCCTCGGGCGGGTCCGGCAAGCCAGCCACGCGCGCGGCCAATGGACGAGAGAGGGTCAGCGGTCCGCTCATCGATCAGACGACCTCACGCGCAAAGGGGAAGTCAATGCCCAATGTCGCCGCCAGAGTATGCAACTCATCGAAGATAACCGCAGTCCAGTTTGGCCCCATCACGGCGATAGCCCATCTCGCGGCGGTAATCGATCTCGCCCGGCACCAGGATTTCGTCGAAACCCGGGCGCAGTTCGGCGGATTTGCACATGTGGACAAACTCGTCCATGCGCGCTTTGAAGTCGTCCACAGGCATGAACCAGGCGATATCGAGCGCGATCATCGTATGCGCGACATCCTGCCTGGCGGGATTCGCATAAGGAGTCAGCCCAAAGCCGCCGCCGGACAACGACACCGGTCAGCACATCGGTCAGCATGGCGAGTCCGTAGCCTTTGTGTTGACCAATGCCCAACAGCGCGCCCGCCATGGCCGCCGCCGGATCGTCCGTCTCATAGCCGTCTGGCGTCAGCGCCCAATCGAGCGGCATCCGTTTGCCTTCGCGCTCATACCAGCGCATCATGCCTTTGCCCGCCGTCGTCAACGCGATGTCCAGCACGATCGGGAAGTCGCCCCCCGTTGGCGCGGCAATGCCCCAGGGATTGGTGCCGGTGACGCCGGTCCGTCCGCCCCAGGGAGCCATTTCCGGCCCGGCGTTGGTCATAGCGATGCCGATACAGTCGTGTTCGAGCGCGATGCGCGCCGGGACCGCCGACGATCCGAAGTGCGTGCTGTTGCGCACGACAACCGTCCCCACGCCGCTGATCTTGGCCTTCCGGATAGCCAGTTCCATGGCCTGTTGGGCCATCACCGATCCCAGGCCGTTATGCCCGTCGACCAGCGCCAGCGCAGGACTCTCTTTGACGATCTCGAACTGTGCGCCGGGGATGATCCAGCCGTTCTTGATGCGCTCGTGGTAGACGGGCAGGCGGCGGACGCCCTGGCCTTGCCCGGGCAGGCAGTGCAGCTCACTTTCGATCAGGCCGCGCGTGCAGCGCCGGGCCTCGGATTCCGACACGCCCATCGCCATAAACGCACGCAGGGTAAAGTCTTCCAGGGCGTCGACTGGAACGCGGATCAGCGTGATAGGCATAGCGCTAGATGCCTCCCACGCGGTATTTTTCGAGCTGTTCGGGCGTATAGACCTGCATCAGCTCCAGCTCGATTCCGCCCGCTTCCTGATCCAGGAAGGCCACCCAGCCTTCGGGATGTACGTGGGCGCCCTTGACCTTACACGCAGCGCATTCTTTGAGCGTGGCTCCCTTGGCCTGAGCCTCCGCCAGCGCCGCCTCGATATCCGGCACGGCATAGCAGATATGGTGCAGCCCTTCATAGCCGCGCGCCTTGATCCACGCGTCGAAGCGCCCGCCCTCATCTAGCGACTGGCACAACTGGTATTCGACGTCGCCCACGTTGAACAGCGCCACCCGGTTGCGCGATTTGGGGTAATCTTCGACTTTGGCATCCAGACCCACGCCCAACAAATCCTGGTAGGTCTTCAGCGCGGCGCGCGCATCTTTGACGGCAAAGGCCATGTGTTTGATATAAGTCCCTGTCATGAATGACTCCCATCAGTCCGTGAAGCTAAAAATGTCCTTGAGATTCACACCCGGCGTGATGACCGGATCAATTCCGCCGCCTACCGACGTCATCAGCAGCGTGACACCGGGGCCATAGCCCGCGCGTGGGCTGTCGCCCTGGCCGATCACGCCGATTCCGACCGCGCCGCGTAGATAGCCGTGGTTCCAGCCGCTGTCATAATCCGTCAGCGCGACCACATCCCCCAGACGCAGCGTATCCAGCCCGGCCTCTTTGATCGCGGCGCGATCCTGAGTCTGGATGTGGAGCGAGCCGCCTTCGCTGGTCAGACCAGCCCCCGCTCCCAGCAGATGAGCCGGCACCATACCCACGACCGGCACACTCAATTGGCCCGCCGAGTTCGTGGTCACTTCCAGGTTTTCGAGCAGCTCGGGCGCGCAGCTTTTGATCTTCACGCTCGCGTGATCGGGCAGCTCCAGACCAACACCTTTAGCGCGCACGACGATCTTGTCGCCGATCGCCATCTTCTCGCGCACGGCTTTCTCAAAGTGGATGATCACGTGCTCGGAGAAGCGCCCGGACTTGCCAGTCACGATCCCGCGTGCGCCTTGCGCGCCGCCCGACATCACCACGGCGAGATTGCCCACACACGCCAGGATATTCAGACCCCGGTTGCCGCGATCATCCTTCAGCGCGATGCTCACGCCAGGATGGATGCAATCCGCCAGCCAGCCATACGCGGAATCGCCCACTGACACGTTGTAGACGATGCCCCCGTAGGTAGGCAGCAGAAACGGACGCCCATCGGCGTCGAGACGGTACGGCTCCGCGGGCAGGCCAGGGAAGCCGGGCGAGGCGATCTGCCCCATCACAGACACACATACCAGGCGGTCAGCATTCGTTCTGACGCTCATAACACCTCCCGGATGTTGAGGTAATTGGCGATATTCGCCTGCGGATCGATGACCCACTGAATATAAGGTTCCGGGCAGGTCATCAGCGTGAGGATGCCCGGCCCATGCCCCGTCATGATCGAATCGCCGTGAATGCACAGCGCGATCGACACCGCGCCGCGCCGGAAGCCGCGCCCGTAGCGGTGATCGGCGTCAGGAATCACGACCAGATCGCCCAGCCGCATCTGGTCGATGCCCAGTTCGGCCATCAGGGCGCGGTCGCCCGACATCAGGTCCTGATCGACGAATTCGGAATTCAGTTCCGCGCCCGAGCCCATGATGCGCGGTGGCAGCACCATACGGACCGGCACGCGCAGCGTCTTGTCGTCGACAGCCTCGATCGGCATGGCGTTGATCAGCGCCGGGCTGCATTTTTTCAGCTCGATGTGGGGGTAACCGGTGAAGGCCAAACCGCGTCCGCAGGCGATGATCTGAACTGCATCGCCGACGCACAGCAGTTCGTTGACCTCCGGCGCAAAATCGATCAGCAAGCGGGCATGCTCGCCGGTGACAATGCCCTCCGCACCTTTGGCCAACCCGCTCATCACGATAGCCCGGTTGCCGATGCACGTCAGGTAGTGCATGGCAAAGTCGGCGTCTTGATCGGCGTTGGCGATGGAAACGCCGGGCTCGACATGATCACCCGCCCACCCGAACGCGGGATCGCCCACCCGCGCGTTGTAGACCACGCCCGCCATGCCGGGCAAAATGCGCCCGATGCCGTTGGCGTCCGCGGTGTATCCCGGGTAGCGCAGACCGGGCTGGCTGACGTCGCCCGTGACCGCGATCGCGACTAGATGTGTTTCGTTCGTCTCTAAGGTCATCCGGATCATCGCTCCATTTGTGCAAATTGACGATCTTGACCGTCCATCAGGGGCCTTGTGATGAGGCCACGCGCTTGACACAAATGTCGACACTTTCTATAATCAAACCACTTTACAGTCGACTGTCGACAATCGACTGGTGACAATTATAGATAGGCGAGCCTGAGGTTGTCAAGCGAATGTCCCCAGTGAGCTCATCTCTCATCCACATCACCAACAAACCGTTGCGCGAACAGGTGCTAGACGCTCTGCGGGACGCGATCGTGCAAGGTGAACTCAAGCCCGGACAGCCGATTATCGAAAACGAGATCGCGGCGCAGCTTGGCATCAGCCGCGCGCCGGTACGCGAAGCACTCCAAATCTTGAACAGTGAAGGTCTGCTGGAGACGATCCCCTACCACGGCACGACCGTGCGCGCCCTCACCCGCTCCGATATCGAGGAGTTGTACGGCCTGCGCAGCGTGCTCGAAGGGTTTGCCGTCTCGCGTATCGTCGCCCTGCATAATCCGGAGGATGTGCAGACGCTGCGGCAGTTCTACGAGGAGATGCTAGAGCAGGCCAACCAGGGTAACCTCAAACAAGTCAACAACCTTGATCGCGCGTTTCACGATGCGTTGATCGAGCTGAGCCGCCACCAACTCCTGCTCTCTACGTGGGGAGCCGTCGCGCTGCGGGTCCGGCAGGTCATGGGACTGCTGAATGAGCGCAATACGGATCTCAAGCAGATCGCGTACAACCATCTTCCGATCATTGAAGCCATCGCCGAATGGGACGAAGCCAAAGCGGTAAGCCTGATCCAACAGCATATCGCCGCGACTGGCGAGCTCGTCGCTGAAGGTTGGGATGACGATCGAACTATAGGCAGCCCATGAGACCTCAACGCGTTCTCGTCACCGGTGCTGGTGGTTTTGTGTGCAGCAACGTCGTCCAGGTGCTGTTGGAATCGGGCTGTCAGGTCGTCGCGCTGGACAGCGCGTTTGACGGCGACTTGCGGCAGACATGGGAAAGCGGCTGGCCCGGCCAGATCGAGATGATCGAAAGTCCTGTCCAGCCCGACGCGTTGGTCGACGTCGAGGCCATTATTCACGGCGCCGCCGTCACCGCGTCGCCGGAGGAAAACGCGCAGTCGCCCGAGTCCAATTTCAGAGCCAACCTTGAGCCCGCGCTCGACTTGTTGGAATGGGCCTCCGAACACCACGTCCGGCGCGTGATTGTCTTGAGTTCCAGCGCCGTATTTCGCGAATCGCCCCCCGGCCCAGTGGACGAAACAACCGCCCCGTCACCGCTGGGCGTCTATGCGGCGGCCAAATGCGCACTCGAAAGCCTGATCGATACGCTGCGCAGCGAGTTCGGGCGGGATGTGATCGCGGTGCGTTTGAGCAGCGTCTACGGCCCGCACGAGCGATCGCGTTCGACGCGTCCGCGCACCAGCCTGGTGCACAGCATGGTCCGCGCGGCACTGAGCACGGGCCAGCTCGAAGTCTATCAGGATGATCCGGCGCGCGATTGGACCTTCGCGCCCGACATTGGATTAGCGCTGCTGGCGCTGCTGGATCAACCGCTCTTGAGGCACCACCTCTACCATGTCGGGTCCGGGCAGGTTTTGGCCCCGACCGACATTGCGGAGAGTATTCGCGCGATAGTGCCTCAAGTTAGCGTGCAGGTGCACGAAGGGCACGATCCTTACGCCCCACCCTTGACGCGGCGCGGCTATCTGAACAGCGCCCGGCTGCGGCAGGAAACGGGCTTTGCCCGGTGGACGCCCTTCGACCGGGGCCTCAGGCAAGTGATTAGCTGGCAGTCCAGCATGGAACAGGTTCAATGATGCCTTTGCGCGTGGTTCTGGCCGGGTTGGGTGTGCGGGGTCGCTATTGGGCGGAGGTGCTCACGCGCTCCTCGCGCTGCGACGATCGCGGCCTACGCCGATCCAAATCCGGACGCACTGGCGCGCGCCGTGGCGCAGTTCGGCGAACGGCCTGGGTTCGCATCAGCCGAAGCGGCACTCGAGTGCTCTGGACGGGGTCGACGCACTCATCCTGGCCAATCCGCCCATCGGGCGCGAAAGCCAAATTCGGGCCGCAGTCAGCCGGCAGATCCCGATGCTGATCGAAAAACCGCTGGCGCTGAGTCTCGAAGAGGCCGCGTACCTGGTGTCGATTGCGGAAAATGCCGACGTGCCGCTGATGGTCGGCCTGAATTTCCGCTATCTGGCGGTAACGCGTGAACTCAAGACCCTGTTAGCCAACCGCGTGGTCGGCCAGCCGGAATTCGCGCGGTTCACCTATGAGCGCTACCGCGACGGGCACCGTCCCGACCTGAACAAATATCCTTTGACGATGGATCACCCCATGTTGTGGGAACAATCGATCCATCACTTTGATCTGCTGCGTTTCGTATACGGCCAGGAACCGGTCAGCGTGCAGTGCCAGACCTGGAATCCGTCGTGGAGCATGTACGATCACGACGCCAACGTCGCCGCGATCTTCACGTTTGATGGGGGCATGGTCGTCAACTACCAGGGCACATGGCAGGGCAACTGGAATACGCCGCACTTTGAATGGCGCACCGAGTGCACGGCAGGCATCGTGAGCCAACGCGACCAGTTTGGCGACCTTTTCTACGCCCGGCGCGACACGCCCACGCTGACTCCGAGTGAGCTGCCGCCGCACGAAACCTGGATCACCGAAACAGTCGGATTACTCGACGCTTTTCTCGATACTATCATGGACGCCAAGCCGCTCCAATGCAGCGGCAGCGACCATCTCAGGTCACTGGCAATGCTTGAGGCATGTATCGTGTCAAGCCGTGACAATCGAGGGTGTGTTTTTGCAGGACATCCTGCGTGCGACGGGCCCTCAATAGGGCTGTGAGGAGGTGCAGGCATACATACAATACGACAAATAGAATGCACATTATCCGAAGCTGACCAGAATGCCAGGGAGGTTTCAATAAAGATGTCTAAATTCCGTTACGTGGCAACACTGTTGGTACTCATCTGCGATGATTTTGGGAGCGCTTCCGCTTACGGTTAGCGCGCAGGCTCCCGGGCCGGACGAGAAGACCCTGGTCATTGCCCAAACGACCGATGTCCAGAGCCTCGATCCGCCTCAGGTAGGGTCTCGCCCGGACGACAACGTCGCCTCGCATTTGTTCGCGACCCTGTATCAGGTCAACGAAAATGCCGAAATCGTGCCCTATCTGGCGAAGGACTACCGGTTCTCTGAGGATGGCAGCGAGATTACGTTCACCCTCAACGAAGGTCTGACCTGCCAGGATGGCGAGCCGCTGACGGCTGAAGACGTGGTTTACACCTTCGAACGCGCCGCCGACCCGGCCAACGCGTTCACGGGTAACACCCCCGGCTTCGTCTTCGCTTCCATCGCATACAAGGGTGCACGCGTTGACAGCGAGCTGGAAGCCACCATCATCATGGAGCGCTATCAGTCCATCGCGTTGGGCCTGATCGCCGAAGTCCACATCCACTGCAAGGATTCGTACGCAGAAGATGAGCCTGGAAGAGGCGGCGAGCCATCCGATCGGCTCCGGCCCCTACAAGTTCGTGGAATGGGTCAAAGACGATTACCTGTTGATGGAAAAGTGGACTGATTTCAAGCTGCGCGATCCTTACTTCGACCGCATCGTTTGGCGCGTCATTCCCGAAGCTTCGACCCGTACGGCTGAGCTCATCGCCGGTAATGTCGACATCATCACCAACGTCAACCCCGATCAGATTTCCGTGGTCAACAGCTCCGACACGGCCACAGTCGATACCCGTGGAAGGGTTGCGCCGTATCTTCGTCGGCTTCAACCTGACCGACAACTTCCAGACCGAATGCGCGGCCGCCATCAAGCAGACCGATGTCCGTGTCGCGCTGCAATACGCGGTCGATGTCCCGACCATCTGCGATGCGCTGTTGGGCACACCCTGCACGCGCGCAACCGGTCCGGTCAACTCGCCTTATGATGATCCAAGTCTCACGCCCTACCCGTACGATCCCGCCAAGGCCGAAGAACTGTTGGACGCTGCCGGATACCCGCGCGGATCTGACGGCACTCGCCTCGAATGCAACCTGATGGCTGGGCGCGATCGTTACTTGAACGATGTCAACGTCGTGCTGTCGATCTGCCAGTACCTGGACGACATCGGCGTCAAGACCAACTGCGATCTGATGGACTTCCGCGCGGAATTCATCCCGCTGCTGACCTCTCAGGAAGCCGGTGAAATGTACTTCGTCGGCTCGGGCGGCGGTAACTGGAATGCGCTGTACGAAATGGCGGACTTCGCCAGCGAAACCTCGAACCCGAACTATGGCTTCTGGTCCAATCCGGAATGGTTCGATCGGTGGCGCAGCCTGGCCGATATCCGTGACCCAGAGCAGGAACGCCAGGTCGTCCTGGAAATGCTCGAGGTCTTCTACAACGATCCGCCGTGGCTCATGCTCTACATGCAGCCGGACTTCTACGGCGTCAGCAATCGTCTGGACTGGCAGCCGCTGCGTGACGAACGCGTGATCACGCTCAGTGCCACCCTGAAATAACCTGCTGGCTTACGGCCATCGCTGGGGCATGCGCGTACGCGCATGCCCCGTTCTCATGATATGTTCTGGGTGACCCGAAGAGAAAAGACTCATGAGCGCTTACCTCATACGCCGATTTTTTCAGTCCCTCATCGTCATTTTCGGTGTGACGCTGTTCTCCTTTTTTTCGTTACACCTGGCGGGTGATCCGACTCTGCTGTATGTCAACGAGCGGGCCAGTAATGAGGAAATCCAAAATACGCGGCATAAACTCGGCTTCGATCGCCCGTTGTACGAGCAGTACATTGATTTTCTGGTTAGGATGGGCCACGGGGATTTTGGCAAATCGCTGGTGACCAAAACGCCTGCCCTGGACCTGATCAAAGACCGCCTGCCCGCGACGATCGAACTGCACTCTGTTCTCGATGATTATCGCTACGCTGCTGTCCATCCCGATCGGACTTGTTCGCCGCCACGAAACGGGGTACCGCCTACGACGGCGGGATCATGATGTTCGCCATCTTCGGGCAGTCCATGCCCAGTTTCTGGTTAGGCATCATGTTGATGTTGTATGTCGGCCTCAACCTGAAGCTGCTGCCCATATCCGGGCATGTGCCGCTGATCGATCCCCTGCTGAAGGGCGATTTCAGCACGTTTTACCATAACATTCCCGGCGCGCTCAAGCACCTGATTCTTCCCGGCATTACGATCGGCATGTTTTCGCTGTCGCGCAACGCGCGACTGATCCGGTCCTCGATGCTGGAAATCCTGGCCCTGGATTACGTCCGCACGGCGCGCGCCAAAGGACTGCGCGAGCGGAACGTGATCATCAGGCATGCTTTTCGCAACGCGCTGATTCCGTTCATCACGATCCTTGGGCTGGAATTCGGGTTCTTGCTCAGCGGCGTGGTCGTAGTCGAGACCGTATTTTCATGGCCCGGAGTCGGACGGCTGGCGTTCAACTCGATCAACCAGCGTGATATTCCGGTGGTCCAGGCGACGGTCGTGATCTTCTCCTTTCATGTTCGTTGGACTGAACTTGGTCGTTGATTTGTTGTATGCGCGCCTTGATCCGCGCGTTCGCTTGAGTTAACCAATGGACTTTACCTATGGCTAAAGAAACCCCTCTTTCCTCCCCCGGAGAGAACGCGACTACCTCAGGTGATCTCGCTTCAGGTTCCGAAACCCGAAGTCTCGGCCTGGCGGCGGGCCAGGATCAGCCTGATCCGGGCGCGCTGGCCGATTCTGGCGCTGCTGGTGCTGGGGATGGTGACATTCTTTGCGATTTTCGGCCCGCAGGTGGCCCCGAAAGACCCCAACCGCTTGACGTTGGTGGCGCGGCTGAAACCACCATTTGAACGCAATAGTCAGGGGGAGATGGAGTATATTTTCGGCACGGATGCCCTGGGGCGCGATGTGCTGTCGCGGCTGATCTACGGGGCGCGGATCTCGTTGTCGGTCGGATTCGTAGCGGTCGCCATCGGGGGCACGCTCGGCACGTTCCTGGGGTTGATGGCAGGCTATTTCGGGGGCCGGATTGACGACATCATCATGCGCCTGGCGGATATTCAGCTGGCCTTTCCCTTCATCTTGCTGGCGATCATGGTGCTGGTCGTCCTGGGAGCCGGGGTACTCAATCTGGTGCTGGTGCTGGGCTTTGGGCAGTGGGTGACTTACGCCCGCATCGCGCGCGGCGAGACCATCTCCGAGCGCGAAAAAGAGTACATCGAAGCGGCGCGCAGCATCGGGGCCAGCGACATGACGCATCATGTTCCAGGCGGTGCTGCCCAATATCCTGGCACCCTTGATCGTCATCGCATCGTTCAATGTCGCCAGCGTCATTCTGGCCGAAGCGTCGCTGTCCTTCCTGGGGCTGGGCGTCCCGCCGACCGTGCCCACCTGGGGCGCGATGCTGGCCGAGAGCCGCGACCAACTGCTGGCAAATCGCTGGTGGCTGGCGGTCTTTCCAGGCGTCGCCATCATGCTAACGGTGCTATCCCTCAATATTCTGGGTGATTGGCTGCGCGACTTCCTGGATCCGCGTCTGCGCGGCACCGTTTAGTCTTTCTACGGAAATGAGATACCATGACGAACACGTTTGTAGGCATTCAAATTGGCGCCATCAGTTTTGTGGACGAAGGCGTCGAACCCGTACTAGACCTGTTGCAGGAAAAAGCTGGAGTCAACGCGCTGTTGATTTCAGCGCTGTCGTGGAGCATCGGTAACGCTGGTCGCGCGACGAATGGCTTCCCCGATCACGGGGTTCAGGAACCCGATAACCTGCAAGGCGGCGCGTTCTACCGCCCCAATCCCGATTATTACGAAGCCACGTTTCATAAGAAGTTCGCGGCACCCGATCCGCTGGTGGCCGGGTTCGACACGCTGGCCGACGTCATCCCGGCCGCGCGCGCCCGTGGCATGAACGTTTACACCTACTATTGCGAAACGTCCAGCTCGGCCATTCGCTCGTTGTGGCAGCCCGGCTTCCCACACTTCCTGGATCGGGATCACTGGGGCAAAGTGGCCACCCGGCCCTCGCTGCTCAATCCGCAATACCGCACCTGGTGGCGTTCGGTGATCGAGGACTGGTTCCAGAATCACGAGCTACGCGGCATGCTGTGGGGCGTCGAGCGCCAAAGTCCGCTGATGGACATCTTCCGCGCTGACAGCTCGACCGGCTTCGACGAGTATTTCAAGGCCGAGGCGCGGGCACGGGGTATTGACGTGCAGCGCGCCATCGAAGGCTACCGCGAAATCGACCGGTACCTGCGTGGAATCCGGGCGGGCGAGCGTCCACGCGATGGCGTCTTCGTGACGCTGCTGCGCCACCTGCTGCACCACCCCGAAGTCTTGATGTGGGAGAAAATGTGGTTGGACGCGCACCAGGACTTCTACCACGAGATCGCCGGGCTGATCAAGTTCTTCGATCCGGCCAACGAAGTCGGGCTGGGCGTGTGGCAGGTCATCAACACCTATAACCCCTACCTGAAAGCCCAGTACGACGCCGCCGACTTCGCCGAATATGCCGACTGGCTCAAACCGGTCCTGTACCACACACCCGCCGGGGCGCGCTTCGCCGGATTCGCGGAATCCTGGCAAAAAGGCGTGCTGGCCGATGCCACGCCGGACGGTGCGTACAACGCGCTCGCGAACGTGCTGGGCCTGGAAGATTTCATCGCGCCGCGCACCGAAGGCGCCATGGCTGGCTTCAAGCCCGAGTATGTCAAGGGCTGGACCGAAAACCTGCTCGAGGCCACCGGCGGACAGTGTAAAGTCTATCCTGGGATCGGCGCAGGCGTCGGTCACCACGGCGAAAGCAAGGCGATCACGCCGCAGGAAATCAAAGAAGGGGTGCATGCCGGGTTCGACGGTGGGGCGGCGGGCGTGCTGATTTCGCGCAACTATTCGGAGGCTGAACTTCGCAATCTGGAAGCCGTCGGCGACGCCCTCAAAGAGCGCGGATTGATCTGATAGAGGAGCCAACCATGACCATCCGAGCTGCCATTATCGGCGCGAGTTTCGCCCGCGCCGCCTACCTGCCCGCCCTGGCCACGGTGCCCGATGTGGAAGTCGTCGCTATCTCCAGCGCGCGGATGAGCAGCGCGCAGAGCGTCGCGCAGGCGTTCGGCATCCCGCACGCCTACGACGACTGGCACGCCATGTTCGACAACCACGCGGTCGATCTGATCGGCATCGCCACGCCGACGATCTACCACGCGCCGATGGCGCTGGCCGCGCTGGAAGCCGGCGCGCACGTCATCTGCGAGAAGCCGATGGCGATGGATCGCGCCGAAGCCTGGGCCATGCTCGAAAAAGCGGAGGCGCTGGGCCGCGTCCACATGATCGGGCACGAACTGCGCTTCAACCCCAACCGCCGCAAGATCAAACAGTTAATCGCGGACGGCGCGATCGGGTCCGTGCGGCACGTCAACATCGTCAATATCTCCGCCACGTGGGGCGATCCTGCCTCGCGCCCGGCGGGTGATTGGTGGTCACTGGCGGACATGGGTGGCGGACGACTGGGCGCGAATGGGTCGCACCAGATCGACCTGCTGCGCTTCTGGCTGGGCGATCTGGGCGCGATCAACGGACAGTTGGCGACGATGGTGCCGGATCGCGTCGACAAGACTACCGGCCAGCCCTGGACCGCCACCGCCGACGACCAGGTCAGCTTTCTGGCGGAGATGCAGAACGGCGCGCTCGCGTCCGTCTTTTTGAGCGGGGCGGCCCGTCACAGCACGGGTAACCACGTCCAGATTTTCGGCAGCGAGGGCACGATCATGCTGGCTGACGCCGACGAAAAACTACTGGTCGCGCGCGCGGGGGAGCAGTTCCAGGACATGAGCGAACCCGATCCCAATGCGAGCTTACCGGGCATCGGCAAAGGCATATGGAACGTATCGTTTGTGGGGTTGATTCACGAGGCCGCCGCCGCCATCCGCGAAGGCCGACAGCCCGCCTGGGGGGCGACCTTCGCCGACGGGCTGAAGTGCCAGCAGGCGATGGACGCCGTCCGCCAATCCTCACGTGAACGCCGCTGGGTTGCATTGGATCAGGTCGAATAGACAGGACACGCCAAAAGAATGACCATCGACAAATATCTTTCTGCACGCGCGCAGCGCGTACGCGGCTCGCTGGGCAGGCAAACGTCGGTCCCGATTCCGGGCCTGATCAATCTCGGCAGCGGCACGCCCGACTTTGTGCCCCCATCCAACGTCTTTGACGCCATGCGCGACGCCATTAGCGCGCAGCAAGTCCAGTACACGGCCTGGACCGGCATCCCGCCCCTGCGCGCGGCGATTGCCGAAAAACTGGCGCGCGATAACGGCCTCACCGTCGATCCCGACTCCGAGATCATCGTCACGTCCGGGGCGCAGGAAGCGCTGATGGTCACGCTGATGACGCTGCTCGATCCCGGCGACAACGCGCTAACCCCCTCCCCGCACTACGACGAATACACACGCGACGCCAACATTCTGGGCGGGACGCTGATCCCGGTCGCCACCACACCGGAATCGAACTTCACGATCGACGTGGCCGATCTGGAAGCGGCGATTACGCCGCGCACTAAGGCGCTAGTCATCGTGACGCCCAACAACCCCACCGGCACCGTGCTGCCCGCGTCGACCCTGGGCGACATCGCGGCACTGGCGCAGCAGCGCGATCTGATGGTCGTGTCGGACGAAATCTACGAATACTACGTATTCGACGGGCACCGCCATATCAGCCTGGCGACACTACCCGGCATGCGCGAGCGCACGATCACGATCAACAGCTTCTCGAAAAGCTTCGGCATGACCGGTCTGCGCCTGGGCTATATCGCGGCTCCCGCGTCGTTCATCGAAGCGATGCTGCCCTTCCACCACGCCATGATGATCTGCGCCAACACCGTCGCCCAGCACGGGGGATTGGCCGCCATCAGCCAGCCGCGCGACTGGTTCGCGGATATTCTGGCCGAATACGACCGCCGCCGCCGCGCGTGGATGGAGGTCCTGGATCAAATCCCCCTGCCGTACAGCAAACCGCAGGGCGCGTACTACGTCTTCATCGACATTCGCCCCACCGGTCTGACCAGCGCGGAATTCGTCAACCGGGCGCGCGAGGAAGCGCGGCTGGTCTTCCAGCCGGGCACCATCGGCGGCGGCGCGGGCGAAGGCTTCATTCGCGGTGCGCTGACCAAGGGCTCGCCGGAATTCGAAGAAGGTCTTGAGCGTTTTCAGGCATTTGTGAGAAAGCTGCTATAGCCATGGAAGATTTGACCGGCGCGTTTGGAATTGTCACCGGGGCAGCCCAGGGATTGGGGTATGCCATCGCCAAAGCGTATGTGCAAGCGGGGATGCGTGTCGCGTTGATGGACGTCAAGCAGGAAGCGCTGAACCAAGTCGCTACCGAACTGTCACACGCGGGCGGCGACTGCCTGCCGATCGCGGTCGATCTGTCCGACGGAAACGACACGCGGCGCGCAGTCGGGCAGGCGCTCGATCACTACGGCACGCCGCGCGTCCTGGTGCACAACGCCGCGCTGCTCATCAACCGCCCCTTGCTTGAAATCACGTTGGCGGACTGGCAGCGCGAGTTGAATGTGGGCGTCCAGGCGGCATTCCTGCTCACGCAGGCGGTCTGGTCGCTGATGGCCGACGCCGGGCGCGGCAGCATCGTCTATGTGTCATCTATGTCGGGCATCAAGGGTTTCATGGACGAGAGCGTCTACTGCACGTCAAAACACGGGTTGGAAGGCTTCATGAAATGCATGGCGATGGAGGGCCAGCCACATAACATCGCGGTCAATACCATCACGCCCGGCATGTACATGAAAACGCCCATGTCCGCGCGCAACTACTCGGACGAACTCAAGCAGAAATGGATCGATCCGATCCTGCTGACACCGGCTTTCGTCTTTTTGGCTAGACAGGATGCGTCCGGCGTAACGGGCCAGCGTCTGAACGCCTGGGAGTTGTCGCAGCCCGGAGCAGGCTACTAGAACGGTGAGGTAACGCCATGCAAGACATATACGCGTATATTGACGCGCACGCGGATGAGTACGTACGGGACCTGCAAACGCTGGTGCGCCAGCCGAGCATCTCCGCCCAGGGCATCGGCCTACACGAATGCGCTGACCTGGTGCTGAAGATGATGCAGCACGACGGGCTGGACGCGCATTTGCACCCATTGGACGGCGGTCCGCCTGTCATCACCGGCCACATGACCACGCCCCACTCCCAGCGCACCATGCTGTGTTACGCGCACTACGACGTGCAGCCGCCGGAACCGCTCGACGCCTGGACTTACGGCGGGCCGTGGTCGGCGGAAATCGTCGACGGCGTAATGTATGGACGCGGGTGCAGCGATAACAAGAGCGGCATCCTGGCGTTCACCAAGGCGGCGCAGGCCCTTCTGCGCGTGCGCGGCGAACTGCCCGTCAATCTCAAGTTCATCTTCGAGGGCGAGGAAGAGATCGGCAGCGTGCATCTCGGCCCGTGGGTGGAGAAACACACGGCACTGCTCGAAGCCGACGGCATGCACTGCCTGGATGGCCCCGTTGACGCCAGCACCGATCTGCCGGATGTAGACCTGGGGTTGAAATCCGTGCTGTTCGCAGAGTTCATCGCGCGCGGTGCAAATTCGGATATCCATTCGCTGAACTTCCCGCTGCTGCCCGCGCCCGTCTGGGATCTGGTGCGTGCGCTCAACACGATCATGGACGAGAATCGCCATATTCTGATCGACGGTTGGTACGACGGATTGTACGCGCTGCAGGATGAGGATTACGCCCAGCTTGAGGAGAAATTGCAGCGGGTCGACCTTGACGATCTCAAGCGCGAATGGGGCATTTCGGAATTCGCCCTGGGGCGCGATGGTATCGACGCCCTGCGCGCCCGCGCCTACGAACCGACGGCCAACATCGCCGGAATCGTGGGGGGATACACTGGTCATGGTTCCAAGACGATCGTACCCAACGAAGCCCGCGCCAAGATGGACTTCCGCCTGCCGCCTAACCTCAATCCGCAAGAGGCCATGCGAAAGCTGCGCGCCCATCTCGACCGGCACGGATTCGGCCACATCGAAGTGAAATTCGAAGCGACTGCCGAGCCACCCTACAAAATCTCCGCCAAGGAACCCATGGCGCAGGCGGTCATCGCCGCCGCGACCAAGCTGTACGGTGTGCCACCCATTGTCAACGGCGTCTCCGCCGAGGGGACTATTCTCAAGCACGTGTGGATTCCGTGCGTTCTGACCGGGTTTGCCTCGGCAGGGGCCAATCTCCACGCGCCAAACGAGAATATCCGCATCGATCATTACATCCAGGGCATCAAATACGCGGCGACCATCATGCAGGAATTCGCGTAACTGGCAGGCTCGCAACAGTCATGGCAAATGGCCGCCGTAGGAATGTCGCGGCGGCGCGCCAACCATAACAGTTCCTCGATCTGGTAGGACGGGGGCGGCTTCACCTTTTCGCACAGAGTGGGTGAAGCCGCTCCCCGCTTTACGGCCCCGCATGAAAGTTCAACCGGGTTGAAATTTCAGTTTCGACGCGTATGCATGCCCAACTAAACACCGAGGGCTTGTTTCTCAGTTTCCCCTACGGTTTAATAAGTAATTGAGAATGATTCTCATTAACGGATACGCGCCCGGTCTGCCAGCCCAACCCGGAATCGCAACAAACGACGAGAATTGCACAAGGAGATTTACGTGTACAACGGTCAAATTCACCGCATTTTCCTGGTTTGCGTTTTGATAATCCTCGCTGTGAGTGTAGGGGGATACTCTGCGATAACGCACGACGATGTTACGTCCCGGCATGGCACCGAAGCCACGGATGTCCTGGCAATGTTGAGCAGCGCCGCCATCATCCTGCGCGAAGGTTTGGAGGCGGTGCTGGTCCTCGGCGCGATCCTCGGATTCATGCGCGCCACCGACAGCGATCCCAAATATAGCGCCTGGGTCTATCTCGGCGTACTCGGAGCGATTCTGCTAAGCATCCTCACCTGGTGGGTGGCGCAGCACGTGATCAAAGTGAGCGTGCAGCACCGTGCTCTGATGGAGGGCACAACCAACCTGGCTGCGGTAGTGGTCCTGTTTATTGTCACCAACTGGCTGTTTCATAAGGCGTACGTCGTCGACTGGGTGACCTTCATGCGAGCCAGGATCAGCGGGGCACTTTCCAGCGGATCGGCGGTCACGTTGGCAGGCCTGGGCTTTACCGTAGTCTACCGTGAAGGCTTCGAGACCGTATTGTTCTACCGCGCCCTACTCTTTGACGCCGGTGTCGTGCCGGTTTTGGTCGGGTTCATCGCGGGCGGGGTGGTCATCGCGGCGGTGGCATACGGCATTTTGCGGATGAGCATGCAGATCCCCATCAAGCGCTTTTTCACGGCTACAACTGTCCTGCTGCTGCTGTTAGCACTCAACTTCACCGGCTCCGGCGTGCACGAACTGCAGGAGGCGGGGATCATCAGCACGAACCTGCTCGCCCACGTGCCTGAGAACCCGATCCTGACGGAAATCCTGGGCATCTTCCCCACGTTGGAGACGGTTATGGCGCAGGGCGTCTTCATGACGCTCATCGCCGCCACCTTTGCGTACAGTCGCTGGCTGGGGCGGCGCAGCGTCATCACTGCCGCCCACCGCAATCAACAGGGCCAAGCTTTATAAGGCTCACGAGTCCTATCAACCGCGTGGTCGTCTTGGTCGCGCCGCTGCTGCGGCGGCGGTCGACCAGGATAACCGCGCGCATTACTTAATCCCCCAGGTGGCGATCGGCCCGAAGCAGCTTGCCGGAAGGTTGCGCCGGAAAGTACAAATCGGTATATTTTGCAAGATATCTATCTTATAAATCAGAATATAAGAATGACGCTCCCATTTTGCGCCGGAGACATTGCATGCAGCCAATTTGATGTGTGTCTTGCTAGGGATGAAATTTCTGTGTGTCCAACTGTATGGTTTTACCTGGGTGAGATTTACCGTCTGCAAGAGATCCTGGCGTGGCCAACCCTGTCGATGGTGGCCGAAAGCATGGGCGTCTCCTTGCAGGCCGCGTCGCGCATGATCCGGCAGATGGCGGAAAATGGCTACATCACGCACGTGCCCTACCAGGGAGTCCGGTTGACACCAGCGGGCGAGGCGATCGCGCTGCAAGTCATCCGTCGACACCGTATCCTCGAAGTCTTCATGGTGAAGATCATGACCTTCGGCTGGGATGAGGTGCATGATATGGTCGAGAAGCTGGAACGCGGTGTGGATGACAAGCTGATCGACCGCATGGATAGCATGGCCGGTCATCCGCAACGCTGCCCTCACGGGGAGCCGATTCCATCCAAGGAGGGAGTCATGCCGGTCGTGGACGACGGGCCGTTGGCCGAGTGGCCCGAAAAAACAGCGGCACGCGTCAGCCGCGTCAGAACTCACGACCCGGAGAAATTGCGTTACCTTGCGAGTGTGCATCTGGTACCCGGAGCCCGCCTGACCGTCACCGATCGCAGCCCCTTTAATGGACCGGTCCACCTGACATGCGAGGGAGCCAGTTTTGTGTTGGGCAGCGAACTGGCCGGTGAATTGTACGTCGAACATTCCTGACCGGCTGGTTATCCCCCGTGCCCTACTCCGACGTGGGCGCACTGAGCGGCGGCCCTTCGCAGAAGTAAATCCCCAGAGCTTCCACCGCGTCCGCGTTTCTTGTGAAAGACTTCCCATTCTTGACATACATCTCACATTGCCGCTAGACTGTGTGCAACCGGTTGCATCTAATGTTATTTGAAAATAAAGGTTCTTCATGGCTGTTACCCTTGAAGAAATCGCACAGCAAGCAGGGGTCTCTCGCTCGACCGTATCGCGAGCCCTCCATGACGATGCGCGCATTAGCGAAAAGACTAAAACGCGCGTCTTAAGTGTCGCAGATAGGCTGGGCTATGTGCCCAATTACATCGCGCAAAGCCTGAGTAACAACCGCACGAAAACTATTGGCATGGTCATCACCCACCCCTCCAATCCGTTCGTCTGGCGGGTGATCGAAGGTGTTGAGTTGGCGGCCCATGAACAGGGCTACAGCGTATTTCTGAGCACTGCGCGCAACGATCGCAATCGTGAGAGCGAAGTGATGCAGGCTTTTCTGCGCCGCCGCGTGGACGGCATCATCATCACGTCATCCCACATGCGGCATTTCTACCACCAACGGTCCTTTGACATTGACACACCAATCGTGCTGATCAATGAGCAGTTTCCCGACAGCGACTTCCGGTCCGTGGCAAACGATGATTATGAGGGTGCTCGTCTTGCTACTCGCTACCTGGTGAGCCTGGGGCATCGCAGCATTGGGTACATCAGCAGCGCCGATCGTCCTAAATCTAACAAAAGGCGTTATGATGGTTATGTGAACGTCATGATGGAATCAGACCTAGAGCCCCTTTCAGAATTTCAGACCAACGCCGCCGCACTCACAGACCTAGAAACCGGATTCAACGCCGCCGAAGCTGTTCTCCAATCCGGCCTGACCGCCGTCTTTTGTTACAACGACCGCATTGCGCTGGGCCTGCTGGCAAAGCTCTACCGGCGCGGTATCTCGGTGCCCGACGATCTCAGTGTCCTGGGCTTTGACGATATCGACGAAGCGCCTTACGCCGTGCCTGCCCTGACGACCATCCGGCAGCCTATGGTGCAGTTGGGCTACACGGCGATTGAAATGCTGACCAGGTTATTAAACGGCGATCGCGTTGAAAATCAGGTGTTGGGCTGCGAACTTATCGTCAGAGAGTCGACAAGGCGGGTGAGCGCATAAGGCTCTGGGTTGTGCCAATTCGGTAACCGTAGCATTTGAACAAGGATTTTTCATGGCCTTGAATATGGGGCTAATTGGAAGTGGGCGAATCGGACGAATTCACGCCGAGAACATGGCTTTCCACGTGCGGGAGGCCCATCTCAGCGTCGTCACGGACGTCCGGTTGAGCAGCGCCCAACAGTGCGCCGCAGACTTCAAAATTCCCCGCGTGGCGCACAGCGTCCAGGATGTGCTGAATGATGATGCCGTCGAGGCGGTCGCCATCTGCTCCAGCACAGACTCGCACGCCAGTCTTATTATCGACGCCGCCCGCGCGGGCAAACATATCTTTTGCGAAAAGCCGATCGCGCTTGATCTCGCCAATATTGACGCGGCCCTGGCGGCAGTCGACAAAGCCGGTGTGAAACTGATGGTCGGGTTCAACCGCCGCTATCACCCCAATTTCCGGCATATCAAGGAACTCGTCCACAGCGGGGCCGTCGGTCAGCCGCACCTCATCCGCATCACCAGCCGCGACTCCGCCCCACCCCCGGTCGAATATGTCAAAGTGTCCGGGGGCATCTTCCTGGATATGACCATTCACGATTTCGACCTGGCGCGTTACGTGGTGGGCAGCGAGGTCACCGCGCTGTACGCGACCGGCAGCGTGCTGATCAACCCCGCCATCGGCGACGCTGGAGATGTTGACACCGCGGTGATTGTCATGCACCATGAGAATGGAGCCATGACGGTCATTGACAACAGCCGTGAAGCCGTCTACGGGTATGATCAACGCCTGGAGGTGTTTGGATCGATGGGTGTGGTCACCTGCGAAAACACTTTCCCTGACAGTGTCGTGCTCACCACTGGCGAGCGAGCCACCTCGGCCAAGCCCTTTTTCAACTTCCTTGACATCTACCGCCCAACCTACATCACAGAGATCACTGACTTCATCGCGTGCGTTCAGCAGGATTTACCCTCGCCCATTCCGGGCCCGGATGGTCGCGTTCCGTTGGTGATGGGGCTGGCTGCTACCCGTTCATTACGTGAGGGCAGGACGGTGAAACTAGATGAATTTGTGTGAAACTGCTCTTGCTCTGCGCTAGACCAAAGATGTGCTGACGAGGAGGTTAACTATCGGCAAAGAATTCCCAATAGCATTACCCCAATTCGCAAAGTATTCAAATGGAGGCTTGAAGATGAAGACCAAATTGCTTGCACTCGTTTGCGTCGTGTTCGTCCTGACCATGATTGGCGCCCCCGCAACGATGGCCCAGGATAAGTTACAGTACTGCTTCGTGGTTCACAGTGATCCGGCTGGTTCCTTCTGGGATGTAGCCACACGCGGTGCGGAAGACGCCGCGGCGCTGGTCGGCGCGGACCTGACGGCCGTCGGCAGCCCGGATCCGGTGCAGCAGGCGCAGCTTGTCGAAGACTGCATTGCCAAGGGAGTTAACGGCCTGGCCGTTTCTCTGGCTAACCCAGACGCCTTGCACGACGCCGTAGTGCATGCCGTTAGCGCGGGTATTCCGGTGATTACCCTCAATTCCGGCGTGGATGTCTACCGGGAATTGGGCGCGATCACGCACGTCGGCCAAACGGAATTTGTGGCTGGCCAGGGTGCTGGCTTGCGTCTGAATGACATGGGCGCTACGAAAGTGTTGTGCGTGATCCATGAGGAAGGCAACATCGGCCTCGAACAACGCTGCGACGGCCTTACCGATACGTTCACGGGCGACGTCGAACGCTTCAACGTCGCTTCAACTGGTGTGCTCGATCTGGCTGGCACGTCGGCCACGATTCAAGACAAGCTGATATCCGACAGCAGCATCGACGCGATCCTTACCCTGAACCCAGACGTGGGTATTGCCGCACGTGATGCCATCGCCGCAGCCGGAACCAACCAGATGCTGGCGACCTTCGACCTCAGCCCAGACGTCCTGCAGGCTATTCTGGATGGCCAAATCGCGTTTGCCATCGACCAGCAGCAGTATCTCCAGGGCTACCTCCCAATCATCTTCCTCGACCTGTATAACAAGAACGCCAACACAGTCGGCGGCGGAAATCCGGTACTTACGGGTCCGGGTTTTGTTGATGCGAGCAATGCAGCGGCAGTGATCGATCTGGCGGCAGCGGGTACTCGTTAAGGTCCAAGTGGACGTTACCTAACGTTACGGGAGATGGTGTTACAACCACCATCTCCCCTTGAGGTTAATCATGGGTACTGAAACAAAAGTGGATGAACGCAGCGTTCGCGTCGGCTTTTTCAGAAGGCTTATTGCGAGTCCAGAGATCGGGGCCGTAGTGGGGGCGGTAGTAGTGGCTGTCTTCTTCTCGTTAATCAGTCCGGATATCTTCCCCAACGTCACCGGAGTCTCGCGCGTGCTTGATCCCTCGGCCACGCTTGGGATCATGGCGGTGGCCGTCGGACTCTTGATGATCGGCGGCGAATTCGATTTGTCGTCCGGCGTGATGACAGGCACGACCGGGCTGGTTGTCGGGCTGCTGGCCGTGCATGTCGGCATGAATATCTGGCTTGCGATTGCTCTTTCGTTTGTGTTTGCCATGCTGGTGGGCTTCATCAACGGCTATCTGGTGATCAAAACGAAACTGCCCAGCTTCATCATCACGCTGGCCACCTTCTTTATCTTTCGGGGAGTCAATATTGGCGTCACGCGCATGGTGACCCATCAGGTCCGCGTCAGCAAGATTGACAGCGCAACCGGCTTCTCGGCGGCGCGTTCCTTTTTTGACACAGAATTTACGCTTTTTGATGCCACATTTCGCACTTCAATGATCTGGTGGATCATTATCATTTTGGTCGCGTCCTGGATTTTGCTGCGCACCCAATATGGGAGCTGGATTTTCGCGGTGGGCGGCAACGCCGAGGCCGCGCGCGCGGTGGGCGTCCCGGTCAATGCCGTCAAAATCAGCCTGTTCATGACCACGGCGGGCACGGCGTGGCTGGTCGGCGTGATGACCGCGCTGCGCCTCCGGTCGGCGCTGTCCAGTCAGGGCGTCGGGCAGGAATTCATCTTCATCATCGCTGCCGTAATTGGGGGATGCCGCCTGACCGGCGGTTATGGCTCGGTCATTGGGGCGTCGATTGGCGCGCTCATTTTCGGGATCACGCGCGTCGGCATTACGTTCGCTGGCTGGGATACCGACTGGTATTTCGCGTTTTTGGGCGTCATGCTGCTGGTGGCCGTGCTGTTGAACGACTTCACACAAAAGAAAGCGGCCGAGGTCCACACCCCCGCCCCGCAACCGGAATCCGATGACAGTCTGCTCGAATCGGAGGCACAGGCATGAGCGAGCCGCTCATTCAACTCAACGATATCTCGAAGCTGTTCGGCAGTGTCATCGCCTTGCGGCACATTTCCGCCGAGATTTACCCTGGCGAAGTGACGTGCCTGTTGGGCGACAACGGCGCAGGCAAATCCACCCTCATCAAGATTCTGTCCGGCTTTCACCAACAAACCGCGGGCGACTACCTGTTCGAGGGCAAACCGACTGCCTTTGCCTCGCCGCGTGATGCGCTGGCGGCAGGCATTGCGACCGTCTACCAGGACTTGGCGCTGGTGCCGCTGATGTCGATCTGGCGGAATTTCTTCCTGGGGTCGGAACCGCAGATCGGTTGGGGACCGCTCCGACGGTATAACATCGCGTTCGCCAAGCGGACCGTGCGTGAGGAAATGGGCCGTATGGGTATCGACATCCGCGACCCTGAGCAACCGGTCGGAACGATGTCCGGCGGGGAACGCCAGTCCCTGGCCATTGCGCGGGCCGTTTACTTCGGCGCGAAAGTCCTGATTCTCGATGAGCCGACCGCTGCGTTGGGCGTCAAACAGGCGGGCGTCGTACTCAAATATGTCGCGCAGGCCCGGTCACGCGGCCTCGGTGTCATCTTTATCACGCATAATCCGCATCACGCCTACGTGGTCGGCGACCGGTTCATCATCCTGAAGCGCGGGCGGATCTACGGCCAATGGCACAAAGATGGACTGGATCGCGATGTGCTGGTCCGGGGGATGTCGGGCGCCGAGGAACTGGATGTGCTCAAACACGAGCTGGATGAATTCGCGCGGCGCGATGCGCTGGAACAGGGCCGTTAGCGGAGTGATGACGATAGGATAACGTCTGAATGAAAGTGTTCATGACGGGCGGCACGGGATTCCTGGGCAGCAACATCATCCGTGTTGCCAGGGAACACTACAATGCTGATATCTTCACGACCGTGCATGCGTGGCGGCCCACGTCTCCGGTGGACTTCACCTACGCGCCGGTGGACATCGGCGATCGCGAGGCGATTTTCAGTGCCGTACAGGCTTTCAAACCCGATGTGATCATCCACAGCGCCATCCTGAACGATCTGCCCCTCATGTACCGCGATCGCAAACTGGCGTGGCGTTTGTACGTGGAAGCCACTCATCACCTGACGGACGCGGCGAACGAGGCGGGCTGCAAGATCATCGTCGTGTCCACGGATTGGGTGTTCGACGGCACCCAACGCGATGCGGATGAGACCACTCCCCCCAACCCCGTGAATTACTACGGGGTGCTCAAGGTCGCCTGCGAACGGGTGGTCGCGGAACGCGCCCAGCGCTGGGCGGTGGCGCGCGTGGCAGGCGTCAATGGGGTGCATTGGCTGCGGCGCGATGAGCCGCAGTCCCAGAATGCGGGTTACGGGCACTTCACCACAGCGGTGATCAACGGGCTACGACGTGAAGGGCGTTTCGCGGTGTGGCTCGGCGACAATGTGAATACGCGCGCGACTCCTTCCCTGGCCAGCGACTCAGCCGAGAAAATCATGCGCATCGCGACCGGGGATCACCAGGGCATCTTCCACTGCACCGGCGGCGAGAGCATGGATCGTCTCGCCCTGGCGCGACTGGTCGCCGCGACCTTCGGGTATGAAGCGTCCAGCCATTCGCGAAAGCGCGGTCCCGGCTGATCCGGCGCTGGACGGCATTCGCATTCCGCGCGATACCAGCCTATCCGCCACGGCGACGGCCAACCGCCTCAATCACCCGCTGCTGGATGCCAGCGCGATCGTGACGAAATTCCGGCAGCAGGTCGAAACAGGCACACTTTGACCTGGGCACGCCATACAGCCGCCATCATTACAATTTCCGGCACATATCGGGATACACTAGGGTCGGGCTGTCTGGTGATCATGTGCCCGTTTGCGAGCAACCGTTTGCGGACAATGAAGGAGTCGAAGGCATGGTCAGAACCATAGGGATCGGGGTCATTGGCATGGGGTGGATGGGGCAGGCGCACAGCCGTGCTTATAACCAGATCAAAGACCGTTTTTTTGACGCGGATTTTCGCCCGCGCCTGGTGATTTGTGCCGACAATGTCGAAGCCCGGGCGAAAGAAAGTCAGGGACGCTTCGGGTTTGAGCAGTATACAACGGACTGGCATGCAGTCCTGCAACACCCCGAGGTCGAAGTCGTCAACGTCACAGCGCCGAACGGGCTGCACCTGGAAGTTAACAAAGCGGCGGCCCTGGCGGGGAAACACATCATGTGCGAAAAGCCCGTGGGGCGCTTCCCTTCGGAAACGGTCGCCAGCTATGAAGCCGTGAAGAATACCGGCCTGCGAACCTTCGTCGGCTTCAACTACCGTTGGGCTCCCATGGTACAGTACGCCCGCCAGTTGATCGCCAGCGGCGAACTGGGGACCATCACGCATTATCACGGGCGCTTCCTGAACGGTTACGCGGGCGACCCCATGGGCTTCCTTTCATGGCGGTTTGAGCAGGATCAGGGCCTGGGCACCTTGGGCGACCTGATGTCGCACGTGATCGACATGGCGCATATGCTGGCGGGGCCCATCACGAAGTTGGTAGGCAGTCGGGAGACGTTCATCAAAGAGCGACCGATACCCACGCCGGGCGTGGGCACGCATTATGATGTCGCCACCGGAAAAGAGCCCAAAGGCCAGGTCACCAACGAAGATTATGTCAGCGCGCTGGTGCGCTTTGACAGCGGCGCTCAGGGCATTTTGGAATCCTGCCGGGTCATCAATGGCGCGAAATGTGACATGTCGTTCGAGGTCCACGGCACGCGCGGCGCATTGAAGTGGACGATGGAAAAAATGAACGAGCTGCACTTCCAGCGGCGCAACAGCGAACATCCTGCCGAAGACGGCTTCACCGAGCTTCTCAGCGGACCAGCCCACCCCTATCACCACAACTTCAACCCGGCCTGGGGAACAGGTCTGGGCTATGATGACACCAAGACGATCGAAGCCTACAACTTCCTCAAGTCGGTGGCCGAAGACAAACAGGGCGAGCCGGGCTTCAAGCAAGCCTGCGATGTCGCCCAGGTCCAGGAAGCGATCATCCGATCGTGGGATGACGAACGCTGGCAGCCCGTGAATTACCTGGATTGACCCCTACGCGGCGGGCGGCAATCGCTCGCAGGATGCGGTTGATGTGGCGGCCTATGGTAGCCATAATAGGGTAAACTTGCGCTAACCACCTATGGAGGATTGCATGCGAACTATTCTTTGTTACGGGGATTCGAATACCTGGGGGTGGAATCCGACCACGGAGGACCGCTATCCCTACGATGTACGCTGGCCGGGCGTGTTACAGGCTGAGTTGGGCAAAGATTATCGAGTCATTGAAGAGGGTTTGAACGGGCGCACCACGGTTTGGGATGATCCCATTGAAGAACACAAGAACGGCAAAACCTATTTGCTGCCCTGCCTGGAGAGTCACAAGCCGATCGATCTGGTGGTGCTGATGCTGGGTTCCAATGACCTGAAAAAGCGCTTTTCGCTCACGGCGTACGACATTGCGGAAGGCGCGGGTCGCCTCGTCAGCATGATTTTGATGAGTCAAACAGGCTTGCAGGGGAAAGCGCCGGGTCTCCTGCTGGTGGCTCCGCCCCCCATTGGCGATCTGGAAAAGCTCGGATGGGAGATATTCGAAGGCGCGCAGGCCAAAGCCAAGACTCTCAGCGCGCAGTTCCGGCGCGTGAGTGAGCAGTACGGATGTGCCCTATTGGATGCCGCCGCGTTCATCGAACCGAGTCCCGTCGACGGCTTGCACCTGGAAGCGAGCGAGCATCACAAGTTGGGTCAGCGCGTGGCGCAGGTCATCAAGGAGATGTACAGGTAGCCAGGAACGCCCTGTTTCGTTCGGCGAAACAGGTCAAAATCCGATTAACCCTTACCGGAGAGTCCCGAGGACTCTCCGGGTTTGTTTTTTGTGCGCATACGTGTCGGTTTGAGAAATAAATGGCATAAGAATCGGAACGGTAATTGGCGTAAAGGGACAGGGAAGAAGACAGTATTCCGATTGTCCGGAAGAATACTATATGCATCATTGGTAATGTCAAGAATTGTGAAAATCAGCGTTTGTCCAGTTATCGCCACCACCCCAGACGCGATTTTAGTGGTTTTTTATAGCCGTGAATTGATTTGTTACAGCGCAATAGGCTATGATGGTATTGTGCACGAAAGCACAACACCCATTGCATGTTGAGTCCACCGCAGACCCCACCACAGCAACCAATCTCACATCACACGCACGAAAACGTTCGCAGGAAATGGTAAAGGGGCTACACATGACCATGTTACGCGCCATCAGGATTCGGGTTGTTGGGTATCATTCTGTTGGTAGCGCTGCCGGTACCGGGCGCCGACGCATTATCACTGGCTGGGAGTCCGGCCAGCGCGCTCGCCCTACCCGCCAGTGACTGGTGGGTGGTAATCCACGATCAATGTAACGACAGCCTGCATTGGATCAGCCCGTCTGGGGAGTTCGCGTCGATCGCGCGGCCCGTCCTCCCCAACGAAGCCGCCAGCTCACCGTGCAGTGCCAAAGCCATGCACATCTCACAGGATGGGCGCTACCTCGTGGAGAGCGCCCTGCTTAATACCGGGCGCGTGGGCATCGGATTCTTCGATCTTCAGACCGGGAGTTGGCTCATGGTACACCAGGCCCAACCGGGCGAGCTGGTTTACCTGGGCGATCGCTACTCGTCTGACTCCTATAACCGCATCGCGATTGGCTTTGCCAACGACGTCAGCGCCGTGCGCGCGTGGCGCGTGATCATCTTCGATATGACCACCGGCAACGCGCTGGAACAACTGCAAAGTGCCGGACCGGAAATCGCCAGTTTTGTCGGCGGCGAATTTCTAGCCAGCGCCGCTACCATTCCGCACGTGGTCCTGCTGAGCGTCAATGTTGGCGACGGCAGCCCGGCGGTTCACATCCGCTTTGACGCATTGGACGGCATGTCCGCGCCGTTTGGAGCTGCCGCGTGGTATCCGCTGGGCGTGCCCGGCGTGGGACAGAAGCTGATCAGCAGCCCGTACGCCAAGCAGGATCAGAACCTGCTGCCCGACGGTCGCGCCCTGATGGCCTACGACGATGCGGGCTATCCCGCTGGCCCTCCCGTGGGTGAAGACGCCCTGCACCTCGTCACTACCAACGCCATTGGCATGGTGCTGCCAACCCCATCGGACCCCTTTAGCAGCCCACAGTTGTTCTATGCTGACGGTATGAGCACGGTTTACGGTCCGCAGTGGGCCGCCGATGGACGTATCGCGCTGTTCCGGCGCGGCGATGGCATTAACACCGGCCTCCATTGGAACACCGTCGGAACCGCGCTATTGCAGACCCTGTCGGGAACGGTCGCGCAGATCATCGGCGTACCCAGCGGGTTTGTGTACAGCGACGCAGGCGGTCTGTATTTCCAGAGCGAAAGCGGCGGTGCCGCCGTTGGGCCGATCGTATCCGGACCCATGTTCAGCGGCAGTATGGCGTTTGTGTGGGCGTCGGCCTTCGGAAACCCGTTCTTGGCCCTGGATACGCCGCACGCCTCGACGGGTATCGTGCCTATCCCGATCCCGACGACCGTTCCTCCCATGACCGTCCTGCCGATCGCCACAGTCCCAGGCGGCGGAGCCGTCGCGCCCGATCTGTTTATCAGCGAGTTTTCGCTCAACCCGGCGACGCCGGTCCAGGGACAGCCTGTCGAAGTGCGCGTAGGAGTCTACAACCAGGGCGGCACAACGCCTACCACCTTCCAGATCGCGTGGTGGCCCGGCGAGAACTACCCCTCGCCCGCCTGCAACTGGACGCTGGACGGGCTGGTCGGAACCGGTGGGCGCATCCTGACCTGCACCTACGCGGGCTATCCCAGCCCGTATAGCAGCATCAACACCAAGGTGATGGTCGACACGACCAACACTGTCGTAGAGAGCAATGAAGTGAACAACGGCTACACGCAGGCGATCGCTGTCAATGCGCCCGCCCCGGCTGGACAGCCCGATCTCTACGTGAGCGAGTTCTCGCTCAGCCCGGCGACGCCCGTCCAGGGGCAGCCCGTCGAAGTGCGCGTAGGAGTCTACAACCAGGGCGACGCTGCCGTCTCCGGCACCTTCCAGATCGCGTGGTGGCCCGGCGAGAATTATCCCTCCCCCGCCTGCAACTGGAATCTGGACAGCCTCGCGGCGCATGGTGGGCGCATCCTGACCTGCACCTACGCGGGCTACCCGAGCCCGTACAGCAGCATCAACACCAGGGTGCTGATCGATACCGGCAACGCGATCGCCGAGAGTAACGAGAGCAACAACGGCTACACGCAGCCGATCAGCGTCACAGCCCCCGCCGTACCGACATCGCCACCCGCTCCAACCGCGCCGCCAGCGCCGACCGCGCCGCCTGCTCCGGCTGGACAGCCCGATCTTTACGTGAGCGAGTTCTCGCTCAGTCCCGCCGTGCCGGTCAAGGGACAGCCGGTTGAGGTGCGCGTCGGAGTATACAACCAGGGCACGGCGGCCGTCTCCGGCACCTTCCAGATCGCGTGGTGGCCGGGTGAGAATTATCCCTCCCCCGCCTGCAACTGGAGCCTGGACAGCCTCGCGGCGCATGGTGGGCGCATCCTGACCTGCACTTACGCGGGCTATCCCAGCCCATATGGCAGTATCAACACCAAGGTGATGGTCGATACGGGTAATGCGATCAGCGAGAGCAACGAGGGCAACAACGTCTACACGCAGTCCGTGAGCGTGACGTCGCCGTAATCGCGTGGACCGCACAGCCTAACGAGCTCAGCGGCAGGGATTAACGTCCTGCCGCTGATTTATTACTGGGCGCGGATTGTCCCGACTTCCTGCACGTCCACGGGAGCACCGTCTATTTCGGACGGAATGCGATCAGCAGGTGCGAGCTGGTCCGCAGGCACCTTTTTGCGGACCATGACCACCAGCGCCAGATCGTTCGTGCGGACTCCGCCTTGCTCGCGAACCCCGACCCCGACGCCAACCACGTTGGCTTTGCGCAGCAGTGCTTTTTCGTGCTGGCGCTTGACCGCTCTGATCCGCGCGAAGAGGGCGTCATCATTGGCGCTCATGCGTGCCTCCCGTCCTAAATCGTAATGCCCAGGCAGTCGAGCACATCCTGGATCGGGTTGTAGATCGTGGATTGATCGGACCCGGCGAACAGCAGTCCGACGGCTTGCAGCGAATCGGCGGCCACCAGCAGCGAACCAGAATCGCCGGGCGCTGACATCGGCCCGCTGATGATCTGACCCTCGAAGCGTGCGGTCTGATTGGCGTCGTAACCCACGTCGACCGTGGCATCCAGCACCGTGATCTGGCCGGTCGTCAGCCCCGTGGAACGGCCCGATTTGCGTACGGGCATCAACAGCCGGGCGGGAGTCGTGCCAGACACCACGCCGATCTCAAGAATATCATCGCGCAGCAGGGCATCCTCCACCGGGCGAGCGACAGCGGCATCCACGTGATTGGTCGCCGCAAGATCCGTGAACATCGATTGCAGTCGATGCTTGGAGCCGATCAGGCGCGCGATCAGGTTGGCAAGCCCGGCCACCCCGCCCGCGATGTTGCACGAACCGGGTTGCGACAGGAATTGCAGCGGACAAAACCGTTCCAGGTGGGCAATCACGTCAGGCCCGTTCTGCCCGCCGTCATAAGCGCCGGGCTGCAGGATCGGATCGCCGGGACTGGCCGCGTTGCTATTGGCCAGCACGTGATTGTTGGACAGAATAAGGCGGGCTCCGGTCGTGCGGTCGCGCACCACCGCGCCAAATGTCCCGGCCGTGATCATGTAATGGCCGATGCTGACACCGCCAGGCACGGGTCGCCAGCGATCCGTGCGGGCTTGCAGTGCGCGCAGGTGTCCCACCTGGATGACGTCCGTTTTCACGCCATCCAACTGGGCGGGTACCAGGTCCTGCGCGGTAAGCGCAGCCGCCGGCTTCTTGTCGCGGACGAGCACAGCTATACTCAGTTCATCCGTGACCTGTCCCCCCGAGACTTTGTAAGCCGTGCCCACGCCAACTACATTCGTTTTGGCAAGCAAACTCTCCTTATAAAGATTCTCTGACCGACGTCACAAGCGCTTGCTCGGACATGCCATGCCTCCCGTAACTCGGCGTAACGCCGCACCATATCACGGTATGCGCCGCGTGGCAGCGAGGGCTGCGGGCGCACACCGGGCTTCCAGGCCGGGTAAGAGCGCGAAATGCAAGGACACCTACTAAGGTGATTGTAGGATCGCTGTCGGCCTGAAGCCAATGTTTTCAGGTCGGGAGTCACTCGCGGATAGTGCCCGGCGGCCTGCGATCCGCGAAAGTTTGTAAATCCTAACTATCGAAATTTGTAGCGGTAAGCAGTTTGTTGACCCCCAGGGGTTACCATAACACCATAAAGCACAGTGGGGCCGAATCGACGGAACACGGGCGAAAAAGAGGCGGGGAAATGCTCGGATCAACAGAAAACACACCCTGGTCCATCTGGCAGACAGTCAAATGCCCTCATTGCGGTCATGTCTGCCGCTGGCAAGACAAAATCTGCGCGGAGTGTAACGCGTCACTCATCGCTGAGAATCGCGGAGTGACCTCCCGCCTGCGTCGCCCGCCGTCTACGCTGCCCGTTCACCGCGTGGGGACCGACGTTCTGACGCCAGATACGCCGGTCACGCTGCAATTTTTGCCCTCTGGCCTCTGTGTGACCTTCGGGCTGAAATCGCCCATGATCTTTGGGCGCGCGCCCAGCGACGAGCCCGATTTTCTCGACTTGACCTATCTTAATGCGGTCCAGCACGGCGTATCGCGGCGGCACTGCTCCCTGCGCCGGGACGGCACACGCCTGATTGTGACTGACCTCGACAGCACGAACGGAACCTCGGTCAACGGGGAGGCCCTGATACCCTACCGGGACTACGTCATCCACGACGGCGACCGCTTAATCCTGGGGACCCTGCATTTTACGGTGCATTTTGTGACAGCGGTGGGTGCTCAATAAAGTGCTTACCAAACGCGCACCATCATAAATCCTTGCGTGAAAAATGCAGAATCGCCACTGCCATTACCACGGCTGACGTCAACGTAAACCCGATCAAAATGCGCCACTCGTCCCACGCCGCATAATCCCCCACCAGCGTAGCGGGCAACGCGTCCACAATATCCAGCGGTGACAAAAACTCCACCTTGAACAACGCCGTGATCGCGCCCGCCGCATACCACACCCCCCACGTCCCGATCATGGCCACCATCGTACGATTGAAGAGCGTGCTCAGCGCGATCGAGAGCGAGGTCAGCAGCACCAGCATCATGCCGACTACGGCCACACTCCACACCACTCCGCCTGTGGATAATTCGCCGAGGCCGTAGCGATACACCAGATAGGCCGAGGGCAGCGTAATCAACAGATAGAACCCGATCACCATCACCAGCCGTGAGGCCATTTTCGCCAGAATGTATTCATAGCGCGTGACTGACTTGCTGAGAATGCTGTCAGCCACCACCCCGGCTTCGGACGATACCGCACCGCTCGTATTCACGATCACAAACAGACTCCAGATCAGCGGGAATGTGCCCAACAACCCCGCCAGCGCATCCGCGGCGGTGGAATCATTGGTGGACGAGGGCACGGTGATGATCGCCTGCAAGGCCATCAACGCCAGCCACCCACGGACCGCCCACGACCGCGCAATACTATTGACCAGATCCGCTTCCATCAATGCCCAAAACGCCATCAAGCGTTGGCTGAGAGTCGCTTTCCAGTCCAAGGATACGCGAGAAACCATGCGCTCGTTCCTCCTCCAACAGTTGGATAAACGCTTCCACCATCTCATCTTGCAGCGAATGAATCGCGTAGAGCGTCACATCCGCCTCATTCACCAATTGCAGCACTTTGCCCAGCTCGGCGGCCATCGTGCCGTCCCGCTCGAAACGCAATTGCACAGCCATCCCCTGCCGCTCCCATTGCGTGTTGATCGCGCTGGATTCCAGGCGTTTGCATAGTCCCGCGATATCGCCCTCTAGCTGTAGCTCAATCGTACCGGACCGCGTGAAGCGCGTCATCTCTTCCACGCGCCCGGTGAAGATCAGCTTGCCATCGCTCAGAATCCCGATGTAATCGCACACTTTTTGGATATCGGACAGATTGTGTGACGATACGAGGATGGTTTTCTCCTGGCCCAACTCCTGGATCAGATCGATGGTGTACTTGCGTCCTTCGGGATCGAGGCCCGCCGTAGGCTCATCCCAGATCAACAGCTCGGGATCGTTCATCAGTGAGGCGGCAATCCCAAGGCGTGTCGTCATCCCGGTCGAGTAGTTTTGCACTTTCTGCGCGCTGGCGGCCAGCAACCCGACCGCGCGCAGCAACGCGGCCAGACGCGGTTTGCGCACATCGTCCGGGATGCCGAACAACCGCCCCACGAAATCCAGGTACATGATCGCGTTCATATCCCGGGGAAACTTGGGGTTGGTCGGCAAAAAACCGATCCGGCGGCGCAGGTGAGTCGCATTCGGCGTCATGCGCTCGCCGAAGATACGCACTTCGCCCGCCGTAGGCGTCTGCAAGCCAAGCAGCAGACGGATCGTCGTCGTTTTGCCTGCGCCGTTGGGCCCGACCAGCCCAAACACCGTCCCGCGCGGCACCATGAGGGCTGCGCCGTTGAGCGCGATATGCTTGTTGCTGTAGATTTTGGTCAGGTTATGGGTCGTAATAATATGCTCGGGCTTGGGTTCAGTTTCACTCATTGCGGTATTCCCTTTATCCGCCACAGTCCCGTTGCGCGATTCCCGCCACCAGGGATCGCTCGCTTCAAAACCATTATGATCCTATCACGCGTGTCAATACAACAAACCATGAAGCGTCTGCAGCAGGGAATCGTTCGAAGGGTTCGCTTGGATGCGTTTGCCCTACGCGGATACACAGGGTTTTTGGGAACTGTGCTATGAGGGGCAGCCGGGGCTGATCAGCCCGACAAATCCTCAGGCGGCCCGTCGCCTAGACCAGCCGCACGCGCGCGTAGCGCCGCCTGAGTGCGATCGGCGACCTGCAATTTATTGAAGATGTTCGAGACGTGGTTGCGCACAGTCTTGAGGCTGATCACCAGCGAGTCAGCAATTTCGGCGTTGGTGTCGCCCTGGGCGATCATCGTGAGAATCTCGCGCTCGCGGGTGGTGAGTTCGGGGAAGATTTCCGTCGGCACCTGCGGTTTCAAATTGGCGAAGAAATGCATCAGGCGCTGCGCGATCTCCGGGCTAAACAAGGATTCCCCATTGGCCACACTGCGAATCGCGCGCAGCATCACGGTTTGATCCGCCCCCTTGAGCACGTAGCCACGCGCGCCCGCGCGCATCGCCGCGAAGACCGATTCGTCATCGTCGAACATGGTCAGCATAATGACGCCGATGTGCGGGCTGTCGCGCAGAATGCGCCGCGTGGCCTCAATCCCGTTGACATCCGGCATCTTGAGATCCATGAGGATCACATCCGGCTGCAAACGCATAGCCTCATCAATCGTCGTCAGCCCTGTAGGGGTTTCACCCACCGGCTCGATATCCGGAACCGAAGCCAACAGCGACTTCAGCCCTTCGCGAAAGAGCGTGTGATCGTCAGCGATCAGAACACGGATGGTTTCCATAGGTCTTTCCGTCCCTTGTGCTTGCCGGGTAATATCATTTTAGCATTCCGTGCGTTCACACGCTGACTTCAGCCAGGATCACTCATCGCATGAACGGTCGCGTGAAGATCACAGTCTGACCAGCGAGTACTGGATACGTCCCAGGCTGAACGGAAGCTGCCGCCAGTGATCGCCGTAATCGGTTGTGCGCCAGATGTCGCCGTTGCTCAGCCCGGCATAGAGGTGGCCCGGTGCGTCAGGGACGGTGACCAGTGCATAGGCCATATGGTCGAGCGGCTGCGGCAGCCCGCCGCCCAGCCGTTCCCAGCGCGCGCTGCCCCGTTTGCGGAAGATGAATGCGTTCGCGCGACCATCCCAATGACCACGCGGCATCATGCTAAGCTCAGGAAATACGACATGTGGCGCGGCCGAAAGATACCAGATATCGGGTTGCGCGGGGTCCGCCGCGCAGGCCATCCCGTACAGACTCCAGCGCAGCCCGCGGCGCGGCTGTGACCAGCTTCGGCCCGCGTCTGAACTGACGGCAGCAGGCCAGCCGCCGCCCGCCTGATAAACCCAGTCTCCGCTGGTGTGGTGAAAGCGCAGCGAGTGACAGTCGCGGCTGGTGCCTTTGAGATGCCCATGCCATGACTGGCCGCCATCCGTGCTGCGGAACACGCCCCCAAATTCAACGCCCGCGACAACCATATCGGGGTCCGTGGGCGATACGGCCAGGCCCATCACGTACGGATCGCCGGGTTCGGCCGGCGTGAACCAGAAGCGGCGGCGCAGCGCGCGATACGTTTCCTGCTCGGTCCAGGTTTGCCCGCCGTCACGCGTGACGAAGATCGCGGGCGGTTTCGTCCCAGCATAGATCACGCCTGGGTCAGCGCGGCACACCGCGATCGACTTCACTACCTGGTCGCTCAATCCTACCGACTGCCAGGTACGACCGCGATCATCGGATTTGAGGACGCCGCGCTCACGCGTTCCGGCGTAGACGCCATCCGGGTTGCCCGGATCACCGACCACGCAGGTCACAGACACATCCTCTAGAACGCGGGACACCTGCCACGTATTGTCAGCGGCACAGTCAGCGATCGCGATCCCATGTCCGACTGAAGCTACAAACGTCTCTGAGTTCATGCCGACTTCCTCCCTCTGACCAATGTCATCCTCTGGCGCGCGCCGGGCAGCGTGTGAACCGCATGCGCGGTTCCAGACACCAGTGCGTATATCCCCACAATAACCGAAGACGCGCCCGCTGTCATCAGCCCCAGTCACGTCCCGACCGGGAAAAACGCCCACGCCGGTCGGGAACGGTACCACGCGGAAAATCGCGACGGCGACCTATGCTATAATGCGAAACAAGCTATCTCACAGGAAGCGAGCCGATCGTTGATGCCCTTAAGCCTCGACCATGCCGTGATCGCGGTCAATGCCCTGGATGCCGCCATCGAAGATTACCGCCAGTTGGGATTCACAGTGGTGCGCGGCGGAATGCACGCCAACCGCGCCACGCACAATGCTCTGATCACCTTTGCCAACGGCACCTACCTGGAGCTGCTCGCGACCACCGGCGAACCGCTGCTCCCCGGCGTGATCGATTTCAGCACTTTGCTTTTGCACGGCGAAGGACTGGTGGGCTTTGCCCTGCGCTCGGACGATCTGGAAGCTGAGGCCGCCCGGCTGCGCGCGGAAGGATTCGCGATCGGGCCGGTGATTCCCGGCGAGCGTCGTCGCGCAGATGGCAAGCTGGTGCAGTGGAAGCTGGCCCTGCTCGACGACGCATTCGCCCCCTTCCTGATCCAGGATGTCACCCCACGCGCGTGGCGCATTTCGGCTGATCCGGCGCTGACGACCCATCCCAATACAGCGCAGGGCTTGCGACGCGTGGAAGTCGCCACGCGCGATCTACCGGGTGCGCGGAACCGGTACGCGCAGCTGTTTGGGATCACGCCACCGCTACAGACAGCCGACGATCGTGCCCTCGGGGACGTTATGCTAAGTGCGGCGCTCGGCGCCGATAACCTGGACGGGCCGTCGGCCCTGCATCTGGATTTCGCAAGCGATCTTGGTCGCGAGTTTGCGTTGGAGCATACGCACGGGGTACGAATCGTACGATCGACGCCTGGCTGACGCGGGTCGGGCCGGTTCAGGTAGTTCGAAGCGATGCGATCACTTGAGGATTTGAAGCAACCTCGCGGCGGGGACGATCGCGGCATAGCATAGGTCACTGTGACGATTGGAGATTCGAAAGGAAAACCTCATGGCTGACTCACTAGACCAGTACTTCCAGACCTTGAAGAACCCCAAGCATCATGATGATTTGCAGCACCTGCGCGCCTTCCTCAAGGCACAGCTTCCTGACGCCGCAGAAACGCTCACCTACAGCATGCCCACCTACGTGCAGAACGGGCAGGTCGTGGTGTCGATGGCCTCCCAACGCCACTACATGAGCCTGTACATGGATATGGGCCTCGTGGCGGCCCACCGTGCCGAGCTGGACGGGCTGGACTGCGGCAAGAGCTGCATTCGCTTCAAGACTCTCGAAGAGCTGCCTTTGGACGTAATCGGCACGATCCTGCAAGAGACGGTGGAACGCCAGAGCGGTTCCGCCTGACGCCGCTGAACGATCGTTCCGAAGTTCGCGCGGAGACGTGTTTTCCCCCGTTTACAGGCGGCCCAGGCTAGGACGGGGTGAAGATTTGAAAGGTCTCAAAGAGGAATTCCAGGTGTTCCAGGCGTTGCTCGGCGGATTTCGGATCGCTGACAAACAGCGCCCCCGTCAAACTGTTGAGCAGGGCGAACACCGCCACAGAGTTACCATAAAGCCACAACCGGTAGGGCACGATTAGCGACAAATCCGCCCGCTGGGCCGCCGGAGACACCAGCGAATCGGTCAGGGCGATCACCCCCGCGCCAATCTTCTGCGCGTACTCCATCGTGATGAGCGTTTCGCGGCTGTACCGCGCGAAACAGATCGCAAACAACAGGTCATCGCCAGTCATTGATTCCAACTGGCTGGGCAGCGGATCGATTCCCGGCTTGAGCACCAGCGTATTGGGGCGCACATAGCGCAGAATATTGCCAAAGTTCAGCGCCGGGGCGAAAGACGTCCCCAACCCCACGATCACCACCTGCCGGGCATTGTCGAGTAACTCCACCGCTTTTTCGAAGACGTCGACCGGCACGTGTTGTGTCAAACTCAGCAGGTTGTCGATCTCTTCGCGCAGCACCGTCTGGAGAATTGACGTTTCGCCCGATTCCATCTGGCCTTTGCGCAGGTTATCAATCAACTGCTGCGACCCGATTTGCAGGCGCTGCGACAACTGCGCCTGCCGCATGAGCTGTTTGCGCAGCGCGTTCTGCAGCTCCGGGAAGCCCCTATACCCCAGGGACTGGGCCGTCCGCACCACCGTCGAGGGGTTGACGTCCACCGCCTCCGCAATTTGGGTCACCGTGGAATACATGACGTCTAACCCGTGTTCCAGCAGGAACTTCGCCACTTTCTGCTGGCTGCTGGAAAGGGAATCGTGCTGGGCACGGATGACCGCAATCGCGTCTTCCAGGTTCATGTCGGGTGATGACGCCATATGAACTATGCCCTTACTTATAGATTTGGCGGGGATCAAGAGCATCACGCAGCCCGTCGCCCAGCAGGAAGAAACACAACACCGTCAGCGTGATCGCCATACCGGGAAAGATCACCAGGTGAATGCCCTTGTCAAAATAGGCCCGCGACTCGGTCAACATATTGCCCCAGGTGGGAGTTGGCGGTTGCACGCCCAGTCCCAAAAAACTCAGACCCGATTCCAAAAGGATGAGCGCCCCGGCGCTGATCGTCATCGAGATGATGGCGATCGACAGCACGTTGGGCAGGATATACTGCGTCATCAAGCGCCTGTCACTGCACCCCACGGCCCGGGCCGCTAACACGTATTCTTTGTTTTTCAGGGTGAGCGTCTGTCCACGGATCAAGCGCGCAGTTTCGATCCAACCTAGCGCCGCCAGGAACAGGATCAGAGTCTCTGCCGAGGGCGACCAGATGGCCGTGGCGATGAGCAGCAGAAACAACGCCGGGATCGAATTCAGCGTTGTGATAAACCACATGATGAAGTCGTCTACGGCCCCCCCATAATACCCTGCTACAACGCCGACTACCAGACCAATGCTCATGGACAGCGCGCTGGCAGCATAGGCCACCGCCAGAGAAATACGCCCGCCAAACATCAGCCGGATCAGCAGATCGCGCCCCAGGTGATCGGTGCCAAAGGGATGTTCGGAGCTGGGCGGCTGATAGCGGTCGCGCACACTGGTGTGCTGTACGTCAAGATGAAGCTCGCGCTCGACAACCGGTGGCCCGAAGACGCAGGTGGCCGTCAACGCGATGAGCACAACCGCCGCGAAGATCGTCAGCTTGTCGTGCAGAATCTGGCGAAATGCGCTGCCCCAGAAGGAACGTCCGTGATCAATAGTGAGCAGCTGAGGTTGTGAATTGACCGTCACGTTCCCTACCTTCTTCTCTGGTCAAAGCGTATACGCGGGTCCAATACGCCGTACAGCACATCCGAGATCAGCATGCCAATGATGAACAGCACCGCGCTCATGAGGACCGCCCCCATGATCAGCGGAAAGTCCTGCTGCAGCATGGCCGTGACCACCAACCGTCCCATGCCGGGCCAGCTAAACACTTGCTCGACGATAACCGCCCCGCCAATGAGCCCGCCCAAAGCCGGACCCAGGAAGGTGGCGATAGGAATGAGCGCGTTACGTAGAATGTGGTGCCAAAACACCGTACTCTCACGCAGGCCCTTCGCGCGCGCCGTCCGGATATAATCCTCCCCCATCACTTCAAGCGCTTCCGCCCGCACATAACGCGAGATGGTAGCAATGATACCCAGTGCCAGCACCGACACCGGCATGATCATATGCGACACGGTGTCCCACAGGTCGAAACCCGCGGTCGTGCGACGCAGGTCGCGCCGACCTCCCAACGGCAGCCACTTGAGCTCCACCCCAAACAGAATAATCAGCAGCAGCCCCAACCAGAAACTCGGCAACGCCGTCCCGATAACCGAGAAGAATCTTATCAACTGATCGAAGATGGACCCGTGCCGGACCGCGGCCAGCAATCCCAGCGGAACCCCTACGCCGTACCCGATAATCAGGGCCGACAGCATTAACTGTAATGTGGCCGGGATGCGTTCTTCGATTAGGTCTAGCACCGGGCGCTTTTGAATAACGGATTGTCCCAGGTCACCCCGCAAGATTCCCTTGCGCGTCCCCCAAATATCGCCGGTGCCGTCGCCGTCGACGTCTATTTTCGTCCAATCATTCCCCACCAACCAATAGATGTACTGGGTATAGGCCGGCTTGTCGAAACCGAGCTGCCGCCGCAAGCGTGTGGTCGCTTCTGAGGAAGCCGCCGGGTTGAAGGTCAGGAACGTCATCGGATCGCCTGGCGCGGCCTGCATCACAAAGAACGAAATCAGTGAGATGCCAAAGAGCGTGGGTACAGCTTGTATAAGCCGGCGAATTATGTATTGTGTCATGTCGGGACGCCATCTCGGTTGCTTGGGAACAATCGGGTTATTCGCCAGGGGCACGAAACAACTTGAGCCTGGGAAAGACGATACTACCCGTAATAAGACAACATAGTACTGGTGTATATTGACACTATGAAATTTCTCAGACCAGGAATAGGCCGCAGCAGCGCCCAATTATAATCGTTGAACACATGATTGCAAACTTATTTGCATTTTTTTGCAGCAGGCACAATTCGTTGCTACTATCAAGGACGATCATCGTTTTCCCCGCAATAAAATAGTCCGCCAGACCGGAACAAGATGAGCATTCTTAGGAGACACATTATGCGCAAATCAGTTCTGTTAGTCATGTTCGTGTGTATGGTTCTGGGTGTGACCTCCGCGTCCGCGCAGGACGGCAAGACTTTTGTGGATGCCTATCCCGCCGATCCGACAACATTCAACACCATCACGTGGGTTGAAGGCGTGGATAATTTCGCACAGGAGCTAATCTTCCCCTATCTCTCCACCAACAATCTTGAGACCGGGGCCCCCGAGCCATACCTGGCGGAATGGGTAGTCTCGCCGGATGGATTGACCTACACCTTCTCCATCCGTGAAGACGCGGTTTGGAGCGATGGGGTGCCGATAACCTCAACGGATGTCGCGTTCACGCTGAATGCCATGTTCAGCGACCAGGTGCAGACTTTCCGGACGATCGGGGCCCTCGAAGCGATCAACATTCTCGACGACAAGCACTTTGAGATCGTTCTGACCACGCCCGCCTGCGACCTTTTCAGCCAGATTGGGGTTGGCATAATGCCCGCCCACAAATTCGCAGCGGATTATAGCGACTTCATGACGTCGGACTTCAATATTCATCCCGACATCAGCGGTGGCCCCTTCATCCTGACCGACCGCTCGGTGGATGAATATCTGCGTTTTGAAGCCAACGACACCTTCTTCATGGGAAGACCACAGATTGACCAGTATCTCATCCAGGTCATTGTCGACCCGCAGGTGCGCATCCAGGCCGTGGAAAGCGGCGCAGCGGACTATATGCTGGGCCTCAGCAGCGACCAGATCGGGCCTTTCGAGAACAATCCCGATTTCATTCTTCACCCGAGAGAAGCAAACGGTTGGGACGTCATTCTGTTCAATCTGGCCGATCCGGCCCAGCCCATGCCCGCCTATGATGCCGACGGCAACATGGTCGACCAACCGCCGCACCCCATCCTGGGTGATGTGCGCGTCCGCCAGGCCCTGATCATGGGCTGGGATCATGAAGACGGCGTGTTCCTGACCGGTGAAGGTGCTCGCCGCCTGGTTGGCCCGATTGCGCCCATCCTGACTGATGCTTATGACAACGACCTGGAACTCTACCCGTACGATCCTCCCGCCGCCGCCGCGTTGCTCGATGAGGCGGGGTGGGTCCTCAACGGTGATGTTCGTGAAAAAGACGGCGTGCCCATGAAGCTGGAAGTCGTCTATATCGCCGGGTTCGAGGATTACGCCGCCGTGCTGGCCGACTACTGGACCAGCCTGGGCGTGGATGTCACCCTGACGACTGGCGAACAGGGTGTGATCATTAACGATTACGTCGCTTCACAGACCTTCGACGTCTTCATCATTCAGGCCGCCTGGGACCGTCCATCACCCGATGTGCTGTTAAACTTCTTGTGGAACAGCGCCGGCGACTTTGGCACCAACTTCAGCTCTTTCGTCAATCCCGAATTCGATGGCATCCTGGCAGAACTGGCGACGGCGAGTTGTTCAGTGGACGCGCGCCAGCCGCTCTATTACCGCATCCAGGAAATCTTCAAGGATCAGGCCGTATCCGATTTTATAAGCACTACCGTGGACTACGTCGTGACCAACTCGCGGATCGGCAACGCCGAATTCTCGGCCTGGGGCCACTCTCCCACCTGGGAATGGACCATTAGCGACTAGCCGTTCCAGCCATCGCACGATCATACGCAGGGACACGCCAGATGGTGTGTCCCTCCTCACTTATGCCATATGCTGTTGATCTCATGAGAAGGACACCATGAAAGAACTTGAAGGTTTTGCACAGTTTGTTGCGGAAATAATGCAAGAGTGGCAGGTTCCAGGTATCGGCGTCGGCATTGTCAAAGATGACGCGCTGGTGTATGCCGAAGGATTTGGTTACCGCGATGTCGAAAACCAACTGCCGGTGACACCCGAAACCCTGTTCGCCATCGGATCGTCCACCAAGGCATTCACGGCGACCAGCGCCGGGATCATGGTCGATGACGGCAAGCTCGACTGGACCACGCCCATTCGCAAGTGGATGCCGACCTTCGAAATGAAAGATCGCTTCGCCACCGAGCGCATGAATCTGGCCGATCTGCTCTGCCATCGTTCCGGGCTGCCGCGTCACGACTTGATGTGGTACAACAACAACACAGCCAGCCGCGAGCAGATCATCGATCGCCTCAAATACCTCGAACCCACCAAAGATTTCCGCACGTTCATGCAGTATCAAAACCTGATGTACATGACCGCCGGATATCTGGCGGGCCTCGCCAACGGCACGACGTGGGAAGCGCTCGTACAGGAGCGCATCTTCAAGCCACTGGAAATGACCCACAGCAACTTCTCGGTGGACCTCATGCAGCAAAGCGATAACTATTCCCTGCCCTACGGGATACCGGACTTCAAAGCCAACGTACGCGAGCAGGTGCCGTTCTGCAACATCGACACCGTTGGGCCAGCCGGATCGATTAATTCCAACGTGGTCGACATGGCGAACTGGCTGATCATGAATCTGAACGGCGGCAAATTCCACGATCAACAGGTCATCAGCGAGGCTTCTCTGCTGGAGAATCACTCCGCGCAGATGCCGATTATCCCCGCCGCGACGATGATTCCCCCGTTGGAGACGCATCCTGAAACCGGTCAGGCTAGCTACGGGTTCGGCTGGTTCATCAACCAGTACCGCGGCCAGCGCTGGGTGCACCATGGCGGCTCCATCGATGGGTTTGACACCCTGGTATCGATGCTGCCGAAAAAGAAAATTGGGATCGTGGTGTTTTCCAACCTCGGTGGGCGTATGGCGTCGAACATCATCGTCGCCAATATTCAGGATCGCCTGCTGGGCCTGGAGCCGCTGGACTGGAACACGGTCTGGCGCGAATTCTTCGACCAGATCATCGGGGGAGTGGACCAGGCCAACGCCAAGCTGGAAGAGTCACGGGTTCCCGACACCCAGCCTTCACACCCACTGGGAGACTACGCCGGGGAATACGAACATCCCGCCTATGGCACATTGACAATCGACTACAGCGACGAGGGGCTTGTGGCGAGTTACAACCAGCAAGCGATGCCCTTGCAGCATCACCACTACGACATGTTCCTCGCCAAGCCGAAGCTCTTGCCCGTCTTCCTGCCAGCGACCTTCACGCTGAGCATGGACGGTTCGGTCAGCGCGGTTGCCATTCCGCTCGAATCCTCCGTCGCTCCGATCGAATTCGTGCGCAAACCGTCACCCGCGCCAGAACCTGAAGCAGACAGCGCAGCCGAGGCCGAATAGCGATCATGGAAAACCTCGTCCTCCGCGAAATCACAACCATGCCGGAGTTCAACACTTTGTTGGAACTCCAACAAACCATCTGGGGGATGTCGCCCGGCGAGGCCGCCTCCCCGCATACGATGAAAGCCGTCATTCACAACGGCGGAGTCGTCATCGGGGCAGAACTTGACGGGCGGCTGGTCGGATTCTGCTTTGGGTTTGTCGGCTGGCGGGCGGAGGGCAATTTGCTCTGGTCGCATATGGCCGGGGTGCTGCCAGAATTGCGCGGGCAGGGGATCGGCTTTCATCTCAAACACGCTCAGCGGCGCTGGGCGCTCGATCACGGCTACACCGTCATGAGTTGGACCTTCGACCCCATGCAGCGCGGCAACGCCAACTTCAATTTCCGGCTCCTGGGGGCGGTCGCGAACATCTACCTCGTCGATCACTACGGCGAGATGACCGACGCGATCAACGCCGGGCTGGCCAGCGATCGTCTAGAAGTCCGCTGGGAGCTCGATTCTCAGCGCGCGATCGCCTCAGCCGAAAATCGTCCCCTGGAACGATCGCCACAGTCCTTTGAAGAAGCGGCGTTTGTCTTGCGCGCCGGCGATAATGACGCGCTGATCCGTTCCGTAGAGACAGCGTTTGAGCATCCCGCCTGTTTCGTCGAAATACCTTACCGGGTCAACGTCCTGAAACACACCGATCTGGAACACGCCCAACGCTGGCAAATCGATCTGCGCTGGGCGTTACAGGAAGCGTTCCGGCGGGGATACGTCATTGTCGACTTTGTGAGCCAGAACGAACGGGGCTGGTACGTCTTAGAACGCCACCAGCCGCAAGAATAGGAATGACGCTTGAAATCAATCACGATTAAAAACATTCGTTTGCATGTGGTTTCTCTGCCCTATGTAGAACCACTCAGGACGAGCTTCGGCGTGGAACCAGCCAAATCCGCCGTCCTGGTGGAAGTCGAAACTACCAACGGCATCACCGGCTGGGGGGAAGGCGCGACCGAAGTGCGCCCCGGGTATGGCTACGAAACCATCGGTACCGGCCTGCATATCACCCGCGAGTTCCTGATCCCTTGCCTGGCCGGTCAAACCATCGACCAGGGCGACCGATGTGCCGGGCCTGTTGCACTCCGTGCGCGGCAATAACTTCTCCAAGGCGGGGGTTGAAGCGGCTGTCTGGGATGCCCTGGCCCAGGCCAACGACATGCGCCTGGCCGACTATTTTGCCAGCTTCCTGCCGGAAGGTCACCAGTCACGCAACCGGGCGACGGTGGGCGTGAGTATCGGCATCCAGCCGTCAGTGCAGGACACGATCGCCCTTATCAAGAAACGGCTCGATCAGGGCTACCGGCGCATCAAGCTCAAGATCAAACAGGGCTGGGATGTCGAGTTAGCGCGCGGTGTACGCGCCGCCTTTCCGGATATCGCGCTGATGCTGGACGCCAACAGCGATTACACGCTGGCCGATGCCGATCACCTGGCGCAGCTCGACGCGTTCGACCTGCTGATGCTGGAGCAGCCGCTGGCTTATTACGATATCTACGAGCACGGCCAGTTGCAGAAGCGCCTCAAGACCCGCATTTGCCTGGACGAAAGCGTGAAGTCGGCCAACGATCTGCTGCTGGCCATCCAGGTTGACGCGACCCGCATTCTCAACCTCAAACCAGCGCGCGTCAGCGGCTATTCCGAGAGCCTCAAGATTTACCAGGTGTGCGTCGAGAACAACCTGCCCCTGTGGATCGGCGGCATGCTCGAAACGGGCGTAGGCCGCGCGGCCAATCTGGCCTTCGCGTCGCTGCCCGGCGTGACGCTGCCGTCCGACATTTCCGCTACCGATCGCTACTTCAACCCCGACCTCACCGAGCCCGCCTTTGGACTGGGTCCCGACAGCACGCTGGCCGTGCCGGATGGCTATGGGATCGGCGTGCAAGTTCAACGCGACCGTCTGGAAGAAGCGGCGGCGCGCTGGCGCGAGAATTACCCTTACCAACAATAGGAGACATCATGAGCCAGGAAAAATTCGATAAGATTATCCAGGCTGTTAGGGAAGCAATGGAAGAAAACCACGTGCCCGGTGTGGCGGTGGGCGTTGCCTTTGGCGATGAAACCTACACCGCCGGTTTGGGCGTGACCAACGTCGACAACCCGCTCGAAGTCACCGGCGAGACCCTCTTCCAGATCGGATCGATCAGCAAGACTTTCACCGCCACCGCCGTGATGCGCCTGGTGGATATGGGCAAGCTGGACCTCAACGCGCCCATTCGCCACTACCTGCCCGATTTCAAAGTGGCTGACGAATCCGTCTCCGCGAAGGCCACCGTGCGCCATCTTGTGACTTACAGCGGAGGATGGGAAGGCGACGTCTTCACCGACACCGGCACCAACGACGACGCGCTGCGCGTTTACGTCGAGAAGCTGGCCGATGTAGTGCAGTTGGCGCCGCCTGACACACTCTTTTCGTACAACAACGCGGCCTTCAGCGTCGCCGGGCTGCTGGTCGAAACCGTCACCGGCAAGAGTTATGAAGCGGCCATCAAGGAACTGATCTTCGAGCCGCTGGGTATGACTCGCTCCTTTTTCTTTGCGCGCGATCTGCTGACCTTCCGCTTCGCGTCAGGGCATGTCGTCATTGACGACGTCCCAAAGGTCCAGCGCCCCTGGGAGCTGCCGCGCGCCGTCAATCCCGCCGGGGGCATCACCTGCCACCCCAAAGACCTGCTGCGCTACGCCCGCTTCCATATGGGCGACGGCACCACGGAAGACGGCACGCGCCTGCTGAGCCCGGAATCGATGCAGCTCATGCAAACGCCCCAGTTCCGCATCAACGATCATGACGGCGATGTCGGGTTGGCGTGGTGGATCAAGACCACCAACGGCATCAAGTTCATCGAGCATGGCGGGTCGACTCTGGGCCAGAACGCCGAGTTGGTGATCGCGCCTGAAAAGCGCTTCGCGCTGGTGATTTTCACGAACGGCGATCACGGCGGACTCCCGATTCACGCCGGTTTCGAGACAGCGCTCAAGGAATTCCTCGACACCGAAGAACCCGCTCCTGTGGCGCTCGACACGACCCCTGAGCAGTTGCAGCAGTACGTGGGGAAGTACGTTCGCCCGGCCATGGACTTTGTAGTCACGCTGGAGGACGGGAGTTTGTTCGTGCAGATTATTCCCAATGTCGACCTTGAGACAGAGGAAAAACCGCCGAATCCGCCGCCGTTCAAAATGGCGCTGTGCGGGGAAGATCAGGTGTTTATCACTGAAGGTATGTATAAAGACCTGCGCGCGGAATTTCTGCGCAAAGAGGACGGCAGTATCGGCTGGCTGCGCTTGGGCGCACGTATCAACGGTCGCGTGGAATAATCCGTCCTTGGGCTGTGAAAGTGTGAATCAGTCCGTGTAGGCTCAAACAGCGACAGGCCGGGGAAATATCAGTACGATCTCCCCGGCCTGCGCCTTACTTTGGGTTCCCACACGGCGACTAGAGCGGCCTGACGGCCCGCTCTGCCCGGTCAAGTTCTATGCCAGCCAGTATAAACGGTCCAACACCCTTGAAATCATTCGACACGACGTCTTCGCCGATATAGTATTCGAACGTGCCCGATCGGTAGGGATTCTCCCCACCCAGACCCGCCACGTAGCATATCCAGTTGAGATTGAGCAGCCCGGAATCGTCCGTCTCGACGAAATGTTCCAGGATGCCGCCGTATGCTTGCCGGGCGATGTCCGCGTAACGCGCCTCCACGTAGCCAAGCCGGGCGGCCTTGCTCATGGCATAGACGACCATGCACGACACGGAGGCTTCCAGGTAATTGCCCGCGCGCGGCCCCTGATCCAATACCTGATACCAGACGCCAGCTTCGGGATCGCGCACCGCCGCCAGCGCCGCCAGCGTCGTAACTAATATGCGAATGATATCGCCGCGCTGCGGGTGATCGAGCGGTAAGTGATCGAGCGCATCCACCAGCGCCATGACGTACCAGCCCACCGCACGACCCCAGAAATGAGGCGAATGGCCGGTTTGCGGGTCGGCCCAGGGCTGCTCGCTGCTATTTTCGGTCCAGCCATGATATAACAACCCGGTCAGCGGGTCGCGCGTGTGGCTTTCGATCAGTATGATCTGGTGCGCGCCGTCGTCGAAGGTAGCCGGTTCCTCAAAGGTCGCCGCATACTCCATCAAGAAGGGTGTGGCCATGTAGATGCCATCCAGCCACATCTGGCGGGGGTAGATTTTCTTGTGCCAAAAGCCGCCGTCACGGGTGCGGGGATGCTGGCGCATCTGCTCTCGCAGCGTGTGGGCCGCCTGCCGGTAGCGCTCGTCGCCCGTGATCGCGTACAGCGGAAAGAGCAGCTTGCCCGCGTTGATGTTGTCAATGTTGAAATCGTCCATGCTGTACGCGTTGATGCTGCCGTCCGGATTGACGAAGCGATCGACGTTGGTCTTCACATAGTCGAAATAGACGGGGTTACCCGTCTCGCGCCAAACCTCAAGCATGGCTTTGAGCACCAGACCCCATTCGTACGCCCACTTCGCTCCGACCACCGTATGGCGCGCCATCACCGAATTGGCCATGCGGACGGACCAGGGTGTTCCCTGTAATTCGTTGTTCATGTGCAACAACTTCCCTCTCGCAGACTTCGCGGGCACCCGCTTCCGCCGTGTAATCTCGATCGACGGTCACGCCGATCAGAGTGTAGTGCTGTACTCCGCCAGCAGCAGGATCGCCAACGCCTGCCCATACAGCCGCGGCTCAATCGGAATCCGGTTGTAATCCTCGTAGGCGATGAACCCGGCCGTTCCGCTGGATACATTGTCCACGATGCCATCCTCTTTGATGTTAGGCAACAGGGCCTGGACCGCCCGCTCGCCGGTGATCTTGAACGAAGGATCGAGCAGACCCAGCCGGACACCCTTGAGCGCGGCATAGCCTAACGCAGCGAGTCGCCGACATCTCCAGGTAGGTCGTGGGATCATCGAGAACAGTATGGAACGCCCCGTCCGGTTCCTGCAAGGCTTGGACCGTGGTCATCTGCCGTTGAAACGACAACACCATCTCCGGCACATCGGCACCCATCGCGTCGAAAACGTCGACGGCGCTGGCGGCCATCCACCCGTTACCCCGCCCCCAGAAGACTCCCGCCCGATGCGTGTTCGCGGTCAGATCATACAGGTGGCGAAAGAGCCCGGTCGTGTTGTCCTGGAGACATTTCTGGTGCGCCCCAAACTGGAGAATCACCTCGTCGCGGCAGTCCGCGCGCTTGAACAAACGGTAGCTGTCGGCCAGGACAATCCCGGTCATGAACAGCGTGTCGATCCATACCTGTTCCACGAGATGCGCGTTGACTTCGGTCCAACTGTGCTCGAAGCAGTCGTTCTGACATTTGGACGCGCTGCGCAGCAGCCAGCGCAGAAAATAACGCATCTCTTCGCGGTAGCGTGGCTCGTCCAGGTGCTCGTACAGTTTGAGCACCGTCTCAAAAACGATCGCGCCGTTGACCGAATAGGAAACATTGTCAACATCGAGCAGCCGGTCCACATAGTACTTGCAGTAGTCCAGGTATTGCCCGTCGCCCAGCACCTCGTACGCCCGCATCAAGCCATACAACCCCACGCCCGGCTGCCAGTCCCAACGGTGGATCTCAGGCTCAAAGTTTTCGTATTCGTCACGCATCAGCGTGATGGTAGCCGCAGCCACACAAGCGATTTGGTCTTGGACGTATGCCTTCATGCCGGTGATCTCAATCCTCCCTGAAGGGTGAAGGGGTATCGAACAATTCGTGCGTATGCTGTTGGAACACGTGCTGAGCGCCCCAACTGGCCAGCAGGGCACAGCTCGAAAAAGGCACCATCACGGCAAAAAAACCTGGCAGCACCGGGGTCAGCAGCAGCGGCGCGACGGCCAACAGCCCGGTCACGAGTGACCACCCCAGGTGCATGAACACCAATCTCAGCGCGATGCGAATCAGCACGCGCACAGGCCAATCAACCAGAACCAACAAGGGCCACAGGTACACATTCACCATGACCGCGACGGCGGCCACAAACAGCGTGATGCTGCGGGAACAGAGGGCCGGAGCCGTATTGGCGTTGTTCAAGACGATCAGGTTCAGGGCAACCACCCCCGCTATCGCCACATCCAGCAGCGCCACGAGAGTGCTTTTTCGCCAGTAGTGGCGCATGCCCCTGAAGAACGCTCCGAACGGTTCAGACGGCTTGCCCTGCGTCCAGGGGACGAGCGTTGCGAACAAGCCAGCGGTCGCGGCGGGCAGCGTGATCAGCGGGATGGCAAAGACGACCCACAGCATGTTCACCAGTATAAAGGTCGTGATCTTGTCGATTAGCTCGGAGCGACGAGCGTGCACATCTTGAGACAACCGCGTTCCAATCTTGAACCCTACGGGCCAGCCCGGGTCGTGTCCACAACGGGCACGTTTTTATCCTTTTAAGCCGGTCGTCGCAATACCTTCCACCAGATATCGCTGGAAGAAGATGAAAATGATGAACACCGGCAGCAGCGACAGCGTCGACATCGCAAAGATCGCGCCCCAATCGGTGGCGCTGGCCGGGTCGGAAAATGACCGCAGCGCAACCGACACGGTGTGAAGTTCGGGCCGGGTCAGGTAAATGAATGGCGTCATGAAATCATCCCATGTCCAGTAAAACGAGAAGATGGACGCGGTGATGATGGCCGGTTTGAGCTGGGGCAGAATAATCCGGAAGAAGATGCCGCCCTTCGAGCAGCCGTCAATCAGGGCCGCTTCATCCAGCTCGGACGGGATGCCGCGAATGAACTGGATAATCATAAAAATGAAAAACGGGGCACCACCCAGCCGTGGCAGCAGCAGCGGGTAGAACGTGTTGATCCAGCCCAGCTTGTCAAAAATGATGTATTGCGGAATCATGCGCACCTGGTCCGGCAGCATCAAGGTAGCCAACATGAGCATGAACCAGATTCGTTTCCCGACAAAGTCCACGCGGGCAAACCCATAGGCGACGACCGCCGAAGCAGCGACCTGAAACAGCGTGCCAAAGCCGGCATAGATAAAGGAATTCTTATAATAGGTGGTGAAGGTAATCCCCCCGATGCCGCGCCAGCCGTTCGTATAGTTTTCGAGGCGCAGCGCCTGGGGCATCAGAGTGGAGACATGTGTCCAGATTTCGGACGTTTCCTTAAACGAGGCCGCGACCATCCACAAGATCGGATAGATCATGCCCAGGCCGATCAACCCGACGAAGACATGGTACAGCAGCGAATTTATGAAATCCTTCTGACGCTTGCTCAGTTCAAAGGGGACAGTTGTTTTTTCTGCGCTCGTTGGGCTGCTCATTTACTATCTCCCTGATAAAACACCCAGAACCGCGACGAGACGAAGAGGATCGCCGTCAGGCTGGCAATTGCGCCGAGCATCACCCACGACATCGCCGACGCATAACCCATTTCGTAATTCACAAACGCGCGGCGATAGAGGTACAGCGGATAGAGCAAGGTTCTGTCTAGCGGGCGCCCGTTCCCACCGGTGATGATGAACGCCTGCGTGAACTGTTGGAAGTTCTGGATAGTCTGCATCACGACGTTGAAGAAGATGATCGGCGTGAGCATGGGTAACGTGATGCGCGTGAAGCGCTGCACCGAACCGGCCCCATCGATCGCAGCCGCCTGGTACAACTCGCTGGGTATCTGGCGCAGCCCGGCCAGGAAGATCAGCATGGGCGAGCCGAACTGCCAGACCGCCAGCGAAATCAGCGTCCCCAGCGCGTATTTCGGATCGCCGAACCAGCGGATATCCACGCCGGTAACGGTGTTGACCAGACCGTCCGCGCCGAAGATCTGACGCCACATCACCGCGACGGCCACGCTTCCCCCGACGATGGAGGGCGCGTAATACATCGCCCGGTAGAAATAGACGGCGCGGCGTTTCGTGTTGAGCAGCATCGCCACTGCCAGCGCGAAGATCAGCCGTAAAGGAACGGCAAAAGCCACGTAGCGCACGGTGGCTCGCACGGACTTCCAATAGCGGAGGTCGTGGTAAAACATGCGGTCAAAGTTGTCCAGCCCAATATATTTGATGTCGTTGCTCAAAAGATCGTAATTGGTGAAGGCCAGCACCAGGGAGGCGAGAATCGGGAGCAGGCTGAAAAGAAAGAAGCCCAGGAGCCAGGGAGAAATGAACAAATAGCCCACAAGATTATTTCTCGAAAAAGAATACTGCCGCCGCCTGGCAAACAAGCGTATTCTTTGTCTGGGCAGGGTTGCCTCAGCACTTTGTGTCATTGTGTCGCCCATGCGAAATATCCTTTGGAATGGTAGATATGAGCGCAGCCTCACGCGTTGGCGTGCCCGAACTGCGCTCATACCTTAGTGCGACGTCGACCCTATTGCTTGTTCTGGGCCAGAATACGGTTGGCTTCCTCGCGGAAGAACTGCACGCCGTCTTCCGGACTCATCTCGCCATACCGAATGGGATCAGTGAATTGAGGCCCGTACACGTTCAGACGGATGTCCGCCCACCCTGGGGGATCCGGCGGGGGCACAGGGCTGCTGTCCATCTCAACCCGGGCCAGGAAGTCAAACGTTTCCTGGATTACAGGATCGAGCTTGGGCTGCAAAAATTCGCGCACAGCGGCAGCCACCGGCACGCCACGTTCGGCGGCCAGAATGTCGTTTGCTTCCAGCGAATTGGTGAAGAAGTCAATGAACATGGCGGCTTCAGCGGGGTGCTTGGCGCTCGCCGGGATAGAGAAGAACATGGACGGCTTCAGGTAGTTGGAGGACTGCCCGCCCACGGGACGCGGCAGGGTCCACAGCTTGAAGTGGCGATCAGAGACCGGCAGCATTGGCGACAGCCAACACCTGGTTGCTCCACTGGTACTGGATCGCGCCCTTGCCGGTGACCAACGGGCTGCCTTCTGGCCCGGCAGTGTCGAGTTCAACTTCGTCGGCAATACTGGGGATTGCGCCCGCATCCTGCAAGCGCATGATCATGTCCATGTGATCGATCATCGGTTGGTCGTCTTCATAGCCGAGGGCCGTGCCATCGGCGTTGAAGGCCCACTGTCCGAGGCCAATCTGAAGAGATTTCCACAGTGCTTCGTCATCCAACAGGGTGCCAAAGCCCCAGATGCCGAGCTTTTCATGCAGTTGCATCACCGTGTCTTCGAAGTCTGCCCAGGTCCAGTCTGGCGCGGGCAGGTCCATGCCTGCGGCTTCGAAAGCGTCGAGATCAAGGATGAAGGCCTGCGAATTCGCGCCCAACGAAAGACCGTAGCTGACGCCGTTGATCTTGCCGGAGTCGATGACCGACTGTGCGATACCGGACACATCGATCGCGCCGCTGGCGAAAAAGTCGTCCAGGGGCATCAATTGACCGCGCGATGCCCACTCGCTTAGGTAGGCATAGTCGTGCTGCATGACATCGGGCAGACTGTCGCTGGCCGCTTTGGTGGATAGCAGGGTCCAATAGTCGGTGAAATTGGAGTATTCGTATGTGACGGTGATATTGGGGTGCTGCGCTTCGAACATATCGATGACGGCAATCGTCTTGTCATGCCGCGTTTGTGATCCCCACCATGTCAGGGTGAGTTCGATCTTGTCCTGTCTGCCAAACGCTGTGGCAGCAGGTGCAAACATGGCGACGATTACCACTAAAATAATAATCAAGCTCTTGGTCGATCTCATCTGTGTTTGCCTTTCTGCAACAACTTCGTAAACTTTGATAGGGTAAATGAAGCCCGGTAGTTTTTCTCGATGGGCACCTCCTGTTGAGCATTCAAAGGTGAGGAGGAATATCTCAATATGTGACTGGTCACACTCATCATATAACAAGAAAATAGCGAATGTCAAGCAACACGAATGAATTTCAGGGGAAGAAAAGGGGAACCATAGTACCTGGCGTCACAATAAACGAAAATCATGCTACAATAGATGTGACAGGTCACAAGAGGCAAGTCCGACCGATGAACATGAAAGAAAACCGCCCTACCATCCGTGAAGTGGCACAAGAAGCGGGAGTGTCCTACCAGACCGTCTCGCGCGTGCTCAACGACCACCCCAAAGTCGCCTCCGATACGCGCGAGCGCGTCCTTCAGGCTATGAAGCAGTTGGGCTTCCAGCGCAATCTTGCGGCCCAAATGCTGACCACCCAGCGCTCCCAAACCATTCAGGTGATCACGGTGGACGGTAAATCACCGTTTGAGGTACCCATTCTGAACTCGGCTCAAGGCTCGGGGTACTTCGCCATCTATTCAGAATGCACGTCGGATACCCTCGCCCAGACCTTCGACATGGCGGCGGCGCGTATGATTGAAGGTGTCTTTTTGTACGCGCCCAAACTGCGCATCAGCGACGAAGAGCTGCTGGAGATCTCGCACGGAATCCCGATCATCCGCCGTGACTTTGCTCTGGGCTGGACCAAGATCACCTGGGTGGGCTTCGATCAGGTCCGCGCGACACAGCTCGCCGTGGAGCACTTGATCGAGCTGGGTCACCGCCAGATCGCCGAAGTGACCGGCACGCTCCGCGCCATCAATGCGTCGCTGCGCCACGAGACGTGGATGAAAACATTGCTTGAGCACGGTCTGGAACCGGGTCCCAACGTATCGGGCGACTACACCACGACCCGGACGGCCATGCAGACCGGTTACCGCTGCATGAGCCAGATTTTGAAGAGCGGGGCCGAGTTTACGGCCGTCATGATCGCCAACGATTCGATGGCCATTGGGGCGCTGCACGCCCTGCGCGAAAAAGGGCTGCGCGTTCCGGACGATGTATCGGTGGTCAGCTTCGACAACCGCCCCCACGCCCAATATCTTGATCCCCCCCTGACGACAGTGGGCTTTGACTTCGAACTGCAAAACCGGCTGGCATTCCAGTTTTTGTTCGAAAAGATTAGTAAGCCGGATACACCGCCCCACCCGCATGTCCTGCTCGCTGAGCTGATTGTGCGGCAAAGCACGCGTTCGCTCGATTGAGTGTGGCTGGTCACCTGGACTCTTTTGGAGCAACTCACATTGAGGGATAGCGCAAGGGATCATGGAAACAAAAAGGAGATATGCCCTGGTCGGCACCGGTTCGCGGGCGGGGATGTTCATCACTGCCCTGGCGACCACCTACCGCTACTGTTCGGACCTGGTCGGGTTGTGCGATCTAAACCAGACTCGTATGAACTGGTACAACCGCCAGTTAAGCGAGGTGCACGGGCTGCCCGGCTGCCCCACCTACCCCGCCAGCCAGTTTGACCGGATGGTTCAGGAGACAAGACCGGATATCGTCATCGTCGCGACCATCGATGCCACGCACCACACCTACATCACGCGGGCTATGGAGCTGGGGTGTGATGTCATCACCGAAAAACCGATGACGATCGATGCGGAAAAAGCGCGATCCATCTTCGATACGATTGAGCGCACCGGCCGATCGCTGCGCGTGAGCTTCAATTATCGTTACGCCCCCGCCTACACCAAGCTGCGCGAAGTCGTGATGCAGGGCACCATCGGGCGTCCTCTGCACATCGATTTCTCGTGGATGCTCGACGTGCGGCACGGAGCCGACTATTTCCGCCGCTGGCACCGTGAGAAACACAACTCGGGCGGGCTGTTGGTCCACAAAGCAACCCACCATTTCGATCTCATCAACTGGTGGATCGACTCCTACCCCGCCGAAGTCTTCGCCTTTGGCGACCTGATGTTCTATGGCCGCGACAACGCCGAAAGTCGGGCGGAATCCTACCCCTACACGCGCTATACTGGCGAGCCTGCCGCCCGGAACGATCCGTTCGCGCTGTTCCTGGACCAGGACGAAAAGCTGGCCGATCTCTACCTCAAAGCGGAAACTGAAGACGGCTATCTGCGCGATCGCAACGTCTTCGGCGAGCCGATCACGATCGAGGACACGTTGAGCGTGACCGCCCGCTATCGCAACGGAGTCGTGCTCTCATACAGTCTGGTGGCCTATTCGCCCTGGGAAGGCATGCGCGTGGCGATCACCGGCACGCGGGGCCGGGTCGAGTTGGAGGTTACGGAAAGCACCGCCTGGCTCAAGGGTCAATCCGGCGGAGACGGCCACGATCTGGCGGCCAGTACCGGGCCGTTCAAACAAGCGCGCATCCGGGTTTATCCCATGTTTGGCAGCGGTTTCGAGGTTCCGATCCCTGAGGGTCAGGGCGGCCACGGCGGCGCGGATCCGGTGCTGCTGGAGCAGCTTTTCTCACCGACCGCCCCGCCCGATCCCTTCGACCGGGCCGCGTCTCATATCGACGGCGCGGCATCGATCTTATTGGGCATCGCGGCCAATCGCTCGATGGAAACTCACCAGGTCGTCGCGGTGGCCGATCTGTTCGAGCTGCCTGCAAAAGACCGGGTGGTCACCTAGTCTGCGCCAGGGCGCGCGGCGGCTAGATATACAGATCGCGCCTGGCGTACGACACATACGCGCCCGCCAGACTCGCGACGATGATCACGACGGATAGCCCGATAAACGTGAGGTCGAAGCGCAACTCGTTCAGCAGCGTGACCGGGTTGAAGTATTTGAACGGGGAGAAATAGCGCAAAAACCCCAGGTGATGGTTCAGACCGGAGATGATGGACAGAAAATAGGTCGCCATCAGCAGCGACACGGCGGCAGATCCGGCGCGCTTGTACTGCTTCATAGCGCAGCCCAGCAGGAGGCCGATCGCCAGAAAGATCATCTGGATGATGAACAGGGCCAGCATAGTGATGGCCACGAACTTATAAAACTGGCTGTCCGGCTTGTACTTCTGCGCCATGACCAGCGTGATGAGCCACGTCGCCAGCAGCAGGGCAATGCAGTTCACAGCAGCCGCCAACGATTTGGCCGTGACCAGCCGCCGCCGCGTGACCGGCAGCGTCAGAGAGAACTCGACCGTTTTGTCGCGCTCTTCTTTGGAGATGATGTCGCTGCCCCACATCACCGCCGCGATCGCCAGCAGCAGCGAAAAATAGGCGAACATCACGCCGTAGAAACCGGTGATCGTCGTGAGGTTGAAGGCTTTCAGATTGAAGGTCGAGGCCAGGGCCGACGGGTAATCGTCGATGATTTTCAGCATCTCAGGATTGTTGTAGTAGGCGGAAAACTTCGAGAAGCCCACCACGATGAACAGCAGCATGATGCCGCACCATGTCAGGACGGATTTACGGTTGGCCCGCAATTCCCTAAAGAATATGTTCATGCTTCCCTCTTACACCGCCGTGTGGATATCCCTCTTCGCATACAGCACATAGCTGGCGGCCACCGCCGCGATAATCACGACTACCGTGATCGGCACCAGCGGCGCATCGTAGGCTCCGTGCGTGAGGATATAGTTCGGCTCGAAATGCTTGAAGGGTGAGAAAACTTCCAGGCTGGTTTCACCGATCATGCCGCCAAAGGCATTCAACAGGTACATGCCAAAGGCCAGCGCCATCGACGCCGGCAGCACGCTTCTGACCCGCTTCATGAGCAGCGAGATCACGACCCCCACCGTCAGGAAGAATAGCTGAAACAGCACGATGCTGAGCAGCAGCAAGACCAGCGCCGTCGCGTCATAGCTCTTGCCATTTCTGAACAGGCTGATAGCGGCGAAGCTGCCGATCCACGTCGCGAGATTGGTGATCGTCAGGGCGGAGAAGGCCGCCAGAAATTTGCTGGTCAGGATGGTGCTGCGCCGCACCGGTTTCACCAGCAGGAAGTCGGCGGTCAGCTCGCGTTCCTCGATCGACACCAACGCAAAGCCATAATTCGCCGCCTGGACCGCCAGGCAAAGCTGGCAAAACAGGAAGATCATCCCAAAGAAGCCCAGCACCGAAGCCAGGTCAACATCTGCGATGCCAAACGCGATCAGCATCTCGCGCGGGAACTTGTCCATGGTCTCGTTCATCAACTCCGCGTCTTTCGAGAAGCTGGGGAAGATGGCCATGAAGAAAAAGATCAGCAGGATCAGGGAGACGGACCACGTCAACGTCGATCGGAAGATCATCTTGAATTCATGCTTAACCATGTTCATGGCAGCGCCTACTCGTAGTAGTGCATGAAGATCTCTTCCAGGGTCGGCTCTTCGATCGTCACATCCACGATCTCTTGCTCGCCGATCAGGCGTGTGATGAAATTGATGTCGCCCCTGAAGAAGAAACTGATGACACCCTCGGCTTCGGACTTTTCCAGATTGCTGACGCCTGGCACATCAAAGCGCGTGGCGTCGGCGCCATTCGCGACGATGCGGATCTTCTTATAGCGGTCCTTCTGAAGCGTCTTGATGTCCTGCACGTTGATGATGCTGCCCTCTTTGATGATCGCCACCCGGCTGCACATCCGCTGCACTTCGCCCAAGATATGCGAGGAGAAGAAGACAGTCGCGCCGCGCTCGTTTTCCTCCCGGACGAGATCGAAGAACTTGCGCTGCATGAGGGGATCAAGCCCGCTGGTCGGCTCGTCGAGGATCAGCAATCTGGGGCGGTGCAGCAGACCCTGCACGATCCCGACCTTCTTCTTGTTGCCGTAAGACAGATCGTCTATGCGGCGCTTAAGGTCGAGCTCCATGATATCGGCCAGCTCATACAGCCGCTGCGTACAGTCTTTGGCGTAAAAACTGGCGGAGTATTTGAGCAGATCGATTACCTTCATGCCTTCGTAGTAGAAGACTTCGGAGGGCAGATAGCCGATCTCCTGCCGGATCTCGTGGCCGAATTCGATGCAGTCCTTGCCGAAGATGGTCGCCGATCCGCTGGTGGGGTAGATCAGCGACAACAACAAACGAATCGTGGTCGACTTGCCCGCCCCATTCGGGCCGATGAAGCCGAAGATTTCCCCCTCTTCGACATTGAACGATACGTCTACGATCCCCCTGGCCTTGCCGTAATACTTCGTCAGCTTATTGACTTCGATTACGCTCATTGTTGCTCCTGGCGTGTACCCGTCGCTCGGGCGCCCTCGTGAAGCGCCCGATGATCGTTCACCCTCACGCCGTGGTCATGACCCGGCGTAAGCGAGGATGAGAGCGATACGGGCATCTATCATAACACTTCCCCACACAGTGGGGGCACATTATCGCGCCGTGCAGCGGCGGTTCGGCGACGGGGCTGGCAGGCGCTACGCCTCCTGGTCGACCATGGTCTCGCCCTGCCACGGCCGTATGCCTTCCGTGTACGTGCTGATCAGCCGCAGGGCTAGCGTCCACACGACCACCACACACGCGATCCCCGCGTAGGCGGGCGCGCTCAGCAGCGTCAGATCGAAGAAGCGGCGTAGGGGTGGAATCAGCACTACCAGCGCCAACAGGATCGCGATCCCCACCGCCAACAGCGCCGCGCGCCGATCCCGCCGGAGCGGCACGAAGGTCGCCCAGAAGTTCCGCGGCGGCATGGCGAACAGCACCAGCACCGCGCCGCAGGCGACGACGGTCGTCACCAAAGCGGAGCGGGATATGGCGAGGTTGTCTCCCGGTCGCGTGCAGCGCATAGAAATACACGCCGCTCCCGACCAGCGCGATCGTCGCCGCCGCCGGGAACACGAACGATCCGACCGCGTTCAAGCAGATGGCGGGGCGGCCTGCCGCTCACCGCCCACAGAGCCAACAGCAGCGGGGGCAATCCGGCCGTCAGGAAGGAATTCAGCGCGTCCTGCGTGGGCAAAAACGGGAACGACACGCCCGCCAGCCCGGTCAGCGCGATGATCAGCAGCACGTACACGGTGCGGCTCAGCAGCAAACGCATCGTGTCCAGAATGCCGTTGACGATGCGCTGCCCCTCTTGAAACACGGCGGGCAGGGCGGCGAACGAATCGTTGAGCAGGACAATGTCGGCCACGTTGCGCGCAGCCGCGTTGCCGCTGTGCATGGCGATGCCGATATCCGCCTGTTTGAGCGCGAGCACGTCGTTCACGCCGTCGCCGATCATGGCGACGTACGCGCCGCGTTCGTGCAGCGCCGCCATGAGTCTGCTCCTTCTGATCGGGCTTGATGCGTCCGAAAATGGCGTTGTCGACCGCCGCCTGGACGAAGTCCGGCCTGATCCAGCGCTTCCAGCTCGGAGCCGGTGATCAGGCGCGTTCCCGCCTCAAAACCGGCCTGGGCCGCCAGTGCCGCGACCGTGCGTCGGATTGTCGCCGGAGATGATCTTCAAGTTCGATGCCCGCCTGCGCGAATCCGTCCAGAGTAGCGCGGGCGTCGGGGCGCAGCTCGTCGGTGAGCGCCACCAGTCCCAGCGGCGCGATATCGCCGGGCAAACGCGGCTGGTCGCTGCCATCGCGCAGGGACTCCGCGTGGGGCGCCTGGGCAAACAGCAGCACGCGCAGCCCTTGGTCCGACCACACGCTGACCTGCTGGGCGAGATCCGGCGCGCGCGCGGCGAGGTCCGGCAGGACGATTTCCTGCGCGCCCAGGATATAGGCTTGCTGCTGATCACCTTCACCGAGAATCAGGCCGCTCCACTTGTGCAGCGACGCAAAGGGCACTTCCGCCACCACGGGCCGCGCTTGGCCCGGCAACGCCGCCTGGAGCGCGTCGCTGGTGCGATTGTGGTTGGTCGAGCTGGCGACGAAATCGCCCAGCAGGCGCGTGAACGCCTCACGGCTGAGTTCGTATGGCGCGACGTCCGCGTAGCAGATGCGGTTGGTGGTCAGCGTGCCGGTCTTGTCCATGCACAGCACGGTGATGTTGCTCAGCGATTCGACCGCGTTGTTCTGCTGCACCAGCACGCCCTGCCCCGCCAGCCGGACCGCGCCCAGCGCATAGGTCAGCGTCACGAGGAAAATAAGCCCCTGCGGAATGGCCCCCATGATGACGGCGGCGATCTGCACGCGCTCGATCACGGGTAGATCATCCTGAACCGCCCGCGCAAACAGCAGCACGCCCAACACCGCGCACGCCACGCCGACGCTCCGCACGATGGTATTTACGTCGCGCTGCAGCGGTGTCACGCTGATCTTAAAGCGGCGCGCTTTGGCGGTCAGCGTGTTCGCCAGGCTGTTTTTGCCGACCTGTGTCGTTTCGTACAGCGCGCTGCCAGACACGCAAAAGCTGCCCGAATAAACCGTGTCGCCGTTTTGCTTGGGGACATAATCCAACTCACCCGTCAGCAGCGATTCATCGACTTCGATGTGACTTTCGCTCAACACGCGCCCATCACACACGATCTGATCGCCGGGCGTGACGGACACCACATCGCCGAGCACCAGCTCGCTGGCGTCCACAGCGTGTTCCTGCCCCTCGCGAATGACCGTCACACGCGGGCGTGTCAGCAGCGTGATGTGATCGAGCTTGCGCTTGGCGCGGATCTCCTGCACCACCCCGACCAGCACATTCATCACGACCAGCCCGGCCGTAGTCGTCGCATCCGAAGGCGAGCCTAACACCACCAACAGCACGCCGATGGTCAGCAGCACCATGTTGACGAACGTGAAAACGTTTTTGCGCACGATGTGCACATACGAGCGACTGGATACGCTGGCACTGGTGTTGCCCTGGCCGTTCTTGCGCCGCTGCTCAACTTCTTGTTGGGATAACCCTGGGATCATGCCGCCCTCAGTCCGGTGATGGGTGTCGCCCGCGCGCGTGGCCCGAAGAAACGGATCGTAACATGAAATCTGCCCGCCGGAAATACCCAGGCGGTGGCGGGCCCACTCCCAGCGCTTCCCCTTGGGGCGCGTTGCCCTCCAACCAAAACACCTGTACCATGTTGGTAAGTCGCATGCGTAGAGCGAACGCAGCCCGAGTTCGAAGAATTGGCCGTTTGCCAAAAATATCCTTTTCAGGAGCACTATGAAACTCTCACAAGACCTTTATGTCGTGGGCGGGGGACGTTTTGGGTTTGGACTTTCCGGCCCGCTCGATTGCCACGTCTACGTGATTAATGGGGGATCGGACCTGGCCCTGGTTGATCCCGGATTCGGGGCGAAGGGGGACTTCGACCAGATTCTGGAGAACATCCGCGCCGATGGCCTCGATCCGAAACGCATCCGCAAGATCATCCTGACGCACTACCACGCCGATCACATCGGCGCGGCGCAGGAAGCAGAGCAGCGGCTCGGCGCGGAGGTATTCGCCTCGCGGCTGGCCGCGCCCGCCATTCGCGTGGGGGACGAGCACGCGGTCGCGCTGGATGTCGCCAAAGCCGCCGGTTTCTACCCGGAGGATTTTCATCTCCCGCCCTGCCCGGTCCACGTCGAGCTGTCGGAGGGCGACACGGTACAGATCGGACAGCTGCGCCTGGAGACATACGACACACCGGGTCATTGCGACGGCCATCTCAGCTTCTTGATGACCGGCGGCGAGCGCAATTATCTGTTGGGAGCCGATCTGGTCTTTTGGGGAGGGCGGATTCTGCTGCAAAACATTCACGACTGCCGCATCACCGATTACGCGGAGAGCGTGTTCAAAGTGGCGCAGTTGGATTTCGACGCCTTGATTCCCGGCCACCTACAGATCATGCTGCGCTATGGCAAGGGCGAGGTCATGCGAGCCGCCAATGCCTTCCGGCAGCTTGGCGTTCCGCCCAATATCCTCTAACCCACGGCCCGCGAGGGGTAGCGCGCCAGCTCAGGCGCGTGCGAAAACGCGACCGGCAGCGCGACATAGTTCAGACCATCACACGGGTGGCCCTGGTGTACGAACAGGGTCACTATCCCGTCCTTCCAGTGGACCACGTAACTGTAGACGGTGTTATACAGCCCGTGGTTGCACACGCTGTGTTGAGCATCGGGGTCGTGCGAGCGCAGCAGCGCGAACACATCATCCAGCGCCGAGATCGCCGCCAGTCCGGCTCGCGCCGCGTCGTAGCGAGGCAGCGTCGTGGTGGTGTCATCGTCCTCAGGTGTAGCGCCCAGCACGACGTGATGATTGGCACGCGCCAAGAGAATCCGGCTGCGCTCAACTTCGACGTGACGATCGCGCACTTCCAGCGCAGCGATCCCCTCTGGAGATACGACCAGCAGATTCGCCCAGCTAAAGCGCCGCTCCCGGACGCAGCGTCGCACGCGCATAATCGCCTCATCGACGGTCGTGCAGTGGTCGATCACTTCCTGCACCAGGAGATCGTAGTTTTCGCCGCCGGGTATCGTGCGCACGTTGGAATCGCAGCAGGCCAGGTGCGCATTGACCCCGATGGAATAGCCGGAAAAACGGTCCTGGGCCGCGTCGTCGCCGTCCCATGTTTCAAGGCCGAGTACGCCCAGCCCTTCACCCGTCCAGCGTACGCGATCCTCAAACTGCGAGCGCGTGAAGTCACGGTTTTTGAACAGGATGAATTCGTGATCGCGCGCGAGGAGCTTGGCCCCGGTTGTACACATACGTCACGTCCTATTCGCGGCCCTCTTGCTTATACAGCGCCACCGCCGCCACAATGATAATGCCCTGAATCAACTGCTGAATCCATTGATTGACGTTGAGCACGACCAACAGGTTACTGGTCAGGCCGAGCAGCAGAATCCCGCCTAGCGTGCCGATCACGTTACCGCGCCCGCCCATCAAGCTGGTCCCGCCGAGAATCACCGCCGTGATGACTTGCAATTCCAGCCCGTCGCCAATGACCGGATCGCCCACGCCCATCCGGCTGAGCCACAACAGCCCGGTCGCCGCCGCGAGCATGCTGCACAGCATATAGACGCCGAATTTCACCCAGTTGACGCGTACGCCGGACAGCCGCGCGACTTGTTCGTTCCCGCCCACCGCGTAGATGTGTCGCCCGAATGACGTAAACCGCAGGATAAACGCGACCACCACCGCCAGGACAATGAACCCGACAACCAGCGCGGGCAAAGAGCCGACCTGACGATCGTACAGGCGCAGAAAATCGCGCGAGGCCCGCCCGATCGGACGCGTGGAAATCGAGAGCGCCAGCCCGCGCAGGATGCTGTACGAGCCCAACGTCACGATGAAGGGCGCCACCTTCAGCCGCGTGATGATTAGCGCGTGGGTGAACCCGATCAGCAGCCCCATGCCCAACGTCAGGACAATTGCCTTCGGGACGTTGTCGGGGTTGCCGTCCATCAGGACCGCCGACACCAACACGGACAGCTTGACCACCGATCCCACCGACAGATCAGTCCGCCCGTGAGGATGACCAGCATTTCGCCCAGTGCCACCGTGCCCAGGAAGACGGCCTGACGCAGCACATTCGTCAGATTGCGGTCCGTCAAAAAACGCTTGGATTCATGGGTCCCGATGATGCCGAGCAGCAGGATAAGGCTGTAGACGATCAACACTGGCAGTTGGCGGCGCACCAACCGCCACTGGTGGCTCATGGATGTCGAGACTGTTTTTGTCGTCATAGCCCGGTTCTCTTCATGTCTGCATCGTCCCGGCCAACGGCTTCACGCGCCACCTGCTGACCACCGGTCGCCACCTCCAACACGCGTTCCTCCGTCACCTCGGCGCGAGAAAACTCACCAGCGATCGCGCCATCACACATCACCAGGATGCGATCACTCATGCCGAGAATTTCGGGCAACTCGGAAGAAATCATTAAAATCGCGACGCCCTCATTCGTCAGATCGCGCATCAGTTGGTAAATCTCGAATTTGGCGCCTACGTCCACGCCGCGCGTCGGTTCGTCCAGCACGATGACGGCGGGCGAGGTTTCCAGCCACTTGGCCAGCACTATCTTTTGCTGGTTGCCACCGCTCAGATACTGCACTTCTTGCTGAATGGACGCCATGCGGATGGCGAGATTGCGCTGCGCCGCGCGGACCGTCTCCGCCTCTTCGCGGCGCCGGATGAACCCATAGCGAGTGAGCCTGTCCAGAATGACCACCGTCACATTGTTGCGAATGGGCAGCCCCATAAACAAGCCCTGCGATTTGCGATCCTCCGGGACCAACGCCACCCCGGCCCGCACCGCCTGGGCGGGATGACGGATCGACACCGCCCGGCCGCGGATGTGCAGTTGGCCCGACCGCAGCGGGTCTGCGCCAAACAGAGCCCGCGCCAGTTCGGTACGCCCGGAGCCCACCATCCCTGCCAGGCCCAGAATCTCACCGGCCCGCAGTTCCAGGCTGGCGGGCTTGGGAATGTGGGCGGTCGTGACATTTTCGGCCTTGAGCACGACTTCCCCGGGCTGCCGCGTGCTGGGTGGGAAGATTTCGTCCAGCACGCGCCCGACCATCATCTGGATTAGAGTCGGGCGATCCACGTCGCCAATGGCGCGCGTGTCGACCACGCTGCCATCCTTTAGCACCGTCACCCAGTCCGCGATCTGGAAGACTTCGTCCAGGCGGTGCGAAATGTAGATGATCGTCACGCCCTGCTGGGTCAGCATCTCAATAATCTTGAAGAGTTGTTCGAGTTCGTGCCCCGCCAGGATCGCCGAGGGTTCGTCCATCACGATCAGGTCGGCGTGCTGTGACAGGGCTTTGGCGATCTCGACCATCTGCTGGTTGGCGACGGTCAGCTCACGCACGGGAGTCGTCACGTCCAGCTTGACGCCCAACCGCCCCAGCAGTCGGCGCGTCTCGGCATGCACCCAGCGCCGGTTGATCAGCCCCAACACGTTACGCGATTCGCGGCCCAGGAAAATGTTGTCCGCAACGGACATGTGTGGAACGAGGTTCAATTCCTGGTAAATGACGCGGATTCCCTGGCCCAGCGCCTCACGCGTGCTGAGGTTGGTATAGTGCTTGCCCTTGTAGATGATGTCGCCGCTGTCAGCCTGGTAAGCCCCAGCCAGAATTTTGATGAGCGTGGATTTCCCCGCGCCGTTTTCGCCGACCAGCGCATGCACCTCGCCGGGGCGGCAGGAAAACGACACCTCGCGCAGAGCCTGCACCCCGACAAAGGCTTTGGAGATATGGCGCATTTCAAGAATGGCGGGTTCTGTTGGCTGGCTCATGCGACTCTAGTCTTTACTGCGGTCCAATCAAAGAAATCAAAACAATGTGTCCGGGGCATGCTGCACACCCCGGACACAGTTATTGTGATGAGATTATTGGGTCAGATACCCCAGCTCGATCATCTTCTCGTCCGGCAGGAAGACCGGCCCGAACACGTCATCGCTCCACTTCGGATTATAGAATTCAGCGATGTCGGCATCGGTGAAATCACGCGTCTCCGGCATGGAATCGCGGAAATCGATGTAGTGCGGCACTTCTTCGCCCTGCAGAATCTTGATCGCCGTGTCCACGCACAGAATGCTCATGGACGGCGGGTACTGCACAGCGTAGAACTTGACGTTATTGTCAGCCGCCACGCGCAGGAACCCGTTCATGTATTCGCCGCCGCCAATCGGAGGGATGGGCAGACCGGCATCGAGGAACGCGCTGATGATACCCATAGACATCTGCGCGCCGCCCGACCACACACCGTCGATATCGGAACCATACTGCGCGATCCACTGTTCCATGATCTGCTTGGCTTCAGCCGTCGACCAGTTGCCGTATTGCGCGTCCAGCACCTTGATGCCTGGGTTAGCTTTCCAGACAGCTTCCGCGCCCAGAATTTCGGTTTCGGCGGTATCCACACCGGGGATACCGTTCATCTGCACGATGTTGCCTTCGCCGCCCAGCTCATCGGCCAGGAACTGCGCCCAGCCTTTGCCGGACAAATACAGGTTGGTGCCGATTTCGGAGACGAAATTGTCCGTGTCGACGCCGCTGGCGCACAGAATGACCGGCACGCCCTGCGCCATCGCACGCTCAACTGATCCAACTAAGGCCGCGCGCCCCATCGGGACCAGGATCAACGCATCCGGGTCTTGAGCCAGCAGGTCTTCGACCTGAGGCACCTGGACATCGGCGCTGCCGTTGGCGTCGGCATACAGCAGTTCGGAGACCACATCCTTGCCCAGTTCGCTCACGCGCCAACGGGCATGCTCGTCAAACAGCGCGGCCCACGAGTTGGTGGGACCTTGTGAAGCGAGCGCGAGGCGATACGGGCCGTCTTTCTTGTATTCGCTCGTATCCATGATCTCGCTCTTGCGCGCCATCAGATTCTGCAAGTACGGCGTGTTCGCGATTTCTTCGTCAGTCAGCTGCGGGCCTTTTCCCCCGCCATCCTGGGCATACACAACCACGTTGAGCATCCCAGCGACGATGACGACCATGAGCAAAATAGAAAACAGTTTTTTCACCTTATAACCCTCCTTGTTGAACCCTATCGTTTGGAGTAACTGTGAAACAGACTGCGTGTCATGGGGATAAGTGTTCAGACGGCCTCCTTTGCTGCGTCTCCGCGTTAACGTTCGTGCCCGGCGACGCTGTAGAGCGCAACAGCACCAACAATGATCGCGCCCTTAAAGACGAGCTGGTATTGCACATCCAGCCCCATTAGTACGGTCATCGTAGCCAAAAGCTGCACGAGCAGCACCCCGGCCATCGTCGCGAGCAGATTCCCGCGCCCGCCCGTAAAGGCCGCGCCGCCGACAATCGCCGCGGCAATGGAATCGAGGTCCATGCCCCGGCCCAGGTAGCGATCCACGTACCCGATGTAGCCCGTCAGGACAACACCGGCGACGACCGCCATCACGCTGCTTAAAATGTAGGTCGAGATCGTGATCCGGTCAACGTGGATGCCGGACAGGCGGGCCGCTTCACGGTTGGCGCCGACGGCGTAAATCCGGCGGCCATACGGCGTGGCGATCAACACAATGGAGAACAGCAGGTTGAACAACAGCCATAGTACCACCGGGACCGGCAGCGGCCCGATCGAATGGTTGACCTTGCTGAGCACGTCCGGCACAAAACCGCTGGGAATGCCGCGCGTGTACGCCACCTGCCCACCTTGAATCAGCACCAGCATGCCCAACGTCGCCACGAAAGGTGGGACATTGCGCTTGGTGACCAGCAGGCCGTTGCCCAGGCCGATCAAAATGCCGAATCCCAGGGCGATCAGCAGCGCGACAGGCAGTTGGTTGTTCGCACCCGAACTGACTTCAGCGATGATCACCGAGGTCAGGACGATCACGCCACTGACCGACAGGTCCAGGCCCGCCACCAGCAGCACCATGGTCTGCCCGATGGCAACCAGTCCGAGCTGGGACGCCTGGCGCAGTACCAAAAAACGCGTTTGGCTGCTGTAGAGATCCGGGGTAACGAAAACGGCAACAACCAGGAGAGTGGCTAAAGATACGTACACGCCGTAGCGGACGACAAAATCGCGTAACGAGGGTAATGACAGCGAAACAACACGCTCCCGGACCTGCTCCATCACAATGCATGCCCCCTTGTTGGAACAAATTAAGGCTGCTGCATCGCCAGCGCGACAAGTTAGGGCCGTTCCGGGTTGGATGTAAACGATCTACCCACTAATAAACGCTTGACACGCCATCCCCGTTCGGTCTTGTCGTTTGTACACCATGGCGAGCAGTGAAGGTCATTGAACCGGCGGCTACTCAAAAGCGACGTCGCGCGTGTTGGACATGACACCCAAGCGTATCACGTCGGCAGTGACGGATTTATTGTTCGCCGTTCCGCTAGACGGAACACCGGTCCGGAATTATTTATTCTATTGTACACTGAATTTATCCCGCTGCAAAACAGGTTGAGCGGTTTTCTCGTCGCATGAGCCTATCCTACAGCTCCGGCAGCACGTAATCCGCCACCGCCGCGGCGAGCAGCGTGGCGCCGTTGACCAGGGCCTCCTCGTCGAAGTCAAAACGCGGGTGGTGGTGAGGATAATCCAGCCCGCGCGCGGCATTAGCCGCCCCCACAAAAAAGAACACGCCTGGCACTTCCGACAAAAAGAACGCCACGTCCTCCGCCGCCATCGTGCGGAAATCCGCGCGGTAGACCAGATCGGGCGCGGCGTTTCGGAAGGCTGCCGCCGCCCGCTCAGTAGCCGCCCGATCGTTGGTCACGGGCAGCGACAACTGCTCGAACGACACGGACGCGCTGGCGCCCATTGCCGCGCAAATGCCGTGAAGCAAGCCCTCGGCGCGCTCCAGCACCAGGCTGCGTACCTCCGGGCGGAGCGTCCGGATCGTCCCGTGAAAAGACGCTTCATCCGGGATGATGTTGACGGCGCTGTCGGCCCGCACCTGTGTCACAGACAACACCGCCGTGTCCAGCGGGTGAATGTTGCGGCTGGTGATCGACTGAAGGGCCTCGACGCATTTCACGAGCGTCAGCACCGGGTCCACCGTGGCATTGGGCAAGCCACCGTGTCCGCCGCGCCCGTGAATTTGCACGTGCAGGCTGTCGGCGCCCGCCATCGACATTGCCGCCGGGATGCCGACTTCGCCCACCGGAAGCTCGTTCCACAAGTGGAGCCCCAGGCACACATCCGGGGCCGGGTCGGTCAGAACGCCATCCGCGATCATGGCCAGCGCGCCTTTGCCAATTTCCTCGGCGGGCTGAAACACGAATTTCACGCGACCGCGCAGCTCGGTTTGATGTTGGGCGAGCATAGCCGCCACCGCCAGCCCGATCGTGGTGTGGCCGTCATGCCCGCAGGCGTGCATGGCATGTGGCGTCAGGGATCTATAGGCGCAGTCGTTCGCTTCCTGGATGGGCAGCGCGTCCATATCACAGCGCACCATCACGGTTGGACCGTCCGTCTCGCCTTCGAGCAGCCCCACCACACCCGTCTGTCCCATCTGGGTATGCACTTCCAACCCCAGATCCCGCAAAGCATGCGCGACGATCTGGGCGGTGCGCACCTCCTCAAAGGCCAGCTCCGGGTGCTGGTGCAGATCGCGCCGCCGCGCGATCATCGTGTCGCGCAGCCGTTCGGCGGCGGTCCGAAAATCCCTCATCGCGCGCGGCCTTTTTGCACTTCAGCCAGAAATGCGCTCGCCCGGCGTGTGAGTTCGTCCATATCGCCGCGATCGAGCAGCTTTTGATCGACCAGGCTGCTGCCCACGCCTAACGCCGCCGCGCCTTTGCGGATAAACTCGGCGGCGGTCGTGAGATCGACCCCTCCCACCGGCACGATCTCCAACTGGGGCAGCGGGGCCAGCATCGCTTTGATCAGGTCCGGGCCGCCCACGCTGGCGGGGAACAATTTCACCATGTCCGCGCCAGCCTCCCACGCCGTCAGCGCTTCGGTAGGCGTGTAAATGCCCGGCATGACCGGGATGCTGTACCGGTTGCACAGGGCGACCACTTCCAGCTTCAACGTGGGCGCGACGATGAACCCCGCCCCCGCCAGGATCGCCGCGCGCGCCGTTTCTGCGTCCAAAATGCTGCCCGCGCCGAACAGGACATCGTTTCCCATCTTTTTGGTAGCCTGGGCAATCACGTCCAGCGCGCCCGGCGTGGTCATGGTGACCTCGATCACCCTGACACCCCCCTGGCGGATCGCTTCAGCGGCTTCGACCAACTGAGTCGACGACGTAGCGCGCATGATCGCGATGACGCCCGTCTCCCGAATCAAAGCCAGACTTTCGCTCTTTTTCATCGTCCACACGTCCTTAATCTCACGCTGCCCCGCAGATACCCTAACGCGCGGTGCGCTTGCCACCGCCGACCACATCCTCTTTAATCAAAGCCTGGACCTCGGCTTTATCCACGATGGGCAGATCAAACATCAGAGTCTGCTTCAGGCGCGTGGCCGCATCCCCCACCAGCACGCCCTTGGTGATGCCTGTATCGCTGAAATCTTCGGTCAGCAGCCCGTAGTAGAACCCGGCATTCCACGTATCTCCCCCGCCCAGCCGATCCAACAGAGTAATGGGGCGTACCTTAGGCGAACGGAAGAAATGCCCGCTGGCGCTCATCGCGGCTGATTCCCAGCGGTGCTGCTCGAAGCTGTCCGGATAGCGGATCGTGATGGCCACAGTCTCGACCTTGAACATCTCGATGACCTTCTGGGCAAACATGCGGATGTCGTCATCTTCCAGGTGCCCGATATCGCCGTCCACGATCTGTTGGGCCGTGTACTGCCCGCAGTCTATCCCGTACAGCTTGGCCATATCCTCGATGGTCGTGATCAACACGTCGATGTGATCGGTGACAATCGGCGTCATGACCGCGCGCGCTTCGTCCGGACTCCACAACGTGCCCCGGTAGTTGAAATCCAGCCCGACCCGGCATTCCGGCGGTTTGTGCGACACCGCCTCCTTGAACGCCTCGTAATTGTAATTGCGTTCGTAGCGGCTGTGGCGCGCCAGCCCGAAGCTGATCCCGGAGGTATGAAACAGGCGGGCATCGCGTAACGCGCATGGCCAGTCGACCATCCCGGCATCCAGTTTCGAGGCGGCCGAATACATGCGCTGGTAGATTCCCGAATTCTTGCGCGGGGTCCGCCCGATCTCGTAAATCAGGCGTCCGATCGGCTCGGTTTTGGGAGCAAATACGATGTGGTCCGTCTGGACGCCGTTCTCGCGCAGAATGTTGCGAGCGGCGATCCCATATGGATTCTCAGGAACACGCGTGATGTATGCGCTGGCGATGCCCAGGCGGCTCAGCCCGATGGCCAGCGTGTATTCGCTGCCCGCCATCGACAGATGGACCAGGCGCGTGCGTTCGGGGCGTTCCATGTCCGCCGGGGTATCGCGCACCATCACCTCCCCGAAGGTCACGAACATGGGACCCAGGCTAGCATCCCAACTCAGGTGATCCTGCATAATGTTGAAGATCATGCGCTCCCCCCTTTTCACCGTGTCTTAAAGGCAGTGCGAGCCGCGCCACGTAACCCAATCCAGATCGTGCAGCGAAATAGAACCAGGGGAATCGATTTTTGCGTTATAGACCGGGGCATTGTGGTGCAACAGGACGAAACGAATCGTCTCGCTGGTGGCGTCCGCCGAAATTTCAAGAAGCTGCAACCCGCGCGTCAGGGCATGAACTTTGTTCTCAGCCGTCATAAAGTGTTCCACCTAACGGAACATTGGTCCATAATTCCTAATATTATTGTACACTGAATTTATGCCGCTGCAACCGGGCACGTATCGCGGCGTACTGCGCGTGGCGACATCGTGAGGCGGTAAAAATCATCTGTGCGAAAGGATTGCGCCCGAAACTATGCTTGAGGAGAATCGTTCATACGCTGTGAATCCGCGTCCGTGTTCTTGACAGGCTCGGTCCTGCATCACCACCAATACCTATAGTTGACCTTACAAAGGGAGCCCAAAAGTGACTGAAAAGCATAAGCACCCAGAGTGGATGGGAAAGAATAGTAAATTAACTGACGACGAAATCGCCGAATTCCTCGCGGGGCCGGTCGTGGCACGCGTCGCGACTATCGATCAGGACGGTGTGCCCTATATCACCCCCGTGTGGCAAGAATGGGACGGAGATGCGCTGTGGGTCGTCCCGCGCGAGCGCTCTGCCTGGGTGAAGCACATCCAGGCCAACCCCAACATCGCCGTGTCCTGTGCGATGGACAGCGGAACCTACACGCGCGTGCTGATGCGCGGCAAGGCCGAAATCGTCTTCGGCCCGGCCCCGATGGCGGGCAAATGCCTGGAAGTCGCCAACCGGATGGCGACTCGTTTTTTGGGCGAGCGCGGCCCGGAATATCTGGTGCCCACGTTGGACCGCCCGCGTTATCTGGTCAAGATCACGCCCACCTCGCTCACCTCGTGGGATGGCGTGGAATGGGCCGAGAAGTACACCAAGAAATAGGCTCAGACTGCGGAATACACAAAACCAGGGGCGGCTGCCCCTGGTTTGTCGTCAGACCATAGCGCGCGACCGTCAGCCGGTCACGCCGATGGTTTGCGTTCCTCAAGAATGTGCTTGAGCGCGTCCAGCAGTTCGTCAATATCCTCCAGGTGAATCGCCCCGCCCATGTGTCCAATGCGGATCACGCGATCGCGATATTCACCGAAACCGTTCGTGATCTTGATGTTGTACCGGGTTTCGAGCGCTTTAATGATTTCTCCGGATGTCACACCCGGTGGGCAGTACGCGGCGGTGATTACGGGCGACATCAGCGACGCAGGCACAAACAGGGTCAGGCCCAGGGCGGTTAACCCGCTTCGCAGACGTTCCGCCATCATTTCATATTGCTTCAGCCGTGCGTCAAGCCCTTGTGCGAACAGCGTCTGCAGGGAGGCGCGCATACCCAGCACGATCGCGGTCGGCATTGTAATCGGGAAGGGGTGCCAATCCTTCCAGTTCTCCGCGTACCATTGCCAGCGCCGCAGGTCCAGGTACCAGCTCCGAACGCACCCGGCTTGCTGCTCGATCACATCCCAGGCGCGCGGCCCGACCGCCACTAAACTCAGGCCAGCCGCCCCGCCCAGCCCCTTCTGTGAGGCCGACACCGTGAGATCGATGCCCCACGCGTCCATCTGGTATTCGGCACCCGCCAGCGACGACACGGCATCCACCATGAACAGCCGGTTGTGCGCTCGGACGACCTGCGCAATCTCACGCACGGGGTTCAAGACCGACGTCGACGTTTCCAGGTGCACGACCACCACGCCCACAATCGCCGGATCGTCGGCCAGCACGCGCTCGAAAGCCGCTGGGTCTAGCGCCTGGTCGGCAGCAGCCTCAACGGTGACGACGTCTGCCCCGTTAGCGGTCAGAATCTCGTGCAAGCGGTGGCCGAAATGCCCGTTCATCCCCACCACGACGCGATCGCCAGGGGCAAACATGCTGTGTATGGCGGCATCAAGTCCCAGGCTGCCCGACCCCGGCATGATAAACACCTTGCCCGTCGTCGAAAAAGACTTCTGGAGAAGCGCAATGGTTTCATTGTGCACTTCGAGCCACTGATCCCCGTAATGGACGTGATTCGGGCTGCCCATCCACTGCAATACATCGTCCTCAAGCTCGATTGGCCCCGGTATCATCAACTTCAAATGTGAGTCTGGCACGTCACCCTCTTTTCATAGCAATCGCAAGCGCGCTTCATGCTGGTCAATCGTAGCAAAATCAAATCCATTTGCAAGTAGCGGGTCCGTTTTTGGATAGGGCCGGGAACGTATTCGACAAGCACGCGCCGCAAAACAGGTTTATAATAGAACTAAATTATGGGCCAACGTTCCATCTGGTGGAATTGCCAATGACTTTGGAATCCGAAGTACGCGCTTTGTCGCGCGGGCTGCACATCCTGGAAATCCTGGCCGCGCACTCGAAAGGGTTGTCTCTGTCGATAATTGCCCAGCAATCCGGGTTAGCCAAGAGCAGCACGCACCGCCTGCTCCAAACGCTGATCATGAATGGCTACGTCCGGCAAGACGCGCACAATTCCAACACCTATTTTCCCAGCTTCAAGCTACTAACCCTGTCCAGCCAACTGATCCAGGATACAGACCTCACGGTGATCGCCCATCCCCACCTTGAACTCGTTGGCGCGCATGACCGGCGAAACCGTCCATCTCGTCCTGCTTGACCAGGATCAAGCGGTCTATGTAGCCAAAGTCGAATCGCCTAACCCCATTCGCATGTATTCACAGATCGGCAACCGCGCGCCCCTGCATTGTACTGGTGTCGGGAAAGCCATTCTCGCTTTCCTGCCTTCCGAGCGGCAGGACCTTGTGCTCAAGGGCGATTTGAGGCGTCACACCGCCCACACCCTGGTCGATCCCGATACGCTGCGCGCCCATCTGGACCAGATTCGCCGCCAGGGGTACGCCATCGATAACGAGGAACACGAGGACAATGTCCGGTGTATCGCCATGCCGCTGGTGTCAACCGGGGGCCAGGTCGCTGGTGCGATCAGCATCGCCGCGGTCAGCTATCGCGTGGACGTGCCGACGTTGGAAAGCTGGTACCCCCCACTGGCAGAGCATGTCCGCCAACTGAACATTGAGCTGGCGCATTACCTGGATTGGTATCGTTAGGCAGGCGCGCGGGGCGATTCATCATCACTCTGATACGACGCTGGAAGAGATTTTCTGAATGGTTTGAAGATAAAATTACACAGAGGACCGATCTATGAGTGCTCATTTTGAGTATCACGCCCCGGCCACATGGGACGAAGCCGTCACCCTGCTGGCCGAATACGGGCCGGATGCGCGGCCGCTGGCGGGCGGCACCGATCTGCTGATCCAGTTGGAGCGCGGCCAGATCGCGCCGCACCATGTGGTCAGCCTGGTCGCCTGCCGGGATGGAACACGCTGGCCTTCAACGGCACGCTGCAGTTGGGCGCGGGCGCCACCTATCGCCAGATGGAAGCGCACACCTGCCCTGCTAACCCGGCACACCGCCCTGGTCGACGCCAGCCGCCAGATCGGCGGCGTGCAGGTGCGCAACGTCGCCACGGTCGCCGGGAATTTGTGCAACGCCTCCCCAGCAGCGGACGCCGTGCTGCCCCTGCTGGCCATGGACGCCATCCTGACACTGCGCGGGCCCGACGGCGAGCGGAGCGTGCCCGGCGGCGGAGTTCATCACCGGCCCGCGCCAGACCGCCCTGGCCTGGTGAGCTGCTATGCGCGATATCATCGTCCCGTTTCTGCCGGACAACACGGCACGGTGTTCCTCAAGGCGGGACGGCGGCGCGCGATGGAAATCTCGATGGTGGCCGTCGCTGTCCGCCTGACGTTCGCTTCCGGACGGCGACGTTGCCTGACGGCGCGCATCGCGCTGGGGGCAGTGGCACCGACTCCCTGCGTCCGCGCGAGGCCGAACACGTGCTGCAAGGGCAGCCCTTCTCGTCCGACCTGTCCGCGCGGCGGCGGAGAGTGCCGCCCAGGCGATCGACGCCCATTTCGGATGTGCGCGCCTCCGCGGACTACCGCCGCCACCTGACCGCAGTCATGGTCCGGCAGGCTCTCGAACAGTGCTGTGTCACCAGATCACGGAGAATCGTTTATGACAGCCGCAGGTCAATTACACTCCACATCAACGGCCACCCGTACACGCTGGCGGTCGAACCCCACCGGACGCTGCTCAGTGTGCTGCGCGAGGATTTGGGCCTGACCGGCACGAAACAGAACTGCCTTGAGGCCGAGTGCGGCGTATGCAGCGTGCTGGTCGATGGGCAGGCCATCAATTCCTGCATTTTCCCGGTGATGCACGCCATCGGCAAAGAAGTGACGACCGTTGAAGGTCTCGCCCACGGCGGCGAACTGCACCCCATGCAGCGCGCCTTTCTCCAGTTCCAGGCGGTGCAGTGCGGTTACTGCATCCCCGGCATGATCATGTCGGCGGTGGCGCTGGTCAACGAAAATCCCGATCCCACCGACGAAGACATCGTTGCCGGGCTGGCAGGTAATCTGTGCCGCTGCACCGGCTACGCCAAGATCATCGAGGCGGTCCACGCGGCAGCGGATGAAATGAGGGCGAGTCATGGCTGAAAAAGTACACGAAGCGCGGCGCGTCGTCGGGACGATCGCTGCCGCGCCTGGATGGCTATGGCAAGGTCACAGGCCGGACGGTGTACGGCATGGATTATGCGGTAGCGGGCATGCTGCATGGCGCTGTCCTGCGCAGCCCTCACCCTTACGCTCGTATCAAACGGATCGACACGTCGCGCGCGCTGGCCTACCCGGGGTGCACGCCATCGTGACCAGCGACGATCTGCCCAGCGATCCGGCGCTGGTCACGCATTCCGCCGATATTCAGGAATACGCCGGCTGCCGAAACAACCCACGCGCTACGGGGATGTCGTGCACGATAACACGCTGCTGGCCAAAGACATTGTGCGCTACGTCGGGCAACCGGTGGCGCTGGTCGCCGCAGACAGCGTCGAGGCCGCGCAGGCAGCGCTCGAACTCGTCGAGTGGAGTACGAACCGCTGACGCCGGTCTTCGATGCGGAAGAAGCAATCAAACCCGGCGCGCCGCTCGTCCACGAAGAGTGGGAGAGCTACGAAGCGCCGGAAGGCATGGGCCGCGAGGGTAACATCTGCTCGCGCTCGCGCATCCACAAGGGCGATGTCGCGCGCGCCTTCGCCGAAGCCGATCTGATCGTGGAACGCCACTACACGACCGGCATCCAACACCAGGGTTACACCGAGCCGCGCGTCGCCGTGGCGGCGGTCGACGGGCAGGACGTGCTGACCATCTGGACCGGCACGCAGCTTCCCTTCAACATCCAGACGACAGTCTGCCGCCTGCTGAACCGGCCCTTCCAGCTCCGTGCGCGTGATCGGGCATGGGGTTAGGCGGCGGTTTCGGCTCCAAGCTGCTGTTGGGCGCGGAAGCCTTCGCCGCGCTGCTGACCCTGAAAACAGGCGGTCGCCCGGTGCGCGTCCTGATCCCGACGGCAGAAGATTTGCAAGACGGCTATCCCCGCCACCCTAGCCATACCACCCTGCGCGCCGCCGCCAAGCGGGATGGCACCCTGACCGCGCTGCAAGGGCGCATAATCCTCGACACGGGGGCGTTTTCCGGCAGCGGACCCGGCCTCGCCTCGGTGACCACCCTCGTACTGGCCGGTCCCTACAAAATTCCCAACCTGGACCTCGAAGGGTTGGCGGTCTACACCAACAAGATGAATTTCGGCCCGATGCGCGCGCCCTCCGGTCCCCAGGCCGCCTTCGCCCTGGAATCGCTGGTGGACGAAATCGCGGACGAGCTCGGGCATGGATGCCGTCGAGCTGCGGCTGAAAAATGTCGTCGACGAGGGCGATCCCGGCCCGACCGGCCAAACGCTGACCGGCGTCGGGATGCGCGAATCATTGAGAAGGGCCGCGCAGACGCTATCGGCTGGGGCGACGATCCCGGTCCCGAACCGGGGCAAGGGCATCGCGGTAAGTTGGTGGACCACGACCGGCGGCTCGTCCGGCGTTTACGTCAAGCTGAATCCGGACGGCACGGTCCTGCTGTCGTCGGGCGCGGTCGACATCGGGACGGGCGCGGTCGCTGCCGGAGCCGCGCAAGTATTGGCGGAAGAATTGGGCGTCGATCTGTCCGACATCCGGCTGGGCACGCCCGATACGACCATGTCGCCGTTCGACTACGGCGCGCAGGGCAGCCGCACGACGGTCGCCGTCGGGCGCGCGTGTATGGAGGCGGCGGAACGACCTCAGGGCGCAGATCTTCGAGCTGGCCAGCGAGCTGCTGCAAGTGCCCGCCGAAGCGCTCGAACTGCGCGACAAAGCGGTCTGCGTGGAAGACGCGCCGCACATCCGCAAGACGTTGGCCGAGCTGGCGAGCTACAGCCTCGATGAGCGCGGTGGCTTGATCGGACGCGGCACGTTTATCGCGCCGCAAAACGGACCTACGACGAGATCGACCGTCACCAACCACTTCTACCCGACCTTCCACTCGCCGAGCTTCCACACGCACGCCGTCGAAGTCGAAGTGAATCCGGATACCGGCGACGTACAGGTGCTGCGCTATGTCGTCGCGCAGGACGTCGGCTACGCTATCAATCCCGGCTTCGTGGAGGGTCAGATGCAAGGCGGCGCGACGCAGTCCATCGGTTATGCGCTGTCCGAGGAAATCGTCTATGGACCGGACGGGCGCGTCCTGAACCCCAACCTGACCGACTACAAAATGCCGACCATCGCCGACGTGCCGCGCATCGAAACGGTGATCGTCGAAGCGCCGGGGCCGTTCGGGCCGTTTGGGGCGAAAGGCGTCGGCGAAGCCGCCGGTGTTGCCCGGTGCGCCCGCTATCGCCAACGCGGTCCGGCGGGCGACAGGCGCGCGCGTCCGCTCGCTGCCGATCACGGCGGAGAAGCTATGGCGCGCCATGAAGGGAGGATACTAAATGGCGGTCGTCTTCTGGTTCTCGCGGCTGCGTCCGGGCGTGAGACGCCGCCGACTACGAACGCTGGGTGCGCGAAGTCGATTACCGGCTGGCAAAGGAGATCCCCAGCATCCTCAGCTACCGGGTGCACCACATCCACGGGCCGTGCCTGGGCGAGACTCCACGCCTTACGATTATGTGGAGTGGTCGAGATCACTGATATCGACGAGTTACCGGCGCGACATCCAGCAGCACCCGGCTGCCCAGATATCGCGGCGGAGATTGGACACTATGTGGAATCAGCGGGTAATGCCTGGGGCATGCCCCTGATAGAATACTAAGTCGCAAGGGAAGTTTTTAAAAGGAGAACAGATGAAGAAACGTGTTATTTACGCTCTCAGTTTTGTTAGCGCTCGCCATGATACTCGGCCTCGCTGCTTACGTGCCCGCCGGGGCGCAAAGCGCGAAGCCCACGATCGTCATCGCCTATGACGGCGACATCGACCATATCGAGCCAATGGAGTTTCGCAGCGTCTCCGCTTACGATGCCACAGCCAACCTGTACGAGCCGCTGATCACACAGAAGCTCGTCGCGAACGACATGGGCGAGCTGATCGGCCAGAACGAGTTCGAAGCTGCCGGAGCCGAAACGTGGGACGTCTCGGAAGATGGGACAGTCTTTACATTCCATCTGCGCCAGGATGCCAAGTTCGCGGACGGCACGCCGATCACCGCCAACGACTACAAATACACCTTCGACCGCGCCATGACCGGCCCCGGCTATATCGGCCTGCTGACACCCTTCATGGCGCTGTCGTCCGCCGATGCGGTGCAGGTGCTCGACGACTACACCCTCCAGATCACGACAGATCGCCCCGCCGCCCTGACGGAGAACGTCCTCGGCTTCCAGGTCTTCGGCGCGATCAGCCAGGCGACGGCCGAAGCGCATGCCACCGCCGACGATCCCTGGGCGGAAAACTTCTTCCGCACCGACTTCCAACTCCAGCGGCCCCTACTCCATCACCGAATGGAACGCGGGCGTGCAGTACACCTTCGAGCCGAACCCGAACTACTGGCGCGGCGCAGGACTTCTTCCAGAACTCCGGCGCGATCTTCCGCGTCGTGCCCGAAGCCGCGACGCGTGAGCAGTTGCTGCGCGCGGGTGACGTCGACGTCGCGCTGGGTCTTCCCTTCGGCGATCTGGCCGATCTCGAGCGCCGACCCGAACGTCACCGATCCACGCCGTGCCGACCACGCGTATCTATTACCTCGCCATGAACAACAAGGTCGCGCCCTTCGACGACGCGCGCGTGCGGCAGGCTGTCTCGATGGCGATCCCCTACGACGCCATCATCGAGAATGTGATGTACGGCTACGGCGTCCAGCCCAAGAGCCCGGTCTCGGTCGGCATGGAAGGCTACACCGATGAATACTGGACCTACGGCAGCGGCGATATGGACGCGGCCAAGGCGCTGCTGGCCGACGCCGGGTATCCCGACGGCTTCCAGATCGAGCTGACCGTCCCGCAGGAAGATCAGGTGCGCATCGATACGGCCACCTGGATTCAATCAGGGCTGGCCGACATCGGCGTCGACGTGACGATCAACACCGTCCCAGTGCGCAGACTTCGGCGGGTTGGAATACAGCGGCACCTGCCGTTCTTCATCGAGCAGTGGTATTCGTGGGGTAACGATCCTTTCTACCAACTGACGTTTAACCTCAAGTGCGGAGCCGCTACTAATCTGGTGCAACTACTGCAATCCCGAAGTGGACCAGTTGATCGAGCAGGGCACCTTCAGCCGCGATCCCGAAGAACGGGCGCAGGCCATCAGCCGCGCGCAGGAAATCATCGTCGGCGATGCGCCCTGGGCTTTCCTCTACCAGCCGGACTGGATCGTCGCCACGCGCTCCAACGTGTCGGGCATTGCCTTGTTCAATGACTTGACACTGCGCTACGCCTACCTGGGAAAGAGCCGAGTGAACTTTCTGAACCAACCGGACGAGGCAGGGGCAGCTCTGCCTCGTCTTTTCAACTCATCGTTCGTTCTGGCGTCGCCGTTCGCGCGCTATCTGGTGCGCCGGTTGGCGCTGACCGTTCTCACGCTGGCAGGCGTGATCGTCAGCGTGTTCTTCATGACGCATATCCTGCCGGGCAATCCGGCGGTGCTGCGCGCGGGGCCGCTGCGCAACGAGGACCTGATCGCGAAGTACGAGAAAGAAATGGGCCTGGACCAGCCGCTCTACAAGCAGTTTGCCGATTACGCAGGGGCGCTGCTGCACGGCGATCTGGGCAACAGTTGGAGCACGTACCAGCCCGTTCGCAAAGAACTCACCAAACGCCTGCCCGCCACGCTCGAACTGGCGCTGACCGCGTTCGTCATCGCGCTGAGTATGGGCGTGCCGCTGGGTATCCTCGGCGCGGTGTACGCCGGGACATGGCTGGACCACGCCATCCGCGTGTTCGCCACGTTTGGCGCGTCGCTGGCGCTGTTCTGGCTGGCGCTGGTCAGCATTCACCTGTTCTACTACAAACTGGGCTGGGCACCGCCGCCGCTCGATCGCCTGACGATCGGCATCAAAGCCCCGCCCAAAGTTACCGGGCTGTATACCGTAGACAGCCTGCTAGCCGGGGACTGGCACACCTTCAAGGACGCGCTAAATCACTTGTGGCTGCCCGCCTTCACGCTGGCTTTTGTCGTGAGCGCGCCCATCACCAAAATGATGCGCGCCGCCATGCTGGACGTGCTCGAAACCGATTACATCCGGACTGCGCGCGCGGTCGGGATCCCCGGGCGGCGCGTGATCCTGGTCGACGCCGTGCGCAACGCCGCGATCCCCGTGCTGACCACCTCCGGCATCGTCTTCGGCTACCTGATGGCGGGCAACGTCATCGTGGAGCGCGTCTTCGCCTGGGCCGGGATCGGGCAGTACGCCTGGAACGCGCTCAAAGTGAACGACTTCAACGCCGTGCAGGGCTTTGTGCTGTTCATCGCCGTGGTCTACGTGCTGATCAATCTCACGATCGATCTGGCCTACGGGATCATCGATCCGCGCATCAGGCTGGGCTGAGATGACTTCGCGAGCCATCCTCTCCAAAGAACACGGCACTCGCATCGCGCGCGGGGTCGTCCGGCACCCTACGCTGACGCTGGGAGTCGTGGTGATCACGCTTTATCTGATCATCGCCGTGCTCGGTCCGCATTTCGCGCCCTACGCCCCGGCGAAAACACATCCGCGCGACACCTTCGAGCCGCCCTCCTCCGAGTACCGGCTGGGCACCGACAAATTCGGGCGTGACATTTTCTCGCGGATCATCTACGCCACGCAGCTTGATCTGAGTATTGCGCTGGTGGTCGCCGCCAGTTCGTTCGCGGTTGGCTCGCTGATCGGTGGCATCGCGGGCTATTACGGCGGCTGGCTGGACGATGTCCTGATGCGGGTCGTGGATATTCTGTTCGCGTTTCCGGCCTTCATCCTGGCGATGGTGATCACCGGGGTGCTGGGCGATAGCGTGCAAAACGTCATCACCGCCATCACGATTGCCTATGCGCCCTATTTCATCCGCCTGACGCGCAGCGAGATGCTCTCGATCCGCACCTTCCAATATGCGGATGCAGCGATCAGTGTGGGCAATCCGCGCTGGCGGGTGATGCTCTTTCACCTGCTGCCCAACGCGCTGACTCCTCCCTGATCCAGATGGCGCTGGTCGCGGGCTGGGCGATTCTGGACGCCGCCGGGCTGGCCTTTCTGGGGTTGGGCATCACCCCACCCACGGCCGAATGGGGCATCATGGTATCCGAAGGCGCGCAGCGCATCATCACCGGGGAATGGTGGGTCTGGTTGTTTCCCGGCGTGGCGATCGTGCTGGCGGCCTTCGCCTTCAACCTGATCGGCGACGGTCTGCGCGATCTCGCCACCCGCGAGGAGCAGTGATGGCCGATCCCCTGCTGCAGATTGAGGATCTGACTCTGACCGTACCGCACGGCGCGAGCGAGCGCCGCATTTTGGACGGCGTCAGTCTGGCGTTATTTCCGGGCGAGGTGGTCGGGCTGGTAGGCGAAAGCGGCTCCGGCAAGTCCATGACCGCCCTGGCGGTGATGGGCCTGCTGCCGCGCGTGGCGAAGGTGCGCGGCGGCGCGATCCGTTTTGATGGGCGCGATCTGCGGGCGCTCTCCGGGCGCGAATGGCGCACCGTGCGCGGCTCGCATATCGCGATGGTCTTTCAGAATCCGCGCGCGGCGCTCAACCCGCTGATGCGCGCCGGGCAACAGGTGGCGCGCCTCGTTCAGCTTCACCAGGGACTGCCGAAAGACGCCGCGTATACCCAGGCATTGGAGCTGCTGCAACGGGTTGGCATCCCCGACGCACGGGCGCGTGCCCGCGCCTATCCCCACCAGCTCAGCGGCGGCATGGCCCAGCGCGTGCTGATCGCGATGATGCTGGCCTGCCAACCGCGCCTGCTGATCGCCGACGAGCCGACCACGGGTCTCGACGTCACGATCCAGGCGCAAATCTTCGCGCTGATCAAGGATATTCAGGCGGAAACCGGCGCGACGCTGCTGCTGATCACGCATGATCTCGGCGTGGTGAGCGAGGTGTGCCAGCGGGTCGCGGTGATGTATGCGGGCCAGATTATGGAGATCGCGCCGACCGCCGACCTGTTTGCCCATCCGCAGCACCCCTATACGCAAATGCTGATGCACAGCATTCTGCGCGTGGACCGCCCCACCCAGTTGGACACCGATCAGGAAGTGTCGGCCATCACAATCACCTACGATACCGCTGGCTGTCGTTTCGCCAACCGTTGTCCGCACGCCTTCGCCCCGTGTTGGGAGCGCCGCCCGGAGTCTGTAGCGGTCGGTCGAGGAGCATAGCGCGGCCTGTCATCTGTACCCCGCCGGAGAGACGCCATGACTGAGCCGCTGCTGCGCGTCGAGAATCTGCACAAACACTACCGCGAAGGACGGCACACCATTCAGGCCGTCAACGGGGTCAGCTTCGAGGTGTATCCGGGCGAAGCGGTCGGACTGGTGGGCGAAAGCGGCTGCGGCAAAACGACGACCGCGCGCTGCATTCTGCGCCTGGAAAAACCGACCGAGGGTCGCATTCTGTTCAACGGGCAAGACCTGGCCGCGCTGTCCACCAACCGCGTGCGCGCCCTGCGCCGTGACTTTCAGATGGTCTTTCAAGATCCCAATGAATCGCTGAATCCGCGTTTTAAAGTGCGGCGCACGCTGCGCGAGCCGCTCTTTTTGCACGGGCTGTACCGCGAGGCCAGCCAACTTGACTCGATCGTCGATCGCGTGAATCTCGAACACGAGCATTTGAGCCGCTACCCCCACCAGCTCAGCGGCGGCCAGAAACAGCGTGTCGGCGTGGCGCGCGCGGTGGTCACCAACCCGCAGTTTGTCGTGCTGGACGAGCCGACCTCGTCGCTGGATATGTCGCTGCGCATCCACATGATCGCGCTCTTGCGACGCTTGCAGCGTGAATCGAACATGGCTTACCTGTTCATCTCGCACGATCTCAGCACAGTACGCCACCTGTGCGACCGCGTCCTGGTGATGTACCTGGGCCGTATCGTCGAAATGGGGCGCATCGAGGATGTGTTCGACCATCCGCGCCACGTGTACACGCGCGCGCTGCTGTCCGCGATTCCGATCCCCGATCCGACCGTCACGCGCCAGCGTTTTCTGCTGGAAGGCGAGACGCCCAGCGCGCGTCATATCAAGCCCGGCTGCGGCCTGCAAGATCGCTGTCCCTTCGTCGCGGATGAATGCCGGGTGCCGGTGCCGTTTTATGATCTGGGGAACGGGCACGGGGCCGCGTGCCGTCTCGCCAAGGAGGACTCATGAGTGACCATGCCACTTTTCTGCAAGGCAAAACCGCCTTCGTCACGGGCGCGTCGCTGAATTTGGGCGCAGTCACGGCGCGCACGTTAGCCGCGCACGGCGCGACCGTCGCCATCAATTATCTGGGCAGCGAGGCTGAGCCGACTGCCCTGCTGGAATCGCTGCGCGCATTTGGCAACCCGGCCCATGCGCTGGCGGGCGATCTATCGCAGGGCGGCGACGTCCGGCGTATAGCAGATCAGGCGCTCGAACGATTGGGGCGCATCGATATTCTGGTGAACAACGCAGGTCCGTTCAACGCCGACCCCTTCGCCGCGTTGGCCGAGTCGGAATGGGACCGCATCATGAACGTGAATCTCAAAGCCGCGTACCTGTTAGCGCAAGCCGCCGCGCCGGGCATGCAGGCGGCGGGCTGGGGTCGCATCATCAACATGGCGGCTGGATCGGCCTTCATCCGCAACCACGGCGTGTACGGACTGGCCAAGAGCGCCGTGATCGTGCTGACCGAAGAATTGGCTCTGGAATTGGGACCGGCCATCACAGTCAATGCGGTGGCTCCCGGACAGATCGTCGAGAGCGGCCCCGACATCAGCGCCATTGACTCGACTTTCATGGATCGTGCTTTAGCGCACACGCCTGCCGGACGGCTCGTCAGCCGCCAGCAGGTCGCCGACCTGATCGCCTGGCTGTGCAGCCCGGCAGCGGATTTGATCACGGGCCACACGATTCCGATCGATGGTGGCTGGCGCTTCAACCGTTTTTGACGGGGACACAGGGTTGTCCCGCTAAAAGCAGACTTCTTTACGATCGCCTTGCATAGGAAGAAGGTTCTTATGGGAAAACTGACATTAGGTCCTGACGACATCCAGCCGCTGCTGGAAGGGCTGGCGATCATGGGCACGGGCGGCGGGGGTAATCCGCAGTGGGGCCGGATGATCCTCGAACAGGATGTGCGCATGGGCCGCACCTGGAACATCATCGCGCCCGAAGACGTCCCCGACGACGCTACGGTCGTCAGCGGCGGCATCATGGGATCGGTCAAGGCGCTGGAATCGATCGGATTCGAAAAGGTCTTGCAGGAATGGGAAACGCGCTTCCCTCTGCTGGATGTGACGCGGGTCATGGCCGGGCTGCTCAAGCGCCCCATCGACGCGATCGTACCGTTTGAAGCAGGCGGACTGAATACGCCGGTGATCCTGTCATTAGGCGCGCGCGCCGGAATTCCGGTCATCGACGGTGACGCCCTGGGCCGGTCCGCGCCTGAAACCAACATGACGAGCTTCATCGGGCACGGCATCAATATTCCCCCCATGCCGCTGATCGACCATTACGGCAACGTGGTCGTCGTGCAAGAGGCGGAACTCCCCACGTACCCGGACGAGATCGGCCGTTTCGTCGTCAGTAAGGGCGGCGCCATGGGTGCCAATAACCACTATCCCATGACCGGGGCGCAGCTCAAAGCGTCGGTCATCCCCCACACGATCACCCAGGCGCTGGAGTTGGGCCGAAAGATCTGGTCGGCGCGCCAGCAAGGGGGCGATCCGGTGGGCGCCGTCGCCAGGCAGATGGGCAGCCGCCACCGCTTTCAGGGTACTGTCACGTCACTGCGCGACGAAGAACACCTGGGCTTTTATTTCACGACTGCCACGTTGGACGGGCCTAACCGGCAGGCCGAACTGGTTATCAAGAACGAGACGATGCTGTACCGCGAACAGGGCGAGATCGTGTGCATGTTCCCGGACATAGTCGTGATGCTGGAACCCCGCACCGGGCGCGGCGTGATGAGCGTAGAATTGCACGAAGGGCTTGAATTAGTCCTGCTGGCGATGCCCTGCCACCCGCGCTTGCAGGCGGCAGCCCTCAGCGAGACAGGGCGCGGCGCGATGGGTCCGGCCCGCTTCGGGCACCCCGATCTGACGTACCAGCCCATGCGCTGAGGCGCGGCGTTTGGCGGGATCGTAAGGTCGATCAACACCCGGCAGGTGTGCGTCTGGGGATCAACAGGCGAACAGAGTCATTCCAGGTCTTGCGTGCCCAGACCGGCCTCGCGCGCCTTCAAAATGGCCTGCGCGCGATCGGCGACCTGGAGCTTGCTCAGGATATTGGAGACGTGATTACGCACCGTCTTGGGGCTGAGCACCAGGTGTTCCGCGATTTCCGGATTCTTGTAGCCCTCCGCGATCAAATGCAGGATCTCGCGCTCGCGGTCGCTCAACTCAGGGAATACCTGCGGCAGTTTCGAGGGGCGCATTCCGGCGAAGAAGCTCATCATACGCGCTGCCACGGTCGGGCTGAAAATCGCCTCCCCGTTGCTCACAGCCCGAATGGCGCGCAGCATGTCTTCGTGTTTCGCCCCCTTCAACACGTAGCCACGGGCCCCGGCGCGCATAGCCGTGAACACCGAGTGATCGTCATCGAACATGGTCACCATCAAGACCGCGATGTGCGGGCTGGCATTGACGATCTGGCGCGTCGCGTCGATCCCGTTGATGCCCGGCATCTGGATATCCATCAGCACGACGTCAGGCTGCACCTGCGCCGCCAACGCGATCGCCTCGTCGCCTGTCTCCGCCTCGCCGACCAGGTGCATGTCCGGGGCCGCCAGGAGCAGCGTACGCAGTCCATCACGAAACAACTCGTGATCATCCGCAATTAACACTTGAATGCTTTCAACACTCATGCCAATGGAATCCTCACATAAAGCCGGGTTCCTCTACTCGGATCGCTCTCGACGTCAAACTGTCCGCCCAATTCGGAGGCCCGTTCGCGCATCGAGGTCAGCCCGACTCCATGCCGGACCGGCTGCGGCAGTCCTCGGCCATCGTCCGCAATCGTGATGTCCAGCGCCCCATTGACTTCCACGCCGATCCCGCAGTGGCGCGCGTGCGCGTGCCGGATGACGTTGTTGACGGCTTCTTGAACGATGCGGTAGGCGGCCACTTCCACCGCCGCCGGGAGCGGCGGCAGCGGTTCGGCAATGGTGACGTCAAAGGCCACGCGATCCCCGGCCCGATCGGGCATGTCGTACTGCTCGACAAAATCCCGCAGCGCGCTGGCTAACCCCAACTGATCAAGTTCGGGTGGGCGCAGGTTGTAGACCAGGCGGCGAATGTCGGCCAGCGATCCCGTCAGGCTGTTTTCGAGCTCGGTGAGGATCGTGGTCGCGGTCTCTGGGTTGCTCTCGATCAGGGCGCGCGCCGCGCCCACTTTGAGCGTGTGTGAGGCCAGCGTCGGCCCAAGGCCATCATGCAAATCGCGGCGCAGCCGCCGCCGTTCCTCTTCGCGCGCCGTGACGATGTGCAGCCGCGACTGCTGCAACTCGGTCGTGAGCTGGACGGCATGCACCGCGATACCGGTTTGCCGGGCAATGTTTTCCAGGAGCTGCTGCTCCGCGCCGCTCAGCGCCTTGTTATCGCCTGCCGTCTGGCCGATCACCATCTGGCCCACCGTTTCCTGCCCGTACACCAGTGGCAGCGTGGTGATCCGGCCCCGGTCCGAGGGCTGACCCCAGACCGCGTCCGTCTTGAAGCTTTCGCCGTCTTTGATGGCAATCGACACATACGGCAGCTTGAGCGTCTGCGCGACCGTCTCCGCGATGCCGGGCAGCAACGTACCCGGCGACACGTTGGCCTCCAGCCGGGCCGCTAACTGCGAGATGACCTCGTAAGGATTGCTGCGCTCGCCGAATACGACGTGGTTCACGCCGCGCTGAAGGTAGCTGCGCAGCGGCTGGAAGAGGATCGCCACGACCCCTGTGGCGCTCAACGAGATCGCGATATTGTCGCTGCTGCTCTTGAAGAATGCGCTCAACGTCCCCACGATCAGTACATAGATGCCGATCACGAGCGCGGTCAACAACCCATAGACCAGCGTCCGGTTGATGATGATGTCGATGTCCCACAGCCGGTAGCGCAGAATCGCAATCGTCACGGCAAAGGCAATGGGCAAATACAACAGGGCGACAAACGTGCCTTCCAGCATGCCGTTGAGTAAGATTCCGCCAAACGCTGACACCAAAATCCCAATAACGAAAATGATCCCGAACCCGTAAATCAGCCATTTGGTTTGCTGGCGCTGTTCCTGGGTATAGAAACGGCGGTAGCGTACCCATTGGACCGCCACATGGCTGCCGAAGACAAGCAGTATCCATGCTCCGGAAAGAGGTTCGGGCCAGTATTGGATATTCAAGTGTCCCGGCACCAACCATGCCCCGTAATTCGCCAGGATCAGCGCAGGCGTGAACCGCGTCCAGCGGGGATAAATGTGCCCATCAGGAAACGTCAGGAAGAACAGCGACAGGGCAAGGTACATCGGAACAATCGTGAAACCGGCTATTGCAAACAGGACATCTGGCAACACGGAGCTGTTCGAACCTTCCATGAAGACGAACGAGACTCCGCCCGCCCCTATAGTGATCAGCAAATAAGACACGACCAGCCCGTGCCAATCATGGGAACGATGGTACAGCACGACCAAACCCGTCCCCCAAAACACCAGCGACACGATCACATACAGCGTCAGGTGGTAGATCGCCGCTGATTTTAGCGAAACGCCATATTGATCGAGTGTTGTCAGGGTTTGCGGCGTGGGTTGTTCCCAATCACACAAGCTCTGCGCCGGATCGCACACGGTCTGAAGATGGCGATATGTATCGGGGATGCTAAAGATAAACGTGACAAAGATCAGCCCCACCAATCCTAACCAGACAGTACGCACACGGGGTAACCATTTGCTGGCAGACAGAAATTCCTGGGGTAGCAGACTCTCTGGGGATGAAGCGGTGATGTCGGCCACGATGGCATACCTTTTTCTAAGCGTGCAGGGGCGGTTTAGCCCGCCCCAATTTTCCAGATTATAGAGCTATTACCCGTTATTGACCTTCGTCCATCGGCGGCATCATACCCACCGCAACCAGCATGGGTGACGGGTCCGTTTCGACGAATTCTTCAGTGATCAGACCGTCAGCGTTATAGTGGTCGATGATGCCAATCTGCCAGACCATCGATTGTCCCGTCGGCGGCATGGTGCCCATGTCACCCAGGTCCATAGCGTTGGTCGATGTCCCCGTAACCGTGCCCACTCCAGCAACCCAGTCGCCTTCTGCCACCACAAGGTCCAGCGACAAGGAAACATCTGGCATAGCATTCGCGATCGCCTGGAAGAACTGCGCGTCGCCTACTGCGGCTTCCTGTGTGGTTTCAAACGGTGTGCCACTTTGCCACGAGATATAAGGAAAGGCGTAGTAACTCGTAGTATCTGCGGCCAGGCCCAGATCGAACTCGGCCTGGAACTGCGCCAGGGACTGGTCAGTGTTCCCGCTCGAATAAGAGGCAGCGAGTTCGTCGGCGCTCAGCAGTTGGTAGCCTACGGGCTGCGCGAGTGGCGTTTGGGAAGGATCTGCGTCTCCGCCTGCATCCATCGGCGGCATCATGCCCATTTGGACGGGCAAACCAACCGACGGATCGGAGTACGCCCAGTTGATGTCCATCTTGCCCTCGGCATTGAAATGGAAAAAGTCCAACTCGGTCCAATAGACCGCTTCGCCCGTTGGATCAATACCAAACATAGTGAACGGTTGGGTGAACGTCCCGCTGAAAGACAGCTCTGCCGCGACCCAGTCGCCCTGCGCGATGATGACTTCAGGGTTGATCACAAGATCAGGGACCGCGCCGTACAGCGATGCGATGAAAAAGCTGGTGTCGGCGATAGTTTCGTCGTGCAGGATCGCGTCGCCTTCGTTCATCTGGAACGGATCGGCGTAGAGTTCCCAGAAGCCATCCAAATCCCCGGAGTTGGCTTTATCAAGTGCGTCGATCACTGCTTGTTTATTGCGCTGCGCCACGTCTTCTCGGGCGGCAGCGGGGGCAAGTGGCACCACGACCACCGCAATCAGAATTGCCAGAGTCAAAAATTCCGAACCATTTCGAGCGTTGCATTGTGTTTCTCTCCTTGTGTTGGTACGAATTGTGATCGCCTAGATCTATGAGCGCCTGTCCGTTTCGGCTCGATCCCGCTGGCGGGCCGAATCGCGCCGCATTGATCGTCACATTCATAACTCTAGGCGCTAACGTGTCCCGTTGTCTTGAGACTTTGTCCCAAAAAATGTCCCGATCTGGTCGGGACATTGTTCTGGAACGGTTCAGGCACGCGGTAGGGGGAGTTAAACAAAAAGCCCTGCAAGCAATCCCACTTGCAGGGCCAAATCGGTTACCTTCAGACGCGACGGGCTGCGGATACTACGAGGCCGAAAGCACCTTTTCCGCCAGCTTGACCGGGCGATTCTCTAGCAAGGACTTTTTGGCGGCCAGCCCTACGGCCACCGACATCCGCCCATCCAACCCGGTCGGCTGAGGTGCGGTGTCCCCGGCCAGCGCCGCGATAAACGCCTCGATTTCGTGCACATAGCTGGCCGTGTAGCGATCCATGAAAAAATTGAGCGGCAGATCGCGGTGGATCGACGTGGCCGAACTGAAAGTCACCTCGTTCGGATACAGGTTGGCGGTCGAAATGCCACCCTCACTGCCGAGCACTTCCACGCGCTGATCGTAACCGTAGACGGCGCGGCGGCTGTTGTCGATCGTGCCGATGACGCCATTCGCAAAGGTGAGCATAACGACGGCTGTGTCCACGTCGCCCGCCTCACCAATGCGCGGATCGATGCGCACGGCGGCGCGCGTGAAGACCTCGGTCACCTCGCTGCCAACCAGGAAGCGCGCCATGTCAAAGTCGTGGATCATCATGTCCAGGAAGATGCCGCCGGAGACAGCCACGTATTCTGGCGGTGGCGGAGCCGGATCGCGACTGATGATATGCAGCAAATGGGGATCGCCGATCGTCCCACCCTGGATCGCTTCGCGCACGCGGGCGAATGTCGGATCAAAGCGCCGGTTAAACCCGACCTGAAACTTGACGCCTGCCGCCTCGACCGCGCTCAACACCTCGTCGATACGCGCCAGGTCCAGATCGATCGGCTTTTCGGTGAAAATGTGCTTACCCGCCGCCGCCGCGGCTTTGATGGCGTCGGCGTGATTGTTTGTCGACGAGCACACGAACACGGCATCCAGATCGGGCCGCGTGACCAGCTCCCGGTAATCCTCCGAAACGACCGGAATATTCAACTGCTGCGCCAGCGTCTGCGCTGCCTTCAGGTTGACATCACAGATCGCCTGCACAGAGGCCCCTGGAATGCGAAAAGTGAGATTTTCCGCGTGTACCTTACCGATACGCCCGGCCCCAATGATGCCGATCGCCACAGTTCCCATCATCCCACCTCGCCTTACAGCCCCAGGCTGCGCAGATAATCCCGGTTGCGTTGGGCACTCGCTTTCGGCGATCCCAACGACGGCAAAACGTCCTGCTCCACCACGATCCAACCATCGTACGCCTGCGCAGACAGTGCATCGCGCATCGCGGGGAACTTCACCGCGCCCTGTCCCAGCTCGCAAAAGACGCCGTGCCGGATCGCCGCGAAGTAATCCCATCCTTCCGCCTTGGACTGCGCGGCGACCTTGGGATCGAAGTCCTTGAAGTGGACGTGCCAGATCCGGTCGTGGTAGCGTTGGTAGAGCGCCACCGGGTCGCCGCCGCCGAACGTGCAGTGACCCGTGTCGAGACACAAGCCAACCAGCGCCGGATCGGTGAGCGCAAGCAGCCGGTCGATTTCGGCGGGCGTCTCGACGTAGCCCGCGCAGTGGTGGTGAAACACCGTGCGCAGGCCGGTCTGCTCTTTGACCGCGCGCGCCACACGGTTGGCCCCAGCCGCGAACGTCTGCCACTGCGCGTCAGACAAGCCCAATTCTGGCGTGACGCGTCCGGCGTTTTGGGTGCGCGCAGGGATCGTGCCGTTATTATCGGCCAACACGATGAAGCATCCCTCGCCCGCCGTGTCGCGCAGCAGTTGTGCCGTGCGCACCGCAGCCGCTTCACCGTCCGCGTGCGCGTTGGGATCGACCAGCGCCACCGGGACAAACGCGGCCAGCAGTGCGAGTTGGCGCTGCGCCAGGGCAGCGCCTCAGTTTTCCAGGATCGGTCGGCATGAAGCCCCAATCCCCTAGCTCGGTTCCGGTGTAGCCAGTGGCCGCGATCTCGTCGAGCACCTGCTCATAACCGGCGACTTCACCTTCCAGATTGAATTCCAACACGCCCCACGAACAGGGAGCGTTAGCAATGCGCATGCGGGTACCCACAGAGCACACTCCTTAAGAGCCGTTAAAAGTAATAGCGTTCCTTGCGTTTGGCGGCTTCGTAACGTTGGCGGGCTTCCTTGACAGCGGGATTGGTGGATACTTCCGCCACCGCGACATCCCACCAGCTTTCATAGCCGCCCACACGCTGCGAGCGATCCGTCTCGATCACGATCACGACCGGGCCATCCTGGTGCTTTTGCGCCTGCAAGAGCGCGTCGGCCAGCTCGTCACGGTTGTTAGCCCGGATCACGCGCGCGCCCAAACTGGCCGCGTTCGCGGCAAAATCGACGGGCAGCACCTCGCCCGCCAACTGCTCTTCGTCGTCACGGAAGCGGTATTTCGTCCCAAAGCCGTCGCTGCCAACGCTCTTGGACAGGCCGCCGATGCTGGCGTAACCATGATTGTCCAGCACGACGATGGTAACCTTGAGCCGCTCCTGAACCATCGTCACGATCTCGCTGCTCAGCATCAGGTACGATCCATCGCCGACCAGCACATACACATCGCGTTCCGGCGCAGCCAGCTTGACACCCATGCCGCCCGCGATCTCGTAACCCATACACGAGTACCCGTATTCCAGGTGGTAGCCCTTCGGATCGCGCGTGCGCCACAGTTTGTGCAGATCACCGGGCAGACTGCCCGCCGCGCACAGCATGACATCCTGCGCGCGCGACAGCGTGTTGACCACGCCCACCACCTCGCCCTGGCTGATCAGCGGGCCGTGTTCCAGGTGATAAATCCGCTCGACTTCCGCGTCCCATTCCTGGGTATAGCCCTTCACCCGCGCGCTGTAGGCGTTCTCGACCCGGTAACCGGGCAGCAGCGTCAGCAGCTCTTCGAGCGCCGCGCGGGCGTCCCCCACCAGCGGCAGCGCATTGTGCTTATAGGCGTCGAACTCGGCCACGTTGATGTTGATGAACTTCACGTCCGGATTCTGGAAGGCGGTCTTGGAAGCGGTTGTGAAGTCGCTGTAGCGCGTCCCGATCCCGATTACGAGATCCGCCTCGCGCGCGATGATGTTGGCACCGGACGTGCCGGTCACGCCGACCGCGCCCAGATTCGCGGGGTGGTTATAGGGCAGCGAACCCTTGCCCGCCTGCGTTTCGCCCACGGGAATCCCGGTCTGATCGACAAAGGCGCGCAGCATAGCCGTCGCGTCGCTGTAATGCACGCCCCCGCCCGCGACGATCAGCGGCTGGCGGGCGAGCTTGATCCAGGCCGCGGCCTGCTGAAGTTGGGCCAAATCCGGACGGTTGCGCGGGATGCGCCAGACGCGCTTGCGCAGGAATTCAGCCGGGTAATCGAAGGCTTCGGTCTGCACATCCTGCGGCAGCGCCAGCGTCACCGCGCCCGTGTCGGCGGGCGACGTGAGGATGCGCAGGGCTTCGGGCAGCGCCGTAAGGAGTTGTTCCGGACGGTAAATGCGATCCCAGTAGCGCGACACCGGCTTGAAGCAGTCGTTGACCGAAATGTCCTGCGAGTGCTCGAATTCCAACTGTTGCAGGACCGGCGCCTGCAGGCGTTCGGCGAAAATATCGCCGGGCAGCAGCAGCACCGGAATGCGGTTAATGGTCGCGCCCGCCGCCGCCGTGATCATATTGGTCGCGCCGGGACCGATCGACGACGTACAGGCGAAGGTTTGCAGGCGGTTCTTCATCTTGGCATACGCGACCGCCGTGTGCACCATCGCCTGTTCGTTACGGGTCTGGTAGTAGCGGAAGGTCTCCGCGTACTGTTGGAGAGCCTGCCCCACCCCGGCCACGTTACCATGCCCGAAGATGCCCCAACAGCCCGCAAAAAACGGCTGCTCGACGCCATCGCGCTCGACGTATTGGTTCTGCAGATACTCAATCAGGGCTTGCGCCATCGTAAGACGTTTGGATGCCATGCTGACCTCGTCCAATCACTACGGTCTACAGGTTAGTGCTCCATGTTGGGATCGACCACCGGCAAACGCGGATCCAGCGCGCCCCAGGCCGATTTAACCCAGGCGTACTGCGGATCGTCACTGTTCGCCAGCGACTGCGCCGATCCCGCCAGCCAGTTCAGGTAATAGGTAGTGTAGCCCGGCGCGCTGACGACCGGGTGGTAACCTTCCGGCACGAGCACGGCGTCGTTATTCTCCGCCATCATCACCGCGTCGATGTGGCGGTCGGGCGTATACACGCGCTGGTAGGCGTACCCTTCGGGCCGGTCGATTTTGTAGAAATAGATTTCTTCCAGATCCGCTTCGAGCACGCGCCCCTGCGCATCCTCGCGGTGGACGTCGTGTTTGTGAGGCGGATAGCTGGACCAGTTTCCGCTGGGCGTATACACCTCGACGCACACCAGCCGCTGGCAGTCAAAACCGGGCGGAAAAATGCTGTTGATCTGGCGCGAGGCATTCCCGCCGCCCCGCAGCTCGATCGCGCTGTCCGCGGGCGTGACCAGCCGCGCCGGGTGATCCTCGTCCGTAGGAACCCAGCACGTCGCGACTTCGCAGCCGTCCGTCAGGGCTTCGATGCTGAACTCGCAGTGCCGCGAAAGATAGACCGCATAGGGCATACCGCTGAACACGTTCGGGCGGCGTCCGATGTTCAGAAAATCGCCCCGGCTGGTGCGGATGTCACACCGCCCGCCCAAAATCACGTGCCCGTACTCGTTCTCGCCGGTCGCGCCGGACCAACTCTGACCCGCGTTGAAGCGCCGAACCTGCATCGAGAGAAACTCCCAACCCGCCTGTTCGGGCCGCACCTCGGCCACAATGCCCGGACCGCCGTTGTCCCGTGATTTGATTAACATCGTTTCTGCGGTGTAGTTCACAACCCATTCTCCCTTTACAGTCCGCCGTAGCCTTCGGCGAACCCCAACACTTCGTCCATGGTCGGCATGAAATTGGCGCAGCCGTGCTTGGTGACCACAATCGCGCCGCACGCGTTCCCCAAGCGGGCGGCTTTGTACCAGTCCCAGCCACGGACGTAACCGTACAGGAACCCCGCGCCAAACGCATCGCCCGCGCCCAGGATGTTATAGATCTTCACCGGGAAGCCGGGCGCGTCAATCGTTTCGCCGCCGCGCACATGGATGCGCGCGCCGTGCTCGCCGCGTTTTTCGATCACAGCTTCCGGGCCGAGCGCCAACAGACCGTGGATCGCCGCGTCGATGTCACCCTGCACTTTGGTGTCGGACACCTGGGAATGGGTGACGGTCATCTGCGCCGGATCGGTCAGCATGGCCGCGTTGATCTCATCCTGCGTGCCGATCACCACATCGACCATGCGCAGCACGGACCGGATTGCCACGCCAAACGCGCGCGGATCGTGCCACTGGTCCGGGCGAAAATCGACATCGAGCACCACTTTGGACCCCGCACGGCGGGCTAATTCGGCGGCAAACAGCGTGGCGCTGCGACTGGGGTCTTTGGAGAAATTGGTCCCGGCGAACTGCACCACCTGCGCTTGCTGGACCGGCGCGGCCAGCACATCATCGATCGTGATTTCGATGTCGGCGCAATTGTCGCGATAATAAACCAGCGGGAATTTATCCGGCGGTTCGATGCCCAACACCACCGCGCTGGTGCGATGTCCCGCTTTGCGCACGACAAAATCGGTGATCACGCCCTCGTTTTTGAGGAAGTGTAAGATAAAATCACCGACAGGGTCTTGACCCAGGCCGGTCAGCAGGGCAGACTTGAGTCCCAGGCGGTGCGCGCCAACGCTGATATTGGTGGGAGAGCCGCCCACATAAGCGGCGAAGCTTTGGATAAGTTCAAACGGGGTGCCTACATCATTGGAGTACAGATCGATCGAGCTGCGGCCTATGTTCAAGAGATCAAGCGTTTTATCCAAATCAGCGATCCTTAAGAATAGTTAATAAGTTCAGTGCGCTGTCTGAATCGGAGAGCAGTGTGTCAAGCTGCGTATGGAGGTTTCCCCTTGATATTCAGACAGCGCACAGAACAAACACCATCAGGGCTGGCTGCGTCGGACGTCGATCCGGCTGCGATAACTGCGCCGCCAGTAAACGTTTTCCGAGGTTTGGGTGGGTATCCAGTGGGTTGGCGGCGATTGCGAGCGTTTCTGGGGTGAAAACCCGCCTCAGGACACTCATTCGTACGTGGTCAGGTCCATGACAGACCGGTCCAAAGCCGCCTTAACGATTGTCCATCATTGCACAATCGTTTACACCGCAATTTGACCAGAGAAAACGTTTACCAAAGCCTATATTATTTTACTGAGGATGTCAAGAATTCGCCTGTTTGCGACTCAATAAGGACGCGAAAATCATGCCAACCATCGGGAAATATCGCCATTTGCTGCAAAACAGCACGCCAGATGGCAAATTCGTCATCCTGGCGATCGACCACCGCGCCAATTTGCGCGCCAGCCTCGATCGCAGCGCCCCCCGCCCCGTTTCGGACAATGAATTCAGTGCGTTCAAACTGCAGGTAGTGCGCCATCTTGCCCCCGCGTGCAGCGCCGTGCTGATCGATCCGGCCTACGGCATCGGGCCGGGTATCGTCAGCAGCGCACTGCCGGGTCACGCGGGGATCCTCTCCCCGCTGGAAATCACCAATTACGATGTGCACCCCAGCCAGCGCGAGGTGGCACGCATCGCGCACTGGTCGGTCGAGCACATCAAACGCAGCGGCGGAACCGGCGTGAAATTCCTGGTGTTCTACCATCCGGATGCCGCCAGCGCCCAGGCCAAACGCGACGCGGTCGCGCAGATTGTGGACGAATGCGCGCGCTACGATCTGCCCTTTTTCCTCGAGCCGCTGGTCTATTCGCTGGATCCCTCCACGCCTCTGCCCAGTGTAGAGAAACGCCAGCTCGTCGTCGAAACGGCGCGCACCTTTTGCGCGCTGGGCATCGACGTGCTGAAGACGGAGTTTCCGCTGGATGTGGCGCAGGACTCTGATCGGGCGGTGTGGCGCGCCGCGCTCGCTGAGTTGGACGCCGTGTGTACGGTGCCGTGGGCGCTGCTCAGCGCGGGTGTCGATTACGCGACCTTCGAGCAGCAGGCGGCGCTGGCCTGTGCAGCCGGCGCCAGCGGCGTGATCGTCGGGCGGGCGGTCTGGGCGGAAGCTGTCCGGCTGCAAGGTGCGGAGCGCGAGGAGTTTCTGCGCACAACCGCCCCGGCCCGCATGCAGGCCCTGACCGCTATCTGCGCGCAGCATGGGCACGACTGGCGGCAGCGTGTTGACACGCCGGCGCTGGATTACGACTGGTATATGCAGTATCCGGGGTTCGAGGCGTGACAGCTTATCGCGGGCAGCGCGCAGTGGACTGGCGCACGATCAATTCGGTGTCCAGCATGACGGTTTCCGGGCGGGCATCCGGATCGTGAATCTGGGAGAGCAAAATGCGGACGGCGGCCTCCCCGATCGCGTAGATGGGCTGCGCGACGGTCGTGAGCGGCGGAATCACAAACGATGCCAGCGAGATGTTGTCGAACCCGATCACCGACAACTCTTCAGGCACGCGCACGCCAAGATAGGCAGCCGCATGCAGTGTCCCCACGGCGATGGAGTCCGCCAGGGCGAAAATCGCGGTCGGGCGCGTTGGTTTTTGCAGCATGTCCAGGGCCGCCTCGTAGCCGGTCTCGAAATCGGACCCCTGACTCATGATGCGCACCTCGGAGCACACGGGAGTCTCCGAAAACGCTTTTTGCACGCCCATCAGGCGCTCGACAGGCATGCTTTCCAGGTTGGCGCAGATCACGCCGATGTGGGTGTGGCCCAGATCGATCAGGTGCCGCGCTCCGTCGTAACCGCCCCTGAAATTGCTGATGAGAACGCGATTCACTTCGAAGCCATCCAGCGCGCGCTCAATCAAAACGACGGGAATGCCGCGCTCGGTGATGCGCTGCAGATTACCCCGGCTTCCGTTGATCGACGGGAAATAGACGAAAGCATCCACCTGCTGCGTGAGCAGCATATCCACATAGGCGCGCTCTTTGTCGGGCATTTCCTCCGTGCTGCACAGCAGGCTGCGGTAATCGCTGGCGAACAGGGTCTTCTCAATGGAAAACGCCAATGCGGCGAAAAACGGCTCGCTGATACGCGGTATCAGAATCCCCACCGAGCGAGTCGCGCTGCGCCGCAAGCCCTGCGCGATGGCGTTGGGCTGGTAGCCAAGCTGATCCATCGCGCTCAGCACCCGTTCTTGCAGCTCCGGATTCACGCGCCCGTTGCCATTGATGACGCGCGACACAGTAGCGATCGAGACTTCAGCCTTTAGTGCAACATCCTTGATGGTAGGAATGACCCGCCGCCTTTCGCCCCGGGGAAAACCTTTACACACGCTCTGAACAGTAACATTAAGCGGTTCCGGCGTCAAGGCAGGCACGGCATAGAGCGGGAGCCAAGCGCTGCGCGCGACAAAAAACCGGGCGATTTTATTGCGAGTCGCCCGGTCTGGGAGCCAACCGCTCAGCGGATTCTACAGCGGCGTGACGTAGGCCGCCGTGATGCCGCCATCCACCAGGAATTCGGCCCCCGTCATATAAGACGACTCGTCACTGGCCAGAAACAGGGCCGAAAATGCCATTTCTTTCGCTTCGCCAAAGCGCCCCATGGGAATATGCACCAGACGCCGTTGGCGCTTTTCCTCCGTGTTGAGGAATTTCATCAGCAGTTCGGTGCGCAGCGGACCGGGGCACAGCGCGTTGACGCGGATATTTTCGCGCGCGTGGATGATCGCCAGCTCGCGCGTCATCGCCAGCACGCCGCCTTTGCTGGTCGTGTACGCCAACTGCGGCGTAGCAGCCCCCAAGAACGCCACAAAGGACGCCGTATTGATGATCGACCCGCCGCCCGCCCGCTGCAGAGCCGGAATGCCATATTTGCAGCCCAGGAAGACGCCCTTCAGGTTGATGCTCATCGTCAGATCCCAGACGTCCTCTTCGGTCGTCATCGCGTTGTCGTCCTGGCTATGCATCACACCCGCGTTGTTAAAGAGAATATTCAGCTTGCCAAAGGTCTGTTCTGCGACACGCACCATATTTTCGCACTCGGACGCCTTCGACACGTCGGCGTGCACGTAAAGGGCGGCGCTGTCGTTGTTGATCATTCGGACGGTTTCGTGCCCGGCTTCGTCGTTGATATCGACGGCCACCACCTGCGCGCCTTCCTGTGCAAACAGCAGAGCCGTTTCGCGTCCGATGCCACTACCCGCCCCGGTGATGAGAGCCACCTTATCCTGGAGTCGCATTGCGTTGTCCCTTTCTGTTATCCATGCACCTATGCTAAAGCTTGCGCCGCCTGGCCGCCTCGACCAGGCCATCAAACAGCCGCTGCTGGACCGGGTCCGCAGCCGCCGTCAATTCGGGATGCCACTGCACGGCGATCAACCAGGGATGCTCCGGTATTTCTACGGCTTCTATGGTGCCGTCGGGCGCGTGGGCGACCACGTGCAGCCCCGTGCCCGGCTGTCGAATGGCCTGGTGGTGCCACGAAGCCGCGCTGAGCTGGCTCCCGCCGACGACGGACGCCAGACGCGAGTCCGGATCGATCGCGACGGCGTGATCCACCGGCACGCGCGGTGGCGCGCGGTGCAGCACCGCTTCGCCGACCACGTCCGGCAGGTGTTCGATCAGCGTGCCGCCCAGCGCCACATTGATCACCTGGGTTCCACGACAAATGCCCAAAAGCGGCATGTCCTGAGTGACGAGGCTGCGCGCCAACGCGATCTCACTGCTGTCGCGTTCCAGGTCCACCAGATAATTCGTGGCGTGGCGCGTGCCTCCGTAGAACTCAGGGGCAATGTCGCCGCCGCCGGACAAAATGATGCCGTCCAGCAGGCTCAACACCTGCGCCACAGCCTCTTCGCCGGGAGGCAGAATCACCGGCAGACCGCCCGCGCGCCGCACCGCGTCCACGTACTCGGCGGGCAGCCCGAACCGCCGGTTATCGTCCCTACCATAGCTTGTGATCCCAATGACCGGTTTTTCCATATGCTAACGCTGTCCCCGGCTAAATCTGCTCAAAATAACGCGCGCGTTCCCACGTGGTCACGGCGTTGTCAAAGAGCATCTGCTCGGTTTTGAAAAAGTGCAAATAATGGTCCACCACAAAATCACCGAAGACCCGCCGCGCAAAACCGCCCTGCTCCATCGCCGCAATCGCGTCGCGCAGCGTGCGCGGTACCTGGGGCAAATTCGCCGCCGAGTAGATGTCGCCGTTGAAGATGTCCGGCGGCGCAATCTGGTTGCGGATGCCTTCCAGCCCGGCGGCCAGCAGCGCCGCATACGCCAGATAGGGATTCACATCTGCGCCGGGAATCCGTGTTTCGATGCGCAGCGATTTGCCACGCCCGACCACGCGGAACCCGGCGGTACGGTTGTCATAGCTCCATGCCAGGGCGGTGGGTGCCCACGATCCCGCCTGGTAACGCTTATACGAATTGATGGTGGGGGCCATAAACGGCATCAGTTCGCCCGCGTACTTGATCCAGCCGCCCAGAAACCAGCGAAACTCGTCCGACACGGTGGGCAGATGCGCGTCGTTGCCCACGGGATACTCGCCATCAAAGACGCTGTGTTCCAGCGCCGCATCCCACAGGCTCATATGGATGTGGCAGCTTGAACCGGCGAGCTTCTGGTCGTACTTCGCCATGAACGACACCGCCAGTCCGAGCTGATCGGCCAGATCCTTGAAACACTGTTTGTAAATAGTCTGGCGATCGGCCATGTCAAGCACTTCCGCATATCGGATATTCAGCTCATGCTGGCCGGGTCCCCATTCCCCTTTGCTAAACTCCACCGGCACGCCGCTCGCCGACAAATGCTTACGGGCGGCGGCGTTAAGGGGTTCCTCACGCGTGCCCTGCAAGATGTGATAATCTTCCAGGTAGCTTCCGAAAGGCGTGAGCGCCACATAATTTTTCTCGCGGCTGCTCTGATATGTCTCGTCGAAGATGTAGTATTCCAGCTCTGAAGCCCCGATCGCCTTGTAGCCCATGGCCGCGGCGGCTTCCACCTGTTGGCGCAGCAGGGTGCGCGGGGCCACAGAAGTCAAGGCGTGCGTTTTTTCGTCGTAGCTGTCACACATCACCAGGGCGGATTTGTCCAGCCAGGTGGCCATGCGCAGCGTGGCGAGGTCCGGCACGAGGTGCACATCCCCATAGCCCAGCGCCCAGTTGGCGAACGTGTAACCGGGGACGGGTTCCATCTCCATATCCGTGGTGAACAGGTAGTCGCAGGCGTGCATCCCCGCCTCGGCGATCTGCTCCAGGAAGAACGCACCGGTCACGCGTTTGCCCATCAACCGCCCGTACAGATCGGGGAAAGCCGTGACAATGGTCTCCACCTCCCCGGCTTCGATTTTCTTGCGCAGATCATCGAGCGTCAACATCCCCTGATGTGGCATGGTGTTAACCCCTTTTTCGGATTTACAGGTGCATCACGGCGGTGCCGGTCTGGACTGGCACGTCCCGGCAAACGAGACTGCACCCCCAGCGCGCAGCGTGCGGCCGCCGGGCGCGTCAAATGCGCGTGCGCAGATGGAACGATTTGGGTCGGGTGAGCTGCTCGTATCCCAGGACAGACAGGGTGCATCCCCGCCCGGAATCCTTGACACCGGTCCAGGCCAGCGCCGGATCGAGGTAATCGCAGCGATTCATAAAGACGGTGCCCGTTTCCAGGCGCTGGCCGAGGGTCAGCGCGGCCTCTTCGTCGGTCGTCCAGATGGAAGCCGTCAACCCATACTGGCTGTCATTCATCAGCCGCAGCGCTTCAGCCTCGCTCGCGACCCGCATAATGCCGACCACGGGCCCGAAGGTCTCTTCGGACATGACGCGCATGGCGTGATCCACATCGACCAGTACCTGAGGGGCGAGGTAGGGAGTGCCTGGTTGGGACCGCTCAAACCGCTTTTCATCGATCAGCGCCCGCGCCCCGGCCTTGACCGCTTCGTCAATCTGCTCGCGCACAAACGTCGCCGCCCGCGTCGTGACCATTGGCCCCAGGGTTGTTTCGGGCAGCGTGGGATCGTCCAGAATGTACTGGTTAGTCAGATCGACGAAGCCTTCGACGAAATCGGTATAAGATAGCGCTGTCGACATAGATGCGTTCCACGCCGCAGCACGACTGTCCCGAATTGAAGTTGGCCCCGTCCACCAGATTTTCGATAGCATGCGGCGAGATTGACATCGGACCGCACGTAAGCCGGGTCCTTCCCGCCCAGTTCCAGCCCGGTCGCGATGAAGCGCCCACTGGCCGCCCGCTGCACGGAATGGCCGCCGGGCACCGATCCTGTGAACGCGACAAAGTCCACGCGCTCGTTGCCGATAATGTCGGCCACGTCGTCGTGCGTGGCGTGCAGAAACTGGAAAACGCCTTCCGGGAAACCAGCGGCCGCGCACGCATCGGCGATGCGTTCCGCGCACAACGGAGTTCTGGTGCGAATGCTTGAGCACGACGGCATTTCCGGCCATCAGAGCGGGCACGATGGAGTTCACCGCCGTCAAATAAGGGTAATTCCAGGGAGCCAACACCAGCACCACGCCCACCGGATCGCGGCGGATGAACCGCGTGAAGCCGTCCAGCGGCTCGACCTTTACATCCGCGAGCGCCCGGTCGGCAGCACCGAATCATATAGCGGGCGCGTTCCTCAAAGCGCAGCACCTCCAACGGCGTATAGCGGATGGGGCGACCCATCTGCCATGTAATCTCTTCGGCGATGCGGTCCTTCTGCGCCACGAACGCATCGACCATCCGGCTGCACAACTCGGCGCGCCGGGCTACCGGGAGTTCTTTCCATTCTGACTGGGCCGCGCGCGCCAGGGCCAGGATCGCGTCGATTTGCTCGGCGCTGGCCGTCTCGCGCTCAACATAAACTCTGCCATCTACGGGAGAAATTGTTTGAAACATGGTCGCTCCAAAGGGTTTCAGGCTGTCCCAAGAAAGTAATCACCCCACGCCGGGCCGTTCGCACCATTCCCTTGAGGGAAAGGGTTAGCGGGAATGGGGCAAAGCGTCTCAAAACAAAGCTGGGGTCGCGTTGCACACTTGTTCATTATATGCGGTCGCCGATTTAAACAAAAACGGGCCGCGCCCTGCGTCCGACACGGCACGACCCTGTTAACTCATCTCTCAGCCTTGATCGCGCAGCACGTCGCCAATCGCTTGCGCATAGGCCGCGCTGTCCGGATCGCCCGTGATTAACTCGATCTGATCGGGAGCGGTCACACCCAGCCCTAATTCAACCGCGCGGGCGATCTGTTCCTGCTCGAAGATGCGCCCGCGCATCACTTCTGGCGTGGTGCCGAAGTAACGCAAAATCGCCACGCCGACAGCATCCAATGCCACGCGGTCAGTTCCGGCCAGGATCACCTGAAATCCACGCGCTGGCCGGTATCCGGCCCGCCCGTCACGAAAGCCTGCACGCCGTCCAATACAATGAGGTCGGGCGTGTAGGCAGTGTTGATTTCGGCGATCATGTGGCGCTGGTGCGTTGAGCCGTGTAGCTCACTCATGAAGTTATATCCCCCACTGGGCGCAAATTTGGCCACCATGCCCACGGAGTTCTTGAGGGAAAGCGTAAAATGCCCGCCGTAGCGATGCGTCTTCAGGCAGCACGTCTGGACGATCGTATCAGCCTGCAAGGCCGGGCGTGCGAACCAGAAGCCGCTGCTCCAATGGCTGCTGGCCGGTTGCAGCCATTCCCAATCCCCCGGCCCCAGGTCGTCGAAGATCAGAGTCTGGAAGCCCAACGCGTCAGCCATCTGGAACAGGCCCTTGCTGCTGCATGACCTGCCGCGTGTTGCCCATGCCGCTGCGATCCCCCACGGTGATCCCGCTGACGCCCATCGCCTGCAAGCGCTGCACCAGCGCGGTCAGCGTGTCGGCATGCGTCGAGCCGGGCGTCGGATCGGCGCTGTTGAAGTTCGCTTTGAGAAACACCCGTTTGTCCTGAACGGGGTTGATTCCCAGCAAGTCCAAAGCCGCGTTGACTCCGGCAGCGCGGTCTGTCGTTTTCACAAAGGCAATGGGCGACGTGCGTGCGCCGGGTTTGCGCGCGATTGGGATTATGCGCGGCTGCGCGACACCGGCGGCGCGAGCGACATCGCCCATCCCCATCCGCGACAGGAGCGCACCGCCGCTCACCCCTGCCGTGACCTTCAAGAAAGACCGTCGATTGATCCCGTGTCCCATCGCTTTCACTCCCACGCTAACGTTAAGTCTCGTTCCGTCGTATGCACGGGGCGGTCACTTATGGGCATGACTCACCCGTGCTCTCGATTTTACCCCCATAATGGCGCGCGGTGCAGCCGCGTCAGGATGCGGTTTTCTCAGCGCGGATAGAATGGGTAAGATTGGGGCCGGTATCACCGCGCGGAAATGGAATCTCCTGCGGGGAAAGAGAGTTGAGGGCAGACGCATGACTAACAGCATTCAGTATTACGCCATAGGCACGATCCACAGCCCGTTCAAAAACATTGAGGGCATGCCGATTCAGCCTGCGGGAGCCGCCGGAGTGCAGGGCACAGTCGTAGTTTTTCCGGAATTCGTGGCCGGTCTGGCCGATCTCGACGGCTTCTCCCACATCATTCTGTTGTACCACCTGCATCGCGTCGAGCACGCGCAGCTCACGGTGATCCCGTTTCTGGATTCGCAGCCGCACGGCGTATTTGCCACACGCGCCCCAAAGCGCCCCAACCCCATCGGCCTGTCGATCGTGAAACTGGTGTCTGTCGTTGAGGCCACGCTCACCATCGAAAACGTGGATATCCTGGACGGCACTCCCCTGCTCGACATCAAGCCCTACGTGCCCGCCTTCGACTATCAGCCGGACGTCCGGACGGGCTGGCTCGAAAGCACGAGCGATCGTGTCCGCCGTAAACGATCCGACGACCGCTTCAGTTAGGCACACGCCGGGCGGCACGCTCTAAGCGTGTGCCACCGCTCCAATAGCTGACGCAAACCCAGGCAGCGCCCGGTCGATCATCGCATCGTTGGCGGTCAGCGACAGTCGAAAGTACCCCGGCTGTTCGACGATCGTCCCCGGCAGGCACAACACGCGGTGCTCCGCCAGGCGTTGAGCGAATGCCCAGTCATCGGCCACGGGCGATTTTACCAGCAGGTAGAATGTCCCCTCCGGCACATGCACGCCGTAGCCCATCCGCTGCAGCTCGCTCACCATCCGATCGCGCTTGGCCTGCAAGTGCTCGATGTCGATCGAGAGCTTGTTGAGATCCGGCAGCGCGTGTTGCAGCAGCGCGTTAGGGAATGAAAAACCGGTCATCACCTGCGTGCCGAACACGGCCTGACGCACCGCGTCGCGGTCGGGCATGGTCGGCGGCAGCGCGATGTAGCCCAAGCGCTGGCCCGGCGTCAACAGGGTTTTGCCGTAGGTGTAGAGCACGAAGGAATTCGGATAATACTCGGTCGGGCTGTGGAACACATTCCCATCGTACACGATCCGGCTGTACGCTTCGTCGGACAGCAGATAGATCGGGCGGTCGTGACGCTGGCTGGCCTCGGTCAGCACGCCCGCCAGCGCGCGCAGCGTTTCGGGCGGGTAGATTTTGCCAGTCGGATTGTGGGGGGTGTTGACCAGCAGCGCGCAGGTGCGCGGCGTGATAGCCGCGGCGATCGCGTCGACGTCGAGATCATGCGTCTCCGCGTCCACCGCCACCCGCACGGGCACGCCCCCCGCCATGATGATCAGTGACTCGTAGAAAAACCAGGGAGGCGTGATGAAGATCACCTCGTCGCCGGGATTGACCACGGCGTTTAACGCGACCGCAATCGCTGCGAAGCCGCCCGTCGTCATATGGATGTCGTCCGGATCGAACGGAATTCCACGCCATCCGCGCAGCATCTCCGCGACCGCTTCCTGCGCGTCCCGCTCGCTGGTTTTGTAGGCGAACCAGTCTTTGTCCTGTGGAACACTCCACTTGTGCAGAGCATCTACGTAGCGCGCCAGCGGCATTTCGTGGGGGTTGCCTACCGCGAAATCGCTCAGATCGGATCCCTGATTCTGTTCGTTGTAGAACGTGAAGAATTGCAGGAAGGGCTGCATCGCGTCCAACGAGCGCTGGACCCGCTGCGAGAATCGGTGTGAGAGTGCCATGAATTGCCTCCTGGACAGCCACAGCGAGCACGTGGCTGCTCATGAATTTATGTACATCAAACTTAAACCAGGCAGAGTTGGGATGCCAATAGCGCCGGTCATTGGGAGAATTCTGAAGGTGAACCGGGTGATTATGCCTCTTCGAGCTGCCCGGCGAGGTCCAGCAATTTCAGGATCGTGTTCCAGTTGCGCACCGTGCCGGATACTTTCAGCTTGCGCTCAAGCAGCACGTTATTGAGCTTGGAGCGCCCCAACCCATCGGGATAGTAGAGGTAGGCTTCGCTGCCTACGACGCGTATGGTTTCCGGGCCGGAATACGAGTCCAGCAGGGCGCTGATGGCGTCTGGCGTGGGGCTATCCGACAGAAACATCACCACCCGCTTGCTCGGATCGGCCAGATCGGCTGGGAGCGGATTCCGGCTGACCACGTCTTCAAACTCGCTCAGCGTGCGCAGCAAGATATCCGAGTGAAATCCAAAGCGCTGCTCGATTCCCGCTTCGAGCTGGCCGCGCAGCGCGGCGCGATCCGCAGTTGCGCTCTGAAACGCAACATTCCCGCTCTGCAAAATGGTATGCACCTGCGTTAACCCGAGTGTCTCAAGCAGGGCGCGGAGATCACTCATCGCGATCTTTTTGTTCCCGCCAACATTGATCCCGCGCAGCAGAGCAATCGTGATTGGCATAGCCCCTATCCTCGAATTTGAAGGCTTTCGTTGTGCAAATTCTAGGGGTTTGGAGCGGGTATGCCTAGGCGGGCAGCGTCTCAGCGCCCGGTGAACATTTCGAGCAGGGCCGCGTACTGCAAGAAAGTCCGTCACGATGAAGTCGGCCCCAGCCGCCAACAGGCGCTGGCGTTTGCGCGGGTCAAGACCCTGGCGCTGTTCTTCATTCGCGGCGATCCCAAGGGCCAGGGCATCTTGAGCCTTGGCGTTGCGGATCTCGACCGGGCCATCACCCACCACCAGGAGTTCTTCACCGTGCAGATCGTGATCGCGTATGATGGCCTGGATGATGCGCTCTTTAGAATAGTCTTCAGTGTCGTCTCGTGCGCCGTAAATATGCTCGCCGAACAAGGCTGACACGCCGAGTGCCGCCGCTTCCTCCTGGACGTAGATGTGATCGGAGCCGCTGGCCAGATACAGCGTCACCTGGCGGTCGTGCAGCCCTTGCAGAAACGCGCGGACTCCGGCAATCGTCAGCGTATCCGCTGCTGCACCAGGGTCGCCCGCCCCCTCCATTTCGGCCAGACGCACGCGCACCGGCTTCAGCAGTCTTTCGTTGTAGATCTTCTTATAGGCCGCGGCGGGCATCGGCTGTTGGGCCAGCCCATAGCGGCGCACGGTGTCTTCCAGCCAGCGCATCTGCTCAATGGTCAGGACGCCGGTCGAGCGATCCACGAAACTGGCGACTTCGTCCTCCAACCCAGCCGGAACGGCGTGCCCCTCGCAGATCATCTCCACCATCAGCGGGATCATGATCGCTTCCCACCCCCGGCGAATCACCGAGATCGTGCCGTCGAAATCAAACAGCGCGTGGCGCACATGGCCCAAACGCGCGTGCGGATTCGCCACTTCCAGCCAGGGATAGGCGGGCAGATCGGATGAGGTCATTGGAGTGTCGCTCATGAAGTCGCAACCTGGGTGTGGGCCCGGTCATAACGGGCGAGGATTTCATCAGGCGCAGCCGTCCCGGTCTGGTTCAGTTTTTCGACCACGACCGCCGCCGCCAGGTTGGCGATCGCCCCGGCTTCCCAGGGCGTCGCTTCGACCGCCAGCGTTGCCACCAGCGCCGCGATAAAGGTGTCGCCCGCCCCGACCAGATCGAGCGGCGGCTGCACTGGAGCGGCCGGCAGGTGACGCTGCTGCCCCTCGGCGCACACCAGGACCCCCTCGTCACCCAACGTGATAAATGCCGGACGACCGGACTCCGCGTTCAGCGTGCCGCCGATGCGCGCCAGATCGTCGCGCTGCAAGGCGTAGGGATCGCGTCCGGGCGCATACGCCAGCGCGGCTTCGATCCGGTTCGGCTTGAGGATCATGCCGCGAAACAAGCCGATCCGGCGGCGGGAATCCACGACAAAGGGCTTACCCGTATTCTCTGCCGCGAGACCGTTCAGGGCTGCGCGCACCCGCTCCGTGACAATACCGTTCACTTCCAACTGGTCTGAGATCAGCAGCGCGTCCAACGTAGGCAGCCGCCGCCGTACAACGTCGATCAGAGCATCTTCCAGCGCGGAACCAAGCGGCTCGTCGTTCTCGAAATCCAGGCGGGCGTCTTCCTGCTGGGAATCATAGCCTTGCAGCATGGGCTTGATGTAGGCGGTCGTGCTGCGCTCCGGTGACCGGATCAGCTCGCCGCAGTTCACGCCCGCTGTGGTCAGAACGTCCGCGAGGATCTTCGCGCGCCAATCGTCTCCCAATACGGAAAAAACCACGACCTCCCCCACGCCCATCGCTTGAAGGTTGTTCGCGACATTGGCTCCTGCGCCGGGTGAGAAAACCTCGCGCACCACCGGGCGGGGGAAATGCGGCGTTTCGCGCGACAGGAAAGCGCGCGTCATGTCCGCGTACCAGTACGCGTCTAGCGCCAGATCGCCGATCACGCCAATGCGCTGACCGGCATAGCGTCCCATAATCTCCTGGAGGCGCGGCCTAGTCAGGTCTGCTAAGCGGTCCATCATCCCTCACCCGTCTCCGCGCCATCCCCAAAAAACGTGTTTTCCAGCATCTCGCACAAGGCGTGGTAGCACAGGATATGCAGCTCTTGTACGCGGTCGGTGCGCTGGGCGGGCACACGCACGGCGACATCGGCCAGCGGGGCCAACTTTCCGCCGTCCCCTCCGGTGAGCGCAATCACCGTCACGTTCAGCGAGCGGGCGACCTGGGCCGCGTACGTCACATTGCGGGCGTTGCCGCTCGTGCTGATGCCCAGCAGCACATCGCCCGGACGCGCTAGCGCCAGCAGTTCTTGCGCCAGATTGACATCGCGATCGGGCATATCGTTCGCCACCGCGCTGGCCAGCGACGGATTGGCCCCCAACACGACCACGCGCAAGCCCGGCTCAAGATTGCGCGCCAGACACGCGCCGTCCGGTTGGGCGGCCAGCCGCGCGCGCAGACCATCCGGCAGCGTCCGGCGGCGGGCATAGGATTTTAGCAGCTCGCCGGAGATATGCAGCGCGTCCGCCATACTGCCGCCGTTGCCGCACACAAACAGCGTGCCTCCGCTGTCTGAAGCAGCGGTCAGCTCGTGATAACGCGCGCATCAGGTCTGCATGACAGGTTCCAGCGCCGGATGCCGGTCCGTGAGCTCTGCCATCACGGCCTGGGCTGGCGTCGATCAGCCACTGGAGCGATCGCCGGTTGGCGCTCGACGGTGCCCAAGACTGGCACCGTGCGGTGGTACAGGTTGGGGATCGTGACGACGTGATCGCCGGTGATGTGGTAGCCGTGACCGCCTAACGAGGTCGGGCGGTTGATGATGTTTTTGCGCGGGCGATAATAATAGACGGGGTTTTCGTACCCCACCTTGCCGTGATATTCCTCGCCCAACGAGATGATATCGAAATTGGCCGTCGTGATTTGTGCCACCGTATGACCCAGATTGCGGACGACGGTCAGCGCTTTGAGGAAGACCTCCGGCCCGGTCACTGCCGACCCGAAATTGAGAAACACGCCGCCTTCCATCCCGCTCACCGACGTGGCGAACGTGCGGAAGTCGCGCCCGCTCGCCATGCCCAGCGCGCCAAAATCAGCGACTGGGATGCTGGTGGATAATATCGGTGCCGATCGTCGCGTGGATGGTGGCCGGGATACCCATCGCATAGGCGTTATACAGCACGTTCAGGTCACGAAATGGGAACAGATCCGCGTTGTCCGCGATGAAGCGCCCGATCGACGCCCCATACCCCAACCCGTCGCGTACGCCCGCCTGAATGGCGCGATTCATCAAGCGCCCGGTTTCGTCCGCCATGCCGAACGTGCCGTCTTCCAGACTGGTCGCCACGTCTTCGCTGGTCTCACCGATCAGCCCCAGCTCAAAGTCATGAATCGACACCGCGCCGTTCCCGGCCACATGCGTGACGATGCCCCGGCGCATCAGATCGATCAGCAACCGCGACAACCCCGACTTGATGACGTGCCCGCCCATCATCCAGATCACCGGACGTCCCGCCCGCCGGGCGGCGATCACATCCGCGACCACCGCGTCCAATTCCGGACTGTCGAAGGGCGGCGGTGGGGTTTCGATGCTGAGCAGGTTGTCCAGGTGTACAAGATTGCGCCGTTGGGCCAGGGGATACGTTTTAACTTGTGACAGATCAATCGATCTCATAGTGTTCTTTCCGCCGTGATGAGGCTCCACGCAGAGTGGGCCGTCCCAGCAAAACATTCACGTCAAGCGGGGTTATTGACACCGTTCTCACCGGCAGGCTCGTACCACAGAAACACCGCAAGCCGGATGAGCAGAGAGGTGTCTACCCATCCGGTTCGGTCAGGTTGCGCGCTCATGTTCAGGGCTCACTCGACGCGATTATCGTCCAGCGCCCCGACCATGTACTGCACGATCTCCTGGCTGTCTGTCTCAGAGGTCTTCTTCTCGGTGACCTTGTGTCCGCGATGCATGACCATGATACGGTCGGTCACTGCGAAAATATCTGGCAAGGTGTGGCTGATCAAGATGATCGGGACACCCTGGTCCTTCAGCTCCTGCACCAGTTCGAGCACTTTGCGCTGTTCGACCACGCCCAGGTTATTGGTCGGCTCATCCATGATCATCAGTTTGGCCTGCCAGTAGACGGCCCGCGCGATAGCGACGGCCTGGCGCTGACCACCGGATAAGCGTCTCGATTTCCTGGTTGAAATCGGGGATATGGATTTTCAGCCGGTCCATCACCTTTCGCGACTCTTCGAGCATGTACGTGCTCATCGAGCGTTTGGATCAGGCCGCCCAGATAGCGTTTCTGGCCTCGCGCCCCATGAAGATATTCGCGCCAACGTTCAGATTGCCCGCCAGCGCCAGGTCCTGATAGATGGTTTCAATGTGGGCGTTGCGCGCTTCGATGGGGAGCGAAAACCGCACACGCTGCCCCTGGAAGTAAATCTCGCCTTCGTCCGGCTGGTACACGCCGGAAATGCATTTGATCAGCGTCGATTTCCCGGCCGCATTATCACCGACCAACCCGACGATCTCGCCGGGATAGACATCCATATCCACCTGATTAACAGCGGTCAGGCCGCCAAAGCGTTTGACCAGTTGATGGACCCGCAGCATCGGTTCGCGTGTCACGGTATCTTCCTTGTGTTCAGTTGCCGTTTGTTCCATAGCTCACCTACTCTGATTCCATCCGGCCCATGATCAGGTCACGGGATTGGTCAATCAATACGGCCAGAATGACCACGACGCCAATTACGATGAACTGCCAGAACGCCTGCACGTCCAACATCACCAGTCCCGTCGTCAGCACGGCGATGATCAACGCGCCAATCACGGTACCCGTGACGCTCGCCCGCACCACCGAACAGGCTCACACCGCCGATGATGACCGCCGCGATCGAAGAGAGCAGCAAGATGTCGCCAATGACGGCTGAACCCGCCGTAAAACGCAGCGTCGATAAAAAGCCGGCGATACCCGCGCTGCGGCCGACAGTGTGTATAACATGATGATATGGCGATCGACCGGGATGCCCGCGCGCAAAGCGGCTTCCTGGTTGCCACCAATGGCATAGGTATAGCGTCCAAAGGCGGTTTTCTTCAAAACAAAATGGCGATACCGATGATGATGGCGGTAATCACGACCGGATAGGTGAAAATGCGATCCATGCTGCGCAGCACCGCGCCGGTCACGTCGGGGCGGTGGAAGAAGTAGATACCGCCCCCGCTGCCCGAGACCATATAGATGATTGACTCGTTGCCATAGTCACGGATACCGCGCGGTAACCCGATAACCGTCGTGTTTTCGGAAAGCAGGAGGGCCACACCGCGCACAATGAACGATCCGCCCAACGTGACGATAAAGGCCGGAACCTTGAGCTTGGCAATAATACCGCCCTGCACAACAGCCCGACGAACCCGGTGATCGCAACCGCCGCCAGAAACCCGGCGACGGCAGAAACAAATAGATGGCGCTCCGCCATTGTACACAGAGCGGATCGCCAGAGCCGAGACAACCGAGCCCAGGTTCATCATATAGCCGACGGACAGGTCAATACCAGAGGCAATAATCACAAAGGTCTGCCCCAACCCGAGCAGCAGCACGGGCACGATCGCCACCAAAATATTCTGTGAATTGCGGAGTGTTAAAAAGTTGACGTCCCCACCACTATCCACACGAACGGACACGACAAAAAAGACAATCATCAAGCGCGAGAAAAACCCACGCCCAGATGCGGCTTAACATGAGCGCAAGCTGTTTTCTCTGGTCCCTCGAGGCGAACGATCATCCTCGTCCATGCGGAAATGTTTTTTTCAACAGCCATCCAAATTGTCTCCTGCTTGGCATAAAGAGCCGGGGATGCGGCGAACGCTATCCCCGGCTCATCAGTTACTACAATACTAGCTATTTAGGGCACTTGATAGATGAAGCGGGCCACCGCCGGATCATCGACGTTGTTGATGTCGATGATAGCGAACCCGGTCTGAACACGGGCCGGCAGGCTGGTGACGCCTGCATGATCCGCCAACGGCGAACTGGACGGCCATATAGCCCATGTCAAACGGTTTTTGCGCCAGCACCAGGCTGACCGTGCCGTCGCGCAGCAGCTCGATCGCAAACTGCGTCGCATCATAGGCCACAACCTGAACCTGGCCGCTCAGCCCGGCGTTGATGACGGCCGGCCAGCACCCTGCGCGCTGAAGACATTGGTGCCAAACACGCCCGCCGAGATCCGGGTGTGTTGCCAGCACAGCCGCGGTCTGTTGGGCAGCCGTGTTCGGGTCATCGAGATTGAAGTCGAGACCGACGACCGTGATGTCAGGATATTCATTGTCCATAACTTCCTGGAAGCCAATGGCGCGACCTTCAACCGAGCTGACGTTGGGGTTGGTCGAGTTGATGTAGACTTTGCCCTTACCACCGATGGCTTCGGCAAGACCACGCGCGGCAATACGTCCACCCTCAACATTATCCGACCCAATGTAGCTGATCGGGAAGGTGATGGGGCCATTGACATAGTCGCCATCGCCCAGGTAGGTGTCGACCGTGATGATCCTGATGCCAGCATCGAGCGCGGCTTCCAGCGGGCCAACCATCTGATCTCTGTCGGTCGGCGCGATAACGATATAATCGAGATCGCCACGCGCGACCATCGCATCCAGAATCGGAGTTTGGACTTCGACGCCCCAGTTAGGCGGAACTTGCGTCACAACGTTGAACGCCCATATCCTTGGCCGCAGCCTCGACACCGAGCTGCATCACCTGATAGAACGGATCGACCACACCGGGCAGGAACCCGATGGTGATCGTATCATTCTGGGCGGTAAGTGTGGCGGGAGCAACTGATAGAACGAGTACGACAGCCAACAAAATTAACAAGAGTCTTCTAGACACGTTCGATCTCCTTTTTGAGCAATCTGACGACAGTCTTTACTATTAACTACGTGCCAGGTTTGTTGCTTCACCCTCCTTCGTTTAATGATTAGGTCCCGTTTGCGCTAGTTTTTGCGGACTTCCGATCACAGTCGCGATAGTGTTCGGAACTGTGCCTAAAACCATAAATAGACACTCCGGTTGTGGTAGGTGAATTGCCCGCTCAAACGGCTCAGGGGTTACTGTTTTTAGTATAGTATATTTGTGGAGATCGTGCTATGGGCCAAAGCGAGGGTTTTCCCGCCTGGGTTTCGGGTCAAATGCCCCTCTGCGCCAGTCAAAATAACACGCATCAGGTTCACCCTCGATACACGCAAAAAACCGGGCACGAGGCCCGGTTTCTGTGAATGATGGAAGCGTTCCGTTGCTTAACGGCTTGGCGGATAATAAATCTTGAACGTCTTGGTAACAGGTGTGCCGTCCACAAGCTCTGGTTGGTCTACATCCCCGCGCAGCGTGCTTTCGTAGACGCCGACCTCGCCCGTATCGTTATGCAGGATAACATACGCAGAAGAAGATCCTCGCGCCGTGGTGATCGGAACCTCGATGTTATAACTCCAGCCCGCAGAGATTGAGGCATAACCAATAACATGGGTGAGAGAACCGTGATTAACTCCGTAAACCACAAGGTAACCGGGGCCGTGGCTGAAGACGTCGGCGATGGTCACGGTGCCATTGGTAACTCTCTGATCCGGCACGGTTAGCAGCACCGCATGGTTCAGGGCGCTGGCACGCTGGGTGTGAAGACCAACAGGAATCATCGCCAGCGCTACAGCGAAGACGGCTAACACGAGCTGTAATCTGGATGGAAGTCTTTTCATGAGAGCTCCGTATCGGCTTGAAAGAGAATGTAGTTTCTATTATAGAAGTTAATTTTAATATTTACAATAAATTTATCGTATTTTTTATGATTTCATTATGATTGAAATCAATTCTGATGACCGTTGCCGCTCAGGCCGATCCACTGCATTAAAGGATTTTAATGGGGGAATAGGCCTTCGTAGCCCACTTGTACGCCCGAAAGAACGACGCCTCACTGAAATCCATTCAGGCTGCCCGGGCGGTTTCGTGCCTGATCACGGTGGCACTTTGCTTGCCTTCAGACCAGAATGCACACGTCGCGCCACGCTATTCTTGGGCAAATTGACCAATGAGGTTTGCATTACACTGTGTAAGATAGTGCAAACTTTTTTGCCTCAATGACCGTGAGTGTTGCATTATGTCCAATAGTGGCTCTTCGCAAGTTTTTGATCGGATCGCTGTTATCACTGGTGCAGGCCAGGGTTTGGGTCGTGAAGTCGCGCTCAAGCTCGCGGCGCATGGTGTAGATGTGGTCCTGGTGGGCCGCACGCCAGAGAAACTTGAGGCGGTCGCCTCTGAAATCCGTGCCTTGGGGCGCACGCCCTGGGTATTCCCGCTGGATGTGACACAATCCGAGCAAGTCGAACATCTGAAAACCGAACTGCTGGCCGTCAGTCCTCGCATCGACATGCTGATCAACTGCGCCGGTGAAGCCTTCTTGATGCCAGTTCAGGATACCACCGACGCCGATTGGGAACGTATCGTCGGCATCAACCTCAAAGGACCGTTTTACATGGTGCGGGCGCTGCTGCCGCTGCTGCAAGCCAGCGATAACGCCAGCATCATCAATGTATCTTCTAAAGTCGCGCTCCAGGGTTACGGCAGTGTGACGGCGTATACCGCCGCGAAAGCCGGGCTGGTGGGCTTCAGCCGTTCGCTGGCGGACGAACTGCGCGAGGACGAAATCCGCGTGGTGGCCCTTTGCCCCGGTCCGATGGATACGCCCATGCGCTGGGAAGCGACACCAGAGTTCGATCCTAAAGTCGTGATGGATTCTGACGTGGTGGCAGACACCGTGCTGTTATTGGTTCAATTGCCAAGAGGAGTGTCCACGGGCGAGATTTTGATTCAGTCCGTGCATTACGATTGATTCGCCAACCGTTATTCCCCAAGGAGGCAGAACCTGTGATGAAAAAGCTTGTGTATGTGATGATTTTAGCGGCACTCGTACTCGGACCCGCGTTGTCCACCCATGGCACGCGCGCCCAGGGCGATCGCACCGTCGTGATGGCGAGTGCGGTCGATGTCTACGCCATCGATCCCGCGGTGGGTTTCGATCAGGCCATTGGCAGCTCGCTCAAACAGTTCTACGATGCCTTGTTCCGCTATGTCGGCAATCCGCCCGAGCCTGAACCCTGGCTGGCCGATAGCTGGGACGTATCGGATGACGGGACCGTCTACACGATCACGCTGCGTCAGGATGCGGTCTTCCATGACGGCAGCCCGGTCATGGCGGACGCGGTCGTCTATTCGGCGGAACGTCTGCTGCGCGTGGGTCAAGGCGCGGCGGGCCTGTTTGGCGGCATCTTGTCGCCGGGCAACACCGTGGCGGTGGACGATTACACCGTGCAGTTCACGCTCGATCAACCTTATGGCCCCTTCCTCGACATTCTGACGTGGCTGTTCATCGTCAATCCGGCGTTGGTGGAAGCCAACAAGGGCGACGACGACGGCATGACCTACCTGTCCGAGAACGAAGCCGGGTCCGGCCCCTTCACGATGGGGCGCTGGCAGCCGGGCGAACTGTACGAATTCCTCGCCGTGGACGATTACTGGCGCGGCTGGCCCAATGACAACCATCCGACCTCGGTCATCCGGCAGAAAGTGGTCGAATCCTCGACGCGTCGCCTGTCGATTGAAAGCGGCGAAGTCGATTTTGTGGACTGGATGAGCGTGGACGACATCACGGCCCTGGCGTCGATGGACGGCGTAATCGCCGCCCCTGGCCCCACGCTGACCGTGTACGATGTCAAGATGAACACCGCCGACGGCCCCACCTCGGATGTGAATCTGCGCCGCGCGATTTCCTACGCGGTCGATTACGAGTCGATGGCGGCCATCTGGAGCGGACAGGCGCCCCTGTTGTACGGGCCGCTGCCGCCCTCGCTGAGCACGCGTTCGGAACCGATGTACACCCACGACCTGGACAAGGCGAAAGCCGCTCTGGCCGAATCGGCTTACCCCGATGGGGCTGACCTGGAATACGTTTACGTGGTCGGCCTGGAAGATGAGCGCCGCACCGGCCTCGTGCTTCAGGACTCGCTGGCCGACATCGGCATCAATGTGACCATCACGGCCATCCCGTGGGCGGACGCGGTCGCGACCTTTGCCGACCCAACCACTTCGCCGGACCTGTTCCCGCTCTATTCGAGCACGGCCTTCGCCGATCCCGACAACTACCTGTGGGTCGCCTTCCATTCGTCGCAGGCGGGGCAGTGGACCAACCCCGGCTACTACGCCAATCCGGATGTCGACGCCCTGCTGCAACAGGCGCGCGCCTCGACCGATCAAATGCAGCGCGACGATCTGTACGCTCAGGCGGAAGACATCATCGTGAACGACGCGCCTAACCTGTTCCTCGTTGCCTCACCCGAGGATCACATCGTAGGGCCGCGCATTCTCAACTATGCCGACTATTACTGCTCGGTGATGGGCTCTATGGAGGACTTCTACTTCTTCCAGGTCCAATAAGCTTGGCTGAGTTCTATACGCGCCGGAGATGGCCCCAAAGCGTCGTCTCCGGCGCTGTGCTTTACGATTGGTCAGACGATGATCACTTACATCCTGCGACGGCTCGTCCTCATCGTCGTTGTGTTGATCGGGCTCTCGATTCTCACCTTTCTGATCACGCGCGTGATCCCGGCTGACCCCGTGCGGCTGGCGGCGGGTCCTCGCGCCACAGAGCAGCAGGTGGAAACTCTGCGCCAGCAGTACGGCTACGATAAACCCCTGGTCAGCCAGTATTTACGCTATATTGGCGACGTGCTGCACGGCGACCTGGGGCGCTCCGTCGTGCTGCGTCGCGACGTCGGCCCCGACTTGCAGCGCTATTTCCCCGCCACGCTGGAACTGGTCCTGGCGGCGCTGTTGATCGGCGTGGTGTTTGGCGTGCCGCTCGGCCTGATCTCCGCCGTATACCGCGATCACTGGCCGGACCAGATCGCGCGCTTCATGAGTCTGGGCGGGGTTAGCCTGCCGAGCTTCTGGCTGGCGATCATCCTGCAAATGAAGATCGCGTTCGTCGTAGGCTGGATTCCGATCTCCGGCCGTTACAGCCGTCTGGCTGTGCCGCCCAAAGAGATCACCGGCCTGTATTCGGTCGATGCGCTGCTGGCGCTGGACGGCGACGCGCTGCGCATGGCGCTCAAATACCTGCTGCTGCCCGCGTTATGCCTGTCCTTCGGCGTACTGGCGACCGTCGCGCGTACCGTGCGCGCGGATGCGCTCGAAGTCCTGGGCACGGACTACATCCGCACGGCGCGCGCCATCGGGATTCCTGAAAACGCGCTGATCCTGAAATATACCTTGAAGAACGCTTCGCTGAACACCCTGACCCAGGTCGGGCTGTTTTTCGGCTATACTATTACGGGTTCGGTGCTGGTGGAAAATATCTTCAGTTGGCCCGGCATCGGCAATTACGCTGTGTCGGCGGCGTTGAGCAAAGATTACGTGCCGTTGATGGGCGTCACTCTGCTGACCGGGCTGGCGATCGTACTGGTCAACCTGATCACCGACCTGTTGTACGCCATTCTCGATCCCAGGATCAGGTACGCGGCATGAGCACATTTTCGACACACATTCCCGGCCAGGAACCTGCCGTCGAAGAAAAGCAAAGCGTCGAGCGCGCGCTGTACCGCCTGCGCCAAAGCCCGCTGTCCATCATCGGCCTGATCATGGTTCTGTTCGTGATCGCGACAGCGCTGCTCAGCCCGCTGGTCGTGCCCTTCCCCGAAGACGCGACGGGCAATACCCGCATGCGCGACAAGCTGACCGCGCCCAACGACACCTATTATTTCGGCACGGACGACGTAGGCCGTGACGTCTTCAGCCGCACGTTGATCGCAACCCAGACTTCGCTGCTGATCGGCGTGGTGGTCCTGGCGATTGCCATCAGCATTGGCGTGCCGCTCGGCGCTGTCAGCGGCTTCTTAGGTGGCTGGGTCGATGAAGTCATCATGCGCATCACGGACATTTTCCTGACCGTGCCTGCCCTGGTGCTGGCCATGGCGATGGGCATCGCCCTGGGGCCGGGCCTGACCAACGCCATGATCGCGATCTCGCTGGTATGGTGGCCCGGCTACGCGCGCCTGACACGCGCACAAGTGCTCTCTTTGCGCGAGCAGGATTTCGTCGAATCGGCGCGCGCGCTGGGGGCGGGATCGTGGCACACCATCGTGCGGCACATCTTGCCCAACGTCATCTCACCCGTGATCATCAAGGCGTCGATGGATATGGGCTTCGCGATTCTGGTCGCGGCAGGACTGGGCTATATTGGGGTCGGCGTGCAGCCGCCCCGGCCCGAATGGGGCGTGATGATCAGCGAGGGGCGCGGGCTGGTCCGCCAGGCGTGGTGGATTTCGACCTTCCCCGGGCTGGCGATGTTCATCGCGGTGATGGGCTTCAACCTGTTGGGCGATGGGTTGCGCGATATTTTCGACCCGAAGATGAGGCGGTAGGCCGTGAGCGTGCACCCTGCCCTGGTTCAGATCGAGAACCTGCATCTGCGCTTCACGTCGTTTGACGGCGAGTCGCACGTGCTGGACGGCGTCAACCTGACGATCGGGCGCGGCGATATTTTGGGCATCGTGGGCGAGACGGGTTCCGGCAAAACCATGACCGCGCTCAGCATCGCGCACCTGATCCCCGGCGGCGCGCTGAGCGGCACGGTGTGGTTCGACGGCGAAAACGTGCTGGAGAAATCCAGCCGCAGCTTGCAGCAGTTTCGCGCCCGGCGCCTGGGGATGGTCTTTCAGGACCCGTCGACCAATCTCAACCCGGTTTTCACGGTCGGCGAGCTGTTGATCGACGCGATCCTGACTCAGGAATTCGGCGTATCGGGCTGGCGGCTGCTGTCGGTCGGCAAATGGATCGACCGCAAACAGCGTCGTGAGGCGCGCCAGCGCGCCATCGAGCTGCTGCATTGGGTCGGCATCGCCGATCCCGAACAGCGGCTGAAGAACTACCCGCACCAGTTTTCGGGCGGCCAGAAGCAGCGCATTCTGATCGCGATGGCGCTGGCGGGCAATCCCGAGCTGTTGATCGTAGATGAGCCCACCACGGCGCTTGACGTGGCGATCCAGGCCCAGATTCTGCGCCTGATTCAGCGCATCGTAGACGAGCGGGAAATCTCCGTGCTGCTGATCACGCACGATATGAGCGTCATCGCCAAGATCTGCACGCGCGTCGCGGTGATGTACGGCGGTGTCGTCGTGGAACAGGGGCCGATCGAGGACATCTTTCGCAACGCCCGGCACCCGTACACGCGCGGCCTGCTGAACGCGATCCCCACCGAGGACATCGCGCAGGGCGATCTGCGCGGCATTCCCGGCACGCCGCCCAGCTTTCTGTCGCCGCCGACCGGCTGCCGCTTTCACCCGCGCTGCCCGGAGCGGCTGCCGCACTGCCACCTGCATCCGCCCGCCGACAAAGAAGTCGCGCCGCAGCACAGCGTGGCGTGCTACCTGTACACGAACGAGATGAGGCCATGACCGAACCGCTGCTCGAAGTGCGCGGCTTGAAGAAATATTTCCCGATACGCAGTGGGCCGCTGCGCCGCGTCACGGGCTATATCAAGGCTGTCGACGATGTCGATCTGACGGTCGCGCCCGGCGAGATCGTCGGGCTGGCCGGGGAATCCGGGTCCGGCAAAACGACGGTAGCGCGCACGCTGCTGCTGCTGACCGAACCGACCGCCGGGCAAATCCTGTTCGAAGGGCAGGACCTCGCGCAGCTTGATCCGCAAGCGCTCAGCCACACCCGCGAACGGATGCAGATCGTTTTCCAGAATCCTTATTCGGCCCTCAACCCGCGCATGACGGCGCGCGATCTGATCATCGAGCCGCTGGAAATCCACAACATCAGCGATCCGACCCTGCGCGAGCAGCGCGTGCGCGAGCTGGTCGATCTGGTCGGGCTGAGCGAGGACCAGTTGGGGCGCTATCCGCACGAGTTTTCGGGCGGGCAGCGCCAACGCATCGGGATCGCGCGGGCGCTGGCGCTCAACCCGCGTCTGCTGATTCTGGACGAGCCGACCTCCGCCCTGGACGTCTCGGTCCAGGCCACGATCCTGAATCTGCTGCTGCAACTGCGCCAGGATCTCGACCTGAGCTACCTGTTCATCTCGCATGATCTCAGCGTGCTGCGCTACATCTGCGACCGCATCGGGATCATGTACCTGGGCCGCATCGTCGAGATGGCGGCCACCGAAGAGATTTTCGATGAGCCGCAGCACCCTTACACTATTTCGCTGCTCTCGGCGGCACCCAAGCCGGACGTGCAGCAGGTCGACCACGAAATCATTCTGGAAGGCGAGATCAGTCATTCCGCAGTCGGCAAAGGCTGCCGCTTCAGCCCGCGCTGCCCGGCGGCCAAGATCGAAATCTGCGACGAGATCGAGCCGGATCTGGACAACGTATGGACAGGGCACCGGGCGGCCTGCCATTTATCCTTACAACGGCTGCCGCTGGGCATCAAGACGGCGGCGGGCGAGCCGGTTGAACAAGTGCGCGTAACACGGAGAAAGAAGCACATGACAGGTCTGCGTATTGCAACGGATATCGGCGGGACTTTTACGGATCTGGTGTATCTGGACGAGGAAACAGGCGAGGTCACAGTCGCCAAAGCCTCGACCACACCCCACAACTTTGCGCAAGGCGTGCTGGATACGCTGGACAAAGCCGCCGGGATCGACACGGCGCGCACGTCGTTTTTCGTGCACGGCACCACGGTGATCATCAACGCGCTGACCGAGCGCAAAGGCGTCAAGACCGGGCCTGATCACGACCAAAGGTTTTCGCGATGTGCTGGAGATCGGGCGCGCCAACCGCCCCGACATCTATAACCTGTACTACCAGAAGCCGAAGCCCTTTGTCGATCGCTACCTGCGCGTCGAAGTGCCGGAACGCCTCAATTACAAGGGCGAGGTGCTCGAATTCGCTGGACACGCAGGAACTGCGCCGCGCAGTCCGCCAGCTTGTGGATGAAGGCGTGGAAAGTATCGCCCTGTGTTTCCTGCATTCCTATGCCAACCCGCAGCACGAAATCGAAGCCGGGCGCGTGATCCGTGAAGTCGCGCCGAATATGCCGTTCACACTGTCGCACGAAATCAGCGGCGAATGGCGCGAGTTCGAGCGCACCAGCACGGTCGTGTTGAACAGCTACGTGCTGCCCATCGCGCGCGACTACCTGGATAACCTCGATCAGAATTTGACCAGCCGCAAGCGTATGGGACCGGTGCTGCACGTCATGCAGTCCAACGGTGGCAGCGCGACCTTCGAAGCCGCCAAGCAGCGCCCGATCAACCTGGTGGAATCGGGGCCGGTCGCCGGTGTGATCGGCTCGGCGCGGGTCGGAGAACTGATTGGCGAGCCGAACGTAATCGCGTTCGACGTGGGCGGGACCACCGCCAAAACGTCGCTGGTCGAAAAGAACACGCCCAAGATCACGACCGAGTACAAGATCGAGCACACGCGCGAAACGGCGGGCTACCCCATCATGGTGCCCACCATCGACATCGTGGAGATCGGGTCGGGCGGCGGCTCGATCGCCTGGATCGATGATGGCGGCGCGCTGCGCGTCGGCCCGCTGAGCGCCGGAGCCGATCCCGGACCCGCGTGCTACGACCTGGGCGGGACCAGCCGACCGTCACCGACGCGAACTTGTTGGTCGGACGATTGAATCCCGATTATTTCCTGGGCGGGGAGCTGAAGGTCAGTATGGACAAAGCCGCCCAGTCGATGGAGCCGATCGCGCGCCACTTCAGCATGAGCATCGAAGAGGCGGCGCTGGGCGTGATTCGCCTGTCCGACTTCGGCAAGATGAACGCCATCAAGCTGATCTCGGTGCGGCGCGGCTACGACCCGCGTGACTTCGTGCTGGTCGCGTTTGGCGGCGGCGGTCCGATGCACGCCGGGGCCATGATGCGCGAGCTGCGCTGCAAAAAGGTGATCGTCCCGACCTACCCCGGCGTGTTCTCCGCGTTCGGCATGTTGATGACCGACCTGCGCGCCGACTACATCCGCACCAAGATCGCCCGTACCGATCAGGTCGATCCGAGCTTCGTCAACAGCCTGTACGCGGAAATGGAGCAGCAGGCACGGCGGCAGATGGCTGACGAGCACGTGCCCGAACTCCGATGTGCAGATTCAGCGCTACGCGGACATGCGCTACGCGGGCCAGGAGCACACGGTCAAAGTGCCGGTGCCCAACGGCACCATCACGCCCGACCTGCTGCGCCGGGTAAGCGATGCCTTCCACGATCTGCACGAGCACAATTATACGTTCCGGCTGGACACGGTGACCGAGCTGGTTAATTATCACGTCACGGCGATCGGGCTGGTGCGCAAAGCCGAGATCGCGCCGATCAGCGGCCAGGGTACGGGCCTGTCACGCGCCAGAAAAGGGACGCGGCCCGTCGTGTTTGAAGACTTCGGCAAGCAGAATACCGCCATCTACGAGCGCGATCTGCTGCCGATCGGCAAGACGATCGAAGGCCCGGCGGTGATCGAAGAACCGGCTTCGGCAACAGTCGTCTTCCCCGATCAGCAGGTCATGCGCGATAAATACGGGTTCCTGCACGTCGAGCCGGTGCAGCAGCGTTCGCGCTTTGGGCTGTCGTCCGCGCGGCGCTAGGGCTGGAAAATGGAATCGAACGAGGTTGACGCACAGCGGGCGGGCTTTGACCCGTTCACGCTGGAGATCATCAAGGAGTCGTTGGTCGCGATTGGGGACGAAATGTTTTTCACCATGCAGCGCACCAGCATGAGTCCGATCATCTACGAGGTATTGGACTATGCCACCGGCCTGCTGGACGCGGGCGGCGCGCTGATCACGCAGGGCAATGGCGTCTCGGGTTTTCTCGGCACGCTGACCTTCGCCGCCCAGAGCGTGATCGCGAAATTCGGCGCCGATCTCGCGCCCGGCGATATCATTATCACCAACGATCCGTACTCCGG
>CAWGXG010000006.1:0-828577 GCA_963826505.1 uncultured Chloroflexia bacterium
CAGGCGTCGGCCACTGGCGTCGGGAAATGGGCATTGGACCCAAAGGCCAGCTCGGTGACGACTGCCAGCGTGACCCAACGATGGCTCGATGCACTATAGCGCATCCACAAGCTATGGACGCCCGGCTCGCTCGAAGAGAGTGGGGCAAACCCCAGCTGCATCAAGAATGGGCGAATCTGGTCAGCGCTGGCGCGATCGACCAGGAGATCGGTGCGCTTCTGGTGATGACGCAACACGCACCACTGAATATCAGCCTGTTCAAAACAGTGAAAGAGAGCCCGCGATACCATCTCTGTTAACCCCTCCGGAAAGGCAGCAGCGCTAGTGCAAATATCCGTTGAAAAGGGGTAAGTCCTGACCCCTTCAAATCGGCCACCGGCCCACCGTTTAATCAATCTGCGATCCATACCCAAGACGGTAGTTCTGCATACTCAACGGCGATGGTTTGTCCCGGTGTCAGCCGGAAGCTGCCATTCGTCAAGCCTGTGAGTTTGCCCGCTACCGCAACTGACTGTACAACGCCGCCGCTGATGTAGATCGTCACCGCGACGGGATACGGATTGACCAGGACAGTGGTGCTGTCTGGCATACTTGGCGCGTCAACTTCGCCACCACCGATGCTGTCGATCTCAATCTGAGAGCAGCTCGATCCCACAAAGTATTGGCCAGAGGCCGCGTTACTGATGTGGTTGCCGCTGCATTTGGTCTCGCTGATGTTCTTTTCCAGGTCAATCCCATAGCGAAAACGGTTTGACCCTTCCCGCGAGAAGACTTTGTTGCCGACGATAGTCAGCTTGTCGATGCCGTCTTTGGTTGGTGATTCGACGTAGATGCCGTCATACTGACCATCATCGGTCAGCCCGTCGCCCAAGATCGAATTGTTCGCGATCAGGATTTGGCTCCACGGGCCGGATTTGCCGTCACTTGTGCGTGTGATGTGAATGCCGTGCTGACGGTTCGCGTTGAGGTCATTGTTGGCCAGGATCACCCCGTACGCGGTTTGCTTCACTTTGATGGCCGCCTGGTAACAGGCGAAAATGTCATTATTGATCACGCGCACACCGCCATTGTTGATCACCACGCCGTAATCACAGTCGTGGATGAAGTTGTCGGAAACGGAATGGTCGATGCCCTGAATATCCAGGTATACGCCCGCGCCGCCGCAGTCTGTGATGCGGCACCCGCTGATCCAGTTCTGGCTGGCACTGTTTTTCATCTGGGCAAAGCCAAAATGAACGCCGTCTGTCTGGCAGTCATGGACGTACAGTTGCTCAAACACGGAGTAGTAGGCCGTCGTGAAAATGCCTTCTTCCCCTTTGACGTTGTTCTGGCGGTTGCCGTCTACTGCGAAATGGGCGAGACGTATGCGTCCAAACGCATAGGTGTCCGGGTAACCCGCCGAGAGATCGGTGATCACCGGGCCGTTGGCGCCATCGCCCAATTTAATCGTCGAGACATTCATCCCAGCCCCAACCATGTTGGCCCCATCGGGCAGGAGCAGCGGACCGCTGGTCAGCAGATAGACGCCCGCGGGTAGAAAAACCTGTCCGCCCCCCGCCTCGCTGCAATCGTTGAGCGCTGTTTGAATCGCGATCCGATCATCGGCGACGCCATCGCCTACCGCATAATAGGGGGCAGCCTTGACGTTGAGAGCCACACTGCTCAAGCGCCGTTCAAGTTCAAGGTCGTTGCTGTTCCAGATCAGGCGTCCGCCATTGGGCGTGTCTTCACCGGATACTTCTCGAATAACTGTCATCACTCAAGTTTCCTGCCGCTATAGGGCTGCGAATGGGGAGGTCAGATTGTCGAGCAAAAGATCGCTTTGTCCCCAGGTAGTAAAGGCGGGCTGGTTGCCCTGTCGAAGCCGCCCCGATCTCGGAAGGCCTAATGACGGTGCCGCCGTTATCAGAAAGCTGCTCGCAGCAGCCTGGAGAAACCGGCGGCGGGACAATTTCCGTGAAAAAATCGGCATACTCATGCCCGATGTCCCCTCTCTTATATTAGGGCAAACAGCTGGTGGTGCAGGGAATGCGATTTAATCCGCCAGCCGTGCGGCTGCTTGCTCGCGCTGGTACTCTTGACTCGGTGCGGTACCAACTTGTCCGGCCCGGTCAGTCTTCGCAGCAAGACCAGAGGAACTGGTCACAGTACGGTAGAGTGCCAACAAACGGGCGGCGCAGTCATCCCAGGAGGGGAGTTCGACCTTCGGACGCGGTGCAGGATGACGCATCATTTCGATCATCGCCTGGGCGACGCTTTGCGCGTCAGCATCCAGCGGGACAGCGTGCACGATGCCCTGCCGGGCCAGGTCGCCGAGGGCCGATGCATCGGCCACCAGGACTGGAGTTCCCAGCGATAATCCTTCGGAAACAGCCAAGCCTTGCAATTCATAGTCGCTTAGTAGGGTGAGCAGCGCGGCGCTGCTGATCAGGCGCGCCATCGCGGTACGGTCACTGGCGGCGATCGGTCCGATCTCAACGCGATCGGCGATCCCCAACTGGTCGGCAAGCTGTCGCAGCTCGTTTTCGTACGGGCCAGAACCTACAATCCGCAACCGCACGTCTGGCATCTCGGCCAAGACATGAGGCAGGGCGGCAATCGCGCGGTGGTGGCCCTTGTAGCGTTCCAGGCGTCCGACTGAGACGATCAGCGGGTCGCGTTGGTCTGGCTCGCTGGAGACTGCCTGGGCGGGAAGATGGGAGCCGTTAGGAATGACGACAACCCGATCTTCGGGCAGTCCAAGCTGTTGGCAGAAATGCCGTTTTTCAAACTCGGAAACTGCCACCAGCCGCTGGGCTCTGACCAACAGCGGGCGCAGCATCCGCACCTGTGTGCCACGAATTGCCGAACGCCAGGACGACGAATGACCGCCACTGTGAAACGTCGTGATGTACGGCGTACCTGCCCGCAGCGCAGCCCACATCGCCAGAGGTGCGACGGATGTGTGATAGCCCTGGCAGTGGATGACATCCCAGCGCTGCTGCATTATAGTGCGGTAGATGCCCGGCGCAATATAAAGATCGCGACTGCGCGCCCAGGCCGGAACCCTTATCACGCGAAATCCCTCAGTGACTTCCTCCGGGGCGAGCTTGCCGCTCGCGTCCGTCGTCAGGACTGTGACATCGACACCACTCGCCGCCAGACGCCGCGCCACTTCGTAGTTGTGAATCTCCGTACCGCCCACATAGGGCAGGTAGCGGGCTGTCACTAACAGCACGCGCAGCGCAGGTTCAGGATCGGTCGAGATGTTCGGTGTTTGGTTCATTTTGTGCCCGGTAGTGTGTCAAGGACAGGTGTGCGAGCGCCGGAACGCGCTGATTCTGCTTCATTGGCGATGGATGAAGCTGGCCGGGATGGTTTCCGCGCCAACTGGACTTTACCTACAAGATAACCGGCTGTGGCGATCATCAGCCCGGCGGTGATGCTGGCCGCGCGTCCGAACCCGGCGAGATCGCGATGGAACAGGCCGTCCGCCAGCCCGCGCAGCACACCGGCTGGCAGGGTGCGTAGCGTGTAACTGCGCTCGTTCGACAGCCCGTCTCCCGCGCCAACCAGATGCGCCACCAGCGCTTTGGACAGACCCTCAGCGTAGCAGCGCGAGCGGAAGTACTGCCACGTTCCCCGGTTGGCGGGTACGCGGTGATTGACGCGTGCCGAAGGGTCATAGATGAACACGCCATCGGTGCGCTGCTGCCGGGCACGAATACACAACTCGGTTTCTTCGCACCCCAGCGGCCGTGTGCCGATGCGACCGATACCGTCGCGGAAGCCGCCTACTTCGGAAAATACGTCGCGCCGAAAGGCCATGTTGCAGCCTATCAGATTACGGACCGGAGCGATTGACCGGGGCATGCCGGTATAGGTGCAGCCAATGACCCAGTTATACTCCGCCGGAAACCAGCCAGGTTGCCCGCTGACCCAGTTCGGCTCGATAGCGCCGCCTACGCCTAACACACAACCGTCATCAAAACTGGCCGCCAGACGCTCTAACCAATCGGGTTGGGCGGTGGCATCTTCATCCATAAACGCAAGAATCGTTCCCTGTGCCAGTGCGATGCCTGTGTTGCGTGCGCTTGAAAGACCCTGTTCACCACTGTTTTCAGCTAAAATGACCCCTGGCACGCACTCTTGAGCACGTGCCAGTAATGCGGGATTATGATCGATGATGACGATGATTTCGCGCGGGGTCAGGGTCTGATGACGGATCGAGTCTACAGCAGCCAGCAGCTCATTCCAGCGATTCTCTGTGTACGCACAGATAATGACTGAGAAATCGACTGATGACATGGGTTACCAGCCCCCGCCTCGTTCAACAACTTCGGGCGCGGCCTGCGGTTCGGTCGTCACAACCTTGCGACGAGCACGAAACCGTTCACGGATGATGGTTTTGAGCACCCGCCAACCATCCGGGATGGTGCGCAGGTGGCTTTCGCCGTAAATGCGCGGCGCTTCGAAGCTGGGAACTTCAGCAATCTTGAGATCGGCGAACAAGACACGCAGGTTCATCAGCGTTTCGATTTCGAACCCGTCAGCGTCCAGATCGAGCTGAGGCAAAATGCGCTTCCAAAATGCGTTGTAACCGTAACACAGATCGGAATATTTGCCGCCGTACATAGTGCGTACCATCCACAGCAGGGCCCAGTTGCCCAGGAAACGGTACCATTCCATGTCGGTTGTGCCGCCGCCCTGCAAGAAACGCGACCCTTTGACATAGTCTGCACCCGACATCAGCGCCCCGACATAGGCCGGGATTTCGTTGGGCTCCATCGACCCATCCGCGTCGATCATGACGATGATGTCGCCTGTGGCGGCTTCAAACCCGGTCCGCAAGGCGGCCCCTTTGCCACGGCCAACTTGCATCACGACGCGAATATCAGGAAGCAGCTCTTTAGCTACCTCGATAGTGTTGTCGGTTGAATAGCCATCAACCAGTACAACTTCGTCAATCCATTTAGGAATGCGCGGCAACACGTGCGGTAGATTTTCGGCTTCGTTGAGCGTTGGAATAACGACGCTCACCCGGACACCAGACTGAAAACGGGGACGCGAGTTGTCGTTTTGCTCGCCGCCAACTTTTGTTTCCCATTCCATTCCAATTACTGATGCTGAGATTGAGGTTTCCATTTGCTGTTCCCCTATCCAGTTACGATGACTGGGTCCGTCCCTGACTTGTCAGCTTAGTTGTTAGCGGCTGATCGATTTGTTTGAACAGAGTCCAGAGAGCACGATATTTAACTTGACTCGGCCGACCTGCATTAAGAAGGTAAATAAATCTTTCTATTAATATACCCAATATTGGCTTCTATGCATATAATGCTGGGTCCCAATGCGCGTCTCAATTGGTCGTAAGAATTGCATTTCGGTCACAGTCCTGAGACTTCAGGGGGACTTTTGTACCAGATGACTAAGGTACTGATTTCGGTGAAACTGACGATACTCTGGCAAACATTGATGGATTTAAGATTCTCTGTGGTCGTAGAATTAAGAACCCAGGCAGAATCTAAATCCTGCACCAGGGTTCTTGTGTCCAACTAACATAAATTTCCCAAACAAATGGCTCGCTCTAATCGCCTACGCGATCAGGAACATATATCCTTCTCCAGCTACTGTCTGGATGTAAGCCGGTTGGCGCGGATCTGGCTCGAGTTTCGAGCGCAGCCTGTAGACGACGTTCTTCAGCAAGCTGCCCTCGCCATTGCCCACGTAACCCCACACCCGCTCGACGATGACGTCACTCGGCATGACTTGATTGGGATGGGACATTAACAGGTGGAGCAGTCGCAACTCCAGATTGGTGAGCTTGATTACGGACCCGCTGGGCGTCATCACCGTGCGCCGCAGAATGTCGAAGCGGACGTCACCCAACCGCAGCTTTTGTTCGTCTGCGCTGCTGTGCCCGGTTTGCCGCATCCACGCCACCACTTTAGCCAGGAAGATCGCCGGGCTGATGGGTTTTGTGACGCAGTCATCGGCACCCGCCTCATACGCTCTGAGCATGTACTGCTCATCCGCTTTCGGAGTCAGCAGCAGGACGGGATTGGGAATTGTTAAACGAATTTGCCGGCAGAATTGAATGGCGTCCAGATCGTGGTAGACATCGACGATCAGCAGATCGAAGATTTGTTCATCCATGCTGTTCAAAGCGGATTGGATTAAATCAGTGCGAACCACGTCCAATCCACGTTGATTCAGGGCATAAGTCCAGATGCGCCCCAATTCAAGATCATCGCTCAACAACAACACAGACATTTCATTCCTCCGTTTGCGCCCATTTGCCGGTCTATGGGGAGCGAAAACACCATCGGCTATGATTTCCGACAACAGCGAATACAGATTGGCGTCAACGTGTTTTATAGCGCATGGCTGCTTGTTGTTTAGTGCAGCGACGTCAATCCTACCAAATGATAAGTGCGCTATCCTTTCCAAAGATTGGTATTTGTAGTCCAAAATTCTGTCAAAACACCGAGCGGAAAAATATAGTCTGTTGTGCTTTTCATAACGCAATAATTTCATGACAGCGCTGCGTTGCCATGAAAGGCACTCAAATCAGAAAACGAAAACCCGTGTGTATGAACAATATTATCACGTAAATAATGATTTGAAAGTCCGCAAAACCGATCTTAGGCTGTCCACGCGGAGAAAATTTACGATTATTTACAACTTTTAATTGGTTTTAATTTGTAGACTGCAATGACATTAGTTGCCAGGTGGCAAATTCCGTTTAACCGATTGATTTACAATATAATGGACATGTTTAAATGAAATTAAAAATTTATAGCGTTTATGATAAAAACGTTTCGTGCCGATCCTGATCGCCCTCCGTCACACCGTGTCGAGATCAAAATTCCTTATAATGCGGTGGGTTGCTTACGAGCCGAACCTTGGTTACAGTGTTCTGCTAGGCGATCATCCCTTTCTGTACGCTTGACGATCCCCACGCTGCGTTGGGGAGGAGGCCATAGTATGAAAAAGCAGTCGTTGTTTCTGGCCATGTGCGCGGTTGTGCTCGGCCTGACACCGCTCTTGTCACATGTCCACAGCACGCAGGCTCAATCTCCTGTCGAAATCACCTTTGTCCACATTTACACCGATGATCGCGATGTACGTCGCACCACGATCCAGGACATTGCAGACGCTTTTATGGCCGAACATCCCGACGTTGTCGTTAATATTCAGTCGACAACCGACGACTATGGGCAGGTTTTCGAGGGCGCGCTGTTAGCCGCCAACCAGGGTAACGCGCCGGATATCATCCAGGCCGAAGACGTGCTGACCCAGGTCGCGATCGATTCTCAGGCATTTGTCAAGATTGGGGATTACGCCACGCCGGAAGAACTCGCGACGATCCCGGACATTATCGAGCCGATGCGTAACTATTACGATCTCGACAATGAGATTTGGGGTCTCCCCTGGAATGCCTCCAACCCCGTGATGTATTACAACCCCGATATGTTTACCGCCGCTGGGTTGGATCCCAACACCCCGCCCCACACTTTTGCCGAGATCACCGCGGCCTGCGATGCCATCATGGCCGCCCATATTGACGGTTTGGGCGCGTGCATCAACTGGCCGGTGAATAGCTGGCTGCCCGAACAGTGGTTGTCGATGCAGAACGCGCTGTTTGTGAACAACGACAATGGGCGCAGCGGCCGGGCCACCAAAGCCGAGATCGACACGCCCGAAATGATGAAGATCGTCTCCTGGTGGAAAGACCTGGCGGACAAGGGCTATTTCACGTACAGCGGCAACCCCGATGCGTATACATCCGAGGGGCTGCTGTTCATCAGCAAGCAAACCGCGATTCATCTGTCGAGCAGCGCTGGGATCAGCAATATGTACGCCTTCGCGCCGTCATTGGGTGGCTTCACGCCGCTGATCGCGCCGTTCCCGCAGCCGGACGAGGACTCCACCAACGGCATGACTCCCGGTGGGGCGGCTCTGTGGGTGATGGCGGGCCATCCGGACGCCGAGACGCAGGCGGCGGTTGATTTCGTGTTCTTCCTGACCAATTCCGAAAATATGGCAGCGTGGCATAAAGCCAGCGGCTATTTCCCGATCCGCCAAAGCTCGATTGACTCTCTGACCGCCGAAGGGTGGTTCGACGCTAACCCGGCCTATTTCATTCCGCTGCAACAACTGCTAGCCGCGTCGCCCGATGCGGCGAACGCCGGGGCGCGCGTGGGTGCATCAGAACAGGTTCGCACCGCGTTGATCGATGCGTTGATGTCTGTCATCGACAGCCACGAAGACCCGGCGGCGGCGCTGGCCGCGGCCCAGAATCGCGCGGACAAAGCGATTGCAGACTATAACAGTATCATCGGCGGTTAGTTTGCGCCTGATGACGTGATCAAGTGGGATGGGTGGCCAGCTCATCCCACTTTGTTTTAGCGGTCACCCTGGTCAGGCTGTCACCGGTCGACGAAAGGCAGGTGGAGATGGAAAAAGCCCCACGCTGGTCTGTGTCTGCCCAGATTATTCAGCGAGTCTTGCTTGTCGCGGCGTTAGGATTTTTGGGTCTGTTCTTCATCCTGCAATGGGACGGCCTGGTGTCCTTCTGGACTCTGTTATGGGATGGCGTCCAGTCGGTGCCGGGCTTTCTACAAGATGTTGTCCTTTATTATGAATCAGCCAACAGCCAGGTGCTGTGGTCCGTCGTCGCCGGGGCCGCGTTTGGCGCGGGGGCCTCGGCAATCATGCTGCCCGTGATCGTGCGCAATCGCCCGCCGCGCCGGATCGCGTGGGCGCAGATAGCAGGCGGCGGCGCAGTCGGCGCACTGGGCGCGCAAATCCTGATGTATCCCGCCCGCCACTGTACGTATGCCCCAGCGATCAGCGGCGCGCAGTTCCGAATCGGGCTGGTGGTCACGGCGCTGAGCGCGCTCATTCTGCTGGTGCCCTATTGGACGCTGTTGCGCGGTACGGTGCTGGTGCGCCAGCAGATCGTGTCGGGGCATTTTAATGGATTCGGGCTGGCCTACCTGCTGCTGCTGCCCAGTGTGGTGATCCTGCTCGTGTTTTTGTACTACCCCGCCGCCCAGATCATGCTGGAATCGCTGCGACGCAAAATCTTCCCCCTGCCGCAGGCGCGTTTCGCCTGCATGCAAAACTACGTCAACCTGTCCGAAGATGCCGTTTACCGCAACAGCTTCATCTCGACGCTGTACATCACCGCCTTCATCGTCGTGCTGAGCCTGGCGTTGGCGCTGGCGATCGCGGTCCTGGCTTCGCAGAAGATTAGAGGGGCGGGCATTTACCGCACGCTGTTGGTGTGGCCCTATGCCATGTCGCCCGTGGTGACCGGCGTGATCTTCCTTTCAATGTTCCGCGAGGGAGGAGTCGGGCTGATCAATTGGGCGCTAAACAGCACGCTGGGCATCGAACCGCATTGGCTCACTGATCGGACGCTCGCGCCCTGGGTGATCATCGTGGCGTCGGTCTGGAATCTGTTGGGCTTCAACATCTTGTTTTATATCGCCGGGCTGCAAAACATCCCAGAGGACCTGCTGGAAGCCGCGTCACTGGACGGGGCGGGGCGCGCGCGGCGCTTCTGGCGGATCACCTTCCCTTTGCTGTCGCCGTTCACATTTTTCCTGCTGGTCACGGACGTGACGTATTCGTTCTACGGCATTTACGGCATCATAGACACGCTGACGCCGGGCGGGGGGCCTCGCTTTGGGCCCGGCGGCGAGAGCGGGGCTACCAACGTGTTGATCTTCAAGTTGTACCGCGATGCGTTCAATACCGGCGCACCCGCCGGATTTGGTGCGGCCCAGGCGGTGGTGTTGTTCCTGATGGTGGCCGGGCTGACGGTGGTCCAGTTTCGCTTCCTAGAGCGTCGCGTTACGTACGAGGGCTGACCCGATGACTCCTCACAAAACTCGTTACGCTGTCCATGCCGCGCTGATCGTCGTGTGCCTGCTGCTGGCGTGCCCTGCGCTGTACGCGCTGCAAGTGTCCACGTTGACGCTGGAAGAAGCGTTCACCATTCCGCCCAAGCTGTTCCCGCCTTCGACGGACTTCTTCAACAACACACGCTCGCTGTTCGAAGGGCAGTATTTTGGCCGTTTGATCCTCAACACGCTGACGGTGGCGCTGATCGTCGTGATTGGCAAGACGGTCTTCTCGATGCTGGCGGGCATGGCCTTTGTATATTTCCAGTTTCCCGGCAAATGGGTGCTGTTCTTCTTCGTGCTGCTCACGCTGCTGATGCCCACCGAGTTGATTCTGGTGCCGCTGTCGAACCTGGTCGCGCAATTGAAATGGGTTAAGAACACGCCCCAACTGGCCCTGACCATGCCCTTCCTGGCGAGCGCGGTCGGGGTATTCTTGTTCCGCCAGCATTTTACGAATATCCCACGCGAACTGCTCGAAGCGGCGCAGATGGACGGGGCCGGGCCGCTGCGATTTCTGGTGTGGGTGCTGCTGCCCATGTCCTGGAACGTGATCGGCGCTCACGCCATGATCCAGTTTATCTCGATGTGGCACCAATTCGCATGGCCGGTCTTTATCCAGCTCAGCCCGAAGGACCAGATGATTCAGGTCGGGGTACGCAATTCGGTGATCAGCGGTACGCAGACGGATTTCGGCCTGCTGATGGCCGCCGGAGTGATCGCCTCGCTCCCGCCGCTGATCTTCTTCTTGCTGCTCCAGAAACAGTTTTTGAGCGGCTTTTCGCTAACCCGCGATAAATAGGGCGATCTCCCAGCAGAAAACCAGGGCGCGCTGTGCGAGTGCGCGCCCTGATTCGTAATTTGACTCAGGCGGTTGGCGCGGAACGTTACGCGACCGTGGCCCGCACAAAGCCGAACAGGTCGAGCATATTCCCGGCGGACGACCCATCGCGTAGCGTCAGGTAACGGGCGCGCATGTCATCCGTGTTCAAATGTTCGACGGTCTGGAATCCGCGCTCGGCCAGGAATGCCTCGACGCGATTTTCTTCCAGGTCGAATTGCAGCGGCTCGGCGGTATAGGTGGCCTGCATTGCATCGCGGGCCTGTTTGGCGCCAAAACGGTTGGCCATGTCGGACTCGGCGATCATGTAGTCAAAACACAGGGTGCTGCCCGCTGGGGAATGTTCTCGCACGAAGCGCAGCATCGCGTCCACAGCCTGGGGCGGAAGATAGTAGATGACGCCCTCCCAGATGAACAGCGTTTTCTTGTCCTCGGAATAGCCCGCGCCAGACAGCACCGCAGCGAGATCATTCTTGGTGAAATCGACGGGCAGGTAGGTCAGCGCTTCCGGCGGCGTGAGGTGGGCGGCTTCTAACAGCGATCGCTTATGTTCTTGCGTGACGCGGCTGTCCAGCTCGAAGATGTGCGTGTCCTGGATCAGATCGCGACAGCGATAGGCCCGTGTGTCGTAGCCCGCGCCCAAGAACACGATCTGCGGGATATTGTCGCGCACGGCCTGTTCGACGATCGCATCCAGATAGGCCGTCCGCGCGAGGAAGTATTCATACGCGCCGGGCGAGAAGGCGTCCAGTTTTTTCAAGATCGCGGCGTGCATGGCCGGGTTTTGTAGCGATTTTTGAGCTTCTTCGCCCAGAAAGACCTCGGCCAGCGTGTCCGCGCCTCTGATCTCTTCCCGGGGATCGTGAGCGGCGATCGCCCGGCAGCGCGCGACGTTGAACGCGCTGACAGAGGGTTGGTTTTCCAGCGATGGGCGGGCTGACTCCGGAGTCGGGCCCATCAGGCCCAGGCGAGTACCTGCCGGATCGATCACCACGGCGGCGCTGGTACGCAATAGCGGGTTATGTTTGATCTCGGTCTGGACGGTGGCCCCGCAGTCCTGCAACTGCTGAACCGCCGCGGCGATGTCATCTACCCACCAGTACGCGACAGACGTCGTATTACCCGGCGTAATGTATTCGGCACGAGTGCTAACGGGTTTTCGCCGATAAGGAAGTACACTACCTGCGGCGTGTCCAGGACGGGTTGGGCGTTTAGCACTTGGGCATACCAGCGTTTGGCCTGCTCAAGATCGGGTACACAATACGTGACCGCTTTCAGTGATTTGAACATGCGCTCCTCCTCAGGATGCACACTAATGCACAGGCACCATGATAGCGCATTCCGGCCGAATTCGGGACAAGATTCCACGTGTTATCGCGCCCAGAACACGGGTCTGGCGGCTCAAACACGCGCTGGCAGCCGCGCGCAGATGAGGTTCACGCGGGTCACTTTATTGACAATGCAATTGTTTTCAGATAATGTACGTTTTAGTTCAGTGTGTAAACTATTCAATAATCTTCTTTTGCCTGGAGCAACCCTTTGAAGAAGCCGAATCGTGTCGGGCGGATTTAACAAAATCCTTTTGAGGCATCACCTGCGCGCACTGCCCCATTCAAGCTGTCCTCGCCCAAATATCTCACCGTGCAGGCTATCCGCCGGTCGGGACTCCTGTCGCGTACGCGCATCGCGGAGACTATCGGCTATTCGCCCTCTAAAATCACGTCTGTCGTCAACGAATTGATCGAAGATGGCATCCTGGAGGAAAAACGGGATGGTCCGCCCACCGGGGCGCGGCGCGCCAGAGAGATCGGGTTCAACGCGCGTTTTGGGTATATTGTGGCGGTCCGAATCGGGTTTTCGAAGCTGGATATCGCCCTCGTGGATTTCACAGAGCATATCCGCGTGCGCCGCATGCTGCCGATGCCCCAACCGGCAGACCCCGACACCGTCCTAAACGAAGTGTGTCACGTGGTGCGCGAGCGGATCGATAAGCTGGCGATCCCGCTGAGTGACATTCTGGCTTTCAGTATTATTGTGCCGGGATCGGTGGATACGCAGACGGGTACGCTGTTTGATTCGCCGCTCATGCCGTCCTGGGGCGGTTACCAGATCGACAGCCTGATCCGCGAGTCCTTCCCCTATTCGATCGTTCTGGTGGAGAACGAAGCCAATGCGATGGCCTTTGGGGAACTGCGCAAGGGCGGCGGGCGCGATCTGCAAAATCTGGTGTACGTCAACGTCGGCACCTCGATCAACTCCGGCATTATTCTGAACGGGCAGATATTCCGCGGAGCGAACGGGCGCGCGGGCGATATCGGGCAGATGCACACCGAGATCAAGAGTCTGGGCGGGACCGGCGAAGCCAGCGTGCCCCTGGAATCGGTTGTGTCGGGAACGTCGATCGCCATGCAGGCCGGGCAACTGGTCCGGTCCGGCGTGGAAACGATGCTCAGCCATTATGACCCGGACGCTCTCACCGCGCGCGAAGTGGGCATCGCCGCCACGGAGGGCGACCGCGTCGCCAAGCAGATCATCCAACGCAGCGGCCAGATTCTGGGCGAAACATTGGCTAATATCGTGAATTACCTCGATCCCGATCTGGTGTTGATTGGCGGCCCCGTGAATGACGTGGCCCCGGCCTTTCTCGCTGCGATCCGGCGCAGCATTTGGGATCGTTCCCCCTCGCTGGCGACGCAAGACCTGCGGATCGAAATCGCGCCGTTGGGTCCCGAAGCGAGTATCTTCGGGACGATCGCGCTGGCGCTCGAAAGCATTTTCGTCGGCGACAAATAGCGCCGCGCGATTCCTCAGCGTCCCTTTGTCCTTTTCAGCGATTTCCTCTGAAAACTGCGATCTGTGGTCAGCAGTCAGGTCGTGGTGGTCCTGCTGCCCGGCAGTGCCAGCATAGGCGCGCGTAATGCGCGGGTTTGGTAGAATGTGAGATAACAGTAGCGATGCAGTGGGAGTGACACAGGCAGTGGATCATCCGGCTGATTTTGACGTGATCGAACAGCGGCACCAGCTTGAGCAGTTGGCCCGGCATATTCCCATGGCCGTGGCCATCCTGGATACCGACTTGCGTTATCTGTTCACGAATGACCGGTGGATTTCTGATTTTGGGCTGGAAGACCGCTCAATTATCGGCACCCGCCACTACGATCTCTTCCGCGACGTGAGCGACGACTGGAAAGATATCCACCAGCGCTGCTTGCAGGGCGAGGTCCACCGCGACGAACAGGTCCCGTTGATTCAAAATGACGGCACGTTGGAATGGCTCAAACGAGAGATTCGGCCCTGGTATGTGACCAGTGGGGAAATCGGTGGCCTGATCATCTACGCGGAGTTCATCACCGACCGCGTCCATGCGCAGGAGGCGCTGCAAGATCAGCGTAATTTTCTGCGGCAGGTGATCGACCTCGATCCCAGTTTCATTTTCGCCAAAGATGAGAGCGGTAGATTCCTGCTGGTGAATAAAGCCCTGGCCGATACCTATGGGACCGCGCCGGACGAAATGGTCGGGAAATATGACGAGGACTTCAACCCCAAACGGTCCGAAACCGAGCATTTCCGTCGCGACGACAACGAAGTCGTGCACGCACGCCAGCCCAAATTCATCCCTGAGGAGCCGGTGTCCAACGCCGTCACCGGCGAAACGCGCTGGTATCAGACTATTAAAGTCCCGCTGATTGCCGCCGACGGCCAGACGGTCCAACTGCTGGGCATTGCCACTGACATCACCGAGCGCAAGCTCGCCCAGGATCGCCTGGAAACCCAGCATAATTTCCTGCGGCAGGTGATCGACCTCAATACCAGTTTTATCTTCGCCAAAGATGAACACGGCCGTTTTATGCTGGTCAACAAGGCGCTGGCCGATACGTATGGCACCACGCCGGACGCGATCGTCGGCAAGCTGGACAAGGATTTCAATCCCAGCCTGGCTGAGTCGGAGCATTTTCACCGTGACGATCTCGAAGTGGTGCGCACCCGCCAGCCGAAGTTTATCGCGGAAGAACCGCTGTCTAACGCCGTCACGGGCGAAACGCGCTGGTACCAGACCATCAAAGTCCCGCTGATTGCCGCCGACGGTCAGACAGTCCAACTGCTCGGCGTGGCTACGGACATCACCGAGCGCAAGCGCGCCCAGGACCGCTTGAAGGATCAGCGTAATTTTCTGCGGCAGGTGATCGATCTCGATCCGAGCTTCATCTTTGCCAAGGATGAACATGGGCGCTTCATGCTGGTCAACAAAGCACTGGCCGATGCGTACAACTCCAAGCCAGACGAGATGGTCGGCAAACTGGATGAGGACTTCAACCCTAACCGTGTCGAATCCGATCACTTGCACCGCGACGATCTCGAAGTAGTGCGCACGCGGCAGCCCAAGTTCATCGCCGAGGAGCCGATCTCGAATGTGTTGACTGGCGAAACGCGCTGGTACCAGACGATCAAGGTCCCGCTGATCGCTGCCGACGGCCACACCATGCAGTTGTTGGGTGTGGCGACGGACATCACCGATCGCAAGCGCGCCCAGGACAACCTGGAAGCCCAGCGCAATTTTCTGCGGCAGGTGATCGATCTTGACCCCAATTTCATCTTTGCCAAAGACGAGCAGGGGTGCTTCATCCTGGTGAATAAGGCTCTGGCAGAAATGTATGGCACAGCACCTGATACGATGGTGGGCAAGCTGGACGAGGATTTCAATCCCAACCGGGTTGAAACGGAACATTTCCGCCTGGATGATATTGCCGTGTTGCGTACGCGCCAACCCCAATTCATCGCGGAAGAAGCAATGACCAACGTCGTCACGGGCGAGACACGCTGGTACCAGACCACCAAAGTGCCACTCATGGCCTCAGACGGCCAGGCGGGCCAACTGCTCGGCATCGCGACGGATATCACCGATCGCAAGCGCGCCCAGGAACGACTGCAAGAGCTGGTCATCCACGAGCAAAAGGCCAGGCGCGAAGCGGAAACGGCGACCCGATTGAAGGACCTGTTCCTGGCCAACATGAGTCACGAGCTGCGCACGCCGCTCAACGCGATCATCGGTTTTCTGAGGGAAATGCTGTACAGCCGCCAGTTGAACGAGGATAACACTCACATGGCCGAGCGCTGTCTGGCGAACGGCCAGCGCCTGCTGCTGCTGATCAACAGCGTGCTGGACCTGTCACGGTTGGCGACCGGCAGCCTGGAGATCGTGCTGTCGGATATTTCGCTGCGCATTCTAGCCGCGACGATTGTCGAAGATCTCCAGCTTCAGGCGAAAGACAAAGGACTTCAGCTCGATCTGATTCTCGATCCCGCGCTGCCGGAAGTGGTCACGCACGACGAGGAGCGCCTGATCCAGATCACCACCAACCTGGTCGCCAACGCGATCAAATTCACCAACGAGGGCTATATTACACTGGAACTGAAACGACAGGCGGATCGGCTCAATATCTGCGTGGCCGACACGGGCATCGGGATTCCCAGCTCGATGCAAAAAATCATCTTTGACGACTTCGTCCAGCTCGACAGCTCGTCCAAGCGGCGCTATGGCGGGGCCGGGCTGGGACTCTCGATCGTGAACAACCTGGTGGAATTGATGGGCGGGAGCGTGACGGTCGATAGTGAGGTCGGCAAATATTCCATTTTCACCGTAGACGTTCCGCTAGAACTGCATGCTGTGTCCGGTCTCAAGGGCTGAGATCGGTTGAGTATTATTTAGGAAAACGAGAAAAGAGGACGCTGTGCAGCCCCAATCGGTACTTGTTGTGGAAGATGACCCCGACGGACAAGAGCTCGTGGCGCGTATGCTCATTCGTGCCAATATACCGGTCGAGGTCGCCGGGACGGCTGAGGACGCGCTTCAGTTGATCGCCCCCCAAGAACACGTTGCGATCGTGATCGATCTGGCGCTGCCTGGGATGGACGGTTTCGAACTGCTCAGCCGTATCCGGCAAGATGCCACGCTGTCGAAACTGCCTTGCATCGCGATCACAGCCTACCACACGCCTTCGCTCAAGCAGCGTGTCATGAATGAAGGGTTCGACGCCTATTTTCCCAAGCCGTTGGACGACATACGCTTTTTGAGGACGTTGAAGGAAATCATCGATCAGGCGGTCTGAGCGCGGGGTTTGATCCCGCCTGATCGGACTCGCTCCGCTGATTCCGGGGTGAGACAACCCCGGTCATGCATGCATTAAGTTGGCTATAGAAGGTGTATCTCGTTTCGACTGATTACTTCACAAAATGAAATTATTGATTTATTGACAGAAAAAACTTTTTCCAGTAATGTATATTTGTTGTTGGATTTAGAACGCGATTTAAGTTAGTTCATCATTTTGGAATATTGGGTTGATGAGTATCCTTTTTGCGTACCGTCTCGATCCCTCATGCCCACTTCACACCCGCCTGCGTAACCGCAATCAGGCCGGGGTTTTGTTCTTTGGCACACATGCAATTGGCGATTCCATAGGATTTGCAGGTTATCACGCCGCCACAAGCGGCGTTTTGCCGCTGTCTCGTTGCGCCCGGCTGTCTCCTCTAAAACCATCTGGTTGGCCGCGCGCATTCTGTTCTACTTGCCTGAATATTCTCTCAATTCGAAGCCTGAGTATGGGCGCCTGATGTGCGTTCGCAGCGCATCAGCCTGAAAGGAGGCCCTCCCGACCTGCGATCAGTGAACAATCAACTCCGCATAAAACAGTTTTGTTAGACACCACTTACAGGAGGTACGCTGAAATGCTAAGAAGAACCGGTAGTCTCTTTGTCCTCGTAGCTATTGCTTGCCACGTTGGTCTTTGGAATTGGCGGCGCAACAGCAGCCCCTTCCACGCAAGGCGTTAAGGAATTGACCATTTTGTGGGCGGAGTGGGATCCCTCGAACTACCTGCAAGAGATGGGCAATCGCTATGAGGCCGAAACCGGCGTCAAAGTGAATGTCATCCAGGAACCCTGGGGCAGCTTCCAAGACCGTATGGCTACGGAATGGGCCGCTAAGGGCGATGCTTACGACATGGTCGTTGGCGACAGCCAGTGGCTCGGTCAGGGCGCTTCGCAGGGTCACTACCTGGAACTGACCGATTTCATGAACTCGAACGGCATTACCGATACCGTGACGCCCGCTACCCTCAAGTATTATGGCGAATATCCGGCGGGCTCTGGCAAGTACTACGGGTATCCGACCGAAGGTGACGCTGTAGGCTGGGCTTACCGCAAGGACCTGTTCGAAGACCCGCAGAATATGGCCGATTTCGAGGCTAAGTACGGCTATCCGTTGGCTGTGCCCGAGACCTGGGCGCAGATGCGCGACATCGCCGAATTCTTCTATCGTCCCGATCAAAACCTGTACGGCATCGGCGTCTACACCCAGATCGACTACGACGGACTGACCATGGGCTACGAAACGGCCATGTTCAGTTGGGGCGTGGACTGGTGGGGCGAGGGTTACGAAGTGTTGGGCGTAGTGAACTCTGACCGGGCGATTGAAGCGCTGGAGTTCTACAAGGGCCTGTACCAGTTCGCACCTCCCGGCACCAACAACGCCTTCTTCGCCGAAATGAACGACGTGTTCATCAACGGCCAGGCCGCGATGATCATGAACTACTTCGCGTTCCTCCCCGCCCTGATCAACCCCGGCGTTAATCCCTACGCCGCTGGGACGGACTTCTTCGCCAACCCCGCTGGCCCTTACGGCGATCGCTACACCTCGCTGGGTGGCCAGGGCTTGAGCGTGATCAACTACATCAGCGACGAGCGCAAAGCCGCTTCGCTGGACTTCATCAAGTGGTTCGCCAGCGCGGACGTCCAGAAACAGTGGGCGGAAGTGGGTGGCTATACCTGCAATATTGACGTGCTGCAATCCGACGAATTCCTCAACAACACACCGTACAATCGCGCGTTTGCCGACTCGATGACTTTCGTCAAGGACTTCTGGAACATCCCAGAGTTCGCCGAACTGCTCGAACCGGTGCAGCGCTATCTGAACGCCTATGTGGTAGGTAATGTGGGCACGGCCAAAGAAGCGCTCGATGGCACGGCTGTTGAGCAGCATGATGTGCTCGTGGAAGCGGGCCTACTCTCCGAGTAACGCTGACACGCTAGTTAATGTACTACAAGCCTGGGGGACGGGTTCGCCCCGTCCCCCACATTCTGCGATGACAAAGGGAAGCGCATGTCACTAAATGCCCCAGCCATGACCGCCGGACCCACTCCGGCTAGCGGGTATCAAGGCCGCCGTCAGATCAGCGACAGAACTATCGCCCATATGTTTATCTGGCCGACCATGATCCTGCTGATCCTGATGAATGTTTTTCCGCTGTTTTACAGCCTCTACCTGAGCTTCAACGACTACTCGGTGATTGGAACTGAGGCTCCCCAATGGGTCGCGCTAGATAATTACCAGAAAATCCTCTCTCAAGAGCGCATCCGCTATTGGCACAATTTCACCGTCACGGGCAGATATGCCGCGCTGTCGGTGGGGTTGCAGATCGTGGTGGGGTTTGGGCTGGCGATGCTGTTGAAAGAGAAATTCAAAGGAAGCGGGTTGATCACGACCCTGATCTTAATTCCCATGATGCTCTCGCCGGTCGTCGTGGGGTTGTTCTGGAAGCTTATTTTCGACCCGTCTAAAGGTATTTTCAACCAGATAATTTACATGAATCCTGCCGCGGGAGATCAATGGTTGTCTAACCCCACGCTGGCGCTGTGGGCAATCGTGATCGTGGATGTCTGGATGTGGAGTCCGTTTGTGATGCTGCTCTGTCTGTCCGGGCTGGGCGCCATCCCCGATTATCTGTACGAGGCCGCCGCGATCGACCGCGCCAGCGGCTGGTTCCAGTTCCGCCGCATTACCCTGCCCCAGGTCATGCCGCTGCTGTTGATCGCGGTCTTGTTCCGAACGATTGAGGCGTTCAAAGCCTTTGACCTCGTGATGGGGCTGACAGGCGGCACGCCCGGCGACGCTACGGAGACGGTCGCCGTCCGGTTGTATCGTGAAGCTTTCCTGGGCAAATTCAAAACCGGTGAGTCCAGTGCGCTGGCGTACATCGTGCTGATCATCATTATCGCCGTCAGCAATCTGTATATCCGGGCGCTAAACCGGGCAAGAGAGGGCTAGAGCATGTTTGGCCTGAATATTCCACTTCCAGACTTCTGGATCGTGTATTTTTCGATTTTTTGGGTGTTGGTCGGCAGTGCCACAGCGCCGGTGACCTTCCGCCATAAGGGCCAGCCCGCCCTGTTGGGCATTGCGGCGGGGTCGTGGCGGGCGTATTGAGCGCGATTGTGTTCAATGTGCTGCTGGTCGTGCTCAAGCCGTTGTCCGAAGCGTTGGATCACCCTATGGTGGCGGCTCTGCTGTCGATCGGCATAAGCGGGTTGGTGATTCTCGTGACGCTGGGCTTTCTGCGGCGCTATGTGCCTGTTCGTGGTGAGGCAGAAGAAACCAGAGGGCCCGCGTGCGCCGGTGGCAATTACTCGACCCGCGTGGACAAAGTAGACCCGAACTGGCTGTCGATGCAGGCTATCCGGGCCATCATCGCCCTGATGCTGGCGATCCTCACACTGATCCCCGTCCTATGGATGGGCATGACAGCCTTCAAGTCGCGCTCGGACGCGGTCGCCTCGCCGCCCAAGGTCATTTTTGATCCCACGATGGAAGGTTTCATCGGCTTGCTGACCAAGCGCCGCCAACTGACGGATACGCAAATCGAGGAATACCAGCAGCGCACCGATTTGAATTGGGCCGATAAGGTGATGCTCAAGCGCGGGCAGGCCATCATCGGCCAGAGCGATTACGTCAAACGTCTGCGCAACTCGCTCATCATCGCCAGCTCGTCGACGGTGTTGTCGGTGGCGTTGGGCGTGTTGTCGGCGTATGCGTTCAGTCGCTTCCGAGTGCCGGGCGAGGGGGATTTGCTGTTTTTCATCCTCAGTACGCGTATGCTGCCGCCCGTCGTCGTGACGATCCCGATCTTTCTGATGTACCGCGAATTGGGGTTGTACGACACCCACATCGGGATGATCTTGTTGTATACAGCTTTCAACCTGTCTTTCTCGGTATGGCTGCTCAAAGGCTTCATCGACGAAATCCCGCGCGAATATGAAGAAGCCGCGCTCGTGGACGGGTACACGCGTATGCAGGCGTTTATGCGCATCGTGCTGCCGCAGGCCGTCACAGGCATCGCCGCGACGACCGTGTTCTGCTTCATTTTCGCCTGGAATGAATATGCGTTCGCGCTCATGCTGACGGCCGACAATGCCCGCACTGCGCCGCCCAGCATCCCCTCTGATGATGGGAAACGGCGGCATCGAGTGGGCGGTTATCGCGGCGGGGTCGATGGGCTTCCTGATCCCGGTTGTGATCGTGACTTTTGCGCTGCGGCGATATTTGCTGCGCGGGGTCACGTTCGGCGCAATTCGCCAGGGGATAACGCAATGGCTACGATTGAACTGATTAACGTTGAGAAAAAATTCGGCGAACTGTCACGCCGTCAAACCGATGAATCTGACCATTCACGACGGCGAGTTCGTCGTCCTGCTGGGGCCGTCCGGCTGCGGCAAAACGACCTACGCTGCGCATGATCTCCGGTCTGGAGGCCGTCACGGATGGCCAGATCATGCTGGATGGGCGTGATGTCACCTGGGCGCATCCCAGCGAACGTGACATCGCGTTCGTGTTCCAGTTTTTCGCGCTCTACTCGCACATGACCTCGCGCGAGAACATCGCGTTCCCGCTGCAGGCCCAGCGCGAGAGCAAAGAGACGATCCGCCAGCGCGTGCGCGAAGTCGCCAGCTGCTGCGTATCGAGCATGTGCTCGACCATGCGTCCCGGCTCGTTAAGCGGCGGCGATCAACAGCGCGTCGCGCTGGCGCGCGCCTTGGTACGCCGTCCCGGCAGCCTTCTTGATGGACGAGCCGTTGGGCGCGCTGGATGCGGAGTTCCGCGAGACGATGCGCGCGGAGATCAAGCGGCTGCACATCGAGCAGCACGCCACGACCGTCTACGTCACGCACGACCAGATCGAAGCGATGGCGATGGGTGACCGGATCGTGGTCATGTCGGCCGCCGTCGTGCAGCAGGTCGGCACGCCCGCCGAGGTCTATCACGACCCGGCCAATCTGTTCGTCGCGCGTTTCATCGGCAGCCCCGGCATGAACCTGCTCGCCGGCCATCTGCGAACGGGGACTCATTCATACTGCCCGACTGTGGCGCCTACACTGTGCCGAACGACTGGCTCGGCCCACGCTGAACGCGGCGCTGGATGGCGATGGCGACGTCATCCTGGGCTTCCGTCCCGAAGCGGTTACCGTGACCGAACAGGGCGGGCTGCCCGCCACCGTCTACGCGACCGATCTGCACGGCGGCTACACCATGCTGCATCTTGACCTGGGCAATGACCAACTGGTGCATGCCCGCGCCAGCCGCGGAACCGCACTTCGCGATCCAACGCGCCGGTGCGTTTTGATCTCAATCCGGCGATGGTGCGCTTTTTCAACCCCAAGACTGAGGCGGCCATCGTAAGGAGGCGACACGCATGAGCAACATCGAGCTGCATCATGTCACCAAGCGTTTCAAAGATGTCGCTGCCCTGAGCGATGTGTCGTTTTCGATCAAAGACGGCGAATTTTTCGTGCTGCTGGGGCCGACCGGCGCAGGCAAAACCACAACGCTGCGCGTGATCGCAGGGTTGGAGAAGCAGGACGATGGCGACGTGATTTTCGACGGGGTCAACGTCAACACGTTTACCCCGGCGGATCGCGATGTCGCATTCGTTTTTCAGCAGTACTCGCTCTACCCCACCAAAACCGTGTACGAAAACCTGGCGTTTCCGCTGCGATCGCCGCTGCGCAAGGTCCCCAAGAGCGAGATCGACGTGCGCGTGCGCGGCGTGGCGGAAAAACTGCGCATCACGCACCTGCTGGATCGCAAAACGGCCAATCTATCCGGCGGCGAGATGCAGCGCGTCTCGATTGGGCGCGCGCTGGTGCGTAATCCGCGCATTTTCTTGATGGACGAGCCGCTGAGCAACCTGGACGCCAAGCTGCGCGAGACGCTGCGCATCGAGCTGCAGCACCTGCAGAAAACCGAGGGCAGCACTACCCTGTTTGTGACGCACGACCAGATCGAAGCGCTGACGATGGCCGACCGGATCGCCGTGCTGGATGAGGGCACGTATCATCCAGATCGGCACGCCCACGACATCTACGATCGTCCGGCCACGACGTTTGTCGCGCAAACTAGTCGGCATCCCGCGCATCAACCTGTGCCAGCGGTGCGCGAAAACGGGCAGTCTGCATATCCAGGACAGCGCGGTCAACCTGCCGATGCCCGCCGGGCTGGAAATCCCGCGGGAGTTTCTGCTGGGTATCCGGCCCGAAGATGTGCGGCCCATCCGCGGACGGTCAGCAGCAGGGCGAGATCGTGCTGACCGAGCCGTTGGGCGTGGAAACGGTCGTGCATATCCGGTCCGGCCAGCAAACGCTGCTGAGCATCGTGCCGGGCATCACCGATCTGAAGATTGGGTGACGCGGTGACGTTCACCGTCGCTGCAAGAGCGCTTGCATTACTTCACGACAGAGGGTACGCGCGTCTAGCATGGCATCAGGCAGGGGGCACAGGGGCGCGGTGGGCACCAGGTAACCTGCCCGCAATATCGAACTGCGTTTTCAACAAGATTTGATCTTAAGGAGGAGCAAAATGAAGTTTGGTGTCAGTACCTGGGTGTGGGTCTCGCCGTTGACCACCGAAGACGGTCGCCGAGCTGGCTCCCAAAGTGAAAGCAGATCGGCTTCGACCAGTTCGAAGTGCCGCATGGAAGGGACTGGACGACATCGATATACGCGCGCCGCCGCGCAGTCCTGCGCGACAACGGGCTGAGCGGCCAGCGTGTGCGCGGCGATGGGTCCGGACCGCGATCTCATCCATCCCGACAAGGCGATCCGCGATAACGGCGATGGCGTATATCAAGCACTGCGTCGACGCGGCAGCCACACTGGGCGCGACGAACGTCGTGCGGGCCGCTGTATTCGTCGGTGGGGCGCGTCTGGCAGATGACCGCCGACGAGCGCGCGCAGAGATACCGATCTGCTGGTCAAGCAGCTTGACGCGGGCTGGCGGCCTATGCGGGGGACAAGGGCGTGATGTTGGGTGTCGAGCCGCTCAACCGCTTCGAGACGAGTTTCATCAACCTCGCGTCGCAGGCGATCGAGGTAGTGGACCGCGTCGACCATCCCGCGTGCGAGCGTCATGCTGGACACCTTCCACATGAACATCGAGGAACAGTCGCTCGGCGACAGCGATTCGCGCCGGCGGGCAGACCGTATGGTGCAGGTCCACACCTGCGAAAACGACCGCGGCGCGCCCGGATCGGGTCACGTGCCGTGGAACGAGATCAGCAGCAGCGCTGAAAGACATTGAATATGACGGCCCGGTCGTGATCGAGTCGTTCACCAGCAAGGTGAAGAGCATCGCCCGCGCGGCAGCGATCTGGCGTCCGTTGGCCGCCAGCCAGGACGCGCTGGCGTCGGATGGCGTGAGTTCTTGAAGACGCTCCTGGCCTGAAGCCTGTAATGGGTGTTAGACACCCTCTGGACTGCGTGTCGTTGAGGATGCTTGAGGTTTTCCGGAGAAGAACCAATGTCTGACAAAATCAATGTTGCAATCATCGGGTTGGGGTTCGGCGCGGAGTTCATCCCGATCTACCAGCACCACCCGCATACCAACATGTACGCGATCTGCCAGCGATCGGAAGCAAAACTGAACGAGATCGGGGACGCCTTCGGCGTCGAGAAACGCTATACCGATTACTACGAAGCTGCTCAAGACCCCAACGTCGACGCGGTGCACATCAACACGCCGATCCACGAGCACGCCAAGATGAGCATCGCCGGGCTGAAAGCGGGTAAGCACGTGGCCTGCACCGTCCCCGCCGCGACGAGATCGCCGAGCTGGAACAGATCGTCGCTGCCCAGGCCGAGTCCGGCAAGAACTACATGATGATGGAAACCGTCATCTACTCGCGCGAGTTTCTGTACATCAAAGAGCTGTACGAAACCGGCAAGATGGGCCGCATCCAATATCTGCGCGCCACGCACCAGCAGGAAATGCTGGGCTGGCCGGGCTATTGGGAAGGGCTGCCGCCCATGCACTACGCGACGCACGTCGTCAGCCCGTGCCTGGCCCTGCCGCGCCGTGACGCCGAATTCGTGACGTGCTTCGGATCGGGGCGCATCCAGGAGTACCTGATCCCGAAATACAACTCGCCGTTTGCCATCGAAACCGCGCATATCAAGATGAAGAACTCCGACATCGTCGCCGAAGTGATGCGCTCACCTGTTCAACACGGCGCGCCAGTACCGCGAGAGCTTCGACGTGTACGGCAGCAAGATGGCGTTCGAGTGGCCGCTGATCGAGCACGATCACCCGGTCGTTCACATCGGCGAGACGCCGCACCGGGTGGATGTGCTCGACTACGCGCACCTGCTGCCCGAAGAGATTCAGCGCTTCACGACGAAGGGCGTCTACGGCGGCGAGCAGCAGCACCTGTCCTTCATCCAGGGAGCGGGCCATGGCGGATCGCACCCGCACATGACTCACGAATTCGTCATGAGCATCGTCGAAGGGCCGCGACCCGTTCCCCAATGCGCGGCAGGCCGCCAACTGGACCGCCGTCGGCATCCTGGCTCACGAGTTCGGCCATGCAGGGCGGCGAGACGATGACGCTGCCTGCCTTTACCTGTCGTCATAACTGGTACGCTGCTGGCGGGCGCGCTGTAGGGGCGCGCCCGTGCTCCTGACCAGGAAGGAAAACGCATGCGAACACGACTCACGCGTATCCTCATCCGATTCGCCATCACCATCGTGATAGTGCTGGCGTTCGGTGGGTTGTTCCGCCTCTATTCCGGCACGCTGTCCCAGGCCAGACAGGACGAGGTGCTCATCAAAGCCATCCCGTTTGTGGCCGTGTTTGTGAGCGATCATCGGCTTCGCCTGCCTGATCGTATTGGCAGCGGTCGGGTTAACGGGCAAAGTCCCCAGGCGTTCTTACAACCCCATCGAGTGGATCATTATTGCGGGGATCTTGCTGGGGGTCGCTGGGGCTTTTCCAGGGCTGGAAGCTGTTTGCCTATGAATACGGTTTCCTGCTGCTGCTGGTGTCGGTGGCGCTGTTCATGGTATGGAGCCATCTCGGCCCGATGACCGTCCGCGAAGGGCGCAAGCTGTCGCCTTTGAGCCGTCAGGCGCACATCGTCGGGCTGGTGGTGGCGGTGGTCGTGTGGGCGCTCGTCGCCTACGCGCTGATCGACAGTTCTCGGCCCGCTGAACCTTACGGCATCAGCCCAACGCTGTGGGGCGTGAAGAACGACGAAGAAAAAGCGCAGATCAAGAGCGACGCGGAAGACCAGTTTCGTAATGCACAAATCCCGGTTTTTCTGCTGATGAGTTTATTGCCCGCCGGACTCTTTTATTTCGGCACGCGGGAGATCGCCGACGTGTTCCAGGCGGAGTCCGAGCAGAGGGCGATCGTGCCACCCGCTGCACACGGGGTCGGCGTCCCGACCCCATTAACCGTCTAAGCCCGGCGTGCGCACCCTGTAGAATGCTTGAATTTATCTACAAATGAGCATAGAAGGAAAGGAAAAAATTATGGCTAGGCCAGTAACTCTCTTCACCGGTCAATGGGCGGACCTCACGCTGGATGATGTGGCCGGAAAAGCGAAAAGTTTTGGATATGACGGTCTTGAATTGGCTTGCTGGGGCGATCATTTTGAAGTCGACAAGGCGCTGGAGAGCGACGGCTACATCCGGACGCGCAAAGATATTCTTGCCAAACACGGCCTGCAATGCTACGCCATCAGCACGCACCTGGTCGGCCAGTGCGTGGCGGACGCCATCATCGACGATCGCCACAAAGCCATTTTGCCGCCGCGCCTGTGGGGCGATGGCGATCCCGAAGGGGTGCGCCAGCGCTGCGCCGAAGAAGTCAAGAATACGGCCAAGGCCGCCAAACTGCATGGGCGTGGACGTCGTCAACGGCTTCACCGGCAGCCCGGTCTGGCACATGCTCTATCCCTTCCCGCCCACGTCGCAAGACATGATCGACGCGGGTTTCAAGGAATTCGCCGCGCGCTGGACGCCCATCCTGGACGTGTTCGCCGCCCAGGATATGAAATTTGGGCTGGAATGCCACCCGGCGGAAATCGCTTACGATATTTACACGGCGGAGCGCGCGCTTGAGGCGCTGAAGGGGCACGCAACGCCTTCGGCTTCAACTTCGATCCCAGCCACTTTGTCCACCAGATGTTCGATCCGGTCGAGTTCATCAACGCCTTCCCGGAGCGCATTTTCCACGTCCACGTCAAGGATTCCAAAGTCAAGCTGACCGGGCGCAGCAGCATTCTCAGCTCGCACCTGCCGTTCGGCGATTACCGGCGCGGCTGGGACTTCGTCTCGCCAGGGCATGGCGACGTGGATCTTGAAGGTATCGTCCGTGCCCTGAATCGTATCGGCTACCAGGGTCCGCTGTCGGTGGAATGGGAAGACAGCGGGATGGATCGCGAGCACGGCGCGCGCGAAGCGTGCGAATTCGTTCGCAAGAACGATTTCAAGCCGTCCAGCGTGGCCTTTGACGCGGCCTTCGCTAAGGACTAGGGAGGACAATCATGGGTGAGGATGTTGGATTCATCAGCATGGCGGGGGCCAAAGCCGAAGGCGACGCGCCCGAAATTGGCATCGGGATGTTGGGCTACGCCTTCATGGGCAAAGCCCACTCCAACGCCTTCAAAAAGATCCCCTACATGATGTATCCGCCGGTCGCGATTCCGCGTCTGGTGGCGGTCTGCGGTCGCAATGAAGAGGCGGTCGCCAACGCCGCCCGGCGCTTCGGATACGAAGGCTACTACACGGACTGGCACAAAATGATTGGAGAACGACGCGATCCAGGTCTTCGACAACGGCGGTCCGAACAATGCCCACGCCGAGCCGACCATCGCCGCCGCGCAGGCGGGCAAGAACGTCTTCTGCGAGAAACCGCTCGCCCGCACAGCGGCAGAAGCGAAATCGATGCTGGACGCCGTGGAAAAAGCGGGTGTCAAGCATCATGGTCGCCTTCAATTACCGCTTCGTCCCGGCCATTATGCAGGCTCGCAAGCTGATCGAGAGCGGCAAACTGGGCAAAATCTATCACTGGCGCGCGGTCTACCTCCAGGAATGGGGTATGGACCCGACCGATGCCGATCAGCTGGCGCTTTCAGAAAAGCGTCGCCGGGAGCGGCTCGCTGGGTGATCTCGGCGCGCACATCATCGATCTGGCGCGCTTCCTGGTCGGGGAGCCCAAGAAAGTCATGGGCCTGACGCACAACTGGATGCCCCAGCGTCCCGATGGTCAGGGGCAATATGGTGCCGTCCGATGTGGATGACGGGGTCGTGTCGCTGTTTGAGTTCGAAAACGGAGCGATTGGCACGGTCGAAGCGTCACGCTTCTGCCCGGGGCGCAAGAATTACAACAGCTTCGAGATCAACGGCGAGCATGGCTCGATCCACTTCAACCTGGAACGCCTCAACGAGCTGGACGTGTTCTGGAATGCCGACGAGCCGAAGGAAACCAAAGGCTTCCACAACGCGCTGATCAGCGAGGGCTTCCACCCGTATTGGTCGAATTGGTGGCCGCACGGCCATATGCTCGGCTGGGAACACTCGTTTGTACACGAGTTCCATCACTTCTTTGACGCGATTGTGAACAAAAAGGACGTGGCTCCTTACGGCGCGACGTTCGTGGATGGGTACCGCAACGCCGTGATCTGCGACGCGATCGTCAAGTCCGCGCAGACCGGGCAGGCGGTTGATATCGCGTATTAGTCCCGCGGAGAGCGACACTTTCCTGAGGGGGTGGTTAGTGATCGACCCCGGCATAGATTTTGGCCGGGGTCGATCTTTGCTTGGCGAAAAGCGGTTTAGCCTTTGACTGCTCCGGCGGTCAGCCCTTTGATAAACTGCTTGGACATCAGCAGGTAGAGGATCAACACCGGCACCGAGGCCAGCGACAGCGTGCTGAGAATGGCGTTCCAATCGGTCTGATATTGGCCGAACAGCAGCGATACGCCATACGTCACCGTGCGCACATTTTCGGCGCGCGTCAGGATCAGCGGGAACCACAGATCATTCCAGATCGGGATCAGGTTGAAGACCAGCGCGGTCGCCAGGGCCGGGCGGATCAGCGGCAGCATGATCTGTCCGAACACGCGCAGTTCGGACGCGCCATCCATACGCGCCGCGTCGATCAGGTCTTGCGGGATGCCGCGCATAAACGTCACCAGCACGAAGACGGTGATGGGCAGGCCCATCGCCACATAGATCGGGATCAGACTCTCCAGGCGGTTGCTAAGGCCGAGGTCCTGCACCATCGTTACGATATTAATGGTGCCCAACCGGATCGGGATCATCAAGCCCGCGATGAAATACAGGTAGAGGATAGCGGATCCACGCCCGCGCCAGTTGGCCAGGGCATAACTCGCCAGCGCTCCCAGCAGCAGAATCAGCACCAGTGAGGACAGCGTCACGGTGATACTGTTGCGAAAATAGATGTCGAAATTGCCGTCGATCCACGCGCTTTTATAGCCCGCCAGGGTGCGCACATCCCCGGTCGGCCATTCGAACGGCGCGCGGAAGATCTCGCGCTTGTCTTTGATGGAGTTGACCAGCATGGTCCACAAAGGGGCCAGCACGATCAGCGACCACGTGAGCAGGATGACGTGTGACACGAAATGCCCGAAGAACGCGTCGAAACGATAGCGACGCACGGTGTGATCGAGCAACCACTGGGGCTTGCGCGCGCCGCGTGGGATGGCTGGCAGTCCGCTGCGCCAGAAAACCCCCATCACGCCGACCAACACGACCAGGGCGATCAGTTGCCCGGCGGTGCTGCCGAGTGCCCCCGCCGCCGCCGTGATCGCTGCTACACCCACGCCGACGAAAGCTCCGATCCAGGTGTCGACGTCGATATTCTGGCTGTAGCGCACCGCGAAGCGCGGCGTATAGAAGCCGCCGACCGCGGCACAAAACGCGATCCACCCGATCAGAGTCGAGTGTTGCACAATCCAGGCCAGGATATTGATCATGCGAAACTCTCCTCACCGCGCCGGCGTGACCAGACCAGCCAGATCGTGACGCCGGTCATCAGAATCAGGAAGGTGAGCGTCGCCACCGCCGCCCCGATGCCCATATCAGGCCGGGCGACGGGGTGTTCTCCGGCGATCGCTGCGCGGTAGAAGAAGGTGCCCATAATATCGGTCGAATAATTGGGCGGGCCATTCGCGCCCATCATGGCGTACACCACGTCGAACGCGTTGAAATTGCCGATAAAGGTGAGGATGGCGACCATCCCAATGATTGGGCGCAGCAGCGGCACCTTGACCCGCCACCAGATTTGGAACCCGTTGGCCCCGTCGACGCGCGCCGCCTCGCTCAATTCATCCGAAATGTTGATGAACCCAGCCAGGAACATCATGGTCGGGAGTCCGACCCATTGCCACGACGAGACCAGCGCCACCACTATCAGCGCGTATTTCTCCTCGCCCAGCCAGGCGTGAAACCAGCCTCCTTTGCCGATCTCTTCCAACAGCACTTTCAGCATGCCCCAGCGCGGATTCAGGATCAGCCGCCACAGGAATGCGGTCAGCAGCACGGACATCGTCGCTGGAATAAAAATAATCGTACGGTAGATGTTGCGTCCAAAGAGATGTGTATTAGAGATCAATGTGGCGAACAGCAGCCCCAGAGTGTTCTGGACCAGCATATGCACACCAAAAAAAACGAACGTGTTTTGCAGCGCGTTAACGAAGCGATCGTGCCACAGCGAGTTGCCCAACAGTTCCCGGTAGTTGTCGAACCCCACGAATTGATCGGGGCGCAGCCCTATTCCGGTGTAAAAGCTCAGGCGCAGCGCGTTGACCAGCGGGTAGGCCATGAAGGCGGTGTACACGATCAAGGCCGGGATCAGAAATGCTATCCAGGCGCGACGGCGGGGCGCTTGCCAGTCACCTGTTAACCCGATCGCCTTGAGCGATGATTGAATCATTCCCGTCGAAGTTGCCATAACAGCAGCCTTTCATGTGTTCAGAACGGTGTTATGTAGACTCCCTGAGCAGATAAAACCATCGTCCGACGCAAGCCGGACGATGGCAACTTGTTATCATGCACTCAACGAGAAAGCGGTCAGTGAGATTAACCGCCGCAGGTCTGGGCCGGGGCGAACCATTCGGCCAATCCCGCCTGCAAGTTATCCGCCGCTTCTTGGGCCGTTTCCTGGCCCGCCAGCACGGCGATCGCGTTGTCTTGCATCAGGTTGTAGCCATCTGGGTGAGCCGTCGAGCAGCCCTTCCCATGCCCACCGTACGTCCAGGCCGCGCCCCTCATTCAGCTTGAGGAACTCATCGGCATGCGGATCGTCCAGGGTCGGGGCATCGAGACGCATCGGGAAGAACCCGGGCAGCAGGTTGCCGAGCATGGTGGCGAAATCGGCGGAGCCCATCCACTCCAGGAACAGGCGCGCTTCATCGGGGTGCTCGGTCGCGGCGTTCATGCCCATACCGGCGTCCAGGTGGAAGGTGATGTACTTATCTTCTTGGCCAGCGGGCGGAGGAACTGCGAACACGCCCCAGTCAAAGTCTGGCTCTTCAAACTCGAAGAAGGGGATGTCCCAGGAGCCGCCCAGCCACATGCCGGCTTCGCCCAGCAAGAAGATCTGCTGGCTGTCGTAGTAAGTCAGCGCGGCCTGATCTTCGGGGACATACGGCCCCAGATCGGCGACAGCCTGGAAGGCAGCCACCGCATGCGGATCGTTGAAGCAGCGTTCGCCGTTCAGGTACGCCATACGACCCTCATAACCACCGATGAAGGTCGGGGCGATGTTCATGAACACGATTTCGGCCATGGTCCAGGCGTCGCCACTGGCATTAGCAAATCCGTCGTAGCCGTTGTCTTTCAACGTCTGCGCGGCGGCCAGCAGTTCTTCCCAGGTCTGCGGGACGGCGATACCCAGTTGTTCGAACAGGGTCTTGTTGTAGTACACGCCGTGCGATACCGCGATCATCGGTACGCCATAGTGGGTGCCATCTTCGGTTGACCAGGCGGCCAGCGCGTTGCTGCTGAAGTTGTCGGTCAGGCCGGGCAGATCGCTCAGATCGGCCAGGAAGCCCTGATCCCACAGACCACGACCGGTGGCGAACGACCGCAGGTACATCAGGTCGGGCGCGGTGCCGGTTTCGAACTGGCTTTGCAGCGTGGCGTTGTAATCGGGGGGATTGGTCGGATCGAACGTGATCTTGATATTCGGATATGCCGCGGTAAATGCGTCGAGAATGGTTTCCATCTGCGCGACGTCATCGACGCGCCAGGATCCCATCACCAGGGTAACCTGTTCTTGAGCAGTGGTCACGCTTGGAGCAAGCGGGATCACGAGAGCGAGCAAGACGATCACCACAAGTAATTTTTTCACATTATCCTCCATAGTAAATCGAGCACTTGAACTCTTTACAGCCTGCGTTCATCAAACAATATGAGTATACTCACAGGTCAAATCATGAGCAAGTGGGCCACGCGCGCGTGGCCCAGGATTTGCCCGGATTCTACGAGGAGAATAGTCACCGCATGAACGGAAAAGAGCGGCTGGCTGCCGCTATGCAGCACAGGATTCCGGATCGTGTGCCCTTGATGTGCCAGTTGGCGCTGGGGCATTACTTCCTGAACACAGACCTGAAGCCGCACGAGATCTGGTTTACCAGCGAAGGCTTTGCCGAGGCGCTCATTACGCTCCAACGGCGTTACCACTTCGACGGCATTCTGATCAATGTCCCAGGGCGCGATCCCCACTGGCGCGACTCTGTCGCGGCGATCACCGACACTCCTGAGGGGGAATTGGTACGCTGGAAAACGGGCGATACCACCCTCATTCCCTGGGACGACAACGCCCAACACCGCCCCGCCGATCCGCGTGCCGCCCGGCCCCTGTTTGACGATTTCGATCCTGGCCGGGATATGGATCGCCTCGACGACTGGCAGATGTACACCTGGGGGGTCTATCACACGCCCTTTTTGCCCGGCAAAGCGCCGGGACTGCTCACCACGCCGCCGGACTATTTCTTCCGCACGATTGACCTCGTCAAAGCGCGGGTGGGAGACACGATCGCCGTTCATGGGGAAGTGTTTTCGCCGTTCACGCATCTGATGGAGCTGTTCAGCTACGAAGACGCGCTAATGAATCTGGCGCTCAACCCCGACAAAGCCGCCGCTATTTTGGATAGGCTCACCGACGCGAGCATCGCCTGGGCGCTGGCGCAGGCTCGCCACGGCGTGGACGCGGTGCTGCTCTCGTCGGCGTACGCGGGCGGGGGCTTCATCTCCAGGCGGATGTATCGCCAGTTCGTGCTGCCTTACGAGCAGCGTGTGGTCGAAGCGGTTCACACGCAAGCGGCCGGCGTGCCGATTTATACCCATACCTGCGGGCATCTGGGCGACCGGCTGGAACTGCTGATGGAATCGGGCACGGATGGCGTGGATACGCTCGACCCGCCGCCGATCGGCGATACCGAGCTGGCCGACGCGAAGGCGCGCATCGGGTCGCGCATGTTCATCAAGGGCAATATGAACGCGGTGTTCTTGCTGCAGGCCAACACGCTGGACGAAGTGCGCGAGCACGCGCGCGAGCGTCTGCACGACGGGATGCCGGGCGGCGGCTATATTCTGAGCACGGCCTGTTCCGTCTCGCCGCACGTGGCTCCCGAAAAGCTCGAAACATTGTATCCCCTGGTTGAAACGGAAGGGCGCTACACCCCATAAATCACGGTTACCGCACATCGCCGGGCTGGTGCTTCGGATCGCCGGCTCGGTGGTGACCGGGGCGTGGGCGCGACGTAACAGGCGGATTGAGCCTCTATTTTGTGCAACCCGGCACTTTATCCCGCGTGTGGACGCCCCTGATAATCAAAACATCAGCGTCACCTGGGTCGCGACCGAGCGCGCCGCGCCAGCCTTCACTGTTCCCTGCGTTCCAACCTGCTGTCAGCATTCGCCTGCGTCGGCGGCCCCTAGAAACAGGAGGAGTCATGCTTGTCCGACATGCTCTAGGCCGTTGGCTGGTGGTGGTCGCCCTGCTGAGCGCGATCGGCGCGCCGCCGTTGTCACTCGTGAGGGCGGCGTCCGCGCGGACCGCTGCGCCCGTTCTGCCGCCCACAGTTGCCGAATGGTTAGTCGGGCAGGCTGCGCAGGTGGCGGGCACGCCTACCATGGCTGCCCAGGCGCGCCAGTCAGCGGCGCAGTGGACGATCCTGGTCTATCTGGCCGCGGATAACAACCTGGAAGGCTTCGCACTGGCCGATCTCAACGAAATGGAATTTGTGGGCAGCACGGAAGGGGTGAACGTCGTCGCGCAGATCGACCGCGCCGCCGGGTTTGATCATTCCGACGGCGATTGGACCGGGGCGCGCCGCTACTTCGTCACGCGCGACACATCTCTGGCGGCGCTCGGCTCTGAGGTCGTGGACGATCTGGGTGAGACGAACACGGGCGATCCGGACACGTTGCGCGATTTTGTGGCGTGGGGCATCACGACTTTTCCCGCCGAGCATTACATGCTCGTGCTGTGGGATCACGGTGGATCGTGGCTGGGGCTGGCGGCAGATGATTCCGCTGACGGCGATACCCTGACGCTCCCCGAACTGAGTGATGCCCTGGCCGCCGCGACCAGCCAGGCGGGCGTGTCCGGCCTGGACATCATCGGCTTCGACGCCTGCCTGATGGGTGCCTTTGAGGTGTACCAGACGATAGCGCCCTATGCTCACTATGGCATCGCCAGCGCGGAGTTGATCCCCGGCAACGGCTGGGATTACCTGGGGCTGCTCGACACGTTGGCCTCCGATCCCATGCTGGATGGTGAAGCCCTGGGCCATGCGGTGATCGACGCGTTCATGACATTTTACACCGACATCGTCACGCAGTACCCGATCTTCAACCTGGCGCTGGTCGATCTGACCCAGGCGGCGCAGGTCATGACGCGAATTGACGCGGTGCGCAGCGCCGTGCGTGACGATCCCGGCGACACCGTGCGCGCGCTGGTGCAGGCGCGCAGTGAGACTCCCGTCTACGGCGCGTTTGACGATCCGCGCCTGATCGACACGTGGGCCGCTGCCGACATGATTCAGTTTATGGCGCACCTGGCGGAGGTCGCGCCGGTGACAGCGCTGGCGGACGCGGCGAGCGGGGCCTACGACGCGGGTATGGCGATGGTGCTCTATTATCGCAGCAGCGTCAAGCCGACGATGGACGACGGGGGTGGTGTGTCGATTTACTTCCCGCGTCAAGCAGTGCTGTTTGGGCTGGAAACGCAGTACGCCGCGTTGGTGCCTCCGGCGCTGAGCCAGTGGCAGGACTTCCTCACCGCCTATTTCAGCGCGGTGCGGGACGCGGCTAATCCTTCCGGGCTGCGCATCCAGGTTGATTCCGTCGAGGCGCGAGGGACAGAGGCCAATATAGCGATCGGCGGGGTGGAAGGAAACCTGATCACGCGCAGCGCGTTGGGCGTGCTGCTGGATACCGGGGCCAGAGAGGATACGCTGGTCGACTATATCCGCCTGCCGGGGGACGGAACACCGTCCGACGTGAGCTGGTCGGGGGAGGTCGCCTGGCTGAGCAACGGCCAGACCAAGACCCCCGTGTTGGCGCTGCCGAGCGCGCGCCAGCCATCGCTGGCGGTGGTGAGCGGTACATTTTTCGGTTTGGACAGCGCGCCGATCCCCGCGCAGCTTGCGTTCGATTTGAACACCAATCAGATGGTCAACGTATGGGGCTTTTCACCCGCCGGGGGCGGATTGATGCCCTCCGAACTTCACCCGATTTCCGGCACGCTGTTCGAACCCGACCGGGCGTCGTTCGTTGGCCCGGATATGTCCCTGCAGGGCGCGCCATCGGGCGTGCATTTTGCCTTCGGCGGCGATCCGTTTACGCTGGAATGGCAGCGCGCGCCCGCTGGCGCGTATCGTTTTGCCGCCCAGGTGGAAGACGCGAGCGGGACCGTCGCGCAGGCTGAGCAGGAGGTCATCGTCACGGAGAATAGCAGCGGCGGACTGGTTTTCAGCCCGGCGGATATCGCTGATTCCGACGCGGACGGCGACAGCATCGACAACGTTGCCGACAACTGCCCGTATGTGTCCAATCCCGATCAGGTCGACACTGATCGGGATGGACTGGGCGACGCGTGCGACGGGATCGACGATCGCGACATGGATCAGGACGGCGTGCTGCTGGGCAGGATAACTGCCCGACCGTTTACAACCCCAACCAGCAAGACAGTGACGGCGACGGGATTGGGGACGTCTGTGCTCTGTTCGGCGCGGCGAATCCGGTCCGGCTGCCGCCGGAATTGGGGCTGCCGGACCCGCAGACTATCGTGCAGCAGGCGCAGCTTCCGCCCGCCGATTCCAATGGGGATCTGTATTCGCCGTGTTTTGGGGACTCGTCGAGCGGCAGTTACAACTCGTACGCGGACATTTCCAGCGCGTTCGTGACGTATGGCACGCCGGGCGGCACGGTCGGTGGGCTGGGCGTGTTGGACCCGGAACATGGGGCTTTCCGTCCAGTCACGTCCCAATGGCAGACGATTCTCGGGCCGGGCGGCTACGGGACGCCGCTCAGTTTCTTCGACTCCGTGCATGGCAGCGGCATGGGGTTATATATCTATAATGACACGGTGTTTTATATCGATGGGGCCGGGTGGAGCACCGTTTTCTACACCGATTTCATCGAGTTTCACGCCGAAGGCGCGACGAGCGTCCAGGTGCAGGAGGGTCCATTCTCAGGCGGGATGCAGCTCAGCTCGACCATCGGCAGTACGTTCTCGTTCTGGTTTACGGGTTTCAACGGCGCGCTGCTGTTCGATCCGGCTTCGAACGCGGTCACGGTCGTGCTGACCGAGGGCAACGTCGACGTCGAGCTGCCTATTGCGCAGACCTTCAGCGCCACCGCTGACACCGCCGTGCTGCTAACGGTCGACGCGGATGGCAGCCTGGATACGCAGACGATCTCACAGGCCGCTGCTGCCGCCTACTTCAGCCCGATTTTCGATTCACTTACTCTGTATATAAGCATGGCGGAACCGCTGCCGGAAAGCACCGGCGCGCAGACCGATCTGGCGTGGCGTCTGCTGTTGGACCTGGATGGCAGCCTCGCGACCACGTCGATCAACTCGCCCGCGCCGATTTACCAGGGCATCGGCACCGACATGGAAATCGCGGCGCGCCTGAATCCGGATGGCACGCTCCAGGGCTGGATCGCGGCGGGCGCGCCCGGCCTCGAAACGCCGCTAAAGGTGACGCTTAGCGTTGACCGCCATACGGTGATCGTGGGTGTGCCGCTGACGGTGCTGGCGCGACACGCGCAAGTGTTGGGTATTCCGATCGCGTGGGAAGCGCTGCGCTGGCGTGCGACCGCGACGTATGTGTCTCAAGAAAACGACACCTACGCGGCGGACGTCGTGCCGGAGGTCACGTTCCCAGCTCTGCCCGGCGGCGCGAGCGGCGCGGCGATCCCCGATGGGGCACAGATCAAACTGTCGGTAACCCTCTCCGGCGATGCACCTGCGGCATTCAGCGGCGAAGCGTCCAGCCTTGATCCGGACAACCCGGTGACCGGCTGGCTGTGGGACTTTGGCGATGGCACCACTTCTACGGAACAGAATCCTACCCACGCTTACGCCGCCGCCGGAGAATTCACCGTCACGCTGACCGTTATGTTTGCCAACGGGGCGGCACTGCCCACCCAAACCACCATCTCGATCACGACCCCACAGCCGGCCGCAGAGCCACCCGCCGTATCTGGTCCGGCAGAGGCATGCGCCGCAGTCGTCAACAGCGGCGCCAATCTGCGCGGCGGGCCGGGGACGGGCTTCGCGGTGGTGGGCGCTGTGGCTGCCGGGGAATCGGCTACGGTGACGGGCACGAACGCAGCCGGGGATTGGATTCAACTGCGGCGCGCTGACGGATCGGCGGCGTGGATCGCGAGCTTCCTGCTCTCGACGCCGGAATGCCCGGAAGATGTTACGCTGCCCGTGGTCGAATAGCACCGCCACAACACACTGAGGCCCAATCATGCGCGATCGGGCCTCAGAAATTACCCTGAAATCACGCCTCACGCTCCGGTAAGGCGCGAGAGCAGATCGGCCACGACTTCTTCGGGCGTGGTCGAGATCCGGTCATGACCCCAGAACCCGAACACGACATCCAGCGGTAGGTCCGGTGCCCAGCCGATGACCTCCGTGATCGGGACTTCACCCGCGTCCACCGTCACTTTTTCGATCACATCGTCCAGCAGCGGTTGTAGAATAGCCGCGCCGCATGGATCGGCCTGCCACTCGCGCAGCGTGCTGAAACGGTGCAGTCCGGGGGCCAACGGCTGCGCTGACTGCATCGCGACGGTGGCGCATAGCGGAAGGTCCGCTGAGGACTGCCCCACCAGGATTTCAAAGTCGCCGCTTTCGACGACCCAGGTGTGATAGGTGGGGGCGTAATAGGCAAAAGCGCGCGGATCGAGTGTGATGATTACCGTCTGGGTTTCGCCCGGCTCCAACGCGACTTTGGCGAAGCCCTTCAACTCTTTGGGCGGGCGCACCAGCGCCGACGCGCGATCGTGAACATAGACCTGCACGACGGCTTTGCCCGCGACCGTCCCGCTATTGGTCACGTCCACGGACACGCTGAGCTCGTCCGAGTCGGTCAGCGTGGTGGCCGACAGGCGCAGATTCGCCAGCTCGAAGGTTGTGTAGCTAAGGCCGAAGCCAAACGGGAACTGCACCTGCATGGCTTTGGCGTCGTAATACCGGTAGCCGATAAACAACCCTTCGCCGTAGCGCACCGTGCCGTTTTCGCCAGGGAAATTGAGATAAGCGGGCGTGTCGTTCAAGCGGATCGGGAATGTCTCCGCCAGGTGCCCGGAAGGGTTGACCTTGCCGAACAGCACATCGGCGATCGCGCCGCCGCCCGCCTGGCCCATCAACCACGCTTCGAGCACGGCGGGCACACGCTCGAATCCAGTCATGCATGGCGACCGCCGCGCCGTTGTTCAGAATGACGACGCAGCGCGGCTGCGCGGCGCTCACCGCCTGGATGAGCGCGACCTGCTGATCGCTCAGATCGATGTCAGGGCGATCGTACCCTTCGGATTCCTTGAACGGCGGCAGGGCGATATACAACAGCGCGATCTCGGCCTGAGCTGCTGCCGTGATCGCCTCATCGATCAGGGCTTGATCGAAGTCGTCCTGCATGGTGTAACCAGGGGCGTAGACCAGTTCGGCGTCACCGGCCAGCTTGCGCAGTTCCTCGAACGGGCTGTCGACGCGCGTCGCGTTGACGTGCGAGCTGCCACCGCCCTGGAAGTGCGCTTCTTTGGCGGCGACTCCGATCACGGCCAACTTGCGGACGCCGCTCAGCGGCAGCAGATTGCCGTCATTCTTCAGCAGGACGAACGTCTCCGCCGCGATACGGCGCGCTAGCGCATGGTGCGTGTCGATGGGCAGGGTGGTGTGTCCTTTTTTCGTCTGGATGGCCCAGTCAATCACGGTCAGCAGGCGCGTGACAGCGGCATCCAGCGCCGCTGGATCGAGGGTTCCCTGCTGCACGGCTTTGACGACCTCCTGCACGCGCAGCGGCTGCGGGCCGGGCATTTCCAGGTCCAGACCGCTGGCCAGCGCCGCGACGCGGTTATGGACCGCGCCCCAATCCGACACGACAAAACCCTCGTAGCCCCATTCCTGTTTGAGGATGTCCGTCAGCAGCAGGCTGTTTTCGGAGCAATAGGGGCCGTTCAGGCGGTTATAAGCGCACATCACGGTCCAGGGATGGGCCTTCTTCACCGCGCGCTCGAAGGCTGCCAGATAGATTTCGCGCAGGCTGCGCTCGTCTACCTGAGCATTGATCGCCATGCGCGCCGTTTCCTGACTGTTTGCCGCAAAATGCTTGAGCGAAGTGCCGACGCCTTTGCTCTGCACGCCGGTGATGAAGCTGGCGGCCATTTCTCCGCTGAGATAGGGGTCTTCGGAGAAATATTCGAAGTTGCGGCCGCACAACGGCGTGCGCTTCATGTTGTTGCCCGGCCCCAACAACACATCCACCCCCAGCGCGATCGCTTCGTCGGCCAGAGCCTGCCCCAAGGTGTGGATCAGGTCCAGGTCCCATGAAGACGCCAGCGCCGACGCCGTTGGAAAGCAGGTAGACGGCAGACTGCCTCCGCCAATGTCCGTCGCACGGCGCAGACCGTGCGGGCCGTCCGACATTGTGATCGAAGGAATGCCCAGGCGCTCCACCGGCACCGTTTGCCAGACGTTTAACCCGGTGCACAGGGCCGCCTTTTCCTCTAAGGTAAGTTGTTGTACCAGTGCGTTCACATCCAGGGTCATTGACTGTATCCTTAACCAGACTCGTGAGAAAAATAGCCGTTCGATGGTGCACGCCACGCGAGGTCAGACGCGCTACTCCCGACGCTCTAGTGTAGCGAACAACGCGTGCGGCGCATAGCCCAACCGCCGTGAGAAATAAAAATGGTATTGACAATAAATATTCCTGCGCCTATACTGTAGTGTCTAGAGTGCATTCCTTCAAACGGCAGTTCCTCTTTACGGTAGACCACCATTCCTCAGACTTGTGGTTAGTAAGGTCGAAATCCCGGCAGTTTGTTTGGGCTGCGGACACCTTACGTCTGGCGTTTGCTTGAATGCCAACCAGTCACTAATTGTAATTCAATGATAGGAATACCATGGCACAGAAGTTGAAAATCATTCCCCTGGGCGGCCTGGGTGAAATTGGCAAGAACATGACTGTTCTTGAATATGGCCGCAATCTGATCGTCGTTGACTGCGGGGTCATGTTCCCCGATAACGATATGTACGGCATCGATCTGGTGCTGCCCGATTTTGACTACGTGGTCCAGAATCGGGACAAACTGCGCGGCATCATTCTGACGCACGCGCACATGGACCACATCGCGGCGCTGCCCTACCTGCTGCAAGAGATCGACGCGAGCATCTACGGCACGGCGCTCACCATCGGGTTTGTAGAACGTCAGCTCAAAGAGAAAAACGTGCTGCAACGCGCCGATCTGCACATCATCGACAAAGATGACACGCTGCATCTCGGCCCATTCGAGATCAAACCCTTTGCGGTCGCGCATTCCATCCCTGATTCAGTCGGGTTTGTGATCAATACCCCGGTGGGGACGGTCGTCCACACTGGCGATTACAAGCTGGACGAGACTCCGTCCGGTGGACGTATCACCGATTTGGCGAAGCTGCGCGCCCTGACTCCTGACGGTGTGCTCGCCATGTTGGGCGACAGCACCAACGCGGATCGTCCGGGGCGCACGCAGACCGAGCGCGTAGTCGCGGAGACGCTGGACCGGCTGCTGTCTGAAGCCAAAGGCCAGCGCGTGATCATAGCGACGTTTTCGTCCCTGCTGGCGCGCCTCCAGGAGATCATGAACCTGGCGCAGAAGCACGGGCGCAAGGTCGCTTTGACCGGCCGCAGCCTGATCGAGAACGTGGCGCTGGCGCGCGAGCTGGGTTACCTGAAGATGCCGGACAACCTGCTGGTGGATGTCAACGCGCACTTTCCCAAAGAGAAGATGCTCGTGCTCTCGACCGGGTCACAGGGCGAGCCGCGTTCCGCGCTCAACCAGATGGCGAACGATTTGCACCGGACGATCAAAGTCGGGCGCGGCGATCTGATCATCATCTCCGGTGGCACCATTCCGGGTAACGAGGAAAGCGTTAGCCAGATGCTCAACAAGTTGTTTGAGCACGGCGCGAACGTCATCTACGGTTCGATGGAAACCGTACACGTTTCGGGGCACGGCAGCCGGGACGAGCTGCGCGCGATGATCGAAGCGGTGCGGCCCAAGTACCTGATCCCGGCGCACGGCGAAGCCCGTCACCTGCATCTGCACGCGCAGATTGCGGTGCAGTCAGGTATGCGACCGGAAGATGTGTTCATCCTGAAAGATGGCGCGCAGTGGACCACCAACGGCGAAAAAGCCTGGACCGAAGCCGCGCTGCCCGTCGATGACGTATACGTCGATGGTCGCTTGATCGGCGAAATCGGTGAGCTGGTGCTGCGCGACCGGCATCGCCTGTCCCAGGACGGGTTCATCGTCGCGCTGATCCCGGTCAACGCCAAGCGCCAGTTGGTCGGCGAGCCGCAGATCATCAGTCGCGGTTTCGTCACGCTGAACGAATCCGACAAGCTGATCGAAGCCAGCCTGGACGAGATCAAACGCCAGTACCGGCGCGGCGTACATAACCTGCGCCAGGCGCTCGAAGAGTTCTTCTATCGTGAAACTCAGTTACGTCCGGTAGTGCTGCCCCAGTTCATCCAGGTATAAGGCTGAACCGGCATCCACGACCTTGCATCCCCATGAGATCGGCGTACCGGCTGCGCGCGTGTCCTTCCCTATCCGGGAGGGGCCGCCGGGGATGGCGCAGCACTCAATTTCGCAGCAGAGCGCCGCGGTGCGCTCGATCTTAGGGGTTAATTCATGATGTCACTCGCATCCGCACGGCAATTGACCGGTACGGTCAAATGGTACAGCAAGAAACAGGGTTTTGGATTCGTAGCGCCGGATAATGGCGGGAATGATGTGTTCATTCATCATTCGGCGCTGCCCAAAAACAGTCATTCACCGATCGCCCCCGGCGACCGGATCACTTTTGCGGTGGCGCAGGGCAAAAAAGGCCCGACGGCAACCGCGGTCGTCCTGCTAGACGAAGCCACTTCGGAAAGTCCTTCGCCCTCAGAGACCGGCGGCGAGCGGTTCTCCGATCTCGATCTGAACGCGGACCTGCTGCGCGCAGTAGACGAGGCGGGCTACGTCGAGCCGACCTCCATCCAGACGCAGGCGATCCCATACGTGTTGGCGGGCCGCGACGTGTTGGGCTGTGCCCAGACGGGGACCGGCAAAACCGCCGCGTTTGCGCTCCCGATTTTGCAGCGTTTGGCGCTAACTCCGCAGCGGTACGTACAGCGCAACAACAAGAAATCGGCTGCGCCCCCGGCGCGCGTGTTGATCCTGTCGCCCACCCGCGAGTTAGCCATTCAGATCGGGGACAGCTTCAGCACCTATGGACGTTACACCGGCCTGAGCAATACCGTGATCTACGGTGGCGTCGGGCAGAATCCCCAGATTGCAGCGCTGCAACGCGGCGTCGATGTTCTGATCGCGACACCGGGCCGCCTGCTCGATTTGATGGGGCAGGGCCATGTATCGCTGAAGCAGGTTGAAGTGCTGGTGCTGGACGAAGCCGATCGGATGCTCGATATGGGCTTCATCCGCGATGTGCAGCGCATCATCAAAATGGTGCCGACCCAGCGTCAAACCCTGTTGTTCTCGGCCACACTGCCCACTGAGATCGTCACCCTGGCGCAAGACATCCTGATCGATCCCATTCAAGTCTCCGTCGCGCCCGAACAGCCGACGGTCGAAGCGATCGAGCAAGCGGTGTTCTTCGTCCCCAAACAGAATAAACAGGCGCTGCTGGAATACGTGCTCGATAGTGCCCACGTCACGCGCGCGCTGGTGTTCACGCGGACCAAGCACGGCGCGAACAAAGTGGTGAAGCATCTTAAGCAAGTGGGCATCCAGGCTGAGCCGATTCACGGCAACAAGTCACAATCCGCGCGGCAGGGCGCGCTCGCGAATTTCCGCGACGGGACGACTCGCGTGCTGGTCGCGACGGATGTGTTGGCGCGCGGGATTGACGTCGATCATATTTCGCATGTCATCCAGTTCGATCTGCCCAACGAGCCAGAAACGTATGTGCACCGCATCGGGCGCACCGGGCGCGCAGGCGCAGTCGGGACCGCCCTGGCATTCTGCGCGGAAGACGAGCGTCCCTATCTGGCGGACATCGAGAAGCTGATCCGGACGCGCGTGTCGGTCATCCGCGAACATCCCTACCAGCGCTAAACGAGCTTATCCGCACAGCGCACACACGCTGGCGATGGAGGTCTGTCTTGAGACAACCTCCGCCGCCAGCGTTTTTTGTTGTCCGCACCCTATTGACAAGCCGCGTATCGTGCTCTATCATTTATTTCTATAACGAAATATTCTCTGAAGAAATAGTCCCAGAGACAGCCAAAGGGAATTCCGTGAACGAGCCAGACCGAACCCTGTCCGGCAGTGCGCTGCACAAATTTCTCCTCATCTACCGCCATCTGCGCCGCTACGCTCGCCAGATGGGCGAAAACGATACCCATCCCCGACAGATTTCGGTGCTGCGCTTTCTCATGGGGCACGGTCCCGCGACGGTGGGGGATATCCAGGGCTTTTTGTATACCAGCGCCAGCACGGCGTCGAACATCATCGCCAGTCTTGAGGAGGCGGGCTACGCCACGCGCACCCGCTCCGCCGAAGATAACCGCGTGGTGATCGTCGATGTGACGCCGGCTGGACGCCGCATTGCCAACAGCACGCCACTAGGCGGCATCGGGCTGCTGCGGGCACGCATCGACAGTCTGCCAGAGGACCGGCTGCGGCTAATCGATGAGGCGCTGACCGAGCTTATGCAGGTGATGGAGGTTTCAGACGAGGAATGACATCGCTCAGACGCATGATGCGTTATATGCGCCCTTATCCCTGGGCTATTGCGTTCGGCATCTTGACCGTCGTCTTGCCGGTCGCTATGGAACTGCTGGTGCCGCGTATGCTCCAATATGTTATCGACAAGGGCATTCGCGCCCGTGATATGGATGCGATTTGGACGGGATCGTTGGTGATGTTGGGTTCGGCGCTGTTCGGGGCTATAGCGACCCTGGGTCAGGGCTTTTGTCGCGCCCAGCTTTCCCAGGGGATCGCCTTCGACATGCGCAACGACCTCTTTAACCATATCCAATCACTGCCTTTCGCGACGTTGGACCAGTTTCAAACCGGCGGGTTGATGACGCGTATTTCCAGCGATGTAGACGTGATCCGGACGTTTTCAAGCAACGGATTGGCGCTCATCCTGCGCGCGGTGCTCATGATTATAGGCAGCGTCATTTTGATTGTGCTCACCGACTGGGAGCTTTCGCTGGTGATGATCGTTTGCATCGCCATCTCGGCAGTCATGATCTGGCTGCTCATGCGGTTAGCCAGTCCCCTGTTCATCATCGTGCAGCAGCGGCTGTCGGTGCTCAACACGATCGTCCAGGAGAATTTGGCGGGGATCCGCGTGGTGAAAGCGTTTGTCCGCGAGCGGTATGAGATCGATCGCTTCGCCAAACGCAACCAAGAGTACCAGGACGAGAATGTCAAAGTTGGGCGCATTCTCTCGCTGGCGACTCCCAGCCTGACCATTTTGACAAATGTGGGGACCGTCGCCGTCATCTGGTTTGGCGGGCTGGATGTGATCGGCAATCGCCTGTCGGTCGGAGAACTGGTCGCGTTCAACAACTACTTGATGATTGGGATGACACCGCTGCTCATGCTGGGCAATATCCTGACGATGGCCTCGCGCGCGGAAGCGTCTGCGGTGCGCGTGCTCGAAATTCTCGACACAGATAAGCTGGTCCAGTCGCCCGATGCCGATCGCGCCAGACCGCTGCATGGCAGCGTGGTCTTCGACGGCGTCTCGTTTCGTTACAACCACAACGGGAATCACGCGGCGGCGTCTGATTACACCCCCGTCACCGCCAGCCCCACGAACGTCCAACCCAGCGTGCTCGACCGGGTCAGTTTTGAGGTCAAGCCGGGCGAGCGGGTCGCGCTGTTGGGCGTCACCGGGTCGGGCAAAAGCACGCTGGTCAACCTGATCACCCGCTTCTACGACGTGACGAACGGCCACATTCTGATCGATGGGATCGACGTGCGCGACTGGAGCCTGGAGGCGCTGCGCTCGCAAATCGGAGTCGTGCTGCAAGAAACGATTCTGTTCAGCGGCACTGTGCGCGAGAACATCGCTTACGGCCAGCCAGATGCCACGCTGGACGCGGTCATCGCGGCGGCGCAGACTGCGCAGGCGCATGACTTCATCATGGGGATGCCCAATGGCTACGACAGCATCGTCGAGGCGCGCGGCGCAAACCTGTCCGGCGGGCAAAAACAACGCATCGCGATTGCGCGCGCCCTGCTCATCCATCCCACGATCTTGATCCTGGACGACAGCACCAGCGCGGTGGACCTGGACACCGAGTTCAAAATTCAGAGCGCGCTGGATGACTTGATGGCGCAGACCACGACCTTCATCATCGCCCAACGCATTAACAGCGTGCTGAATGCCGATCAGATCCTTGTGTTGGATGGCGGACACATTGTGGCCAACGGCACCCACCGCGAGCTACTGAAAACCTGCGCTATTTACCAGGACATCTACCGCTCGCAGTTCGGCACGAACGGGCTGCCCCAACTCAGCGCGCAAGCGTAAGCGGGTCACGACTATGAACGTTCTGAAGATGAAACGACCACGACTATGACAACTCAAAGCTCTGACAAACCGACAGTCCGCTTGGGGCATGGCGGCGGGATGCGCCTGACGGGTGAAAAACCCCAGGACGTGCGAACGACTGTCTTTCGCCTGTTGGGGTACCTCAAACCCTATTGGAAAGCGCTGATAGCCGTAGCCGTGCTGGCCGTAATCAGCACGCTGCTGCGGCTGGCTGGCCCGATCCTGATCGGGCGCGCTATTGATCAGGATATCATGACGGCCAACCGGGATGGGCTGGTGCGTACCACGCTGTTGGCCCTCGGCGCGTATCTCATCGGTGGGGCGGCTAGTCTGGTTCAAGGGCTGATCATGGTCAGCATCGGGCAGGAGTTTGTCGCCAGCTTGCGCGCGCGCTTGTTCGGCCACATTCAAACGCTGTCGATGGCCTATCACGATCAGCACAAGGTGGGCGATCTGATGAGTCGCGTCTCCAACGACACCGACGCGATCAATCAGGCGCTGTCTAACGGGCTGATCGAATTCACTTCGAACATTCTGCTGTTGGGCGGGATCATGGTGTCGATGTTCATACTCAACTGGCAGCTGGCAATCGGCACGCTAATTGTGATCCCCATCATGCTGTTCATCACCGGGCAGGTCACGCAACGCAGCCGCATGGCGTTCCGCAACGTGCAGCGCGAGCTGGGGACGCTCAATGGGGTGATGGAAGAAAGCATCGCGGGGATCAGGGTCGTCAAAGCCTTTGCGCGCGAGAAAAGCACCTTCGAGGAATTCAAGACCGTCAACACCGACTACCGCCAGGCTGGGATGCGCGCCGACATCATCACCGCTGCCCTGGGACCGATGTTCACCACCATGAGCACGTTCACAATGGCTGTTACGGCACTGTTGGGTGGCTGGCTGGCGCTGCGCGATATCGTGCAGGTGGGCGTGATCGCCACGTTCATCATCTACATTCAGAACTTCTTCCGTCCCATGCGTTCGATCGCGATGCTGTACAACCAGTTGCAGTCAGCACTGGCCGGTGCAGAGCGGATTTTCATCGTGCTGGACACCGGGTCGACAGTGGAAGACGCGCCACAGGCTCAGCCGCTGTCACAGATCGCGGGTGCGGTGACGTTCGACGGGGTGAGTTTCGCTTACGAGCCGGACAAACCGGTGCTGATCGACGTCAGCCTGCAAGCCAACCCCGGCCAGACGATCGCGCTGGTGGGGCCGACCGGGGCCGGAAAAACGACGATCGTCAGCCTGTTGAGTCGCTTCTACGACGTATCAACCGGCGCGATCCTGATCGATGGGCACGACATCCGCACTGTGCAGCAGGCCTCGATCCGCCAGCAGTTGGGGATTGTGCTGCAAGATACATTTCTGTTTTCAGGCACGGTGATGGAAAATATCCGGTATGGACGGTTGGACGCCACCGACGAAGAAGTCATCGACGCGGCCCGGCTGGCCAACGCCGATCGCTTCATACGCCTGCTGCCCCACCAGTACGAAACGCACGTATCCGAGCAGGGCCATAACTTCAGCCAGGGCCAGCGGCAGTTGCTGGCGATTGCCCGCGCTGTGCTGGCCGATCCGCGTATCTTGATCCTGGACGAAGCGACAAGCAGCGTGGATACGCGCACGGAAGTGCACATCCAAGAGGCGCTGCTGCGGCTGATGGAAGGCCGGACCGCGTTCGTGATCGCCCACCGTCTGAGCACGATCCGCAACGCCGATCTTGTGCTGGTCATCCACGATCATCGCATCATCGAGCGGGGGACGCACGAGGAGTTACTGGAACAGCGCGGGTTCTATCACGACCTGTATATGAGCCAGTTCCGCCGCGTGGAGCTGGCCAGCCAGTAAAGGTAGCCCTCAGAGGAGCACAGAGCAAAGCAGGAGGGACACAGAGAGAGAAAAAGGCTGTATTTTCCTCTCTGCTTCCTCTGTGTCCCGCTGTGTCTTAGCCCTGGTGGTGATAGACGTCCCAGCCGAAATAGGTCTCGAAAGCATCCACCAGCACCGCCGCCGAATGTGACGCGTTCATCGCGGCGTGATGCTCGAAGCCGTTCTTGCAGATGTACTTCAGCAGCCCCTGCAAATCGGGCACGCGCACGACGGCCCGGCTGCCGAAAGTCTCCAGCGGATCGTCCACGAACGACCCATCGCCCACGTAAGCGCGGATGCATCCGTTGCGATCGTCAGTCGTTATGCGCGCGTAGCTGAACGGCCCGGCAGGGGTGCGACCCGCTACCGTGCCGTAGGTGTTCTCCGTGCCGAGCGTGGTCGCCAGGATTTCGGCGTTGGCCATCTTTACATCATTGAAGAAGCTCTTGGCCCAGTTGCCGCAGTGGAACAGCACGCACTTATCGGGATCGTCGCCGTAATTGTTGTTCCAGTCGACCAGCGCGCTCGGGGTGCCGGAGGCAAGCTGCAAGGCGTACATGGACAGCGTCCCGGCGACATCGACTTCGCAGGCGCTCGGCATGAGGTTTTCGCTCATCATGCTCATCAGCGTGCAGGCGTTCACGCCGTAATTGTGCTGGAGCGAATCCCAGCATTGCATCGCCGTCGCCGTGATGTCGTACTCCGCCATCCAGTCATCCAGCACGATGCCGAGTTTCGCCATCTTGAGGATGGCCGGAGCCGGGATGCCCGTCGTTGGCACATACGCGCCGATACGTTCCAGCTTGGTCTTGACCTTCGGATCATCGTCCGCCAGGCGGCCCACCAGCCCGAATACCTCCGAGAGGTCGATCGTCTGCACGCTGACGCCCACCGCTTGCAGCAGTTTTTCGCTGTAGCGCGTGGTGTTGAAGGCGTTAGGCCGCGCGCCGACCGCGCCCAAGCGCGCCTTCCGCAGGCCTTTCACCACCCGGCAGACCGCGACGAAGCGCGTCAGATCGGCCTTGAAGGACTTGGTATCGGGATGGACGGTGTGTTGATCGGTCACGCTGAAGGGGTAGCCGTACTGGTAGAGGTTGTTGCACACGGAAATCTTGCCGCAGAACGCATCCCGCCGCCGTTCCAACATGAATTTGTCGGGATCGTCGGGGAAGGCCTGCACAAGGATCGGTACGTTCAGCCCGGACAGCTTGATCGTTTCGGCTACGCCTTTTTCGTCGCCAAAATTGGGCAGGCTGACCAGAATCCCATCAATGCGGTGACCCTGTTCGCGGAACAGCGCGCCACACTTCTTGGCGTGTTCCCACGTTTCGACCGCGCCATACGGCGTAGTATTCTCGTCGAGGATGACGACCCCGATCCCCAACTCGTCGAGCACTTTCAGCACGTCGCGACGGCCTTCCGAGATCAGCACGTCCGGGAAGAAATCACGATTGCCGACAATCACACCTAATGTTATTTTCTCAGGTTGCATAGCAGTTTTCCTCATCATTGAAACAAAGGCATTAACGCGCGAGCACCTGCTGCACTGCCGCCTGCCAGCCCGCGTAATAACGGGCGGCCAGGGCCGCGTCCATCTGCGGCTGGTAATCGACAAACGCCAGCGGCAGCGCATTCGATCTGATCCAACGATTCAAAAACGCCCATACCCAACAGGCCGGACAGCACCGCGCCTAATGCCGATAAATCCGGCAGGCTGGAGGCGCGTACCGGTGTAGCCGATCATGTCGGCCACAAACTGCATCAAAAAGCGGTTGCTGACCGCGCCGCCGTCGCCGTGCACGTAGTCGCAGCGCCAGCCCGGCGTCCTGCGCCATCAATGCCGAGCACGTCCCGCACCTGGTAGGCAATCGATTCCAGCGCGGCGCGCACGACATGATTTTGCGTGGCGGCGGGCGTCAGGCCGACGATCGCGCCTTTGACGTCTGCCCGCCAGTACGGCGCGCTGAGTCCCACAAAGGCGGGCACGAGATACACGCCGCCGTTATCCGGCGACTGCCAGCGGCCAGCAGCTTCGGTTTCTTGCGCAGACGCGATCAGGCGCAGCTGGTCGCGCAGCCAGGCGATCGTCGCGCCGGTGAAATTGATGATGCCCTCGAAGGCATACGTCGGGCTGATCTCTGGTAGACCCAGCCGATGGTGGTCACGATGCCGTTCGGCGACAGCGTCACCTGATCGCCAATATTGAGCAGCACGGACGAGCCGGTTCCAAACGTGACCTTGGCCATGCCCGGCTCGAAACAGCGTTCCGCGAACAGCGCCGCCTGCGAATCGCCCATCACGCCGCAGATCGGGATCGGCGTTGTCCAGCGCGCCGCCGAGCGTCGTTTCACCGAACGCGGCGCTGCTCTCGCGCACGCTGGGGTAAGCGCCTGGGGCGGCACGTCGAACAGCGCGCACAGTTCGCCGTCCCAGTCCAGCGTGCGGATGTTGTAGAGCAGCGTGCGGCAGGCGTTGGTGTGATCGGTGGCGAAGACGGCCCCGCCGGTCAGCCGGTAGACCAGATAGGTGTCGATCGTGCCGATCAGCGCGCTGCCATCCGTCCACGCGCGCGCGGAGGTCGGGCTCGCTGCTCGAACAGCCATTTGAGCTTGGAGGCCGGGAAATAGGTGTCGATCTTCAGGCCGGTGAGGTGCTGGACGCGCTCGCCGTGGCCCTGCGCGACCAGCGCCGCGCAGATCGCGTCACCCCGACGGCACTGCCACACGATGGCGTTGTACAGGGGTTGGCCGGTCGCTTTGTCGAAGACGACAATCGTCTCGCGCTGGTTGGTCAGGCTCAGGCACAGCGGGCGGCCATAGCGCGGCGCGTGCTGCGACACAATCTCGCCCAACACGGCCAGCGTATTCTGGTAAATTTCCTCGGCGTCATGCTCGACCCAACCGGGCTGCGGGTAAATCTGGCGATGGTCGCGCGACGTTTTGGCGAGTAGTTCGCCCGTGGTCGAGAATAACAACGCCTTGGTGGCGGATGTGCTCTGATCGAGCGCCAGGACAGTGTTCATAACGCCTTCTCACCGTCTAGCAGGGCTTGCGCCGTCTTCGCCAGTCCTTGCGCTGAAATGCCGTAATGCGTGAAGATCTCCGATTGGTTGCCGGTTACCGTGTATTCATCGGGGATCGCCACGATCTTCAGCGGAACATGAACGCCGTGCTGCATCAGCCTGGCGGCGCAGGCTTCGCCCAGCCCGCCGTAGACGCTGTGCTCTTCGACCGTGATCAGCGCGCGCGAGAAGCTGGCCGCCTCCAGCAGTGTGTCCACGTCCAGAGGCTTGATGGTGTGCATACTGATCACTCCGCATGACAGCCCTTGACCGTGTAGTGCGTGGCACGCCCCAACGGCGTGAGCGACGGTCTCGCCTGTGGCAATGAAGGTTATGTCGCTGCCGGTGGAAAGGGTGATCGCCTTGCCGATGGTGAAAGCTGTATCCGGCTCGTGCAGGTCAGGCATGCTGGATTTGCCGAAACGCAGATAGACCGGGCGTGGGTGGTCCAACGCGGCCAACACCGCCGCTCGCGTTTCGAAGTTGTCGGCGGGCACGACGATATCGATATTGTTGATGGCGCGCAGCACGGCGAAATCGTGCAGCGAATGGTGCGTCGTGCCGAGCGCTCCATAGCTCACGCCCGCGCTGATGCCCACCAGCTTGACCGGGCGATCGGAATAGGCCACGTCGTTCTTGATCTGTTCCAGCCCGCGCGCCGTCAGAAAACATGCCGGAGACACCGCGAACACTTTTTTCCCGGCGGCGGTCAGCCCTGCCGCCACCCCGACTAGATTTTGCTCCGCGATCCCGACTTCTACCATGCGATCGGGGAAGTCCTGCGCGAATGGGCCGAGCTTGCCCGATCCGCGCGAATCACTGGTGACGACCAGCAGGTCTGGCACGCTGGCGGCCAACTCCGACAGGGTAACCGCGAACACTTCCTGGTTGGATTTGCCCATCACACTGCCACCTTTATGGCTGCTTCCGCGCGGTCAAGTTCTTCCAGCCCTTGTACTAGCTCGGCATCGGTGGGGACGTGGTGATGCCAGCCGACCTGATTTTCGATGAAGCTGATGCCCTTGCCTTTGACGGTATGGGCCAGGATGAGGCTGGGTTTGCCCGGCGTAAACGGAATTTGCCTCGAAGATCCGCACCAGATCGGCGATGTCGTTGCCGTCGCAGGTCCGCACCGCGAACCCAAACGCGCTGAATTTCGCTTCCAGCGGCTCCAGCGCAACAACCTGTTCGGTCGGGCCGGTGATTTGCAGCCCGTTGCGATCCACGATCACGACCAGGTTATCCAGCCCGTAGTGGGCCGCCGTCATCGAGGCTTCCCAGTTGGAGCCTTCGGTCAGTTCGCCATCGCCCAACAGAGTGAAGACGCGGTAGGCGCGTTCGTCTTTCTTGGCGGCCAGCGCCATTCCAACGGCAACAGACAGTCCATGACCGAGTGCCCCGGTATTTTGTTCGATGCCCCGTACTTTGCGCGTGGGGTGGCCGATGAAGTGCGACCGGTAACTGCCGAGCGTGTCGAGGTCCTCGACGGGGTAAAAACCGCGATCGGCCAGTACGGTAAACAGCGCTTCGACCGAGTGCCCCTTGCTTTGGATGTAACGGTCATGATCGGGATCGTCAAAGTTTTCCGGCGAGACATTCATCACGTGGTTATAGAGCACGTTCAGGATGTCGATGCACGAAAGACTCCCGCCGGTATGGCCCGCCCTGGCATGATAGATGATTTTCAAGATGGTTCTGCGGTAGGCTATCGACTTGAGTCTGAGTTCCTGTTCGGTCATGGGGTTGTCTGTCCTCTGCCTCTTTATTTGGACAATACGACGCCGATGGTCAGTAAAATGCAAGCCCAGGTGCGTCGTTCGCCCGTTGCGATCACCAGCGCCGTGTCTATCGACCGGGCCGCCTCGTAAAACGGAAAACGTCCGACCGGCTGGATCTCAACCCCTGGCAGCAGCGCGCGGTACTCCGCGAAGATGGCGGGTTCCGGGCCGTCATCAGGAGCGATGGCGTGCGCGGCCTCCACCGGGATCGCCTTGGCCAGCACACCCAGCACGTCCGTGACGGTCAGCAGGCCGGGAGCCAGATTCAAAAAGACATGCGCCGCGTTGGGGTTCGATCCCGTGGTGAACGGGAAATTGCTGTCGGCGATCAGCACGCGCGAGCCATGCCCCGCCCCGCCCAATGCTTTGAGAATTTCAGGATGAAGAAGCTCGGAACGAAGCATATCATTACTCCCTGTGATATCAGGCAAAAGGGTCGATTATTTGAGGTTAGGAGGGTCACAGCCGGACGGTTGGCCCGGCTGTGACCGGTTTGGCGACGGCGCGCGCTGCGCCCGTCACCGTTCAGCCCTGCATGTTACTGGACCGGGGAAAACTGGAAGTAGTCGTTGACATTGTCCGGGGTGACGAGAATGCAGTCGATGGAGATCTTCTCTTCGGCGGGCAGTTCACCCGTGCGAATGTAGGTGTCGGCCTGCTGAACAGCCAACGGGCCAAACTGCGCCACCGGCTGGAGCACGGTCGCCGCGATCTTGCCTTCTTTGATCGCATCCATCACGTCCTGGCTGCCGTCAAAGCCAACCACGATCACGTCAGTCATGCCAGCGGCCTGCAGAGCAGCCATGGCACCCATCGCCATCGTGTCGTTGCCCGAGATCACACCCTTGATGTCCGGGTTGGCCTGGATGATGGTTTCCATGACAGAGAACGCCTCGGTCTGGGACCAGTTGGCGGTCTGCTGGGCGACCATGTCCAGATCGGGATATTCGTCCAACACGTCGTGATAGCCCTGCGAACGGATGTGGGCGTTGGTGTCGGAGTCCTTACCGGTCAGTTCCACGAACTTGCCTTCTTCACCCATCAGACGCACGAACTCTTCAGCACCCAACACCGCGCCCTGATAGTTGTTGGAGATGATCTGCGAGGCGGCCAGACCGGTCTCGTTGATCTCACGGTCGATCAAGAACACGGGGATACCGGCGTCCTTGGCTTTGCGCACGGCTGCGATGGAGGCATCCGCGCCCGCGTTATCGACGATGATGGCCTTCGCGCCTTGCGCGATCGCCACGTCAAAGTGCTGATCTTGCAGGTTCGGGTCGTCGTCGTGGACCAACACCAGGGTGTCATAGCCCAGCGCTTCCGCCGCGGCCTGCGCCGAATCCGCTTCGGCCTTGAAGAACGGGTTGTCATGCGAGGGCGTGATGATCACGATCAGGCCCGAACCCATCGCGGTCTCTTGCTGGACCGGGGAGAACTGGAAGTAGTCGTTGACGTTGTCCGGGGTGACGAGAATGCAGTCGATGGAGATCTTCTCTTCGGCGGGCAGTTCACCCGTCTGGATGTAGGTGTCGGCCTGCTGAACAGCTAACGGGCCAAACTGCGCCACCGGCTGGAGCACGGTCGCCGCGATCTTGCCTTCTTTGATCGCATCCATCACGTCCTGGCTGCCGTCAAAGCCAACCACGATCACGTCAGTCATGCCAGCGGCCTGCAGAGCAGCCATGGCACCCATCGCCATCGTGTCGTTGCCCGAGATCACACCCTTGATGTCCGGGTTGGCCTGGATGATGGTTTCCATGACAGAGAACGCCTCGGTCTGGGACCAGTTGGCGGTCTGCTGGGCGACCATGTCCAGATCGGGATATTCGTCCAACACGTCGTGATAGCCCTGCGAACGGATGTGGGCGTTGGTGTCGGAGTCCTTACCGGTCAGTTCCACGAACTTGCCTTCTTCACCCATCAGACGCACGAACTCTTCCGCACCCAACACCGCGCCCTGATAGTTGTTGGAGATGATCTGCGAGGCGGCCAGACCGGTCTCGTTGATCTCACGGTCGATCAAGAACACGGGGATACCGGCGTCCTTGGCTTTGCGCACGGCTGCGATGGAGGCATCCGCGCCCGCGTTATCGACGATGATGGCCTTCGCGCCTTGCGCGATCGCCACGTCAAAGTGCTGATCTTGCAGGTTCGGGTCGTCGTCGTGGACCAACACCAGGGTGTCATAGCCCAACGCTTCCGCCGCGGCCTGCGCCGAATCCGCTTCGGCCTTGAAGAACGGGTTGTCATGCGAGGGCGTGATGATCACGATTAAGCCCTTGCCTTCTTGCGCAAGGGTGGGCTGGGGATGGACGCCAACGACAACCATCACCAACACGAACGCGATGACAAACAGTTTCGACAAGTTTCTCTTGAACATATTTTTGTCCTCTGAGCTAGCTAATCCGAATTCCAAACCGAAAGTGGTGCAGATCGAACCTCACACGTTGCCGGAAATACGCCTCCTTTCATGTGTGGGCTACACGTTGCGTTCTTGAAGCCGTTGTTGAACCTGATCGATAATAACCGCCAGGATAATGACACCGCCAGTAATGACCATCTGCCAGAACGAACTGACGCCTTCCAGAATCATGCCGTTGCGCAGCACGCCGATGACAAACGCCCCGACGATCGTCCCCAGGATGGTGCCGCGCCCGCCTGCGAGCGAGGTGCCGCCCAGAACCACCGCCGCGATGGCGTTCAGCTCGAAGGACTCACCGGTTGCCGGGTGCGACGCGACCAACTGCGAGGCGATGATTAACCCCACCAGCGCCGCCGTGAAGCCGGACAGCACGTAGGTGAGCATGGTCACCCATTTGACGCGCACGCCCGAAAGCTGCGCCGCGCGTACGTTGCCGCCAATGGCGTAAATCTGGCGACCGAACGGCGTCTTGGCTGTGATCAGCATCGCGAGTAAACCCAGCCCGATCATGATCCAGATCGGGTAGGGTAAGCCGAGAAAGTCGTCCGCCCCCAGGCTGGGAAAGCCCGTATTGTGCAGCTCTGGTTTGCCGATCAGGTTGGGGAAGGTCGCGCCGTCGTTGCGCAGCAGGGCAAAGCCGCGCGCCATGTAGAGCGTGCCCAGGGTGGCGATGAAGGGCGCGACGTTGAAGCGCGTGATCAGAATCCCGTTGATCAGTCCGACCAGCATCCCCACCAGGATCGAGAGAATACACACGATCCATATGTTGAAATAAATCACGCGGTTGATGGGGCTTAACACCAAGCCTTCGTTAATCAGCCCGCCCGCGATCATGCCCGTCAGCCCGACCACCGAGCCGACCGATAGATCGATGCCACCCGTCAGGATCACGAAGGTCATGCCGATGCCTAAAATAGCATTGATGGCCACCTGCTTGGCGAGAATAACCTGGTTGCCTTCTTTGGTGAAGGGCGGCGAAATTATGGCGAAAAATACCACCAACAATATAAGCGCGATAAACGCGCGGAGTTGAATTAACAATCCGCGCAGGGTCAAGCGCCCGCGCATCTGACCCACGAGGCCCCCTCTAGCGGTGGCTTCTACATTCAGTTCGGCCATGATTAATCAGTTTCCTTTCGTATCAGTCCATGCCCGATAGCAGAGGCCTCGACCAATGCCTGTTGAGTTGCCTCGGCACGTTCAAATTCTTTTGTGATCCGGCCCTTAGACATGACCAGAATGCGGTCAGCAATCGCCATAATTTCTTTGAGTTCCGTCGACACGAAGATGATCCCCAGCCCTTGCGCGGCGAGCTTGCGCGCAATGTCGAAAATTTCCTCTTTCGCGCCGACATCGATGCCGCGCGTCGGCTCGTCCATTAAGAGGACTTTCGGATCGGTGAGCAACGCCTTCGCCACGACGACTTTTTGCTGGTTGCCACCGCTCAACGACGAAATCGGGTTCTGGGCATTCGAGACCTTGATCGCCAGTTCCTCGATCAGCCGTTGCGTGTTGCGGATTTCTTTGGCTTTGGACAGCAGGCCGCCTTGCACGTAGTTTTTGAGGCTCGCCAGCAGCATGTTGTCGGCCACCGACAGAACTGGGACCAGTCCTTCACGCTGGCGGTCTTCGGGGATGAGCATCAATCCCTGGGCGATGCGCCGGTCGATCAACCCGTGCAGGCGCTTGTTGTTCAGGCTGACATGACCCTCGGCTTGCGGATGCAGGCCCATCAAGCATTCGAATAACTCGGTGCGGCCCGCGCCCATCAGGCCGTAAATGCCCAGGATCTCGCCTGAGCGCAGCCCAAACGAGATGTCTTCGAGCAGATACCCGCCGCCGATCTTGGGCAGGGTGATGCCTTCCACTTTGAGGATTTCGTCGCCGAAGGGGTGTGACGGCGGTTGGTAGCTGGCGACGGTGTCACGCCCGACCATGCGCTCGATGATCCAGGGCAGATCGACTTCGCTCATCGGCGCTTCAGCGACTTTCTCGCCGTCCCGCAGCACCGTGATGAAGTCGCCGATCCGCATGAGTTCTTCGAGTTTGTGCGAGATGTAGATGATCGACACGCCCGCTGCTTTGAGCTCTTGGATGACGCGAAACAGCACCTCGACTTCCACATCACTAAGCGCGGAGGTGGGTTCGTCCATGATCAGGATTTTCACGTCCAACGCCAGCGCTTTGGCGATCTCTACGACCTGCTGCTGGCCGATGCGCAGATTCTGAACGAGGGTGCGCGGGTGAATCGGCTGTTCCAACCGTTGCAGCAGGTTCAGGGTCCTTTTCTCTTGATCGCGATGACGGATGAGCGCGCCCCCGTGCGTCCGTTCGTGGGCCATGAAGATGTTCTCGCTCACGTTCAGATTGGGGAACAGGTTCAATTCCTGGTAGATGATGCCGATGCCGTGGTCTTCAGCGTCACGCGGGGAATGCGGCGCGATTTCTTTGCCTTCGAGCAGCATTTTGCCTTCGGTCGCCTGCTCGACTCCGGCCAGAATTTTCATCAGCGTCGATTTGCCCGCGCCGTTTTCGCCCACCAGCACATTCACGCGGCCCCGGTACACATTGAAATCGACCTTATCCAGCGCTACCGTACCGGGATACAGCTTGGTGATCTGCTCGGTGCGCAAAATGATGTCGTCACGACCGTCCGCGGTGAGGTTTTCGGCGGTTGTCATCAGTCAAGCACCTGTAGCTCAGTCGGCACGATGATGATATTGGCGCGATCTTCGAGCGAGAAAGCCCCGATGAAGGAAATCCGCTTGCCTTCAATGGACGCAGGCGGAATGTCGCGAATGGCGTCGGCGTTATCCACGCCCAACGCGGTCGCGATCATGAGCGTGATGCGGTCGCCCATCGCGTTCGCCACGTCCGCAAATTCCTGCTGGTTGACGAATTTGCCGTACTCGATGAATCCCACAGCATCCCGTACCGCTGCCCGTTGGCTGATCTTGATCAGCGGGCCGACCGCCATACTCGCGTCGACCGTGCCATCGGGCGCGCCACCGGGTGGAATGAGGTCTAGCAGAAACAGGCCCGAGCGCGACGTGGTGTCAAAGGTCACCACTTGTGCTTCCCCCTTGACCATGAAACTGTAGGCGCCGGTACCGGACCGGTGCCCGTATTGGGTGATGGCGCTGGCTTCGTTGGAGTCAATTAACGCCAGCAACGTGGTGAGGTCTTGCGCCTGTTCTTCGTAGGTGGGCAAAACCTGGCTGTCCCAGATCGAACTGACGTAAGCATCGGCGTTGAAGCCTTGTTTGGCCGCTTCATCCTCTTTGATCGTCCGCACAGTGGCAAGCACGCAACCCGAAAGCGTGATGGCCAGGACGATGCTGACGGAGAGGAGGAGGGTGCGGATTGGAGCGGATTTCATGGGCATGGGGACTGCTCCTGATCATAAAACTTGTACAAAGAACAATTCAAACACATTGCATGAAACAACTCATTAGTCTATCTAATTCGCGAGCAGTTGATTGATCTGAATAATTATTCATGATAAAATTTTTATGCACACACATAGCTTATAATACTTGAGGCTGGATGTCAAGAGATCAGCGGGCGTGCTCAGGTTAATATTAAGAAACCTCAAACTGGTTTCATCGATGCAGCGCGCCCGGCAGAAGTTGATCGCTGAACTCCTGGTCCACAGCAGGGGGAAGACGGTGACGCACATTCAGGAACTCCGCTTAATGGTTAAGGTCGCCCATCTTTATTATGAGCAAGGTTTGAATCAGGCTACCATCGCCCAGCGCCTGGATCTGTCCCAGGCGACGATTTCGCGCCTGATCAAGCGCGCCACTGCCGAAGGCATCGTGCGGATCACGGTCACCATGCCGCTAGGGGTATATACCGATTTGGAAGACCGGCTGGTCGAAACCTACGGTCTGAAGGAGGCTATCGTCGCCGACTGCGAAGCGCCGGATGACGAGGAAGACATCCAGCGCATGATCGGAGCCGCCGCGGCGTTTTATCTGGAAGGCACATTGAAGCGCGACAGCGTGATCGGAATCTCGTCGTGGAGCGCCACCCTGCTCGCGATGGTGGATGCGCTCCAACCGATCGCGCGCCCGATGAATGCGCGTGTCGTGCAGATTTTGGGCGGCGTCGGCAATCCTGACGCGGAAGTACACGCCGCGCGCCTGACAGACCGGCTGGCGAAGTTGGTGCAGGGCAGCGCGGTGTTCTTGCCAGCGCCGGGCGTGGTTGGGTCAGAGGAATCGCGCCGTGTGCTGTTGGATGATCCGTACGTGTCCAACACGGTCGACCTGTTCGACCGGATCACGCTGGCCCTGGTGGGGATTGGCTCGGTCGAACCGTCCCGGCTGCTCGCCCGCAGCGGCAACGTGTTTTCCGCCGGGGAGCTGCAAACCGTGCGGGAACAAGGTGCCGTGGGCGACATCTGCCTGCGTTTCTTTGACGACCAGGGCTACCCCGTGATTTCTCCGCTCGATCAGCGCGTGATTGGCATCCCGCTGCAACAGCTGCAACAGATCGAACGGTCGGTTGGGATCGCAGGGGGGAATCGCAAGCATGCCGCGATTCGGGGGGCGCTGGCCGGACGCTGGATCAACGTGCTCATCACGGATCGCTTCACGGCTGAGGCGCTGGTCGTAGAGGCGTAGCGCCGGGCGAAAGCTGTGTGTGCGGGTGCACGACGCGCTATTATACGTGTGTTGAAGCTTTCACCCAAAGGATGTGGTCTTATGTTGGCAGCACGATTATATGGACCTCAAGATTTGCGGATCGACGAACTCCCCGCCCCGGCTTTCCCCGGTCCGGAAGAGGCGCTGCTGCGCGTCACAACGGTGGGCGTGTGCGGCAGTGACCTACACAACTACGCCGACGCCCGCATTGGTGATACCGTCATTGAGTCGCCCATCATTCTGGGGCACGAGTTTTCCGGGGTGATCGTGGCGGTGGGCGAGCGCGCGCTTGACGGGCTGGGCAATCCGCTGACCGCGGGCCAGCGCGTCGCCGTTGACCCGGCCACACCCTGTCACCACTGCGAAAACTGCGAAAAGGGCAATCCCAACCTGTGCTCGCGACTGCACTTTCACGGCCTGTTTCCCGATGACGGATCGCTGTGCGAAACCATGATCGTGTCGGCGCGCGGCTGTTTCCCGCTGCCGGACGCGATCAGCGACTCCGCTGGCGCGCTACTGGAGCCGCTGGGAGTCGCGATACACGCCATCGATCTTGGTAAAATCCGGGTGGCGACCAGTGTGGCCGTGATCGGCAGTGGTCCAATCGGCTTGTTGGTCACACGTATGGCCGCGCTGAGCGGGGCCCACCCGATTTTCGCCTTCGACAAATTCCCCTGGCGCGCAGAAAAGGCGCGGGCATGGGGTGCAACCCACGCCTATACCCTTGCCGATGGCGATCCTGAAACCATCGTCAACGCGACCACGCAGGGCCGGGGCGTCGACGTGGTGTTGGAGGCAGCCTGGGCCGACGAGACGGTCAACCTGGCGGCCAAGCTCGCCCGCCTGGGCGGTCGCCTGGTCTTGGTGGGGATTCCCTCAGACAACCGCCTCGTGATGGATCATTCGGTGGCGCGCCGCAAAGGCTTAACCATCATGCTGGCCCGGCGTATGAAGCACACCTACCCCCGCGCCATCCAACTGGCGACGGAGCATCGCGACCGGATCGATCTGGATGACTTGGTGTCGCATCGGTTTGCGCTGCGCGATACGCCGCAGGCGTTCGCCATGAATTTCGCCTACCAGGATCAGGTCCAAAAAGTCATCATCAGGATTTCGTCCAGCAGCTAGATCGGCAAAGCCAAGTACGTGTGGCGCGCAGTTACTGGCTCACCTTGGAGATCAGCGTTTCCAGGTAACGCGATTTCAGCTGCTGTTGGGCCAGCGTGCGTTTGACGGGGGGCAGCCGCAAGATCGCCCCGAAGACGGTTGCCAGCGCCCGGTGACTCCACAGCGTGCGCCGATCGAAGATCAGGTCTTGAAGCTGGCCGCGTTCCGTGGCGGCCAAGACAACACGATGCGCGAACGTCAGCGGCGTAATGAGGCGCTGCGGGCGGTCGCGCAGCGTGATTGCGTCGTGCGTGCAGACGCGCGCGCAAACTCCGCAGCCCAGGCAGATGTCTTCATTCAGCCGGGCTTTCTTCTCTTTGGGATGAGCCGGATCGTGGGCAGACACCAGGGTCATGGCCTCGACCGGGCACACGTTGACGCATTTGCCGCAGCCGTTGCACTGCTCCGTGTTCAGCTCCGGGATGTAGTTCGAGGTGTGGATGGGGTTGATCAGCGCAAAGCGCCGGGCGGCATTCATCGCTTCGCAGCAGCACCCGCAGCAGTGACACATGAAATTCACCTGCTCACGCGCGTTATCCCCGAACTGCACCAGATTGTGATCGTAAGCCGTTTGCAGCAGGTCCAGCCCTTCAGCCGCATCGACTTCGCGCGCAAACTCGTGCCGGATCAGGCTTTGCGCCGTGTCGTCGAACGTCATGCAAATATCCAGCGGCGCATCACAGGCGTGGTCGACAAGCTGCGTTTTGTGACGGCAGTAGCACATACTCACGCCGATGCGGGTTGCTGCGCGGAGCACTTCCGAGGCGCGGTCATAATCCATCACCGTGACGCTGGACGGAATCACGCGCTCGTTGACGAAAATGCGACCCGGCTGGGTTTCGCCGCCTTCAAAGAGTTGTCGCATAAAGTCGTCTTCCACCGAGCAGTACTGGTGGTACAGCTCCGCCAGACGCTTTTGATCGATATCATCCCGCACACGCATCATCGAGAACTCGAAAAAGCCGGCCATCGGCGGCGGCAGCGTGTACGTCAGCCGCCCGTCCTCGTGTTCCATATCGACCAGGAAAGCGCGGCTCGCCAGCCCATCAAGCACGCAGCGCGCGGCGGAAACGTCCATCTTCCAAATGCGCGCGGCGTCTTCCGCGGTGAAGGGCGTGATCGGCAGTTGGGCGACCAGCCCGGCCTCGTGTTCGCTGAGCAGCATCTGAAGGATCTTGTATAAGGTGTCGGTCGGAGCGGCTCCCTGCGGGAACCGGTTTAGCCGATCGACTAACCGGGCATACGCTGTGGCGTGACCTCCACTGAGTTGTGCCATGACTGCCCCCTCACAGAATGGAACATCTGAGTGACGTGCAAAACGTGCCAGCTATGCGCCTAATTAAACCCTTGGGACGCTGCGAAGTCAACCGGATTTTTGCGACGGGGTCAGCGGATGGATGGGCGGAAGGCGTCGTTGGGAACTACTTTATTGAGCCGTTTTCGCCCTAATGCGGGCCGTCAGGCACGCATGACAGATGGATACGGCAAGCGCGCACGGAATCAACAAACCGTGCGCGCTCACCACACTCTGACTCTTCACAACCCCGAACCGGAACAGGTATCCCATACCTGCTAAAACACACGATTTCAGTGCTTTTCCACGCGGCCAGCGGTGAAAACTACGACACTTCCCACACCTGTTCGCCGTTCAAGATGCGCGCCAGCTGGTAACGAAACTGGCTGGCATCTAATGGCTTGCCCAGGAAGCCGTCGAACCCCGCCCGTTTGGCGTCGTTCATATGGCTGGTATGGGTGGTATAGGCGATCACGGGCGTTGTGTCGAAAAATGCGTCCCGTCTGATCAGATCGAGCACCGTATAACCGTTGGCGGCAGGCATTTCCAGGTCCAGAAAAATCACATCTGGACGTTCGACGTTTTGCAGGTGATCGGCGATCGCGTGACTGTCCAGAATCACGTCGGCCTGAATGCCAAGCTGATCGAGCAGCCGCCGCAACACATCAATGCTGGTCTGATCGTCTTCGATGATCAACGCCCTAACATCTTGGAAAGATGCCATTACCCCATATTCCTTTCAATGTACACCGTCTGAAAATTCATTACCAAGGCCTGTGCTGCTCTTAGAGGTCCTCGCCCCAAACCTGAGTGCCTGCGATCACGGTCGCGATTTTACGGGGAAACTCGTAATAATCGATAGGTTTTTCGATGTATCCCATGCAGCCCTTCTGGCGGGCCTTGTTCATCTCGATATCACGATCAGACGCGCTCACAATCACGACCGGGATATGCGCCAGTTCCGGTGCAGCCTTGATTTGATCGAGAATATCGTATCCACTCTTGCCCCCGCGCAGCATCAAGTCCAGGAGCAGGATGTCGATCGGCATAAATTCCTTCATCAGCGTGAGCGTGCCCGAATTCCAGGGATCCTGAATGACGATCGCGCCGTGTTGTTTGAGTGTAACTGCCATGATCGCCATGTTGGTCGCGTCGTCTTCAACCACAAAAATACGTTTGCCCGACAAGTGCATTGCGAATCTCCCGCTTACCGTTCGATGGGTGTTTACCTAAGGTACGTACCAGACTGCTTCGCCAGCCAATACTTTGTTCATCAACACAGGAAAGGTGTCGCTTAAGATGGGTTTGCCGATCAAGCCGTTAAATCCGGCCTGGCGCAACTCATCCACGGCATGCGTCATTACGTTCGCCGTCATGGCGAGGATGGTGGCATGCCGGAAGGTGGCATCGTTACGCAGCATGTGCAGCACCTCGAAACCGTCATAGGGATCGATTTGAACATCCAGCAGGACGATGTCTGGCACAAACGCTAATGTCCGCGCTCGTTCGATGACGTTGGCGCTGTTTTCGAAGACGGCGAAATCGGGGTAGCCCAGCACGCGCGTGATCAACAACTCAACCACTTTGCGGCTTTTAACGTCATCTTCGACATACAAGAAACGCGGTTGAGGCTTGATCATGATCCCAATACTCCCGGAAGATCTGCCCTGAGCTTCTCAAGGGCAATTTTGGCTTCACGCCGAATATGGTGGTCGGAGTCGTTCGCGTAGGCCGATATGCTGTCCACGATGGCCCGATCGCCCATATCGCCCAGCACTCGAATCACCAAATAAATCAGGGTAGGGCTGTCAGCCTGGTGCAACAGATCGAGCAGCGCTTGGATAACCCTGTCGTCACGTTTGCCTGTCAATGCCTCCACGATCGCGGTTTGCACCAGGATGTTGTGTTCCGCCTTCAGCCAATCCAGCAAAGCGTCGACCGTTTCTGCCACGTCCAATTCACCCAATGCTTTCGCAGTATCAATACGAATGAGCGTATTGGAGTGCATACGCAACGGCAGCAAAGCCTCGAAGGCGCGCGCATCGCCGAGTTTGCCCAACGCGATCGCGGCGTGGACGCACTGTGTATCTGAGCCGGTCTGTATTGTTTTCGCCAAGGCGTCTATAGCGCCTTTGCCCAGGTATACCAGTTGTTTGCGGGCGTTGAGACACGTCAGGAAATCGGTATTTCCCATCTCCTCGATCAACTGCCCAATGTGCTGTGAGTCACACATAGTTCTTCTAAATCTCCCACACCATTTCGCCCCGGAGGAGCTGCTGAACATAGCCCAAAAACGTTTCATGATTGAGCGGTTTCCCGATCAGTCCATCGAAGCCAGCACCTCGGACCTTATGAAACTCCTCTGGCAGGAAACTGGCGGTGAGTGCGACGATCTTGGCGTCTCGAAACTGTGGATGCTCGTGCAGCAGCGCGTGTACCTCTAAGCCATCCAGTGGCGCTATGTGCAAGTCCAGAAATATCACGTCGAACGTTTTTCCCATCTCCTCCAGGCGTTGGAGGAGATTTTGAGAGTCGGGCAACATCGTCAGATCGCAGTTGCCCATCACACTCTTGAGCAGAAGTTCCATGACCAACCGGCTGGCTGGATGATCCTCTATATACAGGAAAGAGGGTTTCTTCCCGATATCCACATTAATCTCCTGCAAGCGAGGGGGTAATGGCATCCGCCTCAACCTGGCTCAACGCGGGCAGCCGGATAAAGAACGTAGTTCCTACGCCGGTTTCACTCTCGAACCACATCTGGCCGCTGTGCATTTCGACGAAATATTTCGAGATGGGCATCCCCAGTCCGGTGCCGACTGCGCCTGACAGGTCGTGTTTGGCCTGTTTGAACGACTCAAACACTTTGTAATGTTCTTCGGGCGCGATACCAATGCCGGTGTCGCGGATCATAACTTCGATTCCGTTTTCCCAGCGGCGGGCCACGAGCGTGATCTCACCTTTGGCCGTGAACTTGGTGGCGTTGGACATAAGGTTCAGGAAGACCTGACGCAGACGCCGCTTGTCGCCGTGGGTCGTGGGCAGTTGATCTTCAATGTCCGTAATGAGTTCGACGGGTTTGTCTTTGATCAACCCTTTGCCCACCGAGACGACGGATTGCAGAATGGCGTTCAGGTCCACTTCTTCGATGAAGAGCTCCATCATACCGGCTTCGATCTTCGTGATATCGAGTACATCATTGATCAAGCTGAGCAGGTGCTTGCCGCTCTCGATGGCTTGGTTGAGCAGATCGACCTGATCGTCGTTGACCGGTCCCATGACGCCATCGGCCACAAACGCGGTGAAGTTGAGAATGGCGTTCAACGGGGTACGCAGCTCGTGTGACATGTTGGCGAGGAACTTCGATTTGGTCTGGTTGGCTTCTTCTGCCGCCAGACGGGCCGCCCTGGCTGTTTCGAACAAAAGGGCGTTACGGACCGCGATCGCGATCTGCTCGGTCAGCATGGTGAAGATTTGGCGTTCTTCCTCGCCGAAACGATCGGTGATGTCGGACTGCATGTCCAGTACGCCAACCAGGTTATCGCCAACCACCATGGGCAGCACCATCTCCGAGCGCGTTTTGGGAAGCATTGGGTTTGGCAAAAAGGCGGGCGAGGACTCGACGTTGTTCACCACCATAATTCGGCGGTCACGTGCTGCCTGAGCGACCAACCCGGTATGCTTATTGATCGCGAACAAGGTGGTGGGCGAATTGATCGCTTGACCGTTGGCATCGGTGCGCGCCGCGAGCCGCAGCGTTTCGTCGTCGCTGTCGTACAGGAAGGCGGAGACAGCGTACAGGCCGAACCCTTGCTGAGTCAGTTGGGTGAGCTGGGGCAGCAGCGTGTCGAGCGAAAGTACCGTGGTTGTGTGACGTGACACATCAGCGGCCATCATCAGATCGCGTGTCCGTTCGCGCACGCGCTGTTCGAGCAAGGCCTCAGAAGCACGCAGCTGCGTGTTGACGGTTTCAAGCTCGGCGCGCCGTTCCTTTTCAACCGAAGTGATGTGATGGATGAACGTGACAATCACGCCATCTGCCAGAATGAGAAACTGCAACATGGTGATGTAGGCGTAGGTGTCGATGCCGGGCGTGGTTTCGATCCGCAGCGCGATGACGGCGAGATTGGCTGTAGCTGCTGTGATCACCCATCGCAACCGGAAAAACAAACCGGTTAACAGCACCGGGAGTACCGAGTACGCCAAAATGCGCTCATCGGCACCTGAGACGAAGGGCGCGGTCATGAAGATGAGGAAGAAAGTAGTCACCAATATGATTGCGCTGGTCTGGTACCGGCGCGTTCGGCTCAGGCCATACGCCCCGATCAAGACGCCCACACCCGCTACCATGAGCTGATAATCGAGATCATCGCGCGCTCCGGACTGTGCGAAGAAAACATACGTCAGCAGCCCGCCCCCGATGACGATAATAACCAGCAGCATAGTGGAGAGCAGCCAGCTTCGCCGCCGCTCGTCTTGCTTCTGAAGGCTTTCCACCGGGTGAGTCAGTCTGGTCCAGAGCTGTTGAACGATGTTGGTATTGGATGGAGGTGGTGCAAAAGAGGCGTTAGCCGTGATTTGTGTGTCCATTGATGTGTATTACTCCAACCTGTTTACTTCGGACGGTTTTTATACTTCGTCAGAATTTGCGGTAGGGCATCGTTTCCAATGGCTTTAATTGATGACTTTCACTATGTAACCATTATAGGGAGAAAAGCAGCGTTTTTCTGCTGGTGACGTGGTGAGTTTATGGTGACAGCCCAACCTGGTCGATTGACTGGCCACGTGACCAGGGTTCGCGGTAGGTGCGATCGAGCGATCACCACTGAAAAGATGAATCCGGCGGCGCTTTCATCAGGATCTGCAAGACCTCTGGCGAAAACACCATTTGCCCGGCGCGGGCGGCACTTAGGGCCGATACCAGGGTAGAATGCGGCGTATCAGTCAGAAGGTAGCCAATCGCGCCCGCCTGAAGCATCGCGCGCACGGTCGTTTCGTCGCGCCGTCGAGTGAAGGCCAACACGTCGATCTGGGGAAACTGGGTCCGGATGGTCCGCGTCATGTCTGTGCCGCATAATCCGGGCGTGTCCACATCCAGCAGCACAAAATCGGGGAGAAACTCTTCGCAGGCGGGCAATACGCGCGGGGCTTCGGTGATACGCGTGATGCACAGCGTTTCATGCTCTGCCTCCAAAGAGGCAATCACGCTGTCCACCGCGTCGGAATGGGGCGTTACAATAACAAGACGGATGGATCGTTTCACCAACAGGCACCCTTCTAGATTGCCTTCCATTGTAAAACGTTTCTTCTTGGGTTTCTGTTGGTGAGGTGGTGAGTTTTTGCGGCTTTGGACCTGGTCACCTGGCCAGGTTATGCTCGACCGCCAGGGCGACCGCTTCGACCCGGGTGCCGACTCCCAGTTTGGTCAGAATACTGCTCACGTGGAATTTGGCCGTGGACTGGCTGACAAACAACATTTCTGCAATTTCGCGGTTGTTCAGGCCGTCGATCATCAGTTTCAACACTTCGGTTTCACGATCGGTCAGGCCATAATCCCGCCGGGGACCGGAGCTGGGAGGGCGCAGCAGCGCTTGGGTGACCTGCGTAGAGAACACGGCCGTCCCTGCCTGCACCGACCGGATCGCGTGGGCGAGATCGTCGATCGAGGAACTCTTTAGCAGGTAGCCGACCGCGCCCGCCGCCATCATGGCGCGCACACTCTCTTCGTCCTGAAAGCTCGATAGGGCCAGCACTTTGACCGACGGATATTCCCGGCTGATGATCTCAGTCGCTTCAATGCCATCCATGCCCGGCATCATGACATCCATCAAGATGATGTCCGGGTGAAGGTCAGCGCAGAGCTGGACAGCCTCTTCGCCACAGCTCCCGTGCCCCACCAGTTCCAGATCGTCCCATACGTCGATCGCCGCACCAATAGCGCGATGAATCCGGATGTGATCATCTACCAGCAGAACGCGGATTGGGGTACCAGTCATGGTCAGGCTGTTCCAACTAAGGTGATCGACGTTCCTTCACCGGGCTTACTGAATACGGTCAGGTGGGCGCCAACTCTGTCGGCGTGTTCTTGCATAGATTTTATACCGATTTGATCATCGGACATAGTGCCATCCGGATCAAATCCGCGGCCATCGTCATGGACGTACAGCTCGACCGTCCGATCCCGTTTGGTTAGCCGGACCTCAATGCACGAGGCGTGCGCGTAACGCGCGCTGTTATCCAGCGCTCCCTGGGCCACCCGGTAAAACGCGATCTGTTTGCTTTCCTCCAGGATTAGTTTTTCTGTCGCGTTGAATTCCACGTTGACGCGTGTGCTGCCGGCCACCGCGTCACACAACTGTTGGATCAACACGCCCAGCTCGGTACGCGCCAACGCGCCGGGGCGCAGTTCAATCATCAGGATGCGCATCTCGGCCATCGCCCCGCGTGTAAGTTGACTCAGCTCGGTCATGTATTCGGCGGCTTTGTCTGGGCCGCGCTCCAACATGCGGGGCAGCATCTCCGCTATAGTATTGGCGGCGAAAATCGTCTGCGTGACTGAATCGTGCAGATCCTGTGCCAACCGTGCCCGCTCGACCGCGAAGGCGGTTCGCGCGTTAATCAATTCCTCGGTGCGCTGTTGGACGAGGTCTTCAAGCTGATCGCGGTAGCGGCGCAGTTCTTCTTGAGCCTGTTTGGCTTCCGTGATGTCGCGGACCACGATCACGGTGCCCAGCGATTTTCCGCGCCGGTCGGATAAACGTGACAGCCTGAGGTGGAAATGCCGCGTGGCGCCGCGTACGTCGGCCGTGACATCTGCGTTCGCCTGTTCCACGCCTTCAAACTGCCCCACAATTTCCGGCCAGGCAGAAAATACCTGTGTGGCTGTCAGTCCGATCACTTCAGCGGGCGAACGCCCAAGAATCTGGGCGGCGGCAGGGTTGAGATCGACCATACGGGTTTGAGCGTCTAGCACGACGACGGCATCCGTCATGCTCTCTACGATGCGATCGCGCGCAACAGGGACCAGATCGAGTAATTGGAAACGGAACAGGCCCCAGGCGACCGCCAGATTGCCGATCGCGATGGTGTAGGGAAAGGTATCGCGGTTGGCGCCGAATTTCACGCCTGCCAGGGTCAAAAAACCGCCTATGACCGGGATTGCCAGCCCAAATATGACTACCAGGGCCTGACGGCGGTATACGGGACTGGTCTGCCGCAAAAACCTGATCAGGATATAAAATCCAACGAACATTTCAGCGTAAGTCACCACCGCCATCATCATAAACGTGATCGTGAAATCATAGGTCATGACGGAAAACGGAGTGTCCTGTTCCAACCTGGTTTCGGGGCGGATCAGGCGGTGGAAATGGTCGGTAAACACGATGAGCAGGCAGACCGTCGCCACCGTTGTTATGATAATGAGCATCCGCCGCGCACGCGGCCATTGGAGGCCGGCGTACTGGTACGCAAACACGCTGAACACGACTGGCGTAAAAAACATGCCGATGAACTGCATGTCATCCCAAAAAATCTTCCCGTTCAGACTGTTACTGATGGCTTCAAACACGTAAAACAGGGTTGTAATTGCTTCGATGGAGGTATAGACGGCAAACGCAACTGCTCCAGTCACCGAACGCCGCTGCCACGCGTACACGCCAATCGTAGCTGACAGGGCGAATGACGCCAGATAGGGGATCAGGTAAATCCATGTATTGCCATGCATAGCGGAGTGGTCCAGCTACCGTACTGCATTATGTGCGAACAAAAACAAAATATACAGCATTTTTGAGAAGGCGACTTGAACACGATCGGGGCGACGGTTTCTTCAGCTATCCCCAGCTAGCAGACTGGTCAGGCCAATCATCGCGAAACGCGGGACCATAGCGTGGCGCGCCTTGCCAAGTCATATTAAGATTCAGCCTGTCACCGCTGACTTGCACGCGGCAAGGTGTTTGAGCACGCATTTGACCTAAGACATTTAGGTTCAACGCTACAATAGTGAGGAGTTTTGACCATGCAATACCGTTTTATGGGACGTACTGGCCTCAAGGTTTCGGAACTGTGTATGGGCACCCAAACCTTTGGTTGGGGAGCCGAGGAATCCGCCGCGCACCACATGGCGAGCCAGTTTGTCGATGCTGGGGGCAATTTCCTCGATACGTCGAATATCTACAACGAAGGACAGTCGGAGATCATTTTGGGTCGCTGGCTCAAACAGCAGCCGGACCGGTCCCGCCTGGTGATTGCGTCCAAAGTGTTTTTTCCGGCGGGCGAGGGGCCGAATGATACTGGTCTCACGCGCAAACATATTTTCGCCCAGATTGACGCCAGTTTGCGACGTCTGCAAACAGATTATCTTGACCTCTATCAAACACACTGCTGGGATGCCTCGACGCCGCTCGAAGAGACGCTGCGCGCTTTCGACGATCTGATCCGGGCGGGGAAAGTGCGCTACATCGGCGCGTCGAACTTCACGCCATCGCAGCTCATGCGGGCGATTATGCTCAGCGAGGCGCATGGCTGGGCGCGCTTCGACTGTCTCCAGCCGGAATACAGCCTGCTGGTACGCAGTACGGAATGGGAACTGCTGCCGGTCTGCCAGGAGATGGGCGTAGGAGTCATCGCGTGGTCGCCGTTGGCAGGTGGGTGGCTGACGGGCAAATACCGGCGCGATCAGCCGCCGCCCCCGGACAGCCGGGTCGGACGTGCCGATCGTTGGGACGATCTACCCGATCAGCGCGAAACGGAGCGCACATGGACGATCGTCGACACGCTGGTTGAGATTGCCAGCCAGCGCGGCAAGACGCCGTCGCAGGTCGCGTTGAACTGGCTGCTGCGCAAACCTGTCGTGACTGCGCCCATTTTTGGCGCGCGCACGCCCCAACAGCTTGACCAAAATCTCGGCGCGGTGGGTTGGGAACTGTCGCCGGACGAGGTCACCGCGCTTGATGCCGCCAGCGCGATCTCGTTGCCGTCGCCTTACAGTTTCATTGCGCGCTATACGCGCCGCCGCGAGTGAGTCCCAGCTAACCGGATCGCAGACCGTGCAGAGCAGAAAACGAGGCCGCGTCCCGAGTGGGATCGTGGCCTCGCTGTTTCTCTGCGGCGAACTGCTTTTCCGATTTACGGCCAGGTGGCCTGACCCTTCGCCAGGATGCCGCGCCCCATGAAAACACGCTCGTCCAGGTCATGGATCCCGGCCAGCAGCGCCGAATAGACCGTGAACCATTGCAGCGGGATCAGAAATACGAACGGCGCTAAGAGCGGGTGTACGTCGCCGTAGTCGGCCATATCGTACACGATGGTCCGGACGTTATCGCGCGTCTGCACGAGGTCGATCACGCGCTGCGTCATCGCGCGCGTTTCGTCCGTCCCCAGCAGAAACACGATGTCGGCGCCTTGGCGGTCGAGCATTTCGGCGGGTCCGTGCCGGAATTCTGCGCTCTCGATCACCGAGCCGTGCACGCGGATATTCTCCATGAAAACCGTCAGAGCAAACTTGTACGCCAATCCATACAGCGGACCAGCCGCCACGACATACAACAGCTCGGAGTCAGCAAACGTTTTCGCCAGTTCGGCGGCTCGGGCTTCGCTTTCGCGGTAGACGCGGCCCAGGACTTTCGGCAAGATTCCGCAACCCGTCCAGCACCGGCGCAGCGTCAGAATTGCCTTGCAGCCGCGCGACTTCCAGCGCGAACAGGTAAACAGCGGCCAACGGCATGATGTACAATGCCGTCGAATCGTAGTCGATCAGCCGGTCGGCTTCGCTGGCCATCACGCTGTCGCGCCGCCGGGCGATCGCGATTGTGCGCGCGCCTTTAGCTTTGGCGTGACGCAGCGCGGCAACGGTGTCCTCGGTGTTGCCCGAATAGGACGCCAGGAACACCCACGCCTTGCTATTGAGCCGCTGCGGATTGCGCCAGATGAGATCGTAACTGGTGAGCACATCCGAAGTCAGCGTGGTGAAGCGGTCGAGCATATATTTGCCCGACCACATATTCGACCACGACCCGCCGCCGCCCACGAAAAACACGTGCTCAATTCCACTTGTGACCGCTTCTACGGCCAGGGCCTTGATCGCCTCAGCGCTTTCGGCCAGAAAGTTCGCCAGGTCATGTTCCAGTCGCGGGGCCGTGAACAACTCGCTTTGCTTGGCGCGTTCTACCAGGGGAGCAAGGTCCGTCACAGTCCATTCCTTTCACAGACTCGCCCGAATCGAGCGGATCATGGCCAGCAATTCCGCGACCAACTCCTGAATCTTGGCAAATTCTCCAGCTTTAACCCAATCACTGCGGATCATCTTGCTGCCCATGCCCACGCACGCCGCGCCTGCTTCGAACCACGCGCGCAGATTGTCCTCGGTCGGGCTGACGCCGCCGGTTGGCATGATACGCGTCCAGGGTCGGGGACCACGCACGGCTTTGATGAAGCCCGGTCCACCTACAGAGTCGCCAGGGAACGCTTTCACGATTTCCGCGCCCCATTCTTCCGCCGTGGCAATTTCGTTCACTGTACCGCAGCCCGGCACGTAGGCGATCTTGCGGCGGTTGCACAGGCGCGCGACCTCGACATTAAAGTTCGGGCCGACGATGAAGTTGGCGCCGTGCGCCAGGAACAGCGCCGCCGTCGGCGCGTCCTCAACGGAGCCGACACCTACGATCAGGTCGGGGAACTGCTGCGCGCAGGTCTTGATCAGCGGGCTGAAGACTTCGATCGCGAAATCGCCGCGATTGGTGAATTCCAACACATGCCCGCCGCCATTGGCCAGCGCGGCAGCGACTTGCTGCGCCGTAGCCAGATCCTTGTGATAGAACAGCGGCACCATGCCGTCGGCCAAAACGGTATTCAATACGGTAAGTCGGTCAAAACGGGCCATCAGTCGGCTCTCTCCTTCATACGTCGTGAGCTCTGCTCACGAGCGAATACTCGACGCAGCGGCGTCAAGCGCCGCGCATCGATCAACAGCCTACCATGCGAGACGGCGTGCAATGTTGTCGGCCGTCAGCAGGTGGATAGTAGCGGGCGTGAAACCTTCCGCTTTAAGGCGCGGCACGATGAATTCGGGCAAGAAACACATCCCGGGCCGCCCGCCGTAATGATGCCACATCGACGCGATCGCCAGGTCCAGGCAGATCGCGATTTGGCTTTCCAACCCCAGCTCGGTCAGCGCCTTGAGCAGCATCCACGCGCTGTGTTCGGGATCATATTTGGGGCGGGCGAACGTATCATAACCCAGCAGCACCCCGGCCTGTGCCAGCTCACGATGCAGCCCGACATCCGGACGTTTATCGACGTGGCACAGGTAGAGCCGGTCAGCCGTCACGCCGCGATCGGTGAAAAACGGGATCAGCTCCTCGACGTTTTCGCCGCGCTCGGTGTGGAACAGGATCAGCGCATGCGTCTGGCGCGATGCCTCGGCGGCGGCCTCCATCAACACGCGCATTTGCCCGTCGATGACACCCTCATAGCCCACTTTGATGGTCGCGGCCCGCACGCCGTCGCCGGTTTCGCGCAGGCCGACCGTGAGTTCTTCTACGAACAGCGCGGCGGCTTCTTCCGCCGAGGCCGACCACAGCCAGCTTCGGCGTGGGTAGTACTTTTGCTGGTGGAAGCCGGTCGTCGCGGTGATGTGCAGCCCGGTCGCCCGCGCCAGCGCGACCAGCTTGTTACCGTCGCGCCCGCAGCCGCCGGGCTGGCAGTCGACCAGCGTGGTGCCGCCGCCGTCTCGGAATTCGTTCAGTTCCGCCTGGATAGCCTGAAAATCGCTCAAATCCAGCCGCACGTCGGGCGCGACCCCGTCTGGGGGATCGATCCACACGTGGGCGTGCCCGTCAGCCAGCCTCACCGCTTCAACCGGAGCGAGTCCGGTCACCGTTTGGAAGTTCACAACTGGGCCTCAGCAATCATGTCATAAACCGGCAGCAGCGCGTGATAGGCCGCTTCAAACACGGGATACACACGGGCATAAACGGCTTGCTCTGCCGGGTCGGGCTGGCGCGTCTCTGCGATCGCGTTCATGGTTTCGCTCATCGAGAAATCGGGATACAGCCCCACGCCGACCCCACCGGCCAGCGCCGCTCCCATCGAGGTCGCCTCCTCCAAAATCGCGAGGCGATGCACGGGCACACCGTAGATATTCGCCATCATCTGATTCCAATAGCGCGAGCGCGCCCCGCCGCCGATGACGCGCATCGCGTCGATGCGCGCGCCCTGCGCTGTGAACGCGTCCATAATGACGCGCAGATTCATGGTCACGCCTTCCAACACGGCGCGTACCATGTCGGCCCGCGTATGCCGGATGGTCAGCCCAATGAACGCACCGCGCGCGCGCGGATTCCAACGCGGGCTGCGCTCGCCGAGCAGGTAGGGCAGGAAGACCAGCCCGTTCGCGCCCGGCGCTGATTTCTCCGCGCCCAGATTCATCAACTCATACGGGCTGACGCCCAATGCCTCGGCAGCCTGTTGTTCCAGGGGGCATAACTGATCGCGCGTCCACTGGTACGAGCCGCCTGCCATTTGCATGGTGCCGCACGGGCTGAACATGCCCGGCACGAGATGCGCCCAGGTGAAGGTCTTGAGATCGGGATCGAAGATCGGTTTTTTGGTCGCCAGGGCAATCCACGACGACGAGCCAATATAGTTATAGGCTGCGCCCTCTTTGACGACACCCGCGCCTGTCGCCGCACACATGCCATCCCCACCACCGATCACGACCGGCGTGCCCGCTGCGACACCGACTTCGGCAGCCACTTCCGGCAAAACGCCGCCCACCACGTCAATCGAGCGGACCAATTCGGGCAGTTGGGCGGGGTCGATCCCGGCGGCCTCGATGATGCGCGCCGACCACGTTCCCGCTTCCAGATCGTACAGGTTCATGCCGGAAGCGTCGGTCGGCTCGCTCACGAAACGCCCGGTTAGGCGCGCGACCATCGCGTCTTTGGCGTGGACGAACTTGTAGGTCGCTTTGAAAATGTCCGGCTGGTGATCGCGTATCCACAACATTTTGCACAGCGAATAGGACGCGCTGAGGCGGTGCCCGGTGATGCGATACACATCTTCGGGAGCGATGCGTTCGCCCAGCCAGCGTTCCTGCTCCACAGCGCGCTGATCCGCCCAAATGATCGCGTTGCGGATCGGTTTGGCGTGGGCGTCGAGCGGCACGCAGCCCATCATCTGCCCGCTGAAGGTGATCGCGGCGATGCTGTCGGCCCCGATCCCCGACTGGCGCAGTAGGTCTTGGGTAGACACGCATACCGCGCGCCACCAGTCTTCCGGGTTTTGCTCGGCCCACCCGGTATGGGCATATTCGGTGCCATATCCATAAAATGCGCTGCCGACGAGCGCGCCGTCTTTGTCATACAGCGTCGCTTTGTTGCCGGTCGTGCCCAAGTCGTGAGCAAGAATATAGTTTTTCATGATACCCTCATAAGCCTATTTCACCTGCGCGAATTCTCAACAGCAGGGCGTTGTGCTGCCGACTGCCTCTCAACTAAGGCGCTGGTTGAACTCGACCTTCTCACCGTCTGGCCCGCGCACGTTGAAATATTTCACGCCCTTGTCCCAGAAGGTCGGGAGGAAAACCGGCGACGCCTCCAATGTCTCCAGCCCGACGGCACGAACTTCCTCAAACGCCCGGTCGATGTCGGCCACATCTAGCGCCACGTGATCGATATGACCATCGCGGCGCATGCCGACTTCGCTCAGGTCTTCGCCTACCAGCTCGTACAATTCCAACACAAACCCATTGAGATCCATCATCGCCACCTGGATCGCCCCGTCATCGACGGATATTTCCGCTGTCATGGTCATGGTGAATCCCAACCGACTGTAAAAGGCCATCGACCGTGTGATGTCGGTCACCGGTAGCCCAAGATGCTGCAAACCGCGCACATTGCCTTCGAGCATGGTTTTTCTCCTGATGGTTAACGCCGGTAACAAAGGGTCTGCGCGCGCATTTTTTGTGCGCGGCCAACCCTACAGCGCAGGGTTAATTCCTGCACTGTTGGAATCGTACCATTCTGTGGAGCGGCCGAACAGAGAAAGGTATCACGTAATCAGCCATCATTCCGCGTTCTGATGTCAAGTGCTGACGGGTTGAGGACGTATTGGCACGGTTTATCTTGCAGCACGGTGACCAGATTTTCTGCGGATAGCATGGCCATGCGTGCCACCGACTCGCGGCTGGTGCCGCCCATGTGCAGCGTAGCCAGGAAATTGTCCAACGTCAGCAGGGGGTTACCGGCGGGCGGTTCGCTCCAAAAAACATCGGCAGCCGCGCCCGCCAGCTTGCCGGACGTCAGCGCCGCGTAGAGGTCGTCCTCGTCGACCAGCTCACCGCGCGCCGTGTTCACAAGATAGGCGCCATCCCGCATACGGGCGATCCGGTCGGCGTTGATCAGGCGCTCGGTTTCGGGCGTCACGGCGCAGTGCAGCGATACGACATGGGCGTCACGCAGCAGACTGTCCAGATCGACCTGGTGCACGCCGGGGAGATCGATTTTGGAATAGGGATCGTAGACTTCGACGCGCATCCCCAGCGCCTCCGCGCGCAAAGCAACTTCGCGCCCAATCGCACCGAAGCCAATCAAACCCAGCGTCTTACCGTGCAGCTCCCAGCCGCGCGCGCGTTCCCAAACGGCATTGCGCGTGTTGATCACCGCCTGGGGAATGTTGCGCGCCAGGCTGAAGATCAGGCCAATCGCCAGTTCGGCCACGGCGATGCGGTTGACGCCCGGCGTGCTGGTCACGGCGATGCCGCGTTGAGTGGCCGCGTCGATGTCCACCCGGTCGACGCCTGTCCCATAGCGCGAAATGACGCGCAGGCGATCGGCACGTTCCAATACGGAGGCGTCGCAGTGATCCAGACCCAGGATCACGCCGTCGTACCCGGCGATCAGCTCGCCGAGTTCGGCGGCGTTCATCGGATTTTTGGGCGGGTGGAGTGTCACGGCGCAGTCGTGATGCCGCAAATACTCATGATGCGGTCCTTCGTCATTGCAGAACGAGCGCGCTGTCACGAGCACTCGAAAAGCCATGGGGTTCTCTCCTGTCGTGCTCTCGCGCGTCCAACCACGCGCAGCACCGCGACGGTAGACGGGTGACCGACCTCTAAACACGATCAGCCTCGATCCGGGACCGCAGGGGAAGGCCAAGACACGGTAGGATGATGATGCATGAGGTTTTCCCCGGTTGGGTGGGATGGTTCCTGGTGCCAGACAACGGTCCCCAACGCACACAGAAAAAGCACGAATCTCGCCCGGAATCGAGAGAGATCAAGCTCAAAACCAGGTTGCACGAAACCAATTTTGAGCTTATAATACAATCAAAAGCCTGTAATGACAAGATGACAGGGTGACAGTGTGAAATACACTGTCAATCTTACCAGCGCCATTCCTTATTACGTCCAGGTACGAGATACGATTCAGGCCCATATTCAGGATGCGGAATGGCAGTCCGGCGATCAGCTCCTTAGTGAGACTGAGTAGTGCCGGATGTTTTCGGTCAGCCGGACGGTGATCCGCCAGGCGCTGAACGATCTGGTCAACGAAGGGTTCGTGACGCGCAAAAAGGGCAAAGGGGCTTTCGTCGCCCTGCCGAAAATCCGGGAACGGCTCGTTCAAAATTGACTGGCTTCTACCAGGACATGGTCGAACAAGGCTATACGCCGGTCGCCCATGTGCTTCGGCAGGACAGCGTGCCCACCAGTCCGAAAGACCGGTTATCTAGAAACCGCACTCGGTACGCCGGTGATGGTGATCGAACGTTTGCGGCTTGTTCAAGATCTGCCGATCCAACTGGTAACGACTTACATCCCTCACGCGCTCTGTCTGACGTTGCTAGAGGCAGATCTTTCGGAACAATCGCTGTACTCGTTTCTTGAACAGTCGCAAGGCATCGTTATCGCGCGAGGACACCGGTCGATCGAGGCCGCGCCCGCCAACGAGTACGAGGTACGACTCTGTAAGTGCAGCGTGGAGCACCTCTGATTTTGCTGGACAGCGGGAGCTATTTGAGTGACGGGACAGCGGTCGAATATTAGCATGCGCTGCATCGTGGGGATCGGACCCGGTTTGAAGTCGATTTGGTCCGCATGCGTGATCTGAAATTCAGCGATTCGAGTGCCCTGGAATATGGCGATATTCACCCTGGCAGCGGCGTGATTTCGCGTCCAACGGAACCGTCGTAAAATAGGTGTAATAGTAAAATGCGACATACCCGGATGGGTTTTGGGGCAAGTGCGGTATCCGAGCGTAACATGTAAACCGTGCGCCGGGTGGTGCGCAGCGCCCGAAATCCCATGTTTGTAACATGCTCCGTTCAGTTTTGAAGACAGGTCAAATCACCTATTCGTGTGTCTCATAGAAAGGAGGGCCCCGCGTTAATCCGTCTGTTTGCCTAAATCTCAACCATATTCAGGCTTAGGGAGATCAAAAGGATAATGAACAAAAAGTTGATTTCGCTGTTGATCATCGCCGTCCTGGTCATTGGGATTGTTCCCGCTACCCAAGCTCAGGATGACAAGCCCTTCAAGGGTATGAAAGTTGTGGTAGTAACGCAGGAAGGCCGTTCCATCGGTGGCCCAGTCGAAGACTATGCCCCCGAGTGGGAAGCCATGACCGGAGGTACGGTCGAGCTGCAACAGTTCGCGTTTGGTGACCTGTTCGAAAAGACCATCACGGCCTTCGCTACTGGGTCTGGCGCTTATGACATGTTGATTTTCCCTGCGGACTGGTCGGGTGACTACATGCCCGCTGGCTATCTGGAACCCATGCCGCAGGCCATTCTCGACAAAGTCGATCTGCAAGATGTGATCCCGCTGTATCGCGACCGCATTATCGCCTGGGGCGATACGATCTATGCACTCCCCTACGACGGCGACTCGCACATGCTGTATTACCGCAAGGACCTGGTCGACGGTGGTGAGTACGCGGCCGATTTCGAGGCGCAGTATGGTTATCCGCTCGCTGAGCCGCAGTCGTGGGATCAGTACTACGACATCGCCGAGTTCTTCAATGGCAAGGAAGTCGACACGGCGGGCATGAAGGCCCCCATTTACGGCACGATGGAAGCTCAGAAACGCAATAGCCAGGCCTATTGGGTCTATTTCTCCCACGCTGCCGGCTATGGCAAGATCCCGGGCAATCCCTGCTTCTTCTTCAGCTGCGAAGACATGACCCCGCAGGTCAATAATCCCGGTTGGGTCCGCGCGCTCGAAGACTACATCAAGAGCACCAGCTATGGCCCGCCCGAAATGATCAACTGGGACGTGTCTGATACGCGTAACTACTTCCCGGCTGGCCTGTCCGTCTTGAATATCGACTGGGGCGATGTCGGCACCATCTCGATCGACACCAACGTCTCGGTAGTCAAGGATCTGGTAGGCTTCGCCACGCTGCCCGGTGGGTCCGAGTATTGGGACTACGAGCAGGGTCAGTGGGTGACCCCTGAGAGCGGCGTCAATAAGGCTCCGTTCATCGCCTTTGGTGGTTGGATCATCGGCGTGGCAGCAGACAGTGATGTCAAGGAAGCCGCGTTGGACTTCGCCGCCTTCATGGCGCGCCCCGAACTGGTCAAAGTCCTGGCCGTGACCGGCGGCACCGGCATCAACCCGGCGCGCTACAGCCAGCTTAACGATGTCCAGCCCTGGATCGACGCCGGCTTCGACGAGGCCAGCGCCACGGACTATCTGGATGCCATCCTGGCCACCATCAACGATCCGAACGCAGTGCTTGACCTGCGTATCACTGGCAATCCGGAATACGATCAGGCACTGGATGCTGAGATCTCCCGCGCTCTTGCGGGCGAAATTAGCGCTCAGGAAGCCCTGGACAATGCCGCCAAAGCGTGGGATGAGATCACTGATCGCCTTGGGCGTGACGCCCAGCTCGACCAGTACCGGAAGTCAGTCGGCTACATGGGCTAATCTGGCCCAGGGGTGAGACTGTAACGTTTCGATAACGTTTCGATAGCTATCAAAGCGCTGCATCCATGAGTTTACGATGTAGCGCTTTGAGCTTATTATGTTAATTAGGCGGTTCGCTTCCATTAGCCCTAGGAGAAATCGCTTTGGAACCACGACAACCACAATCAGAGCCAGGGGCAGTCGCCGAAATTTCGTCAGGAACGCGCGAAGACCGGATCATGGGCCGTGTGTTTCTGGCTCCTGCTGTCATTCTGTTGCTGCTGCTGTCCATTTTTCCGCTTTTTTGGTCGCTAGGAATTAGTTTTACTGATGTCATGCGCGGCGGATCGACCACAGAACGGGTGGCTGAAGCGGCGGGATCGTCCGGCGGTGGCTTCCTGGGACAGAATTTCAGCGTAACATCCCGCAACTATGACCGGCTCCTGCACGATGAGCGTCTGCATCTGGCGGCCAGGAATACCCTTTATTACGTGGTGATCGGGGTCATCGTCCAATACATCTTCGGACTGGGGCTGGCCGTTGTCCTGAACCAGCGCTTCTTTGGACGAGGAGTGGTCCGCGTCATTTTCCTGATGCCAATGATGACCATGCCCGTCGTTGTGGCTTACGCCGGGCGCATGATGTTCGACTCCTATCGTTCGCCGATTGCCGACCTGATGCGCCACATCGCTAAATGGTGGCCCAGCGTGCCGCTCATTGGCTCCCATGCCGATCTGACGATCCCCTGGCTGACCAAAGGTCCCTGGGCGCGCGCGACGATCGTGCTGATGGATAGCTGGCAGTGGATTCCCTTTGTGACGCTGATCCTGTTGGCCGGGATGCAGGCTATTCCTGACGACATTTACGAAGCGGCTCGCGTGGATGGCGCGACGACGCTCCAGATTTTCGGCAGGATTACCTTCCCGCTGCTGATGCCGCTCTCGGCTACGGTCGTGCTGATTCGTGGGTTGGAGATCTTCAAGATCATCGATGTTATTGTCGTGACGACAGGAGGAGGACCGGGCTCAGCGACAGAATCGCTGACGATGTACATTTACAAGACGGCACTCACTTTTGGCAACTACGGCTATGCGGCGTCAATCTCGTTTGTGCTGCTCATTCTGGTCATCCTTTTCGCGACCGTCTTCTTGGGCCTGGCGCGGCGCGTCACCCCGCGCGGTCTGTTTTAGGGAGGGGCCAACATGAAAAGGCGATCGATCGGACAATCCGTACTCATTTACTTGGTCGTGATCTTTTGGTCATTTATCGTGCTGTTCCCGTTTTACTGGCTGGCGACGACCTCCTTTAAGCGTCAGCTTGACGTGATCCGGCTGCCGCACTACATCCCCTATTATGATTTTCAACCGACGACCGAACATTGGGACTATCTACTCAACGTGCGACGCGAGGTCACCTGGCGCCACTTCAAGAACAGCCTCATCGCTGCCTCCGGCAGCACAGCGTTGGCGGTTTTCGTGGGAGCTATGGCGGGCTATGGCCTGTCGCGCTTTAAGTATCACTGGAAGGGCTTGAACTGGGGCAACGATAACATCGCCTTTTGGGTGATCTCCCAAAGGTTCTTGCCTCCGGCCTTGTTTGTGGTGCCGTTCTTGATACTTTACGCCGATATCGGTTTGATCGATACCCATATCGGCCTGATCATCGCATACACCATGTTCAACATCCCGTTCGCGGTGTGGATCATGCGCGATTTCTTCAATGGCCTGCCGGTCGATTTGGAAGAAAGCGCCCGCGTGGACGGGGCGTCGCGCTGGACGGCCTTTGTCCGGATTGTGCTGCCGTTGAGCGCGCCAGGGTTGGCCTCGGTGTCGATCTTCTCGTTCGTGTTCTCGTGGAACGAATATCTGTACGCGCTGATGCTGACCAATTTCAACGCGATCACCATGCCAGTTTACATCGCGGGCCAGAACACCCAGCGCGGCGTGGAATGGTGGTATATTTCTGCGTTGGCGCTGACGGCGGTCGTCCCGGTGATCATCGTGGGGCTGCTGCTGGAACGCTTCATCACGCGCGGGTTGGTCGCTGGTGCGATCAAAGGATAACGTGCGCTCAATGGTTATGCTGTGAATAGGACCAAGAGAGGATATGGCTGTTTACCTGGATTCTGCTAATGTTGACGATGCGCGCCGGGCCAAAGAATTGGGCTTTGTCGGCGCGGTGACCACCAATCCCACGCTGATCGCCAAGACCGGTCGGCCTGGGTTGGAGGTGTTGAGAGAACTGCTCGAAATCTTCGATGGGCACGTGTTCTATCAGGTAACCGCGCCTACCGTCGAAGCTCGTATCGACCAGGCGTGGGAAGCGCACGAAATCCGCCCAGACAAAGTCGTGATCAAGATTCCCGCCACTACACAGGATATGGCGATGGCTGCCAAGCTCATCGCGGCGGGGATCGACTGCACGATTACCGCGGTCGCGAGTCCGGCACAGGCGTACATCGCAGCGCAAATTCACGCCAGTTACGTCGCGCCCTATGTCAACCGCCTGACTCGCCAGTTGGGGGACGGGACGGCCGTAGTGCGCGATATCGTCCGGGTGGTCGACGGCACGCAGACGAGGGTGGTGGCTGCCAGCCTGAAATCGGTGGACGAGGTTGTCCAGACTCTGTTGGCCGGGGCGCACCACGTCACGTTGCCGCTTGATCTGATCCTGGCGATGGGCGAGCATGAGTTTTCGCAGCGCGCGATTGCCGAATTCAACGCGGCTGTGCAGGTTTAGCGGCCACCCGTTGTTGTATTGCCCGATCAACGCTTGAGACACTCCGCTCGGCACATGCGCTGAACGGAGTGTTGCTTGTGAAGACACCGGTACTCTTATGCGGCGTCCTGGGCTGCTCCGGCATATAATACGCACTGCTATTCGCACAGGTTTTTTCAGAATGCTTTTTATGAAGGTAGAGTTTCGATGACACGACAACCCGATTTTGATTTGCTGCGGCGTGCCCTGCTGCGTCAGGGCGAGTTAGAACGCGTTCCGTTCCTGGAACTCAAAGCGGACGATGAAGTGGTCGCCACTGTGTTGGGACTCAGCGATCCGACCGCGTTCTCGAAGATGGACACGAAGACGCAGACCGAACACCTGGTGCGCTTCTGGACCGATCTGGGCTTTGACGCGGTTCGGTTGCGCTGCGGTCTGAGCCTCAAAAAGGCGCGCGTTTCGGCTGAAGATACGGCCGAGTTGAAGCGCGGAAAACGCGATTGGCAGAGCGAAGAAGGCATCATCACCAGTTGGGAAGAATTCGAGCGCTATCCCTGGCCCACCTGGCGCGATGCCGATTTCTCGCATATCGAGCACGCGGCGCGCATCCTGCCGGACGGGATGGAGCTGCTCATCAGCCCGTATGGCATGCTGGAGCCGATCATGTGGATGATGGGTTTTCAGGGGCTGGCAATGGCGCTTTATGACGAGCCAGACCTCGTCGACGCGATGGTCGAGCGCATCGCTAGCATTTACATCCCTGTGGCTGAGGCGGTGTTGGATATGGATCGCGTGGCCGGGCTGCTGGTGGGCGATGATATGGGCTTCAAGACCTCGACCATGTTCGCCCCCAAGCACCTGCGTAAGTACATCTTCCCCTACCACAAGCAGTTGGCCGCCATGACTCACGCCCGCGATAAAGTCTATGTATTGCACAACTGTGGCAATCTGGCGCTTATTATGGACGATCTGATCGACGATGTGCAGATCGACGCCAAGCACTCGTTTGAAGACGTGATTATGCCTGTCGAGGACTTCAAAGCCGAGTACGGCAATCGCGTGGGAGTCGTCGGCGGGGTGGACATGGATTTCCTGTGCCGTGCGTCCGAAGAACAGGTCCGCGCCCGCGTGCGTACTATCCTCGATGCCTGCATGCCGGGCGGGGGATACGTCCTGGGGACGGGTAACAGCGTCGCCAATTACATCCCGACGCGTAATTTCCTGGCGATGGTGGACGAGGGACACCGCTGGCGACCGGCCGACTGACCCGGCTGAGTCGCGCGTCCGCTGTGGTGAGCCTATTAACTTTCGCAGGAGGGGAATATGGTTGACGTCGTGGTGTTGGGCGAAGCCCTGATTGACATGATCGCCACGCAAAAAAACGTTACGCTGTTCGATGCTCCCAGTTTTGAGCCGAAACCCGGCGGCGCTCCGGCTAACGTCGCCATCGGCGTGCGGCGCTTGGGGCGATCGTCGGCGCTGGTAGGCCGTGTGGGACGCGATGATTTCGGGCGCGGTATGCGCAACCTGCTCGATTCTGAAGGAGTCTTGACTTCGAACCTGTTGGACGATCCCGACCTGATGACGACCATGTCGCTTGTCTCGCTGTCGGACGCGGGCGATCCCCATTTCGCCATCTTCATGGGCGCGTCCACCAACCTCCAACCCGGCGATCTGGATCACGATCTGATCGCCAACGCCCGCTTTTTCCACTTTAGCTCGGTGTCATTGGCCCGTGAACCCTCGCGTTCGGCTACGCTGGAAGCCCTGCACATCGCGAAAGCACATGGCGTGTGGTGTTCCTATGACGTCAACTGGCGACCGGCGGTGTGGTCCGACCATGTCAAAGGACGGGCGGTCACCGAAGAGCCGGTATCCCAGGTGGACATCCTCAAATTAAGCGCTGAGGAGCTGGAACTGTTCACAGGTTGCACCGATCCGCGCGCCGGGCTTGATCGATTGGACGTGCCCGCGCCGCTGGTGATCGTCACCTTGAGCAAAGACGGCTGCCTGTATCGCTTTGATGGAGCCATTGCGGCGCAGTCTGTGGCACCGGTCGAAAACGTGATCGATGGGACCGGGGCGGGCGATGCCTTTATGTCCGTGGTGCTGGCCGGGCTGCGACTGCCACTGAACGCGGCGGATCTCACCCGCTTGATGCGGCGGGCCTGCCAGGCAGGCGCGATCACCGTGACCCGGCGCGGGGCGATTGCCGCGCTGCCCTATCTCGACGATCTGGCCGATTTCCCTCTATGAAATTTTTATTCTGGGCGTTTTTGGAAAGGACAGTTCGATGCTTCGCTCACAGCTTACCCACCCGGAAATCCTGCGCGCGCTGGCGACTTCCGGACACACGGGGAAAATATTCATTGCAGATGGCAATTACCCGTATTCGACTCTGGCTAACCCCGACGCCCCGCGCGTCTATCTCAATCTCTCGCCGGGCATCGTAAGCGCGACGGATGTTGTGCGCGCGCTGCTCAGCGTTATCCCGGTCGAAGCTGCCGAAGTTCCCATGACGGCCGATGGCTCAGCGCCGGACATTCACGCCGACTTTGGTGTGCTGTTGGGCGATGTGCCGCTGACGACACTCGCCCCCAAAGAGTTTTATGCTGCCGCGTGCGGGTCGGACGTGGCGCTGGTCATTGCGACGGGCGAGCAGCGGCTGTATGGCAATATCATTCTGACGATTGGCGTCGTAAAGCCAGCGGGTTAGGAGATGGTTCTCATGAAAGTGCTGTTTATCGGCGGTACAGGCAATATCAGCGTATCGGTCAGCAAGCTGGCGATCGCGCGCGGTTTCTCGTTGACGCTGCTCAACCGGGGCCAGCGCGACGTCACCATAGCTGGCGCGGAGACGATCACCGCGGACATCACCCAGCCGGAGCAGGTGCGGGCGGCCCTGGCCGGACGCTATTTCGACGCGGTCGTGAACTGGATCGCGTTCGTCGAGCGCGATATCGAGCGCGACCTGGACCTGTTTCGCGGGCACTGCGGCCAGTACATTTTCATCAGCTCGGCGTCTGTCTATCAGAAACCGCTGACTTATCCGGTCATCACCGAATCGACGCCGCTGTCGAATCCGTTCTGGCAATACTCGCGCGATAAGATCGCGTGCGAAGAACGCCTGCTGCGCGCTTACCGCGAGGAAGGCTTCCCCGCGACGGTGGTGCGCCCGTCCCACACCTACGATCGCACTATCCCGGTGGCGGTGGGCAACTGGGCCAGCTACATCATTCCCCACCGCATCCTCGAAGGCAAGCCGGTGATCGTGCATGGCGACGGCTCGTCGCTGTGGACGCTGACGCATTCCGAAGATTTCGCCAAGGGATTCGTCGGACTGCTGGCCAATCCGCACGCGATCGGACACGCCTTCCACATCACGTCCGATTATCTGCTGACCTGGAACCAGATCTACGAGCAAATCGGGGACGCGTTGGGTGTCAAGCCGAATATCGTCCACATCCCCTCCGACTTCATCGCCCAGGTCGATGCCCACACCGGCCCCGGTTTGTTAGGTGACAAGATGTGGAGCGTGATATTCGACAACAGCAAGATCAAGCAGTTCGTGCCCGATTACGTGGCGAGCATTCCGTTTTATGCAGGCATCCGCCGCACGTTGGCCGGGTTCCAGGCTGATCCGGAGCGGATGATCATCTCGGCAGAAGATGACGAACGTCTTGATCGCATCCTGGACGCGTATCGCAAGCGCGCCTGAAGCGCGAGGAATCGCCAATGACCAATCTAATTCTTGACGAGCAAAAGGCCTACTATCGTGCTCGCGCTGCGGAATATGACGAGTGGTTCTACCGCCAGGGGCGTTACGATCGCGGCGAGGAACTCAATCGCCGCTGGTTCGGAGAAACTGGCAAATTGCAGAGCGTGGTACGCGAGATGCTTTCGCATATCGATGGCGAGGCACATTTTCTTGAGATGGCCTGCGGTACAGGGCTGTGGACCTCAGAGCTGGCGCAGCGCCCCGATGCGCAGATCACCGCGCTGGATGCGTCGCCCGAAATGCTGGCGATCAACCAGGCCAAAATCGGGCGGGCAGATGTGCGCTACATCCAGGCGGACGTGTTCCAGTGGGAGCCGGACCGCACCTATGATCTCGTGTTTTTCGCGTTCTGGTTGTCCCATGTGCCGCCCGATCTGTTCGGCGGTTTCTTGGGTAAGGTCGCGGCGGCCACGCGCCCTGGCGGCGAACTGTTTATCATCGATTCGCTGCCCAGCCCCACGTCGAGCGCGCGCGATCACGCGGCCTATCAGCCGGAAACCACCATTACCCACACGCGCAAGCTGAACGATGGTCAGGCCTTCCGCATCTTCAAAGTGTTTTATGCGCCGGACCAGCTTACGGTGGCGCTGTCTGACGCCGGATTCGACGCGACGTTCCACACCACCGGGGAATACTTCTGGTACGCGCACGCTGTGCGACGTTGATCTGCCCAAAACAAACGGCGCAGAGTGCGGTTTCCCTCGACTCTGCGCCGTAATTTTCAGCCTGCGAACGAAGCCGCCCCCCTATTTCAAAAAATCCTCGCGGATGGGGTTGAAGGTATCCACCAACCGCACTTTGCTGCTCAGCAACTGGATGGTGTGGGGTGCGTTGGGCGGCACTGTGATCAGATCGCCGGGACTCAGATGGTGCGGTGCGCCGTCGATAAAGAAGATTACTTCGCCTTCCGCCACGTAGGTTACCTGTTCGTGCGGGTGTGCATGCGGCGGATCGGGTGCGGCGGCGGGACCATCTTCAAAATCGATGACGACCACCATTAGGTTGGCCGTATGCGCCAGGTAGCGCGCGCGCCCCGGGGCGATTGGCTCCGGCGTGACCTCCGAACGTTTCACTGCGGGCATAGGTTTCCTTTCATTCCGAGCGGCGCACTAACGCGCCAGCCACGCGCCATCCACCGGGACGATCGCGCCGTGCATGTAGTCTGAAGCGGGCGACGCCAGGAATACGACAATCCCTTTCAGGTCTTCCGGCGTGCCCCAACGCGCTGCCGGGATGCGGTCCATAATCGCTTCGCTCCGCTCCGGATCGGCGCGCAGTGGGGCGGTGTTGGCGGTGGCCATATAACCGGGCGCGATCGCGTTGACGTTGACGTGCTGCGCGGCCCACTCATTGGCGAGGGCGCGGGTGATCCCAGCGACGGCGCTCTTGGCGGCGGTGTAGGACGGGACACGAATCCCGCCCTGAAACGACAACATCGACGCCACATTGATGATCTTGCCGCCGCTGCCGCTGGCGATCATCGCCTTCGCTGCTGCTTGCGACAGGAAAAACAGCGCCTTCAGGTTGACGTCGAGCACGTCGTCCCAGTCTTTTTCGCTGAACTCCAAAGCCGCGCCGCGCCGGATGGTGCCCGCGTTATTCACCAGGATGTCCAGCCGTCCCAGTGCGCTGACGACCTGATCGACCGTGTCGGATAGATCCGCAACCGACGTCGCGAGGAAGTCGCGCTCAAGATTCAGAAAGCGGCGGCCCAGAGCTTCGACGGCGGCACATGTTTCGCCGCAATCCGGTGTGCGGTCCAGCCCGGCGATGTCGGCTCCGGCTTCGGCCAGCCCGATAGCCATCGCCTGGCCCAGACCCTGACTGGCTCCCGTCACCAGGGCGACTTTGCCATCCAGGCGGAACGAGTCAAGAATCCCCATGATTATTTCAACTCCGCCATCGATACCGCGTCCATGTCGCTGAAGGTCTGGTTTTCGCCAGCCATCGACCAGATGAACGTGTAATTGCCGGTGCCCATGCCGGAATGGATCGACCAGCTAGGCGAGATAGCGGCCTGCTCATTGCGAATGACGAGATGGCGCGTTTCATCCGGCTGGCCCATCAAATGGAAGACAACGTTGTTGTCCGCCACGTCGAAATAGAAATAGACTTCCATGCGGCGCGCGTGGGTGTGGGCTGGCATGGTGTTCCACATATTGTTGGGATCCAGGATGGTGACGCCCATCACGAGCTGGCAGCTCTTGACGCCGTCCGGGTGGATGTACTTGTAGATCGTGCGCTCATTGGAATTGCTGAGCGCGCCCAGATGGGTCGGCGCCGCCGTGCTGATTGGAATGTGGGCGGTTGGGTAGGCTTGATGGGCGGGCGTGCTGCTGAAATAGAAGTGCGCCGGCTGGGCCGGATCAGCGCTCGCGAACTGGACATTTTGCGTCCCCATGCCAATATACAGGCCGTCCAGTTTCTCCATTGTATACGCGCTCCCGTCCGCAGTGACTGTGCCGGGGCCGCCCACATTGACCACGCCCATTTCGCGCCGCTGGAGGAAGAAGTCGGCCCCCAGTTCTTTCGGATCGGCGCTTAAGGTGATCGCCTGATCGACCGGGCACGCACCACCCGTGATGATGCGGTCGATATGGCTGTACACCATCATGATCTGGCCCGGCACGAACAGCGTTTCAATCAGGAATTCGCGCCGTAGTTCTTCAGTGGATAAGTGCTTGACGTTCTCTGGGCTTAACGGATAACGCATTTCCATGATGCTGTTTTCCCTCCTCAGCAGTTACAGTTCTATCAGGTAAAGTTGGACGCGCCCGCCGTGATCGGATGCGTACAGAACGCGGCTGCCGTCCCAACTCCAGGTAGGATGACAGTGGCTGCTCTGCGTGTGCCACGAGGTTTTGTGATTCGCGAGCACTTGCAGCGTGGCCGGGGCCTGCGCGATATCGATCAGGACGAGATCGTCGACATCATCGCCCACCAGCACGGTGTTATCGGGGTTGGCGTGATAGTGATTGCAGTAAAACGGCATGTCGATGCGCTTGATCAGATTGCCTTTGCGATCCATCAGACCCACAAAGGGGATCAGCGTGTTCTGGTTGACGGCGACGTCATGCACCACGGCCTGCGTGCGATCGGACGTGATCGTACCGTCGTGACCCGGTCCCCGATCATCAAAGAAGATATAGCCGTCCTGCGTCCAGAACTCGTGTCCGATCGAATCCTGCTCTGTCTGGCGGAAGCACGGCTTGGCTTCGCGCGCGATGAAGTCCAGGTACCAGATGCGCTGCGTCACGAGGTTCCAGGGCCCCTCGTGGCAGAACGTCCCAAAGGTCGGATCGTCGGGCGAGAACTGGAAGTGCCCAAGCTGATGCGTATCGCGGAAGACGTCATGCCAGCCCGATCCGTCAATGTACGCGACGGTGATGCGCCCATCTTTGATCTCGTAATAGCGCTCTTTGAACCCGGCGTAGTTCGCCCCCTGGTAGTGGATCGGGGAGTCGTTGACTTCGTTGCGGCAGAACGCCACATAACGCCGGTTGGCAGCGATCGACGGGACGCTGCTGATCTGGAACGCATCGGTCTCTTCGAAGATCGTCGTCGTGTTGCCGGTGCACGTGTCCAGGATCTTGACCTCTTTGGCGGTCGTATACGCGACAAGCTGGCTGTCGGGCGTCTTGGTGGCCGCGTGGGCGGAGCGCATTGGATCGTCGGTAATCTGTTCGATCACACCGGTGTCCAGGTTCATCCGAAACAGGTTGTAATCCGGGTCTTCGTGCGGAGCGCGATCCTGGCCGGAGGCGCGATCGGACGCGAAAATGATTTCGTTTTTGTGCTGGTCGAACGAATTTTCGGTGAAATACAGGTGGACGTTGTTACCGGACGTCGTCAACTGTGTGATCGTCCGCCCGGTTTTTTCGTCCTTAAAGCTGCGGCATTCAGAAGGCCAGGTTTGACCAATCATCGAAAGATGTCCTTACACAGTATGCGCATTACAGACGCAGAGCTTCCATGCAGCGCCGGGCCAAACTCAGGCGGGCGTCAGGCGCAGCAGGAAGTGAGTGGCCCCTTCCGGCAGCGTGACCGACAGCCGGGAAAGCGTCTCTTCAAAGTCATTGGCGCGGCAGTCTGCTTCCAGTAATTCTACCGCAAATACCGCCCCTTTTGGCTCGACAATCGCCAGATCCAACGCAGCGTGCGGGCCAGTGATGTGCGCCCGGCCCGCGTCGACGCTGACGGGCAGCCACGTCACGAAGGCTTCTTCAACCGCCAGCGGATCGCCGTCGAAGGCGAAGTCGTCGCGCAGCGTCACTGTGCCGGTGGCGGCATCCAGTTCCAACGTGCGGCGCGCGTGGGTCAGCGAGGGGAGATCGTACGCGTGCTGGAAATCGATCACCGCGAATTTAACGCCATCGCGCTGGCCATGCTCTACGATCGTGCCGTGAAACTGCTGGTGTCCGCCGAACTCCGGACCCGGCGCTTGCAGCGCGCCGCCGATGCGCGGGACGTTGTGGGTATACGAGTTGTTGAACACGTTTTCGTAGCGCTGCTGGCGGAAATATTCTCGGCTGTAATGCCCGCGCCCGGAGTCGGGAATCAGGCTGTCGCCGTTGATGGCGAGAATGAAGGTGGCCACGTCCGTGTGGCTGTGATGGCCATCGTTGTGCCCGGCTTTAGCGGCCAGAATCACGGGTTTGCCATCTGCCGTCTGGCCGGTGAACTTGACCACACCGCTGTCGGGTAGGTAGTAATCGCGCTGCTCGAGTTCGGGAACGGGCTGGGTGGCGTCCCACCAGGCCACCTGCCGGAAGGTGACGGGCAGTTTGGCGATATCGTAGAACTTGAGGGCGTCCGGCTGGGTGAACAGGGCGCGCAGCCGGTCTTCGCCCGTGCGTTCGGCCAGCCGGTTGGCAACCCCGACTGAGATCGGCTGGCATTCAAGGGCATCCCCGAAATTGATGAAGCGTTCGGGCGCTACCATCGACATGCCGGGCGGGTAAGCGGCGATGTCGCGAAGGTGCGGCTGCGCCAACAGGTCAAGCTTGCCGCCGGATAGCTCGCGCAGCAGTTCCGCCACAACCACGTAGTACATCAGGCCGTAATTCCAATAGCCGATCCCTTCGATCGAGCCGCCGTCAGCCTCAAAGCCGGTCGCGATGTACGCCTCGAAGCCCTCCAATACCAGCGCCAACGCTTCAGCCAGCGTTTCGAGATCGTTTTCCAGGCGCAAGAATGCCAACCCGATCGACCCGTTGCATACGGCGTTCCAGTTGAGCGCGCCTTTGAACCACCAGTGATCGCGGGCGTAGGCGAGATAGGGCTTGAAGATATGGCGCTGGACTTCCTGCCGGACGCGCTGCCGGACTTCCGGCGCGAGCTGATCGCCGACAAGGTGCATGGCTTCAGCCAGGATCGCGCCCGTTTCCGCGCAGAACAGATCGATCGAGTCCGGCTCGCGGGTAAGCATGGTGTGCGCGCCGAACGGCTCAGTCCGCACGTACGCCGGGGTGAGATTCCAATAATCCGGCCCTTGTTCCTCGTGCGCGGGCAGCAGCCAGGACGTTTCCTCGCAGATGCTCCAGGCGAGATCGTGCACGGCGTCGCGCATCGTCTCGTCACCCATCATCAGCTCGAGCACGGCCCGCGTCAAACGGGCGCGCTTCTGGAAATAGACAACCTGATAGGCGGGACGCGATCCCGTACGCTCGAATTCACGGTAGAGCGTGTACGTCAGACTGGGCACCGTGCGCACATCCGGCACGGTCTTACGCATTGCCTCCAACATGATCGGGGCTGTAGGCGACTGCCGAATCTGCTCGCGCAAATCAGTCAGCGGAGCAGGTGTGGCCAGCCATTGTTTGATCTGAGCTTTTGATGGACGAGTCACCGTTAATTCACTCCAGCTAGGGTTAGTTTATCGGCGAAATGACAGGCTACACCGTGTCCGTTGTCAAACTCGCGCCAGGGCGGGGCCTCTTGCTTGCAGAGGTCCTGTGCGTAGCGGCAGCGCGGGTGAAACGCACACCCGGTCGGCGGGTTTGCCGGGTTGGGTACATTGCCTGTCAGGATGATCCGCTCACGGCTGATGTCGGGGTTGGTCGACGGTACCGCCGAGAGCAGGGCTTCAGTGTAGGGGTGCATTGGTTTAATGTACAGCTCATCAGAGCGGGCCAGCTCGACTATTTTGCCCAGATACATGACCGCCACGCGATCGCTGATATGCTGTACCACCGATAGATCGTGCGCGATAAACAAATAAGTCAGCCCAAACTCGCCCTGCAAATCCTGCAGCAGATTGACGACCTGGGCCTGTACGGACACATCCAGCGCCGAAACCGGCTCATCACAGACGATCAGCTTGGGGCGCAGGGCCAACGCGCGCGCGATCCCAATGCGCTGGCGCTGCCCGCCGCTGAAGGCATTGGGATAACGGTTCATGTGCTCCGGGCGCAGTCCGACCCAGCGCAGCAGATCGCCCACTTCGGCTTTGAGCTCTTTGCCTTTTTTGCGGTTGTGAATCACCAACGGCTCGCTGACGATGTCCAGCACCGTCATGCGCGGGTTGAGCGAGGAATAAGGGTCCTGAAAGATCATCTGAATCTCGTGCCGAAAGGCTTTGAGATCGCGGTTGTTCAGTTGGGCAAAGTCGATGATCTGGCCGTCATCTTCCAGATCGCCGGCGTGCCGTGCATGCACACGTTGTTTTCGGGCGTCGATAATTGTATCTTCATTGTCGTGGTAGATGATCTGACCGGTCGTCGGGCGATAGGCGCGGACCACACAGCGCCCCAGCGTCGTCTTGCCGCAGCCGCTTTCGCCGACCAACCCTAGTGTTTCGCCGCGCCGGATGGTCAGGCTGACTCCGTCAACCGCCCGGACGTGTCCCACCACGCGCTTGAGCACGCCGCGTTTGATGGGGAAATGCATTTTCAGGTCGCGAACTTCGAGTAAGGGTTCTGCACGCTGTATCATGAGTGTCATCCCGTATAAAGCGTACACCGCACCGCGTGACCGGGTTCCACTTCAACCAGTGGGACCCCGTCCGGATTCTGGCAAGCTTCTGTCTTGTGAGCCGGGCATCGTGGGAAGAACGCGCATCCCTGCGGCACGTGGAACGGATCCGGGATCATACCGGGGATGGGATGCAGACGTTTATGATCGGTCTGGCCCATCTCGGGTACGGATTGGATCAGCCCGACGGTGTAGGGGTGCAGCGGCACCTTAAACAGCCGCCGCCGTTCGGCGACCTCAACGATTTTGCCCATATACATCACGGCGATGCGATCGGCCATTTCGTTGATGATGCCCAGGTTATGTGTGATCATCATGATCGCCGATTGAAATTCACCTTGCAGGCGGCGCATCAAATCCAGGATTTGCGCCTGGATCGTCACGTCCAGCGCGGTGGTGGGTTCGTCGGCGATCAACAGGGACGGATTACAGGACAACGCCATCGCGATCATCGCGCGCTGGCGCATCCCGCCCGAATACTGGTGTGGGTAGGAACGTACAAACTGACGCGCGTTCGCAATACTGACCGCCTCCAGCATTTCTATGGCGCGCTCTTCGGCCTCTTTTCTTCCCATGTTTTGATGCAGCATAATGGCTTCCATGATCTGCTCGCCGATGGTGTGCAGCGGCGAAAGCGAGGTCATGGGCTCCTGGAAGATCATCGCGATTTCGTTGCCGCGAATCTCCCGGATCAGCGCGCCTTCTGGATCGACCGAGGCCAGATTGTGCTCCTGACCGTCGCGCCGCCGAAACCAGATTTCGCCCTGGTTGATGCGCGAGACACGCTTGGGCAGCAGTCGCATGACACTGTGCGCGGTGACGCTCTTGCCGCAGCCGCTTTCGCCGACCACGCCTAACGTCTCGCCATTCCGAATGTCGAGCGTCACGCCGTCGATCCCGCGCACGATGCCGTCCAGAGTGCGGAAATGCACCTCGAGGTCTCGGATTTCCAGAACACATTCAGAATTCATGGCCGCCCTCAAATCGTGAACGGATCGGAGGCATCACGCAACCCATCACCCAAGAAGCTGAAGGCCAGGATGACGATCACGATGACGACTGCCGGTGAGAAGACCCAGGGGTACAGGGCGAGCGATTGCAGATTTTGCGACTCCTGGAGCAGAACGCCCCAACTGGTGGTTGGCGGTCGCAGCCCTAAACCTAAGAAGCTCAGGGCCGTCTCCGCCAGGATCATGGCCGGTAGTGAGAGCGTCGCCACCACGATAATCTGCCCGAATGTGGCCGGGATCAAATGTTTGAAGATGATGCGCGCGTCGCTAGCCCCGGCCAGCTTGGCCGCCATGACGTAATCACTCTCGCGCAGAGCCAAGACCTGACCGCGCAGTTGGCGGGCCAACCACGTCCAGCCGATGAGCGATAGGATCAGCGTCACGGCGAAGTAGGTTTTCACCTGAGACCAACCCGGCGGCAGCGCCGCCGACAGTGCCATCCACAAGGGGATCGACGGGAAGGCGCGCACCAGTTCGATGATGCGCTGAATAATTTCGTCGATCAGGCCGCCGTAGTAGCCCGACGCGATGCCCAAAACCGTGCCCAGGGTCAGACTCAACAGCACGCCCACCAGCCCAACCGTGAGCGAAATCTGGCTGCCGAGCACAATGCGCGAGAACATGTCGCGCCCCTGGCGATCGGTGCCTAAGATGCTGACAATGCCCCCATCCGTCAGGAACAGGTGACGGTCACTCTTGAACAGGCCGAAGAAGTTGTATTTGTCACCTTTGGCGAAGAACTTGATGTATATTTTCTCGTCAGTGTTCTTGTGGACGCGTCGCAAGCTCTCGTCGTAGCCGGACTCGATGCCATACACGAACGGCTTGATTTTGCCGTTGTCGATGAAGTGAATGCGTTGGGGCGGCAGGTAAAGCTGCTTGGTGAAGCGCGTCGTCAGGCCGTAGGGCGCGACGAAATTGCCGAACAGCGCGATGAGGTAATAGAGCAGCACTACCACACCGCCGATCATGGCGGCTTTGTTACGCCGAAACCGCTGCCAGATCACTCCCCATTGTGACGCTGCGAAGCGCGATTCGTCGCTGGTCAGCGCGCGGCTTTCGGGATCGGCCTCGTTTTGATCGGCCAGATCAAGGTACAGCCCCTGCAGCGCCAGAGATTGCTGCTTCAGATCATCGTGAGGTGTTTCGGTTGTGTCGCTCATGAGTACACAATCCTGGGATCGAGCCAACCGAGAATCAGGTCTGCAATCAGATTAGAAACTAACAGCATCAGCGACATGATCATTAAGAAGGTGCCCGCAACATACATGTCCTGGCTGAGCAGCGCGTGTAAGAACAACGGCCCGGTGGTGGGCACGGACATCACGACTCCAATCAGGATCGAGGATGAGATAATCTTGGGGACTTCCATCGCCATCACGCTGACGACCGGGTTCAAGGCCGTGCGCACCGCGTATTTGTTGATGACAGTACGCTCGCGTAAGCCTTTGGCGCGAGCCGTGGTGATGTACTGCTGATTCATTACATCCAACATGCCGTTGCGCATAATACGCATCAACTGGGCCGTACTCGCCAGGCCCAAGATGATCGCCGGCGGCCACAGATGCACGAAATAGTCCCAATTTCTAGCCATGCTGGCGGGCGCGTTGATGAACTCTTTCGACCGCTCGCCCATGACATCCAGATGGAGCAAGATCCCACCCACGTACATCCAGATGAGCGCCAATAAAAAGCCGGGAACAGACAGCCCTAAAAAGGCAAACGCCGAAAGCGTCAGGTCGCCAAAGGAATATTGGTGGGTCGCTGAATAGATGCCGATGGGGATTGCCAATACGAACATCACGAAGAGCGAACATCCACCCAGCAGCAGCGTATACCAAATGCGATTATCGATCAGCGGCCAAACGTCGCTGGACCATTCAAAAGAATACCCAAAATCACCTTTAGGAAAGCCCTTAACCCACTTCAAATATTGCGCCATGAAGGGCTCGTCCAAACCATAGCGCTGCCGCAGCAGATCGGCCTGCTCGTTCGACATCCCGCCGCCACTGGTCCCCTGGACCGCCTGCAAGGTGTTGAGATAGTCACCCGGCGGCAGTTGGATAATGACAAACGAGATAAACGAGATCGCGATCAACATCGGGATCATGGCCAGAATGCGTCTGATAACGTAGGCAACCATTGTGCTGACTCCGTGGCCTAGCTTGGGAGTGATTCAAAGCCGGGTGCTGCCTGGGCAGCACCCGGTCGTCGGGCGAAACTAACGGATTACATCCCGCCGTCCGAGAAGTAGAATATCGACGGATTCAACGTCCCTGGCGTCATGATGATCCAGTCGGCGGTGTGGTTTTCGGCCACATTCATGAAGTTGTTCTTCACTACTACGGGGTTCGGGACCATGCCCGCGGTGCCGATCGTCCACAGTTTTTCTGAGGAGATCCGGACGATTTCGGTGCCAATTTCGATCTGACGGGCCGGATCCGTCGTGTTCTTGTATTCGTCGTAGAGCGCCATCACTTCTTTGAACTCGTCGGTCGGTTCCAGGCCATCGGCGCCACCGGACTTGTACCAGGTGCCATAGGCCGGAGCCATCCACGAGCGCTCGTCAAACGGGAACAGGTAAATCGGGTCGACCATCGGGACCAGGCCGCGATCGGTTGACCAGGTGGTCACCATCGCTTCGTTACCACCGGCGCGCGGCCAGAAGTAGTCGCGGGTTTCCATTTGGACGTCGGTGTTGATGCCGAGGTCTTTCCACCACTGCGCCACCAGTTCCAGCGTGTCTGGGGTGCCGGACGCGGTGGCCGAGGTCTCGATCTGGAGCAGCAGTTCGGAGCCATCGGGGAAGGTGCGCATGCCGTCGCTGCCCTTGGGCAGGCCGATCTCGTCCAGCAGCGAGTTCGCCATCTCGACGTCGAACTGGCCGTTCGCGTTCTCAAGCTCGGGGATGTAGTAAGGCGAATCGGGCACTACGGTTTCAGTGCGCGGGACGCCTTGACCCAGGAAGGCCACGTCGTTGATCACATCGCGGTCGATACCCACCGACAGCGCCTGACGGAAGCGGAAGTCCTGGAACAGCTCACGATACTTGTCGTCGGGGTAGCTCATGTTGAGCCACAGGGACACCCAGGAGGCCGCAGCCTGCGGCCACATCAGCATGTGGTAGTCGTTCGCTTCGGCGTTCTCAATGTAGACCGGATATTGCGCCAGGTCGATCGCGCGCGCCTGCATATCCAGGTCACCGGCGACGCCCATCAGGTTCACACCGGCCACGTCTTCAACGAAGTGGAAGTAGACCTGATCGATGTAGGGCAGCTGGTTGCCTGCTTCGTCCACGGCCCAATAGTACGGATTGCGCTCGGCAACCATCAGGGTGGTGCCGGCTTCGTACTGCGTGATCTTCCACGCGGTCATCACGGGGCGATCCACGTTGTAGTCGAAGGCTTTTTCTTCGAACATCTCGTAGGTGGCGTCGGCGTTGTACGCGGGGTGGAACTGCTCCAGGTAGTGCTTGGGCGCGTAGAAGCCAAAGCGCTCGAAGCCCAGCGGCCACTGATTGCCGTGGAAGGCCAGACCAACAGTTTCGGCCAGACCATTCGCCGCCGCGAATTTCAGCTTGATGGTGCTATCATCGATCTTTTCGAGCTGCATCGGCTCGCCACCGATCGTCCACTCACCGTGAATGGCGCTGGTGACATTCGTATCAGTCTCGATCGCTTCCCACCAGAAGATCACGTCATCTACGGTGAACGGCACGCCATCCGACCACTTGAGTCCCTCGCGGAAATGCAGGGTCAGTTCCTTGCCATCATCGCTGAACGACCACTCATCGGCCAGACCGGGCTCGATAGGATCATTGGGGTCCTTCGGCCAGCGCAGTACGGGGTCGTAGATGATACGGCCAAAGCAGTGGAAGTCATTCACGCCGCGCCAGGCACGGTTCCAGATGCCGCCGTACACGCCGATGCCATCCTGGTTCGGGGGCACGACGCGCGGATTTTCTGGCAGACGCTCGTCAACTGGGGGCAGCTCGCCTGCCGCGACTTTCGCCGCAAGCATGGGGGCTTCTTGATACTTGCTACCGTCCTGGGCCTTCGCCGGCGCGACGTGCCCCATCACGGGCAGCGCCATCGCAACCACGAGGAATAATGTAATGGCGGCCAGGAATTTGCGATTCTTTAGTGTCATTTTCTACTCCTTCTAAAATCGAAATGGGTTTTGTTGGAAAAGCCTGGTCTTACGCGTGAAATTTTATGTTGCTCCTTTCGTCAACGATGCCACAGACTTCAAGTCGAACCTTATAGGGCAGAACGTGTACACCCTTCTTTTTTTCGATCGATAACGCTGATTTTCTAAGGGGCGCTGGCCCGGATAATCAACTCTGGGGGCAGGGATACTGGCCCGTGATTTTCAAAACGCCCATTGATGTGCGCCAACAGCAGTTCCATAGCCTGGCGCCCTAAATCATATTTGGGTATGCGCAGCGTAGTCAGGGCCGGTGTCACCAGTGAGGCGAGTTGGATGTCGTCGAACCCGATGATCGCCGCGTCCTCAGGGATGCGCCGCCCCAGATCGGCGCACGCTTGCAGCGCTCCGACCGCCACGAGATCGTTATAACAAAATAACGCGGTGATTTCGGGATAGGTCGTCAGCAGGTCACGGGCGGTTGTGCGCCCGGCGTCAACGACCGGCAGACAGTAGCGCGTCCAGTCAAGCGGGTGGGGCAGTCCGGCTTCGTCGAGCGTATCCAGAAAAGCCTGCATGCGCTGATGCCCGCTGTATGAACGCTCGGGTCCGGCCAGCAGCCCAATCGCGCGGTGACCGCGTTTGATCAGGTGCTCGGCGGCCATCCGACCCCCTTTATCCACCTCAACGATCAGCATGGCGAGATCGTCCATGTCCAGCTTGCGGTTGACGAGGATGGCGCAGGGATGGCGTGCCAGGGCACCGCGCAGCGGATCGTCGTCCAGGCGCGATCCACATAGGATGACACCATCGACGCGTTTTTCTTCGAGGGAGCGCAGTACGGCCAGTTCGCGTTCGGGCTCTTCTTCGGTGTTGCACAGGAAGACGTTGTAGCGCTGCGCGTAAGCGACGTGCTCGACGCCGCGCGCCAGTTCCGAAAAAAAAGGGTTAGTGTTGTCAAGCACCACTAACCCTACCGTTCCGGTTCTGTCTGTGACCAATCCACGTGCAATATCGCTGGGACGATAATCCAGGCGATCGATGACTTCCTGAACGCGCTGGCGAGTCAACTCGCTGATTTCGGCCTTGTTATTGACCACGCGCGAAACCGTCATAAGCGACACGCCGGCCTCGCGAGCCACATCCGCCATTGTGATACGTTGAGGCATCACCGCATCCTGTTAACGATAACGTGAGCGCTAACTTCACGATAACAGAGATCGCGGCGCGTGTCAATTAAGTGCCTAAAGGCGCATTTGGGGCGCGCAAAGATGAGCATAACAAAATCCTAAAACAGTTTAAGAGACGCGTTTTTAGTTGTGCGTGTCACGTTTTCGTGATACGCTGCGTTAGCGCTAACTCACTAGATTGTAATATTTTTCCCGACGGAAGTTAGCGTTAACATACTCTTATTTCAGTGTACGTGTTTTGAAGTGCACTGTCAACTATGTCGACTGGACGTGGTCATGGCCCGCAAAAAACAACGCATCACTCTCGCGGACGTCGCACACGAGGCCGGGGTGTCCTCGATGACCGTCTCGCGCGTCATCAACCAGACCGGACGCATCAGCCAGGCTACGCGCCAGCATGTGCAAGAGGTCATCGCCCGGCTTAACTACCGCCCCAGCCGGGCGGCGCGCGCGTTGGTGACGCACAATACGCTCATGATCGGCGTAATCGTGCAGGACATTACCAACCCGTTTTTCAGCACGATCGTGCAGGGCATCGAGACCGTAGCCTGGGAAAACCGATACAGCGTGCTGCTGGCCAACACCAACGAAACGCTCGCCAGAGAGGAAGCGATTCTCAATCACCTGGATGAATCGACCGTAGACGGGTTGATTGTGTGCAGCTCCCGTCTGCCGGATGATCTGCTCGTGGCGCTGATCGAAAAGCAGCGCGCGGTCACGCTGATCAACCGGCACGCGCCCGACAGCGTTGCTAACGTGGTCTTCAACGAAATCGGCTACCAAGGTCGGGCCCGAATGGCGTTACAACATCTCATGGGGTCCGGACATCGTCGTATTGGGTACATATGCCTGAAGTACAGCGCCATGCAGATTAAGCGGGATGAGTACATAGCGATCCTTCAGGCGGGAAGCGTCACGCCGCAGCCGGGTTGGTATCGCATCTGCGAGCCGACGTGGGCGGCGGGCTATGCATTGGGCCGCACACTGATCGCTGAACATCCGGAATTGGATGCTGTGATCGCCGGAAACGATTTGATCGCGCTGGGGCTGATGCGCGCCGTTCACGAAGCCGGACTGCGCGTGCCCGAGGACATAGCCATCGTCGGGGGCGACGATACGTTGCTGGCCAGCCAGGTGACGCCTGCCCTCACGACCTTTCACGTCCCCACCTACGAGATCGGGATGATCGCCGCGCAGATGCTATTTGGTCAGCTCGCAGGCGACACGGAATATCACGAATACCTCTACCCCGAAACTCTGATCGTACGCGAGAGCGCCCCGTGACGATCGCTCACCGGGCAGCTTGCGCCCTGCCCTAGAAGACCCATTTCAGATAGGCGATAAGCGTCACATCCTCGAAGCGTTCCAGGGCTTGCCGCGTATCCTGCAAGTCCGTGCGTTTCTGGATGGCAAGCTGCTCGTGCGCGGCTTCCTCCACGTCGAGATCGAACCGTTTGCGCCCGAAATCCTGACGGATGGCGGTTTTCCGCCCAATGTGCCAACTGTCGAGCGTGGGAGCCAGCCGGTCGCGCACTTCTTGTTCGAGTCCCGCACGCCAGTCCAGCAGGCGATCGGCTCGGCGCTGGTCCATCCCGTTTACCGCGCGGATGCGGTCTTCGACCACGTCGCCCGCCGTTCGGATGCCTGCCAGCCGCAAGCGCAGCTCCAGGCGCACGCCAAGATCGGGGACGGTCTGACGGTCGAGCGGGTAGCGTGCCAATTCTTGCTCGATGGCTTTGTCGATCACCTCATCCAGCAAGGTCAACGTCGTGGCCTCCGTCTGCGTGAGCCGCTGCCGATCTGCGGCGAATTTCTGAATCCGCCGGTCCAATACGGTGATCTCCCATTGCAGGGTCAGCGTATGTAAGAACAGGCGGCGTTTCTCGCGCACTTCTGTGAATAGGGCGTACTGCCCGATCAGGAATCCGGCAGCGACGATGGTCCCGATCACGACGGCTCCCGCGGCAATCACCGGAGCAAACAGCCCTATCCAGGCGCCTACCAGCGCGAGATACACGGCTACGACGCACAGGCTGATCACCGAGCGTTCGACGACTGCTACCGACGCGGCTTCCGCCGGTTCGGGCGGCGGGTTGGGATCGATGTAATCCAGCACCCAGGCGGCGCTGCCGTAGACGCTGTCCTCGCCGGCTGCGTCCGGAGTTTCTTCGGGGGATGGGCGCTCGACGTAGTCGTCCCACCAGCGCGTGAAGACGCGCCGCGCCGTTCCGATCACTGATGGGCCGGGCGAAACGGTGCCATTCAGCGCGGGGATGCGTCGTAAATCGGTGTCTACCGCGCGGCGGAATTCCGCGACCAGGCCGGTAACTTCCGGATCGCGCACCTGGTCCAACGCGCGCATGACCGGTGCGGCCCCCATATTTCTGAAATCCGCTTCGCGGAACAGCAGGCAGTCGTCGCCAGCATTGAGGTCGCGCCACAACGCGGGCTGAAGACTGAGCGCGCGCAGCGACAGATAGATCACCCAGGCGGAGAAATGATCCATATACGGGCCGAAATTGTGTTCGTTCCGCAGGGGATGCTGGTAATTGCGGTGGCCGACCTCGTGGCTCTTCATCCCATCCAAGGCGGGCACGTACATCCCGTCATAGTCAATCAGGCGAAAATCGTGGTTGACGACCAGCAGATTGCCATGCTGTAGATCGCCGTGCGCGATCGACGCCTGCTCCAATTGCAGCGTCAGGTCTTTGAAGCGCTCTGCCAGATTGCGCAGCAGGTCGGAGTCGTACAGATGGCGCTCGACGTAGGTGTTCAGCGGCAGCCCGTCGATCCATTCCATCTTCAGGATCGGGTACCAATCCCCGCGTACGCGGATGCCCTGGTTGAGCATGTTGAACGTGACCATGTACGGGAGCCGGACGCGCCGCAATTGCTCGCTGATAGCCGCGTAACGCTGCGCCTGATCGGGGTGATATTTGACAAAGCAGCGCACCGCATACTGCTTGCCGTTGCAGGCGAGCTGGTAGACGCTGGCAAATGCCCCGGAGATGGGCCGAGGCAGGCCCCACGTATTCGTTACCGGCGTCCCTCGTTGCAGCTCGCGATCGGCAAAACAAAAACGCGGATTTTGTATGGCCTCCTGGTAATCCATTGGAGTCGGCCACGACATCGCGGTTATCGCCCTTACCCTATCTCGATGCTGATCAAGGTCACGTCATCGTTGCGCATGGCATGCCCGACCCGCAGGGACTGCACCCATTTTTCGAAAGCGGCTGGATGAATGGCGCTCGCCGGGTGCAGCGCCTGCCAGGGCGCTTGCTCGGCCTCATGAGCCCGCAGGAACCACTGCGCTAGCGCGTCCGTCATCAGGTAGAAACGATCCCCGCTGCGCCACTCGTGTTGGGTTTGCGTGAGGTGATCGGACAGCCCGGCGTTGTTCGCCGGGTTGCTGGCCAGCAGAAATGGGCGGCTGCCAAACTCGGACGACTCCGTCAGGGGGAAAGTGGCGATCAGTTTTTCGTCGCGCACCTGGAATACACAGCTATCCCCCAGCGCGACGACTTCCCACCGGCCGGACTCTTCACCGTGAATCAGGGTCAGGCCCAGCAGTGTCGAAAACGCGCCTTTGAGCAGTCCCGGTTCTTCGAACCATTGGATCGGCCGGTTCTGCTGTTCGCGGACCTGGAGATAATGCGTTTTCCAGTCGCCCCATGCGCCGTAAGCGCGGCTGAGCAGGGTGTCCATCTGGGCAGAGGTGCCGTTCAGACGGCAGAAGGCGCGCACCAGGATTTGCGCCCACTGCCCGCTGAGCATGCCCTCGCTGGCCCCGTCCGCGACCGCAAAATGAATGCGGTTGCCGCTGCATTCCCCCTCGATCGCTGGGTAAAACGCGTCCTCGTATTCGTCAGGAGAATTACCGGCTTTGGGCAGCCAGAATGATCGCACTAAGGCCCGCATCGTCATGGCCGATCAACGCAGGTTGCTGGGGCGCGTTCCGATGTCCAGGAACTGAATCACCGAGACGATGTCCGCATTGAACACAAATCCGCGCGCGTTTTCGCCGACGGCATGCCCTTCCTGCTGGGCGATCGTGCGGATGTACTCCGGCAGGACGCTCGACATGTTGTACAGCAGGCGGGCGTATTTGTCCGGTAGCCCTTCGTCGTGGTCAGCGAATTCGATTGGCTTGGCGTTTTGGGATGACAGGTGCAGATTGAACAGCAGCACATTGCCGTCACTGCTGGCCAACTGCTTCAGGTTGGAGGCGAGATTCCCCGGATCGCCGTCGGTCGCTTCGCCGTCGGTGATGTTGATGACAATCGGCGGAAAACAACCCGGGTGATCGTTCAGCCAGCCTTTGATCACCGTGTGGGCGCGCGTCAGCGCGCGTGACATGGGCGTGCCGCCATCGGCAATCGGGTCGAACCACACCGGGAACTTGACGGTTTGGTCGACCAGACCGCCCGCCCCATCGTCAACTTTCTTGGTGCGCTCTTCGATCCGCGCGGGCTTCTCGGCCACCTGGCTGATCGGGACCAGGTCCTTACCAGACAGCGCGCCGCTAAACGCCGGGCGCACATCCCGACCATAACCAATCACGCCCACATGGTAATAATCGCGCACGCCTTCCGCTTTGGCGCATTTGATCACCAGATTTTGCAGCAGGCGGTTGATCGCGTCGGCAACTCCGTCCGCTTTCTTCTTGCGGACCTCCCCCGTACCGAAGGGATCGCCCATCGAAGCGGACTGATCGATCAGGAACAAAAAACAAGAGGGATTCGAGCGGCTGATCTCGGCTGAATACGACATCGATAACTGACTCCTTCGCTCATTGCATAAGCCTGAGGATTATGCTGAATTCTAGCCTGTTTCTGGTTCGGTAGAAACCCGCACAGATTGGGGGGTGTGTTAAGGGGGAGCGTGGGCCAGGAGACGGCAGGCGGGCGGGACGCTGAGGCGATACGCGCCCCGCCGAACTATCAAAGCCGCGCTCAGACCGTCGGCACCTGCAAATTGCCGTGCCGGACCTGCCAGTCAATCACAAAGCTGGCCGTCATATAATAGGCGGGGTAGAACAGGCTCAGCCAGACCAGCAGCGTGCTGGGGTTCTTCTGCGAGAGCAAATACACGACCAGCAGGATCCAGATCGCGCCCAGGCTCCAGGTGGTTTTCCACAGAATGCGATTTTTGCTGGCATACAGGTAGCGGGTAGGGATCAGGGTCAGGATGGCGGGAATCACCACAAACAGCACGGCCAGCCACGCCTCTGGCTTGAACCAGAACAGGTAGAGCGCCACGACATTCCAATAGCTGGGAAAACCCAGAAAGAAGGCGTCATCGGTCTTCATTTCCGTCTGCCCATACGCGTACAAGGCGGCCAGCACCGGTACGGCGATCCAGGCGCTATGGGGCAGCAGATGATCGGCCCAGATAATGAAGACCGGCACCCATACAAAGGTCAGCACGTCGACCACGTTATCCACCATTGCGCCATCAAAGTTGGGCAACACGTCCCGCACGCGCACCGCGCGCGCCATCAGGCCATCTGTCGCGTCGATCAGGTTCGTCGCGATGAGCAGCAGAAAGGCGCGCTCGAAATGGCCGTGTGCAGCGGCAAACAACGCAAAGATCCCCACTACGCCGCCGGCGGCGGTGTACAAATGCACTAACCACGCTGCAATGGTGCGGTTGGGTAACAAGGTGTCCTCGGTCTTCTGTGCGGGCCAGGGTCTCAGCCAATCCTGGGAATCGGCCACTGCACGGCGTCAGGCGCGAAATTTCCGGACGATCATAACCGCAGCGGCTTATCCCATCAAGGCACACCGCACGTTTTGATACAACATTCATCATTTATTGCTGCGTGATTTACTATCACACCATTATGACGGACTTTGTGCAATTTCCGCCATAAATGATACAGCGCGCCCAGGAGAGACTGCTAAGCGCGCTGTTCGACGTCTTTTTGGGGAGTAAATTTACCAGGCTAACGCGCCATCAGATACGTGTCGATGGCCTGGGCGGCCTGCCGCCCTTCCTGAATGGCCCATACCACCAACGACGCGCCGCGATGCGAGTCGCCCGCCGCGAAGACGCTGTCCACGCTGGTCATATGGTTGGCGTCGATGGCAATATTACCGCGTGCGTCTAAACTCAGGCCCAACTGCTCGACCGGCCCATCCTGCTCGACATGGACGAAACCCAGCGCCAGCAATACCAGTCCGGCCTCAAGCTCGAACTCTGAGCCGGGGATTTCGATCATTTCGCGCCGCCCGTTGTTCCCGCCCCATTCGATCTCCACCGCCGACAACCGTGCGACGCGGCGGCCTTCTTCTTCGGGGAGGAACGCCTTGGTCAGGATATTGAACTTGCGCTCGCAGCCTTCTTCGTGCGAGCTGGAAATCTTGAAGACCTTGGGCCACAGCGGCCAGGGTTCGTGGGCCGCGCGCGAATGCGGAGGCGCTGGCAAGATCTCGATCTGCGTGACGCTTGTGGCACCCTGGCGGTGGGCCGTGCCCACGCAGTCGGACCCGGTATCCCCGCCGCCAATCACCAGGACGTGTCGGTCTTTGGCGGTGATGCGCTCGTCTGGGGGAATGTGTTCGCCACGGTTGACGCAGTTTTGCTGCTCCAGGAAATCCAGCGCCTGATGAATACCGTCCAGCTCGCGCCCCGGGATCGGCAGATCGCGCGGTTGGCGCGCGCCGATGGTCAGGCACACGGCGTCGAATTCAGATAACAACTCGTCCGCCGGAAGATCGGGTCCCACCTTGACGCCGGTCTTGATGATCAGCCCTTCCTCCTCCATGATCGCGGCGCGGCGGTCAATGACGCCCTTGTTCAGCTTGAAATCGGGCACGCCATAGCGCAGCAGCCCGCCGATGGCGTCGGCGGCCTCGTACAGCACGACCGTATGCCCGGCTTTGTTCAGCGTGTCCGCGCAGGCCATCCCGGCGGGACCGCTGCCGATCACCGCCACTTTCTTCCCGGTGCGCTGTTGGGGCGGGTTGGCGCGCACGTAACCCTTCGAGAACGCCAGCTCGATCACCGCCAATTCGTTCTCGCGGATCGTGACCGGATCATCGTTGATGCCCAGCACGCAGCCCGATTCGCACGGGGCGGGACACAGCCGGCCCGTGAATTCGGGGAAGTTGTTGGTATGCTGCAAGATGTCGTAAGCCGCGCGCCAGTCACCCTGCTGAAGTTTGTCCTGCCATTCGGGAATCAGGCTGCCAACCGGGCAGGCCCAGTGGCAAAACGGCACGCCGCAGTCCATACAGCGCGCGGCCTGATAGCGCCGCATATCTTGTGGAAGCTGCGTCTCGACCTCGTCGAAGTCCTGGATGCGCTCGCGGATGGGGCGATAGCGGTTTTCGATCCGTTCGATTTCGATGAACCCTCTTGGATTGACCATTAGTAGGGTACCTCCAAGTATTCTTCTTCGCGGATGTAGTCGAGCAGCTTATCCATTTCGCGCAGCTTCTGCTCCTGCAAAATGCGTCCGTATTCAAACGGCATGACTTTGATGAAGCGCGGCATATACTCATGCCAGCGCTTGAGCACGACCTGGGCGACCTGGCTGTCGGTGTGCTCGACGTATTTGCCCAGCCATTCGCGGATGAATTCCTGATCTTCGTATTCCAGCGCCGGGGCCAGCTCAACCATCGACCGGTTGCAGAAGTAGGCGAAGTTGCCGTCCACGTTGAGCACATAGGCGATGCCGCCGCTCATGCCCGCCGCGAAATTGCGCCCGACTTTGCCGAGCACGATGATCCGCCCGCCGGTCATGTATTCCGCGCAGTGATCGCCCGTACCTTCGACCACCGCGATCGCGCCGCTGTTGCGCACGGCAAACCGCTCGCCCGCTACGCCGCGAATGAAGGCTTCGCCGCCCGGTCGCGCCGTAGAGCACGGTGTTGCCGATGATGATATTTTCCTCGGATACGAAGGTGCTGCCCTGAGGCGGCACGACGATCAATTTGCCGCCCGACAACCCCTTGCCGAAATAGTCGTTGGCGTCGCCTTCCAGCCGCAGCGTGACGCCATGCGCCAGGAACGCGCCGAAACTTTGCCCCGCGCTGCCGTTGAACGTGATCTGGATGGTATCGTCCGGCAGGCCATCCTCGCCGTAGCGCCGCGAGACTTCGCTGGACAGCATGGTGCCGGTGGCGCGGTCGGAATTCGTGATCGGTAGGTGGAGCTTGACTGGCTCACCGCGCATCAGAGCCGGTTGTGCCAGCTCGATAAGCTGGCGATCGAGCACTTTGTCGATCTTGTGAACCTGATCCTCGATGCAGCAGGTCGCCGTGCGGTCGGCTTCCTCGGGACGGTGCAGGATCGCCAGTGGATTGACCGTTTTGGCCTTCCAGTGATCGACCGTGCGTGCCGTTAGCAGATCGGTCCGCCCGATGAGTTCGTCAAAGGTGCGGATGCCCAGTTGAGCCATGATCTCGCGCACGTCTTGCGCCATGAATGTGAAGTAATTGATCAGATGTTCCGGCTCACCGGTGAAGCGCTTGCGCAGTTCCGGGTCCTGAGTGGCGACGCCGACCGGGCAGGTGTTGAGATGACATTTGCGCATCATCACGCAGCCCAACGCGATCACGGTTGCCGTGCCGAATCCGAACTCCTCCGCGCCCAAAATGCCCGCGATGACGATGTCGCGCCCGGTCTTGAGCTGGCCATCCGTCTGGAGTTTGACGCGCCCGCGCAGATCGTTGAGGACCAGCGTCTGGTGGGTTTCTGAAATTCCCAGCTCGAAGGGCAGCCCGGCGTGCTGGATGGAACTCTGTGGGCTGGCACCGGTCCCGCCGTCGTAGCCGCTGATCACGATGTTGTCGGCGTGGGCTTTCGCCACCCCAGCCGCCACCGTGCCCACGCCCGCTTCGGACACCAGCTTGACGCTGATCCGCGCGCGGGGGTTGGCGTTCTTCAGGTCGAAGATCAACTGTGCCAGGTCTTCGATCGAGTAGATGTCGTGATGCGGCGGCGGTGAGATCAACGTTACGCCCGGCGTGGCATGGCGCGTCCGCGCGATAATCGTGTCCACCTTGTGACCCGGAAGCTGGCCGCCTTCGCCGGGTTTCGCGCCCTGCGCGATCTTGATTTGCAGCTCGTCGGCGTTGACCAGGTAGTTACTCGTGACGCCGAAGCGTCCCGACGCTACCTGCTTGATCGCGCTGCGCGCCCAGGTGCCGTCTTCGCGCGGGAGGTAGCGCTCTGGCTCTTCGCCGCCTTCGCCGGAGTTGCTGCGCCCGCCCAAAGTATTCATGGCGATCGCGATCGCCTCGTGTACGTCCTTGCCCAGCGACCCAAACGACATCGCGCCCGTGGTCATGCGGCGCAGAATGTTTTCCGCCGGTTCGACTTCATCCAGTGGGATCGGGGTTTGCGGCACGAAGTCGAACAGGCCGCGAATGACGTGGGGCCGCTGGTTGAAGTGGTTGACGTGCTCCGCGAACTTCTTGTATTTTCCGTAATCGCCCGTGCGCACCGCCCATTGCAGCAGGTGGATCGCTTCGGGGTTCCAGGCGTGTTGCTCGCCGTTTTTGCGGTATTGGTAGTGCCCTTCGGTAGGCAGCAGCTTGGGGCGATCAACGAACGCCTGGCGGTGATGCAGCAGCGCTTCCTGCGCGATTTCCGGCAGGCCGATGCCGTCGATGCGCGATTCGGTCCCGGTGAAATACGTATTCACAAGGTCTTTGCTCAAGCCGATGGCCTCGAAAGTCTGCGCGCCGTGATAGCTGCGCAGGGTGGAGATGCCGAGCTTGGACAGCACCTTGAGCAGCCCCTTGTCGATGGCGTCGATGAAGGTGTTTTCGGCCTCAAGGTAATTCTTGGCCGATTTGAGACGCCCGGTCTTGAACAGATCGTGGATGGTGGCAAACGCGCCGTAGGGGTTGATCGCGCTGGCTCCATAACCGAACAACAGCGCGAAATGCATCACCTCGCGCGCTTCGCCCGTCTCGATGATCAGCGCGCACTGCGTCCGCTTTTGGGCCCGGATCAGGTGATGTTGGATGCCCGCACAGGCCAGCAGCGACGGGATCGGCGCGTGTTCGGCGTCGACGCCACGATCGGACAGGATCAGGAAGTCGTAACCCGCGTCGACCATCTGCTCGGCTTCAACGCAGATGCGATCCATGGCCGGTTTCAATCCGGCGGTGCCTTCGCTGACCGGGAAGATGGTCTGAATGGTGCCGACTTTGAAGTCAGGGTTATCCCAGTGGCGCAGCTTGAAAATGTCCAGGTTGGAGAAGATCGGACGCTTGAACTGGATCATGTGGCAGTGTTCCGACGTCTCGGTGAGCAGGTTGCTCTCTTTGCCGATGTAGCTGGTGAGCGTCATCACCAGTTGCTCGCGGATCGGGTCGATGGCCGGGTTCGTCACCTGGGCGAACGACTGCTTGAAATAGTTGAACAGGCGTTGCGGCCGGTCCGAGAAGACGGCGATCGGGGTGTCTGTGCCCATCGAGGCGACCGGTTCCTGGTGCGTGTCGAGCATAGGCAGCAGAATCTTGTCGACGTCTTCTTTGGTGTATCCGAAAGCGAGTTGCATAGTGTGGAGCTGGCCGTTGGGGAAGCCGACGGGGACGGGTTCGGTGAGGGGAACGCTGATGAACGTGATGCGTTTCTCCTGAACCCATTCCGTGTACGGCTGCTGGTGGCTGATGCGATCCTTGATTTCCGCGTCGGGAATGATGCGGCCCTCTTGCGTGTCAACCAGCAGCAGTTTGCCGGGCATCAGGCGGCCCTTGGCCGCGATCTGATCGGGCGCGAAGCTCTGCACGCCGACTTCGGACCCCATGACGATCATGTCGTCTTTGGTGACCACGTAGCGTGACGGGCGCAGGCCGTTGCGGTCCAACGTCCCGCCCACGAGCCGCCCATCACAGAAGATCATCGAGGCCGGACCGTCCCAGGGTTCCATGAACGCCGAATGATATTCATAGAAATATTTGAGATCTTCCGGGATCGGATTCAGATGATTGAACGATTCGGGGATCATCATCATCAGCGCGTGGGGCAGCGACCGCCCGCCCTGCACCAGCAGTTCCAACACGTTGTCGAACGAGGCCGAGTCGCTCTTGCCCGGTTCGATGATCGGCGCCAGTTTCTTGATGTCGTCGCCGAACAGCGGGGACTCGAAACTGTTTTCCCGCGCCTGGATCCAGAAACGGTTGGCCTTGATGGTGTTGATCTCGCCGTTGTGGGCCAGCACGCGAAACGGCTGGGCCAGATCCCAGGTGGGGAAGGTGTTCGTACTGAAGCGGGCATGCACCAGCGCGATGGCACTCGTCAGGCGGCTGTCCGACAGTTCGGGGAAATATTTCCTGAGCTGTTCCGACATGAACATGCCCTTGTAGATGACGGTGCGGGTAGACAGGTTGGTGATATAGAACTGGTAACCCTGGCTGAGCCCAGCGTCGCGGATCGTCCGTTCAATACGCTTGCGTACAACATAGAGCTTGCGTTCGAGCGTCGACTGCTCAAGCTCCGCCATGACAAAAATCTGCTTGATCACCGGCTCCGACGATAGGGCGATCTTGCCTAGCACACTGCTTTCGGTGGGCACATCGCGCCACGCGACGAGCGTCAAGCCTTCCTGCTTCACCACGGATTCGCAGGTCCGTATGCAATACGCGGCTTCGTCCGGATCCTGGGGCAGAAAAACCAGCCCCATGCCGTACTGTCCCGCCTCGGGCAGAGCGGGAATCTCGGAGCGGTAAAAGCCATGCGGAATCTGGAGCAGGATACCGGCTCCGTCGCCGGTTTTGTTATCGGCGCTCTCGGCTCCCCGGTGCGTCATCCGTTCGAGCACTTCGAGTCCGCGCCAAATGATATCGTGCGAGGTGCGGCCCTTGATGTTGGCAACAAAGCCGATTCCGCAGGCGTCGTGTTCGTATGCGCTGTTGTAAAGACCCTGGTTGTCGGGGTATCTCTCGGTCATGGAGTCTCGCCTCCCGATAAATCCGTAACCTCTTGGTGTCGTTCGTCAACTCGCTCACACCTTACGATGTGTATCGATGTGCTGTGAACTGTTTTTCTGTGACATCACTACCGGTAGGGTTGTGTGCCGGGCTGCTGGCTGACAGTGTTGTCAGTACGGCGCGTCTACATGTCTTGAGACTCAGAGTTCAGCAGTCGAACCAGTGAAGAATGGCTGGACCGGCCCAGCGCGTGGGCTGGTGGTCCTGTAAGTGTCCGGCAAGAATTGTGCTGGATATCATAACGATTGTTCAAGGATAGTCGCGTTAGCCCCACTGTGGCATGGTCAAAATGACTAAAACGATCTGAAATACTCATGCATTACGCGAGAACCCGATTAGAAAAATTGACAACAAACTATGAGTTAACAGTCTTCAAAGGATTCCTTCGACCCGCGTGCATAATTCCGCCGGCAGCGCTACCATGGGAGGGCGCTGGTTTTTGAACGGTTCGTCTGCCCCAGATGGTCACCCCAAGGAGTGCCGATCGATGAATTCACGAGAACGCCTGCTCACCACCCTGAGCCATCACGAACCGGATCGTGTCCCGGTGGACCTGGGCAGCACGCAGGTGACCGGAATCCACGCGGTCGCCTACCAGCGGCTGCGCGATGCGCTCGGTTTGCCGGAGTCGGATCTTCGGCTGTCCGACTCGATCCAGCGGCTTGCCCAGCCAGACGAAGATGTGCTGATCTGGGCGGGAGCCGATGCGCGCGGGCTGTTCGCGCTCAACAGCCACAATTGGAATGTGGTCGAAGCAGAGGCGGGCGATTATTGGGCCTATCATGACGAATGGGGTATCACGCATCACCGCCCGCGCCCGGATGGGCTATATTACAGCATTGTCGATGTGCCTGTGAAGGGGGCGGCGATCACCGCCGAAGCTATTCGCGACCATGCCTGGCCCAACATGGCCGATTCGCGCCGCATCAATGGGCTGCGCGCCCTGGCGGAGCATTATCGCAGCGCCGGATATGCCGTCGTGATGAAAGACCCGTTTGCCGGACTGTTCGAAATGGCGCAGCGCATCGTAGGGATGCGCGAGCTGCTTGAAATGATGGCGACGGACGAGGCGACGGCGGGCGTGCTGTTCGACCAACTGCTGGAGCTCAAGCTCGCGTTTTGGGACATGGCGCTGCCACAGCTCGGCGATCTGCTGGACGTGGTGACCTACGCCGACGATTACGGCACCCAGGAATCGCTGCTGATCTCGCCGCGTATGTTCCGAACCCAGCTCAAGCCGCGCGTGCGGACGTTGTTCGCGCGCATCAAACAGCTAGCGCCGCACACCCGGCAGTTTTTCCACTCCTGTGGCAGCGTCCGCCCGCTGATTCCGGATTATATCGAGATCGGGACCGACATCCTCAACCCCGTGCATATTCGCGCCGCCAACATGGACCCGGTCGCGCTCAAAAAGGATTTCGGGGATGCGCTGGCGTTTTGGGGCGGCGGCGTGGATACGCAAGGGGTTCTGCCGCGCGGCACGCCTGCCGAAGTGCGTGATGATGTGCGGCGCAATGTCGAGGCGCTGGCCCCTGGCGGGGGGTATGTGTTTAACACGGTGCACAATATCCAGCCCGATGTCCCGCCGGAGAATCTGATCGCGATGTTCGAGGCGCTGCGCGACATCGGCGCCGCGTGAGCCGGTCCGCCTAACCCGCCAGCCCCGCCGCGATCTGCGCGCGGATGGTGTTGGCCAGCGCCGTGTAATCGTCTTGGGTGGGCTGGTGGGGCAGCTCCCGGCAGGGATCGATCAGCGCGCCCACATGTACGCTGACTTTGCGCCGTCGCGGCCAGTGTTCGCCCCTGGGCATCGCCTCCGCCGCGCCGCGCACTGCGATGGGCAGAATCAGAGCGTTGGCGCGTTCCGCCAGCTTGAGAAAACCCAGCTTGAACGGCTGAAGCGCTCCGTCCATGCTGCGTGTGCCTTCCGGAGCCATCACGAGATGCTGCCCGGCCTTGATCGCACGCAGCAAGCTCCGCGCGGCGGATGTATCGCCCGCTTCACGATCCAGGGGAACCACACCCGCCAGGCGCATGATCCACCGTGTTTGCCACGCGTCGAATAGTTCCTTTTTGCCCGGCAGTGTGACCCGGCACATAAAGCGCGGCCCCAGACACAACGCCACGGCGGGTACGTCTAAATGACTGGTGTGGTTGAACACGACGATCACCGGGCGGGGCTGCACGGCCAACTGAGACAGCTTGTCCGGGTCGCGCTCGAAGCTCAGCCGGAAATACAGCCAAAAGAGCAGTCCCAGCACGGCGGACGCGATACGGATGAAGAATGGATTGGGTTTAGGAAAAGTTGTCTTGAGCATAGACGAGTCTATAAGCACGCGCGAGACCAAAATACAATGACGTTGTCAGAACCCACCGGGGTAAAGGGGGCCCGTCACGTCTATTCTACCTCGTTCGCGCCGTGTAGAGAACTTGACGAACTGCATCTATTCTTATTATCCTAGTGGCGCCGCCAGCCAGGAACATACAAAGGGGCGTGCTTTCATGACCACAGGTATTGAGCACATGCTGGAAAAGCTGATTTTTCTCTACGGGCCGGAGCGCGGACCCGTATGTTATGCGCGTTTGATGACCCTGTTAGACGATTTTCGCGCGCGCTTTCCTGAATTGTCCGCGCAGCGTCTCGATCCTGCTGAGCGCGTGACCGAGCGCGATGTGATGTTGATTACGTACGGCGACTCGCTGAGCGCTCCGGGGGAGCTTCCACTGCGAACGCTGACGGATTTCTTAAACGGGCGGCTGTCCGCCGTGCTATCCGCCGTGCACATTTTGCCGTTTTTTCCGTATTCTTCCGATGACGGTTTTTCTGTGATCGACTACACCGCTGTCGATCCGGCGTTAGGCACGTGGGACGAGGTCCAACAGCTTGGGGCGCAGTTCAAGCTGATGTTCGACGCGGTGATCAACCACATTTCCGCGCGCAGCGCCTGGTTTCGGGGTTTTCTGGCGGGTGCTCCCACCTATCAGGACTTTTTCATCACGGTCGATCCGGCGCTGGACCTGTCGGGAGTGGTGCGCCCACGCAGCCTGCCGCTGCTGACCGCCGTCCAAACGGCGAACGGGGAGCGCCACGTCTGGACGACCTTTAGCGAGGATCAGATCGACCTTAATTACGCGCACGATGAAGTGCTGTTGCGCGTGATCGACGTGCTGCTATTTTATGTCAGCCAGGGGATGAGCTTTATCCGGCTGGACGCGATCGCCTATCTGTGGAAGGAAATCGGGACAGGTTGCATTCACCTGCCTCAAACGCACGAAGTCGTCAAGCTGATGCGCGCCGTGTTGGACTATGTCGCGCCGCAGGTGGCGATCATCACCGAGACAAACGTCCCCCACGCGGAAAATGTATCCTATTTCGGTGATGGCACGGACGAGGCCCAACTGGTATACCAGTTCACGCTGCCGCCGCTGATGCTGCACACCTTTGCCACCGGCGACGCGACCATTCTCAGCGAATGGGCCGCCGGGTTGGAAAAGCTTTCGAATCAGACGACGTTTTTCAACTTCACGGCGTCCCACGATGGGATCGGCGTGCGCCCGGTCGAGGGGATTCTCACCGAGCCGCAGATTTGGGATCTCGTGAAGCGCACCCGAGCACATGGCGGGGCCGTATCCTTCAAATCCAACGCCGACGGGTCACAAAGCCCTTACGAGCTGAACATCAACTATTTCGACGCGCTGTCCGATCCATCTGCGGATGAGCCGGTCGCGATACAGGTGGCGCGTTTCATCGCCTCCCAGGCGATCCAGCTGGCGTTTATGGGTATGCCGGGTATCTACATTCACAGCCTGCTGGGGTCGCGCAGTTGGCGAGCGGGAGTCGAAAAAACAGGGCGGCTGCGCAGCATCAATCGCGAAAAACTGCAAGTGGCAGAGGTCAACGCCGCGTTGGACACGCCGTCGACGCTGCGCGCCCAGGTCTTCAGCGCCTACTACCAACTGCTGGCGGCGCGCACGCGCGAAAAGGCGTTTCATCCCAACGGCGCGCAAACGGTGCTGAATGTGGATCCCGGGCTGTTTACCCTGCTGCGCATCTCGACCGATGGCTCGGCACGCGTATTGGCCGTCCACAACGTCACCGATCGCGTGATCACGCTCGATCTGGGGCGGGTAGAGGTTGCCGATGCGCGCGGTTATCACGACCTGTTGAGCGCGGCAGCCTATGCGGCCAGCGATACGCTCACGCTGCCCCCCTATGCGGTAGCGTGGCTGAAAGTGGAATCGTGATCGGCCCGGGCAGCAGACACGACTTTTCCTGTTAGCGGATGTTGTCCAGCACCAGCGCTCCGCCTGCGGCCACGCACAGCGCGCCTACACCCAAGGTGGTGATCATCCACATGGGCAGCAAAACGGCGGCGACTGCGCCCAATGCCAGGATTAGCCCCACTTTGACCGACGTGGGCCGGGCCACTGCCGCACGTACCTCGATCGGCGCGCTCACGATCAGCTCGACTAGCAGCAATCCCCACAGCAGCAATCCGCCGCCAATCGCCGCGCGCTCGGCCCAATACAAGTGCAGGGTGGCAGGCAGATCAGACCACCCACCCCATGCATTCAGGCCGAACAGCAGCGCCGGAGTCACCAGCCACACGATCACCGTCCCGGCGAAGACCTGGCGCACGAGCGTGTGTTCGTTCGCGGTCAGGTCGGCGGCATCGAACAGGCGATAGGCGGTGAGCAGCAGGATCGGCCACGCCAGGTAAAAGGCCAATTCTGCCGCGTGTGCAAGCGAAAAGGCGCGCAGTATATGCGCCAGGGCGCTGCCCCGGTCGGTGTGATAAAGCCAGGTCAGGATGGGCAGCGTGATCGAACTCGTAGCCCGCGAGCAGACCTGCCGTGAGCAGTACGGTAAACAGCGCCGCGAGGCTGGCGGGACCGGCGATGCGCCGCCATTCAGTGGAACTCAGCGGCACGAGGTGCCCCGCGCGGAAATGATCAAGCAGAGAATAGGGCGGGGCATCGCTCTGTTGTTTGCGCTCGTACCAGCTGTCCCACAATAGCAGCGCGCCCTCGCGGAAATAGACCAGTGCTGCACACAACGGCCCCAATCCAAACCCGATCACGGCCCCCAGGCCGAGCGCATCGCGCCCCAACCCGTGCGGCCCTCCGGCAGCGGCGATGAGGCCGCCCAGCGCTCCCAGGGACAGTCCCAGGATCAGAGCCCCGGTATACCCTGCCATAACTGTGATGAGCGCGGTTTCTCCAATCAGGAGAGCCACAGCGCCGAACGGATGTGTCTGGCTGCCACGCGAGTAGCCTGCCGCGGCGAGTGCGGCCAGCGGAGCCAGCCACGCGGCGGCAGGCGCTATCACCAGCAGCCGGGGAAACAGGCCCCACAGGGCTCCCGGCCACCCAAAGCCTGGCGCAAACAACAGCCATGTCAACCAGTACCACACGATCCCGCTGGCAGCGAAGGCCAACACGCGGTCTACGGTCTCGAAAATACGCCGCGCCCGTGCCCGCGAACGGGCATAACTAACTCGCGTGCGCACTCCGCCGTACAGTGCCGCCCCGGCCAACCAGGCCAGTGCCCAAGCGGGCGTCACCTTGCCCAGCGCGCGCGTAAGACGCAGGATAGGATCGCCCACGCGCGCGGTGTCCATGCTGCGATCCAGTCCGGCTCCGGCCAGCGTCAGGAATAGCGTCAACAGCAAAACCCACCCGCCAGCGGACAGCGCGCTGTCCAGGCGATGCCATTTGAGCCAGACGAGGGCGCGCAGATGGGCGTTGCGCGCCATAATGCGAATGGTGCGGTGGAGCGGATAGGGCAGAACCTGGAACGATCGTTCCTCCAGGTCGATGTCGCGCCCTTTGATGAGGATCGAGTAGTGATCCGGAACCAGGTGACGATTTCCTGTCTGACCCAAATCAAACACAGCCTGTTGATCAGGATCTCCCGTCGTGACGTACGGATCGCCGTGTGTTGCCGCCAGTGTGTCGCTGCGGTTGTGCCAGTCGGCTTGAATTTCGATGCCCGGCGGTGGCGATCCCAACTCAACCACACAGTGCGGCGTGTCGTCCGGGTAGAAGGGCCACTGCGTGCCGATCGGGACTCCATCGTCATCCACACGGTGACACAACCGCACCGCGTCCAGGTGCAGTCGCGCGATGAGAGTGATCTCCGTACTCAATTCGCCGCCGCCCTCCACGCTAACCACCGCGCGGTAGATGCCGGGCTGCCAGCCGGTGTTTCTCCATGAGAGCATGATCGTATACTGCCCGTCATCGGTCGTGACAATGTCCGTCGCGTCTACCACGGTATCCGTAGCCGCGCGGATCAGCCGCCCGGTCAGGTGCAGCCCGGCCACGGCATCGCGTAAATGGGCGCGGCAGGTCACCGCTGGCGTGCGTGTCAGGAATACAGGCGACGGACTGAATGCCGGGGTGCTGTTAGGCATCACATGGCCGGGTTCCAGCGCCACCAAGCGCACACCCCCGACGATTTGAAACTCGGCAGCATCGGCTGGAGCTCCATCTAGTTCGATTTCCAGGCGGTAGCTGCCTATCTGCCAGCCTGTGTCGGGGCAGGGCAGCGCGAACACGAACTGTCGTGTGATCGCCGGTGTGGCAGGCAGGCGCGGGTGGTTCTGGTCTGGCGTGGGACGCATACGGCGGTCGAGGAGGGTGGAATCGCTATCTTCGAAGGCGTCGCGCAGCCAGCTCGGAGGACGCCGTTCGTGTTCCTGAAAGGGAGCGAGAGGCGCCCCAAAGCGGGGTGGTCTGGGCGGGATATCGCCCTGATCGAAGGGTGGACGGCGGCGGGGCGGCTCTGGTATGTCTCCCGGCGTTCTGCGGGAGAAGAGCGAGTCCGGACGGGCACTGCGTGGCGACGCCTCTCGCCGGGGAAAGAGCCACCGCCGTGCCAGCGATGGTTCGGGGGTCGCGGGCGTGGGCGCTAAGGGAGGCGGCACGGCCCGCATCGGGCGCCGCAGGAACTCTGGAATAAAATCGTCACGCGTCCGCCGGTCGGGCAGCGGATTGCGCGGCGGAAATGTGCCGAGCCGGGGACGGTCTTCGGAGGGGTGGGTTTCTTCATTTTCGTAGGGCAGGCTGACCGCCGGGCGCGCCTCGGACCGGCTTGACGGAAAGCGACCCCGCGTCGGTGTTGGGGCGGGTGGATCGGCATCGGCGGGGCGCGTTCCAGGGCGGCGGCGCAGCACCCCTGGTATTTCGAAATCAGGTGTGTCAAACAGGTCTTCGAACAATGACTCTTCGGGAGTTTCCGCAGCGCGATCTCTTCGCGCCGGATGCGAGGAGCCCTGGGTGGATGGAGTGCCGAACGGCGAGCGCCGCGAGACGAGACCCGGGCGCGCAGGCAGATCGTCCACTAGCGGCGTGGTTTGCACGTCTATGGCGGCGTCCGAATCGGTGCCCGCGGGCCACGCGCTGCTGGTCAGTTGGCGATCCTCGCGGATTACGCTCTGGTCGTCCAGCCACCGCGCGGTGACTTCTACATCCGGCCCGGCATGTTCTACCGTGACGATCGCGTAGACGGTGGTTGTATCGGGCAAAAAGAGCGCGTGCTGCTTGACGGTGGCCTGCCGCTGCGGATCGTCTGACGTGAAAATGATGGACGTAACCGACGGCAGCGGATGGCGGCTTTCGATGGTGGCGATGGCTTTGTCAGCCGCCATGCGCGTGTTGGGACCCAGGAAGCGTTGGTGAGTTTCGACGCGTTTGAGCCACGGGATCGCGCGTCGATCGCCGATCTCGCCCAGCGCATCCGCGACAGCAATCTGTACGTCGGGGTCAGGGTCGTATAGGCGGTCCAGCAGCCAGGGGATGTCGTCTTCGCTGCCGCCTTCCTGTACGACCAGCGCCTGCTCGCGCCGGACCAGCGGATCCGGCACCTCCGAGGGACCGTGGGGCTCCAGCACGCAGGGCCACCACTGCGCTTTAGCGGCAGCGAAGGCATCAGGTCGCGCGTGTGCACGGTAGCGCACGAGGCGCAGCCCCTGCCAGCGCACAAAGCCTTCCGATGCTGACAGCAGTTCCTCGACAACATCCGGCCCTGGCCCAGGATCGAGCAGCGCCAGCGCAGCCGCGGCGGAAGAACGGATCGCGGGGTCGCTGGCCCGCAGAGCTTCCACCAGGGGCCGCAGATAGCCTTCTTCTTTGGCCAATAGCACGATAGTCTGCTGGTCAGCCGGGGAGGCCGTCGCAATGCGCACGCTCAGCAGATTCTCCGCGCTGCCGAGCACGCGCGGCCTGGCGAGTATTTCGTCCAGCAGCGCGGTGTCTACCGTCGGAGGCGCACCACTGGGATCGTCCTCGCGGGGTTCTGGCAGCGCCGAGAGCAGGGCTATCGCCTGACCCGCGCCGTCCAGGTTGTGGATGTCGTCGTGAATGGCACGGCTGCGCTCGTAGCACGCGCGCGCTTCGGCAATCTGCCCCAGACGGTGATGCACGGTGCCTTTGAACAGCCACAACGCGCCTTCCAGGCTGCGCGTAATTGGCTGCTCGTCCGCGCTCAAGCCCAGACTGGCGGATTCGGTGGCATCGTGCAGCAGGGCCTCACACACGTCAAATTGATAACTGCGCAGCGATCGCTCGAATTCGCTGAACCAGCGCACGACGGCGTGATGAGGCGTGTTCCCATAACTGGCGCGCACCTGCTGTGTTACCAGCCGGATCAGCGTGCGGCTGGGCGGTGACGCCAACGTTCGCGCGTCGAGTACAGCGGGGTTATGAATGAATTGCAGATGTTTGCTGGCAGAGGCGACAGCGCCAAAAGCGCCGGAAGTCGACAGCGCCGTGCTGTAGACGGTTCCCGCTTTCTCTGCCTGCCATATAACGCGGTCTTCCTCGTGATCGTAGGCGTAGGCGTTCTCGTCCTTACCGCCAAACAAGACATAGCGCCCATCATCGGAGATCGATACGCCATAGGCGCTTTGTTCTATCGTGTGATGCCACACCAGCCGCCCCTGACCGTCGATCAGAGCTACGAAATTCGGCTGTCCCGCGGCAGCGCACCATGCTCCATCGGGCGTCACAGCCACGTTGTTCACCGGTCCGCCCAGGTCACAGCGCCATACGGTCTGACCTTCAAAGTCCAGGGCGTAGACGTGACCGTCATTGGACCCGACCATGAGCCGACGTGCGCCTTCTGCCATACGCACTCCGGCCCATACACGCCTGTCCGATTCGAACGTCCACAGCGGCGCGCCCGCTTGATCGAAGGCGTGGACGCGCTGCCGGTCGCTCCCGGCGAAAATGCGTGCGCCGTCCGCCGTCACCGCCGCTGACCAGAGGCCGCCGTCTACCGCCTGTTTGAAACGCAGGGTGCCGTTCCGTTCGAACCCGTAGAGGTGTTGATCCATTGAACCCACGACGATAAGCGCGCCGTCGGGCGTGATCGCTACCCCGTTGGTATTGCCATCGGTGTTGAAGGTATACAGCAGCCGCCCGTCGTAGTGCCACAGCGTCGCCTGGTTACCACTCCCCAGCGTGCCGACCAACAGAGTCTCGGCATCATTCGCCAGCGCTATGCGATTCGCGCTGCCGCTGACTTTGCCCGACCACAGCAGCCGCCCGGTGATGTCAAAACACAGGAGCGTGCCATCCAACCCGCCAGCGAAGATGAAACGGTTATCGGGCGTGATGGCTGTGGTCAGCAGTTTTGTCTGCGTATTGGCGATCCACAGCGTGTGGATGGTGCCGGTTTCGCCTGCCTCACCGGGTTCCTCAGGCGGTGTAGGAACCGGAGCAGGTGGGCGTGCCCGTTGGATTCGGCGTAACAGACTCATCGTCTGCGCTGCTCCTGGTGTGAACTCATAGAAATCATTATGCATAAGGATTCTGAACAACCAGCAGTGCAGACGCGCAAATTTCGTTGTCATATTCAGCCGGGAAAAACCTGAGGCGGGCACGGTAGGCCGCCCGTTCAGGGACCGCTGGAACTCATAAACAGGGCGCTGTAAAATTCGTCTGCAAACCGTCTCCGGGCTTCATCCGTCACCGGCCAACGGAAGCCTAGCACGGTGTCCACTCCCGCGCGGACCGGTACTTCCAGCAGAGACAGGGCGTTGTATTCCTGCAAGCGATGGCCTCCCCAGGCTTGCGGGCCGAGGCTCGGACTGAGGTACATCAGTGCTGCCGATCCGCCTTGCAGCAACTCGCCCAACTCATTCGCGGGCAGCAGCTCCCCACCCAGCTGCGCTTCGTGCGTCGCGGCCAGCAGCAGCCCGCTGATCGCCGGGTCGTCCGGGTCGGTGAAGGCTTCTCCGGCGTAATGCACGATGTGGTACGGGCAGCGCGCCAACTTTCCGCGCACGACCGCCAGACTGGCGCTTTCTGCCAGGATCGTCTCGACCTCAACCGGCAGCCCGTACCGGGTCGCCCCGACGCGTATGGCGCGCTCCACTTCGTGGATTTCCCGATCCGCCGTTTCTGGCCGCAGCCCCGACGAGATCAACAGGCAGCGCAGTGGCTGGCTTTTTTGATGCAGCGTCCGCAGCAGTTTGTCAAACGTCACGCCAGACGGAGGCGCTGATCCGACGATCGTCCGGCAGACGGGAACCGTCATCCACAATGGGGCAAAATCGGTATACGCCACCTCGTAAGGCACGCTCAGGTAATCAAACGGACTCTCGAACACCACCGTGAGATTTTCCCGCTGGCCGAAGCGCCGGTATTCCTTCTCCAACGCTCGCATCATTATGGGGTGAGCCTGCTCCAACCCGTGGTAGATGTGCGCGCCAATCTCATGAATGACGTGTTCCCACGTCTCGCGTGCTGCCTGATCGTTGTCGCGGTATGCGTCGGCCAGATAGCGCCCCAGATCGTTCATTTGCACGTTCAGCACTCCGAAATTGACCGACCAGTTGGGCCTGCTGGGAACATCCGGTGTCGGCTTTCCGAAGATATGGAACGTCAGTCGTCCATCGGCAGTACAGCGGATCGTGAAGACGACACGATGCTCCGAAGGCAGGCCGCCGGAATGCGATTTGCGGGTTTTGCGGCGGGTTTCCGACGACAGAATTTCGATCAAATGGCTGGCAGCGTCCGCTGCGCTCAGATCGGCGTCTTCGGACTGTTCGGGCGGTAGATCATCGCGTTCATCAGGCTTAGCCATCGTCACCTCATTTCATTATCCGCGTCGTTGGCGCGCCGTGGGGTGACGTAAAACCGGCGGCTGGGGCCAATCTGGTCGCCCACCCACCGGAAGAACACGGCCCCACCGCGCGATCCGAGCACCAGCGCGACGTACCAGCGATCGGGGAAAAAACGACGATGCAAAAAATGATCATCCTGTGAAAAGAATAATTCGGTTGTCTGTGGCTCGCCGCTGTCCTCCTGAGCATCAGGGGGTGACGGCAGCGCTGTTTCCACCAGATGGGTGTGATACCAACCGACGATCTGCTTACCCGGATAGTGCTCGCGCAGCAGCACCGTTTGCCGCTGCCACGATTTGAAGGTGTAACGCAGTTCGACCAGGCTGGCCTCGGTGCCTTCGGCTGGCAAATGATCGGTGATTTCGACCAGATACCCGCCAGGCACGGCGGCATTTTGATACACATGTCCGACGAGCATGCCGCCCTGCTCGATCGCTACATCGGATTGGGCGATGTGTTCCAGCGCGTCCAGGGTGCGGCGCGCCATGACGATCGGCATGGTCACGTCGGTTGGCGCGGCGGGTGCCGCATCGGAGGGACTGGGATGGACCGGCCCGCTTTCGACCATCGCCAGCGCGCCAAAATCGGCCAGCGTCTTCAGCGGGAACACGACGTCAGGCGTGCTCTCGTCGATCAGTTCGATCAGCGGCTCGTCTTCGGAGTCTGGAAAAACCACTTCTTCGCCGAAAAAATCGGCCTGCTCATCATCGCAGATCGCCACCTGGGGCAGGTATTCGTCCCCTTCGTGCAGGATATGCATGCGCAGCAGCGCGGTCTGTAGATTCTGCCAGACAGTATCCAGGTGTTCGATACCCAGATCGCGGCTGATGACCGCGCCGGACACCGGGAAGCGCAGCTCGACCGTGAAAAAGGTCAGCGGGTCGCCCGGTCGCACGGAGCCGTCACGCCATTCGAGCGTCAGCCAGTGCTCGCATGATTGGGCCGCGCGCTCGGGATCTGTCCGCACGATGGCGGCGTCGATCAGGGTATCTTCATAGCGGGGCGTGATCACCGCGCGGTAAAAATCGCCGTCGGCGATGACCCCCTCGCGGAGCAATTCCCCGACCAGAGTATGCACCAGCGGGCCAAATACGTTCGCCGCGTCGAAATCTTTGCGATACACGCGCCCGTGAGCAGGTGTCTCGATCGCGAGCCGGCAGTATTTCATCGTCCCTGGTCCCTTGCGATGTGACGGATAGGCTGACGGCGCAGCAGACAGGGCCGCCGATAGTGCGATCAGACAGCCTTGTCTGCCCGTGTATTCCAGTGCTACCCGGCGATCATTTCCGGTACGAGCGTCACCGTTTCACCGGGCAGAACACCCGCCGCGTTGAGCGTTTCTTCTTCTTGCAGGCGGCGGCCCCGGTAGCTCATGTGATAGGTCATGGGGCGACCAGCCTGATCGGTCATCGGCAGCCCCAAGGCGGCGACCGTGGCCGGGATCAACTTCTCGACGTGCGCGGCTTCCGCCATCTTCACCTGATGGCGTTTGTTCCCCGTGTGGTCTTCAAGTACGACTTGGATCGCCATGCTATGCTCTCCTTTGATGGATTACCCTATATCCATTACACCACAGTGTTAACGATAGATCGAGCATTACGTCCTAAACGCCCAACATTTCCGACAGGCGACGATCGGCGGGCAGGTGGGCCATGATCTGTATCTCGCGGGCGTACAGGTCCAGGTAGGCACCCAGCAGCCGCGTGACGAAGCAGAACATCTCGAAATCGAATTCCTGCGTCGGGACTTCCAGCATGATCAGCACGCGCCCGACTTCATCTAATCCTATTTTAGCCATAAACCATGTCTGGTTGATCGCCAACAGGTATTCCAGAAATGCCTGCTGCGCCGCCAGACTCGCCGCACCGCCGCCGACCGGGTCGTCGGGCAGCACGGGAATATGGAAAGTGGTCCACGCGCGGGTGACGGTCAGATACACGTCAAACATGCGCTGGCCCTTGTAGCCCAGCGGCCAGGTGATGCCCTGCGGCTTGCTGCGCGCAACCCAGCCGTGCGGCACGGCCGCCCGCACGTAGGATGCCAGCACTTCGATCGGAATCCCCGGCGGCTCCTCGAAGAAGCGTTCTTTCGCGGCGCGATCACAGGCCGGGGCGGGCAGCGGATCGCCGCTGGTCAGCGCGGCAGCATCCACCAGCGGCAGGTAGCGCGTCAGCGCCTCCAGCGCGACGTCGACCCGCTGCAGGCTGCCTCCGGTGGGCATTTCGACGGCCAATAGCGGCGTGCCGTCCCTGGCTAGCGCGAATTTCGCCGCGAATAGCTGCTCGTTGTGCGTCAGCAGGGCGCGGTAGAGCGCGACACGCTGTGCGTCGCTCCACCCACCGGCCGGCGGGGCCAACTGCTCACCCAGTGGCACGGTCAGGCATGTCCACGATGGGGTAAACCCCAGCCGCGCGGTCAGCGCACCGTCCGGGCTGGTGATACGCCAGCCGGACTCCGTGCGGGTGGTGTGCCAGCCTTTGCGCTCGATGGCGCTTACGACGATCTCAGGTTCGGCCATAATAGTCTGTCATGCGGCCTGCATGGCGTCAGTCCTCGCTCACAATTTCGATCAGGGTGTCCGGATCGGCCATTGGCACGGAGTCCGGCTGCCCGGTTGACTTGTCGGGCGCGGCGGCTGCTCCCAGATCGCACCCGGCTGTCGAGCAGATCGCGATCATCTACCGGGAAGCGCTGCGCGTTGGCGCGTGCCCACTCGGCGGCCTCGTGGTTGAGCGGGTCCTTCACGTTATAACTCTGGTACATGACCAGCCGCCCGACTTCCTGCACGATCAGGTCCAGCGTCCAGCCCACCGCGAAAGGTCGCCCTTCCAGACAAATATAAGGCCGCAGCAGGTTGGGATGCCAGATCGGCGTCAGCCAGACGAAGGTCGGCGGCTTGCTGGGGTAGTCCAGTCCGAAGACGACTTGCAGCAGGTGATGGGACGACTCCTCGATGCTGCCATCGTCGCGCTTCCACAGCCCTTTGCAGCCAAACCGGATCATGTATTTTTCCGGCGGCATGTCCGGTGATTGCGCTTCGAACGCCTCCGGCGTCAGGAAACCAGGGAAGCCTTCGGTCACCACGTCAAACGAAAACTGCGTCCGCAAATAGTGAGGCGCTTCCGCCGCCGTGAGATCCGCCACCCAGAAGCGAACCAGCCCGTGCGGCGTGATCAAGGCTTGCATCAGCTCAAATTCCTCGCGCAGCCGGCCTTGCCGGATCGTGTTTTGCATGCCTGTCTCCCTATTCCCACCCACCTAAGACGCGCGCGCGATCGCCGCTTAATTCCAGCCCGATCTGCTGCCCTCGCCCGCGCACCGTGACGACCGCGTAAGGCGGGATGCCCACCTGGGCCAGCGGCAGGTCGACCGTCGACGGATTGGCCGCCAGCAATCCGGCCACGTCATAGGTGCGCGTGGTGCCGCACGTCGGGCACGCCGCCGCCAACGGTACGACCGTGCGGTAGGGGCGGAACACGGGCTCCAACACGTCACACTGCGGGCAGTACCACGCGGTTACGAGGTCGCCGGGCAGGACCAACGCCGTCCCCTCACCGACTTCCGCTGCGGCCCGCGCCAGCAGTCCGCCTACCGTCAGATCGTCCACGCCTTCAGGCAGTGCGATCACCCGATCGACGGGTTCGTGTACGGGACAGTCGGCGCGGCGCGGGTAGGCGACCGGTGTGGTGCGCAGCGTCTCCGCGCTGTAATACACGGCGCGTCCCGCTGCTACCGGGTGTCCGTGCAGCAGTTTGACCGTCTCCTGTACCTGCATCGCCCCGATGATCGATGCGGACATGGGCGTCGTGAGCGCCAGCCCGTCGCGGAGGGTCGCGGGCGGGCAGGCATAGCGCATCTGGGCCAGGGCGTAATCCTGGCGCGTCATCAGGCATTCGTAGCACGCGCCGTCCGGCGGGATGAAGACGCGCACCAGCCCGTCCCCCACGTTGAGCGCGCCGTCCACCCAGGGACGTCCCGCGCGCCAGCAGGCGCGGTTGACGGCCAGACGCGCCTCGCGGCTGTCCAGGCAGCCGATCACGACGTCCATCTGCCGGAACACGCCCAGCCCGACCTCGCTGGTGACGTCGGCCTGCAGCGGAATGATCCGCACGTCGGGATTGATGGCGCGCACGCGCTCCGCGGCGACCTCGGCTTTGGCCCGACCGCAGTCTTCCGCGCGGAACAGTATCGAGCGCGTCAGGTTGGACAGCTCCACTGTGTCGAAATCCACTACGAGCACGTGCCCCGCGCCCAGCAGCGCCAGATTCTTGAGTACCTCGTTGCCCAGCGCGCCCGCACCCACGACCATGATACGCGCGTTGGCGATCGTCTCCTGGTGGTAATCGGCCAGCAGACGCAGCCGCGCGTAGCGATCCTGATCGGGATCGGTGATGGTGAGGAGGGGTTCGCCGTCGCGTGGCATTGGCCGTGATCTCCTACTCGGCTGCGCTGTGCGAACCGGCCCAAAACGCCTGCCGGACCACGGTGTCAATGTCGTAGCCGCACACCGGACAGGCGGGCAGCGTCAGGAAGCATTCCAGGTGAAATGGCGACTGGCACGATGGGCAGTAGACAGCGTGCTGTCCCATCTGGAACGGCACCTGGTCCCGCGCCTGACCGGCCTGGCAGCGCGCGCCATCCTGCAGCACCTGGCCGTTTTCGATGCGCTCCACCAGTTTTGACTCGCGGTCGAGGTCACGCTCGACCAACAGCATCCCGGTCAGCGTCTCGATGATCACCCCACGGTTGGGATATCCGCAGCCTGCTGCACAGCGCTCCACCAGGAACCAAGCCGCGCGCTCGTGAATCGCGCCGCAGCCCGGGCAAGCGATCACCTCATCGCCCGCCTGAAAGCGCTGCCGCGACACGGGGCACTTCTGGCCGATGGCCGGATCGCCGGGTTTCAGGCGCGCAATCTGGACTTCCCACACGGTCAGCGCGCAGTGCCCCATGCGGAGCGTATCGCCCTGACGCAGCACGCGCAGCCGCGTCACCGGGTGTTGGTTGACCCATGTCTGGCCCGCCGACAGATCGATCACCATCAGCAGACGGTTGAACGCGGAGCGCGCCAGTACGGCATGCCGCGCCGCGACCGCCAGCCCATCCGGCAGCGCCACGCTGCTCCACGCGGCATCTGTGCCCAGGCGCACCTCGTCCAGCCGATCAAACTGGAAGCTTTCGCCAGAGTCGTGCACGGTGAGCAGCGGCATGGTGAAGGTTCTCTCCTGGTTATCGTCTCAATCCAGCAGGCCGACACACGCCGGTCTGCGCTCACGCCAACAAATCATCCTCAAGGGGTGCGCTGTCGAGGGCATCGTCGTCGCCTTCCGGCGGCGTATCGCCCGGGCGCGGCGCGGCGATTTGGCTGGCGGATACGGTCGCAAAGACACTGACCGTCGCCTCTGCCACGGTTGCACGGTATCGCCCGATCTGGTTGAGGCTGGCCTCGGCGGCCCACCCCACCGCCGGGACAGGATCGCGCAGACACGCGATCAGCGCTTCCGTGATGTCCGCTAGTGGCTCCGCCGCGCTGCCTAGCGTCGCGATCGCTGCGCGCCGTACCTGGGGATCGGCGTCATGCTGGGCGACCTCCGCCAGCAGCGGGATCACCCAGCTTCCGCGCTCAATCGCGCCCGGCTCCAGACGCCAGCCCGCTGCTTGCGCGGCACCACACCGGACGTCTGATCGCGGATCGTGCAGCGCGTTTTCGAGCCAGAGCCGTACCGATGCAGCGACTGCTGGCAGTTCATCGGGATCGGGCGGATCGATCAGCGCGCGCACCGGCCGGATCACGCGCAAGGCTTCGGCGGCGTCGCGCGGTGGAACCGGCGCGCCTGCCAGTAGCTCCAACAGCATCTGCGCCAGCGCGATCCCGTCCGCTGCTTTGGCTGTGTCATCCGCCAGCGCCGCGTCGAGATTGCCCAGCGCGTCCGGATGCTCCAACCCCACCGCAGCGATCGCCCGGACGTAACGAGCGGCGCTTTCCGTCAGATCGAACACGCCAAAGGGCGGGAGCGCCAGCGCGCGATCAAAATAGGGCCGGGCCTGGTCGCGCGCGCCGCGTCCAGTGAGCAGCGCGCCCAGCGCAGTCCACGCCGTCAACTGGCTCCCAAAGGTATCGAGCGCCGTGCGAAATTCCGTCTCCGCCCGATCGGTCTCGCCACGTGCCAGAAGCAGCATACCCATGCGACTGTGTGCCGTCGACGCGGACTCGGTAGTTGTCGCCGCGCTTTTGTAGCAGTCGAGGGCGTGTTCCGGCTCGTTGTGCAGGCGGAAGGCGTCACCCAAACCAACGTAATCGGGCGACGTCTCTGTCGGATCGCGCCGGATAGCGTGCTGCTCGAAATAGCGGATCGCTTCCGCGTACAGGCCCTGTCTCAGCAGCGCGTCGGCCAACGCGTGTGTGATGCTTGAGGCGGCGATCCGCTCGAGCGCGGCGCGATAGGTGCTGACGGCGCGCTGCCCCCAACCGAAATGCATGTAGCAGCGTCCCAGATTAATGCTCGACTCCGCGTCCTGCGCAGTGTGCCCGGCTTCTGCCGTGCGCTGAAGCCGTTCCCACGGACGATCCCAGGCGACCAGCGCCGGATGATCGCAGTGCATCGGATCGGGCAGAGGGAACCGCTCGCCGTCCAGCCCGGCCGCTTCCCAGCCGCCGTTGGACACGGAGACGCCATATTCCCGGCCAATGCGAATGAATTCACCGCGCACCCGCGCCCGCGTGGCAGGTGGGGAAGTCTCGACCGCGCGCGCGATCGCGTCGGCCGTGACGAGCGTATCGGCAGGATAGACGCGGTGGTATAACCCGTCCGGGCTGAGCTCGTGATAGCGCAGATCGAAGGCCTGCACGTCCGCGATCAGGCTGCGGTCGGGCGGCAGATCGTCCAGCGTCGTGCCGTGTTGGGCCAGGTAAGCATCGATCATTTGCTTCTTAATGGCCCAGTCGGCGCGGTCGCGCAGCGCCATGGGATCGCGCTCGAAATCTTCCAGGGCTGCGCCCCAGGCTTCCATCAAGTCTTCATCCTCGCCCGACGCGCCAAACAGGGTGAGATAGCGATCGACGAGGTTGTAATACAGCCATTGCAGGTCCAGCGCGGACATCTGGCCACCGGTTTGCAGTGGGATGCCGGTCTGACCCGTCAAATCGCGCGATATCGTCCGGATCGCGGCCACGGGATCGCGCAGCACTGGGATCGTGTCCGCGAACACGTCTTCCACGACACGCAGCATCAAGCCTGTGCTGCCGGTTTTGATCCAGGTGGCCCAGCCAGACAGGTTCGCGTCGCCCAGAATCAGGTGCAGGCGGCGGTTGTTGCCCGCGGCGAAGGCTTCACCCTCACGACCCAGGTTGAAGATCGGGCGCGCGTGGGTCGTGCTGCGCGATACCACTGTCTGAATGAAGCCGGACCGCTGCGCCAATTCGTAATGCAGTTGGCGTGATCCCCGGCGGTTATCCTTCACAAGTCGCCCCGCGCCCACCAGGATCTGGCGCGACACCAAAAACGGGATCATGACCTGGACCATGTAACGCACGAAGTCCAGTTCTCCCAACAGGTCCGCGTTGTGCTGCATCTGGTAATTTTCGTGGCAGCCGTAGCTGGTACCGAACGAATCGACGTTGTTCTTGGTGACTACCAATCGGCCCGTGTAGCCGCGCCCGGCCATTAACTGCCCGGCACGTGGTACGACGCTGTGCAGCAGCAGGTGATCGGTCGCCTTGTCATAGTCGGCCAGCTCGCGCCCGGTCCGGCATTCGGGCAGCGCCCATTCGGCATGGCCCACGTCGTGACTCAAACGCGATCCGTTCACCAGGAAACTGCCGGTCGACGCCCCGTGACTGCGGCCCACCGCGCTCATCAGCGCGTCCACAATCGCGCCAGCGCCCGGTGGCCGCTCGTCGTTGCCCAGGTAGGCTACCGCGTATTCAGTTTCCAGGCTGTGCACGCGATCGCGCAGTGCCATGTGGTCGCCCTCAGTGCATGTGGAAAAGCTGCTGGCGGCTGTCACCCCGGGACCAGGCCGCCAGCAGGTCGAGGTATCCCGCTTACTCGCCGCTCTGTTGGCGGAAGCTGCGCACCAGCTCTTCGCTCGAAAGCTCGCGGACGCCGTGCGTCTGCCCATCTCCCAGTACAACGCTGTTCAGCGCTGCCGACGGAGTTACGATATCACTGATAATGGTGTCGATTTCTTCCAGGCGGTCCTGGGTTTCCTGGTAGGGGGTGGCCACAGCCTGTGCGGTCATCGCTTCGGCTTGGGGCATGCGGCGGCTGCGTCGCGTGCGTTCGATTTTTACCTGCTGCTGGTCGTTCGCCATAATCACACCTCTGCCTGTTGTTGGACTTTACCTGCTTACGTTGACGGCTTGAGAACGATCGTTGGGACCTCTTCCTACGTGTGAGAAAGGCGTTACTCTCACAGTATAGGAGGTTTAAGGAGTGTCCGGGCACCCAAATTCCGGGGGCCGGCAGTGGCGGTGAAACACGACACCTGCATACACCGATCCTAACCAATATCACCAGTGTAACACAATACTAGAAGGTCGATAAAGGGTCCTGAAGGGTCAATAGGCTGATTGGCGACTGTTACACGTCGTCCTAGCGCGGCGCGAACAACGCGAAAAGTTGTTCCGGCGTCTGCACCCGGCTCCACGCCTCTTGCAGATCGGAGGCTATGCCTGCCAATGGGTTTGATAATTCTAACCGGTAGATCGTCGCACGGCCTGGGTCAGGGTGCCGGAGCTGGACATAGCTCCAGTCCACGTTGAGGATTTGCTGCGAAAACCGTTCGACGACGTGACCGCGCAGCCAGGCGCGTGTATCGGGCGGTGGCTGCCGCGTCAGGTCTTCGATGGCGGTGTCGTCCAGCAGGCGCTCGACATGGCCGCCGCGCTGCAAACGGTAATACAACCCGGCGCTGTCGCCGGCGCTGGTGATGGCGTGGTAGTCGAGATCCAGGCGGCGCAGCCCGAAGTACACCTCGCGCTGCTGGTCATAGTCCGACCAGTTCAGCCTGGCGACACTGGCCAGGGCGCGCGCCGCAGTGGGATCGCCCTGGATCGCGCCGCACTCGATGACCGGCTGCCAGCGGCCGACTTCGTCCCAGGTGGTGCCCTGCCCCTTAAGGTAGCGCTCTAACACGTGCTGTTTGATGGCCCAGTCGAAGCGGCGCGCCAACACGCTGAAATCCCCGTTCTGTTGCGCGTCGCGCAAAGCCTCCAGGGCGTCCGCCCAATGTTCCCAAACGGCCCACTGCGCCGCCGTGCCGCCGCGCTCGTTCAGATAAGTTTCCGCCCGGTCGAGATAAACCTCTTGCAGGTCGATGGCGGTCAGCATGCGCCCGGCTTCGAGTGGCAGCGGTTGGCGCAGCGTGACATCGCGCGAAACCTGCCCGTACGCCTCCAGTGGCGCACGCAGCGTCAGGTCTTCCGAGAACGCATCATCCTCGATCATGCTCAGGACAAGCTGCGTGGTCCCGATCTTGAGATAGGTGGACAGCTCGCTCATGTTGGCGTCGCCGGGGATGACATGCAGGCGGCGGAACACGGCCGGATCGGCGTGCGGCTCGTCGCGTGTGTTGAAGAGGGGGCGCTGGTATGTCGTTTGCAGCCCAACCAGCGTCTCGAAAAAATCGGCGCGCTGCGAAAGCTGGTAGACGGCCGGGGTGGTCTGGTTTTCGTAGCCGACTTTGCCCGCGCCGCAGATCACCACGCGCGATACCAGAAACGGCAGGAAATAGCGGTAGATGAGATGGGAGCGGCGGCGGGTCAGGTCTTCATAGAGCGACGCGCTGAGCAGGTAATTTTCATGACAGCCGTAGCTTATGCCGTGCCCATCGGAATTATTCTTGTAGATCGCGACGCGCTGCCCGTCTGGCAGACTCCCGCTGCAATTGACGGCCTCGACGCAGCGCTGCAGGATGCGTTCCCCGGCTTTGTCGGCGGCGGTCACCAGGCGGGCGTCCACGCTTTCGGGCGTGCAGTATTCCGGGTGAGTGTGATCGATGTAGAAGCGCGCCCCATTGGACAGCATCAGGCTGCCCAGGCTGTAGACGGCGGATTGCGTTTCAACGTCAGATTCAGATGCGTCGTTTTTTTCCGGACCGGACTCCCCGGTCTGATCGACGGGCTCGCCCTCTTCCTCTTCCTCATCCGCCCCGTACACAAACACGGCAGACACCGCCGGTCCGCTGTCCAGCACATCGTAGGCATCGAGCACCAACTGCGACACTTCATAGGGGGAAAACGTCGCGGCTCCCCAAATGACAATGCCATATTCCGTCTCGATTCCGGCGGCTTTAGGGACGCTCATCGCCTGCCTGCTCTTTCTGTAGCGTGTCCAATCGGCGGTTAGCCAAAGGCTTCATAGGGGCGCAGCTTGTCTTCGTTCCAGGGATCAAGCTGCCCGGTTTGTAGAATGAGCTCGACCACTTTGGGCTGTTCGTTCAGACCGAGATCGGCAGACAGCTTGTGCTGGGCGAGCTGGTCGCGGCTTTCGTCAAATTCCGCGTGGATGGCAGTGCGCAGGTCGTCCAGGCTGATGCCCTGCGGCGCGCCTTCCTGCCCGATCACCACGCGCTTGACCGCGCGTTTCTTCGCACGTGCGACAATGTTGGCGAGTACCGCACCGCTGAGAAAGTCCTTGACGTAAAACGTGTAGCGGCTGCCGGAGCCGGTCAACACGTTCATCAAGCTGGATGGACTGTACAGTACCTGCACGGCTTCCACGATCAATGCCTCGGCCAGCCACTCGCGGCGGGCTTGCGCGCGTAGGGTTTGTTCGAAGTCCGGACTCTGGTCACAGCGCGCGGCGATCGCGTCCAGCCCCGCGATCACGTCGCCCAGCGCCAGATCACCCTTCAAGCGGCGCAGCACGTTAGCGTCAGAGCGGTGGTGATCTGCCGCGGCTAACACGCTCGCCGCCTCGCGCACGGGTGTGGAACCGGGCAGCGTGCGCCATGCCTGCAGTAGATCGGGGGTCACGGCACGCGCCAGGCGGCAGTCACAGCCAACCGGCAGCAGACTCGCCAGCGCGGCCAGATCGCCGGACAGGTCCGGCACGACGCTGCCATCCGCGGCGCGGTAGGCCGTGCGAAATACGATCTTGCTCAGGCCGTCCAGGGGCGCATCGGCGGGCAGCACGTCGCGCTCATCGAGCGGCAAGGTGGGCAGCAGGTACAGCGCGAGAATGTCGAGCGCCGCCTCGCGCGTCGGGCGCTCCACGCGAATCTTGATGTCCAAGCGGCCCGGGCGCATGATGGCCGGATCGATCAGCTCGGCGCGGTTGCTGGCCCCGATCACGATCAGGTTTTCGGATGCTTCCACCCCGTCTAATTCCGCGAGAAACTGCGGGACGATGGTCGTTTCGACATCCGAGGAACGGCCCGATCCCCGCGCGCGGAACATCGACTCCATTTCGTCGAAGAAGATCACGACCGGCGTATAAAAGCTCGCGTAGCGCCGGGCTTCCTCGAAAATCTTGCGGATGCGGTGTTCCGTCTCGCCCACGTATTTGTCCAGCAGCTCGGGCCCTTTAACGTTGAGGAAGAAGCTGCGCACCCCATCGTGTGAGGCCAGCACAGCCCGGATCGTCTGCAATTCGCGATCCAGCGCGTCCAGGTTGACGCGGTGCTGATCGAGCATGGCGCGCAGTCCGTCGCGGGCCGTCTCAGGGGTGAGCGCGGTCTCTGGTGGGGCGGCGGGCAGCAGTGTACGGCATTCGTCTAATAACGCCGCGTCGTTGGGAGAGTCCTGCAAACGGCGGTAAAGCACGATCCGGCGTTCCAGCGCCACCAGGTGATCACGGATGGAATGGGTGAGGCTGTTCGCGACCGCTTTGGCGATCATGGTCTTGCCGCAGCCGGGCGGACCGTAGAGCAGCAGCCCCTTCGGGCGGCTGAGCTGGTAATCTTCAAACTGGCGGCGGTACAGGTAGGGCAGTTCGATCGCGTCGTAGACCTGCTCGATCTGCTCATCCAACCCGCCGATGTCGGCGTAGCTCACGTCGGGAATATCTTCCAACGCCAGCCCGCCGGTTTCATAAGAGGGCAGCTTTTCAAAGGCGAAGCGCAGACCGGGCTCGACGCGCACAATGTCGCCGATCTGGACGCCTTGCTCGAACAGCACATCGCCGATTTCCACGACGATTCCCTCGTGACCCCCGGCGCGCACGTGCAGACGCGGGCGCACGCGGGCGACGGCCTGCCCGGCATCCGGATCGATCGCTACCACATCTCCGCGCCGCAGCGGGATCGCTTGCAGATCGGGGCCGCACAGCACTTCGATTTCCTCGCCTTCGCGCCAGCGCACGCGCAGTGCCAGCGGTTCGGCGGCGGTCCCGCGCGTGATTTCCAACACTTCGGCGGCCTGCTCCGGCTTCAGGATGTTGATCACTTCGGCAGTTTCGCCGCCGCTGTACATGCTGCGCGTGGCGACGACGTTTTGCTCGTTATTAAGCACAAGTTCCTGTCCCGGCACCAGCACGTCTGCGGCGGCTCCGTCTGTCAGGTGGACTTCCAGCCGGGCGCTGTTGGCGCCGACCACGACATCGCGCTGATCGCCCGGGGCAGGACCCAGATAGACCGCGTAATGCAGCGGCGGCTCCAGGGATTTCTTGAGCGCGGCTTCCATCTCGCGGGCTTTTTGTTCAAGCAGTGGCAGCTTATCGCGGCAGTTCTCCCACTGTTTTTCCCATTCCGCCAGCACACCCCATTCCAACCGGCCCTCAGTGCAGGCGGTCTTGAGCAGCTCTCGTACGACGCGGTGCAGTTCGATAGGATCCATACCTGCATTCCTGTAAACGGCGGCCTGATCGCTTCAAGACAACACCCTGTGATCAAGGTGACTTACACTATACAACTGTTCTGGTCCACTCTCAACCCCTCAGGCGGATGTTTGATATCCCCATTAAACGCTTCTTCAGACTGTGGAAAACCCTCTATTGTTGGGGGGAATACCCACAGCCGGTGTGGGAAAACGAGCGATATGCGGGAAATCATGCGGGAAAAGTGACAGGAATCGCGCTGTCCAAATTTCGGTAACCGGCGAGTTCGATTACAATCACGATCAGGCTCGCGCGATCGATGGTGAACTCCGCATGATGTGCGTACGACATGAACCGCCAACAGGTCATACTTTCGATTTGACCCCTATCCAGCATCGGTGCGCATACCGGCGCACAAGGAGACGCTAATGTCCTCATTTGATGGGTTGCACATGGGTTTAGGGAATCTTTCGCGTCTATCCAACGCGGTCACCCGCTCGATCAGCGCCGAAAATCCCACCGGCGAAAAGGGGCGTGGGGCGATGGCGACGGACGGCACCGGGAACTCGGCCTCACGCGAACTGGGCCAGGGGTGGAAGGTCTCGCCGTGCATCAGCATTCCGGCTAACGCGACCGCCACGCTGGCCGACATCAGCGGCCCCGGCGCGATCCAGCATATGTGGATCACGGTGCATCCGTCCTGGTGGCGGCGGCTGGTGCTGCGCGTGTATTGGGATGACGAGCCTACGCCCTCGATTGAAGTGCCGCTGGGCGATTTCTTCTGCAACGGCTGGTGCGTGCGCTGCAATATCAGCTCGCTGCCGGTCGCGGTGAATCCCGCCGGCGGGTTCAATGCTTATTGGGAAATGCCGTTTCGCCAGCACGCCCGAATCACCGTGGAAAATCTCGCCCCGGAAGAAGTGCGCGGCTTCTTCTTCCAGATTACCTATACCCTGACGGATGTCCCCGCCGATGCGGCCTATTTTCATGCCCAGTGGCGGCGCGATAACCCGCTGCCCTACGCGCAGCCGCATACCCTGGTCGAAGGCCTACGCGGCCAGGGGCAGTATGTGGGCACGTATCTGGCCTGGGGCGTCAATAACAACGGCTGGTGGGGCGAAGGCGAGATCAAGTTTTACATCGACGGCGATCAGGACTTCCCCACGATCTGCGGCACCGGCACCGAAGATTACTTCGGCGGGGCGTGGAACTTCGAGCATCCTGCCGGGCAGTATGGCAGTTATTCGACGCCGTTTTTGGGGCTGCCACAGGTGCTCAAACCCGACGGCCTGTACCAGAGTCAGCAGCGCTTCGGCCTGTACCGCTGGCATGTCATGGATCCGATCCGCTTCCAGCAAGACCTGCGTGTGACGATCCAGGCGCTCGGCTGGCGCTCCGAGGGGCGCTACCTGCCCATGCAGGACGACATCGCGTCGACCGTGTTCTGGTACCAGGCGGAGCCGCACGCGCCGTTCCCAACTCTGCCCGATCGCAATGGGCTGGAGGTCATCTAGTCTGTCGCATGCGGGCCGCGCAGCGGCCACACGCTTTACTGCTTTATCAGAAAGATAGCGCCCTGGCTGTACTGGAAGGATAACAACTCATAACTCGTGTTGGGGCGGTGGTGGCTGGTCATATCTGCCTGGATATTATCCCGCACATGCCGCGCGTGAATCTGCAAACCAGCTTGAAGCCCGGTGTGGTGATCGAGATCGGATCCGCCATCATGGCGACGGGGGGGCCGGTGTCCAACACGGGCCGCAACTTGCACCGCCTGGGTATTCCTACCCAGTTGATGGCCAAGGTAGGTGAGGACGATTTCGGGAAGATCATCCTGAATTTGCTCACCGCCGACGATCCCGCCCTCGCCCAGAACATGATCGTCGCGCCGGGCGAGGTCAGCTCCTACACGATAGTAATCAGCCCGCAAGACATCGACCGCTCATTTCTGCACTGCGCGGGAGCCAATCACACCTTTGCGGCGGCGGACGTGCCCTACGAGCGGCTGCGCGAAGTGCGGCTGTTTCATTTCGGCTATCCCCCGTTGATGCGGCAGATGTACGCTGACGATGGCGCGCAGCTGGCCGATATGTTTTGCCGCGCCAAAGAGATGGGCGTGATCACCTCGCTCGATATGGCGATGCCCGATCCCAATGGTCCCAGTGGTCAGGTGAACTGGCGGCGCGTGTTGGAACGCACACTGCCCTATGTCGACATTTTCTTGCCGAGCCTGGACGAGCTGCTGTTCATGCTGCGCCGCTACGTCCCGCCCCCGCCGCTGCCTGCCGACTCGATTATCACCGATGTGGCGGCGGAAATGATGGGGATGGGGGCGCACGTCATGGTGCTGAAGTTGGGCAGTCGGGGACTGTATCTGCGTGTGGGGCCGGACGGTGCACCCTTCCTGGGGGATGACGGTTGGCGCAATCGCGAACTGTGGGCACCCTGTTTCCAGGCGGATTCGCTGGTTGGGACGACAGGCGCGGGCGACGCGACCATCGCGGGTTTCCTGGCGGCCATTCTGCGCGGGCTGCCGGTCGAAGCGGCGCTGACCAGCGCGGTTGGGGTGGGGGCGTGCAATGTCGAAGCCGCCGACGCGCTGAGCGGCGTGCGTTCCTGGGAGGACACGCAGGCGCGCATTCGGGCCGGGTGGGCGCGCCTGCCCGTGACGATTGACGCGGCGGGCTGGACGTGGAACGCCGAGCACGCGCTGTGGATCGGACCCTATGACAGTGTGTTGGCCGGGCACAGCAGCGGGGATTGATCATTCTCCAAAATACGAAGGGCCGGACGATGTGTTGTCCGGCCCTGTTTGTGCACCTGACTATCCCGTGATTAAGCGTCTATTCTGGCAATACGAAGACCGCCGTCGTCAGCCCTGGGACGTTGAGCGTGCCGGTTTCAGCGTCGAAGCTGGACGTCTGAACGATCGGATCGGCGGAGACGACCTGGACCGGATGCAGCTCCAGCGCCAGCCCGGCCAGCGTATCCGACGTGAAGCTGATCGGCTGGTTCGTCGCGTTGAATACCACTACGATTAGCTCGTAGTGGGGATCGAGATCGCTCAGCGCGCCCTGGTCTGACAGGCTCATGACGATCACGCCCGGCATCTGGTCCGGCCCGGTGTTGAGGAAGGTCAGCCGCGCCTGGATGTCTTCCGCCGTCTCCAGCCGGAACAGCTTCGAACTCTTGCGAATCGTCAGCATTTCTTGCATGTGGACGACCGCCGCCACGATGTCATCGCGGCTCGGCGCCAGATCGGGATTCGCCAGCAGCGGGCGCTGCATGTCCCAGCCCGCTTCGTTCTTGCTGGCGGGTGGCAGACCGACGCCCCAGTTATCCGAGTTGTAGCTGAAGTCCAGCGCGTTGAACCAGTCACCTGAGTTGAAGCTGTCTTTGTCGAAGTCCTTCGAGCGCAGCATGTCGATTCCGGCGTGATAGAACGGTACGCCCTGGCTCAACGCCACGATGCTGACCCCCATGTTCTGCATGCGCACGCGATCCGCGACGGTGGCCGTCGACGGGGCAGCATACTGAATCTTGTCGAACAGGGTTTCATTGTCGTGCGCGGAGATGTACGCGATCTGTTCTTGCGGGTCGAGCGTATACCCGGTCGGGCTGCCGTTGTAATCCACGTCTGCCCCGGTGATCATATCGCCGCTGGCCCCTTCGAACTGGTAATCGCGCAGATTGCCCGCCAGGGATACGCGGATGCGATCCTCAAAGAGGAACAGGCGCGCCTGTTGTTCGGCTTCGTCGCCGGGAGTGATGCCGTTGGGATCGGTGTACAACCCGTTGCTAAAGCCCTGTTCCTGCTCCCCGCCGAACGGACTGCCGCCGCGCACGGAGTCGCGCACGCGGTCGTTGAAGGTGCCGATGCCGGTGCCCGCCATGTTGATCTGGGTGGCGTTCACGCCGAGCGCGTTGTTGGCGACCTCGCCGAAGTTCCAGCCTTCGCCGTAGACATAGATCGATTTGCCGTCTACTCCGTCTTTTTCGAGCGTCAGGGCATCGAGCGCCGCGCGCACGTGCTCCATGTTGCTGACCATGTGATGGCCCATCAGGTCGAAGCGGAAGCCATCGACCTTATAAGCTTTGGCCCACATCACGACCGAGTCGATCATGAGCTTTTCCATCATGGCGTGCTCGGTGGCCGTGTTGGCGCAGCAGGTGCTGGTTTCGACCGCGCCGACCGCATTCAGACGGTGGTAGTAGCCCGGCACGATCTTGTCCAGCACGGAGTTGTCCGCCTGCCCGCTGGCGTTAGTGTGATTGTAGACCACATCCATCACCACGCGCAGCCCGATATCGCTGAGGCTTTTCACCATGCGGCGGAACTGCAAAATACGTGTGGTGCCGTTGGGGTTGGTGGAATAGCTGCCTTCGGGCACGGTGTAGTGCAGCGGGTCATAGCCCCAGTTGAAGCCGTCTTCATCTTTGATGGCTTCAACCGCGGCCTGCTGCTCCTCGGAGTCCGGCGGAAGTTGAGACAGCGCTTCAGCGTCTACGGACTGCCATGTCGATTTGTCTTCGTTGATCGTGGCAATGTCGAAGGCGGGCAGCAGGTGGATGTGTGTCAGACCGGCGTCGGCCAGACTCTTGAGATGCTGCATACCGTTCGAGTCCTGCACGGTGAAGGCCATGAACGTGCCCCGGAAGCTCAGCGGGACGGTATCATCTTTGACGCTGAAATCGCGGATGTGCAGCTCGTACAGCACGATATCTTCCGGCGCGTCCAATTCGGGCTTCTGCAATACGTCCCAGCCCTGCGGCATCAGCGTGGAATCGTCGAGCAAGTTCACGATCTGGCTGCGCGCGCTGTTCATCGACAGGCTGAGTGAATAGGGATCGGTCACGAGATTCATTTCGACGTTGCCGGTCGTCGGCGCGTAGACCTGGACCGCGTACAGATAATACTTGTAGGTCCAGTCCGCCGTGCCGGTGACGCTCCACACGCCCGTTTGCGGGTCAAGCGTCATATCATAGACGGTTGCCTCGGTGTCGGGCTTGGGATCGTCGAACAGGTGCAGTTGGACGTTTTGCGCGGTGGGTGCCCACAGCTTGAGCGTCGGCACGTCGCCGTCGTACACCACGCCCAGCGATCCGTCGTAGGTATACAGATCGTCCAGCACACCGGGAATCTGCACGCCGGTCGCGTCGGCGATCTTGCCGCCCGTCCCGGTCACAGACACCGCCAATTGGCCCTTGAGCATGTCGGGCACTTTGGCGAGATCGGCTTCCTTGATTTTGAATGCGGTGTACCCGGCCAACTGCGGGAACTTCGCCAGAACGTCTTCGCTGAGACCGTTGCGATCGACGCCCAACGAGATCGACTCGCCGCCTACGACCTTACCGTCTTCAATGCTCAGGCTGCCGTCCGCTGAGTAATACAGTTTGTAGATCGCGACTTTCGGCTCAACATTCCAGGCGATGGTGTCCGTGCTCACCCACTGCGCTTTAGCGGTGCTGAGATCGCCCACGACGGCACCCGCCTTTGCGGCGTCAATATCGGCTTGCGTGGCCACAGGTTCTGCACTCACTTCAATGGTCATGACATGGCTGGGTTCATCATAGCTGAAGGTGACCAGGTGGCCCACGTCAGGCACGCTGAACGGGATGTTAGGGCCGCCGGACACGCCGTCCAGCCCGTAGTTAAGGTCCCAACTTTGGTTATAGGCGACTTTGGCTTCCCAATCGCCGGGCGGGATCAAGAAGGTAGCATAGGTGTAGACGCCGTCGCCGTCCGGGTCTTCGAGCAGCGTGCGCAGACAGTCGGGTGCCCAATCGCCGGGACAGCCGACCTGGGCCTGGTAACTGCCCGGCACGTTGGCCAGGATCGAGTTGACGTTGTCGCTGACCCAGTGCGTCTTGTGATCGTACCAAAATGTTACGGATTGATCGCTGTCCAGCACGAGCGCGATATTATCGCCGCCGGGCTGCGCGCCTTTGCCGTAATTCTCGTCCCACGTGCCGTTGAGCGCGGCTTTATATTCGTAAGATCCAGCGGGCAAATCCCAGGTCGCCGACCACAGATCACTGGCGGCGCTGTATTCCAGGAAGGTGTCCTGGCAGTCCGGTGCCCAGTCGCCAGGGCAGCCCAGCACGCTCTGGACAGTACCCGCGATCGTCACGCTCTGCGGCGGTGGGGTGTTCTGGCCCTGGGCCTGGGCCAGCGAAGCGATTCCGGCGGCAGCCAGGAGGGCTGCACCCAACACGATCACGGCCAAGATCAAAGGACGCTTTAAATGCCTCATTCAAGACTCCTTCTAGCAATGGACCAACTTATTACAATTTGGCAGGTCAAACAATCTGGCGTCGTGGCTAATAACGATTATCCATCCGCTGAGTGATAACCCGCAACTGCGGGTCGTAACGCTGCTGTGGCCAGCTTTGGCTGATGGCTGTCCGCTGATCGCTACTTTCCGAGGAGAAACACAGAGATGATTCAGAGAAGCGCAGAGGGAAATAGGCAGAGGCCACGAACCTCTGCCCTTGTGAGTGATACGGCGCGTTTAGCGCGCGAGCGTGCCCTGCTCGCGGCTGAACTGCGTCTCGTATAACTGCGCGTACAGCCCACCCTGCGTCAATAACTGGTCGTGAGAACCCTGCTCGACGATCTGCCCACGATCGATCACGAGGATCAAGTCTGCCGCCAGGATCGTGCTCAGCCGGTGCGCGATCACGATGCTGGTGCGGCCCGACATGACGGTCTTCAGCGCATCCTGAATCAGCGCTTCGGATTGGCTGTCGAGGTGGCTGGTGGCTTCGTCCAACACCAGGATACGCGGGTCCTTGAGAATCACACGCGCGATGGCAATGCGCTGTTTTTCGCCGCCACTCAACCGGTAGCCGCGCTCGCCGACGATGGTGTCGTAACCTTCGGCCAGACCCGCGATGAAGTCATGAATGTTGGCGGCGCGGGCGGCGGCTTCTAGCTCGGCTTGGGTGGCATCCAGGCGGGCATAGAGCAGGTTAGTGCGGATCGTGTCGTGGAACAGGTGCGTTTCCTGCGTGACCATGCCGACCTGCGCCGCCAGCGAGCTAAGCGTCACGTCGCGCAGATCGTGCCCATCCAGCAGGATGCGCCCCTCGTTGGGATCGTACAGACGCGGGATGAGGTAGGTCAGCGTGGTTTTGCCCGCGCCCGAAGGTCCAACCAGCGCCACAAGCTGCCCCGGCTCGATTGTGAACGTGATATGCTCCAGCGCGGTGTCGCGCGCCTGGCTGGGCGCTGCTGCGCCCGCCCCGTTACCGTGTTCGGCTTTGCTACTGCCGGACAACACCGCGCCGATCATATCGGCGTCACCGTGCCGACGCACGCTGCTCAGCAGATGATCTTCGTCGATCTGGTAGCGGAAGGTCACGTCGTCAAAAGTCAGCGCGCCGTGCGTATCCTTAAGGACCAGCGCGTCCGGCTTTTCGACGATATCCAGCGGCAGATCGATCACCTCGAACACGCGCTCAAAGCTGACCATCGACGTGGCGAACGCTACCGGCGCGTTGGTGAGCGCTTGCAGCACGCCGTAGAGCTGCGTCAGGTACGAGCTGAAGGCGACAATCGTCCCGATGGTGAACGTCCCATTCAGGACGAGATGTCCGCCGACCCAGTACACGACCGCCGTCCCGACCGCGCCAACCAGCCCCAGCACGACGAAGAACTGGCTGCCCACCACCGCGCGCTTGACGCCGACATCGCGCACTTTGGCGGCGCGGCTCCCAAAGCGCTCGACTTCGGTGTTGTGGCGGCCAAACAATTTGACCAGCAGCACGCCGCCGATGTTGAGCGTCTCGCTCATGATGGCGTTCATCTGCGCGTTGTAGTCCATCGCTTCGCGGGCGATACGGCGCAGACGGGTTCCCAGGCGGCGCGCGGTGAGGATGAACGCGGGCAGCACTAAAATCCCCAACAACGTCAGCCGCCATTCGAGCGAGAGCATCACCGCCAGGATCGCAACCGCCTGAATCACGTTGGTGACGATGCCAACTATCGTACTGCTGATAGCGGTCTGGGCGTCGATCACGTCGTTGTTCAGGCGGCTGATCAGCTCGCCAGTTTTGGTGTGGGTGAAGAAACGCAGTGACAGCCGCTGAAAATGAGAATACAGCGCGACGCGCAGATCGTAAATCACGCCCTCACCGATCGCGGCATTCAACCAGCGCTGGATGACGGCGACGCCACCGTTGGCAATTGGGATCAACACCAGCGCGATCGCCAGCGTGTTAAGGCGTGAAGTGTTGTGTTCGGGCAGCGCGTGGTCGATCAGATCGCGGAAGATAAGCGGCGTGAGCAGTCCCAGGCCGGTCGAGGCCAGGATCGTGGCTAACATCATGATGATCGCCATGCGATACGGGCGCGCGTAGCTGAACACGCGCTTAAGCAGCGGCCAGGTCACATGCTGCCGTTTTGTGGCCTCGTCTTCGCCGCGCATAAATACAAACCAGCCGCCATGAAACCCCATTCGGCATTACTCCCCAATTGATGGTCATTCGAACACTGTGAGTGTAGCAGGTTTTAAGGTAAATATCCCGCGCGCGCCACTCCCCGGCAGGGCCGTCACGCGCGCGGCGCTAAGGGTTGCGGCGGGTTATCCCATGCGCAGGAAATCGAACAGCACGATGTACAACACGCTCGCCACGATCATCGACACCAGCGCCGCGGGCACGGCGTCACGCAGCCACTGCCGGTCGGTGATGCGGTAGGCCGTGCGCTCGCTGACCGACATCACGACGACGTTGGCCGTCGAGCCGATCGGCGTGGCGTTGCCGCCCAGCCCGGCTCCCAACGCAATAGCCCACCACAAGGGCCGGATGTCAACGCCTTTGGCATCGAGACTCACTACAATCGGGATGACGGCAATCGTGATCGGCACGTTGTCGATCACCGCCGACAGCAGCGCCATGATCCACAAAACGACCAGTCCGAGCACCAGCGGCGACAGGTCTTGCAGCTTGCCCAGGGCTTGCGCTGCTTTTTCGAGCACGCCCGCGCCTTCCATCCCGCCCACCATCACGAACAGGCCGGAGAAAAACAGCAGCACGTCCCACTCGACATCTTCCAAAATTTCGTGGACGGTGTGGTTGGTCCAGGCCAGCGCGACCCCGGCTCCGGTCAACGCGGCGAACGCGGGCGTAATATTCAGCGCGCTTTCAAGGAAGAACAGCACAACCACGCCGCCAATCACGATCAGCACGCGGCGCGCGTTTTCCCAGTTGGAGAGGGCTTCTTCCGCTTTGAGGTGCTGTAGAGTCTGTTTGCGCTCGTCGTCAAGCGTCACGGCGGAGAGATCGCGCCGGAAGACAAACGTGAGCGTAAAGAACATGAACACCCACGTCACCACCACGATCGGCCCCAGGTGGAACAAAAAGTCGGTAAAGGTCAGACGAGCGGCGGCACCGATCAGAATGTTGGGCGGGTCGCCGACCAGGGTCGCCATACCGCCCGTGTTCGAGAAGATGGCCTGCGACATCAGCAGCGGTACCGGCGAAATCGCGAGCAGTTCCGCGATCAGGACCGTCATCGGAGCCATCAACACGACCGTCGTCACGTTGTCCAGCACCATCGACAGCAGGGAGGTCGTCAAGCCCAAGGTCAGCAGCAGGCGTACCGTGCTGCCGCTGCTGCGCTGCGCGACTTTGATTGCAATAAACTCAAAAAAACCGGTCTTGCGCAGCAGCGAGACGAGGATCATCATGCCCATCAGCAGGCCCAACGTCTCAAAGTCGATAGCCAGTACGGCGTGTTCCTCGTTGTAGAACGAAAACAGGTGACCGGCAGCGACCATCGCCGAGGCCCCCAGGCCGCTGACAACCACCCGATGCCGTTTATCCGTAAAGAGTACACTTAGCGTTGCAGCGAAAATAAACGTGGCGATGATAGCATTCATCGAGACGCTACTCTTCTTTCTCCGGTAGTTTGTTCAGCCAGTCGATCAGAAACAGGCTGCCCACGCGTACGCGCGACACGAGTCCCACCAACTTCTTCTGATCGTCCACAACTGGCACGTCGGAGACCTGGTGATTATGCATAAAAACCATCGCTTCCATCAGCCCGCTGTCCGCTGCAAGGAAAAACGGCGGGCGCATAATGTCTTTTAGGGGCTTGTCGGCCAGATGCGCCGTACGCGATCCAGCCTCGAACGCGCCGTAATCGTGGATAAAATCCAGCGCGCGCAGCACCTGGACAAACTGGGGCATGAATTCGGTCAGCACGTCGTCCAACACGACGACGCCCACGATGTTGCGTTCCCCATCGACGACAGGCACCGTACCGATCATGTGGTGCCCCATGATGCGGATCGCCTCACGGAGCGTCGCACCTTCGTCAACGGTAAATACTTGTGTGCGCATACAATCGGCTACGTACAACATGGGCGATCACTTCTCCTTAAATTAGTGGGGATGGACTCTTCAATGAATAAGCACATTTTAGAATAACCTCATTGTAGCGGATTTTACCGTATGCGTTAGCGCTTTTTTCACCTTTTTAGCGTAGGGAACTTGCCCGGGGCGGCGTTGCGCTATATAAACGCATTCAGCGTGTGGACGGTTGGTGGTCGCGAAGAGGGGGATGGTATGCGCCTGACAGATCGAGTGGATGTAGTACTGGGGATCGACATTGGCACGCAGAGCTGCAAATGCGTGGTGCTCGACGAGGACGGTGAGCTGCGCGGAGTCGGGCAGGAAGGGTATGAACTGCTGACTTCCCGACCGCATTGGATCGAGCAGGATCCGCAGGCGTGGTGGGCCGCGACCGTGGCAGCAGTGCGCGCGGCGCTGCGCCAATCCGAGACGCCGCCGGGCCGCGTGCGCGGGATCGGACTCACTGGACAGATGCACGGCGCGGTTTTGCTGGGGGTCGATCTGGAGCCCTTGCGTCCGGCCATAATCTGGATGGATCGCCGCAGTGCCAACCTGTGCGATACGATTCTGGGGCGCGTGCCGCCTGACGTGGTGCGGACGGTGGCGGGTAATCGTCTTTCACCGGGGTTTGCGGGGGCCAGCCTGGCCTGGCTGCGCGAAGTCGAGCCGCAGACGTTGGCCCAGACGCGCGTAGTGGTCCAGCCCAAAGATTACATAGCGCTGCGCCTCAGCGGCACCATCAGCAGCGAACCCAGCGACGCCTCGGCGACGTGGCTGTACGACATCGGTAACCGCCGCTGGTCGGATGTGTTGGCGAAGGCGTGCGGCGTCAGTCTCGACATTTTGCCGCCCTTATCAGAATCCGGGGCGGTTCTTGGGACGCTGCGCGCGCAGGCTGCGTTCGAATTGGGACTGCGCGAAGGGACGCCCATCGTCACAGGCGCTGCCGATCAAGCCGCGCTGCTGCTCGCCAACGGGGTGATCGATCCTGGTCGTGGCTCGATCACGCTCGCCACGGGCGGGCAGATCACGGTTGTTTCAAGCCGCCCCATGATCGATCCCAAGCTGCGCCTGAATACGTTTTGCCATGCCGCGCCAGATCGCTGGTACACGATGGGCGCGATTCTCAACGCCGGGATCGCGCTGCGCTGGTGGCGGCTGATGATCAGTGAGGGTCGGAAGTCGTACCCTGAACTGCTGGCCGAGGCCGATCACGCCCCGGCTGGCTCGGAAGGGTTGATTTTTCTGCCCTACCTCGAAGGTGAGCGTACACCGCACATGGACCCCGATGCGACCGGTGCTTTTGTCGGCTTGACGCTGCGCCATACGCCTTCACACATGACGCGTGCCGTGTTGGAAGGTGTCGCGTTTGCGTTTCGTGACTGCCTGCTCACGCTGCGCGAGGCCGGGCCCGTCCCCGATCACTTTCTGGTGGGCGGTGGCGGATCGCAGGGGCCGCTGTGGCGGCGCATTCTGGCGAGCGTGTTGGGCGTGTCGCTGCAAACTGTCGAAGGGACCGAGCATACCGCCGTCGGCGCGGCGATGTTGGCCGGAGTCGGATCCGGGCTGTTTTACGACCTGGCGCAGGCCGTCGCCAAGACGGTGCGCTACGGTCCGAGCGAACAGCCCGATCTGGATGAAATGGCCATTTACGACGCGCAGTATGCGCGCTTCAGGGCGCTGTATCCCGCGCTGCGATCCGTCCGGCAGGCGCGTTAGCCCCTGTCCGACGCGCCGCGCAGCGGGCCAAAGCGCCACGCTGCCCACACCAGCGCCGCGACAACTCCTAATGCCAGCAGCCGCACGATGATGCGGGCCGGGTGCGTATCAGCGACCAGCAGCGCCACAATCGACAGCCCAATGAGCGCGATCAGGTAGGTGATCAGGTGCAGGGCGCGTTCGACGTGCGCGTTGTGCTCGATGGCCTGCCGGGTATGCAGCGCCCGCAGCGCCAAATCCAGTCGCCCCAGCGTATGATCGACGTAATGCGCGTCTGCCTCGACCTGGGCATGCAGCCCGGCCAAACGGGCGACCAGCGCATCACACACACGCGGTGCCGCATCCCACAGACCACTGCTGAGCAGCGTCAGGCGATAGGTGTTCACCAGCGCGCGCAGGTCTTCGGCGGCGGCGCGTGTCGTGTTGAGATCGTCCAGCGCTTCGGCGTAGGTGGCTTCCAGCATGCTCAGTTCGGCGTGGGGCTCGATCGTCCCCAGTGCTCCGGTTTCATTGGGGGTTTGCCAGGTGTGCGCGGCCTGCGCGAGACGATCCAGCGCTTGCTGCTGGTTGCGTGCGGCCCGCGACGCGTGATCGGTGTACTGCCCCATACGGTAACGCGCCTGGACCGGTGCCCAATCCAGTTGGGCGGCCAGCGTGTGCAGATAAGTTTGGGCGCGGGCCTCGGTGCGCGCGTCCGGATAGACCAACACATGCGGGAGCACGCCCTCACCCAGGCACAACACGCCGAATCCCGCGTGAACAGGCAGCATGCGCTCTTGTTCTAGATCTTCGGGTGGGCGCGGCGCGATGCCACACCAATAGCGCGTGGTGTGGAGCCAGGACGGCGCGGCGGCGACATGCGTAGCAGCTTCGTCCAGCATGGCCCACACGGCCTGATCGTGTTCCCCTTCGCGGCCCACGACGACCCGCAGCACCATCATATTGCGCAGCGCGTAGGCGCTGATCGCGCCCGCTGCATTCGTGCGGCCCTGCAGCGCGCCCGTGTCCATCAGAAGCTGTGGCTCGGTGGGCGGGGGCGCATCCCAGGCGGCGATGTCTGGCAGCGCCGGGGCAGGCAGGGCCAGCCATCCGGCCAGAGCTTGCCAGAGCCGCTGCGCATCGGCCACAAACAGATCGTGCCGCTCGCGGGGATGGATCGGACCATCTTCGGAGGTACCGCCCAGGTAATAATACAGCGCGCAGACGCGCGGTTCTCGGATTTGCATAGGGATCGATCCTCAGTCAGCGGGGGCCGCTGGCGAATAAACTATCACACGATTGGCTCGCCCTGCCGGGCAGCGCATCAGGCGATCGCAGGCGGGGCGTGGTTTGCCAGCGGCCTGCTGTCAGGGTATAAACGCGCGTTAAGCTTTTGCCAACTACCCAACGATGGCCATTATACCATGCCCGCCGTCCCCCTAACTGTTCTGCCCGTCTCAGCCCGGAAGCACCGGGCCGCGTTGATCGTGGTCGTGGTGGCGCTGCTGCTGCGTTTGATCTTCGTGCTGGCGATCGATCCGCATCCCAGCCTTGCGGGCGGCGATGTGAACTGGTATCTCGACATGGGCCACGATCTAGTCACAACGGGCACCACCATTCACGCCCTGTCCACGCCTCCGCTCTATCTTATGTACGTGGGAGCGGTGCAGGTGCTGGTGCCCGGGTCGCCCGCCGCCGGTGAGCACGCCACCTATACCGAAATCCAGGTGCTGCGCGTGCTGGCAAGTGGTCTGGGGGCGGCGCTGGTGTTGCTGGTGCTGCTGCTCGGACGACGCCTGTTTTCGGCGCGGGTCGGGTTGTTAGCCGCCTGGGTGATGGCGATCAGCCCGGCGCTGATCATCGAAGCGGGCGGGCTGCTGAGCGAAAGCCTGTTCATGGTGCTGTTGCTGGGCGGATTGCTGCTCTACGAGCGCGGACTCACGGCGGCGACGCTCCGCGTGATGGCTTGGGCCGGGGTTGTCTTAGGGCTGGCCACGCTCACGCGCGCGGTGGTGGTGGCGTTCCCGGTCGGGTTGGCGCTGCATCTGATTCTGGCGCAGCGCGCCCGCTGGAAAAGGCTGGTGCTGGCGCTGCTGGTGCCCTATGCGGTCGTGCTGTCCTTCTGGACGATCTACAACATTGTGGAATGGGATCGTTTCGTGATCGGCTCGGATGGCTTCTGGGGCTTCCTCTACCAGGGGGCGGAAGGTAAAGAGTTCCCGCTCGAACTGGACCAGAATCTGGGCATGACCTTCGGTCAGGGCAGCGATGTGCGCCAGGAATTGATGCAGGAGCAGATCAGCGCGAGCATCCGGTCAGACCCGGGAGGCTGGCTGGCGCACCGCGTTAAGGAGCTGGCTGGCGCATACCTCCAGCCGCACAACACCGTGTATTACGGCGGCGCGAGCATTCGAGATGCGGCGTCGTCGTGGCTGCGGCACGATCGCACCCTGGGCGGTCTGCGCGATGTGACGCACATCGAAGCATTTTGGCCCAAGCTGGCGCTCTATTTGTTTCACTTTAGCGGACTGCTGCTTGGCGTGGGTGGAATGTGGATCGGCTGGCGGCGTTGGCGTGATCTGCTGCCGCTGTACGGGCTCATCGCCTATTTCACTGGCGTGCATGTGCTGCTGCTGGCTCTACCGCGCTATTTGTTCCCGCTTTACCCCGTGTTCTGGTTGTTTGCAGCGGCACTGCTGGTCGATCTTTGGGCGCGCCGGTCAGGGCGCGGACGGAGTCGGGATGGCGTCCGGGTCGGTTTCGTAAGCCTGTAAGTGCGCGGTGAGATCGATCGCCGTGCTGCCGATGAGTGCCGGGAACGTAACGCCGTGCTCGCCCAGATCCAGCGGAGAGGTGGCGATCGCCCACATATCGCTGCCAACAAGCTGCGCGGTCACGTCCATTGCGTGACTGTGCGGCACATTGTGAACCTCTAAATCCCCATGCAGCACAAACATGATTTCTTTGTCCGTGACTGGCACGAGATCGCGCGACGTCGCGACGTAAAACGCCACCGGGTAATTGCCTGTTTCCATCGATCCGCGCAGCACGCGGTCGATGGCCGGGTTACCCGTATCGACCCTATCCACGTTGATATTCAGTTCGACCAGTACGCGCAGGTGTTCTCCGACCGGCTCCAACGTGATCGTGCCGGATTCGACCGGGAACACGCCGGTCAGGTCAAGGCCGCGTACCTCGGCTACAAAATCGACGCGTGATTCTTCCGGCGCCACCGCGAAGACTCGCACTGCTGCTGTGGTCAGGGTGGGGGTGATGAGGTCGCTGGTGCGGTCGTTTTTGCTGCCGGGATCGAGCCAGAGACCTGACCCGGCCCACAGCGCTACCCCGATCAGAACGGCCAGCAGCAGCCCGATTCCAAATCGGCGCAGCGATTTGCGCGTCATATGCATACCACATGGCTCCTTGCTTGGGAGAAAATCACAGCGGGCCGGATCGTTTACCGCGGTCTGAGGTGATCGCGCGCCAACATGATCAGGACCCGTCCTGCAAAAAAGGTGCTGAAACCTCCGGCGACGAACAACAGCGCCAGCAGCGCGGTAAACGTGCGCCCCGTCTCTCGCGGATTGGCGAGTACGAGCAAGCCGCCGGTTTCAGGCTGGACGGACGGCGCCAACGTGATCCGCACGGGGTCTGAGCGCAGCGTCTGCCCGTTCGCGCCGGGCGCTTCGGCGACCAGTGTGAACGTACCAGGCGTGTTCAGGTTGAGCGTGACCTGCCAGTCGCCGCTTGGGCCCGTTTGCACCGTGGCGAGTATCGCTCCCGATGCCAGATCGCGCAAGACCACCGTCACGCTTGGCAGCGCCACACCCTGCACGAGGAGCGCGCCCGGTGCGGCGATGCTGCCGTTCAAGGCTGGTCGATGCGCGGCCGTTCGGAGAATCCGCCGCCCTGCCCGCCGGTCGGGCTGGGGATGGGCGTGATCGTCACCGGGCTGGTGGGGGAGGCGGTCGGCGTGGGTGTGTCGCTCGCCGTCGCTGTGGGGGTAACTGTCGGCGTAAAGGTGAGTGTGGCCGAAGGCGTGGCCGTGAAGCTCGCCGTCGCTGTCGGAGTCAGAGTTGGCGTGAGAGTCGCTGATGCGGTAGGAGTGGGTGTCAATGTCGGTGTTGCGCTCGACGTTACGGTTGGCGTCAGGGTTGGTGTCGCCGTGTCGGTCGTTGTCGCCGTGCTGGTGAGTGTCGCGGTGCTGGTCGGTATAGCTGTGAACGTATCTGTCGCGGTCGGTGTCGACGTGAATGTCAATGTCGGCGTGAGTGACGCTGTTGCAGTAGGCAGCACCGCCACGGGCTGAACGGTCGGCGTATGCGTGGCGGGCAGCGTTGCGGTGTCGGTCGCTGTCGGCGTACTGGTAAAGGTCGGGCTTCTGGTCGGTATGGCCGTAAATGTGGCTGTTGCGGTTGGCGTGGGCGTGGGGGTGTCGGTTGGCGGCTCCGTGGGCACGGCAGTGTCCGTCGCAGTTGGCAGCGCGGCCACTGCACCGGCGGTGGGAGTATGCGTCGCTGTAGCGCTGGCGGTGGCACTGGCTGTGACCGTCGGTGTGTGTGTGTCCGTGACGGTCGCGGTCGCCGTAAACGTCGCCGTCGCGGTGGGCGGCGGCGTAAGTGTGGATGTTGCGGTAGCCGAGGCGGTTGGCGTTGGCGTATCCGTTGGTGGTGGCGTCGCGGTGAATGTGGCAGTCGCCGTGTCGGTTGGCGCGGGTGTGGGCGGTGCGTTCACTTCAAAACCGACCGGCACCGGATCGCTGGTTGAGCCATCCTTCCCCACCGCGATCACCGACAGCGCGTGATAACCCTCGCTCAGACCGTCTATTAAGTTGACCGTCCACGCGCCGCCCGGATCAGCCACCGCCTCGCCGATCAACGTACCCTGGTCATAGACCTGGACAGTGCCGCCCGGCTGGGTGATCCCGCCTAACGTAATGGCCTCTCCGGCGAAGGTGTTAGCCAGGGCCAGCGGCGCGACGTAAGGCGTCGCTAGCGGCGTGGCGCTCGGCAGTTCCGTCGATGTGGGCGTGGACGTTGCGGTGTTCGTGGGAACAGCGGTTGCTGTCACGGTAGGCGTGGCGGTCGGGGTTAATGTGGCCGTAGGCGTGTCGGTTGGTGGCTCGGTGGGCGTATGCGTCACCGTGGCGCTGGGACGCGGCGTGCGCGTGGCGGTCGGTGTAATGGTCGCGGTGGCCTCGGCGGCGGTCGTAGTGGCGTGCTGGTCCTGGTAAAAACGCACGCTAAAAAACAGCGCGGCTAACCCAGAGGTTGCCAGCAGCACGGCCAAGATGGCAACGTCCAACCGGCGTACCAACCGCCGACGCAGGTCTCCGTTCACGCCTTGTCCTCATTCCTGGTGCGCTGTGCGGATAACTCGCGGGCCTGGTCGATCCACTGCTGCGCGTCGATGGAGCGCAGACGCCATTTCGGTTCGTCGATCAGCTCGTAGATGCGCTGCGGTGTCATGGTGGCCAGCTGCGTGTACGTCTGGATGCCAGCTTCATATAATTTGCCCGCGTAGACCGGCCCAATGCCTTTGATGTCGGTCAGACGATCCTGGCCGGCTTGCAGCGGTGTGACGCCCAACTGCCCGACCATCGACACCAACTGGCTGACCTGGTTCACTATGCGTTGCAGCAGGTTACCCTGGTCGCGGCGCTCACTGGCAGCGGTAAGCAGCATCGTGGTGTGCTCAGTGACGCGCGAGTCGAGCTTCTGCACGACCTGGGCCTGGGCCGCCAATTCGCGATCCAGCTCGGCCAGAGTCTGCGCGTGCTCCGCCAGCAGGCGATCCTGGCGTCCGCGCGTCGCGGCCCATTCGTCCAGCCGCCCGCCAATCGTCACCAGCTTCTGAACCTGCTCTCGGATCGAAATTTCGGCCTCTTCCACATTGTTCACACTGAGCCGCATTTCCAGGCGTTGCAGCCGCACATCCTGTTGGGCGAGTTGATCATCCAGGCGAGAAAATCGCCCGGTGTGCTCATTCAGCAAGCGAGTCAGCGTCGCGACGGCTTCGGATTGCGCGCTCAACATATTCGGCAGGTCGGCGAGTGCGCCGTCAGAGCTGCCTTGCCCGGCGGTTTCGACGGCCTGGGTCAAACGGTCCGCGTGAAGAGTCAGGGCCGCGTTCAGCCGTTCCACCGTGGCGCGCTGCTCGGACAATTCCTCGCGCAGCGGCTCGTCGAGCAGGCCCAACGTCGCCAGCGGGACCGGCTCAAGCAGGCGCGGTCGCACCGTGAAGACGTAGAACAACGCCGTCACCAGCGCGGTGAGGAAAGCGCCCAACGACAAAATGGCCAGGGCCGGTATCGGGTCCATAAGACCTTTACTCCCCGAACGATAAGTTTGAGGACATGATTGTGATTATGCTACTACATCGTATTTCTTATTATAGTGGGAGATCGGGCTTACGCGAAAGCCCTCTCGCAGGGTTCCCGTGCGGAAGCAAAGGTCTCGGTTCAGCATTCGCGGAGCGCAAGAAAAAGAGCCGCGTACGGCTCAGTTGTTCAGGTGTTGTCACTGCGGGGCGGGAACGCGCCCAGCTAATTGCTGGGACGGCTCGACGGTGTACCTGCCGGACGGAACAGGTCTTCGATGAGCTGGAGAATATCGCTGGAAATCGGCACCAGGATTTCGTCACCGCTCGGCGTGGTGCTGGCGTAGACTTCACCGAAGGAAATCTGCCCCTGGCGGATGTTGTCGGCGGGAATTTGCTCGGCGCGTAACGCCAGGCTGACCATGTTCTCGAAGGATAGATTCGTGCGAATGTTGTCCTGCACAGACTGCCACAGACCCGGCGCTTCGGGCAGCAGGGCCGCGACGCCACCCGCGCTGAGCACTTTCTTGCGCACGGCGAGGATTACCTCTTGCTGGCGCTGCGCGCGCCCGATGTCGCTGTCCTGGTGGCGCGTGCGGGCGTATTGCAGCAGCCGCTCTGCGCCTAATTCCTGGCACCCGGCGTCAAAATGAATGGTCAGGTAGCCGTAACTGCCGTCAGGATAGTGATCGTCATCGATGGGCGCGGGCGGGCAGACCTCCACCGGACCAACCGCGTCGATCAGGCGCGTGAAGACCTCGAAATTGATCAGCACGTAATATTGGATCTTCAAGCCTAGCTCGCGCTCGACGGTTTTGACGGCGTAGGCGGGACCGCCGCCGCCGGGATAGCTGATGTCATCCCCGACGATGTTGGCTGTGTTGATGCGGTCGGCGCGCCCCAGTCCAGGTAGCTCGACCCAAAGATCGCGCGGGATGGAGAGCAGCGCCGCCGTCTTGCCGATCGGGTCGATCGAGAGCAGCATGATCGTGTCAGTGGGGAAGGTGCCGGTTTCGCCCGCGCGCTGATCGATGCCCAGCAGCAGCACCGACACGCGGCGCGGATCGTTCCAGGCGGTGTACGTCTCGCCGCTCGCGGCAGGCTGGGCACTGGTGTCGCCCGGCTGAACGCTTACATCGGGTGTGGACGGACCGTCGGGAGCAGTGGAGTCAGGATTGGCCGCGTCAGCGACGGTGGTCGGCGCGACGTCCGGCACCGGCGTGGCATTCGTGCTCCCTGACACGGGACGATTCACCTGGGGTGGATCCGGCAGCTCGAGAATGGTATCCAGCTCGGCGGCGCGATCGCGCACGAACATATACGAGGCGGCAGACAGACCTACTGCCGCCACGGCGATCACGACCACCCAGACCAGCAGAAACCACTGGGGAATACGCATAAAACCCTCTCCACCCTGCATCGGTAGTGGGCGCATTATAGCGCAAAACGCGGGGCCCGAAACCCCGCGCTCGCTCTTCGGTTACCCCACGCCAGCCTGAGCGTTTATTGGTTGCGGCGGAAATGATAAAGCTTGTTGCCCGCCAGCACATACATGTTGTTGCGCACGACGGCGTCGGCGTAGAAGCTTTTTAAGTCGCGGAAGCCGTCCGGAATGTTACGCGGGCGGTAACCCTGGTTAAATGTCCCCGCCCACGAGGTCTCGTACACGGTGTCGTTGTCGCGGTCGACGATATACAGGCTGGTCGAGGCCGGATCGTTGTCCACGAACAAGGCGACGCCGCTGGTGATGGCTCCCGGTGGGCGCTGGCGGTAGGTGAAGGGTTGTTCTTCGACGATACCTTCCGTGTCGCGCCGGTAGCTGCGCACGGTGCCGTCCGCGAACAAGACAAAGATCGCGCCCTGGTCGCTGATCCCAAAATCGACCGCTGTCGACAGGTCAGGCAGTTCGGCCCCATTGAAATATTCTTCCGGCGCGTTGGGATAGCCGCGCACTCCGGCGGGCGGCACGTAGCGCCAGATTTGATTGGCTCCGGAGTCCATCACGTACAGATTCTGGCGGAAGACGCTGAGAGCCACCGGGTTCACCCAGCGGTTTTCGATCACAAGCTGTTGAGCCGCGGTGAAAAAGGTGGGCGAGTACGACACCAGCACGCCGGACTTGTCCAGCGCGATCAGGACATTGTCGTGCGGTGTGCCGCCGCTGCTCAGCCAATCAATGTCGATCATATCCCCCACGATGAAATTGCCGCTGGCCCCGCTGATCGTCTGGCCGCGCCAGATAATTGGATCGCGATCGCTGGTGGTGAGGGCGTTGCCGGTCTCGTTGAGCGTGTCGTGATAGATGGCCCCGCGCGTGCGTTCCAGCGTGTAGAGATCCACCCCACCGTGCACGACCAGCCCGCCCAGATTGGCGTCTTTGGGGAATTCGTGCAGCAGTGTCAGGTCGCGGCGCACCACATCATCGAAGCAGTCGAGATAATTCTGCGCGTCAGCGCGGAGCAGCAGCACGTTGGTATCGTTAGGGCGCAGCTCGCCAGCCTGACTGGTCAGGTTCAACACTTCGACCCACAGCGGGCGCAGCGCCTGGTTATCGCAGGCTCCGCCCGACAGCCGGATCGCCTCGTCGTGCGCTGTCTTGGCGCGGTCCATGACGGTTTCGAAATCGCTTTTCTCGTAGCCGGACAGCACCATGCCCAACGCCACGACGACGATCACTACCGGGATCAGCACAGCCAGCCCGATCGCCACGTTGGTAGGGATGCCCTGGCGGCCTTCTTTATCGGGAGCGGGCAAAATGCGATCGAGCAGCGCCGACAGTGCATTGATTACGTTCAATAGCCCGATCAGCATGGCGCGCAGTGCATCACGCCCCGCTCGACGTATGCGCGTCCCCATGTCGCGGAGGGCCAACAAGCCCCCGAATGGCACGCCGCCCTCGTCGTCATTCAGGCCGCTTTCATCTGCTGCCCTATCCGTGTCCAGCGCGTCCGGAATATCTTGATCACCATGACCCAGCCGTGAGGCGAGTCCGGGCACACGGCTGAATGCTTCGGCCAGGCGCGATGGATTTTCCGCTTCGGGTTGAGGCGCGCCGAGTTCGGCCTTGTCGCCGCCGTCGAATAAGCTGTCCAGCGAAAACGCGCCGGACTCCGTCGGGGACTTCAGGTGGTGGTGTTTCTGACGGAGTCGCCGCCGGGACGGTGGGGGTATCTTCCGCCGCGAGCGATGTCTCAATGGCGACGGGTGGCGCAGCGGGCTGGTCCAGTCCTGCGGCGGGCGTATTGTCCCGATCCCAACCGTCTATGCCGGTCAGCGCGGCAGGCTCAACAGGTGTTTCGAGACTGACCGGGGCAGGGCGGGATGGGGCGCGGCGCGGCGCGCGTGTACCCGGTTGGACGGCTAACCCATCCACCTCCGCTGTACCCGGCGTGGCAAAGCGGATGACGCTGGCAAAGACCTGTTGACCGGCCAGCGGTTTAAGCTGGTCGATGACGTTGAGCACGCTGTCGGCCTCCAGCGCGTCCAGCAGCGCGCCTTCGTCAGCCTGAAGCAGTCCGTCACCCGCAATCAGGATCGTATCGCCCGGCGTGATCTCAAAGCTCGTCAACTGGATATCCGGGGTTTGACCAATGCCCAAGGGGGGAATGTTCAATTCTAGTGGATCGCGATACCCATCGGGGAAAAAGGCCGAAGCTTCAGCCTGACTCAACACACTGAACAGGCGTCCGCTGCGGGCTGCGAACAACTCAGTGCCGTGCAAAGCCAGCGCCAGCGCGCTGACGGCGTGGGTAGCTTCCTGACGGTCGTACACGTCCTGGTGGATGGCGCCCAACGCCTCGCGCAGTCCTCCGGTGACGCCGCCGCTGCTGCCGAAATAGACGTCGGCGGCCAGCCGCGCCAGTTCTTCATAAAACGTGGCTTGCGCAGTGGCCGGTCCCGCCGGAGTGACCAGGATGAAAAACCGATCTCCTTCACGCGTGCGAGCCACGCGCCGCGGCGCGGCCTCGGCCAGTGCGCCCGGCGGCGGAATGCGCACGGCGCGTCCACCCACCACTAACAGATGTCCCGCAAATGCCTCAAGCTCGACAGTCATGCCTGTGTCCCGCCGTTTTCCCGCTGCCCGATAAGCTGGATGTCATTGTACCCCAAAATGCCTTCAGCCCGCATGGCACGCCACTCAGGGCGCTAGTCTAGCGCGTGGGCACGCTCGGCCAGCAGTGGGGCCTGGACCGCGATCACACCGGGCTCGCTGCGCCAGTCGAACAGCGGGCCGATCCCGCCGTACTCAAACGCCATGACCCAGGGCTGCGCCCATTCTCCGGACCGGATGCGCGCCAGGACGCGGTCCAGCGGCGGCCAGTCGGCGTCCGTCAGCGCGAGATGGTCACGCACACGCCCGGCCGGGTCGCGGCCAATGCCGGTGATGTGCAGCTCGCGCAGCCGCTCACCTGGCATCTGCGCGATATAGTCGTCTTCGTCCAGGCCCATGTGGCGCGCCGACAGCCGCGCGTGCGAAATGTCAAACAGGAAGCCGCAGCCAGTTTCTTCCACCACGCGCCGGATTATGGCGGGTTCTGAGGCCGGGCGCAGGACGTCGCCTTCCAGTCCATGATAGGGCACGTTTTCCAGGATGACGTGCTCCGCGCCAAAGTGTTTCACAACTATTGCGATGCCCGCCAGCATCGCGTCGGTGACAGCGGCTGCGTCGCGCGGATCGGTGGTGTCGCGCGCCATATCCGGGTAATTTTTCGGGTGCGGCGACAGGTGCATGTTGACGTAAGGCGTATCCGTCGTGTCACACCAGCGGGCGATGGAGTCGAAATCTAGCGCGGCGTTCAAGTGTGGATCGGCGCGCAGATCGAAATGAACATAGACCGGGCGGAAGGACTGCGCGGTCGCGATCAGGTCCGGCCAATCCGGGCATTTGAAGCGATCGATCGCCAACGCGTCGCGCGCCAACACGTCAGCCGCCTGGGGCGAATAGTTGATGGCAAACTGCATGAGGCTGCCACTCCTTTTAGGATGGGGACGTTTGGTAGGAATAAAAGCCGCGCCCGGTTTTCTTACCCAGGTGCCCGGCGAATACCTTCTGGCGGAGCAGAGACGCGGGCCGGTAGCGTTCTTCGCCGGAGGCGTTCAGCATGGCTTCCAGCATACCCAGTACCACGTCCAGCCCGATCTCGTCGGCCCAAGAGAGCGGCCCGCGCGGGGTGTTCAAGCCGAGTTGCACGGCGGTGTCCATGTCTTCGACGCTCAGACGATGAGCAGTCAGCGTGCGCAGGGTCTCGTTGATGAGGCCACAGACCACGCGCGGGCGCACCAGTCCGACCGCGTCCGGCACGCGCACGGCCTCGAAGCCCAACTCTTCCCAAAAACGGCGCGCGCGTCCTGCTGCCTCGAATTCGGTTTGCAGCGCGGGCGCGAACTCGACCAGCCCGGTGATCGCGATGGGCGGCAGCAGACCGTAACCGACCACGCGCGCGGGGTGCTCGGTCCAACTGGCGACCTCGGTTGCGGTGGCGACCAGGGCGCTGACCAGCAGCAGCGCGTCAGGCGGCATATTGCCCTCGACTCCCTCGATCAGCCATTGTTTATCTTCGGGCGAAATATTAAAACTTTCGATGGCGACCTGGCAGCGGTTGGCGGCGCGCACCATCTGGTCCAGCGTGTCCTGGTCTTCCAGGTTTTCGACCAGAAAGAGATCGACCTTGTGGCTTTTGGCCCGGCATAGCCCAGCCAGCGTGTCTACAAACGGCACTTCACCGACGATCAGCACGCGCATCGCATCTCCTATGAACCGCTTTCTTTGGGGTAAAATCCGCCGCGCTCGCTGTGAGCGCCCAATCGCCCGGCCTCCACCAAGCGCCGATGGCGTGGGTGCGGGCGGTAGCGCGCGGCCTGAAAAGTAGCGTCGTACACGCTCTGTGACAGCTCTAACACCTTATCCACGCCCAGCACATCCATCAACCTGAAGGGTCCCAACGGGAAACCCGCCGCTTCCATCAGCCGGTCAATGGTCGGCTCGTCCAGCCCATCATCGAGCAGGTGCAGCGCCTCACCAAAATAGGCCAGCGCGATCCGGTTCACGATCTGGCCCGGCGTGTCATCCACGGCCAGAGGCGTTTTTTCCATACGGCGAACGACTTCGACCGCCCGATCGACCGCGTCCGGGCGGGTAGCAGGCCCGCGCACGACTTCGACCGCGCCCATCAAATGCGCGGGGCGGAAGAAATGCAGCCCGATCACACGTTGGGGATGGCGGGTAGCGGCGGCCAGCGCTGTGATCGACAGCACGTTGGTGCTGGTGGCAAGGATAGCCTCTGGCCGGATGATGTCGTCCAGTGCCTGGAGCACGGCGCGCTTGAGCGGGAAACGATCTTCGACGGCCTCGATCACAAGGTCAGCCTCGGCACAGCGCTGCGGGTCGGTAGTCACGGTAAAGGATCGCCGGGCGCGCCGGGCGCGTACCGGATCAAGGCGGCTGAGCTGCACCTCTTTGTCGATCCGGCGGCTGATATGCGCGAGCGCCAGACGTAGGGCTGGTTCGTCGGTGTCGTGCAGCAGGATCGGATCGCCGCTCAAGGCTGCGGCCTGAGCGATCTCCGTGCCCAATGCGCCCACCCCGATAATGACGATCTGCATACGTGATCCCGTCCTGTTGACTGGCAGCCAGGTCACCGCGTGGGGCTGCTATCCCGAATTTGTGCGGCCATAGGTTGCGTTATTACTCTAGTGAAAACTGCCACGGCTGGCAAGGCATGGATTTTAGCGCGTTCTGGCGCTGGCGGATATGGCAACATCCTTCGGTCACATGAGTGGGGTGAAACGCCACTGTTCACGCGGAAACCAATTTGACAAACCCGCATGCCTGGGGTAGCACTACTACGTTTTGGAACCGGATTTTGTGTGAAAATCGGCCAGGAAAGGGGTTGGCGCGAGCACCCACGCGCCGCGACACGCCATGCAGCGACCGTTAATCGAATGTATTCCTAATTTTAGTGAAGGTCGGCGGCCCGAAGTCATCGACGCGATCGTTACGGCCATGCGCCGTGCGGCCCCAGTCCATATTCTCGATACCAGCAGCGATCCCGATCATCATCGCACGGTGGTGACGTTCGTCGGGCAGCCCGATGCTGTGGAAAATGCCATGTTCGCGGCAATCAAGACGGCGGCCCAACACATCGACATGACTCAGCACAGCGGCGAGCATCCGCGCCTGGGCGCGTCCGACGTCGTGCCGTTTGTGCCGATCCGCGACGTGACGATGGACGAATGTGTCGCCATTGCGCGCCGGTTGGGCCAGCGCGTGGGAGAAGAACTGGGCATCCCGGTCTATCTTTATGAATCCGCCGCCGCTAACCCAGACCGGCGCAACCTGGAACGCATCCGCAGCGCGACGTTTCAGTACGAGCAGCTGCGCGACGCCATCGCGACCGATCCCGCTCGTATGCCGGATTTCGGCCCGGCAGAACTGGGCACGGCCGGGGCATCGATCATCGGGGCGCGCCCGCCGCTGGTGGCCTATAACGTCTATCTCAGCACGGGCGATGTGGCGATCGCGGACAAGATCGCGCGGGCAATCCGCCAGTCGAGCGGCGGCTTGCGCTATCTGAAAGCGGCGGGCTTCCTGGTCGAGGGGCAGGCTCAGGTTTCGATGAACCTGACCAACTTCCACAAGACGCCCGTGCACCGTGTCGTGGAGCTGATCCGGCGCGAGGCGGCGCGCTATGGCGTCGCCGTGACGTTCAGCGAGTTGATCGGGCTGGCTCCGCAGGAATTTTTCATCGATGCGGCGCGCTGGTATCTCCAACTTGATAAGTTCCAGCCGGACCAGATTTTGGAATACCGCATCCAACGGGCCGAAGCGGCGGAAGCCGCTCTCGCCGCCGAAGAACCCCCCGTCCCCGAAGACGCTTCGCGCGCGGTGCCGGCCGTTGAGCCGCTGCCGCGCACGCCCGCTCCCTTTGTGAGCGCAGTCGCTGATGGCACGCCGACACCGGGCGGTGGGGCAGTCTCAGCGCTGGTGGGAGCTCTAAGCGCCGCCCTGGCGGAAATGGTCGCGCGGCTGACCGTGGGCAAGAAGCGTTACGTTGAGGTCGAAGACACGATGCGCGCCATTATGGCCGCCGCCGCCGATCTGCGCGAGCGGCTGCTGGCGGCGGTCGACGCGGACAGCGAGGCGTTCAACGCGGTGCTCGCCGCGTTCCGCCTGCCGCCCGACGATCCGCAGCGTGCCGACTCCATCCAGATCGCGACGATCCACGCCGCTGACGTGCCGCTCGAAGTGGCGCGGCTGGTGTTGGAAGCGATGCAGCTGGCCGGGCAAGTCGCTGCCACGGGCAACAAAAACGCTGTCAGCGACGCGACCGTCGCCGCACTGATAGGACTGGCCGCAGTCGAAGGGGCCGCCTTCAACGTGCGCGTGAATGCAGCCAGTATCGAGGATGCCACCCTGGCGGCGCGTCTGCGCGACGACGCGGCAGTGCTGGTGACGCGGGCCCGCTCTGTGCGCGAAACGGTCGTCGCGTCCGCTGAAGCACGCGTGGGCCTGAGCTAGGCTTTGTGCGATGATCTGGCGGTCGCCTTCAGATTTGAGGATTTGCCAATCGTGTTAAAACGCAGCATGTTATCGCTGGTGGGGGTGTGCTCGCTGGTGTTGGTGGGTAGCGCGTGCGCCCAACAGGCGCAGTCTGCTACCACAGTTCCGACTGTACTGACCAGCCCGACGCAGGATGATCTGGGAACCTTGATCGCCATGCAGCAGGCGGCGACGCGCGTTCCGACCGCGACCCCGCTGCCTACCGCCACCCCGACGACAACGCCGACTTTCACGCCGTCCGCGACGGTTACGCCGTCGATCACCCCCACGCCGACCATTACGTTGACTCCATCGATCACGCGCACGCCGGTGCCGGGCACGTTCACGGTCACACCGACGCTGCCGCCGACCAACACACCGCGCTCGGTGCAGCCTGCCCAGGTCGTATTGCAGCCGGTCGAGTCAACTCCGGTGGCGGGGGCGCTGTTCAGCCAGACGGGCGAGCTACGCGATCATTACTGGTTCGCGCGTCCCTTCCCGCGCGATCCGACGAACACGATCCATGATTTCGCCTCGCGCAACTATCCCTATGGCACAACCGGTGGCGGCGCGTATGCGACCCATCACGGCATGGATTTTCAGAACGTGCAGGGGACGGCGATTCTGGCAGTGGCGAGTGGTTGGGTGGTCTACGCCGGGGATGATCTGACGACGATGTTCGGGCCGCAGAATGATTTTTATGGGAATCTCGTGGTGATCGAGCACGACATTACCGCGCCCGATGGCCGCCCGCTGTATACGTTGTACGGCCATATGTGGCGCGTGGAAGTAGAAACCGGGCAGCACGTCGATTTGCAGCAAAAGATCGGGCTGGTCGGCTCGACGGGCGTGGCGCTGGGTGCGCATTTGCACCTGGAAGTGCGCATCGGCGATCCGTACAGCTACTACACCAGCTATAACCCGGACCTGTGGCTGCGCCCCTGGCCGACGTATGGCACGCTGGCCGGGCGCATCACCGACCAGTACGGCAACCCGCTCTATGATACGCAAATCACGATCATCCCGCCCAGCGGACCGGATCGCTATACCTATTCCTACGCGGACGACAACGTCAACCCGGACCCCTACTACGGCGAGAACTTCACGTGTGGCGACCTGCCTGCGGGCGATTATCAAGTGATCGTGCGCAAGCGCGGCGTGCTGCGTTTCAAGGGCGAAGTGACGGTCGACGCGGGCCATACCAGTTGGATAGATATCGTGCTGAACTAGGGGTTCCATGATCATCGAATTCAGCGGTGCAATCTGGTTCTGGAAGGGACCCGCCCCGTGGTATTACGTGACGGTTCCCGCCGATCTGAGCCGCGATCTGAGAGAGATCAGCGCCTTCGTGACGTATGGCTGGGGCGTGATCCCGGTCCACGTGCGGATCGGAAAGACCGAGTGGCAGACCTCGCTGTTCCCCAAAGATGACCGCTACCTCGTGCCGATCAAAGCGAGCGTCCGAAAAGCCGAACACCTGGATGAAGGCGACTCCGTGACGATACGGCTCGAAGTCGTTTTGGAATGAGGCGCGCGAAGACGGTCCGCGCTCAGTCGAACAGGCGGTGCTTCCACTCACCGCCGATCAAAGTCCCCACCACCTGAGTTTCCAGAATCTCGTCGGGCGGAACCGCGTACAGATCGCGGTCCAGCACGATCAGGTCGGCCAGATAGCCCGGCGCGAGCATGCCGAGATCGTGTTCCAAGCCTGCCGCGTAAGCTGGTCCCTGTGTGAAAGCGCGCAGTGTCGTATCCATATCCAGGCGGCCTTCCGGGAACCAGCCGTCCGGCCCCGGCGTGCCATCTGGGCGGCGGCGCGTCACAGCGGCAAAGATGCCTTTGAGCGGATCGAACGGCTCAACCGGCGCATCCGATCCGAAGGCCAACCGCGCGCCCGCTTCAATCTGGAGCCGCCAGTTATAGCTCCAACGGGCGCGCGGTCCCCAATAGCGATCGGCCATTTGCCAGTCCGAGGTGGCGTGAATGGGCTGCATCGACGCGATGATGTCCAGCGCGCCCAGGCGCTGCGCGTCGTCGGGGTGGATGAGCTGCACGTGCTCTATGCGATGCCGCCGGGCCGAACGTGGGACGCCGCGCGCGGCTTCTTCCCCGCGCACCGTTTCGTACACATCCAACACGTCGTGCACGGCGCGATCGCCAATGGCGTGAATGGTCGCGGGCATCCCGGCGGCGCTAGCGCGGCTGACGAGATCGTAGATTTCCTCTTTGTCCGTCACGACGATGCCGACGTTGTCCGGCTCGCCTTCGTAGGGTTCGACCATGTGCGCGGTACGTGGTCCCAGCGCGCCGTCCGCGAAGATCTTCACCCCGCCGATACGCAGCCACAGGTCCCCGAAGCCTGTTCGCAGTCCCAACTCATGGGCGTGCGCGATCCAGGGATCGTTGATCTGTTTGACCACACGCAGACCGAGATCGCCGCGCTCGCGCAGCAGTTGCAGCGCGACCATGCAGCTTGGGTTGTCGTAATCGTGCAGACCGGTCAGCCCAGCGGCCCAGGCGAGGCGCTGCGCCTGCGCCATCCAGTCCGCCACTTGATCGGGCGTGGGGATCGGCACGCTGCTCCAGACCATGTGCATGGCCGGAGCTTCGAGCAGAATGCCGGTCGGCTGACCGGCAGCGTCGCGCTGGATGCTGCCGCCCTGCGGATCGGCGGTGTTGGCTGTGATCCCCGCCAGCTTGAGCGCCTGCGTGTTCACCCAGGCGGCGTGCCCGCTCTTAGCGCCCAAATAGACCGGGTTATGCGGCGCAACGGCGTCGAGATCGGCGGCGGTGGGGAAGGCGCGGTCCGGCCAGAAGTCTTGTGTCCAGCCGCGCCCGGTGATCCACGCACCCGGGGCGGTCTGGCGGGCGCGTTCCGCGACGCGGCGCAGGGCTTCTTCTTTGGTCGAGACTTCGAAGACGTTGACTTCGTTGAGGCTGCGCGCGACGCCTTCCCAATGGATATGCGCGTCTGTCAGGCCGGGCAGCACGGGGCGGCCCCCGGCGTTGTCGATCTGTGTCTCCGGTCCGGCCAGGGCGCGAATCGTATCATCGTCGCCGACCGCCACGATTCGATCCCGGAAAATCGCCAGCGCGCTGGCCCGCGGTTGGGAGCGGTTCAAGGTCGTCAGGCGTGCATTGAGCAGAATGCGATCGATCATCACAGCCTCCGCTAATCACCCAAAGAAGGGCAAAGCCCTGCCAATGTCATCGGATTAAGGTCGGACGCCGTCCACCAAGCGCCAGGCGTGCGTGACTTCGTCCGCCGTAGGAGCGCTGGCGAACCCGACGCGCGTCACGGACTGCCCGGCCAGATAGGTCGCGACGGTCAGCGCGCGGTCGATGTCGCCCAACCGATCCAACGCGATATGCAGTGCCGCTGCGAAGACATCCCCGGCACCGGTCGGATCGACCTGCTGTGCCGGATAAGCCGTATAGCCGCGCTGTGCGCCCTGAATGTAGAACGTCCCGCCTTGTGCGGCGCGTGTCACGACCAGCAGCGGCGACAGCTCTGCAAAGACCGTTTCCAGGCCGGGATCGTGCCGGATGTCTTCCTCGCTGAGCACGGTCAGTCGGGCGTGTGGCAGCACATCCGGGGCTTCGAGCCAGGGAATTGTTGTAATCAGCCCGTCCGGTTCGCGCTTGCGCATGAAGCCCTGCGGCGTGATACAAATCCGGTCGTGGCCAAACGCGTTGACGAACTCGGGGGTGACTTCGTAACAGATCGGCCCCAGGTGCACCAGTTTGGCGGCACGCCAGGAGTCCGGCAGCATATCCGGGGTGAGTGTCAGCGCGCGGTGATAGAGGTACTGGGTGCGCCCGCTGCTCGTGTACTGGTTGTCGAAGGTCGTCGTCCGCTCAGCCGGAATCGAGACTACCTGGACGTTGGGCGGCAGATCACGCAGCAGCGGCTCGTTGGGCTGGGTGCTGGTCAGGATGCCGACGCGCAGCCCGAAGGCCGCCGCCGTATACGCGCCATACGATACGGTTCCGCCCAGGCGCGGCCCCTGTGGAGTTACGTCATGGGCGATATGGCCCACCAGGAGGTAATCGGGCACGAAATGGTTTTGATTGTCCATGAGTCCTCTAAAAGAAAATGTAGAGCCGCTTGCAACGCACGCTTGCGTGCGACTGCTCTTGGGGCAGCCAGATACGAAAATGCCGCGACAAAATAGGGTCGCGGCATGGAATTGACCTGCACCGGGGACTACTGGCGGCGCGGAATGATGGTCACCTTGCGGTGATCGCCTTCGCCGGTGCTTTCGGTGGTCACATCCTGGTTGTCGCGCAGCGCCAGGTGCACAATGCGGCGCTCGTAGGCAGGCATCGGTTCCAACGCCACGGTGCGGCCCGTCTGGACGGCCTGATCGGCCATGCGCTTGGCCAAACGGCGCAGCATTTTTTCGCGGCGGGCTTTGTAGCCTTCCACATCGATCACGATATTGGCGCGGCGCTGCAATTCCCGGCTGGCGATCAGGCGGGCGATATACTGAAGGGCCGCCAGTGTCTCGCCGCGCCGACCGATCAATGTCCCCAAATCGCGCCCGTGGATTTGCAGCACCCAGGGAGCGTTTTCCTGGTCGTCGTGGGAGCGCATCACTTTGACTTGCGCGCTGACTTCCATCTTGGATAGCAGTTCTTCCAGAGTGGCGAGGCCAATACGCGCGTCTTCGTCCAGATCCTCGTCAGCCACCGCGTCCAATTCTCCAAAGACGATCGCATCGCTGTCGGTGTCGTCCTCATCGGCGGATGCGGCGGGTGGTTTGGGTTGGCTGGGACGTGGTGCAGCCGGGGCAGGCGGCGGGGCCGCTGCTTCGGCAGGGGCGGGCGGTTCTGGGGCGGGCGGCGTCATGGGGCGGGCGGCTGTAATCAGCCGAACCCGTGCCTGGCGCGCGCCGATGCCGAGCAGACCCCGGCTTGGCTCTTCGAGAATCTCAACAATCACACTCTCGCGCGCTACACCGAGCTGTTTGAGACCTTCTTCGATAGCCGCTTCGATGTCGTGCCCGATTGTTTCCACAGACCGCGTTTCGCTCATACCTGGTTTTATCCTTTTGCCTTGCTCCGGGCCTTCGCGCGGCTTGCCCGGCTGTCATAGACTCCGGCGCGTTTGGATTTCCTCGAACCGCTGCGTTTTGGCTTGGACGGTGAGGCAGACTCCACGATCCCGCGTTTTGGTTTGTCTACGACGTCGACCACGGGCTGTGAAGGGGCTGTCTTCGGTTTGCTATCTTCTCTAGGTTTCCGTTTTTCCGGTTCCTCACCGCCAGAGCGTCCTAACAGGTGCTTGAGATCGACTTTGCCCATCATAGCATATTGGCCGATACCAATGATATTGGACGCGATGAAGTAGATCGAAAGGCCGGACGCAAACGAGAGTGAGAAGAAGCCGAACATCAGCGGCATAATCATCATCATCTGGCGGCTGATCTGGGCGGCCTGATCGGCAGACTTGTCCCCACCGCCGCTGTCGCTGGGTGTGGCAGGCGTGAGCAGCTTTTGTTGAAGCCACGTCGTGATGACGACCAGCACAGGCAGAATATAAAGCTGGTCAGGGACGGCCAGATTCAGCCACAGGAATTTGTTCTGAAGTGGAACTTCCGACGACAAGCCCGCGACCCACAACCGGCCCGACAGATTCAGCAACTGGCCGGGTGTCGCCGCCAACGTCGCCACGATCGCGCGGTACAGCCCCAGCAGGATCGGCATCTGGATGATTAACACCACGCAGCCGGCCATGGGATTGACGCCCTTTTCGCGGTACAGCTCCCATTGGGCCTGGGCGAGACGTTCTTTGTCGTTTTTGTATTTTTCCTGGAGCTTCTTCAGCTCGGGCTGAAGCTCCTGCATCGCTTTGGTGGAATGCTGCTGCTTCATGGTCAGCGGGTAAGTCGCCAGGCGCACCAAAACGGTGAAGACCACGATCGCCAGCACGACGTTCCCACCCAGCATGCGATACAGAAACAGCAGGATGGTGATAAACGGATTGACGATGATATCAAACATAGTTGGTGCCTTGTCTGCTAAGCTGGTTCCTGGGTGGTCCGGTAAGCGGACGAGCTACTTTGCGTTGTAGTGCCAGACTTCATCGCCCGAATCAAGCGCGAACGCGATCAACAACTGATCTTTGGATTCGGTCCCGGCCACAACCATATCTTGTGTTTCTGACTGCGGATCACCCGGCACATAAGCCAGATTAGTCAGCGCCTCACTTTTGGTTTTAGCATTCCAGAGGGCTGTGCCATCAGCTTTTTGCACCGCGTAGACATGTTTGTCTTTGGACGACACGACAATGGTGTCGTTGACCACTAACGGCATCGAGCGGATAGCGCTCGCGGCGACCTTCTGTTTCCAAAGCAGCGTTAAGTCCGTGTCGGTCACCTGCACAGCATACAACTGTCCTGTGAGATCGCCAAAATAGAGTACATCATCCTGAAGGACCGGGCTGCCCCAGACCCATTCATCCGTCGAGAAGCGCGTTACGATCTTACCCGTTGTCAGGTCAACGGCCAGAATTTCGGACGCGAACGTGCCCACGTAAACGCGGTGGCGCGCTTCGTCATAGACCAGATTGCCCGGCGCGGCCCCGCCAAGATTGGTGCTCCACACTTTTTCGCCTGTTTCGGCATTAACCGCATAGAGATGGTGATCGAGTGAAGGGAAGTAGAGCATCGCCTGACTGTTGGGATCATCCGGGTTGGCGGCCAGGTAAAGCGGCGTGGCCCAGACCCCGTGATCAGTCTTCATCGTCCACACTTCGACACCGGTATCGCTCGAAACAGCGATCAGATTGCGGCTGCCAAGCCCAAAATAGACCAGCGACGAGTTGACGGCGGCTCCACCGATTACACGATCTTTGGCTTCGAGTGAGAGCGGGCCGATCAATGTTTTGCGATCATGTTCGTACACCCACTTGGCCTGGCCGGTAGCGCGGTCGATCGCGTGCATGCGACCTTCGTAGTCGCCCACGTAGATGACATCATCGGTTACGGTCGGAACGGCATAGAAGCGGGCGCTGCCTGCGCTGTAAGTCCACTGCACTGCGCCGTCAGTCGGCGTGATGGCGACCACCTTCTTCTCGTAAGCCACGTAGATCGCGCTGTCGTCCGGCGCATGAGATACACCTGCCCAGCTTTCCTGGATCCCGCCGCCGCAAGCGGACAGCAGCACCGTACCGAGCACCAGGATACCTAACAGGACGCGTGGCGATTTAACACGGGAACGTACAGGGCGCAGCAGCGCAGTGACGAAATGCAGCATATTCAAAGGAGCTCCTTGCGTTCTCTTCTGCCGGGCAACCACTCAAGGGACGGGGTCGTAACCCCCTGGCCCGAGCGGGTGACAACGGCCAATGCGCCTGAGGCCCATCCAACCACCACGTAGGAAGCCATGTTTTTGGATGGCCTCATACGTATAATGCGAGCAGCTTGGCTCGTAACGGCAGCTTGGAGGCAGCAGGCGCGAGAATGTGAGTTGGTACAGCCGGATCAAGCCCAGAGCGAAATATTTCATGCCGATCCTTCTCCCGGCGACTGGCACAGCCCTGCCCGACACAGGCTGGCGATCACCGCCTCCTTCACCGCCTGAAACGGCTGGCCCACGATGGGCGCACGCGCGATCAGAGCGATGTCGTACCCCTGTTGCAGCGCGGGGTGAGCGTGGCGGATAACCTCACGCAGTCGCCGCCGGACACGGTTGCGGGCCACCGCTGTGCCCACGTGCTTACCCGTGACAAACCCATAACGGTTATGAGTCAGGCCATTGGGCATAACGCTGAGCACCACAAAGGGATGGCGCCACACACTGCCAGAACGGCGTAGACGGACGAACTCCTGGCTCCGGCGAAGACGCAGAGGGCGCTGCATGACGGCGGGATAACCGGACGGCCTAGCTCTTCCAGTTGACCTTCTTGACGTGATTGTTCATTTTGGGCGTCAATACTGTACGCCCCTTCGCCCGGCGCGCCTTCAAAACCCGGCGACCGTTTTTGGACAGCATACGACGACGAAACCCATGGACGCGCACGCGGCGGCGAATTTTGGGTTGGTAAGTACGCTTTGGCATGGTTGTTCCCTCTTTCAAAAAACGCGCACAGAGCGCGGTTTTGGTGGTTTCCCCAATCCGATGAATGATCGGGTGTCGCCTGGACCCCCGAACACCGAACGGCAAGTATAGCGCATGGCCATACACGGGTCAAGCGTCATTTGTTGAAACAAAACTCGTCGCAGCATGCTATGTTATTTAATAACATAATCATAAAGATGGGGCAACAAAAAAGGGCCGCCTATAACGACAGGCGGCTTGACGATAGCGGGCGTAGTGACCGCATTAAGGCCGCGCGCCTACTTAGTCGTGTCCTGCGTGGGGAAGCAGCCCAGCAGCTTCCAATACAACACGCTCGATTTGGGCTGGTCGAGCTGATCCCAGTCGGCGGGGAGATCGAGCTTGCCCGCGCTATCCTTGGCCAGGGTCATGTACAGATACAGCGTAGAACCGGCATACGGGTCATCATCCAGACCCAGGCAGACCACTGTCGGATCATTTTTCGCGGGCTGGATGTTGTCCACAGTATCGATCCCCGTCAGAGCAGCATAAGTGTAGGGCAGTACGAGCTGGATGTCTTCTTCGGCGGCCTGAAAATCGACATTGAAATTCACGACGCTGGGCAGCCGGGTAAGCACACTGACCGACGCCTTGATCTGATCCTCTTGATTCGGAAACTGCTGAAGCAGCCAGTCTTGCGCCGTATCAAGAGGGACCTGGTAGTAGGTGAGATCTTCCGTTTTCGCCCCGCTGCCAGCCGTGCCGAATAACGATTCGCGCAGGCTGTCGCTGCTGCCTACCAGGACCATGCCAATCAGCAGACCGATGATAAACCCGCCCACGAGGGTCATAAGTTCGCGGCGTTTCATGGGACGATGTCCTTTCTCATCCGAAACCGGTTGATCACTCGAACGCGCTTATCCTATTTTTTGTCGTCGGTCAAAAGGCAAAGGCGCCGGAAAAGCACCATTTTTTACGCCCTATTTACGGTTGTCGCCTGTTCAACTGGCCGGTCAATGCCGCTCACGCAGCCAGAGCACCAACCCGGCTACGCCAATCACGACCGCTACCACGATGACGGCGCCCCAGGTTACCGATCCCACCGAGGTGCCCAACACGCTGCTGTTATCGCTGGAGTCCTGGGCCAGGAGCAGCGCGGCAGCGACCAGTACCACGACGGCGGCGGCGGCGAAAGCGGCCAGCCGCACGGGACGCTGCCGCAGCCAGGAGGCATTGCGGCGCGGGTATTGGCGGTTCCATTCCATCGTCAGGCGTTGCGTCAAGTGGGCCTGGAAGGTGGGACTTGGTGATAATTGAGGCCCGGCGATGTCGTACAGCGCCTGAACCACATCAGTTAATCCAGCGAGTTCGGATGAGGTGCTCGTGGGCTTGGCCCCAGCCATCACCTGATCCGTGAAAGCGGCCAGTTCGTCGTCCAGTCGATTGTCATCATGCATACTACACCACGCCTATCTCGTCCCGCAGCGCCTGGATTGCTCTACGGTACAGTGATTTGATCGCTTCGAGGGATTGGTCCCGTTCCCCGGCAATTTCTGCAAAAGTCAACCCATCTGCAAAGCGCATCAAAATGATTTCCTGATAGTGTGCTGGCAAGTCGACCATTGCTTTCTGAATCAACGCCCGTTCGTCACCGCGCTCATGATCGTACAGCGGATCGGACACGAGATTCTCGGCGTCATCCAGACTGGCCGATGCTGGCTCACTGTAGCGGTTGCGCTGCCGGTAGAAGTCCGCGATCTGGCGGTTGACGATGGTATACAGCCACGTGCTAAACCGTGAGCGCGCCTCGAATCCTTTGAGCGAACGCAGTACCGCTATGAACACTTCTTGAGTCACGTCTTCAGCATGTTGGGCAGGAATCCGGCTCTTGACCCGGTTAAATACCTTGGTGAAATATCGTTCATACAAAGTCAAAAAGGCCGAGCGATCCCCATTTTGTGCCTGGCGAGCCAAAAACTCGTCACTGCTTTGCGTGACCATATTTACATCCTTAATGGTTTATGTCGTGAAAAAACGCTAATGTGTGCCGCGATGCAGTGCAGATTGATGGGAATGTCACACCGTGATGCACCATAACTATACACCAAAACCGCTTTTTTAAGGGAAGGTCGCTCGTTTCGGAAGCCCATAGGGCGTGCTATAATCGCGGGCAAGCGGCGGTCATGGGATCGCCGGTTGCTGCAACAGCAGGTACTTAAAAAAAGGATACTTGGGTTATGGACTTTACGCTCACCGAAGAACACGTGATGGCTCAGGAAATGGTTCGCAACCTGGCTCGCGAAAAGATCTATCCCACTCTCAAGGAGTGGGACCGCAAACACCAGCCCCACCCTGACGTGCTCCCGCTCCTGGCCCAAAACGGCGTGCTGGGGATCAATATTCCGGTGCGCTATGGCGGTCAGGGCTTCGACTACATCACGTTGGCGCTGGTATGTGAAGAACTCGAACGGATTGATGCCAGTTTGCGCGTGGTGATGTCGGTGCACGCCGGGCTAAACAGTCTGGCGCTGCTGCAATGGGGGACGGAAGACCAAAAACAGCGCTTCCTGGTTCCACAGGCCAAAGGCGAAAAATACGCCGGGTACGCGCTGACGGAAGCCGACGCTGGCAGCGATCCGGTGAGTCTGCGCTCGACGGCGCGCCGTGAAGGCGATGTGTATATCCTCAACGGCGAGAAGATGTGGATCAGCCTGGCGTCATTGGCCGATCACTTCATCGTCTTCGCCAAAACCGATCCGCACGCGGAACCGCGCCATAAGGGTATTACAGCCTTCATCATCACGCGCGATATGCCGGGCGTGTCGACCCGCGACGAAAAACACAAGCTGGGTGTGCGCGCTGGTTCTACCGGCTCTATCGTGATGCAGAACGTCGAGGTCCCGGTTGAGAACCGGCTGGGCGAAGAAGGCGAAGGCTTCTATATCGCGATGAGCTGCCTCGATAACGGACGTTTCACGGTCGCTGCTGGGGCGACGGGCTGCATTCGGGCCTGTTTGGAAGACAGCGTCGCCTATGCCAAGGAACGCCACACCTTCGGCGTGCCGATCGCAGAGCACCAGTTGATCAAGCAGAAGATCGCCTATATGCAGCAGTGGTATGACGCGGCGGAACTGCTGGTTATGCGGGCCGGTTGGCTCAAAAACCAGGGCCAGCGCAACACGCGTGAAACCGCCGTCGCCAAGTGGTTTGCGACCGACATGAGCGTCAAGGCCGCGCTGGAAGCGGTCCAACTGCACGGCGCGTATGGGTTCAGCGATGAATACGACGTTGAGCGCTATATGCGTAACGCCAAAGGCGCGGTGATCTACGAAGGATCGAGCGAGATCCAGCAGTTGATCCAGGCGGATTATGCGCTCGGGAATCGCGTGGACAAGCCGCTGCGCTGCGAGCCGGTACCGTACGATCCCGAGTTCTGGCAGAGCGAAGCCTAGGCGGAGCGTTATACGGGCGGGGCGGGATTCATCCTCCGCCCGTTTTCTCAAATAGATCATTTTCAGGAGGAACAACGTGCATGTTGTTGTGATTACGCAAAGCACCCCGGATACCGAAGCCATCGTGACGGTGGACGCTGGCGGGCAGGTGCACTGGGGCGATAAGCTAGTGGTCAATCCGTGGGACGAGTACGCTCATCACCGAGGCGATCCTGCTCAAGGACGCCCACCAAGGCAAGGCTACCATCCTGACGATTGGCGGCGAAGAAAACGCGGAAGCGCTCAAACACGGGCTGGCGATTGGTGCCGACCAGGCGATTCGAGTTTGGGATGGGGCGCTTCAGGGACTCGACAGTCTGGCGTATGCGCGGGCTGCCGCTGCCGCCGTGCGCAAGCTGGGCGATGTAGATCTCGTGATCTTCGGGCGCGAGCTGCCCGATCTGGCCTCCGATCTGCATATTTTCCAGACGGCGCGCCTGCTGGACTGGACGATGCTGGGCTTTGTCGCCAAGATCGAAGCGATCGATTTTGCGGCGAAGAAAATCACCGTGCGGCGCGATATGGAGCATGGGACGCAGGTCGTCAGCAGCCGCCTGCCCGCGGTGATCAGCGTGTTGAAGGATATCAACGAGCCGAAATATCCGACCTTCATTGGCATTCGTAAGGCGGCCAAAGCCGCGATCCCAGTGTGGGGGCTGTCTGACCTGGGGCTGAGCGCTGATGCGGTACAACCTGTCGTACAGCTCAGCGGGTACCGCGAGCTGCCCAAGCGCGAAGGCGCGGTCCAGATCATCGACGGGGCCACTGCGAAAGACAAAGCCGAGGCCCTGGTCGCGCACCTGTTGGAGGACAAAGTCTTATGAGCGCCCCACTATCGCGTGTGTTTGTATGGGTCGAGCAGCACAACGGCGAGCCGCTCCCCGTCGCATTGGAAGCGTTGGGTGTGGCGCGCGGGCTGGCCGGTGACGGCACGGTGACCGCGCTGGTCTTCGGGCACGGCGTGGATGACGTAGCCTCGGCGGCGCTGGCCTATGGTGCGGACACTGTGATCAAAGCGGACGATGCGTCGCTGGCGGCCTATCGCTTCGCGCCCTATGAGGCGCTATTGTCCCAATTGGTTAAAGAACACCAGCCAGGAATCGTACTGGCCGGGGCGACAACCTCCGGGCGCGAAGTGCTGGCCGGGGCCGCGGCCGATCTGGGCGCGGGGATGTTGACCGATGTCACCGAGCTGACGCTAGAAGGTGGCGCGCTGCGAGCAGTGCGTCCGGTGTTGGGTGGCAAAGTGCTGCGCGTGGAGACGGTAACCGGCGCGGGGCCGCAGTTCGCGGCGCTGCGCGCGCGGGTGTTCAAGGCATTGGAGCCAGACCCAAGCCGCAGCGGCGAGATCATCACGGTCGACTCCCGTACTGGCGGAATCCGCGATCGATTCCACGATCGAGAGTGTCGAAGAGACGGCGGGCGAGATCAGCCTGACCGACGCCAAGATCGTCGTGTCCGGTGGGCGAGGCGTGGGCGGCCCGAATGGTTTCCAGCCGATTCAGGCGCTGGCCGATGTGTTGAACGGGGCCGTAGGTGCCAGCCGCGCCGCCGTGGACGCGGGCTGGATTCCGTACGAGCACCAGGTCGGGCAAACCGGGAAAGTCGTTACGCCGGACCTGTACATCGCGGCGGGAATTTCGGGCGCGATTCAGCATCAGGCCGGGATGCGCACCGCCAAGGTGATCGTCGCCATCAACAAAGACGCCGAAGCGCCGATCTTCAAGCTGGCGCGCTATGGCCTCGTGGGCGATCTGTTCGAGATCGTGCCCGCGCTGACGGAAGCTTTCCGGCAGAAGCTCGGCAAATAAGCGGCGTTACAAACGCGAAAAAAAACGGCTCAGGTCTCCGCAAAGTGTGGAGACCTGTTGTTATAACGGGAGGTCGGGAGTATGCAGGGAGAAGCGGTTACCATCCTGGCCGGAAAGCGTGTGCTCCTGGGGGTGACGGGCAGCATCGCAGCCTATAAGGTAGTCGATCTGGCCAGCAAACTGACCCAGGCCGGAACGCTGGTCGACGTGATCATGACGGAGGCCGCCCAACGGTTTGTCACGCCGCTGACATTCCAGGCGGTGACTGGGCGCGCCGTGTACACGTCGATGTGGCACACCGATCCGAGCGGCGGGCTGGCCACCCATATCGCGCATGTCGGGTTGGGCGAAGGCGCGGATTTGTTCGTGATCGCGCCGTGTTCGGCCCATACACTCGCGCGGCTGGCGCACGGGCTGGCCGACGATCTGCTGGCGGTGACGGCCCTGGCGGCGCGCTGTCCGCTGGTAGTCGCCCCCGCGATGGACGGCGGCATGTACGCGCATCCCGCCACGCAGGCCAATCTCGCCGTGCTGCGCGAGCGAGGCGTGACGGTCATCGAGCCGGACGAGGGACGGTTTGCGTCCGGGCTGGTAGGCAAGGGCCGTTTCCCAGAGACGCGCACCCTCACCGGCATGCTTCGAGTCAAATTAGGGCAGCACGGGCCGCTGGCGAATCGGCACGTGGTGGTGACGGCGGGCGGCACGCGCGAACCTTTGGACCCCGTGCGTTTTCTGACCAACCGGTCCAGCGGCAAACAAGGTTACGCGCTGGCTCAGGCGGCGATCGACGCAGGCGCACACGTGACTCTGATCAGCGCCGCGCGCGATCTCCCGGTCCCGATTGGCGTGAGTTTTTTCCCGGTGGATACGGCGGAAGAGATGCGCGACGCCGTGCTGGCACACACTGAACGTGTCGATGCGCTGGTCATGGCGGCGGCGGTCGCTGATTTTCGTCCGGAGCATGTCGCGCCGCAGAAGATCAAAAAATCTCCAAACACGGATGACGCGCCTGTTTTACACCTCGCCCGCACACCCGATATCTTGCTGGCCGTCAAACAGCAGCGCGCAGTCAGCGGCTGGCCGCGCGTAGTGGTAGGTTTTGCCGCCGAAAGCGAGTCTTTGCTGGAGAACGCGCAATCCAAGCTGGAACGCAAAGGGCTTGATCTGATCGTCGCCAACGACGTGACCGCGCCGGATGCGGGCTTTGAGGTCGATACCAACCGGGTAACTTTGATCGAAGCTGACGGGAGCGTCCGCCCCTTGGAGTTGGCCAGCAAAGCGCACGTCGCCGAAGTCGTGATCCGCTGGGTGGGTGAGTGGCTGCACCGCCAGGAGTGAGCCGACCTCTCTGCTGAACCCAAAAACCAGCATCTCACTGCGCACGAGATGCTGGTTTTTGATTTTCCGAGCGGCTTAAGCCGCTGAAACGTCACTTGTCGCGGGTCAGCGTGAAACCGCTCATGAACTGTTTTTGCAGCAGAATGAACACGATTACCGGGGGAATGCTGGCGATGATCGTGCCCATCATCAGCGGCCCGAAACGCAGCGCGCCCCCGCCTAGACGCAGCGTTCCGATGCCGGTCTGGATGGTTTGCATGCTGGGATCGGAAATGATCAGGTTCGGCCACAGGTACATATTCCAGGCGTAAATCGTTTGGACCACTGCCAGCGCGCCGATCGTGTTCCAGCTCATCGGCACCAGCACCCGGTACAGGAACTGAAGCGGATTCGCCCCGTCGAGCTGGGCGGCTTCAGAGAGTTCTGGCGGGATACTGGCGAAGTGCTGGCGAAACAGGAAGGTTCCCGTTGCGCTGGCTGTAAAAGGTATGATCAGAGCCTGAAACGTGTTCTGCCAATGGAAATCGTTGATGATCCGGAACAGCGCGATGATCAAGACTTCGGTGGGCATCATCAGAGTGATCAGCACGAAGCCGAAGACCAGCCATTTGCCCGGAAAACGAAAATAGACGAAGGCCAGACCCGACAGCAGCGAGAAAATCGTCTTGCCGACGGTGATGCCCACCGTCATGACCACACTGTTGATCATGTAGGTCTGCAAATGGCGTTCATAGAAGACAACGTGCCAGTTGTCGAGCAGCCCTGATCCCGGCGTGAACTGGTAACGAAAGACCTCGCCATTGGTCTGCGTGCTGACCAGCAGCGCGTAGAACAGCGGGATGCCGGAGATGAAACAGGCTGTGATCAAAATGATGTGCGCGTACCAACGTTTGGGCAGCCGGGCGCGCATCCTGTCCCAGGCTGACGCAGCCGGTGCCACGCGGACAATGTTTTCGGATACACCAGACATGGCCTTATACTCCGTAGGTGACCTGGCGTCCGCCGGTTCGGAACAGCACGATCGTGATGCCGATGACCGTCAGGAAGAGCACAATGGACTGTGCGGCGGCCTTGCCCATGTCGTTGTTGTACACGCCAAGCTGAATGACGCGGTACATCATGGTCGTGGTCGATTGCAGCGGCCCGCCGCCAGGGGTGAGATAGTCGATCGTGGCATACGTTTCGAAAAACGCATAGGTCAGGTTGGTCACGATCAAGAAGAACGTCGTCGGCGACAGCATTGGCCACACAATGTACCAGAAACGCCGCAGGAGTCCTGCCCCGTCAATCGCCCCGGCTTCGATTAAGTCCTGCGGAACGTTTTGCAGACCGGCAATGTAGAACAGGATGTTAAATCCCAGTGATTTCCACACGCTGGCCATGATAATCGTCCAGGGCGCGACCTTCGGATCGTTGAGCCAGCCCAGCTTGATGCCGAACCACTCTCCTCCCAGGTGATTGACCAGTCCACCCGATGGGTTGAACATCAACAAGAAGATGATGCCCGCCACTGCCGGAGACATGGCGTAGGGCCACACCAGCAAAATCCGGTAAACGTTCGCGCCGCGCACCGGGAGATAGGCCATAGTAGCGATCAACAGCGAGATGCCCATGCTGAGCACGATGATGAAGAATGACATAAACATCGTGCGGACGATAATATCGTGATAGGCGGTGTCACCGATCAGCCGGGTGAAATTGTCCATACAAACGGGGACTTCACGCCGTGCCCCCAACCGGGACAGCATAGTCGACAGACGCAGGGTTTCCAAGGAAGGGTAATACAGGAATACCGCCAGAATCGTCAGTGTCGGCACGAGCAGCGGCAGGGCGATCCACCAGTGTCTGAAGGTGCCCTGTGTGGGCTGCCGGGTCGCCAACGGATTCTCATGCCGCAGTAGTTTGCGTCCGACGAAAGCGACCGGCGTCACGAACAGGGCTACGCCGAGGGCGACCAGAATGATGCCTAGCGCCACATCATTCGACGTGCGATCCGATTCAAATGTGCAGTAATTCAGCGGCGACATAAACAGGGTTGAGCCTACTGCTCCGGCAATGGCTCCTACACCCAACGCGGGCAGCAGCCACAACCCCGAACGCCGGAACAGAACCCCCAAAACCCCTGCCCCCACTGCTGCACTGGCCAGTGTTAGAAGCGTTGAGGAAACGATCATAATGAAGTGTCTTTCTTAGTGATAGTGATATAACGATTTGAGGGGCAGCAGCCCTGCTGCCCCTCCTGAGCGCTTAGCGTATGGTGTTCGTTTACGGTGCGTTCAGCAGATTGTACTCTTCGATGATCGTGTTCGATGCATCCGCGGCGGCGTCAAGCACAGCCTGCGGATCGTCATCGGTCAGCAGGACGCGGTCGATCGCAGCGGTGACCTCATTACGAATCGAGGGGAAACCGCCTACGAGCGCGCCGCTGGTCGCCGCAGTGACCTGGCTCTGCGTGAGCTGGTCGGCGGCTACGGTCTGGTTGGGATTGGCGTCGAACCAACCCTCAGACTGCAGAAGTTCGTTGGAGCTTTGGCGGATGGCGATATAGCCGGTGACCTTGTGCCAGTCAGCGGCGTTTTCGGTGTTGGTGAAGTACACCAGGAAGGCCAACGCGCCTTCTTCTACCGCCGGATCGAGACCATCGGTCAACCACATGGTCGCGCCGCCGATCAGGTTGCCCGTCCAGCCGGTGTCAGCATTGTAGGGCAGGAATGAAGCGACCGAGTCGAAACCGCCATCGACGCCCATCTGGGTGTAGAGGGTCGTGTCCGAGCTGCTGTAGGCCGCCATGGCGACCTGCTGGGTCGAGTACGCCTGGTCAACCGTCGACCAGGAATCGCCGCCCTGCGCGCCGCTGTAGTACAGGTAGCCCTTATTGTACATGTCGTCCAGCCACTGCAGAACTGCCACACCAGCTTCGCTGTTGAAGGTCACTTCGGTGGCGCGCTCGTCGCGGCCGTTGCCGTTGTTGACGTAGGTCGCGTTTTCTGAGGCCAGCCACTGCTCGAAGAACCAGCCGTGGTTGGGGAAGGTGAAGCAATATTCGGGCGCGTCGCTGAGAGCCATGACCTTCTCGCAAACGGCCTCGACGTCCTGCCACGTCGCCGGCGGAGTGTCATAACCGGCTTCGTTCAAGTATTTCATGTTGGAGAACATGATCGCCGAGGAGGTGTTCCAGGGCATGGACGAAAACTTGCCATCGACCGTGTAGTAGGCCACCACGGCGGGGACATAGTCGTCCATGTTGATCGGCATGCCCTCGATCTCGGTACGACCCGCGAACGCGTCGGCTATCGGCTTGAACAGCCCACTATCGCGCGCGTCTTGCGTGGCCGCCTCAAAGTACTGGACCACGGCCGGCAGTTGGTTCTGTTCAGCAGCGACCGCGACCTGGGCAAACATGGTCTCATAGCTGTAACCGCCAGTGATGTTGATCTGATATTGCGGATACAATTCCATGAATTTGTCCGCGACACCCTGGGCCCAGTCCAGACGATAATCCTGGAAGGCGATCCAAACGTCGACGTTCACTTTGTCCTGGGCGCGTGATGACGCGGTGGGCGCCATCATCACCATGACCATGGCCAAGACGGTGATGAGAAAAACGAGCTTTTTCATTTGTATCTCCTGTGTCCTAGTCCAACGGGAAACCTATAACCAAAAGCGGGTGCTGACCGAAATGTCAAGTCATGCTACGGCTTTAGGGTAAAGGTTTCGCTAGTATATTCCTAAATCTGACGACACTCCTGGCTAAACTCTGTTAACCATACGTTCCGCTATAGCATCCTCCTTCTGTTTAGAAGTGCGCACTATATCCCCCGCAGCGCACAGCGTGCCGCGCGTTGGGAGCGCAAAAATGAGGTATGAGGCTGCAATGGTTACTGGGTCGTTATTTCCCTGACGTCTCCATTTTATGACAAATAACGTGCCAGTGCCAACCCGGTTGAACATACCTGGTGTTGAAATCAACATGTAGAGTCGAACACTGTTATGTTCGTGCTAGCCTTAGCATGAGGAAATTGCGGGTTTTTGGGCGGGTCAATTTGCACTGTGTGTTGATTTCAACATAATTCAACATACAGCATACCCAATTCTCAGGGCCGGATGACCCCTGGCCAGACGATGATGGGAACCTTGAAAGGTCTACGATGCGCGCATATGAACGGCAGCAAATCATTGTGCAGTTAATCGCAGAAAAAGGGGCTGTGAGCGTCGCTGAGCTGTGCGAGCAGTTTGAGGTCTCGGATATGACGATCCGGCGCGACCTGTCTCTTCTGGAGGCGACAAACTTGCTGCGGCGCATTCACGGCGGGGCGGTGAGCGCGCGCGGGCGCAGCTACGAGCCGCCGGTTCTGACGCGCATCCACGAAGCGCCCGCCGCCAAACGTGCGATCGGCCAATACGCGACCAGTCTGGTTCATGAGGGAGACAGCATTGCGCTGGATATTGGCACCACTACGCTGGAAATGGCGCGCCATCTTTCCCGGTTGCGTGATATCACTGTGCTGACCAACAGCCTGCCCATCGCGAATCTGTTAATCGACCAGCCGGGAATCCGTTTGATGGTGTGCGGCGGAATTGTGCGCACGGGCGAGCATTCGCTAATCGGTCCCATCGCGGAAGACACGTTCAGCCGGTTCTATGTCGACAAGGCGTTTATCGGTATCGGCGGGGTTGATCTGGTGGCCGGACTCACTGAGTATAATCTCGAAGATGCGGAGGTGAAGCGCCGTATGATTCAAAACAGCCAGCGCTGCATTCTGCTGACAGACAGCCGCAAATTTGGGCACAAGACGTTCGCCAGCGTTGCGTCACTGGCGGTGGTCGATGAAATCGTCACTGATGACAATTTAGATCCGGTTTATCGCACGGAATTGGAAAAAGCCAACATTATCCTGCACATAGTATCTCCTGGTGAGCAAAATACCGATGTCCAATAATACCCATAACAACCCGCCTGCCGGTCCTTCCAAAGTATTGTTGATCGTCTTTGATGGCTGTCGCCCGGATGCGTTGGCACAAGCTCACACGCCGCATGTGGACACGCTCTGGCAGACGGGCGCGTATACGTGGTCGGCGCGCACGGTGATGCCGAGCTGGTCATTGCCGACGCACATGTCGATGTTTCGCAGTGTGAATCCGGAAAAACACGGCGTACATGATAACCTGTTTCAGCCGACGGCCGCGGCCTTTCCCAGCGTGATCGATGTGGCGCACCGGGCTGGATTGAAAACAGCCATGTTCTACAGTTGGGATGAACTACGCGACCTGTCCGCCTATGGCAGCGTGGATATGAGTTTTTTCCGCAACGCATATATCACGAACAACATTGACGAGATTGTAGCTGAGCAGGCCGCTGTTCATATTACGAGTTACCAGCCCGATCTCGCGCTGATTTACCTGTGCGAATCCGATCTGGACGGGCACGATCACGGTTGGATGTCACAGCCCTACATCAAGGCGATCGAGCGCATGGACCACGCCTTGGGGCACGTCCTGGCCGGGCTGGACTCCGCCGGGCTGCGCGACCAGTATACGCTGCTGCTGCTGGCCGATCACGGCGGGCACGAGCTCACCCACGGCACCGACTGCGCCGAAGACATGACCATCCCCTGGATTCTCAACGGACCGCGTGTGAAGCCCGGCTGTGTGATACAAGGCCCGGTACGTATTATTGACACAGCCGCGACGATCGCCCATATGCTTGACTTAGCGCGCCCTGCGGAATGGGATGGTCAGCCCATCATGGACGCGCTTTATGAGTGAACGCACGGGGGCGGCGCGCTCGCTGGCGGCACGTCGCCAGAGTTTTTCGCCTGAGCGCACCCTCTGGATCATCGGGCTGGGTGTGGCGCTCTCGCTGTTGGGCGATCTGACGCTGTACGTGGTGCTGCCGACGCATACCGCCCCAGCCGGGATCGCGCTGGCGGATGTCGGGTTGATGCTGTCGGCCAACCGCTTGATTCGCATCGTGCTCAACGGGCCGTTGGGTGTGTTGATCGAGCGTGTGCCGCGCCGCAGGATCGCGGTGCCCGCCTTATTTTGCGGCGTGGCATCCTCGCTGCTGTATACCGTGCCTGGCTTCTGGACGCTGCTGGTCGGACGGCTGTTGTGGGGTACGGCGTGGGCAGGAGTCTGGCTGAGCGCCAGCACGATGACGCTCGATATCTCGACCGGCGATAACCGGGGGCGCTTTGTCAGCCGGTTGCAGATGTGGTTTTTCATTGGGTCGGGGATGAGTTCGCTGATCGGGGGCGTGCTCACCGATTGGCTCGGTTACGTCGCCGCGTTTCGGGTGTGCGCGCTGATTACCTTGGTCGGGGCGGTGGTGTGGTGGCTGCTGCTCCCGGAAACGCAGACCACACATCATGCACAGTTGGCGCATGGGGGGGTGAACTCCGGCCCCCAATCGTCACCCGGCCAGGAGCATCCGCCCAACCGTTACCCGGGCGCGCTGATCGCTGCGATCATCCTGCTGGGGGTCAACTGGCTGATCTTTCTGGGCGTGTTGGGCGCCACGCTGCCATTGTTATTGGAAGATCGCGTCGGAGACGAGATACACTTACTGGGCCTGCTGATCCCGCTGGCGACCTTCACCGGGGCGATTTCGGCCAGCAGCCAGGGCGTGAGCTTGTTGTCATCGTTAGGCGCTGGCTGGCTGTCGGACTATATCCGCAAGCGCTGGGGGTTAGTGATCGTCGCGCTCGTGATCGGCGTCGTGGCGCTGGGCGTGACAGCGGTCGGTACTGGGATCGTGGTGGTGCTGGCGACTTTGCTGGGCGCGGTCGCGACGAGTGTGCTGCAAACGCAGGTGATGACGCTGGTGGGCGACTATACCAGCGCGCGCCGCGGGCGTATTCTGGGCGTGTTGAATACGGTTGGTGACCTGGGGAGCGCGGGCGGGCCGCTGCTGGCCTATGCGCTGCTGCCCGTCATTCACCTGGGTGGTATCTTCGGGCTGGCGACGGTGCTGCTGGCGGCGATGCTGCCCTGGACCGTTTGGATTGCGCGCCGCGAAACGCAGTTTGCGCCGTCCGAAGCAGGGGGCGCCTGATGAGCGTATGCAAGACCGGATTCTATTGGCGACGAACAGAGAGAGTGCACACGTATGGCAGACAATCCGATGATCTATATCGTGCCACCCGATCAGCGCCCGGCCTGGGACAGCCTGCGCGGCATGCCCGCATCGCGCGTGTCGAAGCGCAGGCCGATCATCATTGGCCACCGGGGGGCGCGCAGTCTGGCACCTGAAAATACGCTGCCCGCTTTCCAGGTGGCGATCGAACTGCAAATCGACGGCGTGGAGTTCGATGTCCAGCGGACGAAAGACGGGCATCTGGTGGTCTTCCATGACGACGATACCAGCCGCGTGACCGGGGTCGACGGTCAACTGGCTGACATGACGTTGGAGGAAGTCCGGGCGCTAGACGCGGGGGGTTCATTCGATGCGCGCTTTCGCGGGGAGCGCATTCCTACCTTGCGCGAGCTGCTCGATTTGCTGCGCCCGACTGATCAATTGCTGTTTGTCGAATTGAAAGACCCCTGGCGCTTCCCCGGCCTGGAAGAACAGACGGCGGCGCTGCTGCGCGAATACGATCTCGTCGAGCGATCGCAGGTGCGGTCGTTTTATCACCGCTCGCTGCACGAGATGGCGCGCGTCGCGCCGGAGATCGCGCTCTCCGAGCTGTGGTGGGATCGCCTGCCTGACGATGACGAAGTTACATTCAAGACCGTAAACGCGTTTTACCCGCTATATGCGCCCGGCACGATCGCCCAGTTGCACGCGCGTGGCCAGGAAGCCGAAGCGTGGACGGTCAACGATCTGGATGTGGCGCGCGCGCTGATGGCCGACGGCATCGACGCCCTGACAACCGATCACCCGGATCGCCTGCTCGCGCTGTTCGCGACGTAAGTTTTTGCTGAAATCCCTTATAGATCAGGACGAATCATGCACGTTGAATATATCGGACTGCTGGACACTATCGATCTTTCAGAGCGCCGCGTCCCGGTGCTGACTCTGCACGGTCCAGAGGCCGGGCCAGTGCTGTGGCTGACGGCCAGTTGTCACGGCGACGAGGTGACCGGCGTCGAAGTGATTCACCGTGTTTTCGAGTGGCTTCAGGCGGGGAATCTGGCGCGGGGCACGGTCTACGCGATGCCGGTCATGAATCCGATGGGCAGCGAATTGGTGCAGCACCGCGTCCCGCTGGATAACGAGAATCTCAACCGCTGGTATCCCGGCAGCTCGGAGGGATCGATCACCGAGCGGATCGCGCACCGCATTTATCATCGTATCGTGCAGACGCGCCCCGATCTGGTGATCGATATTCACACCATGCATACCGATCTCTCGCTGCCGTTCATTATCCTGGATCGCTTCACGGACGACGATCACGAAGAGATTGTCAATCGGCTGGAGTCCGTCACGGCGGCGTTTGGCGTGACGACCGTGTACGATTTCGACATGGAAGAATATCAAAAGCTGTATCTGCATCGCAGTCTGCCGGGGGCGCTGCTCAACCACGCGCACATTCTGGCGTTCACCGTGGAGCTTGGCCCGCCGCGCATCGTTATGGAGCGCTTTGTCGAGGCGGGCGTGCAGGGGGTGCTGAACAGCATGGGCTGGCTCGGCATGATCGAGCGCGCGCCCGATGCCTGGCGCGACGCGCACGAAATCCGCGCGGGCTATGCGCTGCGCCGCGATCACGAGATTCGCGCTAACACGACGGGCATGATGAAGTATCTGGTCGCGGCGGGGGATTATGTGCGCGCCGGGCAGCCCGTCGCTCGTGTGAAGAATCTGATCGGGCTGCCCGTCGAGACGGTGGTCGCGCCGTGTGATGGCTATGTGCTGTATCTCGGTAACCGGGTGATGGTTATCCCCGGCACCGAGATCATGGCGCTGGCCGTAGCGGATACTTAGCGGCTGGGCGCCGCGTTGTTCTTCTGGGCGCGTACCAACCGGATAAACGCGTCTTCCAGCGACGGCGGCACGGCGTCTGCGTCGGTGTAGTGTTGGCCCGCGTCATCCAACATGCGGCGGGCTTGCGCCAGCGTGGCTTGCGCGTCGCGCGTGGTGATGTGAATCTGCGCGCCGTACAGACTCACGTCGAGCGCGCCGTCCAGGTCGCCGGACTGTTGGCGATCAGTCAGCAGGCGCATCGCGGCAGGCGCGTCCGCGGGGGTAAGCTGGACGACTTCGTCCGGTAGATAGGTGTTTTTGATCGTACTGGGCGCACCCTGCGCGATGATCTGGCCGTAGTAAATGAACGCCAGATTCTCGCAATGTTCGGCTTCGTCCATATAGTGCGTCGTGACGAAGATCGTCGTCCCCTCGGCCGAGATGCGGTACAGCAGGTCCCAGAACGCGCGCCGCGACAGCGGATCGACACCCGCGGTTGGTTCGTCCAGGAAGACGATGTCCGGCTCGTGCAGGATGGCCGCGCCCAATGCCAGCCGCTGCCGCCAGCCGCCAGACAATTTGGGCGGGGTGTCGTGTTCGCGCCCATGCAGATCGGCCATATCCAGCACGGCGTCGATGCGATCGCGCAGGCGGTGGTTGTGCAGACCGTAGCCGCGCCCGTAGAACTTCAGGTTTTCGATCACGGTCAGATCGTTGTAGAGCGTGAATTTCTGCGACATGTAGCCCAGCCGGGCGCGGATGCTCAAGGCCTGCGCGCGCACGTCGTGACCCAAGACGGTGGCGTGCCCGCCGTTGGGCGGTAGCAGTCCGAGCAGCATGCGGATCGTGGTGGTCTTGCCGGAGCCGTTCGGCCCCAGGAACCCGAAGATTTGCCCGCGCGGCACGTCGAAGCTGACGCCGTTCACCGCCGTGAACGATCCGAATTTCTTGACGAGGCCGCGCACTTCGATCACGTTTTCGACGGTGTGATTGCCGCTGCGGGCCTGATTGGCGTTGTTTTGTTGCGTTGTGTTCACGATTGTTACCTCTGCTCCCCTAACGTCCGGCGGAAGAACCACAGCGTCACACCGTTGATCAGCACGCCCAGCCCGGCCAGCCACACCAACTGCGGCCACAGCACATCCAGCCCGACGTCCTTTTGCAGAATGCCGCGCAAGATGACCATCCAATGCCGGATCGGGAACAGGTTGGAAAGCGCCTGCATGGCGGGCGGCATGGATTCCACGGGGACGGCATAGCCCGAAAAGGTGATGTCCACGAACGCGATCAGCATCACGATAAGCAGTGCTTGATTCTGAGTGTGGGCAATCATCGCGACCAGGAAGCCGCGCCCCAGCTCGACGAACAGGTAACCCGCCGCCAGCAGGAGCAGCAGCGCCAGCGATCCGCGCACGGGAATGTCGAACACGACGTTCATGATGCCCAGCACCAGCAGAAAGTTAGCATAACCCACGGCCATCGCCGGAATAGCTTTGCCCAGGATCACCTCGATGGGGCGCATAGGCATGACGAGCAACTGCTCGAAGGTGCCATACTCGCGCTCGCGCGCCAGCATGAAAGCCGCGATCATGATCGTGATGATGTACAGCACGAAGGCCGATTCGCTGGGCGCGGTGTAGGCGGCGCGGTCCAGCTTTTCGTTGTAGCGCACGGTGACGGCGGGCTGCGCCGCGTCCAGTTCGCTGAGAATCTGCTGGCGGAACTGGGCCTCAGCGTTGCCGGTGAGTGTGACGCCCTGCTGGGTGGCCAGGCTCTCGGCGACAGCCACCGCGCCGTAACGGTAAATGGCGTCTTCGGCGGCGCGGCGGGCGGTCGTGCTGGCGAGGCTGTTCGCGCCGTTCAGAGTCAGCGCGACCTGCGGCTGTTGGGCTTGCTCAAGCGCCGCCCCAAAGCCCTGCGGAATCTCGACCAGCAGCACGGGGTCGCTGCCGAGAAAGCCACCAGTGAACAGATCATCGATCCCGGCGCTTTGGTTGGCGTGTTTTGTGACGATCTGCGCGCCTTTGCGGTCCAGCGTGAGGGTCGGCGTGTTGTTCAGCGCGTCGATCAGGCCCTGGCTGGCCGGGGTATTGTCATGGTCGATCACGGCCATTTTGAGGTTATCAATGGGTGCGCCGGTGGCGAATCCGACGAGCAGCAGCTCCAACGCCGCGCCGAAGATCACCATAATCAGCAGCAGACGGTTATGCCACAGATGCAGCATGTCTTTCCAGGCGATATTGAGTATGCGACCGATCATCATGCAATCCTTTTCTTGAACAGCCGCCCGGCGATTTCGAAGCCTTCGCCGGCGATGATGACGAGCAACAGAATGTTCCACCACAGCACGCGCGCGCCAACTCCTTGCAGGAACATGCCCCGGTTGATCAGCACGCCGCTGGTGACCGGCAGCTCGAGTGTTTCGAGCTTGATCAGCAGCGGGAAGATCTGCACGGGGAAGAACATGCCCGACAGGAACATGCCCGGAAACAGGAAGAACAACATCGACGCCCACAGCGCCGCTTCCTGGCTTTTGATCAGGACGCTGAACAGCAGCCCGACCGCCAGTGTGGCCGCCATGTACAGCGCGGACAGCACGAAATAGAGCGGCAAACTGCCGCGAAACGGCACGCCAAACACAATGCGCCCGACGCCGTACATCAACAGCACGTCCACCAACGCCACGGCCACGTAGGGCAGCGATTTTCCCAACAAGATCGCGTGTTTGTCGATCGGTGTGGCGAACAGGGCTTCGAGCGTGCCTTCGCTGCGCTCGCGCGCGATGACGGTCGAAATGCTGATACCCGGCAGAGTGAGTACGACCGCGATCAGCGCGGGGACAAGGTCCCAAATCGCTTTGAGGTGCGGGTTGTAGCGGTTGGTGACGTCAGTTTGAATCGGGTTTTGCAGTTGGAGGCGCGCCATCCGAACTGCGGACGGGTCTGCGCCTGAAGCTTGCGCAGCGTCCAGCGCCGCGTTCATCTGATCCGTCACATATGCGCCGCTCGTCGTCATCGCCGCTTCGAGCGCTGTTTCGGCGGAGATCGGATCGGTGCCGTCGATCACGAAACGGTAGCGCGGCGCGGTATCCGCGCCCGGATTCGCCAGCGCCAGGGGATCCGCGAGCTGCGCGGCGAAGCCCTGATCGATAATCACGACGACACGTGCGGCCCGCCGTTCGAGTTTTTGCTGGTAGGCGTCTGTGCTGTCTACGCTGCCGGTGACGTGTAGGACGCTGCTGGCATCAATGGCGGCGACCAAAGCCTGGGACTGGGGGGTCTGATCTTGATCCCAGATGACCACCGGGACGTTCTTGACATCGGTCGCCATGGCGTAGGCGACGAGAATCAGCATCAACACCGGCCCGACGCCCAATAGAAAGATCGTCATCGGGTCGCGGATGATGTGCAACCATTCCTTCCGGGCTATCGCCAGAATATGCCGCTGGTTCATGCCTGCGCCTCCTTGGTATTGAACTGCCGCACGAAGTAGATAAACGCTTCCTCCATACGTGGGGGCGTGGGGCGCAGGTCAGTCACGGTGATGCCTGCCGCGCTCAGTTGGTCCGCGATGGAGGTGTGGGCATCGTCGCCCTGCACGATCATGGTGAGCGTGTCACCGTAGGGCTGCACGTCGAGCACGTTGTCGAGCTGGTTGAGCACGCTTTCGGCGCGGGTCAAGTTGTCCGCGCGCAGCATGAGGACTGTCCCCGGCAGCATGCGCTTGATGGCGCTGGGCGTATCACAGATCATCATCCGGCCTTCATGGAGCAGGCCAACCCGGTTGCAGCGTTCGGCCTCATCCATGTAGGGCGTGCTGACGATCACGGTCGAACCGTTGGCGTGCAGTTCGGTGAGAATGTCCCAGAATTCGCGGCGCGCCACCGGATCGACGCCGGTGGTCGGCTCGTCGAGCAGCAGTACCGCCGGACGATGGATCAGCGCGGCAGCCAGCGCTAGTTTTTTCTGCATGCCGCCTGACAGCGCCCGCCCGCGTCGCGCGCGGAACGCGCTCAGGCCGGTGAATTCGAGCAGCTCGGCCATGCGTTGTTGGCGTTCGGTGCCGGTGATATCGAACACGTCACATACGAAATTGAGATTTTCGTCGACGGTCAGATCGGGGTACAGCCCGAACTGCTGCGGCATGTAGCCCAGCCCGATTTTGACCTGTTCGGCCTCGTCGACGATGTCGTGGCCGTTGACGGTGGCCTGCCCGCTGGTCGGCTTGAGAATGCCCGCCAGCATGCGCAGGATGGTGGTTTTGCCCGCGCCGTCTGGCCCTACCAACCCGAATAACTCGCCGGGCTGGACTGCCAGCGTCAGGTCGCGCACGGCGTGAACTGTGCGGTGACGCAGGCGGCTGCTAAACGTCCGATTGACTTGCGCGATGTCGATCATTCGCTCGACTGCTCCTTCTCCATACCTTTCAAGATGAGTGCCACCAACGTGGACAGCGCCTGGCCGACGTCCCAATCGGGCTCCAGCAGCACGTGGAACATGATCCCGTCGCCGCCCACCATCAGGGCGATGGCCGCCATGCGCGCATCCACAGCGCCGAACTCGCCGCGCGCCTGACCTTGCTCGATGATCTGCGAGGTCCAGGTGATGAAATCACGGTAGACATCCAGCATGACCTCGCGTGCTTCGGGCGATTGGTAGGACTGGATGAACGCCCCAACCATCAACCCCAGCATCTGTTTTTCGGACAGCACAGCGCCAGCAGCTTCGCTGTACAGCATACGCAGACGTTCCGCCGCGGGCATGTCTTCCTGCTCGGCAAGTGCCTGCGCGCCGCTGCTGAGATCGCCCAGCGCCATCAACATGGTGGCTACGAACAGATCGTGCTTGTTCTTGAAGTGCCAGTACAGCGTGCCCTTACTGGTCCCGCTGCGGCGGACGATGTCGTCCATACTGGTTTTGTCGTACCCGTTTTCGGCGAAGGCCTCAAACGCGGCTTTGAGAATGTCGTCACGGCGATCGCTTTTCGGAGACATTCTGTTCACTCCTTTCTAGACTATTCAGTCTAGACCGACCGGTCAGTCTAGATAATACGCCCGGTTTGGACAGGAGTCAAGAGGGTAAATGAAAATACGCGGAGACCCAGAGAATGCATAAAAATGGCCCACCGAAATTAATCGGTGAGCCACAGTTGTAACGTTAGCTTCGGCTTGATTCGATCAGCGGACGCGTACCTGATCGGCATAGCACCAGATCCAGTCCTCGCCCGGCTCAAGCGACTGGACGAGCGGGTGACCGGTTTCGTGGAAATGCTTGGTGGCGTGCTTGCCCGGCGAGGCATCACAGCAGCCGACGTGCCCACAGATCAGACAGATGCGCAGGTGCACCCACCTGCCGCCGGTCTTCAAGCATTCTTCGCACCCCTGGGTGTTGGGCGTGACGTCCTGAATCTGGTCGATGTGTTCGCATTTCATGGAAGGCATGAGGCTATCCTTTACTCAGAAGGCGGGCCGCTTTGCAGCGGCAGCCGCACGATAAACCGGGTATGACCGGGTTCGGATCGCACTTCGATGGTACCTTGATGCTGCTGGATGATCCGGTAGCTGATGTCGAGTCCCAGCCCTGTGCCGGAGCCCAGCGGCTTGGTGGTGAAAAACGGCTCGAACAGGCGCGGCAGCACGTCGGGTGGGATGCCAGGGCCGGTGTCGGCAATCTCGACCATGATGAATTCGGCCTCGGCGCGCGTGATAATGGTGAGCGTGCCCTGGCCGTGCATGGCGTCAATCGCGTTGTCGATCAGGTTGGTCCACACCTGGTTCAGTTCGCCGCCGCGCGCATTAATGCGAGGCAGTGCGGAGTCGTACTGGCGCACGACGTGCACATCCCCCAATTTGTGGCGCAGCACGGTAAGAGTATTCTCCAATCCTTGCCGGATATCTACATCTTGGACCGGCGCTTGATCGCGGTAGGTGTAGGACTTGATCGCCGCGACCAGATCGGCAATGCGCTGCGTGCTCTGTTCGATGGTATCCAACAGGCTGACGGCTTCTAGCGTGCTGTGCAGCCAGGCCAACACTGCCGCCAGAGCATCGCTTGGAAACTGATCCACCAGCGGCGCGAAATCTTCGGCCGCCAGCCCGGCTGAGACGAACGTCTCCGCCAGCGACCAACCATCCGCCACGCCCTGGTTGTCGAGCCACACGCTGAGGTCGTCTTCGCGGCTGCTCTGCTCCAACGGTGACAGGGCATCAGCGCGATCCGCGTGCTCGGCGATGGTCTGCTGAAACGCATCCAACTGCGCGGTCTGAGAATCGCTCAATCCCAGGCGACTGAGCGTGAGCGCGTGCGTTTGCAGAGTGGGTAGCGTGTCGCGCAGCGCCTGAGACGCGCGGCGGGCGGCGGCGGCAGGATTGTTCAACTCATGCGCCAGCCCGGCGGACAGCTTGCCTAACGCCGCCATCTTTTCGCGCTGCTTGACGATCTCGACCGTGCCCTGCATGCGCTCGGCGGTCGTTTCCAGGATGCGCATGCCGACGGTGGGGCAGGCGGCGAACAGCGCGCGGAAGTCGTCTTCCTCGAAGACCATCAAGCGGCACGGCATAATCGCGCGCGCTGTGATCTGCGAGGGCGACCGATTGAGCAGCGCGATCTCGCCGCCCATCACGCCGCGCGGCGTAGTGCCCATGATGACCTCGCTGCCATTCACCGTGCGGCTGACCTGAAGCTCGCCTTCCAGCACGATGTAGAAGCGCCCGGCGGGTTCGTTTTCCCGGTAGAAATAGGCACCGTTTTCGAGCGTTTCTTCGTGCGAATGGGCCAGCATCCAGGTCATTTCGTCGTCGGAAACACCCTCGAACAGCGGAATCTGAAGGAGCGTGTCCATCATTTCACCTTGGCTAAATGTTGGTGAACGAACTGCACCGCGATCGAGCCTTCGCCCACCGCGGACGCCACGCGCTTGACCGAAGTAGCGCGCACATCACCGACCACGAACACGCCCGGTACGCTGCTTTCCAGCAGGAACGGGTCGCGCCCCAGCGGCCAATAACCCTGCGGCGGCTTGCCGTCATGGACGAGCTGCGGTCCCGCTAGCAGAAAGCCGTGCCGGTCCATCTCCAGCGTACCCACCAGCCAGTCCGTGCAGGGCACAGCGCCAATGAAAATAAACAGCGCCGCTGCCGGAGCGGTGGCTTCGCTGTCGGTGGCGTTGTCGCGTACGGTGACCGACTCGACGTGCTCGTCACCGTGCACGGCGGTGATCTCGCCATTGAGCACGACTTCGATAGCCGGGTGCGCGTAGATACGATCCACGAGATATTGGGACATCTTGGCTTCGAGCGTTTCGCCTCGGACGACCATCACCACCTTCGAGGCGTATTCAGCCAGATACATCGCGGCCTGACCGGCTGAGTTGCCCGCGCCGACAATATACACCGGCTGGTCCTGACACGAGAAGACTTCGGTCAGAGATGCGCCGTAGTAGACGCCCGCGCCGGTCAAGGCATCCACGCCGGGTACTTCCAGCTTGCGGTAGGACAGCCCGACCGCGATTACGATAGCGTGCGCCGCGATCTCGTTGCCGTCCGCCAGCGTGATGATGCGATAGGGGCCTTCGACGCGCAGCCCGGTCGCTTCTTGAGGGGCGAGAATCTCGACGCCAAAGCGCTTGGCCTGCGCCGTTGCACGTCGGGCAAGGTCTGCGCCGCTGAGGCCGGATGGGAATCCCAGGTAATTCTCAATGCGCGAACTGGTCCCCGCCTGCCCGCCGGTGGCGTGCCGCTCGATCATGACCGTGCTCAAGCCTTCAGATGCTCCGTAAACGGCGGCGGCCAGCCCGGCGGGACCGCCACCCACAATCACCAGATCGTAGAACTGTTTGCCCGCGTGCGTTTGCAGTCCGACTTTATCGGCCACAACCGACGGCAAGGGATGATCGAGAGATTCCCCGTTGGGGAAGATGACCAGCGGCAGCGCGTCTTCGCCCCGCTCAAACTGGGTCAGGACATCCTGGGCTTCGTCGTCGGTTTCGAGATCAAGATACAGATAGGGCACCTGGTTGCGGGCCAGGAAGTCTTTGATGTGGTGCGCATCCGGCGACCAGCGGTGCCCGATGATGCGAATCCCTTCGAAGACCGGACGGTAGGTCGCCAGCCAGTCCTCTAGCAGATCGTCCAAGACAGGATACAGTTTGTCTTCCGGCGGATCCCAGGGTTTGAGCAGATAGTAATGCACGGCCACGGAGTTGATGGCATTGATCGCCGCGTCAGTATCGGCGTAGGCGGTGAGGAGTGCGCGTTTGGCTTCCGGGTAGATCGCCATCGCCTCGGCCAGAAATTCGACGCCGCTCATCTGCGGCATACGCTGATCGACTACAAACAGCGCAACCGGATCGTTCGCGCGGCGGAGCTGGCGCAGCGCGTCCAGGGCGTCTGCGCCGCTGTTGGCCCGCATAATCCGGTAGTTTTCACCATAACGCCCGCGCAGATCGCGCGTGATGGCGCGCAAAACATTGGCATCGTCATCAACTGAAAAAATCACGGGTTTGACTGCCATAGTATTTCCCTTCGTTCCTGTGAACTAGAAGAGCCAATGCAGGTTATCAAGCGTTAGGCGCAGTCGATGTCAATTTCGGGATGTTTCGGTACAGGTCGATGCCCACTTGAACGACGCAGGCAACGGCAATCAGGAACAGCAGCGGCCCGGCATTCAACGCCCCGCCCACGAGCGCCACCCCTAACACAAACGCGGCTCCGGCAGCGCGTACATACACACTGTGGCCGCGTCCCAGATCGCGCGAGTCTTCCGTCGTGGCCAGGTCAAGGATCGCGATCGCTAACAGCGCCACGCTGACCGCCCCCGCCAGCAACAGCCGCTTTTCATCGTCCAGCCCATGTCCCGGCTCGATCAGCACGATCTTTTTGGAGGCGACGCCAAAAGCGGTCAGCGCCGCCAGCAGGGGCAGGTGCGTGTAGACCCATACCTGACCGGCGTAGCGTGTCCGGCGTACCACCGAGCCTTTGACATTATCGAAATAGATCCACCACAGGCTGGCTGCGATCACCAACGCGAACGCCCCATACAAGGCGTTTATCAGTTCCAGTTCAAGCACGGACGCGCCGGTTATCACTTTGATGAAGGCTTCGCCCAGCACAATGATCGTGAACAGGCCAAAGCGTTCCGGTAAGTGGTGAGTGTCGGGCGGCGCTTCGGCTTGCAGACGGCGCGTGCTGGGCAGCAGCGGCGTGCCGAAATCGATCACCAACGCGATACCCCACAACAAGAACCGCGCCGGGGGCGGTACTGCCGCCGAAATCAGCCAGACCAGCGCTGCCAGCGCAAATCCTGACGCATAGCGCCGAGTGAGTGGGCGTGCCTGAGGCCGGATTTGCCCCGCACGCCAATACATGACCACCAGGACCGTCCGCGCGCCCACATAGGCCAGGGCGAAGCCGCGCGAGGTATGGCCCACCCCGTCTTCGATAGTGATCGCCAGCATCGATACGGCGAACATCTCCGCGAAGATCAGCAGGCGGTGCCCTACGTCGTCCAGATTGAAGCGCGTGACGTAGAACACAATCCCCGCCCACGACCACCAGATTGGGACGAACAACAGGGCGAAGGTCGCCACGCCTTTCAGCGAGAGATCGTGACTGAGCTTGTCGCCCAGCGCGACGATCGTCGCGACATAGACAAGATCGAAAAACAGTTCCAGCCAACCGACTCTTTGTTCGCTGCCAGGTTGTGGGCTGGACGTGCGCAGTCGTAAGAAATTCGAAAGCATGTGTTTGTCTCCCAGGTCTTTCTGATTCGGCCCAGGTGGGCTGTGCGCGTCCGTATAAATCTTAAAAGCATCACGATAATATCATATATAAGCCATGCCTGAATGGCCCACTCTAATCGGTTTCCCTTCACAAGAGCCTACCATGATACCTGTGTAAGAAAAGTGCTAGTGTAATAAAAAAAATATAAAAAAATTGACTTTTATCTTTTAAATGACTAGAATTTCCATTAGGTCAATGAAAATCAATGGACATTGATGCATTGTTATCAGTCCATACCACTGACACCCAACCCACCAGTGCTCAAACACTGAAGGCCATTTGCATAAAATTCTCATACGTCTAGGAGGTAGTCCGGTGTCAAAAAAGGTCCTGATTGTCCTCTCTGAATTCGGTTTCTGGGGTGAAGAACTGGTCGGTCCGCTAGAAGTGTTGGACGCCGCGGGCTACGAATCGGTTTTCGCGACCCCCAAGGGCCGGCGCCCGCACGCGCTGCCGCCCAGCATGGACCCGACCTACCTTGATCCCCCACTGGATAAGCTGGTGACCTCTGAATACTACGCGCAGAAGACGAAGGAAATCGATGAGTCGACGCGCCTGGATGATCCTGTCAACCTGTCGCAGTGGTTCCCGGAACGCCCCTATTTTAGCGCGCCCAGCTTCGCCCACGGGTTGGAAGCCTATCACAACGCCCGTGACAAAGCCTGGCAAGATCTCGAAGAATACGACGCGCTGTTGATGGTGGGTGGCAGTGGTCCGATTATCGACATGGTGAACAACCAGCGCCTGCATGACGTCATCCTGGGCTTTCTCAAGCTAGACAAACTGATCGTAGCGGAATGCTACGCGGTGACCTGCCTGGCCTTTGCCCGCGATTGGTCCGATCGTCGCAGCATCATCTGGGGCAAGCATGTCACGGGTCACGCGTTGGAATATGACTACAAAGACGGCACCGGCTTCCTGCGCACCAACTTGAACATGGGGCCGCCGCCGTATCCGCTGGAGATGATCCTGCGCGACGCGACCGGGCCGGACGGCCAGTATCACGGTGGTGTGGGCCATACGCTTTCGACGGTCTTGGACTACCCGTTCCTCACGGGGCGCTCGACTCAAGATTCACACCTGGTGGGCGAGCTGACGGTCCAGGTACTCGAAAAAGGCTTGCGTCGTTACGGTTGGTAGACGCCTGAACCATCACAGACGTGCCCTCTGCCGGTCTGAATCAGCGTTCGAGCGCGTCGGGCACGTCTGGTCTGTTTGAGACCAGTTATCGACAGGAAAGAGCACATCATGGCCGACAAAGCCGGTCGTTTCGCAATCATCGAGCAATTTCTCGCGGATGGTATGACCTTCATGTTTGGCAACCCCGGCACAGTTGAGCAGGGGTTTTTAGACGCGGTCAACGAGTATCCGGGTTTCCAGTACATTTTCGCCATGCAAGAAACGATTGCCGTGGCGATGGCCGACGGTTACGCCCGCGTCACCAAGAAGCCCACGCTGGTGCAACTGCACAGCGGCGTGGGCCTGGGCAATGGGATCGGCATGCTATACCAGGCGTATCGCGGACACGCGCCGCTGGTGGTCATCGCAGGGGAATCGGGTATCCGCTATGACGCGATGGACTCGCAGATGGCCGCCGATCTGGTGGCGATGGCGCGTCCGGTGACCAAGTGGGCGACGCGCGTCGTCGATCCCGCCTCCACACTGCGCGTGCTGCGTCGCGCGATCAAGTTAGCAGGAACGCCGCCGATGGGCCCCGTCTTTGTGTGCCTTCCGGCGGATATTCTTGATAACCCGATTCAAGAACCAGTGGTTCCCACGTCGATCCCCAGCACGCGCGTACAGCCCAATGATGACGACATCGCTCGCGCCGTAGCCCTGCTGTCCGGTGCGCGCAAGCCGATCATCCTCATGGGCGACGGCATCGCCTATTCCTACGCACAAAGCGAGCTGGCCCGTGTAGCCGAGAGCCTGGGCGCGGATGTGTGGGGTGTGGACAACTCCGAAGTCAATATCCCGGCAGACCACCCACTCTACAAGGGCGGCACCGGGCATATGTTTGGAGCCAACAGCAGCCGCGTCGTCCATGAAGCGGATGCGATTTTGATCGTAGGGACGTACGTTTTCCCCGAAGTTTTCCCGTTCCTATCAGGGTCGGACATCTTCGCGCCGGACGCGAAGATCGTCCACATCGACTTGAACGCCTACGAGATTGCCAAGAACTTCCCGGTCGATCTCGGCATTGTGGCCGATCCGAAACTGTCCCTGGCCCGGCTGGCGTCGGCGTTGGACGCTGCAATGACCGCCGCGCAGAAGAGCGCAGCCCGCGCGCGTGTCGAAGCGGCGGGTGCCGCCAAAGAAGCGGCGCTCAAGAAGGCGATCGAGGCCGATTTCGCTGTTCGTGACTCCGTACCGCTGCAAACCTCTCGTTTTATGTCGGAACTGGCGAAACATCTGCCGGACGATGCGCTGATCTTTGATGAGGCGCTGACGTCCTCCCCGCCGCTGACGCGCTATATGCCGCCGGTCAAGCCCGATCACTTTTTCCAGACGCGCGGCGGATCGCTGGGCGTGGGCATCCCCGGCGCGATCGGTCTGAAGCTGGCGCACCCGGATAAGACGGTGATCGGCTTCACGGGCGACGGTGGCAGCATGTACACCATTCAAGCTCTGTGGACAGCAGCTCATCACAACATTGGGGCCAAGTTCGTGATCTGCAACAACGCCAGCTACATGCTGCTCAAGCTGAACATCATGCAGTACTGGCGTGAACAAGGTCTGGCTCCCGGCGCGTTCCCGGACGCATTCGATCTGACAAACCCCATCGTGGATTTCGTCAAGATCGCGGAATCGATGGGCGTACCCGGCGCGCGCGTCGAGCGTCCCGAACAGGTCGAACCGGCCATCCGGCGGATGTTGGAAACAGATGGACCGTTCTTAGTGGATATGGTGGTCAGCAGCGCGCTGCCTGACGCCAGCAGCGGAAAATGAGGCAACAAGGAAATGTCAACTACTCCCGGCAAAGCTTTCTACGACCGCCAGGTTGCTTTGTTGGCGGCAAACGATGTCGAAGGCTTGATCGACAGTCAATACCATCCAGATGCCATATTGGTTGGGTTTGAGTTTACCCGGCGCGGACGCGCTGAGTTGCTCGAGCATTTCAAGGGGTATATGGGCCACCTGGGCTATATCAAGCTGCTGTCCACCGATCATTTTGCCGAAATCGAAGACGCGATCTTCTTCGAGGCGACGGTCGAAACGCAGATCGGGATCGCAGAAGTGTACGACGTGTTTACGCTCAAGGACGGCAAGGCTGTCCGCCACTTCACTGGCATAAAAGCAGTCCGTCCTAAGGATGCATGAGAGGGGTTTCACCTATGAGCTCGTTAGCGCCTTTGTCGAAAGCCGAAGTCGATCAGATGGTGCGTGATTGGTACCGCGCGCTCGACGTGCACAAAGCACAGGTCGAGGTGCAGCAGTATGTGTCGGAGGGCGAACTGGAAATGGTGTTCCCTGAGGCCACGCTGCGCAGTCTGCCGGAATTCGAACTGTGGTTCCAGGGTGTCATTCGTATCTTCTTCGACGAAGTCCACACCATGCAGCAGCTTGACGTGACTGTGTCACCCGACGGCCAGAAGGCCGATGTCAAACTGGTGGTGCGCTGGGAAGCCAGCCGTTGGAAGCCCCCGGCGGCCAAGAGCGAGCGCCTGATTATGGACGCTTACCAGACCTGGGTGGTCAAGCGGTCGCCGGTCAGCGGCAAGCCCGTGATCACCCGCTACGTAGTGGATGACCTGAAACCCCTACCGGGGTCTGCCCCGCTCTAACGAGCGGTTGAGTGAAGGCGCACGATCTCCGGAGCGCAGCGCCATGTTTTGCACGCACAGGTAATTGCATCATCACAAGGAGACAAACAGCGATGGGTAACACAGATCTGGTCTTCAAGATGTACGACTACTTTTCCAAGGGTGACATGGAATCCATCAAGCGTGAGCTGTTCCACCCGAATATGTCGTGGACCATGCCCGGCCATCACCCCCTGTCGGCACGGATGGAAGGCGCTGACGCCGTGATCGCGTTCTTCGGCGCGCTGTTCCAGGCGGGCATCACCGTCGACAACGCCCACTTTGGCGAGCTGGATGACGGCACCGTCATCGAAAAGCACATGGGTCACGGCAAAATCGGCGATGAGGAATTCCTGTTCCCGACCTGCACGTCCTACGGCATCAAAGACGGCAAGATCTTCGAGGTGCGTGTGCACTCCGCCGTGCAGCACGAGGTCGATCGCTATTTCTGGACCATGTTCAAGCTGAAGGACATTCCGGCCCGCTTGAAGTAATTGTACCGGCGATCTAACGCACTCTGTTTGCGTAGTGACGACTAGTCCGAGAAGGAAAGATGCGATGCCACACGTAACCCTGGAATTGGTCGGCAAGGCATATACTGCCCTCGCCAGCGGCAACCGGACCGAGATCGAGAAGTACTGGGACAAAGACATGAACTGGCTGGTCCCTGGTCACAACCGGCTGTCCGGCTGGTACCACGGCCTGGATGCCTTCCTCGCGTTCATGGGCGAGGTCGGTCGGCTGTCGGCCAACAGTTTCAACATGGAAAGCAAGGGTGTGACGATCAGCGATGAATATTCCGCCGACGTCACCCGTAACGTCGGCTACCGCGATGGCTACAACGGTACCGGGACCGTGCCATATACCAAGCTCGACATCGACGTCGTACACGTGCTGCGCTGGCGTGACGGTAAGGTGATCGAAGGACGCGGCGCGATCTTCGGCGATGGGACCAACGAGTACGACCAGTTCTGGTCGCCGGTGGGTCCGGAGAAAGAACGTCTCGAGTAGCATGCAGTCCGTTCAGTGTTAACGCTTTCTAGTCCCTGCAAAGGGAAGGAACTCAGCCATGCCTATCATTACCATTCAATTCATCAAAGACGTTGTCGCCACACCCGAACAGAAGCGCGAGCTGCTGGTCAAAATGACAGAGACCTTCGTCTCAGTGCTCGGTGAAGTGGTCCGCCCCTACGTTTACTGCATCATCCAGGAAACGCCGATGGGCGAGTGGAGCATCGCCGGTGTGCCGATGCCCGATCTGGAATACCTGATTGGGGATTACACGTCGAAGGTCCATCCGCGCGCCAATGAGATTATGGCTCAGGTGGTCGCGGAACAGAAGAAGGCGGCCCAGGGCGGCGGTGACTGATCGGCGCGCCTGACGCGAGCCAGAAGGGTAATAATTCTATGTCCAAGGCGGAAGAACATCGCAAACTCTTCGAACGCTGGTTCGAGGAACTGTGGAACAAGAAGAACTACAGCGTGGCCTACGAACTGGTGGATCCAAACTTCATCGCGCATGGCGCGGGCGGCCAGGACATCAAGCAGGGGCCCGACGGCGTAGTCGAAATGGTTAAGGCATGGCACACCGCGTTCCCTGATGGTCATATGACGATCGATGACATTATCACCGAAGGCGAGTTTTCTACCATTCGCATGACCTGGCGCGCCACGCACCTGGGGCCATTCGGCCCAATCCCGGCCAGTGGCAAGAAGATTGAAGCGACCTCCATCGGCATCGATCGCGTCGTAGACGGCAAGATCACCGAAGGCTGGGGCGAAGTCAACTTGCTGGGCATGTTCATGCAAATGGGTGCCATCCCATCGCCAGATCAAAGCTGACGCGAACGCGGGGGCCGGCTGGTGGCTCATCGGGCCATACAGCCAGCTCCTTTTTTCCCAATCATACGGGAGGGAACGCATTATGTCGGAACAAAACAAGAGCGTTGTGCAGCGTCTGATCGATGAGGTTTGGAACAAGGGCAACCTCAATGCTCTGGACAGCCTGCTCGCGCCGACCTTCACTGATCACACTATGCCGCCCAATATGCCCAACGGGCCTGACGGCTACCGGCAGTTAGTCAAGAACTTCCGTACGGCAATGCCTGACCTGACGTTTTCCGTGCAGATCATGCTCGCCGAAGGGGATCGGGTCGCTGTGCAGCTGAATGCCAAGGGCACACATACGGCCAATTTCCTTGAATTCCGGCCCACCAACCACCCGGTGAACTTTGCCAGCCTGGTTTTCTTCACCGTGACGAACGGCAAGATCACGGATCGGTTTGGGGTCTCGGACGTACCGGCGGTGATCATGCAGTACAACGCCATAGTTGAGGCCAACAAAAAGTTGATCCGGGATTACTTCGATGAAATTTGGGGCAAGGGCAATCTCGAGAGTGAACCCAAGTTTGTAGCCAAGGATGTCCTGGTTCACACGCCGCCGTTCCCTGTCGCGGAAGGGATCGCTGGGCCGCTCCAGATCGTCAGTACGTTCCGCGCAGCGGTGCCCGATCTGGCCATGACCCATGACCTGGTTTTCGGTGAAGGCGACAAGATCATCCACCGCTTCACCGTCACAGGACACCACACCGGCGCGGACCTGTTTGGCAAACCGGCTTCGGGCAGCGCTCTGGAATTCACGGGTATCAACTGCTTCCGTATCGCTGATGGCCACATCGTTGAACGCTGGGGCAATATGGATACCATTCGCCTGGCCCAACAACTGGGTCTGGCCGGGTAACCGTTCTGCCTGAGATTTGTTTAGGAGGCATCACCATGACACCTGAAGAGAGAGAACTGCCTCATCGTTCCCACAACGATTGGCTGACTCAAGGGCGTGACGAAGTCGTAGACGAGATCTACGTCGAAGATTGCGAAATCATCAGCCCGAATGTCCCACCCGAACTGCGACGTGGACGCGATGCCTTCAAGGCTTACGGCCATTTCTTGCGCGATGCTTTCCCGGATATGGTCATCCACGATGATGACGTGGTCTGTGAAGGCGATCTTGCCGCTGTACGCTGGACCTTCAACGCTACACATCTGGGTGATTTCTTCGGAGTTCCTGCGTCAGGGCGCAAGGTGGAGATCACCGGCTTCGATATTATGCGTATTCGCGACGGTAGGATTCTCGCACTGTACCTTGAGCAAGACCTGTTTGGTTTGCTCGGCCAGATCGGGGCCTTCGAACCCCGTGGGTGATAGAGGCTGCCAAATAGCCTAAGGAGAACGGCGCATGTCAGACAAAGCCAAGCAGCTCTACCGCTCCTTTGTTGAGGATGTCATCAATAACGGGCAGTACGATCTCATCCCGCAGATTTTTTCCGAAGATTACAAGGATCACAGTGCCCCTCCCGGCGCGCCGACCGGCGGTTTTGACGCTATCCGCGCCATTCCGATTATGTTTCGCGGCGCGTTCCCCGATGTCCATTTCGTGATTGACGACATGATCAGCGAGGGCGATTGGGTCGCCACGCGCGTCACGGGGCGGGCGAGTCACCTGGGTAAGCCCTTCATGGGCATTGAGCCAACGGGTTTGCGTGCGACGTGGACCTCGCTGGGGCTGTTCCGCGTGGCGAATGATCGCATCGTCGAGCACTACGGCCAGCCGGACTTAGCCGCGCTGCACCGCCAGCTCACCGTGCCGATCGAGCCGGGGTCAGTCGATCACCTGCGCTTCGTGGTGTCGCGCTACGTCTACGCGACCAATATCGGCGACCTGGATCGCTTCGACGAGTTCGTCGATCCCGGGTTTGTCGATCACAACGCGCTGCCGGGCCAAAAGCCGGGCGTCGAAGGTTTGAAAGACGCCTATCGCATGTTCTCGTCGGCCTTTTCGGACCTGTGGTACACGTTCGAAGCCCTGGTCGCCGAAAAAGACCTGGTGGCCGGTCGCGGAGTCATCGAAGGTCGTCACACCGGGCAGTTCATGGGGATTCCTCCCACGAACAAGGTCATCCGGTGGACGGGGACTCGTATGTTCCGCGTGGTTGATGGCAAAGTCACCGATGGGTGGATCGACCTGGATATGTTCGGCATGATGATGCAAATGGGCGCTATCCCGATGCCTGGCTAGCCTCAGCAGTACACCACGTAGCAAAGGCGGACGGCGGTCACCCGATCGCAGCGCGACTCCACAAAGGTGCTCGTCGTTCCGCCACCAGTTACCGAAAGAGGTATCGACGATGCGTCGCCAAATTGAATTTCCCAGTGAAGGAATGACCTGTCGCGGCTGGTTGTACGTGCCGGATGCGTTAGCGTCTGGAGCCAAGGCACCCGCCGTTGTGCTCGCCAATGCGATCACCGCCACCCAGGACATGATTGTGCCCATTTATGCAGAACGGCTGGTCGCAGCGGGATTTGTGGTGCTGATCTTCGATTACGCCCATTGGGGGACCAGCGAGGGCGAGCCGCGCAACCACTTTGTCGCCTACACACAGCAGCAGAACGTGCGCGACGCCACCGCCTGGCTGGCGAGCCAGCCCGAAGTCGATGCCAACCGGATCGGGGGTCTGGGTGTGTCGATGGGCGCGAGCCACATGCTCTATCTGGCCGCGTTCGAGCGGCGGCTGAAGGCCGCGGTTTCGATAGGCGCCTACACCAACGCGATCGCCGTGTGGGAGCCGATGTTTGGGATCCCGGGCTTGCAGGGCTACATGGCGCAGATCGGCCAGAGCCGCCAGCAGCGCGTCATGAACGGTATGCGCGCGATCCATATTCCGGCGGTGGGGCACCAGGGAGAAATGGCGGCCATCCCACAAGACGAAGCCTACGACTTCTACATGGGTGGGGCTGGGGCCTCAAAGTACGATAACCGCATGACGCTCCAATCGGTCGCGAACATGCTCGAGTACAATCCGGATTTCGCCATTCACCTGGCCGCGCCCACCGCGCTCCTGATGATTCATGCCAAGCAAGACTCGGTGCCCGAGGGTCTGGCGCGCGAGGTGTTTAGCCGTGCGCGCGACCCGAAGAAGTTTGTGCTTTATGACTGCCGGCACACGGATTTGTTGGGCACGGATACGTGGGTTACCCAGGCCGCTAACGAGGCGATCGCCTGGTTGCGTACTCATCTCGCATAGCATTAATTCCAGGCTTCATCCAGGGGGATTGTGATCTGGGTGACTGGTGATTTCAGTGGGACGTGCTGCTGGCTCCTGGTGCTGGTGGAGCCGACACGACCGGATAAAACGGGAACTCTACAACGCACAAGGAAGAAATGAGCCATGGCAACACTATCACAGATCGATCGCAACAAATTGATCATGTGGCGCATGATCGATGAGATTTGGAACCAGGGCAAGCTCGAAGTCGCCGACGAGCTGTTTGCCCCGGATCACACGAGTCCCAGCGCGCCCGACCTGCCGCCCGGTTCCGCAGGCGTCAAGATGCTGGCCAAGATGTTTCGCGAAGCCATGCCCGATTACCGTATGACGATCGATCTGATGGTCGCTGATGAAAATCAGGTGGTAGGACGGTTCACGCAGAGCGGGACGCACACCGGCGGTGACTTGATGACGATGAAGGCCAGCGGGCGTAAAGCGACCTGGACCGAAATCGGCGTCTTGAAGATTGTGAACGACAAGATCGTCACGAGCTGGTACGAAGTGGACATGCTCGCCATGATCACGCAGCTCACCACACCGACCGCGCGCGAGATCGTCGATTCATACTACGAGCTGGCCAATGCGGGCAAATGGGACGCCTGGTGCGATCTGTTCGCGGATGACATCGTCATGGACGAGCAGTTGGCCGGGCGTATCGAGGGGCTGTCGATCCTGCGCGACATGATGAAAGGTTTCCCGGAAGCCTACGCCAAATTCCAGAACGTGCCCAAGGAATACGTGATTGAAGGCAACCAGGCAGCGGTCGTGTCGCACATCTCCGCGCTGGCGTCTAAATACCAGGACCAGCCCATTGAGGCTGAAGTGACGAACTACTTCAAGTTCGACCAGGGCAAGATCAAGTACATGGCGAACTTCCATGATTCGCGGCCCTTCAAGCCGTTCTTGAAGCAGATCGGTGCTGAGTAGCATTCCCGAATCACCCGTAGCGAGGGGGAAAGCAGAAGGTAAAGAGCAATGAGCGATTACGATTTTATCGTGGTAGGTGCAGGGGCGGGCGGCGCAGCGGTCGCCAACCGGCTCAGCGAGAATCCGAATGCCAAGGTACTGCTGCTCGAAGCGGGCGGCCCGACGATCCCTGAAAACGTACGTGTGCCCTATCTGTGGTATACGCTGTTCGGATCCGATATCGATTGGGGCTACCAGAGCACGCCGCAGACCGCCCTAAACAACCGCCAGACCTACGAGCCGCGCGGTAAGCTGCCCGGCGGGTCGAGTAACCTGTACATCATGATGCACATCCGCGGTCACCGTTCGGACTATGACAACTGGGCGTACAATGGCTGTCCCGGTTGGGCCTACGATGACGTGATCCCGTACTTCCAGAAGTCCGAGGATCAGGAAGACTTCACCAACCCGACGGCCGGTCACGGCGGCGCGATTGCCGTGATCAACGCCAAAGATCACAACCCGAATCCGACTTCGAAGGCATTTATCGATGCCTGCCTGGAGCTGGGCTTCCCCCCCACCGACGATTTCAACGGTCCCAACATGGAAGGCACGGGCTGGCACCATATCAACATTCGCGATGGCAAGCGTCACGGCGCGAACGAAGCCTATATCGAGCCGATCCTGGGCAAGCGCAAAAACTTCACGCTGACCACGAATGCCTATGCCAGCCGCCTGCTGTTCGAAGGCAAGCGCTGCGTGGGTGTGGAATACATTCAGGACGGCAAAAAGAAGACGGTCCGCGCCACGCGCGAAGTGGTCGTGGCCGGCGGCGCGCTGGAATCGCCCAAGCTGCTGATGCTGTCCGGCATCGGCCCGGCGGAACACTTGAAGGAAGTCGGCGTGCCGGTGTTGGTGGACCTGCCCGGTGTGGGCCAGAACTTCCACAACCACGTGTTGACCGGCGTGATCTACGAATGCAAGCAGCAGGTGCCGCCGCCGAACCTCAATATCTCCGAGTCGGCGCTGTTCCTCAAGTCCGATCCGGGTTGGGTCGGGCCAGACCTGCAAATCGCCTTCGTGCATGTGCCGTTCGACATCATCGTCGGCCAGGGACACCCCAACTCGATCAGCATTCTGCCGGGTGTCGTACGTCCGATGTCGCGCGGGTGGATCAAGCTGGCGAACGCCGATCCCACGGTCAAGCCGCTGATCAATCCTAACTACCTTGGCGCGCAGTCGGACCTGGATCGCCTGGTGCAGGCCGTCAAGCTGTCGCGAGATATCTTCCACACGTCGGCCTTTGAGCCCTGGATCGGCGACGAACTGCTGCCCGGCCCTGACGTCAAAACCGAGTCCGATCTGGTTGATTTCGTGCGGCGTCGTGCCAACTCCTACCACCACCAGTCCGGCTCGTGCAAGATGGGATCGGATGAGATGGCAGTTGTCGATCCTCAGCTGCGCGTGTACGGGGTCGAAGGGCTGCGCGTGGCGGATGCCAGCGTTTTCCCGCAGGTGCCATCCGGTAACTGCCACTCGGGCATTCTCATGATCGCCGAGAAGTGCGCCGACATGATGTTGAAGGCCAACGGCCTGAATTAATGGTGCAAGAAGCGCGGCGGCCCATTCGGCCTGTTAACGCAGGACGGGCCGCCGGCTGACGCTGGAAACGGGTGGAGCCACAATGAAACTACAGGGCAAGAAGATCGGTATCTTGATCGAGAGTGACTTCTACGAGCCGGAAATCTTCTATTATGAGCGCCGGTTCAAAGAAGAAGGGGCCGACGTGCATTTTCTGACGCGCCTCTGGGGTCAGCCCTCGCTGACGTTTCAGGGTCACGAGTTCCGCGCGCCGTTTACGGCGCACGAGAGCTTCGAGGACATCGACGACGCGGAGCTGAAGACCTACGACGCGATCATCGTGCCGTCGGGCATGGTGTCAGACCGGCTGCGCTATACGGACGATCTCAGCAAGCTTCCGCCCGCTACAGCCTTCCTCAAGCGGGCCTTTGCCCAGAAGAGCGTCCTCAAAGGCATTATCTGTCACGGTATGTGGCTGGTCGCACCTGCCCCCGAACTGGTGAAGGGCCGTCCGATTGTCGCACACAATAATCTTTACGGTGATGTCAAGAACATGGGCGCGATCTACACCGATCAAGACGTAGTGGTCGATGGGGATCTGGTGACAGGGCGCAGCGGCGCACACTGTCACCTGTTCGCCCATAAGATCGTCGAGATCCTGTCCGGCGAAGCATAAGGGGAACACAGACCAATGGCTCAACTCGTATTCTCTCACATGGCCCTCAACTGCCGAGATATGGCAGTCATCGAGCAGTTCTACACCAAGTATTTCGGGTTCAAGCGCGCCCGTGCGATCCCATTGGGGGAAGGGCAGCAGATCGTTTTCATTAAGTGTGGCACGATGTATCTGGAGCTGTTCCAGTCGGAGGGTGATTCGCCTACGGCTGCGCCCGAGGCTGACGGGTATCACTTCCCCGGTTGGCGGCATCTGGCGTTCCAGGTTGACAACGTGGACGCCAAGCTGACTGAGCTGGGCGAGGCTGCCAAGGTCACCCTTGGCCCGCTGGATTTTGATGCCTTCATTCCTGGTTGGCGCACGGTCTGGGTCAGCGATCCAGAAGGCAACATCGTCGAGATCAGCCAGGGATTTACGGATCAAGCATAACGCGCCGCACCGGCGGTCCGCCGGGTGCTGTGGTATCACGGGTTTCTAGGTAGCCACTTGGGTAGGATGACAACCATGACTATTGCAATCGATCACATGCGTTTCACGTTCTCGGACACTGTCGCCGGGTATGTGACGGAATTTGACCGCGATGCGGGGATTTTCACCTTAAAGACCAGCGGTGGGCAGGACTACACCGGTCAAACTTAAGGGTCAACACCTACGCCCAGTTCGTGCGCAACCTGGGTGAGCCCTACCACGACGCCACCGGCCAGATGCGCGATATGCTCGTGCCGGGTCGCTACCTGTTCGTCTACGGAGTGTATTATCCCGAAGGGCAGGGCTACACGTACGAGGCGCAGTTCTTCGATCTTCGTCGGGCGCAGGCCGGGCGAGTACGTCTTCGAGCGGCCCGGATTGGTGGGTCAAGCAGATCACCGAGCTGGGTGAATTTCTATCTTAAGGCCCAGTTCGATGATGGCCCGGTCAATTACGACAACTACCGGACCACGATCACTCTGACCGGTGAAGAAGCCGCTTGACAACTACCGCCAGGAAACCGACACGATCTCGCGCCTGGTGTATGGCTTCGCATCGGCCTTCATGCTGACCGGTGACGATCGTTATCTCGAAGGCGCCGAACAAGGGACCGAGTACCTGCGCGAGCATATGCGCTTTTATGACCAGGACGAAAACATCGTCTACTGGTATCACGGCATCGACATTCGCGGCAACCGTGAAGACAAAGTCTTCGCGTCGGAATTCGGCGACGACTACGACGCCATCCCCGCCTACGAGCAGATCTACGCGCTCGCCGGGCCGATCCAGACCTTCCGCATCACGGGCGATCCGCGCATCCTGCGCGATGCCGAGCTGACGGTTGATCTGTTCGATCGCTTCTTCCTGGATCGCTCGAAGGGTGGCTACTTCTCGCACCTCGACCCGATCATGCTCGACCCGCGCAGCGACTCGCTGGGGCCGAACAAGGGTAAGAAGAACTGGAACTCGGTCGGCGATCACGCGCCCGCCTACCTGATCAATCTCTACCTGGCGACGGGCGAAGATCGCTACGCACGCATGCTGGAATACACCTTCGACACCATTGCTGCGCACTTCCCGGATTACGAGCACAGCCCGTTCGTGCAGGAAAAATTCTACGAAGACTGGTCGCACGACACCACGCATATGTGGCAGCAGAATCGCGGCGTGGTGGGGCACAACCTTAAAATCGCGTGGAACTTGATGCGTATGTACAGCCTCAAGCCCAAGCCGGAATACGAAAAACTGGCGCGCGAGATCGGGGCGCGGATGCCCGCCATCGGCGGCGATCAGCAGCGCGGCGGCTGGTACGACGTGATGGAGCGCGTGATGGCGCCGGGCGAGGAAAAATACCGCTTCGCCTTCCACGACCGCAAGGCGTGGTGGCAGCAGGAGCAGGGTATCCTGGCTTACCTGATCATGGCGGGCGTGTTGGGTGACGAGGACTATCACCGCATCGGGACGCGAGTCGTCCGCCTTCTATAACGCCTTCTTCCTTGATCACGACGATGGTGCGGTATACTTCAACGTGTTGGCGAACGGTATTCCTTACCTGATGGGCACCGAACGTTATAAGGGCAGCCACTCCATGAGCGGTTACCACTCGTTCGAGCTGGCCTATCTCGCGCAAATCTACACCAACCTGCTGCTGACCAAGCAACCGCTTGATCTGTATTTCAAGCCGCAGCCGGGCGCTTTCGAGCGCAATATTCTGCGCGTGCAGCCGGACATTCTGCCTGCGGGCAGCGTCCGCATCGACGAGGTGTGGGCCGATGGTGAGAAGTATACCGATTTCGATCCGCTGAAGCTGACGGTCAAACTGCCCGACAGCAAGTCCACCATCAAGTACCGCGTGCGCCTGGTACCCACCGGGAAGTAACGAGGGAGACCCCATGGAGATTTATACCGACTTTGTCGGCAGCGTGACCGTTGTCGCCCTGGTGGGCGAACTGGATGGCAGCACCGCTGGTATGACCCAGGAACAGGTTTTGCCGCTGATTGAACCCGGCGTGCGCCTGGTGTTGGACCTGACTGACCTCGGCTTCATGTCTAGCGCCGGAGCGCGCATGATGCTGTTGATCTATCGCCAGATTGTGCAAAACGAGGGTGGTGTCGTCCTGGCTGGCCTGTCGCCTGAGATCATGGATATGCTGGCCGCCACCGGTTTCTTGGACTATTTCGACATTGCCCCGACCGTTGACGACGGTCTGGCGATGTTCGGCGAATAAGAGGCGGAACGGGATGTCCACAGTAGACCGGATTGATATCTACCCTACTCATGATGTCCAGGGCTACCGGCTGCGCGCCGGTCGCCCGCTGCCCTTTGGCGCAAGCCCGGTACCGGGCGGAGTCAACTTCTCGATCTACTCCAGCCATGCCACCAACTGCACGCTCGTCGTTGTTTGACAGTGGCGCACCACAGCCCAGGGTCGAGATCCCGTTTCCCGATGAGTTTCGCATTGGCAATGTGTGGTCCATGATCGTCTTCGATCTGGACTACGAAAACACTGAATACGGCTTTCGCATGGACGGCCCCTTCGATCCCGACGAGGGTCACCGCTTCGACAAAACAAAAATCCTGATGGACCCCTACGCCAAGGCTATCTGCCGGGCGCGATCTGTGGGGCAAAACGCCGAATTGGGACGACAACTACCAGCACCGCTCGCGCCTGGTGTACGACGATTTCGACTGGCAGAATGACCACCCGCTCGAATTGCCGATCGAAGATCTGGTGATCTACGAAATGCACGTGCGCGGATTCACGCGATCCGAGTCGTCGGGAGTGCGCCAGCCGGGGACGTTCGCCGGGATGCGAGAGAAAATCCCCTACTTGCAAGGAGCTTGGCATCAACTGCGTGGAACTGCTGCCGGTGTACGAATTCGACGAATTCGAAAACAGCCGCCAGCATCCCGAAACGGCGAACTGCTGATGAATTACTGGGGTTACAGCACCGTCGGGTTCTTTGCGCCCAAAGCGGGCTATGCTGCCACCGGCCAGCTGGGTATGCAGGTCGACGAGTTCAAGACGCTGGTCAAGGACCTGCACCGCAACGGAATCGAGATCATCCTCGACGTCGTCTTCAATCACACGGCGGAGGGCAACGAGCACGGGCCGTATATCTCGTTCCGCGGGCTGGACAACAAGACGTACTACATGCTCACGCCGGACGGCTACTATTTCAACTTCAGCGGCACCGGCAACACGCTCAACTGCAATAACCCGGTCGTGCGTAACATGGTGCTGGACTGCCTGCGCTACTGGGCGGCGGAGTACCACATCGACGGGTTCCGCTTCGATCTCGCCGCCATTCTGGGGCGCGACCAAAACGGCGCGCCGCTGAACAACCCACCGCTGCTCGAAGCGCTGGCCCACGACCCGATCCTGGCGAAATGCAAGCTGATCGCCGAAGCGTGGGACGCGGGTGGGTTGTATCAGGTTGGATCGTTCCCGGCGTATGGGCGTTGGGCGGAATGGAACGGCAAGTACCGCGATGCCGTGCGGCGGTTCATCAAGGGCGACGAAGGGTTAATCGGGGAAATCGCGCAGCGGCTCCAGGGGTCACCGGACCTGTACGCGTTGCGCGGGCCGACGGCGTCTGATGAATTTCATCACAGCGCACGATGGCTTCACGCTGTATGACATGGTAGCGTACAACGACAAGCACAACGAGGCCAACGGCGAAAATAACAACGACGGCGCCAACGATAACAACAGTTGGAACTGCGGCTGGGAAGGTCCCACCGACGATCCGGGAATCAATGCTCTGCGCCGCCGCCAGATCAAAAACGCCACGACGCTGCTCATGGTGAGCCAGGGCGTGCCCATGATCCTGATGGGTGACGAAGTGGCGCGTACCCAGCAGGGCAACAATAACACCTACTGCCACGATAACGAACTCAACTGGTTCGACTGGACGCGGCTTGAAAGCAATGCCGATGTGCTGCGGTTCTTCCAACATGGCGATCGGGTTCCGCCACGCGCATTCGGCCCTACGCAACCGCTGGCATTTCAGCAACCGCGATTATGTGGGCAGCGGCTACGCGGATATCTCGTGGCACGGCGTCCAGGCGTGGCAGCGCCGATTGGGGCGAAACCAGCCGCGTCCTGGCGTTTATGCTGTGCGGCAAGCACGCCAAGAACGGCACCGCGCGCGATAACTATCTCTACGTGGCGATCAACATGTATCTGGGACGCGCTGCCGTTCGAGCTGCCGCGTCTAACCAGCGGGATGCGGTGGCACATGGGCATCAATACTTCCATGGAGTCGCCTGAAGACGTTTTCCCGTTCGGTGAAGAACCCGTCCTGGGCGACCAGGGACACGTCCTGGCCGGTGGGCGCAGTGTGGTGGTGTTGGTGGGCAAATAACCCTCAGAACACCGATAACCAATAACAACGGTCACGATGCTGAACGGTTGACGGACGGTTTCGAAACCAGAGCTATAGAGCAGCAACGCACTTTTCAGAGGGAGAGCACGCACATGTCGTTCGAAGTATCACTTGAGATGCTGGATAGTGGGATCGCCCGCATTACGATGGGGGGCGAGTTGGATGCTTCCGTCGCGCAAGAGTTCCGCGATAAGGTCGAAGAAGCGGCCACCAATCAGGCCAAGCGGCTGGTGTTGATCATGAACGATCTCGATTATATGGCCAGCGCCGGGCTGCGCTCGCTGATCTTTGCCAAGCAGAAGATGGGCAAGAACGTGGACATTTTCGTGGTGGGCGCGCAGGAGCCGATCGTCGATACGCTCACCATGACGGGTTTTCAACACAGCGTGATTTTGCTGGACGAGTACGACGCTGCCCAGATCGAACAGCTCTAGTCGCCGGGGCGAAGGGGACGCGCTATGGCTGAAATACAATCCTTGACCGTCCCAGGAGACCTGAGCTCGCTCAAAGCGATCCGTGACTACGTGTCTGATGCGTCGTCTCGTGCCGGTCTGGATCGGTTGATGGCTAACCGGCTCCGTCTGGCTGTCGATGAGATCGTGACCAATTCGATCGTTCACGGGTACGGCGAAGCCGGTTTGCAAGGCAGTGTGCAGATCACAGCAACCATCGACGACGACCGCCTGACGGTTATCGTCGAAGATGAGGGCGCGTATTATGATCCGACGCAGCACGAGATGCCGACCTCCGACGATCTCGGCGCGCCCCTGGACACGCGAGAAATCGGCGGGCTTGGCATCTATCTGGCCGTAAACAGCATTGATGAGTTTCGGTTTGAGCGTGTGGACACGCGCAATCGAAACATATTCGTGGTATACCGGTCCTGAGCGGCATGGTGTGCGACGAACGGTGCGGGGAATGAACGCGGGTGTTCCCCGATTTTGGCAATCCGCCGACCTGATGCATTCTATACGCAACGGGCCGGTCCGCCGCGTATGTGCGGGGGATCGCTGAACTTGGGGTGAGTTGCGACGGCACAAGCGCCGCATAGGGAAGTACGCTATGAAAAACGAACACGGACATTTGCTCGTTGCTGATGATGAGCTGACGAGTTGCTCGGAGTTGGCGAGCCAACTGGATAACCTGGGCTATGAGGTGGTTTGCGTGCATACGGGTGACGAGGTCATCCCCACCTTGGAACACAGTTCGCACTTCGACATGCTCCTGCTCGATACCAATCTACCCGGAACCGACACCTGCTCGGTGCTCAATTTCGTGCGGTCCCAGCCACGATTTCGCGATCTGCCGGTGATTGTGATATCCAACGATCTGGATGGCGACCTCATCACCACCTGCATGGAATGTGGGGCTGATGACTACGTCGGCCAACCGTTTGAGCCTTCGCTGCTGAAGGCGCGTATCCGCATTGTGTTGGAACGCCGCCGTCTGCAAAAGGAGCAGGATGAAGACTGCGCACGCGCGCAACGTCTGGCGGATGAGCTGCAAGGTGTGATCCTGCCAGTGGGTATTGCGCTCTCGGCGGAGACGGATTTTGACCGCCTGCTGGAACGCATCCTGATCGAGGCGAAGACGGTCGCCAACGCGGACGCGGGCACGCTGTATCTGCGTACCGACGATGACAAACTCAAGTTTGCCATCATGCTGACCGATTCGTTGGGAGTCGCGCTGGGTGGCACGACCGGCAAGGAGATTCCCTTCCCGCCGCTGCCGATGTACCTCGCGGATGGCAAGCAGAACATGCACAACGTCGCGTCGAGCGTGGCGCTGACCGGACGTTCGGTCAAGCTGGCGGATGTGTACGAGGCCAAGGACTTCGATTTCTCGGCGACCAAGAAATTCGATCAGGCCAACGGCTACCGCACCCGTTCCGTGCTGACAGTGCCGCTCAAGAACAACAAAGACTACGTGATCGGCGTGCTCCAGCTCATCAACTCGATGGACCCCGCCACCGGGGAAGTCGAATCCATTCGACTATTACGAGCAACTGGTCATCGAGACGCTGGCCTCACAAGCGGCCGTAGCGCTGAACAATCAACTGGTGTTCAAGCGGCAAACTGAGCTGCTCAAGCTGGAACGCGATGTGCAGGTGGGCCACAATATCCAGGCCGATTTCCTGCCCAAAAACGACGAGATGCCGAGCGTGACAGGCTGGGAGATCGTCACCTGCCTGCACCCGGCGCGTCAGGTGGCGGGCGATTTCTACGACGCCTTCGATATGACGCACGGGCGCATCGGGTTTCTGATCGCAGATGTGTGCGATAAGGGTGTGGGCGCGGCGCTGTTCATGGCGCTGATGCGCAGTCTGACGCGCGCGTTTGCCCAGCAGCACTACTCCACCGATTTGATGCACATGCTGGAAGACGTCAAGCCCGGCCGTAAAGAAGCCGCCGCGGACGCATTGGCGCTGCCGTCGGTTGGCAGCCTGGCACTGCAACGCGCCGTCCAACTTACCAACGATTACGTGGCAGAAAATCACGGATCGCTGGCGATGTTTGCGACGATGTTCTTCGGCGTCCTAAACCCGGCGACCGGTGATGTGTTGTATATCAACGGCGGCCATAACGCGCCTATGATCATTGATCCGGAAGGCAACATCACAGCACGGTTGCAGCCGACCGGTCCCGCTGTGGGTATGTTCGCTGGAGCCACCTTCGAGATTCAGCGTACCCGGTTAGCGCCGGGCGAAACCATGGTGTGCTTCACGGACGGCGTGCCCGACGCACGTAATATTGACGGCAAACTGTTCAACGAGCAGCGTCTTGTTGACTTGGTGCGGAATCCACCCGACAACGCTGCTGCCCTGCTGACGCGGATCGAAGACCGGTTATTCTCGTACATTGGCGAAGCGGTTCAGTACGACGACATCACATTGATGCTGGTGCGGCACTCGCCTGACGCGGCGTAGCACCAAAACCGGGAGCATGGTGGTCCGGTTTCCTGGCGGAAAATCTGCCGGAGAAACGTCCTGGCGCGTGCGGCATCTCATCAGCAGGCACACGGGAATCCTGTGCGTTTCTTACGAAAATGCCTTGAAGCCGCCCTCAAGTTGGAGTATACTGTCCCCGTACCATAACGTATGAGGTGTCTCAATGCCTGTCTATACCTACGAATGCGATGAATGCGGCGTGCGTTTTGACCTGCGCCAGAAATTCTCTGACGACCCGGTCAGCGATTGTCCGGAATGTGGTGGGCATGTTCACCGTGTCCCGCAACCGGTTGGCATCGTGTTTAAGGGTTCGGGGTGGTATGTGAAGGACAGCAAGGGGCAGAACAACCTCGCAACGCCCGGTAAGCGCGAGCACGAAGCTGGCGATGCGCCAGCCGCCGGGAAAAACGAGGCCAAGACCAAGTCTGCGCCAGCGAAGTCTGAAACGCCCGCCACGTCTGCTAAAGAGTCCTCTAAGGACAGCACCACAAAGTCTGCCAAGGCGGATTAAAGCCTGCTCTGGCAAACAGTCTGGCCAACCAAAACACGAAAAGGCGGCTCATGCGAGCCGCCTTTTGTTATGTTATCCGGGGCGTACAAGCCCAGACGCCGCTAAATTTGGAAACCGGCCCCCGCGCGCACGATTTTATGCGTGTAGTTATCGACGTAGCCGAGCAGCTTGTCGTGCAGTGCGATCCAGTCGTCACTGTCCAGAATGCGCTGCACCGTGCTGACATCATCGGCGATGCCTTCCATCAAAATCTGCGGGCACTCGCCGTATACGGTTAACCAGGCTTCGGTCGGCGTCAGGCCCAAGCGGGTCAGGCCGGGCGCGAATTCGCGCACCATAAACTCGAAATATTCCTGGTCTTGGCCGGGCTTGATATCCCAACTCAACAGCAGTTTGATCATGGAGCACCCTGTTCCTTTATCTTGCGTGGATGGCACATACTCCCAACAGGGACGGCTTGCGCCGGTGAAACTCATCCCGTCCGCACGTGCATGACCGGTTAGGCAACCCCCAGGTAACTTGGCGTCAGAAGCTTGAAACGCCCACGTTGGGATTGGGACTGCCTAATGACGGTAATCCAGCAGGACCACCTGGGTTTGTTCGGGCAGGTTGCCCGCCGTCACGCGCAGCACGCTTTCTTCCTGAATGGCGTTGATGCCCATTTCTTTCAAGAATCGATCGACCGGATCGAGCTGGACGCTGTCCAGTACATCGGTTTGAAAGTGCATAGGCACCACGATGCTCGGCTCTAAAAGGCTGATGACCTCGGCGGCCTGGCTTGAGGTCAAGCTGCCGCCGCCCCCCACCGGCACCAGTGCAATGTCCACCGCGCCCAGTGTTTCAATCATGGATTGGCTGGGAACGTGATCCAGGTCGCCCAAATGAGCCACTGTCAGGCCGTTGAAATCAAATACGTAGACAACGTTGCGGCGCGGGTTTTCCTGCGTATGATCGAACGTCGCCACGCCGATGATGAACACGTCTCCGATCTCATACTCACCTGGGCCGTCGATGACATGCTCGTAGCTCTTGAGACTGTTGACGGTGCCATGACCGGGCGCGAGATGGCTGACGGTCACCACATCGGCCTTAAGTCGGGGAACTTCATAACCCAGGCTGCCATCGAACGGATCGGTCACGATCGTGGCGCGCCCTCGCTCGACAATCCGAAAACAACTGTGACCGTACCAGGTAATATCCATACCGCTTATCTATCCCTTGATGTGGGTGACTAAGCCGCCTGCCGGGTATTTCCGCACGCGGATCTTTTCACACGTTTACAGCCGGAAAATCGCTTAGATTATACCTTATGGGTAGGGCGATCGCCACAACGCTACGCCTTTGTACAGGCGGCAGACGGTCGATCGGCACAACCGTTCTTACGCTTATATTCCCTAGATTAGAAAACTCTCAGGTCCCATTTAAGAGACTCTCATCCCCCATTTACACATTTTAAATATTGGGGTGCTATCACTTAATAGCATCTGCAATCAGGAGAAAAGACTATGAACAAGCGTGCATTGATTGTCGTAATGCTGATCGCCAGCGTCATGGTTGGCGTCTTGGTCGGCGTATGGGGAGTTGAGGCGCAGGGTGGAGGTCAGGGCCAACTGGCACCACTGCCCGCACAAGCCACGCACCAACCCACCAGTGACGAACAAAAGGTCGCCAATCTCTACCAGCAAGTCACTCATTCCGTCGTCAACATTTCGGTGGTTACCGCGACAGGCGGCGGGACCGGTAGCGGCTTCGTGATTGATACTGAGGGGCATATCGTCACCAACAATCACGTGGCAGACGGTGCCAACACGATCCTGGTCACTTTCGTCGACGGTACGATTCTTGAAGCTAAGCTGGTGGGGAATGATCCAGACGCCGATCTGGCCGTGATCAAAGTTGATCCCAGCCAGGTGACGCTCCAGCCGGTCACTTTTGCTGATTCCGACAAGGTCTTCGTCGGCCAGCGTGTATTTGCCATCGGCAGCCCCTTTGGCGAGGACTTCACGCTGACAGAGGGGATCGTCAGTGCGTTGGATCGCAGCCTGCAAAACGCCAACAGCTTCAGCCTTCCCGAGCTGATCCAGACCGACGCCGCCATCAACCCTGGCAACAGCGGTGGCCCGCTGTTGGACCAGGACGGCAACGTCATCGGCGTGAACACAGCGATTGCCAGCAATACGAATTCCGGTTCGGGCGTGGGTTTCTCGATCCCGTCCAACACAGTACGCCGCATCGCGCCCTACCTGATCGCTAAAGGTACTTACCAGCATTCCTGGTTGGGCATCAGCGGGTCGACCCTGTTGGCCCCGCAGCGCGACGCGATGAAGCTGGACAGCTCAGTACAGGGTGTGATCGTGGGCGACGTGTCGAGCAACAGCCCTGCGTCTAAGGCGGGTCTGCAAGGCTCGCAGAGCACGATCAACTCGTCGTTTGGGCGGTTGGCCGTCAACGGTGACGTGATCACGGCGATCAACAACACGCCGATCACGCAGATGAGCGATCTCATCGATTACCTGGAATCCAACACCCAGCCCGGCGACGTGGTCGATCTGACGGTTGTACGTAACGGCAATACGCAGACGGTTAGTGTCACACTCGCGCCGCGTCCGTAATGCTGATAAGCGTGTCGTGGGCACGCAGGACCATAGCCTAGCAGGCAAGACAACAGGGCAGTCGATTCATTCGACTGCCCTGTTGCGTATGTGTGGTTCCGTTGAGGGTTGCGGAAATCAGCGGGCGATAGTGCGCGTCGCGGTGCTGCGCTCGAACCCGGCGTAGATCAGCAAAAAGATCGCCGTCAACGCGAGAAAACCGACTGCGGTTCCGAACAGTGCCCAAAACGACAGGCCGACCACCAGGCCCGTGATGACGAACGGCACCGTGCTCGAAAAACCCGCACACGCGAAGTAATGGAACACCTGGGCAGCCAGCCCACCCTGAACGGGCTGTTTGGCGTTAGAGCTGCGGGCGATGCGAATGCCAATCAACGCCCCTAAGACAGCACCAATCACGACAGCAATTAACCAGTTGTGCATAGCCCGGCACTCCTAGAACAATGAATAGATCTGCGGCTCACCCGGGGCCGAACTCCCCAGGATCAGCAGCAAGCCAAATATGATCAGGCCGAAAACGAGCAGCAAGAGCAGTTTCACAGCAAACCTAACCTAGAACAAGGTATAGATCAACGGGCCGCCGCCGCTGGCTGTCCCTAACACGATCAACAGCGCGAAAATAATGAGCACGACGATCATCGGGATCAGCCACCACATCTTGGCTGCCCACAAAAACGCGAACAACTCGCCCAGGATGCCTAGGCGTGCTCTAATCCCGCTCAACGGGCCGTTGGTATTGGGGGGGGATGAGATTGGGCGTTCAGACATCAGGTTGCCTACTTCTTGGCTTCTTTACCGACCAGGTAGGACCCGATCATCAGCCAGTCGATCTCGCTGTGACTAAAGGTCCACCATGCATTGGCCGGTGAGCTTACGATGGGTTCGCCGCGCAGATTGAACGAGGTGTTGACCAGGATCGGAACGCCGGTCGCCTCGCCGAAACGCCGCACTAATTCATAGTAGCGCGGGTTCGTGGCGCGGTCAATGGTCTGCAGACGCCCGGTGCCGCCTTCGTGCGTCGTGGCTTTGGCGACATCCATTTTGTCTTCGCGCACCGGGCTGACTGCCAGCATGAAACGCGGCATCATGTTGGTGTCCAGGTGCGGATAGGCGAAAAACTCTGCCGCGCGCTCTTGCAGCACCACCGGCGCGAAAGGTCGGAACGGCTCGCGGAATTTGATCTTGGAATTGATGATATCTTTCATCTCGGCCCGACGCGGATCGGCTAGAATACTGCGATTGCCTAGCGCGCGCGGTCCCCACTCATACCGCCCCTGGAACAGCCCGACGACCTTCTGATCGAGCATCTCATCGACCACGCGATCGAGCAGCTTGTCATCGTCCGAGAAATGTTCGTAGGGGATGCCCTGCGCATCGAGGAACGTCTCAATCTGCGCGTCGGTGTAGTCCTCGCCATAGTAGGTATGCGTCATCACCAGCTTGCGCGGCTGACCCAACACGATGTGGTAGGCCCACAAGGCCGCGCCCAACGCGCCGCCATCATCGCCTGCGGCAGGCTGAATATACACGTCGTCGAAGGGCGTTTCGGCCAGAATCTTATAGTTGGCGACGCTGTTGAGGGCCACGCCGCCCGCCATCACCAGCTTGTTAGCGCCGGTTTTCTTGTGCAGCGCGCGCGCCATCGACAACAGCGCTTCTTCCGCCACGTCTTGAATGCTACGGGCGAGATCGGCGTGATACTGGTTGAGCTTGAGGGCCGCGGTTTCGCCGCTGCGGTGCGGCGCGCTCTTGGCGGTGAAAAAGTCGTCGCTGTGAATGCGCGGTGTGCCGAACAGATCGGTGAATTTGCTGTTGAAGCTCTGCGTGGCCGAATAATGGAACGCGAAATAATCCATGTTGAGGAAGAAACTGCCATCCTCGTTGATGGTGATCAGCTTCTTGACTTTGTCGATCTGGGTGGGCTCGCCATAGGGAGCCATGCCCATGACTTTGTATTCGCCGTCGTTGACGTGGAAGCCCAGGAACGCGGTAAACGCCGAATAGAGCAGGCCGATCGAATGGGGAAAGCGCTGTTCCCAAAACAGGTCGATGGCGTTTTCGCCGGAGCCGTTCCACGTGCCTTTGGCGTGGCCCATCGTCGTGGTGGTCCACTCGCCTACGCCGTCAACGGTCAGCACGGCGGCATCGTCAAACGGTGATGCGAAGAACGCGCTGGCGGCATGCGACAGGTGATGATCGCAGAACAAAATCTGGTCAGGGCGCACGCCGATCTGGTGCTGAAGCTGGCTTTTGATCCACATCTTTTCGCTGATGTAGGTAGTGACCGCTTCGCGCCAGAACTGCCACGAACGCGGGAACGTGCCCAGCGCGGTTTGCAGGATGCGCCCCACCTTGATCATGGGTTTCTCGTAGAACACCACATAGTCCACATCTCGCCCGGTGATTCCGCCGCGTCGCAGGCAGAAATCGATGGCGAGGCTAGGAAACCCGTTGTCGTGTTTTTTGCGGGAGAGTCGCTCTTCCATGGTCGCCGCGACGATTTCACCATCGCGCAGCAGCACGGCGGCAGAGTCGTGGTAGTAGCAGGAAACGCCTAGAATATCCATGCTTTAGAACTGCCTCCGTGCGTCGTCGAGCGTGTTGCCAACCGGTGCGCGTTGTAGCCATGTCTTGGGAGCGGAACGGAGCGCGAGCGGGTCGCTAAACAGACGCACCCCCAACGCATAGGGGACAAAGGCCGTGAAATAGAAAACGACGGCGAGCAGCCGGGCTTGAAAATCACCGAAAATATCCCCAACGATTTTCCAGCGCTTCCACGCGAGACGAGCGATTTCGATCATAATGCCCTCAGGTCGTCACCTGTGCACAGCCAACAGCATAATATTGTGACGATTATACTGGGGGACTAACGGCTGTCAATGTCGGCTCGCCGTGGCGGAGTGTTTCCGGGGCCGGGCCGGTTTGATATTTCGAGGGATCGCTTCTAGAATTTAGGTCACGCCGTCGGTACGGGCGCACGGAAGTCCCAAGCGGTTGTTCGGGTGATGTCAGGGGAAAATAGAAAACCTGTGTGGCCGCACGTGTGGGCCATTGCCCCATAAAATTACACTAACCGATGGCTGCCCACTATGGCTGGAGAATTGATTATGAACAAGCGCGTTTTATGCCTGCTGATTGTGTTTGGTTTGCTGGCGGTGGTCCCGGTTGTCTGGGGACAGGATGGTGGTGGGCAGGTCATCAAAGGGACGATCAACAACGACGTGCCATTTGTGCGGGTACCGGTCACGATACCCACCGATGGCAGCACTTTCACTGCCGACATTAAGCCCATCAGCGGGGACCTCGATACGCTGCTTTACCTGGTAGACAGCGACGGCCAGATCGTCGCAGAAAATGATGATCGCTCGAAGAATGATCCCAGCTCGTTGATCGAGTTTCCCCAGGCCGATGCCGGTGACTATACCTTAATCGTCACCCGGTACAAGGTGGCTGAGGGGGACAGCAGCGGAGATTTTGAGCTTAATATTCGCCAGGATCAAGCAACGACAATGCCCACCTACCGCACTGACCCCGCGTCCATTCAAGCGGCGGGTTATCCTGACATCACCCCACGCGACCATGCGATGTGGACGATCCTGGTGTATTACGGTGGCGATAATAATCTGGAGCCGGGCATTCTCAACGATCTGGACGAGTTCGAAGTGGCGGGCGGCAGCACCGACAATGTGCGCGTCGTCGCGCTGGTCGATCGCAATCCTCGCTATACGGACTCGAATGGTAATTGGGATACGGTCCGCCTTTTTGAAGTAGGTGCTGACGTCTCGCGCGATCATCCCACCGTGTTCCCTCCGACGATCGATACCCCCGCGTTGGCCGACCTGGGCGAGCTGGATACCGCCGACGGTGAAACGCTCGCCCAGTTCCTGGTATGGGCGATCCGGCATTATCCGGCGGATCATTACGCGGTGGCCTTTGGCAGTCACGGCGCGGGCTGGCAGGGGTTGATTCAGGATGATACGTCCGACAGCGATCTGCTGACGCTGCCGGAATTGCAGCAGGCGTTCGCGATCGCGACGAACGAAGCCGGGGTTGGGAAATTTGACCTGCTGATCAATGATGCCTGCCTGATGAGCAGCATAGAGTATTTCACGGCGATGTCGCCCTATTTCCATTACTCATTGGCTTCCCCGGAGATCGTGGTCGATCCGGCGCTGGATATGACCAGCCTGATGAGTATGATCGAAAATCCTTACGACTCCACCGATATGATGTTCATCGGCAGTAGTCTGGTCGATCTGTATATTACGCGCGATATTCTGCTGCGCGCCAGCTCGGACGCCGTCTACCTGACGCATTCCGTCACCAATCTCGACAAGTTCGACCCGGTGACGGCAGCCGTCGAGCACTTCGCCCAGGTGGTCAACCGCAACCCCTCCATATACAGCACGCTGTTGGGCGAGGCGCGCGCCAATACCTACACCTACACCAATTTCCTCGCAGGCAACACCAAGATCGATCTGGGGAACTTCATGCGGCGTGTGATCGCTGGCACGACGGATGATGCGCTGATCAACGCCAGCGAAGATGTGCTGACGGCGGTAAACGACGCGCGAGTATACGGCAACGCGGGCGAGCGCGTGGTCAAACGCACGTCCTATTACAACATTTACTTCCCCGACAGCAGCAAGGATTTCAAGCTGTCCTATTTTGAGCAAAGCCCCCTCAGCCAATGGGGCAAGATGCTGCGCAATTATTACAACGCTGTGACCCCCCAGGTCTGGACCGGCGGCGGGTTGGAATTGGGCTTTCATCTGCCGGTCGCGCCTAAGATCGCGATCACCAGCGTTTATCCGGGGCCAGACATCAATCTGCTGACGCGTGTCGATCTGAGCTTGGAAATCGTGGGGCGGCGCATATCGTACGGGGACTTCACAGTAGACCAGATTCAGCCGGATGGCTCCGCGATCCGTCTGTCTACCGAGCGCATCCTCGAAGATTCGATCGTCGATGATGAACTCATACGGATCAACAGTTGGCGTCCTGGTGTGGAGCTTTCAAGCTACTTTTGGGATGTTACGCTGCCGGTCGTCAGTGATGGGACGATGAGTCATAACGAGTTGTTGATTTCGACCGAAGATGTCGCATTCTTGGACGGGCGCTATCGCGAGCCGGGCAGCGATGTCTGGAACGATGTCGGCGTGATTTTTAGCCTGGACGGTGTGATGCAGCGTATTGTCAACCGCTCGCCCGACAGCGATGCGTTGGCCGTCGTGACGATCGCGCCCGGCTCAGAGTTCCAGGCGTACAGCTCTGTGGTAACGCCAGATGGCCGCGTGGTGTCGGAACCGGGCAACGCGTACATCTGGCCGGAGAATGGGCTCACCTGGGCGTGGCACCCAGCTCCAGACGGACAGTATTACCTCGGTTTTCTGCTGACGGCCTTCGGAGGTACGACCGGTTTTGATTCGACGACTGTCACGGTCAATAATACCGGGATTGATCCGGCGCTGCGCGGCGAAACGCGGTTGGATATCGGATTCAACCTCGCGCGACCGGCGGATTGGACGCGCCTGGCGTATTTCCCCGATACGGGGTACTTGCGCACCTCTAGCCCGGACGACAGCGAAAACCTCACTGTGTATTTCTCGATAGTGAAATATGACGGCTCAGATTTCGAAGTGATTCCAGAGGGATTTCTGTCATCATACGGACGAACCCGGACTACGGCTTCGACTCCAGTCGATGTCAATGGAACTCAAGCCGTGCAGTTCGATTACACGTACGAGACCGACGCAGGGACGGTAGACGGCCGGGCATTGGCAACCTTCAATCCTTACATTGGGATCGGTGTTGTTTACACTGCCGAGGCACTGCAAGGGACCGGGGATCTAGACGCCACCTTCGATATGCTGCAATACCATCTCACGCTGATCGATCTGGCGGCGTTGGCTCAATCCGATACAGCAGAATGGGATGTGGTGCATATAGCCGACAACGCAGGCATGCGCGCAGATTACCCGGTGCGTTTCGATTGGGAACCGGGCGTGGTGGGCGACGTGTGGGAGCGATACACGCCCGGGGCGGATCCCAATAGCCCGACCTTTGCCGCTGAGGCGCGGGTCGAGGTCACGACCGATGATGTGGCCGCGCTGTTGTCGCAGTACGTCACTGATTACGTTGTGCCCGGTACGACAACCTTCACGTTGACCGAAACCCGCACCTACTATGCGCAAAAACACACCTGGAATACGGCGTTGTATACAGCAGAACGCAACGGACAGCCCGTTGTTGGCCGCATGTATGCTATGATCGTAAATGGCGCAGCCTATTTCATGTGGCAGGAAACGCCGAACGATGATACCGCAGCGGCTATGTTTGCCGATGTCTTGGAGTTCATGCTAGATGGATTCCTGGTCGTTCCGGATAACCCGGCTGGCTGACGCATGAAGCCCTGGGTTGGAGGATTTTTACGCAAGGTTTACAACCCTTCTGGCGCGGATGGTGCGACAGAATAGGTGAAAGGGTTGGAAAACCCGCCAGGTGGAGGCACAATAGGCCTCACGACGTGATAACCGGATAAGGCATCAGTACGCGCCAGAGTGCGCGGATAGACAGGTCAAGGAGTACACTACGATGTCTCTGGAAAACGCAAAGGCTTTCCTAAAGAAAGTTGAAGCCGACCACGACCTTTACGCCAGATTGGCGAAGATGGAAGGCGACAGTGCCGCCGCCGTGAAGCTGGCGAGCGAATTGGGGTTTACCTTCAGCGCCGACGATTTGATCACGGCCAACGACGACTTGTACGGCGAGCTGTCGGACGATGAACTGGAATCTGCCGCCGGCGGTTTGGGTGGCAAGTATCCGCCTCTCATTTTCACGCCACCCACCTAACCACTCCGCCTCATTCTTTTTAGGCATTACCCACCGCGCGTTTCCCTGATCATTGAGGGAGGCGCGTGCGTTGCGTTGGGGCGCTTTACCGCATTATACTTGCCTTCATTCAGTCCCCAGGCGCTGTCTCATCCACGATTTAATGAAGAGGGTAGGGCGATCATGCGACGCGTGTTGTACTTGCTGGGCCAGCTTAGCGACGAGAACATCGAATGGATGATTGCCAAAGGGCGGCGCGAGCAGGCCCCGGCGGGCACTCTCCTGATCGAAGAAGGCAAGCCCAGCGATCTGGTTTACATCGTCCTGGACGGCGTCTTGGGTGTATTTGTGAATGCGAATGGGCGCGAAACACAGATCGCGTCGCGCGGCACGGGTGAAGTCCTGGGCGAGATGTCGTTCATCGAGGATCGCCTGCCGACCGCGACCGTCAAAACGACCGAGCGCGCCGTCCTCTTCACGATTCCGAAAGCGGTGCTGGCGGACAAGCTTGAACAAGATCGCGACTTTGCCGCCCGATTTTACCGGGGAATCGCCATGTCCCTGTCGTACCGTCTGCGGGAGTCGATGGAGCAGGCCAGCCCCAGCAAAGGCACGAGCACCGGCGGGGATGTGGATGAAAGCGAAGAACTGGACGCGAATATGCTGGACAGTGTGTACCTGGCCGGGCTGCGCTTCGACCGCATCGTGCGGCGCATGATGGGGGGTTGATCCCAGACGGGGATGGTCCGTCAGATTAACTGGCGCTGAGCAAGCTGAGCGAACGCGCCGTTCTGTTCCATCAGATGTTGGTACGTGCCGGATTCCACGACTTTTCCGCGCTGCATCACCAGAATATGATCGGCATCGACAATCGTGCTCAGACGGTGGGCGATCACGATGCGCGTGGCGTCGATCTGTTTCAGACTCTCGGTGACGAGTCGCCTGTGACAGATCATCCAGCGCGCTGGTCGCTTCGTCGAAAAAGATAATGCGCGGGCGTGTCACCAGCGCGCGCGCGATCAGCAGCCGCTGGCGCTGCCCGCCGGAAAGCGTGTCGCGCCCTCGCTGATGTAGGTTTGCATGCCCATCGGCATCTGCTTGATGTCATCCGCAATTCCGGCCCGCCGCGCAGCGTCCCAGGCGTCTTCCACGCTGAGGCTGGTCGCGCCGATGATGTTCTCCTGAATGGTACCCGTCATCAACTGGCTGTGTTGGAGCACCACGCCGATTTGTCGCCGCACCGCGCGCAGATCGATTTCCGAGAGCGCCTGCCCGTCGTAATACACCGCACCCGAATCGGGGCGCTCGAAGCCCAGCAGGTGCCGCAGCAGCGTGGATTTCCCCGAACCGGAAGCGCCAACCAGGGCCACGAATTTGCCCGGCTCGACGCTGAACGTTACGTCATCCAGGGTTTGCGGCCCCTCTTTGGCGTAACGAAACGACACGTGGTTGACTTCGATCAACCCTGTAAGTTCGCCCGGATAAGCTTTTTGCTCGTCGACTTCGGGCATCGTGCTGAGGATGGGGCGCAGCCGCTCGTAGATCGGCACGACGGATAGCGCCGCGACAGCGCCGTGCCAGACGACAGCGTCGCCGCCATCAGTTGGGTGAACGCGGCGTTGAAGGCCAGAAAACGCCCGGGAGACAGGCTGGTGCGCGAATACAGCGCCGCGAAGATCGCCATCGAGGCCAGGATGGGATAGACCAGATTGAACACGGTGAGGGTGTTCAAGGCGGAACGCGCCTGAAAGGCGAGTTTTTTCTGGCGGCTGAAGGCTGTCGCCCACAGGAAAAACGCGCGACTTTCCGCGCCCGCCACGCGCAGCTTGGCGATTCCGCCGATGAGCTGCGCGATCAGCCCGGAGATTTCGCCTTCCGCGTGGGTGACATCGCGCTGGTAGCGCAGCAGCTGCGCGCCCAAGATGACTGTCACGACGAATGAGAACAGGACGATGCCCAGCGCGACCAGCGCCAGACTGGCATCGTAGGTGAGCATCAGCAGCGAAGTTGAACCACGAGAATACGCTCGCCAACAGCGACACGATCACCGATCCTGACAGCGTCTGCTTGATGGCCGTGATGCCCATAGCGCGCTGCGTCAGATCGCCCGCCGTGTAACGCCGGTAAAACGCGGTAGGCAGGCTCAGCAGGCGATCCCAGACCGCCGCCTGGATGGCGCTGTCCATGCGACCTTCGATGCGCAGCAGCACCAGCCCGCGCACACCCTGGAACAGCGCCACCGCGATCGCGCTGGCGGCCAGCACCCCACCAAAGACCACGAGCTGGCTCTGGTCACCCGCCGGGATCAGACGGTCGAACACCACGCCCGTGATGATCGGGACCAGCAGGCCCAGCATGCCGCCCGCCAGCCCGACGATCAGCAGCGTCAGCAAATCGCGCGCGCGCGCCGCGCTGCCCGAAAGCGGAGCAGGTCCAGCGCGCTGAGCGGACGATCGGGAAAGGGGCGGTAAAACACATGGGCGCTGCCGTCCAGTTCGGCGGAAAGCGCCTCGTCCACCGGAAGCGTTACGCCCAGGACAGAATCGTGCAGCGTGTAGTGATGTGCGTCGAGCGGCAGCAGCGCGACCGGGTGATGATCATCTCCCCGGTAGGCCAACAGCGGCCCGTTATCATGCCGCCACCAATCATCGCGCAACAGAACGTGCCGCGTGCGAAGGTGCGACGCCCGCGCGATTTCGGTCAGCGGATCCTGGTAACCAGCCAGCGTGTCGTAATCGGGCGGCAAACGCAGCGTGACGCCTGTCGCACGGGTTACAAGGCGGCTGGCGGCGACCAGCGCGTCCGGGCTGTCGGCATCGAGCGCGGCCAGCGGCTCGTCGTGCCAGGTCGTCGCGAGGCGCGTTACGGCGCTCTGCACTTTGAGCGCGTCGTTGGCTGTTTTCTCCTGGATCAACCGGCTGGCGGCGCGATGCTCTTGCTGCATATCGGCCGCGATGAGGCTCTGAATGCGCGTCCCGAAGTGATTCAGGCAGTCCCAGCCGCCCTCTTGCGCCAGCAGCGACGCGCTGGTTTGGGCGTGAAGCGTTCCCTCGCCCACGGCTTCCAACCATGTACGATCGGTGAGGGGCAGATAGGCATCTCCGACATTGAAAGTCAGGTCGGGACGGCCCATATAAGTCGATTGGCCCGCTCGCTGTTCGACCCACACCATATCGCGTTGAGGCCGGACGACACCACCCGCCGGGACGGACAACTCCGTGTCAGGCGCGATCGTGAGGAAATCCCTGGGGCGGGTCCCGCCCGTCAGTCCGGACACCAGCGCCCGCGTCCACGAGTTCAAGCAGCGCGACGATGATCGCGACGTTTTCGTCTTTTTCGATCAGTTGACGCAGCCGCGCGGCTTTGAATTGCAGGATCTGCGTTTCGGGCGTGCAGCTCGCTAGCAGCCCGACCTGCCAGTCACTGGGAGCAAGTCCTAACAGCAGGTGCTGGATAGAGGCCCGGAAAAAATGATGGCGCGCGCCGCTGGGCTGGTTGTCGGTGGTTTGCACGGCGAAGACGTCCACCGTCCCCTTGTAGACCAGCCAGGCATTCTCTGTGCCGGACAGCAAAAACGGCTCGTTGCCGCTCAGCGTGAGCAGTCTGGAGTCACGATAGCGCAGACCCAGCAGGAACAGCTCCCATTCATCCGTGCGTGTTGCGCCATTCGATTTTCGCCCGGCATGTGATTCTCCGGCTGTCCCGTTTACAGATCGGCCAGCTTGTCAAGCACAGAGTCGACTTTGCTCTTGCGCTTCGGGTGGGCTGCTCCGCGCCGATCAAATCGGCATACGGGCCGCCCTGCGCGCAGCATTTGCTGGTGCGTGCCGCGCTGGACGATCTTGCCCTGGTCCAGCACGATGATCTCGTCACAGTCGCGGATCGTGCTCAGCCGGTGCGCGACGATCAGGCAGGTACAGCCGCGGCGGCGCAGATTATCGTCGATGGTTTTTTCGGTGACGGGATCGAGCGCGCTGGTGGCTTCGTCCAGGATCAGCAGAGCGGGGTTGGTCACCAGCGCGCGCGCGATTTCGAGACGCTGGCGTTCGCCGCCGCTGAAATTACGCCCGCCTGCTTCCAAAGGGAAATCATAGCCGCCGGTATGCTCGGTGATCACGTCGTGGATGGCGGCGTCTTTAGCGGCCTGCACGATCCACGCTTTGGGCATCGCGGGATTCCACAGCGTCAGGTTATCGCGGATCGTGCCGCTGAACAGGGCGATATTCTGATCGACCATCGCCATCGACGCGGCCATAACTTCGCGCGGGATCGCGTCGCGCAGCTTGCCGTCGAACAGGATCTCGCCGCCCCAGGCGTCGTACAGCCCGGCCACGACCTTGGCGACGGTCGATTTGCCGCTGCCCGATTTGCCGACCAGGGCCACGCGTTGGCCCGGCTTCAGGCTCAGGCTGAAGTCTGACACCAGCGGTTCCGCCAGCCGGTTATACCCAAACGGAAATCCCGCGCAATTCTAAATAACCGTCCAGACGGTCTGCGGGGGCCATCTCGAGCCCGTGGGCGGTCTCTGGCGGTCTGAGCGTGCTGTCATCGACCGGATAGCGCAGCACGTCGTCCAGGCGGTTCATGTCGCCTTCGGCTTCTTGCAGGCGATTGCCCAGGTTGATGAGCTGCGTCACCGGTTGGGTGAAACTGAGCATCAGGCTTTGGAACGCGACCAGCATACCGATCGTGAGCATCGCCGCTTTGCACGCGCAGCCCGCCGATCACCAGGATCACCGCGATGTTGATCGTCTGGAGCAGGGGCGGGACGATAGCCAGCATTTGCGTCAGGTAGCCGAGTCGCTGCTCGCCGTTGACGACTTTGGCCTGGAACCCGGCCCACCGCGCAAAAAAGTCCGATTCAGCGCCGGTGGCTTTGAGCGTCTCGATCGTTTCCAGTCCGTCCATTGCGGCGCCGACGAGTTTGCCGCGTTCTTGGAGCAAGTTGCGATTGGCGTCCACCCGGCGGCGCGAGATGGTGCGCAGCGCGAAAATGTTGATCGTGACAATGCCGATTCCGATCAATGTCAGCAGCACGTCATATTGCAGCATCAACAGCGCGAAGAAGACGGCCAGCATCAGGTTGATGACGGCGGTCGCCAGTTCGCCGGACAGAAGCTGCGCGACACGGTCGTTAATCTGCACGCGGAAGGCAATATCGCCCGCGTAACGCTGCGTGAAAAACTCCACCGGCAGGTGCAGAATATGCCAGAAGAAGCGGCTCGACCCACTGAGCGAGAGCTTGGTTTCCATGCCGCAGCAGGTACATTTGCTGCATCCAGGCCAGACCGGTGGTGATTAACGCCGCCAACCCCATGCCGACCAGCAGCGGCACAATCCACGTTTGGCCACTGACCAGGATGTCGTCGACAAAGACGCGCAAAAACGTCGGGACGATCAGACCGGGGATGACCAGCAGCAGGCTGGCCAGCAGCACGAAGATAACGCCCCATTGCGACGCGCTCAGGCGCTGGCGCAGCGCCGGAATCAGGCTGAAGGGGTGGCCGCCTTTTTCGAAGGCCGGGCCGGGTTCCATCACCAGCGCGATGCCGGTGAAATACTCGTCGAACTCGTTGAGCGGAATGGTGCGCGGGCCTGTCGCCGGATCGTTGATGTAGGCGACGTTCGCCCCTAAGCCTTCCAATACGAGAAAATGGGTAAACTTCCAAAACAGGATGATGGGTAAGGGGAGATTGAGCAGCCCTTTGATGCTGCTGCGCCGGACGCCTTTGGCTTCCAGCCCATAGCTGCGTGCGGCCTTAACCAGATTCAGCGCGTTGCTGCCGTCGCGTGAGACGCCACAGGCTAACCGCAGTTCTTCGAGCGCGACGTATTTCCCGTAGTAGTGCAGCACGATCGCGAGAGAGGCTGCCCCGCACTCGACGGCTTCCATTTGCAGGACGGTCGGCGTCTTGACCCGCTTACGCTGTTCACGTGGGATGGGTTCAGCCATGCGGCACCGGTTCGGATGGATCAGGACAGATTGAGCAGTTTGCTGATCGGGCGTTTCTTGTCGATGGTGATGTGCAGCAGGCACGGCGTCCCGCTGACCAGTGGAGTCGAGGGGCCGTCCGAGGCCGACCACGAATATGACCCGTCACCGGCGCTTTTCAAGCCGATACGCACTTCGAAGACCGGCCCTTGACTCAAGAGGTCGTCCACATAGCCGGAATCGCCCAATGCGATCATCATCTCCTCGCGCGTCGCGGCGAACTGCGCCACCGATTGAAGTGTGCCCTCCAGATAGCCGTATTTTTCGCGCTCAACCGTAGACGGAAGCACCTGGACGGTCATGCCAGCGCGTACACGCTGGCGGTCGGCCAGCGGCAGGTAGGCGATCACTTCGAGCTGCGGCACGTCGCGGTCAAACGACTCGACGCTGATCAGGGGTGTTCCGGCGTCGACGGGCTCGCCTGTCGCCGCGCGAATGACCGTCACGCGCCCGCTGACGGGGCTGGCCACGCTGACGGTCCCGGCCTGAGTCGTGATCTCGGCAACCACCTGTCCAACCGCAATCCGATCGCCGGGCTCAACGCTGATGGTCGCGACCTGCCCGGCTTCCGAAGCCGGGACAAAGATCACGGGATTGCTCAGCGTCAGCAGGCCGGTTTGGTCGAGGGATGTGGTGATGCTGCCGAAGATGCCCCACAGCAACGTCATCCCCAGGACGCCGCCGAACGCTACCAGCAGCAGCCATGATCCCGGCCCGGTAATCTGCATCAGGCGGTCGAGTTCTTCGGGTGAGGCGAGCTTATCGAGCGCGGCTTTGCGATAGACCGATCGTTGTTCGGACATGGTTTCTCTGACAATGTTGGGCGATTATGCGGCGCACCGTAGCCACAACGCACACATACAACGCGTTTGGTCTGGAGCCAAGCATACAGGAGGTTGGCAGGTCGCGCAATGTAGTCTGGCTGTGTTTTCCCATGTTGTCCGTGCCACCCTAACCAAACGGCTATTGTGGGCTCAGTAAGCGAATTAGTATAATATGTATGAAACATTTCAAGATTAATCAGAATACGTGTAACGAGCGGAGCTTACCATGAACAGGTCACATCGTAATCCCTGGATAGCCTTGCTGTTCATCAGCGTCTCACTGCTGATTATCAGTTTGGACAACACCGTGCTGAATGTGGCACTCCCCTCGATCGCTCTGGGACTGAATGCCAGTGCCAGCGATTTACAATGGATTGTCGATGCGTATATCCTGGTGTTTGCCGCGCTCCTTCTGACGATGGGATCTGTGGGTGACCGCATAGGCCGCAAACGGATTTTGCAGTTTGGGATCGTCTGGTTTGCGGGTTTTTCGATTATGGCGGCAGTGGCGGAGTCGGTGGAAGTGTTGGTGGCAGCGCGGGCGCTGCTCGGTCTTGGTGGGGCGATGATTTTGCCGGCGACGCTGTCGTTGGTTACGGCCTCATTCCGTGATGCCAAGCAGCGCGCGACCGCGATCGCGGCGTGGGCTGCCGTGTTTGGGCTCGGGCTGGGGCTCGGCCCGCTGGTCAGCGGTTTCTTGCTCAATCACTACCACTGGCATTCGGTATTCCTCATCAACCTGCCGGTGTCGGCGGTAGCCCTGGTCGGTGGTTACTTCTTCATTGAGGAGTCGAAGGATGAAAACGCGCCCGAACCGGATCTTCCCGGTGTTGGCCTCTCAATCGTCGGGTTATTCGCCCTGGTGTATGGCATCATCGAAGCCGGGGTCATCGGGTGGGACGCGACACGTGTCCTGATCGCGTTTGGCGTGGCGGCAGTGATGCTGGGCGTCTTCGCGTGGTGGGAGCTCCGCTCGCCGAATGCGATGCTGCCCATGTTTCTGTTCAAGAACATGTCCTTCACCGGGGCCAGTCTCGCCATAGCGCTGATGATGTTCTGCATCCTGGGGGCCATGTTCTTCCTGACCCAATATTTCCAATCCGTCCAGCGCTACTCGCCGTTCCAAACAGGCCTGCGCATGTTCCCGATGTTCTTTGTGTTTATGATGGCGGCGGGTAATGCGGCACCCATTACCGCCCGCCTGCGCAGTATCAAACTGGTGGTCGGGATCGGGTTCGTAGCGGCTACTGCCGGGATGTTCTATCTCTCGCTGGTGTCGAGCGTCGGGTCTTCGTACTGGACGCTGCTGCCCGGTTTGATTGCTATGGGGGCGGGGATGGGCCTGGCGATGACCCCGACGACCGATTCGATCATGGGATCCGTGCCAGTCAGTAAGGCCGGGGTGGGCTCCGCGATGAACGACACGACGCGTGAAGTCGGCGGCGCATTGGGGATAGCCGTGTTGGGCACGCTGATGAATCACAGCTACCTGCGTGAAATCACGTCTCTAAAAGATGCGGTTCCCGCCGGTGTCTACGCAGCCGTCCGTAGTGGCATCGAAGGCGCGCACGGCGTCGCCGGAGCGATAGGCGGTGATACGGCGACCGCGATCACCCATACGGCTAATCATGCGTTCGTGTCCGGCATGACCGGCGCTATGCTCGTGGCCGGGGTGATCATGCTGGTTTCGGCTGTGTTCACCTTCCTGGTGCTGCCCGCCGAAACCCGCTGCTATGAGCCGGAATGCCTGGAAGAAGAGGCGCTTGCCGCGGCGGGCGCGAGCCTCCCTGCGCCCGTGTCAGGCGACTGATCCTCACAGCGGGTAAAGACACAGCCGAAGTACATAGATATGGGGCAGGCTCATCGCCTGCCCTTTTTCGTGGTTCCATCTGGCGCGGCTCAGGCGTCCACCACGCATGGATTTTCCAATCGCCCGATCTGTTCGATCTCGACGGCGACCGTGTCGCCATCCTGCATAAACAGCTTCGGATCGCGGAAGGCGCCGGTGCCATGCGGAGTCCCGGTTAGAATTAGATCGCCGGGTTCGAGCGTGAATGCCTGCGAGCAGAACGCGATGAGGTGGGCCACACTGAAGATCATCTCGCGAGTGTGGCTGTCCTGGACGGTCTGACCGTTCAGCACGCAGCGAATCGCCAATGTCTGCGGATCGGGGATAGCATCCGCCGTGATAATCGCGGGTCCCAGCGGGCAGAAGGTATCCAAACTTTTGCCGCGCACCCATTGACCGTCCCCAAACTGGAGATCGCGCGCGCTCACGTCGTTGGCCGCCGTGTATCCGAAGACATAACTCAGCGCGTCGGCCTCAGATACGTGGCGCGCTGTCTTGCCGATCACGACCGCCAGCTCGGCCTCGTAATCGACCTGCTGCGTCAGCCGCCGGGACCAGCGGACCGGCTCGCCGGGGGCATTGAGCGAGGTCGTGAACTTCGTGAAAATGACCGGATTCTTAGGCGGCGGCGTGTTCGTTTCGCGGCAGTGGTCCATGTAATTCAGCCCGATGGCGACGATCTTGCCGGGGGTTTCGACCGGGGCCAACAACCGGATCGCATCCAGCCGGTGTTCGGCGATCCGGTCGGGTGTCTGACCGGCCAGAATAGCGGACCATGTCAGACTGGTCGCCGTGATGACGCCATCGTGTAGTACGCCGAACTGCGACGCGCCGTTGTGTTCAAAGCGGACCCACTCCATCAGAATCCTCCTGTGCTCAGCACATCTTGCCTGCTATGCCACCATCACCTGGGATGATGACGCTGATAATCAACGTGGTGGTCGAAGCCAAGGCGTCAACCGGGCTGGCAATCTGCGGCTGCCTTAACCTTGGGGAACGACTCCTGTAACTGTAGGCGATTGCCTCTCATTTGGCAACCACACCGGGTGGTTGACTGGCTGAGGTTTGCCGCCCATTTTCCGGACTTTGGGCCCGCTTTTCAAGGCATATACGCGGCCGGTAAGAGGATTTAAAAGATATTAATCTAGATAACCCTGAGATTTAAACTGGCGTTGGGATACATTTGGTTTGCCGTGTTTATATTCTGAACTGTTTGGGATTGATCATCACCCATTGTGGGGCATTGTTTTCTAGCACACGGAGGTTTTCATGCAGCACAAACGTATCCTGGGGTTGAAGTTGGTGGCATTAGTCCTTGTAATTGCCATGGTTGTCCCCTTCGCGTTCGCTCAGGATGGTTCTATTCCCGGTGCAGGACTTATCACGGGCCCAGTGGACGGCGAGTCTAACACTCTCAATGGCGCTGGCGCGACGTTTCCTAAGCCACTCTATGATCAGTGGGTGGCGCAGTACAACGAACTGACCGGCGTCCAGATCAACTACCAGGCTATTGGTTCTGGTGGCGGTATCCAGGGCATCAGCGACCAGTCTGTCGATTTCGGTGCCAGCGATGGCCCGATGACCGACGACCAGCTTGCCCAGGCCAAGGGTGGCGCGCTCTTGCACATCCCGATGACGATGGGTGGCGTGGTGCTGGTTCACAACGTTCCTGAAATTGGCAGCGATGTACTCAAGTTGACCCCTGAAAACGTGGCGCTGATCTTCCTCGGTGAGGCTGGCCGTCTTGGCGGCGACACCCCGCGCGAACCTATCATCAAGTGGAACGACGAGCGTTTGGTCGCTGACAATCCCCAGTTGGCTGATGTGGATAAGTACATTGTCGTCATCCATCGTTCGGACAGCTCCGGTACGACCAACATCTTCACCAGCTATCTGAGCGCTGTCAGCCGGATTGGGACGAAATCGTCGGCTTCGGTAACGCAGTGGATTGGCAGACGGGTATCGGTGCCAAGGGCAACCCCGGCGTGGCGGGTAACGTGGTCCAGACCCCCTACTCCATCGGCTATGTCGAGCAGGGTTATGCCGTAGCGAATGACCTGTCCCGGCGGCTGTTCAGAACCAGGCGGGTAACTTCGTGACGGCGTCGCAGGAAACTGTCTCCGCAGCGGCGGCTGGCATCGAACTGCCCGATGACATGCGCGTCAAACTGGTGAACGCGGCTGGCGAGAATGCTTACCCAATCGCGGGCTTCACCTGGCTGCTGGTCTACGAAAATCAGACCGATGCTCGCCAAGGCGCTGGCGCTGGTCCGCTACCTGTGGTGGGCCACCCACGACGGCCAGGTCTTCACGGGTACCAGCGATGACCCGGTTGTCCAGGGCTATGCGCCCCTGCCCGAACCGGCCATCCAGAAAGCCGAAGCCCTGATCGAGAAGATCACGGTCGATGGCCAGATGGTGCTGCCGCAGGAACTCGCTGACTCGGTAATGATGCACTAGCTTTTATGGCTAATCCGGTGGAGTTTGTCTCTACCGGATCATTCAATCGGTGGGTGCCGGTACGCAGCACCCGCCGATACTTTGTTTTTCAGACGCCAACACAGATTGTGATGCTGTTCGGCTGAATGTGAGGAGTAGCGGTATTGATAGCAAAGCGGCACATCGTTAATCGTGGCGACCGCGTCTTTAACCTGATTTTGCGTGTGTGCTCGTTGGCGCTGGTCGTCCTGCTGGCTTACCTGGCCTTCACACTGGTCCGATATTCGGTGAAGGTGCTCGATCAGTTTGGTACGTCATTTTTCACCGGCACGACGTGGCGGCCCAACGCGACCAAACGCTATGGCATTGAGTTCGGATCGATGCCGTACATTTACGGCACGGTCATCACGTCGATCATCGGACTGGCGCTGGCAACGCCCCTGGCGATCGGCACGGCCATCTTTGTACAGGAATATGCGCCGCGCTGGTTGGGAATGCCGATCGCGTTTGTGGTCGAGTTGTTGGTTACCATCCCCAGTATCGCCTATGGGTTGTGGGGACTGCTGATCCTGGTGCCTTTCATGCGCGATCACGTCCAGCCCTTCCTCCAGCAGAATTTCGGCAACTGGCCGATCATAGGTCCCGCGTTTTCCGGGCCGATTTTTGGTCAGGGGCTGCTCACCGCAGGAATCATCCTGGCGATCATGATCTTGCCGACCATTTTGTCGTTGTCGCGGGAGATTATTGCTCAGGTGCCGCGCCTGCAAAAAGAGGGCGTTTTGGCGCTGGGCGCGACGAAATGGGAAATGATTTCCAAGTCGATTTTGCCGTTTGCCAAGGGTGGCATCATCGGCGCGATGATGCTGGGGCTGGCCCGCGCCATCGGCGAGACGATGGCCGTCACGATGGTGATCGGCAATTCGTCAGGTGACATCACCGGATCGTTGTTCACGCCGGGGTATACGCTGGCGAGCGCGATTGCTAACCAGTTCACCGACACCAATTCAGAGCTGCATTTCAGCGCAGTCGTGGGGTTGGGGTTGGTGCTGCTGGTCGTGGCGTCGCTGTTCAACATCTTATCCCGCGTCATTGTGAGATGGTTCGCTCGTATGCCATCTACTTCATAGGACCTGGAAGGCTTATAGCATGACGCAAAGCGTGTACGAAACGCTCAGGACTAGAGCAGAACCTCTCGGTAGACCGGTGGATCGCGAGCGATTCCGGCTGCGGTATCGCAAAGCGTTCAACACCTTCATGACCGGGCTGTTGACGTCACTGTCGCTCGTGGCGGTCGCTATCCTGTTCATTATCGTATTCAACATTCTCCAGAACGGCAGCGGGGCTATCTCTATCAATTTCTTCACCCACTCGCACAAACCCGCCGGTATGGCTGGCGGCGGGATTTCTCAGGCGATCGTGGGCAGCCTCATCATGTTGGGTGTGGCATCGGCGGTGTCGATCCCGGTAGGCGTGATGATCGCCGTCTTCCTGGTTGAATTCGACGACGACTGGTTTGCCGGGGTGGTGCGGTTTGCCGTGGACCTGATGCTTCAGATGCCGTCGATCGTGGTCGGTATTTTCGTTTGGTCGCTGCTGGTACGCCAGGTCACCGGGTTCGCCGGGATCGCCGGGGCGGTGTCGTTGATGGTGATCATGATCCCGATTGTGATCCGCAGCGTTGAAGAGGTGCTGCGGCTGGTGCCGGATCTGTTGCGCGAAGCGGGATTGGCGCTGGGCCTGCCTCATTGGCGGGTGGTGGTCAGCATCGTGATCCCGACCGTGCGTTCCGGGATTGTCACGGGCATCATTCTTTCGGTGGCGCGTGCGGCGGGCGAGACGGCTCCCCTGCTGCTAACAGCGCTCGGCAACGATTTTCTCAACACCGACCTGTCCCAACCGATGGCCGCCATCCCGCTGCAAATCTACAACTACGCCACCCAGCCTTCTGCCGATTTGAACGAGAAAGCCTGGGGAGCCTCGCTGGTTCTCATTCTCGTGATTGCCGTATTCAGTGCGGCTGCACGCGCGTTTACTGGAAAGGTGAAACATGAATCGTAGTGTGGGTATTCTACAGAGACCTGTTACCACATCTGACGGAGTACAAGGCCGGCGGCTTCACGTCGAGCATGTCTCGGCCTATTATGGAAAGGCCATGGCAGTCAGAGATGTCACGATGACCTGCCAGCCGAACAAGATCACCGCCATCATCGGCCCTTCGGGATGCGGCAAATCAACCCTGATTCGCTGCATGAACCGGATGCACGAGGTCATACGCGGAGCCTATGCAGAAGGACAGGTGTTTCTGGATGATGAAAACATCTACGATGAGCGCGCCGATCCGGTGACGATCCGGCGCAAGATCGGGATGGTCTTCCAGAAGCCGAATCCGTTTCCCACCATGTCGATCTATGACAACGTCATCGTCGGGCTGAAGCTCAACGGCGGCAAGCAGCGCGGGGCCCGCTATGACGACATCGTAGAACAGGCGCTCCGGTCTGTGGCGTTGTGGGACGAAGTCAAAGATAAGCTGAAAGCGGCGGGCACAGCCCTGTCGGGCGGGCAGCAGCAGCGCCTGTGCATTGCGCGCGCCCTGGCGGTCCAACCGGGCGTTATCCTGATGGACGAGCCCTGTTCGGCGCTTGACCCGATCGCCACGCTGCGCATTGAAGACCTGATGCGCGATCTGAGAGAGAACTACACGATCGTGATCGTGACGCACAACATGCAGCAGGCCGCGCGCGTGTCGGATTACACCGCGTTTATGCTGTCCGATCACACCCGTTCGGGCGAGCTGATCGAGTTCGACGAGACGGAAAAGATCTTCAGCCGCCCTCCGATCCACGCACCGAAGATTATATCACCGGGCGATTCGGTTAGGGTCGTTCATTCAAGAGGACAATGGTCGCGCGCCGCGCGTGGGCCTGAGAGCCACGCCCGGCGATTGGGGTCCTAAGGGATGTGAGCGGCAGGCATTCGCATGGGCGCGGCCCAATGCGCTCACTCCTCCGGCTCGTGTGTGCGGGGGAGCGTCACGACAAAGCGTGTGCCTTCTCCGAGGGTGCTGTCCACGTGGACTGTGCCGCCACAGATGTGCGCCGCCTGTTTGACAATGGACAACCCCAGCCCGGTGCCCTTAATGTCTATCGCGTTGGACGCGCGGTGAAACGGTTCGATAAGATGGGGAATGTCCTCTTCGGGGATGCCAATGCCGTGATCCTCGACTACCAGCTCAAGCGTTTCCTCGTGTTCTGTCAGGTCGATTTCCACGTCTCCCCCTGAAGGCGAATACTTCACCGCGTTGGAAATCAGATTGTTGAGAATCTGGCGGAAAAGCATTGGGTCGATCCTCCATAAATGGTGGACATTACTATGAAAGTGCAGTTTGTGCGTCCGCTTATACACAAATTGAAACTCTGTGACGATGCCTTTGGTCAGATCGGACACGTCGACAAGCTGCGGATCATAGTTGAGTCGTCCACTTTCCATCTGAGCTACCAGCAGCATGTCGTCCAGCATCTGGATCAGCAACCGGATAGAACGCTCCATCCGATCGAGCTGCCCCCGTTTTTGCTCTTGAGATAGACGCGTTTCATACGTCCGAAGCAGCTCGATGGAGGACAGAATGGACGCCAGCGGGTTGCGGAAATCGTGAGAGAACATCGCCACCAGTCGCGATTTCAACCGGCGTTTCTCACGTTCTTCGGCTAATTCCGAACTCAAGACTTCGAGCTGATCTTGCAGGACGATATCCTGGGATGCGTGTTTTTCCAGGCGTGACCGGACAGCATTCAGAATCTCGGCATGGGAAAATGGTTTGACGATGTAGTCGTCCGCGCCCATATCCATGCCTTGACGGACCAATTCGCGGCTGGCACTCGCCGTCACGAAAATGAACGGAATGCGATTCAGAAGCGGGTTCGAGCGTACTTCCAGCAGGACACGGCGCCCGTCCATTTCGGGCATGGCGATATCACACAGAATCAGATCGGGCACCTCGCGGATCGTCGCTTCCAACCCCACCCGCCCGTTTTCCGCCCCGATGACCTCATAACCTTCGAAGCGAAGCCAGTCGGCGACTTCGTCGCGAATGTGCTGGTCGTCCTCAATAATCACTATTTTCGCCGCCTGCATAGCCTTTTCCCTTTTATTGCACCACAGGTATGATCACGGTAAACGCTGTGCCGGAGTCCACTTCGCTTTCAACAGAGATCGTACCACCGTGCGCTTCAACTGCCTCCTTTGTGATACTCAACCCCAGTCCTGTCCCGGAAATCGTCCCCACGTTCCGGCCACGGTGGAAGGGTTCGAAGAGATGCGCCAGGTCTTCAGCCGGGATACCGATGCCCTGGTCGGCGACCTGGCAGGTAATGTCATTGGTTCCGCGCGAGAGCATGATGCGAATCGGTTTTTCGGGCGGCGAGTATTTCAGGGCGTTGGAGATCAGGTTGCTGATGACCTGCCGCATCAGGCGGAGATCGATCTCGGCAGTGATGGGCGTCTCGACGCCACTGTAGGCGATGCGTTCGCGGTAGTCGGGCTGGCTCTGGAATTCCTCGATGATTTCCTCGCACAGCGCTTTCAAATCGCCCGGCACCGGGTTGAACTCGATGTGGCCCGCCTGGATGCGGGCGAGTTGAAGCACTTCGTCCATGATGCTTTTCATGTGGTGGACTTGCTGCCGGATCTTGTCCAGGCGGGCGTTGATTTGTGGTTCGTCCATGCGTTGACGGTAATAGAACAGCGTTTCGGCAGTGGCCAGAATAGCGGCCAACGGGGTGCGGAATTCGTGCGAGGCTACGGAGACAAAGCGCGATTTTAGCTCGTTAAGCTCTTTTTCTTTGTTCAACGCTTGCACCAGCGTTTCTTCGTATTGTTTGCGATCTGTGATGTCGGTGAAGGTTGACACGGCGGCGCGCGGGTGGTCGTCGCCAGCGTAAATGACCGGGCTGGAGTTGATCAGGATCCAGGCCAGACCGGTTGCAGGCCGGTACACGCCCATGACTACGTTGGACTGCGGCTCGCTTGTGCGCAGTGTCATCTCGATAGGGTGGGTCTCTCCAGGGAAGGGCGAGCCGTCCTCATGGATCGCGCGCCAACGCGGATCCCTCGATTTGTGCCCGGTGATCTCGTCCTGGCTTAGCCCAAGAATGCGTTGGGCAGCGGCGTTAGTCGTCTGGATGACGCCATCGGCACTTTGCAGAACCACGCCTTCCGACATCGTGTTGATCACGGTACGGTAGCGTTCTTCGCTTTCACGAAGGGCCGTTTGCGCCAGTTTGAGTTCCGTAATATCGAACATCGTGGAGCGGCTCTTCTGATAGGTGCCCTGCTCGTCGTAGATGGCAGTCCCGTTCAAGATGACGTTGAACTTGCTGCCGTCTTTGCGCACGTATTCGAATTCAAGGTCCGAAACCCAGCCGCGCTCGATGAAGCCCGGGAAATTCTTCCGGAAGGTGGCGATACTCTCAGCGGTCATGCAGTCGGTGATACGCAGCTTGCCGATGACTTCTTCGCGACTATAGCCGAGCCATTGCAGTTCGGTGTCGTTGATCTGAATGATGAAGCCGTTGTCATCCAGCGAGTGGTAGCCGCAGGGTGCATTGTTGTAAAGGTCATGGACTTCTTCAGCGTACTGGCGCAGAGCCTGTTCGGCCGCCCTGTGCTCGGTGATGTCACGCGTGATTCCGACCATGCCAATCAAATCGCCATCGACATTGCGCAGCGGTACTTTGGTCGATGAAGCCCAGACAAACCCTCCATATTCAGTCATAGAGGGCTGTTCGTAGTCAATCAGCGGCTGACCGGTCTGGAAAATGGTTTCTTCTTCGGCGCGGAACTGTGCTGCCAGATCAGCGGTGAAGAAGTCAGCGTCCGTTTTGCCTATGATCTCATCGGCGCTGCCATATCCCCGCGCGCGGGTATGGGAGTCGTTACTCAATAGAAAACGATGTTCCAGGTCTTTCACGTAGATGAATTCGGGCATCGCGTCGATGAGCGTGCGCAGCAGGTTGCGTTCCTCGGCGATGGCGAGCTGGGCCTGTTTGTGCTCGGTGATGTCCTCTATCATGACCAGCACGCCGATGATGGCGCCTTCGGCGTCACGCAGCGGCACCCGGTTGTAACGCAGCCAACGCGATGTGCCGTCGGCTTGCGGGATTTCCTCCTCCAGGTTGAGTTCGCGCTGTTCCGTTTCCATCACCCGGCGATCTTTGCCCTGCCATTTGGGAGCCGTAGCGGGGTTGAAATCATAATCGGTCATGCCCACGATTTGTTCGCGCGAGGTCAACCCGACCGCGCGTGCGTGCAGCGTATTGCAGCCCTGCAGGACGGAGTCGCGGTCTTTCCAGCAGACGCGTACCGGGATATTTTCGATGACGGAGGTCAGCATTTGTTCCGACTGACGGAGTGTACGTTCGGCCAACTTCAGATCGCTGATGTCGCGGATCGTGCAGACGAGATTTTGCCCGTCACCGTTGAAGCCTTTGACCGGGGCCAACCCGAGTGACACGTCAAATACGCCGCCGTCCAGGCGCTGCGCGCGGACTTCCAGCCGCTGAACAGTGCCCTGTGATATCACCACTTGCGCGGCGCTGGCGACACGCTCGCGGTCATCGGCGGCGATCAGGGTTTCCAAGGATTTGCCGAAACAGGCATTGTCCATACATCCGAACAGCGTATGGAAGGCCGGGTTCGCCCGCTGGATGCCGTTATCGACGCTGACCAGCAGGATGCCATCGCTGCTGCTGTTGAGGATAGCTTCGACGCGCGTCTTGGAGCGCTCTAATTCCGCCGTCCGCTGGGCGACGCGCTCTTCCAGCTCGAGCGTATACTGGCGAATCTGTTCGTTGAGTTGGCTGGTGTGCAAGCTAATCGCAAGCTGATCGGCGATTTCCAGCGCTATTTCGATGATCTCAGGCGTGAAGGCAGTGTCGGTCGTGCCGTGCAGGTTGAGAGACCCCACCAGTTGTCCCTGCTGCTTGAGCCCAATGTTGAGGATGGTGCGCACCCCTTCGTCATACAGCTTCTGCATGACCTCCACCGGGCGATGTTGCAGATCTTCGATGAGCAGGTAACGATTTTCGGTCAAGGACTTCACGATCTCAGGGGCGAGATCGTAGGTATGGCGGGCGGGGACGTTGGTGTAGTGCCCTTGGAAGCGTGTGGCCACAATATACCCGGTGGATTCCTCAACATCGATCGTAATCACAGAAGCGCGATGACACGGCACCGAAGTAAAGATGCTTTCCAGCGCGGCCTTGGCCACCTCTTCGACGGTGTCGGCGCGCAGGATTGACTGGTCGATGGCGTGCAGCGCGTTCAGACGACGGACCGCGCGTTCCAGCGCCAACTCGCTGCGCTTGCGCTCGGTAATGTCCAGGTATGTGCCCAACAGCATCACCGGGGTGCCCTGATCGTCCAACCGGGTTTCAGCCTGGATCAGTCCCCAGCGGACTTCGCCGTTCGGACGCACAATGCGTATCTCAACGTCAAAGGGATCGCCTGTGCGTTGTGAGCGTTCCATAGCCGCCATGATCGCCGACCGATCCTCAGCATGAACGAACGACGCGACGACGTCTTTTGTGATCTCCATGTTGCCCGGTTCCAGCCCGAAAATTCTGTACATCTCATCGGACCAGATCACTTTGCCGGTCCGGTAATCCAGCATCGAACTGCCGAGATGGGCGATAGACTGCGCGTGGTTGAGGCGGGCTTCGCTGTCCCTGAGCGCCAGTTCTGAATGCCTTTGCGCGGTCACATCCAGGCTGATGGCCCCGATCAACGGCGGGAGATTGTCGCGCGGGATTGGGAATTTGATGAGGATCCAGTGCTTGGGGCCAAACTCAGGTGGCGACGTGTAGCTGATCCTGACGGCCTCGTTCTGTTCCAGAACCTGAGCATTTTCATTGAGAACCATCTCAGTGAGGGCAGGAACCAGATAATCCTCTGCCTTCTTGCCGATGATCTCGTCTACGGAATGCCGCACCGACGCCGCATAGCGTTCATTGCAATACACTAGCGTGTTGTCAGCATCGAAGATGAAGACTACCCCGGGGAAATGGCTCATGAACAATTCGAAGCGCTGTTCATTTTGGCGCAGGGCGGCTTCTGTTTCTTTGACGTGAGTGACGTCCACACTGTTGATCAAAGCTGTCGTCACGGCACCTTCCGTGTTGCGCACGGGTTGGATGCTGGTTCGGTACCAGCGGTCCTTGCCAGCCACCACACTGAGAGATTCGTTGACGATGCCTTCGCCCGAGTGGATGACTTGTTGAATCCCATTTAGCTGGTATTCAGCGATTGGCGGCGGGAACAGGTCGTACATGGTCTTGCCGACGAAGGTTTCAGCGGCCAGGCCCAGGCTGTGAGCGGCGACCTCATTGCCGTACAGTGCTGTTCCGGTCTCGTCGAACAGGGCGACCACGGAGTCCGAGCTTTCGACCAGGCGGCGAAAGAGCTCCTCACTGGCGGCCAGGGCCTCTCCCGCCTGTTTGCGGCGCAATACCGGCACAAGGTGGTTGAGAGCCACTGAGAGAACCTTGAGAAGTCTTTCGTTGAGATCAATCGTTTCGAATGCGAAAAAGAGCAGCACCGCGAGGGTTTCGCCCTTATCTACGAGTGGGACAGCCACGACTCCGTGCAGTCCGGCTTCCCGGGCGAGATCGCGCCGGTAAAATTCGGTGAATTGCAACGTCTGGACATCGGGGATCCAACTAGTGGTCTGCGTTTCCCAGGTTTTCCCAGGCAGGCCAAAACCGGGAGAGAGCGTGTAGTCTTCGGTTGCGACACGGAAGGGGGTCACCTGCTCGCGCGCCGATTCCTGGATGAAGTAGATGTCTTTGCGGAGTTGGACCCTGTCGTTTTCGCCGGGCATCCAGATTTCACCATATTCCCAGTGATTCTGGTTGCAGATGAAGCGCAGGGAAGTTTCCAGCGCGCTTTTGACATCGGGCGCATTGTTGGTCGCATGCAGGAAATTCACCATAAACTGGAGATGTTGTTCAGACGAGAGACGCTCTGTCGTATCGCGCCCAACGCCCTGATATTCGACCAGCGCGCCTGTTTCGTCGAACATGGCACGATCGATCCATTCGGCCCAACGCGTCGTCCCGTCCCACATGAGCGTGCGGTGCTCAGACGTTCCCACGGGGTGTTCAGCTGTCAGGCTGCGCACTTGCCGCACGACGTTATCTCTATCGATCTCGGCAATATGGCTGATCAGGTCGGCCCCGATCAGATCGGCGGGCTGTTGGCCAAGCCATTCCGCATAGGCGGTGTTGACATACGTCAGCACGAAATCGGGCGTGTAACGACAGATTAGATCGGTCTGCTGCTCGACGATACCACGATAATCTGGCTGAGATGGGGACGCACCGAGGCCTGCCTGAGACTCTTAGCTCAGCGATACGCGCATGAGCCGCCGCCAGATCCTGTTGGAGCTGGTCAATTTGGGCAGATAAGTGTGAGCAATCTTCCCGCATGGGATTTCCTTACTACTTTGCATCGTGTGGACAGCTAATACTGGACCGTACCCCGAACGAAACGATTTCAACCACTAATCAAAATAATGAACCTTTATACAAAAGTTGACAAGTCTACTTGCCAAAGACATTCTCTGTACGCACTTGTTTAACAAATGAATTAACCACGCATGTTTTTGAGATGGTGCCTTTTGTGCTGGACAAGGATGCCGCACGGCCTGGAACGTCACCGAGTCATTGTTTCTCAGAGTTGGCGATAGACCTCCGGGTTGTCCGGCCAGATTGGGTATACTGGGTGGGTTGTGTTTGAGGACGCGGCCGGACCATCGGCTGAGAGGAAAGAGCGCGATGAAGGCACCGAATGTGTTGTATCTCCATTCGCACGACACCGGGCGCTATGTGCAGTCCTATGGCTACGCTATCCCGACGCCGAACCTTCAGCGTTTGGCCGAACAAGGGGTGCTGTTCCGGCAGGCATTCAGCGCGGCGCCGACTTGCTCGCCCAGCCGGGGAGCTTTGCTCACCGGCCAGAGCGCGCACGGCTGCGGGCAGATTGGGCTGGCGCATCGCGGATTTTCGCTGCCTCATGTCGAACGCCATCTGGCCCACACGCTGCACCACGTTGGCTATCACACGGCGCTGTTTGGGGCGCATCACGTACATGTGGATCCGTCGGTGCTCGGTTATGACCGCATTGACGGCATTCCCAACGACGCCGCCCGGCCTGCCCCGAAGACGCCCTACTCCTCGGCGTCCACCACCGCGAATGCGATTCAGTTTCTGGAAAATACGCCGTCGCAGCCGTTCTTCATGGCGGTCGGTTACAACGAAACTCACCGCCCATTCGCCGCACCCGGTCCCGCCGAAGATGCTCGCTTCATCCGTCCGCCCACCCCTCTGCCTGATACACCCGAAGTGCGGCAGGATATGGCCGGGTTCCAGGCCAGCGCCCGCATTTTGGATCACAACATGGGCGCGGTGCTGCAAGCGCTTGAAGCCAATGGGTTGGCCGAGAACACACTGGTGATCTGCACGACCGATCACGGCATCGCGTTCCCCGGTATGAAATGCACGCTGACCGATCACGGGATCGGTGTCATGCTGATCATGCGCGGTCCGGGCGGGTTTCGGGGAGGTGTCGTCAGTGAGGCGCTGGTGTCCCATCTCGACCTGTATCCCACTATCTGCCAGTTGGCGGGGATCGAACCGCCGAACTGGTTGGAGGGCCGATCTCTGCTGCCACTCGTAAATGGCGAAACCGATCAGTTGCATGACGAAGTATTCGCCGAAGTCAACTATCACGCCGCGTACGAACCACAGCGCGCCGTGCGGACGCAGCGCTGGAAATACATCCGCCACTACAGCCCGCGTGAGCGGGTTCATCCTGCCAACGTCGACGATGGCCCCAGCAAACGGCTGCTGATGGCCCACGGGCTGAGCGATCGCCCCGTAGACCGCGAACAGCTTTTCGATCTCGTGTTTGATCCACAGGAACGCCACAATCTGGCTGGAGAGGCTGATCTGACTGGGGTGTTGGAGGAGATGCGGGCACGGCTGCATGCCTGGATGGTGCGCACCGCCGATCCGCTGTTGCACGGCGTTGTCCCTGCTCCGGCGGGCGCGATCGTCGATCCGAATGACAGCCTTCAGCCGTCGTAGCGTGGCTACTGCGGCTTTCCGTGGCAGTGTTTGTACTTGCGCCCGCTGCCACACGGGCAGGGATCATTGCGGCCCACGTTCTTGAAGCGCTCGGCGCGTTCCGCGTCCTGACGTGCCAGGGCGGCTATCAGGTTGGCCGGGGAACGTCCCGCGTGCAGCTCCGTCGCCATGAACTGCATGGCGGGGGCGATATGCCGGAAGAACATCTGATAGCCGTCACACAGCCAGTTTAAGCCCGGCTCGCCGTCCGGCGTATGCAGCAAACGGTTCTTGGGACAGCCCCCGTTGCACACAAAACGCACATCACAGGCGCGGCACATGTGCGGCAGCGCGTCGCGCTTGGCGAGTCCGAAGGCGCGCTGTGCCTCTGATTGGGCTAACGTGGCCATGGGAACCTCGAGGATGTTCCCTAAATGGTATTCCGGTTCCACGAAATGATCGCAGCTATACAGATCGCCGGTATGTTCCATCGCCAGCGCGGAGCCGCACGTTTTCTCGAAGATACACAGTCCTGGACGGTGGCCGGACCATGCCGCCAGCGCCACGTCGAAGATTTGTACAAACACATTACCCACGTCACGCCGCGCCCACTCGTCGAACACATCGACCAGAAAGCGGCCATAGCCTTCGCCGGTCACCGAGCGATGGGTCACGAGCACTTCACCCGACGCGGCGTCCGCTCCGGTACGTTCCACGATCGGGATGAACTGGATGAACTGCGTCTGCACCTCGTCCCGCAGAAAGCGATAGACTTCCAGGCCGTGATCGCTGTTGGCCGCGTGTACGGTGGTCAGAATATTGAACGCGACACTGTGTTTCTTTAGCAGCGCGATGCCCGCCATGACTCGGTCAAAGGTGGGGCGCCCTCCTTTATCCACGCGGTAAGCATCGTGGATCGCGCGCGGCCCATCCAGGCTGACGCCGATCAGAAAATCGTGTTCTTTGAAGAAGGCGCACCACGCGTCATCGAGCAGCGTACCGTTGGTTTGCAGCGTGTTGTCGATGTGCATCCCCGGCCTGGCATACTGCTGCTGGTAGGCAATCGCCTGCTGAAAAAACTGCAAGCCGATCAGGGTTGGCTCGCCGCCCTGCCACGCAAACGTGACTTCCGGCCCCGGCTGTGCCTCGATGAGCTGGCGCGTATATTCTTCCAGCAGCGTGACGGGCATTCGAAACTTGCTGTCGGGAAAGAGGCGTTCTTTGGACAGGTAGTAGCAGTATTCGCAGTCCAGATTGCAGATCGGACCGCGCGGTTTGAGCATGACTTGAAATGGACGAGCGGCTGGTGTGGGTTGCGATGATGAGGTCATTGTGGGTGTCGTCTTCCATGTCTAGAGCAGCGATGGCGGCCTGCCGTCACGGCCGTGGGTCATACAAACAGGCGACTCACGCGCGGCAGCAGCCCGGTTGTGACTTCATAGTTGATGGTTTCCGCCCAGCGTGCTACCGCCTCGGCGGTGATGCACGCCTGCCCCTGGCGCCCGACCAATACGACTTCGTCGCCGAGGGCGACGGGTCCGCAGGCGGAGATATCCACGACGAACTGATCCATGCACACGCGTCCGACGATGGGCGCGCGTTGGCCATGAATCAACACGGCGCCGCGATTGGACAGCGCGCGGTGATACCCGTCGCCATAGCCGACCGGAATCAGGGCGACCGGCATGGCGTGTGGCGTGATATACGTCCGTCCGTAACTGATACTTGCCCCGGCTGGCAGCGTTTTGACGCGCGCCACGCTGCTTTTTAGCGTCAGCGCGGGTTTGATCGGCACCACCGGCTCGACCTCGCCTGAAGGCAGGAGACCGTACAGCGCGATGCCGACGCGCACCGCATCCAGATGCATGGCCGGGAGGTCGAAGGTTGCGGCGCTGTTGGCGATGTGGCGCAGCGGCGGACGGTAACCCGCGACGTCCAGTTGATCCAACACGCGCGTGAATGTCTCAAACTGCTGCCAAGTGTAAGACTTATCGGCCAGATCGGCTACCGCAAAATGGCTGAATATCCCCTCGAATTCAACATTGGGGTAGGCCGCGACCTGTTCAAAAAAAGGGAGTACCTCGTCGGGCAGCAGGCCAAAACGGCCCATCCCGGTGTCGATTTTGACGTGCACGCGCCCCGTCTTGGCCTGGTGCCGCGCGTGATGCGACACGCGCTCGACGATGGCGGGTTCGGTTACCGTCAGGGTGAGATCATGGGCGACCCCGGCTTCGATGTTGTTGGGCGGCGTGTAATTCATGACCAGCACCGGTGCCGCGATCCCCGCTTCGCGCAGCTGCACGCCCTCCTCAAGCCGCGCCACGGCCAGATAGGATGAGCCATGGGCCAACGCCGTGCGCGCGATCTCGACCATGCCATGCCCGTACCCATTCGCTTTGACGACGGCGATCAGCGTTACCTGTGACCCGATGTGCTGTTTGATGGCCTCCACGTTATGGGCGATAGCGCTGAGATCCACTTCAGCCACTGCCAAGGCTTTGACCGCCATGATCCCTATTCTCCTTCAGCGAAATGCCCACCTAATGAATTAGCACAACCGGCCGCACGCGCCCAGTCGGATTGTATCTGACGATGGCGGTGCTGTCATAGGTTGGGAGGCGCAGACCTGCACCTGGTGGAAATGGCCGGGTGCAGCTCGATCCAGAGTAAGTCTCGCACAAAAAACCGGCCCGGTTTGTGGCCGGGCCAGCGTTTTTCGCAGCGGGTGTTACTTGGGTCGGGCGGTTGAGTTGGCAGGAGGGGTGTTCTCCAACACGATCAAGAAATATTCGATCCGCCCGCTTTGATAGCGCACGTTGTCCTTGGACGAATATAAGGTGTTACCGGCGCTGTCTTCCACCATCAGATACAGCTCTGGTGCATTCTCGCCCGGCTCGTAAAACGTACGCTCGTGGAACACCAGCGAAAAATCCCCGAATTCATCGGACGTGGTATAGCCCAACAGATCATCCAACTTGCGATCCTTGTCGAACAGCCGGACCACCACCCCGGTCACCGGGGTGCCGTCACCGTCCTGCACGTGCCCGTATACCATCCATTCGTAGGATTTAAGCTGGGGAAGGCGGCTGGCCCGCGTTGCGTTGTCGCTCAGGCTGCGCTGCAAGGCACTGACGCGCAGCTGCTCCTGGTGCAAAGCCACGACGCGCGGGTTATCGTCGCCCAAGACTGGCGCGATACGATTTTCGACCTGCTGCAAGCGCGCCGCGCGCTGTTCTTGTTGGGCGGCCAGTTCTTCGAGGGCCGCTTGCTGCGACTGCCCAAACAGTTGCAGCATGCCCGCCAATTGCTGAGTGATCTCATCCGGAGTCAGGTCTTGTTGGTCCATGGGTATTCCTCTCATAAGCCCGTGCCCGAGATCGCGTGTCCACCGAGGGGTAGCGCAAATCTCCGGCGTTCAATGGCCTAGCCGCGTCGTGTCAAAAACTCACGGTTCACCGTGAAATTCCCTACGCCGACCGTGGGTGCTGGCGCTGGTGTAGGTGAAGCCGTTGTGTTCAGGTTGTTCAGAGACTCACACAGCGTCGTGATTGCTTCCTGGTTGTTGTCATTAATCACCTGCGCGCCGCGCACCACAATACAGTGTGTGGTCTGGTTGCCGGTGGCACTGTTCAACACCGCTTGAGACAGATAAGAAGCCAGCGCCTGATTCGGCAGTTCGTGGATGCGGTTGTCGCCTGCCCGAACCGTGATCCCCAGCGCGGCCACCGACGCAAACACCGCGCCGCCGATGATCTGCGTCAGGATCTGGTTATCCTGGATCGACACGTCGTCAAAAGACACGAGTGCGGCGCAGCTTGGCACGAAACGGGGCGCGTTTTGCAGAATCTCCAACGTCACCTGGTTGCCGTGAAAGAGCGTGCGCCCATCAGGAAACTGGGTGCGGTTCGATACAGCCGCACGCAGCCGCGCTGTTGCGTTGAAATTGAGCGTACCGGTTGATGATATTCCAGCGGCGGCCTGTCCCAGACCCGGCGTGCGACCGAGGTTGTAGATAAAGACGCCCGGTCCGAGTGCCGCCAGTTGGCTGAAGACATCCGTTTGATTGACCTGTGGCTGCACGCGCGCGCCCTGGCTGGTCAGCGTGTTGCCGCTGACCGATATCGGCCCGACGCCCGCCACGATCACTGACTGGCCGCGCGGGCACACGATCACGTTGTCGTGGATCAGCGCGGCTGGGCCCGCGGTCTGATAGGTGATCCCTGCGGAGGACAGCGTTGGATCACTGATCTGACCGCCGACAACATACAGTGCCGCTACGCCAGCCTGGTAGGCGTCTGGCAGTGCGTTACTCGCCGTCGCGCAGAAGGTCAGCAGCCAGGTTTCATTTTGCGGGGCCCGCATGGTGACGCTGACGATCCCAGGACCGGAGAAAGTCGCTTCCTGCGGAATTTCGCTGGAGGAGAAGGTCTGCGTGGTCTCGGTACCGTCGGCACGCGTGGCGACCACGACTACCCGGCTAAACGTGAGAACGCGCAGGCGCACTCCGTCCGCCGGATCCGCCAGCGTGATCGCCGTTTGGATCTGGCAGTTCAGTCCGCGCGTATTCGCGATGGCCCGAATCTGGTAGCCGACCGGCCCTCCATCCGCTCCGAAGGAGGCAAAGGAAGCGATATCAGAGTTAAACGGACCGTCGCCTTCGCTTTCGTCCATCGCCTCAAAGTCATCGCAGGCTTCTGCCCCGTCTGACTGGGCTGCTGTTGTCCCGTTGTCGGCGATGTGGTTGTTGGTCACTTCCAGCCCGTTACATAGGTAGGTGAATATGCCGCAGGCGGGCACCTCCGCGCCGCCGTTGTCCGTGATAAGGTTGTCGGCGATCACCAGCCCTGTGACATGGCGCAGCACGATGCCTCCGACCGCTATGGGATCGTACACGGGATCGGGACCCGCCAGGCCGCAGTGACGGATGAGGTTTTGGCGAATGTGGATATCTTCCAACTCGCCCAGATCCAGGTTTTGCTCCACGTCGATGACGCTCGATATGCCGCTGCCCTGCATCCCCGTGATGGTGTTGTCAACGATGAACACACCCCCTACGCCGGAACTCCTGGTCGGACAGTTGGAGCGTGGGTGGCATACCGCCCAGGACAACGCCCGGCCCCTGGCCACGCGAGATGTCGTTATTTTGGACGGTCACGTCAGCCGATCCATCGGCGATCCACACCCCGCCGCCGACCAGCGTATTGTCACTGATGTGGGCGATGGTCGCCTGCAATACGATGGCTGGCGTGCCTGCTAACCGGTTGTTCGTGATGGTCACGTAGCGGCATGCCACGATCGTAAGCGCCGGGCCGGACCGGCGCAGCACGTAAGCGGACCGCCGCAAGTCCACGATGCGCGTAGCCTCCACACGCCCGATGGCAATCCGGGCATAGGGGCTGGCCGTGGGCTCCGATGCGATCGCGTCAGCCGCCGCCAGACGCGTTGCGTTGAGATTGGCGTTGTTGGTGGAACCGTCCACCAACGCGACGACGCCCACCGGCGTTTCGCGCTGCGTACCATTGATGATCGTACAGTCCTTGACGGTCAGTTGGGCGAGCTGGTTCGCGACGACAGCGCCCTGTGCCGAACTGGCGCGGATGGTCAGCCCACTCAGGTCGGCCATTCCGCCTTCGATCACCAGGGCTGGATCGCTGCCCGCGGTGGTGATCGCCGTTTGCCGGCCGCAGCCAGTCAGGACGATGTCCAGATCGCGGATCACCACCGGCTGTTGTAGCTGGTAAACGCCCGGCAGGATACAGACCGTGCCGGAGTCTTCCAGGCTGTCGACCGCGTCCTGAATCGTGGGAAAATCGCCCACGCTCAAGACTCCATCACCCACAGTGACCGTACAGCAGCTATCCCCGCGATCTATCCCGGTCAAGGGCGGGAAGAGATGTCGGCAGTCCGTCAGTTCTCCCCAGCCGTTGGCGGTAAAATCCCCGATCGCCAGCGGACAGTAATAATGATGGATGCCATGACGCAATTGGAAGCCCTGCGGACCTGTCCCGGCTTGCGTGTCCCACAAGACATCGCCCAGCAGCGTGCGCGCCGGAATCAGCCAGTAGTCGCCTGTGCAGAAGGACCCAGCCTGAAACTTCACTTCGACGCCGTCTTCCAGCAGAATCCAGCCATTGTTCGTGGCGGGCACCGTGACGGTTTCGGCCCCGTCGGAGTCCCAGCGGCGGATTTTGGCGGTGTCCGCGTCAAAGTCGGTGAGGGCGGTGGTGCCGGTCGCCGTTGTCGGATCGATAGTGATGATATTGCCTTCCACGGTGTCGATCATCACCAGCGTGCCCGGTGTGCCCGCCTGCTCGTGGATTTCGTCGGTGAGCTCGACCCACTGCTGGTTGGCAAAGCCCAGCACCGCGTCTCTGCCCGTGCTGCTGACGGTCAGGTTATCGCCGTCCTGGCTCAGCCAGCGCGTGACGATCGAGCCATTTTCCCGGCTCCATTTGAAGGTGGCGCCGTTCAAACTGCCAGCGTCGTGGATTTCCACCCGGTAAAGTTGATTTTCCAGGCGGCGATAGCCCGCTTCCTCCGGCATGATGCAGGGATCGGTGCTGGGCGGTTCCGGCGTCGCGCGCGCGGCTAATCGCCCGGTGCTGGCGGCTCCAGCGGGTGTCCAGCCCGGCCCAAAGTCGTTGCAGTTCGACCCTGACTGAATTGATTCCCATTTCACCTGCGCCATGACGCGTGCGCGGGTCGCCGTATCCGGGCCGCCCAATGCCACCTCACGGACGTTGGAGTCTTCCAGGGCCGTGATGTGCCGCTCCCACACGTCGAGGTAAATCAGGTATGTTCCTGCTGTAGTGGGCAGGACGGCATCGCGGTAATCGACCTGCTGGGTAAACAGCCGTTCCGCGTCGTTCTCGACCAGGATACCGTTGACGTAGTAGCGTCCGGCGGTGATGTTCAGATCGACACCAGAGGGCAGAATGTCAAAGCCTGCCAGCGGATTACCATCAGGACCGTTGCCCTGGGGGCCGCCGCAGTAGCCGATGACGTCGCGCCGCACGGTGCGATCGGTATGAGCATCGATCGCCAGTTGTTCGTTCCAATCGGCGTCGAGCTGGACACGCCCCTGCTGCATGAGCACGCGGCTGTAATGATTGCGTTTGCGGTATGTGGTGCGTGTAAAGTCTCCTTTCATGCGCTTTTCCTCCATAGTTTGGCTGCGCAATCGTCCCCGAATACAAGCCACGTGGGCGGTGCAGAACGGGCGAAATCAGCTCTTATCAGGATTGGTCGGTGCAATTCAGGTGGCATAGAACACCCCCGCCGCTAACCCAAATCTCAGGTATTCGTCTAAGGCGTGGCGCAGATTGGCTTCGCGCTGGGGCTGTTTCAGATGGCTGAACACGCCCATTTCTGATCCATCTTCTGCACCGGTGAATATCTCTCTGGCAACCGCCAGATCAAGCTGCATGTAGGCCGGATCGCCATACACGTCAGAGGTGAAAATCGGCATTACGTAGGCCCGCAGGCGGCGCTGTACATCGGAATCGGTGACGTCTTTCAGCAGCAGGTCCGGCTGGCAGCGGTAACGGCGCGGAGTGCGCGATTCATCCGGAACATGACAGAAGCGCACGCAGCCGATCTGCCGCCGTTCCGCCGTGACGACGTCCGTAAAAATCGATTCGCTGGCGTCCAGGCTGCGCACGTTCACGGTACCGATGCAAGTGCTCGTGTTCAGGGTGACATGGCTGCCGGGCGCGTTGACCGCCGGGAGCGTTTCAGACTGGATGATGCTGTCGCTCACCGTTAGGGTGGGGACAGTCTCCGTCACGTTGATGGCCCCCAGGATGCAGCGCGTGATGTCAATGTCCAGCCGGTCGTTCTCTGTCGCGGGGTCCGCCGAGTCATTGACGTGCAGGCTTTCTACTCCCTGGACGATGGTGCAGTGACTCACGTTCAGCGCGGACAGATTGCCGATCAGTACCGTGAGCTGACCTTCGATCCACAACCCGTCGATGCTGAGTGCCCCCTGGTTAGTGGTGCTCCCCGAGGCAGTGCCGCGCACGGAGATATTGCCATCCACGTGCGGGCGCAGCCGGTTGGGCACGACGTGGCCCACGACCCGCTGTGTCACACCGGGCAGACCCGGCACGGGCTCTTCCGGCCAGTCGGCTGCGACGAGGAGCAGCTGGCTTTCCTCAGGCAGAAGCAGCGCCTGCGCGCCCTGCAAGTTTTCTTGATAGGTGCGGCTGTCCATAATGGTAATGATGCCGACCGTACCTGCTGGCTGGGCGTTCCACTCGTTCACGGCTTCGGTCAGCGAATTGACGATTTCGCCGGGCACAGGCGCGGCCGTCTGGCTGACGCCGATCTGCCATGTCACCTCACGCGTCAGGCGCGCTTCGACCGTTTGGCGGCGATTGTATGGTCCGCCGCCCACATCACTGCTGAAGCCGTAGACGTAGCTGACTTCCACGCCGGTTACCGCGGCTACACCGCTGAGTATCGCCAGTCTGCCTAAAACCGGATCGATAGCCACTTGCGTGCTGAAAAAGGTGCCGTCAGCCCGCATAAACCCCTGGGTCATCGGTGCCGACCATCCGGCAGCACCCCATCCGGACAGATCGCAGATGATCAGTTCTTCCGGCAGCAGGGGTGTGTCCTGCCCGTTGAGATGGACTTCCAGCACCGGCTGAGTTCCAAAATAGGTCGTTTGCGGGATACCATCCCCGCTGATCACGGTGGCCCGGTACTGCTCCAGGTCATCGTACAGCGCCCGGCGGCGCAGGCGATCCGGCACGTTGAATTCTTCGGCCAGATGGCTGATGTCAGTTTCCGTTTGCGGGCGGTTGAACAACGGCGCGTCGATGCCCATCGGGTGGAACCAGAAACGCCCCTCGGCGGCCGTGGTGACGGCGCGCGCTGTGCCGCGTGTCACGAGGTAGGGCTGGAGCCGCCACAGAAAAATGCCGATGTTGGGGATATTCCACTTACCGCCCGCGCTCTCTATGCGGCGGACTTCGCCCGTACGCGGGGCATTGGTGAAGGCCGTTTCCAGCAATTCCAACTGGTTGGTGTCGCGCAGATCGGGTGTGCGCACGTTGAACAGGCGAACGTGATTCATGTGCTGAGTCGTCGCCAGCAATTGGAAAAACTCGACCACGCGGGCGCGCCAGTTGGTGACATCGCGCGCTAACTGCTCCAACACGGCGGCGGTGCCTTTGCGCTGGCGGTAGCGCAGCGTGTTGGCAATGTAGGCGCGATTGGAGAAGATGTCGGCGCTCTCGACCGTTTGCAGCGGCGTCACGCCCAACAGATCGCCCAAATAGGGCAGTACCCATTCGTCCGCCGTCTCGACGAACCAGTTTTCGTACAGCCCTTCGATGTCGCCTTCGACCAGCTCTAATTCCTGTGCGATCACGGCCAGCAGCGCCCGCAGCGGTTCTCCCTCGGCGGTGTCGCGCAGGCGATAGATCGCGGGAAGCAGTTGGTACAGGCGTTCAGAGTTTGGCCAGGTCATAGCGCAGTCCGTTCACTGTAGGGCCGGGCAGCTAATGTTATCGGCTGATGGTCCGCCCGACCCGCTCGCGGTCACTCTGTTTTCATCTTTGAAAGCGTGATGCCGGGCGGATTTACCATAAGCAATTCCGCTGGCAAAATCGCCGTCGCTGTGCTGTTCCAGCGCGCCGTTTGAGCGGTGAGCACGCTCGACAGCAGGTCGCCGACCGGATCGCCGTTGTCGTCAACGAGGTGGAGCTCGTCCAGGTCGACGGCGATCACGCCCTCTTCGCTGTGAATCAGGTGCACCATTTCGGCAGCAGTCACCGGTTGGGCGAAGGCACGCTGTGAAAACGCAAAGGCGGTTTCGATGGCGTCACGCACGGCGGCTTCGACGTCATCCCACACCAGGGCGGGATCCACCAACAGGCTGGCTTTGACGTGGAAGTAGCGCGGCTGGAAACTGCCCAGCTCCACCCGCTGCCAGGGATCGCGCGCGTTGTTGATCGCCGTGCGCAAATTGCCCAACAACGGCTCCTGCACAGCGCCGCCACTGTCCGTGGCAATCGTAATATGCACGATCTGCTGTTCGCCGCTCCACAAAGGGATCGTGAGCGCTTTGCTGATCCCGGCAAAAGCTCGCGCAAAATCGGTGAAATCCTGCAAGGATACGATGCGCTCCAGCGTTCGAACCGTCAGGGGGGCGTTGTCGCGCGCGTCGTCCAGCGTTTCGGGATCGCCCGCGCCGGACGGAGCCAGCGGATTCTCCACGGTTTTAACGCCCAATGGCTTAGACTTGAGCAGCGTCAGGCTCTGGGCGGCGACTTCGCCGGTTGTGCCGATGCCGCTGCGATAGCGCGCCGTCACATTTTCCTGCCCGGTGGGCAGCCGCGCCCCGTGTTTGCCATCCCCGAAGATGACGGTCGAATTGCCGTCATTGTCGCGCCGCACGATGAATTCTTTGTCATCCGAGGCCAACGGGTACAGGGACGATGCCTCGTCCCACTGCACGCCATCCACCCGAAGCTCCAGCGAGCTTTCCGTACCGCTGGCAGTAGTCGAGCTGGTGTAAGTCAACGGCGGCTTTTTGAGCGTAAAGCGCTGATTGGTTTGTGACCCCTGACCGCTGCCTAGGATTTCCTGCGCGACGGTTTCTCCGTGCGTGGCTTCCACGACGTTGGCGGTGAGCTTCAGCGTATCGCGCTTGTAGCCATAGGCCAGCGCCGTCGTAAATGTCAAAGTAGTACGTCCGCCGCTGTGCGTGATGTCCTTCAAAAAGTGGACTTCGCGGCGCGTCACCCCTTCGGCGTCGACCTGTTCCCCGCTCAGGGCGACCGGCTGGTTTTTCGCCAATCCCAGCACCAGCCCATCCAGCGTGATCGAGGTAGAGTCTTTGGCCACGGTGGTCGTGACAGGCAGGGCCGCCAGTGTAAGCTCTTCGCTTTTGAGGTACACCGTCGTCTCGCGCACCTTAAACACGGTCGGCTCAGCCGGCGAACCGCCATCCGCACGGCTGATGTCGAGCGCAGTCGTTTTGCCGCTGAGGCCGAAGTCGACACGCGAGGCTTCGAGCGCCTTCTGAACCTGGTAAGCCGGGCGCTCATCCGTCGCCTGCGACACCAGGACTACCCAGCTATCGTTGTTAACGCCTTTTACGGCGCGCTCCAGATAGATGTCCGCGGCAGTGTAGGCCGCGCCCTGTGAATCCTGCCAGATAGTGCGGGCGCTGCTGCCGTCCCACCCGTTCTTATAAGGATCGGAATTTTTACCACCGCGCGTATCCGATGGTTTGGGTAACGTTTCCCAGCGCGGCGCATTATGCCCGAAGCAGGACGCCACCTCGCGAAAAACGTGCAGCGAGACACCCGGTGGCGGGGGAGCGGGAGAATAGCTCAGCAGCTCGCCCGCGGCCCAGTTGTACATCCCCAGCTTGGCCTGCAAACCCGCTTCGGACAGCGTCATGTTGTAGACCAGGCTGTCCACGTTCGCGCCGGTAAACGCGACTTGACCACTGAAACTGACCGATCCGCCGCTCGTGCCGGAGCCGCTCGATCCGCCGCTGCTGACGCTCGCCCCACTGCCGCTGCTGCTCAGAGTCTCCAACGCGGCGATCGTGTAATCGTGGTCGAAATCGGTCGTCGTATCCGTGATACGGCGGGCCGCCGTGCTGACCGTGCCGCCGCTGTTGTCGACCAGGAGCAGCATGTCGCCCTGCTGCACGTTGTTGTTCGTGCCCTGGATGTAGACCTGCGGAACCGTTTCGATATCGGCGATGGCCTGCGTCTTGGTCAGCTGCGGCCGCAGCGTGTTCCAGGCCGGATAACCGGTGAAGTCTTCGCTGGTTTCGAAGGTCTGCGGCGTTTCGCCCTGCTGGGCCGGAATGCTCTGGACCGCCGTTCCTTTGGGAATCAGGACAGTGTCGGGCGCGCCGTCGGCCTCTTCGAGCGCGAACGCCAGGTAGGTGGTCGCGGCGACGCCCGGACCCAGTTCGTAGCCAATAGCCCGCGCCAGTTCTAGCACGGAACGCCGCTCGGTAGCCGTACGCAGAAAGCCTTCATTGGCGATGCGCTCCTGATAAAAGGTAAGAATATCCGCCGCGACCGCCCATACATCCAACATAGCAATCGCCGGATCGTCCGGCTCACGCGTGGTCAGATCGGCCAGGGGTTTTTGCCCGGCATGCTCGCCGTCGGGCAGGATCGAGCGCGTCAGGTTGGCGATCATGCGGGCCAGGAACGCCCCATGCGTCCCGATTCGGTAACGCAGACTGTTTTGCCCGGGCGGGTTGTAATGCTGCGGCTGTTCCGGCTCGTCGGGGCAGCAGTTGCAGGTATCCAGAAAATCGTCTGTGCGACTCATCGGCCTATATCCGTTTTCGTTAGGCGTTGCGTATCCTGTTCGATCGTGCATTTCCGGCTGTCATTTACAGGCCGCCTTCCATCAGAAAATCGATCTTGCCGTTCTCCGGCTGGTTCGGATCGTTGTCCAGCAGGGCGATTTCCAGCCGGTTGATGATGATCTTGCCGTCCGCGATTTCACCGGCGGCGATCTGTCCCCACCGTTGGAAGCGGTGCGGGCTGTCCGGCTTATCGTTGAGATCGACCCACAGCACGCCGGGCACGTCCATCGCGGCGGCAATCACCTGGCTAAGGTAGACGGGCTGTCCGAATGTGAAATTGTCAGGATGGAAGAATCCACGGCGGCCATCGGGCAGATCGGTGCGACTGAAGGTCGCCAGCAGGGCCTGCTTGACCTGGCTGCGGTAGTAACCCGGTTTGGCGCACACGGTCATCACGATTTCCAGCGGAACATAATGTGGCGCTTCAATTTCGACATCGTGCCCGGCCAGGCGGTAGCGTTCCAGGAATGCGCGCAGCTCGTCCTCAAAGCCAGGCGTGACGGCCAGCCCACCCTGGCGATCCACGGTGATGAACATGGTGTACCAACTGCCTGTCCAGCGCCGGGTGGCGACTGCCTTTTGAATCTGCGGGTGGCGCTGCACGACCGAGGCGTAATCGGCTTCGGTGACGGCCCGTTCCTGGATGCGGAAGGCTTGCGGCGCGTACTGGCGCACGTCTTCGGCGGGTTCCGGCGCGATGCCGCCGACGGCCGGTAACGGATTCCGAACGCGCGTAACGCCGCTGATGTTGGCGACGAGATGCACCAGCGTTTCCGCGCCGACGTTGCCCGCCGTGCCACTGCCGATGCGGTAGGACGCTGTCAGCGAGGTGGAAGCGTCGGGCTGGCGGCCAAAGACGTCATCGCCAAAACGCAGTGTCGCCCGGCGGGTGTTGCCCATCTCGACCACAAACTCGGTGGCAAAGCGATCGCTGCCTAGCAGGTCTTGTTGGGTCGTCCAGGTATCCCCGCCGCCGGTTAAGGTCACATCGGGCAGCGCCTGGCGTGGATCCTGGCGCAGCAGGCCATTGACAGGTAACGCCCGCGCCCGGTTGTGATCGTACGGCTGGCTGAAGGTGATATCCAACTCCTGAAGCTCGGGACGGTAGCGTCGGATGCTGTCTAGTGGAGGAGCAAGCTGCTCTCCGGCGAAGGCATAGCCGTGGTCGGCCAGCACTACGTTGCCCTGAACGGTAGTGACATCGGCCACGGCCAGACCGTCGATGACGGTCGACACGCAGACCGGGAAGGGCAGCGCGTCAGCGGCATCCCACGCGATGGTGACAATCGGTTGGCTCAGGAGTTCGTCCATGCGTAGCGGGCCGGGCGTGCGCGTCCCGTCGCCGTTGAGCGCGGCCTCCGGGCTGACGTATGTCAGCCGGACCGCGTGGCGCAGCGCTGGATCGGCGTTTTCTGGGCGACCGGTAACGGGATCGATCTGCTGCTCGAAGATGATCACGTCGCCGCGCCGCAGCCGCAGCCGTTGGGCGGCGTCATCCCGCAGGGTGGCCTGAGTTGCGCCGCGCGGCAAACAGCAGTCTTCGTCGCCCCACGTATGCAGGTGCATGGTGTTGTGTGCGGCATACAGCACGATGTCGTGCTTGGGCTGGAAGATCACCGGTGACTGTTTTTCGAGCATGCGCGCGAAGTCGCTCGCGGCGATCAGGGCCGAGTCGCCCAGGCGGGTCGAGAACTGAGCGGGTATGTGGCTGACCGGGTCGACGGCGTACAACACCTGACCATCTCCGCCGGAATCCACTTCGAGGCACACCCAAGTGCGGGCGTTGCAGCCCTCGTGCATCACATAATTGAGCAGTCGGGCGTGACGTCGCAGGGAAGGTCGCTGGCGGGCGGTGCCCAAATAAGCTTCGGTCGCGACCGCGTCTTGATAGTAGCTGAGGTAATCCGCCGAATAGGCCAACAGCTCGACCAGCGCGATTCCAATGTCGGCCGGGGAACGCTCGCGCCAATCGGGCATGATGACCGACAGACGATCGAGCAGTACGCGGCGGAAGCTGGCGTAGTCTTTGGCCAGATAGTTAATGACCGGCTCGTCGTACTGCTCTGGCGGGCATTCGTCGTCCGGCGCGCAATCAAATTCGCTCGGACATTCGACCTTGAACGAAAAATTGATCTCGGACAGGATCGGATCGAAGTCCTGTGGGGGATCGTCACTGGTGGGCGACAGCACCAGGCGCAGCGTATAGGCGGAAAAATCGCCAGCGGCATCGGTGCGCACCAGCAGCACCCGGTCGGGCTGGTCCAGAGCGGCGAAATAGGTCTCTTCGTCGGTCGTGATGAGGCCCGCCGCCGCCAGGGCGCTGGCATCGCTGGCGCGCCGCGCCCACACGACCGCCACTGGCGTCACACGCACCCCGCCCATGATGATGACGTTGTTGCGGTCCAGGGCCGCTGGCACCGTTTTGAAGCACCGCACCATCAGGGTTTCCTGCCGGGGACTGCCCAACGGGATGGCGTCCTGATCCAGCACTTCCAAATAGGCGATGCCATTAATGGTCGGGTGGTCGTCTACGGCTTCGGCCCGGCGTTTGTCGCTGCAAACATAATGTGTGCCCATACGTTTTTCCACCTGTCAGGTGAGCCGGTGGGGTCGTCCGGAGGTACCCGGCGCGCCCGTGCTCACCCTCACGCCTCTCGTGTGAACTGCTCCGTCCGCCGTTCTTGCGTGCGGCGGATCACGTAGCGGACTGTCACGGACAGCTCCGCGTTTTGGCTCTGGACGTCGACCGCTTCCAACTGGATCAGATCGCCGAGATACTGCTGCAAATTGCTTTGCACCAGGAATTGCAGCGTGGCGGCGACTTCCTGGCTGTTGGGCTCGAAGACCATTTGCAGCAGCCCGCTGCCAAAGTCGGGCCGGTTGACGCGCTCGCCCGGCACGGTGAACAGTAGCTGCTCCACCATGTCCCGAATATGATCGGCGTAGTCCGTGCTGGCGGTGCGGCCCTTGCTGTCGATGTGAAACGGGTAATCGATGTTCATGGTCATAGCGTCACGTTCCGATCACACGCGGCTGCGTCGTCACTACAATCGGCGGGCCCTGCGGGATTTGTTCGGCGCTCAAACAGAGTCCGGTGCTGGTCTGCAAAATGACGGGCTGTCCGTTCACAAAGACACGCGTCGCGGGAGCCAGCCACTGGACCCGCATACAGGGCTGGGGCTTGCCCGGTGGCACAGTGAAGGCGCAGCCCGCGATCAGGAATTGATCGGCCAGCGTCGCGACCGGCTGCCCGCTGACGAGCACCCGGCTGTTAGTGGTGATGACCGTCGTCTGGCCCGCGTGTGGGCAGATGATGGTGGCACCGACATGGACGAGTGGTCCTGGCATAGCGTGTCTCCTCCCTGTTCTGCAGCAGGGCTACGTGATGACCAGCGCGCCCTGGTTGATCGTCACCGTAGGGCCGGTCATCATGATCGTCGCGCCTTGACCGTTGGAGATCGTGATCCCCGTTTCGTTGATCAGGATCATGGCCCCCGACGTGCTCTTGAGCAGAATGCCCCCCGTACCCGGTACATCGCTGACGACAATGCTGTTCTGCCCGCTGGTTTGCAGGACGATGTTAGGCGAAGCGGGAAGTCCTGCCAGGGCCAGGGCCGGTACTTCGGCCGCCGATCCCCAGAAGCCCCCCGTCCAGATCGGATAATCAGGATCACCGGCCTCGAATTCGACCCACACGCCCGATCCGATAATGGGCACGAAATAGGTGCCCATCTGCGGGCCTGTGAGCGGCACGCAGGGCATAGCCCAACTCGAAAGTCCCACCCCCATTACGTCTGGTACCTGGACCTGCAAGCGCCCTTTTTGCAGGGGATCGATGTTGTTGATGACTGTTCCGCGATATTTCCCGTAATATTCAGGCATGCATCACTCTGTCAGAATTAACAGGCGGTAGCTACGCTGGGACTACCGGCACGGTCGAGATCAAGCCATTGCGAGTCAGCGTAAATTGCTGTTTGAACGCGCCGCGTTGGATCTGGCTGGTCACAGACTGTACAAAATACAGCCCGTCGTACAGCATGCCCGCGCCGCGTACACCTACCAGGCTGCGCGCATTCAATATGTGCCCATAACGCAGCACGTCCAACGTGCCCGAAGCCCGCACGGTGTCCGATGTCCGTGAGGCTTCCGCCGCGCCGCGCGCCGCCGCTCGAATGGGCGACAACTGGGATACGTTGTTCAATTGGCGGATGCGCGACGGAATCCCGTTGACCAGCCCCAGCGGCGGATTCAGAATGTTGATGTCGGGCACCGGGATCGGGATCGGAATCTTGGTCAGCTCGTTTTGGATGAAGATGACCGGCAGCGTACGCTGTTGGGCGTCGAATTGAAAATTCAGACCCTCGACGTTGGTGTGTGAGTCCATATTGGTGTTCAGCGCTGGCTGCGGGAATCCGATCTTAATTTCCGGCCCCCAATAAGCTTTGTTGGTGCCGGGCACCGGACCTGGCTCGATGTAGAAGACGTAACCCACTTCCTCCGCCAACTGCTCGATATACTGCAAATCCGTGCCCCGATGGGTCGGAATCCGGTCGGTCGGGATCGGCACGTCGACGAAAATCTCCGGGATGACCAGCGGGATCATGCCATACACCGCGTAGCGCGCGATGATCGTCAGCACGCGGACGGAGGGTGTCATGGCCGGGTAGGGGATACCGGTCAGGTCGATCCGGTTCATGACGGCGGTCAGGTCTTCGCCGGTGATCGTCAGCGTGGACTGCTGGCCGCCTACGCCGGGTATGACCTGGTGATGCGTGATCACGCCGTCGCTCAGCACGTAAGGAGTGCCGTTGACGGTGGCGACCAGCACCACTCGGATAATCGGCCCGACGTCGCCCATCAACAGCAAGACTGTGTTCAGAATCGAGTCCGCGCTGAATTTGAACGAAAGCTGAAATCCGCTGCGCTCCCCGGCCGTATGACGCACTTCGACACTGTCCAGCGCGTCTGTGACCGGCTGGGGCACGGGGACCGAAATCGTCGGTCCCATTAGCAGCGTCAGCTTGATCGATCCACTAAACATCCGTCGCTCCGGGGATACCCTCCGCCAGCGTAATCCGGACTTTGGCCCCGACCTCGTCGGTCAATTCTTCGGGCTGCATGACGCCGTTGGCATCGGCCAAGCGCCAGAACTGTTCCGGGTCGCCCAGATACTGCGCCGCCAGGTGATCGGGCCGTTCGCCCGCCGAGACCGTGTGTTCCTGCAGCAGAGCGAACCGGGCGGGATCGGGCAGAAAGCGGCGTTTCAAATAGACGATCGTGCGCCCGTCCACCGTGTCGAGCGTGGCGGTTTCGGTGCTGTGATAGCGACTGGTGATCGGAAACGGGTCGTAGAACATAGTCTTCAATCCTCCGGACGTGTGATGCTCGCGCTAAGCCAACTCTCACGACAGATTGTTGGCCGAAATACCCAACGCACCGAGCGTGCCGCTGCTGTTCAACTGGGCCAGGCGTTCGAGCTGTTGGTGATAGGTCATGTACAGGTTGCCGCCCCGGTGATCGAACCCGAGATCGCTCACGCTGAGGACGCGCATCCCCAGACTGACTGTTGCGCGTAAGGGGTTCAGGCTCTGGTCGAAGGCTTCCTCGGTGATGCTGAATTCGGTGACGCGCACCGGCAGCACGCGACGCGGTCCCCACACGAAAATGCTGAGCGGGGCCTCCACTGGGACGATCTCCAACGTGCCCAGAGACGCCAACTGGTTGTTGCTGATCAGGGCGCTGGCGGCGGGATAGGTCAGGGTTTCCAGGGCGGCCAGTTGGGGCAGAATGCCGTTTTCGACCGTCGCCTGATTCTGATCGGGAAATTCAAGCTGGTCGGCGGCGTCGATTTCGGCTTCAAGCCGGTACGTTTCCACCGGGGGCCCCACCAGTCGCAGCGCCTGCGAACGGTCGCCGCTGTTTTCGCCCACGCTCTGCGCGCTGAGCGATCGCGTCAGCCGGGACGGGTTGTATTGCAGCACGATGATGCGCTGGATCGCGCCAGACGTCGGGCTGAGCAGGACGATGCCCGCCCTGAGCAGCTTGGGTGAGCCGGGAAACGTGGTCATCGTGACTCCTCTCCGGGGCCGCACGTTGGTCTGTGCGCCGCGCGGGGCTGCGATTGTCGAGTCTGGCCTGGATCAAATGCGCTCATACGGTTACCTGTGTGTTCGTTTACCTGAATCCCAGCGAAGACGGCAGCAGCCGGCCCACGTTCACGCCGATCGTCACCCGCTGATCGCGGCCCGTCAGGTTGAATTGGAAGGTGACGGGCAGCCCTGGAATGGGAATATCGCGCCCCTGGACCTGGTCCAGGGCGAACTGTCGGGCTTGCGGGCTGAGTGCGATACCGGTTAGCGCACCCGCGCCGAGAACCACCCCCTGAGTGATGACCAGGGCGCGCTCGCCCGTGCTCAGGCTGTTCCAATTGTGGCGCACCTGCCGGCCGGCTTCCTCTTGCAGGCGCGTGACCAGCGTTTGCACCGCGGGAATGCGCAGCGTGGCGTGCAGCACGTCACCAACAGTCGCGGGGCGCGGCGTCGCGGGACCACGCCCGGCGGGCACCAGCGGTCTGCGCTGCGGAGTGGCTGGTACGCTGAATGGATTGGGCCGCGTCGGCGCGCTTCCTACGGCGGATTGGGCGACAGCTCTCGGTGAGAGGTCGGGCGCAGCGGCGTCTCCTGGCGAGGGGAGCGAGCTCCCGATTTGGGACACGCCCGCTTGCAAACTTTCCAGCGAAAGCTGTCCCTGGACCATCTGTATCGCTCTGATCTGAGCCTGGATGGCCGGGTCCAGGTGTAACTGGTATTGGGAGGACCCGCCCAGACCCGATCCGGGTGTGCCCAGGCTTTCGCCCAGACGGGGCATGCGCAGACGGAAGCGCCGGTCCCGATCGTCTTCCGCCCCGTCATCGCGTTGGATCGCTCCGGATTCTACTCCCGTGTTGATGGTGGCCTTGTCACCAGTCATGACCTGGGCGGCGGCTGTCCGCGCTTCTGGCTCCGCCTGGGATTGTTCCGACCCAACCGCGGATACGCTTTGCTGCACGACGTGGGCCAGTTCGTGCGCCAGCAGGCGCTGGCCTTCGCGGGTATGCGGCGCATAGCGTCCAGTGTTGAAGACGATGTGCCGGTCCCACGTAAAGGCGTTGGCCCCGATGCCGCCTGCCGCTGTCGCGGCTCCTGGCCCCGAATGTACGCGCACTCGACTGAAGTCGTGATCGAAGCGCGATTCCATATCGCGGCGCGTCAGCGGATCGAGTGACTGGCCGGAACGCTGGAGCGTCTCAAAGATGGGATTGAGCGGTGCCGCAGACACCGGGCGTTTGGAATGAACCATCTGGGTGGAGAAATCTGCGTTCATCATGGCACGCTCTTAGTAGCTGATGGGTGTGAATGGGCGGAACCATGATTCTCCGGCGCGGCGGTGTCCGTTTGGGCCTGCAAGCCGCCGTAAATGGCTCCCGCGATCTGAAGTCCCAGACCGGCCGGGTCAAGCCGTGTCGACAGGTGAATAGGGTCTGTTTGAATAGCGCGGACGGTCCCAGCCGGTTCGAAGCTGTGATCGGCCATGCCCTCCGCGACCAGCCGTGCTAACTCTTCCTCGACGGCTCGCTGAAGGATGACCCGATCCGAGGCGGTCAGAGGGAAGTTGTTTAGAACAAGCTGGTCGATCATCATGTCAACGCGCATGGCTCAGCGATCCTTTCGCTTACCGGAGCCGTTCGACGGCGACCAGAGCAGCTCGACCTCGTTGACCGGGCGCCCGATCTTGCGAAACTCGGCGCGAGCAGCCTGCAAAATGAGCGGCATCGTGACGGGGGTATCCGCATCAACGGCCAGAAACGCCGCATTGATGGCCACATTGTGAATGCTGCCGCCGGTCAGAGTCAGCCGGGCAAGGTGGTCGTAATCCAGGTTCGCGCGCGGCGTCTGTTTTGGAAATACGTTGACCCAGATGCGCTGACGTTCCGCGCTGGTGGGGAACGGGAACGTGATCGCAAAGCGCAGCCGCCGCATAAAGGCGGGGTCTAGCGCGCTTTTCATGTTCGTCGCCAGGATCGCCAGCCCGTGGTAGGCTTCCATACGCTGCAACAGGTAATTGATTTCGATATTGGCGTAGCGGTCGTGGCTGTCTTTGACTTCGCTGCGTTTGCCAAAGAGCGCATCTGCCTCGTCGAAAAACAGGATCGCGCCCCCGCCCTCCGCCGCGTCAAACAGCCGCCGCAGATTCTTCTCTGTTTCGCCGATGTACTTGCTCACCACTGCCGAGAGATCGATGCGGTACAGGTTTAGGCGCAGATCGTTGGCGAGCACTTCCGCCGCCATCGTCTTGCCCGTGCCGCTCTCGCCCGCAAACAGCGCCGAGATGCCCAGGCCGCGATTCATGCGCTCGCGAAAGCCCCAGTCGTCATAGACGCGGCGGCGCTGACGTACCTGCTGCGCCATCTGGTGGAGCAGCGCCAGTTCCTCATCGGGCAGGACGAGGTCTTGCCAGGTGGCTTTTGCGTCGATGCGCTGGGCCAGCGTGTCCATGCGGGGCCGCGTGTAGGCCAGGGATGCCTGCCAGAGATCGTCGTCAGTGGCTTGCGCCAGACGGCCAATCTGCTCGATATCGGGCAGGTTCAGATCGAACTGACCGGCCAATGTATCGGGCGATGCGTCCGGGCCGCCGACCTGCTGCCACGCCTCACGCTGTTCGGTTGGGGTGGGGCGCTGTACCTCGACAGTGATCGAGGAAGCACCAAGATCGGCGTGCGTCTCTCGCAGAGCGACGAATGTCACGCCCTGGTGACGTACTAGAAAACGACTCAGCGACGTAGATTCTGCCTGCGGGTCCGACTCCTGCGCCGTGTCGGGGACCTCCAGGTAGAGCGCCAGCGGGAGCAGCACGGTTTCGCGTTGCCACAACCGCACCAAGGGGTCCAGATCGCTGGCGAGTGTGGGCAGCAAGGGAACCGGCAGGCGATATAACAGCAGCCCCAGGTCGTTGGCGGCCTGCTGCGCGATGATCTGTTTGCTGCCGCTGTCACTCCCGACCAGTTGGATCACGGGCGGATTATCTGCGCCGGTCGTGAGATAGCGCACAATCTGGTCTTTGGTCGCGGCCTGGGAGGCGGGCAGCGTGACGGATCGCTGCGACTCTACGTCGCCCAACGCGAACAGGAAGGGGTGCAAGCGGCTGTCGATGTGGTTCAACCCCTTCAAATAATTGGCAATGCGCTCGTCGATGCGCAGCGGGCTGCTGGTGAGCGTCTGATCCGCCTGAGGGGTGACTTCCAGCAGGTGCCAGTAGCGAAGCGGGCGTTCCGGCGAAATCGCGTCCCAGGTGGGATCATCGAAGAGCACCAACGCCAAGGCGAAGGTCGGGTAGGGGCGTTGGGGGTCGTCCTGAGCCTGGGCACACAACCCGGGCAGGCGCGTATCCAGTTCCATCGCGGCGCACAACAGCAAAACGCTGAGCTCGAAAGCTGACAGCCCAAGACGCTGACTCAGCAAGACCGCCGCAGGAGGAACCTCTCTGTCCGCCAGCTCGCTCAAGGCGATCGCCGCCTGCTCGATGTCGGCCTCACGCGTTGCAGCCGCCGCCGCGTCGGGTGCCAGCCGACTCAGCCGCAGCCGCAGCCACTGCACGGTGTGCGAGAGGTAAAGCTCGTTGGTGATCTGCCATTGGTCCAGGTCAATCATCAAATCTGCATCCGTTTACCCTGGTCGAAGCGCCCCATTCGGGCGGGTGAGTGCTCTACGTAATCGTAATGATCTGGTTGGCATCAAACTGCGGCGGATCCACAGTGAAATCTACCGGGAAGCTATCCACCCCTTCGACGCGTAGGCGCAGCGCGTAATCGCCGGCGGTCGCGCTGGTGACGTTGAAGGTGAGCGTCGTCTCGGCGGTAGGGCTGGCCGGAGTGGTGATCGAAGCGGGCTCGATTTCCCGATCGCCAAACAGCAGCACGACGCGTTGCTCATCACGTAGCTGCGGTGTGCAGGTGACGGTGATGGTCACATTTCCGGCGGGAGCGGTCGTCGGGCTGCGACTGGTGATCTGCGGCGCCAATCCCATCGGAATAGCGTTGCTGGTCCAGGGGGGCAGGCTGGCGCGCTGCACGACCGCATTCAGAATGAAGATACCGGCGGCCCAAATCGAACGCGCGGTCGGAACAGTCGTCGGATTGGGCAGTTGGAGCGTCAGACGCTGGCTGGTGCCGCCCGGTTGCGGCGTCAACGTCAGTGGCGCGTCCAGCTTGGAATGGTGGAACTGAATCGTCAGATCATCACCCAGCAGGTTATCCCCGGTGACGGTGAGCAGATCGCCTAGCTCGGCGGATGGTTTGCCGTGCGGTGTCTCCACGGTGTATACGCTTGGTGCCCCGGTCGCGATGACGAACGCGCCTTCGTCCTGGGCACCCCGGCGCAGTACCGGCAGGGCCGCGCGCTTGGGGAGCGTGCTTTCGATCAGCACGATCGACACTTCGTAGGCGACCGACATCCGGTATTCGGTCTGGAAACTGCTCCACAGCTTGGACATCTCGTCTATGGAGATGGGATAGGGTGTGATGCGCACGTGCTCGACCTGCTGGAAGGGGAAATCGGCGCGATCCATCACCGGGATATTCGCGTTGATGGCGTCCGCGTCGAGCACGGCGTGATCGTGCAGGGCAATCATGGCCAACCCCAGCAGCCGGTTGCTGCCTTCCAATCTGCCATTGGAGATAGCGCCATCTTCATCCGCGCCCCGGTAGGCGGTCAGCAGGTAATACAGAGTCAGGGGCAGCGGTGTGTGATCGTGACTGCCCGGATGCACGGTGCGCGGGATGTCCATGTTGCGCCAGGCCGGGCTGATCATCGTGTGATAGAGAAACAGGTTCACCTGATTGGTGACGCTGCTGTCGCGGGCAATGTCCAGAGGGCGCGTGGTCACGGTGACGCCGGAGATCGACGGGTCTGTTTCGATGCCCGCTTCAATCAGACTGCGCAGGGTGGCGGTCACAGCGGCGATTGCCAGGGCATTGCTCATGTTCGCCTCTCCTTTTCCCGCCGTTTCAAGTAATCATCCAAACTCATGACGACCGCTTTTGAGCGCTGTTTCTCGCGCTTGGGGGTCGCAGGCGGCGGGACAGCAGTCACCTCGACGCGCCCGATTGAAATGCTGATAGTAGGTTCTGGCGGCGTGTCGAGCCCTGGCGTGATGGTGCGACGCGTATCCCACGGCGGCTCTTGCGATGTGCTCTGTGCCGGACGCAGAGTTGGGGGTATCACGCCCGGGTTGGTGTTGGGCCGCAAGACGGACAGCGGTTGGGACGCGCGGTCCTGCACCACCGGGCGCGATGGAGCTGGTTGTACCGGCATTTCCGGATCGGCGTTCGCCGTTAGCATAGATTGATCCAGCGCCTGAGACGTACGGTTCGCCGGACGCAGCACTGGCCTTACGGCAGCGGGCGGCGCCTCGCGTTGGGGTGTATCCGGCCGTGCAGCCTGAATTGGATTCGTTGGTTCGCCGGAAACGGTTGGTAAGTCAGAACCGGGAGCCACTGACTCAGGCCGCATGACCCGGTAAATCTGAGGCCCAGGCACCACCAAAGTGGATCGAGCATTCTCCGTTATATCCAGCGCCGGGTTGTCGGAATCCCTTGATAGGGCGGGCGGGTCACCGGCTGCCGTCGCATCGATCTCGGTGGGGATGCTCACGGGCGCGACGGGCTCAAAGCGTGACACCGGGCGCGGGTGCAGCACCGCCACGCTGTGGCGGGATCGATTGACAAGGTTAGCCAGAAAGTTTGCCATTACGCTGCACCTATCATGCTCAGGTAAAGCTGCCGTCGCAGCGGACTCATCGCCAGGATATCGCCCTCCGACCAGCCATACGCGCGGGCAAGCTGGTGAACCTCCAGCAGGGTGCGCTGGGCCCAGGCGCTGATTTCCTGCCACAAAAATGACACGACATCGAACACGGCCAGCCAGTCATGCCCGCAGGCCGGACAGTTGAGCGCCAATTGCACGTCGGCCTGGGGATCGACCGCCAACATCTGCTGGCCGACCGCTTCCACCACGTCCGCGGGCAGCTCTTGCGCCGCGCGGGTCTCCCCTTCGTAGCTTGCTGCCAGCAGACAGCGCTCTAGTAACTGCTGGTGGGTGATATCTGCGCTCAGATCGCCCACGGTTGGCACGCGGAACTGCACCGAATAGCCCGCCATTTCCAGAGATGTCTCGTGGGGCTGGCCCAGCGCAGCGACATGCGTGGCGGCGGGTGCGGCGCGGACGTCGTCCGCCGCAAACGCCAGCTCAAGCTGTTCGCCGCAGTGGGGGCAAGCCACCACGCTTTCGAGCTGCCGGCCGAACAGCCATTCGCGCTGAGTCAGCAGCAGGGCATCGCGTTCTCCGATCGTGAGCGCGTCCAGATCGGCGGCGCTCACCTCTGGGCAGACAGTGGCCAACAGCAGCATTACGCCAACTGACGGCGGGCTGCCCAATCCCTGCTCCCATACGCGCAGCAGCTCTATGGCGTTTAGTGCTTTCATCAGCCTCCTCACTCAGCGCCGCTGTTATCCTGGCGGGGTGAAGCGCGGCTCGGTAGGCTCGGCTACGGACAAGTCGCGTTCCCAACCCTCGTTTTCCAGCTTCAACGTCTGGATCGCGACCGCGTTCGCGCTGGCGTCCAGATCGGGCAGGGCCTGGTATTCGGACACCCAGCAACGATAGACCTTGTAAGCGATCACGACCTGACCCGCCTCGTTGTACATCTCGATGATGATGTCCTTACGAAAGTCCGCCAGTGAAACTTCCGACCCCAACCCGGCCCCGAAATTCCAGACCTTGCCTGCCCATTGCTCGAAGTCGGTATCGTGCGTCACACCCCGTTCCAGGGTGATGGCCTCGTATTTGGTCTGTCCGGGCGATTTGCGCACCGTGCTGGGATCGCCGCCTTCGCGGTGTTCCACCACATCGGTGGTTCGTTTCAGCGCGCTGACTTTGCTCACACCCGCGACATAGCGCCCGTCCCATTTGACGCGGAACTTGAAATTCTTGTACGGATCGAACCGCTGCGCGTTCACGCTAAACTGAGCCATGGCTTGCTCCTTAGATAAGCTGCATCCTTACGGCGTGCAACCAACCCCTAGACCTCGATATCTCCGGCGATCTGTTGGATCGAGATGATCACGAATTCAGCCGGTTTCAATGGCGCGAATCCGACCACGATGTTCACGATGCCGTTGTTGATGTCATTTTGGGTGGTGGTTTCGCTGTCACATTTGACGAAGTAAGCCTGCTGCGGCGTCCCGCCCTGGAAGGCTCCCTGCCGGAACAGGTTGTGCATGAATGCGCCCACGTTCAAGCGGATTTGCGCCCACAACGGTTCGTCGTTCGGTTCGAAGACAACCCATTTCGTGCCCCGGAACAGGCTTTCTTCGATGAACAAGGCCAGCCGCCGCACCGGGACATATTTCCATTCGGACGCCTGGGCATCGGCACCGTCCAGCGTGCGCGCTCCCCAAGAGATCGTGCCAAACACCGGGAAGGTACGCAGGCAGTTGATCGCCAGCGGGTTCAGGCTGCCGTTTTCCGCATCGGTGAGTGTATAGTCCAGTTCGGCCACGTTGCGCAGACCTGTTTCGGTACCGGCCGGGGCTTTCCAGACGCCGCGCGCGCTGTCGGTCCGGGCAAACAAACCGGCCATAGTCCCGCTTGGTCCGACCGAGAGCAGGCGGAAGCTGTTGAGGGGATCGGGAATACGGGTGCGCGGATAGTATAGGGCTGCGTTCCGATGGCGCGGCGCGCCGGTGCTGCCGTCGAGCCAACTGCGAATGGCCGCTGGCGTGTTGTAATCTTGCGGTGCGTCGATGATATAGAACGCGCGCCGGGCTTCACAGTAGGCTTCCGCCGCCGACATGACAGCGAACGCGTCATTCTCGGTGAGAGGATTGCTGCCGGTCAGGCCGACGACTCCCGTGCGCGGAATGCATAGCAGGTTGAACAGGTCGACATCTTCCAGAGCGAACATACCTGTCTTGGCGACCTGATTTCCAATCAACGCGGTGGCGTCGGGTTCCGTGCCGTCATTCCCGGCGCTGCCACCGACCTGGGCGGTATTTGCGACGGCGGCGGTGCCCACCTGGTAAGACTGCGCATTCGCGACGGCTCCATCGGCGGCGCGCAACAACAGGATCTGCGCCAGCGTAGAGCCACCGTTCGCAAAGGTGACCAGATTATCCGCTGCGGTCGGACCGGCCATGATCACAAGCTGGCTGTTCGACACGCGGACCGTCGCACCGCTGAAGGCTGGATTAGCCGGAGCCGCCGCACGGATGGCCGCTTCGAGCGCGGGCGCGACGGTGGCCAGTGATGTCGCAACGGGATCGAGCTCTACCTGCGGCGTGGTGAACGTATCTGATCCGATGGTCACATCGATGGTGGGCGTGGCGGGGATGACGGGGTCAGCGGCATGCGTCCCGGAGAACGTGCCGTTGGCTAGCGGACGCGTCGCGCCGCCCGTTGTGCTGACCTCAATCAGCAGCGATCCCCGATTGTCGTCATTGAGGACGGTGTCGGCGAAGCGCGGATTGCCGCTCGTATCGTCCATAGACAGGTTGAGCCACTGCTCTTCGCGCACCACGCTGGTGCGCCCGTTCACGGTGGCGACCTCGGACACCTTAAGGTTGAAGAGATCGGCGGCGGTGGTATTGTGGTCGATGACCACGCGCAGGCTGTCGCCCCACACGCCATCATCCCGTGCGCTCACCGTAATGACGCTGACTCCGCCGACGGCGCTGCTAATATCAACGCTCGATTGAGCGGGTGAACCTGCCGCGACGCGAACGACCCACGCCTCTCCCCCGCCGTTTAGAAAATACTGCTGAATAGCCCGGCTGGCTTCACTACGCCGATCCAGTCCGCCAAATTCGCGCTGAAAATCGGCAAAACTGAAAATCTGCACGGCGTGATCCATCGGGCCACGCGCAAAGAAACCGATGAATGCCGTGATAGACGTGGCGACACCCGTAATGGTGCGCACGCCGCTGGGAATCTCTTGAATATAGACGCCCGGATAGGTCGGTGTGATCGGCATAATTGGACCTCCTTCGAAACGGATGGGCAGTCAACAGCGGTCGGTTGGTAATGTTCTCTCGCGATAGGCGATTGAGCGCGCCGGAGCGCCCACCGCCTTTGATCCAATATCCGAAAGTTCTACGACGTCACGGGTTGGCTGCCGGGTTGGCCAATCCCCAGATCACCCCTGAGGGACCGTTTGACGTCAAGCTACAGGGAAAAGATATAATCTCATCCCCTCCAATCGTGAAAGCTAATACCTCGGTGGTCTGCTGCTAGTGGTTTACGGTCTAGATGGTGCGCTGACGGGTGAATGTGCGAGTGAGTTGGAGGGTGCGCAGGGGAGCATAGGCACCAAGTAATGGCAGCGCCTATCGAGAAACTGTGATCCGTGAGTTGTATATCCGGCTCCTGCCGCCCGATTGCTTCCGTTCGCCCGGTGTACCCGACGTTCACGTTTCAGACTGTCCCTGAAACGCTGCTGCTGCCGGGAAACACACTCTGGCGCGATCCTCACTCTGCGATGGTTATCCGTTGAAAACGGCTGCCTGGGATGGTTCACGCTTGGCTTATGGCTCTATCGATTTTGGCTGATGTCGGTTTTCCCCCGCGTGCTGACGGCGCTCAACGCACCATCTACCCCGCTAGGGAACGAACAAGATGTATTTGTTTTTAAGTTATTAATTTCTGAAAAATTCTGAATATAGTATACTTTGTTCAACTATTAATGGCAAGCAACCCATTATTCTAGAGGCATGTTCCATTTTCGAAACCGAACAAACAAGGCTGCGTAGATTATAGAGCAAAGACGGGTGAAAACGGCAAGGATCGATTATCTACAGGTGAGAAAGGCGTTTCACGCCAATTCACAAGATAGGCCAGGAAATTTCGCGCCTTGCCAGTCGGCGCCACAGGGGCGATCACGATGCTGGTAGCGGCTGGCAGGCGTCATTCGCTGTGATGTCAAACATCCCGGCCCGTACAAACAGGTCTACCTGCCCCAACCGTTCTACGGTCCAGCAACGGACGCGCTGCAAATCCGGCTGAGACTTGACATAGGCGACCAGCGCATTCACCTCAGAAACCAGCGGATACGAATAGACCACAACAACGGCGTCCGGCGTGACGGTTTCCCACGCCTGGCCTGACGCGAGTTCTTCAGGCGTGAAGCCATTGTTGTGCACCGGCGCAGTGATGTCCATGAAATGGTCGTAATCGGACAGTTCGAAATAAAACGGGTCGATACCGACCAGCTTGGCATCACGGGGGATCAGCGCGCGGACGGCTTGCGCGACGCGCAGCGCGGGTCCGTAGTCCTGAGCGCTGCGATGAGCGTAAACATCCAGCAGCCCGCCCACAGACGCAGCGGTGACCATGACGACGATCCCAAGCATGATCGTAGCCTGTCGCTCAGGGGGATAACTTGCGCGCAGCTTGTGCAAGCCTAGCGCCGCCAACAGCATCAGCGGGACGAGGAGGTGCAGCAGGTAATACTGGCGGTTGTGGTCATACAGCACGGCCAACACCACCAGGGGAACAACCAACGAAATCAGCAGCAGGCGAACCAGTCGATTATCTTGGCGGCTGACTGTTACCGCGCCGAACAAGCCCAGCCCGACCAGCAGTGGGATATAGATCAGGGCGCTGTCAATCTGGTCGCGCAGCAGGCGAAAAGCCGAGGACGGACTCTGCAAAAAGAATGGCGACTCGGAAGCGTAGTCTGAATAAAGGGAACTGCCGACTACCTGGTATAACCCGATGAACAGCGCGGAACCCACGACTCCGCCAATGGCCAGATAAAGCAGCGGCCAATAGAGTACCCGGCGCCGCTCGCGGATTATCACCAACGCCCACTCCAACATGTAAGCCACGCCAAAAGCGACTCCGAACCCGTAAGCAATCGGATGTCCATCGACGCTGAAACCCACTGCCAAGCCAACCAACAGGTGCAGCCAGGTCTTGCCGCTGCGCTCAGCGGCGATGAAAAGCGCATAGCCTACCGCCAACAGAACAGTGACTTCGATGTTCTGGTAGAGGTAATTGATCGGGACGAAGCTGAACAGCGTCACAATACCCGCGGCCCATACGGCGGTTTCGTGGGCGATGGTCAGGGCGGCGGCAAAGGTAATCGCGAGCGCGACCAGGGCCATCGTATATGTGAAAGCGCGCGCCGCTTGCAGGCTGACGCCAAAAGGCTCGAACCACACGCCCAGCGCCCGGTACATCGACGATAGCGTTTCGAGCTTCGAGGGCTGGTACATGGACACGGTTGTTTTGCCTGTGTGAGCACTTTCCCAGGCGGCATTGGCGGCGTAGCCTTCATCGGTCCACCGCAAGCCGGGGAAATGCAATGAGAGAATGAATAGCACCGCGATGCTAGCGATTCCGATCAGCCGCGCGATGGTTTTTCCCCAGTTGGGCAGGGCAAGATGGCGTAAGGACCACAGCCCAACCGAAAAGATCACCAGCGAGATATACAGCCGGACGATGACATAGCTCCGTGTGGGTCCCACATGGAGGGCCCACTCGCCCAATAAACTCGCCGCACAGGCGGCAAACAGCAGCCCATACGCCCGTTGAGGCAGGCCGATCCGATCCATATGCCTGACCAACCAGCGCGTGACAACCCACATCACCGGCAGCGTGATCGCGAAAAATACGAGGATGGCGAACGATCGTTTGGAGTACTGGCCCAACACGGCGACGGGCGTACTTTTTTGCAGGGTGATGGCGAGCAGGGCGAGCACGTGCAGCCACAACCAGGCTTTGACGAGGTTGTGCTCGGTGGACTGCGGCGTTTGTTGAATCACTCAGGAGGCTCCTAACAACATGTGCTCGCAAGTTGGCCGCACGACGCGTCACAGGATGAGGGGGCAGCGAACCCCTTTGAACGCGTTATGGGATGCAGTCAGGGAAAAACAAACGATACCATGCCGGTGTAGAAGGGCGCAAAAAGCAGCCCGCGCAGGATGGCTGCCAGGACTCTGGAATTACGCGTGCGCGGTTCCGCCCGTGATCTATTCGCGGTCTTCGGTCAACGTGGGCCCGTCGTACGCGTGATCGGTGGGATGGATGGCGCGCATGGGGCGCTGGCGCGTCTGCTCTTCGCGGATATGCGCGACCAGACCCGGCACCCGCGCCATAATGAAGAACGCATTTGCCAGCTCAGGCGGGATGCTGAGATCAAACAGGATCGCCGCCAGGGCACCATCCACGTTGATCGGGAGCACGCGCCCGGTTTGCGCGGCGAGCGCGTCCGCCAGCAGTCGCACCGTGGCGACTCCCCGCCCGGCGACGTGGGCCTCTTCCGCCAGGGCAAACAGGCGCGCCACGCGAGGGTCGGCGGTGTGGATGCGGTGTCCAAAGCCGGGCATGCGTTTTCCAGCCGCTCGCTGCGCAGTAACGAGGTCTGACGCCGCCTGTCTCAGATCGTCACCTGCGCTTGAGTCCACAACCTGCATGATCAGGCGCATGCAGTCTTCCACCGCGCCGCCGTGATGCTGGTTGATGCTCAGGATTCCTGCGGCAAGCGCTGCGTTGAGCGGCGCACCCGTGCTCGCCGCCGTGCGCGCGGCCAGCGTGGAGGGGGGAGTGACGCCGTGATCTATGGAGGCGACCAGCACTGCGTTCACCAGACGCCCCACCTCTGGCGATGGCAGCTCGCCCATCAGCGCCAAATAGATCGCTTCCGCGAACGTCACCTGCCCCATGAGATCGTCGATGCGATGCCCGCGCAGGCGCAACTCGTTGGGCTTGACCTCGGTGATTCCGGTTGTCCAATGCAGATCAGACATAGCCCACTCCCATCTCATCCAGTTTCGCGCGCGCCACGCGCGGAATATCCGCAAAAGTATCCACAACCGTCACCCCGGCATCGCGCAGTCGGGCGATCTTGCCCGCGTGCGTGCCGAGGTTACCCTCGATGATCGCCCCGGCATGGCTGAAGCGCGTGCCGCTTTTGGCCCCTTTGCCGCCAATGTAGGCGATGACCGGCTTGGTCAGTTCGCCCGCCGCGATCAGGTCGGCGACCTGTTCTTCCTGGGAGGTGCCGATTTCGCCAAAGAGCACAATCAGTCGCGTCTGGGGATCGCGCTCAAACAGACGCATCACGGCGGGGTGCGGTAGTCCGACGATCGGATCGCCGCCGACGTGCACCAGCGTCGATGCGCCGATGCCAGCCTGAGCCAGGTAATAGGCGATGCTGGTGGTGATCCCGCCGCTGCGGCTGGAGATGCCCACCGGGCCGGGGAAGAACCATTCGCGCGCGCTTGCAGCGCGTCCGCCCATCATGCCCAACACGCCCCGATCGGGACTCAGCACGCCCAGGGTGTTGGGTCCCAGGAACTGCGCCCCGACGCGATCGGCCGCGTCGACGATTTCCAATACGTCATAGACTGGCACGCGATCGGGCACGATGACCAGCAGCTTGATCCCGGCGGCGATGGCCTCCAATGCAGCGCTTTTGACCAGCGGTGCGGGGATAAATAGCACGCTGGCGTCCAGCGGTCCGACCTGCTCCCAGGCTTCTCCAACCGTGTCGTAGACCGGCACGTCCGCGACGGTTTGCCCGCCTTTGCCTGGCGTGACTCCGGCCACAATCTGCGTGCCGTAACCGGCCATCAGGCGCGCACGGGTCATGCCCTCACGCCCGGTAATGCCCTGTACGAGAACGCGCTGGGTGCCATCAATCAGAATCGCCACCGGCCACCTCCGGAATGGGCAGGAAGACATAGCCGCCCTGATTGCCCTCGAAATAGCATTCGATCTGGCAGGCCAGACATTCGGTACAGCCGCCTTTGCGCGCCGCCTCCCGGCTGATGTTGAGAACTGGCACCTCGTTTTCGAGGGTGAGGATCTGAGGGGCGCAGTGAGTGACACAGGCTTTTGACTCGCACACGCGGCAGCGATCGTGATCCAGCGTCACGGTTCCACCGGTGACTGTCTCGAACGTGTACGGTTCTGCTGCCGGGGTGGGCTGGTAAGGTGCGGGAGTGCTGGCGGGCGGCTGGAACGTATCGATCAGGCGGCGCAGACGGCCCGCGCAAAAGTCCGGGCGATCATCTTTGCCGTAGGCTTCCAGCGGGGCGGGGATCGCGTCGCGCGCCCGTTCCAGAATGGCGATGGCTTGCTCCTCCCCGTTGCCACCCAGGCGGATCACCGCCGGGACGGTCAGCGGCGCTTCCATAAAGGCCTTGACCAGCGCGCGCGCCGAGTGAAATTGCTCCTGGCTGGCGACGCCGCTGCCGCTGGCGAAATAGCCGTCGATGCCCGGCTGGCGTAAGATGATGCGGGCGGCGCGGTAGACCTTGCTGGCGGGCGGGTTGCCGCTGGTATCGACGAAATTGGCGATGCGCAGCCCCTGCGCCTGGGCAGCGTCCATGCTCATCATGCTGCCACCGCCGCCCGCGCCATGAAACCCGATCACGCCTTCACCCCGGTGAAAACCCTGTTCCATCTGGATGAAAAAGAACGTGCCCCGGTAATCGTCGCGCTCGATGTCCCACGCGATACGTTCGAGTGCGGTCGGCGGGCGATCCAGCTCGCGCGCGATGGGAATCTCCAGATCGGGGTGGCGGAAGACGGCGTAATCGTCGATCGTGAAGCGGCAGTCTACGGCAACTAAACGGTTATCAACGGTCAACACGAGTGGGTTGATCTCCGCCGCCCGTGCGTCGTAGGTACGCGCGGCTTCGTACAAACGCGGCAGCAGATCGCCCAACTTGACCAGCAGCGATCCGTTGAGGCCCGTGCGCCTTATCAGCTCGCGCGCTTCGAAATCGCGCAGCCCCAGCCGTACGTCCACGACGTGCCGCGCCAGATGATCCTGGCTTATTTGCTCGATGCCCGTGCCACCCGTGCTGCTGAAGATCACCACAGGCGCGCGCGCCACATCATTGACGATCACGCCCGCGTAAAACTCGCGTTCGATGGCTAACTGCTCTTCTACTAACACCTGCTGCACGGTGAACTGCCCGATCCGCATGCCCAAGACCTCGCTGGCGGTCTGCGCAGCTTCGTCCGGAGTCGCTGCAAACCGAATCGCGCCGTGCGCCGCGCGCCCGGTGATCCACACCTGGGCTTTGATGACGACCGGACCGCCGAGATCCGCCGCGACTGCGCGCACTTCGTCTGGTGTGGATGCCAGCACGCCGCGGGGCACCGCGATACCGAACTGCTCTAGCAGGGCTTTTCCCTGATATTCGTGTAATTTTGCCATCGGATTTAGTCCACCGGATGCACACGCACCGACTCGTAACGGGTATGTCCGCCGCCCCACGTCGACAGCCCGATCTGCCCGGTGAGGTAAGGAGTTGCCTCATCGCGCCACACCAGCGACTGCGTCACGCCGTCGTCGCCGTGCGCGGTTGCGCTGAGCTCATCGCCGTGCGCGCTGATCGTCAGGCGATAGTGCTGTCCGTGCGTCCAGGCGAAGTCCGCCGCCGCCACGATCTGATACGCTCGATCTTTCTTGTAGAGGATCAGCTTATGGTCGGGAGCCAATCCCAGCGCGTATGAGCGCAGCGCGCCCTGCACACGCGCGTTGATGCAGTGGTGATCGCCCACCAGGGGAACCAGCGTCACGTCGAGCGCGACATCGCCCCAGGCGGGATCGCCCGAATAGGTTTCGTTCTCGCCCACGCCGCTGCCGTGATAGGCGCCGTTCTCCAAACGCCAGAAGCCGCGCAGCCGCGTCCACTGGCTGATCCCGCCGCTTTCGGCGCGCTCGTGCCGGAAATCCGTGCTGAAATCCGGCGTACCTGACCAATCCAGGGAGCCAATATAGATCGCGCCGGTGGTCCAGACCGAGCGCGACAGATTCCGCACCAGGATGCCCACCTCGGACAGGCAGGCGTTGGCCAGCGGCGGAACGGTGTAGGTGAGCGTGTGCCATGCGCCGGGTGCAAGTTCTTCAGCGGTGGGCTGATGCGTTGCGGCGTGATTGTCATCATAGACATACACCGCCGCGCGCACCGACTCGGGGGCGTCCGTGGGCAGGTAGATGCGCGCCGTCACCGTCTGACCGGGATAGACTAGCGGGGAGAACGTCGCCTCGTAATAGTTGCTGCTGAGCTCGGACGGGCGGTAGTAGGTGCGCGTGTAGATCTTAGTCTCGCCCTTGCGCTGCAACTTTCGCAGGCTGGCTTGCAGCACGCGCTGACCCCCTGCCTCCGCATTGCGCAGCTCGATCACGCGTCCGCGATCGCCATGCGTCGCAAAGTTGCTGATCGAGCCGGGGTACGCGAAGTGATAGCGCGGGCGCGGCGGGCTGTCTTGCCCGGCGATCTGGCGGCCCAACCGGCAAAATAAGTCGGCACACTGCGGAAGGGTGAGAATGTTGCGCGCGCCGATGATGCTGGCCGTGATCAGCAGATCGTTGGCCGGTGCGCGCCAGATCCAATCGATACCGTTCAACCCATTCGCCACGCCCAGCACGGCGCCCACATTGCCGACGTTGCAGTCCGTGTCCCAGCCGCACATATTCGCGATCTGGAGCGTGCGCGAGAAATCTCCGCCGCCGTAGGCCAGCGCCAGGACGATCACGCCCGTGTTGGGGATGATATGCACCGCGCCCGGATAGCGATCATAGCCAAAGTTGGCTTTCAGCAGCGCGAAGCCGGCGCGCCAGTCCGTCGGTTCCTGGTGGTAATAGTCCAGCGTGGCGCGTACCACGCGCGCATATTCGCTGTCGGGCGGAATGAGCGACAGCCCCAGGTCGATCAGCTTGAACGGATCGCGCTCGCTGAAGGCATGGCTGATCATACCCGCCAGGAAGCGCGCGCCGTACAGCCCGTTGCCGTCGTGCGAAATGCTTGACGCGCGCTCGGCCAGATCAGCGGCGAGTACCGGCTGGTTGGGCGCGACGAGTTCCCAAATATCGCTGAAGATCTGCCCGCCGATCTGCTCGGCCAGCGTCCAGCCATTCAACGCGCCCGATCCACACAGCGGCGCGGGGATGCCGTTGGCCGCGTTGACGTAGGCCGTGTGCTCGGAGGAGGCCCCATAGCCGCCCCACCACAGCGTGCCATGTCCGTCACCCAGGTAGTTCAGACGTGTGTCGCTCAACTGCTGGGCCGTCGGTGACGAACCGTAATCTTGCAACGCGCGGATCAGCACCATGGGGAAAGAGGTGTCGTCGTCAGGTTTGAACAGCTTGCCCGGCGCTTCATTGAGATAGCCGGTCAGCTCTCCGATGTTGTCGCGGATTTCCTCATAGGTCCAGCCTTCGATCGGCGCGCCAAACTGCACGCCGATGCATTTCCCAGCCAGCCCGCGTAGACGCGCTCATCGTAATCGTGAGGGATGGTCATGTTGAGATCACCTTATCGTATAACTGCCGCGTCAGGTCTTCCAGGTTAGCGCCTGCCAGGAAGGGCAGGCAAACGCCGCGTATGGTCGCCAACTGTTTGCGCCAGAGTGTCCCGATAACGCCGATGCCCTGATGCGCGCCGCACAGCGCGCCGACCAGCGCGGGCAGCGAGTCCGCCGCTTTCGCCAGCGTGTTAGCCTGCAAAACACCCTGCGTGAGATCGCCGTCGCAGCGCTCGACGATGGCCAGCGCCGCGGGGATCGTCTCCGGAGCCAGCGATCCGAACGAGTACACGGTGTTAATCACGCGCAGGGCCAGCAGCACGATCAGATCGTCGAGCGTAGTGGTTTCGACCAGACACGCGCGCGCTACCGCGTCGTTATGGGCGATCCACGTCTCTGGCGGAAACTCCCGCCGCGCACGCGTGACGGCGTCCGGGATCGCTCCGCCGCTCGCCAGGACAGCGATGGCAGCCGCCATGGCCCGCGCGGCATAGATGCCATCTTCGGCCTGCGTGATCTGCGCGTCGAGCTGCGCCCAGGCCGCTGCCCGATCAGGATCGCCTGCGCCGTACAGACCGATCGGAACGGCCCGCGCGGCGGCGTTGTCTTCGTAATGCAGCGGGTTGTCGTTGCCGGTGGCTGGCGGCAGCAGGCCGCGTTTGAGGTTTTCGATCGCGGCGCGCTCCGAAAAACTGCTTTTGACCGCGTCCGCGTGGGGGATGACTTCCATCTGCCAGGGCTGCAAAAATGTGTCCTGGGTCGGCTCTCGATCGGCGTTCAACAGCGCGCGCAGTGTCAACAGCGCCCATTCGGTGTCATCCGTGGGCGACGGCTCCAGCGTCTCTGCGGCGAGGCGATGCGTGAAGGGTAGCGTCAGGCGCGCGATATTCTGCGCGCTGTGCTGCTGGTTGGTGCGCCACACGTAGGCATGCCGCCGCGCGGGGAGGGCCTGAAATCGGTTGAACAGGGCTGGAAATCCGATTGCATCGCCATATGCCAGCCCGAACATCGCGCCCAGGAATCGGTCAAGCATGTCGCATCGCCTCGGCTACCAGTTGATCCGCGATATCCGTAATCGCGCGTCCGGCGATAAAGCCGATGCATTTCCCGGTCGATGCCTGCACCCGCGCGCGCCACGCCGGCGGGATCGCGTCTTCGCCGCCGTAGGCCCCGGCCAGACTGCCGACGATCGCGCCGATAGTGTCCGCGTCGCGTCCCAGTCGCACACCGGCGGGCACTGCGGCGCGGAAATTACCGCCTGTCGCCAGGAAGACCGCCAGCGCAGCGGGCACAGCTTCCGTTGCCAGATCGGCCCAATGCCAGTAGGACACGACAATCTCGCCGGTGATCGCGTCGAGGGCCGCGTCTAGATCAAGCGCCCGGCGGCCAATGTCCTGCGCGCGCAGCAGCGCCCGGTACGTCCACGAATCGGGGGGCACATGAGTCAGTGCGGCGCCTATCATCTCCGACGGGGAGGCCCCCACCATCGCCACGCTGATCGCCGCCGCGACCGCCTGCGCGGTGTAAATGCCGTCGCGGGCGTTGGAGACGCTGCCCAATACTGCTGCCAGCCGCGCCGCCTGGGCCGGATCGCCGGGGCTGATGATGCCCGCCGCGCTGATCGCCATGGCCACGCCATCGCTCCACATCTGGTGATTGAACGCGCCCGACTGCGGCGCGTGCAGTCCGGCTTGCAGGTTGCGCGTGGAGATCACGTCACTGAAGCCGCCGGGCCGGTAATCGTAGCGCCCGCCGAGCAGCTTGTCGCGCCATTCCGTCTCGACCTGTTCCGGCGTCACGGTTGTGCCATACGTGAGCAGGATATAGGCGTTGAACAGCGTGAAGTCGGTGTCATCGGTCCCGATCAACTCCGCGCTGACAAAATCGGTGATGACGCCGAACGTGTCGCGGATGGCCTGGGCCGTCATGCCTTCGCATGGCGCACCCAGCGCATCCCCGATCGCCGCGCCTAGCAAACTGCCGCGCGCCCGGCGTTGCAGGTCGTTCATGCTTACCCCTTGAGTCCGATCGACGAAATGCCGCCTATCAAATGCTTCTGGGCAAAGAAATAGATGATCAGGATGGGCAAAATCGATACCAATGTGGCCGCCATGAACAGGTTCCATTCCGTGCTGTAGCGCCCTCGGAAGAAGGCCAGCCCGATAGAGATCGGATACTTGTTGAAATCGTTGAGATAAATCAGCGGCTGCAAGAAGTCGTTCCAGGTCCACAAGAACGTGAACACCACGATCACGGTCATTGGTGGGCGGCACAGCGGCAGGATGATGCGGTACAGAATCCCCCAGGTACTGGCCCCGTCGATGCGCGCCGCCTCATCGAGATCGCGTGGGATGGTGCGAATATACTGCACCATCAGGAAGATGAAGAACGGATTCCCAAAGAAGGATGGCAAAATCAACGGCCAGTAGGTGTCGATCATGTTCAGGCGGCTGAAGATATTGTAGAGCGGGATCAGCTTGATGTGGCCGGGGACCATCATCGTGCTCAGCATCAGCATAAATAGGGTCTTCTTATACGGGAAGCGCAGGCGCGCGAAACCGTAGGCGATGATTGGCACAGAGGTCGTTTCGCCGATGATATTCATGATCACGAGAAAGGCGGAATTGCCCATGAACCGCGCCAGGGGATATTTTTCGAACGCCGACTGGTAATTCTCCCAATGGAGCGACGTGGGTATCCACGTCGGCGGCCAGACGAAGATGTCCCAGCGGCTTTTGAGGGACGTGGACAGCATCCACAATAGTGGAATCATGAATATCAGCGCCAGCGCGGTCATGACCAGGTAGGTCAGTGCATGACCCGCTATTTTCCGCGTAACGGGACGCCAGGTGTCTGCCCATTGAGGGCGGGGTGCGGCCAAGCTATTCTGACTCATAGAACACCCACCGTTTCGACGTATAGTTGACGAAAATTGTGCTGATCAGGATGATGGCCGTGAGGACCAACGCCAAGGCTGACGCATAGCCCATGTTAAAATTCTCGAAGGCTTCTTGATAAAAATAGAGCAGGTAGAAAAACGTGGCCTTAAGCGGTCCACCCTGCGTGATGACAAATGCCTCGGTGAACACCTTGAACGAATCGATCATCTCGATCACGATCTGGAAGAAGATGGTCGGAGTCAGCAAGGGCAGGGTGATGCGTCGGAACTGCGATACGCGCCCCGCGCCGTCGATCATGGCGGCTTCGTAGAGGTGCTGCGGGATATTTTGCAGCCCGGCCAGGTAGATGATGGCACTGCCGCCGACCTTCCAGACGCTCATCATGGCGACTGACGGCAGCGCCCAGCCCGGGTCCCAAAACCAGTTTGGCCCCTTGATCCCCACCTGATCCAGCAGCGTGTTGATAATGCCGGTATCGGGCTGCAGCAGCCACATCCACATCAGCGATACGGCCACGCCGGAGATGACCGCCGGGATATAAAAGATCGTGCGGTAGAAGTTCATCCCGGCCACTTTCAGGTTCAGCAGGAGCGCCAAAGCCAGCCCCAGGATCAGCTTGAGGGGCAGCGAGATCAGCACGAATTCGCCGGTCACCTTCAGTGATTGCCTGAACAACGGGTCGCGCGTGAACATGCGCTCGTAGTTGTCCAGCCCGATCCATTTGGGGGAGGTGACGATATTCCATTCCGTAAAGCTGAGGTAGAGGGAAATGGCTACCGGCAGGATCGTGAACCCGATAAAGCCTATGGCCCAGGGCAGCAGCGCCAGGTAACCTTCTAACGCTTCGCGCCGCGCCAGGGGACTCATGTTGCGCCACGTTGCGATCATAGCGTCTCCTTAAAACTGCGGAGGCCCCGCAAGGCCTCCGCACGTTGACGTTCTTGAACAGGGTGAAAACTAACCACCCAGACGCGGACGGCATTCGTCCAGCGCGGCCTGCGCATCATCCACGTAATCGTTGAGGGTCTTTTCGATTTGATCCCGTCCGATTTCGCCCAGGTTGATCAAATCCCACACGTCGGTGACGGCGCGATTCACGGTGCCAAAGCACGGATGCTCATTCTTCCACTCAGCCACTTGCTTGAGCTCCAACACATGGAAGAAGGCCTGCGCGTAGTCGGCATCGGCGTGTTTGTAGTCTGCCAGGACATCCGGGATCGACGGGAACAGGTTGCCGTTTTCCATCAGGAAACGCTGGCCTTCCGGCCCAACCCAGTAGCTCAAGAAGGTGTAGGCTTCATCGGGGTGCTTGGTGCCCGCCCAGATCGAGGCCGTGAGCGACCACGCATTCACATAACGCTCGTTGCCGGGGACCTGCGGCTCCGGCACGATGCCGAAGTTGACCCCAGCATCGATCGCGTTGAGCATGTGACCCTGGTTCAAGGTGGCCATAGCCAGACGACCGGCCATGAACAGGTCAATTGGGCCGGTGCCTTCCGTGCCCAGGATTTCGATATCGGCCGGGGTAGGCGTGGCGCCGCTGTTGACCAGATCCCACAGCCAGGTATAGGCGGCGATGCTCGCCGGCGAGTTGAGATAGCCATCGACGGTCATGCTGTCATCGCTATAGAGGAACGCACCGTAGTTGTTCCAGATGGCGCGCCAGGCGTCACGCGGACGATCGCCGCCCCAAGCATGCTTGTCGGGATTGGCAACTTCCAACGCAATCCGGTTGAAGTCGTCGGTGGTCCAGTCAGGGCTGGGATAGTCTACACCCGCCGCGTCGAATACGTCTTTATTGTACATGACGAAGTTGGCGCCCACACCCAGCGGCAGGCCGACGATTTCGTCCTGCCACACGGAGCGGGTGTTCCAGAAGCCTTCGAAGTAGGTTTCTGGCCCAAGATTGGGATCGGCTTCGATGTAAGGTGTCAGATCGAGCGCCTGCGGATACCAGTTGGTATCCCAGAAGAACGCGACATCGGGCGCGCCATTGCCCGCGCCGAGGGTGGTCGTCATCTTGTCGGTGAAGCCGCTTTCGGGCAAGATGGTCAGGTTGACCTTGATGTTGGGGTGTTCCGCCTCGAAGGCGTCAACCAGGGCTTGCTGAACATCTTCGGAATATTCCTCGCTGCTCACGCTCCACCATTCGATAGTGACGGTATCTTGCGCCGCCACCCCGCGCAGGCCGATGCCGGTGATCATCAGGACGATGACCAGGCATACGGGGATGATCCGCCTGCCGCTCACTGAGAGTTTCATGATGTTGCCTCCGAAAAAATAGAAAATAGAACGTTCCGTCTTTCTTCTTATCCATGCAAAATCGCATGTCGATCCCACCATTACGTTATGAGCCCGGCCAACTGCAACGCCTGATCGCGCAGATCCACGCTGGCCGCGAACTTGAGACATACGCCCGCCGGTTGGCGCACTTTCTCGATCCAGGCGGGAGGAATCACGCTCTCGCCGTGCATCGCGCCCGACAGCGCCCCCACGACCGCGCAGATCGTATCGGCGTCCCGGCCAAAGTTGCCCGCCCAAAACACCCCTTGACGGAAATCGCCGCGCGTCAGCTTGAAGATGCTGTAGGCTTGCGGCAGGGCTTCCGCGCAGGCGGAATGCACGGGGGTCCAAAACTGGGTGTGCAGGTCTTCCCACACGTCTTCGATGCTGGTCGCCGTGTCACACAGCGCCATTGCTTTGGCCATCGTGCGGCCCAGCCAGCTATCATCGGGAATCTGCGCCTGGCCAATCCGCACAATGTCATCGACGGATGCGCCGACCATCGCCATCGCGACGCTGGTCGCCACGGCCTGCGCCCCCCAAACGCCATCCCGCGCGTGACTGATCTCCGCCTCGATGCGCGCCAGCTCCGCAGCCCGCTGGGGATTCCCGGCGCACATGATGCCGACCGGCGCGATACGCATCACCGCGCCGTCATCATCGTTGTGCACGTTATCGACACCGGAGAGTGGGGGAGTGGCGCCGCGTTCCAGATTCGCCACGGCTCCGTACAGCGGCTTGCCGCCGCGCGCGAAGACGCCGCCCTGGTCGATGATGTATTTGCGCCACGACGCGACGAGATGCTCGGAAGTGAGGTTGCCGCCACAGTCGATCAGGGTTTGCGCGGTGAGGAGCGCGAATTCGGTATCGTCGGTGCTCTTGGCACCATCATAGAGATTGGTGACGATGCCGTAGCGCTGCCGGTAGCTTTGATCGCGGCCGATATCGCCGAAGGCGTCGCCCACGGCCAGCCCCAGCAAACAGCCTACGGCACGGTCGGCCAAAGAGGAAAGAAGAGTTGAAGAAGTCATCGTAAAATCCGTTTTCACGAAATGAGAACGTTCTCATTACGAATAAAAAAAGATCGCCAACATCAGCCGCGCGGCGCGGCGCTGGAGTTGCGTACAGTCAGCGCGCAAGCCAGTTTGACCTGCTGTACCTCAGGGGGCCGATCCTCGGTCATACGTGCCAACAAGAATTGCGCCGCCCGGACTCCAATATCATATTTAGGTTTGGTTACGGTCGTCAGAGCCGGTGACGTGGTCGCCGCCGGGTAAATATCGTCGATGCCCACAATCGACATGTCTTCGGGCACACGACAGCTCAGTGCTTGTGTCGCTTTGAGCGCCCCGATCGCCAGAATATCATTGGCCGCGAGCGTGGCGGTGGGGGGGCGTTCCAGCCTTAAGAGCTGGCACATCGCCTCATAACCGGCCCGATCAGAGAATTCACTTCCGACAATCAGTGTTTCATCCAACGGCAGGTGGCGCCGCGCGTGAAATTGGATGAACGTATGCTGGCGCGTCTGGAATTTGCGCCGCGCCGACAGGCCCGCAATCAACCCGATCCGCCGGTGGCCTAGCCCGTAAAGATATTCCAGGGCCTCCCACGCGCCGCTTTCGGTGTCACTTCCCACCGAGTCGCAGTCCGGATAGTTGTCACCGCTGCCCAACACTACCACCGGCACCGCCAGCGCCGTTAATTCCTCGTTGGAGACGCCCGTCGGGTTGATGATCACGCCATCAAAACGGTGCCGCCGCACCAGTTTGAGATAGTTGCGTTCGCGGTCCACGTCCCAATCGCTATTGACCGTGACGACGGTATAACCGCCTGCCTCAATCGTATCCTGGACCCCGCGCGCGACCTCGGGCCAAAACGGGTTCGTGATGTCGGGAATGCAGAGCGCTACGGTCATCGTGCGGTCGCTGCGCAGACTGCCTGCGACCGCGTTGCGCTCGTACCCAAGTTGGTGAATCGCATCAAGCACGCGCTCGCGAGTGACATCACGCACCATATCGTGCTGGCCGTTGACCACACGCGCGACGGTGGCTTTCGAGACATTGGCCAAACGCGCTACATCGATGATCGTTGGACGGCGTGTCAAGCTAAACTCCTAGAATGAGACCGTTCTCATTCAGCATACAAGACAACAAATCGAAAGTCAAGCAATTACGCGGGAGGAATTAACACAAAGATAAACTGGACGATTTAAAATAAATGGTGTATGATCATGGACGTAGTGGAAAAGGTTGTTCGCAGAACAGGAAATCAATCCTCAGCGCACAGACTTACGCGCTGAGTTTTTTTCTCCCCCAAGCAACTCCGGTCCCACGACACCAAACCAACTCTAGTGGGAAGGAAAATCTCCAAATGTCTGAAGAACGTACAACAGGAATCGTGAAGTGGTTCAACGCGCAGAAGGGCTTCGGATTCATCGAGCGTGAAGGTGCACCGGACGTGTTCGTGCATCACAGTGAAATCCTGGGCGACGGTTACCGCGAGCTTTCCGAAGGTGAACATGTCACATTCGTGGTCACTCAGGGGCAAAAAGGCCCGCAGGCCAGCCAGGTAAAACGCGCGAACGGGTAGTTCGCTCGCATAACGTTGAGTTGAATATTGCGCTCCGGGCAACATACGCCCTGGGCGCTTTTTGATTCAGTGAATATAGGGTAAGCCACAGGTTTGACCATAGAAATCCGCCTCCCACGCATGAAACTATCGGTTTCCCCCCCTCCCTGCACACGGTCCGACCTCCTACAATGAAATCAATGCAAGTCCTCATTCCACTGACTCCCGTTGACAACCATCTGTCAACTTACGAGATAGAAGGAGAAAGTCGCATGGCGAAACGCATCGTTTTTGTGGTTGTGATCGCAGCCCTGGTGGGCCAGGGCCTGGTGTTCGCGCCTGCCGCGCGCAGTCAAGACGCTGCAGTCGTCTGGCCGACGGCGGAGTGGCTCACGTCCACACCAGAGGCCCAGGGCATGAGTTCCGAAGAATTGACTGCATATATGCAGACGTGGACCCAAGAGCATTTTCATATCGACAGCATGGTCATCGTGAGGAACGGCACCATTGTGGCCGAGGCGTATGGGCCGCTCACGCAGCCGGACGACATCCGCCAGATGGCCTCGGTCAGCAAAAGCGTGACCAGCGCCCTGGTAGGCGTTATGCTCCAAGAAGGTCTGCTGGACAGTATTGATCAGCCGGCGTTCGACTTCTTTTCGGACAAAACCATCGCCAACATCGACGCCAAAAAGCAGGCGGTCACGGTGCGCGATTTGCTGACGATGGGGTCTGGGATTGCGTGTAACGATATGGAAGTCAGTGGCTGGGAGTTGGGCACGTCAGACCTTATGGAGAATTCCGAAGACTGGCTCCAGTTTGCCCTCGATCTGCCGATTGCCAACGATCCGGGCTCGCAGTGGTACTACTGCAACGCCGCCGTGCACATTCTGTCGGGGATCATCACAGAACTGACGGGCATGTCGGCTCTGGATTATGCGGCTGAGAAATTGTTTGCTCCGCTGGGTATCACCAACTACTCGTGGACCAGCAGCCCAACCGGTGTCACGCTGGGGTACAGCGATCTCAAGCTCACGCCGCGCGATATGGCGAAATTCGGGTATCTGTATCTCAACGAAGGGGAGTGGGACGGCCAGCAGATTATCCCGGCCGACTATGCGCGCGAGTCGCTGGGTACCCAGATCGAGACGCCGTGGGGCTATCCTACGACCTATGGCTACCTGTGGTGGCGCGTGGACAACATCAACCTGGCGTTCGCGCTGGGATTTGGTGGCAAATATATCATGGTTCTGCCCGACCAGAACATGGTGGTCGTGGTCACAAGCTCGATGACGGACAATATTCGGGTGGGGCTTCAGGCCTATCCGATGTTCTTCGCCACCGCAATGCTGTCTACGTCTGATCAACCCCTGCCAGAAAATCCTGAAGGCGTGCAGGCGCTGGAAGCGGTTGCCCAGGCGGTGCATTCACCGGCTCCACAGCCCGTACCGGCGTTGCCCGAGGGTGCCGTGGCGATCTCGGGCCAGGAGCTTGGCATGTCCGCGTGGAATCTGTTCCTGAGCAGCAAGCAGTACTCGCGCTTTCTGGCATACAACGGTCTGGCCGACGCGATGGGCGTGTACTGGATCACGCTCGAATTTGACGACAGTGCCGAAGCCGTCTGGACGGTCGGTTTCACCGATGGGGAGACATGGTCGGCCCCGATCGGTCTGGATGGCGTATACCGCGTGTCCGACAGCCGGATTGGCACCATCGGCCTGAAGGGCCAGTGGATGGGTGACAGCCTGTTCCGCGTGTACCTGCTGGAGAAAAACAATTCGTTCCTGCAGCGTTTCGACTTCAACTTCATGCCGGGTGGCTTGGATATCCTATCCTACGATTATACGTCGGGGCAGGGTGTTACGCTGCAAGGAGTGGTCATGAATTAGCCACTTCCACCGTCCAAAACTACGCCGCCAGGGTCAGGCTTGGGAGGATGATACGTGCCTTCGCCTGACCCTGACGTTTTGGTTTTCAGCCCGTCCATCGCGTGCCCAAAGGCTGCGCATTTCCGTGTCTGCTTGTGACGTTGTTCACCAAATTGAAATTATCTTCATAATATGCAATTATGGAGATTACTTCCCGTACTCTAGTTGTAAGTTTCCATTGGTTTATGCAAGGAGGCATGACATGAAGAAAGGAATGACCGCCGTTTTGGCGATTGTGTTGGTCGTCGCCAGCATGGTCCCGGTGCTGTATGCGCCCGCGGCCACACACGCCCAAGATTTCAGGCCAATTGGGGCCGGTCACTTCCCCGAACGGGGTGGTTGCCACATCAAACCGTTATGCGACACTGGCTGGGATCGAGACGCTGCGGCAAGGCGGCAACGCCTTTGACGCAATGGCAGTGGTCCAGTTCGTGCTGAACGTGACCGAGCCCTACGCCAGCGGCATTGGCGGCGGCTGCTTCATCATGATCTACGACGCCAAGAGTGGTGAAGTGGTGGCTGTCGACGGACGCGAAGAAGCGCCCGCCGCCTATACCGAAGACGTATTCATGGGGCCAGATGGCAAACCTTTGTCGTTTGTCGATGCCTTCACCGGCGGCAACTCGGTCGGTGTACCGGGGACTTTGGCCGCAATTGCACGCGTCTTGGACGAATATGGCACGATCAGCCTGGCGGACGCGGTCAAGCCTGCGGTTCTTTTGGCCCGCAACGGGTATACGATCGATTCCTATTTTGCTGACCAGATTGCAGGCAATGCCGAACGGATCTCACAGTTCCCGGCCACCGCCGCGATCTATCTCGACCCGGACGGTAACCCCTGGCCAGAGGGTACTGTCATCAAGAATCCCGACCTGGCTGATACGCTGGAACTGATCGGCGATCAGGGGATCGGCGTACTGTATGGTGGCGAAGTCGGGGCCGACATCGTGGATACTGTGACTTCCGCGACGGTCAACCCTGGCGTGATGGCGCTGAGCGATCTCGAAAATTACATCGCCGTCAAACGCCAGCCAGTAACCACGAATTATCGTGGCTATGATGTCTACGGCATGAACATGCCCACCAGCGGCGGCACTACGCTGATGCTGATGCTCAACTTGTTGGAAGGCTTCGATATGGCGTCGATGCCCTTTGACAGCCTCGATATGATCAGTACGATGGCTAACGTCCAAAATGTGGCTTTTGCCGACCGCAATCAGTACATGGCGGATGCTGATTTCGTCGATGTGAACGTGGACGGGTTGCTCGATAAGGGCTACGCCCGTGATCGCCGCGCTCTGATTCAGCCTAACGCGGCGGTATCTACTCCGGTTTCTGCCGGTGAGCCGCCCGTGATCGAGATGTCCAACGCATCGCCCTACGTCTACGGCCTGGAGTCGGCGGACACCGAGAATATATCGACGACCCACTTCTCCATCGTGGACAAAGACCGCAACATGGTGGCGATCACAACTACCATCGAACAGTTCTTCGGATCAGGGCTGGTGGTGCCAGGACGCGGTTTCCTGCTCAACAACGAGATGACTGATTTCTCGTTCGAATACCAGGACGCCAACGGCAATCCGATTGCCAATGCGCCGACCGGTGACCGTATGCCCCGCAAAACGGCGCTGGGAGACGATGCCACAACGGTGGGTGGCAAGCGTCCGCGCAGCAGCATGAATCCAACCCTGGTGCTCAAGGATGGCCAGCCGTTCATGGCGGTGGGTTCGCCGGGCGGCAGCCGTATCATTGCCTATGTGTTCAACGTGGTTGTCGATGTGCTCGATTATGGGATGGACATTCAGGCCGCCGTCAACGCGCCGCGCATCGTAGCACGTAATGGTGGCATTGGGCTGGATGATGCTCTGCTCACGCCTGGGTTACAGGCTGGACTCCAAGCGCGCGGTTTCAGCGTGGGCGGTGGCAACACCGGCTCGGTACAGGCTGTCGTCGTGGGTGATGATGGGATGCTCTACGGAGCCGCCGATCCGCGCCGTAACGGTTTGGCGCTGGGCCAGTAACGAACGGTCCCTCGATGACGCAGATCCCGCTGGCTCACCAGTGATGATGGCGAGCACAGCGGGATGATTGAGATAGACATATACGGGGATGCCGCTGCGGTGTCCCCGTTGGCTGTCATGCTACGGAACGTAGAATTGGGTGTTCATGCTCGCGATGCAGCTGCCGTCCGGCGCGGCGAATGGGTTGCTGAGGAATGCCAGCCCAATGCTGACCGGGCAGTTCCCGCCGTCAATCACGCCGTGTCCAACCATCGGGAAGTGAAATAGAAAGCTGTTCGACAGTGATTGGGCCGCGAGATCGGACCAATAGGAGGGGGTCGCCGTGTCGTACTGGGCGGCCAGCACCAGCGTGGGAACACTGCTCACTACTGCCTGATTCTCGACGGGGGCCGCGGTCCCGGAAGGCCACACCGTACATTGTTCAAACTCGTTGCGGGCCACGCCAAACACGGCGTCAATCACGACCTCCGGCGCACCGGATGCGTTGGCATCGGCCTCAGCCTGATCGAGCGTCATGAACGATAATTCTTCGTTGCACTGCACGCTCATGTTCATGCCTTCGCTGTCGTCATCGACATCAGGCGGATCGACCTGCGATACCGGGCTTTCCATGCCGCCGCCGCTGGCAAGCTCGATAAAGCCCTGGGCGGCCTGCTGCGCCTCTTGCGGCGAGAGATCGAGTGCGTCGTTCAGCACGGCGATGATCCCGCCGGAATCGCCCTGGGCGGCCAACTGGTTGATCTGAGTGACTTCCTCGGGATAGAGTTCTGCGGCCAGTTCCTGTGCCAGCCCAACGGCGTCTCCCGATCCGGTTCCCGAACCGTTCTGCGCCAGATCGAGATAGCCGTCGTAATCACCGGAAGCCAGGGCATCCAGCGAGGCCGGGATGGCGGTCACGAGATCGGTGCGTTGGAGCTGCGTTTCCAGATTTCCCACGACATCCACGGCAAAGAGATCGTACTGCTCGCCGGATTCGGGGTCAGTTACTGTCGGCGGGTTAGCGTCCAATTGGTCGAGCGCGTCATAGAAGCGCTGCTCAAGATTCGGGAAGGCCTGGGCACAGGTGGGTTGGGCGGCGCAGTTCTCAAACATGCTGTTGATGAGCGCGTAGGTATCGGCCGTGACGCTGTAGTCCGAGTCGACGTTCGGCGGGTACACGCTGTCCAACACCACCGAGCGAAGTCCGGCCGGATAATCGCGCATGACGGTCAGGGCCAGGCGAGTACCGTAGCTGATGCTGTATAGATTCACCTGGTCATAGCCCAACGCCTGCCGCAGCGCATCCACATCGGCGGCATTCTCGCGGCTGTTATACGCGGTCAGATCAACTCCGTCCGCCAGCAGGCGGTCGCGGCACGCTTCAACGGCGGAGATATCCTCGCTGTCGTCCATTTCGGGGCAGTTCAGTGATGGCTCGCTGAAGCCGGTGCCGCGCTGATCCAAAAGGATAATATCACGCTGGTCGCGGTAAGGGGAGTTGTACCAACTGTCGATACCGGCTATGGCGCTGCCGCCCGGCCCACCTTCAAGATAAAAGATCGGGTCCGGCAGTGGATTGGCGGCCCGGGCCGGGATGATGGCTACCATGAGATCGATCGTCGTGCCGCTGCTGGCCTGGCGGTTTTCGGGCACGGTCAGGGTGCCACACGTCACATCGACTTCCGGCGGCACGTCAAACGGGCAGGCCGCTTCGGCGAAACTGCCCGAGGCGTTGTTCATGCCTTGATTGCCGGTGTTGGCGGCTGGCTGCGCTGGCGCGGCGTTGCCGCCGCTGTGAATCACGGTCACCTGGCCGTTGGCGTCTTCCACCGAGGACACCTCAAGGGTTATCGTCTCCGTATTGGGGACCACAAAACCCGCTAAGCTTTCGCCTTCGTACAGGTCTTCTTCATCGGTATATACGAAATAATACACGTCGGAGCCGCCTTGCATTGTCACTTGCAGCGTATCACCGGCGCTCGCGGCGATTTCCGCCACCGCGTAATAATCGTCCGAAGAATTGTCGTATTGAAACGTAAGCGGATACGTGTTGTCTTGAGCGTAAATCACTCCCACACCCAGCAGGACAACCGCAACGACGAGCGACACTAACCCCATTCGTTTCATTGTCAGAAATTCCTTTCAAGGATCGAGGTGTTAGTATTGTCGCATAATGGGGGTTTCATCTCCCAAGAAGAAGCGCGTATGGGCTGATCCTCGTGAGGCATAGGTCCGGGCGCAACAATAGAATAAAGAGGCAGCGGGTATCACTCGCTGCCAGTGCTCAGGCGAGCGAGGATGTCCGTTGAGGGGATCAGACGGCTTGCGTCTAGAGATCGAAATCGCCCGGCGGATTGCCTTCGCTGTCCCAGCCCATGGCCGCGTAATAGTCGCGCACCATGTCTGACAGGGCGACGGTTTTGCCTTTGGCTGGGCCTGAATCGATCGGAGACTTTCAGGAAAAAGTCGGGCAACACATCGTCGTGATGCGTCATCCCATAGGAGATATTGAGCAGGCGCTCGGTCGTGATGATCCGGTGTCCGACCGCGAACAACTGCTCCGGTGTGAGGTCCCAGCCGGTGAGCGCCGAAACCAGGGCGGCTTCTGGTTCCAGGCTGAAGTCCCCCAGCACGGACAGTACGGGGACTTTGCAGATCCCCAGCGCATCCAAAACGGCTGACACAAGATAGGAGTAACGCACCATCAGCCCTTTGCCTTCAGGCGTCAGCGGATCGATCGCTTTTTCGGTGCCGAGCACTTGGCGCGCCTGTTCCGGAGTCCAGAAGAATTCCAGGGACGGGTACACGCTCGCGTAATCCGCGCCGCGATTGGAAATGGCCATGGCCAGCGCCGTGCCTTGCGCGCTGCGTGGTTCGTAGCCGGGCAATTCCAGGCCCTTGCTGTGATAGGCGTACTGCTCTGATCCTCTGCCGATTTCTTGTGCCGCGCCACGCACACCTTCGGCCATGATGCTGCCCAGCCCTTCGCGCCGCGCGATCTGGTGCGTGAGCGCGGTCGCAGCTTCGATGTTACCCCAGGTCAATGACAGCCCACCGGTATCTTCCAACGTGAGGATTCCGCGCTCGAATAAGTCCATGGCAAAGGCGATGACCCCGCCGGTCGAGATCGTGTCCAGCCCGAGTTCATTAGTCAGGTTGTACAGGGCCAACACGGCTTCGAGATCATACGAGCCGATGCGCGGGCCGAAGGCCATTAGTGGCTCGATGTCGGGCCTTTCGCCCACCAATTGTGCGTACCGCCCGTGATCGATGCGAAATTCGGCGCGGCAGTGTACGGGACAGCGGTGGCAGGTTTTGTGGCGGGTGACATAGGGGGCAAAGTGCGTCCCGTTTATGCGCTCCGGGTCGTCGATTTGCCCGGTCTGAAAGTTGCGCGTCCCCAGCAGGCCGAGATCGTTGGTCCAATTGAGATAGGCCGAATTGCCGTACATGGCGTACAACTCGTAGCGTTCCGATTGGCGGATATTCAGCGCATATTCCCGCGCCAGAGAGGTGACTGTGGTTTTGCGTTCGCTGCGCGTGCGCGTGGTACGTGCGACGGCCACGGCCTTCAGCAGCTTGGAGCCCATTACCGCGCCCATCCCGGTGCGCCCGCCCGCATGGCCGTCGTTGGTGAGTATCGAGGCGTAACGGACAAGATTTTCACCCGCCGTGCCGATGGTCATGATCCAGGCATCATCTTCGATGCCCAGCGCCGTTCCGACCTCTTTGGTTTGGAGTCCCCAGGCGGGCGTCGCGTCGCGGATCTCGACCGAGTCGCCGTCGATCCAGATATACACGGGCCGGTCAGCGCGCCCGAACACGCGCACGACATGATAGCCGAACTGGCGTAGCGCCGCGCCTAAATTCCCGCCGAAATTGGAAGCCCCTAGCAGGTTAGTTTGAGGTGAGCGGGCCGCGATTTGAATCCGCGACGAGGACGGGAATTCCGTACCCGTCACCAGACCGCAGCTGATGAGCAGCACGTTGTCCGGGCTAAAAGCGTCGATTTCCGGGCAGGCGAGCTGGCTCATCAGCCAGGCATTCAATCCCCGACCACCGAGAAAGCGCCGGATGGTCTCTTCGGGCAGCGAGGCAGTGGTCACCGTGCGATGGGTGAGGTCGATCGTCAATAGAGTACTGGGAAGGTCCATGGCGTGATGCACCAAGTATGATTATATAGACAAGATACATATTTAAAGATACATCAATATTCGTTGTAGCGTTTTGGCAAATTATCCCATGCAGTCACAGATCCGCCCAAATGTGGGCGGCACGTGGTTTTTGGGGGGTGTAGAGACATGGCCGTTTGGGTATGTCTCTACACCAGAATTTCCGAATGCAGGCGGTTGCCGGAAGTGATCCTACCGCGCGGCCTGCTCAATGACGCCGTTCAGCGCGGCCAGCATATCCTCCGGCAGAGGAGCCGGTTGGTGTTTGGCGAGCAATTGCCGTGTCTTCTTGACGGCACGCTCACCGAGACGTGTCTCGCCGCTGGCTTTCCAACCGTCGATATTCTGGCGATCGAACAGCTTGGGATACCAGTCCTGGCGAAAACGCGTATTGGTGTGGGGGGTCGCCAGATATTGCTCGGTGACGACCTCGTCGATGAGATCGAGTGCCAACGTCTCGTCGCTGACTTCGACGCCCTGCGTAAAGCGTTTAATCCAGCCGATGATCTCGTCGCAGACCGTCAGGTGCGACAGTGACGAGGTCATGCCGGACGCCAGATAGCCGACATCGTGAATCAGGTTCGCGCCGCTCAAAGTCTCGACCAACAAGGTCAGAGCCGCCTCGGCCGCCGCCTGTTCATCCGGCACTTTGGAGTCGCTCCCGCCGCCCAATCCGAAGGCGGGCATGTTGTAATAATGGGCCATCTCCATGAACAGCACGCGGTTTTCTGGCGCGGCATACGCACCGACCAGAGTGCGCATGTCGATGGTGTCGTTCGTGCCGCCGCTGACGATGATCGGCGCGCCTTCGCGCTTGAGCTGCGACAGCACGACGCCCGCCAGCTCCCCGGCGTTGGCGAGCGCTACTGCCCCGGCTTGCGTAACCGGGCCGTTCAAGCCGCGCAGCACCACCGGCACGTAGGTAAACGGCAGTCCCTTCCCGGACAGGAAGAGCAGTTTTTGCAACGATTCCTGGTTGTGCCGCAGCGGGCCGGTGACGTTGACATAGCAGGCCGTGAGCGGCTTTTGACGCAAGGCTTCCGCGCCACCCGCGATGATCTCGGCCATTTTGATCACGTCCACGGTGCTGACAAAATCCGTCGTGACGAAGATGCTGGGCTTGGTGCTGTTGGCGAGGATTTCGCGCATCTGGTATTGGCCCAGCAGCGTTTGATCGACATCGGATGCCAGGCAGAACGACATGATGAAATCGATGTTGGGCAGCGCGTCGCACAGGCGCACGCCGTCCGTGACATCGCGCAGTGTGGCGAGCCGCATCGCGCCGCTGTCCAGATCGATGACATTCGGGCAGTCCGAGCCGGGACCGTAAAAAACGTTGTGTCCCTCCAACGGCATTACCCGATTGCCCTCACGGTCGCACAGCGTGATCCGTTTGGGGGCCAGGTTCAGCGCCCACTCGACGCGATAGGCGGGGATGCGGATCCGCCCATCTTCGGAGGGCATGATGCCGGCGTGTTTGAACAGGGCGATGGCTTCATCGTCGTGCAGGTAAACGCCGGTGCGTTCCAGGATTTCCAGGCTGGCTGAGTGAATGCGTCCTAATTGATCGTCGGATAACTTGCGAAACAGAGGAGAAAGAAGAGCGTTTTGGTGCATTTGTTGCATCGTGAATAAACCTCAATTTTGAATCGAGCAGGCGGGTGTCGGACACAGTAATCAGAAAAAGCGATTGTACATCAGAAAACCGGACAAATCACCTGTTTGTGTGATTGTGTGGATTTTGCCCGGTTGAACCGGTGTAGCACAATCACTGCCATGCGATGGTGTGCCAGAAATTCCGCGTTTGCGCGGCAAGGTGGATTGATATTGGGGCGCGAGACCCGCCGTCGTTTGCGATATTTTGTGAATCTGGCTTAACTGATCCACAATTGTCGTGCAGCTTGCGTGGCATATCACGATGCCAAAAAACATGCGCAAACACGATTCTAAGGAGGATTTACTCATGCATATTTTTAAAAAGCCAGAAAATACTCCGCATCCCTATATCCCCGAACTGAGAGAGCAGTATCGCAACGGGAAAGTCACGCGGCGCGAGTTCCTGCGCATGGCGACCCTGTTGGGTATGACCGTTGCTGGTGCCCAGACATTTTTGGGCGATGCAGCATCCGTTGCTGCTGCTCCCGCGCTGGCTCCTAGAGCCATCAAGCGTGGTGGTACTATGACGATCGCTACCCGTGTCCAACGCGTCGATCACCCGGCGCGGTTCTCGTGGATCGAAGCGGTTAACCAGTTCCGCCAGGTGTGCGAATATCTGACTCGCACCGATTGGGACAATATCACGTCACCCTGGTTGCTCGAAAAGTGGGCGGCTAACGAAACAGTTGACGAATGGACGTTGACCTTGCGTCAGGGGATCAAGTTCAACGATGGCTCGGACTTCACTGCTGACGATGTCCTGTTCAACTTTGGACAGTGGCTCGATCCTGAAATCGGTTCCTCTATGCTGGGCTTGATGAGCTATCTCTCGCCCAACAATGTCGAGAAAGTGGATGATTACACGGTGAAACTGTACCTGGACACGCCCCAAATCGGCGTGCCAGAGCACTTGTTCCACTATCCGGCGATGATCGTTCCCAAGACTTTTGAAGGCGATTTGGTCCGGCAGCCGATTGGGACCGGGCCGTTCCTGCTTGAAGATTACGTTGAAACAGAGCGCGCCACCTTCGTGCGGCGCGACGATTACTGGCGCATGGGCGAAGACGGCCAGTCCTTGCCCTATCTCGACCGGCTCGTGTTCGTGGATCTGGGTGAAGACACCGCGGCCCAAATCGCTGCAATTCAAAGCGGCCAGGTGGACAACATTTATAACCCCGGTGCGGACGTGTGGCAGGCGGTCAAAGAGATCTCCAATATCGCCGTTTACAGCGCACCCACCGCTCAGACCTTCTATATCCGGATGCGCGTTGATCAGAACTCCATTCGATGATGTGCGGGTGCGTCAGGCCCTCAAGAAATGCATCGACCGTCAGAAGATGCTGGACCTGGCCTGGTTTGGTGAAGGCGTGCTCGGTCACGACACCGCCTTTGCACCGGTCCATCCCGAATATTGCCCGAAGGACATCCCTCCATACGATCCTGAGGGAGCCAAGGCGTTGCTGGCGGAAGCCGGTTACCCGGACGGCGTGACGGTGGAGCTGTCCACGCAGCAGGCGCGCGCGGAACCCGCAATGGCGCAGTCACTCAAGGAAACCGCTGCGGCAGGCGGCTTCGACATCAAGCTCAACTTGCTGCCGTCGTCCCAATATTGGGATGTCTGGACTGAGGTGCCGTTGGGCATCACCATCTGGGCGCATCGCACGCTGGGGATCATCAACCCGGCGCTGGCTTTCACGGCCGATGCGGATGGCAACCCCGGAGCCTGGAACGAAACGCGCTGGGTCGATGATGAATATGTCGCTCTGCTGCGCCAGGCCGAAAGCACGCTCGATGTCGAGGCACGGCGTGAGATCGTCTGCCAGATGGAAGACATCGAAATGGAACGCGGATCGTGCGGCGTCGCCTTCTTCACCAATGTGTGGTACGTCTGTGACAAGAAATTCCAGGGCGTCCGGGCGCATCCGACCAACTACGATCTCTTCGACGAAGTGTGGGACGAGCAAGCATAGACCTTCTTTCGCTGTAAATTCCGACAACGAAAGTGGGTGGGCGAGACGGGTTTTGAGAACCTGTCTCGCCCTGACCCGAATTCGCCTAAGGAGGTCCCATGCTCAAATACATCTTGCGTCGTCTGGGCTTCATGATCCTGACGATGCTGTTGGTGTCGATGGTCATCTTTGCCGTCTCCGAAGTGGCCCCCGGAGATGTGGCGCGTCATATCCTGGGACAATTCGCAACTGATCAGCAGGTAGAACTGCTGCGCGAGCAGATGGGCCTCAACCAGCCGTTGTACGTGCGCTATTTTGACTGGCTGGTGGGCAACGACTGGCGCTTAAAAAACAAGGTTGGCCTACCGCTCACCTTCACGAAAGCCCGCCCGACGGATGATGTCCAATGGTGGGCCGTTGAGCCAGACGGCACCCTGGTGCAGTGGCGCGTGAAATCCGGCGGGCTGGAACAGATTCGCATCTCGAAGGACGGCCAACGCGAACTGGTCCCCTTTGACGGGTGGAAGACCAACAGTGCGGGCCAGCAGTACTTCTGGGGCGTAGACACGGCCAACCATGTTGTGCTGTGGGTCAAGGGCGATGAAGCAAGCTCAGGTCCGGCAGCAGCAGGCCGCACCATGACCAAGACCGGCGGCCAGGAATATTTCCCGCTCAAAAAAGGGCTGCTGCGGGGTGACCCCGGCATTTCTCTGCGCACGAACCGGCCCGTCGGTCCCACGTTAGGCGCAGACTGCGCAACTCCTTCAGTCTGGCACTGATTGCGTTTGCCTTCATCATGCCTATCGCGCTGGTGCTCGGCATTCTGGCTGGGCTGCGTGAAGGCAGCGTGTTGGATCGCTCGATCTCCCTATTCAGTCTGATCACGACGTCGATTCCTGAATTTGCTGGCGGAGTGTTTTTGATTCTCGTGTTCTCCTTTTGGCTGAAGCTGTTGCCCGGCGCGGCAGTTTTCGTAGACAACACGGCACCTTTGGAAAACCCCAAATTATTGGTTTTGCCCGTGCTCACCCTGACGATGGTCGAAGTGGGGTATGTGGCCCGCATGACGCGCGCCAGCATGGTCGAAGTCATGAACGCGCCTTATATTCGCACCGCCATTTTGAAGGGACTCCCTTACCGGCGCATTGTCTTGCGACACGCGCTGCGCAATGCATTGATGGCACCGATTACGGTGATCATGCTGCATGTCAACTGGCTGGTGGGCGGGATAGTGATCGTAGAGGCCGTTTACGGCTATCCGGGGATCGGACTCTACCTGCTGGACTCGGCCCTATTCAAAGATATCAACGCGATCGAAGCGGGCGCGATGGTGATGGTCGCTTTGGCGGTCAGCACACAACTTATCGCGGACATCATTTATACGTTCTTGAACCCGCGTATCCGGTATACCTAACCATAGGCGGCTCGCCAGGGGTGTTCAGTCAGACACGCCTCAGTTCTTGAGAGAAGCGGCACTATGTCCACCAGGGTAGTTTCAAAGAAAACAGAAGGGCATAAAAACCCACTGCGACGCCTGTGGGACAATATGTCCTTCATTTTCCAATCGCGCGTGGCCGTCGTAGGGCTGGTTATCATCGTCCTTTTGGGTGCTGATCGCCGTCTTCGCTCCGGTTATCGCCCCGCATGATCCGCTCGCGCAGGATTCCTCGGCGATCAACCAGAAACCGTCAAGTGACTATTTACTGGGGACTGATCAGCTGGGGCGCGATATCCTGTCGCGCCTGATCTACGGCACACGGACCATTCTTACTCTGGCTCCCGTTTCGGTCCTGATTTCGGTCATGATCGGGACGGTGCTCGGCTTGATCGGTGGGTACTTCGGCGGGCTGATCGATGAGGTCGTCATGCGTCTGCTGGACGCGATTATGGCGTTCCCGACGATTCTGCTCTATCTGATCATCATCGCCGCGATCGGACCGTCAGCCGTTAATGTCGTCATCGCAATCACCTTTGTCGGCACGCCCGGCATCGCGCGGTTGGTGCGCAGTCTCGCGCTCGATATCCGCACGCGCGATTACATCCGCGCGGCTGAAACACGCGGCGAGAATCCGTTCTATATCATGCTGGTCGAAATTCTGCCGAATGTGCGCGGCCCGCTGATCATCGATTCGCTGCTGCGCGTCGGTTACGCGATCTTTTCGATCGGAACTCTCGGGTTCCTGGGGTTGGGACTCCCACCGCCAGCCCCCGATTGGGGAGGCATGGTCGCCGATGCGCGTAAATTCATTTGGACCAGTCCGCTCAGCGTTCTCTGGCCGATCATTGCGATTGCCAGTCTGGTGGTGGGATTGAATCTCTTTGCCGATGGACTGCGCGAGGAAACGTCCCGCTACCAGTAAACCAGAGATTGGACCCAACAGAGCAGGAGCACAAGATCATGCGGGAACCCAAAGACGTCCCGATTCTGGAAGTCAACAACCTGGCGATCAGCTATGAAACCCGTCGCGGCGACGTCGCCGCGGTGCGTGATGTCTCCTTCAAGATTCACCGAGCCGAAACATTCGGCATTGTGGGGGAATCCGGGTGCGGCAAAAGCACGGTCGCGTTTGGCATCGTCAACTTCCTGGGACGTAACGGCAGGGTGACCGCAGGGCGTATTCTGTTCCAGGGGCAGAACCTGGTCGGCCGTTCGGAAAAGGAGCTGCGCAATCTACGCGGTGACCAGGTGGCGATGGTCTATCAGGACCCGATGCAGGCGCTCAACCCGTCGATGCGACTGGGCGACCAGATGGCCGAGGTCCTGATCGTGCATCGCGACATGAAGAAACACGATGCGCTTGAACGGTGTTTGCAGATGCTCAAGCGCGTGCACATGCCCGATCCTGAGCAGGTGATGCGCCGCTACCCGCATCAAGTGTCGGGCGGGCAGCAGCAGCGTATCGTGATCGCGATGGCGCTGCTCAACGATCCGGCGCTGCTGATCATGGACGAGCCGACCACCGCGCTGGATGTCACCGTGGAAGCGGCGGTGCTCGACCTGATCAACACCCTGCAAAATGAGTTCGACACCGCCATCATGTACATCAGCCACAACCTGGGCGTTATCGCCCGCGTGTCGGACCAGATCGGCGTGATGTACGCAGGCGAGATGGTGGAGCGGGCCAGCGTGCAGGACATTTTCCTGCACCCCAGCTCACCCCTACACCCTGGGCCTGATTCGCTGCGTGCCCCGACTGGATTCCACTAAGGCCAACAGCTATCTTCATCCGATTCGCGGGCGCGTCCCTTCGCCGCAGGCACTGCCGCCGGGCTGTGTGTTCGCGCCGCGCTGCGATTTTGCCCGCCCGGTCTGTTCTCAGCAGCGGATGGAGATGCGCGAGATCATGCCCGGTCATTGGTCGCGCTGCCTGTTTGCCGAAGAAATCATAGAACACCACGCCGCTGGCGCTGGCGATCGGACGGACCAGCTCGCGCAGGCATCCCATGCCGAAGAACCGCCGATCCTTTCCATAAAAGAAGCCAGGACGTACTACGCCGTTCCATCCGCAAAATTGATCGGCGGCCAGAAGCAGTACGTCAAGGCGGTCGATAATGTAAGCTTGGAAGCGCCCGCCGGGCGCACGTTGGGCATCGTGGGGGAGTCGGGGTGCGGCAAAAGCACGCTGGTCAAAACCGTGATCGGCCTGGAAAAGCTCACCAGCGGCGAAATCGAGTTCATGGGGATCGACGTCTCGACGCCGGTATCCAAACGCAGTCTCTCCCTGATCAAAGACCTGCAAATGGTCTTCCAGAATCCCGACTCGACGCTGAATCCCTCCTTCAGCGCCGGTTTCCAGATCGCGCGCCCGCTGCGCCGCTTTAAGACGGTGCCCCGCAAGGAAGTGCGGCGCGAAGTTATCCGCTTGCTGGATATGATGAAGCTGGGCGAGAGCTACTACAATCGCCTGCCGCGCCAGCTCAGCGGGGGCGAAAAACAGCGCGTCGCGATCGCCCGCGCCATAGCCGCCCATCCCAAGCTCGTGCTGTGCGACGAACCCGTGTCGGCGCTGGATGTCTCAGTGCAGGCCGCCGTGCTGAATCTGCTGCTTGAGATTCAGAACGAGATCGGCACGACGATGGTCTTTATCGCCCACGATTTGAGCGTGGTGCGCTTTTTCTGTGACAATCTGGCCGTGATGTATTTGGGCCAGATTGCCGAAATCGGGCCGGGGGAAGCGATCTATCAGCCGCCTTACCATCCGTATACGGAGGCGCTGCTGTCTGCCGTGCCGATCCCCGATCCGCGCGCTGAGCAGAAACACATTCGCTTGAGCAGCTCGGTACCGAGCGCACTCAATCCACCGGGCGGGTGCCGGTTCCACACGCGCTGCCCGCGCCGCAGTCTGCTGCCTGATGGTGGAAAAATCTGTGAAACGGTGGCCCCCCCAGAGCGCCGTAACACCGACGAACACCGCATCTACTGCCACATCCCGCTGGAAGACTTGCGCAAGATGGAACCGGTTATCACCGTCGAAAAGGAAGATCACCATGTTGGTTAGCGAGTACATGATCAAACACCCGCCGATGGTGAGTCCTGAGTTGTCAGTCGTCGAAGCCCAACATTACATGAGTGAAAACAACTTTCATCATCTGCCCGTGGTCAAAGCGGGTAAGCGCCTGATCGGTCTGCTTACCCGGCAAAGCCTGTTGTTCGACTTCGGGCAACTGGCCAGCCTGAATGTGTGGGACATCACGCGCCAGCTTTCGGACCTGAAGGTCCAGGACGTGATGATCAAAGCGCGTGACGTGATCACCATCGATCCGGATACCCCGATTGAGCAGGCCGCGCGCGTCATGGTGGAACACCAGGTCGGGTGCCTGCCCGTGGTCAGCGAAGGGATCGTGGTGGGACTGATCACCAAGAACGATCTGCTCAATCAGCTTTCCGAAATGATGGCTGGGAAGGTGTCAGGGGTGCGCATCACCATTCAGATGTCGATGGTTCGGGGCGAACTGGCGAAGCTGGTTTCTGTTATCGCCGGGAATGGTTGGGGCATCGAGACGATGGGTGGTGTACTCTCCTCCAAAGACCACAACAAGTGGAATGCGGTGGTCAAGATTCGAGGACCAAAAGATGACGTTGTAGCCGCCTTGGGCGGCATTGAGGGCCAGGAAATTCTGGACGCGCGCGAGGTCTGAAATCTCGCGCCGCAGGCTGAGACTGTTGGGCATGTGTTCTTTGGGGTCTTCTCTGTTGGACAATTTGGAAATCCGACAGAATCCATCCTTCAAAATAAGAGACTTTAATGGACATCAACTACCACCCCCACCAAACACCGCAATTTCGTGTCCTTTCTGATCAGCAGATCGAAAAAGTCTACCAGGCCACGCTGGAATGCTTGCAGCGGACCGGGGTCAATGTACTCAATGCTGAGGCGCGTCATCTGCTGGCCGCTGCTGGTGCACGCGTGGATGGAGTCCGCGTGCGCATTCCGCCCCACATCATTCAAGATGCCATCGCTGCTGCGCCGCGCTCGTTCTCCATTTGGGGGCGCGACCGCACGCACCGGCTGCAAATCGTCCCCGACCGGGTGTACTTTGGCCCCGGACCTACGTGCACCTATTTCATCGATCCGGAAACGGGCGAACGCCGTGTCACGCGCCGGGGCGATCCCGGCCTGAGCGCCCTGGTTAGCGATGCGCTGGATAACATCGACTACGTGATGGGGCTGGGTCTGATCAACAACGTGCACCATGAGCTGGCCTCGGTGTACGAGTTTGCCGAGATCGTGGCGAACACAGGCAAACCCGTCTTTGCCTGGGCCAACACGCCGGACAATATGCGCGACATTTACGACATCGCGCTGGCAATCGCCGGGAGCGAGGAGGATCTGGAGCAGTACCCCCTCATGGCCCTGTTCGCGACCTACCAATCGCCGCTGCAACATACGGATAACGAGCTTGCTAACTGCATGTGGGCGGTTGAACGCGGCATTCCCGTCGTGTACATGGGTGGTGGAACCGCGGGCGCGACGGCTCCGATCACCGGAGCCGGACTATTCGTGATCTACCTGGCCGGGGCGCTAAGCGGTCTGGCGATCATGCAGCTTAAGCGGCGCGGGGCGCGAGTGTGTATCGGCGGCGTGCCGCAAGCGATGGACCTGCACACCGGCATCCCCGCCTATGGCTCGCCCGAAACCAGCCTATACGGCGCGGCTATGTCGGATATTTCGCGCTACCTGGGGATTCCCTTCATGGGGACGGCGGGCGCGTCGGAGTCAAAGGTGCTCGATCTGCAAGCGGCGATCGAGAGCACGGTGCAGGTGGTGCTGTCCGGATTGAGCGGTGCCACGCTGGTACACGACGTGGGCTTTCTGGACAACAGCAACACCGGCTCGCTGGAGATGCTGGTGATGACCGACGAGATCATCGGCATGGCGCGCCGCATCATGCGCGGCGTTGAAGTCACTGACGATACCTTGATGCTCGATCTGATCGACGAAGTTGGTCCCGCCGGGGAATTCATGTCCGCCGAGGAGACTGCGCGCCGCTGTCGCAAAGAGGTATGGATCCCTCGGCTGATGGATCGCCGCTACTGGCTCAACTGGCAGGCGGCGGGTTCCGTTACGATGCAGGATCGGGTTGGCACGCGCGTGCGTCATCTACTGGCGACACACACGCCACCTCCTCTGCCGCCCGGCGCCGCCGAGAAAATCCGGGCGGTGCTGGCCGCGGCAGAAGCGCGCATGGCCGCCCAGTAGGATTTGCCGGACAACTTAACCAAGCAAGCGCGCTGCAGCAGTTGGAATACACCGCAGCGCGCATGTGTGTGACCTCAGATCCGTCTACAGGTGCCCGAGCGCCTGATCCAGATCGGCGACGATATCTTCGACATTCTCAAGACCAACCGACAGCCGGATCAGCCCATCATCGATCCCGGCGGCGGCGCGCTCCTCGGGCGTCAGATGTTCGTGGGTGATCGTGGCCGGATGCATGCAGATCGTGCGGCTGGTGCCGAACGTCACCGCGTGCGTGACCAGTTTGAAGCTGTCCATCACGGCTGCCGCGCCCGCGCATCCCGCCCGGCACGACGAACGATAGCAGTCCGCCGGACGCTGTCATCTGGCGCCTGGCGAGATCGTACTGAGGATGACTCGCCAGGCCAGGATAATTGACGTGCGTGACTTTGGGATGCGCTTCCAGAAATTCGGCGACCCGCTGCGCATTCTGGCTGTGACGATCCATACGCAGGGAGAGCGTCTCCAAGAATTGCAGCACCAGCCAGGCTTCGAGCGGCTGCATCACCGCGCCGACGAATTCCTGGGTGTTCCAGCGTATATCCTCGACCAACGCTTCCGGCCCGACGATGGCCCCGCCGATCACGCTGGCATTGCCGCACAGGAATTTCGTGATCGAAAGCAGGACGATGTCAGCGCCCATCAGGAGCGGCTGTTGCAGCGCGGCGGTAACGATCGTGTTATCGACCAGCAGCGGGACTCCGTGCGCGTGGGCTACGTCGGCCACCGCCGGAATGTCGGTGATGAACAGGCACGGGTTGCTGGGCGTTTCGATCCATACCAGCCGCGTTTTCTGATCAATCAGCGCGTCCCACGCTCTGGGGTCCGCCGGATCGCTCACGAAGCGGAATTCGACACCGGTCCGCTGCGGGAAGATCGACGCAGCCTGCTTGTAGCCCTCGCCGAAAATGTTGAGGCTGGTCACTACGTTGTCGCCGGGACGCGCCATCGTAAAAATCAGGCTGAACAGCGACTGCGACCCCGAGCTGCCGGTGACGGCTCCCTCGCCGCCTTCCAGCGCCGCCAGCCGCTCTTCCAACACGCTGACGGTCGGCGTTTTGCTGCGCCCGTAGATGTAATCGGGGAAGCGGTCGAACTGCTCGTAAGGGTAAGTCATCGACTGCGCGATCGGCGTCACGAACGACCGGAACTTCGCGGCATCTTTTAGCGGGTTGAAGCCGGTGTGCAGCGCGCGCGTATCAAAGCCCAGGTCGGCATCCGGGCTGGGGCCGGGCTGGTCATCCGGGTTGTAGTGCCACGCGTCGCGCATGAAAAACGGTTTTTGGTCGTGCACGGTTTTCATCCTTTGGAGGTTAGTGGCTGCCGCCTGATTGGTTAATCCATGCCTGCTCGCGCTCGACGATGTGCTTGATGTCGCGCTGAATGTCGGCGGGCAAGACGGGGGGCTCGTGGTTCTCTAGCAGCTCGTCGATCCAGACGGCGGCACGCTGTTCCATGGTCGTGGCGCCGCGCTTTTCCCACTGCGAATAGACGCGCTTGTCCACCAGCTTGGAGTTATAAGCGCGCCGGAAATTCTTCAGCGTGTGCTCGTGCGCCAGGTAATCACCTTTGGGGCCAAGCTCCTCGACAATATCGAGCGCGAGGTCTTCGTCCGCGACGCTCACACCGGCTGTGGCGGCCCGCAAGAAGCCTAGATGCTCGTTGCACATCGCCAGCAGTTGGAACGAATACTGCAAGCCCGCGTCCATGAAGCCCATGTCGTGATTGATGTTCGCGCCCGACAGCAGCGCAAAGGTCAGGCTGAGGACGGCTTCCGCCCCGGTCTGGTGATCCAGCACTTTCGAGTTGGTCGACCCGGCCAGCCCAAAGACCGGCAGATCGTAGTATTTGCCCATCGCCGTCGCTACGCCTTGTTCGTCAGCCAGCACGTAGTTGCCGACCATAGTTTGCAGGTTGTAGGGGCCGCCATTCCAGCCGGGCAGACCGACCGGCGTGCCCTCATTGGTCAGTTGGGCCAGCACCACACCCAGCAGCGCCCCCGCGTTCATGGCGGCCATACACCCCGCCGTGGTGACAGGTGAATTCACGCCCCCGGCGTTGAGCGGAATCCAGAGCAGGGGCAGTCCCTTTTCGGCCAGATACATGCATTTTTGCAGCGATTCCTCGTTGGCGATGAGGCCCGACGTCACATTGATGTAGCACGTCGCAAACGGGCTGCGCTGGAACGCATCCGCGCCACCCGCCGCGATCTCGCACATTTCTACCGCCGCCACGCAGCCTTCGAAGTCCGGCGTCACGAAGACGAGCGGCTTGGTGGTGTTGTTGAGCATGACTTCCAGTTGATAGCGGTCATAAATGCGCTGATCGACGTCCGAAGGCAGCACCAGCGACATCACGAAATCCACTTCGGGCAGCGCGTCCTGCAACCGCACACCCTCGACCACGTCGGCCAGCACGGGCCGGCGGCGCTGCCCGGTGCGGTGATCCAGAATGTTGAGACAGTCGGACCCGCCGCCAAAATAGGAGTTGAACCCCCTGGCACGCATCGCGACCTTGCCGCCCCGGTCGCATAACCGGATGCCATTCGGGGCGAGATCGAGCGCCCATTGGACGAGATGCTCTGGCAGCCGGACCTGGAGTCCGTCCGCTTTACCACCCCCTTTGACCAGGAGTTCGCGCGCCTTTTCGCTGTGAACTTCGATGCCGACCCGTTCCAAAATCTCCAGGCTGGCAGTGTGAATCTTGTCGCTTTCCTGAGAACCGAGACGAGAGAAATACGCGCTGGTCTGACGTGTTCCGCGAGTTTCGATCATTGGCCTTTGTCTTGTCCTAAAAGAGAAAACGGGGATCATCGATTCTTCAGGGGCCGATTATACCAGAGATGCCCCTGGAACAAACGGCCCATTGAGAAATGCGCGGGGTATTTCTATGTGTGGTTCCAGCCCGACCGGGTAAGCGCGCTAGCTCTCCAGTTGCTGCCGATAGTAGGGTTGCACGTAGACGCTGTAGTTGACCCTGTAATGGTAGGAGTCGCCGGAAAAGTCGTAGTAGTCGTCCCACGCGTCCCCGGTAGCCGCGATCGCCTGCAAATTGGCGGGCTTGAGCGTGGTCACCGGATCGCCAAAGGTGTCATTGGGATCGAGGAAGGCGACCAGGTTGACGGCGACATCGGCAATGCCCGAAACAAAACCCGCCAGGGCAATTCCGGCAGCATACGGAGGGGCCAGGGTGAACGGGTAGGTGACGAGGGCCACCCCGCCGATGGCCGCATTCACTGCGCCAACGTACTGCTGCGCGCCGCTATAATCGTCCACTTCGGTGAAGACGAATCCTGCCCAGACCTGGCTGCTGGCTACCGAATCGATGTAGACCCAGGGGAATTCGTCCGGTCCTGTCGTCTGACCGGTGCTCATGACACCCGACCACGCATACATATTCGAGCTGCCCCAGTAGCCGTCACCGGTTACTTCGGCCAGATCGTAGGTGAGCACGAGTTCGTCTTGCCCGTCTTCGAGAAAACCATCTTCCTGGATATCGTAAGCGGTGATACCCCGGATCGACATCCACACCTGGTAACCCACCGGGTCTTCGGTCCCCAGCACGCGAATCAACTCGTCAGCCAAGTAGCGCGTGAGCTCGGTGTCATCACTGGCGGCCCGCACGACCACGAAAGGCGTATAGACGTAGTCATAATCAACCGAGGGAAAGGCATTGAAGGGCACAAATAGCCCAACGGTGTAGCCATTGGCGCGACTGAACTCAGCAGTATCGCAGCAGGGGCGGATCGTCTCCTGGACGACGAGATTACCCTGTGTGTCTTCGAGACTGTCGTCCCAGCCTGCATTCCCCAGGTACTCGTTGCCGCTGTCCACAAACCACAGGAAGACGTCGACATCCTGGTTAGCGAGGTTATAGGCATTAAGATCGACGAAAAAACGCACACCGTTGCGCTCAAACTCGTAATCAACGCGTATGACTTCGGCGCTGCGCTTGTCTTGGGCGTGTAGAACAGCCTGGGTGGGAAAAGCCGCCGATGCGAAGATGACGACGATCCATATCATCCGGGAGAACGATTTTGTCATGAGAAACCTCGTTGTGGCTGGGTTTTCGGGTGGTGTGTGTCTCAGATTATAGCGAAGCAGGGAGGACATGCCCCGTGCTAGCGGATGCGCATGACCCATTGACATTTTATCGATTGGCAGCTACTATGATTATCAATGCCCTTGATAGTCAATGAGATTGATAATTATATGACTGATCCCAGGAGTACCTATACCCTGGCAGGCGAGTTGCTCGAAGTGCTGCCTAACCTCGGGCGGGTTATGGGCCACCACGTGAAGAACGTCGACGAGGAAAAAGCGACTCTGATGCAGGTCAGGGCGCTGTTTTTCCTGCTTGAGCGTCCCCTCACGACCAGCAAATTGGCGAGGAAACGCCGCGTGAGCCTGCAATCCGCCAGTGCCCTGGTGCAAGGCTTGGTTGAACGCGGCTGGGTGGTGCGTGTGCCCGATCCCAACGATCGGCGGCAGTCGCTGTTACAAGTGACACCGGAAGGACTTGCGCGTGCCCAGCTTGCCAAAGACAACATGTCGGGTTATCTTGCCAAGTTTCTCGAAGGACTCGAACCGGACGAGATAGCTGCCGCCCACGTTTTTCTCTCTGCTTTGAAGCGCGTCTTGCTTAGTCATGCGGTGGATGATGATGACGACGATACTCCCGATAAATAAGCTGGCGCTGCTCTGCTAAACACTGGTCCAAAACCGTCCTAAAGATAAGAGCCTCTCGCGTGGTAAGGGTACCGCTGCGCCTTGAGAGACCCCGAATCCGTAATTTGTGATACAGCTACCTGACTTCAAATACTCTTTTACGCAGGTTTCTCGAAAGCTCGACCACTTCGGTGGGCCCATCAAGCTCTGAGCCCGACGGGGTTGAATGCTGATGCACAGGTGAGCAAGGCACACATCATGTTAGGGGATTTCACACCACAATGCTGCGACTAACCAGATATCTCAAGCCGTTCGTTCTCCTGATCCTGCTCGCCATGGTCCTGTTGTTCGTGCAGGCCATGGCTGACCTATCGCTGCCCGATTATATGGCCCGAATCGTCAACAATGGCATTCAGCAGGGAGGCATCGAAAATGCCGTGCCGACCGCGATCCGCCAAAGCACCATGGACCAGATCATGCTGTTCATGAGTGCCGACGATCAGGCGCGGGTGTTCTCCGACTACACGCTCATCGATGCCCAATCGCCCAACTATGGGCACTATCTCAAAGACTACCCGGCGCTGGCCGATCAGTCGATCTACGTGCTGGGCGACGTGTCGAAGGGCGAAATCGATCACTTGAATCCGATCGTGGGTAAAGCCTTTCTGGCGCTGTCCGGTTTCGAGCGGTCAGCGGCACCGGGGGCCGTGGCCGACCCGTCCACCCTGTCCGCGGAAGCGCGCATGCAGATCGTCAACACGATCGACCAGAAGTACGCGCCGCTGGGCACCAGCGGGATCATTCAGGCCGCAGTGATCGCTATCAAGGCGGAATACGTGGCGCTCGGTGTCGATACCGGCAGCCTGCAAAACCACTACATCATCAAAGCCGGCAGCTTGATGCTGCTGCTGGCCCTGCTGTCGGCGGCCTGTACGGTGGTCGTAGGGCTGCTCGCGGCTCGAACCGCCGCCGGAGTCGCGCGGGACGTGCGCCGGGACATTTTCACCAAGGTCGAGCACTTCTCTAACTCGGAGTTTGACACATTCTCGACCGCGTCCCTCATTACGCGCTCCACCAACGACGTGACCCAGGTGCAAATGGTGATCGTGATGGTGATCCGCATCGTCTGCTATGCGCCGATTCTGGGGATCGGCGGCGTGATCAAGGCGGTGCAAACCGACGCCGGGATGTGGTGGATCCTTGTCGTGGCGGTGATTGCCCTGTTGGGGTTGATCGCTACGCTGTTTGTGGTGGCGCTGCCCAAGTTCAAGATCATCCAGAACTTGATCGATCGCATCAATCTGGTGACGCGGGAAAATCTGTCCGGCATGATGGTCGTACGCGCTTTCAACACGCAGAAATTCGAGGAAGCGCGCTTCGACCGCGCAAACCAGAATCTGACTGACACGAGCCTGTTCGTCAACCGCGCGATGGCCATGATGATGCCTATGATGATGCTTATCATGAACGGTCTGTCCCTGCTGATTATCTGGGTAGGCGCGCATCAGGTTGCCAAATCGGCCATGCAGGTGGGCGATATGATCGCATTCATGCAGTATGCCGCCCAGGTGGTGATGTCCTTCCTGATGCTGTCCATCATGTTCATCATTCTGCCGCGCGCTTCTGTGTCTGGCGATCGCATCGCCGAAGTGCTGGACACTGAGCCCAGCATCGAAGACCCTAAGCAGCCCCAGCAATTTCCGCTATCGTTCGAAGGTGCGGTTGAATTCCGCCATGTCTCGTTCCGCTATCCTGGCGCCGAAGTCGACGTGCTGCACGATCTCGATTTTGTGGCCAAGCCCGGCCAGATGACGGCGTTCATCGGTTCCACCGGGTCAGGCAAATCCACGCTGGTCAATCTGATCCCGCGTTTCTATGATGTGACAGAAGGCGCCATTCTGCTGGATGGCGTCGATATCCGCGAGGTCACCCAGTACGATCTGCGCGCGCAGATCGGCTATATGCCGCAGAAAGCGACTCTGTTCACTGGAACGATCGAAAGTAATTTACGCTACGGCGATGAAGATGCCAGCCCGGATGATCTGGCACTCGCGGCCGAAATCGCCCAGGCGAGCGGCTTCATCGCCGAAAAGCCGGAAGGAATGGCCGCCGAAATTGCGCAGGGCGGCGCGAATGTGTCCGGGGGGCCAGCGCCAGCGCCTGTCGATCGCGCGGGCGTTGGTCAAGAAAGCGCCAATCTACATCTTCGACGACAGTTTCTCCGGCCTGGACTTCAAAACTGACGCAGCGTTGCGCCGCGCGCTTAAGGACAAAACCAGCGCCAGCACGGTGTTGATCGTCACTCAGCGCGTGTCGACCGTCATGCAGGCGGAACAAATCATTGTGCTGGACGAAGGTAAGATCGTCGGCAAAGGGACGCACCGAGAATTGATGACTGATTGTGAAATCTACCGGGAGATTGCGATGTCGCAGCTTGGCATGGAGGGCATAGCATAATGATGCAAGGCAGATCAAACCAACGGCGCGGCCCCATGGGACCCCGTGGGGGCATTCCGATGGCGGGCGAAAAAGCGCGCGATTTCAAGGGGACCATGCGCAAGCTGATCGGCTATCTCGGCGCGTACAAGCTGTCTATCGCGATCGTCCTGATTTTTGCCATCGCTTCAACGGTGTTTTCGGTCATCGGACCTAAGATTCTGGGCAAAGCCACGACTAAGTTATTTGAAGGCGTGGTGGGCCAGATCGCCGGGACGGGGACCGGCATCGACTTCGGCTACATCGGCAACATCATCCTGATCATGACTGGCCTGTACCTGCTGGCATCGCTGTTCAGCTATTTGCAGGGCTGGATCATGGCCGGTGTATCCATGAAGCTGACATACCAGTTCCGCAAGGATATTTCAGAGAAAATCAACCGCATGCCGCTGCGGTACTTCGATGGCACCAGCCAGGGCGAAGTGCTGTCCCGCATCACCAACGACGTGGACACGGTCAGCCAGACGCTGAACCAGAGCCTGATGCAGTTGGTCACTTCCGTGACGATGCTGGTCGGTGTTTTGATCATGATGCTCTCGATCAGTTGGATGATGACTTTGGCGGCCCTGTTGTTTATCCCGCTGTCGTTTGGCATCCTCGGCGTGGTGATCGGCAAATCGCAGAAATACTTCAAGCAGCAGCAGGATTATCTCGGCCACGTCAACGGCCACGTCGAGGAAATGTTCGGCAGTCACAATGTGGTGAAAGCCTTCAACGGCGAACGCAAAAGCATCGAGCAGTTCGACACGTATAATAACACGCTCTTCAGCTCGGCCTGGAAATCGCAGTTTTTGTCCGGCATGATGATGCCGATCATGATGTTCGTCGGTAATCTGAGCTACGTGGTGGTGTCGATTTTGGGTGGGTGGCTGGCGGTCAGGAAGACGATCACGGTCGGCGATATCCAGGCGTTCATCCAATACGTGCGCATGTTCACCCAGCCGCTCGGACAGATCGCCAACATCTCGAATATTCTCCAGCAGACCGCTGCCGCCGCCGAACGCGTCTTCGAATTTCTGGACGAAGCCGAGGAACTTCGCGAAACGGTCGATCCTGTTCCGCTGCCCGCTTCAGCAGGTAGTGTTGAATTCAGGAATGTGCAGTTTGGCTACAGCCCGGACAAGATCATCATCAAGGATTTCTCCGCGACCGTCAGCCCTGGCCAGAAGATCGCGATTGTCGGTCCGACCGGCGCGGGCAAAACCACGATGGTCAAGCTGTTGATGCGCTTCTACGATGTCAACAACGGCGCGATCCTGATCGAGGGGCACAACATCGTGGAATTCACGCGTGACGACTTGCGAGGTATGTTCGGCATGGTCCTGCAAGACGCCTGGCTGTATAACGACACCATTCTTGAAAACATCCGCTATGGCCGTCTGGATGCAACCGATGACGAGGTCATTGCTGCCGCCCAGGCCGCTCACGTGGACCATTTCGTGCGGACGCTGCCTGACGGTTATAACACTGTGCTCAACGAGGAAACAACCAACGTATCCCAGGGCCAGAAGCAGCTCTTGACCATCGCCCGCGCCATCCTGGCGGATCCCAAGATGCTCATCCTGGACGAAGCGACCAGCTCCGTGGATACGCGCACCGAGATTCTCGATCCAACAGGCGATGGACGCGTTGATGCAAAACCGCACGAGTTTCGTGATCGCTCACCGGCTGTCGACGATCCGCAACGCGGACCTGATCCTGGTGATGAACGATGGCGACATCGTGGAGCAGGGCACACATGTGGACCTGTTGGCGCGTGGCGGGTTCTATGCCGAGATGTACAACAGCCAATTCGAGCAGGTGGAAGTGAGTTACGCCGCGTAGAGAAGCGGCTGGCGCTGCGAAAGCAGTACATAACATTGGTGACCTGCTGCCGTCTCACGCTGAATGGCAACAGGTCATTTTTCTAATTTCTATAGGGAAATTCGATATCCCTTACGCGGCGCCTGGCACTACTGCACGAGCAGTACGCGCGGCGGGTTGGGCGGGCAGTATTCGGGCCGGTGGTTGAAGTTCAGGTCGGAGCCCGAGACGTTGATACGTCTGGCAATGATTTGGCCGCCCAGGTCGCTGTTTTGGGCCGCCGACATATTGACATCGCCGTTGGGCGCCACGATCAGACCGGCCCACTTGTTGTCACTGCCCGACATCTTGACCGCACCGTTGGACGTGTTGTCGCTCAGCGAGTAAATGAACACGCCGCGCGCCACCGGCAGTTGGTTGACGCCGCCGCTGATTTGTACGTCCCCGCGTGCGACAAGTGTCACGCGCCAGGGCGGGTCGTACAGGCCCAAGTTGTCCAGGTTGTTCAGCTTGACCGAACCTTCAGTGACATACAGCCCGTCTCGTAAGCTGCCATCGGGGTTCTTCACATCATCGTTGCCAATATCGCCTGTGAAATAGAAGCGCTGGCTGGCGTTGACTTCGTTCCAGATGAAGCCGTCGGTGGGCGCGAAGTCTTCGAAGCGGTAGAAGAAGTCATCGGGCAGTGGGTAGCTATCCACCGGGCCGATACCTTTGTCAGCCGCCGAGGGATCGGGGCCGCCGCCAATTTTCCCGTAATTGATCTGCGTGTCGCCATTGGTGTCATATTCTACGGCATAAGGTGGCTCAAGATAGATGCCCTGTCCGCCGCCGCCCAAGTGCATACCCCCGTTGCTGTGCAGTCCCGCTCCCGTGACGGTCGTTCCGGCACCTGTCAAGGACAACACGTCCTTATCGCGTTCATTATCCGCGCTGAACAGCACGAAATTGGTACACCAGTTGCGGTGTTCGTAGACGGCGGATGCTTCGACCGTCACGTTGGTTTTGACGATGCCAACCACGCCCGCCAAAAACGTGTCTTGCGGGAAGCTGGCCCGGACGCGCAGCCCGACTACATTAACACAGGGGATGTGTCCGGTGTCGCCCACTTTCCATGCCTCGCCAGTCGAGGGGTTGATCACGTCGATGCGGTTATTCGATCCGTCTTCGGTCAGGTAGTACGCTTCGACGTTCTGGCCTGTATCGGCGTTGGGCACTTCATTGTTGAAGGTATATTCGTTGACTTTGGCGATGATCGGCTGCTCGGTGGAGGTCGCACAAGCGTAGGAGTCGTCCAAAACCTGTGTGATCAAGGCGGTCGTGCCTGCAATGGCTGCCGCATCCGCCCCATTTTGCGCGCGCCGCTGGTTCCAGTACAGCATACCGCCGTCCAGAGCTAATCCGACGATAGCCAACAGCCCAATCATGGCGACCGCCAGTAACACTACAACCTGTCCTGTTTCAGCGTGTTTACGCATCGTGTTTCTCATCGTACTAACTCCTCAAAAGCGCCTGTCAACGTCTATCCTTGCGAACGGGTTCCGGTCTCTTGCTGGAACTCCGCCCGGACGGCCCAACCCGGGTTAGTAGGTGTAACCGGGAGGGGGTGGGCTGTTGACCTGTTGGCGCGCCGTGGCACGGACTTCAGCCGTATCGCCCCAAATCAAGAACCCAATAGGCGTCAGGGGAGTATACGTATAGGTGACATCGACGCGCAGCGTGCTGCCTGCGGTTACCGCGGCGCCGTCTTCGATCTCAACGTCAACCTGTGAATTGTCGGCGGTCATATCGATCACCGGTTTGCCTTCTTCACGCACGCGCCCAGATACGCTTTCGGTATCCTGGCAGATGTTTGCCGCATGGTCATCGGTCAGACAGGCTGGGTGTGTCGCGCCATAAAGCGCGCCTTCGCCCGTGGCATTTTCGACCGCGACCAGGATCAGGAAGGCGCGTCCAATATCCAGTAACCCGCCGATCAGCACGATCAGCACGACCATACCAATGGCCATTTCGACAAAGCTTTGGCCGCTCTGCCCCCGGCTGTGGTGGGGGTTGGTGGAGGTTTTCCTCATCATTACATCACCCGCAGTCTGCTTTTCGCGCCCTAATGATGGTTGCATGAACATTCGTGGAACCCAAACTCATTGCCCGATGACGTGCTTCCGGCTGTCACGTAAACATACAGCGGATTGTTGCCCGACGTGAGAATCTTGCCATCCAGCGCCGCGCTCGATGTGACGACACTCAGCCGGTAGTTCTGGCCGGTCAGGCCGTAGGGCACTGCTGCCGAAAACTGGAAGGTGCCATCCTGAAGGGTGGAGGTTCCCTGGAAGGTGTCATCCCCATTATCAAGCACACCATCGGGGCCGGCGTCGTAGAGATAGACCGCGACTTGCCCGATGCCCGATTCGTTGTTGAGGCGGCCATTGTTGTTGCTGTCGTTGTACACCAGACCCTTGATGGTGTTGTAGACGATAGGATTGCCATTTTCGTCAGTCAACGGTTCCAGAGTTTGACTCGCTTAACGACGTGCACATTACGGACGAATCGTTCGAAGTCGGACCGGCCAGTTCGCTGGGCGCCGTGCCGTTAATGGCGACCAGGTAGTACATCCCGTAACCACCATCGGGCGAGATCGTCGCGCAGTCTTCGCAGAAGGCATTGGTGATCAGTCCCGGCTCGGTGGTGTCGAGCGTGACCACAACCTCGCCTGTGAGCGAGTTGCGAATTTCGGCCCGGTCAGGGATAGGCGAAAAAAATCCCAGTAAAAGCTGACGTTATCCGAGGTCTTCGAGCAGTCCGCAACGGCGCGGAAGTTCTCAGCCCTTGGGGGTGGCTCGGGCCATTTGTCGGTAAAGGGCGCGCCTTCACTTACAATTGTGCGGCGCGATGTGTAGCTGAACGAGATGTTGTCGGTGAACGCCATCAAGACTGGCGTAACTGGGCGGATGCCGCCTTGCACGCGCACGGCCAGCACATCGCCATTGGTTACATCCCAGTTGGTGAGGTCATCGCTGCAATCCGCAATTTTGGCACCGTCTACGTCTTCGTAATAGACAGAGACGGTAGCGTCTGTGAGGTTGACAATGCCTGGCAAATTTAATGCGGCGTCTTGGATTCCCTGACAATCGAGGTACTGCTTATCAGAAGCATTCAGCCCTTCGACCAGACCGAAACGCACGGCCTGTCGTGAGGCATCAACGACTTGCGAGAGTCCAAACAATACGCGCGCCACGTCGATGATGCCGAAGACGAACATCAGCAGGATAGGGACAGTGAGCGCGAATTCCACCAGCGCCTGCCCCTTTTCATTGTCGTGTTGCGCCAACCTTGACATGTGTTTTCTCCCTAATCAGGACAGTTGACGGAAAAATGCAATTTCCGCCGCTTGTTCTCATACTCGATAATAGTTGTTGCAAACCTGTTTTGGGGTAAAGCTGCGTTAAATCGAGGGCTTTAATAGTCCGGTCAGATCAAATCAAATTGGCGGTATGGATGAACGCAAACAAATCGGCTGGCAACATAAAGTTGCCAGCCGGTGTTCGGAGAAAGATAGGCGTCCTTACGAGAGGTGTTTACGAGCTCAACACGTAGCCCCTGCCGCGCACGTTGCGGATGTATTGGGGCGTGTCTGGCTGCGGCTCGATTTTGGCGCGCAGATTGCCAATGTGGACCCGGACCAGGATCGGATCGCCTGTGCCGGGGGGATACTGCCAGACATCCTGCAAGAGCTGCTCTGCCGCGACGGGCTGCCCGGCGTGCATCATCAGATAATGGAGGAGTTGGTGTTCCACTGTCGTCAGTTGAACCATGGCCTCCCCAATGTGTACCTCCGCGCGCGTGGAATGCAGCTTGAGATTGCCCACGACAAGGTAATCTGAATTGCTGTCGAGTACCCCGCCCGGCGCGCGGCGCAAAAGTGCTCGACAGCGCGCGGGGAGCTCCACCACATCGAATGGCTTGGTCAGGAAGTCGTCTCCACCGGCGTCTAATCCCTGCGCGACATCCGTCGGCCGGCCTTTAGCGGTCAAAAACAGAATCGGCAGTTTTGCCACATAGGGATCGGCCCGCACCCGTCGGCATACTTCAAGTCCGTCCATGCGTGGCATAATGATGTCCAGCACCAACAAATCGGGGCGCTCGCGTGCGATCATGTCCAGCCCCTCTTGACCGTCTGATGCGGTGCTCACCTGGTAGCCTACGCTTTCCAAGACGCGCTTCACCGCGCGCAGCACGGGAGCATCATCATCCACCACCAGTATATGTGCCATACTGCCTCACACTATCTCGTTATGCCGGCATATCAGCCGGCAGCATTACCGTAAACGTCGTGCCCTGCCCTTTAACACTGTCTACCAGAATCGTCCCGCCATGCCGTACGATCACTTCGTGGCATATCGAAAGACCCAAACCCGTGCCATAGTCTTTCGTGGTGAAGAAGGGCTCGAAAATGCGTTGGAGGTTCTCTAAATCGATGCCTCCCCCGTTATCTTGCACGGTCACGCACAGTTTGTTCCCCAAATTGTCCAGGCCCGACGAGATTCGGATCACCCCGTATTCCTGAGCGGTCACGGCATCGCGCGCATTGAGCAGCAGGTTAATCCACACATCCTCCAGATGTTGAGGGCTGGCCAATACCCCCGGCAAGTCTGGCGTGAGATCAACGTCGAGACGAGCGATCTGCGGGACGATCTGAGCGCAAATCAACGCGATCGAATTTTGCAACGAAAAATTGAGATCGACCAGTTCTTTTTTGTACGGATTTACACGAGTCAGATCGAGCAATCGCTGGACCACAGCACCCGCGCGCTCCGCGGCTTCGCGGATCGCTTCCGCCAATTCGTAATTCGTGTCGTGGGGATCGAGCGATTGCAGCAGGAGATAATCCTCAGCCATGATTGTGGTGAGCGGGTTGTTGATCTGGTGGGCCACCCCTGCCGCGATCTCGCCTGCTGCGGACAGCCGGGCGGTGCGTACCAACTGGCTTTGTGCCTGGCGCAGCTCTTGCAGGCTGTTTTCTAATTCGGTGAGAATATGAGAATTTTCGACGGCCAGCGCGGCCTGCTGCGCGAACGCGGCGACTGCGTCGACTTCGGGTTGGTGGTAGGCATCCGGTCGATCGCTGGCTACGCTGAACAGCCCGATTATGATGTCACGGGCGATCAGCGGCATCCCGATCCAGCTGCGGGTGCTCGTGTTTAATCCCGCCATATGCAACCAGCGGTCATCGTGTTGGACATCAGCCAGAACCAGCGGCTCACGCGTTTGGACGACCGCGCCGAGCAAGGGGAAATCGGCATAGCGATAAGTCAGGCGGGTGATGTCAGCAGTCTGGGCAAAGCCGCGCTGCCCGACGACCTTCAGGTCGTCTCCATCCAACAACATGATCATCACGCGATCGGCCTGACTGACCTGTCCCAATTGATCCAGGATCAGACTAAGCGTATCCTCCAGGTTCATCGAGGCGGCCAACGCCTCAGCGGTTTTGCGAAGGGTTTGGGCCAGCAGCCGCTCGTGCCGTTCATCTTCGAACAACTGGGCATTGCGAATGGCGAGTGCGGCCTGATCGGCGAAGGTCTGAAGCCACTCGGCATGATCGGGCGTGAAGAAGCCCGGCGTGGCGCTTTCCAGATTCAAGACGCCGATCACATGTCGTTCCAGGCAGATCGGGGCAGTAGCGCGTGCCTGAATCCAGGCCATCTCGGGCCACGCGCTCACCTGCCCGTCGGCGTTTACGTCAGGGCAAATCAATGACTGCCCAGTTTCGACCACCGTCTGCACATGCGACATATCACGCAGTGGAACACGCAGAGTTCGAATCCAGTCGTCGAGGTCGCGTTCCGCGTAACCCTGGGCGCCGACCACGCGCACCCATTCCCCTTCGACCAGCATGATATTGGTGGCGTCGTGCTGGACAACCGATCCCACATTGGTGAGAATCCGTTCGAAGACTTCGCCCAGATTGAGCGTTCCGGTCAGTGCTTCGGCGGTATCACGCAGCGCTTCGGCCATCACGCGCCGTTCATATTCCGCCGCCTCGGCCCGTCCGCGCTCCGTGATGTCAGTTGCCACGCCGATGACTCCGACGATCTCGCCCTGGGGATCTTTCAGCGGACGCTGGCGCGTTTCGAAGACGGTGCCGTTATGTTCCACAAGATTGGTCCCCACGTCACCGCTCAGTGCACGCTTGATGCCTTCCTGCAAATCGTCCGACGTGCCGAACAGGGCCGATAGTGGCTGACCGATGAAGGGGTGCGGATCGATCTCGCCCAAGCCCAATCCTTCCAGGAACATGATCTGCCCGTGAGCATCCAGCGCGAAGAGAATGATCGGCGCACTCGAAATGACGGTGCGCAGCCGCTGCTCACTGTCGCGGATGTTACGCTGCGAGCGTTCCAGCGCGTCCAGCATCTCGTTGACGCCGCGCGCAAGCTGCCCCAACTCGTCTTTGCCGCCGGAAGCTACTCGTCGCGCGGGATCGCCCCCGAGTGCAATCTGGCTCACGTTGGTGTTGAGCTGCGCCAGCGGCGACAAGACGGTGTATTCCAGCATCAACAGAATCATGATGCCGAATACGATCCCGGTAGACACCAGCGCGATCATGAAATACCACAGACTGCCTAGACCGCGCTCGTGAATTTCACGTGCCATCTCGACGCGCAGAATCAGCGCGGGCTGCCCCATAATATCCGGCACCAACCCGTATCCGGCGATCGATTGAGAATTGAGCGGATGAATGTAGAGCGATGTCTCCGTGGGCAGGTGTGCGTGCGCGGCGCGTAGTTCTGGGGAAAGCTGAGGATCGTCCACGCGGTAGGCGGTCAGCAGCACCTGTGTTTTCTCGGCGATCTGTTCGACTTCAGCCTGGTTGATAAGCCGCCCCATAATCAGCGTGCCGCGCGCTGGTCCTTGCTCGTCACTAGACAGGATCAGGACTCGCGGCGATCAGCGCAATACCAGCGGGGGCCTGAATCACGCCGCTGTAAGTTTGTTGGGATGCAGCCGAGGACAGTAGCTGGTCTTGGGAAAGCGTGTCAAGCACATAGGCTGGGACTGGCACCAGCGTTTGTTGAGTCGTATTGTAAGCAGTGCTGTAGACGACGTTGCCCGCTGTATCGGCCACGATGAAGAAATCAAAACGGTTGATCGTAAACGTGGAGCTAACGATATTCGAGGTGATGTAATCGGGATTTGCGTCCTGGACAAACGCGTAGGTCGCATCCCATATTGCCCAGTCTTCGGTCAGACCTTCTAACTGCGTTCGTTCCTGGTCAAGCGCTAATAATCCGCGCTGGATTTCGCGGCGCACACTGTCGTTTTCAAGTTTTGTGTAGCTGCGCAGCAGGATGCGTTGAGAGCTGGCGTAGAGCAGGCCGATAAGCCCTACCAGGGTCACGCCGATAATCAAGAGCGTTTTCGTACGTAACGCCATACGAATCGTCCATCGCAGGTAGTGGGACTGGTGACGGGGCAGGTCGCCCCCGCGGGATTTCTGCTGCGGGCATCACCCCTGGGCGGGGGACGATGTCTTGGGCAAATAGACAAACAGGATCAACTGCCCCAGGCGAATCTGATCGCTGTGCCGCAGCGGGTAGGGCTTGTTGGGGTCTAGCCGTTCCTCATTGAGCCAGGTGCCATTCTGACTGTTCAGGTCTTCCAAGACGGGCCCTTCGTGTGAAAAGCGAATGACGGCATGCTTGCGGGATACGCCTAACAAGTGTGCATGGTATTCGGTCAAATCCACCGTTGGTGGCGGTTCTCCAACCACGAATCTACCTAGCACAATTTCGCGCTTGCCTCGCACGATGATCGGCTGGGGCTGGCTGGCGACGTGTAACGCCAACGCACCCTCGCGCAGCCACCCAAAGCTGCTGCCCGCCCATTGGATTGGCTCGAGCTCTGTCGAGGCGGGTAGTTCCTCTGGAACGTTGAGGGTTGTCGTGACGGGCAGGAGTGGAGCCCCGCACTGCAGGCAGGAAACAGTATGTGCCGGGTTCTCATAGTGGCACAGTGGGCAGATGCGCGCAAGGCCGGACTCGGTCATAACTCAAGACTCCAGAGAACTTAGCAAACTGTCAGATGTCTTCAGCATAACACAGATTATCGGAAAGGAAATCTGATTATGCGTCCCCTTTTACATTTATTAACATTGGAAATCCATGAGTTCGGCTATAATGTATATTAGGCCGCGAAGATCGCGCATAAGCCATGATTAAGGGAATTACCATGAATCGTTTGCGTCGGATTGTGTGGTTCGCTTTTCTGTTGGGGTTGTTGACGTGGCCTGCATCGACTGCCCAGGTGCATTCATCGTCCTCGACCTGTCCAGAAATCGTCCAAGAGGCGTGGTCGACTACGTCGTCTGTGTGCCAGCTTGTTGGGCGCAACCAGGCGTGCTATGGCCATATTCGCCTTGATGCGCAGCCCCAACCCTACGTGACGCGCTTCGCTTTCGACGAGGAAGGCCAGGTCGTGCCTGTGGCGGACTTGCTCAGTCTGCGCGTGAGCGCGATGGACATGAGCCTGGGTACGTGGGGCGTGGCGCTTCTGAAACTCCAGTCCAATCTTCCCGACTCGCAACCTGACAAAAATGTATCGATGATTCTCTTCGGAGATGTTTCCATTGAGAACGCGGCGACGCCGACGGTTGAGGTGCCCGTCCAACCGGTAGGCTCCATCGGCGCTATGAACGTGCGCGTTTTCCCATCCACGCAGGCGGCGATCCTGGGGGCCTTCAGCTCGGACGAAGTGCTTCAGGCGACCGGGCGTCTGTCCGATGGATCGTGGCTGCGCATCAAATGGCCCAAGACGGGCGGTGACGGCTGGGTCTATGCCGGGCTGGTCATCAGCACCGGCAATCTGGACTCCTTGCCTGTCATCGACGCCGGGACGCCCTATTATGGTCCTTTGCAGGCCTTCTATTTTCAAAGCGCTCCCGATGATGCGCAGTGCAGCGAAGCGGCCAACAGCGGGATGATCATCCAAACTCCCGAAGGCGTGGGCAAAGTGACGTTCTTGATCGACGAGATCAGTGTCCAACTCGGCTCGACGCTTCATTTTCAGGCTCAGCCCGGCGGCGATATGGCGATCAGCGTGCTAGAAGGCTCGGCGACGGTGTCTGCCTTCGGTACGACCCGCATGGCACGCGCCGGAAGCCAGATTATGGTGCCGCTGGGACAGGACGGCCGCGCGTCTGGTCCGCCGGACATGCCGCAGACTTACGATGTGAACGAGTTCCAGGGTCTGCCGCTGGATTTGCTCGAGCGGACGATCGCGATTAACCCGCCGCTGACATCCGAAGAAATGGACATTTTGTTGGCGGAGCAACCGAACGAGGGTCTGCCGCCCGGCCTCATCAATAACCCCGGCCTGGATGGCGCTTTACCGCCCGGGCATGGAGGTGACACACCGCCCGGACTGATTGACAACCCAGGGTTGGGCGACAGCGTGCCGCCGGGGCAGGGCGGGTCACCCCCCGGCCAGGACAAGAAGGACAAGTAACCAGCGCGTACCCGGTATGCGGCTGGCTCATTCCAACCGATTGCGTTATTGTTCAGACGTGCCTCTGATGGGACTTATTTTCAGGGGCCGTCTGTATTGTTGGCATGCGGTGGTTGAAATCAGTTTGGCCGATTATTAGCGAAAGCGTGCGATGCGTTGCCTCAATTAAATCTCAGTGGACAGCACATCAAAGGCTATCACCTGGAAGAGTTGATTGGCGTCGGAGGGTTCGCGGCGGTGTACCGCGCACACCAACCCGCCGTCAACCGGGACGTGGCGATCAAAGTTATTCTGCCGAAATTCGCTAACGATCCGGATTTTGTGCGCCGTTTCGAGACGGAAGCCCAATTAATCGCGCGGCTTGAGCATATTCACATCGTCCCCTTGTACGACTACTGGCGCGAGCCGGACAACGCTTACCTGGTCATGCGCTGGTTGCGCGGCGGGAATCTGGCCCAGTCGATCCAGATGCACGGCGTGTGGAATGTGACGGACATCGCCCGCTTGCTCGATCAGGTGGCGGCGGCGCTGACGGTCGCGCACCGGAATGGGATCGTCCACCAGGACCTGACCCCGGTGAACATCCTGCTCGATGAGGAAGGAAACGCGCTGCTGGCCGACTTCGGGATCGCCAAGGATCTCGTCCGGGCAGCCAATGTCGATGAACATGAACCGCGTTTTGGCGCGCCCGCCTACATGGCTCCAGAGCAAATTCTGCGCGAACCCATTACGCCCCAAACCGATATCTACAGTCTGGGGATCGTACTGTATGAACTGCTCACCGGGCATGTACCTTTCACCGGACCGACGCATACCACCGTCATCAGCCAGCAGCTCAACGAACCGGTGCCCGCCCTACAAATGCTACGCCCGGATATTCCCTATGTATTCAATATCATCGTGCTGCGGGCTGCTGCTAAGGCTCCTCAGGTGCGCTATCCCGATGCTTTGAGTATGGCGGCTGACTTCCGCCGGGCGCTACAGATGGCCGGGATGGAATCGGGCGACCAGCCGCCGGGCGTTACGGATACAGCCCGGTCGACGGCCCCGATCCAGACGCAGGTCTTGTCGCCGAATACTATCTCGCTGGCGAGCGTGCCCCTGCCCGCGCCTGTCAATCCCTATCGCGGCCTGCGTCCCTTTGAAGAAGCCGATGCTGCCTATTTTTACGGGCGTCAGATGCTCGTCGCCCACCTGATCGACCGGCTGCGAGCGGAAGCGGTGGAAGGGCGTTTTCTGGCGATCGTTGGGCCAAGCGGCAGTGGAAAATCGAGCGTAGTGCGGGCTGGCGTGATCCCGGCACTGCGACGCGGTGAGTTGCCTGGCTCGGAAGACTGGTTCATCGCCAAGATGGTGCCCGGTGCCCATCCGTTCGATGCCCTGGCGACGGCGCTGCTCAGTGTGGCGTTCAATCCGCCCGATCGTCTGGCGGATATGCTGCGCGACGACCCACGCGGCCTGCTCAAAGTGGCTAATCGCATTTTCCCTGACGAAGCGGCGCGGCTGGTGCTGGTGATCGATCAGTTTGAAGAGTTATTTGTCCACGTGACCGACGAGTCCGAACGCGCACGGTTTCTTGACAGCGTGTTGCAAGCTGTGACCGCTACCGACGATCGCTTGTTCGTGGTGATCACGCTGCGCGCCGATTTCTATGACCGTCCGCTGCTCTATCCCGGCTTTGGGGAGCTGGTCAGGGCGAACACGGAAGTTGTGCTGCCGCTCTCGAGCGCTGAGCTGCAAGAAGCGATTACGGAACCGGCGCGCCAGGCCGGGCTGGTCGTCGACAGCGATCTGGTCATGGCGATTCTGTCTGACGTGAATCGCCAGCCGGGCACCCTGCCTTTGCTTCAGCACGCGCTGAGCGAGTTATATGAGCGCCGCACGGACGATCGACTGACTCTGGATGGCTACCGCGCCAGCGGAGGCGTATTAGCCGCGTTGGCGCGGCGCGCCGAAGATCTTTATGACGATATGCGCGAGGCCGATCAAAACGCTGTGCGCCAGGTTTTTTTGCGGCTGGTGAAGGTGGGCGACAGCACCGCCGATACACGCCAGCGCGTACCCTGGTCCGAGCTGCTGGCGGTCGAGCAAACCACCGGTCACAATCCTCGGTTTGCGATCGAAACGTTCGGATCTTATCGCCTGCTGACCTTCGATCACGATCCCCAAACGCGAACTCCGACCGTTGAAATCGCGCATGAAGCCTTGATCCGCGAATGGACGCGGCTGCGCGCCTGGATCGACGATAGCCGCGAAGATTTATACATCCAGCAGCAGCTGTCGGCAGCCACCGCGCAGTGGACCGCGGCCCGTCGCGATTCCAGTTACCTGGCGCGGGGCGCGCGTCTGGCCCAGTTCGAAGGGCTGGCAAGCCGCACGGACCTCACGCAAACCGAGGAGGAGCGCGCGTTTCTGAACAGCAGCGTCCAGCAGCGCCAGCGTGCGCTCTGGCGGCTGCGGGCCTTTGTGACAGTGCTTCTGACGGCGGTCGTGGCGATGTCCGCGCTGGCGGCCTTCGCGATCGATCGTCAACGCCAGACCGATCGCGCGCGCGCCACCGCTGTCGCCGAGCGCGATCGAGCCGATCTTCAGGCGAGGCTGTCGCGTTCGCGCGAACTGGCCGTGATGGCGCTCAAGAACCTCGACCATGTGGATCTGGCCCTGCTGCTCAGCCTGGAAGCAGAACGCGCGGCTAATACCCTGGAAGCGCGCAGCAGTCTTCTGACGGCGCTCGAAACCTACCCGTACGAGTCGATGTTGTTGCACGATTCCGCTGCGCCGGTCCGTGCGACTGCGTACAGCCCGGACGGAGCGTTGATCGCCGCCGGGAATCAGGCGGGCGATATTGTGTTGTGGGACAGCGCCACCGGGCGCGTCGCGGCCCAATTCTCGGTGCAGGATGAGGTGATCAACGCGCTTGCGTTCAGCCCGCGCGGTGACGTGCTGGCAGCGGGCACCAACAGCGGCGCGATCCTGCTGTGGGATGTCGCCAACCAGGTGCGGAGCGAGCCGTCGATCACCGGACATACGGGCGCGGTGTGGAGTTTGGCGTTTAACGCGGACGGCACGCGACTGGTTTCGGGCGGGGCGGACGGTCAGATCCTGATCTGGGATACGGCGACAGGCGATCTCGCCGCGCCGCCAATCACCGGGCATACGGACATCGTTTTCAGCGTGACGTTCAGTCCAGACGGCACGTTGATCGCGTCGGGCAGTGCGGATGGGACGATCCGGTTGTGGGATGCCGGCAGCGGGGAGCCGGTCGGCCAGCCCTTTGCGGCTCAACCCAATTGGGTGTGGAGTGTGGCATTCAGCCCGGACGGCCAGACACTGGTGTCGGGCGGCGCGGATTACACCGTGCGGCTATGGGATGTCCCCAGCGGGGAAGCTATCGGCCAACCCCTGATGGCCCACACGGGCGCCGTGCGCAGTGTCACCTTTAGCCCGGATGGGACGTTGATCGCGTCGGGCAGCGCGGATGGTACCGTCCGGCTGTGGACGACGGCCGCTGTGACCGATCCACCCCTGCTGCTCGCCGTACATCAAGCCGCGGTATGGAGTGTGGCGTTCAGCCCGGATGGTAGGACTGTGGCGTCTGGTGGGTTGGATGATCAGGTGATTTTGTCCAACAGCGGCGCGCCGCTGCTGCGCAAACAGGTGTTTTCGGCGGGTAGTGAGGCAATCTTAGGACTTAGTTACAGCCCGGATGGTCACCGGCTCGCCACGGCCGAGGGACAACTGGCCGGCGGGGCGGCGGATGGACTCGTGCGTTTATGGGATACCACGACAGGCGATCTGCTGACCACCATCCACGGCCACAGTCGGGCTGCGACAGGCGTCGCCTTTAGCCCGGACGGCGCGCTGGTGGCGTCTGTGGCGGCGGACGGAACACTAGTCGTGTGGGATGCCAGTACGTATCAACCCGTCCTCGGCCCGATCCAGGCGCATGGCAGCGCGGTGATCAGCGTGGCCTTCAGTCCGGATGGCCGCCTGATCGCTACCGGTGGCGACGATGGACGCGTGCGTCTGTGGGATGCCACCACAGGCCAGCCGGTGGGAGCGCCGCTGGTCGGCCATACCGATTCGGTGCAGAGTGTTGCGTTCAGCCCGGATGGTCTTCTGTTGGCGTCCGGCAGCCGCGACGCGACGGTGCGTCTGTGGGACGTGGCTACGGGCCAGCCGGCCGGAGCGCCACTGGTGGGCCACCTTGATTCGGTGCAAAGTGTGGCGTTCAGCCCGGATGGCCGCTTGCTGGCGTCTGGCAGCCGCGACGCGACGGTGCGCCTGTGGGAGGTAGCCACGGGTCAGCCGGTCGGACAACCTTTGGCCGGTCATGCAAACTGGGTATGGAGCGTGGCATTCAGTCCGGATGGGCAGATGCTGGCATCTGGCAGTTATGACAACACGGTGATCTTGTGGGACGTGGCTGAGGGACAGCCGATTGGCTTGCCGCTGCCCGCGCACAGCGATTTGGTGACCGGACTGGCCTTCAGCCCCGATGGCCGGACGCTGGCCTCCAGCAGTTGGGACGCGACGGTCAAAACCTGGACGATCAGTGCCTCGGCGTGGCAGACTCTGGCCTGCCAGATCGCACACCGCAATCTGAACGCGGAAGAATGGGCGCGCTACTTCTCAGGGCAAGTCTACCACGCAACCTGTGTTGAGGAAGAATTGTTATCGGCCCCCTAGCTGCAGCGTGATCTTGCGTCGCATATGGTCACGGGATCACCGCTTTAACTACGCGCAAGCCGCCCGCATTATCCCCGATCCCCAGGCGATCTCCGGCGAGTCCGGCCAGACAGGCCGGGTCTTCGGTGATATGCAGCACTGCCAGCGCGCGCCCAGATGCGAGGTCCCACAGCCGGAGCGTTTTGTCATAGGCGATTGAGGCGGCGTGTTGGCCGCTTGACAGGACGACCACCGCTTTGATGGGACCGGTGTGAGCCGCTAATGTGTTCACCACAGTTCCCTGCTGGAGTTCAACGAGGTTGAGCACACCATCATCCGAACCGGTGATGATCTGATGCTCGCCGGGCAGCACCGCCAGACCGCACACGCCGGGCAACCGGTCCCTGAACGTGCGCAGATGGTGGCCCGCTTCAACATCCCACAAGCGCAATTCTCCGTCGCTGGACTTCGAGAGAAGCTGCTGTGTTCCAGGCAGGAGCAGCACATCGCAGATCGGCGCGGCGTGGCCCTCTAGCATGTAGATCGGTTCGCCATTCCGCAGGTCCCACACGCGCAGCGTTCCGTCATACGATCCGGAAATCGCCCGGCTGCCATCCCGGGTCACGGCGATGCTCAGGACGCCCGCGTTATGCCCCTGCAGCACGCTCAATGTGCGCCCGGTGTCTATCTCTGCCAGCAGCAGCGACCCATCCGAAATGGCCATCAGCAGCCGTTGTCCATCCGGCAACGCGCTGACAGCCAACACTGGACCATGCTGGCCGAGGAGGCGCGCCAATGGGGCCGGGCGTTCTGCGCTCCACAACGTCAGTGTGCCGTCAAAGGCCGCAGCGATCATTCGTGTGCGATCGGGCAGGACGGCGATGCACCGGATAGCCCAGTCCTGCATGGGCACCGGGCGTTCTGCCGCCTGCGTCTGGATATCCCACAGACGCAGTGTGCCATCTTCTGACGCCGAAAGCGCGCGCTGCCCATCGGGCAGCGCGATAACGCGGTTCACAGGACCTTTGTGACCGCTCAGCACACGCTGTTGTTCTCCACTAGCAATGTCCCACAGGCGCACCGTGCGGTCGGCTGAAGCCGACAGCGCGCGCTGGCCATCCGGCAGCAACGCGACGGCACTGATGGGGCCGGTGTGTCCCTGGTAAACTCGTTCGGTCTGGCTGGTTTCCAGATTCCACAAACGCAAGGTCCGATCGCTCGAAGCCGACAGGGCGTGTTTGCCGTCGGGCAGCGGCACCGCGCTCAAAACCAGGCCCTGGTGACCTTCCAACACCATTTCGCTTTGGCCCGTGTCCAGGTTCCAAATACAAAGCGTCCGATCAAAGGACGCAGAGATAGCATGAATGCCATCCGGCATCACGGCTACGCTGTTTACAGATCCCCCGTGCCCAACCAGTGTATGCAGCGTGGCTCCGGTTTCCAGATTCCACACGCGGAGCGTTCCGTCCCATGAGGCCGACACGATGCGTTTGCCGTCTGGCAGCAGCGCGACATCGCGTACTGGTCCAGTGTGCCCCCGCAAGACGGTCAATAGTTCCCCGGCCTGAACATCCCACAGGCACAGGGTGTAATCGTCCGAGGCCGAGAGTATGCGCCGCCCGTCTCGCAGTACCTCAATTCCGTAGATCGGGCCGGTATGCCCTTCCAGGATACACAGCACTTCGCCGGTTTCGATGTCCCACACGCGCAGAACGGACGTATCTGCCCCCGTGATGGCCTTCCGATTATCCGGCAGTACAGCGACCGATAAAACCGCTTCGGGTTGGCTGTGGTATACGCGGCGCGGGGCGGGGTCCAGGGGGAAGCGCCAGCCCGGTTCCGTGCGCAGGTGGACGTGATGCGCCAGCCAGTGATCGTAGGAAACACGCAGCTCGTCGTCGCCCTGGTGGTGCGCACGCTCGCGAATATGTTGGACCAGGCTGATCGCCCCTTGCGGATCGCCGGGCAGCGCATCCGTCAGGAATGGAACTTCCCACTCGAAGAGACATTCCAGGCGCGTGAGTGCGTCCGCGCTGCGCGCAGCGGCCCTGAGCGCGATCCGGGTTTCGCGCAGATCGGCCAGCAGGGCGGAGCAGTCGCGCCGAAGACCGGCGGCAAACAGCGACTCTGGATTACGGTAGGCTTCGACCACATGATCGGCATAATGCATCAGGTGAGTATCCCAGGTTGGCTGCACGTCCCGCACAAAACCCCATACGAGGGGATGCAGCGCCAATCGCTGTGACCCCATGCGTACCAACAGCCCGGCAGCATCCAGTTCGGAGACGGCCCGGTTGAACGCAGTAGTGGATTCTGCCGTGAGGTGTGACGGATCGCCCAACAGATGCAGGTGCGCCCTGGGGATGGCTGCTGCTTCGGGATAGGCTGCGAGCAGTGTCAGCAGACTGCGCGCGGCGTCACTCAGAGCGTCCCACTGCCAACGCAGCAAACGCTCAAGCGATGAGGTTTTTCCTGACTCGGGTGGCAGCATGTGCAGCAGGTCGGGCAGTGAAACTCGACTCAATACGTACGCGGCCAGATTAAGCGCCAGCGGTAACCCCTCCAGACGTGCGATCAACGCATCAAGGGCTGCCTCGTCACCTTCAGAGATTCCGCGTCGCAGCAGGTTTTGCGCCTGATCGTTGGGCAGTGGCATTACAGCAGTCGCGGTGGGAAGATCGTCGGATTCAGGCTCGTTTTCGAGTGTTACCAGGACGTGCGCGCGCAGGTCGGACAGGGTCAGCGTTTGCGCGATGCGGTGATTATGCACATCCGCCGGATGAACGACGTGATCGAGCACGATGAGCGCGGGGGCGGTCTGGCGCAGTAACTGGCTGCGATACGCGTTCACCCAAACCTGTTGGGCGTCGCCATCGCCTTCCTGATCGCCGATGGATAGACCGGTGTGGCGTGCTATAGTTACAAACTGGTCAGTCCAGCTTGCCGCTGCATTGATCCAGTAGATACCAGCGGAATAGTGGAACCGGTAGCGATCCGCATAGTCTACCGCAAGCTGTGTTTTGCCGATCCCGGCGGGTCCTCGGAGAAAGAGTGTTGGGGTGGCATACAGTCGATCGTGGATTCGTTTCAGTTGATCGTTTCCGGAGTAGAAAGGTGCCAGCGCAGGACGATCGCCAGCGAACGAGGATGTGTTCGACTGTGGCTCCGGCAGCAGGCCGATCAACTCTTGAATGACGGCGCTTTCGGTCAAACCGATCGCGTCGACGCGCAGGGCGGAACCCAGGCTGGCGGGTAGCGTCACGCGGTCGAACAGCACGATGAACAGACGCGGCACGCCATCGGACTGCCCTAAGACCTTGCGCAACGTTTCGGGCAGATGAAAAGCGGTTATCACTTCATCCTTCAGCCAGTCTTTGGTCACCGCCAGGATCACGCCGCTGCTTCCCTGGATCGCACGCCGGACAGCTTCGCGATCGTTCTCGTTCGCATTCGGTTCGCCACGATCCATCCACACGTCACGGTCAGAGTCGCGTTGGAGTTGTGCTCTGAAATGGGCCATGCGCGCCCTATCAACGCGCGCGCACGATAGAAACAGGTAGGTCATAAGGCTGGACTCCCACATCTATTTGCGAGATGGAATCAAACGCACTTAAGGCGGTTATGCACCGTGAGTTTTATAAATTCTTCGCATACGTGATCTTTTTTGCACCGCAAACCCAAACGAGATGCCGGCCACCATAAGAATGGTAGCGCCTGTCACCACTACGCCGATGATCAGGCTGGAGGGGAGGTAGCGCAAATGGACCCTATAGCGCCCTGCGCAGGGCAGATAAACCCCTGACCAGCGGTGATCGGTTGGGAAAACTGCCGCAGAGTGATCGTTGATCCACGCCTCCCAGCCACGCATGTAGGTCTGATTGATCACTAGCAAACCCGCTTGCGGCGACTCGATCGTGAGCCACAAATTCCCACCTTCCAAACGCACGTCTGAAAGCTGCTCCGTGGTGCTGGTATCAGATGGACAAGCCTGCGCTTTGGGCAGATCGCCCTCGATGACCGCATGCTGCCGGTAATCGATTCCGGTTTGTTCCAACCAGTGGAGTGATGCGTCCGCTGACGAAACTGATTCTACATCTGGAACAACAAAGGCAAACGGCAGCGCATCCGGGTTCTCGATACTGCGCACCGGCCCAAAATCACGTCCTTCACGCAGCGATGAATCGTCCGGCATCGGAACGTCTTTTCCAACAATCAGCCACTGTACCCCGAATAGATCGAGCAAATCGGGACGCGCAATGGTAGTGAGCGCGATCTCGTTTTCCAGGTATGTGTCCGGTGCGCGCCCTGCCAGCAAGTTGGCGGCGCCGACCAAGCGCTGAGGTATCACCGAAGAATAGGCGTTGAGAAATACCAGGCCGCTCTCAGCCGTGGCGTTGACCTGGCCCGAATCGGGCGTGTCCGTTTCAAAAAACGCGACGCTGCGCGCACCTGTTACGGGGAAATTTTCGGGCGTGATATAGGCCAAATCCGTGGGGGTTGCCGCCCGGTAGATGATCGGAACGGCATAGCAGGCCAGGTCGGCGACCACGGTGCCAAAGATCAGCAAGGCGGCCGGGAGGGTGCGCCGGGCGCGGTAGAATTGTGTTGCCAACACAAACGCCAGCAGCGCGGCCACAAACCAAACGGTGCCCCGCAGCAGACGTTCAGGAAACACGTCAAACGACTTGGCCGGATCTGGGACCGGGTATAGCGCGGCTCCGATTTGGATCAGCACTAGAACCACAGTCCCCAGCAAAAACAGCCGCGACCGACGTGTTGTACCGCGAGTCGATTCCGGGCGCAGAAACTGGTCGAGACCATACCCGGCCAGCATCGCCAAGCCCAGGCCAGTGATCATGGCATGGCGCGACGGATTGCGAAACAGCGCGTATCCAGGAACAACCTTGACGAACAGCCGGAATAATCCGGCCTGAGTCCCTAGCGCTAACCACAAAAAGAGGACAGCAATACCTGCCCACCAACGCACCTGGGGTAAATTCCATGCGTGACGCACGGCATAAAACGCCAACAGCAGGGTAGCTGCACCCACATACAGCGCATTTTCTGGCCAGGCATAATCGGTGATGTCAGGATCATCGAAGGTATACGGCAGCGCATAGCCAAAGACCATCGGTACCGGCAGCGCACCCAAATTGTAACTTGCTTCGTCGAGGCCACCCTGGCGATTGCCCTGGGCCACAACATCGAGGGTGATCAGGGTACGGGCGGCGCCCAACCCCAGCCCTATCAGCACGGCCACGCCTGCCCAGGCTACAAACCGCCGCCGATCAACTGATTCATAAACCAACAGATACAGCCCTAGGAAGACCGAAAGCAGGCTGGTATACAGCGCCATCTGGTATATACCAATACCGATCAGCAGCGTTGATCCGAATATCAGCCCTAAGCTGAGCGCCCGCCACCAGTTTGGCTGGCGTGCCAGATAGACGATCGCCAGCAATTGCCAGATCATCAAGACGCGGCCATACAGGTGGGCGGTGTGCCCGGCCTCGACGCGCGCTACCAGGGGAGCGCCCAGCAGCGTGATGATGGCCACCAGCGCGGCGCCCATGATGCTAATCCTCAGGGCGCGCGCTAACCAGTATGCCGCGAGCCCCGCCAACCAGAAATTGATGGCCAGCATCCAATTGAAAGCGGCAGGCGTCCGGAACAGCCCGAAAACCCATTCCGGTGGATAAAGCGGCACTACGTCTTCTTCAACAATGAGCGGGAAACCGCCCTTTAAGACGGGGGTCCAGGCCGGCAAGTTGCCTTGTGCAACCAGTGACCAAAAATAATGACGCAGTGGATATCGCGAGCGCAGCGTATCGGCTTCCCCGGCCAGACGGTGTCCGGCCAATCCCTGGCAGTGCAGCAGCAGCGTCGCCAGCGCGATGAGCAGCACGGCCCACAGCAGTTCACGGCGTATCAGCGGCTCAGCCGGATTGCTTATTCTCTGTAACATCTATGGAAACCGCTACCTTTCGCGTACCATGTTCGACGATAACTATAGCGGGAAGCGGCACCATCAACCAGGATGGAACCAACGCGGCAGGCATTTCCGGCATCAATTTGGACTGTCTCCGCTCAATAGCCTCCGATCTTCGCCTGCAATCGTAGCTGAGACCCAGGGTCGGGAGGAAATTTCGCCGGTACGGATTTCGCAAAGCCTAGAGTCGTTTGTGCGAGAGGTTAAATATGTTTTATAATTGCCCTATCTCATTGCATGCGAGATTAAGATGTGTCTTTTTGAAACCACATAAGGGGATATCGCATTATGAAAAAGTTGTCGTTTGTGCTCATGTTCTTATTGGCGCTGGCGTTGGTAGTGCCGATCGTCGGCACGAGCACGGCCACGGCTAGAGCCAACACGCTGACCGTTCTGTGCACCCCTCAGGAAGATTGGTGCGTCGCCCAGACGCAGGCCTTCCAGAAGGAAACCGGAATCGAGACGTCCTACGTGCGCATGTCCTCCGGCGAATCGCTGGCACGCATTCGGGCGACTCAGGACGATCCGGAATTCTCAGTCTGGTGGGGTGGCCCGGCGGATGCCTTCATCGCGGCGGCGAATGAAGGGCTGCTGGAAGCCTACGAGCCTGCGCTCGCGTCCGTCCTGCCTCCGAACGCCGTTGGCGAGGGACACTACTGGCACGGTGTGTATATTGGGGCGCTGGGTTTCTGCTCCAACGTCGAATACCTCAAAGAGCTGGGCCTTGAAGCGCCCACTTCGTGGGACGACCTGCTCGATCCCAAGCTCAAGGGCAACGTAGCGATGGCGCACCCCGCCACCTCCGGCACGGCATTTACCGCGTTCTGGACCGTTGTCACGCTCAAGGCGGACGAACTCGAAGCCGCCGAAGCTGGCACGGGTTACGACGCCGACGGCTCACCCACCCAGGCCGCCATCGACAACGCGTTCGAGTACTTCAGCCAGCTGCATCAGAACATCTTGCAATACACGCGCTCCGGCGCGGCCCCCGGTCAGATGGCTGGCAACGGCGAGATCGCGGTCGCGATTATCTTCTCGCACGACTGCGTGAAGCTTCAAGTCGAAGGTTTCGAAGGTGTCGTGGTAACGTCCTTCCCCGAAGAGGGCACCGGCTATGAAATCGGTGGCATGGGCATCATCAAGGGCGCGCCGGAACTTGAGGCCGCCAAGATGTGGGTCGATTGGGCGCTGACCCCCGAGGCGCAAGCTATCGGCCAGACCGTCAACTCGCTGCAACTGCCGACCAATCCCGATACCCCGGTTTCGCCGCTGTCGGTGAACCTGGCCGATGTGAACCTTGTCAATTACAACTTCGTTGCCGCTGGTTTGCATCGCACCGAGATCACCGAGCGCTTCGACGCTGAAATTGCGCCGCAGCCAGTCGAGTAGGGTCAGGAAAAGTATTCTCGTAGGGCGTGTTGACCGTTTTCCCGCTATCGCCGCGCGGCGAAAGTATTTCAGGTCAACACCCCTGTCATCAAGTTGCGAACATCACCGCCCCCTACCTCACTGGTGGGGGGCATTTGTAAGGGGATGGGACGTTGAGAAGACTGACGCGCTATCGCCAGATCGCGGAATTCTGGCGCATCTTTCAGGATCCAATACTGTTTATCGGCCTGGTCTTGGTCGTGATCTTCGTTGTCGTGGCGATCCTCGCGCCAATCTACAAGATGGTCGAAGAGAGCCGGACCGAAAAAGGCCAAGAGCTTTTTGATCGTTATTTGAATTCGCCGGTCTACCAGCGCATCATCGAAAATACGCTTAAGATGGGGTTGGTTGTAGGCGCAACAGGCACCGCGCTTGGATTCTTGATGGCCTATGTTCAGGTCAAAATGCGCGTGCCATTCAAGCGTTTTATGCATTTCATGTGTTTGATCCCGATTATCTCGCCTCCCTTTGCGGTGGCCACATCGGTGCTGCTGTTGTTCGGGCGCAGCGGCATGATCTCCAAAAAGATGTTTGGGGTGCGTTACGACATTTACGGGCTGGACGGACTGACCATCGTTCTGACGCTGTCGTTGTTCACGCTGGCTTACCTCAACCTGAAGGGGATGATGCTCGCACTTGACCCGGCGCTGGATGAGGCCGCGACCAACCTGGGCGCGGGCAAATGGCGCATCTTCCGTACAGTGACGCTGCCCATGCTGCTGCCGGGCATCGCCGGATCGTTTCTGATCATCTTCGTCGAAGCAGTGGCCGATCTCGGTAACCCGCTGGTGTTGGGCGGCAATTATGAAGTGCTGGCCACACGTATTTACGTGTCGATCGTCGGTCTATACAACACGACGGCGGCGGCGGTGCTGTCGGTGATTCTGCTGGTGCCGTCCCTGGTCGTGTTTGCGGTGCAGCGCTACTGGGTCAGCCGCCTATCGGTGATCTCGGTCACGGGTAAGCCGAGCGGCAAACCGCAAGAAATCAATCACCCGCTGGTTCGTTGGCCGCTGTTCACGTTGGCGATGGTGATCTGCCTGCTGATCGTGCTGATCTATTCCGTGATTTTTGTCGGCGCGTTTGTCAACGTGTTTAACGTCGATAACACCTTCACGCTGGAACACTTCGACTTCGTGATCAACGGTTACGGCTCCCAAGCCATGAGGGACACTACCCAGCTCTCCGCCATAGCGACGCCGATCGCGGGCATCATGGGCATGTTGATCGCGTTCTTGGTGGTGCGGAAGAATTTCCTGGGGCGCGGGGCGCTAGATTTCGCGACCATGATGGGTATCGCCGTGCCCGGTACGATTTTGGGTATCGGCTACTTGCTGATGTTCAACCGGCCCACGGACATCACGCTGCCCCTGCTCGGCACAGTGACCCTGATCCCCAAGCTCACCGGCGGGCGCGCGGTCTTTGGCGGGGCAGGAGCGATCGTGTTGGTGTATATCATCCGCAGTACCCCCGCCGCTTTGCGTGCCGGAGTCGCCGCGCTGTCGCAGATTGATCCGGTTATCGAGGAGGCGTCGATCAGCCTGGGCGCGGATAATTTCGCTACGTTCCGCCGTGTGACGCTGCCGCTGATCCGCCCGGCGTTTTTCTCCGGGCTGGTGTATGCGTTTGCGCGTTCGATGACGACCATCTCCGCGATTGTCTTCCTGACGACGCCGCGCACGAAAATCATGACGGCGCAGATCCTGAACGAAGTGGAAAACGGGCGCTATGGCAACGCGTTTGCTTACTGCGTCATCTTGATTGGTATCGTGGTGGTGGCAATTGGAATTCTGGCCTTTGCTGTCGGGACCACAACCGGAACTGAGCGGACATTGGAAGGGGGCGCTTGACGATGGCCGAAACTGGAAGCCTGGTGTTAGAAGATTTGACCAAAGTATTCCCGCAGCGTGATGGAAACGGCGAAGTGGTCGCCGTCGATCATGTCTCGCTGACGATCCACGAAGGCGAGTTCGTGACGCTGCTCGGCCCATCCGGCTGTGGCAAAACCACGACGCTGCGTATGGTCTCCGGTTTTGAGCTGCCCACCGCGGGCCGGGTGCTGCTCGACGGTCAGGACATATCCTTCCGCCCACCGAACAAGCGCGATATGGCGATGGTGTTTCAGAGCTACGCGCTGTTCCCGCATATGAACGTGTTCAACAACGTGGCGTACGGGTTGCGCGCACACCATGTCTCGCGCTCAAAAATCCGCGAACGCGTGCAAGATGCGCTCGAAATGATGGAGTTGGGCAAGCTTGCTGAGCGCCGCCCGCATGAGCTTTCTGGTGGGCAGCAACAGCGCGTGGCCCTGGCGCGCTCGTTGGTGATCGAACCGCGCGTGCTGCTTTTTGATGAGCCGCTTTCGAACCTGGATGCGAAACTGCGCGTGCAGATGCGCAGTGAGATCCACAATCTCCAGCGCCGCCTAAACATCACCAGCATGTATGTGACACACGATCAGGTCGAGGCGATGGCGCTATCGGATCAGGTTGTGATCATGAATGAGGGACGTATCGAGCAGATCGGCCCGCCGGAAGAAATCTACCGCCGCCCGGCGTCTCGTTTTGTGGCGGACTTCATCGGGCGGGCGAATTTCGTTGAAGCGAAGATCGAAGCAGTGCAGGATCACGCCGTGACTGTGACAATGCTCGGCCAGACGGTGACGCTGCCGGTTGAATTCGGTCCGAAAACGGGCCAGACCGTGGTTGCTGTCATCCGACCCGAGGCGCTCACGTTGAGCAACGATCCCGCGCTGCCTCAGGTCAAAGTCGGCCAGGTGATGTATCTGGGCTCGTCGGTAGATTACGTGGTCGAGATAGACGGTAAGCCGTTCACCGTAGTGGACGCCGATCCGCGTTTCGGGCACGTGTTCAAAGAAGGGCAATCAGTGGGGATCACCTTCGTTCCGGAGACGGTGCACCTGCTGGCGGGATAACCGGGCAACGCAGTTTCAGGGAAGTAGCGGATAAACGCAGGCGACCCTTACGTCGCGGAAAACAAAACTCAGGTGGAATAAGCGAGTGCTGTGAACGGGTACGGTGCCATTCCACCTGCTGTTTATCAGGTGCGGGTCCGTGTATCTGCGCTTGCGTGAGCGCAAGGAGCCGCCTCATCACGCGAGCAAACCTTGTCACGAATGCGCAGTGAATGCTATCATCCTCGTACTGCCAACCCCTCTCGCCGGGCAGGCTAGAAAGCCAGCGTGCGATTTTCTGGCGGCTCACCTGTCCGAGCGCGTTTCAGCTACCGGCGATCAGGCAATGTGTACCTGTCAGGAACCTTTATTGCCTGCGGAGCTGCCGGGCAGTACGATGCTGGAAGCGCGACCCGTGCGCGTGAAACGTCCCACCAACACCCGTTTTCCGACGGGGATCCGCCTATATAGTTTAAGGAGTAAAACCACCCGTGACACAACAACTACCTGTGGGCACTTTGCAGCCGTTTGCGCGCGCCTTGTCCGATGAGCAGGTGCGCGCCATTCATGCCGCCTCGATGGCGATTCTGGAACGCACTGGGGTCGACATGCAGTCCTCTCGCGCCAAAGCGCTGCTGCTGGAGGCCGGTGCGACGGAATCCAACGGCCGCCTCAAGATACCAGAGCGGCTGGTGATCGATGCGATCCAGAGCGCGCCGTCATGCATCCCGATGCACACGCGTCTGGGTAAATTGACCATGCCGCTGGAACTGGGCAAGGTCTTTTTTGGCTCTGGATCGGATGCAAACTTTGTGCTGGATCTTGAAACGGGCGAACGCCGCCGCACGACAGCCCAGGACGTGTACGATTACGCACGGCTGGCGGACGCGCTGGGGAATATCGATTTCGTGATGTCGATGAGCAATCCCTCGGATGTGCCCCCTGATGACCTGTACATCCACGAATTCATCGGCATGATACGGGGGTCGGTGAAGCCGAATGTCTACACCACTAAAGACCGTGGGGACATGGAAGACATTTACCGGATTGCGGTGGCTGTGGCAGGCGGCGAACAGGCGCTGCGCGAAAAGCCATTTTGTTTGCTCTACCCAGAGCCCATATCTCCCTTATTGATACACGAGGAAGCTCTCGAAAAAATGTTATTCTGCGCCGAAAAAGGCATTCCGACCGCGTTTGTCCCTTCGACCAACTGCGGCGGCGGTGGGCCCGTCACGCTGGCCGGGGCGGTGGCATTGGGAAGCGCCGAGTGTCTGGTGGGGCTGGTGTTGACGCAGTTGATCCGGCCGGGCACACCGTTTCTCTACGGGTTCAACACGGCAGCGATGGACATGAAGAGCGCGATCATCAGCTATGGCTCCCCGGAATGGAGCCTGGGCATGATGGCGTGCAACGATCTGGCTCGCTACTACAACCTGCCGGTGTGGGGCTATGGCGGTGCAACCGACAGCAAGACCGTGGACGCGCAAACGGGCGTGGAATATACGTTCTCGCTCATGACCGCTTTTCTGGCGCGTACCACCTTGGTCCACGATGTCGGCTATATCGAGCACGGCAACGGCGCCGCGATGGAAGCCCTGGTCGTCGCTGACGAAATCATCGGGCGGACCCGTTTCCTGGTGGGTGGCATCGAGATCAACGACAACACCCTGGGGCTGGATGCTATCGCTGGCGTGCGACCTGGGGCGGGCTTCCTGGCGGACGATCACACGTTGGAGAATTGGCGTGCGGCACAATGGACGCCGACGATCTCGGACCGTGAGCGCTTCGGGCGTTGGGAAGAGAAGGGCAGTAAGGATCTCGCGGCTCGTGCCAACGACCGCGCGCGCAAGTTATTGGCCAAACACATTCCGGCGCCGCTGCCAGACGCCGCTGAAGCTGTGATCGCCGATGTATTGGCCGAGCGTGCTGAGCGGCAAAAGTCGGTGTAGCACTGACGTGATCGCGTGGCGCTGCACGTGCATCTGTGCGGGGACGTGACGCTCGGTTAGACGTTATGAATTGCCTGTCACCGGCGACGGGTACGCGTCTCTCTGTGCCGCAAGATCGTGCTGAACCAGAATCGCCGCGCGCAGTTCACCGGCTGCGCGCGTTTTTTGATTGAACTCCCGGTAGTCTGCGTATAAACACCATCTAGTCTGTGATGCATTTTGACCGTGGCCCTCAGGAAATGATTGCTATAATGTAAGTTCCCTATGTTCTTCTCGCAAGGAAAACCGGATGGGATCGATCAACCTGAGTGCATGCCTCGCCTTTGTTTTTGTGACGACTTTTACGCCCGGCCCGAACAATATTTCCAGTTCGTCCATGGGGATTCTCTACGGGTATCGCAGGAGCATCCCCTACTTGCTGGGCATCGCGAGTGGTTTTTTCGGGATCATGATGCTGTGTGGCGTTGTGTCGCGCACGTTGTATGACATCTTTCCGACGCTGGAGTCGGCTATGCGCGTGGCTGGCGCGGCTTATATTCTGTGGCTGGCCTATAAGACGCTCAAATCCAGCTACCAGTATGCGGCAGATGCGTCGGCGGTCCTGGGCTTTGCGGATGGCTTGTTGTTGCAGGCGCTCAACCCCAAGGTGTGGGTGTATGGCTTGACGCTCTACGCTACCTTCCTGGCCAGCATCACGGGTAACGTGCTGCTGTTAATCATCTCGGCGTGTTTATTAGCGGGGCTATCATTTTCGTCAATCTCGACCTGGGCGGTCTCAGGGGTGGTGATCAAGCGTGCCCTGCGCGAGCCTCGCTACCAAAAAGGCGTGAATATCGGGTTGGCCCTGCTGCTGGTCTACACGGCGGTTGAACTATCGGGCCTGCTGTGACAGCGATCGCCAGGCATCTCACGCGGGCCCGATGATCCCGCGTCCCTGGGCGCGCTCGACAATTTCTACCATACGATCCAGCGGGATGGCGTAGGCGGTGCGGCCCTGGTAGCCGATCATCGTTTCCGCCATGGTCAGCGCATTCAGGATCGCCTCTTCGACGGCTTCCGCGACCGCCTCGAAAAAGAAATTGAGATGCTGGTGAGGCAGCATGGTCAAATCGAACATTTCCGGTCGAGGACTGGGAAGATCGTTCCCGGTGGCGAAAACCAGGAAAATATCCCCGCTGGAGTTGTAACCCACACCGCCGACGCGTGCCAGCCCGACCGTGGCGCGCTGCGCCAGCCGTTTGCATTGGATGGGAATCAGGGGAGCATCTGTGCCGATCACGGCGATGATCGATCCGGCCTGCAACGATGGTTGGCTGCCCCACGGCGTGGGGATTTCGTCCGGGCCGATTTGTTCGCCGACGGGGACGCCGTTCACGCGCAGGAAACTGCGATCGCCGTAATTGGTTTGCACAAGGACGCCGACGGTATAGGTGGCCCCGTGGATCTCCACGAGGCGTGAGGAAGTCCCGATGCCCCCTTTGAAGTCGTGGCAAATCATGCCCGTGCCCCCGCCGATGTTGCCTTCTTGTACCGGGCCGGAGGCGGCGCGGTTCATGGCGATGAATAGATCGGATTTCGTGATATGGAAGGCGTCGATGTCGTTTAACCACCCGTCGAACGTCTCCGCCACGACAGGCAGAATCATGCCTTCAGCCGCGTAATTCTCGCGTTCCCACGCGATGAGCATGTCCCGAACGATGCCGACCTGGTTGGTGTTGGTCAGACCGATTGGTGAGGTGAGCAGCCCGGATTCTTCGATCCAGTGTGCGCCGGTCAGCTCGCCGTTGCCATTAAAGGCATAATAGGCGGCAAACGTGTGATTCTTCCAGATTTCACCGTCACGCGGGATGATGACGGTCACGCCAGTACGCGCGACGCGCGGCATATCGTACATGAGGGTGCTGTGCCCGACTATTACTCCCGGTACGTCGGTTATAGCGTTGTACTTTCCTGGCGCGTAGCGACCAGTAATGATACCCAGGTCCCGCAAACGAGCGCGATCCACACTCAACTCCTCATCTGACGCCAGTGCGCTGGTAGACTATGCGTCCCTACATTGTCAACTGTTCAGGATGATCTGGTGGCCGCGCGGCATGCCGTGCGCGGTGCTTGCCCAACGAGCCCACCAGACTGTGAAGACCGAAGTGTTACCTTTAAGAAAACACTGAGGGAGAACGCCTTCGTCATTATAGATCAACCGGCATCAGAGGCAAAAATCAGCCGAAGATGAGACGGAATCTCGTATGGGAGACAAACTATCCGGCCTGCTTCGCAGTGGGGCAGGTGCGGCGAGTTCCGCTTACTCAATTGGCGAGAGGAAGCATTTCGCTCCCGGCCAGCAAGAACGCGCCAGAACCGTAATCCATGCTATCTTCGCGGCGCACATCGTCGGGCGACTTACCGACCTTCTGCACCCAGCCCAACTGGCCGGAGTCCAGCACGGCACTCGTCAGACCCTGCCACGCGCGTTCGACTACGGGCAGATATTCCCCGCGATCGAGCCACCCACGGTTGATCCCCCTGGCCAACGCGTAACAGAAAAAGCCGCTACCGCTGGTTTCCGGGGTGGGATAGTGATCGGGAGCCAGCAGGTTGACGCGCCACAAACTATCAACCGGGGATTGGCAGCCGGCGACAGCTTCGGCCATCACTTGCAGCAGTTGAATGTAGCGCGCGCGATCGGGATACGCCTCTGGCATGAAGTCGAGCACGCGGACAATGCCTGCCATGACCCATCCGTTTCCGCGCGACCAGAATACCTCGCGACCGCTACCGGGCAGGTAATCGGCGTCGCGGTAAAAAAGGTGGATGTGCGGATCGTAAAGGTAATCCACGACATCCCACCACAGCGTGTTCATAAAGTCGAGATAGGATGGTTCCTCGGCGGCCACACTCAAGCGTGCCAGGGCGGGCGGGGCCATGAACAGTGCATCACACCACCACCAGTCGACGCGCCCTGGCTTGGGATCGGCCAGCATGGCGTCTATGGTCCGGCGAAATGGGGCGATCCGTTCTGGCTGTGGATCCAAGAAATAAAGATCGGCGTAGGTCTGGGCGCAGCAGTGATCGTCGGCGTGACGCGGACGCGCGCCCGGCTGCCAGCGATTCGTTTGCGCCCAGGTCAGCGCCGCCTGCAGGTAGTCGTCATCCTGGGTGGCCCGCCACGCGCCCATGACACCCGCATAGAACGCGCTACGAATCCAGCCGTTGGGCTCGATCTCGCGGCGTTTGCCGTCGGGCTGGTACCAACAGTCCGTAAAATGACTGCGCTGCCAGTCAAAAACACGTTTCATGATCGAGGGTATCATGCGTTTTCTTTCTGCGGCCCGACGATTCTCTTGGCGGCCACCGGAGGCGATCCATTAGGCGTGGCGAAGCGGCGCTGGTGACGGGATAAGTGTACCGCAATCGCCGCCGGCAGGCGTCTGGCAAGTCGTATCCCGGTAGGTTACCGCGAAAGATGTGACTGGCACGTACGCGTGCGCTCCAATAAATTCAGGGGCGCACGCGTACGTAGGTCGTATGCTATACGCTACGGCGCCAGCGCTACGGTGCCGGCGTTCGGGATGAATGCGCAGGTGTATCCGTTCTCGGGTGTGGTCGGAAGCTGGCTCAGGGCGCGTGGCTGCGTCGTCGCGTCCAGGAAGAAGAAACGCCCACTCCCCTGTAAGCAGACTTTGACGCTGCTATTGAACCCTGCCACGCTCACACCATCGTGAGTCAGCCCGAACACGTCTACGGCCTGGATGACGCCCTGGTTCAAAACGTCCATGTTGCCGATCTCTGCCGGGTTTTGCACGAACGTGCCGTTTTCAGCAATGACACGACAGAAGACGGAGCCATTGCTCACCGTTCCGCCTGGGACGTCGGCACGGATGATCGCGTTGGTGTAGCCACTAATATCGGCGCACAAGGGAGTCGTCAGCGGCGCTGCGGCGGCACTGGTAGAGCCGGATGGCGTCGTCCCAGACCCGGTTGAACCTGATGAAGGTGGTTCGACGGGCACACTGATCGTATTCTGCAGCGAATAGCTGTCGATGAGCGTACCGCCACCGGCGATCGAATAGAAGGAAAAGGTGATCTCGGTCGTCGTGGCATCGACTAACATAGCCCCATGAGCCTCATTGTAATGAGCCTCGCTGCCCGGAACATAGGCGGCTGGAAAAGTGCCGATGTCACGCCCACCCAGGCCGACCACGAAGTAAGGTAAGCCATTAAGGACGATCTTTTCGTAATCATGGTCATGTCCGCTCAGGACAGCGCTAGCGCCCCACGCCTGGAACGGCCACTGCATCCAATAGGAGTCGCCATGCGATTCGCCCGATGAATAGGGGGGATGGTGGAAATAAACCAGATTCCAGGTTGACGTGCTGTTGGCGAGCGCATTGCTCAGCCAGGTTGCCTGTGTGGAGATGCTCGTTGCGCCGTCCGGCTCTCTGGGATCGCTGTCGATCGCGAAAAAGTGGACTGGGCCCTGGACGAAGTCGTAATATCGCTCATTGCCAGGGAGCGTGAAGTAGGCCAGGTACGGCGCTGCGCCGGGTGAGTCCCAGTCGTGGTTGCCCAGAGTCGGGAAGAAGCGGTTGAAGGTCGCTCCCGCTCCATAACTGCCAGTGTACGGGTAGATGTATTCGTGGAAGTATTGGCCAACCTGTCGATCGATGGTGGACGCCTCGCCACTGGGATAGTTGTTGTCGCCAACGGTGATAATGAAATCTGGATTCCAGCTTTTTATCATGGCGGCTACGGCTGCTTCGTCCGAAGTGTCCACGCCATAATCGCCAATGACAGCGAACCGAACGCCCGCCTGGGCTTCAGCTGGTACGCTGGGCCTTAATCCGGAGATGGCCAGGAAAACCACAAGGCCAATCATCCCTATCAGTACGAAAAAACGACGAGAACTATGCTGCGAACACATAAGGCGTACCCCTCTCAACACTACGGACAGCGACGTCAGGCACATAACCATGCCATCAATTGTATTTATCGCTATTAATTTCGAAATTATAACATAAAATTTCTCTTATCAGATACTTTTAGTGGGTCTGTTGCTTGTTAAAAACGCCCAAACTTGTGATGGGAATCGGGGTGGGCGGGCGTTGTCGAATGATCGAAGAGGAAGGTTGCCGAACATCCGGACGTGCGGATAGTGTGTGATCTTACGGCTACATGATGTTCACGGCGGTCCGCCGGTGCAAAATTGCCCGGAGTTGCGCGAAGATCAGCGCTGGGGGGCTAGCAGTGTGCCGCCGCCCACCTGCAGAATTACCTGCCAGCGGCGTTGCCCGCCAGGGGGAATGATGGGGCAGCGCTGGTATCCCCAGGCGGTTTCCAAACTGTCGTGAAATCCGTCGGTAATTTCCAGGGCGACCGTCGGCACGCTGTTCACCGCACCTTCGTCCACCCACATGCCCAGATAAGGAATCTGCGACGCTTCCCATTGCATGAGCAGCCAATGGGAAGCAACCTCTTCCACCAGCCCTGCCCATTCGATCGGCGTTTCGGGCGGCACATACATCTTGCGACAGGTGTGTGAGTCAATAGGGGCGATGCGGTCCAGGTGTACGTGTGCACCCTGCCGGTCTGTCGTTTCGGGCCACGTGTAGCGCAGACCCCAGTCGCCCCACGCCGGGATGTCGCGCACGTTGTAAAGCTCGGTGACACGGTCCGGCAGGCAAATGCGTGTATGCGGCGTCGCTGTAAACTGGGGATGAGCCGCCCACAAGGCGGTAATGGGGGCCGTGCCGGTGTTAGTGACGACATAACGCAGGCTGACGCGCGCGCTGTCATCCAGCGCGAGTGTCCGGCTGAGACGATAGGGCAGCGCGCGTCCCTCAACGGTCAGAGTGAGCGCTTCATTATCTGTTGACTCGACCTGCCAGGGCAGCGTCCATACTTCCCCATGATCGGGCAGCGCGACCCCGGCATACGGGCCTGGGGCCGGATATGTGCACGGTTTGATGGTCGGGAACATATCGTCCCAACCGCTCATATCCTGGTCGGTGAATGTAGAGCCGTACGCCACCGGGCCAAATGACCGCTCAGCGGGAGCTACCAACCATTCATGCCCGGCGGCCTTGTCGTAGAGTGACGTGATTTTGGCTCCCACACTCGGAGTCGTAACCACGCGCAGCCGATCGTTTTCCAAGGACCACGCGGGCACGCCGCGCCATAGGGTTTCACGAAGTGTCACTGGCTACCCTTTCAGCGCGCCAAGGGTCATGCCTTTGACGATGTGTTTCTGCGCCAGGAAGACCAGGATCAGAGCCGGGAGTGTCGAGAAGAAGGCGGCGGCGGCCATCTCCCCGTAACGGGTATTGTATTCCTGCGCAAAGCTCGCAATACCAACCGGGATCGTCATGCTGGACGTCGTGCTGCTGAGTACCAGCGCGAACAGGAATTCGTTCCAGCTAAAGACGAAGACCAGCACGGCTGTCGCCGCGATGCCTGGTCGAGCCAAAGGCAGTGCGATCTTGTAAAACGTCTGCCAACGCGTGCAGCCATCAATCGCCGCGGCTTCTTCAAGCTCGCGGGGGATATCGGCAAAGAAACTGTGCAGCATCCAGAAGGCCAGCGGCAGATTCAAGATGGTATGCGCCATGACGATGGCATAGGGAGTATTGTAAATATTCAGCGTGCGTGCGATCAGGAAAAACGGTCCCACAAAGATGATCGGCGGCAGCATGTTGATAAACAGCAGCCAGCCCATGACCAGCCCGGCGATCAGGCGTCGCCATTTGAAGCGGCTGAGGCTGTATGCCCCCAGCGACGCAATGGTAAGCACAACGAGCAGCGTCATCCCGGCCACGACCAGGCTGTTGCGTGTCAGGTCTTTGAAGTTGTTGCGATTGCTCAAGAACAACTGTTGGTAATTGCGGATGGTCGGCGTAAAACCCCATTCACCCGATATGATGTCACGGAACAGCTTGAGCGAGGTCATGAAGGTATACGCCACGGGCCCCAAAACGATCAGCGCGACGATGATCAGCACGATGTGCATCAGGAGTGAGTTCAGGCGGCGGCGTGTCATCGTCTGGCCTCTCGGCTCATGTAAGCATTCAACCACTGGTAAAAAATCACGAACAGGGAAATGATCAGGGCTGTCACGAGAGCCAGCAGCGCGCCATAGCCCAAGCGTGATTGTATGAAATACACCTTATAGATGTAAAGACTGACGACTTCGGTCGCGGTACCCGGACCCCCGCCGGTGAGCAGAAAAATCTGGTCGAAGACTTTGAAGGCGAGAATGGTGCGCAGCATCACGGCGACGATGATCGTCGGACGCAGCAGGGGCAGGAACACATACCGGATCACCTGGCGTTCATTAGCCCCATCCACGCGGGCGGCTTCGGCCAGCTCATGCGGCAGTGACTCCACGCCAGCCAGCATGATCAGGAACAGAAAACTGGTCCAGTGCCAGATGTCCACGATCATCACGGAGGACAGCGCCCGGTGGGGATCGGCCGTCCACAGCGGCAGGCTTTTATAGCTCATCAGGCCCGAATCAAGAAGGATCTTGTTGATGATGCCGTAATTGTAATCGTACATCAGACGCCACATGGTACCGATGGCGATGGGTGGGATCAGCAGCGGCATAATATAGATGCTGCGATAGAGCCAGGCGGCGCGTGTCACGCGGCTGACCAACACCGCCAGCGCCAGGCCAAACACCAGCTCCACCACCACAACCACGACGACATACACCAGCGTGTTTTTGAGCGCATCTGTGATGACCACGTCGTTCTGTAACCTTTGGACATTGTCCAACCCGACGTAGGTCCAAACCAGTTTACCCTTCACGAACTCGAGATCAGAGACGCTCATACGCAAAAGTTGTATGACGGGGTAGATCGTGAGCACGGCCATCGCGACGAGGGTTGGGAGCAGCGCCCAGAACTGAAAGGTCCGGTCAAAGAAAATTCCTGGTCGCCAGCGCTGCGTTCGTAAGGATTTGAGTGCAGAAGATGTGGTCGCCATAGGTCTGTTTCTCGCGTCAATAAAATGGTAACGATCTATGTGGGGCGTTCATCGAACGCCCCACCGGGTCAACATAGTTGAACGTGTTACAGCGGATTGATGTTGTATCCACCGTCTTGCATGATGGTGTATATTTCCTTCGCGCCTTCGGTCAAAGCTTCTTCGGGCGAAAGCTCACCGACTAGCGCCTGATCGACGCGGCGGTCGATCACGTCAGTGATCTGGGGAGTTTCGTTCAGGCGCAAATATGCCTTGATGTACGGCGTGCTCTCAGCCATGCCCTGCATCCACCAGCCCAGCTTCGGATCATCGGCCAGTTCTTCGTAAACGTCCTGGCGTACTGGGATTGCCCCTGATTGCGCATAATAGAGCTGGGCATCTTTCGTCAGCGCCCATTCGAGGAAGGTCAGGGCCGACACTTTGCGCGAATCCGACAGATTTTGCGGAATGCCCATGACCCAAATACCAGACATCGTCACACGGGCGGCAGGTCCGCCGGGCGTCACGCTCGCGCCCATCTTGCCCACTACGACGGACGCATCCGGATTGTCGAAGTTGGGCGCCGATGCACAAACCATGTGGACCATCGCCAGGTGGCCACTTTGCATCAGGGCCTGATTTTCGGCCTGGCCCATGTCTGCCACATTGGGCGGGCCGTAGGTCTTACCCAGGTTCATCCAGGTATCCAACGCGCCCCGGGCAGCATCGTTAGGTCCGAAGCCAACGGTCCACGTGCCGTCATCGCCCAGGTTGAGGATCCCCGTGCCGAAGTCGTGGAGATAAGCGGCGAATTCCCAGTTCGGCGGTTTGGTGCGGATGGTGAAGCCGTTCATCGCGGGCGGATTGTGGAATACGGCTGCCGCTGTGGCGACTTCGTCCCAGGTGGTGGGCACCGCAACGCCCTCTTGGTCAAACAGGTCCTTACGATAGAAGAAGAGCTGGATGTTGCCGTTGATGGGCAGACCAAGGATTTCGCCGTTGGGCGACGAGTACCGTATGGACTCATCCCAGCGCGTGGCCGAATCGTATTCGATGACATTGGGATCAAGCTCGAAGTCGGGATTGATGTCCTTGATGGGCGTGACCAATCCACCTGAATAGAACGGCATATACCATTGTTCGTTGAGGTTGAGTATGTCGAATTCGCTTTCATCACTCTGAACAGCATTGCGCGATTTTTCGAGCATCCCGGCGAACGGTGTGACTGACAGATTGACCTTGTTGCCGGTTTCATCAACATACTTGTTGACCATGGCCTCGAAGCCGGGGAACCAAGGGGAGTCGTTGATCAGAATGTTGATGGTATCGATCTGGGCGCTGCGCAGGTAATGGATGGTGGATACTTTTTCAGCGAACGAGATGCCGGTGGAGTTAGCCAGGAGCACGCCTGACGCGGCAGCTGTGCCTTTCAGGAAATCCCGGCGCGTCAGTTTATGGCTTTTAGTACGCATCGAAAAGCTCCTTTTTGATAAGTTTTGTGGTTGGTAGACATTGGCCGCAGGTGCCATGTTCAGATTGCGCCAGACACACTCTCCTTTCCCATGTTACCGGATCGAACAGGGCCAGTTGACCCGCGAACTATAAGCCGCGTCGGCAGCAGTTCCTGCTGCTGCTGACGACTCTGAGGCGCGTTGAGCCGTTTGACCAATGCTTCGGCGGCCAGACGCCCCCGGAGATAGGCATTCTGCTGAATCGTAGTCAGGGGAGGGCTGGCGTAGCGCGCGATAAAGGCGTCGTCGCAGCCGATGACCGATATGTTGTCGGGCACAGCATGGCCCAGCTCGCGCAGCAGTTGAATCAACTGGATGGCTTTCATGTCATCGCTGCACGCGAAGGCAGTCGGGGGATCGGGCCTACGCATCATTGCGGTGATGACGGCCTGACTCACGCTAACATATGGCTCGCTTGTCACTATAAGATCATCAGAGATCGCCAAGCCATGTTGGTTGAGCACGGCGTCATATCCACGTAACAGGAAGTGAACATACGCCTTGTTGAGCGGACTGATGATGAATGCGATCCGGCGGTGGCCCAACGCGACAAGATGCTGTGCTGCCTCTCGGCCGCCGTTTTCGAAATCAGCATCTACCCAGGCTAAGGCATCTTTCTTGTCACTGATCCGTTGCGCGAGAGTATAAGGTGCGTCGCCTTGGAGAACACCCGCCAGGCGCTTGTCATGCATGGGCATGCTCAATAAGATCAACCCATCGACGCGGCGCTGAAGATAGAGATCGACGTATGAGGTTTCGTCACGACTGAAGCGCACCAACATGTCCAGGTTGTTGGCGTCGAGCACACTGGCGATGCCGCGCAGCGTTTCGCTGTAAAGCGGGTAGCTGAAGACATCCTGAGCCGTCTCGTCGATAATGACGCCGACGATGTTGGTCTTGCCCTGCGCCAGACCGCGAGCGAGCATACTGGGCCGGTAGCCCAACCTGTCGATCACGTGCTGCACATGGGCGCGAGTTACTTCTGAGACATCGGGGTGATCGTTAATCACGCGCGAAACGGTTTTTTTGGAGACCTGCGCCGCGTTAGCGACATCCGTGATCGTGACCACCTGTTGAATGCCTTTTCAAAGTAGAGTATATTGGAAACAGGTATTGACACCGGTGTCGACACCGGTGTCGAGATCGTATCACAGGTTGATGTTGAGAGTCAATTGAATAACGATAAGCCTATTACTCGTTTGTGAAAGGGTTTTCAATGAAGGCTATTATGGTGATGTTCGATTCGTTGAATCGCCACATGCTGCCTCCCTACGGTGCGCAGGGCATCCATGCGCCGAATTTCGAACGCCTGGCCCAGCACGCAGCCACTTTTGATAACTGCTACGTGGGCAGCATGCCCTGCATTCCTGCCCGGCGCGAGCTGCATACAGGGCGCTACAATTTCCTGCACCGCAGTTGGGGACCGCTCGAACCGTTTGATGACTCGATGCCCGCGATTCTCCATGAGCACGAAGTTTACACACATCTCACCACCGATCACCAGCACTATTTCGAGGACGGTGGCGCGACCTATCACAGCCGCTATAGCACCTGGGAGTTCGCGCGCGGTCAGGAAGGGGATCAATGGAAAGGGGAGGTCGACACACCCCCGATTCCCCCGGCGCTCAATCAATGGGATCTTGGGGACTGGTTTCACAGTTTTGAGGCGCGCAAACGGCGGCAGGACTGGATCAACCGCTCTTATATGGCGGACGAAGCGAACCATCCCCAGACGGTGACCTTCGATCGCGGGCTGTCCTTCATCCACAAGAATCATGCGGCCGATCAGTGGTTCTTGCAGATCGAGTGTTTCGATCCCCACGAGCCGTTCTTCAGTTACGAGCAGTATCATGACCTGTACCCGGACGAATATGACGGCCCGCGCTACGATTGGCCGGACTACGAGCACGTCCGGCAGACACCCCTGGAAGTGCAGCACGCGCAGCACCGGTACGCGGCGCTCTTGAGCAAATGTGATGCTTCGTTGGGGCGCGTGCTTGATGTGATGGATGAATACGACTTGTGGCAGGATACCATGCTGATCGTCAACACCGATCATGGTTATCTGTTGGGCGAGCACGATTGGTGGGCCAAAAACAAGATGCCCTGGTATAACGAGCTGGCGCGCACGCCGCTCTTTATCTGGGATCCGCGCTGCCGGGTTCAAGGCGAACGGCGCGATGCTCTGGTGCAGATGATCGATTTTCCCGCGACATTATTGGAATTCTTCGGGGTCGAGCGGCCGAAAGACATGCAGGGCATCCCTTTACGCGACGCGATCGCGCGAAACGCCCCGGTGCATGATGTCTGTCTCTTCGGAACGATGGGCGGACATGTGAACGTCACCGACGGACGCTACGTCTATATGCGCGGCCCGGTGACGACCTACAACACGCCACTGTATGAATATACGCTGATGCCGACGCGCTTACAGGGGCCGTTTCTGGTTGATGAGCTGCAAGATATCCAGCTCGCCGAGCCGTTCAGCTTCACCAAAGGCTGCCGCACCAACAAGATCGCAGCCCGCCCGTGGGGCATCCCGCAGGGCCTGGAGACTATGCTGTTTGATCTTGAGGCCGATCCCAGGCAAGAGCATCCGATCCGTGACGTCGCCATCGAACAGCACATGATCGCCCATATGATGCGGCTGATGCAGGAGACTGACGCGCCGCCCGAACAGTATGAGCGCCTGGGGCTACCTGCCGCGTTGTTGGGATAACACCCGCGATAGCCGTATCCGCCAGCGCAAACGCAGCCCGGTTTATGCTTGCGCTGGCTCGATCCAAATTGGAGAACTCCACGCCCAGTGTCCGTTTTTTTGCCGGACGCGCACGTGATACCAGTCGCGCTGGCTGCCTTGGGATTCATGCTTAAAGCGTACCTCGGCCGCGTATTCTTCCCGGCGGACGGCACGGTTGAAACAAAAGGCAGGCGTCAGAAACCCGCCCAGATAATCTGCATACGGGCCAGAAAGCAGGTCACCGACCCGCACATCAACCGGTTTTCCGTTGATCGTGCCCGCCAGGCGGGTGTGTGGTTCAGCCAGTATGTCGAAGCACATCCCCTGCGTGTTGGCCGTGGTCGTAGTTGGATTGCTCCAGGTACGCGTAGAAAAAGTGACGCCTGCATCATCCTGACGCTGCCACGTGCTGAAGGCGTAGCTCGCGTACTCTTCGGCTTGCCGCTCGATGATCTCATGCCCTCGGAAGCGCGGCTCGACAGCCTTCAACTCGCCATCGATAACATGGAGTTCGACCTGCCAGTCCACATCGACCCCGCGCTCGCCCCATCCCAGTTCAAGATGTACTTTCACCCGGCTCGGCCAGGAATTATTCGGCGCAGGATCGGGATTCCAGCGCATCAAACACTGATTGTTGTGTAACAATTCGATGTAGTCGAGGGCATCGCCGCCAACGAACGCGATGTCGACAGTGCGTTCGTTGGCGGCGGGGACGATGGCGCCCATCGGCTGGCCGTTGAGCGCAAACTGCAACGCGATGCGGTCACCGGTTAGCGCGTACGTGCGCCGCGCCGTCAATGCGTCCCATATCCCACCCCGCGTAAGCTCATCTGCCCAGACGGCGACGCGACCGTGCCCGTAACTACCGGGGTGCGCGCTGTGATGGTCGGTCGAGCCGACGACACCCACGATGTGCCCCTGCGCCAGCCCGTATTGCAGCGAACTGTGCCAGTCCAGCGGTCCCATGGTGTGCAAATAGCGATTCGGCATGGTGGGGCTTTCGCCCGCGCCGTGCATGGACATAATCTCGACCAGGTGAATGAATTCGGGGTCCACTTCATCCCAGTTGATACCCCGGTAGCCTGCTTTGTAGCCGATGTGGTGCGGAATCAGCATGACATCCGTCCCCGCCGCCTGCACCTGGCGCAAAGCCGCGCGCAGTTCGGGCATATCGTCAGCGCGGATGATGTCGCCGGTGTCGCCCTTATAGTAAATGTTGTGATCACCATAGCGGCACGAATGCCATTCGTATCCCAGAAACGTCACAAAACGCCCCGGCTGGTGACGCTTGCGCACTATGTCTTGCACGTGACTCCATTGATCGGCTGTGCGTTCGAACCCCTTGAGATGGTAGTCCGCCAGGGCCGCCAGACGGGATTCATGTGGCAGATCGTGCCAGTAGGCATGGGGAGTCACGCATACAAAGTCAAGCTGTAGGGCGGCGTTTTGAAAGGCATCTTCGATCGAGCCGTGCCCATAGCCGACATCGCAGTGGTTGTGCAGGTCGCCGTAGTACACCTGGAGATGTTCGTAAGGAGTGATCATGCGTCTGTCTCTACTTCTTCCCATGTAGTGGTGTTGGCGGCGCGATAGACCGCTTCGACCACGCGGATACTGGCCAACCCGGCGCGCGCGGAATGGTCCGGAGACACGTCTCCCCTCACCATAGCGAGGAAATGCTGGTGCTGACGGTAGCCCACCTGATCGGTGCGAAGGTCGGGCACCAGCCAGCCAGCCTGCCCGATATAGTCGGGCGCATAGAGCGCCAAACGTCCACGCTCCGTACGCAGCCAGGCGGTGCCCGCCGTGCCGTAGACTTCCATGCGGAAGCGGTCAGTTCCAGCCACCTCTGAATAGGAACATTCGTGTGTGGCGATCATACCCGAGGCGAAACGGTAGGTCGCGAGGACCAGATCTTCGGCGTCAGGATGAACCACCGTCCCATCGGCCAGCGTCCGCGCGGAGACCATGCGCGCTGTCGTTGCGCGTACGCTGACAATGTCGCCAAACAGGTGCCGCAGCAGGTCGATGCCATGTACGCCGAGCTGCAACAACACACCGCCGCCTACATATTCTTTATGGTAGAACCAGGCGGCCCAATCGGCGCCGGGAGTTGCGTTGCGCTGCCGCACGGACAATATGCGGCCCAGGGCTTGCCTGTCCAGCAGTGTGCGCAGCAGCTCGATTTCTTCGAAGTAACGGTGCATGAAGCTCACATAGACCTGCCCGCCCGTTTCCTCAGCCGCGCGCAAGATTTGTTCGCATTCGTACACGCTGCGCGCCATCGGTTTTTGGAGCAGCACCGTTTTGCCAGCTCGCAAGGCGGCGATGGCTTGCGGCATGTGAAGGTAATCAGGCGTGGCGATCACGACCGCGTCGATGGCTTGATCGGACAAAATCTCGTGGAAGTCTGTCGTAACACGGGGAATGCCGAATTCGTGCGCGCGCCGCTGCGCGGATTCCAGTGTGTGGGCGGCGATGGCTACTACACGCGCGTCAGCCTGCTGTAAGCCTCTGATATGGTAGGCACTGATCGAGCCAGCACCAATCATGCCAACGGTTACTGGCGCTACGGTCACAGTATCCTCCTTCGATCGGAACCATTTCGGAAGCTGCGCATCAATTGTGGATCAGAGCCTGTGCCTTGACAAGCGGGTGCGCCGCTTATCTTGCGAGCGATCGCTATCGGAGATTCTTGCGACGTTTCCCCTGCTGCGAGCGGGTTCCAAACCAGCGCGTCCGAAGAAATCCAATGCTGCGGACTTCCTCGGGCGCGTATTCTCGCACATCCCAGGTTGCCATCACGTAGTGTTTGTGGCAGGCAATGCCTAACACCACCACACGGAAGCCGTAGCGGAGTTGTTCGGTTGTGATCGGCTCGCCCGTGTCCTATTCCACCATCGTGATGAGGTCGGGGCACACTGACCACAATCTCCTCGTCGCGGGCGGCCACCAGATTCTCATTCTGAAACTGGATGCTGATCCGGCTGTCGGGGTCCTTGCCGATCCCTTCGAGAACGGCCTCACCCCGTGCGAATCGGCCCTGTTCAGTCTCAGCCAGCGCCAGCAAGTCGCCTGCCACCTTGTCACACCGGCAGCGACGTAACATCCCCTGAGCGAGCCTCGTTCGCCGTAGCTGCCCGGTTATCTGTACAGCTTGGTCGGCAGGGGATTACGCTCAGTGAAGCCGCGTTGGTGCCAGTAAGGATAGATCGTGTCGGTTTCGCTCGCGGCGTCCAACCGCGCGACTTGCTCGGCGCTCAAATTCCACCCATCGGCTCCCAGGTTATCGAGCAACTGCTCCTCGGTGCGGGCACCAATGATCACGCTGGCGACCGTTGGCCGTTGCAGCAGCCAGTTGAGCGAGATTTGCGCGACCGTCTTGCCTGTTTCCGCGCTGATGGCATCCAGCACATCCACCAGGCTGTAGAACCACTCTTCGGGAATGGCCGGTCCTTCGCCTGCGCCCTGCGCGACACGGGTGCCCGCTGGGATGGGCTGGTCACGCCGGAATTTGCCACTAAGCCGTCCCTGCGACAGCGGACCCCAAACGAGGGTGCTGACCTTTTGGTCCAGCGCCAGCGGCATCAGTTCCCATTCGTACTCACGTCGCAGCAGCGAGTAGTGGGCTTGATGGGCCATATAGCGTGCCCACCCGTACTTTTCGGAAATGGCGAGTGATTTCATCAGGTGCCAGCCGGAGAAGTTAGAGCAGGCGATATAACGCACCTTGCCACTTTGCACCAGCGTGTCCAGAGTTCGCAGCGTTTCCTCGACGGAGGTCTGGGCGTCGAAGCCATGCATGGTATAGATGTCGATGTAGTCTGTGTTGAGGCGGCGCAGGCTGGCCTCGCACGAGCGCAGGAGATGAAACCGTGACGTGCCCACATCGTTGGGCTCGTCGCTCATGCGGAAAGTGGCTTTCGTCGAGATCAGTACCTTATCCCGTCGCCCGCCGATCGCCTTGCCCAGGATTTCTTCGGCCTGTCCTGCCGAATACACGTCTGCCGTATCAAACAGATTGACGCCCGCATCAAGGCAAATATCGACCAGGCGGCTGGCGTGCGCCACATCGCTGTTTCCCCACTTGCTGAAGAAGGCGTGGTCGCCACCAAACGTCCCGGTCCCAAAGCTTAGGGCTGGCACGCGAAAACCTGAGCCGCCAAGTAATCTATAGTCCATGGTCGTTTCCCCTTGAAAGATGCATCCAGGCTTAAGCGTATGATGAGCGCAATCGGGCGTATTCCGCCGGGCGCCGATCACCACGCCCATTGTACCGCGAAATGCCCGACTCCGGCCGCGCCTGTGCGATGACGCACTGGAGTATCAACGTACGTTTTACCGGTAGGCGGCAAAATCAGCAAACAAGCCCAGTCATGCGCTGGGCTTCATGCTTATATGCGGCTGATGCCTTACGCAACCGAACTCTACGCGCAAGATCGTACCGCGACTAACCGGTGATGGCGTCGAACATCGCCACGATATTTTCGGGCGGGACGTTGGCCATGACGTTATGCACTTGCTGGAATACGAAGCCGCCGCCCGGATTCAGAATCTCAATCTGGCCCCGGACATGGTCGGCCACCTGCTGCGGCGTGCCGTGCGGCAGGACGCTCTGCGTATCACATCCGCCGCCCCACAGCGTAATCTTGTCCCCAAAGTCGGCTTTAAGCCCCGCCGCGCCCATGCCCGCCGCGCTGATCTGGACCGGGTTGATGGCGTCCAGCCCGGCGTCGATCAGGTCCGGCAGCAGATTGCGCACGCTGCCGCAGCAGTGCAAATTTACGGCGACATGCGGCTTGATCTCTTTGACGCGTTTCCACATGCGGCTGTGGCGCGGCTTGAACAACTCGCGGTACATCCTGGGTGACATCTGCGACCGGGTCTGCATGCCCAGGTCATCGCCAAAAACGATGACATCAATGTAATCGCCGATCACATTCAGGAATTTCTCAAGGTTGCCCAGGTGAATTTCGGTCAGGATGTCCAGGAATCTACCGGTGCGCTCTGGCTCAGACGCCATCATCATGTAGAAGTTATCATTACGGAAAAAGAATTGCCCGATCTCCAGTAGATTGCCCCCAAACAGTCCTAAGATCGCGCGGTCGGTCGAGTCACGCAGGACTTTGGCCCCGTCGGCGAAAGCGCGATCCCGGCCCGGCCCTGAAGCCAGTGGCCCTGACGGCGAGGCGATCGCCGTCCACATGCATTCGTCGAAGGCCGCCGCAATGGCCTGTTCGTCGTCTGGCCCGTCCATCAGCGGGTAATGGGTCTGTTCGAAATAGAGCGCGCCATCGGGCATTTGCCCGATGATACACCCGCTGTCCGAACGCAAAATCCAGCGCTGATGCGCTTCATCGCGTTCCGGCACGCTCCACGCGGGGACCTGGCAGGGCCGCCCGTCCGGCAGAACCCAGTCGGCCCAATCCGCGTCATCAAGCGCGAAACCGCGGCCTAATTCGATTGTGTCGATCTTGAATCGATCGAGCACGTCCTGATCAACAATAGCAAGCTGCTGGATCAGGTCATAGACCCGAATTGGTTTGGGCTCGAGGCCGAGATGATCGCGCAGGTTGGCATAGGCGATGGCCGCAATGCCAGACGACCTGTGACCTGAAAAATCAATAGGGGCGCGATCGGGCTGTTCGTGATTCAGTGCTGCGCGGACACGTTCACGGCTGTTCATAGTGTTCTCCTGTTTCGTTTAAAAATGTTGGTCATGAGTCGTTGTTTCAACTCAATGCATCAGATCCAGATAGGCTAAAATCTGCTCAAAGTTGTCACTGTACTGGTGGCACAGGGCGCGCGTGCCGCTCTCGATAATGTTGCCGCCGCTGATCCCGAACGTGCGGAATCCCGCTAACCGGATGGAACAGACCCCCGCACCGCTGTCGTCGATGCCCACAATGGAATGGCGCTGCTCGAAGGGAATGCCCAACCCCACCCGGCCCGCTTCGGCATAGAGCCAGGGATGTGGCTTGGGCGACAGCTCGCCGAGCGTGCCGATCTCGCCGGGACGCAGCGGAAACCCGCCGGTGATGAACACGTCATAGAAATCCGCGGGATCGCCCAACCCCAGCGTGCGAAATGCCGACAGGATGCCGGGATAGGCTTTTTCGTACAGGCCGGAAGTCACCAACCCGACTTTGACGTGCGCCGTTTTGAGAGTCAGCAAGAATTCCTTCAATCCGGGCGTGGGCACAAACACATCGGCGCGCCCCTCGCCGCTGTTGAATGGCGTCCATCTCGCGCCGGGTCTGGACATAGTAAATGCGCCGGGCTTCTTCGACGCTTCTGTTCGGACAATATTTCTCGACGCAGTATTTAAGATGTTCCGAAACGCTGTGGCCGGTCACGAACGGCATATCTTCATCCGCCAGCGCGAAAGCGGGCTCGCCGCGCAGCTCGGCGGTGGTACGCTCGATGATCCACATCCAAAAGCCTTCGCTGCGGATGCTGGTGCCATCCAGATCGAGCAGCACGGCTTGTACCGGGTGATCGAGTTCGACCGGATGTACGGGATAATATGCTGGATAGCCCAACGCGGAGTGGACAAAGGCCAGCGTGTGCTCGGCAAACGCGATGAATTCGACTTTGCGATCGGCGGTGGCGAGGATGGCTTCAACGCCGCCCCTGCCAACCTGATGCAAGCCATCGCCGCACGTCTCCAGGGAAATCAGGCCCGAATCATGCGGAAAATCGCCTAACTGCGGCATATGGATCGGCGTTGAAACCGTCATTTACGCCTCTGCCGTTTCTTGCGCGCGGATGTGCTGTCCCGCCCGGACCATAGCCAGATAACCCTCTGGTGGCACGTAATCCGGAATCGAGTTACCCGATCCTAAGGCATAACCACGCGCCATATTCCGGTACAATCGACCTTTTTCGACGACCTGCTCGAAGATAGACTCCGGCGTGCATTGGCATAGAATATCCACATCGATGCCCCCGAGCAGCCCGATGCGATCGCCGTAGCGTGTGATCCACTTATCAAACGGGGCGATGGTATCCTCGTTCGAGTGTTTGGCGTTGATGCCCAGGGCAATCACATCATCCATCACGCTGAAGATCTTCCCGCACGAATGCCACAAGAAAGGCTTTTCCGCTGCCCGGATCAAGGTGAGGATACGGCGGTATTGTGGGATGATGTGCTGGCGAATGACGGTCGGTGACACGAGCGTATTCGTCTTGAAACCGAGATCGTCCCCAAAACGGCACACCGCGAACTGGTCCCCGTAGCTAGGGAGAAACGTCTCCCACAGCGTGACCAGGAGATCGCCGATTTTCCGGAAGAGATCGGCAAACAGGTCTGGATCGTCGGCCATCATATACGCGAGATATTGGAAGCCGACCAGGTCCTCGCTCAACTCCAGGACGCCGTTGCCGATGCCGCCCAGGGCTTTCATCCCCGTCGGAAGCGTCTTGCTGAGCGCCTCGAATTTACGCCCGGCTACTTCCCAATAGCGCTGGGGAATCTCGTCCCAGGGATAGCGCTCAAAATCGGCACGCGTCTGGATCGGGCCGGGGCGTCCTCCGTAGATGGCGCCGTGATCGGGCAGCAGGCGCGACACGGTGACTTCATACGACACGGTGTCGTAGGTCATCTCGTGGTAGAAACGGCAGTAGTGGGTGAAGAATGCGCTCTAGATCGGCGTCGTCGCCTTTTTCCAAGTCGGCGAACGGCTCGCCAAGAATCCGCTCCATGATCGAGACGTCGATCTTATGTTCGTACATCGGCAGCCGGGCCGGACGTTGGTTACGCAGCACGGCGAGCATATGGCGATAATCGGGCTGGAATGGCATCTTGCCGCATCCCTTGTGAACACTCTGAACTTTTCAGTCAGGCTTCGGATAAGGCGGTCAGGTCCGCAAAGGCCGGTTCGGCGCGTTGCAACAGGCCACGGTAGAAATCCACGTAGTCAGCGTAAGCGCTGTGCGCGGCCGCGCGCGGCTCGTAGTGGATCGTGTCCTGAATGAAATGCTCGGACGCGGCGGTGATGTCGTCGAAGATGCCCACCGCGTATCCGGCCAGGATGGCGATCCCGGCGGCTGACATATCGTCCCGGCACAGGCACACGTAAGGGATGCCCATCACGTCGGCTTTGATCTGCGTCCACAGCGCGCTGCGCGAGCCGCCGCCATAGGCCAGCACTTCTGTGATGTCCGCTTCCGGATGGTTTTCCTGAAAGGATCGGAACATCAGCGCCTCGTCATAGGCGATCGACTTCCAGCACGGAGCGGTAGAAATGCTCGCGCTTGTGCGTCCAGGTGAAGCCGAACCACGCCCCGCGATAATCGGTGTTGTTGGGGCAGGCGCGCCCGCCCAGGTGCGGAATGAAGAACAGTTTTTCGGACCCTGGCGGCAGGGCCCGCGCTTTTTCGTCCAGCAGCGCGTACACGCTGCCCGCGCCCGCGGCCTGGGCCGCAACTTCGTCGGCGCTGGCGAACGTCTCCTGGAACCAGTGATGCGTCAGCCCGCCGCCGATGATGTAGGATACCGGGTTCCAATAGCCGGGCACGACCGCGGGCAGAATTTCGGCCATGCGGTTTTTCAGGTCCGGCTGGTAGGTTTCGGTGCACCAGCGCGACGACCGGGTAGGTCCCGGCGTTGTCGGACATGCGGTTGGGGCGCGTGATGCCCGCGCCCACCAGCGCCGCCGTCTGATCCGCCGACCCGGCCACGATGGGCGTGCCCTGCTCGCAGACCCGGTGATGGCCGCTGCATGCCTGCCCAGGCCGCCCACCACTTCCGTCGACTTCACGATGCGCGGCAGTTTGTCCAACGGGAATGTCCATGAGCGCGCACAAATCCGGGGACCAGCAATAATGCTGCGTGTCGCTCAGGCCGGTGGCCCACAGATAGGTGTGATCCATGAACAGGTCCTCGGTCGCGAGTCCGATCAACTGCCCCAGCACATAACCGCCGATGGTCACGAACTTGACCGAGCGGCGGTAGATGTCGGGGAACGCATCGCGAATCCACTGTATTTTGGGGCCGGTGGTGGGTTGGCCGGAGCCGGTCAGCGAGCGGATCAGATCGTGATGCTCGTCCAGCACGCGGTTGAGATAGGGGGCAAAACGCATATCGAGCGTGGTGGTGTAGGGCATGATCGGTTCGCCCTGCGCGTCGATGCCCATCGTGCCGCTGCAAATGCCATCCAGCGCAATCGCGGCGACATCGCCCGGCGCGAACGGCGGTGTTCTGCACCAGCTCGCGCAGCGAGTCAAGCACGTCCTGCAAGATGGCTTTGCGCGTCGTACTCGGCCACGCCGGGCCGGGGTTGGTCGGGGTGGGTGTCGCGTTTGGCCGATCCCAGGACCGCGCCTGCCGTCGTATAGACGGAGGATTTGACATAACTTGATCCGATGTCAATCGCAACCAGATATTTTTGTTCCATACAAAACCCTCTTTATCGCCGTGCAGACGGGGCCAACCGATCGTGGTCGAGCGGGTATGTGCCATAGGTGCGGATCGCCGTGACCATCGCCCTGTAAAGCTCCGGTTTGACGCCCGAATGAATCGAATTGCTGGACGAGCAGGCATAACCCCCGCCCGGCCCGGCGGCGCGGATGCAGGTTTTCACCGCCTCGACCACGTCTGCTTCTGTACCGTCCACCAGCACGGAGGCGCAGTCCACATTGCCCTTGATGGCGACCCGGTGCTCCAATCACGCTTGACAGTCGCCAAGTCCATGCCGGCGATCGGATCGACGGGATCGATCCCGTCGATGCCCGCGTCTACCAAACTGCCTAACACGCCCTGAATATTGCCATCGGTGTGTTTCCAGTAAACCAGGCCGCAGTCGTGAATCGCGGCAACCCACCGCCGGAAATGGGGCATGAATAACTGATTCCAGACTTTGGGTGAGATCAGCGTGCGCTGATTGTCGGCAATGTCGTCGCCCGACATGACGACTTCTGCGCCCAACTCAGCGGCGATTTCCAGCAGGGCGATGCTCTGGTTGATGCACTTGACCACCACTGCTTCGACCAGCTCCGGTTCGGTCAGGCACATCATCAGCAGATTGGTGTAACCCAACAGGTCGCGCGGGTTGGACCACACATCGCGCAGTTGGACGAAGATGGCGCGTTGGCCTTTGAAGCGCTGGATGCGTTGCTTCATCATATCGAAGCGACCCGGCGCATAAGGATCGGGCGGCTGCCAGCGTTCGAGATCGTCCGCGCTTTTGAGCGGAGCAAGCGCCTCGATGGCGACCGGGTACGCTTCATGACCGCGCTCGCGCGTCACACCCCACTCATCGATCAGGCGTTGATCGGGTAGGGGGCGCTTGACGTAGGTGGGGCCGCACATCACGGCATCCAGATCGAACAACTCGATGAAATCTTCGTAGGTTCCGCCCCCGGTCATGCGTGTGATTAGGCCGGGATCGACGTCCCATTCAAAGGTGGGTATCCGGTCAGGTTCCTGGCGCTGGAGCACAGCCAGCACTCGCTCGCGGCCCGTCATGGGAGCTGACATGCTGGATTACTCTCCCTCAACTTCGCCCGAAGCCGAGACATTGGACACACGGTCGATGCCGCTGAAAGCCACCGCACACAGCCGTGTTTCGACGGTTTCGTTGGGCTGGAGCAAGAGCGCCGTGCCGTTTTCAACCGCTTCAGCCAGCCCGTTGGTAGGGTAGCTGGTCCAGGGTTCCAGCGCCATGGTGTGCAGGCGCTGCCACCAGGGATACCCCTTGGCCACGTCACCAAGCTGCTGCCAGTACCAGATGTAACGGTAGAGGTCTTTGTCAAAGCTCAGACCAAAGCCCACCTGATGGGTCGGGTTGGTGATGGCATACCAACCATCGGTTAGCGCCGTCAGGTAGGCCATTTCTTGCCCCTGTTCTGCTCCGTAGGCGGGAACGTTGCTGGCGTCCAGCGTGCCACCGGTCAGCGCCGGGCCTGGGGCCACGCGCTTTCCGATCCCGGCACAAAGCGGCGCGGCTCATAGCCTGCCATCGCAGCGTGCACCAACAGGCGTTGGGCCGGGGCGTGAATCACGGCCCCTTCGCGCAGAAACGCCCCGCCAAAGGCGATGTGATGGCCCCACATACAATGCAGCGGTTCGCCCGCTTCGTTAGTGAGACGCTCCTCAATGAACAGCGCGGCTTTCCCCCGTTCCAGCGCGAGCGTTTTTTCTAACCTGAACGGGATGCGGTAGGGCCGCACTGACAGCGTCACTGCCACGCGCTCAGGGGTGTCCGCGGTGATGGCGCAGCGCCAGGGAATCAGGCTGATCTCGCCGTGCTGACCCAGAGACGCGCCTTTGTACTGGCTGGGTGCGCCGCCGTTGGGCAGAACTTCGTTCCAGCCACCGCTGTAGTAGTCTATGAACGCCGTATCACCCAGCGCGTCCAGGGTTCCGTCTTGCGGGGTGCGGATCCCGCGTGGGCGGTGCAGCAGAAAATCGACGTCATAGGGCTTGTAGCGAAACTCGATGATATCGCTACCCCGGTCGGCCAGGATCACGACGCGCAGTACATCATTTTCCAGAATGACCGTGCGCAGACCCTTGTAGGTCCATTCATCCGAAATGCGACACCCATTTTCCCCAAAAGGAGGCCAGGCCGTCGATGGTGCTGTCATGGCGTCAACCCGACTCTGCCAGCCGTACCCGGATCGTTTCGATGCGATAGGGATCGATGTGGCCGGATACGCGGTGTGCTTCCACTACTAACGTGCCGTCGTCGAGCGCGACCTCGGTCAGGTTGCAGCGGACCGCTGCCTGCACAGGGCTGAGCGTGAAGCGCGCCTCGAAATCGGAAGCGGCCCCGCTCAATTCTTGCAGGCGCAGAATGATCCCGTCGCCGTCAGCCGCGGGTGTGAGCCCGATCAGGTGCACGTTGCCCGGCTCGACCGTCAAGAAGCTGGCTTCTTCGGGCAGATGCGGCGCGAAGGGGAAGGCACGCCGCGTCAACCCTGAGGGGCGATCCCAGACTGGACCGCACAGCGGTTCAACGGCGGCCTCCGCGCCAAAACGGGTCGCCGCCACCGGATCAAAGGGGCCGGAGTGGGGCAGCAAGCGATAGCGGAAACGCATCCACCCCGATTGGCTGACCTGGAAATTGGTGAACCAATGATTGTTGAGCGGCCAACTGACCAGATAGGGTTGTTCCATTTGCATCTTGGCGAGATATTTGTGGTTGGTGAAGCCGCCCAGGTGAATCATAGGCGCGTCAGGCGTGGCGACCGTGACGCCGCCCGCCGAATCGCTCAGGTCTACCCAATGCTGGATCGAGTAGAAATCGCGGCTGGCGTACGGAATCTGCTGGACTTCCGCCTGGACAACCGCACCGGCCGCCTCATAACGCGGGACGGGCTGGTCCAGCGCAAACGGGAAAGCGATATACACGGATTCCGCGTCGGGGATCGCCGTTTTGTTGATGTCATAGATCAGATCGATCCACGGCAAATCGTCATAAAGCACGACCTGTACGCGGACATCTTCCGCGCCGGGAGCGTCCAATCGCACGCTCAAGCGCCCGTGCCCGATGCCCGGCACAAAGCTCACCGATTCCACCCCGTGCGGTCCTCGGCGCAGCGGAGCAAGCGCGGGCTGGTGATCGTGATCGGGGACATTCGCGAACATCACCTGCATGTCGCGCCGGCCGCGCGGCGAGCGGTTGGTTTCGTAGACGTAGTGGCCCAATCCCCACGTGGCTGACGTGTCAACCCATTCTTTGCCGGTTGTTTTATCGATCAGGCTGGCGATGGCGCCGGTAACCGGATCCATGTGCAGCCGGTAGTAACGGTTTTCTAGCAGCCAGCCGTCGTGGCTGACCTTGGTTTGAGCGGTCAGACCCGGTGCGGGACGCGGTGTGAACTTCGGCTCGACCGAGTGAACTGCCATCCATTCGGAACTACCGAGCGCTTGCGGGGCAGAATCATCGGGATCTTCCAACCGTAAGGGCACAGTCGTATACCCACAGGGCGGCAGATCGACCATGCCATAATCGACGCGACTGGCCTGTTCCGACTGCGGCCCGGAGAGCTCCAGGCTGCGTTCGAGCTGGTCGTCTTCCCACCCTGTGGGTGTAATGGCGGGCAGGAAAAGCGGGACGCGTCGCGCCCAGGGCAGGGGGTTGAACACCACTACGCGCGGTTCATCGGATTGCGGCAGGCGCGCGCCCAAATCGCGTTGAGCGGCCTGCCAGAAGCGTGTGGTCGCTGCCGCGCCCTCATAAGCGTACAACAGTTTGCGGTAGCCCTGTCCTCGTGCATCGCCCGTTGAAGGATACATGATGCTGTCATAGCTGCCCCAGGTATGTTCATCGTAGAGCAGCAGATCGCGCCACGCCTGATCGGCATCCGGCGCGCTGTAGGAGTCATTCTGAGGCTGTCCGTGCAGCAGGGCATTCAGCGCCCCAGCCGTAAAGTACCGGGAGTGGCTTTGGCGGTTGAGGGCCGTCTCAAAGGCGCTGCTGCCAACGCCCTGCGCCCACCAGTCCGTCCAATCTCCACTGAGGGTGGTCAGACCGGGTTGGGCGTCCAGCCGCGTGAAGAATTCATCCAGCCGGACGATGTTCAGCCGAGGCTCCCAGCCGCGCCGGTTCCATTCACGCACGAACTGCACCAGTTCTTCCTGCGGGCTGCCATTGTCCCACATGAAGGTACTGGTGATCTGGAACATGATGAAGTCGTACGTATAACCGCCGTCGATCAAGCTTTTGACATAGTTCTGCACGCGCGGGTAGGCGGCGTCAATGTCGGTGTGCCATCCCTGCGGAGTCTGCATCCTGGGAATGCCCAAGCACATGGCCGTACCCGTACGTCTCGCCGTGCCAGGTGAGCAGCTTCCGGCCACTCGGCCCGGCCCAGCGGAAGCCTCTGGGGCGCGGCTGCGGATTGCGGCCCATCACGCGGTTGATCGCCATGCTGAAGCCTTTGAAACCGGCATCCAGCAGCAGTTCCACCAATCCCCACTGTTGGCCGTTGACATCGCAGTTCATGCCGTGTTGGATGTCGAGGCCGTAATCCCGGCGCAGTGTTTCCGCGAGCTGCAAGGAACGTGCCAATAACGCGGTCGGAGCCAGCGGAGTCAGATTGCAGTACATCCCTCCGAAGCCGATCAAGCCCGTCTGATGCAGCTTTTGCAGCCGTTCGATCTGGGCTGGGGAGGCATGACGAATGAAATCATCGGTGAGCACGGTGGTTTCATTGGTCCACTTGAATTGCTCGCCCGGCCCGCCATCGGCATACTGCTCGGCCAGATCGAGGGCCCGCGCGAGATAGGCGCGCTGTAAAGCGAAGACATTGTCCTGATAGTTGGTGTAGCCAATGTCGGTATGCGAATGGTGCACGATCAAAATATCGCGTATTTGTGTCATAGGGTGGTGTCAACTCCACTGAGTGATTATTCGCCTTGCGTTGTCAAGACCATGCCTTGCAGCAGGTAGCGACGCAGCAGCAAAAAGATCAAAAGCGTCGGCACAGAGGCGATCAACGCCCCGGACAATACCGACGGCATGTTGGTCCCTGCGTAGATACCGCGCATGCCTGCTAAGCCTGCCATCAAGGGCCGCACATTGTCCGAGCGTGCCAGCGTGATGCCGAACAGCAAATCGTTCCAAATCCAGGTGAACTGGAACAGGAAGAGCGCGGCCATCGGCGCGAAGGACAGCGGCAGGTAAATGCGAACGTACACGCCAAAATTGGATAAGCCGTCCAGCCGCCCCGCCTCCGATAGTTCAAGCGGGATGGTGATGAAAAAATTGCGCAGCACAAACAGGCAGAACGGAATACAGATCGCGATGTAGAAGACGTACAGGCCCTTTTTCGTATCGTAATAGTTGTGATCCAGATACAGGCGATACAGTGGCAGCAGATACATCTGGAAGGGGAAGATCGTGCCGCTGTAGATGATCATGAACCACCCGAAGCTGAAGCGGGGCTTGAGGTGGACCAGTGAAAACGCCGCCAGCGACGCGATGAGGATCGCGCCCAATGCGCCCACCGACGCATACAGGATGGTGTTGATGAAGCTGGTGCCCAGCTTGCCCTGATCCCAGGCGAACTTCAGGTTTTCGCGCAGCGCGAAGCTGTGCGGTAGCGCCCACACCGCATGGTGGGAGTAATCGGTTTTGGATTTGACCGCGACCAGGGCCGGTGATCCCGATCGGGGTCAGCCAGATGATGGTCAGCACGATCAACAAGCCCATCAATAAAGACCGGTTCAGGGTACGCGCGTTCATCGGTTAAACTCCCGGCGGAATATCTGGTACAGGTAGATGGCGGAGAAGGCAAAAACGATCAGCGAGAGCAGTGTCGCGATAGCTGCGCCATAGCCCAGGCTTGAACGACACAAACAACTCGCGGTACATCGTCACGACCAGCGTCTCCGATGAGCGGTATGGCCCGCCCTGCGTCATTACCCAGATCAGATCGAAAACCTTGAAGCTGTTGATGACCGCCAGCGTAATGATAACGGTCGTGATCGGCCTAAGCAGGGGTAAGGTCACGTTACGAAAGACCTGCCAGGCATTCGCGCCGTCGATCTTGGCCGCCTCGATGGGATCGGGCGGGATGGTTTGCAGGCCGATCAAAAACAAGATCATATTGGTGCCTGCCGACTGCCAGGTATAGGCGGCGATCATCATATAGGTATGGTAGGGTGGCGAGATGAGCCAGGAACGCGCCAGACTCTTTAATCCAACCTCGATGAGAACTTGATTGATAAACCCGTTAGGCGCGAGCATGAAGGCCCACATCACACTGGTACTGGTGGCTGAAATGGCATACGGCAGATAGAAAACGGTCTTGAAGAATCCTTCAAACCGGATGCGCGCGATAAGCACCGCCATGCCGAGACCCCACAGCACAGGGAACAGCAAGGTCGCGACCACCCAGATCAGCGTGTTTTGAAACGAGGTCTGGAAGACCGGGTCTTGAAAGAAGTTCCTGTAGTTGTCCAGGCCGATGAAATGGGGCGGGTTAAGTCCATCCCAATTGGTCAGGCTGACGTAAACCGTGTATCCGGCGGGATAGAGCAAGAAGACGCATACGAAAATCAGGGCCGGCAGCAGGTAAATATAGGCGTCCAGTCCGGCCAATCGTCGCATAGAGAAACGAGATTGATTCAGAAAGCGGGCAGCAGTTGACATAAGCTTTTTTCTCGAGGCTGGAAATCCGAACAAAAAGGGACCAGCGGGCGCTCGAAGGAGAAAGTGAACGCCCACCGGCAGCTATCTAACTGAGAGCCGAGGCAAACGTGTTACATGCGGCTCTTCCAGACCGCCTCGGCATTCTTCTGAATCGTCTTCAGCACGTCTTCTGCCTGGTCGGGGTTGAGCACAAAGCGTGCCAACTCGTCGACAGTACGCCTGGACGATGTCGGGCGGGGTGGCTTCCCAGTAGCGCTGCAGCGCCAGGTACTTGCCATCGGCGATCTGCGCGGCGACATTGTTGGAAACCGGGTTGTCTAGCTTGACGCTGGCATTGGGGGTACTGAAGCCCATGAGCGAGCACCATAGTTGCTGCGCTTCCGGCGACATCCACCAATCCGCGACCTTGACCGCGTCCTCTTTGCGTTTCCCGTTGGCAGAGACCGCCATTGGCCCGGCCTCGAAGAACAGCACGTTGGGCACATCGGCGTTGACGTTGGGCATAATAAAGGCATCGTAGCCAGTGCCCGGTTCAAGCCCGCCTTCAACCAGCGAGGCCGAATACCATTCGCCGATCGGGATCATGGCGACCTGGCCCTGCGCGAAGAGCGGAAGCATCGAATTGTCGCCAGTGCCCATCGTGATGCCGGGATCGGTGAAGTACCCCTTGTCCATCAGGTCCTTCCACAGCATCAAAGCATTGAGCACTTTCGGGTCGTCGTAAGCGGCCTCGCCGTTCATCAACGCGTTCCAGAAGTCAGGCCCGGCGGTGCGAACGACCAGCTCTTCGAAGATGATGAAGGCCGGCCAACCCCCGTCGATGGTCTGGGCCAGCGGGGTAACGCCGTTGCCCTTGAAGGTCTCGCACAGGGTCATGAACTCATCCCATGTGGTGGGCGGGACGACGCCCATGTCGTTGAACAACTGGACGTTATAGTACACGATCCAGTAGGACACGTTGAACGGCACGGCGTAAACCTTGTCGTCGAAGGTAAAAGCCGCCGCGATACCGGGTTGTAATCACCCGACGCCAGGTAAGGTTCCCAGATCGAGGTGAGGTCTTCCAGGACGCCCGCCTTATACCAGGTCTTCCATGCGGTAGCCGGACCACCACGTGAACAGGTCAGGGGCGGAATTGCTGCCGAGGGACGGCGCGGACCGTGGCTTGATAGGTCGGTTGTGGTCGGGGAATGGGACCGACTTAAAGCCAATATCGATGCTTTGCCCGGCCAGTTCGCCTACCTTGTCGACATTGGGCGCCCAAGACGACTTGTCGTGATAGAGGTCCAGCACGACACTCTGCGCCCAGGCGAGGGCGGATGGGGAGATGGCACGACCTGCGGCTGCGGCGGCCATAATCGCGCTCGCAGTCTTGAGAAAATTGCGGCGGGTCATGCTGAACGAAGAGTTGGGATTTGCCATGGTTTTCTGCTCCTAAAAGCTAAATTTAAAGAAATCGCATATGCCCACTTGTAGTTACACAGTAGCACGGAACTGAACGCAAGTCAATCAACTATGACCAGATCAAATCAAAAAGTGTCAAATATGCTCTATATGATGACCAAAAATGAACATTTGATTTCAAAAATGGTCATCTTGTGATAAGATAGGGGTGGCGTTTGGGGCGCAGCGGGAAGGAATTCTCTGATGCACTTGACTGAGCGGCTGGACCGCATTGTCAACCTGGTGGAAACCCGTGGTTACGTGAGCATTCAAGATCTCAGCGATCTGTTTGCGGTTTCTGCCGTGACGGTACGCCGGGATCTCAAGCGGTTGCAGGCCGAAAACCGTCTACGGCGCACACCCGGTGGAGCCACCCCCTGGATCGCGAAAGCGCAGGATGAGCGCGAAGCTTCTCCCATGACCTCCCAGGCGCTCAACGCCAGCACCCTCGATCAGGTGGACGCGTTGATACTGGCTTCCGGCGAGTCCGATCCGGATGGCATGCTGCTTGATCCGGTCATGAGTCGTAACATCCCGATCGTGGCGGAAGCCGTACAGATGCCGGGTATGAAGACACTCGTGTCGGTGAACAATTACCGGGCCGGGGTCGATGTCGGGCGCTGGGTTGGCTATTACGCCGTGGATCATTTTGGCGGGAAAGCTTTCGCCCTGGACCTGACCTATGACATGCACAATACCCAGCAGCGCAGCCAGGGCTTTGTCGACGGCCTCAAGGAAGTGGTGCCCGACTGTACGATCTGCCTGTCAGCCAATTCTCAGGCCCAATTCCAGACGGCCTACCAGCTCACCACCGATGCGTTGAGCATCTATCCGCACATCAACATTATTTTCGCCATCAACGACATTACTGCCCAGGGGGCCAGCCAGGCTTGCGTGGACCTCGGGATCGATCCCTCGGCCATGCTGATCCTGCCTTTCGGCCTGGAAGGCGACACCATGAAAGAGGCGTTGATGGCGGGCCGGTATTGTAAGGCGGCCCTGGCCATGTTCCCGGAGATCGTCGGGCGCGAGTGCATCGACGCAGCCATTGCTGCTTACAACCGTGACGAAATGTCAACGTCGATTGAGACCCCCTATACTATCGTCACGCCCGACACCCTTCAGGATTTTTATACCCGGACGGCGCACGGGTGGCGCATTAACCGGGACGCCGTGCGGGAACATCTGGGCTACCATTTTGAGCTGGAGAGTCACCCTGAGCTGTATTACGGGGAGATTCCCGAACGAGTCCGGTTTGTGATCCCGTTCGGCGAGCACGAGTGGTATAAGAATCTGGCGGCGGCCATGCAGGTGCGCGCCGACGAGCACGGAATCGCGCTGGAGATCATCAGCACGTCGCAGACCCTGCGCGAAGAACTGATTCTGCGCCGCCGGGCGATCGCCAGGAGTGCGGCTCAGCAAGTGCAACCCAAGGACGTCATTATTCTGGATGACGGGGACATCACCGCGTTGTTGGCCGAGGAATTGATCGAGCGCAAAGGCATCACCGTTATCACCAATTCACTGCCGATCTTCGAACGGCTGCGGGGACAAACCGGCATCGCCCTGATCCTGATCGGCGGGTTGTTGGGAGCCACCGGATCAGCGTTTACGGGTCCCATCGCGGCTTCGGGCTTCAGTGGCTTGTGCGCGGATAAGCTGTTTCTTTCGGTCGAAGGGATTTCGCTGGGATTTGGTCTCTCACACGGCAGGCTGGACGAAGTGCCTGTCAAACAGGCGATGCTGCAATCGGCGCAGGAGATCATCTTGCTGGCCGATCACACGAAATTCAGGCATCCGGCGATCGCGCACGTCGCGCCTATCACGCGTGCCGAAAAGCTGATTACGGATAACGCGCTGCCCGCCAGCGTACGACTGGAATTGATGAAGATGGGCATCGAAGTTATTCTCGCCAAGTAAGTCGCGCTGAACTTGGCGTCAATCTGGCTCAAACAAGGGAAGATGCGTCTCGCGCTCGATAGCCAGCAGGCGGTTATATTTCGCCAGCCGTTCGGACTGAGTAATGGCCCCGACCTTGATGTGGTGGGCCGACCAACCGACGGCTAAATCCGCCAGCCAGTGATCCTCGGTTTCGCCGCTGCGCGCGCTCACAACCACTCGCCATCCCTGCTCAACTGCAAGCGTATAGGCCCGGCAGGCCTCGCTCAATGTGCCGATCTGGTTGGCTTTCAGCAGCAAGGCATTGCACGCCTTCAACCGGCTGGCTTTTTCGATGCGGCCGGGATTGGTGCACAGCAGATCATCTCCCAGCACCAGGGCTGATGTTTGTTCGCAAAAACTCCGCCACCCCTCCCAATCTTCTTCCGCCAGCCCATCTTCGACACTGGCAATCGGATAGCGACTGCACCACCCCAGCAACTGCTCGACCATGCCCTGTGAGGTGAGCGCCCGATCGCCCAACCTGTAGATACCTTCCTTGAAAAACTGTGAGGCGGCGACATCGAGCGTCAGGACGACATCGTTTTGCGGCTCCAGCCGTGCTGCCCGGATAGCCTGCACGGAGAGATCGAACAAGGCTTCGATGCTTGGCACCCCTGGGGCCAAGCCGCCCTCATCGGCCGTCAGCAAACGCATGCCATAATCTTGGGCCAAGAGATCGGCGGCGCTGTAGAACACTTCAAAGGTACGCGCCAGGACCTCCCGCATCGAGCGGGCCGACATTTGCATGATCTGAATGTCCTGAATGGCGACCTGTGCGCCCGCGTGTTTTCCGCCGCTGAACAGGTTGATCATCGGTAGCGGCAGGTAGCGCGGCTCGTGGCCGAGCATCGCCGCGAAATAGCGATAGAGCGGGATAGACTGCTCATGGGCGCAGGCGCGCGCAAAGGCTAACGACACGCCCAGGATCGCGTTAGCGCCAAGTCTGCTCTTGTTGGGCGTGCCGTCAAGTTCGATCAGAGCCGAATCGAGATCATGCTGGCTGGCGAACGATTTACGTCCGAGCGCCGCCTGAATCGTGCCGGTGATGTGCGCCACCGCTTTGAGGCAGCCCATCCCGCGAAAATACTCAGGATCGCCATCCCGCAGTTCCAAGGCTTCGGCGCGGCCGGTTGATGCGCCTGAAGGTACGGACGCGCTGCCCGACGCTCCCGAACTCAAGACGCAGGTACATTGGATGGTAGGGCGTCCACGACTGTCGAGGATTTCCAGGGCGTCCAGGGCTGCTATGACAGGCATTCAACCTCCAATCGGTTGGCAAACAGCGCAATCAGGCCGGCGATGGTGGCGGGTTTTGCGCGCATGCAGTGCAGGACGCTTCTACGTTGGATGTTCGCGCTCGCCAGGCGTGAGATACTCTAACGGGGAACGACCTTCGACCCGTGCCAGCAGACAGGCGAGCGTATGGTCGCATGCCCGGGATTCCAGGCCATCGCGCAGCGGCGCAGCAGTAATCTGGCTGAAGTAACCGTCCCAAAATGCCTGGGCGGCTTGAATGAAGTCAATGCGATGGGCAGATACGTGATGGGCTTTGCTGAGCAAGTGGGTCAAGGCGAAGCCTACGTCGAACGCGGGATCGCCCCAATGAATGACTTCATAATCTAGTAGGACCAGGGTGCCGTTGTGGACGAGGACGTTCTTAGGGCTGAAATCGCCGTGAACCAGCGTCACAGCATGCGAAGGATTGTCGCGTACCAACGCCCTTAGAAAGCCAGCGGCATCAGGCACCTGATCCGCCGTATACAGATAATACGGCTCCAGGCGCAACGCCTCGAAAAAGCTGCGGTCAGCGAACACTGGTCTCAGGCGATCCGACTGCATATAGGCCCCGTTATGGATCGCGGCCAACAGCGCGGCAAACTGCCCTACGAATTCTGGTGACAGGCTGCCCGCCAGCAGCAGCGTCTTCCAGTTTGCGTGTGGTTGTGGAACCGCCGTCATGGCCAGGATATGGTTTTCGAAGTCCTCGAAAATGAAGTGGGGCAGGTGATCGGCTGGGAGAAGCGCCCTGAGATGGCGCAACCCCAGACCTTCGCGGTGAATGCGGCTGGGGTCGCTAAACCAATCGACGTTCACGCGCAGTTTTTCGAGCGCCTGCTTGAGTACCCACGCTTCGCCGTTGGCGAAGGTTACCAATACCGTGCGGTTCGAGACTCCCCCGGCCAATGGATGCATGACCAGATCGGTGCTGGGCAGCCTCTCACGGCGTGCGAGCAGGTAATCGCGCAGCGCGGCGCTTTGTTCGATATCTACGGCCACGCCTTAGCCCTCGCCAATGGCCTGCAACGCGCCTCGCATATAGCCCAGCGCATACGCCATACCCGCATGCCAGGGGGCGTCACATTCCATCTGCGGTGTGTGGTCGGGGATCAGCACGCCGTCCCAGTGATTCCGGGCCAGGATGCGCAGAATCCGCACCATGTCGACCTCGCCCTCATCGACAAAGACCTCGCTGTAGTTGGGAACTTTGCCCCGTATGTTCCGGAAGTGGATGTAGCCGATCTGATTGCTGCGGCTAAAACGTTCGACTACTCCGTAGACGTCACTCCCCTGCATTTCCGCGACCGTGCCCAGGCACAGCTCCAACGTATTGGCAGAGCTGGGAACCAATGCTAGCAAACGGTCCAAGTGTTCCATGTGGTAGACCAGACGCGGCGTTCCGCGCAACTCCGGGAGCGGCGGATCATCGGGATGGGCGGCCAATCTCACTCCTGCCTCTTCTGCGACAGGCAGAATCGCCTGCAAAAACACCTGCAAACGGTGCCACATTTCGTCGCGAGTGGGGATTGGGATGGTCCCGGCGGGCGCGTCGGGATCGTAGACCATATTCCACACCGTGCCGTTGGGGATGGGGGTCTGCTGTGGGGCGCGATCTTCCACATATCCGACCGCCATCGCCTGACCCCGCGCCGTGGGCAAGGGGATGCGTCCCCAGGCTCCCGCCAGACTGAAGTAGTAGCCCATGACTGGGATACCCGCCCGTCCCATATTGCGGATGATGGTCTTGATGCCTTCGATCTGTTCGGCTTTGCGTGGACCATCCAGCAGAATATCGAACCAAAAAGCCGGATCGAAATTCTCCAGCGCTTCGATGGTGACGCCTTCGGCCTGCGCCGCTGCCTGCAATGCGCTCAGTTCTTCATAAGTCCAGTATTGGCCCGCGTTAGTCGTGACACCCCACACGTCGCCCCCAGTGCCGGTACCTAGACTGTCTGTTGTGCGGAAATAATCGGTCAAATGGGCGACGATATGCGTTGCGCCAGCCTGTTTGGCAAAGCGGAAATTCTCCGGCGTCAACATGCTGCGGTAAAGTCCGAGTCCCAGTTTCATGGCGTGGTGTGCTCCTGGCTATGCCTGGCTGTCAACGGTCAGACGCCCGTCGGCCAGACACTGTTCGAAAGCCTGAATAGTTGCGCGGATGCCGTCCTGCAGCGGGGTATCCGTGATGGCGGGCAAGTACTCTTTGAGCGGCGCGTCCTCAAAACCTGCCGGAAAGGACAGCAGGCGATCTTCGACGGTGATGGCCGCGGTAGGCTTGACATCCTTGATCATCTGCGCCACCTGTTCGACCGTTGCGGGTGGCGTGCCCAGGTTGAACGTCACCGCGCCCGCCGAGGGGGTTTCCGACGCCGCGATGAAGTAGCGCGCCACGTCCGAGGCCCATTGAAATTGCATCGTGCCCCCGAACCCGATGTGAAACGGTTTTCCCGCGGCGGCGGCCAGCATCGCTTTGGTGGGATCGCTGGTGAGGCCCTGATCGCGTCCCAACCCATAGACTGTATAGGGACGCAGCGCCGTGCTGCTGAGCTGATACTCTTCCCAGTACACGCGCGCCGTACCCTCGTTGGCCTGCTTGTATACCCCGTAAAGCGTGTGCGGATCGAGCGGCGCGTCCGGCTGGATCAAACCCGTCGGGTACCGGTCCGGCGGTCCGTAGACGGCGATCGAGGACGCGTAAGTGATATGCCTTAGTCCTGACGTGTGGGCGGCCTGGAAAATATTCACCGTCCCAACCACGTTCACCTGCGCGCCTGTGACCGGGTCAGCGCGGCAAAACGGGACCTGCAGCGCGGCCAAGTGAATGACGTGCGTCACGCCATAGTCACCGAAAACCGCCTCGACCTGATCGTATTGGCTTAAATCGCCCTGAACGAAGGCGATGGCTTCCTGTTCCTCACGACTCAACAGCAAATCCAGGCGATGGCGGTTGGTGCTGAGATCGAAGCTCACCACCGGCTTGCCAGCGCGAACCAGGTGGGCGAGTGTCCAGGCACCCAGACAACCCATCGAACCGGTGACCAGATAGCGTGTGCTCATTGGTATTGTCCCTCACTGACGGATAGTGCGGCGATATTGCAACCTTCATAGACTTAAGAGTACCAGCTCCGTTTTTCTGAAACAGAATCACCGGCGTGCCGGACCCCCGTTCACGCCAGATCGAGCAGACCCGCGGCGCGGAAAGACCCCTCGACGTTGCGCAGGTGCTCTGTCATTGCTGCCTGGGCTTTCGGTGGATCGTGTGCTTCCAGGTTGGCGATGATGGCAAGGTGATCGCGGTAGGCGCACTGGGTGCGTTCGCGGCGCAGGTCATCGGGCAGGTTGCGCAGGCCATTGATGCGCGCCGCTTTGTCGAGCTGGGCAATGCTGGCGAGAAACCGCAGCACCAGCGGGTTTTCTGTGGCCTGCGCGATGATGGCGTGCAGGCGGATGTCCAGGTCAGCGTGCTGCGCCAGATCGTCCTGGGTGTGCAAGGTTTCTTCTGCGATGCTTCTCAACAGCTCGATCTGCGTTTGCGAAATCTTCTGAGCGGCGATGAAGGCACATTGCGGCTCGACGATAAAACGCGCCTGGAGTAAATGCTGGTTCGTCACGCCACCCACGGCCAGGATAAAATCGAGCGGCTCCACCAACAATTCAGGTTCCAGCGAGCTGACATACGTGCCATCGCCCTGCCGGATTTCAATAATGTTCATGAAGGCCAGAGACCGCATGGCTTCGCGCAGCGAGGGACGACTGACCTGCAACTGGGTGGCCAATTGACGCTCGTTGGGGAGCTTTTCACCGGCCTCGAAATGCCCGGCTTTGATCATATTCAGAATCTTCTCGGTGATGTCGGCCGACAAGCGATGCCGTTTGATCGGTTCCAGGCTCATGAGTTACAGCCCTATCGACAGTCCACCGTCGATGAAAAGCGTCGCGCCGGTCACAAATGACGACTGGTCGCTGGCCAGAAACATGACCGCCTGCGCGATCTCTTCGGCGCGCGCGACGCGTCCCAGCGGGTGAGAGGCCTTCCACTGTTCGATGGCGGCGCTGGGGTCTTCCGGCTCGAAGAGGCCCGCCGCCCAACGCAGCATCGGCGTATCGACGGAGCCGGGCGCCACAGCGTTTACGCGGATGTTCTGCGGAGCGTGGTCCAAAGCCATGGTGCGAGTCAGGGCGAGGATCGCGCCTTTGGTAGCGGTATAGGCCGCGACGTTGCGCTGCGTTCGGACGCCTTGCACCGAGCCCATATTGACGACAGCGCCGCCGCCGCGTTTGGCGATTTCGGGAATGCAGTGCTTTGAAACCAGGAACACGCCCTTCAGGTTAATGTTCATGGTGCGGTCCCAGGTTTCTTCGGGCGTGTCGACTACCGTGCCGTAGGTTTGAATGCCCGCGTTGTTGACCAGACAATCAATGCCCCCAAAGCGTGCGACGGCTCCCTGCGCGATTTTCTCAGCATCGGCCGCCTTCGAAACATCGGCAATGAGAGCGAGGGCTTGCCCGCCCCCGAACTCGATCTGAGCTACGACGGCATCCGCCGCTGCCTGATTGACATCCACCACGACGACGCTCGCACCTTCTGCGGCAAATGCTTCTGCGCAGGCGCGTCCGATGCCTGATCCCGACCCTGTCACCACGACGACCTTGTCTTTAAATCGCACGTCAGACTCCTATGCCAAATCAAAGGGGTTGTGAGACATCAACTCGGCCCCATCTTCATTGATCAGATACATGCGTTCCAAACGCAGACCGCTGTAGCCGGGTACATAGACCGGCGGTTCAATCACCATGACCATACCCGCTTCCAGGCGAGTTGGACCATCAATGATGATGCGCGGTTCGTCCTGGTTGGATACGCCCACGCCGTGGCCGGTATGGTGTGGGTATTCGTAGCCGTGTTTCGCGATGTGACCGCGCACCAGGGCATCAATCTCGCCCGCGGTGACTCCTGGCTTGGAGGCTTCGAAGCCCATTTCAAAGGCTTCCAGGGCCAGGGCGTGCATGGCACGGTGCCTATCGGTGATGGCGTTCTCGCCGCCCACGACATAGGTCGAACAACTGTCGCCCCAATAGCCGTTGAGATAGGGCACCACGTCGCTGATAAGGAGATCGCCGATTTTGGGGACATAATCCGTGGGCATGCCGGGAAAGGCTGATTGTGCATTCAGGCCAGCGTGCAGCGCGTCCTGTAAGGCAAAGCGCCCCTTCACGTAGTGTTCCATGCGCGCTTTCACCTGCGAGTACATTTCGATTTCACTCATCCCCGCGTCTTTGGCCAGATCGCGTGCCGCCTCTTGGCCTACCTCACACAGACGCGCGCAGTCGCGCAGCTTGGCGATCTCGTCCGGGCTTTTGACCGCCCGCACCTTCATCATGAGCATGTACGGAATGGCGACCCATTCGACATTGGGGCGGATTTCTTTGAGGCGTTCCATGGCGGAAAGGGGCAGGAAATCTTTCTCGATGCCCACCTTGCCGGTTTTGGGAAATTGTTGGGCCACCGCCTCGATGATGGCTTGCACGAAATGATCCATTGGTGGGGTGGTGGCCTTGAAGTTATAGCCTTCGTAGTGGACGCTGTGGCCCGTCCATTCTTCGGCGGTCACTTCAACTTCTGGCACTTCGGCGATCAAGGTTACGGTTTCCGGGGCAAAAAGCGCAGCGGCGGCTCCACGTGTAAATGGACTGGGACCGTGCTCAAAGAACTGGGTATAACCTGTCAGGTAGGAGACGTTATAGAAATCGGTAAACAGCGCGCATTCCAGGCCGATGCCCTTGAGCGCGGATCGCGTTCGTTCCAGCTTGAAACTGTCAAGATTCATGGCGGTGTTCCTGCTCCGTGTGCCTCATGGTGACGATCATCAGGCTCAAAGGCCAAGTTATAAAATCATCTTACCATTTGACCATATTGTAGAATTCGAGTAAGATTTTGTCAAATAATAGAATATATTCCTATTTTAATTAAAATATTCGAGATTGCGTTGCCATCAAACGCCCGGAACAGAGGGACTGAAATTAACCCAGGCGGGATATGGTTATTGGCTATTTCATCTTCTTTTTGTCTCATCTTCCCCTGCAACGGACCATGCCAGCTGGCTTGACAAAGATTTTTTTGCGAGTATGATGAATTTAGACGAACGTTCGCCTAAATGAGATTTTGCGAATTGAGTCTTTACCATGTCCCAGAAAGTTACTCTTAAAGACGTGGCTCACCGCGCGGGCGTAAGTTATCAGACTGTCTCCAAAGTCCTGCGCAACCAGATGCGAGTGACTCCTGAAGTCAGCGAACGCATTTATGCCGCTGTGCGGGACCTGCACTACCGCCCCAATGCTGCAGCACGCAATCTACGCACTCAAGCGAGCAAATTGCTCGGATATTCGTGGCAGCCTGACAAACACTACTATTTCAATCCGGTTCTGGAACAGTTCGAGCAAAGCATTGTCGAAGCTGCGGAGGAATTGGGGTACCACATTCTCTTGTTCCCGCAGCGCGAAGGTGGCGATCCGCAGGAGATTTACCGCGAGCTGGTTTTCACCGGGCGTGTCGATGGTTTTGTGTTGTCCGGGTTGGAATACGACGATCCGCGCGTGCCCGCGATCAGCCAACTCAATGTCCCGCTGGTGGCGTTTGGCCGCACGGAAAGCACCGCCCCCGATGAAGCGCCATGTCCATACGTCGACGTCGATGGTCAGGCGGGTATGTACCGGGTGGTCCGGCATCTGCTCAGCCTGGGCCACACACGTGTTGGCGTCCTGGCCTGGCCAATGTCCTCGCGCGTCGGCACGGAACGGTTATCCGGCTACATGCAGGCCATGGACGAAGCCGGAATCGCCATCGATCCAAATTGGATCATTCGTGGTGAGGGGGAATTTGATTACGGGTATTATGCCGCTCCCCACCTGCTCGATCTGCCTGCCAGCCGTCGTCCGACTGCCATCGCGACCATGATGGACCTGATCGCAATCGGGGTCATGCGGGCGGTGGAAGAACGCGGTCTGGTGGTCGGTCGGGATGTCGCTGTTACGGGCTTTGATGACGTGCCTGTGATCAGGTATTTCAAGCCGGGATTGACGACGTTACGCCAACCGGTCTGGGAAGTTGGGCAGCAAACGGTCAAGCTGCTGGTCGATCTGTTGCAGGGCAAAGAGGTGCCTAACCAGCATATTTTGTTGGCGCCCGAACTCGTCCTGCGCGAGTCGACGCAGGGGAACCAGCACTAACGCCGATACCGCTTTGACGCTATCTATCACAATCTGAAGGAACCTGACGACTTTGACGCCCCAAAACACTTTTGCGACGGATCATCTGGACCCAGAGTGGACCATCATCCAAGCGGATTTTGACCCCGCGCGCCAACACCACATGGAGACGGTGTTCACGATCGGGAACGGGTATTTTTGCAGCCGGGGCAGTCTGGAAGAAGGTTACGCGGGCGATCATGCTTTGACCCTGGCGCACGGCATCTTCGATGATATGCCGATTAACTATACGGAGTTGGCCAATCTCCCTAACTGGTTGGCTCTCTCTCGCGGTGGATGGGGAGCGTTTTGGGCTAGATCAGGGGCATGTCTTGGGCTTTCGCCGCTATCTCGATCTCAAAACGGGCATGCTTTGTCGCGATGTGCGTTGGCAGTCGCTGACGGGTGTTGAACTCGATGTGCTCCCAGAGGAGGGATCGGAGCTGATGCGACTCTTCTGAGACGGGATTGGCTTAAAGCTGGAAAATGAAAAAAAGGGCGAGAAAGCCTTTTTTTGCTGCCAAAACGCATCGCACAGAATAGAGTAGGGGGTGAATGGCGGGTATAATCGGGCGCGATCGCAAGCAGTGATTTCGAAGATAGGGAGGAAATTCAGATCGCAGGCGTCTAGTACTCTCTACAAGATATTGTATTTGGTGATATGATACGAAATGGTCTGTGTAGCATGTTTCGTGATAAAAAATTAACACAGTACGGTTGGCGTTTTTCGGCCAGACAGTCCACATGTCAGCAGAACAGCGTCAAGTGCTAAGGGGATGATGGGATGCGTCGTGCCTTGTTTAATCCGCGATCGTTGACACGTGTGTGTAGTGTTTTGCCAAACAAATTGCGGCTCGGCCAGATGAGCCTGTTGGTGTTGAGCATGCTGGCGCTGCTCACCGCGCCCTCGTTTGCGACTGCCCAGGATGGCAGCACACTAAAGACACCCCCGCAGCACAGCCCGCTGCGCGTGATGGTGCCTACCCAACAGACCATGCAGCAACTCAAGGCGAACGGCATCACCGATATCTCACAGATTTCGCCCAACCTGGACCCGATCTTGTCCTTTTCGCCCGGCCCGCGCATGAATTTGTTTCCTACGCGTGAGCCAGGCGCGCCCACTTTTGAGTCCGCTCCGGTTACGCCATTTCGTACGCTGGCCATTCTGGTCAAGTTCACCGACAAACCGTCACAGGTCGGCGCAACATTCTTCGATACCCTGCTTTTCGGCTCTGGGCCGGCCAGCGTTCACGGCTATTACCAAGACGTGAGCTACAACCAGTTGGATATCGTCACGCTCAACCTGCCTAGCACGATGGGGTGGGAAACTGCTCCCCAGACCTACGCTTACTACACCAACGGGGACAATTGTCTGGGCAGCTATCCGCAGAACTGCCAGCGGTTGACTGAAGATGTCGTGTCGCTGGTTAACCCGGTCGTGGATTTCTCACAATATGACAATGACGGCGATGGTTATGTCGATACCGTCTTCATCATTCACTCGGGTACCGGAGCAGAGGCCAATGGTGGCGACCTAAATATGATGTGGTCCCACTCGTGGTGGACCTACAATGAGCCTTATGTAGACGGCGTGTACGTGGGTTCTTATACCACCGAGCCGGAATTCTGGTTCACGCCCGGTGATATGACGCACGGGGTGTATGACCACGAGCTAGGGCATGCATTCGGCCTGCCCGATCTGTATGACATTGATGATTCATCGTTGGGCATCGGCGATTGGAGCTTGATGTCTACTGGATCATGGAACGGCTACCTGGGGGATTCGCCCGCCTATCTCGACGCATGGTCGCGTGTTTACCTGGAATTCAATCCGGTCGTGAATATCACGTCCTACACTGGGTCGATCAGCCTGCCCAATGTCGCGCAAAATCGGACGAACAGCATCTTCCGCTACAATTCCGGCCAGTCCAATGAGTATTGGCTGCTCGAAAACCGGCAGAAAACCGGCTCCGACACGACACTGCCGGGAAGCGGTCTGTTGATCTGGCACGTAGACGATAACCTGCACAGCAGCAACCGTTATGAGTGCAAGCAGGTGAACAATTTCCTGTGCGCGGGGTCAACGCATCATTTCCGCGTGGCTTTGGAACAGGCGGATGCCTTGTTGGATCTGGAATACTACCGTAACTCGGGCGACACGGGTGATCCTTTCCCTGGCTCGACGAGTAAGAAGAATTTCACCTTTACGACGTTTCCCAACAGTACGTCTTACTTCTCGTCATCGGACTGGGGTCTGAAGGTCAACAATATCAGCACATCGGCCAGCACGATGACAGCTTATATCGGCACGTTGCCGTTCTGCCAGACGGTGATCGGGATACCAATTGCGGAATGCGAAGCGCTTGAGGCGCTGTACAACAGCACCGGTGGCAGTAGCTGGACGCAACACACTAACTGGTTGACCAGCATAACCCCGGTCAACTGGTATGGCGTGACGGTTTCAGGTGGTCATGTATCTGGGCTCGCGCTGAACACCAACGGACTGAATGGGACGCTGCCGCCAGATCTGGGGGATCTCTCCGCGCTGACGAGTCTGCAGTTGAATAACAACCGGTTGAGTGGAAGCATTCCGTCAGAGCTGGGCGGGTTGACGAGTCTGCAAAATCTCCAGTTGAAGAATAACGCGCTCGTGGGCGACATGCCCGGTACGATCACCGCCCTGACAGCACTGAGCACAACGGATATCGGCTACAACTTGCTGTGGGCGACCAATCCCACCGTCGTGACCTTCCTGAACACGAAAGATCCGGATTGGGCGAACACCCAGACCGTTGCCCCGGGGGGCGTGGCGGCCGGTACCGTAACGGATCACACTATACAAATCACGTGGACGCCGATTCCCTACACAGGCGATGGTGGCTACTACCAGGTGGGCTATGCGGCAGTCTCGGGCGGGCCATACACATTGGGCTGCACGACCGCGAACAAATCTGCCAGCGCCTGCACCGTGTCCAGCCTGACGCCTGATACACCGTACTATTTTGCCGTGCGGACGTACACGCCTGCTCATGGCTCCCAGTTGAACGCCCTGACGAGCGGCTACAGTGGAGAAATCGCGGTCGCCACTCGGGCTACCCTGCCCGTCAACACCAATATCGTGCGCAACGGGGACTTCAGCGCGGGCGAGGCGGAGTGGTCGTTCTGGGGCGGGCTGACGCACAGCGTGACCAGCGGCGTGCTGCAACTGACCAGCACGGGCGCGGGCAGCCTGTTCCAGGATGCCGGGGTCGCTGCTCCGAGTGGCGCGCCTTTCGAGCTGACGGTCGACCTGGGCAACTCCAGCGCCGCCCCCCGCGAGGTGCAGCTCCTGCTGCACAATCCCGAGCTGTCGGACGTGCTGTCCTGCCAGTTCGCCTTACCGAGCGGCATCGGGCTGCACACCTACACGCTGCGCGGTAACACGGCGCTGGCCTGGTCCGACATCCGGGTTGAGGTTGTGCCCCTGACCCACGATGGACTGGCCGCCCTGCAAGTGGATAACGTCTCGGTCGAATACCAGCCCAGCCTGAGCGTCAGCGGGGTGGAGTGCCTCGTCCCGCCCATGCCCGCCAACCTCAATATCGCCCGCAATCCAGACTTCGCGTCCGGCGAGAGCCAGTGGAACTTCTTCGACCTGGTAGGTCATGCCGTCAACGCGGGCATCCTGACCTTCTGGGATGATGACACCGACAACGGCGTCTGGCAGGAGACCTTCTTCAGCCTGCCGACCGGTGCGCCCATGAATGCCAGCGTGCAGTTGGGCAACACCAGCAGCGCGTCCAAAGAAGTCATGCTGGTGCTGCACGACCAGGACTGGGCGGGCTCGCTGATGTGCTACTTCGCTCTGCCGGCCAATGCGCCACTAGCCACTTACAGCCTGCAAGGAACCACCACCGAGTCCTGGAACCACGTCAACCTCGCGGTGTGGGACCTGACCGGGGACGGTCTGGCGGGTATCCAGCTCGACAATGTGAATGTGCAGTACCAACCGGGTCTGAGCGTGAGCGGCGTGCAGTGTGGCATCCCGCCCATGCCCGCCAACCTCAACATCGCGCGCAACCCGGACTTCAGCCACGGCGAAACGTCCTGGAACGCCTACGACATGCTGGGACATGCGGTCAATGCGGGTGTCCTGACCTTCTGGGACGACGATACTTCGAACGGCATGTGGCAGGATACCTTCTACCGCCTGCCCAGCGGGGCTCCGATGAACGCCAGCGTGCAGTTGGGCAACAGCAGCAGCGCGGCCAAGGAGGTCATGCTGGTGCTGCACGACCAGGATTGGAGCGACTCGCTGCTGTGTTACTTCGCGCTGCCCGCCAATGCGCCGCTGGCGACCTACACGCTGCAAGGGCCGACCTCTTCCGCCTGGGACCACGTCAACCTCGCGGTGTGGGACCTGACCGGCAACGGTCTGGCGGGTATCCAGCTCGACAATGTGAATGTGCAGTACCAACCCGGGCTGAGCGTCAGCGGCGTGCAGTGCGGCATCCCGCCCATGCCCGCCAACCTCAACATCGCGCGCAACCCGAACTTCAGCCATGGGGAGACCGCCTGGAATGCCTACGACATGCTGGGGCATGCGGTTAATGCGGGTGTCCTGACCTTCTGGGACGACGACACTTCGAACGGCATGTGGCAGGACACCTTCTACCGCCTGCCCAGCGGGGCTCCGATGAACGCCAGCGTGCAGTTGGGCAACAGCAGCAGTGCCGCCAAGGAGGTCATGCTCGTGCTGCACGACCAGGACTGGAGCGACTCGCTGCTGTGTTACTTCGCGCTGCCGGCCAATGCGCCCCTGGCGACCTACACGCTGCAGGGGCCGACTTCTTCCGCCTGGGACCACGTCAACCTCGCGGTGTGGGACCTGACCGGGGACGGACTGGCGGGTATCCAGCTCGACAATGTGAATGTGCAGTACCAACCCGGGCTGAGCGTGAGCGGCGTGCAGTGCGGCATCCCGCCCATGCCTGCCAACCTCAACATCGCGCGCAACCCGGACTTCAGCCATGGGGAGACCTCCTGGAACGCCTACGACATGCTGGGGCATGCGGTTAATGCGGGTGTCCTGACCTTCTGGGACGACGACACCTCGAACGGCATGTGGCAGGACACCTTCTACCGCCTGCCCAGCGGGGCTCCGATGAACGCCAGCGTGCAGTTGGGCAACAGCAGCAGTGCGGCCAAGGAGGTCATGCTCGTGCTGCACGACCAGGACTGGAGCGACTCGCTGCTGTGTTACTTCGCGCTGCCGGCCAATGCGCCGCTGGCGACCTACACGCTGCAGGGGCCGACCTCTTCCGCCTGGGACCACGTCAACCTCGCGGTGTGGGACCTGACCGGCAACGGGCTGGCGGGTATCCAGCTCGACAATGTGAATGTGCAGTACCAGCCCGGGCTGAGCGTGAGCGGCGTGCAGTGCGGTATCCCGCCCATGCCCGCCAACCTGAATGTGGCGCGCAACCCCAGCTTTGTGGCTGGCGAAAACCAGTGGAATTTCTTCGATATGTTGGGCCATACCGTCAGCGCCGGTGTGCTGACCTTCTGGGACGACGACAGCTCCAACAGCGTCTGGCAGGACACGTTCTACCGTCTGCCCGCGGGAGCCCCCCTGACCCTCACGCTCGAGATGGGTACCACCAGCAGCGTCGACAAGGACGTCGCGGTCGTGCTGCATACGCAGGACTGGAGCGCGTCGCTGACCTGCAACTTCACCCTGTCGGCGGGTGCGCCGTTGGGCACCTACACCCTGCAAGCACCGACCAGCGCTGCCTGGCCGCACACTGTGCTCGACGTGTGGGACCTGACCGGGGATGGGCTGGCTGGCATTCAACTCGATAATGTCGACCTCCAGTACCAGCCGGGGCTCAGTCTCGGCGGCGTGACGTGTGATGCGCCGGTGCCCGCCCTGGACGGTCTCAGTGGAGCGCAGGACGAGCCGGTCATCGAACCCACGCCGACTCCGACTCTGACCGAGACTCCCGAGACTCTGGAAACGCCGGCGGTTGAGCCAACGGCAACGCCCGATGTCAGCGCGACACCGGCGCCCTATGCGGGGCTGCTCGAACTGGTCGAGACGGACAGCGTCCGCGTGACGGCGAACGGCGACTGGTCCGCGCACCAGACCGACGCCGCCAGCGGCGGTAGTTATGTCTTCTCGAGCGGCATGCCGGGCGACAGCCTCAGTCTGACCTTCGCGGGGACCCACCTGGAAGTGCTCTACGTCCAGCATCCTGCCCTGGGTCGCTTCGCGGTGGAGGTGGATGGGCAGACCCTGCTGGAAGTCGACGAGTTCTCTCCGGACACGGTCTTCGGCGTCCGTGCGGCGCTGGACTTGCTGCCGGGCGAGCATACAGCGCGCGTGGTGGCGGTCGAAGGCACGATCGCGCTGGACGCTTTCGCCATCCCGCTGCAGGTCCTGCTCACGCCAACGCCGGAAGTGACGGCTACGGCGGCACCCGAGGAAACGACCATGCCGGAACCGACACTAACGGAAATCCCTGTCGAGCCGACGGCAACGCCTGAGGGTCCTGGTGTGCCAACGGAAGTCCCAACCGCCACGCCCGAAGCACCCACTGTTGCGCCGACAGCTACCCCACGCGCCACGGCGACGCCTGCCCCGGCTGTGCCGCCTGTGGTCGACGCCTGCGACTCACCTGTGGGCTGGGCCGTTCAGGCAGCGTGGCAGCTTGTGCCGGACGCGGGCTACCGGGGTGGCGCGTGCTGGGCGGATGCCCGCCAGCGCGACGCCGCCAGCACTCTCACCCTGAGGGTGTCGCTCGATCTGCGCGGTGCGGCCGCTCCACGCCTGACTTTCTGGCAGCGGCTGGCGCTGGGTCCTGGCGACCTGGCGCGCGTCGAGCTGAGTCTCGATGGCGGGCTGACCTGGCTGGCGCTGGACCAACAGCCGAACTATGTGCCCGACTGGACCCAGCGTACCGTGGATCTGACCGCCTTCCGCGGCCAGGTGGTGGCGCTGCGCTTCAGCCTGCATACCTCCGGCAACCTGCCGGACACGAGCTTGCCCGCAGGCTGGTGGATCGATGAAGTGAGCATCGACGCGGACGTGTCCGTGCTACCGACCAACACGCCGCTGCCGACCGCAACGCTGGAGCCCAGCCCAACGCCAACCAGCACGCCGCTACCGACCGCGACGCTCGAACCGAGTGCCACACCGACCAGCACGCCGCTGCCCACCGCGACGCTCGAACCCAGCCCAACACCGACGAATACACCGCTCCCCACGCCGACGCTGGAACCGAGCGCCACGCCGACCAGCACACCGCTGCCGAGCGCCACACCTGAATCCAATGACAAGGTGCCTTCTCCGTGACTCTCTCAGCGCCCCCTGGTAAGATATGCCAGGGGGCATTGACGGTATAGCATCCAAATGAAGAAGCGGGGATCCAACGAGATCCCCGCCATTTTTTCGCATCACAAGCCATCATGTTTGCCGCAGCAGTGGGGAAGTCCACGGTGGTCGACTGGTCTGCGGCCTGCCGCCTGCGGATCACCGGATGGCGGTGCCACCGGGTGGTCAATTCTCCGGTGCAAATTGAGACTCTGACCGCACTACTCACCGGTTGCTGCGGCACGACTCGCGGATAACAAGACTGGTGGACAACGTCACGCGGCGCGGCATGTGGCGGGGATGTTCGATTTCATCGATCAACATGCGCACGGCGACCCGGCCCATCTGGTCGAGCGGTTGGCGCACCGTTGTAAGGCGCGGATACACCAGCGAAGCCTGCGGCATATCGTCAAATCCAATGATGGAGATGTCGCCGGGAATATCCAGGCCGCGATCGCGAATGGCTTCCATCGCGCCAAAGGCGGATAGATCGTTGGATGCGAATATGGCGGTCGGCCGCTGACGAAGATCGAGCAGACGCTTGGCAGCGTAGTGACCGCCTGACTGCGTAAAATCGCCGGGAATAACCAGGGCTGGGTCGTAATCAATCTGGTTTTCGCGCAGCGCCGCTTTGTAGCCTTCCAACCGATCCACGCCGCTGGTCAGCGTCATCAGGCCGGTGATAAACCCAATGCGCGCGTGCCCCAACTCGATCAAATAGCGGATAGCATCGTAAGCTCCCTGCCAGTTGGTGCTGTCCACGATCGAACTCTGGTTGGCGGGATCAGTCTGGTCGATCAGAACATAGGGGAACTGCTGTTCGCGCAGAGCTTCCAGGTATTCGCTGGTCACGAGGGGCACGACCAGCAGCAGTCCATCGGACAGACCCTTAGCCAGCTTAACCGCATAGGAACGCTCTTTGCCCTCGTTGCGGTGTGTGGTGTACAACACCATCTCATACTCAGCCCGCGCGATCTCCTCGTCCACGCCGCGCGCAACTTCGCCCACATAGCCGTTGTCCAGACCAGGCACCAGCAGCCCGATTACATGGGTTTTGCCCCCAGCCAGGCTGCGCGCCTGCTGATTGGCGACATAGCCCAACCGTTCGGCGGCTTCAAGTACGCGCTGGCGCGTTTCGTCTTTGACGAACTCGTAACCGTTGAGCACTCGCGAGACTGTGGAATAGGAAACTCCCGCCTCGCGCGCGACATCAACGATAGTCACATTCAGTGGCCCGTGCGACTCTTTGTTGCTCACCAGGGTTCCTCAACTTACGTGATGCTTTGAATACGCCTTTGGGCAAGATATATGCATTTCATAACCTTGTCAAGCAAGCTGGAGAGTCGGTCAAAGGTTCCAGAGCGAGCGGGATACCCGCTCGCTCTGGTAACCCGATGGTGGCCTGATCCTGGTCGACAACGCTCAAATCCTCGCCCAGGCTGCAATACTCAAGGGCACAGATCAGCCCGATTTGGTAGACGACGATCGCCGCAAGCGTTTCAAGATGAAGTGCCCGGCGGCAGTCTGTCCCTGGTTAAACAGACTATACACGACCGGCACGACGATCAAGGTCAACAAGGTGCTGCTGAACAATCCGCCGATCACAACCGTACCCAGCTCTGCCGCGACAATTGCTCCGCCAGACAGGCCGATTGCTAACGGCAGTAGCGCGAACATTGTCGCGATGGCGGTCATCAGGATAGGACGCAGACGGGTGGACCCGCCGTTGATCAACGCGGCTTTGGCGTCCATGCCCCGCTCTTTGCGATTGCTCTGTACCAGATCGATCAACACAATCGCGTTGGTGACGACAATGCCGACCAGCATCAGCAACCCCACCATCGACGACAGACCCAGGACGCGTCCGGTCACGGCCAGACCGACGGCTGCCCCAACGATCGCCAGCGGCAGACTGAACAGGATGGTCACCGGGTGCACGAACGATCCGAAGGTCAGTACCATGACCAGATAGACGATCAGCACGGCAATCCCCATGGCGGCGATCATCTGCTTGAAGCCTTCCGACTGAAGCTCGGACGCAAAGCCCTGCCCGACTGTGAAGTTTGCCGGAAGGTCCAGGCTGCGTACTTTTTCGAGGGCCTGGTTGGTCACTCCCAGCGTGTCTTGCGTTTCCAGTTCGCCAGTGTACTGCACGGCGGGGACGCCATCGACGCGAATGTAGGTTTGCGAGACATCGCCGCCATTGTTGGTGACCAACGACAGGTTGCTTTTCACGTTCGCGATTCCGTCGACGCTTTCCAGGGCAGCGATGATGGTGGCGTCATATTGTTTCAATTCGGCCAACGTCGGGGGATTGTCCGGATCGCCACTCACCAGGATCGACAGTCCGCCGAAGCCCTGTTCGGAAGCAGCTGTGCCGGAGACCGTCACGTAGTTCTGCGGGCTGTCGGGCGTGCCATCGTGATTCAGATCGTTGAAAATGTTCTCGGCTTGCTGCCGGATAAGCGGGGTCAGACGCTTAAGGTCATCCTGCGTCTTGGTGGCGATGGTCAGCGTGGCGGCGCTTTCGGTAATGGTGGCGGGGCCAAAGAAACTGCTTTGCCCGTTGTCGCCTACCGTTGTCCGGACGGTTTCAACCCCATCCAACCCCAGAATATACTGTTCGAGACGCCGGACTTTGGCATCGGTCGTGGCGATCGACGTGGGCGTTCCGTTGATCTCACCGGGAAGGCTGACGGCAATGTTGATGGTGGGTTCCCCAAACGACGGCAAGAAGGCCGACGGACGGTTGGCCAGGATGAACATCCCAGCGAGAAACACCACGGTCGCGATGCCGATAACTGCCCAGCGGTGATCGAGTGCCCAGCGGATCACCACGCGATAACCGCTTTCCATACGGCTCTCGCGCGGTTCGGGCAGCGAGCTTCGCTTGATGAACAGGAAAGCGAACAGCGGAACGATCGTGATAGCGACGACGAAAGACGCCAGCAGCGCGTACGTCACGGCCAGACCGAACGGCAGGAAGAACGCGCCGATCACGCCGCCGAACAACCCGATGGGCAGGAAGACTACGACCGTCGTCACGGTCGCCGCAAAGATCGCGAGCGATACATCGCGCGTGCCGCGCAGCACCGCCTGGAGTTGATCGTCCCCGTTCTGCACATTGCGATAGATGTTTTCCAGCACGACGATCGCATCATCGACCACGCGGCCCACGGCCACCGTCAGCCCGGACAGCGTCATGATATTGAGCGTGACGCTCTCGGGGAACAGGCGCAGCGCAAACGCGAGGAACTCCTTGGTCATCCCGGTAGCGTCGTTCGACAGTGGCAGCAGCGCGCCGTGCACGGTCGAAGGCACCCAACGCATAACCACAAAGGCCATAGCGATCGAGGTTGGGATGCTGATCGCCGTGACCAGAGTGCTGCGAAAGCTGAACGACAGGAAGATCAAAATGACTATCACGGCCATAATCGCACCGAGGCCGCCTTCGCGCGCTACGCCGCTGATGGACTCTTTGATGAATCCGGCCTGCTGGAACGCCACGGAGATGTCGACGCCCGGATGCGCTTTTCTCAGATCGGCCAGCGTGTTTTCGACATCGCCCCAGGCGCTGACGGTATTGGTCCCCGCCTTTCGGTACACTTCCAGGATCAGACTGTTGTTGCCGTTGGTGCGCGTCACGGTTTCTTTGGGAGTATAGGTGCCGAGTAGGGCGGCTTCGCGCAGCGCCTGAGCGCTCTCGGGCAGACCGCGCGCCGTCTCGTCCGAGATATATTTCCAAACGGCTGGGGACAGCTTGTCAAAGAAACCATCTTCACAGAGCTGGCCCTGCGAGCAGTCGGACACGTAGATCAGTACGTCCGCAGTCAGCGCTTGCAGGTAACTCGCACCGCGCGGCGTCGCGAATTCATCCAGCAGTTCGGACGGCGTGCGGTAACGGCCGTTGCTGCTGCTGTAGAACAAATCGTCGGCGGTGTCCAGTTCCGTCGCGCCCACGAAGCCGGTGATGCCCGCCCACGAGGCCGGTAGGGCGGGAGCCGCCGGATCGATGATCCGGTCTGTCGTGGTGCTGGTGTCGGTCAAGGACTGCGCCGCCGAGGGCACGCTGCCCTGGACGATGCCGGTCAAGTCGCAAGGAGCGTCCGCGACAGTCTGCACGTAGTCTGCCACCTGTGCCAGATTCAAGACTTCTGGCGCGAAATAGCACAGCGTTTGAGGCGCGAGATTGGCCAGGAAGTCAGTTTCTTCAGCCAGGAGGTAAGTGACAACATCCGGAGTCAGATCGTTGATGAGCCGGATCGCGAAAAAGGACATCGCCTGCGGTGTATCGACGGCAATCTGGTTGAGCGTGGCGGCAGCTCCATCCCCAAAAGCCACCAGATCGGCGGCGGTGATCAGACGCTGATCGCTCAGCTCAGGCTCGGTCGCCAGACGCTGCCAGAACTGGCCCAGCGGGGGAGCGGCTGCGCGCGCCTGGGTCGCGGCAGGGAGGGCGGAGAGCGTGTCGGGTGACAGGACCTGCAGCGTTTCGTAACTCAGGTTGTCGAAAAAGCCGTCCTCATACCCGGCGAGAAATTCTAACACATCGGCGGAAACGTCTGACAGCAGCAGTGCGGCCATCGGCGTTGTCGCCGCCATATTGAGGATCATCGAAGGCGGCGTGCCGGGAACCCGCAGCAGGTCATCGGCGGTATTCATTTCGCCGACCTCAGGCATCGCTGCCGCAAACACAGCCCAACTGGCAGGTAGGGCTGGGCCTTCTACGATAGCGGGCTGTTCGTTGCTGCCGGCGTTCCCGGACCCAGCATCGGCGCTTGGGGTGGTTGAGCTGGGAGCAGCTTCGCCCCCAGTGGCCGGAACCTCAGCCGCCACCGGCTGCAATCCTTCTTCTTCCAGAGCCGCGTTGAGCAGGTCGGGCCGGATGGTTTCGCCGCCGCTGACGTTCACGTCCGCGATCACGTTGAGCGATTCAATCTGGGGAGCGATTTCGTTTTCCACCAGGTGACGCAGATCCGTCTGCGTGAGTCCCGTCTCTTTCGCGCTAATGCTGATGACGCCCAGGGGCAAATCATCGAAGCTGAAGGTGATCAACTGCGGCGGGTTGAACTTCCATTCGTCCGGGAGCGGAGCGTCGCGCGGCGCGTCTGTTCCGGCCAGCGCCTGCGCCACCAGCACAGTAGCGATCTGGTTCTGCTCGTCCTGTTTGAAGACGCTCAGATAGTCTTCCGGCAGCCGGACATTGTCCGCCAATACGCCATCAATCCCAGCGTGAAAATGGGTCAACAACGCGGCCATCGCGTCGCCGTCGAGATAGGCGAGCATGGAGCAGCTATCGCCGTCGCTGACGGTTGTAGCCGTGTCGGCGGCATGCGCGCGGCACTGGTCTTCAATACCGAGGATCAGCGTCATATCGTTCAGCGTCAGGTCGCTGATGCGTCCCAGCGGCCCCTTGATGATGCCGTCTGTCAAGAAATCATTGAACAGGTCGGCCAGATTTCTGACTCCCGTGAGTTCCGCCAGATCCTGGGCGGTGGCGAAACGATCCATCTGCCAGCTCTGCGGCAGGGCGGGAGGCGCGACGGTCGCCAGATCGGGTACCTCTTGAGGCGTGCCCACGGCTTTGGCGCGCAGGTCTTCCGCCAGGAGGGGGTCGAGTGTCGCAAACGCGCTATCGGGCAGCGCGCCTAATACCTCCGGCGAGAAATACTGCCAGACTTCGTTATCCAGCAGCGGCAGAAAACCCACGTCTTCCGCTGCGGCATAGGCATAGAGATAGAGAATCACATCGGGCGTAAGGTCGCCGATCATGTCACCCGCCGTCATGCCATCAGGCAGTGTCACGACGCGCAGCGGGAGTTTGACCGCTTCGAGGGCAGCACGCAGATCGCTGCTCACCTGCTCCTGGTCCAACCCGAACTCGTTGGAAAACTGGGCAAACATCACGCCGGTGGTCGTCGTGGTTTCAGTATTGAGGATGTCTTTGTTCCCTGCGGCCCCGTCTTCAATAGGAACCGTATAGGCTTGAAGCATCAGGTTGCCGTCCGTGTTGCCGTTGCTTTGGGCAACCGCAAATGTCGAGGGCACGGCAATATCGGGCAGCAGTTCGACTTTGAGACTCAGAGCCGAATAGATGCCCAATCCTAGCAGTAAAACGGTGATCGTAATCGCAATCCATTTGAAACGAATCGACAGGCGTGTGATCGAATTGAAGAAGTTTTTTCCCATGAGTGTTCCTTGCTATTTTGGTGAACTTGGAAGACCCGGAGCGTCTCTGAGCGGAACTGCAAGCGTGACTGTAACCTTCGAGCCGGGAAATTCATAAACGTCGGGCCGTTATTATAGAAACCAAGCCATAAGACTGCCATGGTGATTATGACAGAATGGTCTGTAGGATGTGAAACCGGCATGGTAATCAACCATAACCCGCGCTCACCATGATGCTATCAAGTTAGTGAACTTCCGACTTGTCGAACCCACTTTGGTGCTATACTACCCGCAGCATCTACGTTGGAACAAGGAGAGACTGCGATGGGCAAGCGCTTCCTGATTCTTGCCGGGGTGTTGCTGCTGATTGGAATGCCGATCCTGCCTTCTGCTGCGGCCCAACAATCCCCACAGCGCATCATCGGCTATTACACGTCCTGGAGCATCTATGCCCGGTCGTATTTTGTGACCGATATTCCGGCCGACAAACTGACTCACATCAATTACGCCTTCGCCAATGTTTCTGACGCTGGCGAATGCACAGTAGGGGATGAGTGGGCGGATACACAGTACAGTTATCCTAACGATCCCGCGGACGCGCCCTACCTCGGTAATTTCAATCAATTGAACGTACTCAAAGAGCAGTATCCCCACCTCAAGACGCTGTTGTCTGTCGGTGGGTGGACGTGGTCCGACCATTTCTCGGATGCGGCGCTCACTGCTGAGTTGCGCGCGAATTTTGCGCGGTCCTGCGTGGCGCTGATGACGAAGTACGGGTTTGATGGCCTCGATATCGACTGGGAATACCCGGTCAGCGTGGGGCTGAACCCAGACATTGGACGTGCTGAGGACACGGAGAACTTTACCTTGCTGTTGGCGGAATTGCGCGCCCAACTCGACGCGCAAGGCCAGCAGGATGGAGACGTGCATTACCTGCTAACAATCGCGGCTCCGGCGGGGCGTGCCCGCTACAGCGTCATTCAGCTCGACCAGATTTACCCCTATCTCGACTGGATCAACGTGATGGCCTACGACTTTCATGGCGGGTGGGAAGCAACAACCAACTTCAACGCGCCCCTGTATGCGACGTCTGCTGATCCGAATCCGGACGATGCGTCTCTGAATGCTGACGCGGCCATGCAAGCGTATGTGGCCGCTGGCGTGCCTGCCGAAAAACTGGTGATGGGCGTTCCATTTTATGGGCGGGGTTGGTCCGGCGTGTCGGACGTCCAAAATGGACTGTTCCAGCCATCTGACGGTCTGCCCGCCGGGACATGGGAGACCGGAGTGTTCGACTACAGCGATCTCGAAGCCAACTACCTGCCGACCTTCACTCGCTACTGGCAGGATGAGGCGGGCGTGCCGTGGCTGTATAGCCCCGACGAACAGATCATGATCAGCTATGACGATCCCGACTCTATGCGCCTCAAAGCCGCGTACGTCAAAGATCGTGGCATGGGTGGCATCACGTTCTGGGAATTGAGCGGCGACACCAGCGCGCACGCCCTGGTGAATGCGCTCTACGCGCAATTCAATGCAAATTGATCGCTCTCAGGCTCACGCAGGCCGGGGTGAGGATCAACCCACCCCGGCAATGATTCCTGCCCCTCTTTTCGCGTCAGACAGTTGGATCGGATAGCCCAAACAGCCTCTGGTTGCCGGTCAACTTCTTGAACGCGATTGCCCACCGAAATCACCAGAATCCTCGCGAATGAGTCGGAAACCAACGAATTTTCCGTGTGCATAGGTGCATGGGCTTGGACCGAGAATTTGTCTCTTGGGTAACTGATGCTGCGATAATCACATCATACACAGCGTAACGGTTCCAGTATGAGTTGAATGAATCTATTCAACCTCCCCGCTAGAGCCCTATTTTATGGAGGAGCACCATGAAACTCGGACTCGCGTTATCCGGTGGCGGATTCCGCGCCACGGCCTACCACCTCGGCGTGTTGGCAAGACTGGCCGAAGAAGACCTCCTCAAGGATGTGAGCGATCTCTCGACCGTGTCCGGCGGGAGCTTGTGTATTGGAATGGTCTTCGCTATCAACGATTTTCATTGGCCAAGCAGCCAGGAATATCTTGAAAAGGTCGTCCCGCAGGCTCGCCTCCACATGACCACGTACAACCTCCAGACCGGGCTGTTGCAGCGTCTGCTGAGAGCACCGTGGCGAATCTTTCAGTCCAAAGCTAAAGACCTGTCGCTGCTGATGCGCGAGAAATGGGGTGTTACGGCCAGCCTCAAGGATTTACCCGCTTCTCCCCGCTGGATGATCAACGCGACGTGTTACGAGACCGGCAAAAATTGGCGCTTTGAGCGTTTCCGCATGGGGGATTACGTGGTTGGCTATACCAACGATGTGGATATTCCTTTGAGCGACGCGCTGGCGGCTTCGGCAGGGTTTCCCGGTCTGATCGGGCCGCTGGAGCTCAAAACGACAGACCGGTCATGGTACCAATATATCCAACACCCGGAGGCGATCAGCAACGCGGATGAACCCAAGTCAGCGCCCGCCCGCAAGACCGAACCCATCACCCCGGCCTTTAAGCGCGTGCATTTGTGGGACGGCGGCGTGTACGATAACCAGGGACTCGAAGCGCTGCACGATTTCAACACCGGCTGGCGCGCAGGCATCGACTTTCTGGTGATCAGTGATGGTTCGGGCAAGCCAAAACCGGAAGCCTACCACCTTGGGGCCCAGGTGTTTCTGCGCATTATCACCGGAATATTGATGGACCAGGTTCGCTCGCTCAGAGCACGGGCGATCTTCGAGCGCATTCAGGATCATGGCGACAAGGGCGTCTATCTGACGATCGGCAACTCTTGCGGCGAGGTGCTTGCCGATGCGGATCGGGAGGCCGATCGTGCTGAGTTGTGCCAGGAGTGTCTCAGCGAGAGCGACGCCCGGCGCGCGGGCGATTTTCCCACAGTGATCCGGCAGCTTACGTCGAGCGAATTCGAGCTGCTCTACCGGCATGGGTACGAGGTGGCCGACTACACACTCGTTGGCTACTATCCCGACCTGTTCAAGCACGTAGCCTATAAGAATGCCTAGAGTTTTCAACCGTCGCAACTGCCGCCCCTGTCTTCAGGATGCAGCGTCTAGATGACGCAGAACATCGCACGGTGGCAGGGGTTGGCTAGTGACGGAGACTGAAAATTACCGGGTTCCCCTTCAAACGCACCGCGACTCGATGCCAAAATACACGCGTTCCTCACGGGTGACATCGCGAACATTGCGATTGTCACGGCTCCTCGCCAAGCGCTCATACAGCGATCAATGGGCGATTTCGCTTTAAATACAAATCGCGCTGCTGCGTTATACTTGGCGTGCGTATCTGTATTTGAGGAGTCATAACTTCCCACGCTGGGGGAGGGCGTCATGTCCTGGAAACGTCCATTCTTCACGTTATGGATCGGGCAGGCGTTTTCATTGTTGGGCAGCCAAATCGTGCAGTTTGCGCTGGTGTGGTGGCTGACCAAAACTACCGGTTCGGCGGAGGTGTTGGCGACTGCATCGTTGGTTGCGCTTCTGCCGAATGTCTTTCTCAGCCCAGTAGCGGGTGCCCTGATCGATCGCTGGAATCGACGCACGGTGATGTTTGTGGCCGACAGCGCGGTCGCTTTGGTGACTCTCGTGCTGATCGGTGTCTTCGCTATGGGCGAAGCGCGGCCCTGGATTATCTATTTGGCCATGTTGGGGCGGGCGACGGGCGGCGTTTTTCAAATGCCCGCCATGAATGCGTCCACGTCGCTGATGGTTCCCAAGGCGGAATTGGGACGCGTGCAGGGGATGAACGCCGCTCTCAACGGAGCCATGACGATTGTTGCGCCACCGTTGGGCGCGTTGCTGATTGAAGCACTGCCCATGCAGGTGGTACTCTCAGTAGATACCTTGACGGCGGTGTTGGGCATTGGCGCGTTAGCGCTGGTCTACATACCACAGCCGGTACGTGCTGCCGCGCCCGGCGCGCTCAATCTGCGGCGTGACCTCGCGGAAGCGCTGCGTCATATGCACGGTATGCCAGGTATGATGATCCTGGTGTCGATGGCGGTGGCGATAAATTTCGTCCTTATCCCAGCTGGAACACTCCTCCCGCTGCTGGTCAAGGATCATTTCGGCGGGAATGCCGAAGCATTCGGCTGGATGGAGTCCTTCTTTGGGATGGGTGTAGTCGCTGGGGGCGTTGTGTTGAGCGTGTGGGGCGGCTTCAAGCGAAAAATCGTCACCTCCCAGGTCGGGCTGGTCGGCATCGGAATCGCTCATGTCGTGTTGGGTATCACGCCGGGCACGCTGTTCGAGATCGCGTTGGCATCGGTTTTCGTATCCGGGTTCATGATGTCATTCAATGGAGCTGCCTACGCTGTCCTGCAAACCACTATCGCGCCTGAAATGCAGGGACGTGTGTTCACCCTGATCGCGAGCCTGACCACGGGAATAGCCCCGTTGAGTCTGGCTGTGGCCGGGCCGCTGGCGGAGCAGCTTGGCGTGCGGTTTTGGTATGTTGCAGGCGGTGCAGTGTGTATGCTGATGGGATCAATCGCGCTGACGATCCCCTCTGTCGTGAATGCAGAGCAGCTTGCAGCGGAGAAACTTGCAGCAGAACATTCGGCGATCCTGGCGGGACAGACCTGATCTTGTGGCGGTCTAGCTTTCGTTTGCCCCATTGCTGCTCGTCAGCCGTTCATTCAGCGCGGCAACGTCTTGCAGAAGCGACTCGAGCCGTCCTCCACCTGCGATGACCATGCCGGATAACGAGGGCAGCTCAGGCGGCGGGAATGCGCAGATTCCGCCGAGCGTGGTGTAACGCTCGCGGTACTCGGCCTTCGAAGTGCGGACGTAAAGCGTCTCGTACAGCGCGATTGCGTCTTGGCGCAGATCTTCATCAGAGGGAGCCAGCCGCCAACGTTCATAACGTAGCGCCGCCTGTTCGTCGTCGCCCGGCCATTCGGTGAGCATCGTCTGGAGTTGACCATCCGCGGCGGATGCGTCGATCTGCTGGCGTTTGACTTTCAGCCGGATCGCGGCCAGCTGCGTGCTGAACTCGGTGTCCTTGCGTCCGATGCGCGTCGCGATCGCCATCGCTTCGTCATTCAGCGCCTGGGCATCCTGCCAGCGCTCCTGGTCGCAGCGCAGTTCGGCCAACCCATAGAGATGTTCGCACAGGAAATAGGGGATGTTGACGGCGCGTGCGAGGTCCACGGCCAGCAGGAAGCATTGCTCCGCCTCGGCGATACGTCCCTGAGCCGCGTACAAAGCCGCGACGTTGCCCACCGAAAGCAGGATCATGGCCAGATCGCCCAACTCGCTGACGATCTGCGAGAGACTGCTCATAACACGCCAGCGCGCGCTCGTAGTCGCCATGCAGACGATAAACCTCCCCGCTGTTCCCGACGATGACCCCGGCAGCGCGCAGGAAGCCCATTTCGTTGGCGCTGTGCAGCGCCCGGTCGAAATACGTCAGCGCCTGAGCGTAGTCTCCTCGCTCGCCGTGTAACAGGCCGATATTGCCTGTCGCATAGAGCATGCCCTGGCGATTTCCCTGGTCCTCGGCGATCTGGAGCTGCTGCTCGTAACAGTTCAGCGCCTGGTCGAGTTCTCCCGTCCGGGAATACACGATTCCCATGTTGCCCACCGCGTCCCCCACGCCAGCCTGATCATCGTGCGAAGAAGCGATATCCAGTTGGCGCTCGAACTGTGCGAGAGCACTCGCATGATCGCCCTGCTCCCAATAGACATAGCCAATATAACCGGCCGTCTGCGCCATGCCCTGCCAGTCGCCCAACTGCTCGAACTGATCCTCGGCGCGCACCAGCCAGGAGTACGCCTCGTCATACGCTTTTTTGTTCCACAACAGATGCCCCAGGGCGCTCTGACACTGCGCCTGAAGATGCGGTTCCGCGGCTGACTCGGCCAGAGCCATCGCGCCCCGATAATGATCGTCCGCCGCGTCCCACTGGCCGGTTAACTGGCAGATATCGCCCAGTTTGCGCTTCAGGTCAGCCTGCTCTGCCTCCGAACACAGCGATAAGGCGCGCTCAAAATACGTCACAGCGGCATCATTCGCGTAGGCGGCCATGGCCGCGTCTCCGGCCCGCACAAAGTACACCCGCTGTTTGTCGGTGTTGTGGCTGCGCCCGTAATGCAGGGCGAGAACGTCCAGGTAGCGCTCGAGCGTCTCCGGATAGGTTTGCTCGATGAACTGCCCAACCTGTTCGTGCAGTGTAGCGCGCATGGCGAAGGCCAGAACTCTCGTAAGCAACCTCCTGGGTCATCACGTGCTTGAAAATGTACTCAAGTTCCGGTTCCGGCCTGTCGAGCGGAGTGAGGTCAAGCCGGCTGAGCGAGGTCAGAACGTGCTGGACCTCTTCGTCAGTTCCCACCGGCGGATACGCGCCCCGGATCCAACGCGCCCTGAAGGTGCGGCCGATCACGCTGGCTACTTTGAGCGTGGTCTTCTCGTTTTCCTGCAACCGGTCGATGCGGCTCATGATCAGGTTGTGCAGGCTATCCGGCAGATCGAACTGCTGCCACGCATTTTGATCCTGAGGATCGATCTCCCGATCGTGAATCAAGTTGATCATTTCCTCAATGTAAAACGGGTTGCCCTGCGCCTTGGCAGTGACCCGGTCGACCAGCTCCGGCGGGGCCGGGCTACCAGCGCCAAACAACTGCCTGAGCTTGAGGTCAATGAGCTGGTGGGCTTCCTCCGGTGCAAACTCGGTCAGGTGTATTTCGTCGACCGGGGCGAACGGCTTCAGATTTTGAAGTGGGTGGGCGTCCTGGCCGGGGGGCCGGTAAAGCAGCACGAACATGACCGGCAGATCGTGGATGTTCCGTCCAATGAACTCGACCAACTCCTGCGAAAGCGGATCAATCCATTGGCAGTCTTCCAGAAAGATCGCCAAGGGTTGCGTTTCCGCCCGTGTGCGGAGGCATGTGAGCAAGAGCGATTGCAGCAGATCGACGCGCAGCCGGGCATCCAGCGGGGCGGTGAACTCATTGTCGGGCAGAGCGACATTCAGCACGCTGCCCAGCAGCGGCAGGCGCTGCACCAAAGCCACGTCGATCCCCATCAGCGTGTCTTCCAGATGGTCACGCAGAACTTCATCGGGCCATTCTGTGTCGATCTCGAAAAACGCCGCCCATATCGACTGCCAGACCAGGTAGCTGATGTTGGTGCCGTACGATTCACAGCCGCCGCTCAGACACAAAAACCCCTGCTCGGCCGCGGCCTGGTCGATAGCATACTTCAGGCGCGATTTCCCCATCCCTGCCTCGGCGCTGATTCCGATGATGCAGCCTGCGCCCCGTTGCACGTCGTCGAATTTCTGGCGAACCTGTTGAAGCTCGGCCTGCCGCCCGATCATAGGCAGCGCATAGCCCACGGCGCGCTGCGCGGTACTTCCCGGAGGGCGCATACCGCGTACCTCGTACACCTGGACCGGCTCGGATTTCCCCTTCACCCGGATGGGTTCCAGTTCTACAGGGTCAAAAGTATGGAGCACTCTACGCCGCACTGCATCGCTGATCAACACCTGGTGGGGTCGGGTGGCCTGCATCAGCCGGGCGGACAGGTTGACCGCGTCGCCCATCACTGTATATTCCCGACGAGCTTCCGAGCCGACCAATCCGCAAAAGACATAACCGGTGTTGACGCCGACCTGGGCGTGAACGTCTGACAGAGCAGTGATTTCCAACGCACAATGTAAGGCGCGCTCTTCGTCGTTTTCGTGGGCCAGCGGCGCACCGAACACTATGATTGCCTTGCTCCCTTTGTCGCCCATATCTACCTTGTTGAGGTAGCCGTCGTAACGCTGGACGATGCTCAATACCGATGCGAGATAGCCCTGCAGCCTCGATCCAACCTCAGGATCGTGGTCGTAGTCAAACCCGCTGAATTGGACGAACAAGATCGTCACCCCGCGGTGTTCGTTGACGAAGTCCGGCCTGATCACTCTCGATGCGCTGGGCGATGGCGGCTGGCAAGTAGTGTTGCAGCACCAACCGCGAGCTTTCCGGCGAGGATCCCAAATCATCCAGCGGTTCGCGTTCGACATGGGTTTGGAGTCCGGCGACGCAACTGAAGCCATCACGCCGTTCGGCCACGACAACGTCATCGAGCGCTTCCAATAAATCGTTATGTACTACGACTTCGCCCCGGGTCGCCAGATGCTCGGCCTCGGCACACAGGTCGAGAGGACTGCCCGCGATCACGTATTCCAGCCGGTAATCCGACAAGCCGACCGTGGTGCAAAACACCGGCCCCGCCGCGATCCCGGCTTTCATGGCCAGACTGAATACTCCCGCACTGGTTTCCAGGGCGGCGTAGCGCTGCATGGCAGCCTGCATGTCAAGCGCACACTGCACGGCGCGCCGTGCAGTGTCGGACCGCCCGCATCTGGCCGTAGGAAACAGCACGGTCATTGAATCGCCGCCGAACTTGCCGATGATGCCCCCGAAGGACTGGATCAGGTCGATCATCGGGCGAAAATACTGGTTCAGGATCTCGGTGAGTTCTTCGGTCCCGGCCCGCCCCAGACTCCCCAGCGACTCACTGATGGCGGTGAATCCGGATACGTCCGCGAACAGGACGACCGAGTCAAAACGCTGTTCGCGTCCGATCGGATCGTCGCCGGGGTAGTCCAGAATATCCTGGGCGACGTGATAGGGGATGTAGGAGAGCCAGTTGGAAGACATGGACGGTGCCTCGTTATCTATTTCCAGCGGCCGGTCTTGGGTGCGGTAATTGACCTAACTGAAGCTGATATCTTGCCTATTTCTAAGATTTATTATACATTTAAAGAGTAAATTGCCCACAGCCAGGGTTTTTGACTCATCATCAGCTCGTTATCCAGAGGCATTATCAGGAGATCTCACCATGCGCACCACGATCCGATTTCTTATCGCCTTCGTTCTGATCGCTATTGCCGCGATGGTCGCCCATCCCCCGCCCGCCCACGCCGGTTTCATGGAGCTCCCCGGCACGTGGGTGGCCGAGTTCACCTACTGTCGTGACGGGTTTCGCGTGACCGTGACGGGCGATCTGGCGACCGCTGACACTACAACAGTGACCATCTTGAGCATCACGCCCTCCAGCCCAGCCGGGGACGTGCTGACATTCACCGGACCCGGTTCCGTGAACCAGTCGGTAAACTTCGCCTGGACAACACCGCAGCAGCCCGGCACGCCAGTGGATGCCCTCGGTGACAGGTTGGTCAATGGCGTTTCACTGACTGGCGGCGTTGGCCGAACTGACAGCGGTTTCGTGGGGGATTGCTCGCTGGTGGCCTTTGGCGGTCCGCCGCTGCCACCCCCGGATCAGCGCAATCTGGTTTTGATCGACCTGGAGACGCCCGTGCTCTATACGCCCGGCGGTCTGGCGACTGGCGATATGCTCCACCCGTGCCAGACGGCATTCATCATCGGTGAATCCGCAGGGTATGGTGAAGTGTATGTGATGGGCGGCTGGATCGATCTGCGCAACACCGTGGACGTGGACGAAACATATGGCCAGCCAAACGGTGCGCCGATCTATCCGGGGTGCGAAGGCAAATAACATCCCGGTCAGCGAGACGTGACCGGGCGAGCGCGACATTATGATCTATCGCAGGGTGCTTGATTTTCCGACAAGCACCCTGTTTTGGCATTAAGCTGCGCCGCCTTTGCGTCTCGGTTGATCTCGGTCAAAGCCATTTGGGACACCGTCCCAAATGCGCTAGGCATTTTTCCCGATCCCAACGGGTCCCCCAACTCATGACAACGGGACGCTTACCCTGGTACGCTGAGTGTAGTTATTGTCCGTCACTGTTTTTGGCGGCTGCTGTGGCAGAGGGAGGGACCACCGGTCCGGCATGCAGCGCTCAGGTGATGACGGTGAGCGACGGTATTTATCCCCCATGATCACGGTATAGCGAAAAGGATCGATCATGAGAAAGCGACTGAAGTGGGTAGGGATCGGTTTGGGTGTTTTACTTGGCGTGCTGGTGATAGCGGTGATTGTGCTGTATTTCATCGGAACGTCCCGGCTCAACAAAACCTATCATGTTCAGGCAGAAAATATCCCCATTCCGACCGATGAGGCGAGTTTCGCGCGTGGTGAATATCTGGCCAAGACGATCTGCACGGAGTGCCATGGAGACGATTTGAGTGGCGATGTGTTAGTCGATCAAGCCGGGATCGTGACGATCTATGCTGCTAATCTGACATCCGGCAAGGGTGGGATCGGTGATTTTGACGACGAAGACTTTATTCGCGCGATCCGGCACGGGCTGGATGAGGACGGCAAACCGCTGCTGATTATGCCCGCTGAGATATTCATTCACTGGAGCATAGACGACCTGGGGGCGGTGATCGCCTATCTTCACACCCTCCCGCCGGTGGACCATGACAGACCGGAGCCGAAGATTTCGATCATCGGGCGCGCTCTGCTGCCATTGGGCCTGTTTGGCAAACCGTTTCCTGCCGAATACATCGACCAGAGCAAAGCGTTTCCTGAGATGCCGACGATTGGCGTCAACCTGGAATACGGTGATTACCTTACGCGTGCGTTCGGTTGCACATTATGTCACGGAGAAAATCTGGCCGGGGGCATCGTAGCGCCGTCCGCTCCTCCTGGTGAAATACCTAAATCCCCGAATCTGACCCCGGCAGGCGATCTGGGGACATGGACCGAAGCTGACTTCGTCCAGACGCTGCGCACGGGCACCACACCGGACGGTGACACTATCAACGACGATCATATGCCCTGGAAAATGTACGCGAAAGCATCCGACGAAGACTTGCAGGCTCTATGGATGTACCTCCAATCGCTGCCTGCCGTCGATTAGAACATATCAAGGTCACCCGAATCCCCTGGCCCGTGAAAACCAGGGGATTTTTTCGTGCGACCTTGTGCAGGAGGCGGAAGCGGTGATTCTTGCATGGGGCGAGTCCTTAAATCAGAATATAATCATAATAAACCGCAAAATCACATGAGCGCGAGTGGGATAGGACGGACCGAATGAACAGCTCCCCGGCTGAGCTGACGGAAACTCGGCCAGTTCTTTTGTCCTTTATCGAGAAACATGGCGCCGAGTTGGTGCGGATGCTGTGGATCGTCACAGCCGCGCTCGCGCTGAGCGTTTTCCTGCTGTCAATTCCCGCGTATATCCTGGACCTGAACCAACCGGTGAACTGGCCCGCATTGAAGGAGCCAGCCAAACCACTTTTCGCGCTATCGTTGTTCAAAACTATTTTGGCGGTGGCGGGCGTCCTGATGTGTTTCGCTTTGGCAAATATCCTTTTCCGGTACCGGCGCGATGACCGGATGGCGGTCTTTGCGTCATTCGTTTTGTTGTTTTACGGCGTGGCTTCGGCTGGACCGGTTGAACAGTTGGGAGTTTACGATCCCGCACTCGCGAACTTTGGGCAATCGTTGCTGTTTCTTTCCGCGATCCCGTGGGTGTTCTTTTTCTCTCTTTTTCCCAGCGGGCATTTTGTCTCGGGGCGAGATGAGTGGTTGTGTGCTTTTTCGTTTCTTTGGGCGGGAGTACTCGCCATCTTCGACCCGTTTAGCTCAATCGTTGACAGCCCAATCATGCCTCCCCTCGAACTTGTTTGGACGATGAGTTTGCCGCTGATGGTTGTGTACGCCCAAATCTGGCGCTATCGCCACGTGTCGAATCCTGTGGAGCGCCAGCAAACCCGGTGGATCGTTTTCGGACTTTTCGTTTCTCTGGTTCTTTTTACCATCTCGACGATCCCCTGGGTCTTTGTCCAGAATCGCCCAGCCGGCAGTGTCAGCACAGCCTGGGTGAACTGGATCTCGTTTTTTCTGGAAGTGATCTGGGTCATCATGCAGGCCGTGCTGCCGATCTCTATGACGATCGCCGTGCTGCGCTACCGGCTGTGGGACATCGATCTGATCATCAACCGGACTTTGGTGTACACCTTCCTGACGGGGTTGGTGGTCGGTCTGTATATTCTCATCGTAGGATCGCTCGGCACCTTGCTGCAAGTACACGGGAGTTTGCCCATTTCGCTACTGGCCACCGGTGTCGTCGCTATGGTATTTCAACCGCTGCGAGACCGCTTGCAGCGCTGGGCGAATCATTGGATATACGGGGAGCGCGATAATCCTTACGTGGTGCTGACCAGACTTGGCCAGCGGTTGGAAACTACGTTAGTGCCAGCCGCCGTCCTGCCTACCCTGGTCGAGACTGTAGCGCGTACCCTCAAACTGCCCTATGTCGCGATTGCGCTCAAACAAGGCAAACAGTTCAGAATTGCATCGGAGTTTGGGCAGGCTCCCCGCTGGCTGCCCGATGTGCTGGATGACGTCGAAGACAGCGATCTCCTGGTGCTGCCGTTGGTGTATCAGGCAGAAATCATCGGACGTTTGACTTTGGCTCCGCGCAGCCCAACCGATCCGTTTGTCCCAACTGAGCGTGCGCTGCTTGAAGAAATCGCGCGCCACGTGGGCATGGCTGCGCATGCCGTGCAGTTGACCGCCGACTTGCAGCAATCACGGGAACGACTGGTGACCACGCGCGAAGAGGAGCGCCGCCGCTTGCGCCGCGATCTCCATGACGGACTGGGTCCGGCGCTGGCTGCTATGTCGTTTCGGTTGGATGCCGCGACTAATCTGATTGGGCATGACACTGATGCGGCGAGGACGTTAGTGGTTGAGATCAAAACGCAGATTCAATCCTTGTTGGACGACATCCGGGTGATCGCGTATGGGCTGCGTCCGCCTGCGCTCGATGAGTTGGGGTTGGTGGGGGCGCTGCGTGAACATATCGCATCAAGCCAGATGCAGGGACTCCAGATGACGCTGGAAGCGCCCCCAGATTTGCCTGTGTTGGCGGCGGCTGTCGAAGTTGCGGCCTACCGGATCGTGCTCGAAGCAATCACCAACGTCAGGCGGCACGCTAACGCACGATTTTGTAGCGTGAAGCTGTCGCTATGCGAGCGTTTGTGCCTGGAAATCAGGGATGATGGGCGGGGCATGTCCGCTCATGTGCGCGCCGGAGTGGGACTGGGATCGATGCGCGAGCGCGCAGAAGAACTAGGCGGGACGTGCGTGGTCGAGAGCCGGGTGGGGCAGGGCACGCGCGTTCTGGTGGAACTGCCGCTGATGGTAGGGGCCGCGAAAGAAGACGGCAGGTGGAAGCCTTTCGAAGCCTGATATTCGGTAATCAAGCGGCACGTGCACAAAGGCTGCCACGCCCTCTGGGGCTTTTTTGAGGCAGTGCCCAATGCAATCTGGCGAACCCCATCCCTCATTACGTCCAATCATCGTGGCGGGGGACAATGGCACGGGGCACATGTTGGCCGTCGCGTTCCTGATATATGATCTCGGTCGGCATGTCGTAGGCGTTGGATAGCAGCGGTTCGGTCAGAGTGTTGGCGGGCGATCCCAGTGCCAGAGTTTGTCCCTCGCGCATCAGCAGTACACGGTCGCCATATTCCAGAGCGTGATTCGGGGTATGCGAGGAGATGACGAAGGCCAGTTGATCGCGGACTAGCTCGCGTACGATGCCCATGATGCGGTGCTGGTTGCGTGGATCGAGATGCGCGTCTGGCTCATCCATCAACAGAATGTCGCACTGCTGGGTCAGACCGCGTGCAATCATCACCATCTGCTGCTGTCCTCCGCTGAGTTGAGTGTACGGGCGGTCGCGAAAGGCCAGCATATCCACGCGTTCCAGCGCAGCATCAGCGGCAGTGTGATCGGCCTTGCCGGGTTTGCCGAACAGGGGCAGATGCGGCGCACGCCCCATAAGCACGATATCGTGGACCGTATAGGCAAAGACCGGGTTGTGCACCTGTGGGATCAGACCGACTCGCCGCGCGCGACTGGCCGTGGGAATCGTGGTGATGTCCTGGCCGTCGAGCAGCACCGTTCCTGAATCAGGATGCAGGATGCCGGTCAAACAGCGCATGAGCGTAGTCTTGCCGCAGCCGTTGCGCCCCAGGAGAAACAGCACTTCACCGGCGGAAATCTGGACCGAAATCTCCTGCAGCACGGGCGATGACGGCGCGTAAGCGAAGGTTACAGCACGCGCTTCTAGCACGGTTACCATCCCGTCCGGTTGCGACGCAGCAGGATGACCAACAGCGGCACACCAACCAGACCGGTCAGCACGCCAAGCGGTACTTCGGCGGGGAGCATAGTGCGGGAGATGGTGTCGATAACCAGCAGGAAGCAGGCGCCCAGGCTCAGCGACACGGGCAGCAGGCGCAGATGATCTGGCCCGACGAGAATACGCCCTGCGTGGGGGATCACCAATCCGATCCAGCCGATTACACCCCCGATCGCCACCGCGGCGGCGGTCATCACAGTGGAGCACACGATGATGGCAAACTTCATACGGGTGGGGTTAAGACCCAAAGTCAGGGCTTCTTCGTCGCCCATCGACAGGAGGTTGAGCTGCCAACGGACCATCCACAGAAAAGCGCTTCCCACGATGGACACCGTGGCCAGCAGCGGAATATTCCGCCAGGTGACGCCAGTCAAGCCGCCCAACAGCCAAAACGTGATGGCGGGCAGCGTGTCCAATGGATCGGCGACGTATTTGAGCAGCGAAGTCAGCGACCCGAAAAACGACCCGATCAAGACGCCCATCAGCGTCAGCACGATCATCGGCGCGGTGCGATACATACGGCTGCCGAAAAATGCCAATGTCACAGCCAGCAAGCCGAAGACGAACGCGAAAAGCTCCACTTCGGCCGATGTGCTGCCTAAGGTCAGTGCTAAGGCTGCGCCAAAGCCTGCGCCCGAGGTCACGCCCAGCAGGTTCGAATCGACCAACGGATTCTTGAAAATGCCCTGAAAGGCTGTGCCCGTGCCTGCCATCGTCGCGCCGATGAACATGGCCGCCAGCAGGCGCGGTACCCGCACTCGCAGCACCAGCGTGCGCGCCACCGAGTCCACGTCCATGGCGGCTTTCGAGTATACGGGGGAGATGAGAATGCGCACTACATCAGTCACGCTGATCGGGTACAAGCCCATCGTCAGCGAGACAGCAAACAAGATGAGCGGAAAGACCAGCAGCGCGACGTACCCGACGTCGCGCCACTGATGCGCAGTTCTGATTCGATGGTTATTGCTTGCTACGACCCGCATAGCGCGGTGATCTCAGCTTCCGGCAGCACGTAGTTATAGAAGGAGCGGTAGAAATAATCGGTTTCGGCGGCGCAATCCAGGTCGAGCAACCCGGGATACAGCGCCTCGGTCATCCAGATAATGCCCAATATCGACTCGGGAATCGGAGTGTCCCACGGCGCGACGTAGCTGGGCATGCGGAAAACGTTGCCGTTTTGCACGGCCTTGACAACCTGCCATTCCGGGGTGTTGAAGTCATCAACGGTCGTCCCCTCGTAAGGCACAACCAGGATGATGTCTGGATTCCACACGGCGACCTGTTCCAGGTTGACTTCGTTCCAGAATCCGGCCAGATCGCTGCTAACAGACTGCCCGCCTGCCGCATCAACCTCGAAGGTCTGGTACATCTCACCGCTGGCGACGGTCAATGGCGTGGAGCCAGTCACCAACACCGATGGGCGCGATTCCAGCGAAGCGGTCGCATCGGTGACCGTGGTGAAAATGCGGTCGTAATACTCGACCCAGGCTTCCGCATGCGCGGCGGTGTTTGGGCCTAAAATCTGCCCGACGATCAGCACGGCTTGCTTGAGCAATTCGGGTGTTTCGCCCTGGAACAACACGACGGGAATATCGAGCTCAGCCACGGCGTCCAACCACTTGCTGCGTGAGCTGGTCAGGATCACGTCCGGATTGATGAGCGCCACTTCTTCCACATTGATTTCTTTCTGGGTCATCGAGGAACTGTTGCGTTCCGGGAAACCCGGATCCATTTGGACCATGCGGCTGTAACCCGGTTCGTCCCGTGCGCCCAGGTAAGCGCCTGCTACCAGGCGATCCACGCCGCCCACACCATACACGGTGTACGTGGCGATGCTGTGGGGTGTGATGACCTTATAGACAGGTTGGGGAATCACAATGGTGTTGCCCACCTGATCCGTGATTGTGACCGAATCCGGCAGCAGTCCGTTATCGATCAATACTTGCTGACCTTCGGCAGACACCGCGAAATCGATGAAACTAGCGGCGTCCGCGCTCTCCGTCAAGGCGACCATGCCACCATCGGGCACGAAGTAATCGGGTAACGTATCGGTGGCGGCATCCAATGACGCGCCATCGGACGTGACCAGCAGGTCGGCTCCGGCATCGACGTAAGTGGGCTGCGCGCCGTCAAACATGGCGGCATACAGCACATCAATCCCGGGTCGAAGCGCCTCGTCGGCCTGAATCGTGAATGGTGCGTCTTGGGCCGCCGCGACGCCAGACGTCGCAAACATGCTCAAAATCAATAGTACGGCCAATAAACGTGTCTTCAGCATATGCCCTCCCTGGCAAAGCAGTGACCAAAGTTGGAAAAGGTGCGCGAATAGCGTAGCGTATTGTATCATTTGTTGCAATACAAGTGATACGCATTGTGCTCGGAAAAACGCCTTAGATCACGCTGGCACACCGTCTCGTCCACCTGATGTCCGGACGCTGGCGTTCACGCCCCGACCCGGGATCTAGTGGACAGCCATCCAACTTTGAACTGGTCGATAATCGCATCAATCTTCATATCCCGCAAAATTCAGTGATCCCGGATCGAAATGTCGCATATTCGGGATAAACCCTAAAGCAGCCATCAAAGTGCCAGGGGCGATCGGCATTCGGCGCTCTTGGGCATTGACTCCCGCGCCCGCGCATGCTATGTTTAGTGCTGTAGTAAGCTGTCAAAGGTCTAAGAAGGGTCACGGAGGTGGCATGATGAAACTGGCAGAAACATTGGTGCTGCGCGCCGACCACCAACGGCGGATCGCCCAGTTGCGGCAGCGCATGATCGCGAATGCCAAGGTGCAGGAAGGCGATCAGCCCGCCGAAGACCCGCAGGCACTGTATTCAGAGATCGAGCGGATCGCGATGGAGCTCACTGAGCTGATCCAGCGCATCAATCGCACCAACGCGAGCACCCCATTCGAGGCGGGCGTGACCCTATCGGACGCGCTGGCTGCGCGCGACATGCTCAAACTGCGGCATGACGTCACGCGCGAGCTGGCTCAGAACGCGGTGGTCGTGCAGAATCGCTATTCGCGCTCTGAGGTACGGTTCGTAAGCTCGGTGGACGTGTCCAATATTCAGCAACGCGCGGACGCATTGGCGCGCGAACACCGCGAACTGGATATGCGTATTCAGGAATTGAACTGGCTCACGGAGCTGGCAGACTAATCACACCGAAATGATCAGGGGCGATGCGAGCGTTGCCCCAGTCGGTAGCCGCATTACGTTGAGGCGAGCACACCCAATCGGGTAACCATCCGTTCGAATCGGACGCGCGGGGCCGCACTTAAATCACAGCGTATGCCCAGCAATGTCACGAGCGCACCGGGTACCCCTTACAGTTACTACCAGCGTGCTGATCGACTGAATGCGGTGAGGGTGGGTCAGGGGACATCTTTCGGGGTGACCGGCACAGCTCTTTGTTATGAGTGATACAATCCGGGGCTTGAGCTCCAATCCAGGCAGATCAATAAACGCCCCTTTTGCCGGTCGTGCAGAGGGGGCGTTTGTTTGTCGAGCGTGGCGTTGCAAGTACAACGGTTGCGCGTCAGGTGATGGTGACGATGCGATCCTCATCCAGTGATTTCTCAACCGCCTCGACCACTTTTTGGGACCAGATCGCATCTTCCATCGTAGAGAGTGGCTGCCCGCCCTTGAGACACACATTGACGAAGTAGCGGTCTTCGTTGGTGATCGTGCCTTGATAGGCGGTGTACAGGCGCGAGTGTGAGATGCCGCGCTTGGCCTCGACCCAATCCTGGTACGTGTAGCGGGTGGTGCCTTCGGTGCCGATCACCTTCACCATAAACGTCCAGGGATCGGCGGAGAGATCGTCCGCGGCAAAGCTGGCGCACAGATGCGCGATCCCGCCGCATTCCAGATCGAGGATCACCATGGCGAGATCTTCTTTGGTCAAAGCTTCGTAATGCCGCACCGCTTTCATCGCGGCGACGCGCGTCGGACGCCCGACCAGATACATCATAGTATAGATGTTATGCTGCAAAATATGGCGCACCATCCCGGGCAGGGTCGAAGCGCGTTCCTCGGAGTGGTGGATATTGTACAGCACATAACACGAGACGATTTTCCCGATATCGCCATTCTGGATCATCGCGCGGGCGCGTGCCAGGCTGTCCTCGTGGATCATGTTGTGGCCGGGCACACAGACCAGACCGTTGCGCTCTGCGGTGGACTTCATCTCCTGGACATCGGCTACCGTCGCCCCGAGCGGTTTTTCTACCAGGACATGCTTGCCGCTTTCCAGCGCCATCTTGGTGTATTTGAGATGCGTGTCCAGATCGGTAAGGACAAACACCGCGTCAATTTCCGGGTCTTTGACCAACTCTTCTGGCGTCTCATAGCGGCGGCATCCATACATCTGAGCGCGCTCAACGGCCCGCGATTCCGTGCGATTCCACAACCCTACCAGACGAGCCTCAGGAATGGCGTGTACGGCTTTGGCATGAAGAATCGAAATCTCACCTGCACCGATAAACCCGATACCGGTTGGCTTGTTTGCTGGCATGAAAATCTCCTCCTCAAAATGGGCACTCAAATATTAGAGGCGGCAGCATCGCAGTCGCCCTCAAAAAACTGTTTCACGGATCAATTGTAGACGCCGTATTTTCTAGCGGCTTCGACTAAAGCATGGATGTTATCGGCGGGGGTTTCTGGTCCCATCGCGCAGCCCGGCCCCAAAATGAAACCGTAATCCGGGGCCAGAATCTCGATCGCCTCCCGGCAGGCATCGTCGACATCCTGGGGCGTGCCGTAGGTCAGAATGTTGGTGTCGATGTTGCCCAGCAGCGTAGCCTTGCCTCGCGCGTGGTCTTTAGCGATCTGCGCATCCGTTTTGTGATCGATCTCCAACACCTGCGCGCCTGTCGCGATGAATTCATCGATGATCGGAATGGTATTGCCGCAGATGTGGTTATGAAAGATGATGCCTTTAGCCTTTAATTCATCGGCCATCGCTTTCTCGTGCCGCCAGGGATACTGCTTGTAGTGCCGGGGCGAAAGCAGGTCCGGGCCGCCCAGAGGCTCACCGATCGACGTGGAATGCCCGCCGCACTCGATCAAAGCGAACGCGTAGCGCGTTGCCACACGGCGCGAGTAATCCAGTAGGGCATGAATGAGATCGGGTTCCTCGCCGTAGCCGATATCCATCATGATCTCGTTGAGTCCGCGAATCTGGCCGCTGAGGTCCATCGGCCCCTGGTCGGCGCGCGCGCAGATCCACACCTTATCCCCGATCTGGCTGGAGAGAATGCGGGTCGCCTTCAGGATTTCGTTCATGGGGAATGTGGTATAGGGATCGGGCACCTCAAGATCGAGCACTTCCGAGAGGTTTTTGATGATCGGATCGTGCGCTGCCGGGGCCGCTCCGTCCCGGTAGATGACCTTGAGGCCGCACGCCTGCGCGTTGCAAGCCGTGCCGTTTTCCAACAGGATCATATCGTGTCCGAATTCGCGCCACGCCTGGAGCATAGCATCGGCCAGCAGTTCGCCATCCTGAAAGACGTCAACCATCGACAGTCCGGTCGCGCGGGCGGCGGGTTGGAAGTTGTGCAGATCTACCGGCACACGATCAGGTCTGCGGAAATGAATGGTGGCGTCGATACGCCCAATAGAAGTCATCCAGTCTGGCATAATTTCTTCCTCGTAGCCCTGTTAAGCCGTTCCGCCATCGGCGAGGGCGGTTGTGTTCGCGTCGGCACACAACTGCATCACATTGCCTCGTTCCGGTTCGAAATACTCACGATGTTTCGAACGCGTGCTGCTTCTTCTGGGCCACACCCTCGGCAGCCGCGACAATGTCGTCGACGCCCATGCAAAACGCATCCATCAACGGTTCCGGGGCTGGTGCAGTCCGGGTGAAGGTGTCGGGGATGCCCACCATCGCCATTGGGACCGGATGGTGCACACCCAGCACTTCGGCCACCGCGCCACCTAGCCCGCCCAGGATCGTGTGCTCCTCCGCGGTGACGATGGCTCCCGTTTCCATCGCGGCCTGCACAATCAGACGCGTATCGATGGGCTTGATGGTGTGAATTTCCAGCACGCGCGCCTGGAGCCCCCGCGCTGCAAGCTGATCAGCGGCGACCAGGCTGCGCCCAACCAACGAACCCGCGGCGATGATAGTCAGATCGCCACCTTCACGCCGCATGATCCCTTTGCCGATCTCGAGCGGGGTGCTGGGATCGTGGACAGGCAGCGTCGCGGAGCGGTTGATGCGCAGGTAGACTGGCCCATCATAGGCGGCAATCACCGGGACCCAAGCTCCCGCCTCGCTGGCATCCGCCGGGACGATCACAGTCATCTCTGGCATGGCGCGCATGATGGCAATGTCCATGATGGAGTGATGGGTCGGACCGTCTTTGAAATCCGAGACACCCGCGTAACTGGCGGCAATTTTGACATTGGTGCGCGCATAAGCCACACACGTGCGGATCTGTTCCAGCGCGCGTAATGCCAGCAAGCGCGGAAAATCCGTTGGCAAAGACGGTTTTGCCGCTCAGGGCCAGGCCGACCGCGACATCGATCATGCACGGCTCGGCGATCCCCATATTGAAGAACCGATCCGGATATTGTTTGGCGAAGAAGTTCGTCAGAGTGGAGGACGAGGTGTCCACATCCAACACGATCACATTTGGATCGATCGCCCCATAGGCGGCCAGCGCCCGGCCGTACCCTTCACGCATCGACATTTCAGCCATTACACGCGCTCCCCGTTCAACTCTGCGACGGCCTGAGCTAACTGCACATCGTTCGGTGCAACGCCGTGCCAGTACGCCTTATTCTCCATATATGAAACGCCTTTACCCTTGGTTGTGCGGGCGATGATCACCGTTGGCCGGTCGTGGATCTCGTCGACCATGTCGAGCGCGTGGAGAATCGCTTGCATGTCGTGGCCATTGATCTCGATCACGGCCCAATTGCAGGCGCGCCACTTATCGGCAAAAGGTTCCAGCGGCAGAATCTCGTGGACCGGGCCGTCGAGCTGCACATCGTTGAAATCTACAATCGCCGTCAGTTTGTTCAGGCGGAATTTGGCAGCAGCCATCGCGCCTTCCCAAACGATACCACCCTGGCTCTCGCCATCGCCCATCAGTACATAGGTATGATGGGACAGACCATCCATCCGGGCCGCCAGCGCGATTCCGACTCCGATCGCGATGCCGTGCCCCAACAGCCCGGCCGTCATATCGACGCCCGGTGTCTTGAGGCGATCGGGGTGCCCCTGCAAATGGCATTCCAGCTCACCCCAATGCGTGAGGTCGTCGTAAGGGAAATAACCACGCTGAGCCAGGGCCGCATAGAGCAGCGCTGAGGCATGGCCTTTGCTGAGGATAAAACGATCGCGTTCGGGCCAGTTGGGATTGTGCGGATCGAGGCGCATCTTGTGGAAAAACAGGGCAGCGACGATATCTGCCGCCGACAGCGATCCGCCGGGATGTCCGGCCTGCCGCCGGTGAATCATCTCCAGACTGACGATTCGCAGGGCGCGCGCGCGTTCTTGTAGTTCAATGATCTGTGAATCGGAATGAAAACTCATGAACCTTCTCTTTTCTGGCCGACTTGCCACACACTGTGACGCGCCAACTCCCTGCCATCAGGCATACTGAATATCGTGTGAGGCGGCTGATTCTGCCCCACACGAGTTTGTATGTAATTTGTAAGCCATCGATAACCGTTTGGGCGGTTCGACGAGATGTTGACAGTCAACGAACCTATCCCTTACGAGCAGGCTGTTCGGCGAGGAACCTACAGGCGACGCCGGCGCCGCGCGTAGTCGATCGTGATCGCAATAAGCAACACGGCGTAAATGATGATCTTGTGATAATACGGGTCAATTTTCAGAATAACCATTTCATTCTGAAGGACGCCGATCAACATCGCACCGACGATGACGCCTGGGATGGTTCCCTCACCGCCCATGAAGCTGTAGCCGCCCAAAATGCAGGCTGCGATCGCGAGCAGTTCATAGCCTTCACCCGTGCCGGGGTGACCGAGCCCGAGACGGGCCGCCTGGATCATGCCAACAATCACTGCGCACACCACGGAGATGATGTAAGCGAGGATAATGCGGCGATCCACGTTGACGCCCGCATAGCGCGCGGCTTCGACGTTGCCACCGACGGCGTAAATCTGGCGACCGATGTAGGTGTAGCGCAGCAGGTAAAAGGCCAACACAGCAATCACCAGGCAGATAACCACGGGAACGGGCACAAGATCGTTAAACAGATAACCTTGCCCGACGTATTTGAAGTCTTTCGACAGCCCGGTGATTGGGAACGATTTAGTGATCACCAGAATGAACCCGCGTGCGAGTCCCATGGTCACCAGCGTGATGAGGAAGCCGTGCATACGCAGCTTGGTGACAAACAGCCCATGCACCACGCCCACCAGCCCACCCAAGACCAGTGTCCCTATGATACTGATCCAGATCGGCCAGCCGTAATCTTTCATGAAGTAAGCCACCATGACGCCACCAAACCCGACCATCGACCCAACCGACAGGTCGATCCCGGCGGTGATGATGGTAAAGCCGACCCCGATCGAGGCGATACCCAAGATCGCGATGTCGCGGGTCATGATCTTGAGATTACCCTCTTTGAGCAGGTTCGGATTTTTGAGTTGGCCGAAGACGATCAACATAATCACGACCAGGAACATGACGAACTCGGTCACCTTAAACAGGTTCTTGAACGACTCCCACAGCGCTGCACCTCGCTGGTTGGCGGTCCGCTGTGGATCTAGGGTGTCTGACTGCGAAATGCTCATAAGATATTCTCCGCTACATCCAAGAGGGCAACACTCAATTTGCCTTGATCACGTCGGGAATAGCATCCAGCTTCACGAATTTAGCGGCGGCGGCCATGATCTCTTCTTGAGTCATGGTCTCACGCTCGAATTCGCCGGTGATACGTCCCTGGCACAACACCACCACCCGATCGCTCATGCCCATGATCTCCGGCATTTCCGACGAAATCATCAAGATCGCGAGCCCCTGCTTGGCAAGCTGGCTCATCAAAGCGTGGACTTCGGCCTTGGCCCCAATATCGATGCCGCGCGTAGGCTCGTCCATGATCAGGATTTTGGGGTGCGTGCTAAGCCACTTAGCCAACACAACTTTTTGCTGGTTTCCGCCGCTCAGATTGTTCACGATCTGGTTGATACCCGGGGTGGCGATGGACAACGCATGAACGTAGTTGGTGGTGATGGATTTTTCTTCGCTCGTTTTGATCTTTCCAAACGCGTTGGAAATACGCTTCAGGATCGCGATCGTCGTGTTTTGAGCCACTGTCATCTTCAGCAGCAGCCCGTGTTGTTTGCGGTCCTCAGGGACCCACCCGATGCCGTACTGCACAGCATCAGTTGGATTGTTGATGCGCACCTTCTTGCCATCCACAAAGATTTCGCCGCTGGTCACCTTGTCGATGCCGCAGATGGCGCGGGCGACTTCGGTGCGTCCTGCGCCGACCAGTCCGGCCAGTCCAACAATCTCGCCTTTGTGCAGGGTGAGGCTGACATTCCGAACGCCGTTGTCGCTTGTTACATCGCGGAGTTCGAGCACAGGAGTCGTGATCTCGGCGGGTTGCTTCGGAAACAGCCCGACCTTGCGACCGACCATCAACTGGATAATCTTTTCTGTGGTCGCTTCAGCAATCGGCAGTGTTCCGACCCGGTGACCGTCCCGCATCACAATGATTCGGTCCACGACTTCAAGAATTTCCTCGAGACGGTGGCTGATAAACACGACCGACACGCCTTTTTCTTTCAAGCGGCGCATCAGAGCAAACAGTGCGTCTACTTCGCGGCTGGAAAGCGCGGAGGTCGGTTCGTCCATCAGGATGATGCGCGCGTTGTGAGAAACCGCCTTGGCGATTTCGATCATTTGCTGGGCGGCCACCGTCAGGTTTTTCACGGGCATATTGCCCGGCACTTCGGTGCCTAGGCCATGCAGAATTTCTTCGGCATCGCGGCGCATTTTGGCGAAGTCCACCATGCCGGTCAGCGGGACGCGGCGGGGTTCCCGATTGAGATAGATATTCTCGCCGACCGAAAGCTGCGGAACCAGCGCTAGCTCTTGATAAATGGTGCTGATGCCTAGCTTTTGGGCGTGCTGGGGACTGCGCGGGTGGATCTCGTTGTCATCGAGCCAGATAGTGCCCTCGTCACGCGTATAAACGCCCGAAAGGATTTTGACCAGGGTGGATTTACCCGCCCCATTTTCGCCAACGAAGCCTAAAATTTCCCCTGGGTAAACCTCGAAATCGACGTTTTGCAGCGCCTGCACCCCAGGGAACGCTTTGGAGATATTAGCCATCTTCAATAAGGGCTTTGTTTCCATAAACGTGTGCCTCAATAAGACCTTATAGAAATGAGGGTTCTCCCCTCGAACAGAGAGAACCCTCAGCTACGTCAAATCATTGGGACGGGATGCCAATCGAATTCAGGTATTCCTGGTACAGTTCGAAGGTGTCCGCCTTGATGACATCCACACCGGTATTCAGGTGGATATTGCCTTCATCGCCCCACTCACTCAGCCAGGGTTCGAGAATGGCCATGGTGTCGTCTTTACCAAGGATGGACATCGCGTACATGATCCAGCCGCTCAGGTATCCGTAGAAGTAAACGCGCTGGCCAATCATAGCCTGGACGGCGCCGTCCTTCATGCAGGTTTGAGTTTCGGGCTCGGCATCGAAGGCGACGATCTTGATATCGCCGACTTTTTCGGCCTGTTCAACAGCCTGGCATGCCGCCGGGCCATCGTAGGAGTAAAACGTGATGAAGCCAGCCAGATCAGGATAGGTCTGCATGGCTGTCTGGGCGTTGCTCAGGGCAACTTCGGGCTTGATGTCGTCCAACAGCACTTCGACCAGTTCCAGCTTCGAGCCTTCGAGGGCATCCTTCACGCCCGCGATACGGTCTTGTGCGTTCTGGGCCGTCGCGTAGCCGACCAGGCCAACAATCTGGCCCTCGCCGATGATTTCAAGCGCGGCCTGCCCAGCGGCATAACCTGCGTCGTAGTCCGACATCCCGATGTACATTTCACGGGCGCTGCCGGTGGCATCGGAGTCGGTGCACAGCACATAGATACCCTTGTCGACGGCTTCCTGGATGATGTCCGCAGGCGCATCACGATCGATGGCCGAGAAGGTGATCGCATTGAAGTCATCGTTGACGAAGGTTTCCAGCATCGACAACTGCTGCAGCAGTTTTTCCGCAGCGGTCGGGGCCTGGAACATGATCGGGACGTTGAATTCCAACGACGCACGTGACGCACCGGTCTGCGCGGCTGTCCAGAAGGGGGCGACCGCGTTGGTCAGGAGCACGAACTTCGCTCCGCTGGGCGCCGACATGCCCTCGGTAGCGGCCTTTAGGGTGTCAACAGCGTCAAACAATTCCGTAGGACGATACGGATTCATATCGTCTTGTGCAGCAATGGGTGCGCCTACTGCTAGGAGCATGACCACCACTAGCAATACGCCAATGAGCTTTTTCATGTTTACTCTCCCCTATTCAAACAAAGTAACAGATTTGTAGCAGCAAGTTCTCGGATGCGGATCTTCTCGGATAGATCACCCCTTTCACGATAACTCTTGCCGTTCAGCGAGAGGATAGTCATGTCTTCGAACGGCACAAGAATTCCGCACGACCAGGCTCGTAGGAATGAGGAGGTGTGCGGGTTGGGTACATTTTCCTTCAACACGATCAACCAAGAGCTGGATACTGGCACGCGCCATCGCTGCAATAGGTTGGTTAACGGTGGTCAGGCGCGGGTAGATTTGTTGGCTAATAGCGGCATCATCGAACCCCATAACGGACAACTCCTCCGGGATTCGGGTGCCAAACTGAAGGGTCGCCAGGATGACTCCAACGGCCATCTCATCATTCCCGGCGAAGATCGCGGTTGGCGGCTCTGGCATCTGGAGCAGCTCCACCGCCGCCTTGTGCCCGCTTTCGATACTATTGTCGCCTTCACAGATCAATTGGGTGTGGACCGGCAAGCCCGCTTCATTCATGGCCGCCACATACCCGTCCAGCCGTTCCTGGCTGAAGCGTTCCGACTGTAGACAGGTCACGTACGCGATCCGTTCATGCCCCAGGCTGATTAGATATCGTGTAGCGTCCAGGGCTCCGTCGCGGTCGGTAGTGGCCACCGAAAGTTCGTGCGCGTCGGGGTAGTTGGGTGTGATGACCACGTACGGAATATTGCTGTGTTGCAGGAAGCCGACCAGATGCTCATTGTCTCCGCCGGGGGGCGCAATGATCAACCCGTCGATATGCTGATTCTTGATGATCCGCTCAATGGATTTGCGTCCCCGGTCTTCGTTGGGATTATGTTCGAGGACGAGTACGAAATAGTGAAATTTGCGGGTTTCAGCCAGAACATTGGCAAACAGTTTGATCGCATAGGGGGATTCCACGCGTGGCAAAACCAGCGCGATCAGTTCCGACTTGCCCCGTTTGAGCCGCTGGGCGGACAGATTCGGCACAAAATCCATCTCACGAATGATGTCTTGAACGTGCTGGCGGGTGACATCAGACACCCCCGGCTCACCATTAATCACGCGTGAAACAGTTTTGATCGAGACGTTCGCCTTGGCAGCAATATCTCTTATAGTGGGCATAAAACCTTATTAGGTGAAAACTAGCAAATGAAAACCGAATTTTATGGATACATCATAGACAACGTTGTCTCTAATGTGTCAGCTTATCACAAGTTGAAACCAGATGTCAACGAACGTGCTAGCGTTTGTTATAAAGATACAAGTTATCGGGTTGGACCGGACCTCTCGCCGACCTGATTGGTGGATCACTGGGGCGGTCGGGCGGATCGGAGAGCCCTCCGGTCGAGCGTTCTTTGAAGAAAACTGACGTACTCGGCCTAGTATCTCGAAGTCGCGGCGATGAGGCTGTGTATGAAAACGTATTCACATAAATTCTTTGACGTTCAGCCCGGATTGATATTCGGACTGTCCCGCGTCCCGTATCGTTCTCACCAATAAGCGGCAGATAACGGTACCGAGCAGAACGAAATGTGAAAACGTTTTACTATTTGTATCATGTTTTCAAAATGAAGTCAAGCAGGTTTGAGCCAAATCAGGACAATTATATCGAATATTATTGAAGGATTCTTTTCGTGCAATTCAGCGCGAAAACAACGCCGCCAAAAGAGGCGCACTTTGGCTGCACACGGTAAACGCGTTGCGCTCAACCCTGGACATGATGCAGCCAAAGTGACCCAATCAGAACGATGCTTACGCGCCGCGATGTAATGCTGCGATCTTCACGGCTCACGTAAAGTGGCAGCCGTGTGTCCTGCCCTAGATCCTAAAAGCGATCCATGACCTGGATGCCGGTCGAGCCGAAGACCGTCATTTCCTCGAACACGCCTGGCACATCCTCCAGCCCCACGCGTTTGGTCACCAACCGCGATGGATCGAGCACGCCATATTCGATCAGTCGCAGCATCTCGGGATAGGCATGGGCCTGCAGCCCGTGACTACCGTAGACTTCCAACTCCCAGCCGATGACACGTCCCATCGGCATGCGCGGATCGCTATCATCGCCCAGCAGCAAGCCCACCTGCACATGACGGCCCCGGCGGCGCAGGCTCAAGATTGAGTTGCGGGCCGTCGTCGTGGCGCCCAGCGCATCGAGCGATACGTGCGCGCCGCCCCGGGTTAAGTCGTGAATCGCCTGGGCGACGTTGGACACCTCGCGCGCGTTAATCACATGTACGGCGCCAAGCGATGCCGCGAGATCGAGCGCCTCCGGCTTGACGTCTACGGCGATGACCTGTGCGCCCATCGCCACGGCGATCATGATGGCGGATAGACCCACGCCGCCGCAGCCGTGAACCGCTACCCACTCTCCTGCCCTGACGCGCCCCTGCGCGACCACGGCCCGAAACGACGTCGCGAAACGGCATCCCAGGCTGGCCACACTGGCATAATCCAATCCATCGGGGATTTCCACCAGGTTGACGTCCGCGTAGGGCAGGGCGACGTATTCCGCGAAGGAACCCCAGCCCGTAAATCCCGGTTGGTGTTGATGGGCGCACACCTGATGATCGCCCCGTGCACAATCCGGACAGCGGCCACACCCGAGCACGAAGGGCACCGTCACCCGGTCACCGACGGCCCAGCGCTGGACATCTTGCCCGATCGCCACAATTTCGCCCGCCAGCTCATGGCCGGGAATGTGCGGCAGCACTTTGATATCCGCATCATGGCCCTGCCACCCGTGCCAATCACTGCGGCAAATGCCATTCGCTCGTACGGCGATCACTACACCGTCCTGTGACGGAGTGGGATCGGGAAATGTCCCCACGGTGAGCGGCCCGCCGAAAGCTTCATACGCAACAGCTCGCATTACTGTTTCCTTCCTTTTGGCTTCAAGCCCAGTTACAGCAGGTTCGTCACCGCGCCGTCGTCGGCCTGGCGCGCCAGCCGCGCGTATTTCGCGAGTACTCCGGATGCGTAATTCGGTGCGGGCGCGACCCACGCCGTCCGGCGACGTTCCAGTTCTGCGTCGTTGACCAACAGGCTGATCCGGCGTTCGCTTACATCGACTTCGATCGTGTCGCCTTCTTGGACCAGGGCCAGGGGGCCGCCCACCATCGCTTCCGGCGCGACATGTCCGATCATCAGGCCGCGCGTGCCGCCGGAAAAACGCCCGTCGGTGATCAGCATGACGTCGCGTCCTAAGCCCTGCCCAACCAAAGCGGCTGTAGTTTGAAGCATTTCGCGCATGCCCGGCCCGCCGACGGGTCCTTCGTAGCGGATGATAACCACGTCACCCGGCTTGATGGCGCGGTTTTGGACCGCCTCGAACGCGGATTCTTCGCTGTCAAACACGCGCGCCGGGCCGCGATGGTGCTGCGGTTCGTCACCCTTCAGCTTGACGACCGCCCCGCGCGGAGCGAGATTGCCCTTCAGGATCACCAATCCGCCGGAGTCCTTGATCGGATTATCCAGCGTGCGGACGACCTGCTGACCCGGTGTCTCGCGCGCGTTGGCGACCGCTTCAGCCAGCGTCTGCCCGGTGACCGTCAGGGTACTGCCGTTCAGATAGCCGCCTTCGATCATGCGCTTCGCCACTAGCGCCACGCCCCCGGCCCGGTACAGATCAAGCGCCACATACTTCCCGGTGGGGCGCAGATCGGTGATGATCGGCGTGCGTCTGCTGATCGCCTCGATCTCGTCGATCGTGAAGTCGATGCCCGCTTCGCGCGCGAAGGCCAGCGTATGCAGGACGGCGTTGGTGCTGCCGCCTGTTCCGGCTGCCACGGCAATCGCATTTTCGAGCGACGTCTTGGTGATGACCTTTGACGGGCGAATGTCGTTCTCAATCAACTGAAGCATCAGCTCGCCTGCCCGCAGCGCCACATCCAGCTTGGCGTTGTCCACGGCGGGTACATCGGCCATGCCCATCGGACAAATGCCGATCACCTGCGAGATAGTCGCCATGGTGTTGGCCGTGAACTGACCACCGCACGCGCCCGGCCCAGGGCAGGCCACGTTTTCGATGGCATGCAGTTCGTCCTCGCTGAGCTGCCCGGTCTGGTATCTGCCAATCGCTTCATATACCGACACGATGTCGATGTCCTCGCCCTTATAGTTGCCGGGGTAGATCGTGCCGCCGTAGAGCATCATCGACGGGATATCCAGGCGCAGCAGGGCCATAATCGAGCCGGGGATAGTCTTGTCGCAGGCCGAGATGGCGATCACACCGTCGAAATAGTTGGCGCGCGTCACCAGTTCCATGCCATCGGCGATGATCTCGCGGCTGACCAGGGACGCTTTCATGCCCTGCGTGCCCATCGTAATGCCGTCACTGATGCTGATGGTGTTGAACTCCAGCGGCGTGCCGCCCGCGCGCTTGATGCCCTCTTTGATCTTGGCGGACAGCAGGCGCAGATGAACGTTGCATGGCCCGATTTCGGTCCATGTATTGGCGACGGCGATCAGCGGTTTGGCGAGATCATCGTCGGTTAGGCCGATGGCCTTGAGCATAGCGCGCGCACCAGCGCGATTACTGCCTTCCAACAGGGTGCGGCTGGTGGTATTCAGTGGTCGTGTACGATCTGTAACTGTCATAATGTTGAGTCTCCTAATACTGTGATGGGACCGGTCGAGTCTGGACCGGTGCTGATTGTTCTACATCTCATGCGGTTTCACAAGAATCTTGAGCGTATCCAGCGGACGCTTTTCCAGGTGTTGCAGCCCATGCGTGACTAGCTGGTCGAGCGGGATGCGGTGCGTGATGAGTTTTTCCGCATCAATGCGCCCTTCAGCCAGCAACCGCAAGGCTGTATAAAAGTCTTCGTCATACACATGGCTCATCGAGCCAATCACTTCTTTTTCCGTCACCACGACGTTGAAGAAATTGATGGACGACTTGCTGCCCGGAATGCCAAGCAGCACGATGCGGCCCTGTTTGCGCGCAGCATCGATAGTGGTAGGGGTGACCGACGGAACGCCGCACGCTTCAAGGACGACGTCCGGCCCGATCTTGGTCAGATTGCGCAGTTCTTCCACCGGATCTGTTGCCTTCGGATCGATCACGCCGGTGGCACCAAGCTGCATAGCGAATTCGCGGCGCTGGGGAACGGGCTCGACCACATAAACCGCGCTAGCACCCGCACTCACGGCAATCTGGAGGCAAAACAGGCCGATAGTGCCTCCGCCAAAGATGGCGACTGTCTCACCCACGCGGAGCCGGCTCTTGCGCACGGCGCGTACGGCCACCGAAAGTGGCTCAGCGAGCGCGGCGTATTCGAGTGACAACGCTTGCGGCAGTTCAATACACATCGAGATAGGGACTTTGCAATACTCGGCCAGCCCACCGTTCCCCATCAAGCCCAAAATCGCCAGATTGTCACACAGGGTTAATTCATGACGTTTGCAATAATAGCATTCACCACAGGGGATGATCGTGTCTGGTGCCAGCAGATCGCCGGCCTTGAACGGCACATCACGACCGACCTCAACGACCTCACCAGCAAACTCGTGGCCCAGGATCAAGGGGGCCATTTGGCCGGTCAGGGGATTGGGCTTGTCGGTGGGGACGAAGATGGGCCCGTCGATATACTCCTCAAGGTCTGTTCCACAAATGCCACACGTGGTAACCTTCAAAATAACTTCACCAGGGCCGGGCGGCCCCGGATCGGGAACCGTCTCAATACGAATATCTTTGCGTGCATGCCATACTGCGGCTTTCATATCAATCTCCTTATCCCTTCCAAATCTATTGTTCGGACCTGCAATTTACTTTCAATTGGCCCGGACTGGGGTTACAAATTCATTTACGTGCCGTGCTTGTGAACTTCAAAACTGGCAAAGGGTCAAGCCTATCAGCGCCTCTGGTCAGGAATCGGAATGAACAGGCTGAAACAGCGAATGCCGGGCAGGTTTTTCCGCATGGCAGAATGAGGAGCATGCAAAACCTGTTTTATAAAGTCTGCGAAAAAACGCCAGGCAGAGTAGACTAAGAAGCCATGTCCAAACAGGCTGTTTCTGTGGAGTAAAATGAACGCATATCCAAGCGCCCAATGTCCTGCCCCACAAAATCCCTGCGACGGGACTGTGTGAAAGATAGCACGGCTAACATTTGGAGGCAAGAGGGTCGCCAGGGGAATCCAAGGCGTTGTGATTATTGTGAGCTTGATCTGGAAGCGTTGCCCTGAAGAATCGATCGGGCTGGTTGTGTGGAAAAGTGCTCAACTCGTAAGCGATCGATGGATGATTTATCCTGTTTGGTGAGTGCTGTACCGTATACATATCCGGCAGAGGAGGGAAATGATGGCGGGACAGGTTGAATTAGTGGTTGACGCACGGGCCACGCTTGGCGAGGGGGCGTTGTGGGACGAACGCGCCCAGCGCTTGTACTGGGTAGACATTTTGGGCCTCAAGCTGCATGTCTACGATCCCGCCACGGGGGAAAACAAAACGTATCACGTTGGGAAGCGGGTCAGTACGGTCGTGCTCAGCGAGTCTGGCAAGGTGCTGGTCACGATAGAAGATGGCTTTGCGTGGTTTGACCTGGCGACGTCAAAACTCGACATCATCGTCGACCCTGAAGCGGATAAGCCGGAGAACCGCTTCAACGATGGAAAATGCGATCCGGCGGGGCGTTTTTGGGCGGGCACGATGCATGCTTCCGCCACTGTTCCCGAAAAGGGCAGCCTCTATCGTCTCGACCCTGATTTCAGCGTTCATACCATGTTGACCGGTGTCTCGATTTCGAATGGCATCGTCTGGACGGCCGATCACAAGACGATGTACTTCAACGACACAACTCCCGGCACGGTGACTGCGTTCGATTTTGACAACGCGACCGGCGAGATCAGCCGTCCGCGTGTGGTGATCCAGGTCCCGGAAAGTATGGGCGCGCCGGATGGTATGGCTATCGACAGCGAAGGCATGTTGTGGATCGCGCATTTCTTTGGTGGGGCCGTGTACCGCTGGAATCCCCATACGGGGTCCGTGATCGATACCGTCAGTTTACCTGCATCAAACCCAACAGCCTGTGCTTTTGGGGGAGAAAACCTGGATGAGTTGTATATTACCACAGCGCGCGAATCGGTAAGCGAGGAACAACTCACACGTGAACCTCATGCGGGCGGTCTGTTCCATGTGAAAACCGGGGTTACAGGCACGGTGACGCATCGTTTCAAAGGTTAGCGGGTATGCTGAGCCGGACGTATCCCGGCAGAGCATCTCAGGCAAAGTCAATGAATCTTTGGTTACCAATATCATCATCTACCAGGAGTTGATCACGTCATGAAAAGACTTATGATCCCCGGTCCGGTCACCGTGGAAGACGACGTGCTGTACCAGATGGGCAGCCAGGTACAGCCCCATTACGGCGCGCAATGGACCGCTATTTTTAATGAGACGATCGACCTTCTCAAGCAGGTTTTCGAAACGCAGGGCGACGTTCACATTCTAGTCGGTTCGGGTACGGCTGGCGTGGACGCGGCCATCGCCAGCATGACCGCGCCCGGCGAGACGATTGTGATTGGTAGCAATGGGCACTTTGGGCACCGGTTGGGCGAAATCGGGCGGTCCTACGGGGTAAACGTGATCTCTGTCGACGCACCTTTGGGGAAGCCGCTCAAAGCCGCTGATTTTGACGCCGCACTGACCCGGCACCCCAACATAGCGGCCGTGGCCGTGGTACACCTGGAAACGTCGACCACCGTGCTCAATCCCGTCGAAGATATCGCCAGTGTCGTGCGGCGACATGGCGTGCCTTTCATCGTCGATGCGGTGTCTTCGTTAGGCGGTGTGCCGCTGCCGGTCGACGCGTTAGGTATCGATCTGTGCGTGAGCGCCTCCCAGAAATGCCTGGGAGCCCCTCCCGGTTTAGCACAGGTAGCCGTCAGTCCACGAGCCTGGGAGGTCATGGCGGCCAAACCCCAGCGGAATCATGGGTGGTATCTCAATCTTGAAATTTGGCGCGAACACGCGCAAAAATGGGGCGACTGGCACCCCTATCCAATCACGATGCCCACCAACACCGTGCTGGCACTCAGGTCAAGTTTGCGCAGTCTGTTGGAAGAAGGCGTCGCGAATCGTATCGCACGGTATACGCGGCTGGCCAGCCGTCTGCGCAATGGCGTACACGATCTCGGTATGCAGCTTTTTGCTCCCGAAGACTACCTGTCGCCGGTTCTGACCGGGGTTGTCAGCCCGGACGGAATCCCCAGCAGCGCCATCGTGAGCTATTTGCTTGACGAACACGACATCAAGATTTCGGGCGGTTTTGGTGACGAGATGAAGGAGCGAATCTTCCGCGTCGGCCACATGGGGCCGATGATTTCCGAAGCGGACATCGACGCGCTTCTGACCGGCGTAGGGGCTTTTTTGGCTGGCAGGCGAGGAGCCTGATGCTGCCATACCACACCTTCCTAGAGCGTGTTATGCACTTTTAGGAAGTACAGATGTACGTCAACCCCTGGCTGCTGCTTGATTCAGTGTACTTGGTTCGGCCCGGAAACCGATGTTGTTGGTCCACGAGCCGCGACGCACCACGCGTTACCAGGGAGCCTCATTTGCCGGGCGAACCCGGTCGGAAATGGCCCCATGCTTGAAACCCCTTATTTCGCAAAAAAGCGGCGCGCTCTCAGAACAGCATCGCGAGGACTTCGCGCGGATACGTCCGCTATGCGTTGACGCCTACACGATACACAAATGCCGCCATGACCATATTCCTACGCGAGTCGCACGTAAGGTCTGCAAGAAGTGTTATATAATGAAAAATGAAAATTGTAAAGACGGGACATAACCACGCTTAGTGAACCACAAATGTATGAGGCGTGCGGACCTGTTGGATGGCATCCCCCTGAAAGGAGGTTAAGGCCGATGCCGGGTTCGTAAAGTCTAACCTATAGCTACCAGGAGGCTTTCATGGCCACGAAACGGACTTCCAAGAGCACCGGGGCAAACGTAGTCCCGGACAAAATGAAATTGACCTCTCGTCAGGCAAAGCGATTATCGACAATGACCGGGGTCAACATTGCCGAATTGCAGGAAGGGACGATCGCTGACCTTAGTGAGCGCTTAAAATGGCGCATTGACCCCGACCTGTTCCTTTTCCGCCGCATCTGTGGGCAAGTGGTAAAGACCGATCCCGTGAGTGGCGTGGATTACCCGGTCCCCTTTGCCACTGTCCATGTCGAAGACACCGATTGCAGCTTTCTCGGTTTTTTCCCGGAGGAATGGCCGTGGGGTTGGTTGTTTCCTCTCATTTGTCATCGCGAGGAAATCGCCACCGTCGTCACTGACGAATGCGGGCGCTTTTGCGTGTGGATTCCGTGGTTCGACATCGATTGGATTTTGCGCTGGCGTCGCGAGCGCTTCTGCTATTTTGATTTCTTCGTCCGACCCTCCATCTGGGATATTTTGAAGCATTTCCGCCTCATGCCGGAAGAAATTCAGCCACCCATCGGCCCGACGCCCGATCCGCCGCCGTTCGTGTTCCAGGCGGGTGGGTTGTCGTTCCAACGTCTGGACTCGCTGTTAGGACGCGATGTCGCGTTGGAGCTCGGTGCAGCGGAAAGCGCCATGCGCTTTGGAGGCAAAGCAGGCGCATTCCGCGATATGCTGAATCGCCCGGCATTTGCGTCCCCGCCGCCGCCACCGATCCCGCGCGAAGTACGCGCGCTGCACGCCGAGCAGGGCGTCAAGGGCATGATGGATCGTATGGACGTATCGGCGGAGGTATTCGCCCAGCGCAAATTTGAATTGAACCTCGATCGCTTTGTCGGGCCGTTCCTACGCTGCCGCGATGTCTTTGTCCCTGAGTGGACGACGATCCTCGATGTGCCGGATATCACCTTCCGCGTGACTCAAGACGTGGACGGTGATGGCGACCAGGAAACGATCTACTCGGAGGGTTTCTTCGACGTGCGCTGGAACAGCGGCTCGATCCCCAACGTGACCCTGCATGCGTCCGCGATCGCGCTTACCAGTGTGGCCTGCGACACGCCTTCGGTAGACTGCGACGGCGTGCCAGCGATCAGTTTTGCCGGCTTGATGCCCGTGACCGCGCCCTATCTCAATCCGGCGTCCGGGTATGGCGTGCGTCCCAACCGTCCACACCCACACGGATTATTGGCCGAAGCGTCGACGCCCGGCAATTCGGCGACAGCCCCGTTCCGCGCGACAGTCCAGTTATACGGCTGCAATCGCGAAACGGGCGCGGAGTTTTATCGCTTGATGTACGCCTTCAATGGGGCGGCGCCCGTCCCGTTTACCAATCGGTCGTGGTATATCTACCCCTGGGGCGGCGGACCCGCACATCATGTAGTGCCCGATGCGCAGGGCTGGTACCCAATTCTGAACAATCCGATGGACTGGCATCCGGCCAACCTGTTGCTCGACTGGCCCACCAACCAGTATCCGAACGGGCTGTATGTGGTGTCGATGCAGCTTGGCAACGCGGCTAAAGCAGTAGTGCAGACGACCGCATCCGTTCCCTTCCGGCTGGACAACTCTACTCCGACCGGGCACTTCACCAGCCTGGCCTGGCGCGTGCAAGGCAGTGCTGTCTGGACGTACTTCCCGAATTTGGTGTGTCCGGTGGTCAGCCGGCCCGTGGTGGGCGGTGGGGCGCAGACGATCGAGTTCCGCGTGAGCTACATCGCGTCAGCGGCTCACCTCCTCAAAACCGTTTTGGCGGGCAGCGGATGCGGCGGCGGTTCGCCAGAACGTCTGACCGCTCCTGGCTGGTCCGATCCACCTACGACGGCCTTCGACGGCGCCGGGCTATCGCTTAATCCGTACGATCACTGGCATATCGATGCCGGGGACAATACCGTGATCCGTTCGGCGATCTTCACGCTTCCCGGAGCGCGGCCCGAAGGGGCATACGGCTTCCATCTCTCGACCTACAGCCGCGCCTTCAATCCCGACGGCGGCGACGCAGGCGATCCACTGGCGAATGACTGGTACTTCGATGCCGCTTCGCTGATCTGGCAGCACGCGTTCTTGCCGGTGGCGGTGGTCGATGCCTGATGAGTGTCTGTTACTATCGCTTTAACTAATGTTTGGCGGACAGTCCTGGCGTGTGGCACCCGCGCCAGGACTGTGCGGCCCTCAGCCTATCTTACACAGGCCCGAAATAGAAACCACGTGAGGGAGGATAGACACCAGAGCGCGGAGATTTCACTGAGACCTGCTAGACACCGGGACATTTCAGAGAACGGTTCTCCTCCAATATTCCCTTGCCTCGCTCTTCCTCGGAGTTTTATTGAGAGATTGCCTCTTGGCGTATACTCCTGGGTGGAATGCTGACGCAAGCCGCGGCTCGGCCTGCCAGCCCGAATCGCGACACCGATTATCTGCAGAAGACAGGATAGTATGAAGACGACATCTTCCTCACGTACCGCCGTACCCCTTGCCCCCGCGCACATACTCGCCATCGAATCGCCTGTTACCGGGTTGCTGATAGCGCTCGCCGGGGTGTCTTTCGTAGCCCACATGGTCGTCGCTGGCAATTACGGGTACTTTCGTGACGAGCTGTATTACATCGCCGATGGCCGGCATCTCCAGGCAGGTTATGTCGATCAGCCGCTGCTAATGGGCTGGCTGGCCGCACTCGTGCGCGTCACGGTCGGCGACAGCCTGGTGGCGATCCACGTCATCCCGGCGCTCGCCTGTGCCCTGATCATTGTTATCACAGGTCTCATGGCGCGCGAACTGGGCGGTGGCCGGGGGGCGCAACTGGTGGCCGGAGTGGTAGCCCTGTTCACCCTCGACTTCATGGGAACCGGGTCGCTCTTTTCCATGGACGTGCTCGATCAACTCTGGTGGGCGCTGGCCAGTCTCATCGTGGTGAGGCTGCTGCGCCGCGATGCGCCGCGCCTGTGGCTGCTTGTCGGGCTAATCGCCGCAGTCGCTCTCCTGACCAAATTGACCGTGCTTTTCTTCGGTTTCGCGCTGATCATGGCGCTGCTTATCACGCCCGAGCGCCGCTACCTGCGCGTACGGTGGCTATGGTTGGCGGGCGGTATCGCTTTCTTAGGGCTGCTGCCCTACCTCATTTGGAACGCCCTCAATGGCTGGCCCACGGTGGGACTTCTGGCATCACTATGGCGGCGTTGGCACGAACCCCCTAGCCTTTTTTGCCGCGCAGATCGGGCAAATGAATCCGATTGCTTTCCCGCTGGCCGCTGCCGGCCTGGTCTTCTACTTCCGCAGGACGGGCGCGCGCTATCGACTTCTGGGCTGGACGTTCGTCTTCGCCTATCTGGTGCTCACTCTTTTCGGCACGAAGCCGTACTTCCTAGCTTCCGCTTACCCCATCCTGTTCGCGGCTGGAGCGGTGGCGTTCGAGCGGTGGAAATTGCGACCGCGACTCGCCTGGATTCGGCCTGGCTATGTCGCCCTGCTTGCCCTCGTCGGGATAGTGCTAGCACCGGATGTTATGCCCATCCTGTCGCCCGCGACGACCATGCATACGTATGGAGCTATGGAGCAGGTACTCGCCGATCGTCTTGGCTGGGACAGCCTCACTAATACCGTGGTGCAGGTCTATGACGCTCTGCCGCCCGCGCAGCGCGCGCAGGTCTGCGTGGTGGCCAGCAACTATGGCGAGGCCGGCGCACTCAGTCAACTGGCCGCGCCTGGTCGCCTCCCGCCGATCATCAGCGGTCACAACAACTACTACCTGTGGGGACCGGGCACGTGTACCGGCCAAGTGCTCATCGGCGTTGGGTATTCACTCGACGACTTCAAGGACACGTACGCCGATATCGCCCTTGCTGCCACCCAAAGGTGCCAGTACTGCGTATCCTTTGAGCAAAATGTGCCCATCATCGTCGCGTCCAACCCGACGATGCCGATCAATCTCGCGCAACTCTGGCCTTCGGTCAAACACTATGACTGAGGGCAGCGGGATCGGATGCTCCGTACAATGCATTGCCTGGCTTTCGCTATCTTGACAGCGCACCAGTTTGTTCAGGCAATGGCTCATGGGCCTAAAGTGCATAACACACTCTACAGAGGTATTCCTTTGGCGATATGTTCGCGCATGGCCTCAACGTTCCAAGGCTCCGTCCACGCAGTCCCGAAATAGGGCGCGCGGAATTCCTGGATCCACCACGTCACGCCCATGTCCGACGCTTGCGCGACTCGATCCGCGAAATCCGGCTGATCAGGGTCGACCGGTCCGGTGAGATACACGATATCAAACGGAGCGGCAGGATCGGTGCGGTAGCTTTGGGTGTAGGCGATCGCATCCTTCAGATGAGTCAGCGATTCTCCCTCAGGCAATAATGGGCACATGCCATCCCAGCGCGCTGCCCGTCGGAAAGGCGCCTTGTGCGGCCATACGCCCGCGATCCAGATCGGAATGCGTGGCTGTTGCACTGGCGGCGGAGTGAAGGTGCTGCCTTGCACCTGATAATACTGTCCGGCATAGCTGAATGGCTGCCCGCTCCATAATCCGCTGAGAATATCCAACCCCTCATCGAGCATGGCTCCCCGCGCCTTGGCATCGGTCTGCTCACCGAAATTCCCCCATTCCTCATGACGACCCGTGCCAATGCCCGCCCCAAAGATCAACCGGCCCCTCGAGATCTGATCCAGCGCGACCGCCTGTCGGGCGACCATCCATGGGCGGCGGCGGGGCAGTGGCGTGACCAGAGCGCCGATCCGCATCCGGTGTGTGTTCACGGCGACGGCGGACAGAGCTATCCAGGAATCGATCAGCGGATGCTGAGTCGGACGATCCATGTGATCCCACAGGAAGAAACCATCCCAACCGGCGTGTTCCGCCAGCCGCGCAAATTCGATCACGCGAAACGGATCGCTGAACGGTCCAAAGTTCGGCAGGTCTATCCCGAAACGAAGCATAGCAGAGTCCATCCTGAATACATCAGCAGCAACGGCTCACAACAAAGCCTCCCCGTTAATGGGGCGAACGGAGCCGTGTTGTAGCCTTAGGCCACCTCCTAATCATACGCAAGTCAACTGGGGCGTCAAGCGGAGTGTGGGAGGGAAAAGTCTCAATTTGCAAGTGAGTCCAATGCGACAGGCCCGATCTGTCCTGGACGATGACCAGTGTTAGAAGCTGCTACACACCTGCCTTTGGGGCGGTGGGCTGGTAAATGCAGAAGGGTTCTTCGGCCAGATAATCGCCTTCCATGCCGTAAGCACGCGCGCGGCATCCGCTGCACAATGTTTTGAACTGGCAGGCGCCGCATTTCCCGGTCAGCAAATCGGGATCGCGCATTTCGGCAAAGAGCGAGCTGTCTTGCCAGATCGCGCCGAAAGTCTGTTCCCGCACGTTACCCGCTTCGACCGGCAGATAGCCACAGGGGAACACCTGTCCCCGGTGAGACACAAAGCATACGCCGGTCCCCGCCAGGCACCCCTTGGTGGCGGCGTGCATTTGCCCATGCGGATGCCCGTGCACCTGGCGCTGATGGCTGGCGGGCAGATCCTGCCGGATTCCCTGCCGGTTTTCTGCGGCACGGCGCTGACGCATCACCCGGAAATAGTGTGGGGCGCAGGTCGCTTTGAGCTGCAAATCTGGCTCAGCGCGTTCGGTGTCGTACAACCAGTTCAGGATGCGCTCGTAATCTTCCGCGCTGACCATCTGGTCGTCCGCGATCTCGACTCCGCAGCCGACCGGCACCAACAGAAATAAATGCAGGGCCACCGCGCCCAGGTTTTTGGCCAGCGCCAGGACAGCTTCGAGCTGCGACTGGTTATGCTTGGCAACCGTTGTATTGATCTGCACCGGCAGCCCAACCGCGCGCAGCGCCTGAAAGCCCCGCACGGCGGCTTCGAACGATCCGACCAGCGATCGGAACGCGTCGTGGGTTGGCGCATCGGCACCATCAAACGAGATGCTGACGCGCTTGACCCCGCTGGCTTTGATCTGCCCGGCGACCCCCGCATCGATCAGGGTGCCATTCGTTGCCAGGGCCACCGGCAGCCCGGCGTCTGTGGCGTAGTGCGCGATCTCGAAAATGTCAGGCCGCATGAGCGGCTCGCCGCCCGACAATACAAAGACGGGCGAGCCTTCCGCCGCGATTTGATCGATCAGATGGAACGCTTCGCGCGTCGAAAGATCCTGCGGCGTCAGTTGATCGGCAACCTCGATGCGGCGGCAGTGGATGCAGCGGAGATTACAGCCAGCGGTCGTTTCCCAAAATACCAAGCGTGGAGAAGGATAGGGCATAAGATCCTCTTGCAAAACTACACAAATATGTGTAAAACTGATCATGCTTTAGTAGATACTACAAAAGAAGTTGATGCAAGTGCTTTTTGTCACGATCAAAATGTGACAACAGGGCCAGTCCAAAGCGCCATTTCGTGCCAAAATAACAAAAGTGAGTTTTGCTTAGATTTAGTGGGTTTTGTGAAACGGTGAAAAGCGGATGACAGCACCCAATCAGGAGTGGTTAACCCTTTCTGAGGCAGCCCAATTACTCGGAGTCCACCCCACAACGTTACGCCGTTGGGCTGATAACGGGGAAATACCGGTAAAAGTGACACCGGGCGGACACCGCCGTTTTCTACGGGACAAACTGACATCGTTCTTGAAGCACGAGGAGGGTTCGGCGGTGAGCCATTCCGCTTCTGGGCGGACCTGGGCTGATTTCGCGCTGGTCGAAACCCGCCAGCGACTTGTGCGGCAGCCGCCGCCGCCATGGTTGATGGCGTTCGATGCGCAGCGCCGCGATGAGAAACGCGAATTGGGACGGCGCTTGATGAGCCTGATTATGCAGCACATCTCCGCCCCTGATGACGACCAGCAGTTGCTAATCGAGGCGCAAAGCATCGCTGCACGCTACGCCTATAACTGCCTCGAAGCCGGTTTAACAGCGGCTGAAGGACTGGAAGCGACGGCATTCTTTCGCGATGCCATGACCGAAGTCGCGCTCCAGATGCCCCACGTGGCCGATCTGGAAGGCGAGGCTCAGATTCGCTTGTTGCGCAAGCTCAACCAGGTATTCAACGTCGTCCAGGTGGGCTTTGTGGAATATTACGACCGCATGTCGGACCACGATCACGAATGAAGGACCGCCGCATGTTCCACTGCCGGAGTATCAGCCACCACCACACCCCACTGGCTATCCGCGAACAGCTCACCTTAAGCGCCGAGCAGCAAACGATGTGGCTGGACTCGCAGCGGGATGTCGAGGTGGTGGTCATCGCGACCTGCAACCGGTTGGAGTTGTACGCGTGGGTCCCTTCCCCACGGGCGATGAACGCGCTGTGGGCCGATCTGCTAGCCCTGCGCGGGGTTACCCGTGAAGATGTCACTGCCTACACAACCGCTCTGAGTGAGTGGGACGCCGTGCATCATCTGTTCCGAGTAAGCTGTGGGCTGGAGTCGATGGCCCTGGGCGAGCCGCAAATCCTGGGCCAGATTACGCGTGCCTACGAGCAAGCGCACGAACACCATACCGCCGGGCCGATGCTCTCTTTGATGTTCCGATCGGCCATTTTTGCGGCCAAGCGGGCGCGCACTGAAACGGCGATCGGCGCTGGGGCCGCGTCCGTTAGTTCGTTGGGCATCGCGCGCGCTGAGGAAAGGCGCGGCCCGCTGTCTGAACGCTCGATTGTGGTCATCGGCGCGGGCGAAATGGGGCAGGCCATCGTCAAAGCGCTGACACAGCGGAACGTCCGGCACATCACGATCGTCAGCCGCACGCACGATACCGCGCGCCAATTAGCTGAGGCGTGGCAGGTCAGCGCAGCGCCGATCACCGAACTGAAAGAACGCCTGATCGATGCCGATGTAGTGTTCACGACTTCCAGCGCGCCCTTCACCATCCTCAACCGCGATGACATTGGTCCGGTGATGACACGCCGCGCCGGTCGTCCCCTATGCATCATTGATATTGCTCTGCCGCGTGATGTCGATCCCGCCGTGGCCGATATACCGGGAGTGTGTCTGCATGATTTGGACGATTTGCAGCAGGTGATCGAAGCCAGTCTAGATGAGCGCAGGGCCAATATTCCGGCTGTGGAGCACATCATCGAGGACGAGCTGGCTGCGTTTTGGACGACTTATCAGGCGCGCTCCGTCGTCCCAACCATTCGCCAGTTGCGTGAGCATGCCGAACAACTCCGGCAGGCGGAGCTGGCCTGGGCATACAATCGCTTGCCACCCGGGTGCAGTGAGCACGAGCGTCTGTTGATGGACCAGCTCAGCCACCGGCTGATGAACAAGATGCTGCACGATCTCACCCGCAACCTTAAAGCCAAAGCCGCCGAAGCCGATGGCGCGCTGGTAGCCGCTGTCGCGCGCGATCTTTTTGGATTGGAAGACACTCTGTCATGACCTGTATACGAATCGGCACGCGCCGCAGCCAGCTTGCGCTGTGGCAAACGCATCACGTGCGTGACCTCTTGGCGGTCACTTATCCTGATCGCCAGGTGGAGATCGTCCACCTGACCACCACCGGTGACCGCGTGATCGACCGTCCACTGCCCGAAATTGGCGGCAAAGGCGTCTTCACCCAGGAACTGGAGGACGCGCTGCTCGCGGGCCGGATCGATCTGGCCGTGCACAGCCTGAAAGATCTGCCGACCGAGCTAGCACCAGACTTCACCCTCGGCGCGATTTTGCGGCGCGCCAATCCGTTCGACGCGCTGATCAGTCGTTCGGGTTATACGCTCACCAGCCTGCCGGATGGGGCCATTGTCGGGACCAGCAGCCTGCGCCGACGCGCCCAGCTTCTCGCTTTCCGCCCTCAGGTCAAAATAGAGTCGCTGCGCGGTAATGTGGACACGCGCCTCGCCAAGGCGCTCGATCCCAATGGACCCTATGACGCGATTATTCTTGCCGTGGCGGGGTTGGAGCGACTCGGGCGGGGCACCGCGATCAGCACTGTGATCGACGCTGAGATTATGTTACCCGCGCCGGGGCAAGGGGCCGTTGCGATCCAGTGCCGCGCTGAGGATAGTGCCACGCGCGCGCTGCTGGCAACGCTTGATGATCCGGTCACGCGCGCGACGGTCACTGCTGAGCGCGCTTTTTTGGAGCGGTTGGACGCGGGCTGCCGCCTGCCGGTTTCGGCCTACGCCACCTTGAGCGGCGACACCCTGCATCTTATCGGGCGCGTCAGCGGCCTGGACGGCCTGCGTACCATCACCACGCGCGGTGACGCTCCCGCCAAAGAAGCATTTTCGCTCGGCGCGCGGCTGGCGGATGCGGCTCTGGCCCAGGGCGCGGACGCGCTGTTGGCTGAGATTCGCGGAGAGCTGCCCGCATGATGGTCGATCAGCCGCTGGCCGGAAAGCGCATCGTGATCACACGCCCGCCGCACAAGGCCGCAGACTTCGCCGACCGGCTGCGCGATCTGGGCGCGGATCCGGTTATCCTGCCCACTATCACCATCCGCCCGCCCGTTGATCTCGCCCCACTGGATGCCGCTCTGCAGGACCTGAGTCGCTACGATTGGGTGATCTTCACCAGCGCCAACACAGTGACACACGTCTGGCAGCGCCTGGAAACCCTGGGCAAGATTCCGAGTCTGGCGCGTGGCCCGCCGTCGCCGTGATTGGCCCTGCTACCGGCGCAGCGCTGCGCGAGCGCGGCCTGTCACCGGCTGTCATGCCGGAGCAGCACGTCGCGGAAGCGCTGTTCGCCGCGCTGGAGCAGCACACTGATCTCCGTGGCGCGCACGTCTTGCTGCCGCAAGGCGATCTGGCGCGGCCTGTGCTGGCTGACCTGCTGATTGCTGCTGGGTCAATCGTCGAAACAGTGGTGGCCTACGAGACGGTGCGCGCCGAAGCCGATCCCACGCTGCTGCATGTGCCGTTCGACGCCGTGACGTTCACCAGTTCATCGACGGTGCAATATTTCGCCGATCTGTTTGAGGACCCCGTTCTTGCCCTCGGCCCGGCGCTGGTGGCCTGCATCGGTCCCGTGACGGCGGAGACTGCCCGTGCGTTGGCTCTGCCCGTGCATCTCGTCGCCAGTCCGCACACGATCGATGGGCTGATCGCGGCTTTGGTCCGAGCTTTTGAAAGGAATCCCATCCCATGACATTTCCCACTGTTCGACTGCGCCGCCTGCGTACGTCTTCGGCAATTGCGCGCCATGGTGCGCGAGACGACGCTCAGCCCGTCGAATTTCATTTACCCGTTGTTTGTCGTGCACGGGCGCAAAATACACCAGGAAATCCCCTCGATGCCCGGTGTGTATCACCAGTCGATTGACCAACTGGCGCGCGAGATCGACGAGCTTTCGACCTTGAAGATCCCGGCCGTCGTGCTGTTCGGCGTACCTTCCCACAAAGACGAGCTCGGCACAGAGAATTTCGCGGATGATGGCATCATCCAACAGGCGGCGCGCGCGATCAAACAGGCTAGCCCCGAAACGCTGGTTATCACCGATGTGTGCATGTGCGAGTACACCGATCACGGACACTGCGGCATCGTGCGCGGCGGGGACATCCTCAACGATGAGACGCTCGACGTTCTGGGACGGGTGGCCGCCTCGCATGCCGCCGCCGGGGCGGATGTCGTCGCGCCCAGCGGCATGATGGACGGCATGGTGCGCGCCATCCGTGCGGCATTGGACACGAATGGCTTCCAGCAGGTCAGCATTCTTTCCTACGCGGTCAAATACGCCAGCAGTTTTTACGGCCCATTCCGCGACGCGGCCCAGAGCACGCCTTCCTTTGGGGATCGCCGCTCGCACCAGATGGATCCCGCCAACGTGCGCGAAGCCCTGCGCGAGGCGCAGCTCGACGTGGACGAAGGCGCGGACATGTTGATGGTCAAGCCCGCGCTGGCTTACCTGGACGTGATCCGGCGGGTACGCGACCGCTTCGATCTGCCGTTGGCCGCCTACAACGTCAGCGGCGAGTACAGCATGATCAAGGCAGCCGCGGCAAACGGCTGGGTGGACGAGCAGCGCGTAACGCTCGAAACGCTGACCGCGATGCGCCGCGCCGGTGCGGACGTGATCCTGACCTATCACGCCAAGGATGCCGCTCGTTGGTTAGCTGAATTGGAGTAGGCTATGGCCGCTGAAAAAACGGGTCGCCAGGTTGTCAAATTCACCTTCTACAAGCTCGATACAGCGAGTTTCCTTCGCCTGCCGGAGCGCAAACAGCGCGATGCCAAACTCGATTTGGTGGACACGGTGCGCGGCCTGAATCGCCGGATGCTGCTACGCTCGTATTCGCTGGTGGGCCTGCGGCCCGATGTGGACTTCCTGCTGTGGACTGTATCCGACGACGTGGGGGCCTTCCAACAGTTGGAAACCGCCATTCGCAATACGGCCCTGGGACCCTTCTTGACGGTCAGTCGCTCGTTTCTTTCGGGGACCAAACGCAGCCTGTACGACATCAGTCTGCCAGAAGACCAGCGCAGGCCGACCGTCGAAGAGCGCATCCGCATTGAGCCGGGTGACGCGCGCTATTTGTTCGTCTACCCCTTCATCAAAACGCGCGCGTGGTATGGCCTGAGCCAGGACGAGCGGCAGGCGATGATCTCCGATCATATCCGCATCGGGCGCAACTATCCTGACATCAAGCTGAACACCACCTATTCCTACGGCATTGACGACCAGGAATTTGTGGTCGCGTTCGAAGGCAACGATCCGCATGCGTTCGTGGACCTCGTGAATGATCTGCGTTTCACGCAGGCCAGCCTGTACACCCTCGCGGATACCCCCATGCACATCGCTATCGCCATGAGCCTGCCAAACGTCATGGATTCGATCGGTGGGGCCGAGATCAGCGACCTGGTCGACGATGACGTGACCGAGGTCGGCGGCTGGCTGCCTGTCGCGCAATTGGACCAGCTTGCGCCGGACTCCGCGTTGCAGGTGTATTACGGCACGCAGCAGGTCGCGTTGTTCCGCACGGATGGGCATATCTACGCGCTGAACAATCGCTGCCCCCACGCGCGCGGCCCGTTGTGTGATGGCACCCTGCACCAGAACGGCGAAGGCCCCACGGTGCGCTGCCCCTGGCACGAGGCGTATTTCAGCCTGGAAAGCGGCAGGACGTTGGGTGGTCCCGCGCCAAGGGACGTCGAAACCTTCCAGGTGCGGGTCGAGGACGGCACGATTTTTATCGCGAAGAAAGAGGATGTATGACTGAGTTTCGATTTCTGCGGGCATGCCGTCGCCAACCGGTGGACGTGACGCCTGTCTGGTTTATGCGGCAGGCCGGGCGCTATATGCCCGAATACCGCGCCGTGCGCGCCCAATATACCATGTTGGAGGCGATCCGCACGCCGGATCTGGCCTGCGCAATCACGCTCCAGCCGGTGCAGGCGTTCGATCTCGACGCCGCCATTATTTTTGCAGACATTCTGCCGGTGTTGATCGGTATGGGGCTGGACCTGGACTTCGTGAAAGGCGAGGGGCCGCTAATCGCCAACCCTGTCACATCTTCGCTCGATGTGGCCCGGCTGCGCACGCCTTCCGCCGAAGAAAATGTGCCGTTCACTCTGGACGCGATCCGGCTGGTGCGGCGCGAGCTGGACGGCAAACTGCCGCTGATTGGGTTTTCTGGTGCACCGTACACCCTGGCGAGCTATGCCATAGAAGGCGGCGGTTCGAAGAATCACGTCAAGGTCAAATCCTTCATGCTGACCGAGCCAGACGCCTGGGATCGCCTAATGAGCAAGCTGGCCGCTGTGGTGGGCGATTATCTGGTGGCGCAAGCCAATGCGGGCGCGCAGGCGCTCCAGGTATTTGATAGCTGGGCGGGCGTACTGGCTCCCCAGGATTATCGCGCGCATGTGCTGCCCTACACCCGCCGCGTCATCGCCCAGGCACAGAGCACTGGCGTTCCGGTAATCTACTTTGGCACAGACCTGAATGGGATGCCCGGGCTGATCGCGGAAACTGGCGCTGACGTAATCGGTGTGGATTGGCGCGTCGCGATTGACGACGCCTGGGATCAGCTTGGCGAGCACGTCGCCGTACAGGGCAACCTGGACCCGGTCGCGCTGTTCGCCCCCTGGAAGCAGATCCAGGCGCGCGCCGATGACATTCTAGAACGCACTGCCGGGCGGCCCGGCCATATTTTCAACCTGGGGCACGGCATTCTGCCCGACACACCTGTTGAGCACGTGCAGCGGCTGGCAGAGTATGTTCACGAACGCAGCGCAGCCCTGAAAGAGAGCTGAACATGACACAAACCATCGGTGTGCTGTTGATGGCCTACGGCGGGCCGGATTCTCTGGACGACATCCCGGCCTACTTGCTGGATATTCGCGGCGGGCGGCCCACCTCGCAGGCGCTGATCGACGAGATCACGGACAACTACCGCCAGATTGGCGGCAAATCACCGTTGCTGGAGATCACCCGGCGGCAGGCGGCGCTGGTCGAGAAACTGCTGAACGCCAGCGCCCCGTCCGGTGTGTGCTACAAAACGTATATCGGGATGCGCCACTGGACGCCCTGGATCAAGGAAACAGTTGCGCAGATGGCGGCTGATGGCATCCAGCACGCTGTAGCGCTGGCGCTGGCCCCGCACTATTCCAGCATGAGCATCGCCAAATACTTCGAAAAGCTGGATGAAGCGCTCAGCGCGTGCGGGACTCCGTTCACCTACCAGGCGATCACCAGTTATCACACCCACCCGCTCTACCTGGAAGCGCTGGCGCAGCGCGTCCGGACCGGGTTGGCTGCCATGCCCGCTGACACGCTCGTGATTTTCAGCGCGCACAGCCTGCCGGTACGTATCATCGAGCAGGGCGACCCGTATGATGCGCAATTGCATGAAACGGCGCGTCTGGTGGCGGAAAAAGTCGGGCTGGCGGATACGCAGTGGACGTTTTCGTACCAGAGCGCCGGGCGCAGCCCTGAACCCTGGCTCGGCCCGCAGATCCAGGATTACGTGATCGAGCTAGCCGAACAGGGACACAAGAATCTGCTGTCGTGCGTAGTAGGTTTCGTGGCCGACCACGTGGAGATTCTATTTGACATTGATGTAAAGGCCCAACGCGCGGCACAACATGCCGGTGCACGTCTGGAACGTGTGCCGTCTTTGAACGACGATCCGCTGTTCATCGCCGCGCTGGCCGATCTTGTGCACCGGGCGGAAAGGGTGCGGTCATGAGACTGGCAGTCATTGGAGGCGGGATTGCTGGACTGGCGACCGCCTATTACGCGCAAAAAGCGGCTGATGAAGCCAACCTTCCACTCGATCTGACGCTGATCGAGCGCGAGCCGCGTCTGGGTGGCAAGATCGCGACGGACACGCCGGACGGCTTTATCATCGAAGGCGGACCGGATTCGTTCATCACTCAGAAGCCCTGGGGCATCCAGCTTTGCCGCGACTTGGGGCTGGGCGATCGACTGGTGGGTACGAACGACGCCCGGCGCACAGTGTTCGTGCTGCGCGGCGGTAAACTACGCAAAATGCCGGACGGCATGCTGCTGATCGTACCGACCCGGTTTAGGCCCTTTGCGACCTCTGATCTGATCTCGTGGCCGGGCAAGCTGCGTATGGGTATGGACCTGTTCATCCCGGCGCGTAAGGATGACTCCGACGAAAGCTTGGCCGATTTCATCCGGCGACGTTTGGGCACAGAAGCGCTCGACGTGCTGGCTGAGCCGATGATGGCGGGCATTCACGTATCAGATGCGGAAACGCTCAGTCTCAAAGCCACCTTCCCGCGTTTCATCGATATTGAGCGCAAATACGGCAGCCTGACACGGGGTATGATCGCGGCGCGTAAGGCGCGTACGGCATCGAACGGCGCGCCGCGTGCCAACGGCGAGAAGCCGACCACGGTCTTCATGACGCTGCAAAACGGCTTGCAAGAGATCGTCGGGGCGATTCACGCCGCGCTGCGCGGCACGGTGATTACCGGTTGCGGTGTTGCCGAAATCCAACAGCGGGCGGACGGTTATGCGCTCCGGTTGGATGATGGTCGTGAGATTGAAGCCGACGCGGTGGTCATGGCGACGCCCGCTTTCGTAACCGCCGATCTGCTGCGCGCCACGCATCCCGATCTGGCTGACCGTCTGGCCGCGATAAGATACGTCTCGACGGCGACCGTTTCGCTGGGCTATGACGCGAAGGATTTTGGACATCCGCTTGACGGCTTTGGGTTTGTCGTGCCGCGCAAAGAACCTACGCGCTTGCTGGCCTGCACGTGGACCAGCACCAAGTTTACGCATCGCTCGCTGCCCGGCACGGTGCTGCTGCGCGCCTTTATCGGTGGTCCGCGCCGCGAAGAACTGGTCGCACTAGACGACGAGGCGTTGGTCACGTTGGTGTGCGACGAATTGCGCGCGATCATGGGCGTTACGGCCGCCCCCACTGTGGCGCGGGTCTTTCGCTGGCCGCGCGGCAACCCGCAATATGATGTGGGACATCTCGACCGTATGGACGCGATCGACGCGCTGTGTCCGCCTGGCTTGTATCTCACCGGCAGCGCGTATCGGGGAGTGGGTATCCCCGACTGCGTGAAACAGGGCCAGACGACCGCGCAGCAAGTGATGACTTATATGCGGCAGGTGGCGATTCAACCTGCTGATGTGTATTGAATCCGGGCAAAGGTAACGCTATGAATACCAACCGTTCAGCACAACTTTACCAGCAAGCGCTCCAGGTGATGCCCGGCGGCGTCAGTTCGCCGGTGCGCGCGTTTCGCGGCGTTGGCGGCGATCCGCTGTTCATCGAGCGTGGCGAGGGGTCCTATCTGATCGACGTAGATGGCAATCGCTATGTCGATTACGTTATGAGTTGGGGACCGTTAATCCTGGGTCACGCCTATCCGGCGGTGATCGACGCCATCCAGCGGCAGGCCGCCTGCGGAACTAGCTACGGCGCACCTACTGGGCTGGAGGTCGAACTGGCGAATCTGGTTATCGACCTGATGCCGTCGGTTGAGATGGTGCGCTTCGTCAATTCAGGCACAGAAGCAACCATGTCGGCGCTGCGGCTGGCGCGCGCCTACACGGGCCGCGACAAGATCATCAAGTTCGAGGGATGCTACCATGGCCACGCGGATATGCTGCTGGTCCAGGCGGGATCGGGCGTGGCGACGCTCGGCCTGCCGGACAGCCCCGGTGTCCCGGCTGGAGCGACCCAAGATACGCTGAGCGCACCGTATAACGATCTGGGCGCTGTCCGCGCGTTGTTCGAGCAATTCCCGGAGCAGATCGCTGCCGTGATCGTCGAACCTGTGGCGGGTAATATGGGCGTGGTGCTTCCGGCAGAGGGATTCCTGCCCGGTTTGCGAAATCTCACGCAACAATACGGTGCAGTCCTCATTTTCGATGAGGTCATGACCGGTTTCCGCGTGGCGTTGGGCGGCGCACAGGCGTATTACGGCGTACTGCCCGATTTGACCGCCTTCGGCAAGGTGATCGGTGGCGGGCTGCCGGTCGGCGCCTACGGTGGGCGCAAAGCAATCATGCAGCATGTTGCTCCCGCGGGGACAATGTATCAGGCTGGGACGCTGTCCGGCAATCCGCTGGCGATGGCCGCCGGGCTGGCCACGCTGCGCGCACTTGCGGCACCGGGTGTCTTCGAGCGCGTGGTCGCTGTGGCGACGGCGGTACGTGAAGGCATCGAGCGTCAGGCTGCCAAGGCGGGTATCCCAGTTCAAACAGCGCAGGCCGGTACGATGTTCGGGCTGTTTTTCAATGACGGGCCGGTCACGAACTACACTGAAGTCAAGACCAGCGACACCGCGCGCTATGCGGCCTTCTTCCGCGCGCTGTTGGAATGCGGCGTGTACTTTGCACCGTCCGCATTTGAGGCGGCATTCGCGTCACTGGCGCACGAAGGAGCCGCGCTCCAGCAGACGCTCGAGGCGCATGAACAGGTTTTCCCCTCTCTTTAGTTTCGGAATTCCCCATACTTACGCCGCGCCCCACCGCAAAACTGGTTCATCCGGGCGGCACCATGCTGTTTGTGGAACTAAATGGGGCGCGGTAAACTACTGCGCTGGTCCATCGTTGTACTGCCATTATGCAACATCCACGTTGTATTTTGGACCCCCGTAGCGCGTGCCTGAGTCGAGGGTCAGTTGATATTGGTAGCTTGTCGGCCATGACCGAAGAACCAACATCCATCACCGCCTGGATCGCAAGCCAACCGATAGGCGCTGCGCTTCAACGCATCGGGTTGATCGCGGCTGGGGCGTATTTGCTACACCTGTTGTCGGTCGTAGCCTACCCGCCCGTCATCTATCGCGCGCCAGGTATGATCGTTGCGCTCTTGCTGTGCGGGATTCTCGGGTTTGGATTGATTCTCGCAGCGGGCTGGCAGGTGAGACCCGCCACGCGCTGGTTCATTCTGGCCGCCTATCTGCTCGGCGTCCTTATCATGGCCCTCAAATGGATCGCGACGACACCCTACAGCGATCTGGTTCAGGTCGACACGGCGCAGTATATGGACTTCGCTACCCGGCTGCTGCTGAAAGGGCGCAATCCCTACCAGTGGGATTACAGCGGAGTATTTAATCTCTACCGCACAGCGCAAACTGGCGGCACGCCGCGCCTGGATGGCGTCATGGCCATCAGCAGCTACCCCTATCCGGCCCTGTCATTTCTGCTGCTCATTCCGTTTCATCTGGTTGGGTTACCCGGAGCATTCTTAGTCTCGTATATCGCGTTGGCGCTGCTGATGGTCGTCGTCTTCGTCAATGCCCCGAAGCCCATCCAACCCCTCGTCCTGATACCCTTCGTCGTCGGGACAGATTTCAACGAGATCGTGTCGATCGGCACCATGGATATCGTGTGGTGTTTGCTCCTGGTATGGATGATCGTGCGTTGGGACCAGCCGTTGTGGCGCGCGTTTTTGTTCGGGTTGGCGATTGCGTTCAAACAAAACGCATGGCTCATTGCGCCTTTTTTGCTGATCCGGCTATGGCGCGATGCTGAAGATTCAACAACGTCCCCCTGGGTTCGGCTCGCCCTGTTTGGAGCGATCAGCGGCGGTGTCTTTGCAGCGTTCAATATCCCGTTCATTATGTGGAATCCACGCGCGTGGTTTGATGGCGTAGCGGTTAACGTTGGCTCTCCCCTGGTGATATTCAGCCAGGGAGGGTTGGCCAGCCTGAATCAGCTTGGGTTCGCGGCACTACCGAAGAATTACTACCTGTTGGTAATGCTGGTTGTGCTGGGGCTGCTCTTGCTTGCCTATTGGCGACACTACGCGTCCCTGCGTCATACCTTATGGCTCATACCCGGCATCCTCTTATGGATGACCTACCGCAACATCAACGCCTACTGGCTTTACTGGATTTTCCCCGCCATCGCCGTGCTCAAGATGATCACCGAAGAGAGAATTCCGCCCATACCAGAGCGCCGGGCCTGGCGTGTTACTCTGCTCACTTCTGCCGTGGTATGCGGCGCCGTGTTGGCAGCGGGCGTCTGGCTGGCGCAGAGCAAAGCGAGCATTGACATTCAGCCGCAGTACCCCCTTTACACAGAAAATGGGGTTGTGGATCGGGCGAAGGTCCTGGTCACCAATAACACGGATCAGGAGCTGACGCCGCGTTTCTTTGTTCAACATCAGGACCAATACCTGAACCCGCTAGCCTGGGATATCCTCAACGGCCCCCTGACGCTGGCTTCCGGGCAGACGGCGCTCTACACGATCGCAACGCACCAGCGATCATACGGTTTCTTATTCCATGAGAACGCCCAGATTGTCGTCGCTGACGCGGGCGGGAATTACGATCTGCGCGCCGTAGCCCAGTTGAAACCCGACGTCTCCTACTTATGGCCGGAAGCGATCACCAACCCCAACTTCCAGTTGTGGGACAGCAACAGCAATGCGCCCAGCCATTGGCGACTGAACAGCGTTCCCGACTACGCCGCCACACTCTCACCTTTTGACCAGGATAATCGTATCGCCGTGCGCTTCTCGCTGGACACAACACAAACCGGTCGCGCCTGGGCCACGCTGCAAAACCAGGTTACGTTCCTATACAGGCCGTTCAACGTGTGGTTGTATTATGATCCTTCGCTGCTTGGTGCGTCAGAAGTCGCCTATGGGTTGGAGATCAGCGACGGCACGCACCAGGTGTGGGTGTTGTTTGGACCCAATCCTTACACGGGATCTGCTCCGGCAAACACCTATGTGATCCAGCACACCCTACCGGTAGCGACCTGGGTCCGCCAGGAGATCGATTTGCAGGCGCTCTATGCTGAGGCGGGATGGCCTCTCCCCCCGTTTGTCCCGACGGTTTTCAGGAACGTGGAGGCAGATTTCCAGTTGATCTGGCTGCGGCTGATGGTCACAGGTCGCAGTGACAGCGCCCAACCTCTGGTCGCCGAGTTCGGCCCAATTGAACAAGACTATACGACCACGCCTCAAGATCGTATGGCCCAAATCCTGGACGATCCTGCGGCATACTACGTGCGGCTAGGCGAGACTTATGAACGCGACCGGAATTTCGATCGAGCCCAGGAGGCGTACGAGCAAGCGCTTGATTTCGAGCCAGACAACACGGCGGCGCTGGCGGCGATCGAACAGTTGAAAGCCCTGTCGAAAGTGAGCCTTTCCAATGATTGAGCGCGCTGCGTCGCACCCACAAACGCTGCTTCTGCGGTTGGGCCTGTTTGGCACGACGATGGTTCTCTTTGCGCGCGCTTATGACCTGTGGATCTTCGGCCAGTCATCTTTGTATCCGGTCAGCCTGGCGCTGAGCTTTGCCGCCTGGGGCCTTGGCGCGCTGCTGGGATTGCTAGCTCTGAGCCGCACCCTCACGCCGCGCATGGCGTGGTTGGTGCTGGGCGGTTTGATCCTGGCGTTTCTGGCCTCGGCTTATCTCTACTGGCGGAACCGCTACCCGCTGATTACGCCCCGCACAGATAACGAAATGATCTCTGAATATGCGGTACAGATCTTGCGGCGGGGGCAGAATCCCTATGAGTGGAATCTTGCGGACTTTCGCCGCGTCTTTCACGATCAGCTCAATTTCACGGCATTTCTTGATGGGTCCATCCAGCGGCGAGTCACGTATCCAGCCCTGCCGATGACCTTGCTCTATGTACTGGACAGCATTGGATTAGGCTCGGTCAAAGTGATCAGCGTGACAGCCCACATTTCGCTGTTGATTCTGCTGTTTGTCGGCAGCCCAGCCGCGTTCCGCCCAGTGATCCTGCTGCCCCTGTTCGCGCTCAAAGAGTTTACGTATTTTCCGCTGGGTGGATTACAAGATGTGCTCTGGGGTGCCCTCATCGTCGGGATGATTCTGGCATGGAACCGGCCTGTGCTGCGCGCCGTGTTGTTTGGACTCGCCTGCAACTATCGCCAGCAGCCCTGGTTAATCGCGCCTTTCCTGGTGATTTATTTATGGTACACCTATCCCTCCCGGCGCGAGCGCGTGCGTGCCATCGCCGTGTTTGGCGGTATAAGTGCCGGCTTGTTCTTGATCTTCAATCTGCCATTTTTCATCTGGAATCCCAAAGCCTGGATTCTTGGGGCCGTTGAGCCGTCTTATGCGGCGTTCAACGTGTGGAGCCAGGGCATCGCGTCGCTGACCCAATTTGGATTCGTCGCATGGCCGAAAGCATTCTATTCCGTGCTCCAATTCTCGTTCTATGGCGCCGCGCTGTGGGTCTATTGGCGCCATCCTCGATCGTTCGGCCACGCCTTTTGGATTGTGCCTGGCATCTTTTTTTGGATCTATTATCGCGCTCTCACTAATTACTGGATTTATTGGATTCCGCCTTTGCTACTGATGGTAGCCCGCGCGACAAACCCGCGTACCGCCTTGGACAGACTCCTTCCTGAACACCATAGGCGCTGGATGCCAACGGCGAGTTTGTGTGGTGCGCTAGCGGCCGTCAACATCGTGCTGGGGGCGGCGCTGTTGATGCGGGCTGATAGCGTTTCCGCCCATTACAATCTGCCGATCCTGACGACCTCGGGTTCCGAAAGCGCCCAGGTGTTGAAGCTGGAGCTGGAGGTTACCAATCACAGCGACACGTTATTCGAACCACGCTTTTCCGTCCAACAGGAGCAACCTTACCCCTGGCAGATCGAAAGCGGGCCTATCAGCCTGGAACCTGGGGAGTCAGGCACCTATGTGATTTCCGCGGGGTATCCGGCTGTTCAATTTTCGGTACACGATGGGGCCCAGATTGTGGTCACCGATGCCGGAGAGAATTATGCGCTGCGGAATATCCTGAACATTCCATCGGATGCAACCTTCAGCGATCCAGATCGGATCGTGAATCCGCGTTATGAATTCTGGACAGAAACCAATGTAATCCCCACGGGCTGGACATTCCAGAGTCTCCCAAGCGCAGCGGCAGCGATCGCGATGGCCCCCATTGACGGACGGGACGCGCTTATACTTGAGACGGACTCGCGCACCATTCTGCGGCTGAGCCAGACTATCACATTGCCTGACGCTTTCGATCTGTGGATTTACCCGACGCGGCCCGTCGTTTCGCCCGACGGTGGTTATGCTTATGGCCTTGAGTTGACGGCAGGCAGCAACCGGCTCTGGGTGCTGTTTGGAGATGCGGACACCTATGGCATTCTGGACGATCAAGCGGCCTATATCGTCATGCCAGCTCCGCTCAATACTTGGTCGCGGCAGCATATCGAAATAGCTGCATTGTTCGAGCGTCTGGGGTGGGCCATCCCGCCGTTAACCATGCGCACCGCCAATTCGCTCAGCTACCCGGCCCGGCAGATCACGTTGAGCCTGTTGTTGGCAGCGCCGGGCCATGACCATGCGACGGCCGTTTTCGGTCCCATCGAACAATCCAATCCCCAGCGCATCGGCTCGACCGATTACCTGGAACAAGCCCTGAACGACCCCGGCGGCTATTACGTTGGCCTGGGTGTCAATTACCTGCACAATCGCAACTTCGATCTCGCCCTGAAAGCATTTGATACCGCCAGAGGTTACGATCCGGAATCTTCCGAGGCGTGGTTTGGATTGAGCCAGACGTACCTGTGGCAGGGCAATTGGGACGCCGCGATGCAAGCGTATCAGCAGAGCATCAAACTAGGTTACCCTCAACCGGAGCAATTTTACGAGATATGGACGGAAGCCCAATCGTCAAAGTCAACTCAATAATAGCGATATGTTAGATGATATTAACGCTTCTTTATTGTATGTCTAAACAACGTTTTTTATAATTGCCCTGAAAGAGTCTTTTTGCTTGCAAGGTTCAATTTTCAATACTATACTGTTTCAGGTTGACTGAAAATAACAACGAAGAATCGTAATTGAGACGTGCGCGGTTGAGCAAAAACATCGCAGTCGGGTACAGGAAAGAGGCTCACGATCAACTGCGTTACGCCGAACCGTCATTTCAATAATCTCAAAGGAGAAAGTCGTATGTCGAAGAAAAGTTGGGTAGCGCTCATTGCGCTGGTGGGAATATTAGCGTTATCCGTCGCTTGGGGGCTGCCATACGGCCGACTCAACTGGGTCGATAAGGTGTTCGCTCAGGTGTACGGCGAAACCGAAACCGAGAGTGGGCCGGTGTATTTGGCGGACGGCAGCCTGGCGTTTGAGTCTGCCATCGGGGCAAAAACAGTTATGGCCTGCCCCTACTTCTTGCAGTCATTTACGACCGGTGCATTCATCAGGTACCGTTAGTCACGGTTCCTGCGGATAAGAGCCTGCGGAGTCACCGGCATTGACGCAACCGGCCAGTTTTACCAGGTCGTTCCGTTGGGCGCACCGCTGCGCTTGTGGATGGAAGTGGAATGTCTGGGCACAAATCCCGAGTTGCCCTGGTATGATACTCCTCTGCCCACCAATGTGATTGGCTGATCACTGCTGAATTGAGAGTCAGGTGATGGTTACAGCACGCCCCCTTGACTGGGGCGTGTTTCATCGCCTGACTCCCTGTAGCACACCCTGATGACAAAACTCCTCAAGAATAGTTGGTTCCAACAGGTATCACTTTTTACGGTGGTACTGGTTATTTTGCTGCGCACGATGGCACCGACATTCTACAATTTCGACAGCGTAGAGCTAACGATTGGTGCGGCCAAGCTCGACCTCGTTCATAGCCCTGGCTATCCCATATTCTTGTTGATCGGGCATGTGTTTTCGTTGTTGCCAGTTGGCGACATCGGGTTTTGCGTTAACCTCTTCTCGGCCATAAGTCTGGCGCTAACGGCCCCACTCTTGTGGAGTGCACTGTCACGCTTGCTAGGGGATCGCCGGATCGCCCTGATCAGCACACTGTTGTTTATCTGGTCGTACTATGTGTGGCAAGCTGGGGTCGTCGCTGAGGTCTACGCGCCCCAATTGTTGACGCTGGCCCTATGCGCGGCTCAGATCGCATGGGTGTATAAGACGAAGCCCATCCGTACTGCCCCTGCTCTGATCCTCGGGGGGCTGTTCGGGCTGGCTGTTGCCACCAGCCCATCCTCCGTACTGTTTGCGCCCGGTCTTATCCTGGCCTATCGGCGCTTGCGCATCCCCTGGCGCACAAGCGCACTGGCCGGGCTGGGAGCCTTGCTGGTGTTTGCCTGTTCGCTGTTGTACTTCCCGATCCAGGCGAACCGCCCCCACGCGCTCAATCTTGCCGGGGAATACAATTCGCAAGGCGAATTCGAAGCCGTCGACTTGCAGACTGGTTCGGGCTTGTGGTGGATGATCAGCGGCAAGCAATTCAATTCATTGTTTTTTGAAAACGGGGTTTTACCCTCAACCCAGCAAATCGGTGACACGCTCGTATGGCTGTGGGGAAATTTTCTTGGCGTGGGCGCAGTCCTGGGGCTGGTCGGCCTGGTGGCGATGGGCCGCGAGGACCGGGCATTACTGATTACGTGGCTGGTCTTCTTTGTGCCGTATACATACTTCTTCACCACCTACGGCGCGCCCGACCGGGACACCATGATGGGGCCGACCTATCTGCTGTGGGCCATTCCGCTGGGCGCAGGCTTGAAGTGGCTGGTCACCACCTTGGAGATGCAAAACAAAGCCGTTCTGCTGCTTATCCTGCCAGTTTTCGTGTTGGTGATCAACTACCCCCTGGTCGACCTGAGCAGGGACACCAGCGTTCGCGATCGTTCCGAGCAAGTGATCGTTGCACTGCCGAAGAATGCCATCGTGTTGGGCGTCTGGTGGGACATTGTGCCGCTGCAATACCTCCAGATCATTGAACGTCAGCGCCCAGATGTCACGCTCTATAATCTGTTCTTGTTCAAGAAGAAGAATCTTCGCCCATACCTCGACACACAGTTGGCCACGTCTGATACGCCGATTGTATTTCTGGGATCGTATGGCGAAAACTACATCGACGAAAACTACTATCGCCTGGTGCTGGTATGGAATGATCTCGCGCAATCTCGTCTGAATGATGTCGAAACAGGTATTTTTCAGGTCGAGGTATGCTGGCCGGATTGCCCTCCTCCAGCTCCTCCTGCGACGAACTGAAGATACAGTCGCCCCGCAACGCGGTTGCACCCGCTGAAACAGCTTGCAGTCAGTGTCTTTCGCCAAGGGTCGCGCTGCGGGTCGGGCTATCCCCAGACGTCGTGCGCTTGCCCCGCGTACGAGGGCGTTACCTTTTGGCCCGGCCACTTCTACATGCTCCCCTACCCGTTTTTCCCGTGCAACCGCATCCCAAATGCCTCAAAACATTAAGGTCCGGTAAAACATCTTCAAAATTGCTTGACTTGTCTGTCACAACCGTGCTATGCTGAAACTGAGCTTGTCCGGACAAGACGTGACAAGTTTAATTTTGGGTGTGAAACTATGTTTAAGATTTCTAAAAACAGCCCAATTCCTCTACATACACAACTGCTTAACGAACTCCGGCACGCCATTCTCAGCGGAAAGCTGAAGCCTCACGAACAACTGCCCGGGGAATACGCGCTGATCACACAACTTAAGGTCAGCCGGTCCACCGTGCAGCGCGCCTGGCAAACCGCCCAGGACGAAGGGTTGATCTACCGCGTCCCCGCGAAGGGCACGTTCGTCAGTGAGCCGACCAGCACCTCATCTGCGACTCGTTTTGTAGGCTGTATTGTGGCGGAGTTCCGCTATACGTTCGACGGCAGTTTGCTGAACGGGGCCGAAGAGTTGCTGCGCGCCAAAGGGTATCGCCTCCTGTTCGCCCAAAGCGAACGACGTCTGGAAGAAGAAAATCGCCTGATCCGCAGTATGTGCGAAGAGGGTGTGGCCGGAATCCTGCTCTGGCCGGTGGCCGAGAACGCCAAAGAGCGCTTTGTAACCAATCCGTCATGTTCTGTGCCGATCGTGCTACTGGATCGCCCGGTATCCAAGGCACATCTCCCCTGCATCACCAGCCAGAATTACGAGGGCGGTCTGCAAGCGATGCATTACCTCTTGGAGAGGGGGCACCAATCGATCGCGTTTGCGGCGTGGCCCCCGCTGGACTTGCTGCCCGTCGCCGAACGCGCCAGGGCCTATCGCGACGCGATGGAAAACGCAGGGCTGAAGCCGCGTCCTATGATCCAGCTTGGCGAACCCGTCGAAGCGGTCAACTACCGGCGTTACGCCAAAGAGGCCCACGAAGACGTAGCCTATTTGACTGCCGTGTTATGCGAACCGGATCGTCCCACCGCCATTTTCGCAATGAACGATTTGTTAGCCCTGCTGGTGCTGCGTGCGGCGGATCAGGCCGGGCTGCGAGTGCCCCAGGACATTTCCGTCATCGGCTTTGATAACCTGGAACTCACCGAAAGCGTCACACCTACTCTGACCACGGTGGCTCAAAACACCGCGCTGATTGGGCGAGAAGCGGTTCGGCGTCTGCTGGCCATGATCGAGGGCGAACCGCCGCAAGCGATCTTCACCTCGCTGCCAACCCGCTTGATCATTCGCGAATCGACAGCTATTCCACCTGTGCAATCTGGTACGTCCGAAAGGAGGTGAGGTCTTCTCGGCTGTATATGCGCGTGGCTTGTACATCACCAACTCTTTCGAGAAACTTCTAGGAGGAACAAATCCATGATGAAAAAATCTCTGATGGTCAGGCTAATGCTTATTCTGGCGATGGTCGCGGCCCTCGGAATCACTGCCACCGTCTCGGCGCAAGAACAAATCACACTGCAGATCACCTGCCGCTGCGTCGCTGGGGGTGTCAATACAGAAGAGGTCGATTGGCTCAACAATCAGGTGATTCCGGCATTCGAAGCCGCCATGGCCGACCAGGGCAAGAATGTGAAAGTGGAGCTGGTCGAGTTTGGCGGCAGCGACGAGCAGCTTAAAGAACAGTACGCGCTGGACCTTGGCGTAGGTGCCGGGTACGACGTATTCGCATTTGACGGTTTCTGGGTTCCCGAATTCGTCGATGCAGGGCTGCTGAAGCCGCTGGATGAGATCGCCGGTGATGTCGTCAATCAGTGGGAAGGCTGGAGCCATATCTCGCCCGGTATCCAGGGTATCCTGGGCTATCAAGGCAAGCTGTACGGGATCGCCGCCGGGACCGACGTGCGTCAAATCTTCTATCGCAAGGACATCTTCGAGCAGGCGGGAATTCCGCTGCCCTGGCAGCCCACCACCTGGCAAGACATCCTGGACACCGCGCAGACACTGAAGGATGCCGGAGTTGAGTCTCCGCTCCAGATCAACGCGGGCACAGCGATGGGTGAAGCCACCACTATGCAGGGCTGGGACATGGTCCTGCTGGGTGCCGGTGAGCACATGTACGATTTCGATCAGGGCAAGTGGGTCGTCAGCAGCCCGGCCATTCTGAATTCGCTGAAGTTCTACGATACCGTGTACAACCAAGACAAACTGGGTGACGCCCGCTTGCAGTTGGTCGCCGACGGCCGCGATCGCTCCTTTGCGGACTTCGCCGCAGGCAAGATCGCTATGCTGGTCGAGGGTGACTGGTTCTGGCGCTCTGCGATCCTCAACCAGATGGACAAAGCGACCCGCGATGCTGAGATCAGTTGGGCCAAGATGCCCGCGATGGATCCCGGCATGGGCTACGACGGCCAGAACTTCGTGACCATCTCCGGCGGTACTGGCTGGGTGCTGAATCCCAACACCGATCACCCCCAAGAAGCCTGGGCGCTGCTGTCCTTCATGTCTGGCAAAGATATGCAGATGATCTGGGAACAGATGCTGCCACGCATCAACTTCCGCGATGACGTACCGGTCGCCGGTGATGACACCATGTCCGCGATGGCGGACGCGCTGCTCCCGCTGACGACAGTTCGCCCCATGCTACCCGATTACCCGAAGGTGTCGTATGAGGCGCAGCTCATGACTGAGCGCGTGGTGTCGGGCGAAATGTCCCCCGAAGAAGCCATGCAAGCCTACGCGGAGGACGTGACGGATATCGTTGGCGCGGATAACGTGATCAACATCCCGCTCGAATAACTCTCAACACGCGTACACCTGGGGCCCGGATGAATAGTGTCACCCGGGCCCTCTGATTGATGAAACAACCTGGAGAGAAAAAGTGGAGAAACGTCCCGGAGTTTTCTCTGGCCGAGTAGGGTTTGCTTTCCTGTCCCCGGCGTTAGTCTTTGTAGCAATTTTCCTGATCTTGCCGTTCTTCTGGATCTTTTATCTGAGTTTCACCAACCGCACGTTGACCGGGATCACGGCAGCACACCCGCAGTTCATCGGGTTCGAAAACTACCAGCGCCTGTTCGACTTCGACCGCTGGATGCGCTATGGGCAGTTCGGCAACGCGCTGAAAATCACCTTCCAATTCGTGCTTGGCTCGGCGCTGTTGGGGCAGGCGGTGGTCGGGTTGGCAGTCGCCTGGGCATTTTACCGGCGTAAAGGTCTCTTGCGCGAGGTCGTGTTTACGTTGGCCGTCCTCGCTTGGATCATCCCGGAAGTGGTCGTCGCGTTTGCCTGGAGCGCTTTCTTGGATGTCGACAACGGTACGCTGAACACCATTTTGACCGCGCTCGGCCTGGGCCGCCCCGACTGGTTGTTCGATTACCCAGTGCTTACGATTATCATTTTCAACACTTGGCGCGGCTCGGCCTTTTCTATTCTCTTGTTTTCCTCGGCCCTGGAAACAATCCCCCCGTCCTACGTTGAAACAGCGGACGTGGTCGGCGCGTCGGGCTGGCGAAAGTTCCGCGACATCGTCTTTCCCCTGATGCGCGGCCACATCCTCACCGACCTGATCCTCATTACGCTGTGGACGTTCAATGTGTTCACGCCGTTCTTGCTGACCGGCGGCGGGCCAACCTTCAGGACCGAACTGGTATCGATCTATACCTACCGCACCGCCTTCAAATTCTTTGAGTTCGGCAAAGGCGGGGCGATCGCCGTGGTGATGATGCTGATCAACTTCACACTTGCTATCGGCTATCTGGTGGCTGTCCGGCGCCAAAAGGCTCAAGCATGAGAAATTACGAAATCGCGCTTCGCGAAATTCATACTGGTTCTCTTCTCGCTGGCGTGCATGGCCTTCTTCGCACTGCCGCTGTTATGGCTGCTGACGGCCCCCTTCACGCCTACGACAGTCTTGTCAGTCAAAATCCCCGATCACCCCACCCTGAACAACTTCAGGACCGTGTTCAAAAACAGTTTTGCGATTCGCGCCCTGTTCAGGAACAACTTGATCATCGCGGGCGGAACCATGTTATCGGTCGCGACCGTCGCCACACTGGCGTCGTATGGCCTGTCGCGGACGCGCATCGTCGGCAAGGACATGCTCGTCTACGTGTTGATGCTGTTTTCGTCGGTCGTAGGCGGCACAGCCGCGATGGTGCCCGCTGTTTCTCCTGGCGTATAACCTTGGCCTGATCGATACCCATATCGGCGTTGATGCTGGTGATGACAGGCGGACTGCTGCCTGCCGGAATTTTCATGATGCGCGATTTCGTCGACTCGATCCCGCGCTCCTACGAAGAAGCGGCGCTGGTCTGCGGGGCGGGGCCTTTCCGCATCTTCAGGGACATCGCGTTCCCGCTGGTGCGTCCGGGCGTGGCCGTTGTGGCCATTTGGGCGTTTGTCAATGCGTGGGGTGCCTTTCTGATCCCGGTGGTGATGCTGCGCAGCGCGAACAATATGCCCGCCTCGGTGGCGTTGTACTCGTTTTACAGCGAGGCCGGGACGCCGGTGCATACGCTGGTATCGGCCTATGCCTTGCTGTATGCCCTGCCGGTGTTGGTGCTCTACTTGTTTGTGAATTGGCGTTTTGGTTTTCGTTTCTTTGGCGGCATCAAAAGCTGACTCTCTGATTGTGGGACACTATGGCAAAAATCCAACTTGAGAATATCACGAAGCGATTTGGCGAACTGATTGCCGTCAACGATGTCAGCCTGGAAGTGAGCGACGGAGAATTTGTGGCGCTGCTCGGCCCGTCCGGCTGCGGCAAAACCACGACTCTGAGGCCTGATCGCCGGGCTGGAAGATTCCCGACGCGGGCCGCATCGCGATCGGTGACAAAGAGGTGACCGAGCTGCCCCCGCGCGAACGCGATATCGCGATGGTGTTTCAGGATTACGCGCTGTACCCGCATATGACCTTGCTGGACAACATCGGCTATCCGTTGAAAGTGCGCGGAGTCCCCAAAGCCGAAATGACCGCCCGTGTCACCGAGGTGGCGCACGAACTCCAGATCGGCGATTTGCTGGCGCGCCGTCCGGGACAAGTCTCTGGCGGGCAGCAGCAGCGAGCCTCTGTGGCGCGCGCGTTGGTGCATCAGGCGCGGGTGTTCTTGTTCGATGAGCCATTGAGCAATCTGGACGCCAAACTCCGCCTTGAAGCGCGCGCGTTCCTGAAACACCTACAACAGGAAGTCGGCGTGACCGCCGTCTACGTCGACCCACGACCAGGCCGAAGCGATGGCACTCGCCGATCGTGTTGCGGTGATGAATGCGGCCGTGTCATGCAGTTAGGCAACCCGCTGGAAGTCTACCGCCGTCCCGCCAATACCTTTGTAGCGGCCTTCATCGGCAGCCCGCCTATGAACCTGCTGCCGTGCCAGGTCGATATCAACGCTGGAAAAATCATATTTGAGCAAGAACGCACGCTGGATATTTCAGGCTACCGCCAGCGCTGGGGCGAGGTCATCAAGAATGAGCGCAATGTCACGTTAGGCATTCGCCCAGAAAATATCACCGCTCAGCCCGATAGAGGTGCCCGGCTCGATCCCCAGCCAGGTGTATGTGATTCAGCCGCTCGGTGGGGAATGGTTGGTAGTGACTCAGGTGGGCGGCAGCTGGTATCGGTGCGGCTCTTTCAGGATGAAGAACCGGAGTTATCCGGCAAAGATCATCTGGCTGAAATTCGATCTCGATCGTACCTATCTCTACGATGACACAGGTGAGCTGCTCAAATGAGTGCGTCTGCGTGGTCCGAGCAAGTGCTGGAGGGTTATTTCGCGCCCGAACAGGCCGAGGAGTATCACAACATCCCGTTTGAAATGCCTCCCCAGGTGATCCGCCTGGAGGTGAAATACGAGTACGATCGTGAAATCGGCTCCGACCCGCACCTTACTGGCGGGAACACCGTGGACATCGGGCTGTTCGACCAGCGTGGAGCGGACTATCCCGGCACCGGGTTTCGCGGCTGGACCGGCAGCGCGCGGCGCGAATTTTTCATCACCGCCGACGCAGCCACGCCCGGGTATCTGGCTGGCCCGCTTGATCCGGGTGTATGGCATGTGTCGCTGGGCTTCTACAAGAGCGCGCCCGAAGGTTGCCATTACACGGTGACACTGCGTTTTCAACATGGCACCCCGGCCCCTGCATCGGCTTTGCCCGCGCTGCTCACGCTTGATCGCACGTCGTCCCCACCGCCCGCGCACGCTGACGCCTGGTATCACGGCGAGCTGCACTGCCATTCGTATCACAGTGACGGCGACAGTGCGCCACAAGAATTGATCGATGCGGCACAAGCCTTGGGGCTTGATTTTCTGGCGATCACCGATCACAATTCGCTCAGCCATCTGGCCGATCTGGCAACCCGCGATCCGGGAAATCTGGTCTTGATCCCTGGCTGTGAGGTGACCACCTATCAGGGCCACTGGAATATCTGGGGAAACCTCGACACCTGGATTGATTTTCGCACGCTGACTCCCGAACTCATGCGCCGGTCAGTGAACCGCGCTGTAGAACTCGGCTATCTGGTGTCGTGCAATCACCCGCGCCGCATCGGGCCGGACTGGGTCTTTCAAGAGGTCACGGGGCAGCACTGTCTCGAAGTGTGGAATGGTCCCTGGCACGTCTTCAATTCGGATTCGATGACCTACTGGGAATCCCGGCTGCGCATGGGCGAGCATCTGACTGCGGTCGGCGGGAGTGACGCACACTTCCTGCACAAGCCACACCTGGCCAAGATCGGCACGCCGACCACGTGGATCTACTGTCCGGAACCGCCGACTGCCGCCAATTTGCTGGCGGCTTTGCGTGCGGGGCACGCGTTTGTTACCGAAGCGCCCGACGGCCCCCGACTCTTGTTGCGCAGTGGCAGTGCCATGCAGGGCGACACAGTCGAACGCCCGGTGGGGGGATCTCTGGACGTCCAGGCGCAGGTCATCAACGGATCGGGTCGGAACCTGGAGTTGTGCGCTGCAGGTGGAGTCCTGGCCCAGAGGGCAGTTACGAGCGACGATCAGACTTTCGCCGTCGCGTTAGCCGTCGATCAGACACCCTACATCCGCGCGCAACTAGTCGATGGCAACTCCGCTAATGGAGAGATTCACGCGTTGACGAATCCTATTTATCTCACCAGGCAGTGATTTCGTGATGTCCAACCCGCCGTACACCGTCACTATCGTTTCGCACACCCACTGGGACCGCGAATGGTACCAGCCCTTTCAGGTGTTCCGTCTTCAGTTGGTCCATCTGGTGGACACCCTGCTCGACCTGCTGGATCGCGATCCGGAGTATCACAGTTTCTTGTTGGACGGCCAGACAATCGTGCTGGAAGACTATCTTGCCATCCGGCCCGAACGCAAAGCGGACCTGAAACGGCACATCCAGCAGGGCAGATTGATGATCGGCCCCTGGCACATCCTGCCCGACGAGTTCCTGGTCAGCCCGGAAGCCACCGTGCGTAACCTGATGCTGGGAGCAGCGGTCTGCGCCCGATTCGGTGCGCGGATGACGATCGGTTACACGCCCGATCCGTTCGGGCACGTCAGCCAGCTTCCGCAGATTTTGGCGGGCTGCGGGTTGGATGCGGCGGCATTGCAGCGTGGGCTGTCGGACGAACCGACCGAGATCTGGTGGGAAGCGCCCGACGGCACGCGCCTGCTCACGATTTACTTCCGGGCAGGTTATGGCAATCTGGCCTGGGCACCGACGACGTCAGACGCCTTCACGCATGCCGTCGAGCGCCAATTGGAACGTCTGGCGCCCCACGCGCATACCCCTCATCTCCTCCTGCTGAACGGCACCGATCACATGCTTCCGCAGCCGGAGCTCCCAACCTTGATCGCTCAGGCGAACAAGCAGCTCGATGGCCGGGCAGTCCTGACACACGGCACGTTGCCCGGGTATGTATCCGCCGTACGTCAGACCCTGGACGGCACCGCCGATTTGCCTGTCGTGCGTGGCGAACTGCGTTCCTCGAAGAATACGCCGGTTTTGCCAGGTGTATACTCGGCCCGCATGTGGATCAAACAGGCTAACCACGTCTGTCAGGTGGCGCTGGAACAATATGCCGAACCTGTCAGCGCGCTGGCGCAGGTCGTCGGTGGGCGCTCGCGGTCGGGTGAGCTGTGGCAGGCATGGCGCTATCTGATTGAAAATCACCCGCATGACTCGATCTGTGGCTGTTCGATCGATCAGGTCCACGACGAGATGCGCACCCGCTTTGCCTGGAGCAGGCAGATTGCGCAGTCCGTAACTGAAACCGGGCTGAATGTTCTGGCCGGACACATCAATCGTGCCAGATTCTCTCTACCGCCTGTGCCGGACGATCCCCATCCGCCGACTTATGCTGCCACGTTTGCCCAGTCCGATGGGGCCGTGCTGGTCTATAATCCCGTTCCAAGCACGCATAGCGCCCCGGTTGAGATCACCGCGCGTTGGGCCGGACCCAGGCGGCGCTATCGCTTGTTCGATCAGGCGGGTCATGCGATCCCTTATCGCATTCTGGCCGGTGACGAGATCATTGCCGAGACGCGCACCATCGTCTCCGGTGATCTCTCCGAGTTGTTAGATCAGATCGAGATCGGCTTCTACAAAGGCCGCTTGATCAGTGATGCCAGCGTCTGGATCGAGGGCGATACCATCCGTATCGAACTGATCCTCCCCGAATATCACACCGGTCAGATCGGTGATTTCTCCAAGTTCATCCGCACGCTGCGGCACGATCCCCGGCTGGATGCTGCTCAGAGCTACCACCTGACAACCTATCTCGCCGATCAGTACCGGATCGCATTTGTCGCTGAGGATGTTCCTGGCGTGGGTTACCGGGCTTACTGGCTCGCCAACACGCCCACGGAAGATGGGGAAGAATTCCCGGCGGACGAACCCACGCCGATCGTACGGATCGAAAACGAATGGCTGCGCGTCGCCGTCGATCCGGACGACGGTACGCTGACCGTTACGGATAAGGCCACCGGGCGCACGCTGCGCGGTCTGAATCGCGTGCAGGACGGCGGCGATCGGGGAGACGAATACAACTACTGCCCGCCAGAAACCGACACAGTTGTGATGACCCCCGCCCGGTCACCTGAGATCATGGGCTGGGATGAAGGAGCCTTTGGGCAAGTGCTGGCGATCCAGGCCACGTACAACATCCCGGTAGATCTGACCGCGGATCGCGCGGCGCGCGCGGCTGAAACGGTCGCCATGACGTTTACCTGCACAGCGCGACTGCTGCCAGAATCACGGCGCGTCGACATTCACACCGAATGCGACAACCGCGCGCTGAATCACCGCCTGCGCGTGCTGTTCCCCACCGGCGTGGCGAGCGGTCACGTGATTGTCGACGGTCATTTCGACCGGTTGCAACGCTACCCAGACACGGCAGGCGACACCACCGGTTGGGCCGAACAACCCGCCGCGACCAGCGCGCAACGCGCCTTCAGCGCCATTGAGCACGACGGCGCAGGGTTGTTGGTCGCGGTGCAGGGACTGCCGGAATACGAGCATGTGCGGGAAGCTGCTGGCTCAACGCTAGCCGTGACCTTGCTGCGCGCGGTGGGCTGGCTGTCCCGCGATGATCTCGTCTGTCGCCCCGGGCATGCTGGTCCCGAGCGCCCCACCCCTGGCGCGCAATGCCTGGGGCCCGCCGTCTATGATTACAGCGTGATCCCGTTTGGCGCGGGCGCGTTCGGTCTGGCGCAAGCCGCGCACGAAGCCTATGCCTTTATCGCGCCGCTGAGAGGAACAGCCGTCGAAGTTGCCAGCGGGATGCTGCCGCCTGTGTTGACTTTTCTGACGCTCGACCCGGTGGATCTGGTATTGACGGCGATCAAGCCCGCCGAAATCGGCGAAGGTGTGATCGTGAGGTTCTACAATAGCAGTGATGCGGCTGTCGCGGGCCGGCTGGTGTTTGGCTGGCCGATGCAGCACATCACGACCACGAATCTGCTCGAAACGCCGTCCCCTCTGCCGCTCACCCTGGAAGATGCGCATACGGTTACGTTGGACGTACCGGCCAAGCGCATCGTGACGCTGCATGTCATCTTCGAAGAAATAACGAGCTGACCCTGACTGTCACGTGTCTTCCAGAAGATTCGTTTCGAAGACGGGCAGTGACTCGTCCTGTGGGACCCGAAAGGATTTGATCTCGCACGGTCCGAACGTCGCGTGGATCGTCCGGTGCCAGTGCGGCAGACGGATCTCGGCGTCCGTCGCGATCCGCGCCGTTTCGTAAGCGCGCACGATCAGATCGTCATTGTCTTCCGCCTGTTTGATCGCGCTGATCACGATATTCTCCGGTGCTGCTTCCAGGTACGAGTCGCTCAACAGCAGTGGGCCAGGGTGCGCTGTCGCCCATAGGATGACTGGCCGCTGATTCAGTTCGGCGGCGCGCCGCACCGTCCCGCCGGATTCCCAACTCCCCGTGTGAGGCAGCAGCGTGTAGCTGAAGTGCTGTGCGCCCTGATCGATATAACTGTAGGACAGACCGGGTTCGGGCTGGGCCGGGATGTGATGGGCATATATGGGGCTGCGGAGCACGGTCAGACCGATGTCGCGCCCGTTCACATCGAAGCTGTATTTTCCATCGTTGAGCAGGCTCAGTCCATATGCCGCGCCCGTCGTTTCAAGCGTACCAGACAGGTCCAACCAGCTTTGGCCGGGTTCTTCGTCTCCGGTGTTCTCACGGATGATGTGCCCGTAGGGGATTTCATACGTAGCTCGCGCGAAAGCCTCATTTACCGCAAACCGCAGTTTGAGCAATTTTCGCTGCTCGTGCCAATCGACCATCACCCGCACCTCGATCGCGTCCAGGTCGGCCGCCATACTGAAATCCTGGACCAGGGTGGAATTCCCCCACGTGCTGGTCACGCGCAGCGTGGCACGCACTGGGCCACGCTCGACGAGGTCAATCCTCGCCACCTTGAATGGGCCAATCGCGTCCTGAAAACGGAACACGTTGTGCGACCACGTATCGCTCGGATCATCGATCACGACGGCGCGCGCGGCCGGTCCCTGGAAGACCTCGACGTCCTCCTGTTTATCGTACAGGCTGGCGATCGTCCCGCTTTCGAGATCGAGTGTCAGGCGGAAGCGCCGGTTTTCTAGCGCGTTTCTGGTGACCTGCACACCCGCCCCGCTGTCTGGTGCGGCCGCCGCCGGGACGATCCGGTACGTGCGATAACCGAGTGGCGGCACGTCCGCCACAAAACACAGCCGCTGATGCCCCTCCACTGTCGCCCAAGATTGGATTTTCTGCACCGGCACAGGGTGGCCGTGATCATCCACCAGAATGAATGATTCCGGCAGTCCGCGCGCCTGCGTCTCGACAACGACGCGGATGCGCCACCCGTGCGGATTGAAGACGACCAGCGGTCTGACGTCCTCCTCATGCGGAATATTGATCCGCCACATCAGCGCCTGCACGGGATTCATTCAGCGCGCGATCAGCCGCCGTCAGCGCTTCACCGTAGAGATGGCGTGCATCCTCATAAGCGATTTCCAGCGCGGTCCCCGCCAGGATGTCATGAAATTGGTTGAACAACACTCCCTGCCAGGCCCGTGTAAACTCCGCGCGCGGGTAGGGTTGCCCCGTGGCAAGTGCTGCTACCGCTGACCATTTTTCAGCGGCGATCAGGCGGTTTTCAGCGGTGCGGTTCCAGCGTTTGACGCCCGAATGCGCCGCATAACAACCGCTGGCATGGTGTTGTAGCTCATCATGGACAACCGGGATCGGAAGATCCTGGCTCTCCACGTGCGCGAAAAAAGTATCGGGATCGCTGAGGACCAACCTGGGCAGATCAGGCTGAGTGCTGAGCCGTCTGATACTCTCAATATTCTCGCGCGTAGGACCGCCGCCGTGGTTCCCAACCCCAAAGAAACCCATCCCCGTGTCAAACGGCGCTTTCAAAGCGTCGCCGCAGCGGCGGATATGGGCTTCCAGATCCTTGCTCCAGGTGCAATACTCAAACATGACGCGGAACGCCAGCACGCGCGACCCGTCGTCAGCCTCCCACCAAAACAGGTGGCTCGGCAGATCCTTTTCGTGAGGCATGGGACGCAGGAAAACGTAATAGCGCTGCCCGGCTTTGCGCAGGATTTGCGGCAGCGTGGCGTTATGCCCAAAGCTATCCACGTTATAGCCGGTAGCCGCCGTCACGCCGAACTTCTCACGGAAATAACGTTGTCCATAGAGCGCCTGCCGGACCAACGACTCGCCGCCGGGGATATTGCAGTCCGGTTCAATCCACCAACCGCCGACCACGTGCCAGCGCCCCTCTGCAATTCGCGCCTTGATCTCCGCGAACATCACCGGATCGCTGTGCTCGACCCACGCATAAAGTGCCGCCGAGCTGGCTACAAACACAAATTCATCGTACTCGGTCAACCGATCCAGGGCCGAGCGAAAGGTCGCTATAACCTCGTGATAGCCCTCCTGCCACTGCCATAACCAGACAGGATCGATGTGCGCATTACCGATCATGTACAGGGTTTTTTCTTCCATAGACACCGATTCCCTCAAAATAGTTTTCAGTGAACAGTGCTCGGAGATAATGATTTCCAGTAGAGGATCGCCTGTACGTTAGAGAGGGATGCGCCAAACACGGCGCCCCCTGGCATATCTTACCAGGGGGCGCTGAGAGAGTCACGGAGAAGGCACCTTGTCATTGGATTCAGGTGTGGCGCTCGGCAGCGGTGTGCTGGTCGGCGTGGCGCTCGGTTCCAGCGTCGGCGTGGGGAGCGGTGTATTCGTCGGTGTCGGGCTGGGTTCGAGTGTGGCTGTGGGCAGCGGCGTGCTGGTCGGTGTGGCACTCGGTTCGAGCGTCGCGGTCGGTAGCGGCGTGCTGGTTGGCGTTGGGCTGGGCTCCAGCGTTGCGGTCGGCAGCGGCGTGTTGGTCGGTAGCACGGACACATCCGCGTCGATGCTCACTTCATCGATCCACCAGCCTGCGGGCAAGCTCGTGTCCGGCAGGCTGCCGGAGGTATGCAGGCTGAAGCGCAGCGCCACCACCTGGCCGCGGAAGGCGGTCAGATCCACGGTACGCTGGGTCCAGTCGGGCACATAGTTCGGCTGTTGGTCCAGCGCCAGCCAGGTCAGCCCGCCATCGAGACTCAGCTCGACGCGCGCCAGGTCGCCAGGACCCAGCGCCAGCCGCTGCCAGAAAGTCAGGCGTGGAGCGGCCGCACCGCGCAGATCGAGCGACACCCTCAGGGTGAGAGTGCTGGCCGTGTCGCGCTGGCTGGCATCCGCCCAGCACGCGCCACCCCGGTAGCCCGCGTCCGGCACAAGCTGCCACGCTGCCTGAACGGCCCAGCCCACAGGTGAGTCGCAGGCGTCGACCACAGGCGGCACAGCCGGGGCAGGCGTCGCCGTGGCGCGTGGGGTAGCTGTCGGCGCAACAGTGGGTGCTTCGGGCGTGGCGGTTGGGACTTCCGTTGGCACACCAGGACCCTCAGGCGTTGCCGTCGGCTCGACAGGGATTTCCGTTAGTGTCGGTTCCGGCATGGTCGTTTCCTCGGGTGCCGCCGTAGCCGTCACTTCCGGCGTTGGCGTGAGCAGGACCTGCAGCGGGATGGCGAAAGCGTCCAGCGCGATCGTGCCTTCGACCGCCACCACGCGCGCTGTATGCTCGCCCGGCAGCAAGTCCAGCGCCGCACGGACGCCGAAGACCGTGTCCGGAGAGGACTCGTCGACTTCCAGCAGGGTCTGCCCATCCACCTCCACCGCGAAGCGACCCAGGGCAGGATGCTGGACGTAGAGCACTTCCAGGTGGGTCCCCGCGAAGGTCAGACTGAGGCTGTCGCCCGGCATGCCGCTCGAGAAGACATAACTACCGCCGCTGGCCGCGTCGGTCTGGTGCGCGGACCAGTCGCCGTTCGCCGTCACGCGGACGCTGTCCGTCTCGACCAGTTCGAGCAGCCCCGCATAGGGCGCCGGTGTCGCGCTGACATCGGGCGTTGCCGTTGGCTCAGCGGTCGGCGTTTCCAGAGTCTCGGGAGTCTCGGTCAGAGTCGGAGTCGGCGTGGGTTCGATGACCGGCTCGTCCTGCGCTCCACTGAGACCGTCCAGGGCGGGCACCGGCGCATCACACGTCACGCCGCTGAGACTGAGCCCCGGCTGGTACTGGAGGTCGACATTATCGAGTTGAATGCCAGCCAGCCCATCCCCGGTCAGGTCCCACACGTCGAGCACAGTGTGCGGCCAGGCAGCGCTGGTCGGTGCTTGCAGGGTGTAGGTGCCCAACGGCGCACCCGCCGACAGGGTGAAGTTGCAGGTCAGCGACGCGCTCCAGTCCTGCGTATGCAGCACGACCGCGACGTCCTTGTCGACGCTGCTGGTGGTACCCATCTCGAGCGTGAGGGTCAGGGGGGCTCCCGCGGGCAGACGGTAGAACGTGTCCTGCCAGACGCTGTTGGAGCTGTCGTCGTCCCAGAAGGTCAGCACACCGGCGCTGACGGTATGGCCCAACATATCGAAGAAATTCCACTGGTTTTCGCCAGCCACAAAGCTGGGGTTGCGCGCCACATTCAGGTTGGCGGGCATCGGGGGGATGCCGCACTGCACGCCGCTCACGCTCAGCCCGGGCTGGTACTGCACATTCACATTGTCGAGCTGGATACCCGCCAGCCCGTTGCCGGTCAGGTCCCACACCGCGAGGTTGACGTGGTCCCAGGCGGAAGAGGTCGGCCCCTGCAGCGTGTAGGTCGCCAGCGGCGCATTGGCCGGCAGCGCGAAGTAGCACAGCAGCGAGTCGCTCCAGTCCTGGTCGTGCAGCACGAGCATGACCTCCTTGGCCGCACTGCTGCTGTTGCCCAACTGCACGCTGGCGTTCATCGGAGCCCCGCTGGGCAGACGGTAGAAGGTATCCTGCCACATGCCGTTCGAGGTGTCGTCGTCCCAGAAGGTCAGGACACCCGCATTGACCGCATGCCCCAGCATGTCGTAGGCATTCCAGGAGGTCTCCCCATGGCTGAAGTCCGGGTTGCGCGCGATGTTGAGGTTGGCAGGCATGGGCGGGATACCGCACTGCACGCCGCTCACGCTCAGCCCGGGCTGGTACTGCACATTCACATTGTCGAGCTGGATACCCGCCAGTCCGTTGCCGGTCAGGTCCCACACCGCGAGATTGACGTGGTCCCAGGCGGAAGAAGTCGGCCCCTGCAGCGTGTAGGTCGCCAGCGGCGCATTGGCCGGCAGCGCGAAGTAACACAGCAGCGAGTCGCTCCAGTCCTGGTCGTGCAAGACGAGCATGACCTCCTTGGCCGCACTGCTGCTGTTGCCCAACTGCACGCTGGCGTTCATCGGAGCCCCGCTGGGCAGGCGGTAGAAGGTGTCCTGCCACATGCCATTCGAGGTGTCGTCGTCCCAGAAGGTCAGGACACCCGCATTAACCGCATGTCCCAGCATGTCGTAGGCATTCCAGGAGGTCTCCCCATTGGCTGAAGTCCGGATTGCGCGCGATGTTGAGGTTGGCGGGCATGGGCGGGATGCCGCACTGCACGCCGCTGACGCTCAGTCCGGGCTGGTACTGCACATTCACATTGTCGAGCTGGATACCCGCCAGCCCGTTGCCGGTCAGGTCCCACACCGCGAGGTTGACGTGGTCCCAGGCGGAAGAAGTCGGCCCCTGCAGCGTGTAGGTCGCCAGCGGCGCATTGGCTGGCAGGGCGAAGTAGCACAGCAGCGAGTCGCTCCAGTCCTGGTCGTGCAGCACGAGCATGACCTCCTTGGCCGCACTGCTGCTGTTGCCCAACTGCACGCTGGCGTTCATCGGAGCCCCGCTGGGCAGGCGGTAGAAGGTATCCTGCCACATGCCGTTCGAAGTATCGTCGTCCCAGAAGGTCAGGACACCCGCATTGACCGCATGTCCCAGCATGTCGTAGGCGTTCCAGGAGGTCTCCCCATGGCTGAAGTCCGGGTTGCGCGCGATGTTGAGGTTGGCGGGCATGGGCGGGATGCCGCACTGCACGCCGCTCACGCTCAGCCCGGGCTGGTACTGCACATTCACATTGTCGAGCTGGATACCCGCCAGACCGTTGCCGGTCAGGTCCCACACCGCGAGGTTGACGTGGTCCCAGGACTCGGTGGTGAGTCCTTGCAGGCTGTAAGTGGCTAGTGGCGCATTGGCCGGCAGAGCGAAGTAGCACATCAGCGAGCCCGCCCAGTCCTGGTCGTGCAGCACCAGCATGACTTCTTTGGACGCGCTGCTGGTGTTGCCCAACTGCACGCTGGCATTCATGGGCGCACCGGTCGGCAGGCTGAAGAAGGTCTCCTGCCAGACGCCGTTGTCGGTGTCATCATCCCAGAAGGTCAGGATGCCCGCGTTGACGGCATGACCTACCAGGTCGAAGAAGTTCCACTGGCTCTCGCCGGACGCGAAGTCTGGATTGCGGGCGATATTGAGGTTGGCGGGCATGGGCGGGACGAGGCACTCCACCCCGCTGACGCTCAGGCTGGGCTGGTATTCGACCGAGACGTTATCCACTTGCAGGGCGGCCAGTCCATCGTGGGTCAGGGGCACGACCTCAACCCGGATGTCGGACCAGGCCAGCGCGGTGTTGCCGCGCAGGGTGTAGGTGTGCAGCCCGATGCCGCTCGGTAAGGCGAACTGGCAGGACAGCACGTCCGACAGCTCGGGATTGTGCAGCAGGAGCTGCACCTCGCGGGCGGCGGCGCTGGAGTTGCCCAGGTCGACCGTCAGCTCGAAAGGCGCGCCACTCGGAGCAGCGACCCCGGCATCCTGGAACAGGCTGCCCGCGCCCGTGCTGGTCAGTTGCAGCACGCCGCTGGTCACGCTGTGGGTCAGCCCGCCCCAGAACGACCACTCCGCCTCGCCCGCGCTGAAGTCCCCGTTGCGGACTAAGTTGGTTACTGCGGGCACTTCCACTGCGCCGCTGGTGCAGGCGCCCCCTGCGTTGATCGGACGTTCTGCGCGGAGTTGGTCGGCAGTCGTACCGTTGCAAGCCAGCGTCACCCCGTTGTTGTCCACGACTGTGCCATTGGGAACTGCGCCAATCGCATAGCTGAGTGCGATCGGAGTATGTACTTGCTGGCCGGGGCCGCCAGCGCTCAACGGGGAGAGGTTCAACACGGCATTATTGAACGACCCAACGCCGGTGAAACCGCACGAAACGTCGTCGGAGAGGTTGTAACCATTGTCTGTCAGAATGCCGACGCAAGGGGCATCGAAGATTGTTCCAGCCACGTAGGCTGGGCCATAGCTCTCGATGCCGCTGCCGGAGACTGTGCTACTTGTAATCGTAAGCGCGCCTTTTGCGCTGCTATTAAAGATGTTGCCCCCGTTGGGAGCCGAATTGCCGGAAAACGTGCTATTGGTGACTGTCAGGGTACCGAGACTGTAGACCCCGCCCCCAAGTATTGTGGACCAGTTGCCGACAAATGTGTTGTTCTCGAATATCGCGATTCCAATCGAGGGGAAATCCGCATCGACAGCCCCCTTGTTGTAAAAGCCTCCGCCGGTCGGGGCCGAATTGCCGGAGAACGTGCTGGTGGTCACCGTCGTCGTGCCGGGCCCAGTGTTGTACATACCACCGCCGACGGAGCTGGCCGAATTGCCGGAGAACATGCTATCCGTCACTTCCGTCACGACTGTGGGATTAGTGTCCTCGATGGAGATGCCCCCTCCTCTGCCAGCCGAATTGCCGGAGAATGTGCTGGCAGTCACGATGAGCACAGCTCCGTATCCGCCGCCGCAGATACCTCCCCCTGTGACAGCCGAATTGCCGGAGAAGGTGCTGTTGGTCACTGTCACTGCACCATGGTAATTGTAGACACCGCCGCCGCCGGAACTGGCCGTATTGTCGACAAATATGCTGTCGATCGTTGTCAGGCTGGCAGAGTAGTTGAAGTTGAAAATGCCGCCGCCTTTGCTGCCGGTCCCTGTGGCGGAGTTGCCAGAGAACGTGCTGGCGGTCACTGTCAAGGTTCCATAATTGCTGATCGCTCCGCCGTAGAGTCCGCCGTTGTTGGCAAGCACGCTGTTCGATACTGTCAACGTGCCGTTATTCAGAATCGCTCCGCCTCCATCCTCAGCCATTGCTAACCCGTGTGAGACGGTCAGCGCGTCAATCGCTGCTGTCACGCCTTCATTGATGGCAAACGGACGGAAGCTGTCGGCACCATCGATCGTCAGAATTGCGGCACCGGGGCCCGTGATGATCAGGTCTTCAGTGATGGCGGGCAGGTCTGAGGTCAGTGTGATCACCGCCGGATAGGACGGCAGCGCGAATTCGATGAAATCCGCGGCTGGATGGCCGTTAGCAGCCATAATGGCTTCGCGCAGGCTGCAATGGCCCGGTGCGGGCGAACAGGTGCCATCCGAGACGTCGTTGGCGCTCGTCACGACGAATATCTCAGGGGTACAGGCGTCTGTGGTTGCACTGGCAACATTCGAGTAGTCCGAGAAGGTGTTATCGTTGCTGCGATACGCCCGCACGCGGTAGGGAGACTCCGTGCCACAAGTCAGGGTGTCGTCACTGTAGGCGGTCTCGCCCGGCCCGACGATGGCGAGTTCTTCCCAGTCTGCGCCACCATTGAGCGAATGCTCGACGTGGAAGGTGGTCTCGTCGCCGCTGTTGTCGCTCCAGGTCAGATCGATCTGGGTTTGCGAGACGGCGGTCGCGATCAGGTCGCTGGGCGCGGCGAGCGGACCAACCAGCGCGAAGTCAATCCCGCCGACTGTTTCTTCGACGGCGATGGTCACTGGCGTGGCGCTGCCCGGATCGAACGCGTTTTCGAAATACCGTGTTGGGACGACTACTTCGCTGGAACAGATGCCAGACCCGGCTTTGATGACATGCGTCCCAGCCGGGACGAAGACGCGGTAGGAACCGTCAGGCTGCGAGCATTCGGGGTAGGTGCCGGAGTCGGTGGAGATCGTGACGCCAGGGAGCGGCGTCACGCCATCCTCGGCGTAGACCATGCCCTGGATAACTCCCGCCAGCGGCAGCGAGAAATTGATCCCGTTGGTCGTGGCACCGCCGGTCACCGTGACGGACGTGGCGCTTTCGAAGGTGTTCGAGCCGTCGTAGAACAAACGCAGACGATCCTCGGGGAACAGCCACACGCGCTTGTCGCCGGGGACGATCCCCGAAATTTCATATGTTCCATCCGGCTCCGTTTGGTCGCACCGCCAGGGATCACCCTGGTCGAAAGTTGGCGCGGAGTAGTCGAACGCACATACCCAGATCGACGCCAGAGGAGCGCTGCCCTCAGCCGCGATTACCTGCCCCGCGATCGTACCAGCCTGCTGCATGACGAAGTCAATTCCGGGAGTGTCGCTGCCCGCGGTGATTGTTACCGCGTCCGCGCTGCCGGGGTCCAGATGATTGTCGAAGTAGTTATCGACGTACCCGGGCGCATGGACGACTACCCAGAACGTGTTTGCTGCCAGATTGCTCACCGCGTAGGTGCCATCCTGATTCACGCCGCTGCAGGCGACATGGTTGCCTGTGGCGAACTCATGGACACAGACCTGTGCGCTCGGAAGCGGCGACGTCCCGTCGCTGTCGTGGACAGTGCCGGAAATGCTGCCGCCCAGTTCGAGTGTGAAATCGATGTTGTTGAAATCACGCTGGGCCACCGTTGGAGTCAGGACCGTGGCCTCAGTCGACGATGATTTTCCCTCCCAATATTCGAAGGCATAGGGCGTTGTATTGGCGCAGCCGGGGTTTCCGACAGGCGAGGGCGAGACCACGGTGAAGGGTATCTCGAGCGGGATATCGTAAATCGTATACTCGCCATTTTCATCGGTGCAGGGGGCCAAACCCGTGAAGGGAGAGAAGTATTGGACACTGATGCCTGGGATAGGATCGCCTGTCACGGCATCTCGCACCGTTCCACGAATGTTACCCGATTGGTAGAGCGTGAAGTCGATGCCGGTGACAGCAGGCTCGGCGGGTGAGATCGTGAGATCACCAGCCTCAATGGGATAAGGCGATCCCGGCCAGAACAAGGCGCTGTAGTATGGAGGCTGATGGTCGCAAGACCCGCCCGCTACAATCTTATAGGTGCCATAGGGGCAATGATAAGGTGTAGTCGCCGTTTTCATCAGCACAAACGCCCATCCCGGCGGTTTGATAGTCGGCGTTATCATCCCCACGGTAATAGAGTATGGCTACATCCACATACCCGTTTGCCAGAGGTTGTCCGGTATCACCATTGGTCAGGTGACCGGAGATTGTGCCGCCCGTGTTATCCAGGTAGATCATGATCCCGGAAATGTCAGGTGTTCCCGAGTCGAGGACGAACGGCGTGGCGTCACTCTCAAGAAACGCGTCTTGATAGTATTCCTGGAAGAATGCCTGGTTGGGGCATCCTCCCCACTGCGCGCCGCCCGCTCGGATGGTGACGGGTGTATCCAACGGCAGGCCGCTGAGCATGAACGAGCCGTCCCCATTGGTACAGCGTCCGTAGCCGCCGGAGCCGGTGTCGATGGGGACGCCGCTCAGCGGAGTGCCCAACTCGTCGTAAACATAACCGGAGATGGAACCGCCGATTTCCAGCGTGAAGTTAATGCCGGTGAAGTCCAGCATGCCGCTGGTGGCGGTGAGGACTGTCGCCGCGCCCCAATCCTGCACCTCCTGCCAGTATTCTGTGACATAGTTCTTGGGACCCGTACACCAATGGTTGCCACCCGAACTGACGCGGAACGGAGTGTCGAGCGGGATTCCACTGATCGTATACCGCCCGTTGTTGTCGGTGCAGTCACCGTTGCCCCAGCCGCCGAAGTCGGCATTCACGCCGATATTGGCCAGCGGTGTAATGCCATCATCCGCGTAGACGATACCGGCCACCGAACCGCCAGAGGACAGAGTAAAGTCGATGCCAGCTATGTCGGGGCTCCCGCTGGTGGCGGTGAGCACTGTTGCCGCATCCCAATTCGTGACATGATCCCAGTATTGCTGGGCATACGACTGGTCGCCGGAACACCAATGGCTGCCGCCAGAGTGCACACGGAATGGTATGTCCTGTGGCAGGCCACTGATTGTGTATACCCCATTTTCGTCAGTGCAGGCACCGCTGCCCCAGCCATCGAAGTCTGCACTCACTCCTATATTTGCCAGCACGGCACCGCCCTCCGCGGAAACCGTGCCGGAAACAGTACCGCCGGGCGTCATTGTGAAGTCGATGCCGCTGGCGTGTTCACCACCGCCGCTGTTGAGCGTGACCGGCGTCGCACTGTTCATGTCTGACGCATCCGGCCAGTACTTGCGCGCGTAGGTGCCGTCATTGCTGCAACCGCCCCAACCTGATCCGCCCGCTACCAGGATGATGGGGGTATCCAGCGGCAAACCCTCCATCATGAAGTTGCCGTTTTCGTCGGTGCAGGTTCCGAACCCACCGGGTTCAGTATCGACTGGGACGCCTTCTAGAGGAGTGCCATCGCTGTCGGCATACACCGTGCCGCTGATCGTGCCGCCTGGATCGAGTGAGAAGTCGGCCCCGGTGAAGTGATCGCCAGGATTTGCCAGTGTCACCCGCGTGGCATTCATGTGGTCGCCGTAGTAGGGCACATGGTCGAATAGCGCGTTAGCGTAATCTTGCGCGCCGGCCCGCAGCCGGTAATCTCCTGGCGGCAGTCCGTGCAGGGCGTAGCTGCCGTCCGGCCCGGTGTTCGTTTCGGTGATGCCCTGGAAGGTGTCAAACACATCCACCGACACCCAGGCGTTCTCAATCGGCAATCCACTGCCACTGTCGTACACATACCCGGATATGCTGCCACCCGATTCCAGCGGTTCGATGACAATCGATTCAATCGTGCCCGAACAGCTTGGCCAGTCGCCGCTTCCAGTCATGCCGACATACAACGTGTCGTATGGCCCGGAGTAGGTCGGTGTCCCTGAGGCGGGACCGCTGGCGGCCGACCCTGGCACCGAGAGCGTGGCGGTTCCATCAGAGATGGTGAATTCCGCCGTGTAGGGCGTGCCCAGGGAGATCCACTGCCACGGCCCCGTGAAGTTGCAGGAGTTCTCGGCGTAATCCATAGACGCTCCGGCCACACCTACGAAGGGGCCGTTCGTCGCGCAGCCGCCGCCGGTGAAGCCGAAGGTTAGCGCTGTGGCTCCATCCAAGACGGTGGTGGTGCCAGCCTTGCCGACGCCGGCCTGGACCTGGCAGTTGTTGGTATAGGAATCGACCTGCCCGGTGACGGTAACACGCACATCGCCGCTAAATTCGGGGATGCTGCGGTAGACATATTGCTCATAACCCGCCGGGTCGCGGCTCACGGTCCAATAGACTTTGCCATCGGTAACGTACACATCTGGCACGGTCTGGGTGAACAAGTCTGGATCGTCGAATTCTTCAGTGAGGGGGTAGGCTCCCCCGCCGTTTTCGGCGTACGTCACACTCGCGGCATGGGACGCGGCAGGCATGGTTAGCGTGTTTGTCAACGCGGTGCTGTTGTCATCGTCTGTGCCGGTCCACGCGGAAACATGCCAATCCGAGTCAGGGTGCGCGGTGAGCACAATGCCCTCGTCTTCCACATACTCACCGGCGTTGCAGCCCGCCGAATTAGCCGGATCGGCGGTCGGGGCGGGGCCGTTGGTGCCGCTCAGTGATAGCGTGTAGCAGGCGGGCGGGACATAAGATCCCACACTCACCACGACTGTGTCAGTATCCTGCCCGCCCTGGTCGTCTGTCACCGTCAGCGTGACAGTGTAGTTCCCCTCGTCAGCGAAGACGTGATCGACCGAGCGGCCTGTCAGGTCCGTGCTGCCGTTGTTGTCGACATCCCACTCGTAGTCAGTGATGACGCCGTCCACGTCGACGGAGGCGCTGGCGTCCAGAGTCGTGGTCAGGGGTGCGGGGCCGTGATTGGGCAGGGCTTGTGCGTTGGCTTCGGGCGGCACATTCGCGCCTGTGACGCGGCACTCGATCTGTGCGCTTGTGCCGTCCGTGTAGTACGCCTTGTTCGCGTCCGCGACGACCCGGTGTACACCTGCTTGAGAGGGGTAATACACCCCGCGATAGTGGCTGCTGGGTGCGTCCCAGGCCAGCGCGACTTGCAGAGGCGTAGTATCCGGGAGGGTGATCGTGGCGATCACCGTGGCATCGTTCACCGCACTCCCAGTCAGTGAATCGGTGACTGTCGCTTGCACTGTCAGCGGCTGGCCGGTCTCGCTGCACGTTACGTCGTCGATGACCGGCTGGAGGGTCCCGCCCCAAATCTCGATTGTCGAGGCGTTCAGCGTCGTTTGATACTCGTTGTTGGAGAAATCTTCGTAGGTGACCGGGCTGTTTGGGATGGTATATGCACCGGGGATCGTGCCGCGGAATACGTAGGTTTCGATCTCGGTCGCGCCGGGTAAAATGTCACCCGGATCGCCCGACAGAGAACCGCTCGTCAATTGCAGCCCGCTGGGCAGCGAATCCTGGTACCACGGCTCGTCGGCCACGTTAGACCCATTGTTGAGGAAGGTCAGCGTGGCGGTCACGTTTTGGCCGACATTGGCCTGGCTAGCGGACAGCGTGCGGGTCACTTGCAGCGACGGTGTTCCGGTGAAATAGTGCACCGCGAAGTGCAGATTGCTCAGATTCACACGTGCGGCATTCAGGCGGGCTTTGAGATTAAACCGGTTAGAGCCGGAAATCTCGGACTTGGACATTTCCCAGCAGACCTCGTCGCCCACGTCCGAGCTGTTCAGGCTTAAGTCGTCTACCTTCACCCCGTTGTTGTACAGGTCGATGTACCCGCTTGCTGGCACACTGGTTACAGTGCCGCAGATGCGCGCGTAATCCAGGCCCGCTTTCCATTCATTGACCGTCGATTCGCCCGGGTTGTAGTCTTCCATCCAGGCCGACTGGGTGAACGGCATGATGAACTGCGTCTCTGTGACATTCCATATCGTATCGTTGCCATATAAGAGAGCGTTGGTGATCGAAATGCGCCAGGTGTTTGGACCTACGGCCAGGCTTGGGGCCACGGTTAGATTGCCAGAATAACTGCTTGTTTTGGTCGTGTTGAATCCGTTGACGCGGAAATACAGACCCGTTGAGGACGTCTCTGACTCAACTTCGTGCACGTTGACGTACCAATACGTCCCAGCCGGGTCGAGCCGCGAGTATTCGGACGATGACAGATCGAACAACTCCTCAAACCGGTCGGACTCGGATGTGCTGGTATAGTTGTCGAGCGTCAGCCCGGTGTACCAGCCGGATGTACGTGTGCTGGACCACGTCCCATTGATCGCAGCTGAGGACGTGCTGAAGTTGTGCGTCACGTTGCCGTTCTGGTAGGCGCCGATCACGATCTGGATTGGCAGCGTGATGCGGCTGCCGCCAGTCCAGTCGAAATAGATCTCGGCGGCATACGTTCCGGTCGCCATCCCGGATGGCACGCTGACGGTGAAGGCGAAAGACTTGCTGCGGTTAGCCGCCAGCGTGAAGGACGTTTCACTCAGCCCGATCCAACTGGCGCGACTCCCGCCTTTGCTCACCGTTACGTTGGTGGAGGCACTGCCATCGTTCTGCAGCCCGGCGTAGAACGTGCTTGAGAGACCCTGAGTCGTTGCGGAGACCAGGAACGCCGATGGGCTGGTCGAGCCGTTGACCGAGAGCGCCGGGGCTGTCCCAACGATCACCACGCCCGAGGCGCTGTCGTTGGCGGGAACGGCGTCGTTGGTGAGGTCGGACTCGATTCGAATGGTGTGCGCGCCCTGCTGGGCGATCCAATTGAAGGAGGCTTGCGTAGACTGTCCCGCCGATAGGGGAGACAGATAGTAGCTGTTCTTGAAGACGTCATCGACATACAACTCGACACGCTGGTTGGTTTCGGCGCTGGCGCCCGCGTTCCTGACAGTTGCCGTGACCTGGATCGTATCGCCGACGTTGGGTGTCGTATTGCTGGCACCCCAGGTGCTCACGCTGTAGTCGTGCTGCCCGCGCGGATCGGCGGTAATCTGTGAGGAGAAATACCAGGACGACAGGCTGCCATACATGTCTTCGACGCGCGCGGCCAGATAAATCGGCGTCGGACTCGAAATGCCGGCGGTTAGTACATCGAAACGAATCCCCCAGCCATTGCACCCGTACCAATCTTTCGCGTCAGGGGCATCGGGGCCGGGCAGGATGACGACGCTGCCCTGGTTGGGACTCGTGGCGTACCCGAACTGTACGTAGTTGACTTCGCTGCCGGTGCCTTCATCGGGGATACCGTCGTTGTTGGAGTCTTCAGCGCACACCGAAATCTGGTTGGGCGGGGGGACGATGATCTCGGCAGATACTGGCGACATATTATATATGACATTGCCCGCTGGTTCGATGACGTCGAGGACCGGCAGCGGGACGTTCGGGAGGCCGGGCGCTGGCTCGATGTACGTATCGTAGTCCGTCCACATTTGCTCGATTCCGTCGTGAATCCCTGGTGAGTTGGTGAATTCGTCGATGATGAGGCCGTTCATGGCGACAGGGCTTCCATCAGAGGCCGTCGCCAGGCTTTCGAACGCCGCGATAATTTCGTCATTGTGAGGAGCGATGTAAACGTCATATATCCAGGGCGCTATGTCGGTGGTGATCGTCCCGGCCAACCATGTGGCAAAGCCGCCAATAGCGGCTTCTACGCCAGCCAGAACAAAGACGATGCCCGCCGCACAGCCAATTCCCATCGCCACGATGGCATCCGGGTTGACGATTTCGCCTGTGTTGGGGAAAAACGCGTCTTCAGAACCATAAACTCCATACCTGACACCGTAAATAACACCGCTTGTCGCCGCGCCTATCGCGCAAGACGTGACAGAGGCAACAACGACGGCTGCAATTACTATTTGGGGTTGTTCGGGTGGGGCCTCGTTGGTCTGCTGCGCGTGGACAGGTTTGGGCGCTGGCTGAAATGCCCTAAACGGCACCGCCATCGTGACAATGGTAACGGTCGCCACGATCACGTAGAACAGGTGGCGCATGGTGCGGCGAGATTTGAGGGAATGCATGGAAAAGGGATGTAAAAACATGTGATGTTTTCCTCAACAGGTCCTATTCGGCGATCGACCAACCTACCCGGCGAATTTTCGCCGTGACGAATGAGAGAACGGGTGCGACAGAGGCAACCGCTTGCAGGTCAGGTGTTACGGCAAACGTCCTCGTGTCTTGATCACCATTTGTCAGGGCTCACGAAACCCGACGGTTCCGGCGCGTTTGACACATTTTGCCAGGTGATATGGTATGTCGCGTATTCGACGACGTCGTGAAGTTGGGAGCTATTGATCAGGCAGGCGGTGTTGGGTTTGAGCGTGCGCGGATGTCGTAATCGATGGACATGTGATCGGACACGCGGACGATTGGATCAGGTGATCAGCAAGGGGATGAAGATGGAGGTGCATAGAGGCAAAGAGGGCAACGGTGTGCTGTCACCTATGTAATCACCAGCCAGACATTGGGATAGGCAACCCACTCCCTCACCTTAATCCAAGTTATTTCCGCTATTGACAACGTAGAAATTCTAATCCTAAAAACGTAAATTCTATTTTAATACTACATAAAAATATTCTAGGTCATTGATAACTTACGTCAACATTGAGGATCAGCGGCAAAAGGCGTGTTGAATGTCACATTGGAAGGCGGAGGGCGATCATTTGGAAGACTGGAATAGCTGAATTTGAGGTTTGGTGGGGAAGGGTCAGAAAGAGTTGACTTGGAAACCTGTCACTGCGCCTTGTTTGCCTCGGATCGCCGCACCAGGTTTTTCACAGAAGATAACTCATCTGGAAGAATGAATTACGCGCCGACCATACCCAGCCACTCCAGCGCCAAATCAGCAGCCTGGTCGAGGGTGAGGGCGCGTCCCTGCGCCCAGGCGGTTTGCAGTACGTCCTCATCGAGCTGCTCACCCACAGCCGCCACATACCAGTCGACTACGGGCTGGTCGGCAATCTGGTGCGTGGCATCCAGCGCTTCCAGCAGGGCTTCAGAAGCTCCTAACAAACATGCGGCATGGCCAGCGTCTCCCAAGGCAGCCAGCGGTCCGGCGGCTGAAGCCAGAGCGTGCACTTCACCCAAAGCCGCTCCCAACTCCTTGAACAGTTGCAGGCTCTCCTTAATGTATTGCGCGGATCGAACAGGATCATTCAGATGAAGGGCCACAGCGCTGAGGTTCTTCAGGTTTATGGCGACGCGCAATCGCTCCCCAGTGAGCTGGCACAGCTCCACACATTCCTTATAGTGCGTTTCGGCCCGCGCGTAGTCGCCATGAAGACGTTCCATCTCACCCAAGATGTTGAGCGCCTGTGCGGTTCCCGGCTTGTGATCCAACTCTCTGAACAGCGACAGACCTTCCTCGCACAACTTCACGGCCGTTTGATACTCATCAGATATGCCGAGCGACTGACTTGCCAGAGAGACGAGGGACTGCGCTGTATCGCGCTTGTTACCCAGTTCGCGCGAGATCTGCAGCGCCTGCTGGCACCAAACCTTGCCTTGGGCTACGTCGCCTGAGTAGGAAGTCAGACGCCCCGCGATGTTCAGCAGGTTGGCATGCAAAGACAGCGGAACAGTATCAAGTACGGTCAGCGCTTTTCCAATCCAAAAACCGTCTTCTGAATGGTGCCCCTGGTAGTGCCAGAAATTGCCCAGAGCCGCCACCAGACGCACGGCGTGCTCGACTCGATTTTGTTCAAAAAGCCAGGCTAACGTTCCTCGCAGGTTTTCATATTCAATCTCCAACCGCTGGATCCAACTGGACCCTGCTGGCCCTCTAAATTCTTCTGCCGCCTGTTCCGCCAGATCCAGGAAATACTCCGCAAGCCGCTGGCGGAGCTCATCAGCCTCGCCCTGCGCCTCCACCTGCTCACGCGCAAACTCGCGCAGCGTTTCCAGCATGGTAAAACGCGGTTCACCGCGTGGATCCTCGAATTCGCGCAGCAGGCTTTTGTTGAGAAGTGAACTCCAGGCCATCCAGAATGTCTATACCCGCTATCGGCCCGCACACAACGTCAACGGCCTCAAGGCTCCAACTCCCCGGAGCCACCGCAAGGCGCGCGAAGAGTACTTGTTCGGGTGGCGTCAGCAGGTCATAACTCCAGGCGATCGCGTCGCGCAGCGTTTGCTGCCGGTCGGGGACATTGCGCGCGCCGGTGGATAGCAGCGTCAGCGGGCTGTCCAGGCGCCTCACAAGGGCTTGAGGGCTGAATATTTTGACGCGTGCCGCCGCCAGCTCGATCGCCAACGGGAGTCCATCCAGGCGCAGGCATATCTCGGCCACTGCGCTGGCGTTTTCGGTGGTCAGAACGAACTGTGGTTTCACGGCCTGGGAGCGCTCAACGAACAGAGACACTGCGTCGTATTTGGCGAGCATGTCCGGACCCTGCTCACGTTTCGATTCCGGCATGGTCAGTGGCGGGACGGTGTATTCGCGCTCTCCATAGAGGCGCAGCGCTTCGCGGCTGGTGACCAGGACCCTGAGCGTCGGCGCAGCTTGCAGAAGCTCCCCAACGAAAGGAGCGGCGCTCATCACATGTTCGAAGTTATCGAGGACCATCAGTATCTGGCGTTGGCGCAAGTAAGCTTTGATCAGATCTCGGGGCGTGCCGCTTCCCAAACCCATCACACCCAGGGTCGTCGCGATCGCGCTGGCCACCCAGACCGCATCCGACACTAGTGCCAAACCGATAAAGACGGCACCATGAGTGTATGAGGGCATCAGCTCCGCAGCCACCTGCACGGCCAGCCGGGTCTTACCCACCCCTGCTGGACCGGTGAGTGTCACCAATCGCGATTCTTTGATGAGTTCCTTTACAGCAGCAATGTCGTGGGCTCGTCCAATAAGGGAAGTCAGCGAGACGGGCAAAGTTCGCTGGGCCGGGGCGAAGGGGCGTGACGCTTCGGGCCTGTTTTCTGTGAATGGCCCGCCGGTCAGCAGCCCCAATTCACCCGCCCGGACAACTGCTTCAGTGCGGCTGTGTACGTCCAGCTTGCTGTAAATCTGTTTGCTGTACCAGCGGATTGTATCCAGGCTGACGACGAGCTTTAGAGCGATTTCGCGGTTGGAGAGTCCGCGGCCGATCAAACGCAAGACCTCAGATTCGCGTGAGGTGAGAGAGTCGAGTAAGGGAGCGGAGTGCTGTGTGTTCATCGGCATGGGCCTCACATCGCCGATCAGATGCAAGTGGAATGTGCTCACCTTTAAGAATATAGCAACTTTTTTGGACCTCTGGTTCACAGCAGGTTGTCTCTCCGGATGCTGGCGACTGCGTCGCGACCTCCCCACATTTTCACCCCAAATGGGGGGTGACTTCCCCTATAGGGGGGCATTTACGATAAAAACATCAGAAAAATTATATCGGAAAATCGACATCTGCCCGCGCTTTGCGCTCATTCATAACTGAAGATGGCATTAACACATAACTCACATCAACGTATTGTTCGATCAAATCTATAAGGAGAGATCCATGAAGACGCATCGTTCATTCAAGGCTGTTCTCGTCCTGGTCAGCGCCCTCCTTCTTGTGGCACCTGTCGGGGGAGTGGTGCATTCTCAAGGCGGGGTGAACGCCCAACCCTCTGGGGAAAAGATTCCTCCGGAAATCGGCCGGCTGATCGCGAATGTGCGTGAAGCCACCGCGGGTTTTCGCAATTTCGACAGCATCGCGGACGCAGGCTACGGGAAATTCCTGGACTGCTTCGTGAACTACCAGGTCGGTGGGATGGGGCAGCACTACGTCAATGGCGACCTGGCTGGCGATGACGTGCTCGACCCAATGAAACCGGAGGTCCTCGTCTATGAGCCAACCGAATCGGGCGACATGATCCTGGTTGCGCTCGAATATATCGTATTCGCCAGTCAATGGGATCCCAACAATACGGGGCGTGCCGCACCAGTTCTGTTTGACCAGCCCTTTCACTATGAAACCGCCATCCCGGATACGCCGCCGTTGTGGGCACTGCATTTGTGGCTGTGGACGGATAATCCAGAAGGGCTGTTCGCGGATTTCAACCCGCTGGTGTTCTGCCCCACCAGCCAACCGATTACCGACATGACCCCCAGTACATCCAGTGAAGGCAGGACGCAGGTGCTGCTCGGCGGTCGCTGAGATCGGCGGCGCCAACCAGGGTTAGTCGCACAGCACGTCGAGTTGTTTGACCCACTACATACGGCACTGGCGCTTGGGGATGCGCCAGTGCCGTCTTGGGGATGCGCCAAGGGTGCAATTCCGGCGAAAGGGCGCGATTGTCGCACCCGCTAATGTTGACAAAACGGCAATCTGTCATGTGGTTATTTACAATAAACAAAAGACTTTGCTATATTTGATTTACCCAACAATCGCTCCCATGCGGGCGTGGAGGTCAACATGCCTGTTCGCGTTCTTATCGCGGATGACCATGGGGTCGTTCGTCAGGGGTTGCGTATGTACCTGGCGTTGGACACCGACATAGATGTGATCGGCGAAGCCTGCACCGGCGTGCAGGCTGTGGAGTTGGCCCACGAGCTTCAGCCCGACGTGGTGTTGATGGACCTGTTGATGCCTGAAATGGATGGGATCACGGCCACTACCCGGATACGCCAGGAACTCCCCGAAGTCGAAGTCATCGCGCTGACCAGCGTGCTCGAAGACAGCTCGGTCGTCGGTGCGATTCGCGCTGGGGCGATCGGTTATCTGCTTAAAGACACTGAAGCCGATGAGTTGGTGCATGCGATCAAATCAGCCTCCGAAGGGCAGGTCCAGCTTTCGCCCAAAGCCGCCGCACGGTTGATGCGCGAGGTACGCACGCCTGACAGCCCTGAAGAACTCACCGAGCGCGAAGTCGACGTGCTGCGGTTGCTGGCACAAGGGGATTCCAACAAAGAAATAGCTCTCAAGCTGAGCATCGGTGAAAAAACGGTCAAGACACATGTGAGCAGCATTTTGAGCAAGCTCAATGTTGCCAGCCGCACGCAAGCCGCTCTATATGCCGTGCGCATTGGACTAGTGGACAGCCTGTAACGGCTGTCATGTTGCCCGATACCATGTGGACCAATACATCCTCTATCCCTCAGACCATTTTGGACAAACTCACCCAGGCCTTAACGCCTGCCGAATGGCTGGATGCCGTAAGCGACTATGCGCGGGCACATGGCGCAACCACCGGTTTGTTACTGTATCTTCACATGCGGGAAGATCAACCCGGGGTGCTGGATTATGCCGAAATCGCGGCGGAGTGGACAACGTCTGGCGCGAAAGTGGGGACCGTAGGAACCCGGTATTTCAACGCCGAAGATACGGATTTTGCGCGGGCATTTTTGAACGGTCTCACCCAGCCTTTGCTCGTGCCTGATGTGTTGAATCATACCGACGTGAAAGGACAGACGCGCGATTTCTTCGCCAGTCTTGACGTGCGCGGCATGGCCGTGCTGCCCCTCAACGTCAAGGGCCGGTGGGCGGCGGAGCTGGTCTTCGGCTGGAATGTCCCGGTGATCTTCACAGAAGACGATCTGCGCAGCTATTCGAGCCTGATCGCGCAGGCCGGACCCGTTATCGACACAATGCATCTCTACGAGCGCAGCCTGGAACGATCTGCGCGCGCCGAAATCTTGCTGGCGATCAATACGGCGCTGTCACGCGCCACGAATGAAGCGGAAATTCTGGCGGCGTTGGCGCTGTACACCGATCGCGATCCGCCCCAAACCATGGCCTTGATCTATTTGGATCGCAGTCGCCCTCAAACTGATCTGGCGCTGACGATTATGGCTGTCTGGCAGGGCGGGCGTATTCGTGAGGATCACCCGCGTCGCGGCGTGACGTTCACGCTTTACGATGATGATTTTGCCCGCCTGTGGGTATCCTACCCAGGACAGGCGATGTTGGTTGGTGATACCTATAGCGATCCGCGCGTGAGCACGCGTTCGCGAGACCGGATGCAAAACATTGGGATTCGCGCGTTAGCCTTGCTACCCCTGTACAGTTATGGGCAGTGGCAGGGCATCGTGAGTATCGAATGGCCCATTCCTCACGAATTCACATCCGCCGAACGGTACATCTACCCCATGCTGCTGCAAACGCTGCCTTCGGTTGTGGCCAGCCGTCGGGCTTACCTGGATGCGGAAGACGCACGGCAGGAACGCGAACTGCTCTACAACGCCAGCAAAGGCATCAATGCCGCCCATTCGTTTAGCGAGATTGTAGAGGCATTGGTGCGTCTCGATCTTGATGATCTCAGTATCGTGTTGTGGGTGTGGGAACGCTACGACCTGGCAAGCGCCAGTTACATGGAACTCGTTGCCAAGAGCCATGACAGCGTCTGGTCGCTGGGGACGCGGCTGCCCGTTGACCGCGTGCCGTTGGTCCACTCTATAGAATGTGAAACGCTGATCGTCATTGAAGATACCGCCCAGCGCTCACAGGTCGATCCTATCACGGCCGCGACCACGGAGAGTTCGGGCTACCATGCCTTGCTCTCCGTTCCGCTCTGCCTGGACGGGCGCTTTATGGGGCTGCTCGGTTTTGAAACGCAGCAGCCACGTGTGTTCAGCGCGCGGGAAAAGCTCCTGGCGACAGGTATTGGCGAACTGGTGACTGCCGCGGTCGAACGCATGCGGTTGAAAGAAGACGCAGACCGCCTGACCGAACGGGCGCAGGAAATGGCTGCTCTGGAGGAACGCAACCGGCTGGCGCGTGAACTGCATGATTCCGTGTCACAGTCGTTATACGGTATCGCGCTCGGTACGCGGACGGCTCTAGCCCACCTTCGTCGCGATCCTGAGAAGGCCGCCGAGCCGCTGGATTACGTGCTGTCGCTGGCGGAAGCCGGGCTGACAGAAATGCGCGCCCTCATCTTCGAGCTGCGGCCTGAACTGCTGGAAAATGAAGGGCTGACGGTAGCCCTGATCAGCCAGCTTTTCTCACTTGAGACTCGCCACAACATCGAGGTTAAGACTGAACTGTGTGATGAACCGGATGTTTCGCTGGGCGTAAAAGAGGCGCTGTATCGAATCGCCCGCGAAGCGCTGCACAACACCGTCAAGCATGCCCGGGCGACTCGAATCGACTTCCGATTGCTGTGCGAGGCCGAACAGGTTGTGATGGATATTGCCGATAATGGCGTGGGGTTCGATGGATGTGCTGCGTTTCCAGGTCATCTGGGGCTGCAATCCATGCGCGAACGTGCCGCGCAGATAAACGGCACGTTCGCAGTTGAGAGTGTACCCGGTGAGGGAACGCGGATTACTGTGTGCGTGCCCCAAGTCTGAGATCTGGCTATCGGCTGTATACGACCAGCGCGGCCTGACGGCTTTCGATCGTCGTGTTATTGGTGTAGCCGAAGGCGTACAGAATGCCTGAGCACGGACCCGACCCCACATCCCACGTGATCGTATTACCATCGGCCATGTTGTAGTCTGTACCGATCACATTGGGGTTGCCGGGAGCCCCGCAGTTCGACCCCGCGACAGGCAGGAAATAGTACTCCACAGAAGTCAGACCGGCGACGTTATTCCACGTGATCCAGAGCGTCTGGTTCGGGCTGATCATGCTGCACCGGTCGACTAGGCCCGCCACAGGCGACACCAGCAGATCACCGCTGCCCGAATTGGTCAGCGCAGGGCAGTCAAGCGGGGCATCCCCCATCTCGACCGCCACCTGTCCCGTTATGGGCAGCCCATTCGGGCCATAGACGTCCTGCCCCCACATGTCCTTAATCGTCAAGGTGAAGATCGCCGTTGGCGCGAAATCCACGCTCAGGTCGAGCGCGTCGAAGATCCCAACGGCGGGCAATTTCCCATAGCCGATGTACGCGCCGCGCGGTCCGGAGACACTTAACGTCACCCACGCCACATTGCTCGTATACCATTCCAGGCGCCGCGTATTGGCCGTAGTCACCAGATTGAAGCTGAGAAGGCGCGGCGCGGTGTCCATTGATGTTGGCACGGGAGTCAGGCTGGGAGCGGGAGTCAGAGTCGGCGCGGTCGGAATCGCGTGGCACGCGCAGCTGCTGGCCAACGAAGATGGTGTTGGCGTTTGCCAGACAGTTGGCAGCCGTCAGATCAGCGACACTAGTTCCAGCGCGCTGCGCAATCGTGCCGAGCGTATCGCCCACCACCACCACATAGACCGGCCAGTCCGCGCGCGGCGTGCAGTTAGCCACCGGGATGGGCGTGCTGGTTGGGTAGGGAGTCGCCGTCGCGGTGCTCGCTGCCGTTGCTGTGACGGTGGGCTGCGAAGTTGCGATCGGCATGGGCGTTGATGTGGATGGCGCAGGTTTGGTAGCCTCGGTGGCCATGCTGCACCCCAACATCATCACCATAGTAGCCATCATGAAAACGGCGATGCGTTGCATAGAATTAGCCCCTCCTAGGGTTGCGACAAACGCCCTCATTGTAGGATGCCAGCCACTGGCGGTGAATTGGACTTCCAGATGATTCTCATCTCCGTCAAAAGGCTGAGATCCCATCCATCACAGGTCGCAGACCAAAATCGGACCAATGCCAGACGCGTCACCCTCTGGAATGCGCTTCAATGGAGGCATAAATTCGACGGCATCTTCACAAGGAGAACGGCCCCATGCAAACGCTGCGCACGACTGTAGCTCAATTTACGCAAGCATCACTCACCGATTTGCGCTCGCAAATTCAGGGTGAAGTTCTTACTCCCGGTGAGGCGGGCTATGAAAATGCGCGCCAAGCCTGGAATCTCGCTCTCGATCAGCATCCGGCCTTGATTGTCGTGGCGCATCGACCTTCCGATGTGGTGGCCGCTGTCCGTTTCGCAGCAAGGGCGGGCTTGGGCATTGGCGTGCAATCGACCGGGCACGGTGTGGTCCGCCCCGCCGACGGCAATCTGCTGATCATCACCTCGCGCATGACCGGGGTTCAGGTCAACGCTGAAAACCAAACTGCCTGGGTCGAAGCAGGCGTAAAATGGGGAATGGTTCTCGCGAAAACGCAGGAAGTTGGGTTGGCTCCTCTGCTCGGATCGTCGCCCGACGTTGGCGTTGTGGGCTACACACTCGGTGGGGGCATGGGCTGGCTTGCCCGGAAGTACGGCCTGGCGGCTGACAGCGTGCGCTATTTCGAACTCGTCACGCCGGACGGTCAGCAGTTGCGCGTCAGCGCCACCGAAAACAGCGATCTGTTCTGGGGATTGCGCGGTGGTGGTGGCAACTTTGGAGTGATCACCGGTATGGAGATTCAACTGTACCCGGTCGCAACCGTGTACGGAGGCAGCCTCATCTACCCGGTGGAACATGCCAAAGCCGTCTTTACCCGCTACCGCGAATGGATCGCTTCCGCTCCGGAAGAACTCACCAGCTCGATTGCGATTTTGAATTTCCCGCCCATCCCGGCCGTACCCGAATTTCTACGCGGACGTTCGGCGGTGTTGGTCAACGGCTGCTATGTGGGCGATCCGACAGAAGGTGAGGCCCTGGTTCGGCCCTGGCTGGACTGGATGGCTCCCATGGTGAGTAGTTTCCGCGCCATGCCTTTCAGCGAAGTCGCGTCGATCAGCAACGATCCGGTCGATCCGCTGCCGGGCACGACTACCGCGGAGTGGCTGGCCGATCTCAGCGACGAGGTTATCAACACCGTGATTCGTTATGCGGTATCGGTGAACGGTTCATCACCGATCACCAAGACGGAAATCCGCCACGCGGGGGGTGCGATTGCCCGCGGCAGTGCGCAGGCCAGCGCCTATGGCAACCGTGACAGCTCGCTGCTCCTGCAAATGATCAGCACGCTGCACGGCCCAGACGCACGCCAGATCGTGGATCTTCACAACGCCGACTTCAAGCGCGACCTGCTGCCGCACCTGACGGGGGGCGTCTACATGAATTTCATGGATGGGGAAGAAGCCCGCGCGCGTACTAAAGACGCCTACGCACCGGAGTCGTATCAGCGGCTGACGCAACTGAAGTCCAAATACGATCCGGATAACCGTTTTCGGTTCGGTTTCAATATCGCCGCCGATACAGCGGAATAACCTGAGCGTTGCTAGGTGATCTATAGGTCGATGATGAAAAGATGGGGCCCCGCCCCATCTTTTCGCGTGTTCGTCCTATCCTCACCCTATCCCCAATGGTTCATTTCCCCGACGCGCGGCGCCTGTGGTCTCGTTTTCGGTACAATGTGCGTCGTTTTCGCCTTATGCGCTATACTCGATCCCTGCGCGTCATGCGAGGGCGCTTGTTTGTTTTTGCGAGTGCGATTCGTGTCAATTAGCCTTGCCAACGATCGGAAAAGGCGTCGAAACAATCATCGTGGTTAAAGGTTTCTAGCGAACGAGGAATTCCAGCGTTGGTAACAAGACGTTATCATGTCATCATAGGGCTGCTAAGATGTCATTGTCGGTGATCGTGCCCGTGTATAATGGCGCTTTGACCTTAGGGGAGCTGACACGCCGTCTGTCGCAGGTTCTTCCTACGGTCGCCGAGCAATACGAGCTTATTTTTGTGGAAGACGCGAGTCCCGACAATAGTTGGGAAGTCATTGGACAACTGGCCGAGGACTACACCTGGGTACGCGGCATCAAGCTCATGCGAAATTCTGGCCAGCACAACGCGATCCTGTGTGGGATTCGCGCCGCGCAGTATGATATCGTCATCACTATGGATGACGATCTGCAACATCCCCCTGAAGAAATATCCCTGTTGCTCGAAAAACTGTCTGAAGGGTATGACGTGGTCTACGGCACGCCCCAACATGACGAGCACAGCCTGTGGCGTAACGCGGCCAGTCGCATCACGAAGTTGGCGCTGAGAAGCACCATGGGGGTCGACATAGCACCCAATGTTAGCGCATTCCGAGTATTTCGAACCTACCTTCGGGACGCTTTTGCTAATTATTGGAGCCCCTACGTCGCGATCGACGTTCTGCTTTCGTGGGGCACAAACCGCTTTGGGGCGGTTCCGGTGCAGCACAGCCCACGTAAGGCCGGAGCTTCGAACTATACATTTCGCAAGTTGACGCTGCATGCCATCAATATGATCACCGGCTTCAGTACGGTGCCGCTCCAACTCGCCAGCTGGATCGGGTTCGCCTTCACGCTGTTTGGCGGCGTGATTCTGATCTACGTCCTTGGGCACTATTTTTTGTTAGGGGGAGGCGTGCCCGGGTTCCCCTTCCTGGCGTCAATCATTGCGCTGTTTTCGGGAGCGCAACTGTTTGCACTCGGCATTATCGGAGAATATCTAGCTCGGATGCATTTCCGCATGATGGATCGGCCTTCCTATACCATTCAACAAACACGCAATCCCAGGCAGGAAGAGGGAGCGTGAGTGATGCATGTGGTATTGCTGTGCGCTACCCGGCGGGGGTCGATCTCATGTTCGTGGTGAGTTGGCACTATCTGATTCCCCGCAGTGTTTTCCAGGGCGCAACCCTCGGAAGCTTTGTGTTTCATGACTCGCTGCTGGCAGAATATCGGGGATTCGCTCCGACGGTGTGGGCCATGATCAATGGGGCATCGCAGACCGGCGTGAGTTTGTTGGAAATGGCTGACGACGTAGATTCGGGGGCGATTGTCAATCAAGAGCGCGTCCCGATTGGCGCGGACGATACCATCGCCACGGTTCTCGATCGCGTTACCGAGATATATCTGGTCCTGCTCGAACGCAATCTGCCTGCGCTATTGAAGGGGCAGGCACCGCACACACCACAAGATCGTACGCAGGCTACATATACCTGCAAGCGAGTTCCAGAAGACAACTTGATCGCCTGATCGGCTTCCGCCGCAGATATCTACAATTTGATCCGCACGACAACCGTGCCCTATTCGGGCGCCTTCACCACATTCTTGGGTCGGAAACTGATTATATGGAGCGCTCAACGCACGTTTGAGGATCATCCGTTTGTCGGGCGTGTGATCGAAGCCAAACTCGATGTGGGCGCGGTCGCATTGACAGGCGATGGCGCATTATTCCTGACCGAGTTACAACTGGTGGGCGAAGACCGCAAGTGCGCGGCAGATGTTCTGACCAATTATCACGCACACCCTTGGACATTAGGCAACATGACCACTACAGCACAGCATAATATACCCTTCAACCGCCCCTGTCTTGAGGGCAACGAGCAAGACTATATCCTACAGGCGATCGCTAAGGGACACATCTCTGGCGACGGTACCTTCACCCGACAATGCCACACCTATCTTGAGCAAGCGCTCGGTGTGCCCAAGGTGTTGCTCACTACGTCCTGTACCCATGCGCTGGAGATGGCAGCCCTGATTCTGGCTATTCAGCCGGGCGATGAAGTGATCGTCCCCGATTTTACATTTGTCTCGACAATCAACGCGTTCGTGTTGCGGGGTGCGCGCCCGGTGTTCATCGACATCCGCCCCGACACACTCAATATGGACGAGACCCAGCTCGAGGCGTTGATCACGCCGCGCACCAGGGCAATACTGCCTGTTCATTATGCAGGCGTTGGCTGCGAAATGGACGCGATACAGGCGGTCGCTGACCAGCATGGCATCGCTATCGTCGAAGACAATGCCCACGGGCTGTTTGGAAAATATAAGGGCAAATTCCTGGGAACCTTTGGGTGCATGGCGACTCAAAGTTTCCATGAAACCAAGAACTTTCAGTGCGGGGAAGGGGGCGCTCTGCTGATCAACGATATGAGTTATGCAGAACGCGCCGAAATCATTCGCGAAAAGGGGACCAATCGCAGCCGGTTCTTCCGCGGGCAGGTGGACAAATACACCTGGGTGGATATCGGCTCAAGTTATCTGCCGTCGGACCTGTTAGCTGCGTTTTTGTACGCTCAGTTCGAAGCGCGCGAGGCGATCCAGGCCAAACGGCAGATGATCTGGAAGCGGTATTGGGAAACCTTGCAGGACTGGGCGACGCGGCAGGACGTTCGCCTCCCGATCATTCCAGATCACTGCGACCAGTCGTATCACATGTTCTACCTCTTGATGCCCTCCTTGGAAGCGCGTCAGGCGCTCATCTCACACTTGAAGCAGCACGACATACTGGCTGTATTTCACTATTTGCCGCTGCATCTTTCTGATATGGGGCAACGGTTCGGCGGCAAACCCGGACAATGTCCGGTGACTGAAGATGTCAGCGACCGGTTGTTACGATTGCCGTTTTACAACTGCCTGACGGAATCCGATCAGCGCCGGGTGATTGATGCTGTTTGTGAGTTTGACTTCGCGCCGTGATCGAAGCCAGAGGTTAGCCTTCTGTGCGATGTGATCTCGCCGATGTTCCATAGTTGCAGCATTCGTCATTCAGCCCTTTGACTCCGCTTGCCCGATCCAAACTACCCGTAACCTGGCTCCCCGGTCCTCCCGTGAGTGCGAGCCACACCGCCCCGAATCATTGTTCAATGCACTCCAAGCATATATATAATCTATTATCAATCCATTACACGACTGAGAGATTGTCATGATTAACCTGACCCTGCGCGAATTCAAAAAACGCTTTCCACAGATTGGCTCGGCACTGGAACCCGATGAGCTTAAGGCGTTAATTGATCTGCTCAAAATCCAGTACGTAGAGGCCTCTGAGTTGCTCATTATTGAGGGCACAATCACAGACTCATTGTATTTTGTGTGGGAAGGTGAATTGGATGTAATCATGCAGTCTCCGGCTGGCGAATACAAAGTCGCCACCATTGAGCAGGGCACTCTGCTGGGTGAAATCTCCTTGCTCAGCCCTGGCAAGACAACGGCAACCGTTCGCAGCGAGTTGGGCTGCATTGCGCTGCATCTGGATGTGGAGAGCCTGAAACAATTCTGGGCGGCGCATCCCCACGCGGCCAGCGTTTTTTTGCGCGAACTGAGTCGGCTGGTTGCCCAGCGAATTCATGCCGCCGACGAAACCTTGAAGGAACTGAAACAGTCGCGTTCACAGGATACCCAAGCCTTGATGAATGCCCAATCGACCTTGATAACTGGAAGCTGAACAAAGATGAGCCTCTTCGACGTCCTCCAGCAAAATCCGCATTTTGAGAATCTCTCCAACGACGAGCTGAATGAGCTCGCCTCCGTGATGTCACTGTCAAAACACAGTGACGGCCATGTGTTTATTCGGGAAGGCGAAGTAGGTGATACCGTTTTCCTGGTGATTGAAGGTACGGTCGCCGTCACATTGTTTGTCGCAGGTCAGGAACAAATCGTTGAAACACTGACGGCAGGCGACTTTTTCGGTTTGCTGGCGCTGATTGATGACGAACCGCGCACGGCTACCTGCCGCGCGCAGGGCGAGGTGGTCGTCGCGTCCCTCAATCGAGACAGCTATCAAGACTTAGTTGGCGATAGCGCACACACGGCCCTGGCGTTCCAACGGGCATTGGGCCAACAAGTCGCGTCCGATTTCCGGAACGTCACGCAGCAAATTCACGACCTGTTGTATGCGGCCTTTGAGACACGGCCCAATGATCTGGATGTGGACGTGGCCGTCATCGGCAGCGGACCGTTGGGTATGTTCTATGGCATGTGGGTCAAGCGTTTCCGCCCGGAAACCAATGTGGTGCTTATCGATCGTCGCGATCATCCTGTACACAAAATCGGTGAAAGCACGCTCTCGACTACCGTGCGTGCGTTTACCGCTATGGGTCTGACGCTCCCCGTGATGCGCCGGTTGTTTGGTAACAAAGCGGGGCTGCGTTGGTTCTATACCCAGGCGGACACGGATACGCTGGATGGACATTTCGACATTGTTGATATCGAAGAAACCTACCAGGTTGAACGACGTGTATTGGAAACCGCGTTACAGTATTTGATGCGAAAGAATGAAGGTCTTCGCATCCTCAATGGCGTACAGGTCCGCGTGCGCAACAGCCAACTGAACGACGAGGTCAAGCAACTCCTGTGTGTAGACGCAGACGGCAACGAGTTCACCGTGCGTGCGAAGGTGGTCTGTGATGCGTCGGGGGCCGCCAGTGTCTTGCCGCGACATTTTAACGTGTATCGCAAAGCGCCCGAAAACCTCCAGACGTTCAGCTACAATTCCTATTTCGCCTATTTTCGCCCGAAGAAGAAAGTCCCCATCGATTTTTGGGAATATCCAGCGACACGTCATATCTGCTTCCGGGAAGGTTGGTTGTGGTTCATCAGCCTAATCTCTTGGGAAAACACGCCTCAAGATAAACTGGAAGCGATGATCCAATATCTGCTGGATCAACCCAATGAGAACGATGCCGACTTGCTTCCCCGTGAAGCACTGGCCGAGCAGTTCGATGCGAGGTATGAAAGCATCTTCAGCATCGGCTTCACGATTCGCACCGATCGTGATGTCGATGGAATGAGCATCGAAGAGCGCTTCAACCATTGGGTAAACCAGTATCCGGCCATCCGGTGGGTTCTGGATCATTTCGAAATCATTGAAGCGCCCTACGAAGGGAAGAATCGCGCTCATTTCGCATTCATGGATATGCTGCATGATACCGATCGTGTGGCAGGCGATGGCTGGTGTGCGGTTGGGGATGCCGCGATATTTATCAACCCGTTTTTCTCTCTTGGACTCAATTACGGCACCGGTACAGCTTATATGGCGGCCAACGATACGGCTGATGCCTTGGCCAACGGGGATGTGTCGAAATCGGCGTTCCGGAATTATCAGGAATATGTGACCGCCATCTTTGAGCAAAAGGTCCGCGAAACAGACATGTACTATCGCGCGTTTAATGATCCGGTGTCCTACGAGCGCACGCTCGCGCTCACGATTGCGAATGGCATCCTGGACGTGCTGCCCCGCGATGGCTACAGCGCGAGCGACCCGTACGTGTTTGATCCGCTCAATCCGAAATGGGTGGCTGTCACCGAGCACATTGTGCAAGTCCAGCGAGACGGTGAAAAACGTGGGGATGACCCGGCAGAGACCGCGCGGGTCGTGAAGCAGATCGTGGACGACTACATTACCATGTTACGGGCGACGACTGATCTCAACGATGTGCCTTTGAGCCACTATACGCGCTTCTATGATGACATGGGCAACCGCCTGGACAGCCCAAACTACGATAAAGGGCGGGGCGACTACGAAGCCATCCTTTGCGTCAATTGCTCGCTCTATTTCGATGACTCCTTGGACGCTTGCCCGTATTGTGGGGAGCCAAAGCCCCAACCTGAATCGCAGATGAAATCAGCCAGCGACATGTGAGGGGATGTGCTGGCGGCCCATAAGCCGATTCCCTCGAAAAGGTGGGGGAATCGGGCAGACGGGGGTATGAAACTCGCTGTGAATGTCAGACAGACGCGTAAAGACGGCGTTGAATTACATGCGCCTGGTATTCCGGCGACAGCTTGCAGAAATAGCCGCTCCAGCCCCAGAGGCGTACGATCAGATCCTGGTGTAGTTCTGGTTGAAGCTGTGCTTCACGCAGAGTTTCAGCGCTCAGGCTGTTGACCTGAAGTTGCTGGCATCCCAACTGGGCAAAAGTGCGCACCCGCATCGCCACTTTGTGGATCGCGCCCGGATCACCGAAAACGCTGGATGACAATTCAATGGTGATCGGCCCGCCATTGACGATGCGCTGGTAGTCGCGCTTGCTGAAGGTCCGGACGACGCTGATCGGCCCAGGCACGCGCAGACCGGGTGAAGGGGCAAGATTGGCGCTGAAGGGAGTGCCCACTTTGCGTCCATCGGCGGTCGCGCCGACGGCGGGTTCGCGCCTGTTCTCGTGCCCTCGCGCCAGCCAGATGCAATACATGGCCGCACCCGTGCCCGGACGGACAATCCCACCGCGCCTGGTCGGCCAATCCGGCCTGCTGATGCGCGCGGGTACTTTTCAAGTGGTACCGGGCTGGGACTGGCAACCACCAAGGAAATCGTCGAGATGCACGGCGGTTCCATCGCGGTGACCAGCACGTACGGAGCAGGAAGTAACATCACGGTTCGGTTTCCCCCGCAAGTCTGATGGCTAAGGTAAAGGTGCAGGTGTTTTTGAAACGGGGTATGCGGGCCTCCCGTCAGAGCTTAGCGTCAATGGGCGTGACTTAACCCTTCACCAGCAAGGCGATCCCAATGAACAGCGGGGCGACATGGTGTAGCACAGGGTAGTAGAGGTCGCGCGGGCTGACGATGGGCAGCGCGATGAGCCATCCCAGGTTCCACACGATGGCGGCCCAGCCCACCCAACCCGCTACGAGATCGGTCCGGATCAGGGCCACTCCGAACCCGGCCTGAGCCAGGAACGCCACGACAACATAAAATATCACCTGCGGATAATTCCAATCGCGCGTCCCAAGAAACGCCGTTTCGGCACTCACGATAATTACCGCACCAAACAAGAAGGCGATCATGCTGACGTGCGCGATGCCAGAGTCTCCGGCACTACGCAGCAGATCTTCCAGCAGCACCAGTCCGAGAACGTTAGTCATGAGAGCCACTATGACGACGCCGCGTTCCCAGACCAGATAGCGCGCGGTTTGCCCGACGGGCCACTGCCAGATGGCCCGGCCCGTGTACAGCATGCCGCCCACACCGAATACCGCTGAGCCTTCGATTAACAGGCTGGCAGCTATCGAAGGACTGGAAAAGTCCTGGCCGTAGCACACGGCCAGGAGTACTAGTCCGACGACCACAGCCACAGCGATGAAGAGCATCAATGCACTCCGCTGCGATTTAGTCCCCATATTCCTGTTCCAGTCTCCCTGGTTATCTGACAGGCAATGAGAACGCCGGTTCAACGTACCGGCGGTGGCGGTAACACGCCAAGCTGCTGCATCACCCCCATAATATCGGCCTCAACCCAATGTTCGGCCAATTGACCGTCGGCAATACGCCAGATGTCAATGAACGACCAGGTAATACGTCGGCCGGTAGGCGGAACGCCCATAAACTCGCCCTGGTGCGTGCCCTCTCCGCTCATCCGATGAACCACTTTGTCGCCTTCGGCAATCATATCCTGCGAAGTTATGCGCGCATCGGGGAAGGCGGCGAACTGCATGGTGAAAAATGCGTAGACGCCTTCAAGGCCGGGTGGGAATCCCCCCGCCGGGGGAGTGTGGTCGACAAAATTGGGGCTGAACAGGGTTAAGGCTGTGTTCAAATCTTGGGCATTGATCAGGTCGACAAATTCCCGAACCAATGCTTTGTTTTGTGCGGTTGTCATGATGAAATCCTCCTTGTGTGTTTGTTTGTGCCTAGTGGCACGATTGTTATGATCATTTCCTACGACGTAACTCGCTCAGTCTGGCTTTCGAGCAGCGCCTTCACAGTACGAAAGTTGGCTTTGAACTCCCGCCGGAGACTTCTGGTAACCAGCGGATCGGCCAAACCAAACAGACCGTCCTGCCGCATTTCCATTTGACAGGTGAGTTGGGTGCCCTTTCCCGCTGACTCGGTTAACGCGATACTTCGAAGTGTGCGGGACCTGAAATCCGCTTTGAAGGTGATTTTCCTGTTGGGCTCATCGCTACGTACTCGTTGCTCAACTCCATTTTCCTACCCATGAATTTGCGCACAGCCATGTGTCGGGTGCCGATGCCGAGCGGCCTGTCAGTGGTGCGCCGTACTTCCAACAACCCTTGCTGACACCGGGCGCGTTCCGCTGATCAGCGACGAATGCAAAGACCTCCTCTATCGGACTATTGATGATGCTTTCCTCTACGTTGATCACTGTGTTCACTCCTTATAGCCATTCCGATCGGCCCGTTTTACCCGGCAGGCACGCGTCGGGGTAGCCGGGTGCGCCACCACCAGATCGCCAGGGCCAGGGCCGCGAACACTGCTCCCACCAGCAAACTTTGCGCGAGATAGGACCAGGGCCACGGATCAGGCGACAGACGGCCCATCCAGAGTAATTGCATGGCAGGGTATAGAAAGAAGTATCTGGCAGCGTCTCCTCCCAGCGACATGCCCACGCCTGTTCCCAGGATGACCATCAACAGCCCTTCCATGGGGCGGGGTATGAGGATGCCGACCAGGAGGCCGAAACCCGCCGCAATCAAAGCGGCCAGAAAACAGGATAGCCACACGATAGCCGGATGCTGGGACGATGAGATCACGGTATAGGGCAGCATTCCGATCAGGGCCAGCGGCACGGCTAGCCCCATCAAAAGCCCCAAGCGGGCGAGCAGTATCTGCCAGGCGCGGTAGCCGCACACCAGCAACCGCCGGTCTTTGCGTAGATTGCCGACGACGCCGAAAAATGCGACGGTCGAGACTCCCCAGGTGACACCCATAATACCGATCGTCATGGGCCATGTTTCCCTGGCGTCGACATAGATTGTGACCGAACCGCCGTGTGTGGGAACCTCTAAAGGTTCCTGGCTTCCTGCGGGTACGCTGTAATAGTTCGCCATAAACAGAACAGCGGGCATGATCAGCACGATCAATAGCAGGAGCCAGCGCTGGCGGTATTCCAAGGCTTGCATACGCATAGAGGTCAGGAGTTTAGTGTTACGCATGGATGACTTTGCCTCCTTCCAGACGGTACAGTTGGGAAAGGTGGCTCTGGTCATAAACCAGGTGGCTGACTACCACAGTGGACCGCCCCAGCCTGGCCATCTCTCCGGCTAATTCCCAAAAGTCCAGATAGGACTCGTAGTCGAAGCCCTGGTAGGGCTCATCCAGGAGCAGAATATCGGGATCGGTGAGTAGTGCCAGAATAAGGTTGAGTTTTTGCCGCGTTCCGCCGCTGAGCGTTCCGGCCAGGCTGCCGCTGAACTGGCGGCAGTTGAGCCGTTCCATGAGGTCGTACCCGCGCTTCATCGCCTGTTGGCGAGACAACCCATAACCTGCCCCGAAGTAGGTGATGTTTTCGTCCATCGTCAGCCCATCGAAGACCAGTGGTTCCTGGGGGCAGTAGCCGTACTTGCGGTTCATCCGCACGCTGCCCTGATCGGACGGCAGCAGACCTACGATGATCTGCAACAGAGTACTTTTGCCCGAGCCGTTTTCGCCCACCAATCCGACGACCTCACCCCGTTCGACCTGCAGGTCTGCGCCGCGCAAGACCTGCACATGCTTGAATCGCTTATGGATACCTTCTGCCTTGAGTAACATTGTGTGTATCCTTCTTGCAGCTCACTTCTCATCTCATGTCATTAAGCAACAGCTTATAGTCGGAGGTATCCCAATGTCATGAGATTAGAAACCTAATTCGTTCCGGGAAGAATGCCCAGTGAGGTCGGGAACGCGTCCCGCAGTGGCCGAAAGTTCGCCTAAGTGACGTCGGGGAGGCACGATAACGGGAAATTGGAGGAAGAAACCGAACTGTCTATCCTGGCCACTCGTTTTCGAGAATGCCGACGACCTGGAACCATTCTGGCGTGGGGTTGGGATTATGCTCGATGCGCATACCCAGACGTTGCATGACCCTGGTCGAGCGTAGGTTGTCGTACTCAGTTGTGGCTACGATCCGCTGCATGTGGAGTGTTTCGAAAACGTAGGTGATGAGTGTCCGCGCCGCCTCGGTGGCGTAGCCGTGTCCTTGGTGCTGCGCCCCCAATGCCCAAAAGAGTCCCATCTCCGCGGTAAACAACCCCGTTGAGGACGTGGTTGTCCGCTCACGGAAGAAAGGCAGGGTGTCAAAAGGGCCAAGTGCCGGAACAAGCCCGACGACGCCCACCACTGCCTGCGATGCCTTCAATACGATCGCGCGGTCGCCGTAGGGTGGCTGATAGAGTTTCGCCAGAGCGCTGTAATTGCGGATGGTCCACTCAAGCCATTCGCGCCGCTGGTCCAGCGCTTCCTCGCCAAAGGCCTGGCTCAGGATCGTGTGGATAGCGTCCAGGTCGTTGAGGGCGAAGGGCCGGATACTCAGACGGTCAGTTTCCAGCCGGGGCATCCCTTGTTCTGAGGTCATGGGCGGATCTCAATCACCTGTTGGCGATGTGCCCAACGGCCCGCAGGTGCTGCGCAATAGTCGGATCGGTGGGGGCAGGGTCTCGCCTACATTGGGGCGTATATCCGAAACTCACCGCTCAAGTGTAGCAAACTCATCATGTAGAGCAACCCGCTGTAGTAACGGTACTGTCCCGTGGGAAGCGGTGTGTTCCAGAATGCCTCGATGAAGTCCCAGGCAACCGGTTCGGTTGCTGCGAGACCCGCGACGGCGTTAGTGGCGACCAACCCCTCTGAATGCCAGGGACTCAGGGACTCACTGCCGTCGATGCGCCATTTGTCCGAATAGGTGTTGATGCCCTGTGAATAAAAGAAGGCCTGCCACCGGTTGGTCTGGCCGATTTGCCAGGGATCGGCAGCGAACCAGGCGTAATCGACCGCGACATTCATTGGCACGCGCCACGCGTCGGAATAAAAGAACTGCCCGTAATCCCCGGAATATTGTGGCTCCCCCTTGAAAGTCGCGTAATTGGGCATTAAGCCGGTTTCGGGGTCCGCCGCCGTTTTGAAAAACTCGCGGCTCGCTGCGGCTGCCTCGGCCCAAAATGCGTTGTCTTCTTGTGCCCAGCGCGCCCACAGTTCGTAGTAGTGAGGCACCTGATAAGAGGGATCGGTGAAACGCCCATCACAATTCTTGGATGGCACGAACACCACCTGTTTCGTTTCGGCATTGAACATGTTGATTGCGAAGGCTAGCGGATCGTCTTCCGTGTGCAGCATGGTATGCAAGATCGCGTTGGCTTCTGTCTCGTAGTCGAAAATCCCTTCACCGTTGCCCCAGCGACCCGCGGCAAAGAACAGCGCCGTCGCAAACCAGGTTTCTCCATCCGAGGCGGGATTTTCGTCGATCTTCGAGCCATCGGGGTTACAGTGCCACGCAAAATAGCCCTTGTAGGCACCATCCTCGTTATACATAAAGGTTTTGGTCCACTTCCAGATGCGGTCAAACTCTTCTTGTTTATCAAGTTGAACCGCAATCATCATGCCGTAGGACTGACCCTCTGTGCGCACATCGTCGTTGCCTGTGTCCAGTACATAGGCCATATCCCCATCGACAGGGTAGTACACGCGCTCAGTGTAGTCGTTGCCGTAGAACAACTGATTCCAGACCTTGTCAATGCGCGCCTGGATTTCTTCGTCGGATTTGCCCCATTCCTTGAGCATATTACGATACTCGCCGCTGAAGAAAGCACCGGTGTCCGGCGGGACAGGGGCGGGGGGATTGTCGCTCTGGGCCCGGACAGGAATCACAGCGGCAATCAGCGGTACGACCAGCATGAGCGTAGAAGTGACTAACAAGGCTTTGTGCATGTTTTGAGACTCACTAAGTTGTGTCAATTATCAAAGGAAGAACGGAACGGAACTCAACCCTTCAACTCACCACCGGTGAGACCCGTAACGATCAGTTTCTCGGTAAAGAGATAGAAAACCACCGCCGGAATGATCAGGATAGTGACGTAGGCCATCACGCGGGCCCAATCAGTTCCATACTGTCCCTGATACTGCATCACGCCCAGGGGCAGCGGCCATTTCTTCTCGGACGGCCCGACCACCAACAGCGGCAGGAAGTATTCGTTCCATGCGGCGACAATGTTCAGCGTAATCACCGCCGAAAGCGCAGGTCGCGAGATTGGCAGCAAAATATGCCAGAAGAAGCCGAAGACAGTGGCCCCGTCAATGTACGCCGCGTCTTCAAGCTCTTTGGGGATCGCCATGAAGAATCCGCGCAAAATGACGACGCTGGCGGGCAATCCAAACGCGGCCATGGGGAGTATGATGCCCCATAGAGAATTGAGCATTCCCAGACTTCGCAGTTGAATGAACAGCGGCAGGATAGCGACGACCAGCGGAAACAGCAGCCCAAATGAGATGATATTGAAAAGGATATTGCGCCCCGCAAACTTGACGCGGCTGAAGACAAACGCCATCATGCTTGACAGCACAATGTTAATCGAGGCGGCACCCACCGTAATCAATATGCTGTTTTGGGTGGCAGTCCAAAAGGCGCTTGACTTCAAAATACTCGTGTACTGTTCCCACTGAATGCCGTGGCGCGGAAAATCCAGGGGCCGGGCAATGAATTCGCCATTGGTGCGCATGCCGCCCAAAATTGCCGTCAGCACTGGCCCGGTGATGACAAAGCTCAAGATGATCAAAACTGCGTACTTCAGAACCAGCGTGTATCTCTTGTTCCAATTGGTGTAGCGCTTTGTCAAGGGGCGTGAAACCGTTTGTTCTGCATGCATGATGAATGTCCCTCTCCGCTGTCGCTAAATATCCTGATAGTCGCGCGCCATCACAATGCGCTGGTAGCCAATGGAGAAAATCAAACAGATCAAGAATAGTATGACGGCCACGGCGCTACCGTACCCCATATCGAATCGTTTGAATCCGAATTTGTACAAGTAGGTCGTGATCACGTGACCATGGTTAAAGGGATTGCCTCCGCGTGTGAGCACTTGCACCACGACAAATTGCTGAAATGACCCCAAAACGGAGAGAAATACCGTCAGGCGGATGGTGTTCCCCATCAGGGGCAGCGTAATGCGACCGATCACCTGCCACCAGCTTGCGCCATCGACACGCGCCGCCTCTTCAAGATCTTTTGGCACGCCCTGGAGCCCGGCCATATAGAGGATCATGTAAAACCCGAAGTATTTCCAGGTCAGCACCGCAAACACCGCAAACATTACGTAGTCTTTGTTGCCCAGCCAATCAATGCTCTCGAAACCCGGAATCACAGCATTTAAGGTCAGATTGGCCGGCCCCTGAGCATTACCGCGTAGAACAAATTGCCAGATAATCGCGGAGATCACCTCCGAGAACACGTAAGGTATAAATAACACCCCCCGGAAGACGGCGCGCCCGGGCAGATCACCACGTCCCACCAATATGGCTAGGGCCATCGCAATGGGCAGTTGAACTCCCAGCGACAGGAACATCAGCCTGGTGCTATTGCCCAGTGCAATCATGAAGTTGTCCTGACCGAACAACTTCTGGTAATTGCCGAACGCGACATAGTTTTCACTGCTCAGCGTCCCGAATCCGTCCCAGTCGTACAGACTGTAGCGTGCCGATTGCACGACCGGCAGCAGCACGAAGGTGATAAACAACACCATACCGGGCACGACGAACAGCGGAATCAGGACCATTTTGTCGAAATTGCGGCGCATTCGATCTTGTTGTGTTGCGATCCATGATTGGGGGAGTGTATTGCTTTTGGCTGACATGGAGAGGTCCTTAAAATGCCAATTGTGTTAACTTAGAAAGATGGAAAGAAGGTGTGGAGATCCATACACCCGAGAAAGGTTGTATCTCCACACCTTCGGACCTATTTAGTCAAGCTCAAGAGATGCTTCGTCTTCGATATAGCTGGCGGCTTCTTCAGGCGAAAGATCACCACCGAATAAGCCCTGGACCGAGTCCAATACGGCCTGCGCAATCGCTGGCGGCAGGAACTGGTCGTAGTACAACTGAGCGTAATTCGCATTGTCACGCATTTCAAGAATCTTGCTCATGATAGGATCGTCAGCCAGACGTTCCGTCGCAGCCGCAACCACTGGCACAGCGAACGTGGCGCGCTCTTGAACGTCTTTGCTTGTGATGTACTTCAACAGGTCGATCGTCTCATCGGGGGCGTTCTTGCCAACGACGAAGCCGTTGCCACCGCCCAGGACGTCCGTGGGATTGCCCATGCCGCCTTCGACCATCGGGAATGGGAAGAAGCCCAGATCGTCACCGATGCCGCCCTGCTCGCTGTTGTCGACCTCCGAACCGGGGGCCCATTGTCCCATGAGCTCCATCGCGGCCTTGGCGTCGCCCATCAGGCCAGCTTCGTCGTTATAACCGTTGCTCATGAAGCCTTCCTGGAACGGATCCAGGGCCGTCAGCTCGAGCAGTTTTTCGCCGGCCTGGACAAACGGTTCATCCGCAAACGATCCTGTGCGATTGTAGGCATTCAAGAAAGCGTCGGCGCCACCCATGCGGAGAGCGAGATAAACGAACCAGAAGTGGCCCGGCCACAGATCGCCTTCACCCAATGCGATCGGGGTGATGCCAGCGTCTTTGAGGGCCTGCACGGCGACCAGGAAGTCTGCCCAGGTTGTAGGAGGATTGTCGGGATCGAGGCCCGCCTGAGCAAACAGGGCCTTGTTATAGAAAATGCCGACCGCGCCCCAGTCCCAGGGAACGCCATAGTATTCGCCATTTTGCCCGAACATTTCGACCGCTGCGGGCATTCCGAACGAATCGTACCATTCGCCCTTCAATTCGGCTGAAATGTCACGCACCAAACCGGCGTCGGCATAGTTCCATAGCACGCCGCCACCCCAGCTCTGGAACAGATCTGGCGGTTCTTCGGCTTGCATCACGGTCACCAACTGGCTTTTGAACGCTTCGTTCTCCAGGTAGGTGACTTCGACGGTGACGTTTGGATGCATGGCCTCGAACTCGGCCGCGACCGCATCCCAGAGTTCACCACCTTGCGCTTGAGTTTGAATATGCCACCAGCTGATGGTGACCTTGTCCTGCGCCGAGGAGGACTTCAGGCCGGCCGCGCCCACAACGCCCAATACCAGGGCAAGTATGAGAATACCGCGTAAAATCTTCATCTACACGCTCCTTGCATAATAGGCTAAGGTTTTGTATCTCCAGCACAAGCGCGCTAGAGGAATACCCACAAAAGCTCAATTCATGACACGGGGTGGGGCGCACGAGTTACGAATAACTAACTCAGTGAGCAGCTCCACGCGTTCGCCGGGCAGGTCAGGATTGTTCAACCGCTTAAGCAAGATGCGAGCCGCCACGCGCCCCATCTCTTCCAGCGGTTGACGCACCGTCGTCAAGCTGGGATGGACCTGTTGGGCCTCCAGAACGTCATCAAACCCTATGAGCGAAATCTGGTCCGGCATGCTCAGCCCGCAGTTTCTCACGGCCTCCATCACGCCGAAAGCCGATAGATCATTGGCGGCGAAGATGGCAGTCGGCGGCTGGTTGAGCGCCAGAAACCGGCGTGCGGCTTCATACCCTTCAGGACGGAAAAAATCGCCGGCGTGTACCAACTCCATGTCGTATTCGATGCCGTGATCTTCTAAGGCGGTCCGATACCCTGCCAGACGATCCACCGAGCACTGCATTTCCTGCAACCCGATGATATACGCGATGCGGCGGTGGCCCAGATCGATCAGGTAGCTGGTGGCTTCGTAAGCGCCCTCGAAGTTAGTGCACTGCACTGTGGACGTGTATTTGTGATCAACTGCCTGATAGTCGATCAACACGTGGGGAATCTGCTGCTGTTGCAGCGAGTTCATATAGCCTTCCACGTTCGTCGGCAGCAAGAGCAGCAAACCATCCGCTAACCCGCGTGTGATCGTGGCGACGTAGATCGATTCCTTTGTTTTCTGGCGGTGCGTGGTGTACAGCATGAGATCGTATCGATTGGCGGCGAGTTCGGCGTCGACACCGCGAATTACGTCACCCACATAGCTATTGCCCACATCAGGGACCAGCAGCCCCACAACCTGCGATCGGCCGCCGCGCAGACTGCGCGCCTGCTGGTTGACGACGTAGCCCAGGCGCGTCATCGCGCCGAGCACTTTTTCACGCGTTTCGGGTTTGACATGCACATAGTTATTGATCACTCGCGAAACGGTCGAATACGAGACGCCTGCCTCGTGTGCGACATCGATGATGGTGACGTTTCCGAGTTTGTCGTGACCAGTCATGTCGTGTCCATCTTGAAAACGTTTGCAGAAATTTGTCTCAAAAAACGAACGCGCACCCGTGCGTGTTCGCACATTTCTTCGCCAGTGAGCCTAAAGATCCCTGCACTGCGCAAGGAATTGGTAACGATGGAATAGGAAAATCGATGATCACCTTGCAAACGTTGTCAAGATCAGTTTATAATGATTCTCGACAGGTGTCAAGCAAACTTAGAAAATCTCGTATGACGTTTTGCGAGACCTACACGCGACTTGAAAACAGCAAAAGTCCGAAATTTACAGGAGTACTTTGATGATCGACACGACTCTGAACGGGGCACCCTATAAAGATGCGACCCAGCCGGTGGATGTGCGCGTTGAGGATCTGCTGGCCCGCATGACGGTCGATGAAAAGCTGGCACAACTTGGCAGCCTGTGGGCATTTGAACTGATGGAAGGTGCATCTTATTCAGAAACGCGCGCTCAGGATCGATTGCGGTACGGTATGGGACAGGTCACGCGCATCGGCGGTGCGACCAACTTGCCCCCTACCCAAACGGCGGCGTTGGCGAATGCAATTCAGAGATTCCTGATGAACAACACGCGGCTGGGCATTCCCGTCATGGTACATGAGGAGTGTTGCAGCGGGTATATGGCGAACGGGGCAACGCTCTTTCCTCAGGCGATTGGCGTGGCCAGTACCTGGGACGCGGAAATCACCGAGGCGATGGGCGAAGTGATTCGCTTGCAGGTACGCGCGGCGGGCGGGCATCAGGCGCTTGCCCCCGTGCTCGATGTCACGCGCGATCCGCGTTGGGGCCGCATCGAGGAAACCTTTGGTGAGGATCCCTACCTGGTGGGGCGGCTCGGCTCGGCGTATATCAAGGGTCTTCAGGGCACCTCGTTTGCGGACGGTATCATCGCGACGGGAAAACACTTTGTGGGCTATGGCATGGGCGAGGGAGGGCGCAATTGGGGCCCGGTCTCCGTCCCGGAGCGCGAGCTACGAGAAGTCTTCGTGCGTCCGTTTGAAGCGGCAGTGTGTGAAGTTGGTCTTGGGTCAATCATGAACGCCTACCACGAGATGGACGGCGTGCCGGTCGGTGGCTCGGTGAAGATCCTGCGCCATCTGCTGCGCGAACAGATCGGTTTCGACGGGCTGATTGTGTCCGACTACTTCGCGGTGGATATGCTGTGCGGCTATCACAAAGTAGTTGACGGAAAGACGGCGGCAGCCGGGCTGGCGCTTGAGGCCGGAATCGAAGTTGAATTGCCTGCTACGGATTGCTTTGGCGATCCGCTCAAAGCCGGGCTGGAATCAGGAGAGATCGATGTGGCGTCCGTTGATGCGGCGGTGCGTCGTGTGCTGGCCTTGAAGTTCCGACTGGGTCTGTTCGAACAACCTTACATCGATGCAGATCGTATGATCCAAGTTTTTGATACGCCTGATCAGCGCCAACTGGCACGTGAGTTGGCGCGCAAAAGTATTGTGTTGCTCAAGAATGAGAGTGCTATGTTGCCGTTGAGTAAGGACACGGCCAGGATTGCCGTCATTGGTCCGAATGCCAACTCCGTGCGTAACCTGATGGGCGATTACTCGTATCCCGCGCACATCGAAACGCTGCTCGAACGGCATGGGTTTGACGTGTTTGGTGCCGCGACTCCGACGAAGTGCATGCGGTGGATCGCCCGGTCGAGATGAACACGGTTTTCGATGCCGTCCGCGAAAAACTGCCGCATGCGGTTGTCCGCTACGCTAAGGGCTGCGAGGTGCTGAGCGAGTCAATCGATGGGTTCGCGGAGGCGGTTGAATTGGCGAAACAGTCCGACGTGGCGATCCTGGTATTGGGTGACAAATCTGGCCTGACCGATGACTGCACATGCGGCGAATCGCGCGATCGCGCTAACTTGAATCTCCCTGGAGTGCAGGAGGATTTGCTGCGCGCGGTGGCCGCTACTGGAACGCCGGTCGTGTTGGTCCTGGTCAATGGCCGCCCGATGACCATCACCTGGGCCGCCGAGCACATACCGGCGATCGTTGAAGCGTGGCTGCCGGGTGAAGAAGGGGCGAACGCGGTCGCCGATGTGTTGTTCGGTGACACGAACCCCGGCGGCAAACTGCCGGTCACATTCCCGCGTGATGTTGGCCAGATCCCGCTGTTCTACAATCACAAGCCGTCTGGTAACCGGTCGCACTGGAAAGAGCATTATGTCGATACCAGTGTTTATCCGCTTTACCCGTTTGGGTTTGGCTTGAGCTATACGCAGTTCGAAATCGACAATCTTCGAATCGAGCAGGACACCGTGCAAGCGGATGACACGGTGACGATCCATGTGGATGTCGCCAATGTTGGCCAGCGCTCAGGTGACGAGGTGGTGCAGCTTTACATTCGTGACACGATATCAAGCGTCACGCGCCCGGTGATGGAGCTCAAAGGGTTCCGGCGCGTGCCCTTGGCTCCTGGCGAGCGCAAAACGGTCACGTTTGAGCTGCCGGTGAGTGTGCTGGCATTCTACAACCGCGACATGTGTTACGTGATCGAGCCGGGCCGCATTGAGGTTCTGGTTGGTAATTCGGCAGCGCATATTGCTTGTCAAAGCGCGTTTGAGATCGCCACGGGGACGACCGAAGCAGCGCACAACAAAAGGTTCTTCACGACGACAAGCGTATCGCGAGACGGCTCAATCGTATCGCCTTAATCCATGTCTCTCAGCTTGAAGGCTTCATCGACCAGCTGCACGCGTTTCTTGTACTCGGTTTCGTCTTGAAGCTGGCGATGAATCTCGATATAACGCTCGCGGACCCGGCGCATATCGTCCGCGAGATATGTGTCGCGCACCCACTGCCGGGCGTTGTCGTCCCAAAGACTGAAAATCTCTGGCGGAATGGTCTCGAGATGCTCCTTCCAGGCGAGATTCGTGCCATGCCACATGTCGATCTCAGCCTGCTCAATGCCCAGCAGATACGGAATGAGATACAGATTCAGCAGCATGGTCTCACGCAGTTTTCGCTTGGCAGCTCCCAAATCGCCCGAACGATAGAGCGCCAGACTCCAACAGAGGGCGTTCATGGGATAGTCGCTGTCATCGGGAAAATTCTGCTCAAACCAGGCATATGACTTGAGCGCGCCTTCCAGGTCATCCATGAGCAGATAGAGAGGTCCGAGCAGGTAACGCTTGCCATAGCCGTCGCCATAATCACCGTATGTTTCGTACTCTTTGCGCAGCGCACGTTCGTAGCTGCGGATCCGTGCTCGTATCTTCTTTGGATCCTTAGGAAACAAGTCCGTCATGGCAGCCTCACTCCTTGTTAGTTAACACGGCTTTGGCGTCAGAAGCCCAGTCCGGGTTAGTCAGCATCGCGCGCCCTATCGCGACCAAATCAACTTGATGCTCTTGAATGAAACGATCAGCGGAACCTGGATCGGTAATGCCTCCGGCCACAACGACTGGAACACCTGTCACAGAGCGGATAGCGGCCGCCATCGGCACGAAATAGCCCTGGCTTTGCTTGTCCCAGTCAGGCGGCTGTGCACCGCACAGGCCCCCGGAAATATCCAGTAGATCTACACCGGCAGCAACCAACGCTTGCGCAGCGCGCTGGCCGCCTTCTGCTGTGAGGCCGCCCGCCATGTAGTCGTTGGCACCCAGTCGATAGAGTAGGAGATGTTTGTCGTCAACAATTTCCCGAACGGCTGTGACTATTTCTAGCGGAAAACGGAGACGGCCTTCCGCGTTGGAGCCATAATGGTCAGCGCGTTGGTTGGTGAGCGGGGATAGAAACTGGCCCAACAGATAACCGTGCGCGCCATGAATCTCGACGAAGTCAAATCCGGCGTCCAACGCGCGCTGTGCAGCCGCGACGAACGCATCTCGAATCTGGCGCATCTGGTCTTGTGTCAGCGCAATCGCGGGCTCGTGCCCGCCCGGTATCATTAACGTCGAAGGCGCCAGTGGCTGAGTACCGGCCGTGGCGTCGGTCGCCTTGCCGCCGCCGTGGGTGATCTGGATGCCCACTACTGCGCCAGTGGCTTTGATTTCTCTGGCCAATTGGCTGAGACCTGGAATCAGCTCATCGTGATGGATGCCTAGTTGGTTTTGGTTGACTCGACCGTCCACCCGCACATAAGCGTGCTCCACGATGACCATGCCGACACCGGCCGCTGCCCGCCGCACGTAATGTTGGATGTGAGCCTGTGTGACTGCCCCGCTGCCATCAGATAGATTGTTTGCCATAGGGGGCAAAACAATCCGATTGCGCAAGGTGAAGTTCTTGATGGCGAGCGGTGAAAAGAGTCCAGTCATCGTAATGTCCCCTCTATGTTTGCAAACTGATTGGGTTCTGTTGAGCAGTAACGAGAAGGCTCTTCACGCGCGAATCGGCACGCTTGTAGCTTGTTCGTCCCGCTAATCTGAACGCTATTCTACCCTGAAACGAGTACAAATGATCGGGTCGTCAAGAAAGGAGATGATTCGATTTCAGTTGTTTGTCGCGCGTCCCCAAATGACCGGGCCGATACGTCGTGTGCGCGGACTCTTCGTCTCTACCTGACGCCCCTCTGCAACACGACTCTGGCTAAAACGTATAGTCAGTTGGAGACACTGAGTTCTTTTTTTGTTTGTTCCCCTGGAGATTGAGGTTTATCTATGCTGAGGACCCGCTCTCGCAAGATCTTGCGCGATATTCTCTCGCGCAAAGGGCGTACGGTGCTGGTTGTATTGAGCATCCTGGTGGGTGTGTTCGGCGTCACGGTTATGGTGAGTTTGTCCGATCTCATCACGCGCCAGCTCAAAGCCGACCTGAAATCCGAACAAATATCGCATAACCATGTGTATGTAGTGGCGCCCGGTGGGACCATTACACTAGATGACAACCTGGTCTATTTCGACCACATTCGCCAGTTGCCGAACGTGGTCGATGTCGAGGGGCAGGCGGTGTATCCAGTTTACTGGCAGAAAGCTGGTGCAGAAAACCGGGCTGAATATTCCGACGGTTTCATAGTTGCCTTCACCGAGCCGTTCGGTCAGGTGAATCTGGAGCCGATAGCGCGTGTTACCCAGGGGCGTTATCCCAATCCTGGCGTGAACGAAATCGCCGTCGAACAGCGGTTTGCCGACGCGCATGGGATCGGGGTAGGGGATCAGTTAGCTTTTCGCCCGTTAGGCAACTCGTCCGATCTGGTCCCCGCCTGGACGGTGGTGGGGTTGGTGCTGCACCCCTATTTCACGATTTCCCCGGCACTTGGTGACCAGATTCCGCCGGAGGACGCCGTCTATGCCAATTATGCCGACGCCCAGCAGATTGTCGGGTTTCCCGGTTTGACGGCGATTCACCTGCGTTATACCAGCCTCAACGCTGCCAAAGAAGGGGCCGAGGCGCTATCGGCACTCCTGGCGGCGGATACACCTTATGTGGCCATCTCCAATTTTTATGACGATCCTGATAGCAACTTTCTGTTGGATGTGGTCAGCCAGGTGACGAACGTGTTCGCGGCGCTGGGCGCGATTGCGATGGTGGTGTCCGGCTTCCTGGTGACGAACGTCATCAACACGATCGTTCTCGAACAGAAAAAACAGATCGGCGTGATGAAGTCACTGGGCGCGACATTCTGGGATATGCTGGTCGTTTACGCAGGTATCGCCCTGATTTACGGCGTCATTGGTACCTTGTTAGGCGTGTTGATTGCCATCCCCATCGCAGGCTGGATGGCCGAGTCGCTGGCGACCTACGCCTTCACCTACATTAATGGCATCCACCTGTCAGCGGTGGGCATTGGGGTGGGTGTCATTATGGGGCTGCTCGTCCCGGTTCTCGCAGCGTTTCTCCCGGTGCTGAACGGTACACGGGTAACGATCTTGCAGGCTATCACGGATCTGGGCATTAGCTCGAACTGGGGGAAGAGCCGAATAAGCCGGCTGATCGGCCGTCTGCCCTTCCCTCGCACGATCATTCATGCCTTGAGCAACCTGTGGCAGAAAAAAGGCCGGCTGGTGCTCACCGGGCTGGCGCTGACCTTCGCGGTCGCAGCGTTTATGGGCACGACGGCGGAAGTAACCTCGCTGCGCGATGTGATCGACAGCATTTACAACTCAACTAATTTCGAAATTGGCGTCGCGCCGTTGCAAGCGCAAGACACCGCGACTCTCACCCATCTGATCCTGGACAACATGCCGGAAGCGGAGGCCGTCTATCCCGGTGGAACAGTGGCGGTCGGGTTAGCCGGTTATGAAAGCAGCGATACTTTCAACGAGGGTTCGAATCAGGCGCAAGTGTTGGGAATAGACCCGGCAAACCCGCCCCTGAATTTCGCGTTGATTGCAGGCACGGGCTGGCAGAATGATCCGAACCAGCAGGGGGTGATCATCTCACGCACTATCGCCAGCAGCCTAGGCAATAGTGTGGGCGATACGTTGCATTTCAGCTACGGCGATCGCAGCGCGGACTATGCGATCATCGGCGTGCAGGATTACCCATTTGACCAGGTGTATATGGATTGGCGCGCGCTGGCGACGCTCACGGGCTACACGGACGCGGCAGGTCAGCCGTTGGCGGGCTATTTCTTCGTCAACCTGAAGGGTGATCCAGGCATCAACGCGGTGGACCGGCAGATGGATCGGCTGGCCGCCATTCTCAATGCCAACAGCATACAGGCGACTCTGGTCAACCAGATCAAGACGCAGGATAACGGCGCGCAGAGTATCAACGTGTTTGGCATCATGTTTAACACGATGTCGGCTGTGATGGCTGCCGTCGGCGCGATTGGGTTGCTGGCTGTGCTTTCAATGGCCGTCTACGAACGCCAGCGCGAGATCGGCGTGATGCGCTCGGTCGGCGCGGGATCGTGGACGATCATGAGCCAGTTTCTGGTGGAGGGTGTCCTGGTGGGCGTGGCCGCCTGGATTGCCGCCGTGCCGCTGAGTTATGGGCTGGGCTACGGCCTCAATCAAGTGCTGCCTTTCGACTACGTGACCTATGTCTTTCCGCCGATGGTGCTGGCGATCGGACTGGCCGGTGTAGTGCTGATCGCGGGGGTAGCCAGCCTGTGGCCGTCGTTAGCGGCTTCACGCAAAACGGTGAGTGACATTCTGCGTTACCAGTGAACGGGGGACTCGCAACCGCCAGAGCCATGCCTTGGGCAAGCTGAGCGGTCGCCCCATCAAGCGCCATCGCCTAACGCGCGCAAGGGTCACGTATCCTCGTCCTGGTCCTTTTCCGCTCCGGCGGTGAGCCCGGGGTGGGCACTCTTGCGCAAAGAGTCCGATCAAATTGACCGGATCACCGTAACGATCGCCACCACATCTTCGATCCAACATGCTGCATGAACAATGAAAATCTTTGCAGCTTATTGTATCCGGAATGCAATATGTTGAATGTTACGATTGATTGTGCTATAATGCGCGCACAAACAACGATCAGATAGAATCATCGGGTACACTAAAATGAGCACAACTTCCGCATCGCGAGGAAAAATCACCTACGTTTCGTTGACCGATGAGTGTTACACTCGTATAAAGGATGACATCCTCAACAACATCCTTCCTTGGGGGGAGCAGTTGGATGTTGCCCAGATTGCTGAAGACTTCGGCGTGAGCCGGTCCCCAGTGGTCAAGGCGGTTGAACGCCTGGCCCACGAGAGATTGGTCGAAATACGCCCCAATAAGGGTAGTTACGTCCTCACACCGACGGCCCGCGACATTGACGAAGTGACCGAACTGCGGATCGCGGTCGAGCGATTGGCGTGCGCGCTGGCTTATGCGAAGCACTACGACCAACTCTTGGCAATGCTCGATGAAAATGAGCAACAATTGTCGGACCACGAGGCCCAGCAAGGTGAGATCCCCTTTGGGACGTTTCTCGAATACGATCGCGAGTTCCACCTCATCTTTGCTCGTCTGGCGGATAACCAGCGGCTTATGGATGTATTCGAGATCGTACGCAATCAAGCGGAGTTGTTCCGAACCAGAACATACCTCGGACCACAGACTCGGCGGGCGATCGATCGTCACCAGGAAGTGGCAACCCATCTGAGAAATCAACAACTGCCGGAGGCGCTCAATACGCTGCAGGAGCATATAGAAGAAGTGCGCCTCGATACGCTTTCAACCCTGACGTAAGGCGACCTGAGACGAAACCTACCCCAATCCAGAGTTTTGAGCGCTGGATTGAGGTAAGGTACGGTGTCATATGCTCAGAAGCGCGTCGATGTCTTTCATTTGTTGTTGGGTGAGCGGGCCGAATTTTAGTGCTCCGGCGTTGTCTTCGACTTGCCGGATGGATTTAAAGCCAGGAATAGGGATGGCCCGATCCGAATGGGCCCACAACCATCCCAACGCAGCCTGCGCCAGACTCCGTCCATCCTGGGTGAGTACTGCGCGCAGCTTGTCGAGCCCGGCGATCTGTTTGGCTTGCGCACCCTGTTTGAAGTCCCAATCGCGGCGTACGTCGTTATCGGGAAGCTTCGAGTTTGCGTCAAATTTCCCGGTTAAGAGCCCTCTGGCCAGCGGCCCCCGAATAACACCCGCCAGGTCATGTTCCGCCAACAGCGCGACCATGGCATCGTTGCGTTCAAACAGGTTGAGCTGGAATTGCACCGCCGTGCAGTGTGACCCTTGCGCAAAAAGGCGGGCTCGTTCGGGATCGTCCGTGCTCCACGCGTAAAAGCGAATTTTGCCTTCTTGCGCCAGATCCTCTAAGGTTTCGCGGATTTCAACGGCCTGATCCAGGCTGGCGTCTCCTATATGGAGCTGGTAGAGATCGATGTAATCGGTGGCCAGCCGCACCAGGGAGTATTCGCAGGACTTCCGTATATGGGCAGGGCTGAGGTCCGTTCCCGTAAACTGGCCCGCGCCATCCCGAAAGATGCGCCCAAACTTCGTCGCGATGACGACTTTGTCGCGCCGCCCTTCCAGGGCAATCCCTAACACGCGTTCGCTGTGCCCGGTACCGTAGACATTGGCTGTGTCCCAGAACGTGACGCCCAAGTCTAGCGCACGGTGGATGGCCCGAATGGACTGCGCGTCGTCGATGTCGCCCCAACCAACGGGCGTTCCGTCCGGCGAAAGGAATGGCCCTCCAATCGCCCAACACCCCAGACCCAAACCGCTGACTTCGATACCGCTGCGTCCCAATGTTCGCGTAAAGACCATGTGGTTTTCCTTTATTCGTCGTCCGGTGCTATGGTGGAACCGGGCTCGCTATACTCTGTTTCTAACACGGCTTCAATGATCGCAACCACCAAAACCGTACCGGGATCGGGTTGATTTTCAGTGCGCTCACCGACCCAGGCGGCTCGTCCAATCTTGCTCCGGCTGGCGATGACCGAATCGCGACCGTGGCGGGCGGCGTCGAGCATCTGTTGAGCGGCGTCTTTGAGGCTGGCATCTGTTTGAATGGCGGCGCTAAACGCCTCGGCGGCCGGATGAAGGGCGTCGACAATAGTTTTGTCTCCCGGTTTCGCTTTACCGCGCTCCTGAATGCCCACATCCGCTGCGGTCAGCATACGGGCGATAGTGGACTCGTCCAGGCTCGTGAGGCCCTGGGCTTCTTTGCCCGCGCGCATCAAGGCGGTGGCGATAAGCGTGCCCAGGCTGCTCGATGCCGCGCGGTTGACTGCCATGCCCAACCCAATGAGATATTTTCCCAAATTGCCCTCGGGTTGGCTGTTACCCAAGTATTCCTTGATGCCAGCCCCGCACTTTGACGCGGAGATGCCGGTGTCGCCGTCACCGAGCGCCGCATCCAGGCGGTTGAGCGTGTCGCGCAGCGCGATCATCTGATTGGCCGCGCGCTCAATCGCCGCTACGATTTGCGCTGCTTCAACTGTCGCCATGATCGCTGCCCTCCTACGGCTGGACGAAGAACGGAGATTGGGCTGGATGATCGAGCAGATCGGCCAACTCGTCATCCAGGCGGAAGAGGGTCAGCGACGCGCCTGCCATCTCCATACTGGTGGCAAATTCACCCACATACGCCCTGTGAATCGTGACGCCGCTTTCCACCAACAGGCCATGCGTTTTCCGGTAAAGGATATAAAGCTCTTCGGGCGGAGTAGCGCCGAGGCCGTTGACCATCACCGCGACCCGGTCGCCGGATTGAAGCGGCATGTCAGCCAGGATTGCATGCGTCATGCGTTCGGCGATCTCGTCTGCCGTCTGGAGCTTTTCGCGTTTTATCCCCGGTTCGCCATGAATGCCCATGCCGATTTCCATTTCATCGTCGTCGATTGTGAACGTCGGGCGACCGGCAGCGGGCACGGTACATGGCGAAAGCGCTACGCCCATAGTGCGGATGTTGTCGAGCGCGTGGCGCGTGACGGCTTCCACTTCGTCTAGTGAGCCGCCCAGATCTGCTTTTGCCCCGGCAATTTTGAATGCGAACACCATCCCTGCCACACCGCGTCGACGGTCGGCTTCTTCCGGCGGGGCCGAAGCCACATCATCCCGCACCAGTACGGTATGGACTGTAATGCCGTCCATGTCGGCCAACTCCGCCGCCATATCGAAATTCATCACGTCACCACCGTAGTTGCCGTAGATAAAGAGGACGCCCTTTCCGCCGTGAATACGTTGGACGACCTCAAGCATGGTTTCCGAGCTGGGGGAGGCGAAAACATCTCCGACCGCGCAGCCATCCAACAACCCCTTGCCGACGTAACCCAAAAACACCGGCAGGTGGCCGGAACCGCCGCCAGTTGCCAGCGCGACTTTGCCCTGGACAGGGGCACCGGCACGCACGATGGAATGGGGGTTATCGGCGGCAAAGGTCAATTGATCGGGATGTGCTTTGAGCAACCCCTCCAGCATCTCTTGTACGAACAGATCGGGATCATTAATTATCTTCTTCATCTAATTTCCTCTTTCTGCAAAGCGCAGGATAATATTCGCAGGGATCCGCTATTGCCGAAGTGTACCCGCATTTTAGCATGATCAACATGTTGTATGCAATATATTGGAGCGTCTCTCTGCTCTCTGATTGAAGTTGATAGCGCAGGATTGGCGCGCATCGATTATCCTTTTCCTTGCCCTTTGTCTAGAGTTTAGTGCCTTTTCTCACTGCCCACTATTTCGGACTGGGGTTGTTCCCTATTTCATCTTTTTCAACAGACAATCACATGATCGGGTGTTGCAGCCATAGGGTGCCGCCTCTGCTTAGCGGCGTTATCTAGCGCCCAGGCTGTATTGGCTCACTCCTCAATTAACCTCTTGACAATCCACATAATTGAATATACGATTTGTGCATTGATATACTGAATGTGCATTAATATCCCTAGTGGATACAAGGAGGAGTATGGTGATCGATCGTCGGGAGCAACGACGTCTTGAGACTTAGCGCCGCTTGCTCGATGCAGCGGAGCAAGTCCTCAGCCAAAAAGGGTATGAGGAAGCCTCTGTGCTCGACATCACGGAGGCCGCGAACGTAAGCAAACGCACGTTTTACTTACACTTTACGGATAAAGAGGCCCTTATCGAAGCGCTGGCTCTGCGCGGATTCCAGGAACTGCGGACGCGCGTGGAAGCTGAGGAGCACCACATCGGTGGTTTGGCCTCATTCCGTACCGATTTCCTGCGTATCACCGAGATTATCTTTGATTATGCAGAGAAAAATCCGGATCTGATGCAAATCATTTTTGGGACAGGCGGGTCCTTCCGACTGCAGGCGCTGACACGAGAATTCATGGTACGCGCCTGGGAAGAAAATATGGAAGCGAAATGCACCTACATCGCCAATGCCCCAGTTCCACCGCGGATTTTGGCAAACGCGATTGTTGGGGTTGTGCACCAGCTCTTGTGCTGGTGGGTTCAACATCCCAACACCTATTCCCCCGCTGATATGGCCCAAATGTGTACTTCTGTGCTGTTCAATAGCATCGAAGTTAACTACGAAACAACGGCTGCGTAGCCAAGGAGATTGAACGGCATTGAGGGATGATTCCGACAAACCCAGCGCATGATGTCTAGGGGCCGCTGTACCATCTTGCCAGGATCGCTGCAGCGTTCCCCGAAAAAACAGGGCTGCTCGTATGAGCAACCCCCAGCCACGCGTCTTACCGCCCCATCTGCCAGGATCGCAACGGTAAGTCACGCTTCTACTTCACATCATACCATGTAAGGAATGCCCTGTCATGTTTGCAACCATTGGACGTTTCGTTGACCGCTATCGTCTGCCGCTGCTGATTGGATGGGTGGCGGCAGCTATTGTGATCACGTTGGTGGCGCCTAACCTGAGCGATGTTACCAGTAACGACCAGAGCGATTTCCTACCCAAAGACGCCTCTTCGTTGGTCGCGCAGAAGCTCGTACAACAGTACTTCCCTACTCAAACTCCCCAGGGCAGCCTGGTGCTTGTTTTTGACGCTGGAACAGGGCACCAGATCAGCGCGCCCGAAAATATGGCGTTTATCACCCAGATCAGCTCATGGCTGGTCGGCCCTGACGCCCCCGACCATATCCAAAGCGTCCTATCGCCTACACTGAACCCTGAAGCGGCCAGCACGCTGATTTCCGCCGATGGGCAGATTGGCATGGTGGTCGTTAACCTAAACACGACCGATCTTGATCAACGCACTGCTGTGTATAATGCCATCGGTGCACAGTTGGACAGCGTTCCAACAAGTTTGAGCGCTTATCGCACAGGCGAAGTAGCCATCGGTTACGAGTACAACGCTACCATCACCAAAAGCGTCGATCGCACCATCTTCGTTACATTGGCGCTCGTCGTCCTGATCCTGCTGCTGATCTACCGGTCTCCGGTCAGCCCGCTTATTCCGTTGTTTGTGGTCACGCTGGCCTTCATGATCGCGCGCAGCATCGTCGCCTGGCTGGCGAAATACGTCTTTACGGTATCGGATACAGCGACCATGCTGCTGATCGTAGTGATGTACGGGGCGGGGACAGACTACTGCCTGTTCCTCATCAGCCGCTACCGCGAAGAAATGGCTGATAACGACGACGTGCACCTGTCGGTGCGCAACACGGTTCACCGCGTGGGTGAGTCCATATCGAGCAGCGCCGGAACCGTGGTAACGGGTTTCGTGGCTATGTCGTTCGCCCAGCTTGGCCTATTCAATACCACTGGCCCCACGCTGGCCGTCGGCGTAGTCGTCAGCTTGCTGGCGGGCCTGACGCTGACTCCGGCCATCCTCGGGTTGCTCGGTCAACGCGTCTTCTGGCCGGGACGCGCCCATCACCAGAGCACCGGGGCGCTCTACAAACGCACGTCGCGCTGGGCCAGCTCGCGGCCTTTGATGACCATCGTCATTATCGTGATCGTTATGGCTCCGCTGGCATACTACGGCAGCGGGATCAAAGTCACCTACGATTTTCTGGCCGACCTGCCCGATAACACGGAATCGGTCATAGGTTTCCGTCTGCTGGAGCAACATATCGGGGCCGGTGAAATGCAACCGCTCACGGCAGTGATCGTCTATGACGGGGGTGATTTGCTGGCTCAATCGGAAAAACTCACGCACGAGCTTGAAGCGGTCGGCGGCGTGGCCACGGTGCGCAGTGCCACCCAACCGCTAGGACCAAACGATGTCTACACAGCAGGCAGCACGCGCCTCGATCACCAGTTGGGTGCACTGGCCCAGATTCTGACGCCGGGCAGCGGCACTCCCACCGCACAACAGCAAGCCCTGTTCGCCGGTCTGGCTGCCGATCTGCCGTCATACCTGACTCTCATCGGCCAGAAAGCGCCTGAACTCACCAGTCTGCCAGCTTACACAAACGCTCTGGACGCAGCACAAAACGGCAATCTGTCCGCTGATCTAGCCGGGGATTTAACAGCTCTGGCTCAGGCTGCACCAGATGTGCACATCATGTTGTCGGAGCTGCCGTCCGGCGTTGAAAATGTGCTGGGCGGGGAACCCCTCGCCGCGCTCATCGGCAGCTATTTGAATGCTGAAGCTGGCGCCGCGCGTTTCGAGATCGTGCTCAACAGCGCGCCGTATAGCACGGCCGCCCTGAACACGGTCGATCACTTGAACGCCAGCATCGATCATGTTGGCAAAGCGTTCGCTCTCCAGGGATCCTCTGTCGTGAGTGCGAACATCCGGGATTACCTGCGCACGGATCAGCGCTTGACGATCGCCCTGGTCTTAGTGGGCATTTTCGTTATTTTGATGATCATGCTGCGCAGTGTGGTGGCCCCCCTGTACCTCATCGGCACAATCCTGTTGAGCTACCGCACGACGCTGGGGATCACACGTATCGCGTCCGGGCTGGTGTGGGGGACGCAGGACCTGACATGGTGGGTGCCGTTCTTCATGTTCGTATTCCTGGTGGCGCTCGGAATCGACTACAGCATCTTCCTGTTCGGGCGCATGAAGGAAGAAGTGCGCCATAATGGCATTCACGAGGGCATTCACCATGCCGTCCAGTCTACCGGCTCGATCATCACCTCCGCCGGAATCATTGTGGCAGGCACGTTCAGCGCCATGATGACCGGCAGCATCGTGGGCCTGGCTCAAATTGGATTCGCGGTGAGCGTAGGGATTCTGATCGATACCTTCGTGGTAAGAACCGTGCTCGATCCCGCCCTGGCGAGCTTCTTCGGCCGCTGGACGTGGTGGCCGGGTGGGGCAGCAACTCCCGTCGCGCCGACCGACACTGAGCAATCGCGTACGCTCCGGGAATCGGGTTCCGCCGACTGACGCGCAAGGCTTGCGAAATTACCAGACGCCAGCGGGATCAAAAGACCTCGATCCCGCTGGCGTCTTTTTGCGTCCAAACCACCGTGTCTGAGATAGGCCTGATCGCATTGGAGAGCCATCATTAACCCTGGCACTCCCTCTGAAAACCTTTTGATTAATCCATCATTCTGATCGACTGCATCCACGCGAAGAATGGTCTCTGAAATACGAGATCAAAATGATCGTTTCATTTTCTGTTTGTATGAAATGCTTATTGCATTAGTGCTGGATTTGTGATATTTTGAAGATCAAAAGCGCGACAATTCCACAAATAGGGTGCCACCCATGCCGCAAGATGCCGACCAGGAAATTTCTCCGGTTCGTGAGAAAATTCTTGCGCTGTTTGATGAGCTTTCCCCCAAACAACAACGGCTGGCGCGTTATTTTCTGGATCAGGAACATGTCGTTGCTTATGCATCAGCCAATGCGGTCGGCAAAGACACTGATGTTAGCGCCGCGACTGTGGTACGTTTCGCCAGGGCGCTCGGTTACGCCGGTTATACAGATTTACAGGAGGTTATTCGTTCGGCGTTGCCCCTGTACCACACACCCTCGCAGAAGCTGGCCCAACGCATATCAGCGGGCAGTTTCTCCAGCAATATTTCGGCCAACATCGCTGAAGTCAATATCCGCAATATCGAACAGACCCTTCAGAACGTCTCGCTTGACATGCTTAATCAGGCGGTTGATGCGATGGTTGACGCCGACCGTATCCTGATTTTCAGCGGAGGATTATCAAGTACCGCCGCGGTGATGGCTCAACATTCGCTCACCATGCTTGGGTTTCAGGCCCGCGCGATCATCAATGGCGGGCTGACTCAAACGCTGGAGATGTCGACGATCAACCCTAGAGATACCGTCATCGTCATCAGTATCTGGCGCTATTTAAAAGACACCGTTGCAGGTGCGCGCTATGCGCATGAAGCCGGGGCGCGGATCATTGCGATAACCGACAGCCTGGTTTCACCGCTGACCCGTTCGTCCGATTACGTTTTTATTGTTGCGGCCCAACGGGCGGCCCACAGCCGATCGCTAACGGGACTGATTTCACTCATCGATTTGATCAACGCCACCATAATTTCCAGACGGCCACAAGAGAGTATGCGCGCCTTAAAACGTATTGACGATCTGTATCATCAACAGGGCAATCTGGTGGAAGAGTAATTATGCCGACCCTAACTGTTTGCGGTGGCGGAAATGCATCACATATTCTCATCGCTCTGGCGGCACAAGCCGGCTGGGATGTTGATGTGTTTGCGCCCTTCGGCGACGAAGCAGAACGGATGCGGGCCGGGGTAGAGGCGCGGGGCTGCGTGACCGTTTTCGCGGATGGGCAAACCCTGACGGGACGTCCACGCTGTGTCAGTGCCGCCGCCGCTGATGTTTTTCCCGGCGCAGATCTGGTACTGCTCGCGCTGCCTGCTTTTGCGCATGAGGCTACGCTGCGAGCTATGGCCGATTATCTAAAGCCGAGAACTTCCATCGGGGTGTTTCCGGCGCGTAGCGGCTTTGATTACCAGATACGGGCCATGCTCGACGTCGAGAACTTAGCCTTGACCTATTTTGGACTGCAAACGCTGCCCTGGGCTTGCCGGATCAAAACGTACGGGCAAGAGGCGGAAATTCTTGGCACGAAGGCCAAGGTTGATTTCGCGGTCTTCCCCCAACACCAGGCTGAGTCCGTGCTCCAACAGTTGGCGTTCATTCCGAAGGTTGCCTTCAGCCCGGTTGGCTCGTTCCTGGCCCTGTCGATGGCGAATACCGGACAGCTCATTCACCCTGGCATTATGTTTGGTCTGTGTCATGGCAAAGAGGATGACACGTTTTCCCCAGACGAGATTCCGCTGTTCTATCAGAATGTCGACGACGCAACGGCAGCAATCCTGCAGGCGCTCAGTGACGAAGTTCAATTGGTGGCGGATGTTTTGGCTGAGCGACTGCCACGACTCGATCGCAAGAACATTGTTGAATTGCATGAATGGCTGTTGCGATCATATCCCGACGACATTCAAGATAAATCAACGCTGCGCAACGCCTTCGTGACCAACCATGCCTATACCGGGTTGCGCTTACCCGTACGTCCTACGCATGACGCCTCCGCGCGCTTTGTGGTGAATTTCTCCGCTCGTTATCTATCCGAGGATGTCCCCTATGGCTTGATTGTCCTCAAAGCCATTGCCGAACTGGCAGACGTTACAACGCCCAATCTTGATAGGGTGGTTGGCTGGTCCCAGGAGCGCCTGGGGCGAAGTTATCTGATTGATAGCCAACTTTGCGGTGCTGATCTCAAAGACACACGCATTCCACAGATCTATGGGATTCAAAGTCTCGAACAACTTTCTGGTGTGACATGGATGAGTAAGTGAGGATCAGGAAAAATGTCTCCTAAAGCGAAAGATTTCCCAAGCGAAGAACCAAAACGACGCGTGATGGTCGGGGCGATTGGCGCCTGTGTCCATAATCTCGGTGTCGAAGGGTTTGCGGATTGGATGGAAGATCAGGATTTGGGTTATGTATCGGTCAAATTGGGCCCGGCTGTGCCGATTCCAGAAGTCATCAACAAGATTCGCGAGGCGCGTCCCGAAGTGGTGGGGGTGTCGATGCGCCTGGGTGATCTGCATATCGACAAACTCATCACCGAATTCGTAGAACTGGCTACACAGTACGATCTCCAACCCCGCACAAGTGGCATTCGCTACGCGTTTAGCGGCTTGCGTCCGGCGGCCAATGTCGTGCGAGCGATGACCGGGCTGCCTCTCGAGCCGGATGAATTTACTCCTGATGAGGAACGTCATTTTGATCTGGAAGCAGTGCGCGCGGCTCACCACGGCCGGGATAACTTCCAGCACTTCTTTGAAATCGTAGCGGATGACTACATCACGATGGAAGAACTGGATGATTTTGCCCATCGCCGCACCATTCGCAGAGAAACGCACGAAATCGAGTGGTCGGATTTCCTGGTGGAGCGTATCAAACAGGTGCGGGAAAAAGAAGATCGGCCCATTATCCGAGCCCACATCGGCATTGCCGCGGAAACGATCGAGCCGACGATCGACGCGATCCACAAATTGGCCGACGCAGCAGCGATGGAAATCGTGTCGTTGGCCCCTGACCAGCCCTCCCAAGAACTGCTGGCCAAGTTCATCCGCGGGGAAGAAGACCCCGACAAATACCTGCGCGGGCAAGGCGGCGCCCCGATTCGTACGGTGGAGGACCTGGTCCGCCTCAAGGCCGCCACGCAGCGCGGCAACTATCCTATGACCCGAATTTATACGGGGACGGACGAACTGATCAATCTGGCGAAATTATGGGAAGAGCACCTCAATACGTGCTTTCCAGCCGTGCCGATCTTCTATTACAACGAGCTGGATGGCCGCGGGCCGATCTCGATTCGAGACAGCTTCACGGAGCATTACGAAACGATCCGCTGGTGGGCCGAGCACGGTAAGCCTCTGGAAGTCAACGATCCGCACCAATGGGGCTTGCGCTATGCGACCGACGATATGCAGGTGACCGACCATGTGCTGGTGGGCTTGATCGCGCTCAAGCTGGGCATCAAGAATTACGTTATGCAGATGATGTTCGAGCTGCCGCCCGAGATCAGCGCAATGGACGATCTGGCGAAGATGAAAGCGGCGTATGAATTGATCGAGCCGCTCATGCGCCATTATGACTTCAACATCATCAAGGAAACGCGCTCCGGTTTGCCGAGCTTTCCGCCCAATCTTTATCAGGCTAAAGGCCACCTGGCATTTGGGGTCTACAGCCAGCTTTACATGGAACCGGATATCTTGCATGTGGTGTCTTTCCCTGAGGCCCACCACGAGGCGAAAGCCGAAGACATCATCGAATCCTGCGAACTGACCAAGCAAGTCTGCTGGGATTTCATCAAGGGAAACGTGCCGGATATCTGGGCCGACCCGAAAGTGCAGGCGCGCAAGCGGGAGCTGAAAGAAGGCGCGATGTACAACGTCCTGCATGGCGCGCTGTTGGGTGGCTATGGTGGACCGATCACCGTTGAGAATTTCTGGGATTGGGCCAAAGAGGTCGATGAAGACCCTGAACGCAATTTCGAAACGATGTTGCTGTCGTTTGCGGATGAGAACAACTACCGCACGGGCGTTTGCGGCGTGATCAGCCCTGACGCTATGGACCTGGGCCTGCAAACTGGCCTTTACCAGGCCCCGCATATTACCGTGATTGACCGCACGTACGAACTCGCCGGGGCCTGCCGGACTAAGGTCGTTGAAGGCATGAGTCGGATCGACGAGGTCTACGGGATCAAGGTCAACAGCGAATTCGAGCGGGTGGACAAAGTGCGCGAGCGCTTCCCCTGGTACTTTGATGACAGCATCCAGCAGGCTGACGACGAGAACTACATGACCGATGAAGTCGAGCCCATCGATCAGGCGGTCGTGCTGGGTGAGCGGTATCGCTTGGGAATCAAAGAGAAGGACCTGGATCGGCTGAAAGTGCTGGTGGTGGATTTCGGCAGCACGTTCACCAAGGTCGGTCTGTACGACGCGGCTACGGATAAATTCGATCTGCGCTATGTGCCGACCACGCCTGACGATATCCGCATTGGCTTGGCGGACGGCATGGGCGTGTTGGACGCGTGCCAACAACGCGGTGATTGGAAGCCGCTGGAAGAGGCTATGAGCCAGTACGATATCAAATTGCCCTGTTCCAGCGCCAAGGGTGGTTTGAAGATGGTCACGGTCAGCCTCGTGAAAGAGGAAAGCGGTTTTGCCGCCGATCTGGCCGCGCTCACCGCCGGGGCCAAACTGCTGAACAGTTATCATGGCAAACTCAGCGCCGAACAAGCCCGCAGCATCTACGAAACCGATCAGCCGGAGATCATCCTGATCGCCGGTGGCGTGGATTATGGCGGCGATACCGAAACGCAGATTCATAACGCCACGATGCTCGCCGAACATGCTCACTACGCGACGTATTCGGATTATGGGGTGCCAGTCGTCTATGCTGGCAACCAGGACTGCCGGGACGAGATCGAGCGCATCTTCAAAGACAAAGGCGTGGACATCCGGCTTGTTGCCAACGTGATGCCAGAAATCCACCATTTCCGAATCGAGGTCGTGAACGAAGCCATCCGCGAGTTGTTCCAGACGGTCATTATTCGCGGCAAAGGGTTTGACGTCGTCGAAGAATACATGAGCGACAAATTCATCCCCACGCCGCGCGCGGCCTTCAGAGGGATCAACCTGCTCGCGAAGGGCTACGGCAGCCAGCCGGGCCTGGGCAACATCATGGCGCTGGATATCGGCGGCGCGACGACTGACTTTTACTCGAACGTGTTGGACAATCCGCTGTATGCCTATCCGGGTGATGACAACAAGCGCATCCTGAAACGCACCATCCTCAAGACGCCCAATACCCCGCTGGCTTATCGACGTGTTGAAGGCAAATACGGCCTGAGCTATAACGCCGAGAATGTAAAGGAACTGCCTCGTTTTCGAGACGGCAGCCTGGCGCGCGATCTGGCCCGCTTCTTGCAGGAGAAATTCGAGGATTTGGCGCTTGACCCCGAAAATCAGTTCGCTCAATTTCTCAACCACTCCAACGGCAGTGTATCGGTTGATGTAGGCGGCTACCTTTCCTGGGTGTCGGCGCATCCGTTGGATATGCCTATGAGCCGCATTGAAAACGCAGCGCGCTCGTTCTTAGCGCGCGAAATCATGGCCGTCGCGACGCAGAACAATCTCGGCTACGTGAACGAAACCGAAACCTATTTCATGCAATATGGCGTGAATTTTTTCAACCAGTCGGTCACGACATTGTTGATTGGCGGCACCATCTATCACAAATTCAAGAGCGAGGACCCCGATCTGATGCACGATCTGGGGTTGATCGCAGAAGGGACAAGTTTCAACCCGGACGAATGGCAGGTGCTGCGTCCGAATGGGCAGGTTCTGTTGGACGCGTCGTATCTCGTATCCATTATCGGCGGGTTGTATGGGCGCATCGATCCGGAGCGCGCGCTGCAGGTAATGCGTAACAATCTGCTGCCGCTTGAACGCGAAGGTTTGTCTGCGGATACCGTGCCGGTCTAGATGATGTAAGGGTTTCCAGAAAAGTCCCTATCCCAATCTGCATGAATTCGGATGAAATATCGGTTGATCGCAAAGTATGGTATCAAATGTAAAGAAAGGAGCTTGCCCGGCATAGCTAGTAGTGTGAAGTGGACACTCCCTAAAGCCAAAGAAAAAGTAGGTTATTCGAGGAGGAACAAAGAATGCACCGCTTTCAGTTCAGCCGAATGCTCTTGGTCACAATGATCTTGGCCGCCCTGTTGGCAGCGACAGGCGCGCAGACCCTTAAGACGCCGAACGTTGTTCAAGCGCAAGACCAGATGACGATCGTGGTGGGGCTTTCTGCGGCTCCACTTACGCTCGATCCGGCCGATCACCGCGACCGTATCACGGAAACGGTGATACGCAATATGTTTGATGGTTTGGTTACGCGCGATACCAGTAACGGCGTCCATCTGGAACTGGCCGAATCTATGACATGGTCGGACGATGGCAAGGATTTGACCGTGGGGTTACGTCACGGTGTGTTGTTCCATGATGGGGTCGAGATGACCGCCGAGGATGTGGTCTTTACCTTCAACCGCATCATCCAGGAAAACGGCATCGAATTTCCCGAACCACACACCTCCCCGCGTAAGGGCTTGATCGCGCCCCTGGAGTTGATCGAACAGCTTGATGATTACACCGTCGTCTTTCATTTCAACGCTGTTTGGCCCATCGCGGAACAACTGCTGGTTCACCAGCAGATCGTGCCCAAGCATTATCTCGAAGCCGTAGGAACCGAGGGCTTCATCGCCCATCCCATTGGAACCGGGCCGTTCAAGTTTGTCTCTGCCCAACTCGATTCTGAGGTGGTCATGGAGCGCTTCGACGATTACTATGGCGGCGCGCCCGATCTGGGGCAGGTGGGACCAGCCTTAGCCGATCGCGTGATCTTCCGCGTGATTCCCGAAACCTCGACGCGTGTCGCGGCGCTGTTGGCCGGTGAAGTTCAGATCATTCAAGATGTTCCTCCCGACCTTGTTCCGCGCCTGGAATCGGATCCCAGCGTCGTGGTCAAGACGGCTGCCGGGACCAACCCCATGTGGCTCCAGCTCACCGTGACGAACCCGCTGTTTGAGGATCAGAATGTTCGCCAGGCGATGAACTACGCCATCGACAAGGATCTCATCAACGAAGCGGTTTACGGTGGACGTTCAGTGAGCCTGCCCGGTCCGCTGTCACCTTACAACAATTCCGTCAACCCGGACCTGAAACCCTATCCGTATGATCCGGACAAGGCACTGGAGCTCTTTGCGGCAGCCGGATGGACGGACAGCGATGGGGACGGCTGGCTTGACAAAGACGGGCAACGCTTCGCCTTCACGATTGACACTCTCCAATCATGGACGTCATTAGCCGAAGCCCTGTCCAGCATGTATCGCGAGATCGGCGTCGATGCCAGTATTCGCTATTGGGAATACAGCGTATTGCAGCCTGAATTGTTGGCTTGTTCTCGTCAGGCTTTTCTGGATGACTGGGGCGACTCGGCTTTCGATCCGGTGGGTCACTGGGAAGCCAAATGGCACACCTACAGCGAAGGTACACCCTATGGTCGTGGCAACTTCATGTGCTACAGCAACGCCCGCGTGGACGAACTGACCAAAGCCGGTGAAGTCGAACCCAATGGTCCGGCACGCCAGGCCATCTATAATGAAGCGCAGCAAATTGTGTACGACGAAGCGCCTGCCGTCTTCCTGATTCTCCCTGAAGTGATTGAAGCCAGCTCGGCGAAAATCCAGGACTGGGAACCGGCTTCGGATGGTCGCATCAATCTTCACGATGTTTATCTGAGCGATTAGGCGACAACCATTGAGCAAGCGTGTCAGGGCAGTCCGCCCTGACACGCTTCACCGGCCACTTCACAGACAGCGCCCGAAAGCGGTGTTCAAGGTTTTCTGCGGCGCTGAGATAGTGGTTGAAGTTCTGCTGCTCTTAATATTCGAACGAAGGTTTTTATGAGAGCCGTCAAAATTGCAGAACGTGTTCTTTTTACCCTGCCGATCATGTTTGGGGTGGCGATTATAGTTTTTGTGTTTGTCCGGCTCACTCCCGGTGATCCCGTCGACATCATGATGGGGCAGGAGGGTGTGGTAACCCAGGGGGAAATTGACAGTCTGCGGGACGAGTTTAACCTGGATAAGCCGCTGCTCGTGCAGTTGGGCTATTTTCTTGGTGACGCCGTACGCGGTGACCTGGGCTATTCCTACGTGCGACGCGAGAAAGTGACCACACTCATTCTCGACCATCTGCCCGCGACCATCGAATTGGCCGCCGGGTCACTGTTCTTTGCGTTAGTCGTCGCTTTTCCGATCGGAATCATTTCTGCTGTCCGGCAGAATTCCCTGGTCGACCGCCTGAGCATGGCGGTCTCGTTCACGGGCAGCTCGATGCCCGGCTTCTGGCTGGGAATCGTCCTGATTCTGATATTCTCGGTACGGTTCAAAGTTCTTCCTGTTCAGGGCCGGTTAGGCTATGACGTCGATCTGCATAGCGTGACCGGCTTCTACGTGCTGGACAGCATCCTCACGGGAAATTGGCCCGCGCTCAAGGACAGCATTGCCCATCTGCTGCTGCCGTCTATCACGTTGGGGGCTTCAGTGGCGGCTATAGTGGCGCGCGTGCTGCGTTCGAGCATGTTGGAAGTCCTGCGCAGTGATTATGTGCAATTGGCGCGGGCGAAAGGTGCGCCTGAGTCCGTCGTCATCCTCAAACACGCCCTGCGGAATGCCTTGATACCGACGGTTACGGTAGTTGGGTTGCAGGTGGGTGTTTTGTTGGGCGGCAACATGATCGTCGAGACCGTCTTTGGCTGGCCCGGCCTGGGACGGCTGGTCGTCAGCGCGATATTCAACCGTGACTTCCCGCTCATTCAAGGCGCAGTCATGATCTATGCTTTCACCTTCGTCATCGCGAACTTGATCGTCGACGTGATGTATACCTATTTGAATCCCAAGATTACCTTGTGATAGGAAGCCAGCGTGAGAACATGGAAACTCTGACGCCTTCGATCGAAAAATTACCTCCAGGTAATTTCTGGCGGATGCGCGCGGCAGCGTGGCGGCGTGGCGTGGTGCAATTCCTGAAGGAATTTGCGCATCACCCCGTTTCGATGATAGGCGGGATTGTGGTGCTGCTGTTCGTCCTTTCGGCCATCTTTGCTCCTCAGATCACGACACACGATCCCGAACAAGGGAAACTGCGCAATCGTCTTAAGCCGCCCGTCTGGGAAGATGGCGGCACTTCGGAATTCCTGTTAGGGACCGATTCACAAGGGCGTGATCTCCTGACCCGGATCGTGTACGGCGCGCGTGTGTCGCTGCTGGTGGGCATACTCACGGTGGGTATCGCGGCGTCGGTTGGGGTATTCCTGGGCGCAGTGGCCGGATACTATCGGGGCAGGATCGATATGCTGCTGTCGCGTTTCGCCGATCTTCTGATGGCGTTCCCGTTTCTGATATTTGCGATCGCTATGATGGCGTTTATTGGGCCGGGTTTCGGGAATCTGATTCTGGCTTTGACGTTCAAGGGTTGGGTGGAATTCTTCCGGTTGGTACGCGGCGAGATCATCAGCGAAAAGACCAGAGAATACGTCGAAGCCGCGCGTGCCTTGGGGCGCAGTGATGGAGCGATCATCCTGTCCGAGATGCTGCCGAACATCATCCAGTCGGTGTTTGTGATCGGTACTCTGAGAATGGGATTCTTCATCGTATCCGAAGCCTCATTGAGCTTTTTGGGGCTGGGCATCCAGCCACCTACACCCGCCTGGGGCTCGATGGTCGCGTCCGGGCGTGACGTGATGCTCACCGCCTGGTGGGTTTCCACGGTGCCGGGCGTCGCGATTTTGCTGCTGGTGCTTTCGCTCAATATTTTCGGCGAAGGGCTGCGCGACATCCTCGATCCGAGACTGAAAACGGACTGAACGATCATTGCCATAGACCGGAAGAGATCAAAGTGAGCCAAGCGCTACTTGAGCTGAAGAACCTGAATACCATCTTTCCAACACGGCGCGGAGTCGTGCGGGCGGTCAAGGACGTGAACCTGCGCGTTGAACCCGGCGAGATCCTGGGCATTGTCGGCGAATCAGGCTGTGGCAAGAGCACGGTGCTGCTGTCTATCTTGAGGCTGATCGCCAAACCGGGGCGCATTGTCAGCGGGGAGATTCTCTTTCGGGGTCAGAATCTGTTGGATCTTCCGGTTCCGGCGATGCGCACTATTCGCGGCAAAGAGATTTCGATGATTTTCCAGGATCCGCTAAGCACGCTGAATCCCGTATTCCCCGTGGGCGAACAGGTACGCGAAGCCATGCGCTTGCACGGTATCATCAGAAGCGAGCGGTGGCCCGGGTTCCGGCTGCGGGATGGTGTGCGGCGGGCCAAAGAAAAAGCGCGCGTGTTGGACGTGATGCGCGAGGTGGGTATCTCCGCGGTGGAAACGCGCTATGACGCGTTCCCGCATCAGTTCTCCGGTGGGATGCAGCAGCGCGCGTTGATCGCGATTGGGCTGGTCTGCCAACCCTCACTGATTCTGGCTGACGAGCCGACGACTGCCCTGGATGTCACGATTCAGGCGCAGATTATGACCTTGATGCGCCAGATCAATAAGGAACACGGCACGAGTATTATTCTGGTGACGCATAATCTAGGGCTTGCGGCGGAGTTTTGCCACAGGTCTGGTGGTGATGTATGCCGGGAGTGTGGTCGAACAGGGACACGTGGATGAAGTGATCGAAAACCCCAAACATCCGTACACTCAGGGTTTGTTGAACTGCTTACCGCGTATCACGACCAAGCAGCAGAAACTTCAGCCCATTTCCGGCAATGTGCCGGATCTGGCAGATCTGCCGCCCGGCTGTGCCTTCGCGCCGCGCTGTTCGTTTGCCAGTGCCGGATGTCTGGGCGCTGATCTACCCTTGCTGCAGGTAGGCGCTGAACATTATGCACGCTGTATCTTGTACGACCATGATCAAATGCACGTGACCTCAAACGAATCTCAAGAAGGATAACGCAGCCTGTTGAGGATACGATGATGGCTTTGCCTACCCGCACGGATAAACCGCTAATCGAAGCCCGCCACATCACAAAATATTTCCCCGTGTACGCGAGTTTTCTGGGGAAGCTTCTGGTGGGCCAGAAGGATCAGGTTGTCAAGGCGGTCGATGGAGTCGATCTGAAAATCTTTCCCGGCGAGATTGTGGGATTGGTCGGCGAAAGCGGGTGCGGCAAGACCACTCTCGGACGTGTCATGACGCAGCTGCACAAACCCACCAGCGGAGAGTTGCTTATTCACGATCAATCTGTTGACGGCAAGAAGATCGCGGTTCCCGCGCAAAAAAACGACAGGCGTGGCGGTGTGGTCAGCCAGATCATCCTGGATGAGTCGGCTGAGGTCAGCTACACGCCCAGTCTGCCAGAAGAAGTCGAACTGCTTCATTTGAAGTTCTTCCAATTTACACAGATCATTTTTCAGAACCCTTATTCGTCACTCAACCCGCGCAAGACGGTGCGCGACATTCTGGGCGTTGCGCTGCGCCAGCGCGGTATCACCAGCCCTCAGGAGCGCGAACTGGAGATTATGCGCCTGCTCAAACGGGTGGGCTTGAGCGAACGCCACGCCGATTCCTATCCCCATCAGTTTTCGGGCGGTCAGCGACAGCGGATTGGTATCGCCCGCGCGCTGGCGGTGCGCCCGCGCTTCATCGTGGCGGACGAACCTGTCTCGGCTCTGGACGTGTCTATTCAGGCGCAGGTCATCAACTTGCTAGAGGAACTTCAAGAAGAATTCGATCTCACGTATCTCTTCATCGCCCACGATTTGAGCGTGATCCACTATATCAGCGATCGGGTCGCCGTTATGTACCTGGGACATATCGTTGAGGAAGCGGAAACGCAAGCGCTTTTTGATAACCCGCTCCATCCGTATACGCGGGCGCTGCTGGCAGCGATTCCTGTAGTAGATAGACACGCTCGAAAAGAACATATTATCCTGGAGGGCACAGTTCCCAATCCTATTAATCCCCCAAGCGGATGCCCGTTTCATCCGCGTTGCTTCGCCAAAAAAGGCCCCGAATGTGAAACTGAGTACCCCCCGGAGATTCAGACGCAGGGGCACCGCGTGGCTTGTTGGCTCTATGTCTGAGAATCAGAGTCTGGCACCGCGGGTGATCGCTGTCAGTGGAAACCATTACCAGATGGGATTCCAGCATGCGCAGCAGGTCAAGACGCTGCTGCCCGCCATCCAAACGGCGATTGATGCGCGTTTCGCACAACTGGTGAAGGATAAGCCGGATGAAGCCTTCGAACGGGTGGTGAGGGAAACCGTAGCGATCCTGGAGGTGCACGATCCGGCAACGCTGGCGCTGATTCACGGGTTGGCGGATGGGTTAGGGCTGGAATACGATCAACTCCTACGTTATAACCTCGTGACGTTTTTGCGCGATCTTCTGACAACCCGCCCGATCTCACCAACGGATCATGAGGTGGTCGATGACGGTTGTTCAACCTGGGTGGCGACGGGGTCGGCAACCGTAGATGGACGGCCTATTCTGGTGAAAAATCGCGATTTCAGCTTGCTGCACCTGCCTTTGCAGACGGTAGTGCGGGCCGAACCACACCAGGGATACCGCTACACGTATGTGACCAGCGCCGCGAGTCCTGGCGTGTTTGTGGCGGGCTTCAATGAGGTTGGATTGGCGTTGGTCGATACGCATGTCTCGTCATCGGACGTCGGTCCCGGACTCCCGACATTCGCACTGTCCATGCACATTTTGGAAGAGCACAATTCAGTGCGATCCGCCCTGGAATATCTGAAATCGACGCCGCGTTTGGGGCGCAACAACCTTCTCCTGGCGGATGCCCAAAGCGACAGTGCCTTGTTCGAAATCGGAAATCGGCATTTCGCTGTTCGCGAAGCCGAATCCGATATACTCGTAAACACCAATCATTTTACATGTGACGAGATGCTCCCGTGTTATGTGGATACGGATGCGGCGGCAGTCAGGGGAAACAGCCGCAAACGTTACGATTTCTTAGCTCAGCGGCTCACGCAAGCACATGGGACGATCGATTTGTCTTTTGCCAAAGCCCTTATGGCGAGCCACGGCGATCGTCTGTCTTCGATCTGCAGGCATCCTACCGACGATGAGGCGACCAGCACGATTTCATGCTCGATTTTTCTACCGGGGCAGAAACGGATGTATTTCTGTCACGGTTTCCCATGCAGCCATGCGTACATAGAATTGAATTACGACGGCCCAGCCCTCGCGTGGCCAACTGGCTAGGGCTTTCTAGTTCATATTTGCTACAGTGCCCGACCATTTGCGGCCGGGCACTGTGCTGTTGCCTTTGGTTGCGTTCTGTATATCCGTGTGCTGCTAGCCGCCGGTATCGGGTGGCTGGAAGAAATTCAGGCTGCCGATCATCACGTTGAAGTCGGCCTCGCCCTGGGCGCTCATCAACTCGAGCGCGTCCAGGTCGATCAGAAAGCCAGTTTCCAGGTCGGGGATATAAATCGCCAGGAGCGCGCCCACGTGCGGTTCGCCGTCCACAGAGAACGAATAGGGGAGGATTACGCCATCATAGCCCCAGATCGTCACGTCTTCTACGTTGGCTTCGTCATAGGACACGTTATCGATGTAATCCAGGTAGTCGAGCGCCGCGCTGTAAATCTCGTCGTTAGAGGTGACGTCGTAGGGAGTCACGTAGATATTGATGTTTCCTTCGGCGTCGCTGATGATCGTTTGCGAGCTGCCGTCATCCTCCACGATATAGACCGGCTCTGGCCAGTCCCAGGGGTAGAGGAAACTTACGCCGTAATCAATATCGGTGTAACCCCGATAGTTGACGTCCAGGCCCTCGTTGTCCACTGCGATGGTCGTGTTGTCCACGTAGACGTTGCCCGCAATGTCCTGCACGACGATAGTAAACTGATAGGTACCCGAAATAGCCGGTTCAAAGTGGTAGCTGAACGGCTCACTGCCAAACGTGAGCGGGTCGGAACTGGCAGCAATGAGCTGCAAGTTGCCGTCCGCATCGAAGAAACGCCACGTCGGCAGAAACTGATCGCCCACTTCGGGCTGAATATCGAAAGGTGCCGTTCCGGTTCCGACGTCGGAAACACCCCATACCTCACTGACAGTTTGCGTCTCAGTATCAAAGATCAGATATGCCGTAACCGTCTCGCCGGCCTGTGTGATGTACTGGCCACTGACGATCCACGAGTTTGGATCATTAGCGTCGCTAAGAAGCAGCACAGGAATACCTACCATGCCATCGGTGACGACCGGCATCTCTGCGCCCCAAACGAATTGATTCTGCTGCGGGCCGTCGGGGAAGGACACAATCGAGTCACCGCTTGGGGTCACTTCCGCTGACTCAAGCGGCGCCTGGTCGAGCATGATCTGCGTTCCATCATCCAATTGCAGCGTGGCAAAAAAGTCAACTTCCAGAATGTTGGTGCCGTTCGTGTCAAACAGGATCACCGGCGGTTGGTGGATGCTCACGGTATCGCTCGGGAAAACACCTTGAATCGAGATGACATCCTGGCTGCTCAAACTGCCCGGCGGAGCGGCGGCGACTGCTTCGCCGTAGTACGTGCTAAGGAAGCCTTGCCAGTCGCTCATGTACGGGACATCAGTCGGATAATTCGACCCATAGCCCTGGTATATCAACTCGTTACTGGGAAAATAGATCGACATACCGTGCGCGTCGGCCATCGAGTCGCTGGCCCGACGATAGACAATCATATTGTTGACCGCGTCGATCAACGCCTGGGCAGACTGGTCGACCGCGCTATCATCAGAAATGTCGTTGAGCAGTGACAGGAAATGAACCAGATCGATCGACGAAATGGCATCTGCCTCGTCATGTGTTCTGCCGCCGAAAAAAACCGTATTGTTTCGCGCGTCCCCGATAGCCCGCAGCACGTCGCTGCTGTTGGCTTCGGTGGCCTGGATGAAGTTGTCCATCGCCACCTGGAGCGCGGACGCGCCAGATAGATCGAACAGGTTCAGATCGTAGCGGTCTTCTCTGCCCGCATAGACCCCATCGTGATACGAATAGTAATACCCATCGACAAAGAGCTGTCCCAGATCAGCAGCGCTTGTCGACGGATTTTGGATCAGATAAGGAAGGCTGAGGTCATAAGCCCATCCGGGGCCGGGCTCAGTTTCCTCGGCCAATACCGCGTAGTCAGCATACGGTGCCAACAACCGGACGACATCAAGCTGCGCCATCAGGCAGGCATCAAAACCGATCAGGTCGAAATTCTGCCCTAACTGCTGCGTAATCTGGCTGAATGCCTGATCCAGTTCAGCCATTGTGAGCTGGTCGTTGTTGGACGTGATATCCCAGCCCTCACCGGTCCACGCTCCACCATGATCCGAAAGGACCAGAGCGTAATGTTCCGCCGGGAAGTTCTCCGCCGCCCACAGCGCGAAATCTACGAGCGTGTTGGGATCGCCCATGTCGACTTCACCCAGCGATTCAAGCACCGGGGACGTGACGACATTCGGATCGCTGTCCTGCTCGAGCAGGAAACGGCGTGCGTCCGTCCATGATGGATCTTCATTCGACCGGTCCACCTGCGCGACGAAATTCACATCCGGCGTGCTGCCAACATATTCGATTTCGTTGACATCCAACATCATGCCGGCTTCGATGTCGCTGGTGTCGGCGGTAGAGTAAAACATGATGGTCCAGGAAGCCATACCCTGGGCGTGGGCCGGCGAATGTGACGTGTTGATCGCGCCAATGGCTAGAACAAACAGCAAAAACACCGACAGAAGCCCAATCACCTTTCGTCTGAACATAAGTTGTATCCTTTTGTGGTCTATGAGTGGCCTTGATGAGGAACAAACGTAACAAGATCATATAAACCAAAATAGGTGGGCTGCCAATAGATTCATAAAATTGAGAGGTACCAAGCGTTTTATACCTGTCTGTGCTTGGCAGTACACGCCCACCAAAACTCAGAATGGTTCTACAATGACGCTCTTATGACACGATGTTTCATTCAAGGGATCAAAGACAGCAAGAGAACCGCTGATTCCTCAGGACAAATCAGACGGTTCTGTGCTACAAGGCGCGGTGGATCCAAGAGGCCACTCTTGGAAATTGGAGATGAGAGCTAACGTGGGGCACCTGAGGAATCCCTGACCACTCAGGTCACTTTTCGAACATCACAGGATACCAGGAAACGGCGGCGCTGCTGCTCGAAGTTAGCCTTATGATCAGGTTGTCACACGACGTAGGAACAGCCGGAACGCGGCTGCACTCAACAGGATCAGCATCAACACCATAGCCCCCAGGAAGGCTGGGGCAGACATATGCGGCACGTTCGACGTTAGGGCGGCGCGGAGCCCCTCACTGATGTAGACGATCGGGTTCAGTAGGACGGCGTAACGCAGACCCGGGAGAGGCTTGAGAAGCTGCCAGGGGTAGTAGACACAACCGAGAAACGTCATCGGAACCACAATGATCGAGAAGATTAGCGGGACCTGTTCCGGACGGAAGAGCGTCCCAATGACGAGGCCGAACGCTCCGGAGATCAGGCTTGCGAGCAGAAGTACGACGACGAGTAGAGGCCAGTTCGTGACATTGATTGATACCGGTGTCGCCGGGATCACCGTGACGATGGGGAACACGACCAGGGCGGCCACGAGGCTTTGCAGTGCGCCAAACGCGATCTTCTCCAGCGCCACCCCGGCAACCGGGAGTGGCGCCATGAGCCGATCCTCGATCTCCTTGGTGCGCCCGAACTCGTTGACCAGCGGCAGAGCCACCGCCGCGATGCCCTGGAAGATCATCGCTACCGCGACAAGCCCGGGTACTAAAATCGTGCCAAAACCGGCGGATACGCCCCCCGATCCGAAACCTTCCCCGATCTTCGGGAATACATAGGCGAAGATGAACGTGAACATGAAGGGGTTCATCACGGTGCGCAGCAGAAAGGGCACAAACTCGCGGCGCAGAACGCGCGTGTCGCGGGCGAGCAGTCCCGCAAATGCCCGGGCATAGATGCTCGTGCGGTTGTAGGACGCAGTGTAGGGTGTTTCAGTCACGGAGTGCCCTCCCTGTCAATTCAATGAAGACCGTTTCTAGTGTCGGTTCCTTGATCGAGACATTGCGCAGCGCGTGACCCCGCGCCGCCTCGACCACGTGTTGCAGCAGACCATCCCGGCTTGACGCGAGAATCTGGATGCCGTCCGGAACGGCGACCACCGAGTCGACACCAGGGAGGCCGCCCAAGGTTGTGACGAGGTCGGGGGCGGCTTCCGGGAGGTCGAGATGGATCTCCGTTTCTGTACGTATCGACTGTTTGAGACGCTCCGGTGTATCGCACACGAGGATTCGACCGTGATCGATAATCGCCACCCGATCACACAATTCGTCTGCTTCTGCCATGTTGTGCGTGGTGAGCAGGATCGTGGTTCCATCCTGACGGAGTTCTTTGACCAGGTCCCAAAGGACGAGACGACTCTGCGGATCCAGCCCGGCGGTCGGCTCGTCGAGAAAGAGTACTTGCGGGCCATGACCGATGGCGCGGGCGATCTGGAGGCGCTGGGCCATACCGCCTGAAAGTTGGTCCGGCATGCGCTGCGCGGCGTCCGCGAGTTGGAAACGGGCCAGCAGATCCTTAGCGCGGCGACGTGCCTGCTGGCGACCCGCGCCGAAATAGCGCGCGTGGTAGACAAGATTTTCGAGGGCAGTCAGCGAGCGGTCCAACGTGCTGTACTGTGTCACGACTCCGATGAATTGCTTCACGCGGGCCGGGTCCTCAGCCACATCGATGTCGATCACTCGGACACGCCCCGCAGTGGCGACCACACGGGTCGTGCAGACGCCGATGGTCGTCGTCTTGCCTGCACCGTTCGGGCCAAGCAGCCCGAAGATCTCGCCGCAATGCACCTCAAGATTAATCCCGTCGACCGCTGGTACATCCGATGTGCCGTAGCGTTTCACAAGCCCGTCGATCACGATAGCTGATTCAGACGTGGTGTCGGTCATTGTGCGTTTCATTCCTTTTATTCACAGGGCGACACAGGAGTTACACGGTCTGCTGCGTTTGCGCACCGGATTGCAGATGTAGCCACTTGAGAATGTCACGTTGGCGCAGCAACCCGATGAGTTTGCCATCACGCACTACCGGCAACTGGCGCACATCCGACTTCGCGAGTTTATCCAGGGCTTCGGCGGCATCTTCATCCGGAGCCGCCACAACCAGTTTGCTGAAGGGGGTCATGATCTGTTGAACGTTATGCGTATCCCAGGCGTCACGCTGCACCTTACGAATGTCTTCCAGGGTAACCATGCCCACGAGTTGCCCCGCATCAACGACCGGGAAAGCGTGGTCGTCTGTGCCCATCACGTGGTCGTGAACGAGGCTGCTGATCGTGATGTTGGAGGAAACCGTCGGCGGGTTCAGGCGCATCAGACGGAGCACTGGTATGCCGTGCAGCATGTCGTGGATAACGACCTGTCGATAGCTTTGCTGGGCGGCGCTGTTGAGGAACCAGCCAATGAAGGCCAACCAGAGGCCGTTGACCAGCCCGGTGCCGAGCAGCGGGAAGTCATACCCGAAGACCATCATGAGGCCCGTCACAATGAACATCCAGGCGACAAACTGGCCCACCTGAGACGCCCACTGGGTGGCTCGACGCAGGTTACCCGTGATTGCCCACAGGATCGAGCGCAGAATGCGCCCACCGTCCAGGGGAAAGCCTGGGATCATATTGAAGACGGCCAGCAGGAGGTTGATCGATCCCAACCAGAGCAGCATGGTCGAGAGCAGACTGAGGCCCGACATAGAGCTGGTTGATCCGGTCATGGCGTCCACCGGGTTGGCACTTATCCCGGCCAGCAGAGATAGGACTACCCCGATGACGAAACTGGTGAGCGGGCCGACAATCGTGATCAGGAATTCGGCTCTGGGGGACGGGGGCTCACGTTGGATGTCGGATACGCCGCCAAACAGAAATAGGGTGATATTGCGCACTGGCACCCCTTGTGATTGCGCCACCAGCGAATGGGCGAGTTCATGCAGCACGACCGATACAAAGAACAGCAGCGCGGCTGCGATCGCGCCTCCCCATACCACACTGGCACCCCACGTTGGGTGAAGCTGGTCGAAGACCGTGCTTAAGTCCCACGCAATGAGGAAGAAGATGAACAGCCAGCTCCAATCGATGTCGATTTCAATGCCAAACACCCGGCCAAGCCGGAACCCGTTCCGCATTTTCGTTACCTCCTGGTCCTACCACGACCTGTTGTTGCTTAAGAGGGGAAGGCGGCATGCGTCAGGCGCACGCCGCCGAAAGCCTGAGCCCTGTCTCACGCCGTGAAGAGCGACCAGTGCTTCACTGGCACCGACGGCAGCGTTTCAACCTGTTGGGTTGTCAGGCTGAGTTGTACGTCATTGGTTTCGATCTTCTGAATCGCGCCGACTGGGATAGTGACGTCGCGCTGTCCCCACAGGTGGCCCTCACGCAAAATCAAGTGCGTGATATGCCCGGTCTTGGGGTCAGCTAAAAACGCCTCCACCTGTCCGATATGGGTGCGTTCGACCGTCTTACCGTCTTTGGTTTCAGCCGCCGAGTACACCGCCATGCCACGCCGAACGGCCAACTCCCCGGCTGGAATCTGTTCGTATTCGTACCGCTCATCTAGCGTTGGCGTAAGCACCAGCCCGTCTTCTGGGTACACCATCGGCCAGTACAAGTAGTGGCCGTGGTACGGCTTCGTCGGATCAGAACGATCGTATTCATGGGCGGTGAAAGGCGGCTGGGTGGCGAGCGTGGCACAGTCGCAGTTGACGGTGATGCTGTGGGCTGTGGTGCCAGTAATGAAGGACACGGGCACGATGTGCTCGCCGCTCAATCGATGATCATCGACGACAAAATGCGTGATCTTGTCGTTGGCAGGGTTGACGATCAGGCACACGGTATGTCCGAAATCGCCATCGATGCAATGCACCAGGGCGTCCAGGGGAATGTCCATACTGTTCATCTCAGAATGAGGTATTTGGGACTGGCCTGTGCTGACCGGCGAAAGCTGGAACAGTTCTACCTGGTCTTTGCTGGCTTTCAGGGTGATCCGGTCATCCTCAATCGCTTTGATATGCTCGACGCCGACGGTTACTTCCTTGGCTCCCCACAGATGCCCTTCGCGCAGAATAATGTGCGTGACGTGACCGTTGGCGGGATCAACCAGGATGTCGTCGACGCGCCCAATGCGGCCGTCTTTGGCAAAGACTGCCGTACCGCGCTTGATCTCCTCTTCTCCCACCGGAATCATCTCGTGTTCGACGGAAAACGTGGTGGGAACATGATCGACGTGCGTTTCTCCCAACGGGACGTAGTCGTAGTGATCCACGGTCGAGCGGATATACTCGGTTTCAACCAGCCTCTGCTGTCCCTTGAGACGGGCTTCGGTGCAGGCCAGTACCACGACCGCGGGAGTAGATTCCCGGATGAGTTCGACAGGCACGACGCGCTCAACGTCACCGGTCCTGACGACCAGATGCGTCAATACGTCGTTGTCGGGGTTTACGATGACGCCGGAAACATGCCCGCAGTGATTTTCGTCCAGGCATTCGATGGGGGCGTTCAGTTTGATATCCATGATCGTGTCTCCTACTCCGTGAAAAGATTACATCTTCACTATAGGAGACGGGTGTTGTAGAGTTATGGTGGTGATGTCACGAATTTGACACAGGCTGCACTAAGCTCGTTACAGGGTCGGTTGTGGAGGGGGGACAGGCAGGTAAACGCGGACGGTTGTTCCCTGATTGATCTGGCTGTCTACGTCGATCCGGCCGCCGTGGCGTTCCACAATCAGTTTGACCAGTGCCAGCCCGATCCCGCTGCCAGGAATATCCCGTGCGCGTTCCGATCGATACAGCTCGTCCCAGATATAGGGCAGATCGGTGCTGGAGATGCCGATGCCCGTATCGCGGATTTCAATCATCACCATGTCATTCTCGGCGCGGGCACACAACGCAATGGTATCGCCGTCGTGCGTATATTTGAGCGCGTTGCTCAGCAAATTGTAGATCGCGACCAACAGCAGATCCTGATCGCCCATAACGATCGGGAGATGTTGCGGGGGCTCGGGCAGGCTCAGTTGCAGGTCGCGCTGGTTGGCAGCGGTTTCTTCATGGGCCTGGGCCATTATTTCCGCGAGCAGCGCTTCTAGATCGACCGCCGACACCTCCAATTGCTGGGTGCTCAGATTGGCGATCTTGCGCAGATCGGTGACGATACGACTCATCCGCATCACCTGCAAGTGAATGCTATCACCTATTTTTTCGCGTGTCTCGGCATCTTCGATCGCGCCCAAATTGGCCACCGCCAGCTTGATCCCCGTCAGGGGATTCTTGAGTTCATGATCCAGCCGTCGCAAGAAGCGGCTGCGCTCGGCATCGTACGTCTGCCGCGCCTCGCGCAGGCTGGCCATCTGCATTTGTCTTACGGCTTCGCGCGACATCAGGATTGACACGGCGATAATCGTCAGGATTAGTCCGACAAGCAGAATGAAGGTATCAGCATCGTAGCTCGAGAACCCGAAGTCGATAACGCCCACCGCGTCCAGCACGGTGACAATGATCATGCCAAGTACGGTGGGGACGAATGGGGCTATCCATTCCCATCGGATCTTCATACGAGCCGCACAACCTCTCCGATGAAACGATAGCCCTGGCCCGGCATGGTTTCAATGTAGCGCGGTTCGGCCGGGTCATCGCCCAGCAGCTTGCGTATTTCCGCGATGCGCGTATCGACTGCCCGGCCACCCACGGGATAATCCCAACCCCAGACTGCATCCAGAAGGCGCTCCCGTGTAATTAATTCGTCAGGATGGGTCATCAGGTATTCCAACAGGGTTACGGCCTTGGGTGTGAAGCCCAGCTCTTGGTCGCTCACAAACACGCGACGTGCGGAGCGATCCAGCACCATCTCGCCGCTGCCGAGCTTTTGAGAGGCCGTGAGCGGAGGTTGTCCTACTTGCATGCGGCGCAGCACAGATTTGATGCGCGCGATAAGTTCATGGGCATCGAATGGTTTGTTGAGGTAGTCATCCGCGCCTTCTTCCAGCGCCATGGCCCTTTCGGCTGCATCTCCGACCTGGGTCAGCAGAATCACAGGGATCCAGTTGCGGTTTTGCCGGAGCTGCCGCAGCGTTTCACGCCCATCCATGCGCGGCATCAGCACATCCAGGACGATCAAATCCGCCCCGACATGACCGAGCTTGTTAAGTGCGTCCTGCCCATCGACAGCTACTGCTACGTTGAAACCAGAGCGCTCCAGAAGAGAGGCGAGGTTGTCTCGAATCAGCGCCTCATCGTCTACAATAAGGATGCTAACTTTTTTGTCCATGGTCTGATCTTCCATCGGTGATTTCTCCCATTCTAACCCAAAAGAGAGATGCCGGACACGGCATCTCCACGCAGGTCACCACGGGCGCTATGGGTTGTTGCGCACTATTGCCGCCGGTTCCCCATCAGGCGCAGCATGAACAGGAACATGTTGATGAAATCCAGGTAAAGTTCGAGCGCGCCAAATACTCCGAGCTTGGCCGTTGCTTCTCCGTCCTGCAGGCTGATTTCCGCCGCCATGCGACCGATGCGCTGCGTGTCATAGGCCGTCAATGCCGTGAAGATCAGCACACCCACCATGCTGATCAGCATATTCAGCGGGCCGCTGCTGATGAACAGGCTAACCACCATAGCAATCACCAACCCGATGACGCCCATCATCAGATAGGTGCCCAACCCGGTCAGGTCAACCTGAGTGGTGTACCCAATAACGGACATGACGCCGAACAATACGGCTGTCGCGGCGAAGGCCGAAATGACGGTCGCACTGGTGAAGGCCAGCAGCACCATAGAGAGTGTGAACCCGTTCAGCGCGGCGTAGGCGAAAAACAACAGCATGGCCGTCCCGGACGACACACGTCTGAAGCCAGCGCTCAACCCCAGGACCATTCCGAACTCAGCCACCACGGCTACCAGGAAGATGACCGGGTTGGCAGCCAGATTAATGAGCGATGTGTCAATCGTCAGCGCCGCCACGACCGTTGACAGCAGCATGCCCAGCCCCATCCAGGTGTAGACCTGGCGCATGACCGGCTGCAAATCGATTCCCCATTGCTGGGGATAGACCATACTTCCATTTCGATTGGACACCCTCATGATGCTGCCTCCTTGCTGGGTTACTGCGACCTGGATGTGAAACGGGGGAGGGCGCGACGGAATTTGTATGTCAGTACGCGGCTGTCCGCGCTCAATATATCTTTTTCGTTATCACTATCATCGTTCGCAGGTGTTACAGGCGTTCGGCAGGCATGTCACAACATTAATCCAGGCTGTCACCGATTGGTGACAGCATCACCTCGGGATGGGGCGAATTGAAGACGTTGGCGGGCGGTCCGACCGCCGACGAAGCCTGGCGTGTGCTTGATCGTCTTGAATCTTGAGCGTGCGGAGGGCCGGTTTCTGGAAGGAATCGTCTGCAGGAATAGACCGTGGGCGTTGTTCGCGCGTTCCCTTACATCACCCCGCCTCAGAACACCATATCATGTTGAATAATGCCGGTAGAACCAGCGTTTGGTGGCCTCCGCGCTGGCGAAAAAAACCAGCGCTATGGCAATCACTGCACCCAGCAGAGGCAGCGACAGCGTCTTGAACCCCAATACGCTTGCCAGCGGCGTGTAAGGCATCGCCAGCACGATCGCGATGACCAGCGCCGTCATGCCGAGCATCGCGCGGCTGGGGCGACTGTGGCTAAACGGCAGCCGGGTGCGCACGGCGAAAACGACCAGCGTCGCCGACAAAACGGATTCGACAAACCAGCCGGTGCGGAACGTCTCCGCGTTGGCGTTGAACAGCAGCAGCAAAACGCCAAAAGTCAGGTAGTCGAACACGGAGCTAAGCGTTCCGAAGACCGCCATGAAACGGCGGATGAAGGCGATGTTCCAGCGATGGGGCTGCTGGATAAAGACCGGATCCACATTATCGTTGGCGATGGTCATCTCGGGCAGGTCGGTCAGGAAGTTGATGAACAGAATTTGTTTGGGCAGCATCGGTAGAAACGACAGGAACAACGAGGCGCCCGCCATGCTGAACATGTTCCCAAAGTTGGCGCTGGTTGCCATGAACACGTATTTGAGTGTGTTGGCGAAAGTGGTACGTCCTTGGATAATGCCCTGGTGCAATACGGCTAAATCCTGCCGCATCAGCACAAAGTCCGCCGCATCCTTGGCGACATCGACCGCGTTCTCGACGGAAATACCCACGTCTGCCGCGTGTAGGGCCGGGGCATCGTTGATGCCATCGCCCATATAACTGACGACGTGGCCCATCTTCTTGAGCGCCAGGATAATGCGCTCTTTCTGGTTGGGATCGACTTCCGCGAACAGGTTGGCGCGGTCTGCGGCTTGCCAAAGCGCTTCTTCGTGCAGGTTATCGAGGTCGGCGCCAGTGAGTACGCCGGTGAGCTTCAAGCCTACTGCGTCGGCGGTGTGCTGGGCGACCAGCCGGTTGTCCCCGGTGATGATCTTCAACTGCACGCCGAGTTCGGCCAGGTCTGCGATAGTCTCCTGCACGCCTGTTTTGGGCGGATCGAAGAACAGCAGGAAGCCGCAGAAGGTCAAGCCATGCTCATCATCATGTGAGTACGCCGGTTGGGGACCGACCGGCTTGACCGCGATGCCCAGGACGCGCAACCCCTGTGCGCTCCAGTCGCTGAACCGCTGCCGGATGGCGGCGTGATGGGCGTCGTCCAATGGGGTGGTCGCCGCGCCGTCCTGCACCAGCGTACACACCGCTAAGACATTGTCGAGCGCGCCTTTGACGATCAACTGCCGCGTGTCGCCGTCCTGAACGACCACGCCCAGCCTTCTGCGAACGAAGTCGTAGGGGATCTCGTCCAGTTTGACGACGCCGGTGGTCTCTGGCGTGGCGTAGCTGATCACGGCTTCGTCCAGCGGGTTAGCCAGCCCTGTCTGGAAGTGCGCGTTGAGATAAGCGTAACGGAACACCGCATCGGAGGATTGCCCGTCGACACCCAACGCGCCATCGAGCCGGACCACGCCCTCGGTTAGCGTGCCGGTCTTGTCGGTGCACAGCACGTCCATGCTGCCAAAATTCTCGATCGATGCCAAACGGCGTACGATCACGCCTGCGTCTGCCATGGCGCGCGCGCCTTTCGACAGGTTGACGTTGATAATGGCGGGGAGCAGTTGGGGTGTCAGACCGACGGCCAGGGCAATTGAGAACAGCAGCGAGTCGAGCACCGGCTTTTTGAAATAGACGTTCGTGGCGAACACAGCGATCACCAGCACGAACATGACTTCGCTGAGCAGGTAGCCCAGGCGACGCACGCCGCGCTCGAATTCGGTTTCCGGGGATCGCAGAGTCAGCTTGCTCGCGATCTGGCCAAAGGCAGTGTTCGTGCCCGTCTTGACGACCAACACGCGCCCTGTGCCGCTGCGTACATTCGTGCCCATGAACACACAATTGGTCCGTTCGGCGAGGCCGGCAGTGGCGATCACTGGCCCGGCTTTCTTCTCGACCGGAAAGGTTTCGCCGGTCAGGACGGCCTGGTTGACGAATAAATCGCAGGCGTCCAGCACGATTCCATCTGCTGGTACGAGGCTGCCTGCCAACAGCAGCACGACGTCACCGGGCACAATGTTTTCAGCGGCTACTTGCTGTTCCTGACCATCTCTCACGACGGTGGTCTTGATCTGGACCTGGGCGCGCAGTTTTTCCGCAGCGGTGTTGGCGCTGTATTCCTGTGCAAAGCTCAAACCGGCGCTGCCCAACACGATTCCCAGCACGATGATTGCGTCCACCCAGTCGCCGACCGCGGCTGAGATCAAGGTGGCGACGAGCAGAATGAGGACGATCGGGCTTTTGAACTGGCTGAGAAAGACGCGTAGCGCCGTTGTTTTCTGGCGCGTCTTCAACGTGTTCGGCCCGATTTGTTCCAGTCGGGCGGTGGCGTCTGGCCCACTCAACCCGTCGGGGCTGCTGTGCAGCGTCTGGATCAGGCTATCAGGCGGCTGATTCCAATAAGCGTCAGGGTGTTCGACCACATGGAGTTGGTTACTCATCAAATGACCTCTGGTCGACCTCGAAGTACGGTTACTATGTCACAGATAACCGAACTGTGCCAAGTTGCTGGCGTTCTCCACAGAGTGTGATTCTACGCCAGGATGGCGATTGGCGACCAGTCGGAAACGGCGAGGTTAGTAGTGACGATGAGGACACCCCGGTCGTGTGAAAAGCAGCAGGACGGGAACAACAACTATGCGCCGGAAGGAAAAAACGGGACGAAGCCCGGCTTAGCCTGAGCGCCTCCCCCCGCAGCAATACTTCGGCTTTACTTCATGTGAATTGACTAAGAATCTTCAACCTGACATTGGCACCTGCTTGTTAAGCTCTGTAAGATCTAACGTACCAGTAAGCTTAACGAGGTATCGCAGCATGTCACAGCGTCCCGTTCTCTTACCTTCGTCCGCGCACGACGAAACCTTCGCGGGTTTCACCTATCACCTTGAGGGCGAGCTCGTGCCTGTCCTGACAGTCGAACTCTCGCCCGGGAACTCCGTCTACTTCGAGCATCATATCCTGCTCTGGAAAAACACCACAGTGGACATTGGTATCCGTCCGATGAAGGGCGCGCTCAAGCGCATGATGGCAGGCATTCAGATCTTCGTCACGGAGGCATCCGGCCAGGGCCAGATCGCCTTTAGCCGGGACGGTGTTGGGCACATCTTCGCTATCCATATGAACCAGGGCAATGAGCTGCATGTCCGCGAGCACCAGTTTCTGGCCGCTACACACACTATCGATTACAGCTTCGAGCGCGTGAAGGGCTATGCCAACATGCTTATGGGCAGCACCGGCTTCTTCATCGACAAGTTTCACAGCACTCGCGGCGAAGGCATCCTGTGGCTGCACGGCTATGGTAATGTCTTCGAAAAGGTCCTTGCAGTTGGCGAACAGATTGATGTAGAGCCTGGAGGCTGGCTCTACAAAGACACGTCGGTGAAGATGGATACCAATATCCAGCGTATGAGTACCGGTCTGTTCGGCGGCATGAGTTTCATCACCAACCGTTTCACCGGTCCCGGTCGCGTTGGCATCCAATCCATGTACATGCACCTCGAGACAGCCGAATGACCTGCCGCCGATAAGCACAGTAATCAAAGCTTGGAACCGGGTGAATTCGCCCGGTTCTTGTTGTGGCGTGCTGCTGTTATAAGGTGGCGGGACATTCCAAAACGCCTAGAATGCGCCCAACGAAAAAGATGTGACGAGTCGAAAAAACGGAAACATAGTGACCGGAGGGCGGTGGCGATGTAATTGTCCCATAATCCCTTGGTTAGTGGTGAATATCCGGAATAATATGCAACTAGGCTAACTTGTTGCTTTATAGACTGCTTAGTTATAGAAACAAGGGTTACAATTAGAGTATGAACAGCGCTTCGGTCATTCATCGATGGAGCGCGACATTCCTACGTCCTTTGAGAAAGGGCGCGCCCGCTTTGCTTGAACCGCCACCGGATCGTGCATAGTTGATGCGCCATCGGGCGACCATGTTCTCAGGATATGAGCAACGCCATGCCTAGAAAAAAGAAACCAACACCCGATCCCTCGGAACCACCACACGAGGCGCAGAAAACCGCGCACGGCGCTCCTTTGGACGAGCCGGGCGATATCGCCCGGCAAGAACAAACCACCCCATCCCTTGACCAGGAATTGGACGAATTCCCGATTGTGGGCATCGGCACGTCAGCCGGTGGGCTGGAGGCACTTGAGTCGTTCTTCCGCCATATGAACTGTCCCTGTGGTATAGGGTTTCTCCTGGTGCAGCATCTCGATCCTACGCATGCCAGCATGCTGGTGGATCTCATCAAACGCTTTACGCCCATGCAGGTTATTCAGGTCGAGGATGGCATGCGTGTTCATCCGGACTGTGTCCATATTATTCCGCCCAATCGCGATATGGCTCTATTTCGCGGTAAGCTGCATTTGATGGAGCCGGTTGAACGCCGAGGGCTGCGCCTCCCTATCGATTATCTCTTCCGTTCTTTAGCCGAAGACTTGAAGGAAAAAGCGATCTGCGTAGTGCTTTCGGGCACCGGGACGGATGGCACATTGGGGGTGAAGGAGGTCCGCGGCGTGGGTGGCATGACAATGGTCCAGGACCCCGAAACCGCCAAATACGACGGTATGCCGCGCAGCGCGATCGCGACCGGCATGGTTGATTACATCCTGCCTGCTGAGAAAATGCCGGAACAACTGATCCGCTACGTTGAGCGATTTTTCGGTACGGGGATCAGGCCAGCCGTATCCGTGGTGCCCAAAGAAACGGATGCTGTAGAAAAAATCTTCATATTGTTACGCAGACATACCCGGCATGATTTTTCGCTCTACAAACGCAACACGATCAACCGCCGAATAGAACGCCGCATGATGGTCAACCAGATCGACCGCCTGGAGGATTATGTGCGGTTTCTTCGGCAGAATACGTATGAGATCGAAACCCTGTTCCGAGAGCTGCTTATCGGCGTGACCAGCTTCTTTCGTGATGCGGAGGCGTTCGAAGTTCTTGAACGCGAAGCTCTCCCCCAACTGATCGCCAACCGGCGGTCCGATCGACCTATCCGCATCTGGGTGCCGGGCTGTTCGACCGGTGAGGAAGCCTATTCGATCGCGATCCTCATTCGGGAGCGATTGAGTGCATGCGAACAGGACTGTGAAGTCCAGATCTATGCCACCGATATCGACGAGCGGGCTATAGAGAAAGCCCGCCTGGGGATTTATCCCGACAGCATTGCTGCCGACGTAACACCCCAACGTTTGCAGCGCTTTTTTACCAGGGAAGATAATGCTTACCATATCACCAAGCAGATTCGGGAAATGGTGGTGTTCGCCGTCCAAAGTATCACCAAAGATCCCCCATTCTCGCGTATGGATTTGATTAGCTGTCGCAACCTGTTGATTTATCTTGGGCCAGCGCTGCAAAAGAAGGTGATCCCTCTCTTTCACTATGGCCTGGCGTTAGGCGGATTTCTGTTTTTGGGCACATCGGAGACGTTGGGAGAATTCGACAGTTATTTTCATGCCATCGACCGAAAAGCCAAGTTGTTTCAACGCACCACCAACGAAGCAGTTCCACAAAGCGTGTTGGATTTTTCTCAACCCCCATTGATTGACGAGGATGTGCGCATGGTTCCGGCTAAACCTGAGAAACCTCAAAATATCCGCGAAATCGCCGAAAAAACGCTCCTTCAGGAGTACTCACCGCCGTGTGTGATTATCAACGAGCAGAGTGATATCCTGTTCTTTCACGGCAAAACAACTGATTTTCTGGATCCGGCCAGTGGCGAGGCCAGCCTGAACATCCTGCGTATGGTGCGCGAAGATTTACGCCTGCCGATCAGTTCGGCGCTGCGCAAGGCATTCACACACCAGCATGACGTCATTCACGAGAATATCCGCCTGCAAACCGGGTCAGATACCCGGATGATCCGTCTGGTCATAAAGCCCCTGGCGGATCGGCCCCTCTATATGGTGATCTTCGAAGACATTCCCATGGTTGGCCGGGTGGAGTTGGCAGAACATGCGGGGGATGTCACCGACGAGCGCGACCGGCAGCTTCAGGATATGGAACGGGAATTGCAGTCCACCCGCGAATATCTGCAAACAACGATCGAAGAATTGGAGACGACCAACGAAGAACTCAAATCCACCAACGAGGAACTGCAATCCGCTAACGAGGAACTCCAGAGCACCAACGAGGAATTGGAAACTGCCAAAGAAGAATTACAGTCGGTCAATGAGGAGCTAATCACCGTCAATTCCGAGCTGCAAAGCAAGATTGATGAACTCCAACATGCCAATAACGACCTCAATAACCTGCTGGCCAACGTGGAAGTGGGCATTGTTTTTTTGGATAACGAGCTGAACATTCAACGCTTTAATTCGTCTGCTACCCAGCTTATCAACCTCATCCACACCGATATTGGACGGCCCATTGGGCATATCGTTTCCAATCTGATCTATGATGGGTTAGTGCGCGACGCGCGTATGGTGCTGGATACGCTGGTACCCAAGCGGATCGAGGTCCAGTCTCCCGAGGGACGCTGGTTTTCTATGCGCATCCGGCCCTACCGGACGGTCAATAATGCGATCGTGGGGCTGGTGGTTACATTTTCGGAAATCACGGATCAAAAAGAGATCCAGGCCCAACTCGCCATGGCGCGCGACTATGCTGAAAACATTGTGTCGACCATTCGCGAGCCTTTGATCGTGTTGGATGAAGACTTGCAGGTAGTGACGGCCAGTCGTTCGTTCTACAAGACGTTTCAGACGACATCTGCGGCAATCGAAGGGCAATCTATCTATACTATTAGTAACCAACAATGGGACATTCCTCAACTGCGGGAGCTGCTGGAGCGTGTGCTGCCAGAAAACGAATCTTTTGAAAATTACCGGGTTGAGTACGATTTTGCCCTGCTTGGTCGCCGCGTGTTTTCGCTCAATGCCCGGCAAATGTACCGCATTGAAGGCAAATCGCGTTTGATTCTTCTTGCCCTTGAAGATATTACTGGCCATGAGGAGTGAAGGGCCATAAGTTAGGAGGACAGTTGTAATGGTCGCTAATCAGGCGACTAATCCTGATCCGGATGCGAAACGCCGTCAACGTGCCGAAGAAATCCTTCGCGAACGCGCCTCAGCCGAGTTGGAGGATCTTTCCCCGGAAGATGCACGCTTGCTGTTTCACGAACTCCAGGTGCACCAAATTGAGTTGGAGATGCAAAATGAAGAACTGCGTCAGGCTCAATTTGAAATCGAAAGTATGCGCGATCAATATGCGGACCTGTATGATTTTGCGCCGGTTGGATATCTTACGCTTGAGGCGAACGGGTTGATCTCCCGGGCCAATCTCACCAGCGTGGTGATGTTAGGCAGAGTGCGAAGCGAACTCCTCAAACAGCCATTTTCGCGATTTGTTTTCAAGGACGATCAGAATATCTATTATCTTCATTTCAGGCGGATTTTTGAAACTCAGACTCCCCAATCCTTCGAACTCAGATTGACGAGCAGCGCCGGGTCGCCGTTTCACGCGCGTCTGGATGGGGCCATAGTCAAGGATGGCAACGAGAATGTGAGCCAATGCCGGATCGCGCTGAGTGATATCACGCAGCAGAAGCAGGCAGACTCCTTGCGACATGAAACGGAAAGTTTGCGCGACCAGTTGATGCTGACCATCGCCCACGAATTTCGCACGCCCTTGACCATTATTCTGACATCCAGCGCTATTCTCGAGAAATACCAGAGGAGCCTATCTCAGGCGCAGCGCGATGAGCGCCTCAAAAAGATAAGCAACCAGGTAAAACATCTGGAAGAAATGTTGGATTCGCTCACGTTTGTGGTCAAAGCCAAGCGTGCTTATATCGACTATCAACCCACATGGGTTGATCTGGTCGCATTCTGCACTGAGATCATTGATAATCTGCAAGGCATGACGTTCCCGGAGCACGCATTGACTTTTACCACGCAGGGGCAGGTTAGCGGTCTGTATGCCGATCGGGACGTGTTGGACCGCATGCTGACCAACCTCATCTCGAACGCCATAAAGTATTCCCCACACGGCGGCAAAGTAGAACTGCATGTCAGCGGTGACACGGAAAAACTCGTCTTTCAGATTAGCGATGAAGGGATCGGCATTCCCCCGGAGGCCCACCAGCGAATCTTTGAGCCTTTTTACCGGGCCCCAAATGCCGGACCGGCGGGGGGCATTGGCATGGGACTGACAATTGTGCAAGAGTCGGTCAAGCTGCTTGGCGGCACAATCGAATGCCAAAGTGCGTTGGATTCTGGCACGACATTTACTGTCAGGATCCCGGTTGGAGGTACGGACCTTCGGAAGGAGGGGTGAATCCTGCGTTTGACACCTGATAGGGAAACGCGTCGAAAAGCGGCCAGCGTAGTATTGGCCTACCTAGATGCACTCCTCAGCAATGCCGATCGAAAAAATCCTCCCCGCTGCCCGTAGAGTCTTGAACCGCTCAATTCGCTTTACATCGTTCTCACTAACCGTCCGATGAGAGACCGCAGTACATTACTCTAAGAGAGAACGTGTCACCGGTGAAAATCGCCTAAGACGAGGCCAGATCAACGGCTGTTTCCGTGTTTTGGGGCAGGCGCATGAGATCGTCTATCCGTACCGGTTGGTGCGTCTCCATCGCGCGATTCGCTGCAATGCCCAGCATGATCGACGCGGCCCCATCAATATGCGACGCGGCCCGGTTGAACGGATCGGGGGGCGGGTTACGCGCAAATAGCTGCTTCAGCATGATCGGGTCCGCGCCGCCGTGACCGCCCCCTTCAGCTGGAGGAAACTCGACATTGTAACCTTCCCCAAACATGGGATACACGCGCAGCGAGGCTTGCTTGAACGGCCCCTTGCTGGTCTGGGGAGTCTGGGCCTCACCCTGACCCGATACGAGATTCACGTTTTCGACGACATGCAGTTCAACGCGCCCCTTGGTGCCCGTGATGGCGACATTCAAGCCTTCCCACGGGCTATAAGCGATGAGGCAGTAGGACAGAATCACGCCGTTGCGGTAACGGGCGGTGACGGCCATCGTGTCTTCGATCGTGATCGGCTCGCCAAACACATTCCGATCGCGGATATAACCGCTGTCTGCTTCCGCTTCGAGATACAACCCACGCAGGGCAGCGTCCTGGTCCAGGAACAGAGCGAAGGGGTCTTCCTGGGCCTCTGGTACACCGGTATAGCGCTGGTAAGAATAAGTCTCACCGCGTGCACCAGCGTTCTCCTTGCCGTAAAACAGCAGATCGCCGAAAGCAAAGACCTCATCGGGATAGGAATCAACCCACCAGTTGACCAGATCGAAATGGTGCGTGGCTTTGTGGACTAACAAACCGCCGGAATTTTGTTTTTCACGGTGCCAGCGCCGGAAGTAATCCGCCCCGTGATAGGTATCCAGCAGCCAGGAAAAATCCACGCTCAGGGGACGCCCTACTACGCCCTGCAGCAGCAGTTCGCGGAGTTTGGTGAAGGCGGGGGCATAGCGGTAGTTGAAGGTGACTCTCAGTTTCTTTCCCGTGCGTTCGATGGTGTCGAAAATGGACTGGGCTTTTTCGGCGTCGGTGGTCATGGGTTTTTCGGTGATGACATTACAGCCCAATTCCATCGCCCGGTTGATATACCGATGGTGAGTCGCGTCTATCGTAGCGACGATGACCGTGTCGGGACGCGTTTCGGTGATCATCTTGTCAAACTGATGGGCAAGGTAGGTAGGCGCGGGTGGCATGCCTGCCCGGAGTTGGATCTGGTGATTATGCCAATTCATACGAGTCTGGCTGAGATCACAGAGGGCGGTCAACACGCAAGACTCGCTATACGTGTCCGTGATCGCCTGGATAAACATGCCCGCGCGACCCCCTGTGCCTACCACCGCAAAGCGTCTTTTTTTGTCCACGGATGCTCCTTTTTAACAATACGACTGTTGCATGATGCTAGCCATAGGACACTTTATGCGGGCGGCTGCGCGCTTCGGCGGATGACCAGGTCAGGAATCAGTACGTGTTGGTGGTGTTTGTAATCCGGGTCGTGAATTTGTTCAAGCAGAAACTGAGATGCCAATTTGTTCTGTATATCAAAGTCGAAATAGACGCTTGTCAGCGGCGGGATGAGATAGGAGGCAATAGCATCATCGTCGAAGCTGACAATGGATACATCCTCGGGCACACGCAGGCCATGCTCGTGCAGCGCCGACAGGGCACCCATGGCCACATGATCGTTCACGGTCATGATGGCCGTAAACGCCGCACCCCGTTTCAGAAATTCACACACACCCTCATAGCCTGTTTTCATGGCACTCGCAAAGGTGGAGTAATCCCCGGTGTAGCTTGGCCCAGGGTCCAAGCCTTGCGAGGTCACGATGTCGCGCCATGTGTCGTGGCGCGAACGCGGATTGATGAAATCCAGCGACCCCGTAATCTCCGCGATCTTGCGATGTCCTAGATCTATCAAATGGTTTACGGCCAAGCGTGTGGCATGCTCCTGGTTGTAGCCTACCCAGGTCAGTTTCGAATCCAGCACATAGTCACGTCGCACAATAGGAATGCCGTGACATATCTCCAGGAGATCTTTATCGGAGATGAGTAGTTTGGGCGCATATAACAGGATGCCGTCGACCAGTCGCGCCGCGGCTGTATTCAACGCGTCGGCGAAATTCTCTTGGGTGCATTCCGAGTAGAGCGTGGAATAGCCCGCCGCATTGATATACTGCGCCATCCGTGGCAGTACGAGCCCAAAATAGACATCCATGACGATAAATTCAATGCTGTTTGACTGGTGAGTTGTAAGCATCCGCGCGCCGAGATTGCGCTGGTATCCCATCTTCTCCATGACGCGCTGCACGCGGACGCGCGTAACGGGGGCGACCTCAGGATGACTGTTGAGCACACGCGACACCGTGCCGTACGACACACCAGCCTGACGTGCGACATCCCGAATGGTTGGGCGCTTGTTTTTTTGGTTGGCCATGAGTTTAGTTCCATTGAATAGAATTCTAATTTGGTTCTAAAACCCTACGCTTTTTCTCATACTGCATCGCACAATGTCCGTAACCAGTCACGAACACTATAACATGTTTCAAGAAAAATGTCGATATACCGAGACTGCATTGCTTGACAACGGGGAAAACATCTTATATTATGAAACTGTAACCGGTCACGGAAATTCGATAAACTGATCTGGCGTAAGAAATTGGACGCGATTAGAGCAGGTTGTATCTCAGGCACGTCGCAACCCTGATCTTCAGCCAATACGACTGTCGGGGTGCGTCCCACCTGACGGCCTTTGGATGCTTACAAGACTAGAGTCAAGGAAGTTTCTTTGTGCGCATAAAGTCTGGTATAGCCAACTTTTTCAGACGCAACGCCGTCGCTTACATGTTCCTCATGCCATGGCTTCTGGGCTTCCTCGTACTTACGCTTTACCCCATGATTTACTCGCTGGGGCTCAGTTTCACGGATTATGACTTCACAAAACCCAATTCGACCCATTGGATCGGGGTTGCCAATTACGAGAAGATGTTCGGCGAGACGTTCGGCGTGACCAAGTTCACCGCGCCCACGGGCGAGGTGATGCGCGTGGATCGGTACTACGTGAAGTCGCTGAAAGTGACGTTCACCTATGTGCTGGTGTCGGTGCCGCTGAAGTTGGTCGTCGCCCTCGCGGTTGCGATGCTGATGAACCAGAAACTGCGTGGGGTGTCGTTTTACCGCGCCGTGTACTACGTCCCCACCCTCCTGGGCGGATCGGTGGCTATCGCGGTGCTGTGGAGGAAGCTGTTCGAGAAGGATGGCCTGGTGAACCACCTGTTAGGGACCATCGGCTTCACTAATCTCCCTGGCTGGATCACCAATCCCCGATTTTCGCTAGGGACGCTCATTTTGCTGTCGGTGTGGCAGTTCGGCTCGTCGATGATCATCTTTCTGGCCGGGCTGAAGCAAATCCCGCAGGAATATTACGAGGCGGCCAGCGTGGACGGCGCCAACAAGGTGCGGCAGTTCTTCGCCATCACCATTCCCTTACTTTCGCCGGTGATCCTGTTCAACCTGGTCATGCAAATGATTTACGCGTTCCAGGCATTCACGCAGGCGTACATCATCGGCGGTGGCAAGGGAGGCGTGCTCAACTCCACGTTATTCTACACGCTCTACCTGTACATTCAGGGCTGGACATATCACGAGATGGGCTATGCGTCGGCCATGGCGTGGGTACTGCTGCTGATCATCGCGGCGCTCACGGGTCTGGTCTTCCTGACGTCACGATGGTGGGTGTCCTATGGAACTGGGGAATGACATGAACACCGATACGGTTGTGGTCCACACGGCGAATAGCAGAAAAACCGGCACGATCATCCGCCACGGGCTGACCCATGTGTTCATCATCGCCCTGGGAGTGCTGATGATCTACCCCATCGTCTGGATGATTGTCAGCTCGTTCAAGCCCAACAATATGATCTTTAGCGACCCAGGGATCATACCGAAAGCCGTCACCATTGATAACTACGTCTCCGGGTGGAAAGGCTACGCTGGTACGACCTTCGGACGGTTTTTCGCCAACTCGCTCATGATCTGCGGAGTGGCCATCGTCGGGAACCTGATATCGTGCACCATGGCGGCGTACGCGTTCGCGCGGCTCAAATTCGTGGGCAGGAACGTCTGGTTCGCGGCGATGATGGGATCGCTGATGCTCCCGGGCCACGTCACGCTCGTGCCGCGCTATATCCTGTTTAATACCTTTGGATGGGTGGGGACCTACCTCCCGATACTCGTGCCGAAATTCCTCGCGACGGATGCGTTCTTCGTGTTTCTGCTGGTGCAGTTCATACGCAGTCTGCCGAAAGAGGTAGAGGAGGCGGCCATCATCGATGGATGCGGGAAATTCGGAGTATTCCTGCGTATCATCGTGCCTCTCGCGACTCCCGCACTGGTGACGACAGCGCTGTTCACGTTCCTCTGGACGTGGGATGACTTTTTCAACCACCTGCTGTACCTCACCAGGCCGGATACGTTCACTGTATCGCGGGCGTTGCGCACATTCGTTGGCGACGCGGGTGCGGTATCCAACTGGGGCGGTGCGCTGGCTATGGCTACGCTTTCTATAATTCCCGCCTTTATCCTGTTCTTTTCCCTGCAGAAATACTTCGTACAAGGTATCGCGACCACGGGCATCAAGGGTTAGTGCAATAACAGGAGAAAACGCATATGAAATGACGATGGGGACGTGTTTCGGATTTGTCCGCTGACACCGTTATACAGAAACAGGAGAATTCAAGATGAGAAAAATTTACACCCTCACGCTCATTGCGTTGCTCGTGGCGATGCTCGGGGCGTTCATCCCGCCGACCGTGGCCCAAACTGGCTCCGACGGACTCCCGGCTTACACGGGCGGTCCTGCCAAACTCCGCATGGGGTGGTGGGGCAATGACGACCGCGCCGAAAGAACGCAGAAGGTGATCGATCTGTTCGAAGCTGCGTACCCCGACATCACCGTCGTGGGCGAGCCCAATGGCGGCGCAGGCGACCACTTCCAGATTCTCGACACACAGCTAGCCGCCAACGACGCCCCCGACCTGATCCAGTTCGGCGGCAACTGGCCCGATTACCAGCAGTACCTTGAACCGCTGAATGGCTATCTGGGCCAACAGCTCATGATCGACACGCCAGAAATGTTCGACCAGACGGCGCTTATCCCCGCGACGGCAGCCGATGGCAGTCTCTATGCTGTAAGCCTGGGCACGAACACACTCGTCCTGGCCTATAACAAGACGATGATCGAGGCGGCAGGGGTCGACCTCCCGATGGACAACATGACGTGGGATGAGCTGATCGCCTACGGCCAAGAACTTAAGGCGAAACTCCCCGACGGTGTCTGGCCCTTCGTAGACAACAGCACCAATCAGGCGAATTACCTCAGCTTCTTCTACACCCAGCAGGGTACCCCGATCTGGACTCTGGATGATGGCGGTAAATCCTACGCGACGGTTGAGTCTGCCCAGAAATGGCTTCAAATGTGGGCCGATATGCGCGATGAGGGGCTGATCCCCGACGCGGACACCACCTATGCCTACACCGAACTTGGGCCGGACAGCTCGGCATTCGTGTCGGGCAAAGCTGTTATCGATTTGATTTGGAGCAACCAGGGGGCAGCCTATCAGGCGGCCATGACCGACGAGCTCGGCATGACCACGCTTCCCAAGGGCGGCCAGAAGGCATACGCCATCCAGATGAGCCAGTACCTGGCCATAAACAAGGACAGCAAGAACAAGGAAGCCGCGGCGCTGTTCATCAACTTCTTTGTGACCAGCCCTGAGGCAGGCGCGGTACTCGGAACCAATAGAGGCGTGCCCTCCTCGCCAGTCGTGCGTGAAGCTATCTCCGGTGAATCCTCCGCGACTGACGCGGCGGTTTACAGGATCTACAATGTGATCGCCGATCGCACCATCCCGCAGGGCCCGAATCTCCCGAACGACCAGGAATTTGTGAACGAGCTTGCACTGATCGGCCAACAGGTCGCCTATGGCGAGTCCTCGGTAAATCAGGCCGCTGAGGACCTCCAGGCATTGATCGAACGGCTGGCGGTCAAGTAACTTCCAGCAAGAGTGACAGATACCAAGGCGCGGGATCGTTCCATCCCGCGCCTTTTTCATATACGCCCGTCATGGGCGACAACTGGGCAGCGAAAGACCTGTGGGGAATATTCGACCACATAGTTCGATTTTGCCTGACACAAGCTGAGCACGAGAAAAGGACTCAGTCGATGACTGAGGAAAGGATCGTCACTTCAGAATCTCGATTGTTTTCAGCCTTCGCCGGATCCCTGTTCTACGTATAAACACGTAGAGATCGAGCCACTCCTTACGTAAAATCCCACAGCATTGTGTGGGTTTTTGGTTTAGAAATACCCCGTTTTACGAATATACCGCCGCCGCAAGGCTTGTTATTCTGGTAATTGAAGTATTTGATCAGAGGCAATGCAACAAAATGTCTATAAGACCGTTCAAATTTCACCGCCATTGGCGATTTGTTAGTTTACAGCTTCTCGATCTTCTAGGAATCGTTATTCTGATGATCGGCCTGACGGCAGGCAACCTGCTTGCTTTTCACAAGGTTGGCGCTCAATCTGGCAGCGACAGCCTGTTCAGCAATATGAACCCTGAAGATGTGTTTGAAATCTCGCTAGCGCTGGAAAACGGCACCGTGCTTCACCACTACGTGTATATGAACGAGGAGTCAGGGGTTTGTGATGTCGCTCAGCCGGAAGAACAGCGCCCGTGCCACGTGGATCTGAAAGCACTGGCTACTCAATTCGAGAATATTACGGTGGTACAATTTGTTCAGTTTCTCCCGGAATCCATTCACTGGTCTGGCCCAGACACTACCCCTATTGTGGTCGCCTCCGAGATCAAGGCGTGGAATGCTGAGAGTAATCAAGCGTACCGTTGGAAAGTCGCCTGTTCGGTGCTTAATGACCAATCCGCCCTGGCGCTATGTGCGCGCCTCGACCGTTTAGACCATTTCAATTATGCCCTGGTGGCAGCAAATCAGCTTGCCAGCCTGGTATCCTCAGAATCCTAGCCTACTCGATGCATAACCGCTGAGGAGAACACCCTATGTCGAACAACCTTATATCCCACCATCACCGCAGCCTGCTCGCCCAGGCGATCGCAAACATGCTTCGAAGACGAAAGGCGCTGAGGATCATCGCCAATGTACTGCTGGTCGCGCTGGTTTGCACGAATTTTCAAACTCGTGTCCAGGCTTCAGACAACAATGTCTTTAAGGACATTAAGCCAAATCTCGTGTTTGCTCTCTCACTTCAATTGGACAATGGAGCCGACTACCACCAATATGTGTATGTCGACGATCAACAAGGTTTCTGTGACCTTAGCCGTCCCGTCAACTCTCGTGAATGTCAGATCGACCTGATCAGAATTATTCATCAGTTCAAACGAGTGGCCGTCATAAGGCATGCGGCTGTGCTCCCAACGTCCGTCCAATGGAATGCGTGGGATTGGGACACGATGACATTAAGAGAAGGCGGATATACTCCCGTCGTTATGGCGGCAGAAATTCGCGAGTGGGAATCTGAGAGCGACGAGGTTCATCATTGGTGGGTGGCGTGTTCGGTGATTCCCGATACGCCAACCTTGGCAGTATGTCGCGAGGCCGATATTGTCGATCCTACCGCTGATGTGATAGTCAGCGAAACCACGACGATTAGTAGCCTTAAGGATTATGTCATTGTCGGAGCTGACGAGTTGCTGGCTATTTCCGACGTAGTTGGCGCGCAAACCGCAAACGATCCAAGCGAAGAGACAAATGCGAGCATCGGAGACTTGATGGATCAGGTCTATGGATAACTGACCCGCCCCTATTCTCTGGAACCGATATCCTCAAACCAGGTTTTGTGGCTCCTGGCAAATGAGCCATCCATCCTACTTTTCATTCCCCCGTTCGGTCTAAACACGGATAGGTCTTCCGGTCGTTCCTGGTTTCGCCAAAGGGGACTATGCTGAGCTTACCATCCGTCGATGTATAGGGAGTGAAAACTCATGAATGCCGTTCAATCTCAGCTCCTCAAATATGCGCAGGAAGGGATGACGGTCTATGACCGTCAGGGAAATAAACTGGGCAAAGTGAGCATGGTCTATGCTGGTCCAGAGGATTATATGCCAACTGGATCGGGCCGGTCGGTCATCGACGTCGACGAAAATCTACTCCCGGAAGCGGTGCGTAACTTGTTTCCCCAAGACCGCGTTCCGGACACGATCCGCCAGCGGTTGTTCCAGGCGGGCTTTCTGAAGATCAACACTGGGCTGTTGACATCAGATCGTTATGCGCTCGCCGATCAGGTCGAAGTGGTTCGCAGCGAAAGCATTTACCTGAAGGTCGACAAAAACCAGACGCTTAAATTCTAAGGTATGGGGAAACCCCTTCAGCCGCGGCACACGGCGAACCCGGCGGCGCGCATTTCTACCCTATTGTCCAAACAGACATCAAATGGGTGGCCCGCATCAGGACAGAAACACTGATGCGGGCCACCCATCGCTTCTTTACATGGGGGAGGCTCGGTCTTTACCCGCCGGAAGTCACGATGACAGTCCCATCCATCCCAGGATGGACCGAGCAGTGATACTCGTAGGTGCCTGGGTCCGTGAATGTGAATGAGAACGTCCCGCCCGGTGCAATGTCACCAGAGTCAAAGAGATTGGTGGGCGCATCGCGCGGCCCAGACGTCACGGTATGGGACACGTCGTCCTGGTTGGTCCAGGTCACGGTTGTGCCCGCCGGCACCGTGATTTCCTGAGGCTGGAAAGTAGTGTTTACCATAAGCACCTGAGACTCCGCCGCTTGAGTGGTGGGTTGAGGGGCGCCGGCTTCAGGCGTTTCAGTCGGAGACATGACCGTGTCGGGTGCCGTGGTGGGCGATGTGGCAGCGCTGGGTGTGTTGGTAGGAGAGTTCTTTTTGTCATTGCTGCCACAGGCAGCCATTGACAAGGCGAAAACAGGTAGGCTGATGGCCAGTAACCATGCTTTATAGCGTCGCATGTTGATTTGCTCCTTGATTAGTCTGTCGAACACAACCTAGTGTAAGGCGAGTGGTTATCCGCGATCACGGGCATATTGGGGGATACTGACATAGGAAAATGGGCCGATATGCCACACTGAAGAGTCTGGCAGTTCTGTTGTTTGTCGCGGTCCATGAGGGTCCGCAACCAGCGTATGGCGGCGGACCAGCTTGATCGGGTGTGCAATTCAGTCGTGACGTGATTGATGTTTCGGCCTGTCAGAACCCATCACAGGATCAGCAGCCCGGTGCGGCTGACGGTCAGCCGGATCCCCTCGTCGTTCACATTGTCAATCTGTTCGGGCAGCGCGAAGTGCGCTCGCGACGACTTTCTGCCATTGGAGATTTTCAGAAAACCTGATTGCAGCATCCTCTGACGAATCTCGGGCGGTTCCAAATCGAGTGGAATCATGTTGAGGACTTCAGCAGGCAGCGCCTCCTCGTAGCTGCCAACGCCCGGCGCGAGACTCCACGCCGCCGCATCCCCATTCAGGCCGAGATGAATATAGGACACTGTGCCTATTTCCTGTCCCTGGGGGTCGTAAACAGGCATCCCTACCGCGACCTCATTGAGCCAATCTTGCTTGCCAATCATGGTTCAAGCTCCACTTTTGTGGACAGATGCTTTCAGTGTAAACGTCAGACGCCCCAGCCTGAACACCCCAACGGCTCATTTTGGCGTAGGTCGAAAGACCCGGCAGCAGAGGACACGTAGGCATGACGCACTCCTATACCCACAAGCTCACTCAGCGTGTTTTATCGATACGGGCCTTTTGTCCTATGCAAGATTCCCCCGTTTGGCCCTGCATGTGGGATAGCTGTGCCCGTAGACTAGAAACAGGCTGAGGGAAACCCGGCCTGAATACTCAAACGAACGGAGGGTATGAGATGACACTCACAGAATTTCTGATACTGCTGGTGATTGCGGGTGTTGCCGGTGCCGTTGGCCAATCGATAGCCGGGTACGAGTTAGGTGGTTGCCTGGTGTCCATCGTAGTCGGTTTTATCGGTGCTTACATTGGCGTGTGGCTGGCCCGAGAATTCGATCTGCCCGAATTTGTGGTCATCACCGTTGGGCACGAGGCTTTCCCGCTCATCTGGTCGGTGATCGGCTCAGCGCTGTTTGCGTTGGGTGTTGGTCTGTTGACGAGACCGCGTATAACGCCCCTGTAATGTTCAGGAGGTGACTCATGACGATTACGATTGATGCGAATCTGGTGGCGCTGCTGCTGGTTGGGTTCGTCGCCGGCACAGCTGCCGCCAGCCTGATGGGTCGCCGCCAGTCGTCCTCGATGTGGTTGCAAAACGGTATTATCGGCTTGCTGGGCGCCCTTCTGGGAAAAATCATCTTCGATGCACTGAATATCACTATGCCTGAGGTGCTGACCGGGACGATCACGGTGGCCGATGTGCTGGTGGCGATCGTAGGAGCGCTGATCCTGTTGTTCGTGGCTCGGCGTGTGATTTGAACAGCGCACAAAGCTGCGCCGTAAACCTCACACCGACTAAGAAGAGGAGATCGCTATGGGTATCCAGCCGAGAAGACTCCTGGGATCCGTTATGGCCGCTGTAGCTCTGATGTTTTGCCTCGGGTTGGGAATGATTGGCGTGATGATGTTAGGGCGAGGCATGGATGCCATCCAGGAAATCGATGCGGAATCGAATCAACAAGGGGAATGCCAATTTACGGGTGCATCCGAGCAGTTGATCGTCTACCAAGCTCCAGTGCCGGCGTCTTCACAGCAAAAAGCGGCGGTGCTCGGTCGTGAAACCTATCCGATCATCAGCCAGAATAATGGTTTCTACCTCCTGCAATTCGCGGGTGACGATTCTGGATGGGCTAACAGCCAGGATGGAACCACCGTCGGTAACTGCGGGGATATTCCGGTCGACGACACGCCGTTGGCGGAATTCCCATCGGTTTGCACATTTACCAGCGCGCAAGAAATCGCGCTGTACAGCGAGCCCGATTTAGTCAACGCGGTGGAGACGGTGCCTGCCGGTACTTATCTCATCGAATCGACCACGGGCGATCAGCATTACATCGTTGTAGACGAAACGTATAGCGGTTGGGTCGCAGCGGCGGCGGGACAGATAGCGGGCGCGTGTGATGCACTCCCCGGAGCCGCAGGGTAACGAGTGGTTGGTTACAAGGAGTGAAAACCATGAATATCCTCGGAAAGCGTCTCATCGATTACGTACGGGAAGGGATGAAGGTGGTCGACCGCCGGGGAAACAGAGTCGGCGAGGTGACTCTCGTGTTCTCGGGTGCCTACGAATTTCTCCCCCAAGGGAAAGCTATCGTGTTTATGGATTTGAATGAAAGCTTGCTGCCCGCCGCGATGCGCACCTTGTTCCCGGCGCATCGGGTATCCGCCGAGGTACGCGAGCGCCTGTTTCAGATGGGGTTTGTCCAGATCAACGCGGGTCGCCTGGCGCCAGTTCGTTATGCGCTAGACGATCAGATCGAATCGGTCGGAAGTGACCTGCTTCGACTGAAAGTGACGAAAAACGACATACTCAAGCTCTAGGACACGACCCTATCCTCGCGTGCAGGGGCGGCGCGGCGCAACCGCCCCTGCTCACCTTTTTCGCACTGGCAAAACGTGGCTTGCTGTCTCCATTTATCATACGATCTCTTGCAGAACGTATTCCGTGATCGTTGAGGACAACATGACAGCAGGCCAGTTCATCCACGTGCTTTACATCGATGACGACCCGTCCAATATCCTCCGCATCAGTCGTATATTGACTGAGGCGTCTTCATTCCATCTGGAGACGGTCTCCAGGCTGGAGGACGGTCCGCAAATGCCGGTAGACATCATCCTCCTGAATATGAATCTGCCTGACAGCCCCGCTACTCTTGAACGCATACAGCATAACCAGTTTTATAAACCCGTAGTGGCGATTGTGCCCTCCGAACTGGACGGCGACAATGATTTCACGGCTCCGTCCTGCGGCGCGCAAGCTTACCTGAGCGCCAATGACCTGAATGACGTGACTCTCAAACGGTCCCTACGGTGCACACTTGACCAGTACCAGACCGAAAAGGCGCTGCGTGAAAGTGAGATGCGTTTTCGCACCATGTTCGAACAGGCCCCGATTGGCATGGCCTTCGCCGATCTGGATGGCCGGCTTTTCATGGTTAACCACCAACTGTGCCGTATGACCGGTTTTGAGCAGGAAGAACTTCTGCAACGTGCATTCGCGGATCTTTCCCATCCTGATGATAGCGAAACGGACCAGGATATGTTCCACAGTCTGATCGCGGGTGAACGGAGCAGCTACACCAAAGAAAAACGATACGTGCGCAAAAACGGCAGTGTACTGTGGGTCGAAGTGACCAACGCCCTGGGCCGCTCAGCGTGGAACGAACCGCCGTACTTCTTCTCCATCATAGAAGACATCACCCAACGCAAACAGGCTGGGGAAGCCCAGTTCTATCTGGCGGCGATTGTCGAAAACTCGGAAGATGGCATCATCGGCAAAGCGCTAGATGGCACCATTCGCAGTTGGAATGCGGCTTCTGAACGGATATACGGCTACACGGCGGAAGAGGTGATAGGGCGCTCGATCAAGATCATTTTTCCGCCGGGATTCGAAGACGAATTTGACGACATCTTCGCGCGCATTCGGCGGGGTGAGCGCATCGCCCGCTTTGAAACGCAGCGCGTCCGTAAAGATGGGCAGGTGATCGACATTGCGCTGACGGTTTCTCCGATCAAAGACGAACGCGGCCGTATCGTCGGCGCAGCTGCGATTGAGCGCGATATATCCGAACGAAAAAGCGCCCAGGTCGCGCTGGCCGAAAGCGAAGCCCGGCTGCGCCAGGTGACGGAGAATATTCAGGAAGTGCTGACCTTGCAGGACGCGCACAGCGAAGAAATGATGTATGTCAGTCCGGCGTATGAGGCCATTTTTGGACGTACTGTCGAGAGTCTGTACGCTAATCCGGCGTCCTATCTGGACGCAGTGCGCCCTGATGATCGTGAAATGTTGGTGGCGGCGATGAAAAACCAGGGCGAAGACAATCTGGATGTGCAGTACCGGATTGTTCACCCCAGTGGCGAGGAACGCTGGATCCACACGCGCACATTTCCGATCCGTAATGAAAAGGACGAAGCCTATCGTCGGGCCGGAATCATCGAGGATATTACGGATTTCAAGCGTCTCACGATGGCGGAGCACGAACTCCGTGTTTTCGCCGAAGCACTGCGTCACGCGGCCAATGCCCTGACCAGCACGCTCGATATGAATGAGGTATTGGATCGGATTTTGTCCAGCATTGAACGAGTCGTACCGCACAATGCCGCCGATATTATGTTGATCGAGGAGGGTGTGGCGCGGGTAGTCGGCAGCCGGGGGTATGCCGAACAAAATCTCGAACAAATTCTGTTGGCCGAAAGTCACGTCGTGGAAGAAACAGCACATCTGGCTTATATGGCGGAACGCCGCCAGCCGATCATCATTCCGGACGTGCACAGCGATATGATGCAGGGGCAGTTCAAACCCAGCACCGCGTGGTTCTGGCATTCGTATGCAGGAATGCCGATTTGCCTGAAAGACGAAGTGCTCGGTTTTATCAACCTGGGCAGCAACACACCCTATTTCTTCACGCCGGTACACGCGGATCGCCTGGAGGCGTTCGCCGAACAGGCCGCTATCGCGATCCAGAACGCACGTCTGCACGAACAAGCGCGCCGCCTGGCAACTCACCAGGAACGCCAACGATTGGCCCGCGATTTGCATGACGCCGTAAGCCAGACGCTTTTTTCAGCGGCCATTACGGCGGAGGCATTGGCGCGCCAGTGGAAGCGGAATCCTGACAAAGTTGGGCCCCAAATTGAGGATTTGCACCGGCTGACGCGCGGCGCACTTGCCGAAACCCGCGCTGCCTTGCTCGAGCTGCGCCCGGCGGCGTTGGTTGAGATTCCATTTGAGGCTCTGGTACAGCAGTTGGTGGATGCCGTGCAAAGTCGCAAAAAACTTGATATATTGGCTCGTATCGATCACCGAGACAAACTTCCCCCGGAAGTTAAAGAGGTCTTTTACCGGGTCACGCAAGAGGCCCTCAATAACATTGTCAAACATGCCCAGGCTACTGAAGTTGAGATCCGTTTCAGGTGGCGGGAAGGACGGGCGTGGCTCATCATCAATGATGATGGACAGGGGTTTGATAGTGAGCACATTGCGCCTACCAGTCTGGGAATGGGTATTATGCGTGAGCGTGCGGAAAGCATTGGGGCGCGTCTGGATATTTCCAGTATAGCAGGGCAGGGTACCCGGCTTACCCTGAACTGGAAAGAAGGAACATAGTCAACCCATGAGTGAGGTTGTTCGCGTTTTGATTGTAGATGATCACGATATTGTGCGTCGAGGGCTGGTTAACATGCTAGACGCCTTCGATGATCTCGAATTAGTGGGGGAGGCGTCCGGCGGGGAACAGGCGCTTCAGATGTGCGACACTCTGACGCCCGATGTCATTTTGATGGATCTCGTGATGCCTCATATGAACGGCGTCACGGCAACCGAACGCATACATACGATGTACCCGGATATTCGGATTGTGGTCCTGACGACGTTTCAAGAAGAAAACCTCGTGCAAGGCGCATTAGAGGCGGGCGCCATCAGCTATTTGCTTAAGAACGTTTCGATTGATGAACTCGCCAACGCGATTCGGAATGCTTATGAGGGGCGCGCGACGCTGGCTCCCGAAGCTGCCCAGGTATTGATCAGCGCGGCGACACGTCCTCGCCAGGTTGGACACGACTTGACCGAGCGCGAGCGTGAAGTGCTGGCGCTGATTGTCGAGGGATTAAGTAACCGGGAGATTGCGGATCACCTGACGATCAGCCACTCGACGGTCAAAAATCATGTCAGTAACATTCTGTCCAAATTGAACGCATCTAATCGCGCTGAAGCGGTGGCGACCGCGCTGCAAAACAATCTGGTTGATGAGGAATAGGGCACGCTGGTTCTAAAACCGTATTGTTTATCGGACGCTCATACACTTCATTATCTATCGTTAATAGTCCTTTTTTCCCATTCGTGAATCCCCTGATCCTCTCATCAAAGGGCGGCCCCAATCCCTTATACTGGAGAATAATCAGTTTCTCGGCTCTGACTGAGTTTTTTGTGTGAGTCGAAAACCGTTATCTGGCCTTATCCTTTACGATATTTATCGCCGCAATAGGGGAAATCCATGTTGAAAGGAGCAATGTTGAGTGGCAATCCGGTGCTTGCCTACAATGCGAGCCGAGAAATCGGTCACGTTCAGGGAACACTCATTGATTATGATGTGGGTAGTGTAGCTGCCTTTTGGGTCAATCCAGGCGCCGCTCCTTATCAACCACAGGTTTTGCCGTGGAGTGGAGTGAAGACCGTCGAGCCAGATCGGGTCGTCGCATGGTCGTCGACCATGTTGGCGAATGTGCGAGAGCTATTTTCGATCCGGAAGTTGCTCGATCGAAAAGCTATTCGGCCAGGCATGCGATTTAAAACAAGTGACCATCAAGACCTTGGCGAGATGGTCGATTTTTATTTCGATGAGAAGAATGGTTTACTGGAAGGTTATGAGCTCGCCACGAGCAGCTTCGCGGAGACCGCTGATGAGTACGCTTTCTTGCCTGCTGTGCATATCATATCGATCTCTGAGGACAGGGTGTTAGTTCCGGCCAACACAGTAAAAGCCATGCAGGAAAAGCCGGGTGGACTGCCTGCGCTACTGGAAGAGCTAAACGAGCAGTTCCATGCCGACGGGCCGGCTACACAGGACGAATTGGTACAATATCTGCTTCCATTGGTAAAAAGGCTGCGGGTACGGCGTGCTGTCCAGCTAAAAAACGGCGTTTTCCTCGCCGCTCACGGGCAGATTATCACAGCGGTCCTTATTCAGCGCGCGCAAGCAATCCAGGTTGAACGACAACTCATTGAGGCGACTGGCATCGACCTCGACACTTTCCAGCATCCGGTTTGACGGCATTGGAACGAGACTCCGTTTTTTGCCTCATGGTCGGTTCCATGTCCTAATAGGGAACCAATCCGAAATCCCACACAGGCCTATATCTAGATTGGCAAGTTAAATACCGATGGACATCGAAATGGCCCGGCGCAGGCACCTGCGTACCGGGTTTTTGCCGTGTATAGGACCGGTTTCCGTATTCAGCCCAAAAAGTATATCATTCCAATGCGTTTACCTGTATCACACCTCACAGTAGGCTTTCATGACGAATGACTCAAACTATCACTGGTATATCTTGATTCTCGCAGCACTGACCATGGCACTAACTGTTGCAGTGCCGAGCATGTGCATGTCAGTGTTATTTGATGAAATTTCCAACGATCTAGGCTTGAGTCGGACACAGATCGGGATGATTTGGGGAGGCGCGGCCCTTCCCGGGATCTTGATCGCGCTGGCCGGTGGATCGATTGGCGACCGCTTCGGACCGAAACGTGTTTTGATCGCGGCCTGTTTACTTTCTGGGGCCACCGGGGCGCTGCGTGGCCTGTCGGCGAATTTCATCATGCTGATTGTAACCGGGTTCGTGTTTGGACTGCTGGCGTCAGTGGTTCCGATGAATGCCTTCAAGACCTGTGGAATCTGGTTTCCGCGCCAGCAGTTAGGGCTGGCAAATGGCGTGATCTCGATGGGGATGGCACTGGGCTTCACTGTCAGTTCAATGGTCAGCGCGACGCTGTTATCGCCCTGGTTAGGGGGGTGGCGATATGTGCTGGTTTTCTACGGCGGGATTGCTATGCTGCTGAGCATACCCTGGTATTTCACGCGCCCAGTGCCAGTCGATCGCTCTCGTGGGGACATACCCCCAGCGTCGCTGCGTGCCATGCTCTCACATGTCGCGCATATCAAGCGGATGTGGCTGTTGGGATGGGCGATCTTGGGCATTGGCGGTGGCATCCAGGCCACGCTAGGGTATTTGCCGCTCTACTTGCGGGATATCGGTTGGGCAGAGGGGCGCGCCGACAGCGTGGCAGCAAGTTTTCACCTTGCGAGCATGGTCTTGGTGATTCCTATCGCGCTGTGGTCGGACCGGCTCGGATCGCGCCGCAAGGTCCTGATTCCCGCTGTGCTGATGGTCGTCACAGGGATCGGGCTGCTCTCAGTTGTGGATGGCATGTTGGTGTGGGGTGCTGTGGTCATGGCCGGGATGGTGCGGGACGGCTTCATGGCCGTATTCTTTACGATGACGATCGAAACGGATGGCATTGGTGCAGCGTATGCGGGCACGGCGACAGGTTTTGCGATGATCTTCTCGAATATGGGGGGCGTGATCGCACCACCACTCGGTAACAGTCTCTCGGCACTCTCGCCTGAGCTGCCGTTTGTCTTCTGGGCGGGTATGGCTCTGGCCGGTTTGTTTGGCATCTACGCGATCAAAGAGACAGAGGCCATCACCGCTCTGACCGTGCAACCAGCAAGCTGACGTCAGAGAATACCCGTGAAGGTTACAGTACCTTGCACTCTGATTTTCCGCGAAGTCCGACCGAAGTACTCGGGCTTCTGATTTTTTCCACGAGTGGAGTCATGCAGTGTTTTCCACTGGTTTGATTATGGGGTCAGGATGCGTTCGACCTTGCTCATTAGCGGGAAATGCGCGACCGGAGGCGGGGAGGCGTTTGGTTGCGCCTGCTGCCAGGTCGCCAGAAGGCCGTCATCAGTTTTCAAGCATTTGACATAACGAGTGCAGCCGGTGCCGAGTGGCAATACGAATTTCGCAGACAACATCAATGACTTTTCTCCTGATTGCGCGATCTGTTTTACCGAACTGGCGGTCAACCCATCGATAATCCAGTTTGGGGTAATCAACACGGGCTGAATAGTCAATGCAGTTGCAGCGCGCGACTCACATAACGGCTCGATGAGGCACAGAATCACCTGTCCGGTGGCTGTAACAGCAAATTGCGGATAGGTTCGGGGTAACAAAAAGCCCAGTGTGATAGCTGGGCTTTGCAAGAAAGGATACGCAGGGGTTATTTCACCGGCATGCCCGGATTACCCGGATTGAAGTGCTTCAATATCACGAGGGGCTCAGTGGTGCCCGAATTTGTGATCGTCACCCCTTCACTGGCGGCGTTCTGCGTCACAAAGAACTCGTCTTCGGTCATCTGACCAAAACGAATCAGAGTTGGCGCTGAGATCCTATGAGATCCAAACTGGCCATAGCCCTGGACGCAGATCAAACCGTAGGCGGTCGGGTCTTTGATCACGACGGTGCGCCCCGGGAGGACCGTCAGCCGCTTGGCGCTGAACCACTCGCTCCCGTAGACGATCCATTCTTCCTCGTATCCCTCGGCCCGCATCTCTGCCCGATCGCGCACGGGGATAGGACTGCAGAAGCGGTGCTCTTTGAAATTAGAGTCCGTGTTTGCTTCCCAATCCAGCAGAGACATGAGATAGTCGAAATCGTAATATTTATCTGGCGGCACATCTTTCACCAGCAGATCGCGCGGCACCACCTGATAATCAGCAATCAAGGATTGCCACATCGAGAATACGTCACTGGCGCGTTGGGGTTCGTATGTACAGAGTGAGCCGGGGGCATGCAGGAGTCCCGGCGGCACATACCAGCCCGTATCCAATTGCAGTCGATACGCCTTCGACAGGGCCAGAATGCCGTTATCCCCTTCGGCCCAGCGTTTCAGGCAGTCAACGACCTGGTCTTTCGTTGTGCCCGGTTCCAGGCCGAAGAACGTGTAAGGGAACGTATTCAGGGCGAAGTTGTATTGCGATGGGAAAAAATACGCTTCGGGCTTGCCAACCCGGCCCACGTCCGCGGCTTTCTCGTCGCTCTGGTGTAGATGGTGCGGCAGCGGGTACATGTTGTCAAAGAACTTGCTGAACATGACCCACCCGCCGTAGGTGTCGATCGCTTCCTTCCCGAGAAAATCGGTTCCCATCTCGCCCATGGCGTCGCGCAGAGTCACTTTGTGCGTTTCGTCGACATAGATGTAACTGAGACCTTCGTCTTCCGGAGTTCCTGGTCCGTTATCCGCCGCGATCGTGGACGAAAACCACCGTTCATCGATTCCGCCCCGCTGGCCACCCAGAGCATATAAGTCGTTCGTGTGCAGTCGTAGACGACGTCCTGGTACGCAAAACGTACGCGGCACCCAGGTCGGTCGTAACCTGAGAACACCTTTCCCTGCGCTTAAAGCTTGAGTGGTCAATTCTCTAACGTTCTGGCTCATCGCCGTGCCCTTTCGTCAAAATACTCTAATCCGCTACACACGGATCACACTCTCGATTTGGTATGGTGAAAACTGGCCTTATGGCGGCGTATGCTAATTTTGAAGCCAATCTCTCCAAGAAGCGTTCTCGTAAATATATCAGATTCTCTGCGCTACGCTTTGATGACTCCCTTTTTGAGGATGATATTGGCATAGAGTGCCACTTCCCCGGTGGCGATCACCGCATACGCTTGTTTGGCACGCTCGTAGAAGGCGAAGCGCTCGACATACTCGAATTCGGAGAATGCGTCGTAACGCTGGATGATCTGCCGGTACTCGTCCCAAATCACGGGCTGGTAACTATCACCGGGAACCACTGCCATCAGCGCGACCGGACGCTCGACAAAGGAGTCGAGCGGAAAAAGGCGCATGATCGCGTCGAGCAGGGCCGGGACCCCATGACCGTCGGCCCGGATCAAGCGTTGGGCCATACTGGCAGCCGGGAAATTGCCATCTGCGAGGACAATCTCGTCCCCATGCCCCATCTCCATCAGAGTCTTGAGAAGATCGGGTGAAAGAATAGCTGGAATACCCTTTAACATGACCCCTCCTCTATGTATATAGCGCGTCCTCGTGCACGCATTTCCGCGGTGATACCGGACCTGTCGTCGGTGACGGTCGAAATAGTCTGAATCGAGATTCCGACATCTTCGGCGACATCTTTCCTGGTGGGTGGGTGCTTGCGGTTTGAGAGCATTATCGTTTGTCAAAAACAGCCATCGGGTCTAGGATGAAACGTGGCTGATGCCGTCTATCTTACCCGGTCACGATGGCAATTTCCACGCGCAAAGGATGCGAACGGTGAGAAAAGCGAAAAAGATCCTCAATGATCCCAGGAATGTGGTCCCTGAGATGCTCGACGGACTGGTAGCGATCCTACAACGGGCGCGTCAGAAAGCTGGACGGCGTGAACGCTATGGCCCGGGTGGATATTCCTGCCGATAAGGTCGCTCTGCTGATCGGCGGTGGCAGCGGACATGAACCAGCCTATCACGGCTTTGTCGGCGACAACATGGCCGACGGCGCCGCGCTGGGTAATGTCTTCGCCGCGCCGACACCGGACATCATTCTGGAGGCGACCAAAGCCATTCACCGGGGCAAAGGAGTTCTGTATCTCTATGGCAACTATGCTGGTGACATTCTCAACTTCGATATGGCCGCCGAGATGGCCGCAGAAGAAGGCATCGAAGTCCAGACGCTGCTAGTACGGGACGACGTGGCCTGCGCACAGATCGAGGACCGGCGGGGCATCGGCGGCGCTGTGCTTGCCATCAAGATCGCCGGCGGGGCCGCCGCAACGCTCGGTACATTGGACGAAGTTGTCGGCGTGACTTCCAAAGCGCTCGATAACATCCGCTCCATTTCCGTCGCTCTGTATGCGGGATCTATTCCGGAAACAGGGCAGTTCACTTTCGATCTGGCCGATGATGAGATCGAAATCGGCATGGGCGTACACGGCGAGGCAGGCGTCTGGCGCGAAAAGATGGTGTCCACCGACGAATTGGTCGACAGGATGCTGGAGTATATCCTACAGGACCTACCGTTCAAACGCGGGGACGACGTCTGTGTCCTGATCAACGGCGCGGGTTCTACCACCAATATGGAACTTTTAATCGCCAACCGGAGGACGCTCCAGGTCCTGGCGGCGAACGGTATTTCCGTCCATGAGTGTGTGGTTGGCTCGCTGTTCACTACTCAGGAAATGGCCGGGTTTTCCATTACGCTGATGCGGGTGGACGACGAGTTAAAGCGCTACTACGATATGCCTGTTCGGTCTTTTGGCTGGACCAAGTGGTGATTGCTATGGAAAAGTTATCCCTCACCGTACAGGAAACGCGGGAGATGCTGCTCTATCTCTGCCAGCAGATGATAGACCATACCGACCTGTTGACCCAGGCCGATCTGGTCATCGGCGACGGCGATCATGGCATCGGCATGGCGCGCGGCTTTGAAGCGGTTCGTCAGAAGCTGGAGGTTGGCAGCTTTGCTGCGCTGGATGATCTGTTCAAGACCACTGGCATGGCGCTGATTACTTCGATCGGCGGAGCCGCTGGTATTATCTTCGGGACCTGGTTCCGGGGCGGGGCGAAAAACCTGGCCGCCGTCACCACCCTGGATGCGCGGGAATTGTCCGTCTGGCTGGTAGATGGACTCGCGGCAGTGAAGGAGCGCGGCAAAACCAGGCCCGGCGACAAAACGATGGTCGATGCGCTGGAACCAGCCGCTGTCAAATCGAGTCAGGTTACCTCCGCCCCGCTGGATGAGGCGCTCAGCGCTGTGACCGAGGCCGCCAGAGCAGGCATGGAGGCGACTAAAAACATGATCGCGTCAGTGGGTCGGGCCAAGACACTCGGCGAGCGATCGCTCGGTCATCCCGATCCGGGCGCGGTTTCCACATACCTGATCCTCAGGTCGATGTGGGAATACACTGCCGAAAGGGCCTCCCCGGGCAAATAGCCTGCTCTGCTAATAGAGTCAGGGGCGGAGTTGCGCTAACAGTTAGCGATTTCGCCTGTACGTCGTCAGAATTTCCTGAACGGATCGTGACGAATACTGCTCTCCGCTCACGCTCTCCAAGGTTGCTTGATGACTCAATATCTCTCCGGTTTGCTACAAAGAGCAGCCCAATAGCAATTGGTTTTTGCCGCTGACCAGGCACGCGGCAGTCAAAATGACGGCGTTGCTTAACCGGTCAATACACAGGGACATTCTCTAGTCCCCCCTCAGAATTGCATTCTGACTCCCACCGAACTGCGGTTACCCTGCTAAGATTAAGCTAATGCGCTCGATGTTTTCAAAGAGTCGATAGACAGGGGGCGGCGATGGTATGCCTGGTGACGGGAGCAAGCGGCTTTCTTGGAGGACGGTTGGCGCAGGTTCTGATTGAACGAGGTGAATCGGTCCGAATTCTCGCTCGCCCCCACAGTGACCTGAGTCATTTAGATGGGTTGTCAGTTGACATTGTTTATGGCGGCCTGGACGATATCGAGGCCATCCGCCAGGCTGCGGCCGGGTCCCGGGTGATCTATCACTGCGCCGGGGCTGTGACTGATTGGGCTGCCTGGAAGACGTACTACACCGCGAATGTCTTGGGGGTTCAGAATATGGTGGACGTGGCTGCCAGTGTAAGCACCCTGGAACGCTTCATCCATATCAGCACGTCCGACGTCTACGGGTTTCCCTTGCAGGCTTGCGACGAAACTTATCCGCTCACGGATATCGGGTTACCCTACAACCGCACCAAGATCATGGGGGAGCGCATTGTTTGGGAGGCAGCGCGGAGCGGATTGCCGGTGACCGTACTGCGTCCCGCCAGCATTTACGGCCCGCGTAGTAAGGATTTTGTGTTCGAGATCGGTACTCTGATCATGAAATCGCAGATGATCGTTGTGAGTGGCGGGCGGTCGCGGGCTGGTCTGGCGTATGTAGACAATGTGGTGGATTGCATCCTACTTGCCGCACAGGCGAGTTGTGCGTCAGGCCAGGCGTATAACGTGCGCGATGAAACCGATGAAACCTGGCGGCAGTATGTGGACGCTTTGGCGGGTGCATTAGGGAAAGCGCGGCCAAAACTGAGCATATCGCTGGCTTTAGCCCTCATCCTGGCCCGCTGTTTTGAAGGTATCTACACTGCACTTCCGCTCAAGGGAAGACCATTCGTCACACGACATGCCGCGCTGGTCTTGGGGCGCGATCAAGGGTATGCCATCTCCAAAGCGCAAGGCGATTTGGGATTTAGCTCACAGGTGTCTTTTAAAGAAGGGATTCGTCGTTCGGCAGCCTGGTTTTTGAACAGAACACCTCCTATTGCTTGAGATACGTGCACTCACAACCTCGTTAATCGGAGGAGCTGGTCTTTTTGAGCTCTCACCTGTATGGGCACGTAATGATCGCATGGGCATAATCGATGATCATCGGATCGGATCCGTGTGTCATAACATCCCCGTCAATCAGGCTTTAAACGAAAAAATAACTTTGCATTAGCCGAACTATAACCCTTTCGGCCTTTCCAAAACAGACCACCCGTTCTATTATGGCTCTAGCACAAACGTTCTTATTGCAGTAAGCGGACGCTAAATGACCTCCACGCAGTCTATTGAGCAGGTGGTCGCCGCCGTCCAGCAGCGCTGGGGAGCTAACGCCCTCCGGCGACTGGAACAGATGACGGCGCGCACAACGGGCATCCCCACCGGTTATGCCGCGTTGGATGGCGCATTGGGCATGGGCGGGCTGCCACGCGGGGCGCTGACCTGTCTGTCCGGATCGCCGACGTGCGGCAAGACCACGCTGGCGCTGGACATATTGGCCTGCGTACAGGGGGACGGCGAGGTGACGGTCGTCATCGACATGACCGGTGCCTTGGACCCGGAATATGCCGAGCAGCGCGGCGTCGTCCTGGAGCGGCTGCTGGTGGTCTGGCCCCAACCACCTGCGCTGGGCCTGGACATCGCGCGCGATCTCGTCGCCAGCGGCGGCGCGGGGCTGGTCGTGCTGGATATGGGCGTCCCCATCCCCTGGGGAGGACCCATTGGGACAACGCTGCGCCAGTTGTCCGCCACGGTACGCCGCTCGTCGTATGCGGTCTTGTGCCTGACGTCGGGGGCTTCCGGCGGTCTGAGCGCCACACTGTCCGCACGGGCAGATATCCACCTGCAGGCAGAGCGAGTGCGCTGGCGGGTAGACGCCGAGGGTGTGACCGGCTGCGACACGCGCCTGACAGTGGTCAGGTCGCGCTTTGCGCCGCCGGGCCGGTCGGTGATGCTGCCGGTGACTCTGTCCGCGCTGGGGCGGAGGGCGAAACCATGATCGCCTGCATCCGGCTGCCGCACTTTGCCACCGCCCTCGCAGAACGCACGCATCCGGAGCTGAGGGATAAGCCGTTTGTGCTGCTCGATGAGGCCCGACAGGTCGTGTCGGGCGTGTCTCCGGCGGCGGCGCGAGCAGGCGTTCGCGCCGGGATGGGAACCGCGCAGGCGCGCGCCCAGTGTGCCGACCTGCTCATACGCCTTGCCATCCCCAGCCGCACCCAGCGTACGTTTGAAGACCTGCTCGCCGCGCTGACGGCTTTTTCCGATCAAGTCGAGCCGGAGGACGGGCTGGAGCTGCGCGCGGATGGGCGGCGCTCGCGCGAAGTGGCTTTTCTGCGTCCTTCGCAGGTAGATGACATCCCGGCAGCCACCTGTTACCTGGACCTGGGCAAGTTGAAGCCGGAAGAAGCGCTCCCTTTGGCGCGGCAGATTCTCGCCTTTGTGAACCAGCAAACGCACATCCCTGCCCGGCTTGGGCTGAGCAGCGGCAAATTCCCGGCACGCGTAGCAGCGGCGTCCGTCAACGCGGGGGATCTGCTGGTCGTGCCCGGCGGACACGAAGCCGACTTTCTGGCGGGTTTCACGGCGGCGCTGCTGCCCGTGGACGGCGAAACTCTGCGCCAGATCGACTTGCTAGGCTGGCACACGTTGGGCGACATTGCCGCGCAGCCGGTCGCGGCCCTGCTGGACCGCTTCGGCAAACCGGGACGCATCATGCACCGGCTGGCCCAGGGGCGCGACTCCCGCCCGGTGCAAACCTACACGCCGCCGCTCGTGGTCTGCGTCACCCGCGAGCTAGATGGCGTGACCGACTGGGCGCGTCTGGAGTCCGTGCTCACAGACGCCGTCGCCGAGGGAACCACTGCGCTGTTTGCCGAGGGGCAGACTGTGCAGCACGTCGCGCTGCTGCTGGCGTTGGAGGATGGGATCGCATTGGAGCGGCAGGTGATGCTGCGCCAGCCATCCGGCAGCGCGCGCCATGTCCGCGAGACCGTGCGCGATATGGCGCAATCGTTCGACGTGACGGCGGGCGTGGTCGCTCTGGAGTTGGCGCTGGGGCACATCGCGCCCGCCGTGTCTCACCAGTTAAGCCTGTTCGACCGGCCCGCCGTGCCCCAGGCGCACCTGAACACGGCGCTCAAGGACCTGGTAGCGCGCTACGGCAGTACGCATTTCTATTGGGTGCGTGCGGTAGCCCGCGACGCGCGCTTGCCGGAACGACGCTACCGCTGGGAGAACGCGGACGAGACTGAATGACACATTTCTGGCCGGATGGGCTGCCCGTACCCGTGGAGGCGGACGCGCTGTGGACGCCGCTGGTGTTCACCTGGGACGGACGGCCGCACCCGGTCCAGGTCATCCTCGATCGCTGGCGGGTGGACGAGGACTGGTGGCGCGGGCGCGTCTGGCGCGAGTATTTCCGGCTCATCACGCGCACTGGCTTGCTGCTCGAAGTGTATCACGACCTGACCGGCGGGAATTGGTATCTTCAGCGACTTTACGACTGACCCCAGCGAAAGCTGGCTTCTCATGGTGGATTACATCGAACTGCACGCCCACTCCAACTTCAGCCTGCTGGATGGCGCATCCCACCCAGAAGAACTGGTCGCGCGGGCGGCGCTGCTGGGCATGGACACGCTCGCCCTGACCGACCACGACGCGGTCTACGGTGCGCCGCGCTTTGTGGAAGCGGCGCAGGCGGCAGGCGTGCGACCCATTCTCGGCGCGGAGATGACGCTGGAAGATGGCGCGCACCTGACGCTGCTGGTCGAGGACGAGTCCGGCTGGCGCAATCTGTGCCGCCTCATCAGCGCCGCCCGCCAGAACGCCCCCAAAGGTGAGGCCGCGCTGCCCTATGCCGCGCTCCATGCACATACGGCGGGACTCGTGGCGCTGTCCGGTTGCCGCCAGGGGCAGGTCGCCCGCGCGCTGCTGGGACGGCGATCCCAACGAAGCGCGCCACATCGCGGAGGAATTGCGCGACCTGTTCGGGCCGGAGCGCTTCTGGCTGGAAGTGCAGCATCACCTGCTGCCCGGGGATGATGCTCTGGTCGCGCAAACCGTCGCGTTGGGGCAATCACTTGGCGTGGGTTGTGTGGCGACCAACAACGTCCACTACGCCACCCGCGACCACCACCGTTTGCAGGACATCCTGGTGTGTATCCGCCACAACGTCACGCTGGAAGAGTCCGGCGCGCTGCGCCGCCCCAACTCGGAATACAGCCTCAAGTCCTCGGCGCAGATGGGACGGCTGTTCGCCCACTGGCCGGAGGCCATCGCCAACACGCGCCGCGTAGCTGAGCGCTGCCAGTTCACACCGCGCTACGGGCTGCAAGACTTGCCCCGCTTTAACGTTTCGCCGGGCACAACGGCGGAGGCCGCGCTGGCCGCGCTGTGCGCAGACGGGCTGCGGGCGCGCTTTCCGGACGTGAGCGAGACGGTGCGAGCGCGACTGCGTCACGAGCTGGACATCATCGGGCGGGCCGGGCTGGCCAATTACTTCCTGATCGTGTGGGACGTCGTGCGCTTCTCGCGCGAAAATGGCATTTTGTGCCAGGGACGCGGCTCGGCCGCCAATTCACTCGTGGCCTACCTGTTGGGCATTACGCCGGTGGATCCGCTGGCGCACAACCTCGTTTTCGAGCGCTTCCTCTCCGACGAGCGGCGCATGACGCCCGACATCGACATCGATTTCCAGGCCGATCGCCGCGAAGAGGTCATCCAATACGTGTACACGACCTACGGCACCGACTACGCAGCGATGGCCTGCACTTTCGTCACCTACCGGCGGCGCAGCGCCATCCGCGACGTGGGCAAAGCGCTCGGTCTGCCGCTGAACGATTTGAGCGCGCTGGCCGACGACCCCGACGCGCTCCCAGCGAGGCGCGAGAACCCCGTGTATCGCCAGATGGCCGAGCTGTGCGAGCAGATTAAGAACTTTCCGCGCCACCTGGGCATTCACAACGGCGGGATGGTCATCACCGGCGCGGAGATGGCGGCGCGTGTGCCGGTCGAACCGGCCACCATGCCAGGGCGGGTCGTGGTTCAGTGGGATAAAGAGGGGTTGGAGACGGCGGGACTGGTCAAGATTGACATCCTGGGACTGCGTATGTTGTCGCTGATTGCCGAGGCGGTGCAGACCATCGGGCAGGCACTCCCTACCACCTTCGACGACCCGGCCATCTACACCTTAATCGGCCAGGGCGACACGATTGGCGTGTTCCAGGTGGAGAGCCGCGCTCAGTCGCAGATGCAGCCCATCTTCAAGCCGCAGACCTTCGCGGACCTCATCGTCGCCATTTCGATTATCCGGCCCGGTCCCATTCAGGGCGACATGGTGCATCCCTACATGCGCCGCCGCCTGGGCGAAGAGCCGGTGACATACCTGCACCCGCGCTTGCAACCCGCGCTCGAAGAGACGCTGGGCGTCATCTTGTTTCAGGAGCAGGTGCTCAAGGTGGCGCGCGATGTGGCCGGGTTCACGGCGGGACAAGGCGAGCTGCTGCGCCGGGCGCTGGGCTCCAAGCACGCAACCGAAGCCATCGAAACCTTCCACGACGCTTTCGTGCAGGGTGCGTTGCATTACGGCGTGACGCGCGACGTAGCCGAAGACATTTTCACGCGGCTGCGTGCCTTCGGCGGATATTCGTTCCCCAAGAGTCACGCGGCGGCCTTCGCCGTGCTGGTCTACCAGTCCGCCTGGCTGAAAGTCTATCACCCGGCGGCCTTCTATGCCGCGCTGCTCAACCACCAACCGATGGGCTTTTGGAGTCCGGCCGTGATTGTCAACGATGCGCGACGGCATGAGCTGCGCGTCCTGCCGGTGGACATCCACCTGAGCGCAGCGCGCTGCGTGTCTTTCGATGGCGGGCTGCGGCTGGGCTTCAACAGCGTAAAAGGGGTGGGTGAAGCAGGTAGCGACCGGTTGGTTGAGGCACGGCTGGAAGGTCCGTTCGCGGGCCTCACTGAGTTTTGCCGCCGGACCCGGCTGCCGCCGCGCGTGGTGGAGCATCTCATTCTGACTGGGGCTTGCGACGCTTGGAAAATTCCACGTCGCAAGCTGCTGTGGGAACTGGGCAAACTGCGCTACCAGGTAGACGCGCTGGACCTCAACTTTGCGGACGACGGCGTCACTCTGCTGGAGCTGTCCGCTGCGGAGAAATTCGGGTTAGAGCGATCGCTGTTGGGCGTGTCCGTGGACGGGCATCCTATGGAGTTTTACCGCGCCTGGTTGGATGCTCACGCCGTGCTGAGCACCGCCGGAGTCAAAGCGTGCCAGAACGGTGAATCGGCGCGGGTCGCCGGGCTGGTGGTAGTCCATCAGGCACCGCCGACAGCCAAAGGTGTGCATTTCATCACGCTGGAAGACGAGCACGGACTGTTGGACCTGATCGTGTGGCCCGCCGTGTACGAGCGTTACCGGCGCGTGCTGCACGGTGCGAGTGTGCTGGCGGCGGCCGGCATCGTCCAGCGGCGGGACGGCGTGGTCAATGTCATCGCGCAGCAGGTGGCGGTCGTGGCGGGATGAGGAACTTAGACTATAACTATTTCCCTGCGCTAATCTGCTCTGAGAGGCCCAATAAAACAGATCGCGCGGCAAATGGCAGAATGATCCTGGTTCCTCTTAACACGATTCGCGTTCAATGAGCTTGACTGGGAGCACAATATGCTGTGCTGTTTCGTCATGATGGAGAAGATGATCGACGAGCATTTGCGTGGCTACACGTCCTTTTTCCAGGATAGGTTGGCGGACGGTTGTCAGTGTAGGGCAGGTGAGGGCGCACGCCGGAATGTCATCGTAGCCGACCACCCCCATATCCTGAGGAACGCGGATGCCTAATTTTCGCGCGGCCTGCAATGCCCCAATGGCCAGGATGTCGGCCATAGCGACAATGGCTGTGGGCCTGTGTTTGAGCTCCCAAATCTGCTGCATCGCCTGATAGCCACCCTGGCTCTCACATTCGCATTCGATCAGCCGAATCTTGCGACTCCGCATGGAGAGTCCGGACTCAACCAGCGCGTGCTGGTAGCCATCAATGCGGCGGCGTAGCGTACCGGTGTATTCGTCGAAATGGCCGAACATGCCGGAACGGATGCCCAAGATCGCGATCTCCTCGTGCCCGCGAGCCAGAACGTGCGCCATCGCCTGGTAGGCCCCATTCTCATCATCCGGGTTGACACACGAAATATCCTCAACGGGATCGCTGTCGACCATGACAAAGGGAACATCCCGCTGCTGTAAAACCTGCATCGTTTCGCGGAACGTCTCCAGACCAACCGTCAGAAAGCCATCGACGGCGGCCTGGACGATCGCACGTCGCAGGCTACCTTTCATGGGAGGCACCAACATGAACGAGAGCCCCACTGTCTCGCATTCCAGACTGACGCCTTCCAGGAAAGCCAGGAAATGGGGATTGCGCATGATGATCGAGAGCGGCTGCGGGACCAGGATGCCAATGTAGCCGGTGTTACGCTTCTTCAGATTGCGCGCCACGGGATCCGGGCTGTAGCCCAGTTGATCGGCCACTGCCAGGATCCGAGCCAGAGTCTCTTCGGACAACTGCTCGGGCCGGTTGAATGCATATGAGGCCGCGGTTTTGGAAACGCCCGCTCTCTCAGCGATTTCTTTAAGCGTGATTTTGGGCATGATTAATTCCCGTGAACAGGCGTGAAGACAAACGCCGATTGCGCCGGCAAGACCTCAAAGGTCAGAACGTCGTCCTGAATGGTGAATGTTTGTTGGGTCAGGTGTTCGTGCCATACTTTGGGTGGGCGATCCGGCCAATAGCCAACCGGAATGCGATAGTGTGAGCGTGCGTCACGCGGGTTGAGCACCACGATCACACAGTCCATGCCAAGCGTGCGACGATAGGCATAGACGCCATTAAAGACGTGGAGCGTCTCGAATGTGCCATCCACCAGAGCAGGATGCGCGCGACGCAGGCGAATCAGTGCACGATGGGTATCCAAGATACGTTGGTTCTGTCGCGTGCTATCCCAGATCATGCCCGCGCGACACAAGGGATCGTTGTCACCCACCATGCCGATTTCATCCCCATAGTAGACCATCGGGATTCCGATATAGGTCATCTGGAACACCACAGCGGCGATCATGCGTCCAATGTCATGGTTGCACAGGGTCAGGATGCGCGGCGTATCGTGACTGCTCAACAGCGTCAGGTGATAGGGCGCTACAGGGCCGTGTTCTTGGCGCAACTGCGCCAGCTCAAAGTCGAAATCTTCGGCATCCATGTGATCCCAGGCGCAAAAATCCAGAATAGCATTCCGCAGCCGGTAATTCATGACACCGTGCACGGTATCCCCACATTGCCAGGGGGCGGCGCTGCGCCATTCTTCGGCCACTAAATAAGCGTCTGCGTTAGCGGCCAGGGCTGCCTGCCGGAACCTTTGCCAGAAATCCATCGGCACTTTCCAGGGGACGTCGAGCCGCCAACCATCAACGCCCTGTTCGAGCCAGTAGCGCGTCACGTGCAGTAGATAGTCGCACACTTCGGAACAGCCTGTATTGAGTTTCGGCAGGAAGGCGGCTCCACCGCAGGTCTGGTAATTGGGCGGGACAGTCTCCAGCGGGAAGTCATTCACAACAAACCAGTCCCAATAGCGCGATTGACGTCCGTGTTTTTGAACAACCTGGAATGGCGGAAAACCATCCCCACAATGATTGAAGACCGCATCAAGGACGAGCCGCATGTCACGCTGTTTGAGATCCCCGATCAGTGCGGAGAAGTCGGCGAGTGTGCCCATGGCCGGGTCAATCTCTAAGTAATTCGACGTGTCATAATGATGATTGGTTTGGGCTGAAAAAAAAGGTGTCGAGTAAATGGCTGTGATGCCCAGGTTTTCCAGGTAATCGAGCCGCTGCCGGATTCCAACCAGATCGCCGCCGAAGAAATTTTCGCGCGTGGGTTCGCTGTCCCAGGGCACCGTGCCGGGCGGATCGTTGGCGGGCTCGCCGTTGCAGAAGCGCTCCGGGAAGATCTCGTAAAAGACTGCTTGACGCGCCCACTCAGGCGCATTCCAGGAATCAGTGGTCATGTGCCTATCATCCCTTCAATCCTGTGCGGGCAATGCTCTCAACAAACCAGCGCTGTCCGATGAGAAACACCAAAATGGTCGGGATCGTCGCCGTCACGGCACCCGCCATCAGTAATGTCCACTGCGTGCCATAGCGTCCCTGGAACATGGCAAGACCCAACTGCACCGTGCGCATTTCGGGCTCGTTGATCACGACCAGCGGCCATAGGAATTCGTTCCAGGCGAATAAAAACGCGAAGATGCCGAGCGTCACCAGCCCGGGGCCGGACAGTGGCACGAGCATGCGCCACCATACCCCGATCCGGCTGCACCCGTCGATCATGGCTGCGTCGTCCAATTCAGTGGAGATGTTCTCGTAGTATTGGCGCAGCAAGAAGATTCCAAAGGCGCTGAACAAGCGCGGGACGATCATTGCCTGATACGAATTTGTCCAGCCGAGGTGGTCGATGAGCAGGTAGGAGGGAATCAAGATGGCATGAAAAGGCACCATCATCGTGCCCAAAAACAACAGAAACACAAGCTCTTTGCCGGGAAAGCGTAGCCGCGCAAAGGCATAGGCAGCCAGGGAACAGGCCAGCAATTGCCCGATCGTGATCCCGGCGGTGACGATCGCTGAATTGAGATAATAGCGATCGAACGAGGCAGCCTGCCACGCTTGACGGTAATTGTCCAACTCAAACGTCGTGGGGATCAGGTAGGGCTTGGAGTAGGTCAATTCCTTCGGTTTGAGCGACAACGTGATCATCCACAGGTAGGGCACAATCATGACCAACGCCCCGCCAATCAGGACACTGTGGATGACGATGCTGTTGCGTGCGCCGCGAAGCCTCATGCCTGACCTCCGCGCACGCCAAACAGCCGCCATTGGATCACCGTGACCGCGAACACAATCCCAAAGATGACCCAGGCGATGGCCGACGCCTGGCCCATATTGAAGTAGCGAAACGCCTGGTTATAGAGCAGGAGTCCGACCACTTCGGTCGTGTGCAGCGGCCCGCCGCTGGTCATCACGTAGACCACGTCGAAAATCAGGAACGAGTCAATGACTGACATGATAATCAGCAGCAAGGTGATTGGGGCAACGAGCGGAATGGTGATGTTCCAGAAGCAGCGCAGCGGTCCAGCCCCGTCGACGCGTGCCGCTTCGTAGTATTCCGATGGAATGCCTTGCAGGCCAGCCAGATAGATCACGATATTGAATCCGAGCCGCTTCCACACACCTACCAGGATAATCAGGCGCAGCGCCCAGGTGGTGTTACGCAGCCAGGTTGGTTTAGGCGGCTCGACGTGAACGCTGCGGAGAAAGATATCGACATAGCCCGTATAGGGGGTCAGCAGGTAACGCCACACGATGGCAACCGCGATCGTGGAGGTAACTACTGGCAGAAAATAGAGGCCCCGATATAGCGTTTGGCCCCGGATTCCACTATTGAGCAGCACTGCCAGAATCAGCGCCAGTGAGATACTCAGCACCGTGACTCCCACGGTGTAGACAACGGTGACTTCAAGTGAGTTCTTGAACTCGGCTGACCTCAGAAAATGGGTGTAATTCTGCAACCCCACGAACTTCTTGTCAGGGCCAAATCCGTCCCATTCCAGCAAGCTCAGGTAACCCGAATAGAACAGCGGATAGATGTTGAAGATCAGGAACAAGAGCGTGGCCGGAGCCAACGCGAACAGCGCCGTACTGATGTCGCCACGTTGGTTCGCGTGTTGCCACCGGGTTTTGACCGAAGCGATCACTGTTCTGCCTTCTGGTAAAATGCCTGCCCGGACCTTCGAAAAGAAAGGGATATACCTCTCATCGCGGGGTATATCCCTAACTCAATCTGCCGCGTTACCGCAAGAGCGAGTTGACCGCGACCTCAGCCGCCGTCAGGGCTTCCTCTGGACTCATCTGTCCGTACAGGGCCCGCTCCATCAACCCCGAGAAGACATCTGACAGTTCCGCATAGGCCTGCACGGGGGGGCGGTTGTGCGCGTACTGCTGCATTTCGACAAAGGGCAGCAGGCGCGGCTCGGTGCCGTTCACCCAGGTTTGGTAGTCGGCATCTGTGGCGACCGCGTCACGAATGGGCATGAATCCAGTCTGCATATCCCATTCTTTTTGAATATCAGGGCTGGTGAACCAGGTGATGAAGTCCCATGCCGCCTGCTGTTTGGCTTCATCTTGTGCCATCGTGAAGATATGCTCGCCGCCCATGTTCGTAGCGGGCTCGCCGTCAGCGGGGTAGGGCATTGCCGCCGTGCTGAAGGCAAACGGTGCGGAGTCGGCCCAAATGCTGACCATCCAGGTACCATCCATCACCATGCAGGACTGCCCCTGGCCGAAAAGTCCCCAGTCAGAGAGCATATAGGCCTCCGAGTTGATCAGGTCCAGCCAGTAGTTCAGTGCCTTCAGGCCCGCTTCCGAGTTGAAAGCGGCAGCAGACAGATCGTCCGCCAGGAAGTCGCCGCCAGCCTGCCACAGATAAACCTGGAACTGCCACGTAAGTCCTTCGCCGGGCAGCGTGTAGAGTTCGATACCGACGATACCTTTGTCAGGCTGCGCGCAAGCCAAAGCGGCTTCCTTGAGGCCATCCCAGGTCGTGGGCGGGTTGGCGGGATCCAGGCCAGCGGCTTCAAACAGATCGTTGTTGATGAACAGCTCCAGGTTGTTGGTGCTGACTGGCAGCCCGTACAACTGGCCGTCATAGGTGTTGACGGATAACAAGGCGGGATAGAAGTCTGAGATGTCCATTCCTGACGCGGCAATGAGACTATCCAGCGGCACGAGCGCGCCGGAGTTTGCCAGAAAGGGCATCCATGCCATGTCTGCGGCTGCGATTTCGGGGGCATCACCGCCAGCAACGGCGATCTGAAGCTTGGGCAGCAATTCACCCCAGCCGATAAATACATTCTCGATCAACACATCGGGGTGTTCTGAATTGTAACGGTCAACCAAGGCCTGGACGGCGTCGCCGTTATTTCCATCCCAATAGTTCCAAAAAGTGAGTTTGATCGGTTCTTGGGCCGTGACGGCACGAGGTGCCGCCATACCCAGAACTACAGCGCCCACAAGCGCGAGCACTACCAGCAGTGCGATATGAGTTTTCATGGTGAGATATCCCCTCTCGCAAACAAGTGATTGAAGAACACAGATCTAACAGTTATTGGTTAGGTGAACCGGTTCACTGAACCGATTCAATCATAAAAAGATGGACTTGTCAATATTTTGGGCCGGCTTAAGGGTTTGTAACACCCTTGATTATGACGAGCGAGTCCGTACAACATGCGCTCGTTATCGGTGTCCAAGGGAGAATTCACCCAATCCCTCGTGATCCCATTGCTTTTTCTTCTGAGCATCCGGATAAGCTTGCAGATCAAAGGGCGCTTTCGGTAAAAACGAAGTTGCCCTAGAATTCAGTCTGTGCCAAGCCGGGCGAACACGCTGATGGAAATTGTCACCACCAGTGATTTTTCAATTCCGTGACGTCTCTTAGAGGTAACATCATCGACCATGCATTATCGCATTTGGCTCGCAACCGTCTGATTTATCCTTGCATACCATTAGTTAACAGGAGGGGCGCAGAAGCAACGATCAAAGCAAATCCCTAGACGGCAAAAATAATCCCTGATTTTAAGAGGAGATGTTCTCATGAGTGCGAAAAGAAATCGGTTGCCTATTGCTCTGCTGCTTGTGGCGGTTCTCGCCGTCACTTGGGTGGGGATACCTGCCAGCAGCGCATTTGGACGCGCTGACGAAACGATCACAGTCATAATGCCGAGACATGAAGCCGATCTCACGGGCGCGTTCGAAGCGCGTATTCGTGAGTTTGAGGCCCAATCGGGTATCAAAGTTGAGCTGATTCAGAGCGACTGGGACTCGGTGGCCGACCGCGTGATCCCGGAGCTGGCGACGGGAGGCAAGGCTTATGACGTCGTCGAGTTCGATAATGGATGGGTCGCTGAGTGGTGCGGCGCCGGGTGGGTCACGCCGCTAGATGATTACATGCCAGCTGGCTACACCGATGGCATGATTCAGGGCCTGGTGGACCTGTTCTCGTGCTCAGATGGGTCACTGTACGGCATCGTTTGGAACAATGACACTCGTTTCTTCTATTACAATGCGGCCAAGTTGGCTGAAGCCCAGGGTTCGTCCGAAGCCACCCCCCCGGCCACCTGGGACGAATTGGTCGCGCAGAGCCTGGCTGCGAAGGACGCTGGCCTCGTTGACTACGGCATGGCACCCTTCTGGAACCAGGAATGGTCACTCGCCAACGAATTTCACTTCTGGACCTATGCCTTCGGCGGTGAGATCGTGGACGATCAGGGGTGCTTCCTGTTCAATAAGGACCCGAATACCCTGGCGGCGTTGGAATTCATGATCGATACCCTAAACTCGGGAGTCTCTAACCCTGCCGGTCTGACCTATGATCAGGCTGCATCTCAGGATGTCTTCCTAAGCGGGCGGTCGCTGTTCATGCCGCAGGGCATTGCCGGACTAATGGCCTACGCGAATGATTCTTCCGTTTCCAGCGTTGTAGATCAAGTGCAAGTCGGGCTGGTACCCAGTAATGGCCCTTCGCTCACGCTGCCGGAGGCCTACGCCATTCCCGCGAAATCGGAACATAAAGACGCGGCGTGGCAGTTCATCGAGTATATGACCAGCCCTGAGACTAACAAACTCCTGGCTCAGGAAATCGGCCTGCTGCCTATCTGGGTAGACCTTTATACCGATGCGGATTTGACCGCGCTGTATCCGTTTTGGGCCAATTTCTCCTCACAGCTTGGCGCGGTGCGCGGCCTGTCCAAGCTGACCTGGTACGGTGATTTCGTGGATATCTCCACAGCGGAAATCCACAAAGCGCTGGCGGGCCAACAATCCGCTCAGGCCGCTTTGGACGCAACGGCGAACGGTCTGGCTGATTTTGAGTGCATGCAGTAAGCCGACGCACAGTGCGAGCCGGGTTCATCATACTTGAGAACCAGTCAGCAGAACATAACGGTAGGGGCGGTGTCTGCGCTGCCCCTACCGTACCGCGCTGGCAACTCTGACACCTTTCTCTATCAGGCATGGTAAGGGCGCAAGGATAGCAGACCCATGGAAGCTGGACACAACTCCCTACCTCCGAGCAGGCGACCAGTTCGTCACTGGCGATTAAGCAGTCAGAGCCGTTTTGGGTTGACCCTCATTCTTCCGACGCTGATCGCGATTTCTGGCATTGTTCTTGTGCCCCTGGTGAACTCGTTGACACTCAGCCTGCATCAGCGTGACTTGTCCCGGCCTCAACTGGATGCCTTCATTGGGTTGGAAAATTACAGCCGGTTGCTCCATAACGCCCGCTACATTAACTCGCTGAAAGCCACCGCCACCTTCAGCCTGGGATCAGTTGCCTGTGAACTGGTGTTGGGGATCGGCATTGCGTTGGTGCTCAATCAGAAATTCAGAGGGCGAGGATTTGTGCGCGGCCTGATCATCCTGCCTTGGGCGCTACCTTCGGTCGTCAACGCCGCTATGTGGAAATGGATTTATAACGCTGATTACGGTGCCCTGAATGCCTTGGTCACCCAGCTTGGCCTGGTCGATCACTATCAAGTGTGGCTGGCCAATCCCCGCGAGGCGATGTCTCTGCTTGTTTTGGCGAACGTCTGGAAGGAGACTCCGTTTTGCACTCTGTTAGTTCTGGCGGCGCTGCAGGGTATTCCGGAGGAACTGTACGAAGCGGCAAAGGTGGATGGTGCGTCCGCGGTTCAGCGCTTCCGTCGCATCACGCTGCGGCTGATCTTACCCGTCGTCATGGTCGCGGGATTGCTCCAAACTATCTGGGGGTTTCAGACCTTTGAGCTGGCCTACATCGTCACCGGTGGCGGTCCCTTCAGCTCTACCGAGCTGATTTCACTGCGCGTCTATGCGATGACGTTCCGATCCTTGCGGTTCGGATACGGGGCCGCGATGGCGTATCTTTCCAGCTTGATTCTTTTGGTTCCGGCTGTGTTTTATATCCGGGCTGCCTACCGTTCGATTGTGGAGTTCTAGACGGTGCTGAAGCGCACGCGACGTGTTCTGCTTTACTGTATTGTGCTGCTCATTGTGGTCTGGACGACTACGCCTTTTCTTTGGCTGATTATCTCTTCCCTGTCGTACAAGATCGATCTTCTGACGGTCCCCCTGCAGTGGATACCCCATCGCTTCACACTGGACAATTATCACACGCTGTTTTTCCAGGGAGAAAACACCAGCGTCAACGCCTCCCTGTTTCTGCAATCTTTGCGCAATTCGGCCATTATCGCATCCGTTTCGACTCTGTCTGCTGTCATCCTGGGCACATTTTCAGCCTATGCCCTGGCCCGCGTCAGATTTCCGGGGAGCAATCTGTATGTGCTCTTTATGATGGGGGCACAGATGATCCCGCCGATCGTCATTGTCATTCCGCTCTACACGATTCTGCGTCGGTACGATCTTCTCGATACACGACTGGGGCTAATTCTGGTCTATCAGAGTTTTATCCTGCCCCTGGTGATCTGGCTGCTGCGCGGCTATTTTGCGGCGATCCCCACCGAGCTGGAGGACGCCGCTCGGATTGATGGTTGCACGCGACTTTCAGCGCTTTTTCGGGTGGTTTTGCCTCTTTCCCGACCGGGGCTGGTGAGCGTCACTGTCTTCGCCTTCATTGCCGCCTGGAATGAATACCTTTACGCTTTTATCTACACCAATATTGATGCCAAAACCCTCCCCGTGCTGATCGGCGAATTCAGCACAAAACTAGGGCTGGATTATATGCGGATTGCTGCCGCTGGCGTGCTTGCTAGCCTGCCCCCGGTCGTGCTGGCACTGATATTCCAGCGATTTCTGATCCGTGGTCTGACCTCCGGGGCCGTGAAATGAGCATTCCTTTACCCCTTTGATCCGAATATAGAACGGTCAGCGGGTTGACGATTGGCGTCAGCACTTCAAAGTATCGAACGGGAAAGAAGGTTTACCTCGTGTAGGAGATGCTATCGCTGCCGAGCAAGAGCCGTGCAGAAAACATGGGGCGTGTGTCGATTTCCCTGCTGATGGGCTCCTGTCGGGAGTGACTCATTCTTGGGTCAACAACATCTTCACCACGTCTTCGAGCGCTTGCTGCTGACCGCGCGCCACAGCGGTTGAGTACACGTCTGGCTGGAGTTTAGTTTTAAGTTCGTCAAGGTGCTCGACAGCAATGCCTTCGATATCTGGGGTGAGGAGCGGGTGATGAGATGCCATGGCCAACCATTCGACAGCGCGCTCTTGCGCAACGATGTCGCCCGTTTTTGCCATTATATTGGCGAGTCCGATGACAGCTTCGATGAAAATAGCTGGAAAGACCCTGATATCTCTGCCGCGCGTCAACACCAGGGCTTCGCGATAGTAGCTGGCCGCCTCGTCATAATGCTCAAGCGCGACGGTCGCATGCCCCAAGTTGTTCAGGCAGTTGGCAATCCACCAGTTGTTACCGGCCTCGCGGGCGATAACCAGCGATTCTTGAAGCATAGCCTTGGCATCGGCATGGTCGCCGCGCTTCCAGGCCGCCAGGCCCCAGTTGGTGAGAACTGTGCTGGCACCAGCTTGCACCCCAAGCGCTCGCCATAACGCCAGGGCTTCTTGAAAGTAGGGGCGGGCTTTTTCGTAATCTCCGGCAGACGCGGCGACCAGGCCCAGATCGCTCAAGGTCCTGGCTAGACCGGGTTTAGTGCCAAGAGTTTTGGAGATCGTGTAAGCTTCTTCGAAGTACCGCTGCGCCGCCTCAGTCTCTTGTTGGCGATAATGGCTGAAGCCCATGGCACTCAACGCGTCAACCAGGTCCATTGACATGTCATGCTCTCTGAAAATCGCAATGCTTTCCGCAAGAGCTTTTTGGGCTTCTCGGATGTCATAGAAAGCGCCGTCTCTCACGGCTATTGATTGCGCCACGGCGAGTTCCTGCCGCGCGCCTAGTTGTCGCAAAATCTTCAAGCTCTCCAGAAGGGACCGATGTCCTTCCTCGGCCATGCCACACGAAGTCAGAGCTCCCCCTTGAAAAGCCAGCACCTGGCCGTATGCCACGCCCCGATCGCCAACGGGCTCAGCCATGCGCAAAGCTTCGACGGCTGGATCCATGAGCGCCTTGGCTTCCTGGTACCAGGATTGTCGGTCATACAGCGCTGCGAGAGCGACCAGGGATTTCTTAAGCGCGGCTATATTTACAGACTCAATAGCCCATCCCCAGGCGGCCCGCAGATTGTCAATTTCCTCTAATGCCGCCTGATGTTTTCCCGTTCTGATCGGCACTTCCTGCTTGTGCAAAAACTCGGCGTAGTAGGTGCAATGACGCTCATTCACCTGATCGTACTTGTCAGGCGACGCTTCGAGCCGTTCGGCGGCATACTGGCGCAGCACGTTATGAACCACATAGCGGCCCGTTGGTGTTCGCTGCATAAGCGATTTATTGACCAGGGTCATCAGTACCCGCAGCCCTGCTCCGGTCACTTTTTGCGCCGCCTCACGCGTAAATCCACTCCGGAAGACCGACAGTTGTTCGTATGTATCCTGTTCGGCCTCACTCAATAACCCCCAAGAGGATTCAAACACTGCACGGAGGCTGCGATGGCGGTCCGGTATATCGCGCATCTCGGTTTCAAGGAAATCGAGACTCTGGCTGATTTCTTGGGCGATCTCCTCCAGTGACAGCATCTCTACCCAGGCCGCTGCCAGCACAATCCCCAATGGCATGCCGAGCACCTGGCGACAAATGTGCACGATATGGCCCAAATCGTCCGAGGACAACACGAAATCGGTATGAGCACGCGGCCCGCTCTGCATGAGGCGCTCAATGCGTGCAACATAGACTGCGTCTCCGGCGGCTTGCGCGAAGTCCGGACGCACGCGCCGCGCACTCTGTACGAACAATTTGACAGCACTATAATCCAGCGCCTTTTCGAGCGCTTCTTCTTCGGGATAATCCATGCCATGGATGCGAACGAGGACTTCTTCTTTCAGGTTGAGTTGCTCACGCGAGGTCGCGAGCACCCGCACGCCGGAGGCATCCCGCAAAATATCAGCGACCAGCCCCGCGGCATCAAGCACGTGCTCGAAGTTGTCCATCACGAGCAGGATGGACTTCTGACGCAAGTAATCCAGAAGTTGTCGTTTATGCGCACTCTCCACCTGAGGACTTTCAGCCCGATCTTCTCCTTGAAACTGGCATCCAATGACCTCCGCTACTTTTGCGACGAGGTCTTCCTCCGGGCATAGGACACACAGTGGGGCAAGAGGCACCCAGAACACGCCGTGGGCAAAGGTATCGAGCTGGGTCGCTGCCGCTTCCAGCGCCAAGCGTGTCTTGCCCACGCCGCCCGGCCCAAGAATCGTGATCAGGCGCACGGTCTCATCAGCTAGCCGTCCCGCGATCTCAGCCAATTCGGTTTCGCGCCCTACAAAGGGCGTTGTCTCAGCCGGGAGATTATGCCTGGGGATGCCCTCAATGGGTGGTGTAGGCGTGTTGAAGCGCGCCCTGGCGGCACGGTCACGCGTCGATGGTATTTGGGAGCGCTGGATTCCAGTCGTGGTCCCTTGCATGATCGCTTCTAGCTCGGCCCCAACCAGGCGGATGCTGGGAATGCGACTGTTGCGATCCTTTTCCAACATGCGGTACACCAGGTCCAACAGCGCAACCGGCGTGTCAGGCCGCAGCTTCTCTAAGTCGGGTGTAGGCTGTTGTAGAATGGCCAACACGAGTCCGGTAAGCGACTCTCCGTTAAATGGAACCTGGCCCGCCAACATCTCGAATAACATCACGCCGAAGGCCCAAATGTCGGTGCGACCATCCAGTTCTTGTTGATTAATCACTTCTGGGCTGAGGTAATGCGGCGTGCCAATCCACATCCCCTCTTGGGTCACGTGCGCTGTTCCCGCCAGATAGGCAGTGCCAAAATCGGTTAGGCGTGGGGCTCCGTCTTCGGCCAGCAGCACATTCGCTGGTTTCAGATCACGATGGATGATCTTCAGGTGGTGTGCCCGGGTCAACGCATCTGCCAGTTCCAGGCTGATACTCAGCACCCGATCCACAGGCAGGCGAGGGCGCTGGTCAAGCAAATCGCGCAGCGACCCGCCGCTGACATATTCCATCACAATGTAGTACTGGCCGTTGTCCTCAACTGTCGTCAGCATCTTTACGATGTTTGGATGGTTCAGTTGGCTCAGTACATCACTTTCTCGCTTAAACCGGTCGAGATGACTTGACGTTCCGAAGGCGAATTCTGGTTTCAGACATTTGAGGGCAACTGGCTGTCCGGTTTGGGTATCCAGGCCGCGATACACATCGCCCATCCCACCCTGGCCGATGCGTTCATGACGCACATATCCCCGGATTATCCGGTGATCCGGTTCACTCATCGCTGCCTTCCTGATCCTGACATGGCCCGGCTATCGTGTTGACCGAGAAAGAAGTATAGCTTGCGCATATGATTTGGGGAAAATAGGTGCTCCAACTCACATAAGTACATCTTCAAAATTCCCTGTGCAGACCATGACGAATGTCTCAAAAGTTCTTCGCGCGCGAATCGCCAATTCTATAAGCTCGACGAATCCGAATTCTCCAAAGATATTCTATACTGAAACCGTTTGTAGCACGTGTGTTGTCGAGGGCGGGGCACAATATAAGAACTGATGGAGAGGAAAAATTAAGGCTGCTCGAACCGTTCGATTTATGTGGCGGAAAGGATACGATCAATGGGCGGATGCATGAGACACGCACTCGCTCGGACAGGTCGGATAGCTACCACGCATAGCCAGCCCACGCCATGGCGTAGTTGCCAATGGTCCGCGATCCGCATCCGCCGCGTAATAATAGACGCCGTACACCGGCGCCGTTGGCGTCAGGCGGGCTATACCTTCGGGCAAGATTACGCTGACTTCCATCTGACCATCATAAAAATACAGTTCGACTTCAAGCGCGATGGACTCCCGCCAGCCTGGGACTTTGGACCCTGGTATTTCACACACACAACTGGCACTCTCTGGCGCGCCGAACTCGCGCAGAATGTTGGCCAGCGTTAGCGGCGATCCCCAGGTATGCAGCACCAACTGCTCCAGGTTATCGCCTGTTCCGATCGCGCTCCCCATATACGGGCTGTTGAAAAAGGCGGAGGGATCCGTCATCCAGCGAAAGGTCTGGCGTTCAGTTTCCCACCGACTGCTGACGCCAGGCTTGATTCCCTCCCAGCATGGTGGTTGGCCGCAGTCGCCCGATTCTAGATGAGAGGGCGATGGCGGAACGCGGCGTCCATACGCCCGCGCTCCGGCAGCCAAGAATGAAAAGGCGACTACCGGGGTTAACACCAGGATCGCCACGCGCCACGCGCCTCTGCCTGGAATGCCCATCACGTCACTTGGGGGAAAATATCTTCGTTTGTTTATATTCCATCAATAGACGTTATTGTATCATGAGATTCATTGTGTGGTCGCTTGAAATAATCAGTTGACAGTATCTCTCTAATTCAACTTGGGATATGGCGTAGCTAGACGCGGGAGAAAATTGGAAAAGACCAAGGGGCTCTTTTTGCCGTTACAGCCTATCAAGCAGGGTGGAGTGGGGGAGGCGAACGATGTTAAGAGTGGTCCTGCTGGGGATTGGTGGCGTTCTTCTCCAGGCATAGGACCCTACGCGTTTGTTTGCGATTTCTAATTAGCCATTAATGCAGCGATATAAATAATTTGCATTATAATTATCATTATTATTCAATATCGCCGTTCATTGGGTGACATATCACTTCCTGTCGCTTCCGATCCTCGAGGATTGTTGGGTCAGGCCCAGGGGAGGCACCCATGAAATGATCTTCCTATGCGACCGGGATTTTGCGTTTGGTCAAACGATGTTGAAGTTGCGCACGGCCATCAGCTAACACAAGCGGAATTGGCTGATTCTCTGGGCATCTCACGTCGCGCAGTCGGCGACTGGGAGGCAGGCAGCAGTTATCCGAAGGTCAAGCATCTCAAGACCTTCATCGTCCCGGTTATCCAGCAGCACGCCTTTTCGCTGGACACGAAACAGACGAATTTCACGCCCTCTGGAAAGCCGCGCACAAGAGCCTCTCTCATTTCGAAAATGCACTAGACACGCTTCAGGAGGTAACACTATGAGTGGAATCGCCATTCACGGCTTCGGACGGATCGGGCGCTCGGCGCTGAAAGCCGCCCTGAAAAACAACATATTTGCTCCGATCGCCATATCTGACATCCGTGACATTCCCACGTTGGCTGCGCTCTTTGCGGTCGACACGAATTATGGGCGTTGGCATGAGGATGTTGAAGCCACTGACAAAGGGTTCGTCATTGGCGGGCGGGAGATTGTCTATTTCAACACGGCGAATGCGCTCCCCAATTGGGGCGATCTCGGCATCGACCTCGTGATCGACTGTACAGGACGCGCTACGGTCCGCGCTGGGGCACAGGCGCATCTCGACAAGGGCGCAAAACGCGTTCTGATCAGCGCCAATTCTAAATCAAAAGCGGATTGTGACGCGTTTCTGCTCGCCGGAATCAACCTCGAAACCTATGATCCGGAAAAGCACCATATCGTGAGCATGGCGAGCTGCACCACCAACGCGCTGGCCCCGGTGGTAAAGGTGCTGCGCGATAATTTTGGAATCGAGTACGGCTTCTTCTCGACCATCCACGCCTATACCAATTCGCAATCCTTGACCGACCAGCCCATGAAAGACCGGCGCGATTCCTGGGCGGCAGCGGAGAATATCATTCCATCATCGTCTGGCGCTGCGAAAGCCCTGCTGTTCATCTGGGAAGACTTGAAAATGACGGGCAAGGCGTATCGCGTGCCGGTGCGGACCGGCAGCATCGCGGAGGTGACTGCTGTCGTCAGGCGCCCGGTGAGCAAGGAAGATGTTCAGGACGCCTTCGTCAAGGCGGCCAAGACTGATGCGCTGCGAGGCGTGATGGATATCTTGACTGACGAGTGGCCGTCCTCGCGCATTGTCAACGACCCGCATTCCTCAATCATCGACCTGCCGCTGATTGAGGTTATTGGGGGCAATCTGGTGTCTGTAGCCGCCTGGTACGACAATGAAATGGGGTATGCAACCCGGCTCGCGCAGATGGCCCGCTTCTTGACGACATGATCCGGAGTGGGCTGTGACACATCACATTTCTAGCCCGATTGGACGCCGGATTCTTACCGCGACCATTCTTGCGTCGGCTATGGCGTTCATCGATGGCTCGGCGCTCAACGTAGCCTTGCCGATCATACAGGAATTGTTTCAGGCGAGCGGCGGACAGCTATTATGGATCGTCAACGCCTATCTGCTGATGTTGGCGGCGCTGATTCTCATCGGTGGCTCGTTGGGCGACCATCTGGGGCGCAAGCGCATTTTCGGGAGCGGCATCCTGATCTTCAGTGGGGCGTCGCTGCTGTGTGGATTGTCGCCCCACCCGACCTTTCTGATTGCTGCGCGAGGGGTGCAGGGGGTTGGTGCTGCGCTCATGATTCCGGGTAGTCTGGCCATTATCTCGGCTACGATTGATGCCAGCGAGCGTGGGAAAGCGATCGGAATCTGGTCGTCTGCCACCACCATTACAACGATCGGCGGGCCGATCCTGGGCGGTTTCTTCGCGGACTTGGGTTTCTGGCGCGGCGTCTTCTTTATCAATCTCCTCCCAGCGGCAGTCGCGTTGATGGCGCTGCGCGCGGTACCGGAGACCACAGACGAGTTCAGCAAACCTCAACTAGACTATCGCGGTGCGCTGCTGATCACGTTGAGCCTCGCCGGCTTGACTTACGGGCTGATTACCTTTGGCGAAAAAGGCTCGACTTTCGCGCTGCAGCATCCCATGGCCTGGCTGCCGTTTCTCGCGGGTGGATTCATAGCACTTCTCGCGTTTATCCTTGCCGAGCGACACAGCGACTATCCCATGATCGACTTGTCGCTTTTTCGATCAAGGACTTTTGCCGGCGCCAACGTCTTGACGATGTTTCTCTATGGCGCGCTGTCCAGTACTCTGCTGTTCCTGCCAATTAACCTGATTCAGGTCCAGGGATACAGGCCGCGAGAGGCCGGACTGGTGTTGATTCCTTTCACGCTGATGTTGGCTGTGTTGTCTCCCTGGGCTGGCGGCTTGCTGGACAAGTATGGGCCGCGTCTTCTGCTGTCGATTGGGCCAGCGATTGTCGGCGTTGGTTTTGCCATGTTCTCGCTGCCCGGTATCACTGGCGGATTTTCTGATTACTGGACGAACTTCTTCCCTGCAGTTTTGGTGCTGGGCGTAGGCATGGGGATCACCGTTTCGCCTTTGACCACAGCTGTGATGGCGGCTGCACCGGTCCACGAGGCGGGCATTGCGTCCGCCATCAACAATGCTGTCAGCCGCTCCGCGCAAGTACTGACGACGGCGGTCATGGGCGCGTTGGTCCTGATCTTGTTTAGCAATGCGCTTCTTTCCTTGACAGCGGATTTGGATCTGTCACCAGAAGTTCAAAACGCTGTCAAAGCCGAAACCAACAACCTCGCCAACGCCCAGGCTCCTGAAGGCGTTAATGAGGTGACCAGACAGCAAATCCAGAAGGATATTCGGTGGTCCTATGTAAAAGCTTTTCGCAGCGTAACGCTGGTCAGTGCGGTCATGGCCTGGCTCAGTGCCGGACTGGCCGCGCTCATTATCGAGCAGAAGCGGCGCTACACCCAGGCGGGGTAATCCCCTAGGGAAGTGTGCGCTACGTCAACTGGTCGCATCCCCTCCGTCGATCAGCGCAGCCAGGATCGCTGTGAGATCAGGCAGTTCGGGTGCACCTTTGAACTGAGCCAATTGCTGGTACACCGTGGCAGCAGCGTTGTGAAATCCGTCAGGCAGTCCAGCGGCGGCGAAGGTTGCAGCAATTTCTTCCATCTCGCCCGCAAAACGCCAGGCCTTGGCGGTCACTTGTCGGGCACTTTGCTGCGTCTGTTGCACCAGATCAGGATCACGCCGTGCCCAGTCGCGTTCGAGTGCATCGCGCACGCCGAGGTGTTCGGCGGCGGCAAGCACAGCACACAGCAGGGCGGTGGTGCCTTTCGTACGGGCTGCGAAGCACATCTTCAACGCGGAGGCGCTGCCAATCGTCGGCGCGATGACTTCGGTTTCGAGGGGACCTGCGCGGAAGAGCGGGCTAACCTCATCGGCAGCCTCGCCCGATAGATACAACCAGGTGCGGCCCGGCTCCCATGCGGGGCCGCCGATGATGCCGCCATCCACGAATTTGATCCCAGCCTCTGCCATCTTTTCTGCGATTTTGACGGATGTCTGGGGGGCGATCGCGTTTGCATCCAGGTATACACCTTCGAAGCCCTGAGCAATCACCGCGTCGGCCACTGTTTCGGCAGCGCTGGGCGGGCAGACACTCACGATAGTCGTGCATTGTTCGCACAGTGCCATCAACGAACCCGCATCCTTCAGGTGATGTAAGGCCGCACGCTCGCGAGTTTTCTGGCTGCGCCCCTCAGAGACCCAAAGCACGGAATGACCCGCGTTCTTAACCGTCGCAGCGACGGAAATGCCCATTTCGCCCGGGTGCAGCAGGCCAATACGGGTAGAGGTGTCAACGCGCATAAAAGAATAATCCTTTGCTTGCTTAGCACACATTCAAGCATAACCCACACTTTGGCCGGGGACCAGCCGCCAACCGACTTGTGTGTCTCCGAGCGGCAAATCGGCGGGAGTTGCCCGATCCCACATTCTGCATTTGAATCGAGCAAAACCGGAATCGCTCCAGCTAAGAGGCGATCTGACCACGCTGTCGACACCGTATCAGTGTATTCATGCGCGCCCAACACGGAGGAAGAGCCGAATGTCTCGACAATTGCGTGTAGCGGCTATTCAAATGGATGCTGTCCCGACTTCCGTGCCAGATAGGCTCTCACGGGCCGGTGATTTAATTGCCGAAGCAGTCACGCGTCGTGCCCAACTGGTCGTACTGCCGGAGTTATTCAACACGGGTTATCAATACAATTCACAGAATTTCGATTTGGCCGAAGCAAGCGAAGGCGAAACTGTAGCATGGATGCAGGCACAGGCCAGGGAGCACGCTGTTTATCTGGCTGGAACCATAATGCTGCGCGAAAACGACGAGATCTACAACACGGCTTTCATGATTGCACCGGATGGACGTCGCTGGCGCTATGACAAACAATATCCCTGGCTGTGGGAACGCACCTATTTCCGCGCCGGTCCGATCCGTGAAATCGCCCACACCGATCTGGGTGATTTCGGCATGATCATTTGCTGGGACGCCGCACATCCCCAAGTGTGGGCCCAATATGCGGGGAAAGTCGATGCGATGATTATGATGAGTTGTCCGCCAAAAATGTCGTCACCTGATCTGGTGTTTCCTGATGGCAAGCGCGTTCCGCAGCGCAAGCTGCATGGCTTCTACGCCCGGCTGCATACTGACGAAGAGTATTTCCCCGGTGTAGATATGGAACGGCAAGTGGGTTGGCTTGGGGTTCCCGCGGTAGCAACGGTTGGTGGTGGTCGCGTGAAACTCAAATTTCCGAGGCCGTATGTGGCCATGCTGTTTTTTACCCTTCTTAGGCCTGACCTGTGGCGGCGGTTTCGGCAGTTCAAAGAGGTATTCTTAGAGACGGGGTTTGATCACCAAACCAAAGTGGTGGACAGAACAGGGCAAGTGCTGAGCCGTGTATTGGCAGACGGCGACGGACTGATCGTATCCGAAATCATATTGGCGGATACCAAGCCCGTTCCGGAACAAGCGCAACCTAAAATGCAGACTTTGCCGTTTGTTTATTTTATCTCGGATGTGTTGCCGCATTGGGTGTTGGGGGGGCTGTACACGCAACATACCAATACGTAGATCGGCCCTGGCGTGATGCCCAGATCACGTTCCAGTTCAGGGACGCTTTACTCCCCCTTTACGGCCAGCGCAGCACCTCGCGTTTAAATCCGCCTGTATTTTGTCGTTTGCTCATTTCGTCTTCTCCTTGATTTAAGTTTGTTGGACATTTCCTATGCCCACTATCGTATATTCAATCAACCTTCGTTGTTCGATTTCCCCTAAATTCATAATAGGCATATACTATGATAAATTTCATGCATAATCTGAAAACAGATTCGGCAACTTCTGATGCCATGTTGCCGGATCGCCTGGAATGTACTCCTCATATCGGTGTGAAGTGTGGCAATTTCGCCTCACTTAAACAATTGTCGAAAAGTATTTCAGGAGGTTCAGATGAAACGCGTACTTCTATTACTCGCCGTCCTATCTTTTCTTGTTCCTTTAGCTGGCACCTCGTTAGCTGTTGCCCAAGAGGGAAAGACTGTAGTCATTGGTTTTACGGCCTCGCAAACCGGCAAATACAATGTCGAATCGACCCGCCAGATCAACGGTCTGAATCTTTGGCTGAAGCAGGTCAACGACGCCGGCGGAATCACGCTCAGTGATGGGACCGTCATCACGTTTGACACCGTATTTTACGATGACGAATCAAGCACCGACCGTGTTCAAGAACTCTACACGCGACTCGCGACTGATGACGACGCGGACTTTCTCATCAGCCCATATTCGAGCGGGCTAACCGACGCGTCGGCCATCATCGCCGAGCAGTATGGCAAAGTGATGATTACGTGCGGGGCGGCATCGGACAGCACGTATATGAAAGGCTTTTCCCTCGTTTACCAGACCTATACCCCCGCCAGCCGCTATTTGACCGGGGCGCTCGATTTGCTAGCCGCGACAGATCCAGAGGCGAAAAACATTGCCATCGTCCACGAAAACGACAAATTCTCGACGGATGTGTCAAACGCGCTGAATGACTATGCCCTGGCCCAAGGGTATAACGTTGTGCTGTTTGAGGGTTATGATTCTGGAACGACCGATTTTGCGCCATTTGTCAACAAGATTCAAAGCGCAGAGCCAGATGCTGTGTTAGGCGGTGGTCATTTCCAGGACGGCAGCACCTTCGCCCGGCAGTTGTCTGAAAAAGGGGCCACAGCGAAATTCGTGGCGTTATTGGTCGCTCCCCCTGAACCGAGCTTTGCTGAGCTAGGTGGGGCGGCATTGGGCATCGTCGGCCCCAGCCAGTGGGAGCCGCTCTCGAAGATCAGTGCTGATGCTGCTGCACAGGCTGGTATGGATTATTTTGGTCCGTCGAGCCAGGAGTTCCTGGACGCTTACCAGGCGGCCTATGATGAAGAACCTTCTTACCATGCAGCCGGTGGATACGTGGCCGGTCTGCTCTTGCAGAAGGCTATCGAGGATGCCGACTCGTTGGACACCGATGCTGTAGCAGCCGCCCTGGATGCCCTGGACATCCTGACCTTCTTCGGACATATCCAGTTCGATACCACTGAGGACGCCCATGGGTTACAGATTGGACACTCCATGATGTATGTGCAGTGGCAAGGCACGGCCAGCGATCTCACCAAGGAAATCGTCTGGCCACCCGAGGCCGTGACTGCCGATATGCTTTACCCGTTAGGCGGGTAAACAAAGCTCACGTTGGGGCGGGGAAGGCTTCCCGCCCCATGTTTTCCGGATTGTCTCTAAATCTACTGCATACCCACACATACAATTGACCCTAAAAACCGTTTCCTGGTGATCGGGGGATCTTATGGATATCCTGGCATTTATCGTAGATGGTTTGCTTATTGGTTTTGTTTATGGCATCGCCGCGATGGGATTAACTTTGATCTGGGGGGTGATGAACGTCATCAACCTCTCGCACGGTTCGATCATTGCATTGGGCATGTTTGGCGTTTACTTTGTTTTTGTGGATCTGGGCGTAAATCCATATATCGGTGTCGTGCTGGTTGGCGTAGCGGGGCTGTTGTTAGGTATGGTTATTTACGCGATTGCCATACACCGCGTCATCAATGCGCCGCACCTTTCTACATTGTTGGCGACGTTTGCCATCAACATGATTATCATCGGCCTGGGAACATCAGCTTTCAGTACATCATTCCGCAATGTGGATTATTCGCTGGGTAGCACGACGATTGGCCCGGTCAATCTCCAGGGGACGCGCGTTTTCGCAGCATTTGCATCCATAGCGGTGACCGGCGGACTCTACTATTTTTTATATCGCACTACGATAGGTAAAAACATCCGCGCAGTGACCGACAACCGCGCGGCTGCCGAACTCATGGGCATTCCCTCCGCGCGTATCCTCGCCCTCAGTTTTGGCCTGGGAACTATGCTGGCGGCCATTGCAGGGGGACTTATCGCCACATTTTTCCCGTTTACGATCCTTTCCGGCAGCACCTATGAACTTAAGAGTTTCGTGATCGGCGTATTGGGGGGCGTGGGGAATCCTCTGGGGTCGCTCATTGGCGGATTGATCCTCGGTGCATTTGAAGGCATCGTCCCGTACTACATGGAAACATCCTGGGTCCCGGTGCTGGAATTTGTGCTGTTTGTGCTTATTCTGATGGTGCGGCCAACCGGGTTGTTTGGAGCAAAAAAATGAGCACCACTCTGCGAAATCTTGCCAATCCCGGTTTGTGGCTCACTCTGGTTTTTTTGCTGATCATAGGACTGTGGCCGATTGCCACCAACAGTGACTCGCTGCGCGAAGAGACCTTTACCATCCTGAGATCCGTCATCCTTGCCAGCAGTCTCAATATTCTGCTCGGCTATACAGGCTATGTGAGTTTCGGCCATATCGTGTTTTTTGGGTTGGGCGGTTATGTCGGCCTTTTCTTGATGATCAAACACGATTGGATGCTCTGGCCAGCGATGGCCGCTGGCGGGGTTGCTGCGGGCCTGCTGGCGCTCATTCTTGGCCAGGCGCTGTTACGCTTGCGGGGAGCCTATTTCGCGCTGGCGACGATCGGGATCAATGAGGCGATGCGCGCCTTTGTGAACCAGTTCGAACCGTTTGGGGGAGCCACCGGGCTCTCGTTGAATTTTCGCGTTTATCGAGACTATGGCGGCACGCAGAATATGTTGTGGCTTGTCTACAAAGTCGTGTTGGGACTCGCCGTCGCCAATATCGTGCTGAGTTACCTAATCAAAACCAGCAAATTCGGGCTGGGCTTGATGGCGATACGCGAGGATGAAGATGCCGCAGAAATAATGGGAGTGGTAACGCCGCGTGCGAAGACCTGGGCGTATGTGCTGTCAGCGATCCTGCCCGGCGCGATGGGCGTTATCTTCTTTTTTAAGACGAGTATTATCGAGCCGTCGCTAGCGTTTCGCCTGCACACATCGATTGAGTTTCTGGTCATGGTGATGTTGGGTGGTTTTGGGACCGTGCTTGGGCCTGTGCTGGGGGCTGCTGGTTATCAACGGTTGCGGGGTTATTTGCTGACAAGTGATATTTTTAAGGATATTCAGCTTTCCGTCGCCGGAGGCATGCTGTTGGTGATCATCCTCTTCATTCCAGCCGGAGCAGTGGGTTGGCTGCGCCAACGGTTTCCCAGACTGCGGAGGTACCTACCATGATCTTGGAAGCTGTTCATATCGTCAAGCGATTTGGCGGGTTGCTTGCCCTTACTGATGTTTCTTTCGAATTGCCCGAAGGTCAGATTCTAGGCTTGATAGGTCCCAATGGCGCCGGAAAAACCACTATGTTCAACGTGCTCAATGGCGTCTATACCCCTGATGAAGGACGTATTATGTTTCGGGGCAAAGACGTCACCGGCCGAAAACCTTACAACCTGGCTCGCATGGGCATGGCACGCACGCACCAAATCGTACGCCCACTCAATGAGTTGACCGTTCGTGACAACGTCATCGTCGGAGCGTGTTTCGGTCGGGAAAATCACTCGATGGATAGTGCGGGCAAAGTTGCTGATGAAGTAATGGAGTTTGTCGGATTGGCAGAACGCGCTAATCAACTCGCCGGGAGTCTGAACGTCGGACAGAAGAAACGACTGGAAATGGCCCGCGCATTGGCGGCCCGACCTTATCTGTTGCTGCTCGACGAAGTGCTGGCTGGGCTGAATCCGTCCGAAATCAGCCTGATGGTGCAGATCGTCCACCAGATCCGCGAACGTGGCACCACGATCATCATGATCGAACATGTGATGCAGGCGGTGATGAATGTCTCTGATCAGATTCTGGTGCTGAATTTCGGCGAACCGATTGCCTATGGAACACCAGAAGAGGTTGCCAACGATCGCACAGTGATCGAGGCATACCTGGGTGATCCTGATCTGGCAAAGCGACTGCTCAACAATTCATCGGGCGACGAATAGGCAGAGAGATCAAAATGGCGATTTTGGAGATTCAAGATATTACATCCGGCTACGGCGAAGTGCAGATTTTGTGGGGAGCCTCGTTAGCGCTCGAGGCAGGACAGATTACCGCTATGGTTGGGACGAACGGTGCGGGCAAAACTACGCTGCTGCGAACGGTGATGGGACTGGTCAAGCTTCGAAGTGGTGTTGTACGCTTCAACGGACAAGACATAAGCCATGTATCGGCGCATGCCAAAGCGGATATGGGGCTGATCCTGGTGCCCGAAGGCCGTCAGCTGTTTTCGAACATGAGCGTGGAAGAAAATCTGGAGATGGGGGCATCGCCCAAACGGGCCAAGCCAAACTATCGGACCAATCTGGAACGCGTATACGAAATCTTCCCTCGGCTCAAGGAACGGCGGCGGCAGAAAGCACAAACGTTGAGTGGGGGCGAACAACAAATGTTGGCTGTTGCGCGTGGTATCATGGCTGACCCCATAGTGCTGATGATCGATGAGCTGTCGCTCGGGCTTGCCCCGTTGTTAGTGTTGGATTTGTTCCAAACCCTGCAGAGCCTGAGAGAAGAAGGGCTAACACTGCTGTTGGTCGAGCAAAACGTGCAGATGGCATTGGCTGTGAGCGATTTTGGCTTTGTTCTCTCACATGGGAAAATAGAGCTCAAGGGACCGAGCCGCACCTTGATCGATAACGACCATGTGCGTTCGGCCTATCTTGGTCTGTAATCTGCGCGTGGTTAGTAATCCTCAGAACCTGAGGGCCTCTCACGAAATATCACCCAGCGCCTCGTTCAACGTTACCGCGACATCGGTGGCGGTCAGCGCCCTATCGGCAAGCTGGTATCGACCAGCGTGCACACCAACTCAACGGGTTCTGGACATTCTTCATCCGCGTAATCTGCCTCGCGAACACAGGCCACCGGCTGCCGCTGGAAGTGGCTTTTCAACAGCAAGCCAGTGCGCTGATCGTACCAGGCCCTGAACGTGATGGCGTCTATGCTGCTGTAGTATCCATCCACGAATGTACTGTTCCGGTTGTCGATGACGACCTCATCGGTATAGCTGCCGTCGTAGCGTACGGCGTCCAGTGTGTTTCCGGCCACGGTCACTGTATCTGGTGAGGGTCGCAATTCCAGCGCCGTATACCTGTCATAGCTTTCAGCATCAGTGGCCCAGACTTCCGTCACGGCTGGCAGTGTGTATACGCTGCCATCGAGTGGCATCCACAGGCCGGGTGATCCCAGGGTGAAAAGGCTGGTCATTGTAAACTCGTCATGCCCTTGCGCGGCCATGGTGCTGACTAGATTGCCGGGCAGCGGGAAGCTTTGCTCGTGATCTGCCTCGTAGAAGAACTGCCCTCCACTGGCGATGAATCTGGGACGTTCTGTTTGTCCGTCGCAGGCATATTCAGCGTAGAACGCATCGTTCATCAGGTAGCCGAGGTCCGGTGCGGCGGGCAGCGGGCCATACGCACCACCACCCTCGGTTGTATCCCCGGTCCCCAGCACCTCGTCGAGCGTCAGCGTGTTACCTTCGATGATGACCTCGCTGCCGTCGTCCTGGTCGCCCATACAGGCGGCGTACTGGGCGGCATCCGCCTGGAAGATCGTGCAGCAGGCTTGGTGCCGTGCCGCGTCCGCGATCTCGGCGCAGTAGGCCGGGTCGCCGGAAAGCTGGGCGCGGCAATCCTGCGCCATGTCCGCGTCCTCAATGATATTGCAACCACGCATATCCCCAACATGGGCCGCTACGTCGTACAGGCATAGATTGCGGTCTACACCGGTCAATCCCTCGCAGGAAGTAGCCAGCACGCTGCGCGTCAGAGTCAGGCAGGCATCGTGGTAGATCGCTTCCTCGAAATCACAATGCATATTGTCATAAACCGGCTGGAGCAGGTTGCGGCAAGCGTTGGCAAAAACGACATCGATGGCCGTATCCCCTTCATCGGTGATGTGGCCGAACGTGTCACACATGCCGAGCTTAATGTACTGGCTGTTTTGTAGGATGATGGTCAGAGCACATATGTTTTCGTCCCGCACATTGCCGGATGCTCGCTGGCAGGACTGGAACTGGCGACGCAGGTTAATCAACACCAGCTGGTTTTGGAATCCCTCAAGCAGGGCGTACGTGTTTTCGGGGTCAGAGATCGCCATCAATCTGAGCGAATTGGCGTCAATTCGCCCTTTAAGGACGTTATCCATAACCAGTAACCACCTGAAAACAGGATCAGCCTCAACGATTTCAGTGGGCGGCACACTGAAGTTGATCTCACTTGCCGAGCTGGCAAATTCCTTGGGAATATCAGCGATGAATTCCACCGGGTCGGTGCGCCCACCCTCATTACGGAAGTCCCAACGCAGCGAAGGCTGGATCGTGGTTTCGGAAAGTTCCCAGATCGCCGTTGTATCCACAAACACGCCCGGCGCGATTTCCTCCGGCTCAAATTCATAGGTCAGAGTGGCGGGCAGCCCGGTCCCGTTGTCGCCCGCCTGCTGGATGCGCTGCGGGTCAACAGGCGGCGGGATGCTGGCTGCAATCGAGGCGTAGTCCACGCTTTCCAGGCTGGACAGGTCGACCTGTTGACTGCGCTGGGCGCTGTTCCCGCTCCGTCTGTCACTTCAAACGTGCAGCCGCCAACCTGCGTCGGATGGTCGGTGCCGGGGCCATATGCGGTGAGCCCGGTCGAAACCGCCGTGCTCCACGTGGCGAAGTAATCGACCCGGTGTGTGCCTGTTGAGAGCGGCCCGACATCAACGGTCCAGGTTAGCGCGTGGATTGTGTGATCCCCGGCATCTACGGCTCGGTAGAGTGGATCGCTGTAGCGCAGGGGCACGCCGTCCAGCGTGACGATGTAGTTCACGGCCTCAAGGTGTGGCCCCAGGTAGGAGACATCCCTGGCGGTCCATACCCAGGATACCGTCACGTTATCGCTACTGGTGATAGATGGCGGTGGCACCTCAATCTCCTCACAGCGGGCACTCACCTCCCTGGATTGGCTGGATGGCGCGATCTCAGGGACCTCAACCGGAACGTTGATCGCTTCCACCGGAGCACGGATCACCACGTTGTCAAATGCGATCTCTGTCGGCCCGTTGGCGTAGTCTCCGCTCGGTGCGGAAACCGAGACAGCTACGCGGCCCTCCATGGGGGCGGACTGGTTAGTCTCGGCTACCAGCTCGCCGTTGATGTAGAAGCGCAGCGTTGTGCCCGTCGCAATGGCGCGCACATGATTAATCGCTCCAAAGCTGGTGCGGATGGCGGAGGAGGGGGCGATATTCTGCCATTCGGTGCGCTCGCCATTCAACATGGTGAAGCCGTAAATCTTTCCGCCCAAATGAAATGCGAACCCGTGGTAGTTGTCTTTGTCCTGATAGCGCAGATATACCACATGCCAGCCGCGATCGCTGCCACTGAGTAACACCGTATCGAATTCAATGTCAAGATCGGTATAGGTGCGATCCAGGTAACTGGTAGTGGTTACATTCGTGTCCAGATCCGTGATGCGTAGCTGGCCGCCTTCGATTGCCCGATCGCCGGAATCGCGCGGGCCAATTGTCCATGCGCCGCTGTCGGTGCTGAAATCGTCCTGGAATACGATTTCGGTATCGCTCTGGTCTGTCATCCCGTTTTCTGCTGCCGCCGGGCCACTCTCGTCCATAGGGCCACGAATCACCACGTTGTCAAATGCAACCTGTGTCGGCCCGTTGGCACTATCCCCACTCAGCGCAGAAACCGACAACCCCACGCGTCCTTCCAGTGGGCTGGGCTGGTCCGTCTCAGTCACAAACTGACCGTTGATGTAGAAACGCAGCGTCGTGCCCGTCGCGGTGGCACGCACATGGTTGACCTGTCCAAAGCCGGTGCGAATGGCGGCGAAGTTTTCACTATCCTGCCATACGGTACGCTCGCCGTCCAGCGCGGTGAAGCCATACACTTTTCCACCCGCGTGAAATCCGAAACCGTGATAATTGTCTTTGTCCTGATAGCGCAGCATGAGCACGTGCCAGCCCCGATCATTGCCGCTCAGGAGCGTAGTATCAAACTCAACATCGACGTCCTGCGAAAACAACGCTGTCATCCAGGTAGCTGCTGGTTGCCCCATAAGTGTCGAAATCCGTGATGCGCAGTTGACCGCCCTCGATTACCCGCTCGCCAGAATCGCGCGGGCCAATCTGCCACATGCCGTATCCGTGCTGAAATCATCTTGGAAGACAATCCCGGTGACGCCCTGCGCATGCACAGCAAGCCCCAGACCGCTCATCACCAAGGCCAACGCGGCCAACGACGCCAATCGTCGGAACATCATTTATTCCCCTGTTGCATATGCAGGAATATCAGAAAGCGTTCCGCGCAGGACAGGCTGCGATGCAGAGGTGCGATTGGGTGGTAACCGGGGTGGCACGGAATAGGACACTGTTTTGGGGCATTGTAGGGGATTTACAACCTCGGCGCAACCTCGCAGGTTTGGGAGCAACCTCCAAGGGAAAACCTGATGACGCATCAAAAAAATCAGCGGCTGGCATCTGGCTTCTTGTTATCATTTGGGACCCTGTCGTTTATGGAAAACCTACCTTTGAAACAGGGTAGGCGGGCGACTTTACGGCACAGCGACCTCCGATACCGCGGTGCAGGATCCGCCCGCCGTCACGATATCCGAGCGCACCCAGTCTCCCGACTCTAGCTTCCACCACACGAAGCCATCCGACCCGGTCGCTTTACCGACGATCAGCGCGGTCTGCCCGGCAGTGAGACTGCCCGCCCGGTCGTAGTCGGTACCTGGCCCTGTACGCAGATTCACTTCCCGATCCACGATCGCACCACAGCCATCGCCAAACGCGATCGGCGCATCGACTTCCCACGCCCAGATATTGTGCCCTTCGCAGCGTGCATTGTCGCCGTAACCTATCAGGGCAATACCATAGGTCCCGCTGCTCTCCCGGACGATCATGTTGACGACCACCGGCTCACCGTCCAGGTAGACAGTCAGCTTGTCTCCGAACAGCATGAATAGGACGTGGTGGGGCTGATCCAACGTCTCCCGTTCCGTCCCAAGGTGGAAGTTGCCCATCCGACCGTCATATTTCTCATAGGCTAGCACGCTGCCGGTATTCGATAGGCCGACGTTGACGAACGTGGTGGCCATATTGCCTTCCGTGGCGATGCGTGCCAGTAGACTGCACGATTCGGCCTCATCCATCGACCCGACCGTGAACGACAATTCGCCCGCCATGACGATGTGAGTGTGCGGCTTGTAGCTTGCCAGCGGCGTGAACCAACTCCCGGTCCCAGTGAAGAAGGCGTATGGTTCGCGGAATATCTCACTGCCGCCGCTCGGCACGATGCCCAGGCGCGCCAGTTCGGCCATCGCCTCCTCCGGCGTGCCGTCGTAAGCTGTCAGCGTGGGCGTCGTGCGGCTCGACTGGGCGGGCTGGCCCGCTACGGGTGTCGCCACGCTGAGGACGGCAGGCGGAGGCGTGGGCCGCCACAACCAAGTATTGGCAAACGTGCAGCTCATGCCGTCGGTGGGCATTTCGGCGCGCATGGCGAGTCCAGCCAAACCCTCTTTCGCGCCGGGAGAGGCGAATTCACCGGCATGCTGTCCGTTGACGAAGATATGCAGCGTGTTGTTCTCATTCGTCACAATGATCTGATTCTGCGCTGATTCTCCGGTGTCGATGTCGCTGTTCATCTCGCTGCTGACCGGTTCCGCGATGCCTACACTGACCTGCGCCAGCGTGAGTTGACCCTGCCGGTCGATCTCAACCAGAGTGTACGATTTATTACTGATCTGCCCGAAAGTGACGCCGCACGAATAGGCGGTGTCGGGCGCGTCCCCCCACGTGATTTCGGTGCTGAATACGAAGTCGGATACGGACGGTCCGCCCGTGAGCGGCCACTGCTCCCATGTGCGCGATGCATTCGATAGGTCCATGAGATGGCTGCCGATTTCGGCCACGGTTTTGCCGTCGGCACTGCTGAATAAGCCCTGATTGACCAGATTTTGCACCACGTCGGCGGGCGTGCGGTCCGGCCCCTGTGCGGCGACGCCTCCTGCGGTTACGATCGCGAGCACCAGCACGCCGGTTAGAAGAAGTCTGTTAAACATGATTTTTGCCCCCAGTGAACGCGCAGCTTGTTAAACAGTAGGAGATATATTGTTTTGACGCGTAGTATACACCTGCTAGAGGACGAGCGGACAAGTCAATGGGGCAGTTGGCGTAAAACAGAATTCCTCGGGATAAATCACTGTAATATGGCGGCTTCTTTCCTCGATCATTTTCTCATCTTCAAAACACAGATATTGGCTTTTTTCCCGTATTGTTAAGTGCTCCTTATTCCTCAGTTGTGAATTTTCTCGCCGTTGGCAAGCATCTCGATGAACTGAGCAATGCGTTTTTGGCGAGTTTCGGCCTTTTTCGCAGTATTTACGCGATAAAGAATGGCGTAGCGATTGGCACTGTCCAGAGTCTCGAAGAACGCGCGAGCAGCACCGTTTTCATCAAGGGCCCGTTGGAGATCCTCTGGAACCGTTATCTTACTCTGGGATTGATACGCCGCATCCCATCGTCCATCAGCCTTGGCAAGTTCAACCTCGCGCAGCCCAGGTTCACGCATCTTGCCTTGCGCCATCAAGTTCTCTGCTTTTTCGCGGTTAACTGCCGACCAGGGGCTGTTCTTGCGACGCGGCGTGAAGCGTTGGAGCCAGTAATCATCATCAAACCTTTGTTTCTGGCTGTCGATCCAGCCGAAGCACAAGGCTACTTCCAGCGCTTCCTCGTAGGAAACCGAATGCTTGCCAGAAGCCTTTTTCGCGATTTTCAGCCGGACGCCTGACGAGTTTACGTAGTAAGTTTCGAGCCATTTTTCCCACGCGTCCTGGGACTCGAACAGCGCGATCTCCAGTTCACCCATAATCACTGCCCCTCTATCCGGTAGCCGGGTTTTCGATGATCTGAATTGACGAAATGGGCAATCTCATAAAGTCGCTGTACGTGCGTACCGCGGCGGAAATCTCGTTCTCAAATTCCTCGCATGGTTGGAAGGGAAGCAAGATCATGTCTATCGATTTGCGTTTGAGCTTTCGTTTCCAGGTGCCGATGATCCGCCCCTCAACAACAATCACGGGTTGGAAAATGCCGTTGTTGCCGGGAACAACCTTCCCTCCGTACTCATCAGCCAGGACTGCACTCCGATCCCGGTAACCAATGACGTATTCGTCGAATCCCGGCAGCAAGTTAGCAGTCTTATTTGCAGGAAAGGCGCGGTTGTTGTCTGTCACCCAATACGTTCTATCGTCAATTTCAACAGATACCAATTTCGAATTGACCATTGCCAGGGCCTCGCGTGTAGCGGTGAGTGTTAACCCAGTCCATCGGGCAAAGTCTTCCTCAGTTGCGGGTCCATGGCTGGCGAAAAACCGCCAGACAAGTTCAGCCAGTGCCTCATCGCGTGCAAGATTGCGAGAATGAGGCACCCATTCATCCAGCATCACGAAGGTTTGTTGTTTGCCTTCCATCGGTCCCAGGCAAATAACACCCGTGTGAGCCATATGCCCCAGAATGTGATAACCGCGCTGTCCCTCAATGGAGATACCTGTATCTGTCGCCAAACGCATCAGATCGGAACGCGTCCAGCGATTACCGCCGCTAAGCGCGTTCACAAACAGTGTCTCACAGCGCGCTATGACGTCTTCTGTCAGCCCGAGTTGCTGCATTCTGCGCCGATGCCCGACAAGTACGCGCGACGCGCATAACTTCAACATCCACCTGGCGTCCTCCGCCGGGACGAAGTGAAGGGTTCCCCGCATCGGCCAGGTGCGGATGATCTTGCCGGTGGCAAGCGCGGTTTCGACATCGGTCACGGTCGCGGATCGCATCCGCGAACCGATTGCCCACAGCGCCTGGTGGTAATCCTGCGCCTGGATCGCGCCCATCCACCTGACGACTGCTTCAGGGGTTTCACATTTCTCGCCCGTAACCCGTTGGCTGACTAAACGCCGCATCCCGACTTCACTGTATGCCATCGTTTGCTCTCACAAGACCAAGTACCTAACAGATCGGGGCGGCATTCGTCTCAACTCCCTTGAAGGTCCGCAGTGCTCGAATTTTCCTGCTGACCAGTTTTCAAGCAGTGTGAGTGGCTCAGCGCTCTTTGAGCCACTCCGAGATTGTCGGTGGGAGGCTTTTTTGCACTTTGCCGCTCACATACATGCCAATATGCCCCACGGGGAATGACTTTACCGTATAGTCGTCGGTGCCGACATATTCCCCCAAAGCCTGCGATGATTTGGGCGGTACCAGGTGATCCTGCTCGGCGTATACGTTTAGAACAGGAACCTTGATCGCACCGAGATCCACGCGCTTCCCTTCTATTTCGAGTGTTCCATTCACCAGACTGTTGTTCTGATACATTTCAGTGATGAACTGCCGCCACGCTTCGCCCGCCTGATCCGGGCTGTCAAATATCCACTTTTCCATGCGCAAAAAGTTCACGAGTTTTTCCTGATCTTGCATCAGGCCAAGCACATCCAGGTATTTCTGGAATCCAAGCTCAAACGGTTTGAGCATCAAGAACCCGAAGTTCATGAAGTCGCCGGGGATGTTTCCCAGCGCTTCCACCATCAAGTCGGGGTCCAGATTTGGCTTTCCCGCGGCCGAACATCCCGACCACGCGTTAAGCAAAGCGCCGCTTTCAATGTGAAAATCGACCGGGGTCACCATGGTGATCAGGTTTCTGATTTTCTCCTGGAAAAGTGCCGTGTAGCACAGGCTGAACACGCCACCCTGACAGATCCCCAAGAGGTTTATGGCTTCCAGGTTATGTCGCTCGCGCACCACGTCCACGCAGCTGTCGATATAGCCTGTAATGTAATCGGACATCGTGATCCAGCGGTCCGCGCGCGTGGGATAGCCCCAATCGACAATGTACACATCGAGCCCCAGCGCGAGCAAATTGCGCACAAGCGAGCGATCTTCCTGCAAATCGACCATGTAGGGACGATTGACCAGCGCATACACAATGAGCAACGGGATTTTGAACGGCCGTTTCTTCTGTGGGACGTAGTGGTAGAGCACAACCTTATCCTGGCGAAACACCTCCTCTTTGGCTGTCACGCCGATCTTGATGTTTTCTTCCTGGATAGTGCTCAGGGTCTTGATCCCGGCAATCATCTGCTGACTGATTTCGCTGTATTCTCGAATCACGTCTTCGGGTTTTATCTGCCACATGGCTTAACCTTCCTCATCTTGGCCTGCGGCTGCTTTGCGTTGGGCTGCTGTCGACGTGCTTTTGCGTGCGGACGGGCGGCTGCGCGGTTTTGGTTCTTGCAACCGATCGACCACGCGTTTGAGTTGTCTGAGCTCTTTTCGCACCTCGTAGATATTGCGGTGGGCCTCGTCCACTTCGCGACGTGTGGGCATGTCAGCCGTCTTTTGGAACACTTCGACAATCTCGCGCTGCTGAATCCGGAACTTCATCGCAGCGTTCAAGAAATGGCCTTGAAGCTGTATATATTCATCGGTGTGGAATGTTTCGATGAATACGCGATCGGCTACGCGCCCCCACAGCTGGAGCAAGCCACGCATGGTGCCGACGGTCTTGTCTTGGTCAGCACTGTTCGCCATTTCGTGGATAAGCACCCCAAAAGCCTCAACCCAGGCGTCTGCCAGCCGCGCCTGATAGGCGGCGCTTGCCCGTCGGAAATCGAGCCAGCTTTCAAACCCACGGGCGATCTTTTCGTTCAATTCCCGCGAATATCCCAGACTGGGTGACTGGAGGAGTGCGCCAAACGTGCGTTCGAAGGCATCCCAGAACAGGTTGGTCATCTCGACTACTTCGCTGCTTTGGCCCGCGGGCGCGCCTCCCGACAGCCAGGGGGCATGCTGGATTGGCTCAATCCATAGCTGACCCAGTCGCTGCATTTCCCCGACGTAGACCGACCACAGCTCAGTCATATCGTTAGCCGCTTGGACCATTCCTTCCGCCGAGGGGAAGAGCTGTTCTCGCATCTGGCTGGCGTAGTCATCCAGGGTAGCTTGCCAGCTCTGGCCAGCCTTAATCTGGGAATCCACTTTCTCCCAGGCTTGCATGACAAACTCGACGAAGCGCAGCATGACCGCTTGACTTGCAGCCCATTGACTGGCAACCTGGTGAGCCGTTGGATCGTTCCCGGTCCATCCTTCCAGACCTTGTTTGACCATCTCCTGCCATTGTGCCGTGATCTGTTGATAGGGTGTCACCGACGCCTGGACCATGCTCTGCCAACTGTCCCACCAGTCCTGCTGGGCGTTTAGCCAGGCTTTCATCATCCCTTCAGTAGGTTCATACCAGGTCATCGGTTATTCTTCCGAAGACTCTTTTGACAGTCCTGATACCCATTTGTTTGCCCACTCCATCTGGGTATCCATAGACTTCTTCAGCATTTCCTGCCAGGCCTGAAACGACGATGGGGCCTTTTTATCTTGTGCGAGATTGGACCAGTCCAACGAACCTAGCATGGCAAACCAGTCTGACCATAACTTCTGTTGGAACTGCGACCACTGTTCTGTCATATCTCGAAGTTGGTTCGCTCCATCGATCATTTCTTTCGGGACGCCCTTGGTGGCGGTCAACCCGCTGACCCACAGCCGGACCCACTGTGCCTGGGTTTCGAGCATACTGTCAACCGCGCCCTTCCACGTCTCCAGCGTTTTCTCCCAGACGCTGGACTCCTGGGGTTGTGCGAACCCCTTCATCGAGTCCATCCAATTCGTCCACAGCTTCTGTTGAGTGTCTGACCACAGCTTGATCATCTCTTGGTTCTGTTTGAGCCAGTCCATCGGTCGTTCCCCTTCCAAGATACTCATTTACGCTAGATATCACCGTATCAAAGTCGAGTTGCAACAGGGTTGCAGAGCGACCGACTTGCCTTCGACCATGGTCAAGAGTTCAGGGTTAGCTAGTGGGTATTCAGCGGAGCGAACACAGCCTGATATCGCCGTTTCAGCGATTCCGGGAAAATCAATAGCTTTGCTTACGCGGGGATCGCACCGAATATCTGTAATAGGCAGACGATTGTTGTGGGGGTGCTTTCGGTGACTGGCCTGCAAGAAGCTCCAAGACACCACTACGAGATCGTCTTGGAGCTTCCATTAAACCACTTCCACGGTTACCCAGGCGCAGGCATAACCCCGAGCTGCGTCAAGAAACCCAGGTTATCGAACTGTGCCCATTCCGTCACGATCTTCCCGGCTGTGTTGAAACGCCAGATATTGTTGATCTGGATTTCGATAGGTTTGCCATTTGGAGGAATCGAGCCGCTTGGGCCGGGAAACGCGGTTTCAAACACGCCCCGCAGTATCGTCCGTGTCGCCCCATAATCACCGTCGACTAACACCAGCTCACGGTCTACCTCAAAATCGGTGAGCGCGCTGCGCAACGCTCGCAGGAGCGCCTTGGTTTGTTCCAGGTTGAAGCTGCCCTGTGGGTTATATTGCATATAATCGGGTGCACATAATTCATCGAGCAAGTCGAAATTGCCCGTCGTGATCGCGTCTTTAGCCATTCGATACAGAGTTTGCCGCCGCTCTTCAGCAGCACGCATTGATTGATCCATGACAATCCACTCCTTTTTTGGCAGTTCCCATCCAGACTTGTTTGCCTGTGAGAGTTGCGTCTCCCGCCACACCTGGGTGTAGGTCGGTCGTCGGGAGCGCGGGACTGACTGGGCTACCCTGGCGCGGCGAGAACGCCAAGCTGTTGCATCAGACCCAGCAAATCGACCTCGACGATATTTCGCACGATACGACCATTTTCCATATGATTCAAGCCAGTTGCGGTGATAGTCACCGTCTTGCCGGTAGGGGGAATTCCTTGAAAGTCCCTCTGATGTGTGCCCCGGTAAATCGCCCGGATCACGAGGCGATCCTCGGTAGCGAGGATTTCCTCTGTTTCCTGATACAGGTCCGGAAACGCGTCGAAGAACACTTGAATGTAGTTCTTCCATCCCTCTCGGTCGAGGGTTGGCGCTTGAGGTATAGTGGATGTGAAGTTCGGCGCGAAGATTTCGTCGGCGATGCTCAAATCGTGTTGGTTGAAGAGATCGGCGAAACGGTAACCAATCGCTTGGGTCTGTTCGGCGGACATTGGGTAATCCTCCTTTGCGAAACAGTTGCGATATTCCAACTATAGGGCAGGCGGCGAGAGGTGTCACCCTTCTATCCGGAATGGAAAAAGAATGGAATTCGGCTTAAAGAGCACCGGAGGCATGCAAATCGAGGAGTCGAAGCTGTTACAAATACCCGAGGGAACCGGCGACACGGCACACGTCGGCCAGACGCGCTATGCAATGGGATACATGATTGGCATCCCACATCTCAATCGCTTCGGTAAGTTGGACGGCTGCTTCTTCTCGCTGCATCATTTGAGACTGTGCCATGATCTGGCGCGCATAGTCCACAGCGTCGTCCAGGCGTGCCTCCTGCACGGCCACGCCCAACGCAACCCAGACCGCCAGCCATTGCAGGGGATATTGAGGCGCGACTTGCTGCCATCGGCTGATCGCTTCTAGCGCCAGCGACCGTGCATGTTGAAAATCATGAGCGCGCCAGGCCACCCAGGCGAAATTCGCTTTAGCGGCGGCAAGATACAACTCGATCCCTGCGCCGCTGGCGATGTTGAACGCCCGTATCGACCAGCTTTCCGTTGCTTCTACCTGGCCGCGCATGCGGTAACCAAAAGCCAGGAAGATGGCACAAATCGTTTGCGTCAGGACATTCCCGATCTGATCCGCATAGGCCAGCCCAGACCGAAACTCAGCTTCAGATCCTGACCAATCTTTGTCCGTCAGGTAGGTGATGCCAGCGCGAATGTGCCCTAACGCGATGCTAACTGACCCGCTCGTCTCATACGCAGCAGCCAGCCCAAGACGGGCGTATTCCAGGGCGTTTCCCATGCCGGTAAAGCGGGTGATCGCCAGCTCAAGCGCGTTGAGACTGACGTAGAAGTCGAACTTCTGCGCGGGCGATCCATGATGTTCTACGCTTGCGCGGATGTGCTCCCGACAGTCTAGAATGAGTTGGAAATGGCCCAGAAAGAAATGGGCAGAGATGATTCGGTTCTGTACCTCGATCCATTCTTGCCACCAATAGTCATCGCGAATTGTCGAGCGCTTGAGCATCTCTTCCGCCTGGGACAGGACCTGCAGCGCGTCTTCCAGCCTGTCTTGCGCATCGAGCGTGAGCGCCTGCTTTCGCAATATTCGGGCACGCGGCACCAGCGCCTCCCGCGACAGCATCTTTTTGACTTCTTCGAAATCGAGGCGTGCCTGGTCATATTCACCGCTCACTTGTCTGGCATCACCCAGACCCTCTCGGAGACTGATCTCTGCCTCTACAGAATGTGCTTTGGCGAGCGCCCGGCTGAACAACCCCGCCGCGTCGGCACTGAAATAAGCATTCGCGTCGAAGTACAGACGCAAACTCGTGTAGGGCAAGCCGGGATGATGCACGGCGGCACTGACGCGGAGCCGCGCCTCGAAAAACAGCCGGAGGCTCTCCCCTACCGGAATAAACGCATCCGTCAGGGGAAAACCGAGCAGATATTGGACAGCTTCGTGAATGTTATCGAAGTCCTGTCCGATCTCGTCGAGGGCTTGCCGCGGATCGCTGCTGCGTAGCGTTGGCAAACGGTCTTTTAGGAACCTGACGTAATAAGCAGCGTGATCACTCCGTGCTGTGTCGGATAAGCCTGAACGCCGCAGCCGATCCTCCGCGAACTGGCGGAGGAGTTCGTGGATTTCGTAGTGGTCGCGATCGGGTTGGCGGGAAATCAACGCCTTGTTGACCAGGGCCAGGATGACTCCTGTCCGGGCGTTACCTACTGCCTCGGCTGCCTCGCGTGTGAAACCTCCGCGAAAGACGGAAAGTCGTTGAAAGACCCGTTGTTCCTCGTCACTCAGGCGATGCCAGGAGGTCTCAAAGACCGCGCGGATGCTGCGCTGCCGTTCTGGCAAATCCCGCATCGTGGTCTGTAGAAAATCGATCCCCTGCGCGATTTCACGCGCGATTTCACCTGGCGAGAGCGCCACCAGCCATGCGCCCGCCAACTCAATGGCGAGCGGCATGCCCTGAGTCAATTGGCATATGCGGATGACAGACTGGAACTCATCGAATACTCGTTGTGGGGCGAACCGCCGACCGCAATCGAGGAACAACTGTACCGCCGCGTAATCCAGAGGATTGTCCACTTCTAGCGACGGAGGGTAACGCATCCCGCCGAGTGCATATAATGTCTCATGACTCACGTCGAGACGTTCGCGGGCGGTCACGAGCATGTGTAGGCGTGGCGCCGCTTCAAGCAGCCCAGTGAGAACTGCCGCGCCATCTGCCAGTTGTTCACAATTGTCCAGTACCAGTAACATGTGTTTGTCTCGTAAGAAATATAGAACTTGATGCCTGGGTGATTGGTGTCCGAGGTTAAGCTGGAGCCCAAGCGCGGCGGCGATGGCTGGCACGATTTGATCGGCTGATACGAACGATGCAAGCGACACAAAGTAGACGCCGTCGGGAAATTCAGGGAGGGAGGCTTCAGCCGCCGCCAACGCGAGCCGCGTTTTCCCCATTCCGCCAGTCGCGAACAGCGTAACCAGGCGGTTGGCCGGGTCGCGTAACAGGCGTGTAAGCTTCTGAAGCTCGCTATCGCGCCCAATAAACGGTGTGGTTTGCGCGGGAAGATTTTGGTTTGGCGGGATAGCCGCTCTGTCTGATGGGAGCAGCGACCGAGCGAGCGGGTGTATGGCAGCTTCGCGGCGATTGGTCACGCCCAGCTTGCCGTATATCTGGCGATTATACCATTTCACGGTGTTCAGGGAGACTACCAGCCGATCCGCCATTTCGCGGTCGGAGAGGTCTTGAGCCAACAGTGCCAGGATATCGCGTTCGCGTCTGGTCAACGGCTCATAGGGTTGAGCAAAAGCCTGCTCGTGTTGGTTAGCTGCCCCATTATCCTCAGACATTCCACCCTTTTCGGAAAGCCAGACTTGACATTTGGCTTCATCATATTGTTATGATAAGTATAATTGAAATTGGGTTGGAAGTCAGGTTCCGCCATAGGAGGTTCTATGTTGATTGTCCTCGAGCAGCTTAGCCGAAGGATCGCTATCGAGTGGGCTTTTTGCCTCCCACAGACGACTATACTCGTTCGTTCAGCCCAAAAACGCCAAGCGAGATCGTAGGCCCAATGGAGCACGTCTCGGCGCTGCTCTCATGACTCGACCTCATGAGAGCAGTGCGCTTTTTTTCGCCGAACAAGGGTTAGCGATATGGGCACTTCAGCCGACGCAAGGGACATCCACCACCGGCGATAACCCCATGACGTAGTGCATCGGGAAGGGACCATCGAATCCATTGAATACCACGTGATCCGAGCCGTCGATAGTGAGACTGCGAGTGCTATCTCCGGAGGGCGCACTGATGGTGTAACTGCCGGTGGCCTCATGCGACTCGCCGAGGTCCGGGAAGTTGTAGGCGTAAGTCCATGTGCCTTGAGTTTTATCGATGGGCGCAAACTGGATGTCAAAGGCGATTCTGGGCGTGACCATCGAGACCACGAACGGTTGGTTGATGGCGCACACCGTGCCGTCCAGAGTTTCGCCGCCCAGATTCATCACCTTCACTACCTGGTAAGGACCAAGGTATTCTTCTGTTGGGCCACCGGGCTGTCCTGGGCCACCGCCGCTCCCCTGACCACCACCGCCTGGTCCGCTGCTGCCTCCGCCAGCACCACCTCCACTGCTGCCAGCGCCTCCTCCAGCCCCGGTAATTGTCAAAACATCGACGTTCAGGCCAGAGCCATAGCACGTGTTGAATACCTGAAGCAAAGACTGGTATTCATCGCTGGTCAGCGCGTGCTGGGTGCTAAGCGAATTGAGGATGAGGAGAATCTGCTGTTGAGCCGCCTGTTGGTCGCAGTTTGGCACAGCCGCGACGTCCAGACTCGCGTAGCAGTTGGTCATGCCATACAGCAGGGAATTCAGCAAGTCCTGGGAAATCTGCCCGGTGTCTGTCCATGACTGGATGGCTGCCTGTACGAGGTTGTCGAACAGGTCGCGAGTGCACTCGCCTTGCTGAATCGCCAGCGGGTTAGGGGTCGAGGTTGGCCCCTGGGTCGCCACCTGGAATGGCGGAGGGGCATAGCATGTATCGAGCACCTGAAGCAAGGACTGATATTCATCAGTGGTCAGCGAATGCTGCGTGCTAAGCGAATCGAGGATGAAAAGGATCTGCTGCTGGGCCGCCTGTTGGTCGCAGTTTGGCACAGCCGCGACGTCCAAACTCGCGTAGCAGTTGGTCATGCCATAGAGCAGGGAATTGAGCATGTCCTGGGAAAGCTGGCCGGAGTCCGCCCACGACTGAGTCGCTGCCTGCACGAGGTTATCGAATAGGTCGCGGGTACATTCGCCTGGCGGAATTGCCAGCGGGTTGGGGGTTCCAGTCGGCCCCTGAGCAGCCACCAGGGACGACGGAATGCCGGTGAAGGATCGGTTGCCAGCGATGGGAACGAGCAGGAGGCACAACGCAGCAACCCGGAGCAACACAATGGATCGTACGCGAACGTGGAACATTGTAGCCACTCCAGCGATTCAGACCGCCATGCGGCGAGATACACGATATTCATCGTATATCATCATTGATTATAATGGTTGGTAGGTGGGGGAGTTACATTAGCACATCATGAGAGTTGGTTTGGCTGACCTGTTTCTTAGGGGGCAGATCGTTATTTCACGATTCTGCGCGACAGCGGTTCGACGCCTATTGCGCGCGCTCAGCATAGACGAGAGGTTGCCACTCCATGAGGAAGATATTTAGTGGACTTTCCCTGAGTTTAGTGGACATTTCTTATGTCCACTAAACTCACACAAGTTCAGGTTCTACCCGCCAGGTTTCATATCAGCACAGAGGTTCACGCTATTAAGGATTTTGCGATGCCCACCGCGCGGCTGGCATCGGGCGCATAGGCGTCTGCGCCAACCTCTTTGGCATAGCTGGCTGTGATCGGAGCACCCCCGACCATGACTTTGACCTGATCGCGCAGGCCAGCGTCCTTCAATGCGTCGATCACGACCTTCAGATTTGTCATTGTGGTCGTCAACAGGGCTGACATGGCAACGATGTCGGGATGGTGTTCGTTCACTGCCTTGACGAATTCGTCCGGAGACACATCCAGTCCCAGGTCGATGATCTCGAAACCTGCCCCTTCCAACATCACGCTGACCAGATTCTTGCCAATATCGTGCAAATCACCGTTGACCGTGCCAATTACGACTGTTCCACTGGTTTCGATAGCAGCTTCGGTGAGATATGGCTTGACCTCATTCATGCCGGCTTGCATGGCGCGGGCGGCTACCAGCATTTCCGGAATGAAGTATTCCCCGGACTCGAAGCGCCGTCCTACCTCGCTCATGGCTGCGATCATTGCTTCGTTGATGATGGTGTTCACCGGAATGCCTGCTTCGAGCGCCGCCGCGATATTTTCCAGAACGATTGGCTTCTTGCCGTTCACAATGCCATCGTAGATGTTTTGTAGGTTTTCGTTCATGCTGAAACTCCTGGTTAAGTGTGGTCATTTTTCCAAAGCAAATTACATCATGATGACGGCTTCCGTCAATGCCTCAAGGCTGGTGGCTTCTTTAGCAACGTCGAGGACTTTGGTGCCATGGCTCATCACAACGAAGCGATCGCATACCTGATAAGCGTGGTAGAGATTGTGCGTCACCAACACACTGGAAACGCCTTCCTCTTTCAGTTCACGGATGTAAGCCAACAGGCGCTCTGTCGCGCGGACCGCGAGCGCGCTGGTTGGTTCGTCCAGCAGCAACATCAGGCGCTTGAAATAGACGGCGCGTGCGATGGCCACCGCTTGTTTCTGTCCTCCGGACAGCTCGCCCACCAGCTTGTGTGGGTCATCAATGCCGCCGATATGCACGCCTTGCTGCAACACTTCGAGCGTGATCTCGCGCATCTTGCGGTGGCGCATGAATCCCAGGAAGTTCGTGATTTCGCGGCCCATGAACACGTTGCGAGTGACGGACATGGTGTCTACCAGCGCGGTATCCTGGTAAATAGTTTCGATGCCTAGCGCTTCTGAGTCTCGGCGGGAATTCAGAGTCACGGGTTTGCCGTCGGCCATGATCGTGCCTTCATCGGCGTGAATAACTCCCGACATCAACTTGATTAACGTCGATTTCCCTGCACCATTGTCGCCCAACAACCCGACGATCTCGTTATGTCTGATCTGAAAATTGAAATTATTCAGCGCGGTGACCGGACCATAGCGTTTGGTAATGCTGCGCAATTCAAGCAGTGGGACCCCATCAACAGACGGTGGTGTTATCACGTTACTCATTTTCCCTCCGTCCCCGTAGGGTCTGGTTAAAGATTGCAGCCGCGATAATTAACACGCCAACGAAAATATCCAGGTAAAAGCCAGGCGCGCGCGCCAACAGTAGAATATCCTGGATCGTGTGAATAAGAGCTGCGCCCAACACGATACCCAGGATGGCACCGCGCCCGCCGCTCAACGCGACGCCGCCAATAACGCACGCGGCAATTGCCTGCAATTCAAGTCCGCGTCCCTGGCCCGGCTGAATCGCGCCGACACGGGTGGCGGCGAGAATGCCCGCCAGCGCCGCACACGCTCCGGCCATCGCAAATGCAATCATCTTGACGCGCGTCGGATTGATGCCGATCGCGGTTGCAGCGCGCCGGTTGCCCCCGACAGCATAGAAATGATTGCCTAATTTATGGTGGTGCAGCAGCGCATAAAACAGCAGCGCCAGCCCGATGAACCACAGAAAGCTGGCCTGCATCAGCCCAATGTTGCCGGCCATCAGTTTGACAAAATGCGTATCGGGCCGAAAGCGAATGGATCGCGCTCCGTGATAGTAGAGTGTCATCCCTTCCCAGAACAGCATGGTGCCCAGGGTCGTGATGAAGGACGGTATCGAGAATCGGAGGGTGATAAAACCGTTGATTAGGCCGATCAGCGCGCCAAAACCAAGTGCCAGCAGCGCAGCGATGTACACGGACGTTCCATCTACGACTTGTTGGGCCATGAAAATGCCGGTAAGGGTATAGCACGCCCCGACGGACAGATCGAACTCCCCCGTGATCATCAACATCCCTACGCCCAAAGACAGCACACCCAGCACGGGAATGGACTTAAGCATGACAGAGATGTTAGGGTCCGATAAGTAGCGAAAATCGTCAGGATAAAGTAGGGCGTATATAATACTCCCGGCCTGTACCAACAAGAACAAAATGAGAATGTCTATCGCTGATTCACGGTAGCGACGCAGGAAGTTCGAAATACTGCTGATCATTGTCATGGTCTTGTTCTGTCCAAATCTATCAGCCTCAGCATAATGGAATGACAGCAGGTGAGTTCCTTTGCCGAACGCACCTGCTGCGTGGAATCTTCTACCAGACTAACGAATGGTCCCGGTCAGTGCTTTCACCGTAGCGACGTTGCTGGCATCGACCAAGCCCTGGCCACCGGTGTCCATATCTGAGGGGTACAGGCCGTACTTGAGATACAGCGCAAGCTGCGCCACCGCGTAGAAGCCCTGCGAATAGGGCTGCTGGTCGACAGTGGCTGTGATTGTGCCGTCTTCGATACCCTGGATGATCTCTGCAGTCAGGTCAAACCCGCCGATGGGCAGGCTGAGGCCCGCATCCTGCACGGCAGCCGGCGCTACGGTCAGCGGCACCGAACCCAGGGCGACGATGGCCTTGGTTTCGGGGTGCCCGAGCAGGTACTGCACTTCGGTAGTCTGTGCGTCCGCCAGGTTGAAGCCCACGCCGACGACATCAGCGGTAGCGCCAACTTCTTCCATGGCCATCTTCAGACCGTCGGCGCGCTGAACAGCGTACACCGCTTCGGGCGCTTCCACCGGGGCGAAGACCAGGTCACCGGCGCCAATGCCGTGATCCGCGATCATGCGCTGGCCGATAATGTAACCCGTCGCCACAAAGTCCTGGCCCATGAAGGCCATCCGGCAGTTGCCCGCCGCGCCTTCAGAGTCATCCACGTTCAGCGATACAACGGCAATACCGGCTTCCATCGCTTTGCAGATGGTCTCGTCGAAGGCCGTGTCGTCCTGGATCATGACCGCAAGGCCGTCCACCTGGTTGGCGATGGCCGTCTCGATCAGATTGTTCTGCGTGACGGGGTCGCTGTTGCCGTATTGGATATCGAGATCGACACCGAACATCTCAGCCGCGTCCTTCGCGCCCTTCTCAAGCGGGACGAAGAACTCGACCGACGGGTCGGTGTAGTTAATGAGCGTGACTTTGAACGGTTTGTCTTGGGCCATCGCTGTTGGGACCACGAGGACCAACACTACAGAGAGGATCACCGCTAAACGAACAAGGTTCTTCATTGTATTCCTCCAGCTATTTTTATGGGCAAATTATGCTAAACCGTACTGAAACGATATGTTGAGCCAGGCCTCCTTTCGGTTTATTTGTCACCATGCTGGTCGATGATCTCGTTGAGGCGCGTTCGGTAATATTTGAAACCTTGCCATGACACCTCTGGGGGGATGAAATGATCACCATAGGGGATGTAACCACCCGTCTTTAGAACGGCTTCGACGGGTCCCAAGAATTTCTCAATCGCTTCCGGCCCTTTTCCGATGTCCGACTTGGGAATGCCGCCCATCATCTGAAGCTGCGGGAAATCTTTGCGCACACGTACGATGTCCATGCCGGTGTGTGTCTCGAAGGGGAAGATACCCGTAGCGCCGCCTTCGATGAAAATCGGGATGATGTCGTGGCAGTATCCGTCCGTGTCGACGAAGATGATATTCACGCCTTCGCTGCGCAGGAAACTGGTGAAGCGTTTGTAGTAGGGCAGCATAAATTCGCGGATCATGCCGGGCGAGATCATCGGTCCGCTGCCATAGGAGATGTCTTCCCAAATCTGCACCAGGTCGGGCTTCACATAGGTGAAAACTTCCGAATAGATGGCGATCCACAATTCTGTGAAGGTGTTCATAATGTCGTGAATCATCTCAGGATCATCGATGTAGGCATAGAACAACTTGTCGTAGCCCATCAGATTCGCCAGAGTGCCGAAGAAGCCGTGCGGATACCCCCCGATCGCCAGCGGGAAATCGCGGTTGCGGTACCACTCCACCAATTGGGACCAGTTCGCCGGGAAACGCCCCGCGATAGCGTTGATATTCAGGCGTTCCTCTTTGAGCTGTTCCCAGCTTTTGCGATCCGAAATCGGGTATTTTTCGCCGGAGGGCATCGTCTGAGTGGCTTTGATGAAACGCCGCTGCACACCATCAACATCGCGTGTGACGAAGTATTTTTCGCTGTCTTCCATCACTTTGACTTCGAACATCGGGTGAAAGAGCAGGTTCACGTCGATGAGCACCTGCGTGAAGTCCATGTTGAAGTAGCTGCGTACGTCGTGATCAACCGGGAAGCCCTGGGTCGGCCAATACAACCCGCCTGCCATGATGGCTATCCCTTTGGGCAGCCTCGCTTTTGACACGGAATTCCAGGCAGGCGTATACAGATCGGAAGTAGGCGTGCTGATCTGCGATGAAATTCTGGGGTAATGCTGCTTGGGAAGTCCTTCAGCGTACCAGCGATCCATGACCTCGCCCCAATAGCCGAACTCCCATTTGAGGCTGTGCACACTGGTATTGAAGTTCATCACTTCCAAAAAACGTTCTCGTAAATCCATCAGATCCTCCTGCTAAGCCTTAATGACCCCTTTTTTGAGGATGATATTGGCATAGAGTGCCATCTCCCCAGTGGCGATCACCGCATACGCTTGTTTGGCGCGCTCGTAGAAGGCGAAGCGCTCGACATACTCGAATTGGGAGAATGCCTCGTAACGCTGGATGATCTGCTGGTACTCGTCCCAAATCACGGGCTGGTAACTGTCCCCGGGAACCACTGCCATCAGCGCGACCGGACGCTCGACAAACGTGTCTAGCGGAAAAAGGCGCATGATCGCGTCGAGCAGGGGCGGGACTCCATGACCGTCGGCCCGGATCAAGCGTTGGGCCATGCTGGCAGCCGGGAAATTGCCGTCCGCGATGACAATCTCGTCGCCGTGTCCCATCTCCATGAGAATCTTAAGGAGATCGGGTGACAGAATGGCAGGAATGCCTTTTAGCATAACCGGGCTCCTTAGGAAAGCAGATCTTCTTCGCGTTGGCGGAAGTAGCTTGCTGTTTGTTGAACCATGGCATCCAGCGTGGATTTGTCTGGCTTGCCATACATGGCCGGGTAAGGCGCGCCGCCGGGACCAAGCGGCTCGGGGGTAACGTAGTGTCCATTGGCATTGAAGCCGATTACGTATAGCGCCATGATGATGGTGTCGAGGTCCATGGCGCCCATGCCCAGCGCGCGACGGTTGCTGTCCGCCATGTGCAGGTTCAGCAACATCTCGCCCGCGTCCACGATAGCCGCACCGATGTGTTCCTCTTCCGATTGCATGTGATAGACGTCGCCGTTGATGTGCTGGATGCCCGGGTGGTTAACGGCAGCGATATAGCGCTTCGCATCCGCGACAGTGTGGCAAAAGCTGACTTCGGCGGAACGGATCGGCTCGATCGCTCCCTGGACATGATGCGCGGTGAACTCGTCGGCTACGAGACACAGAGTGTCCACGCTGCGCTCAAACTCCGTGCCGTCGTAGGCCACGGGCCGCCCCACAGCGCCGGGGACCACCAGGATATATGTGCCGCCGACAGCTTGTGTAAATGCCAGCTCGCGCTTGAGATAATCGAGCGCGGCCTGACGATGTATGGCACGGTTACTGGCGAGATCGTTGTCGGCAGAGAACATGCCGCAAGTTCCTGCCACCGTAATATTGTGATCGCTCAGAATTTGCAGTGTTTCATCCACTTTATAGCCGAGATCGGGTCCGTAGTGGTTGCCATGCAGCTCGATGAAGGTGATACCCGCCTTCTGAAGTCGCGCCGCGGATTCGGCCAGAGTTTCGATGCCAAAGCCCCAATTGCTCCATGAGAGATTTAAGCGGCGCTGGAGTTTCTCAGGATGCTCATGCTTGAGCGCTGCGAATGCCTGACGGATCGCGTCGTTTTTCAGTTCGAAATTTTGTTTGGTCATCACTCGTTTTCCTTTACCGGCACGGTTTGTGGCATATCCGGATGATTCGGGCCAAAGTGCTTCAAAATGACCATCGGTTCCCACTGGCTGCGGTTGGTGATGGTGACGCCTGCCTGGGCAGCCGCTTCGCTTACGAAGTATTCGTCGGCGCTGAGTTGTCCATAGCGCAGCATAATAGCGGCTTCCGCCTCGTACACACCGAAGGTACCGTGCCCCTGGACCAGGATGCAGCCATAGGCCGCCCCATCTTTGACGATAACAGTCTGCCCTGGTTGGATCGTCAATTCCTTGGCCGCAATATAAGGGTTGGCATAGATGACCCACTTTTCCGTATGGGCCTCATCCGAGTGCGTGCACACCAGCGGCGGGCGGAAGTATTTTTGGTAATAAAGCGGGTCGATGTTGGCTTCCCAGTCCATCAGGCTCATGATGTAGTCAACGTCGCGCTTCTTGTCGGAGGGGACATTTTCGACCAGGAATTCGTAGGGGTAAATTTCGCCGGACGTGACGTTCTCGTAGACCGCGTTGACGTCGCTGTTCCACTGCGGCTCGTAAGTCAGGTACGAACCGGGCGCATGCAGCACCCCCGGTGGCGTGTACCACCCAGTCCCCAGCCGGATACGAAAGGCGCGTGACAACTCCGTGATGCGATTGTCTCCCTTTTCGAACGCGAGCAGCCGTTCGCGGATGTCCTCTTTGGTGACTATCGGGTCGAACCCGAAATAGGTAACTGGAAACTGACCGGGATGGTTGTTCAACTGAGGCGGGAAGTAATAGGCTTCCGGTTTGCCGATGCGTCCCACGCGCGCGGCGGCTTCGTCGTTGGGGTGTAAATGGAAGAACAGGGGCGGGTTGTAGTCAAAAAACTTGGAATACATCGGGAACGTGCCGTATTTTTCGTAAAGCGCTGGCCCGATAATACCGCTCCCCAGCTCAAGAATGGCATCTCGCAATGTGAATTTGTCTGCTAGCGAGTTGCTCGCGGCGACATAGGATAAGCCCTCGTCAGCGGGAGCCAGGGGCCCGTTCATAGCCGCGATGACAGAAGAAAACCACCGTTCCTTGATCGAGCCGCGCTGCATGCCGAGAGCATAGTAATCATCAGGGTGCAAACGCAGCCTCCGCCCGGCGTCACTGAAACGCCGAGGCACAAATGTGGGAATCAGGCGCAGGATCCCTGCCCCTTTTTCAAAAGTGTCATGTATGAACTGCGCAGAAGTCATATCTCTCTCCCCTCAAAGCAAACGCTATTGCTCGGCCCAAGACGATGTTGACCGTCGCTCAATCAGTAGAGGCTCAATCACGAGTTGCGTTTCGGCTGGGTGGTTTTTGTCAATAAGGACAAATAACAATTGAATTGCCAGCGTGGCCAGCTCAACGAATGACTGGCGTACCGTTGTGAGGGGTGGATTTTGATAGGCTGCCACTTCGATATCGTCCAGTCCAATGACCGAAATGTCACGCGGAACGCGCAGTCCGGCTTCCTGGATAGCCTGCATTGCCCCTATCGCCATGCGGTCATTTGCGGCAAACAGCGCGCTAGGGCGAGCAGGTCCATCCAAAATGCGTTTCATAGCCGTATAACCGCTATCGCAGGTCCAGTTTCCTTCATCGCGGGCCACGAAATCAAGCCCAACCGCGTTCAAAACTTGTTCCGCTCCGGCTACACGTTCGCGCGCGACTCGCAGACGAAGCGGCCCACTGATATGTGCGACCCGGCAGTGTCCTAGGTCAATGAGATGCTGGGTTGCCAGCGATCCGGCTTTGATGTTGTTCAGAGTCACCGACGGACCATTGTAGTTTTCGGGGATGCGGTCGATGGCGACCGAAGGAATCCCGGCCTTTTCGAGCGCGGTCTGGCTGCTGAGTTCATCCTCTGCCGACACATACAGGACTCCGTCAACCCACCGCTGCGTCACCGATCGGATGTAATTGGCTTCGCGCTCCACGTCATCGTGCGTATTGTGTACAGTCAGGCTATAACCAAACCGGTGCGCATAATCCTCGGCAGCGCTGGCCATTGTGCCGAACGACGGGTTCGAGAGATCCGAGACGATGAGCGCCAGAGTGCGTGTTTGGCCGGTGCGCAAGCTGCGCGCGACTGAGAAGGGCCGGTAGCCCAGTTCCTGGATCGCATCCAAGACACGTGCTCGCGTTTCCTCGGTGATGCCGGGCTTGTCGTTGATGACTGCCGAAATGGTCTGGATCGAGACTCCGACGAATTCGGCGACATCCTTCATCGTGGGAGGGCGCTTCCTATTTGAAGGCAATGTTGGGGCCTTTGCGACTTCAGATTAACGATCACATGAACGATCACATGAACGATCATATAGTACGGCGGATTTTTCAGTGCTGTCAAGCTGACGCTCGTGGATGTGACATATGGCAGTTGTTCGTATGACAAAAGTCAGTAACGTGTGGGTAATTCCAAATGACCCGACAAGGTCTCAAATTCAGACAAAAATCTCTCCGCTATCATCACGATTACCCACACTTCCGCCGGGGACGATCGTATTCGAATCCTGAGAGAAGCTCAACGATTTCTGTCGGGCTTCTCTCATTCCACGCTTTCATGTTCAAGTCAAAACGGCTCGTTAAGTTACTGTTGGAAACCGGTATCACCTTGTTCGACCGGTCCACTGACACCTGCGTTGCGCCACAGGCTGGGGAACGCGAGGGCGCCGAAACCGGTATCACCCGGTTCGACTGGCCCACTGACGCCCGCATCACGCCACAGGCTGGGGAACGCGAGGGCGCCGAAACCAGTATCACCTGGTTCGACTGGCCCACTGACACCTGCGTTGCGCCACAGGCTGGGGAACGCGAGGGCGCCGAAACCGGTATCACCCGGTTCTACTGGCCCGCTGACACCTGCGTTGCGCCACAGGCTGGGGAACGCGAGGGCACCAAAGCCGGTATCACCCGGTTCGACCGGTCCACTGACACCTGCGTCGCGCCACAGGCTGGGGAACGCGAGGGCGCCGAAACCAGTATCACCCGGTTCGACCGGCCCACTGACGCCTGCGTTGCGCCACAGGCTGGGGAACGCGAGGGCACCAAAGCCGGTATCACCCGGTTCGACCGGCCCACTGACACCTGCATCGTGTCGCAAATCTGAGGCGGTCATATTGCTGGCCGCAACCGAGACTTCATTGTTAGAATTTCTCCTTACGCCGGCTTCGAATATTCCAATGAGGCCAAGCCCTACGACCAGGCCAACGACAGCAGCTATTTTACGTGCCTGATTGGTGCTCATCTTTTCCTCCTGGAGGCTGGTATCTTGCGTTTACATGACTTATAACTTTAGGATAGGCACAGACCGTAGCAAGAACGCTGAATAAGCGTTGAAAGTTCGAAAAAGAGGATTGCAGTGGATGAAATCCTTGAAATCTACACGTTGGGGGGTCTGCAGTTCCGGCGCGGCAGAGACTCATCCATTGCGTTTCGCACAACCAAGAACGCTGCTCTAGCGGTATATATGGCTTGTACGGGCCAGGCGCATCCTCGTGAGTTGTTGGCCGAGATGTTCTGGCCCGACCGCACGCTTGATGCTGCACGCTCAAATTTGCGGGCTGCGCTAACCGATCTCCGCAAACAAGTGGGATCCGCGGTGAACGTCACCCGCAATTCCGTGAAACTTCCGGCGGGACACACGTGTTGGGTGGATGCCGTGGCGCTGGACGAGGGATTGAGCCGATTTGACGAGGTCCGAAAAGAATTGGGACTTACCCCCGTCGGACGGTCGCTCCTTCAAGAATCGTTAGCTATTTACCAGGGTGACTTTCTCGGTGGGTTCTATGTAAACAGTCCTGACTTCGAGAACTGGGCGTGGATGGAACGCGATCGACTGCGGAACCGTGTGATGAGCGCTTTTGATATCCTGATTGATTATCATACGCTCAATGCGGAGTATGCCGTTGGACTTGCCAGAGCAAGCGAGTTATTGCAGATTGATCCTTTGCGTGAAAAGACAATCCGCTACCTAATGCAGCTTCATGTGCGGTCTGGTGACCGGGCGTCGGCGCTCTATCAATATGATTCTTGGCGGAGCAAGCTCAGTGAAGAATTGGGTTTGGAACCTGAGGCAAAGACGATCGGGCTGTACGAGGATATCAAAGCCGGTAGACTGTCACTACCGGCTGCCATCACTGTTTTGGGACCTTCGAATACGGGTATTGGCGATGTCAGATTACCCCACCCACCGACGCCATTTGTGGGTCGTGAAAATGAGCTTGTGGCGCTTATCACCCTGGTTTTGAGCTCTGAATCGCGCCTCATTACCATCCTTGGCCCAGGCGGGATCGGCAAAACACGTTTGGCGATAGCAGTGGCTGAAGCTGTGAGCGCTGCTGAACAGTCGACGCCTCATTTCGCTGATGGCATCGTTTTTGTTTCCCTGGAGGCGGCATCTACGCCAGGTGCGACTCTAACCACATTAGCCACTACTATTGGACTTCAAGCCAGTACATCCCAAGAACACTTGCTAGACTATTTGAAGTCAGAACAGATGCTTATCATTCTTGACGGCTTCGACCCAGGTTTGAACGGTGTATCACTCATTAACGACCTGATGGTGACTACGTCAGCTCTCTGTCTGCTGATCACGGCTCGTGAACCGGTTGGCATTTACGGAGAGCAACAGTATCTGATTTCGGGACTTTCCCTATCCGCTGGCAGTAAGATTACACACGTTGAACAAGCCCTGGTTGAAGTGCCGGCAGTCAGATTACTGGTACAGAGTGCCCGCCGCAGTAACCCTCGCTTCACCCTCCAAGGCCATGAACTGGACACAGCCATCGACTTGTGCCATGCACTCGACGGTATCCCGCTGGCCATTGAGTTGGCTGCATCATGGACCCGTTTCATGCCAGTCGCTGAGATATTGAGCGCTATCCAACGCAGTATCGATTTTCTCGAAACAGATTTGCGCGACATTCCGGAGCGCCATCGCAGCATGCGCGGTGTCTTTGATTCGGTTTGGGAGCGTCTTCCCCGTGAAGAACAGAGAATTTTCGCAGAGTTGGCAGTGTTTGTTGACGGGTTCTCGCGTGGCGCGGCTCAGGAAGTCACAGGTTGCAGTGTGCGAGTGCTAGCGTCGTTGGTCAGTAAATCGCTCGTAACCTATGACTTTGAAGTGGACCGTTATCACATTCACGAACTGCTAAGGCAGTTCTGCGCCGAAAAACGGGCGGGGTCCGACGGTTGGGACTTTGCTGCACGCGATCACCACAGTACGTTCTACTGCCACTGGGCACATGAGCAAGAAAGTCTCTTAGTTGGCGCCCGTCAACATGAAGTGTTAGCGGTCCTTGAACGAGAAGCTGCGAATGTGATGGCAGCATGGTATTGGGCCGTAAAGCAACACGACGCAGCCAGACTTTTGCAGGCGTGCGTCACCATTGCACGCTGGTCCGACGTGTTTGGGCGTTATGACGATGGCGTGGCTGCTTTTGGTGCCGCGATCGAATGGCTTCAAAACGTGACACAGCCTACCTCGGCCCAACGGTACCTTCTGGCAATGGCCTTGCATTGGCATGCATTGATCGGTCGTCGCCTTCACAAACCCAACGATATCTTGCGTCAGAGCTTTCTGAGAGCCAAGGAAATTTTCGAGGATTTTCCCTCAGAAAAATATAATCCACACTGCCAAAAGGCGTATACCTTAATGCAACTGGTCTATGTATCACCGCCACACCAGGCCAGACAGCTTCAGGAACAAAGCCTGGCATTGTTTCGCGAAACTGGAGACCGTTTAGGGGAAATCTTAGCATTGTGGGCCATAGGCACTGTCGCTCTGCAAGCTAATGATTTCGCGGCGGCGGAGCAAGAATTCGCCCAATGCATGGCATTATGTCAATCATCCGACGTGGGCGAGTCGACTATAGTGCATAGCGCAGACGCATTGATTTGGACCTTGTTTGCCCAGAATAAGTTCGCTGAAGCGGAGCGTTTGACTCGCGACTTGCAGGCGAATTATCAGCGGCCCGGGCAACCCATTCTTACCGCACAACATGGGTTCGCGGCAGCGTCGTTACTTGTGCATCAAGGTCATTTTTCAGAGGCGAGTGCACTGGCTGAAGAGAGCTTGTCGATTCTCGAACAACGAAAACTTCGACACTTGATCATACCCCGGCTTTTGTTGCAAGCTCAATGTAAATTGCACTTGGGCCAATATGAAGATGCTCAGATGGGAGCAGAAGCTGTACTGCGCCTCGAGAAATCACCGGAAAACAATATCGGCAGGAGTCAGGCGCTGAACATCTTGTCTCAGCTGGCACTGGTCCAAGGCGATCTGGCGTTAGCGCGGCAGTTAGTCGATCACAAGATGACGTTTCCTTTCTACTATACCAGGTACCGGTATGAGGCCATCAATCTCGCCGTCGGTGCGTATGCTTTGCTAGCGCTGCAGCAGGTGTCACCGGCCAGACAGCACATCGAGAAAGCGCTCAGAATTGCAGTCGAAGCTTACGATTATTATGTTCTTATCCAGATCCTGCCCAGTTTGGCCCTGTTGTTTGCCATCAACGGGGACTTTGAAGCAGCCGTAGAGCTGTACAGCCTCGCGACTCAACAACCCTTTGTAGGGAAGTCGGTGTGGTTTGACGAGGTTGTCGGATCGCGCATACGGGCTGCGGCAAGCTCGAATCTCCCCGCCTCCAGAATCAAATCGGCCCAAACCCGTGGGCGACATCTTGACCTGTGGCAGACTTCAGCGTCTGCGCTCGATGAGTTAGCGCGGAGCTAAGCAAGCTAACCTAACTTGGTGGCTGACATTCGATCACTTACAACGACCTCCGAATAACTTCTGTGCAAACGTGAAAAGCCGCGGGTTCGAACCTCAACCCAACTGGAAAAATAAGAAGCCCGATCAATGGATTCGGGCTTCTCGTTTTTCCCATACAGCATAATTACCGTCGAATTGCCTGACTGGCCGATTCACGGAAAATCTCTTAAGTGAGGCCCCCGCAGCCGTGTCGCCTCAAAGGATTTTTTGGGAGGACGACCACCACGCGGCAGGCTGCGCACGCAGGTGCCACGTACTACTACCAGGCAAAATGCTCCGGTGCCGTTTGGTAGCCTGGCCAGATTTCATCAATGCGCTTCAGTTGCTCGTCGCTCAGTGTGATCGCCAACGCCCGCAGTGGGGACCCGGTCAACTGGTCCAGCGTACGCGGGCCAATGATAGGGGCCGTTACCACGGATTGGTGCAGAAGCCATGCCAACCCAACAGCGGCCGGTTCTTCCTCCAACTCGTCGCAAAACTCTTCCCAGGCCTCGATTTGCGTTCGGCGCTCTTCAATCCTTTGCTGCATCCGCTCGTCCGAGCGGCGGTTGATGTCGGCTTTCTTCAATACCCCTGCAAGAAGCCCTCCCCCCAGCGGGCTCCACGGAATGACGCCCAGTCCATAGTCCGCACAGGCTGGAAGAAGATCGAGTTCTGGCATCCGGTTGGCAAGGTTATAGTGGCATTGTTCGCTGACTAAACCTAAGAAGCGTCGATTCTTCGCGGCCTCATTGGCTTTCACGATATGCCACCCGGCGAAGTTGCTGCTGCCGACGTATAGGATTTTTCCTTCCCGTACAAGCTGTTCCATCGCCTGCCAGATTTCCTCCCAGGGCGTGCTGCGATCCACGTGGTGCATCTGGTAAAGGTCGATGTGGTCAGTTTGCAGCCGCCGCAGACTGTCTTCGCACGCCTGTCTGATATGGAGCGCGGACAACTTGCTCATATTCGGCCAGCCATTCCCCATATCGCCGTAGAGTTTGGTTGCCAAAACGACCTTGCCGCGTCTGGTTGGATCGGCGGCAAACCAGCGTCCGATGATCTCCTCGGTGTGGCCGTGATGACTGCCGACGCCACCCCAAATACCGTAACGGTTCGCCGTATCAAAGAAATTGATCCCGGCATCCAGCGCCGCATCCATAATGGCATGGCTGTCTTGTTCGCCGGTGCGCGGTCCGAAGTTCATCGTTCCCAGGCACAATGGACTCACTTTCAGCCCGGTACGTCCCAGATTCTTGTACTCCATTTGGTTTCCCCTCAACTACTGCATCTCATCTATTCTGGTGTGGCGATCGAAAGTTGACCTGTCCATTGTCAGATTTTCCTTTCGAATTGACTCACGGCTTTGAATGAAGCACCCACTTACGCCGGGAGACCGGTCAGCCCTGCCTGCGCGTTGAGCTTCTGCCACATGGCGCGGTAGGCCGGATCGCTGAAGGCCAGATCGTGGCGCATGCGCAGGCGCTCGATCCAGGTTTCGGTCGCGCTCATGGCCGTGCGGAAACAGTAATCCATGAACTCCTTTTTTTCCCGGTCGGTGCCGCGCTTGACGGTCTCCGCGGCGGCGATAAAGGCTGCCTCAAGCGGATCGAAGTCGCCGCGGATGTCGTCCACAACCTGATCAAAATCGGCCATGGCGCGGCGGTGCAGCAGTTCGTGTTTCCACCACAGCGCGGCGGGGTCGAAGGTCTGCGTGGGCAGCGGGCCGATGTCCGGCAGCTCGACGCCCAGAAAGACCGGCTTGAAGATGGATACGCACGTGCCCGATGTGCCCGTTACCCAGGCTGTGACGCCGTGCTCGTCGACTTCGGTCACCATCACGCCGTCCGCCTGCCACCAGCGGTTTTCCTGAGGGCCTGCATGCACGCAGATATTTTGGTGGGCCGGGGCGTGGGCAGGGTGATAGCCGGGGTTGTGATGGCGCATGATGTCGAAGATAGTCTTGACGGTGACGGCGCCTTTGGCTTCGGCTAGCAGCCCATAAGTGGTCGCCTGGCGGTCAGGCGATCCCAGCGTGGGCGGGACTTCGGGCCGCCCGTACGTCTCGGCCCAGTCGATCCGTTCCGCGCCACCTTCCCCGCGCGAGCACTGATTCCAGTCGCCGTGAATGGACAGCATGTTCGAGATTGAGCCGATGTCGTCGAAATAGCGCACAGCCCAATCGCGGCCCGCCGTCTCCAGGATGCACGCTTCGCGCGCGTCTGACATCAGGAAGCTACTGTCGAAATGCGAATTGCCGGACATCTCACAGTTGCCACCCTGGCCGTATTCTTCCAGCAGCGCGGTCATGATGGTGACGGCTTCGCGGCAGGTCTTGGCGCGCTCCAGGCCGATGCGCATCAGGTCGGGGCCGATAATGCCGTCTGTCGTCTCGATCTTCTCCTGCGTGGTGTAAACGGCTTCCTCGCCCATCGCCAGACCGAACTCGTTGATGCCGATCTCACAGCCGTAGGTCCAAAAAGCTTTGGTGAGCACGATTTCGTACGTCTCGGCCGCCTGCGGAATCGCCAAGTGAGTCAGGCGCACAACTTCGCCCGGGATATGCTTCTGGCGCGGGACGCGCACCAGCGCGTTGGCCTCGTTGACTTCGCAATCGGCGCTCTTGGCGAAGATGACCGATCCCCCCGCCGTTGCCGCTGGTAATGCTGCAAAGGTGTCACACATGGTTGATCTCCTTTAGGGCGCGGCCTGTGCATCGGGCTGCGTCTTGATCGGCCGGGACGGGTACCCTCCGGCGTCTGGACCAGCGGATTTCCCGTCCGCCCATGATCCCTTCGGGCCGCAGCACGAGAATCACGATCAGGGCGACGGCCAGAAAGACCTCAGTGAACCCGTTCAAACTGATCGGGAAGGTGCCCCGTATGGTCATCTCATTTTCGATCTGGCGCAAGCCTTCGCGCACGGCGGTGACGACCAGCGTGCCGACGACCGCGCCCGATACGCCGTTCGGCCCGCCGACGACCAGCATGGCGAGGATCACGAATGTTTCGGTGAGATAGAACGATTTGGGCGAGAACGAGGTGATGAAGTGTGCCCACAACCCGCCGCCGATCCCGGCGATGAACGCGCTCAAAATGAACGCGATCCAGCGCATGATCACCATGTTGATGCCGCTGGTGGAGGCCGCGTAGCGATCATCGCGGGATCGCGCGCAGGCGCAGCCCATACGACGATTCCTTAAACGCATAGGCCACGAACACGAAGATCAGTCCCCAGATGACGCTCACTTGCAGATCGGTGTAGCGGTTCACGCCGAAAAGCGTCTTGGGGCCGTTGGTGATGTTGCTCCAATGGACCAGCATCACGTAAATGATCACCAGCAGCGCAAAAGTGGTGATCACCGCTGAGGCATCCGACAGGCGCATGAGCGGGAAACTGATCACCGCCGCGATCAGCGCCGCGACCAGCCCGCCCACCAGCAACGCCATCCAAAACGGCAGATGCACCGGGTTAAGAACGGCGTACAGATCCGGGATGCCGTAGGATTTGGCCTGGGGCGTCATCGAGCAGATCACGGAGCTGTAGGCGCCGATCCCCATGAAGCCCATGTGGGCGAAGTTCAGAATTCCGCTGTTGCCCATGAATACCTGCAAGCCCAAGACCAGGGTCAGGTTGATGAACATGTTGAGAATGATGCGCTGCAGTACCGGGCTGCCGTAATGATTGACGGCGATGGCCAGGATGATCAGGGGAATGCTCAGCAGCACCGGAGGATTGTAGTCGTCGAACAACATGCGGACGCGCGCTCGTGCCGTCATCCTACTCTCTCTCCCGAATAGTTGCCGCTGATCAAGCCCTCCGGCTTGAACAAGAGAATCAGAATGACCACCACGAACATGAAGGCTTCGCGGTAATCGAGCAGGTTTTGGGGCAGCGCGACGCCGATTACACTGAACAGAAACGCGTACAGATAGCCCCCTACCACCGCGCCCACCAGGCTGCGCATGCCGCCGATCACGGTCGCGACGAACGCGATCAGGAGTGGTGACAGCCCGATGGTGGGTGTCACGGAGCCGGTGCGGCCTACCCAAAAGATCGCGACGACCCCCGCCAGCAGGCCGCTGATGATGAAGGCGGTCGAGATAATCAGGTTGGCGGGCACCCCTAGCATGCGCGTCATCTGAAAATTGTCGGCGGCGGCCCGCAGCGCGATGCCCAACACCGTGCGATTGAGCAGCACCGTCAGCGCGACAAACAGGGCGATACTGGTGATCACGGTCAACACGTTGCGCATGGGCACGTCGACGCCCAGGATCATGACACTCTGCGAAAACAACTTGGGCAGCCTGACGGCGCGGGCGCGCGGCGAGATCGTCAGCAGCGCGCCGTTCTGCAACAAGGTGCTGACCGCGAAGGACGTGATCAACATGGCCGTCAGCGACTTCGAACGCACCGAGCGAAAGGCGACGCGCTCGGTGAGATAGCTTGCGATCATTGCAGCCACGATAGCGACGATGGCGATGAAGATCCAGGCGATCGGCGTGTCGCTGGTGCTCAACAGGAACATCGCGTAGCCGCCGACCATGATCAGCTCGCCGTACGCAAAATTGACCAATTGTAAGATGCCATACACGATGACCAACCCCAGCGCGATCAGCGCATAGAGGCTGCCTAAGCTCAACACATTAAAAAAGAATTCCAGGTTAAACACGCCGGGCCTCCCTCAGCCTGTCGATTGACCCTTATCCACCCAGGTAAATACTCTTGATATCCACGTGCTCGCGAATGTCGGCGGCAGTCCCTGCGACCTGAACCCGGCCTGTTTGCAGCAGATAGGCGCGATCGATAATGTCTAAGGTCCGGTGTACATTTTGCTCGACCAGGAGAATCGTAACGCCGGTGTCGTGCATCTTGCTGATCAGTTCAAAGATTTGATCGACCAGGGCAGGGGCCAACCCCAGCGAGGGTTCGTCCAACATGAGCAGCTTGGGATGCGACATCAGGGCCCGGGCAATGGCGAGCTGCTGCTGTTCACCACCGGACAATGTCCCGCCCGGTTGTTTGATGCGCTGGCCGAGGATGGGGAATAACGCGACCATTTCGTCGACGTCGTGCCGGAATTCGGCACGGTTGTGGCGGATATAGGCACCCAGGCGCAGATTCTCTTCGACCGTGAGGCTGGGGAAGATGTGACGGCCCTCGGGCACCGTTGCGATCCCTTTGCGGATGATCTGTTCGGGAGACTGTCCCAGGATTGAGGCGTCTTCAAAGGTGATGCTGCCTTTGGTTGGTTTCAAGACTCCGGCAATGGCGGAGATCGTCGTCGTTTTACCGGCCCCGTTGGCGCCGATCAGCGCGACCAGCTCACCCTCGTCGACCCTGAGCGAAAGATCGCGCAGGGCGATGATAGAACCATATTGGACCTGAAGATTTTCGATGGCGAGCATGGCTAATCGCTCCTGGCCGTAGAGCCGAGATAGGCCTCAATCACGCTAGGGATTTGGCGCACCTCTTCGGGCGTGCCTGCGCCGATGGTCTTGCCGTAGCTCAGGACGTGCAGCCGGGTGCACAGGCGCATGATCAGGCGCATGTCGTGCTCGACGATTAGCATGCCAAGCTCTTTGGTGGCGGGCAGGGCGCTGAGCAACTCCAGCAGCTCGTCGCTTTCCTCTTCGTTCAGGCCGGCGGCGGGCTCGTCCAGCAGGAGAAAACGAGGCTGCATAGCCAGTGCGCGCGCAATCTCGACACGACGCTCGCGCCCGTAGGGGAGCATGCCTGCCAGGTGATGGACCCACGGCCCCAGGCCAAATTCCTCGATCACCTGGGCGGCTCGCTGACGGGCTTTGGCCCGTGTGAACCCCACGCTCATCGCCGCGACTTCGATGTTTTCGCGCACGGTCAATTGTTTGAACAAGCGGATGGTCTGGTAGGTGCGTGCGATTCCGGCTCTGGCGATTTTGTAGGGTGGTGCTTTGCTCAGATCGCGGTCATTGATGGCGATTTTGCCGGACGTCAGCGGCAGGAGTCCGCTGACCACATTGATCAGGGTAGTCTTCCCTGACCCGTTGGGGCCGATCAATCCCAGGATTTCGCCTTGTTGCAACTGCAGACTGACATCCTCGAGGGCTTTCAATCCGACAAACTCTTTGGTGACATTTTGGACAGTCAATACGTTGGGCGTGTTACGCGCAGGGTCAGGCATACTCTTTCTCCAGCGTGCCGCCCGCTGAAGGGGACACGCGTTATGATCAACAATATAACCCCCGGTGGGGAAACCTAAAAAAACAGCCAACAGTGGCCGCTTGTAAGATTAATGCAGTGAGGGGAGGGCACCAGAGATGCGCCTCCCCTGATGTCTACAGGCCAGCTTTAGGGCTTGGGAACGTCATGCGGCAACATCTTCTCGACGAATTGCGGTACGGCATCAACCAGTTCGACGAGGAAGGCTTCGATATTCGGCTCATGGCCTGACGCGGCATCGGACCACACGAGCTTACCGGTCAGCAGGTCGAATTCGTGATTCTCCATGGCTTTGGCCATCGCCTCACCATCAGTCGAACCGGCGATTTCCATTGCCTGGGCCATGACCATGATCGTGTCCCACCCGGTCACGACGAACGACGTGTCGGGGGCTTCGCCGTATTTCTCATTGTAGAGATCGAGGAAGTGCTGCGAGTCCGGGCTGGCGCCTTCGCCCAACCAGCTGTGGGTCACGAAGATGATGTCGTTTCCGTAATCCGGGCCGACCGCGTCCCACAGACCGGGGTCATCATACGAGTCGCCGCCCAGGATGGGGGTGTCGATCCCGGCTTCGCGCAGGGTGCGGATGATCAGGCCGAGGTCGGGCATGTAGGACGAGATATAGAAGAAGTCGGGCAGGGTATCCAGGTCACGGATACGCGCCAACTGGGCCGAGAAATCTTGATCGCCCTGGGTATAGCTGTCTTCAAAGATGACATCGCCACCCAGGAATTTGAATTGCTTGATGAAATATTCGCTGAGCGAGGTCGTGTAGTCGATGAAAGAGTCGGTCACCACGTAGACGGAGCGCCAGCCCATTTCTTCATAGGCATACTGCGCGGCTGCCGCGCCCATGGTGGTGTTCCACATCGACAGCGTGAACTGCTTGTCGCCTAACACGATCGAATTGTACAGCGGAGACGACGCGCAAGTGGAGATGCCCACCAGACCCGCCGCTTGAGCTTCGCGGCTGGCAGGACCGCCAAAGTCAAAGTCACACGGTGCGACCAGGGCGACTGCTCCCCGGCTGATCAGATCGACAGCGACATTTCCCACCGTGACCGGATCGCTCTTGCCATCCAGATTGACGAATTCGACCGGGCGACCGAGAATGCCGCCGGTCCGGTTGAGCTCTTCCACGGCGAGTTCAGCGCCGCGTAGCCCTGGTTCATCCAAAGGGGCCTGAATACCTGTCAGGCTGAGTGCTCCGCCGATCAGAATGGGTTTGCCTGTTGGTTCCTGGGCCTGGCTGCTGCCATAACCAGAAAACCCGATGCTGAGTGCCAGTACGATCACAAGTGCGAGCCCTACTTTTCTTGACACGGTGTATCTCCTTTTCTAAACAACATTCAAACGATGCCGGTCGACAGAAAGGCAGATGTGACTCTTAGAAATACTATTCAAAGACCGGCGTCTGGCAGCGGCGGGATGTCCGGGAGTTTAGTCCCGCCATACGAAATACCAGAGAAAACTATAGAAACAAAATAACCGATAAGTTAATCTCTAGATATGGCTAATATCCACAAACTCGCCTGAACGTATAGGAGGTGGCTCCCGGCGGAAGTGTGAGTAATTCCTAATTCCCCATGCAAAAGACCTTCATCCCGCATAAACTATGCTACCACTGTTTTGAAGACCCTAATTTAGCTAGCGGCGTTACGTATACGTTTTTCGCCTGAATTTCTGGCTTTGTCAGACCTTTTTGAATTGTCCCCACTTTATTCGGGGTTGTACCATCCTGCTCCCTAACGAACATGCCGAGTTGAGTGGGGTGTCCGGAGCATCGACTGCTTCTTCGCTCGGCCCAGTTCGTCCCCGCGCATAATAGAATCCGCCAAGCAGCATAGCATTGCCAACATCCGCTGTTTGGGTAGCTCTGATACGAGTCCGGGCTTCCTGTTTTTTACATGCATTGGAGAGTTGCCGTGGTGTATGAGCGGTACCATCCACGGAGGAACGCTTTGGATCCTGAGCGTGGGAGAGTATATATTCTGAAGTAAGTCCTAATATAGCTGAACAATAAGGTCTGGGTGATGGCTGATATTGCCGTGGGTTTTCAAGCGTTGCCTATTGAGTACCAAAACGTCCTGCGGCTCGCCCAGGATCGACACCAAATCAGCATCACGCCGCTTCAGACTCTCGTTGGTGGTTGGTCGGGGGCCATGGTTTTTTTGGTCAGCGTTACTTTCCACGATTCGGAACGTGTGGAACATTTTGTCCTGAAGTTGGATCGCAAGAACCAAAAAGCGCAGTCCGATGAAATTCGCCGACATGATTTAGCTGTGCACAAATCTCCCTCCGACTTTGCCGCACAACACCTGCCACAGTTAGCGCTTGACGGCCTTGAATCGGACGGTGTTCTCGCAATTTTCTACTCCATCGCCGGCCACTCACTGTACAATTTCCGCACGTTATCCAAATACCACCAGCAGAGTCAGCTTGAGGTATTGTTTTCCGCCACCAACCACTATTTATTGGATGAATGGAACGCAAACCTGATCTTCGAATCAGTCGACCACCCCCAGGTCTTGCTAAAGAGGTGGCTAGGCTTTCGCCTCGATCTCGGCCAAAACATTGAAGGTTTTTTGCGCGAAGCATGCCGGATTCACCCCGATTACCCGGGCTTCATTATTCAGGGAAATATCTTCCCCAACCCACTGGCCTATGCCCGCAACCGGGACCTTTGGGGATCGGTTCGGCCAGGCGACGTCATGGTCGGGCTGCAGCACGGCGATCTGAACACTGGGAATGTCCTAGCCAGCTTTTCCCAGGGGGAAGAGAATCTGGAAGGTTACTACCTGATTGATTTCGCCCTCTTCAAAGAGCATATGCCGCTTCTCTATGACCAGCGTTACCTGGAAATGTCTTTCCTGGCGGATGCGTTGTCGCAGACGTCCATGACCAGCGTGATAGAGTTGGTCGACCGCATGGCGGAGGACGTCATGTTAGGGGCCCATCAAGTTCCCCTTGAGATGGTCGGTGTCAGCGCGGCCATTCGCGCGGGGCGGGTAGCGTTCGATGGCTGGGTCCACGACAATCATCCGAGCTTGCATGACGACCTGTGGGGCCAATATTGGCTGGCAGGAGCGGCTGGCGGTCTGAGTTATTGTCACAAAGCGGGCCAGCCGAATGAGATCAGACTGACCGGCCTGATCTATGCAGCGGCAAACCTGAAACAATACTTCAGGCTGTTCGGGTTAAAGCTGCCGACGGAAGCTACTCAGCTTTGCAGCGGGGAGGAATCCGGCAGCGGAGTCATGAGCGTCAAGGGATTGGCTTCCCCGCCAGCGCAGTTGTCCTCCAATCTGCCGGCACCGTCCACGCAATTTATTGGCCGTGAAACCGCATTGGGAGACATCAAAAACCTGTTGCTTCAACCGCAGGTGCGGCTGGTTACGCTGACCGGACCGGGTGGAACGGGCAAGACCCGACTGGGGTTGCAGGTAGGCCAGACCATGCAGGAGCATTTTTCTCATGGGGTCTATTTCATCGATTTGGCTGCTATCCGTGATCCCGACCTGGTTGTAACCACTGCCGCCCATGCGATCGGTATCCGTGAAGGCGGTGGCCGGTCGCCCTTGGAAAACTCAAAAGATTACCTGGCGAACAAACAAATGCTTCTCCTGTTCGACAATTTCGAACAGGTGATCGGGGCGGCGCCTGTCGTGGCAGAATTGCTGGCCGCCGCGCCGGGAATCAAGGTATTGGTCACGAGCCGTATCGCCCTACAACTGCGAGGGGAGCACGAATACCCTATTCCACCACTGAGTACCCCGATGGACATGGACCAGCCCCTGGCCGAGATCCTTGAATACGAAGCCATTGCTCTTTTCAGGCAGCAGGCCCGGTCCGTGCAGCCCCAGTTTGATATCACGGAAGAAAACAGCGCGGCGGTAGTCGAGATCTGCCGACGCTTAGATGGGCTGCCCCTGGCGATCGAGATTGCTGCCGCCCGTATCAAGATGCTGCCGCCCGAGGCTCTGCGCAAGCGCCTGGACCACAGCCTGAAGCTGTTGGTTGGCGGGGCAAAAGATCTCCCTGACCGACAGAAGACATTGCGTCTGACTATCGACTGGAGCTTCGATCTGCTCCAGGCAGAAGTACGAACTCTTTTTACCCGGTTGGGCATCTTCGCCGGTGGATTTACATTGGATGCGGCTGAGCGTGTCTGCAATCCAACCGGTGAGATCGATGTGTTCACCGGCATCGAAACTCTGTTGAACTGCAGTTTGCTGCGCCAGGTCAAGTCCGTCGGTGATGAACCCCGTTTTGACATGCTCCAGACCATCCGCGACTACGCTCTGGAAAAAGCAGAAGGGGCAGGCGTCATAGAGAGCCTTCATAGATCCCACTGCGAGTACTTCGCCCAGTTGGCCGCGGGCGAGCTGGGTCCAGGGATCTATAGCCGCGAGTCTGTGATGTGGCTGCAGCGTTTTGATGAAGAACACGACAATTTCCGGGTTGCGCTCGCGTGGGCTTTACAACATGACGACAGCGTCCCATTCGCGATAACCATGATTACTCAAGGAGGGCTGTTCTGGTTCTGGTTTCGCTATGGCCACTTGCAGGAAGGGCAAGAGTGGACCGAACGCGCGCTGGATAGCACGGCAGGGCTGGCCGATTCGCCCATACGCGCGGCGGCGCTCATCGGAGCGGCAGCGCTGGCGATGTGGGCGGGTAACTTGATTGTTGCTGAAAAATTGGGGCGTGAGTCCGTAGAAATGGGTGAGCGTTTGGGCGCTGACCCTGTCGTCGCCGAAGCCAAGTTTATCTACGGAGTAACGCTGATCAACCAGGGCAGGGATAAAGAAGCGTATCCCCATTTAGTCGACGCCTTGGAACTTTTTGACCAGCAACATCAGCTTTGGTTGAAAGGAACAGCCTTGGTGCATCTCGCGAATGTGTCGTTGGGTCTAGGTGATCCTAGCCAAGCCGTCCGATGGCTGGACATGGCCGGGTCTTTCATGAAAGAAGTCGGGGATCCGTGGCATATGGCTTTTGCGCTGAGCAATTACGGGGAAGTGGCGCGGGTTCAGGGAGACTACGATAAGGCGGAACAGTTCTATCGGCAGACCGCGGAATGGTATAAGCAGGCTGATGCGCTTGGTGACCAGGCCAGGCTGGTGAATGTTTTCGGCTACATCGCCCAACATAAAGGTGACTTTGAAAAGGCTAAGGCTCTATTCCATGAGGGCCTGAATGACTTTAGCAAGTTGGGCAACCAGCGTGGGATCGCCGAATGTCTCGCGGGCCTGGCAGGTCTGGCAGCTGAACAAGGGAACTATGAATGGGCCGCTCCCCTTCTCAGCGCTGCAGAGAGTCAGTTGAAAGCCCATGGTAGCGCCTGGTGGCCAGCCGACCGTCCGGAAATTGAGCGCGCCCGCGAGCGCTTGCAGTCAGCGCTTAAGGATAGGTTTGAGACATTCTGGGCACAGGGTCAAACCATGAGCCTTGAAGAGGCAGTCGCCTATGCCTCAACGAGCGCATGACCCCACCAATTCAGCGACCGAGCATTGGCGTCGGCCCGACGACAGAATTGGGCCTGCGTGTCAGTGTCGCCACGCTCGATCGAGTCGTGTTCCAGAGGCCGTCAGACGGGGCTTGGATGCTGGTTTTGGAGCGTAAGGCGACGCTGAGAAATGATCCTGACGGATACAGCGTATACGTGCGAGCGCAACCTTTTGGTGGAGCGGTTCGGATACTGAATCTACAGGCGCTACGCCAAGTCATCGACGATTTTAATTTTGATAGCAGGCGCTCACAGGCCGAGCAGGATTTCCGCCTCATGATCCGGTCTGCCGATTGGGAAGCTGTCAGGCAATTCTGCATCCATCACCTGGAGACCCCGGACGACCCGGTTCTGGAGTCGGATCCCAGTCGAGAACTGGTTGAGGAATTTGCCGAGTGTCTTCAAGTGGATTTGCGACCAGATCAATATGTCTACCATCCGGTCGGCTTCGTCGTTGAAAACGAACCGAAAACTACCGACAACGTTTACGGTCGAGGATTACCAACGGTACGGATCTATCGCATTTTCGAAGCGCGACTCGTGGACGATGCGTTGTGTCAAACGATCATGGCGACCAGCAAGCTCTATTCAGATGTCGGCCTCCAAACCCTGGCCATGAATAATGCTCAAAACAATGGACCGGGCCGCGCCAACTCAGTACTGGTCCTGCCGCTCAATCTAGTCCTCGACTACTATCTCAAAATCCCACCTGAGAAACGTTATGCTCCAAGACTGGTTGGAGGCCATCAGCTCGACATGAGCGTGCTGGCAATCCTGGAAAATGTTGATGTGCCACAGTTTCAACGGGGATGATGTGAAGCCGTTTTTACCTGACCTGCCCTCTGAAAACTGAACATCGTCGGATCTTTAGCTGCAGCCAAGTAGCTCAACCTTAGGTTTGAGGTGCTGCATATATACGAAAAATGCGGACAAAACGCTCACTCTACCCGAGTCTATGGTGGCCAGTTTCGGCTCCGGGCCTTCATATCCCTCGAAACGAAGCATGTCTAATAAATTGGCCGGTAGATGTTGGTCGGCGTCAATAATCAGCGTCTTCTTCGTGTCTGCTACCAATTGGTGTTTGAGGAATGGTGACGGTGAATGTCGTCCCGACTCCCTCTTCACTCTCAAAGTTGATGGTGCCGTCATGCAGCTCGACGGATTGTTTCACAATCGCCAGACCCAGGCCGGTGCCCGGCATGCGACCGGTATTGCTCGCCCGGTGAAACGCGGTGAATACCTTGTCCTGGTCCCCTGCGGGAATGCCGATCCCTTTATCCTGGATGCGGAATGTAATTCCTTCTGGCTCGCAGCGCACTGAAAAATCCACAGGGCCGTCTGCCGGGGAATATTTGAGCGCGTTCGACAGCAAGTTGTTCAGAATATTGCGCAGCAGCCTGGCATCTACCAGCGCGTCAACGCAGTTGCCTTCGATAGCCAATGCGATCCGCTGCGCCGTTTGTGTTGCCTGGACGAGTTCGGCCACGAGATTGTGGCAGAACGCAGGGATTTCCACGATCGTGGGCGCGAAGGTGAGTTTGCCCGATTCGGCCCGGCCCAGTGTCAGGATGTCATCCAGCATTTCCACCATCACCGCAATGTTAGAATCGATCGCGTCAAACCGGGCCCCCAATTGGTCCTGTGTTAGCCGGGAACCGTAGGCGTGAATCATGTCGACAGCGCTCTTGACGACTGCTAGCGGGTTGCGCAGGTCGTGCGCGGCCATCGATACATAGCGCGACCTGATCTCGCCCAACTCCATCTCGTGGGCGAGCATCTGGCGGAGCCGGATTTCCATCTGTTTGCGTTCGGTGATGTCGCGCAGGCTGCACACTACCCCCAGCAGCTTGTGGGCCGGAACGACCACCGGTGATAAGACGATGTCGGCGTCATACGATGCGCGCTGAGAGGAATGAACGGTGAGCTCGACGCGCATGGGGCGTTGATTATGTAGGACGGATTCGAAGGTGTTTGTCAGCAGCTCAACATTTTCGGCGGAGACGAGGTCGGCCAACGGCTGGCTGAAAACCTCGTCAGAAGCGTGCCCGAAGACTTCTTCGAAAGCCGGGTTGACCTGCTCGATGGTGCCATCGATCTGGCACAGAATCATCACGTCGCTGCTGCTGTTGAGGATGGCCTCGATGCGTTCTTTGGCGTGGTTAAGCTCGGCGGTGCGCTCCTGAACCCGCAGCTCCAGCTCATCGGCGTGGCGCCGAATCTCGTCGTAGAGCTGGGCGTGTTCAATGGCGACCGAGGCCTGATCCGCGAAAGCTTGCAGGCGCTGAGCGTGGGCCTCAGTGAAATAACCTGGGGTTGCGCTGTCGACATTGAGGAAGCCAATCACGTTGTCATGCGACCGGATGGGGGCCGCTACATAGGATTTGACCCACTCCGTATGTGGCAAACGTACCCAGTTGGGATGCTGGTCGGTAACGGAAGCCAGAAACGGCAAGCTGGAGTCGAACATCTGTTTGATGTGCGGCGTTCCCGTTACGGGGATGCGCAGCTTGTGCAGAAACTCAAGCCTCTCCGGTCGATAGCCTTGCCAATGTACTACGCGCACGTGATCCCCTTCAATCAACATGATATTTGCGGCATCATGTGGCACGACGCGGTCGAGAGTTTTTAAGATAGCATTCATGACCGTGTCCAGGTCAAGTGCACGCGTCAGCGCGGCGGCCGTTTCAACCAGAGCCTCCGCCAGAGCGCGGGCTTCTCGTTCTCTTCGTTCTAGTCGTTTTCGCTCGGTGATATCGCGGATGTTACACTGGATGACGTTGGCGCCGTTCACCGGGTACACATTGCTCACAAACTCTACGTCGATGCTGCGGCCATCGCGCGTGACCAGCGGCAAGTCTTCATAGCGGATATATTCTTTTTCCTGCAGTTCGAGAAAGGATGACTGGGATGCCGCGATGTCCTGGAAAAGGCCCATCTCCCACAGTTTTTTGCCCAGAAATTCCTGCGGGATATACCCCAGAAGCTCACACATGTACGGGTTGACATCCAGAATCCGCCCGGTCGCCGGATCGAGCAGCATGATGCCGTCTTTGGCGGCTTCGAAGAGCCGCCGGTAGCGCGTCTCGGAGGCAACCAGTGCCGTTTCCGATTGCTGTTTCTCGAGACGTAGGCGCTTTTCCTCCAAAGCATTCTTGACTGCCGAACCCAGCCGTGCCATGCGGTCCTTGAGAAGGTAATCGACGGCCCCCAGCTTGATGCACTCGACGGCAATATCTTCACCGACGGTGCCGCTCATCATGATGAATGGGACATCCAGACCCCGCTCCTGTACGGCGCGGAGCGCGCGCGGCGCGTCCCATTGGGGCAGGGAGTAGTCTGCCAGGATGATGTCGGGGGGGGGATCGAGGCTGGCCACGAAGTCAGCTTCGTTATCGACGTGCCGCGCGGTCAGGTCGAACCCGGCCCGGCGCAGTTCGTACAGGGCAAGCTCAACATCTGCTGGGCGATCTTCAAGGATCACGACGTTCAGCGGGTTGACCATCCCCGAAACCCACCCTTGCATTATGCTGCTCTAATCAATAGGAGGTTGGTTGAGCAGCAGCCAATAGAATCCTAGAGTTCGCACGGCTTCGGTGAACTGGTCGAAGTCCACCGGTTTGGTGATGAAGCTATTGACTCCCAGGGCATAGCTTTCGACAATATCGCGCTCTTCACGCGACGACGTGAGTACGACTACCGGAATATTCTTCGTGCGCGGGTCGCCTTTGACGCGCCGCAGCACTTCCAGCCCATCGACTTTGGGCAACTTGAGGTCCAGCAGGATGACGCGCGGGCCGTTTTGCACTTTGCGGTCTGAGTACTTCCCGGTCGCGAAGAGGAATTCCAGCGCCTCGGCCCCGTCGCGCGCGACCTCGATGTGGTTGGCGAGCTTGTTGCGACGGAGCGCATGGAGGGCCAGCTCCATATCGTTAGGGTTGTCTTCGACCAGCAAAATCTCGACTATCTCATCACTCGTCATGCTTGACTCCTTTCTTCCTTAATTATAAAGGAGAATGTGGTTCCGTGATCAATTTCTGATTCGGCCCAGATGCGCCCGCCGTGCCGGTGAATGATGCGCTGTACAGTGGCCAGACCGACGCCGGTCCCTTCGTACTCTTCGGCGCGGTGCAGGCGCTGAAAGACGCCGAACAACTTGTTCGAATATTGCATGTCAAAGCCGACGCCGTTATCTTTCACGAAATAGACGGTGCTACCGTCCTGGCTGCGGCTGCCGACTTCGATGAGCGCCACATCGCGCTTCTTGGTGAATTTCACAGCGTTTCCTATCAGGTTGGCGTACACCTGACGCAGCAGGGTTGGGTCTGCTTCGCAGGGCGGCATGTCGCCCACTGTGATTTCGACCTGACGACCCTCAAGCTCAGCGCTCAGGTCTTCCACGACGTGGTGGACGATATCGGAGGGCATGACGGGCCCTTTCTTGAGGGTTTGGCGGCCCAGGCGAGAGAACGCTAACAGGTGGTCGATCAGGTTCCCCATCTGGCGGGCGTTGTCGCGCACGAGGCCAAGATAGCGTTGGGCCTCTTCCGGCAGTTCGGGCGCGTACTCTTCAAGCAGGATATTCGAAAAACCATCCATCGCGCGGAGTGGGGCGCGCAGGTCGTGCGAGACGGAATAGGAAAACGCCTCAAGCTCTTTGTTGGATGCCTGCAACTGCGCGGTGCGGTCCTTAACCGCTTGATCCAGCTCGTTGCGGGAATAGGTCGTTTCATTCAGAGTTTCGGTCATCTGGTCGAAGGCGCGCGAAAGCTGGCCGATTTCGTCTTTGACCGTCGTGCCCACCCGATATTCCAGGTTGCCTGTCGCAACCTCGCGCGTTCCCTTGACCAACCGCAGGATGGGCCGCGTCATTGTGCGGGCGAAGAACGCTCCTACCAGCATCACCCCGAGGCCGATAATTACGCCGATCAACGCAATCGAGTTGCGCAAATCGATTATGGGCGCCAGGGCTTCACTCTGATCGATTTCGCTTATGATACATAACTGGCGATCGGGCATCCAGCGATACGCACCAATGACAGGCACTCCCCAGGAATTATTATAAAATCCACTGTTATTGTGACCCGCCAGGCAATCATTTACGCCATCAGAATATACGGCGGTATTCAGGCTGAAATCAGGCTGCGACTGATTTTCAGTCACTACGAAATTGAACGCGTTGACCACATAAGTCGCTTCGGTTTGGCGCAGACCGCTGCGTCTGGTCATGATGGTCGAGATGTCGGCCAGATTGAGGTGACCAGCCAGGACGGCAATGACCGTGTCTGTGCTGTCTTTTACAGGCGTACTGATGTACATCACCTGCTCGTTGAGAGACACTTCATATTCTATGTTCCCGACATAAGTAGCTTGCTGCCCTTCGATGAAAAAAGCTCTGTCCTCCCGATATTTGCCCTCTAACTCTGTGTATGTTGAAACCATGACCAAACCATCACTGGCGCGAATGAGTGTAAAGTCCAAAAAGTTGCCGCTCTCTTCCAGCCTTGGCAAAAAGTGATCCTGGTAAATATGGTCGTACGCGGCTTGATATTCAGGGTTGGCTGGGTCCCGGGAAACTAACACGGCGGCATACTGCCGGACAAGGGGGCGTTGCGCCAATAACCGGGTATCGCTTTCGCTGTCATCTATCCATTGCTTGAATTCGGCTTCTTTGAGCAGCGTATTGGTCAACAAGCTGTTGACGGTGTCCCGTTCAATCGCATGGCGTCCGCGGGAATACGACAGGTAGCCTACCAATGACAACGGCACGATCGACAATAACAGGAAAACGGCAATCAGTTTTGAGGTCAAGTTCATGGTGTTGCCCCATAGATTTTCGCGAGGAACTCCATCGTATACATGCTGCTGACATCGAATCTCTGGTCCAGCAGGCCTTGGTCCAGCAGAGTCTGGTACATGCCAGCCCACACGTCGGCTTTCATCCACCCGATCTGATCTTCGCCGGTATGGACCAGGGGGATCGCCGCGTCGAACATTTCGGTCTGCACATCGCTGTATTCGGCAGCGGTGTAACGCAGCGTATCGCTGACGGCCATGGCCGGATTCTCAATCGCCGTGCGCCAGCCCTTGAGCGTCGCCCGCAGAAAACGCGTCACCAGGTCGGGATTGTCGGTAACCAGTTGATCGGTCGTGATCAGCGTGTCGGCATAGAAATGCACACCGTAATCGGACGGCCAGATGAGGTTGATAGCGTAGCCGTTCTGGAGAATCCGGATCAGGCCGCCGGTCGAGTAACCCAGCGTAATGTCGGCTTGACCGTCATAGAAATTGCTGTAGTCGGTCATGTAGGGGATGATCGTGACCTGCTGCGCGTCGAGGCCCAGGAAGCTCATCATGGCCTTGAATTGAAGATCGCCCTGGGCGTCACCGATAGCGGCGGTGTGCCCGAGGAAGTCGACTGGCTTGGTGATGCCAGAATCCGCCATCGCGACAAAGACGAACGGGTTTTTGCGGAAGATGACCGCGATGGCTACAACGGGCTGCCCCTGGCTCCGATCCGCCAGGACGCGATCCGCACCATCTATCCCGAAATCTGCCTGACCGGTACCGATCTGTGTCACCGGGTCAATGCCGGCTCCACCCTCGATGAAAGTGACGTTGATGTTTTCGTCGGCATAGTAGCCCTGTTCCTGAGCGACATAGAACCCGGCAAACTGTGCTTGGTGAATCCATTTGAGCTGCACGGTCACCGTATCAGGGGTGGGCTTTTTCTGCCCCGATCCGCAGGCGTAAACTAACAGCGACATCAACACAATTGTCGTAAAAAGTCTGGTTACCGATCTCATCACAGCCCTCTCAAGGGAGGCGGCGCAGTTCAACCGTGCCTGCTAAGATTGTCTCGGCGGTTCATGTCGTTTTGCCGTCGATACTCGAACGGTATCCCGTTTGACGGCAAACCAGACGGCGCTGATGACCAATAAATATTCCCGTAGACGTGAGATTGCGGGGATACGTAATTGAAAACAAGTTACAGCCATGTTTACTCATATATATAAAATAGAATAACCTTTGTACCCGTAGTATAGTACGTTGTGACTGGAAAAGATACGTGATTGCTGAATATTCTACGAATTTCATGATTGGACGGCGCCGTGCAGATTCCCCAGAAAATACAGAGGATCTGCCGCCGGAACTCGATGCGATCTCGCCGAAAGGTTTGCTGGGGCATTAGAAAGCATGACGATCGGATTACCCGTCGATGGATCCCAGACCCAAAACTGCGGGAAAGTTGAGAAAGATCCAGGTGATCGAGGAAGATAAGCCAGCAGGCTGACGACTAGAAACGAAAACGATCGACGAAAACTGATCTGCGCGCCAGATGTCCGGAAGGGAATGAAGCCCGACTTGTGCGGTCGGGCTTGTCGTTGTTCGATTTTCAAATTGCGTCAAAAGACCAGGACGGCAAACTACACGAGAATGGCGAACCGTTTCATTTTTCCGTCTCCTGTTGGATTTGTGCGCTCGTTGACTGGAAAATCGCCTGTGTTCAAATGTGTGTGCTTGCCCATCGGACGCTAGAAGGACTGTCCCTCTTCCTGACCGCTCGCAGCCACCGACAGGTGAAAATGCTCGAACAGCCAACGACCGTTGTAATTCTGCAGCACTGTGCTCAGTCGGGCGGGGAAGGCCATCTCGTCCCCTCCGATCGGTGTGAAGCGCATCGTGACATCGGATGCGATCCATGCCACCTGGCCGCTGATGCCGATCAGATTCCAGTCCAGGGTGCAGGTCAGAGATTCCGACTGCGAGAAGTCGCGCAGAAGCTGCATCCGCACTTCGTCAAATCCCACCCGCTTCTCATCGGCCCCGGTGCCGTAAAGGCATAGGGTCGGGCTTGGCGCAAAATAGGACATGATGGCGTCCACATCGCGCGTTTCCCAGACGCTCATTAAGTCGTTCAGTGCACCGATAACAATTGCTTCTTTGGTGGTTTCCATCTCTCTATGCTCCATTCGCTCGTGTTTCTTGAAGTCGATGAATACAGCATAGAGGAAGTCCGTGGCGGTTTCGACGGAGGAAACCCCACAATACGGGCTGAACCAACGATTATAGGGTTTACCCTAGAGTGAATGTGTAGGTGGAATAAGCTTTTTGTCCACCGCCCAGAGTGCGATCTGGGTGCGGGAGGACATATTCAGCTTGGAGAGGATGCGTGTGATATGCGCCTCAACCGTCTTGACCGTGACGAACAGCTCGTCAGCGATCTGTTGGTTGGTTTTGCCCAGTGCAATCTGTTGGGCGATCTCTGTCTCGCGCGGGGTGAGTTGATGATCGGCAGCGCTTGATGTGGTGGATCGGCGGTGCGATGGGACAAGCTTTTCCGCCTGCTGACGGAAGTGCTGGCGCAACTCGGGCGGGACGTTGTCTGCTATTTGGCCGATAGTGCTGCGCGCCCGCTGAAAATACTGCTGGGCCGTTTCCTCGTCTTGCCGCTGCGTGGCAACCTGACCGAGCAATACGTCCACGCGCCACAAGGCACTCAGCAGCCCGTGATCCTCGCAGCGATGGCGGACGTCTTCCAGGAGGTCAACCGTACTGGCCAGGCGATCCGAGACTACCCTCGCTTCAACCTGAGTCGTCAGATAGGGTACGATGACAAATACGCTCAGAGGGCTAGATCCACGCTCAAAGGGCCAGGCCCGCCGCAGGCGCCCGCTGGACACAAGGGCCGCCTGGGAATCGCCCCGTGCCAGGGCGAGCTCAGCTTCCGCAATCAGAGTCATCAGATGCTGCATGGCCAGGGGATCCGGGACGGCATGCTGCGCCAGCAGTTCGGCTGCCGCCTCGAGTTGCCCCTGTTTGACGCGTATATGCGCCAGCAAACCGCATCCCATTTCGACGTACCAGTGCGAGTTAACGGCAGTGGCGAGTGCGACCCCTTTTTCAGTGTAATCGGCTGCCATTTCCAGTTCAAGCAAAGCATCGTAGACAAAGCCGATAAAAATATGTGCTCCGGCCAGCCACTGCGTATGGTCAATGGCCTGGGCCAGTTCCAGACTGTGCTGCAAGTGAGACAGGCTTTCTGCAAACTGGCCGTGGAACGAATGCACGTAACCTGCCGTCATGCAGGCATAGGCTTCGCCGCTGTACCAGCCAATTTGATGGGAGATGTCGATAGCTTCCTCAGCCAAGGCTGGATCAAGGGTGTAGAGTGCCAGATTCGCGAGGGTAGATGCCAGTGCCGTGCGATCATCCAGCGTGCGGAATATCTCAACGGCGTCTCGGTAATAGTTCAGCTGAGCCTCAATCTGAAGAACGTGGCCACTCGCCATTCCCAGAAGGTCAAGCGTCTCACCCTTGCCCGGTAGATCATTCAGTTCGTCGAACACATCCAGTGCCTGCTTGTGGTAGTCGAGCGCGGCGAACGGCTGCCCTATGTTGAGATACCAGTTGCCGATCCGATTGAGGCTGTGCCCAATTAGTTTAGGGTCCCCGATTGACTGTGCCAATGCTAAGGCGCGTGCGCAGTAGGCTTCAGCCTGATGATAATCTCGGGCTGCCCACAGCAGCGCAAGCGCCATCAGTGCTTGCCATTCTGCCGCCTGTTCGCCGCTATCTTCAGCTACGTGCAGGGCGGATTCGTAATCGTTGAGCGCTGACTGAAACTCGCCAAGATTGTCATAGGCTTTTCCGCGCTGCATGTAGAGTTCCCATGAAGCCGGTTGCCCCAACCGGTTGACCGCCTGTTTAGCGTGTGAAAAGTGCTCAACAGCGGCGCGCGGGGAATGCAGGGCCAGAGCACGTTGCCCAGCCAGCATGCCGTAACGAAGCGCTGCTTGCCAGGCTTCCGCCTGGTGGGCATGATACGCCAATTCCGCCAGGCGGGTATCCGGAAATGATGAGTTGGATTCCTCATGTATTTGCAGCAGGGATTGGTGCAGGGTCTGTCGCTCTCGGATAAGCAGACTATCGTAAATGGCCTGGCGCAGCAGGATATGGCGAAAGGCGAAGCGATCCCGCGATACTTCTTCAAAGAAACGCCTCCTGATAAGATCCTTCACCAGCCCGGTCAAATGTGGCTCGTCGAAGCCTGTGAGTTGCTGAAGTGCGTCCAACTCGAACTCCCGCCCTGCGACAGCAGCGAATTGAAGCACCTGCTGTGCATCCTCACTCAGCCGCCCCAACTGTGTTTCGACGGTTTGAGTAATGGAGGTCGGAATTGCCACGTCTCCGTCTGAACTGATAGTCATCCAGACCCCGTTTACCAGACTGATTTGCCGATTTTGCTGCAACATATACACAAGCTGTTCCACGTATAACGGGTTGCCCTGTGCGAGTGTGTTCAGCTTCTCAAGCAGATAGGGATGGACCGAATCAGTGGTTTGCAGCAATGCCTTGATCAGGGACCTCGCTCTCGCTTTCAGTCAGTGGTCTCAACATGATGGCTTGCGCGTTCTCGGCCCGCTCAATGTATGTGTAGAGCCCTGCCACCTCACTGGTGGATGGGGTCAACCTGGCGCTCAGCGCCACCATGACCGGCAATTTGCTGACGCGCCGCGTCAGGGCCTGAAAGAATTCCAGACTGTTGGCGTCGGACCAATGAATATCCTCAAAGATAAGGAGCAGACCAGAGGCCGTCAGACGTTGGTACACCTGGACCAGAACTTCGAACAAACGCCGCTTCTCTGCTTCACTTTCGAGCTGGATAGAAACGGGCTGATCTTCGGACCGCAGCGCCAGTTCCGGGAGCAGTTGGGCCATATCATGTTGAAACGGCCCCACAATCCGCTTGAGCCCTTCGGAATTGATTCCAGAGAACTGTGTGCGCAGCCCGTCGATGATCGGCGCATACGGGAAATTCTGATCCCGTTCAAGACATTCACCACGGAGCACCGTAAAGCCTCCCATTTCGGCCAGACCACTTAAGTAAGCCAGCAGCCGTGTTTTCCCAATACCTGCTTCGCCAGCAATCAAGACCACCTGTCCCTGGGACTGCTGCGCGCGATGCAACATGGTGTGTAGTCTGCCGATTTCCTGAGATCGTCCGACCAACTCCTTGTTGTTCTTTGATGGATACATGGGGTTTGATGCTCCGAGTTAGATGTGTGAGCAGATTATACAGGCGTGTTGACTAACCACACGTCAGATCCTGCGGAGTCAGGAGTTGCCAGAGGGCAGATCACATCGACGGACGTCTTTCCTGCCTGTGATGATCTGACACGTACATCAACCAACGTGTGCCATTTGCCCAACACTTACCCAACCATCCCGAGAGCGAAATGGTCAGTGTGCCGGTACTGGGTGGCTTGCATCACGATTACCGGCGGCAAGCGGCCTGAGATGTGCGGCTCAATAGTAGCTTTCGGTGGGAATCAGCCGGCTTCCCTGGAGATTCAGCACCATCGAATGCACTTCCACCTCGAAGCACTCCAGAAAGGTCTCATACGTGCGTCGCGCAGGCCATTCCCTCTCTCGCCGGTGCCAACTATTCAGTTCTTCATCGAAAATCGCCTTGAAGTAGGGACGGACGATTACATCCCGATCAAAAGGGAAAACGTCACTGACATCTGCGATCAGGTAGACGTGTCTTTCTGGTAATGAGCTCACGATCTTCACCCCATCTTCGTCAAGGCTATTGGCCCAGTCGATATAGGGCTGTTTGGGCGCCACCGTAATGGCGGCGCGTTTGACTAGCCGCATGAGCGTATCCTTTCAGCGCTATAATGGGAAAGACTATCGCTGACAGCTACAACGGAATCAAACTGGCCCAAATAGGTTTCGATGGTGCCAATTTCCGACCCAATGGGCAATTCAGCCAACACCATTCCATAACGCGGCGCGTTATTGCGTAACCCTACTTGTAATGTTTTTCTATCCTGCGTAGTGATCTTCACCGAGTGCAGAGCCGCCAACCCGATAAGCAACGCCACGGCGAGCACAGGAGGTTTTGACATCGATTTCCCTCGAAAGGAACTCCATATCACGGAAACAGGCCATCTCAGTCGAAGGCTGTGCACAACAGGATGCTGCGCAACTCGTCCAACATACAGCAGGGTGATTCGAAAAACCAGAACGCCCTGAGTGGCCTGCCTCGGATCGTTGTACTGCCTATCTCAGGCCAAGTCGTCCGTGCGAATCGGCAGGTGCCGGACGCGTTTGCCCGTCGCCGCAAACACCGCATTCGCTAACGCCGGGGCGATGGGCGGGACGCCCATCTCGCCAACGCCTGTGGGCGACGCGTCACTTTCGACAATGTACACTTCAATCGACGGACACTCGTCGAAGCGCAGCAGCGGATAATCGTGGAAATTGCTCTGCTGTATCCGTCCGTTTTCGATCGTGATCTCGGCTTTGAGCGCCGCGGTCAGGCCGAAGATGATCCCGCTCTCCATCTGCGCCGTTACCCCATCCGGGTTGATGACTGTGCCGCAGTCGACGGCACAGACGACCCGGTGAACATGAATCTCCCCGCGAGGGCTGACCTCGACCTCTACCAGGTGGGCGACATGCGTCACTCCAAAGGTCGAATAGACGGCAATCCCGCGTCCCCAACCTTGCGGCAGGGGATCGCCCCATTTCCCTTTTTCCGCGGCCAGGCGGATGACCGGCTCACGCCGCGTGCCAGCGTGCAGTGCCAACCGCAGTTCTACCGGGTCTTGTCCGGTGGCAGCGGCGATTTCGTCCACAAATAACTCGGTGGGATAGGCGTTGGTGAAATTCTCCACCGAACGCCACGCGCCGGTTGGCAGCAGCCCGGCTTGCTGCGTGCGCACGGACGGCAAGCCGAGATCGGTCAGGCTGGCCCCGGCAGCGCTGACGCTGAACGGGTGATAATAGTCGTTTTGCATGTCCTCTTCGCGAGTCCAAAACAGCTTGACGGGCAGGCCGATCTCCCGCGAGATCGTGACTGCTTCGGTGACGTAATCGATCTGCAAGCGCCGCCCAAATCCCCCGCCGATCAGCGGCACGTGTACGGTTATGGCGCTTTGGGGTAGCTGTGACGCGTTTCGGGCGGCGTTCAGGGCCGCCATCCGGTCCTGCGTCGGTGCCCACACTTCGGCGGAATCGGCGCGCACGTCGGCGACACAGACCATGGGTTCCATCGTCGCGTGAGCGAGATAGGGGATGTGATACGACGCTTTGAGTGTGCCTTCGACCTCAGTCATATCCTGGCGCGCCTCAAGCTCGGCGCGCGTGGCGCTGCTACTCAGGGTAGTATTGCCTGCGCTCCAGGTGATATCGAGCGCCTCGCGGCCTTTCAAAGCGCTCCACGTGTCGTCCGCGATCACAACGACCCGGTCGCGAATCACTCGCACGTCACGCACACCCTCAACCCCAAGGGCTGCCGTGTCATCATAGGCCACGACTTCGGCCCCTCGCACCGGTGGACGTGCAATCACGCCCACGACCATGCCGGGCAGCGTGAGATCGCTGCAAAACTGGGCTTGCCCCGTGACGATGGTGGAATTGTCCCAATTGCCCATCGACGTACCGATGTAACGGTATTGCGCGGGGTCTTTGAGTGTGAATTCGCCGCGCTTGGGAGTTTCCAGCGTGGCGGCTATGCCGACCAGATCGCCGTAAGGCAGCCGCTCACCGCTCGCGCTGTTGACCACGACGCCCAACTCTGCATAACAGGTCGCGGGGTCTACCTCCCACGACTGCGCCGCTGCGTTAACCAACATCGTCCGCGCAATGGCGGCCAAACCGCGCAGAATCTGAAACGAGCCGCTTATGCTTTGGCTGCCGCCTGTGACCTGATCGCCAAAGGCGCGATCCGGAGGCGCTTGCTCGATGCGAATCTGGGACCAGTCGGCCTCCAGTTCTTCGGCGAGGATCATCGTGATCGACGTGTTCACGCCCTGGCCCATTTCCGAACGATGCACGCGCAGCAGGATCGAGTTATCGGCATAGATGGTGAGGAACGCGTTGGGCGCGAACGTATTCGCCGCCTGCATCATATTCATAACGTCAGGGACGCCTTCGGTTGTGTCTATCCGAACGCCGAGCACAAGTGCCGCTCCGGTCGCCCCAACCATCTTCAAGAAACTTCGCCGGTGAAAACCTGGATTGGGACTCATGCGTTGCTTCCCTCCGCAATCTGCCGTCGAATTGCCCGGCGAATTCGCTGGTAGGTCCCACACCTGCAGAGGATGCTGCCCATCGCCGCGTCGATCTCATCGTCGCTAGGTTGTGGGTTGTTCATCAGCAGGGCGGCGGCAGTCATGATCTGTCCCGGTTGGCAATAGCCACACTGCGGGACGTTTTCCTCCTGCCAGGCGATTTGAAGCGGGTGCGACCCATCGCGCGATAGGCCCTCGATGGTGGTCACTGCGCCCTCGCCGACTGTACTGATAGGCGTGATGCACGACCGTACGGCCTTGCCGCCGATGTGAACGGTACAAGCGCCGCACAGTCCCTTGCCACAGCTATATTTGGTTCCTGTCAGCCTTAGACGATCACGCAGGACCCACAACAACGGCATCTGCGCATCGGCATTGACGGCGACAACCTGATCATTAACGGTAATCTCATATTTCGGCATAACAACTCCCTCCTCAAAGTAATAAGGCCGGCGGTTTATTCGCGGCATCCAAACGCGGATGGCTTTGGCGCCCAGTTGCCCCATGCAAAATAGGGTATTGCTGATATGGTTTGCGCAATAGTGTGAGTAATCCCGATTTCCCGTGCACAAGGGCTTTATCACGTATAAGCTACGCTGCCGCTGTTTTGAAAACTCCAACTTAGCTAGAGGCGTTGTTCGCCTGAGTGTCGGGATTTGCCCGACCGTTTTGATTTGCCCACACTTTTTCGTTATGTGACGGCTATCGAGGCCGATTTGCTCCGGTCAAGCGTTTCAGGTACGAAGTGCCCGAAAACAAGCGCCGCGCAGAAACCGGCCCCAGCAAGCGCCAGCGCCGCCGTAGGCAGCGCGACCGCCCCGGCAACCGCCCCGACCACAAATGGCCCGCCTGCAAATCCGATATCACCCAGCATATGCCACAACCCGATAAAATCACCGCGACCTTCAACTGGCGCGAGATCGGCGGCTACGGTAAGCATGGTTCCCGCGCTGATGCCGTTGCCCAGGCCCAGAAGAACACTCACCGCGCCCAGCGCGGCAAAGCTCCCTGACAACGGGATCAACGCCATGCCGATCCCTTGGATCACAAAACTGGGCACAATCGCGTATTTGCGCCCCCAGCGATCCATCAACCAGCCTGACGACGGGAACAGCAGAAAGTCCGCGCCCCAGGCAAGGCTGGTGAGCAAACCGATGCTCCCAGCATCAAGACCAAGCACATCCGCGCCATACAGCGGCAAGATTGTATTGCGCCCGTTGCGCACAATCGCCGTGAGCATTTGCCCGGTGCCAGCAGCGACGAGGATTGTGCGGTGGTCGCGGAAGGTGGCCCACAGCCCTTTTCCCAGATACCCCAATCCTGCTGAGCCGTGTGGCAGCGCGACTCGCTCGGTGTGGGTAAAAGCCAGCGCGAACGCCATTGCCCCTATTGCGATCACTCCGGCCAGCAGGAATGGCGCGCGCAGGTCAAACCATTCCGCCACGCCGCCACCGATCAGCGGACCGATGAATTTGGAGAGGCGGAAAATGCCGCCCATCAGGGAATTCACATGCCCACGCTGAGTCACATCGATGGCCTCCGCGATATAAGCGTGCCAGGACACGATGAACAGCGCGTTTCCGATCCCGGCCAGCAACTGTGTCATGATCGCCAGCGCGATGGTGTTTACCCAGAACAGAGCGACAGTCATGCTTGCAAACAGCAATAACCCGGATACCATGCCTGCCTTAACACTGTAACGACGCAGCAGCACTCCGGCAGGCACATCGCCGATCATCGTGCCGATACCGCTTGACGCCAATACGATCCCAATCACGAGATACGATACGCCGAAATCCGCCACATAAAGCGGCAGCACGGGGATCAGCAGCCCACTGGCGACCGAGAACAACAACACAGGGATGTAAATCGTGAAGAGAAGGGGGAAACGTTCTTTCAAAGGCATGCCGGTGCTGTCCATTATGTGTGTGTGGCGTCGCAGCCCAGAAGTATAGCGCATCCTTCAATTTACCAAGTTATGAAGTCGTATTGCCAGCCATCCTCTGACCCAGTTCGGAGTGCTCGATTACAGCTTGCAGCGCAGCCTGGAGGTTGTTCAGGCTGATGCGGGTATCCTGCTGACGTCCTCTGAAAATGACCACCTCTCCTTGGTAACAAGCCATAACCTATCCACGGACTTCCTGACCCAAGGGATACACGCGCTGGCCGTGTCTTCGTTCCTATCTGACGCGATGCAAGCCGAGCAGGCTCGTTACATTCTCGACATCGTCCAGTGTGATCGCGCCCACGGCCTGCGATGCTGACGCGCTGGCTACTGCGGCGATGGTATTGGGCACGGAGAAGGCGACACAACTCTTGGCCACGCTACCCGGTACGGCAGGGGCATTCGCCGACAAAGCGGGCCAATGGCGCCTGACTCGAAGTTGCCCTGTCTGACGGCTGATGTTCTTGGTGGTTGGGGATGTCAGCGGGGTCGGTTGTCACTTTTCAAGTACTGCAGCGCACCCAAGCGGGAGGACGAGTCGAACGGGGACTGCTTTCGCACGCTCTCGGTTGTGTCGCCGCGAGACGGACCAGACCGGGATCTGATCAACTGGCCGAACAACTTGCCACACCGGTGGGGACCCCAAGGCCAATTTTCATCAATGCGGTGGACCAACCTACCTGGCCGCGTCAGATCGTCTGCTTCATACGGGTTTTAGTGACGCTATCTTCTGGCCCAATCCCCTTGAGATGCGCAATATCAGTTGATAGTTCGGCTCCTGGGCAGACTGGGGTTTCGCCGTTGCGCGAATCTAGCGAAGCTCCAGCCTTCTATATTGATTGGGAAGACGTCATCGTCAGACTCTTGTGGTTAAAGACTCTGGAAACTCTCTACCGAGTTAGCTCACTGAAACCGATACCCCGCCTGTATACAAAATCAAGCAACAAAGAACGTCGTACCGGTGCGGAATAAGCTAAATGAATATCACATACACTCAATGGAAGCGACCAGGCTCGCTCGAGCGCATGTCCGTCGGGGATCACCGCATATTCGGTTGATACCCATATTCGCAATGAATGTAGCGTATCGTAACTAAGCCGACGATTGTCCTCCAGCAAACCTGTTTAGAAGCTAGTCAGGGATGCAAATCAAAATCCGGTTCCCACGGCGTTCGGTGGGGTAAGTGATAATATCATTCCGAGCTGGGCGGCGCACGGCTTTGCCGGTGACGATATCAAATCGACCGTTGTGTTTGGGACACTCAATACAACCATCGATCACCAAACCACCGGCCAAGGACTGGCGCTCGTGTGTACATAAACCCTCAGAAGCGTAATACGCATCGCCCTGCAGCCGATAAATGGCATATGCTTTGCCGTTGTGCTCAAAGCCGATGACGTCTTGCTCGTCCAGTTCATCTGCCGCACAAGCATCTACCCAATTCTGAACAATCGTGTTGGACGTGGCGGCAGATGGATCGTCTGCCACCGCCGTAGCTACGGCAGGCGTGATCGCAGAGGCGGGTACCACGCGCTTGATGTGATAATCCGGGTCTTCAGTCGCCTGTTTGATCAGTGCGGGTATCATCTCTTTGTAGACTTCCCACAGATTGGCGTAAGGCGTTGGCGTCTGGTCTTTGATGGCCTCATGGTATTGGGGCAACGCGTGATAAGGCACCATCGGCGTCGAGTGGTGTTCGATATGGTAATTCATATTCATATAGAGGTATCTGAACACTGGATTGATGTAAACCGTACGCGTATTTTGTCTGTGATCCAGCGTATTTTCGCCCAGCCCTGCGTGTTGCGTCAGGCCGAGAAGTTGATGCAGCCAACCACCATAGAAACGCGGGAGGGCCACGAACATCATAGGCAAGAAGCTGTGGATCGCCACCGACCACACGGCGAATCCAGCGATAATTGCGACGTAGATCCGGCTCGACCAATACATTCTTTGAAGCTCTTGTTCCGGCACAAAATCGCGGACATCAGAATTCGGCCTTCCAAAAGCGTGGCGGATGATGCGCCAGACTTCTGGGGGACCGCTCCGCAGATAGAAAAAATCCATGGCAATCTTGAGCAGATCAGCGGGACGTTGTACCTGGATTTCAGGATCGCGACCAACGATGATTGTGTCCGTATGGTGACGCGCGTGACTCCAACGCCACAGGACGGCTTCTCGCAAAGTCATGAATGAGCTGATCTGATAGAAGAACGTGTTGAGCCACCGGGTTCGAAAGGGTGTCCCGTGGCCGCATTCATGCCAACGCGCATCGGATGATGAGTAAATAGTGCCATAGATCAGAAAAGCAGGAATGGCCCACCAGGTGCCCCAAGACAAGACTGCTATGTAGCCACTGACAACCAGCAATACAATCCATAACGCAAAATGCCGGAGAGCAGGTCCATCAGTGCGTTGCATCAAGGCTTTGAGCTGTTTGCGAGGAATTTCGGGGGACCACCAGGTCTCGTGCACCCGTTCTTCAATCAGATCGTCGTCGAGTGCAATAGCATCTGCGAAACCGCCGGAAAGGCTGTAATCACGTTTTAGTTGGGTTGCCATCGCAGTCTTCTTCCTTGAAATAGTCTGTCCAGTTGCTCGTAATCATTGTAAGCGGAATTCAGATACCCATATTCTGGCAAATTTCCATTCGTTTGGCCACCAGGGAATAAGGATCAATCGGATGTTAGAGTCGCGCATTGAAATTGGGGTGGGCACCAATGAGCGAATTCCAGTATATCTGAATATTCATATTGCCCGCTGGTTGACGGCGAAATCGTGGCGCGTCAGGTGTTTAGTGTGCCCTATCGGGCTTGCTCGTGTAGGGCTAAGTGATCGAGGGATCTTCCCTCAATTCAGGATAAATGTGTGGTGTAGCCACGACAACCCAAATTCGACCATTTTCTTGACTTTTTGCCATTCTCTGAATACACTAACGACAAGATTGTCGTCCAATGTACGTTAACGTTGTCTATTTTTGAATATTTTCGTTTTGGATAGGGATTTTGTGATGCCCACGCTTAAAGATGTCGCTCGAAAGGCTGAGGTTTCGATCAAGACAGTCTCGCGAGTCATCAACAATGAAGCGGGGGTATCTGAAAAAACCCGAGCACGGGTGCGTCAAGTCGCTAGCGAATTAGGCTACGTGCCTGATCTCTCTGCTCAGCGACTGAAACGCGGCAAATCTGGCCTTATCGCCCTGCTGCTTCCTCGCATTGAATCACCATATGCTGCAAAGCTGCTCAGTTCGGTCCTCTCTGAAACCGCGAATCGTGGATACTACACGCTTGTACTCGAGGGTAATCTTCACAGCCAGCGTGACAGGGAATATATTCAACGTGCCATCGTCAATAACCAGGTTGACGGGTTGCTCATTGCCCCACCTGGAGGTGACAACGATGAATTGCTTAGCTTCGTCCAGCAGAATAATGTCTCCCACATTGTAATCACCCCCAATTCGTTAGATCGCGCGCAACTGACGGTCGAGGCAACTGACCGCGAGGGCGCACTGGAAGCAACGCGTTATTTGATCAGTATGGGTCACCGCCGCATCGCATATATCACGTGTCTGGAATGTGAACGGTTTAGCCAAGAACGGCTGGCTGGCTATGTTGAAGCACTCCGCGAGGCTGGCATACCGGTTGACCCGGACCTCATCGGCCACGGCGACAACAGCACGAAGAGCGGGTATAACAACACGCTGACATTTCTGGACCTGCCCGATCCACCGACAGCGATATTCGCGGGAAATGATGAAATGGCTATAGGCACTATCATCGCCATGTGGCACCAGGGGCTGAGACTGCCCGACGATATATCGGTTATTGGTTTTGACAACGGTCCGATTGTTCAGCAATCTTTCCCGTATCTGACAACTGTTAATCAACCGATTGATCAGATCGCCAAAGCCAGTGTGGAGTTACTCACAAGCGTACTTGAGGGCCGCTCTCCCGATGTTACAAGACTCCAGGTGCCAACTCATCTCATCATTCGACACTCATGCGCTCTTCCCCGCAGCGGGCCGTTGATGAGACAGGACATCCGTCTGTCGCCAATAGATATTCAATTCTAAAAAGCAGCATACATTCTGAACAAGGGTCCGATCATGTGCAAAGAACATTTTTCAAATAGACAAACAAGCACGCGTGGCACTGCGCCAGTAGCCAGTCTGCGAATTCAGCTCGTGTTGTTGATGCGCGCGGAGCAGTTCGTACCCTACTTGCATCACGATCAAGTAGGTCGTGAAACAATCACGAGCCTAATCTAAGGCGTTGGCATCCGACGAAACTGGTGAATAGTAAGCGAAAGGATTCTCATGGCTGGCGTATCTGAAATATCACAAGCGGGCCTTAGTACTCAGGGCACCCGTGCTGACGACCTCATCATCACTCAGCATGACCGGAACATCTTGCGGCGGTTGGCGACAACGGTGGCTGAACTGGCAGCGCGGCCCATTGAGCAAGAGAAGCGCAAACTGTGGTACAAACACAATGCCCTGGAAGCTACTCGCCCTCTGATCTTTTGCGATCCAGAGGTGGGTTGGCAAGAGATCATCACGCCTGATCAAATGGAATGTGAAGGGGATCTGGCGCGAGACTGGGAATTCCGGCTGCGGAAAGAGGTCTTCTGGGGCAGCGAGATGAAAGACGATCGGGTGATCGTTGATGATTTCGACTTGCCGCACGTCTATCAGGAATCTGATTGGGGGATGCACGAAATCAAGATTGGTGGTCAAGAAGGTGGATCATACACATGGGTATCTCCCCTTAAAGATTACGTCACAGACTTGGAGAAACTGAAATTTCCGGAAATTGTTGTTGACTATGAAAAATCGACGTGCGCGTTGGAGCTGGCCCAAGATATTTTCGCCGGTCTGCTGAAGCCTAGACTGAAAACGGCGTGGTGGTGGACGCTGGGGATGACCTGGACCCTGGTTAACCTGCGCGGTCTGACACAGATGATGTACGATATGCTTGATTACCCCGAAGGCTTGCACCAATTAATTGCATTTTTGCGAGATGGCCATCTCCGCAAGCTCGATTTCCTTGAACAAAATGGACTGCTCAGCTTGAACAATGACAGCACTTATGTGGGCTCAGGCGGGTTTGGTTGGAGTGACGAGCTCCCTCAGCCTGACTACGATGGCCATGTGCGTACCATGGACATGTGGGGATTTGGGGAAAGCCAGGAGACGGTTGGAGTATCGCCCTCGATGTTCGCGGAGTTTATCTTCCCATACCAGGTGCCGATTCTTGAGCGTTTCGGGTTGAACTGTTATGGCTGCTGTGAACCGTTGGACAAACGGTGGCATGTGGTCAAGAACATACCGCGTCTGCGGCGCGTTTCCGCCTCACCGTGGGTAAACATGCGTGACATGGCTGAGATGTTGGGTGATCAGTATATTTTCTCACGGAAACCTCGGCCTAGTGATCTGGTTATGTCCTCATTCGACGAAGAGATGATTCGAGCCAATTTGCGCGAAGAGATGCACATCACGCGCGATTGTCGCGCGGAATTTATCATGAAAGACAATCACACCATTCGTAACGAACCCTACCGCGTGGTGCGTTGGGTAGAAATTGCCAAACAAGAGGCCGAAGCCCTATAGCAAAGCCAGGGCATTACGATAACTATTTCATAATATTAAGGAGAAGATAGCATGTCTGAGCTTTTAGGGATTGTATATAGTAATGTCATCGAGGGTAATGCCCCGAATGTTAAAAAGGGTGTGCAGGATGCGCTCGATGCCAAGCTCGATGTGAATGAAATCCTGCAAGATGGATTGATCGCGGCAATGGCCGAAGTCGGGGCGCGCTTTGAACGTAACGAGTTCTTCGTGCCAGAAATGCTAATTGCCGCGCGCGCCATGCAAGAAGGACTCAGCCTTCTCAAACCGCTGCTGGTTGAACAGGGTGTAAAGCCGATCGGTCGTGTTGCCATCGGCACCGTGAAGGGCGACTTACATGATATCGGAAAGAGCCTCGTCGGCATGATGCTGGAGGGCGCAGGCTTCGAGATTGTGGACCTCGGCGTCGACGTGTCCTATGAGGACTTCATCGCGGCGGTGAAGAATGGCGCAAACGTGGTAGCGATAAGTGCGCTGTTGACGACCACAATGGGTAATATTCAGGCTACGATCGAGGCGTTCAAAGAAGCTGATATGCGCGATCAAGTCAAGGTGATTATCGGCGGTGCGCCGGTTACCGAGGCGTACGCCGTCCAGGTCGGAGCAGACGGCTTCGCGCCTGATGCCAGCAGTGCCGTGACCAAAGTCAAGACGTTGTTGGGGCTATCATAATGAGGGCGACCATGAAACCGCGCGAACGACTTGAAGCAGCTCTGAACCATCAAGAACCAGATCGGGTACCCATCGACCTGGGCAGCATCGTCAGCGGGATAACCAGCGGTGCGAATGAAGCGCTGACCAATTACTTGGGCATAGAGTCAGATGATACGATTGTTGACCGTATTCAACAACTAGTCCGGCCAACAGAGGCATTGCTGAATCGCCTGCAGGTCGACACTCGCTATGTTTACATCAGCGCTTCCCGTGACTGGAAAGATATTGAGCTTCCTGACCACACCTATGAGGATGAGTTTGGAGTCCGGCGTAAAGCTGCGTTTACGCCAGACGGGCGCTTGTTGTACTATGATTTCGTGGGAAAACCTCCACTGGCCGATGCGCAAACTCCGGCTGATATAGCCAAATTCAAGTGGCCCGACCCCCACGATCCGGCGCGCTATGCTGGTCTGGAAGAGCGAGTGAAGAAGGCTTACGAAGAAACCGACTATGGTGTGATCGTCAATGCCATTGCTTCAATCTTTGAGTTTTCGTGGTATTTGCGCGGGTACATGCCATTTTACATGGACCTGGCCGCCAATCCTCCGATGATCGAAGCACTGCTTTCAGCCATGCGTGAATTCCAAATGGCGATGTTTGGGGAGATTCTGGATCGTGTTGGACCGTATGTTTCAGTAGTGCTAACCGGCTCAGACCTTGGCACCCAGCGCGCGCCAAGTATGTCGCCAAACACCTATAAGAAGCTCGTCTGGCCTCATTACAAGCAGCTATGGGATATGATTAAGAGCAAGACCAAGGCCAAAATATTCTACCACTCTTGTGGCAGTATCTATCCCATGATCCCGTACTTGATCGAGGGTGGTATCGATGCGTTGCACCCAATCCAGGTGAAAGCTGCCAATATGGAAGACCGCAAGCGCCTCAAGCGTGAGTTCGGCAAAGATATTACTTTCTGGGGCGGTTTTGACCAACAGGAAATGCTGGCGTTCCGTTCGGCCGATGAAGTCCGGGACGAAGCGAAACGGCTGCTGGATGACTTTATGCCAGGCGGTGGCTTCGTATTTATTTCTGGCCACAATATCCAGCATGGTGTCCCACCGGAAAACATCATGGCATTGTACGATACGGTGATCGAACACGGGAAATACTGAAATCCTGCACACGGACTTGAGATTATCCCGGTTTCAAGCGCGTCTGTAAGTTACAAAAGGCCTTGGCGCTTCCGTTACCGTGACGAAGTGACCTTTCCAACCAACTGATCGTTCTGGTAGAAAATTGACTTGGTTTGTCACGTGAAGCCAAGAAGATCACGCTTTGCTTTGCGAAATATCTATGAGATATCAATATCGAAGGGAGGCTCTATCGAACGATATATCGCAGTGAATTATCGACAAAGTTCAAATACTACTAAGGAGAATGTAATGAATAAGAAAGTCTTTTCCATCCTGATGGTGATCGCCATTGGACTGGTTACCTTTGTGCCCGTTAACGTCAAGGCACAAGATAATCCGCGCGTATTTTACTGGATCAGCCATGGTCAGGCAGGCGATGCCATCTGGGACACTGCAATCGCGGCCGCTGAACGAGCGGGGCAAGATCTTGGCGTAGAAGTTCGCACGTCCTTCCACAGTGCGGACGTGCCGTCACACATTGAAGCTTTTCAGGCAGCGATTGCGGCTGGCGCAGACGGTATTGCCACAAGCAGTCCTGCTCCCGATGCGCTTATTGAAGTGGTTGCCCAGGCCAAAGCAGCTGGCATTCCGGTGGTCTTCTTCAATACCGACGATCCCAATACTGCCCGTGACGCTTACGTCGGCGGCGATTTGATGGCTGTTGGTCAATCATGGGCGAATTATCTGGTTGACAACGGCTTGGTCAAAGAAGGTGATTTTGTCTATATGCCGGTCGAGGTTCCAGGAGCATCGTATCAAGTTCTTGAAACCGAAGGCATTGCAAGCGTCTTCGATCCGCTGGGTATCAAGTACGATGTGGTTGATGCGAAATATGACCAAGTTCAGGCAAGCGTCAATTTGACCGACTACCTGGTCGCCAACATAGACAAAGTTGACGCCATCATCGCGCTGGGTGATATTGTGGCGGCCCAAATCAGTTTTGTTTTTAATGAATTGGGTATCGAGCCAGGCCAGATTCCGGTGGTTGGTTGGGGTAACTCGGCTCAGACGGCTCAAGCAGTTAAAGACGGCTACGTCAACGCCGCAACGTTCCAGTTCCCTGACGCGCAGGGTTACATGCCGATCGTCCTGCTAAACCTTTACGCCGACGGCCAGGCCATTGGTTATGATATCCTGACCCAGGCTCTCTATACTTCAGACAACGCAGACTTCTACATCGATTTGTTCAGCAAATAGGTTCAACTCTCTGGCAAATGACTTGTGCTCGGTGTCTAACCGGGCACAAGTCCTGTTTATGAAACCACTGAGATCTGGGGCCTCAATAAAACCTATTTCACCAATTTCCTAGCAATGCTAACGCTTCCCGATCAGTTTTATTTAGGCGGTCTCTTGTAGATCAGTGAAAGGCAGACAGCACCATGAGTGACGCATCAAATATTCAGAAAGTCGCACCTGTATCGGAGGGCCTAACGAAAATTAGTTTCTTCAACCGGCGCGTTCGGCAAATACTCTCAATCAGGGAATTCGGACCATTTGTAGTACTTGTAGTGCAACTTGCCATCTTCTCGATTTGGGCTCCGGCATTTTATAGTGACCTGAATATCAGCAACATGCTGAATTTTGTTCCAGAACTTGGCATCATCGCCTTGGGGATGACGCTCCTGTTGACCGCCGGGGAATTCGACCTTTCGGTGGGCTCGGTATTTGGCTTTACCCAGGCGTTAATGTTTATGCTCGTCCTTGACAACACCATGTCAATGGAAATGGCTTTTGTGGTCGTGATTCTGCTGGCTGCGCTAAATGGATTAATCATTGGCCTGCTGGTCACAAAATTGCACATCTCCTCGTTCCTGGTCACGCTTGCCATGATGTTGATTGTGCGCGGTTTGGGTATCTATATCTCCGATGGTTTTTCACTATCTCTATTTGGGAAAACAGATTCCTGGATGCGCGACGTTCTTGTCCACAAATTCCATATTGGGAATATCGTGATCATCGCGTCGATGTTTTGGTGGCTGGGACTCGCCGCAATCATGCACTTTGTATTGAACGAAACAGCCTATGGTAATTGGATTATGGCTACCGGGGGCAACGCTCAGTCTGCAAAGGCACGCGGCACAAACACTGATAGAGTGAAAATTGTGCTGTTCATGCTGACATCCGTATTGGCGGCTTTTGCGAGTGTCATCAGCGCATTTCGCATTAGTCAGGCTGCCCCTATCGCGGGTAACCAGTATGAACTAGAAGTGATCGCGATGGTAGTTATTGGCGGTACCTTGCTGCAGGGTGGGCGCGGAACGATTGTAGGCACGATAATCGGTGCCTTGTTGCTGCGAAGCATGCGCAACGGTATTAACTTCGTGGGTATACCAGGGTTGGCATTCCCGATCTTTATCGGCTTGATCATCCTTCTCATGCTGACGGGCCAGGCGTTTTTTGAAAGATATTCATTTCTGAAGGGGCGGTAACATGACCCAAGAATTAGTCCGAATGAACAATATCTCCAAGTTCTTTGGCAGAATTCAAGCGCTGGAGGACGTAGATTTCACCGTTAACGAGAATGAGATCGTGGGATTGGTCGGTGATAACGGAGCAGGTAAGTCCACCCTCATCAAGATTCTCTCCGGTGCTATCCCTGCGACTAGTGGCGACATCTATTTTAAGGGCAAGAAAGTCGACATCAAGAATACGCGCGACGGCATTAATTTAGGTATCGAGACGATATACCAGGATTTAGCGCTGGTCAATCAATTGTCGATCGCTCGCAACCTTTTCCTGGGTCGTGAACCTTCCAGAAAATTCGGTTTCATAAATCGGCTGGACAAACCACATATGAACACCGAAGCCGAAACGCTGCTACGGAAAGTTGGTATCAAGAAAAGAATTGATCCAAACACGCCCATTGCGGCCTTATCTGGTGGGGAAAGACAATCTATTGCGATCGCACGGGCGATGTATTTCAAGGCTGACTTGATTATCATGGATGAGCCGACCAACAATCTTGGGGTCGAGGAAACTCATGGGGTGCTCAATTTCATCAAAGAAGCGAAGGAAGATGGGCATTCTAGCATCTTCATCGCGCACAATATCTATCACGTTTTCCAGGTTGTTGACCGGATCGTGATCCTACGACTCGGTAAGGTTGTGGCCGATCTTCGCCGCGAAGACACCACCATGGATGAGGTTGAACAGATAATCACTGGGGTGCATGCTGGGATGATGTAGACATTGAACGCTGCAGGGCATAGAGCGTTGCCGAAACAGCCATCTATGGAGGCCAAAGGGCCGACCTACCTCTGGCCTAGAAAGATTATCGACCGATGCAAAAAATGACATCCACCGAACGGTTGGTGGCACGCATGCGGGGTCAACCCGTCGATCGCGTCCCGAACATGTCGCTTGTGATGCAGTTTGCGGCAGACCAAATAGGTCAGCCACTCGCGAGGTACTACCAGGACTACCATGTTCTGTGCGAAGCAAACTTCAAAACGGTCGAACTGTACGCGCTCGATCTTGTGGATGCGATCAGTGATCCGTTTCGCGAAGCCGCGGATTACGGAGCGACTATCGTGTTTCCTGACGACGATCTACCCATGTGCGCGGTGTCCCCACTAGCTCAGACGGCGGATTTGAAGGCGCTGCCTTTTCCCGACCCGTTGGTGCCTGGCAGTCGGATGCGCGACCGAGTCGATGCTGTCCGGCTGTTTCATGAGCAGGTCGGGGGCACGGTGCCCGTGCAGGGCTGGATCGAAGGCGCGTTGGCCGAGGCCGCCGATCTGCGCGGTGTTACGGCGCTACTGTACGACATTTACGACCGTCCCGACTGGCTCATAGACGTGCTTGAACACTGTACCGAAGTAGCCATCGCCTTCGCGCTGGCCCAGATCGAAGCGGGGGCGACGATTATCGGGCTAGGCGATGCGATTGCGTCACAGGTTGGTCCGCGGGCGTATCGGCAATTTGCTTTGCCCTACGAACAACGCATCTTTGACGCGGTACGTCAGGCCGGAGCGATTCCCCGTCTGCATATTTGTGGTGATACCAGGCGAATTGTTCGAGATATGGCCCAAAGCGGAACCCACATCTTGGACCTGGATTGGCAAGTGGACCTGGCGCAAGCACGCCGCGAGGTCGACGAGATCGACCCCAAGATCTGTTTGTGCGGCAATATTGATCCGGTCGCAGTTTTGTATGCGGGCACGCCCGAACAGGTGAAAGACGCAACCCGACACTGCCACGCGGTCGGCGGCGTAAACTGGCTGGCACAGCCTGGGTGCGAGATTCCACGCCGCACGCCGGCGGAGAACATGCATGCCTTCAGCGCGACCCTTTCCTGTAGCAACTAAACGTTTCATCCGAGAGATAGATCGTAAGGTTTAAGAATCCTTTATTCCCCTAAACCCCATGCAACGGTGAATTGAGGCGAGATTAAGCCCGGACTAGCTGCCAGAAGAGGTCGCGCATTTCTAGTGCTGGGAAAGGGAACGGCAGGGTCTTGGTTCATAGCGATGCCCGGTACCCATTGTTACCCTTTTAGAAATTCTAAAGCTGCCTGATGGCTCAGTCAGTTTCGTAATGAGCAACACGACCAGCCCGATAATCGTCGGACTGGTCGTTCTTGGTCATGTGCGCAGTAAATACAGTGGCGTCGCTCGTGTACGAATATCGTGGGAAGATCAGTCTGATGCTCTCACGTCGTTTCGAAACGTATCTTGACCCGCTCCCAAACTGTCGAGCCGAACATCTTACTTGGAACGAACTTATGACATGCTCCCGGATTAAGGTATGAATACCACTGGCTTTTGATCTCCGCGCAGAAAGACAGGGATTCGTTCCAGCGGCGCGGATGCCTTCAACCACTCGCCCCCGTCGAAGGTTTCGCCGGTCCAGGCATCTGTCCAGTGTGTCCCGGCAGGCAGATAGACATCGCGCCCAACAGCACCCTGGAACAGAACCGGTGCAACGAGGATGTCCGGACCGAACATGAATTGATCCTCGATACGGTAGCACGTTTCATCGCCCTGGAAATCGAAGAATAAGGGGCGCATGACCGGTGATCCCGTTTGGTGGGCTACCTGCATTTGTTCCATGATATACGGGCGCAGTCGCTCCCTCAGAAACACCAGGTCTTTCAGAATAGCATAGACATCATCGCCGAATGACCAAAGCTCATTGTCGCTGCCGGTTGCCGTGGGGTTGTCGAGGTCGAATGGCTCGCGCACCCCGTGGAGCCGGCAGATCGGGCAAAAGACGCCAAATTGGAACCAACGGACGATCAATTCGCGGAAATAGGCGGTGGAGGTATCGCCGTGCTTAAATCCGCCAATATCGGTGTTCCACCAGGGAATGCCGCTCATCGCCATGTTGAGCCCAGCCCGCACCTGCTGCTGGAGCGATTCGAAAGTGGAATCAATATCGCCCGACCAGATGGACGCGGCATAACGCTGGCTGCCCAGCCAACCGGCGCGGCACAGCAGGAAGACGTCTTCGTCGCCTTCGGCTCGCAAGTGTTCGTAAAAACCCTGTTCATGCAGCAGGGGATAGAGGTTGGCGACTTCCAGACCGTTGCCCAGATAGAAGTGGAGGTTGTCGAAGTCTACCCATTCGTCCCCTGGCTCACAGGCATCCAGCCACCATACGCGAATGCCATGCTGATAGTAACCTTCGCGGACCCGCTCCCAGACGAACTGGCGTGCATCAGGATTCGTCGTGTCATAATAATACATGCTGACGGGGCCTTCAGGCCGGAGATCTTTGAATATCCGCGATGGTTGGATACCGCGTTCCGTGCGCACCAACCAACCCTTGTCTCGCATAAGCTCAAAATTCTCGCTGAGCGGGTTGACGGTCGGCCAGATCGACACCATCAGCTTGATGCCCATATCTTCCAGTTCGCGCACCATACCCGCCGGGTCCGGCCAGTGCTCAGGATCGAAGTGCCAATCGCCCTGAAGACTCCAATGGAAGAAATCGGCCACAATGACTGAAATCGGGAGGTCGCGCCGCTTGTACTCGCGGGCAACGGACATCAGTTCCTCTTGGGTGCGATAGCGCAGCTTGCATTGCCAGAAACCTGAGGCCCAATCGGGCATCACGGGCGGATAGCCGGTGAGGTCCGCGTAGCGAGTCATGAGTTCAGGATACGAATCCGCCGCAATGACCAGGTAATCGACTTGCCTCGACGCTTCGGCTATCCAACGTGTACCACTGTTGGCCAGCTCCACCCGCCCGATAGCCGGATTATGCCAGATGAAGCCATAGCCCCGGTTGGAAATCAGGAAGGGAATCGGTACCTCATTGTTGATCTGGATCAGATCCAATACACAACCCTTTTGATCCAGATGGCCGTTTGGATGTTGGCCCATGCCGTAGAAACGCTCACCGGGCTGGGCGCGGAAGCGTACCGTAATGTTATAGAGTTCACTGGAGAGCCCACGGTAATGGCGTTCTGGCGGCAGGAAGAATTCCGATTTGGCTTCTTCAAGCAGCACGTTACCCGTATCGGACCGCACAAAACGAAGGTGCCCATTCGCCGTGATTTCTGCCCGAATCTTGCCATTGGTAATGGTGCCGCCGTCATCGCCGATCAGGGTTTTCGCTTCACTGGGGCGAGCGTCCAGTAATGCGCCGGGCAGGTCTTGGGGATGGCGGCCCATGGTACCCCGCACGCGCAGCGTATTCGGTCCCCAGGGTTGAATCCACACGGTCTCGCCCTTCATTTGCCAGACCAACGTCTGGCCATCGTCCTGTTGAAAGAGCGCCATAACTTTCTCTCCTTTTCCTCAAAGCGAGTTCGTGCTTCGCAAAAACGTCAAAATAGCCGGTTTGATTACTCTGGATCCGTTCACTGTTTCATGCCGTAATGGAGTAGTTTCCATATTCGTGTGCGGTGTTCAGTGCGGTGAGGATGTTTTCGGGCGGCACATTGTATTGCACGTTATGAATCGGATTCCAGATGAAATCCGCCGCCCGGTCCAAACACCCGCAGCCGCTCCATCACGTCCGCTTTAACATCCTGAGGGGTGCCAAAGGCCAGCACGCGTTGGGTATCTACTCCGCCACCCCAAAAGGTGATCCGATCACCATAGGTGTCTTTGAGCCAAACGGGATCCATATGGGCGGCTGACGTCTGGACAGGGTTAAGAATGTCAATGCCAGCCTGAATCATCGATTCGATCAGGTTCGGGATGCTGCCGCAGCAGTGCTTGGCAACTTTCCACGGGGTATTCGCATGAATCCAGTCGCATTGGGCCTGATAGGCCGGGACATAGAATTCTTTGAACACACGAGGCGAAAACATCTCACGATCCTGTGCCCCAAAGTCGAAACCGTCGATATGAAAAATGTCGATGGTATCTCCTAGCGCTTCCCAATACCGCTTCAGGTTCTCTAGACCGACTTCGGTCGCCAGACCCATCAGGTCCGCTATGTATTCTGGTTCTGAAGCCAGGATGACCAACCATTCTGGGACGGACCCCATCGAAGCGGGTCCAATAACCGAGTCGGTCCAGTTGGTCAGAACGAGCGCCTTGTCAGTTGTTTCACGTAATACTCGGGCAGTCTCTTGGAAATGTCGCAGTTGCTCATCGGTCAGGTGCCGCCACCCTTCCTGGCGCAGTTGCGCGACAGTTGGCGGTTTGTAGTCCAGATTCCATCCCGAAACGTCCATCCGGTCGAAGTAGAATCCATCTTTCGGCATACGCGCTACGACCGGGTTGTCCGGTTTGCCCGCGTTATGCATCAACCAATCGCCGGAGTCTGTTACGGTCACATTGAAGTCACCGGGCACTAACACTTCTGTGCCATCGAACAGCGTCCAGGGTTTGAAGTCACGATTGCGCAGATTGAACGAGATGCTTTCGGGTTCTACCGGCAGCATGTCGAGATGCAGATGCTCAACGAGGTCCATGGTTACCTCGCCCAACATCTGGAATTGATCATAGACGCGCACTGGCGTATCGGACAGGCCAAGATGTTTTCGCAGCTGTACTAACGCCCCCGCCATTATGCCACTGACAATCGAGCCACCCAGATCGATCGGTACTCGATCAGGCTCTTGATGACTGATCGCGGTCAGAACACGCTGGCGGCTGTTCATAAGTGTTTGACTCCAATCGCTACGAAACCTGAAATGCGTGCATTCCCGGACACGGGGCCAGCCCCATTCAATTTCTTTCGATGTCTTGACTCAGGAGCAGGTCGATCGTTTACCGCAACCTGATTCACGCTATGCCGTGATCAGTATGACTTCTTGCAGGCACATGGCGTATTTACTTCCCTCCGGATCTGGCTCCCAATGGGTGTCGTAAACCCCTGGCAGGTTGGAGAAGTTGGCTGAGTAACACAGCCACAAGGTTTTCCCATCATCGTTGATGAACTTGGACGGGAAATTGACGAAGTAGGCTTGCTGGCCAAACTTCTCCATAAACGTGACCAATTTCCACGGCCCTGTGATGTGGTCGGACTCCAGGATGAAAGTGTTCATCGGCTCGATCGTGGGCCATCCGTCTGTGATCACGAGCAAGTATTTCTTCAGGGACGGGTCGTAGGTCATCGTAGCGTGACCAACATGCCCCTCCCACTCGACCAGCGGCTTACTTGCGTCAAGATCAGGTGTCCAGATGGGGGTGCCTATGCTGTCGTAGCCAGCAAAGAACTCGTATTGGGATGGATCGTTGATGGCTTCCGGCGACGGAGTGACCCGTAGCAAGTAAACTTGATCCCCTGCAATCCAGGCGAGGTTGGCGTCTGAGCGAGTTGCTCCATGTCCGACCAGATAAGCCTTACCATCTGGCGAGTGCATCATATTCTTGCCGAAGTCGACAAAGTGCGGCGCGCCGATCTTGACTTTTCCGCCCTTTTTGGCCGACTCCCCGAACATCGGGTTGGCAGGAGTGTGCGGCGCCTGTTGCCATGTCTGTCCGAAATCGTGAGATACGCGGAAACCGACAAATGGACCCAGAATGTCCCAGTTCAAACCGCGACCAGACTCGTCAAGGCAGTAGGTGCCGTAATACCACACGCCATTGTGAACCAGACTGCCGCATGGATAGCGTCCTTCATAGGGGGTAGGGGCAGCGAATTCGACACCGAGATTTTCGATGATTAAGTGCAGCGGATCGTCGCCCAGGATTTTGGCCTGCCCCGTTCCTGACAACCCGGGTTTGCCAGCGTTGGTGCGATTGCGGCTGTCCGACGAACACTCCATATGGTGAAGATCGAAATGTTCTTCAACGGGGTGACTGATAAACCCATCGGTCCACGGCGAATAAAGAACGTCGTCGGATGCCCACGAGGGGTACCAGGTGTCTGCCCCGGTATATTCAGCATGGCGCCCAGTAAAAGCAAGCGCTTTGATAGTATCGGACTGCTCAAATGGGCAGTCCGTTGGCGGAGTCGAAGGCCATCCTCTCATATACTCTTTTCCTCAGGTGTCACTATTTCACGCTCGATGTGTCGTTCTGCCAAGGCAGCCATTGGAGAGGACATGGTTAGCTGCGACGGACCATCACATGGACAATCCCACTGGCGTCGCGCATCCAACCTGCGGCAGCTTCGGGCTCAATTTCCGTGCCGGCGCGTCGCTCGAGCACTTCGCCATTGACCATTACCGAGTTTATACCCTGGCTACCGGGAAGAGGCAGCAGTCGGAAACCGAGTTGTTTCTTGACGCCTTCGATCTCGATCTCCAGACGAGTGGATCGCAGTGACGCCGAAATTTCCGTCTCACCGTCCGTATCATGCAACCGGAAACTGCCTTGGTCGAGGAGATAGGCGTCGAACGTCACTAACTCAAACGGTTTGTCACCAACGCGCTCTTTTGGCTCGATGGTCGGGATCAGTGCATTGGCGCGCACGTACAAGGGCAGGGTATCCAGCGGCGCTTCGACCACGCGCGTGTGCGGTCCGATAATAACCTCATGCGTCCAGTAGTCGATCCACTGACCTGCTGGGAAATATACCGGGCGCTGGCCCGAGCTGTTGTAAATTGGCGCGACGAGTAGATCCTCACCGAACATATATTGTAGATCTATGGCGTAGGTGGTCGGGTCATTGGGGAATTCCAGCACCATGGGCCTTATCAGCGGCAAACCTGTCTCATGGGAAACGACCGCATGGGCGTAGATATACGGCATGAGTTGATAGCGCAACTTGACATACTCACGGAAGATTCGTTCGGCTTCCTCGCCGAAGTCCCAGGGTAGTCGTGATGACATGCCATGTGCACGCGACAGCGGCGAAAACAGACCGAACTGTGCCCAGCGCGCGTACAGCTCTGGGGTTGGAGTCCGGTGGAAGCCGCCAATGTCATGGCTCCAAAATGCATGCCCGCACATGGCCATACTCAGGCCGCCGCGCAACGTAGACGCCATGCTCTGGAAGGTGCAGTTCGGATCGCCGCCCCACTGCGCCGCATGCCGTTGCCCGCCCGCATAGGTGGAACGGCCCCAAACCAGCCCAGGACGCCCGGTCACTTCTTCCGAGACTTCGGCCACCAGATCATTGTAGAGCAGTGGATAGAGGTTGTGGAGTTCTTTGCCGGTCATACCGTTATGGGCGATAACATCGGCTGGGATGCCTTCACCGAAATCGGTTTTGAATACGTCTGCGCCGATTTCTAATGATGGGCGCAGCAGGCTCTTGAACCATTCCGCCGCTTCGGGATGGGTCACATCGACGATGCCAACTGGGGGATGAAAGTGTCCATCACCGCCCCATAGATCACCAATCCAGGCTTTGCCGTCCGGCAGTTTGAGCAGGTAACCCTTCTGTCTGGCTTCTTCCAGCAGCGGGCTTTCCACGCCAATGTAGGAATTGATCCACAAACAGACTTTGAATCCCATCTCATGCACTTGTTTGAGCAAGTCCGCTGGGTCGGGGAACAACTCGTTGTCCCATTGCATATCCGACCATCGCCCATGACGCTGCCAGTAACAATCCAGGTGCAGCACGTCCGCGGGCACATCGCGCTCACGGAGTTCAGTGGCCCGCTGGAGAACATCTTCTGCGGTGTCACGGAAAAAACCTGAAGACACCCACAACCCAAACGCCCACTTGGGCGGCAGAATGGGATGGCTGACCAGGTCCGCATAGCGTGAAACAACGGTCTTGGGTTCTGGCCCGACGATGACATAGTAGTCCAGCGCGGTATCGGGCACGATCAGACTGAAAGTTGAGTGGCTGCTAGAAGCCATATCAAATTGGACTGCAGTTGTGCTGTCCACGAAGATGCCATAGCCCCTGGTGCTGATGAAAAAGGGCACGTTCTTATAAGCGCGTTCGCTGTGCGCGCCATAGGCATCATAATGCCACATGACCAGGCGCTGACCGCGCTTGTCGAAGTCAGTGAACTTCTCGCCGAAGCCATAGAAGTGCTCATCCGGCTCAACGGTGAATGAATCGTGAAAAGCAACGCGCTCACCGTCTATTTCCGTATAGCCAAAGGGTAAACAAATCAGGCGATCGGTGACATCGGTATCGCTGTTGTTCTGGCCGAGCACTACCCGGCCATCCGGCCCATAGTAGGTGATCTGGAACGGGTCAAGCGTGACTTGCACGGTGACTTGATCGGTGATCAGATTAACACCGTTTTCTGACTTTCTAAGTACCACATCTACGGCTTGGTGGGACAGATCGCGCGCCAGTGTGACACGTTTGGGATTTGTATCGCTGTTTTCTAGCAGGACGTGGATTATTCCCGGCGCAACAACGCGCACGGAAATACGCGCCGCTTTTCCGGTTAGTGTCGTACCATCCAGGGTAATGCCGTGCTGGTCTTCGCGGGTGATGGCAGCTTTAACGATGTAATCTGGCCCACCTTTGTCCCCACGCCCGCGCACGGGGAGATCAACCGGATCTGCTTCGAAGAGCGTATATGGCAGCAAAACTGGCCTGTAAGGCATATTTAGCCCTTTCTTAATGAGAATTTCGTAATTCTGCGCAACTTGGCACGACTATCCAGGCATGTGCATTAACGCACTATCGATATCTTGGCCCGTTGAAGCGATGTCCGATGAGTGACAAGATAATGACCAGTCCGTTGAAGAACTGCGTGACATAGCCGGTCAATCCGGCGGCGATGATTCCAGTTTCGATGAAGGCGATAATGAACACGCCCATTGAGCTGCCGACCACCGTGCCGATGCCGCCCCAGGTCGGTGTTCCGCCAACGAATACGGCCGCCAGTACCGGCAGCAGCAGACCATCGCCCGTGGTCGGCCACCAGTTCAGATTGACCAGTACGGACAACACGCCTGCCATAGTCGCGCCGATCCCCATAAACACAAACGTGGCGATCTTGACGCGGTTGACGTTGATACCCATCTCAGTGGCACTGTCGGGGTTATCGCCTACCAACTGCGTATGCACACCGAACTGATGGCGGTTGAACAGTATCCAACCCAACGCTACGAACCCCACACCCCAAATCATGTGGATCGGAAATTTTTCGATCACGGGGAAGTTGTCGATCCGGCCCGCGAATACCTGCCATAATGTGGTATGGCGCATCAGCGGGAACTGCATGGCGACACCTTCCGTCTTCCAGTTGATGATGCCACGCAACAAGAAGTTCATACCCAGGGTCGCAACAAGAGATGATAGTCCAGCATAGGTGACGAGACTACCGATGAAGATGCCGAGGAAAATTCCCAGCGCCAGGGCAGGGACCAGGGCGGCGAACGGATTCCACCCAGCTGTCACTGCTGCCGCGAATACCCACGATGTGATGCCGGCGACGGCTGGGAAAGACAGGTCAATTTCGCCGCTGACGACGATGAAAACCATCGGCACGGCCACGAACAGGGAGATAGGCAGGCTGAGAAAGATAGCTCGGTAGGTAGTGGGATTAGTGAACACACGCTCGTTACGGAGCGTGAAAATCGTCAGCAGCACCAGGAAAATAACCACCGCGCTAATCGCCCGGCGATTGTTGCGGGCGAAGCTAGCGACCGGGCTGCGTTTCAGTCGAGTCATGGTTGTTACTGTCATCGTGTCCGCGGTCATGACGAACTCTCCTGCTTCCCGGTACGTGCGAAATCTTTCATAAGTTCGACGAGCCGCTCTGCCGACTCGATTTCTGATTTCTCCGCCTGCATCACCACTGACCCCCGGTCAAGAATGACGAATCGGTCGGCGATCTCATAGGCGTGGAAGATATTATGGCTGATAAAGATGACCGAACGACCCTGGTCTTTTGCAGCCAAAATAAAGTTGTAGACTTTTTGCGTTTCAGTCAACGACAACGCGGTTGTCGGTTCGTCCAAAATCAACAATTCCGCTTCGAAGTACAATCCCCGTGCAATCGCCACGCCCTGCCGCTCGCCGCCGGAAAGCGTAGCCACCACTGAGTCTGGGGTGAAGACGCGCGAGGTAAAACCGATTTCGCGCATCAAACGCTCGGCTTCTTCGTATTCTTTGCGTACGTTGATAAGTCCAAGTGGTCCTCGGATTTCACGTCCCATGAAGATATTGCGGGCAATCGTGTGTTGCACCGCCAGGGCGCGATCCTGGTACACTGTTTCGATCCCTGCCTGGTGCGCCTGGACGACCGTCCAGCGGCCCTCGACCTTTTTGCCGTGGACGTGAATTTCACCGGAATCCGGTGAGTAAACGCCGGATAGAATCTTGATCAAGGTCGATTTGCCTGCCCCGTTGTCACCGATCAGGCCGACCACTTCGGCTTGGTTGACGTGCATCGTGACGTCGTCTAGTGCACGCACAGTTCCGAAGGATTTCGTGATGTTCTTGAATTCGATGAGCGGGTTATCCAAGCTCGCCTCCTCCAGTTTGAGTTGTGGAAAGATAGAGAGATGTGCTGGTGGCGTATACGCCACCAGCATTGTGTTGGATAAGCGTTGTTACCGCCAGGCGTCTAGCGTATACCAGCCTTCGCCAGGTCAGCTACGTTCTGGTAGTTGGAAGTGTCCACAAAACCAGCACCAGTATCCACGTTCAGCGGCCCAAAGCCGTAAACCAGCGTGCCGCACAGGCTGAGGATAGGCAGGTAGCCCTGTTGGAACGGCTGCTGATCGGAGGTCAACTGCACGTAACCGCTGCTGAAGGCTTCCATGATGGCCGGGCTGGTGTCGAAGCCGATATTGATGATGTCGCCGGGGTCTTTGCCCAACGCATCCATATACACGGGCACGGCGCCAAGCAACTGGCCGCCAGGATAGACGATTATCTTGACATCGGGGTTATTCAGCGCCGCGGCAGTCAGCGACGGGAGCGCCAAGTTCGGGTCCGACGCCCATTCAGGCGGAGAGTCCAGCTTGATGACCTGCATTCCTATGTCTTCAAACGCCTGAGCGGCCGATAGCTCGCGCAGATCGCGTCCGGGTTGACCCAGCGGAATGAAGACAATGGCGACATCGCCTGACGCCAGGCCGAACTGCCGGATGGCTTCCTCGCCCAGCGCGCGGCCTTGTGGAGCCAGGTTAGCGCCCACATAGCCGCCGCCGTAAGTGGCGCGGACTGTCGGCACGTCTACGTTCTGGTACATCATCTTAATGCCTGCAGCGGCGGCTTCTTCCGCCAGCGGCATGATCGCGGCATCGCCGGGGTGTCCCATCATCGCGATTCCATCGGGCTGCGAGGCAATGGCTTCGCGCAGTTGCTGGGTCATTTTTTCCACATCCCAGCCTGAGAAGACATATTCAACTGTCGGACCCAGATCGGCTTCAGCCGCCTGCGCACCGCGCAACACAATCGAGCCAAACGCGTCGCCTTCGGCGCCGCCGACAAAGAAGCGAATGGTTTTTCCCGCACACCATTGAGGGCCGGTCTGCTGGGCGACGGCGGGCGTAATCCCAAGTGGAACGATGACCATAGCCACGACGATTGTGATCAAGACAAAAGGACGAAAAGTCTTTCTGAACATTGTTTCCTCCTAACGAATTTCACTGTGGGCAATTGGAAAAACAATGTGCCATTTGGTATGCTTTGTTTTCCTCCTCCACGTCGTCGACCATGACACTCGACACGCACTTGATTATCGGATATGATTCTGAAAGTGCTACCGAAAGCGCTTTCATCATATAATTATGGTACGGATTTTTCGATTTTCGTCAAGCATCAGGGTCGAGAGGATGTCGCTAATGGGAAGAAATGCGACCATAAATGACGTAGCAAGACTCGCGGGAGTATCCATCACCACCGTATCCCGCATCCTCAACAATAAACCTGATGTCGCGCCTGCTACACGGCAGCGTGTTCTGGACGTGATCCAGGATCTGAACTATATTCCGCACGCGCAGGCGCAAAACTTGGCGGCAGGCAAGAGTTGTTCGATTGCCGTGTTGTACCCTTCGGATTCGACGGGATTCTCCGAAATGGAGTTTGAATTCTTCGTGGGCTGTTCTCAAACAGCTGCCAAAGCTGGCTTTTTGTTCAACCTGATGGTGAACCCGGTTTCTGAACATGACCTGCTGAATTTGTTCCGCAGTAGTCAGGTTGATGGTGTGATCTTGATGGAAATTCATTTACGGGACTGGCGCGTCGATCTTCTGCGCGATCGCGGCTATCCGTTTGTGTTGATCGGGCGCTGTGAGGATAGTACAGGGCTCTCTTTTATCGATGTCGATTTTGAGCATGCAGTGATGACGGCTTGCGAGCATCTGGTAGCCCTGGGGCATCGCCAAATCGCATTTGTAAATCTGACCAGTTCTTTGCGCGACCAGGATTACGGTCCAGCGGTGCGCTCGCAGTGGGGCTATGAACAGGCTTGCGCGCGTTTCCAATTGCCGATCATCTATCGTGATGCGTCACCCACGATTGATGCTCTGAGCGACGTGACGGGCGCAGTACTGGACGATTATCCTGATTTGACGGCACTCATCACTACGCACTCCGGTTCTCTGGTGGGGATTATGCGGGCGGCGCAGATGCATGGATTGTCCGTGCCAGATGATCTTTCGGTGATGGGTATTCTCACGGACCAGATTGCTGAACTTATTTCGCCGCCGCTCACCGCGATCAGCTTTCCAGCGCGGGTGATGGGGGCGCGTGCTATGCAGATGCTCATCCGCAAGCTGCAAGATGAAACCTACAAGGACAGGCGGATTATTTTGAAGCCACCCCTCAAGGTTCGGGACAGCACAGGGCCCGTTCGTAACACGTAGCTTCTTGACGGGTATGCGGTCGAATTGTGTATCTGGCCATGACCGGTGTTCGCTTGCTGTAAGCTGGATCGCAGGGGATCCACGTCCAGATTGATGGCAAACACGCCGCCCATTCGACCAATGTTGCCGGAATCGCCCACCTGATGGCACGATTGAATTTCATGGCTGTTCTCATGACTTAAGAGGTGAAAAGACGATTGAACACAGCCTGGTGATGAGGATGCCGCTGACCATACATACTTCTCGTTCTTCCCGAATTGGCTTTCGAACCCCACGGATTTTCGTTCAGACTCTCGAAGCACTGCTTGGCCGAAAACATCCACAGATGGGTTCATAGGTCCCCGTAGCGCTTCACTTGAATTAATGAGCAAACCCAAGAGTTATCTGCAAACAATTGACGTGCTGTCACGCCTGGTCAAGTTAATCGCCGTCGCAGCATCACCAGCGAAACGATGACCAGACCGATGACCAGCACGGCAATGACCATCGCCTGACGTCTGAAGCGACTTTCCTGAATGTCATCTTGCGCTTGTTGGTGCGCCTGTTCGCTCAGTGCAATAGAAGCGTTGCTAACTTCGAGCACTTTATCAAGATTGCTGGTGTGCTGCGCGGCACGCGCCGTGATGAGCTTGGTACGCGCTTCAGCCAGCAAATTCTCTTCTTCTACCACGATCATACCGAGTTTTGAGGTCCGGCGTACCGACCCTTCCGCATCTTCGAGAGCGGTGTTGGCCTCGGTAAGGTTCTTGTATAGCGCGGCCACGATCTGGCCCTCGGGTGAGTCGGGTTCATGACAGCTGCCACAGTGACGCGGCTCGCTACCCAGAAACATCTCTTCGCTGGGTTGTTGCACGTCATACCGGCCATGACATGTCACACAGTCGGGTGTGTTGGGATCGTCCGAATTGTGCACGCTGCTGATGAAGTAGTTTTGCGTGGCATCATGGCAACTGCCGCACACATTGGCGACTTCCTCGAAACCTGGAGGAGCCGCGCCGTGTGTCCCATGGCAATCGGCGCAGTTGGGTGCGCGCAGGTCTTGATTATCTAGCAGCGCGATACCGTGTACGCTGGTTTTGTAGAGTTCGAACTGGTTGGTCGGGATATCATAACCCGCCATGTAGTCGGGATCGGCATGGCATCCGGCGCACAGTTCAGGCACGTTGAGCCGGTAGACACTCGCTCTTGGATCGTTGGTTTCGCGCGTCGCATGTCCATCGTGACAATCATAGCATGTGGCGACTTTCGTATCGCCTGCGGCCAGCTGTTGGCCGTGGAAACTTTCCTGGTACTTGGCATATTGATCGGTGGGCAAGTCATATTGTCGCATCAACGTGACATTGGCATGGCACGACGCGCACAGGGGCGGAATTTCGGTGCGATCGGGCTTGCCGATGAAACCGGCATCTGGCGACATCGCTGTCATCGCATCAGCCGCGTTAGGATCGCCGCCGTGACAGTCGGCACAAATCACACCACGTGTAGCGTGAATACTGGATTGCCAGTCGAGCACAACTTCCTCGCTCCGTCCGCCCAGTGTCGAATGACAATCCAGACATGTATTATTGGATTCGCTCACCGGTTCAGGATAGGCCAGGGGTGTCGGGACAGGATTGACTGTGGCGGTAGGTTCAGGCGTGGGGCTGACCGCCTCGGTTTCCGGGGCAGGGGCATGGCATTCGATGCAGTTTTCCCGCCCTTCCAGCGTATGCGGGATGAACGGCGCGGGTTCGGTCGCTACGACAGCCTGCATGTGGCAGAACTGGCACACATCATTCGTTCGTCCGGCATGATTGGCAGGGTACTGTGGAGCGCCGTTCACGCCTGTTTCGTGGCAGGAGAGGCAGTCCGCGTGCCCTTCCAACGTGTGTGGAATTGGGGGTTGGGCAAGCGTCCGTTCTGGCCGAGCCAGCCAGAGGGCCCCCGCTATAATCGTTACGCCTGCCAAGACGAGCAGATGGGAGAGGGTTGGAAAACGTCGCATCAGATGCCTCATTAGCTCAGCAGGCCCCAGATCGTCAAGGAGATGACGGCGGCCATGATCACCACAGCGATGCCGATTAGAAACTTGCGGTCACGCACCCGGCGTGAAGGCCCGCGATCAATAAACGGCACCAAGATTAGGAGCAAAATGCCTACGCCCGGAATCAGCACACCAGCGGTACGTGATACCAGCTTGAGCGTTTGGTAGAGAAACAAGAAATACCATTCCGGTTTAATATGTGCCGGTGTCATCAACGAATCGGCCTGATCTTCCAGCCCGGCGGGAAAGAGAGAGGCTAGCACAATCAGCACAGCCAGCCCGATATACCAGGCGATCACCTCATCCAGCAGATAATCTGGAAAGAAGGGGATAGTCTTCTGGCCTTTATCTTCTTCGTGAAGGTCGCGGTTGTCCGCTGGTTCGTCGTTCACGATTTCAGATTCCTTTTCTTCTTCCCCCGCTGGGGCAGCAAGTCCCTGCTGGTGAATCAACAGGAGATGGATCCCGACGAGCAGTGCGAGACTGAGTGGCAAAACCAGGGTATGAATGCCATAAAACCGTGACAGAGTCGTCCCGCTCAAGCTGTCTCCCCCGCGCAGCAAACGTTGTAAATATCCGCCTATGACGGGTACGGAACCTGCGATTTCGGTGCCGACTGTGGTCGCCCAGTACGCGCGCTGGTCCCAGGGCAGCAAATAGCCCGTGAAGCCAAACCCCATCGTGACAGTGAGCAAAACCACGCCAACTATCCAGGTCAGTTCGCGAGGTTTCTTATACGCGGCCTGAACAAAGACGCGCAGCATGTGCAGCACGCATGACGCGATCATCAGATTGGCGCTCCAGGCGTGGATGCTGCGAATCAGCCAACCAAAACGCACTTCGTTCATGATATACAACACACTTTGATAGGCGCCTTCAGGGCTGGCGCGATAATAAAGCGTGAGCAGCACTCCCGTAACAACCTGTATGCCGAGGAAGAAGAGCGTGAGACCGCCCAAGAAATATGTTTTGGCGCCGCGTGGAATGGTGACGTGCAGCATGGCCTGCACCGCGCCCTGGATGTCGACGCGGTCTTGCACCCATTCCCAGCCTTTTGCCAGAGGGGCAGGAAACCGGCCTGGCTGTTGATCGATCATAATGCCTCTCGCTTCATCAGATTAAAGGCTTACATAAATATCATCACCGTCAATTGTCACGACACGTGGTGACAACGGCGCTGGCGGCGGACCGGAGATCACAGCGCCCGTCTGTGCATTGAAGCGGCCATCATGGCACGGGCACTGGATAAACCCGCCGTTTTCCCACTGCACTACACAGCCCAGGTGGGTGCAGATAGCCGAAAACGCTTTGACACTGGCCCGTTCACTATAAGTCAGTGCCACTGGCTGATCTCCCGCGGGTACTATCATCCCGCCAACCGCCTGCAATTCGGCCAGAGAAGCGACGCGCACCTGGCCACCTTTTTCAGTCGCTCGGCGTGACGGGGGCCACAGGTATCCGACGATGGGCGTCAGAATACCGCCTAGGGTTGCGACAACGGAAAACCCCAGCAGATATTTGATGAAACCACGACGGTTTGAATTGATATCCATTGACTGATCCGGTGATGTCAGAGTCACAATAATGCGCCTCCTGGGAACTGGGCCCGATACCTTACCCTTTCATTCATCCAAAACGAGCTGGAGCAGGTCGCCCGCTTGTTCCAACACATGCTCCTCACAATAATAAATTTGAGCCGTGTTATCACGCATACCGGCTAAAATAACGCGTGAATTCCATGCCCCGTTGCTCCAAAGGTTGTCCAGGTCCAGGTTTGGCGTTTCTTCACCCATTTCCTCGCGTCTTTCGAGAATAATCGTGTCTGGGCGCAACTCCCTGATGACGTTCCAAACCGTTTCGGACTCCTGACTGGCTCCAACAATAGCGACATCTGGATGGTTCAACAGCAAACGCACCGATCTGTAGAACAGTGAGTTTGTCCACGCAATAAACACACGCCGAATTGTCATTGCGTCACAACCTTATTAACCTTATTTCCAGATTAGAACATTCTTGGCGGTGGGGGTATCGGGAAGAATGCCAATTCGAGTAGCACAAAGCGCCAAATTGAGTGGCGTTTTTTGTGATGGGGATTTGTGATTTGCGACAGTGTTTAGATCAGACCGCGCTCGCGGGCGAACTGGATCAATTCGTAGCGCGTCCTCAAACCAAGTTTTTCCATCAGATTACTACGGTGGGTATGTACCGTGCTGGGACTGATCACCAGCTTTTCAGCAATTTCCTTGCTGCTGTAGCCTTCTGCCAATAATTGCAGTATTTCTCTTTCGCGAGGACTGAGAGTAGACGCCAGATCGGTTTCCTCTGTTGCACGATGGAGAAAATCCTGCACCAGACGCTGCGCCATCGTCGGGTAAAGAAAGATTTCTCCCTGATGAACGATCCGAACTGCGTTGATCAAGTCACTGGGGTCTGCACCCTTCAGGACATAACCGGACGCGCCAGCTTTGAGCATCTCAAAAAAATACTCATCGGTGCGGTGCATCGTCAGGCCCAGGACGTTGACATTGGGCCACGCTGTTTTGATCTGGCGTGTGGCGGCCATACCATCCAATTCTGGCATAGCAATATCCATCAACACTACGTCCGGCTGTAATGTCTCCGTTAGGGTAACCGCTTCGCGACCGTCTCGTGCTTCACCAACGACCACAATATCTGGCTCTGTTTCCAGTAACAATCGTACTCCGGACCGGACAACTGTATGATCGTCAGCAATTAGCACGCGAATCTGATCCGCCACAATAGCCCTCCGCTAACGGCATAACAATAGAAAGCTGCGTTCCTTGCCCGGGACGAGACACGATCTCCAGCCGTCCCTGACATTGGTGCAGTCGTTCCTGCATCCCTAACAGACCGAGTCCGTGTCGACTCTGTCCATCAGGTTTAACCTGCTCGGGATCAAATCCTTGACCGTCATCAGAGATTTGGCCCCTAAATTCCCCTGTGTGACAGGCCAGCGTTATCTGGATGTGCGTCGCATTGGCATGTCGAACGATGTTGACGAATGCTTCCTGATAAACGCGGTACAACACGGTTTCATACTCGGGCGGCAGCCGTTCGGATAGCTCGCCAACATTCATTTCCATCGTTATTCCAGTACCGGCCAGCAGCCGCTCAGAATAAGCGCGCACGGCGGCGACTAACCCCAGATCATCGAGCACCGAGGGACGCAGGTCGAGAATTAGATTGTACATCCTCTCTGTGGTTTCCGTAGTCAATGACCTGATATGGCTTAACTGCTCGAGCGCGCGCGATGGTTCCTGTGAAATGAGCCGTTCCAGAGCACCGGTCTGCAGTGCCAAACCAGCTAAGAATTGTCCCAATTGGTCATGCAGTTCGCGTGCGACACGTCGGCGTTCGTCCTCTTGAGCCGAGATGAGTTGCTTCAAAAGCTCGCGCTGCTGCCCACTCTGTCGGCGCAGATCGCCTGACAGCTTGCTATTTTCGCTCTCACGCGTTTGTACTTGTTGGGCCATGCGGTTAAAAGCGTGCGCTAATTGCCCGATCTCATCGGGCGGCCCTTCAGCAAGCTGAGATGGCAACTGCCCATGTCCCAAGTCCGCCATTGCCGCCGCCATTTTCGATAGACGACGCAGCATAAAGCGGCTGATGGTGACGTTCGCGACGATGATCGCAACCAGCAGAGCGATCGCACTCCACAGTAAGTTCTCACGCAGATCATCCGTCAGCGCCAATTCCATAGGGGCCATCGGAATATCAGTGAGCAAAACACCCAGCAGACGTTCGTTCGGATCGTGGCAGCGCGCGCATTCAGGGGCGTTTTCGATAGGTTGCATACTGCGGAATACAGATTGCCCATCTTCGATCTGTACCACGATGCTTTCTGGCCGGTTTCTGACAGATAAGTGGTGACACGGTTGGCAGTCTGCCTGGCTATTGTCAAGCACCATGCCCACCCCAGTACTATCAGGGGAAAAGATTACTTTGCCAGAGGGATCGAGCAAGTACACCACTTGAAATTCGCCACTTTGCCCGATGGTGTCCAGGATACCCTGAACTTCACCGAAATCGGATTTGAGCATGGCATGTTGCAAACTGGACTCGATCACCTGCCCGGAATAGGAGGCCAATGCAGATAGATGGGACAAAACTGCCGTGCGGTGCCGCGAATGTTCAATGCTGGTGAAGAATCCTAAGATGATAATGAGAGGCAGCGCAGTGCCGATAGTGATTTTGGCATGAAGACTGCGCTTTAGTAAATTGGGACTCATGGCTTCGCAGCTTCTTGAAATAGGCGGTGATGACCTCTGAAGATTCTACAAACCATTATAGTCTGATTTCTACTGTTATTTTGGGAGCCTGTGAAAATGCCCCGAAGGTGTAGGTGAAATCAGACCGGACTCAAAAGGGGTGATCAACGCTTTCTGCGCGATAAACCGGCGCGCGTTTTTGGTGTGGCGCGTCTGCTGAAGTATGGGGTGGGGGTGAATGCGGGCCCTCAAAGCGGTGGTGATACTGGCCTTGGCGCTTCAAGTGTCGCGGTTATGGCGGCGAGTGGATCGTGCACGAGTGAAACGCTGGGTGAAGCGGGTCAAAGATCAGCGGGCACGGAAACAGCACGCGAGGTTACTACAGGTTTTCCGCATTACTGTGCAGGGCTGCAGTTGGAAACCATACGGATCATGCTGATGTGAGGCCGTGGGGCGAGGTGAGTAGCAAGCGCGGACGCAAGAAGCAATATACATATGACACAAGGGTTGGCGTGTCTGAACCGCGCATGCCCGTATTATGAGGTGAGTGAGGAATGCCGGGTCATCGTCCACCGTTGCCAGCACGCCGACCGGCGCGCGCTGCAAATACGCGCGAATCCAGGCCTCATCGGTTACGGTGTACCTGTGCCAGCGCATTAGCCGCACTGCGATCGGAAGGGGGTTGGTCTGAGCGAGAAGCCGCCATGGGATGTTCCTGGGTAGTACGCGATCAGATTGTCCAATGTGCCCGTTGTATCGGCAAACGATCTCTGACCGAGGATAGCTCCGCTCGCCCGATCCAAGCAATCTGGATCTATCCGTTGGGGAACCCCGGCTGAGTAGTCCAGGCGAGACTAGCCTGTTAGACAAAGTCATTTCGGTAGGAGGGCCCTCGTTCATCTGCGACCACACGAGTATTCGGGATAGTGACTACGCTGGCACGCCCTACAGAAGTTCAGCTCTCCGCCTGACCGATGCCCTACGCCCAACTCCTAAGTACCCGAAATTGATGCGCGACATTCGCGGGTATCGAGCGATATAGCATATGTAGTTAGCAGCGACAGGCAGCACCCAGCGCACCCGTCAAAACGAACAGGGCACGACCAGCCCTTGTTGAGGAGAAAATCATGTTTCCCCGAGAATCTTTCCGATCATCATTGTTCATTGTGTTGACACTTGTGACTCTAGTGACATCGTTTATCCCGCCGGTTGCAGCACAAAGAGTGCCTGCGTCAGGGGGTATCGCAGGAAGAGGTAATTCGTTCGGTCTGCCCGGGCCCGTCGCGGAACCGGCCCGGCAGGGGGACGCCGCCATCGACGTCAAGAAGTTTGTCTCTGTTGACGGACAGATCACCTGGCAAGATGCCAACGAAGCACCCGGCCCCGATATTGCGTTGGAGGCAGACGTATCGTTCCGCCTCATCGTGACAAATCAGGGCAGTGTGGCACTGACCAATCTCAGCCTGACCGACAGCGCTTTCGATGTCAGCAGCTGCCCGCTGCCAACCACACTGGATCCTGGTGCGTTTTTCGAGTGCACGATCGGACCATTTCCGGCCAACGAAGGGCAGCACACGGATACTGCCCTGGCGACCGGCGAGGCGGGCGGCGCCACGGTCAGTGCCACCGATACGGCCAACTACTTCGGAGGCGACCGCCCTTCTATCGATCTCGAGAAGCTGATTTCCGTGGACGGTGGAGTTACGTGGCAGGATGCTAACAGTCCGCCAGGGCCGCGCGCAGAGCTAGAAGGCGATGTCTTCTTCAAGTTTGTCGTTGCCAACAATGGCAATATCCCACTGACCGGCATCAGCCTCGTCGACGATTCTCTGGACGTCAGTTCGTGCACGCTGCCGGCAACTCTGGATCCCACCGTGTCGTTTGAATGTGTAGTCGGACCAGCGGCGGCCGGTGAAGGGCAAGTAACCAATACCGCCACGGCCGGTGGCGCATTCAACGGCGTATCGTACACGGATACCGACAAAGCTAATTACTTCGGCGGGGAAGGGGAACTGCCCGTCACGATCGTTATAGAAGGGCCGGTCGTGCAAATCAACGTCAATGTGATCGTGATCTTCGGCTTCAATATCGAGATTGAGCCGGACGACCCGCTGCTGACCGTGATCAAAGTTGGCGATATGATCCGCGTCGAGGGCTCACTCGATCAGCCGATGACCTTGGAGGGCCAAATCGTGGTAATCGCGGTCAATGTCGTCCTGATCAATGTCAACATCTACGTCAACACAGATGGACAGCAAGTGTGGCGAGACGAGGGCAACTGCAAAAATCCGCCGCCTCCCTGGGCTCCGGCCAATGGCTGGCGACGGCGTTGCGAGAACCATCAGGGTGATGATGACGATTGATTGGCAATAGGCATGGTGCCGTCGCAGAAAAAGGCGACCCACCAGCACCGCAAGGCAGGATAGACCTTATAGCGCTTATCCTGCCTTGCGGGCGGCTGGTTTGGATTGGTGGTCGCTTACGGGGCATCACACAGATGGTCAGTTTAGCCCTAGCCGCCGCTGGGCAATTGCAAGGCTGGCTATCTGTCGCACTCCCAACTTCAAACTCCGCCGCCCAAAAGATTAGATCAGGATGGTTATCCAGCCGGGCAACCACATCGTATGTGCGCGGAGGGATGTTGGTGGTCGGGTCGCTGTCGGTAAACAGGAGACACTGTCCTGGTATCAACTGCCTGACATCGGCCACAGGGTTGGCATTTTCATAGAGGGTTGGGTCGCCCGGTGGCACTCCCTCGCCTGGAACGCTGAGATTCGGGTTGTAGTTATGGATAAGGGTTTGGGACAGAGGCATCTACTGATCAGCCGACTGGTTCATTACGATTAGTTGATTGGGCGTGTAGGCCCTATAGATGTATCCGGTGACGTCGTTTCCCGCCTGGCTTGACAGATAGAAATTGCAGCGCTGCTGGCCGCTGCCCGGCAGAGCGGAGTCACAGACCGCGCGTTCAAGGCCGCCCTGCATAACGTTGAAGCGTGTGGTTTTCGCGGTTCCAGAAATGTTCCTCGGCTCGATTTGAGCATTGTCACTGAGTGCCGAGATCCGTGGAATATAGTATTCTGAGGAAGAGTTTCCTGTAAATCTTGTCGAACTCTGGTCGGTTCCTTGCTAGGAGACATAGGCTACACACAGTCGGGAACAGAGCCACCTCTTTCGGGGGGACATGATGCAATCAAAACGAACGCCCAGCGCCATGCAGCGCGAGGAATACATCATTGAAAGCCTTCTGAAACAGGGCTACGTGCAGGTCACAGAACTGGCTCGCGAGATGGGGATTAGCGAGTCGACTGTCCGCAAGGATTTGTCAGAACTTGAGCGAAGGGGACTGTTGCGTCGGACTCACGGCGGTGCTACGCACGTACATGACTTCACTTATGATTTGGTTTTGTTCTACAGAAATCGAGAAGTCATGAATATTGCTGAAAAACGACAAATTGGGCGAATGGCTGCCAGGCGTGTTCAGGAAGGACAGGTTGTTGCTTTCAGCAGTGGTACAACTCCTCTCCAAATCGCACACCATATCCCTCGAGAACTCGCGTTGACGGCCATCACCAACGATCTAGAAATTGTGCGGGTTCTTGCCTCGCACGAGCACGTGGAAATCTTCGTGCCGGGTGGTTTTCTGCGCCTAAGCGGAAGGGCACTGGTTGCTTCAGATATCGCTTTTCGCTTGCAGGACTTCCAAATCGACCAGGTTTTCCTAACCGTCACGGGCTTTGACCTGAAAAAAGGGGTGACGGCGGGACATATCTCTAACGTCGTGTACATGCGCGAACTGATCTCGCGTTCCAAACAGTGCGTTGTAGTCGCCGACTCCAGCAAGTTGCGTAACCCGCCGCAAATCGTGATTTGTGGATGGGACAAGATCGACGCGTGGATCACAGACAAAGCCGTCCCAGATGATGTCATTCGGAAAGTGGAGGCGCACGGCGTATCTGTCGTTATCGCCTGACCCATTTGCACTGTGGGAGCTATGCAACATCGCTCTCCAACGATTTCAAACAGTGAAGACCATGCTCAACCGGACATCCTTGTTTGAGTTATTTCCTCTACCTAACGGACCATTCGGATTAGATCGTGATTATTTCACCTCAACGTAATCGAGCATATTTCACCAACTTGCATCGAATCGTTTAAGCTTTCTTCATATTCATTGAAATGCCATCACCGCACTGCTATCCTGTAAACAAGGAGGGTAGTTGGTGCCAACGGATTACCCTCTGTCAACTGCATTTCTTGCTCATGCAAATTATGGAGGTTGGAGCCATGCTACGCACAAGAGTAGTGTTTGCTTGTCTTATTCTGCTCCTTGGAATCGGGCCTATGATCGGCATCTCATCCGTCTCTGCTCAGGACGAACGACCCAATATCGTGATCGGCTTGAATGCAGTCCCCAATGACCTTTGCGTGACCTGCAATAGCACGTTTCAACGGCAAATCGTCTACAACGTGTTTGATCCGCTGATCGGGCGCGATTTCGGGGAAGACGGTTGGGGAACCGATCCGATTCCTGGCATCGCTAAGTCCTGGAATTGGGTATCAGATACGGAACTGGACCTCACCATCCGTCAGGGCGTGTTATTCCATAACGGGCAGGAACTCACCGCCGAAGATGTTGCTTTCACCCTCTCGTCCGAAAAGCTGTGGGGGCCGGATGCGCTGACCCCCGATCCGCTGGCTATCGGCGTGTTCAAGAATGTCGAAGTTCTGGATGAGCACACAGTCCGGATTACGACCGTATTCCCCGATCCCGCCCTGATCAGCCGGCTGCAATCGCACATCGCTCGTGTAGTTCCCAAAGATTATTTTCTTGAAGTGGGTGTGGATGCCTTCCGGCAGAAACCGATTGGCACCGGACCATATCGTGTCGAGTCCTATCAGGCACGCGACGAAGTCCGTCTCGTTGCCTTTGATGATTACTGGGGTGGAAAGCCTCCAGTCGCAAGCATAACCTACCGTGACATTCCCGAAAGCTCGACTCGTATTGCTGCCTTATTGGCGGGCGAAGTGGATTTGATTGTTGGTGTGTTGCCCCAGCAATTCGGGCTGCTGGAATCAAAAGGTTTCAAGGTTACAGTCATGCCACAGGAAAACATTCAAATGTTTTCCTTCATGACCGGACCAGAAGAACTCCCTGTGCACGATGCACGTATTCGTCGCGCGCTCATACTCTCCGCGGATTTGGATACCATTGCCGAGCAACTTTTCAATGGAACAGTCGAGCCGCTGGTGGGCATTCAGTCACCCGCCTATGGCCCTTACTATGAAAAATTACCTTCCGAATATGATCCCGACATGGCGCGTCAATTAGTCGCGGAATCGGGATACGATGGCGCGCCGATCAAGCTGCAATTCATCTCCAACAACTTCGTCCTGGTCAATGAAACAGCACTTCTTCTACAGGAAATGTGGGCAAAGGTCGGATTGAAGGTGAAGCTGGATATTATCCCTGATTTCACGCTGCATACACTCAATCCGCCCACCGATGTCAGCATGTGGTCGACGTCAAATAACATCTCCATAGCCGATCCCGTTAACCCAGTATGCACGACATATACGTCGAACACCTATTATGCCAGCAGCAACCGCATCGCGATTTCTGAGACTCTGGACGATCTGTGTCAACAGCTCACAGAAACCACGGATTTCAACACACGCATGGAAATCTGGCGCGCCATTCAAGCCGAGTGGGAAGCCAATCCGCAGGCGTTATTCTTGTGGCAGCGCCCTGAGTTCTATGCTCAACGCGCCGATCTGGATTGGCAGCCACTGCCCGATTTTAGTATGGCGTTTGGTCCGGAGTTCTTCCCGGCTGGAAGGTAATCAGGATTCGGGTTGGAAGAGGGCACTTGCAGCGATGAGGTGCCCTCTTCCCTTTGAGATGCCTGGGATATAGAAGTGTCACAGAAGAAGCTGATCCATATTTCTGACTTGCATCTGAGCCGGACACGGGCTTACACCTATGCCAACTGGAGTGCAGTGCTGGATTATGTTAACCAGACACAACCCGATCTCTTGATCAACACCGGCGATTTCGTTCTAGAGGAACCAGACGATCTTGATGACCTTGTGTTTGGCCGGGAACAGATGGATCACTTGACAGTTCCCTGGAAAGCGCTGCCCGGCGATCATGATATTGGCGGTGGTCCTCCCCAGCCTCGACTGCGTCCTGAAGTGCCCTGGCTGCAGCATTATGGAATCACTGAGGCGCGTCGCCAGCATTATCTGTCGCTTTTCGAAGAAGATCTGTGGGCTCTACCTTTTGGGGATTGGTATTTGATCGGCTTCAACGACCTTATGTTCGAGTCAGGATTCGCAGCCGAAGACATCCAGTGGCAATATCTGGCTGACCAGTTCCGAGAGGCTGGTGATCGTCCGGTGGCCCTGTTCATGCACAAACCTCCTTGTGTCATATCGCTGCGTGAAAATGCGTATGTCACCAGCGCCATGCCGGCTCGTGCACGCCAGCGTCTGACGCACTTGATGGAAGGCACGAACGTTCGAATGGTATGTGCCGGGCATCTTCATGTGTATCGGACTTTTCAGACTATGGGAATCACCGTGGTTGTGGCTCCAACGATCAGGCGCGGCGAAAATGATTACGTTTCCGGAAATGGGTTGGACGTGAATGGCATTGTTGAATACAACTTTGAGGGTGATGGGGTAGAGTTTCGTCTTTTGGAGCCCTCCGGCATTACGCGTCCACGTTTTCCGAATGGGAACATCAAGGACTGGCCCCAATTGCCGGCAGGGACGCCAAGCGATGATTGAGTTCATGGTACGGCGCGCACTGCGCAGTCTGTTGACCTTGTGGGTCGTGTTGACGCTGGTTTTCTTCGCGTTTCGAGTGGCCGGTGATCCGTTAAGCGTCTTGTTGCCAGACGACACCCCACAAGCCATTCGAGACTATTACATTGAAAAATGGGGTCTTGACGCCAGCCTCCCAGAACAATATGTGCGTTACTTCCTCAACATCCTCCAGGGCAATCTGGGACAATCGTATATCAACGGACGCGACGTCACCGATGTCATTGCTGAAGCGCTTCCATACACGTTGGTGTTAGGGTTTTCGGCGTTTTTTCTATCATTGTTACTAGGGATAGTCGCTGGCGTTGTGGCGGCAGTTTATCATAACAGGCTGGTTGATCGCGTGACGATGATCGTGGCTGTTATGGCTTACAGTATGCCGGATTACATTCTGGGTGTACTGCTTATTATTGTCTTTGCGCTTGAGTTGGGGTGGCTGCCTACTTCAGGAAACGAAAGCTGGAAGTACATGATCCTGCCGTTGGTGACGTTGAGCACTTCGGCGGCAGCTCGCATCGCGCGTTTCACGCGGAGTGCCATGTTAGAAGTGTTGAATGCGATGTACATTCAAACTGCACGTTCCAAGGGGCTGCGCGAGCGTACCATACTCCTTCAACACGCACTGCGCAATGCGCTCATTCCAGTGGTAACCATCCTCGGTTTCCAGCTCGGTTTTCTGGTCGGTGGAACCGCTGTCATCGAAACAGTCTTTGCATGGTCTGGCATCGGTCGCCTGTTCGTAAACTCGGTATCCAACCGGGATTTGCCTGTCGTACAGGCCGTCGTGTTACTCATATCAAGCGGCGTGATCCTCGCGAATTTTCTGGTTGACATCACCTACGGTGTGCTTGATCCACGTATCAGCATGTCGGGAGAGGGGAGATGAAAACGGAAAACGGGCACGTTCCGGCTGCCGTGCATGATATTCAACGTGTGGTATTCCCGCCTATACTTCCAATGCTCACGATTGCATTTCTGTTATTCATGGTCATTTTGGCCGTGATCGGAGAGGCGATTGCGCCATACGACTACCAGGAGACTGACATCCTTCACGCCTTGTTGCCTCCGGTCTTTGTGTCGGGGGGAAGTTCTACCCACCTCTTGGGCAGCGATCAATTGGGACGTGATACACTGAGCCGGTTGCTATTTTCGATCCGGATCACTGTCATTATTTCTCTCATTGGAACAGCTATAAGTGCTGTGATAGGCACAACGCTTGGCATGATAGCGGGCCAGGTTCGAGGTCTGGTAGAAGAGACGATCATGATGTTCGTCGATATTCAAGCCTCGCTTCCCTTCATTGTATTTGCGTTGACCGCGCTGGCCATAATGGGAAATACGTTCACGGTATTGTTGATCGTCATTGGCATCAACGGTTGGGAGAGTTATGCGAGACTTGCGCGGGGTATGGTGCTCACAGTCATGGGGGAGGATTATGTGTTGGCGGCCCAGTCTTTGGGCATTTCGAGATCAGGGCTGTATCGGCGGTATTTGTTGCCGAACATTCTCAGCGCATTGATTGTCCAGTTCAGCCTTACCTTGTCGGGTACGATCTTGTTGGAGAGTGCGCTGAGCTTTCTCGGACTCGGTATTCAGTACCCCATGACGAGTCTGGGTCAGATGCTCGGGGATGGCCGAGATTATATGTTGTTTGCTCCCTGGCTGTCTATCGTCCCGGGTAGTGTGATCTTTCTGTTGATTCTGTCGATCAGTATTGTAGGCGATTGGCTGCGCGACGTTCTGGATCCTCGGCTGAGGCACTAGCTGGTCGCCGCACTTCACAGTCAAACTCTGTGCCTGTTTATATGCAGTCAACGCGTGATTGCTGGGTGTCCTGATAGCTGAGAGAAGCCGCGCCGGCTGCCAGCCCTGTCTTCACCGCGATCGCAAAATCACCATATGCGGTAGTGTATGGCTTGAAACAGCGCTTGAGAGCGACGTGTGGGCCGGGTTTTACGACGGATGGGTTGTGGAGTTACTTCTATGCCATCACGATGCACTTCGGGTACTGGCTCCGCCCCAGACGAGCGCGTACTAAGCTGAGCATTGGGTCACATCCTGGAAGGGCAAGGGTTCGGCCGCACGATCCAGATCGCATTTATGGAGCAGGTGAATCTGACCTTCAGGTAGCGCGTTGCGGGACTGGCACGCCGAACGTGGTCGCTGATACCGACGCGGCAATTGCTGTACCATACGGAGTGATTTCGGCTGTACGATCACTTTGCGTGTCCGCCCAGTTCACTGCGCACTGCGGTGCTCGGATTGCGCGGCAAGTACCGTGATCGCACACCCGCGATGGCGGGCGGATTGACCGACCACCTATGGACGGTCGGTGATATCCTGCGCATGCCGCTGGTCCCAACAGCGGCGTAGTTTGAGTTACCCGGAATGTGAAATCCGGGTGCCAAGGGATACGCCGCCGGGCGAATTGTGCTCGGTTCACCCCCCTGAGCGTCTTAAGACGGCGCAAAGGTGTCAAGTTTGGGCGGAACGAGCGTTCGAATGAACTTACAGCTTCAAATGAAGGACCCAGTTTATCGAAGATCAGGGGGAACTGGTCACAGATGCGTCGAAAATACCCTCACAGCTCTAGTCTCTTGAGTCAATCGGTTGAAAACCTTTCGCTTTGAGTTCTTGCGCTAGGTTGGGACTACAGACAGCGAACCGCCTCCGGGAATTCTTCAGGATGACCAGATTTCTCCCAGAATTTACTTGAACGTACAATCGTGCTTTGTCGAGACTGTTGCGCCCAAACATAACCACTTGTTTCGTCACGTTAAGCCCTTTCTAGTTAACGCTGCTGCTCAAATGACAGCAGCTTATCCGTCCACGAAGTAAACAGCCGAGCGTTATGCCTGGTTGGGATGGGATGAATCAGGTCGCCTGAAGACGAAAACTTCTGTTCCGACATTGGGCATCTTGTGTGACACTAAATCCCAGCCGTCTTCTCCGGCCTGAGACAACATCTCGTGCAGGTCTTGTCCCTTCACAAGCAGGCTGGTTCCGGACTTCGATATCTCCAACTGTTGTCCGTTTACCATGCCAACCTCTTGATGGTCCACCCTAACATGTAGATATTCCCATTTTTGCATGTGAACCTCCCCATTCATTATGCGTACACCCCACCATAGGACGCGAACCTGCGCGCGGCGCAGGTTGTTTAGTTGAAGTCCATTGCACTATTTGGGGAAGCGGCAGCCTGCATCTCGCGGCTACGCCTATCATAGGATCAGGTCATACATACAGTCTGAATCACCGGTGGCTAATAAGGTGTAGGATTTCTTCAGGCGCCTTTCTGCCACCAATTCTGTGAGCAAATCGTCTAAGACCGTTTGTTCGAGCGGGGCAACATGATCGACAATGTACTGACCGCGAACAGGGCGTCCGCTTCGTTTGATGATAGTTACGATCTTCAGTTTTAGTTTTTCTTGTTGTGTTTTCATCATCGTTTTCTCAGTAGATATCCTTCGAATCGGGACCGGTGTTCAGCAGCGCGCCGCGTTTGATACAATCAGGCGTCTGTAAAACCCGGAATTTAGGGAGACGGTGGTAGAAAGCGCGAGATGCGCTAGGGGAGGGCGATGGTTCCACCCGCCTACACGTCAAGCTCCAGCCATGCCGGTCCACAAATACGTAACTGCAAGGCCGGGCAAAAACAACAGCAATCCCATCACACAGAAAATGGCAGGCGACCGGAAAACCACCCACAGCACCCCCGAGAATAGAAGAGTAACGACAAGCCATGTGGCCGACAGCGTGATAAATCGATCCTCTCTGGCCTCGACCAACAGGCGACTCTTCTGTTTGGGTTTGCCGCAGTAGGGGCAAAGATTGCCTTTCTTGACAATCCATTTACCGCAGCTCCAACATTTGATCTGGCCGGTCTTTCTCTGCATCGTTATCCTAATGTCGATCAGGGGCATAACCCAACTGGATGAGCAAGATTCAAGAGGAAATAGGGTTGGAAAATAAGAAATATGGGCGAAATATTTTAGAACAGAGAGGCGTGATATATCCTATTATAACATATAAAATGGATGCTTTAGTAAAATTGGTGCACGATCAAATTTGTAGTGAAGAAGGTTGTTCTCAGAACAGAGCATCGCCCTCCAGCGCAACCAGGCAACGCGCTTGGTTCGTTTCCTTCGACTAACTTTGTTCCTACATCGTCAAGCGATATCGAGCGGGAAGAAACCCCTCAAACGTCTGAGGAATGTATGGCTGACAGCATGAAGTGGGCTAACCCTGAGAATCGGTTTGGCTTCGTCGAACACGAAGGTGGTACTGATCCATTCATACCCTACAAGTTATGGTCTTCTTGATCGATGGCCTGAACCAGATCATGAGCAATATTCAGGCAAGCCTCAACTGCCTCGACCTCGATGGCATCCACTGTATCCTGCAGCGTGTGGTACACCAGACCATCGCGGATCAAGCCAACGGGCATGGCGACCAACGTAGTGGCTTTTACCCCCATTCTCACCAATGCGGCGGCGTCAGTTCCACCCCCGCCAAACGGCATTCGGCTAAGTTTCTGTGGGTAGCCCGCCCTACCAGCCAGGTTAGCGCATTTTTCAGCCAATGCTCTGGAAAGCTGTCGGGTATTATTGATATCGGTCGTCAAGAATTGAACTTCGTTGACCTTGTAAACACAATCGATATTCAACATATAGGTGGGGAGTGACTCCAACTCAGCTTGGTGGCGGCGAGCAAATTCCTTGGACCCCCGCAGCCCAAACTCCTCGGCATCAAAGCTCACAAAGATTAATCGCGTGCGACGTAACGTGCTTTTTCCCGGACATTCGAGCTTAACAAACATGTCTGCCAGTTCTGGCAGCATGGCGCTGACAATCAGATTATCGCCGGCTCCAGGCGTGACCCGCTGGGAGACAATGAACAATCTGGAAAGCACAAACACGCTTCCGAACGTGAGAAACCAGGTTGAGTAAGGGACGAACGAGGGCGTTTTCTCAGAGGTAACTCGGTAGAAGACCCACAGCCAGGAAAAGACCAAACCGACGGTATTAAAATAATCGACCATCACAATTTTGAGAGCATATAGCTTCTGCCAACGGCGCAAAAGGCCTGATTCTTGAGCGCTGTCATGATGCCCACTGATAATGAGCTGTTGAACAACTTCTTCTTCTGGCTCGAGCCGGGCGACGAGATTGGCACAGTCCTTTTTGGAAAAGAGTCGATCAATGAATTCTCGATAGTAACCAAATTCAAAAATGCCAATTAGCGCAATACAGAGAAAACAAATCGCGGCTAGATAAGGCATATCGAAGTGCAGAAAGCCAACACTCACAAAATACACCAGCGCGCTGAGTTGTAGAGACCCCATAAATGCTTTTGGATGCGCCGCAAAAGGTTCAAGATCTGCGTGTCCACAACTTACCTGCAAGTTCTGTTGAAGGGATCGGGCTGCATTCCAACAGCTTTCAGAACCTGCCAGCCGGGGGCCGAAATGCTCGATCAAATCCCCAGTCGTTGCCAAGGCTCGCATTGCGGCGGGGTGAAATGTGGAAATCTTCAACTGAATTGGATCCTCACGTATTTTGTCAGTGTTGTTTCGGCGTCAGTCGCTCCAACTCAGCACTCACGGCTAACGCCTGCGCTTGCTGGCCCCCCAGTTCATAAGCCCGGACCAACTGCACATACAATTCGCGTATCTGCGACTCGATCTCTGCGTGGACCAACAGCCCCTCCTCCACCAATTGACGCGCCTTCTCAAAATGAGCGATAGCGTCGTTCGTGGCAGCGAGCTGCAGCGCTGCCTGCCCCGCTGCCAGGCTGTGGCGGAAAGCCGGCTCTACCAGCCCGGCAGCCAGTGCGTGATGGGCCAGCACAGCCGAAAGGTCATTAGCCGCTTCGAGGACATCCAATGCGCGCCCGTGGAAAAGCCGCCGCCGCGCATCTCCCGCCTCAGTGTAGACGACATCGCGGATCATGTCGTTTGCAAAGGCATAGGCGCTAGTGGTGCCGGGCCCCGTTACTTCCGACAAGAATCGACCGCTGACCAGTTCGTCCAAGGCAGATAATCCTGTATCTTCTGGCACGTTGGAGACGACACACAGGCGCTCGAAGGTGATCCGCTGTTCCAGCACAGATCCGGCTGCCAACAGGGTGAAGGCATGCGGGCTAAGTCGATGCAAGCGCGAGCGGATCACAGCCCGCACGGTGGATGGAACGCGAACCGCTTGCCCAAGATCGTGTTCGGCGTCAACCTCGAAAGCCCACATTCCCTCTGCCTGCCGTTTCGGATGAAGGGCTCCACGTTCGAGCAAATCCTTTAGCGTTTCCATTAAATAAAATGGCTGCCCGCGTGTTTCGTGGAACACCCATTCGGCGAAGTCGGCAGCAGGTGGCGACAGGATAGACTGTACCATCTGCACAGTATCCGATTCATCTAGTGGGTCCAACTCGAGATGATATGGCACCAACTCACGCTCCACGTGTCCCAGCCACGCAATAAGGCCCGCTTGCGGAGGCTGGCTCATCGGGTGCAAGGCTTCAGAGCGCACGCTGATCAATAACATGATCCGCGCAGCACTTTCCCGCCAGCGCCGGATAGCGTATTGGAGCAGGTCCAATGTCGCACTATCCGCCCACTGCGCATCGTCCACAAACAGGACCAGCGGCGATCGCAGGGCCAGAGCTAACGTTAAGCGCACGAATGCTTCAAAGAGCTGTGTCCGGTCTGTGTTCGTTCCCCGGCGCGCAGGCGGCAGTTCTGGATAACGGTCGCGCAATTCCGGCAAGAGCTGACTCAGTAAAGACAACCACGCGTCCCCCAGATACTCCTGCGGCGCGTCTTCACGATCCAGCCACAGCCGGAGCGCCTCAACCAGCGGCTGAAACGGCATGTGGCTGCCACTCTCAAAGGCACCCCCCTGCAGCACTTCTGCCTCTTGCGCATTGGCCCAGGCTAAAAACTCCCTGGCGAGACGGGTCTTGCCAATTCCTGCTTCGCCACGCAGGATGACAACTTGAACCTGACCTGCGACTGCACGTCCGTACCTCTCTATCAGCGCCTGACGCTCGGCGCTTCGCCCGGCAAACAGATGTTCAAGGTACGAAACAGGGGTATCTAATTGGAGCGCGGGGTGTGGCCTAGGATGTTGACTGCGAATCAGCGCAGCCAGCGCCACTGTGTCTGGCTCTGGCTCCAGGTTCAACTCATCCACCAGCACGGCGCAACACGCATCATAGGTGTCCAGTGCCTGACCGCGCTCCCCGGCAGCGAAATGAGCGCGCATCTTGCGGCGATAGGCGACTTCGTTTAGCGTATCGAGGGCGATCCATCGCGAGGCTGTCTCAGCAGCGCTGGCAAAATCGCCACCTGCAAACTGGATTTCGGACAGCCGGTCAAGAATAAGTCCCAAGCGTCGCCGCCAGACTTCGCCCTGGGTGACCACCCAATCGTCGAAGTCGGGCGCATCCCCGAGCGAAAACCCGGTGAGAAAATCGCCGCGGTGGCATGCGGCCGCGGACTGCAACACGGGTAGACTGGCCGAATTTTCCGGTGGCACGCGGCGCGAACGGTCGGTCCGGGCCATTGAGTAGGCCCGTTCCACATTATGCAGGTCAAGCTCGACATCGGCGTCGGGATTCAAACCCAGGGTATGGTGAGTGACAGAGAGAAAGGACGTGTGAGTTCTGATCGCGGCCTGGATCCAAAGTGGTTTGCAGATGGCCGAGTGTGTTACGGAGCGAGGCGCGGCTGCGCTCCGAGTTTGATTCTGGCCAAAGGAGGGCAGCCAGGTGTTCGCGCGGTTGCGACCCTCCCTCAAGCGCTAGATAGATCAACAACGCCAGCGTCTTGCGTGTGGGAAAAGTCAGCCGCGTTTCACCCAGAAGCACTTCGGGTGGCCCTAGTAAACGAAAACGTAATGGGGATGAATTTCCGATCACTACCCAATTCCTTGTGACGCTGTTGAGACGCTTGCTCACTATACTGGATTATAAAGCGTAAAACGCCTGTCGGATAAAAGCAGGGCATTCAATTTCGGTACAAAGCGATCGGGAGAACGACAGTCCCAATCGTAGGCGGCATGCTCAAGCGCTGCATGAACAAGCGAAACGTTAAGGAGGACAGCCCGATGCCTGGCATCATTCTGACATTTCCTATCGTGGCCGGCAAGGTGGAAGCCTGGCGGCGTTTTTGCCAGGAGTTATCCGGCTCTCGACGGGATATGTATGAGGCATCCCGCCAACGGTTGGGCATCACGCGCGAGCGGTTGACCCTGGTAGAGACTGGGTTTGGGTCGGCGGCAGTGACTACGTTGGAAGCCCCCGATATCGACCGGGCGCTAGGTCAGATCATCGCCTCCAAACTTCCCTTTGACCGCTGGTACAGGGCGCAAGTGCGCGAGCTGCACGGCATCAATCTGGCCGGCTATGAGCAGTTCCTGCAACAGACACCGCTGCCCCCCAATCAAGAGCTGATGTTTGAGTGGACGTACCTGTCAAGTGCTGGTGAGTGAACCGCCGTGCAAAGGAGAATGCTGTGAGAACGTTACGTGGTCCGATTTATACCCTGCGCCCATACGAGCGCGGCATCCAGGAAACCCTGGGTAGATATACGGGATTTGTGATGCCAGGCCTGGGATTTCAAATCCCGTTCGTTCACCTCATTCGTGTACGCGATGTGCGCGAACACACCATGGATATTGAGCCTCAACCGGTGATTACCAAAGACAACGTTGAAATTACGGTGGATGGTGTGATGTGGGTTCGCCCCACGGCCGATGAAGAAGGGATCAAGCGCACGTTCTACAACATCGATGACTGGAAGCGCGCTGTTATCCAATTGGCGATGACGAATCTGCGCCAGGAGTTTGGCGAGCTGTCGCTAGATGAGAAGTCTCGTGGCTCGTGAGAAGATCGCCAACAATTTGCAGCGGATCCTGAACGCCTTTGCAGTCGAATGGGGACTGACCGTCAGTAAGGTGGAAATTCGTCTGATCGATCCCCCCGATGACATCAAGAAGGCTATGCACAAACAGAAGACAGCCGAGCAAGAACGGCGTTCCATGAAATTGCTGGCGACAGGTGAATTCGAGGCTGCCCAACAACAGAAACTGGCGATCATCCAACGTGCTGAGGGAGAACGAGAAGCCGTGATTTAAGTTGCCCAGGGCAAGGCCGAAGCCATCCGGCTGGTAAACGAGGCGGCAGAGAGATATTTCGTCGGCAACGCCCAGGCGCTTAAGCAACTGGAGATGGTCGAAACCGCTCTGCGAGATAACACGAAGGTGGTCATCACCGAGCACGGCATCAGTCCGACGCTGCTGTTAGGCGACCTGCCTATCAGTACACCGGGCGAGAAACCCAACGGACGGGAAGTAAGTCGTCGGACCTGAGTTTGAGCAGAGCGGGGAGGCAGTTGTCGGATACTACCGGCTGGCTTCTTGGAGCAGACAAAAACACAGACCGAGGATACCTTCGGACTGGGCATGGGCATGGTGCGAAGGTTTTCAGAGTTATCGATTCATGAACTTCCGATTGTATTACAAACGATGAAGGGAACATATCATGGCAACGTATGAGAAGTCGATCCAGATCGCGGCTCCGCCGGAAGAAGTGTGGACATGCCTGACCCACCCCACCTGGATACAGAAATGGTGGACGGCGCTGCGGGAGTATCACTATGGCAGTGAACTGCACACGGGGGTAGGAATGACCTTCGTGGTGGAGGAGAAGATCGGCATGGGGCCTCTACTCAAGATCAGGTTTGAAGTGACCAAATGGATGGAACCGGAGCGGATCATGTTCGAGATGGTCTCGGGCACCGGGGCCAAGAGTTACGAAATCTCGTGGACGCTGGAACCGGCCGAGGGTGGTACGTTGTTTAACTACGTGGAGCGCTTGACATTGTCCAACGGGTTTATGGATAAGGTATGGAGCATGCTGGGGCGACGTTCCGGCATGGGACATATCGAAGGTTATCTGCGCAACCTGAAGACGCTCGCTGAATCACGGGCAGCCCATGCCGAGCAACGCGAAGCGGCTTGACGTTGTCAGGCGCGATCCGTTTGGTGAACCGGGGATCGTCTTAACCGCGTTCAAATTAGGATGTGGTAAACAGAAAAGGGAAACACAAATCATGGACCAGATGGGTTTTGTCGCTTGGCTAGTTATCGGGGCGATTGCCGGATGGCTCGCCAGCAAAGTGATGAAGACCAGTCGCCAGCAGGGGCTGCTCATGGACATCGTCGTGGGTATCCTCGGCGCGTTCGTCGGAGGCTTTCTGTTTGAGCAGTTCGGCTCAACGGGCACGACTGGCTTCAATATCTGGAGCATTTTCGTCGCTTTTACCGGGGCGGTGGTGCTGTTGGTTGGGATCCGGTTGCTGACCGGACGCCGTCGTCTTTTCGCCTAGAGGTGGACGTACTGACCGAAAGAGTAAGGATACGGACGATAATACGGCCGTATCCTTTCAGAATGGCCCGCCAATATCTTACGGGATGGAATGAATGTGCAAGTGATGAACAATGGTCGGATAGGCTGTGGTCACAGGGCAAAAGCACATGCCGAGCGTGAGTTGGACGCATTAACGTATACGCTGGAATGGTAAACCATGATACGTTCGCTGGTGATTGCACCAAACTCTAGTTCTTCAGCCGATGCGGCAGCCGAAATTGTCTCTGCCGGCCCTGTCATCCTGCGGCGTAACCTTACACAGGAAAAACTGGAAACGTGCTTTGCCAAAGGCTGCACCATGTGGATTGACGTTGTCACCCCTGAAGCGACAGAAATTCGTTGGCTTGAGGGTTTGCTGCAGCTGTCACCCAATGTTGTGGCAGATTTATTGCGGGAAGATCGTCGTCCAACCCTGTTGGTGTACCCCCGGTATCTCTTCCTGTCTCTTTTCCAGCCCCATGTACCAAGCAATGGAAATGTGATTGTAGGCAGAGAAATCAACTGCATCATTGGTGATCATTTCTGCGTGACGGTGCGGCAGGCAGATGCCTCTTCCGTGGAAGCGGCTTACGATCGGGTTGCTCAGAACCCCGATTCTTGGTCTCGCGGAGTGGCCTTTTTTCTCTACCTCACCGCGCAACATGCTATTGACACCTACTATCCCCTGCTCGATCGCATCAGCAATCAGTTAAACGAATTAGAAGAAGAACTCCTGAATGACGGTGCGGACAAACAAGCACAAAAATCTGTGTATCGGATCAAACAGCATCTCATTGGGCTCCGGCAGATGATCGCCCCACAGCGCGAAGTGCTCTCCAATCTAATGGGCGAACAGCGCGTCTCCAGCGACGAGGGTATTCGAGATCTGTTCCGTCATCTCTATGAACGGTTACTGGGCATTTATGATGTAATCGATTCGCAGCGCGACCTCACTAACAATGCGCTGGACATTATCGCTCATCAGCAGTCGCGCAAAATGGGTGAGGCTGTCAATCGCCTCACGATCATTTCTATGGTATTTTTGCCCTTCACGTTTTTCGTGAGCTTTTTTGACTCAAATTTCTTCATTGTCGACAAATCCGTGATTTTGCCGGTCAATGGTCTCGTGATTTCTATAGTTGTTACTGTGCTGATGGCCACATCTATTGTGGTGATGCGCATGGTTTTTCAGCGGCGTGACTGGGTTTGAATGTAGGACACGGGTGACAATCATCTCTTGCTGAAGTTGTGGCAGAGCTAATAGTCGAAGGTGCAACCTGTAAATCGTCAGAATTTTCTGGACAGATCATGACGAATACTTCAGGGGTTTTTCGCGCCCGAATCCATCCTCTCTAAAGATATTCTATACTGGAACGGTTTGTGGCATCTGTCTTGTCTAGGGCAGGTCAAGGTAGCTTGTACGGCTATTCAATTGCGGGCCACCGCCACCGCGTGCAGACGCCCGCTGGTCCTCGTTGCCAAGCACAGCGCCGACGATTTTCTACACAGACAGTTGGAAGCAGCTTAGCATTCCGAACACAAGTTGTCCAGGAAGTCCGACTATGGGTAGCTTGTGCGAAGAATCGGCCACGGATTGATTTATTGACCCCCACAGGCTACGCGAAGCGCTTGTTCAATTTCCATCACGCCCTTGAAACGGGGTATGGGGTCTTTGGAGGTGGCTTGCTGGAAACATCGTTCAAGTCGTCGCGAATCCCATCGTCGACCGTTTGCAGCGCCGGTAACGGATCATTGAGGTGCCTGTACAACAGCTCAATGTGAGACAGATTTGGAAACGGGTGCGCGCCCTCTAACCTCTCGTAGAGCACCACGCCCAAACTGGTCACGTCTGTCTGTGGCGTGACCGGCTCGCGACGTGCTTGTTCTGGCGCGAGGTATTCCGGCGACCCCAGGAACCCGTCTGGTTCGCTTACCTGTTGGGATCGGGCGTAATCCTTGGCGATGCCGGAATCGGCGAAAAAGGCATTGTTGTCTTCATCCAGCAGGATGTTGCCCGGCTTGATGTCGCGGTGGATGATGCCGCTATGGTGCGCGTGGTGCGGCGCCTGCGCCAATTGATCGACTATCAACACGGTGTCTTCGAGACTCAGCTCCCCCTGCGACTTGATCTGTTGCGCGAGACTCCCGCCACGCAGCCAACGCATCACCAGAAACGCGCCTTCTGGATCGCGCCAGTAGTTGTACAGCGGCACGATGTGACGGTGTTCCAGATGCGCGATAACCTGGGTTTCGGATTCGAAGCGGCGAATGAAATCCGGCTGGTTGGCACGGTCGGGCGAATGCATGCAATCACAACTAACTCCAGATAAAACTTCTTTAAGCGAAATTTGGCCACAAATTAACATGCCCTAAACCAGCCCTAAATGTAATCTTAGTATTGTCTTGCTATGATTACATATTTGCCTCATTGTCATTCTGAAGCGATAGCCGATAGGTGCTCCATGACTGCTCGACAACCCAGGCCAAATAATCCGTCGCGGATACGGTTTGTGCCCCTTTGTATTATGGCGCTGCTGGCCGTTTCACTCGCCGCGTGTAGCTCGGAGTCACGTGCAGACGGGGCATCAAATTCGTCGCGGGCTATCCAAAACAAAGGATCCGATACGCTGGTCAACGTGGCGCTGGCGTGGGCAGAAGCCTACCAAAAGGTGGATCAGTCTGTATCGATCGCAGTGACGGGTGGCGGCTCTGGCACCGGGATTGCCGCGTTGATTAATGGCACGGTTGATATTGCCAACGCGTCGCGCGAGATTAAATCGGACGAAATCACTGCGGCAGAAAATAACGGGATCGAACCCGTGGAGACAGTAGTCGCTGTCGATGCCCTGGCGGTGATTGTCAATCCGAAAAACCCGGTAGACAGGCTCACTATCCCCCAACTGGCGGACATTTTCACCGGGCGCATCACTAACTGGAAAGAGGTCGGTGGGAACGACGCCCCGATTGTGCTCGTGTCACGCGAGAGTAATTCGGGCACGCATGTTTACTTCCTGGAGCAGGTGGTTCGTCGTGGAGAAAAAGACAATACCGACATTTTCGCTGCCAAAACCCTGATGATGCCCTCTTCGGTCGGGATCACCAGCGAAGTCGGGCGCAATCCGAACGCCATCGGCTATGACGGCCTGGGATACGTAACAGACAAGGAAAAGATGATCGCCGTAGCCAGGACTGCCGACGACCCCTATATTTTGCCCAGCGTTGCAACCGGCGCTGATGGCAGTTATCCCCTGGCTCGCAACCTGTACATGTATACGGCAGGCGAGCCGACTGGCGTCATCGCTGAATATATGGATTGGATTCACGGCCCAGAAGGACAGCAGATCGTAGCCCAGTTGGGCTTTGTGCCTCTTCCACAGGAGTAATCCATGATAAACCTGGCACAAAGAGCTAAACGCCAGTACGCCGAGGCCGCGCTGCGCGTCCGCCCGGTGACGCAGCACCTCCGCCGTAACTGGCTGGAAATGGCGATCGAGACGGTGATCAAGCTCAGCGGGATTTCGATCATCATGATCGTGGCGCTGATTTTCTTGTTCCTGCTGCGCGAAGGGCTGCCCACCTTTCTGGATATTCCACTGCGGCAGTTGTTCGGCAGTCGTTGGTATCCCATCGAGGGGATTTTCGGGCTGTGGCCACTGATCGTCGGCTCGCTGCTAGTGACCGCGGGCGCGGTGATCATCGCTGTGCCACTGGGGCTGACCACCGCCATTTACCTGGGCGAGATCGCCCCAGTGTGGCAGCGTGAGATTTTGAAGCCGCTGATCGAAATGTTGGCGGGGATTCCCTCGATTGTGTTGGGCTTCCTGGGCTGGATCGCGCTCGCGCCGCTGCTGCAAACCCTGGGCGCTCCAACCGGCCTGACCGCGCTCAGCGGGTCGATCATTCTGGCCTACATGGCGCTGCCGACCATCATTAGCATTTGCGAAGACGCGCTGTACGCCGTGCCCAAAGAGTACCGGGATGGGGCGCTGGCGATGGGGGCAACCCAGTGGCAGACCATCCGCCGCGTGATACTACCCGCTGCGCGCTCCGGCATGACGATGGGTATCATGCTGGGCATTGGGCGCGCGATCGGCGAAACCATGGCGGTGATGATGGTCACCGGCAACGCGGCCTACATTCCGAAAGTCGGCGTCGATATGCCGCTGCAACCCGTCCGCACCATGACGGCTACCGTCGCGGCGGAAATGGGCGAGGTCGCGCAAGGCAGTTTGCATTACAACGTGTTGTTCGGTATCGGCATTATCCTGTTTCTGATCACGTTCAGCATCAACTCTCTGGCCGGACGGCTGGTAGGGCGTGTTGTCCGACGTCGGGGAGGGCAGTTATGAAACCGCAGCAAGTCCAGAAAATCGCGGTGGCGGTCATCACCGCTGCGTCGGCGCTGGTCGTCATCCCGATCGTGCTGGTCATCCTGTTCATCTTCGTGAAGGGCATCAGCGCGATCAATTGGGAATTTCTGACCGCGGCTCCGCGCAACGGCATGACCCAGGGCGGCATCATGCCCGCTATCCTCGGCACGCTGCTGCTGACAACCGGCACGGCCATCGCCTGCATTCCGTTGGCGATTGGCGCGGCCATTTATCTGGCCGAATACGCGGGCGACAACCGCTTGACGCGCTGGGTCCGGCTGGCGATCGTCAACTTGGCCGGCATCCCCTCGATCGTCTACGGACTGTTCGGGCTTGGCGCGTTCGTGTTGTTTCTTAACCTCGGCACGTCGATCGTGGCGGGGTCGCTCACACTGGGCATCATGACGCTGCCGGTCGTGATCAGCACCGCGGAAGAGGCGATTCTGTCCGTGCCGCAGGAGTTCCGCATGGTCAGCCAGAGTCTGGGAGCCACGCGCTGGCAGACGATCCGCCACCAGGTGCTGCCGCATGCCATGCCGGGCATCATCACCGGCGTCATCCTGGGCCTGAGCCGCGCGGCGGGCGAAACCGCGCCGATCCTGTTTACGGTAGCAGCGTTCTACCTGCCGCACCTGCCGCGCTCGCTCAACGATCAAACGATGGCACTACCCTACCACCTCTACGTCATCTCGACACAGGTGCCGGGTATGCCCCTCTCGATCCAGTATGGGACGGCGTTGGTGCTGCTTATGCTGGTGCTGTCCCTGACGCTGGTGGCGACGGTGATCCGCACGCGGATGCGCCGTCGCCGGGATTGGTAGGTTAGTGATGCACGCGAAACTCGTCGCACAAAATGTTTTTTTTACCTACCGGGACGGCACCGAAGCGCTGCGCAACGTGTCGCTAGACATCGCCAGTAAGCAGATCTTCGTGCTGTTCGGCCCGGCGCGCAGCGGCAAAACGACCCTGCTGCGCCTGTTCAACCGTCTGTCGGATCTGATCGAGGACAGCGTGTTTCAGGGTACGATCCTGTTTAATGGCGAGGATGTCTTTGAACATGGTGTGCATGTCCCTGACTTGCGCCGCCGGATCGGGATGGTGTTTGCCGTCCCTTCGCCTCTGCCGGGCAGTATACGCGATAATCTAACTTATGGTCTGAAAATGGCGGGTATTCGCGATCAGGGCCTATGGGAAGAGCGCATCGAGCGATCGTTAATGCAGGCGGCTTTGTGGGATGAGGTGAAAGACCGTCTCGACCAATCAGCCTTCGCGCTGTCTGGGGGGCAAAAGCAGCGATTATGCATCGCCCGCAGCCTGGCGCTGGAGCCAGATGTGCTGATCCTGGACAACCCCACCTCCGGTCTGGATCCTTTATCAACCGGAATGGTGGAGGAGTCCTTGCACGAGCTGAAGCAGCGTTACACAATTATCATGGTGCCGCATAGTGTCCAGCAGGCCGCGCGCGTGGCGACGCACGCCGCCTTTATGCTGGATGGCGAAGTGATCGAGGTAGGGGACGTATCTCAGATTTTCGGCAAGCCGCACGACCAGCGCACAGAAGATTACGTGACAGGACGCTTTGGGTAATGAACACTAAGATCGATGTCCGCAACTTCAACTTTTTCTACGGCGATTTCCAGGCGCTGATCGACCTGACGATCCCGATCGAGGCCAACAAGATCACGGCGCTGATCGGGCCGTCTGGCTGTGGGAAATCTACCTTTCTGCGCTCGATCAATCGCATGAACGACACGATCAAGAATACGCGCATGGAAGGCGAAATCCTGTTGGACGAGGAAGATATTTGCCAACCGGAGGTGGATGTTGTGGAACTACGGCAGCGGGTCGGCATGGTGTTCCAGCGTCCGAATCCCTTTCCGCAGAGCATTTACGATAATGTGGCGTTCGGCCCGCGCGTGATGGGAACGGCCCGACACGGGAATCTGGATCGTACCGTGCAAGAAAGCCTGGAGAATGCAGGACTGTGGAGCGAGGTCCGGCACCGCCTGAAGGCGTCAGCTCTCGAGCTAAACCCGGGACAGCAGCAGCGGCTGTGCATCGCGCGCGCGATCGCAGTCAAACCGGAAGTGATTTTGATGGATGAGCCATGTTCCGCGCTGGACCCAGTCGCAACACTGCATATCGAAGAATTGATGCGAAAACTGGCGAAAGACTATACGATCGTGATTGTGACACACAACATGCAGCAGGCGGCGCGCGTCTCTGATCAAACGGGCTTTTTCTGGTTGGGGCGATTGGTCGAGTTTGGCCCAACAGATCGGCTCTTTGCTTCGCCAAAACAGGATTTGACGGAAGCATACATCACGGGCCGGCGGGGCTAGGGTAGTCAGGCGGGTCATCCTCTTGTACACTTCAATCATCCATCTGACATTTCGACGCTAAAGTGCGTCCTCCTGGGCCGCCTGAGGAAGCGAGTGTGAAGGGTCTTTTCATCCGACGACTGAGCCAGTTTAGCGAAATACGGAAAGAGAAGCGATGTCACCGCGAGAACAATTCGAACGAGATTTGAAGGACCTACGCGCCAGTGTGGGACAAATGGGGGTGATCGTCGAGGACCAGTTGAAGCTGGCTCTGAAGGCATTTGAAGCGCTTGACACCGATCTGGCGAGGCAGGTGATCGCGATCGATCAAGAGGTAAATGCCCGGCGATTTTCGATCGAGGAGACGTGTTTCCGTCTGATCGTGACCCAGCAGCCCGCCGCCCGCGATCTGCGTGCGATCATCGCGGCCCTGAACATCATCGTCGATCTAGAACGGATTGGTGACAAGGCCAAAGATATCGCTAACACTATCGCCCACATCTTGGAAAAACCCAACCGTTCGCGCCCCGCGGAACTTTCGCGTATGGGGAAACTCGTGCGGTCGATGCTTCACCAATGCATGGAGGCCTACTCCGAGAATTCGTCGGAGTTGGCGAGGGAGGTTGCCCAGCAGGCTAAGGAACTCGATACGCTCTTTGCAGCGGTTGTGAACCAGACGATCGAGGAGTTCGCTAAGGCGAAAAAAGAGAAGAAAGTCACGGCAGCATTTGGGGTTTTGAGAGCCGCGCAGCATCTGGACCGGGTTGGGGATTTGGCTACGAATGTGGCTGAACGGATCATCTATATTGAAACGGGAAACGTCCAGGAGATGAAAATCCACTCGCACGATACGGTTGATTGAAGTGCCGCCCTGCAAGATGGTACTGCGATCCGTATCATAACAGCCTTCATCTGGCAGCCAATTTGAGACGAGATCGGACCGGGCCAGCTATTGGCATAGGTCGCGTGTCTTCCTACTGGGGAAGAGAAAAGTATCGTCTGGTTCAAGATAATGCCCGACGCATAGGCGGAAGTTGCAGATCAGTCCTTATGCGAATCGCCAGTGCTGACTACACCATACGCCCGTTCGAAATCAGGCGGAAACCCCTGTCGATTTAGCGACAGCCATATGAGACAACTGGCACTAATAACCATCGTATGCCGCGCTTGCGGCCCAGCGAACAAACCTGATCCACGTTCGTGTACAATCATCGGGCTGATATTTGGGCGTGTGAGTTAGTACAGACCTGCGACGTCTTCTTCCGGACCATATTCGCGTTTGTGATCATTGAGTTGGGGTCCCGAAAAGTCATTCATGTCAATATAACACGCCCCCCTGCGATGCCTGAGTGAGAAGTCTTCCCTCAAATCCGAATGGATGTGTGACTGTAGCCAGCACAGGGCGAGCCGCGCTGTGTGATTCACTGGTTGGCGCCAAAATCGGCGGCGCTTGTGAATGACATTGCCCAAATTTGGCATGCCAGAACACATGTGCTAATTTCTTTCTAAGAATATCGTAAACTATCGCAGACGACTTGGTAGCCAGGAGGCACAACCGTGCAGAAAATCGTACCGTGTCTATGGTTTGACAAAAACGCTGAAGAGGCGATGAACTTCTACGTCTCAGTTTTCGCCAATTCTCAAGCAACATCAGACAGCTCAAAGATCGTCAGCATCACGCGGTATCCAGATGAAGCCCCGGCAGAAGTCATGAAAGGCATGGAAGGCAAAGTGCTGACGGGCATCTTCGAGCTCGCCGGTTACCGGTTTATGGCACTTGATGGTGGGCCAATCTTTACATTCACACCAGCTATCTCGTTTTTTGTGCGGTGTCACTCAGCGCATGAAGTCGATGCGTACTGGTCCAGCTTGTCTGACGGTGGTACTGCGCTGATGCCCCTGGATACATACCCTTTTAGTGAGAAATTCGGGTGGATTTCAGGACAAATATGGTCTCTCGTGGCAGATCATTTTGGTACGAGAGACTGTTGAGCAGACCATTGTCCCATCGCTGATGTTTGTCGGTGACCAGGCAGGCAAAGCTGAGGATGCCATCAACTTCTATGCTGAGGTATTTGGCGATGCTAGCGTGGGTGACATTTCACGGTACAGCGCTAACCAGGAGCCAGACCGGGAAGGAACGGTGATGTACGCCGACTTCCGGTTAGAGGGTCAACCGTTTGCCGCCATGGACAGCGCCCATCAACATGACTTCACATTCAGTGAAGCTATTTCGTTCTATGTCGCATGCGCAACACAAGCAGAAGTAGACGCGCTGTGGAAACAGCTTTCGGCTGTTCCTGAGGCAGAACAATGTGGGTGGTTGAAAGACAGGTACGGCATTTCCTGGCAGATCATTCCCAAACGACTGGGTGAGCTGATGAATGACCCCGATCCTGAGAAATCTGGGAGAGTGATGGAAGCCATGCTCCAGATGAAGAAAATAGACGTCGCCAAGCTGGAAGCGGCCTATAAGCTCTAGGAGGGTGGGGCAATGACGTCCAACTCCTTGGTGCGTGCGCTGTTTGGGCTTAATCAGGCTATGAACGAACGCTAGTGGACGATCATCACGGAGCACCTGACCGACGGCTTGTTTGGTGAAACAGATGCGCAGTGCCACGCCTTGGTCGGTCATGGGAGAATCGGGCGCGACAAAAGCATCCAGCGTTTGAAATGTTAAGGGCGTGAAACGACGTTTAGCTGTCGCAAGCGAACGCCGCTGTATTACACCAAAACGAATTCCGGTACACCCCGAGTAAAGTGTGGGCAATTCGAAACGGTCTGACAAGGTCCGAAACTCTGGCGAAAAACGCACGCGTAACCCATCTGGCAAAGTTGGAATTTTCAGGACACTGTTGGCGTGGCGTATGCGTGCGGAGGCTGTTTTACGGGGAATTCGGAATTACCCACACTTTCGCCGGGGACTACCAAATCGACGATGGTTGATATATTGTATTGCGTATTAAGATCCGACGTCAAACTGAACAGGCTCAATGACATTTCGATTTATAAAGGCGGACACAAAGCGGTGCGGGTGCACGGAAATCTGCAGTGATTATGCACGGATTTGGGGGCGGTGGCGGGTCTTCGCTGGCGGAAGTATGGGTGATTCCGCATTTCTCGCAGAAGACCCACAGCAAGCATACGCCGCACGGTTAGCGGCCTGTATATTCCACCCTGTCGGAGGGATCACACGCGCGTTTTTCGCCCAAGTTCTGGACACTGGCAGACTCCTTTCTTGATTACCCACATATGCGCGGGGATCATCGCCTGGTCGATGTCTCGATTAGCTTCTCCCTCCGAACTGCCTGCGCAGCGCCTCAATATCTGGAAAATGAGTTTGCTCGTGCTGAGCCATGTAGGCGGTCTGGCGCAGAATGGTCAAGTGCCCGAACTCGGGATGCCATCCCGGACGCCACCAATCTTTGAGCGGCAGCGACTCCAGTTGGGCCACACAGCTCACACGTCTATCACGAAACGCGGATAGAATGGCCTGCGTCGATGTCTGGTGGCGATCCGCCTTCGTGGCGAACTCGTACACGGCTACGGCGGCCAGCTCCGGGTTATCGTGGGCCAGCATCAAATCGATACGTGTATCCAGCAATTCCTGGGTATCGTAGAAGTGGGCCACATGCTCATGAATGGACCAGATGTCATCTGCAGGCTTGTGACGTGTCACGTCGTCAGGAAGATCTCCGACCAGCGCTGCCAGAACATCAGCATTCCTGGCTAGCAGCGCCAGGACCTCAGTCGGATCGGTGGGTTCGAAATTGTCCCCATTGAAGAACGCCACAAACTTGCGGAAACGTCCCGGCCATGCCCCGCAGTCGGGGCAGTGGTCGGGGGGAGACCCGAGTGCGGCGTACCCGCAGGTGCGGCACACAAACACGTCCGGCGCTTCCTCAATCAACAGGTCGTCCTGGCGATGTTCGACCAGCGTTTTCAGGCCAGCCTCCAGAGCAGCCATCAATTCGGGCGACAAGCCATTTTGCCGCAATAAGTGGAGGCTGGCCTCGAGTTCCGTTTGCATCGTATCAACTGTGACCAATGGGCGGTAGCGCCAGCCCGCCCGCCGCATGCCGGCGTACACGGCAGCTTCGACCAGCTTGTTGAGACTCATTTTCCCTTCGGAGGAAAATCGCTCTGCCGCCGCAACAAGGCGAGCGAGGCCATGCATCATATCAGATTCTTGGTTCATCATCGCGCCATCTCCACATATACTCCAAAAGCCAGGCGTCCACCCAACAAGTCGAGCCCTTATCATGCGTCTTCGCCACGTCCAATTCGTTTAGAACGGCCACAACGTCATTGACCATATATTCAATCCGATAGGCGTCCGGCTCATACGGCTAGTCGCTATTGCCGTGTCCACGAGCATCGATCAGGATGAGCCGGAAGTCATACTTGAGAGCTGTCACATTATCAGCTCGTACCAGACATCGAGCGGAAAATACTGACCGTATTGCATCACAAGCGGCGGACCCTGGCCTTCCACTTCAGAGTGGATGCGTATTCCGTCATTGGTAGCGTAGGGCATCGTCGTGCTCTCCTTCGACTAAAAAGCGTTTGAAGAGTCGGGCAGAGAAGCTGGCGAACGGATTAGGCTATCCACTTACCCCGCCGAACATATAACGAATAAACTCTTCGAGAGGTGTCTGTCTTACGCCATAAACCCGCGATACTTCTTCCATCTCAATGTTTGTTTCATAGGTTTCAGTCGAATAGAGAAGCTGGATCATAGCGGCCGGCAGCAGGGGAACCGGTTCGCCCAAACGGACATAACGGACGGACAAGGGATTTCCGGTTGCCCGCCCAACCGTTTCGGCAATTTGGGTCCACGACACGGCAGGTGATCCGCCAATGGCAATTTCCTGGTTGTGTGCAGCAGGGTGTCCGACGACAGCTACTGCGATCGCAGCAACATCATTTACCGAGACAAAGGAGTGACGATGGCTGCCGCTCTCAACCAGGGTCACAGGCTCTCCAGCCTTCAGAGGGATTCCAACCACCGCGCCGACCCACACCTCGACGAACAAATGCGGCTTGATAATAGTGTAGGAAAGACCACTGGCACGGAGGTATTGTTCGCATTCCGCTTTGTACTGAAGGAGAGGAACCGGGCTAGCTGGGTCACTGCCATACACAGATACATAGATGAATTGCTTAACTCCAGCCGCCTTCGCTGCGTCGATCAGGTTCATCGTGCCGCGCCGGTCGACGCTTTCCAACGTATCATCGCCACCACGCAGGACAGCGTTCGCTGTGGTGATCACTACTTCAATGCCCTTGCAGGCACGGTCCAGCGAGGCCCGATCTTTCAGATCGCCCGGCATACCTTCGGCTCCCGCCTCGATCCACGCTTGATAAGCCGGGTTGCTGCGCTGCAGAATCCGAACGTTTTTGCCTCGTTCCAACAGACGCCGGGTGATCAAGCCTCCCAACAAACCACTTGCACCTACGACAAGAATCATCAGCCTTCGCCTTTCCTCTCATGGTGTTCTGTGTCTTAGTCTACGGAATTCTGACCAAGAATACCCCTCTCGAAAGAAGGGGATTTACAGATAACCGAAGGGTTTGGCTTGTTCACAGAAAGCACTCAAGATTTGCAGAGCCAATTCGGGTTGTTGGTTGTCCCACGCCCAGACCGCCTCGTTCAACAACTGAGGCAGCGAATCGAGAAGTTGCTGCTGGTTGGGATCTAGCATCAGGCGCGCATGGTTGACGGCTTCCTGGAGCGCGCCAGAGTCAAGTGCCATAGCCAGTAACGGGATATGGGCCAGCCACTGAAACGGATAGGGAATAGGCAGCTCCGCCCACTCGGCCAGCGCGCTTTCGCCATGAAGCCCTGCATCTGCAAGCGCGCCGCGTCGCCGATGTACCCAACTAAGGTGAGCCTGCGCGGCGCCGATATACATCGGCGTTTTTGCATAAAGGCCCGCGTCAAGCCCCTGAAGCGCCCAGCGTTCGACTTCATCCAACTGCTGTCGGCGGCGATAGATTAACGGAAGATAGGCCAGTGTGGTGGCATACGTTCCCATCGAATCGCCGACTTCACGGACGGTTTTGAGTGCCTGCAAGAAGTACGGCTCAGCCTCATCAAGCTCGTCTCGCCAGAGATGGGTAAATCCCATGACCAATTGCAGCCAGGCGATTTCGCGCAGGTTTCCCGCCATCTGGGCGGTTTCGAGCGCTTCGGCTGCATAGTGGAGCGTGTCGTCAGGCAGATCGCGATACATGAAGCGGCGATAATCAACCAACACACGATTGTGAAGCAGTTTGCTGTGCTGCATTAAGGTGCCGTAGGACTGAACAGCACCTTCGACCTTTTCGACTTGCCGCTTCATAGCCGCAATGTCATTCCCAACATAATGCAGCCAGACCATATCGAGTTGAATCTGTATCCATTCCTGCCACCACGGCAGATCATCGTTCGATGGCACGACGCCGAGCGCTGTTTCGGCTCGCCGATACTCTGCGAGCGCGGTCTCAGATTCGATGCGCTGAGCCGCATAGGCAGCGCCCATTTTGCGATATAACCGGGCCTGTGCGATTGGCTGGTCAGGCGGCACGTATTGGAGCGCGGATTGGTAACCAACGCGCGCTTCCTCGTAGCGTCGCAGCGAGTGCCAGGAACTCGCCAGACATTCATAGAAGTAAGGTAGCGCTTCCAGTTCGATCCCGGTTGCGCCCGACCGCATCGCCTGGCTTTGCAGCGCTTCAATGCTCTGCTGATAAAGTGTCAGTATATCCTCTTCGACCCGGTACCATCCGGTTGTTTCAAAATGCCGCCACAACCCTCGACCATAGTCGGCGATAGCCTCAACATTCTGCTGCTGGAGAGCATACGCCAACCCTGTCCATGTATTTTCAGCATTATCCCAAAGTGCTGTTGACTCTATCGGATGGGTTTGCAGCAGCCATCGAGCGAAGAATTGGCTGTGTGAAAGTCGTGTGCTGTTCTCGAGATCCGACCTTTCAGCCAGTTGCTCCTCGGCATAATGGCGAACGAGCGGATGCAGATCATAGCGCTGATCCTTCCCCATGGTGATTAGCGATTTGTTGGCCAACGACGCTAACGTCCAAAGCGACGCGCCAGCGACCTGCTGGGCAGCTTCTCGCGAGAACGCCCCACGAAATACAGCCGTTCTCATGAAAACATTTTGTTCTTCCGCGCTCAGCAGTTGCCATGAGTGCATAAAGACGGCGCGCATGCTTTGATGTCGTTCCGGCAGATCACGGCGCGACCCTGCGATGAAATCGCTATTGTGCTCCAGTTCGTAGGAGATTTGTTGACATGACAAAACACTGAGCCAGGGTGTAAGCAGCTCAATGGCCAGTGGCATGCCGCCCACCATCAGACATATTTTGATAATCCATTTCTTGTCGTCGGATGCTGAAAAGTCCTTCTGAATGCGCCTGGCGCGGTCAATAAATAAACGGGTTGCGCCAAATGACTCGATATCGTCAGTGTCTTCCTCCGTGGGTGTCGATAAGCCGCTAACCGGATACACCCATTCTTCTATCAGATTGAGCACTTCTCGTGAAGTCACCAGAAGCTTGATCCCTGGCGCAGCGGCGAGGATTTGCGCGACAAAAGCAGCTTTACGCACCAGGTGCTCGAAGCTGTCGAAGATCAAGAGTTGCTGCCTGTGTCGCAATAGACTCAGAAGCTGGGTACGCGGATCATCCTGCCCGAAGAGGTGCAGTTGCAGCGCATCAGCAATTGCCGATGGAAGAAAACTTGCGGATACCGCGTCGAGGCTGACGAAGCACACGCCATCGGGAAATGCATCAACCAGTTGCCCAGCGCATTGAACGGCCAGTCGTGTTTTGCCAACGCCACCGATCCCAACCAGCGTCACCAACCGGCAGTGTGGATCCGCCAGCAAGGCAAGGACATTGGCAGTATCCGGCTCCCGCCCAATGAAGGCTGTAGTCTGATAAGGCAGATTGTGTTTGCGAATGGTTGGATGAGGCGTCTGCGACTTAATTGCTGCGTCCAACAGGCCGAATGCGCGGGCGCGGGCGAGGGCTGCGGTACGCTTGTGAACACCGAATTTGCTGTAGATATTCTTGAGATGCCACTTGATTGTTCCTGTGGAGAGGAACAGGCGCTCTCCAACCTCCTGATCTGACAATCCTTCCGCCAGGAGTTGGAGGATCTCGTATTCGCGTCCAGTTAGGGGATCTAGCGGACTATCTGGCGTGTCATCGTTCATGTTAGCCCCCAAAACGCCCTTGTATGAGGATTATAGCTTGATCCACCACTTAACCCCCTTCTTTCGAGAGGGGACATTAAGTACCTGGTCCCATATAGTAGACACATCGATCACGGACAAACAAGGAGAAGTCAACATGTTACGTCGCAGCCGCAGTCACATCCGTCAAGCTTCACGCTATGCCGTCATCGGAATCCTGTTTGTGTTGCTCATTCTCCCATTGAGCCCGGCGTTCGCTCAACAGTCTAGCCAGCAACAAAATCGCGAGGCCTTCTTACGTATTGTGAATGAGGCCTTCAATGCGGGGAATGTCGACGTTCTGAGTGAGATCCTTGCGCCTGAATTCGTCAGCCATTCCCCGAATGGAGACAACAATCGAGACACCTCAATGGCAATCATCGCGGCCTACCGCGCCGCAATGCCCGATTTGGTGCTGACACCGCAAGTTGTGATCGCAGATGGGGACTTTGTAGCGGGCATTATGCAGTTCGAGGGCACGTTCACAGACCCGCTTTCGATGCCGAACGGCACGCTCCCCCCTTCACAACAACCGGTCAGTTTCGTGATGCAAAGCATTCACCGTTTCAACCAAAATGGTCAGTCCGTCGAGGAATGGCTGTCCTGGGATAATCTGGCTGTGCTGACACAACTTGGCGTATTGCAATCTGGGGATGCGCAGTCTTCTGCCCAATACGCTGCCCCTGAGTTAGTCATCCGGCAGTTTTATGACTACTTCAGTGCGGGAGACCAAGATGCTCAGGATGCATTGTGGGCCGATGATGCCACCCTGACCCTGCCCAATGGTACACTGCTGGAAGGTCGTGAGCAGGTCATCTCATTCAGACCCGATCACCAACAGATCGTGATTAGCAATCTAGAGGTCGATGGGAATACTGTGCGCTGGACATCAAATGCGGATGGAGACATATTCCTGTTGGAAGCGGTGGTAGAAAATGGCAAAATCAGCTCCATGCGCTTCCGATAGAACTTTAGCGAGAGCGGCCCTTCATGCCATGGTACCGCCCATAGTCCTCAGAAATTGACAATTGATCGGTGGGAGTAATCGCCCCGCAAGTGCATATGCTTGCGGGGTTTTTGGTGTAGAAGCCGGTTGCAGGCGTGCGTAATGTTTTTGGACAGACTACCAAGCGCGCGGATCGGCGATGGGGTACCCAAGGGAGGCCTCAAGTACTCATTGAGCGCACGCGGATCGTGAGCAAGAGGAACCGGACAGAGGGCGCTCCCTAGCCATTCCTTATCATACACCAGACGGTCCAACAGACTAATCGCGTGAGACCGTTTGAAAGTGGTGAATGGTGAATTAAACCGGAGGCAAGAACCGAAAATTATATCCCAACGACCTCACCGATCACGAGTGGGCGATCCTGGAATCACTCATTCCGCCCACGGAGCGGGGCGGCAGATTTCGCACGGCCAACATGCGCAAGGTGTTGAACGCGATCATCTACGTGCTGAGGACGGGCTGCCAATGGGGCCATCTGCCGCTCAGGTCTTGACGCGTACCGTGATACAAGGTCGACATCGGCCATCAGCATGCAGGGGCCGACCGCTATTCTTTGGCCCCTGGTGAATTTCCATCGTCACTGTATGGTCTGTACAATCGGCGTATACATCAGAGTGCTGTAGGCCATGTAGCGAGAGTCCAGCGTCACCGCTACCAGATAAAGGTTGTTTATGGTGATGGGCGTGTTATCCTGCCAGTGATCGGGAAGAGCAAACTGAACCGATGCCCCCCCAGTCGAATCCGTTTTGATCGTTATGACCGCAGCAGCGTCATAATCCTGTTCAGATCGGCCCAAATGGATTCCGATCTCCTGATTGGCCGGGAAGCCAGACAGGGCGACTGTAACCGCTGTCCCCGCAGTCACGTCTAGCGGATTGATGTACATCAACTGGCGGGCCATACTCCATGTGAAAGTGGCATATGTCCTAATCGTAGGCGTATCATGCGCCACGGCGGCGACATAGACATCACTTATGATCGGTATCCCTTGTGTCCATTGTTCTGGCATAACAAATGACATGCTGGCTGCACCGCTGCCGTTTGTCCAGGCGGAAGCATAGACCTCGGATGAAAGCTGATCGGGTCTCATCGCCAGATGAATCTCCACGAGGGCATAAGCAGGGAAACCCGACACGGTTACGGCGACCGGCGTGTTCACCCCGCCAAAGCTTGGATTAATCATCATCTGCGGATTAGCAGCGATGATGGTCGGCGGCACAGTAGGAGGGATCGGAATAACAGGAACACGAAGCTGCTGCCCCACCTGAATGTTGTTGGGATTGCTGAGGCAATTCGCGGTCGCCAGGGCATTGGCGGTAGTGCCGCTGCGCAGAGCGATGGAGCCTAAGGTGTCACCAGCGACGACGACATACAGCGGCCAATCCGTGCGGACAGTGCAAGTCGATACAACGGTACTGATTGGGGTGCTCGTGGACACTGGCGCTGTTGTCGTGGTTGGCTGTTGGGTAGCCGTAATCACGGGAACGAAGGGCGTCTCAATTACATAGGCCGTCGGCGACTGCTGTCTTGCTGCGACCTGTTTCTGACCGTTGCCGTCCATTATCAAGACCAGGGCGAGCAAGGAGATACATGAGCAGATAATGACAACGGTAGCTAGACCACCGCCGATTAGAAGCAGGTTACGGTTACTTCGAAGGGATCGCATTGGGTTCTCAATCTTTCTCGTCAATGGCGTTCACAGTGGGGGGATGCTGTTGAGATGCCAGAGTACGCCCCCCACAAAGGATATTTGCAGCTTGTTCTCGCCGCTGGTAGATCGGTCAACCGTTGGCTGACCTCCTTGTGCCTTACCAGTCCCCTCCTGCTCCCAAGAGAATCCACAGTGATTACAAATTGACGCGAGCTCAGGAGATAACCTCGCTGGTAGATAGTTGCGCGTCTGGGCGCGGTAGTTTCCTCAACCAGGGCAAAAGAACACTGGCATACTCGGCTGGCGCTTCCAGCGGGAGCCAATGGCTGTATTGCTCAAAATGATGGACTTCTGCACCGCGAAAACGATCTGCATAAGCGCGATCGATAAATGGGTCTTGATCGCCCCAAAGCACGATGGCAGGTTTGAGGTCGAGCAATTCAAGCAGCTTGTCTTCCCATCCAACGAAATCCGTCGAGGAGCGCGACCTGTACATGCGAAGAATGGTTTTTCGAACTGAAGGTGAACCGAAGCCTACATCGTACGAGCTTTCGATGTAGCTATCGGGCATATGTGGGGATACCTTTTTGAGGGTATTGCGGAGCAATGACCTGGTTGTCGTGGCTAACAGCAATTCTCCCAGGAGCGGTATGCGGTATAGCCTGGCGAAGAAATGCCACTGGTAGTCGCTGAAGAAATTCGTGTTGGAAATGGCGATCCCGCGTACCAGGTCAGGGTATTTCACCATGAATGCCAGGCCGTAATGCCCGCCAAAGTCAGTTGTTGCCAGCGTGACGGGTTCGTTAATTCCCAGCTCCATGACCACACTGCGAATGAAATCAGCCATGTTGTCCAGCGTCAGCTCGAAGTCCCCAGGCAGTGTGGACTCTCCGAATCCCGGCAAGTCCAGTGCAATGCAGCGCACCTGATCCGTCAAATGAGTGATAACCGGCAGCCACATTTCGTGCGTATCCGGAGATCCGTGCAAGAACAGCACCGGATGACCTTGACCGCTTTCAAGAGCGACGATAGTGGCCCCCTGAATCACAAATCTGTGGTTTTCCTGTTGCGTCCCCATTGGTTTCATTCCTTCCTCTTTCATGTGTAGCTAGACGAATCATCGCCTGAGTTCTGCAATGGCGTTTGGTTAACGCTGTGCCTCTGCCAGGCTGTTTCCCAGTTCAATGACTTTCTCGTGGCGGAACTCGTCCCAATTGTGAGGGTCAAGTGTGTGTTCTTCTTGTCTGGTCATAATCCGTTCCCTAGCATAGCTTCTTGATATTCCGTACATGGAGAACTGCCAGAAGAACATACCCCATATACCCTTGGATAGAGGAGCGTCCTGCAGCGGGCTGTTCTAGCTTCATCTCGCATCTTGAAATTATTCCAAATGTCTTCGTTCATATGTCTGACCCGGTCTGGACGCTAAACTCATCAACGAGATCCGAATTATCAGGCAGACCTTCAAACAAATCGGTCTCCACATTCCGCCCTCCGTTGACAAGGCTAAAGGCACGATAGAAAGTCTGGGATCCCCAAAGCTGTTCGTGAAATTCACCAGGCTGTTGCTCCAGGAATCGAAAGTTAGGGAGCTGGCTTTGATGGCAGGATACCGCTTGCCATGCTGTTTTCCAGTGCATTCGGGCATCAATACGGGCCGTAATGGCCCATGGTTCCCACCCGTGTACCCGTCGAAGGACACCATCAACCTGCATGACCAATTCCCCAAAAGCCGCTTGGTACGTGTCCAACTGCTTTTGAGAAAGGGCTATATAGTAGAGTTTGGATACACAATAGGGCTTCGCATTGGTTGTACCCCTGAAACAACGATCGCGAGCATGGAGAATGGCGGCCATAGTCAGTTGTGAAATTGCGATGTGGTCCGGGTGTCCATAAATCCCATTAGGATCAAAGGTCACAATCACCTGGGGGCGTATGCGTCGAATAGAGGCCGCGAGGCGTATCTGAACCTCGGTTGGGTTGGCTTCATCGAGTTTGCCATCGCTATAGTTGAGCAACTCTACATGACGAATTCCCAACGCTTTGGCAGCAGCTCGCAGTTCTGCTTCACGCTGCTGGCCAAACTGCTCCGGCCCGGGATAGTCAGCCATGTTCCAGGGCCAGCCGTTTTCCCCGCGAGTGGCTGTGACGAGATGTATATCCACCCCTTTGGCGGCATATTTCGCCAATGTGCCCCCTATCGCTAATGACTCATCGTCTGGGTGGGCCAGGATACACATCAATTTCAACTTTTCGGCCATGTCTATGCCCTTGTTTACGTTCAACTATCGGAAGCGAGAGGCCCTGGTTTTGAGAGAGCCTCTCACAAGCCCATTGACTTACAGTTTGCACTCGATATGAGTTTTGGGGTTATGGCTGACTCAGCGCTCAACTTCCGTTTGTGCGGCTGCTCCATCCACTCGGTCTGATGTTCTGATTCATATGGAACAGGTTGTCTGGATCAACCTTGGTTTTGACGTCGACCAGGCGTTTGTAATTATCCCGATAGGCAGCTTGCACACGCTCCTGCCCTTCATCCATCATCATATTGACATATCCGCCGCCGGCTGAGTACGGGCGTAGCGCCTCGGAATAGGACTTCGCCCATGAGATAATTCTCTCATTATTGGCGGGATCAGGATCGACACCCACGATCACCATCCCCCAATTAGCGTCCCTATAGCTGAAGGCCGTGTCGTTTTGACCTACACCATGGGGTTTGCCACTAATTGGATACAGATGCATGGTCGAATGCATCGTTGGAAGCTGTGATCCGAATTTGACATGCTCCGCGATAGCTTCCTCACTTATTTCTTTCACCCAGTCGGCCCGCCAGTACCACTGCAGCCCTGGCGGATAAATCGGATCGAACATGCCTTGCAGCGCAGGATATGGAATTGGCCCAACGAAATCCAACGCAGGGGGTCCGAAACGTCTCATCGGGGCGAAGGCTTCTTCAGCTTTATCCAGCGGCCCCGTGTAGCACCAGACGATACCGCACATTTTCTTTGAGTGAAGGTGTTCCGGGAAGGGTGCTCCCGGCGGAACAGTCAGAAAAGCAAACCAACCGTTCATCTCTTCCGGTGCAGTCACGATATAGTCGCGATAAAACCGCAAGACGTCGGCTGCCTGTTCGATAGGCCATAGCATTGGCCCACCATAAACCGTGCTGATCGGATGCAGTCGGAATAGAAACGACGTAACGACTCCAAAGTTGCCACCGCCACCGCGCACCGCCCAGAACAGGTCCTGATTTTCATTGGCACTGGCGGTCACAAATCGCCCGTCGGCCAGCACCATATCTACCCCAAGCAGATTGTCAATGGTAAGACCATGAGTGCGGGCCAGATGGCCCAGCCCACCGCCCAGTGTAAGCCCACCGACGCCCGTTGTGGAGATGATTCCACTAGGCGTTGCCAGGCCGAAAGCGTGCGTCGCATGATCTACCTCGCCCCAGGTACAGCCACCCTCGACGCGAACCGTTTTGGCCGATGGATCGACACGGATACCTTTCATGAGCGAGAGGTCAAGCACCAATCCATTGTCAACTAGACTTAACCCTGGCCCACTGTGACCACCGCCGCGTACCGCGAGCGTAAGCTGGTTGTCACGAGCAAAATTGACGCTTTGAATCACATCCGACACATCGGCGCATCGGGCGATCAGCGCAGGGTAGCGATCGATCATTGCATTGTGGATGCGACGCGCTTTCTCGTAGCCACTGTTGCCCGGACGGATCAGTTCGCCACGAAAACCCGAAGCAAACTCCCGAACCTTTGCTTCATCGACTTCATTTATTACAATCTCCATTTTCCCGCTCCCTTGTCTAAGACGATGCTCCTACAATATGGCAAAAACCACTGCAGGTCATCGCGGAAAACACTGACTTTTTTGCGAAGCACCACGTAGTTTTTCCGAACTGTCTGTGTTCGGTACTGAGAAAAAAGAGCCTGCATGGGTTTATGCAGGCTCTTCGCACGACCAACTTCCTGATGCAGTTTATTGGAAATCCGATTTCGACAGGCCTTTTGACGTTGCCCACACAGCAATCTGAGCTCGCGATGTATAACCGAGTTTGGAGAGCACGTTGCGGACGTGTGTTTCGATGGTTCGCTCGCTCAGAAAGAGGACCTCAGCGATTTCACGGTTAGATTGGCCATGAGCTATCTGCGCGGCAACTTGCCGTTCACGGGGGGTCAGCCCGTCGAAAATCTCGGCATCTATCCGGCGCGCCGAGAGGGGTTTTTCCTTCGGCATGACCCCTAACGCTGAGCCCAAAAACGTTTCACGTAAAGTGGGATCGTCGATAGTCTCCGCAAGAGAGTGGACTATTGCTCGTGCGGCAGCATATTCGCGTCGGGCAGCCGCGTTACGCTTCAATGCCTGGTGCAACTGCCCTAAGGCAAGGTTCACTTGCCACAACAGAGTGGGATGTTGGCGTTCAAGCGCACCTTGTTGCGCAGCTTCTAAAGCCTGTTGTGCCTCATCCATGCGGTTCAGCGTCATCAACGCCCGTCCTTTGAGGCTCAAGAGGGTTGGAACGGTCTGCGTGGTTGCCTCACCGGGTAACGAGGTGATCAATTGCTCAGCGATAGTTAACGCGGCTCCCGCATTCCCTTTTAGCAAGTACAATTCGCCCCATGCCCAGATCATCCGTCGTTCAGGAGCATTGCGCGGAGGTGCTTCAGGTCGTATTGCTTGCTTGAGCACGGCCTCAGCATGTGCCGAATCGTGGTGCAGAATATGAGCAAGTGCTAAATATGCCGTGAAATTGCCGATCCACCACGCCGAACCAAGCTTGTGTGCCAACGGGAGACCGGTTTCAAAAGCTCGGATAGCCAACTCTGGTGTGAGGAGAGCAAGGTAAATCTGCCCCAAGCTAAAATGCGCGGCAGCTGTCCATTGCAGGTGCTCGATTTCGGTCAGAATCTCCAGACAGCGTTGAATATGTTCGAATCCACGACCTAAATGACCAAAACTGGCATAGACCGTTGCTGCCGCCCATTCGGCGAACGCTTCATCTGCAAGGGAGCCGAGTTTGCGTGCCAAACCTGATGCCTGTTCTATCTCTAGTTCGGCCTCTGCGAATTTACTCAAAGGACTCGCAGTGGTTTCAGCCCAGAACGGGCTGGTGAAAGCGGCACATGCTGTTAGGCTCCAGCCCTCCGCCCGAGGATCGTCCACCTCCCGAAACAGCGCGATAGCCTGGCGATAGTGCTTGATTGAACTTAGGAGATCGCCATGGATTCCACTTGCCATGCCCAGCAGGTCGAGGGTTGCTGCCATTTCGTGTTTGTCCCCTTGCGCTTGAAAAAGCTCCAGGGCCGTGCCATGGGCTTGTAGACCCTTAACAGCCTGTCCGACATTTGCGTACCAGTTCCCCAATCGATTCAAACTGCGTGCTATGAGGGCTGGATCGTCGATTGTATGGGCAATGACCAGAGCTTGCTCAAAATGCTTGCCAGTCTCCTCATAATCCCGGCTTGCCCATAATGCCCCCAGGTCGAGCAATGCCTGCCACTCCGCCACGTGATCCCCCGTCAGTTGCGCCGTTTGTAAGATTAGTTCATGATCGAATCGTGCCCGCTCAAAATCGCCGCGGGCCTCATAAATCAGCCCGCGCGCACGTAGGAGCGGGAGAGGGGGAGGGAGTGCGAGTTGGCGAGCTGCATCCAGCGCTTGGTTGAAATAGTCAAGCGCCGATTTGAGGGCAAACAATAGATATGCATGTTCTCCGGCGCGCCAGCAATAATGGAGTGCTTGTTTCCAGTTTCCCGCTTCGTAGAAGTGATAGGCTAATTCCGCAATATACATATCCAAAGAATTGGCATGCGAGCGCTCTATAATTTCGGCAATATTTTGATGTAAAACAGTTTGTTCTCGTTTTAACAGGTTAGTGTAAATTGCTTGCCGCGTTAATGCATGGCGGAAGGCAAATTGCTCCGAGGACACTTCCACCACCAGTTGAGCGTCGATCAATGATTTGATGATTTGAAATAGTTCCGCTTCTGTGCGTCCGGTTAAATCGCGCAGGAGAGTAAAGTCGAACCGCTGACCTATGACAGCAGCAAGGCTGATGACTTCTCGAACGTCATTGCTGAGGCGCTGCATACGCCTCTGCACGGTATCCTGAATACTACGCGGGATATGCACTTCCACTATCGCCCTACGATCCCAACCGTCCTTCTCGTACAAGAGATCCCCGGTTGTTAGCAACGATTTGAGGATTTCTTCAGTAAAAAATGGATTGCCTTCAGTCAATTCACAGATCACATCGAGAAATTCTGCGCTTACCGGATGCGATTGATTGAAAACAGCCCGAATCATGCTTTTTGTTTCATCGATCGACAGACGACTTAAGGGGAACTCTATGCCTAAACGTTCGCGGTCTAATAGAGCTAAGAAGTGCTGAAGGGGTGGATGGGGTTCGTCATTCCGGTAGGTCATAATCAACAAGATCGGATATGATGCGATTTGCCGAGCAAAGTGGAGCATGAATTCCAGACTCGTGTCGTCGCTCCAATGCAAATCTTCTATGACAATGACCAGCGGCGTCTGTACAGTCAGGTGGGTGAAGAATTGCATAAGCGCATAAAAACTGCGACGTTTTTCTTGCTCTGGTTCGCGAGTCGTCAAATCGGGGTATTGCAGAACTGCGGTAAGTTCAGGGAGAAGTTGTATCAAATCAGGGCCCGAGGTACCGCAGGCTTGAGCTATCGCGTCAGGAGAGAGTTTGGCGAAGTAGCTACGCAATAGGTCGATGAAGGGGGCGTAGGGGAGAGCATAATCCGGTTCAAAGCAGATCCCTTGCAAAACAGGTATCCCAATCTGCTTTGCATACGTTTTGGCTTCAGCTACTAACCGTGATTTACCGATTCCAGCTTCACCAGAGATCAGGACTGTTTGACCATGTTTGTACTCAAGCTCATCCAGCCAATGATGTAAACCATCAAGGTGATGCGCGCGACCGATTAGAACGGGACAGAGTGTGGGGCCGGGGATGTCCATAACAGCAGTTTTCCGGTTTTTTCTCAAACCAGCGCCTTGAATTATTCTAATGGGAATTAGAGTAATGTCAACGATTGGACCTTGTTGGCGAAGCCGCCAAGCCAAGGTGGCTGTTAGGCATTAGTGAGCGTCACGCCGTAGAGTGTGGGGAAAGAATGCCCTGATGAAACTGAAGTTCAAATTGGTCAGGACTGAGATACCCAAGCGCGGAACACAGGCGCGCCGGTTATACCACTGTGCTCGCTGAAATGTACATCGTCAGAGATCAGGACGAAAATCTCAGGAGTCTTTCGTGCGTAAACCGGCGTTCGTCAAAGGATATCCGAAACAGTTTTTGGTGATTGTGTCGAACGGTTAGGGCGAGGGTAGCGTAGCCAGATTGTAGTAGTTTGTCGACCATCTATCACGCGCAACTTGTTCCAAAGCTGACCTGTCCCGCGAAAACTGATCCAGGAGATAGGTTAGGAGAATGGCGAAGGGAGGCGGGTCCGAGCGCGGTCGAAGTGGACCAGTAGGCTTAGGTTTGCTGCCAGATCGCCACTGCATGTCTCTAGTTGAACGAACGTCGTCGGTTCTTTGGTAGTGGCAAGGTGCTCGACCTTGGAACTGACGCCGCGTGTATACAGTATCCCTTGAACAAAATGTCCACTTTACGCGAGTGGACTTATCATATTGGACACAATTTGTACTCAGCGGGAGCAACGAAGTTCGCTCGATCGCGTGTATACGCCCACTTGTCTTCATCGCCAAGCATGTCGCAGCCGATTTTCTACGCAATCTGACGAAAGCAGCGTAGCACTACGAACCACAGTTGTCCAGGAATCCCGAATTTGTAGCTCGGGCTTCTCGTTTTTGCTGCACATGTGACTGCCCTCGAGTCGCTTGACAGACACAATCGCGAGAGAATCAGTCATGTGAGTGTCATACGTCACCGAATTGACGACAACGGTGTGACCCAAGATCCGGTCGTAGGGAGAACTTCACTTGTGGTTATTGGGGGCAGTCGTGGACGCTCGAACTACTAGAGTAGTGGAAAGCACCTGGTTTTGTTGCGGAAAAGAATTGCCCTGAATCCGTCGCAGAAGGATTTCAGCAGCCCTCTGGCCCAGTTCATATTTGGGCTGCCGGATTGTGGTCAAAGAGGGTGCGGCGAAATTCGCGAGCATCATGTCATCGAAACCGATGACTGATAGGTCATTTGGTACCGAAATTCCCAGTTTCTGCGCATAGTGTAGCACCCCGAATGCCATCAGGTCATTAAATGCGAAGATAGCCGTAGGGGGATGCTCGCGCTCAAGAAGATACTTGGCTCCGTCATAGCCCGATGCTGGGAGTTCATCTCCGTGTTCATAAACCAATGTGGAATCAATCGCTATCCCTGCCGTTTGCATAGTATCCTCAACGCCTGCCCAACGGCCCTGGATCGTCTCGTGCTCGAGATTGGATACGATGAACCCGATGCGGTGATGTCCCAGGTCAAGGAGGTGTTGCACGGCCAGTTTCGCGCCGCCGTAGTTGTCCGAGATCACCGAGTCCGTGCAGAGAGAAGAGAGCGCACGGTCTACGGCCACGATTGGGAAACCATCGTCCAGAACTTGCTGCAAATGAGAGGTAATGTGCCCCGGACTCACGACGATTAGACCGGTTATACGCTGTTGGTAGAGCATATTGAGGTGGCTGATGGCTTTAGCCGGTTGTTCGTCCGTGTCGCAGAGGAGGGCGATAAATCCTTTGGAAAAACAGACGTCTTCGGCCCCCTTAGCCATTTCAGCAAAAAAGGGATTCTTAAAATCTGGCACCATAATACCAATGGTCGAACTCTCGTTTCGTCGCAAGTTCTGCGCCATGACATTGGGCTGAAAACCCAAGTCGCGCACGGCTTGTTGAACGCGTGCCTCAAGGTCCGGGCTGACGTACGCCGTGCCGTTCAGGACGCGTGAAACGGTCGCGATAGAAACATTTGCGCGCGCGGCTACATCTTTGATGGTGACCATCGGATCTCGTTTTCAGTGAACTATCACCCAGTTGATAAAGCGCTTGTGTAATTATTATCAATCGTTCAGGCATTCGGCAAGAACTTCTTGCAGTTGCCGTCACAATACGTTGTGGGAGGGTTGTGATCGCGCTCAACGGACTACAATGTACCCCACTGCAATTCCCCGCTTGACAGTGACCTAAAACCATTATATGCTGTGAAAAGGTTTACGTAAAGGTTTTCACAGCGAGTTGTCTTCAGCAGGTTTGTGATTTCGTACCAAATTCCAGCCACGACCAAGGCACAAAGGAGGTGCAGATAGAAAGATTACGGAACCATTCGTTTCCTGCTTCCCGCACGAATACACTTATACGAGGGAGAAGGCTATGTTAAGAAAGACTGTAAGCGTTGCATTGGTTTTGGCTTGTGCACTCATGTTGGTGCCGGCTTCGTCCATCCGGGCGCAGGGCGGTACTGACTGGAATTCCGAACTCGGCGATTGGTCAGGCAAGACACTCAAGGTTCTCATGATTGGCGACCCGTGGGTAGGTGCTTTTGACACCCTCAACCCGGTGTTTGAAGATCTTACCGGGGCCAAAGTCGTTGTCGACGCCTATGGCTACGATGCAACCCACGAAAAAGAGGTTCTGGTCGGCGTATCTCAAAGTAGTGACTACGACATCATTGTTCTCGATTCGCCCTGGGTGGGCGAATTCGCTGAGGGTGGATTTGTCGAAGATTTGACCCCCTATATCGACGCAACCGACCCCGCGATCATCGCCTGGGACGACTTCATGCCGTCCTTCAGAGAAGTAGTTCAGTGGAAAGGCCAGATCGTCGGTATCCCCTTTGGTCCGTATATCGCGATGACCCACTACCGTACTGACCTCTTCGAAGCAGCCGGCCTCCAACCGCCCCAGACCGTCGACGATTTCAAAGCGGCGGCAGCGGCGTTGACCAAGGATGGGATGTACGGCGCTGTGTTGAACAACCAGCGTGGTTCCGGGGTAGGCCAGGCTTACTTCGAGTACATCTATGCCTTTGGCGGAAAACCATTTGAGAGCACATATCCTGGCTCGCCCGACGCGTATGCTGACATGACTCCGCTGTTGGACTCGCCCGAAAGTGTTGCTGTTGTGCAGTTCTTCGTCGACATGATGAAATACGAGCCGGTCGGCGCAGAGAACGTGGCCTGGGACGAGCGCGCTACGCTGTTCGCTACTGGTCAGGTGGCCGAAATTACCGCCTGGACAGTTCGCACGCCTGGTTTCGCCAATCCTGAGCAGTCGGTTATCACGGACAAGTTCGCGACGGCGTTGTTCCCCCACGCCGAGGGTGCTGAGCCTTCGCCGCCGTTGGGTGGCTGGCTGATGGGTATCAATAAGTTTGCTGGGCAAAAAGACATGGCCTGGGACTATATCAAGTGGTTCACCAGCCAGGAAACCCTCAAGAATTTTATCTTGGCCGGTGGCCCGCCTGCTCGTATGTCCGCCATGCAGGACCCCGACGTGTTGGCGGCCCAACCCTGGGTGCCTGTCGTCGAGGAATCTGTTCCCTACACCTATGCAGATTGCCGTCCGCGTATCCCAGAATCAAGCGAGATCATTACCACTATCGGTAACTACATCTCGGAAGCGATTGTGGGCAATATGACCCCCGAAGAAGCAATGAAAGCGGCGGACGAAGAAGTCGGCACGCTGCTGAAGAACGCTGGTTACGTAGTCAATCAGTAAGTATCGCATAACCTAACTCGGGTGACTGGGGATCATCCCAGTCACCCACTTTCTTGTTTGTTCCACAATCGGGGGTTGATAGGATGGCGAACCGGCGAACCCGAAATCTTTTCTTGGCCCCTGCAGTGATCTATCTGTTATTTATGTCGATCTATCCCTTTGTATACTCGCTTTACCTCAGCACTACACGCAAAAACCTGTCGCGACCGTACCAGAAGGGCTTCGTCGGTCTGGATAACTATGCCACTCTGTTTAGAGACGAGCTGTTTCAGAAGGCCATTCAAAATACGTTAGTGCTTATTGTCGTCTCGATCGCGATCGAGCTGTTGATTGCCTACTTTGTTGCCCGGTTGTTTTCCTCTATTTCCGACGTGCCGGGAAACAACATTATTCGAACAATATTCATTCTCCCCATGATGCTGACACCGGTGGTTTCGGGCTTGCTCTGGTCCTATATCCTCAGCCCTTCCCTGGGCATTGCCAACTACATTTTGCGTCAAGTGGGGCTGGCCCCTTATCCCTGGTTTGCCTCGGTCGATTCAGCGCTCAAATCGCTGATTATGGTCAACGTTTGGCAGTGGAGTCCCTTCCTCATGCTGCTGATTCTGGCTGGGCTGATGTCGATTCCGCGTGAGCAGTACGAGGCGGCAGCTATCGACGGCGCTAATCTCCTTCAAATCGTTCGACACATCGAGGTGCCTTATCTGCGCAATGTGGTTCTGATCGGCATGATTTTCCGCGTCATAGATAATTTCAGGATGTTCGATGTTGTCTATGTGGCCACACGCGGGGGGCCCGGCAGCGCAACCGAGGTGGTGAGCATGTATGCGTACCGCGAGATGTTTGGATACTTTAACGTCGGCTATGGATCGGCAGCGGCCGTTGTAATCCTGGTTATGGCCATCGTTTTGACCAATATCCTGTATCACTTCATGCGGGAGGAGGATACCGATGTTAACTAGGAAACGGTTGAAAAAGTCGGCCCTCGTCTTGCTGGCTATTATGCTCACTCTGATCAACATTGCTCCGTTGATCTGGACTTTGATGACCGGCTTCAAAACCCGGTTGGAGATCTTCACGATAAACCCGCCAGTGTGGGTACCCGCGAGCTTGAACCTGAAAAACTTCGAAGCGATTTTCGATAAACGTCTTCCGAACTTGCAGAATTCCATTATCGTCACGGTGGGGAGTACGGCGGGCGTGCTGCTGATCGCAGTTCCGGCGGCTTTTGCGCTGGCCGTGTTCTCCTTCAAACGCAAGCAAAATCTCGAACTCTGGATTCTTAGCACGCGCATGATGCCACCTATTGCGGCGGCAATCCCGCTTTATCTTGGGATCCGAGAGATCGGGTTGTATGACACGCGTTTGGGCTTGATACTCGTTTACATCGGTTTCAACCTACCGTTTGCGATCTGGATGGCCAGCACGTTTCTCAGGCAACTCCCTGGGGAGATTTTCGAAGCGGCTCTCGTGGATGGATGTTCTTGGCCCCAGGTTCTCGTCCGGATTGCGGTCCCGCTTTCTATCGGTGGGCTGTCGACAGTGGCGATCTTCACGGCTCTGTTCTGCTGGAACGAGCTTCTGCTGGCTATCTTTTTGACCAGCAGCAACGCCAAAACCTTTACGGTTGTCCTGACTACATTTGTGGGCCAGACCAATATCGTATGGGAGCAGATGGCCGCGGGAGCGGTCGTTCAAATTGTGCCGATAGTGATTCTCACGTTCCTGACTCAACGATATATTGTTGCTGGCCTAACAATGGGAGCAGTCAAAGAGTAGGCTTTGAGATGTCGCGCGTCTGTCCCGGCAGTTTTGTTAAGTTTTGAGACGACATCGCGACGATATTGGACGGTGAGTTGAGTTTGCCGGTATCGAACTGGCGGTCAATCTTCGAACTCAGGAGGTTCTACGATGGGTGAGGTGGTTTTGGTGACTGGCGCGGCAAAAGGGATTGGCCGCGCGATCGCTCTGGGCATGGCGGATCGCGGTTACGATCTGGTAATCAACGATTTGCCCTCCGACCAAGCCGCTCTAAACGATGTCGCCAAACAAATTCAGGACAAAGGTCGGCGTGCATTGGCGCTGTTGGCGGACATCAGCTCCAAGCAGCAGGTCCATGCGATGGTTGATAAAGCCATAGCGGGCATGGGTCAGATCGATGTGCTGGTCAACAATGCTGGCGTGCTGAGTGTGAGTTTGGTCGAGGACCTTCCCGAAGAGAGTTGGGACAAAGTCTTTAACGTGAATGCCAAGGGTACTTTTTTGGTGACACAGGCGCTCATTCCACATATGAAGGCCCGCCATTCCGGTCGGATCATTCATATTTCATCCATCGGCGGCAAACAAGGCGCGCCCGGTCAGGCGCACTACTGTGCTTCCAAAGCGGCGACCATCGAATTCACGCGCGTTTTGGCGATGGAACTCGGCGAATATGGCATTACCGTTAACGCGGTCTGCCCAGGGATCATCCTGACAGAAATGGGCCGCAATAACCTCGGCACACAAGAGAACATTGATCGCTGGACAAAAGCCACTGCTCTTAAGCGGCTGGGTGAGCCCGAGGATGTAGTGGGCTCTGTGGCCTTTTTCGCCTCCGAGGATTCGGCGTACATCACGGGCCAGTCGCTCAACGTGTGCGGGGGAATCATCTTCTACTAAATCAAAATGGGATGCCTCGGAAAGCTATCACCCTGGGGGCATGGTGTTCCCAGGGTGATTCCTGCAACATTGTGCAGTTCTGCCAGCAGGCGTTTCTTATCATGCACTTGCCGTCTATGACCCGTGTTGCAAATAGAAACCAACGCGCTGGCAACACCATGCGAAAACAAGGGACCTATGGGACTTGCAGTTGACGGTTTCATCTTCGATCTTGATGGTACAGTCTATCTCGGCGAGAAAGCGCTGCCCGGCGCAGTGGACACCCTTGCTTTTTTGCGCGAACACGGCAAGCATGTGTTGTTCGTCAGCAACAAACCGCTCCAGCCGCGCACCGCATATGCCGAAAAGCTGACCCGTCTGGGGATACCGGCGACCGAAGACGACGTGATCACGTCGGGCTTCGTGCTGGGCTATCACCTGGCCGCCCACCATCCAGACTTACGTTATTATGTGATCGGTGAGCAAGCGCTCATCGCGGAACTGCGTGATCATGGCTTGCATATTGTGGACGAGTTCATGGAGCAGGACCCCAAGCAGGTAATCGATCCGGCGGGCATAGACGCGGTCATCGTCGCGTTTGATCGCACGCTGGACTACCGCAAGCTCAACACGGCCTATCAAGCCTTGATCCAAGGGGCGCGCTTCTTCGCTACCAACGCCGACAAAACCTGCCCTATGCCGGGCGGTGGCATTCCAGACGCCGGGGCAATCATCGCCTACCTCGAGCATATCTCAGGCCGCACATTGGAGTTGTTAGCGGGCAAGCCGTCCCCGCTGATCATGCAGGTGGCGCTCGACCGTTTGCAGGTCCCGGCGGCGCGCTGCCTGATGATGGGCGACCGGCTCGAAACCGACATGTTCATGGGTCAGCAAGCGGGGATGCAGACCGCCGTGGTGCTAACCGGGGCTTCGACGCGCGCCGATGTGGCCCGTATGGAGCGTCCGCCCGATCATATTTTAGAGAATATCGGGGAGCTGCGCGGGCTGATGGTGAACTCTGATTAGCAGACCTGCGTTGAAATCCGAAAAAGTGTTTTCCGAACAGATTTATCCAAAACAATCTTGATGGGAGGATAGAATGCCTAAGTATGGAGCACATGCTTTTGTGTGGGTTCCCGACTGGACAACCGAAACGGGCAACCAGGTGATCGCATGGGCAGCACAGACAGGTTTTGATTTCATTGAAATTCCATTGCTCAGACCCGCCGAATTTGATGCCCCTGCCCATAAGAAGGCGTTGAAAGAGGCCGGGATTGAGGCGGTTGCATCGCTGGTTCTGCCCCGCGATTCTCATATGCCGGCAGAGCCGGAAAAAGCCAAACGGTTTCTGTTCACGGCTCTGGATAAATTGGAAGCGATTGGCGGCACATATCTTTGTGGCTGCATCGGCTATGCGCACGGGCTGCTGACAGGTCTGCCCCCTACGGCGGATGAGCGGCGCGTCGTGACTGAGACCTTGGCCGAAGTGGCCGAGGAGGCCCAGAAGCGGGGTATCACCCTGGGTCTGGAAGTCTGCAACCGCTACGAAACCTATATGTATAATACCCTGGAAGATGCCCAGGACACCATTATGGCTGTCCACGCGCTGGGCGCGGACAACATCCAACTGCACGCTGACACCTATCACATGAATATCGAGGAAGAAGGGTTCTACAAACCGATCGTCAACACCGCCGCGACGTTGGGCTATATTCATATGAGCGAAAGCCATCGCGGATTGGTAGGGACGGGCACGGTGAATTGGGACCAAGTATTCCAGGGATTGGCCGATGCCAAGTATCAAGGGCCGCTGGTTCTCGAATCCTTTGCAGCCATTAACAAAGACCTGATCGCGGCGACGTGTTTGTGGCGTCCGCCTAACAATCCGCCTGCGGTCCTGGCGGCGGAAGGGTTGAAATTCTTGCGAGAAGGAGCCGCGCGCGTCGGGTTGGCGTGAGGTTGACCACGTTACGTAGAAATCCAGCATTGTGACGTTTCCCAAGACAGAATAGCGACCTGTGATTTGTCGCTTCGAAGTTTGTTATTCTGTCTTGGATAGAGTTTCAACAACCTGTCCATAGGGGCAAAGGAATAATCGCATGAGGCACGATGTCACGATCTACGTCGGAAGAGATGCGCTGCAACACTTGCTCGATTTCTGTCAGGCGCTGCCGTTACAGCGGTTTACGATCATTGCGGATGACAATACGTATGCCGCGATGGGAAGCCGCGTTGAGGCGATGCTCAAGGACGCCGGGCTGACCGTGACCACCATCGTCCTGACAGGGGACGAGGTCATCGCCGATGAGAAATATCTCACGCAAGCCCTGATTCAGACACCGGTCGCCGAGCAGACGTTTATCGCGGTGGGCAGCGGCACGCTGACCGACATCACTCGCTTCATCAGCTCGCGGACCCGGAATGCGTTCATTTCGGTGCCGACGGCGGCCTCGGTGGACGGCTTTCTATCTACGGGGGCGCCGCTGGTTGTGGGCGGGGTGAAGGAGACCTATCGTGCACATGGTCCGGTCGCGGTGTTTGCCGACTTGCAAACGTTGGCCGATGCGCCGTCCGAAATGAGTGCGGCGGGTTTTGGCGACATGGTCGGTAAGGCCACCAGCCTCGCGGATTGGAAGTTGGGTCACCTGTTGTGGAAAGAGCCCTTCGATCCCGCCATTGAAGAGCGAACGCGCGACGCGCTGGACATTTGCATCCAGGCTACTGACGACATCGTCAGTGGTTCCGAACAGGGGATGCGCAAGCTGATCGAGGCACTGATCGAGTCGGGCCTGTGTATGCTGGATTTCGGCGATTCGCGGCCTGCTTCCGGGTCCGAGCATCATTGTTCGCATTTTTGGGAACTGCAATTGCTCCGCGATTCGAAACCGGCGATTCTGCATGGAGCGAAGGTGGGTTACGCGGCGATATTGATCGCGCAGTTGTACGAGAAGGTGCGCGGGTTGAGTCGCGAGCAGGCCGCCGGTATGCTTGAGGCGACTCCGCTTCCCGATGCTGCTGCGGAAATCGAAGAGATCACGCGGGTCTATGGGACGGCGGCGGACGATGTCATTCGGATACAGGCTCCGTTTCTTGAGATGACGCCAGCGGCTTATCGCCAGCTTCAGGCGCAGGTATTGGAGAACTGGCAAGCTATTCAGGAAGTTGCCAACACGGTACCCTCTGCAGCGGAAATCAAGGCGATTTTGAGCCGGGCTCAGGCGCATGTTGGTTGGAAGTCGCTCGGAGTGGAAGAGCGATATGTGTATCCAGGGCTGCTGTACGGCCACAATCTACGCAATCGCTTCACGATTGTAAAATTGTGCCGGATGTTAGGCGTCGATGTGAAATCGTCGGTCCAACTGTGAGCCAGGTTTGGGGTCGAGTGGATCGTAGGTTGCCGTGAGAGCGGACGCATTCATGACAGGGGTCTTGGCCTAAAGGGTTGTGTTGTGATTCATCACTGTGTCTTTGACTGCTAGAGACGATATCTTTAGCGAAATTGTCGACGGAGGTTAAGATGAGACAGGCTGTGATGACTGCGCCCGGCAGTATTGAGTTTCGAGAGGTGGAGAAGCCGTCTCCCAAGGACAACGAGGTCCTGATGCAGACCCGGCGCATTGGGATCTGCGGATCAGACATTCACGTCTTCCATGGCAAACATCCCTATACAAGTTATCCCGTGGTCCAGGGGCACGAAATCGCCGGGATCGTCGCTGCTGTGGGGCAAGACGTTCGGGGCGTTGCTGTGGGCGATTTTGCCTTTGAGAATTTTCTGGACGCCTATCACGCGATTGAGGCGGTGGGTGATCAGTCCATGAGAGTCATGGTGTATCTCGATTGACACGATGTGCTTGCGCGATGCAAGTACGTGGCCCTCAAGGGCAGACGGCATTGAAGAATCGATTCGGTGAGTGGGTCGATTGTTCTTGAGCCCGGTCCGAACACGATGTGGAATCCGTATCACGGATTTAGCTGGGCATGGATGATCGGCATGGGGCTAATGGTGATCTTGTTCTGGGGCGGGTCATCCACGTGCTTGATCAGGTGGTCGCTGGACGCGGCTATCCGCGCGCCATTCGTAGCGACAACGGCCCAGAATGCCTACATCGAACGTATCGACCTTGTCAGTCTTGTGCATTGCTCGCTTCTATATACGACCCCCACAACTGTGTTTGGCACTCGCAGGGCGGTTTTTGTTGCTGACGGCTACACAGGTCGGTACTCAAAGCAATCGAAGTGCGCCGGGGTGGTGCTGCGCTGGCCGTTACCGGTAGCATACATCCCAAAGTACACGCCGGTGAAGCCGCCTGCTACCTCGGTAGATAGATGGTGCGCCGTGCCGGCCCCCAGTTCGCGAAGTATGCCGTCTGCGGCGGCGTATTTGAAGTTGTAAGTTAGTGCAGAGGCTTCAACCACCAATGTGACCGGCCCATCCCCGATTGGCTCACAAGCCAGCTCGGCCTGCAACAATGGCCCGATTCGCTGCCGGAATATTACGCTGCGCTGCCCGTCGCGCCGGGTAATGGCGATCTCATAATGATGGCGCTCGTTCATCAGGACCGTGAGGCCGGCCTCTTCGTTCTCTCGTGCCGGGCCAAAATCGATCGTCGTCGATACCACGCAGTCAAAATGCTGCTGTCGGCGGCCAATGAACGCCGGTGAAGCTACGTCGTCCAACGTCACCGCCGAGCCATGCAGGGTCAATGTGCCCGGCTTCTCGGTCAGGGACCAATCCTCGGCATGCGGATTTCGCAGGAAGTTCCAATACAATGGTAGTTCTGGCAGCCTAAAATCATCGAAGGTGGTGTTCGGGGTTTGATCCACCTCTGCCGGATTCCCAGGCAGATGATCGACAGCCATTTCCAGTTCTATACGTCCACCGTTTCCCACCACCGGCCAGCCATCGTCCCATGTCACAGGAGCCAGGAACGTCTCGCGCCCCAGGTGATGGGTGCGTGGAATATAGTTGAATGTATCGGGCCACCGAATCGCCAGACAGACCAACCACCAGCTGCCATCCTCTGCCTGGAAGAGTTCGGCGTGACCGGTGGCCTGAATCCTGTGGTAGCGGCTGCGATGAGTCAGAATGGGGTTACGCGGGCACGATTCAAACGGTCCCCAGGGCGTGTCGCCCCGCGCAATTGTCACCATATGCCCGGTATGCGTACCGCCCTCCGCGATTAACAGGTAGTAGCGACCATCGATCTTGTACAGGTGGGGGGCCTCCGGCCAACTACCGCCGGTTCCTTTCCAGAGGTGGCGCGTTTCGCTCCGGTGCTCGCCGGTGTCAATGTCGATTTCAAACTGGAAGATGCCTTCTTGAAGATGATTGCATTGGAAATAAACCTTACCATCATCGTCGAAGAACAGAGATGAATCAATCGAGCTGTTGAAACCCGGCGTGTCGCCAAACGTCACCCAGATGGGTTCCGACCATTCGCCCGCCGGATCGTCTGTCCAGACGAAAAAGTGCCCGTTATCGGTCACATTGGTCGTCACCATATAAAACCGGCCATTATGATGGCGGATCGTCGGAGCGTAAATGCCGCCCGAACTCCGTGCCCCATTCAGCGGCAGTTGTTCCGGGCGCGTCAAGCAGTGGCCAATTTGCTCCCAATGCACCAGGTCGCCGCTTTTGAACACCGGCACGCCAGGAAAATATTCAAATGTACTGGTAACAAGGTAGAAATCGGCACCCACGCGGCACACGCTGGGATCAGGATAAAACCCGGGGATCACAGGATTACGGTATTTCATCATATACTCCGTGTTTTGGGATACTACCCGAATTTGGTAGGCATGCACCGTTACGCCTATCAAAAAACAACAGGTGCGCTACATCGAATGGCTGTCGAAATCGTCTCTATAGGAGCGCTCTTCCCGCGTTCTAACTAAAGCTTCACTTCAAGGGCAGTAAAAGAAAGCGGCGGAAGCTCAAGTACTGCGCTCGGCCCATCCAGTTTGGGAGCGGCAATCTGGGTTGGTACGACCCGATCGGGATTCTCAAAGCTGTTGAATGCCTTTGGATCGGTGCCTGACAGCTGGTACGCTGGGCGTATGGCTTCAGGAGTACGGTCCTGCCAATGCAATGCCGCGGTGATGCTCGCCGTTTGGCTGCGATTGACAATGAATATTGCCTGATGTCGTTCTCTTCATCATAAGACGATGACACATCCAGCAGGGGCATTTCGCCAAACTTCTTTGTTTCGTAGGTCGGAGACTTCACATTGACGTCCAGTGCGGTCCCGCTTGCCAGTTTGCTGAAGAGCAGCAGCGGATAATAAGTCGTGTGTTTGAGAAGCGAATCACAACAGGTCGTGATCGGGGAAATGGCGTTGACAATCTGGGCGATGCAAGCAATCTTCAGGACGTCCGATTTGCGCAGGAACACATTCAGCCACTGCGCCACAACCAACGCATCTTCGAGGTTATAGACTTCCTCGCTGAGGTGGGGCGCTTCCGTCCACTGACCATCGCCGCTGCGATTCTTGTACCACACATTCCATTCATCCCAGGACAGATACACATCGTGCTTTGAGCGATGCTTGGCCTTTACGTACCGCAGTACGCCGGTCAGGGTATCGACGAAGCTTTCCAGTTCGCCACTCAATGCCAGGTAGCTGTCGGTATCGCTATCCCAATTCCCGGCGTAGTAATGCATCGAATGGTAATTCACCTGGTCCCAGCAGAGTTCCAAGACAGTACGATCCCATTCGGGGTAGGTCGGCATTTCACAGCTGGAGGATCCGCAGAGAACGAGTTCGGTCGATGGATCATGCCAGTGCATCATTTTGGCGGCTTCGCAGGCTTTCTTCCCATATTCCACCGCGTCTAGATGCCCTATTTGCCAAGGACCATCCATTTCGTTTCCGACACACCAGTATTTCACGCTGTAGGGATCGGCGTGACCATTGCGGGCGCGCAAATCTCCATAGCGTGTGCCAACCGGCCCGTTGCAGTATTCGACAAGGTTGGCGGCATCCTGAATGGTGCCAGTCCCCATGTTGACACCCATCATCGGCTCGGCATTCAGCTCCCGGCAGAATTGCAGAAACTCATCCGTGCCAAACTGGTTGGATTCGATGGAGTGCCAGGCGAGGTCACGACGGCGTGGGCGCTCGTTCTTTGGACCGATGCCGTCTTCCCAGTAGTACCCACTGAGGAAATTGCCGCCGGGATAGCGAATAGATCGCAGGTTCAGGTCCCGCAGGGCAGCCAGCACGTCCCGGCGCAAGCCGTGTTCATCGGCATGGGGCGACGCCGGATCGTAGATGCCTTCATAAATGCACCGTCCCATATGCTCCGCAAACCCGCTGAAGAGCAACGGCGAAATGGCGCTGATAATCCGATTCGTATCAAAGTAAATGGTAGCCTGTGCCATAATCAGGGTACTTTCATGATAAATGCATTCTGCCGGTAAGAAGTGTTCTGGGGCCGCACGATGGCACAACAGCATCCGCAATCAAAAATTAGCTGTGCATGTCATGCGCTAACCTAGCCGAAAGTCTACTTCATCCCTGTGCCTGTAGTGACGATGCCTTCCAAGACATGACGACGAGACGACAGGAACAAAATGATAAACGGAATAGTCAGCAGTACTGACTATGTCTGGTGACTGGAGATCAAGATTGTTCACCAGTCGCAGCTTTCTCGTCTTGTCCCGAATACAAGTAACACTTCACCGTTTGTTGTCCAACCTGCACATCTGGAGGATCAGCCTTGCGGCAGATGTCCATCACTCGGGGGCAACGGCCCGCAAATTTGCACCCGATTCTCCCATATTCCTTGACTTCGGTTGTCCCAAGCGCAATATGCTTTGCCCAGGATTCGCGTTGCTCGGGGGCGGGCTCGGGAACCAATTCCTTCAACAGCTGCGTATACGGATGGGCGGGCCGTTCCAAGACATCCTCAACCGGTCCCGATTCAACAATGTAGCCACGCAGCATGATTCCAATCCGGTCACTGATGTAGTAAGCAGTCGCCAGGTCATGCGTGATGTAAACGACGCTCACTTTTTGTTCGTCTCGTAGCTTTTGGAACAGGTTCACGATCTCCATGCGCAGAGATGCGTCGACCATCGAGACGGGCTCGTCGGCGAGGATCAGCTTGGGCTTTGAGATCAGCGCCCGCGCCACCGACACGCGTTGGATCTGACCGCCGGAAAGTTCGTGCGGATAGCGCTGCCTCACTTCATCCAGCGATAACCCAACGTTGCGAAGAGCATCATCTACAATCCTGGCCGCATCCCGGCCGTTTGACGCCATCCCAAAGTTCCTGGCCGTATCGAACAGGTACGCCTCTACCCGCCGCAAGGGGCTGAAGGTCTCGAACGGGTTCTGGAAAACCGGTTGAACTTTCTTCATAAACTCCTTGAACTCGGATCGTCTGCGGATAGTGGACAGATCGCGACCTTCAAACAGCACTTTGCCCCTTGTTGGTTCAAGATCGCGAAGCAGCAAGCGGGAGAGCGTGGTTTTGCCACTGCCGCTTTCACCGGCGAGGGTTAATATCTCTGGCTTGTCACTGTCCAGGGAGAAGGAAACATCATTAACCGCCGTGAGCAGGGTGCCCCCCAGCAATCCACCAATATGAAATTCGACCGTCACATGTTGGACATCCAGCAGTTTTCCGTTTGCGCTCATAGAGAGCCCCCCTTGACCAGATGGCAGGCCACGCGATGACGTTCTTTAACCGTGACCAAATCAGGCATCACAGTCCGACACTCATCCGTCACATAAGGGCATCGGGTGTGGAACCGGCAGCCGCTTGGAGGGTCGGCAAGGTTTGGCGGTGTGCCTTTCAGACTCGCTCTAGTCGATTTTACGCCGATCACCGGCAGCGAGTTAATCAGATGCTGGGTGTAGGGGTGAAGCGGCGCATTGAAGATACTCTCAGTGGGCGCTTCTTCGGCAATCCGGCCCGCGTACATGATCATCACGCGATCCGCCACGTTAGCATGCACTGCCATATCATGGGTTACCAGGAGCACCGTATTGCTGCTCCTGGCTTGGATATCCTTGATCATTTGCAGGACACCGCGCTGCACGACTACATCCAGGGCAGTGGTGGGTTCGTCCGCTATAATCAATGCGGGCTGGAATACAGTCGCCAGGGCGATGGCCACCCGCTGGCGCATGCCACCAGAAAGCTGGTGCGGATAAGCGTTGAGCACATCGGTCGGAAGTCCTAGTTGGTTGACATGGGTGCGCGTTTGTTCAAGGAATTTCTGTTTATCCGTAATGCGCTCGTGCGTATCAACAATATCCTGGAAGGTCTTAATCACCTTGCGCACCGGGTTGAGGACGCTCATCGAGCCCTGCATCACATACGAGATTTCCTTCCAGCGGACGTTCCGGCGGAGTTCATCCTGCGATATCTTCAGCATGTCAACTTTGTAGTCACCAAAGTTGTAGTTGACGCTTCCCTCAAAAGCCTTTAATGGAGGTTTGATATTTCCCGAGATCACTTTGATCAGGGTGGTTTTGCCGCAGCTCGACTCGCCTGCCACGCCATAAATCTCATTCGGAAAGAGATCAAAAGAAACCCCGTCAACAGCCCGTACGGTCCGGGAGATTCCATAGGCTTCAGTCCGGTAATACGCACGGAGGTTTTGTACGCTCAATAGGGTCACAGGTTATCCTCCGATCAAGCGCAAGCGGGTTCGCGGATCGATGTACTCGTTGATGCTCGTGAAGAACAAGTACAGGCCGACGATCAGGACTACCGTCACCATCGCCGGGGCGGTGATCCACCACCACACCCCCGCCACCAATGCCCCGTGCTGGTTAGCCCAAAAGAGGGCGGTTCCAAGCGTAGGGGTGGTCAAATCTGAAAGCCCAAGAATGCTCAACGTGACTTCCATTCCAATGGACCACAGGATATTGTTGAGGGTCGTGGCAAACACGATCGGCAGCACGAAAGGGAAGGTGCTCGCGGATCGTGATCCAAAATCCGCCGGTTCCGGAATAAACCGCCGTGCGTGTGAACGCGCGTTCCCTCAAGCTCAGCACCTGCGAGCGAATCAGGCGGGCGTCAAACGACCAGCCGAAAAGCCCCAGGATAATCGCCAGGGTAAAGCAGATTCATGCTTATCGCGCAGCAAGAAGCTCAGCAGAATCAGGATGGGGAGCAGGGGCAAAATCACGAAGGTGTCGCTGATCGCCATCAATACCTTGTCGAGCCATCCGCCCCGGTACCCGGCGGTCAGACCGACCAGGATAGAAATCACACGCGAGATAATCGCGGTCACCACGCCCAGGTAAAGTGAATTGCGCACGGCAAAGGTCAACCACCAGAAGAGGTCCTGCCCCCGGGAAGTGGTGCCGAAAAGATGTTCACGCGACGGCGGCAGGTCCCACGGCACCACAAAGGTCTTGGCCGGATCATAGGGGGAGTCGATAGGACAGGAAAATCATCACCACCACGCCTCCCAGGAGAATAATCGCGAGACGGAAGCGGCCATCATATCTGAGGAGATCGCGCAAACTTTGAGCATCGTTCCTCTCCTATTGGTAGCGCACCCGCGGGTCGAACAGCGGGTAGAGTAAATCCATCAATGAAAACAGCAGTAGCAACCCCGATGATCGAATAGATGGTGATGCCCATGATCATCGAGTAATCGTTACTGTAGATTGCTCTTATGGCCAGACTACCAATCCCGGGGTAACCAAAAACGACTTCCATGATGAGGGCGCCACTGAAGACCGTTCCGAGCGACATCGCCAGTCGCGGTGAGCTGTGGCAGCATGGCCGTGCGCATAATGTACTGGACGAGGATCTTCTTCTTCTTCAATCCGGCGGTTTCGGCATACACCACATAGTCTTCAGAGATAATATTGGAGGTGAGGGATTTCATGCCGACAAACCAGCCTCCAAACCCAACCAGCACCAGGGTGGCGACCGGGAGCACGGCATGCTCGAGGTAGGTCTGGATAAACGCAAGGGAGTGACCAATCAGGACGAGTCCCGATCGGGTAGGCCCCACTGAATGGAAAGATTGGGATGAAATACGAAAACACCACCAGCAGCACAATGGCTACGATGTAGTACGGAATCGATCGGATCGCCTGGCCCAGCACTTCGATCACGTTCAATCCTATGTTTTCAGGATAGTAGCTGGACATGGCCCCGAAAAGGTTGCCAAATAATAAACGAAATAATCACCGCGGGGATCAACAGCCTGAGGGTGTACGGCATGGCCTGCCCAAGCATCTTGGATACCGGGGTCGGGAAATTACTGAGCGAAGGGCCAAGGTCGCCCCGGAACAAGCGGCCCCAAAACGTGAAATACTGCTGGATCGGACTGCCTGACAGCCCGTACAGATCTTTCAGGGCAGTGCGCATTGCTTCAACAGATTGCGGGTCGAGGGAGCTCCCCCTCGCTGTCATCATGGATATCTGGGCTTCTACCGGGTCAGTGGGAGCGAGCCTGGGAATAATGTAAGTGACCGTGATCCCGACAAAAATGATCGTCAGGTATTGAATGAATCGCGGAATCAAATACCGAAGGAAGAATTTTCGCATTGGGGTCATCTCCTTTACGAAAAAAACTCCACCGCGACCGCCGGTAAAGACAACCGCAGTGGAGGAGTAATACGATGAGACTGCTGGCTTGCCTCGATTTAACGCATTCAGTTCCTTTGTGCCAACCCAATGGTCGGCGCGATCCTCGCCGTGGCGAGGTTACATCGTCTTGGGCTTGATTTTGACGAACATATACTTGGTATTGCCCCAGTTCGGTACCGGATCCGTATAGGGATCATCGATCGATGGATACCCGGTGAAGTAGGTGGTGTCCATCGTCGTGAAGACATTGTACGCCATGAGCGGGGTAATTGGCATCTCCTGGACGGCGAGCTTGCAGAACTCCTGTCCCAGCTCGACACCCCTCGGATCATCGAAGGAGATCTTCTCGATTTCTTCAATGATCCGGTCCAGTTCGGGGTTCTTCCAGCGCATGTCGTTCCTACCAACATCGGGTTGGCCGCTCGGCACGTAGTACTTTGAGTGCCAGGTATTCAGGAAGAAGAACAGGTCGGGATGACCACCCCAGGTCTCGATATTCCATGCCAACATGGCGGTGTACTCACCAGCATCCAAGATGGGCCAGGGGTTAGCCTGCGCGTCGAGGCTGGTGTCGATGCCGAATGCATCCCAGTTCTCGACAACCATGGCAGCCGCCCGGTTCATGGTTGGGTTTGATTCACCCAAGCTCATCACCGGCACCTTGAAGGCCGAGCCATCGGGTAAGGCCCACTTGCCGCCTTTCTTCTGCATGCCGGCGTCGAGCATGAGCTGTTCAGCAGCGTCGAGATCGTGTTTCCACCAACCGGCCCCAATATACTTTTTGAGAATTTCGGGATCGGTTGGCACCAGGTCGCCCAGAGACTTGCGGGCCTCATCGGCAATCCGTTGGGCGGCGGTTGGATCGTAAGGCTTGTAGTCCTGTCCACCCACCTTAAGGGTGAAGTCATTCAACCAGGCTTCCAGCGGCTGGTGATAGTACTGGGGGTACAAACCGGTCGGCGGGACGTGAATGGCGGAGATGGTTGCCGCGCCTTTATAGGAGGCCAGGGCGACCTGGACGATATCGATCGCCAGGGTCAACGCCCAGCGCACTTCCCGCTTGTCCAGCCCGGGTATTTCGTTGTTGTAAATGACCGCCGGCAGGGTGGGATCCGGATGAGCCCAGGGGAACGAAGGGAACCAGCCAACCGAGGTCGGGTTTTGCTTGGCCAGGGTGATGCGGGCCTCGGGAGTGATGTCGTGGATCACATCCAGTTCGTGCGAGATCTGGGCGATAACGCGCTTGTCACTTGGGCCCGGATCAATGTACATGGCGTACTTGACATCCACGTCGCCAAGGCGGGCGACCGAGGTCCGTTGCCAGTCTTCGCGACGCTCCCACAGGTACCATTGTCCATTCGGATCGAAATCTCTGAGCGTGTAGGCACCCAGGCTGACTGGCGGAAAGAATGTGAACGCCACCGGGTCATCTACCTGTTCGAAGATGTGTTTGGGCATAATGTACTGGGCGCTCCAGCGCACGGTGAAGGCAGCGTGGAAGCGCGAGTTAGGAGCCTTCAGGTAGAAGATAACGGTGTCCCTGTCGGGCTGTTCCATATGGTCGATACTGCCGTCGAACAGACCCTGATTCGCCAATCCAGGTGTGTTCTTTATGAGATCAACGGTATAGTACAGGTCATCGGCTGTGAACTCGACACCATCGCTCCAGTAGATGCCCTGGCGAAGCTTAACGGTCATCTGGGTGAAGTCGTCATTGTAGATCGGCGGCTCGGCTGCCAGGGCGTTGTCCCATACGCCGTCAATTCCCGCATCCGGGTCGATGTACCACAGCGCATCCAGGGCCAGTTGCTGGAGGCCGCAGATCCAGAAGGCGCCGAAGCCGCTCCGCCAGCGGTTGAAGTCATCTGCCGGTTGCACAGTCCCGTTCGGGTTCTCCAGGATCAGACACTCCGCCCTGGGCACGCCAGGTGCAACTTCCTGTCGTCCAGGGGCGGCCAGGAGGGTTCCTGGCTTAAGCCCCAGCCCTTCAACGGGAAGGGTGGTTGCCGCAGTAAATGCGGCCGCCTGCTTTAAGAACTGGCGTCTCGTTAATATATACTTTTTCATGCCTTTTCCTCCGTATAGGGATAGGGTAATATAGGGGTTGACGGACAGGCTTCCAGCAATACTCCATGCAGTTGTTCACTAAACAAATACCGATATTATTCAGCGAATATACCGATCCACAGCATTTGATCCCAGTGTGTGGGTAAGAAGCGGCACCTCTCAATTTCATTTTATGATGTTCTGGAAGGCTTGTCAAAGAGGTTGTCTGCATCAGAATGGTTCTGAGTATCCTGAACCCTTGACGTTCATGGCAGAAATATGGTCATATCCGTCAAGTAACTGTAAAATGAAATCAAGATTTGTTTAGTGAACAAATGTGGTGCGGAAAAGACAATGAGTAAATCAAAAGCGAATATGCGCGACATCGCCTCGGCGGCGAATGTGTCGGTAACGACTGTTTGGATGGTCATCCATGAAAAGCCTGGGATCTCGCCCTCTACCGTGGAGAAGGTCTGGTCGGCCATCAACGACCTGGACTATAAGCCACGCAAGTCCATCAGCAGTTCACGGCTGGATACAGTGGGGCTATTGATGGAGCAGTCATCGATTCCGGCGATCAGCGACGTGTTTTACGGTGACGTGATTCGGGGGGTCCAGTCGGAAGCTGAACGTCTGGGTATGCGCGTGGTCCTCTCGGTTTTTGATCGGAACAAACGGAATTTTGACCTTAATGGGCTGATTAATGACGTTCGCGGGGTCGTTGTCGCCAATGATGGTGACCTGCCCGTCCAAACCGTGCTGCAACTGACGGCGCTGGATATACCAATCGTGCTGATAGAGAGTTATATTGCTGACCATGGTTTTCCATGTGTGCTGGGCGATAACTTCATGGCAGGGTACCAGATCACGCGGCACATCCTGAATCTGGGGCACCGCGACATTGCGAGTGTTGAAGGGCCCAGCCAAATACAGCAGCCTGGTGGATCGTCTGCGGGGATGTATGGCCGCGATGGCCGAAGAACACTTGCTTTTCCCCTCAGAGTGGATGCCAGAACCAATGTCTGGTCATCCAATCAAGGGTTATGTGCAGATGCAGGAGATTCTGGCGTTGGGCCGCCGACCAACGGCGGTGATTGCCATCAGTGATAAGACCGCTATCGGCGCCATGGATGCTATTCGGGAAGCGGGGTTGGGTATCCCGGATGACATCGCGATTGGGAGTATTGACAATACAAGGGAAAGCCAGTTTACGCGCCCTCCGCTCACGACGGTCCATATTCCAAAATACGAAATCGGGATGCTGGCAATGCAAAAGCTCAATCGCATCATCATGGGTGAGGACCCGACCGCGTACAAAAGCATGGTCTATAGCGAACTCATCGTACGCGAATCCTGCGGTTCGGCGCGTTAGCGCAGGGATGTGACACATAGCCCTAAAAGATATGCAGGACAAGCCAGGCATAAGTCTCCACTTGAGCGAAAGGAAGTATAAGCGAATTGTCGTACGTCTTCAAAGCCAATCAGAGATGCCAAAAGACGTTCGCAAAAGAAGTGTGTGTGGCCAAATTGGTGAACAACCTCCCGGTTCTTTTGGGCTTATGACGTATTTTAAAAATGCTGAAGACGTGCAGTCAAGAGGGTATCTGAGGTGAACTGTTGTCGGACTGAGCGAGTGCGGCTAATCCGGCTTCGATCACTGCTGTGATGCGGCGCACGTCATACGTGCAGCCCTGCCAAATGCCGCCGCTAACCTGCTGTAAAGTTGCCCATAAGCGGGAATCCTCGGGCAACGCCGGATGAGATGCGAGATCGGGATGCGAGGCACGTTGTTCAATCAGGTTCTTTGCCTCGATCGGAGACAGCTCTTGCCCACCTGTGCCTACCAGGTTGATGCTCCCCTCAAGTGTGTTCCGGTCAATCACAACATCGATCATGTCCTGGTCGCGCACTTTGCCAATCGGACCACCTGCGAGCGCTTCGGGCCCGATGTGCCCTATGCATGCGCCGGTTGACACGCCGCTAAAACGACCATCGGTCAGGATTGGAATGTATTTGCCCCAGGGTAAGTGTTTCAGCGCCGAAGTGATTTGGTAGGTTTCTTCCATACCTGTTCCTAAAGGCCCGCTCCCAATCAGGACAAGTACATCCCCTGGTTTCAACGCCGGATCGCTGCGCCCTTTCACTGCAGCGACGGCAGCTTGCTCTGTGGTGAACACGCGCGCTGTGCCGCGCAGTCGATACACATTGTCTTTGTCAACTACGCTGGGATCGATGGCTGTTGCCTTGATTAATGCGCCTTCTGGCGCGAGATTGCCCGTTGGGAAAATGATCGTACAGGTCAATCCATTTTGCCGGGCTGTGTCTGCATTCATGATCACGTGATCGGGGTCGATTTGTCCTGTCACAGCGAGTCGCTGGCGACTCGCATGGCGACGTTCACTCTGTACCCACCAATCAATATTCTCGCCTAGTGTTTGCCCTGACACCGTCATCACGTCAAGATGCAAAAGGCCCATATCACGCAATTGCATCATTACTTCGGGCACTGCTCCGGCGAAGTATACCTGCACTGTGGGGTGGTTGCGCGGTCCATTTGGCAGAGCGTCAACAAGACGCGGCGTGGCCCGGTTGACCGCTTGCCAATCGCGTACAGTGGGCACGGGTAATCCGGCGGCTTGAGCGATGGCAGGGATATGCAGCAGCAAGTTTGTGCTGCCGCCAAACGCTGCGTGGAGCAGCATAGCGTTCTCCAGCGCATGTTGCGTGAGGATGTCGCGAAGTTGTATGCCTTGCGCCGTCATCTGCAATAATGCCAGCGCGGAGCGATGCGCGATGTCAAACCAGATCGGTTCACCTGATGGAGCCAGCGCGCTGTGGGGGAGCGCCATGCCCAGCGCTTCGGCAACAACCTGAGAGGTCGCTGCTGTGCCCAGAAATTGGCACCCACCCCCTGCCGACCCACAAGCCCGGCAACCCATCTCCGCAGCATAATCGAGGCTGATCAGGTCGTGAGAAAATCGCGCACCAATCGTCTGTATTGTCCCTGCGTCTTCGGCTCCTAGAGTCGGTAAAGTCACGCCGCCGGGGACCACTATGCCAGGTAGTTCAGCGGAACCTGCCAGCGCCATCATGATCGCGGGCAGGCCTTTATCGCATGTGCCAATACCCATGACCCCTTTTCGCGTCGGTAACGAGCGGATGAGCCGCCGCATAACTTGAGCCGCATCGTTACGGTAAGGCAGGCTGTCGAACATGCCGGTGGTACCTTGGGTTCGTCCGTCACACGGATCGGAACAGTACACCGAAAAAGGTATGCCACCGTTTCCACGAATCGTCTCGGCAGCACGCTCGACGAGCAGCGAGACCTCCCAATGTCCGGTGTGATACCCTAAAGCCAATGGCGTACCATCGTCACCACGCAGACCGCCCTGTGTACTGACAATGCAGTAATGGTCGCGTTCGAGCGTCTCAGGACGCCAGCCCATCGCGACATTCTGCGTCATGCCAAACAAGTCGCCGCTTGGTGCTTCGCGAAGCAGATCTTCAGTCAGCGGTAGTCGCCCTTCAACACCGGTGCCATTCAATCGCGACGAGTCAACAAACTCCGCAGATCCGAGTATGTCTGAATGATTGTACATCAGCTCACCTTTGCCTTGTTGATCAACGCACCAGCATCGTCAATTGTGCTATGTACCATATCGCCCGCTTCCATGAACTCCTTGGTCCAGCTGTAATACAGGCTTTCGGCGATCACTCCGCGCCGGCACAGTTCGGTAATCGTCTGCTCGCCATGTGGCCCCTCGATTACGATGCGGATCTTCTCTTCGGCGCAGTACTTGCGCCGCGTCTCGCGCTTGATGTCGCAGATGATGGCTTCTGCTGAGCCTTCCTTCGCCATATCTTGACTCCTTCAGATCTCCTGTTTGGCGTTGAAAGTCACCTTCATTTTAACCCCTCGATCTGTCCCACGGATCTTTACACGAGTTATCAGTTCTTGCCAACGATGGCAAAAACTGCTAGCATGTAATTGCTAACGATGGCAAACGACGCTTCCCAAAGGCTCTTGGTCAATGGCAACCATCAAGGAAGTAGCTCAGCGTGCCGGCGTTTCAATACGGACAGTCTCTCGAGTACTTAATGATAACCCCAACGTTGCCAAGGCAACGCGGGAATTAGTGCTTAGTGTCATTGAAGAACTCGACTTTCGGCCAAATGCTGCTGCCCGCTATATGCGTACCGGCCAATCGCAACTGATTGGGTTTCTTACGGATGAGGTCGCACAGAATGCTTTCAGCTATGACTTGATCATTGGTGCGCAGCAAGCAGCCTGGGAACACGAAAAGCTCTTATTTCTCCTGAACACAGGGGATGACCCTCAAGTTGAGACGCGAGCATTAAACATGATGCGCGATCACCAGGTCGAAGGCATCATCTACGCTACGATGTATCATCGCGCAATCAACCGTGCCCAATTTCCAGGAAATATACCAGTGATACTGGTCAACTGCTTTGCAGATGATCGTTCATTGCCATCCATTGTGCCGGACGAAATTGGTGGCGGGCGCTTGGCTACCGAAACGCTGCTGGAACACGCTCACCGGCGCATTGGGTTTGTAAATGTAGCTGCTAGAGAACCCGCACCATTGGGCCGGTTAGAGGGCTATCGACAAGCTTTGGCCAATTACGGCGTCCCCTTTGATGACGCACTGGTGCGTTTCATCGAAGAACCCTTTGAAGGTCTCGCCACCAGCACGTATGACTGCGTATTATCCCTGCTGCAGATGAGTAATCCGCCGACTGGCATCTTCTGTTTTAACGATATGATGGCATTGGGAGCTTACGACGCTGTTCGTAAATCCAACCTGCGGATTCCAGAAGACGTCGCCATTATTGGTTTCGACAATGTTGAAATACTTGCTGCCCAAATCCACCCGCCGCTCACGACAATCGAACTCCCCATGTTCGACATGGGGCAACTCGCCATTCGAATGTTACTAGGGGAGGGAGATATCGCTCAGGTCGAACAGCCCGTCCAACACGTAATTGAGTGTCCGCTTATCATCCGGAGATCTGTGTAAATGCGCAAACCTTATGAGAAAGAGGCATGCAAGGAGGCGATATGAACAAATGGCTGAAAAGAAGGGGGTAGTTGCTGATAGGCATCACTACCCCTGGAATAGTGCCGATATGTCCCTTCAGGCAACTATCTGGAACTATTATACAGAAAAGTGTTGATCCAGACTGGCACGATCCGGATAGGCTTTACCCATTTCCTCGGCATTATCCGTTCTTTTTGGCAAGCGCAGATAATCTGACTCCGGCCGAAATCCTTATGGTTTCCTTCCGATGGAGGATGACAATGTTTAAACAACGCAATTTCTTTTCCCTAGTCGTCATGTTGGCGATTCTGTTGATTGTCGCGCAGATGCCGAATACCTTTGTGGTCACGCAGGTGCCGAATGCTTTCGCCCAGTCCGGCCCCAGCTGCGGGACGGACCCAGTCAAGCTCAATGCTTACTTCGAGACAGGTTTCGACATCCCCTTCAAGCTGGCTGAGGAGTTTACAAACCAGTTCCCGAACGTGACATGGGATATCAAGCAGGACCAGTTCGCGAATCTCATCAATGAGACCCCGCGCCTCCTTTCGGGCGACAACCCCCCGGACCTCATCCGGCTGCCAACTATGGTCTCGTTTGCCAAGCAGGGACTGCTCAAGAATCTTGACGAGTATGCTACTGCGTTCGGCTGGGACGAGTGGCCTGTGCCTCAGCTTAACCAGAACCGCGTCGCGGAAGATGGTACCCGCGGCTCCGGTTCTCTCTACGCTATGGGCCTCAATTACAGCCTGACCGGCATCTTCTACAACAAGGAACTGGCGACCCAGATTGGCATGACCGAGCCGCCCCAGACGCTCGCCGAGTTTGAGGACCTGCTCGCCAAGGCGAAGGAAGCTGGACTCCTCCCGATCATGCAGTGGGGTAGCGCCAAGAGTGGCATGGGGCTCGCCTTCCCGCTGCAGGCGCTCATGGCCTCTGTTGGCCCAGTCGGGCCGATCAACGACTGGATCTTCCAGAAGTCCGGTGCCACGATCGACACTGAGTCGAATCTGATCGCCGCCCAGCATCTGGAGCAGTGGATCAAGAACGGCTACTTCCCGGAAGACATCAACGCGATCGAGTATACCGATGCTAACGCTCGTTTCGGCAAGGGCGAGGGCGTCTTCATCTTCAACGGTGACTGGCAGAATGCCGGTTACGACACTGCCATGCCCGGCAACGTTGGGTTCTTCCTGATGCCCCCCGCTGAGGCGGATGGATCGCCTGCCGCGATGTCCGCTCCACTGACGTTCGGCATCGCCGCCAAGGCCAAGCACGCGGATTGTGCGGCGTTCTTCCTCAACTGGGTCGCCTCTAACGACGACGCACGCAAGATCGACGTTGCGATCGGTGGGTCGAACCCCGGCGGTCCATCGGGACTTACTATGCCTGCCGTCGCCGAGGGCTCGGTCACTAACGAGACACTCGCGGCTGGGGTAGTGGTGGGCGAGGCCGGTACATCAATGGACTTCATCGCTAACGCGACGAGTGCCATCTTCGCCCAGGGCTGGACGCCCGAGCTTCAGAAGATGGTCGGTGGCAGGCAGGACGCTGCCGGTCTCCTCAAGACTGTTCAGGAAGAATACGTGAGAGAACTCTCCGACTAGCGGCGTTTCAAGAGCATTGAAGGGGGCGCAGGACATGTCTTGCGCCCCCTTCAGATCGACGGTGATGATGATGATTACGTCAGACGATAGCCCCGCGGCTGGCATGTTTTCCCGGTGGATCTCCCTCGTCAAGAGCATAGTGATTCACCGGGAGATCGTCATCGGTTGGTTGTATGTTGTGCCCGCGCTGGTGATGTACGCGGTGTTTGTGCTGCTTCCCCTCGTCATGAGCATCCGATACTCGTTCTTTCGTTGGAACGGCATTGGGCCTATGACCTGGGTCGGGCTCAAGAACTACAGGACTGTCCTGGAAGTCCCTAATCTGCTCGAGACGATCTACAACGCGTTCCGGCTGGTCATCTACTTCAGCCTCGTCCCGGTTACGTTGGGGCTCGTCGTCGCGAGTATCATTCACCGTGTGGCGACCGGGCGGCTTGGGGCGGTCGCCCGCACCGTTTTGTTCCTGCCTCAGGTCATCCCGCTGGTTGCCGCCGGAATTATCTGGGGATGGTTGTTGGCCCTTCCGGGTCTGGTTAACCAAATCCTGAAAGCTGTCGGCCTGGGCTCGTTCGCCCGGGCCTGGCTTGGCGATTTCGACTGGGCGCTCCCATCGGTCGGCTTTATCGGAATCTGGGTGCTGCTTGGATTCTGCACCGTTCTGCTGTGGACCGGCATGACGAAGCTCGACCCGGCCCTCTATGAGTCTGCGAGGATCGATGGCGCCAGCTGGTTGACGGAGTTCGTCAAGATCACTGTTCCACTTCTCAGGCACGAGATCAGCGTGTGCCTCACCGTAACGGTGATCGCCGCGCTGGCTGCCTTCGACATCGTCTACGTGTCGACAGCTGGCGGACCCGGCAACTCGACGGCGGTTCCCGGCATCCAGATTTATATCCTGGCGTTTACCCAACAACGGATTGGCTTGGCGTCTGCTCTGGCCGTAATGCTCATGATCCTGGTCCTGCTCGTCATCCTCCCCATCCAGTACTTGAACCGGGAGAGCACATCATGAAGATCGGCCACGGCGAACTCTGGGCAGGTCGGGCGCTCCTCATTGGGCTGATGACGATCACCATCCTGCCCTTCATCAGCATCTTCACAACCGCGCTGCATCCATCGGGCACGGTGCCCAGCGGGCTCGACTGGCCCGCGCACCCGCAGTGGGTCAACTTCGTCGAAGCGTTCAACGTAGCAAACATGACCAAACTGCTGATCTCGAGTTCGTTCATCGTGATCGCCGTTGTGCCAGTGTCGGTGGTTATTTCGACGATGGCCGGATTTGCCATCGGCCACCTACGCATCCCTGGCTCGCGCGCCCTCCTGTTTTTGTTCGTGTTTGGGCTGACGCTACCTTTTGGAGGGATCATCGTCCCGCTCTATTACCTTGAGCGTGATATGGGGATTTACAACACCCGGCTCGCGATCGTGCTGCCGTTGATCGGCCTGTACATGCCTTTCGCGGTGTTCTGGATGCGCGCCCACTTCGTCAACATGCCGGCTGAGATCTCTGAGGCGGCCCGGGTCGATGGCGCGACAACATGGGGGCTGTTCTGGCGCATCCACCTCCCGCTCGCGCGGGCGCCGATCTCGTCGCTGGGAATCCTCATGTCCGTCTGGACGTGGAACCAGTTCCTCATTGCCCTTGTGCTCGTTGAGGATCCGTCTCAGCGAACGATGGCCGGTGCGTTGGGGGCGTTCCAGGGTCATTATGCGACAGATGTCCCGCTGCTCTGCGCGGGCACGATTTTGATTCTGCTGCCCACCCTCGTGCTCTTCATGCTGTTCCAGCGCCAGATTATCGCGGCGCTGCTCCAGGGCTCGGTGAAGGGTTGAGCGGGTGAGTCCGAAGTATCAGGATGCCGGATGTGGGATCAGGCTTGCGGTCGGTTGGCGAAACACGGGATGCGGCGACGAGGGAAACAGGCTACTCGTGACTGCGCTCCATAATCTCAACACAATAGCGCAGAGAGTCCGTTTCTCGCGACGGATTCACCGCGTGTACACAACCTTAGGCAAAGAGTGTTGCCGTCGCAAGCTGTACGATCTGTTCGTCGCGCTTTGGGGTGAATGAATTTGGTGCGCCCAACAGGCAGCATAAGACGCTAACGGAGCGGGAGCGATGGGATTTGACCGCTCGTTGGTTGTGCGATTGTTATGGGGAAATTTGGGCTATTTCTCCGCATTTCACGCCAACGCATGGCCGCGTAGTCAGCATACAGCTTTGCCAGTCGGCCTGAATGGCGACCGAGGGTGAAGACAACGCTTGGCGCGACATTTCAGGTTTTGGGGCTGACTATCTACAACTTTTCCAGAAAACGAATATCGGGCGGGGCCGATGACCCCGGCCCGCCACATGGCCTCTTTCAGGCTGATAGAGCGCGCAAATGCCTTCGCCTGATCCAGGCCGCGCCACCCCAGAATGACGGTGATCTCATTCTCTCATTCGCGTTATTCACGTCGCGCACCTCCCAGGCCTCTCCGGTGGCGCCTGCTGCCTGACGTGCTGGCGCATGGACATCATAGATTTCGCGCCATTTGGGATAGTCTTCAACTTGCTGCCGAATGTACAGATAGACTAGGGTTATGGTTTCTCGCCCAACGTTGCTCCAACGTGACTGGTACTCAGTCATTCTGAATATGACGGATGAAGGCGATGTTGTTTCTTCAGCAAAAGGACCTAAGCTAATTATGCCCATATGCCGCTTGGCAAGTACGGATCCAGCCAGAAATTCGCCTGGGTTGACGATAAATACGGCGTTTCATGGGGGTTAAATTGGACTCAAACGTACTTTACAGACACGGTCGTAGAGTTAACCCTAGTGACACAATATGGAGGCTGCACGATGTCCAAACTGATCTACTTTATGCCCATGTCGCTGGATGGCTTTATCGCGGGTGAAACCGACAACCTCGATTGGTCGGCACCGGACGAGGAGGTAATGGCTTTCATCAACGATCGGCACCGCCCCATCGGCACCTATCTCTATGGACGCAAGAATTATGAGGTAATGACGATTTGGGAAACGCCAGATGTCATTCCTGGTCTGACGCCGGCCATGATGGACTTCGCGCGGATCTGGCAAGCGGCCGATAAGATCGTCTATTCCAAATCGCTGGAGACCGTCTCTACACCGAAGACGCGTCTCGAGCGGGAATTCGAACCGCAGGCGGTTCGCGATCTGAAGGCTCAATTGCCTCACGATATTTCGGTGGCTGGTCCGAGTCTGGCCGCACAGGCGATCCGGGCTGGGCTCGTCGACGAGTATCAGTTGCTCGTCGTACCTTTTATGCTTGGCGGTGGCAAGCGGGTTCTGCCCAGCAACGTAGGCGTAAAGCTGGATCTCCTGGATGAGCGCCGTGTTGGTAATGGATGGGTCTATCTTCGCTATCGCACGCGGGTCTGATGGCGGCAGCGGTCAAAGAGGGTATTCGTGATGGGTTGGATCACGAACGGAAGCTTCGAGAAATGCCTGCGAAACGATACATTGTACACTTGATCGAGGTAGAGTGAGGTGTTGTAGAATCCATTTCGCGTTGAGACGGTGCGCCAGCGCTTGAAAAAAACGACCTCAAACCTTGGCAGCACAAAGCGTGGTGCATACCCAAACCTGGCGCGGAGTTCGTGGTTGCGATGGAAGACGCCCTGGATGTGTATGAAATGCCCTACGACCCCGCTTATCCAACCGTCTGCTTTGATGAGAAGCCCAAGCAATTGATTGGCGAAACTCGCGTACCTTGCCCAACGATGCCGGGGCAATATGCTCGCTATGATTACGTATACGAGCGCAACGGAACCTGTAACCTGTTCATGTTCTTTGAACCACTGCGAGCCTGGCGGCATGTCGACATCACTGACCGTCGGACTGGCAACGATTAGGCCTATGCCGCACAGCACCACGGCGAACGGGCGCTGGCTATTGCCCGCGAGCTTTCCCACCCCCAATTGCTGGCGCGCTCCGTCAATTCGCTGGCTTATGTGAATGCGCGCCTGCGCCAATGGGATCGGGTTGAGAGTTATGCCTGTGAAGCGTGTGACCTCTATGCAACTGTTGGAAATCGCGTGCTGGAAATGGATAACTTCCGGTTGATTGCCCGGTGTCAGGCGTTTTTGGGTCATCTCGAAGCGAGTCTGGATGCCCTGCGCGAAGCGCTGGTCTTTATCCAACAAATCGATAATGTGTGGGGCATGGCCTGCTCGTGCCGCTGGACGAGTTGGAGCGGTGCGCCACGCGCGTGATGAACTGTGGTGAGTGAGCGCCTAGAACGGTTCCAAGCGTCCGAATTCCGAGCTTGTTTCGATCTCAAATAGCCTCAAATCACTCAGGGCAATCCGGCCTGTTGGACGATATCAAGGAGTGTTCGGGATAACCGCGTCAATTCTGTATTCAATCAGATACTACCGGTTGAATTGATAGTGTCTTTGAGGCCGCCATCATTTGGTCTGCTGTGCGCCGGATTGACTACAATCTGGTACACAAAAAGGAACACACCTGCGATGGTCGAGACGGAGTCGTTTGGGGAATGGATCAGCCGGCGGCGCAAGGTGCTCGATTTGACGCAGCGCGAGCTGGCCGATCGCACGGGCTGTGCCCTCTCGACCATCAAGAAGATCGAGACCGGCGAACGCCGCCCGTCGCCTCGACTGACGGATCGGTTGGCCGATGGCCTGTACATCTCGCCTGATTGGCGCGCGCTGTTTGCCGAATGCGCGCGCGGTCTGCGTCCGGTAGATGAGTTGCCTCCCCTCGAAACAGGTCGTGAACAGCCCACTACCTCAACGGCCAGAGTCACTCCCAACCTTCCTGGTCAAGCCAATCCGTTCATTGGCCGCGAGGCCGAACTCACGCAAATCGAAGCCTATCTGGATAACCCGGATTGTCGCTTGCTGACTCTCACTGGTGTCGGCGGCACGGGCAAAACGCGGCTGGCACTGAGGGCCGCCGCGGCGGTCGTCGAGAACTTCGCCGATGGCGTTTACTTCGTTGACCTTGCGCCACTCTCTGATCCAAGGCTTGTCGCCAAAACGATCGCCGGCGTGCTGGGCATGGTGGAGAACTCCGCTAAATCACAGTTAGAAACCCTGAAACGCGCGCTTGCTAACCGGGAACTTCTGCTCGTGGTCGACAATTTCGAGCATGTTATCGAGGCTGCACCGCTGCTTGCCGAACTGATCGTTGCTGCACCCCGCTTGAAAATACTCGTCACCAGCCGGGAAGCGCTGCGCCTTTCCGGTGAGCAGGAATACCCGGTGCCACCTTTGTCACTGCCATCTGGCAACGGCTCGGACGCCCTGGCGAAATCGGAGGCGGGGACGCTGTTCGTGCAGCGTGCGCAGAGGCTGTTACCCCATTTTGAGATCACGGAACAGAACGCGCCAGCCATCTCGCAAATCTGCGCTCGGCTGGATGGTATTCCTCTGGCCATCGAACTGGCAGCGGCGCGCTGTAAACTGTTATCGCCCCAGGCCATGCTTGCCCGGCTAGACAGCCGTTTCACGCTCCTGACTGGGGGTGCGCGCGATGTCCCGATGCGCCAGCGGACTCTGCGCCGGACGCTGGATTGGAGTTATCACCTGCTGGATGATTCAGAGAAGCGACTGTTTGCGCGACTGGCTGTTTTTCAGGGCGGTCGCTCGTTGGAAGCGATTGAGGCGGTGTGCCAGCCCGACCTCCCGCTCGATGTATTTGACGGCTTGGCTGCCCTGGTCGACAAGAACCTTATCCAACAAACTGAGATGCCAGAAGGTGAGCCACGCTTTGTCATGTTGGAAACGATTCACGAGTATGCCCGTGAGCGCCTGGCGGAAAGCGGCGAGGCGGACTTGATACGCAGGCGGTACGCCGAGTACTTCGTAGCATTGGCCGAACGCGCTGAGCCCGAGCTGCGGCTGGCCGAGCATCAGCACTGGTCGCAACAGCTCGAACAGGAACTGAACAATCTGCGGGCGGTGCTGGAATGGTCGCTGGGCGAGGGGGATGTGGCCCTTGGCGTGCGTTTGGCAGGCGCACTGTCGCTATTCTGGTGGGCGTATGGTTACCATGTCGAAGGGAGACGCTGGATCCAGCCGTTGTTGGAGCGGCTGGATGAGGTTCCCATGCGGTATCATGCCAAATTCCTGTTCGGCGCTGGCACTATGACGTTTTTCTACGATCTCGAAACAGCACGGCGTCACCTAATGAGGGCCTTGGAATTGTCACGGAAAGCGGGCGACAGACTCCTCGTGGGTTTTGCGCTCGTTTTCCAAAGCTATACCATGTTGGGGAAAAAAGAAGCGGATTTGGCGGTTGCCGAAGAAGCATTAACCTTGTTCCGAGAACTGGATCATAAACCGGGTATTGCGCAGGCGTTGAATGGTGTTGGCGTCATCGCCGCCGAAATGGGTGACGATGATCGTGCCCGGCAAGCATACGAGGAATGTCTGGCATTGTGCCAGGAAACGGGCGAAACGCGCCGCGTCATCCTTATGCTGCAAAACCTTTCTTTTCTTGCTCTGCATATGGGCGATTATGAGCGAGCGTGGAACATCGCGCGCCAAGCTCTTGAACTGGCAATACAAATGAACAACCGACTTTTGATTGCTGTGCTGCTGGCTGTGATCGCTGGTCCGGCGGGGTTGCACGGTCAGCCGCGGCGGGCGACACGTTGGTTAGGTGCTTCTGAAGCTGCACTGGAAAGCATAGGGGCACTCCACCAACCAGTTGACAGACGGGAGGTTGATCGCATTATTGCTGGCGTGCGCGCTCAACTCGACGAGACGGCTTTTCAGGCCGCCTGGGCCGAGGGACGGACGATGACGCTGGAGCAGGCCGTCGCCGAGACGCTTAGAAATACAACCGCTCCCGGCCAACGCGCTGACACACCGGCAATCGCACCACGTGCCGGACACCCGTTCGAACCTCTCACTGAGCGTGAACTCGAAATTCTTCGCCTGATGAGCAGCGGCCTCGCCACGCGTGAGATCGCGTCACAACTTTTCCTGAGCGTGGGCACGGTTCGCTGGTATCTCAAGCACATCTACAGCAAACTCTACGTCCACAGCCGTACGCAAGCCATTCTCCGCGCGCGCGAATTGAACCTATTGGACTAGATCCCCCTAACAGATCCCCTCAATTGGGAGGCGATTGCCCAACACCATCATTCTATACTGAGGCCAGCATCTCAAGAAAAGCAAAGACCGCGACAGGCGCTGTGTGATGCTCACAGACCTCCAAGGCGTCCGTATGATGGAGTCAAAGGAGCTGAATGATGATGCGGCGAATGATTATGGTGATTGTGGTCGTGGTGACCGGAGGGCTGTTTATGGGACGTGCGCGGGCCCAGTCCCAAGACTGCCAAAGCGTGACGAATTTGTCTGCTCAATCGCAGGTTCAGATTGCGACAGCGGCCCACTCAGACGCACTCGATTCCAACGCATGTGCCTTCGAAGTCGATCCCGTCACGGATGTGGCCCACATGTCTCTGACGGTGACGGCCGGAAAGACCTATTATGTTTCGTTTCAAGGGTGGGCCGGGCAAATCGCGAATATCAGCGCGCGCGGCGCCAATCCAGGTGACGTAGACCTGCGTCTCCAGGTTATCGGCCCTGACGGGAGTCCCCTGGCATTCGGACAACGGGAGACGACGACGGGCGCCCCGCTGCCCAGCTTCGAAATTCGAGAAGACGGAACTTACATCTTGGCGCTGAGCAGCGCTGACGGCCGGGGTGGAGAAGACATCTCGATCAGCCTGGCGACTCATTGGCGCAGAGGTCCCGGTATCAGGTAGTCTCAACATTCTCCTTAGGGCGGAGGCGGGATCGCCCGTCTCCGCTACCTCCGATGTCGATGCATCGCCTACCCTTAAATAGCCTCTGATTAGTTATGGCAGTCCACATGGATGGGCGATGGGGGGCTGGCGGGTGCAGCTAACCGAGCTAGCTTATGATCTAGAGTTTGATCGGGCCGACTGGGAGGATGAGCTGTTCACGGTAGCACGGACTGGGCCCCTGTTTTCCAAAGACTGAGGCTATCACTTGTACAAGCAAAGTGAGTGAAAAGCATGCAGCCGATGAAACAGAGAGTCGCTTCCCAGTGCACGTTCACTACCGGAATACTGTCGCCGCCTTCCAGTAGCCACACAGCCAGCGGGATTCCGCCTCATTAAGCTGTGCTATCCATAACTGGGTCGGGCTTCTACGCTCCAAGATCCCCATTATACGGCGTCACGGCATTGGCTTCACGGTCGTAGACGAACATGAGCTGCTCGCCTTGCGTATTCTCGAAATAGGCGTGGCAGCGGTGAGCCGCCTCACCGCAGGCTAGAGATTGTTTGTTGCCGATGGGAAAAGTGCCAGGAATGACATGCTGTCCAGTCATTCGCACAACGGCTCGACCTGATACAGCGTGCTCTCGGCGCAGGTCAGATCGCGCACGTAGCGGTTGTCAAGCACCCACGCGAGCAGGTCCGCACCCCAGTCGATGCGCCATTGATGGATCTGGCCGTCCAAGCCCTGCATGAAGAAGGTCTCGGCATCCGGGCTCAGGTTCAGACTGGGCCACCATCCTGTGGAGTAACGCCGCACTTCTTCACCGGTCGTGAGATCCCACAGGCTCACCCTACTGCCACTCGCGAGGGCGTAGCGCCCGTCCGGGCTGAATCCAACGTTATATGCGTCGGCTGCTAAGCTCATCACCATCTGCCCGGTTGCGAGGTCCCACAGAATCAGGCGACCGTCATCGCTGGTCGATAACGCCCTCGTTCCGTCGGGACTGAACGCCACATCGTTTACCCCGCCCACGTGCCCTTCAAGCCTGTGGATCGCCTCGCCCGTCGCGAGGTCCCACAGGATGACAAGACTATCCTGCCCACCGGACAGCGCGGTTTGCCCATCCGGGCTGAAGACAACCCGCAGGATCTGGTTTAAATGTCCAGTCAGACGACGGATCTCCTGCCCCGATCCTGCATCCCATAGGATCACAGTGGCGTCATCCCGGCCGCCTGTCAACACCGTTTGCCCGTTGGGGCTGAAAGCAACAGCACCCACGCTTCCGTCATGACCTACAAGGGCGTGCAGCACCACACCGGTGTCTATGTCCCACAGCAAGGCCGATCCCTCAGTGCCAGAAAACACTAGCGAGCGACCGCCCCCAGCCATCATGGTATGTCCGTCCGGGCTTACGGCGATGACTCGTTATTGGACAGCCCAGTTCACGGATTGGAGTGTCATCCAGTCCGAGGCGTTGGACTACCTGACCCGATGCGACATCAAATACTATGATGTCGCATTCTCGAGGAGAATCCTCGTCTTGAGACCCGCCATCCGTCGCGACAAACAATGTCTGCCCATCAGGGCTGAGAGTCGCGATTGTGGGCGGAAGATCGGTGGCGTACTGGTTTACCTCTGCCCCGTACTGGATCCCCAGCACACGCATTTCGCTCACCATTCCGACCAGCACAGCCTGTCCGTCGCGCATGAAGGCTGCTCCAGTGATTCCAGTCGAGGCAGCGGCAGGATCATCGCCCCGGTCTGCACATCCATAATTGCCAGCTGATCGACAAAACTAGGTACCAGCATTATGCGTCCGTCGGGGCTAATATCGAACTCAGAATACCCATTGAATCCAATTGGCTCACCGTAGTGCTGGAGGGCTTGAAACGTCTGGAGGTCCCACAAGATCATGGTGTTGTCCGCTTCGAGAACCAGGGCACGTTCCCCATCGGGCAGATACTTGATGTCGCTCGGCACCTTCATTCGCGTCTCGCCCAATTCTCCGAAGGTTTGGATGGGCTCGCCCGTGGCCATATCCCACAGAATCACCTCGCCTCCCCAACATCCGGACAGTGCCGTCTTTCCGTCGGGGCTGATCGCGAGGCGTCCCGTCATGGCCGTATGCCCGCGAAATGTACGAGATCGGTTCTCCGGTGCTCACATCCCACAGAATCAGGTTGGCCTCTTCATTTTCAGGATATTCCGCTACTACCTCCGACCGCCCGCCGTTGTTGGAAAGCACAGTCTGCCCGTCTGGGCTGAAGGCCACCGAAAGGGCAGAGGGGCTCAGGATATAACCTTCGCCAAAGCGTCGAATCATGGTACCGGTTGTAAGATCCCACAGAATGATGGACTGATCTTCAGCAATGGACACCCCGGTCTTTCCATCCGGACTGATATCCACATCCAGCACTATCCCGCCTGGATCGTGGCCTTGCAGGTCGTAGATGACTTCCCCGGTGTTCAGATCCCAGTAGGTGGTTTTCCCGGCTTCTGCCCCGGAAAGCGCTCTCTGGCCATCTGGGCTGATAGTGATGGACATGATGACACCAAGGCCATCGCCAACGAGGCGGCGTATGGTGCCTGGCTGGTACGCCGCTTCTGACAGAATCGTCTGTGCTTCGGCAGAGGGCGTGTCGCTCTGGTTGGCGGCCACTGCCAGAGCCAGCGCCGTATCCAGATCACCACTCACCAGCGCGGCCCGCGCGCCGTTGACCAGGGCGAGTTCGCGTGCACGAGCGGCGTTCGTATCGCTGGCACGGCGCGCATCCTGGGCGCGGTGCTCGCGGTTCAGCGCAAACAGGGCCAGTATGGCCATCACCAGCGATGTGATCAATGCCGCAGCCAAAATCCCGTTTCGTACGCGCCGCCGTACACTTTTCTGCCGCAGGTTTTCTGCCCTGCTGGCCCCCAGGTAGACCCGCTCCTCCGGGGTCAGAGCGATATCCGTCTGGTGCGCTCCAGCCTGCGAACTGGACGAGGCGCGAGCCGGTCAGCAGGTAACTCCGATCACGTCCGGCGGCTTCCCACTCGCTTGCAGCGGCAGCCAACAACCTCTGCTGGCGGATATCGTCGCGGCTTTCGTCGAGCCAGGTGCGCAGCCGGGGCCAGGCGCGGATCAGCGCTTCGTGCGCCACTTCGAGGGTGGGATCGTGGGTGAGCGCGTCACGGTCGAAGGTTAGCAGGCGGTGATGGGCGAACGGGTCAATGATGGACTGGACTGTGTCTTCTCCACCGACGAGCCCGTCAATTTCACGCCTCGGGACGCGCCGCCGTGTGTCCTCGCTGTTCTCGTTCAACTGAACCAACCGCAGGAAGACCTGACGCGCCAGGGCTTGTCGGTCTTCATCGAGTTGCTGGTAGACCTCCTCGGCCCGCCGGAGCAGTGCTCCTTGTACACCACCGGTGGTTTGATAGGCGCTCAAGGTGAGCGCGTGGTTGTCGCGGCGTTCGAATAACTCGTACAGGGCATGTTGGAGCAGGGGCAGAGTGCCCGGCTGGCTGCCGACATCGGTGACGATAGCCGGAACCAGGTCCCGCTCGATATGCAAGCCGATCTGTTCCGCCGGGCTCTGGATAGCGCGCTGCAATTCACTGGGACGACAGCGGCAAGATGACTTCTGTGCGCTGGCGCACAAGGTCGCCAAAGTCGGGATAGAGCAGGGGCCAGTCGTAGAAATCCGCGCGCAGGGTGAGGATCAGGCGCAAACGGCTGCGTGGATCGCTGAGCGCAGTGAACAAGCTGTCCAACAGATGCGCGCGCACGGTTTCATCGGTGACCAGACTGAACAATTCCTCGAACTGGTCGATCACCAGGCACAGCTCGACATGCTCGTCGGCAGGCAGCAGGCGCTTGAGCGCGCGCAGCAGTCCGCGCGTATCGTCTTCGAGCAGGGGGAGCAGGTCTGGTTGGGATCGGTCGGTCTGTTGCGTTAACGCGGCTTCCAGTTCGAGCAAAGGATGTGCGCCGGGCTGCATGACGGCAATCCACCACTGGTCTGAGCCGGGCAGCGCGCCGTTGCGCAGGGCAGGGATCAGGCCAGCACGCACGACGCTCGACTTGCCGCTGCCGCTCGGTCCGACAACGGCCAGAAAGCGCGCCCAGCGGTGTTGTTCTCTCAGTCGCACGACGAGCTGCGCCACGAGCACTTCCCGCCCGAAGAAATCCGGGGCGTCCTCTTCCAGGAAGGGTCGCAGTCCCTTGTAGGGATTGGTGACGCTTTCGCGTGGAGGGAGCTGAACGACATTATCGTCTTTGCTGAATGCCTGTGCCCGAGGGCGCGTGACCCGCTCTGGCAGCCCCGCGAGAATGCTCTCGTAGGCGGCGGCGGTCTCCGGAGCAGGGCTGATCCCAAGTTCTTCCTGGAGTACACGCTGGCAGACTGTATACTGGTTGAGAGCCGCCACGCGCTGACCCGACTGGGCGAGAAGCTCAATCAACTGCCGGTGTGTTTTCTCGCGCAGGGCATCCATCTGGAGCAGGCGGGTTGCTGTACCGATACCCGCGGCATACGCCCCATCTTCCTGGTAGCGCCCGATGAGTGTGTCCATCGCCTCCATGATCCGGAAGCGCCAGCGCTCGCGTTCCAGGGTCGCCCATTCCTCGAAGCCCGTGCTGTCCACGAAGAAACCCGCCAGGAAATCGCCGTGGTACAACTCCAACGCGGATTCGAGACGCGCGATGTTGTTGTCTGCGGTGCCTATTTGTGTTTCCAGCTCAGCGACATCGAGCCAGATTTCCGCGCCATCTCTCAATCCGACGGACTCACGCGTGATCTCGACGAACGGCTCGACGGTCTGGCGCAGACTGGTTAGCGCGACGCGCAAATTCGCCGACGCCTGCCCCTGGGCTCGCTCCTCCCAGAACATCTCCGCGAGGACTTCGCGCGGATAGGTGCGCTGCGTGCAGGCGAGATAGACCAGCAGCGCCTGCACCTTGCGCGAGTCGAAGCCAGTCACGGGCGTGTCGTCGATGGATATGGTTAAGCTGCCAAGCGTGCGGATCTGCAATGTGGTGCCCATAGGAGGTCTCCTGGCTCACTGGGCGGGCGGGGATGCTGAGGAGTGGGGGAGGGCGCGAGGGCGGTGAGTCCTTAAGCTATCTAATATCATAGGTGAGTCATACAGAGAGTCAAGTCGTCCGTGGGAGGGGAAAAGGATAGGCTGGAGGCAATCAACATGAGTCATCCCGAATTATGCGGAAGGCTCATGCAGCGCGAAAAAAGACCTCTGAGTAGACTGAAAGGTAGCACACAAAGGGAGTCGAAACGGAGGTCTTTTCATGCGTAAGTCTGCCACAAAAACACGCTATGCTCAAACGATAAGTGAGCGCTTGGAGACGTTTGTACAAGAATTGCTGGTGGAACTGGATCGGCAGTTGGACAAGCGTTTGGTCCGCACGTTTTTGCTCACTCTACAGGCCATCATCATGCTTCGACAAGCACCCAGGGCTTGTTATTGAGTGAACTGGGCGGGGACCAGAGCAAGCGCCCGCTGGGACGAAACGCCTGTTGAATTTTTTGAAACCAGATGCACGGGCAGGATAACTTCATTGGAATAGAGCTTGCGGTTTTCGATCAGGTCAAAGAGAACCTGCACAGCGCGTTTACCTTCATCCATAGAGGGGATACGAATCGTTGTCAAGGGGGGTGCTTGGCGCTGCGCGTCTGGAATATCATCATAGCCAACGAGCGAAATGTCACCAGGGATACTGACAATGCCGATACGGTGGTGTATGGATCTCACTCACATTGCTCAAGTGCCAAAATGCGATTGGCTGCCGCGTCATCGGTCACCAGAATATCAACATAACCGCCATGCAGTGCGCCAAGAATTGCTTCGGCTTTTTGCTCGGAGCCTGCTACCGCAATCACAGTTTCGATATTGCGTAGATTAGGTAGGCCAATACTGATTGCGCGATGATTGAGGTCAATGTCAACTAATTGTCCCTCAGCGTCAAAGAATTGAGCGCACATGTGACCAACCACCCCCTTATTTTGCAGCCAAGAGAGGTCTTTACGATTCAAGTAACCCGCCCAGATCAACCCCGATGTATCCGAAGCCAACGCACCGATTCCAAACAGTGCAATGTCTGATTGATTTCCTAGAGATAACACTTCTTGCACCGTAGGTTCTTGTACCAGTAAATCACGCATTCGCGCATTTTCGACCAATAGTGGGGCATGGAGATAACGATATTTTGCACCGAATTTGGTTGCTAATTCGCGTGTGAGATCGATCCCCTCAATCAGTGGATTGTCCGAGCCTAGTGCGCCAATAACCGGTACTACCGTAACATTCTCATGATGCGAGGGCCGAACCTGTGCAACCGTATCAGCGATCGAACGTCCATAAGAAACGCCCAGTATCAAATCGTTGTCAATCAATTTCTCCAACAACCGCGCAGCAAGTTGCCCCATGCCCTTTCTAACCACGTCACGCGGTTGTCCATTACTGCACAACACGCGCGCCTTCTTGAGGCCAAAAGTGATTTGAAGTTGTTTTTCCAGGTTGGCATCACGCGCTACCGTGTAATTGATGATGATCGTGACTACACCTTGATCGCGCGCTTCCTGCAATAGACGCGAAACAGTCGATCGCGACACACTAATACGCTGCCCGATTTCGGCCTGAGTGAGTTGTTGTTCGTAATATAGGCGAGCTACTTCAATCAATATGTTGAAATCATCGGGTTGTTGATCCTCAGGCATTGTCGATCCCTTTTTCCAAATTCGCTTTTGTGCAACCAGACAGGAATATTTTCAGCTTGTCATCAAACAATAGCATGTTTCTTTCTTTCATTCAAGGCTTTTTTGCACATATTCCCAATTCATTTGACATATGCTCATATTGATTTTATTCTGTCCTTATGGCCTTCGATTCAAGAGTAATCAATTTGGGCGAGGAAGAATACGTCATGAATGTGTACGAAATCACAAGAGAATCCTGGATTTTGGGTACATTTCCCGAATGGGGAACATGGCTCAATGAAGAAATCGAGAATGAAGCTGTAGCTCCTGGTACCTTTGCCATGTGGTGGTTGGGTTGTTGTGGTATCTGGGTGAAAACCGAGAACGATACCCATATTTGCATGGATTTATGGGTCAAGACAGGCAAACGTACTCACGCGAACCCCTGGATGAGCGATCAACACCAACACCAACGGGCCATTGGTGTGAAGAAATTGCAGCCCAATTTGCGCAATGCAGTTGTTCCAATTGACCCATTTGCAATCAAAACCCTGGATGCTTTACTGGCGACTCACGATCACAGCGATCATATCGATCCCAATGTCGCCGCCGCCGTTATCCAGAATTGCGATGACTCTGTGCCATTCATTGGCCCGCAAACCTGTGTTGATTTGTGGATGAAATGGGGCGTACCGGCAGATCGCTGTATCGTCGTCAAGCCCGGTGACGTGGTTGACATCAAGGATGTGCAAATTGTCGCACTAGACTCGTTTGATCGTACCGAACTGATCACGGCGCCTCCAGGTGTCGTCCTCAAAGATCAACCCGTTCAGGATATGGATAAAAAAGCGGTCAATTACCTCATCAAGACGCCGGGAGGAAACCTTTATCACGCTGCTGATTCGCATTATTCCAATTGGTATACAAAACATGGCAACGATCACGAAATCCACGTTGCTTTGGGTAGCTTTGGCGAGAATCCGCGCGGTATGACCGACAAGATGTCTTCCATCGATCTGCTGCGCATGGCTGAGGGCCTGAATACTGAAGTCATTATTCCCATGCATCATGACATCTGGACCAATTTCCAGGCCGATCCGAATGAAATTCTTGTGCTATGGAATATGAGAAAAGACCGCCTGCAATATGGGTTTAGGCCCTTTATCTGGCAGGTTGGCGGAAAATACGTGTATCCCACTGACAAAGACAAAACCGTCTACCAGCATCCGCGTGGATTTGAGGATGCGTTCACCCTCGAGCCGGATTTGCCCTTCAAAGCACTGTTGTAAGGCAAGAAATACTCACGCCGCTCACATTAATCATTTATCAGAAAGCTGAGAGAACCAACCAAGGAGGTGGAACCCGCTCGGAAATGATTTGTACCCGCCAAAACTGTCGACCTATCTACAAGTTCAAGGAGAATAAAACCGTGCAGAAAAAGATGTTGCGAAGCTTTGTGGCTGTCCTGCTCGTCGTAGCAGTCGTGGCAAGCTTTAGTGTATCCTTTGCCCAAGAGGGCAACGATCCGTACAAACCTTATCGTGGCACAACCATCGTTGTCAGTTGGCCTTCGCTGTCTCACTTCCTGGTAGCCGAAACACTGATTCCTCAATTTACTGAAGAAACCGGGATCAAAGTTGAGGTCGACTCGATCCAGTACGAATCCATGCACGATAAGCAGGTGCTGGAAATGAGCAAGCCCAAGGGCGATTATGACGTGGTCGCGTGGGTAGTGTTCTCCAAGACAGAATACGTTAGCAAGGGTTTCCTGACCCCGCTCGCACCGTTTTTCACAAATCCTAAATTAGCCGATCCCAATTATGATCCCGAGGATTTTGTCGAAGCGTTTCTGGTTTCCGGTTCGGTAGTGGGTGGTGATCGTGGTTATCTGCCAGGGCCGACCCAGGCGCTGTATGGCTTGCCATTCGGTGCTGAAACCAGCATTCTGGCCTATCGTAAGGATATCTTTGAAGAATATGGCCTGGAAGTGCCTACGACCTACGATGAAATGCTCCAAACGGCGGCCTGGATTACGGAGAACGTGCCAGATGTGTACGGTATGACCAGCCGCGGTGCGGCGGGGCACCAGCTAGTCCATGCCTGGATGCTGCATCTTAGCCCGTTTGGCGGCGGCATATTTGACGACAATTGGAACCCCATCGTAAACAACGAAGCAGGTGTGGCGGCTGCCGAAGCACTCAAGACCATCATTGAAAACTCTCCACCCGGCGTAACCAGCTACGGGTTTGGCGAAGAAGTGAATGCGTTCTTACAAGGCGATGCGGCCATGTTCCTGGACGCCCACAAAATTGCCGCCCAAAGCCGCGATCCGAACCAGTCGAAAGTGGACGGCTTGGTCGGCTTTGCTCCGCATCCGACAGCAGCAAAGTGTGGTGCGGAAACTGGCGGTCAGGCGCTGGGCATTCCCTCGAACTCCCAGAACAAAGAAGCAGCTTTCCTGTTCATTCAATGGATGACCAGTAAAGCGGCGGATCGCAAACTGGCGGAAATCGGTGCTGATCCGGTTCGTACGTCCACGTTCTCCGATCCCGAATTGCAGGCGACTCATCCTGAATACGTGACCATCCTCCAACAACTCGATTGCGCCGATATGGATTGGCGTCCCCTGATCCCCGAATTGGCCGCAATGGATGCGCCGATCCTCGGCGTGAAACTCTCAGAGTTTGTGATTGGCGAGAAGACTGCTCAAGAAGCTTTGGATGAAGCAGCCGTTGAGATTCATGATTTGATGGAGCGCGAAGGATATTACACCTGGCAAATGTCAAACTAGCCGGGTCGACCTTCTTGCACGGGAGATAGGAGTACTCCTATCTCCCTTCTTCCTAACACAATTTAATGGTGATAAGGAGCCCATGATGTTGGCGGCCCTGAAAAATCCAAGGACATACACCCCTTATATATTCTTGCTACCCGCCGGGGCGATTCTGGCCATCGGGCTGTTGTTTCCTTTATGGCGTGCTCTACAGCTCAGTTTCTATGATTGGGATATGGGGACACCCTGGGCATCCAAGGAATATGTCGGACTAAACTCTTATGAACGCATGGTGAATGATGAAGGCGTTCAAGAGTTGTTGGTGGTTACCCTCAAATATAGTTTTTGGATCATCGTCAGCGAGATGATTATTGGCGTCGGATTAGCTCTCCTTCTTGAAAGATCGGTACGCGGGATTGCGGTGTTTCGGACGATCTTCATCTTGCCACTGATGGTGGCTCCCGTGGTCGTGGGTCTGACCTGGCGTTATATGTTTGATGCGCGTAACGGGATGATCAATTACTACCTCGAAAAGATAGGACACGCAATTCCAGTCCTCGAATCCTTGGGCTTTAAGACGCAAGTCTGGCTATCCGATCCCGACCTGGCGATGGGGTCTTTGGTCATTACCGATATTTGGCAGTGGAACTCCTTTCATTCTCATCATTGTATTGGCCGGGTTGCAGGGGTTGCCCAACGATGTGATGGAGGCGTCTTATATTGATGGAGCGTCATGGTGGCAGATGACATGGCGCGTCAAACTGCCTATGCTGCGCTCGATTCTGCTAGTCACGCTGTTGATGCGACTGATTGATGTGTTCCGCGCGCTTGAAGTTATCTTTGTGATGACGTTTGGCGGTCCCGGTCGCAAAACCGAAGTGCTCTCCCTCCACATTTACAAAACGGCTTTCACCTCGATGGACCTCGGTTACGCCTCAACGGTGTCCATGTTGCTCATCGCCATTCTATTTATTCTGAGCCTGGGCGTTCTGCTTTACTCCAATCCGCTGAAAGAAAGAACGGAGTTCTAGTCATGACCCGACAGCAACTTGCTACCGCTCCCGCACTTTCTAGCCCGGCGGCTTACCGCAGAATCAAATGGTCTGTTGTTTCGTATTATGGTGCGCTCATTTTCCTGTCAATAGTTTGCCTGATCCCGATCATGGTGATGGTGTTGACTTCGCTCAAAACGCAGGTGGAAATTCTGTCCAGCAAGCCCACCTGGATTTTTCAGCCAACGCTCGCCAATTACAACTATATCTTTGAGAAGCTGTATTTCGAACGCTATCTCAAAAACTCGATTTATGTGGGGATTGGTTCGACGGTTATTACTCTGATCACAGCCGGTATGGCTGCTTATGCCCTGGCACGGATGCGTTTTCCGGGCAGGGGGTTGATGGCTCAGACAACCCTCATAATCCGCATGGTTCCCCCCGCGGTGTTGGCGGTCCCAATCTTTGGGTTGTGGCTGGAATGGGGCATCGAAGACGGTCGTAAAGGTTTGATCTTGTTCTATACCGCGCTCAATTTACCATTCACCATCTGGCTACTGATCGGATTCATCAAACAAATCCCGATCGATCTTGAAGAAGCCGCCATTGTCGATGGGGCAGGACCATTTCAGGTGTTCTTCCGTATCTTGTTCCCAATTTTGCGTCCGGGATTTGCGGTGGCGGCTATCTTCACCTTCCGTATCGCGTGGAACGAATACATTTTGGCGCTCATTCTGACCAATCGCGTCACCCGCACTTTGCCGGTAGCTACGACCTTGTTCTTAACCGATGAGGGGGTTCAATGGGGCCGGATCATGGCGATGGGTACACTAATCGTCATCCCTCCGCTGATTTTGACCTTCTTCTCCGCACGTCAGATTATTGCCGGGTTGTCTGCCGGTGCGGTGAAAGGATAAGTTGACGATGACTATACCTATGTTGCAAATGGCATTGGACACCTTCGATCTGCCCTCAGCACTCGGACCTTTACAAAAAGCGCATCGTCATATTGATGTGATTGAAGTAGGGACGATCTTGTGCCTATCCGAGGGGATGCACGCGCTGCGCATTATCCGGAGCCTGTTTCCTGAGAAAACGATTCTGGCCGATGTGCGCATTGCCGAAGCAGGCAGCATGATTGCCAAAATGTGTTTTGAGGCGGGCGCAGATTGGGTCTCGGTGGTGAGTGGTGCCTCGATGACGACGGTACAAGTCGTATTACAGGTCGCGCAAGAACACGGCGGAGATGTCCAGATCGAACTTTCGGAGGGATGGACGTGGGAACAAGCACGCCAGTGGCGAGATATCGGGATTCGACAGGTGATCACCCATCGCAGCCGGGACGCCGAAGTGAAAGGCACGTTGACCTGGTCCGAAATGGATTTCGACACCATTCGCAAACTAGCTGACATGGGGTTTCAGGTCACAGTGACAGGTGGCGTGAATGCGGAGGAGATACCTCTGTTTGCTGGAGTGCCGGTCTACATTTTTATCGCTGGGCGTGCCATTCTCGGCGCGAATGATCCTGCACAAGCCGCCGCGCACTTCCAGGCCGCTATTGCCCAAACATTCACCATACACCAGAAAAGCACATCATGAAAACACTACCGCTTGGTATCTATGAAAAGGCTTTGCCCTACGATGTGGATTGGCACCAACGCCTTGTATTGGCGGCTGAAACAGGTTTCGATTTTGTCGAGATCTCGTGTGATGAAAGTGAAGCGCGACAAGCACGCCTGGATTGGTCCGCCAACGAACGCATGGAATTGCGCCGGGCCATCGCTGAAAGCGGTACCCCGTTATTGACCATGTGTCTGAGTGCTCATCGTCGTTTGGCGCTTGGCAGTGCGTCGCCAACGATCCGGCAGCAGGGGCTTGACCTATTCCATAAGGCGATTGATTTTGCCGCCGATATTGGCATCCGCATGATTCAGATCGCTGGGTACTATGCTTACTACGAAGACGCCGACAGAGGAACCGAAATGCGCTACCTTGAGGGCCTGCAAACCGGGCTAGAGTGGGCCAGCAAAGCGGGCGTTATGTTGGGCGTGGAAACCATGGAAGGCAACAACGTCGTGGATTCCATCACGCGCGCCATGTATTTTGTGCATCTACTGAACTCGCCCTGGTTCCAGATTTACCCGGACCTCGGCAACATTGCCGCGCATGGGTTCGATTTGTTGACCGAGCTGGAACGCGGGCGCGGGCATATCGTTGGCATCCATGTGAAAAACTCGCGACCCGGTGAGCCTCGCCGCGTGCCGTTTGGGGAGGGTGTTGTCCCGTTTGTGGACGCATTCCGTAAGTTAGCCAGTATGGATTTTAACGGTCCAGTGATGATCGAGATGTGGAATGATGACTCGCCTGATGCGATGCAGATCATTCAGCAAGCACGTCAATGGATCGTGGCAAAAATGATCGAAGCCGGTTTGATAGCCCAGGCGAAAGCAGCATGATATTAAAGACTTTACGCGAGGAAGTTTGGCGGGCCAATATCGAATTGTTGAAATATGGGTTGGTAACGTGGACAAGTGGCAACGTCATCGGGCGCGATCCCGAAAGCGGGCTGGACGTGATCAAACCTGGCGAGGTCATGGTTGAGAACTTGACGCCGGAAGATAGGGAGATCGTGGGCCCCGAAAGCTAATTGATGGAAGGCGATCTAGGCCCGTATACTGATACAGCATCCCATGTGTATGTCTATAAACACCGCGACGACATGATGGGGTTGTTCACATTCATTCTAATCATGCGCCAGCCTTCGCGGGGGTTGCTATGTAATTTCGTTGTATCTGACTTCAATTGCCGATGAGTTTGGTAGGCGATTTTGCGAGGTGACGACACACGGGTTGGTGGGGGGAGTTTGCTGTGATTTGGCGTTTCTCCGATAGCCTCGATGAAATAGCATGGCTTTTCACAGTTAGCTCCCGCCTCGGAAAAACGCCGAAATCCGCCGTAATGGTCGAAGATATGGCCAAACCGTCCTGGCTCGCGATGCAAATCGGGCAGCCCCAAGAACTCACGGCTGGAGAAATCGCAGCCACCTGTGATCGGTATCAGAATCGGTATGGGATATTTAAGCGCAGCCGAAAGGAATAGATGTCAGGTGGACTGGACGGTGCGATAATGCGAAGACTGAATCCCCTTGACAGCCAAGAAGAACGTAATGATTGAAGCTGTTGTGTTGATATAGACGGTTTATTGACCGGTACCGGTCAGTCTGGGATAAAGTCAGGAAGTAATCCTGGAACATCACACTAACTTGAGGAAATACCATGACTCGATTTGCTGTTACCACGCTTGGTGAAGGCCAGCTACGTTACAGTGTGCCGGTAGGAACACGGCTCGAAATGGTGTCGCAGTTGGATGTCCACGTTACAGGTACGGAAGCCAATGTGACCTGTTTACTCTCGCGCCTTGGTTGGCGCTGCGGATGGGTGAGCAGCCTGCCGGATACACCGCTTGGTCGCCGGGTTAGCAACGAGTTTCGCTTTGCAGGGCTTGATTTGGATGCGGTTATCTGGTCCAAATCTCACCGTCTTGCTACCTATTATGTAGAATATGCAAATCCGCCGAGGACGACCCAGGTTCTCTATGATCGCAGCAATACATGTTTCACCAATTTAACGCGGGAGCAGATTGATTGGGATTATCTGTTGGATACCCGGTTGTTGCACCTTTCGGGGTTGAGTGTGCCGTTATCTAGCTCCATTCGTGAAATCATTATTGAAGCAATGGAGCGCGCAAAAGCTAAGAATATTCCCATAAGCTTTGATATGAATTTTCGCAAAAACCTATGGTCACCCGAAGAAGCGGCCAAAATGGTTAAGCCGTTGATCGCGGACGTTGACCTGCTGTTCTTCGCGCGGAGTGATGCGCAGCGTATGTTTGGCTTCGGGGGTACACCCCGAGAAATCGTACAACAATTGGCGGACCTGACGTCTGCCGGACATATTATCAGCTCTTTGTCGCACGAGGGGTTGATCGGATGGGATCGGCAGCAATATTTCTACCAAGCTGCTCGCGAAGTAGGGATCGTTGACCGCATTGGCGCGGGGGACGCCATGGTGGCAGGCGTATTGCATGGTTGGCTAAATGGGGATTTTGCCAAGGGCATCCGCTACGGCGTATTGACCGCTGCCCTAGCATTGAGCCAATACGGTGATCAAGTGCTGGTAACCCGTGAAGAACTGGACGAAATGCTTGATAGCCAGGGAACTGATATTGCTCGGTGAAATGAGAGAGTGAGATGAAAATTGCTGTTGGATCTGATCATGCGGGCTTCTTGCTTAAGGAGACCCTGGTTGAGCATCTCACAATGCAGGGCTGTGAAATTGTTGATTTAGGCACGGACAGCCCGGACCAAGCCGTTGATTATCCTGATTTTGCCAGCGCTGTAGCGCAAGCTGTCGCCAATCAAGAGGCCAATCGAGGAATTGTGGTCTGTGGCAGCGGAGTTGGAGCCAGCATCGCCGCCAACAAGATCAAAGGGGTTTACGCCGGGTTATGCCATGATACCTATTCCGCTCATCAAGGGGTTGAGCACGATAACATGAATGTGTTGTGCATGGGCAGTCGCGTCATCGGAGCCGCGTTAGCTGCTGCAATTGTTGATTTCTTTGTTAAGGCACAATTTGAGACACATGAAGAACGGTTTGTGAAGCGACATCAAAAAGTGCTTGCTATCGAGACAGAGATGCTTTAATTGTAGGTACACCCCGAACAAAGGATACCGTTGGCGAACTGGATTAGGCAGCAAATGCATGAAGTTTGGCGAAAGCTGAAGAGCGAGTTTGAGTTGGACGGTCAGCCGCGAGCCAATGCAACGCACGCATGATATTCATCACGGTCGCGGTGAGCACTTGTTGTAAATGGGACTTGGCCAAGCCAAGGTAGCGAGCTTGCCGGATATCGAAAGCACGAACGCCTTGAGAAATAGTTCCTTCAACTCCAGCTCGACGGGCATATTGTTCAGCGAAATCATCCGTTTTTTCACGTTCGCGAGCCTTGAGCAATGTATCATGAAGTATCTTCGGGCGGACCGTGATCCCGCGGCGAGGAGGGTTTGATCGAGTACATTGCGTTTGGAAAGAACAGACGCGACAGGTGTGCTTGCTGAACTTAATCTGGATGACAGGTTTGCCACGACTGCTTAACGCAGGCAACCAGTGCAGGCTGGTTTGGCCAGCTGGGCAAGTGGCTTGTTGCGCCTCCCAATCAATCACGAAATCATAGAGTGAAAAGCCCTGGTCCTCACGAGCTTGCCATCCGGTATCTGAGCGCATTGGTCCGAGCAGGTCAATCCCATAATCGCGTTGACCAGTTACAATGGCTTGTGCGCTCATATAGCCACAGTCAACAATATGGACAGTGGGCAAACAATCTTTGGTCTGTAAGGCTTGGTGAGTTGAGGTAGTCATCCCACTGTCTTGCGTGGTTGCCACGGTGGTGTCAACATGGGTGATGAGACGTGGTTGGTCCAGATCACACGTTTCGGTGAGATGAACTTTGTAGCCGACCCAAGCGGTACTGCGTTTTTGCGAAAACCGAGCAGCTGGATCATAGGGTGTACGAATGGCTTGAGCGGCGGCGGGCACTTCTTTAGCAGTCCGCCACCGTAACTGACCGTTCTCAGCCCAGGTGTAGTTCTGTAACCAAACTAACCACAGTGTCCGAACAGCCGGTAACTCACGCAGCCAAAATAAGTTGTGTTCTTGCCAAAGCGCGGTTAATAAAGCCAATCCATCGGCACCGACCACCATCGCATGGGCTTCGCGCTCCGTTTCTTTGGTCGGAAGATGGTAATCGCTCACACGGGGACCATATCGCTCAACCCAGTCGAGTGTCGTGTGGTCTCTGGTCCATTCCGGGGCGGCCACGGCTAACGTATTCAGTGCCGCCCGCAGTGTTTCACCCACCAACTCTAACCGATTGAGGGTTCGAATCGCCGCCAGCACTTCCGTCGAATCAGTGCGTTGCATCCCACGCTTTTTGATGAGCCCCTTCGCTCGACACAACTCCAATACCCGGTTGAAGATCTGTGCTTCGGCTCCATGCTTCACTAATCGCCCGCGAAACTCGCTCAACACACTGTAGTGAAAGCCGGTATCGGTCAATTCCAAACACAGCAGATATTTCCAGTCAAGGCGCGTACGGACTGCTTCTGCAGCTTGCCGATCTGATAGCCCTTCCGCAAATTGCAGCAATAACACCAAACACAACCGCATCGGTGACAAGGCAGGTTGACCTTCAATTGAAAACAAATCAGCAAAATCCTGATCCCCGAACAAGGTTCCGAAGGTCTCATACCAGTGCATGTACAGATTTCCTTTGGGAAAAATCTCCCACGCTACACGGGCTGTTTCTTCGGGTACGAGGTATTCAATTCTGGGCGGTAAGGACATGCTGTATTTCCTTCGCAGTGATAGTTCTAGACGCGACTTCCGTCCATCCTATCCCTTTTTCTTCTCTCAAGTCAACTGAATCCAGTTCGCCAACGGTATCCTTTACTCGGGGTGTACTGCCCTTCAGTTTCTCGATCTCGACGTCGATGGCGCGTATCTGCTCGTCGACACTGCGCTGGTAATCCGCCTGGATGGTGTGCTGTCGGGTCATGATAATGATTACCTCTTCGTGTCTATCCCCCTCGCGACCGAGTCATACGTCAGCCAGCCGCTTACGGGCAGCCGTCAGCGTTTGCTGCGAGCGCAGAATATCCTGCCAGGGATCGGGCTTGTGACCCAACCGCCGGAAGATATTCTCCAAGGTGTATTTCTGGGGATGCATGTCATTCTGTTTCATTTCCTCCCATTCCAATGGGGTTGCGACAGGCGCGCCGGGTTTGGCGCGCACGGCATAAGGAGCCACGCCGGTATGGGCGTATGAATTGCGCAGGATATCCAGAAAAACGCGATTGCCGCGCTTATGCTTGCGCTGTTCGGTGGTGAACCGATCCGGTTGGCGCTCCACGAGTTGATCGGCCACAACCTGCGCGAAGTCACGCACGGCGTCAAAGGTCTCGCCGCGTTCTAGAGGAATGACGATGTGGTATCCCTCCGAGCCGCTGGTCATCACGAAGGACGTTAGATCGAGGTCGCTCAGGAAAGCGCGCACCTCCAGCGCCGCCTGACGCACGTCGTCACTGGCGCTGCCATAGGGGTCCAGATCGATGATCATCCGGTCGGGCTCATTCAGCCTGTCCGTGCGACTCAGCCAGATGTGCGGGGTGATGCACGCCTGGTTCGCCAGGTAGATCAGGGTCGCGGCGTTGTTGCACACCACGTGGGTAACCTCGCCGTCTTCTTTCGCGACGGTAACGCGCTCGATCCACGCCGGAAAGTAATCGGAAATCTGCTGCTGGTAAAACCCCTCGCCGCCAATCCCATCCGGAAAGCGATGCATCGTCACCGGGCGATCCTTCAGGTGGGGCAGCATACTATCCGCCACGCGCGCGTAATAGTCGATCAGGTCACCTTTGGTCAGCCCGGCCCCTGGAAAGAAAATCTTGTCCTGATGGGAAAACTCGACGGTATGCGACCCGATGGTCAGTGTGCCTGTCATGACGGTTCCTCCTTTGCGACGTCCTGCGGAGCTTTGTCCCGCCGTAAGCCCAGAAAACTTGGGTGGCGTAGTTTGCCGTCGCGCGTCCATTCGGTGAACTTGACCTCCCCCACCAGCTCAGGCTGGACCCAGTGCACCTCTTTCGACGGCAAGTCATCGCTGGCAAAAGCGGGCGTCTGGCGCTCGATCCGGGCAAGGCGCTGATGCAAGCGTCGCAGAGTGTCGTCATCGTACCCGGTGCCAACCTTGCCGGCGTAGATCAGATCCTCGCCCCTGTAGTAGCCGATCAGGAGCGCGCCAAACCCGATGCGTTTGCCTTGGGGATCGGTGTACCCACCGATCACAAACTCCTGCTGGTTGACGCATTTGAATTTGAGCCACTGTCTCGAGCGGCCGTGCACATAGCGGCTGCGCGCGTCTTTGGCGATCAATCCTTCCCAGCCCTTTGCGCATACGTCGCTGTAATAAGCGTCGCCCTCGGCGTTGCGGTGCGGGGTAAAACGCAGCGGATCGCTGAAATCGATCGCCCGACGCATCAGTGTTTTGCGGTGGCGTAAGGGAAGATTGCTCAGGTCGCAGCCCGCCAGATAGAGCAAGTCGAAGAGATAATAGAAAACAGTCACCTTACTGTGGTGTATCGCCTGAGTGTCTTCGAGCTGCATCCGCTGCTGCAAACGTGCGAAACTGGTCAGGTTGTTTTGGAAGGCCACGATTTCGCCATCCACCACGAAGCTGTCAGCAGACTGTTGCCTGATCGCCTTGACCAATTCAGGATAGGTGTGATTCAGGCATTTCTGGTTGCGCGAGAGCAGGCGCACCCGATCACCCTGGCGGAAGACAAGGCAGCGCTCACCGTCCAGTTTGCGCTCAAAAATCCAGTTTTCATCAGAGAACGGCTCGTCAGCCAGCGTCGCCAGCATCGGGTCGATCCACTCTGGCGGATCGCGCCGTTCAAGCCGCTCACGTGCCTCAACAGGCAGAGAGTCAATGGATGACTTCATCGTTTACTCCTGTTCCGCGATCTCGTCGAGAGTACGCCCACTCACCACTGATTCCGGTTCGGTGCTGGTGGGGTTGCGACGGGCATCGGCGGCGTCATCCTTCATTTTGACCAGCAGCCAGCGTTCCTCATCGCCCTGGTTCGTCCGTATCAGTGCGTAACCGCCTGTGATTTTTTTGCCTTCCAGCCAGACTTCGACCTGCCCCGCCTCAAGCTGCTGCTCGATGGAAGCCTCTTTCAGGCTGCGGTAAACGCCGGTGTCCCAGATCAGCATCGTACCGGCTCCATATTCACCTGCGGGGATGGTGCCTTCAAAATCGATGTAATCCAGGGGATGATCTTCCGTCGGCAGGGCCAACCGCTTGTCGCGCGGATCGGTTGAGGGACCTTTGGGCACCGCCCACGATTTGAGCACGCCGTCCACTTCCAACCGGAAGTCATAATGCAGTGTGCTTGCGTCGTGCTTTTAAATCACAAAGCGGGGCTGATCCCCGGCTGGAGTTGCATTGTCACCCGAAGGCTCAGGGGTGCGGCGAAAATCGCGTTTATCGCGATAGGTTTTCAGTTTATCTGACATGCGCTGACCTCTCGTTATGATCTGCTCTGGCACGCCGGACAATAGTACGCATGGCGACCGGCGATGGTGAGCTGTTCGACTTTTCCTCCACAGCGCGGACAGGGTGCGCCTGGGTGCCGGTGGGGAATGAGGTAAGAAGCGGGGAATCGGTCGGGATCGGCTTTGAAGTCAATAGCGGTCGTCAACACGTCGCACAGCGCCTCAAAGACCGCATGCAACAGGCTGGTATCCAGTTCGTTGACAGGCGTTTTGGGATGCAGTCGGGCCCGGAACAGAATTTCATCGGAATACACATTCCCGATGCCTGCCAGGATTTGCTGGTTCATCAGGGCCGTTTTTAGCGCGCCGCGCCGCCCGTCCAACTGAGTCTGAAAGCCTTCAAAGTCTAAGGCCAGCGCATCCGGGCCCAGTTCCTTATCGTCGATCAACTGCTGAGGTGTATCGACCACATTCACCTCACCGAACAGGCGTTGGCAGTCATAGGCCAGCCGGTACCCGTTCGTAAAGTGAAACAGCAAGCGATCATACTCCGGTTCCTCGCCCAGCGATTTGAAATACTTCAACCGCCCCGTCACACCGAAATGCATCGCCAGCCAGACACTGTCTGCCTGAATAAACAGGTATTTTCCGTGCCGCCGGGTGAACTCAAACGCGTGGCTGGTGATTGTGGCCCCCAGCTTTTGCGGCGTCGTTGCCAGAATGCGCTGGCGCTTCACTTCCACACGTTTTACGGTCTGGTGCAGCGCCGTCGCATCGACATAACGTTTGTAGATTTCCACGTCCGGTAGTTCAGGCATAATTCACCTTTCCAGCCTGATCCTACCGCGGCGTATCGGCCTCAGGCAGTGCCACCTGACGGATTTCAAAGCGGCCATGCTGACTAACTCAGGATAGGCCATCCGACCCATACGTTTTTCTCCCCCATTTGACCTATGCCAAGATGGCCCAGTTCACTCATTTGACCTGTGATCTTTTCTCCTAAACTCAGATCAGTAGAAATGTAGTTGCCTATCGCCAAGGAAGGTGAGGGCGCAGAGAGGAAAGGGATAGCAGCGTGACGAAATTACACGAACTGCACCAGCTCGGCCAATCGATCTGGCTGGATTACATCCAGCGTTCGCTGTTGACCTCCGGCGGCTTGAAAACACGCATTGAACAGGGCGTGCGTGGCATGACCTCGAACCCAACGATTTTCGATAAGGCGATTGCCAACAGCGACGATTATGATGCGCAATTCACGGCGCTGGTCCAGCAAGGCGCTGCCGATCGGGAAATTTACGAGCAGCTGGCGATCAAAGATATTCAGCAGGCGGCAGATCAATTTCTGCCCGTCTACCAGGAAACCGGAGCGAACGGCAACACTCAAACCGCCGGGTTTGATGGGTATGTGAGCCTCGAAGCCAATCCGCACCTGGCGCATGATACCCAGGGCACGATTGATGAAATCCGGCGCTTGCACGGCCTGGTTGACCGGCCAAACGTAATGTTCAAGGTTCCAGCGACGCCCGAGGGCATTCCCGCGATCAAACAGCTGACCGCCGATGGCATCAACATCAACATCACCCTGATGTTTTCCATCAAACATTACAACCTGGTGAGCGATGCCTGGATCTCCGGGCTAGAAGCGCGCCTCCAACGAGGCGATGCGATTAAGGGGGTGGCGTCGGTGGCATCGTTCTTCGTCAGCCGGGTGGACAGCAAACTCGATCCGCGCCTGGAAGAGCTGGGGTTAGAGAACCTAAAGGGCAAGATCGGGATCGCGAATGCCAAACGCGTTTACCACCAGTTCATGCAGGTTTTCGGCAGTGCGCGCTGGCGTCGTCTGGCAGTGCAAGACACGCTTGTCCAGCGCGTTTTGTGGGGCAGCACGAGCACGAAAAATCCCGCCTACTCCGACACGCTGTATGTAGACAACCTGATTGGCCCGCAAACGGTCAATACTGTTCCGATAGAGACACTCGAAGCAGTGCTGGACCACGGCACCGCCGCGCGTACGGTTGACCAGAATCTGACTGATAGCCGCACGCAGCTCGAGCAGTTAGCCAAAGCGGGCATCGATATTGTCGCAGTAGGCGATGAACTGCAAGTCGAGGGCGTAGAGAAATTCACCAAGTCGTTTGACGACTTGCTGGAGTTCATCGCGCAGAAGCGGGAAACTATCACGGCTTCCCTCGCCAAGTGAGAGAGGACGCATGGAATGGAAATTGCACAAATCTCGACACAGGAACTTGAACATACGGTGCTAAGACTCTGCCGTACGATTTTGGAAATCACCACCAAGGCCGGATCAGGCCATCCCTCCAGTTCTGTATCCATGATCGATATATTGACGGCGCTTTATCTGGGTGGGGTAATGCGCCATGATCCGCACAACCCCGCTTGGCCGGATCGTGACCGTTTCATCCTGAGCAAAGGGCATGGCGCACCGGGTCTGTACGCCATACTGGCCGAGGCGGGTTATTTTGACCCAGCGCTGCTGCCAACCCTGCGCGAAACGGACAGCCCCTTAGAGGGACACCCTAACATGCGGCGCTTACCCGGCGTGGAAGCCTCAACCGGATCGTTAGGCCAGGGGCTTTCGATCGGCCTGGGTCATGCGCTGGCGGCGCGCCTGGATGACCGGGATTACCGCGTGTACGTCCTGATCGGAGACGGTGAGGCCGATGAGGGGCAGATCTGGGAAGCATCGATGGTAGCGGCGCAGCATCAGGTCGATAACCTGACGGTGATCCTCGACGCTAACGGCTACCAACAAAGCGATTCCGTGCGTGACGTGATGGGCGTCTTGCACCCATTCGCTGATAAGTGGCGCACCTTCGGATGGCGCGTGTTCGAGATCGACGGGCACAACATGAGCGAGATTCTCGGTACGTTCAGTGTGGTTTCGCAGATCAAAGGTGCGCCGCAAATGATCGTAGCGCATACCAAGAAGGGGCGCGGCCTGTCACCCTTCGAGCAAGACGACGTGAACCGTAAACACGGCAAGCCACTCAATCACGATGAGCTGCAGGTCGCGTTGGCTGAACTGGATGAGATGGAAGCCGCGCCGGGACAGGAGCACTAGATGGATATAGGGAAACAGATCGGATTGGAATACGGACCACCCACCCGTAACGCTTTTGGCGAGGCGCTGCGCGATTTAGGCGGCGAAAACGGCAATATCGTTGTGCTCGATGGCGATGTAGGGAATTCTACCCGCACGCACTATTTTCGCGATAAATACCCGGAGCGTTTTTTCAATCTGGGCATTGCCGAAAGCAACCTGATCGGAGTAGCGAGCGGGATGGCCGCCTGCGGCAAGGAGCCACTAGCGGCGAGCTTTGCCAGTTTCCTGATGACCAATGCCTACGACCAGATTCGGATGAGCATCGCGTATCCGCAAATGAACGTGAAACTGGTAGGTTCCCACAGCGGCATCAGCATCGGCGAAGATGGGCCCAGTCAGATGGCGATCGAGGACATCGCGTTAGCCTCGTCACTGCCGCACATGACGGTGCTCGTCCCCGCTGATGCCCCGGCGACGCGGGCTGCTACGCGGGCCATGTTTGAACTGGAGGGTCCGGTGTACCTGCGCACCGGACGCCCCGAAGTGCCGGTCGTGTATCCCAACGACGCGGATTTCGTGATCGGCACGGCTAACCAGCTGCGTGATGGGCGTGATTTGACGATTATCGCGTGCGGGTTGATGGTTGCTGCGGCGTTGGAAGCGGCGCATACGCTCAGCGAGCAGGACGGTATTCAGGCGCGGGTGCTCGATATGCACACCATCAAACCGATTGATGCGGAGGCAATTGAGCGTGCCGCCATACAGACCGGCGCGATCGTTACTGCTGAAGAGCATCTGCTGCACGGCGGATTGGGTTCGGCGGTGGCGCGCGTGGTGGCGCAGAGACACCCAGTTCCTATGCAAATGGTGGGCATCGACGATACCTACGCTGAATCCGGCAAACCACAAGACCTGTTAACCAAGTATGGCTTGATGCCATCGGATATTATGGGCGCGGCACGCACGGTTTTGGGACAGAAGCCATGAGTGAGCGCGCTAAAACAGGAGGAAAATAGGAAGGATTGCTGTGGAGTTCTTTGACGCTAACCGTACTCAATTTGAGATCTTGGCTTATGTGGCGCTGGCAATGCTGTTGGGAGCAGCTATCGGGCTTGAACGGGAACTAGAGGACAAACCCGCCGGCCTGCGTACTCACATGCTGGTATCTGGCGCGGCGGCCTTGTTTGTCGCGTTGGGATCGGTGATTGTCAAGCGCTTTAGCCCAGAGATTCGTATCAGATCCACAGCGGGAGTTTTGCCGTCATAAAGATCGGGTTGCCAGGCTAAAGAAGGGCCAGGTCAATTGCCTGTTCAAGCGTCATGCTGCGCCCACGTTCCCAAGCAGCAGCAAAAGTTGCTTCATCAAGTTTTGCCCGCACCGCAGCAATGTAGCGGTCGATCTCAATCTGATCACCTTTCTGCTGTGACACGCCCAGTTCGTCGAGTAGTGCTTCCCCAGCCCCCAGTAAACATGCTGCCCGTTCTGGGTCGCCTTTTGCAGCAATGGGACCCGCCATCGTGGGCAAACAAAGAGTAACCCAGAACCATGCCCGCAACTTTATGTAGCTTACAAAAGCCTCCCGAGCACACTGTTCTGATTCATCGAAATCGCCAAGCTCGTATGCTACAAATCCTAGATTGCCGAGGCACATCGCGACACGTTGCTCCTCACCCGTTTGCCTACTCAATTCTATGCAATTTCGGTAGCACGCTGCAGCGCGGTGATACTCGCCCTGTGCTCGGAAAAGTTCTCCCAATACATTCATTGCCTGGGCCATTCCTTTGGCTAGTTTGAGCTCGGTGAAGATGGCTAATCCCTCTTCGCCCAAGGCAACTGCCGTGTCAAACTCCTCGGCGTTGCCGATAGACTGGCCGCCCAAAAAAGTGAGTGCCCAGGCACTATTGGCCTTGTCGTTCAACTCCCGAGAAACAGCTAATGCTTTGAGGCACCAGTCCTTGCCGCGCTCATAATCCCCCGTGAAGTAAGCCATATTGCCAGCAGCATTCAGCAGCCCGGCGTGAAAGTGGCGCGGGACAACGGTCAGTTCACCGAGCAGACGTTCAAACCACCTGAGTCCCTCCGTATGGTGACCTTGCATAAACCAAAAGTGCCCAAGCGCCGTAGCAATCCGTATACCGATCGCCGGTTCGTCGTTGTCCAACGCCCAAGCAAGGACCAGACGTACGTTGTCATGTTCGATCTCCAGGCGGTTCATCCAAAACTGGCCAGATGGTCCTCGAAAGGCTGACGCCGCCTGTTCTGCCAGGTCTACGAAATATCCTGCATGACGCCGCCGAATGACCGCTTCCTCCCCGCTTTGAGCTAATCGCTCGCTGGCATATTCGTAAATCGTGTCCAGGACGATGAACCGCTGCTCGCCTTGCGCGTCTTCTTCCTGCCGGACCAAACTTTTGTAGAGAAGCGATTCCATACCGTCCAACACTTCCATGCCAAGTTCGGGACCGCAGACCGTCTCCAGTGCGTCCAAGCTGCGCCCACCGCAAAATGCTGCCAACCGCCAGAACAGCCGTTGTTCAGTGGGCACGAGCAGGTGATAGCTCCAGTCAATCGCGTTGCGCAGTGTCTGTTGGCGCGGTGGGCTGTCCCGCATGCCCAGCGTGAGCGTCGCGAAACGGCTCTGCAATCGTTCCAACAGAACATGAGGCGTAAAGAGCCGCGCGCGCGCCGCTGCCAGTTCGAGGGCCAAAGGTAATCCATCCAACCGGACGCAGATCTCGGCCACAACCGCAGCATTGTCCTCCGAAAGTTCAAAGTCAGGGTTGGCCAACTGGGACCGCTGCACAAACAGAAAAACCGCATCGTGGCGCAACATATCCGATGCACTCTGGGTACTGTTTATGTCTGGGAGTGCGAGAGGAGGAACAGGAAACACTTGCTCGCCCGAGATGCGCAGGATCTCGCGGCTGGTGATTAACACGGTCAGCTCCGGCAGGGCGGAAAGCAGATCGCTCACCAGCGGCGCACCGCTGATGATCTGCTCGAAGTTATCCAGGACCAGCAGCACCCGTTTGCCGCGCAGATAGGTTTTGAGTGCAGCAATTGAGGCGGCCAAGGAACGTTCCTGACCACTCAGCGCGTCTGCGATGGCCCCGACAATGAAGGCCGGATTGGTGATAGGCGCAAGATCGACGAAGAAGACACCATGCGGATACAGGTCAACCAGCTCAGAGGCAACCTGTACGCTCAAACGTGTTTTGCCTACCCCAGCCGGACCTGTAAGTGTCACGCAGCGTCCTGTGCCAAGCAGCTCTTTGACCGCAGCCCGTTCCGCCTGTCGCCCCACCAGGCGCGTGGCGGGTAACGGCAGATTATGTTGGGTGAAGTTGAGTGGTGAGATCACGTTGCTAGAGGCTGAAGCATTGACTTGCAACAATCCCAGCTCACCAGCACGGATAACTGCTTCAGCCCGGCTGTGTACATCCAATTTGCTGTAGACTTGCTTGACATACCAGCGCACGGTTTCCAGACTGACCGTGAGTTCGTCCGCAATGTCGCGGTTGGATCGCCCCTGGCCAACTCGCTGAAGGATATCTAGCTCGCGCGGCGTAAAAGTCTCAAGCGGCGGCAGCTCGTGGTTCGTGTCCATAATCGTGTCCTCGTTGATTCCGGCTGCGATGGGATACACCGCTGTTCCCTCTAGTATAAGGGTATTTTGTCCCTTCTCTCAGAACCAGCAGAGCATCTCCATGTTGATGTGCTAGAAGATTCCACCCACAGATCCCCCCAATTGGGTGAAGCATTCCCCTGTGGGTGATGCATTATTCTAAGGTCATCAAATACACAGAAGTCTCAAGGAGATTGACATGGACTGGGGAAGATCGGTCGAAGCGGTAGACGCTGCCAAACGGCGGCACAAAGAATGGCAACACGATGCCGATAATTGGCGGGCCGTCCGCGACGCTCGCACTCAGACGTACCCGCCGAATGCGGTTGCTGGTCAGCATCGGAGGTTAGCTGCAGGAACTCGCGTCGATCATCTTACATTTGTGGGGCAATTTGTGACGGTTCGCGCTGCTGGCCCGCCTGCTGATCAGGGTGATATGTGGGCAACTGTTAGGAATGAGTCTGGCGTGACGCTCAGAACCGTTCTGGACACTCATCCACCGCAGTCCATCACGCGCGCGGAGCACCGCCCAGTTAGGTACTGAAATCTCCTGTCTCGCTCAAGATCAACACACCATATGGGGCTAATGAAAGATCCCCTGAGTAACGTGTGCTGCTCACAATATCCTGATAGGTTCCGTCAAGGTGAAATGAGTGGACGTCGGAGGTGTGATTCAAGATGATAATCAACTCCGCTCCATTTTGGACGCGCCGGGTGACTTCTACGCCTGCTGGTGTCGTCGCCAACGAGCGGATGTGGGTTAACTCAAGCGCCCGGTCGACAATCTTTGTGACGAGCGCACCTGGACTTTCCCTGAATTGGTGGGCATAAGAAATGTCCAATAAACTCAAATCAGGGAGAAGACGAAATGAGCAAACGAGAATATACAGACGAATTTAAACGCGAGGTGCTGGCAATGGCCGCGAAAGGGGAGAAAAGCATCTCCGAACTGGAACGCGACCTGGGTATCACGCCGGGCCTGGTCGAAAATGCGCTCCGCATGGCCGCCGCCACTGCCAGGTCCTCTTCCGGGATGGGCGTAATCTGGTCTAACTCATGTTGCAACGCCAGACGCTTCTCCAAGTATTCGTCAGTGTCCGTGATGAACCCATGATCCCGCCGGAAATCCAAACGGAAGAGCTGATCGGGCAGCCCAGGGTTTCCTAACTGAAGCTCGCATCGCTCTTGACAAATCATTGCGATGGATATAATATGTCGGTAAACGACAGTCGTTTACCGACATACGCGAGGTAGTGTCATCAATGACCCAGGACCTTCTCCCGCTTCGAGAGCCAACCTTTTTCATCCTGCTGAGCATTTCAACTCAGAAAAAGCATGGCTATGCCATTCTGCAAGACGTCGAAGCCCTCAGCAAGGGCAGCATTAGGCTGAGCAACGGCACACTCTATGGTGCCCTGGTCCGGCTGCAGGATCAGGGGTTGATTGAGCACGTCGCCAGCGACGGCGATCAGACCAGCGGCAAGCCACGCAAAGCCTACCAGATTACACGAACCGGGCTCATCGTGCTGCAAAGGGAGATAGCGCGTATGGATGCGCTGGTGCGAACCGCCCGCCAACATTTACCTGGGGAAATCTAGTGCACGACCACCTGCTCGTCTTCTACCGCTGGCTTCTGGGGCTTTATCCGCTCAAGTTTCGCGAAGAGTACGCCGACGAGATGCTGCTCGTCTTTCAGATGCAGCTCGACGGCCTGCCGAGTCTCAACCTGAGGCACACGCTTCAGATCCTGTGGCGTGAGCTCGGCCCACTGCCCATCCTGTTGCTCAATGCCCACCTGCGCGAAAGGCACGTTTATATGGAATTCGAGGGAGAAATTCGTACAGCCGAATCGAACCCGCAGCAGTTGGAAGAAATCTACCAGTTTGCCCGGCGAAACGATCAGGCGGTGGCATTCCGCAATGCATTGATCGCCCGTTATGAAGCCACACCGGACAACATCCTGCTGGCAGCATGGTATTACCGCCTGCAAAATGGCGGGGAGGGTGCCCATAAGCACGCCCGAAAGACCAATTGGCTGATCGCGGTGCCCCTGAGCATCCTCACTGGACTGATCTTTTGGATGCTCAGCAATGTTGAACACCTGACAGAGCCCCATGACATCCCACACCTCCTGCTCTGGTGGTCGCCTATTGCCACTATGAGCGCCTTGATCTTCATGACCGTCACCGCCGGGACCCGGTTAACGCGGGCCCTTATCCTGGGGGCGAGTTTGCTGCTTGCCACCGCGTACTGTATTATCGTCGCCTCTTCCTTCGGGGAGGATTTGGCCAGCGAACAGTATCTCATCCTCGCCGCTATCCACATTCCCCTGTTGTGCTGGGCGGCCCTGGGTCTGATGGCAGGGGCACGGTCAAGCGCTGCCGAACGTTTCGCCTTTCTATTCAAGTCCATCGAAGTGGGGATTGTCGCCGGGTTCTACCTGGCGGCTGGGATGGCCTTTGGAGGCATCACAGTCGGCCTGTTCGCGGCGTTGTCACTCGAACTGCCAGAGGTGCTGCTGCGTCTGATCGCCGCGGGCGGCTTTGGCTTGTTGCCAGTGCTGGCGCTTGCCACCGTCTACGATCCGAGCGCTGCCCCCTCGGCCCAGGACTTCGACCAGGGGTTGAGCCGGTTGATTACCACTCTGATGCGCCTGCTACTGCCCCTGACGCTGATCGTGTTGGTGATCTACGTGCTGGTGATCCCGTTCAACTTCATGGCTCCGTTTGAGAACCGCGACGTGCTGATCGTCTATAATGCCATGCTGTTCGGGATCGTGGGTCTGCTGATCGGCACGACGCCCATCACAGGCGAAAACCTGTCGCCGAAGCTGAGGCGGGTTATGCGGAACGGCATCATCGCCGTGGCAGGGCTGGCCGTGCTGGTCAGCATCTATGCCCTGGCCGCGATTCTACACCGTACCCTGCAGGGCGACCTGACCCTCAATCGACTGACGGTCATCGGCTGGAATGGCATCAACATTGGCGTTCTGATCGCGTTGATCGTCACGCAGCTCCGCACGAACCTGGACAGATGGATCGAGACTCTTCACGCGGTTTTCAGTTGGGCAGCGGTCATCTATGTCGCCTGGAGCATCCTGCTGCTGGCTGCTGCGCCAGTTGTGTTGTGAGGCACGGCGAAGACGATCAATCGCGGGGCAAAAATCAGTCCTGGTCCTTTGATCGGAGCCTCTATTTACCCTGTTACGTCGCGTGCCTCTAGCACTCCCATCTGCAAAATGAGAGAAATGTTTCAGAACCGAAGAACTGAACCACGCGATCACAACAGGGTCAACGGTTCCAGATCTGGCACGGGGGAAGAGTTGATCTTCGCGCTCAGAAGACCTTCAGATATCTAGGCGTAGTGGTCAGAAACCCCTGTAGGGGCTAAAAAGTCGATCCGTGGCCGATTCTTCGGTCAAGCGACCCGACGATAGCCGTGGTGGAGTCCCTCGAGCACTGGCTGTCCCATAGGTTTGCAGAAAATCGCAGGCCCACGTTTCACCCGCATGATTGGCCAGGAACGTCGCCCAGGTTTGTCCACGTTTGCGCGGTGGTAACCTCCTTCGTGCGCGTTGGCCACATGCTTGGCGACAAACACCAGCGTCCGTATACACGCGGCGTCAGTTCCGGGTCGAGCCACTTTGTCACAATCAGAGACCCGACGATGTTTGTCAAACTGGAAGCAGGTCGTGGGTGAGATGGCAGCCCACCCAAGCCTATCGATTCACTTCGCCTTCGCTCCGACCTGCGTCCCTTCCTATTTGCCTAACCTATCCCTTGAATTAGTTTTCGGGAGGAAAGTCCATGCGAACGTTACTTCCCGAAAGGTACGCTCGTTCCCTTTTCCCGAACACGGGTTGCGTACATAATGACACCATTGGCAACCAGTCCTCGCCTCGTTGCCAGCCAAACAGTCGAATCCATACACTTTCCGTTCGTGCCCTAGGGTCCTTGGGCTGAATGATATATGTAGTGGAGCCAGCCATCCTCACGCCGCGCCCGACTCACCCAGCAGGTGATCGACCACCAACTCGACCGCATCAGTGGGCAGCGCGTCAGACGGCGCAGCCACCATCAGCCCAGCGGCACGATCGGCGGCGATCTGGTCACGGAGCCGCGCTTCCAACGCCGGGCCGTGCTGGCGGCGCATCATGGGCCGGATCAATGCGAACCACACGACCGCGATCAGCGCGCGCTTGAGCGCCGTGGAGTCCGTCCCCCGCCCCAGCTGGTAAGTGACCCGTGTCGTGCCGTCAAGGGGCACAAAACGAGTTGTGGTCAGCAAGATCGGATTGAGTGGTCCCATGTGGGACTCTTCGCGCGTGGTGAAATACTCGTAGGGCCGCCAATCCAGCACAAACTGGTCGGTGTGCCGCGACCCATGCGCGCAGTGATAGCGCGCCCCACGCCCCACCCGTCCGCCGGGCCGCTCGCGGATTGTTACGGCGTCCGCCGCCATGAAAATGGTCCTGATGTCAGGCCGGGTCATGAACTGCCACGCCTCCTCCAGCCCCAGCGGCAGCGTCAACGACGACTCAAATACCACGTCCTCCGGGGGCACCACGATGCGCTGGTGCGCGCGCTCGGACTCCCAGGCGCGACCCAGGTCGTGAACCACACAGTCCACGTGCCCCAGGTGCTCGTACTCCCCCCCGTAGGGGACCATCGCGTTGGCACTGATGCCCAGCGCGTCGACGGCGCGCCGTGTCAGGAGGGCGTAAGCGCGGATGCCGGTTTCCTCCGTCACGTTGTTTTTGAGCAAGCGGTGAATCAGGATCACGTCCGAGCCGCTGATCTCCTTGCGCCCGTGCAGATCTTGGATCACGAACTGCCCATAATGGACGAAGAACTTGAGATCCAGTTGGGCCATATTGGCGCACGCCTGACACGTACAGGTAGTATTGTTGCGCATCTGCTCCAGCGTTAGCGCGAAGGCGTAGTAGACCGCCTCGATCGTGTCCAGCAAGTTGCTGCCGTCCCCCAGCGCCGCTTCGGTCACGTACGTCAGAATCGCGTCGCCCTGGAAGTTGGAAATGGTGAGCGGCGGCTTGAGATGTTCCAGCAACACGTCGAACAGGCTCGTGAGGATGTCGTGCGCGTGCTCGAGTTCCGACTGCGTCATAAAGGCTGTATAGCCAGTGATGTCTGCGATGATAAAATAGCCGGTGTCCATTGGGCCGCTCCGCGATGATGTCCTCGTCACTCTGGATTCTCGCTGAATCAGGGTCCTGCGGCAAGCGCGCCGGAACGGACGCGCTGGCCACCCCACGCACTAATTTGCGCTAATCGGGAAACGCGAGATACGAAAGTTCCGCGTCAACAGCCACATGCGATGTGGTTTTGACCCGATTTTCGGAGGGTCAGTGCGATAGATCAGCGGCTTAAAACTGAACAGGACTGCAATAGTCCAGGGACGAGTGGAGCCGTTGCCGATTGTAGAACACCTCAATAAACTCGAACACAACGGCACGGGCCGCGTTGCGCGTCGGAAACTGGACCAGGTCGGTTCGAACGTTTTCCAGAAATCATCGACGGCACAGAACAATTCCAGTAAACTCATGGGGGGATGCCTTACGTGGTAGGGGTACCCTGGAGGATACCACCTCCAGCGAAAGGGGTCCCGCCTTATCTAACTCACGTTAAAAATGAAGCTCGTTGTTAAAGTTTGACTGTAGTGAAACCACAAACACAAATACATGATACAAGTGACAGTAGAATCGCCTCTTGAACGATCCGCTTGGTAGATTTCATGTACAGCCTCTTCTCGGGGAAAAATCCGTGGAACGCCCAACCTCGTGACATTATAGATTGAGTTTTAAAGCGGGGCGCACACCGTAGCCAGCGAGATTGACGCGAGCGTAGTGGCGGATGCTGGCGCGCGTGCCGACAAACACGGCACGTAATGGGTCTTCACCTTTGTCTTTCAGCCTGCCTTGGTTTCTTAGCCACCACCATGAGCAGCCATACTTTTTGCTGCCCTCACTTATGTAATCAGTATCAACATTTTTGTCCATCACATACAGATGGCAGCCATCGGCCTTTTTCATTTTGGCGAATTCCGTACCTCTCGCACGACGAAAATCCTTGCCGAGTTTTTCAGTCAAACTATTCACTTCGGTAACGCTAAGCAAAAATACCTTGTCCTCCGTGTCTGGGCTGCCCTCACCGTTATCTGTGTTGTGTGTCGTTTTGATTATTTCCTTTTCAGCGGCACTGAATGCAGCGTTTTGAAACGAATCGTTCAGCCACTGCCGCAGATCGCAGTCACGCCAGGTAATATCCATATACTCCCCGTGATACCGCTTGCAGTCCAAAATGTACTCGCTCAAAATGAGCACCTCACTGCCGGAATTTTGCAGCACCCGCCACTTGATCGGCATTCGGTCCGCGCCGTCCGCTGTCTGCGGATAACTGCCAAAAGTAATGATTTCGTCCGGTTGTGCGCTCCGATGAAGTGCGGAAGCAAGCCTATTGTCCATTTGCGTGTCCCCAGTCAGCAAGAGAATAAGGACCAGCATAGCGCATTGCGTAGTCGCTGGTCATCGATCACAAGTTCCCGAATCTCGCTGGGAAGCTGCGCACGCTGCCACTGGCACTCCAGGCGACCGGCCTCGTCACGCTCCTCTTCAGGAGCCGCCGCGCGTACGGCTCTGATCGCGTAGGCCGCTGCGCCCAGCTCATGAGCTGCTACATGAGCCACCGCCGCAGCTTGTCCGGCAGCGTAAGCCGCTTCCCTCGCGGCGCCGCTCAACTCTCTGGCAGCGCCCATGGCGTGTCCGGCAGCGGTACGGGCTTGAGTCATCGAAACTTCACCTCGCACCCAGGCGTGCGCCTGCTCAATCGCCCGGCGCGGACGGTCGTCACCGGGCTGCACTTGCTCGAAGAAATGCAGTACATGCTGTGCGCAATCGGCCGCCCATATCGCAAGAAGGTGGTGATGTGCGTCCAGTAGAGTGCCGCCGCGACGAACGGTCACGAACCTCGGATCTCTTTCCTTTGGTAGAATCATTCGGCTGCCTATCCTTTCTGCATCAGCAAACTTTGCCTTTGCGAATTTATCGTTTCTCCCCTTGCCCTGCGTCCAGCGGAGTATATATCCGCTTGCGGTTTTGAGCTGCGCTCACACTCGGCGGCACCCGTGCCAAGAGCAAACTTTTCCCGTGATATCAAGGACAGTCCAGTTTTTCAGCGCTCCATATGATTCGAATTAGTGTGGGTCAATTGTTGATTCGAGCTTTCAGTCTCTAACTGGGACGTACAATCAAACGATGAATCACCCGGCACAGCTCACCAGAACCTAGCATCCCACGCCGCTCGCGTCGGTCGATGTGCTGCACGTCGAGTACGAGGACGTTCTCAAGCTCAATCCGCCCGCCTTGCCTCTACTCTCGGCGCTCAAGTTCGTCGGGCGTTGGGCGTTGGAAGAACGCAATCCATGGCTTCATCATCGCTTCGGGAATATAGAAACTTGTTGGCGAAGGCTGCGAATTTCTTACCGCAAGCCGATGCAGCAACTCATCCGCCGATACATCGAGAAAGTGGACTTCGCTGCTGGCACCGAGCTGCTTGGCTCGAGATCGATAGTCTTCGCGTTCCTCTCGTGCCCAGAAGCCGAAATCGAGGATGACATTCGTTCCCAATTCAAGCGCTCTACTGGCGATGTTCCACAGCATCGCTTCAATGAGACCATGCCGAGCATCATGGTCTGGCTCCTCAGCATCTTGACCGAAGAGACGTATGTGCCATTCATCGGGTGTCAGTCGAAGGGCCGATTGCTCACGCTCAAGCTTCTGCGCAAGTGTGGTTTTTCCCGAGCAAGGAAGTCCAACCATCAAATGGAGAGTCGCCACACTTACTACTCCTAGAATTGGTAACGCGACAAAGGGAGCGGTAAATCTGGATAAGATCAGCAGACCATCAATGCTTTAGTTTATGCCTACCACACCCTGTTTGTCACTACCGATTTATGGGAAGCGAGCGCAGATATGATCAAGTTATTCCCGGCCAGCATCGGAGGGCCAGAGCGGTTCGTGTCGCTCACTCACTGCAATCCGTCAGACATGTGGCGCGCCATTCATTCTTCCTCAATAGCACGAACAAATAACACAAAACGCCGGAGAGCCCGCAGACTCTCCGGCTATGCCCTCGGTCAGCCAAAACGCTCTGGCCAGCCAGGGTGTTATTACGAGAACCATACTCGTATTGCAGGTACACGTGCACGGGGAAAACCACAGGTGGAATAGGATAACGCGATGCCCAGTCGCTCCTTACAATCCATCTGCGGCATAGCCAGTTGATAGCTTGGCGTCGTTGTTGCTCAAAGCCTATCCATTTCCCCTCCAGCCAATCACTTGCCCATCCCCATGAACTCATGTATCATAAAAGATAGCTCGAGGTGACACCGCCCTTCCCCTGCCCCCACTCCTCAGCGTCCCCGCCCGCCCAGTGAGCCAGGAGACCTCCTATGGGCACCACATTGCATATCCACACCCTCGGCAGCCTAACCATTTCAATCGACGATACGCCCGTGACCGGATTCGACTCGCGCAAAGTCCAGGCGCTGCTGGTCTATATCGCCTGTACACAGCGGACCTATCCGCGTGAAGTCCTCGCAGAACTGTTCTGGGAGGAGCGAGCCCAGGGGCAGGCGTCGGCGAATTTGCGCGTCGCGCTGACCAGTCTGCGCCAGACGGTCGAACCGTTTGTCGAGATCACACGCGAGTCGGTCGGGCTGAAGGATGGAGCCGAAATCTGGCTCGACGTAAGCGAGTTTGAGACGCAGATCGATTCCGCCGGTAACGACCTCGCCTTATTGTCAGCCGCTCTCGACCTCTACCAGGGAGACTTCCTGGCGGGCTTCTTCGTGGACAGCACGGGTTTTGAGGATTGGGCGAATCGCGAGCGCGAACGGCTGCGTTGGCGGATAATGGAAGCGCTTGACGCGCTCATCACCGGCTGCCTCGCGCAGGCAGAGTACGCCAAAGGTATCGCCGCCGCAACTCGACTGCTAGCTGTGGACCCGCTGCGTGAAGAAACCCACCGCCAGTTGATGGACCTGCTCTGGCGCTCCGGGCAGCGCGGCAAAGCCCTCGAACAGTACGATACCTTGTGCGGCGTGCTGGACGAGGAATTCGGCGTGACCCCCTTGCCGGAGACCGTCGCCCTATATGAACAACTGCGCGCGGGTGACCTTCCTCTCCCCGAACTCGCCGCCGCCCAAGAAGCCGTTCTGCCTCAACCGCGTTACGTAGTCCTGACAAATCCCTACAAAGGGCTGTGTGCGTTCGAGGAATCCGATGCCGACGATTTCTTTGGACGCGAGGCGTTGGTCGACCGTCTGTTGGCCCGGCTAGCGGAAGATCACCCACTGGCGCGCTTCCTGGCGGTGGTCGGTCCAAGTGGCAGCGGCAAGTCGAGCGTAGTGCGAGCAGGAGTTATCCCTGCCCTGCGTAGGGGCGCATTATCCGGCTCGGCGGAGTGGCCTATCATCACTCTGCTGCCGGGGAGTTTGCCCTTCGACGAATTAGAAATCGCCCTGCGTCGTGCCTTCCCAGCCTTGTCCCCCACCCTGTTCAGTGACTCGCGGGACGATGCGAGCAGCTTGTTGCGCACGCTGCGCCTGTGTCTGCCCAACGACCGCGTGGAGCTGCTGCTGGTCATCGACCAGTTTGAAGAAGTCTTCACGCTGGTGAGCGACCCCGACGAGGCGCGGCGCTTCCTCGACGGGCTGTACGTGGCCGCGACCACACCCCACAGCCCGGTACGCATCCTCATTACCCTACGCGCGGATTTCTATGACCGCCCACTGATGATTCCCGATTTCTCCGAGCTCGTCCGGCAGCGCACCGAAGTCGTCACCCCCATGACCCCCGAAGAATTAGAGCGCGCTGTCACTGCCCCCGCCGAGCGCGTGGGCGTGAGCCTGGAATCCGGACTGGCAGCGGCGGTCGTGGCCGAGGTCAGCCAGCAGCCCGGTGCCCTGCCCCTGATGGAATACGCCCTCACCGAAGTCTTCGACCGCCGCACGGATCACACCCTCACCCTGGCCGCCTATGAAGCGGTCGGTGGCTCGTTGGGAGCCCTCGCCCGCCGGGCCGATCAGGTCTACGCGCGGCTCAGCCCGGAGCGGCAGGCGGCAGCCCGCCAGATGTGTCTGCGCCTGATTACGCTTGGCGAAGGCACCGAGGACACCCGGCGGCGCACGCTCCAAAGCGAACTGCTTTCTGCGGGCGGTGGGGCTACATGGGCCGTGCTGCATGCCTTCGACCGCGCTCGTCTGCTCACCTTTGACCGCGACCCGCGCGCCCAACAGCCTACCGTCGAGCTGGCTCATGAGGCGATTATCCGGGAATGGGCACTGCTGCGCACCTGGTTGGACGAGAGCCGCGACGACATCCGCCAGCAACGATTACTGGCGGCAGCAGCGGAAGAATGGCAACGTGCCGACCGTGAGCCGAGTTATCTGCTGGCTGGAACACGCCTCGAACAGTTCGAAGGCTGGGCCGTGGAGTCAAGACTTGCGCTGGCACAACATGAGCGCGAGTTTCTTGATGTCAGCATCGCGACGCAACGGCAACAAGAAAACGCTGAACGCGAACGGCAGATCCGCGAGCTGGACCTGGCCCAGCAGGCAGCCCAATCTGCGCGCGAAGCCGAGGCGTCACAGCGCCAGTCCGCCAACCGACTGCGTTACCTGGTGCTTGGGTTGGGCGTGTTTCTGGTGGCGGCAGTCTTGCTATCGGCCTTCGCGCTGGACCGGGAAAACCGCGCACAATCGGCCAGAACAAAAGCTGAGCGTGAAGCGGATGTCAACCACAGCCTGGTACTGGCCAATAATGCGGTAGAAGAATTCAAGAACGGCTTTGATACCCTGAGCCTTATGCTGGCCCTGAAAGCCGTCGATATGGACCAACCACCACCTGAAGCGATCAGCGCCCTGTCCAATCTCGCCTTCAACCTCGGCACACGGGCCATTCTTCAAGAGGATGGCAATGCTATTCACACGGTGGCGTTTAGCCCAGACTCAACGCTGGGACTGTCGGGCAGTTGTGCTGAACTAAATGGCGATCGCTGTACTGAAGGCGAGCTCATCCTGTGGGATATTGCGACCAGCTCCGAACTCCACCGTTTCGTGGGCCATACAGATTGGGTGAACAGCGCTGTTTTTAGCCCCAATGGGCTGACCATTCTCTCTGGCTCCAGCGACACGACCTTGATCCTGTGGGACGTACAAACAGGCGCGGTTCTCCGCCGTTTCGAGGGACACACGGGCGTCATTAACAGTGTGATTTTCTCGCGCGACGGCAAAACCGCCATCTCCGGCGCAGACGACATGACGTTAATTGAATGGGACGTGCAATCCGGCGCTGTGCTGCGCCGCCTGGAGGGACATACCGGTCCGGTAACCTGCCTCGCGCTCAGCGCTGACGGGCAAACACTGGCTTCCGGCTCAACGGACACAACCATTTTGGTGTGGGACATCACCACCGGGGAGCCCATTTATCACCTGGAGGGCCACACGGCGCGCATTGACGACCTGACCTTCCTGCCCGGCGACAAAGGACTGCTATCTGTCGGCGATTTGAGATTGATGGAATGGAACCTCGAAACCGGCGAATTGAAGCGCAGCGCGGATATAGTAGTCAGCATGGCGAGCGTAGACGTCACCCCCGACGGCAGAACAGCCGTCGTAACGCCCGGTGTCGGCATCCGGCTGTGGGACATGACGCAGTGGCGCACGACCGACCACGTGGCGCAAGGGTGGAAGTTCAACACCGCTGGCGTATTAAGTCCTGATGGGCGCTTGTTCATGGCGGGGCAGGAAGAGGGCTTGCTTTATCTGGTCAATATGCCGGTTAGCCTTGAAGTGAGCCGCCTGCAATCCGATATGCCAATGATGACTCTTGACGTCAGCCCAGATGGCCGTACCTTGCTCACTGGCACGTTCACCGGCGGCACGGCGATCCTCTGGGATGCCGAAACGGGCCAGGAAATCCGCCGTTTCGAAGGCCAAGCAGACTCAGTCGATGTCATCAGCTTCAGTCCCGATGGGCGGACGGCAGCAATTGGCTCTGCCGATCCTTGGGGCAATACACGGGACCGGAAACTGGTCCTGGTGGATGTCCAAACCGGCGAGGAAGTCCATCAGCTCGAAGGTCACAATTTCGGTCTGCGCAGCGCAGCCTTCAGTCCCGATGGGCGTTATCTGCTCAGTGGGTCGTTGGAGTATGGAGACGCATGGGACAACGTCGGCGGCGGTGATCTGCTCTTGTGGGATGTAGAGACGGGTGATCTCATCCGGCGGTTTGATATGGAGGATGCCGTAATGGGTATCGCGTTCAGCCCAGATGGGCAGATCGCTTATACCGGGTCAACGCTGGGCATCAACGGTCCTCATTTTGCCGCGTGGGACGTATCTACCGGGCAGTTGATCCGCCGGTTCGATCTGGCAAGCGGAACGGCCATGCTAAGTCCGGACGGGATAAACGTGCTTGCGGGACTCGCGCTCATTCAGCCCGAAACCGGCGAGATCATCCGCCGTTATCCACTGCCGCGCGGCATGGCAGCCGGGGTGGACATCAGCCCCGACGGTCGATACCTGGTCGGGGGCGATTTGTTCGGATTGATCATGATCTGGGATTTCCAGACCGGCAAAGAAGTGCGATCGTTTGTCGGGCACGGTGCCACCATCTGGAGTCTTTGTCTTCAGCCCGGACGGGCAGACTTTCTACACATCGGCATACGATGGACAAGTCATCCAATGGCGCTTCGCCGATTGGCCGTTGGACAAACTGCTCGCCTGGGTGCATGAGAATCGCTACATCCGTGACCTCACCTGCGAAGAACAGGCGCAGTACCGCATCGAGCCGCTGTGCGAATGATGACGGAGGGCGCGCCATCGAACACGCTCTCTCAATCTGGCTATCTGAGGTCACTTCCGGTGGCAATACCCAATCCGGAGCCAGACGGTCCTTCATTTGAAGCTGTAAGTCAATTCGGAGGTGTGTTGCGACGCGCGTCCAACACGATTTTGCCGCCACCGAACGCGACTTCCAGCACGCCCCACTCATCGGCCTGTCGGCAAAAGTCGAGCAGCGCCTCATAGGTCCATCGACTGCGCGCCTGTTTGTCGCGGTAGCAGAACGGGCACGCCAGATCGCAGGCGTTGGTTACGGCGATGAGCAGAGCACGCGGCGCGATCCGCCGAAAATGTGCGGTCTGTTCACCTTCGAGCAGCACGTTTAGCCCGGTAGCGCGATCGAACAACAGCAGCTTGCCGTCCAGCGGATGCGCTCGCCAGGGGAGTTAGCGAAGCTCGGATGGGAGATAATGTGTAAAGTCACCCAGTTTTTGAAGAGTCATTTTTTGCCGTCACAGGAGCCTTTTGAGCGTACGCGCTGCAGTCGACCAAATCTCTAAACGTATGCTGACAAAACCGCCCATCAGCTTACGGCGCTTCATTACCAAGACCGGCCTCTCGCGCTTTGATAATAGCCTCACTGCGGGTTGCGACCTGGAGCTTGCTAAAGATGTTTGAAACATGATTGCGGATTGTTTTGGGGCTGAGGACGAGTTTTTCTGCAATGGCATTATTGGTTAGGCCCTGTGCGACCAAATCAAGCGTTTCAATTTCGCGAGGGGTAAGTTCAGGAAAAGGCGCATCAGGTGCAGGCTTCACACCTCGTGCGAAGTAATGCATGATCTGCTGCGCCACACCAGGACTGAAAATAACCTCACCGTTGGCTACGGCACGGATGGCCCGAAGTGTTTCATCACCACTTGCGCCTTTTAGCAGATATCCTCGTGCACCGGCACGCATCGCTGTGAATACTGTATCATCATCGAACATTGTGATGATGAGAATCGCAATATCAGGCTTGCCCTGAAGTATTCTGTAGGTGGCCTCAATGCCATTGATTTCGGGCATGTTGATATCCATCAGAACAATATCAGGAGAGAGTGAGGTCGCCATCTCAGTGACCTCGATGCCGGTTTCAGCCTCACCCAAGACCACCATATCTTGCTGGGCCTCAATCAAGGCACGCATACCAAAACGAAACACCGGATGATCATCTGCAATCAAAATGCTGGTCGGGTTGTCATTCATAAAACACCTCTATCGGGAATTTCGTTTTAATGCATGTCCCTCCTCCTGGTAAAACACTGAACGTCGTTTCGCCATTGAGTTCAGCGGCACGTTCGTGCATAGTTTGCCAGCCAATACCCGGCTGGAAATTTTCGGGGAGGCCCTTGCCATCATCTTCGATTTCGATCAGGATTTCTTTAGCGGTCGCATGCAGTCGGATCGTACAAAGAGTCGCTCCCGCGTGGCGAACCACATTATTCACCGCCTCCTGCACAATGCGAAACAGCGCGGTTTCAATCGCCGCAGGTAACTCATTTGGCATTCTTGATAACTCAAATCTGAAATGTAGAAGGCCGGTTTCGTACCGCGAAATGCTCTGTTTCAACGCTTCCACAAATCCCAATTCATCGAGCGCTGGCGGACGCAAACCATACACAAGACGACGAATGTCTTGGATGGCCTCATCAGCCTGCCCCTGAAGCGACCTAATAAGAGATTGTGCCTTTCCCGGGTCCGTTGTCATCAATTGCGAGACGGCTTCTAAACCTAAGGTCTGGCTGGCGAGTTGCGGCCCTAATCCATCGTGCAAATCACGCCGTATACGACGGCGTTCCTCCTCGCGAGCAGAGATGATATGCTGACGTGACTGGCGAAGTTCATCAGAAAGCTGGACAGCACGAACTGTTGTCGCCGTCAGGGCGGCAATGGTTGTCAAGAGAGCGAGCTCACTATGCGTAAAACGCTCATGTCGTCCGCGGGGTGCAACAACGAGATAGCCGATGGCCGTGTTGTGGTAGATCAATGAGAACATTTCGCGCTGATCGAACGGTTCCCCGTATTCGGCCATGACTTCAATACGCTCTTCCGAAACAGGCACCCAGATAGCCACATAAGGAACCTTAAGCAGTTGTGAGATCGTCTGGACGAGGTTGGGCAAAATGCGATTCGGCATATCCTCTGATTCGAGCCGGCTTGCTAACTGTGACAGGACTTTTGTCGGATTATCCCGTTCGCCATACATGACGCGATTGACAATTTTCTGCAACCGTACGCGCAGCGGCTGAAATGTCACAGCGACAATCCCTGCTGCGGTTAAGCCGCTCACCGAGTCAGTCTGAATGCGCAGCCATTCCCCCGCGAAAGCGACCACCAACATATAAATCGACATGATAATGGCGCTCAAACTGAGATAAACAAACGCCCGATTGATAATCGGTTCAATGTTCCAGAGTCGATTGCGTTGGATGGAAAAAATGACCGTCAAAGGGATGATCAAAGCAATCATATTAAAAACATTGTCGCTTATGAGCTTGTGATCGAATAAGAATTGTGGCAAGGAGAACAAGGCCAGTGCGAGCAGCATCAGAACGATGATCGCGAAGAGAACGATCCGGACTTGCTGCCGTTCGCTCTGGCGCTCTAGTGAACGATAGTTAACCACGATTGCTATGACTGATCCGATGGACGTAAAGGTATCTAGCCCCGTGGATACAGTATTCGCATGTTCAAGCCACTGCAGCTTGTTCGATGTCGTTAGCGCATACAGGATTAACGCGGTGCCGTAGACCGAATAAGTGACCAGATATAGCCAGAATCGCAAACGGGGATGTCGCGAAATAAAGGGTAAAGGTCGCGGAAAAACCAGCGCAAAGTGAAAGAAAGAGATACTCGCCAGTACATAAAAAACCTGTGTTGCGACCAGATACCACCAGAACGAGTTAATCGTCAGAATGTCATAGACAGTGATCCCAAATTGCCATCGTGTGGCGACAATGAAACCCGAGGCCGCCAATACCATGGCCTGAATGGCAGGCTCATCCGGTCGTTTGATCCACAAAATCAGAAATAGAACATATGAGATGAAGGTTACTGCCAAACCACCCCAAGACTGCGCGATGACCTGCCCAAGAGGATAGGCACGCAGCTTGACTTCTACTGACTGCAAGCTGCTGTCTCGTACAATGCTGTACGTCAGGTGTGCACCGTCATGAATGTTTGGGATTTGCAAGCGGTCACACGGTCCAAAACCACAAAACAGGCGATCTACCCAGTCTGACAAAGCATGTCCGTTTATCGCAACCAAGAGATCACCATCTTGCAGAGGCGAAGAATCAGTTTCAATCACCGACATCAAAGCGCCGTCAGGCCGCCAGGGATTGGTCCCGTCACTGGCACGTAACAGCGCGCCATCATAGACATGCTGGCTGATCATCAGTAGCTGTGCGGCGAAGATCAGTACACTCCCCATCACGATCAATAAGATCGTGCGCTTTGGTGCGGTGTTAAACACTTATGTGCCTTTCCGTCATTCTGGTACGCTAAGGACGGGATCCTTTCTTAGTCAGCGATTACTCAACTCAAATGCATGTAACCGGCATTTTTCTGGCAGGTTATGGGCCGGTGATCGACATCCCCAATCTATCATCATGCAATGACTAATATTGTGATTATAGGATACTTGCCAGCACCAGGACGAAACCCCCGCGGACGATGGACAGCACAGCAATGCCAGTCGCGGCACCCGGAGAATCATAGTGACGTTCACCAGAGGTCAGGTTGTTCAGACATGCTCAAAGTGGTGAAACGACGTCAGGTGAAGCAAAAGAATCAGTGATAACTGGACGAGTTTTACCCGTCAAACCGCACATGAAACCGGTGACCTGTACAACTCCCATAAGTCTTTTCATCTTAGCCCCCTGTTTTTGTATTTTGCGAGATGTTGGGAAGTGGCACCCGCCCCAGCGAGTGCCACTCATGATGATTAAACATGCAGGGGGTTATTCGACCGTGAATATCTGAACCATACCGTGCTCACTGTGTGAGGCGAAGTCTCCGTTCAGGTCCGGTAAGAAACAGAGAACAGCATAGGTTCCAGGTTCCAGATTGATTGTCGCCCATGCCTCTGTACCTTCACTCATAGGTGACCATGTGAAGACCTGTCCATATTCGTCACTACCATCCCCACCACTTTCATCACCACTTAGCATTCCGTCGACAGTGGTTCCCTCGGGCACACTGAAGATAACGGCTTCGTGCCATTGTTCGCCCGAGTTTACGATATGCCAGAGCAAATCACCCGATGGAATAATGTCCGGAACATCGTATGCAAAGTCCACCATAGTCAACGTGACATCAGCTTCTGGAGCTTTCAAGCCTTGCATCATATCACTTTCAACAACCGAGAACGGAATCATTTCTCCTGGACCGTCCTCAGCCAGTTCCATGAACATGTAATCCCCCGGCACAAGCTCGACTGTCATAGGAATCGTTTGGCCGGGCATTATGATGGGGCCGCCCAACAGCGTGACCAATGAGACTGCACCGAAGCCATCGCCAGTGGCAAGAGCCTCGTTAAAGTCATCCATCGTAACGCCATCCTTAAGGCGAGCGATGTCTGGTGAATACGATGTTTCTGTACGGTTGTTGGCGAACTCGAAAGTATACATTCCAGCCTCGACCCCTTCGTTCGGAACGGGCGGCAACTGTATCTCATCATCAGTTGCACGGACATTCACGGTTGGGATCGGTGACATCGTGGGAGCTTGGGCCGCATTTTCTCCCAATTCAATCGAATTGAGGACGTGAAGCGCAATAGGCTCAAACGACTCGAATTCATTCTTGTGCGCGAAACCAGAAACAAGAATGGTCGCATCGCCCTGTCTGTAGACCGTCACCACCACTTGTGCAGGATCTATCGATAGATCGATGACAAACCCTTCAACCCCATTGTCGAGCGTTGTCGTGCGCGTGCTGTCGAGTGACGGGATGGGTGAGCCATCACTCAAGGTACTCAATAGGGCTACCGTATAGTCTTCTAACGCCAGATCCTTGGCGACACCGGCTGTCTCAAGATCATCTGCGTTCAATAGCATAATGTCAATCTGTTGCTGGCCCGGCTGTACGTCGGCAGTTTCTACATATCCCTGAGTGCTGAGGCTAAATGCTGGACCATATGGCGCAATCAACCATCCTTCGGGTACATCAAAGCTAATGCGCCCATCATCCGATCTATAACGCTCATAACTCATCCCATCTTGTGCCAAGGCAGCTGTGGTTGACATCAGTAGTGCTACAAGACTGAGAAAGTACTTCCACTTCATGACGAATCCCTTCTCTACTCTCGATCTATGTTTGGGGAGTAATTGCTTACTCTCACGTTAACGCAAGAGAGCAACACGTGTCATGAGGCGAGCGTCCCGATTGACCCGGACAATATGTCCCGATCTCAACAAGGACAATGTTCTATTGGTCGACTGTCCGACGCCAACCTTTGACGGAAAAGAAACAGGGGGTGGTCCCCGGCGAAAGTGTGGGTAATTCCGAATTCCCCGTAAAAGGCCTCGGCACGCATATACCACACCACCAGTGTCCCGAAAAATTCCAACTTTGCCAGATGGGTTACGCGTGCGTTTTTCGCCTGAGTTTCGGACCTTGTCAGACCGTTTCGAATTTCCCACACTTTGTTCGGGGTGTACCTACAATTAAAGCATCTCTGTCTCGATAGCAAGCACTTTTTGATGTCGCTTCACAAACCGTTCTTCATGTGTCTCAAATTGTGCCTTAACAAAGAAATCAACAATTGCAGCAGCTAACGCGGCTCCGATGACGCGACTGCCCATGCACAACACATTCATGTTATCGTGCTCAACCCCTTGATGAGCGGAATAGGTATCATGGCATAACCCGGCGTAAACCCCTTTGATCTTGTTGGCGGCGATGCTGGCTCCAACGCCGCTGCCACAGACCACAATTCCTCGATTGGCCTCTTGATTGGCGACAGCTTGCGCTACAGCGCTGGCAAAATCAGGATAATCAACGGCTGTCCGGGCTGTCCGTGCCTAAATCAACAATTTCACAGCCCTGCATTGTGAGATGCTCAACCAGGGTTTCCTTAAGCAAGAAGCCCGCATGATCAGATCCAACAGCAATTTTCATCTCACTCTCTCATTTCACCGAGCAATATCAGTTCCCTGGCTATCAAGCATTTCGTCCAGTTCTTCACGGGTTACCAGCACTTGATCACCGTATTGGCTCAATGCTAGGGCAGCGGTCAATACGCCGTAGCGGATGCCCTTGGCAAAATCCCCATTTAGCCAGCCATGCAATACGCCTGCCACCATGGCGTCCCCCGCGCCAATGCGGTCAACGATCCCTACTTCGCGAGCAGCTTGGTAGAAATATTGCTGCCGATCCCATCCGATCAACCCCTCGTGCGACAAAGAGCTGATAATATGTCCGGCAGACGTCAGGTCCGCCAATTGTTGTACGATTTCTCGGGGTGTACCCCCGAAGCCAAACATACGCTGCGCATCACTCCGCGCGAAGAACAGCAGGTCAACGTCCGCGATCAACGGCTTAACCATTTTGGCCGCTTCTTCGGGTGACCATAGGTTTTTGCGAAAATTCATATCAAAGCTTATGGGAATATTCTTAGCTTTTGCGCGCTCCATTGCTTCAATAATGATTTCACGAATGGAGCTAGATAACGGCACACTCAACCCCGAAAGGTGCAACAACCGGGTATCCAACAGATAATCCCAATCAATCTGCTCTCGCGTTAAATTGGTGAAACATGTATTGCTGCGATCATAGAGAACCTGGGTCGTCCTCGGCGGATTTGCATATTCTACATAATAGGTAGCAAGACGGTGAGATTTGGACCAGATAACCGCATCCAAATCAAGCCCTGCAAAGCGAAACTCGTTGCTAACCCGGCGACCAAGCGGTGTATCCGGCAGGCTGCTCACCCATCCGCAGCGCCAACCAAGGCGCGAGAGTAAACAGGTCACATTGGCTTCCGTACCTGTAACGTGGACATCCAACTGCGACACCATTTCGAGCCGTGTTCCTACCGGCACACTGTAACGTAGCTGGCCTTCACCAAGCGTGGTAACAGCAAATCGAGTCATGGTATTTCCTCAAGTTAGTGTGATGTTCCAGGATTACTTCCTGACTTTATCCCAGACTGACCGGTACCGGTCAATAAACCGTCTATATCAACACAACAGCTTCAATCATTACGTTCTTCTTGGCTGTCAAGGGGATTCAGTCTTCGCATTATCGCACCGTCCAGTCCACCTGACATCTATTCCTTTCGGCTGCGCTTAAATATCCCATACAAATTCTGATCGATCACGTGTGGCTGCGATTTCTCCAGCCGTGAGTTCTTGGGGCTGCCCGATTTGCATCGCGAGCCAGGACGGTTTGGCCATATCTTCGACCATTACGGCGGATTTCGGCGTTTTTCCGAGGCGGGAGCTAACTGTGAAAAGCCATGCTATTTCATCGAGGCTATCGGAGAAACGCCAAATCACAGCAAACTCCCCCCACCAACCCGTGTGTCGTCACCTCGCAAAATCGCCTACCAAACTCATCGGCAATTGAAGTCAGATACAACGAAATTACATAGCAACCCCCGCGAAGGCTGGCGCATGATTAGAATGAATGTGAACAACCCCATCATGTCGTCGCGGTGTTTATAGACATACACATGGGATGCTGTATCAGTATACGGGCCTAGATCGCCTTCCATCAATTAGCTTTCGGGGCCCACGATCTCCCTATCTTCCGGCGTCAAGTTCTCAACCATGACCTCGCCAGGTTTGATCACGTCCAGCCCGCTTTCGGGATCGCGCCCGATGACGTTGCCACTTGTCCACGTTACCAACCCATATTTCAACAATTCGATATTGGCCCGCCAAACTTCCTCGCGTAAAGTCTTTAATATCATGCTGCTTTCGCCTGGGCTATCAAACCGGCTTCGATCATTTTTGCCACGATCCATTGACGTGCTTGCTGAATGATCTGCATCGCATCAGGCGAGTCATCATTCCACATCTCGATCATCACTGGACCGTTAAAATCCATACTGGCTAACTTACGGAATGCGTCCACAAACGGGACAACACCCTCCCCAAACGGCACGCGGCGAGGCTCACCGGGTCGCGAGTCTTTCACATGGATGCCAACGATATGCCCGCGCCCGCGTTCCAGCTCGGTCAACAAATCGAACCCATGCGCGGCAATGTTGCCGAGGTCCGGGTAAATCTGGAACCAGGGCGAGTTCAGTAGATGCACAAAATACATGGCGCGCGTGATGGAATCCACGACGTTGTTGCCTTCCATGGTTTCCACGCCCAACATAACGCCCGCTTTGCTGGCCCACTCTAGCCCGGTTTGCAGGCCCTCAAGGTAGCGCATTTCGGTTCCTCTGTCGGCGTCTTCGTAGTAAGCATAGTACCCAGCGATCTGAATCATGCGGATGCCAATGTCGGCGGCAAAATCAATCGCCTTATGGAATAGGTCAAGCCCCTGCTGCCGGATCGTTGGCGACGCACTGCCAAGCGCCAAACGACGATGAGCACTCAGACACATGGTCAATAACGGGGTACCGCTTTCAGCGATGGCCCGGCGCAATTCCATGCGTTCGTTGGCGGACCAATCCAGGCGTGCTTGTCGCGCTTCACTTTCATCACACGAGATCTCGACAAAATCGAAACCTGTTTCAGCCGCCAATACAAGGCGTTGGTGCCAATCCACATCGTAGGGCAAAGCCTTTTCATAGATACCAAGCGGTAGTGTTTTCATGATGTGCTTTTCTGGTGTATGGTGAATGTTTGGGCAATAGCGGCCTGGAAGTGCGCGGCGGCTTGTGCAGGATCATTCGCGCCGAGAATGGCACGCCCAGCGATAAAAATGTAGACCGGCACTCCAGCAAACAGAGGTATCTCCTCCGCATTCACGCCACCTGTCACTGTGACCTGAAACCCCATGTCAGCTAGTTTGCGAATGGTGTCGAAATCCATTTCGGACCAGGTCAACATGCCTTTCACTTCGGCGTCCCGGCTGCGATGGGTGATCACCTGTCGAATCCCGATATCTCGCCACTGGCGTGCTTGTTCCCACGTCCATCCCTCCGAAAGTTCGATCTGGACATCTCCGCCGTGTTCTTGCGCGACCTGTAATACGACTTGTACCGTCGTCATCGAGGCACCACTCACCACCGAGACCCAATCTGCGCCCGCCTCAAAACACATTTTGGCAATCATGCTGCCTGCTTCGGCAATGCGCACATCGGCCAGAATCGTTTTCTCAGGAAACAGGCTCCGGATAATGCGCAGCGCGTGCATCCCCTCGGATAGGCACAAGATCGTCCCTACTTCAATCACATCAATATGACGATGCGCTTTTTGTAAAGGTCCGAGTGCTGAGGGCAGATCGAAGGTGTCCAATGCCATTTGCAACATAGGTATAGTCATCGTCAACTTATCCTTTCACCGCACCGGCAGACAACCCGGCAATAATCTGACGTGCGGAGAAGAAGGTCAAAATCAGCGGGGGGATGACGATTAGCGTACCCATCGCCATGATCCGGCCCCATTGAACCCCCTCATCGGTTAAGAACAAGGTCGTAGCTACCGGCAAAGTGCGGGTGACGCGATTGGTCAGAATGAGCGCCAAAATGTATTCGTTCCACGCGATACGGAAGGTGAAAATAGCCGCCACAGCAAATCCCGGACGCAAAATTGGGAACAAGATACGGAAGAACACCTGAAATGGTCCTGCCCCATCGACAATGGCGGCTTCTTCAAGATCGATCGGGATTTGTTTGATAAATCCGATCAGTAGCCAGATGGTGAATGGTAAATTGAGCGCGGTATAGAACAAGATCAAACCTTTACGACCGTCTTCGATGCCCCATTCCAGCCACAACCCAAAGATTGGGACCGCCAACACCGCGGGGGGAACCATGCGGATTATGAGGGTTGTCTGAGCCATCAACCCCCTGCCCGGAAAACGCATCCGTGCCAGCGCATAAGCAGCCATACCGGCTGTGATCAGAGTAATAACCGTCGAACCAATCCCCACATAAATCGAGTTTTTGAGATAGCGTTCGAAATACAGCTTCTCAAAGATATAGTTGTAATTGGCGAGCGTTGGCTGAAAAATCCAGGTGGGCTTGCTGGACAGAATTTCCACCTGCGTTTTGAGCGAAGTCATCACCATCACCATGATCGGGATCAGGCAAACTATTGACAGGAAAATGAGCGCACCATAATACGAAACAACAGACCATTTGATTCTGCGGTAAGCCGCCGGGCTAGAAAGTGCGGGAGCGGTAGCAAGTTGCTGTCGGGTCATGACTAGAACTCCGTTCTTTCTTTCAGCGGATTGGAGTAAAGCAGAACGCCCAGGCTCAGAATAAATAGAATGGCGATGAGCAACATGGACACCGTTGAAGCGTAACCGAGGTCCATCGAGGTGAAAGCCGTTTTGTAAATGTGGAGGGAGAGCACTTCGGTTTTGCGACCGGGACCGCCAAACGTCATCACAAAGATAACTTCAAGCGCGCGGAACACATCAATCAGTCGCATCAACAGCGTGACTAGCAGAATCGAGCGCAGCATAGGCAGTTTGACGCGCCATGTCATCTGCCACCATGACGCTCCATCAATATAAGACGCCTCCATCACATCGTTGGGCAACCCCTGCAACCCGGCCAATACAATGATGAGAATGAAAGGAGATCCACTGCCAAATATCGGTAATGACCAAAGACCCCATCGCCAGGTCGGGATCGGATAGCCAGACTTGCGTCTTAAAGCCCAAGGATTCGAGGACTGGAATTGCGTGTCCTATCTTTTCGAGGAGTAATTGATCATCCCGTTACGCGCATCAAACATATAACGCCAGGTCAGACCCACGACCACGGGAGCCACCATCAGTGGCAAGATGAAGATCGTCCGAAACACCGCAATCCCGCGTACCGATCTTTCAAGAAGGAGAGCTAATCCGACGCCAATAATCATCTCGCTGACGATGATCCAAAAACTATATTTGAGGGTAACCACCAACAACTTTGAACGCCTTCATCATTCACCATGCGTTCATAAAGAGTCTAGTCCGACATATTCCTTGGATGCCCAGGGTGTCCCCATATCCCAATCATAGAAACTGAGCTGTAGAGCACGCCATAAAGGAAACAACAGCCCGATGGCCAAAATCGCCCCGGCGGGTAGCAAGAATATATAAGGGGTGTATGTCCTTGGATTTTTCAGGGCCGCCAACATCATGGGCTCCTTATCACCATTAAATTGTGTTAGGAAGAAGGGAGATAGGAGTACTCCTATCTCCCGTGCAAGAAGGTCGACCCGGCTAGTTTGACATTTGCCAGGTGTAATATCCTTCGCGCTCCATCAAATCATGAATCTCAACGGCTGCTTCATCCAAAGCTTCTTGAGCAGTCTTCTCGCCAATCACAAACTCTGAGAGTTTCACGCCGAGGATCGGCGCATCCATTGCGGCCAATTCGGGGATCAGGGGACGCCAATCCATATCGGCGCAATCGAGTTGTTGGAGGATGGTCACGTATTCAGGATGAGTCGCCTGCAATTCGGGATCGGAGAACGTGGACGTACGAACCGGATCAGCACCGATTTCCGCCAGTTTGCGATCCGCCGCTTTACTGGTCATCCATTGAATGAACAGGAAAGCTGCTTCTTTGTTCTGGGAGTTCGAGGGAATGCCCAGCGCCTGACCGCCAGTTTCCGCACCACACTTTGCTGCTGTCGGATGCGGAGCAAAGCCGACCAAGCCGTCCACTTTCGACTGGTTCGGATCGCGGCTTTGGGCGGCAATTTTGTGGGCGTCCAGGAACATGGCCGCATCGCCTTGCAAGAACGCATTCACTTCTTCGCCAAACCCGTAGCTGGTTACGCCGGGTGGAGAGTTTTCAATGATGGTCTTGAGTGCTTCGGCAGCCGCCACACCTGCTTCGTTGTTTACGATGGGGTTCCAATTGTCGTCAAATATGCCGCCGCCAAACGGGCTAAGATGCAGCATCCAGGCATGGACTAGCTGGTGCCCCGCCGCACCGCGGCTGGTCATACCGTACACATCTGGCACGTTCTCCGTAATCCAGGCCGCCGTTTGGAGCATTTCATCGTAGGTCGTAGGCACTTCCAGGCCATATTCTTCAAAGATATCCTTACGATAGGCCAGAATGCTGGTTTCAGCACCGAATGGCAAGCCATACAGCGCCTGGGTCGGCCCTGGCAGATAACCACGATCACCACCCACTACCGAACCGGAAACCAGAAACGCTTCGACAAAATCCTCGGGATCATAATTGGGATCGGCTAATTTAGGATTTGTGAAAAACGGTGCGAGCGGGGTCAGGAAACCCTTGCTAACGTATTCTGTCTTGGAGAACACTACCCACGCGACCACGTCATAATCGCCCTTGGGCTTGCTCATTTCCAGCACCTGCTTATCGTGCATGGATTCGTACTGGATCGAGTCGACCTCAACTTTGATCCCGGTTTCTTCAGTAAATTGAGGAATCAGTGTTTCGGCTACCAGGAAGTGAGACAGCGAAGGCCAACTGACAACGATGGTTGTGCCACGATAAGGTTTGTACGGATCGTTGCCCTCTTGGGCAAAGGATACACTAAAGCTTGCCACGACTGCTACGACGAGCAGGACAGCCACAAAGCTTCGCAACATCTTTTTCTGCACGGTTTTATTCTCCTTGAACTTGTAGATAGGTCGACAGTTTTGGCGGGTACAAATCATTTCCGAGCGGGTTCCACCTCCTTGGTTGGTTCTCTCAGCTTTCTGATAAATGATTAATGTGAGCGGCGTGAGTATTTCTTGCCTTACAACAGTGCTTTGAAGGGCAAATCCGGCTCGAGGGTGAACGCATCCTCAAATCCACGCGGATGCTGGTAGACGGTTTTGTCTTTGTCAGTGGGATACACGTATTTTCCGCCAACCTGCCAGATAAAGGGCCTAAACCCATATTGCAGGCGGTCTTTTCTCATATTCCATAGCACAAGAATTTCATTCGGATCGGCCTGGAAATTGGTCCAGATGTCATGATGCATGGGAATAATGACTTCAGTATTCAGGCCCTCAGCCATGCGCAGCAGATCGATGGAAGACATCTTGTCGGTCATACCGCGCGGATTCTCGCCAAAGCTACCCAAAGCAACGTGGATTTCGTGATCGTTGCCATGTTTTGTATACCAATTGGAATAATGCGAATCAGCAGCGTGATAAAGGTTTCCTCCCGGCGTCTTGATGAGGTAATTGACCGCTTTTTTATCCATATCCTGAACGGGTTGATCTTTGAGGACGACACCTGGAGGCGCCGTGATCAGTTCGGTACGATCAAACGAGTCTAGTGCGACAATTTGCACATCCTTGATGTCAACCACGTCACCGGGCTTGACGACGATACAGCGATCTGCCGGTACGCCCCATTTCATCCACAAATCAACACAGGTTTGCGGGCCAATGAATGGCACAGAGTCATCGCAATTCTGGATAACGGCGGCGGCGACATTGGGATCGATATGATCGCTGTGATCGTGAGTCGCCAGTAAAGCATCCAGGGTTTTGATTGCAAATGGGTCAATTGGAACAACTGCATTGCGCAAATTGGGCTGCAATTTCTTCACACCAATGGCCCGTTGGTGTTGGTGTTGATCGCTCATCCAGGGGTTCGCGTGAGTACGTTTGCCTGTCTTGACCCATAAATCCATGCAAATATGGGTATCGTTCTCGGTTTTCACCCAGATACCACAACAACCCAACCACCACATGGCAAAGGTACCAGGAGCTACAGCTTCATTCTCGATTTCTTCATTGAGCCATGTTCCCCATTCGGGAAATGTACCCAAAATCCAGGATTCTCTTGTGATTTCGTACACATTCATGACGTATTCTTCCTCGCCCAAATTGATTACTCTTGAATCGAAGGCCATAAGGACAGAATAAAATCAATATGAGCATATGTCAAATGAATTGGGAATATGTGCAAAAAAGCCTTGAATGAAAGAAAGAAACATGCTATTGTTTGATGACAAGCTGAAAATATTCCTGTCTGGTTGCACAAAAGCGAATTTGGAAAAAGGGATCGACAATGCCTGAGGATCAACAACCCGATGATTTCAACATATTGATTGAAGTAGCTCGCCTATATTACGAACAACAACTCACTCAGGCCGAAATCGGGCAGCGTATTAGTGTGTCGCGATCGACTGTTTCGCGTCTATTGCAGGAAGCGCGCGATCAAGGTGTAGTCACGATCATCATCAATTACACGGTAGCGCGTGATGCCAACCTGGAAAAACAACTTCAAATCACTTTTGGCCTCAAGAAGGCGCGCGTGTTGTGCAGTAATGGACAACCGCGTGACGTGGTTAGAAAGGGCATGGGGCAACTTGCTGCGCGGTTGTTGGAGAAATTGATTGACAACGATTTGATACTGGGCGTTTCTTATGGACGTTCGATCGCTGATACGGTTGCACAGGTTCGGCCCTCGCATCATGAGAATGTTACGGTAGTACCGGTTATTGGCGCACTAGGCTCGGACAATCCACTGATTGAGGGGATCGATCTCACACGCGAATTAGCAACCAAATTCGGTGCAAAATATCGTTATCTCCATGCCCCACTATTGGTCGAAAATGCGCGAATGCGTGATTTACTGGTACAAGAACCTACGGTGCAAGAAGTGTTATCTCTAGGAAATCAATCAGACATTGCACTGTTTGGAATCGGTGCGTTGGCTTCGGATACATCGGGGTTGATCTGGGCGGGTTACTTAAATCGTAAAGACCTCTCTTGGCTGCAAAATAAGGGGGTGGTTGGTCACATGTGCGCTCAATTCTTTGACGCTGAGGGACAACTAGTTGACATTGACCTCAATCATCGCGCAATCAGTATTGGCCTACCTAATCTACGCAATATCGAAACTGTGATTGCGGTAGCAGGCTCCGAGCAAAAAGCCGAAGCAATTCTTGGCGCACTGCATGGCGGTTATGTTGATATTCTGGTGACCGATGACGCGGCAGCCAATCGCATCTTGGCACTTGAGCAATGTGAGTGAGACCCATACACCACCGTATCGGCATTGTCAGTATCCCTGGTGACATTTTGCTCGTTGGCTATGATGATATTCCAGACGCGCAGCGCCAAGCACCCCCCTTGACAACGATTCGTATCCCCTCTATGGATGAAGGTAAACGCGCTGTGCAGGTTCTCTTTGACCTGATCGAAAACCGCAAGCTCTATTCCAATGAAGTTATCCTGCCCGTGCATCTGGTTTCAAAAAATTCAACAAGCGTTTCGTCCCGGCGGGCGCTTGCTCTGGTCCCCGCCCAGTTCACTCAATAACAAGCCCTGGGTGCTTGTCGAAACATGATGATGGCCTGTAGAGTGAGCAAAAACGTGCGGACCAAACGCTTGTCCAACTGCCGATCCAGTTCCACCAGCAATTCTTGTACAAACGTCTCCAACCGCTCACTGATCGTTTGAGCATAGCGTGTTTTTGTGGCAGACTTACGCATGAAAAGACCTCCGTTTCGACTGCCTTTGTGTGCTACCTTTCAGTCTACTCAGAGGTCTTTTTTCGCGCTGCATGAGCCTTCCTCATAATTCGGGACGAGTCATGTTGATTGCCTCCAGCCTATCCTTTTCCCCTCCCACGGACGACTTGACTCTCTGTATGACTCACCT
>CAWGXG010000007.1:0-1254600 GCA_963826505.1 uncultured Chloroflexia bacterium
CGGGTTGGCCCCCGACGAGGAGCCGGGGCCGCTGATCCCGTCGCTGCACGCGCTGATCGCGGCGGAATTCGCGGAGGCGTTCGACACCGTGACGTGGCACACGGACGGATCGCCCGTCACACTCGATGCGCTGCTGCACGACGTGGTCACCAACGCCGTGCGCGAAGTGGTACGCAACGCTGCTGTGCATGGGCGCGGGGCAGCCTCCGACCGCGGCCTGACGCTGGACATCAGCGTCCGCTGCGAGGCTGAGCGCGTGGTGATTTCCGTGCGCGACGATGGCGTCGGCATGACGCGGACTCCGCCAGGGTCCGCCACTTCGACGTCGGGGAGCGGCGGCGGTTTGCTGCTGCACAGCACGCTGCTCGCGCTGTCGGGGGGTGAGTTGCGCGTCGAATCGCCGGACGCCGGCGGGACGCAGGTCGTGATCGCTGTGTCGGTGACAGGAGGTTAGTGTGAACTCGATTGCCAAATTGATGTTGAACCTTGTCAGCCTCATGGCGGTGACGGCGTGTGCCGTGTCGTGTGGCGCTCCGTTCGCCACGTCATCCTATAACGGGCATTTGGGTGCGGGCGACAAGTCTCTCTCAGAAGGCAACTATCAGCAGGCTATTGAGGACTATACGGCAGCGATTGAACTCCAACCCAATCGTGTGGAAGGGTACGTTGCAAGAGGAGTTGCTCATGCAAGGATGGGCGACTATGAGGAAGCCCTCCACGATTACACGCAGGCCATCACTATCGACTCCGATTATTTCGGCGCTTACTATAACCGTGGTGTGACCTATCGGAAAATCGGGAATTACCAGGCAGCTATTGCAGATTTTTCTGAATCCATCAGGCTTAAACCCGACTATCTGAATGCCTATTTGGGGCTTGGAAATGCGTATGCCGACGCAGGTGAAGACGCGCTGGCTATTTCCAGTTACACGCAGGCATTAACCATTGATGCTGATTACCTGGAGGGTCACTATGCACGCGCGCGAATCTATATTGATCAAGGCAACTTCGAGGGCGGGATCGACGATTATTCGCGGGTGATCGCACTTGACAGCGGTTATGTTGATGCATATCTCGGACGCGGCCTGGCCTATTATGCACTTGGAGCCGATTCTGAAGCGTCGAGCGACCTGAGACAATACCTCGATCTGGCGGGAGACCATGCAGACCCAACCATGCGTGTTTTCGTCGATTCACTTGACATGCGGCTGAACAGGGAGAAATGATGGTTTGCTGAGCAGATCGCTGTGGGGGGCGCAGAACAAGTTGAGCTTCGGCTTCGGCCTGACTGTAACCGGCATCGCGGAACTGACACGCCGCATCGAACAGCGCCCGGTTGCGGTTACCGTTGGATGCGCCGCTCGCCAGATAGTCCAGCGTGATCGGCGGCAGTGGCGCGTTACCGTTTCCAGATGGTGCGGCCTGCATTTTGCCGTTCGATCCACTTGGTTTGACCGCCAGCCATTCAAACGTCGCCAACGGATAGCGCCGTCCTGGATGGAACTCGGTGATCGCCGCCACCACACCCCCGCGTTCGGGTTTGGTGTTGACCGTATCCGGCAGGCGCATCAGTGACGCCACCGATTTGGCATAGTCTGGATCGCCGCCGACTGCTGCGAACAGCCCGTGCAGCATGTTAGCGATCGTCGCGCCGCGCTTCCACTTCTCGCTGATCAGGTTGAGCGTCGCGCTCCGCAGTGGGGCGAGCGCTTCTTCAACTTCTTCGGAATAGTCCACCGGTTCACCGCTAGCGCGAAACACGCCCGTTCGCAGAACCTGCTCCACAATTTTGTAAGGCATCTTTTGCCGATGATCGCGTTCCAACAGTGCGGCGATGCGTTCCTGGGCGGTATAGACGCCACTCTCCACACTCCCGCTTTCGGCGTCCTTGAACTCACCGTCTTCATCCAGCGCGATGTCAACCGTAAACGTCCCGACATCCACCACGCCGGTCCGCATGAACGTGTGATGCGCGTTGATATCGCCGTTTTCGGTGAGCAGATTCGCGTAGACGGTGCCCAGCGGCTGCGGCATGACCATGACCTCGATCACATTGGCGATCAGTTCGGCGCAGTCGGTTTGCACCAGGTGCTGACCCAGTAGCGCCGTTTTGAATTCGGCGGCATCCGGCATGTGATCGACCGGCAAGCCCGTGCTGATGCGTAAATGGACCGCTTCGCGGTTCCAGATACCGCGCATCAACTTGCCGATGGCAACCTTCGCCAACCGCAGCCGGAAGGCATTCCCCATCGTTTTCTCGTTAGCGGTGCGTCCACGCAGCCGGAGCAGTTCGCCGGTCGGCACCTGCGACAGCGCCAGATCGCCCACAAACCAACTGCCGTGATCATCGGTCATCTGGTCACCGGGGTATTTGTCGTGGATCGTGTCCTGGCCGAATTTGAGTTCGCGGGCATGACCCATCACCGAGGGGAAAACAATCGCCTCTTCATCGGTCAGAGCTTTGACGACGCCGTAGCCAATATCCAGCCCCACGGTGATTAGGCTGCCCGGCTGGGTGTTCGCGTTGGTAGCCTTACGCCTGGTCAATGGTTTGCTCCTGATCAAATGCTTGGATGGTGCGGGCAGGGTGCGGCGGTTCCGTCGTCTCGAAAAACGTCCCCAGAGCCTGCCGAATCACGGCGCCGCCGCGCCGGTAGCGCAGCGCGGGTAGCAGCGCGCGGTAGATACGCGCCTCGTGTGGGTCATTGAGGTTGAGCGAGAACTCAATACGTTTGAGCATGGCGTGCCTCTGATCTACGGCTCGGGGCCGGGCTGACACCGATCTCTGCTGACGCTGCTGGGATTTCAGAAGGTGCTGTGCGCAATGTTCTGAAATATGGTGATGATCCAGAAGCACGTGCCCCGGATGCTCGCACGCTGCGTGTGATTGCCGAAGCACTGCATATCAACCCATTGATCCTTTACCGGCTAGCGGGCTATTTGCCACCCGATCCTGGTGCGAATTCCGTACATGCTGAGTATCTCGCGGATGTGTTCGACACTCTGCCACCCTCAAAACAAGATGCCGTGATGGGCGTACTCCAAGCGATGGCCGATTCTCCCAAAGAAAAGGCCGTTATCCAGGAAATGCGTGAGAGTTCCTCCGACTGGATGATCGGCATGGATCTCATGCCCCACGTTTTCCGCGATATCGCCAACCGGTTGATCGTCGAATACAACATGACCTCGCCAGAACATGTCGATCGTATTTCGCCCGACACAGAAATCGGCTACCAGACCAGGTGGACTGATCTAAACAAAGTGGGTCAGAAACGCACCATCGCGCTCATTCGTCGTAAGCTTTTGCTTGAATACGATGCGTCAATGGAAGAATCCGAGTAGGCGGGGGGGCCAAAAGTGCTGTAAGATCGATTAAATGTTCTAAACGGGTGATATATGACCGGCCATCAGAGCGAGCGCAATAGTGATTTCCGCGCCCAAGCCACCATCTCAAACGAATTGATCAGCCGGTTGTTAGCCCTTCCGGGCCGTCAGGTGTGGACGGATTACGACAGTGAAGCAGATGTCCTTTACATCAGTTTCCGTAAGCCACAGCAGGCCAACGACAGCGTCATGGAAGACGATGGCAATATCTATCACTACCGCGACGATGAGTTGGTCGGCGTCACTGTAATGAATGCATCCAGGAAAGCCGTTTCCCCGTAAGAATTCAGCGAAGGGAAATCATCATGTCCAACTCCGACACCCGCTACCTCCACCTCATCCGCCAGGACTGCCCGCTGCCACCGGGAACTCACGTCGTAGGGTACTGCCGCGACTCCGGCGGCGAAGAACAGGATCGCTCCGTCTCGCAGCAAGCCGATACTATCCGCGAATACTGCGCGCATCACAACCTGGTTCTGGACAAGCTCTATCTCGACGAGGCGCGGAAGTCATCAAACACGGACAAACGTGAAGCCCTGCAAGAGCTGCTCTACGATCTGCGCACCGGTTTCAAACGCATCAACGATCGCTATCGGCGCGAGAAAGCGGTCGCGGAAAACCCGTTCGGTGTCATCTTCTGGAAGTCGAATCGGCTGGGCCGCGACAGCATCGAAGCGATGAACATCAAAACCGATCTGCGGTTGCGCGGTCTTACGATTGTCGATCTGCTGACCTCGGCCAATACCGGCAATCCCGGCATCGACGCTCTGATCGAAGCCTTCCAAAGTTGGCAGGACGAGCAGCTTCTCAGACGAGATCTCGCAGAACGTCAGGCGTGGTCAGGCCGACCTTGTCGCTCTCCGCGATGACGATCCGGAATTTCTCAAGTACAACCCAGATTGGCCAAGTACTGGCGGTTATCTCGGTATCAGGCCTGGTCCGGCCCCAATGGGTTACAAGAGGGAATATTTCCAAATCGGTGTTCATGAACGGAAGAAGGGGCGTTCTGGGGGTGAAGCACGCATGGCGGGGCGGCTGGTGCCCGATCCAGAGACCTGGGATCGCGCGCACTTGGCGTGGAAGATGCGCCATGAAGGGAGAAAACTTGGTGAGATTCACCGCGCCACCAAACTGTTCAGCACCAAGAGCAGCTATAGCTCATTTTTCGGAAATCTGATTTATACCGGAGATATTGAGTTTGGCGGCAAGGTGTACGAAAACTTCGTTCCGGCGATGATTCCGCGCGAATGGTTCGAAAAGGAACAGATTGCACGCGCCGAGCGCTCCGAAAAGTACAAAGGGCAAGAGACCAAACCGGAATACGAACCGCGCCGGGTGGGTAGCGACTATCTGCTCTCCGGACTGGTGTTCTGCGGCCACGTTGAAGGCGAGGAACACCCGATGCATGTTGGCACAATTCCGGCAGAAGAAGGTGTGCGCGGCGAATACATATATTACCAGTGCTCGACGGGGAACAACTCGCGGGGAGAGCGCTGCCAAACCAAGCACACCAGCCTGAAAGGTCTCGATAAGGCGGTGATCGATAATCTACTCGATCACATCATCACGCTCGAAAACTTGCAGCCGCTCGCTGATGAGATCGCCGCCCATCTCAGCGAGCGCAGCAAAGACGCCCACACGCGGATCGCCGCCGTACAGTCGAAGCTGGACGAAGTCCGCCGGTCAATGGATAACCTGCTGAATGCTATCGAGAAGATGGGTTATGCGCCGCACATTCAGGATCGTTATGATGAGCGCAGACGCGACGAATCTGAACTGGTCGCGGAGTTGGAGAGACTCGAAGCACTGATGGTCAAACCTAAGCAGATCAAGTATGTCAGCCAGGACATGCTCAAGCAGTGGATTGAGCACACACGCGAGACATTAGAAAGCGGAGATCGGGGTTTAGCACGGCGGGCGATTCAGCAGTTCGTGGCGAAGATCGTGATCAAAAACGGAACGGGAACGCTCTATTACACGTTCCCGCTCGAGGCAAATTTGTATATGCCTAGTGTACAGAAGGTGGACCTGAAGGGATTCGAACCCTTGACCTCTACAGTGCGATTGTAGCGCTCTCCCAATTGAGCTACAGGCCCGCAGCACGGGGTACACCTACCCCCATGTGCGTGCATTGTAGCAGTCGGGCCGGGGACTGTCAAGGAGTTATTATGGGTCCGCCGCCGCTGTGCTCCGCGTGCTTTCAGGGTGACAGAACGCCCCCAAACCGCTAAAATCCGCCTATACTCTGAACTGAAAGCGCTGATGGGATGGTGCCAGCGTGTCCTCATCGTTTGTCAGCCGCGCCGACGGCTACGTGAAATGGCTGCGCGACCAGGTCGGCCACCAACTGATCTACCTCGTATATACGACCGTGCTCGTCTTCGATGACGCCGGGCGGATTCTCGTCCAACACCGTTATGATTTCGACTGGCTGGGCTTGCCCGGCGGCGCGCTCGAAGTGGGCGAGAGTCTCCGCGCGGGCGCGGAACGCGAAGCCTTCGAGGAAACCGGCCTGCGCGTCAACGTGGAGCGCGTGGTTGGCGTTTTCAGTCACCCGGATTTCAACCTGCTCTATCCCAACCAGGACGTCGTGCAGCAGTGGTCGGTGTGTGTAGTGGCGCGCGCCGCAGGCGGCACTCTGCATGCGGACGGCGGCGAAACGCTCGCAGTAGAATGGCAGCCCGTGGACGAGGCTCTGCCGCAATTCCCTCCCGCCTATCAAGCCATGCTGCGCGCCGCCCGGCAGTCCCGTGAGGGCGCGCTAGAACCCGTTTACACGCGCGAACCGCTGATCCCCTTCTACCCGATTCTGCGCGCCGGGGTTGGACACGAGCCGGTCATTCTGCCGGGCGTGATGGCCATCATTCGGGACGACGTGGGGCGTGTGCTGGCCGCCCGGCGTGTCTTCGAGCAGTTTTACGACATTCCTGGCGGGTACTGCGATCTGGGCGAAACGACGACTGCCGCTGTCGTACGCGAGGTCCGCGAGGAAACCGGCCTGGAAGTGACTCCGACCCGCATGGTCGGCGTGTACAGCGAGAACATGCTGTTCACCTATCCCAACGGCGATCAGGTGCACGGGGTCGGGATCGCGTTCGAATGCCAGATCACCGGCGGGACGCTGCGCGCCGATCACGACGAGATCGACGAGGCGCTATTTATGCCGGTCGAACAGCTGATCGCCCAGCCCATGACGCCCGGTATGGCGGGCATGGCGGGCGTGTGGCGCGACATTCTGCGTCCGGAGTCGTGGCCCGTCCTGCGCTGAAAAGCAAACCCACAGCGAATCACAGGGGAAAGGCTGAGAACACAGAGATTTTTCCTTTTCTGCCCTCTCTGTGTCCTCTCGCTTCTCTTCTCAGTGCCCTCTGTGGCCCGTCTCTTTCCCCACGCGCACAACATGCCCGGGCAGCCAATTAGTGTTATCCTAAGAGTCCGCGGGCGCGAACAGGCGCGCACGTAGAGGGCTGATCCGTCTTCTAACCACGCAGGACTGGTTGAGCTATGGCCATCGATTATCAACGCGAATCCCAGCGCACACTTGAACGTCTGCTACCGCGCCTGGACCCACTGCTGCCGTCTGGCGCAGAGCGCGAGGTGTTCATCACGCGGCTGAATACCCATTTCCCTGACGTATTCCGTTTGCTGCACGGGCTGTACGGCGACCGCTATGATTTCTTCTACCATCTAGAGCAGATTCTGTCCGCCACCGCCGACTATTACACGGCGCGTCCGGCAGACCTCAAAAGCCTGGACCGCCAGCGCGAAGCCGATCCCCAGTGGTTTTTCAGCGAGCGCATGCTGGGTGGCGTGTGCTATGTCGATCTCTTTGCCGGGACTCTGGCCGGAGTCCGGGCGAAGATTCCCTATTTCAAGGAACTCGGCCTGACCTATCTGCACCTGATGCCGCTCTTTCGCTGTCCCGACGACAACAGCGACGGCGGCTACGCGGTCAGCAGCTACCGCGAGGTGAATCCGGCGTTGGGCACGATCGAGGAGTTGGCCGATCTGGCCGCCGATCTGCGCGGCGAGGGGATCAGCCTCGTGCTGGATTTCGTCTTCAATCACACCTCGGACGAGCACGATTGGGCGCTGCGCGCGCTCGACGGCGACAAGGAGTACCAGTCCTTTTACCTGATGTTCCCCGACCGCACGCCTGCCAGACCAGTACGAGCGCACGCTGCGCGAAATATTCCCTGAGCAGGCCCCGGGCAGTTTCACCTTCCGCCCGGAGATCGACCAATGGGTGTGGACCACCTTCAATAATTTCCAGTGGGACCTCAACTACGCCAATCCGGACGTGTTCCGCGCCATGTTGGGCGAACTGCTGGCAATTGCGAATGTCGGCGTGGAGATTCTGCGGTTGGACGCGGTCGCCTTCATCTGGAAGCAGATGGGCACACCCTGCGAAGGACTGCCCCAGGTCCACGACGTGATCCGCGCGTACAACGCGCTAGCGCGCATTGCCGCTCCCGCGCTGTTGTTCAAATCCGAAGCGATCGTCCATCCCGCGGAAGTCGCGCGCTACATCGCGCCGGAAGAAGCGCCGATCTCGTACAACCCCACGCTCATGGCGCTGCTGTGGGAGTCCCTGGCGACGCGCAGCGTCCGCCTGCTGCACCACTCCATGCAGCGGCGATTCGATCTGCCGGAGGGCTGCTCGTGGGTCAACTACGTGCGCTGTCACGATGACATCGGCTGGACCTTCGCGGATGAGGACGCCTGGGAACTTGGCATCAACGGCTTCGATCACCGCCAGTTCCTCAACCAGTTTTACACCGGGCGTTTCCCCGGCAGTTTCGCCAGGGGCGTGCCGTTCAATTACAATCCGATCACCAAGGATATGCGCATTTCGGGCATGTGCGCATCGCTGGCCGGGCTGGAACATGCGCTCGACATCCACAACGATCATGAGTGCGATCTGGCGCTGCGCCGTATCGCGCTGATTCACGCCGTGATTCTCAGCGCGGGCGGCATCCCGCTGATCTATTTGGGCGACGAGATCGCCATGCTGAACGACTACAGCTATGCCGACGATCCCAACAAAGCTGACGACAGCCGTTGGGTGCATCGCTGCCGCTTCGACTGGGAGCGCGCCGCCGAACGCACCGATCCCGACACCGAGGCCGGGCGCATCACCCAGACGCTGCGCGCGCTGATCGCCATCCGCAAGGGGACGCCCGCTTTCGCCAACGGCAGCACGCAGTTTCTCGCCACGCGCAACGATCACGTGCTGGGTTATGTGCGCGGCGGTGAGATCTCGTCCTGGCGAATTTTTCGGAAAGCGAGCAAGATGTCCGGCTCGGCTGGATTCCCGAACACGCCACCGATCTGATCAGCGGCGAGCAGTTCCCGAAATTCAAGCCTGTGACGCTCGCGCCCTACCAAATCGTCTGGCTCGCGGCAGGGGACTAATCCAGATTTGTGTGCATGCGCTTTTGCTGATTGCTGTTTACTGAACCCTGATTGCTATTCACCCAGGAGAACCCAACCCTATGTCTCGTGAAATTATCGCTACGCCCAATGCCCCCGCCGCCATCGGCCCCTATTCGCAGGCCATCCGCGCCAACGGCGTCGTGTACGTCTCCGGCCAGGGACCGCTGATCCCCGGCACCAAACAGTTCGCCGGGGAGACCGTCGCCGTGCAGACCGAGCAGGTGCTCAAGAATATCAGCGCCATCTTGCAGGCCGCCGGGACGGATATGGCGCATGTCGTTAAATGCACGGTGCTGCTGGCCGATATCGCCACCTTTGCCGAGATGAACGCGGTCTACAACACCTTTTTCACAGAGAATCCCCCGGCGCGCACGACCTTCGCTGCCAAAGACCTGCCGATGGCGATCCTCGTCGAGATCGACGCGATCGCGGTTATGCCGGACTAGGCGGGGGAGCGCCATGCAGATCGAATTCTTGGGAACCGGCGGCGCGGTCACCACGCCGCGCCCGCTGTGTGACTGCCGCGTGTGTTCCGAAGCCCGCGCCAAGGGCGTACCCTACAGCCGCACGGGTCCGAGCGTCTTCGTTCACGGGCCGGACGTGCTGATCGACACGCCCGAAGAGAGCAAAGCCCAGATCAACCGTTCGCGCGTGACGCATATCGCCGGGTGTTTTTATTCCCACTGGCATCCCGATCACGTCGCCGGGCGGCGCGTCTGGGAAACCCTCAATGGCAACTGGCTTCAGTGGCCGCCCGTACACCGCACCACGGACATTTACCTGCCGCAGCAGGTCGGGCAGGACTTCCGCACGCGGCTGGGCTCGTGGGAACAGTTCATGTATTTGCAGAAGCTCGGCATGGTGAATGTGATCGAGCTGGCCGACGGTGACGCTGTGACGCTCAACGGCACGACGATCCGGCCGTTCCGCCTCGCGGAGGATTACGTATACGCCTTTCTGATCGAGGGCGAAGGCAAGCGCGTGCTGATCGCACCCGACGAGCTGCATGGCTGGATCCCGCCCGCCAGCGTGCGCGGCGTAGACCTGGCGGTGATCCCCAAAGGGCTGGACGAGTTCGATCCCTTCACCGGGGCGCGGCGCATCCACGCCGATCATTACGTATTGGGCGTCGAGGCGACTTTCCGCCAGACGCTCGACATCGTGCGCCAGCTTGACGCCCGGCGCGTGATCATGACCCACGTCGAAGAAGTGGACGAGCTGACGTACGACGATCTGCTTCGCCTGGAAGTCCTGCTTCAGGGCGATGGGCTGCCGGTCACGTTTGCGTTTGACACCCAGGTGGTAGAGGTATGAGGACGCGCGATGGCGAATGAAGTAATCCTGCTGGTGGACGACGAGCCGAACATCATCGAATTGGCCAGCCTGTATCTCAAACAAGACGGCTTTCACGTGATCAGCGCCGGGGATGGCGTGGTGGCGTTGGAGCGCATCGCCCAGGATCGCCCCGCGCTGATGGTGCTCGACCTGATGCTGCCCCGGCTCGACGGCTGGGAAGTCTGCAAACGGGTGCGCGCCGAGTCCGATCTGCCGATCCTGATGCTGACCGCGCGCGACGACGACATCGATAAGATCGTCGGGCTGGAACTGGGCGCGGACGATTACCTGACCAAGCCGTTCAACCCGCGCGAGCTGGTCGCCCGCGTCAAAGCGATTTTGCGCCGCGTGGAGCCGCGCCGCACGCCTGCCCACGACGACGACGCGCCGCTGCGCATCGGCAATCTGACGTTGGACTCCGCCCGGCATGAAGCGCGCGTCGAGGGCCAGCGCGTCGATCTGCGCGCCAAAGAATTCGATCTACTGCTGGCGCTGGTCGAAAACGCGGGGATCGTACTCAGCCGCGAAAAGCTGCTCGATCTGGTGTGGGGCTTCGATTTCTACGGCCAGACGCGCACGGTCGACGTGCATATCGCGCACCTGCGCAACAAGCTGGCGGGCTGTTCCGCCGAGATCGAAACGGTGTGGGGCGTCGGCTATAAGATCGCGGAGCGGTAGAGACAGCCGAAAAACAGCCCCTCCCTTCCGCCCTGTGGGCGGCTTCCCCCATGTAGTGGAGGAAGGGCCGGGAATGAGGGCGTGTACGCGCAGCACTTTGTTTACAATTGTGACGTAGAATGGCAATACTTTGACGGTACATTAGTGGCGAGGCACTACGATCTCAGGATGTTGAACACGTTGCGTAACCGCCTGCTGCTCTCCTACGTCGCGATTTTGCTGACTCTGTTGGTCCTGGTCGGATTCGTGCTGCTGGTCTTCCTGGCGACGCGCCCGCTGCCCACCGACGAGATCACGGGCGATCTGACAGCGGCGCTGCTCGATCTGCGCGCGGTGGAAGTGCTGCGTGTGGAGATTAGCAGCGCGCAGCCCAACGGCGGGCGCATTAACATCGCCACGCTGGAAGACCGCGTGATCAGTCTGCTGAACGAGGAAACCCAGCAGCGCAAAGTGCGCACGCTGATCACCGGATCCAATGGGCAGGTGGTCTATGATTCGGCGCAGAGTTTTGTGCGCGGCGATCTGTTTACCAGCACGCAGTCGGCCCCGTTGATCCCGCCCACGCGCATCCGCTTAAATGAGCTGGTCAAAGGCCGCTTCAGGAACCCGGATGGCAGCATGTGGTTGTACGTCGCCCAACCGGTCCGTCCCGCCATGATGAACCGCGATTCCTCGCTGATCGTGGTGGCCGCGCCCGTCCCACAGACCTCGCTGTCCGAAGTGTTCCGCCTGTTCGGGGATACCTTTTTCGTGCCGCTGATCCAGGCCGGACTGATCGGGCTGTTGATCGCGGTTGGGCTGGCGTTGCTCATCGCGGGATCGGTGGCGCGCCCACTGCTGCGTATGAGTCAGGCTGCGCGGCGGATGGCTGCCGGGGATTTTCGCCAGCGCGTCAAGGTGGAGGGACCGCGCGAGGTACGGGCGCTGGCCGACTCGTTCAACGAGATGGCCGAGCAGGTCGCCACAACGCAGCAGGCCCAGCGTGATTTTCTGGCGAATGTCTCCCACGATTTGCGGACTCCGCTAACCAGCATTCAGGGTTTTTCGCAGGCGATCGCCGAAGGGGTCGCATCCGATCCAGCTTCGGCCCAACACGCCGCGCAGATCATCTACGACGAGACGGCGCGCCTGCATCGGATGGTGGAATCGCTGCTCGATCTGGCGCGCATCGAAGCCGGTCAGCTTGATATGCGCCGCCAGGCGATCACGCTGCCGGATCTGCTGCGCGGGATCGAAGAACGGATGGCGGTCAAAGCGCAGGAACGCACGATCGGGCTCAGCGTCGATCTGCCGGCCAGCCTGCCGCGCATCGCCGGTGACGGTGACCGGCTGGCGCAAGTCTTCACCAACCTGATCGACAACGCGATCCGCCACACGCCGGACGGCGGCCAAATCGCCGTGCGCGCGACGCCATCCGGACAGGGCGTCGCGGTCAGCGTGCAGGACACGGGAGAGGGTATCCCGCCAGAGGAACTGGCGCGTATCTTCGAGCGCTTTTACCAGGTGGATAAGAGCCGCCGCCGCGATCGCCGCGCCGGGACGGGCTTAGGGCTGGGGCTGTCGATCGTGCGCCAGATCGTCGAGGCGCACGGCGGGACAATTCAGGCGCAGAGCGCTCTGGGCGTGGGCACGACTTTCACCGTCTGGCTGCCCTTCCTGGGGACGGACGCTTCAACAATTACTGCCCGCACGAGCTGATCCACACACATACGGCGATCACTCTACACTGCTCGCGCGCAGTGGGCTTTTTGATTCTGGCAGGCGCTGTCGCCGCGACGGCGATCATTCCCCAGCACAGACCGTCACCGGATTGTGCGGCGTGGTGTCGCCGTCCACATATCCTTCGGCCGTCAGCCAGTTCGCGAGCGCGGTTCCGAATACGCACGTCCCGGTCGCGTTGAAGTGCGGGTCGCCAAGAAAGTAGAGGTCTCGGCCCGTCTGCGCACGGAAATCCAGAAACAGCGCCGTGGGGTCCAGCGTTGGAATGTTGAGTCCGGCCAACAGCGCCAGCATGCGTTCGTGTGGATACCACAGATCCAGCGGGCGGGAGGACGCGTCGAAAGCCGACTGCATGGTCCAGCTATCCTGCTGCACGATCATATGCGGAGGCACAATCGCCGTGACGAGTTGCGCGCCGTTGGCCTCGACCGCATCGCGCAGCTTGGCCAGCAAATCACCGGTGATGGTCCACGCTTGCTCCCAGGTAGCGTCCGGCTGCGAATCCATGACGTTCATCAACCACACCCGCTCATCATCGACGATTTGCGCGGGCTCGGACGCTGTGCCCATTGTGGGAGCGGCGCCCGTTGAGTCACCGCTTAGTCTCGTTCGGATGCCGCGCACACCGTCACGCAGGACGCGGTAAGTCACCGAATTCTTGTTGAGCCAGCCGATCACATTGCTCGGAAAGTCCTGATTCAGGTACGGGCGGGTCACGTCGTTGTACGGCCAGGGATGCACAACAAGCTGGCCCGCGTCGTCCAAAGTGAAATACGTGCGGTTGGCACGCAGGTCGCCGTAGCGTTCCCACAAGCCAATGCCGTTGTCGGATATGTCATTCTCGGCATAGATCGTCAACACGACCAGATCGGGGTTCAGCTTGTGAGCATACGCACTGTAAAGCAGATATTCCTGGGCCGTACCCCAGCCCGGATATCCCAGGTTGATCACATCGGGTGCGGGCGTGCCGCGTGCCCTCAGATCGCTCGCAAGCCAGCTCGACCACGTGTCGCTTTCAGGGAGCTGCCACCCTGCCGTATACGAATCGCCTAATAATATGATTCGTAACGAGGACGCGGCGGCCTTGGGTGACGGGTCATCGGCGCGGAAGCCGAGTTTATCCAGCGAGATGTCCACGCTGAATTCGGTCTGTCCCTCATACTCTGCGTGGTTAGTGAAGGAGTCGTACGGAGGGGACAGCCGCCCAACTTCGCGGCTGACCATGCGGTATTCGGCATCTCCTTTAGGGGGCAGCGCATTAACGGCCCGCCCTGCGACTTCGACTATACCTATCGTTACCAATAGACTGAAACCAATAAAGACCAGCTTGACATACCACTTCAGCGTGATTGGGACCTTGTCAACCATAGCGTGATTCGTTTTCTTAATCCGGGCGCGCGCCTAATACAAAAGACACAGGTGACGAAGCGCACTTGATTATATCGCTTGCCCTGAAGGCTACCATAAGGCAATAACCGCCACGGCCACATTGATCAGTATGCCGATCCCGCCCTGGTCATCCAGCTTTTGCCTCGTCCCATCCCAGAACAGCACGTAGAGGGTGCTAGACACCACGGCGGCCCCTACGACAACTTCACGCCACCACGCCCCATTCGCCAGAGTGCCGATGCCGCCCGCCGCGAAGCTGAGCGTCGCCGCGCCGCACGCGGCGGCTGCCAGCCAGCGCGTGGCATTCTGGCTGAACAGTTTCGCGACGATCCATGAGTTATCCGGCCAGCCCATGCCCACCTGAAGCTCAAACAACCGTCTGCTTTGGCCGAGATAGAACAGGTGAACCAGACCGTGCAAAATAAGGAAGATACCGAAGACGAGTCGGAACATCTGAGGCTCTCCTGTCTTTCAAATCGATATTCAACGAGTACAGTTATTGATCCGGGTGTATGTACCGCGCGGCCCAATCGCGGTAACGAATGGGGCCTCTGTTGATAGAGGCCCCATGTGTGTCTGCTAACGGTGGATGCGACGGTGCAGCATTACGGATGCGCCGGCACGCGTCCTTCCTTACTGTTGATTTCCTCGTGCGGGTCCGCGATTGGGAAGATATCGTCCGCCGCGCCATCTTGCGTCAGGCGGGTGGCCAGATTCGCGGGACCATCCAGCGGCAGCGGGTTGACCTCGAAGATTTCGCGCAGGTCAGGGCTATCTGCCGGGGCCCCCGCGTTCGAGTGGTAGAGAACGCGCGAGCTGTCGCAGTAGAAGCTGGGCGCGCGATCTTCGACCGCATTGTTGGTCAGTGCTTTGAGCGTCAGGCCATCGGTTGTCACAGCGAAGACGTCGTAATCGCCATCGGCGTTGGCATGGAAGGCCAGGAACGAGCCATCCGGCGAGAACGTGTGCCCTTGGACATCGACGCCCATGTCGGTCACCTGGTGAGTTTCACGCGTTGCCATGTCCATGATCATCAGGTCATAGACGCCAAACTCGTTCATCTGCACCCAGGCCATCTGCGTGCCATCGCGCGACAGTACCGGCACCTGATCTTCGGTGTTATTGTCGGTGAGCTTGGTCAGTTCCATGGTGTACACATCGAGCATGTAGATTTCCCAGTCACCGTCGCGGTCGCTCTGGAAGACCACACGTCCACCTTCAGGCTGGCCGCAGCCGCCATCCGGGAGCCAGAACGGGTTGATATCATTGGCCGGGTCGTCCGTCAAGCGCACCGGCAGGCCGTCGCCCGACACATCCGCCATGAAAATATCCCAGTTGCCGGTCCGGTTGCTTTCCCATGCGATCAGGTTGGCAGGACCCCATACCGGGTTCACATCGTTGCCGGAATTGAAGGTCAAGCGTACCGGCGCAGCCCCTGAGCCATCCAGTTTGGACAGGTAGATTTCCCACCCGCCCAGGATGTCACGGTTGCTGGTGAAGGCCAGCCACATGCCGTCGGCCGAGTAGCTAGGTTGTACATCCTGGCTGTTGGGTCCTTGCGACATGTTGTTCGCCGTCGCGCTAAGCCCGTCCGCAGCCAACTGGTAGATGTCCCAATTGCCAGCAGCATTGCTGTGATAGAACACGTCTTCGGCGTTGCAGACCCCGCAGCCGATACTGAACGGTTCCCACGCCAGACGTTCCAGATCAGAACCCGGCTGACCATATTCGACGGGGATACGCGGATAGGTCGGCGGCTTGGGTGTGATCGGGATGATAATCGTGCCCGGAACTTCAATCACAGTGGGCGGTTGCCCAATACCCGACGCCGTCACAGGCGAGGGATTGGTGTATTCGTAGTTGAAGACCGTGATGGTTTCAATCAGGGTGTAGGGCTCCCATTCGGGGCCGGTTACAATACGCCAATCGGTCCAGGTGCCGCCGCCGATGATGATCGACGTGCCCGCTACGACCTTGACGTGATCCGGCGTATCGGGGAAGACAGTGGCCTCACCGTCGCCCGTGATCAACTGCACCCGACCATCCGGCAGCGTGCGCAGGAAGATCACACCTTCGACGCGGATCGGAATGTCATTCGCCACGATATCGACCGGGATATCCTTGGGGCTTTGGACAATCAACACGTTGGGCGGTACAGCCAACGAGGGAGGAGCACCCCCACCGGTCAGGAAAGTAAACGCCTGCATCGGCGTCATTTTGTCTTCGGTGATCACCGGCAGCACGCCCAGCCCGGCATTCGGATCGAGCGCCTGGCGGCTGACCCACGCGGCCTGCTCACCATACGTCACGCGGATCCAGGCGCCATCCGGCGTGATGCCGTCCGCCTGGAGCACAGTTCCGTTGGCGATGGTCGCGATCGGGCTGGCGTGGCTCCCCGGCGTGCGGAAAACCACGGTCTGGGCGATGGTGCTCACCGGGACGGGTTCAATCGGGATCAACGCATCGGCCGCCGGAACGGCGTTAGTCACCGTGGTGTCGCCCAACAGGATGAAAACGGCGCTCTTGCCCAGGCCCGTCGGCAGGTTCGCCTGGACATTCATCATGGCGACGCCCCACACGTCCGAAGTCAAGCTCATCGCAGACGTCTGAAGCATGCTCAGGTTGGTCAGGTCAGCGCGATCGCCCGGGGCGGCAAGATTGCCTGCCGAGATCGGATCAAACTTCGCGGTGACAGTGGCAAAGCCATAGCATGCACTGCTGCGAGCCAGATTGGCGCAATTCGTCCCCAGCTCTGACAATGCCCGACGTGCTAGCTGCTCATAGCTATCCTGCGCATACCCTATCTGTGACATAGGTAGCAAAGCAACCAACATAATGACCAAAATTGGAACCGTATATCTCAGACGCATTGATGACTCCTTGAATTCATCACGGGTGATGCGGAAGCCCAATAAACCGAGGCTTAATTCCCCCACTGGCAATTGTTTGTGTCAAGCGAAAATGAAAGAAAACTTGATCACACAAATAGCTGTTTCTAATTAGCCTATCATGACACGGTCACAAGTCAAAAGCAATAGCTGGGATTTAGACTTTTTTTAACTCAGTTTAAAGAACGCTAGGGACTGATGCCTGATGATCTTGACGTCGACGATGGACAACAGCACCAGTATGGTGCACGATTCTTGAGGCTTGGAAACAGGTCTACACGCATGATGATAATCACTTGGCAATGATGCACCTATTGTGAATCGAATGACCTGTCGTGCATTATTGGTTGTAGGCGCTGGTTGAGGGATGGTGTTTAGTGTGGTGCGCGCCGCCGAACCCCTTGCCAGTGTCGATAGGTTGCTGTGAACACTACTAACACGCGTCCTCTATCTTATCACATTGTGCCTTTAAATAGTACAATGCTTACGACTTTCCGGCAAACGGCGAGATTTGCGTTTTTCCCGTGCTAAGTCCTGCCATAATTCACAGAGACCGGTAAGCTCGTTTAGCACCTCTTCCTTAAAAGTAGTTCATATGGACGATAGTACGCCGGATGTTCCCCCAGGCAGGCCGCTGCCTGGCATGTCCCGGCCTATAAGTATAGGTCGGGGTTTCGGCTGGTTTTGGGTGGCAATCCGTGTTCACGGGTTTGTGTCGCACGGCCCGCGGACGGATTCGACGCGGCCCAAGCACACCTTGAGGAAGTCCATCGGGCACCCTGACGGGAGCTGTGAAAGATTCGTGAAATCGTCCCGAATTTACCCCGAGCAAGGAAAGTGATTTTTGGCTTTTGTGTCCAATTGTGGTTATTGTAGGGAAGCTTCGAACGGTAGGATTTACGATTTCTGTACGCGAGTACACGCGTGATATTTGTGAAAACTGACGAACTGTACTGTCGTCATCAAGCCGTCCAGGCGGGACCCACGCAGGGTTCATTGATGTGTCATTCCCCATTTTTCGTAAAGTAAACGTCCGTGGAGCGTTGATTCAAAGATAAGCCACTCGCTTTATCTCGATCACGGGCCTAAACACCCAAAGGTGAGTTAGATGCAGCCACCTTCTATTCCTGAGTTGATTAATTCCTCTGTGGAACCTCAGCGCCGTCGCCGCCGCCATCGGCACAGCCGGCCTAATAAGCTCTTTCGCAAACTCCGGCGTCGGTTAACAGGCTATAACTGGCGCATTGGGCTGCTTATGGTGACGACGTTTACTGCCGCGGTGATCATGGGCGGGCTGGTCCTGGCCAGTAACGCGCGCGCGCAGGTCGAAAACTCCTGGGGTACGCTTGACCGCGTATGGGCGACGGTGCAGAACAAGCCGGGCACCGAGCTAACGCTGTCCGACTTCCAGCGACTGCGTAGTTCCGTGAGCGATCTCAACACCAGCCTGGGTAAGGCCCGTCGCCAGACGCTATTTCTCAGACCGTTTACCTTTCTCAGCGCCGACCTGGAAACTACGCTCGATTCCTTGACGGCGGCCCAGCAGCTTACCCTGGCCGCGAACGATATGCTGGCCGGGTTGCAGCCGGCCGTCTTCTTCCTGACTGAAGGTGGCCAGGATGAGAGTGTCTCGACCCAGTTGTCATCCGGTGAGCGCACCGTCGAATTGCTGAATCTTGGGCGTGGACGCTTCTTGAGCGCGGCCGGGCAACTGGCAGCGGCGCAGGCCACGATCGACAGCCTGGATCGGACGCGCGTGTCGCCCAGCATGTTGGTGTCGATCGACGGACTGGTCGGTTATCACGATCTCATGGCCGATATTAATCAGACCCTGCTCGCCTCACCCGATCTGCTGACCGAAGCCCTCGGCCTGGAAGGACCCAAGACATACCTGGTCCTGTCGCAGAACAATGATGAATTGCGCCCCTCCGGCGGCTACATCAGCACCTACGGGTGGATGGTGGTGCGCAACGGGCGAATCGACGACTATAATTACAGTCCCACGACGACGACCAGCCCTAATCCGCCGCCTGTAGCTATGAGCAGCGAAGTGCACATTCCTTCGTGGTGGATTCAGTATGCGCAGCCGATTTACGCGGCCTGGGACAGCAGTTGGTCGCCCGATTTCCCCACCACCGCACAAATGGCGGCCTGGTATTATGACAACGGGGGCAACCCGCACAGCCCGGTCGACGGCGTGATCGGGATCGATGTCGCCGGATTCGAGTACATTTTGAAGGGCCTGGGCCAGGTTTATGTCCCTGAGTACGACATGACCATCTCTCTCGATAACTTCCGCGAAGCCGTGTATGAAATTCGCGCCGATCGGGGCGAAAATGAGCACAAGCGCTTTGTCGCAGCCATCTACCGCCAGATTTTGCAGGATTGGCAGTCGGTCACTCAAGAGAAAAATATCGAACTGCGCAGCGCGATGTTGGGGGCGCTCCAGGAAAAGCACATCATGCTGTACTTCCCCGATCCCGAACTGAACGACGCCATCCGTATGTTAGGCTGGTCGGGCAACCAGGAACCTGGCACCGATACCGATTATCTGATGGTCGCCGATGCGAACCTGGGTAACAAAGCCAACCGTTCCGTGTCGCGCCAGATTACGTATGACGTGGAGATCATGCCGGACGGATCGCTCACCAGCCGGGCCGCCATCGCGTATGATTATTCCGCACGTGTGGCCGAAGAAGACCCGGCAGTCCGGCCCGAAAACGGTGACATCAATTACCGCACGCTGACCCAGGTGTTCGTGCCGGTGAACAGCACGTTGACCTCGACGGATAACCTGACTACCGAGCCAACCGTCGTCAATGAAGATACCCACACGGACATTGTGACACATCTCCGCATTGACTATAATGATAGTCAACGGTTTGTGTTTTCATACACTACGCCGGTCTTGATCGAACAATTCGGTCCGTACCACCGGTATACACTCGTGCTGCAGAAACAGCCGGGGACCTATGCTGAGCCCGTCAATGTGCAGGTCACACTGCCCAAGGGAGCGGGAGTAGTGAGCGCGACACCCGCGCCAGCGGCCAGCTACACATTGGAGCAACGCATTTTGGAATTTCGAGCCAGTCTGGTTGACGACGTGCGAATCGAGATTATTTATACGGACTAACACGCCCGGATGTCGCTGTCCGTAAAACGATTAGCGCGCCAACCATAGCCGAACAGGGAGCACAGACCATGGATTGAAAATAGCCAGTCTGTGCTTTTGTGCATAGATCGGGCGCTTGGCCAACAGAGTGTCAGTGCGCAGTGGCATAGGTCCCGGCTTTTATGTAATTTTGCACAAAGAATTATTAAAGTATATTTAGCTGCAAGCTACTTGATAAACCAGAAATAAACTGCTATTTTAGATAATACCCTTAGATCCCACCATTACTTAAAAACGTAAATTTAGTTACTGGATGCTAGAAAGTGAATATGTATCATGCGACCCGAAATAGTCATTTTGAACGTCCAAATCGAATGCAGCACTTAAGCCCGAATCCCATCCCCGCAGACGGACGCGTACTGCCACTGAGACCGCGCGGGAATGGGGGTCTTCATACAGAAGTTCAGGTGGGAATGTCTCGTCGCGGCGGTTGTGTATGAGCTGGGGAAGCCAACCGCCACAGCCGAACGGGACCGTTAGGGGGAATGATTGATGGTACGACTGGCAACTCTTGACAAAGCAGCTCGAAAACGAGTGCGCCGTCTAGTGCCGTTGGTGTTTCTTGACGCGTTCGTGTTCTACTTCGCGTATGTGGCCACCTACGCTGTGCGGACAACGAAAGTCAGTCCGCTGTTCAACGACGACAGCCACAGTTTGTTTTTCATTCTGCTGTCGGGTCTTGTGATGTTTGGCGCGCTGTATATTTTTGGCGGCTATAACCGTCTCTGGTCACGGACCAGCGGCTATGATGTGCGCGTGATTGTGTTCGCGGTGGGCGCGACGACCGCGCTGGAATTGGCGGTCGATTTCTTTACCAATCCCCGGCCCGTGCCGCTGAGCGTAGTGCTAGTCGGCAACATGATCGTGCTGATGGGGTTTGTCAGTGTGCGCTATCGCTCGCGCGTTATCAGTGGGGTATCGTGGCGCTGGCGGGCGATCTGGAAGCAGCAGTTTCCAAAGTCTTCCGTGCCGGTCCTGATCGTTGGTGCGGGTGATGCCGGACAGACCACCGCGTGGCGCTTGCAATTCCGCGTCCCATCCGAGGTGACGACATACCAGGTGGTCGGCTATGTGGACGATGATACCGAAAAACAAGGGATGTACATCGAAGGGCGCCGCGTGCTTGGCACCATCCACGACATCGCGTGTCTGGTCGAGAAACACCACGTCGAGCTGATCATCGTCGCGATTCACAATATTGCCGGTCCTGACTTCCGGCGCGTGTTGGAAGAATGCGAACGCACACAGGCGCGCATCAAGATTGTGCCGGACGTGCTGGCTCATATCAAAGAAAATATAGGCGCGCCCCTGCTGCGCGACATCCGGCCCGAAGACCTGTTAGGCCGCCAACCTGTCGGCTGGCACGCCGGAGTAGACGTGACGCCTATTGCCAACAAGGTGATTCTGGTTACGGGGGCCGCGGGGTCGATCGGCTCTGAGCTGTGCCGCCAGCTTCTTACCTATCACCCAGCTAAGCTGATCATGCTCGATAACAACGAGAGCGGCCTGCACGACCTGCTGATCGAGTTGAGCAACGAAAAAACGAAACCCGTGTTGGTCCCGTTTCTGGCCGACATCACGCAGCGTCCTATGTTGCAGCGGATGTTCCAGGAATACAAACCCCAGGTGGTGTTCCACTCGGCAGCCTACAAACATGTGCCCATGTTGGAGTTGTACCCGGCGGAATCGATCCGGGTGAACATCGGCGGAACACAGCAGGTGGCCGGGCTGGCACGCGATCACAACGTCGAGCGCTTCGTGCTGATTTCGACCGATAAGGCGGTGAACCCCTCCAGCGTGATGGGCGCCAGCAAACGCGTCTGCGAAATGTTGATGCACGCCTTTGCCCAAACCAGCCCCTCTACCCGGTTTACCTCCGTGCGCTTCGGTAACGTCTTGGGCAGCCGGGGGAGCGTTGTCCCAACTTTCACCCGTCAGATCGAGGCGGGCGGCCCTGTCACGGTGACCGACCCCAACATGACGCGCTATTTCATGACGATTCCGGAAGCCGTCAACCTGGTGATTCACGCAGCCTGCTTGACGCAGGGCGACGATCTGTTTATGCTGCGCATGGGTGAAGTCGTGCGCATCCTCGACCTGGCCGAGCGCATGATCCGCATGCGCGGCTTGCGTCCTTACAACGATATCCCGATCAAGTTCACGGGGATTCGCCCTGGCGAGAAGTTGAACGAGGAACTGCACCACGATGGTGAAGACACCACGCCTACCCTGCACCCCTCTATCGTAGAGTTGAAATCCCGGCGCAATGGGCTTCAGGCGGTCTCGTTCTCGGATCGCGTGCATACCCTGTTTCAGAACGGACTGGATACGCAGCGCGAGGCGCTGGAACAACTCAAAGAAGTCATCGCGCTGGGCGAGTCTGAATACGAAACGACCGATCACGCAGGGGACTAACAACGGATGCGCGTGGTCTCTGATCGGACAGGCCGCTGGACTCCGGGCGTGGTGTGCGGGATTTCAAGAGCTGGCGGCCATTGGCCTACCCTCGCAACTCCATGTACTATCTACCCATTGTCCGCCCGCAGAAGGCTACCAGTAGGATTGCGCGTTGATGACCGACATGACCACCTCCAGCATCGAAGCCCAGTTGGCCACATACGTAGAGATCATTTCTCGCCTGCAAAAAGGCGATTACAGCCTCGAATCGATGCCGGGCCAGCCCGATGGCAGGTTTCAGATCCTGAATCAGGCGCTGCAAGAACTGGCATTTTCGCTAGAGTTGTTCGCCCGCGAACAGGACCGCATCGATCGCATCGCCGCCAACATCAACGCCGGGTTGCTGCTTGACGACATTCTCGAAAAAGTCTACGACGATTTCCGCGAGTTGATCCCGTACAACCGCATCGGCTTATCGCTGCTCGATGACAGCGGCCAAATAGTCTTCGCCCGGTGGGCCAAAACCGACCAATCCCACGTCAATATCCGGCGCGGTTATTCGGCCCCGTTGGCAGGCAGCAGCCTGCAAACCATCATCGAAACTGGCCAGCCGCGCATCCTCAACAACCTGGTTACCTACCTGGAACAAAAGCCGAACTCGGAATCGACGCGGTTGATCGTCAACGAGGGCATTCTCTCGTCGCTCACCTGCCCGTTGATCGCGGACGGCAAACCGATCGGGTTTCTCTTCTTTTCCAGCGTGCGGCCCAATACCTACCACGACACGCATAGTGCCACCTTCCAACGAATCGCCGGGCAGCTTTCCATGATGATCGAGAAAGGCCGCCTGGCCACCGATCTGGACGAACAGCGCCGCGCCAGCGAACGCCAGAACGAAGAACTGAAGCGCGTGAACGATTTGAAAAACGTTTTTTTGGGCATCGCCGCCCACGATCTGCGCAGCCCGTTGGGCCTCATCGAAATGGCGATGACCTTCCTGCTCGATCCGACGATGGGCGCGACCGCCGAAGAAAGCGCGACTGTCCACCGTGACGTGCTGCAACAGAGCCGCTATATGCTGGATCTGATCAACGAACTGCTCGACGTAACACAGATCGAATCCGGGGAGTTCCATCTCAAAAAGGACGCCATCGCGCTATTTGAGTTCATGAACGATACGATCGAGCGCCACTGCAAAATCGCGGAGTCCAAAAACACGACGATCACGCTTGATCTAGCACCCGAAGTTACCGATTCGATCATGGCTGACCCAGCCCGGCTGCGGCAGGTGTTGGACAACTTGATCTCCAACGCAGTGAAGTATTCACCCAGGGGCAGCACGATCGAGGTGCGCTGCAAACGAGTAGAGGCTGAATGGGTGTTCAGCGTTGCCGACCAAGGACCCGGCATCCGTCTGGAAGACCGCACGCGGCTGTTTCAAGCGTTTTCGCGCCTGTCGGCGCGGCCAACGGGCGGCGAAAAAAGTACCGGCCTCGGCCTGACCATCGCGCGCCGCGTCGTCGAGGCGCACGGCGGGACGATTGGAGTCGAGTCCGTGCCGGGCGAAGGCGCGACATTCTGGTTTACGCTCCCGGCGTGATCGTCCCCCGATCGCGCCACCGCTTGTTATGAAAATGCCATAATCGCATTCTGCTAAGGACCGGATATATGTCGCTGGACGATGTATGGCAGGGGTACGCCTGGCAGGGCCTGGAAGGCGCGCGTCGCGTCGCTAGCGAGAACGCGCTTGAACAGTTTTACGTGGCGCTGCTGTCCTGGGCAGACGGGGATACCCTGGGCGCGGCGAATTACGCGCGTGCGGCGGCCCGGCTCCAACCCGACAGCCGTGTATTCGGCGCGGCGGTGCGCTACTTGGAGCGTGTCCTCACAGCGGGCAAAGCGGGCGTCTACGTCGACGGGACAGCCTTTGCGGCGTTTGTACGCGGCGGCGGGAACGTGCCGCTGTACGCCGCAGTGAGTGAGGCGCTGCGAGCGCAGTATGCCGCCTGCGGAGTCGGATTCAGCCTGTTGGATATCGGCGTGGGGGATGGCATGGCCCTGCTGCCCGCGCTGACAGAGCATGTCGCTTGTCTGGATCTCGTCGAGCCGTCCGCCGCCATGCTGGCCGACACTTCGGCGGCGCTCAACGCGCGCGGCATCGCGCATACGGCCGCCAACACGACCATCCAGCACTTCATGACTCAGGACTCGGCCCGGTGCGAGCGGTGGGACATCATCCAGGCCACCTTCAGCCTGCAATCGCTCCCGCCCGAAGACCGGCCCACCGTGTTCGCGTGGATGCGATCTCATGGTGCGCGCGTACTGATTGCCGAATTCGACGTGCCGGAATTCGCGTCGATGTTCGTGCCCGATCGCGTGCGCTACGTGGTGACGCGCTATGAGCGCGGCCTGGCTGAATACGATTCCCCCGAGGCACGCGCGGAATCGACCGACAACCGGTTGGTCGAACAGGGCTTTTTGATGCCTGTCTTCTTCGGCTATTTTGATCGCTCGGCCGCCCGTACCAACTGGGAAGGTCCGATCGAAGGCTGGGTGGCCGCGCTGCGCGACGCGGGCTTCGCCGAAATCAGCGTACGCAGCCTGTACGATTATTTCTGGGCGGGCGCCTTCCTGATCGACGCCCGTTGAGCGGTAGACCCGCGCGGACGCATCGGGTATACTCAACTCACCTGAGACGCCCGGCGACCTAACGCGAGAAACCAAAGATGTCTGACTTACCCGATACCCTCACCGTTTTGATCACGATCCCGTTTGAAGATGACCTGCTGGACCAGTTCCGCCGTGTCTCCGACCGGATCGAACTGATCAGTACGCCCACTCAGGATGTGAGCGACATCCCAGAGGACGTTTGGGATCGGGTCGCTGTATTATATACGAGTCACGTGCTGCCCGAACCCGGACAGGCTCCCCGCCTGCGCTGGATCCAGGCGCATACGGCGGGTGTCGATCACCTGCTCGAACAGCCGATTTTTCAGTCGGAGGATGTGCTGCTGACCTCGTCAAGCGGCATTCACGTTTCGATCATGTCTGAGTACGTATATATGATGATGCTGGCGTTCGGTCACCACCTGCCGGACATGATGGCCTACAAAGCGCGCGCCAACTGGCCTGCCGAGCATCGTTTCGAGACGTTTCTGCCCACGCCGTTACGCGGCAGCACGCTGGGCATCGTCGGCTATGGCAGCGTCGGGCGCGAGCTGGCCCATCTGGCGCACACCTTCGGCATGGAAGTGCTGGCCGTCAAGCGCGACGTGCGCCATCCCGCCGATACCGAGAGTTACACGCTGCCCAGCACGGGCGATCCCGAAGGAGTCTATTTTCACCGTCTGTACCCGCCCGAAGCGCTGATCTCGATGGTGCGCGAATGTGATTTCGTCGTGTTGACCGTCCCACTGACCGAATCCACGCGCCACATGGTCAGCGCCGACGTATTGGCCGCCATGAAGCCCACCGCCGTTTTGATCAACGTCAGCCGGGGCGGCGTGGTGGACGAAGAAGCCCTGCTGGCCGCGCTGCAATCCGGCCAGATCGGCGGAGCAGCGATGGATGTCTTCGAAGCAGAGCCGCTGCCCGCGGACAGTCCGTTCTGGAAACTGCCCAACCTGATCATCAGCCCGCACGTTTCCGGCAACAGCCCCTATTACAATGCGGACGCCGCCGCGCTGTTTGTGGAGAATCTCAAACGCTTCATCGCGCGCAAGGACCTGCTCAATCTGGTCGATTACACGCGCGGCTATTGAGTTGGCCGTGGAACCCGGCGAGGCAACTGCACGTATACAGTGTATACGCGTATACTGGGTATAGGCGCGTGAAACCGGGACGGGGGGATAACCGGTTATGCACAGGATATGCACAGGTTATCAACACTAGATAGGAAAGGATCGGCTGCCATGACGAAAGCCAAAGCGCAACAGGACCCCGCGCTCGATCTCAACGAGGCCAAACCCGCCGCGCCACGCGGCCCGCTGGATGCCTTTGTCCATCACCAGGTCAAAGCGGTGGAAGAAACCGGCAAAGCGTTCGCGTCCCTGCTGCCCAAAGAATTCCGCACGCACGCGGGCAAAGCCATCGACGAAAGCTGCGCAAGCTTCGAAGCCCTGTTTGACGGCGTGATCGGAGGGGTAGAGAGCGGACTGCACAAACTGCGTCTCAAGCCCGAGGACGAGGCCGGTAAAGAAAAAGTCCAGGTCGATATCGACTAGCAGACGCGCCCTGCAAATGGCCGGGCGTGGCCTATTCGTCCCGTATTCGGCACCCGGATCGGGCGAAATCCGCATGATTGCGCTGGCCCCCAGATAAGCAAATCTGGGGGTTATTGGTATATCCCTGTGTTCCGCCCCCGGCCCTTGGTCCCAACGCGGCCGCTTAGCGGTAGATGTGGCCGCATGGGGACGTTATGTTTCGTTCAAGAAACTGACGTCAGGCTGTCCCATAACACCGGCATCCTGCATAATGTCTCGAAGATTGGACTCACGCAGGAACCGGTCAGCGTTTTCAAAGCTGTCCCATTCGAGAAGCATGGTGATACGATTGGGATTTTCGGCATCCCGGAAGACCTGCTCGCCCAGGCAGCCAAAATCGCTCCTCACGCTCGCATGATTATCAAAATAGGGACGCCAGCGAGCATAGCTTTGTACTTCGTGGGTAACCAGTACGTGCGTCATTGAAGATCTCCTTGATTCTATTGCTACCCAACGTATTGCTTTATTACATGATTAGATAATCGCAGAGAGTCGGTGGCCAGGCAATAATCGGCGAAAGATGAGCGGTACTGCCTCCGCTGCGCGTGTGATATTCAAAACGCCCGGCGTCTTGGTATGACACCGGGCGTTTGGGTGTTAGTCCTCACGAATCGGGCCGCAGCCCGATCGAGGAAGCAGGTTACTGGGCGCCGAGACGAACGACTTCGCTGGCCTGGGGCCCCTTGGGGCCGTTGGTGATGGCGAATTCGACCTTATCGCCCTCTTCAAGGTTGCGGTAGCCTGATCCGACAATGGCGCTGTAGTGGACGAAAACGTCCGGACCGCTTTCACGCGCGATGAAACCGAACCCCTTCTGCGCATTGAACCACTTGACGACACCGGTGAGACGATCGGAAGACATTGTTGAGGTACTCCTTTAGTCTTACACACAAGAACCGTGATTCGGTGGGCCGGTGCTGCGGTCTTAGGTCAACAAAAACACATCCGTGTGTAGGACGTGCGACACCGGATGTGTTACGTTCTCGCCGGTACTGCAAACCACCTGCTCCACGACACCCAAGATTGTAAAGTCGTTCACGGCGAATGTCAACCAAACTCTTCGGTTATTTGAGGGGAAACAGATGGTTTTTGTGCAGCTTAAACCGTAAGCCCCATCCATGCACCAGCTCAGCCCGCGCCCACATCATAAAACACGACGCGCAGCAGGGCCAGTCCGGCCAACACCAGCGCGCCCCCGCCCAGCGTGTGCGCGTCCGCCGCGTAGAGGATCGCGCCGCTGACCGCCAATCCTGCGAAAAGCACCGCGCCCGCGATGCGCTGACCCGCGTTCTCCACGCGCCGGATATGCCGTTCCAGTTCGGGCGACGGCGACGTGCGGATCGTCAGGTCGCCGCGATCCGTGCGGCGCAGCAGTTCGTCGGCCAGCGCGGGCAGCGCTACCGCCCGCCGCGCCAGGTCGAAGCCCGTTTCAAGCAGCAACTCCGCATTCTGACCGCTGAGCAGGGCGCGCACCGTACGCGGATCGAGCAGATCGCGCGGGGTGAGCTTGGGCGGTACAAAGCCCGGCATGGGGATTCTCGCCCTGTTCGTCGATCAGCCGCCGCGCAAAGGGCGCGACTTCGTGCCAGGGATCGTAGGCCGGGTCCAGGCCGGTACACAGCCCGGTCAGCATCCCAACGCAGCGCGTCAGGTACAAAAAATCCTGCGGGACCTGGAACGGCAGCGAGAAACATCAGATCGCGGAATTCGCGGCCCAGCGCGGCCATCTCCGAGAACTGGCATGCCGCTGATCTCGGACATGACTGAGGCCCCACACGCGGTCGAACACCGCGCCGCGAGGCCTGCTCGATAGCGATCCAGGTCCGCGCCGGGCAGCAGCACGCCCAGCCGCTGGTACGACGCGACCAGGCGCTGCGCGTCGCGCGTGGTCAGCGCGACCAGCGTTTCGCGCAGCCCTGCCTCGATCTCCGGCGTCAGGCGGCCCACCATCCCGAAATCCACGAAGATCAGGTAAAACGGGCGACCATAGAGCGGCGAGCCGTCGATCGTTGTAGCCGCTGCGCGTGGGTGAATCGGGATCGAGCGGGTACACGAACAGGTTGCCGGGATGCGGATCGGCGTGGTAGAAGCGCTGGATGAACACCATCCACAGGTAGGTGTTGATCAGCCGCCGCGCCACGTCGCGCCGGTCGATGCCGGCTGCCTCCATGCGCGCGTAATCACTGATTTTGATGGCGGTCACGTCTTCGAGCGTCACGACGCGGCGCGTGCAGAATAGTCAGCGTACAGGCGCGGGATATAGATGCTTTTATCGTTGCGCGAACATGCGGCGAAACGTCTCGACGTTGTCCGCTTCGCGCGTATAGTCGAGTTCTTCCCACAGCACGACGCTGAACTCGTCCAGCAGCGCGGGGACGTTGGCCCGGCGCGCGATGAAGCGCAGCTGCATCGCCCAGCGCGCGACTACCGCCAGCGCCGAGAGATCCGTATGCACCAGGTCGTGAATGCCGGGACGCTGCACCTTGACGACGACGCGCTCGCCGCCGGGCAGCCGGGCGCGGTGCGCCTGTCCCAGCGACGCCGCCGCCACCGGGACCGGGTCGAACGTGGCGAAACGCTGTTTCGGGCGCGCCGATCTCGGCTTCGAGCGTTTGGCGGATGATGTAGAATGGCACGGTCGGAACTTCGTCTTGCAGCGTCGGCCAGTTCCTCGATCACTTCGGGCGGCAGAACGTCCACGCGGCTGGAAATGAACTGCCCCAGCTTGATCATGACGCCGCCCATATCCGATCGCCAGCACGCGGAATTCCCGCGCGTAGCGCGCGCACGCGCCGCGATCGTCCCCGCCCGACACGCTCCGCCCCGATGCACGTGCCGCAGCACCAGCTCCCACAGCAGCATCCGCCCGAACAGCCACGCCGCAAACAGCAGCGTGCGCCGGTAGCGCCGCCGCAGAATCGCGCGTGCGACCCAACGCCACATCCAGCTCGGCGGGCGTGGTGCGCGGCGGGATCGCCTGCGCGGCCAGCGGATCGGAGCGGAGCGCGTCCGCGCGACTCGTCGGGGTCAGGGGCGGAGGATGACGGCATGATCGGGTTGTCCTCGTCTAGCCTTCCGGCTTCACAAAGTGAATGCGCAGCGTGGCCTGCTCGAAGCGCGCGCCCTCGGTCTTGAGATTCCACAGCGCATAGGGCAGCACGATATTACGCCGGTAGGGACCGACGCGCAGCGTCAGCTCGTCCGCGGAACGGTAGAGGTCGAGTTCGCTTTTTTCGGCGAACGGCAGCGGCACGATCAGGTGATACCCGCCGTTGCCGTCTGACTCGATGCGGTGCGTCTGCTCGCGCGCCATGACCTCGATCGGGCTGTGATCGCCGTACAGCGCGTCGGCCAGCCGCCGCAGCGCGTCGAATCCGCCGATCTCGTCGTCGAACATCGGCGCGGTGAACAGCGGCAGCTCGCCGAACGCCTCGCGGATGAAAGCCATATTCTCCGCCTGGTGACGCTTCCACGCGGCGAAATAGGGATCGGTCACTTCGTCGGGGATGACGCGGTTGCACAACACGGCATCGACCGCGTAGCCGTACAGGTTGAGGTAAGTGTACGTGCGCTGCGTCTCCTTGATGACCATGCGCTCCGGGTTGACCACCAGCCGCAGGCTGCTCGTGCTCCGGATCGGTCAGCAAGGCGCGCACGCGGTCGAGCGTATCGAACAGCCCGTCGATACTGTCCAGCGTGGCGTTGTCGGGCAGCTCTGCGCCGATCAGCGGCTTGGAGAGCGGGCGCAGCAGCCGCCCACTCGTGCCGCGCATCAACGACGTGATACGCTGGAACCACCAGCGCGACGTATCCGGCAGGCTGAGCAGGCGCAGCGTTTCGGCGGTGGGCGCGGCATCCACGATCAGCACGTCGAAGTCGTCATCCTCGACGTATTTATTGATCCACAGCAGGTGCGCGCCCTCTTCCAGTCCGGGCAGGATCGTCACTTCCTCCGCCACCATCTCGTTGACGTTGCGCTCGCTGAGCACGTTCAGCATGTATTTCTGGATGCGGCCCCAGTATTTATCCATCGAGTAGCGCGCATCGACTTCCTGCGCCCACAGATTGTCGTGTGATCTGTACCGGCTCCGGGCCGATCTTCACGTCCAGCGAATCGGCCAGTGAATGCGCCGTATCGGTCGAAATGACGATGGTGCGCAGGCCGAGCTCGGCACAGCGCAGCGCCGTTGCAGCGGAAATGCTGGTTTTGCCGACGCCGCCCTTGCCGGTATGCACGATAATTCGCATAGTGTTGCCGTCCTTTGGGTAGTCACAGTCTGATGAGGCGCACGGCACCTCTACAGACAAATACGCGCCCGGCGCGCAATCGGTGCGTGAGGGCGCGCTTTCCTACATAGATTTTACACGCCCACGCGCGGGAACGGCGGAAATACGGTTTCCACACATCTCTGTATGCCCCTTTTTCCCAGATGCCAGCCCGCCAAAGCCGGGTATAATCCCCCCCATGTCGCACAAAACACTGACTCGCACCGTGCTTACCGTCTGTTTGGTGCTACTCGTGGGGCTGCCATTGGTCCCCACGCAGCTCAGCGCCGCGCAGACCAGCCAACTTCCGCCGCCCCATCTCGGCTACGGCATTCACGTTGGGCCGCATACTAGCGCCAGCCCCGCGCTCGTCGACCAGCTTCACATGGACTGGGTGAAGGTCTACGAGAACGGGCAGGTGGGAGCCTTCCCTGGCAAACACATCCTCTACCGCATGGACCTGCCCTGGCCCTCGGACTGGAACAGCTTCCGCGCCAGCGTGCGCCAGCGCGCGACGGAGCTGGCCGCGATGGGCGTGGACGCGATCGAAGTCCATAATGAGCCGAATCTCGGACTGGAATGGCCCAGCGGCCCCAACGCCTGGCAGTATACGCAGATGCTGCGCGTAGCCTACACTCAGATCAAAGCCGCCGATCCGAATATTATCGTCGTCTCAGGCGGACTGGCCCCCACCATCACCACCGCCGACCGGCGCGCCATCAGCGATATCGAATTCGCCGAGGAGATGCTCGACAACGGCGCGGCCCAATGGTTTGACGCCTTCGGCTACCATCCCTACGGCTACAATCTGCCGCCCGAAGCCGATCCAGATCCGGGCACGCTCAATTTCCGCCGCGTGGAGCTGATCCGGCAGTTGTTCGAGGAGCGCGGCATCTACGACAAGCAAATCTGGTTGACGGAATTCGGCTGGCTGCGCGATCCCGCCGAGGATGGCGTGCAGTGTTCCGACAGCGATCCCAATTTCGCCGGGTTTGCGTGGCTGCGCGTCTCAGCCCAAACTCAGGCCGATTACACCGTGCGCGCCTTCGATTACGCCGATCGCCATTGGCCCTGGGCCGGACCCATGTTTTTGTGGAATCTCAACTGGTCGCTTTACCCGCCGGAGGTCAACGCGTGGTGCAGCCATATGCGCTGGTTCAGCGTGCTGCGCGCCGACGGGTCGCTGCTGCCGGTGTTCAACCGGGTGGCAGCCATGCCGCGCCGCGTCAGCGATTACCTGCCGCATCTCACCCTCTACGCGCAGAATATGTCGGTGCAGGCTGGCGTCAACTGCCCCGGATCGATGGTCGTCGGCACCTTCGACGTGGTCAATTCCGGCTATCCGGGCCACTTCACCGCCGATGTGCAGGCCATCAGTCCGCCGGGCGGCCCCGAGCTGGAAGTCTATCCGCCGCGCGTGCGGGACGGAGATACGGTGCAGGTCTACGCCGATACGACCGCCCTGCCGCCCGGTCTGCATGTCATCTTCGTCAACGTGACGACGACCATCGGCGATCAGATCGTGGCAGAGATGATCCAGGGCTATATCGTAGTCACCGAGGACGGCGGCTGCTGAAAACAGTCACCGCGGCGAGTGCCGAGGACGCCGAGTAGAATCAAGAGAAGACCGGATTTCCCTTTGTGTTTTTCAACTCTGGCTCTGTGAAAGACGGGGCGCTGGCTTCTCATTAGTCCAACGTAGCAGAAGCCCACACCCCGCCTATTCGCCTCATACGTAGATCCGGAGGCGTCTATTCCACAGGGTACGGCCTGCTACATTCCGGGGTCGAATTCTTCTCCATTGTACTCAGTGGAATATTGGATCTCGCCAGCGGTAAGTTTGGCTGTCAGCGCGTCGAGCTCAGCCAGCACATCCTCCGGCAGATTGGGGGCGAGTGCTAAAGAGACGGCGTTGGGGTCCTCGATACCGATCTTGACGATCACGCCCGGCTCCCAGGTCCCATTCGCTACGTCCTGAGCGGCCCGCAGTTCTGCTATGCCCACATTCGCAATCGCGGATGCCACGAAGACGTCGGGGTAATCCGGGTACCAGTCGCGCACATTGCCAATTTGCCAGATGCCCGCCTCGCGGCAGGCGTCAATGACGCCGACACGTCCGGCGTTGAGCATCGTGAAAATGATGTCGGCACCCGCGGCAATCTGCGCCTCTGCCACGGCTCGATTGAGATCGACATCGTCCTGGTCGCCGCTGAAAGTGGTCAGGAACGTCGCATCCGGGTTAGTGGTCATTAATCCGTCATAGAATGCGGCGCGTCCTTTCAGGCCAGCGCCTACGCGTATGCCGGAAATATGACCCACGACGTTGGTCTTGGTGAGCAGGCCCGCTGCCGCGCCCGCTAACCAGGTTGATTGTTCCTGCAACACCTCATAACTTGACAGGTTGTCTCCAGTAACATTGCCCTGAACCACAACGAATTTAACGTCCGGGAATTCTGGCGCGACCTCCGCCGCCGCCTGTGAATTCTGGCCGCCGTGGGCAATAATGAGATCTGGCTCCCCTAATGCGAGCAGGCGCAGCGCTGTTGTGAGTTCTTCCTCCGTAGGACGCACCTGGTCGATATAGCGGACATTGGCGTTGAGATCTTCCTTGATCGCCATCAGACCGTCATAACCGGCTTCCATAAAACCGCCGTCGTCGATCTGACCTGGAATAAGCATCGCGACCTTCAGCGGAGGCGTATTGTCTTGAGCGGAGATGGCGGGGACCATAGCTGCCAGTATCAGCAATATAATAACAGCGCGCAGTAAGCGGGACATTGTAATGGGCTCCTTAAGGCTAATGAGCAATTGAGTCCATTATAATCTGGGTTTCGCCGCCTTTGGTCACTTTGACGAACCCTCCAAGGATGTAGAGCTCGCCCGACCGTCCGCCTGACTGCCCAATTTTCGCTATCCGCTAGAAACTCTGATAATTCCACGGGCTGACAGGAGAACCGCCCGGCCCGCGTATCTCAAAATGCAGGTGCGGCCCGCTGGAATTGCCGGAGTTGCCCGTCACGGCGATGTTCTGCCCGCGCGTTACGACCTGTCCGCAGCCGACAAACGCGCCGTTCAGATGCCCGTAGATGCTCAGTGTGCCGCCGTGCGCAATCACGACCGTGTACCCATAGCCCCAGGTGCTCCACCCGGAGAAAATGACCGTGCCGCCGCCTGCCGCGTAAACGGGCGTGCCTGCCGGGACAGCCAGATCGATCCCGCCGTGATGCCACGAAAAATCCTGCGAGATCGTGTAACGACTCCAGATCGGCGCGCCGGTGGGCGCTGATCCGCCCGACACGGCCTGCCGACCGCACGAGCCGGGATCGCCAACCGCAAACTCGGCGTAATCCGTCCCGGCGCGCACGCCGGTGCCCACAGCACCGGTGTCAGCGCTGGTAGTCCCCATGACGATGCCGGGATCCCAATATACCGGCTCGCTAGAGCCGGTGCCGCCCGGCACGACCACGTATAGCCCCTCGGACAGCAGGCTGTCCGGTGCTGCGCCAAACAGGTTGTTGTATTCGGAATCGATGATGGCATAGGGATCGACGTCGTATTCGGCGGCTATTTCCGCGATGGTCTGCGGGTCATCCACGCGATGATAGACGCCGTCCACGGGGAGAATTGTCAGTTCCAGCCCGACCCGCATGGCGTTGACGTAAAAGCGGTTGTTGGACCAGATGATCGTATTCTCTTGCAGCCCGAATTCTTCGGCGATGGAGCCGAGATTATCGCCTTTTTTGACCGCATAGGTGATCACGCCGCTGCGCGCCCGCGCCGGGATGATCGTTAGCGGGCCGTCCTGGCGCGAGATGGTCCCATCGCCAAAGGTAGTCAACACCGGGCTGCCCAACGCGGCAGCGATCGCCGCAGGATCCGCGGTCGGCTGTTCCCATCGCACAGGGGGCAGCGTGGGGCGAGGCGTCTGGGTGGGGAGGGGTGTCGCGTAATCGACCGACGCGATCCCCAGCGGTTCGGATACGACAGGCGGTGCGGGCGAAGGCGTGGGCGTCTGGACGGCGTCATCGCGCGGCCAGAATACCGCTAACCCCACTCCCGCGCCGATGATCAGTGCGGCCAGAACTCCGATCGCGCCCCACAACACGCCGCGATCGATCGCTTGCGGCGCGCGCGGCGACCCAGGGCCGCCGTCGGGGCGGTCTTCTTCGCTGTACATACCACTACTCCTCACCCCCCAGCTTACCAATACACAGCCATACCGGGCGGAATCGTACCGCGCGCGGCAGGGTTTGGCAATGCGCCGGACGGTGAGGGAGCGCGCAAAACCTGTCAGGAAGTTTCGAGCAAGTCCCTTTCCCCGCACGGCGGAAGAGAGGGCTAACTTCCGCCGCGAATCCGCTTACACAAACAAATCCACGACCGCGAACTGATCGCCGTCCACCAGCCCGACATCAGTCAGTTTGAGGTGCGGGATCACTTCCAGCGCCATGAAGCTCATCGCCATGAAGGGATCGTGCAGCGACGAGCCAAGTTCGCGCCCGGCCACATCGAGCAGGCGATCCAGCGCGGCGCGCACTTCGGCGATCGGACGGTCACTCATCAGCCCGCCGATTGGCAGCGGCAGTTCGGCTAGCACCGTCTCGCCATTGACCGCGACCAGCCCGCCGCCCATGCGCTCCACCGCGCGGGCTGCCGTACGCATGCTGGCATCGTCCGCGCCGATCACGACCAGATTGTGATGATCGTGGGCGACCGTGCCCGCGATCGCGCCGCGCCGCAGTCCAATGCCATGAATAAAGCCTTTGCCCATGCCGCCCGTGCCGTGATGCCGCTCGATAACGGCCATTTTCAGGATATCCCGTGCGGGATCAGACTCGGCGCAGCCGTTCACGATGCGCGCCTCCGCCACGAGCGAGTCCGTGAGGAGTTGGTTTTCCAGGCTGCCGATCACGCGCACGTGGTCGCCTTGCGCCGGTATCGTGAAGTCTACGCTTGACCAGTCGATCTGGATCGAGCCGGGCAGCGCGGACGATCGCGCCGTGCCCAATGGAATCGTCAGCGCGCCGTTCTCCGCGACGAGCTGTCCGCCCAGGTACACCTGCTCGGCACGCGGCGCGCGCAGATCGGAGAAGACAATCAGGTCCGCGCGGCGGCCCGGGGCGATCGCACCCCGGTCATACAGCCGGAAGTACTCCGCTGTGTTGAGCGTCCCGATCCGGATCGCGGTCAGCGGATCCAGCCCGCCCTCGGCAATCGCCACGCGGATCATATAATCGATCGTGCCGTCGTCGAGCAGATCGGCGGGCTGGCGATCGTCCGTGCACCAGCACACGCGGCGGCTGTTCTCCGGTGTGATCAGCGGCAGCAGCGGGCGCAGATTCTGCGCGTTGGTCGCCTCGCGGATGAAGATCACCATGCCTTTTTGCAGCTTTTCACGCGCCTCTGCGACCGTGGTGCATTCGTGGTCGCTGGCGATTCCGGCGGCGATGTAGGCGTTCAGATCGAGGCCGGTCAGGCCCGGGCAGTGTCCATCCATCACGCGCTCTTTGAACGCGTCTATTTTCGCCAGCACGCCGGGATCGCCGAAATACACGCCGGGGTAGTTCATCATCTCGGCCAGGCCCAACACGCGCGGATCGGCCAACAGCGTGCTGAGATCGTCGGCATCCAGCGCCGCGCCCGCCGTTTCCATGTGGGTGGCCGGGACGCAGCTCGACGCCATCACGAACACGTTCAGCGGCGTGGCCTGGGCCGCGTCCAGCATGAACTGGATACCGTCCAGACCATGCACATTGGCGATCTCGTGCGGATCGGTGATCACCGTGGTGACGCCGTGCGTCAGCGCGGCGCGGCTGAACTCAGGCGGCGCGCACAGGCTGCTTTCGATGTGAACATGCGCGTCGATCAGGCCGGGTCCGACAAAACGCCCGCCCAGGTCGACGGTCCGCGCGGCGCGATAGCCGGGACCGGTCCCTATAATAATGCCATCCTTGATCGCGATTTCGGTCGGGTAAACCTCCCCGGTGAAGACGTTGACAAGCTGCGCATTGGTCAGCAGCAGATCCGCTTGATCCTGGCCGCGTGCGGCGGCGATGCGTTCTGCAAGATTCATCGCGTTTTACTCCTCTTGGTTGTGAACACCCGCCAGGGGCTGGTACTGCCCCGATTATAGGCCGCTCCGCGCCGCCTACCAAAGACCACATACCACAGCGGGCACGCGCACTGCCGCCACGTCCATTCCGAACGCGCGGAGCCTGCTTCCGCACAGGGTGCGGCCCATGACTTTGGGCCCAAAACAATGCCCGTCTAGCCGATTGGTCCGATTTTCTCCACAATCAGCGCTGTGCTATACTGGCACTATGACTTACGTCGAGTATGGACCCGAAGCCGAACGCTGGGCGCAGCGCTTCGCGCGCTGGGCCGACCGGCTGCGATCGGCCCACCTGGACGGATTGATCGGCGCGCTGTTGGATGCCGCCGAGCCATTCGGCCCGTTGGGCGCGCAGATGTTGTGGGTCGCTCAGCCAGCGCTCAGCGTATTCGTGCCGCGTGGGGAAGTCTCCGCGTTGGCGCAACTGTTGGATGCGCCGGGCGGAGTAGCATGGCTGCGTGCGCAGTTGGACGATGCCGATCCGGATAATGGGACGGAATTATGATTAACGATGCCGGGCTGATCTGGGTGATTGTGGCGTTAGTGTTTGCCTTCACGCTGGCGGGACGGTTTGTCGTGCGCCGCTTTACGGTCCGCTTCCGCCCGATCGCCGCCTATGATGCGCTGCCCAATGTGGCAGCGGATGCGGTCGAGAGCGCCAAGCGCCTGCATTTTTCGTTCGGCAGCAGCACCCTGGGCGATTCGACGACGATCACCACGCTGGCGTCGGCGGAGATCATGTACCGCATGGCAGAACGCGTCGCGATGGGCCGCCAGACGCCGCTGGTCACGCTCAGCAACCCGCTGACGCTGCCGCTGGCCCAGGACACGCTGCGCCGGGCTTACGAGTACCGGCAGAATATGCCCTATTACCGCAGCAATGCCGCCGCCTGGTTTCCCCAGGGATCGCGCGCGCTGACGTTTGCGGCAGGCGTGGCGGCTTTCGCGGCGGATTACGATGTCGATAGCAATCTGGTGATGGGTAAATTCGATTATGAGCTGGCCCTGATCGCCGAAAGCGCGCTGCGCTATGACCAGGGCTTGATCGCGCACAGTGACCGGGTCGAAGGTCAGGCGATCGCCTATGCGATGGCCGACCAGGCGTTGATCGGCGAAGAATTGTACGTCGGCCCGGCCTATTTGAACGGTACGGCGCTGGAACGCGGCGGTATCCTGGCGCAGGAAGTCTTGCGCTGGCTGGTGATCCTGGCGATCCTGGCCATCGCGCTCCAGGCGGCGCTGTAACCAGTCGGGCGGCGGAGCAAAACGCGTCCCATTGAACGAAGTCAACAGATTCGGAGCGGTGTGTAACAGCGTGACGGTGGGACAGGCCGGCGCAGTGAGGGGACACGAGTGAGACGCCATCGCTTAGCGAATATTCTGGCAACGGTGACGGTGATCAGTCTCGGCTTTGTCGTATTGGTGGGGCTGGTCAGCGCCTCCGATACGTCAACCGCCGAATTCACGGGATTCTTGCTGCGGCTCGTCTCCGTGATCGCCGCTGTGGCGGTGCTGGTCGGGGTGCTCAACCTGCTGGCTGTGCACATGGGGCGCTTCGTGCGCTCAGAACATGGCTGGCCGTACAGCGCCATTACGCTGTTGGTGGCGCTGGCGGTAGGCGTGCTGCGCATCCTGGATCGCGCGGACATCTGGTCCGGCGATCTCAAGGGTGAGCAGATGAGCGAGCGCGTGTTCGAGTTGGTCCAGGTCAGCCTGGAGTCGGCCCTGGCGGCCATGCTGGTGTTCTTCCTGGTCTATGCCGCCTTTCGCCTGATGCGCCGCGAAGTGACGATCTGGCACGCGCTGTTTAGCCTCACCGTCGTGATCGTGTTAACCGGGTCGATTCCGCTGGAGGGCAGCGGCGCGCTGTCGAATATCCGTGAGTGGATGGTGCGCGTTCCGGTGAGCGCCGGGGCGCGTGGCATTCTGATCGGGGTCGGTCTGGGGACCGTGACAGTGGGCGTACGCGTGTTGCTCGGCCAGGATCGGTCATTTCGGGGCTGAACCGCGCCGTTTCTGTGTGTTAGAGCGGGGACTGTGGTCGTATGCCGGACAATCCAAACTTCTTTGACGACGATAACTTGCTGCCGGACTGGATGCGCGATGATGCCACATCTCCCGGCGGTGATCCTTTCGATCTTCCCGATTCGACGCCGGGCGAGTCTGCCCGCGCGAATGCGGCTGTACCTCCCTGGGAACAATTCCGGGGCCAGACCCCAGCCCGCCCAGGTCTGACGCCGGCCGTGCCGCCCTGGGAAACGTATGAGGGCGATCGGCCCGCCGCGCCGGCATCACTGGCGGCGGGTGCCCCCTGGGAAACCAGCCGTGGTGGTGAAACAAGAGGCGGAAGCGGTTTGGGCGATCTGCGCGCCGCCATATTTGACGACGATACAGAACAGGAAGACCTGGACGAAGCCTTCAGTTGGGGCGCGACAGGATCGGTCGAAGAAGAGCCGCTATCCGACTCCGACGACCTGCCGCGCGGCCTGACGGACATGCTGCCCTGGCGCGAGTCCGCTGCCGAGCAACAGGAACCGCCAGCCGCCGAGCCGCCCAACTTAGCCGAACAGGCCGGGTTGTCCGAAAACCGTTTCACGATGGGCAGTCTGATCGACGAGTTCCAATCGGACGCGCCCGCTGAAGCCGAGCCCCCGGCCAAGCCGCCCTCCCTGCGTGACCGCCTGCGCTCGGCCAGCCCATCGCGGAACACGCCGCCGCCCGAACCGACCGAGTCCGCGGAGCCTGACGAGCCCACCGAACCGCCAGCGCTGCGCGCCGAAGAATCCGAATGGATGAGCGCCTTCGGGCAATCGCCCGAATATACAGGCTTCAACGCGGGCACGCCTGAGCCACCCGAGTCCGCCAACGCCGATCTCGATTGGCTGTCGGCTGAGCCGGAACAAGACGCTGAGCAAGCGACACCGCCGGAAGAACCCGCACCGTCCGCCGATGACACGTTAGCCGATGAATTCGCCGAACTGTTCGATGACGAGCTGGGCCAGGATTTCGATCTCGAAACGCCGCAGGCGGACGGCGGTCCAGTCGCCGAGCCAGCCAACGAGGACGAGTTCGCTGTCATGTTCGGCGAAGAATTTAGCGAAGAATTCCTATCCGCCGAGCAGGATTTCAATGCCGGTGAACCGGAAGACGCAGGCGAACCGCGATCGGTCTCGGAATGGATGGAAGAGGACGCCAGCCTGTTTGAGGAGAGCGCCGCCGAAGAACCCGCCGCGACTCCCCCGCCCGAAACACCGGCTCCTCCGACCCGCACCGGAGTGATTCGCCGCCTGGCGACTGCCCCGCTGGAGGAAAAACCACCCGCTGAGAACGCTCAGGACAGCGGCGAAGGCGAAGTACCCGACTGGGTGACGCAAGCCGCTGCCCCCCGCGATGAAGGTCCAAAGCCAGACATGGGCGGGCTGACCTATGACGAATGGGAGCAGCTTCAGCGCGAGCGTCAACAGGCCGAGCAGCAGCCACCCAAAGATGATCTCTTAGAAGCCGTGCCCGACTGGTTCAACCGGATCGATATCACACCACCCCCACCAACCGCCCCCGACGCTCCAAAAGGCGACACGGCGGAATTTGTGCCGGGGTGGTTCATGGGGCTGGAAGAAAAGAAAGACGAACCCACGCCCGACTGGTTCCGCCAGATGGATTTGACCACCGGGCCGCTCACCGGCCCGCTGGAGTCGCCGGAACCGAAACAGCCCGCACCCGCCGAGCCTGAAGTCCCGGATTGGTTCAAGGCTCCCGATCTCCCTGGCGTGGAATGGACTCCACCTTCCGCGCCAGAACCGCGCATGGAGGCGTTTGAACCCGGTATGGACGAGGATCGCGCCGGACACGAACAGGGCGAAGACGAAGTTCCCGACTGGCTGTCCTCGGCTATGCCGGATGAGGAGATGCTCGCCGGGCCTGAGAATATCCCCTTCCCCGAGCTTGACCTCGACCAGACCATGCCCGGCCTTCCGCTGATGCCGGATATGGATACTATGATGGGCCGGAAGCCGAACGATGAGTCCGAACAGCCCGAAGATTTCGTCGAACGCTTTGAGCCGCTGGAGGTTGAGCCTGCGACCCCGGTGCGCGCCCCGGTCGATAATCAGGCTCCCGACTGGCTGCGCGAGATGGCGGTCGAAGCGGGCATGCCCTTCGACACGGACGAGTCCGAGGAATTGTCCGACGAGATGTTCGATGCGCCGCCAGCACGCGCGGCGGCCGACGACAGCATGGACTGGCTCACCGAAATTTCAGCGGATGATCTGGCATCCGAAGCCGAGGATATGTCCTGGGCCGAACCTGCGGAAACCGAACAGCAGGCTCCTGAACACGATCTATACGCCGCCGAGTCGCTGGACAGTGGCGCGCTGAATGCCCTGTTGGGCATCGACGAAGAACAAGAGGCCGAACCGTCTTGGAATTTGCCGGTTGTTACTACGCCGCGTGACATCCAGGACGTGTTTGGTGACCTGGAGCACGACACCGACTCCGATCTGCCCGCCATCCCTGAGATCACCGGGATGCCCGATCCTTTCGCCGAAAAGCCCGACGAAGAATTCCAGGATATGCGAGCCTTGTTCGAGCACATGCCACCTGGCGGTGACGAAACGCCCGATCTGGCGGTCCTGTTCGATCAGAGCGATCTGGACAACGTTCTCGGCGACGAGGGCGCACCCGCGCAGACAACCGAGGGGTCCGACGAGGCAGAAGAAGCGGAGCACCGCGCGCTGCCCACGGCGGAGCCACGGTTCGGGCGCTTCCGCAAGCGGAAAGCCCTAGCCGAGACTAATGTCAAACCGTCGCATCCCAGCACGCCCGAAGAGGAGGCGCCACCCCTGTCCGCCACGCCGCAGCCCGAGTGGGTCGGCGAGCTGCGCCCGTCTGATCTGCCGGTGACGGTGCGCGTCGGCGAAGTCGAAGCCAACATCAAGCAAAAGCAGGTCGTAGAACTGCCCGATCGTTTGCAGGCGTTCCGCAACGCGTCACTGCGCGAGCTGGAAGGTGTCGAAGCGGAGCCGACCGCACCGCCCGCCACTGGATCGCTGGCTGGCGTGACCTCCGCGCTGCCGATCGCCGACGTACTGCTGCCGGATCAGGCGGTCGAGCGCCGCGGTGAGCAACTGGTTCTCACAGCGGAGCAGCGCCGCCGGGTCAATAAACTGCAGGCTATGCTGGACATGGTGGCGGCGCAGGAAGAAGAAATTGAAGAAGACCGCGCGGGGCTGGACGAAGCCGCACAGATGACCTTGGGCGAATTCGAGCCGGGGCAGGAACCCGGCCAGGCGGCCCAGGCTCGGCGCATCCGTCGTGCCCGCCGCTTCAAGCTAGACCGCGTGTTGGTGACGCTGGTGATGCTGTTGGCTGTGCTGTCACCCTTTGCGACGGACGTGCTGCACTTCGCCGCCGATCCGCCGCCGCTGAAGGGATCGCGGCAGGTCGTCGCGGATGCCACCTACGCGCTGCTGCCCGGTGACTATGTGCTGGTGGCTTTTGAGTATGGGCCGACGGCTGCCGGAGAACTCGACGGCCTGGCCGAAGCCGTGCTGCGCGATGTGTTGGCCCACCGCGCCATCCCGCTGACGACCAGCACCAATACGGCAGGCGCCTTCCACGCGGGGGCCGTGCTCGGAGCGCTGGCCAACGACCCGGCCTTGCTGGCCGCACGCGGTCAACAGGAAAGCGGGCTGATCGCTGGCAAAGATTACATGCTGCTGAGCTACCTGTCGGGAGAAGCGGTCGGCGTGCGCAATCTGCGCCACCTGGACAGCGCCGTCTATCTCCAGGGGCAGCCCATGTTCAAGTACGACGTGCGCGGCGACACAATCGATCTGCCGATCACGTCCTTGGAAAACGACATCGCCCTGCTCATCGTCGTGGCGGAAGATTCCGACGCGGTGCGGCTGTGGGCCGAGCAGTTAAAGGGTGTGGCGGTTCCCAAGATCGCGCTGGTCACCGCCGCCGCCGAGCCGCTCACCACGCCCTACGTGGGCAAAGATGGGTACGCCGGTTATTTGGCAGGCGTGCGCGATATGTACAGCTACGATGCCGCGCGCAACACGGAATCACGCGCGGCGTACGTAATGCCCGGCGATCTGCCGGTAACGCTGCCCGACCCTGAACAGTCACGCTGGCACAGCATGGCGTTAGGGGCAGCGGCGGCGTCCGGGCTGATCATCGTCGGGTTATTGGTGAATGTGTTCCGGGGATTGGGGCGGAGGCGACGCCGTTGACTCCAGCGAATCTAGACCTGATTGGCGGGTGGGTATCGCTCGTGCTCACCCTGCTGGTGTTTAGCTATCTGTTGGGCGACAACGTGCTTTACCGGGTCGCGGTTCACGTTCTGGTGGGCGTGGCGGCGGCCTACGCCGTGATCGTCGCCACCGAGAGCGTACTGGTACCCTGGCTGCACGAAACGTTGTTGGCCTCGACCAACGGGCGCGACGACGCCACGATGGCCGCCCTGCGCGTGATCGGCACGCTGCCGTTTTTGTTCGGCGTACTGGTGCTGTTCAAATCGTCCCCGCGTCTGGCCCCGGTGGGTAACCTGGGCCTGGGCTTCGTGGTGGGTGTGGGCGTAGCCGTCGCGATTGCGGGCGCGGTGAGCGGGACGATCGCTCCGCTGGCGCGCGAAGCGGGTCAGTCCGTCAAAGGAGACGTGGGCAACGGACTCGTCATCCTGATCGGCGTAGTGACCACCCTGATCTATTTCCAATTTCTGGCGGTGACGCACGGCGGAAAAGTGCGCCGACCGCGCTGGCTGCGCGGGTTGGCAGGCGTCGGCCAGTTCTTCGTGACGATAGCCTTGGGCGCGCTCTACGCGGGCGCGATCCTGACCAGCCTGGCTATCTTCAGCGACGTGATCCGCGCGCAGCTTGAATTCATCCTCGATCGGGTAGGGGGCTGACGGTATGGACGTTGATCGCATTAATTCCATCCTCATAGCCGATATTGGAAACGTCCACACGCGTCTGGTTCTGATCGATCTGGTCGAGGGCCAATACCGCATGATCGCGTCTTCGCGGGCGCATACCACAGCGGAACCGCCGCTGGGCAAGGTCAGCCTGGGCCTGGAACACGCCGCCCAAACCATGGGCGACTTGATCGGGCGCGAATTGATCAACGAGGGCGGCGATTCCTTTTTGCTGACGCCGGAAAACGGCGGGCAAGGCGTCGACACCTTCATGGCGACGAGCAGCGCCGGGCGTCCGATGCGCGTGGTGCTGGTCGGCCTGACGCCGGAGATGAGTCTGGCCAGCGGACGGCGCGCCCTGGCGGGTACTTACGTCACGATCACCGACACGCTGACGCCCGACGACGAGCGCAGCGAAGAAGACCAGATCAACGCGCTGCTCAGCGGCGAGCCAGACCTGATCCTGATCGTGGGCGGCACCGATGGCGGCGCCGACGCGCTGCTGATCGAGCTGGTCGAAAAGGTCGAGCGCGCGCTGGCGCTGATCCAACGCGGGACGCGCCCGGCCGTGTTATTTGCGGGCAACAAGAACCTGCAAAGACGGGTCAGGGACCTGTTGCAACAAACCAATCCCAACGTGTTTGTGGCGCGCAACGTGCGTCCGTCGCTGAAGGAAGAACAGCTTTTCGCCACCCAGATCGAACTGGCGATGGTCTACGACGAATACCGCACGCGCAGTCCGGGCGGCTTTGCGGAGATTACGCGCTTCAGCCAGGTGGGCGTCGTGCCGACCACACAGGGTTACATCAGCACGGTGCGCTACCTGTGCCAGCTTCCGCAGCACGGCGTTGGCCCGCTGTGTGTGGACGTGGGCAGCGCCAACAGCGTCATCGTGGCGGGCACCCACGGCGATCCGCATTACACTATCCGCACCGATTTGGGGATCGGCCATACCCTGCCGTCCGCGCTCAAGGCGATCACTCCGGCGGCAGTCAAACGCTGGCTGTCCTTCGATATCAGCGATGAGGCGCTGTGGGACTACGCCTATAACAAGCAGCTTTTCCCCGCGACGATTCCTTTGACCGGCGAAGAGTTGATGATCGAGCAGGCGATCGCCCGCGAGATCGTCCGGCTGCTGGTGGCGCAGGCCCGCCCCGAATGGGATCTGGGCGTGGGCGATCTGCTGCCCGATTTCGCGCCGATCATTGGGGCCGGGGCGATTTTGACCGAGGCGCAGCATCCCGGCATTGCCGCCATGCTGCTGCTGGACGCACTGCAACCGACTGGCAGCGTTGAGCTGCGACTGGACCCGCACAACCTGATCTCGGCGCTGGGCGTGGTGGCTTATCTCAAGCCGGTCGTCACGGTTCAGGCGCTGGACTCCGGCGGCCTGATCGCGCTGGGCACGGCCTTTTGCCCGTCAGGACGTATCCGGCAAGGTCGCGCGGCGATGGTCGTGCAGATCCGTCCGGCAGAGGGCAAGCAAATTCGGCATGTCGTCAAAGGCGGCGAAATCTGGATGGCCCCCGTCCTGCCCGGCGTATCCGCCGACGTGACGATCCGTCTGCGGCGCGGTCTCAGCCTGGAAGGCAAGGGACGCATCCGACGGCGTGTGATCGCAGGGGCTGCCGGTATCATCTTCGACGCGCGCGGGCGACCGCTGGTCATGCCGCGCCCGCAAGATCGGACGGTACGCTTCACCGAGTGGCAAATGGCGATGATGGGCCGCGAACGCCGCCATAAGGTGGACGAACCGCTGCCGCTGCCCTCCCTGGACGACGAGCCGCTGCCCGGCGTAGACGACCTGTTCCCGGACTCGGTGGAATTCCCCGGTGTGGAGGAGGACGCGGAACATGCCCTATTTTCCTGAAACGACCGTGATCAAAGGGCTGGTGCGCGTCGTCCGCGAGCGACGGCTGCCGCCGGGCGCAGTGCTGCGCGTCAACCACGCGATCGAAGGTGGGCAGACGAGCGGCGTCACGGTGCTGATGGAAGCGGATATTCTCGGCGCCTATCGCATTCTTGACGTGGCCGCCGCGTTCAAGCTGCGCAAAGTGTCGCCCGAAGAACTGGCCGAAATCATTTTGATTCACGAAGGCCAGCGCGCCCAGCTCGGCCAGGAACTGGCCCGGATGGGGCGTGGGCGGCGGGCGAAAATACTCATTTCGCCGGTGGAAGGGGTCGTTGTGCGTGTGGACGGCAGCCGCATCATCGTGCAGGTGACCGAGCGGTCGATCGAGGTGCGCGCGAAAATTCCCGGCGACATCGACTCCGTTAAAAGCGAAGTCGTCAGGATCACCGGAGTGGGCGCGATTATGCAATGCGCCTGGGGCAACGGCGGGTTTGTGTACGAAGCCTACAAGTTTCTGCCCGAAGACGGGTTCGCCGGGCTGAGCAAGCTCGATCCGCGCATTTCTGATTACCGGGGCAAAGTCCTCGTCTCGACTCAATCCATCGACAAAGGCGACCTGTTATTAGCGCAGCAGCAGGAGGTCGCAGGCGTCGTCGCACCCGGCATGTCGTCCAGCTTGCGCGAATTTGCGCTAGAACTATCATTCCCTGTATTGTTAACGGAGGGTTTCGGGCAGCGGCGTCCGACCGGATTGATCTATACGCTGTTACGCAGTAACATGGGGCGACAAGCCGCTTTTGACGCTGTAATCCCAGATCGCTGGTCCTGGGAGCGTCCCGAAATCATGCTGCCACTGCCGTCCGGCGGGGTGTTTCCCGAAACCCCGACGTTAGATCGGCCCCTGGAAGTAGGTACACAGGTGCGGATCATGCGCGCCCCCTGGGACGGCGTGATCGGTGAGGTGGTAGAGCTTCCCCGGCCCCGCAGATGATCGACAACGGACTGCGGGTGCCGAGCGCCAGGGTGCGGTTGCCCAACCAACGGGTTGGGTTGGTGCCCCTGGCGAACCTGGAACGACTTGGCTAGCCGTCAGGCGCGGGCGAATAGCGCGGAGGAAGAGATCATATGTCTGATGACGAACTGTTTGAAGATTTAGAAGATTTTGGGGATCTTGACGAAACGCCGGATTTCGACATCGGCGAAGAAGAGTTTATGCCCGATTTTGGTGAGCCGGGCGATGGAGAGGGGCTGAGCCGTACCTTCAAGATCGTGGGCGCGATTATGGCGTTCGCCGTCATTGTCATCATTGCTCTCATCCTCTTTTTTGCGCTGCGCGGCGGCAACGAGCTGACCGGCAACGAGCGTACCAGTACGGCCGTGGTCCAGCTTAACCAGACCATCGAAGCCGAATATAACGCCACGCTCACGGCGCTTGCGCTCATCGAGTCGGCCAGCCAAACGGCGGTCTTCCATTCGGAAGAAACCGCGACCGCTGATGCGATCATCCGGCAGACACAGGCCGCCATCGCTGCGACAGACGCGGCCAATACGGCCACCGCCGAATTCATCGCCAACCAGACGCAGTGGGCCATGCAGACCGCCACGCAAGACGCGATCAATATCGGCCTGACTCAGACCGCCGAAGCGAATACGCTCACCGGTCAGGTGGTGGACGAAAACGGGCGTATCTTCGGGAATGTCACCCTGCGTCTGTACAAGGATGACGGCGACGGCGTCTTCACACCTGCCGATCGCGAACCCGTAGAGCCCACCCCCGTCCCGGCCGTGTCCAGCGGTGAAACCGCCGCCAACGCCATCGCGTATGGCGAATCCAAGGGCGGCACGCTCAACGCGGGCCAGTCGGTCGAGTGGATCTTCAGCGGCCAGCAGGGCGAAGTCGTGACGATTGACGCGGCAGCCGCTCAGGCCGGGCAGATCGACGCGTTCCTTGAGCTGGTCGGCCCTGATGGGACGATTCTGATCGGTGACGACGACAGCGGCGGCAACTCCAACGCGCGCATCAGCGCCTTCGAGCTGCCCGTCTCGGGAGCCTTCACCATCCGCGTGAGCAGCGTGGCAGGGTCCGGGGATTACGTCGTGTCGTTGGCCCTGACAGCGGGTGCAGCGTCCGGCTACGTCCCGGTCCAGCACGGCAGCGATATCGTCCTGGTGGCGCGCGTCGTGCGCGGCCCTGGCGAGATCCGCGCGCAGGGTGGGACACCCATCCCCATCACGGACGAGCTGATCGCGGTGATCACCACGGCCACCGATGGCACGTTCGACTTTGGGGCGCTCGAACCGGGCGTGTACTGGCTTGAGCTCGACTACAACTCGCTGCCAGATGATATGAAGGCGTTGGTGTCGCCCGGCGAGCCGCTGGTGATTATGGTGCAGGTGCCCGCGGTTGGTGCGGTCACGTTCACGATTGGCGTGCCGCCCACGGCTACCCCGACCACCACGCCCAGCCCGACCGAATCGGGTCCCAGCCCGTTCGACCTGACGGCGACCGCGTTCGCGGAACAGGGCATCGAAATCACCATGCCGCCGACCGTGACCGAGGCCTCGCCCATCCCGCCCACAGAGACACCCGCCGCGCTGCCGACGACCGGTTTCTTCTCCGATCTCGGTGACGGCGCAAGCGGTCTGTCGGGTGGCAATGGTCTGACGCTGTTGGCTATCGCCGCCGCTGGCCTGGTCGCCGTCGTGTTTATCGCACGCAAGCTGCGCACCGCGGCCTGACGCCGGGGCGTTTGCGCACCGGTCATACGTTGACTCGATCACAGGGGTGATGACGCACAGGCAAGTTGGCGACATCGCCCCTGGTGAAGTTATAAGCCCTGGTGATTATGTCTGAATCTGCGCGCCTCTCCCGCTACCGCCCCGACGACGTGGCGATGATTCTCGACGCCCTGGCAAATGGCCAGTCTGTGGCCGTGGTCGGGCTGAGCAACTTCGGCAAATCCACACTGCTGCGCCAGTTGGTCGAGGCACCGGTCGGGGATGAATACAAACGCCTGACGGGACGACCTGCTCTGCTGGTGTATGTGGACTGCAACCGCATGTTGCAGCTCACGGTTCAGGCGTTTTACGAGGTCATCCTGCGGACCGTGCTCGAAGCGTTGACCGAAGTAGAGGCCAACTGCGACGATCTGTGCGTCGAGATCGAATCCTACTACGATACGGTCGTGCAGACCGAAGGTGGCTTTGCGACGTCGCTGGCCTTCAACGACGCGATGATCGCCCTGCTGGAACAGAACGAAAATCACCGCGATGTGATCCTGCTGCTGGACGAGTTCGACGCGGCGCTGACCGGTCTGGACGAACGCGTCTTTCTCAATCTGCGCGCGCTCAAAGATAAATACCCGGCCCGGCTCAACTATGTGACGGCTACGCTGCGGCCCATGACAATACTGTTCGGCGGCGACGATCTGGCCGAGTTCCTGGAGCTGTTCACCGCGCACAAATACTACCTCCAACCACTGGACGCGGGCGCGGCGACCGAGCTGGCGACTGAAATCTTCGAGCAGAACAATGACTCGCTTGATCCGTGGGAACGCGACTACATCCTCGAACAGGCGGGCGGTCATCCCGGGTTGATCCGCGCGGTGTCGCACGTGGTAATGCAGGTCGAGTCCGGCGCGCCGCCGACCTACACCCGGCAGGCGCTCACGATTGCGGTGGACGTACTGCAAAACCACCGGCTGGTACGCGGCGAGCTGGCGAAACTGTGGAAGCACCTGCTGCCGGAAGAACAGCAGTCGGCCAGCCTGACGGCCTCGCGCGGGGTCAGCGCCCTGAGCGACGTTCAGCGGGCCGAGCTGGTGGCGCGCGGCCTGTTGGTGCCTGATGACGGAACCTTCCGGCTATTCTCGCGGCTATTCGAACATTACGCGCGCCGTCAGGGACTTGCCCGCAAGGAAGTCCCCGACGGTCTGTGGGTCGATATCGATGCTGGAACGGTATGGATCGGCGGTCGGATGATCGAGCCGCTGACCGACCTCGAATACCGGCTGCTGCTGCTGTTGTATGGCCGCATCGACAAAATCTGCGACAAGTACCAGATCGTCGAAGCCGTGTGGGGGCAGGATTACCTGGGCGAAGTGGACGATGCACGCATTGAGAAATTGATCAGCCGCCTGCGCGCCAAGATCGAATCAAACCCGGCACGTCCCCAGTTCGTCCTGACAGTGCGCGGGCGAGGTTACAAACTGAGCCAGCCGCGCAGCGATCCCAACAATGACCAGCACTGAGCCACGGCTACCGGTCCGCACGCCCGCCGTCTGTGGATCAGACTATAGGCCAGCTTCTCACAGGAAAGCTGAGGACTCCAACGCGGAACAAAGACCCATAAATCGTTCATCCCAATACATGCTATACTCCTGGGAAGCTCTACCAGGGGGCCTTTTGCTGGGTTTGGGGTCATGGCTTACTTACTGATTTTACCGATCTGTCTCTACATCACACTCGCCGTCATCACGTTGGCCCGTTTTTCGCGCGGGGCGGCGATGGTGACGTTTGCGTTATATCTGGTGATCGTGGCCGTTACCACCACTGGATTCCTGGTGTTGGGCACCACGACCAGCCAGTCCGCCGCCAAGCTTGCCGCGTATGTTGTCGTCATCGGCGGGAGTTGGTGCTATGGCGTCCTACTGCCGCTGACCCTTGTCGGGTTGTGTTTCGAGCATTGGCTGAATGCCAATCGCCGCCGGGTACTGCTGGTGACGGTGGCCGTGATGGCCGTCAGCAGTGTGATTCTGGCGTGGGTGCCGCGTGCCCAAGGATATGAGCTGGTGCTGCCCGTCACTACCAGCGCATGGATCCCCTGGAGTCTGGCGCGGTTTGCGTTCCACTGGCCGCAGAACCTGGGGTTGCTCGTGGCCAGCCAACTGCCCTACATCATCATCGTAACCTTTTTCGTCCGCTATCACCGCCTCGCCTTCTGGCACGGCGCGGTGTCGCTGACGCTGGGCGTGCTGTCCGGTGTCATGATTCCCATTTTGGCGCCGTTGGTCGGTGCGCATTGGCTGGTGCTGGTCGTGGCGCTGGGACTGGCGCCGCCCGTCGTGGTTCTGTGGTCGCTGCTGCCGGAGTCCAGTTATTCCAAGACCTTCGGCGAGCTGTTCCACACCACGCTGCACCGCTTCAACGATGGGCTGGCGGTGCTCGACGATGGGCAGCACGTGATCTGGTACAACGCCCAGATGGCTCGTTGGTTGGGTCGTCCACCGGTCAATTCCATCGCCCCGCCCCTGGTGTCTGAGTGGCTGGCCGGTGTACCGCCCCTGCTGACCAGCGTGCAGGGATTGTTCGCGGCAGGCGGATCGCAGGACGAATGCACCGTCGCGCTGAATGATTCTGAATACATGCTGCAACTGGAGCTCCGCCCATTGGAACCGACACAGGATCACGTGGGCCGCTGGCTGCTGGTGACCCACGACGCGACCACCGAACACGTACGCCGCGATTTGCAGGAGCGTCGCCAGGAACTGCTCGCCCTGAGCGCCATCAGCGCCGATATCGCCTCCTCTCTCGATCTTGATCAGGTGATTTCTCGCGCGGTCCAGCAGGTTCACACGGTGACCGAGGCGGACGGCGTGGCGGTGTATTTACTGGAAGGCCAGCAGCTCCGCCTGGCGGGACATCTGGTGCCCGAAGATATCGCGCAGCCTGTCCCTGAAGTGTTCGGCCTGGATTTCAACGTGGTCACCAGCCCAGTCAATAAGACGCTGGAGCGGCACTACACGACGACCATCGCCGATACTCAGATTGAAACGCGCATCGGGGCGCACCTCCAGCAGTACGGCTATCGCGCGGGCGCGTTCGTGCCGCTGATCGCGCGGGAAGAAGTGACCGGACTGCTGATGCTGGGGTACAAAAAGCCGCATCAGTTTGAGGCGCTTGAAGTGTCGCTGCTTGACAGCGTGGGCCGCCAGTTGGCGGTCGCGATCCAGAACGCCCGCCTGCACACTCAGGAACGCCAGCAGCGTCGCATCGCGGAAGTATTGGGCGAGGTCGCCGGGATCATCGCCAGCAAAAGCCTGGACGAGGCGTTGCAGTTGGTTCTGGAACGGCTGCACGCGATCCTGACATACGACCGCGCGACGATGCTCGTACTGGCCGAGCCGGGCTTGCTGCGGATCGGGGCTTCGGCCGGGTTCGAGCCACCTCACTCCCCGCACGAAGAGTCACAGGTACGCATCGCGATCAGCCGCTATCAATACCTCACGCGCCTGTTCGACGATCGTATCCCCCAACTCGTCTCGGATACGACCGCAGATGAAATTTGGCAGCCGGGCCAGTACGCGTACAGCTCGTGGATGGCGGTGCCGCTCATCATTCGCGATCAGGTTTTGGGCTGCATCAGCCTGTCGCACCAGCAGCCCGGGTATTTCACGCAGGACGATCTGCTGGTGGCCAGCACATTCGCCAACCAGGCCGCCGTCGCCGTGGAAAATTCGCAGCTCTTCGACATCGAACAGCGGCGGCGCGTGCAGGCGGAACAACTCCAAAAGGCATCCTACGATCTGGTCACCAGTCCCGACATCGACAGTGCGCTGGCCTCGGTGCTGCACCATCTCCGGCAGGTGACTTCCTTCGACCGTGCGCACGTCGGTCTGTTTGAGGCGGGTGGTGAGCGCTGGTCGTTCCGGGCCGTGTATCCACCCACCGCGTCTGTACCGCTCAATCACCCGCTGCCCGCCATGAATTACCCGCTGGTGCTGCGCATCATCAACGAAAAACGCCCGCTGCTGATCGCGGACACGCGCGAGCATCCCGAATGGCGCAGAGATCGCTTGCATGGTGAAGAAGTCAGGGCGTGGCTGGGTATCCCGCTCATCGTGCGCGGCAATGTGATCGGGCTGCTCAGTTTTGACAGTTGGGAGCCGTATCGCTTTTCAGACGAGCACGTCCAGATCGGCCAGACCTTCGCCAACCAGATCGCGGCAGCGCTGGAAAGCTTCCGCCTGCTGGAAGAAAAGGAGCGCCAGGGCCGCGCGCATCAGGTGCTCAACACAATCCTGGCGACGAGTAACGAAGCCCTTACGCACGAAAACCTGCTGCAAGAGGCGCTCGATCGTGCGCTGGAAATGTTAGGGCTGCACGGCGGTGCGATCCACCAGTACATTCCGTCGACGCAGGCGCTGCGCCTGCGTGCGATGTCGGGGTTGTCGTCAGTGTTATGCGCGCACCTGGACCCGCTGACCGTGTCCGAGCCGCTAACTTCCTATGTCTTGCCGCCGAAAACGCTGCTGGACGGGACACCATGCTCGTTTCTCAGCGTGCCGCTCGTGTCGCACGGTTCAGCCATCGGGCTGCTGAGCATCCTTGAAGACGATACACAACTCATTTCCCCCGACATGCAGCAGTTGCTCCTCAACATCGGCCAGCAGTTGGGCGTGGTGATGGACAACGCCATTCTGTTCGAGGACACCACACGGCGCGCGACGCTTTCGACCGATCTCGCGCGCCTCAGTCTGGCGATCAGCGCCCAACTGGATCACGAATCGGTGCTGGATCTGATCTGCCGCGAGAGCATCGGCGTATTCGGGGTGGACGGCGCGTATATCTGGCTGGTCAACCAGGACAAGCTGGTCGGCGCGGCGGCTTACGGTCCCAGCGCGGAACAGTTTATGGGTCATATCATCGATCGCTCGGACGTCGATCTGCTGCCGGTCGAAGTGCTGCACAGTTGGCGGCCAAGCTACATTCATCACGCCGCAGATTCCGTCGCGCTGCCCGCCGATGTCATGGCGATGACCGGCGCGCAGGCCGCACTGGCAATTCCGCTCGTCAAGGCCGATCTCCCGGTGGGCACTCTGCTGCTGGTGGATACGCTGCGCGCAGAACCATTCACGGACGCGCTGGCCGATCAGGTAGGCGTGTTCGGTGTGCAGGCGGCGCTGGCCATTGACAACGCGCGCTTGTTCGATGAGGTTCGCCGCCGGTTGGACCAGCTCCGGCTGGTGAACGAGGTCGGACGCTATGTCACCGCCATCCTGAGCGAAGACGCCCTGATCCGGGGAGTCGCTGCCAAGCTGTTCGATATTTTACGGTTCGAGACAATTAGCCTGCTGCAAGTAGACGAAGGCACGCTGCACGTCCGCGCGGCGATGGTGCGCGGCAATCCCGATCCGCTCGAACAGCCGGGGGCCTATCACCAATCGACCCAGCAAGTGGCCAACCAGGCGTACGAGCAGGCCGAGTTGTGTTTGCTCAACCAGCCGTGTTACCCGTCCGGCCAAATGCAAGAGCAGCAGCCATGCTGCTCGCTGGGCATTCCGCTGATCGTGGCCGACGAGGTCATCGGCGTGTTGGTGGTCGAGCGCCGGAATTTCGACAGCATCGGCCAGGAAGACCTGGACGTGTTGGAACCGCTGGCCGCGCAGTTAGCCGTATCGCTGTCGAACGCCCGGCTGTACGATCAGGTGCGCAAACAAGCGCTGGACCTGGAGTTACGCGTTGCCCAACGCACCGCCGAGATTCGCCGCCAGCACGAGCGTACCGAAGCAATCCTGCGTTCGGTGGCCGACTCGGTGATCGTCTTCGATCTCGAAAAGCGCGTAGTGATGACCAACCCGGTAGCGCGCAGCCTGTTTAATCGCTTCGATCTGGAGATGGACCTGGGAGCACGGGTCCGCGAACTGGTTCAGCAGGTCATGCAGCTTGAAGACGACAGCATGGGCGACGTCACCGAGATCATCGAGTTGGGACGTATTACGCTCCAGGCCAAAGCCTCGCGCGTGGTCGAGGAAGACGCGGTGCTGGGTTCGGTCGTGGTTCTGCGCGATATTACGCGCCTGCAAGACCTCGACCGCATGAAAGACCTCTTTGTGCAGACCGTGTCGCACGAGCTGCGCACGCCGCTGGCTAACCTGAAGCTTTATCTCTCGCTGCTGCAAAAAGGCCGCCCAGAGCGCCGCGAAAATTACGTCGAAGTGATGGAGCGCGAAGTCGAACGGCTGGCGCGGCTGATCAGCGACCTGTTGGAGATTTCGCGGTTACAAGGCGAGCAGCGCGCTGAGCGCCCCCAAATACGGATGCGCATCGCTCTCGTGCCGCTGATTGACACATTGATCCTGGGCTACAACGCCTGGGCCGAAAACGAAAACAAAACGCTGGTGCACGAACAACTGACCGACGTCTTGCCGCCTATCTTGGGCGATCCCGACCAGATCGAACGCGCATTGACCAATCTGGTGAGTAACGCCATCCGCTATACAACAGTCGGCGGGCAAATTACCGTGCGCAGTTTCGCGAAACCGGCGCAGCAAAGCCCGCCCGAATGGGTTATCATTGAAGTAATTGATACTGGTATTGGGATTCCCACCAGCGAACTGGCGACAGTCTTTGAACGTTTTGTGCGCGGGTCCAATGTGAGTCCGAACATTCCTGGGACAGGCTTAGGTCTGGCGATTACACGCGAAATCGTCGGGCTGCACGGGGGGACATTGGAAGTGGAAAGCCAGGAAGGGCATGGCAGCACTTTTCGTATCGCTCTCCCTGTCCTTCAATCTTGATCGATCGAGCTGGACTGCCCGGAGGGGATAGAAGTAATGAGCAAACCCATCATTCTTGTCGTCGAAGATGATATGCACTTGATGGAAGGTATTCGCGACATACTGGAAATCAACGATTATCACGTTTTGACGGCTGCCAACGGGGCGGCAGGCTTGGACGTTTTGGAAACTCAGCCCCGCCCTCCGGACCTGATCGTATCGGACATTATGATGCCCCGCATGGACGGCTACGACTTCTTTCATGCGGTGCGCGCCCGCGAACATTGGGTCGCTATTCCCTTCATTTTCCTCACCGCCAAAGGTGAGCGCGACGACATCAAGCGCGGCAAAAGCATGGGCGCTGAAGATTACGTGGTCAAGCCGTTTGACGCCGACGAGCTGCTGGTCGCGGTGTCGGCCAAGCTCAAGCGCCGCAAAGAATTAGACGCGATTCGCCAGACGGAAGTGTCAAACATCAAGCATAATATTTTGACAATTCTCAACCACGAATACCGCACTCCGCTGACCTATATTGTGGCTTACGCTGACATGCTGGAACGCGACGCCGACGAGCTGAGCGTGAGCGATATGCGCGCGTTCTTACACGGGTTGAATGCCGGAGCCAACCGCCTGCGCCGCCTGGTCGAGAATTTCATTTTGCTGGTGGAGTTAGAGACCGGCGCTGCCGATCGCACCTTCGCCTGGCGCGCCACTACGTTGACCAACTATCTGGCGCTGCTCCGCATGGTCGAGCACAAATACCTCGACCTGGCCGAAGAACAGGGCTTTCACATTCAGGTCAGTGTCGAGGACAACCTGCCGCCCATCCGGGCCGACGTGGAATACCTCAACGCGGCGCTGGAATGCCTGGTCGACAACGCCATCAAGTTCTCGATACGAGAGGGGTCGGTGATTCATCTGCGAGCCTATGATGCTGACACACAGGTCTGCCTGTCCGTGAGCGATCAAGGGCGCGGAATTCCCGACCACGAGAAGGAGAATATTTTCCAGAGCTTCTACCAGATCGACCGCGAGCGGTTTGAAGACCAGGGCGCGGGGGCCGGGTTGGCCATCGTGCGTGGGATCGTGCGGTTACACGGCGGCAGCGTCACCGTGGATAGCGAATACGGCGAGGGCAGCACCTTCACATTGGCCCTGCCCGTAGAAGAAACCGCCAACGTGAATGCCTGACAGCGGGCAGCGTCCGGCGGCGGCGACAGCACGCCGTTCGAGCTGAATTGGCGCACCTGTCAGAGACCTGTCAGCAGCGTGTCAGTGCAGCCGCGAGGGATCGTGTTACGATGAAAGCGACACAGGCTCCGACCGGCACACAGCCTGACAGTCTCTGTTCACGATAAGAACCGGCTTTCAGGCGACGAGATCGGTCGTCGTGCGGATCATGTTCCCAGAGCGTTTACCGGAGGGATAGACACACTATGGTTTCACTCTTACAGAAAATCAACACGCTCATCTCAGCCAATGTCCATGCGCTCGTGGACTCTGCCCTCGAAGCGAACTCGGTCAAAGTCATGGATGAATACATCCGGCAGGCCGAGCGCAACCTGGACGCATTGGACGATCAAGCCGCCACTATCGGCGGCACGGTGAAGACGCTCAAGCGCAAATATGAGGAGTTCGCGGCGTCGGCTGAAAAGCTCGACCGCGATATCGACACCCTGCTCATGCGCGGCAAGGCGGATCTGGCGTCGGCGGCCCAGGCCGAGATGAACCAGAAACAACAGCTTGCCCAGGAATATTACGAGCAGTGGCAGTCCCAGGAGCAGGAATATCGCCGCATGTTGGATGCCAAGCTCAAGCTTGAAGCCAAGCTGACGACCATCAAGCAGGAACGCGAGCACCTCAAGGCGCTGCTGGAGCTGGTCGAGGCCAAGGAGATGACGACCAAGGCCGTCCGCAGCCTCGACGATCTGGCCGGGATCGGCGACGACGACGTGCAGCGTCTCGGCGAGCAGATCCGCGCCCGGTTGGATCGTGAAGACGCCAAGCTCGAAATGGCGAGCACCAACCTGCGTGACCAGATTGACGACGCGATCGGCACGTCGGAGATCGAGCTTCAACTCGAAGAACGCCGCCAGCGGCTTGGCCTGGGGGGCAGCGGCGACAGCAGCACCTAGCGCCGCGGCCTGAACCTGTGCAACCACACCCGACCGCCTGCGTACTGGTACCTTAACGGCGATGGCGCGCCCAGGGCGCGCTGTCGGGTTCAGGTTTGGTACGACGGCGGTCGGGTATTCAAGATGGGATTAGGTCATGTCGAAAATGAAAGAAGACATGCGCGAGCGTGCCTGGACGTCGATCCTCAGCGCCGCGTTTTTCAGCGTGGAAAGCGCTGTGATCATCGCCCTGGCGCTGATCCTGTTCGGCTTGGGTTACATGCCGTTTAGCTGGTGGCAGGCCGCCTACTGGTTGATTTTCGGGGCGGTGGCCGAAGTCGTATACCTGGGCGTGACCGTCACCGATCCCGAAGCGGCGCAGCGCGCAGTCGCGGATATGCTCACCGATCGCTTTAATCCCAGCGAGATCAAAAATCCTGATGCTCGCGAGCGCCTCAAACGCGCCCTGGAATACCGCCGCTTGATCGGTGAAGCGGCAACTCGTCACAGCGGCGCGATGCGGCGCAGCATCGACGAGACAGCCCACGAGCTGAACGCCTGGATCGAGCAGATTTACCGGTTGGCGCAGCAAATGGACGATTTCGAAGAAAACGACGTGATCAACCGCGATCGCCGGTTAGTACCGCAAGACCTCAAGATTTTGCAGCGCCGTCTCGAAATCGAAACCTCACCTGAAGTCCGCGCCGAACTGCAAGAAGCGATCCAGACCAAAGAAACGCAGCTTGCCAACCTGCAATCGCTGGCGAACAACGTCAAGCGCGCCGACATCCAGCTCGATCACACGCTGTCGGCCCTGGGCACGGTCTACGCCCAGGTCCAGTTGATCGACGCCAAAGACGTCGACAGCGCGCGCACGCAGCGTCTGCAAGCGGATATTCACGACGAAGTGTTGTCACTGCAAGATATGATCGCCGCCATGGACGACGTGCGACATTATCAGGTGGACACCTCCGCGCGCTGACGCGCCGTGCCCGCCGCAGAAAGTGAGTGTTGTTGGATTCGACCCAACCCCTAATTCTTGCACCTGGGTACGCGCTGTGCCGTGCAACAGTTTTCGATCTGCGCGCGCTGCACGCGCTTGAGCGCGCGATTTTCCCTCATGACGCTTACCCGTACCCGGACCTGCTGCTGCTGTTTTTGTCGCCCGGCGTAGTGAATTTGAAAGTCGCCGCGCCAGACGGATCGCTGGCGGGCTTCGTCTGCGGGACGCGCGGCATGACCGCCGGCCGCAGTTGGATCATCACGCTGGGGGTGGCGCCCGCGCACCAACGGCGCGGACTCGGCGCTTTTCTGCTGGATACGATGGAGCAGCGGCTCAAGCGGCCTTTCATGCGGCTGACGGTGCGTGAGGGCAACCAGCCCGCCATCCGGCTGTATTCCCACACCGGCTACAGCGTGGTCGAGCGCAAACCCGCCTACTATCGCGACGGCGAAGCGGGGCTCGTGATGGAAAAGCACGTCTCGCTGGCCGGAAGGTAGAGCTGTTCTTTTACACCATATCCGGAAACTCGATAAACTCCAGGCTGTCCGTTTTCACGTCCAGCACGGCGATCGAGCGCGTCTGCCGGAAACTCCCGCCCAGCGACCCCGGGTTGATCAGGCGCACGCTGTAGGCGCTGCGCCGTTCGTCCTGGCGCATATGGGTGTGCCCCTGGCACACATACGTGTATTTCCCGCTGATGATCATACGATACAACAGGCTGTGATCGTGACCATGCGTCACGCCGATCAACCGCCCGTCGATCTCCACGTCGCGCGTGAACTGCGGCACCGCCACACCCACCTGCTGCGCCGCCTGGACGAGAAAACTGCGATCCATGTCCATATTCCCAAACACGAAGCGCACGTCCCATCCCGCGAACAGCAGAATGACTTCGGGCGTTGTGATGTCGCCGCAGTGAATCACCGTGTCGATCCCCCGCTCGCGCAAGGTGGCCAGCGCGCGCTGCGTGTTGGTACGGTTGCCGTGCGTGTCGGAGAGTATGCCGATTTTCATGCGCGAGTCCTCGCATAGCCGCCGCAGTGACACCAACGCGCGGGGGATGGTTAATGGGGATGAGGCAGTCCGTCATAGGGAGCGGTGAGAAACGGCGTCAGCGGGCGTAGAGTGGCCCGGTCCACCCCCTGCACCGCCGCGAACCCGATCGCGCCCCAGTCGTCGTACGTGGGCGGCTGGCCCCGCAGAACTGCCCCGTAGAGTGTCAACACCGTGGCGTGCGCCACCAGCGCCAGTGTTTCGTCGGGCGGGTGCGCTGTTAACAGCCCGTCGACGGCTGCCGCGAAGCGTGCGGTCGCTGCCTGTGCCGATTCCCAACCCGGCACGGGAGGCTCGCCGGGATGGTCGAAATAAGCGCGTTGGGCCGCCTCGAATGCGCGTCCTCGATCCACACATCCCGGCTGGATTCCCGCAGGTCTTCGACTTCGATCCACGGAACGTCATGTGCTGTTTGGACGGCCTGTCCTACCACAGCCGCCTTATATTCACGGCTGGTATACACCGCGGCCACGTGGACCCAGATCGGCAGTGCGACCAGGTCCCATACCTGCGCTTCACCGTTTTCACTCAGACCCCAGCGTGACGCCGGAATCGCGGGATCGCGGCGGGTATGGGGGTGGCGGATCAAGTAGAGCAGCGCCATAGCTGACCTCAACAGTCCGGATCACCCGGAATCACTCATCATCTCGAACGCTGTATTCGCCGTTAATGACTTTGGCATCCGGCGGAGGGGCAAAGCTCGTCGTCTCGCGCCCTTCGCCACGCTTCTCGCGGTAGCCCTGGACGATCCCCGGTGGTGCACTGTGTATGAACAATTGCAGCCCCAGGAAAAACGCGGTGATGTCGTCCATTACGCCGAAGGGCAGAAATATGTCTGGAATGAGATCGATCGGCGACAGGATATACAACAGGGTCAGCACCGGGATCAGTTTGACAACCCCGCCGACACGCCGGTCAAACAGCAGCCGTCCAGCCAGAGTCATGTCACTCCACAGCCGCGCCAACAGATCCGGATCGGCGTTGCGTTTTTGTTTGGTCATGAGGTTCACATCCTTCCTTGGTGGGCGCGTGCGTCCGTGTCCTAATCCCCCACCTGCTCTACACTGCTGTACGCCGCTGCGGCCTCACGGTTGCGGCGTGGGACCCCATACGCCCGCACAGCGCCCACCGCCAGCACGATCCCGATCGCGACCATTCCGGCCACAAACGGGCCGTCCGGGCCGTCGGTGTAGAGCCTGCCCGCCGCGTTGGTGCCGATTACGGTCGCCAACCCGGCCAGCGTATCGATCAGCGCGTAGGCCATGCCGCGTTGGTGCTCGGCCACGCGCGCGCTGATCACGCTGGTTGCCATCGGGCGCGCGGTGTAGTACGCGCCGAGCAAAAAGGTACCGACCACTACGACCGGAGCCGCGCCGCTGGTCAGCAGCAGCCCGAAGGCGGCCATCACCAGCAGCAGACTGACATTGAAGCCGCGCCACGCGGGCAGACGTCCCAACAACAGGCTGAACACCGCCGTGCCGAGCGCGCTGACCGAGCCGAACGCCCCGATCGAGGTGCGCGAGAAGCCGCGCACCTCTTCGAGATACTGCGACGACAGCGTCTGCCCGATCAGCACGGCGACAAACCCGAATGTCAGCACCACAAACGCGCCGCTCACCGCGGGCCGGCGCAGCAACCCACTATAATTGTACCCCTGTGGCGGGCGTTCTGGCACAGGGTACGTGGTCGTGCGGCGGATCGCCAGGGTGCTCATCACAAACCAGAAGGCGCTGAAGATGTAAACCGCCCGCAGCCCGATCCTATCGCCGATCCAACCGCCCAACAGCGGCATCACCACCAACCCGGCGGAATAGGCCGCCCACATCAGCGTCAGCGACGTCTGGAGCGGCAGATCGGGCTGGCGCGTGGGGTCATGGCGCGCGGCCTGCGTGATGTACAGATTGGTGATCGGAATCGCGATCGCGGAAAACCCGTAGACCAGAAAGCCCGGCGCGGCCCAGCGCCAATCCGGCGCGAGCGCCATAATCAGGACGCCCGTCAGGCCCAGGTACCAGCCGGGCAGCAGCAGGCGGCGCGTGCCCAGGCGGTCCGCCAGAATCCCAGCGGGCAAAATGACCAGCAAACGCCCGACACCCCACATGCCGATCACGAAGCCAGCCTGATCAGGCGTCGCGCCCAACGACTTGACATACAAGGGCTGGATGAACATCCACAGCCCTTCGCCGATGCCCCACACCATATACGACAGCATTACCCAGCGCGTATCGCGCCCGACTGCCCGCCATAACTGTCGCACGGCCAATTACTCCATCCGTTCCGAAAGAAAGTCGCCTACCCACGCGTACACAGTTTCGCGCTCGCTGTCCTGAGTCAGGATGTGGTCGCTGTGATCGAGCGCGCGCTGGACCACATCGCGGCTGCTCACGCTGCGGGCGATGAGCGCCATATTGTCGAACGACACGGTGCGATCGCCGTGCGAATAGATCAACAGCAGCGGCACGCTGACCGCGCTCAAATGGCGGCGGGTATCGTCGATCAGCGCGTTGAGCTGCGCAATCGCCGCGACCGGCCAGCGCTCGCGGTAAGCCGCCGTGCCGACTTCGCGCCTGCCCATAGCGCGCTGAAGTCCGCGCACGCGCTCGTCCAGCCCCTGGCTGGTCAGCGGATAATAGCGCCACACGAATTTGATGAGCGGCAGCATCCGTCGCAGCGGATACTCCAATCGCATAGGCGATGCCAGGACCAGCGCGCCATCCAACAGACTTTCTTCCGCCGCGCGCAACGCCAGCACGCCGCCCATCGACAGACCCACCACAAACACTTTGCGGCAGCGCCCGCGCAGCAGCGCCACGCCGTCGAGCACGTCTTCGTACCAATCCAGCCAATGCTGGCGGCCCATCATGGTGATGTCGGTGCCGTGCCCGGCCAGGCGCGGCGCGTAGACGGTCAGGCCGCGCGCCTGCAGACTCTCGCCCAACCAGCGCATTTGTTCCGGCGCGGCCCCAAAGCCGTGCACGCACACGCAGCCGATATCGCCGCCATCGAGTAGAAAAGGCTCCGCGCCGGGATGGATTGTGGGTAACGAGGTAGGCACTGCCATCACCGCCAGCCTTCCGCCTGGACAGGGCTTCTCACCGTCTGAGCGACGATGAGTTTACCATGTAGGAACCCGCCCGACTATGGTCTTTCGCAGCGTACGAAACGATCCGGGGGTTTGCCTCTCGGAAATAGGCGTTTTGTCAGTTGACGCGCCCTCACTGGTCAGGTTATAGTGTGGACACTTTGGGGAACTATACGACGATGTTTAGGAGAGAAAATCAGTATGACTCGAAATCGGATTATTTCGTTCGTTCTTGTTTCAGTGTTGATGCTCGCCGCCGTTATCGGTGTGGGTACATCGGGTGCCAAGGCTCAGGACGAACCGCTGAAGATCGTCTTGGTCGTCAATGGCGTGCTCGGTGACAAATCATTTTTTGACTCAGCACAGCGCGGTATGGATCAGTTGATCGACGACGGTTACAACGTCGAGGTTAACACGATTGAGTTGGGTATCGATCCCGCCAACTGGGAAACCGGTTTGGGTGATGCCATGGCCGCGACTGACACCTACGATCTACTCATCACCGGTACGTACCAGATGGGTGAATTCCTGGGTGCCCGCGTCCACCAGTATCCTGACAAATATTTCTTCATGTACGATGCCCCCGTCCCCTACGACGATCCTGCAGTCTGTGTGGACGGCTGCACGAATGTCTACTCCATCACCTATGCGCAGAACGAAGGCTCGCTGTTGGCCGGTGTCTACGCAGCGGCCATCACCGCCAGCGGTATCGACGGCACCAACCCCGATGCCATCATCGGCGCGATCGGTGCTCAGGACATCCCCGTCATCAATGACTTCATCGTTGGTTACGAACAGGGTGCCTGCCTTGTAAACCCCGACATTCAGGTGATCGTGCAGTACGCAGGCGGCTGGAATGATGCCCCCAAGGGTAAGGAAATCGCGCTGGCCATGTACGAACAGAAGGCCGACATCATCTTCCAGATCGCCGGTGGGACGGGCCAGGGTATTTTCGAAGCGGCTCAGGAACGCGGCACCTATGCCATCGGTGTCGACTCCGACCAGGCGTCCATCCTCGAAGACACGGACCCCGAACTGGCCTCGGTTGTTCTGACCAGCATGATGAAGAATGTGGGCGAATCGCTCTATCGTAGTGTTGACCTCATGCTGAAGGGCGAACTCCCATTCGGCACGACTGATATCCTGGGTATCACCGAAGGCGGCATTGGCCTGGCCTACAACGACATCTACTACGACAGCACGCCGGAAAATGTCCTGGACCTGATCGACGCCGTGCAAGAAGCCGTCGATAATGGCGACGTTTCCATCGTGTCGGTCTTCGATGCCGAACCGGCCACCGTCGGTATGGGCTGCGACAAGATGCCCGCCACTAACTTCGACGCCTCCATGTACTTGCAGTAAGGGTGGCTCGCACGTCATCTTCATTGGGGTGAGCGTGTGCTCGCCCCAATGCTTTATTAGGGCCACGTGCGCAAATAACTGGGCGTCTGGCGTGTCATACGTCCGCAGCGCTCCACAGAGGAACCTGTAGCTTTTTAGCGACCGTGGTGGGCTTCTGGTTGTTTTGTTCGGGCGCAGCCCCATTATTGTTTAGCTTCCACCGGGAATCATCCCCACATTCGACCGGCTCAGCCCCGGCTGATCCACGGGGGGTATTGAATGGCTCTTATTGAAACACGCGACATCGTCAAAATATATCCAAATGGCGTGCTGGCGAATGATGACGTAAGCCTGTCCATCGACCAGGGCGAGATCCATGCCCTGGTCGGCGAAAACGGCGCAGGCAAAAGCACGCTGATGAAGATTCTTTACGGGTTGGAGCAGCCGACCTCCGGCGAGATCAGCCTGAGCGGCCAGCGCGTGACGATCACCAATCCCCAAAACGCGATCGACCTGGGCATCGGCATGGTGCACCAGAACTTCATGCTGGTCAACTCCTTTTCGATTGCTGAAAACATCGCCTTGGGTCGCGAAGCGCGGCACACAGGCGGGCTGGCGATCGACCGGCGCAAAGCCATCCGCGATACGGAAGAACTCGCTCAGCAGTATGGTCTGTTTGTCGAACCTACGGCGCGGGTAGACACCGTCCCCGTCGGGATGCGCCAGCGCGTCGAAATTCTTAAGGCGCTCTATCGCGGCGCGCAGATTCTCATCCTGGACGAGCCGACGGCCGTCCTGACCCCGCGCGAAACGCAAGACCTGTTTACGGCGGTGCGCAACCTCGTCAACGAAGGCAAAACCGTGATCTTCATCACGCACAAGCTGCGCGAGGTGATGGAAATTTCCGACCGCGTGACGGTCATGCGCGATGCGCGCAAAGTCGGCACAGTCAAGACGGCCGAAACCAACGAGGCCGAGCTGGCACGTATGATGGTTGGGCGGGAAGTGTTCATGCAGGTCGACCGGCCGCCGGTTACGCGCGGCAGCACCGTACTCGACGTGCGCGGCCTGACCTACATCAACGAAACGGGCCGCACGCTGCTGCACAACACCACCTTCAAAGCCTACGAATCAGAGATTTTGGGCATCGCGGGCGTGGAAGGCAATGGCCAGACCGAGCTGGTCGAAGTATTGACCGGGCTGCGGGGGGCCAGCATGGGCCAGGTATTTGTGGACGGGGCCCCGGTACTGGGGCACGGGCCGCGCAAAGTCCGCGAGGCCCACGTCGCGCACATCCCCGAAGACCGGCTGACCAATGGCGTCGCCGTCTCCGCCTCGATCGGCGACAACCTGATCGTCGACCGCTATTATCGCCCGCCGCTGGCGCGGGGCGGACTGCTCAATCTGTCCGAAATCCGCAGCAACAGCGCCAACCTGATCAAGCAGTTCGGCATTCTGGCCCCCAGCGGCGACTTGCCCGTAGGATCGCTGTCGGGTGGGAATATGCAGAAAGTGGTCGTCGCGCGTGAGCTGTCGTCGGGACCGCGGCTGTTGATCGCGGCCCAGCCGACGCGCGGCGTGGACATCGGCGCGATTGAGTACATTCACCAGCAGCTTGTCGACCAGCGCACCAACCATCTGGCGATCTTGTTGATTTCGGCGGACCTGCAAGAAGTGATGAAGCTCTCCGACCGCATCATCGTGATGTATAACGGCGAAATCGTGGCGATCTTCCCCAACACGCCTGACCTGACCGAAGAAAAACTGGGGCTGTATATGTTGGGTGCGGAACGGCAGTCTGTTGAGGAAATGGAGCGCTACCAATGAGCACATCCGCTATGCCGCTTCCGCCCACCGCCCCGCCGCGGGGCACCCTGCGACGGCTGTTATTCGGGGTGCATGGCGTGGGCCTGCTGCTGGGCCTGCTCGTGACCCTGCTGATCACCTTCAAAGCGTTCGGGCTGGTCGTCGACTCGCCCGGTACGTGGCGCAGCGCCATCACCGCCGCCCCTGACTATTGGGCGATCCTGTTTGTGAACGCGCTGATCGGCGTCAGCGTGCTGCTGCTGATTGTCCAACTGCGTTGGGACGCGTTGCGCGTCCTGCTGACGGTGGCGGTCGCGCTGGCCTTTGGCTATGTGATCACCGCGTTCTTCAATCTTGACGCGTCCGACCGTTTTATACGCGGCGATTTTCGTATTCAAATACTGTCGGATACACCAGCACTGACCGATATCAACTACGGCGACAAGCTGTCCGCCACGTTGAACCCGCCCAACGCTGAGACACCGCTCACCGAGGTGACGCACACCTTCGCCGGGCGGGCGGGCGATGTCGTCTCGATCCTGACGTTCGCGGACGACAAGAAAAGCGACCTGGACCTGCAAGAAACACTAATGGACCAGGACGGGAACGTGTTGGCCGAGAGTACCTCGGCGTCCAGCGAGCAGATGCGCGCCTTCCGGCGTTATCTCGCCAGCGACAAAGACGCGGTCATCGAGAACTTCACGCTGCCCGCCGATGGCTTTTATACCATCGTGGCGGGGTCCGAGGCCGCCAGCGCCGATGTGAGTGGTGATTTCACGGTGGCGCTGCTCTCCGACAATCCGCCGCCGGTCACCATCGCTTACAACGGCGATCCGGTGGGCGGCATCTTCAACAAGGAAAACGATCCCAACCCGCTGCGCAAGGCCACTTACCGTTTTGCGGGCCTCGAAGGCGACACGATCAGCGTGTTGGCGTATGTGTTCCGCGCCAACATCCAGGCCGATCTGCAAGTCAAGCTCATCGCCCCGGACGGCCAGGAAATCGGCGCGAATAACAACGCCACCGAGGAACAGGTTGCCGAGTTCGCCGGCCAGCTCAAGAGCACGCGCGACGCCATCATCCAGAACATCACGCTGCCCGCCGACGGCATCTACACCGTCGAGGCCCAGCCGGAACCGCTCGAAACCAGCACCAAGCTGCGCGAGACGATCGTCTCCACCAACAACGCCTATAACGCCTTCCTGTTGGGGCCGCTCAGCCGTCTCAACCGCTGGGTGATCTGGATTCGCGACGCGCTGACGCTGACCATGCTCGGCCTGTCGATCGCCATCGTCTTCCGCGCGGAACAGTTCAGCCTGGGCGCGGAAGGCCAGCTCTACTTCGGGGCGCTGGTATCCGGCGTGATTGGCCTGTATCTCAGCGATATCCCGCGCGCCGTGCTCGTCCCGGTGGCGCTGCTCTCGGCGGCGACAGCGGGCTTTTTGTGGGGCCTTCTGCCTGGCGCCTTGAAAGCCTATCTCGGCGCGAACGAGCTGGTGTCAACGCTGATGCTCAACACCATCGCCACGCGTTTCTACGAGATGGTGCTCACCTTTCAGCTTCAACCGCCTGACGCCGGGTATACCGCCTCTGACTGGATTCCCAAGAACGGTCTGCTGGCTCCGATCATCGACATCAACGGCGATCAGGTCAGTATCGCCGTCTTCATCCTGATCGCGATGGTACTGCTGACCTGGGTCCTCATCCAACGCACGCCGATCGGCTACGAAATCCGCATGATCGGCGCGAACATCAAGTTCGCGGACTACGGCGGAGTCAACACGCGCCGGACGATCATGCTAGTCATGGCGATCAGCGGCGCAGTAGCCGGGCTGGCGGGCGCGCATCTGGCGATGGGCATCCACCGCAAATTGATTCTCAATATCTCGGTAGGACTGGCCTTCGAGGGAGTGGTGGTGGCGCTCCTGGCGCGCAACGATCCGCTGGTTGTGCCGTTCACCGGCCTGTTGTACGCCTATCTACGCACGGGCGCGCAGGTGATGGAGCGTGACAGCAACATCAGCGCGGAAATCGTGCGTATCATTCAAGCAGTGGTCATACTTCTGATCACGGCGGAAGCGCTGGTCACCTTCCTGCGCCGCCGCCGTGTCCGCCGCCGGGGGACGGTTGACATGGACGACTCGCCACCAGACCGCGGTCTGACCCCGGCGAAAGAAGGCGCACATGGATAGCGAACTCTTCCAAAACGTACTCCGGGGCATTTTCAGCGCGACGTTCTCTGGCCTCGATCCTGCGCGTGACGACGCCCATCCTGCTGCCCTCGCTCGGTGCGCTGATTTCTGACCGGGCGGGCGTCATCAACATCGGGCTGGAAGGCATCATGCTGATCGCGGCCTTCACGGGGGTGGTCTTCAGCGCCTATTCGCGCGACTGGTTCGCGGCCAGCACGGCGACGGCGATCGGCCCCTGGCTGGGGCTGGCGATGGGCGTGTTGATGGGCGTGCTCACGGCGCTGCTGCTGGGATTTTTCCACTTAAAACTTAAGGCCGACCTGATTCTTTCTGGCATTGCGATCAACTTTCTCGGCAGCGCGGCGACCGTGGCCGTCATGTTCGAGCTGACCGGCGATCGCGGCAACACTCAGGGCGGCCTGAACAGTATGCGGATGCCGTTCATCCAGCTTCCGGAATTTCTGAACAAAATCCCGGTGGCGTCGTTTTTCTTCAAGGTCTTCGACAACCAGAGCGTGATGACGTGGATCGCCTTCCTGATGGTGATCGCGGTGTGGTACTTCATGTATCGCATGCCAACCGGCATCCATCTGCGTGCCGTCGGTGAAAATCCGCAAGCGGCTGCGTCGGTGGGCATCCGCGTCCAGCGCATCCGTTACCTGGCCCTGGCGCTGAGCGGTGTCATGGCGTCGTTGGGCGGCATCCACCTCAGTATGGGCTACCTGTCGTTCTTCCAGAACAACATGGCGTCCGGGCGCGGGTTTATCGCGCTCGCCACGCCCGCGTTGGGCGGTAACAACCCGATCGGGACGGGCTTCGCCTCGCTGATCTTTGGCTTCTTCGACGCGCTGTCCGTGCGTGTCGGGTCGCTCAACGTACCGTCGATGCTGCCGCAAATGCTGCCCTACATCGCGACGGTCATGGCGCTGGTGATCTACGCCCTGCAAAACCGGCTGACGGTGCGCGTGCGCACGCTGCGTTCGGCTGAGGGCGAAGGCTTCGACGCGCAGTTCTGGCGCTCGATCCAGCGCTTGAGCGTGCTGCACATGTTTCTGGCGATGTTGGCCGTGTTCGGCCTGATCATCACCGTCAGCATGCTGGCCGCGCCGGACGGCTTCGACGGCTGGAAAACCGCCTATCCGCGCGCGGCAGGCATCGGGGTGGTGTCGCTGATCCTGATTCTGGTCAATCTGCCGTTTATGCTCGACGTGGAGCGCATTGGTCGCCAGATCTGGACCAGCGCCGGGACGTCGGTGCTGAGTTTGTGGCTGTACATGGGGATGCTGTTTGTGTTGTTCTACCGCACGACGGCGCTCAAGAACTCGGCGGTGCCCGCCGGTATCGTGACGGGCATTGCGGTGAGCGCGGCTTTGTGGGTGGTGTTGGGCGGGCGCTATCTCGCGCAGCACCAGCGGCGGCAGCCGGCTCCAGCCTGATACAGCGACCAGCCGTGGGAACGGCTGCTCGGTCTGGGCAGCCCCACTTTGGGAAAGGTACCAGGGGCAGGCCTAACATGGTCTGCCCCTGACTTACGCTTGACAGGGTTTGTCTTCTACATAAGGAGAATCGCGTGTCGTTAACTGAGAAGATTCTGGGCGGGCTGTACGGGCAGGCGTTGGGCGATGCCTGGGGAATGCCCGCGTACTTTGATATCGATCACACCTGGCAGGCTTACGGCGGCTGGATCACCGAATTGAAACCCGGCCCGGCGGATCATGCGGTCCATTTCGGACTCCCGGCAGGGCGCATCACCGACGATTCCGAGCAGGCGTTTTCACTGGCGCGATCATTCATCGCGCACGGCGGCGTGTCGCTGGAAGCCGCCGTCGAAGCGATCATCGACTGGTACGACCGCGTGGGCGGCGATTCCTCGCCGTATGTCGGGCCGAGTACGCGGCGCGGCGTGCAGGCGCTCAAACGCGGCGACGATCCGCACACGACCGGCACCTGGGGCGATACCAACGGCGCGCCGATGCGTATTTCGCCGGTCGGGCTGCTGCATCCCGGTGATCCCACGGGCGCGATCGACGACGCGATCACGGTTTGCATCCCGACGCACAATACCAATGTCGCCATATCGGGGGCGTGCGCGGTCGCGGCGGCGGTGGCCGTCGCCCTGCGGCTCGACGCCTCGCTGGATGCCATGATCGCGGCGGGTGTGATGGGGGCGGAGTTGGGACGCAAGCACGGTCGGGCGTGGCTGGGACCCTCCGCGGCACGGCGCATCACGATGGCCGTTGAAATCGCGCGCGGGCCGGGCGACCCGCTGAGCCGCCTGCGCACCATCTACAACGAGATCGGGACATCGCTGTCCGTGCCGGAGACGATCGGCGCGGCGTTTGGCGTGCTGGCCATGGCGGAGGGCGATCCGCGCCAGACAGCCATCTATGCCGCCAATTTGTCGGGCGATGCCGATACAGTCGGCGCGATCGCCTGCGCGATGGCGGGCGCTTACAGCGGCATCAGCGCCTTTCCGCCGGAGGTCGTGGCCCAGTTGGACGCCGACGAAGTCGTCGCGGGGTACAATATTCACGCGCTGGCGGACGGTATTCTGGGACTGGTGCGCGCACAAGGACAGATCCATGACTAAACGGATTGTATCCATCGGCGATCTCGTACTGGACATCCTCATGACGGTGCGGCTGCCGATTCTGCCCGGTGATCACCAGGACCCGCAAGGGCGCATCGTGGGGCCGGGCGGTGCAGGAACCTTCATGATCGCGGCGCGGCGCATGGGGCTGGATGTCACCGCCGCCGGGACGGTCGGCGCGGATGCGTTCGGCGCGGCGATTCTCGAACCGCTGCGCGCGGTCGGCGTGGATACAAGCTGCGTGGTGACGCTGCCCGGCTCGTCTTCGACAGTGGTCGTCGTGCTGGTCGATCCGGAAGCGGGCACCCACACCTTTGTAGGCGATTACGGGCACGGGCCGACCATCCCCTACCCGTCCACGCTGGATGCCAAAATCGCCACGACCAGCGCGGTTTTCGTGCAGGGCTACACGCTCACCGAGCGCCGCCTGGTGCCGCTGGCCCGGCGCGCTGTAGACCGGGCGGCGTCGGCGCGGGTGCCGGTCTTTCTGGATGTCGGGCCGTTTATGGGGTCTGTGCCGCCGGACGAAATCGACTGGATCGTATCGCGCGCCTCGACCGTGCTGCTGACCGAGGACGAAATTCCCCAGATCAGCGGCGGGCGCACCGGCCAGGACGGAGCCGGTTATCTGCTCGAAAAGGGCGTGGAAACGGTCGTGATCAAACAGTCGGCGCGCGGCTGCGCGATCGGCACGCGCGAGGGTTGGGAATACGTGCCGGGCTTCAGCGTGACCGTGCGCGACACCGTCGGCGCGGGCGACTGTTTCGACGCGGCGTTTATGGCCGGGTGGCTGAGCGGCCTGCCCTTGTGGGACTGCGGACGACTGGCGAACGCGATGGGCGCGTCCTCCGTCCAACGGACCGGGGCGGGGACTCAACGCCCCAGGCTGCGCCGATGTATTGGACCTGCTCAACGCGGCAGGAGATAGGATCGAGTTCCCATGCTAACCACGCTCACGATACCGACTCCGCCAGGCGACGCGCTGATCGACATCACGACCCAGGTGCGCGACGCAGTGCGCGCGACTGGCATTGCGGCGGGCCTGTGCGCGCTGATCGTGCCACATACGACCGCCGCTATCACCATCAATTCCGCGCTGGATCCCACCACGCCCGACGACATTATCGACGATCTGCGGCGGCTGGTCCCCACGCGCGTGGATTTCAAACACCAGTATGACACGCCCGCCGATGCGGCAGGGCATATCAAGGCCGCGCTGATCGGACATAGTCTGCTGCTCGTTGTCGAGGGCGGCGATTTGCTGATCGGCGGCTCGCAGAGCATCCTGTTTTATGAGTTCGACGGGCCGCGCCAGCGGCACGTTCAGGTAAAGGTGATCGCTGGATGAAAGACTTGCTCACGTTTTCGACGGAAGTTGGCGCGGCACTGTTGGCCGGTTCGCCGGTTGTCGCCCTGGAATCGACCCTGATCACGCACGGCTTCCCCTATCCCGCCAACGTCGAGACGGCGCTGGCACTGGAAGCCGCCATCCGCGCCGAGGGCGCCATCCCGGCGACGATCGCCGTGCTGGAGGGGCAGATTCGCGTCGGGCTGACGCCGGATGAGATCGAGCACCTGGCCCAGTTGGGGCAGGATGGCGTGCGCAAATGTTCGCGGCGCGACCTGCCGATCGTGGTGGGACTCAAGCAGTACGGCGCGACAACGGTGGCCGGGACGATGATCGTCGCCCATCACGCCGGGATCAAGGTATTCGCGACCGGCGGCATCGGCGGCGTGCATCGCGGCCACGCCGAAGACGTCTCCGCCGACCTGATCGAGCTGGGCCGCACGCCGGTGACGGTGGTCTGCGCGGGTGCCAAATCGATCCTCGATCTGCCGCGCACGCTTGAGGTGCTCGAAACGCAGGGCGTGCCCATCCTGGGCTACGGGACGGATACGCTGCCCGCTTTTTACAGCCGGTCCAGCGGGCTGCCCATCGATCAGCGCGTCGATACGCCGGAGCAAGCCGCCGCGATCATCCACGCGCGCGACCGCCTGGGGCTGGATCACGCCGTGCTGGTGACGGTGCCCGTGCCCGAAGCGGACGCGCTGCCCGAAGCCGAGGCCGAAGCCGCGATCAAAGAAGCCACGCGCATGGTCGACGCGGCCGGAATCGGGGGCAAAGCCCTGACGCCGTTCGTTCTTGGGAAAGTCCTTGAGCTGACCGGCGGTCGCTCCAAGCACGCCAACGTCGCCGCGCTGGTCAACAACGCGCACACCGCCGCTCAGATCGCGGTCGCGCTGGTAGGAAAGGCTTAACACGATGACGCATCCCCTGGTCGATCAATTGCGCTTCGCCCGCACGGAGTTCGTGCGCTGTTTGGACGGTGTGTCCGCCGAGGACGCGATTCGCCGGCTGGAACCGATGAACTGCATTAGCTGGATGGTGGGCCATCTCGCCAACCAGGAAAGCGCGTACTGGGTGTTGATCGCGCAAGGGCAAACGTTGGTCCCCGGTCTGAATAACCTGGTCGGGACCGGCAAACCGGCCAGCACCCCGCCCCTGGACGAGATGTGGGCCGCGTGGCACACCATCACGGCGGCGGCGGACGCCTACCTGGAAACGCTGACGCCCGACCTGCTGCAAACGCACCTGGAATGGCGCGGCCAGCCCAGGCCGGAGAGCGTGGGCACCATGCTGTACCGCAACATCTACCATTACTGGTTCCACACCGGCGAAGCGTTCGCCGTCCGGCAGATGCTCGGCCACACCGGCCTGCCGGAGTTCGTGGGCAGTATGTCGCGCGCGACGTACCGGCCCGAATAAATTCTGTATGTGTTGGGCGGGTCGCGCCGTGTATGCGTGCGACCCGTCCGGACTTCATGAGGAACTTCTATGGCCCACAAAATCATTATTGACACCGATCCCGGCGTAGATGACGCGATGGCGATCTTCTTCGCGCTGCGCTCGCCCGAGCTGGACGTGATCGGCCTGACAACTATTTTTGGCAACGTGCACACCACGCTGGCGACACAAAACGCGCTGCGCCTGTTGGAGATCGCAGGCCGGGCGGATATCCCGGTCGCCAAGGGCGCGGACGATCCGCTGGCGCTGCCCTATGCCGGACCGGTGCCGTTCGTGCATGGCGATGACGGTCAGGGCAACGTCAACCTGCCTCCGCCCACCACGCAGCCTGTCGCGCAGACGGCGGCGCAGTTCATCGTCGAGCAGGTGATGGCCGCGCCCGGCGAAGTCACGCTGGTGCCGATCGGTCCGCTGACCAACATCGCCCTGGCGCTGCGCCTGGAACCGCGCATTGCACAGCACGTCAGGCAGGTGGTGCTGATGGGCGGCAACGCGCTCAGCCCGGGCAACGCCACCCCCGCCGCCGAAGCCAATATCCACAACGATCCCGAAGCGGCGGACGTGGTCTTTGGCGCGGGCTGGCCGCTGACCATGGTCGGGCTGGACGTCACGCACCGGATCAACATGACGTGTGCTCACCTGGATCGCTACGCCCAGGCGGATAATCCGCTGGCGCAGCACATCGCGCGTATTGTGCCGTTCTACCGGGACTTTTTCGCGCAGGACCACCCCGGCCTGGACGGCATCTACGTCCACGATTCCTCGGCGATTGCCTGCGTGATCGATCCAACGCTGTTCACGGTCGAGCACTGGCCGGTGCGCGTCGAAACGCAGGGCATCAGCCGGGGCAAGACCTGGCCCTATATCGGCCACGGCAATCCCGACGCGCTGGACGGCTGGCACGATCGCCCGCGCGTGGCGGTGTGCGTCGGCGTGGACTCCGAACGGCTGCTGGCGCTGGAATTGGGGCGGCTGACGTAACTCGAAACTGTTCGGCAGGGCTGCCATGGTCTGTCCATCCTACCCCCCAGCCACTTCCCCGCGATGTGGAGTGGGGCTAACGACTTATCAAAAACGGAGTGATTTTGTATAACTCGCAAAATGTTGATTGACACCGATACCGCCTCGGATGACGCCGTCGCGATCATGATGGCGCTGCAAACACCCGACATTGAGGTCGAGGCGATCACCATCGTAGCGGGCAATATGCCGGTCGCGCAGGGCAGCATCAACGCGCGTTACACGGTCGAGCTGTGCGGCAAGCACGTCCCGGTCTATCATGGCGCGGACCAACCGCTGATCCGCGAGGTCTACCGCGCCTATTTCTTTCACGGGCCGGATGGCATGGGCGGCATGCATTACCAGCCCGCAACCCCACCCGCCAACGGTGACGCGGTCGATGTGATCATCGATACGATCAAGGCCAATCCCGGCATTTTGCTGGTGACGCTCGGTCCGCTGACGAATATCGCCCTGGCGGTCGCCAAAGCGCCGGAGATCGTCGCCAACGTCAGCCGCTGCGTGGTGATGGGCGGCGCGGCCAACGTGGTCGGCAACATCACGCCCGCCGCCGAGTATAACATCTGGTGCGATCCCGAAGCGGCGCGCATGGTGTTCCGGTCTGGCCTGCCGGTGGAGATGGTCGGCTGGGAATTGTGCCGGGGAGAAGCCAATCTCAGCGCGGCAGAGATGCGGTATTGCAAAGACACGATCGACACGCCGCTCTCCCATTTTGCGATCGACTGCAACGCCTCCGCGCTGGACGCCAACCGCAACTGGCTGGGCGATCCCGGCCTGGGACTGCCGGACCCGGTCGCGATGGCGATCGCCATCGACCCGAGCATCTGCACGCGCAGCAGCCAGCACTACGTCGAAGTGGAGTGCGATGGCACCTATACGCGCGGCATGACGGTCGTCGATCAGTGCAACGTGACGCCCTACGACACGGCCAACGTTGCCATGTGGCAGCCGCTGGTCGCCGAGGGCGATCCGCACATTACCGTGTGCTGGGAGATCGATAACCAGCGTTGGAAAGACCTGCTGTACAAGACGATGGGCGCCTGACGTCTATGGTCTGGGATTACGACTGCATCGGCGTGGGCGGATTGTCCTATGATCTCGTGTTGAGCGTGGAGCGTCTGCCGCTGGCCGATGAAAAATACCCCGCGGAGCTGGTCGGGCGGCTGCCGGGCGGCTTCATTGCCAACGCGACCTGTGCCGCCGGACAGTTGGGCCTGCGCGCGGCGTATGCGGGCTGGGCGGGGACAGACGCCGAGGGCGATCTGCTGCGCGATGATTTCCTGCGCTGGAACGTCGATCCGGTGGGCCTGCGCCGTGTGATGGGGGAAGTGACGCCCTTCACCGTCGTGATCACCGATGGCGCTGGCCGCCGCGCGATTCTACTGCCGCCTTTTCCGCTCTACAACGTCGATCTCGATTCCGATCAGATCGCGCTGGTGCGGCAGGCGCGCGTGATCCTCAGTTTTCCGCGTGATGCAGGCTGGTGCGCCGATCTGGCGGACGCGGCGCGCGAACTCGGGCGGGCTGTTGGCGCTCGATGTGGAAAAAGCGGCCGGGCTGCGCGCTGAGGCGCTGAGCGCCGCCATACAGCGCGCGGGGATCGTGTTCATCACGCGCGGCGGCGCGAATACACTCGGATTGCCGCCTCTGCAGGATCTCGTCCAGCCGGACCAGTGGATCGTCATAACAGCGGGCGAGCGGGGCGCGTCCGGGTTGGAGTACGGACGGCGGCGGGCAGTCTTCCGCCGGGCGCTGGACGTGCCCGCCATCGATACGACTGGCGCGGGCGATTGTTTCCACGCGGCGCTAATCGCGGCTCGGCTGGATGGGGCCGCGCTGGGCGAAGCACTCGACTTCGCCAACGCCGCCGCCGCGATCAAGGTGCAGCAGCGCGGCGCACGCGGTGGATTACCCACCCGTGCCGAAGTCACCGCTCTGCTGCGCGGGAGTGCAGCCTCATGATCGATTTTGTGACCTTCGGCATCATCATCGATGATATCGTGTTCCCGACCGGCGAGACGCGCATGGGCGTGTTGGGCGGCGGCGGTCCACAGACAGCCTGGGGCATGGCTGCCGCGCTCGGCGGCGGGCAGGCGGTCGGACTGGCGGCGGGGGTTGGTTCCACCCTGGAACCGGAGATTCTCGCACCGCTGCGCGCCGCGGACCTCAACCTGGACGGCCTGCGCGTGACCGATCAACCGACGCCGCGCGCCTGGCAGATCATGGAATTCAACGGGCGGCGGACGCAGGTCTGGCGCGTGCCTATGCAAACGTTGGGCGTGCAGTTGGCGCGGCGTTGGGACGTGCTGCCGCCCGCCTATCAGGCCGCGCGCTGGTTTCATTGGGGCATCCATCCCGGCGAAGACTCGGTCGATTTCGCGCAGGAGCTGCGCGGGCGCGGCAAATCGGTCTGCCTGGAGCCGTTCCGCCCACCGGACGCGCCGCTCTCGGACGCGGACCTGAATGCGCTGCTGGCCGCGTGTGACGTGTTCTCGCCCAACTGGCTGGAAGCGACGCGCATCACCGGACAGGAATCGTATTCCGACGTACTGGCGCGGCTGCGCGCGCTGGGCGGACGTGTGTTAGCACTGCGGCGCGGCGCGGACGGTGCGGACGTATGGGATCTGGCGGCAGGCGAGGGAGTCCACGTGCCCGCCGTGCCGGCGACCACCGTCGACGTGGTCGGCGCGGGGAACGCGTTTTGTGGGGCGCTGCTGGCGCGCCTGGACGGTGGGTTGGCGGAAGCGGCCTGCCATGCCAGCGCCGCCGCGTCGTATTTGATCGAGCAGGTGGGGTTACCCGCCGCGCTGCCCGACCCCGCCGAGTACGCGCGCCGCGTGGCCGTGGCGCGGGCGGGTCTGAGTGCCCTGTAACGCCCGGCTGCGTACTTACCTAAATCGTGATCACCTTGTCGGCCAGCCATTGGGCTTCGATGATATCGCCCATACCGCCCACCAGTCCGACGCGGCGCTGGTCTTGCAGACCCAGATAATTCAGGCAGGTGTTGCACGCGATGAGCCGCACACCCTGGGCTTCTAACCCGCGCAGCGGCTCCAACGCGGACGAGCCGTCGCAGACCAGCCGCACGCCATCTGCGTAGAAGCAGATCGCGGCAGGCAGCTTGCCGTCGTCGAGCATAAGCTGGAAATACTTGCTCGCCAGGATGTGCTGCAGCTCGGGATCGGATTTGCCCATCCCATCATTGGTGACGAGAATAACCGTGTTGGACTGTGTATCAGTCATGGTTCACGCTCTTTTGGCTGAAAGAAGAACAACGGCCTACCGGCATAATCCTGCCGTAGCGCGGCCGCTTTGTCATGTGCAGTACGCTACCACATTTTGATGAGGAATGCCCTATGTCCGATCGCTCGCCTATGCACCAACAAATCGATACCCTGCCCGACCTTGTCCGCGCCATCGCCAAACCGTTTGACGAGTCGGCGCGCGCGACGTTCGATTTCGAGCTGTGTACGTCCGTCAAACGCATCTATCTCGTCGGCTGCGGCGACAGCTATCACGCACCCGTCGGCGCGGAGCTGGCCTTTCACCAGATCGCGGGCGTGCCGACGCAGGCCGTTTCCGCGTTGACCTTCAGCCGCACCATCGCGCCCTATCTGCCACCCACTGGCCCCAAGACGACGCTGGTCATCGCTGTGTCGGTGTCGGGCGTGGTCAGCCGCACGATTGAGGCGCTGCGGCTGGCGCGTCAGGCGGGAGCGGTCGGCATCGCTCTGACCGGCACGCCGGGCGCGCCGCTGGCCCAGTCCGCCGAAAAAGTCTTCAAGACGACAGTCCCCCCTCTGCCGGATGAACTGCGGGCATGGTCGTGCCGGGCGTGCGCTCCTATCTGGCCTCGCAGATGGCGCTGTATCTGCGCCGCGATCCGGATCGGGGAGGTGCGCGGGACGATCTGACCACGGCGCGCGCGGACGCGCTGCGCGCGGAACTGGCCGGGCTGGCGGACGCATGGAAGCGACGATCCGCGCCTGCGAGCCGGTCGCGCACGATGTGATGACCGACTGGACGGACATCACCGAATTTGTAGCGTGGGCGCGGGTCCGCTGTACGGGGTGGCGATGTTCAGCGCCGCCAAGATGCTCGAAGCGAGCGGTGACCCGGCCATGGCCCAAGAAACCGAAGAATGGGCGCACCTGCAATACTTCGCCAGCCGGCCCGACACGCCCACCATCCTGATCAGCACGGGCGGCCTGGACGGCGACCGGATGGCCGAAGTGGCGCGGGCGGCGCAGTCCATCGGGCGGCGTGTGGTCGGCGTGCTGCCGGAGGCATGAAAGCGCGATCAGCGCGCACACGCGCACGCGTGTTGCCCATGACGGGCCCGTGCGCGAGGCTTTCGCCCCGCTGGTATACAGCATCCCTGGCGAACTGCTGGCCGCCGAGCGCGCCGCCGTGTTGGGCGTGCCCTATTTCCGCGACTTTGACGGCGGGCGGACCGTCGAATGGGCGGACGGCGCGAGCCGCATCCGCGACAGCCACCAGATTGCGCAGACTCGACGAGCTAAAGGGGTGAGCACCATGCCGGACGCGTCGGAGCCAACCGCCCCGGCGTTTATCGCCGTGGGCAGCATCTATCTCGATGACATCGTCTTCCCCAATGGGCGCACAGTTATGGGCGTGCTGGGCGGGGGAGCCGCGCACGCCGCCGCCGGTATGGCCATCTGGGGCCAGCGCGGCGGGATCGTCGCGTGTGTCGGGCGCGATCTGCCGGAAGTCCGCGCACCAGCGCCTCGCGCGTGATTACGATCTACAGGGCGTGGTGTGGGTCGAGGTGCCGCAGGCGCGCGCCTGGCAGATCTTCGAGTGGGACGGCACGCGCACCGAGATTTTTCGCGGGGAGAATATGCTGCCCTTCATCGATGAGCCGGACCCATCAGGTGTCACACCCGCCTATCACGCGGCGCGGGGCATTCACCTGCTGCGCGATGCGAGCGCGGTACCCGCGTGGCGCGCGCTCTACCCGGATGCGGTGCTGCTGTGGGAACCGCAGCAGCAGGTCATGATCCCGGAATTGGAGGACGCGTTCCGCCGCGCGCTGCCGCACGTGGACATCGTCTCGCCCAACCAGTTGGAAGCCAGCCGCTTATACGGTTTTGACGACCCGGTGCGGCTGGTGCAGACCATGCTGGCCGATGGCGCGGCGCTCGCCGTGCTGCGCATGGGCGAGCAGGGATCGCTGGTAGGCGCGCGCGGTCAGGCCGATCTGCTGGCTGTGCCCGCTGTCAGCGTGCCGCACGTGGTCGATCAAACCGGCGCGGGCAACACCTACTGCGGCGCGTTTTTGGTGAACTGGGTGATCACACACAGCCTCGTAACCGCGGCCTGCCGCGCGGCGGTCGCGGCCTCGTTTGCCTTGGAGGTCTTGGGCGTGATCGATCCGGCGGAGGTATTGCCCCTGCTGCGCGACGATCGCTGTGCGGAGCTGCGCGGACAGTTGTTGGCCCAGCAGCCGCAAACGTGAGCGGCAGGCGGTTTCATCTCCTTTGGGAGCGGCGAAAGGATTCTGGGTGAACACATTACCCCGTTCGTACTCTGGAAATCCCACGCACATCACGCGGGTGATGACCCCTGCCGATCTCAAAGTCGTGTGCCAGATCGATCGCGACGCCTTCGAAGCCTACCGCCGCCAGCAGCGCCAACTGGTGCGCCCCATGCGGCTGCGCACCCCCGAAAATATGAACGCGGCGATCCGCCGTCCGTTTCCGGGCGTGGTGGTGGAATCGCCGCAGGGGCGCGTGGTGGGTTACTGTTTCACGCACGTGTGGGGATCGCTGGGCTGGTTGGGGACGTTGGGCGTTGCGCCGCCCAATCAAGGGTTTGGGCTGGGTCGCGCCGTGACCGCCGCCGGGCTGGACCTGCTGCGGCAAGCGGGCTGCACAACGCTGGCGCTCGAAACTATGCCCGAAAGCGGCAAGAATCTGGCACTATACATGGGGCTGGGATTAGAAGCGCGCACTCTGACGCTGGTCTGCCAGGGCACGCCCATCCCCGCCGCGAGCACGACGTTCGCCGTGTGGGAAGGCGGCAGCACGCTGCGCGACGTCGCCGGGCAGGTGCTGGACGGGCTGGATCCGACCCCCGCAGCACGCTGGCTGGTCGATGAGGAAGCCGGGCGGACGCTGGTCTGGCACGAAGCGGGCCGGGCGACGGCGTTTGCCATTGTGCGGCACGGTCCTCGCCGCCTGGAGAGCATCCCCGATTACGTGACGGTTGAGGTGGCTGTGTGTTTGCCAGAAGCCGCGGATCGCTGGGCGCGTTACCTGGGCGAGATGCAGACCTACGCCCGGCGGATGGGCAAAAGCGGGGTGGCGCTTCCGGTCAACACGCAGCAGATCGCGCTGACGAACGCCTTGCTGGGTGCGGGGATGCGCATTACGTACACGCGTGTGAGCATGGTCAGCAAAGGCGGATCGCTGGGCGGGCCGGACGATCTGTTGATGCTCACGCTCGCGATGTGAGAGCTTGTCCGCCGCGCCTGACCATTGCGCGCTGCGGGCCACCATGCTAGATTTAGCCTGATCGTATTTCGTCGCACACAGAACGGATTAACGCATGCTGAAGGCCGTCTTGTTTGACCTGGATCAGACCTTGCTGGATTGGAGCGCTGCCGAACCCTGGGAGCCGTTTCAGCGCCAGCGGCTGACCACCATGTACGACTACATCACGCGTGAAGTGCACGCCCTCGATGGGCAGGGCCCGGACGCGCTGTACGACGCGTTCAGCGTAGCGATCGCCCAGGCCTGGCGCCATGCGATTGACACGCTCGAAGCGCCGGATATCACCGAGGTGGTGGTCGAAATGCTGCGCCTGGTCGGCGTGCCGGATGCGCGCATCGACCGAACGCGCGTGATGCACGCTTACAACTGGCGGCCCCTCACCGGCGAGCGTCTGTACCCGGATGTCATGGATGTGCTGCTGCAATTGCGCGATCACCGCATCACATTGGGCGTCATCACTAACGCCTCGGCTCCGATGCGCTACCGCGATCTTGAGCTGGATATGTTGGGCGTGCTGCATCTGTTTTCGCCCTGTCGGTTGGCCGCGGCGGATGCGGGTGTGATCAAGCCACACCCGCGCATCTTCGAGCAGGCGCTCGGAATACTCGGCATCCGGCCCGAGGAAGCGGTATTTGTGGGCGATAACCGCGAAGCCGATGTCAAAGGCGCGCAAGGTGTCGGGATGCGCGCGGTGTGGCTGGCGCGCGATGAGAACGAGGACGACGAACAGGACGCGATCATTCCCGACGGGACGATCGGTTCCCTGCACGAGCTGCCGCTGCTGCTCGACGCGTGGTATCCTGGCTGGCGCAACGGGGACGGCCCATGACCCTTTACGAAGCCGCTCCCTACGAAAACCTGATCCTGACCGGTCCGATGGGCACCGGCAAAAGCGCGGTTGGGCGCGCGGTTGCGCAGCGGCTTAAGGCGGATTTTTTCGATCTCGAAAACGAAATCCTGACGCGCGAGGGCCAATCCGCCGACGACATCCGCACGTTGTTCGGCGAAGCCCGGCTGAAGGCGCTCGAAATGACTGCGATCCGCGATCTGACGCTGCACCGGCATGCCGTGATCGTGGTGGGCGGCACGGCCGTGTTGGAGGAAGTCAACCGCACGCGGTTGGTTGATTCGGGGGTGATCGTCTGCCTGACCTGTGCCCTGGACGAGATCTTGCACCGCATCTACGCCGCGCGTGGAGCATGGTTCCATAACCCGGCTAACCGGGGCGTGATGCTCAGCCGGTTGCGGCGCGAGCTGCGCATGACGGCGTTGGATCTGCCCCAGATCGACACGACACAGTTGTCAGTTGCCCAGGCTGCCGACGCCGTGATAACCTTTTGGATCGAGCACGCACGGGTATAACCGTGACTATCCGCACTCTGTAGTGGTCGTACGAGAGACGTTTAAACTAACTAGAGGTTCATGACTATGGCAACGTTAACCCTATCCCTGATTCAGATGGATGTCCGCAAGGGCAATCCGCGCGCCAACTGGCCGACCATGCAGCAATATGTGATCGATGCGGCCCAACGCGGTGCCCAGCTCGTCACGCTGCCGGAACTGTGGGATTCCGGGGCCTCGTATGACAAGGCCAAGGATATTGCCAGCTCGCTAAGCGGCGGGTTGTTCGCCCAGGTCGTCGCGCTGTCGCGCCAGAATAACGTGCATATTCTCGGCTCGATGTACGAGAAGCGCGGCGTAGGCTACTACAACACGATCCCGGTGGTGTCGCCGCGTAACGGAGTTATGGGAGCCTATCGCAAAATCCACCTGTTCCCACTCATGAATGAAGACAAATGGCTCCTGCCCGGCGAAGCTCCCCTGGCGATCGATCTGCCGTGGGGCCGCACTGCCTTTGGCATCTGCTACGATCTGCGCTTTCCAGAGCTGTTCCGCCGCTACGCGCAGGACCGCGCCGAGATCATGATCATCGCGGCGGCGTGGCCGCATCCCCGCATGAGCGCCTACCGGACTCTGCTGCGCGCCCGCGCCATCGAAAACCAGTGTTACGTCGTCGCGACTAATCGCGTCGGCGTAGATGAGGACGGTACGCACTATTTCGGGCATTCGAGTGTGATCGATCCGAACGGGGAGATCGTATTAGAGGCCGGGGAGATCGAAGGGCATTTCACCGTGACGATCGATCTCGACCTGATCAAAGTGGCACGGCGCGACATGCCTGCACTGGCCGGTATGCGGTTGTAGGACAATCCGATCAGGGAGACAGCGGGCCGGAATGTTGGCCCTCGGACGTATACAGCGCGTAGATCAACCCGTTCGGGCCGAGCAGCATCGCGCCACGCTCGAAATCCTGCCAGAACCCGTCATACTGGGTTTCGCCCTGTGTGCCCCAGCCCAACGCATCGCGCAGCCCGGCATTCGATCGCCACACCAGGCCGAAGCCGCGCACCGGCTGGATCAGCCCGGACGGAGGCGAATAAGCGGGATCGTCGGAGGGCATTCCGTCTTGCCAGGTATCGGCCATCTGCCAGAACTGCCCGCTGCTCGCCAGCGCGTAAATCTGGCGGGTGTCCCCACGCCAGAACATGCTGCCGCGCTCAAAGGCCTGGGCCGCCATCCCGGCGAGCGGCGCGCCGCCACTGACCGGGCAGCCTAAGCGGCTTTGCACGGTCGGGTTGGCGTTGTAGGCATTGGCGAAAACAGCCGCCGCCTGCGCCGTACACGTTCCGGGACTCTGCGCGACAGGGCCGCTGTTGATCACTACGCCGCTGCTCACGCCTGAATTCACCACGTAAGGGGCCAGCGTTGGCGCGGGACCGCCGCCCTCGGTGGTCGGCTCGCCCAGGAAAACGCCCACGTATGGCGTCATGGTCGCCGTAGGCCGGGGTGCACCCGCCGTCGCGGTAGGCTGCGAAACGTCCACCGTTTCGATCGCGGCGATCACGGGGGTGGGCGTCTGCGTCATAACGATGGTGGCCAGCTGTTTGGGCATCGACTCGAATCCGCCGAGCACCGGCGCATCTTGCGGCGGCGTAGGGTTATCCTGGCCGCACGCGGTCAAGACCAGTACCGCCACCAGCGCCCCAGCCAGCAGTCCACCGAACATCACGCGCCGTTTCATGCATCCCGCCCTGTCATATAGTCACCCAACAAAGGCTCGCACAGCAGCATCGCCAGCGCGCTCGGTCCATCTTTGATCGCGCCGGTGCGCGCCAGTCGCAGCGCCTCCGCGACCGGTAATAAATGCAGATCGATGTATTCCGTCGGCTCGCGGTCCGGCGCGCCCAATGTCACGTCCTGCGCGAGATAAACCTGTGCGATCTCGTTACCGATGCCATTCATGGTGAAAAAATCACCCGCTTTCATCCACCGCCCGGCGGTGCCGCCGACCTCTTCACGCAGCTCGCGGGCGGCCATGCTCAACTCATCCAGCCCTGGCTCGATATTCCCCGCCGGGACTTCCAGGCACCATGTCTCGACGGGATGACGATACTGGCGAATCAACACCATCTGCCCGTCGGTGGTGACCGGCACAATCCAGACCGCGCCGGGTTTTTCCACGACCGTATAGGTGATCTGGCCACCATCCGCCGCGCGCAGTTGATCCTGACGCAGGCTGTACCAGCGGCTTTGCCACACATAGCGGCTGTCGAGCGTGATATACGGTCGATCTTGTGACACGCGATCCTATCCCAGCTACAACCAGCGTCCGTCCTTTACCTGAGGCGAATTGTACGGAGGATCGCGGCTTTGTGCCACCTTCTCAGCCGATCGCAGAGCATTTCTCGCAGGCTAACAAGGAATTCAAAGAGAGAAGTTTGCAGGAGATTATAAACTTCAAGTATCATTTCTATAGCACAAGGAATGTATTATTGGCTGGATGTACGCCATCTCCGTTGAAGAACAAAACAGGCTGTGTTTGCCGTAGGGGGGCCATGCCCGATTTTTGTTCCCGAATCCCAAACTATCCCGCGTGTATAGCTTGTTAGCATAGCTCAGGAGTTGACCGTTGGGGTCTCCTGTTTAGAAATAACGTGCAACTCTAACGCTGCGACAGCGTACATATAGACGGTAGTTGGGACGCAAGCACTTTGTCATTCACGCCAACCACCCTGGTATCACCTCCAGACCAGATCATGAGGTAAAAGGAGCACAACCCGCGATGCCTGAAGCATTCATCCAGATCAAGAATCTCGTCAAAACGTTTGAGACGCCCGCCGGACCGCTGAACGTCCTGCGCGGGATCGATTTCGAAATCAATAAGGGCGATTTCGTCTCTCTGGTCGGCCCATCCGGCAGCGGCAAGACCACGCTGCTTAACATGCTTACAGCGGTCGATACGCCAACCGCTGGCGACGTGATCATCGGCGGCGTGCCGGTGACCCAGGCCCCCCAGCGCAAGCTCACCAAGTGGCGCGCCCGGAACGTGGGCATCGTGTTTCAGTTTTTCCAACTACTGCCGACGCTGACCGTGTTGGAAAATGTCATAGCTCCCATGGATTTCGCCAACGTCTGGAAACCACGCGAACGTAAAGACATCGCGCTCAAGCTGCTCGACCGCTTTGACATCAAAGATCAGGCGTTCAAAACCCCGGACATGCTGTCCGGTGGGCAGCAGCAGCGCGTCGCCATCGCGCGCGCCCTGGCCAATAACCCGCCGCTGGTCGTCGGCGACGAGCCGACTGGCAACCTGGACCGCATGAGCGCCGGTAAGGTATTCGAGCTGTTCCAGCAGTTGGCCGACCGGGGAACGACCGTCGTCATCGTGACGCATGACCGCGATCTGGTCCGCAACGTGCCCAAGCTGTTCGAACTGCGCGACGGCACCATTGGCGAAACCACGCTTGAAGCGGCGGCCCGTCGTCGTACCGCCGAACTTCGTGCCACGCGCAGCAAACTAGCGACCAAAGGCTAAAGTAGGTAGGGGGATCATATGTTGAAGACGCGCGGACGAAAAATCCTGCGCGACGTGATGGCCCGCAGGGGTCGGACTATTCTCGTCGCGGTAAGCATCATGATCGGCGTATTTGGCGCAGTGGCGTTGATCTCGGCCAACGATCTGGTCGTGAAGCAGATCAAATCTGACATCAACCCGTCAGAAATCGCCATGACGCGCCTGTTTGTGACGGTGCCGACCGCCGGCACCGATGTGATTGCCGCCGATGGGCAGGATCAGGTGATCGACCTGCTCCGCAACAAAAAAGCGCTGCCGGGCATTACCACCATCGAAGGACAGGCCGTTGTGCCGGTCTTCTGGAAGGAAACCGGCAGCGACAAGTACGTCAAAGGCGACCTGATGACGTTTTCTGAGCCGTTCGGCCAGATCAAGCTGGAGCCGATGCGTATCGTTGAGGGCGAATGGCCGCAGCCCGGCCAAAACCAGATCGCCATCGAACAACGTATGGCGGACGAGTATCACCTCAAGCTGGGTGACACGATCGCCTTCCGCTCGCCCGACAGCGACGTCAGCGCGCAAAACTGGACCATCACCGCGATCACGTTCCACCCCTACTGGGTGAACATCGATGACGGCCCGAACCGTCCGGAACGGCGCATCTTCGTGAACCTCGAAGACGCGCACCGCATCGCCACGTTCTCCGGATTCACGTCGTTCTACCTGCGCTATATTGACAAGCAAGTCGCCTGGGACCAGGTCAACCGGTTGTCGGAGACGATCGCCGACCGGACCAACTACATTCCGACGGGCTCCTGGACCGATGACCCCGACAACTACTTCCTGATCGGTGAAGTCGAGAGCGTGACCAACATCCTGAATCTGTTGGGAATCATTGCGCTGGTGGTGTCGGGCTTCCTGGTGACAAACGTCGTCAACACGATCGTCGTCGAGCAGAAACGCCAGATCGGCGTGATGAAATCGTTGGGCGCGTCGCGTCTCGACAACTTCAAAATCTACGCCGGAGTCGCACTGGTGTACGGCGTGTTAGGCACTATTCCGGGCGTACTGCTGGGCATTGTGGCCGGGTCAGCCATGGCCTCGGCGCTGGCGCCCTTGGCCTCGACGCTGATCACCGGCTTCCACGCCTCGACGACAGGCATCATCGTCGGCGCGGTGATGGGGCTGATCGTGCCGGTCGTCGCCTCGTTGATCCCGGTCTTCAATGGAACGCGCGTCACTATCCGCGACGCTATGACCGATCTCGGTATTTCCACCACCTGGGGCACCGGCCCGATCGCGCGGTTGATCAAGGTGCTGCCGCTGCCAGTTACAACCCGGCAGGCGCTCAGCAACGTCATGCAGAAAAAAGGACGGCTGGCGCTGACCGTCATCACCCTGACGCTGGCCGCGTCGGCTTTCATGGGTGTCTTCGCGATGTTCACCGTTATCACTGACCAGATCGAGAATCTGTACAGCACCTTCCAATACGAGATTCTGGCGATCCCGACCGAAGCCCAGAACTTCGATACCGTAAGCGGCCTGGTCAAAACTGTGGACGGTGTCGATAAGGTCTATCCGGGTGTGGGTTTTGGTGTCAAAATCCTGGACCTGAACGGGACAGTGCTCAGCATTGGCATCGACGAAAACGGCGGCGACGAGATCAGCGCGCTGGGCTTTGATCCGGCATCGTCCGTGCTGGAATTAACCTACAATGAAGGCACCGGCTGGCAGAACGATTCCACGCTCAAGGGCGTGGTGCTGACGCAGCCCGCCGCGGACGGGTTACACAAGCACGCTGGAGATCGCATCATCGTATCTGCCGGGGGTCACGACGAGGTATACGACGTGCTGGGTGTCGTTTCCTATCCCTTCACCTTCATCCTGATGCCCTGGCAAAATCTGTCTCAACAGGTCGGCTTTGTGACGCCTGACGGCACCCCGCTGCCCAATGCCCTGTTGATCACGCTCGTGGATGCCAAGCCGACCGCGACCCAGGTCGATAACGTGATTGACGACATCTCGAACGTATTGACTGAGAACGGGATACCCGCCAACTATCAAAATCTGATCCAGGAACAAGAGGACATTGCCGATCAGATGCTGGTCTTCAACCTGATCTTCCAACTGACGTCAGCCGTTATGGCGGCGGTGGGCGCGATTGGCTTGCTGACCACACTCTCGATGGCCGTCTTCGAGCGTCAGAAGGAAATCGGCGTCATGCGCTCCATTGGCGCCGGATCGGGGACCATCGTAGGGCAGTTCCTGGTCGAAGGGCTGTTAATTGGCGTGCTGGCCTGGCTGTTGGCCGTCCCGCTGAGTTACGGCCTCGCGCTGACCCTGTTGAACGGGCTGGGCTTCTCCGACTTCATCACATTCAGCTATCCACTGTGGGTGCTGGGGATGGGGCTGGTGGGTATGCTCATCATCGCGACGGCGGCGAGCTTGTGGCCGTCGATCGCAGCCGCCCGCCGTACCGTTTCGGACATTCTGCGCTATCAATAGCAGCGTTACAATCGCACCGATGATTAGCATACGTGTTGGGAGAAATCAACTATGAGCAACGGAAACGCCGGAGCCCTCATCTCGCTGGAAAACGTGGAGAAAATCTATAAGACCAAAGCGGGCCCGCTGCGCGTGCTCAAGGGCGTCAATCTGTCTATCAACGAAGGCGAGTTTGTCGCCATTGTCGGACCGTCAGGCAGCGGCAAGAGCACCCTGATCAACATGATCACCGGCATCGACCGCCCCACCTCGGGCGAAGTCTTCGTCGCCGGGCAGCGGCTGACCCATCTCAGTGAAAATCAGGTCGCCAAGTGGCGCGGGCACAACATCGGGGTCGTGTTCCAGTTCTTCCAACTGCTGCCCACCCTGACCGTGCTGGAAAACGTGATGATGCCCATGCACTACACGGGCACGTTCCGGGGCCGCCGCAAAGAGCGCGCCATGGAGCTGCTCGAAATGGTCGACCTGCCAGACGTCGCGAACAAATACCCCAGCCAGATTTCGGGCGGTCAGCAGCAGCGCGCGGCTATCGCGCGCGCCCTGGCCAACAACCCCAAGGTGTTGGTCGGCGACGAACCGACCGGTAACCTGGACCTGGTGTCGGCGGGTTTGGTGTTCGCCATGTTTGAAGACCTGGTCGCGCAGGGCACCACAATCGTGATGGTTACGCACGATCGCGATCTGGCCGGGCAAATTCCGCGCGTGGAAGAAGTGCGCGACGGCCAGTTGATGGAACACGCGGAGATCGATCAGCGGTTGGTCGGCGGGCGCGAATAAGCGGGCCCGCGACCCCTTCTCATCAGTTTTCGTCCGGTTAAGCGTTGATCTTGGGAGTGTAGACCATGCAGATCACCGAGCACGATCATAACGGAATCAGCGTGTTTGCCCTACAAGGCCGGGTAGACAGCGCCGGGGCCAGCGATCTGGACAAAGCGCTCCAGGACGCGATAGGAGCAGGGCATTACAAGTTGGTGCTCGACATGGCGGGGGTTAGTTACATCAACAGCGCCGGGCTGCGGACCCTGGCCGACATTTTGACCAAGAGTCGCTCTAATGACGGCGATTTGCGTCTGGTGGCGCTCACTTCTAAGGTGGAGCGCGTGTTCAAAATCATCGGGTTCGACAAATTCTTCACGCTGTACGACAGCGTAGAAGAAGCCAGCGTGTTCTAGATACACACTGCCTGCCGGACCAACAATCCCGACGGCAGGATTCAGAAGGGGTTTTCACCTCACGTTCCCCTCCGGGCGGATCCGCATGGATCCGCCCGCTGTGACGTGTGCTGCGAAACCCTTTGGATGCCTCTCACTGCACCTCGCTCACGCTCACGTAAAGGCCCTGCTCGTAGCGGTTTTGCAGGATCTTGTAAATCTTCTCAGCGACGTTGCCCGGCTCTTGCAGCCGTCCATCTTCAAACGCCTGCTTGAAAAAACTGGCCATGGGAAATTCGTCGCTCGATTTTGAGCGGGCAGCCAGTTGCATGGCCGTGTCCACCATACCGGGGCCGATCGACACAACCTCAAACCCGTGCTCATGATCGGCCTGCTCCACACCCACACACTGCGCAAACATGTGGAGGCCGGCTTTGCAGCTTGAATACACGCTCTCACCTGGCAAGGGGCGAAACGCGGCGCCCGACGAGATGAAAGCAACCTTCTTGCGCATGGTGCCGTGCGCGAATTTGCGTACGAACAGTGAAGTCAGTAGCATCGGAGCGATCAGCCCAATCTTGACATGCAACTCAATGTCGGGCGCCGGGCATTTCTCGATGGGACCCGCCGGTTCAATCGCCGACGCGTTGTTGACGAGACAGACAGAGTCAAAGTGCTGATCGGCCACAATGTCGTCCACTTTGTCCAGGATTTGGCCGACGTGCGCGGTATCGCTCAGGTCAAAGGCCAGGTGGTGATAGGCCGAGGATTTCAACGCCTCCGATCGATTTCTCGAAACGCCCAAGACCGTGTGGCCCTCCTCCAGAATCTTTTGGGCTAGCGCCTCACCAATACCCCTTGAGGTCCCGGTGATCAAAAAGAAGCCGTGTGCCATGAGGATCCACCTCCGTAGATTAGCCAGCAGGATGCGTTGCGCGTTGCATGGTGAAAAAAGCTACCGTCTTCGATCCGCGTACAAACGGGGTGATACGTCCAGGGGAATGTATTGGCTGGCGGTCGCGACATACTCCACTGCCCAACAGCCCATCTTCGCAGCGACTCAATCACAGACATAGGGATGCGGGCCAGCAGCAGGGACCACGTTCCCGCACAGCAGGCAAACATTCCCTGCCGCTTGCCTGCAAACCGGCCGCGCGCCTGCGATCAGTCGGCGGACAGAATCTGCGCGAGCGCCTTGAATTTCTCGGTGATGGGGTGCAGCGGGTAACGCAGCACGAAGATGCCCTCGCTGGCCAGCGTCATCATTTCTTCAGAATGGGGCAGCACCGCCGCCACCTGCGCGTTGTAGGTCTGCTCCACGCGCGTCTTGACTTCTTCCTCGTTGAACACCGACGGGACTTTGTTCACGACCAGCACCATTCGCGGCACGTCGAGCTTTCGCGCCACTTCGACCGTGACGCCCGTCCCCTGGAAGTCCTGTTGATCGGGGCGCATCACGATCGCCAGCGAGTCGGAGATCGCAATCGACAGCAGCGTTTCTTCATTCAGCCCGGGGTGCGTATCGATCATCAAGATATCCAGATCAAGCTGTTCGATCAGATCGTGGAAGCCGTCGTTGAGCAACCCGACGTCGTAGCCCTCGCGCACCACCCGCGCGATCTCGCCCGCTTTGATGCTGGACGGAATCAGGAAGATCTGGCCGGAGATAGGCGTGTTCAGGCTATGTGTGAGATCGTAGGCCGTGTCTTTGATGTCGCACTTGCCCCACAGGTAATCGTTGAGCGCGTGGTCCATCATATCGCTGTCGAACCCAAACAACACGTGAATGCCCGGCGATTGGATGTCCGTATCCACCACGCCGACACGGTGCCCCTGCTGGGCCAGCAAGGTCGCGACATTGGCGGTTGTGTTGGATTTACCAGTCCCCCCACGAAATGAGTGTACAGAGATGATCTTGTACATAGTCTTCTCCAAGTGGTTCGGCTGAATGACCCGGTCCAGAGATGCTCAATAACTCTCCAGCCCGTACGAATGTTCTCACAGAATAATAGCGTAACGCGCCCAAACCGGCACGTTATGGCGTGGCGTTGTGCCAGCAGTATAAGTCAGGCCCCGTACTCTCGCCAGTAGGCGTTCATTTTTGTGATAGTCGATCACCGAAGCGATCACCCTGCCAAACACTGACCGCAAACAGCCCATCGAGCCATTGGCGCACATGGTGAAATCATGTACAATGAAGGTCATAGGAGAGCTTTTCTTGCCCGTATCACTTCGTTCGCTTAGATCCATCAGGGGGCTACTATGCAACCGACACATCCGCCTCAATTGGCTCCTGACGATATCGTTTCTGAACCCCACGGAACGGTAGACATCATCAAGGTTTCGGCTCGTTCACGTTCGACGGCGGTCGCAGGCGCGATCGCGGGCGTCGTGCGCGAGCACAACCGAGCCGAGGTCCAGGCGATCGGTGCCGGGGCGGTGAACCAGGCCATCAAGGCCGTGGCCATCGCTCGCGGGTATCTCGCGGAAGACCAAATCGATGTCATCGTGATCCCGTATTTCACGGAGGTCATGATTGACGACCAGGAACGTACTGCCGTGCGTATGTGTGTCGAACCACGTTAACCGCCGGGCAGTCCGAACCGTTGTATTGCCGCTTCGCCCATTCGTTAGACCACGGCCTTTGATGGACGGTGCATCCCAGGCCGTGGATATTTTTGTGCAGCCCTCGCCTACTCTTCCAAGCCACACAACGCCCGCAGCGCGTCTACATCGTGCAGCAGCAACCGGCGCGTGCCGGTCATGCCGATGACGCCTTCGCGGCACCAGTCGTTCAGCATCTGAGACACCCATTCTTCACTGGCCCCGGTCGCGGCGGCCAGTGTCTTTTTGCGCAGCGTCGAGGTGACCACGCCCGGCTCGATGCGTCCGTCGCGTTCCGCCAGAAACAACAGCGTATGGGCCAGACGCGCCTGGCTGTTGATCTCGTTGGATGTTTCGGTTTCCAGCACGCGCTGGCGCAGCATCTCCACCAGGTGGATCAGCAGGCGGATGGCCGTTTCGGCGCTCTGGTGCAGATAGGCCATAAATGGCTCGCGATCCAGCGCCAACAGATGACTCTCTTCCAGCGCCTGGACCGAGGCCGAGCGCGGTTTGCCGTCCAACAGCGACAGCTCACCGATTACCTGACCCTGACCCACGATGTCCAGCAGCACGTCTTGATCGTTCGGCCCGTGCGCGAACACCTTCAGCCGCCCGGAACTCGATCAGGTAGAGCGTTTCGCCCGGATCGCCCTGGCTGAACAGCAGTTCTTCCGCCGCCAGCGTCAACGGCCGAACGCTGCCGCATACCATATCCAGAATGGCGTTATCAACATCAGCGAAAAGCGGCACCTTCTTGAGCGTGTCAACACACACCCCAGGCATGTCATGTTCTCCTGATTCTGTAAAAGTCATGTCAAGTATAAAGTCGGTGGCCGACTCAGGGCAATAGTGCGTTATAATGCGCCTTTCTCACGTGTCTAGCCGGTCAGCGCCATGCCATCCTACGCCCCACAGTACACTGATTCCCCTGCCACGTCGACCCAACGCCCGCGCGCTCTGGGACTGATCGGGCTGCTGCCGCTGCTGGTGGTGCTCATCGTCTACGCGGTCACGCTGCAAACGCATATCAGCGGGAGCTTTGAGGAGAACACACCGGCCAGCATCTTGAAAAACGAGTACATCAAAGATGTGAGCGAAATCCAGGTGGCGCTGAACACCTGGGGCACGATTCACCACACCGGCTATCCCCTGTTCGCCATTCTGGGCAATCTGGTCACCGCGCCGCTGCGGGCGCTGGGCGTCGCACCGGCGGGGGCGGCGAGTCTCTTCGCGCTGCTGTGGGGCGTCGTGACGCTAGCCAGCACCGGGCTGCTGCTCGCCCGGCTGACCGGGCGGCCTGCCCTGGCGGGGGCCTGCGTCGGGGTGTTGGGCGTGGCGCGCTCGATCTGGATTCACAACGTGGTGGCCGAAGTCTACAGCATGAGTCTGGCCATCACCGCGCTGATGCTGTTGGTCGCGCTGTGGCCCGCGCCCTGGTCCGGCGCGTGGAGCGCGCGGCGGCGCGTGCTGGCGCTGGCCCTGTTGGGCGGCATCGGCGTGGCGCATCACCGGGCGGTGATCTTCGTCGCGCCGGGACTGCTGCTGGCCGTCTGGCCGCACCTGCGCGACGAGCGCGTCGATCTGCGGCGGCTGATTCCGCGCGCGCTGGGCGTGGGTCTGATCGGCTTCATCCCCTATGTCTATCTGCCGCTGCGGGCGCGCATGGGCGGCGCGTGGGTCTACGGCGAGCCGGGCACGCTGCGCGGGCTGTGGGTGGAGTTCAGCGGCAAAGAGGCCGACCGGCTGGTCAAGCCGCCGGGGAGCCTGTCCGCGCTGTGGGACAACGTCACCAGCGTGTGGACGATCCTGGTTCACGAGCTAACGCTGCCCGGACTGGTGATCGGGCTGGCCGCGCTGATCGTCGCCATGCTAATCGCCCCGCAGCGCCGCGCGGCGCGCATCGTCGCGTTGAGCGCCGCCGGTCCGGCCCTGTTCGCCACGGTCTATCACACCGCCGTGCTGCCCGAAGCGATCCTGATGCCGGTGGTGTTGGCGCTGGTGGTGGGCGTGGCATTGGCGATCGATGGGCTGGCGGAGTCGTGGCGGCGAGTGCTGCCCGCTGCCCTGATCGGGTTGGTAGTGTGGATGGCCGTGCTGATCGGCTGGCAGATCGGCTATGTGCGGACCCTGGTCGACGAGCCGAGCGGCGAACAGACGATCGCGCGGCTGGCGTGGCTGCCCCGTGATGGCAAAACCGCGCTGATGCTGCCCTGGGGACCGCATTTCGCGGCGGCTTCCTACGCGCGGCTGGTCACGGGCGAGTATCGCGACGTGGTGATGGTCAATCACAAAGGCGATTACCCGCACCTGCTTAGCGAAGGGTATCGCCTGTTCACCCTGCCGGAGACTTTCTACACCTACCCGCCCCCCTGGCCCAGCGCCTATGGCGCGCCTTCGTCATGGTGGACGGCGCACATCGGGACGCTGTCGGTATCATCGGCCGCGCCGGGCATCGTCGAGCTGTTCAACACGCCACATCTGGCCGACGACGATACGCCGCCCGGCATTCCGATCGTGTACAACATCACGCAGCGTGCCGCATGGCTGACCTGCGACGCCGGTCACATTTACGCGCATGTTGTATGGGGCGCTGACGCCCGTCCGACGGGCGATCCGAGCATCTTCGTGCATCTAACCGGCGAGACACCCGCCCCCAACCCGCCCAACGCGGACTCGCGCTACCCGGTCTATGGGCTGTACCCGTTCAGCCAGTGGTCACCTGGCGAGATCGTGCGCGACGACTTCACGCTGCCGCGCCTGCCGGATATGACCCAGGTCCGCATTGGCCTCTACGATCAGGACGCGAACGGGCAGTTCACCAACTACGGCGAGCAGGTCCTCGCCGTGGACTTCTGCACCCCCGAAGCGACTCGCTAAAACGCACCACCGCCGGGCGATGTTATCGCCCCAGGGCGTACAGCGGGGTCAGCTCGGACACGACATTGAGCACCGCCGCCAGGAAATGCGCCAGCCACCACACGCCGCTTTGCAGATCGCCCAGCGCGACAAACTCCTGGCCGGTATGCGCGCCTTCCAGTGGTGGACCGCTCAGAGCCAGAATGCGCGCCCAGCGCCCCAGAATCATGTCGTCGCTGCGTGACAGATAGCCGTGATTGAGCTGCACCGTATCGGGTCGCAGCGCGTTGAGATCGGCGGCCAGATCGAACGCCAGCGCGTGATAATTGGGCGGGACGACCGATCCGCGTCCCCAGCCGGAGGCCGCGCTGAAGCTCACACCCCGGCCAATGACCGGACCGCCCGGTCCCACATTCTGCGCGTCTACCACCACACAGCCGTAATTCGGCGAGGGCAGCGCGTAGGCCAGCCGGGCGGCTCCATGCCCGAAAAAGCCATCGGGCGGGCCTTCCTCCTGATCGGTGAAAACGAACAAACAGCGCCGGTCGCCGTCCAGCAGCGCGCCTTCGATCTCGCGCAGCACCGCCGCCGTGAGCAGCGCCATCAACACACCCGCGCTGTTATCCAGCCCCGTGCCGATGACGCGTTCGTCCTCACAGCAGGTCGGGTGTACATCCATCAAAACCGTGTCAGTCCATGCCAGCCGCCCACGACTCGGCTCGAAAATCAGCGACTCTTCGCTCCCGGCACGGTGCGAGATGAGCACACCCTCCGCGCCGACCACCAGCCGCCCGCGCTCGAAGCGCACCGCCTTGGCCCCTACCCGGTAATCGCCCTGGGGAAAGCGGTTGGCGCAGATGGGAAACAGCGTGCGGTCGTCCAACGAGCGCACGCGGAACGAGGGCCGGTCCATGTGCGCCACGACGACTACATCCGGCACGACTTTGTCCGCGCCCAGCGCCACGGCAGTGTTCCCCGTTGCGCCCAGGTGCGCGATGACGTGGTCCTGCAGTTCCAATTCTTCGGCCAGCACGGCGATATCATCCCCGATGCCGCCCAACAGGTTAGCTCCGCTGGATGGCGCGTGGGCCAGCAGCAGCCGCTTGAGCATCTCCCACAGCGGATCGGTGTAATTGACTTCGCGGCATTGGGCCAGACTGTCATGCAGGGCGGGCAGTCCGGCGTTGATCATCTCAACAGGCATGGGGTCACTCCCTGTTATGTCCAGGATAACTCCGGCAGCGCGCGGCGCACGGTCGCGATCAACAGGCGGGCCGCAAAGACCAGATCATCCAGGTGAATGATTTCGAGCGGGGCATGTTTGCCGCGCATGGGCAGACCGATCAACGCGCTGGGGATGCCCAGCCAGCCCGCGACGCGCGCGTCACTCATCAAGCCACGCACGGCGTCGTGTTGCACGGGCACGCCGGTTTCGGCTGACACTGAGGCCAGATGCGCGCGCAGCCGGGGATGGGCGTGCCAGCCGTTGAGGCCGCTCGCCGACAGGAACGCCGTCAGGACCGGGCCGCCACCCAGGCGCACCGCGCCCAGGTGACGCGTGTCGGGCGTGTCGTAGCTGAGCGTGCCATCGACGAAGATCGCCATAGCTGGAGCCGCCGCGTTGAGCGCGCTCAGCGCGCCTGCGCACGTCGTTTCTTCCTGCACCGTGCCGATCATCGTCACCGGGACGGACGGCGACTGCGCGGCCAGCGACTCGGCCAGCGCCAGCAGCACGGCGCATCCGGCGCGGTTATCGAGATAGGAGGCGCTGAACAGGTGATCGCCCAGGCGGGTATGCTGCGGCGCGTAAGTGACCGGTGTCGCGATCGGGATCGATCCGGCGGTGTCTGGTTCCACCTGGATATAGAGATCGTCCACGTCCGGCGCGGCTTCGCCCGCGCGGGCGAAATGCTGCGAGCGCACGCCGATCACGCCGGGAATCGACCCGACGCGCACCGCCGCACCCGGCAGCGCCCGCACGTTCACGCCCCCGACCGCTACCACGCCCAGCGTGCTGTCGGCATGGATGCGTTTCACCAGAAAGCCGACCGTGTCGATGTGGGCCAGCACAGCCAGGCGCGGCCCACCATCGTCCGGACCGGCTTGCGCAATGACATTGCCGATCGCGTCGATGCGGGTGGACAGCCCTAACCGGGCAAACTCAGCCACCAGCGCCCGCGCGATGGGGCCCTCGTTCCCCGCCAGACCGGGCAGCTCCACCAACCGGGATAAGTGTTCGTCAAACCACGCAGGGCCGAACGCACGGTCGCTCATGGCTGCTCACAGGGTTAAGCCAACATTTTCAAGAAAAGGTCAAACACGCGTTGTGTGTCCAGCCCGGTGACGATCGTCACGTTCGGATCGCGCTGAAGCAGCCCGAAATAGTCGATCACCGTCTGGCCGCGCGTGTGCGCGCCTTGCAGCTCCACGGTGACGTAGTGCTGCTCGCTGGTTTGCACGATGTCCGGCTCCAGCGCGACCGCCATCGCCAGCGGATCGGGCAGCAGATAGCCTTGCAGATCGCGGAAACGGCGCAGGAAAGCCACTGTCCCGGCGGTCGTCTCCATGAAGAAGCGCGCCGCTGCCGACGATTGGACGGTCAGGCGATCGTATTGCTCCCAATCGAAGGGGTGGCGCAGCGTCGTTTCCCAGGACAGCATCGTCGATTCCGGGAAGGCCGCCAGCGCGATCATGGCCGCTTCGGGATCGCAGAAAATGTTGAACTCCGCGCTGACCATCGGCGTGTTGCCCATGGCGGCAATCGTCCCGCCCATGAAGACGAACTGCTTGATTTTCTTGGGGAACTCCAGGTCCAGGCGGCAGGCCAACGCGATATTCGTCAGCGGCCCCAGCGCGACCAGCGTATACTCGCCGGGCGCTTCGTTGGCCAATCGGACCAGCCCCACTGCCGCTGGCTCAGGCTCCACCTGCCGGGTGATGGTGGGGCGGCGGCGATAATCGCCCAGGCCATCCTGGCCGTGGATGCGCGTTTCCGGCTCCCACTTGCCGGGCAGCAGCGGCTGATCTGCCCCGCGAAATACAGGCGCGTCCGAGCCCATCAAATGCAGCACTGTGAACACGTTGCGCGTCACCCAGTCCACATGCACGTTGCCGGTTACCGTCGTGATGGCTTCGACAGTCGCCCCTGGATGCGCCAGTGCCAGCATGATCGCCTGGGCATCGTCTACACCGGCATCAGTATCGATGATCAGTCGCACAGCAGTTTGCCCTTTCGTCGCGAAAAACGGGTTCCATCCGTGGTCACCCAGTCGAAAATATGCAGTGGAGATGCCGCGCAGTGTACCACTGCGCGAGGCCGCCGGGCAAGACAGTGGCCCACTCATACAGCCATGAAGCGGGGGTGGTCAGGCGGCATGGATCGCTGTTATACTGCGCAGTATCGCGGTCCAAACAGCGTTTTAAGAGAGAGAACGATCGATGAACCGTCGCACGCTCATGGCTTTCGCCGCCCTGGTGCTCACCCTGACCACCATCGCCACACTCGGCGCGCCGTTTGGCGCGCGCCCGGCTCAACCCGCCTACGCCCAGGGGGACGTCTTCCCGCTGCCCGCGCCGCTGTACATCCTCACCTCCGATCACGTCGTGCTGCGCGTGGACCCGGTCGGTGGCGGCCAGAGCGTCGTCTCGCCAGTCGATCAGCCGGTGACCGATTTCGATATTGCGCCTGACGGGTCCTGGTATGTGTACCGCAGCAACGCGAATAACGCGGTCGTCGTGAGCAGTTTGGCGGGCGTGAGTGGGTATGTTTTGGAATTTGACGTGTCCGGCCCGGCACAGAGCAGCGCCGCCCAGACCATCGCCTGGTCGCCCGATGCCTCGCGCCTGGCGTACATTGTGCCGCAAGGCGTGCGCATCGCCGAGTTGGGCCAGGGGCAGTACGGCGAGGCTGTGTTCAGCACGATCGGCGGCACCTTCGCCGAGCTGTACTGGCTTGACGGGCAGACGATCATCGCGAGTGATGCCAACGGCAGCCTGACACGTATCAGCGGGACGGCGGGCCAGTGGTCGCTGGAGGCCGCATCCGGCCTGCCGATGCGTCCGCAGCCGGTCGTGCCCTCCTACCTGACAGCCGCAGGGCGTCATGCTGGGCAACGCGACCGCCATTCCGGCCACAGCCGGCGCGCTGGCCTTTGATTGGGGTCCCATCCCGCCGCCGGTCGTCGCGGGCAAAACGCTGCCCGCCGATCTCACATTCCTCGCGCCGGACGCTGCTGGAGTTGCGCAGGTCTGGCGTCTGCTGGCTGGCGGCGCGCCCGCCTACGTGGTGACTACCAGCCCTGCCCCCGTGCTCGATTATGCCTTCGCGCCGGACCGTGAGCGCGTCGCCTATGCCACCGGGGATAAGCTGATCGTGCTGGGCCGATCGGGTCAGCGCGATCTGGCCGTGTTGGACCTGGGCGAAGGACGCCAGCCTACCCTCGCGTGGAGTCCTGATGGCAGCCAGATCGCCTTCAGTGATGCGCGCGGGCTGTGGATCATGGCGACGGACGGCAGCGGCGCGCCGCGTCTGGTGCTGCAAAACGTGCCGTTCACAGCCGACACGACGCCCGCCCAGGTGCGGAGCTATACCGCGCCGCTGTGGAACGCGGACGGATCGCGCTTGCTGGTCGGTATCGGACTGTGGGAAAGCAGCTCGCTAGGCGTGCTCGACCCGGCCAGTGGGACGCTGACTACACTGCCTGTCGGCAACGCGATCGGCAGCCAATGGACACCAGACGGCAAGATCGTGGCTTATGCCTGGATGATGGGGTCCCCGGCGCGCGATCTGCTCCTGATCGATCCCGCCGCGCCCGACGCGGTACAAACGCTGCTCAGCACGGATTCCCCGGCGGCTGATCTGGCGCTGGATAGCGCAGGCGGGTGGGTGGCGCTGGTGGCGCCCTCGGCGCAGATCGGGCCGCAGTTCTGGCGCGCGGAGCGGGCGACGCAGTTGGGCGCCCCCTTCGAGCCCCTGTACGCCGACACGCTGGCGGGCACGTTCGCAGTGAATCCGGTCGTCCTGCCCGGCGATCCGGTCTGGGCGGCAGGTCTGCGCGAGAATGTCACCAGCGGCGACAACGGCAGGGGCGATCTGGTGATCGTGGACATGAGCAGCGGCGCGACGGTCCAGATTCAGACCGCCGGGCCAGTGAGCGCGGTCCGCTGGCTGCGCTGATGGCGGACAGTCCGCTGTTTAATCATTCACTATGGCAGGCTAGGGGGTATCATGACTGAGCGAATCCTGGTGATTGAGGACGAAGAACGTATTGCACAGTTTCTCAAGCGCGGCCTGATCTACGAAGGCTACCGAGTTGATGTGGCCTATGATGGGCTGGCGGGCCTGGACATGGCCCGCGAACAACCGCCCGATCTGGTGATCCTGGACTGGATGCTGCCCGGCCTGGATGGGCTGGAAGTCTGCCGCAGGCTGCGCGCGGCGGGCAGCCTGCCGATCCTGATGCTCACCGCCAAAGAAGACGTGCAGGACCGCGTCCAGGGCTTGGACGCCGGGGCCGATGATTACCTCGTGAAGCCCTTCGACTTTGACGAGCTGATGGCGCGCATCCGGGCCTTGTTCCGCCGCGCTCAGCCGTCATCGCGGCCCGAAGTGCTGCGTTTCGCCGACTTGATGCTCGACACGGGCACGCACCGCGCCCAGCGCGGCGATCGTTACATCGACCTGACCGCCAAAGAGTACGAGCTGCTAGAATTGTTTATGCGCAATCCGCGCCGCGTCCTGACGCGCGAGCTGATTTTTGACCGCGTGTGGGGCTACGATTTCGGAGGCGAGAGCAACATCATCGAAGTGTACGTGCGTTACCTGCGTCAGAAGGCGGAAGACCAGGGCGAGCCGCGCTTGATCCATACGGTGCGCGGCGTGGGCTACGTGCTGCGCGAAGACGAGTAATGGCTGCGGTAGTCACCCGATTGCATAGGGAACTCTCATGGGGCGTTAACGTTGGGATGCTAGAATATCAGTCTGAGCCTGAGACAACCGCTCAAGACCGAGTAGCCGTGTTGTAATGCGATGACGATCCGTACCCGCCTCACCTTTCTATACGCCAGCTTGCTGGCAATTGCCATGTTGATCTTCAGCGCGGCGACGTTGAGCGTGCTCAACTGGATGCTGCGCCGCCAGGTGGACGACACGCTGCTCAAGGCGGCGGACAGTGTCCACATGGTGGCTGTATTGGGATCGTTGGGCGCGGCCTCCGGCGATCCGACCCTGCCCGAACTGTCGATGATGCAGATCAACAGCCTCGACGTGCCCGGGCTGTTTGTGCAAATCTGGCTGCGCGACCCGCAGACCAACGTCTTGATGCTGTACGATTATTCGCTGACCTTCCTGGGCGTCAGCTACAGCGGGGCGCTGGATACCAAAGCGCTGGGGCAAGACAAAGAAATGCGCCACGACGTGATCATGAACGGCCATCACATGCGCGTGGTGACCGTCCCGCTGGTCGTCAACGGGCAGGTGCGCGGTTACATCCAGACTGCCCAAACGCTGCGCACGCTCGACGCGGCGATCGACCGTTTGCTCAAGATCATGCTGATCGGCGGGGCGGTGACGCTGCTGGCATCGCTGTTGCTGGGGGATTATCTGACGCGCCGCGCGCTGCAACCGATCGATACCATCGCCCAGGCCGCGCAGCAGATCACCGCCGCGGACGATCTCCGCAGCCGCATCCCCTACAAAGGCCCACCGGACGAATTAGGCCAGCTCACGCATACCTTCAACGAAACTCTGGAACGGCTCGAAAAGCTGTTCAACGTGCAGCGCCGCTTCGTGGCGGACGTCTCGCACGAGATGCGCACCCCGCTGACCACCATTCGCGGCAACGTGGACCTGATGCGCCGGTTCGGATTCGACCAGGAAGCGATCGACGCCATCGACAGTGAGGCACGGCGCATGTCGCGGCTGGTCGAAGACCTGCTGCTGCTGGCGAAAGCTGACGCCGGACGGCTGCCGCTCGAAGAACAACTGGTCGAGCTGGATACGCTGGTGCTCGAAGTGTACAAACAGGCGGACATCCTCAGTAAGAATGAGGGCGTGAGAGTCCATCTCGGTCAGGTCGATCCGGCGCGGGTGATGGGCGATCCCGATCGCCTGAAACAGTTGCTGCTCAATCTCGTCTCGAACGGGTTGAAATACACGCCAGAAGGCGGCGACGTCACGCTAGAAATCACGCACACGGACGATCAGGTGAGCGTCACCGTAACCGACACCGGGATCGGCATTCCGCTCGAAGACCTGCCGCACATCTTCGACCGCTTCTACCGCGTCGACAAGGCCCGTTCGCGCGCCAAAGGCGGCACGGGCCTGGGGCTGTCGATCGCGCATTGGATCGCGGAAGCGCACGGCGGCGATCTCAATGTCACCAGCGAGTTGGGCAAAGGCTCTACCTTCACGTTGACACTGCCGCCCGCGCCCGAGACGCCGCTTCCCTCTTCCGTCCGCGATACCGTCCCCTCGCTGCGCGCCGTACGCCTGTCGCGCCCCTCGCACCAGTAACGCGCGTGCCTTACTCTGACGGCAGATAGTAGCCAGACGCGACGAGCCTGACCGTATCACCCTCGGTATATCCGGGCGGGACCGGGAAGCGCAGATCAAGGATGTCGCCGCGCCGCAAGATCGCGATCTGCCCGTCCACGGCGGACACCTCCGGCGCGTGTTCAGCGTAGACCGGCAGCCCATCGATCTCCAGATAGAGCGCGTCGAGAAACGTCACTTCGTCTTTTTCCTCGGCGACGCGCAGCACGATCGCGCCGTCCTGTGCCGCGACCGGCCCCAGTGCCGTGATCTCGGTGCCAGCGCTGTCCACGCCGCGTAGGTTGCGCAAAATCTCGGTGCGCCGCTCGAAACCCGCCCCGTTATCGACGTACAGCCAGGGGCACGCCCAACCGTTCGAGTCGGTGATGGTAATCGTGAGCGTGACGGTTTCGCCCGCCGCGATCGTGACCGTTTGGAAATCGGTCGACGCGCCGCCGCCGGTCACGCCCGGCCACAGATAGGCGTCCTCGCCCACACCGGCATCTTCCCGGCTGAGCGGTCCAGCGACAAAGGCAGCCGCGACGGCATACGTCCCCGGCTCGAACTCGCCCGAAAAGATGCCTTGCGGTGCTTCGTACAGGTAGTCGAGCGTCCAGGCGTAGTCCAGCCGGTCGTCGCGCACAGTCACCGGGTCCGACTGAAAGTCAAGGCTGGTGAAGACCGACCCTGGTCTGAACTGGTCCGCTTCGCTACCCGGCACGACCAGCACGAAATGCCGGATGTTCGGCGCATCAGGGGAATAGTTGAACGTGTCGCGGTACCACACGCCCACGTAGTCAATCGTGATGTCGAGCATGCCCTGTGAGGACATGGTGTTCGGATGCACCCAAGCTGGCAGCACACAAGCCAGCGCCGGCAGCAGCAGCGCCGCTGCGAACAACACCGGCCACACGCGTCGGAACCGATCGAAAGGATTCATCGCCTTATCCCATCCTGGCGCAAGCTGCGTCGCGCACTATTTTCTAAGCGGCTTCTAAGCATAAGATTACACTTATTTTACAAATTCGAGCGATAGTGATGATTGGGTTGATAAACAAGACAGCGGCGCGAGCGCGCCGTGTGCGCGAGTCTGCTGCACGATTGCGCAGCAGCCGCCCTAACCGGTGATAATGGTGGATGGAGGTATTGGACAATGGTAAATCTGAAGCGCATGCTGGTGATACTATGTGCCGTAGCGATCACGGTCGCCGGGTGGGGCGTGCTGACCGTGGGCGCATCTAACAACACCCCCTCGGGCACAACGTCGGCTCAGACCGACCAGACGGCGTACCTGGGTGTGCATATTCGTGACACGAACGACGCGGTCATGGTGTGGGAAGTTGACCCCGGCTCGCCCGCTGACGAAGCCGGTATTTACATTGGCGATCTGATCGTGGCGGTCGACGGGCAAGAAGTGGCCTCAGCTAGCGATCTGGTGCAGATGATCCAGAGCCACGCTCCCGGCGACGAAGTCTCGCTGACCTTGGAATGGCGCGGCGAAGCCCGCGACGTGTCCGTAACGCTGGCCGAGACCCCGGCGTCCCCGATGACCCAGATTCAGCCTCCGGCCAACAACAATAATAACGGCAATCGCCCCGGTAATGGCAATGGCCGCACCAATCGCCAACCCTTCACGGGTATGCTCAACCTCATGGGCTTGAACGCGACCTGGCAAAGCGACGGAACATTGCTCATCAACTCAATCGCAGCCGATTTACCGTTCGCCGGTACGGATCTGCAGGCTGGTGATAAGATCGTGGCCATCAACGGCAACAAGCTCGACCAGACCACCGATCTCATGCCGCGCGGCTTGCTGGATCTCTTCAACTTCAACAGCGACCAACCCGTGACATTCACCATCGAGCGCGACGGCCAGCAGATGGACGTGGATGTCACGCTAACGATGCCCATGTACGATAACGGCAATGGCACCGACAATATGCCCGGTCTCGGTTTCGGCGGCATGGTCGCCGGACAGCCGACGCAATTGGGTGTGCGCTTCCGCACCCTGACGCCGCAGGTCGCGCAGGATGAAGGCTTGAGCGTGCAAGATGGCGCGGAGATCGTCGAAGTCTATCCCGGTACGCCGGCTGAAGCGGCCGGTCTCCAGGCGAACGACATCATCGTCTCGGTGGACGGTGACGCGGTCGATCAGCAGCACACGCTGGCCGAACGTCTGGCCGCCTATCAAGAAGGCGACGAGGTTACCTTCAGCGTGCTGCGTGGCAGTGACACGATCGAGGTCAAGGTCACACTCGGCCCGCGTGCCACCAATCAGATGCAGATGCCCTACGGGTTCTTCGGCCCGGGCATGGGCGGCGGCATGAACAACATGCCCGACGGTCACTGGTTCTACTTTGGGCCAAACAACGGGCAGAATACCAACCCCAACAACAACCAGCAGGCTCAACCGGGCAACCGCGGCGATGCCATGCTCCCGTTGGAGCAGTTCCTGCAAGCGCACCCGTTCCTGCGTGACTTCATGGACCAGAACGGCAGCGGTTTGGACTTCCAGACCATCCCAGTACCCGAACAGGTTGTGCCGCAGCCGGTCGTGCCGGATGCGCAAAGCAGCGCAGCCTGACCTGTAATTTCTCTCTTCCCTGGCGTACGGACTTTGGGGGCGGCTCACACGAACCGCCCCTTACTTGTTGTGGTGACAGGCTGCAACCGGGGGAAATGCGAATCGCGCCGAGCGGCGCGCTGTTAGCTAATCCAATCGCGGTTATGAGGATCCCACTCGCGGTGACGGTAGGCGTTCTTGCAGTCGCGGCAGATCATGGCGCTGTCCACGCGACCGGTGTCGCGCCAACGCCAGCGCACCCGACTCATATGGAACCGGCAGGTGGGCCGGTGACAGACCGGGCAGTAATCGCCCTGCGCTAACGACGCGTCACCATACTGGCGTTTTTCAAGCTCGTTTTGCTGGCAAATATGACAATACGGGACCGGCATACCATTTCCTCAAACGCTCCTGGCGACCCCCACAGCCGCCTCCGCATCTGCGGTATTATACCCGGTTGCGGACGGGCCGCACAGGTGTTTGCATGGGTGGTTCTGGTCGTGTCCGGTTCTCCAGCGCCTCTTGCCGCGCATCCGGATTGCCCGTAAAATCCCCACAGTCATACCGCCATCTATGGGAGAGAAGCCCGTGCGCCTGAACCGCGAACTCATCACCTCTGCGCGACTATCACAAAGCCAAACGGTTGATGTGGGACCCGCAAGACATCCGCTACGATCAGGACCGGCGCGACTGGGACGCGATGACCGGCCCGGAACATGAACTGGTCCGACGCGCGCTGACGTTGTTCCTGGGCGGCGAAACCTACGTCACGCACGATCTGGCCCCGCTGTTGATCGCGCTGCGGCGTGATGGCGGTCACCTGGAAGAAGAAATGTTCCTCACGGCGCAGTTGTTCGAGGAAAGCAAACACATCGAATTCTTCGCGGACGTGCTCGAACAGATCGTGATCGACGTGCCCGAATTAAGCGCCATCGCGGGCGATAATTACCACCTGCTGTTTGATCACGAACTGGCCGGGGCGTTGGACCGCCTGCTCACCGACAGCTCGCGCCGGGCGCAGGCCGAAGCGGTCGTCACCTACCACATGATCATCGAGGGCACACTGGCCGAGACCGGCTATTATGGCATTTTCAACGCGCTGCAGGGTCAGGGCTTGATGCCGGGTCTACTGCACGGATTAGAGCTGGTCCAACAGGACGAAGCCCGGCATATCGCGTTTGGGCTGCACCTGCTTCAGCGTTTTTTGTACGAGGACCCCGCGCTGTGGGATGTGATCGACGCGCGGATCAACGCGCTGTTCCCACTGGCCGCCGGAATCTTCTCCGACCTGTTCACGATGTTTCTGCCTGAGATTCCGTTTGGCCTGGATATGGCCGACGTCGTGGAGTATGCCGGATCGCAGTTCACAGCCCGCATGAAAGCGCTGCAGCGCGTACGGTTATGAAACGCAGAGGGTGGTATACTGAGGTCCGACAACCGATCGAGCCTGCTCGCTAGAAAAGACACTCAGTGGCATGACCTACCAGCGATCACCGCGCGCCGCCAATCGCGCGCGTCCATACCAACAAGCCTACGAGCCAGACCCACGCATTCCTACCCCGATCCCTGGCCGGGTGATGGCAGCAGCACCGCCGCCCGCGCGCGTGTCGGGCAACCTGAGACCGCCAGTGGCGCGCCGCGCCCGGACCAGCGAAGTCCAGCGCGGAGCGGTCCGCTCCGACAGCCTGCGCTGGTGGGGACGCGGCGTGTTGCAAGGGCTGGCGCTGGGCAGCGCTCCGCTGGTTGTGGGCGGGCTGCTGCTGGCCGGGATGGCCATGACGGCGAGCGCGGCCTGCATCACCGGTCTGGCCATGGCGCTGATCCTGGGCGGGCTGGGCGTGATAGCGTGGTATGGGCTGTCCCCGGCGACCCGGCGCTGGCGCGTCGAGCTGCCGCGTCACGCGTTCGGCGTGTTGGAAGACCGCGACGGAACCGTGCTCGAATTTGTCGGTCCGGGGCCGGTGATCGTGCCCTGGCTGTGGGGCGCGCGCGTGCGCGATTATGTCGATTTCACGACGGTCGCCGCCCATACCGTGATCGAAGATGTGCTGGTCGAGGGCCCGCTGGCCGATCTCGAAGTCGGCGTGGAACTGGCCTTCAGCCCGGTGTACTGCGCGCCGCAGTATTACGAGTGGCTGCGCCAGCGCGATCATCTCCACGATTTCCAGGCGCTGATCGTGCGCGACGTGCGGCGCTCCGTGCGTGACCAATTCGGGCGGCTGCATCCCTGGGACCGCGAGCGCCTGCTGATGACGCTCGATATGGTCGAAGACCTGATCGCGCGCCGTCTGGAGCGGCATGCCGCGATCGGCCTGATGGCGGGATCGAGCCACCCGGTAGTGGTCCGGTTGTACGAGCCGGGCGCGTCCAGCGCCTCACCCGACCCATCCCCCGGCGCGACTTTCGCCTCGGACGCGCCGACCTTATACACCGCTCCCGCCGAGCCGACGCTCGAGCATATCCCGCTCGATGAGCCGAACGTCCAGGAGGACGCACCCGATCCGCGTGACAGCGCCGCGAAGCCCCCTGATGCCGGACCCACGCTGCGCAGCGCGGGCGATCTGATCGATCCCGTCGTGCGGCGGCGGCGCTATCACCGTCCCGACGATCCCGGCAGATAACGCCCGCGCTCACTCCGGGCGCGGGACGATCAGGGCCTGCATGTTGTCCCCATTGGTGAACGCGAGAATCGCCCGCTGATCATCCAGCGTGCAGCCGATCAACAGCTTGATCTCGACATCGCGCTTGAGCAGGTCGACCGTGCATAAAATCGCGCCCGCGCGCGCTTCGCGTGGCTCTGACCCGATCCACACGTCGATCCCGGCCCCATCGCCCGCCGTCGTGCCGTCCAGGTAACCGTAATCCAGCGGGTAAATGTGGTCCGGGTAACGCGGATGGGCGCTGCCCTTTGGACGGTCGATCACCACGTTACTTCCGGCCATCAGCCGGTCGAGATGATCCCAAAAGCCTCTTTCGGCATCCACTCTACAACTTCCTCCCCGCTGACGGTGAAAAATGCCTAAAACGAAATTTCCTCTCCAATAACCACCTGTCCGAAAGCTGTGCTATTATTGGCGGGCAGATGGTGAATGTACCGCACGACAGGACAGGTGACGATGATAACTGGACGTGAGACGACCACGCGGGCGGCCTGGGTCGCCTGGATGCTGGCGGTTGTGCTCGCAGTAACCGCGTTGGCGGGCTGCGGCGGCGATGGCAATTCAAATGGCAGCGCGCCGCGTGCCGCAACCCCGGCCCCGGCAGCGAACGGGGCCCCATCAGCCGATGGGAGCGCATCCTCGCCTTACGAGCTGCTGCGCCTTACTATGCCCGATACGCGCGCCGCCGCCTACAGCCCGGATGGCACGCAGATCGCCATCGCCAGCGGCAAACGCATCTGGCTGTATTCCGCCGAACTGGAGCCGATCCGATCTCTGGATGGACACACCGCGGCGGTGCGTTCCCTGGCCTGGTCGCCCGATGGGTCGCGCCTGGCCAGCGCGGGACTGGATGACACCCTGCGCGTCTGGTCACCGGCCGACGGCAAGCTGCTCACCACGTTTACCGGTGCGGCTGATTGGGTGCTGGCGGTGAGGTGGTCACCGGACGGCACGCGCCTGATTTCTGGCAGCGCCGATAACACCCTGCGCGAATGGGATGCCGCCAGCGGTGCGCCGATCGCCGTGCTTGGCTCCTCGCGCGTCGCCTCGGTGCTGCTCCAACTGGCCGACACCTCCATCTTCGACACCATCAGCGATCTGACCTATGCCGAAACCGTCCTGAAAGCGCTCGATGCCGAGCCGCAGACCGGCCTCGTCGAACGCCTGAAAGATACCTCTTACCGCGTGACCATCACCTTTGACGATCCCACCTTTGTGGCGCACCTGCTGGCCCTTAGCCGCACGCCCTACGCGGTGGCGATCACCAGCAGCGATTCCGACCTGGACGCCGATATCGCCGCCCTGACGCCGGAACGGCGCTTGCAGCTCGCGCGCGTTTTGAATGATCCGGACACGTTAGCCCTGGTCGACTCTCTGGATGCCGCGCAGACGGTGATCGCGCAGATCAACGCGCGCGACGACGCCGACCTGCTGCAAACCGTACGCAGCCTGCGCCGCGACGAAATCGTGATCGTGATCACCAACGACGGCGAAACCACCACCGTCCCGACCGGGGACGACTTCATCGCCACGCTGGCCGGGCTGCAAGGCGATTACACAGTGTCTTTTGGTGTGGACAACCAGGAAGCCATCGCCGCTAAGCTGGCCGATAAAGACTTTTTGGCGGCGCTCCAACAACTAGACGATGCGTCGGCGACCGTGACCGAAATCAACGCCCGCGATGACGCCGACCTGATCCGGTTGGTGCAGCGCCTGCGCCCGCTGGACTACACGCTGACGATTTCCACGGCAGACGAACGCTGAACAGCGACCTAGCCGCGCTCGACAACGAGAACCGGATCGCGCTGCTCAACGCCCTGGCCGACAGCGCCCTGGTGGGAATGTTGCAACAGCTTGACAGCGCGGACAACGTGATCAGCGACCTGCCCGGCTGGCATCTCAATGACGTCGCCACCGCGCTGGGCGATCTGCCGTATACGCTCGGTCTGGATGTCGACGGGACGGTCGATCCGGACGTGGCCGCGCTGAGTCAAGCCGATCTCAAGCATCTGATCGGCCTGCTGCAAGACCTAATTTTCCTCTACAAGCTCGATCACCGCGACACCGCCAACCAGATCATCAGCGATTTCAACGCGCGCGAAGACGCTCCGCTCATCACCTTGCTGCGCGATACGCTGCAAAAACCGGGGGCGTTAGAGGTGGCGTTCAGCGTGCCGGTCGGCTCCACGACCATCAAAGAAACGCGTCGCGTCAAAACCGAAGTCTTCGCCTACACGCTGACGCCCCAAAACGAAGCCACAATTTCGGACATCAGCGTGCTGGATGACGCGGCCATCGCGGATCGCTTCCACACCCAGGACCCCGCCTGGCTCGATCGTCTGAGCAACGGCGATTTCACGATCACTCCGGCCCTGGACGAGGCCGGTCTGGCCCAGATCGAAGCCCAACTCAACAGTGATATGTTCTCGGTCATCGTCCAGCGCGAGCAAAACGCGCACACGGGCAGCGTTACCGCCGCCGCGTGGTCACCGAATGGAACCTGGATCGCCAGCGCCAGCGCGGACCTGACCGCGAAAGTGTGGGAATCCGACAACGGGCGGTTGGCCGGTATCTATGACGCCCACACCGACAGCCTGACCGATCTCGCGTGGTCGCCGGACGGCACGCAGATCGCCACCGCCAGTTGGGATGGCACCGCCGCGATCTGGCCGGTCGCCGAGGATGGCACGCCGGGTAAAGGCCAAGTGCTCAAAGGGCACGACGGACGCGTCACCGTGCTGGCGTGGTCACCGGATGGGACAATACTCGCCACCGGGGGCCGCGATGGGACCGTGCGTCTGTGGGATGCCGCCAGCGGCGCTCAGATCGTGGTCCTCGAGGGCCACGTCAACGAAGTGCTGGCGCTCACCTGGTCAGCGGATGGTGCGCGGCTAGTCAGCAGCGGGCAGGATAACACCACGCGCGTGTGGGATGCCGCCGCCGCGCTCGCGGCCCAGTAACCAGCAACAGGCATTTTCTATGCAAAAAAAGCGGGCGGCCTTTTGGCTGCCCGTTTGTGTCATTGGAATACCACGTGGCCGGTCACGCCCGGCGCGTCAGCCGCTGGCCAACCGGGCCAACGCCGCATCGCCAGCCGTCTCAGGCGGGGTGCCGTTCAACACGTCGATAATGGCTTGTTGCAGAGCCAGCGCCGCGCTGTTATTGCGCTGCGCTTCGGGGATGATCACGGCGGAATCGGCCAGCGTGCGCGCAAACGTCGCGTAAGCCTCGTTGTCCCACAGACGCAGCGCGCGCACCTGGGACGGCAGCACGCCCAGACTTTCTGTGTACAAACTCTGCGGGCTGATGCGCATCATCCACGACAGAAAAGCCAATGCGCGTTGTTGGTGTTCCGGATTTTGCGTCGTCAGCACCCACAGCCAGCCATCCAGCGCGGTGATTGGCTCGCCATCCAGCGTGGGAACCGTGCCAAAACCCACGCTCGATAGGTCTTCATCATGGGCGAGATAGCTCCACGCGCTGACGCCGATCATATCCGCTTCGCCGGTATTGAACTGCGACCACAAGTCCTCGTAGCGCGTGTAATCAAGCATGTCCGGGCTAAAAATACCCTGCGCAAGTCCCTGTGCATAATAATCCAGCACCGCCAGCAGCGGCGCGAGATCGAGCGTTGGCGCGCCGTTGTCGTCGACCAGACGACCGCCCGCGCCCCGGTATTGCAGCAGTACCGTCCAGCTCACCGGCGTCGTGCCGACCGGGAACAGGTAATGCGCCTTTTCCGCCAGCACATCCGCGAATGACACCGGGGCCTGCTCGTATGCCGACAGGCGGTACACAATGTGGTACAGGTCGATGGCATAGGGCACACCGTACAGCACGCCGTCGATCTCGCCCAGCGCCTGCGCACCGGGCAGCAAATTCGTGCCAACGAGGTCGGCGGGCACCCAGTCTGTAATCGGGAAGATCAAGCCTTCGTTGGCCGCCGTCACCATGTCCGAGCGGCGCATCAAGGTGAGGTCGGGTAGCGCCCCCGGTGCGACCGGCTGCGCCGCACGCAGCGTCGAGAGTATCCCGCCCAGGCCGTTGGTCCGCTTGCGCCGCATGTCGAGATCGTACGTGGAATACGTAATCTGGAAGCCATCAAACTGCGCGTTCAAAATGTCGAGGGTCGACCCCGCGTGCTGTGGGTATAGCTCGTCGGGCCACCAGATGCGCACCGTTTGCTTTTCCGGCTCGCCCGGTGTGGGAGTACTCGTTTGCTGGACCGGGAGATCGACCGCGCGCGGCTGATCGAAGAGTGTGGCGGTGGATTGGGCCGCCCGGTTCTGCCCGGCAGGCTGAGCCTGCGTGGGTTGCCGGTCAGCGGACCACGCGGTCAGCAGTCCGACCACAAGCAGCCCGGTCAGCGTCAGTAGTATGGCCCGTCGCATGCTCACACCTCCTACCGCCCAGCATAGCAGGGCTGGTGTGGCGCTCAGGCGAGGTCGCGCATCACCCGGTCGACCATCTGGTTCAGGGTGTCGAGATTTTCGACCGTGAGATCGGGATCGGGGATATACAGGCCGAAGTGCTCGTCCACGAACACGCCAAATAACGCCAAAGAGAACGAATCGACCAGCCCGCCGGTGATTAACGGCTCGTCGTCTTGCAGGGGATAGTTCGGCATCCGGATCATATCGGACAGGACGAACGCGCGTATCTTGAGGCGGACTTCATCACGATTCATGGCTTCTACCCTGGGAATCACTGGATGGGGGGAAGAACGCCCACGCATTGACGTGGGACCATTCAGAACAACATTGGCGGAGGGGGTGGGATTCGAACCCACGGTGGCGACAAGCACCACAACGGTTTTCGAGACCGTCCCATTCAACCACTCTGGCACCCCTCCGTATTGGATTATGCGGTTGTTACTTTTGACCTTCCGCGCGCAGCGCCGCGAAAAATCCCTTGATGAGCGCCGCCGATTCCTCGGCCAACACGCCACTCGTCACCGCGACCCGGTGATTGAGCTGGGGATGGGCGAGCAGGTCCATAATGCTGCCGCCAGCCCCCGCTTTGGGATCGGGTGCGGCGTAGACCAGGCGCGGCAGCCGCGCCAACACCATCGCCCCTGCGCACATCGCGCACGGCTCCAATGTGCAATACAACGTCACGTTTTCGAGCCGCCAATGGCCGATCCTGGCTGATGCTTCTCGAATGGCGAGCAACTCGGCATGAGCCGTCGCGTCGCCGTCGATCTCGCGCCGGTTGTGCGCCCGCGCGATGACTTCGCCATCCCGCACAGCTACTGCGCCAATCGGAACGTCTGCATGTTCCAGCGCGCGGCGCGCTTCGTCCAACGCCAGGCGCATCCAGGTGAGGTCGTCCATCGTGGGGCGCATTATAGCACGGCGTAAGGCAGTGGCAAAGGGCGAATTGGGCGAGAAGGACTGCGATGTTTCCCCAAAACACAGGGGCCGCGCACCCGGCGCAGCCCCTGAAAAAATCCCCCAAACCCGAACGGGTCGCGCTATTCGTAGCGCAGCACGTTGAGCGGCTTTTCGCCGGACGCGTTCCACGCCGTCAGGATGGCCGCCGCCAGGGCGATGCCCACGCACAGCAACATCAGCTCGAAGGCGGTCGCGTAGGGGATGCTGCGCCCCAACTCGCCGCCGAACGACTTCACGAGCATATACAACAGCCCGATGCCGCCCAGCCCGACTCCGATCAAGCCGCCGATGATGCCCATCAGGCCATATTCGAGCAGCAGCATGCCGAGCACGCGCTCGCGCTGCAAGCCGACAGCCTTCATCACGGCGATCTCGCGCCGCCGCTCCAAGGTCGAGAGCGCGACGGAGTTGGCGATCACGATACCGCCCACGACCAGCGACAGACCCGCGACCAAAATCGGGAAGGACGTGAACTGCTTGATCACGCTGTTGATCAGGTCGTTGAGCATCTTGGTTTCCAGCACGAACACACCCGGAATCTGGTTCATCTGCTGGCGCAGATCGCGGATGCTGGCTTCGTCCACCTGGACGATCGCGCTCACCGTGTCGGGTGGCGTGTCGGCGGGGAACGAATTCTTGGGCGCGTAGTTCAACGAGCCGAAATTCACTGAAACCTGGTTTCCGGTGCGATCCACCATGCCCACGATCTCGAATGTCATGGTTTCCTTTTGCTGCGCGCCAGGTACCAGGGCGGTGGCCCCGTTATTCTGGTTCTTCAGTTCATAGGTGATCAGGTCGCCGACTTTGATCCCGGCCTTGATCGTAATCGGGTACGCCGAGATCACGATGGGCGGATAGTTGCCGTTAGCCGGGTCCCAGGGACCGGTATCGGCCGGAGTAAGCTGGCGGCCCGCGTAGAAGGCCACATCGGGCAGGTTGGAGTCCACGCCGCGGGCGTCGATCCCGGCCAGGATCCAGCTCAGGTCTTCCTCAGTGTTGTTCGAGACGCCACCATTGGCTTTGGCCGTCGCTTTCAGATCGTCCATGTTCAACTGATCGCCGGTGGTGGTGTCGGTGATATATGAGAAATTGGCGTCGTAGGTTCCCACTGACGAGTAGCTTTCCACGCCGGGGATACCGTCCAGCACACCGTTGACTTTGGCCAGCGTGTCGTTCTGACCGGCGGCAAAGACGATCACGTTGCCGCCGACTTCGTTCTGAAGAATCTGCTCGAAGCGTTTGGTGATCGTCCCGGCCAGCATGGTGATCAGGCTGAGCGTGAACACGCCGATCACGAGCGCCAGCAGCGTGGAGGCGTTACGGCCTTTAGCCGCCAGCATAGAACGCAGCGCGATCCGCAGGTCGACCATGCGCCACGCCGGGAAGAAGCGCCCGACCAACCAGATCAGGACCCACAGCACGACGTACAACACGCCGACCGTGATGAACGACGCGAACAGAATCAACAGCGCGGGCACACCCAGGCCAAACAACGCGCCCAGGATGGGCAGGCCGGGCACCATCAGCAGCCAGCGCAGGATGCGCCGCCACAGTTTGTGATGCGTCCAGCCGCCGAACAGCCCACCGGCCAGTAGCGTCAGGCCCATCAACAGGCCGAGGAATCCGCCCACACCCGCCGCCGCGCCCCGAATCGTGGTGTCCGACAGCAAGTTATTGATCAGGGGCTGCGCGACCAGACTGATCGCCAGCATGACGAACAGCAGCGCCGCAAACGAGCGCGCACGTCCGGCCTTCGGTACGACCGTGTCAGATGGGCGCAGCACCAGATTGGGCCGCACCTGACCGGCGGCCAGCGTCGGCAAGAAACCGAAGATCGTCGTCACCAGCACGCCCACGATGAACCCGGTCACCGGTGGCGCGAGCGTGATGCGGAAGGTCAGCGTTTGGGCCAGGAAGTTCTCAGCCACACCCTTGATGGCATATGCCGCTACCCAGCCGAGCACAATCCCCAGGATGCTGCCGAAGATCCCCATCAAGACCGCTTCGACCAGGAACAACACAGTCACCTGTTCGGCTTCCAACCCGATCGTCTTGAGCACGGCGACTTCCGTCGTGCGGCGGCTGACGATGACCAGCATCGTGTTGACGATCCCGATCCCACCGATCAGCAGCGATACCAGTCCCATCACCGTGACGAGCTGCGTCACCGCATCGGAGATCTGCGAGTTCTGATCTTTGAGGTCGGTGGTGGTCGTGTCGCTCAGGTAGGGGAAGCGCTGCTCAAAGCGATCTTTGACGGCACCCACATCCGTGCCAGCCGGCAGCTTGACGTAGATCACGTCGGCGGCCTGGGTCATATTGCTGAAGAGGCTCACCGCGCTGAGATCGATATAGTAGTAACCGAACAGCGATCCCTGGATATTGTCGAAGCCGCTCTCTTCCGCGGTCGGCACGATGCCGCGCAGCACGAAGTCTTCTGACGCGCCGCTCAGACTGACCGTGTCCCCCACTTCCGCGCCGAGATCGTCGGCCAGATTGCGGCTGAGCACGATGTCGTTCGGCCCCTGGAGCACTTCGTTGAGCGGTGTACCGTTTTCGGTCTTGCGCACGCCATAGAAGGGATACACTTTGGCGTCGATGATGTAGGGCATCACAAAGGTTTTGCTGGTGTCGCGGGACGGGATGTTGATCGACAGGCCAGCGCTGACATCGTTCACCGCTTGCCGGTAGGTGATCTCGGACCCGGGGTAATTGCTGCTAAACCAGGTGCGCATCGTGCCGATGCCGCTCAGCGAAAACGTCTGCGTCGAGAACAGGCTGCCCTCGGTCACGACTCCTTCGTCGATCCCGCGCTGTTTGACGGCTTCCGAAACGTCATTACCCGGGCTGGGAGACAGGCGAATATCGCCGCGATTGCTTTCCTGGATGCTGCCAGTCAGCGTGTCCTGGATCATGACGCCGAGCGTTTGCAGGCTGACGATCGCCGCGACGCCCGCCGCGATGCACAGCAACGCGAACAGCGTCCGCTGCCCGTTGACGCGCAGATCGTTGATCGAATGGCGCGTGTAGAAGTTGAGTTTTTCTAGCATGCTGGCCCCCTAGTCCGCGCCGACGGTCTGGAGTTCGCCGGTCGAGCGCTTGTCTTTCAACATGCGAATGGCGGAGAGCTGCGCGGTCGAGCGTGCGTCGATGTCCTTGGCGACCTGCCCATCGATGAGCGAGATCACGCGGTCGCACTGCGAGGCGACGTCCATGTCGTGCGTGACGATGACGACCGTCGTCCCGGTCTTGGCCTGCACTTCGCGCAGGGCTTTCATCACCACTTCGCTCGATTCCGTGTCCAGGTTACCGGTCGGCTCGTCGCACAACAGCAGGGGCGGCTCGTTAGCCAGAGCGCGCGCCAGCGCAACACGCTGCTGCTGCCCGCCCGAAAGCTGCGAGGGCCGGTGCCCCATGCGATCGCCCAGACCGAGCATATTTAGCAGCTCTTTGGCGCGCTTGTTGGGGTTGAACTGGCGCTTACGTGCGAACTGGATCGGCAGCGCGACATTTTCGAGCGCCGTCAGCGTGGGGACCAGGTTGAAGAACTGGAACACAAACCCGATTTTCTCGTTACGGACGCGCGTCAGGGCGCGCTCGTTGAGGTTGGTGATGTCTTCGTTGTCGATGAAGACGCGCCCGCCGGTTGGGCTGTCCAGCCCACCGATCAAGCCGAGCAGGGTCGATTTCCCGCTGCCGGATGGTCCGATGATTCCCATGAATTCGCCGCGCGTGACCTGGAACGTCACCCCACGCACCGCGTGAACGACGACCTCGCCCATACGCAGGTCTTTGCGCAGGTCTTCGGTGCGCACGACGTAGTAATTGCCATTCGGATTCGTCATAGTGTGTTGTCTCCTCGACACAAACTGGCCTTTGGTCCTGGCTGCGAGTGATAGGTAGTTCGCTCAAGCATAGAAGAATGGGATCGAAAGGCGGGTGAGAACCGACGTGGGCGCGGAAACACTACGCCCACCCGAATACTATACGTAAGGGTGGGCCAGGAGTTGCGCACAGTAGCGCGGAAGCATTTTATAAAGTCGGGGTGCCCGGACTTGAACCGGGGACCTCTGCGTCCCAAACGCAGCGCGCTATCCAACTGCGCCACACCCCGTGTAGTGAGGTGCTAGTATACACAGCGGGTCGGCGGCTGGCAAGGGACTCTTGTGGGCGGGCGCGACGCCATAAAAGCTAGCCACGGAGAGCACAGAGGTGATCAGGAGGACGCAGAGGCAAAATCACCGTAGTTCCCCATTTTTCTGTGTGTTTCTCTTGCTTCTTCTCTGTGATCCTCAGTAGGTTGTTCTTTTGGCCGCCCGTCCTTGCGCCAGGAGCGAAAAATGCTATAGTGCAAACCAGCGTACCCCGCACGTACAGACATTTGCAGCGTGACCGAGCCGTAAGAAGCGCATGGACGCCAAAACACTCTACCGGCAGGGCGTGATCGCCATCCGAGACCAGAACGACCCCGTGCGCGGACGTGCGCTGCTGCTCGAGTCTCTTGAAGGCGATCCGCACAACGACATGGCGTGGTTGTGGCTCACCCGGACCACGTCCGACCGCGCCACGCGGATCGAATACCTGGAGCGCGCACTGCGCATCAATCCGGACAACGCCCAGGCCCGCCGTCTGCGCGACCGGCTGGGCGGCCCGTCACCGGACCAGCCCGCGCCCAGCCCTGCAATTCCTCCAGCGGCAGTTGTTCCCGCGGCGGAAGCGCCCCACTCGGTGATCCGCCCGCTGGTGCCGTACACCGTCGCCAAACCCGTCACGCCGCAGGAACGCGATCGCATCGCCTACTTAATGGACCGGGGCGAGATTTACCGCGAGGCGGGCGACATCGAGCAGGCTGTTGCACAGTGGATCGAAGTGCTGCAAATTCGTGTCGATCACGAGATCGCGCTGCGCAATGCGGCCGGGCACCTGTGGCAGCTCGGCTACCGCGACGACGCCCGCGAGCTGGTCCAGCGCGCCATCGACGCGCGCAGCGCCGTACCCACCGTCTACCTGACCGCAATCGACATGGCGGAACGCGTTGGCGATTACGACGCGGCCAACGCCGTGCGCGAGCGCCTCGTCGCACAACCTGACTCGGATGACCAGCTCATCGTCAAGATCGCCGAGTTCTACGCCGGACGGTACCAGATGGACCAGGCCATTCCATTCTTGGAGCGCGCCGCCGCCACACACCCCACCAGCCAGCCGATTCTGGTCAAGCTGGGCGATCTGCTCGAAGAAAGCGGGCGGCCCCGCGACGCGCAGCAGGTGTACGATCAAGCCGCCAGCCTGGGCACGCGCTCCAAAGCCGGGAAGGAAGCCAACAAACGCCTGGATACTTTCGTCCCCGTGCTGACCGACCGCGAGCGCGGCAGCGTGTGGCTGGCCGTGCGTGAGACCTTGGGAATTGTCTTGCTGTATCTGTTCTTGGGCTGGCAGGACGCGCGCCTGAGTCTGCTGCATATGGGGTTGCGCCACTGGGTCGGTATCGTGCTGAGTTTGGTGGGCGGCTACCTGCTGATCACGGCCACGTCCTCGCCACAGCAGGACCCGGTCGCCGGATGGCTGGGCGGCGAGATTCCGCCGACCCCGCCCCAACCCGAGCCGGGCGAACCGCTGGTGCGCGCGCCCGGTCGCGCCCTGCAAGACCCGAGCAGCCTGCCGCTCCTGGCATCTGGAGCGCGGGCGGCGTTGGGATTGGCGGGCGGCCTGCTGCTCGTACTGGCCCTGGTGCTGGTGCTGAACCAGTCGCTGGACTGGGTTTTCACCCACAAGCCGCCCTACCTGCCCTGGTAACCTGGACACGGGGCGCGGAGTCGCCCCCCGCTGAGAACGAGGCCCGCGCCGATGTGTTTGCTGATCTTCATCCTCGCCTATTTTTTGCTGATCCTGTTCTTCGCGACACTGCTGTTCCCGATGCCTGTCAACGACTCAGGACTCGTGCGCTACCGGACGATCCCCTGGGCGACACTCGGTCTGATCACGCTCAACACGCTGATCTTCGTGCTGTGGACCGCGCCCGACCTCTACCAAAGCACCCAGGGCGGCGGGATCGGCGTCACCACCAACTTTGACGCCTACGTCAACAAGATCAACACCTACGGCTTCAGCGAAAAAGCGATTCGCAGCGGCGGCGGGGTAGCGGCTTTTGCGACGCTGACGTCCATCTTCATGCACGCCGATTTCTGGCACCTGTTCGGGAATATGGTGTACCTGTGGGCGTTTGGCCGCCGCGTCGAGGATGCATGCGGATCGTGGCGCTTTTTGCTGTTTTACCTGTTGTCGGGCATGGTCGCCAACGTGGGCAGCGTGTTGGCTACCCCAAGCCTGGATACCTTGCCGGGCATCGGCGCGAGCGGCGCGATCGCGGGTGTGATGGGAGCCTACCTGCTGCTGTTTCCCGGCACGTCGGTCATGTGCCTGTGGGGAATCGGGCTGGGGCTGCGCCTGCCGTATGCGGCGCTGCGTCTGCTGTGGAACCGCGAAGCGAAATTCTGGCGCTGGACGGTGTCGCTGCCCGCGTGGCTGCTGCTGATCTGGTTCGTCGTGCAGAGCACGCTGCCCTCGCTAGAGCTGATCCGAAGCGATCAGGAAATCCAAGGCGTCAACCATCTGGCCCATTTGGCGGGCTTCTTCGCCGCGCTGACGGTGTTCTTCTTCGTGCGCAAGGACCTGCTCATGCGCTACCTGCACGGGCGCAAGCTCTGAGCGGTAGGCGGACAGCACAAAACAGACCTCATCCACCGCGTGGCAGGTGCGCATTAGGAACTTCCCCGCTGCGATCGCAGTCCATTTCCCGCCTTACACGCGACGCATCCAAATTCCGGCGAGCGTGTTACAATTGCGCCATACTCGGTGCTCGCATCCACGACGGGGCCGGGTGTGGATGAGGGCGCTCACTATGAAGGATCAACGTTGAATCGACGACTTGAACTCACATTGGTCACGCTGCTGCTGCTGTTGGCGGCGCTGCTGCGCGTCTGGGACCTGACCCGACTGCCACCCGGTTTCAGTAATGAAGAACTGGCCTATATTCGCATGAGTCAGACCGTGCGTCAGGGCGAAGTCGCCGTGTATTATCAGGTAGGGGATGGGCAGGGCCACGCGGGGTTATTCGCCGTCCTGACCACTGTGAGCACTCATTTTACGGGCGGCGGGCTGCTGGGTTACCGGCTGCTGCCGCTGTGGGGCGGACTGCTCGCGGCGGCGCTGCTCTATGCGCTGGCACGTCGGCTGTTTGGTGTGCCGGTCGCGCTGATCGCGTTGGGGATGTTCGCGGTCAACTTCAGGGCAATTCTGTTGGCGCGCAGCGTCAGCGCCCAGTCGCTGATGCCCGCCTATATCCTGTTGGTGCTGCTCTTGCTGACGCTGGGTTTCAACGTCCGCCCGGTGATGACGTTTAAAGCGCCCCGCACCTGGACTTTTGCGCTGATGGCAGTGCTGTTTGGCGTCGGCGCCTATCTGCATTATACCGCGCTGCTGCTGGCCCCGCTGGCCGTGATATTCCTCGTGCACCTGCTCATGACCCACCAGCCGCTCTCGCGCCGGATATGGAGTCTCAGTGTATTCGTGATTGTGCTCGCGACCATCGTCGGGACGCCCTACCTCATCTCGACGCTGCGCGACACCCCCTTGAGCGAACCTTACGTGCTGTGGTCTCAACGTCCGCACAGTGTGAAAGCGGTCGTAGACGGGGCGCTGCACGCTATTAGCGGCGTGATCTGGCACGGCGATGTGTCGCCGAGCGCCAATCTGCCGCGCCTGCCATGGGTGGGGCCGGTCACGGCGCTGCTGCTGATCACAGGGGCGGCGGTATCGATCCGGCGCTGGCGCGAGCCACGGTATATGCTGATTTTGCTGAGCCTGGCGGGCGGACTGCTGCTGGATACCTGGGTCAGCACTACCCCGACTTTTTCCGCCAACCTCGTCGCCCTGCCCGCCGTGTATATTCTGCCGGGCATCGGCGTGCTGGTCGTGGTGAACTGGCTGCGCGGACGCGGTATGGCGCAGGTGTGGCAGACGGCAGCGGCGGCCCTGGTCGTGATGCTGGTGGTAAACGTGGTCGCCGTGCGCGCGCATCTGTTCAACGATTACCGGCACGATGCCGCCGTCTTCACCGCCTATCATGCCAACCTGGGCTATCTGGCCGCCTACCTGGATCGCACGCCGAACGGGCTGCCGGTCGAAGTCTGCGCGGCGGGAAAAGATACACCCGGCGATACCGGGCTGTCACCGCGCCAGATGCTGCGCCTGATGCAGCACCGCCACCATATGCTGATCCGGCACGCGGACTGCCAGAGCGGTCTGGTGTTGATCAACGCCGGCGCGCCGATGCGCCTGGCGTTCGCCAGCGACAGAGATCCTGCCTTGATGCCGCCAGAGCTCGCTGAATGGCTGTCGGACGCGCAGCCCATCCCGGTCGAAGGGCTGCCCAAGGGCAGCGTCGTGCGGCTGGATGTCGAACAGCGCGTGCGCGACGCGGGTGGCCAATGGCAGGTCCTTTCGCCCGTGTCGTTTTTCCCTGATTCCGACGGCCACAGCGCGCCGGTGGCTCTGCCGGTCCAGCTCGAACAAAACCTGACGTTTGCCGGGTACGATCCGCGCGTGTTCGAAGGCGAGCGCGTGCCGGGCGGCGATCCGATCGTGCTGGTCACCTACTGGCGCGTGGATGGCCCGCTGCCCCCCGGGTTGGGGATTTTCGCCCACCTGCTCGCCTATTCCCAAAACGATCCGCCCGTGCCGCTGCTCGAACCGTGGGCCGAGTCCAACACGATTAACGTGATCCCCAAAGAGCTGCGCAACCGAGACATTTTCATCCAGGTGTCGTACCTGTGGCTGAGCCAGAATCTCACGCCGGGCAGCTACGCGCTGACGGTGGGCGCGTATAACGGCACGGTCACGATCCTGGAACAGCACCTCAACGTGCTCGACCCCTCACGCGACTACCAGCCGCACGGCGATCGCCTTTGGTTGGGCGATTTCGTCGTGTCTCCGGCAGATGACGGTGGCGACGGCGGCGCGAGTGCCGACTCGGGCGCGTCCGGCGCGGCGGGGTCCTAGCGGTGAGCAAGTCGATGCTGGTTCTCGACGGCAGTCAGGGCGAAGGCGGCGGGCAGATCGTCCGCACGGCGCTGACGCTGAGCTGCATCACGGGCACGCCCGTGCGCGTCGAGAACATCCGCGCCGGGCGCAAAACGCCCGGACTGCGCGCCGCAGCACGTCACCTGCTATGCGGGCGGCCGCCGCCCTGTGTGACGCCGGGACGGAGGGCGTCGAGGTTGGGTCGGACGCGATCACGTTCGATGCCGGGCGGTGCGGTGCACCCCGGTGAATATACCTGGGCGGTCGGCACGGCGGGCGCGGCGACGCTGGTCTTGCAGACGGTGCTGCTGCCGCTGGCTTTGGCGGCAGGGCAATCGACGCGTGGCGGTCTACGGCGGGACGCATGTCCCGCACAGCCCGTCCGGCCATTACCTGCGCGACGTGTATTTGCCCGTGCTGCTCGGCCTGGGCGCGCAGCTTGAAATTTATATGGACACCTACGGCTTGATGCCCGAAGGCGGCGGCACGATCACCGCGCTCACTGGAAGGGCGGCGCGCTGCTGTCAGGCGCGACTATGCGCGAGCGCGGGCGGTTGGAGCGCGTCATCGGCACGGCGGTCGAGCTGCAATCTGCCGTCGCACATCCCGCAGCGCATCGCCAACCGGGCCATCAACCTGCTGGCACGCGTGAACACCGATGTCGATATTCGCCCGCGTGCGCACGCGCAGCATCAGCACCGGGCGCGGGGCTGTTCCTGGCGCTGGAATACAGCAACGGGCGCGGCGGGGTCGGCGTGCTGGGGCGCAAGGGGATGCCCTCGGAAGTCGTCGCGGAACAGGCCGTCACCGAACTGCTGGCCTTTCACGACAGCGGCGCCGCCGTGGACCGGCATCTGGCCGACCAGCTTGATGCTGCCGCTGGCGCTGTCTGCCGGGGACAGCGTGTCACGGTGGAGGCGATCACGTCCCACCTGTTGACCAATATCGCCGTTGTGCGCGCCTTTCTCAACCGCCCGATCGACGGTGGACGAGCGCGCGCGTCACTATCACGTTTGGATAATCGAAACTCATGACACTCACTATGTTCGAAATCGTCTTTTTGGGCACATCTGCCAGCGCGCCATCCATTCACCGGGGCCTATCGGCCCAGGTGGTGATGGTCAAAAATCACCGTTACCTGATCGACTGCGGCGAAGGCACGCAGCGCCAACTTCTCAAGAGCGGGATCGGATTCAAACGGCTGAACCGCATCCTGATCACGCATGGGCACCTCGATCACATCCTGGGGCTGGCCGGGCTGATGTCGACCTTCATGCGCTGGGAAAGCATCGACGCGCTGGAAATCTGGGGCGGGCAGATGGGCGCTTGGACCGCGTGCAGGATCTGATTTTCGGCGTGGTGCTGCGCGGTGCGCAGCCGCCGATGCCGCTGCACCTGATCGACATCAAGCCGGGCGTGTTGATGGAAGACGCCGATTACAACGTGTCCGCCTTCCCGGTGGCGCATCGCGGGCCGCGACTGCTTCGGCTATGTGTTCCAGGAGAAGCCGCGCCGCCCGTTTCTGGTCGAGCGCGCGGAGGCGCTGGGCGTCCCTGCCGGGCCGGAACGCGCGCGGCTGGTGCGCGGCGAAGCGATTACGCTGGCGGACGGGCGCATCATCCAGCCGGACGACGTGCTCGGCCCGGATTTGCCCGGCGCGCGGCTGATCTTCACCGGCGACATCGCGTCGCTGGACGGTCTGCGGGACAGTAGCAACGAACGCGCACGCGCTGGTCATCGAGGCGACGTATCTGGACGAAGACGCCGATATGGCCGACCGCAGTTCGGGCACATGACGGCGGGACAGGCGGCGCGTTTCGCGGCGGAAGCACGGAGTCGGAACGCTGCTGCTGACGCACGTCTCGCGGCGCTACCGCGAGCGCGACATCGTCGCGCGAGGCGCAGCAGTACTTCCCGAACGCGGTCGTCGTGCGCGACTTCGATCGCTTCCTGGTGGCGAAAGGCCGCCCGGTGCAGAAGATCAACGCGCCGGGAACTGAAGCGCATGGTCCCGACGTTAACCCGCTTGAACTGCTCGAATCGAGCGACGAAGGCTAGAGGAAAACAATACAGGGCGGCCTTGCGGTCGCCCTGATGTTTTCGTACGTGTGTGAAGTGGTGCCGCCTACGGGCGACCGCTGAGTTCCACGCCGGCCAGGCTGGGATAATTCTCGATCGGGGTCAGGCGCACCTGGAGCGTGCCGTCTGTCACCTGTACGCTCGCCAATGGTCGAATATGACGCCGTATATGACCCGGAGTCCATCGGCCGGAACGAGCGCACGCGCTCGACACCCTGCACCGTGATCCCGAATTCGCTCGCCTTATTCTTGTCGTATTCGACGAAGTACAGGCGCACATTGTAGGTGCCGTTGGGCAGACCGGTCTGCGTCCAGATCAGGTCTGTGCCGTCCTTGCCGTGCCCGGTGGAAGCCACCGTCTGGAAGATGAGATCGTCGCTGGTGTTTTTGATGTTCTTTTTCGTCTTCTCGCGGAAGATGTTGCCGCTGGTGCTCACGCCAAACTCGCCTTGCCACATACGACCGCTGTGGTCGGACTTGGAGACAATTTCGCCAATGTTGACGAGATAGCTGTAATCGCATACGTCGCCGGTCTGGTCGCCGTCGCTGTCCTTCTGGTCGGCGTTGGCTACGTCTACACAGTTGTCCTGATCGTCCGGGACGCCGTCCTGATCCTGATCCGCGATTTCTTCTTCGTCGTCCTGCTGCGGACCCTGCGGATCTTGAATTTGAGGATCCTGCTGATCCTGCGTCTGCGGCTGGGGATCGCCCATGCTCTGCACGACCTTATCGAACGTATCGCGCACAGCCGGTCCGGCGACGGCCAGTCCCGCGGTTCCCACGGTGCCAACCAATGCCAGAATGAGCGCGTATTCGACCAACCCCTGCCCGCTCTGTGAACGAGTAAACCACTGCTTGATAGACTGCATCATGTCTTCGTACTCCAAGATAAATCCGTGATGATTGATAGCCTTATTATGATCGTGTCAAATTAAACTCCCATAAAGGCCAGATCAAATCCAGCTTGAAAATTTATGCAGTCCGTATTATTTTCTGTTGACAGGCGCGACGCACTTTGCTACCATCGTCCTTATAATTACACATCTCAAAGGCGCTGACGGAGAATAGTACGCGCGCCCAGGCTGCTCCCAGGGAGTACGGGCCAATGACTGCAAGCCCGGACGGGTAGCGCGCGCGGAAGTTCGCTCCTGAGCTGACGGGGGAACGGTGGGATCACGATCCTGCCCAGTAGTCCGCTCCGCGTGCCCGGCGTTAGCAGGGCGGCCTCTCGCGCCCCAACCGGGTGCGCCGCAGGCGAAATGAAGCGAGTCCGTGCGCTGCGTGTGCGGGCTAAGCAGGGTGGTACCGCGAGTGCAATCTCGTCCCTGATCCGAACCGGGATCGGCGACGGGATTTTTTGTTTTTTGAGGTGGTTGTGAAACAATAGGCCGGTGTGCGCAGGCGATTACACCGCGCGTCTGCCCGGCACCGCCATCGACAAGGGGATACGTATGCTGGAACAACTCGACTCTATCTATCAGCGGGCATTAAGTGAGCTAAACGGAATCGCTGACGGCGACGCACTCACCGAGTGGGAGCGGCGCTATCTCGGCAAGAAGGGCGAAGTCACGCTCATGCTGCGCTCGACCGGCCAACTGCCCGCCGAGCAGCGCGCGACGTTCGGCCAACGCGCCAATACCGTCAAGAATGCGCTCAACGACCAGTACATCGCGCATGCCGAATTGATCCGGCAGCACGAGCTGGCCCGCACGCTCGAAGAGGGCGCGCTGGATGTGACCCTGCCGGGACGCGTCGTCCCGACCGGCAGCCTGCACCCGACGACCCAAACGCTGCGCATGATCTCTTGCGATCTGGGCGGATATGGGCTTTCAGGTCTTCCGCAGCCGTGACGTGGAAGACGACGATACCAACTTCAGCCTGCTGAATATCCCGCCCCACCACCCCGCGCGCGATATGTGGGATACCTTCCACACGACGACGCCGGGCGTGATCTTGCGCACGCATACCAGCCCGGGCCAGATTCGGGCCATGCACGAGTACGGCGAAAACGGCACGCAGCCCGTCCGCGTGATCCTGCCGGGCATGTGCTACCGCTACGAGCAGATTTCAGCCCGCAGCGAGATTCAATTCAACCAGGTTGAAGGGCTGGCCGTCGGTCATAACATCGGCATGAGCGATCTCAAAGGCACCATCGCGGAGTTCGCACGGCGGCTTGTTCGGCGCGGATAAGCGCGTGCGCTTCCGCGCGTCGTATTTCCCGTTCACCGAGCCGAGCATCGAGGTCGATGTCGAGTGTGCGTTGTGCGGCGGGCACGGCTGCCAGGTGTGCAAATACACCGGCTGGCTGGAGATCGCCGGGGCGGGCATGGTGCACCCGGTCGTGCTGCAAAACGGCGGCTACGATCCGGCGGAATGGAGCGGCTTCGCGTTCGGCATGGGGCCGGAGCGTATGACCATGCTCATTCACGGCATTCAGGACATTCGCTATTTCTGGCAGAACGATCTGCGTTTCCTGGAGCAGTTTTAGCGATCAGCGACCAGCGTCTTTGCCATGTTGGCCCCACTCCTCTGCCTTGCGGGCGGTATCCCCTTCCCACGTGGATACCGTTGGCGAACTCAAAGGAGGTGGATGGCAGAAAAACGGGACATGGCGTCGTGTCCTGGAACTGCCGAGTAAAATGAACGTAGGAGTTGAAGCTGATGGCAACAGAACTCGAATATATTGTGTCCTGGCGCATCCGTGCGGCACGGGGCAGCTACCGGGATAGTGGGGAAAGCACCGTTCTGACCGAGAGTGAGCAAGAGGCAGGGACAGGCTGATCGGAAAATTGTATAACTCCGGGCGCGTCGACTACCCGAGCGAAGTGGAGGTCACCGAAGTCCGACTCAAGTAAAGGTTATTTGTAACAATTCATTGGAAGGGACCAGGGGATGGGGCCAAAACAGCCGTAGCGTATGCGGCTCGGCCTGATCCGCTCACTGTTCGCTGAATCCTGACCGTTGATCACCGTTCGCTGTTCGCTCGAAAAAAAGGAGTGTTTACGTTGCTACTTAACCTTAAAACCATCCACAAGCCCACCACGCTCGACGAGGCGGCCGCGCTGCTCACCCAGCCCGGTACATATCCGCTTTACGGAGGCGCTGCGCTGCAACGCGGCTCCCGTGAGGATGTCCTCGCCGCAGTCGATCTCAGCGCGTTAGGACTGGCGTCCGTGCAGGACAGCGATAACTCGCTGCGGCTGGGTAGTATGCTCACAATGGAACAAGCGCGGCAAGCCTGCCTGGAACGCAGTGGCGAGTACCCGCGCCTGGGCGCGCTGGCGTCGATGCTGGCCGAGGACATGCCGGAGACGCTGCGCAACACCTTCACGCTCGGCGATCTGCTGGTCGAGCGCAATCCCCAGTCGGCGGCGCTGACGCTGTTGCTGGCGCTGGGGGCCGTGATCAAACGTCTGGACGTGGAAATGCATTTCACGATGAGCGCCTGGCTCGGCGCGCGCGAGGATGTCGCCCGCTACCTGACCGGGCATGTGCGCGTCACGCGCGGACCGCAGCGCGCGGCCGTCGCTTACGAAAAAGTCGCCCGTACGCCCGCCGACGCGCCGATCGTGGCGGCGGTGGCTTGCGCCGAACCGCGCGACACGGGCCGCCCCTACGTGGAGTTGGCACTGTGTGGCGCGGCTCCCACCCCGGCGCTGCAAGTCGAGGTCGCGCAGGCGTTGGACGCGGGCCTGCCGATCGACGCGGCGCTGGATAAGCTGATGCTCGATCCGCCCTCCGATCCGTGGGGCAGCCGTGCCTACCGGATCGAGATGGCGCGCGTCGTCGCCCAGCGGGCGCTGGCACGCGCGCTGGAGCAAGTGCAGTAACCAATGGCTGAACCGGTGGATTGGCTCAGCGGGAAAGGATGATCATGACGATCGAAAATGATGAGCAACTGCGTGGATTGATGCGCATCGGGCAAATCTGCGGGATGACGCTCCAGCACATGCTGGCGCGCGTCGAACCGGGGATAACGACCAAGCAGCTTGACGACATCGGCGCGGAATTTCTGAAGAAGCACGGCGCGCGCTCAGCGCCGATCCTCGCCTACAATTACCCGGGCTGCACCTGCATCAGCCTCAACGACGAGGCTGCCCACGGCATCCCCGGCGACCGCGTCATCCAGCCCGGCGACGTAATCAACGTCGACGTGTCGGCGGAATTAGAAGGCTATTGGGCCGACACAGGCTCGAGTATGGTCGTGCCGCCCGCCCATCCCGAACACGACCGGCTGTGCCGTTTCACTCGGCGCGCCCTGGATGATGGCATCAAAGCGGCGCATGCAGGCCGTCCTTTGAACGGGATCGGGCGCGCGGTCGAAAAGGTGGCGCGCAAAGGCGGTTACACGATCATCCGCGAGCTGACCGGGCACGGCGTCGGGCGGCATATTCACGAGAAACCGTCTGTGCTCAATTTCTACATGCCCAAGAATCGCGAGATGCTCACCGAAGGGTTGGTCATTACGATTGAGCCGTTTCTCAGCCTGGGCAAGGGCCGCATCTACACGGCGGAAGACGGCTGGACACTGCGCTCGGTGGACAAGTCCATCGCCGCCCAGTACGAACACACGATTGTGATTAACGGCGATGATCCTGTCCTGGTGACGGCGGTGGTCGCCTAGCGTAAAAGCAGGCCACAGAGTGCGCAGAGAATCAGCTGAGAGACAAAGAGGAAAACAGAGGAACGAACTGTGCTGCCGCAGGCCATATGCAGGGCTGAGCTTGTAATTCCTGATCGCTGTTCGCTGTTTGCTGAAAACTGATCGCTACAGGAGAAACACCTCACTATGAAAGTTCCGATTTCCTGGCTCAAGGATTATGTAGACATCACGCTCTCGGTCGAAGAGCTGGCCGAGCGCCTGACGCTGGCTGGCCTGGAAGTGAGCAGCATCCGCTATATTGGCATTCCGCAGGGCGTCCCACCGGAGGGGATCAATCTGCCCCCGGCTGACCACCTGGTGTGGGACCGTGACAAGCTCGTGCTCGGCGCGATCCACGAGGTCAAGCCGCACCCCAACGCCGACCGGCTGGTGCTGGCGATGGTCGATTATGGCGGGGACGAGTTGGAGCAGTGCGTCACGGGCGCACCGAATCTGTACGAGTACAAGGGCAAAGGGCCGATCGATCCGCCACTGCTGACGCCGTTCGCGCACGAGGGCGCGGTCGTCTTCGACGGGCACGCCGAGGACGGCAGCCGCATGGTGCTCAAAGAGCGCGCGCTGCGCGGCATTCCCAACCGCAGCATGGTGTGTTCCGAGAAGGAACTCGGCATCTCCGACGACCATGTCGGGATCATGCTGCTGCCCTGGGACGAGTTCGGACATCTGGCACCCGGCACGCCGTTTCAAGACGTGCTCGGTGACGCCGTGCTCGAAATCGAGATGCTGCCCAACGTTTCGCGGGCCTTCAATATTGTCGGTGTCGCGCGCGAAGTCGCCGCGCTGACCGGCGGCACGCTGCGCTTCCCGTCCCTCGACGTGGTGGCCGAAGGTCCGGCCATTGCGGGCACCGTGGCGATCGACATCCGCGAGCCAGAACTTAACCCGCGCTTCACGCTGGCGCTGATCCGCGACGTGACGATCAAGCCTTCGCCGGAATGGATGCAGCGGCGGCTCAAGCTGGCGGGGATGCGTCCCATCAACAACATCGTGGATGCGACCAACTACGTCATGCTCGAACTCGGCCAACCACTGCACGCTTTCGACTACGATACGCTGGTCGAGCGCGCGGGCGGCGCAGCGCCGACCATCATCACGCGGCTGCCCGATCCGGGCGAGCACCTTGTCACGCTCGACGGCGAAGATCACACCTTGGACGATTACAATATTCTGGTGACCGATACAGCAGGATCGCTGAGTATTGGCGGTATCATGGGCGGTTTGGAATCCGAGGTGCAGGACCCCGCCGACGCCCTGCTCGACGCAACTGGCGTCGAACCCGGCAACCCGGCGGAACCGGTCCCCGGCAAAGCCAGCGCGCGTCCGCGCGGCTCGACCAACGTCCTGCTCGAAGCGGCAGCCTGGAATTTCATTAACATCCGCCAGACGATGCAAAGCCAGAAGATGGACAGCGAGGCCGGTCTGCGCTTCAGCCGGGGTGTCCACCCGGCGATGGCCGAGCGCGGCCTGCGACGCTGCATCGAACTGATGCGCCAGACCAGCGGCGGTGTCGTCGCGCAGGGCATTATCGACGAATATCCGCTGCCCGCCGCAGTGGTCGAAGTCGATCTGCCGGTGAGCGAAGTCGATCGGCTGCTGGGCTTCCACGTCCCGCAAGAGGACATTGTGCGCATCCTGCAAGCGCTCGAATTCACCGTTGAGGAAACGGGCGACGTGCTGCACGTCACCGCGCCCGATCATCGCATGGACATTGGCACGGGCGTCACCGGGCGCGCCGACCTGATCGAAGAGGTCGCGCGCATTTACGGTTACGACCGCATCCCGAACACGGTCATCGCGGATGAACTGCCCAAACAGCGCGCCAACGTGGCGTTGGAGCGCGAAGAGTCGCTGCGCGATGTGCTGGCGCGGGCCGGTCTGCGCGAAGTCGTCAGCTACCGCCTGACTACGCCCGACCGCGAGGCGCTGCTCACGCCGCCCGGCATGTCCAGCAGTTGGCCGGATGTGCCCTACGTCACGCTGGCCAACCCGATCTCGGCGGATAAGACCGTCATGCGCCACACACTGCTGTCCGGTTTGTTGGAGATCGCCGCCGCCAATGCGCGCCACACCGAGCGCCAGCTCCTGTTCGAGATCGGGCGCGTGTATCTGCCGGTCGACTCCGCGCCGCTGCCGGACGAGCCAATCCGCCTGGGTCTGCTAATGCTGGGACCGCGCGGTGTCGAACAGTGGCAGGGCGGGACCGTACCCGGCCTGATGGATTTCTTCGACCTGAAAGGCGTGATCGAAGGTGCGCTGCGCGGGCTGCGCGTGCAGGGTGACATCAGCTACACCACGGCAGAACACAGCACGTTCCACCCGGGCCGGGCGGCGCGCCTGCTGATCGATGGACAAGACGCCGGTGTATTGGGCGAAGTTCACCCCCTGGTCTGCGAGCAGTTCCGGTTGGGCTTCAACCTGGATCGCCCCGTGCTGGCCGCCGAGCTGGACCTGGACGTGCTGTTGTCGGGCATCACCCTGCTGCGCGAGATCAAGCCCGTGCCGCAGCAGCCCGCCGTATTCCAGGATATTGCGCTGGTGGTCGACGCCGATCTGCCCGCCGCCGATGTGCTGGCGCTGATCTTGGAAGCGGGTGGCGGCCTGCTGGAGCAGGCACGCCTGTTCGACGTCTACCAGGGCGATCCGATCCCGGTGGGCAAGAAGAGTCTCGCCTACGCGCTGACCTATCGCGCGCCTGACCGCACGCTGAAAGACACCGAGGTCGCGAAAGTCCACGCCAAGATCGTCCGGGTAGCGGAAAAGCGTCTGGGGGCGGTGCTGCGCGCGTAAATAGTGTAAAGGGTGAGATTTGGAGCTTGAGAACGTGTCCAATGGCCTGGGTTACCCCAGGCCATCGTGCTATATTGGAGTGGTGCATCAATCATCGTTGATTCATTTGTACGGGAAATAAATGATTGAGGTGGTCAAAGAATGAGCAAATGATTAAAACCTTGTGAATTGATGTACAAGGTATCGCAGATTCACGGGAAATCTGGTAATGTTTTTCGAATTGTGGCACGCCCGGTAGAATAAGGCGTATTATAGTCAAAATATTCTGATAAACTTACAACAGGTAGTTTTCGGGTGTGTTTTATGGCGGAGCAAGGTTTGGATCGCAGGGACGACACTGGTGGGGGGAGTCCCGGCGAGGCATGTGCCAACCGCAGGCTCTCTGAGATCGGCTCGCCTCAGCACCGAAATACACCCCAACCTTCAAGGCATTACGCGCGGTGGTTGTCGGGGGGACGGGCTCCGCTGGATGGGGCCTGGATTGTCTCCGCACTGCCGCGTATTGTGGCTGGTTCAACCCAAAACCTGTGTAAGCAAGTGAAGGCGTCCGCATGCTGGGGCGCGAGGATAACAGTTCCGAGGATGAAGGTTTACGACTGTCCGTTTTTTGAAGGAGACTAAGCCATGATCGCAGAAGTCGGCATTATAACCACTGGCTTGGCGTTCTTCGCGGCGGCTTACGCGCTGGTGATGGCGGTCTTGGGCGCGCAGTTGCGCCGGGATCGCTGGGTGGTGAGCGCGCGCAACGCCGCGCTGATGACCTTCCCGCTGCTGACCGTCTCGAATTTGCTGTTGATCGACGCGATGCTGAATCACGAGTTCAGTATCAGTTACGTGTGGCAGACCTCCAACCTGGAAACGCCCACGTTCTATCTGGTGACCGGGCTGTGGGGCAGCCAGGCCGGGTCGCTGCTGTTCTGGTCCTGGTTGATGAGCGCTTTCACCTTCGCCGCCCTGCTGCTCAACTGGAAGAGTGAGCGTCGTTTGATGCCCTACGTTATCGCCGTTACCATGGCGACGTTGGGTTTCTTCTTGATTTTGAATAACTTCATCGAAAATCCTTTCAAGCGCTACTGGGAGCTGCCCAGCGGCACGATCGAGGCGGCGCTGTTCGCCCCGGTGGCCGGTGCTAAGATTTTCCATCCTGTTGACGGGCAGGGCCTCAACCCGCTGCTGCGGCACCTGGGTATGGTGATCCACCCGCCGATGCTCTATCTCGGCTTCGTGGGTTTCACGATCCCGTTCGCGTTCGCGTTCGCGGCCCTGGCGACCGGTCAATTGGGCGCGGGCTGGCTGCGCGCGACGCGGCGTTGGGCGCTGGTGGCGTGGCTGTTCCTCGCCCTAGGATTGCTGCTGGGCGGGCGCTGGGCGTATGATGTGCTCGGCTGGGGTGGCTACTGGGGCTGGGATCCGGTCGAGAATGCGGCGCTGCTGCCCTGGCTGACAGGGACCGCGTTCCTACACAGTGCCGTCGTACAAGAAAAACGCAGCATGCTCAAGTTCTGGAACATGCTATTAATCTCGCTCACCTTCCTGCTGGTCATCCTGGGCACGTTCGCCACCCGCAGCGGCGTGGTGAGCAGCGTGCACGCCTTCGCCGAGTCGCAGGTCGGCCGCCCGATGTTCGCCTTTTTGGGCACGGCCATGATCCTCAGCTTCGGGCTGCTGCTCTGGCGGCAGGAACGTGGCGATCTGCGGGGCGCGGACGAGCTGGACTCGTTCTTCAGCCGCGAGAGCTTTTTCCTGCTGAACAACTGGCTGTTCCTGGGCCTGACCGTCGTGGTCCTGTGGGGATCATGGGCCGAGGCCATCACAACCATTATGGTCGATTTGGGGCTGCGCAGCACGGTGATCAACCTGGGGCCGGATTACTATCCCCCCGTGACGCGCTGGTTCCTGGTCGGCATCTACATCTTGATGGGCGTTGCTCCGCTGGCCGCTTGGCGGCGCTCGACGGCTGAACGCCTGGGCCGTGCCATCATGATCCCGGCCATACTCGCGTCCGGCATCATCGCGTTGATTTTCGCCAGCGGTGCCCACGATGGGTGGGCGCTGGGCGGTTACTGGCTGGTGAGCTTCGTTGGCTTCGCTACCCTGACCGAAATCGGCAAGGGTGTGGCCGCGCGTGCCCGCCGGGGCGAGAACGTACTCACCGCTTTTGCGCATCTGGTAGGGCGCGACCGGCATCGCTACGGCGGTTACTTCATCCACCTGGGGATGGTCATCCTGGGCATTGGGGTAATCGGCAGCACGGCTTTCCAGCAAACGACCATGCAGACCCTCAACGTAGGCGACCGTCTGACCCTGGGCGGCTACACGCTCCAACATAACGGGCTGTACCAGGAACAGGCCGACGATGGCCGCACCATGATCGTAGCGCACGCCACCGTCTACAAAGGCGATAAGATCGTGGGCCATATCCGCCCGCGCCGTGATATTTTCTACACGCTTGACCCGCAAACGGGCCAGATGACGCCCAGCACCAACTTGAGCATCCCCGGCATGTACAACACGGTCGCGGGCGACTTCTACGCGATCATCACGCACTGGGAAGGCAACCAGGTGACGTTCCGCGTCTACCTCAACCCGCTGATCGGGTTTGTGTGGACGGGCGGCATCATCCTGATCCTGGGGACGCTGGTCGCGTTGTGGCCATCGCGCGAACCGCGCCGCGTCGCCCAACGGGTCGATGTGCCCGCCGGAGCGCGTAAAGTGGGTGCAGGGGGAGATTGATGATACACGTGATGACAAGAAAGACCTTGGGACGATCGCTGCGCGGTCTGGTTGGGATGATGATCCTGGCGACGCTGGTGTTCGCGGCGCTCGCCATGCAAAGCGCGCCCGCGTTGGCACAGGGTGGCGAATTTCCGCTGCCCGCCGGGGTCACCTGGGATGATGTGAACCGCGTCGCCCGGCAAATGTACTGCGATGTCTGCGCCGGGATTCCGCTGGATACGTGCGAAAGCGTGGCCTGCCGCCAGTGGCGCGAAGAAATCGCGCGTCAACTGAGCGAGGGCCGCACCGATAACGAGATCATAGACTATTTTGTAGAGCGCTACGGCGGCGATGTGGCCGCTATCCCGCGCGACAAAAGCGATCGGACCCTGGTATTCGCGGTGCCCATCGTGATCATCGGGCTGATCGGTCTGGTGGGCTTCGTCCAGGTGCGCCATTTGCGCCAGCGCGGCCAACAGGCCGGTCCTGTGATGCGACGCGGCCAGGGCCGTCTGAAAGCCCGCCCGGTACCGGACGATCTCGATCCGGCGCTGCTCGAACGCATAGAACGCGAGTTGGAAGGATTGGAGTCATGAGCGAGTTTTTGGCACCCAACCCCGTTACAACAGACTCAGATCTGCCCGAGTGGCTAGAGGATATCTCGGGCCAGAAGTCGGACGCCGAACACCATGCGGTCCAACGCCGCTTCTCGACCTTCACCGTCGTGTCCTTCCTGATCATCGTCGGGCTGCTGGCGATCCTCGGCTACGCGCTGTATCTGCGCGGCAAATCCCAGCCGACGCACGGCCCGGCCCCGGCGTTTAGCCTCACCATGTTCGAACACGACGCGATGACCATGAGTGGTGAAAAGATCAGCCTGAAGGATTTGCGCGGACAAGCTATCGTCGTCAACTTCTGGGCGAGCTTTTGCATTCCGTGCCAGCAGGAAGCACCCATGCTGGAACGTGTCTGGAATGATTATAAGGATCAAGGCGTGGTCTTCCTGGGGATCAATACCGAAGACCCGCTCAGTGATGCGATTGCTTATCTGAACCAGTACCAGGTGACGTATCCCAACGCGCCGGATCAGGGCGGCCGCATCGAGAAGGAATACCGCATCACCGGCATTCCGGAGACGTTCGTGATCGACACGAACGGCAATATCGTGCAGCATTTCATGTCGCAGCCCAGCGAGCGCGAGCTGCGCGCTGAAATTGAAACCGCGCTCAATAGTTAATCGGTCCGTCCAGTGGCGGCCCGCTCCAGCAGGCCGCCCCAGGCGTAGGATGTCGTCCATCCGCGTGCAAACGTAAAGAGCAGGTGAATGTCCTTAGAAGCGACCATTTTCGGTGTGGTGCTGGTGGGAGTCATGCTGGTGTTTGCGGTACTCCCGCTCTTGGGTGGCGATTCCGAGCCGCCTTCACGCTTTACAGCGCGCGGTATCAGCCCGCGCCAGCGTCAGGCCCTGGAAACGCTCTGGGCCGAGAAACAGCGCGTACTGCGCTCGATCCGCGATCTTGATTTTGACTACGATATGGATAAGCTCACCGACGACACCTACGTCACGCAGCGCGTTGGGCAGATCCATCTGGTGATCGCCATCATAAAGCGGATGGACGAGATCGAAGGCGAAGTCGCAGCGCAGCAAAACCGCATCGAAGCGGCGGTGGCTGCGCTACGCCAAAATCGCCAACCGCAGCCGGAACCCACACCGGCCCGGGGACGTGCCCGGGTGCGCTAATTGTCGGGGTTGTGCTGGTCACCGCCAGCACACGCCAATTTTCAGGAATCGTAGAATCTATGTCCGAACGACGTAACTCTGTGTTTCGCTGGCTGATCGTGATCCTGCCGCTCGCCCTGGTCTTGACGGCGTGCGGCGTCAATATGTCCGGCACGCCAAAGTCCGTCAACGAGATGGAAATTCTCGCGCTGCCGACCGCCACAGTGACTCCCCTGCCCGCGCCGACCGCCACGCGCGATCCGAACGCCTCCCCCGCGCCGACGATGCCTCCGTCTGCCGTTACGGGCTTTGAGACGATCGACATGAGCGCGGCGGATTGGGATGCCGGGTTCCAGGTGTATGTGACGGCCTGCGCGAGCTGTCATGGCGCTGGGGATGGGGTCGGCCCGTCGCTGGTGACCATGCGCGACAGCGCCGCGACCCGTGTCGCCGGGCTGTCGGCGGCGGAATACCTCTATCAGGCGATCACTGATCCGGGCGCGTACATCGTGCCGGGCTATGACAACGTGATGCCTGCCGGGTTTGGCCAGTCGCTCAGTGCGACGGATATCGCCAACCTGATCAAATTCATTCAGGAATTCGACGTTTCCAAGATGATGGCCGCGGCCAGTGGTCAGAGCACCTCCGGGAGCGATACAACGGGCAGCACCACCAGCGGCGACACGTCCGGTGCGACGGTGCCCGGCGGCGAAGTCGCCATCAGCACACCCAGCCTGACCGTAGGCGAAGGCACGCCCACCGCAGTCGCGCCGCCGCTGTCACAAGAAGGCACGCTGACGATACGCGGGCGGCTGGTCCAGGGCACAGCGGGCGGCGATGCCATCCCTGCGGGTCTGGCGATGCAGCTCTTCGTGCTCGATGCGCACGGCAATATGGCCGGAGTGTACGACACTACGTCTTCCGAAGACAGCTCATACGCTTTCGACAATGTGCCGCGTTCTGCCGGGGACGTCTACCTGATCCAGGTGCGTTACGACGGCATCCCGCAAGGCGCGCAAACCATGTCCGATACCGGCACAGAAACCGAGCTGACTCAGGATGTGGTCGTCTACCAGCGCACAACGGATCCGTCCTCGGTGGCGGTGACGTGGGCGCAAATGTTGGTCAACTTCGCGCCGATCGACCAGTTCGGTGTCGAAATCTGGCTGAGGATGGAACTCGCCAACACGGGCGACCGCATCGTCACGACGGATCAGGTCGCCGGGCCGAATGACTGGTATGTGTCGGTCATCGTCGATCTGCCGGTGGGATCGTTTGGCATTCAGCCGATGGAAACCGAAGGCAGCGAACGCTTTGACGTGCAGGTCGAAGACGGTGTGCCCGTCGTGCGCGATACATGGCCGCTCCGTCCAGGTCAGGTCCACACCATCACGGTCGCTTACTACGTCCCGTACACCAATGGGGCTGTGTTCGACCAGACCTTTAACTACCCGGTGGTAGACGCCAGCGTCTTGATTCCGAACGATACGGTCACCATGCAGAGCGACCAGCTCGATCCGGTCGGGGCGTGGCGCTACCGCGTCGATCATGGCGGCGTGCGCGTCGTGGATTTGCAGCCGGACGAAGCGATCAATCCAGAAACAGACTTCACGCTGGTGAACGCCCACGACCTGCTCAAGCCATTGGCGGCGGGCGATCATCTGGTGTTCGAGCTGATCGGGCGGCCCACGCGCACGATGGACGTGATCGCGACGACGCCCCAGGCAGCGACCAGCGCCAGTTCGGACAGCAAGTCCAACTCGCTGCCCATCCTGATCGCGACGGCGGGTTTGGCCCTGATCGCGGTAGCCGGAGTCTTGGCCTGGCGTCAGCGGCGTACGGCCCCCCTGCTTGCGGAATCGTCTGCCGAGATCGTCGAGATGGACGATGATGACTGGGAGCCGCCGTCAGCCAAAGCAACCAAAGCCGAGTTGTTAAGCGCGGTCGCCAGCCTGGATGACGCGTTTGAGGCCGGAGAGCTGGACGAAGATACCTATGAAGAACGGCGCGCGCTGCTCATGGAGCGCCTGATCCCGCTGATGGGTGATGGCGACTAGTGCCGCGCGCTGACCTGGAACGGGGCGTTGTGCGCTCCGGCAATGAGAAACCTGACTCTGTACATGATCGAAGTGCGCAAGCTGGTCAAGACCTTTGGGCTGAATCCTGTGCTGCGCGGGCTGGAGTTGAATGTCCCGCGCGGCCAGTTTCTCACCCTGCTGGGGCCGAACGGCTCCGGCAAATCAACCCTGCTGCGCATTTTGGGGGCGCTGGCGCGTCCGACTGGCGGCACGGTACGGATCGGCGGGTGGGATTTACCCGCCGAAGCCGCGCACGTGCGCGCCCAACTGGGCGTGGTGAGTCATCTGCCGCTGCTCTACGACACGCTGACCGCCGAGGAAAATCTGCTGTTTTTCGCGCGGCTGTACGATCTGCCCGCCGCCGAACGCCACGACCGCGTACACGCGATGTTGCAGCGCGTCGGGCTGGCGCGCCGCGCGCGTGACGTGGTGCAAACGTACAGCCGGGGTATGCAGCAGCGACTCGCCATCGCGCGGGCCATCCTGCACGATCCGGCCGTGCTGCTGCTGGACGAACCGTATACCGGGCTGGATCAAGACGCGGGCGCGCTGCTGGACGAACTGCTGCGCGAGGTGGCCGTCACCGGTCGGACCGTCGTCATGACGACGCACGACCTGCCGCGCGGTCACGCGCTGGCCGACCGGATCGCCATCCTGAGCCGGGGCACGATTGCCTTCGACGGGTTGACCTCCGAGATCGAGCGCGACGCGCTGCCAAAATTATATTCTGACGTAACAGGGGCGGTGACGACACGGTGAGCGCAGACGCAGAACGATCCACGCCTCGCGAGCAGGCCGCGCCGCGCACGAGCACGCATCGCCCGGTGACTCCGTATCTGCGGGCAGTGGGCGCGATTGTATGGAAAGACCTGCGCGCCGAGATTCGCAGCCGCGAGATGATCAGCTCGATGCTGCTGTTCACCTTCATGACGGTGCTGATCTTCAGTCTGGCGCTGGAACTGGACAAAGAAGCCCGCAGCAATACCGTCAGCGGCGTGCTATGGGTGGCGATTGTATTCGCCGGGCTGTTGGGCCTGGGGCGCAGTCTGGCCGCCGAAAAGGATCGCGGCAGCCTGGACGCGCTGCTGCTGTCGCCCATTGACCGCAGCGCCTTGTTTTTCGGCAAGATGATCGGCAATTTGCTGTTCGTGCTGGTAATCGCGCTGGCGCTGCTGGTGCTGCTGACCGTGCTGTTCAACATTACATTGGTGAAGCCGCTGATCGTGCTCGTGATCGTCATGGGCGCGCTCGGGTTTCACCACGATCGGCACGCTGCTGTCCAGCATGACCGTTCACGCCCGCGCCCGCGAAGCGATGCTCCCCATCATGCTGATGCCGGTCGTCCTGCCGGTGCTGATCAGCGCCGTGCGGGCCAGCAACGCCATTCTCAACGGGATGCCGCGCGCGGATTGGGTGCCCTGGATTCAACTGCTGGCCGTGGCCGACGCGATCTTTCTGGCGGCGGCTTACGCGCTGTTTGATTATGTGGTCGAGGAATAAGACATTGCCCATTGTACTGAGTTGTCTGGGAGAGATGACGCTATGACGTACTCTGCTCAACGCAGCCGCATTCTGCGCGGTATCACTGCCGCCGCCGCCATCTTGTTTGTGATCGCGATTTACCTGGACCTCTTCTGGGTCGGACCCGATCAGCAGCAGGGCGCGGCGCAGCGCGTGTTTTATGTGCACCTGGGGTCCTTCCTGGGATCGTTCATCGCCTTCACGGCGACCGTCGTCGCCGGGATCGCCTACCTGCGCACGCGTAATCCCAAGTGGGATACCTTCGGCGCGGCGAATGTCGAAGTCGGGTTGGGGCTGTCGGCCATCACGATCGTCACTGGCATGACCTGGGCGCGCCCGATCTGGAATACGTGGTGGACGTGGGACCCGCGCTTGACCAGCATTACGATTATGTGGCTGGCCTACGCGGCTTATACCATGCTGCGTTCTGGCATCGAAGATCCGGAACGGCGGCGGCGCTTCGCGGCGGTCTACGGCATCATCGCGTTTGCGTCTGTGCTGTTTACGATCATCATCATCCGCGTGCGCCCCGACACGATCCATCCGGTCGTGGCTGGCCCGACCGAGGCCAACCCGGAAGGTGGGTTTGAGGTGTCCGGTCGCATTCTCGATACGCTGATGTTCAACCTGTTCACCTTCACGATGATTTCGATCTCGTTGATCTGGTACCGTGTCCGGCTGGAAGAAATGACGCAGCGCGTCATGCGTCGCAAGCTGGAAGTGCTCTCGGAACTGTAGCGCCGCCTGAGGAGATTGAGCGATGGAATTCGGCAAGTACGCAAACTATATGGCCATGGGCTATGGCGCTATGGCGTTGATCCTGAGCGCGATGATTGCCTGGATTTATCTTCGTTTCCGGGCGCTGATCCGCGAGAACGAAGCGATCTCTGAGCTGGAAGCCGAGCTTGAGGCGGAACGCGCGGCGGGTGCCGCGCCGGTCAATGTGGCATCCCGCGAACCGGCTGTGATGCAGAGCGCGCCCGCGTCCGAAAAGGGCTGAGCGGGCCGCGCTGGTCTGCCCGCCAATTGAAGACTCCGCCTTTATGCCGCGCCGACGAGCATTCGTTCGTCGGCGTTTGCGCGCCTGCTGCCCGCGCTCACTCTGCGTCTGAGAGCGGGAAGTGTTCCGCCACCGCATGACAGAAGGCGATTACATCGGCGTCGGTAAAGACGTGCTTGCAATAGTTGGCGATGACTGAAATGAAGCGGATGTTGCCCGGTAAATAGCCGACCGATGAGTTAATGCGATCGAGGCTGGCACGGCGCGGAGTTAGCGGAGTGTCTGCCCAATTGCTCGTCGGGGGCAGCTCCAACGCCCAGCCCGTGAGCGGGCAAATCCCGTTTTGGGATTCCCACTGCTGCTTCAAATCCTCAAGTGTGAGCGGAGTTGTTTCGCCGCGTTCGAGCGTACGCCGTCGGGCCAACTTCAGATACTCTGGAAAGGTGAATAATCGTCGGGGATGCTGCCCCGGCGCAGATTCTTCAGCCTCACTTCGCGCGGTGGGAAATTCTGTTTATTGGCGATCCCGGTACAGCGCCGTGAGCAGCACAGTTTGCGGCCCAGCCTTTGGCTTCGATTGACCTCACCGCTCTCTCGCAGGAATGTTTTACCGCAGACTTCGCACTGAATTTCGATGCTGGACCATCCCCACATCCTTCTGGGTGCATAGGTAAGGATTCTGCTGTTCATTATAAAGCAAAACACCGGCTGTAATACCGGTGTTTTTACTTCTGTTGGAGGTGGAGGGAATTGAACCCTCGTCCGAAAGACTCGACCACAAACGTCTACAAGCATAGCCCGCATCTTGGTTTCGCGCGCAGTCACCCAAGCAGGCAGGGGTCTACCACACGCTAGCCGATAAGGTCTTTGCCGCTCGGTATCGGCGTCGGAGCGGCGCACCCTATTTTTTGTGACGCCTGCTTGTCGCCCGAATAGGTACGGTCGGGGCAGACGGATGACCCTCAGGTCATCTTTTGCCTACCAGGTTGCTTACGCAGCCATGGCGAGGCGTGGAGTGCTTTGGTTGGCACTTGTTGTTTTGCTCTGGATTAACGAGGGTAGAGCGCCTCGGCTTGCAGTCTGTGACCAACCTCCCCCGTCGAAGCCTGTCACCCCCTTACATTGGTTATTATAGCAGAAGTCCGTCCTGTTTTGAATAGCCGAAACGGAAAAAACACGTTAGAACAGGATAGGCGGCACGATTAGAAAAGGGGACAACAGTATGCGAGCACTCGTCATTGACCAGCCCGGCGCGCTGGATAACCTGCATCTGGCCGAACTTCCGGTGCCAGAACCGGGACCGGGCACGCTGCGGGTGCGCGTCGAGGCGGTGGGCCTCAACCCGGTAGATTACAAACTGTTGATGGGCGGCGGACATCCCGCCTGGATCTATCCCTTCGTGCCCGGTTTGGACGTGGCGGGCGTGGTCGATGCCGTGGGGCCGGACGTGGACGGCTGGCAGCCCGGCGTGCGCGTCTTTTATCACGGCGATCTGTCGAAGCCCGGCGGGCTGGCCGAGTATGCCACGATTGACGCGCGGGCGGCGGCCCGTATCCCGGACAGCGTGACCTCCATTGCGGCGGCGGCGCTGCCCTGCGCGGGCCTGACGGCTTACCAAGCGGTGGTCCGCAAGCTGCGCGTCGGGCCGGAGGACACGGTTCTGATTCATGGCGGAGCGGGCGGCGTCGGCGGGTTTGGGGTGCAGTTGGCCACCCGCGCTGGCGCGACTGTGATCACCACGTGTTCGCCGCACAACCTGGACTACGTGCAGAAGCTTGGCGCACAGTATGCCATCGACTATACGCACGAAGACGTGAGCGCCCGCGTCCTGGAGATCACCGGCGGGCGCGGCGTGGACGCGGCGGTCGATGTGGTGAGCACCGCCAGTGCCACCGAAGCCTTGCTGCTGCTGGCCTTTGGGGGACGGCTGGCCTGCGTCGAAGCGCTGCCGGACTTCCGGCAGTGGCACATGTTCGACAACGGCGTGACGGTCCACGAGATCGCGCTGGGCGGCGCGCACGCTTCGGGCGATCCGCGCGCTATTCGCGATCTGGCGCGCATGGGCGAAGAGCTGGCCGCGTTGGTCGCTGCCGGGACGATCGATCCGATGGTGGGCGACGTGGTGGCGCTGGACGAAGTGCCGAACGCGCTGCACGAGCTGGCTGAACGTCACGTGCGCGGCAAGATCGTGGCACGGGTGTAAGCCGACCCGGCTTCACGAGAAGCTGCACTGGATCAACAAAAAACGGGCGGGCCCGGTGAAATAGCGGATCCGCCCGTACTGAGTTTTGCAATGCGTCGATCAGTCCGTCTGAGGGCGGCGTGTGGCGAACTCCAACAGGGTCTCGATGCGCCCCACCATATCCGCCGGGTTGGGATGGATGCCATCCATCAGCAGAGCGCTTTCGTACACCTGCTCGATCACCTGGTCGATCAGTGGCGCGCTGGAATCCTGCGCGATCCAGGCTGACAGGTTGTTGATCAAGGGGTGGCTGCGGTTGATTTCGAGAATGCGGCGCGGGGCATCGACCTCTTTTTCAAGCATGCGGTACACGCGCTGCACATTGCGATCGGGCTGGCCTTCCGGCGACGCCAGCCGCACCGGGTGATTTTTGAGCAGCTTCGACGCGCGTACTTCGACCACACGCTCGCCCAACACGTCCGCGAAACGCTGGCGCACCACTTCGAACGGCTCATCGTCCAACCGTTCGGTTTCATCTTCGGCCTGTTCCGCCGCATCATCACCGGGCAGTTCCAGACCGGCATCGTCCACGTTTTTCAGCGGCTTGCCGTCGAACTCGGTCAGGTTCATCAGCATGAAGCTGTCGACGGTATCGGTGAGATAGATCACTTCGATGTCGCGCGCTTTGAAGGGATCCAGGTGCGGGCTGTTGCCGACCGAGCGCACATCATCGGTGAGGATGTAGTAAATGTGTTCCTGAGCATCCCGCATGCGGCCCACATAATCCGCCAGCGCGACGGTAGGATGCTCGCCATCGCTGACTGACGAATGGAAGCGCAGCAGCTTCGCCAACCGCTCGGAGTCACCCGGTTCTGTGGCGATCCCCTCTTTGACGAACACGCCAAACTCGTTCCAAAATTCCGCGTAACGATCGGGATCGTCGGCAGCGAGGCGTTCCAACTCGCCCAGCAGCTTACCCTTAAGCGACTGGCCGATGCGTTTGATCTGGTGCGTAGTCTGGATCAATTCGCGTGCCACGTTGAGCGGCAGGTCTTCAGAATCGACCACGCCGTCCACAAAGCGCAGGTAGTTGGGCAGAAAGTCCTTGTAGTATTCTTGAATAAGCACTTTGCGCGTGTAGAGCTTCAGCCCGTGATCGGTGCGCAGCGTGAAAAGACCGCGATCGGCTTGCTTGGGGATGAACAACACGCTGTAGAACTGCACGGGCGCGTCCGAGACAACGTGCAGATGCAGCAGCGGGTCGTTAAAATCCATCGTTAACTGGTGGTAGAAGCTGTTGTAATCCTCGTCGGAAACGTCGCGGGCCGGTCTGCGCCACAGCGCGGTACGCTGGTTGGCCGCCTCCTCCCCGATATAGACCGGGAAGGGAATGAAGTCGGAGTGTTTCTTGACGATGGCGCGCAGACGGTACTCTTCCAGAAATTCCCGCGCTTCTTCCTTTACAAAGACCGTAATGTCCGTGCCGCGCGTCTCTTTTTCCGCCGGTTCGATCGCAAAGGTCGTGCTGCCGTCGGACGTCCACTGCCAGGCCGTGTCATCCGGGCGATACGAGCGCGACGTCACCGTCACCTTATCCGCGATCATGAAGACGGAATAGAACCCCACGCCGAACTGCCCGATCAGATCGCTGGACGGGCCGTCGGTGCCGCCCTGCTCTTTCATGCGCTGAAGAAAAGCCGCCGCGCCCGACTGCGCGATCGTGCCCAGGTTGGCGATCAGCTCGTCGCGATTCATGCCCACGCCCAAATCAGAGATTGTGAGCGTGCCCGCGTCTTTGTCCGCCGCAATGTGGACCGCCAGCTCGGCTTCGGCGTTGAGCACATTGTCATCGCGCAGCATTTCGAATTGCATGCGGTTGAGCGCGTCGGATGCGTTCGAGATCAACTCGCGCAGGAAGATTTCGCGCTCGGTATAGAGCGAATGGACGAGAATATTAAGCAGTTGCTGGATTTCGGCTTGAAAGGTGAATGTTTCGGGTGTTGGGGCGCTCATGGCAGGGACTCCGGACCGTAACAGAATCATCGATTGCAATGATTCAGCGCATACAGACACGTAAACTCATCTTAGTGTAATAGCATGCGCGCGTAAGATTCATCTCAACGGCGTGTAAAAAGATCATAAGAAACGCGCTCAGCGCGTGGTTACGCCGCAATCACAACTGGAACATGAAGCGCATGGCCACCACCAGCAGGAACACGCCATACAGGCGCTTCACGGTGGTCGAGGGCAGCCCTAACGCAATGCGCGCGCCGATGAACCCGCCGCACACCAACCCCAGCGCGATGAAGGCCACGACGCTCAGCTCGATCTTGCCAGCGTTGTAATAGGAGAGGACCGCGCCCGATCCAACCGGGGGCAGCAGCGCAGTGAGCGACGTGCCGATCGCCTGTTTATGAGGAAAATGCAGGACCGTGACCAATGCGGGGACGATCACAATTCCGCCACCGATGCCGAACAGGCCCGAAGCGATACCGGCCAGCAGGCCCACGCCCAGCAACACGGGCCATGCCACCTGCGGCGGCGGCTCTTCTTTGGCAATGGGGATTACGACGTGGTTATGTTGGGCATTCCACAGCTTACGCGGCTCGACGAAGCGCCAGCTCACCCACAGCAAAAAGACGGCATACGCGCGCTGAAGCAGGCCATCGGGTAAATTCAGCGCCAACTGTGCCCCCATCAACCCGCCGATGAACAGCCCAATCATGATCAGCACCGCCGGGCCGATCTGAAGCTCGTGGGCGCGGTAATAGGCCACCACCGCAAAGAACGTCACCGGCATCACCAGCACGCCCAGGGAAGTCCCCATGGCCTCCTGTAATTCGTAGCCGAAGATTACACTCAGTCCAGGAACGAGGACGACCCCACCGCCGATTCCAAACATACCCGATAATATCCCGGCGGTCAGGCCGAGGATGGCAAACGCCCAGACGTGTTCTGGCATGCGAAAGGCTCCGATCGTGGAAAAATGGTTCGCAGATTTTAACGCGCTGCATTGTACCACGCCCGCGCCGTCATGGCACCGTTGGGCCGCCCGCGCTGTTACGCGCCTCCCACTCGCGGCGCAGCAAGCCGTACAGCAGCATGTCGTAAAGCTGCCCGTCGCGCTGCAAGAACTCGCGGTAGGTGCCTTCGCGCTGGAATCCGAATTTCTCGTACAGGTGGATGGCGGTGGCGTTGTAGCTGAACACGGTCAGCTGCACCCGCCGGAGATTCAACTCGCCGAAGGCAAACCGCAGCAGCACGTCCAGCGCGTCCGACCCGCAGCCGCGCCCGCGCCAGGCCGGGTCGCCAATGCCGATCGACATCCACGCCACGTCCAGCGACCAGACGATCCCGTCCAGGTCGCAGGTCCCGATCACCGCCTCGGAATCGACAGGCCGGATCGCGAAAGTGAACGCCGACGGGGATTTTTGCTGTTCGGTGATGTAGTCTTCGATCTGTTTTTGCGTGCGCGGATAGGCGGGCGTGGCGTCCCACAGACGCACGAAACCGGCATCGCGATACCAGCTTGCCAGCGCCGGGATATCGCCCGGCTCGATCGCGGTCAGCCGCACGGTCTTTCCGGCCAGTGGATTGGTGTTTGTTATGGGGTGTGTATTATCTGTCAACAGGGTTGGCTCCTGATAAGCGGCAATCAGCGCCGCAGCGTAACATTTTCCGGCGCGCTCACCGCGCCCAGCTTCGTGACGATAGCGCTGTAGGTGCTGACCAGCCATTCTTCAGACAGCGCCGCCAGATCGCGTATGGCAAGTAGACTTTCCAGATGATCGAAGACGCGGCGCGCTTCGTGCATATCCAGGTTGAACGCGCCCGCGCCGTCCAGCGCTGCGCGCGACGTGTCGAAGGTCGAGCCAGCCGCATAATTGATCGTAGCGTTAGTCTCCACGCGCCCGCCCAGCGAAAAATACATGCGCCATCCCCGCCGCCGGGCTTCCGAAATGATCTTGTTAGCGTCGCTGCCCCAGGATTCCTTGGCGAAGCCGCACCCGCTGTGATGAGTCACCGCCAGGGTGAGCAGCTCGCTATCGTTCAGCGTGTCGAGTTTATGCCGCCCGTCGCTGTCATCGACGTGAAACGCACAGCGCTGACCGGCGCGCGACGACGCACGCTCCGTCAGGTCGAAGGCACTCGTGCGGTCCAACCCCACGAGGTCCTCCAGCAGGCGCACGAACAACAGTGACGCGCCGGGGAATTGCGGGCCGAGATCGCGCTGTGCGGCAGCTCCGCGTCGCATCACCATCCATCTGCCAGTTTGGTGCGCGACGATAGCCGCAATGGGGCGTCCATCCACACAGCGCGCATAGCGGCTGTTTTGATCCACCCAATACGTTACGGGCATGTGCTGCGATCTCCTGTGATAAAGTGAACAGCGGTCAGTGGTCAGCGGGCGAGTAAAGCGGCCCCTTCGGGCTACTCGCGCACCCAGTCCTTGGCGCGGCTGACGGCGCGCTGCCATTCGGCGACCAACGCGCTGCGTTCCGCGTCGGACATGCGCGGCTCGAAAGTGCGTTCCAGCGACCACTGCGCGGCGAGCGCTTCCACGCCGGGCCAGAACCCAGTCGCCAGCCCGGCCAGATAAGCCGCGCCGAGCGCGGTCGTTTCGGTGACGGCGGGACGCTGCACCGGCACGCCGAGCACATCCGCCTGAATTTGCATCAGCAGGTTGTTGGCCGCCGCGCCGCCATCCACACGCAGCGCGCTGAGCGTGATCCCGGAATCGCGGTGCATGGCGTCTAGCACGTCGCGCGATTGCAGGGCGATAGCGTTGAGCGTGGCGCGGGCGATGTGGGCGCGTGTCGTCCCGCGTGTGACGCCGAGCAGCGTACCGCGCGCATAGGCGTCCCAATGCGGCGCGCCCAATCCGACGAAGGCGGGCACGAATGTCACGCCCTCGGCGCTTTCAACGCTGGCCGCCAGCGGCTCGACATCCGGCGCGCTGTCGATGATCTGGAGTCCGTCGCGCAGCCATTGGACCGCCGCGCCCGCCACGAAGACGCTGCCTTCCAGCGCGTAGATCACCGGCTGGCCGCTGAGCTGCCACGCGATAGTCGTCAGCAGGCCGGAATCGGAGCGCACGCCCTGCGTGCCCGTGTTGAGCAGTACAAAGCTGCCGGTGCCATACGTGTTCTTGGCCATGCCCGGCCGCAAACACGCCTGCCCGAAGGTGGCCGCCTGCTGGTCGCCCGCGATGCCCGCCAGCGGAATCGGCGCGCCGAGAAAATGCGGGATCGTCTCGCCGTAGACGGCGCTGGACGGTTTGACCTCCGGCAGCAGGCTGCGCGGAATCTTAAGATAGGCGAGGATGTCGTCGTCCCATGTGCCGGTGTGGATGTTATAGAGCAATGTGCGGCTGGCGTTAGTCACATCGGTGATGTGCAGCGCGCCCCCGCTCAGATTCCACAACAGCCAGCTATCGACCGTGCCAAACGCCAGATCACCTGCTTCAGCGCGCGCGCGGACGCCGGGCACGTTGTCCAGCAGCCACGCGACTTTCGTGCCGGAAAAATAGGCATCCGTGACGAGGCCAGTCTTGGCGCGCAGCGTGGCGTCGAAGCCGTCAGCGCGGATGGCGTCACACAGGGCGGCGGTGCGGCGGCACTGCCACACGATCGCGTTATAGACCGGCTCGCCGGTCTTGCGATCCCAGATCAGTGTCGTCTCGCGCTGGTTGGTGATGCCGATCGCGGCCACGTCCGCCGCGCTGAGCTTGACCTGATCCAACACGGCGCGGGCCGTATCGCGCTGAGTGCGCCAGATGTCATGTGGATTATGCTCAACCCAGCCGGGCCGGGGGAAGATCTGGGGAAATTCCTGTTGGGCGGTGGCGATGGGCTGCCCCCCCTCGTCAAACAGGATCGCGCGCGAGCTGGTCGTCCCCTGGTCCAGCGCCAAAATAGTCTTTGCCATCGTCCAAATCACCTTTCAGAACACGCTCTTGCAAGCCTGCGCTGGGATGTATTATACACTCCTGGGGAGATTTGACGGAGAAACGCACACGGGCGGCCTGCGAGCCGCCCGTGCTGTGTTGTGGTAGAGGGTTCGAGCAACCGCCGACTCGGCGGCACCAGAGCTATGGCAGATGAACGTACACGTGGTCATTCACGACACGTACCGCGTACACAGTCAGCCAGTCCGATTCCAGAGCAGGCTGTCCCCCGCCAACGTAACGCCCGGTGCTCAAATCGTAGTGCGCGCCAGTCGTGGGGGCGGTGATCACCCCGTTGAGGACGCGACCGTGTGCGATTGAGCCGCCTGTCACCGGGCAGCGATCTTCAATCGCGAAAATCTTGCTGTCACAGGTGACAAGCAAGAGCTTGCGATTGTCGATGTAGAAATGCTTCTTGCCTCTTGCCGGAAGGGCTTCGCGGTCACACACCAGCGTGTAGTTCTCCGGCGCGCCCTTTTCAACTGTAGTGGACACCATCGCCCATTCCTCCTATGACCATCTGTCGGGGCCTGGACGACTTGGTGCGCGATACCGCGCGCCAAGTGGGGAGTTCAGGTTCCTTGTCTTTATTATATGCCAGATTAGAGGGGATAATCGGATTTTTGTATTTTTCTTATTGTTTTTGTGCATTTCGACGAAGATTTCGCTCTTATCAGGCCGCACGCCCGCGTGCGACTCGCTCAGCCGCCGCGCCAGATATGCAGCAGATTCATCCCATTGCGCTCGAAGCCGAGCCGTTCGTAAAACGCCACGCGCTCATCCGCGCAGATCAGCGTGAGTTCTTCGACCTGCCCCAGGTGATTTACCAGCCGGTGCACCAGTTCCGCGCCGATGCCCTGTCCGCGCTGCGCCTCCTCGACGACCACGTCTTCGATGAACCCGCGCGTGATGCCGTCCGTGATGGCACGCGCAAACCCGACCAACCGATCGTCCTGCCAGGCGCCCGCGCACAACGAGCGATCTAACACCGTCTGGATGATGTCCGGCGGACGGGACTGCCGCCCAACTGATCTGGCTGAACAAGGGCTGGACATCACTCACGGCAATGGACCGGGTGAGAGAATAGACAATCGGTGCGGACACGGGTGGCTCCCTGGACAGTCTCTAGCCTGCGATCGCGCCGGACGGGATGAGTCAGTGGATGCGGTACACCCAAAAGAGAGCGACTTCGCCGCGTGCGATGTCGTCGTTGGTGTAGAGCGTTTCGCGCAGGCCATCTAGCTGACAGCCCAACGCGGCGTAGAATTTGCAGGCCGGGACGTTGTTGGTCTGCGTCTCGAAAACCAGCGCGCGGTAACCCAGACGGCGCGCCCACGACACAGCCCGCCGGAACAACTCGCGCCCGATGCCCTGCTCGCGAATCGTCGTGTCGAGCATGAGATTCCACACCCAGGCGGTGCTGTTCCACTCTTCGGGAGTCGCGTCAAGAATCCCAGCGATCCGACCCCCGAATTCGACGACGAGATGCAGTCCGTCGCCGCGCTCGAAGCGCCGCCGGATGTTGGCCTGCTCGTTCGGATCGAAATCGTAGGCGCTGCCCTTGTCAAAGGGCTCGGACAGCGGGTGCTCGATCAACCGCCAGCCGGATTTAATGCCCGACCCGGTACGCTCGACGGTTAACACGGTCGGGCTGACGAATCCGGGGCGGATCTCGGCCAAACGCGGGATGTCTTCACGAATCATCGGGCGGATACGCAAGTCGGATGGCGGCATTGGGACTCCTCATTCCGGGGTCAGCCTGGGCTGTGCCCCACTGTCACATACCGCGGAAATTGTAAGGCAGCCTGCCGAATTTTCAAGGTCTGCTTATCGGGGTATGCTAGTGAGGGTAACATGGGTGCCGGGCGGCAGACGCGCCGCCACGCCTGCATGAAATGGATCGGAATGGTATGCGCGAGCTGCTGTACGAACGGTTAACCGGCTGGGGTGCCCGCCTGGGGTTTGGCGCGGTGCTGCTGGTGTTTTCGGAATGGGGTGTATGGCAGACCCCGACCGATTTTAGCGCGGCAGAGTGGATCGGCATCGGCGCGGTGTATCTGGCGCTGGCGGCGGTGGCGTTGGATCTCATCGCCCGTTTTTCGATCCGCGACGTGCTCAGCGTGTTTCTGTTGGCTGGGCTGTATGGCCTGGTCGACGCCACCCTGATCAGCCACATCACCGCGCACGATCTGCCGCTGAGCCTGATCATTCGTCCGCTGGCGGCGCAGCCGTTGGCCTTCATGGGCGCGTTGGGCGCATTTTGGATTCTGGCCAGCGGTCGGGCCACCGGCCCGTTGGATTTGCTCGTTGCGGGGGGCGTGGGCCTGATGTGGGGGGTGTGGGTGCGCTGGTTCCCGGTCGTATCCGATCAACCGCTTCCGGCAGTGGCTGCTTCGACAGCGTTGGCGGCATTGGGGATTGGACTGCTGGTGTGTATGCTGCTGCGCTTTGCCGTCCCGCCCGCCGATCTTTACCAGCGCGACGACTGGCTGCTGCTGCCGGTTGAATGGCTGGTGGTGGGCGGCACGCTGATCATCGCATTGGTGGCCGGTACGTCGCGCGACCTGATCGAGCCAGAAGCCGTTTTGCTGCTGGCCATGATGGGCGGCTTTCTGGTGAGCGTACTGTTTGTGAGCGGGGCCATCCGGCCAGGGGACTCGCTGCTGGCGCGCATCACCCCACCGCGCCGGCCCAATCCCGCCGCGTGGCTGATCGTGGTCGTCGCGGCGCTGGTGGCGGGCTGGATTGGCTATCACCTGCCCGGCAGCGGGGAGGGATCGCTGCAAAGCGATGTGTTGTTCGGCGCACTGACGGGGTTCGGGCTGGTGTGGCCGCCGGTCGTCTCAACAATCATCGGCGTGCGCGCCTTTACGCTGTTGTCGCGGCGTGGGAAGTGACAAAAGGGCCCAATGTGTCGAAAAGGTCGGGACGGGAGATCTTCAGCAGCCTGATCTAAAGACGTACAAGCATTTTTATAAATTTATATATTTTTCAATATATTATCTTGCAAATATTTTAAAAGAGAGTATATTCTATAATACGTTATAAGTTTCCCCAGAAAGCTTTCCAATTCGCTCTACCCACATTCACTAAGGCACTGCAAATCGGCGATCCTGAATCGGGATCGTTGCACGGTAAAGCCGTTCCTCAGTTGATACTTGTGGAATTTCCTACAATGCGACAGACAGTCTTCTGTCTTTAAGCACCTATCCACGCTCATCTTTACCGATTTCAATAACGGTTTCGTCAAATTGGCCCGTCGCATAACTCGAGCACAGATGTGCCCGTTTCTTAGGCGGGTGTCAAGCCGTGACCCGTATCACACTCGTTCATATAAGGAGACAAACTCATGAGTACTAATCGGCAGGCTGCCTCAACTGTAGCCTCATCGAGAAAAATCGCGCTGGCGGCAGGCATACTCTACCTGCTCACCTTTGTCTCGATTCCGACCCTCTCTCTCTACGGCAATGTAAAGGGTGCGAATTACATTACCGGCTCTGGACCCGACACATCGGTCATCGTGGGCGGTCTCCTGGAGATCATCGTGGCCCTCGCCGGCATCGGCACCGCCGTCGTGCTATTCCCGGTGCTCAAAAAGCAGAATGAAGGAGCCGCGCTGGGCCTCGTCGCCGCCCGAATTCTGGAATCCAGCACTATCTTCGTCGGCGTGGCGTTCCTCCTGTCGATAGTGACCTTGCGGCAGGCCGGAGCTGGAGCAGATGCGTTGGTGACCAGCCATGCGCTTGCCGCTCTTTATGACCGTATCTTCCTTCTCGGGCAAAGCTTCATGCCGGCTATATGCGACCTGTTGCTGGGATTTATGCTGTACCAGTCGCGCCTGGTGCCTAGAACCCTTTCCTCGATCGGGATCGTCGGGGGGCCGGTACTAATCGTTGGCTACCTTGCCGTGATGTCGGGTCTCGTCGGACAACACGGCTCCTTGGCAGGACTCTCCGCACTTCCGGTCGCGCTATTTGAGTTTTCGCTGGGCGTCTGGCTCGTCGTGAAAGGGTTCAATTCCTCCGCCGTCACTACTGAGTCTGCGCAAATAGCAACGAACGAACTGCTGAGCGTGGCATAGATACGTAGTCTGGGAAGATCAGGGAGGGCCTTCAGCCCTCCTCATAGCATTCCCCTCCCCTTGCGAGTGCACGTGTTCGTTTTTCCTCCGAACAAAGCTGTTCTTCTGTGAGTCTTCTGCTCAGTGCGCTAGAATACCGCACGAACTTCACGGCTCTTTCAAAAACCTGCGCACTCTCGTTGGATCATGGTCTTCACGCATCAGCGATGGGGCAAACGACAACTTGACCAGAGGAACGCTATGAACGACAAGCGCAAACAAGATTACCTGGAACACGCAGAACAAACGCTGTCCGAGATTCGGCGCGACCTTGAACTGACGCAGTCGACCGGCGATGTGTACGAGCTGCGCGCGCTGCAACTGCTGCTCGAAGTGACGAAGGCGCTGCACAGCCAGCGCGATACGCGCGTGCTCGTCACGTTGATTCTGGACAGCGCGTTGTCCTTTGCGAGCGCGGAGCGCGCCTTCCTCATGTTGATGGACACCCACGGGGTGCCGCAGTTCAAGGCGGGCCGCACCTATAACGGAGAGTACCTGGACCGCGCGCAGTTTGTGATCTCCATGAGCGTCGTCGCCGAAACCCTGAGCGGCTTGCAGCCGATCATTCTGGCGGACGCGTTGAACGATGAACGCTACAGCAAACGGCAGAGCGTGGTGGACCTGGAGTTACGCACCATCATGGCCGCGCCGCTGCGTTACGGGGATCGCGTGCTCGGCCTGATATACGTGGATAGCCGCCGCCCGATGGCGCGTTACAGCCGCCATCATCTCAATGTGCTGTCGTCGCTGGCAGAGCAGGCGTCTATCGCGATCTTCAACGCCCAGAAATTCGAAACTCTGACGGGGTAACGCGGGGCCGTCGAGGATCCCAACGGGCAAAAGCTAGTGCTGCCGCTGGCGGTCCAACTCGGCGGTGCAGTCGGCGCAGTAGCCGGTGAAACAGGCGCACGCGCTCGTCACGCTGACGCCCTTGCGCCGCACGAGTTCGCGCGCCATATGGTTGAGCAGGTCCGTGTGGATCGGCACGCGCGTCCCGCAGCGCACACAGGTCAGGTAATGCTGCTCCGGGCTATCGGCCAGCCGGAAAACTTCGCGCCGGTGCTCCGGCTCCACATAGCGGTGATCCACCAGTCCCAGCTCGGCGAACAGATTCAGCGCGCGGTACACGGTCGCCAGACTGACGCTCGCGTCCTGGGCATGGGCCAGCGTGTAAATTTCCTCGGCGTCCAGATGTCCCGACTGCGCGGCGAGCACGCGTAACAGCAGCGCGCGCTGGGGCGTGTTTTTGAATCCGCGAGCGTGCAGCAGGCTTTCAGCAGCATCGATAACGTCTGCCATAGGGTCCTCATCTTAATGTGTCATCACCTGCGATTATAAAGATCACCGCCCAGATCGCAAAGGTTGCAGAGATAAAACCACTCCGATCAAAACGTGGCATAATAGAGAGCGCGTCTCTACTTGCGTGGAGCACGCCTGCCTGCTCCTGACCGGGTCTGTGAGTGCCGATCCGCCGTTCTCTGAGGAATGAAGTCCTGTGCGAACCGTACACGGGTTTAACGACGACTGGCTGTTTGCCCCTGCCGACGTGCCAGCCCAAACACCTGACAGCGCGTTCGAGCGCGTCACCCTGCCGCATACTAACGCGGTCCTGCCCCATCACAATTTTTCTGTCAGCGAATACGCGTTTGTGTCGAGTTACCGCAAGCGCTTCACGCTGCCGGAGCCGCGCGCCGGACGGCGCGTATTCTTGGATTTTGATGGCGCGATGATCGCCATCACCGTGACGATCAACGGACATACGTTCCCGGAGCACTGCGGCGGGTATACACCGTTTTCGTTCGACATCACCGACTTTCTGCGCGAAGACGGCGAGAATGTGCTGGATGTGCGGCTCGATTCCACCGAGCGCGACGATATTCCGCCGTTTGGTTACGTGGTCGATTACCTGACCTTCGGCGGCATCTACCGCAGCGTACATTTGCGCTATGTGGAGCCGTGCCATATCACCCAGGTCTTCGCACGGACGAGCGACGTCCTCAGCGGCGCGGCGCGGCTGGCGGTGGATGTGACCGTCACGAACCAGGGCGACACACCCGCCGCGCCCGTGCTCAATCTGCTGTTCGCGGATGACAATTGGGCTCCCGCTCTGCCGACCACGCTGCAACCGGGCGAGACGCGCGTCTTCACGGTGGAGTTTGAGCCGCTGCGCGATCTGGAATTGTGGTCGGTCGATCTCCCGGCGCTGTACGAGTTGAACGTCTACTCTGACCAGGCAAGAGGGCGATCGGTCGCTGGACCAGCAGGTGCTCCGCATCGGATTCCGCGAGGCGCAGTTCCACAAACAGGGCGGTTTTACGTTGAACGGCCAGCGTCTCAACCTGATCGGCCTCAACCGCCACCAGACTTATCCCTACATCGGCGCAGCGGCTCCGGATCGTCTGCAGCGCCAAGACGCGGACATCCTCAAGTTCGAGCTGGGCGTGAACATCGTCCGCACGTCGCATTATCCGCAATCGCCCGCGTTTTTGGATCGCTGCGACGAGATCGGACTGCTGGTCTTCGAGGAAATCCCCGGCTGGCAGCACATCGGAGACGCCGGCTGGCAGGCAACCACGCTGCGCGCTGTGCGGGCCATGATCGAGCGCGACCGCAATCACCCGGCGATCATTTTGTGGGGCGTGCGCGTCAACGAATCGCGCGACGACGAAGCGCTCTACACGCAAACCAATGCGCTCGCCCACCAGCTCGATCCCACACGCCAGACGGGCGGCGTGCGCAATTTCCAGGGAAGTCAATTTCTGGAGGACGTCTTCACCTATAACGATTTTTCCAACACAGTGCGGGAACCCGTGCACACCCCCTACATGGTAACGGAATTCAACGGGCATATGTATCCCACCAAAAGTTGGGACCAGGAAGAACGCGCCATCGAACACGCGCTGCGGCACCTGCGCATTCAGGACAAACAGTTGGGCATGGATAACGTGGCGGGGGCAATCGGCTGGTGCGCGTTCGACTACAACACTCACCACGAATTCGGCTCCGGCGATGGTATCTGTTACCACGGCGTGATGGACATCTTCCGGCTGCCCAAGTGGGCCGCCTATGCCTACGCCAGCCAGATCGACCCGGCGCGGCGCGTCGTGCTCCAGGCGGCGACGTTGTGGGCCAAAGGCGACCGCAACGGCGGGGGCTTCGAACCGCTGACCGTCTTCAGCAACTGCGACGCGCTGGACGTGTGGATCGGGGAGGCCTACCTGGGGCGCTTCGAGCCGGATCGCGCCGCATTCCCGCATCTGCCGCACGCACCCTTCACCGTGAGTGGGTTTAAGAGTTTTGACGATGACGGTCGTCACTACGATTTGCGCATCGTCGGGCTGCTCAACGGGGAGCCGGTCGCGGAGCAGTGCATGGCCGCCGATGGGCTGCCCGCCGCGTTGGAGCTGCGCGCCGACGACAGCACTCTGTGTGCCGACGGGGCCGACATGACGCGCCTGACGTTCCGCATCGTGGATCGCTTCGGCAACCGCCTGCCCTATACGCAATCGGTCGTTTCGTTCGCGCTGGAAGGTCCCGGCGAGCTGGTGGGGGAAAATCCGTTCCCATTGATGGGCGGACAGGCGGCGCTGTTCGTGCGCGCCGGACGCACACCCGGTACGATCACGATCCGGGCCAGTGCGGCACGGCTGCCCGCCGCCGAAGTGACGATCACCGTCGGGTAGTGTCGCAGGCGGCACGGAGCGCAACTCATGCCCGCCGCGTGCGTATAGAATGATGTACTGACGCCGCCGGTTTTAGTAGGGGGATGTGTCTATGGATTTCGGGCGTGCGCTTTCATTTCCCTTTGACGACGAGGACTGGATCGTCAAAACCATTGTGGGCACGTTGCTGTCGTTCATCCCATTTTTCGCGGTGGGCTACCAGGTGCGTGTCATCCGCAACGTAATGCGCGGCAAAACGCGCCCGCTGCCCGGCATGGACGACATCGGCGAGGTGTTCGTCGATGGCTTGATGGCGATCATCGCGGCGCTGATCTACTTTCTGCCGATCATCCTGGTGGCGTGTCTATTCATCATCCCGGCGGCCATTTCCGGCAGTGACACAGTCTTTTTCTGCGCCTTCTGCTGCTTTGCCTTGATGGCGCTGCTCTACACGATTCCGGCCCTGGCGCTGTACTGGATGGGCATGATCCGCTACGGCGAAACCGGCAATTTCTCGGAATACCTGCGCATCGGCAGTCTGTGGTCCGACGTGCGCGACAACTTCAGCGATCTGTTTATGTTGTGGGTGTACACGATGGGGTTGGGATTATTGACGGCGCTGATCTCGCCCATCCTCGGCATCACCGTGATCGGTGTCCCGCTGCTGGGGTTTTATTACCAGGTAGCAACCGGGCACCTGATCGGGCAGACCGGCCTGATGATCTTCGAGCAAGCCTGATCGCGCCGTTGAACAGTCAGGAATTTCAGGTAGGGGAAAATCAATGCGCGAATCAACACGAGCCATAATCACGCTTCTAATCTGGGTCGGATTTTTGCTGATGACGGGCACGATCCTGACGACTCCGACCGGCGCTGTGGCCACGGCAGAAGGCGGCGTGCTGTTCGGGATCATGGCGGTGTCCGGCTTGGTGGCGATGGTCATGACCTTCGCCATATGGAACAGCGGTTTTAGTGACCCCAACACCACGCGCGATCTGGCGCTGTCCGGGCGAGGGTCCAAACTCAAACGCGCCGGTCACAATGATCGCATCGAGCGGCTGCTGGCATCGTTGGACGATGACGACGTATACGAGCTGGAAGCGCTGCTGCTGCGCGATCAAGACGTCGCCCGCCTCGGCGAGCGGGCGAAGGAGTAAGGCCGGATGCCATCTTCTGACAACACGCGCCTGCTCGCGACACTGATTATCTGGGGAGCCTGTACGGTGATCGTCAGCGGCATCCTCGTAGCGCTGGCGACGGCGTCCACTGTGGACTGGTGGGTTGGCATACTGGTGTTCATCCTCATGCTGGCGCTGATTATGATGGTGAACGAAAGCACGCAGACCGTCTGGAAATATGGACGGCCTGACAGCGCCGCGATGCCAAGCGCCAAAGCCAAGCGCCTGACCCGCGACCGGATCGAGCGGCTGGTCGAAACGCTGGACGACGACGAAGTCTACGAGCTGGAAGAACTGCTGCTGGCGCGCGGTCAGGACGAAGCCGCGCAGAACACTCAAAACCACCCGCAATGATCGACCTGAGCCGCGCCCTGAGATACTCGTTTGCCGGGCCGGACGGCTTTGTCAAAACGGTGATCGGCGCGCTGCTGGCGCTTTTGATGCCGCTCTTTTTTCTGAGCGGCTTCGTGCTGTTGGGCTACCAACTGCGCATCATCCGCGACGTGATGGACGGGCGCGACGATGCTCTGCCGGACTGGGACAACCTGCCCGGCGATTTTGTGAATGGGATCGTCGTGTTTGTGGGAACGCTGCTGTATTATGTGCCCGCGTTCGTGCTGGTGGGGTTGGCGGCTCGCCTGGGGCTGGATGCCATCAGCGGTTACAAATTCGACCTCATGGCCCCCGCTTTGCCCACACTGGATCGCGGGGCGCTTGCGATGATCCTGGTGTGTTTCACGCTGGCGCTGATCTGGCTGCTGTTGAGCGCACCGCTGGTCATGGCGGCCATCGCGCGCTATGCCGAAACCGGACGCTTCCTTACGTTGCTCGATGTGCTGAATCTGGCCGACGAGGTATGGGAACAGCGCGGAGCGGCGGGCGCGCTGATGTTCAACCTGTTCTTGCTAACCGTGTTGTCGCAGGTCGCGTCGATGGTCGTCTCGGCCACCTGCCTGCTGTCCACCTACGTCCAGTTCATCAATTTCGCGGCGGCGTGTCACCTCACCGGGCAGTGGGGCGCCCATCTCAAGCAGCACCGACCCAAGCCCAGCGTCATCCGCCCGTTGGCCCCGCTGCGCTAGCGCCTCACGCGGAATTCCCAGGCACCTCGGCGGTATCGAGCAGGATCGTCACCGGGCCATCGTTGTGAATCGTCACCTGCATGCGGGCGGCGAAGACACCCGTTTCCACGCGTGCGACGCCTTCGCGGCGCAGCATGTCGGCAAAACGCGCGATGAGCGGCTCCGCGATCTCTGGCGGGGCGGCGTCGGTGAACGAGGGGCGGCGGCCTTTGCGCGCATCGGCGTAGAGCGTGAACTGCGAGACGACAAGACAGCCGCCGCCTAAGTCAAGCAGCGACAGGTTGAATTTGCCCGCGTCGTCTTCGAAGACGCGCAGCCCGGCGATCTTGCGCGCGAGCCACTGCGCCTGCGGACTGCCGTCGCCGTGCCCCACCCCCACCAGGATCACAAAGCCGCGATCGATCGCGCCGACGGTCGCCCCATCGACCTCCACCGATCCGTGAGTCACCCGCTGCAAAACCGCGCGCATAGGTCTGTGCCTTTCTGCCTGAGTGCCGGGTCAAAGTGGCGTTATTGTAGGGTCTTGAGCTGGTTCTGTCGAGCGCGATCCGGCGCCGCGACCGGACTGAATTCGATACACGGCGCGACATCAGGTAAGATACACCGCGGACCGGTCGTTACGGCAGCCGGATGGATGGGACAGTGATTGAATGCGTGTGGTGAACGGGTTACGTCGGCGGCTGCGCTTGTTTTCGACGCTGAGTTTCGTATGGGAGAGCGCGCCGCACTGGACCGTAGCGAATATTGCGCTGACGGTGGTTCAGGGCATCCTCCCGCTGGCATCGCTGTATCTGATGAAGGTGTTTGTCGATCGCGTCACCGTGGGCGCCACGGGCAACGTCGCCATCAGCGATGCGTTTAGCGGCGTGGTGGTCGTCGTCGTGTGGATGGGCGGGCTGGCGATCCTCAGCGCACTGGTGGGTTTGCTGGGGACCTGGATCAATACGAACCAATCCATGCTAGTCACTGATCACATGCAAGATATCATCCACGCGCAGTCGATCGCGGTCGACATGGAGTACTACGAAAATCCCGACTTTTACGACAAGCTGCAACGCGCCCAACGTGAAGCCCCGATGCGCCCGCTGCGCATTCTCAATAACCTGACGTCGTTGGGGCAAAACAGCCTGATGCTGGTCGGCGTGACCGGCCTGCTGCTGACGTTTCATTGGGCGATCGGGATCGTGCTGGCGCTGACGGTCCTACCCAGTTTTGTGATCCGAGTGCATTTCAACAGGGTGATGTATAAATGGCAGCGCGGACGCACCGAAACCCAGCGCATGTCGGGCTATTTGAACTGGCTGCTGATCGGCAACATCCACGCGAAGGAAATTCGCCTGTTCGACCTGGGCCAGATTTTGCTGGTACGTTTTCGCGAGATCCGGCGCTTGCTGCGCCAGGAACAGATTCAACTCACGCTGCGGCAGTCGCTGATGGGCTTCGGCGCGCAGGTGATCACGAGCGTCATGATTTACGGGTCGTACGCCTTCGTCGCCTATCAAACCCTGCAAGGCAGCGTCTCACTCGGCAGCCTCGTGATGTACTATCAGGCCCTCCAACGCGGTCAAAGCTCACTCAACCAGTTCTTAGGCGGGATCGCCGGGCTGGCTGAGGATAATCTTTTCGTGGCGGACCTGCACGAATTTCTGAATATCAAGCCCAAGATCGCGTCCCCCAGCGATCCGCAGCCTGTGCCCACGCCCATCAGCCACACGATCGAGTTTCGCCAGGTGAGCTTTGATTATCCGCTGGGCGCGCGCAAAGCGCTGGAAGCGATCGACCTGACCATCTATCCTGGGGAAAAGATCGCGCTGGTCGGAGAAAATGGATCGGGCAAGACGACGCTCATCAAGCTGCTGTGCCGGTTATACGACCCGGTCGAAGGCAGCATCACGGTGGATGGCGTCGATCTGCGCGCGTTTGACGTAGTGGAGTGGCGGCGTCAGATTGGCGTGATTCTTCAGGACTACGCCCAGTATAATTTCTCGGCTCGGGAAAACATCTGGTTCGGCAACATCGATCTCCCGCCGGATACGGCCGACATCGACCTGGCAGCCCAACAGGCGGGCGCGGATGAAGTCCTGAGCCGCCTTCCCAACGGGTATGATACGATCCTGGGCAAGCTGTTCAAGGAAGGCGAGCAATTGAGCATTGGCGAATGGCAGAAGATCGCGCTGGCCCGCGCCTTTGTGCGCAACGCCCAGTTGATTGTCCTGGATGAGCCGACCAGCGCCCTGGATGCCCACGCCGAGCACCACGTCTTCGAACGCATCCACGAATTCGCCGCGGGCCGAACCGTCATTTTGATCAGCCACCGCTTTTCCACAGTGTACATGGCCGACCGGATCATCGTCTTGGAACAGGGTCGCATCGTGGAGCAAGGCAGCCACGATGATCTGATGCAGATTCCCGATGGCAAATACCGGCGCATGTTCACCATTCAGGCCCAACATTACCGGTTGTCCAATGTCGGATATTAGAAACAGGAAGAAGTGATCCCATGCAGTTGACGTTTCTCGGTGGAGCGGACGAAGTCGGCGCGAGCAGCACCCTGATTAAGATCGGCGGCAAGACGATCCTGGTGGATGCCGGGATTCGCATCTCACCGCGCAGCAATCGCGGGATCGCCAACGACCAGCTTCCCGATCTGCGCCCGATCAGCGAGGCGGGCGGCCCGGATATGATCCTGGTCACGCACGCGCACACCGATCACACCGGCGCGCTGCCGCTGGTCGTCGAGCAATACCCACACGTGCCGGTCCTGGCCACGCGGCCCACCGTCGAGCTGGTGCGCATTCTCCAGGCGGACGCGCAGCGCATCATGCAGAGCAAACAAGAGCAGGAAGGCGAGCTGCCGTTGTTTGACGAGATCGCCGCCGACCGGCTGATGAATGCCTTCCAGCCGGTGGAATTCCGCCAGCCGGTCCGGCTAGGTGAGCATCTTCAGGTGACGTATTACCCGGCGGGACATATCGCGGGCGCGGCACTGCTGGTGCTGGAAAGTGACGAGGGCGTGCTGGTCATGTCGGGCGACCTGTCGCTGAGCGCGCAGCGGGCTGTGGTCAGCGCGGCGCTGCCCAACATCAAAGCGGACGCGCTGGTCCTGGAAAGCACCTACGGCGGGAAACTGCACGCCAACCGCGTCGCGGAAGAAAAACGCCTGATCGACACCCTGATCCAGATCACCGAACAAGGCGGCAAAGCGCTGATCCCGGCCTTCGCGTTGGGGCGCGCGCAAGAAGTCTTGCAGATTCTGCTGGCCTTCCGCGACCAGCTCAACGTGCCCGTCTACGCGGACGGCATGGTGCGCGCGGTGTGCCGGGCCTATGCTACCTTCGCGCCGGAGCTGCCAGCCCGCACAACTCAGTTGGCGGGCGAAGACGCGCTCTTTTTCCGCAAGAATATCCAGCAGATCAATTCCGCCACGCAGCGCGCCGAGATCGCGGCCAGCGATGGACCGGCGGTGATCGTCGCCAGCAGCGGTATGCTGACCGGCGGCGCGTCGGTCGCTTACGCCAAAGCGCTGGCGGGTGATGCGCGCAACGCGATTCTACTCACGGGCTATCAGGACGAGGAAGCGCCGGGCCGCTTCTTACAGCGCACCCTGGACCGGCACGCGGCGGGCGAAGCCATCACCCTGCGGCTGGATGACCAAGCCGTGACGCTGCGCTGTGCGTTGGGCACCTATGCGCTGTCCGCGCACGCCGACGAAGCCGAATTGATCACCGTGGCCGACGCGCTCGGCGCGGAAGAAATCATGCTGGTCCACGGCGATCCCGGTGCGCGGCACAGCCTGGCGACGAATCTACGCCAGCGCCAGAAACACGTCCAGACCCCCAAGATCGGCCAGACGATCACGTTCAGTTTTGGGGCGCGCCCGTGGGCGTTGGGACAGGTCAAAGGTGGCGCGGAAACACGGCCCCTGGATCCCCACGAACTGTGGGAACAGGTCAAAGCGCAGGCGGGCAATTTCTACAGCGCGGGCGAGATCGCGCGCATGTGGTGGGGCAAGACAGACAAGGCGCAGGAACGCGAAGTAGTGCGCGTCCTGACCGCGGAGCCGGTCTATTTCGCGCCGGATTGGCGGCGGCACGATGTGTTTTGTGTGCATACCGCCGAACAGGTCAGCCGGGCGCAGCGCCAGCGCGCGATCATGTTGGCGCATCCGGGGTTGGTCGGGCAGTTGATCGTGCTGCGCGACAGCAACAACCGGCCCCGGATCGGCGTGGTTACCGACGCCAGCGCCGACGCGTTCGAGGCGCGCGTACACAACGCCCGAGGCACGCACTATCCCGCCGACGCATTGGTCTGGGCGGTCGCGCCCTGGCACGACTTCCCCATCGATCAGGAGGCCGGGAGAGCCAAGCTCAGCACGATCGCGCAGCAGGCGCAGACCTTGCAAGATGTGCTGCTGCCGTTGGAGCTGCGCCAATCGCTGGTCGCGTCGGGCAAAGCAGTGGACCCGGCCACCCTGCATCCCGCGACCGTGCCCGAAGGAACTGCCCCGGAGATCGTGCGGCTGGCGGTCGTGCTGGCCCTGACACGCGACGGCGCGATCTGGACGCCGGAGGGGTTGGCTCCGCAGCGCGCGCTGCAAAATGAGCCGGTGGAGCAAAACCAGGCGCGCGAAACGGCGCTGGCGCTGTTCCCGCCAGAAGCCCGTCTGCGCAAAGTGGGCATGGAGGTGCTGCGGCGGCGCATCACGCTCTATTTCGATTTTCCGGCCGTCGCCGCCAAACAGTACGCGGATCAGGTCGAGCAGGTCATCGACCAGACCGGCTGGGACGTGGTGCTCAGTCCCCAGATCAACCAACAGGCGTTAGGGCTGGCCGTGTCGGACGTCCTGCCGCCCGAGGCGCGCATCGTCAAAGGGCCGTCGTTCCACATGGACCGGCGCGAAGTGCAGGTCGAGGTCGACGCGCCCGGCGACTTCACGCCCGTGGAAGAGGCCTACCGGGCGCAGACTGGCTTCCGCCTGATCGTCACACGCCCAGGCGAGCCGGTGCCGGTCTCCGCGCCAACCCAGACCGCGATCGCCGCACCATCCTCCAGCGCACAGATGGAGATCAACGCGGCCTACGGCGTGATTCGCGCGGCGCTGGACGCGCACGGGCTGTACAAAACCAGCCTCAAAGGCGGACAGATTGTCCTGACGTTCATCTCGCCGCAGGTCGGTGAGCGCCACGAAGAGACGATCCGCCAGCTCGCCCAGCAAACCGGCTATGCGCTCAGCATTCATCCGCACCCGAACCAGCAGCAAATTCTGCTGGTCGCGCAGCAGTTGATGCGCGATGCCGGATGGTCGATCCGCAAAGGGCCGGGCATTCATACCGACCGGGGCGCGATTTCGGTCAGCCTGACCGCCGCACCTGATGCGGATGTGGCGGCCCGTGTGATGGCGCAGTTGGAAGAAAAAACGGGTTACCAACTGATCATCGGCTGAGCGCGGCCCGCGCCAGCTACTTACCCAAACTTGTAGGCGCGCTTCGCCAGCCCGTACGCCGTTTCATAGGCCATCGCCGCGGCGTCATCCATATCAATGATCCCGCGCACGACCAGCCCGGCGATCCAGTTAACGCTGGCGCGCCGCCACAGGTCGTGCCGCGCCGGGATCGAGGGGAAGGCCCGCGTGTCGTCGTTGAAGCCAACCGTGTTGTACAGCCCCGCCGTCTCGATCACCGCGTCGAAGTAGCGCGCCATGCCGTTCAGGCTGTCGTAGAACCACCAGGGCGGCCCGAGGCGCAGCGCGGGATAGTGCCCCACCAGCGGAGCTAACTCGCGCGAATACGTCGCCTCGTCCAGCGTGAACAGAATCAACGTCAGGCGCGGATCGGTCGCGTAGGCGTTGAGCAGCGGTTGCAGCCCGCGTGTGAACTCGGTGGCAAGCGGAATATCTGCGCCTTTGTCGGTCCCAAACCGCTCGTAGATGGCGGTATTGTGGTTGCGGTACGAGCCGATGTGCAACTGCATCACCAGCCCGTCCTCGACGCCCATGCGCGCCAGCTCGATCAGCATGTGAGCGGTGAAGCGCGCCGCGTCGTCGGGTCTGGATTCGCCGCGCAGCGCCCGCGCGAAGATCGCTTCGGCCTCTGCCGTTGAGAGGCGCTCTGTGTAGGCAGTAGGCGCAGCGTGATCGGTGGCGCGAGCGCCCATCGCCTTGAAGAAGGCACGCCGGTTTTCGAGCGCGCGGATGAAGGCGGCGAAGCTGTCCACGCTGATCCCGCTGGCTGCGCTTAACGCGTCGATCGAGGCGCGCCAGCCGTCCGTCGACAGGTTGACGACCGCGTCCGGACGGAAGGTCGGACGTACCACCCCCGTCCAGCCGGAGTCACGGATCGCCTGGTGCTGATCGAGCGGATCGGTGGCCGTGTCGGTCGTACACAGCACCTCGATATTGAAGCGCTCGAACAGCGCGCGCGGTTGGAATTCCGGCGCGGCCAGCCGTTCCGCGATCTGATCGTAGATGGCCTGGGCCGTCTCGCTGGTCAGCTTGTCGTCGATGCCTAGCACGAGCTTGAACTCGTACGCCAGCCACTGCCCGGTGGGCGTGCCCCGGAACAGGTGATAATGATCGGCGAAGGTCTGCCAGATCTTGCGGTGATCCGTCTCGACCGGACCGCCATCCCGGCGCGGGATGCCCAGCGACTCCAGCGGCACGCCCTGCGAGTACAACATGCGAAATACATAATGATCCGGGATAATAAGCATCTCGGTTGGAGAACCGAACGTGTACGCCGGGTCGGCGAACAGGCGCGGGTCCACGTGCCCGTGCGGGCAGAGCAGCGGCAGATCGCGCACGTCCGCGTAGAGCTGTTGGGCGATGTCCTTTTGACGTGTGTCCGGGCCAAAATAGCGATCGTCGGGCAAAAGTATCTTCGGATGGTCAGGCATGGGAAAAAACCTCCTGAGTGTTACGCGCGAGCAGTCACACAGGCCCAACGCCGTCGCTGACTTGACAGACGTTGGGGTTAGGTGTTAACTGTAATCGATTACATTATAGCACGCTTCGACCGGCGCGCTGGCCGGTTGCGGTTGGGTTTTTAGACCATATGAAGGGGTTTTTGATGACCGAATATACGTTGATCCACACGGCACGCGGCGACCGGCTGCGCATCACAGGTAGCCTGCCAGACGGATTTCACGGTGAACAAGAAGGCAGCGCCTGGCTCTGCCCCCTGGATGCACCTAACGCTGCCGCGCTGCGCCGCGCGCTGCCCTGGTCCGCGCCAGTACCAGTTGGCGCGCGGAAATCCATCGGCTGCGGCGACCGGCTCGGGCTGGCAACGGCGGGCCACGTGTTGGCCGTGCGCGAGGGCGATATGTTCCCGGTCTTCGCCCAACAGTCGATCCGCGAGATGACGCGCTCACGCCGATCCGCCCAGGACGTGCTGGATGACGCGACGTGGGGCGTCCTTGCGGCGGATTACCGCAGCGGGTTTGGCTGCGACGCCGACCACCTCAAAACAACCGAGGACATTGATCGCTGTGTGGACGCGGGCTATGTGGGTTTCACGCTCGATCCCGGCGCCTATGTAGACAATGCCGCCCACACCGACGATCTCGCCGACGCTGCGCGAGAAATACGCCGCGCTGCCCTGGGACACCCTCAACACGACGCCCGAAGCCCTGCATGACAGCAACGTGGGCGCGTCGCCTGCCGGAGAGATCAGCGAGTCCGACCTGCTGCGCGCGGCCTGCAAATACGGCGTGGCGCTGGCCGAAGTGACCCGGCTGGCGCAGCATGTCGCCGATCGCATGGCGGGCCAACCGTACGATCTCGAAGTCTCCGTGGACGAAACCGACACGCCCACCAGCCCGCAAGAACACGTCGTCATCGCGTTGGCGCTGCTGCGGCTGGGCGTGCCGTTTGGCGGACTTGCACCGCGTTTCGTGGGCCGTTTTGAAAAAGGCGTGGACTATATCGGCGATCTGGACTCATTCGAAGCGGACTTCGCCCTGCACGCCCAGATCGCGCGCGCGCTGGGGCCTTACAAAATGAGCATTCACTCCGGCTCGGATAAATTCAGCCTGTACCCGATCATCGCCCGGCATTCTGGCGAACATGTCCATCTCAAAACGGCAGGCACGAGTTGGGTTGAGGCGCTGCGCGTGATCGCCGAGTATGATCGCGATCTGTTCCGCGCTATGCTGGCCGCCGCCTGCGAGCGTTACCCGGCCGACCGCGCCAGTTATCATGTGTCCGCCGAAGTGGCGCGCATCCCACCCACGGACGACGACGCCGCGCTGCCCGATCTGCTGGACCAGTTCGACGCACGGCAGATCATGCACGTCACGTTTGGGTCGCTGCTGGACCAGTTCCGCGATCCGCTGTATGCCGTGCTGCACGCCCATCAAGACACCTATCACGCCGTGCTCAAACGCCATTTCGACCGGCATATCCAGCCGTTCAGTGCCGCCCCGTGAGTGCGTTATTCGCAAGGATAAGCGATGACATTTCCAGCAAGCCGGGTCATTCCGTCACGCGCGCAAGTCTGGCTGGATAATCGCGCCGATCAGTGGATGCCCGCCCTGAAATGGGGGCTGGGCGCGGCGCTGGCGCTGCGCGTGGCGTTGATGGCCTGGATGGCGCTGGTCTGGCTGGTGATCAGCCGTTGGATCGACAAGCCCGCCGATCTGAATAACACGATCGAGCGCCATTTGCCGCCGCTCAACGCGGTCGAACAGATCATCTTCGGCGTGTGGCGGCGCTGGGATGCCACCATGTACCTGGAACTGGCGCGGCATGGCTACACGCTCAGCGACCCGGGCCCGAGCGTGTTCGGCCCGCTGGCTCCCCTGCTGTTCCGCACGCTGGACGTGCTGCTGCCGGGGCCGGTCGATCTGGCGGCGATGGTGATCGAAACGCTGGCGTTTGGACTCGGGCTGGCGCTGCTCTACCGGCTGTGCGAGGTGTATTACGGGGATGCGGCGCTGGGTCGCCGTGCGGTACTGCTGACGGTCCTACTGCCCAACGCCTATTTTTTCCTCGCGCCGCAGTCGGACGGCCTCTACTATTTCCTTTCGATCGCCACTTTCTACGCGGCAATCGTCCGGCGCTGGACGTGGGCGGGCGTGTTCGGCTTTTTGGCGACGCTGGCCCGCCAACAAGGAGCCGCGCTGGTGGGTGTCGTCGGGCTGATGCTGCTGCTCGAGGCGCTGGAGTTCGCAGCCTGACCCGCGCCGCTGGTCGTTCCGCCAATGGATCGCGCTGGCGCGGAAGGCCGCGCCGCTGGCCCTCATCCCGGCGGGAGCGGCGCTGTTCACCGCCTACCGTGCCTGGCGCGGTTTCCCGTCTCTGACTGCCGTCTATCACGACGAGTCCTACATTTTCTTCGTCAATCCGCTGGAAGGGCTGCGCCTCAACCTGGTATGGATGGCGCATCACACGCCCAAATGGATCGGCGAAATCGACCTGTGGGCGGTGCTGCTGTGCCCGGTGTTGGCCGTGTGGATGTTGCGTTACCCGCAGCACCGGCGGCTGCCACTGCTGGCCTACACCTGGGGTTTTGTGATCCTGTTCCTCATGAAAATGAATTGGGATTGGGGTGCGCACGACGAGGTGATCTTCTCGCAGAGCTTCGGGCGCTACGCGCTGGTCCTGTTCCCGCTGACAATCCTGGTCGCCGACCGGTCACGCTGGTGGCCGGAGCGCTTGAAACGCGCGATCCCCGTCCTGCTGGTCCTCGGCGTGCTGATCTGGAGCGCCCGGCACGTGATGGTGCTCAGCGGGCCGTAGCGCTGTCGGATCCGGAACCGTCCCACACGATGTTATCCGCAAAATCGGCGGCAAACTCCGGCGGAATGCGAATCGGGCGACCGGTGGCGAGATCGATCCACACCCAGACGACATGCGCCCGCACGACGAGCGCGCCATCCTCCACGCGCGTGATCGTGTAATTACGCACGGCGCTGGAATTCTTGGGCGAGGAAATCCAGGTTTGGATCTCCAGATCGTCATCGAGCCGGGCGGGCTGCTGGTACTCGATGCGATAGCGCCGCGCCACGATCCCAAACCCGGCCTCGAACATACGCGCCATCGGCCACTGGTGCGCCGCCGCAACCTGGACGCCCGCATCTTCGAGGTAAACCATGTACATCGCGTTGTTGACGTGTCCCGCGCCGTCGAGATCGCTCCACGCGACGCGACGCCGCAGCACGAACACGCCCGGCGGCGGGGGCGGCGCAGCGGGGAATGGCTCACGCCGGGGTCCTTCGGCGGGCAGTCCTTCGGGATAGAACGCGGCGATCATCTCCGGCGGGACGGTGATTGGGCGTTCGGTGTCAGCATCGAGATAGACCCAGTCGGTGGTCGCCTCCGCGACGACGACGCCCGTGTCCGTGTGGCGGAGCTGGTAAGCGCGGCGCGACCGCACGCGGCGGAAATCCTCCACCCACGTTTTGACGATGACCGTATCCCCGTAGACCAACGGGTGCAGGTAGTTGATATCGGTTTCGCGCACGAACCAGCGGCGGTGCATGGCTTCATAGCGCGGCAGATCGTATCCGGCGGCGGCGGAAGCTTCCATCGCAGCCTGCTGCATGTAGCGCAGGTAGTTGGCGTGATTGACGTGCCCGTAGGGGTCACACTCGTAATGGCGCACGCGGAAGGCGCGCTCGTAAATCAGCGGCATAGCAGTGTCCTCGGCGAACAGTCCGGTCTGGTCCACGCGACAGGGCGCGGACGGCTCCCGGTTATAGCACACCGCCGCCGGGCTGACAACGCGTCAGGAGCAGAGGGGTCCACGGAGAAACGCAGAGCAAAAAAAGAGCACCACTGAGAAAATCCTTTGAATCTCCGTTTCCTCGCCTTTCAGTCCGGTTTTACTCAGCGGCGTGTTCTTTCCTGCTTGACAGCGCGCCAAAACGCGATAGTATACGACTCGTCTACTCTTAGACGCAGCGTAGAAGGATAAACGGATCGTCACCCATGCCCGACAGCCCGAACCGCCACGAACAGCGCAAAAACGCCACACACCAGCGGCTGCTCGACGCCGCGCGTGACCTGATCGTCAGCCACGGCTACGGCAACGTGGATATTCTCGACATCACCGAGCGCGCCAACGTCAGCAAAGCGACGTTTTACAAGCATTTCCCCAACAAGGAAGAATGCGTGCGCGAGCTGATGCAGCACGGCTTTGACGCCCTGGTCGCCCAGATCATGGAGGTGAAGCACAGCCAGCCCCCGCCCGACTGGGTGCGCGCCAGCTTCGAGCAGGCCTTCGATTGGGCCGGGCAGCACCGCGAGCTGCTGCTGATCATGGTGGGCGGCGCGGCCTCGTCGCAGCTTAACGCCTTCGGGCGGGCCTATCTGGCCGGGGTCATCGAACACAACATGACCGAGGACCCCATTTTCGAACGACCTCCGCGTTTTTCCCCGGCCATCACCGCGCAGATCATCACCGGCATCATGATCCAACTGCTAGGATGGTGGCTCGAAAACGACACCGGCTTCACGGCTGAGGGCATGGCGTGCCTGGTCTACGACACGCTGCGTCACGGAGTCGGTGAAGCTATCCCCGGCGACGATTTCCCAACAACCGGGTTGTGAAACGCAGCGCGACCTGTGAAACATGCGCGAGCAAGGGTCCCATAACAGGAGAGTATAAGCGTGTTCTTCGAGCGAGTTGGGCGGTTTGCCACACGATTCCGCGTCCCCATCATCATTACCTGGATAGCCCTGGCCGCTATCGTCACGGTGGTCGCGCCGAACATCAACGACGTCGCCTCGTCGGATACCGCCGATTTTCTACCTAGCGGTGCCCCTTTCGAACACGCGGGAGACGTTTACAAGGCCACATTTCCCGAAGACGACTCCAAAGCCAGCTCCGTGATCGTCATGGACGCACGCGATCTGCCCGGCGGCATCTTCGACGCGACGGCGGCCACCTTTGACGAGGCGACTCAGACCGGCCCCGGAAACTTTACCCGCGATCTGGCCGCGTGGCTGCGCGGACCCGACGCGCCCGACGCGGTCCTGTCAGTCACCGCGCCCACCGATTCGCAGACCATCGCCAGCCTGATGGTCGCCTCGACCACCAGCGGCGATCCCGCGCTGGCCAACCAGATCGCCTTTGTGCGCGTCGAATTTGCCTACACGCCCACCGAACCGCCCACCGAAACTGCCATCAACGCCATCGAAAGCTGGATCACCGCTCACCGCCCTGCCGGATTGAAAACTTACCAGACCGGCAGCGCGCCGATCGTGCTCGACACCACGAACGCGGTCAAGACCAGCGCCGAGCGCACGATCTGGGTGACGATCGTGCTGGTCGTGCTGATGCTGCTGGCGGTCTACCGCTCGCCCGTCAGCCCGTTGATCCCGCTGTCCGCCGTGACCGTCGCCTATCTGATCACGCGCGGGATCGTGGCGTTCCTGGGCGCGCACTACATGACCATCACGAGTTACGCCAACGTGTTGTTAGTGGCCGTCATGTATGGGGCCGGGACGGATTACTGCCTGTTCCTGATCAGCCGCTACCGCGAAGAAATGGCCGAGCACGTCGGGCTGGTGGCGGCGACGGCTCATACCGTCCACCGCGTCGGGGAGACGATTTCCAGCAGCGCGGGCACAATTTTCGTGGGCTTCATGGCAATGTCGTTCGCGCAGATGGGCATCTTCAAGACGAGCGGGCCCGCGTTAGCGATCGGCGTGGTGGTGTCGCTGCTGGCCGGGCTGACGTTCGTCCCGGCGGTGCTGTCCACGCTGGGCGATCGCGCCTTCTGGCCGTTCAAGGCGACGCACCGCCACAACGGGCGGCTGTACGAGCTAACCTCGAAATGGGTCAGCACGCGCCCGCTGACCGTCATCCTGGTGATCGTGGTGCTGATGATCCCGCTCTCGCTCTACGGTGTGACGCGCAGCGTCAACTATGATATGCTGACCGATCTGCCGGACAGCATGGATACCGTGGTCGGTTTCAACCTGCTCAAGGACAGCCTGGGCGCGGGCAGCGCTATACCGCTGACCGTCGTCGTCACGGGCCGCGATCCGAGCACCGTCGCCGCTGACATCGTCCAGATCAGCGATCAAATCGGTGCGCTGCGCGGCGTGTACGACGTGCGCGGTCTGGACGATCCGTTGGGCCTGCACTCCACCCAATACGCCGATCTGCTGCACGTCGGGGCGCAGCTCCGGCTGGCGGCTGGCATGTTCCAGGACACGCAAGCTACGGCGAGTGCCGATCCGGCCGCGTTGGGCAGTATGCTGGCCGGATTCCGGGATTACCTCGACACGCTGGCGACGACGTTCCCCTCGATCGCGGACGATCCCAACCTGCTGACGCTGCACGATCTGCTGGATAACCCGCTGCGCCTGGTCACGCAGCGCGACGCCGCGATCGCGGCGCTCGACGGGCTGGCCACCGAATTTGACGCCATGCCCGATGCCCTGCTGCTGCCCACCGCGTTAGGTGATGCGCTCGGCGCGCTGGGCGATAGTAACCCGCTCGGATCGCTGATCGATCGCTACATGGCCAACAGCGGGACGGCTTTCAAGCTGGATGTCGTGTTCGGCGAATATCCCAGCAGCAACGAAGGCATGGACACCCTGACAGCCATCCGCGCCATTCTCAAGCCCTACCACACGGCCAGTGGCGACGGCGTCGCCAGCGGGATGGCCGCCGTCACCACCGATCTGCGCGACACGATGGACAGCGATCTGCTGCACGCCATCGGCTTTGTGCTGGCGGGCATCTTCATCGTGCTGCTGATCATGCTGCGCAGCATAGTCGCGCCGCTTTATTTAATCGGAACGGTGCTGCTCAGCTTCACGTTCACGCTCGGCCTGACGAATCTGGTTTTTGAAACGGTCATGCACATCAACGGCCTGACGTGGTACGTCCCCTTCTTCTCATTTGTGTTTCTGGTCGCGCTCGGCATCGACTACAGCATTTTCCTGTTCGGGCGCGTCAAAGAGGAAGTGTCCTATAACGGGATGCGCGAAGGCGTGCATATCGCTGTCGCCACGACCGGCGCGATCATCACCTCGGCGGGCATGATCCTGTCGGGCACCTTCGCTGCGCTGATGGCGGGCCAAATCGCCGGGCTGCGCGAGTTGGGCTTCGCGGTAGGCGTGGGGGTGCTGATCGATACGTTCATCGTGCGGACCGTGCTCGATCCGGCCCTTGCAACCCTGTTCGGCCGCTGGACATGGTGGCCGGGCGGAGTCCCCAAAGCGACCGGGCCGCGCCGTGAGACGCAGCCCGCGCCCAGCGCCGGGGATTAAGCGCCAGCGCGCTGCCAGGATGAACACTGACTTGAAACCCGAGTCAAAAAAGGGGATCGCCCGTGTGAGCGATCCCCTTTCGGATTCAACGATTAGCACTGTGCGTTACATGCGCGTGCCGTTTAACATACGGTGCACTTTGAGCGCCAGATGCAGATTCAGCCGGACGTTGGAGTCATCCATGTCGAGCTGCAAAATCTCGGTGATGCGCCCCAGGCGATAGACCAGCGTATTGCGGTGAATGTTGAGCACATGGGCCGTGCGGGCCATGTTGCCGTTATTCTCGAAATAGGCGCTGAGCGTGGGCAGCAAATCGGTGTGGTGCTGATCGTCGTAGTGGACCAGCGTCGACAGCCAATGATCGCTGAAGCCGGACAGCAGGTGCGGATCGTTGACGCCCAGCAGCAGCTCGTACAGGCTGAGATCGCCGAAATAGACGACCGACTGGTCTTCCCACAGGCGCGGCGGCAGCGCCAGCGCGCGCTCAGCTTCCTGGAAGGAATCGCGCAGCGCGGTCAATCCCACCGCCGGGCGGCCCACGCCGACCAACACGTCGCCATCGAGGCGCGGATTCATCCAATGCGCCGTGCAAATGCGCGACGATCTGCTTGAGGCGCTGCGTCTGGTGCGGCTCATCCAGCGGAAAGAGCAGGACGGCGCGGTCGGCATACTGGCCGATGGGGGCCTGAATGCGGCGCTGGCGCATCTCGGCGCGCAGCATGCGGACCAGGCGTTCCGGCGAGAAGATACCGCCGCTGCGATCAGAGGTGGGTACCCATTGGAACACCACCACCGAGTACCACATCCCGGCTTCGAAGCTGTCCTGACCGGCACGCAGCGCCAGCAGGGCGTCATCGGTGACGGGGCTGGTAATCCAGTCGGTGATCCAATCGCGCGCCGGGCGCGGCGGTTCCAGGCTGACATCAATCGTCTGCTGGCGGGCGACTTCGCGCACCAGCACAGGAATGCTGTATTCGAGCGATAACAGGTCGAAATCGTCGGGACGATCGCCCGCCGTCAGGGCGGAGACGTACCCGAGCAGCTGGCCTTCATGGATGAGCGGCGCTGTCACGCCCACCGGGCTTTCGATGACCCGCCAATCGCCCTCGTACGCGGCGCGATCTTCCAGGTCAAAGCGGCGCACGAACTCTGCTCCGCCGAGCAGCGCCAGTTGGGCATCCCAATCCTGCCCATGCGACGCGGGCAGACCCCGGCCCAGGACGTTCCCCCGGCGATCGTGCATGACGACCGGGCGATCGAGCATACGCGCCAACGCGTTGAGCATCGTGCTCAGCCCGCGATAACTGGCGGCGTGGCGCTGGAGCGTCTGTTGCAGTTCGATCGCGCGGTGTTCAAGCTGGGATTGGCGATCGGACAGCAAGCGCTGGATTGCACGCTCGACCTGGGGCAGAACAGCCCGTTCCGGCAGCGAGATGATCGGGAAATTCTGAGCTTTGGCGATCTGGTGCGTGCGCGGACTCAGAGTTCCCTGCACACACAGCGCGCTGGCCTCAGTCTGGGTCAGTTTTTCGACGATAGTTTCCAAGGAGAGCGGCGTCTGGGTTGTTGCCAGCGCGTTGGTAGAGAGCAGGACCATCTCGCGGTAGGCAATGTCCGAAAAGATCGGCGGACGCACACGCAGGTGTGAAACACGATTCACCGGCGTCGCGGGATAACCGGTTACAAGCCGGCTGCCAATCGGCAGGGCGAGCCTGAGCACGGTTTTGAGGTCAGTCGATGTGGTCACGGCAGGCATGGGACTCTCCCCCTCAGGGACAAACACCCTGATTTTGGCATTCTTCGAGCAGGTTTTCCGGGAAATACCATCAACCATGTTCGAATATATTCATTGTAGGAGTTCGCATGGGCCATGTCTTCAGGCATGTCTTATGAGATTTAAACGAATAGGATTGTGCACTATGCACAATTTTAGATCGTGGGGTTGGGCAGAACCATCGCTTACAACATGCACAAGGGCTGCCCTATTTTTTGCAAAGTCCTTACGTTCAGCAAGACTAATTTTTCGTTATAATAATATGAAACAGTATTGATATACTCCAATTCAGTCACAGGCACTTGTCGCACGATTCTGCCGATTGATCTAAACTTCACTGAAGGTTGCCCAGGCAAAGCTTCGAGCCACATCGCTGCGGGGTGGTCGAACCGGGTAGGGAATCATGATTGGCGTGTTAATCGTTGAAGACGAGGATACATTTCGGGAATTCTTAGCACTGGCCCTCAGTTTGGAAGGCTTCAACACGCGATCGGTCAAAAGCGGCGAGCAAGCGCTTGAGGCGATGAACACTGCGCCGCCAGACATGGTCATCCTCGATCTGAGCATGCCTCTCATGAGCGGCTGGGACGTACTCCGCCACATGCGCAACGACCCCCGATTGGCTCAAATACCGGTGTTGGTACTGACCGCCAATGCCGACGAAGCCACGCGCCGCCGCAGCCTGGACGAACGCGCCGATGGGCTGCTGGTCAAGCCGGTGGCCCTGGAAGAAGTGCTCGAGGCCATCCAGGACACGTTGGATTCCGTGTGACAGGCGTGTGTTGGACGGTGGGCAAGCGTCTTGGACAAGCCTCACAGAACCCGCTATAATGCCCCTCGCTCACACCTCGCTACGAGGCGAAATCTGAGAGCGAGCAGACAGTTATGGCCAATTTTTCCCGTGATGATAACCCCATAGATCCCCAATGGCAGCGCGACCCATTCCCGCCCGAAGATGAGCAGGGCATAGTGAGCAGCGGCCCGGTGATCGATGAGCCGCCGCTGACCGAAGACGACACCCGGCCCAAAGTGCAGGTAGCCTGGTCGATGGGGGCGGAACCGCCGATTGACCCGCAAGCCGACACCGATCAAACGCGCGTGCCGCGCCCGCCCGCGCGTCTGCTGCTGGTCGGGGTGGTGATGGTCAGCACGGTGTGTATGTGTCTGCTCCTGGTGAGCTTCGCCGGGTTTGCCGGGTATCGCGACGGGCTGGCGACCAACGACGTGAAGATCACACAAACGCTCGCGACAGGTGTCGCGCAGCAGTACGCGACCGGCGTTAGCGATTTGCAGCAGGGGTACGCCGAGCTGGCCGAAGCGCGCTTCGCCTGGATTGTCGAAACGGTGCAGGCTCCGACGCAGTACGCGCTGGACAGCCGCGTCCAGCTCGCGCTGGCCCGGACCATCGTCGCCTATACCGACACGCCGACGCTTGCCCCGACCGCTACGCCGACGATCAGCCCCACGCCGACCGAATCGCCCTCGCCCGAGCCAACCGTCCCGGCGACGGCCACGATCGATCCGCTGGAAGACCCGAATTACCTGTACAGTCAGGCCAACACGGCCATGCAGCTTGCGCGCTATGAAGACGCGATCGAATGGCTCGACGCGCTGCTGGCGCTCGACCCGGCGACGCTTGATCCTCAGCTCAAAAGCGAAGGCACCGCCCTGTTGATGCAAGCTCTGACGCGCCAGGGCACCATCTACCTGCGCGGTCAGAACACGGACGGCGCGGATATGCTGGCGCGCGGCGTGCTGCTGATCTATCGCGCCAAAGACCTGGGCACCATTGAGCCGGATACCATCCTGGGCGAAGCGATCTTCGCGGAGATGTACATCAACGCGCGGAACTACGTCAACGGCGGCTATTACGACACCGCGATTCCGGTTTTGGAAGAGTTGTGCTCGATCAACTGTGGGTGGGAATATCATACGGTGAGCGTGCGCTCACTGCTCGAACGCGCTCAGGCCGGGGCCAGTGGTCAATAAACAAGGCTGCGATCAGTCGGAGTTGCTTAAAATATCATTCACAGTCGCCAAAAAATCGTTGGGCATCACGGGCTTAGTGACCCAGCAATCCACACCCAGTTCCTCAACTTCGGGCACCATACCGGGCCGCGCCGTGAGAATCATCACTTTCATGGGGTCCAGGCTGGGCTGGCTGCGCACATAGCGCAGCACATCCGCCCCGGAAATTTCGGGCATCGCCAGGTCCAGGATCAGCAAATCGGGCGTGAATTGTTCAAGTATTTCGAGCGCTTCTTCGCCGCTAAGCGCCGGAACAGCCTCACAGCCCAATCGTTTAACCAAGCCTACAAATAGTTTCAGCAGTCCTGGTTCGTCATCGACAATCAAAACCACAGGCATCGACACGATTGTTAGCTTCCTGCAGGAGTAAACTGCCGTCGGACCCTGCCCGGTCGGGTGCGCTGTCGGGACATCCGTCGTACGTGCTTGCGGCATTAATTGCCGCTCTTAACATTACGGCATACTTTCACCTTCTATAATGAGATCATACCGCTGTCTTGCGGCACGTCCAAAAATCACACGGGCCGCGGCGTCACGCATCACCAAGCAGTTCACGCACGACATGAACCAATCGCTGTGGTTCGATCGGTTTGGTAACCCAACGCGCGATGCGCTGCGCAACTTCGCTCGGGGCCGGACCGGGACCGAGGGCGGTCAACACCATGACGATCATGTCGTCCAATGCAGGCCGATCGATGACGTAGTGCAGCACGTCGATCCCGCTGATGCCAGGCATCGCCATGTCGAGAATCAACAGGTCAGGAGTTTCGCGTTCGAGCCAGGTCAGGGCTTCTTCGCCGCCGGCAGCCAGCCGGACGTCATACCCGATGCGCTGAAGCAGGTTGCCGAACAGCACCAACATGCCCTGCTCATTGTCCACGAACAGCACCACCGGCACGCTCTGCATCTCCCCTTATCTGCCTGCTTTCGTTCGTAGTTCCGTGCGCTTACCCGCTCGCCCGTAGAATGGCTCGCACCGGGCTTCCGCACACGCCCGCCATTTTGAGTGGCAGGGCGATCAATTCGTACACGCCGTCCGGCACCCCGGCCAGACACAACGTTTCAAGGTGCGACATCCCCCGCGCGCGCAGCCGGTGGTGGCCGGGCAGGTCTTGGCTGGCTTCATCATCCACCGACGGTGAATCCATCCCCAGCAGCACGGCTCCCCGGTCGGCCAGCCAGTCGATCAGGGCGACGGTAGGGTACGGGAAATCCTGCGGCCACGTATCGTCGGGGGTGTCGCTGACCCAGGTGTGAATCAGCAGGCGCGGCACACCCGCCAGATCAACCCCGGCGATATCTTCCGGGACGATCCCCCCTGATCGGCGCGCGACAGTGACTACCCGCGCCGGGCCGAGATAGTGTTCGAGCGGCAGTTCCGCCGGGTGAACACCATCGTCTGCGATATGGTATGGGGCATCGGCGTGGCTGCCGGTGTGAGGGCTAAAGGTGAGCGTCGTCAGGTTAACGGAATCGCCATCCCGCGTACGACAGGCATGCTCGAACGTGAACGGTTGATCGCCGGGCCATACGGCCAACGTGGGCGAAATCGTCCGGCTGATGTCGTACAGTCGCGGCGTCGAAGTCACAGACAGGCCCCTATCGCGCGGTGTTCTGCGGGCATCATGTTACAAACGCATGGCCGCCAGCGTGGCGCTCCCATGCTCCGCTCTTGAGAATATCGCCCATCGCGGCAACTGCCAACCGCACCTCGTCGTCACTGTTGTAAAAATGGGGAGATACGCGGATCCCCGCCTGGGGACGATAATCGATCACGATGTCGCGCGCCAGCAGCTCACGCGATACCTCGTAGGCATGGGGCGGATTGATCGTCACGGTGCCGCCGCGTGTGTGCGACGCGCGCGAAGAATTGACCGGAAAATCCGCCGCATCGGCCAGAGAAAGCAGCAGATCGGTCTGGTGGAGTGACTTGGCGCGGATGGCGTCGACGCCCACCTGGGCGATGATGTCCACGCCGGGACGGTTGGCGTACAGGCTGGCGATAGCGGGCGTTCCATTCAAAAAGCGGAACGCGTCCTCGCGCCAGTCCATATCATCGACCTCGAAGCCAAACGGGCGCTTGTGCGCCATCCAGCCGGTCAGACCCGGCGTCACGGTCTTAAGGTGATCCTCGCGCGCGTAGAGGAACACGCCGCCCGGCCCGCCGCACATCCACTTGAGCACGCCCGCCAGGTAGAAATCGGCATTGAGTGTAGTCACGTCGAATGGGACGATGCCCGCCGCGTGATAGCCATCCACGATCACGATCGCGCCGACGGAATGCGCTTTCTCGATGATGGCCTGCACATCGACAATATATGCGCTGCGAAACAGCACATGGCTGACCGGCACCAACAGCGTGCGCTCGTCGATGGCGTCGATGATCTGGTCAACCGGCACCGTGATTCCGCCGTCTTCGCTCTCGACCATACACAGCTCGACATGCGGCGGCAGCATCCCGCGCAGCACGTAATAGACCGACGGGAAAATGCCGCTCTCGATCACGACCTTGTTACGCGGGCCGCTGAAGTCGAAACACGACAGCAGAATGCCCATGGCCAACGACACGTTTTGATGCATCGACACGGTGTTGGGCGGCGCGCCGATGATGCCCGCGATGGTATTGCCCAGCGCGACGTTCATCTCCCACCAGCCCTCGCCCCAGGCGCGCACGCCGCGCGAGGCCCAGGTGTCGGCGTAGGCGTGCAGGCTGTCGTACACCGCGCGCGGCATCGCCCCGAGGGAATTACTCACCAGATAAGTCGATTGGCTGAGGATTGGAAATTCGTCCCGCCAGGCCAGCAGCGGATCAGAAGATTGGGCAGTCAACACAGAACCTCAAATCATTAATTCCACGCGGCACAAGCATGCTGATGCGCCTGAGTTTACGCGAATTGAGGCGAAATGCCAAGTTACTTCCGTCCTATAAGAATTAGTAATTCTGTTCCTAAATTGCTGGTCGAATCATGAGGATCGATCGGGGTTGCTATCCGTATCCTGTGCGCCGCTTAGTCACGCGTCCTCGCCGAGCATGACATACGGCCAGGTGTCCGCGTCAGAGACGATCCCGGCCTCAACTGGCGACTGGCGCAGCGCGTACAGCGCGCCGCTGAGCCGGTACTCTGTCCAGAAGCGTGACAGATGACAGCCTGCCGCCCACACCCGGTAGATGGCACCACCCCAGACCGGGCTGTAAAACAACACCGCATCCAGCGACTCATCGTCGGCGCGGCGGATCGCATTCAGCAAGAGAGCACTCGTGCGTGCCCGGACCTGCTCCACGAACGCGATGAGCGCCTCATCCGGCGCGGGGCCGACCACAAAGCGCAGCGCGTCCGGCAGAACGACACCGCCCCACAGATAACCGGGGGCATCGGGCGCACAGACGCGCAGTCCGTCGATCGCCAGCCGCGCCAGCCGGCGATCGGCCAGCAGCGGTGCGCGCCTCACCGTCGTGAGGATAGCGTGTGCATAGGCGGGTTCAGGGCTTAGATCCTCAGGCCCAGGCTCGTCGAAAACCATGATTACGCGGGTTCCCGGTTCTCTCACACACCACAGCGGGCCGGGCGATGGATTCCCCACTAACCCCGACCCGCGCTACAACCTATTACGCCAACGCGCCGCCTACGGCTCGCCGGTGAAAGGGGGATACTCGTCGGTCAAGAGGCTCATATAGAGCTGGACGCGCAGCTGCCAGCGCAGTGTACCCACGTTGAAGGCGTGCCACGACGCAGGATAATTCCCGGTAAACAGGACGACCCAGAACGCGAGAAACATCAGGATCATCCCTGCGATCTGGCGCAGATACAGCATGATCCCATGCGGAATCCCCACATACAGCGCCCCCAAAAACAGGCGTGCCAGCAGCAACAGGCGGCTAGACGATTCGGGATAATCGGCTGAAAACGTGACCTTGTCCCAGGTCGCGCCGGTCCCAATGGGGGGATAGCCATCAACCAGGTTCTGAAATGAGGCTTGCAGCCGCGCGCCCCAGGCCATGAATTTGATCTGGTAGTCGAAGAAACTCCGCGGGTAGTGCCCGGTGATCAACACGGCCCAAAACGCGATGAAACCGATAATCCCAGCCCAAATACCGAAGATCATCAGGCCGATGAGATGAGGAATGCCGATATACAGCCACCCCAACAATGTGCGCAGCAGCAATTCCCCCCGTGAGTATTCGTCTTGATACTCTACATTCAGTTCCATTGCCGTTTCTGTGTGCCTCCCCAATTCGAACGCCTACGCGGACGATAGCACGAGTTTAGCACGATTCCCCGTGAGTGGCCCCGTCCAAAGCCCTACATGCGCCCCACTTCCCGCGATTGACCGTCGTGTGCCGTGCGGTTAGAATGAAACCGTGAGCGCCCGACAGGTGGGCGCTGTCCAGCTACCACGCAGGATGCTATGCCAAGGCGCAACTGGAACAAAGTCTTTGTTACCGGGGGAACCAGCTTCATCGGGCTGCGTCTGATCACCGCGCTGGTCGAAGCCGGGGCCGATGTGACCGTGCTGGTCATGCCGGAACACGAGGAAAGACTGGGAGCGTTGCGCCGGCATGTCCGCATGGTGTCCGGCGACGTGTGGAATAGCGCCAGCCTCAAGGGGCGATCGCGCGGGCACGGCGTGGTGATTCATCTGGTGGGCAGCATCCGGGCGCAACCCGCGCGCGGCCTCACCTTTCACCAAATCAATCTCGTGTCGGCGCGCAACACGATCAGCATGGCCGTCAGCGATGGCGTGCCCTATTTCGTCCTGCTCAGCGCGGTGGGCCGCCCGCCCGGCGTCTCGATCGAATACATCCGCAGCAAGCGCGAAGCCGAAATGTACCTGCGAAACAGCGGGCTGCGCTGGTCGATCGTCCGCGCGCCGCTGCTGTTCGACCGGACTCAGCGTGGCGGGACCTTTTTCACGGTGCTGTCGCAGTTGGGCGGACTGCCCCTGCTGCGCGTGTTCTTCGGACGGCGCGCGCCGCTGCCGGTTGACATCGTGGCGCGGGGCATCGCGCAAGCCGCGCTCCAACCCGAAACACCCGCGCGCGATCGCATGCTCTACGCGGGCGATCTGCGCCGGATGGGGCGCATCAAGCGCCAGCGCCGCCGCAAACCAACGGGTGACGCCCGCTCGCGTCGTGACGATCTGCCCGCGCTGCCCGATGACGACACCCCCTTCGGCTGGCTGCCACCGCCCTCTCCCGCCGAGCCAGAAGAACAACGTCCACGCCGCCGCCGCTAGGCGCGAACGGCCTTTTTACAGGCTGCTGAGTTCTTTCTCCGGGCTGTCTGGACGGTCTGCGTTGAAAGGTGATTGCGCCCTGCGCGCCCGGTGTGCGACGCGCCAACAGCGCGAAGCCACTCGCGGCGATGACGCTGACCACCGCGCCACCGACCCACGTCGCCGAGGGCGCGATGTGATCGGCCAGCAGACCGCCCAACACCGGCCCGATCCCCGCGCCGATGCGGAACGAGAGCGTAAACGCGCCCATGTAGCGCGCCCGCATATCGGCGGGTGCGATCTCCGCGACCAGCGCCGTCGCGGTAGGCACCAGCAGCAGCTCGCCCATCGTCAGAATCATCATCCCGCCCAGGAATCCCGCGAAGCTCCGGCTGAGCGCGAAGCCGGTCATCCCGGCGGCGTAGAACAGTGCGCCCAACGCGATCACCGGCAGGGGCGCATAGCGGGTCGCGGCGCGCGTAACCGCATATTGCAGCAGCACAACCATGACCGCGTTCACGCCGACGATCATCCCGAAGCGGTTTTCGAGGATGCCGTAATTCTCTTTGACGTACAATCCCAGCAGCACCCACACCATTGAACTGGCGATCTGCACCAGGATATACAACCCCCACACAGTCATGAAAGACCGGTCGCGCACCAGCACGCCATAACCCATCCCGCCCGATGACACGCGCAGCCCGTCCGGGGATGCGTCCCGGTGAGCGGGCAGTGTTTCCCGGATGACGGACACGGCCAGGATACCCAAAATCGCTTGCATGGCAGCGGCCAGCAAATAGGTGAGCGCGTAGGCCACCGACGCCAGGAAACCGCCCAGGGCCGGTCCCGCCGCGATGCCGACATTGTCCCCCATCCGCAGCAGCGCATACACGCTGGCGCGCCGTTCCGGCTCGACCAGATCGGCCACCATCGCGTAACTGCCGATGCGGAACAGCGCGTTCACGATGGCGTACATCGGCAGCAGCACGGCCCACGCCGCCAGCGATGTCGGCCTGACTCATGGCGAGCAGCGTCAGACTCCCCGCGATCAGTCCGGCCACCATCGGCCACTTGCGCCCCATGCGGTCCATCAGCGGACTGAACAGCGTGGTCGCCCCAAAACCCATCACCGCCTGGAGCGTGAACAGCAGCGTGATGGTCGTGACCGACACGTCGAGCCGCTCGCGGATGCTGATCGTCAAAAACGGCCAGACCAGCGCCTGACCGCCGCTGCTGAGCAGCGTCCCCCAAAACAACAGCCCGATCTGGGCTGGAAATTGTTTGCTTCGCAGAGACTCTCATAGTCACCGTAACGCGCGTTCAGCGCTGCATAAGTAAGCATGGCGGGAGTGTGTTCTCCCGCCATGTATTATTTGAAACATGCCCGCTTATTCAGAATTGGGCCTAAGCGTGTCCCAAGATGTGATGCGGCTGGTAGGGCGCTTCCAGCGCGGCGATCTCGTCGGCGGACAGCGCGATATCCAGCGCGGCGACGGCCTGTTCCAGGTGCGGCATTTTGCTCGCGCCAACGATCGGCGCGGTGATGTACGGTTTATGCAGCATCCAGGCCAGCGCGATTTGCGCGGGCGACACCCCGCGCTGCTCAGCCAACGCCACTACGCGGTCGACCACCGTGAAATCGTCGTCCTGGTAATACATGTTATGCGCGAAATCGTCGGTCCGGCTGCGCGTGGTGTCGTCATGTTTGGACGCGCTGCGATTGCCCGCCAGGAACCCGCGCGCCAGCGGACTCCAGGGAATCAGGCCCACGCCCTGATCGACGCAAAACGGGATCATTTCGCGTTCTTCTTCGCGATAGACAAGGTTGTAATGATTCTGCATGGTGACGAAGCGCGTCCAGCCGTGCAGATCGGCGGTGTATTGCATTTTAGCGAACTGCCACGCGTACATGCTCGACGCGCCGATATAACGCGCTTTGCCCGCCTTGACCACATCGTGCAGCGCTTCCATTGTCTCTTCGATGGGCGTCTGCCTGTCAAAGCGGTGAATCTGGTAGAGATCGACGTACTCGGTGCCCAAACGTCGCAGCGAGGCGTCGATAGCGTCCATGATGTGTTTGCGCGATAGACCGCCCGCGTTGGGATCGTCGCTCATCGGGTGGAAGACCTTGGTCGCGATGATCACCTCGTCACGGCGGGCGAAGTCACGCAGCGCCCGCCCGGTCACTTCTTCCGACACGCCGATCGAGTACATATCAGCCGTGTCGAAGAAGTTGATGCCCAGTTCCAGCGCGCGCTTATAAAATGGGCGGCTGATTTCTTCGTCGAGCACCCAGTCGCGCCACTTCGACGTGCCATAGGTCATGGCGCCCAGGCAAATGCGCGATACCTTGGTTCCTGTCTTGCCAAGATTAACGAGCTGCATGACAACCCCTTTCATGTAAGCAGCCGGACGGCGACCAACGGGGGAGTTGCCTCCGGCGGTGATGGGACTCTAGCTTACTCTGCGGTGGGCAGTCCTGCCACCTCGCGCAAAAAATAGCGATGGAAACGGTTATCGGGCGTCAGTTCAGGGTGGAAAGCGGTCGCCAGCCAATGGCTCTGCCGCACCGCAACAATCCCACCGTCGTCCAGCCGCGCCAGAATGTGCGCGTCGCCACGCACGGCGGTCACCAGCGGCGCGCGGATAAACACCGCGTGGAACGGCTGCGCGCCGAGGTCCGGCACGGTGAGATCGGTCTCGAAGCTGTCGACCTGGCGGCCAAAAGCGTTGCGGTTGACGGTGATATCCATCACTCCGATCAGCGGTTGGCTGCGCCCGATGTCTTTGGCGAGCATGATCATTCCGGCGCACGTGCCCCACACGGGCCGGGTCTGCGCGAAGGCGCGCAGCGGTTCCAGCAGGCCAAAAGCCACCGCCAGCTTGCCGATGGTGGTGCTTTCGCCGCCGGGGATGATCAGCGCGTCGAGCGTGTCAAGCTGTTCCGGCAAACGGACTTCAACCGGAGTCACGCCCAGGTCGCGCAGCGTGGTTTCGTGTTCTATGAAGGCACCTTGCAGTGCCAATACGCCGACATTGGTCATAGTTTCAGCCTCGTTCATGTCCCATGAGGAGTCCCTATGCATGACTCTAAAACGCGCGACGGCGTGTGGCAAGCCATTTGGCCTCATTTGGTCCTATGTGGTTTGGGCGCACGGGTAAGAACGACCCACAGAGGCCGTTCTTACTGACGGCTGTTGGCTGATCCCTGTATGCTGATCGCTATGCCTCCGCGTTCCCTGCGCTAACCCATTTGTTTGCCACTTCGACGTGCAGAATGTGGTCGTCTTGCAGTAAGATCAAGTGTATTGGAACGTCCATCACAAGGAGTGATGTTGTCATGATGCGTACGTACATTCACAGATCGATCAGACTGCTGGTGGCCGCCGCCGTCGTGCTGACGGCGCTCGCCGGGGCCAGCGGACACCGGACATTGGCAGACACTGGCGCGTCGCAGCCATTTGACCTGCGCGACCAGCCCTTATACCTGATCGCGTCCTATTACAACGCGATCGCCCTGCACGACTACGCCCGCGCGTACGGGTACTGGAACGGCCAACCGCCCAACGGCGTGACCCTCCAACAGTTCGCGCAGGGATTCGCCAATCTCTATAGCGTGAGCGCGCTGGCACGCCTGCCTGTCTTCTATAGCGGAGCCGCCGGGACCATCCACGCCGAAATACCGGTCGTCGTGCTGACCACGCTGCTGGGCGGCCAGTCGCAGATATTCGCAGGCTGTTTCCACCTCACGCGCTCGAACGTGCCGGTCGGCAACGCGACCACGCCCGATCCCAACTGGCACCTGTTCAGCGCCACACTGGACCCGGCCACGTCAGTCGATTTTCTGCAGGCCACGAGTGCCTGCACGTATGCGGAATCCTTCCCGACGGCCTCCGGCTACGATGACCGGCTGTCTGCGCCGGATCTGGTCACGTCTTTCTATGATGCCGTCGCCGCGCAGGATTACGTCCGCGCATACAACTACTGGCCGAACGGCGCACCCAACCAGACGCTGACCCAGTTCGCGCAGGGCTTCGCGGGGACGAGCGAGGTTGGTGTGGTGGTGGCGCTGTCGTTCACGCTGGGCGCGGCGGCCGGAAGCGCGTATGCCAGCCTGCCGCTGCTGCTCACTTCCAAGAGTTACGGCGTGCCGCAGTTGTTCGTAGGCTGCATCGTCGCCCGCAAATCGAACGTGCCGGTCGGCAATGCGACCACGCCCGATCCCAACTGGTCGATGTATAGCGCGCAGTTCGACCCGGTGAGCACGCTGGATGAGGGCGTGCAGCAAGTGTGGACCGCCTGCCCGTATTAGGCTTCCGGCCCTTGACCGTAATCGAATGGCCCGCAGACACCCCGATCCGGGATACGCTGCGGGCCGCTTTCCCCTCATTTGGGCGGGGCCAACACGGCACAACCAGGCCTCACCGTTAATGCGCGCGTCCGGTCATTTTGCACCAAATGCTTGACAAGCGCGGCAATCCTTGCTACTTTCTCACATAGTTGCATATCACTAAAGGCACCGATCTGGAAGAGTACACGCTCAAGCGGTGTTCAGAGAGTCGCCGGACGCTGAAAAGGCGATACAAGCGCGAGAGTGGAATGGACCAGGGAGCCGCCGGTCGAACGCCGCAAGGCCAGTAGCCCGCGCCGGAGACACCACCGTTATCAGGGTGAGAGGTATCGACGTCGCGCCGATTGGGCCGCGTCCGCACCTCGCCAAGTGAAGCTGGCTTGCCTGAAATCTGCGTATTCACGTGGATTTTTTGTTTTCAAGGCACAGACCGCTTAATCAGGGTGGCACCGCGGGAATCTCTCCTCTCGTCCTTGAACGAGGGAGGGAGTCTTTTTCGTCCGGACCACCCCAGGAGGCGGCCTGATGGCAATTTCACCGAGTATTCTGCGCACTCGCACCCACACTACTCCCGACCGCGCGGCAGTCCGCCGCCTGTTTGAACAGGGCGATCTCGTCCCCGTCTACCGCACGCTGCTGGCCGATCTTGAAACGCCAGTCTCGGTTTATCTCAAGCTGGCCCAGGACGGCGCGCCGTCCTTTCTGCTGGAAAGCGTCGAAGGCGGCGAGCAGGTCGGGCGCTATTCGTTCCTCGGCGTGAATCCGGGCGGGATGATCACCGTGCAGGGCGGCAGCGTGACGATCGCTCAGCGCGGCGTCACAACCACGCGCCAGCTCAACCCCGGCGAAGATCCGCTGCACGTCATCGAAGCGGAGATGGGCCGCGTGCAGCCCGTCCAGATCGAAGGGCTGCCCCGGCTGGTCGGCGGCGCGATCGGCTACCTGAGCTACGATGTCGTGCGCTACTTCGAACGCCTGCCCGCCACCGCATCGAATGATCTCGATCTGCCCGACGCGGCCTTTCTGCTGGCGGATACGCTCGTCATCTTCGACCACGCCAAGCACCAGCTCATCGTGTTGGCCAACGCCCATAACACCGGCGATCCCGACGCGGCCTATGACGACGCCGTCGCGCGTATCGATGGCATTCTCGACGCGCTGAGCCGCCCGCTGGCCTACCTGCCCGGCGAGGAACTCCCGGTCCCGCTGGACGAGGAATTGAGCTCCAACGTCACGCGCGAGCAGTACGAAGCCAACGTGTGCGCCGCGAAAGAATATATCGCTGCCGGAGACGCCTTCCAGATCGTGCTGTCGCAGCGCTTCAGCCGACGCACCAACGCGCCGCCTTTCACCATCTACCGTGCGCTGCGCGCGCTCAACCCGTCGCCCTACATGTTCTTCCTGAATCTCAGCCGACGATCTGAGCGTGATCGGCGCGTCGCCGGAAATGATGGTCCGCCTCGAGGACGGCATCGCGACCGTGCGCCCCATCGCCGGGACGCGCCCGCGCGGACACGCGGAGTCCGAAGATAAGGCGTTGGAGCGCGAGCTGTTGGCCGACGAAAAAGAGCGCGCCGAGCACGTCATGCTGGTGGACCTGGGGCGTAACGACCTGGGCCGCGTGTGCGAATACGGCACGGTGCGCGTGCCCAACATGATGTACGTCGAACGGTATTCACACGTCATGCACATCGTCAGCCAGGTGCAGGGCCGCGTGCGCGATGGTATGAACGCCTTCGACCTGCTGCGCGCGACCTTCCCCGCCGGGACACTCAGCGGCGCGCCCAAAGTCCGCGCGATGGAGATCATCGAGGAACTGGAAGGTACGCGGCGCGGGCCGTACGGCGGCGCGGTGGGCTACTTCAGTTTTGACGGCTCGATGGACACCTGCATCACCATCCGCACGATGGTGATGCACGGCGACACCGTTTATTTCCAGTCGGGGGCGGGCATCGTGGCCGACAGCGACCCGGCGCGCGAGTACGACGAGACGGTCAACAAGGCGCGGGCCGTCGCGGTCGCCGTGCGCAACGCAGAAGACGGGTTGGTGTGAGGCCAGTCAGCGATCAGGTATCAGTGATCAGTGGGCTGCTTCACTTGCCCCTTATCGCTGTGAGCTAAGGAGCATCTAATGATTCTCGTCATCGACAACTACGACAGCTTTACCTACAACCTCGTGCAGGAGTTGGGCGAGCTTGGCGCGGACTGTACCGTCGCGCGCAACGACCAGATCACGCTGGAGGACATCCGCGCCCTGCGCCCCTCGCACATCGTGATCTCGCCGGGGCCGGGCACGCCCGACGACGGCGGCGTTTCGCTGGACGTGCTGCGCGCGTTCGGCCCGACCATTCCGACGCTGGGCGTGTGCCTGGGTCACCAGTGCATCGGGCAGGCGTTCGGCGGGCGACGTGGTCCGCGCGCCGCGCCTGATGCACGGCAAGACCAGCCCGGTCTTTCATAAAAACGCGGCGCTGTTCACCGGCATCCCCAGCCCGTTCGAGGCGACGCGCTACCACAGCCTGATCGTCGAGGAGCCGCTGCCGGAAGCGCTGAGTCGTCACGGCTTTCACCGAGACGGGCGAGGTCATGGCGCTGCGCCACCGCGATTACCCGATCGTTGGCGTGCAGTTCCACCCGGAGAGCATCCTGACCAAATTCGGCCCGCGCATTTTGCAAAACTTTCTTGACAAGCGTCTGTGAGCACACCGCAGTGAAACGAGGTAATTCGCATGACAACTGACATCCAACACGCGATTGACGTCATCAGCCGGTTCGGCCATCTGCGCGCCGAAGAAGCCGAAGCCGTGATGAACCAGATCATGCGCGGTGAAGCCACCGAAGCGCAGATCGGCGCGTACCTGATGGGGCTGCGCATGAAAGGCGAAACCCACGAGGAAATTCTGGGCAGCGCCCGCGCCATGCGCGCCAACGCGGTCAAAGTGCCGACGCACGGCGGGCAGCGATCTGCTCGATACCTGCGGCACGGGCGGCGATAAGTCCGGCACGTTCAACATCAGCACGACGGTCGCCTTCGTAGCGGCAGGCGCGGGCGTGCGCATCGCCAAGCACGGCAACCGCGCCTCGACCAGCAAATGCGGCAGCGCTGACGTGCTGGCCGAGCTGGGCGTCAACCTGGACCTGACGCCGGAACAGGTCGGGCAGTGCGTGGACACGATCGGGATCGGGTTCTTGTTCGCGGTCAAGTTGCACCCGGCCATGAAACACGCCATCGGCGCCGCGCCGCCAGGTCGCCGTGCGCACGATTTTCAACATTCTCGGCCCGCTGACCAACCCGGCGGGCGCGCAGCGCCAGTTGATGGGCGTCTTCGCGCCGGATCTGACCGACTTCATCGCGACGGTGTTGGGCGATCTGGGATCGAAAGCGGCGATCGTGGTGTGCGGGTACGGCAACCTGGACGAGCTGACGACAACCGGTCCCAACCGCGTCAGCCATTACGCTGATGGCGTAGTCCGGAGTTACGATCTGGATCCGCAGTGACCTGGGTTTGAGCCGCGCGCATATCGCCGAACTGCTAGGCGGCGACGCGCCGGAAAACGCACGCATTCTGCGCGGCATACTCAGCGGCGAGGTCGACAGCAGCAAGCGCGACGTCGTGCTGCTCAACGCGGGCGCGGCGCTGGTCGCGGCGGGTGTGGCGGACGACATCCCGGCAGGGATAGCGCTGGCCGCCGACATCGATCGACAGCGGCGCGGCGCTCGCCAAACTGGATGCGCTGATCGCCTACCAGCCAGGAGTTAGCGGCGCATGCCTTTAATTTCGTCCGCGACCGGCACCGTGCTGGACAAAATCCTGACGCACAAAGTCGAGGAAATCGCCGCGCGGGAAGCCCTCCGCCCGTTGGCCGAAGTCCAGCGCGCCGCCGCGAGCGCGATCCGCCGCGTGCGCTGATTGCCGCGCTGCGCCGTAACACGGTCGCCTGATCGCGGAAGTCAAGCACGCGTCACCGTCGCGCGGCGTGCTGGTCGATCCGTTCGATCCGGTCGCGTTGGGCACGGTCTACGCCCAAAACGGCGCGGCGGCGATCTCCGTGCTGACGGATGAAGCCTTTTTCCAGGGCAGCCTGGATCATCTGACCGCGGTGCGCAGCGGCGGTGAAGGTGCCCGTGCTGCGCAAGGACTTTGTGATCGCGCCCTATCAGGTGTTTGAAGCGCGCGCGGCGGGCGCGGACGCCATGCTGCTGATCGCCGCCGCGCTGGACGACGCTCAACTCGCCGACCTGGGCGCGCTGGTCGCCGAATTGGGCATGGCGGCGCTGGTCGAAGTTCACAACGAGGACGAGCTGGCGCGCGTGCTGCGCCTGAAACCCGCGCTGATCGGCATCAACAACCGCGACCTGAAAACCTTCGCGGTCGACATCACGACGACGAGCGCCCTGGCTGCGCACATTCCACCAGAGATCACGTTGGTGGCCGAGAGCGGCATTTTCACCGGCGCGGATGTGCGGCACATGGGCCAGGCAGGCGCACGCGCTGTGCTGGTCGGCGAGGCGCTGGTTACCGCGCCGGATACCGGCGCGAAGGTGCGCGAACTGAGCAGCCAGCCGCGCGAAAGGATCGTGTGATGGTCACGGTTAAAATCTGCGGCGTGACGACGTTGGACGACGCGCTGTTGTGCGCGGAAGCGGGCGCGGACCTGCTCGGCATAAACTTCTACCCGCCCAGCCCGCGCTACTTGAGGCCAGCCGCCGCTCTCGCGCTGATCACCGGGCTGCGCGCCCGGCTGGGCGACGCCTGTCCGCTGCTGATGGGGGTTTTCGTCAACGCCAGCGCCGACGAGCTGGCCGCGATTCTGTCCCAGACCGGGCTGGATGCGGCGCAACTCAGCGGCGATGAATCCGCCGAGACGCTGGCCGCGCTCGACGGGCGCGGGATCAAAGCACTGCGTCCGCGTGATCGCGGCTGAAGCTCAGGCCGACGCCGCGCGCTTTTTGCCGCACGCGGCCCGCGACACACGTCTGCCCGCGCTGCTGGTGGATGCCTATCACCGCCGTTTGTACGGCGGCACGGGCGAGCAGGCCAGTCTGGATGTGGCACAGGCGGTCGCCGCGCAGACATCGCGCATGATGTTGGCGGGCGGACTCGCGCCGGACAACGTGGCGGCGCGCGTGAGCGCGATCCGGCCGTGGGGCGTGGATGTCGCCAGCGGCGTCGAGAGCGCGCCGGGCATCAAAGATCGCGTCGCTGGTGCGGGCTTTCATCGCGGCGGCGCGCTCCGGAGAATTATGACATGAGCATCACGCTGGACGCCCTGCGCCGCCGATCACTGGCCGCAAGTCGCCGCCATTTACCGCGAGGGGATCGCCACCGGCCACGCCACGTTCGAGACGGAGCCGCCGCCCTGGGAGACCTGGGACGCGGGGCATCGCCCGGACTGCCGCCTCGTCGCCCGGCGCGGGGATGAGGTGCTCGGCTGGGCGGCGCTGTCGCCGGTGTCGGGCCGCTGCGTGTATGCGGGCGTGGCCGAGGTGAGCGTGTACGTCGCACAGGCCGCGCGCGGTCAGGGGATCGGCAAGACGCTGCTGCACGGCGCTGATCGCGGAGTCCGAGCGGGCGGGACTCTGGACGCTGCAAGCGGGCATTTTCCCTGAAAACACGGCCAGTGTCGCCTTGCACACCGCCTGCGGATTCCGGATCGTCGGGCGGCGCGAGCGGATCGGCCAGATGCATGGCGTCTGGCGCGACGTGCTGCTCATGGAGCGGCGCAGTCGCAACGTAGGCGGCGACGTGTAACGGTACCCGGCACGCACATTTGGCAATCCGACCATGTAATCAATTAGGATGAACAATGGCCCAATTTCATGATTCTCAGACTCCCCCGCTGCCCGACGTACGCGGCTATTATGGCGAGTTCGGCGGGCGCTTCGTGCCGGAGACGGTCATCCCCGCCCTGGACGAGCTGACCGCCGCCTTCGACGCGGCGCGGCACGACCCGGTCTTCATGCAGCGCTTCAACATGCTGCAGGCCACTTACACGGGCCGCCCCACACCGCTAACCTATGCGGAACAGCTCAGCGATCATCTGGGCGGGGCGCGCATCTACCTCAAACGCGAGGACCTGGCGCATACCGGCGCACATAAGATCAACAACGCGCTGGGACAGGCCCTGCTGGCGCAGCGCATGGGCAAACAGCGCATCGTCGCGGAGACCGGCGCGGGCCAGCACGGCGTCGCCACGGCGACCGCCTGCGCGCTGCTCGGCCTGGACTGCCACGTCTACATGGGCAGCGTGGACATCGCGCGCCAGCGGCCCAACGTCTTCCGCATGAAGCTGCTCGGCGCGGAGGTGATCCCGGTCGAGAGCGGCAGCAAAACGCTGAAGGACGCCATCAACGAGGCGATCCGCGACTGGGTGACGCACGTCCGCGACACGCATTATCTGCTTGGCTCGGCGTTGGGACCGCACCCCTACCCGCTGATCGTGCGCGAATTCCAAAGCGTGATCGGTATCGAAGCGCGCCAGCAAATGCTGGATCAGGTCGGGCGGCTGCCGGACGCGTGCATCGCGTGCGTGGGCGGCGGCAGCAACGCGATCGGGCTGTTCCACGCCTTCCGCGACGACGAAGCGGTCGATCTGATCGGCGTGGAGGCGGGCGGGCGCGGCATCGCCAGCGGCGAACACGCCGCGCGTTTTGCCGATCCGAGCAAGGGACGGCCCGGCGTGCTGCACGGCACGCGTTCCTACGTGCTGCAAGACGCCGACGGCCAGATCGCCAACACGCACAGCGTCTCCGCCGGGCTGGATTACGCCTCCGTCGGGCCGGAACACGCCTACCTGCGCCAGATCGAGCGCGCCTTTTACACGCTCGCCACCGATGACGAAGCGCTCGAAGCCTTCCAGACGCTCAGCCAGTTGGAGGGCATCATCCCGGCCCTGGAGAGCGCACACGCCGTCGCGGAAGCCATCAAACGCGCCCCGACACTGCCCAAAGACGCGATTATGTTGGTCAATCTCTCCGGGCGCGGCGATAAGGACCTGGACACGGTGATCGGCGTGTTGGGGATGGATCAGGAATGAACCACGCTCTAGGGATTTGGGGCCGTATCTACGAGGAGACACATACCATGGCTATGCCGATCGATCAGACAGGGACAGGCGCAATCGCGGGCATGTTCGCGCGTGCCGCCGCAGAAGGCCGCGCCGCATTCTTGCCCTATTTCCCGGTCGGCTACCCGACCTATGACGCTTCGCTGGACGCGATCGCCGCGCTGGCCAAGGCGGAAGCCGACGGTTTCGAGATCGGGATGCCGTTCAGCGATCCGCTGGCCGATGGGCCAACCGTCCAGGCGGCGACCCAAGTCGCGCTGGAGAACGGCATCACCGTGCGGCATTGTTTGGACGCCGTACGGACGCTCCGCGCGCGAGGCATCCGCCAGCCCATGCTGCTGATGGGCTACCTCAATCCGCTGCTGACCTACGGACTGGAAGCCTTTGTGCGAGACGCCAAAGAGGCGGGCGCGGACGGGCTGATCGTGCCCGATCTCCCACCTGAAGAGGCGGACGATCTGCGCGCCGCGTGCGAGCGTGCCGGGCTGGCGCTGGTCTTCTTCCTCGCGCCGACCAGCAGCTCCCAGCGCATCGCACTGGTAGCCGACCGGGCGAGCGGGTTCATCTACGCGGTGTCGGTCACGGGCGTGACCGGCGCGCGCAGCGATCTCCCACCCGATCTGGCGGACTTCATCGCGCGGGTGCGTGCCCACACGGGGCAGCCGCTGGTGCTCGGCTTTGGGATCAGCCGCCCGGAACAGGCACGCGCGATGAACGGGTTGGTGAACGGCTTCATTGTGGGCAGCGCGCTGGTCAAAGCCGCCGCGGAAGGCACGGACGCGGTGTATGCCCTGGCGGCGAGTCTGCGCCGCGCGCTGGATTAAGAACAGGCTACCCAAAGCCTACGGGAACTGGAATAGCCTCTTATAAACGCTTTGCGCGCCGGTGTGAACACGGAGTTTGGGAACTGAATCCTGGCTATGTGCTCAGTCTTGCCGGAAGCAGCATAGCCCTGAATACCCGGTTTTAGGGCTGTTATCCAACACCGCATGAAACTGGGGCTGCGCACGCTGCACGCAGTCCTCGAATGCGCCATTCATGTGGACATCATCAAATAACACCATCGATTTCGGCTGTAAATAGGGTTGGACTGTGGCAAATTCCCACAACATATTCCGGTGGGTGTGCAGACTGTCGTGAATGAAGATGTCCACCTGCCCCACCTGTTTGAGCAGTTGAGGCAGAACCCGGCGACTGGCTCCAATGTGAAGCCGCCAATTTGCCCGCAGTGCATCCGGGATTAGCGCCCCGACAGCCGCGTAGTCTTCCCGGTCGAAGGTGGGAGGAAGATCGATGCTGTACAACATGCCGTTCCCATTGACTTGCAGCGCCTGCAAAATGAACGACGAGGTGACCCCATAGGCAACGCCCGTTTCGATCACCGCTGCTGGCTGCAAGGCCCGGCAGACGGCGTAACACATATGGCCCAGGGCGAAGCTAGCATTGTGCTTGAAGGGAAACGGTCGGATTGCATGCTGACGCTCCATCTCGGCATTAATGGCTTGTTCCACATGGGTTAGGGCCTCTTCCTGCAAAAAAGTATCCAGGGATATGCCCAGATGCTGATTTAAACCCTCGACAAGCATGTCCCAGGGTTGAGCCAAGTAGGACGGAGGCGTTTGAAGCGACTGCCAACGATTTTCCACACATCCAAGCCACCTGTCCCAAAATTCGATGGGGCGCCTGGGGAGCAATGGGAGCAACTCCAGAGTTTGCCGTGCCAAAAGTCGGGCCGCGCTCGTCCAATGAGTCACTACGTTCTCCTCAACAATTTGACGAGCAGAAATTACGCCACACTAGGCACTGTTGGCATTTTCGCTTGTAGACGATGTTATTTCAATTACAAATGTCAACACCGCCCCCGCTTTTCTCAGAACGCGCGCTCGATCATATAGGCCGCCCACAGTTCGAGCAGCCGCCGGTTCTCGGAGTCCGGCACCGTGGACAGTCGCGCCAGCGCCTCGTCAACGTAGCGCCGCGCCAGCCCGCCCGCGTAGTCTACCGCGCCGAGATCGCGCGCCAGCCGGACGACCGCCGCGACCTCGTCGGGCGTAGCCGCGGGATTGCCGAGTGTGTGTTCGAGCTGCGCGCGCTGCGCGTCGTCCGCGACTTCGAGCGCCTTGAGCGTGATCAGCGTGCGCTTACCCTCGCGAATATCCGAGCCGACCGGTTTGCCCAGTTGGGACTCGTCGCCCACCATCCCCAGAATATCGTCCTGAATCTGGAAGGCGGTCCCGCAGCGGCTGCAGAATCCGGCGATGGCGTCCACCTGCGGCGCGTCGAACTGCCCGACTCCGATGGCGGCCCCGGCGCGTCCCGCGAACTCGTACAGCGCGCCGGTCTTGCGCCACAGCATATCGATCACGCGCTCCTCGGTCAGATCGGCGATCCCCGCGTTGGAGAACTGCACGTCGAGCAGCTCACCCGCGACCAGTGTCGTCTGGACGGTGGTCGCCAATTCGGTGGCCAGCCGCAGCACCAGCGCCGCGTCGACGCCGCGTGCTTGCAGCTCGTACAGCAGCGCGTAGGACCACGCCTGCTGCAGATCGCCCGCCAGCAGAGCCACCGTCAGGCCATAATGCTCGGCTTCTGCGCCCGTCCAGCCCAGGTCACGCGCGCCACGCGCCGCGAATTCGTGGTGCAGCGTCGGCGCGCCGCGCCGCTTGTCGTCGCGATCGATGATGTCGTCATGGACCAGCGTCCAGGTGTGATAAACCTCGACGGCGGCGGCAGCAGGCAGTGCCGCGGATTCGTCCCCACCGACCGCGCCGCAGCTCAACATCAGCACCGCCGGGCGCAGCGATTTTCCGCCCTGGCGGATATAGCTGTAGGCCGCGTCACGGATGTGATCGGGCGCGAAGCGGCGGGCGATGGCGCTGTCTTCCAGGTAGGCGATCACCTGGGCGCGGCGCTGCGCGACAGCCGCCAGCAGCGGCTCGAAAGAGGGTGTAGCAGTCATGGCGGTGGGTCCGTCCTTGTGTTGTACGGAATCAGGTCTAGCGTGAGACACGCCCGGAGGCGTCGCCGCCCATCAACTTTCTCGACTTCGCCCACAGTGACGAGGTTGAAATCGCCGAAAATCGAATGTTTGAGGCACGACGCCGCGATCGCGAATTCCAGCGCCCGGCCTTTATCCTCACTATAGGTGCGCAGCCCGTAGATCAGCCCGCCCATGAACGAATCCCCGCCGCCCACGCGATCGACAATGTGCGTGATGTCGTAGGTTTTGCCGGTGTAAAAATCGCCCGCGTGCCACAGCACGCCGGACCACGTGTTGTGGCTGGCCGAGACCGAGCCGCGCAGCGTGATCGCAATGGTGTTCAGTCCGGGGAATCGGGTATGCAGCTCGTCGCACACGGCGCGATAGCGATCCGCCTCTACTTTACCCGCGAGCACGTCGGTGTCTGGCGCGTGGATGCCGAAGACTTTCTCGGCGTCTTCCTCGTTGCCGATCGCCACGTCGCAGGTGCTCACCAGCTCCGGCATGATCTCGCTGGCCTTCTTGCCCCATTTCCACAGATTCTTACGGTAATTCAGGTCACACGAGACGGTCAAGCCCAGGGCTTTGGCCGTCTGGGCCGCTTCCAGGCAGACCGCCGCCGCACCCGCTGAGATGGCGGGCGTGATGCCCGTCCAGTGGAACCAGTTGGCCCCCGCGAACACGCTGTGCCAGTCGATCATACCCGGCTCGATAGTGGCGATCGACGAGTGGGCGCGGTCGTAGACGACTTTGCTGCCGCGCTGCATCGCGCCCATTTCCAGGAAATAAATACCAAGCCGCTCGCCGCCCCGCACCACATGCGCCGTCCCGACGCCGTAGCCGCGCAGGAATTGCAGACAGGCTTCACCCAGATCGTTGGCGGGCAGCCGCGTCACGAAATCCACCGGCAGGCCGAAGTTGGCAAGCGACGCGGCGACATTGGCCTCACCACCGCCGTAAACCACGTCGAACGAGCGCGCCTGCCCGAAGCGTTGATAGCCGGGCGGCGACAGCCGCAGCATGATTTCCCCAAACGTGACAATTCTTTTTCCGGTGTCTGCCATACCTCTCGCTCCCAATCATGCAGCCTGCGCTCAAGGATTACGGCTGTGTATTGTACCCGATCCGCTACGGCTCGACAGCCCGCGATCCACACAATCTCCACATGCCATCTTCATAAGTCCTACACATTTCTTGATGAAAATAGGCACAGTTCGCGGGCACACCGCCGCGCGAGCAACCAACACGGGTTTTTCCAGCCTCACGCTGACACACATACTATCGGGAGAGAATGACATGATGCAGAAATTGATCGTAGGTGTACTGGTTTTGACCGTCATCGGCGCAGTCGGTATCGGCGTATACGACGCCCAGCAGACCAACGCTCAAGCCACTCAGGTCAGCGTGCTGGCCAACGCTGACGGGCTTTCCGCCAGCAGTGTCGCGTCCGACCCGGCCGCCCAGGCCGCGCAGATCGCGCCGACCCCCACCGTCGAATTCATTGACTCCGCCGCCACAACCGGCACGACGACCGATAGCGTGCTTGACACCACCACTGTTGGGATTCCGGTGCAAGAACAAATTCAAGCCGCAACAAATATGGTCGGCGATCCCTGGCTGGCATCCGGCACGATCACTTTGTTGGACACCGCTGGGATGGATCTCGCCCTGCCGGACGGCAGCACGGTCTACGTCGAATTGGGGCCGTCGCACTATTGGAGCGAGCTGGGCATCACGCTGTCGGTGGGCGACGTAGTCACGGTGCAAGGCTTCCAGAACGGTGATCAGTACCACGCCGCGACGGTCACGACGGCGAACGGCGCGCAAATCGTCGTGCGCACCGCTGAGGGACAGCCCCTGTGGTCCGGTGGCGCGAACGGCGGTCAGAACCAGAACGGCGCGACCAATGGTGCCACCAGCGGCCAGACCGAAGCACAGGTCACACCCGACCAGTGGATCACGGTCGAAGGCACTGTCACGGCGGTGAACACCAACGCCCTGACCATGCAGACCACCGCCGGTGAAACGCTGCAACTCCAACTGGGCGAGCCAAGCTTCATCGCGCAGCAGGGCATTACCTTCGCCGCAGGTGATCCGATCTCGGTGCTCGGCTTCTGGCAGGGCACGCAGTTCCGCGCAGGGGACATCACTAAGACCGCCACTGGCGAGCGCCTGATGCTGCTGGACCCCAACGGCGTCCCGATGTGGGGTGGCCCGGGCCGCGCCGGATCGCGCAGCGGTCAGAACGGCACCACCACGGGTGGTCAGGGTCAAGGCAGCCAGGGCCAGGGTAATCAGGGGCAAGGTGGGCAAGGCCAGGGCGGTCAGGGCCAGGGCCAGCGTACAGTGTCCGTCCCGGTGACCGAATGGGAAACCGTCCAGGGCAGCGTCCGCCTGACCGAAAGTTTGGCCCTGACCCTCGCCCTCAGCACGGGAGAGGAAGTGCGCGTCAGCCTGGGGCAGACCGATTTCTGGAGCATCGACGGCACCTACTTCGTTTACGGTGAGCCCCTCACGGTCAGCGGCTTTTGGCAGAACGGACAGTTCGAGGCGGGCGTGGTGACCTTCGACGACACGGGCGACCAACTCATCATCCGCGACGTGACCGGCCAACTGGTCTACGGCACAGCATCACAGAGCGGCCAAGGTAACCAGGGACAAGGCAGCCAGGGCCAGGGCAACAGCACCAACAACAGCAGCAACGGCGGCGGTGGCAATGGCGGCAACGGAAACGGCTATCGCGGCGGGCGCTCGTAACCCGGTCCTCCATACGCACTCGACGACTCAGGGCGGCCTGTCGGCCGCCCCCTTTATGACAAGTGACCGGTTTTGAGCCGGACCCAAAACAGCCGACGCCCACCACAGTGACTTTGAGTGAGGACCTGATTTATGACCAGCATCGACCCCCGCCCCGAAAGTCTGCCGCGCCGCGTGGTCGAATCGATCCAGCGCGACGACTTCCCGTTGAACGACGATCGCAGCCGCATGAAAGCGGTGATGAATAACCTGGTACTGCATATCCACCCCAGCAAAGTCGCCCTGCCCACGCTCAAATTCACCTATACGTGGGGCTTAGGCGGGCTGGCGATCCTGCTGATGATGATCCTGGCGACGACCGGCGTCATGCTGATGTTTGTCTACACGCCGACGCCCGAAAGCGCCTACAACGACATGCTGCGCTTGCAGACCGAGATTCGCTTCGGGCAGCTCATCCGCAATCTGCACCATTGGAGCGGCAACCTGATGCTGGTCACCGCCTTTTTGCACCTGCTGCGCGTATTCTATACCGGCGGCTTCCGCCCCCCACGCGAGTTCAACTGGGTGCTCGGCATCAGCCTGCTGCTGTTGGTGGTGGGCGCCAACTTCACCGGCTATCTGCTGCCCTGGGATCAACTCGCGTTCTGGGCAGTGACCGTCGGGACCAGCCTGCTGGATTACGTGCCGGTCGTGGGTCCGGCGATCAGCCGGTTAGTGTTGGGCGGGCCGGAAGTCGGCGCGGCGACGCTGACTAACTTCTACGGGCTGCACGTCGCGATCATCCCGCTGACCATGTTCAGCCTAATCTCGTTCCACATCTGGCGCGTACGCAAAGACACGCTCTCCATCCCGCGCAACCTGGACGAGCCGCGCCCATCGCGCGTCGAAAAAGTCACCACGCTGCCGAATCTGGTCGCCAAAGAATTCGTGTTCGCCCTGGTCATGATCGCGCTGATCCTGCTGTGGGCCGCGTGGGTCAACGCGCCGCTCGAAGCGGCCGCCAACCCCGATCACAGCCCCAATCCGGCCAAAGCCGCGTGGTATTTCATGGGCTTGCAGGAACTGCTGCTGCACTTCCACCCGGTCTTTGCCGCGATCATCATCCCGGCACTGGCGCTGATCGCGCTGGCTTCGCTGCCCTATCTGCGCTTTGACGGCGACGCGGAAGGCATCTGGTTTCGATCGCGGCGCGGACGCTTTACGGCGCTGGTCGGCGCGCTGACCGCGTTAATCGTGACGCCGCTGCTGGTCCTGCTGGATGAATACGCCGTCAACCTGCCGGAGCTGCTGCCCAGCCTGCCGACGCTGGTCAGCAACGGCTGGGTGCCGCTGGCGATCCTGCTGCTCATGTTGGTCGCCTTCTACACCGTCGTGCGGCGCGGCTTGCGGGCGTCGTCGTGCGAAGCGCGACAGAGTGTCTTCACGCTGTTGGTCGTGTCGTTTGTTGTACTCACAGTCATCGGAATTGCATTTCGGGGCGAAGGCATGGCGCTGATGTGGCCCTGGGAGGTCTTGTAATCATGGCACAACATAACCACAATCACACCCAACCCTCCGGGGAGGCCTGCGAGCCGGAACAGGTGACGCGGCGCAGTTTCTTGAAAGTCGCCTGGGCGGCGGCCGGTGTGCTGGCCCTGGGCGAAGGCGCGCTGATCGGTTACGAGTTCATCGCCCCTAAAGCAGTCGAAGGCCAGTTTGGCGGCATGTTCGAGCTGGGCGCGGTGGACGATTATCCGCCGGGCAGCGTAACCGCCATCACGGCGGGGCGCTTCTACGTGGTGCGACTGGAAGACGGCGGTTTTCTGGCGCTCTACCGCAAATGCTCGCACCTGGGTTGTGCCGTACCCTGGGAACCGGCACAAGGCCGTTTTGTCTGCCCGTGTCACGGGTCCGAATTTGAGCGCGACGGCGAGGTTTTGAACGCGCCCGCGCCGCGCCCGCTCGACCGCTTCCCGATCACGATTGAGAATGGCACGCTCAAAGTGGATACAGGCTCGCCCATCAAACGCGATCACGCCCAACCCGGCGATGTCGTTTACGCCCAGGAGCACACACCATGACACGCGATATGGCCTGGATGGGATTTATCGCTACCCTGCTGATCGGCGTGGTAATGGCGGTCTACATCTGGCGCGAGCCGGATCAGCAGGACGAACGGACGATCAATTTGCGCGTGGAAGCGGTGGTCGAAGGGACCGATCTCTACGCGGAGACGTGCGCGGTCTGTCACGGCGCGGCGGGCGAAGGGCTGGGCGCGGTCCCGGCGCTGAACTCCGACGCAGTGCGCAGCATGGATTACGACACACTGGTGCACACCGTCGAGCGCGGACGTTACAACACGGTCATGGCGGCTTACAGCGTGGACGAAGGCGGCATCTTCACCGGCGCGCAGATCGACAGCCTGGCCGCCGTGATCCAGTATGCCAATTGGAATGCCGTCTCGGCGCGCGTGGACGCGCTTGGCCTGACACCGCCGCTGCCGATCATCGTCGAGCTGTCGGAAGAAACGCTGCAATCGGTGCGCGCCCTGCCGGATGGCGACCTGCTGGCGGAGTCGCTCCAGACGTTCGCGACGGAGTGCTCGGCCTGTCACGGCGGCAACGGTGAGGGCAGCAATCTCGCCCCGGCGCTGGACAGTGACGAGCTGCGCGTCCGCATGACCGAAGCCGATCTGACGCGCACCATCGAACAGGGCGTGCCGGGCACGCTGATGGCAGGCTGGAATCGCGCCCTGACCACCGACCAGATCGCCGGAATGGTGATGCTGATCGAACGCTGGCCCGAGCTGCGGAGCGCCGGGATCGAGCTGCCCGTCATCGTGCCGGAACCGATCGACATGAGTCCTGAAGCGATCGCGCGTGGCGAAATGTTGTTCAGCATTACCTGCGCGCGCTGTCACGGCGCGGACGGCTACGGCACGCCGCTGGCCCCCTCGCTCAATAACCAGACCTTCCTGAGCGAGACGCCAGACGCTGCCATCCAGCAGATCATCGCGGGCGGCGTGACCGGCACAGCGATGCCCGCCTGGGGCGGTCGCCTGTCCGAGTCTGACATCGCGGCGCTGGTGGCCTACCTGCGCAGTTGGGAGCCGACAGCTCCGGCTGTCGCGACAGCGCCCACCACCGCGGCCAGCGGCACCGGCAGCAGCACCACCGGGCGCGGCGGCCCGCCCTGGCGTCAAAACTAACGTGTTCGCGGGGTGATGGCGTGCGTTGGAAGCAAGACTTCGCCCCGATCACGGCCCGCTGCCCAGACATTTGGCTGTGCAGCGGGTCCGCATCACACAGAAAGAAGGCAAGCTGATGAGTATAAAACCGCGTACCAATTTCGTCCTGGATGTGCTGATCGTAGTAGCGTTTCTGGTCGTCCTGCTGACCGGACTCGCCATGAAGTCTTGGCTGGGTCGACGGCGGTGGATCGGGTCAGCGGCACGGGCAAAATCGCACGCAGGAGGTCCGCGCGGACTCAGGATCGGCAGCGGTATTGAGTACGAGCCATCATGATGTGCTGGTCGTGCACGAATGGGCCAGTTACCTGATGACGGCGCTGATCGTGCTGCATGTGGTGTTCCACTGGAAGTGGATCACCTGCCAGGTCCGTCAGGTGTTCGGCCGCGCTCCGCGCCGCCGTCCGCGTGACAAGGTCTGGGCCGAGATGTGAGGGTAGAGGGCAGTGGCGCGATCGCGCCATCGACGGTTAACTAGAGGGGTAACCACTCACGATCTGGATGGATAGGGACCCATGAGCCGCAAAATTCTGATTGCCGACGACGAGCCGCACATCCTCGACACCGTGCGCGCCTACTTAGAACAGGCCGGGCTGAGCGTGGTCACCGCGCGCAACGGGCGCGAAGCCCTGTTCACGCTGCGCCACGAAAAGCCCGATCTGGTCATCCTGGACGTAATGATGCCGGAAATGGACGGTTGGGAAGCCGCCCGCCTGATCCGCAAAGAAAGCGACGTGCCGATCCTGTTCCTGACGGCGCGCATCGACGACGTGGACAAGATCACCGGGCTAGAAATCGGCGCGGACGAATACATTACCAAGCCGTTCAGCCCGCGCGTGCTGGCCGCGCAGGTGCGCGCCGTGCTGCGCCGCTCCTACGGCGATCTCGCGTCCGATCCGTCCACGTGGCGCGTGGGCGACCTCGAAGTCAACGCCGAGACACGGCAGGTCAGCCTGGGCGGCCAGCGCGTCGACCTGACGCCCAGCGAATTCGACCTGCTGGCGGTGCTCGTCGGGCGACCGGGGCGCGTCTTCACCCGCATGGAATTATTGGAGCGCGTGCAGGGCGAAGCCTTCGCCGGGTACGAGCGCACCATCGACGTGCACGTCAAGAATATCCGCGCCAAAATCGAAGCCGACCCGCGTCAGCCGCAGTATATTGAAACCGTGTACGGGGTTGGGTACCGGATGCGTCCCGATCATGAATAAGCTGTCGGTGCGGCTGTCCGCCGCCTTTCTGGTGATCGTCTGGCTGGCGATTGCGGTCATCGCGCTGGTGGTGCACGTATCGACCGAGCGCAATTTCCGCCAATATCTCAACCGCCGCGACGCGTCATTTTTCGACGCCGCCACCCTCACCCGGCTGGAAGAGTATTACGCCGAGAACGGGTCGTGGGATGGCGTCGAAGCGCTGCTGCCGGGGCCTAAGTCCAGCAGCGGATCGGAAGACGGCCAGACCACTGACGGCGGCAACGGAGCCGGACACGGTCAGGGGCAAGGACAAGGCCAGGGTGGTCAGGGTGGGGGCCAGGGACGCGGCGGTGCTCAAGTGGTGTTGGCGGATGCGGCCGGGGTGGTCGTCGCCAGCAGCAGCGAGGATCGCCTGGGCACCACGCTCGACAAGTCCGCGCGCGATCGCGCCAGCGAGTTGAAAGTCGACCGGACGCGCGTCGGCTGGCTGTTGCAAGATACGCCCGGCGCGCAAGCGTTGGGCACGGCGGAAAATAACTTTCTGCACGAGACGACGATTTCGCTGGCGCTGGCTGCTGCGCGGAGCAGCGCTGCTGGCCGTGGTGATCGGCGTTGTCATGGCGTGGCAGTTGACACGTCCCATGCACCGCCTGACCGAAGCCGCCCACCAGTTGGCGGCGGGCAAACTGGGTCATCAAGTTCAGGCTAGCGGAACTGAGGAACTGGTCGATCTGGCGCACGCCTTCAACCGCATGTCCAGCGATCTGGCGGCGGGCGAAGTGCTGCGGCAGCATATGGCCGCCAACATTGCCCACGAGCTGCGCACGCCGGTCAGTGTGCTGCGCGGGCACCTGGAAGCCATGCTCGACGGCGTCTTCCCGCTGGATGCCGAACATCTGGCGGTTGCCTATGACCGCACGATTCATCTTTCCCACCTCGTCGACGATCTGCGCCTGCTGACACGTGCCGAAGCGGGCCAGCTTCCGCTGGAACGCGCGCCGATCACTCCCGCCGATCTGATCGCGCGCGCGGTCGAGAGCTTCGCGCCGCTGACGCTGGATGCCGAAATCGCCCTGGAACACAGCGTGCCCGCCGAACTGCCGCCCGTCCTGGTCGACGCGGACCGCCTGCAACAGGTGCTTGGCAATCTACTCACCAACGCGCTGCGCCATACCTCGCCCGGCGGGCGCATCCGCGTGGACGCGACCCAACAGGGCGGGATGGTCCGTTTTGTGGTGTTCAACACCGGCACGGCGCTCACGCCCGAACAGGCCGCGCACGTCTTCACGCCGTTTTGGCGCGCGGAAGACGCCCGCGAGCGCGACCGGGGCGGGATCGGCCTGGGGCTGGCCATCGCCCAACAGATTTTGGCACTGCACGGCGGGCGGATCTGGGTTGAGCCGGTGGCGGACGGGACGCGTTTCGTGTTCGATCTGCCCGCCCAGACGCCTCACGCGCCGGATCACGCGTGATTCTATCTACTGACGGCTGATCGCTGTGTTCCACACGGCAAGAAGGTGTTAACCAAAATCGCGGCACGATTTAACCTGGGCTTTGCGAACGCTTTAAACGGCCTGTGTATGATCGAATTCATTTTAGGCTCACCCAGGAGAGACTGGGGCGACACCTACACCGTTCAGCGCCAGTGCCGCAAGCGCGGGTCAAAGGACTGAGATACCATTGTGGTCATCGTTGCGGACGAAACGTCGCTCATCGACTTATGAACCGAGGACATATTCCATGCCCGACTCTCATTCACCGCGCACGCTGCTCGATCACGAACAAATTGCCCTGCGCGATAACGTCGTTACGTTGAGTTCCGCTGTCGATCACGCCATTGAAACCGCCGTGCAGGCGCTCAAGGATCAGGACGTGGCGTTGTGCCGCCAGATCATCAAGGATGACGCCCAGATTAACGCCCTGCGCTTCCAGGTAGAGCGCGACTGCTTCCGCCTGCTGGCGCTCCAACAGCCCACCGCGCGCGATCTGCGCATGATCGTGACCGCCATTCACATTGTGGTCGAGCTGGAACGCATGGGCGATCACGCCGAAGGCATTGCCAAGCTGGGCCTGGAGTTGGCACAGGCTCCACTGCTCAAGCCGCTGATCGACATTCCGCGCATGGCCGACATCTGCCGCGATATGCTGCGCGACAGTGTAAGCGCCTATCTGAACCAGGATGTCGATCTCGCCAAAAGCATCATCGCGCGGGACGATGAAGTCGACAACCTGGACGAGCAAATTTACCGCGAGCTGCTGACCTTCATGATCAGCGATCCGCATACCATCATGCGCGCCACGCACCTGTTATGGGTGTCGCACAACCTGGAACGCATTGCGGACCGTATTACCAACATTTGCGAGCGCGTGGTGTTCATGGTGACCGGTGAGCTTAGCGAGACGCAAGATCACGTATAACCCACAACACCGCCGTATTAGTGCTGGCCTATTACCCACGCTATCCCACAGCGCCCCAACGGTCTGTGGGATGTGTGTGTTATAGGCCCGCCGCGACTGGCAAAACTACCCAATTCCGGGCACAATTTCCCTGAACTGTGTGCGGTCCGCGCACCGGCTCATCTAGTGGTGGAGACGCAAACACCCATGCTGCGAGGTTTCATTTTTGATCTGGACGGGGTAATCACCGATACGGCGGAATATCATTTCCTCGCCTGGAAACAGTTGGCGGACGAAGAAGGGATTCCGTTCACCCGCCAGGATAACGAGCAGTTACGCGGCGTGTCGCGGCGCGAAAGCCTGCGCCGGTTGCTCAAAGGTCGTCTCATGGACGAAAGTGTCGCCGCCGCCTGGATGGCCCGCAAGAACAGCTACTATCAGGCGTATCTGTCGGACATCACGCCGGACGATCTGCTGCCGGGCGTGCGCGACTTCCTCGAAACCGCCGGGTCTGCCGGGATCAAGATCGGACTGGGATCGGCCAGCCGAAACGCACAAAACGTGCTGGATGGGCTGCGCATCAGCCCGCTGTTTGACGTGTTGGGCGATGGCTACGCCGTCGTCAATACCAAGCCTGCCGCCGACCTGTTTGTGTGGGTCGCGGGTGGCTTCGGCTTGCCGGTCACGGAGTGCGTCGTCTTTGAAGACGCCGAGGCAGGCATCGAAGCCGGACTCAAGGCCGGGATGATCTGCGTCGGAATCGGCCCGCACGAGCGTGTCGGGCGGGCGCATCTGGTCTGTGACGGGCTGCATGCGGTCACGGTCGAGCAGGTTCTGGCACTTGGCCAATAGGCCGCAATCTTCCCCAATGGACGAACAGGAGCATAGGATCATGGAACTTCACATCGGCGACAGCGCCAGTCGCAGCAAAACCTTTACGGACGAGGACGTGCGTACTTTCGCGCGCATCAGCGAGGACGAGAACCCGGTCCACCTGGATGACGAATTCGCCGCTGGGACGCGCTTCGGCAAGCGTATCGTACATGGCATGCTCACCGCCGCGTTGATCTCGGCAGTGATCGGCAACGATCTGCCCGGCCAGGGCACGATCTACCTGCGGCAGTCGGTCGATTTCAAAGCGCCAGTCTATCTGGGCGACACGATCACCGCGCGCGTCGAAGTCACCGCCTACCGCGCCGAACGCCACATCGCCACGCTGGCGACGACCTGTACCAACCAGGACGGCACGCTGGTGATCACGGGCGAGGCGGTAGTGTTGGCTCCGTGAGCGCCGTTTCTTCCCGGTTTTTTACGGATTCTTTGATGCAACTCTTATACAGAGTGCGTTATAATAGAAGTTGAAATCAAGAAAATCGAAGGTGAGAGCGTCGAGCAGGAGAGTGTGATATGCCGCTGTATGAATATCAATGCGCAGAATGTGGCGTGCGTTTTGAGCGGCACCAGCATTTCAATGACAGCCCACTCACGGAATGTCCGGAGTGTGGCGGCGAAGTGCACAAGTTGATCGGCCCGGTCGGGGTTGTATTCAAGGGCAAGGGCTTCTACATCAACGACAGCCGCAAAACCAGCAGCAGTACCACATCGTCCGACAGCTAACACGCACGCGCGAACCACATATTCGATCCCAACGCCGGACCCGCCCAGGTCCGGCGTTTTTTTGATCCACAGCACCGCGCCGGGCAGAAATGTGATAGCATCTCTGGTGCATTGCATCCCAATATCCAGCCAAGGGAGGAACCGATGACACTCATAACCCCGAAACGCTATTTGCTCTCGCTGCGTAAAACGCCCGTGGTGTTGAACGCACTCTTGAACGGTGTCACCCAGGATCAGGCCCAGCAGCTCACCGATGGGCCGGGCGGTTGGAACGTGGTCGAAACGATGTGCCACATTCGCGATTTCGGCGAGGTCTCACTGACGCGTGCTCAGCGCATTCTGAGCGAAGATAGCCCCATCCTGCCGAATTTCGACCCGACGGTCGCGGCGCAGCAGCGCGGCTACGCGAGCCAGAACCTGGCGGCTGAATTCGCAGGCTTTCTTGAGGCGCGCAAACAGTTGGTGGCCCTGCTCGACGGCATCGCCGAAGCACAGTGGCAGCGTCACGGCACACATTCCGATTACGGCGACCTGACTCTGCTTGATCTGATGGTGTTCGTCGAGTGGCACGATCTGAACCACATCGAGCAGATCGCGCGCACGCTGAACCTGTCCGAAGCGCTGGTCTAGGCGGCGCGGCTAATCCTCGCCGCGCACCTCGCGCGCCAGCCGCTCGAAATAGCCGTGCATGTAGGCGCTTCGCTCGCGGGCGATGGCGCGTCCGGTCGCGGTTTGCATGCGGCTTTCGATGCGCGACAGCTTGAACACGTATTCGTGGTGCGGCGTGTGATCTGGGCCGCCGCCCGGATAATCTGGCGGGACGTCCCCCCACAGCTTTTGGGCGGTCATGCCGCCGAAAGCGTAGGCCCGCGCCACGCCGATCGCGCCGATGGCGTCCAGCTTGTCGGCGTCGAAAACCGTCTTGGCTTCGATGGTCTGCGGCTCGACGGCGTTGCGGAAGCGGTGCGCGGCGATGGCGTGCGCCACTGCCTCGATAAATTCGGGCGTGGCGGAGGGGTCCTTGGCGCGCAGAATGTCGCGCGCGCGGTCGGCGGCTGCCAGCGCGTGATCGATATGTTCGGCGTTCTGCACGTGGGCTTCGCGGTCCTCGTCGGCGCGGTGAATGTCGTGCAGCAGGACCGCCGTCTCGACGACGTCCAGATGCGCGCCTTCGGCCTCACCGATGCGCCGCGCCAGCGCCAGCACGCGCAGCACATGATCGAAATCGTGGACCGGGTCGCTGTCGTCGTAGAGCGTGCGGGCATAAGCGATGCTGACTCGAGGTGTCATGCGTGAATCCCCTTTCGAACGCAAACGGCAGCCGGTCGATTTCAACCGCCTGCCGTCGTCAAAATCCCTGGCGGAGAGGGCGGGATTTGAACCCGCGGAGCGGAGTTACCGCTCACGCGCTCTCCAGGCGCGCGCATTAGGCCAGACTATGCTACCTCTCCGAGTTACTATTCACGCGGCGGAGCGTGCGTCCCGCGTGGGTTGTGGGGGCAATTATAACGGCGCGCCGGGGGTGGGTCAATATGAAACCGGGCTAATCGGTTTTCATCTCAGTGCTTCTCTGTGCGCCTCTGTGGGGCGCTCATTTACTGGTCACACACGATCGGACGCGCGGGCTTGCCCTCTATCGCCAGATGCATCCCAAAATAGGGCGACGGATCGAGTGTGTTGTTGCGACCCGCCTCATTCTTAAAACTGCCGTCCGCCTCGCTCTTGACGATACTGAAATGCACATGCAGCCCGACTGGTCGCACGGTCGCGCCGCCGTATTCGCCCTGGTAGCCGAGCAGCGTCCCCTGTTCGACCCAGACACCGCTCGTACCGGGCGGGAAATCCGCCGCGATATAGAGACTTGCTGCCGTCTTTAGACGCCATGTGCGTGTAATAGGTCCAGATGATGCGCCCCGGCTGAAGCGGGTCCTCGTGGCGAATAATGATCGAGGCTTTCCAGTTGGGCAGGCGCGTGAGATAACCCCCATATGCGGCTACAACAGACACCTCGCCCGGCACGCCATCCCCGAAAATATCGATTCCGCTATGACGCTTGAACAGGTTGTACGGCAAGGCCGTGTCGTGATACAGCAGCCCGATCAGCCCATCCGAGGGCAGCACAAACGGCGCACCCGGGCATGGCTCGCGCTGCACGGTCGCCAGCGTATCCCGGCTGGCAGGATCGTTAAACCAGCGTTGGATATAGCCGCTGCTGTTGCTTTGACTCCAGCCATACGCCAGCGCGGCGACGATCCCCCCGGCGGCGATTCCGGCCAGTCCGCCGAGAGCCAGCACGCCGCGCTTCCAGCGCGCCAACCGCCGCCAGCGCGCCGCGATCCGTCCAGCCGTAGAGGTCGCCCGAGCGGATTCCGCTGGCGCGCGCCGAGTTGGCAAACGAAAACGCATCAAACACTCCTGTTGGGGGCCATGGCGGGGCAGAGTAGGAGTGGTCGAACCGGACAACCACCGATCATGCGATGAAGCCGTGCTTGCGCAGCCAGTTTTCCAGCGTGATCTCGCCGGGTTCCGTGATCATCGATCCGCGGTCGATGCCGCGTGGGCTGGGTTCGGTCAGGGGGTCGGGTTCGGTATAGGGCAGATCTTCGCCGGGATTGGCGACGACGAGCGTCGGCACGGACTTAAACCCGGTCCATCCGATTACGCGTTGCTCCGCTTCGGAATCCTTGTCGATAAACACTTCGCGGTAAGGGACATTTTCGCGTTCCAGGACGCGCTTGGCGGTACGGACGAAAGGACAGGGAATCGTCCGGCTGTACATCACCAGTTCGTAGGCCATAAAGAAAGTTCTCCTGTTAGACGCTGCGCAGGCGCTCGCGCGCCGAAATCTCAGAACGGACCCACCGGGGCGGCTACGGCGACGTGCTCACGCCGTATAACTCCGGGGCCAAAAAGCAGCGGATGCCGTTGGCGATCCCCAGGGCGACCAGATCTTCATGCTGGGTCAGGAAGGACCGGTCCAGGCCCAGGAACCCGATTTCGATGATCGCGGTCGGCGTATCGCTGGCCACCTCGCCAAAGGTGTGATAATCCGTCATATCGTAAGTGATGCCGGTATGGTTGGGCAGGCCCGTCGCCTGTCCGTACTGCGTGATCAGGCAGGTCAGCAGACGCTCATCCGCGCCGCGCGTGGTCTGGCGGCTGGATGCCGACGCGACGTTGTAGCCGGTCCCAGCGTCGCCGTAATCCTGGCAGTCGTTGGTATGCACGGACACCAGCACGTCGGCGTGATACCCCGCCAGGCGCGGATCGAATTCTTCCAGCAGATCGACCGTGTAGCGCTCCTGAGTCAACTGCGTGACCACCTGCTTCGCAACGGCCAGATTCAGCTCGGCCTCGGTGAAGCCGTCCGGACAGACCGCGCCGGGATCGCTTTCGAAGCTGGTATCCTGGGGCGGTCCGCTGTGTCCGGCGATGATTCCGATGCGGATCTGGCGCGTTTCGGTGGGCAGCGGAGTCGGCTGGATGTTGATCACGCGCTGGGTCGCCTGCACCTGATTCAGCCCGGCGCGAAATTCATCGGTGAAAAAGTTGGGGCGCGTCCACAGGGAAAAAATCGTCGAGACGAGCAGCGCCGCCGCTCCGACCAAAATCAGGGTGCGCAGTGTGCTCAGCCAGACGCCGGGCGGGCGCTGAGGGCGGCGACCGCGTGGTGCAGGCGTGCGCCGGACGGTACGCGGCAGGGCCAACGCCGGAGCCGGGGCTAACCGGTCGACGCGCGGCTCAAGGCTGACCGCGTGGAACTCGTCCGGAGCGTCTTCCACGTCATCCTGATCGGCGGGGGCATCTTCCGCAGGCTGGGCGGGCGCGGGCCACCGTTTCGCGCTGGTCCGCACGACATGCTCATCGTCGGCGTCGAAGGTCCACAATTGAAAATCGTCATCGCCGAGATCATCATCATCGACAAACTGTGGGAGATCGTCGTCAGGCGGGTCATACGGTGGGTCGTTGCGGGTGAACTCGTCAGACATGACTTGTGTGTGCTTTGCTCTTGTGCCCCAACCAGCGATACCCCAAATCTTAGCGCAGTCGTCGCAAAAGGTAAACTTAGGGTGAACAGCGGACAGCGATCAGGAGTCAGCAGACAGAAAAAACCCCTCCTGATCGGAGGGGGAAAATCGAGCGGCGATGGGGCCGAGGGTTACGGCGAGCGTCTCAGGACTCGCCGAACACGGCGCGATTGCGCACGTTGTCGTAGCGTGCCTTGGTCAGCGCGTTGATCATGGCTTCGGCGGCTTCGACGCCCACCTGTTCCTGGGCTTCGTTGGTGCTGGCTCCTAGATGCGGCGTGTAGATCACGTTGTCCAGGCCCAACAGCGGGTGATCCGCCGGGGGAGGTTCCGTGACATAGACATCCAGCGCCGCCCCGGCCACTTTGCCGCTTTTGAGTGCGGCAGCCAGATCGGCGTCATTGATGAGCGCGCCGCGTGCCGCGTTGACGATCAGCACACCGTCCTTCATCTTGGCGATCGTCTCCGCGTCAATGATGCCGCGCGTGGTGTCGGTCGCAACGGCGTGCAGCGTAATGATGTCCGCCGTTTCGAGCAGCTCATCCAGGCGGGAAACCAACGACAGGCCCAGGTGACGCGCGACCTGTTCCGGCACAAACGGGTCATAAGCCACTTCGGTCATGCCCAAGGCTTTGGCACGCTGGGCGACCGCGCGCCCGACGCGGCCAAAGCCGATAATGCCGAGCGTCTTACCGAACAACTGCATCCCGGTGTATTTTTTACGATCCCATTTGCCCTGCCGCATGGCACAGTCGGCCTGCGGAATATGGCGGGCCAGGGCGAACATCAGCCCGATGGCGTGCTCGGCGGTCGAAATCGTGTTGGCTTCCGGCGTGTTCATCACGATGATTCCGCGTGCCGTGCAGGCATCGAGATCGATCGTATCCACCCCAACGCCCGCGCGCACCACGACCTTAAGATTCGTGGCCGCCGCCAACAGGTCGGCATCGACTTTCGTATCACTGCGCACGATCAGCCCGTGGGCTTCGGGAATGGCCGCCAGCGTCTCGGCGCGGGTCATTTTGCCCGGCGCGTTGACGGTGAACTGCGGCGCGGCGCGCAGCACGTCCAACCCCGCTGTATTGAGATTATCGGGAACGACGATGACAAAGGACATGGTGCGACCTCATTTCTGCAAGAACTCGTTCATGGCGGCGAACAGGACTTCGAGGTCGGCGGGCTGCGTGTCGCCCATGTGCGCGATGCGGAAGGTCTTACCCTTCAGCTTGCCGTAGCCGTTCGAGATCATCATGCCGTGCTGCTTCAGAAAGGTGTTCAGCGCCGCAATGTCGATCTCGCGCGTGTTGGCGACGGTCGACACGGTGGGCGAATGGTAGCCCGCTTCGGAATACAGCTCGAAACCGGCTTCCTGCACCCAGTCTTGTGTCATCTGCGCCATGTGCGCGTGACGGGCAAAGCGCGCCTCCAGCCCTTCGGCCAGCATGTCGTCCAACTGCTTGTCGGCGGCGTACATCAACGACACGGGCGGCGTAGCCGGGGTGTTGTTCTTCTGGTGGTGCTTGTCGATTTCGAGCACGTCGAAATAATAGCCGCGATTCTTGACGAGCTTGGCACGTTCCAACACCGCGGGAGACACCGCACCGAACGCCATCCCCGGCGGCAGCGCGAACGCCTTCTGCGTGCTGGTCAGGCAGACGTCAATGCCCCACGCGTCCACGTCGACTTTGGCCCCGGCGTAGATGCTCACCACGTCCACCAGGAACAGCGTGTCCGGGTACTTCGCCATCACTTCGGCGTACTGATCGACCGGGTTGACCACGCCAGTGCTGGTTTCGTTCATCACGCAGGCGACCGCGTCGTAATGCTCGTGGGCGAGCGCGTCGGCTAGCTGCTCGGGCTTGACGGCCTGGCCCCACTCGGCGCCGATGACCTCGACTTCTTTGCCATTCAGGCTGCTGACCTCGGCCCACCGCTCGCTGAACGCGCCGCACGTCAAATGCAGGACTTTCGACTCATCGCGCACCGCACAACGGGACGCGGATTCCCAGATGCCAGTCCCGGACGACGTGTAGATATAAACCGGATTTTGCGTGAAAAATGTCTGCTGGAGTTTGGGCTGCATCCGCGCGTATAGCGCGGCGAAGTCGGACGAACGATGGCCGATCATCCATTCAGCCTGCGCTTCGAGAATCTCGGCGCGAACTTCGACCGGACCGGGGATGAATAGGCGCACGTGATCAGGTTTTTGCGGTGACATGCAGAACAGTCCTCCCTTTATGGAGTAAGCGGCTAAAACGGCTGAGATCAGCCGTGCTGCGCTAACATACGTTTCAACTCCGAAATCGGCGGGATCGTGGTGGGATCCGCGCCGTAGGCGGTGGCGGTATAGTAACTCACATAGTCGCCGTACTGGATGGCGTGGCACATCTGGGCGAGGGCGCTGCGGCCCTGCGGGCGAAATGTATCGGTCATGATGCCGTTTTGCAGGCACAACTGCGAGGTCAGTGCGTGACGCAGCGCCACGCGCGGATGATCGAATTGATCCGATGTGATGAAGATCGCCGACATGCTGGGGATCAAGCTCTCGGGGAAGCCAATCCCGGCGACCATGTTGTGATCGGCCTCGGGCATCGCCTCATACTGCGACCAGGCTTTGGCGTTCTCGTTGATCTGGCCCTTCCAGCGTCGCGCGACCGGCTCGAAGATGCCCGCGCCGAAAAAGACCGGAATCCGTCCGATGATCTGGCCCGCGCCGCGCTTGGCGGGGTTCTGCGTGACAGGGCTGGTCGCCGTGTAGATGGACGTCTGCGCGCGCAGCAGCCCGACCGTTTCCTGCACGTCGGCAGCCAACGTCGGCGCCAGCTTCAGGCGATGCGCCAACCCGATCAGCAGCCCGAAGCTCCAACCAAGCGCCGCGCGCGGCTGGCTGACATACGAAAATTGCCACAGCGGATAGTCGTGAGCGTGGGCGTGCTCGGCCAGTTGGCCGCCCGTCGCGATCGCGAGCAGCCGCGCGCCGCGCCCCAGCGCCTCGTCCGCCGCGGCAAGCGTCTCTTCTGTGTTGCCGGAATTGCTGCTGGCGATGACGAGCGTATCCGGTCCCGTCGCGTAGGCGGGCAGCGAATAGCCGCGCACCACGTTGAATGGCACAGGCGACGTCCCGGCCACCAGCGCCGCGATCAGATCGCCGCCAATCGCCGAGCCGCCCATCCCGGCCAGCACAATCTGGCGCGGGCTGCGGTGCGACTCTGGCAGCGGCATCGACTGGGCCGCGCTCCAGGCATCGGCCAGTTGGCTGGCAAAGGCGTCAATGTGACCGAGCATGTCGTCGGGATCGTTGGCGCGCAAAAAATCCAGATCGTCCAGGTCAAGATGGTGATTCATTAAGTGCTCCCCTGCTGAAAATCATCTTTAAGCCAGACCGGCTGTACCGGTCCCCACGCGTGAATATCTTGATCCTACCGCATTCCTGCCTATTGTCCACGTTCACCGCCTTACAGCGAACGTGCGCGTTCACTATTTTGGGCCGTCCGGTCCGATCTTTGGCGATATTGACCAGAGCGGGCAGCGGGCAGGGGGCAGCGACCGGCAGGCAGTGTTCAGTGATCAGTGGCAATCCTCCCGGTGTGGTTCGTGACAGCGCTCCGGGTTATAATGATCGGTGTGATCCCGCAGCGCCCTGCGCGACCGTGGGCAGCCGTGGGGAGCACCAAAACCTGTAATGTGGAAGGAAAACAGCATGACAGCACGCGTTTTGGTGGTCGATGACGAGCTGGACACCTTGAGTCTGCTGCGCACGATCTTGGAGCTCAGCGGCTTCGAGGCTATCACGACCCTGAACTCGCTCGACGCGATCGATCTGGCGGTGGCCGAAAAACCGGATGTTGTGCTGCTCGACATCATGATGCCCAAGCTCGACGGTTTTACGCTGTGCAAAATGATGCGCCAAAACGACGCGACCCGGAATCTGCCGATCATTTTCGTCACGGCTTACGAGGCGCTGGATATTGAAGATCGCCGCCGCGAAGCCGGGGCCAATCTTGTGATTCACAAACCGATCGGCGTCGACCTCTTGATCCGATCGATTAACGAGATGCTGGTACCGAGCACCCCTGCGTCCGGCAATGGTGACAAAGACACCACCGCTGCGGCCAGACCAGCGGCAGAACCGCCTGCCACACCGGCCGCGTCTAAGCCGCAGACCTCGGCGGAAACCCCAGAGTCCTCTCCTGCCGCCAATACGCCGGAAAAGCCGGGATCGACGCCGTAATCCCTGGGTGCCGGGCGGGTGCGAGCGACACCTCGCCGTGTGCTCCCGGTGATCAACATGCCATGCGCGGACTCCGTCCGCCTATCCTTTGAACCCGACGCGACTGGAAAGGACAACCACCAACCGTGGACCAGCAGACCCAAAAACAGCAGACCATCATCGTCATGCAAGGCGACCAGACCGGGCAGGAACTTCTGGACGAGGCGCTGCGCGTTCTCAAGGCTATAGTCCCGCCCTATGTGCATTTCCGTGCATTCGATCTGTCACTCGAAAACCGCCGCGCCACCAAGAATCAGGTCGTGTTGGACGCCGCTGAAGCCGTCAAGCGTCATACACTGGGCATCAAAGCCGCCACCATCACACCCGGCAATCCCGACGATGTCGGCAGCCCAAACGCGATTCTGCGCGAAGCGATCGACGCCCAGGTCATTTTGCGCGTGGGACGCCGACTGCCGCCGGTCCGCCCGATCGCTGGCGTGCATGCCCCGATCGCCGTGGTGCGCATGGCGGTGGGTGACGCCTACGGCGCGAAGGAATGGCGCGAGGGCGAAGGGATGGACGAAGTCGCGTTTCGCACGGAGCGCATCACGCGCCGGACGTGCCGCGCCGTGACCGAATACGCGTTCCAGTATGCCAAGCGCACCAGCGCCAAAGTCTTTGGCGGACCCAAATACACCGTCAGCCCGATCTACGAAGGCATGTTCAAAGAAGAAATGGACGCCGCCGCCAAGCGTTATCCGACCGTGCGCTATGATCCGCAGCTCATCGACGCCACTTATGCGCTGCTGCTGGAAGCTACCGGCGAAGCCCTGGTGATCCCCACCCTCAACCGCGACGGCGACAGCATGTCGGACCTGGTGCTCAAAATGTTCGGCACCATCGCGGGATCGGAGTCGGTGATCCTCAGCCTGGCGGACGATCTGAAGCCCTGCGCCATCATCGCCGAAGCACCGCACGGCACCGCGCCGTCGCTGCAAGGCAAGAATCTCGCCAACCCGGTCGCGATGATCATGGCCGGAGCCACCGTCCTGAGCTATATCGAGGACGACGAGCGCGCCTTGCGCGGCTGCCGCGCCATCCGCGAGTCCACCCTGGAAACTGTCTACGACGGCATCCGCACCGCGGACCTGGGCGGGCACTCGACCACCTCCGAGTTTACCGACGAAGTCATCCGCCGGACACAAGCCAAGCTGGAAGTCTGGGATGCCCTTGGCTGACGCAGACTTGCCCGAACACGACCCGGCAGCCGCCGCGCGGCGTGATGCACCGTGCCTGAAGTTGATTCTCACGCACGACAACGCCGACTTTGACGCCATCGCCTCCCTCATGGCAGCCTACAAGCTCGATCCGGAGGCGGTGCCGGTCTTGCCGGGGCGTGTCAATCGCAACGTGGAGCGCTTCCTCACGCTCTACGGGGGCGAGTTGCCGTTCGTGCAGCGCGACGATCTGCGGCGCGGCGGACCGGTCGAGAGTGTGACTGTCGTCGACACGCAGAGTTTTTCCACCGCGCGCGGGATGCGCCGCGAAACCCCGGTCCATTTTATCGATCACCACCCGCTCACCCGCGAGCTAGCTCCCAACCAGACCTATACGGGCGATCCGGTCGGGGCGGCAACGACGCTGCTGGTCGAGCAAATTCACCGCCAGGATGTACCGCTCTCGCCGCTGGAAGCCACGCTGCTAATGTTGGGCATCTACGAAGACACCGGCTCGCTGCTCTACGGCACGACCACGGCGCGCGACGTGCGCTGCGCGGCGTGGCTGCTCGACTGCGGCGCGAACCTGGACTCCGTGCGCGATTTCTTGCAGCACCGCCTCACCCCCGAACAGCAAACGCTCTATGACCAGCTCATCGAAAACGTGGAATCGCATATGGTTAGCGGGCACGTGGTGATGCTGGCCTGTGCGATCGCGCCGCAGCCCGTCGACGAGATCGCCACGCTGGCCCACAAACTGCGCGAGCTGTACGAACCCTCGGCGATCTTCGTGCTGGTGCAGCTCAATGGGGACATTCAGCTCGTGGCGCGTGGCACCACCGACGCGATCGACGTGTCGATCATCGCGCGGCGCTTTGGCGGAGGAGGACACGCGCGCGCGGCTGCCGCCCTGATCCGGAATCGAAACGCTGGCAGGCATTCGACGCGACATTCTGGCCGCCCTGCCGCAGATCGCCGTCGTCTCGGTGACGGTCGACGCATTGATGTCGCGCGGCTTGCAGACGGTCCGCGCGGCCGAACGCATCAAGAGTGTGGTTGAGCGCATGCAGCGTACCGGCTACGAAGGCTTCCCCGTGGTCGAAGGTGAGCACGTGGTTGGGCTGCTGACGCGCCGCGATGTCGACCGCGCGATGAGTCACGGCATGGGCCAGCGCCGCGTGGCCGAGATCATGGAAGCGGGCAGCATCACCGTCCAGCCCAGCGACTCGATCGACGTGCTCCACCAACGCATGATGCGCTCCGGCTGGGGGCAGATTCCAGTGGTGGACGCGACCGGGCACCTGATCGGAATCGTGACGCGCACCGACCTGATCAAACACTGGGGCCAGCGCCCCGACACCGGGCGGCGCGGCGATACCATCCAAAACATGCGCACGGCGCTTGCGCCGGGCTTGTGGCGGTTGCTCGAAGCGATCGCGCTGCTGGCCCAAAATGAGCGGACCGGCCTGTATCTGGTGGGCGGTGTCGTGCGCGACCTGCTGCTCGGCCAGCCGAATCACGACATTGACCTGGTGGTCGAAGGCGATGCGATCGAGCTGGTGCGGACCATCTGCGCGACGTATGGCGGCGACATGCGCAGCCATGCGCAGTTCGGCACGGCGAAATGGCTGCCGGATGAGACGGTCGCGGCGGCGCTGGGGCTGGAGGTAACACAGCCGGGCTGGCCGGCCTTCATCGACTTTGCCGCCGCGCGCATTGAGTTCTACGAACAGCCGACCGCCCTACCGACCGTCCAGCGCGGCTCGATCAAGCCTGACCTCTACCGGCGCGATTTCACGATCAATACGCTGGCGATCCGGCTCGCGCCGGAGCCGTTAGGCGATCTGCTCGACTTTTATGGCGGCGAGCAGGACCTCAAAGACGGCGTAATCCGCGTGCTGCACAGCCTAAGCTTTGTCGATGATCCCACGCGCATTTTGCGCGCCGTGCGCCTTGAACAGCGTCTCGGGTTCCGCATTGAGCCACGCTCCGAAGAATTGATCGGGCACGCCGTCGCGCTGTTGGATCGCGTCAGCGGCGATCGCATCCGGCACGAGTTGGCGCTGATCCTCAACGAGATCGAGCCGCTGCGCGCCCTGGTCCGGCTGGAACAGTTGGGTGTGCTGCGCGCGCTGCATCCGGCCCTGCGCGTGGATGAGTGGCTGCGCGCGGCTTTCTATGCCGTGCGCTACGCGCGCCAGCAGCATCCCTGGCCCTCGCTGGCAGAGTTCGACAACTGGATGCTGACGACGTTCGCGCTGCTGACCAGCCGCTTGCCGGAGTCCGATCTGGAAGAACTGGGGCGGCGGCTGCAATTTTCGCGCGTTTATCTCAATCACCTGCACGACGCCCGCACGGCGATCACCACCCTGGACGATCTGAGCGTGCCGCAGCCGCCCAGCGCGATCGTGCATTGGCTGGAACCCCTCAGCGAAGTCGGCTGGCTGGCAGCCTGGGCCGCCGCTCCGAACGCTGTCGCACGCGAACATATCGCGCGCTTTGCGCAGGAGTGGCGCTTCGTCCGCCCGGTGATCGGCGGGCACGCGCTCGAAGCGCTGACTGGGCTGAAGCCGGGGCCGGTCTATGGCACGCTGCTGGGCAGCCTGCGCGACGCGTGGCTGGACGGCACGATCACCACGCCAGAAGAAGAACAGCAGATGCTGCTGCGGTTGGTCGCGGACGTGCAGGCAGAGTAACCGGCGGCCAGCAGCGCGTGCGTCATTTTGCCGGAAGCGCCGATTTATGCTAGCATGATCGGGCGTTATCACTCAGAAAAACGCGGGTGTAAGGGTGTGATTTGGCGCGTGGTCATCCACTGCGCCCTGCTGCCCAACGTCTTCACCCGCATGTCCCCGGAGCGGCGGCACTGCCCTCAAACAGTCCGCCCATCAGCAGTTGTCGGAACGCGTCCTACCACACGCCGAGGGTTCTATGCACTTAAATTTACTGAAAAACCCCCGCCTGGATCGTGCCATCGATAGCTTGATGCCCCTCCTCGCGGTCCTGCTGGCGCTTGTGATCGGCGCCATCATGATTCTATTCATGAATGCCAACCCCATCACCGCCTATAAGGCTCTGTGGGATGGCGCTTTTGGAACCAAGAACGCGGTCGCTAATACTTTGATTAAAGCTACGCCGCTGCTGCTGGTCGGGATCGGCATTTGCATCAGCTTTCGCGGCGGCGTCGTCAATATCGGCGGCGAAGGTCAGATGATCGCTGGAGGGTTGGCGGCCGTTGCAGTTGGCCTCAAGTTCAAAGATGGTGATCCCACTGTGGTCATCCTGGCATGCCTGACAGCTAGTTTTGTCGCCGGGGCGGCCTGGGGTGGAATCGCGGGTGTGCTGAAAGCCTATTTCAGAGTCAACGAAATCCTGAGCACGATCATGCTCAACCAGATCGCCATCTTCATCATGATGTATCTGGTGCGGACGCAGTTCATCGACCCCAAGCAAAAGCGGTCCGCCGCCCCGATCCCCGAAACCGAGCGCCTGTCGCGAGCGTTCGATCTGCCGCGCCTTGGGGGCACGTTGGACAAGATCACCAAATGGCTGGGCCTGTCCGGCTACGGGGATAATACGTGGTCCACCACGCTGGTCCACAACGGCATCCTTATCGCGATTGTGCTGGCGCTGGTGGTCTATATCCTGCTGTGGCGGACCACCATCGGCTACCGCATCCGTGCGGTGGGCAAAAATCCACACGCCTCACGCTATGCCGGTATCCCCGTGCAGCGCTATATGGTACTGTCGCTGGTGCTGAGTGGCGGGCTGGCCGGGCTAGCGGGTGGTATCCAACTGTTGGGCGTGAGCCACCGCATGAACGCGGAAGGGGGCGCGATAGCCTTTACGGGTAACGCCGGGTTCAACGGCATCGTGGCTGCCCTGTTTGGCGGGCTGCACCCGCTGGGCACTATTCCAGCCTCGGTGCTGTTCGGCGCGCTGCTGGTCGGTGGCAACAAGATGCAACGCACCGTCCAGGTGCCCTCGGCCTTGATCACCGCGCTGATCGGGCTGGTGATCGTGTTCGTGGTGAGCAGCGATATTTTTGTACGCCGCCGCTCGCGCCGCCGCGTGTCGGTCAGCGTCAGCGAAACGGTTTCCGTCTCTGGAGTTGAAGCAAGTCCATGATCGAAAAATTGCTAACCGCGAGTGTTTTAGCTTCGGGCATCCGGCTGGCGACGCCCTATCTCTACGCCTCCATTGGTGAGACCTACGGGCAGCGCAGCGGGGTCTTAAACCTGGGCGTTGAGGGCGTCATGCTGATGGGCGCGTTCACGTCGTTCTGGGCCGTACACGAGTTCACCCCGGCGGGCGCGACCTCGTATCACGCGGGCGCGCTGGCGATGGGCATCCTGGCCGCGATCCTGGTTGGGCTGCTGATGGGCCTGCTGACGGCGGTCATCAACGTGACACTGCAAGCCGAACAAGGCATCAGCGGCATCGGCATCTACCTGTTTGGGCTGGGCATGAGCGAGCTGCTGTTCAACAAGGTGTTCAACGGCGTTGTGACGGTGCGCGGCTTCCCCAAAATGCATATCCCGGTCCTCAGCGATTTGCCGTTTTTCGGCACGGTCTTTTTCAACCAGAGCCTGCTGGTCTACGGCGCGTTTGCGCTCGTCCCGATCACGTGGTTCGTCTTCAACAAGACGACCTTCGGCCTGAAGATTCGCGCGGTCGGTCAAAATCCCGAAGCAGCCGACGCGATGGGCATCAGCGTGGCGCGCGTGCGTTACATCACGGTGACGTTGGGCGGCGTGCTGGCGTCAGTAGCCGGGGCGTCGCTGTCGATCGGGCTGCTCAATGTATTCCAGCAGAATATGACCGCCGGGCAGGGCTTCATCGCCGTGGCGCTGGTCTATTTCGGGAGCTGGCGACCGCTGGGCGTGATGTTGGGCGCGCTGCTGTTCAGTCTGGTAAACGCGCTGCAGCTCCAGGCGCGCACGGTGGGCATCAACATCGAAGACGAAGTCCTGTCGATGGCCCCCTATGTGCTGACCATCATCGCGTTGGTTCTCGCCTCGCGGCGCATCGACCAGCCCGCGTCGCTCGCCAAACCGTTCGAACGGGGCGAGTGATTTTGACCAAACGGGGTTGGTGAAGATCGCCAAGCGGCGTACTTGTAGTCGGACAGCAAAAGCTTTTAGAGTTATGATGTATCGTTGTGTGTAACCGGGCGCCAGTGCCCGGATAGAACATTAGAGAAGCGCATTATTGCGTCAGGAGGATTGCAAGCATGAAGAAGGCTTATGTAGTGATGGCGTTGGTGTTGGTGGTTGCCGCGATCGTACCCGCGTTGAGCGGTGTAGCCCAGGCAAAAGCCGATCCGTTCCGTGTGGCCGTCGTGATGCCCAGTACCGTGAACGATCTTGCCTTCAGCCAGAGCATGATCGATGCCCTGACCGCCATTCAGGAAGAACGTGGCGCTGATAACTTCGAGTTTGTGTATTCCGAGAACATGTTCGTGGTGGACGACGCCCTGACCGCCATCCGTGACTACGCGACCGAGGGTTATGACCTCATCATCGCGCACGGCTCGCAGTACGGGTCCGGCCTGGCCGACATCGCGCCTGACTTCCCCGACACCTCGTTTGCCTGGGGCACGACGGTCGATACTTTCGCCGACCAGGGCGTCACCAACATCTACGCCTATGAAGCCCGCGCAGAAGAAGGCGGCTTCGTGCAGGGCGTGATGGCGGCTATGCTGACCAGCAGCGACGTGATCGGCGTAGTGGGCCCGATCGAAACCGGCGACGCCAAACTGTATGTGGACGGCTTCAAGGCCGGTGTCATGTGGCAAAATGCGGACGTGGAAGTGCTCGTCAACTACATCCAGTCCTTCAGCGACCTGGCCCTGGCGGCCGCGGCGGCTGACACCATGCTGGCCGAGAATGCCGACGTGCTGACCGGCACGGCGCAGATGGTCCCCGGCGCGGTGAGCAAGGCGCAGGAAGCTGGCGCGCTGTGGTTCGGCACGCAGTCCAACCAGACCTCGCTCGCGCCCGACGTCGTGGTGTCCAGCCAGGTGTATCACTTCGAAGTCATCCTCGACCCGATGATCGACCAGATCATGGATGGCCAACTGGGCGGCGAAGCGTATGCTATCACGTTGGAAAACGGTGGTCTGACGATTGAATTCAACGAAGACTACATGCTGCCCGACGAAGTCAAGACGGCAGCCGACGACGCTGTCCAGGCGATCATCGACGGCACGATCTCGTTTGACATCGACGAAGATGGTGTGCTGTCGGTCGTCGAAGGCGACGCTATGTAAAACCGTAGGGGTGAGTGACCGGACCCATCCTGATGGTCCGGCCCCACTTGCTTAGCCTTGCGTCCCCCTCTCCGCCACTGTGTGGGGAGGGGTGCGCAGGCGGGGCAAAGCTGAAACAGATTTTGTCGCGTTCTTTGAATTTTCTTTGCGTGTGTCGTGTGATGATGGAAAAAACTTATGGCTGCTGCTGCGTCTAACCTGCTTCCGACCGGACAACCGCGCATCGAACACATGGAAATGCGCGGCATCGTGAAACATTTTCCGGGTGTGCTGGCCGCCGATCACATCGATTTCGATGTACGCGCCGGAGAAGTTCATGCCCTGTTAGGCGAAAACGGCGCGGGCAAAAGCACCCTGATGAAAATCCTTTACGGGCTATACCAGCCCAACGAAGGCGAAATTCTGCTCAACGACGAGCATGTCACCATTAAGTCCCCATCGGACGCCATCGCGCACGGCATCGGCATGATCCACCAACATTTTATGCTCGTGCCGACACTCACCGTCGCCGAAAATGTCGCGCTAGGCATGCCCTCCACGCGCGAGCCGCTGCTCGATCTGGACGTCGTCTCCAAGCGCATCAAGGAATTGGCGGACCTGTACGGCCTGTATGTCGATCCGTCGATCCCGGTCTGGCAGCTCGCGGTCGGTGAGCGCCAGCGCGTCGAGATCCTGAAGGCGCTCTATCGCGGCGCGGCCCTGCTGATCCTCGACGAGCCGACCGCCGTCCTGACGCCGCAGGAAGTCGACGATCTGTTCAAGACGCTGCACCAGATGGTCCACGACGGCCACGGGCTGATCTTCATCTCGCACAAGCTGCACGAAGTCCTGGCGATCAGCAACCGCATCACCGTGCTGCGCGACGGACGCAACGTCGGCAGCGTGCCAGCCGAAGGGGCCACCAAGGCCAGCCTGGCGTGTCTGATGGTGGGCCGCGAGGTGCTGCTGCAATACGATCTCAAAAAGGTCGAAACTGGCGCGCCGCGTTTGCAGGTCGAAGGGCTGCACGCCCAGAGCGACCGGGGTAACGAGGCGTTGCGCGGCGTAACACTCGACGTGCGCGGCGGCGAGATTCTAGGGCTGGCGGGAGTGTCCGGCAATGGGCAGCGCGAGCTGGCCGAAGTGATGTTCGGGCTGCGTCCAGCCACCGGCGGGACAGTCGAGGTCGAAGGTCACAACGTCACGGGCAAATCGCCTGCTACGCTCAACCGGCTGGGGATGTCCTACATCCCCGAAGAACGCATGGTAGACGGCGTGATCAAGGATTTCACCGTCGCCGAAAACCTGATGCTGCAAGATCACGTCCAGCGACCCTATTCGCTGAGCATCTTCACCAATCCGCGCGCGATCACGCGCCGCTGCACTGAGCTGATCCGTAACTTCAACATCCGCACGCCCAACCAGGACACCCCGATCAAGAGCCTGTCTGGCGGCAACATCCAAAAACTGGTGTTGGCGCGCGAGCTGGCTCGCCAGCCGCGTGTTCTGATCGCCGCCCAACCCACGCGCGGCGTGGACATCGGCGCGACGGAGTACATCCACCAGCGGCTGCTCGAACAGCGCAGCAAAGGCACGGCGATTCTGCTCATCTCCGAGGATCTGGACGAGATTCTCGCGCTGGCGGATCGCATCGCTGTGATTTACGAGGGGCAGATCGTGGGCATCGTGAATCGCGCCGAGGCCCAGGTCGGGATGTTGGGTTTGATGATGGCGGGCGTCGATCAGGAATCCGCGATGACGTCCTGCGATTGAGCGAACAGCGATCAGCTTTCAGCGAACAGATGACAGGTACGGCTCACTCCGCGTCGAACGCGCCTAGCAGCACGCACGCCAGGGCCGCGTTCGGCCACGCGAACCAAGTCCGCGAGACAACCGTGTAATTTGTAGCGTCGTAGGCTTCGGGCAGCGCGCCGTCCCACTGTGCCGCGCGGCGCAGCCGCTCATAAGCGCGGGCTGCGCGGGCGGAGTCGTCCGTGGCGCGTGCCAGAATGATCTCCTGCACATCTCCCAACGGCCAGGGCGCGCGCGTATGGACCGATCCCAGCGCAGGCGGGTAGAAGCCCTCCATGTTCGCCGCCGAGAACGCGAACGCGATCGTTGCACGCCAGACCGGATCGTCCGCCGCGACGAAACCCCATGCCGGAGCCAGCGCGAGCGGGATATCGTTGGCGTCATGGTAGACATGGAACGCGCCGCGCCCGTCGGTGGTATAGGCGTACAGCGGCCGCCCCTCCCATTCTGTGACGAAATACGCCCCCACCGCCCCACGTACCGACTCCGCCAACGCGGCGAAATCGCCGCTGAGGCCCGCCTCAGCCAATCGTTGAAACGTCCGCCACATCAGGATATGACTCGATAGGTGGTACGGCTGCGCAACAGGATCATCGGCGGGCGTTTCGTCGGTCGGGAACAGCCACGCGTCCGGCGCTTTACGCGCCAGCAGCATATCAATCAGCGGCGCGACGTGCGGAGCCAACCGGTCTCGCGTGGTGGTGTCCCCAGTTTCGATTACGTAGTCGGCCAACTCCAACAGCGGGAAGACCTGCTGATCGAGCTGAAAAGCAGCGTCTTTGACGCGCCCGTTGGCCATATAACAGCGGCCCCAGGTCCCGCCCGGGCGCTCCGCTGTTTCGAACATCCACAGCAGGTGGCGGCGTACGACGTCCGCCCAGGCGGGCCGCGCGCTGAGCAGCGCCCGCGCCACGTAATACGCGTCCCGATTCCACGAGAGCGGCAGCAGCATGTGGTCGGTCAGCAGGCAGCACGTGTCGCCCACCGGGACCGCCAGCGCCAGCCCGTAAACCAGGCCGCGCCGCACCAGTGGATCAGACGTCGCCGGGGGCGCGTCGCGCCACGCGGCGCGCCAATCCGCGCGCAGCCGATCCAGGACAGCGGGCACGTCGAGCTGGGCCAGCGTCCGCGCCTGCTGACGCGCCGCGGCACCATCCGCGCCAAACGCAATCGCCAGCACGAGCGTCAGCGCGGGATCGCCCGCGGGTGTGGGTACAGCCAGCTTCGCCGGGCCAGCGATCGCTGCCGCACAGGGCAGCGCCGGATTCTCGATGGTCAGCAGCCCGTCTGTGAACCACACCTGCAACTCCAGCGGCGGCATCGGCACCGGGCCGCCCTCGGTAAGCTGAGTGTAGGCCGAGCGTTGCAGCGACAGCCGGCCCGCCCAACGCGGTTCCGGGCCGGTGATACGCCACAGTTGGATCGCGCCACCGTCATGTGCAAAGGTGGTGACTTCGGCGCTACTGCCGTCCGCCAATTCCAGCCGCACATATGGGATCGCGCCTTCTAACAAGGAGGCTTCCCGCCGGACGACGGGCGCATCCCAGCGCGGGCCGAAGCCTTCCAATGCAGCCAGCCCGGCGCGATAGCGGCGCACCTCGGCGGGATCGTAGCGCCGGTCTTCGGGGAAGGGATCGGCAGTGGTCAGCGTGACGTAGCCATGTGCCGGGTGGAAGGTGTTGACCGCGATCAACCGCCCATCCGCGTCGATGCTGCCCGTCACGCCGTCCGTGCCAAAATCCAGGGGTTTCACGCCCTGTTCAGGATCGAGAGTATCGGAGATGGTCACAGCCTGGCGCTCACTCGGCCATCAACTTTTCCAGGTCCGGCACCAGCGCCTTACCCGTCTCACGATCGATCCACCGGATTTTGTCATCGGGGAAGCGCACCCAGATCTCCTGATTCATCACTGCGCGGAAGTCCGGGTGGGTCGATACTTTGATGATGTCGCTGCCGATCTGGATCGTCAGCAGGTTCTGCGATCCGAGCGGCTCCACCACCAGCACCTTGACTTGCAGCGCGTCGTCACTAGGTTTGCTGAGCGCTTCCATGTTCTCGGCACGGATGCCGACGACCACCGGCTGGCCATCGTAGCGCGCCAGGATATCGTTCATCTGTGGGATCGGCGTCAGGCCGAAGTCCCCAATATAGGCGCGGACTGCGCCATTTTCGCGCCGGACCTGCCCCTCAAGGAAGTTCATGGGCGGCGTGCCGATGAACCCTGCGACAAAGCGATCGGCGGGCATGTCGTAGACTTTGGTCGGGTTGTCGCATTGCAGGATGCGACCCTTGTTCATGACGGCGATGCGGTCGCCCATACTCAGCGCCTCGATCTGGTCGTGCGTGACGTAGATCGTCGTCGACTTCAAGGTCGCCAGCAGGCGCTTGAGCTCGGCGCGCATTTCCAGGCGCAGCAGCGCGTCGAGGTTGCTCAATGGCTCGTCCATCAACAGCACTTCAGCCTGGTAGGCGATGGCGCGCGCCACGGCAATACGCTGGCGCTGCCCGCCGCTGAGCTGCGAGGGGAATCGTTCCAAAAAGTCCTCGATGTGCAGCAAATTGGCGGACTGCTGGACGCGCTCGGTGATCTGTTCTTTAGGCATGCGTTTCATCTTCAGCCCGAACGCGATGTTATCGTAGACACTCATATGCGGGAAGATCGCGTAGCTCTGGAAGACCATCGAGATCCCGCGATCTTTAGGCTGCAAGTAGGTCACGTCGCGCTTGCCGATGAAGATATTCCCGGAATCCACCAGGCCCAGCCCGGCGATCGCGCGCAGCAGCGTGGTTTTTCCGCAGCCGCTTGGTCCCAGCAGCACGACGAATTCCTGGTCGGCTACCGTCAGGCTGATGTCATCCACGGCGCGGACTTTACCAAATGTTTTGACGGCGTTCTCAATCCGAATCTCTGCCATAGCGTTTTCCCTATTTGGTGATCTGGCCCCACATGTTGAACAGGTAGCGCCGCACAAAGAAGATGAATATCAATGACGGCACAAGCATGAAGAACCCGCCCGCAAACTTGAACGGATCACTGGACTTGTTCAGCGTGTACAGGATCAGCGCGGGCAGGGTGCGGTTGTTGAGTGTCAGCAGGACGGCCGCGAACACTTCGTTCCACGACGTCACGAACGTGAAAATGGCCGAGGCCGCGACGCCAGGCAGCGCCAGCGGCAGCACAATCCGCCAAAACGCGACGGCAGGGCTGCACCCAAATACCTTGGCGGCTTCTTCCAGCTCGCGCGGGACACTGGCAAACACGCTGGACACGATCAGGACCGTCGTCGGCAGCGTCAGGGCGGTGTGCATCAGCGCCAGGCTGTAGACCTTGTCGAAGATATTCCACTGGCGGAACTGGACGGCCAGCGGCACCGCCAGGATCACGATCGGGAAGGCGCGCACGGCCAGAATCCCGAGCCGGAAGGCGTCGCGCCCACGGAAGAAATAGCGCGAAATGGCGTACCCGGCGGGCGCGGCGATGGCCGTCGAAAGGGCGAGGGTGATCAGGGCCACCACGATGCTATTACGCGTCGCGCGCATGATGCCTTCGAAATTCAAGAAGAAGTCCATCGTCTGCGTGGAGAACGGGACCGGCGCGAAATGTTTGGGAAAGGCACGCACATCAACCGGCGTGCTGAACGCCATCGTGGCGATCAGCCAGATCGGCAGCAGAATCCAGATGGCGATCAGGATAGCGACCGTGTACATCCCGGCGCGGCGCAGTTTGCGCTGGCGGATGGCCCGCACCTGGGCCGCATCGAGCTTGCGTGGGGTGACCTGTGCGGTGGCGGTCATGACTTTTTGCCCCCTTCTTCCTGGCTACGAACGGTGCGCAGATAGATCATGGCAATGCCCAGTGAAATGAACATGATGAAGCCCGAATAGGCCGCGGCCACGTTCGGGTTGTTGTACGTGGCGACATCGTACCAGCGGTACGTCTCGTTGGCGAGCACAGTTACGACTGTGCCGCCAGAAATCACCACGACAACCGCAAACACTTGAAACGCCAGGATCGTGCGCAGGATCAGCGCGACCTGCAGACTGGGCTTGAGCAGGGGCAGGATGATGTGCCACAGACGCTGCCACATGTTCGCCCCGAACAATTCCCCGGCTTCAAGTAATTCCGTCGGGATGGCCTGCAAGCCCGAGACAACAATGACCATTACGATCGAGGTGGCGCGCCAGACTTCGGCCAGCACGATGGCCACGATGATCCAATTGCGGTGTTCGGCCGAGATGAAAATAAACGGCTTGTCGATCAACCCTAAATGGCTCAGCAAGGAATTTATGAAGCCGCGCTGGGTGAAGATCGAAAGCCATACCAGGCCGGAAGCCAGGTCCGATATTCCGAGCGGGATGGCGTAAATGTAGAGGAAAATCGTGCTGAAGCGCGGTCGTGATTGCAGCACCAGCGCCATGACGATCGCCAGTGTGAATTGGAGCGGTAGGATCAGCACGATCAGCAGCAGGGTGGTTTCGGTTGCCCTGGTGAAATTGCGATCATGGATCATACGCTTGATGTAGTCCAACGTCCACTCTTTGGTCCCCGTCCCGCGATCCACGCGTCCCGTGGCCGAAATCGTGGAGTCGGTCACGAAGACCGGCCCGCGTTGGACCCACCCTTCTACCGTCGACCCGTCCGGCAGATCGGCGGTGATCTTTATCCACTGGGCCGGTTGGGCGAGCAGCCCTCCCGCGACTACGTTACCCGTCAGGTCTTCCCACTGTACGATCGTCACCTGCGTACCCTGGGGTAGGTCACCCACGACGGCGCTATCCGCCGAGTGATCGGCGTAAACGGTGGCGCTGTCCGCCGTCACCGCGCCGGTTTCGGAGCGGCTGGCGTCCTTGACAAAGACGTCACCTCGCTCTGCCCAACCGACGACCGTCTGCCCCTCGGCATCGATCGCGCTCACCTTGAGCCAGAATTGCGGCTTGCTGAGTAACCCGCCAGCGGCACTGCCAAGTTCTTCTTTGTTCACGGCCAGAGTTGTGACGGTAGTACCCTGTTCCAACCGGCCCGTGACGGCTGCGTCAGCCGAAGGCTCGGCACGCAGCAGCAGAATCTGGCTGTTGCGCTGCACCGCGAGCTGCAGCGAGCGCACCATCGGGTAACCGAAGAACAACAGCAGGTAGGCGAACGATGGCAAGATCAGCAGGTAGGGAGCCCAGTTAACACGTCTAACGTTCATGGTGATGTCTCCCTGAACAAATTTGAATTTGTAATAAACGGCCCGACCGCCTAAACAGAGGCGGACCAGTAACGGCAGTGTTGTCTCTATTGTAGCGGATGGGGGAAACCAAGCCGGAGCCGGTTCCCCCCAAAACGCTTGTTAAATGGCGGATAGTCCGGTCACTCGCTTACTGGACCTGGCAGGCACCTTCGCTCGGAGCATCAGGCGGCCAGCACGGCGCGCCAGTCTGGTTGAGCAGGTCTTGCAGGTTGGCGCCTTCTTCGTTCAGCACGGTCTGGATGTCGTCGCCATCCAGCAGGATACGGCTGGCTGCGTCCTTGTAGATCTGGTTGAACGCGCCACCCTGGTCACCCAGGCCGACCGGCAGCAGCGCCGGGAGCGCGTCCTCTGCGCTCGCCTGCGCGTTGACGGCGTCAGCTTCAAGGGCGATACCGGCCGACAGACCACTCGTATCAACGCCAGACACCACCGGGAAGAACCCGAGGTCCTTCAGCACCATGGCCTGCGTATCGGGTTGGAGCAGGAACTGGATCAGGGCCACAGCGCCATCGGGGTTAGGCGCGTTGGTTGGCACGCCCAGGCCCACCACCACCGGCATGAAGCCGCGGCCCTTCGGGCCAGCGGGCGCCGGGAAGGCGATGAAGTTGTCGGGCTGCTGTTCAAGCGCGTCCTTTAGGCGGGCGGTGTGATCCAGCGCGATCCAAACTTCCCCGCTCAACAGGGGTTCCTGCATGAACTGGTAGGTAATCCATTGTGGATTGACGTAGGGGAACACATCGTTCTTCAGGAAGGTGAACATATCGACCGCTTCCTGGCTCTTGAACCCGGCGACCATCGTACCCGTAAAGGACGGGAACAGGTAACCTTCCAGCACGCGGTGCCAAAGGCCCGGATCGCCAGGGAAGCCAAGCTTGGCCTCGCCGGTCTGGTCGTAGATGTTCTTGGCCCACGCCGCGAGCTGGTCCCACGTCAGCGCGTTGACATCGGCGCCTTCGGGCAGATAGGGCAGGGCCTCTTTGTTGGCGGCCATGATGTAGGTGGCCTGCATCCAGGGTATGTAGTACTGGTAGTCGGTCGTGCCCATCTTGCCCAGTTCGACAAAGGCAGGCGCGATCTCTACCTGGGACTGGAGGTTTTCGAGCAGGCCGTTGAGGTTGAAGAGCACATCGTTCGAGACCAGTGTTGGGAAGGTCCCATGCAGAGCGCCAATCACGTCTACCGAGCCGGAATCCTGACCCTTTTCGGCAGTCACCGTTGTGATCACGTCGCCTTCTTCAGACGGGACGAAATCCACTTCGCCATCCATATTGGCCAATATGGTGCGGAACGTTTCTTGTTCGTCGACGATGTTGAACTGTGTCGAGAAGAACTCGACTTTGCCGCCCTGCGCCGAAACGCCCGTCACGCCGACCAGCAGCGTGGCGATGATCATAAGCGCTAACAAACGAAATTTCTTCGATGCCATTTGTTTTTCTCTCCTCATTGATGGGTCATCTGTCCCTTCATTACGTGTTTTCGGGGAGCCCGAGATGACATGTGATCGTTATCTGTCCGGCGTGGACAGCATATCACCTCCCTTCGACTGCGTTGGGCGCGATTCACCGCTAGAAGCGCGGATCACGATCTCAGGTTGAAGCACTACCTGTGTATCGGTGAGGGTCTCACCGCGAATGATGCGAACCAACATTCCGGCCAATCGATAGCCAATCCCGTAAATGGGTTGGCGCACTGTGGTGAGGGGAGGTTCGGCAGCCACGGCTGCCGGGATGTCGTCAAAACCGGCGACGGCCACATCCACGCCAACGCGCAGCCCGCGGTGCCGGGCGGAGGCCATCACGCCCAAAGCCATCATGTCGTTGCACGCGATAATGGCGGTGGGCGGATCGTCGAGCGCCAGCAAAGCCTCGCCAGCTTCCATACCGCCCTGGCGCGTCAGGTCGCCTTCGGCGGTGTAGGTTTCGTCAAAAGGTAGATCCAACTGCTCAAGCGCGCGGAGGTACCCGCCAACGCGCTGAACGGTGAAGGCCAGCTCGGGCGGCGACTGCACCAGCCCAAAGCGCTGGTGACCATACGAGGCCAGGTGATGAACCAGGCGCTCGACCCCAAACGCGCCATCGACATCAATGAAGGGGTATTCCTGCGCTTCGGAACGTCCGAACGCTACGAAGGGATGCCGCGCTTCGTGCAAGAACTCAATGCGCGGGTCGTACCGCAGCACGCGCGCCACAACCATCCCGTCGACACGTCCCCCGGCGACCATGCGGCGGTAGGCGCTCAATTCCTCTTCGCCCCGCATCTGGGCCGAGATCAGCAAATCGTAGCCATATTCGGATGCCTGTCGGCCCACACCGGCCAATAGCTCCATGAAAAACGGGTCAGAAAAATGCGCAGTACGCGGCACAACCATCCCGATCGTCTGCGTGTGTTTGCTGCGCAAATGACGGGCTGTCAGATTGGGCTGGTACCCTAACCGGTCCGCAATCCCCAGAATCCGCTGGCGAGTGTCTTCATTCACATCGTTATAACCCGCCAGGGCGCGCGACACAGTGGTGATGGATAAGCCAGCTTCCTCAGCAATGGTTTTTAATGTAATGCGCATAGTTAAGGACTATTCTGTGTATCCGAAACGTTTTAGATACACTTTTAGTGTACTCCAAAACGTTTCGGATTTTCAAGTCCTTAACTTTTACCTTGCATTAACGATGCATGGAATGAGCATGAAGGCGAGGGATTACACGAGGGTCGCCAGCAGATCGCGCAAGACGCGTTCCAACGCCGCATAGGAAAAATGCTCCAACGCCAGCGCGTAATTGTGTTGCGTCATGGCGCGCCCGCGTTCGGGGTGATCCAGCAGATCGCGCACCTGCGCGACCGCGTCGTCCGTCACCGCGCCGTCGATTTCCACGAACTCAAAGCCCAGCGGGCCGATGTCCGCTGCGTAGACGCTGTAACGATTGACCAGTGTGGGCTTTTTGAAGTAGATCGCTTCGAGCAGCGCGTTGCCAAAGCCCTCGTACAGGCTGGGATACATCACGAAGTCGGCCCCGACGTAAGCATCCCACAGCGTATACAGCCGGTGCCCGTCCCGTTCGCCGCGCTCCACCCCGATCTGCTCGGTGGCGAAGATCAGCGGCACGCCTAAACGCGCGGCCTGGGCGCGCAGCTCCGCCACGTAATCTTCTTCCATGTCGTCGACATGGGTGAACACCATCTTGCAGCGCGGATCATCCAGGCGCGCCACCACTTCGATCGCCAGTTCCAATCCCTTGCGGCGAATGATGCGCACCGGCTGAAGGATGTAGAAATCCTCGTCACGCAGCCCGATCGCCGCGCGGAATCCGGCGTTGTAATCGTCCGGGCCGGGCGCGGGCGTCTCGAAATCGAACACGTTGGGGATCACGATCGAGTCGATGCCGCGCCGGGTTTTCAGATCGTGCTGAGCCAGACTGTTGATGCTGGCATGCCGCAGCGTAGGCAAATCGGGCGGAAAAACGGAGTCCAGAATATCCTGCACGCAGGTGACATTGTAGGCCGTGCGCTCCCAGTAATAATCGTGGCTGTGGGCCAGTGCTGGGAGTCTTCTCTCTGCGATCAGGTCGGCCAGGGCCAGGGCCAGCGGAATCTGGAGCGGGATGGCGAATACGTTTTGCGCGATGATCATATCGATGTGGTAGGCCTGCACGAAGCGATCCAGCCCGCCCCGGATGATGGCGCGCTGGCGGTCGATGCGCGGGCGCAGGTCGTGGTGCGCGGTGGTGGTGCCGTAGGCGTGCTGGCGAATCCACATGTTTTCCGGCGTGGTGAAATGGGCTTCGGGGATCAGCGTGCTGGGCGGGCCTTCCGCGTCGAGTTCGCCCGCGCAGTAGAACACCATGTGACCCAGGCGGCGCAGCACGACCGCCAGCTTGGCTGTTTCCAGGGTTACGCCGTCGTGCCCGGCCAGCCGTGTTGAGACAAATCCTATATTCATGGGCTATACCCTCCCTTATCGTCTAAATATCGTCCGGATCACCGCCTCGTTCCGCCGTCAGTAGGACCCGCACGGCACGCGCGTACAAAAACGCCAGCAATCCCGCCGTCACCAACGCCCACAGCAGGGGCAGCAGCAAACTGATCAGAATAATCGCTCCCGCGATCAGGGCGTGGACCAGCGTGAACGCGGGGTAACGCACCGTCAGCGCCAGCGCGTTACGCGCCGCCAGCCGCACACTGGGGCGCTCCTGTTCCAGCAGCAGCGGGAAACTGTACAGTTCCACGCCGATCCAGATCATTAATAGCCCGATCCACGCGAAGCCGAGCAGTCCGGCCCACCGTGCCGCGATCCCGCTGTAGAACCAAATGTTAAGCGCGACAATGCCGATCGCCACCCCATTCAGGATCGCCCATCGCCAGCCGGCCCAGAACTGGTCCCGCGCCGCACGGAAAAAGGCGCGCCAGCCCGTATGGCGCCGGTACGCCAGATCGCCCGCGACTGTGAACAGTGCCGCTGTCGCAGGGGGAAAGCCAATCACCGTCAGGCTGAACAGCGCCCACAGCACATTGATCACCACCAGATCGAAGCCCACGTAGAGCAAGTCCCAAGCAGCGCCAGACAGCGCGCGCCCGATCGCGGGGCGCTGAGGAGAAACTGTGCCGCTGGGCGGCGTGGAGGGGATGGGCTGGTCGTTCACGCCGCTGATTGTACTGCATTCCCTGCCCCCGCGCCGGGCAACGCTTCGTTATTTGCCCCACCGCTAAATCCCCTCCCAATATTATTCTGCTACTCCCCCTCTCCATGGCGTGGGGGAGGGAAAAATACCGAGCGTCTCCCCTTTCTCCGCCGCGTGGGAATAGAGGCTTGCTCAAAACTCCCCGCCTGCCTTTGTTCAACTCCTTACCAGCTCCAGGGTGGGCAAAGGCCGGGACCCGGTGCTATAATGCGGGGCATCTCACCCATCATGAGGAAGTGAGCACGATGACGGAGCCGCAGCCCACGCCGCCGATGGCCAATCCGGCGCATCTCGCCACACTCTACGAAATCACGCGCGAGTTGAATTCCAGCCTGGACCTCGATACGGTATTAGAGCACATCATGGATCGCGTGATCGACGTGACCGGTGCTGAGCGTGGCTTTTTGATGCTGCGCGACCAGGACGACGGCGAGCTTGAATTCAAGATCGCACGCGGCCTGAATCGCAACGATCTCACCTCGCCGGAATTCCAGGTCAGCACGACGATTACGCGCAAAGTCGAACAGACACGCGCGCCGCTGCTGACGGATAACGCCCAGTTCGACGATCGCTTCACACGCGGCGAAAGCATCATGGTTTTGGGGCTGCGCTCGATTTTGTGCGTGCCGATCATGATCAAAGACCGGCTGATCGGGCTGGTCTATGTGGACAACCGCCTGCAAAGTGGGCTGTTTGACGAGGGACATCGCGATCTGCTGGCGGCGTTCGGCAGCCAGGCCGGGGTCGCCATCGAGAATGCGCGGCTCTATCAGGTAGCGGTCGAGAAAGGCCGCATGGAAAAAGAGCTTCAGATGGCGCGCGACATCCAGCGCGGGCTGCTGCCGCGCACGCTGCCGCCCATCCCTGGCTACGAAATCGCGGCGGATTGGCGCTCAGCGCGCGAAGTCGCCGGTGATTTTTACGACTGCTTTCCGCTGGGCAGTGGCGAGTTCGGCGTCGTCGTGGCGGATGTGTCCGACAAGGGCGCGCCCGCGGCGATCTTCATGGCCGTGGCGCGCAGTCTGCTGCGAGGCGCGGCGCTGCTGGCCGAAAGTCCTGAAGCCATGCTCCGTCAGGCCAACCGGACCATCCTCAGTGATACGCAGTCGGGAATGTTCGTCACGGTTTATTACACCATTCTCCAGCCGGGCGGCCGGATCATCGGCGTCAACGCGGGCCACAACTGCCCGCTGCTCTACCGGGCGCGCCAGGGTACGCACGAATTTCTGCCACGCGGAGGTCGCCCGTTGGGCTGGTTCGACGATCTGCCCGTCGCGCCGCTGCCGTACAAGCTGGAGCCGGGCGACGTGCTGGTCATTTACACCGATGGTCTGACCGAAGCGGAAGACATCCTGGGGCGACCCTATGGCGAAGACCGGCTGGTCGAGGCTGTGCGCGCCGCGAGCGATCAACCGGCTGAGGTGATCATGGCCCGCATTCTTGATTCGATGGAACATTTCAGAGGCGCGGCCCCGCCGTTCGATGATACGACGCTGGTCGTCGTGCGTTATACGGGTGTGAGCACGCCCACGACAGGATAATTCATAGTGGAAGAACGACTGCAAAAACTGATTTCCCAGGCGGGGATCGCCTCGCGACGCGCCGCCGAAACCTTGATCACGGCGGGCCGCGTGAGCGTCAACGGCCAGGTCGCGAAGCTGGGCGACAAAGCCGATCTCAGCCGCGACACCGTCAAAGTGGACGGCGAGCCGCTCAAGCCGCCCCAGTTTGTGTATTACCTGGTCAACAAGCCGCGCAACGTGATCACCTCCAACAAACGCCAGCACGGCGAAACGCGCCGCCTGGTGATCGATCTCGTGCCGCACAACTCGCACCTGTTCGCGGTCGGACGGCTTGACGCGGAAAGTGAAGGGCTGATCCTGCTCACCAACGACGGCGAACTGGCCGACCGGCTGATGCATCCGCGCTATGGGCACACCAAGACCTACGAAGTGCTGGTCATGGGCGCGATGGCAGACAAAACGTTGGAGGTGTGGCGGCGCGGCGTGATGCTCGACGACGGCATGACCGCCCCGGCTAAAGTGCACGTCATCGACGAAAGACCCAGCGAAACGCTGCTGCAAGTGGTGATCCGTGAGGGCAAGAATCGCCAGATCAGGCGCATAGGCGAGCGGCTCGGCCACCCGGTGAAGCGCCTCGTCCGCGTCAAGATCGAATTTCTCGAAATCGGACACCTGAAGCCCGGCCAATGGCGCGAGCTGACCCCGGTCGAAGTGCAGCGCCTCAAAGGGTCACGGCGGAAGACCCGCCGCTGATTGGGCAAGATGAACGCCGAGAACTCGTAGATCCCTGCTGCCCAGGAGTACGCCCGCCGATGACGACCACCGACACCACCCCCCAAACCCACCTTCACCCGGTTGTCGCCCAGCAAGTCCGGCTTGACCGGCGGCGGCACTGGCTGCGCGACGGGCTGCTGCGCCCGCTGGGGCTGGGACTGCTGGTCAAACCGCACATTGAGGGTCGCGATTACATCCCCGCCAGCGGCCCGACGATCGTGATCATGAACCATATTGGCGCGATTGACCCCTTCGTCGTGGTGGCGGCCATGCGCACGCGTTATCTGGTCCCCATGACGAAAGAGGAAAACTACTACCATCCGATCATCGGGCTGATAGCGCGCGCCTGGGGCGTGTACCCGGTCCGGCGCGGAGAAGTCGATCGCCAGGCGTTGGACAGCACGGTCGCGCTGCTACAACAAGGGTATGCTGTGCTGATCGCGCCGGAAGGCACACGCGGCACGGCGCTGGCAGAAGCGCACGACGGCACCGCGTACGTGGCAACCAAAGCCGATCCGTTGATTCTGCCGGTCGGGCTGGAAGGCACCGACGCATTTCCCAGCGCCTACAAACGGCTGCAACGCCCCCAGGTAACGATCCGGTTCGGTCAGCCGTTCCGCTTTCGTATCGAGGGCCGGAGGCGCATCCCACGCGATGAATTGCGGCAGATGACGCGCGAAATGATGTACCAGATCGCGCAGTTGATCCCTGCCCAGCGCCGGGGCGTTTACAGCGATCTGGACCAGATGACGACAGAATTCGTGGAGTTCGTGTCATAGCCTGCCCGCTTTGGTTCTATTTGGCACGCGAAGGGCAGCCGGGCTGACATATAATCGAGCAAGCATTTGCGGGATCGGGGCGCGGGCCAAGCCAACACCGCCCCGCTGTGACTTAGAACAGGAGACTATGCATGGCGCAGGGACCGAAGTTCGCCTATTTTCAGGGAAAAATCGTACCGATCGAAGAAGCCAAAGTCAGCGTGATGACGCATGCGCTGAATTACGGCACGGGCGCGTTTGGTGGGATGCGTGCCTATTGGAACGCTGATGAACAGGAATTATTCTTATTTCGCCCCATCGATCATTTCACCCGGCTGCTCAACTCGGGCAAAATGTTGATGATGAACCTGCCCCATACTCCTGAGTCCATGACACAGGTGCTGCTGGACCTGCTGCGCACCGAGGACTTTCACGAGGACGTGTATATCCGCCCCCTGATTTACAAATCGTCCCAGGTGATCGGCGTGCGGCTGCACAACCTGGAGGACGATTTCACCGTCTTCGCGCAGCCGTTTGGCAGCTACATTCCCAACGAGACGGGCGCGCGCGTCACAGTGTCGGGCTGGCGGCGCATCGATGACAACATGATTCCGGCGCGCGGCAAAATCACCGGGGCGTATGCCAACTCGGCCTTTATCAAGACAGACGCGTCGCTTTCCGGCTTTGACGAGGCGCTCGTCCTCGACCAGCAGGGGCACATCTCAGAAGGCAGCGCCGAGAATTTCTTCCTGGTGCGTAACGGCGTGGTCATCACCCCGCCCATTTCGAGCAACATTCTCGAGGGCATCACGCGCCGCACGGTCATGGAGCTGCTGTGCAAGGATATGGGACTGACCGTCCTGGAACGCGACATCGACCGGACTGAAGTTTTCATTGCCGACGAAGCCTTTTTCTGCGGGACGGGCGTGCAGGTCGTCGCCATCGCCGAAGTCGATCATCGCAAAGTGGGCACCGGCAAGATGGGGCCGGTCGTCAGCCAACTGCGCCAGCTATATTTCGACGTCGTGCGGGGCAAGCTGGCTCACCACCGTGAGTGGAATACCCCGGTGTATGGTTCCCAGGCGTAGCCGGTCGCGCAGGAGCACCCGGGCGGCCAGCAGCACGAACCCGGCGCTCATAGCCGCCACGTCGGTGTTGAAGCAGGTGATGCTGGGCGCTTCGACGGTGCGCTGCTGCATGAACCATCGCAAGAACAGATAGATCGCGCCGCCGATACCGGCGAGGATGCCCACCGCGCGCACTTTGCCCTCATCGGTGGAGGCGGCGACGGTGAGCGGCGCGACAAACATCGCGGCCCGTATGAGATAGGTGCCCACGAAGATTTTTTCGTGGCACGTCTTCGGATCATACGGGCCGGGATCGATCATGTAGCCAAACGCGTACGTCTTGTCGATGAAAATCGAGACGAGGACGAGAATGAGAAGCATGGTATTCATCGTCGATCCGTCGGGCAGCATCAGCAGCGCGATGAGATTTAGGAAAAATAATAAGTAGAGTGAAATGTCCCATATCAGCGTATCGCTGCTGGGGCCAATTGAGTTGACGATCTGCCTGAGTTCTTCCACGATGTTCCCTCCCGGTCTGGCTCACAGCGACCCACACCGCGCCGTAGGATAATGGCTCGATAAGTGGTTTCATTGTACTCGATTTTGATGGGATGAGGAATCGCCCGCCATCAGCGCAGCGGCGGCTGCCAGTCGTCCACCACGCGCACATTGAGCCGCCGCAGTTGTTGATCCACTGTGAAGGGCGGCATGAAGATCAGCCGCGCCACCAACATATCACCGGTGAGATCTTCGGGCGCGGCGTTGAAGATCGCGATCACGCCCTGGTCCGGGTAGAGCAGCACGGCGTTGCCGATATCCAGCAGCGTCAGATTGCCCTGTGACACGCCCACCGCAGCGGGCAGCCCATAACGGTCCAACAACAGGTCCAGCGTGCCATACGGGGTCAATTCGGCTTCGATCGCCTCGTCGGTCCCAATCAGCACGATCAGCGCGCAGTCCTCGTCGGCGAAGCTAAAGCGGTTGGCCCGCCCGCTAACGCGGGTCGCGTGGCCGAACGCGGCTTCAAGCTGGACCAGCGTGGTCGTCCCGAAGGTGATCGCTTCGACGTTGTCGAGCGGGAAGACGCCCGTGCAGTCCTGGCTGGGCGTTGGAGAAATCTCCGGTGGCGTAGTGGGGAACACGAACGGTGAGGTGATAGCCGGCGTGGGCGATCCCCCCGGCCCAAGCGGAGTCCGCGTAGGGGGGGTCCCGGTGGAACGGCCCGGCAGCCCGCCAAACGCAGGGGTCGACGTCGGCGCGGGGGGGACAGCAACCAGCGCCGCAGGTGCCGGGTGTCCAGCCGTCCAGGCCGCCCCCAGACCGGCGGCGGCCAGCAGCATAACCAGAATCAGCGCGATGGCGGATTTCATCATAGGTCCGATTGTAGACGTTCCGCGCCGAACAAACCAAGCGGCCCGGCTGCAAGGCCGGTGCCAGCAGATCGAAGCGTGAGGGACGCCAAGTTGCCCCCCCCTTAATCCCTCCCCGCGTGGCGGAGGAAGTGCACCGCGACCGCAGGTCGCGCGGGGATTGAGGGCTGGCTGCCCCCTTAGCGTTTGACCGGCTCGCTCTGCACCTCGCGCACAAAGGCAAACGTCATGGGGCGGCGCTTCGTCTCGTTATAGAACAGCCGCGAGAGCGCGTCCTGAATGGCGGTAGTCAGCTTGCCAGACGGGGTATTGGTGACCACTTCCGCGATCAGGTCTTGCGCCATCTCGATCAGGTTGGAGGCTTCGCGCAGAAAAACGAACCCGCGCGAGATGATCTCCGGTTCTTCGAGCAATTCGCCCGTCCGGCCATCGATCATGACCAGCACGCTGACGAAGCCGTCCCGCCCCAGGATTTCGCGGTCGCGCATGACGATCGGCCCGACATCACCCACGCCCTTGCCATCCACGAACACGTACCCGCCCGGCACGCGATCGCCCAGTTCCAGCCGATCCGGCGAAAGGAACAGCTCGCGCCCGTTTTCGACGACCGCGATATTCTCCGCCGGGATGCCGAGTTCCTGGGCCAGCAGACTGTGCTGCGTCAGGTGGCGCAGCTCGCCGTGCACCGGGATGAAGAAGCGGGGCCGGACCATGTTGATCAACAGTTTTAGCTCTTCGCGCCGGGCATGGCCGGACACGTGCACACGCGCGATCGGATCGTAGATCACATGTGCGCCGCGCTGGATCAGCTTGTTGATCGTGCGGTGAACCAACTCCTCGTTGCCGGGGATGGGGTGCGCGGACATGATGATCGTGTCGCCCGGCTCGATCTCAAGCTGGCGATGTTCGCCCCATGCCAGCCGCCCCAGCACCGCCGACGGCTCGCCCTGCGTGCCGGTCGCCATGATCACGACTTCGTGCGAGGGCATGGTGTTCGCTTTTTCAACCGAAATCAGCAGGTCTTTGGGCAGGTTGAGATAGCCGAGTTTAGTCGCCACTTTGACGTATTCGCTCATGCTGTGCCCGGCGATCGCCATCTTGCGGTCGTACTTTTGCGCCGCGTTGGCGACTTGCTGGATCCGTGAGATCAGCGAGGCAAACGTCGCGACGATGATCCGTCCTTTGGCTCGGCTGAAGACCTCGTCAAACGCCTGGTTGATGACCATTTCGGAGGGAGTCCAGCCTTCCTGATCGGCGTTAGTGCTGTCCGACATCAGGGCCAGCACGCCGTGTTCCGCGAATTTCGCCAGCCGGGCGAAGTCGGGCGGCCAGCCGTCGACGGGCGTGTGATCGAACTTGAAATCGCCGGAATGCACGATCAATCCGACCGGGGTGAAGATGCCCAGGCCCACACCGTCCGGGATGCTGTGGCAGACGTGGAACGTCTCCACGCTGAACGGCCCCAATTCGAGCGTATCGCCCGCCTTGAAGACGTGCAGCGGCTGGTCGCGATGGCCGAACTGGCGCATCTTGACTTCGAGCAGTCCGGCAGTCAGGGAAGTCGCATACACCGGGGCTTTGATCGCGTCCAGCACGTGGCCGATCGCGCCGGTGTGGTCTTCATGGCCGTGCGTGACGATGATGCCGTGCACGACCAGCCCGTCCTCGATGTCCGTCACAATTTGTTGAAAGTCGGGAATAATGTAATCAATGCCGAGCATATCATTTTCGGGAAACATGATGCCGGTGTCGACGATGATGGCGTGATGATCATAGTCGAACAGGGTCATGTTCTTGCCGATTTCCCCCAGCCCGCCGAGGGGGACAATCCGTAATTTTCCACTTTGGCCCATGAATCCAAAACTCCTCTGAGACGCCCACCGCGTCTCTGTCCTCGTCTGTTATACGGTAGCGCAACAAAACGAAGTCCGTCTGGACTTCGTGAAGGTCCTCACAGGATGGTGATCCCATTGTAATGCAAGACACGGCAGACGGTCGAGCGGCAAAACTGGAGAGCCGTCCAGAAGAGGGTATGCAGCGAGCAAAGGGAAGGTGACGCCGTTCGGTTACTCTTCTTGTACACAGACCGCGCGCAGGCCTCGGCGTGTCTGTTCGAGCAGAAAAGACACCACCGTGCCAGTGGACAGCCGGCGAATGCCTGAGCCCCGGACAGCGGAATAGTGCACGGCAGCTTCACGACCATCTTGCAAGACAATCGTCCCGCCGCTGTAGGCATCGAAGGCTTTCACTGTGCCGTGATAACGTTCATTCACCATAATGACTAACTCCGAAACGAAAGGGTTTCAACCTGATATAAGGACGATCAAATACTCATCTGGACAACAAGCTGCAAATCGATTGGACAATTAATCACAAATGTCGAAATTTGCCAATGTAATCGATTAACACTGCCCGTATAAGAATAGAATACACAGGAAATGAAAAAATGTCTATATGAGTCTGAGAACGTTTCCAGAATTATTTGTGAATTTGCATTGTGAAATAATGCAGATCACCATACTTTGAGGGAAAAAACACCGAATCTCCGGGCATCGAAGAGGTTGAAGGAAATCAGAAACAGGTAGAACGCGATCTGTTAGCGCAAACAAAATCGCACCCGCTCGCCGCGTATTTGTCCCTTACGCCGCTGCCTTGCGCCGCGTCATGCGCCGGGCGCGTAGCTGCCGCTGCACGCGCCGGTACGCGAAGAACGCCACCAGCAGCCCGATCACAATCAGGCCGGGGAGCGTCTGCGCAAACCGGATCAGAGTGCCGCCCAAAGTGGCCGCCAGCGCGACCAGCGCGATCACCGTCCACAGCCCGGACAGCGCGCCAAACACCGCGAAAATTCGCTCGTCGCGGCTGAAGCCTTCGCGCTTGCGCAGTTTCTGGCGGAACGGCTTCCCGACGAACGCCAGGCTTTTTTCTCGCAGGCGCGGGATTTCGAGCCAATCCATCAGGATGTAGTAGCCGTCCAGCTTGAGCAGCGGGTTCAGGTTCATGAAGCTGGTGAGATACGTCAAAAACGCGAACTGGAACAGCACGCCTTGCGCGAACGCGCCCGGTACCAGCAGCAGCAGCACGTTCGCCAGCCCGCCCAGGAAGAAGCCCGAATGCGGCCCCGCCCAACTGACCACGATCCGCGGGCGGCGCGGCTCCATCCAGATGTCAGTGGTGTCCACGAACGCGGCGGGCATGCCCATGTAGATCAAAAAACCGCCGCGCCGGACCTCGCGACCATAATGCTTGGTGGCGATGGCGTGCGACCATTCGTGAATCATGAGTGTGATGAATTGCAGCAGGTAGAGCGTCACCACCCCGATGATGGCTCCCGCCCCGCCGATCACGGCGACGTCGCGGTCGATCAGCCCGGTCAGCAAGCCGATGAAGATCGCGCCGCCAGCAACGATCACCGCCAGCATGACGATCTGTACGATGGGTGTGAACAGCCAGCGCCCAGCAACCTGGTACGAGCGCGTGATCAGCCCGTCGATCCCGTTGATGGCGAATTCCGTATTCAGGATGCCGCGCATAAGACGCCGCCACCACACGTTAGCGCGCTGCTGGGCCATGCTCTGGTTGAGCGCGCCGTACACGTCCACCAGCGGCGCGATGAAGCCCTTTTGCTGGAGCTGGTCAAGCAGCATGATCAGGCTGGTGATGGCCAGCTTGCCGTACTCCATCATGTAGGCTACGGCGATATCCTGCACGCTGGCTTGCCCGTCCATCTGGTCCCACAAAAAGACCTGCTCAGCGGTCAGACGCACGTAGGCATCCGTGCGAAGATTCTTGAGAATCCAGTAGGTATCTCCGCGCGCGTCGGTCAGTTTTTTGAGCGCATAGCCTTGCGCGCGGCGTGGGAAATAGGTGGAGAGATCGCGCGCGCGGACCTGCTGCGCGAAAACACTCTCGGTCGGACGCGCCATCATGAGCGTTTCTTCGGCGGAGCGCTGCCAGACGCTTTCCTCGTCGACCCGCATCAGGCGCATGGTGCCTTCGATGTCCAGCACGCCAGCGGCGTCTGTTTTGGCGAGCGCCGCCTGCCAGATCGGCAGCAGGCCCTCTTTGGGGAGAATCAGGGTTTCGTCGGAGGCCGCATCCCACAAGTCAAGCCGGGGTTTCTTGAGCTTTTCGGCGTTGAGCAGCATGGTTTCGTTATCGAACTCGTCCCATACGCCGCCCACGCTGGCGGTGACGATCATGCCCCACAGCCCCATCCCGGCCTGAGCCGGAGCGGGTGCCTGCTTGTCCATCTGGGCATCAAGCCGTTCCCACAGCCCGCCAGTTTCTTTGACTGCTGCGCCGAGATTGCGGTAGACGTTCGCCATAAGGGTTCTGCGCCTGTATCTCTACCCGGGTTTGGGTCTCTCTCAAGAGTTGGGCATTAGGCCATGCGGAACAGGATCGTCGTCTCGCCGACGGTGATCACCGTCCCATCCTGGAGCGGCTGCGGCTCATTCGCAGCAATCGGGACACCGTGTACGATCGTGCCGTTGGCGCTGCCCAGATCGATCACGGCCCAGGTGCCGTCCTCCTGCCGCGCGATTTCGCAGTGGGGACGTGACACGGCGCGATCTTGCAGTGAGATATCCCAGTTGGCGTTGCGCGTCGCGCGTCCGATCTTGACCGAGGGCGTCAGCAATGGTATCGACGCGCCTTCTTGCGGCCCGGACGTAATGTTCAGCGTTGGCTGACCGCCCGCCGCCGCCGGGACGACTAGCGTCCCGGTCATCTTGGCCTGCTGTTTTTCTTCCTCGGTGACCATCGCCGAGAAGTGCAGCACCGGCACATACAGCCGGATTACGTCACCATGCGCCAGCGGAAACGGATCGGTGAGCTGTTTATCATTCACAAAGGTGCCGTTGGCGCTGCCCAGATCGGAGATCATGAAAATCCCGTCGCGGAAGCTGATCACCGCGTGCTGGCGGGATACGTGCCGTTCGGGAATGTGGATCGGGTTATTCGGACTGCGCCCGATCGTCAGGGTTGCGCCTTCCTCCAGCACGAACTCGCGGCGATCGCCGCTTTCGGGATCGTTCCACGTAATCTTGGCCAGTCCTTCAACTTGTTCACTCATAGCATTACCTCACCCGCTGGGCCGATCAATCGAGATAGGGCATTTCGATGGGCTCGGGCTGCGGCTTGCACATGCCGCACCAGACCGCGTCGGCGACGACGAGTGACTTCGGGACCTTTTTACCGCCAATATAAACGGTGATGATATACGTCATCGTCTTGATGTGATTTTCGCAGACGGCGCGACCACACCAGCGGCAGATCGCGGACGCTTGTTCTTCACAATGCACGCATTTCATGGTGGTTCCCCCTCGCGGCTGGCTAGTGGGTAGCGAGCGATGCTTGACGTGTTGAGAGTATACACCAGGCGCGTTCGGATGAGAAAACGCGCTGGGAAAACTGCGCCTAACCAACACGCCCCTGACCGGATCAGGGGCGTGTGTCCATTCATGTGCTGTGGCCAGCGCCCTATGTAAGGCGCTCACCGTAATCAGACGCGCCCTGATTTAGTGCGTCGCCACAAGATAATCGATGACAGCCTGACGTTCGTCCGCGTTCAACTGCGCGCCGAACCCGATCATCTGGTCGACGGTGCGCGTCCAACCGTTTACGTCCATGTGTTCGCGGTCGATACGGGCGGTCGTATGGCAGACCGAGCAGCGTTCCTGAACCAGCGCCGCGCCGTCAAGGGTGCTGCCGGTGCTACCCGTATCGGCGGACGGGGTTGCAGTGGGTGACGGTGAGGATGACGTAGCGCCACCCATGAGCATCTGCATCAAGTCATCTGCCGTCCCGTCGAACGTGATGCTGGCGGTGACATCTTTCCCAATGGTAGCCAGCTCATCGGTGAATTCGCCGGGGTAGGCCATCACGATTGTGAGTACCGTCAGGGTATTGGCTTCGTCCAACGAGCTGACAATGAAAGCACCCTGGGCCGTATTGTCTTGCACGGCCACATACCCGGCAGGCATATCTTCATTTTCGCCCAGCATAATCTCTTCGGGTTCGCCGATCACAATCGACGCGGGATCGACGGAGGTGTCCTGAGGATCGGGAGTCAGAAAAACGTTGGCGAACGCTGCCGCCGTATCACCCGGCGTCGGCGAATCGGGCAGTTCCAACCCCAGCAGGGTCAAGAACTGCGTGGGTAGTAACAACACTTGCGCCGCTGCTTCGCCCATCTGCAAATCGCCTGTACCGTTGTTCAGGCGATCCAGTGCATCCTGAGAGTTTGCGACAGCGAATCCAGGTATCGGCACATCAACCAACGCAGCGGCGACCCAATCTGCGGGGTACATCGCACTGAAATGGCCATCTTCAGAAGTGAAGGTTTCCATTGAGGATCCGTCCTGCGCCAAAGCGCTCAGGGGGACCATAACTAATACTGCCAGCACCAGTACACTTACAATACGTTTCATTGTACGTCGATCCTTTCAATTCAGGACGGAACCCATTGAAAAATGGGCATTACCTTTGATTGTAGGAATAACTCGAAAAAGCAACAAAGAAATACTTGTAAAAGTTGTGTAAACGGGAAATCTTCGCCTGGAAACACGCCTCAGTGCGAATCAGCGCGGCACGCACCAACCACTGCGCCCCTGATCACGAGGATCAGAGGCGCAGCACAGGCGAACAACATGAAGCGAAAACGCCGCTAACCGTGAGTCGCTACGAGGTAATCGATCACAGCCTGACGTTCAGCGGAATTGAGATCGGCACCGAACGAGATCATCTCGTCGACGGTGTTGGACCAGACGGCTTCGTTGCCCGTGTGGCTGTCAATGCGCTGCGTATCGTGACAGACCGTGCAGCGCTCCTGGACCAATGCCTCACCGTCCAGCGTGCTGCTGGTATCGCCGCTGCTGGAGTCGGTCGAGTCAGGCATGCCCATGATGCTGTTCATCAGCAACTCGGCCGTGCCGGCGTATTCCAGGCTGATGGTGATTCCCAGGGCAATCGCGTCAATTCCGTCGCTGTATTCATCCGGCGGGGTGAGCGCCACGACCACGGCCACCACGCCCGGCACACCATCGAATTGGCGAGCGATCACCGCGCCTTCGCTGACAGAGTCCTTCGCCATGACGTACCCGGCGACCAGCTCATCGTCGTTCGGATGAATCTCTTCGGCCTGATTGATCACCAGATCGTTGAGCGGATCATCCGGGGATATGGGTTCCATCAATAATGTGGCGAAGGCATTCGCCAGATCGGCCACACCATATTCATCAGGCAGCTGGATATCGAGCAAAGACAAGAAATCGACCGGTAGCAACAGCGCATAGATCGCCACATCGCCCAATTCGGGATTTTCGTCCGCATTCCAACGGGTCAGCGCCTCGTCCGAATTGAGCAGAACCAGATTCGGGAACGGCAGCGTATCATCGACCATCATTTTCCAATCGCTGGGATAGGAGGCCGAAAACAGCCCATCATCGGACGTGTACGTTTCCAAGTCGGGTCCGTCTTGGGCGAATACCTGAAAAGGCACCATGATCAGGGCGATCAAGAGTGCCACACTGATAACACGTTTCATCGTAAAGCCTCCAAGCACATAAGTGCGCCACCCCGGCGGGTGACGTCGAGTATCCCTTAAATATCCCCTTAAACCCAGGAAATGCCAAGTAAAACCAGTGCAGAGCAGGGCCGATCGCGCCCACCAAGCTCCAACCAACTTGACGCAGCAGAACATTAGTGCTAAACTGACTCCGATAAACGTTAACGCGGCTGTGATTCGAAACCGTGTGGAGGCGTGACAGGTGACGCTCGAATTCGAGAAAGTTGTGCCGCAGGTAGAACGCATGGGCCGCGCGCTCGCGGCGCGTTCCGCCGACGCCACCCAGCGCACCCAGGACGCCTGGGAACTGCTTAAAACGTTGGACGATCTGGAAACGATCCGCGAGCGAATTCTGTTGGTGCGCGATCGGGACGCAGGCTATCGCGGCGCGGCTCCGGCTTTCAACGACCTCATCGAAGGGGACGACCAGCCCATCGACGAGCCGCTCAACCGCGCCTACCCGCTGCCTGCGCTGCCCGGCTGCGCGGCGATCCTGGCGGCGGACGGATCGCAGGTCTACCCCAGCAGTCACAGCGCGGCCCTCTATTACCTGCTCAACGTGGGCGTGTTTATGTACTATCACGGGCGCGAGCACCTGCCCGAGCAAGTGACCGATCCGCGCCTGTTTTATGCCGACGAAGACCTGCGCGACAGTCACGGCCAGATGATCACCAACGAGCTCGTCAACCGGCGGCGATCGGTGCAGGAACTGCGAACATTGGCGCGTGAGGCCGCCCACCGCCCGGACTTGGACTGCCCGCTGCTGGCGCTCGCGGACGGACCGCTGCTGTTTTGGAGCGGCAAGAATGACCCCGAAGGAGCGCGACTTGAACACGATTATTTCGGGATGTTGGTCTATCTGCACGATACTCACGCCGCGTTGTCCGCGCGCGGGCTGAGCGCGAGTCTGGCCGGATACATCGACCGCCCGCGCAGCACCTTCCTGATCGGCCTGCTGCACCTGATGAGTCTGGCGGATGACGACGTGCGCGCTTCGGCGCTCCAGACCAACGGCGACTTTGAAGGACTGTTCGACCAGATGCTGATGTTCAAGCTGTTGAAGCCCGGCGAGCGGTCGGCGCTGATGGTCCAGCAGTCGCCCCAGAACAAAGCCTACCGGCTGCGCGGCAACCGCTATGAGATCGCGTTTTTCTATCTCAATGTCGGCCTGGCCCAGGATTACCATTTAGCGCGCGTCGAGCTGCCGATGTGGGTGGCTCGCCAGCCCGCGCTGGTGGATCGGGTCCACGCGCTGCTGGTCGATCAATGCCAGATGATGTGGCGCTACCCCTACGCGCTGACGCGCGCGGACGAGCTGGCGGTCGTGCGCGGCCACGAGCGTGAGCAGCTCAACGGCATGATCGAGCAAGAATTGCTGCGTCACCAGCAGGTTGTCGAGCAATCTGAGAAATTAGAATCCAAAATCGTGCGGCACGGGCGCACGCGCTACGGCCAGCGCCGCAAGCGTTAGCCCGACCGGGATGGATCGAGGCTTACTGCAGGATGCGACCATGAACGATCAAATCACCGAACAACCCACCATCGGCAGCGTGCTGCGCGCCAGTACGACCGGCTTTGTGTGCGGTACGCGCAGCCAGGACATCGTACACCCCTCGTTTGGGGCATTCGTGCGCACCCGGCACGGCCAGATGTCCGACATCGACGTGATCGGCCTGATCCACGCCATCAGCATCGACGACGATCCCATGATTCGCCAGATGATCCTGGCGAACAACATGAACGCCGTCACCATCCAGGACCAGCGCGTGAACCGCATGGTCCCCGTGGAGATCAGCGTGGTGAATGTGGGCTTCGTGCAGTTGGGCGCGGTCCATCATACGCTGCCGCCGCGCCCGCCATTGAGTCTGGACGCGGTGCAGTTGTGCGACACCGCCACGATCGCCGATTTCACGCAGCGGTTGGACTTTCTGCGGTTGGTGCTCAACGCCAGCGAAGTACCGACCGAGGAACTGCTCGCCGCCGCGATCAAGCAGGCGGCCAGCGTGCGGTCCGAGGATGAGCGCTACGACTTTTTGGTCAAAGTCGGGCGGCAGTTGGCGGGCTTGCTGAGCCATGACCTGTCGCGCTTGCAGCACCTGTTGACGCTGATCAACCCGAACTAAGAGCGGGAAAAGCGGGTCACAGAGTTATTAGAGGGGAAAATTCGGCCTCACCTCTGGATCCCCCTCTCCGGCTTGGCTGGTTTGTACTGATAGCTGACCGCTGACGGCTCCGTGGGATGCTTTTGAAACGCGCCGCCCAACCTGATATAATAGAACGTATGTTTCATTCTGTGAGGATGCCATGTCGACTCAAGCCCCGGCCTCGCCCGATCCCAATAACCTGAAGGACTGGTTCGCGCGCGACGCCGCGCCGGGCGGTCTCGCCCACCCCGATCCGCTGCGATTGGCCGGGCGGCGGTTGGGCGTGGTGGTCGGCGGCTCGCTGAGCAAGGGGCTGGATGTCAAGCTCGACCGCGAAACGGTGATCGAAGACCTGGCCGTCGGGCGTTACGTCGTTGTGCGCGGGCTGCACAAACGCTTTTTCTGCATGATCACGGATGTCATGTTGGACGCCACCAATCCCGCCATCCGCAGCGATCCGCCGGACCTGTCCGACCCGTTTCTGCGCGAGATATACAGCGGGACGGCGGCCTTTGGCACGCTGCACGTCGCGCCCATGCTGACCATCGACGAAGAAGACGCCGAGCCGCGCCCGGTCAAAACCATCCCCAGCCATTTCATGCCGGTTGAAGTCGCCACGACCGAGGATGTCGAACGACATGTTCGGGCGCGAGGACGCCACCCATTTCCACATCGGCGCGCCGCTGGAACTCGAAGAGACGCACGATCAACCTGGATCTGCGGCGTTTGGTCGAGCGCTCGGTGGGTGTGTTTGGCAAAAGCGGCACGGGCAAAAGTTTTCTCACACGTATCATTGCTGGCGGGCGTGATCAAAAATGACGTGGCCGTCAACCTGATCTTCGACATGCACAACGATTACGGCTGGGCCGTCAAAGATGAGCACAGCCAGCAGGCCAAAGGACTGAAGCAGCTTTTCGGCAGTCGCGTGGCGATCTTCACCCTGGACGACGAAGCGACCCGGCGGCGCGGCGCGAGTTTCGATCATGTCGTGACGATCGGTTACGACGAGATCGAGCCGGAAGACCTCGCCATGCTCAAAACCACGACTCGATCTGTCGGACTCGATGATCGACGCGGCCTACGAGCTGCAAAAGCTGTGGGGCAAGCAGTGGATTAGCAAGCTCATCGACGCGAGCGCGGAGACGATGGAGCTGCTCAAAGAACAGCTCAGCGCGAGTCAGGCGTCGGTCGCGGCGCTCAAACGACGCGTGCAGCGCTTCGAACGCTTCGCGTTCCTGCGACCGCAGTCCCTCGACGACTCGGCCAGGCGCATCCTCGAATACATCGAGCGGCGCAAAAGCGTCGTGTTGGAGTTTGGGCGCTACGGTAACGCGCTGGAAGCCTATATCCTGGTCGCCAATTACCTGACGCGCCGCCTGCACAGCCTGTACGTGGAGAAGGTCGAAAAAGCGTTGGGCGATGAGGCGATGGAGCCGCCGCAGCTGCTGATCACGATCGAAGAGGCGCACAAATTCCTGGATCCGCTCATCGCGCGCCAGACGATTTTCGGCACGATCGCCCGCGAGCTGCGTAAATACAACGTCACGCTGCTGATTGTGGACCAGCGCCCCAGCGGCATCGACGAAGAAGTCATGAGCCAGATCGGGACGCGCGTCACGGCGCTGCTGGACAACGAGCGCGACATCGCCGCCGTGCTGACCGGCGTCAGCGGCGCGGGCGGCCTGCGCGAAGTTCTGGCGCGGTTGGATACCAAGCAGCAAGCGATCATCCTGGGGCACGCCGTCCCGATGCCCGTCGTCGTCAAGACGCGCACCTACGACACCGAGTTCTACAAGAGTCTGGTGGGCGACAACGGCGCGAGCGGTGACGGCTCACCTTCGGCGGCGGCGCCCAAGCCCTCCGACCGCGAATCGCGCCGCATCCGGTAGCACCGGACCCGGTTTGAGTTGATCCTTCGGCCCCGCTGGCAGAAATACGAGCGGGGCCGTTTTGGTGCCGGGTGCGACGGCGACGATTCTGGTATGATCGGGGGACCATAGCTCGGAGCCACACAAAATTGGTGCGATTTTTCTTGCGATACTCTTTTGGGAAAGGCAGCACGTGATGATGAAAACGGTGACATTAGGCACCAGCCCGTTACAGGTCAGCCCGCTGTGTTTGGGGGCGATGTATTTCGGCACGAAGACTGACGCGGACACCTCGTTCGCGCTGCTCGACCAGTACGTCGAAGCAGGCGGTGCGTTCCTCGATACCGCCAACATTTACGCTCACTGGGTACCCGGCGCGCATGGCGGCGATAGCGAGACCTTATTGGGCCGTTGGATGCGCGCACGCGGCAACCGCGATCAGATGGTCATCGCGTCCAAAGTAGGGTTCGATCAGCCCGGCGTGCCGCGCGGTCTGGCAGCCGCACAGATCGAGGCTGAGTGCGACAAGAGTCTGCGCCGGTTGGGCGTGGACACGATCGATCTCTATTACGCGCATGTCGACGATCGCCAGACCTCGCAGCAAGAAACACTCGCGGCGTTCGACCGATTAGTCCGCGCGGGTAAGGTACGCGCCCTCGGCGCGAGCAACTTCCCGGCGTGGCGCGTCGAGCGGGCGCGCTGTCTCAGCCGGGCGAACGGCTGGGCCGAATACGTCTGCGTCCAGCAAAAGCATACCTACCTGCGGCCCCGGCAGGGGACCAGCTTCGATCCACAGCTTGCCGTCGACGAGGATCTGATCGATTACTGCGACGACCAACACCTGACGCTGCTGCCCTACTCGCCGCTGCTGAAGGGAGCGTATACGCGGTCCGATCGGCATGTGCCGCGCGAATTTGCGGGCGCGGACAGCGATTCGCGGCTGGCAGCGGTGCACGCGATCGCCCGCGAGCTGGACGCCACACCCAACCAGATTGTGCTGGCCTGGATGGTCGCGCACGGCTGGGTACCGGTGATGGCCGCCAGCACGCCGGAACAACTGCGCGAGAACCTTGGGGCGCTCAATATCCGCTTCAGTGCGACCCAGCTCGAACGGCTGGATGAGGCAGGCGCGTAAATGATGCATAAGAAACCGGCGACGCGTGCAACAGAAAGGGCGTCTTGCGCGTACACTTAAATAATGAAACAGCGCGATCTCACCTGTTTACCCTGTGACCGCAGAGTTAAGTTGAGCTGAGTGCAGCGAGAGGAAAAACACCATGTCCGACAATCACACACCGCCCACCCCTGAAGAAATGGGCGATCACCTGGATGAAGAAATCAAGGAAACCGTGCACGACTGGGCCGATAATCCCGAAGGCACGTCGTATGACGACCTGGACGATCGCATCGACGCTAAGCTGCGCCGCACGATCGCGGGCTGGGTCGGCGAGGAACCTGACGCCGATTGGAAAGGCATCGGCCTGAAGATGGATGCCAACACCCGCATGTCGTTGGCGAAGTGGGTCGGTGCCGAAGAACAAGCCGACTGGAACGAGATCACCTCGCGCATGGAAAACCGCATCCGTTCCGGCGTGGCGCGTCTGGTGCGCGCCGACCGCGCTCCCGCTGAAGAAACCGACCAACCCGTCGAAGCTTCGTGGGGCGACATCGGGACGAAGATCGAGCGCGACGTACGCGGCTGGGTGAGCGGCCTCGTGGGGACCGAATCAGATGCCGACTGGGGCACCATCACCAACCAGACCATCGACCATGTGCGCGCCGCGTTCGATAAGATCACCAAGAGCGAGAAGAAAAAGGCCGACAAGCCTTACGGCCAGACCGGCAAAATCGAGATCGAAGGCGAAGATGCACCGCCCGCCGTCACGTCCAGCGAGCCAGTCGATCCGGACCAGTAAGCGGACGTCTGGTCCACCCCGCGTTTTGAACGCCCTCGCAGGTCACCGCCCGTGAGGGCGTTTTATGTTGGCATCAGGGTAGAGAAGGGAAACATAAGGACAATGCCCACAGCGCAGAGATGCTCCCGGCGCTGACAAGGCATTCTGCGCGTGGTTTTTTCGAACCAGAAACGCACCCTATGAGCTTCACGTGATTTGACTCAAGCTAGTCATTAATAGTACCATGAAATTATAGTTGTGGATAGGAGGAAACAGTAATGCGTAAACTCCGGTCAATTCTCATCATCAGCATCGTGGTTTCTTTAGCATTCGGTGTGAGTATCTATCACATTGCTCACGCCGCCGGCCCCACCGGGATGTACGACATTCTCACCTTCCCCGGTGCCACCACCACCGACTGCGGTACGTGGGAAGTCACATCCACAAACGGAGTCGACCAACCCGGACCTTCCGATTATGTGGAAACCATGACGGATGGTAACGGAGTCGTCGTTTTTTCGCGCAGCCAGGCAGGCGGCGTCGGCACCTTCATGAGTTGGGGCTCCGGCAGCTTCACGACGCCGCCCACAGCGAACCCAATCCACGAGCACATCGTCATGGACGGCGTCGTCATTGCGGATATCTTCGCCGACAACCCGTGTCTACCCCCATCGGTATTCCAGGGCGTGCCGATTCCGGAAGGATTTGTCCTCCGCACCATCACGTGTGACACACCCGTTTACGACGCGGCAGGGGGCATGCCCTTGGGCACAGGCGAAGCCGTCACGAACGGTCAGACCTGGTTCGTCAGCCCTACTCCGACCGCCGTTGGAGGAACGAATTGGACGGAGATCTTCAACAACGGTTTGAAGGATGGCTTCATCCCGACCTCGTGTGTTGGTGGCGTACCGGCCGGCTATACTGGAGAATAGCGACGAGAGAGACGCCGCTGTACTGAGCCTAAGCAGTCAGACAAAGCATATAGCGGGGTGGATCTCACCTGTGATCCGCCCCGCTGTGTTGGGGGAAGGGCGAATGGCTGGTTTTCAGCGCCGAGATGGCGCTAGAGGAGACGTGTCCGAAAACAGAGCAGTATTTGACAATGCACCCAAATGATCGCACAATGGAATTGTATATACAAGTTTTTGCGGCGAATGAACAACCCAACGCCGCGCACTCAACCGAATCGGGTTTCGACAGGGCCAAGAGGGCTTCATGAGCGGTCCACTGCAACGCGATAGCGACATTCCACTCTACCTGCAAGTCAGCGAGATTTTGACCCAGCGCATCGTCAACGGCGAGTATCCGTCTGGCTCCAGCCTGCCCGCCGAACCGGAACTGTGTGCCGAATTCAACGTAGCGCGCGGCACGATCCGGCAGGCGCTCAGCAAACTCGAGTCCGAAGGCTTCATTCGGCGCGAGCAAGGGCGTGGGACATTTGTCACCTGGGGCGAAGAATCCGCACGCTTGCCCGGCCTGTCCGGCAATCAGATCGGGCTGATCGTGCCCTACGTGAGAGATTCGTTCGTGTCTACGATTCTGTTGGGCGCAGAACGGGCCGCCACCGAACACAATCTGTCGATCACCTTCAAACACGTTGAGAACAATCCGAACCGCCAAAACGAAGTCCTGAATGGGTTGGTCGAGCAGCGCCTGGCGGGCATCATCCTGTACCCGGTCAGCTCGGTCCGCGTGGAGCTCGTCCAGCGCCTGCTCCAATCTGGTTATCCGCTGGTGCTGGTCGATCGCTACCTGCGCGGCATCGCATGCGATTACGTCATGTCCGATCATTTTGGCGGCGGACTGCGTGCCACACAGCACTTGCTGTCACTGGGACACCGGCGCATCGGATTCGTGTCATGGCGCGATTCCTCGGTCAGCCTGGAACATCGCGGCGCGGGCTACCGGCAGGCGCTGCTTGAAGCAGGGCTGCCCTATGATCCCGGCCTGACGTGTGAGGTCGAGGGTTATCCGAGCGTTGACCTGGGCGCGCTGTGCGATTTTCTGAACGGCGAGCGGCGAGTCACGGCGATTTTCTGCGCCAACGACCAGATCGCGCTGGCAGTCTACAAGGCCGCGCGCCAGATGGGGCTGCGCGTCCCCGAAGATATCGCGCTAGTGGGTTTCGACAACCTAGATTTCACGCAGCATCTCGACGTGCCGCTGACTACTATCGAACAGCCCGCCTTTGACCTGGGGCGCTATGCCGTCGAGGCGCTGATCCGGCGCATCCAGCACCAGGTCTCCGGCGGCCCCCAACAGATCATTCTGCCGACGCGGCTGGTGGTCCGGCAGTCGTGCGGAGCGACACTTAACGGCGGCGCGGACACCGAGGAGTCCGAGGGCTGATCCGGAAAAGCCGCTAAGCGCACCCATTGTTTCTAAATTCCCAGCTTACCGCTAATCATAACGCCCGTACAGCTCTGCCGCTTCCATCATCGCGTTAATATTCTCCAACGGCGAATCTGGCGGGATATTGCTGCCGTCCTGAATAATCAGGCCGCGCGTGGGACCCAGGGTTTCGATCACACGGCGCGTCGCCGCGCGCACCTCGTCCGGCGTACCTGACTTGATCAGCATAGGGTTGACGTTGCCGATCAGCACGACGCGCCCCCCCAAGATCTCGGCCACACGATCCAGATCCACCTGATAACCAAAGCCCTGAAACTCGTTGATCTGAAGATCGTCGCGGAAGATTTCGAGCAGATGATTGGTTTTGCCGCACATGTGCAGACCCGCCCACCCGTCAAAATGAAAGCGCAGCCGCTGGTTGTAGGGCAACGCGAATTCGCGGAAGGCATCAGCCGAGAGCGACACCGCCAGATCATCGGTCCAGGCAAAACTGCGCGGTGCCGGCCAGTCCATGATCTCGGCGCAGGCGTCGAGCCATTCGATATGCTTGTCGGTGACGATGCGCAGCACCTCGTGCAGAAATTCCGGCTTCTCGTAGACCGCGGTGAAGGCTTCCACCTGGCCCATCACATCGCCCGTGATGCCGAAGGGCCCGTCGGATGTATTGGTCAGGAAGGGATTCGCGCCGGGGTAGAAAATCGGGCCACCCTGAAAGCGCACGGGGTATTTTTCCGCCACGTCGATCATCGCCTCGCGGAACGCGATCTGCCGCCCGTTGATGCCCTCGTGGACGTAATCGAAGGCTTCCAGGCGCTTGAGATCGTCGTCCGTCTTGACCCAGCCTTCGCCAACCCAGGGAATATCATCGTCGGGGAAATGGACGGCACAGCCCAGGCTGCCCGCCTCAAACGTATTTTGAAAATCGGTCCAGGCCCCGGTCCACGCGCCGGTGATGCTGTACGCGTCTGTGCGGATATTTTCGAAGAGCCACTTTTGACACAAAATCTGCGCTCGGAGCATGGTTTCGGGGTCGCTGTAATAATCGCGGAACGACACGCCCACTTTGGGGATCAGAAAGCGGTGGGCAATGGCCGGGATGACGGGCACGCGGTCCGGCGTCTCGAAGCGCTTCGTCTGCGCGACACGCTCGCGCCGTGCCTCGATTTCCTCGATCGGGACGGCGATCTCGATCACTTCAGGCATAAGAAAACCTCGCTTTGTCCAGTCCAATAGAGTGACACGCTAATACTTGTCTAGACATTATAGCGCGGGGTGTGCAAATTTGCGCGACGCCGCACAATGCGCGCCCGTTTGTACAATTTCCACGAAGTTAGTCAGGGTTATTGACAGCACCCCAGCCTTGTGCTAAGCTGTGCCTGTTATGAGGAGTTAACAGGCCCTATGTCCAAGCGCACTGCCCCCGTCAATTTGCCAACACTCGCCCCGCGTGTCGACGCGTGGGTGTGGTTTGGCTACTATTATTTTGGGGGCGATATAGCGGATCTGGGCGTGGCAGCCTGCGGTGCAAACCGCTAACCCCTCAAGAGGGTCGAAATCGAAGGGCGCTGACACACTCAGCGCCCTTTTTCGTTATTAACCCGGTTTGATAGAGTGTTTTGAGCATGGAACAAAAGGAGCCGCCACCGTGAGTGACCCAGTCTCATCCCAGCCGATGCGCTGCCAGGGCGTGCGCGGCGCGATTACTGTAGACGACAACACCGCCGAGGCGATTCTCGCCGGCACACGCGAAATGCTGACGGCCATTGTCGAGGCCAATCACATCGACGTGGACGCCATCGGCGGCGTGTATTTCACGACGACGGTCGATCTCAACGCCGAATATCCCGCCGTGGCAGCGCGGGAGATCGGCTGGCAGGATGTCGCGATCATGTGTGCGCACGAAATGGCCGTCCCTGGCGGACTGCCGCGCTGCGTGCGCGTGATGGTGCTGTGGAACACCACCTGCGCCCCACACGACATCCGGCATGTGTATCTGCGCGAAGCCCGCCAACTGCGGCCCGACCGCGCCGCCGAAAGTATCGGCGCGCCCAGCCCATCAGCCCATTAACGCTGTGGCGCGCATTGTGAACTGAGTGGCATCGTCCGGATTTTTGGGTTCACACGTAGTGGCCGATCACCAACATCCAGATCAGGAGATAGATCCCATGATAGTCGTCATGTCCGTCAATGCCAGCGCCCGCGAAATCTCGGATGTGATCGCCCGCATCCGGGCCATGGGTTACGATGTTCATCTCTCCGAAGGCAAAGAACGCACCATCATCGGTGTGATCGGGCGCGGCCGCCCGCTTGACCGCGATTCCCTGAGCCTGCTGCCCGGTGTGCAGGACGTCATGCCGGTGACGCATCCTTATAAAATCGCCAGCCGCGAATACCATCCGGACGACACGCTCATCCCACTCAACGGGATCGAGGTCGGCGGGCCGAATCTGGCCATCATCGCCGGGCCGTGTTCGGTCGAAAGCCGCGAGCAAATCATCGAAACCGCGCACGCGGTCCGCGAAGCCGGAGCCACAGCGCTGCGCGGCGGTGCCTTCAAGCCGCGCACCTCGCCCTATGCCTTCCAGGGGCTGGGCGAAGAAGGGCTGCGTTACCTGGCCGAAGCGCGTGAAGCGACCGGCCTGCCCGTCGTCACCGAAGTGATGGACCCGCAGCTCGTGCCGCTGGTCTGCCAATATGCGGACGTGCTTCAGATCGGCGCGCGCAACATGCAGAACTACACGCTGCTGCACGCCGTGGGTGAAAGCCAGCACCCGGTGCTGCTCAAACGCGGCATGAGCAGCACCATGGAAGAGTTGCTGATGGCCGCGGAGTACATTCTAAGTCACGGCAACATGCGCGTCATGCTGTGCGAGCGCGGTATCCGCACCTTCGAGACCTACACGCGCAACACCTTCGACATCAACGCGATCCCGGTCATCAAGCATCTTTCGCACCTGCCCGTGATCGCCGATCCAAGCCATGCCGTGGGCAAATGGGAATACGTCGAAGCGGTGGCTATGGCCGCCGTCGCAGCGGGCGCGGACGGGATCATTGTGGAAGTGCACACCGACCCCGCGAACGCGCAATCCGATGGGCGGCAGTCGCTGACGCCCAAGCGTTTTGCGGACATGGTCGAGAAGATCCGGCTGTTGGCCGCCGTTGTTAATCGCAGTGTCGTACGCCCGGAGCCAATCGTCGAGTGATGTCTAAACCATCGTCCAAACCATTTGCGGAATGTCGCGTTCATATCGTGGGGTTAGGCTTGATGGGCGGGTCGCTGGCGCTGGCGCTGCGCGGGCACGTAGGGCGTATCACCGCCGAGGATATCATCCCCGGTGTGATCGAAGACGCCCAGGCGCGCGGCGTGATCGATGCGGCAGGCTCGACAACGCAGGCGGATGTCGTGGTGCTCGCCATCCCCACCCACGCCATCATCACCGCGATCCCCACGCTGGAACTCGCGCCGGGTACGCTGGTGATCGACCTGGGCAGCACCAAAACGCGCATCTGCGACCAGCTCGACCGGCTGCCGCCGCACGTGATGGCGGTCGGCGGGCATCCCATGTGCGGAGTGGCCGAAAACGGCTATGCCAACGCGATTCGGCACGTTATACAAAGGAGCGCGTTTCGTGCTGTGCGAGACACGCCGCACCACCGACTCCGCGCGGGTGCTGGCCGAAGGGCTGGCGCGGGCGGTTGGCGCGCAGCCGCTGTGGATGGACCGGGCGCGCCAGGATCACCTCACCGCGCTGACCAGCCACCTGCCGCATTTGCTGTCGTTCGCGCTGATGCGGCTGGCGATGGACGGTTCCGAGGAAGACAGCGCCTTGTTCGAGCTGGCCGCGGGCGGTTTCGACGGCGCGACGCGCCTGGCTCGCACCGATCGGCCATGATCGTCGGCATGTTCAGCACCAACGCGGCGGAAATTCGCCGCGGCTGCTGCCGAACTGCGCGCCTACCTGGATCACCTGGACGCGCTGTTGGAAGAACCCGGCGCGCTTGGCGAGGAACTGGGCGCGATTGTCGAGGCACGGCGGGCCTATACCACCCAATACGGGGAGCGGTTGATCACATGAGTACAGCCCTGACAGCTATACGCGTGCGGCCCGGCGCGGGACTGCGCGGCACGGTACGCGTGCCGGGCGACAAGTCGATCTCGCACCGCGCGCTTGATGCTCGGCGCGCTGGCCGATGGGACGAGCCGGGTACGCGGCTGGCTGCCAGCGGGTGACACGCTGGCGACGCTGGGCGTCATACGCGCCCTGGGCGTGACCATCGAGCAGCCACGACGCGACCACGCTCACCGTCCACGGGCGCGGCCTGCACGGGCTGCAAGCGCCCGCCGCATCGCTGGACTGCGTCAACGCGGGGACGGCCATCCGGCTGCTGGCGGGGTTATTGGCCGGGCAGCCGTTCGAAAGTGTGCTAGACGGCAGCGAGCCAACTGCGCCGCCGCCCGATGCGCCGCATCACCGATCCGCTGCGCCTGATGGGTGCGCGCATCGACGACAGCCGACGGGCGCGCCCCGCTGCACATCCATCCGGCGGCGCTGCACGGCATCACCTACCCGCTGCCCGTCGCCAGCGCCCAGGTCAAGAGCGGCGTGCTGCTGGCGGGACTCTTCGCGGACGGCCCGACAACCGTGATCGAGCCAGGACCGGCCCGCGATCACACCGAGCGGATGCTGTCGCGGCATGGGCGCGCGGGTAGACGTGGACGGCGGGCACATCACGCTAACGCCCGGCGATCCACTGCGCGCCGCTGGACGTGACCGTGCCCGGCGATATGTCGTCGGCGGCGTTTCGTGCTGGTCGCAGCGCTGTTGGCCGCGGACGGCGCGGTATGCGTCGAGGGCGTCAACACCAACGCGACGCGCACGGGGATTGTGGATGTTCTCGCAGCGATGGGCGCGGAGATTGCCGCGATCGCGCCGCGCGACGAGGGCGGCGAGCCGGTCGCAGACCTGGCGCTGACGCAGGTGCGCGCTGCGCGGGAACGGCTGTCGGCGGCGACGTGATCGTGCGCGCCATCGACGAGTTCCCCGCGCTGATGGTCGCCGCGACGCAGGCCGAGGGCGAGACGCTGGTCACGGATGCGGCCGAGCTGCGCGTCAAAGAGACGGATCGCATCGCGGTCATGGCCGGGGAACTGCGCAAGCTGGGCGCGACCATCGACGAACGCGCCGGACGGTTTCCGCGTGCAGGGGCCGCAAGCGCTGCGCGGCGCGGCGGTCGAAGGGCACGACGATCACCGCATCGCGATGGCGCTGGTCGTGGCGGGTCTGCGCGCCGAGGGCGAAACCCTGGTGCGCGACGCCCGCTGCGTCGAGGATTCGTTCCCCGGCTTCGTCGAGACGCTCCAGGCGCTCGGCGCGGACGTGACGTGGAGCGCGGACTGATGGACGGAGCAGCGCAGCGAGTCGGGTTGTTGGGCTGGCCGTTGGGGCACAGCATTTCGCCCGCGATGCACAACGCGGCCTTCGCCGCGCTGGGGCTGGACTGGCACTACGATCTGCTGCCGTTCCCGCCGGATGATCTCGCGGCAGCCGATAACACGGCTGGTCGAGCGCGAGCGGTTATCGCGGCTTCAACGTGACGATCCCGCACAAGCGCGCCGTGCTGACTCACCCGCTGGTCAGGGAACAGTCGGAGGCGGTGCGCGCGATCGGCGCGGCCAACACGCTGATCGTCCAGCCGGACGGATCGCTGCGCGCCGAAAACACCGATTGGCGCGGCTTCGCCGACGATCTCGCGGCACACGGCGTGACAATTCAGGGCGCGACCTGCCTGATCCTGGGCACGGGCGGCAGCGCGCAGGCGGTCTCCTTTGCGCTGCAACAGGGCGGCGCGGCGACCATCACCGCCATCAGCCGCGATCCGGGCGGGCGGCCCGGCGTGGCTCGCTACGCTGAACTGGCGCGACTGGCCCCGCGTGCGGACCTGATCGTCAACTGCACGCCGCTCGGCATGAGTCCGCGCGTCGAAGGATCGCCCTGGCCGGAGGAGGTGCCGTTTCCGCCGGGTGCCGTGCTGTACGATCTGGTCTATAATCCGCCCGTCACGCGCCTGATGCGGACGGCTGAGGCCGCCGGAGCGCGGGCGATCAGCGGGCTGGGGATGCTGGTCCGGCAGGCGGCGCTGGCTTTCGCGCTGTGGACCGGAGAGGCACCGCCGCTGGCCGTCATGCAGGACGCGGCACGACACGCTTTGAAAGAATTTGCTCCCCCTGGGGGGAACTAACAGGAGTGAAACACGTTATGACGCTGGTGAATACCGCCGAAAATCTCGTCGAGGAGCTGCGCTGGCGAGGGCTGATCCACAATATGTCCGAAGGGGCCGACGAAGTGCTCGCCAAGAGCAAGATCACGGCCTACATCGGCTTCGACCCGACTGCCGACAGCCTGCACGTCGGGTCGCTGCTGCCGATCATGGTGCTGGTCCATTTGCAGCGGCACGGCCACACGCCGATCGCGCTGGCGGGCGGTGGCACTGGTATGATCGGCGATCCGGGCGGCAAGACCAAAGAGCGCCAACTGCTGTCCGACGCCGATCTCGCGCATAACCTGGAGGGCATCAAGGCGCAGCTCGCGCATTTTCTGGAGTTTGACGGTGTCGAGAATCCGGCGCTGCTGCTCAACAACGCCGATTGGCTCGTCCCGCTGAACCTGATCGCCTTCCTGCGCGACGTCGGCAAGCACTTCACCGTCAATTACATGCTGGCCAAGGATTCGGTCAAGACCCGCCTGGAAAGCGAAGACGGCATCTCCTTCACCGAGTTCAGCTACATGCTGCTGCAATCCTATGACTTCCTGCGGCTGTATCTCGATCGCGGCTGCACGTTCCAGATGGGCGGCAGCGACCAGTGGGGCAACATCACCGCCGGGGCCGAGTTGATCCGCAAATGGACGGACGACGGCAAAGCCTACGCGCTGACGGTGCCGCTGGTCATGACCAACACGGGCGTCAAGTTCGGCAAGACCGAGGCCGGGGCCGTCTGGCTGGATGCCAAACGCACGTCGCCGTTTCACTTCTACCAGTTCTGGATCAACACGGCGGACGCGGATGTGATCCAGTACCTGAAGTTCTTCACGCTGCTCACGCGCGACGAGATCGCCGCGCTGGAGGAGTCCGTGCGCACTGAGCCGCACCGTCGCGCCGCCCAGGCCCGTCTGGCCGAAGAAGTCACGCGTACGGTGCACGGCGAGGAAGGTCTGCTCAAGGCTCAAGCCGCGACCGAAGTCCTGTTCGGCGGGCGCGAGCTGGAAGGCTTCGGCGCGGATGATCTGCTGGACATCTTCGCCGAGGTGCCGTCGAGCGACATGCCCGCCGAAAGCGCGCCCGGCGAAGGCGTGAGTGTGGTCGACGCGGTCGTGGCCTGCGGGTTGGAAAATTCCAAGAAGGCAGCCCGCACGCTGATTGAGAGCGGCGGCCTGTACGTCAACAACCGCCGCGTTGACGACGTCAATGCGCGTCTCAGCCCCGCCGACGCGATCGACGGGCGCGTGCTGGTGCTGCGCAAGGGGAAGAAGTCGTATCATTTGCTGCGCATGTGAGCATATGCTGCGCGTGTGAGCTGCCCACCCCCCGACCTCCTCTCCATACGGGCGCGTTTTGGACTTGCCCCGATTTAGTGGAGGGAGGGTCACCGCGACCGCAGGTCGCGTGGGGGATGGGGGCAAACCTGTTCGCTGATCACTGTCTGCTCATTGGAGGTCCTGTGCTGCGCTATCTCACCGCAGGTGAAAGTCACGGCCCAGCGTTGACGGCCATCTTAGAAGGGCTGCCCGCCGGATTGCCGTTGGCTCCCGACGACATCGACCGCGATATGCAGCGCCGCCAGCAGGGTTACGGCAGCGGCGGACGCATGCAGATCGAGAGCGATCACGCCCGCTTGACCGGCGGCGTGATGAACGGGCACACGACCGGCGGACCGGTCGGGCTGCTGATCGCCAACCGCGACTGGAAAAACTGGGCGGAGAAAGATATCACGCCCCTGGTCACGCCCCGCCCTGGTCACGCCGACCTGACCGGCGCGATCAAGTATGGCTACCGCGATCTGCGGCTGGCCCTGGAACGTTCCAGCGCCCGCGAAACGGCGGCCCGTGTGGCCGTTGGCGCGATCTGCAAGCGGCTGCTGGCCGAATTCGGGATCACAGTGGGCGGCTACGTGACCGAGATCGCCGGGCGAGATCGCGCACGTTCGACGATGATCCGCCCGATTACGCGGCACGCTGCGCCGCCGCCGAAGCCTCCGAAGTGCGCTGCCCGGACCCGGCGGCCTCGGAGCGCATTCAAGCGGCCATTCGGCAGGCCAAGATCGACAAAGACACGTTGGGCGGGGTGATCGAGGTCGCGGCGTGGGGACTGCCGCCCGGCCTGGGATCGCACGTCCACTACGACCGCCGCCTATCGGGGCGGCTGGCAGGCGCGGTATGCAGCGTGCAGAGCATCAAGGGCGTGGAGATCGGCCCGGCCTTCGCCAATACGCGGCGGCGCGGCACGCAGGTCCACGATCAGATGGCGCTGGATCCGGACGGGCACATCCGCCGCACGAGCAACCGCGCGGGCGGGCTGGAAGGCGGCATGACGACCGGGGAACCGCTGGTCGTGCGCGCCGCCATGAAGCCGATCAGCACCACGCTGACGCCGCTCGATTCGGTCAATCTCGCCACGGGCCAGCCCGATCACACCGTCTACGAGCGCAGCGACTTCTGCGCGACGCCGCGCGCCGTCGTGGTGATCGAGGCGGTGGTCGCTTTCGTGCTGGCCGACGAGCTGCTGATCAAGCTTGGCGGCGACAACCTGGACGAACTGCGCACCCGGTTCGTGGCGCTGCGCCAGAGCCACCTGGACGATCTGCCGATGGACAACACGCCCTGGCGGTTTGGTTATGAGTGGGAGTGATGGCGCCGCGCAACCTCGTGCTGGCCGGGTTCATGGGCACCGGCAAAAGCACCGTCGGGCGGCTGGTAGCGGCAGCGGCGCAAGCGCCGTTCGTGGATACGGACGCCATCATCGAAGCGCGCGCTGGACTGCACGATTGCCGAGATTTTCGCGCTGCGACGGCGAAGAGGCGTTCCGCCAGATCGAAGCGCAGGTCTGCCAGGAATTGGCCGCGAAGCGCGGACAGGTGATCGCGGTGGGCGGCGGCGCGCTGCTCGACCCGCATACGCGTGTCAGCCTTCCAGGCGCCGCAGCGTGATCGTCTGCGCTGACGTGCGACTGGCTGTGGTCATCTGGCGCGCGTGGGCGACGCTCCGGCGCGGCCCCTGTATATCGCGGACCGGGAGCGGTTGGCGCGGCTGCTGGCAACGCGCCGGAGCATTACGACCAGTTTGCCGCTATCATGTCGATACCGACACACCTGACGCCTCAGGCGGCCGCCGAGGAGGTAATCCGCTTATGGATGCTACACGCTGAACGGCCCCTGCCGTTCACGATTCAGGGCGCGGACCGCGCCTACCCGGTCGTGATCCGGCCCGGCGCGCTGGCGGAGGATTTGCCCGCGTTCGTGGCCGCGCGCGGCTTCACCCGCGCGGTCGTGATCACCAACACCACGCTGGCGCCGCTGTATGGCGAACGCGCTCGCCGCGCGCCTGCCGGGCGGCATCCTGATCGCCGTGCCGGACGGCGAAGCAGTACAAAACGCTGGACACGCTGCGCGAACATGTACGCGCGGCTGCTCGACGGCGGGCGCCGATCGCTCGACGCTGATCGTCGCGCTGGGCGGCGGCGTGATCGGAGGATATGGCCGGGTTTGCGGCGGCTACCTTCATGCGCGGCGTGGCGCTCGTCCAGGCTCCGACCAGCCTGCTGGCGATGGTCGACTCCAGCTGGGCGGCAAAGTCGGCGTCGATCTGCCGCAGGGCAAAAATCTGGTCGGGCGCGTTCAAGGACCCGCTGGCCGTGTTCGCGGACACGTGCACGCTTAGCCACGCTGCCGCGCCGTCGAGTTGCGCTGCGGGCTGGCGGAGATCGCTCAAGGCCGGGTTGATCGCTGATCCGCCGCTGCTCGATCACCTGCTGGCGCACGGATCGGCAGCCGATCGACGAGATCATCGCGCGGGCGGTCGCGGTCAAAAAGGCGCTCGTCGAGCAGGACCGGCTCGAAGGCGGGCGTGCGCGCTTATCTCAACCTGGGGCATACCTTCGGCCACGCGCTCGAACAGGTCAGCGGTTACGCCTGGAAGCACGGCGAAGCGGTCGCGGCTGGGTTTGGTGGCGGCGGCGCGGCTGTCGGCGCGGCGCGGACTGTGCGCCCGGACGCTGGCGGCGACGGTTGAGCGGGCGGTTGGTCGCTGGGCCTGCCCGCGCGCTTCAGCGGCTACGATCCCGGCGCGCTGTGGGACGCCATGCAGCCACGATAAAAAATGGCGCGACGGCGCGGCGCGCTTTGTCCTGCTGGAGGGCATGGGCGCAGCCGGTAATCGTCTCCGACGTGCCGCGCGACGAAGTGATCGCGGTGCTGGCGGAGCTGCGGGAGGACGATGAATATTCTGGTGCTGCACGGCCCAAACCTGAACTTGCTCGGCACGCGCGAGCCGGACGTCTACGGGCAGCGTGCACGCTGGACGACATCAACGCGCGGCTGGAAGACTACGCGGCGGATCACGGCGCGACGCTGCGCATCCTGCAGAGCAACCACGAGGGCGCGCTGATCGACGCGCTGCACGCGGCGCGCGGCTGGGCGCAGGGCGTGATCATCAACCCCGGCGGTTACACGCATACCAGCGTCGCGCTGCGCGACGCGATCAGCGCGGTGGCGCTGCCCGCCATCGAGGTCCATCTGTCAAACATTCATGCCCGCGAGCCGTTCCGCCACACCTCGTTGATCGCGCCGGTTTGCCTGGGGCAGATCGGCGGCCTGGGCTGGATCGGTTACCGGCTGGCGCTGGAAGCGCTGTTGGAGCGGGCGGCGTGCCAACGTGCGATCGGAATTTAAGTTGTGCATGGATTTGATGGGGTTTCGTTAACAGCTGAGGGGCACCGAGGAACTTATGAGCGAACCATGACGAGCGAATTAGTCGCATTTCAGGGGGAGCACGGCGCGTATTCTGAGGAGGCCATCTACCGCCATTTTGGCGACGACGCCGAGACGCTGCCCTGCGAGTCATTCCGCGAGATTTTCCAGGCCATCCAGCGCGGCAGGGCGACGCACGGGATGGTGCCGGTCGAAAATGCGCTGACCGGCACGATCGCCCAGGTCTACGAGCTGCTGATCGAGCACGATTTCCGCGTGCAGGCGGAGCATCTGCTGCCGATTCAACATCATCTGCTGGCCCCGGCAGGGCACCAAGCTGGAAGACGTGAAGCAGGTAAGCTCGCACCCGCAGGCGCTGGCGCAGTGCGCGGAGACGCTGCACCGGCGCGGCTGGGAAGCGATGGCGACTTACGACACGGCGGGCGCGGCGCACGAGCTGGCCGAGAAACCGGAGCCGAACACCGCGGTGATCGCCAGCGCGTTTGCGGGCAAGCTCTACGGGCTAGAAGTGCTCGACAGCGGCATTGAGGACAGCCCGGCAACTCGACGCGCTTTTTCGCCATCGGCATGGAAGACGCCCAGCGCCGCGATCCGTGCAAAACTTCGCTGGTCTTCGCGGTGCGCCACCGTCCGCGCGCGCTGTACGACTGCCTGGGTGCGTTCGCGCTGCGTAACATCAACCTCACCAAGATCGAGTCGCGGCCCATGCGTAGCCGGGCGTGGCAGTACTGGTTCTATCTCGATTTCGAGGGCCATTGGCGAGATCCCGCCGCGGAAGCGGCGCTGGTCGACCTGCTGCGGCAGGCATCGATGGTCAAGATGCTGGGGTCGTACCCCGCGGCGTTGGGCGGTCCCAACACAGCCGGCGGCGCGTAAAGCAAAAGCGGGACATAGAAAATCACAGAGGAAAAAACGAGGGGCACACAGAAAGAGTATTGAAAAATCTGACCTACTTTGTGCCCTCTTGCTTTTCTCTGTGACCTCTGTGGGCGTGCTTGGCTGTTCCAGCTTGAACCTTGTCAAGCGCCGCCCGGTTGTGTATACTACTTTTCGTTCCACCCACCACGGCGACGTCGCCAAGTGGCAAGGCAAGGGTCTGCAAAACCCTCACCGTGGGTTCAATTCCCACCGTCGCCTCCAAGACACACAAACGGGAGCCTACCAACAGCTCCCGTTTTGCGTTCCAGGGGAATACTTCGGCGTCTGCGTTACTGTTCCAACGTGCTGAGATCGCCTTCTTCCAGACCCAGCGCGCGCGCCTTCAACACGCGGCGCATGATCTTGCCGCTGCGCGTCTTGGGCAGGCTGTCCACGAATTCCACCGTGGCGGGCTTGGCGATCGGCCCAACCTCGTGCGCGACGTGATCGCGCAGAATCTCGACCAGCCGCTGGGTAGGCTCGGTGCCCGCCGTGAGGATGCAGTAGGCTTTGATCACACTGCCGCGCATCTCGTCCGGCACACCGATCACGGCCGCTTCTGCTACGGAGGGATGGCTCACCAATGCGCTCTCGACCTCCGCCGTACCGAGCCGGTAACCGCTGACCTTGATCACATCGTCCACGCGCCCGATGACCCACACATAACCGTCTTCGTCGCGGCGGGCGCTGTCGCCGGTCATATACAGGCCGGGGAAGCGGCTCCAATACTGCTGCACGTAGCGATCCGGGTCGCCGTAAATGGTGCGCAGCATGGCAGGCCACGGCGAGCGTAATCACGAGATAGCCTTCTTCGTTCGGGCCGACCGGGTTACCATCTTCATCCAGCACGTCGATCTGCACGCCGGGGAAGGCTTTGGTCGCGCTGCCGGGCTTGAGCGGCGTCACAGGCAGCGGCGTGATCATGAAGTTGCCGGTTTCGGTCTGCCACCACGTATCCATGATCGGGCAGTTCTCTTTGCCGATCACGCGGAAATACCAGCGCCACGCCTCCGGGTTGATCGGTTCGCCCACGCTGCCCAACAGCCGCAGCGAGCTGAGATCGTGGCGATTGGGCCACGCGTCCCCGAAGCGCATCAGCCCGCGAATGGCCGTCGGCGCGGTGTACAAAACCGTGACGCCGTGCCGCTCGACGATGTCCCACCAGCGATCGGGGAATGGGTAATTGGGTGCGCCCTCGTACATCACACTCGTCGCGCCGAGCAGCAGCGGGCCATACACAATGTAGCTATGCCCGGTGATCCAGCCGGGATCCGCCGCGCACCACCACGTATCTTCCTCCTTGAGATCGAAGACCCATTTCAGCGTGGTCGCCACGCCGACCATGTAACCGCCGTGCGTGTGCAGGATGGCTTTGGGCTTGCCGGTCGTGCCGCTGGTGTAAAGCAGGAACAGCGGATCTTCCGCGTCCATGACCTCGGTGTCCGCGCACGGATCGGCGATCGGCAGGTGCATCAGGTCGTGGTACCACAGATCGCGGCCCGGCTCCATGTGGACGTCCTGCCCGGTACGCTTGACAACGATCAGCGTCTGGACGGTGGGCGCGCGTTGGAGCGCTTCGTCCATAATGTCCTTGAGCGGGACGATTTTCCCGCGCAACCACGCGCCGTCGGCCGTGATGGCGACTTTGCTCTGGCTGTCTTCGATGCGCCCATGCAGCGCTTCGACCGAGAACCCGCCGTACACGACGGAATGCACCGCGCCGATCTTGGCGCAGGCCAGCATCGCCACAATGATTTCCGGGATGCGGCCCATGTAGATCGTGACGCGGTCGCCTTTTTCGACGCCCATCGCGCGCAGCACGCTGGCAAACCGGCATACTTCACGGGCAAGTTGGTGGTAAGTCAGGCTGCGCCGGTCGCCGTTTTCACCCTCCCACAACACCGCGACCTTGTTGCGCCGCCAGGTGGACAGATGGCGGTCCAGCGCATTGTGAACGATGTTCACTTTGCCGCCCACAAACCATTTGTAGAATGGCGCGTTCGAGTCATCGAGCGCCTTGTCCCAAGGGGCATACCAGTCGAATTCCTCGCGGGCGATCTTGGCCCAGGTGCCAGCCAGGTCCTCGCTCATCGCGTGGTGGATGCCGTCGTAATCGGGTTGGTTGGCACGCTGGACGATTGAGGCAGGCGGGTAGTACACATCACCGTTCAAACTGCCGTTGGACGCCATCGAAAATCTCTCCTTCGGGGCTGCACGCTCAACATTTTACTGGAACTATTAACTATTATAGCAATAACTTATTCTATTTAATTCGTTCATTATTTCACCAATCAAATAGGCGGAGGGCTCCGGCACGCGGCGGGAATCAAAATGCCCCGGAGCGAGTCCGGGGCGCATGACAGATCGTGCAGCGTGCGAAGTCACTGCGGCGCGCGCTGGGCTCAGTCGCCCGCGTAGCCGCATAGGGCCATCGCTCCCGGCCCAGTATGCACCCCCATGACCGGTGAGGTCATGCCGATGATCAGGTCGGCGGGCTGGTATTCGCGCTGGATGCGCGCGGCGAGGGCCGCGGCATCGTCGGGCGTGTTGCCATGCACGATCCCCACATGCAGTGGACCGTCGCTCCCCACCTGCTTGAAGAATTCGTGGTACAGCTTTTCGAGCGCCTGCTTCCGGCTGCGCGAGCGCGAGCCCGGCTCGATTTTGCCGGTTGCGTGATCGACGTAAAGCTGCGGCTTGAGGTTGAGCACGGTCCCCACCCATTTGGCAGCGCGCCCGATGCGCCCACCCCGGTACAGGTATTCGAGCGTGTCTACATACAGCAGCGTGACCAGTTTGCTGCGCACGCGCTCAGCGGCAGCGATCATCTCCTGTGCGGACCCGCCCGCCGCGCGCACTTTGGCCGCGGCCAGAACCTGCCAGCCCTGGCTGAGCGAGTTGGCCCGCGAATCCAGCACATGCACCGGAATGGCGGAATCGTTTTGCGCGGCCAACGCGGATTGATAAGTGCTGCTCATGCCGCCGCTGATGGTGATGATCACGGCTTCCTGCGCGCCCTGCTCCTGCGCGTGCGTGATGGCGGCGGCGAAGTCCTGCGGGTGCGGCTGCGACGTGGTCGGATGTAGCGGGTCAGATACGATCCGGCGGTAAAAGTCCTCCGGACTCAGGTCCAGGCGGTCGCGGTACTGCTGGCGGCCCCACAGAATGTAGAGCGGCACCATCGCGATCGCGTGGCGGTCGAGCACGTCATCGGGCAAATCACAGCCACTGTCTGTGATCAGGGCGATGGAGTCAGGCGTCATGAGGCCTATTCCTGTCTGGCTCTGGTCATGGCGAAGCATTCACCCAAGATTATTGCGTTATGGGTGGTTTTCAGCCAAACAGGGCGGATATACCGCGCAACTCCCGGTCCCTCTCTGATCAAAACTAATGACCAGAGAGGGACCAGAGATGCACGTGCCTACAGATCCAGATCGTCTTCCAGCGCGAGATCGCTCGCCCCGTAGCGGTACCACAGCGTTTCGGCCAGGGCTTCGGCGTCACGCTGGACACCCTGCGCCGCGAAGTACTCGCACAGCCGGACGAGGTCGCGCGAAAGGATGAAACGCGCTTTCGGGTTGGATTCGATATCTGTCACCTGCGGGAAGTCGATCAGCGTGATCGCGCCATCCCAATACAGGATGTTATAGGCCGACAGATCGCCGTGAATCAGCCCGTGCTGAAGCAGCAGCTCGACATTGCGCAGCGCCTCGTCAAACAGCGCGACGGCCTGGTCACGCTCCAGCCGCACGGCGTTGAGCGTCGGCGCGGCGGTGAACTCGTCCCCGATGTAGCCCATCAGGATCACGTTTTCACCGGAAGCGTAGGGGCGCGGCACGGCTGCACCCGCGTTGTAGAGCTTTTCCAGGGTTTTGAACTCGTGCATCAGCCATGAGGTATGGCTGACCAGCTTGCCGAAGGCAGTACCCTTCATGACGGCCCGCATTTCGCGGTGATCGGTATCGTTGAGCGCCACACCATCGGCCATGATGATGTCACGGCCCACGCGGTACATGTGATCGTTGCGCAGTTGGCGGAACATGCGGGGCCGGTAGACCTTGGCCGCCAGCAGGTCCGCGCCGGTCGAGGCGTGGGCGGTGCAGCAGTAGACGCTGGCTTCTTTGCCGCCGCGCACCTGCGCGATCACATCCGTGATGAGCTGCTGATCGTAGAGTGCGCTCAGCGAGTCCATCAGCCAACCGCCCTCATAGCGCGAGGGCGTGTAGGTGGGATTAAAGCCGCCTTCAAGCCCGGCGGCGTCGGCTATCTGGGCGACCGCGTCAGCTTGCGTCGTGTTGTCCTGCGGTTGGATACGCGGTTTGCGCTTGCGGCGCGCCTTGCGATCGGTGCGAATCGGGTCGAACCGGTCCGCGTAGACTTCGTAGGGATCGTCGATCGGGTTCTGGTTGTCCATGTCGTCCATGTTGTTCACGTTGTCCATGCTCATTGGGCGGGTAATGTCAGTGTTCGTATGTGCGTCGTGATGACGGTCGGTCACAGTCGTGTTCCTTTTTCTCATGCCACACAGCCATGCCACAGGGAATAGCGGCTGCAATTGAGGCAGCGCCAAACTCTTGCAAGGTCATTCGGTCGAAGAACGGCACGCGGATGCGCGCCCGGTGGCGTGAGAGGAACGCGGCTTGCGCCGCAAGAGCAGGGACTCGCAGACAGACAACCAGACGCGTCTGATCCTCTCACCACGACAGTGAGCAAGGGTCGAGCATGCGTCTAATCAGGCTGTTGATGCTGAAGTTCAGGGAGATTCGGCCAGATCAAACCGGCTTAGCGGGGAATCACTCTGCGTCAGACACAGCGAACAAGCGCAGCCCAACCCATGTGGGCAACCGAAGCGTTGACTTGTGCCATGTAACTACGCCTCCTTGTCGTTGTGCGGACGATGAGCGCACTATAGCACAGGCAGCGACCGCCTGTCAAGACCCGCGCCCCGACTCGATTCAGGCTTGACAGGCGTCACAGTTTTCGGCTATGCTGGTCATTGTCAGCTGTACGTAGTATGATCGTACACACATAAAACAACACGTTGATCGGGACGAGTATTCGCTCTTCCCCGGCCCCAGGGAAAGCGCGCCGCTGACTGGAAGCGCGCTCGACCGGCGAGCGAAGAAAACCCCCCGTGAGTGCCTCGCAGAACAGGCCGCGCCTCTGAGCGCACCCCAGTAAGCGACGCCGGACGGCCCCGTTAGCGGCCCCAGAGGATACACACGACGCTTGCGCGCCGCGCGTTGAAACTTGGGTGGAACCGCGTGGTCATTTATGGCCCTCGCCCCAATATTAGGGCGAGGGTCTTCATTTTTGGGGTCAATTCGGTGTAGTATGGTGGTATGACACAACCATCGCTGACTTGGCCTGAGGATGCAATACCGTGCTAGTCAAACGTGTATGGATTGAACCGGAACCCCTGTTGGGGTTCGACCCGGAAAAAGATTGTGCTGATGTATTGGTGGAAATGGAAGACCAGCGGTTGTGGCAGGCGCACTTCGTGACGCTCGCGCACCTGCAGCAGGAAATGCAGCTCAGCCTGGATGTGGCTTTGCAGCATAATCGGACGCTGGCCGCGACGCAGTTTCTGGCGCTCGAAACACCGCATGTCGTCGTCGAACACCTGACGCCGGATATTATCGAAGACGTCGTCGACAACCTGATGGCGCTGGGTGTATTCGAAAGTGTGTTTGCTCAATTCCGGGTTGAAAATGAGCACCCGGCAGCCTGACGCGAAAGGAGCGCCTATGACTGAGCACACCGATCAACGCGACTGCGACGCCGGTACGCTGGACGGCACTACCGGGCGGCCTGGGTAGGGACTCTGTGCGCTGGTTCCTGCCCGGAGCGCCGCATAGTCTCCGGCAGCAGGGCACAGCGCATAGTACCCCTGCTTGCCCCTGATCAAACACAGTCGAATCGCATGGACAGGTGAGGCGCAGCGTGCGCCCCGCTGGATCATGTGCGGCTCTCCCACTGGCGAGCCGCCGCCCTGAGGAGAAATCTGCAGACCTATGGAACGCTATCAAGACAGCAAGCTGTACCGCATCCGGCACTCGACGGCTCACATCATGGCCCAGGCCGTCCTGGAGAAATTTCCAGAAGCCAAGATCGCGATTGGACCGCCCATCGAGGACGGGTTCTATTACGACTTCGACCTGCCGCGCGCCCTGACCGAGGAAGACCTGGCCGAAATCGAAGGGCGCATGCGCGAAATCATCAAAGAAGGCCACGAGTTCAAGCGTAAGGAAGTCTCCGCCGACGAAGCGCGCCACCTGTTCGAAGCCCAGCCCTACAAGCAGGAGCTGATCGACGGATTGGAACAGGGCGGCATCGACGAGTACGGCGAAAAGACCGAAGACGCCGTCGTGATCAGCACCTACACGCAGGATACCTTCGAGGACCTGTGCCGGGGGCCGCACGTCGCCAACTCGCGCGAGATCAATCCGGACGCGATCAGCATCACGTTCAAGGCTCCGGCGGGCGCGTACTGGCGCGGTGACGAGAATCGCGAGATGCTCACGCGCATCTATGGCACGGCCTGGGAAACCAGCGAGCAGCTTGAGGACTATCTGGCGCTGCTGGAAGAAGCCAAAAAGCGCGATCACCGCCTGTTGGGCGAGCAGCTCGACCTGTTCACCTTCAGCCAGTTGGTGGGCAAGGGCCTTCCGCTGTGGAAACCCAACGGCGCGATCCTGCGCGACCAGCTCGAACGCTTCCTGCGCGAAGTGCAGATCGAGCGCGGCTACGAGCCAGTCATGACGCCGCATATCGCGCGCGTCAAGCTGTACGAGACGTCGGGCCACTATCCCTACTACAAGGACAGCCAGTACACGCCGTTCGAGGTCGAGGGCGATCTGTTCATGCTCAAGCCCATGAACTGCCCGCATCACATCCATATCTACAAGGATGATCTGCACTCGTACCGCGATCTGCCCATCCGTCTGGCGGAGTTCGGCACAGTCTATCGCTACGAGAAATCGGGTGAGCTGCACGGGCTGACGCGCGTGCGCGGCTTCACGCAGGACGACGCACACATCTTCTGCACGCCGGAACAGCTTGAGGACGAATTCCTCAAGGTCGTGGATCTGGTCGAGTTCATCCTGAACGGCCTCGGCCTGTCCGATTACCGCGCTCGTGTGGGCGTGCGCGACCCGGAGAGCGATAAGTACGTGGGCGAGGATGCGCTGTGGGACCAGGCCGCCCAGGCCATCATCGCCGCGGCGGACAAGCGCGGCCTGACGTACACGGTCGAAGAGGGCGAGGCGGCCTTCTACGGCCCCAAGCTCGATTTCATGGTGCGCGACGCGCTCAAGCGCGAGTGGCAGGTCAGCACGGTGCAGGTCGATTACAACCTGCCCGCGCGCTTCGAGCTGGAATATGTGGGCGAGGACAACGAACGCCATCGCCCGATCATGATCCACCGCGCCTTATATGGCAGTATGGAACGCTTCGTCGCCGTGCTGATCGAGCACTACGCGGGCGCGTTCCCGGCGTGGCTTGCGCCGGTGCAGGCGATGCTGATCCCGGTCGCGGATCGCCACATTGAGTATGCCAACACGGTCGCCGCGCGGCTGCACGACGCCGGGCTGCGTGTCAAAGTGGATGCGTCGAACTCGCGTATGGGTGCCAAAATCCGCACGGCAACCCAGCAGAAGATCCCGTGGCTGCTGGTCGTCGGGGATCGGGACGCGGCGGCGGGCGCGGTCAGTGTGCGGCTGCGCACGGGTGAAGACCTGGGCGCGCTGCCGGTCGATGAGTTCGTGGCACAGGCCAGCGGCCTCGTGGCGAACAAGTCGCTGGAGCTGGCGTAAACGTTCGCACCGCAACATAACGTATCCAACGCCCCCGGTTCAGTCCGATCTGGCTGGGGGCGTTTGTGTGGTTAGCCCCTCCCTACCGCTCGCACGGGGGATGGGGCACATTCATATCGTAACCGACAAGCGTCGCAGGTACCTGCCGCGAAACGCAAGTTGTTCCCGCGCGTCGCACGCGGTAGACTTGGGCGGTATGGCGTCCGGTATGGTACGATCTGGTGCGCCCGCAGCCGGCGTGGCCGCTCCTGCCGGACATGCCCGGTTGTGTCTATGTTGTAGGTCCATAGCTGAGTCTCATGCAAAACTTCCAAAACTCTGTACAGTTTATTCGTGCCGCCCACAATCTTACCATCGAGGTCGGGCCCGGCTCATGGCGGCTGCTCAATGGCAGCGGCGCGACCGGCGTTTCGGAGTCGGCCATCGCGTTGTGCGCGGGGGATCCCGAAGGGTTGACCTGCTCGCCAGGCTTTTCGCGGGCGCGCCAGATTCCCGGCGATGGGCGGTTGGTGCCCGCCGATGTAGCGCGCGTTGTGGTCGGCTGGGCACCCGAAAGTGCAAACTGGCACCTGGGGCTGCTGCTGTCCGCGCATCTCGACAGCAGCACACGCCTGCGGTGGTGCGGGTTAGCCAGCTGGCCCAGCGGTCCCGCCGAGGACTTCAGCGTCCCGGCGCGCAAAGCGGGCGAAGCCCTCGCCAACCTCATCGCACGCCCGCTGCACGTAGTTCCACCGCCCGCCGCCCAGCCCGATCCCTTTGTCGATACGCAGGCGCTCCAGCCCACCTCCCCGGTGAAGACGCTCGATCCAGCCGGGGGGATCCGCGCGCCGGTCCGGGCGGAGCCTGCCCCATATCCGCCAACGCCTGCGGCTGCGCCAGTGCGCGCGCCCGCCGTTCCGGCCATTCCCGTCCTGCCGCCCGCCGATCCGCCCTACCAGCTCGATGAATGGGTGATGGCATCGACCAAGAAAGGCTATGCCTGGCGGCGGCGCGAATCCTGGGTGTTGTTCACAGCGCTGCGCGTCGTGGCCTTTCTGGCGATGGGTCTGGTGTTCATCATCTTGGGCACAGCCATGCAAACGACCGTATTGGCCAAAGTCAACCCGGCCTGGCTGCCGGGCCTGGGGATTCTCGTGGGGGTGCTGCTGGTCGTGCTGTCGGTGCGCTATATGCGCGTGCTGCTGACGGCGGTCACCGTGCGCATCGATACGACCCGGCGCGAGGTCATTTGCCAGGGGCGGACCAGTCGCCGGGTGCGCTGGCGCGTCTCGTTCGACGCGATCAACTATGTGCTGCTAACTCAATCGCCCGCGCGGGCCCAGGGTCGCGTGGACGCCGATGGAACCGCACCCATCATGCAAGACATCTGGCTCCATGTAGCCGAAGGCGAACGGTTCTGGCAGGTCGTGGCGCTGGAAGCGGTCGAAGGCAAATCGCACCGGTGGGACGTAGTGCGCAACCGGCAAAAACAGCCGGGCCGCCGTGCCCTGCGTCTGGCCGATTATGATACCCCGGCACACCATGCCGCCCGCCGTATGGCGGACGTGATCGGAACCGAGCTGTGGCTGGATATCCGGTAAGCGCGCCAACCCGTATGTGTTGAGTCGCTGCTGCACCGGCGCGGTGCAGCGTTTTTTATGTGGAGCGCATGCGCCGCGTTGGCACAGGCGCGCCCGGCGTGCTACCATTCGGCCAGTGGGTGAGTCTCAGGGCAGAGCAGGGCGAGAACCGACGATGTTCGATTTCTTTTCGGGACCAATGAACAGCCGGCAAAAAACGCGCATGGCCCTGATGGCGATCATCGTGCTGACTCTGCCGTGCTACTGCCTCGGAATGGTGCTGCTGGCCTATGCGCCGTCCGGCACGAGCACGCCGCGCCCGCAGGCGACCAGTCCCACCCTCGGCGGGATCACGATCCAACCGGCGGCCAGCATCACGCCCTTCCTGACGGCGACCTTCACACCCTATGGCGCGCCGCTGCAAGCCACGCCCTACCAGCTCTACCTGCCAACCAACACGCCGTTCTACCTGCCGCCGACCCAGGCTCCGTTCCCCACGCTGACGATTCCACCCAGCCTGACCAGCGCGCCGACCATTACGATTGCGCCGTCACCGACGCTCGCACCGACGAACACTCTGGCTCCGACCGTACCGCCGACAGACATACCGCTGCCGACGGCGACCAACGCGCCTGCGCCGACCGATATCCCAGCGCCGACGGCTGCTCCGTTACCTACGGATGAACCGCCCCCGACCCAGGAAATTCTCAACCCCTAGTCCGCACCATTCTTGGGCGGCCTCACACTGGAAAGAAGGCTCATTGGTAAATGCCGTTTGACGTGAAAACCCATCTTAGAGAATTGAGCGCTGCCGCCGCGCCGTCGGGGCACGAAGAGCCAGCGCGCGAGGTGATCCGCGCGGCGTGGCAGGACCGTGCAGATACGTTAGTGACGGAGGGTCTTGGCAGCCTGATCGCGACCAAATACGGCAGCGGCCCGGAGCCGCGCCACCGCGTGATGGTGGTCGCCCACATGGACGAGATCGCGCTGGCGGTGGCCGAAGTGCGTGATGGATTCATCCGCACCGTGCCGCTGGGCGGCATCGATTACCGCGTGCTGCTGTCCCAGCCGGTGACCGTCCACGGACAGCGCCCCTTGCCGGGCGTGGTGGGTGCCGCGCCGCCGCACATGGCCACCGACCGCAAGAAATATCCGCCTGCCGCCGAACAATGGATCGACGTAGGCTTGCCCGCGGATGAGGTTGCCGCGCTGGTGCACATCGGGGACCTGATCACGTTCGATTCGCCGCTCATCGATCTGAAGGGCGAGCGCGTCGCCGGAAAATCATTGGACAACCGCGCCTCCGTCGCCGCCGTGACGATCTGCCTGGACGAGCTGACGCGCCGCGCCCATGCCTGGGACGTGGTCGCGGTCGCGTCCACACAGGAAGAAGTCGGCGCGTATGGCGCGCTCACAGCCGCCTACTACGTCAAGCCGGACATCGCCATCGTATTGGACGTCACGTACGGCGCGCAGAAAGGCGTCGACGACGACGTAAGCTATGCCCTGGGCGGCGGTCCGACCATCAGCCGGGGGCCGAATTTCCACGCCGCGCTGCTCAAAGCCTTCCGCGATACAGCCAAACGCGAAGAAATCACGCTGCAAGTGGAGGCCATGCCCGGCGACAGTGGGACCGACGCCTGGTTGATCCAGGTGACCAACGAGGGCGTCCCCTGCGTGCTGGTCGGGATTCCGCTGCGCAACATGCACACGCCGATCGAAGTCATCGACACGCGCGACGTGGTGCGCTCCGGGCGGCTGCTGGCGGCGTTCATCGCCGGGCTGGAGCCCAATTTCTTAGACACTATCGCCTGGCCTGAGACACACAAGGAGACAAACGCATGACGATCGACGTATTGCGTGCGTTGTGCGAGGCGATCGGGGTTTCCGGCGAAGAAGACGCCGTACGCGCGTTGATCCTGGACCACATTCGCGACCACGTGGACGACATCCAGATCGACACGATGGGCAATATTCTGGCGCTCAAACGCGGCACCGGCGCGGTCGATCTGCGCGTGATGATCGCGGCCCATATGGACGAAGTCGGCATGATGGTCATGGGCGCTGACTCAGACGGCATGCTGCGCTTTAGCGCGGTCGGCGGCCTGGATGCGCGTGTCCTGCCAGGGACGCGCGTACTGGTGGGTGCGGATAAGCTGCCGGGCGTCGTCGCCTGGACGCCGATCCACCTCAACAAGAGCGATGACGCCCAGGCAATTGACCGGCTGCGCATCGACATTGGCGCGACGAGCCGCGAGTCGGCGCTGAGCGGCATCGAGCGCGGCGACCGCATCGCGTTCGACAGTCCGTTTACCGAGCTGGGGCCGACGGTGCGCGGCAAAGCCTTCGACGACCGCGCGGGCTGCGCGTCACTCGTCAAGCTGTTGGAGGGCGATCGCTACCCGTTCGACCTGTATGCCGCCTTCACCGTGCAAGAGGAAGTCGGCTTGCGGGGCGCTAAAGTCGCTGCGCAGCGCATCGCGCCGGACGTGGCTTTCGTGCTGGAAACCACCGCCTGTCACGATCTGCCCCAGGACCCGGACGAACCGGATCAAACGACCATCACGCGCATGGGGAGCGGCCCAGCCATCACCGTCGTGGATCGCTCGCTCGTCGCGGACCCGCGCCTGGTGCGGCACCTGGTTCATACGGCGGAACGGCACGGCATCCCGCACCAGTTCCGATCGCCGCAGCACGCGGGCGGCACCGATGCGGGCGCCATCCACAAAACCGGGATCGGCGTGCCGAGCGTCGTCATCGCGACCCCGTGCCGCTATCTGCACAGCCCCTATTTGATCATGAGTTTTCGGACTGGGAAAACCAGGCGCGGCTGGTGCGCGCCGCCTGCCTGGACCTCACACCGTCTGTTCTGGAAAGGTAGCTAATTCGTGGAAGCACTGCTCAAGACACTGGCTGAAACCTGGGGGCCGCCCGGCTTTGAACACCACATTCGCGCCGCGATCCGCGCCGAAGTTGAGGCGCTGGCCGACGAGATCCGCGTTGATCCACTGGGGAACCTGATCTGCCGCATCGGGGATGGGCCAAAGCGTGTGATGACCGCCGCGCACATGGACGAGATCGGCCTGATCGTGGCTTACATCGACCGGGACGGGTATGGCCGCTTCGCCAGCATCGGGACGCTCTTCCCGGCGACGCTGTTGGGCAGCCGCGTGCGCTTCGAGAACGGGACGATCGGGACGATCGGCGTCGAGCACCAGGCCACCAAGCGCCGCGATCTGCCCGATCTCAGCGGCTTTTACGTCGATTTCAGCACCGGGACGGACGCCGCCCCGGCGGTCCAGGTCGGGGACCCGGCGGCCTTCGTCGGGGATGTGATCTGGCGCGGAGACCGCGTGATCGGCAAAAGTCTCGACAACCGGCTCGGCTGCGCGATCCAGATCGAAGCGATGCGCCGCGTCAAAGCCGCAGGTACGCCCCATTCCGCCTATTTTGTGTTCACCGTGCAAGAGGAAATCGGGTCGCGCGGGGCGGGTCCGGCAGCCTATGGCGTTGATCCCGATCTGGCGCTGGTGTTGGACGCCACCGCCACCGGCGATACGCCGCACGGCAGGCATATGGCGATCGCGTTGGGCGGCGGAGCCGCGATCAAAGTGCGAGATTCCGGGTTGATCGTCCCGCAGGCGCGTGCGCGATCTGCTCGTCCACCGCGCTGAAGAAGCCGACATCCCGGTACAGCTCGAAATTCTCGAAGCCGCCAGCACCGATGGCCGGACGATCCAGATTGCACGCTCGGGCGTGCCCACCGGCGCGATCTCGTTCCCACTGCGATACGTCCACACGACCAGCGAAACTGCCGACCGGCGCGATATCCAGGCGGTGATCGACTTGTTCGCCGCCGTATTGACCCAGGACTTTACGCTGTAGGGGGATGGTGCGTTCGAAAAGCCCCTTTCCCCCACGTGGTGAAGGAAGGGGGAGGCGCTCGAAGTCTCTCCCCGCGTGGCGGGGAGAGATTTACGGAGGGGCTACGGAAACTCAAACGGTCTCTCAGGGTTCGTAGCGGCGCGGCTCGAACAGAGGATGCGTGGCCGCCTGCAAGCCGATGTCCACCGCTGCCCGCAGATCGGGGAAACGCGGGTGATCGGCCGGGTCTTGCGTCGCCATCCAGGCATCCAGCTCACGCGAAATCGTTTCGATATACGTGCGATTGGCGGGCGTCAGGTAGTCGGGCAGAGACATCGCCCCCTTGTGGAAACCCGCCTCGTCCTCACTCTGATGATATTGCAGCAGCGTCCAGAAAAACGCTGTGTACGCGATCTTGGCGGCAAACCCGCTCCCAGACAGCTCGTGACTGATGCTGCCCAATTCCGCGAGGCGCTTGTCGAGAAATTCCCAGTTGCGCACGTCCATAATCAGGTCCCCTCAGATCGCTCGTTCAGGCGGAGTATGTCCAGTCTACAGTGATCCAGGGTGGTGTGCAATGCGTGACACGTGTCTACGCCGTCTCGAACAAGCGGCGCGCCGCGATCAATCGGGCGGCGCTGTCGTCCAGCCCACCAGGGCGGTTGCGCGTCAACCACACCGCGCGATATTCCTTCACAATCGCATCCAACTCGGCGGCGAGATCGTCGGCCCGCAGATCGCTGTCCTCAAGTTGGAACTGCACTCGCCGCGCTCCATGCCGCAGCATCCGCGCCGCCAGCGCGAATTCGCGCCTGACCAGGTCCGCATCCGGAGTCCCCATCTGCGCGCGACCCAACGAGGCCATGATCTGATCGATCTGCGCGAGTGTAGCGTCGAGCCGTGCCTTGAGCGCGGACGGATCGTCTGGTCCGGCCTGAGGCTGCTGACCCTGGAGCATCTCCGCCAGCGAATCCTCATAAGACACGAACAGCGCACTTGTGTTTTCGAACAACATGCCCGGCGTCTGGTAGACGTTGCCAAGATCGTACGCCAAGCGCCCCATCACCCCGGCGCGATCCTGAAAGGCGAACGCGTCCAGCACGGCAGGCAGGTCGAGGTCGACATTGGGCGCGTAAGCCCAGCTCAGTGCCGCGCCGTAGGCGAAGCCGAGATAGGAGATGGGCAAGGTTTGCCAGTGACCGTTGTCGCCCCAATCGGTGTTGAGCACACCGATTGCGCCGTTTTTTAGCCCATTTTCGACCGCGTTGCGGATGTTACCCAGACAGTTATCCGTCCGACCGGCGATGGTGCGCCAGCTTGACGTACCGGGGCATACGTAAAACGGTATACCGGACGACGCGAACAGGCGCGCCATGCCGGGGAAGTCATGATCAGCTTCGTAACCCCACTCCAGCGCGATGGCGTCGTGCGGCACTTCGGACACCAGGTCGGGATACTGGTCGATGATATCGCCCCAGAACTGCATGGTATAGCCGCGCGAACGCACGCGCTCGTAGATTTCCAGCAGAAAATCGAGATACACGCGGCCCTTGCCCTGTGCCTCGACCAGCGCACGGCTGCGCCCCAGGCCCAAATCGACCGTCTCATCACAGCCCACATTGAACAGGGTGCTGGTAAAGTTGGGCAGCAGCTCGTCATACAACGTGTCAAGCAGATCGAGCGTCTCCGGCACGGCAGGCGAGAAACTGAACGGCGGCAGGATATTCCCCCAGGGCGACAGGAACGGCTCCTCGGTTTCGCCCAAATGACGGTAGGGCGCGTGTTTCAGCCAGCGGTCCATATGGCCGAAACTGTTCTGGTTAGGGACCAGCTCCACATGGCGCGCCCGGCAGTAGGCGTCGAGATCGAGAATTTCTTCGGCGGTCAGCGGGGACGCGTTGGCCCAGACCTGTTCGTGCTGGCGATAGGCGAAGGTATGCTCGGTGTAGAGCTGGAACTGGTTGACTTTCCAACTCGCCAGTTTGTCGATCAAGCCGTAGAGCGTCTCCATCGTCGGGACTTTGTCGCGGCTGATGTCGAGCATCACACCGCGTACGGGGAAATCCGGCCAGTCCTCGATCGTCAGGCAGGGCAGCGTTGCACCGTGCTGCTGGACGATCTGCACCAGCGTCATCACGCCGTAGAAGATGCCGGGCAGATCGCGCCCCGCGATGACGATGCCGTTGGTGCTCACGGTCAGGTGGTACCTTTCGGCGTGGTCAAGCGCCTCGTCGAGAGTGAGTGTCAACGCGGCGGGCAGCGGACCGCCCGCCAGTGTCCAACGCACGCCCGCATACTCTTGCAGTGCGGTCTGGGCACGCCGCGCCGTGACCAACAAATCCGCCGGATGCGGCCCATGCAGCGCGATCACAGCCTGCGCGGGCAGGGCAAACGTCCCTTGTGTCAGCGTCAATTTTCGTGGGTGTGGCAACAAAATCAGTGAAGCAGTCATTGGCTCCAAGTCCATGTCTATATAAAAACCCCATCGAGCGCGATTATACCCTGAACACAGACAGCGCCGCATCCAACAGACCGCGAAAAACACGCCTTGACTCTGACGTTACGTCAGGGTTTATCATGGGAGAAACCGGTACGAAGAGAGGCGGCAGGCATGTACACCGTCAAGCAGTTGGCCGACCTGGCTCATATCAGCGTGCGCACGCTGCACTATTACGACACGATCGGGCTGCTGGCTCCCTCGCAGATCGGCGCGAACGGCTACCGTTATTACGATGAAGACGCCGTGCTCAAGCTCCAGCAAATCCTGTTTTTTCGGGAACTCGACGTCAGCTTAAGCGCGATCAAAGCGATCCTCGACCGGCCCGATTTTGATGTGGTCACCGCGCTGCACGCGCACCGTGCGGCGCTGCACGACCGCATGGAGCGGCTAAACACACTCATTCAAACCGTGGACAGCACGATTCTACACCTGACAGGAGAAGTAGCTATGAGCAAGAAAAAGCTCTTCACCGGCTTCACTGCCGAAGAAGAGGAACGCTATACCGAGCAGGCCCGCGAGTTGTACGGCGCGGACGAGGTCAACGCCTCGTACAAGCGCTGGAACAGCTACACACCCCAACAGAAAGACGCCATCAAAGCTGAAGGTGGAGCCATTTATGCGGACATCGCCGCCGCGATCGAGTCAGGCCAATCCCCCGACAGCGCGGACGTGCAGGCGTGCGTTGCGCGCTGGCATCAGCACCTGCGCTACTTCTACGAGCCGTCGATTGAGCGGCTGCGCGGTCTGGGTCAGCTTTACGTGGACAGCCCGGATTTCGCCGCCAACCTGAGTCAATTCCATGCCGAGCTGCCGGCCTTCATGCAGCGAGCCATCACGATCTACTGCGACGGGTTGGAGGGGAGTGCGTAAAAACGGGCCACAGAGGGCACGGGGAAATGAGATTTTTTCCCTGTGTCCTCTGTGTTCGGCGCTGAATGTTTACAGCGCTTGCAGCATGTCGGGGTGAAACTCTTCCAGCGAGCCGAGCACGCGCGCGGCCTGCGCCAGCACGTCGGCGGGCGGACTTTGGTAGTAGGACGGCACGGCGAAGACGTGCATCCCGGCGGCGACCCCGGCCAGAATGCCATTCGTAGAATCCTCGAATACGGCAGTCCGGTCGGCCTGCAAGCCCATACGATCCAGGATGGCGAGGTAGATATCGGGGGCGGGTTTGCCGCGTGCGAAATCGTCTCCGGAGAGCACCTCGGCGAAGACGCCCTGCCAACCCGCGCCTTCCAGCACCGCCTCAATCAAGCGGTGACCTGAGCCGGATGCCACGCCCAACGGCAGCATCTCGCTCAGTGTCGCGACGATGTCGTGCGCGCCGGGCAGCAGCGGCACCGCCTCATGGTAATATGCAACCATGTGGCTGAGGACGCGCTCGATGATCTCCTCAGGCGTGTAGATGTGATCGATGCGCTCCGCCAGGTACTCGGCCCAGGACTGCGCGCTGCTGCCCATCACCGCCTGCTGGTCGGCCTCGGTCCAATGCAGCCGCTCGGCTCCGCACGCCTCGATGCGGGCGCGCTGCCACAGCGGCTCAGAATCGACCAGGAGTCCATCGATGTCGAAAATAACGGCTTCAATCATATAAGAAGTGTCCTCGCTCGTATGTACGGCCCTGGGAAAACCATTCCCCGCCCGCGCTATCCGGCAGCGGCCCGGATCGCGTCGCGCAGGGCGCGCGCTTCGGCGGCGGGATCGGTGGCAAAGATGATGCCACGTGACGAGTTGATAATCAAGCCCTGGCCTGCTGAGTTGCGTCCGGCGCGGACGGTTTGCGCGGCGTCGCCGCCTTGAGCCCCTACGCCCGGCACCAGCAGCGTCATCTCGCCTACCAACTCGCGGATCTGGCGCAGCTCGTCCGGATAAGTCGCACCAGCGACCAGCATACAGTTGCCGCCCGCGTTCCAGTCCTGGCTGACGCGCTCCGCGACGATCTGCCACAGCGGCTTACCGTCGACGCGCAGGTCTTGCAGTTCGCCCGCGCCGGGATTCGAGGTGCGGCACAGCAGAATGCAGCCCTTGTCGGTCCGCTCCAGGAACGGCGCGAGCGCCTCCCGGCCCAGGTATGGGTTCAGCGTCACGGCGTCGAAACCCATGCGGTCAAAGATGGCGGTCACATAGCCGTGATTGGTCGAGCCGATGTCGGCGCGCTTGGCGTCGCAGATGGTCAGGATATCGGGATAGTCAGCGCGCAGCAGTTCCAGCGTGCGTTCCAGCGCGCGCAGCCCATCGACGCCCTGCGCCTCATAGAACGCGACATTCGGCTTATACGCGGCGGCGTAGGGGTGCGTCTGTTCGATGATCCAGCGGTTGAACGCGAACTGATCGCCCTCGAAGCGGTCCGGCAGGCGCGCTGCGTCCGAGTCCAGACCGACGCAGACCAGCGAATTCACCGCATCCACGCGGCGGTTATATTTGTCTACAGCGCTCACCGGCTCTCCTCCTGAGTCTGATTGCCCTGAGCTGCGCTCCACCCGTGCGGATCGCGCGTCCACGCTTCGAGAATCTCCAGATCCCCCTCGCCAAAACGCCCCAGCCTGGACGCCTCGACGATGATGGCCGAAAACGGCGTCAGCGGGTGCAGGCGCACGCGCGCCGCTTCAAACGCCTGCGCCGCTTCCGGGAACCCGTAAGACGTGATGCTGATGCAGTCCTCGACGACCGCGCCCGCCGCCCGCAGCGCTTCCACGCCGGACAGGCTGCTGCCGCCGGTCGTGACCATATCCTCGACCAGCAGCACGCGCTTGCCGGTGACATCGCCGCCTTCAACGCGGTTTTGCGTGCCGTGTTCTTTGGCCTGCTTGCGCACGAACACCGACGGCAGGTGCATGGCGTAACCCAGCGCGGCGCTGTGCGGGATGCCCGCCGCCTCAATGCCCGCGATGACGTCAAACGAGATGCCGTCCAACGAAATGAGCTGCTGCATCGCGTCGATGATGATCGCCCACTGGGTGGGCCAGAACGGCAGCCGCCGGTTATCGACGTAGACGGGCGCGACAATGCCGGATTTAAACGTGATGGGCGCGGTCGGCGTGAAGACCACCGCGTCGATTTCCAACAGCGCGCGCGCTGCTGTGGCTTGCAAAGCGCTAGATAACGTCATGTTTACCCCCTATGCTTCCCGGCGCGCTTCCGCCCGGATCACCGCCGCCGCCAACGGACCGCGGTAGATCAGCGCACTCCAATATTGGACCGCAGGCACACCCACGCGGGCAAAATCATTATACGCCGCGCCGTCCAGCACGCCGCCGCAGCCGATCACATCCAGCGGTACGCGCTGCGCGCGGGCCGCCTCGACCAGCAGCCCGGCCACTTCGACGGCCCGGGCATGCAGCCGTCCTCCGCCGACGCCCGCCGTCAGGGCCGGATCGCCGGGTAGGGCTGGCCGAGCGTATTGGTCGCGACCACGGCACTTACGCCGGTTTCGGCGAAGACTTCGACCAGCGCGTGATACTGCGTGTCCGAAAGGTCCGGCCCCAGCTTGACCCACAGCGGGATCGCCCGCCCGATCTGGTCCGCCGCACGGGCGAGCGCCCCGACCGCCGCGCCGCAAATCTGGCGTGCGTCCTCGGCGGTCTGGTGACCACGTGGATCGTCCTCGGTGTTGGGGCAGCTCAGATTGAGTGTGAACCAGGACGGGGTGATCGCGCTGCCCAAAAACATCGCCAGCGACTCCAGAACTTCGCCAGTCTGCTGATCAGGATCGCTCACGCCGGGGCTGACCGCCAGATTGATCCCGAACTGGCGCGGCAGTGCGTCCTGATGCGCGCCTAAAAAGGCCGCCGCGGCTCGCACGCCCGGATTGCGCAAGCCGATGCGGTTCTGCGTGGAGCGCGCAGGCACGTCGCGCCAGACGACCGTCCCGGGATTGCCCTGGCGCGGCCAGCGCGTGAACGATCCGAACTCGACCACGCCCACCAACCGCGGTACGCTGCGCCAGCCGGGGATGATGTTCCACCCGGAGTCGACCGCGTCCAGCGCGGCCTGCTCTGTCGCGAAACCGTCGCCCTTGACCAGTCCCGCCGCCAGCATTACCGGGGATTCCAATGTGACGCCGCCCACCTGCACGGTCGTCAGCGGCTGCGTCAGGCTGCGCGCCGCGCCCAGCAGCGGCAGCAGCGATGCGCGCGCATCCAGCCAGCGCAGCATTCCCGCCAGCCGGTCGTGCGCGTCTTGCGCGGAACGGCGGAAGATCAGCGGGCGCAGGCCAGCGTAAGCGGCGCGGTACAGTCCGAGAGCGGCGCGAACTCATAGCGCCGTCCCGCACACGTCCCGGCCAAAACCGGGCGCTATCAACACACGCTCGCCGTCGTACACCTGCTGGCCGCGGATCCAGACTTCGCGCACCTGCCCCCACACGCGCATTCCCTCGAACGGCGACCAGCCGCACAGCGTGTGCAACTTCTCGCGCGTGATGATGGCGGAGGCATCCAGGTCTACTACGGTGTATGTATCCGGCGGCGGTGTCAGGCCGAAAATGCGCTGGGGAGCCAGCGCCACCAGATCGATCAGGCGTTCAACCGGCAGACGGCGCTCGTGCAGCGCCAGACCCAACAGCGGCAGCGTGGTTTCCAACCCAGGCACGCCCGACGGCGCAGGATCGGCTGCTTTCTCGGCGAGGGTGTGGGGCGCGTGGTCGGACTCGACCACGTCGACGAGCCCGTCCGCCAGCGCGGCCCACAGCGCGGCTTGATCCGCTTGAGTCTTGAGTTCGGGCTTCATGCGGCCCAACGATCCCAGCCGCGCAACGTCCGCCTCGGTCAGATAAAGGTGGTGGGGCGTCACGCCGATCGACACGGGCAGCCCGTCCGCTTTGGCGGCGCGCAGCAGCGCGATTTCCTCCGCCGTGCTGATATGGCAGAAATGCGTCGGCACGCGGTAGCGGCGCACCAGCGCCAGAATGTCGGCCACCGTCTGCCCTTCGGCATGCACGGCGACCGGTCTGGGGCGCGGCTGGGTCTGCGCGGCGTGCGCCCACGCGGCGTAGGTCCGGTCGCGCAGCGCCTGATCCGCGATCAACAGCGTGCCGGTCGTGGCGTTGTTGTAGATCTTCAGGCCGCACACGTCGGCCACCGCCCCGGCATATTCTGCCGTGTTGTCGGCCTGGCTGGCTCCGAAATACACGCCCCAATCGCAGACCGCGTCCGCGCTGAGCGCGGCCCGCTTGGTGTCCAGCGCCGCGCGATCGATGGTCGAGGGCGGCGTATTGGGCATGTCCAGCACCGCCCAATAACCCCCCGCCAGGGCCGCCGCCGTTTCACTGGCGAAGGTGCCCTTCTGTGACCAGTCCAGCCCGCGCAGGTGGACGTGCGGATCCACCATGCCGGGGATAACGATCCGGCTGTGCGTGCTCATACGGTTAAACCCACAGCCCGCCAAGCACCTTCGCCAGCAGCGCCATACGCACGAACATCCCGTTTTCCATCTGGCGGAAATAGATCGCGCGCGGGTCCACGTCGAGCGCGTCGTGATCGTCGGGCGTGCCCATTTCATTCTTGCGCGGCAGCGGGTGCATCAGGATAGCGTCATCTTTGGCTTGCGCCAGCACGGACGGCGTCATGATGAAACGATCTTTGATGGCGTCGTATTCGGCGCGATCGGCGAAGCGTTCCTCCTGGACGCGCGTCCAGTAGATGACGTCCGTCTCCCCCAGGACATCGTACAGGTTGTCCGTTTCATTGACCGTGATCCCGCTGGCCCGCACGAAGTCCGCGATCTCCGGCGGCATGGGCAGCACGTCCGGCCTGACGAGGTTGAGCGTGGCATCCTGCGCGCCGTAGCGGGCGATCAGCTTTGCCAGGGAATGCACGGTGCGGCCGTGTTTGAGATCGCCCACCAGGGTAATGTTCAGTCCGTCGATCGCGCCTTTGGCGTCGTAAATGGTGAAGATGTCCAGCAGCGCCTGCGAGGGATGCTCGCCGATGCCGTCGCCGCCGCTGATGATGACCGGGTGCCGCGAAATCTGTTCGGACAGGCGGTCGAGGTAGTAGGCGGCTTCGTAGGACGAGCCGACGTCCGGGTGACGCAGCACGATCACGTCCGCGTAACAGCCGACCGCGCGCACCGTGTCGGCCAAATTCTCGCCCTTATAGATCGAGGAGAACTGCACACCGTTACTGGCCGCGACCACTTCGCCGCCCAGACGGCGCATCGCCGCTTGAAACGACAGATCGGTGCGCGTGCTGGCTTCGTAAAACAGGGTGGCCATCATCTTCCCGGCGGCCAGCGCCAGCAAGCCGCGATCGCTTTGCTTCAGGCGGCGGCGGATCGACGAGGTCGCGTCGAACAAGATTTGCAGATCGCGGCGGTCGAACTGCTCGACCGAAATGATATGCTTGCCGGTAAAATCGCCGTCAATCTTGGGCGGCGTGTAGCGTTCCAAAAAACGGCGGGACTGGCGCAGATCGGCGGGGCGGGTGATTTCGTTAGACATGCTGGCTACCTCCAAACAGGCAAAAAAAGACCACCTCAACGGGTGGTCTTGCGTGATAGAAAGATCAATGCCGCGACGGGCAACTCGACGCGCGGCCCTGAGCAGGCGGATGCGTTCCAGAAAACCCCCAACGGCATAGCGGAAACCTCGATCTAAACCCTTGCTGACGATCGGGACGAGTTGGCCCGCTGCGCGCCGTTGGAGAGTATCTCCCAGACGCGCAGACAGGGCCGTCGGCCCTGTGGGGGTATTTTTACCGCAAAAGCACGGGCCGTCAATAGCAGAATCCGGAAAAAAGCAGAGAAGCAGGCGATACAGCCCCCTCTGCATTACCAACTTTGTTGTATACTTACGCTGCATACTGGAACCCTGTGGAGGTCTCCATGACAAATGCCCGATTCGTGCCCCCCACGGGTTCGCCTCTCGCCACAGACGCCATCCCACACTGGGCGGACCTGCACCGTAAAGTGACTGTCGTCGATATTCACGCTCACCCCGCGCTGAAGGCGGCGCTTTTTCACCGCGATCTGACGCGGCGCAGCAAGATGATCCAGGCGTTTTTCTGGCCGCCGGACGTGCGGACCAACTTCCCCGCGTTAAGAGCGGGCGGCGTGGACGTGCTGCTGTCGGCTATTTACGCACCCGAAAAACGCCTGCTGGACGATCTCGCGTTTCTCAAGCTGCTGCGCTACGCGCCCTGGCCTTCCGTACGTCACACGTTTCACGATCTGCTGGACGCGCCCTACTTCACCGTGACAAACGGCCTGCTGGACGACTTCGAACGGCGCTTAGAACAGAGCACCCCGCCGCGCCCGGTGGAGCTGGCGCGCTCCCTCGACGCGCTTAACCGGCTGCTGGCGCAGCGCGCCCACGCGCCGATCGCCTTCGTGCACACCATCGAAGGCGGGCACGCGCTGCAAGGCGAAACTGGCAGCGATTCCGAAATCCTGTGCAACCTGGAGGCGCTGTTCGCGCGCGGTGTGGCGTCGATCACGCTGGCGCATTTCTACCCCAACCGGCTGGTGATGCCCGTTTTCCCGTTTCCGACCTATACCCAGCCGTTGATCACGCGCAAACGGCTGGCGCGGCTGTGGGATGAGCTCGATCTCACCGCCGGGCTGACCCCCACCGGCGAGATGGTGGTCGAGCGTATGTTCGAGCTGGGGATGATCGTGGATGTGAGTCATTGCACGCCCACGGCGCGCCGCCGGGTCTATGAGATTGCTGCGCTGAAAAAGGTGACTAGCCGGGTAATCGCGTCGCATGTCGGCGTGTACGCCATCAACCCGACGCCCTACAACCTCGAAGACTGGGAAATCCGCTGGATGGCCGAGCATGGCGGGCTGATCGGCGTGCTCTTCATGAATTACTGGCTGGTGCCCTGGTCGACCGGGCCGGGCCTGGACCACATCTCGCACACTATCGCGCACCTGGTCAAAGCGGCGGGCGGTACATCGGAGCATGTCGCGCTCGGCACGGATTTCGACGGCTTCACCGATCCGCCCGACGATCTCACCGACGCCTCGCAGCTGCCACGCCTGACGCAACGGCTGGCCGCGGAAACCGCCGGGCTGACCTATTGGAAATATTCAGATCAGGCTATCGAAAATATTCTGGGAGCCAACGCGCTGCGCGTGCTGCGTCAGGGCTGGGGACGCCGCGAAACTGCACCGGACGCCTGAACCCTCTCGCGCCGTCGCCACCCAAGGGGCCAGTATGCTACATTCTAGTTGGTACGATGATCAAATCCGTTCCAGTTGGAGAGAAGCATAATGCCCACAAATGGCGAAAAAGCCCCTGATTTCGAGCTGAAGAATCAAAACGGCGCGGTCGTGCGCCTGAGCGATTATCGCGGCAAAAAGATCGTGTTGTTCGCCTACCCCAAAGCCGGGACATCTGGCTGTACTGTCCAGGCATGCGGCTTTCGTGACGAGTTCCCGCACATCGAAGACGCCAACGCGATCGTGCTGGGCCTCAGCCCGGACGCGCCGGAAGACCTGTTGAAATGGAAGCAGGAGGAAAATCTGCCCTATGATCTGCTGTCCGACCCGGATCACCGCGTGTTGGAAGCGTGGGGCGCGTGGGGTGAGAAAACGAATTACGGCAAGACCTACATGGGCGTGATCCGCTCGCATTGGGTGATCGATGAGCAGGGCGTCGTGGTGGATACCCAGCTCAAAGTCAGCCCCAAAGACAGCGTCGAGCGCGCCGTCAAGACCCTGGCCGGGTAAACCTCATCATTATCCTGTCCCCGGCGCGCGCCGGGGACAGCAGCCTCACACCATCACCGCGTAACCCGTCACGACGAGCAAGCCCACCGTGTAGAGCAGCACCGGCAGCGCCCAGCGCTGTATTGGATTGCGATCGACGACTGTGAAACTGGTTTGAGCCGTGGGATCATACGCGATCTGGTAATGCGGACCGATGAACCAGGCCAGCACCACGCCGCCGATTATCCCGCCAATGTGCCCGGCATTGTCGATCCGGAAAGGACCGATCACGCCGGACGAAAAGCCCAGCGCAAGATTGATCACCATGAGGATGGCGAGCTGCTGCAAATGGCGGCGACCCGCGGTCCCATGCAGATCGCGGTGCTGGTAAAAGTAGACCATCTCTGCCCCGAACACGGCGAAGATCGCGCCTGATGCCCCCGCCGATGGCGCGGACGTGAACACGAAGCTCGCCAGCGATCCTGACAGCCCGCCCAGGAAATAGATCGCGGCAAAACGCACCGTCCCAAACAGCGCTTCCACGTCGCGCCCCAGGATATACAGCGCATAACCGTTGAACAGGATGTGCATCAGCGACAGGTGCAGGAACATCGAGGTCACCAGCCGGTAATATTCACCGGCGCGGATCGCGCTGTTGACCTTAGCCCAATTGTCCAAAAACTGAAGCTGGCCGTTGCCCGACAGCGTGAAGAAATAGCCGTAGATCACTACGATGATGGCCAGCAACACGTACGTCAGGCGCGGCTCGCTGATCGGCAGGCTGACCGCGACGCGCTGCGGCCCCGGCGGGGGAGCCGGTTCGGATGTATCCTGAGTTGGCGCAGGGGGTTCGTAGCGGTGCAGCATCACATCATCCTCACAGAAACAACACGCGAGCCGGTCCACGCGCGCGGACATTCTTCCCAATGGGCTGTTTAAAGGGTGCGCGTCTGATCGGTGCGGAACAAGGCTCGACAGAATCTTGACAGCATACAGCCAGATTTTACCGCAAATCGGACTCGGTGCGGGAGGTTCTGTATGAGCGCTGCATTAGAACGTCATAAAATCGCGCCCAGCCTGTCTTGACAGCCATCCCCGGCCCGGATAAGCTGGCAGCGGATGACGCAAACAAGGTCGACAGGGGAAAGGGAAACACGATGCCCACCTATGAATATCGCTGCGAGGCCTGCGGGCGCAAAGTAACGCTGACTTACAAGACGTATGCCGCCTACGACGACGCTATCCAGGCCGGTTCGCAGACCTGTACCCACTGCGGCAGCCCCCGGCTGACACGGCTGATCTCGCGCGTGGCGATCCAACGCTCGCCGCTGTCGCGCCTGCTGTCGGGTGAATCCGATAACTCGTCGGCGCTGGACAGTCTGGACGATTCCGATCCACGTGTCATGGGGCGGCTGCTGCGCGAGATGAGCGCGGAAACCGGCGAAGAGCTGGGTCCGGAATTTGACGAAGTGGTCAATCGCCTGGAACGCGGCGAAGACCCCGAAGCGATCGAAGCCAGCCTGCCCGACGATTTTGGCGGTGGGGATGATCTCGGTGGGGGCGATCTGGGCGGGCCGAGTCCGATGCCGCCGTCGCTGCCGGACCTGCCCTGAACTTGATGAGATTAGCGATCGCTCCGCGCGGACTCCGGCCCCTGGATGCGGAAATCCGAGCGGCTGCGTGTCAGCGTGATCACGCCCAGCTCAGGCCGGCAGTTGAAGCGGACGACAAACTGCCCGGTCCCGATCCCGGCGGAGACGACCAGCCACAGTCGGTCCTCGATCCAATAGCAGCCGTGCGGGTACAGATGCCCGAGATGCGGCAGATAGAGCGGCGGCAGCAGCGGAAAGCGTATCTGGCCGCCGTGGGTGTGGCCGGAAAGTTGCAGCGCGACGCGCGCATCCGCCACGACGAAACGAGCGTAATCCGGCTCGTGGGCCAGCAGCACGATCCGATCGGTGGGAAGTGTTCCGTCTAGCGCGCCATTCAAGTCCGCGATCCCGCGCACGGCGTCGTCCACCCCCGCCAGGACGAGCCGGTCCGCGCCGCAGATCAGCACGTGGTGCGCGTTGCGCAGCACGCGAATCCCGGCGGACTCCACTACCGCCGCGACGTGATCGTCCCCCACACTGTAATCATGATTGCCCAACACCGCCCACACCCCGAGCCGGGCGCGCAGCCCTTTGAGCACGGCCATTCCCGCATCCAGCCCGGCGTGGTGTCCGGTGGCGATGTCGCCCGTGATCACGATCAAGTCCGGCATTTCGCGGTTAGTGGCGGCGACGATGAGCGGCAGCCGCCGGTCGAGCGAGGGAATCCCCAGGTGGATATCGGACAGGTGCACGATGCGCATGCCGTCGAAAGCCGGGGGCAGATCGATGATGGGCAAAGTCATACGCGTGACGCGCAGCCAGCGCGGTTCTACCCCCAGGCTGTAAACACCCAACGCGGCCAAAGCCGCGCCGCTCACGGTCACCGCCCGGCCAAGCCGCTTAAAAAGAGTCATGACTCCTTCAGTCCGTCGTGTCGCGCCAGATGAGACGCGCGACCACCGGCCGGTGATCGGAAGTGCCCGACGTGGGGCCAACATGCGCGTCCGTCGCTGCGAAGGCCGCATCATACCAGATATAGTCGATCCGGATCAAGCACGGCAGCGGTGCCCGATTAGCGGGCCAGGTCAGGCCCAGGCCGCGCCCCGCCACGCGAAACGCATCGTCCAATACGGCATCCATCATGCGGTACGCGTCACTTTGGTCGGTGGTGTTGAAATCCCCAATCACGATCAAAGGCCCGCTTTCCTCCGTCACAATCTGATCGTGCAGCAGCGCGATCTCCGTGTCGCGGGTGGCATCATCATAATCAAGCGGGATCAGAGAACGGAGGGGCGAGCGGGGATGCGCCACGATCACCGTGACGCGCGTCCCATCGATATCGAGCACGACCCGCAGATGCTGCATGGAATCCTTCAGCGGGCGAAACGTGTCTTCTTCCAGGATCGGATAGCGGCTGAGCAGCCCGACGCCGCGCACGCCGCGCTGCGGGTGGAGCGCCTGGTACGGGTAGCGATCGGACAGATCGGCTTCCAGGCGGGCGGCGTGATCGGGGTCAAGCTCTTCCAACCCGATCACGTCGGCATCCAGCGCGGCGATCGTCTGCGCAACGCGCGCCGGGTCGGATTTCATGGAAAACACGTTAAAAGTAGCTACGGTGAACGAAGGCGCGTGGACGGCCGCGTCGCTGGTGTGGGGCAGCAGCAGCCCGCCGTAGGCAGTGATGAACATCACCATGCCCGGTACCTGGAGCGCGATCAGCAGCCCGCGCCAGCGCGAAAGCAGTCCCAGCATGGCGAGCGCTAATCCGCCGAGAGTCCACCACGGCCAGAAATTGTTGGCGAAAGCCACCCACGCCCACCGTTCGCCTGCCGTGAAGCGCGCCACCAGCAGCCCGCAGACCGCCACACCGTACAGCGCGATGCCAAGCTGCACCAGAATCCAGGCGGCACGTCCCATCCGCCGGAGTTCCTCGGCCACTCCACTACGCGCGTGCGCCTGAGTCATTTACTGGCCTGCCGCCTGTGCCGCCCGGCGCACATCCGGATCGGGATCGGCGGCGGCAAGTTGATCCAGCAGCCGCGCCGCGTCGTCGCGATAGGTGCCTATGCTGAAAAACGTGGTGAAGACCTGGATACCGTCGTGCCGCACCAACGCGGAGGGGTGGCGCAGCAAGTCTAGCCCCAACTGCCACAATGCCCGGCAGGCCAGCTCACGTGCCTCGTCGTCGTCGTGCTCGGTCATGACCTGCGTCAGCACGGATGCTGTCGCCAGGGCCGACTCGCGATCGTTGGCCGGGCCGATTTCAATCAACGCGCTGCCCAATACGTGGCGCAGCCGGTTAAGGGACAACCCGGTTTCACGCCCACGCACCGGGCGATCAGGTGCCGTGGCAACTCCTGCCACCAGCGCCAGGATCGCGCGTTCCGCCGCGTCAAGCACGTCCGGATCGGGATCGTTTTCGGCCAGTGATTGGAGCGCGTCGGCGGCCCGCGCGTCGCCCAGGCGTTCCAACCCGTCGACCGCCGTCCGCCGCGCCGCAGGATCGATACTGATCAGTCCGCCCAGCAGCAGTCCTTTGAGCGTGGCGCGGGCCAGCTCGCGATTATTGTCATCGGGATCATCGCGTCGTGCTGCGTCGAGCGCATCCACCGCGCGCAGATCGCCCAATTCCGCCAGCGTGCGGATCACGTTGAAGCGTACATCAGGGTTGGGATGATTCAAAGCGGTGATGAGCGGCTCGACGAACTCCGGGCCGATGTCGCGCAGGGCATCTTTAGCGATCCAGGCCAGCGCTTCGTACCGGAAACACGCGATCAACGGCTCGACGGCGCGCGGATCACCGATCTGGCCGAGCGCCACAATCGCGGCGCCGCTATCCAATCCGTTCGCGATGGCGCGCTGCGCGAGCAGATCCACGGCTTCGGACGCACGCAGCGCGCCCAACTGCGTAATCAAGCGGGTCTGCTGCGTCGGATCGGGTTCGCGTCGCAGCGCCTCGATCAGTCCGGAAATATCCTCTGGCATCATCCCAGGTTAACCAGTCACCAGCAGGACGATCACCAGAATCAATCCGAGGAGAATGCCAAGCAGTACATTGGGGTCCACAGTGTTCACTCCGCCACGCTTCGCCCGGCCCATCGAGCCGCGCGCCGGTCGTTCTTGAGCAGAGCATACACTGATTTGAGGCCGGAAGGCAATCGCAGCGACCGCACGCCTGAGGTGCGAGCAAAGGTTAACAGTCAAGCGCGTGACAATCTTGCGCTAGCGGGTTAGCCCCTCCCTTCCGCCCTGCGGGCGGCATTCCCTCCTTGCGCGGCGGAGAAAAGGGCCGTGGGATAGGGGCTTGCTCAAAACTCCCTGACAGGTTTTGCTCGCACCCACGCCTGGACGACTGTTGTAAGAACCCGCCGGGGGTGGCATACTGGGAGGCGCCGGGTTGTTCGCTTTCTGCTGACGGCTGTTCGCCGTTACTACAGGAGAATCACACCATGAAACTGACCATCATTGGCGGCGCAGGCGTGCGCGCGCCGTTCATGATCGCCGGGTTGGTGCGCTATGCTCCGCGCATTGACCTGACCGACGTCTGGCTGATGGACATCGACGCCGACAAGCTGGCGCTGATCGGCGGGCTGTGCCGTACGCTGGCCGATCGCAAACACGCCCCCTTCGCGCTGCATCTCACCACGGACGCGCGCGAAGCTCTGCGCGGCGCCGACCACGTGATCACCACGATCCGCGTGGGGGCCGAAGCCGGGCGCGTATTGGATGAGACGATCGCGCTGCGGCGCGGCGTGATCGGGCAAGAAACCACCGGGCCGGGCGGATTCGCCATGGCGATGCGCAGCATTCCGGCCATTCTGGACTACTGCGCGCTGGCGAATGAAGTCGCGCCTGCGGCGTGGTTCCACAATTTCACCAATCCGGCGGGGTTGGTGGCCCAGGCGCTCAACGATGCCGGAGTCGCGCGGGTGGTGGGCGTCTGCGACAGCGCCAACACGGCCCAGCACAGCGTCGCGGCTTATCTCAACGTGCCAGAAGAAGAGGTCTTCACAGAAGTCTTCGGCCTGAATCACCTGTCGTGGACGCGTTCCGCTGTGGTACATGGCGAAGACCGGCTGCCCGCCCTGCTGCATGACCCGGATTTCATCAATTCTGGGCACCAGGCGCTGTTTGATGCCGCACTGCGCGAGCGGATCGGTATGGCGCTCAACGAGTATCTCCATTATTACTATTACCGCGATCAGGCGTTGGCGGCGCTGCTCGCCAAGTCCGAGACGCGCGGCCAGCAGGTCGCCCGTCTGAACGCGGAACTGCTCGACAAGCTCAGCGAGCTGCGCGATCCGGACGAGGCACTGCGCGCGCACGGCGCTATCATGGCCGAGCGTTCCGCGACTTATATGGCCCACGCCGGGGACGCGCATCACGGCCCGGCCCACTCTGACGAGGATCTGTACGATCACGAGGATCTCGGCTACGCGGGCGTGACGTTGGGCTGCATCGAGGCCATCCAGCACAACACGCCGCATCGCACCGCGCTCAACATCCCCAACGCCGGAGCGATCGCGGGCATGGCCGCGGACGACGTGGTCGAAGTCTCGTGCATGGTCGACGGCGCGGGCGCACATCCGATCACGATTGGCGCGGTGCCGGAACACCAATACCTGCTGATGCGGACCGTAAAGCGTTACGAGCGGCTGGCCGCGCGCGCCATCCTCAACCGGGATCGCGCGCTGGCGGTCGAGGCGCTGTTCGAGCATCCGCTGGTCGGATCGTGGCCGCTGGCCTCGGCGCTGGTGGATGATTACCTCGACGCGCACCGCGCCTACGTGGGCGAGTGGCATTAGCGGGCAGAAAAACATCATCACACAGAAACACAGCGAAAAGCGAGGAGGGCTACAGAGATTGCCCGCTCGCTTTTCCTTTGCGCCCCGATTTCGTATTTCCCCGTGATGTGGCGTGTGTTGCACGAAGTGCGAAACTTATAGCACAATAGAAAAAGCCAATCCGCACCAGAGAAATTACACGCGTCCATGGCGCAATCCAGGCGGGTGGGCTGTTTTTGAGTCTCACATTAGAACCACACTACAAGCAGCGAGGTCGCAGATGGTCCTACTCAAGCGCACCGTTGGGGGGCTGGTGGTCGTGATAGTGGCATGTGCGTTGGCGCTGCCCCTCGTCACGTACGCGCAGAGTGCCCCATCGGAAATTGTGATCAACTACCCGGAGCTGACAGACGTTAACGACGCCTTGCAGCTTGGCATCTATTTTACCGTTACGGACGGCACCGGGCGCGTCGTGCCCGATGCGCAGGTGCAGTCGGCGCGCGTCCTGATCGATGATGGCACCACCCCGGCGACCACCGTCGAGCAACCTAATACCCCCTTCTATATCATCCTGGTGCTCGACGCCAGCGGCAGCATGTTCGGCGCCGCGGAAGATATGCGGCAGGCCGCCATCCAGGCCATCAACGACGCGCCGGAACAGGCGCGCTTCGCCGTGATGGGCTTCAACGAGCGCATCGACCTGCTGCAAGAATTCACCGAAGACCGCAACCGCGCCATCAACGCCGTGGGCGAAGTCCAGCCCGTAAACCTGGCCGGAACCTGCCTGTATGACGCCGCTTACCAGGCGATCGACACCATGAAAGACGCGCCGCCCGGTCGCCGCGCGATCATTCTGTTCACGGATGGCAAAGACGAACTGGCTTCGGGCGATGTGTGCAGCCGCCACACCTACGACGACGTCGTGCAGTATGCGACGCGCCGCGACTCGCGGGTATCGATTCACACGATCGGCCTATCTACCCAGCAGCAGAACATCAACGCTACGGAACTGCGTAACATGGCCAGCCAGACCGGCGGCCTGTCGGCCATCGGCAATCAGCAGGCGCTGAAAACCCTGTTCGGGCAGATCATGGATGCGCTCAAGAGCCAGTGGCTCAGCAAGTCGCTGTTCTACCCTATGCGCGGCACGCACACCGCCACGCTGACGGTCACGCTGCAGGACGGCACCGTCTTGCAGCCGGAAGCGGTCGCTTTTGAGGTGCTGCGCGATTACGCCACGCCCATCACGCCGACCGTCACGCCCACGCCGATCGTGGTCAACCTGGAGATTTCGGCGGTGACGGCAGATGTGCAGCAGGGGCTGGTCTCGCTGGAAGTTTCCACGCGGGGCGAGCAGATCATCGGTGAATACCGCTTCGATTTCTTCGACGCGCGCACCAACCAACTGCTCGACCGCCAGATCATTCCCGCGCCGCTCTCGTCTCCGGTGACGGTGTCCGCCGCCAAGCTGTCCGGTGAGATCCGCGTTGAGCTGCGCGCCTTCGACCGCAGCGGGAATCCACTGCAATGGCCGGGCGAGCGCGATCAGGTGACCGATAAGGCCACCTATGAATTTTCGTACGTGCTCCCCACGCCGACGCCGCCCCCGCCGACCGCGACCACGATTCCGATCGGGGCCGTGATCAACGCCATCGCCTACAACCCGGATTCCGACGTGATCACGCTCGACCTGTCGCTGACCGGGTCAGACCTGATGGGCGGCCTTCAGATCAACGTGGTGGATGCCAAAACCAATCAGCTCAAAGCCGTCTATAACGCCGCCGTGTCTGAGTCGGTGGCGATCAGTGGGCAGGGACTGGTTCCGCTGCAAGATTACAACGTGCAGGTCATCGCGCAAAGTCCCACCGGGCAGAATCTGGCGCGCAGCAACCAGCAGAAATTCACCTACACGCCCATTCTCACGCCGACGCCGACGCCGCAGCCCACCGCCACGCATACTGCGACACCCAAGCCCATCCAGGTGAGCATTGGCTCGATCGGCATCGACGAGGCGACCGATGAGATCGTGGTCGGCATTTTGACCGAAGACAGCGATCGCATCGAGTTCGTACGAGCTGCAACTGCGCAACAGCCAGAACGGGTTGGTCGTGGGCGATTATGTCCACACGCCGCCGCCCTTCGACACGATCCGTATCCCGCTGTCCAATCTGCAACCGGGCGAATACACCGCGATCCTGCGCGCGCTTGGGCCGAGCGGTACTCTGCTCGACGAAGCGCCCTCGCTGAATTTCGTCTACCAACCGCCGCCCACGGCGACGCCAATGCCCACCGCCACGCCGACCCCTGTGCCCACACCGACCCCCACGCCCGGCCTGCCGCAGCGCGTCACGGACGCGGTACGCGACAACCCGGCGCTGACGTTAGGCGTTGCGTTAGCCGGGTTCGCGCTGCTGGTGGTGTTGTTCCTGCTGCTGCGACCCCGCAAGAAACAAACGACGGGCACAGGCTTCCTGTCGGCGCAAACCGGCTTCTACCAGATGCCGCCCGCGCCGGGCAGTGCCCCGGCCAAACCGGCGAAGGGCGATAGTCCCGCGACGGTCATGCAAGCACAGCCCGACAACGATCCCGAGAAGACGAACGTCTTCGAGGGCGCGCTGCCCCCGGCCGCGATGCTGTCCGTCAACCGATCGCCCGCGGCCAACCGGCTTGGCCCGGTAGTGTACGTTTCGGCGGTGCCTTTCAGGGTGGGACGTGGCAGCCAGGGTGGGAATGATCTCAGCCTGGACGAAGACACCAGCGTTTCGCGCAACCACGCTACGCTGACCTTCGAGGCGGGCGTGTACTACGTCACCGACCTGGGCAGCAGCAATGGCACGCTGCTCGACGGCGTCCGCCTGACGGCCAACGCGCGCATGCCGCTGCGCGATGGCTCGGTGATCACCTTTGGCAAAGGCACTGAAGTCACCTTCCGGCTGACAGGCTCGTCCAGCACGAGCTCGAACCGGGATGACGATCCGGGCAAAACCGATTACGTCAACATGGACGATCTCAGGAAGTAGCCTATGGCGCAGCAACTCCCGGCCCTGGACGCAGGGGGCCTGACGGACATTGGACTCAAACGCAAACGCAACGAGGATTCGCTGGGATCGCGCGTGCCAGAGCCGGACAGCCCGGCGATCGCGCGGGGCGCGTTCTTCCTCGTAGCGGACGGGATGGGCGGTATGGGCGGGGGCGACGTCGCCAGCCAGACGGCGGTGCGCGTCATCCTGGACCAGTATTTCGCCGTCGAGAGTTCCGATCCGATGGTCGCCCTGCGCGACGCGCTGGAAGCCGCTAACGGGGCTGTGCGCCAGCAGGCCCAGACCGTCAACCTGCCGCGCATCGGCTCGACGGCAGCCGGGTTGATCGTGCTGCCAGACAGCCAGGTGATCCTCTTCAACGTGGGCGATGCGCGGGTATACCGCGTGCGGCAGAGCAGCATCGAGCTGCTGAGCCACGACCAAAGCGTGCTCCAGCATCAGATCGATTCCGGGTACATTTCCGAAGAAGATGCCCGCGTCGCGCGTAATGTCAATGTGACCGCCTTCATCGGCCAGCCGACCCCGCTCGAAGCCGTGTACCGCCGCGCCCCGGCGCAAACCGGCGACGTGTTCATTCTGTGCTCGGATGGCTTGTGGGACCTGGTCGAGGCGCACGAAATGATGAGCATCGTGCGGAAGATGCCCGCCCAGGCTGCCGCGCACAAACTGATCGAACTGGCACGCAAGCGCGGCGCGCACGATAACGTCACGGCCTGGGTCGTGCGGTTCGGGCCGCCGCCCGCTCGTCGCCGGCGGTGGCTCGGCGGTCTGCTGCTGTTGCTCGTGATCGTAGCGGCGGCCGCAGCCGCGATCTTCGCGCTCACGCAGAGCGGCGGCGGGAAGGATCAGGCATCGGCCACGCCGGACGCGCTGGCGGCTCTCAGCAGCCAGTCACCCACGGCCCGCCCACAGGGGACGACGACCACCACGCCCACCGCGCGCCCACCCACGCGTACATCGACGGCGCTGCCGGGAGCGGGCGCGGTGATCAGTGTGCTGACCTCGACGCCGTCGCATACCCCGCGCCCCACCAATACGGCCCTACCGACCAACACGCCGACTGTGACGCCCACGCCGACAGTGACGCGGACCAGCACTCCCACGCGCACACCCCGGCCGAGCGTGACCGGTACCAGCACTCCCACGCGCACGCCAACTGCTACCCGGACGCCCACGCGCTCGCTCACGCCGAGCGCCACCGCGTCCTTCACGCCGACCGCGTCCCGAACTCCCACGCGCACGCCGTCCCCCACCATCACGCCGTTTCGCGCGCCGACGGTGACGCTCAACCCGACCATTATTACGTGGACCCCGTCGCCGGTTCCCTCGCCGACGCCCACGCTGTCACCCGAACAGCACGTGCTGCTGTTTGCCGCTGAGGATGGTGTTTTCCTGGCGGATACCACACCGCTGATCACGCTCTCCGGTGCTGGGACGAGTTACGCCGCCGTCACTACGTCGCAGCCTATCGAAGCCGGGATGACTGTCGTGATCACCAGCCCTACCGAGCAGCCCGATCCGCAGCAGCCCGACCAAACGCTGCGTGAAGTCCAGATTATGAGCGGCCCTCTGTTGGGCCGCACCGGCTGGATGTCACAAAGTATCTTGGAACAGTCTATACCTGTGACGCCGCGCGCCATCGTGCGCAGTGAAGTCACCGGTGGAGCGAACGTCCGGCGTGGGGATGCACTGGCGTATCCCCGCGTAGGCACGCTGTCACCGGGCGAATCGGCACGCATCACAGGTATCAGCAGTCGCGGCACGGGCTGGTACCGCGTCACGATGGCGAATGGGGTGAGCGGGTGGATCGCGCCAGGGCTGGTCGATGTGATCGGCAGCCTGGAAGGCGTACCGCGCATCACGCCGCCGCCGCTGCCGCCTACCTCCACACCGATTCCGACGGTGCCGCCCACGTCAGGACCGCCGCCGGTCATCCAACCGCCGCCAGCCAATACCCCGGTTCCGCCGCCGGTGTCGACTGAACCCCCACCAGTGAACACAGACGTTCCCGTCCCGACCGTGGATAACAGTGGAGGAGGCGAACCGCCTGCCGTCCCGACCGACAAACCTAACGGCAGCTAACGCGGTACATCGCACGATGGACGATCAAAAAGCGGGGGCATCCTGACGATGTCCCCGCTGTGCTGGCGGTACGGCTCAAAAGGCCCCTATTCCCGGCTCTTCCCCCATGTGATGGACTTGTCAAGTCCGTCTCCGCCGCGCGGGGAGGGGCCGGATCAGCTTCTCAAACGGTCTTTCACGGACTGAAGATCACCGTCGGCAAGCTGCTGCAATCACCGACCGTCTGCACCGAGGCCAACCCGATCGACACCCAACCCTGCTGTCCCGCGTAATCCACCTCAAGCCAGAACCCATCCGGGCTGCGCGCTATTGCGTTCAAATCCACGCCGACGGTTGAGATCCCCAGGATAGCGTACGTAGTGCCGGGACCGATCCGCACGTTGACATTGGCGCTGAACTGCACCCGGCAGGCCGCTACCGGCGCGACGGTCGGCTGAAGCAGATCATAGCGCACGGGCGCGATCGGCAGGCTGCCGGGCAGCGGTCGCCAGGCCGGGCTGTCGTTCCAGGAGGACGAGGGCGTCAGGGCGCGTACATTGCTGCCATCACTGTTCATCAGGAAGATCGCGCCGACTCCTTCGCGATCGGAAATGAACGCGATCTGCGTGCCATCCGGCGACATGGCGGGCCACCAGTTGTTCGATCCCGCGTTGGTCAGGTTGCGCAGGCCGCTGCCGTCCACGTTCATGATGTAGACATCCCACGAACCGGTACGCATGCTGGAAAATACGATCTGCAGCCCGTTCGACGACCAGCTCAGAAAGCCATCATTTGCGTTGTCCGTCGTCAGACGCGTCTGATTGCTGCCATCGGCATTCATCACGTAAATTTCCGAGTTGCCGTCGCGCTCGGAATTGAAGGCGAGGTGCGTGCCGTCCGGCGACCAGATCGCGCCGCCGTCGTTGCCGTTGGTGGTGGTCAGGCGGCGCACATTGCTGCCATCCGCGTTCATCACGTACACGTCACCGTTGCCGCCCCGGTCGGAATAAAACGCGATCTGCGTGCCATCCGGCGACCAGGTCGGGTGGTAATCGTTGGCGGCGTTGTTGCTCAGATTGCGCTGGCCGCTGCCATCGGCGTTCATCACGTAGATTTCGGGGTTGCCGTCGCGCTCGGAATGAAACGCGATGCGGCTGCCATCCGGTGACCAGGCCGGATCCCAGTCTTTGGCCGGATTGTTGGTCAGACGCGTCACGCCGCTGCCATCCACGTTCATCACGTAAATCTCGCGGTTGCCATCGCGCTCCGAGACGAACGCAATCTGGCCGTATCCGCCGCCAAAAGCGGTCGCGGTGGGCAGGATGAACACCGTCGGCGAAGGCGTTACCGAAGGCGTCAACGAGGGGGTCACGGACGGTGTGAGCGTCGGCGTGAAGGTCGCCGTTGGAGTCAGGGTGGGTGTCGTGGTCGGCGGTGGCGGCAATGTCGCGGTCGCGGTTTCCGTGGCCGTAGGTGACGGCGTTACCGAGGGCGTCAGGGTCGGCGTCGCGGTTGGAGTCAGAGTATCGGTCGGCGTCGCGGTCGGCACAGGCGTATCGGTCCACGCTTCGGCTGTATTGGTCAGCGCCTGCACAGCCAGCGCTTCGACCGTCGCGTTGTAATCGGGACTCGGCGTGGCGGTGAGCGTCGGCGGGACGGGCGTGAGTGATGGCGTGGCGCTGGGCGGCGTCACGATCGTGATTATGCCGTGCGTCGCGGTGGGTCCGCTGGTGGCCTCCGCGGTGGGCGACTCGGTCGGTTCGGTAGTGGCCGTGGGCAGTGGGGTCGCGCTGGGTTCAGTCGTCGGGCTGGGCGCGGTCGTGGCGCTGGGCAGCGGGGTCATGCTCGGCTGAGATGTCGCGCTAGGCTGCGGCGTGGCGCTCGGCTGGACCAACACCGACCCTTCGGTGGCAGTTGGCGCACCGGGCACTGTTGGTGGCGGTGGCTGTGGCGTGGCGCTGGGTTCAAGGGTGGCGCTGGGCGCCGGTGTGACACTTGGCAGGGACGTCGCGCTGGGAACCGGAGTATCAGTCGGAACAGTTGGCGGCGGTGGAGCGACCGTGGTCGGTGTAGCGGTAGGCACAACGACGATCACAACTGGCGTCGCGGTGGGGGCGCTGGTGGCTGTCTCCTCGGGTGTGGGCGTCTCAGAGGGGATCACCGCGACCGGCGTCGCGGTCGCCTTTTGACCGCCACTGCCGCCCAACACGACCACGCCGATCACAACCGCCGCCGCGATGACCAGCACGGCGATCAGCGCCAAAACCAGCGGAAAACGGCCGCGCCCGCCGCCTGACGTACCGTACGGCTCCCGGACCGTAGGCGGTCCGCCGGGCGGCATCGTCATCGAATCCGACATCGGACGCGAGGGAGTCCGCGGAGGCGGTGGTGGCGGTGTCCCAGTGCCAGGCGTGCCAGCGTCAGATCCGCCGGAACTCGCCAATACGCGTTCGCGCGTGGTGTCAGGCGGTAGCGGGCGGCGCGCAACAGGCGTCACGAAAAACTGCGTGCCCGATCCAGTATGCCCGGTCGTGGCACTGTCAAACGCATGCGCAAACGCCGTCACCGTTGGGAAACGATCCGCCGGGTTCTTGGCCATCGCGCGCGCCAGGGTCAGGTTCAGGTCTTCGGGCAGATCCGGGCGCATGACGTTGAGCGCCGTCGGCTGCTCGTTGAGATGTTTGTGCATCAGGCCAAAGGGCGTCGGCGCGTCGAACGGCACGCGGCCCGTGATCAATTGATAGATCGTCACGCCCAGCGCGTACTGGTCCGTTGAGGCCGAGGGCTGCTCGGATCGCCATTGTTCGGGGGCCATGTAGAGCGGCGTGCCGAGCACCGCGCCCGTCGCGGTGAGGCCGCTGGTGTTGGCGAGCAGCTTGGCGATACCAAAGTCCACCAGGAAGGCGTTCCCCTGGTTATCAAACATGATGTTGCTGGGCTTCACGTCGCGGTGAATGACGTTCTGTGTGTGCGCGTAATCGAACGCCCCGGCGATCTGGTTGAGCAACTGCGAAATCTCGCCCAGGGAGGGCAGCGGGCGACCCTCGGCTTCGCGGTGGGCCATGCGATCGCCCAGCGTTCCCCCGGTCAGCATGCGCATGACAATATAGCTGGTTCCCGCTTCGACGCCGTAGTCATACACGGGAATGATGTGGGGATGCTCCAGCGAGGCCGCCATTTCGGCTTCGCGGGTGAAGCGCTCGACGTAATCCGTCTCGGCCGCCAGTACGCCGGGCAGGACTTTGATCGCCACATCACGCTTAAGCGCGCGCTGGTGAGCCCGGTAGACGGCACCCATCCCGCCCCGACCAAGTACCTCGCGCAGTTCATACTGTCCGAGCGTTTGGCCCGAATAATCTTCGAAGGTCATGGCTCACATATCCGAGGTTATATCGCGGTCCAGTGCAACTGATGATAGAGAGTATAAGCTCTCTTGAAGAGCCACGGCAAAACCGGCGGCGAAAACGCGTCCAGCCCTGGCGCAATTTCTACATAAAATTGTTAAGTATTATATAAATTTTTTATGATCAACGATAAGTTTATAGTACCCTAGTACGGACTTGAACCACGTTTAGACTTTTTTTATGACATCCTAAGCCATTTTTTACCATCTTCGCTTGACAAATACCTTCGGTTCGCCCTACACTGACTTTGATGAGACTGCAATTAACGCTTGTGCAACCACCTCATGTGTGCTGCACGAAACGGAAACACCAGCCCTGACAACTGCGGTAGAGGAGGGATAATCAAGCGAAAACCAGCGGAGACGTGCGCAAGCGGGGATTGACCCCGGTATTCCTACCACCGTTAAAGATCGAAGCAGTGTCCGATCTCGTTCGTAACTGAGCAGGAGGTTTCGTATGGCCGGTTTTAAGGTTCAGGCCGACTACGACGAGTTGTCCGCTATCGCCAATGAGTTCATGCAAGAAGCCGCGGGGATGGAGCAGTTGTTCAACCAGATCCAAAACCTCGTGAACGAATTGGAAGGCGGCGGCTGGATCGGTCGGGGCGCGGACTCGTTCTACGCCGAAATGCACGACCTCGTCGATCCAGGATTCCAGCGGTTGATCCGCGCTCTGGAAGACGGCGGCAACGCGATCAAGCAGATCAGCAACATCGTTTCTCAAGCCGAGCAAGATGCCAGCAGCCTGTTTGGCCGGCGTTAGCGCATGCTGACGCCCGTCTTCAGGCGATAAGGAGGTCCCCATGCCTGATGTACAGATGGATTATGACCTGATGGAGGATATGGCCCGCCAGTTCAAGGATGGGTCACAACACCTCAACGATTTGATCAGGTCGATGCAGAATGTCGCCGGGCGGCTAGAAGATGGTGCACTGATGGGACGCGGCGGTGACGCCCTGGCCCAGGCCATCCGCAACAACCTGTGCTCGCGGGTTGCCAGCCTGCAAGACAAACTCGACGAACTGTCGGGGGACGTTTATGGGGCGCTGGTCGATCTGCGCGATGGTGATTCCGAAGCCGCCAGTCGGTTCAAGGGCTAAGCGAGGTGATAAATCATGTCTGTCTTTAGTTGCGTCATTGACGAAGTACAAGACGTCGTCAGCCAGGTCGCCCAGCAGTCGAACCAGGTTGAAGAGATGGTCGGCGGCATCCGCAATGGCATGCAGCCGATTATGGGCGGCGCATGGACCGGCCAGGGCGCGCGGGCGTTCATCGACGAAGTCCAAAGCCGCCTGATTCCGGAGATTATGCAGCTGATCGCCTCGATTGGCGGTTTTGGCGGCAATATCACCGGTGCGATGGGCCTCATCCAGGAGGCCGATAACCAGGTCTTCGGCGTCGTTGGCCAGATTTCCGACGTTTTCGACTCCATTTTCTAGGCCGAGCGTGGCTTAGAGTCCGCGAGAGGTGTAAGGAGAGGAACACATGGCCGAAGTATCAATGGATTATGACGCCGTCCAGCGTATGTCGGATGGCTTCAAAAACTCATCTGAGACGCTCCAGGCCGTCAGCAAAGCCCTCGAAATAGCGATCGGCATCCTCAAAGCCACCGCTTTCTTCGGGATGGTCGGGAACCTGGCGCTGGCGCATTACCTGGAAGGCATTAAACCGAATGTCGACCGGCTGGCCAATACCTGTGATGAAATGAGTATGGACCTCATTGGGGCCATCGTCAGCCTGCGCGACGGCGACAATTCCGGGTCGCAGCGGTTCGTCTAATCACACGTCAGCCTGTTTTCACACGGCGATAAGAACAACAACACCCACTGTCCAATTCGATAGGCAGTGGGTGTGTTTTTTGGGGGACTCGCGCGCGTCAGCCCAAGAGCGCCGAGATCATAATCACGACGATGGTCAGCAGCGCGATCACCACTACCGCCGCCATGATGCGGCGGTTCCAGTTGCGCTTCTTCTCCGCCGGGACCTCGCCAAACTTGGTGCGCAGCAGCTTGGCAAACGCGCGGACATCCTGCTGCCGCTGTTCGGGCGCGCGATTGACTGCCATGTGCACGATGCCGTGAATCTCTTCGGACAGGTCGGTGCGGGCTAACGGCTGCGCCAGACCGCGCAGCACATCGGCGCGCACGTCGTCGTCGTGCCGGTTGGCGAAGCGGAACGCAGGCTGCCCCGCCAGCATCTCGTGGAGCACGATCCCCAGCCCGTAGACATCGGCGGCCGGGCTCAGCGCGGTGTTGCCCGCCAGGGCTTCGGGTGCGACATAGGCGGGCATCGTGTAGCGGTGGACATCCGACGGATTCACGATGCTGCCCGGTTCCGCCAGCAGACCCAGGTCGAGCAGCATGGGGCGCGGGATGCCCACTTTGTCCGTGCGTACGAAGATCACGTCAGGGCTCAGGTTGAGATGCAGCCGCTTGCCCTTAATGTGCAGGAATGCGATCGCATCGGCCAAACTGATCGTGATCCAGGCAGCGTGCTGGTACCAGGGCTGCGGATTCTTAAGCAGCATATCACGCAGAAACTCGCCTTCGGCGTGCTCGAATACAATATAATATTTGGTTTCGTCCTTGAACACGGTCTTGCCGTAGGGCCGCTGGCGCAGATCGGCCTGCTGGTAGGCGGGCAGCAGCACCGGCAGCATGGGGTGCTGTTGGCTCTGGGCCAGCTCCGCCAACACACGCGCCTCGCGGCGCAGTTGGTCCTGGCAGCCGGGATGCGCGACTTTGAGCAGCAGCGGCATACCGGCGCGCTCGGCCTCATAGATCGCGGCGTGACGCAGCACGCACAGCAGCCGGGTCACCTGGATATCGGCCAGCCACTCGCCGTAATCGAAGATCAGCGGCATATTGCCCGCCGGGCAGTCCGGTTCCTGGCACCACAGATTACCGTCAACCGATACACGTTGGCAGATTGTGCAGATGTGCTTCACGGGCTTCCTCTCGATTTGCGCTGAGGTTCACCTTTTTTTGCCCCAATGGCGAGCGCCTCACCCCGTGCGCGTCCGCTTGACAGCTTCCCGCCGGATGTGCCAAAATGCCCCTATAACACTCAGCGCCATTGGTTGATTCAACCAGTACAGTACAGCGTTCTTGATTCTGTGTCAAATGGCCTGTCCAACACGGTTTACTCCATTTCATGCCAGAAAGAATCTGGACCCCAACCCGGAACAAACCCGGTCGAAATGGGGCCATATATAGAGTAGTGTATAATACGGCTACAATCGTCTGCGACTACTTTTCACGTCGTCCGTGAACACCGGAGAACAAACTCATGCCCGAGTTTACCAACCGCCCGCCACGGATTCAGCCTGAACTCCCTTACGGTGACGTCACCATCCCGTCCCCACCGTCTTCGGATGCGACAGGACGCCAGCAGCTTGTCCAGGTCGCGCTGCCGATGGTGACGATCATCGGATATGTGTTCGTCAGCGCGACCGGGCAGGGGCGCAGTATGCTGCTCCTGATTCCAATGGGACTGTCAGTCGTCGCGTCGACGGCGGTGGCGCTGATCTCGTTCTTCCGCACCAACCGCGAAGAGGCCGAACAGCGCCGCGCCTACCAGCAAAGCCTGACCGAACTGCGCAAGGAGATGATGGCGTCGCACGACATGCAGCGCCGCTTCTACCTGCACAATTATCCCGAAACGGAGGAGGTGCTGGCTATCGCCGGGGACCGCGCCGGGCGATCGGTCGGTAACCGCCTGTGGGAACGCCGCACGACGGACAGCGACTTCGGCGCGATCCGGCTGGGGATCGGCACGCGGCCTTCGACCGTGCGTTATTCCGTCACGGCGGGCGGCGAGAACGATCAAAGCCCGCTGATGAAGGACGCGCTCAAGCTGTCCGAGGATTCGCGCTATGTGAGCGACGTGCCGGTGACGATCCCGCTGCGCCGCTACGAAAAACCCGATTCGGCCACAGCTCTCCCGGCCCAAGGCGGCGGGGAATCAGAGCCGACACCCTCCCCCGACAATATGCCGGTCGAGGCGCGCTTTTCGGTCGGGATCGCCGGGCATCATCAGGGCCAGACCTATAACTTCATCCGCGCCATGATGGCGCATTTCACCGCGTTTCACGCGCCGACGGATGCGCGACTCTACGTGGTAGGATCGCCCGCCGCCCGCGCTCACTGGGACTGGGCGCGCTGGCTGCCACACTGCAACACGTCGCGCAACCAGCAGGGCACCGGCGACCAGTTGTGTTTTGAGCAGGACAAGGTACGCCGTTTTTGGGACGATCTCCAATCCGAGCTGGAGCGCCGCCAACTGCGTCTGGCCGACAAAGACAACACGACCGATCCCACGCTGCCGCACCTGTTGGTCGTGGTCGATGGGCTGGCCGTGCAAGGCGAAGACTCGCCGCTCAACGAAGTACAGGCCGAGGCCGCGGTGTCGATCCTGCTCAACAACGGGCCGGACCTCGGCGCGTCGATTGTGTTCGTCGTGCCCGACCGCACCATGGTCCCCAGCGACTGCCGGGCCGTAGTCGAGATCGACCCGGTCGGCAACATGAATGGCTCCGGCACCGGCATCAACCGCGTGGAATCGCTGGCCTTTCGTTATGCGGAAGTCGGCGTCAACACGCTGCGCTACGTGGGCCGCGCGGATACGCTGACCGAAGAACGCGCCGATCAGGACTTCGCCCGGCAACTGGCCCCGCTGGCCGTGCGTACCACCTACGGCGCGGACCTGGCGACGGCGATCAACCTGCTCGAAATGAACACGGCAGAAACCGTCGAGGAAATCCCGTTTCTTGACTATTGGCGGCACACTCGCGAACCGGGTGCCTCCGAATGGCTGAGCGTGCCGATCGGCTTGATGCCGGGCAATAAGATTCGCTCGCTGCTGTTTTCGGCGGACGGCGACGGCGTGCACGGCATGATCGCCGGGACAACCGGTTCCGGTAAATCCGAACTGCTGCTGACGCTGATCACCGGGCTGGCGATCAAGTACGATCCCAGCGTGATCAACTTCGTGCTGGTGGACTACAAAGGCGGCGCGGCCTTCGACCCGTTCCGCACGCTGCCGCACTGCGTCGACATCGTGACCAACCTGCAAGGCACGGCGGGCGTGCGCACCTTTACCGCGCTGCGTTCCGAACTCAACCGCCGTAGCAAGTTGATCGCGGATACCAACGTCAAGCACATCGTCCATTACCGCCAGAAGGGCCTGCATCTCACGCGCGAGCCGTTCCCCTTCTTGTTCGTGATCGTGGACGAGTTCGCGGAGATGGTGAAGGAAAACCCCGATTTCAAGGCGCAGCTCGACAGCATCACGCGCCTGGGCCGCGCGCTCGGCGTCACGCTGATCACCGCCACGCAGCGCCCTGCCGGGGCGGTCACCGACCAGATGCGCGCCAACATGAAGTTCCGCATCTGCCTGCGCGTCGAGACGATGGAAGACAGCCGCGAGCTGTTGCGCCGCTCGGACGCGGCCTTCCTGCCGCCCAACATTCCGGGCCGTGCCTATTTGCAGGTCGGCAACGAGAACATCGAGCTGATGCAGGTCGCGCGGGCGGGCGGTCCCTACACCGGACCGCAGATTGACAGCGAGCCGCCCGTGATCTGGCTCGACCGCCAAAAGAAAACAACCGCCCAGGCGCGTCCTTCCGGGCCGCTGCAAGAAGCGCCCGCCCTCTCGGACGTGCTGGTCGAATTGATGCACCGTGCGGCGGAAGCCAGCGAAGATGTCGCCAAGCAGAAAAAACCCTGGCCCGATCCGCTGCCCGCCTATCTGCCGCTCTCCGCCGACTATATCGAAGGCGAAGCGCGCGATCCGCTGCTGCCGCTCAACCCGGCGGTGCAAGCCTGGACGCGCGGCGAAGGGCGTTGGAACGGCGTGGACTGGCAAACCGAGGCCATGCGCGCGCCCGTCGGCCTGATCGACAACCCGATCCGGGCCGAGCGTCTGCGCCTGACGCTGGACCTGACACGCGGGCACGCAGTCGTGTTTGGCGCGTCCGGTTGGGGCAAGACCACCTTCCTGCGCACGGTGATCACCAGCCTGGCGGCGATCCATTCGCCAGACGAACTGCACATCTATATCTTCGACTTCGGCGGGCGCGGTCTGGATGTGCTCGACGCGCTGCCGCATCGCGGCGCATCGATCATGCCGTCCGAGGAAGAACGCGTGCAGCGCCTGCTGCGCCGCATCGAGAGCATGCTCGAAGAACGCAACCGCATTCTCAGCCAGGCGCGCGCCGACAATCTAAGCACCTACAACGCCAACAACCCCGATCACATCCTGCCCGCGATCCTGTTCGTGATCGACAACTTCGCCGAGTTCCGCGAGAACTACGAAAACATGCTGGACTCGCTGATCGGCATTGCGCGCGAGGGCCGCGCCTACGGCGTGCACCTGCTCGTCACGGCGGAGCAATCCAGCGCCATCCCCGGTAAGTTATTCAGCCTGTTCACGGAACGCATCGCGCTCAAGCTGGCCGACAAGGCCGAATATGCCAACGTGGTCGGGCGCGGCGTGCCGGGCGTGGACGACATCGCCGGGCGCGGGTTCGTGTCCGTCGAGCGCACGCCGCTCGAATTTCAGGCGGCGGTGCCGGTCGGCATTTCTGAAGATGAAGAGGCCGAAGGGCTAGACGAAACCGCAAAGCTGGCCATGTTCGCGCAGCTGCTCAACGCGGCGTGGCAGGGCGCGCGGCCCGAAGGCATCGACATTCTGCGCACGATCATCCCGCTGCGCAGCGTGCTGCCCGCCTTGGGCAAAGGGCCGGACCGCATCCAGACGATCCTCGGGTTGGAAGACCTGGAACTGAAACCCGCCATGCTCGATTTGCAACAGCGCGGGCCGCATTTCGTGGTCGTGGGGCCGCCGCTGTGTGGCAAGACGACCGTGCTGCGCAGTTGGGTGCTGGCGCTGGCCCACAGCTACGCGCCGACGCGCGTCCATATGGTGTTGATCGACTTCCAGCAGCGCTTCTTCAAGTATGGCGGCAAGCATACGCTGGGCGATCTGCCGCACGTGCTGGAAGCGATCTCTGAGAAGGAACAGCTCACCGCCGCGATCGATAAGTTGATGTACGAATACACGGCGCGTCCCGCCGACGAGGAGCGCCCGGAGGTGTTCATCATCGCGGATAATTACGACGACTTCGCCAATGTGGTCGGCTCGCCCACGCGCGCCAAGGAATACAGCGATCTGGCCGAGCTGGCGCGCAAATATGGGCCGGAAGGGTTGCACTTCGTCATGTGCGGATCACTCGCCATCACGCGCGCGATGGACGATTTCATGAAGCAAGTTGTGTCGCCGCGTTATGGCCTGGGGCTGGATGCGTCCGACGCGCCCGGTGCGTTGGGCGGGCGCGTGCGCGGCGGGGCCAGCACCGACGAATTCCCGCCGGGGCGCGGCTACGTGGTCAAAGCGGGCCGTCTGGCCCTGATCCAGACCGCGATCCCGCACGACGAAAGCAATCTCGAAGGCTCGCTGGATGCGTGGGTAGAGGAGATTGCCCAGGCGTACCCGGAGCACGCGCGCTGGTACAAAGAGATCAACCCGCCGCCGCCTGAGCCGGAAGAGCCCGCCGAAGAGGACACAAGCAAAGTAACCGCCCGCTAGGGGTACGATAGGGATGCCGCATGGACCGCATCACACTGACTATTACGTCCGATCTATTTGATGACGATGATGTCGATCAACAGGCCTCGGTGCGCGCCAATCTCACCGTGCGCGGGCTGGTCGAAGAAATCCGCCGCGAGTTTAACCTGCTCGATGGGGAGTATACGCTGTCGACCAAGGGCAGCAAGAAAGCGCTCGACGCCGACAAAACGATGGATCAGTTGGATCTCAAAACCGGGGCGGAACTGGTCTTCACGCGCCAGCGCAACCGCCTCAGCCAACAGATCGTCGCGCGCGGCGGGCAGTTCTTCCAGGCGATCACAGGGCGCGCTCAGGCGATGCTGCGCGAAGAAGGCAGCGCCAAGGTGTATGCGCTGGAATGGCAGCCCGCGATCATCGGTCGCCCGGACGCTAACAACGCGGCCAGCGCCGAGATGTTGGCCGTCAACCTGGGCGATCTGCCAGAAGCGCGCACTGTCTCGCGCCAGCATGCGCGCATCTCGGAATATGGCGGGCAGTTTTACCTGGAAGGGCTGGCCCAGCGCAACCCGACGTTTCTGAATGACCGCGAGCTGCTGCCCGGCGAAAAACGCGCCTTGATGCCCGGCGACGAAATCCGTGTGGGCAAGATTATGCTCACATTCGATCTCCAGCAGCGGGGCTAAACGCGCGGCAGCGCCGCGTCACACCGTTTTGAAACACGCGCAGGCGACCATGTGATCCGGTCGCCTGCGATTTTGTGTACATCTGACGTTGGCACAGGCCCCAATCCTGCGGATAATCGGCATGATGCAACCCGTTCTCAGACGGGCAGAAGGCAACATGAGAGGCGTAGCGCGTGCCCTATTTGATCGACGGCCATAACCTGATCGGACAGCTCCCCGGCATCGATCTGCAAGACCCTGACGACGAGGTGCGCCTGGTCGAACGGCTGCGCAGCGCGATGGGGCGCATGCGCACGCGTTGCACAGTGGTCTTCGACGCCGGGCTGCCGGGCGGCCCCTCGCGCGAGCTGTCCACGCCGAGCGTGCAGGTGGTCTTCGCACACGGCGGCACGACGGCGGATCGCATCATCATGGAGCGCATTCGCGCCGCCCGCGATCCGAACCGCTGGATCATCGTCACTAACGATCAGGTCATCGTAACCGCTGCCCGCCGCCGGGGCATGCGCGTGATCGCATCGGGGGCTTTCGTGCGTGAGATGAACGCCCCGCCGCCGATCACCGACGATGAAAACCCCAATCCTCATATTGGGCCCGCTGAGTTGGACGAATGGCTGGCCCTGTTCGGCGGCGAACCGGACGACAACTCCACCTGACCGGCACGTAGGCTCTCTATTTTCGAAATTAATCTGCTTCTCATTTTATATTCACACACGACTAAGGCGCCGCGCTTATTATCATGTTCATAAGCGTCTCCACTTGATCGGATGCAGTGGCTCATGTAATGGGAAGTGGCTTGTAGGAAGAGACGCTTGGCCTAGCATGCACGGAGATGCGCGTCGCCGGTAGCGTTGTTAGGCCTACCAACTAGGGTCGTTTGTGATGCCCCCCCCTCATCGCAAACGGCTCTATTTTTTTGTGTGTGCCCTCCGCACGATCTCGCAGGTAGCGCAAACCGCCCCGGCTTTGTAGACTCTGCGGCAACTGGTTTGATGGCCGCCTGGCCCTGCACCTTGCTGCGAGAAAATTCTATGTTTGATGTTAATGAACACCCGCACAGGCGTTATAACCCGCTGACCGCCGAATGGATTTTGGTGTCTCCGCACCGCGCGAAACGTCCGTGGCAAGGCGAAGTCGCCGATGCGCCGTCGGATACGCGCCCGGCTTACGACCCGACCTGCTATTTGTGCCCCGGCAATACGCGGGCGGGCGGGCGCACCAACCCACTGTACACCGGCACGTATGTGTTCGACAACGACTTCCCCGCCCTGCTGCCCGACACGCCCACCGACGATCTCGAAGAACATCCCCTCTTTCGCATCCAGGGCGAGCGCGGGATTTGCCGCGTGATCTGCTTCAGCCCGCGCCACGACTTGACGCTGGCTCTCATGGATGCGGACGAAATTCGCCCGGTCGTTGATACGTGGGCCGAGCAAACGCTCGATCTCGGCTCGCGCGACTTCATCGGCTATGTGCAGATCTTCGAGAACAAGGGCGAGATGATGGGCTGCTCCAACCCGCACCCGCACGGCCAGATCTGGTCCACGCGGCGTATGCCGCGCGAGATCGATAAAGAACTGGTCACGCAGCGCGATTACTACAACGCGCACGGCGTCACGCTGCTGGCGGATTATCTGGCGGAAGAACGTCGCCGCGCCGAGCGTATCATCTACGCCAACGATCATTTCACCGTGCTGGTGCCGTTTTGGGCGATCTGGCCGTTTGAAACGCTGGTGATCAGCAACCGCCCCGCGCGCAGCGTCCCTGATCTGGACGATGGCGAGCGTGATGCCCTGGCCGACGCGATCCATCATGTGACGGTGCGCTACGACAACCTGTTCCATACGTCGTTCCCGTACAGCATGGGCTTTCACCAGCAGCCCACCGATGGGGCCGATTACGCCTTCTGGCACCTGCACGCCCATTACTTCCCGCCGCTGCTGCGCAGCGCCACGGTGAAAAAGCACATGGTCGGTTACGAAATGCTGGGCACGCCGCAGCGCGACATCACCGCCGAACAAGCCGCGGGCCGCCTGCGCGAACAAAACGCCGTCCACTATCTGCGCTAACGGGAGGCCAATTAGTTCGTAAAGATAGAACGCTGAAAATAGCTCGAGAATACCGCGCCACAGGATGCGCACTCCGCGTTATAATGGACTTCATCAGCGTGGGGCTGGGATTCTCGCCGCATTCAACTCAAAGGGACATGGGCCTGTTATGGCAGTCAAAGAAACGGTTCTCACCACATTTAAAGAGAAATTTGGGACAACGCCAACGCTGATGGCGCGCGCGCCCGGACGCGTCAATATCATTGGCGAGCACACGGATTATAATGACGGGTTTGTGCTGCCTGCCGCCATCGACCGCGAAATTTACGTCGCGGCCCGTCCGCGGCCCGACAACACGGTCAACCTCGTGTCGATCGATTTTGACGCGCGTACCACCTTCACGCTGGACACACTCGACGATCCCGATCTGCCCGCCTGGAGCAAATATCCGCGCGGCGCGCTGTGGTGGCTGATCGACCAGGGGCACACGCTGCCCGGCTTCGATGCCGTGATCGGGGGGAATATTCCGGTCGGTGCGGGGTTGTCTTCATCGGCGGCGGTCGAAGTCGTGATGCTCGAATTAGGACTGGCGCTGGCCGGTGACGAGCTGACCCAGGTCGAAAAGGCGCTGGCGGGCGTCGAAGTCGAGCACCAGTTCATCGGCATGCCGTGCGGCGTCATGGATCAGATGGCGTCCGCGCTGGGCAAGGCCGGTCATGCCCTGATGATCGACTGTCGCAGCCTGGAAACGCGCACCATCCCGATTCCGGACGGGGTGAGTATCGTCATCATGGATACGGGCAAGCGGCGCGGGCTGGTGGATTCCGAATATGCGCTGCGGCGCGAGCAGTGCGAAGCTGCCGCCGAAAAACTCGGCGTGGCGGCCTTGCGCGACGCGGGTATGATCGAGCTTGAAGCGGCCAAAGATAAACTAGACGATCTGCTGTACCGCCGCGCTAAGCACATCATCAGTGAGAATCGGCGCGTGCAAGCGACCGTAGTTTTTTTCCAGGCGCGCAGCCTGGTCTCGGTCGGGCAAGCGCTCAGAGACAGTCACGCCAGCCTGCGCGACGATTACGAAGTGAGCTGTCGCGAGCTGGACATTATGTGCGAGCTGGCGAACGCGCAGCCGGGCTGCATCGGCGCGCGCATGACCGGCGCCGGCTTTGGCGGATGCGCGGTGGCGCTGGTCCGCACCGAGGCAGTCGACGAGTTTGTGAAGGCCGTCGAACCCGCCTACAACGCGCAAAGCGGCCTCACGGCGCAGTTGTACGTCTGCCAGGCGGCAGCCGGCAGCGGCGTCGAACGGCTGCAAGGCTGATTGGCGGCTCGGGTTGGTGTGAACCGACCGATCGTTTCACTGTTCGCTGTCACCTGATCGCTGATCGCTGGACCAATGACACCCAAAACAACTTCCGGCAACGTATTTTTTGATCACTGGCAAGACTGCCTGCGCGCACACTTTGTGTACGTGCTCCGCATCGGCGATCACATCACCGAGCCGACGCTGCGCGAGGTCCTGCTGCAAACCGGTCTGACCGAGGACGATTTCGCCGTGCTGTACGACGAGGCCGACAAACTCGGACCGCTGGATCCCAATGCCGCGCCTGTCTCAGAGACAGACGAAGACGACTTCGACGCATTCGAAGCGGGTCAGGACGAGGATAGTGCAGCGGTGGGCGAACCACCCGCCGCTTCTTCCTCTTCAGACGAAGAAGACGATTACGCCGAGGACGACGATTTTGGCTCCGTGGACAGCAGTGGGCAGCTTTCCATGTTTTGAACGCGCGCCACGCGCTGTAACTCGATCTCAAAATCCGAAACACCCCGCCCAATCGCTTGACTTTCCTGGGCAACACGCTACAATCATAATTAATTAATCCCTGAAATTAATTAAAAGAATCTGAGACTATTGGTCAGATTCACTGCTGATCAGTCAGGGCTTTTTCCGTGAGCACGGGTCGCGCTGGGCCAGATGGCCTTTACCGCTCTGGTTGTACTCTCTTGAGGACTAAATCCTATGGCGAAAAAATCACCGAAAATTGTTGTGTTGGGCGCGGGCAGCGCGATTTTTGGGCTGGGCGCGCTGTCCACCATGATGCAAAGCGCGCGCCTGCGCGGCGCGGAAATCGGGCTGTGTGACATCGATGCACAGGGATTGAAGACCGTCACGGCGTTGGCCCACAAAATGAACGAAGCATGGGATTCCAACATCACGATCACCAGTTCCACCGAGCGGCGCGACCTGCTGCCCGGCGCGGACTTCGTGATCGTCTCGGTGCAGGTCGGGCCGCGCGAAGAAGTCTGGGAACAGGACTGGCGCATCCCACTGCGACACGGCGTCCACCAACCCTACGCCGAAAACGGCGGCCCCGGCGCGTTTGCGCACGCGGCGCGCGGCATCCCGCTGCTGCTCGACATCGCGCACGACATGGAAGACCTGTGTCCCGACGCCTACTACCTCAACCTGGTCAACCCGCTGATCCGGACCACATTGGCGATCCACCGCTACAGCCGGGTCAAAGTGGTGGGGCTATGTCACCAACTGCTGTGGGGCTACGCGCTGGTCGGCGCGATCCTGGCCGATCGCTTCGACATCCCGCTGCCGAACCATTTCCACCTGCACACCAACGCCGACAACATGCCCAACTTCATCCCGGTGGCGCGGCAGGCGGTGCAGCGGCTCAGCATCCGGGCGGCCGGAATCAATCATTTCTCGTGGATGCTCGATATTCGCGACAAAGAAACGGGCGAAGATCTCTACCCCGAAGTGCGCGATCGCTGGCTCCACCATTACCGGCGCGATTTCGAGCCGCTCTCGCGCGAGGTGTTCGAGATCTTCGGGCTGGTTCCGACGGCGGGTGACGCGCACCTGTGCGAGTTCCTGCCTTTCGTCTCCGACCCGGTCGCCAAGCCGTGGGAGAAATTTCACCTGACTCTGCAAAGCTGGGACGGCAACCGGAAGCGCCGCGCTGACCGCAAAGCCCTGGCCGAAGCCATCGTGCGCGGCGATCGCGATGTGGACGATCTGCGCGACGTGTGGCGACATAACATGCTGGACGAAGGCATCCCGGAAATGATCGACGGGGTGATGAGCAATAACAACCACTATCACCAGCAGCTCAACCTGCCCAACCAGGGTTACATTCCCGGCCTGCCGGAAAACGCGATCGTCGAGGTGCCCGGCACCATTTCCGCGTATGGCTTCCAGGGACAGAGCTTCCCGGCGCTGCCGCCCGGAATCACAGCCATGTGCCACCGCGAGCTTGAAAACGCCTCACTGGTCGTAGATGCTGCCGTAACCGGCGACCGCCAGTTGGCGCTGCAAGCCCTGCTGCTCGACCCGATGGTGGGCGATCTGGACACGGCCCGCGCGATCCTGAACGACTTCATTAAGGATTTCGCGCAATATCTGCCGCAGTTCGCCTAAAAAGTATCACCGCAGAGTTCGCAGAGAGCGCGGAGGAAAAGCAAAGAGAAACGAGCATTCCCCCTTTTCGTCTTTCTCTGCGTCCTTTGTGTCCTCTGCGGTGAAACGATTTTTGCACCAGCGGAGACCCATCTTGACATCCGATCCAAATGGGGTATAGTGAATTTAACCTTTTAATTTTTCAGTTTGCTTAATTAATTTGGATCTTCTGATGAACATTCGGCGTTCCCTGATCGGCAGCAGTTCAAGTGCCATCAAATCGCATAACCTGCGGGCGGTGCTGCTCAGTTTGCTGTGGCACGAACCCGTGTCACGCGTGCGCATCGCGGAACTGACCGGCCTTTCCACCACGACTGTCACCAATCTGATCGCCGAGCTGCTGGGCGCGGGCGTCGTCGCCGAAGATGGCACCGAACCGCTGGCCCAACGGCGCAACGTGGGACGTCCCCGTGTAGCGCTGCGGCTCGTGCCTGACGCACGTTATGCCATCGGCATACACATCGGCGTGGGCAGCGTGCGGGTTGCCGTGACCGATCTCTACGCGCGCCCGGTGTGCGATCCCCTGGCGCTGGAGCACGCCGTCGACCGGCCCGCCGAGGACGTGCTAGCCGACATCGGCGGCATGGTCGAATCCTGCATCGCGTCCAGCGGCATCAACCGCACGCAGATCGTGGGCGTTGGAGTCGGGGCGTCGGGGTTGGTGGATTTGCAGACCGGCGTCAACGTATTGGCTCCTAATCTCAACTGGCGCGATGTGCCGATCCGCGATGTGCTGGCCCGGCATGTGCGTCTACCCGTCTTCGTGGATAACAACGTGCGAGCGATGGCTCTGGCCGAAACGCTGTTCGGCGCGGGCAAGGACGTGTATGTCCTGGCCTACGTGTACGCACGGATCGGCGTCGGGGCCGGGTTCGTATTAGGCGGGCAGTTGTACCGGGGCGGAGCCGGAGCGGGCGAGATCGGGCACATCACGATCCTGGCCGATCGCGGCGAGCCGTGCCGCTGCGGCAACACCGGCTGCCTCGAAACGCTCGTATCCGAGCCGGTCATTTTAAAGCTGGCGCACGACATCGCCGCCCGCGAACCGAACGGCCTGTTGGCCCGTCACCTCGCCCAAAACGATGGCACGCCGATCGAGCGCGTATTCAGCGCGGCCTACGCGGGTGACCCCGCCACCAACGCTATGCTCGAAGACCGGGCGCGCTACATGGGCATTGGGCTGGCCAATCTGGTCAACACCCTCAGCCCGGAGTTGATCATTCTCGGTGGGCTGTTCGCCCAGGCCGATGATCTCCTATTTCCTATCGTCACAGAAACGCTGCGCCAGCGCGCTTTCGCCGGGTTGGGTAAGCGCGTCCGGCTCCAAACGCCGACTTTCGGCGCGGAGGCAGGCGTGATCGGCGCGGCGGCGCTGGCGCTGGATGCGTTTTTCTACGAGCAAAGCGAGGCACCCTTCTAATGGTACAGCCACAACTCCGACTGGGGTTCATCTCGATCGCCCGCACCACGTTCGACATTCCGCTGGCCGAAGAAGTCACGGCCCGCGCGCGCGCCCACCTGGAAGCTGGCGGATTTGCGCTGGCGGGGCCGGAGGGGCTGGTGACGACCGTCGAGCAAATCGAGGCGGCGCTCAAGCCGCTGGTCGCCAACAAGCCCGACCTGATGGTCGTCTTTCAGGCGACGTTCGCCGACAGCACGATGGTGATGCGTATCGCCAAACCCATCAACACGCCGCTGGTCCTGTGGGCCATCCCCGAAGCGCCCACCGGCGGGCGGCTGCGGCTAAACGCCCTGTGCGGCATCACCCTGGCCGGGCACGCCCTGACGCGTGCCAAACAGCATTTCGAATCGATCTACGCCCCCGCCGATGATCCTGGCGTCCCGGATCGTATGCGGACATTGGCGGCGGCGGGGCGCGTGCGCCGCATGCTGCGCCACACCTACGTCGGGCAGGTGGGCAAGCCTCCCGATGGCTTCGAGACGTGCATCCCGCACCCGGCGCTGCTCAAGGCGCGCTTTGGGATCAAAGTGGTGCCGCTGGATCTGGATAATGTGTTCGCGGAAGCGCGCAGCACCGATCCTGCGCGGGTCAACGCGCTGCGCGACACGCTCAGCCAACAGATCGACGGGTTGGATGAAGTCGATCAAAGCGCGCTCAATGGGACACTGGCGAGTTACGCCGCCCTGCGTGACATCGCCCGCCGCGAGCGCCTGACCGCGTTCGCCGTGCGCTGCTGGCCGCAGTTCTTCACCGAAATGGGCTGCGCGGCCTGCGGGGCGCTGTCGATGCTCAACGAGGAAAAGATGCCCGCCGCCTGCGAGACCGACGTCAACGGCGCGATCACGCAGCTCATTTTGCAGTGGATCAGCGGCGACGTCGCCTTCGACGCCGACCTGGTGTCGTTCGACCTGCGAGCAGGACACAGCGGTGCTGTGGCACTGCGGCAAAGCACCAATGAGCATGGCCGATCCCGACGTCAGGCCGCGCGCGACGGTGCATTCCAACCGCCAGAAGCCGCTGCTGATGGAGTTTCCGCTCAAGCCCGGCCCGGTGACCATCGCCCGCCTGAGCGAAGCCAGCGGCGAGTTCCGGCTGGTGATCGGGCGCGGCGAGATGCAGCGCGCGCCGATCAGCTTTGGCGGCACGTCGGGCGTGATCCGCTTCGAGCGGCCCGCCGGGGACGTGCTCGACACGCTGTTGTCCGAAGGCTTGGAACATCACGTCGCGCTGACGTACGGCGATCACATGGACGTGCTGCTGGCGCTGGCCAAGCACCTCGATCTGCCCGTGCTGCGGCTGTAGCCGGGCACTGATCGCTGACTGTTGAACCCTGAAAGCTGATCGCTATCTTCACAGGAGAGTGTTCATGTCTGACCCACGACCGTTTTTGATTGGTGGAGAATGGCGCACAAGCTCCAATATTCTCGACGTGCGTTTTCCGTTTACCGGCGAAGTCGTGGCGCAAGTGTGCCAGGCGACCGATCAAGACCTGGAAGACGCCGTCGCCGCCGCGCAGCGCGGGTTTGAGATCACACGCAAGCTGCCCGCGCATGCCCGCTCGGCGATTCTGTACAAGCTTGTGGCGCAGATGGAACAGCGCTATGACGAGCTGGTCGAGGCGCTGATCATCGAGGGCGGCAAGGCGCGCAAAGTGGCCCAGGGCGAAACCGGACGCGCGATCGAGACGGTGCGCGTCGCCGCCGAAGAAGCCAAGCGCGTCACCGGCGAACTGGTCCCAATGGACTGGACCGTCGCGGGCGAGCGCCGCCAGGCGATGGTCCGGCATTTGCCGTTGGGTCCGGTGCTGGGTATCGCGCCGTTCAATTACCCGCTCAACCTGGCCTGCCATAAGCTGGCCCCGGCCATCGCGGCGGGCAATTCGTTCATCCTCAAGCCCGCCAGCGCGACGCCGCTTTCCGGCGCGATCCTGGCCGAGATGACGCTCGCAGCCGGGTACCCGCCGGAAGCGCTGAGCTACGTGGTGTGCCCCGGCAGCCGCGCCGAATGGCTGGTCAAAGACCCGCGCATCGCCTATTTCACGTTTACGGGCAGCTCGGAGGTCGGCTGGCACCTCAAGAGCGTGGCGGGCCGTAAGCGCGTCGGGCTGGAGCTGGGCGGCAACGCGGCGGCCATCGTCCACGAAGACGCCAGGATCGATTACGCGGTCAGCCGTATCGCGGTCGGCGGCTTCACCAATGCCGGGCAAAACTGCATCTCCGTGCAACGTGTTTTGCTGCACCGCCCAATCTACAACGAAACACTCGAAAAGCTGCTGGACCGCATCAACGCGCTGAAGGTCGGCGACCCGCGCGACCCGGCGGTCGACGTCGGCCCGATGATCGATGAGCGCGCGGCAGCGACCGCTTTCGCCACCATGCAGGAAGCCATCGCCAGCGGCGCGCAAGTGCTGCTCGGTGGAACATGTGACGGAACGATGTTCGCCCCGACCGTGCTCGGCAACACGCGGCCCGATATGCGCGTCAACCGCGAGGAAATCTTCGCGCCGGTCATCACCGTGACCGCCTATGACGACTTCGACGAGGCGATCCGGCTGGCGAACGATACCGATTACGGCTTGCAGTCGGGCGTCTTCACGCAGAACGTCAACCGCATCATGCACGCCTTCGAAGAAGTCCAGGTGGGCGGCTTGCAGATCAACGACGTATCCACCTTCCGCGTGGACCAGATGCCGTATGGCGGCGTCAAGGGATCCGGCGTGGGGCGCGAAGGTCCGCGCTATGCCATCGAAGAAATGACCGAAATGAAGCTGATGGTGATCAATCTGGATGGCGGCGCGGGATAATGCGCGCCGCGCCAGTGGTCCATAGATTCGCAACGTTATGAGGCGCTCTCGCAGCGGCGAGAGGGTAAAGGACAACAAGCACGATGAAATTCTTTCTCGACAGCGCACACGTCCATGAGATCGAGCATGCGCTCACCGTCTGGAACTTCGACGGCGTGACGACCAACCCGCGCCACGTCCAGGTATCCGGCAAGCCGTTTTTGACCGTGATCAAAGAGATCGCGGTGTTGTTCGAAGGCACGGACAAGACCGTTTCGGTCGAAGTCAACCCGCACCATACCCGCGCCGCAGACATGGTCGCGGAAGGTCTGAAGCTGGCCGCGCTCAGTCCCAATTTCGTGGTCAAGCTGCCCGCGACCGAGGCGGGCTTCCAGGCCGTCGCCCTGCTGGACAAGCAGGACATCCGCACCAATCTGACACTGGTCTTCTCTCCGGCGCAGGCGCTCCAGGCGATGCGTATGGGCGCGTTCTACGTCTCGCCCTTCATCGGTTGGAAAGAATCCAACGGGGAAGAAGTCCGCACGATGATCGAAGAAATCGTCGCCATCCGCGACAACTTCATGTTCGACACCGAAGTACTGGTCGCCGCCGTGCGTAACGGTCGCCAGATCGTCGACGCTGCCGTCGCGGGCGCGGATATCGTGACCGCCGGTTTCTCGGTGTATCAGGAAGCCTTCGATCACCCGTATACCGCCGTGGGTCTGGGCAAATTCCAGGACTTCTGGGATAAGACGCAATACGAGTAGGGTCGATTACAGCCCCTCCCCATGGTATGGAGCGGGGATTCAACCGGCGACCGTCGCCCTTCTCCACCACGTAGTGGAAAGGTCGAGGGTGGGGTTAACAACTGCCGGGGAATGATCGTTGGGTATTAGCGGGGCCGGCCCTTAAGCGGCCCTGTGCGTGGCAGAGCAAGGAGCCTTTGCGACTATGAAAAAGGTGTTTGTCATCGAAAAGATCGACAATGTCGGGACCGCCGTCACCGATCCAGTCCAGACGGGCGAGACGGTTGGCACCAATGGGCGCGTCACGGATGTGACGGTCGTTGCCCGCGCGGATATTCCCTTCGGGCACAAGATCGCGCTGGTGGATATTCCCAAGGGCGCGCAGGTCACCAAGTACGGCCTCAGCATTGGCAGTGCCTTGAGCGACATCAAAGCGGGCGATCACGTCCACGTTCATAACGTCGAAAGCAATCGCGGGCGCGGCGACAAAGCAGCCCAGCAGGCATAACAGGAGCGAGCAGAAATGACCGAATTTTGGGGATACGTTCGTCCGGATGGATCGGTCGGCGCGCGCAATCATGTCCTGATCATGTCGGGCACGGTGTACGCCAACAAAGTCTGCGACAAAGTCGCTAGCATGGTTCGCGGGACCGTGTCGATCACGCATCCGTTGGGCCGCTGCCAGGTCGCCCCTGATCTGCGCATGACGCGCCGTTTTCTGGGCAACACGGGCATCAATCCAAACGTGGGCGCGGTAGTGGTGATCGATCACTTCCGCGAAGAAGGCATGACCGCCGAAGATCTGGCGCACGACATCCAGAGCGCCACCGGCAAGCCGGTTGCCACGGTGAATATCCGGAGCTCGGGTGGCATGATCGCCGCGCTTGAGAAAGCGCTGCACTACGCCGCCGATTATTCGCGCGCGCTCAGCGATCTGCGGCGCGAACCGGCGCCAGTGTCCAAACTGCTGTTTGGCACCGAGTGCGGCACGTCGGACACAACGTCCGGACTGGCCAGCAACCCGGCCACCGGCGCGTGCAGCGAGATGGTCATCGCCCAGGGCGGACGCGCCATCCTGGCCGAATGCACCGAGTGGATGGGCTGCGAAACGTGGCTCACCAGCCGGGCCGCGACGCCCGAAATCGCCGAGCAGATTCTGGCGGGCGTGCAACACATGGAAGCGCGCGCGCTGGCCAGCGGCGAAGACATTCGCGGCTCGCAGCCGACCGGTGACAATATGGTCGGCGGCCTGACTACCATCGAAGAAAAATCGATGGGCGCGGTCAAGAAGGGCGGCAACGCCAAGGTCGTGGGCTATCTCGACATCGCCGACCGTCCCGCCGCCGAATCCGGTCTGTATGTGATGTACGGTCCCGGTCACGGCGCGGAATCGATCAGCAGCATGGCGGCGGCAGGCTGTCAGGTGTTGGTCTTCTCGTCGGGCGGCGGACACACCTCGTCGCACCCGATCATGCCGACCATCAAGATCACCGGCAACGCGCAGTCCTATGAGCTGATGAAAGACACCGTCGAGCTGAACGCCAACGCGGTCCTGCGCGGCGAAATGACGATCGAAGAAGCTGGCCAGATGGTGTTCGACGAAGTGATCGCCGTCGCCAGCGGACGCCTGACCAAGTCCGAAGTTCTGATGGACGACAACAGCTTCGCCATTCACCGCATTGGCGTGAGCATCTAGCTCTTTAGCCCCACCCCCAACCTCCTCCCCACGCAGTAAAGAGGGGAAGCCGCCCGCAGGGCGGAGGGGTGGGGCAAACCCGACGACTCTCACCGCCCGTCCTGATCGGGAGACCTGCGCACCATGCCCACTATCCCCCTGCCGTACGGCAAAACCACCCTGAACCTCACCCTGCCGGATGCCTACACCGTCGAGGTGATCGCGCCACAAGCCGCCGATCCCGCGCCGGATGTGCCGGGTCTGACCCGCGCGGCCCTGGCGAATCCGGTTAGGCTGGCGCGGGCCGTGCGGGCGGATGCGCGCTCGGCGGCGGTCGCCATCAGCGACAAGACGCGCCCGGTTCCGCACGCGGCGCTGGTCGTATTGCTGGACTGGCTAGAACAGGGCGGGCTGGCTCCCGAAGCGATCACACTGCTGATCGCGACCGGGACGCACGCGCCGATGACGCCCGCCGAATTCGCCAAAGTGCTGCCCGCCGATGTACTGGCGCGTTACCCGGTCCGATCGCACAACTGCGACGACGCCGCGCAGCTCGTTCACCTGGGCACCACGCCGCGTGGCACGCCGGTCTGGGCCAACCGCGCTTTTATCGACGCCGATCTGCGCGTGGTGGTGGGCAACCTGGAAGCTCACCAGTTCATGGGCTTTTCAGGCGGAGTCAAGGGGGCGGCGATCGGGTTGGCCGGGCGAGCGACCATCACGCACAACCACGCGCTGATGATCGATCCGCGCTCGGATGCGGGGCGCTACGACGACAACCCCGCACGCCAGGATGTCGAGGACATCGGGCGGCTGTTCGGCATCCCTCTCGCGCTGAATGTCGTGCTCAACGCGCACAAACAGATCGTGCACGTGCTGGCCGGGGATCCGCTGGCCATCATGCAGGCGGGGATTCCGCTGGTGCGCGCGCTGGTCGAAGTGCCGGTCTCCGCGCCATTCGACCTGGTGATCGCATCCCCGGGCGGCCATCCGAAGGATATCAACCTCTACCAGGGGCAGAAAGCGCTGGCTCACGCGGCGCGCATCACCCGCGATGGCGGCGCGGTGATCGTCGCGGCGGCCTGTCCGGAAGGCACCGGCAGCGCGGGCTATGATGCCTGGATCCAGGGCATGGAGTCGCAAGCGGCGGTCGTGGCACGCTTCGCTCATGAGGAATTCCGGTTGGGGCCACACAAGGCATTTCAAATCGCGCGGGACGCAGTGCGTCTGCGCCGGGTAGTGCTGCTTTCGGAGATGGCACCGGAGCGGGTACACGGGCTGCTGCTGGAACCGGCGCGCAGCCTGGACGAAGCGCTCAGCGTCGTGCTGCCCGATTTACCCGCAGGCGCGCGCATCGGCGTCATGCCCGCCGCTAACGCGACCGTACCCCGGCTTCCCGACTTCTAATTTCCAGCGCGACACGGCAGCGTCACGCTGAAGGTGGTCCCTTCGCCCTCGATGCTTTCGAAGGTGATCGTCCCGCCGTGCCGTTCGACACACTGGCGCGTAATGGCCAGCCCCAGGCCGGTCCCGGCGATGCCCCCCACGTTGTGCGCGCGGTGGAACATATCAAACAGGTGAGCCTGATCGGTTTCGGGAATACCGATGCCCTGGTCCGACACATTCAGCGTCACGTAATCGTTGTCCTCACAGCATGACAAAATCACACGGACTTCTCCGTCCGGGCGCGAATACTTGGCGGCGTTGCTTACGAGATTGGTCATAATGGAGCGCAAAAGCTGCTTATCGCCCTCGATGATGCACGCGTCCTGAGACGAGAACTCGAAACACAGCGACGGGTCGGACGTGGTGCGGATTTCATCCACGATGGCCTGAGCAAACGGCACCAGATCGATCGAAATCGGGTTGAATTGCAGGCGGCCCATCTCGGCCCGGTTGAGCGTCAGCACGCCGTCCAGCAGATCGGTCATGCGCCGAATGAAGACCTGGAAGCTGTCAATATAATCTGCCTGCTCAGTTTCCGACAGCCGGTCACGATAATGCTTCAGGATGTCGGTTTTCATCTGGAGGACGGCCAACGGTGTGCGGAACTCGTGCGAGACGAGCGACACGAAGCGCGATTTCAGCTCGTTCAGATCGATTTCGCGCTCCAATGCTTTGTGCAACATCTCTTCGGCGCGCTTACGCTCGGTGATGTCGCGGCCCACGGCCTGAATCTCCGCCGGGCAATCTTCCGAATCGAGGATCAGGCGGCCCCGCCATTCCAGCCAGCGCACGCTGCCGGGCATATCCAGGTTGTGCTCAACGGTGACACTCGGATTATCGAGCGTCAGCGCCTCAACCAGGGGCCTGAAGCGCGTCGTCTCATCCTCGCTGAGAAGTTGCCAGATTTGGTGCTGAATCATTCTTTCAGGCGAGCTGTCCAAAAAACGACACATGGCCGGATTAACGTAAGTGAGCGTGCCGTCGGGCAAAAACCGGCAGATCAGTTCGGTCTGATCTTCGACAATAGCGCGATAACGGGCCTCACTGTCGCTCAATTCGCGCGTGCGCTCGGTGACGCGCTGTTCCATCTCGCTGGCGTGCTGCTGCACGGCGCTGTACAACTGCGCGTTGCGAATCGCGAGTGATACCTGGTTGGCGAACGCCTGGAGCCGGATCGCATGGACATGCGAGTAAAACCCCGGCGTCTCACTGTCCAGGTTTAAAAAGCCGATGACCTGCCCTTCGGACATGATCGGCGCACTGGCAAAGGAGCCTACCCAACGGGATTCGGGCACCTCGAGCCATTCGGAGTAAGTGTGAACATCGCCGATGGCGATCGGCTGTCCGGTGTGCACCACTTCTCTCAGGTTCGCCACCTCGCTCACCGGCCACGTGATCGACTCGATCCAGTTCTGCAAACCGCGCTCGGCATACCCGTGATGGCGTGCCACGTGCAGCCGATCGTCTGCGATCAACATGATATTCGCCGCGTCGTGGGGCACGACACGTCCCACGCTTTCCAACACGGCATCGAGCACTGTATTGAGATCAAGCGTGCTGTTGAGCACCGCCGCCGTATCGCTGAGCGCCTCGGCCAACTTGCGCTGGTCGGACTCCGCATCTTCGGCGCGTTTGCGCTCGGTGATGTCTTCGCAGATCACGATCGCGTACTTGGGTTCGCCGGAAGCCTCCGGCAGGAGCGACGCGCTCAGCCGTCCCCACACGATCCGCCCATCTTTGCGGATATAACGCTTATCGTAGTTGTAGTGCTTGATCGTCCCGCCAAAGAGATCGCGATACAGCCCTAGCCCGATCACACCATCCTCAGAATAAGTGTAATCGGTGAAATGCTTGCCGATGATCTCCTCGCGTGAATAGCCTAAGAAACGGCAGTCCGCGTCGTTCACATGCACGATATGTCCGTCGCGGTCGGAGATTTTCACGCCGACGGCCGCGTTTTCGAACAAGGACCGGAACAATGCCTCTGCTTCGCGCAAGGCGTCTTCGGTAGCGCTTTGTTCGGTGATATCGCGCGCGACAGACAGCACGGCTTTTTGACCTTTGTACAAAATCACCGAGCTGTTGGACTCGATCTCGATGCGCCGCCCATCTTTGGCGATCTGTGCTCCACGGATATTCCGTAATCCGCCAGTCTCAAACTGCTGAGCCAGCCGCTCTTGAAAACCCTCCGAGTAACCCGGTGCGTCGAGATCGGTCACCTTCATAGCCAGCAGGTCGGCGCGGCTGTAGCCCAAAATGGTACAGGCCGCCTCGTTGACGTCCAGGATATTGGCCTTTTCATCGTGGACATACACGGGGTCTACGACGCCTTCGAACAATTCGCGATAGCGGGCTTCGCTTTCGGACAGGGCTCGTTCGGTGGCCCGTCGCGCGGTGATATCGCGCACCAGGGCCAACACGGCGGGTCGGCCCTGATAGGTGATCGCTTTGCTATTCACATCGATCTCGATGCGCCGCCCATCTTTAGTGATCTGCGCCCCGCGAATGTTGCTCAAACCCCCGTGTTCGAGCTGGCTGGCCAGCCGTTCTTTGAAGCCCACTGCGTAATCCGGCACGTCGAGGTCGGTCACCTTCATCGCCAGGAACTCATCGCGCGTGTAGCCCAATACGCGGGATGCCGACTCGTTCACATCGAGAATATGACCGTCTTGATCGTGAACATAGATAACGTCGTCGATTCCTTCGAACAGTTCGCGGTAGCGAAGCTCGCTTTCGCGTAGAGCGGCCTCGGCCCGTTTACGCGCGGAGATGTCGCGGGCCACAATCAGAATCGCCTCGGGTTGGCCATCTTTTAGAATGGGCGCCGAATTGACTTCCACGGGGACGCGCTCGCCAGCCGCGTTCAAGTACACCGTTTCGTAAATGAACGGACCATAATCGCCCCCGACGCGCTGCTCCTTGCGCTGGAGCACTTCTTCTAGGGCGTCCTGCGGGATCAGATCCAAAACATTTTTCGACAGGACATCCTCTTCGCGATAGCCCATGAACTCCAGACCCGCACGGTTCACATACAGGATGCGGCCATCCATCGCGTGAATGAAGATGATATCATGGGCTGTTTCAGCCAGAAGACGGTATTTCTCCTCGCTCGCTCGCAGGGCGGTTTCCACGCGCTGACGTTCGTGACGGGTGCGCAGCGCGCTGATGCCGTACCCTAGATCATCCGCCAATTCCGTTAGCAGGGCGACTTCGTCGTCGTCAAAAGCTTCAACCGCCGTGGAATATAGACCCAACAGGCCAAACACCTGTTCCTGGTCAGTCAAGGGCAGAACAATGACAGACTTGAGCCCGTACGAATATGCCTTCTCACGCAGCAACTCCGGCACAGAGCTGCCGGCAATATCGCGGATGATGATCGGTCGTCCGGATCGCACTGCCACGCCTGCCGGTCCACGTCCGTCGTCAACAAGTTCGTTCCACGACAGGTGGAGATCCTCGATATAGTCTCCCGGGTCACCCGCATACGCCACCGGGCGGATCGTCTTGGCCTCGTCATGCTCGACGAACCCGACAGCGGCCAACTTGTATTCGCCGAATTCAACGAGAATGCGACACACTTCACGCAGCATGCGCAACTCGTCGTCCGTACGCACAAGCACTTGATTGCATTCGCTAAGCGTACGATATGCCCGGTTGATGCGACGCAGGTGATCGTCAGCGCGCAGCAGCGCCGTGCGGGCGCGTTTGTCTTCCAGCGCGCGCACGATCGATCGTCCCAGGCGCGACACGCGATCGACGATGATGTAATCGATCGCGCCACGCTTCATCCAGGCGGCGGCTTCTTGTTCGTCGGGGGGACCGTCAAACACGACAAAGGGAATATCACTGCCCATGCCGACCAGCAGATCCAGCGCCTCAGCAGTGGCGAACCCCTCGGTGCTGTAGCGGGCAATAACAACATCCAGATCAGGGCCGAGCGCGTCCAGAAAGCTGGCTTTATCGACGGCTGTACGCCAGGTGGCTGTGTAACCGAAGAATTGTAGATAAGTGTTCAGCGTGTCGAGATCACGCGCAGCCGGGCCGACGATGAGGGTCTGCAGCGCTATCGTCATATTATCCTACAGTCCTCCCTTATGCCGGTTTCACGGGAGAACCGACAGCTTCTTTGCCGTGGCATTCCGCGACTCGATTTTAGTATACTCGTTTCTACTTTATTTGTCATCTCTTTTTACGAATGTATCTATTAATTACTTAAAACACTGACTATTTCTCTATGTACGCAAGTAGTACACGAAACAGGGAATATAACAACCAGACCGGACCACAGTTGTGTGATCCGGTCCGAGAGGTAATGACGCAGAACCCTGGCCGTAACGCCTCGCGCCGAGCACCTTACAGCACGCCGCCGATCAGGCCCTGCACATCCTGCGCGAAACGGTCGATGAAGGACTGCACGTAGGCGATGATATCGAGCATCGGATCGGCGATCAACGGGGTGAGGTCCATCCCAAAGCTGAGGCCAGTCGTCACGTCGGTGGCGTGCGAGGTATGGTAGGTCGCGTGCGCGCGGCGACGTCCCAGCGTAGCGAGGTCGTAGCGTTTGCCGCCGCTGATCTGCGAATCGAACACGCCGAGCAGCGCCATTTGCAGATTTTCGTGGGCGGTCAGGTCAAAAGCCACCTTGTCGCTGTCCAGCATCCAGTCGAGATCGCGCCACACCTCGCAGCCGTACAGGCGCTGCGGGCGGAGGTCGGCGGGCAGACTGCGCAGCGCAGCAATCGTCTTGACCGCGACGCCGATGTGAGTCGGGTGTTTGTCGGCCAGGTTGTGCGTATACACGACCTGGGGGCGCGCCAGCCGGAACAACTGCGCGAGATCGTCGACCGGGTCCGTATTGGCGGCGCTTTTCACGGCGGAGCTGGGATAATCGAGCAGGATCTGAGCCGAATATTCGCCGACGACGGCGGCTTTCTTCTGTTCGATGACGCGCACGGCCATCATTTGCGCGTCGCTGTAATCGGCATACAGATCGGCACGCGGCGATCCCGCGCCGTTGGTGACCACGACGCCCGTGAACCAGCGATCGGCCTGCTGGAAACACTGGGCGATGCCGTCCATCGCCATGATTTCGAGGTCGTCCTGGTGGGCGGAGATCGCCATGTGGGTCGTCCGCGCCAGCGCGTCTTCGGCGGGCAGTCCGTCCGGGACGAACACCTGCGCTGTAGCTAATTTAAACTGCATAGTTCACACTCCTGAGCAAACAGCAATCAGCGGACAGTGAAAACCTACTCCAACACGGGCAAACTCGCGGCGGCGATCGACTGGCCCACGCGGCGGCTTTTCTCGTCCGGCAGTTGGATGTTCAGCCGCGCGGCGAGATCGGGAAATTCCGCCTGGAGCACTTCGTTCGCCCCGTCCAGAATCAGGGTGCCGCCCCGGCCCGACGTGCATCGCCCCAGGATCAGCACATGCTTGAGCGCATAAAAGTCCGCGTAATGGGCCAGCGCGTAACCCAGGTAGACGCCCATGCTGCGCCAGATGTCCAGCGCGCCCGCGTGCCCGTCTTCGAGCAGCGCCTGCACCGCTTTGAGCCGTTCCGCGTCCGTGACGCCGGCCGGCAGTGTGATCCCGGCTTTGGGAGCCAGCCGGAAGACCGCCTGCTGCGAAAAATAGAGCGCGCCGACGCCCTGATCGCCGCTCCACTCGTCGGCGGGGGCGTCAGGCTGGTAATCGACGGGCGCGAAAGCCAGCTCGTTCAGCCAGTCGGTGATGTTGCCCTGCGGCGTCACGTAGCCCGCCGCCTCGCTCGATCCCATCGCCACCCCGAGGATGCTGTCATCTTCCAGCGACATCGACCCGGCCAGCGCGGTCACTTCGCCATCGTTGATCACGTCCAGCGGTATGCCGCCCATCGCCTCGCGGACGCGCTCGAACAGGCTGCGCACCCCGTCGAAGCGATCGGCGGGAATGCCCCGAAACAGGGATGCAACCATCGGGCGGTTGTTGACGATACACGCCCGCCGAGCTGCCGCCGATAGCGTCCACGCGCGGCAGCTTGGAGGCGGCCAGTTGCAGCGCCGCCAGAATCTTGTCGTAATGGTATTGGGGATCAGTCTGCTGGCGCGGCTCCCACACGATCTCCGTGCTGAAAACGGCGTTCGCCGTCGATCACCGCCGAGACTTTGAGGTCCGATGCGCCGAGATCGAACCCGATGCGGCATCCGTCCAGGTGGCGTCCCAGCGCTTTCTCGCTTTCGTGCTCCGGGCGGGACCTCGCCCGCCGCGCACGCCACGACAGTGAACGGCTGCTGGTAGATTTTCTCGCCCATGAAAGCGTAATCGAATGCGCGCGCGCCATGCGCGGCATAGACCTGCTGTATATGCTCGCCCACCGAACGCGGCCCGCCCACATAGACTTTCCAACCGCCGCGCTGCCACAGCAGGAACTTGACGAGCCGTTCCGCATAGAATTTATTGGCTTCGGCGCGCGGATGGCCGTCCGGAAATACAACGGTTTCATAGCGGGACAGCGAGCCTCCGACCCGTTCCAGGCCGAAGCATCAGCGGCACGCCCACGCCGGATTGCTCGACCTCGCGGCGAAAGGCACGGTTAGCGAGCGCCGCTGGGCGGAAACCGGGATCGAGCGGCGGGACAAAACGGGGAGCGACAAGAGTAAACGCCTGTGTCATAACCCATTCTCCTGAAATAACATGCCAGCCGTCAGCGCGTGACCGTAACTTTGGTCAGGCCGCGCGGGTGATCGACTTCGTGGCCCTGACGATCGCCAGCCGCATGGCGAACACCTGCCCGTGGATCACCCCGACAATCGGCGTCAGCCATTCCGGCATAGCGGTGGGCAGGCGCATGGCGATGCGCGCGTGCGCGAAGGCTGCCTCGTCGTTTGAGATCACCAGCAGCTCGGCGCGCTTCTCGTCAGCTTGTCCAGCAGATCGAGCATAGCGGGCAGTGTTTTACCGGCGGGCGCGACGACGATCACCGGGAAGCCGGGATGAATGACCGCGATCGGCCCATGCCGGAAATCGGCCTCACTGTAGGCGTCGCCGGTGATATAGCACAGTTCTTTGACCTTGAGGTTGATCTCGAAAGCCGTCGCGTAGTTGTAGCCCGCGCCCAATGGTGGCGAACTCGTCCATGTAGCGGTAACGCTCAACCCAATCGGTGGCGGCTGAGCGGCAGGCCGATGTGTCTTCCCAGAGTGTCGTCAGCATAGGCGGGCAACTGCTCCAATGCGCTGCGCCAGCTCGTCAGTCCCCGGTGATCGCGGCGACCAGCATCGCCATGGCGGTGAGCTGCGCGGTGTACGTTTTCGTGGCCGCGACGCTGATCTCTGGCCCGGCCTTCAGCGCGAGATGATACGCGGCGGCCTGCGCAACCGGCGAGTGCCGGATCGTTGGTGATGGCGACGGTCAGCGCACCCTGGGCGCGCGCGTCGGCAAGCACCTGGCGCACATCCTCGCCTTGCCCGGATTGCGAAATACCCAACACCAGCGCCCGCTCCAGGCGCGGCGGGGTGTCATAGAGCGTGTGCAGAGATGGAGTCGCCAGTGCGACCGGCAGCCGCGCGTGCGTCCCGAAAAGATACTGCCCGTAGCGCGCCGCGTTGTCGGACGTGCCGCGCGCCGCGATATGAACAAACACGGGATCAAAAGCGCGGATCGCCTGGGCGATCTGCTGGGCGGTGGCGGTTTCTTCGCTTAGCAGCCGCCGGAGCACGTCCGGCTGTTCGGCAATTTCCTGTTCGAGATACATAGCGGCACTTCCTCAGACTAACCAGCGCTGCAAAGAGCAGACAGATCAGCTCCACGTTGACAATACTTGCATTGTATCCTATACTTTGTTCGTAGTCAATACAAACAAAGTAAATCCCATGCCCCGATCCCGTCAAACCGCCGACAATAACCTGATGCGCGCCATCAATCGCGCGCAGATCCTGCGCCACCTGCGGACCGACTCGCCCCAATCGCGCGCCAACCTCGCCGCACGCACCGGCCTGATGCGCAGCACGGTGTCCAGCCTGGTCGACGAGCTGATCGCCGCCAACCTCGTCCACGAAATCGGGATCGGCGCCGTCACGCGGCGGGCGACCGGGCACGCTGTTGGCGCTCAACCCGGCGGGCGGCGGCGCGATCGGCGTCGAGATCACGCCGCGACGCGGTCGTCGTGCTGCTGACGGATTTCCTCGCCCAGCCGCGCTGGCAGCGTCAGGTCGCGCTGGACACGCCCGATTCGGCGGCGGTGATCGCGCAGGCGGAGCAGTTGATCGACGAGGCGCTGCGCTTCAACGCAGACGACGGCGGGCCGCAGCCTGTTCGGGATCGGCGTGGGGATCGCCGGGCTGGTGAATGTGCGCGACGGCGTCGCTGCGCCCGACTGACGGCGGCCCGCTGGCAGAATATCCCGCTGCGTACGCGTGGGAGCAGCGTTTCGGCCTGCCGGTGCGCGTCGGCAACGAAGCCAGCATCGCCGCGTTGGGCGAGCATTATTTCGGCGCCGCCGCCGGAGTCACCGATTTCATCTTCCTGGGACTCGCGATCGCGCGCCATCGGCGCGGGGATTTTCATCGACGGGCGGCTGGTACCAGGGTTTCGACGGTTACGCGGGCGAAGTTGGCCACATGCGCATCGCGCCGGACGGGCCGCTGTGCACCTGTGGCAGGCGTGGCTGCTGGGAAAGCCTGTGGCGCGACCTGTGCAGCGCGCCGCGCTTGCGCGCGCGTCTGGATGCGCTGGACGTGCCGTCGGACGGGATTACCGTGCTCGACCTGTTGAGCGCTGCGCCCGCCGACCTCGGCGCGGCGGGCACGCTCGTGGAACAGGTGATCGATCTGCTGGCAGTGGGCATGGCCAACCTGATCAACCTGTTCAATCCTCAAACGATCATCCTCGGTGGGCCGGTGGGGATGGCCCTCGCCCCGCATCTGGAGGCAGTCCGGCAGGCCGCCGCCGCGCAGATCGTCATCCCGCGCGAAAGTATGCCCGCCGTTACTGTCTCGCAGATCACCTCGAACGCGTGCGCGCTGGGCGCAGTCGCGCTGGTGTTGGACGATATGCTCAGCCAGACGCCCAACCTGGGCAGCGCGTAGTAGTTCAGTTTCGCATCACTACAAATCTCTGAGGAAAGCTCTTAAAATAGTGACAATGTGCGCGGGCGCGTGTGCTGGTCGTCACTCGCGCGCAGGGCACACCTTGGTGATAATTGAGAATAATTCGCAACTAATGAGAAAAAAGCCATCCAACAGTGAACGGCTTTTTCACCCCGATTGAGGACAGCATGGCCCTGCATACCCGACGCCGTTTCCATCACCCAGCCCAGCCACACTCGGAGGGGACGCAAACCGCTGCTTCCCAACCGTTGAGCGCCATCCGGCCCGGCCAGACGGTCGAGCTGGTGGCGATCGGCGAGTGCCGGCGGCTGCGCAAGCGTCTGGCCGATCTGGGGTTGAACACGGGCGTCTGCGTGCGCGTCGTGCAGAACAGTTTTGCTGGGCCGCTAATCCTGGCCGTGCGCGAAGATGCGCGCCTGGCCATTGGGCGCGGCATGGCGCGTAAGATTATGGTCGCCGTGCCGGGTTCCCCGATTATCCCCGATCGCGCTCGCTGATCCCATGACGATGACCATTGCGCTGGCTGGCAACCCCAACGTGGGCAAAAGCACGATCTTCAACGCGCTGACCCACGCCCACCAACACGTCGGCAACTGGCCGGGCAAGACCATCGAACAGCAGGCCGGGACGGCGCTCATTCACGGGCGCGAAGTCACCGTCGTCGATCTGCCGGGGACGTACAGCCTCAACGCCTACTCACAAGAAGAAATCATCGCGCGCGATTTCATCATCAACTCCCATCCGGGCGCGGTCGTCGCGGTGGCCGCCGCCGCCAACCTGGACCGCACGCTGTACCTCGTCACGCAGGTGATGGAATTGGAAGTCCCGCTGGTGCTGGTGCTCAACATGGCCGACGATGCCCGCAAGCGCGGCATCACCATCGACACCGCGGCGCTGTCGGAACGGCTGAATGGCGCGCCCATCGTGGAGACAATCGGCACGGATGGCGTCGGCCTGGACGCGCTCAAGGACGCGATCGCCGCGCTGTTGGATCATCCACAGGCGGCTACGGACACACCGCCCCGCGTACCATTCCGGATCGATTACGGGCCGGTGCTGGAGCAGGCCATCGGCGCGCTGTGCGCCCGTGTCGCGTCCGACCCGGTGCTGAGCCACCAGTTTCAGCCGCGCTGGCTGGCCATCAAGCTGTTGGAGAACGACGAAGATCTGCACGCCCGGCTGTCCGACGCAGGATATAGCGATCTCGTCACGGCGGCGAGCGCAGCGGGCGAACAGATCGCGCTACAGACCGAGGACGACGCCGAAACCCTGATCACCGACCGGCGCTACCAGTTCATCGCGGACTTGCTGCGCGGCGTGGTGCTGCGTCCGCCCTCGGTCGAAACCGGCTCCGACCGCGCCGACCGCATCCTGACGCACCCGATTTTCGGGATGGCGATCTTCCTGCTGCTGATGTGGGTCTTGTTCCAGTTCACCGCCAACGTCAGCGCACCGCTGCTGGACTGGATCGACGGCGTAATTGGCGGGCCAATCACGCGCTGGGCAACGGCCCTGCTGGACGCGGTCGGGCTGGGCGGCTCGTGGGTTGCCGGGCTGGTCTTGGACGGCGTGTTAGCCGGGGTCGGGGGCGTGCTGGTCTTCGTGCCGGTGCTGATCTTCCTCTACCTGGGCGTAGCCCTGTTGGAAGACTCCGGCTATATGGCGCGCTCGGCCTTCGTGATGGACCGCGTCATGCGCGCCGTGGGGCTGCACGGCAAGAGCTTCTTGCCGCTGATGGTCGGTTTTGGCTGCACCGTCCCGGCCATCTACGCGACGCGCACCCTCGAAGACCCGGACGACCGCCGCCTGACCGCCTTCCTGACGACCTTCATGAGTTGTGGGGCGCGGCTGCCCGTGTACGTGGTCTTTGGCGCAGCTTTCTTCGGGGAAAAATCCGGCAACCTGATTTTCGGGCTGTATTTGCTGGGTGTCGCCATCGCGCTGCTGACGGCCCTCGCGCTCAAGCGCACCGTGTTTCGCCACAAACCGCCGCAGCCCTTCGTGTTGGAACTGCCGCCCTACCGCGTGCCGAACATGCGCAATGTGCTGCAACAGACGCGCAGCCGCACCACCGATTTTCTGCGCAACGCCACGACCGTGATCCTGTTTAGCTCGATCGCGATCTGGCTGCTGCTGGCGATTCCCACCGTACGCGGCGGGCGCTTCAACCAGATCAGCGCGCAAGACAGCCTGTTCGGCGCGCTCAGCCACCGCATCGCGCCCGCCTTTGCTCCGGCGGGTTTCGGCAGTTGGGAAGCATCGGGTTCCTTGATCACTGGCTTCGTCGCCAAGGAAGCCGTGATCAGCACCATGAGCCAGCTTTACGTGGACGATCGGAGCGCGGCCGGCAGCGCCGATCCGGATCAGGTCCCGTTCGTGGAAGACGCCGGAGAGATTATCACGTCGTTAGGCAAGGCCGGACTGCTGACCGTGCAGGAAACCGCCAACATCGTGCCGCGGACGGTGAACCTGCTGCCCGTCGTGCATATGCCGCGCGCCGACTGGCTGAGCCAGGGCAGCGCCCCGGATACCACCTCCCTACAAAGTGCGCTGACCGTACAGTTCAGCCACACGGCGGGATCACCGGCGCGGGGACGGCTGGCGGCGGTGGCCTTTAACGTGTTCGTGCTGCTGTATATTCCGTGTATGGCCTCGGTCGCGGCGCTGCATCACGAGTTCGGGCTGCGCTGGGTCATCTACCAGATCGGGTACACCGCCGGGATCGCGTGGCTGGCCGCCGTCATCACCTACCAGGGCGGGCTGTTGCTGGGCTTGGTCTAGAAGATAGGAACGCACACACGATGTCAACCTCGCCGCTCCGCCAGGTATTACAAGCTTTCGAAAACGCCGATCGCCCGCGCACGCTGACGCAGTTGGCCCGCGAGCTGGATATCGCGCCCGGCATGCTCGACGGCATGCTTGCTTACTGGGTGCGCAAAGGCCGTCTGCGCGAGTCCGGATCGGCGCCCGCCTGCACGACCTGCGGCGGCGCGGCGGGCTGCCCCTTCGTGCCCCATCTGCCGCGCAGCTACGAACTCATCACCGATGACGATCCCCCACCACCCCCGGCCTGCGGCTGCTGCAGTTAACGCACACGTCGTAAATTCATGTTAATTCCACGAATTCTTCATGAACGGCGGTTGTGATCCGCCCATTCCTCTGTTAGCATTTAATTAAATGAAAATGATATGAAGAAAATTCGCGCGTGAGACTTTGCACGCGCCTTTTTGCCCACGTGGATTGCAGACGAGGTCCCTGGTGAGCCACTTCTCACACCGGCGCATCCGGCACACCCGGACACTTTGGAGCATCACAGTGCTGCTGGCCGTTCTGGCCGCGCTGATGATGCCTGTTGCGCGCGCGCTGGCTCATCCCGCCGATATGTACTACCAGACCCACACTATTCACCTTGCGCCGGATGGAATCCACACCACGTGGACGATCCTGCCCGGCACGCTGCTAGCCTATGTCACCTGGGGCGATGCGGACGCCAACGGCGACGAAACCGTGAGCACCGCTGAAGCCCAGCAGTGGGCTTCGGAGCGCCTAACCGATTATTATCTGGTGATCGACGGCGTGCAGGTGGCCTGGACGCTGGAAGCCGTGCGCTGGCCGGACACGCTGGTCGATTTCGAAGTCGGCAGCCAGTCGATCGCGATCGACGTCTTCGCGGCGTGGCCCGACGCGTCAGCGGATGCCACTGGCCCAACCACTACACATACGCTAGCAATCTACAACCGCTATCAAGAGATCAAGAGCATCAACTGGTTCGCGGTCCAGGGGTCGGAGACGCTGCGCTTTGGAACGCCCACCCAACAGGACGGCGCGCTGTCGGTCCAGGTGGTGCTCGGCGGCAGCATCGCCGATGGCGATCTGCGCGAAAGCTGGGACAGCGGGATGCCGACGGTCGGTGCGGGCGCAGCGGTGCGCGCTCCGAGCGCTAATACGCCCGGCAACACTCTGACGCGCCTCGTCCGCGATCAGCAGTCCACGCCCGGCTTTTACATCACCGCCTTCGCCATCGCGTTGGGACTGGGGGCGCTGCACGCCTTGACGCCCGGCCACGGCAAGACACTGGTCGGCGCGTATTTAGTCGGGACGCGCGGCACGCTGCGTCACGCGGTCGCGCTGGGCAGCATCGTCACCGTGACGCATACGGGATCGGTGCTGGCATTGGGCGTCATCACGCTGGCCGCGTCGCATATTTTGCTGCCGACGACGCTGTTCCCACTGCTGGAAATGACATCCGGCCTGCTGGTGATCGGGATGGGCCTGCTGCTGCTGGTGCGGCGCTGGCGGGCCTGGGGATCGGTGCGTGTGGCCCGTCGCCGACGAGCGGCGGCGCTCAGTGCGCCGCGACCGGTGGCCGCCGCGACCAGCGGGACACATACGATTGTGATCAACCAGCCGATCCAGGTCAATGTGTATGACGCCGTGCTGCCGCGCGAGTCGTTCGCGCTGAGCGGCGTCAACTGGCGGGCGCTGATCGCGCTGGGCATCAGCGGCGGGATGGTGCCCTGCCCGGACGCGATCGCGATCCTGTTGGTGGCCGTAGCGATCAACCGCATTGTGTTGGGCCTGTCGCTGATCGTGGCCTTCAGCCTGGGGCTGGCGGGCATCCTGACCGCGATCGGAATCATGATGGTGCGCAGCCGCCGTTTGTTCGAGGGACGCACCACGTTCGAGCGCGTCGCGCCCGCCCTGCCGCTGATCAGCGCATTAGTGGTGATCGGCCTGGGGGCCGGACTCACAATTGGCGCGGCGCAGCGCTCACCCTGGTTCCAACAGGAAGCTGACGCCCAGGGACGACTGGACTTCGCGCGGGGCAGCGATACCGCCCTGGCCAGCGCCGCCTTCCGTCTGGACAGAGCCAGCGTGATCTTCCTGGACACGGATTCCGCCAACCGCTACCAACTTTACATCACCCCGGCCATCGCGCCGGGTCCGGTCGCGCTCACGACGGAGTCGTTCGGCGTGTGGGATTACCAGTTGTCGCCGGATGCCAGCACCATCGCTTACGCGGCTCCGCGCCAGTACGGTGGCAGCGACGTCTGGCTGATCGCGCCCGATGGCACCGGGCGGCGCGCCGTGCTGGGATGCGAAACCGCCGCCTGCGCGCATCTCCAATGGTCACCGGACGGGACGCGCCTGTCCTACGAGCGCACCGACCCGCCCACGCCCGAGCAACCGCTGGGACTGACCACGCTGTGGTGGCTCGACCCCGCCACCGGCGACACGGCTCCGCTGTTCAGTGACAGTCAACTGCCCAGCTTCAACGGGGTCTGGTCGCCGGATGGGCAGTGGCTGGCCTATGTTGCGCCGGGCAGCGGCTCTATGCAGCTTTATAATCTAGGAGATGGCCGCCGTGTGTCGCTGCCTACACAGACCGGCAGCGCCGCGATCTGGTCGCCAGATGGGCGCGCGGTGTTGTATACTGACATTCGCGATGAAAATGGCGAGTCGTTAACCCATCTGCTGCGCTACGACATCGCCAGCGGCACGACAACCGATCTGACCGGCCCTGGTGGCCTGGGGGATACTTGGGCTACGTGGTCGCCAGACGGCACCCAGATCGCCATCGTGCGGCGCATATTCACAGGTTCGCAGGCCGAGCTGGGCGATCAAATCTGGGTAATGGACGCTGATGGCGGCGGCGCTCGCCCGCTGACCCAGGTGGGCGATGTCATGCACGGGCCGCCCGTGTGGTCGCCAGACGGAAGCGCGCTGCTGTTCCATCGCTACGTGCTGGCGGGCAGCACGGCCGCGCCGGGTGTCTGGCGCTTGGACGTAGCGACACAAACGCTGACCCAGGCTGCCGTCGGGGGCATGTGGCCCACCTGGCTGCCGTAATCGCACGCAAAAACCCCTTTCGCCGATTAGTTACGACTGAAGTATGGGGACCTTAGGAACGCAAATCACTATGACTGATCACACCAGAAACACATCACCGGCGACACTCTTGGTAGTCGATGATAACAGCGCCAATCTTCGCTTGTTGGCCGATATGTTAACGTCGCGCGGCTACAACGTGAGGACCGCGTTGGACGGACCAACCGCGCTCAAGCTCGTGGACGAGATTCATCCCGACACCATCCTGCTTGACATCGCCATGCCCAATATGAACGGTTACGAAGTCTGCCGCCGTTTGAAGGCCAACGAAGCCACGCGCCGCATTCCCGTGGTGTTTATCAGCGCGCTGACTGAGACGGACGACATCGTTAAGGGTTTTGACGTGGGCGGCGCAGATTACATCACCAAGCCGTTCAAGTTCCGCGAAGTGCTGGCCCGCGTCGAGAATCAGATCACCCTGACGCGCCAGCGGGTCGAGATCGAAGCGCTGCACCAGCAGGATCGCCAGCATTTCGAGACGCTGGACCGCATGAAGACCGAGTTCATCCGCATGGCGACCCACGACCTGCGCAACCCGCTCAACGTGATCCTGGGCTATCTCAAGCTGATGGAACAGATCAAAGTCGATGAGAAGGACCGCGGGCTGGTGAACGAAGGCCGCAAGGCGATCACGGACAGCGTCGAGAAAATGCGCCAGATGGTCACCGACCTGCTGGACCTGTCGCAGCTCGAAACCGGGCTGACGCTCACCACCGCCCCCGTGCCGCTGCACGCCATCGTGGACAAGTCTCTCAACGGGCTGCAAGTCGTGGCCTCGCAGCACAACCTGACCCTGACGCTCGAATTGCTGCCCGAAGACGTGATGATTTTGGCGGAACTCGACCTACCTGTCGCGCGTGATCGATAACCTGCTGTGGAACGCGATCAAATATACGCCTGAGGGTGGGACCATCACTGCCCGGACGCGTGTCGAAGACAATCGGGCCATCGTCGAAATTTCCGACACCGGCATCGGCATTTCCGAAACGGATATGCCGCGCCTGTTCGAGCCGTTCTTCCGCGTGAAGGGCGAGCGTTATACCGCCGTGGAAGGCTCCGGGCTGGGCCTGTCGATCGTGAAAGCCATTGTCGAGCAGCACGGCGGCGAGATTCGGGTGACCAGCCAGTTGGGCCAGGGCAGCACCTTCATCGTGGCCCTGCCGCGGGCGCTGCCAGAGCCCGCCGGGATGGTAGCCGGGCCAGCAGGGGAACCGACTCCCGCCTCACACTGACACGCGCAGCCCGAAATGTCCGCTTTCCTGCAACTTGAACGCTACTCGTGCGTATTTTCACATAGCGTCAACTATTCAGGAGAGCACGCACGATGGAAACTGTCCAGATCACCGAGAACGATCGCAAACTGGCCGAACAATGCAAGAACTGCCCCGTGTGCAAACGCGCGCGTACCAAGCAGCGCGGAGTCGCGTTCTGGTTTGTGAAGAATATCGAGGGTGGTGTATGCCCGGCCTGCCAGGCATACGAACGTGTCTATGGACGCAAGGCGCACGAACCGGCCTCGCCAGTGTAACCCCACCATTCCCAGGCAAACCCCAACGGCGCGATCGCGTAATAAGCGAGTCGCGCCGTTTTTCATGTTCCCAGTCCCAGATTACAATACGACTATCGAACCGTAGCATTGAAGGGATTTTGGAACATGAAAGTCAAAATACTTGTGTTGGCCGCGCTGCTCGTACTGTTGAGCGGCGCGCTGATTGTCCGCGCTCAGGACGGCGGAACCTCACCCGCACTGGGTCCGATCGTGTTCGCCAGCGGCAGCTCTGACCTATATGTGATCAACCCGGACGGCAGCGGCTATGAAGCAGTTGACGAGGGAAGCCAGCGCTGGGACACCGAGCCAGTCTGGTCGCCAGATGCACAGCGCATCACCTTTGTGGGCGATTATTCGGACATATTACGTGATGAACGCCGATGGCAGCGGCGTGCGGCTCGTGTATGCGGGCAGGTGACAGCACCGATCGCCGTCCTGGTCACCGGATGGGCAGCAGATCGCGTTCAGTACCAATAACGGAGATGGCACGCAAATCTATCGTCGTCAATGTGGACGGCTCCGGTCTGACCGCGCTCACCCCGCCCGAACTGAACGCGAACGGGCCGAAGTGGTCGCCCGACGGCAGCCAATTCGTGTTTTTGCGCAATTACTCTCGATCTACACGATGGACGCCGACGGCACGAATATGGCACTCTTGTTTGAAAACCAGCGTATTTCTGATCTCCAGCCTGGTCTGGTCGCCAGATGGAGAGCGCATCGCCTTTCATGCCTACGATAACGACCGCCGCATCTATGTGATGAACGCGGATGGCAGTGATCTGAAATATGTGACTGAGGGTCCGGAGGATGACGTCCCGGCGTGGTCACCGGATGGCACGCAGATCGTGTTCGCGTCCGTACGCGAAGATGGCAATTTGCGGCTGTACATCATGAATGACGATGGCAGCGACATCACCCCACTGACCGACGATTACGGGCATCATCCCAACTGGGCACCCGCGCCACAGGCTGCGGCGCCCACCGCGAGTGATTGCACGGCGACCACCTCAAGCGCGGTCAATTTGCGCAGCGGTGCTGGCACCGATTATCCCCGGACCAGCACGCTGGCGGCAGGCGCGCACGTGGCGGTCGATGGGCAGTCTACCGGCACAGATGGTATGCGCTGGTGGCATCTGGCGACGGGCGCATGGGTGCGCTCGGATGTGGTGAGCGTGCAGGGCGCGTGTGATTCTCTGCCAGAGGGCTAGCGGCGCGGCGTCTGATGCTCCTTTAGCCGCAACAGCCGCACTCCAGGAAACGCTCGAACCACGTGATCACGCGCCGGTTGTATTCATCTGGGCACAGCGTGAACGCCTCGCGGTGACTCGCCTCGGCCACACGCCACACGGCCGAAGGCGTATGCAGGCGTGCCGCCAGATCCGCGATTTCCTCGGCCGTGACGAATGGATCGCGATCGCCGTGGATGAACAGCACGGGTATTTTCACGCGCTCGGCCATATCGAGCGGGTTAGCGTCGGCGAGGTGGAAGCGCGCCCGCAGTGACGCCGCCCACAGGATACCTCCGGCGAGTCCGCGCGTCAGCGGGTCCGGCAGGCCGCGCGCGCGCAGATAGCCGACCAACAGCCCGGCCACATAGGGGTATGCCCCGTCGACCACCGCCGCCGCGATACGCGCATCTTGCGCGGCGGCCAGCAGCGTGACGCCCGCGCCCATGCTCAGGCCGAGCACGCCCGCGCGGGTGATGCCGTGTGCATTTTCGAGATAATCCAGCGCGCCAAACAGATCGGCCTGCTCCAGCGCGCCCAGTGTCACGAGATCGCCCTCCGAACGGCCATGCGCCCGGAAGTCGAACATCAGCACGTTGAATCCGGCCTGGACCAGCGGGACGGCCTGCGGCACGTCTTTGTCCAGGCTGCCGTTCTGGCCGGGACATATGATGATCGTGCAGCATTCCGATTCCGGCTTGTCGGACTGGGAGTCGCTCTGAGACTCGCACTGCGCCGGAATCCACCAGCCGCCCAGGCGCAGCCCATCCCGGCTGGGGAACGTCACCGCCTCGCGCGCCAGCCCATAATGAGCGGGATCGTCGGGCGGGTCCGGCTCGCGGCGGCGCATCAACGGGAACGTCGCCGCGAAGGCCAGCGCGATCATCAGCAGCACCCAGAACCCGACCACCCACGTCACACCCAACAGGGTGACCACGAAACTCATCGCGGCAGTTCCTCAATGCGCACCGTGATCACGCGGTCGCCCGGCGGCGGATCCGGGAAGTTCACGGGATCGTTGGTGTTGCGCGGCGTGAGAGCCTGCACCACGTCCAGCCCGGCCGTCACCTGCCCGAAGATCGTGAACTGTCCGTCCCAATCTTCGGACGGCGTGAGCGCGTCCAATGTGATGAAAAACGCGCCGCCCGCGCTGTCCGGCACGCCGTCAGGCTGGGCCAGCGCCACACGGCCCGGCTGGTCAAAGCGCAGACCGTTGGCGTGCTCGTCGGGCAGCGTGTAGCCGGGCGTGCCGCGCCCGGTGTTGCTCGGATCGCCGGTCTGGGCGATGAAATCGGGGATCACATAGAAAAAGGTGACGTCGTCATACCAGCCCTGCTGCGCCAGGAACACGAAACTGTTCACCGCCCAGGGCGCGGCGTCCGGGTACAGGTCGATCATGATATCGCCTTTTTCCGTGACGATGGTCGCGCGGTAGGTGGTGGTATCCGGCGTGAGGGCGTAGGGCGGCGGCGCGTCAAACTGGCGCTTGGCTAGCAGTGCCAGCCGCGCGGCTTCGTCGAACCCGAAGAAATCGTCGCGCCCGCTGAACGGCACCCCGTTGAACAGCAAAAACGGCACGCCCACCACACCTAACGCGGCGGCGTCACGCTGGGCGGCTTCGATCACGCCTGCGTAAGTCCCGGCGTCCAATTCCGCATCGAAGCGCGCCACGTCCAGATCGAGCACGCCCGCATACTCGCGCAGCGCGGCGCGGAATTCGTCCGGCGACAGATCGATCCAGTCGTCCAGGTGAGCGAACAGCTCGTCGTGCATATCCCAGAAACGGCCCTGTGCGGCGGCGGCTTCGGCGGCCTGGAGCGCCAGCGCCGCTTTGTCATGGCTGCGTGTGTCGGGAAAGTAGCGCCAGACCAGGCGGATGTCGTCGGGATAGGTGGCGCGCACCGTCTCCACGTCGCGGGCGTAACGCGCGCAGATCGCGCACTGGAAATCGCCGTACATGATGATCGTCAGCGTGGCGTCTTCCGGGCCGAGCGCGTAACCTTCCAGCGGCGCAATGTCGGGCGTAGGTGTGAAGTCCTGCGCTTGCGCGCGCGGTGCGACCAGCCCGATCGCGATCGTTGCGGCCGCAAGCAGTAGCGTCACGGCCAGCGTCAACAGCCGCCGGGCGTACGTCGTTGAGGTTCCGGTCATCGTCTAATCTCCTAACGCAGTGCCGATGTGACGCGCGCTCTCGATCCAGGCATGGTCGAGCGGGACGGTTTTGCGACTGTTCGCCACGTCCTTCAGCGGGACAGGCTCCGCGCTGTCACCGCGCGCCGCGACCATGATGCCGCTGGCTCCCTGCTGGATCAGATCGGCGCAGGCAGTGCCCAGCCGCGTCGCCAGCAGACGATCCGCCGCCGAAGGCGCACCGCCCCGCTGCAAGTGACCCAGGATCGTCAGGCGCAACTCCAGCCGCGTGAGTTCTTCCAACTGCCGGGTGAGGCGCATGGTGCTGTCGACGCGCGCCGCTTCCAGCTCGGTCACACGGGCTTCTGCCGCCAGAATTTTGTCTTGCTTGCCGTCCTTTTTGGCCTTCTTGACTTTGTGATACGCCGCTTGCAGCACCTTGTAATCCTCTTTGGACATCGCGCCTTCGGACACGGCCACGATGCTGAACGCCTTCCCGCTGCGGTAGCGTTCGAGGATCGACTCGGCAACCTTCTGGATGTCGTAAGGGATTTCGGGGATCAGGATCACGTCGGCACCCCCGGCAATGCCCGCGCCCAGCGCCAGCCAGCCCGCGTTGTGCCCCATGATCTCCACCACGATGATGCGGTGATGGCTGTGGGCCGTGCTGTGCAGGCGGTCGATCGCTTCGGTGGCGATGCCCAGTGCCGTGTCAAAGCCGAAGGTGACATCGGTCAGCGCCACGTCGTTATCAATCGTCTTGGGCAGCGTGATGATGTTGAGTCCTTTTTCCAGCAGGCGATAGGCGTTTTTCTGCGTGCCGCCGCCGCCCAGACAGACCAGCGCGTCCAGGTTGTGCTTCTGGTAATTGGCGATGACCACGTCGGTCATGTCCATTTCGACACCGCCCATCATCATACGGTGCGGCTTTTCCCGGCTGGTACCGAGCAGCGTGCCGCCGACGGTCAGAATACCCGACAGCGCCGCACCATCCAGCCGGATGATCCGGTTTTCGACCAGCCCGCGAAACCCATCACGGAAACCGATCACGTTCATGCCATACCGGCCAATAGCGGTCTTGCCCACGCCGCGAATGGCCGCGTTAAGCCCAGGGCTGTCGCCGCCCGCGGTGAGAATACCGATATGTTTCGCCATGAGTGTTTCCCTTCAGCTCTAGTCGGACAGATCACTACACGCGCGCGATCACGATCCGGGCCAGACCGCCAGCAGGGCGTCCGCCTGGTCCAGCGAAGGACCGGCAGCCAGCGCGCTGGCCCGGCCCTGGCGCGCCACCTCTAAGGGCACCACAGGACTCTCGTCGGCGCATTCGATGTCCCATAGCGCCGCCGCGTCCTGCACGCTGCGTCGCGCCTCGTCCAGCAGGGTGACGACAGTCGCGGCGGTTGGCACGGCGGACCGTTCCCCCGTCGTAAGCGCAAACGCGGCCGGCACGATGATCGCGTCCTGGCACGAAACGGTGTCCCCGTCGATCACTCGGGTCCACAGGTCAAGCGCGGACGCCTGTGCCGTACGCATCTCTTCCAGCCGGGCAGTGAGATCGGCGCGCAGCGCGCTGGCCGAGCGATCCGTGTCGCGGCTGAAAATTCCGCACCCCGCCAACACGAGCGCCACACTCGCCACCGCGATCCACCGCACTCCCCGCACCCACGCAGCCACCCTATGCCCTCTCGCCGCTCGGCCACCGTCGCCTGTATGATGGTGTCATTTTATGCCGGGTCACGGTACAATGCGAACCGCTGGGGCGGGGTCGCCCGTTGAGCCGCTTAAGAAGGATACTGTCTGGTATGACCGTTCGCCGCTGGCTGAGCCTGATCGTGTTGGCGACTGTGCTCGGACGCGTTGGCTTCATCCTTGCGTTCAATCACACGCTGTCGCTGCAAACGTCTGGCTATGACACCTACGCGGTGCACGTCATGGACGGGCGCGGCTATACCCGTTTCGACGACCGGAGCGGCAACTCCGACCTGCCGCCGCTGTACCCGTTCTTTCTGGTAGGTGTGTATAGCATCTTGGGCCGCGATCCGATCGCGGTGGCGGTCGCGCAGATCGGGCTGGACGTACTGGTCGTGCTGCTGCTGTTCTGGATCGGGCGGCGCGTGGCGGGGGACGCGGTCGGGCTGTGGGCGGCAGCGCTGTATGGGCTGTATCCCTATTTGCTCTATCAAAATCTCACGCTCAACGACACGGGCCTGTTCATCCTGACGCTGACCGCCGGGATCGCCGCCGCGTACCGCGCGCGCGACACGGGCAGTTGGCGCTGGGCCGCCGTGCTGGGGATCAGTTTCGGGCTGGGGGCGCTGACCAAAACGCTGATCGTGCTGGTCCTGCCGCCGATCGCACTGTGGTGGTGGGCGCGCATTGGGCTGCGGCGCGCGGTAGTGTTGAGCGCCGTCAGCGGCGTGGCGTTGATCGCGGTGATCGCGCCCTGGGCCATCCGCAACACGCGCTTGCAGGGATCGTTCGTGCTGGTCAGCACCAACGGCGGCAGCAACCTGTATCAGGGCAATAATCCGTGTGTGGCCGATTATCTGGCACGCGGCTGGGACGCGCAGTGGGTGAACTGCCTGAAGCCGATCCCGGCGGGTCTGAGCGAAACCGAAGCCGATCATTGGTCGCGCGAGCAGGCGATTGACTATCTGCGCGACAATCCCGGCCAGTGGCCGCGCCTGCTGTGGATCAAACTGCGCGTGCTGTGGAGTCCGGCCATCATGCCCTACGATGTACCGCCGGATGCCGTCATGCAGGACGACGCGGTCTTGCAGTTCAACACGACGGCCTTTCAGGTGGCGCGCGTGGTACATGTGCTGTATTTTGGACCGCTGCTGCTGTTGGGCGCGGCGGGATTGGTGTTGGGCTGGCGCGCCCGGCGGGAGATCGGGCCACTGGTGGCGGTGCTGAGTGCGATCACGGTCGCATACCTGATCTTCCACCCGTCCACGCGCTACCGCGCGCCCGCCGATCCGTTTGTCTTTGTGCTGGCCGCCATCAGTCTGACGCGGCTGGTGAGACGAGTACGCAACGCATGAACATTCTGCACGTCATTCCCTACTATGCGCCCGCGTGGAGCTATGGCGGATCGGTGCGCGCCGCGACCGACATCACGCGCGCACTGGCCGCTGATGGGCACAGCATTTTCGTGCTGACCACCGACACACTGACCGCGCGCGAGCGCATCCCCGCCCGGCAGGAAGCGCTCAACGGCGTGCATATCGTGCGTGTGCCCAATCTGAGCAACACCCTGCGCGGAAAACTCAACCTGTCCACGCCCGCGGGGATGGGACGCACCGCCCGCCGCTTGATCGCGCAGCACGCCATCGAGCTGGTGCACCTGCACGAACTGCGCACCGTCGAAAATCTGCTGGTCGTCCCGGCGGCGGTGAGCTCGGGCGTGCCGGTGGTGCTGTCACCGCACGGCACGCTGCCCTACGACACCGGGCGAGCCACCGTCAAGCGCACCTGGGATCGTGTGACCGGTGGGCGTTTGCTGAGTCACATCGACCGCGTGATCGCCCTGACCGCGACTGAAGGCGCGCAAGCCGGTGCTCTGTGGCGGGCGTACGATATCCCGCTGTCATTCAGCACCGTGCCGAACGGCGTGCACCTGGACGAGTTCACCGCGCTGCCTTCGGGGGCGGCCTTTCGCGCGCGCTGGGGGTTGGGTGATGGGCTGGTGGTGCTGTTCCTGGGGCGGCTGCACGAACGTAAAGGGTTGCAGTTCCTGATTCCGGCCTTTGCCCGCGCCAGCGAGCATTTCCCCACCGCGCGGCTGGTGATCGCCGGGCCGGATGAGGGCATGTTAGCCCGCCTGGAAGAGCAGGTCCACACGCACCATGTGGGCGAGCGCGTGGTCTTCACCGGCCTGCTGACCGGGCAGGACAAGCGCGAAGCGCTGGCCGCGGCGGACCTGTTCGCGCTGCCCGCCGACGGCGAAGGTTTTTCGATGGCCGTGTTAGAGGCGCTGGCCTGCGGGTTACCGGCGCTGCTGACGCCCGGCTGCAACTTCCCCGAGGTGAGCAAAGCCGGAGCGGGCGTGGTGGTGCAGCGCAGTGTCGATGCGCTGGCCGGGGCGCTGGCCGATCTGCTGCACGACGATGCGCGCCGCGCCGCCATGAGCCGCGCCGCCCGCACCTTGATCCGCGAGCATTACACGTGGTCGCAGATCGTCACGCGCCTGGAAGATGTCTATTGGCAGGTCCTGACTGACCAGCGCCGGAAAGGCGCGCAGTGATGGGCTTTGAGTCCCCGCTTCCCGCGTCCGAAACGGTCGAGCCGCTCTCCGAGCTGTATGCCGGGCTGCCGCCCGAAACGCCCGAGTCATTCGCGGACGGCACCGCCCAGCGCGCGGCCCGCAACGCGACCGCCTTGGCGCTCTCCAACGTAGTCGCCAAGGGGATGCAGTTTGGCTGGCAGTTGGCGCTGGCGCGCTGGCTGGGCGAGGCCGGGTATGGCACGTACGGCACCATCGGCGCGCTGCTGGCGGTTGGCGCGGCCATCCCCGATTTCGGGATGGGCCTGATCGTGATCCGGGATGTGGCGAACCGCCCGCAGGACGGTGGGCGTTACCTGGGCGCGGTGCTGACGCTGCAACCGTTCCTGGCCGCGATCGGCTATGGGGTGCTGATGATCGCGGCGCTGCTGTTCGGCTATGATTCGACGCTGCGCGCGCTGCTGGCCCTGGCCGCAGTTAACCTGTTGGTGGATTCACTCGGCAATATGTGCCACACGCAGTTGTTGGCACTGGAACGCATGGTGATCCCCGCCGCGATCGCGGTCGGCCACATCGCCGTGTTGATGACTTTGGCCGCCATCGCGCTGGCGTCGGGAGCCGGGCTGTGGGGCTTCTACATCGCCACGACCACCGCCGGGCTGCTGCGCGCCGCCGTGTACTGGATCGTGCTGTGGCGAATAGGCGTGCGGCCTTCTCTGCCGATGGATCGCACCGTCGCGCGCAGTCTGCTGGTCAACGGCGCGCCGATTGCGGTGACGTCCTTCCTCGCGCTGGCTTATCAGCACGCCGACAAACTGCTGACCACCGCGCTGATCGGCAAAGAAGGCACCGGCCAGTTGACGGCGGGCTTCGTGATCGTGTTCGGCGTGATCGAGCTGCTCAGCACGACGGTGTTGGTCGCCACCTACCCGGTGCTGTCGCGGGCGTTCGGGACCGGGCTGCATGCGCTGTTCGAGTTCATGCTCGAAAAGCTGGCATTTTTCACATTGGTGGTCAGCGTGCCGATCGCGATCTATATTTCCCTGCTGGCCGGGCCGCTCTCCGCCTTGGTCTTTGGCGCGGGCTACACGCGCACCGCCGATGTGCTTAAGCTGCTGATCTGGTACGCAGTCGTCTCGATGGTGGCTAACATTTTCGGGTTGGCGCTGACCGTGCAAAACCGCCAGCGCCGCCTGCTGGTGATCCGATCGATCGGGCTGGCCTTCAACGTGGCGCTGCTGCTGGTGATGCTGCCCACCTGGGGTGTACCCGGCGCAGCGGCGGCCAGCCTGATTGCGGAGTCCGTGATCCTGGTGGTGCTGGTGCGCTCGTTCGTTTTCCCGGCGGATTGGTGGCAGCGCATGGTCAGCCACATCTGGCGGTTGGGGCTGGTGGCGCTGGTGCTGGTCGGGATCGTGTTGGCGCTGCGCGCGCTGCACCCCGTACTGGCGGCGGTGATCGGGCTGCCGGTTTACGCAGCGCTGGTACTGCTGAGTGGGGCCATCGCCCGCGACGATTGGGACCTGATTTACCGCATGGCGACGTCCATGCCCGGCGGGGCGGTCATCGGGCGCTATTGGAAGCGGGCGCTGACGTAATGCGCCGCGCAGTTTGGTGATAACTTCGGCTTGCGAGCCGGTCGTGTAGAAAGGACAGCAACGCCCATGAGCGAAATGTACGACAGCACACGCCAGGCGTGGGAAGATATTTGGGACGATGCCTCAATCGCGGTCGAGCTGGAAGTTATCGACTCGCAGCGCGCCCAGGAAACCATGAACGCCTATTTACCCTATCTGTCCAAAGCGGGCACGCTGCTCGAAGCGGGCTGCGGGTTGGGCGCGGTCCTGATCAAGCTCAAAAGCCTGGGCTACACGGCGATCGGGCTGGACTACGCGGAAAACGCACTGCACGCCGTGCGCGCCCACGATCCCACCCTGCGCCTGCAAACCGGCGACGTCCACGCGCTGCCCTATAGCTCAAACTCGCTGGACGGGTATCTGTCGTTCGGCGTGCTGGAACACTTCGAGCACGGCGTGGAGCCCGCCCTGCGCGAAGCATTCCGCGTGCTGGCGCCGGGCGGCGTGCTGGTACTGACGATTCCCTATCCCAACGTCATCTTCCGGCTGGTACGGCTCAAACGGCGACTGAAGGGCCAGTCCCCACTGACCGATCCGGAATTTTTCGAGAGCGCGTATACCCAACATCAACTAAAGACAGCGGTCGAAAAGGTGGGCTTCGAGGTGGCACTGGTCAAGCCAACCGCGCACAGCTTCACCTTGTGGGGGCTGGGCGGCCCGTTCCGCGCGGAGGGCTATTACCGATCGTCAGCGCTGGGCTACTGGCTGGGTGGCGTAGTACGGCGCGTGCTGCCCTGGCCGTTCTGCTTCATGACGCTGATCGTCGCGCGCAAGCCAGACCGCAAAGGGTAAAACACGAGTAACCTGGGGACGGGGCGCTCGATTACTACCGGAGATCTGGGCGCACGCGATCAGCGCATCCCGCACGCCATGATCATGCCAACCGGCGAGTGCTGCGCGTGCGCTCCGACAATTCGCTGGCCAAAACGCTGATCGGCTGGGAGCAGCAGGCCTCGCTCGAAGAGGGTTTGCGCCACACGATCGACTGGATCGCCGCCCACCCGGACCAGTGGTGCCGGAGCGCTACGCGTTCTGATAGCGCAAATGTCCCTCTCCGGGCAGCCCGGGATGCTGCGGGGCCGGAGAGGGAACACCGCGGAACAAATCTAAATCGTTACAGGTAGCGGGAGGAGATCATACACGCCATCGCCACGACGATCAGCACAGCGCTGATCCGTCCATGCAGAGTGGCGTGCTTCTGTGCGGCGTGCAGACGCGCGTAATCCTCGTCGGACATCGTGCCGTTCTCCGGAACCAGCTCCGTGAGCAATTTTGTGAGCTGGGCCGTGCTGGGGCCGATGACCGTCGCCCCGTGCAAAAAGGCCAAAATACCCGACACGGCGCCAATACTCAGCACAACTCCGGCAGTTGATCCCATCCAATCCGCGTTGAAGTGATCCGAGACGCGATAATAGAGCGCCAACCCGGCCAACGTCGTCACGATCGCCGCCAAGGGCATCGCGATGCCGAACCGGCTTTTCGTGAAGAACGTCCGCACGACGCGCTGACCCGCAGGGCCAACCCCCATAAACGTGGGCTCCAGGAACAGGATCATCACCGTGCCAGCCCCAAACCAGAAGGCGCCTGCGAAGATATGAATCAGACGGAACACGAGCATATAGGTATCCACAGATTTACTCCCTCCGCCCGACGACTGGGCCGCGGCGGTTGTGCCATCGCCGCCCAGCGTCAGCAGGTAGGCGATCAGATCGGCGGTATCTTGCCGGGACAGCTTGTCCTCGTAATTGGTGGGCATGATGTTCGAGAAACCGGACACCAGGTACTTGGAAGGGCGCAGCAGGCTGTAAAAGGCGTAGTCGCCCGCCGACTGCCCGCTGACGCGGCTTCCCGCGTTCATGGCGAAGTTATCCAGCGACGGCCCGGCCCCGTCGGCACCGCTGACGCTGTGACAACTGGAGCAAGCCACCGCGTCATTGACCGACTGCGAGAACAGCTCTGCTCCGTGCGCGGCGTCGCCTGCCGGAAGATCGCTGTATTTGTATTCGGTGTCTTTGGTGCTGCACGCCGCGATCAACGCGGCAAATGCCACTGCGAGGATTACGATGGCGAGTCGGCGCACGGCAATGTCTCCTTCTGATATGAAAAAGAAAGATAATGAGTATTAGTATTATAAAATTTACATTGTGGGCTGCCAACACGAACAAGATCGCCAGCGCCTCCCGGCGCAATTTGACGCCCGCCGGGCCAGCCTGTACACTGTTCGGCAAGTTCATCCTGGGGAGAAGCTACCCATGCGCAAGCCACACATCGTGATGCTCACGCCCTACCTGCCTTACCCACCCAACAGCGGCGGGCGCAGCCGGACGTACAACCTGATCACCCATTTGCGCGAAGACTTCCGTATCAGCCTGCTCTGTTTTGGCCGTCCCGAAGAACGCGCCTTCGATTTGTCCCCGCTGCGCGCGCTGTGCGACGTCACTATCGTGGACCGCGCGCCGAGTCCCGGCACGCTCAAAGCCGCCTGGTTGAGCGTCACTTCGCCGCGCCCGGTGACGATGCGGCTCTATCACACGCCCGCCATGCAGCGCGCCGTCGCGGATGTGCTGGACCACGAGCACGTCGATCTGATTCACGTCGAGTCGTTTTACATGCTGCCCAACCTGCCGCGCGAAGTGGACATGCCCGTGCTGTTGTCCGAACCGGCGATCGAGTATGTGGCCTGGGGCCGTTACGTCCGCGTGGCGCAGCCCTGGTTCACACGACCCGGCATCGCGCTGGAAGCGCTCAAGCTCCGCTGGTGGGAACCGCGCGCGTGGTCCGAGGCGACGGTCGTTGGCGTGATGTCGGAGGTCGACGCGGCGGTCGTCAAGAGGGCGACGCCCGGCGTGCGGACCATCCCCGCACCCAACGGCGTCGACGTCGACTACTTCCAACCCAATCCCCACGTCAAACGCGATCGTCGCACCGCGATCTACATGGGCGATTACAAGTATTTCCCCAACACAGACGCGGTGATCTATTTCGCGGAAGTGATTTTGCCGCTGGTGCGCCAGCGTCACGGGGAATGCCAGCTCATGCTGCTGGGGAAAGACGCGCCGCGTGAGCTGCTGGCGCTGCACAACGATCGCGACGCGGCGGTGACAGTCGCGGGTCTCGTGCCCGATACACGCCCCTATTTGCAGAGCAGCGCCGTGTTCGTCTGCCCGCTGCGCAGCGGCAGCGGGACGCGCTTCAAGCTGATGGAAGCCCTAGCCTGCGGCTGCCCGGTGGTCAGTACAACGGTCGGTGCGGAAGGGCTGGACGCCATCGACGGCGAGCATATGCTGCTGCGCGATACGCCGCAAGCCTTCGCGGACGCGATCTGCGATCTGCTGGACGATCCCGCGCTGGGGGAACGGTTGGGCCATCAGGGGCGTGACTGGGTAATGAAACACCATGCCTGGACGCACAGCGCCGCCCTGCTGCGCGATGCCTACGACAAGCTGATAGGCCACGAAAACCCAACCCTGGAGCTGGAAAAGCGTCGCACCCAACATCTGCACGACCAGATCGAGGCATCGCCGGACGACGAAAATCAGCCGACCGGACAATTCGAATAAGCGGTTTAGCGCTCCACGGCCCGCAGGATTTCGCTCTTGAGCCGCTCGTAATCGACGTGCGCCACCGTCGAAATGCCGAACGCGCGTATCCGCCAGCCCAGCCCGGCCATCAACCCGACCGCCGCAAACGGCCACGTCAGCCCGTGCTCGACGACGATCAACTGTCCGAAGTGCTCGCGCTGGCGATCCTTGGTTTTGCCGCGCCGGATCAGCGTGTGATCTTCGATGCGCGTAACCGCCTCCCAGGGAATCCAGCAGCCGCGCCACACCAGCGGTTGCACCCACAGTCCTGCCTCGTACAGCGTGACGCGCGGGTGCAGCGTGCTCAGCATGAGCAGCGGCGGGATCAGCGTCAGCAAGAACGGGATCATGATCGCCATCAGCGGCAATTTGAAGCCGATCGCCAGCACCAACAGCCCGATCACGCCGAAGACTTCCCCCGCCAGCCCCGCCGCGACCAACCCCCCGATCAGCGCGCGCTGCCAGGGGTGCGGGTGCGGGTGATCGCTCAACAGGGCGCCGCGTGCAGGATCGGGGACAAGAGGGGAATCAGTCAACGGATTGCTCCTGAAGGATAGGGTTACGCTCGCTGTTGAGCGGGCCGCTCGATTATACCCCGGTCTGCGGTATACTTCCCGCCACGTCATTACCCATTCAAGGACCAGCCATGACCGGCCAACTGCTCGACCTGACAACTGAAACTATGGTGCATGGCGGCCAGACCCTCGCCCGCCATTCCAACCGCGTGATCTTCACGCCCTATACCATTCCCGGCGAACGCATCCGCGCCCGGCTCACCGACGATCGCGAGCGCTTCGCGTTTGCCGAATGCGTAGACGTGGTGAAACCCTCGCCCCACCGGGTGACGCCGCGCTGCCCGCATTTCGGCCCTGGCAAGTGCGGCGGCTGCCATTTCCAGCACATTGACTACGCCGCCCAGCCGGGCTATAAGCGTGACGTGGTGATCGACCAGCTCAAGCGCATCGGCGGCTTCAAGAATCCGCCCGTCAGTCCGGCCATCGCCAGCCCGGACGCCTGGGGCTACCGTCACCACGCGACCTTCCACGTCAACGACGCCGGACGGCTGTGCTTCGTCGGGACGGACAACACCACACTGATCCCGATCGACGAGTGCCACATCATCCGCCCGGAGCTGCGCGAGCTGCTGACCGAGCTGAACCTGGAGGACGTGCCAGAGCTGGACCGCGTGCGCGTCCAGGTGGGCTCGGAAGGCGACACGATGCTGATCCTCAGCACGCGGGATGATCAGCCGCCAGGGCTGGAAGTCACGATCCCGGTGTCGGTCAATTTCCTGTTGAGCGATAACGAGCCGGTCAACCTGATCGGCTCGACCACCGTGTCCTACACGGTGCGCGGGCGGTCCTTCCGCGTGACGGCGGGCGGCTTCTTCCAGGTGAATCCGCCGGTGGCCGGGCTGCTGGTGGATATGGTGCTGGAACGGCTCGCCCTGCGCGGGACGGAAACCGTCCTCGATCTGTACGCCGGGGTAGGACTGTTCACGGCCTTTCTGGCGGAGCGCGCCTCGCTGGTGATCTCGGTCGAGAGTTATCCTCCGGCGGTGTCCGACGCGGATGTGAATCTGAGCGATCTCGATAATATCGATCTGGTCGAAGGCGCGGTGGAGGACGTGGTGAGCGCGCTCGAAGGTCCGATCGATGCGGTCGTGCTCGATCCGCCGCGCAGCGGTGTTGATGGGTATGCGCTGGACGCGCTAATCGCGCTGCGCCCGCGCACGATCGTCTACGTCAGCTGCGAGCCGTCCACGCTGGCGCGTGACGCCAAACGGCTGGCGACCAAAGGTTACCGGCTGTTGGATGTGACGCCGGTCGATATGTTCCCGCAGACGTTCCACGTCGAGAGCGTGGCGCATTTTGTGCGCGAGCGGGCGCGCTAACGGTTTTCAACACGAAGGGATTTCTTGCATGGCACACACTCCCACCATCGCGATTCTGGGTGCAGGCGCGCTGGGAGCCGCCTACGCCAGCCGCTTTTACGCCCTCGATCCGGGCTGCGTGGCGTTTGTCGCGGCAGGCGAACGGTACGACCGGCTCACCCGTGACGGCGTGATCGTCAACGGCCAGCCCTACGCGATCCCCGTTTTGGCTCCAGACGACGATACCCCGCCCGCCGATCTGATCATCGTGGCGCTGAAGCACCAACATCTGGCCGCCAGTCTGCCCGATCTCAAGAAACGCGTGGACAATCACACCGTTATCTTGTCAGTGATGAATGGGCTGGACAGTGAAGACATGATCGGCGCGGTCTATGGCATGGACAAAGTCCTGTACACGATCGCGCTGGGCATCGACGGGCAGCGCGACGGGAACCGTATCCGGTTCAGCCAGATCGGCAAGCTGATCCTGGGCGAAGCGCGCAACGATCCCCCAGCGCGCGCGTGACGCGCGTCCAGGCGCTGCTCGAAAGCGCGGGCATCCCCGTCACCATCGCTCCCGATATGATCCGCATGTTGTGGTGGAAATTTATGATCAACGTCGGGATCAACCAGGCGTCCGCCGTCGTGCGTGCGCCCTATCACGTCTTCCAGACGTCGGAGCATGCGCAGGCCATCATGGAAGCCGCCATGCGCGAAGTGGTCGCGCTGGCCCAGGCGGCCCACGTCAATCTGACTCTGGACGATATTGCGGACTGGTATCCCGTGATGAACACGCTGCACCCGCAGGGCCGCACGTCGATGCTGCAAGATATCGACGCCGGACGCCCGTCGGAAGTAGATATTTTCGCGGGGAAAATGATCGCTCTGGGTGAGCAGTACGGGATTTCCACGCCGGTCAACGAGATGCTGCTGCACGCCATCAAAGTGATCGAGGCGGGAACGGATACGCCGGAATCGGCGTAGAAACCACAGGGGCACCCGAACGGGTGCCCCTGGTGATATTGGTATCCAGTCGCTGCTTGAGATTAGCCCAGCGGCTCCAACCAGTAGATTCCGTTTTCACCCTCGGCGGTCCAGCCAGTAGTGCCCTGATACACCACCTGCCACCAGATGCGCCCGTCAGCGCCGCACTGCGGCCCGCCGATGACGCTGGCGACTCCGCCGCCGGGGATCGTCCCGACCGCGGTTCCGCCGCCGGGAGCGGTGCGGATCGTGTTCGGGTCGCCGGGCGTTACGCGCGCGGTGCCACCGGGCACCAGACGCGATGGCGCGCTGTTGCCGCAGGTAAACGGCGCGGCCCAGTAAGCCGCGCCCTGGCTTTCACCGGTCCAGCCGCTGACACCCTGGTAATTGACCTGCCACCACAGGATTCCCTCGGAATCACACTGCGGGCCAGCCAACACGCGGAAGAACGCCCCGCCCGGTATCTGGCCGACGACCTGGCTGTTGCTGGCGCGGTAGGGATTGGTGCGGATGAGGTTGGCCGGGCCGGGGATGACATAACCCGACAGGCCGACCGCCAAACGCGACGGGAGCGTGCAGCTCTGGCCGGTTGGTGCGCCGGCGGTGGGCTCGATCCAGTAGGTACTCGCTTGACCTTCAGGCGTCCAGCCGATCGCGCCCTGGTAATTGATCTGCCACCAGTTGAGGCCTTCGGCGTCGCACACCGGCCCGCCGATCACGTTGAAGCCTGCCCCACCGGGAATTTCCTCGATCACAAGGCTGTCACTGCCGCGCCAGGGATTGGTGCGCAGGACATTGGGCAGACCGGGCAGCACACGCCCTGCACCGCCGACCGTCATCCTGGGTATCAGGTTGCAACCAGCGGGCAGCGGGGTGGGCGTGGGCGCGGGGGTGTAGCTGTACGGCTGCAACCAGTAGCTGCTGCCCTGGCCTTCCGCCGTCCAGCCAATCGTGGTACCGTACTGCACGCGCCAGTAACTCCACCCCTGGCTGCTGCATTGTGGTCCAGTCAGCACGGTGAACACACCGCCCGCCGGTATCTGGCCGACCGAGGCGCTGTTCGCGTCCGGTGAGACGCGCAAGGTGTTGGGTTGACCCGGTGTGACGATGGCCTGCATGCCGGGCGCGAGACGCGGCGCGGGGCTGTTGGAGCAGCCAAACGGCGCGGACCAGTAGGTCGATCCCTGGCTTTCGCCGGTCCAGCCGCTGATGCCCTGGTAATTGACCTGCCACCACAAGATACCCTCGGAGTCACACTGCGGGCCGCCCAACACCGAGAATACGCCGCTGCCGGGAATCAAGCCCGCGATCTGGCTGTTGCCGTTGCGGTAGGGCTGGGTGCGGATCACGTTGGGGATGCCGGGCAGCACGTAGGCGGTTGAGCCGACGCTGAGACGCGCAGGCAATGTGCAGGAGTACACCGGCGGAGTGTTGGTATAGGGAAGCGTCCAGTAGTACGCGCCTTCGCCTTCCGGCGTCCAACCGCTCATGCCCTGGTAATTGACCTGCCACCAGTTGCGACCCTCGGAGTCGCAGACCGGCCCGCTGGTGATAGCGAACACGCCGCCCGCCGGAATTTCGCCGACGACCAGGCTGTCCGTGCCCCGACGCGGCTGGGTGCGGATCACGTTGGGCAGACCCGGCGTCACCTGGCCCGAGCCGCCCGCGACCAGGCGCGGCGATGGACTGCAGACCACCGGCCCCGAACCCGTACCGGCGAAATCGGTGCGAACGCGCCACGCGTTCGGCCCCCACACGAGACTGACGTCCCACGACGAGGCGATGCCCTGCGTGCCCGGTACGACGCTGGTCTGACCGTTCTGCCAGATGTAGATCGCGTCGCTGACATAGGCGAGCGACTGTCCGTTACGTGCGATCGCGATGTTGTTCGGCGAGCCAGTATAGGGCAGGGCCTGTTCCTGCTGGCGGGAAGAGAACACCGCGGTCCACACTTCGGCGATACTGGCCGCAACGCCCGTGGCCGTATACCCGATATAAGCGCTGATCGAGCCGGTCGGCGCGGCGAGGCTGTACAGCTCCGGCTGCGCGAGCATATCCTGCTTGTCACCGGTCGCCGGGTCGATCAGGAAGCTGCGGCCCGAGCTATAGGTCACGCCGAGATATTGCTGGCCGTTGGACATCGTCCATTGCAGGTTGTTCACCCACTCGGTCGCCGCCCCCCCGACCACCATATCATGGATCAACTGACCGTTCGGCGCGTAAAGGTAGACGTGCTCCTCGAAGTCATACGACACCGGGTTGATCGACGTATTCACGACCAGGATACCCCGATTGCCCCACAACACCTGATGCAGCGGAATAAAACCGCCGTCAGCATAGGGCGCGGGCAGATTGGTTACGATGATGTTGAGGCTGTTCGTCGTAAAATCATACACCGCCAGACGGTAGGTGAAGTCCGGCGCGGACAATTCGCTCCAGGCCAGCTTGGACCCATCCGGAGACCAGGCGGGTGTGCCGCGCATCACGCCGATATCGTTCACGCCATTGCCGACTATGACGGCATTCGACGGTTGATCGGCGACGCGCACAGCCTGAGCGGTATTGGGGTCGATCACCCAGATGTTGCTCGGTATCCATCCGAGCACGGGCACGCCCGAAGCGATCGCGTTGACGGTGACGGTCGCCCACGAATTGTAGGCCACGCGCAGCCCATCCGGGCTGAGGACCGGGCGCTCGTTATAACCCCATGTGGTCAACTGCGTGACGGCGCTGCCATCCCATTTCCACAGGTCGCCATCTTTCAGATAGACCAGCAGCGCGTCTCCAGCTTGCGCATGCGCTGGCGCCGTGGTCCCAATAACCGGTGCCGCCGCGGCGGACACCAGCATAACGATCAACAAGCTGAAGGTGATCCAGAACTTGCGATGCATGTGGCTCATTCCTTTGCCTGAACACAGACCCCCTGGTGAAGCCGGGTCACGAACGTGTTGTGATACCACCTATTTATACGTGATCCTCGCACCTTACGTTGTATCTTTTCCTGACCCTTACCCTACGCCAGATCGACGCCGAGCAGGCGCTCCCTCGCCTCATGGTCTGACGGCTTTCTATGAAGGGAAAATCATACGGTAGCGTGGGGTGATTTTCGGACAGATGCCCGGTTTCGCCAACCGAGCTGAGCGCAGCGGGAATGGTGGTCGATACGGTGAACGGGCACAAAAACCCCTCGCCAACGGAGAAACCCTGTTAGCGAGGGGTGCGCCCAGGAGGCGAAACAATGCCAGCGTTTTACACCGTGGCGGGCGTCGGCCCGGACTCACGTCCGCGGCTGGTATCGGCCGCGTCCAAGTCGTCTGCGTCCTGTTCGGATACGGCCGGGTTGTAATCTGGCAGGATGTCTTCCAGATGGCGTATACGCGGATTCAAGTAGAACGCCAACGTGATCAGCGAAACCATGGTACCGCCAACCACGGCCATCAGGCCGATGCCCGCCCCGGCGTGCGTGCCGACGATTGGAGCGAACAGGTTCCAAGAGGACCCGCCCACCGCCGGTTCAAAAACATGGTCGGCCAGCGGCCCGGACAGCAGAAAAGCGAGGGGCATGAAAAACATAGAAATCTGCGTTACCGTAGCGAACACGCGCCCCTGGACATCGGGCGGGGTCTTGGCCTGGAACAGGGACATGAAGGCCGCATTGACCATCGGGAGCGGCAGCAGCATCAGGGACATCACGGCGCCCATCAGCAGCGGGGTGCGGGCGATACCCATCAACACCATGAAGAATCCGGCGGAGATGATGCCAGGGAAGATCATCGTCGTGCGGCGGCTCGTGCCACCCCACACGCCCATAATGATACCGCCCAAGACCATTGAGCCACTCATCACGCTCAGCAGCAGGCCCAACGTCGCCCGGCTGTCAAACAGACTCAGCAGGTAGGGCGTACCAAGCACGCCGACGCCGCTGAAGAAGAAATTGATCAGCGTCGCCACGAATACCGTCACAAACAGGGGCCGGCGTGCCCACAGAAACCGGAACCCCACAGCGGCTTCGTGCCAGATCGTGCCCTGTGCGGCGAGTCCTTCGGCGGTTTGCAGCGGGCGGGGGATGTGGCTCATCCACACCACGCCGATCGCCACGAAGAACGTGAACAAATCCACCGCCATCACGCCCGGCGCGCCGATTATTGTGATCAGCAGTCCCGCCACCGCCGGGGCGATCAAGCCCGCCGCCGGACCCGTGATCTGCTGGACGGCGTTGGCGCGGTTACGGTGTTCGTCGGGGACCAACATCGTCACCGAGGCCTGGAAGGCCGGTTCCTGGAACAAGCCGAACAAGGCTTGCAGCGCCGCCACCATATAAAGAATCCACAGCGCAAACGTCCCGGTCAGGAAGGTGATCATCAGCACGACCGTCCCGACCGCCTGCCCGGCATCAGCGAGGACCATCACGTAACGCCTGTCCCAACGATCGGCCAGCACACCCGCGAAGCTCGGCGCGATGATGCGCGGCACAGCAGCAAAAAAGGCCGCCAGCGTCAGCGGGGTCGCGTCGCCAGTGTGCTCGAAGACCCAGATGCCTACCGCCAGACTGGTCATCTGGCTGCCGATCATGGAAAAGACCTGGGTGACAATCAGAGTGTAAAAGGTGCGGAGAGTTTGCCTGTTTTGCACGAGATTGATCTCCTGATTAATAAAATCAAGCTCTAATATTAATCTTATACGCAAAATTATCCAATGGGTTTCAAAAAGTCAATAATGGGTTTAATTCTGATGTGCAGCGGCTGGCTCACAACAAAACAGTGGCAGACCCTCCTACGGGAGGGTCTGCCACTGCCGTACGAAACGCCCAGGCAGGTACCCAGGCGCCAAAGACACACAACGTTTATTCGCCGAGGTCCTGGATCGCCTGCTTGCCTTGCTTCAGCACGTCGGACAAAGAAGCCTGCTTGGTCAGGAACAGCGAGGCCATATCTTCGACCAGGAGCTGCGCTTCGGCGACGCGGGGGTGATACGGACGTGCCGAGAGCGCCCCTGCATCAGCGTAGTTGCCCATGGCCGTGACGATCGGATCATCCTTGCCCGCGAAGTGCGCCAGGATCGAGGCACGCGGCATGATGAACCATGACTGCCCATCGGCCAAAAGTGGCGCATTGGTCACGGAGGTCAGGTACTTGATCAGTTCGTTGCCGCCTTCCAGGTTGGGGGCTGCCTTCGGAACCGAGAAGCCCCAACCGCCCCACCAGACCTTGCCGCCCGCAGGACCCGCCGGGGGCAGCTCGATGACGGCCTTCTCAGGCGCATACCAGTCGGTGTTGCCCTCGACCACGCCCTGGAAGTACGTCCACTGGCGCATAAAGGCCACTTTGTCGGCCATGTACAGCTCGTTCTGCTTGGTGTAGTCGTCATTGAGGGCTGTCTCAGGGAAGATCTTGTGGGTATAGATCATGTCGTACAGGAACTGCAGCGCGACGCCGGTCTGCTCATCGAAATCGAACACGCTGCCGCCCGACTGGGCGCACAGGTAGGCGATGAACACGTAGAGCAGCCCGGGCTTCATCAGACCGTCGGTGGTGCCCCACACGCCCGTGGCCGAATCGGTAAACATCTTGCCGATCTCGATTTCCTCGTCCCAGGTGGTGGGGGCCTTGATGCCCTTTTCGTCAAACCAATCCTTGCGGGTGAAGAAATAGCCGACCGCGAATTCGTGCGGAACGCGGTAGGGCACGCCATCCACGCTGTGGAACTTTGCGATCTGGTCGGCGAAGCTGGCCGGGAAGTCGTCCCAGGTTTCTTGCGGGATAACATCCGTCAGCGGCTCGATCCAACCCGCGCGCGCGAAGACCGGGGAGCTTTCGTCCGCGTCGCTGATCACATCGACCGGGCTGTTGCCTGCCGCGAAGGCCGTGCTGTACTTGGTCAGCATGTCGTTGCCGCTGACCGGGCCGCCTTCCAGCTTGACGGTCAGGCCAGTCGAGGACTCAAAGTCCGGCAGAATGGCCTGGATCGCGGGATGGGCGAATTCCTGAATGGCGAGCACCACTTCATTGGCGCGGGCGTGGACGACGTTTGGCGCAAAAATGCCCTGCTCGGCAAACTTGCCACCGGCGACGGTCGTCGCGAGCGCGGCCCCAGTGCCCTTCAGGAATGTACGGCGCGTAAAACCTTTAGTACGGGACATTTGTGAACTCCTGTTCTCCAAAGACTTGACGAGTTTCTACCAATGCTTATAGCACGATGCACACTGCCGGGCCAAGCACTCCCCAGCGAAAAACAAACGAGCCTATCCGCCGTTACGGGTAAATGCAGCGTCGCGCTTCGTCCACGAACGCTGCCAGCAGATCTGGCTCGGCATCGAAAAAGTGATCGGACGGGCACAGGATATAAGCGCCGTTGCCGCCCGCTTCGTCAAAACAGCGGCGCACCTCGGCGCGCGTCACGTCGGGCGTGACGCCGGTGAAGGTATGCCCCTGGTCGACGCCCCCAATGATGCACACGCGGTCGCCGATGCGCTGTTTGGCTTCGGCCAGGCGCATATCGCCCCCCATGTCGGGCGGGGTGAAGGTTTCCATCGCGTCCGGCCCCATGTCGGCGATGCGCTCCAAGAGCGGCATCATCCCGCCACAGGTGTGATACACGATGCGCTGCCCGACCTCATGCGCCAGCGTGATCAGCTCGGAATCGTAGGGCGCGACGAATTTGTCGAACAACTTGGGCGAGATCACGGTCGAAGAGGCCGCCCCGCCGCCCAACTCGAGCAGGTCATAGCGCGCGCCCTGCAGCGAGCGGATGAAGGTCTTTTTGCGGTCCTGCAGAATGCGGATCAGCTCGTGGACCCACTCCGGATCGTCGTAAGTTTCGAGGATCAGCCGTTCCGTCCCGACCAATTCGACCGCGTCCTGCCAGCAGCCCGGCTGGCCGTAGACGTCGAAATAGCAGATGTGCCCGCGAATCAGGCCGCGCTCGCCAAACGCTTCGGCGCGCTGGTTGACGGCTTCGACGTCGCAGCGCGGGTGCGTGCAGAATTCGGCGATCAGGTCAATATCGCGCTTGTTCTTGACCAGCGGCTCGACCACCCAATCGGTGTAGACGTTGCCTTGCAGGACCATCGTCAGCGAGCCTTTGGGCGTGACGAAGCGGTAGCGCGTGGTGCGGTACTGCGGGTCGGGGATCGTCTCCGCCTCGATGCGCCAGTTATCCGACACGACGCGGTGGGTGTGGTCCAGCGGGTGGATGAAGGTCTGGTTGGGGTCGAAGTATTCGCCCTGCGGCGGCAGTCGGGCTAGGTAGGGCACGGTCCACAGAATGGCGTCAAAGCCGAAATGATCGAAAAAGTCCTGGTAGCCCATGCCGCCCATATACGTATCCAGAAAATACTGCTGGACATGGTGCGTCGTCACCGGCAGACGGTCCGGCACGCCACCGGTCAGCGCGGTGAGCATGCGCTGGCGTGAGGTCATGCGCTCGGTGGTGGGCAGGGCTGTGAGGTCAGTCTGCGAATCCACGGGTTATCCTTCCTGGGTCTGGGGCACGAACTCGACCGTGATCACCTGGCCGCCCGTTACGCGCACGCTGACCTGTCCCTCCGCGGACAGGGCCAGCGTGCCCTGCCGCCGCTCGGCCAGATCGACGCAGTAGGCGTCCGCCACCGGCAGCCCGCAGGTGATCGTGCTGGTGACCACCTCGGATGTGATGTTGTAGCAACGCACGATCAGTGTATCGCGAGCGCTGCGCCGCACGGCGCTGAGCACCAGCGCGGGCGATCCGAGCGCGATCACGCTCAACGTCGGCGGCCAGCGGACCGCCGCGCGGCCACGGGATTGGCCGTCACCAGGGCGGGATCGTCGCGGGTGATGTTCATCTCGCGCAGTACCAGACCGGGATGCGTATCAGCGCGGCGCGCCCACAGCGGCGCGGTATAGTTGTAAGCCGCCGCGTAGACGTTGGGCCAGTCACCCGCGTGCGGCAAAATCGCGTATTCATAGCGTGTAAGAGCCGAGACACTGCGCGCCCGGCGTAGGGACCAGCGGCCCCGCCGCGATGCGTCGCACCCACAGGTCATCGCGCGACAGCCAGCCCACACTGCGCAGCAGAGTCAAGGCGATCGCGCCGTCCTCGGACACTTCGACCGAGGGCAATCCCCGGTTGAGAATCGCCAGCCCGCGCGTCCCATCGCTGAGATCGGTGAAGGCGCGCTGGTGCATGAGCGGCGTCGGGTCTTCGACCCAGCCGGTCGAGTCCGGCAGGGCGAGATCGCGCGCGGCGACCATGAAGGACTCGTCGACGTGCGCCTGCGCCACGCGCAGTCCGGTCGGGAAATGCACCGTCAGCTTGTGATCGCGCGCCTGGTTGTCGATCGTGGTGCGGATGAACAGGCCGGGCCGGTCAGCGTAGAGCTGAATCTCCGAGACGACCGGCATGGGTACGGTTTGCGTCAGGCGCTGCTGGCGATCATCGGTCAGCCCGGCAGGCAGATTGAGAACACGTTCGACGCGGAACGCGGCGCGGCATGGCCCGGACTCAATGCGTGGTCACCGCTGGCGGGCGCGCTTTCAGTGTGGATCACGTGACTGCCACCCTCGAACGGGCAGTAGGTGTATTCGTCGCCGGTGTCTTCCGCGTCGTAGAAATGGTGCAGATCGTGATAGGTGTGGCCGGTCGTCTTGTCGGTGACGGTCAGGCCGCCGTTCGCCTCAATGGTGAAGGCCAGTAAAGGCGTTTTCAGCTCCGCGCGCGTTCACGGTCAGATCGAGCACGGACGGCGCAGCGCTGGTGGTGGCGGGCTGGGCGTAAAGCGTCGTGTAGCCAAAGGCGGGTAGCATCCACGGGGAACAACACGCGCACGCAGCGTTTGCGGCTGGGCTTGAGCACTTCCATCCAGAAGCACTGCTCGTCCGCCACGACCTGATGCGGGACACCGCGCGCCTTGCGCGTCTACGATCTTGGAAATGGCCCGCATACGGATCGTCGAACTCAAATTCGATCAGCGCTTCGGCGATCTCGTGCGCGCGCCCAGCCCTGCGGGTTATAGACCAGGATCGGCGTGCCGTCCTGCGCGCTCATATCCACCTGCCGGGCGAGCTGGCGCACGCTGTCGCGCACCAGCGCGTCCGCGATCTGGCGCGACTGGCTGAAGCGAAAGGCCATTTCGTGATGCACTTCGTCGATGCCGCTGCCGTAAATGTCGTCGTGCGGGTGGTTGAGCAGCAGCCAATGCCATGCCGTCCACGTCAGATCGGGCGTGCCTTCGGGCACGTCCGCGCCAGACAGCCACGCCAGCGCGGTTAGCGGCTCCATGTAGCGTTCGAGCAGAGTTTCGCCCGCGTGATTGTGCTGTTTGAGGTGGATGCGCGTGGAATAGACGCCCTGCAAAATCTCGGAATAACGACCCCAGCGGAATTCCCCGGAAAAGGTGGGCAGCGCCTTGCCCGCGGCGCGCACGCGCGCCAGGTGATCGAGCAGGGTGCCGTGATGGATCTCGGTAGTCGGGCAGCGCCGCGTTCGCACGGCGGATCACCTCGGGGATGCGCGGCTCAGGTTCGGCGTGGTCGATGCCGTTCATGAGCAGCAGGGCGTCCGTGTTGGCCATCGGCTTCAGTTTGTCGATCGCGCCTTCGATCTTCTTCTGCGGCCAGCGTCCAGTCAAACGCCATCTGCGACACGTCGCCCCAGTGAATCGCGTAACCCAGATTGGTGACGTTGTGATAGCCCCACGGCATCAGGATCGTGGTGACGCTCGACCCGTCCGGCGCACACCATTCGAACTCCGTGCCCAACCGGTCGCCGTCCGCGCCCATGCCGCGCCAGAAAAACGCGTTGTCGATCCCGAACCCGCGAAAAATCTGCGGGAGCTGGGCGATATGCCCGAAGCCGTCCGGCACGTAGCCGATCTTCATCACGCCGCCGTAAGCTTCGCCCATTCGCGCGCCCAATCATCAGGTTGCGGATCAGCGCTTCAGGGCTGACGAGAAATTCATCGGCCAGCACATACCAGGGACCGACCTGAATGCGTCCCGATTGGCAAAGCGCCTGCAACTCGGCGGCGCGCTGCGGGCGCACCTCCAGGTAATCTTCGAGAACGCTCATCTGGCCGTCGAGCATGAAGACGTGAAATCGGGGTGTCTCAGCCAGGATGCAAAGCAGGCGATCGACCAGACGGACCAGCCGGATACGGTATTCCTGGAAGGTGCAGTACCAGGCGCGGTCCCAATGAGTGTGGCTGACCAATGTGGCATGATAGCCCATGCAGCAGACCCTTTCATTCGCGAAAGAAGGACGCGCGCGGTCGGAGGCATAGCGCTTGTGCATTTGTCACTGCGCGCACACGTATAGACAAATCTATTATAATCGTGTGGCGCTGTCAAGACAAGTAGGACGCGAGGCTTGGGCGATTGCATCAAAATCGAAACCGGTCTGCCATGCCGCTTTTCACCCTCAGCCCTACCCCCGCCCCCTCCCCACGCGGTGGAGAAGGGGAGCAAGCAGACCGGGAAATCTCCTCTCCATAACATAGGGGAGGAGATTTAGGAATAGGGCTGAGTGGGCCGGGGGGTGAGACATTCTGAGTTTTGTTTGCCAGACGCGCTGACAAGTTTTGCTCACACCCCACATCTCGCAAGAGTTGACAGATCGTCCGATTCGACGCATAATCCACGTTGTATAGACAATTTGGGTAATTTGTTCTATCACTTGTCAGGCTGGCGATAATGCTTTTAACCGCAACTGCCCCCACGTTTGCAGGCCGTATGGTGCCGCGCGGGACACCCTGCTGGTTCCTCTCGCGTCACGCGCCGATCCTCACGTCATCCGGACTGCTGCTCGAAAGGAACTGCCCATGATCGAGTGGCTCGACTCGTCTTTGTTCACCGTGATGAACACCGTCACCGTCACGCGTGCCTGGCCGTTGATCGCGCTCGCGTCCCTGCTCATCGTGTGGCAGGCGCAGCGCAAGCGGCTGCACGCGAGTGTGTGGGCCGTGTTCGGCCTGGGCGGATTTATCGCGGCCAGTGAAATCGTGCGCGCCCTGATCCCCGACGCGGGCCAGACCTTCGCGCCCGGCGAAAAAGTGAGCACGTCCTACACCTTATGGTCCGACCCGGCCTTTCGATCCGATTTCGGGCTGCTGCTGGTGGGGATCGCGTTTTTCGTCGTGATCGCGGCGCTGACCCGGTGGGCCCGGCGCTACGCCGACCAACCCATGTCGCAAGGCCGCGCCAGCGCCGTGCTCAGCGCGTTCTTCCTGGCGCTGCCCCTCGTGATCTGGGTGTGGGCCTGGGCGCGGTTTGTCTTCGCCGACGATTACACCGATCTCGTGCTGCCCGCGCTCGGATTCGTGGCGGTGTTGGCGGTGAGCGCGCTGGTGTGGAGCCTGCTCGAAGGGATGCCGCGCAACCTGATCTTTGTGGCGCTGGTCGTGATCGTGATCCTGGGGCAGATGCGCTGGAACGCCACGCGCCCGCCGGGATCCATGTTCGAATCGAACGGCTCGGTCCCGACCGTCCTCGCGTTGATCCCCTTGATCGCGGGTGTGCTGCTGGCGCAAACCATACACACCTGGCTGCCGCGCCGCCAGGTCGTGACGATGGCCTGGCAAATCGCGGGCGGCGTGTGGGGCCTGGCTCTGTTCGGCTGGCTGGTGCGCTTCCTGGGATTCTACGATTTCCAGAACTCGTATGGGTTCGCCCTGGGATCGGTCCTGAGCGCGCCGGTGATGGCGCTCAAAGTGTTGAGCGGTGCATATTATTCGCTCGTGCCGGGCACCGTGGCGGATGACGCTAACATAGCCAACATGGAACGCTGGGAATCCGGGCTGGCGTTGTTGGCCGGTGCGGCGATCTGGCTGCGCGTGGTAGTCGCCTTGTGGCGGCGTCCGGTCCTGTCGGAACAGCGTCCGCTGGCTGTGGAGTTGTTCGGACGGCGCAGCATGGACCTCACGATCGACCAGCGGCGCGCGATGCTCGCCTTCGTGCTGATTACCCCGGCGGTGCTGCTGCGCACCTTTACCACCTTCTACCCCTTTTTGCAGACGATTATTCTGTCCGTCCAAAAATACAACCCGGCCTTCCCACCGCGCCGCTACATCGCGCTGCACAACTTCGAGCGGCTCTCGACCGATCTGGTCGTGCGTGAAAGCCTGGAATTCACGATTCTGTTCGTGTTCGCCTCGACCTTTTTCCAGATGGTGATCGGGCTGGCCGTCGCGCACCTGCTCAACGCTAATTTCCGGCTGCGTCCGCTGGCGCGCACCATCAGCCTGATCCCATGGGCTGTGCCGATGGTCGTCGCGGCGATCGGCTTCCGCTGGATGTTCGACGACCAGTTCGGCATGATCCCGGACCTGCTGAAGCGGGTGTTTGATTTCCGCGAGAAATGGCTGGTCGACCCGACGAATGCCCGGATTGCGGTGACGTTCGTCAACGTGTGGAAGAGCATGCCGTTCTGCGCCTTGCTGTTGTTAGCCGGGCTGCAAGGCATCAATCTCGATCTGTACGAGGCGGCCAAAGTGGACGGCGCGAACTGGATCGACTCGCTGCGCTTCATCACCGTGCCGATGCTGCTGCCGATCATCGTGACGGTGACCATGTTCATGCTCGTGTGGCAGTTGGCTGTGTTCGATCTGCCCTTCGCCATGACAGGCGGTGCGCCGGGCTTCTCGACGACCGTCGTCGCACAAAAAATCTACCTGGAGATCAACTCGCTGAATTACAGCTATGCCGCCGCGATCAGCATCGCGCTGGTGGCGGTGGTGAGCGCGATCGGCGGGATGGGCCTGTGGGCGCTGCACCGCGTGGAAGTGAGAGGGTAGAGAGGATAATCCTATGACTGCTGCTCAAGAGTGGCTCAACCCCTCGTCCAGGCCAAAGGCGGCCTGCCGCTGTGGCTGCGCAAGCACGGCCATTCGATCCTGACTTACGCCGGGTTCGTGGTGTTTGTGATCTTCATTTGCTTTCCGTTTTACTACATCGTGATGTCGTCGGTCACGCCGCGTAACGAGTTATTTCACGTTCCGCCGCGCTATTTTCCGTCCTCGCTCACGCTCGACAACTACAGCCGGATGATGAACTCCGTGCCGTTCACCATCTTTTTGCGCAACTCGCTGATTTTCGCGATCGGGTCCGCGGTGGTGTCAGTGATCGCCAGCGCGATGGCGGCTTATGCCCTGGCGCGCATTAAGTTCCCCGGCAGTAATATCGTCTACATGGCGCTGATCATGTCGTCCGCGCTGCCGCAGATCGCCGTCCTGGTCCCGATGTTCGAGACCTTCCAACGCTTCAACCTGATCAACACGCACCAGGGGTTGATCATCATGATGAGCAGCCTGATGCTGCCTTTCACGATCCTGATTCTGGTGTCGTTCATCATGCAGGTACCGGTCGAGATCGAAGAGGCCGCGCTGATCGACGGCGCGAACTTCGTGCAGGTGCTGACGCGCATCGTCCTGCCGCTGATTTTGCCCGGCATCTCGACCATGACCGATCATCAACTTCATCATCAGTTGGAATGAGCTGCTGTACCCGCTGGTCTTTGCTCAGCGCGAGAGCACGAAAACGCTCAGCGTGGCGCTGATCGAGCTGTCGTCGGATGCGTCGTCCTATACCCGCCCGTGGGACATGCTCAGCGCGCTGAGCGTGGTGATGGTGATCCCGGTCCTGCTGCTGGTGCTGGTCGGCCAGCGTATGATCATCGCCGGGCTGTCGCGCGGCGCGGTGAAGTAAAGATTAGAAGCGCGGCCACCGAGATCACAGACAGGAAAAGGAGAAACATAGAGGAAAACAAGTTTAGTACCCTTGATTTTCTCTGTGTTCTCCCCATCTTACTCCGGGTCCTCAGCGGCGAAGGTATTCAGTTTTTTCCCTAGAGGCGTTACGGCGCACGTTGTTGGCGGCTTTAATAATTCTTATAATCGTGAAAAGAAACTACTCAAGCGTTAATTTGTGCAATGTTCGCCTGTTTCCGGCTGATCAGACAGGCCGTTTGCCGACCGTCGAGGCCGTGCGAAGCAGTGTGAGGACAGCGAGGGTAAGCCCATGTCACAGGAAGCATCTCAACACATTTCGATCGAGCAGAACGTCACCATCTTGAAGCGCTACGCCTACCTGGAACGCGCCTGTATGCGCACGCTGGCGGGCTGGCTGCCCGGCGTCCCCGAATGGGAAGCCAAGAACGAATTTGGCCTGCATGTCTGGGAGAGCGCCGACGCGGCCGACCAACTGCGCGGGCGGCTGCGCGAGCTGCGCAATTACCAGCCGGAGCGCAACCTCAGCCCGGGGCTCGAAACGCTGTTCAGCACGTTGGATTACGCGCAAAACACGGCGGAAGTCATCGCCACGGTGTATCTCGTCGTCAAGAAGGCGCTGCTCGACGCCTACCGCACCCACCCCGAAGTCACCTGGTCGGACTTCGATAACCCCACCGTCAAAGTGACAGCGGGCCTGATCGCCAACACGGAAAAACAGGTCGCCTGGGCGGAACAGTTTTTCCCGACCATCGCGGATCGCTATCCCGGCTGGGAAGCGTGGCGCGACATCGTCGCGCGTCTGCTGGACGCCGACGGCGGCGCGATGGGCACCGGTCCCCGGCACGCCACGCCCCCGATCCCCGAGCGCGCGCTGCTGCTGCCCTGGAAGACCTGCCAACGCGAACAAGGCTGGCTCATCTTCAACCCCGAAGTGGACGCGGAGCCTGATCGTAAAGCAGAACCGGAGGCCCACCGCCTGTGGCGTTTCAAGCACTACCTCAACGAGATGACCGCTTCCGAGACGCTCGGATCGATCTTGTGGATGACGCCCGAAATGGAATGGGAATTCCAGCACAATGTCTCGCGCCATCTGTGGGACGAGATGCGTCACAGCCAGCTAGGGCAGACGCGCGTGCAGCAGTTGGGCATGAAGATCGCCGAGGTGCCGCAGGTCGTGCAGATTTACAACGTGATGATGACGCTGCCCGCCGTCGATCAATACGCGCTGCTGACGACCGTCATCGAGCCGAACGGCATGCCCGAAAAGCGCGTCAACCGCGAACACTGGGAAGAAATCCACGACGACATCTCGGCGGCGGCGGTCGCGTATGACTGGAGCGACGAGAATTTCCACGTGCGCTGGGGCCAGAAGTGGACGCCCGTGCTGCTCGAAACTTACCACTACACCGAGACGATGGACGAGATTCACGACCGTCTCGAAGCGTGGATGCTGGAAAACACGCCGGTCAAGATGCAAAAGCGCCACGCGCAAGGCATCGCGTAACGCCGGTTATAGACCTCGGGAGATATGATCATGTCCGTTAAAGCACTGCCCAATTCGCGCACCATCGCGGAAAATTCCCGCGTGGAGAATGCGTCGCACAGTCTTAAGCGGTTTTACGTGGCCGAGCGCACGCTCATGCGCACGTTAGGCGCGTGGTTCGTCGGTACGGCGCAGTGGGACCTCAAACGCCTGCTCAGCGCGCATTTATGGCAAACCGCCCAACACGCCGACGCGCTGCGCACCCGCGTGTTGGAGCTGCGCTACCCGCGCCGCGACGTGGATCGCAAGTACGATCCTGACGTGCTCAATTTCATGGCGGAGCTGGCCAAAGCATCCGATCCCCAGGAATTTATCGCGGGCGTGTACGGCGTACTGCTGCCGGGTCTGGTGGCAGATTACCGCGCCTATCTCGATCGCGCCGATCCGCTGGACGACGCGCCGACCGTCTACCGCCTGCGCCACATTTTGACCGACCTCGAGGCGCAGATCGCTGACATGCAAGCGCTCACCGCGCGCGTGCTGCCCGCCGATCGCCCCAGCGATGCACAATGGCGCGATTACCTGAGCCGCCTTCTAAACAGCATCGGCGGCCTGGACGGGCTGGGCGAGCGCGCGCCCGCCCCGATCGATCACGCCTGCGCGGGACGGCCCGATTTCGACGTGGCGCGCACTGTGCAGCGCGATGCGCGCTGGCGGCCCGCGTTGTTCCACCTGCCGCACGAAAACAAATACGACGAAGCCGGGCGGCTGGCCTGGAAACGGATCGAGGCACTCGACAAGCGCGTCGCTATGCAGGTCTGGTCGGCTATCAGCCATTTCAACGAAATCTGGGCGGCGGAAGTGCCCGCTTCGGTGATGTGGGACTTGCCCTCGGAACCCTGGGATTTTTACATGGATCTCGCGCGCTGGACGTGGGATGAAACGCGTCACAGCACGATGGGCTACCGCGCCATGCAGGGTTGGGGCTGGGATGTGGCCGACCTGAGTCCCTGGGCCAATGGGTTGTATAACGCGCAGGCCAATATTCCCGCCGCGCAGCGCTTGGCCCTGCTGCATTACTACGAACAGGGATTGCTGCAAGCCGGGACCAAACAGGTCGAATTGAAAATTCTCGAATCGGCGGGCGACGAAGGCAGCTCGCAAGACATGGATTACGATTGGGCCGACGAAGCGATCCACGTCTCGTATGGCTATACATGGCTGCGCCACCTGCTCGGTGATGACCAGGCCGGGCGCGAAGAACTGACCCGCCTGACCGACGAAGCACGCCAGATGATCGCTGAGTTTGTCGCCGCGCACAAAGACGATCCCGAAGCCCAGCTTGCGCCCTACTTCGACCGGCTGTATCCCGTCGTGGCGGCTATGGTTCGCGAGATTCCCGACGACGGACTCGTGATCAACTGGGCGCCCGTCGTGGCAGACGAATCCGTACTTAAGGAGCTGTAGGGCTGTGCCGAACGTGCATCTGGTCGTGTCGGAGCAGGTTTTCGAGGTAGAGCCGGACGAAACGATTATGGAAGGGGCAGAACGCGCGGGCATCTTCCTGGCACACAGTTGTCTGAGCGGCACCTGTCGCGCCTGCATGACGCGGGTGATCAAAGGGGTTGTGGAACACGACCCGGAATACATAAACGATCTGAACATCGATCCGTACGAAGTCGGGCAGGGTTACCGGCTGCTGTGCAGCTCGTTCGCCCGGACCGACATCGAGTTGGAGAAATAACGCACTGGAGCACCACCCACCACGCCGTGATCCGGCTGAAACGAGGCTGACCGCATGAACCTGATCGTCTTCCGCGCCCTGTGGGGCATGACTGGCCCGCTAACCGAACAGATTGCGCGCATCGCCGCCGCCGGGTATGACGGCATCGAAGGCGCGCCGCCCACGCCCGACGAAATGGCGCGCACGGATTTTCTGGCGCTGCTGCGCGCGCATAACTTGCGTTTTATTGCCGGTACCTCGGTCGAAGCGGTGGAACAAGTGGCTCCCACGCTGGAACGGCTGGCCGCCTACGAACCGCTGCTGATCGATCTGCACAGCGGGCGCGATTACTTCTCGCGCGACCAGGGCCGCGCTTACTTCGAAACGGCCCTGCGCGCCGAACAGCAAATCGGTATCCCGGTGGGACACGAAACGCACCGGGGCCGGATGTTCTTCACGCCGTGGGATACCGCCTTCTACCTGCGCGAGTTCCCGGAGCTGCACATCGTGGCCGATTACAGCCATTGGGTGAACGTCTGCGAGCGGCTGCCGGAGGATCAGGCAGAAGCGCTGGCGCTCGCCAACCAACGCGCCATCCACATCCACGGGCGGGTGGGTTACGAAGAGGGCCCCCAGGTGCCCGATCCCGCCGCGCCGGAATACGCCAATCACCTGGCCTGGCACGAGTGGCAGTGGGCGCAGATCAAACAGGCGCATGCCGGGCGCGGCGCGAACGCGCTGACCTTTACCCCCGAATACGGCCCGCCACGCTACCTCCACACCCTGCCGCACACGGACGTGCCGGTGGCGGATCTGTGGCAGGTGTGTTTGTGGGGCGCGGCTCGCGCGCGTCAGGTTTTGGCGTGAGCGAGGGGGGATCAGTAGCGCGCCGTTTGCCAGCCTTCGCGGCTTTGGCTCTCGCCCAAACGTGCCCCGCGCGCTATACTTCACCCCACTCATCAGCCAGCGTAATTCTAACCGGGGATAAGTCAGAACCATCATGCGATTGGGAATTATCGGCCTGCCCAACAGCGGCAAGACCACGATCTTTAATGCGCTCACTGGAAGTCAATACCCGACCGAGCCGTTTTCGTCCGGCCAACTCGAAGTGCATACCGCCGTCGTGAGCGTGCCCGACGCGCGCCTCGGCCATCTCAGCGACGTGTACGCCCCCAAGAAAACCACCTATGCCACCGTCACCTACAACGACATCGGCGGCCTGGATAAGGGCATCGGGGAAGGCGGTCTGAGCGGGCCGATGCGTAACGAATTGGCCCAGGTCGACGGATTTTTGCACGTGGTGCGCGCCTTCGAAGATGACACCGTGCTCCACGCGCAAGACACCGTCGATCCGCTGCGCGATCTGGCGACCATCGACGGCGAGTTCTTGCTGGTGGACCTGATCACCGTCGAAAACCGGCTGGCGCGTCTGGACGAAGAACGCAAGAAAGGCAAAGTCGAGAACAAGGCCCAAAACGCCGCCGAAACCGAATTGATGGAACGGCTGCACGCCCAGCTCGAAGCGGAGCGCCCGCTGCGCGATCTCGACCTGCTGCCGGACGAGATCAAACTGATTCGCGGATACGGCTTTCTAACGCTTAAGCCGGTGCTGGTCATCTTCAACGCGGGCGACGACGGGGCCGATCCCGCCGCCGGGCTGGCTTACGAACACCAGCAGGCCATCATGGTGACGCTGCAAGGCAAGCTCGAAGCCGAGATCGCCCAGCTTGATAACGACGAGGACATCGCCTTTTTCATGGCGGAATACAACATCGAGACGCTCAGCCGCGAGCGCGTGCTGCGCCTGTCTTATGACCTGCTTGGCATTCACTCGTTCTTCACCTACGGCGAGGACGAAGTCCGCGCGTGGACGCTGCGCAAAGGCGCGACCGCGCTTGACGCCGCCGCCGTGATCCACACCGATCTGGCGCGTGGATTCATCCGGGCGGAGGTGGTCGCCTACGACGATTTTGTCAGCGCGGGCGACAGCATGAACGAGGTCAAGGCACACGGCAAAATGCGGCTGGAAGGGCGCGATTACGTCGTACACGACGCCGATATGCTCGTGATCCGCTTCAACATCTAGCCCACAGCGCGCCATGATCGAAGCCACCGGACTCGCCAAACGCTTCAAACGCTTCGAAGCGGTCAAGAATGTCACCTTCAGCGCCTATCCCGGCGAGGTCTTCGGCTTGCTCGGCCCCAACGGCGCGGGCAAAACCACCACGCTGCGCATGCTGTCCACCGTGATCACTCCCAGCGCAGGCACGGCCACCGTGAGCGGCTATGACGTACGCACGCAGAAAAACGAGGTGCGCGCCCATGTCGGGATTCTGGTCGAAAGCGCAGGTCTGTATGCCCACTCCACCACGCGCGAGCATCTGCGCTATGTGGGCCACCTGCACGGGCTGCGGGGTCCGGGCATGGAACGGCGCATCGATGAGTTGATCGCGCTGTTGGATATGGGCGACTTCGCCGACCGGCGCGCTCAGGGCTTTTCGCGCGGGATGATCCGCAAAGTGGTGCTGGCGATGGCGTTGGTCCACGACCCGCCCAACGTGATCCTCGACGAGCCGACGCAAGGGCTGGACGTGGTCAGTACGCGAGCGGTGCGCGCCATCATCCAGCAGTTCAAAGCAGAGGGACGCTGCGTGGTGCTCAGCACGCACCACATGGACGAGGTCGAGCGGCTGTGCGATCGCGTGGCGATCGTCCACCGCGGCACAATCCTGGCCCAGGGCACGCCCGCCGAGCTAATCGCTCAGACGCACGCCGACAACCTCGAAACGGCGTTTGTCGCCATCGTCGGCGCGCAGGCGCTGCTGGACGAAGCCGAGCGCGAAGCCGCCGCCAAGCGATCGGGCCACAGCGCATGAGCCTTCGCCAGGTGTTCGCTATCGTGTTCCGCAAGGAGCTGCGCGAGCTGCTGCGCGACCGGCGCTCGCTGTTCTGGCTGTTCGCGCCGCCGATCGTCTTGCCCGGGCTGGCGCTGTGCGCGGGCTTGTTCATCGGCACCCAGGCATTGCGCATTATCAACGATGGCTTTCCGGTCGCCGTGCAGCACGGCGAGCGCGCGCCCGACCTCATGGCGCTGCTCGAACAGGACGACGCGACCTATCTCGTCCAGCCACCTGAAGACGCCGCCGATCCGTTTGGAGAAGCGCTGGTGTTGATCGTCGTGCCGGAGGATTTCTCCACACTGCTGGCCAGCGACGAACCCGCCACGCTCCAACTGCTGACGCGCGACAATTCGGTGATCACTTTGTTGGCGCAGGGGGCGGCGCGCAGCGTGATCGGGCGTTACCGCGATCAAGTGCTCGATCAACGCCTGGAGGCGCGCGGCCTCTCGCGGGACTGGCTCAACCCGATCCGCGTCAACGAAAGCAAAGTCTCACGCACGTCGGCGGTCCCGGTGAGCAGCGGGAACGAGGACGGCGGCGGCCCTGGCCTGCTGGCGACGATCTTCCTGCCGCTGGCGGTGACGTCGTGGCTGATCGGCGGCGGCATGGGTTTGATCCTGGATGCCACCGTCGGCGAGAAAGAACGCCAGACCATCGAGAATCTGCTGGTGACTCCGGCCAGCCGGGCGGGGATCGTGTTAGGCAAGCTGGCGGTCGTCTTTTTGGCATCACTGGCGGTGATGGGCCTGTGGATGAGCGAGGGAGTCGTGCTCAACGCGTTGGGCACAGCCGCGCCCAAGCTGCTCGATTCCAGCGGGCTAACCGGGCAAGACACGCTCCACATTGTGCTCGACAGTGGGACGAGCGTGCTGGGGTTGGTTGCGGCGTTGGGCGTGCTGATCGTGCCGTTTATCGTCATGCTCAACGGGCTGGTGATGGCGTGGTGTGCTCGCGCTGCGAATTACCGCGAGGCCAATTTGTTCATGGTGCTGATGCAGTTGGGACTCCCGGCCAGCATCCTGCTCACGATCTTCAGCCTACCCGCGACGGTCAGCACGGCGGTCTATGCGATTCCGTTTTTCGGGACGATCGTGGCGATCCGCGACCTGTTCAGCAGCACGCTGTCCACCGGCGGACTGCTGGTCAACATCGCCAGCGGATCGGTCTACGCGGCGTTGGGCGTGGCGCTGGCGGCCTGGGTCTTTAACAAGGAATGGTCCGTGACGCGCGGGCTACAATGAACAGCGCGCGGCCCATCCCGCCCGCGCGCTGCGTCATCCAGTACTGTGGGTGAATGTCCTCGCGTTTACTGCGCCGGGGCCAGCAGCGCGTCTACTGCTGCCTGAAGCACCGGGTCGTTCGGCGAGATGATGTTCTCGCGGGTGCGTGGCACGCGAATGTCCGGCGGCACGCCGACCCCCTCGATCAGGACCTGTCCCGTCACCGGATCGACCGGTCGCCCGGTGGGGATTTGTATTTCCAGCCCGCCCGGCAGGCTGTACTGCCCGTCGCCGACCTCGCCCACGAAGCCGCCCGTCGGCGTATAGCCGACGATCAGCGCGCGGTGATTCACGGTCATGGCGTAGGCAAACAAATCGCCCGCGCTGCCGGTCATCTCGTTGACCAGCACCGCCACCGGCCCATCGTATAGTGGCTCGCTCGTCAGAATCTCGATAAAGCCCCGGTAGGCGAAACCGCCCGATCCGTCCGCGTAGTAGAAATCGAACAGGCGCTCGTAGTCCGGGAAGAAATGCCCGGCCATCGACATCGCCAACTGGACCAGCCCGCCGGTGTTGTCGCGCACGTCGAGAATGATGCCTGTGGCTCCCTGGGCGACTAACTGCGCCAGATCGTCGGAAAAGGTGGCGTCCACCGTGCTCACGTCCTCGGCAAACCCGCGCACGCGGATATACCCAATGCCTGACGGCAGCATCTGCGCGCTGACGACATCCCCGGTCATGTTAGCCCCAAACGCTTCCAGAATGGGCGTCACATCCGCCACGCGCGTGAAGGTCTGCGTGTGGGGCGTGCCATCCGGTGGTGTCTGCCAGGTCAGCGTGACCTGCGAGTTGATCGGACCTTGCAACAGCGTCGCCGCCTGCAAGAAACGCCGCCCCTGGATGGTCGAGGCGCTGGTTAGCAGCAGCGGCGTATCGTCCAACGCCTGGAGCGCGGGCACACCGTCCACGCTGACGAGCACATCCCCGGGCTGGACGCCCGCCTTCGACAGCGGCAAACCAGGTGATATGCGCACGAACACGACCTCCCCAGCATCCGAGACGACCAACTGCCGCGCCCCGACGCCACCAAACAACAACTGCTGCACGACCGGCAGCGACACATACCCGACGTGGGTATCCGGGATCAACGCGCCAAAGCTCGCCATCGCCAGATGAAACTCGATATCGCTGGTGGCGGCTTTGACCGCCGGGGTGATCTGGTTGTAGATCGCGTCCCAGTCGAGGTGTTTTTCCGCCGTGAACGGATACGTTTCGCGGGCGCGCTGGTAAAGCGCATTCCAGGCGTCGAGATAGCTCATAGACGAATAATTCGCCAGCCCGCCGATACTCTCGATCACCGGCACATTCACGGTGGCATCGCGCTGCACGCTGAATGGGTCGCTGTCCAAAGACACCACGCTCCACCCGGCACTCAGCGTCATCAGCGGATCGTCGGCGGTGAAGGCTGCGCCATCGACTCCCAGTCCGCCAGGAAACTGCTCACCGTCCTGCGCCGCCCAGACGATCACGTCGCCGCCGACCACGTTAAACGTCATCGGCTCCAACACAACCGAGAAATTGAGTGGCGACTCACCCCGGTTGACGTAGATGTCGCCCCGGAAGTTGATATAAGTGGTGGCAGCGAAAACCTGCACCGCCGCCGGGGATGTCGGGTCGCCGTCGAAATCGAGCGCGGTGCCGATGGGCGCCTGGGGCAGCGTGAGCGTATACGTCCCGCTCACGATATCGCCGTTCAACGTACCCAATACCTGCGAAGATTCCGGCGCCTGAAAATCGAAATCCCGGCGCACCATCCCGGCCATGTCGTAGAGCACGATCCCGGTTTGTGCATTAAGCAACGGGTAAATGGGGTTGGTGGTTGTGTAGCTGCCGGTGAGAGTCTGCACGCCCTGACCAGGGAACTGCTGGGGTGTAGTCGCCCAGACCGGCGGCAGTGCGACAACTCCCGCCAAAAGCAACATGCCGATCACGAGCGGCAGCCGCCGAGAAGGTGACATCATTGAGTTTTCCTCCGCAGTAAGGGCCAAGAATCCGGCGCGTCAGCGGTGCAGCGGCCCGCAAAAGAGTACCGTTGTAGTTTAAGCTAAAATCCGCGCAACTGCCCACGCTCCCAGGGCGTAGTCTGGCCTGCTCACCCGCTTGATCGCCGGTAATATTGTCAGGGTGTGGCCCCCCTGTTCTCGCCCTGGTAGAACTCTCGGCGCAGTTGATGTACACTAATACGCAGTTCAGATGCCACATGGTACCGGGAGCAAACCAGCCGGATGATCCGTCGAGAAGAACCTGAAGCAACCTGGCTCATCAGCCAGGGCGCGCACGCCACGATTGCCGGGCAGATTGCCGCCCACTGGGTCGGACAGGGTGGGATGGTTGTCAGTCCGCGCGAAGAGCTGCTGCTCGCCGCCAATTTTCACGACGCCGGTTGGGTGGAAGCCGACCAACGGCCGCGCATCACCGGCGGCGGCCTGCCGCGCAACTTCACCGAGATGGACCTCGATCAGCATTTCGAGATCTGGCAGGCCAGCATCGACCGCGTGTTCGCCCACAACCGTTACGCCGCGTTACTGACCAGCATGCACTGCACCGCGCTGTATGACATGCGGCTGCGATTTCTGGACGATCCCGAACCCGATCGCGAACGGATTCGGGCCTTCATCAGCACCTGGGGCACCTGGCAGAGCGAGCTGGTCGCCAAGCTGCACGATCATCCGCGTTACGGCGCGGAAGTCCAAACCGATCAGTTGGCCACCAATGTGCGCTTGCTCCAGGTGTGGGATTATCTCTCGCTGATGTTATGCATGAGCGCCGTGCACGAGCAGGTGTTGGATGATGTCCCGCTGCGGAATGACTGTTACCGTGGCGATCTGCGTTTGACCGCAGGCGGCGCGCGTGTGATGCTGCTCGACCCGTTCCCGCTCGACCAACCGCTGACGCTATGGGCGGATGCCCGCACCCTGCCCGTCGGGACGACCTTCGGGGACGACGAGGCCCTGCGCGACCACTTTAACCGCACACCTTATAAGCCGCTGATGTTCGAGATCGGCCCGATAACCGCGTGAGCGTTCGCTCCGGCCCGGATTCTCGCAAACCAATGGGAAGGACACACCCATGCTCGGCAAAACCAATCTCCGAGTGCTGGTGCTCGAAACTGATTTCTACAGCCGCCAGGCCATCAACAGCTACCTGGCGTGGGACCGGCGGACGCGCGTCGTCCACCTGGCGGACAGCATCGACTCCGCGATCGGCTATGTGAAGTCAGTCACGGCAGCGGAATGGCCGAATGTCGTGCTGCTGGATGCCCGGGCCGCCGCGACACCGGAGGACCTGGCGGCGCTGGTCAAACGGCTGGAGGATACGATCCCGAAGGTGATGACGCTCGTGCTCGACGACGCGGTCCATCTGGACACGGTGCGAGTCATCGAACAGGCGCGCGTCAACGGTTATCTGATCCGTAACGAGCTGCGCATCCGCATCGCGTCGGCGATCTGCTGGGCGCAAAAATACGATTTTGTGGTGACGCAGAGCGTCAAGGATGCATTGAAAGATGAATTCGACGGGCGGTTGTTCCGCGCGGAAGTCGTGCCCGAACGCCGCGAATACCCAGAACTGACGACGCGCGTCCGGCAGGCGCTGCAACTGTGCGTGGTGGAGGGGATGTCGGCGGAACTGGCGGCGGATGAGATGGGCATCAGTGCCCATACCGTGCGCAGCTACGTCAAAGAGGGTTACCGCATTCTTGAAACGTACGACGATACGATCTATCCGCCGGACCTCAGCCCGCAGGAAAAAGCATTCATGCGCTTCACCGCGCTGGTCAAAGACAGCGGATCGATCACCGACTGCGGCTAGGGCGCGGGCACGTCGTGATGCACGATCGCCCCGCCCGGGCACACCACGATGCACACCTGGCACCCCCAGCAGCGGCTCATATCCAGGTACGGCGCTTCGCCCCGGTCGATGATGCGAATCGCGCTGCCCCGGCAGACCTGCCGCGCTTCACACGAGCCACACACCAGACACAGGTCCGGATCGATTTCCAATTGAATAGCGCCGCGCGCGGTGCCGTTCGTCATGAGCCGCACTCTCTTTCGTAGACGTCACGTAACTGCCTGAGCCGTCATTTTGGGGACTGTGTTTTCACTGGTTAGATGCTAGACTCCCCGGTAGGGTTTCATTCCAGCAGTGGAAAGGCACACCGCGTGACCCGCACACCTTCGCACGCTCCGCAGGGCAAAACCGAAAACGCCCTGCGCCGAACCTTGATGACTCTGGCGCTGGTCCTCGGCTCCGCCGCCCCGGTGGCGATCGCGTTTTTCCTGGTCGCCATGACCGACAATGGCGACGAAAACCCGCTGGCCAACATCCCCAGTTATACCAGCCCCATCGAAGAAACGCTGACGGTGTCGTTTGGCAGCAGCGATCCGCTCAAGAGCGAATTCTTTTACCGCGACAACGTGCGCGTGGTCTTCGAAGGCAGCGGCCCGATCGACGGCGCGCTGTTGGCCGACAGCTTCTACCGGCTCACCGACGCGGCAGGCACGCCGCTGGATGGGCCGCAGTTGGACCCATCCTTGCTGCTGATTGACGGCCAGACTGCGCTGGATGCGCTGGGACTGTCAGATGATCCACCTGAATATCAGGCCGATCATCTGTATACAGCCGTGCTGAATGTCGGGCACAACTGGCGGCATCTGACCTTCGGCAGTGCGTCGGGCAGCGGCAGCGGCCAGCTCACGATCACCGTCGTTCAGATCGAGTGAGCGCGCTCACATCCCCTTCAACAAGCCACGTTCCGCCAACAGCTCATCCAAATGATCCAGCAGGGAGTCCACATGCGCCAGCGTGTGCTGCTGGTCCCAGGGATCGCCCAGACTGGTCAATAACCCGTCGAGATCGGATTCAAAGGCGGCGGGCAGATGAGCACACAGCCGTTTCGCCTGCTCGATCAGCCGCTTTTCGCCGGGGTGCAGCGCCTCATTGGCCGCGAAGAGCACGTCAAAATAACTCGTCAGCAGCGCGGTGATGCGATGACCAAGGCTGATCCGGTCACAGCGCTGGATCGCCAGCTCGATCTGCTGGCGGTACGAGGACACGACCGTGCGCAGCGGCGGGTAATTTAGCGCCAGGATCGCGCGTTGCAGCGGTTCAGGATAGGGCATGGCGGCGCGGTCCTGCAGGCGCGTCAGCCAGCCGTCCCGATCGAACAGCGGCACCGCGTTGTGAATGGAATACCAGAAACAGGTGGTGTAGCCCATCGCCGCCTGATGCCGCACCAGCAGACGATCGATCTGTTCGTCGATCCAGCCCGGCGACCAGTAGAGCAGGTCCACCGGCAGGCCAGATACCCGGTCTACCCAGGTATCGGACAGTCCCCAAAACGAGTGATCCAGGTGGATACTCGGATCGCCCGGCCCGGCAAACGCGTCGGCAATCGCGGCACGGCCTGCGCGGGGAGGAGTCGGATCGGCGAAGATATACAGATCGATGTCCGACTGGCCGTCAGAGAGGTAGCCGAGAAACGATCCGACCAAAGCCAGCGCGCGCACGCTCGGCAGATCGGCGTAACGTTGGGCAATGGCGCGTGCCCGCGCCAGGCGATCGTCAAACGACAGGGAGGGCGATCCGGCAGTGGTCATGGGTTCCTCAGCAGCGGACAGGAATCAGCAAAAGGCTAACAGCGGGATAAAGCGATCAAAAAGCAGGGCTGTGCGGTAGATTATCGACCATTTTGAGACGAAAGCCACAAAGCGTGAGGCCGAAGCCGCCGATCGCGCCGCTGACGCGACTTTTCCAGCGCTGGTGCATCCCATAGAGAGGCGGGCCGCGCAGGTCCGCGCCCGCGTCATATCAGCGCCATGACATCACCCCTAAGGAGACTCACCTGTGACCCTGGCAGCACTCGCCTCATTCTTGAAATCCAACGGACTGCTGATCCTTATGCTCGGCGGCCTGAGCATTGTCCTGGGCATGCACCTGATCTGGTACATCCACCCCAGCGAGATCAAGACGTACGATGATCTCCAGGCGCGGCTGACCGGCGGCCAGCCGACCGTCGTTGAGTTCTATTCCAATCTTTGAACGATTTGCACGGTGACGAAACCCGTCGTGGACGGGTTAGAGCAAGACCTCAAAGGGCGGGCTGCCGTCCTGCGGCTGGATTTGATGAGCAGTGTAGGGCGCGAAGCCGCCAGCGCCTACGGGGTGAAAGTGGTCCCGACCATGCTGCTGTTTGATGGACAGGGTCAGGTGGTGCTGAAGCAGTCGGGCACGGTGAGCGCGGGCCCGATCCGCACCAAAATGGCCGAACTGACCGCGCGTTAACGTGAAAAGCAAAGCGAGTCACTGAGAGCGTAGAGAAAAAACGAGAGAGGCACAGCGGATTTTCTCCGTGCTTCTCTCTTTTTTCGTCTCTGTGTACTCTGTGTCCCGCTTTTTATTCCGGCGCCACCTGGCGATTCGGTGGCGTGTAGACGTAATCACCGCTCTTGCCGCCGGACTTCATCAGCAGGCGCGTGTGGACGATCTCCAATTCGCGCGTGTGCGGTTTGAGCATGTCATACAGTGTCAGCGTGGCGACACTGGCCGCGGCGAGCGCTTCCATCTCGACCCCGGTCGGCGCGATGGTCCGCACGCGCGTTTCCACGCGCACGCCATCCGGCTCGAAAGCATAAGTCACGTCCACGCCGGAAATGGGCAGCGGGTGGCAGAACGGGATCATCTCCCATGTCTTTTTGGCGGCCATTACGGCTGCCACGCGCGCAATTTCCAACGCGTCGCCTTTTTCCAGACGCCGCTCGCGCAGCATGGTTTGAATTTCGGGCGGCATCGTGATAAACGATTCGGCCACGGCTTCGCGCCGGGTAGGGGCCTTGGCGGTTACGTCCTTCATGCCGGGGTGTCGTCCTTTCGGGTGAGCGGCACGCCGTCCAAATAGCGGCTGTCGCCATCAGCGTAATGTTCTTCTTTCCAGATCGGCGCGCGCTCTTTGACGGTGTCGATCGCATAGCGTGACGCCGCGTAAGCCACGTCGCGGTGACCGGCCCGCACCACGATCAACACGCTCGCTTCGCCCAGTTGCAGCGTGCCGATGCGGTGCTGGATGCGGCAGAAGCGCGCGCCGAAGCGTTCGACCGCCTCGCGCTCGACGTCTGCCAGGACGCGCTCGGCCAGCGCGATGTGCGCCTCGTAGGTCATGGCATGCACCGGCCGGCCGTCATTGTGATCGCGCACCGTGCCGTAAAAAACCACTAATGCGCCGCTGGCCGCGTCTTCGGTTTCGGCTAACAGCGGTTCCAACGCTAGCGGCGTCTCGACAATCCAGCGTCCCACGCCGTTACCCTCCACTCACCGGCGGCAGCAGCGCCGCGTGATCACCATCTTGCAGCACGTATTCCGCCCCTACCAGCGTATCTCCAACGGAAAAAGCGACCGTCGCCAGCCGGTCATCGAGGGCCGGATAGCGGTCGGCCAGCAGCGCGGCCAGCCCGCCGACCGTCCGCACGTCGTCGGGCAGATCGAGCGTCTGCTGTTTGGTGCCCACGTCTTGTTTGAGCACGCCGTAAAATGTGACCTGTACCTGCATGGTGTGGGAATCCTCTCGTCACCCGCCGATATGGAACATCTCCACTTTATCGACCTGGGTTTTGGTGAGCTGCGTGCGCAGTTCGGAATAGCGATCCGCGCGCGCCTGCCAGACGCCGCGTGCGATCGCGGTGATCTCTTCGTCGGACGCACCCATCCGCAGTGGTCCGCGCAGATCGGTGCCCGCCACCGCGAACAAACACGTATACATCTCGCCTTCCGGAGACAACCGCAGCCGCGTACAGTCGCCGCAGAAGGGGCGCGTCACCGAGGCGATGACCCCGATCTCCCCGCCGCCGTCGCGATAACGATAGCGCCGCGCGACTTCACCCGGATAATGCGGCGGGACCGGCTCCAAGCGGCAGCGCCGCGTCGATGCGCGCGACGATCTCGTCGGCAGGCACTACGTCATCCATGCGCCAGCCGTTGAGCGTGCCCACGTCCATGTATTCGATGAAACGCACGATGTGTCCGTGCTCTTTGCCATAACGCGCCAGATCGACCAGCGTGTGATCGTTGACGCCGCGCTGCACCACCGTGTTGATCTTGATGGGCGCGAAACCGGCTCGCTCCGCCGCCGCGATCCCGGCCAGCACGTCCTCAACCCCGGACCGGTTGCCGTTCATGTGGCGGAAGACCGCGTCATCCAGACTGTCCAGGCTGACCGTTACGCGCCGCAGCCCCGCCGCTTTGAGCGCGGCGGCCTTTTGCGGCAACAGGAAACCGTTGGTCGTCATGGCGAAGTCTTCCACACCATCCAGCGCCGCGAGCTGCTCGACCAGCCGCTCGACCTGCTGGCGAACCAGCGGCTCACCGCCCGTCAGGCGCAGCTTGACCGCGCCCAGCCCGATGAAGATACGGGCCAGCCGCGTGATCTCCTCGAAGGTGAGCACCTCGCGCTTGGGCAGGAAGCGGTAATTCTCGCCAAAGACCTCGGCGGGCATGCAGTACGTACAGCGAAAATTGCAGCGATCCGTTACGGAAATGCGCAAATCGCGAAACGGTCTGTTGATCTGGTCGTGCAGTGTAAGGGCAGCATTGGATTCGGCCACTTGAATGGTTCCCTGGCTGATGTCGTGGTAAACACAGAACGAACGGGTTTTCACGACGATTTTCTGATTAATTCGTTCAATGAAGATTATAGCGCATTCGCTCCAAGCCGGAAGGGCAGGATCGGTGGAGCGTCTGACCACCCGGCAAAATCACGCGTAAGGAGATCGAACCCGGTCTCCAGATGCGCAGTGTCCTATCGCTTGTCACTTCCTGGAACTATTACCTATGATCACACTATAGCGTCTTCCCGTCCGAATAACTCATCGTCCCATTGCATAGAAACGGAGAAGCCACATGCTCAAGAAGATTATCACGTTAGGGGTCGTTGTTCTGCTGGCGGTGGTCGCGATGACCAACGTCCATCTAGCGCAGGCCAGTGCCACTGTCACCACGGTTGAGCAAACCTGCTCGTTTTTGCACGCGGAGGGCACCAGCACTTCGCCCTACGTGTGGCTGTACGCCTACTCGAATGATTCCGGGGCAGAATATTACGTGGCCCTGCCGGTCAATCCTGACGGGTCGTTTGCCTACACCCTGAATTTTCCCGCCGCGCCCGCTTACAGTCTTATGAACTACGAAGTTTGGGGGGCACCCTCGAATACGGTTGCCATCGGTGATCCTGGTTATTGGGATTTCGAAAGCTACTATAACTCGGACGCCAATTGTCAGCCTGCCGTGCCTGGTCCATCTGCCCCATCGGATTTTGTGCTGCACACCATCATCTGCGACACGGCGCTGTACGGCACGCCAGGCGGTCCGGTGATTCCCGACGATAAAATTTCGGCGGGCCAGACCTGGTTCGTCAGCCCCACGCCTGTAGCGGCGGGCGACGGATCGAGCTGGACCGAAATCTTCGTCGGCGGCCCGAATGACGCCTTCATCCCCTCATCATGCGTGCAGTAGACAGCCTCGCTTCGGCAGCCTGATCCGCCGCGCGTTCGTGATCTCCGGGTCCCTTCTCGCTGCGAGAAGGGGCTTTTCGTGTCATAGGCCGGTTCGCGCCGGTGCGAAATTCGCCTGCCCATTTCCGCCGCGAGATGTTAAAATACACAGAGTGCCACGCCGGACCCAAAAATCATGAATGCCCTATGACCACTCACCGTTTGTATTACAGCGAACCCTATATTATTGCCTTTGACGCCGATCTGGTGGCGTTGACGGATTATCAGGGCGCCCCTGCCGCCATCCTGGATCGAAGCTATTTCTACCCGACCAGCGGCGGACAGCCGCACGACACTGGCCAGCTTAACGGTAGGGCGGTGGTGGACGTGGCGATACGCGAGTCAGACGGGGCGGTGTTGCATATTCTGGACGCCCCGCTCGACGTTGGACCGGTCACCGGGCGGATCGACTGGGCGCGCCGCTTCGATCACATGCAGCATCATACCGGCCAGCATATCCTGTCGCAGGCATTTATCCAGGTGGCGGACGCGGATACGGTCGGCTTTCATCTCAGCCCGGACAGCGTCACGATCGACCTGGAGCGACCCGACATCACGCCGGACGAGATCGAGGCCGCTGAAGCCCTCGCGAACCAGATCGTCACCGAAAATCGGACGGTGCGGACGTGGTTTCCGACCCCGGACGAGCTGCCCGGGTTGGCGCTGCGCAAAGTGCCGGAAGTCGAGGGCAAGCTGCGCGTGGTCGAGGTGGACGGGTTTGATACTAACGCCTGCGGCGGGACGCACGTCGCGCGCACGGGCGAGATCGGCCTGATCAAGGTGTTGCGCGCTCAGCGGCAAGGCGACACCGTGCGTGTGGAGTTTTGCTGCGGCGGGCGAGCCTTCGAGGATTATCGCCAAAAACACGCGCTGCTCAGCCAGCTTTCGGCGGAACTGACCACCGGTTACACCGAGATTCCGGCGTCACTGAACAAGCTGCGCGAGGAAAATAAGGCGCTGCGCCGCGACGTGAAAACGCTGCGCGCCGAAGCACTGGAGCACGAAGCTGCGCAGTTGTGGCAGGACGCCCACAACTCGGCCGCTGGCGGGATGACGCTGATCGTGCGGGCCTTCGAGGGGCGCGACGTAGCTGACGTCCGCCAACTCGTGCAGCATCTCATCGGCCATCCTGCGACGATCGCCCTGTGCGGCGCAGCCGGAGACAAAGCCCAACTCATACTGGCGCGCTCGGACGATCTGCCCCACGATATGGTCGCGGCTCTGCGGGCCGGGCTGGCCGTATGGGGCGTGGATCGCGGCGGGGGCCGTCCCTCGTTTGCGCAAGGCGGCGGCACAGCAGCCGATCGCGCCGCTGTCGATGCCGCTTTACACGCCGCTTCCAACCATCTGCACTCAATGGAAAGATAAGGAACTTATCGTGCAAGAACTGGTCCCTGGAGTCTTCGTAGAAACCGGTCTGCGCCTGGTCAACGTGGGCGCTATCCTGACTCAGGATGGCTTCGTGCTGATCGACACGCCGCCCTATCCTGACGACGCCCGCCAATGGCGGCGGCAGTTGTCCGAGATCGCGCCGCTGCCGGTGCTTGCCATCATCAACACCGACAGTCACCGCGACCGTGTGCTGGGCAACAGTTGGTTCAACGCCCGCGCAATCGTGGCCCACGATGAGTTGATCGCCCAGATCAAAAGCCTCTCGGCCACGTTCCTTGACAACACTGTCGATGCCCTGACTCAAACTCCGCTGGATCGCGAGCGTTTTGTAGGGGCGGAACTGCGCGTGCCGACCGTGGGATTTTCGTACCGCATGCAGTTACGCTACGGCGGCCAGACGATTCCACTGCTGTCTATGCCCGGCCCTACCGCCGGGAACCTGTGGGTCCACCTGCCGGAGCAGCGCCTGGTGTTCACGGGGGACAGCCTGGTCGTGGATCAGCATCCGCACATCACCAGCCTGTGTACCAAGCTCTGGCTGGAAAACCTGACGAACTTGCGCCGCGCCCGTTTCGCGGCAGACATCGTCGTGCCGGGGCGCGGTCCGATCACCGATAAAGATGCCACCGAAGCGATTTCGTACTATCTGCGACTGGCGCGCCGCCGGGTATACAGCCTGTTCCGGGCCGGGCGCCCGCGCGCCGACACGTCGACGTTAGTGCCCGAGCTGTTGGATCTGTTCCCTTACGACAACGGCGAGCTAGAAAATGTTCAGCGGCGGATCAAAAGCGGGCTGGATCGCATTTACGAAGAGTTCAAGCTAAACGATCGCAGCAACGACAGCCCGCCGAGGTAGGCGGGCGCAGCCACTGTTACCCTCCATCCCTAAGCGACCTTCAATCGCGACCCTTTCACCCAGCCCGGAACGGGGAGTAAGGCGTTGATCGCGCAGCCAGATGCTGGCGCGCAATGACGTCGTGCGACGCACTGCCTGCTGTTTTTGGCGCGCGCCAAAGATGCAATTTCATGCGTTTTAATGATATCTTGACAAAACAGACGGTTTGTGAGATAAGTCGTGAATATTGGGAAGATTTAATATCCATATTTTGGGTATAATGAAGTAGGTATAGTGTATAAATGCAAATGGACGATCGGGCGCATGACAACTCAGGCGGCTTCATCATTCAATCACCGCACTCAAACGCATCAGCGGAGGCAGGCTCAGATGCACGAATCTGTTTTATTCGTAGAAGACAACCCAGATTTGCGCGAGAATGCTGCCCTCGTCCTCACTATGGAAGGGTATTCGGTGCGGGTCGCGCGCGATGGGCGCGAAGCACTGGACGTGTTGGAAGAGGGGTTCTTGCCACATCTGATCGTGAGCGACATCATGATGCCGCGCATGGACGGGTACGAATTCTTCCAGGCCGTGCGCCAGAAATCACACCTGCGCAGCGTGCCTTTTATCTTCTTGACGGCGCGCGGATCGCGGCGCGACGTGTCTACCGGCCGTATGTTGGGGGCCGACGATTACCTGGTCAAGCCCTTTGATCCGGAAGAATTTCTCATCGCCGTACAGAGCAAGCTACAACGCGCGGCGGAACTGCGCGCCCAGGTCAATGAAGATATGGCCGAGGCGCGGCAAACTCTGGTGCAGATGATCTCCCACGAGCTGCGCACGCCGCTCACCTACGTGACCGGCGGGTTTGCGCTGCTGGTCGAGGAATTGGAGCGGCAGACGATGGCTGGCTCTGAGGACATCCGCGTTAGCCTCGATCTGATTCAGGATGGTACGAAGCGCCTGAACCGTCTGGCGGAACAAACCGTGCTGTATGCGCAGCTGCTGAGCGGCTACGTGGCGCAGCGTGTAAACGGCACGTGCGAAGCGTTCGAACTGGCCTATCTGGTGGACAGCGCTGTGTCCACACTGGGCGAGTCGAGTCGTCGCCGGAAGATCACGGTGATGCAGGACGCATCGGACAGCGATCCGATCACGGTATGCGGGCTGCCCGAAATGTTGGTAACAGCCATCAGCGAAGTGGTACGCAACGCGATCCAGTATTCGGCAGCGGACTCGGCCATCACAATCCGGCTCAGCCGTGACAATCAGGAAGCCGTGCTGACCGTGACCGACGAGGGCATCGGCATCAAACCCGGCGATCTCGAAACCATCTGGAACGCGATGGTCCAATCCGACCGCTCGCAGCATGAGCAGCAGGGCGTAGGCATGGGTCTGCCGATCGTCAAGGGGATCATCACGGCGCACAAGGGCACGATTGCGTTGTTCAGCGTGCCAAACCAGGGGACCGAAGTTACGCTGCGCCTGCCGCTGTCGAAGACAGCCTGATCGGGATAAGGAGGTTAGGCTGAGACGTTCTAGAACCCCAGCATAGCCCCGCCGTCGATCAGAATCACCTGCCCCCGGATCATAAACGCGTCGGGGGAGCACAAAAACGCCACCACTCCGGCCAAGTCCTCAGAGGTCAACATTTGTCCGGCGGGTGTGCGCGCCAGCGTGTAGGCCGAGATTTCCTCGAAGCGCTCGCGCATCCCAGGGAAGTGTTGCAACGCGTCCGTTTGGACCATACCCGCCGAGATCGCGTTCACGACGATGTGCTGCGGTGCGAGTTCAGCAGCCAGATAGCGCGTCACGGCTTCGAGCGCCGCCTTAGACGCCCCCACGACCACGTATTCCGGCAGGACGCGCTGCGCGCCGACGCTCGACACGTTGACGATCGCCCCGCCGCCGCGCGCCTGCATCAGCGGCGCGGCCCGCTGCGCCAGGAACAACGCCGCCCGCGCATTGATGTTCAACGTCCAGTCCCAGCCTTTGACGCGCTGTTCCATCACCGGGCGGTTGTAGCCCGAGGCCGCGTTGTGCACGAGAATATCCAGCCCGCCGAAGGTCGTCGCTGCCTCGTCGATCAGCCGTTCGATCTCGTCGGGCTGGCCCACGTCCGCGCGCACGAGATGCGCCCGCCGTCCCAGCGCGGTGATCGCGGCGGCAGTTTCTTCGGCGGGAGCGCGATTGCGAAAATAGTTAACGACGATGTCCGCGCCTTCTGATGCCAGACGCAGCGCGATCGCTTTCCCGATACCGCGCCCGCTGCCGGTGATCAGCGCGATCTTGCCTTCAAAACGGCTGGACTGTGCCACGTTGTACCCCCTTGGCTTCGCCAAAGATCTCCTTTACCCCATCCCCCTTAGCGAAAAGTCCGGTCTGGGGTGATGATTCACTTGGAGCAGTTCTATAGTGCTTGAATGTCGATGCGTTCCAGGGCGAGCCACTGCTGCGCCGTCGTCGCCAACAGGCCGAAGCCAAAGCGGCCCTGCGGCGTCACGATGGCGTATTGGTTATCCATCCACGCGATGAAGCCCAACGGTCCGCGCGGGGCGGCAGGCGTGGTTAGCAGGTCGACGCCGTCTACCGCGAAACGCACCGACTCCGCGCGCCATTCGAGCGTGTATGTGTGCGGGTCGATCAGATCGACGGGGAGCAGAGTCTCCGCCGCGCCGATAGCGCGTTGGGCCAGCGGCCATAGGCGGCGGTAGAGCGCAGGGACGCGCATCACCAGAAAGCCGGGCAGCGCGAAGGGGGCCAGCAGCCAAAACGCCGGGCGCGAAGCATCCAGCACGGCGGCCTTCCAACCGTGGCCCGGCACACCTGCTGCAAACGTCATCGCATTGGGCGGCGATCCGAAGAAGAACCACGCGGCGCGCGGCAAGCGCGGTCGTTGACCCCCTACCGGGACAAACGGCTCATTCCAAAAGCCGAACCCGGCGGTGCCGCGCAGATCGGCGGTGGGATGCGAGGCCCAGGCGCGTACCGTCAACCGCAGCGGTGCACGCCAGGGAAACGCCCGCGCGGGCAGGCCACGATAATCGCTGATTTGGGCATCGCTGTAGGCCCGCGCGTCGCACGGATTGAGCACGCAGCGCAGCCGTCCATCGTTGAGATCGAGACGCCCCGCGCCGATCGTCCACGGCTGCCAGCGCGCGTCAAGCGTCCCCCCCGCGAATGTCTCCGTCACATGCGCGTTCATCACGCGCTACGCCTGCGCCGCCTGGAGATGATCCCACAGGGCGCGGCGGAAAGCGTCGGGCTGCTCGCGGTGAACAGGGTGTCCGCAGTCGAACATCATCAGGCGGGCGTTGGGCGCGCGCTCGACCAGTTTACGTCCCAGGGCTTCCGGATTAAGCGTGTCGCCGCGGCCCAACATCAGCAGCAGCGGGCAGGTGATCTGGTCCGCTTCGGCCAGGGTCACGTTGCCGCCGCTGTCGATGATCTGCTTCATAGCGGTCACCCAGCCCAGGACCACGCGCTCGATAGGCTGATCGCCGTGCCGGGCGCGCACTTCCGCGCTGACCCAGGTAGCCGGCCATTTACTCTGAACTTGCTCGCGCAGTTCCGGCGTGAACGATCCGACCGCGCCCCAGGTCGCCACCGAACGCACCAGATCGGGCCGTAGAATGGGCACCAGCAGCGCGACTTCGCCGCCGTCGCTGAAGCCGACAATGTGCGCCCCGGCCACGCCGAGCGCGTCCAGCCAGGCGCATACGTCTTCGGCGTCGCGGCGGTAGAAGTCGCGGGAATAGACGCGCGGCTTGGGACCCGATCGCCCGTAGCCACGCCGAGTAAGGGCCAGCACGCGGTACTGCGCGCTCAGCCAGTCAATCTCCGGCCCCCATTCGCTGTCCCACGTCCCCAGCCAGCCGTGAATCAATACGACGACCGGCTTATCTGTGCCGCCGGTGTCGACGTAATCGATGGTGGCCCCGTTGACCTGCACGACAGGCATCCGGCGATCCCCCTAATCCTCAGCCATCAAGGCGGCCAGCTCGGCCCGCAGATCGGTTTCTGGGCGGAACAGAATCGCCTGCATGCCCAACGCCTGCGCCGCGCGCACATCGGCCAGCGCATCGTCGACAAACAGGACTTCGTGGGCGCGCACGTTCAGCGCTTGCAGCGCCACGCGGTAGGCCGTGGTATCCGGCTTCATCACGCCGATCTGCGCCGACACGAAGACGTGATCAAACAGATCGGCGATGCCCAGCATGTGCAACCGGCTTTCCAGCGCAAGTGACTCATTGCTGAGCAATCCGATCGGGCTGCCCTTGGCGCGCAGCTCACGGATCAGCTCGATCAGGCGGTAATTCAACCGGTCCCCGCTGAAATAGTCGCGGCGCAGCGCTTCGATATCTTCGCCGCGCATATACAGCAACTCAGCCACGCCACGCCAGTAGGCCGCCTCGGTGAGACGCCCCAACTGCGCCTGAATCCATAAATCGCTGTGATGAACGGCGCGCTCGACGCTGCCATGAGGCAGCCCCAGCCGTTCGTCCCAGGCGTGCCGGGCGGTGGAATCTTCCGTCCGCACGATCACGCCACTGAAGTCGAAGAGGAACGCTTTAATCATGATTTTTATGTTAGAATCAGAACAAGGTCGGCTCCGGCCAACCGATGGCCCATGCCTCACAAGCATAACGAACCCAAGCGGTAATTACCAGTGGCTACCTCTTCGCTCAAACGCACGCCTAAACTGCCCACTACAGGTGCGCCGCGCGCGCATTCGCTCCGCTTTTACGAGCGCTGGTGGATTCTGGCCAACGCCATGACGGATGGCTTGCTGCAGCATATGTGGTGGGCCCTCGATCGTTTTTCGAAACACGGCATGCGCGAATCGGCGGCCCTGTCCTATTACGCAGTGTTTTCGCTGTTCCCGCTAATGCTGCTGTTGATCATCGTGATCGGCACGACGTTAGGCCCGGCCGCCGCGCATAACCAGATCGACGGCGTGCTGCGGCTGTTTTTGCCCGCGTCGACCGCTAACTTTTTGCAGGATAGCATCGCACAAACACTCGAACAACGTGGATCGTTCGGACTGGTGGCGGGGATCACGCTGCTGTGGTCGTCGCTGGGCTTCTTCTCGAACCTGTCGTCAGCGCTCAGCCGCACGTTCCGCGACGAAAAAGGCTATAACACCTGGAGCTCGCGCGTGATGGGGTTGGGTATGATGGTGGCGCTGGGGGTGCTGCTGGTGGCGTCGTTGGCGACGACGGTCGTGTTCAACCTGGTCGATCTGGTGATCTTCTACCAGACGACTTCCTGGATCACCACCATCGCGCTGATCGTGCCGCTCAGCCTCAGCGTGGCGATCTTTGCCTTCCTCTACCGCTTCATCCCGCGCCGCCGGGTGCGCTGGGACGCGATCTGGGTGGCCGCCTTCATGGGCGGCGGCGTGTGGGAAGTCGCCAAGCGCGCGTTTACGTGGTATCTGGATAACCTCGCCTCGTACAGCCTGGTGTACGGTTCGGTCGCGACGATGATTGTCCTGATGCTGTGGGTCTACCTGACGGGCATCATCATTTTGCTGGGTGCGGAAGTGTGTGTGGCGCTGGACGACTGGATGAGCAAGCGTTCGATCCACGATCTGGAAGTCGTTTACGCCCCGGCTGACAGCGATCAGGTGACAGAAATCAGCGATCAGGATTGACTGACCGCTGACCTCTGTTTGCTGATCACTGTGCCCTCTACCACGCCTCGCGGACCAGGACGTAAACCAGCCCTGGATCATCCGGATCGTAAGGCCATTCCACGAACCCGTTATAACGTCCCGCCACGCGCAGTCCGGCCTCGGCAAACAAGCTTTCCATGTCGCTCTGAGACGGCCACCACGTCTGGCGGTGATATTCGGTGCGCTGGTGATCCGCGTCGAAGATCACAGTCTGGGTGTAGACCGTGCGGGTGTCCGGATCGTAGCGGTGGCGATAGATAGCCGCGCCGCCGCGCCATTCGTCCCAGTCCTGGGTTCGTTCGGGCAGGTCAGGCTGCCAATCTGTGGTCCCGACCAACAGCCGGCCACCCGGGCGCAGAAGTCCCGCGACCGCCTGCAGTGCTGCGCACGCCTGATCGCGGTCAGCGAACCAGGTGAGCAGATTGCTGTAGAACTGGGCAACGGCGTCGAACGATCCTGGCACCGGCAGGCGGCCTACATCCGCTTCGACCCAATCCACAGCCAGCCCGCGCCGCCGCGCGTGGTGCTGCGCCAGCGCGAGCAGTTCCGGCGAGATATCCACGCCGGTGACGGTCATGCCGTGGGCGGCCAGCGCCAGACTGTGACGCCCCCACCCGCAGCCCAAATCCAGCACGCGGTCGCCAGGAGCCAGATCGAACTGGGCGAGCGCAAACTGAACATCAGAATCGGTGTGTAAAGCCCATGCCGCCGGAGCCGCACCGGTGATCATGCGACGAGCGATGCCCGCCGCCACCTGACGGTACCAGGCGAGATTGTCTTCGTGGTCTATCGTGAGTGCGTGCATCATAAAACTCCTTGCACCGACCAGCACGGGCGCAGCGGATTTACCCGTTGCGTTTCAATTTACCCGTGCGCTTGGTGTAACGCTCTGCGCGTTGGAACAGGTAAACACCCAACGGCAGCATCACCACGCCCATCACTAACAGGGGCAGCACGTAGCTCGTCGCGCTCTTTTCGGCGGTGCTGGGCAGCAGTGCCGCCCGCATCCCTTCAAGCACATACGTCGCAGGCGAAATCTTGGCCAAGACTTGCAGCCATTTCGGCAGCACATCGACCGGGTAGTAGATGCCGGACACCAGCAGGAAAAACGCCTGCACGATGTTCGTCATCTGCGCGCCGCGTTCCGGGTAGAGCAGCGGCAGGATCGAGGCTACGATCCCGATCGCCACGAACGATATACTCCCCACCAGCAGGATGATGAACGCGCTCATCATATCGGCGTCCTGAAAGCTCAGGTCGAAAAAGGCTGATACGATCACGCCGATGATCACCGTGAAGATCAGGCTGTAGACGATGGCGAACAGCGTCTGCCCGATCATCTGGTTGAAGCGCCGTACCGGGGCCATGAAGGTGTATTCGATGGTGCCTTCCCAGCGCTCCCACGCGATCATCTCGCTGATGTTGTTAAAGATGCTGGCGAGAAAACGCCAGACGAGCGTCCCGATCAGCAGGTAGGTGATCAGGAAATTGGTATCGATCAACTCTTGCCCGGTAATCTGCGATGCGCCCTTCCCGATGAAGGTCACCGACAGAGAATTGGCGATAGAGTAGGCCAGCCAGACGACTTCCCACCCCCAGTAGCGTTTGACGAGATTGAAGTTGCGCGCCACAAACGCATACGATTGGCGCATCTCAAGTTGCATGCCTTTGATCATGATCCTGTGTTTCTCCTGCTCGCGGCGGAGTTCCAGCGGCGTACCGCCGTCACCCGCGCGGAATTATCAGGCCAGTACTTTCTCTGGCTCGAAGTCGGTCACGTCATCTTTCTCGACGAGTTCCTTGCCTGTCAGTTCCATAAACACTTCTTCCAGGGTTGGTTCGTGCCCGTTGCGGCTCACCATCTGCTTGAGCCCGGCGGGCGTGTTCAGCGCGACGATCTTGCCCTCGTCCAGAATCGCGATCTGGTCACACAGCGCGTCGGCTTCGTTCATGTCGTGCGTGGTGATCAGGATGGTCGCGTCGTGAACGTCGCGCAGCTCGTTGACGAACGACTGCACTTCGAGCTTGGAACGCGGATCGAGGCCGGTGGTCGGCTCGTCCAACAGCAGCAGTACGGGCTGCGTCAGGAAAGCGCGCGCGATGGCGACTTTCTGCTGCATACCCCGGCTCATGTCCTCCATCGGGCTGGTATAGCTGCTCTCGCGCAGCCCCAACCGCTTGAGGATGTCGCGCGCTTTCGCGTCTGCTTCGCGGCCCGATACCCCGTACAACCGCGCCCCATAGAGCAAATTTTCCTTCGGGCTGAGCTTCTTAAAGAACGCCGCCTCGACCGACACGCGATTGATCAGGCGCTTGACCTGCATCTCGTCCTTGTCGATATCCAGCCCAAACACGGTGACGGTTCCCTGGTCCGGCAGCAGCAGCGTCGAAAGCAGGCGGATCAGCGTCGATTTGCCGGAGCCGTTGGGCCCTAGCACGCCGAAGATTTCACGGCGCTGCACACTGAACGACACATGATCGACCGCAGTGATGAGTTCCTTGCCCCGCCGGGCCTTGAGTGGCTCACCCTTCTGAGTGTCAGCGCCGCCGTCGCCCGGGCTGGCCGTGCCATTTTTCCGGGCCCTGGTCACGCGCCGCCACCAGGGTGTGGACGCGACGTTGAAGCGCTTGACGACGTTGTCAACCACTAACGCGACCTGCTGTTCGGAGCGATAAGTCTCCATGATGTTTCCCCTTGTGCATGTTGTAAATCGTCGATCTGGCTGGGTTGTGCGCGCATTCGCAAAAACAACATCCGGCAGCCCATCTGTGTGAAAGTGCGTTAGTTGAAAATCCCCTGCCTCCTAAATCGCCCAACAAAAAAACCGCGAGCGTGGTGCCCGCGGCTTGTTTTTGGCTGGTGACCGATTCCGGGTAAGGAGTCAGATCAAACAAAAACGCGGGCCTGCGCCCGCGTCCTTTAGTCCCTAATTAAGAGGTTCCTATTGGTGAGCAGGCGCAATACGGCAAGGCTCAGCATCGATGCCGCCGAGAACTTGCAATCGCATGCGGAAGATGATGAAAAACGCCATTTGCGCCACACTCCTTTCTTAGGATACTGCGGGCAGTATAGCATGCCCCGCGGAAATTTGTCAAGCTTTTTGTTGTTCGAGGTGCAACTCCGGTGTGCAGAGTAGGAAAGCAAACACCAGCCGTCAGCGGTCAGCAAAAGCTGGCCTCATCCCCGGCCCGTCTCCATCAGAGACGCGCGCAGCGCGTTATAGGCCGGTGTTATAGTTTGCAGTAGTTAACTCTGTGGGTGTACTGCTCAGGTTATTGTGTCATCAGGAGCCAGGCGCGCAGCGTGGTAATGAAGCGCTCCGGCGAGTCCATCATGATGAAGTGGCCGGCATCGGGGAACCATTCGATTTGCGCGTGGGGAACGCCAGCTTTGAGCACTTTGTTCTCGGTGGGACGGACGATGATGTCGCGCTTGCCGTACATGCCCATCGTCGGGACGGTGATACGCCCCAGGTCCTGGCGGAGATCGGTCTGGCGCAGCGTGCCTATGCTCTGAAAAAACGACTCCGCGCTGATCTTGGAGACATCTTTGGTAATCATACGCGACATGGCGCGGCCATCTTTAGCCATAAAGTAGCTGTACAGCCGCAGGAACAACAGCAATCCCTTGCCGCCAAACAGCCAGAAGAAGGACGCCAGCGTCGGGTTGCCGGACAGCTTGAGCAGCAGGTTGAGCGAGGTGCCGTTGACCGGCGCGCCGATCACGCAGACTTTGACGACTTTCTCGGGGTAGCGGATGGCCGTGCCCAGGGATACCGTCCCGCCCATCGAGTGGCCAATCAACGGAGCGCGCCGGATGCCCAACCGCTCCATGAACTGGTAGACCATCTCCACATAGGTGGGCACGGTGAAGGCTTGCAGGCGGCGGTCATGTTCTAGCAGGCTGGTCGCGCCTACGCCGGACTCGCCAAAACCGAAGAAGTCCAGGGCATAGGTGCGAAAATCGCGGCCCAAGACTTCGATTGTGTCACGCCACAACTCCCACGAGCCGAGCCAACCGTGCAGCAGCAGCACAGGTCGCCCTCGCCCATAGGTTTCATAATGAATGATGCCTGGGTCCGTGACAAGTATTGGCACGTCTGGCCCCCTCCAGCCACCGGCCTACAGCATGAGGCTCTGCCAGGCACGCCCGCTACCGGCCCAGCACTGTGCGCGCCGGTCGGCGCGCGAAAAGCGCGGAAACACCAGCGAGGAACGCGTCTAGGTGTCCATTTCTTCAAGAATTGAGTACAACAACTCGAGCAGCACGTTTTTGACGCTGTCTTTGTCGGTGGCGACGCAGGGCAGCAGCTTGACGTTTTCCTCGATGCGCAGCGCGATACGCAGGTCATCGGGTGACCAGGCTTCCACGTGATCTTGCTTGTTGGCGGCCACCACGTAGGGCGTGGGGGCGTAAGCGCGAAACGTTTCCAGAATGCTCTTGGCCTCGCGGAAGGTTTCGGGCTTCGCGCTGTCGACCATCACCACAAAGCCCAACATCCCCTCGGCCAGGATTTCCCACATGAAATCAAACCGACGTTGGCCGGGCGTACCGAACAGGTACAGCACGAGGTCATCGTCGACCGTGATGCGGCCAAAGTCCATCGCAACGGTAGTTTGACCTTTCGTCCCAAATTCTGCCGAAGTCGCCGGAGATGTCCTCGTCAGTAGTGACGACATCGATCTCACTGATCGAACGAATGAATTCGGTCTTGCCCGCATTAAAAGGGCCGGTGACGACCATTTTGACTGTTTGCATGGGCATCGTCGGTTACTCTTCCTCAGATAATACCGCACCCGCCGGCAGCGGGTACTTCCCAAAGCGATAAATGAGATAAATCACTTAAGCGTCCCTGATCTTGGCGATCAAGCGCTCAACCACGCTGCGTTTGACCGTAGGGGCCTGAATGGCCGGACGGCGCGTCGTGGTCGACGCCTTGACAGGCGGCGGCTGCATGCCCGGCGGCTTGACCAACTCCACGAGGCCAGCCTGCAACAGACCGTACACAATGCGCCGGATTTCCGTGTCGGTCATGTTGCACGCTTTGGCGATCTGGCGAATCGAGTTCTTGGGGTTGATAAAGGCTACTACGCGCCATTCTTCGACGCTGAGATGAATTCCCCTGAACTTATCGCCCGGCGATTCTGGAAACTTTAGCGCCATATCCAGGTTGGGCAGCTCATCTTCGAGCGGCTTGGATTCCTTGATGCGGCGTGTCCCCTCAATGATGACGTTTTTCAGATCGATAGGAACCGTGATGCGTTCTGGCGGCGGGCCGATATTGTTCTTCAAAGATAAAAGGCTCGCTCTTCCACGTCATCACGTCATAAACAATATCCAGCGTATGCTGCCGGATACTGCGCACGATATCGGCTTTGGTGACATAGTTGGCGTTGATCAGCATCAGTGCCAGGGCTTTGTCGGAGTATTTCGCGCCGCGCTCGCGGATCACGCGCGCCTGCTCAGCGTTGAGCTTGCCGGCTTTATGCAGCACGTTCGCCAGGTGCCCGTCCTGATCACCCATCGTCGCCAGGACCAGCTTGCCCTCACGAAAGGCGATGTTCGCACGTTCTTGACCGGGGATCACTTTGGGGCGTTTTTTGCCTGTCCCGTCGGTGATCATCTCGTCGGTCACGACCGGCTCATACAGGTGCAAAACACCCGTTTTGTTGGCAAGGTTGATAAGGTTGAGGATTTGGGTAGCACTGAAATCCGCCAAATTACCTTTAAGCGCCATGTTGTCTCGTTTCCTACCCGGAATCAGGGCACAGCGGCGGGAGATCTTGAGGGTAGCCTCAATGCTTACATGATAGTCGGCATTATACCCTGCCGCTCAGACCGAGTCAACCGCCCCCAACGCCGCGCGCCTCAACGGTTCGTTCAGTTAACGCTATTATATGTTAAATTCTTCTGTTGTGCGCGACCAGCCCTGTCTGGTTATTTTGACCGTTGAGTGGATCAAAAACGCCATGCAAAACATCCTGTCGTTGAACGTTCGGGCCCTTGGCGTGCTGCTGCTGGCAGCCCTGCTCACCGCGTGCGGATCGTCCCCCGGCCCGCGCATCGTCACCGCGACGCCCAATTCGGCCCTGGTCCCGACGCGCGTGGCGCTGGCCTCGGACGCGGGCGCGCTGCCGCCGGGCATCAATCCGCTGACCGGCCAGGCCGTCGATCCGGCTGTGCTGAACCGCCGCCCGCTGGCTGTCAAAATTTCGAACGCGCCGGACAGTGTGCGCCCCCAGGCCGGGATCGGCGAGGCCGATCTGGTCTTCGAGCACCGCGTCGAGGCTGACCTGACGCGCTTCACCGCGATCTTCTGGACGCACACGCCGCCGCGTGTCGGATCGGTGCGCAGCGCCCGCCTGATCGACCTGGAGCTGATGCCCATGTACGGCGCGGTCTTCGCCTATTCCGGGGCCAGCGAGCCGATCCGGCAGCGCATCGCAGCGGCCCCTTTTGCTGCACGCGCTTACGAGGGCGTGACGACCGGCGAGCCGCTCTATTACCGCGATCCCGGCCATCGAATCGCCGCACAACCTGTTCGTGATCCCGGCGGAAGTGTGGGCGCGTGCCGCGGCCCAGGGTATCGGCGCGCCGATCCTGCACGGGATGCGCTTTTCCGACACGCCCTCCCCGGGCGGAACGTCCGCGCAGCGTGTGAGTATCGACTACGGGCCGGATCTTGTCGTGTGGAATTATGACGCGGCGACCGGGCGCTATGCGCGCACCTCCGACGGCGAGCCGCATCGCGACGCCAACACCGGCCAGCAGGTCACCGCCGCCAATGTCGTGCTGATCTACGCGTACCACCAGGACGATCTGAGTATTGTCGAAAGTGAGTGGCAAGGCGTGCGCTATTTTTCAACAGAAATTCAGATTTGGACGCTCGGACCAGCAGTCATCATCCGCGATGGGCAGGCCGCGCACGGTTATTGGATGCGTTGGGACAAAGACGCCATGCTGACCTTTTGGGCGGACGAAGCGGCGACGGTCCCGCTAACGCTCAAACCGGGCAACACGTGGTTCGAAGTCGTCCCGCTGGATTTCGACGCGATCACGGTAGAATAGAGAGCAAGGCATCGGTTAACCCCAAGGGGGGACCGCAGCAATGTTTGATCCACGCTATCCCTGGCTGGCGATTGCCGCGCTGGCCCTCACGTCAACGGGCGCGCTGGTGTATTACGGCGCGCTGGTGTCAGGCATCTACAAGGATCCGCTGATGGCGCACTTCCGCGCCTACGGGTTGGAACGTCCATATCGTCCGATATGCCGTTTTTTGGACACCCTCGCGCTGTGGAGCCTGCTGTTATCAAGCCTGCTGGATTCGATCACCGCGATTCACCGTACGAGCACCAATTTGTACGCCCCCGTAATCTTCCTGGCGTTGTCGTTCATGGCATTCGGATTCAGTCTGTTGGCGCGGCGTTACCCGGTCATCGGAATGGCGCTGCCTCCCTGGTACAACGACCTGCTGCGCAACAGCTCGCGCCAGGAACGCCGCCAGATCGCGTTCGCGTGGCTGCGTATTCCGCGTCTGATGCGCTGGCGGCTCAACGCCGATCAGGCGTCGTTTCATGTATGGGTGGAGTTGGTCCGGCTGACGGTATTTTACGGCGCGCGCGATCCGGATGATCCCTGGGCGATCTGGAATTAGCGGGGCGGCTCGACCAGCACATAGGCATCGATTTGGGCGGGGTGGGACTCGCCGTCGATCTCCAGGGACAACACGTGGCGCTGCTGAATCTGATCCAGTGTCACCCAGGCGGCGCCGCTGTTGGCGGGCGGATCCAGCAAAAATGCCAGCGCGGACCAGGCCGTGAAACGCACCTCGTAGATTTCCAGGAAATAATAGGTTCGCAGCCCGGTTTGACCGGAACGATTGGTAAACGCTTCGCGCTCATGGGTCCACAGCAGGCGGGTTGCGACATCATCCGGCGTGAGGGCGGGCAGCAGTCTGGACTCGGTGACGAGTTCTTCCTGCAGCTCGCGGAACGGCGAGCGCTCGCGCCCCGCGCCGCCATAAAACCAGCGGCGGAAGTCGGGCAGCGCCGCTTCGGGCAGCGCCAGCCGCAGCTCGGAGCGTGTGGGATCTTCGAGCCGCGCACCGAAGGCGCTCAATTGGTCGAGGTCGTACACGTCCAGCGCGCCGCCCACCGGCCCCAGGACGTAGATGCCTTTGCGGCGGCGGTTGTCGTTCAACAGCAGCAGCAGACGATTCCCGTGCTCGATGCGACACAGGGCCGCGCAGCTAACGCGCAGCGTATCGGGCTGGCGGGCGTCGTTGGGAGGTCCGCCAGCAGGCGGCTGCGACGGCTCAGCAGACGACAGATCACGATTTATAAGGTTTCCCTTCTTCCCAGCCCGGCCCTCACGCTACTGATTTTGACATCACTTGGCATCTCTGGCGAATGAGCGACTTGAGTTCCCATTAGCCCGTCGCACATTGGCACCGACCGCTTCCTGGTGTAAGCTTACGACTATCTTTATGCACACCAGTTTTCCGGCGGGCAGCGCGCACTCCCGCACGGCCTGGCTGTTTTGCTTACGCGCGCAACATCGATCACAAGCTTATGACTGTTCATCCCGATTCCCCGGCGGCACGCCGCAATTTTCGCTTAACAGTGTTGCACGGCGCGTTGTTGATCGGTACGAATAATTCCGTCGCCAGTCCCGATCTCGTGCTGACCGCCTTCGCCGCCCATATCACCTCCAACCCGCTGATCCTGGGGTTGATCTCGCCGCTGCAGAGCTCGATGTATTCGCTGCCGCAGGTGTGGACGATCGGCTGGTTACAGCGCGCGCGGCGCGCGATGCCGATGTACAACTACGCCGTGCTGATCCGCGCGCTGAGCTGGCTGGCGCTGATCCTGGTGGCGCTGTTCGTGGGCACGCCGTCCATCCTGCTTTTGACGCTGATGGCTTTTGTGCTGCTAGGCGGGATGGCCTGGGGCGTATCGGGCCTGCCGTTTCTCGAAATCGTCGGGAAGATCGTCCCGGCCCGGCAGCGCGGGCTGATCTTCGGCTGGCGCGGCGCGTTGGGCGGCATCTTCGCGGTGATCGGCGCGCAGGTGGTGATCGTCCTCACCGGGCCAGATGCGCACTTCGGATTCCCAACCAGCTACGGCCTGCTGTTCATTTTTGCAGGGCTGGCCCAGGTGATCGGGCTGCTGGCGTTTTCGCTGGTGGCCGAGCCGGAGAGCGATGTCACCGTGCAACATCCGCGCCCATCGCTCAACGTCTTCCGGACCATCTGGCGAGCGGATCGCAGTTTTCGACACTTTGTGCGGGGCCGGACGCTGTTCGAGCTGTCCAGCGCCGCCAATGGCCTGACCATCGTATACGCCAATCAAGTGCTCGGCGTGAGCCTGGATATGGTCGGGCTGTACCTGCTGATCAGCTCGCTGCTGCGCCCGATCTTCAGCGTGGCCGCCGGGCGTGTGAGCGTGCGCATGGGCAACCGGCTGCCGGTCGCGGCCGGAGTTGGCGCGCAGGCCATCGGTTGGAGCATGCTGCTGGCGGCGCAGCCATTGGGCATCCGCGATCATGCCGCCGAGCTGTTCATGATTCCGATCTACAGCCTGGTTGCCGTGCAAAAGGGACTGGTGTTCTCCAACCTGATGGCGCTGGCGCTCAACGTCACACCCGAAGACGAGCGCCCACTCTATATGGGCGGCTTGAACAGTTGGATTGGCGTAGTGGCGTTTACCGGCATTCTCAGCGGTGTGATCGCCAAGACGATCGGCTTCGAAGTGCTGTTCCTGCTGACTGCCATTATGTCTCTGCTCAGCGCGTGGCAGTTCGCCACCCTGCACGAGCATTTCAGCGATGACCAGCCTGTCTCCGAAGCGGCTTCCCAGGCCACACGCCGGTCCAAAGCGGAGAGCGCATGAGTCAGGATGAAATGGATCGCGTGCGGTGGATCGCGTTGAGTCTCGTGCCCGGCCTGGGCCGCCGGGGCATCGAACGCCTGATCGCGCAGTTCGGCACACTGGAGGCTGTGTTAGGCACAGACGCTGCCGCCTTGCAAACCGTAACCGGCATCGGCCCCCGGCTGGCTGCGGCCATTCGAGATATCGACCTGGAAGGCATCGCCGTCGCGCTGACCGGGTGGGAATCGGGCGGAGTCGCGATCTGGCGGCACGGTGACGCGGCGTACCCCGCTGCGCTGCACGATCTGCCCGACGCGCCCGCCGTCCTGTTTGTACGCGGGGCGGTCACGCCGGAGGACATGCGCGCCGTCGCGATCGTCGGTACGCGGCGTCCGAGCCAGGACGCGCGCCAACTGGCGGCACGGCTGGCGGGGTTGTGCGCCGCACAAGGCTGGACGGTGATCAGCGGGCTGGCGGAAGGCATCGACACGGCGGCCCACCTGGGCGCGTTGAGTGCCGGGGGTCGCACGTTAGCTGTGTTGGGTTGCGGCGTGAATACCGTCTACCCGCCGCAGAATCGCGCGCTGGCCGGTCGCGTCGTGGCGGCGGGCGCGCTGATTTCCGAGTCAGCGCCGGATGCATCGCCCAGCGCGCCGCAGTTAGTAGCGCGCAACCGGGTGATCAGCGGGTTGAGCCGCGCGGTGATCGTCGTCGAAACGAGCGAAAACGGCGGAAGTATGCACGCCGCGCGTTTTGCCAACGCGCAGGGGCGGGCGCTTTTCGCGGTAAGGAATGGCTCCGCTGGAACCGATCGTTTGCTCGCGCAGGGAGCGCGCGCGATTGTCGCAGACGCCGATCTGGACAACGCCTTGATTGTTAAATTGACCGATCTACTTAAGGAAAGCTGACGATTATCAGTTGTACAAGGTTTGAAAATCGTATAATTTACATTTGTGAATAATTTGTGAAAACAAATAGTGTTTCCCGCGTGGCGGCGGGATTCGCGAAACATAGCATGTGGACTTCTTTGTGATCTCGGGCTAGAATAATTTTAATTCACTGCTAGTACGATTTATTACTTTTCGTATTACCCTGTGTCATATCGTAAAATCGGACGTTTCACCCTTTTCGAGACCTATCGGGGGATACGGTGTGGGAGAGGGCCGGGGCGACGGGCCAGATCAATTTATGGGCCATATTTAAGGGAGGGGCCGGATGTCAAAAGACTTTCCTCAAGACTCTCGTTCTCCAGGCGGCTTAGCACCATCGCAGCCCGATTATCATTGGAGGCCGGCGGGACCACAGGCGCCTGATACGACTGCTGCCTCACCTCGTTCGCGCAAGACCGAAAGCGGTGAATGGACGTTTTCCGGGTCGCCTGATGCACCCGAGAATCAAGATTCGTACCGGGACGAGTGGGTCGACGATTCCGCAGCCTATGATGCGCCGCCGTCCCCCCCACAAGGGCGAACGCGCTATCTCGATCAAGCGCCACCCTCCTGGGACCGGCAGGATTGGGGCGAGGACGACTACGCCGCACCTCCGGAGATTCTCCCGGAACCTCTGCCCCCAGCCCCGCGCCAACCGGTACGCGTGCGACGCGAACCGGTCCAGCCTAAGCGACTCAGCGCCCAGGAACTGCTGATGCAGGAAGTCGGCCAACTGCTGATCGACGTTATCCGCCTGCACCAGGGCGAGTGGAAGCTGGCCAGCATCCGCGCCAACGAGGAAAAAGACCGCCTCGAAGCGTTCCTGATCCCGCAAAACAAGCGGCTTGAACTGAAGGAAGCGATCCATCGCAACCAGTACATGGTGATCACGGTCGACCGGTTGGGCAACACCAAAATCCGCGAGCCAAAGAAACACGGCCCGCTGCGCCGGTTCACACGTTGGCTGTTCGGTAGTGATTAGCGCCCACTGGTGGACAATATGTTACAGGAAAAACAGACCCCCGGCCTAGACGACCGGGGGTGTTTTTTAGACTGAAATTGCGGTTCGGCTGCGTGACCGATCAAAGAACCCTATCCCCGACCCTTCCCCCACGCGGTGGAGGAAAGGAGAGGCGGTCAAGTCCCCCTCGCGGCGCGGGGAAGGATTTAGGGAGGGGCTGAATCAACTTCTCAAATGACCTCTAGAGTCCGTAGATGTCGCTGTATTTTTCCTTGACATAGCGCATGAACGAATGCGTTTGCAGCGGTTCGCCGGTCACGCGCTGAGCCAGCTCGGCTGGCCAATATTTGCGCCCGTGGCGGTAAATGTTCTCTTGTAGCCAGCCCAACAGCGGCTCGAAGTTGCCACGCTCGATCTCAGACGGGATCGACGGCACATCACCCAACGCCTTATCCCAGAACTGGACCGATAGGAAATTGCCCAGCGAATAGGTCGGGAAATAGCCGAACAGTCCCGACGACCAGTGGACATCTTGCAGCACGCCCTGTTTGCCGTGGTCCGGCGGGGTGATGCCCAGGTAGGCCTGCATCTTGGCGTTCCACGCGTCCGGCGTATCCTTGACGGCCAACTTGCCCTCCAGCAGATCGTTTTCCATCTCGAAGCGCAGCATGATATGCAGGTTGTAAGTCACTTCGTCGGCCTCAACGCGCACCAGCGAGCGCGACACCGCATTGATCGACCGGTAGAACGATTCGAGGTCCACGCTGCCCAACTGCGCCGGGAACGTCTTCTGCAAGTCCGGATAGAACGAGCGCCAGAACCCTCGGCTGCGCCCGACCAGGTTTTCCCACAGGCGCGACTGGCTTTCGTGCACACCCAACGATGTGCCCCCGGCCAACATCGTGCCCTCGAAGGACTGAGCGCTGCCCTGTTCGTACATAGCATGGCCCGCTTCGTGCATCGAGCCAAAGAGCGCGGAGGGCAGGTAAGTGGGATGATAGCGCGTGGTGATACGCACGTCGTTGATCGAGAAATTAGTGGTGAAAGGGTGGACCGATTTGTCCTGACGCCCACGCGACATGTCATAACCAAGCTGCTTGATCACCTTCAGCCCAAATTCGGCCTGCTGGTCGACATCATATTCCAGGTGCATCAGGCTGCCGTCGACCGCGTCCATCCGGTCGAACAACTGCGCCACAAAGGGCACCAGCTCCTCGCGCAGCCCGCTGAACAGGCGCTCCACGTCGCGCGTCTTCATGTACGGCTCGTACTGGTCGAGCAGGGCGTCATACGGGCGATCGTTGTAGCCGAGCGCGTCCGCCTGACGCCGCATCAGATCGACAATCTTTTCGAGGGTGGGCGCGAATGCGGCGAAGTTGGCGTCTTCGCGAGCCTTCGCCCAAATCTCGTGGGCCAGCACGGTCGTCCGCGCGATTTCCTGGACGAGGTCAGTCGGCACTTTCGTCGCGAGATCGTAGTCATGCCGGACGACTCGCACCAACGCCGCGTCATCCGCGTTATAGTCGATGTCGGCGATCTCGACCTCGGCGGCTTCGATCAGCTTGCCGGTCTCGTCCGCCACGAATCGTTCGTGCGCGAGCTTGCTCAAGGTTGCCAATTGTTCAGCACGCGCCGACGCGCCGCCGGGCGGCATATTGACCTGCTGATCCCACCCCAGCAGAGCGGCTGCATGCTGGATATGGATGACTTCAGCCAGGTATTCCGTCAGTTTTTGGACGTTCTCCATCGGATCAGATTCCTCTTTCTAAAGTTTGGCGGACAGCCTGTTAGAACATACGCAAAGAAATGTATTTTTGGCCACACACAAGCGACTGAAACTGTCTCAGCTTACCCAAGAATGCAGACCTCGGCAACCCGATTACTCCGGCGCAGGCAGAGGCGCGTTGTGAAAAACCCTTAACCGGGGATAGAATACGAGCATTGAGCCCTATCTCCGGTCAAGGAACAGCCTATGCGCCACATCCTCGTGCTGTACGCGCCCGAAGACCACGAATTCGCTCGCCAGATCGCCGTGCAAATCGAGCAGCGGGGGCTGGTCGTGTGGCCGGTACCCGATCCGGCGCAGCCTTTCCCGCTGGCCACCGAGAGCACTTCCCAACTGGACGATGCGAGTCACGCGCTGGTCGTGCTGTCGGGTCACGCCTGGGGGATTGACAACAGCGACACGCCACCCTGGCAGACCACGATCGGTCAGGTCAAGCATATTTTCGTGATTGTTCAAGATGGCGGCCCGGTGCCAGACGCACTGAAAGCGTATCCCACGGTCAACTTCAAAGGCCAGTTTCTGATGGCGGTCGAAGAAGTGGTGCGCCTGCTGAACAAAACCAACGCGCCCACCCGTCAGCTCACCATTGAGCATCCGCCACCGGTCGTAAAGCACAACCTGCTCCCGGCGACCATGCCGGCCGAACGCTGCTGGCGTGAAGATCGCCTGCGGATCAATTACAGCCTGCCCATCATCCTGACCGAGGATGACCTGGAACTGCGCATGCCCGCGTTTCTGGTGGCCTTTGGTTTCGAGCTGGTCAAAAGCTCGTCGAAACAGGTCCGCGCGCGGCGGCTGAACCGCTATCCCTGGTTTGACCCGCGCCGGGCCGAGCATTCCATTACCGTGCGGCGACGGCGCGGCGGGCTGCGCGTGTATTACCGCATGACGCGCACGCAGGTCTACCACTGGTTCCCGGCCCATTACCGCGTGTTGGACCGCGAAGCGGCGGCGCTGTACCGTTATCTCGTCACCAGCACGCTCACCGATCTGCGCGAGCCGATCGATCTTCAAGCGCGGCTGGCGCGCATCGTGTCGTGGGGTGCGATTCTGCTGTTCTTGGTGGTCGTCGTCGGACTGGCCCTGCTGGTGATCATCTGAGCCAGGGTAACACCGGCTCAAACAAACAGCGCACCCAGCCAACTGAATCCTTGTCGAAAAGTTATCGTGGGAAGATTTCTGGTCCGTAGGGATTCCGTAGGTCAAACGTAGCCCAAGCATTAGGAAACAGGCCAGCAACGGGCGTATGATATAGGCAGCGAAGGGCGAAATCTCTTCTTCTCCTCCTTTTTTATGCGAGAGCCGGGGGTCGGCGTCCCCGGTTCTTGTGTTTGTGCGCCTATTTCCAAACTCGAGAATAAACGTATAATTAAGAAGATGTCGCGAGACCTGGATGCAACCGGGCGCTGTCCGGCTGCATCAAAACAGGTGCCAATCTCAAGACATCTCAAAAACTATTGTGAAGGATAACTCTTCAGGACAGTCACTATGGCAAAACCCGCGAGAAAGTATCGCCGCACTACACGAGAAATCGACCCCCGTTTGATTGTGTTAGGAGCCATCGGCGTGATCGTGGTGGCCATCGCCCTGATGCTGGCGACGCGCGACACGTCACAAGAAGACCGGATACACGAGGCGACGTTGACCGCACAGCGCGCGCCTGCCGCTGCCGACTTCACGCTGAACGGCGTGAATGGGAATGTCGCGCTGGCCGATTTTCGCGGCCAGTACGTGCTGGTGAATTTCTGGGCGACGTGGTGTCCGCCATGCATGCGCGAAATGCCCGATCTCTACGCCTATTATCAAGCCCACCAAAACGATAATTTCATCTTGTTAGGCGTCAACGTGGGCGAAGACGTCCCGACTGTGCAACAATTTTTGCAGGCCAACAGCTTCAATTTCCCGGTCGGACTGGACGAGTTCCGGGGCTGTCATGGCCCGCTATGGGACCGACAGCCTGCCCAGCTCATTCTTGATCGGGCCAGATGGCCGCCTGGTGAAAGTCTGGGAACCGGGCGCGCTGTCGCGCACACAGTTAGAATCCGACATCACACCGCTGCTGAAAGGATAAGGGAGAGACATTATGGCGCGTGCAGTCATTCATGCTGGAGTATGTGGTTTTTCAACGACGGTCAACACTCAGGCCACGGACGATCCCCGGTTGGTCAAGGTCGCCATTACCAGTGAGTGCAAGGCGATGCAGCGTTTGGCGGAAGTGCTGACCGAGGTCGATCCCTTTCGCGAGATTTCATACCGCCGCGCCACGCCCCAAACGGCAGAACTCGCCGCGCAGTACTGCACGCATGCCGCCTGCCCCGTACCGAGCGGCATCATCAAGGCGATCGAAGTGGCGGCTGGGCTGGCGCTGCCCGCCGACGTGAGCATCACGCTCAGCAAAACCGACGGCGAATAAGCGCGGCAGATTGGGGTTGAGATGTCATGTCCGCAAACCCGGAATAGGACGCGTGCAAATACATTCTGCGCCTGAGCCAGCCCGCAAACATTTACGGCTATCGCTACACATGGAAGCGCCGGTCAAATAGACCGGCGCTCGCGATTATGGCTAGCCGATTATTACTCGTGCGTGATCATAGGCCGCCAGCGGGTGCATCTGGTGGATAACCGCCTACGCAGGCGGTTGGGATGAAGCCATTGTTTAGGCTACCGACGAAGATCTCCGTCCAGGAGTCAAAGCCGCTGCCGGTCGCCTGCACGGCCGTCGGGCTGACGAACCAGGACTGCCCGTTGGTGATGTGGCCCGTTGTTGGAGTCCCTGCAGCCGTATCAAACACATCCACATCACAGGTAATGGTGCGCAGAACGAAGCCTGACGGAATGACCGGTCCGAACACCGTGGCCGGAATATCTGCCGCGGATTGCGGACAAGTGCCATAGGCGCCCTGGCACGCATAAACCACGCTTCCGGTACTGCAGTTGTAGGCAACGAAGAACTCGACGGTGTCGCTCGCAGATGGGGGAGTCTGACCAATGTATCCATACAGGCCAATGATCATGCCGGTGGGCTGGGCCGGCCAGCCCCCATAGCCATAGGGACCCGTGTAAGACGTCCCTGCGCCACTGGCATGTTCGAAACTGCTCAGAACGGAACCACTCAAGTTCGTGACCCTGCCTGCTTCGCGAACAGCGGCGACATCGAGGGTGATAGAAATCGAAAGAGTGGCGGTCGAACAGGTGCCGACACTCAAACTCAGGGACGAAACGGAGTTAGCCGCTTGAACCGGCGTGAACGTGCTCGCGCTAACGAGCATTAACAAAACCAGGACAGCATATGTGAACCAGCGTTTTGCCATTCTCGTTCCCTTCCAATGAATCACAAATCGATAGTATTAATTCTATATCTCTATTTAATTTAAAACAATTCAAGAAAACCTGCTGCGCAATTGGTGATGGAGGCCGTTAATTCGGCTGGGTACTCACCCGCGTCAGGCACGCGGGCCGAGGATCGTCCCCGGCGCGATGACGCGCTGCGGGACCAGGTCCGGCGACGCGACCAGATCGTAGACCATCGCGCCCGTGACGCGCACCGGCACCAGTTCCCCGACCGGCAGCTCGCCCTCGACCAGCACATAGCCGTCAATCTCCGGCGCGTCCCGGTACGAGCGCGCCAGACTGATCATCTGGCCGGTGGGCGTGCCGTCTTCGTCGGCGGCTTCGGCGTGCCCCTCGACCAATACGTCCAGCGTGCGGCCCACCAACGCCTGGTTGCGCGCCAGACTGATCGGCTGTTGGGCCGTCATCAGTGCGTCGCGCCGCTGCTCCTTGACCGCCTCATCGACCGGATCGGCCAATTCGGCGGACGGCGTGCCCGGCTCGTGACTGTAGGTGAAACAGCCCACCCGGTCGAACTGCATCTCAGTCACGAAATTGACCAGCGTCTGCGAATTCCTCGTCGGTTTCGCCCGGGTAGCCCGTGATGAAGGTCGTCCGGATCGCGAGATCGGGCATGGCGGCGCGCATCTTACCGATCGTGCTGTAGACCCAGTCCACGTTGGCCGGGCGGCGCATGCGCAGCAGCGTGCGGCGGTCGGCGTGCTGGAGCGGGATATCGAGGTAGGGCACGATCTGGTCGTGAGACGCCATCGTCTCGATCAGGCGGTCGGTCACGTAACCGGGATAGGCGTACATGACGCGCAGCCAGGGCACATCCGGCACGGCAGCGACCAGCGCCTCCAACAACTGCGCCAGCCCATCTTTCATACCGAAATCGTGACCGTAGTCGGTGGTGTCCTGCGCGATCAGGATCAGCTCGCGCACGCCCTGATCCCGCAGGCGGCGCGCCTCATCGAGAATGCGATCCACCGGGCGGCTGACGGCGGTCCCCTTGATCAATGGAATGGCGCAGAAGGCGCACGGCCGGCGACAGCCATCCGCAATTTTGAGGTAAGCGCTCGCGCCCTGCACCGACGCGCGCAGCACGCCGCGCTCGTCACTGCCGACCGTCTGCGCCTCGTCGGGCAGGTGGTAGAGCGGCTCCGGGTGCTGGCGGGCGCGCAGACGCTGCACCAGATCGACGATGTCCATCCAGCGCCGGGTCCCGATCACGCCATCCAGGCCGGGAATCTGCTGGGCCAGCTCGACGCCATAGCGCTGTGACAGGCACCCGGCAGCGATCACCAACTGTCCGCGCTGCTTGGAGTCGCACCAGTTCGCGCAGCGCGCCGATGCTCTCCTCGCGGGCGGACGCGATGAAGCCGCACGTATTGACGATCAGCACTTCGGCGCGGGCTGGATCGTCGGTGCCGCGCAATCCGGCCCCGTCCAGCAAGGCAGCCATGGAGTTCAGAATCGACGGTGTTTTTCGAGCAGCCGAGGCTGAGCAGGTAATAGCGATCGGTACGTCGGGCCATGCACGTTCTCTCGTTTCCGCGCGAGCGCGGTCTTTTTTATGATGCCGGTCAGATTAATGGGCCATTGTAACACAGCCCACCCCGGCTGGTAAGAGTGGGTACGGCGCATGGGACCAGCCCTGTTTACATATCGCCTCTCCTGGCGTATGCTTATAAACCCAACCGTGATTGCGGGGTGAAGGGAGAGCGGCTGTGTCTGAAACCAATGCCGGTTCGAATGCCGGGTCGCATTCGAGATTAGGTGCTGTGTATCGCAGCCTGCCGGGCCTGATCGCCATCATCGCCTTGATGATCGCGCTGTTCACGCTCTACATCGCGAGTACAGACCAATCCGGGGTACGCCCGCGTGTCAACCTGGGCAACACCGTCGAAGTCGATGAGGCTCAGATCATCCTCGATCGGGCCAACGACGCGACCAATTTCGTCGGCAACCTGCTCAGTTTTCTTGAGGTGTCGCTGGGTGTGATCAGCGCCGTGCTGGTGATCGGAGCCTGGCTGCTGCGCGGCCTGATCCTGGACCAGATCGACGAATCGCAGGAACTGGGACGCGACCTGAGAAACCAGCTCAAGGATTACGAAACGCGCTTCGAAGCCCTGCAAGCCAGCGTCAACGACACGCTTAAAGGCATGGAAGCTTCGTTCCGGGTGCAGTCGCTGCAACTCCTGGCCGAGCAGCAGGTCCGCGCGCACAACTTCGACACCGCGATCGTGACGCTGAAATCGGCGCTGGACATCCGCGAAGACGATCACGCCACCAATTATCTGCTGGGCTATCTCTACACCCAGCGCAAGGAAATCGATCTGGCGATCGCCCACCTGGAGCGTGCCTTAACGCGTGACCCGGCCTTCACACCAGCCATCGCCGCGTTAGGGTTGGCGCTGCGCCGCAAAGGCGACAGCATGACCGATCCCGCCCTGCGCGAGGAACGCGATCACTATTGGGAGCAAGCCGAAGCCAATCTGCGGCAGGCGCTCGGCAAAGACCCCAAGCTGACCGACGCCGACGGCGAATCCTATTACGGCACGTTGGGCGGGCTGTACCGCCGCCAGGAACGCTATTACGCCGCATTGGACGCCTACGAGCAGGCGCACCACGTCACGCCAACCAAGTCATACCCGATCATCAACCTGGCCTCGATCCATACCTATCTCGGCAATGTGCCCGAGTCCAGGCACTATTTCACGGAGGTCACCAAGTGGGCTGCGCTCCAACTGGACGATGATCCGCGCGATTCGTGGACGCGCTGCGATATGGCCCAGGCCAAGCTGGTCTTGGGCGAACGTGGCAGCGCCTTCCGACATATCCGGCGCGTGATCGACCAGACGCCCGAACCGGGCGTGCTCGAAACGGTACGCAGTGGGTTGGTGTTCTTGTTGGGCGCGCCGAACGCCATCGACGGCCTGCAAGAAATGATCGATCAGATCGACCAGGTGCTGGCCGGGCATATTCCGGACTTCGACGAAAGTTTATTCTCGGACGATGACGGTGTGTCAGATCCGCTAGAACATTAGGAATCAACCGTTGAACCAGATTCAGCCGGATTCAGAGTTCGATCACATTCTGCGTCTGGCGTTTGGCCACCTCGTCCCCTATACACCGATCCCTCTCGCGCCGGGCCAAAGTGAATCGGGCGCCGCTTTCGCATTGCACGGGCCGGACGTGCCGCCGTACGTCATCTTGATCAATTTCCACACGCATTACCACGCCCACGCCTTCCGCGCCTTTACGGCCATCAACGCCTTGTTAGAACACCGTTTCCCCGTGCCCAAAGTGTATTTCCTGGGATGGGGGCACCAACCCGATCGGGTGTACCTGCTGTTGGAACACGTGGCCGGTCGGCGTGTCGCCGGGCAGACGCACGGCTATTTCGCGCGAGTCGGAACGCATTTCGCCGAAACGCTGGCCGAACTGCATCACCTCACTTGGGGGACTTTTCCCGATCTGCCGGTGCTGCCGCTGCATTTTGCCTTTCATGAAATCGTGGTCCAGGTGCGCCGCCTGGAGACGTGGCAGCTGCAAGTCATGCTGACCTGGCTGTTAGCCCAACTGGATCACGTCCAGGAACTGCCGCGCACGGTCATTCATGGCGATTACATGCTGCAACATATCGTCGCCGATCCGCCGGACGTGATCGCCGTGGGCGGGTGGGATCGCGCCGCGATCGCCGATCCGCGCTTTGACGTGGGCTATGCCAGCGCCATGCTGGGCGCCTATGGGCTGACTCTGAGCGACCAGTTCCTCGACGCGTATGAGAACGCGTCTGGCCCGATCGATTTCTGCGAGTTTTGGGAGACATTCAGCGCACTGCGCGTGCTGGTCCGTGTCGCGCGCACCGTCTCCACCCTGAACAATCCCCAGCGCGGCCACTTTCTGAACCAGGTTGTGCCGATCTGGAGCGGTCTGCTGAGATTTGTCGAAGCGCGCACGGGAATGCGCCTGACGGAGTGATCCGTTCGCGGGCACGTCGAAAAAAGCCCCCGGTGTATGCCAGGGGCCTTTTGGTTTATTCGGTTTTTTCTTGAGTCGTAACGACTTAGGATGTTGGAGCCGTTACATGGGCATTGGCAGCGGTTCGCCGGGCATCATACTGACGTCGTCGAAGCGCACGACTGCGCCCGATCCCGGCGCCCCCACGCTGTTCACGACAATGTAAGCGTTACCGTCGGCGTCAAAGGCCAACCCGGTCGGGAATGGCAGATCGCTGATCACGACCTCCGAAGCTCCGCCCTCTTTGATGCGGATGAGCGCGCCAGCGTTGGGCACCGGACCCTCTTCAGTGAACTGGCCAAACTGTACGGCATACAACTCGCCATCCGGGGCCATCTTGAGATCAGTGACCATGGTCAGACCGGTCGCGTAATCGCTCACGGAGCCGTCCGGCGCCACCATCAGCACCTTGGCGCTGCCGGGGACGAACGGTCCACCGCTCAGCAGCGAGACATATGCGCCTCCCATATCGTCCAGGACAACCGCGGTCGGCACGGGATCGGCTTCCATCGCGCCCCCCCGGTCAGGGTTGGGGAATGGGCCGGGGAGTCCGCCGAACGCCGCCACGACCACGATTTCGCCTGTCTCGGGATTCACCCGCAGCAGATCGTTACCGCCCGCATCAGCCACCCACAGCCAGCCGTCCGAGCCCGCCGTGAGGCCATAGGGATGCGTGTCAATCAGCGTGCCGTCTGGGTTATTGTCGCGTTCGTTGGGCCACGTAGTGGCGACTGGAGTCAGATCGCCGCCGTCCACACGCACAATAGCGGCCATCAGTGGATCGGGCGGTTCCATGCTGGGATCGCCGCTAAAGCCGCCGCTGGTGACGTACAGCGTCCCATCGAGCAGCGCCAGCCGCGCCCCACCAAGTGTTTCGCCTTCCTCTGGCAGGAGTAAGGACGGGAGAAAAGCGACATCGGTCTGAGTGCCATCCGGGGCCACCATAACGACGCGTGCCGTCATGCCCACCGAGATAGACATCATCTCGCCATCTGGCCCCGGTAGCTCCATCATCTGGTCGCCGCCTACGCCGCTGTCAACGATCCAGAGATCTCCCATCTGGATCAACCAATACACCCTGCGGTCCGTTCAGGCCCGAAGCGACAATCGTGCCGCCGGGAATGTCTTGTCGGGACGGCTGCGCAAGAGCAGTACCGCTGGCACTCACTAGAAAAAGCAGAAGAAGTACCGTGAAAAATCGCCGAGTTCTCATAACCTCTCACCCCTTAGTTAAAGATATGGACTAATAAATATATAAATTATCATAATTATCAAAAATAGACAATTATTTTCAGGTCGCAAACCGTGACACCGGCTATCCCCGGCCGAAACGATTGTGTTACAATGACGGGCCTATAGGTGAGATGCTCTCGGAAGGAAGCTCACAGTCAATGGATACCCGCATACAAAAGATGGCGCACGTGCTGGTGCGCTATTCAACCGCCGTCAAGCCGGGCGAGCGCGTGCTGATTCGCAGCACCAGCCCGGCAGGTGAACCACTGTGTCAGGCGCTGTACGAAGAAGTGCTGCGCGTCGGCGGTTTGCCAGTCGTCTATATTCATATGCGCCAGGAAGACGAGATCGCGCTGAGCGCGACCAGCGATCCGGCCCTGCTGTCGGACGTCAACCCGATGCTGAAACTGATGTACGATGAAGCCCCCGTCATCATCCGGATTGAGGCGTCCGAGAATATGCGCGACCGCAACGCCTTCCCGATGGCGGACCAAAGCGCGCGCGCCAAAGCTCCCGCCGCGCTGATTTCCATCCAGATGAAGCGCGAAGCTGCCCAGGTGCTGCGCCGCTGTACGACGCAGTTCCCGACCTTTGCCTACGCGCAAAGCGCCGGCATGTCGCTGCGCCAGTACGAGGATTTTCTGTATGGGGCATGCAAGGCGACGCTCGACGACCCGGTCGCGGCGTGGGAAGCCATCTACCAGGACCAGGAACGTCTGACCGACTGGCTCAAGGGCAAGAAGCACGTGCATGTGCGGGGCGACAACATCGACATGCACCTGTCGATCGACGGACGCCTGTTCAAGAACGCGGGTGGCAAAGAGAATTTCCCGGATGGCGAAATCTTCACCGGGCCGGTCGAGGATGGCGTCAATGGCTGGGTGAATTTCACCTATCCCGCCTTTTACCGGGGCAACGAGGTCAAAGGCGTGCAGCTGCAATTCAAAGATGGGTTGGTCGTCAGCGCCAAAGCCGAGTCGAACGAAGAATTCCTGATCGCCACACTGGACGCCGATCCCGGCGCGCGTCGTTTGGGCGAGTTCGCCATCGGCACTAACACCGACATCCAGCAGTTCACCGGCACGATCCTGTTTGACGAGAAGATCGGCGGCACCGTGCATATGGCCGTCGGGCAGGGCTACGCCGAGACCGGCAGCGTCAACACGTCGTCCGTGCATTGGGACATGATCTGCGATATGCGCCAGGGCGGCGAGATCATCGTCGATGACGAATTGATGTATAAGAACGGCAAGTTCGTCATCTAGGCGCAGCGCTAAAACAGAACAGGAGCGCGCAGAGCAGGGCCGAGGATTTCCCATTTCCCTGCTCGAGTCTGCGCCCTCCAACTCGCGCTGTCATCGCTGCGGTCCGGCGTTTTTATGCCGCGAACCAGGGGGGTACCACGCCGTTTGGCCTTGCTTGACAAGGGATCGGCGCTGTGCTACAGTACCGGCACAGAGGCGTATGTACGCGCCTGCCTCCGTGCATATTTAATAATTGATGTCCTCAATTCCAGACAGACGCAACACGCTGGACCAGTCAAATTCAGCAGGAGAATAACGTTGACTAAATCACGCAATGATCAGTTAGCAGAACGTTTGCGCGATTTGCAGGTCAGCTCACCCGATGTTGAGGCAGCGGCCATCGTCAGCGTGGACGGTCTGAGTATTGCCTCGCAGCTGCCAGCAAACATCGAGGAAGATCGCGTGTCTGCCATGTCGGCAGCCATGCTCTCCTTGGGCGAGCGCATCGCCAGTGAGCTGGGGCGCGGCCATATGGACCAGGTCTACGTCAAGGGCGAAAACGGCTATGTCATCTTGAGCGCCATCGGGGAAGAAGCGGTGCTAACCGTGTTGGCTCGCGAACAAGCAAAACTTGGTCTGATCTTCTTGGATATGTCCCGCGCCGTAAAAGAACTCGAAAAGTTGGTCTAAAAGGCGCACCGCCACGCATGTCTGCAAGCACGCACACCCCCGGCCCGGCAGGCCCACCTATGACGGCAACGCATGGTGCCGCCCAGCCCACCGCAGCCAGGAGTACACCATCTCTTGCTGTCTGCGAATGAGGAGAACGTGACCGACAAACCCCTGATTTTGATCGTCGAAGATGATCTCGATCTGGCTGAAATGCTCAATTCCTATTTTCGTGTCCAGGGGTACGAGATCCAAACGGCAGCCTGGGGCGAAGAAGCTGTCCGCATGAGTTAAGACACGCCCCCCGATCTGGTCGTGCTTGACATAAGGCTGCCGGACATCGACGGCTATGAAGTGTGCCGGCAGTTGCGCAGTCACCGCCGCACCCAGACTCTCCCGGTCATCTTCTTAACCGAAAGGCGCGACCGCGTCGACAAGCTGTCCGGGCTGGAACTGGGCGTGGTCGATTACATCACCAAGCCGTTTGACATTCAAGAACTCAAGCTGCGCGTGCGCAATGTGCTGCGCCGCGCCCAGCAAGCCTCGCTCTCCAACCCGGTCACCAACCTGCCAGAAGGCGCACTGGTCGACGAAAAACTGTCGGCGCTGCTGTTCAGCGATAGCAGGTGGTCGGTGCTGTTGATGGCGATCGTCGGGCTGGAGTCTTTCCGCGAGCTGTACGGGTTTGTGGCGTCCGATGATGTGCTGCGCGCGGTCGGCCTGATGATGATCAACGCCGTGCGCGAAGTGGGGCACGAGGGCGACGTGATCGGGCACCTGGCGCCCAACGATTTTGTGATCATCACCGACGAGGATCACCTTGCGCCGCTGCGCGATCGTATCGAGATGCGGCTGAACCAGTCGATGGAGTATTTCTACCCGCTCAAAGATCGTGACAAAGCCCGCGAAGCCATGCAAAAGAATCGCCTCACGTTGGTGATCGGCCATGTCGAGCACAAACAGGGGCCGTTCGATGACCTCGAAGCGCTCAAAAACGCGATTCAAGCGGCACGCAAGCTGGAAGAATAACGCGCGACGGAATGTCCGCGGCGATAGTGCAAGGTCCATGTGCGAAGCGTGGTATCGTCCTGAGTGATCGCATGATCTCTGGGAACAATACCACGCTTCGCTGTCTATTCAAACGCCGGGTCGACTGCCGGGCGGGCTAGTTGTTTTAAGGAAGATGCTTGGGGGCGGCTACGCCGGGGTTGCTGCCGATCAACGCCTGGAACCCGGCCATGTCGGGTCCGATGGTGTGTCTGAACATCACCCACAGCGTCAGCCCGACGTTCCTGGTGGTGTGCACAAACGATGAACGTAACGGTGACTGCTTCATGTTGGGCTCCTGATAACTGAGGTATGGAGGGTATTATAGGACGAATTTTTGGAATTTGAAGACCCTTTTTGGGTTTATGCAAAACATTTATTATTGAGCCGATCGTGCCCCAGTCAGCGCGGTACATGCACACCCACGAAAAACGCTATAATGGGATATGGAGCCTCGACCCAACGGGTCGTTCGCTATTTTTAGGACGACAGGCGGCCAATGATGAACGATCAACGTGATATGATTTTGATTGTGGACAATGACCCCGAGGTACGCGCCCTGCTGCGCGAGCACGTGCTGGACTCCCAGGCGTTTGAGGTGCTAGAAGCCAAAGACGGACCGGATGCCTTGCTAATCGCCCGCCAGCATTACCCCGATCTCGTCCTGTTGGATCTCCACCTGCCGGGCCTGAGTGGCAACGATCTACTGGTGGGGTTCAAGTCGCAGGGTTGGCGGGGACCGCTGATCGTGATGGGAAGCATCGAGAGTCAACGTGGCGTGATCGAAGCCTTCCGCCTGGGCGCGACCGATTTCGTCGCCAAGCCGCTGCGCGAAGCGGAAGTTTTGGCGGCGGTCGATCGTGGGCTGACCGATGTGCGGCTGCGGCGCGAGCGTGACGGACTGGTCGGCCAACTTCAGGAGGCCAACCAGCTGCTCGAAGACCGCCTGACCGAACTGACCACCTTGTATGACATCGGCGAATCAGTCACCGCGCTGCGCGATCTCGAGAGCGTCTTCACGCGCGTGCTAGAAGGGGCCATCGCGCTGACCGGGGCCGATCACGCTCTGCTGGTGCTGCGTGATGATTCGTCGGGCAGCCTGGTGCTGCGCGCCGGTAAAAATCTGCCACTGGCGATGCTCGACCGGCTGGGCGGCCCGGTACAGGATCCGCTGGCCGACCTGGTCATGACCTCGCGCGAAACACTCGTCATCGGGCAGGATGGGCTGCGCCGCTTCAAAACAGCGCGCGATCTCTTCGCCGCCGCGTACGCGCCGCTCACGGTGCAGGAAACGTCGATCGGCGCGCTGGCCGTGGCTAACCACCAGACCAACGCCGAGCTGACCGATACCCAGGGGCGGCTGTTGTGCTCGCTGGCCAACTACGCGGCGATCGCCATTGTCAGCGCACGGCTTTCGTACATGCTCGGCCAGCGCACGACGCAGGTTCAGAACGCCTACCAGGAGCTGCACGTGCGCGACGCTGAACGTGTGCATCAAATTCGCGAGCTGATGACGCGCCTGCAAAAACCGCTCGACGCCCTCGAAGCCGAGATCATCACGCTGGCACAGGAATTCCCAGCCCTGCCATCCAAAGAGCTTGAGCGGCGGCTGGTCGCAGCGAGCCTGAACGCGCGACATATCAGCGCCCAGGTGACCACTCTGTCTCAGCCGCAGGCTTAACAACACGCCGTGATATCCCGTGTGACTTTGCACTAGATCCAACCCTCTAATGGAGCAGAAAGAGATATTGTGGCTGGTGAACGAATTTTACTGGTAGAAGATGCTGTCGAACTGCGACATTTTCTGGCACAAGATGTGCTTCGGCCCGCCGGATACGATGTGTTGACCGCCGTAGACGGCGCGGAAGGCTTCACGCTGGCGCGCGATCTCGTGCCCGATTTGATCGTCTCCGATTTTATGCTGCCGCGCATCAATGGGCTGTCGATGCTCGAAACGCTGCACGCCGATGGGCTGGACGTGCCCTTCATCCTGATCACCGCCGAAGGGTCCGAAGCGCTGGCGGTGCGCGCGCTGCGCCTGGGCGTCAGCGATTATCTGATCAAACCCTTCGACGTAGTCGACCTGCTCGACGCGATCGAACGCACGCTCAAACGCCATTGGACGCGCCAGATTCAGGAGCACATCCCGACCCAACTGCTCGAAACCAATCTCCAGCTCGAACAGCGCTTGCGCGAACTGGATACGCTGATGACGCTCGGTAAGCGCGTGACGGGCCAGCTCGATTTGGAGCAGGTGCTCACCCACGTCGTCGACGCGGCGGCGGCTCTGAGCGGCGCGGAAAACGGCTCGCTCATGCTGATCGACGCGGCGTCGGGCGAACTGTATTTATATGCGTCCACGCAGGAGCACGATCAGGATTTCCGCCTGCCGGTGGCCGACAGTCTGGCCGGGCAGGTCGTGCAAACCGGCGAACCGCTGGTCATCACCGGCAGCGAGCCGCAGAAGATCAAGACGGACTATTTCTTCCGATCGTTGGTCTACGTCCCGGTCGGGGTCAAGACCCGCATGATCGGCGTATTGGGCGTCACCAACACGGAGGAGGCCGGCGAGTTTGAGCCACATACGCTGCGCTTGCTGGGTGCACTGGCCGACTTCGCGGCCATCGCTATCGAAAACGCGCGCCTGTACGAATCAACGCAGCACGAGCGTGACACGCTCAATACCATTCTGCGCGACAGCGAAGACGTGATCATCGTGGTGGACGACTCCAACCGGATTGTGTTCTGCAACCCGGCCGCCGGGCGCACCTTCACCATCGACTGCGCAGCCAGCGAGGGACTCCCACTGCACGAAGTCATCGCCCACCAGGAAGTGATCGACCTGTTCGAGAACGATCTGCACGGCGGGCGCTCACGCCGCAGCGAGATCGCGCTGGACGACAGCCAGCGCTTTCTTAACGCGCAGCTCACCGTGGTAAAAGGCGTGGGACGCGTGGCCGTGATGCAGGATATCACGCACCTCAAGGAGCTCGACCGCATCAAAGGCGAGTTCGTGACCACCGTCTCGCACGATCTGCGCTCGCCGCTGACGGCCATTCTGGGCTACATCGAACTGGTGTCGCGCACGGGTCCGCTCAACGAAACCCAGCAGACTTTCGTGCAGCGCATCGTCTTCAGTGTGAAGTCGATCAGCACGTTGATCGCCGATCTGTTGGAATTGGGCAAGATCGAGGCCGGGCTGGACGAGCAGCGCCAGCCCATTCTGCTGCAGGAGGTCGTGCAGTACGCGGTCGAATCGCAGCGACACCAGTTCGAAACCAAGCACCAGCGCGTCGACGTTACGCTGCCCGACAACATCACGCCGGTGTTGGGTCACGGCTTGCGGCTGCGTCAGGTCGTCACCAATCTGGTCGAAAACGCGGTGAAGTATACGCCCGAAAACGGGCAAATCCGCATCACATTAGAAGAGGACGGCGATCTACAGATCCTGCGCGTGGAGGACACCGGGATCGGCATCCCCCAGAAGGACCTGCCCTACATCTTCGACAAGTTTTACCGCGCGGACGAAGCCGTCGAAAACTTCAGCGGCACAGGGCTGGGCCTGTCGATCGTCAAGGGCATCGTCGAACACCATGCGGGGCGCATCTGGGTCGATAGTCAGGTCGGCAAGGGCAGCGTGTTCACTGTGATGTTACCCAGCCACCAACCCGACGGGCAATCCGCTCATTCAAAATAGAACTCGTCAAGGATCGCCGTTTCGTAAATCTTCCACTGCCCACCGAAGATCACCAGACGGTGCTCGACGCGCTGCTGACGGGCATCGAACGGCGCGTCGCCCAGGTTGGTCATGGTCTGGATTACTTCGACAAACGCCTCGTCTTCGGTGCGCTCCAGCAGAGTAATCTCATCGATCGTCACTTGCAGATCGTACGTTTCGAACGTGACCTGCATCGAGTCGCGCGTCGCCCGGTAGAGCGGCGCGCCGGCGTACAGCGTCGCCATGTAGCGCGGCAAGTCCTCGGCATTGAGCGCGTCCACGTTCTCGCGGACCACGGCCAGCACCTGATCATCGCTCGCCAGATCGGTCACGCCCCACGTGCGCAGCGTGCCATCCCTGCCTACCGACGCGATCAGCGCGCCGTTCGGGCTGAAGGCCGCCGCGTAGACTTGCTCGGCATGCCCGGTGAGCAGCGCCACGGGCTCTGCGCTGACGGCATCCCACAGGCGGAGTGTACCGTCCCAGCCCGCAGAGACAATCAACGCGCCATCCAGGTTGAACGCGACCCGCGTCACCACGCCTGCGTGGCCCTTGAGGACGGCCAGAGCGTCTCCGCTGGCGGCGTCCCACAGGCGGACGGTCGCATCATTCCCGCCGGAGACAATCCGTGCGCCATCCGGACTGAAGACCGCGCTCCATACTGCCCCCTCATGGCCGGTCAAGGTCAGCGCAGGGTCGAGCGCCACGTCATCGACCGCCCATAAGATAATCGTCCCATCCGATCCGGCAGTCATCAGGCGCGCCCCATCCGGGCTGAAGGCCACACTGCGCACGGTGCCATGCGGCGTGTCCTGTTCGGACCACAGCGCGGGTGCGTCGCCTAACGTCCAGACGTGGAGCATCCCGCTGCCGTCACCGGCGGCTAAGCGCGCGCCGTCCGGGCTAAAAACCAAACTCGTCACCGCCGCACTGACGGGGAATTCGGCCAGCAGTGCGGGCGGATCGTCCAACGTCCACAAGCGGACGGTCCCATCTTCCCGGCCCCCACCTGACGCCGCGAGCGCGCCGTCCGGGCTGATCGCGACGCTGTAGGCCGCGCCGTTGTGCGTGCCTAACAGGCTTGGCGTGCCATCTGGCAAGGACCATATCTGTACCGCCCCATCGTCGGCGGCGGTGAGGATGTGCGATCCGTCGGGACTGAACGCGAGATCGGCCAACGGTCCGTCGGGATGCTGCCACGCGCTCATCTGCCAAACCTGATCGGCATTTTGCGCGGTGATCGGCGCGCCGGTCCCGCCGCCCTGCGCATGCACCGGCAGCAGTCCGATCAGCAGCACCAGCAGACAACCGCTTACGCACCGTTTCATCATGTCGATCGTTCTCCTGATCTGGCCTCCGCACGTCAGCCGCCGCCAAGTATACCCAAAGCGGGACACAGAGAGCACAGAGTTAGAAATCGAGATTTTCTCTGTGCTCCACTTTTCCGAGTTGTCAGCCGGGCACGGATGCAGGATACTTGTGCGCGGAAGCCGAGTCGAAACGAGAGTCCTGCCATGGCCAGTAAGCCGTCCAGTCGATTTCACCGCATGCGGCGCTTTATCATCGCCGATCATCGTTTGATCGTGCCGTTCAACGAACCGGCCAGCGAATTGAGCGTGCTCAACCACCCGCTCAAAATGCACCACGCTGAGTTATTGGATGAGATCTGCGGCCCGGCCTCGGCAGAGCTGTCGCTGCAATCGGTCCACGATCTGCCCCAGGTCACCGAACGCGGCGAAGAGATTATCGTCTACCGCGACAACCTGTATTTCGATCGCGAGTTCTTCACGGAGTTCTTCGAGCAGGCGCGCGCCAGCCAGTTACCCAGCCGGGCCGTGCTGCCCGCCGACGATGCCGCGTGGCGCAAATATGCGATCCCGCTCTCGCGGCTCAAAGCGGTCACCGACATGGACGACAGGCCGCTGTACTACCCGCTGGACCTCTGGTATTTTCCGCACGGTTACGTCGAGCAGCACAAATGGCGCGAAGTGCCGATCTTCAGCGGCTTCAAGGAGATTGGGTATTACAACGTGCCGGACTCGATGGCAAATTTGCGACCCGGCAGCGGCCAGATGGGGCGCGACCTCGACCTGACGCACCTGCTGACCGAGCGCTCGTGCCTGTCAATCGACAGTTGGATTCACCTCTACTTCGCCAATATCATTTTGGGTGTCTTCTCGCGCGGGAAGCGCTTCGAAAAACAGATCACCGAGCACAATCTCGACGCGCTGCGCATTCTGTTTCGCGCCATCCTGGAACAAAAACAGGTGCTCTCGTGCTCGAAGGTTGTCCAGGTCGGCGAGGGCACCGTGATCGATCCGTCCGCTGTCATCATCGGGCCGACCACCATCGGGCGCAACTGCTCGATCGGGCCAGGGGTGGTGATCGACAATTCCGTGATCGGGGACAATGTCAACATCGCGCAGGGCTGCCAGTTGATGCTGAGCGTAATCGGCAACAACTGTTTCTTGCCGTTCCGGGCGGCACTGTTCATGTCCACGCTGATGGATTACACCATCGTCGCGCAGAATACCTGCATCCAGATGGGCGTCATCGGGCGCAACAGCTTCGTTGGCGCGGGCACCACCTTCACCGATTTCAACCTGCTGCCCGCTCCGCTGCGTGCCCTGAACGCCCTCGAAGAACTGGAAGACACCGGTCAGCCCGTGCTGGGGAGTTGCGTCGGGCACAACACACGCCTGGGATCGGGCTTGGTGATCATGCCCGCCCGCGTGATCGAGTCGGATGTGGTCCTGTTCGCCTCGCCTGAGCGGCGCGTCATCACGCGCAACGTGAGCTACGAAGAGAGCGATCACCACAAAATGCGGGCGTCGGTTGCCAAGCTCCACCGGCGGCGGTATCCTCGTAAAATCGAGTCCGAAGAAGCCTTGCTCGATGACTGGGATGAATAACGCGCGGGTAGTTTAGTCGCGCGACATTGCGCTAAGAAACGATGTGAACAGCCGAGTGGATAGCCAACAACCAGACGACACCTTCGCCTTTATCATTCACCCGATAGACCCCAAATCTGACGTGTCTCGTAAATGGCCGCTGGTGGGCAAAGTGCTGACCGAAGGCCAGATCAATTTCCTGTCGCAGTTTTTCCCGCCCGTCTATATTTCTGAGATCTCCGGCGTGCGCTCCGAGGCCACCGGTCGCGAGCTGCGCGGCTGGTTCATCGCCTGCCCGTTCACGCCGCGTACTATGCTGCGCCTGCCGGTCGAGCGCGTCTACCGCAAGATCGTGGCGTGCGGCCACATGGCGGAGAAACTCGGCGCGCGGCTGCTGGGACTCGGCGCGTATACCTCCGTGGTGGGCGACGCGGGCGAGACGATCGCCGGACGGCTGGACATCCCGGTCACCAATGGTGACGCTTACACCGTCGCGATGGCGCTGGCTGCGGTGCGCGAAGCCGCCCGCCAGATGGACATCGCTCTGCCGGAAGCATCGGCGGCAGTCGTGGGGGCGACGGGCGTCATTGGGCGGGTGTGCGCCGAAATGCTGGCGCACGAAGTCCCGGAACTGGTGCTGGTCGGGCGGCGCGATGACGCGCTGGACGAGGTCCGCGCGCGGTGTGCGGCGGGCCGCGCCCACGTGACCACCGGCACGGACATCAGCGCGATCTACGACTGCGACCTGATCCTGACGGTCACCAGCGCCACCACATCGGTGATCGAGCCGCAGCATCTCAAGCCAGGCGCGGTCGTGTGTGACGTGGCCCGCCCGCGTGATGTGTCGCTGCGTGTGGCCGAAGTGCGTGACGACGTGTTGGTGATCGAAGGCGGGATGGTCGAGGTGCCGGGGCCGGTCGATTTTGGCTTCAATTTCGGGTTTCCGCCCGGCAAATCCTACGCGTGCATGGCCGAGACAATGGTCCTGGCGCTGGAAGGGCGTTACGCCGATTATAGTGTGGGCAAGCACATCACGCTGGCGCAGGTTCACGAGATCGACGCGCTGGCGGCCCGGCATGGCTTCCGTCTGAGTGGGTTCCGATCGTTCGAGCGGGCCGTTACGCCGGAGCACATCACCCACGTACGCGAGCGCGCCCAAGAGGCGCGCCGCCAACGGCCCGCGCCTCCGCGCTGAAAGCGCGCCGAGATGCGCAATGTTAAGAGTCCGGTTGAAAAGATGTAGGAACAGGTTTTAGTCCTCGTTGGTCGCATTTTCTTGTCTCGTGGTATAGTTGGGCTACCGTGGGGATGGTCTGTCATCCGCCTGCCACGCGCGATCCGGCGCGTCCCGGTCTGTGGCGTCCGTCCGGCGTACCGATCAGCATCGACGCTAGGTGAGGCCCCTGTCTTGGGGAGGTGTAAAGAATGGGGAAGGGCAGAATTCTGGTTGTTGAGGATGATTTCGATATTTCGAATATGCTGCGCATTTATTTTACCGGGCAGGGCTACGATGTTCAGGTCGCACCGCGCGGTGGGGATGCGCTGACTCTCACGCGCAAGCAGCTCCCCCAATTGATCGTCTTGGATATTATGCTGCCCGACATGAACGGGTATGATGTGTGCCGTGAGCTGCGTTCGACCACCCGTACCAGCCACATTCCGATCATTTTTCTGACCCAGAAAGACGAGCGCAGCGACAAGATCGCCGGGCTGGAGCTGGGTGCCGACGATTACATCACCAAACCCTTTGACATCGAGGAACTGAAGCTCCGTGTCAAGAACCAGATCGACCGCGCAGAGCGCGATAACTACACCGATCCGACGAGCGGCCTGCCCAGCAGCTCGCTGATCGAAGAAAAACTGCGCGAGCTCATGCGCGAGGACAAAGTCTGGACGTATATCGACATCAAGCTGCGCTACTTTGACGCGTTCAAAGAAGTGTACGGCTTCGTAGCCGGTAACGATGTGCTGCGCTTCATGGCGCTGCTGGTGGGCGAAGTGCTCGACGAGCTTGGCACACCAAACGATTTTGCCGGGCACGCGGGCAGCGATAATTTCGTGGTGGTCACCTACAGCGACAAGATCGAGATGCTCACCCGGCGTCTGGTCGATCGCTTCGCCGAAGAAGTCCAGACGCATTACGGGTTCATCGACCGTGAGCGCGGCTTCATGATGCAGGATGATGAAAAAGTGCCGCTGATGACGTTGGCTGAAGGCGCGGTGTCCAACGCGACCCGCCAGTTTGCCGACATCCGCGAGATTACCGAATTAGCCGCCGAAAGCCGGCGGCGCGGCAGCGACGGCGACGAGCCGGCTGTCGCGACCGAGTGGTAGGCAGCGCGCGGCGTCTCACAGCGGATCGGCAGCCAGGCCAACGCGCATGAGCGAGAGCGAATGAGCGAGTGTTGGTGAACAAAGCTGATGATTGAAGTCTATTTAATCCTGACAGGCATCATCTTCTTCGCCTGGCTGTACGCCCTGGTCCGCCAAACCCAGCGCAGCGCCCAGGGTGATCAGACCGCGCCGCCGCGTCCGATCGTGCCGGTGAACCTGATGGACACCGACGAGGCGATCGTCGTGTCAGAGGGTCGCGGACGGATCGTGTACGTCAACGGCCCGGCTCGCCTGTGGTTCGGCATGGATGGCGGCGCGCCCAATCTGGCAACCATCGTTCGCCGACATCCAGCCCGTCGACACGCTGCACGAGCTGCTGGCCAGCCCGGCACACGCCTGGCTGCGCCTGGGTCAGCGCCGCATCGAAGCGGCCTCTCACGCTATCCCCGGCGCGGAAGGCCAGCGATGATCCTGGTGATGCGCGAGTTAGGGGTTACGGCCGCTCCCGCATTTTCGGATTTCGATCCGCTGCGCGCGCTCGCCATTCTCAGCGACATCAGCCAGGCGGTCGGCTCACGGCTCGACCTGGAATCCACGATCGACGCGACCCTGCGCAGTATCGAGCAGTCGATCACGTTTAATTCCGCCGAAGTGACCTTGTGGTACCCCGAAATCGCAGACGCTGCGGCCGGCCGGGCGCAGTGTGGCACGCACGCCAACCGGCCGCCTGATGCTGACCGAGCAGCGATCAACCGAATCGTTACCGGGTGGGCGAAGGTTACACTGGTTGGATCGCGCATATATCGCCAGCCGCTGCTGGTGGGCGACGTGGGCGCGCGAACCGATGTCGTGCCGAAAGCCTACCGCGGCGATTTCCAGAGTTATCTCGGCGTGCCGCTGCTGGTCGGCGATCAATTTGTCGGCACCATCGAGCTGATGCACCGCGAGCGCCACGCCTTCAGCCAGCGCGATATCGCGCTGTTGGGCGCGGTCACCGGGCAGATCGCGTCCGCCGTTCAAGCAGCGCGGCTCTACCGCGAGCAGGTGCGCCAGCTTGACGAACTGGAAGGCTTGCAGCAGATCGCAGCGGCGATGAGCGCGCTCGGATCGCCCCACGCGCTCTACGCCCAGGTGACACAGCGCGTCGCGCAGTTGCTGGGCGTCGAGATTTGCGGCGTGCTGCTCTATGACGAAAATACACAGGTTTTCCGCAGCCAACCGCCCTTTTTCGGCGTGGCTGACACCCTGATCAGTCGTATCACCTGACTGTCGTCCCCGACACCGAGCTGTACAACATCTGGCATCACCAACCCTGGTGGTACACCAATAACCCGGCTTCGCCGCTCGTCAGCGCGATGGGCTTGGAGGCGATCCGCACCGCCGTGCCGATCCGCTCGGTGGCGCTCGCCCCGATGATCACCGGGGCGCGGCGGCTGGGGCTGCTGCTGGTCGCCAACCGGCAGGGATCGTCTGGCTTTGACGAAGACTGTATGCGCACGCTGATCGCGTTCGCCGGGCAGGCCGCCGTCGTCACCGAAAACGCGCGGCTTTACGAAGACGAACAGCGCCGCTCGCGCGAGCTGGGCGGCCTGCAGCAGATCGCGCAAGCCATGGGCGTGGTACGCAATCCCGCCGAGCTGTACAGCCAGATTACCGCGCGCATCGCGACCCTGCTCAACGTGAAAATGTGCGGCATCATGCTCTACGATGTTCGCGAACATGTGCTGGTCAGCCAGCGCCCTTTCTTCGGGCTTGAAGACGAAGAAATCCTGCGGTTCTACCAGGTACCGTCCTTGCCGGGCAGCCCGGTCGCGCGGCTGTGGAGGAGCGCGAAACGTGGTTCAGCAACCGCCTGAGCGCCGATTCTGAGATGCTGGGGCCGATCTCGCGACGCTGGCGTCCCAGGTTGGGATGACCCAGACCGTGATCGCGACACTGGTGGTCGGCGGCAACCGGTTGGGTATCGTGCAGGCGGCTAACCGCACGGACGGCTCCGATTTCACCGAAGACGACGCGCGACTGCTCTCGATTTTCGCCGGGCAGGCCGCCATTTTGATCGACAACGCACGGCTTTACCGCGAGATGCAGCACCGCACCCACGAAGCCGAAGGACTGCGCGCCGTCACGGAGATCGCCGCCAAGGCCGTGCCCGACGCCGACACGATCGAGTCGGTGCTGGTCGCTATTTCTAACCTGCTCGAATCTGAGAGTCGTGACGATCGCGCAGGTCGACGAGGGCACGGGCGAGCTGGTGATCGCCCCCAATCTTATTTGGGGACGCACTCTGCAAGAACCATACCGGATCGATGCTTACGCGCCCGGCTTTGAAGGCAGCGTGCTTATCTCCCGCCGCCCCGCGCTCAGTCACGATCTGCTCAATGATGAACACGTGCTGTTCGCCTACAAATCGCTGATCAATCAGCTCGATCTGCACAACTGGATTCAGGTCCCGCTCGTCATCCAGAATCGCAGCATCGGCGAGCTGATCGTCGCCGACCGGATGAGCAGCGAGCCGTATACCGAGTCCGATATGCAGTTCCTGGCGAGTGTCGGCGTGCAGGTGGCGGCTATGCTCGACCGCACACGCATGCACCAGTCCAGCGACCAGGACCTGCGCGCTCGCCTGCAAGAACTCAATGCCTTGGGGCGCGTCAGCCACGAACTCAGCCGCACACTGGAATTGGACCGCGTGCTCGACGTGATCCGCCAGGAAGCGCTGCGCTCGACCGACGCCGACGCGGTGAGTGTGATCCTGCTGTCCAATCGTGCCGACTGGGATGCCATCGACATGCCGGGCATCGATCGCCGCTTTGGCGAGGGACGCTCGCTGCGGACGCTGGCTCCGCTGGAACGCGCCGGCGCGCTGCGTAACGACGTGATCCGCGTGGACGATTACAGCGCGAGCGAGTTCGAGCCGCGCCCGGCAAATGCCCGCTCGGCTCTGGTCGTACCGGTAACTTACGGCGACCAGGTCACGGGACTGATCCACCTCTACAGCTTGAAAGTGGGTGTGTTCACGCAGGGCGTGGTCGATTTCGTCGTATCGCTGACGGACCAGGCGACGGTTGCTATTGCCAACGCCCGCCGCTACGAAGATCAGCTTGAGCTGAACCGCGCGCTGCGCGTCCGCGCCGACCGGATGGGGCGCATCTTCGAACTGGGCGAGCTGTTCCGGCAGGGCGCGAGTCTGCCCGAGCTGTTGGAAGAAGTCGCGCACAGCGTCCAGGAAACGATCGGCTTCAATGTCGTGCTGATCAGCCTGATGGATGAGCGGGCGGGCGTCATGCGCCGGACGGCGCAGGCCGGGTTGCCGCTGGCCGTCTTCCAGGAAATGCAAGCTATTACGCCGCCGCTCGAACAGGCCGAAGGGCTGCTGCAAGAGCGTTTCCGCATTTCTAACAGCTTTTTCCTGCCCGCCGAAGGCAGCGAAGATGTGACAGCAGACCTGCCCGTCTACCAGATTTTGCAGCAGCGCATGGGCTCCGGCCCGCGCGCCTGGGATCCCGACGACCTGCTGCTGGTCCCGCTGTACGGTGCGGGCGGCAGCCTGCTCGGCCTGATGAGCGTCGATGAGCCGCGCTCTGGGCGCCGCCCGGATACGCACATCGTCGAAGCGCTGGAGATTTTCGCGAATCAGGCCGCGTTCAGCATCGAAAACTACCGGTTGGTGGAGCGCATCCGCCAGGAAGCCGAAGCCACCCGCCGCGAGCGCGACCGTCTGGCCCAACTGCACATGGTGGCCAGTGAAATCCAGGGCGCGCCGGATGTACCCTCCCGCCTGCAAATCGTCGCCGACGGTATTCACGCGGCGGGCTGGGGCCACATCGTGATCACGCTGCGCGACGAACGGCTCGAACCCACCGCGCTGATCCAGTCGGGCTATACGCCCGACGAAGCCCTCCGCCTGTCGGACGATGTCGTCCCAGGCGATGTGTGGCGCTCGTGGATCAACGATCTCGATTTTTACGTGCATAAGCTCGGCGCGGGCTACTACCTGCGTTATAACAGCCCATGGGTGGCTACACATATTTTCAAAGACAAGCCGATCGAGCCGCCCAGCGTGCCTGATGATGTCTGGCACCCGATGGACGTCTTGTATATGCCGCTGATCGGTCAGGATCAGCAGCGCATCATCGGTATAATTTCGATGGACAGCCCGGCCGACGGCAGCGCCCCCACTGAGGCATCGCTGCAACCGTTCGAGCTGTTCGCCTCGCAGGCCGCCGCCGCCATCGAAACGACGCGCCTCTACCAGGAAACCGTCCGCGCCGCCGAGCAGGAACAGCGCCTTAACGAAATGATGGAGGCGGTCTCCGCCGCCATCAGCCCGGCAACGGTGATTCAGGCGGTCGGGCGCGGGTTGCAGCAGGTCGTGCCCTTCACGCGCATGAGCGTATCCGTTTTCCAGGAAGCCACGTCCCGCTTTGAAGTGCTGCGCGCCGACATCGCGCTGGATGCGTCGGTGACGGTAGAGGAAGACGAGCCGCTCCCGGCGGATGGCTGCGCCGTGGCGGATACCTACCGCGCGGGCAGCGCGCGGCTGTACCATCTCAGCCGCGAAGACAAGGCGCGCGCGCAGTTTGCCGACCTGGCCACGTGGTTTGCCAGCGGCGAGCGCAGCACCATGCTCGTGCCGATGAGCGCCGCCGGGCAGGTGATCGGTGTGCTGCGGCTGGGCAGCGAGCTTGAAAACCCGTTTGGCTTCCAGGAAAACCTGGAGTTGATCCAGCGCCTCGCCAACCTTTCGGCGGTCGCCCTGGAAAATGCGCGCCTGTTCCAGGAAGCCCAGGACCGCGCCGCCGTCCTCGACGTGCAGGCCGGGCGGCTCACACTGATTAACCGGGTTTCGGCGCGGCTTGCTCAAACGCTCGATCCGCAGGAAATCTACAGCATCGTGCTGAGCGAATTGGCGGATATTCTCAAAGTGCAGTTGGGCGGGCTGGTATTGTTTGAAAGCGACACCCAGGGCCGTCTCGTATTGAGCTACCCCTTCGACGAGCCGACCCCGGACCTGCTGCTCGATCTGACGGACAACCGATCGATCGAGATCGTGCGCGACTCGCACCAGCCGCTCTGTTCGCCCGACGTGCTGACCGACCCGATCTTCGAACGGGCGTGGCCCCAACTCCGCGAGCGCCATACCGTGTCGCTGATGATTGTCCCGCTCCTCATTGGCGATCAGGTGATCGGCACGATCGGCCTGGACTCGACGACGCCGCGCAACTTCACCGAAGCTGAGATCGAGCTGGCCCAGACGATCGCCAGCCAGGCCTCGCTGGCGGTGGAAAAAGCCCGCCTCTACAACGAAACCCTGGGGCTGACGATCTTCAACCAGGCCGTCGTCGAAGCCATCCAGCAGGGCATCGTCGTGCTGGATCGCGATCTGGTGGTGCGCCGTATCAACCACTTCATGAGCGAGCGCTACGGCTGGTCGTCGGCGCGCGCTGGATAAGGCCCTGTTCGAGTATCGCAGCGATTACGGGACATTTTTGCGCGAGCCAATCGCGGTCGCGCTGACGATGGGCGAGCCGCAGGTCCGTTACGAAGTCGAGCGGCACGACGAAGCCGGGAAGCCCTCCGTCCGCAACTACTACATATACCCGATGCTCGAGGGCAAGCAGGTGACGGGTATCGTGCTGCTGCTCGAAGACGTGACCGAGCGTGCCAAGCTCGAAGCCGACCTTCAGCAGCGCGCCGTCCAGATGTCGGCACTCTCCGAAGTGTCGAGCCAGATCACGGCCACGCTGGAACCGGATCAGGTGAGCACGCTCATTCTGGACGCGCTCGACCGCGTTATCCCCTACGATGGCGTGTCGCTGTGGCTGCGTTCCTCCGATCGCGAAGAACTCGAAGTAGTGGCGGCGCGCGGGTACGACGATCCCGGCGCGCTGAACGCCGATCAACTGATCGGGATGACGGTCGAAATCCCCTACAGTCCGTTGTTCCGCGAAATGTCCGAAAACGCACGCGTGATCAACGTGGGCGACGTGAGCGCGGGTGATCCACGCTTCCCTGGTGGGTCGGCCGCGGTCTATAAGAACTGGCTGGGCGCGCCGCTGATCAGCAAGGGGCGCGTGGTCGGCGTGATTGCGTTGGAAAAACGCGAGCCGAATTTCTATACAGAGTTGTACGAACAATTGACGCTCACCTTCGCCAACCAGGCGGCCGTCGCGCTGGACAACGCCACCCTCTTCCAGGAAACCCGCAAGCGCGCCATCGAGCTGGACGATCAGGCGCAGCGTCTCGCGCTGCTCAACCGTGTGTCACTGGCGCTGGCCCAAACGCTCGACCTGGAAAACATCTACGAGATCGCCCTGCGCGAAACTGCGATTGCCCTGGGTGTGGCCGAAGGGGCCGCCATCCAGATCGACGGCGATCGCGGGGTGGCTATCGTCATCGTGGAATATCCGCGCGGCGACGCTCCGCCCCAGCTCGTGTGCGATATCACCCAGAACAGCGCTATCGACCGCGTACGTACCGGTCTGATCCCGCTGGTAGTCGAACAATCGGCGGAAAACCCGCTTGCGGTGGATTTGCGCATTTTGCTGCGGCGCGAGGATGTTCACAGCTCGCTGTTGGTGCCGCTAGTCGTGGGCGGCGAAGTGATCGGCGTGCTGCGTCTGGATACACTCGCGGAAGGCCGCCAGTTTGCCATCGAACAAATCGAGCTGGCCCAAACCATCGCCAGCCAGGCCGCGATCGCCGTGCAAAACGCGGGTCTGTTCGAACAAGCGTCAATCCGTACGCGCGAGCTTGAAACGCTGTTCGAATCCGCCCAGGCGACCGCTGTGACGCTGGACCTGGACGAAGTCGTCCGGCGCGTCACGATGCAGATGCTCGGCGCTGTCGGGGCGGATGCCTGCGCGATCTTCCTGTGGGATGATGTGAACAACCAGCTGGAGATGCGCGGCGAGATCAGCGCCCGCTCGGGTGACCTTTCGCCTGCCCAGATCGGGGACATCATCTCGCTGACTGATTTCCCGCTGCGCGAAAAAGCCCTGCGCGAGCGCGAGCTGGGCATCGTGCGTGTCGACAGCGACGATCTGCCACCCGGCGAACGTAACCTGATGATCATGCATCAGGCGGCAACCCGTGTGATTATCCCGCTGGTGGTCAACGAAATTTCGATCGGTATGGTCGAGGTCGAAACGCTCGACCCGCGCCGCATCTTCAGATCTGAAACGCTGCGGCTGGCCCGTACACTCGCCAGCCAGGCCGCCATCTCGATCGAAAACGCGCGTCTGCAAACCGAAACGCGCCGTACGGTCGAAGAGCTGTACATCATCAATGAAATGTCGGGCGAGCTGTCATCGGCCAACAGTCTGGAACAACTGCTCGCCGTGGTCGATGCCCAATTGCCTAGCCTGACGGAAGCGGATGTGCTGTACGTCGCGCTGTTCGACGCAGAAAAAGACATGCTGTCGTTCCCGCTGGCGACTAATGTCCGCGACGATCAACCGCTTGATCTGCCGCCGCAATTCGTCGGCAAAGATGAATTCTCGCTGATTATCCGCCGCCGCGCGCCGCTGCTGCTGGCCGGGGAAAACTTGCAGGCGGCGCAGCACGGGTTAGGGATCGTCACCATGATGCCGGAGGCTGTCTGCTTCCTGGGCGTCCCGCTCTTCGCCGGTGAAGACGTGATCGGAGTGCTGGCCGTTCGTGACGACCGCGATCCGACTGCCTTCAGCCAGAATGACCAGCGTATCTTGCACACCATCGGCGCGCAATTGGGTGTCGCGATCCAAAGTACGCGCCTCTTCCAGCAAACACTGGAGCTGGCCGCCGACCTCGAACGGCGCGTGTTCGATCGTACCGCCGAGCTTGAGCAAGAACGGCAGTACATCGCCACGCTCTATTCCATCACCACCGAGCTGGCGACCAGCCTCGATATGGATCGGCTGCTCAGTCGCGCGCTCGAAATGGTGGCGACCGCGGTCGGCGCGACGCAGGGCGCTATCCTGGCGGTGGACCCGATCTCTGAGCGGCTGTCGTACCGGGCGCGCTTTGGCTGGCCACTGGATAACGTCGCGACGGACGGCGATGAAGTCACGCTGGCCTCCAACGAAGGGCTGGCCGGGTGGTCCATCCAGAACCGGCGTCCCGCAATCATCCACGATGTTCAAGAGGATCCGCGCTGGCTGCGCTTGAGCGAGTCTGACGATGTGCCACGTGCGGCGATGGTCGCCCTCATCGAGTCGAACGAAGACATTCTCGGCGTGGCGATGTTGTTCAGCGCCGAGCCGGGCAAGTTCACCGAAGACGATTTGCGACTGGTCACCGCGGCCGCCAACCAGGTGGCCGACTCTATGAACAACGCCGAACTGTACAGCCTGATCCGCGACCAGGCCGAACGCCTGGGATCGATGCTGCGGCAGGAACAGGTCGAAGCAACCAAGAGCGCGGCCATCCTCGAACTCGGTGGCGGATGGTGTGATGGTGGCCGACGCCGACGGGGAAGTGATCATGTTCAACACCGCGGCGGGGCGCATCTTGAATGTGCCGGTCGAAAGCGTGTTGAACCGCTCCACCTCAGAAATCACGGGGCTATATGGCGCGGGCAAGACGCGCTGGGCCGCGACGGTCGACCGCTGGATGCACGATCCCACGTTATACCGTCCCGGCGAATTTTTGGAGGAGCGCATCACGCTCGACGAGGGACAGGTCATCAGCGTGCGCGTCGCGCCGGTGAATATGGGCGACCAGTTTCTCGGCACAGTGTCGATCTTCCGCGACATCACGCGTGAAGTCGAGGTTGACCGGCTCAAGAGTGAATTCGTCGCGACGGTGTCGCACGAGCTGCGCACGCCCATGACCTCGATCAAAGGTTACGCCGACCTGCTGCTGTTGGGCGCAGCCGGTCCGATGAGCGACCAGCAGCAGCGCTTCCTGGAAACCATCAAGCAAAATGCCGACCGGCTGAGCGTCCTGGTTAACGATCTGCTCGATATCTCACGCATCGACCAGGGGCGCATCGAGCTGCGCTTTGGGACTGTCGACGCCGAAGACGTGCTCAATTCTGTGGCGGTACATCTGCGCGGACGCATCGAAGATGAGCAGCGCGAAATGACGATCAACACCGTGCTCCCGACGGATCGGCGGTTGACGGTCTGGGGCGATTACGATAAGGTTGCTCAGATCCTGACGAATATCGCCGACAACGCCTTCAACTACACCGAACCTGGCGGAACCGTCACACTGTCCGCAGCGACCAACGACGAAAACGGGTTTGTCGTCTTCAACGTGGCAGATACCGGCATCGGCATCCCGCCCGAAGCGTCCGAGCGCGTGTTTGAGCGGTTCTTCAGAGGCGACGAGTTCCACGAGATGGTGATGGATACGCCCGGCACTGGCCTGGGGCTGGCCATTGTGCGCGAGCTCGTGGAGGCGCATCACGGCAAGATATGGTTTGACAGCGTAGTCGGTCATGGCACGACGTTCCACGTTGAACTGCCGCAGCAGCCGGTGATCCCAGCCAGCGAGGACCCGGCGGAACCAGCAGACACGGCAGACCTACCGAGCGATTGAATGGGGTAAAGCAAACGGCATATGGCTAAAATACTCATTGCAGAGGACGAGCGCGACATCCGCGATCTGATTGAGTTCACATTGAAGTACGCCGGTCACGAGGTGATCAAGGCCTCCAATGGAGCCGAGGCCGTTGAGCTGGCCCCGACGGTCAAGCCCGATATGATCTTGCTGGATGTACGCATGCCGCGCATGACCGGGTACGAAGCCTGCCGTACCATCAAGTCGATGGACGCTATGAAGGACATCCCGATAATTTTCCTGTCGGCGAAGGGCCAGCAGTCCGAAATGGAATCGGGCATGGACGCGGGCGCTTACGACTACATTCTCAAGCCCTTCGCGCCCGACGAACTGAACAAACGCGTGAAGGAAATACTCGCCCGCTTCAACATCACTTGAGGGCGGATCCAATTGTTTGTGCTGCGGGGCGGCGCGCGTCGCTCGCTCGCTAGATCACTGTGGAATTCGGCATGAGCGCAATCACGATCGACGACGATCTGGTTCACTACGAAGTCCTGGGCCGTGGACGCCCAGTGATTTTGCTGCACGGCTGGCTGGGGTCCTGGCGTTATTGGGTGCCGGTCATGCAGCAGTTGAGCATGAAATACCGGACCTACGCCATCGATCTGTGGGGGTTCGGGGATTCGGGGCGTGACGCGAATCGCTACGATTTCAACACGCAGGTGGCGCTGCTCGAACAGTTCATGGAACGCATGGGTATTGCCAAGGCCGCGCTGATCGGGCATGACCTGGGGGCGGCTGTGGTCGCCCAGTTCGCCGCCGCCCATCCCGACCGCGTGCCGCGTCTGATGGCGGTCTGCCCGCCGCTGTTCTTCATGGCGCCCAAATCGCAACCACTCACCGCCAATCCTGCCCCCGCGTTGCCGTCGCCTGCCACCACGCCAACGGGGTCACCGCCGCCCGCGCCGCCCGGCAAACCGGGTGTGCCCGTCAATCCCGAGGCGGAAACGATGCCCTGGCGCACCGACGAAATGCGCGCTCGTATCGCGGCTTCCGCAGAAGAACGCGCCAAAGAACTGGGCGAGGCCCGTCTGGCCGAGGTGCTGCCCAAGTCCCCGCGCGACGCGGCTATTCCGCCCACCAACCAACCTTCGCGTGAGATCAAAACGACCGACGAGAAGCCCACACCGCCGCCGCCCGATCCACTGCCTGCCGTCCCCCCTATGCCACGCGCGGACTACGTGCCGGAATCTTCGATTCAGCAGGCGAACCCGCTCAAGAATTATCTCGAAACGGTCGATCGCTTTGAACTGCTCAAACGGCATGTTGAAGTGGGGCCCGACCAGGACAAGCTGCGGGTAGAAGTGGAAAAAACGGATCCGTTAGCCTTTTCGATCAGCGTGGATGCCTTCACCAACGTGGATACGCTGCGCGATCTGCGCGGGGTCAGCATGCCGACCGTAGCCGTGTACGGCGCGAACGATACCTTTGTGCCGCCGCCGGATGACCGCATGATCGCCACATTGAACCGGCCCGCGTTTCACGCGCTGCCGCTCAAGGACGCGCACCATTTCCCCATGCTGGAAAACATCGCCGGGTTTTCGCGCCTGCTGATGGATTTCCTCGAAGCGCCAGATGTGACCAAGCTCGAAATCAAGGATCAGTGGGTGCGGCGCGTGCGCTGACCGTCACGAACAACACACCGCGCCCCGCGCGCGTCCTACGTGCCGTTACATCCCCGGCAAGTTCAGCTCGGCGGGCGGTGGTGCGCCGTCCGGCCACAGTTTAGTCCCCTGCGGTCCCAGATTCACCGGCACGGGCTGGCCCGAAGTGCGGAGTTGGTGACGCGCGCAGGTATGGTAATCGCCTTCACAATACGCCATGCGATAGACCACCTCGGACATACGGCTGAAATATCTGAAGATCGGGCAACCTTCGATGAAATTGCATTTCTGGGCCATAAAATTTCCCTTTCCTCTAGCTATCTCTTACCCCTATAGGAACAATTATATAGTGAAATGTGACGGTGGATGAAATTCTTCACAAATAATTCGTGCCAGTACAGACAAGCGATGTTTCCCGCCTGTGGTGGACCTGTTCGTCGCCTTAATCGCATGACTCCACGTGGCCAGACGTGCCCAGATCTGTTACACTCTGGCATAGAAACGCGCGCGATTAGACCGATCGATTTATAGTGATCGGCGAGCGTTTTCACAGGTCGATACGCACGGGGGAGCTTGGGTGAGCCAGGCTGAGAGGTGCGTCCTTTTCACGACGCCGACCCCATGAAACCTGATCCGGGTAATGCCGGCGTAGGGAGCTGCGGGTGCGGTACACAGCTAGTCCAACACTCCCTGCCCGGCGGGGAGTGTTTTTTATGGCGGACGAAAGCAACACGCGGCGCGCCCTGGTCTTCGCCAACGGAGAATTGAACCCCGGCCCCGCCGTGACGCAGGCGCTCAGTTTCGCGCCGCAAGCCATGGTCGTCGCGGCGGATGGTGGTGCGCGGCTGGCGCGCGCCTGCGGAGTCACACCGCAGCTTGTTGTCGGCGATATGGATTCGCTCAGCGCGGCAGAACTGGACAATCTGCGCGCGGCTGGCAGCGAAATCGTACGCTTCCCCCCTGCAAAAGACGAAACCGACCTGGAACTGGCTCTGATCGCGGCAGTCGAGCGCGGCGCTACATGGCTGCGCGTGCTCGGTGCCTTGGGCGACCGCATCGACCAGACGCTGGCCAATATCGAACTGCTGGCGCTGCCCGCCCTGGCGGGCCGTGATGCCCGCCTGGTCAGCGGGTCGCAGACCCTGTGGCGGATCGATCCCGGCGATCATGCCCTGGACGGCGATCCTGGCGACACCATTTCGCTGATTCCGCTGGGGGGTGACGCGATCGGCGTGCGGACGACACGCCTGGTCTACCCTCTGCAAGACGAAACGCTGTACGTTGGTCCGGCGCGCGGGGTCAGCAACGTGATCGCGGAATCCGGCGCGCGGGTGACGCTGGCCGCCGGTACCTTGATCGTGGTCCATACGCCGGGCCGCGCCTAGAGAAACGAGCACGGTGTGAATCCTTCAACTTCCGATCGGCCTGGGTTGTCGCGTGTGGCGCAACTCCCTGCGGTGCTGGATGCCGGGCGCGCGCTGGCGCTCACCGTCGTCACGGCGCTGGTCCTGGGATTCTTCTCGGCGGGCGTGGCGCAGCTTGTGCGCGAAGCTCGCGCGGCGGGCAACCTGACGCTGCACGACCTGTTCCCCACTCCCGGCGAGATTCGCGCGGCGTGGGACCAATACCACACCCTGCTGCTGACTCAGCACATCCCGGTCACGCTGTGGGAAACGCTGGCCGGGCTGTCGATCGCGATCGTGCTGGGCGTAATGATCGCCGCGCTGATGGATTTCTCGCCGCTGCTGCGCTGGGTGCTGTACCCGCTGCTGGTCATCTCGCAGACGGTGCCGATTTTCGCGATCGCGATCCTGCTGATCCTGATCTTCGGATTCGGCAGTGGTCCGAAAATCACGGTCGTCGTGCTGTTCTGCTTCTTCCCGGTGGCGCTCAACACCTTCAGCGGGCTGCAATCCTCCGACCCGGAGCTGCTCTCGCTGCTGCGCGCCATGGGCGCGAACGCGCGGCAGGTCTGGCTGAAAGCGCGGCTGCCCGCCGCCATGCCGTCTTTCTTCAGCGGGCTGCGCATCGCGGCGACCTACAGCGTCGTGGGCGCGATCTTCGGGGAATACATCACCGCTCAGCGCGGGTTAGGCGTGTTCCTCAAACGGTCGTACAGCAGTTTCCGGCTCGATCAAGCCTACCTCGCCATCCTGTTGACGGCGCTGCTCAGCCTGCTGCTGGTGGCGCTGGTGAGCCTGGTCGAGCGGCTGGCGCTGCGCTGGTATTACACCTCGCGGCGGCGGTCGTGGCGCGGACCGGGCATTTATTGAGCGCCAGATCGGCACGCATAACGATGAATCGTTCTTCAATTTTCACGGAAGGATTGCTCACCCAATGAACACGAAATTTCTAAGCTTGACTCTGATCCTCGTGCTGCTCGGTGCCGCACTGAGCGCGCCCGTCCAGGCGCAGGACGGCGGGACCGCCGATCCCCTGGGCGGCGCAACCAGTTTCGCCAAGGCTGACGCACGCACATCAGTCACGCTCATCCTTGATTGGACGCCCAATACCAACCACACCGGGTTTTACGTCGCCCAGGCACTCGGTTATTTCGACGAGGCGAACCTCGACGTCTCGATTCAGGAACCCACCGATCTGCTGGTCGAGGCGGTAGTCAACAGCGGCGCGGCCCAGTTTGGCGTCAGCTACCAGGAATTCGCCACATATGCTATCGCGGATGGCACACCCATCGTTTCGCTGGCGGCCATCATCCAGCACAATACGTCCGGCTTCGTGACTCTGCACGACCAGCACCCGGTCAGCCGCCCCGCCGATCTGGCCGGGCTGCGTTATGGCGGCTTCGGTCAGCCAGACCTGGAAAAGGCGATCATCAACACGCTGCTGACTTGTGACGGGGCCCAGCCGGACACGTTCGACTATGTCGACATCGGCTATGTCGATCCGTTCCAGTTGATGGAGCGCGGTCGCATTGATTTCGCCTGGATTTACTACGCGTGGTCTGGCATCGAAGGCGAGCAGAGCGGCCTGTCACTGGATCGCCTGATGCTGATGGATCACTTCGACTGCATCCCCGACTACTACACGCCGATTCTGATCACCAGCCAGGACATGATCGACCAGAGTCCCGACGTGGTAGCGGCTTTCGTGCAGGCGACGGCGCGCGGCTTCGCGTACGCGATCGAGCACCCGTCCGAGGCGGCCGATCTATTGGCCGCCGCCGCGCCCGAAGTCGATTCCGACCTGATCCACACCAGCGCCGACTGGCTGGCGTCGCAGTACCAGGCTGACGCACCGCGCTGGGGCCAGCAGCAGCCCGAAATCTGGCAGGGCTTCACCGATTTCCTGGTGCAGAACGGGATTCTGGCGGAGCCGCTCGACATGTCGGGCGCGTTCACGAACGATTTTCTGCCGGGGACGGTGGAGTAAGAGCGCGGAAGAACTTTCTCCACAGAAAATCACAGAGGGTTGAAGCGAGAAAAACAGGGCAAAACAAGGTTTTTCACCTGTGTTTTGCCCTGTTCTGTGTCCTCCCTATTTCTCAGTAGACCTCTGAGGGACGCTTTGCCGCCTATTGCCCGAGCATGGGCAGCGTGGACGACATCAGCGCTGTCATGACCGGGTTCGTGCTCGGATCGCAGTCAGCGGGCACAATGCCCGGTCGCACTGCCAGCGAAGGCTCGGACGGCTCGATCGCGTTCCAGGTCATGCGCGCCAGCTCGGCGATAATGGGCGCGGACGTGTCGAACTCCAGCCAGTCACGCGCGTACAGCACGCCCACGAACACGAACGGCGCATCCGGCCCGATCACAATGGCCGCATCGCCGTGCGTATCCCCGATCCAGCCGTGCTTGTGCATCACGCGCGTGCCCACCGGGACGCCCGCCTCCACAAACACGTTGATCGTGTCCGCGTCCATGGCATACAGCATTTTGCGGCATTCCTGCGCGTCGAAGTCATTGGGGAAGCGCTCGATCAGCAGGCCGCTTTGCGTCGCCGCGCACTGGTAGATACTGGCCAGCAAAAAGCCGAGATCCTTCGGTTCGATCTGGTTGTAGTTGTCGGGCTGCGCGCTAACCTGATCGGCCCCGGTGGTGATCGTGCCAGTGCCGGGAATCGGCGTGGAATCCGGAACGAGCACGAACTGGCGCGTGATGAACGACCCATTTAATCCCAGGGCTTGCAGCATAGCGGTCGTGATCGAGGCCCCGCGCAGGGCGTCCCCGTCACCGATCATCGCCAGCACGTTGTTAGACGAAATATTCTCGCTGCACATCATCATTTCCGCGACCGAATAGGCGTCGTTATAGGTCAGCGGCCCGCTGTGATGCTGGAAAAACGCCGTCAGGATCGGGATCTTGGTCAGGCTCATGCCGCTGTAGGCGACTCCGTCGTTCAGGGTGAAGGTATCGCCCGATTTGAGGTCCATCACGAAGACGGACGCCATCTGCTCGGAGTACGGCGCGAAGCCCTGGTCCAGCAGGTAATTGAGCATATCCTTGCCTAACGTGGACGCCAGCCGCCCCGGCGCCAGCGGTCCCGTCCAGGGCGCGCCGCTGACGACGACCGCGTCCGGCGTGGGGGTCAGCGTAGGGTATGAAAACTGGCTGGCAGTGGTGACGGGGGTGTTGGTCAGGTCGCCGGTAATGGTCACGATGTCCTGATAGATCCATCCGCTGCCGGTCGGTGAATTGTCCAGGGCAATGCGCACCCAGGGCACCAGTGCGTGCAGCTCCAGAACGCGGTAGGATGCGCCCTCCGGTACTTTGGCGATGACCGGATAGCTAAGGTCCGGCCCAAAGCGGACATTGGCCTCACCCAAGGTTGTCGCAATGGCCCCACCGACGGTGGGCGTCACTGAAGGGGCAACGGTTGCCGTGGCGGAAGGCGTCAGCGTGACGCTGACTCCGGCGGGCGGAGCCGCCAGCGTGAATGTGGCGGCGGGCGTATTGGCCGCGCGAAGAGCGGTTGGTGTGACGGTCGGATCAAAGTCGTTCACCACCGGCACCGCGCCCAGGCTGCCGCTCACGGTGACGAGCTCCTGATAGACCCAGGCTTCAACCCCACCAGTTTCCGGCACATCCAAACGCAGCCAGGGCACCAGGCTGTGCCGCGCCAAGACACGGTAGCGCGTCCCGGCGGCGATCTCGCCCACGACCGGGTAATCGATACCCGGCCCGCCCCGTAGATTGGCCTGCCCGACAGCCTCCGCGTAGACCTCCGGGAGGGGGGTTCCCTGCTGGCGCGGCCCGGATGCGCCGCTGACACGCACGCCCACTGCCCACACGCCGGCCAACGCGGCCAGTGCCACCACGAGCACGATCATTGGTTGAGATATACGCTGAGCCATAAGCTTTTCCCGTTGAAGTGGCGACGGTTGCACCCTGCGTGCAGCCCGCGCAGCCCGGTAACACAAACAAAAGGAGCGATCGCGCTGAACACGCCGATCGCCCCCCGAACAACCAGGTGAGCGTGGGGGGACTCGAACCCTCAACCAATGGCTTAAAAGGCCACTGCTCTGCCATTGAGCTACACGCCCCTAGTCTGGCGCTAGTATAGCATAAACTTGGAGCTTTTCAACGGCGGAATCTGGGTGATTGGGGCTGCGCGGGTCGCTCTCGTTCTCACCGGGAACGGCACGGCGCATTTATGCGCTTTGCACGAAATAGAATTACACCAAAACGGCAGACCGTAGTATTATAGATGCGCGCTGACCACCTGTACGCTGTCACGCATTGGGCGAAGTTCTTGTTTGGTTCGCTTTATAAGAAAAACAAGTTGAGGAGAAGAGTCAATGAGCCGAAGAAAGTACCTGATCGGCCTTCTGCTCGTTTTTGCCATGATCGCGGTTTTGACACTTACCGCGTGCGGGGGCAATAATGAGAAGAAGTCACCTACTGCGGCACCCACAGCGACAGCCACGGTAGCGCCGACCGAAGTTCCGACCGAAGTTCCGACCGAGGTTCCGACTGAGGTCCCCACTGAGGTCCCCACTGAAGTCCCGACCGAGGTCCCAACGGTAGTTCCCACTGAAGTCCCGACCGAGGTCCCCACTGTTGCCCCAACCGAGGTTCCGACTGAGGTCCCCACTGAGGTCCCGACCGTCGAACCGACCGAAGTTCCAACCGAAGTTCCGACCGAGGTCCCGACTGAAGTCGCGATGGTTGCGCCGACCGAGGTCCCCGCGCCCGAAATCGTGGCGCCAGACCTGATCAACTGCGACACCTACGATCTCAGCAAGCTCAAGATCGGTTTGGTGACGGATGTTGGCCAGATCAATGACAAGAGCTTCAACCAGAGCTCGTGGGAAGGCGTACTGTCCACCGAGAACTGCGGCGCGAAGGTCGATTACATCGAGACCAAGAAAGCCGCCGATTACGCGGACAATATCGCCGAGTTCGCCGAGAACGACTACAACATCATCGTGACCGTGGGCTACGCTATCGGCCCGGCGACGCTCGAAGCTGCGGCGATCTATCCGGATGTCCTGTTCGTCGGTGTCGACCAGTTCCAGGCGGAACCCGTCGACAACGTGGTCGGCCTGATCTTCAACGAAGACCAATCCGGTTATCTGGCCGGTGTGCTGGCCGCCCGGCTTTCCCAGACCGGCACCATCGCCGCCGTGCTCGGTACCGACCAGGTGCCGCCCGTCGTGCGCTACAAAGAAGGCTACGAAGCCGGTGCCCGGTCCGTCAACCCGGATATCAACATCATCTCGACCTATCACCCTGGCACCATTGACCAGGCGTTCCTCGACCCCGAATGGGGCGCGACCACCGCCAAGCAAGCCCTCGACCAGAACGCCGACGTCGTCTTCGCCGCGGGCGGCAAGACCGGTAACGGTGGCCTGATCGAAGTCGCCAATGCCGTGGGGGCCGGCGGACCGCCGCCCTTCTGCATCGGCGTGGATTCCGACCAGTGGCTGACCGTGCCCGAAGCGCATGGCTGCCTCGTGTCCAGCGCGATGAAACTGCTGGATGTGGGCGTGGCCGACATCATCATGGCCCACGAAGATGGCACGCTCGAACCCGGTAACTTCGTCGGGAAAGCCGCCCTGGCCGACTTCCACGATCTCGCGGACAAAGTCCCCGACGACGTGAAGGCTGAGCTGGTCGCGGTCGCTGCCGGGCTGGCCGATGGTTCCATCACCACCGCGCCTCCCATGGAAGCGGCCCCCGAAGCTACGGAAGAACCCACCGCCGAGCCGACCGAAGAAGAAATGGTCGAGCCGACCGCGGAGCCGACTGAAGAAGCAACTCCCGAACCGACCGCCGAACCCGCCGAAGCCCCGGCTGCTATGCAGACGGACTTTGGTGTCGTCACAGTCGGCACCAACGCCGAATATCCGCCATTCGAGTTCGTTGACCGAAGCCGGCGATATCGCCGGCTTCGATCCGGACCTGATCGCGGCTATCGCGGCGCGCGCCGGGTTCGAATACAACCTGGTCAACACCCGCTGGGATGGCATCTTCGTCGCCCTGCAGTCGGGCGAGTTCGACCTGGTCGCCAGCGCCGCCACCATCACCGAGGAGCGCGAACAGATCGTCGACTTCTCGCAGCCGTACTTCAACGCTGGCCAGATGATCGCCATTCTGGCCTCGAACGCCGACAAGATCAAGGGGCCGGACGATCTGGCAGGCTTGAAAGTCGCCGTGCAGGCCGGGACGACCGGCGACCTCATGGCCAGCGACATGGCCGGCGTCGAGGTCGTGCGCTACGACGAGATCACGCTGGCCTTCCAGGCGCTCGGCTTCGGGTGACGTGGATGCCGTGCTGAACGATGGCCCCGTCAGCGCCGACATCATCAGCAAGAACCCCGAGATGAACGCCATCCTGGTCGGTGATCCGCTCAGCGACGAGTTCTACGGCATCGCCGTGCAGCCCAGCAAGCCGGAACTGCTCGACGCAGTCAACAAGGCGCTGGACGAGATCATCGCCGACGGCACCTACGCTGACCTGTACATGAAGTGGTTCGGCGTCGAGCCGCCCAGCATGTTCCGTCCCGCAGCAAACCACGGGCGCGACCATGCAGGCGGACTTTGGCGTCGTCACAGTCGGCACCAACGCCGAATATCCGCCGTTCGAGTTCGTTGATCGAGAGCGGGCGACTATCGCCGGCTTCGATCCGGACCTGGTCGCGGCCATCGCGGCGCGCGCCGGGTTCGAATACAACCTGGTCAACACGCGCTGGGACGGCATCTTCGTCGCCTTGCAGTCGGGCGAGTTCGACCTGGTCGCCAGTGCCGCCACCATCACCGAGGAACGCGAACAGATCGTGGACTTCTCCAAGCCGTACTTCAACGCCGGCCAGATGATCGCCGTGCGTGCAGCCGATGCCAACACGATCACCACGCCCGATGATCTGGCGGGCCGCCGCGTGGGTGTGCAAGCCGGGACGACCGGCGACCTGATGGCGAGCGATATTCCCGGTGTGGAAGTCGTGCGCTATGACGAGATCACGCTGGCCTTCCAGGCGCTCGCCTCGGGTAACGTGGACGCCGTTCTGAACGATGGCCCCGTCAGCGCCGACATTATCGGCAAGAACCCCGACATGAACGCCGTGCTGGTCGGTGATCCGCTCAGCGACGAGTTCTACGGCATCGCCGTGCAGCCCAGCCGTCCCGAGCTGCTCGACGCAGTCAACAAGGCGCTGGACGAAATCATCGCCGACGGCACTTACGCCGACCTGTACATGAAGTGGTTCGGCGTCGAGCCGCCCAGCATGTTCAAGCCAGCCCAGTAAGCCTGGTACACTATCGGAAGGGGGCCGCAGCAGCGCGCCCCCTTCCCTTGACACGGCGCGGTCCCCACGGGGCCGCGCAGTCTTATATGATCAGGTTGACATCGTCACCCCAATTCATGTTAGGATGAAACTACAAGTCATACCGCCTGTTCTTAAAAAATTCGTGTTCGATCCGGCGTCTGGTGAATTGCCGGCCTACGGTTAGTGTTCCGCCGTGCCGTCCAGGGGATATCCGGCTGAAGCTAAAATTACTGCCGGGCGTCGTTCTCGCTCCCCGCCGTTCAGTAGATTGCATTTTACCACTTTGCGAGAAATGCCATGCCAGACGAAAGAGTTCGCTCCAATTTACATTCGTCTCCATCTCCCGAACCTGAAGGGGGCCTGGAAGAGCCTGGGTCTTATGAACGCTTCATCATCTGGGCAGCCGGGCTGCCCTGGTGGGCGATCATCCTGGGCGTGGTGGCTGTCGTGGTGCTCTACTCGATGCTCACCTCGACCGCCTACCGGCGTGTGATTCAATCCCTGACCGACAATCCCCAAACCTCTACCAATGACCTGTACAGCGTGGTCGAAATCGTCGGCGAGCCGACGACTGTCAGCGGGCGCTTTGTCGGCGAAACCAGCGACACGATCGCCTCGATCATCGACGCGCTGTTGAGCAAGGTCATCGCGACTGACCAGGTCACACGTTCCGGCTTCATCATCGGGGAATCGACTTCGTCGCTGACGGTCCGCACGACAGACGGCACGCTGCTCACCGTCGCCAAAGACCAGATCGTCGACGAGCAGCGCACCACCACCCGCGACGGGACGCAAATCCAGCTCACATATACCAATCGCGTCACCGTGACCGGCATTCTGACCGACACCGGCAAGCGCGTGGTCGCCTGCAACGACGCCGAGCCCGACTGCGTGGACGGGCAGCGTACCATCAAGCACGCGATGGTAATTCGCACCGTGGACGAAGAAAAGGAATCGTTCGACCCGGCGCGCATCATCAACCGCACGATTGAAGAAGTCCCCTGCGGGCCAAACGCCGCTCCCGACTGCCAGCCGACCGAGATCGCGACCCTCGAACGCGAGGGCGAGCTGATCACCGGGAAGCTGAGCACGCTGAGCAACGTCAACCTCACCATAGCGCAGCCCGACGGCTCCACGCGGGAAATCCGCCGGTCCGATGTCGATTATTTCAACGTGCCCACCCTGACCGTGGCCGTCAACCAGTCCAGCGCCAACGTACCCGTTCAGCCCGATCAGGAAGTGCGCATCGGGTTCGTGGAAGGGACCGACATCACCACCGCGTTGGATCAGCTTAACAGCCTGGAAGATATCCCGGTTCCGTTGCGCTACATGAGTGGGGACGCACGCGCAGTACTGGTACCCTATCCAGACCTCGACGCGGTGCTGGCCGCCACGGGCACGGGGGACGTGGACGGGATGCTCTATCTAGACAACGGGCCGGACCGGTTGGCTGTCCAGACGTGGGTCGACGATCATCCGAACGCGGGGGTTTCGCTGCCCACACCGCCCCGCGAGTGCAGCCGCGGCTGCGAAGTCACCGTCAAGCTGAAAGATGATTCGATCACGGGGCGCATCGACGCCGAAACGGCGAACTCGATCACGGTTGTGACGACCGAAGCCGAATACGCCATCGTCGATCAGGACAAGATCATCGAGACACGCCGCAAGGAACCCGGCGTCTGCGCGCTGAATAATCTGCGCGGCTGTAACGCGGGTATCTTCCTCACGCTGCGCGTCACGTTCCAGGCGTACGCCCTGGCGCTGATCCTGGGGCTGTTCTTCGGTCTGATGCGCGTCCAGACCAACCCGGTCTTATACGCGTTCTCGACCCTGTATGTCGAAGTCATTCGCGGTATTCCGCTGCTGGTGATCCTGCTGTACGCAGGCTTCGTCGTCAGCCCTGAGCTGCGCGACGGCCTGACGTTGTTTAAGCTACAATGGTTCGGCAGCGGGCTGCCGCACTTCGTTTTACACTTCCCCAAGCTCAATCTCAGCGACGAGCAAGAAGCCGTGATCGGTCTGGCGTTTGGCTATGGGGCCTTCATCGCGGAAATCTTCCGCGCGGGCATCCAGAGCATTTCGCGCGGGCAGATGGAAGCCGCCCGAAGCCTCGGGATGAGCTATCCCCAGGCCATGCGTTTCGTGGTGCTGCCCCAGGCTGTGCGCGTCGTGCTGCCACCGCTTGGCAACGACTTTATCGCTATGCTCAAAGACTCGGCGCTGATTTCGGTGCTGGCACTGCCCGACCTGCTGCAGCTCGGCCGGCTGTATGTGTCGCGCACGTTCCGCGCGTTTGAGGGGTACAACACCGTCGCGATCCTGTACCTGCTGATGACGCTGTTCCTGTCGATGCTGGTACGCGTGCTAGAGCGCCGCTCGCGGCTGCCCGGCTAACCCGTCCGGGAGGGAAAGAATCATGTCAAGCAAAAATGAAGCCATCATCCAGATTCAGGGCGTCCACAAGCGCTACCACACCCTGCGCGGCACGGTCCACGCCCTGCAAGGCGTCAGCCTGGACATCAAACAGGGCGAGGTCGTCGTCATCGTCGGGCCGAGCGGCTCCGGCAAGAGCACGCTGCTGCGCTGCATCAACCGCCTGGAAGCCATCGACGGCGGCAGCATCATCGTGGACGGCATCCCGCTCAAGGGAGCCCGCAACATCAACAAAGTGCGCACCGAAGTCGGGATGGTGTTCCAGGGTTTCAACCTGTTCCCCGATCGCTCGGCGCTGGGGAATATCGTTCTCGCGCAGCGCGTCGTGCGGCGGCGTAGAAAAGGCGAGGCGACCGAAAAAGCCAAAATGCTGCTGGACAAAGTCGGCATTCCCGAAAAAGCCGACGCCTACCCGGGCCAGCTCTCCGGCGGGCAGCAGCAGCGCGTCGCGATCGCGCGGGCGCTGGCTATGGACCCCAAGATCATGCTGTTCGACGAACCGACTTCCGCGCTTGATCCCGAAATGATCAAGGAAGTGCTGGACGTGATGTTGGAGCTGGCCCGCGAAGGCATGACGATGGTCGTCGTTTCGCACGAGATGGGCTTTGCGCGGGCGGCAGCCGATCGCGCCGTATTCATGGATGGCGGGCAGATCGTCGAAGAAGACACGCCCGATGTGTTATTCACCAACCCCTCGCACGAGCGGACCAAGCTGTTCCTGAGCAAGATTTTGTAAGCGTTCCACCGGCCTCACCCCCGCCCCCCTCTCTACGGTTTGCGGAGCAAACCCGCTGGCTTGAGAGGGGGCGTTTGTGTCCAGAGCGACTCCTCGTTTCCCCTCACAGGTTGCGCAGCAAGCCCGCTTGCCGGAGCGAGAAACCGGGATAACGCGACCGCACGCCGCGCGGAGAAGGGGGGTATTCGACGCGCGAACGACATGTGTTCACGTGTGTTTCGCGTAGCGTTTGCCATCCGGGCGCGCCAACAGTAGAATCTCTTATGCCACTGCGCCTCATTTTTGGGCTGATCTTGTTGTCGTTGTTCAGGCGTTGCAGCAAACGCCTGTTTTCGTGTTGCTCGAGGGAAATACATGGCTAAACCAACGAAAGATACACTGCTAGACTGGTACCGCCAGATGGTGTTGATCCGGCGGTTCGAGGAACGCTGCGCCGAACTGTACCAGCAGGGATTCATCGGCGGCTTCCTGCATCTTTACATCGGGCAGGAAGCGACCGGCGTCGGTGCTGTCTCCGCTTTACGCGAGCAGGATAACGTCATCACAGCCTACCGTGATCACGGCATCGCGCTGGCGCGCGGACTCGACGTCAATGCCATCATGGCCGAAATGCTCGGTAAAAGGACCGGCGTGAGCGGCGGCAAAGGCGGATCGATGCACCTGGCTAACCGCAACCTGCACATGTGGGGCGGCTACGGCATCGTCGGCGGTCACCTGCCCCTGGCGGCAGGCATCGCGCTGGCGGCGCAGTACCAGGAGAAGGACGAAGTCGTGCTGGCGCTGATGGGCGATGGCTCGACCAATATCGGCTACTTCCACGAGTCGCTGAACCTGAGCGCCGTCTGGAATCTGCCGGTAGTCTGGTTGATCGAGAACAACCATTATGGCATGGGCACCGCTGTCAACCGGGCGAGCGGCGCAACGGAGCTGGTGCGCAGGGCCAATGCCTACAGCAGCGACGACGGGCGCGGTATGAAGATGGGGCCGCGCGTGGATGGGATGGACGTCGAAGCCGTCCACGACGCGATCAGCGAAGCGGTCGAGTACGCGCGCAAGAACGGCCCGATCCTGGTCGAGTCGCTCACCTACCGTCTGGAAGGGCACAGCATGGGCGACCCGCAGCGCTACCGTACCAAAGAAGAAGTCGAGCAGTTTATCGCCAGCGGTCCGATCGGGCGTTTCCGCGCCGTCTTGCTGGAGAAATACAAGGGCATCGAGTCAACACTGGATCGCATCGATGCGGACATGCTGAAAACCGTGGACGACGCTGTCGAGTATGCCAAGAACAGCCCGGACCCGACCACCGAGGATTTGATCAGCCATGTGTACGTTGATTGAGGGGTAAGATGGCAGACAGACCGATTACAATCCGCGAGGCGCTGAGCGCGGCGCTGCGCGAAGAAATGCAGCGTGACGAGCGCGTGTTCATTATGGGCGAGGAAGTCGGCGTGTGGGGCGGCACCTATGCCGTGACACGCGGCTTTCTGGACGAATTTGGCGCGAAGCGTGTGCGCGATACCCCCATCTCGGAGATGGTGATCGCCGGGGCCGCTACTGGGGCGGCCATGGCCGGGCTGCGCCCCGTCGCGGAGATCATGACGATTAACTTCGCGTTCCTGGCGCTGGACGCCATTGTCAACCACGCGGCCAAAGTGCGTTATATGTTCAACGGGCAGTTCACCGTTCCGCTGGTGATACGCACGACGACCGGCGGCGGCAAGCAGTTGGGCGCGACCCATTCGCACGCGCCCGAAGTGATCTTCGCTCATTTCCCCGGCCTGTACGTGGCGGTGCCCGGCACCGCCTACGACGCCAAAGGGATGCTCAAAGCTGCCATTCGCGATGACAACCCGGTGTTATTCGTCGAGCACAGCACCATGTTGCAGCGCCGCAGCCCTGTCCCAGAAGGTGAAGACTTCGTGCTGCCCATCGGCAAAGCCGATATCAAGCGCGAGGGCCGCGACGTGACCATTGTGACCTACCAAAAGGGGTTGGAGTGGTCGCTGGCGGCGGCGGACGTACTGGCTCAGGACGGCATCGAAGCGGAGATCGTGGACCTGCGTTGGCTGCGCCCGCTGGATATGGAGCCGGTTTTCGAGAGCTTCAAAAAGACCAATCGCTGCGTCGTCGTCGAGGAAAGCCTGCCGACGTTCAACGTCGGGGCCGAAATCGCCGCGCAGCTTCAGCAGCACATGTTCGACTACATGGACGCACCGGTCAAGCGTGTGGCAGCCATGGACATCCCGCTGCCCTACTCGCGCGACATCGAGATGATGGCCCTGCCGAGTGTCGATAAGATCGTGGCGGCGGTCAAGGAGGTAGTCTAATGGCTGAGCCGATCCTCATGCCTAAGCTGGGCTTTGATATGGCAGAAGGGACGCTGATCACCTGGCGTGTTGAAGTCGGCCAGGCCATCAGCAAGGGCACGGTGATCGCGGAAATCGAAACCGATAAAGCCACCATTGAGGTCGAGACAACCGTCGAAGGTACAGTACTGCAACTGCTGGCCGAACCGGGCGACGTGGTCGCCGTTGGTTCGCCGATCGGGTACGTGGGCGAGCCAGGCGAATCCCCGCCAAGCAACGGCAATAACGGGTCCGGTCCGGTGCCAAAGGCGGCCCCCGTCGAAGCCTCCGCGCCTGCGGCAGCCGCGCCCGCCGAGGCCCCGGCGGCGGCACCCGCACCGCGGGCCGCTGAAGACGAAGAATTGCCCGGCGGCGTCAAGGCCAGCCCAATCGCGCGGCGTCTCGCCGAGGAGCGCGGGGTCGATCTGCGCCGGGTAGCAGGCACCGGTCCCGGTGGCCGGATCGTCAAGAAAGATGTCGAGGACTTCCCGATCGGTGAGGCACCAGCCGCACCGGTAACTACACCCGCCGCGCCGACTGCACCGGCTATCCCAGCGGGAGCCACCCGTCCGACGATGCCCACCTTCAGCGAGATTCCGAGTGGTCCGGACGTGGAAGCTGTCCCGCTCAGCCGGATTCGCGCGCGGATCGGGCAACGGTTGGTCGAGAGCAAACAGTTCGTGCCGCATTTCTACGTCACGACCGAAATCGATGTGGCGGCGGCGCTGGAGCTGCGCAAGCAGATTAACGCCAGCATCGCGGACGACGCGCGCAAGATCAGTGTGAACGACCTGATCGTCAAGGCGACCGCGTTGGCGCTGCGCGAGTTCCCCAACCTGAATTCGCATTACTACGGCGATCAGATCGTGCGGCACAAGCGCGTCAACATCGGGATCGCGGTCGCATTGCCCAACGGCGGGCTGGTCAACGTGACCGCCTATGACGCCGACAAAACGTCATTGGGCACACTCGCGGCGCAAAACCGCGACGTGATCGCCCGTGCGCGTGACGGCAAAGTCAAACCACAGGAGATCGAGGGCAGCACCTTCAGCGTGAGCAATCTCGGTCCCTACGACGTGGACACGTTCATCGCCATCATCAACCCACCCGAAGCCGGTATCCTGGCGGTTGGCTCAGCCAAGAAGGTGCCGGTCGTGCTGGAGGATGGTACGCTGGGCGTGGGTATGCGCCTGAAGGCGACGGTCAGCGTCGATCACCGCGTCAGCGACGGCGCGGAGGCGGCGCAGTTTATGAAGTACCTCAAGGAGCTGATGGAATCGCCGATGCGGCTGTTAATCTAGCGGAATCGCAAGCGCCGAGGAGAAGAAGGGGGCGTGTCCGGAGCATCCGGGTGCGCCCCTTTTCGTGGCCCAAACCGGGTTGCGCAAACCGGCTGGCTGAGGGCGAAAATGGGTTAGGCGCCCGCATTTTTGCCCTTGCAAAATCGACTGTCTTGTTTTATACTTTTCCCAATCAGCAGTAATGCGGGCGTAGTTCAGTGGTAGAACGTCTCCTTGCCAAGGAGAAGGTCACGAGTTCGAATCTCGTCGCCCGCTCAAGAAATGCCGTCGTGTGAGGGAAAACCCGCACGGCGGTTTTCGTTTTTGTAACCCCTACTGGACGGCAGTTCTACAGCAATATTGCTGTATAATTGCTGTACTATTTTTCACAATGAGAAAGTCCGGGTGATCGAGGAAAAATGAGCCAGCAGACGGACTGCCCGACTGGCGCGAGCGGCGCCTGCGGGCCGGGCAGGTCGCTGCACTCGACTAATGGGCGAACGAACTCAGGAAGCCGTTGATGGATTTTAGTCCGTCAGCAACATCAGTGTAGAGAACAATCCGCAAGTTCGGGTCGGTGTTGCCCTGCAGCATGGCCGACAGGTGCGTACCTTCCTGGCACAAGCACAGCACTGGCTTCTGCGCCTTGTGGAGCGCGTAGCCTATCTCATAGCCCACGCCCAACGACGGCGTGGTAACCTCCGCGACCACAGCATCGCACGCATCCAGCCAGGCGGTGTCCTGCCGGTAAATCTCCTCATCAGAGATGCCCTGCTCCGCCATCGTCTCGAACGCCACGTTCTCCGACAGCACAGTGTGCCCCGTATGCCGCAGATGCTCGACGATGGTCTGATAGGTTGGCAGTAGGTCCCGCCCGCCGCGAATGGAAGCTGCGAAGTAGATGTTCATGCTATTCTCCTGCTAGATGTGGCGTGCGCACAGTGCGCACTGTGCGCAGTATCCCTCGGACTTCAGTTTCCAATTGCGGAATTGGTAGGAGTATTACTCAAGGACCGACCATACCACGCGAAAACCCCGGTTGGGGTCTCCAAAGTTCGGGCGAAATCTTGCGCGGAAAGCAGACCGCGCAAATGCGGTATGTTGGTCCCATGAACCGCCACGCACCGCCCGCGCCGACACCGAACCCTGTTTCTCACGCCCGTCTGTGGCTGAGTACGGGTAAGGTTCGTATAGGCTGCTGGTCCATTCCGAGACATTGCCTGCCAAATCCAGCGCACCCACCCAGGATGCCCCTGCCACACGCTGAAACACCCCGACGGGAAGCGTTCCTTCTATCCCGCATTCGGAGGTGTTCGCCTGTTGGCAGGCCGGTGAGGTGTCACCCCAGGGGTATTCCCAACCGTCTGGTCCGCGCGCCGCATATTCCCATTCGGCTTCCGTGGGAAGACGCCCGCCAACCCACTCCGCATAGGCTCCCGCCCGATACCAATCGACATAGATGACCGGGTGGCCAGCATAGGCCGGGTTGTCGTAATACTGGCGGTTTTGCGGCGGGTCGCACGCTCCCGCGCTAACACAGGCGCGGTATTGGTCGTTGGTGACTTCCATCTGACCCATCCAGTACGTAGTGAGACAGATTTTACTCACTGGTTGTTCGTTGCTTTCACCGTTTTCGGTGCCCATCACAAAACATCCGGCGGGGACCAATACCCTTTCTGTACCATCAACATTCTGTGTCACAGGTTGCCAGTCAACGTTATTCGTCGCTTGGACAATCTTGAGCAAGTCATTGAATACCCATCCACTCTGGTTGTCGCCAATAAGCACTTGATACCACCCATCTTGCTCATCCCACACTGTTACAAGCGTTCCCGGCGAAAATGTGGCAATTATAGGATAGGTAGTTGCTGGCCCGTCGCGCACATTTGTGTTTGTATCCGAAACGACAACACCGAAAACAACAACGGATGAAGCGGGCATCTGAGTTGGTATCGGGGTATTCGTGAGCGGAACAACAGCTGTCGTGGCCTCGGGATTTGTCAAAGCGGCAGAAGGTGTCAAAGACGGGTCTGGAACGACTGTCGCCGTGCGCACCACAGCGGCGCTGTCGCCTGCGACCGTCAGCGGGTTCGCCCATGCCACCCGGAAACCGACATAGTCGAACCAGTTATACGGGGCCTTGAAGTTGCGAGAAGCGCCGCGCGCGAACCAACTGCTGAATTGCCACGTGCCGCCTCGCACCACTCGCTCGACGACCGCGTTTAGGTCCTCTCGCCCATCTGCTGCCGTAAAGGGATAAGGACTGTAGGCACTAGTGGTCCACTCTGCTGCATTGCCAGCCATGTCCAGCGCACCGACCCAGGAGGCTCCCGCTAGGCGTTGGTCCGGCCCGACCGGCAGTGTGTTATTGCTGCCGCACTCGGCGGTATTGGCTTGCGCGCAGGCAGGCGCGCTGTTTCCCCAGGGGTATTCCCAACTTTCCGGTCCACGTGCAGCATATTCCCATTCCGCTTCGGTAGGCAGTTGACCTCCGGCCCATTCTGCGTACGCTCGCGCGTGGTACCAATCCACATTCACTACCGGGTGGTCGGCGTAGGCTGGGTTGTCGAAATACTGGGTATCGCCAGGTGGCTTGCATACACCTGCTTGAATACATGCGCGGTACTGCGCGTTCGTGACCTCCGTCTGCCCTATCCAGAACGCGTCCAGGCAGACCTCATTAATCGGTTCTTCGTTATCACTGCCCATCATGAAGCACCCGGACTGGTACGTATACTGCAGGCACACCGTTCACGTCATCCTCAATCGGTGTCCAATCTGTATTGCGCGCTCCGACATCGAAGAATGGCGTGGCTGTGGGTTCTGTTGCCAAGTTCGTGCTGTTGGCTGGTGGCAGCGCGGTCGACCTTACCACCCGGAAACCGAGGTAGTTGTACCAATAGGACTGGACGCTGCCGGTGCGCGTGGCGCTTAAGGCAGTGTACCCATTGGAAAACCACGAGCCGCCCCGCAGGACACGCTGGACATTCGAGCTGGTATTCTCGCGCCCATCTGCTGCGCTATAGGGATAGGAACGGTAGGCACTGTTCGTCCACTCCAACGCATTGCCCGCCATATCCAGCGCACCGACCCAGGACGCGCCCGCCGCGCGTTGGTAGGCTCCGACCCGGAGCAAGAATTTCACGCCGCACTCCCAGGTATTGGCCTGTTCGCAGGTGGGCGCAGTGTCTCCCCAAGGATAGTCCCAACTTTCTGGACCCCGTGCGGCATATTCCCATTCCGCCTCGGAGGGGAGCCGTCCGCCTGCCCACTCCGAATACACGCGTGCCTGAAACCAGGTGACGTTGACGACGGGATAATCGGCATTGGCAGAACTGTCATAACCGCCGGGAATGCTGGGTGGTTCACATGCCCCGGCGTTGACGCACGCCAAGTATTGCGAGTTTGTCACTTCCGTCTGTCCAACCCAGAACGCGTCCAGGCAGACTTCGCTAGCCGGTTGTTCGTTGTCCTCGCCATTTCCGCTGCCCATCATGAAACATCCGGCAGGCACTAATGCCATCGGAACACCGTCAAAGCTCCGAGTTACAGGCTGCCAGTCACTGTTATTTGTGGCCTGGGCGACTTCCACCAAGTAGTTGGCGACCCAACCTTCGCGGCCATCCTCAGCGCGCACCTGATACCATGAGTTCTGCTCACTCAGGATTTCCATGAGTGTTCCAGACGACAATGACCCGACCACATCGAAGGTAACCCCCGGCCCATCGCGCAGATTTGCCCCGTCACTCGATGAGACCACGCTAAGAACTCGCGCGAATGCAGCCACTGCGGGAGGGGCTGCCGGCGTGACAGTGGGCGGAACCGGCGAGATTTGCGCTGAAAGCGTGGGTGTCATGGTTGTGGCGGGCGTCACAGCGGCGACTTCTTCGACCGGAAGCGGGTTCGCCCATGCTACGCGGAACCCGGTTTGTGAGCTCCTGCTGACAGGATTAAGCCATTCTCGATTTGCACTGCGTGCAACATCAAACTCGTCGGTCCATGCGCCACCCCGCAGAACACGAACAGAATATGTAATGAGGTCTTCGCGCCCATCCGTTGCCACATAAGGGTATGAAACGTACGCGCTACTTGTCCATTCGTCCACATTGCCCGCCATGTCCAAAGCGCCCACCCAGGATGCTCCCGCTGGACGCTGGTCCGGCCCAACTGGCAGTATGTCATTGACGCCGCACTCGGAGCTATTGGCTTGTTGGCAGGTGGGCGTAGAGTTACCCCAGGGATATTCCCAACTTGCAGGCCCGCGCGCGGCATATTCCCATTCGGCTTCGGTGGGCAGACGCCCGCCTACCCATTCCGTATACGCGCGTGATTGCTGCCAATTGACATAGACGACCGGGGCGTTAGCATAGGCTGGATCATCGTAATAGCGGCGGTCTTGTGGTGGTTCGCATGCTCCCGCATCAACGCAGGCGTGGTACTGAGCATTTGTAACCTCAGTCTGCCCTATCCAATACGCGTCCAGGCAGACTTCGCTGACTGGTTGTTCGTCAGCATTAACATTCTCGCTGCCCATCATGAAACATCCGGCGGGCACGTACGCGGCGGGCACGCTGTTGATATTGCTCACGACCGGCATCCAATCCGAGTTGCGTGCTCCGGTGGCGAAAAACGGCGTCGATGTCGGTGACGGTGTGGAGGTTGCCGTTGGTGTTGGCGTCGCCGTCCACATCGTGGCGGTGAGGGTCTGCATCGCGGCATACAGCAACGCGTCGTAAGTCGCCGTGAGATTAGCGGTCGATGTCAACGTGAACGTCGGAGTCGAGGTCAGAGTTGGCGTCGGCGTACGCGTCCAGGTTGGTGTGACCGTTGGCGACAGAGTAATTGTCGGCGTGGCGGTCCACAGAGCCGCCGTCGCGCTCAAGTCCAGCCAGACCTGGGTCAGCACCGGGATGGTCGGCGTCGGTGTAATCGTGGGCCGCGGCGTGACCGTCCAGGTAGGCGATGGTGTGTGCGTAAACGTTGCTGTTGCGGTCGGCGTACGCGTAGGGCTGGCTGTGAAGGTTGCTGTCCGCGTAAGTGATGGCGTAGGCGTCAGGGTTGGTGTCGCAGACGCGGGTGGGCGTGTCTGGATAATCGGCGGGCGGGTTGGCGTGGAGACGGCTGTCGGCGTGTCCGATGAGGTCGCCGTCGGGGTCGAGGACGCCGTCACGGTTGCCGTAGGCGATACCATCTCAGTAGGCGACGCGGTGCTGCTCGGTGAAAGGGTCAGACTGCCCACGACCGCCACCTGTGCGCTGGTCTGGGTCGCATCCGGTGAAGCTGTAGCGGTGAAGGTTGGTGGCGGCGTGCCCGTCTCAACGGGCGTCCGTGTCTCTGTCGGAACCAGTGCTGCCGCAGTCGCCGTCGGAACCTGTCCCGCGCCACCGGAATTCGTCCCGTTTTCGCGCAGCAGCAGGAACAGCACAATCGCGATAGCTGCCAGCAGCGCCACGCCCATACCCCACACGACCGGATGCCGGTAGATGGGTCGCTCCTGCGTGACACGTTGCGGGGTCGGTGTGAAGATAGCGCTCGGCGCAGGTGCGCGTTGCAGTGGCGCGGTGAAATAGGCGGTGCGCTCGCCAGTCTGGCCGCGAATGCCTTGCTCAAACGCCTGGGCGAAGGCCGTGATGGTCGGAAAACGGTCTTCTGGACGCTTGGCTAATGCCCGCTCAAGCACCAACGTCAGCGCTTCCGGTACATCTGGACGGAGAGTATGTGCCGGAGTCGGCATGGCGTTGAGGTGTTTGTGCATCACTCCGGCGGGTGTTTGAGCCTCGAACGGCATGCGACCGGTAATCAACCCATAGGTCATGACCGCCAGCGCGTACTGGTCCGTGGCAGGCACGATGGCCTCGCCTTGCCACTGCTCGGGGGCCATGTAGGCCCACGTCCCAACCACTACCCCCGACGCGGTCAGGCCGGAGGTGGCTTCTTTGAGGCGCGCAATCCCGAAGTCCACCAGATAAGCCGTGCCGTGATTGTCGAACATCACATTGCTGGCTTTGATGTCCCTATGAATAACACCCTCGCTGTGCGCGTAGTCGAGGGCGCTAGCCAACTGTTTGAGCAAGTCGGAGATTTCACCGAGGGACGGCTGCGGCTGAGCTGTACCGGCCCGCTGCGCAACCCGTTCTGCCAGGGTGCCGCCGGTCAGCAATTGCAGGACAAGGTAGTACACGCCGTGCTGCAAGCCATAGTCGTAGATGTGAATGATGTGAGGGTGTTCGAGTGCGGCAGAAGTCTGCGCTTCGCGGTTAAAGCGCTCAATGGCACCTGCCTGCTGGGCAAACTGCGGCGAGAGGACCTTCACCGCGACATAGCGTTTCAGAGAAGCCTGATAGGCCCGGTAGACGGTGCCCATACCGCCTGCACCGAGCAGATCGCGCAGCTCATACTGTCCGAAGGTCTGGCCGGACAGGTTGGGTGTGACCATGACTTTCCCCTCATGTCACAGGCGCTGGTTCCCCCTTGGCACGTCATGACGCCTATGACACCTTCTCATTATAAGCCAAGTGATGTGGCTCACAAATCAGGTAGACTCATTTCTCCTCGATCACATGGAGCTGTCTCATGATCGAGCACACCTTTGAGCTCTCTATGTGACAACATTGGCGCTGGACATAGATCCGAGTCCCCAATAAGGATTGTTACTGGATTTACGGCACACGGGACGCCCTACTCATGGTAAGATGAAACTGGAAGTGAACACACGCGGAAGCACCCGGAGGGAGGAATGCGTCATGGAACAATACGCCCAATTCAACGCCAACGCACTTGACTGGCTCTTGGAACCGGATACGGAAAATCCAGGCGTCCGGTATTTCGCCCTGCGTGACCTGCTGGGCCGTCCAGTAAACGACCCGGAGGTGGTCGCCGCTCAAGCGGATGTGATGCGGACCGGACCAGTGCCCGTCATCCTAGATGCTCAAGCGGAAGAAGGCTACTGGGTCAAGCCGGGCGCGGGCTATTCGCCCAAGTACCGGGGCACGCTGTGGTCGCTGCTGTTCCTGGCGCAGTTGGGCGCGGATGGGCGGGACGAACGGGTGCGCTGCGCCGTCGAGTATGTCTTCGACCACGCCCAGACCGAGGCGGGGGCGTTCTCGTGTAATGGCACGCCCAGCAAAGCCTACCACTGCTTGTGGGGCAATGTCGTGCGGGCCATGCTCGACCTGGGGATGTGGGGCGACGAACGGCTGACCCAGTCGGTAGAGTGGCTGGCGCGCTCCGTGACAGGTGACGGGTACGGGCCCTATCACAAATCCGCGGTTCAGGCTCCGGGGTTCGTCTGTGCGATAAACTACGGGCTGCCGTGTGGATGGGGCGCGGTGCGCGCGCTGTGGGCACTCAACGCGGTGCCGTCAGAGGGACGCACTCCGGCAGTTGAGGCTGCCGTCCGGGCAAGCGTAGATTTTCTGCTGCGTTATGACATTGCGCGCGCTGATTACCCTTATAAGGACCGTATCAGCCCGCGCTGGTTCGAATTTGCCTATCCGCTCGGTTATGTGACGGACATGCTGCTCAACCTGGAGGCGCTGACCGGGGCGGGCATCGTGGACGACCCACGTTTGGAAGATGCCGTCGCGCTAATGCTCTCCAAGCAGGACGCGCAGGGGCGTTGGAAGCTGGAATATAGCTATCGCAGCAAAATGTGGATAAACATCGAAAAGATGGGCCGACCCAGCAAGTGGGTGACGCTGCGGGCGCTGCGCGTGCTCAAGCGGGTGGCCGTCGATATGGCTGCGGCGGTCAACTGACGTAGTCCCGAAATTCAGGCGGCCCGCCCGACAAATCACCAGGGAGCCGCCTTATATCCCCGTCGAAACCTATTCGTGATGTCTGAGCCTGGCTCCTCGTCTTTGTTTCCGCTCAATATATGTCCGATAGCACTCGCTGCGCGCCTGTCTTGACCTTGCAGCGCGTACGCGTAGAGTTTCAGGGTAATCTGCGGGTTGGCATGGCCCAGCCGGGCGCTCGTTTCCAGACGGTCGAAATAACTGGTCAAACGAGGGCGTGCAGCGCGTGCGGCGTGGTCTGTCATACGATTCCCCTGGTTGGTCAACAGAATACAGAATGAAGGTGCCATTATGAGCGCGAACGCCCACAGGCAGAATAGGGGACCCAGGGGAACTGCCTGAGTCACCGCTGATCGTCCCAACCTTTTTGGTATTTTGTACAAGTCCGAAAATGGATTTTTTCTTTATCTGCTAGTGATCTTCGCTGTGTTCCCTTGCTCTTTCTCTGCGATCCCGGCGGGTCTGTTTTTCCGCTCCCCGAATGGGCGACGCGCGCCTGCATTCCGGTCTTTACAGCCCGGCAGACGTGTGGTATAACGGTCTTACCCTGCCGTGCGCGTGATCCGCACATCGGTTTTGAGCCAACACCCAAACTATGGGTGCCCAGGTCGTAGCGCAGACGCATTAGGACCTCGTCCAAAGCCGACGCGCTTGCTAGGTACCCACCTGCGAATGCAGGTTCAAAACGTCGCGGCACACGGCATGGCGGGTGGTCTTATTTGCGCCTGGCGTCATCTGCCGGGCGCGTTTTTTTCCCGTATTTTCCGCCAAACCTTGATTCCCGGCAGCCAAATCGGTATACTTTCCGCGCTCACGAGGTTTGCCACCCAGGGGACCCAACGAAGATGCAGCGAGAACGCGTCGCCGACGACATCTATGTCTTCACAAGCGATCTCTACGCTCAGGTGACAGCCGGGGCAGTGATCACTTCTGAGGGCGCTATTCTGATCGATACCCTCGTTTTTCCCGAAGAAGCACGCGCGATCCGGCAGTTTCTCGAAACTCGCCTGAGTTGCCCGGTGCGCTATGTGATCAATACCCACTATCACGCTGACCACACCTATGGCACATGCTTTTTCCCTGATGCACAGGTCGTCTCCCACGCGCGCTGTTACGAACTGCTCGACACGCGCGGACGGGCTGGTCTGGCCGAGGCGCAGCACAGCTCCTACGAGCTGCACGATGTGCATATCGTCCTGCCGCACCTGGTTTTCGAAACTGGCACGCTCAGCGTTCACCTGGGCAACAAAACGGTCGAGATGTGGCATTCACCCGGCCACAGCCCGGATTCGGTCGTGTGTCTGGTGAAAGAAGACCGCGTGTTGTTTGCCGCCGATACGTTGATGCCGCTGCCCTATTTTGTCGATGGCAGTTACGACGAGTTCATCGCCAGCCTGAACGCGCTACGCAACGGGGGCTATGAAAATGTCGTACAGGGGCATGGTGAAGTCGTGCTGCGCGGCGAAGTCGAAGAGGTCATCCAGGGCGATCTGGATTATTTGGAGACGATCCGGCAGCGCGTTGAAGCGATCGTCGAGCGCGGTGATGGGCCTGAAGCGTTGGATGAAATCATCATTGAGGACTGCGGAAAGAGTCGTATCTCGCTCAATGGGCTGGTGCAAGACCTTCATCAGGCCAATCTGCGCGCGCTGTTCAATATGATGCACAGCCGCCACACCAAAGCCGGACCCACGCTCTCGATCTCAGTGCCGGACTCATGCCAAAACACCATACGCGGGACGAGCCAGAATGGTTCGCCCCGCGTTTGATGCATGGTGTGGAATATTTCAGGCGTGCCGTTAGTTCGTGGTCGTCGTTGTCGAGGTCGCAGGCGTTTCGGACAGGTCCGCCCCGCTAGCCGCCATCAGACTCTGCATGTCGAACAAAAACGGGCTGTTGGACGGAATCACGACGATCCGCACGTTGTCGCTCAATGTCTCGACATAACGCCACTGCAGCAGCAGCGGGTTCTGGGCAAGCTGCTCGTTGATCAGGCGCAGGGCTTCGGTTTCACCCGTCGCGCGGATTTCGGCGGCGTCGGCATCACCGCGCGCCAGTTCGCGGACCTGTTCAGCTTCTTGCTGGCGCTGCTTGACGCGGAACTCGGCTTCCTGAGCTTCCTGCTGCGCGACCTGCTTGCGCTCGATCGAAGCGACGTATTCTGGAGAGAACGCGATATTGCGAATCAGCACGTTCGTTAACTGGAAGCCTTCTGGCTCGATCAACCCCCGGATACCGGCTTCAATCTCGTCTTCAAGCTGGGTATGCTCCGTGCCGTAAATCTGCTCGACGCGGAAGTTCGTCAGCGCGGCGCGCACCTGGTTACGCAACGTGGGACGGATCAGGCCGTTGATATAACGGTCTTGCCAGTTTTGCTTGATGACATTGGCGTTGGCTGGATCGATGCGGAAGATCATGGTCACGTCCAGCCGGACCTGCTGACCGTCTTGCGTCAGCGCGACGACCGCATCGTCGCCGCTGACCGCCCCTTCGCCGGGCACACCGGACACGGTGTATTCCTGCTGGCTAGTCGTATAAATAGTGACTTCCTGGATGCCGGGTATGATGATATGCAAGCCCGGTTGGAGCGGCGTCGGAGCGAGGTCACCGGTCAGCGCGTTGAAGACCACGCCGACTTCATCCGGCTGGAGCTCCACCACACCCGCTCCCATCGCGAAGAACAGCACCGCGACCACCACCCCCACGACGGTCACTACCGCGCCCGCGCGCGCAGACTCATTGCGCGACACGGCCTGCACCGCCATAAACACGCCAAAACCGGCAATGGCTAACCCGGCAATGGCTAACATACTCAAAACAAGACCGATCATTCTATTTCTCCTTTGAATGCTGGCGTAGGATACGCACTGGTGTGCGTGAGTTGTCTAGCGTGGACTAATGATGTCCGTTGACCAATCTTCCTGATTATACCAGCCCTACCGCTGTTCTCGCTGATTTCAGGCTGACATCCTGCCGATAACAGTCTTTATAGCTTGACTATCATCGCGAATCTGCGCAGCGCCACCCGGTTGACAGCCGCGCCAATCCGTTTTAACGTTGGTGGGAGTTGCCGCCGTAATCCGCTATGATTGACGCTAACCAGACGCGTTGAAAGCTGCCTATGAACCCGGTCGCGATCGCTATTGGTCCACTCACCCTGCACGCCTATACCGCGTGGCTGATGGGCGGGATGCTGGCCGGATTGGGCCTCATCCTGTTGATCGGCTGCCGCCGCGATCCCGATCATGTCGCGGCCTGGCTGGATGTCGGGATCGCGGGCATTGTGGCGGGCGTGATCGGCGCGCGGCTGATGTATGTCGCGCTCGAATGGGACTTTTTCGCGGAAAATACCGGCGAGATCACCCGGCTGTCGCACGGTGGGCTGGACTGGCATGGCGGGCTGCTGCTGGCAGTCCCGGCGGTGATTCTCGCAGCCCGGCTGCGGCGCGTACCGCTGCGTCCCTGGTCGGATGCGGCCGCGCTGGCGTGGCCGGTCGGGCTGGCGGCGGCGTGGCTGGCCTGCCGTCGCAATGGCTGCGGCTACGGGTACGAAGTCGCGACGCTGGCGGACTGGCCCGGCTGGTTAGTGGCGGAACTGCCCGACGTGTACGGGTTGATCGCCCCGCGCCTCGACGTACAGGCGGGCGGAGCCGTGTGGGGTGGGCTGCTGCTGGCGCTGGCGCTCGTCATGACATGGCGCGGCTGGCTGCCGGGGGTACGCGTGTGGGCCGTGCTGGCGTTTACCGGACTCGGTCTGGCACTGCTGGATTTCTTCCGCGCCGATCCCGCGCCGCGCCTGCTCGATCACCGCGCCGATCTGGTTTTCGACCTGCTCGTCCTGCTGTTTGGCACTACCATCGGCGGGATGCTGTGGCTGTTGGATGTGCGCGCGGCAGAGGCTGACTCGACTGCCCGCACGTCTCAGGAGGAATCCGTATGAGCATTCGCATCGGGTTAGCCCAGTTCGCGCCCAAGCTGGGCGATGTCCCCGCCAATCTGACCAAACACATGGAAAGTATCGAACAGGCGGTGGCCCAGGGCGTCCAGCTATTGCTGTTCCCGGAGCTGTCGCTGACCGGCTACTATCTGCAGGACTTGGTATACGAGCTGGCGATCCACCCCTCCGCGCAGGACCCGACGTTCGGTCCGCTGCTGGAAGCCACCCGCGCGCATGACATTGACCTGACCGTCGGTTTTGTGGAAGAAGACCGTCGTCACCGTTTCTATATTTCGCAGGCCTATCTCAGCCAGGGCGCGATCGTCCACGTGCACCACAAAGTCTACCTGCCCACCTATGGCCTGTTCGACGAAGGGCGCTACTTCGCCTGGGGCGACAGCGTGCGCGCCTTTGAGACGCGTTTCGGGCGGGTCGGCATGCTGATCTGTGAGGATTTCTGGCACGCGTCCCCGCCGTACCTGCTGTGGCTGGACGGCGCGGACATCCTGCTGATGCACAGCGCCAGCCCGGGGCGCGGGCTGGACGAAGGCGGGATGCTGCGCAGCGCCCGCTGGGTAGACCTGGTGAACCAGTCCTACGCCAGCCTGTTCACCAACTTTGTGATCCACTGCAACCGGACCGGTTTCGAAGGCGGGCTGAATTTTTGGGGCGGCAGTCTCATCGCGGACCCCAACGGCGACGTGCTGCTGAGCGGTCCGCACTTCGAAGAGGCGCTGCTGGTCGGTGAGATCGATCTGAACCAGCTCCACCGCACGCGCTACCGCCTGCCGCTGCTGCGCGACGAGCGCACCGGCCTGCTCAACCGCGAGCTGTCGCGTATTTTGAATGAGCGCCCCGACGGCAGCCGCTAAGCCGTCAAAGGAAAAGACCATGTTCGTACATCACAACACCCCGCGTCGCCCGCTTTCGCGTCTCATGCTGGTTGGCGTCGTGATCGCGCTGCTGCTGGCCGGACTGGCTATCTCCGCGGCGCGCGCTCAAGATAACCGCCCCGCCGAAGTGACCGTACAGCCGATCGCGCTGGCGGGTCCGGCGGCGGCCCAAGATGCCGAGTTATCTGGACTGGCGTGGTACGGTGATTGGCTGCTGCTGCTGGACGAGAATCCCAATATCTATCAGAGTGAAGGCAACGCGGGCGTGTTTTACGCGCTCAACAAGGCCGACATCCTCGCCTATCTCGATGCAACGGATCCCGCGCCGCTGGAACCGGTCGCCGTGCCGGTCTTTGCCTCGGACTTCAAGCGCACGATCCCGGGTTTCGACGGGTTCGAAGCGGTAGCCTTCGACGGTGACCGCGTTTACATGGCGATCGAGGTCTGGAAATCGGCCACGGAGATGCGCGGGATTCTGGTCAGCGGGACGATCGCGCCCGATCTGAGCGCGATCACGCTCGACCTGGATCATACTGTTGAGCTGCTGCCGCAGACCGACCTGACGAATATCGCTTACGAAACCCTATTCGTGGCGGGTGATCGCCTGATTGCGTTGTACGAGGTCAACGGCGCGGCGCTGAATCCAACGCCCTTCGCCTACAGCGTCAGCCTCGATTTTCAGAGCGTGGAACAGATTCCACTGCCCACCATCGATTACCGCATCACCGACGCGACCACGCTGGATCTCGGATGGGATGTTCTGGGCGATGAATTTCTTTTTCCCTGGCGATGTCGCCCAATACACCGACCGCGATCCGATCGCCGAGCAATATGGGCAGGGCAAAACACACGCCAAATTCCCGCAGGTCGAACGGCTGATCGCGTTTCATTACGCGCCGGAGGGGATCACCTTGGCCGGGCTGCCGCCGATCCAGTTCGAGCTGACAGGCATTGTGTCGCGTAACTGGGAAGGACTCGCGCGCCTGGATACGCGCGGCTTCCTGGTAGTGACGGATACGTTTCCCAATACCATCCTGGGCTTTGTCGCTGCGCCGCAGACCGGCTAATCGACTGCACGGTCTGCTCGCTTACGCATGATCGCATAAGGTGGGGGCATGATCTTTGTGAAAGCTGCCAATTTGGCGGTGCGCTTCGTGTTGGAATTGTGCGCGCTGGCCGCGCTCAGCTATTGGGGATTCCGCACCGATCAGGGCACGCTGATCAGGTGGGGTCTGGGGATCGGCGCACCGCTGTTGGCGGCCGCGGTTTGGGGCACGTTTGTCGCGCCGCGCGCGCTAAAACCTCTCTCGGGAGCAGCCCATCTCGCCGTGGAAATCGCCGTTTTCGGATGTGCCACCCTCGCCCTGGTGCTGGCCGACCGTCCGACATGGGGCGCGGCACTGGCGCTGGCCTATGTGATCAACCGCGCGCTCATCGCGCTATGGTCTCAATAGCACGGGAAAAACCAGTACTTGAGTTCCATTAGCAGCCGCCCTAAAAAGTGCCACACGTCAAATTTACTGCGTTTGACAGCCTCAAAAACCGGATTACAATTGTAGATCACCTTCATCTTCCCGTGAGCGGACATCGATCACGGGAATGGGGTAGAAAGGCGCTCGTCGATGAATCACGGAGTACGATTCACACAGCGCGCGGTGTGGTGGGCCGCTGGGTTCGCGGGGATAGGGGTTCTTATCCTCGTGGCCGTGCTGAGTGCGATACCCACTGTTGATGCGGCTCACAGCCAGGTAGCCAGACAGATGACTCCTACACCAGAATCACCCCATCGTCGCCCTGCGGATGCTCAACCCCCTTCCACACTTCCCTCGTGGCAGGACACTGAAGGGTTGCATCCGGCTGGCCCCGGCGCAGAACGTCCCGGCATGGTGCCCACCGAAGGGCCAGTAGAGGCCATGGTCGTGCTACAAGACCCGCCTGCTGCGCGCGTTTACAACCTGTTTCGTCAATCGCTGTGGGGTTCCGACGCCGTCGCCGGTAGGCTGGCCGCGGCGCAGACTGAACGGATTCAAACCGCCCAACAAGCCCTGATCCCCTTGCTGACTGCGCCCCCCATCAACGCCACTGTGACCGGCAGCACGCAGCAGGTGATGAACGCCATTATGATCGTGGTGGATGTGTCGCAGCTTGACGCTATCCGCCAACTGCCGGGTGTCGTGTCAGTTCAACTGATGCGCATTGGGGAACTCACCGGCCCCGGCGCGCCCAGCCTGAACATCCCGGGCGATCAACCGATCATGCCCGGACGACCAGACAACCGTCCGGCAATCCAATAACCTCCCCTATCTAACCCATGCCCGACGTGCGATGCCGGGCGAAGTTGGATCGCGTCGCACATATTAATATAGGTTGACTCGTTAAGAAGACTATTCTTATAGCGCTGTTTTCTGCGAATCGCTGCACACAGAATGACAAAGGAGTCTCCATGAATTGACATTACAAGCCACTTCTCGAATTAGGACTGTTCGACAGAACTGACTGGGCCGCCCCCGATCCGGCTCACTGGTCAATTTGGTGACTTAGGTCCTCAACCTAAAACATAGGGTGGAATTTTATGACAAGAAAGACGCGCTATAACGTCCTCTCAGCCGCATTATGGCTGGGCGTGATTTTGATCCTCAGCCTGACGTCCGTGCTCAACACCGGCACTTCCCAGGCGCAAGGTCCTGACAACGGGCGCAAAACCCCCAACGGTGAGCTAGCTTCCATCCCGGCCGCGAAAAGTGGCGCTGGGGTATCGGAAGCTGTCGATGAAATTACCAATTCGACATCGTTTGGCAGCACAACCGTCACGCGGCAGGGCCGCATCAATATTATCATCGAACTGAACGAGCCCACCGTCGTCAGTGCGCTCGCCGCGCAGTCTGCCGCACTCACCGACGCTCAAGAAATGGCACTGGCCGATGCTCAAGGCAATCGCGTCGCGATCGCCCAGCAAGCGCTGCTGGCCAATCTCAGCAGCCAGGGCATGACCTACACTGTGATTGGTAGAACCTCGCAGGTGTTGAACGCCATCTTCGTGAACGCCGACGCCAGCGCCCTTGAGACGATCAACGGCCTGCCCGGTGTAAAAACGGCCTACGAAGAACACATCGGCACCCTGGACAACGCGACCAGCGTTCCCTTCGTTGGGGCCCCGGTGCTGTGGGACGATGGCCGCACCGGTGGCGGCGTCCGCGTGGGCCTCATCGATTCTGGTATCGACTATTCGCACGCTAACTTCGGCGGGTCTGGTGCAGCTCACGCTGCCGGGGCTTGCGACGCTGCCGACTTTCCTTCGGCCAAAGTGGCAGGTGGGTATGACTTCGTCGGCGACAGTTGGTCGCCCGGCTCAGCCCTCGTCCCGGATGCCGATCCCTGCGACCAGAACGGTCACGGTTCGCACGTAGGCGGCACCATCGCGGGCTACGGCGTCACCGGCGCTGGCGCGACCTACGCCGGGCCCTGGGATTCCAGCACGCCGTTCAGTACCATGACTATCGGTCCCGGTATGGCTCCCGGTGCCACGCTCTATGTCTACAAAGTTGGCTCGTCCGACGTTTATGTTTCCGAGACGGCGGCCATCCTGGCGCTCGAAGCCGCGACGGACCCCAACGGCGACCTTGATCCCAGCGATCACCTGGATGTCGTCAATATGTCTATCGGTGGCGACTTCGGCGATCCCAACATTGGGTGGGCGGCAGCAGCCAACAACGCCGCACAGGCTGGCGTGGTGGTCGTGTCATCGGCGGGGAACGCCTTTGACTCGTACTTCATCCAGGGCGATCCCGCCACCGCCGATTGGGCGATCTCGGTCGCCGCGTCGGCCGCTGGCAGCCTGGGATTCGAAGTGCTGTGGGGAACCGGCACTGTCATCTACGAAGCGGCAGCCGCTTCCTTTGGACCATCGGTCTACAGCGTCACCGCCCCGGTTGAACTGGCTAACGATGGAACAGGCACAGTCACAGATGGCTGTGAGCCCTTGGTTGGCTTCACGGCGGGTAATATCGCGTTGATCGATCGCGGAACCTGCAACTTCACGGTGAAGGTCAAAAACGCGCAGAACGCGGGCGCGGTTGGCGCGTTGGTGGCCAACACCAGCACCAGCGCGTTCGGCGGTCTGGGCGGTACCGACGCTACCATCACCATCCCGTCTATCATGATCCAATACGGTGACGGCCAGACCCTGCGCAGCGGCCTGCCGGTCAGCGCGCACATAGCGCTTGGCACATCAGACGCGGTTATCTTCGGCGGGTCGGCAGACACAGTAGCGTCCTTCTCGTCACGCGGTCCACAGCGCCAGGTCAACGGCGCAGACATCGGTCTGAAACCCGATATCACGGCTCCCGGCTCGGGCATCGTCTCGACGGCGATGGGCACTGGCTCCGGCGCGGTGTCCTTCAGCGGTACGTCGATGGCCTCTCCCCACGTGGCGGGCGCGGTGGCCCTACTGCGGCAAGACCGGCATGCCTGGCCGGTCGACGAGATCAAGGCGCTGGTGCTCAACACGGCAACCCATTACCTGTACCAGGGCAACAACCAGACTCCGCCAATCTACGGACCGGGCCGCATCGGCACCGGACGCTTGGATGTGGCGAATGCGTCGATGTCACCAGTCATCCTGTATGACGCCGCACACCCCGAGCGGGTCAACGTGTCGTTTGGTCTGCTGGATGTCTCGGCCGCGACTACGCTTTCGCGGAACATTACGGTGGAAAACAAGGGTGCCGTTCAGATCGACTACGAGCTGCACACCGAGACACTGGTCGATATTGACGGCCCGTACTACACTGTCTCGCCGACTTCTGTCAGTGTGGGCCCCAACAGCTCGACCACCGTCACCGTGACGCTCAATCTGCCCGATCCCAACACCTGGAGCGATCCGCATAGTCACGATCCGACGGTCAGCGAAACGCAGTATGCGGGTTATCCGCGCGCCTGGTTGAGCGAAGAAGCCATGCTGATCCGCTTCGTGCCGCAGAGCGTCGACGCCGTCGAACTGTGGATGCCGGTGTATTCGGCACCACGCCCGGCGGGCACCCTGGAAAGCGTGAGCGATCAGGCCGCACTGCCTGGCCTCACCGGCCTGACCTGGCTGGATGAAACCGGCACGGGTATCAACACCCCCGGCAGCGCGTATCCTTATATCGAAGACTCGTTGGTGTCCGCCTTCGAGCTGCTCTACGAAGCTGGCCCACTGGGCTACAGCTACCCGCCAGCCAATTCAGGCGTGATGCGGTATGTGGGCGTCACCACCGATTACAAAGCAGTCGATGAGTTGGGCGGTGATCTGGAGAACAACTCCCACATCTACTTCGGCATCGCAGCCGATGAGAACTGGTCGTCGCTCTCGGAAGAAACGTGGTTCGTGGTCTACATCGACGCCGATCAGAACGGGTCCTCCGACTATATCGTTTCCAACTGGAACCTGGGCGCCTTCACGGCGGCGATTCGAACGATCAGTATATCAGCTATCTCACTGATGCCGGTGGTGGCCATTGGTACGGTGACTACGTTAACGATTTCTGGCCGGACTATCAAGACACGCGGCCCATGCAGACCAACGTCTTGTTTCTGCCAATGTGGGCTGGCGCGATGGGCCTGACCAATGCGGATGGGGCCTTTGACTTCCAGATCGTCGGCTACCAGATGAATTCCGGCGTTGTCGATGTCACGCCTGTGCTGACTTATGATGCGCTGGCGCAGCAAATCGACTTCAGCCACGATGACACGGACGCCTACCAGGGTCCGCCTATCTGGTGGGAAGGCAACGGCCCGTCGGTTCCGGTAAACTACGACTTCAGCGCTGGCCTACCCGCTGTCGACCCATGCGTCCTGCTGCTGCATCACGAGAACATCCCCGGCATGCGCGCGGAAAAAGTCTGCCTGTCGCCGAATACCGATTTCGACGTGGCAGTCACCAAGACCGTGGACAACCCGTCGGCCAACAAGGGTGACAGTGTGACCTTCACCGTCACGGCCATCAACCACGACGCAGTCAACCCGATCGATGTCACGGTGAACGACGCGCTGCCATCCGGCGTGATTTACGCCTCGCATACGGCCAGCCAGGGCACCTATGACCCGCTCGCTGGTACATGGACTGGCATCACCCTCGCGGCCGGTGGCAGTGCCACCCTGGAAATCAGCGCGACGGTGAGCGATGAAACCGGCACGACCATCACCAACACCGCCACGATCGATCTGGTAACCGGCGTTGATACCCACCCAGACGACAATGTAGCCCAAGCCGTCATCAATGTGGGCGGCGTTGGCGGGACGGGTGAACCGTCGCTCTCGATCTTCGATCCGGCGATTAGCAAGGTGGGCGTGCTCCAGCCCGGTGGGCTTGGACTGCCCGGCGAAAGCCTGACCTGGACCATCACGGTGACCAACAACGGCGGCGGCACGGCCACCAACGTTGTGGTGAGCGACACCATCCAGTCCGAGCTGAGGGTTGACGGGGCCGACATCGATACCGGGTCGGTCACCATCAGCGGCCAGACCGTGACCTTTACCATCCCCAGCCTGGGGTCGGGCGTGTCGGTGCAGATGCGCATCCACACGACCGTACTCAGCAGCCCGCTGTCTGGCCAGTTCGTCAACACGGCCAACGTGACCGATGGCGCGGTGAGCCAATCGGCTACGGCGACGGTGGGCGGCGTTGGCCTGCTGCCGTCGACCGGTTACCCACCGGCAGACAACTCCTCCGGTCCAAACGCGGCGCTGATCGCTGGCGCGGCTGCCCTGGCGCTGCTGGCGCTGGGCGGAGCCGTGCTGCTGCGCCGCCGGTTGTTGGCGTAACATAAACCCGGGCCAATCCCGCGCTCTCCGACCGACAGGCGAGGGGAGCGCGGCGCACACCCTGTATCCGTTCAAACAGCCTTCAACGGGGGACCGCTAACAGCGATCCCCCGTTAATGTTTCCGAAAGTCAGCCAAACGGTGGGCTAAGAGAAAGCGGCGTGATGAATTGCTTGACAGCCCTACGCCATCGCCAATATAATAGGATCACACCCTGGGAGCGCTCCCATACTCCCGGACATAGGATTGTGTTTCAACATGACTGACGACTCTTCTCCGACTGGACGTTCGCTGAATCTGGAAGACATCGCGACACGAGCAGGGGTATCTCGTTCGACAGTTTCTCGTGTGATCAACAACGCGCCCTACGTCAGCGAGCGGACTCGCCAGCGCGTGATGGAGGTCATCGAGCGCGAAGGCTTCACGCCCAACCCGGTCGCGCGCGCCCTGGTAACCCAGCGATCACAGGTGCTCGGCGTGGTGATCCCGCAGGCCCCCAGCATTGTGTTCGAAGACGCGTACTATTTCCCGGCACTGTTGCAAGGCATCTCACGCGAAGCCCAGGCGCACGATTACGCCATGTTGGTCTGGCTGGCCCAGTCTGACCAGGACGAAGAACACTTTTACCGCCGCATCATCAACAACCGTCTGATGGACGGCGTGGTCCTGGCCTCGGCCGCCAGCGACAACCCGCTGATCGATCACTTCTTGCAGACGCGTGTGCCGTTCGTGCTGGTGGAGCGTCCCGGCCATCACTACGACCACATCAGCTTCGTAACGGTGGATAACACCGGGGCCGCCTACGAGATCGTCTCGCACTTGCTGCGCCTGGGACACAAACGGGTCGGTACGATCACGGGCCGCCTGACGATCCCCGATGGGCGCGACCGCCTGGCTGGCTACAAACAGGCGATTGTCGATGCCGATCACCATTTGATTCCGGAGCTGATTGTCGAGGGCGACTTCACGCACCGGTCCGGTTACGAAGGCATGAAACGGCTGATGGAACAGCACGTCGACGCCGTGTTTGCCGCCAGCGACATCACCGCGCGCGGTGCGCTTCAGGCTTTGCACGAGTTGGGTGTGCGCGTCCCCGAGGATGTCGCGGTGGTGGGGTTTGACGACTTGCCCACGTCGGTCCAGGTCGTCCCACCGCTCACCACGATCCGCCAACCGATCGAGGAAAAAGGCGTGCGCGCCGCCGCAATTCTGATCGAACAGATCGAAACAGGTAATACAACCCCCCAGCAAGTTCTGCTGCCAACCGAGCTAATTATCCGGCAGTCGTGCGGGGCGGCTGTGACACAGATAGAATAACCGGCTGCTTCAACCCGCGTGGCAGGCGTCGATTTTCCCCGGTTGTTCCGCAACACGTTGATGATCACCCTGACACCACCCACGCCGCGTCCCGGCGTGCTGCTACATCTGGACCAGGACCGCTGACCACCTCTTTTCGACCAACGAGGGAACTTATATGAGCACTGCATCAAGCACCATCGTGGGACGTCCGCTGCCTGCCATGCCCTGGGAAGATCGCCCGGCGGACAGCAGCGCCGTGATGTGGCGTTACAGCGCCAATCCGGTCATCCCGCGCAACCCGATCCCCAAAGCCAACAGCACCTTTAACAGCGCCGTCGTCCCGTTTGGGGATGGCTACGCGGGCGTGTTCCGCATTGACGATACCCGGCGCGTGATGCAGATTCACAGGGGCACCAGCCCGGATGGCCTGCACTGGACCATCCAGCCGGAGCGCATCCAGTTTCAAGGCGATCCCGACGTAACGCGCTTCGAATACCAGTACGATCCGCGCGTGACGTGGCTGGAAGATCGCTATGTTGTGACGTGGTGCAACGGTTATCACGGGCCGACCATCGGCGTGGGCTACACCACCGATTTCGAAACGTTCCACCAGCTCGAAAACGCCTTTTTGCCCTATAACCGCAACGGTGTGTTGTTCCCGCGCAAAATCAATGGGGTCTACGCCCTGCTCAGCCGCCCCAGCGATACCGGCCACACGCCATTTGGCGATATGTTCTTCAGCCAAAGTCCCGATCTGGTCCACTGGGGCCGCCACCGCTGGGTGATGGGGCCGAAGTCGTGGACGTGGCAGAGCACCAAGATTGGCCCCGGCCCGACACCGATCGAAACGCGCGAAGGCTGGCTGCTGTTTTATCACGGCGTGCTGACCTCGTGCAACGGCTTTGTGTACAGCATGAGCGCGGCTCTGCTCGATCTCGACCAGCCGTGGAAAGTGCGCCACCGCGCGGCCCCCTACCTGCTCTCGCCACAGACGCTGTACGAATGCGTGGGCGACGTGCCGAATGTGGTCTTCCCGTGCGCCGCGCTGACGGACGCGCCGACCGGGCGCATCGCGATCTATTACGGCGCTGCCGATACCGTCACCGGGCTCGCTTTCGCCTATGTGGACGAAGTCATCGACTTCATCAAATCTAACTCAGACGTGTAGCACCGCGACCGCCGGTTAGCGACTTTATTTACGATGTGGATTAAAGGGAGTTCTATGGGCGCAGCATTTCCACGCGATTTTATTTGGGGAACCGCCACGTCAAGTTATCAGATCGAGGGCGGCGGCTTGGATTACGGGCGCGGTGAGTGTATCTGGCACCGCTTTTCACATACGCCGGGCACCATCGCCGACGGGTCTAACGGGGACGTTGCCTGCGATCACATTCATCGCTATCGCGACGACGTGGCGTTGATGGCTGGGCTGGGCGTGGACGCTTACCGGTTTTCGATTGCGTGGCCGCGGGTTCTGCCGCTGGGCACGGGAGCCGTCAACGCCGAGGGTCTGGATTTTTACGACCGGCTGGTCGATGAGCTGCTGGCGCATGGTATCACGCCCTTTGCGACCCTGTATCACTGGGACCTGCCGCAGGCGCTCCAGGATCGCGGTGGGTGGGAAAACCCCGACAGCATCGGCTGGTTTGGCGACTATGCCGCGCTGATGACGGGCCGGCTGGGTGATCGTGTCACGCAGTGGACCACCTTCAACGAGCCGCAGGTGGTCGCCTTCGCCGGAAACATGCATGGAATCCACGCGCCGGGCAAACGGGATCAGCGGGCGGCCTACACCGTCGCGCATCACCTGCTAATCGCGCACGGGGCCACCGTGCCGATCATCCGCGCGCGCGTCCCGAACGCGCAGGTGGGTATCACACTCGACCTGCCGTACAAGATGCCCGCCAGCAACTCCGAAGCCGATCGACAGGCGGCATACATGGCCGACGGGCTTGTCAATCGCTGGTACCTGGATCCGATTTTTAAGGGCGCCTATCCGGGGGACATCGTCGCGCAGTTGGGTGACGTGCTGGCCGGGCTGGACCTTGACGCGGTGTTGGCAGCAGCGGCACCGATTGATTTCCTGGGCATCAACTATTACAGCCGCCACGTCTTCGCCGGGAGTAATGGTGGTCCGACCCACATCCTCATGGACGACTGCCCGCACACCAATATGGGCTGGGAAGTTTACCCGGATGGGCTGCGCGCGCAGTTGGTGCGCCTGTGGCAAGACTACGCACCCGATGCCCTCTACGTGACCGAGAACGGCGCGGCCTATGTCGATGTGCCGCCCGCCAATGGCAGCGACGTCGTCGAAGACCCGCAGCGCGTCGCGTACTACCGCGCCCATTTCGACGCTTGCGCGCAAGCGATCGCGGAGGGTGCGCCGCTCAAGGGCTATTTTGCGTGGAGCCTGCTGGATAACTTCGAGTGGGGCTTCGGTTACTCGCAGCGCTTTGGACTGGTGTACGTCGATTTCGCCACGCAGCAGCGCACGCTCAAACGCAGCGCGCTGGCCTACCGCGACCATATCGCCAACCACAGGGCAGCGCACGGCCTATAGGGGGAAACGCGCGCTGCACAAACAGGCGGGGCGTGCTGTGACACGCCCCGTTTTCTTTCGGGTTTAGCGCAGCAGATCCGCACTGGCGACCAGCGCTGCCAGATTGGCCTCCGCATAAGCCGCTTTGAGCGATACCGCCTCTTCCAGCGCGGCCAACGGATACAAGCCCGTATCGCGCAGCAGGGCCGCGACCGCCATCAGCGCCCACGTTTCTTTCTTCTGGCGCGTCTCGCTGAAATCGAGCGGCACGACGCGCGCGCGCGTCTCCACCGGGGGCAGGGCCGCGTCAATGTACAGTGTGGACTCCGGCCTCAGGCGTGCGATTCGGGCGCGCTCTTTTTTCAAGCCTTCGGGGAACAGCACGATCATCAGGTCGGGCGCGCCGCGCTCGACGTGCAGCACATCCTCGCGACTCAACACGACATCGGCCACGGAATGCCCGGTCTGCACGGTGACCGGATAATCGTTGCGCTGCGTGGCCCACAGCCCTGACAGAATCGCGCCCTGGCAAAACGCCGTGGCCGCCGTGTTGATCTTCTTGCCCGCCGCCCCGGCGATGGCCGTGTGCAGCAGTCCGTTCAGGTGATTCTCATAGGTCGGGCGGAAGACCTGCGGCGGCATGACCGGCTGTCCGGCGTCGCCCTGGGTGGCGGCGCGATAGGCGCGGCTGTATTCGGGATGCGTGCCGTCAGTGGGCGCGCGGTGCGTGATGCCTGAGGGCAGATTCAGCGCGCTCATGGTTTCGTCCAACAGGCGGCGGTTGAAGCGGTTGCCCGGCACAAAATAGGCCGTGCACAGTTCCCAGATGTCGATCAGGCTGAAGCCGTCACACTGGATCGCCTCGGCGATCAGGTCGGGCAGCGCCTTGTCGTAGGCGGTTGTGCGCGCCGCGAAAGCCGCACCGTTGACGCCCACCGTCGCGCAGATGTCGAGCGGACGCTCGATCTGGCCGTGCGGCGTGGTGACCGTATGCGCCCCGGCGGGCGTGGTGACGGAATGCTCGCCGCCGGTCATACCGAAATTGAGATTGTTGAAGACCAACACGGTGATCCCGATGTTGCGCCGCGCGGCGTTGATCAGGTGGTGGCCGCCGATGCCGCAGCCGCCGTCGCCGATCAGCACGATGACGTGCAAGTCCGGATTTACGAGCTTGATGCCGGTCGCGTAGGTCACGGATCGCCCGTGCAGCCCGTGGACCGCGTTGGTCGTGAAGTATTTGTCGGACAAGCCCTGGCAGCCGATGTCGGTCACGATCACGACCTGGCGCGGATCGAGCTGGAGCTTGACCAGCGCCGCGTTGAGGTGGTCCACAATAGCGCTGTGGCCGCAGCCAGGGCAAAACGGCAGCGGCAGCAGCGCTTCATCCAGATAGGTGGCATAGGACGCGATCTCCGGCGCGGTCACACCAGCCCTCCTTCTGACAGAATAGTGGTGGGCGCGATCAGCGACCCATCCACGCGCTGCACGCCGATCACGATCTGATCGTCGCGCGTCAGACGCTCGATCTCGCGACGATACTGCCCCAGGTTGAGCTCGGCCACGACCACACGCCGCACGCCGACCAGCGCCGCGCGGATGGCTGCGGTGGGCACCGGCCACAGCGTGTGCAGAATCAGCAGCGACACACGTCGCCCGGTCGCGCGGGCTTCGTCTACTGCCGCCCGGGCCGCGCGAGCCGTCACGCCATAGGACACAACCAGGGTATCCGCGTCCTCCTGCAAATCGGACTGCACGAGCGCGATCGCGTCCGCGTGGTCCTCGATTTTGGCGGCCAGGCGCTGGTTGAGGCGATCCACGTCCTGTGTATTCTTCGTCAGGAAGCCGCGCTCATCATGCGACGATGACGTGAAGCGGACGCCGTGCGGTCCGCCCAACACCGCCAGCGGCGGTACACCGGACGGATCGGCGCGGTAAGGTACGTAATCCACCCCGGCGGGAGCCAGCGTCCGCGCCCGGACCGGCACGTCCTCAAAGGCATCCGCCACGACGGTCGTCCGCGCGCTGACCGTCTCCTTATCGGTCGCCAGGAAAACGGGCACGCGGAAGCGCTCCGACAGATCGAAGGCATGGCGCGTCAGGCGGTAGCAGTCCAGCACATCCGCCGGAGCCAGCACGATCACCGGGAAGCCGCCCGAGCAGCCCCACCGCAAAAACTGAATATCACCCTGGGCGGTCGTGGTCGCGCCGCCGGTGGACGGCCCCATGCGCTGCACATCCACGATCACCAGCGGGACCTCGCCCATAATGGCCAGCCCGATGTGCTCGCTGTACAGGCTGATGCCGGGACCGCTGGTCGCGGTCAGGACGCGCGCGCCAGCCAGCGCCGCGCCGATGCACATCCCCATCGCGCCGATCTCGTCTTCCGCCTGGATCGCCACGCCGCCCACTTTGGGCAGCTCGCGCACCATATGCAGCAGGATCGGCGTCGCGGGGGTGATGGGGTAGCCCGCGAAGAACGTGCAGCCTGCGCTCAGCGCGCCGCGCGCGATCGCTTCGGCCCCGTCAATAAACTCTCTCATGGTTGTTCTGTCCTGGCTAACTGTATTGGTTCACACTGCCCTGACAGTACTCCGGCGCGCGGCGTCCGCGCCAGTGGTAACGGGCACGATTCCGGCTGTCGTTTTGCAGAGTCAGATAGGGGAAAAGCACTGGCGGATCACCGCGCGCGATCTTGGCCAAACTGTGAGAAGACTGAGGAAACATCCCTGCCCGAACGTCGTTGGAAGCAATGTACGAGCAAGGGCTGTCTTAGACCGCCCATCGATTAACGATAAACCTGTCCCCTGAGAGAAGGCCAAGATTCACTCGCGAGCACCCGGAGCGGGTCAGGCTGAGTCTGGACCGTCTACATTAACAACCATCGGGCCGTGTCCTTGCAGGAACAACAAGACTTCCTGCCCCTCACTGGCGGAGGGGTTGACGTCGCGGTGGACTCTGTGGGCGGGAACGTGGAAGAAATCGCCCGGTCCGACGTTGACGGCATCCTTTCCGCCGGGGCCATTTTCGAAGCGCACGGTCCCTGAGACGATGTAACCATACACATCGTAATCTCCGTGGTGATGCCACCCAGAAGCCACTCCAGGGGCGACTCTTGAGCGCACGACCTGATATCCTTCGCCTTTGAAAGCGAGGTGCCGGGTAATACCGGGAGTTGATCGGCCTGGTGAGAGAGCGTTTTTCGACAACGCTGTGATATTGGACGTAGTTGTGATACTAGACATAGTTGAGCTCCTCTACGCTACGCTCATCCGTTGGATGAGCGGGCGGCCAATCTATGAAGATTTTAAAGGAATTTACCGATAGAGTGCCAAGCGCCGCGTATGCGGCGTGGCGTTGGGCGAGCCCAGATCAGGGGGTCTGGTTCTCCTCCAAACCACCTGATCCGGGTAGATTTCTTATTGTGAGGAATTGAAACGGTCGCGCGAGGTTAGAGGGGGTGGAGCCTGGATCGCCCTGCGATTGATGCGCTGAATCGCTGCTCCTAACCCTCGCTCAAACCCATTTGCGGCAGATCGGGCAGCGTAGGCCGGTACAGCCATTGATCGAACAAATCGCCCAGGTCCATGCCCGACACCTCTTCCGCCACGGCGATGAAATCGGCGGTCGACGCGTTGCCATAGGCGTAGCGATCGTAGTAGGTGCGCAGGATGGCGAAAAAGGCATCATCACCCACCGTCAGACGCAGGGCGTGCAGCGTCAGCGCGCCGCGCAGATATACGCCGTTATTGAACAGGTCGCTGACAAGCGGACTACCGGGCGGAGTATAGTGACTTTGTGGAAGCTGCGGCGCGGACTTGGTCAGCGCAGGCACACCCAACAATGCATCCAAAGTGCGGATGTCGTCCCCCCGCAACTGTACGTGGTCGAACGGGAGCGTTGTGATCAACACCTTCAACGCCTGCCCGGTGAGATCGGCGGGCGGGAACGAAGCGACCAGCGCGTCCAGGTCGGCGCTCGACATACTTTTCGCCAGTAGCAAGCGCGTCAGTTGGACCGCCGTGTCGGCTGGGACGGTCGCATCATCCGCCACGTACTCACTCACTGTCGTGATCACGTCGTTTTTGGACAGGCCAAGCGTGAAGTCGAGCTCGTCGGCGGCGATGTGGTTGTAGGTGGTGCGGATGATCCGATCAAACGTGTCCGCGCCGCGATCGTGCTCGAACCACAGCCACGACATGTACGTCGCGAATCCCTCGTTCAGCCAGATGTCTTCCCACGCCGCCAGGCTGACGCTATCGCCGTACCACTGGTGCGCCAGTTCGTGCGCGATACCTTCCTCAGCCTGCCCGTTGATCCAACTGCGCGAAAACAGCGACAGGGTCTGCGTTTCGAGTGCGAATCCCAGATCGGCATCTACCACCACGACCCCGTACGTTTCGAAGGGATAGGGTGCGACGATTGATTCGTAGAAGGCGATCATGTCAGCGGTGCGGCTGAATTCCTGCTGCGCGGCATCGGCGATGCTGGGCGGGAAATAATTACGGATCGGCAGATTGTCCGGCCCGACTTCGGTTTGCCTGACGAAATCGCCAATGACCAGCGTGACAAGATAGCTCGCCACTGGCTCGCGCACCTCAAACAGATAAGTCACCTGATCGCCGTTCTGGGTCGTGCTTTCCAGCACGCCGTTGGCCGCCACGTCATAGCCATCCGGCACGGTGATCGCCAGCGTGTAACTCGCTTTGTCGAGCGGGTGATCATTGACGGGATACCAGCCTGCCGAGCCAACCGGCTCGCTGGCGACGAAAATCGTCTGGTCGAGGTCCGTCCAGCCGACCAGGAAGGGAATCCCGGTGGCGTCCAGGCCGGACGGCTGGCCGCTGTAGGTGACGCTGATCGTGAACGGCGCGTCCGCATCCAGCGGCGTCTGCGGCGTGATGACCAACTCGCCACCCTGCCGCGCATACGCTACCGGCTGATCGTCGAGCAGCACTTCGTGAATCTCCGGCCCGCTGTAATCCAGATTAAAACTGCTCAGCGCCTCGGTGGTCACGGCCTCGATCGTTACGTGGGCCTTGATCAGATTTTGCGCGACATCGGCCGTGAGATCAATCCGATAGTGCTGGACATCGTACCCACCGTTGCCCATCTGTGGGAAAAACGGATCGCCGATACCGTCCGCCCCGGCGACGGGTCCTTCCTGGGCCTGTGTGATGCCCGGCAGCACGCCCGCCACCACCATACACAGCAGCACAACGATAACCGACAGTTTGCGCAACATAGAGACTCTCCCATCTGTTTAGCCGATTGATCGACGCTTTATGTAAGGTATACGCGCTGACTGCTTGTCATCGTCGCTAACTAAGCGTCCTCGTCATCATCCAGATCGACCAAAAGACCCGCATAGCCCGGTTTTTTCTTTTTGCGCTGCCACTGGACCGGGTCTTCGAGCGTGCGCTTGGCCGCATCGGCGAGCGCGGCGGCGAACGTTTCGTAAGCGTCCAGCGCAAAGGCCAGCGCCTCATCACCAACCTCGAAGCGCACCAGCCCCGCCGCTTGCGGTTGGTCCAAGCGCCGGATCGCGCTGATGGACTGCACCGTATCAAGCGCGATCGTGCGCTGGACTGCCGCGCCCTGCATCACCACCAGATGCGAGCGGCATCAGGTACAGGCTGAGCGGCGCGCCCAGCGTCCACGCGCCGAGGATGTCCTGTTGGGCGGGCTGCGCGTCTGCCGGGCCGAAGTGGACATAGGGTCGGCGGCGGCGGTAGGCGGTCACGAGTTCCGGCGGCGCGACTTCTTTGAGCGCGCGGACCAGGGCTTGCATGGTGGTGCGGTACAGTTGCAGGCAGATCACCTGCCAGCCGCCCGCCATCTCAAAATGCAGCCACATGTCGTTTTTGCCGTAATGGTATTTTTTCGGACGCCCGAACCAGCGCAGCCGCTCCAACGGGAACACCTGCGGCTGTTCGAGCGCGTCCAGCGGGTAGAACACCAGCCGGTCCGCGTGGATGGCGGCGACACAGGATCGCCGGGGGGATTCATTCTGAGGCGTATTGGTGAGTGCAGGTTGCGCGCGGGGCCGCGTCATGGTGCGCGCCAGCCACGCCCGCGCCCGCTGCGTCGACGGTACCCCGACCGATACAACCCAAAACGGCAGACCGTCCGACTGGAGTCCGTAAGCGGGTGGGTCTTGCGTGTTGATCTGGGCCAGCAGCGCGCGCGCCCGGCGAAAACTGCGCGCGTTGCGCATCCCACGTACGATCAGCACCGCCAGCAGCGCGAAGAACCCCCCATAGAACAGCAGCGCCGTGAGATTCATGCGCGTTCCTGGATCGCCGCCGGGCGTACTACCGAACGCCGCCCACGCCAGTTGACCACGATGATCCCACCCAGGATCATCGCCGCCCCGGCTACGATCTTCCAGTCGATGACCTCGTCAAGAAACAGCGCGCCCAACGTCAGCCCAATGGGCGGCATCACATACGTGACCAGCGTGGTGCGGGTCGCGCCCCAGTTGGCGATGAGCTGGAAGAAGAAGAAATAGGCGATCACCGTATTCATGAGCGCCAGTACGATCACAGCCAGGACCGGCTTCAGGTGCAGATCGCCCAGAGCGGGCAGGCTGGCCGTGAGCAGTGTCACCGTGACGATGAGCGTACCACCCACCATCAACGACCCGCCCGCCACGGTGAGCGGTTCCACGCCGCGCAGATAGCGCCGGATGACGACCGCCGACAGCCCGTAGCAGGCCGACGCGGTCAAGACAGCCAACTGGCCGCTGACCGTGTTGGGACTGGCGGAATCGGTGTGGCGCAGCGCGAGCAGGGCCACTCCGGCGAAGCCCATCAACAGTCCGGCAACCTTTTGCGGCGAGATGCGCTCGTCGGCCAGCGCCAGATGCGCGAAGACCAGCGTGAACAATGGCACGGTCGCGTCAAGCACGGTGGCTAACCCGCTGTCAATATTCTGCTCGCCCCAGGTAATCAGCGAAAATGGCACGGCGGTATTCATCACGCCGACGAAGATCAGCGCCGCGCGCTCGCGGCGATTGGTGGGCCAGTGACGGTGCGTCGCGCGCAGATAGACGGCCATCACCAACGCCGCCAGCCCGATCCGCACCGATACCAGCGGCAGCGGACCGAGATCGTCCACCGCCACTTTGATCAACAAAAACGACGACCCCCAGATGAGGCCGAGTCCCCAAAACATGCCCCAATATTTCATCGTGTGCTCCGGCGTGCCGCGTAGATGAGCCAGACCGAGTCATAAACAAATAACGCCCTGCCACCCGGCAGAGCGTTGGCGTCGGGAAGTGTGCCCGCCGGGCTATTCTGCGGGCGTCGCTTCCTCGATGACAATCTGCGGGAAGAACTGGCGCACCGTCCCGGCGATCCAGCCGTGCAGCGTATTGAGCGACAGCGGGCAGCCTTCGCACGCCCCGCCCAGCTCCACGCGCGCTACCGTGCCATCAAACGACACCAGACGGCACCATCCCCCGTGATAGAACTCGATATAGGATGAGAGGTTCTCGATCAAGCCGCGTAGCCGTTCTTCAACCGGCGCATCGGCGGGGACACCGTCATTGACATTTTGCGTCATACGTTTTCATTCTCCTAAAAATACCACCCATATTTTCCGGCCTGATCATAACAGCACTTGGCGTCCTGGTCCAACTGTGGCCAAGGGTGGGCAAAATTGTCAGCGGTTTGAACGCCCCAACAAAATGACCCGCGCTCCAATCGGAGGCAGGTCATGGCATCGACCACAACAGCCTGATCACGCGATCGGTTACGCGAGGCAGCGTTCCAGCATTTCAGCTTCACTGGCGACAAGCGTCAGCCGATCCGTCAGGCCGACCATGCCGAACAACTTCCGGTAATGTGCCGACAGCCCCCAGGCGTACACCGATCGCTCAGCTTGCACCGCGTCTTCCACCAGGCTGATAATCAGGCCGATTCCGGCGCTGTTCAGGTAATCGCTTTCCTCAAAATTAAACCCGATCGCCCGGACCTTAGCACGGGCCAGCATGTTATAGGCGTCATACGCGGTTTCGCGCGTCTGGGCGGTCACATCGCGCGGGAAATCCATAAACCCAATGACCTCATTCAGGCGATGATTCACTTCTTTGCCCATGCTGACCTCAACTTTCTGGCGATGGGGCCGGGTCGCCATCTACCGCTGGGCCATCCGCGGATTCTACCTGCTGTATCTCCTTGGGACGGTCCTCAACAATCTGCACGCCGCGCGGCGGCACCTCCACGGGTTGGATAGCCGTGGGCTTGCTTTCCGCTGGCTGAATCTCAACCGGACGGGGCGCAACCGGCTGGACGGCTTTGGGACGATCTTCCGCCGGTTGAATCTCTACCGGCTGAGGCGTCACTACCTGCACCGACTTGGGCTCGTCCTCGTCTGGCGCAGGCGTCTCCGCTGGCGCGTCCGCTTCACGCGGAGCGTCCGCCGGTCTGGATGGTTCGGACTCTGAATGTCCACCGTTTTGAGGTGTGAGATAGAGGGTCATAGCGATCTGGTTTCCCCCGTCAGGTAGCCGGACGATCTCCATCTGATCCACAAGATTCTTAATAAAAAACATTCCCCATCCGCGCACCGACCCGTTGCCGCCGGGTTCCGGTAGAGCTACCGGCAGCGATTGCTGGCCGATGTCGATCACCCGGATCTCAAGCTTATCCGGCAAAATGCGCATTTTTACCGTTACAAACAGCGTGCGATCGAAGCCGTTGCCGTGCTCGATCGCGTTCATACAGGCTTCCGCGACCGCCGTCTTAAGATTTTCGATCCGGTCCAGATCAAACTCCATCTGTTCGGCAATGGTTTCAACGGCACTGCGCGCTATTTTTTCATAACCGAGAATACTCGGCAAGTGTAATTCCACTTGCTTCGCGAAGGATGACTCGTAACCCACCGCCGCGCTGCCCCCCCGCAGAGGCATAGAGCTACCCAAATTAGCCGCCATCGTCATGCGTTCAGCCTCCACTGCCGGACCGGCATTGAGTCCCTGTGCCGCCAGCATGTCCGGCGCGCATCTTGTATAACTCCATGATATTTCCCTTGTCTCACCATACGGTTCCCCCCACCGGCGATGCCTCAGGCTTCGCAATCTGCCGGATACGGCGCATCAGCGGGCACGGCGGGCAGCGTCCCCGCCTTAAGCGGATCCGGCGCAACAGCGCCCTCGCCGACGCCGGTCGAGAGCGTGCCAGCCGCCAGCGCGCGCCAGATCGCTTCGAGCGTAGTTTGGGCCTGGGCAGGAATCTGATCGGATGCCTGGTGAAACGGGGCATAGCCGACACCGCAATCTTGCGTGCGCAGCACCGCCACCCCGCTGATCGGCTGCCCATCGATGATCGAGGCCACCGCCTGGTATACACCATTATCCACGCGTTTGATCGCGCTGGTCAATATGCGTTCAGACCCCTCGATCGAGCCTTCACGGAAATTCGTACGCCATTCGTCCTGGTCCACACCTACCACCCACACGCCCTGACGCGCCGCGTATTGGATGCCCGCATACCCGGTGCTGCCCGCCGCGCCAAAGATCACGTCGGCTTTATGGGCGATGAAGTCGGTGGCGGTGGACGTGCCCAGCGCCGCATCATCAAATGCGCCGGTATAAGTGATCAGCACCTGCACGTCCGGGTTGACATACTGCGCCCCATTGCGGAAGCCCTCGGCCAGCCGCACCACCGGCGGAATCTCGATGCCGCCGATCACGGCCACCACATCCGATTGGGTCATCAGCCCGGCCAGCGCGCCCACGATAAACGCGGCTTCGTCTTCGGCGAAGCTCAGCCCGATCAGGTTGGGCGGAATCTCTTCTCCGGCGTAACTGTGATCCACGCCGATGAAATACACGTCGGGGTGGGCGCGGGCATACTCCAACGTGATGGCCTCCATCGGGTAGCCCACCGTCACAATGATATTGCGCCCATCCGCGATCTGGCGATCGAGCTGGATCGCATAATCGTTTTCGTCTTTCGAAATAGCGTAAGCATAATCGAGCTGAAACACGTCTACGGCGCGCAGCGCGCCTTTGTGGGCGCTCTCGCTAAATCCGCCATCCGACACCGTGCCACCCACGTTAGTCACCAGGCCCAGCTTCCAATCCGGATTAGTCGCGCTGGCCTGATCGGGTGGCGTCGCTGTCGCGCTGCCGGACGAAGACTTGTCGTCGTTCCCGCAGGCGGACAGGCCGAACAACACGATCAGCGCGAGACTGACCAGCCCGTACATTCTCCGCCTAACCACATGCCGCGCATGGCACTCACTCATCCTCAAATCCCCCTTTGTCGGATGCCAGTACCTCAGAAGCCAGAGAGACGGGTTGCGCCTCGTCTGGCTGTGTTGTTTTGACTTCGGACACGACCTCTTGCGACCGGATGACCAGAATCGTGATGTCGTCCTGCGGTTCCTCGCCTCCGAGATAGTCGCGCAGCGTCGCCATGATGCGGTCGATCACGGCCTGGGGCGTAATATCAGCCGGGAGCGCATTCAGCAGCGTTTCCAGACGCTCGAACCCGAAGAACTCGCCCGCCGTGTTTTGCGCCTCGACGACGCCATCCGTCAGCATCACCAACAGCGCACCGGGGGCCAGCGTGATCGTCTTAAACTCGTAGGCGAGCCGCTGCGACAGGCCAAGCGGGTAGCCACCCACCGGCACGAACTGCCAGCTCTTGCCATCGAACAGATAGGGCTGTACCATCCCGCCGTTGGACAGCTCGAAATGGCGCGTGGGCGCGTCGAAAATGCCGACCATCAGCGCACTGTTGACATGCGCGGACTTCATACGGTCCAGCAGACGATCGTTCAGCGCATTGAGCAAATCCGCGGGGCGCGCGTTGCGCGCGATCTCGTCGCGCATGGCCGTCGTAATGACCGCCATCAGCAGCGCGGCGGGAATGCCTTTGCCGCTGACATCGCCCACGGCAACACCAAGCTGCCCATTGGGCATGGGCAAATATTGGAAGAAATCGCCGCTCACCTGCCGGGCCGGGGCCGAAAACGCCGCGATCGCCAACTGGTCGAGCACAGGTGCGGCAGAGGGCATCAGGCTGGTTTGGATGTCGCGCGCGATAGACAGTTCCTGATCGATCTGTTTGACCTCGAAATCGTGCAGGCGCGCGTTTTGCAGTGCGACGCTGGCTTGATCCGCGAACGCTTCGGCCAGCTCGATCGCCTCCGGGTTGAAATGGGCGACAGTATGGCTGTTGATGTTGAGCACGCCGACGGTTTTTTCGCGCACGCGCAGCGGCAGGCCCATCCACGAACGGATCGGGCTGGTTTCCACCACCGCTGTCCAGCGGTCGTCCTGGGCGGTATCCTGAATGACCAGCGGTCGCCCGGTCTGGATCACCTGGGCGGCGGCACGGGCTTCGTCCAGCGTGAGCTCGCCGTGATCCTGATGTTCGTTGAGATCTTCGCCGCGATGAGCCGCGATCACCAATCGCGAGCGATCCATCAGCATAATCGCGGCGCTGTCATAAGGCACGATCTTGGCCAGCTCGGCCATGATGCTGCGCAGCACGTCTTCCAGGTCGAGCGTGGAATTGAGCGCGCGTGAGATCTCGAGCAGGGTACGCGCGGTCTGCCGCCGCTGCATTTCGTCCTGACGGCGCTGACGCTCGCGCCCGACATAACGCACGCTCAGCAGCGCCAGCGCGGCGACAAACAAGACCGTCGCCGCCGCCATGATGAAAATCTGGCGCAGATCGGACTGCACCCGTTCCAGCGCCGCGTTGGTGTCGCGACTGAGGATGATCGCGAAATTATGGCCCTCGGTGCGGATCGGCACGATCACCGCCAGCCGGTCCTCTGACCCGACCCGATAATGGGCGGGCGTTGGCTCGCGGAACGAAAACACCGAGGCCAGCGAGATTTTGTCGATCAAGGACGCGATTGGGATGGTGGCATTCGCCTGGAACAACACCTCGTTCATGGTGTTGATCACCCACAACTGGCCGCGCTCGTCCAGAGTCACTACACCCAACACCGTGCGGAACAGCGACTCCATGTCCAGCTCGTACACGAGGTATTCGGTGTGCATCAGGCGCGTATAGACCGGCGCGATCAACAGGAACGTGCCCTTGTCGGGGTAATCGCGGTGGGACGCCTGGACCAGCTCAAGATCCAGCGGGACATCGTCGCCGCCGCTGGTTTGGGTGACCAGCCGCGACGGCAAACTCCAGGGGAGTGACTCCCCGGCGCTGATTTTAGCGTTGAGGTCTTCCGGCCAGCCGAAACGGGGTTTTCCCTGGTAATCGAGGCGCACCACACTGCGAATCACGCCGGGGAATTCGGCGGCGCGTTCGGCCATGAGCGCTTCACCGCCCGCATAATCGACCGCGCTCGTGGAACGGATAGGGGTTTGAAGCGACAGGCTGGAAAGGTCGTCCGTCAGGCTGTTGAGGTAAGCTTCGGCTTGCAGCGATAGCGAGCTGGCGATCTGAAGCTCTTGCGATTGAAACTGATCGCGGACGGTTTCCGTGACCAGGCGCGAAGCCGTCAGCGTCACAGCCCCGATCAACGCGATTAAAACGCCCACCGCGACCAACGCCAGCAATGCAGGTGACAACCCGCGCGACCTTATGAGCTTTTCCTGGGACGACGCCAGCAACCTGTTTCACCTCCCCATGAACAGGACGCTCGCTTATTATAACATGCGGGGCCGTGACCATTGGTTATGAAGTTATGAAATCCAGCCGAAAAATACGGGGAACCGGCACAAAAAACCCCGCACCGGGGTCAGCGCGGGGTGGTATTTCCGTGAGGCGTTCAGTAAACCTTATTCTTCTATTTCCAGGAGCGCGATCGAGCGCACCAGCGGCATAACGATCGTCTCATCCAGCAGCCGGGCATTGGCGCTGCCATGGGGTACGCCCAGCACCACGATCACCCAGTCCTCAGGGCCGATGGCCAGCGCATAGACCACGCCGGAGACATCGGAGTCTTCGGAGACTGTGCGCGCCGCAGGGAAGTTGGCCGTCGTAACCTCGTTGATCAGAGTGTTATCGGCGAGGCCGAACGCCGCATCCAGCAGGTCGGCCGGCGTGGCGTCCCCCGCTATTCCGATTATGTCCGCATTGGTGACGCGCCAGACCACGATCGCCGGAGCGGTCAGCGTATTGGCAACCGTATCTTGCATGTCATCCGCGCTCGAATAAAATACCACGCCTGCCGATCCCTGATCGGCCTGATTGATGTCTGTGGGTCGCGACACTACCCATCCAAACGGTGCGTCAAACGTCAGGCCGAGGGCGTCGTTGGTGTACGGCATCAAAGCAACCGACGCTGTGCCCGGCTCAGGGGTAGACGTCGCGCTGTCCACCGGAAGATCCAGCGAGAGAATGAACGGCTCGAAGACATCCTGACGCGTGCTGTCGAATTCGTCGGCGGGTGCCGCGCCGGAGAGCAGCAGCCAGTTGCCATTCGCCAGTTGCGCCAGGTACAGAATCCCCTGGGTGTCATTGCGCGGCTCCAACAGCACGGGGATAGCGGCCTGCCCTTCATAGTCCTGAACCGTCCCGCTCACCTGTGCGGCCAGCGCGTCAGCGGCCGCCGCCAGATCGGTTTCATCGGCAGGGATGCCCCACTCCGCTTCAAAGTAGGCTGCGTCGCCCTGATATATAAACAACTGGGCGGTGCCATCGCTGAGATAAAACGTGTGGGCGTCGCGCATCCCCGGCTCGGACCAGCCTTCGGGCAGCGTGTAGGTCATCTCAAGTTGGGCAGCGGCCTGCGCCGTCGCCGTGGCAACCTGGAGCGTGGCCGTCGCACCCCAATCGGGCGTGTTCGTCGGCGTGAAGGTGGGTGTATAGGTCGGGCGCGGCGTGCGCGTGTAAGTCGGGCTGGGTACGGGCGACACGTACTGCGTCGCCGTGCTGGTCAGGTCCAGCGCCAACTGCGTCGAGGTCAAAATAAAGGCGTTCGGCGTCGGCGGCACTCGCGTCGCCGTGGCTGCCACGACCTGCTGTGTCGCCGTCAACTGCGCAGGATTGAGCGTAGGAGGCGCCGGTGTGGGCGGGATATGCGTGACGGTCGGCGTGCGCGTCGGCCTCAATGTCGGCGTGCGCGTCGGGGGGATCGGGGTGAGTGTGGCGGTAGGAGTAGCCGTAGGACGCGGCCCGCCAACGTCCGCCGGTTCCAGCCCGAGGATGAACGGCTCGAACACATCGCTCTGATAGGCTTCGAACTGATCCACTGGTGCGTTGGCCGAGACAATCAGCCAATCGCCCTCGGCCAGCTTGGCCAGGTAAACCACACCTTGCGCGCCGTTGCGCGGCTCCAACAAAACCGGGATCGCAGCCAGTCCTCCGTAGGGCTGCACCGTCCCGTTCAGGGCGGCGGCCAGCGCATCAGCAGCGGCGACCAGATCGGTCTCCTCCGCCGGGATGCCCCATTCCGCTTCAAAGTAGGCTGCGTCACCGCGATAGACGTAGATGCGCGCCGTGCCATCCCCCAACGTGAGAGCGTGCGCGTCCTGCCGTACCGGGTTGGACCAGCCGGACGGTACATCGTACACCAGCCCGAAAGATTCGACGGTCAGAGCTTGGGCGGTGGCCGTGGCCTGCATGACGATGGCCGTCGCCGTCTTTTCGAGCGCGCCAGTAGGCGTGGCCGCGACGGTGGCGGTAGGTGGCAGGGCGGTCAGCGTCGCATTGATTGCGAGCGATTCCGCTGTCATGGTGACCTGTGCCTGCGCGCTGGTCGTCGCGTTCGCGACGATCTGAGTGGCAGTCATCTGGGCCGGGCGCAGCGTGGGTGTCGCGCTGGGAACCGCCAGCGCCGTCGCCGTCGCGAACAGGTCCGGCGTCGGCCCGGTGGGTGACGGTTGGAGCGTGATCGCGGCGGTGGGCGGAACTGGCGTGGCGGTGTTGGACGGCGTCAGCGAAGGCGTGACCGTCGCGGTGGGCGGAACCGGCGACGGGGTGTTGGACGGCGTGAACGTTGGTGTATCGGTCGGGCGAGGCGTGTTCGTCGCCGTGTTAGTAGGCTCCGGCGTGTTAGTGGCTGTCGGAGTCGGCGTGTCGCTGGGCAGCGGCGTGTAGGTCGGATACGGAGTATTCGTCGGAATAGCCGCCAGCGTCGCTTCGACTGCCGCCGCAATCGCCGCCTGCTCTGCAGCAGTTTGCGTCTGCTGGACTGCGGCGGTCGCCGTGCGGTCCGTCGTCGGCGAGGGGACAACGGTCGGCGTGTCGGTCGGCTCTGGCGTGTTGGTGGGCGTGCTGGTCGGCTCCGGCGTGTCGGTCGGCGTATTGGTCGGAATTGCCGCCAGCGTCGCTTCAACCGCGGCCGCAATGACCGCTTGCGCTTCCGCGGTTTGCGTCTGCTGGACTGCGGCGGTCGCCGTGCGATCCATCGTCGGCGACGGGATCGCCGTCGGCGTGTCGGTCGCAGTATTAGTCGGGCGCGGCGTGCTGGTGGGTGTATGGGTGTTCGTCGGCGTCAGGGTGTTGGTCGGACGCGGCGTATGGGTTGGCGTGTCGGTCGGCACGGGGGTATTGGTCGGCATCGCCGTGAGCGTCGCTTCGACTGCTGCCGCGATGACCGCTTGCGCTTCTGCGGTTTGTGTCTGGCGAGCGATTGCGGTCGCCGTGCGATCCATCGTCGGCGACGGGACAACGGTCGGCGTGTCGGTCGGCTCTGGCGTGTTGGTAGAGGTGCTGGTCGGTTCCGGCGTGTCGGTCGGTGTGTTGGTCGGGACTGTCGTATTGGTCGGAATAGCCGCCAATGTCGCGCTGGCCGCCGCTTCGACCGCCGCCGCAAATTCGGCGCGCTGCGTGCGTTGGGCTTCTAAGGTCGCCTCAGCGCCGGAAGTCGGCACCGTCGACGGGGTAAGCGTCGGCGCGGGCGTATCTGTCGGCAGCGGCGTATTCGTCGGGATGGCCGCCAACGTCGCTTCGACCGCTGCCACTACAACCGCTGCTGCTTCGGCAGTTTGCGTCTGCCCCGCGGCGATCGTCGCGATGCTATCGACCGTCGGCGACGGGATCACCGTCGCTGTATCGGTCGGAGGCAGCGGCGTATCGGTCGCCGTGCTGGTGGGCAGCGAGGTAGCCGTCGGCTGGGCAGCCAGGGTGGCTTCAACCGCTGCCGCGACCACGGCGGCTTGTGTCTGTTCGACCGCTTCCGTCGCGGCGGTGTCCGGCGTCAGAGACGGAGTAAGCGTCGGAGTGTCGGTCGGAACTGGCGTATCTGTCGGCGCGGGCGTGTCGGTGGGCGGAACCGTCGGCGTTGGTGTGCGCGTGGCGGGGATAGGCGTCGCCGTAGCGCTGGGCGGGACTGTGTTGGTGGGCAGCATGGCCTGTTGCGTCGCGAATTCGATGCTGGTCGGCGTAGGCTCAATCGTGCTCACCCGGCCCTGACACCCGGCGGCTAAAAGCATTATGCCTGCAAAAACCACAAGAAGAATACTACCCCGTCGCACCACGTTTGCCTCCTTATCCGACGTTTCGGCGGTCAACCGAGCTGAACGGTCAATGGGATAATTCAAGCACGCAAGTTTGCCCATCTCAGTATACACCAGCCCCGTTCCCGGTCAAAAAACGCATTTTCAGAGCACGAGTAAGAAGGAGTTACAACCAACGCATGGAGAACACGCGAGTGCTGCGGTAGAATGAATTTACCAACAACAGATCAATTATCGTGATCGCGAGTCAAGCCTATGGTCCCCAATGCGCCCGATACCCTGGTCGGCTCCGTGGAGCGCATCACGTACTACAGCGAAGAAACCAACTACTGCGTGCTGCGCCTGCGTCCCAACCAGCTTATGCTGGGCCGCGACCAGCTTGTGACCGTCGTCGGCACTATGCCGGAAGTCCAGCCCGGCGAAAGCGTGCGTTTGCAGGGCGAATGGACGAATCACCCCAAGCACGGCCGGCAGTTCCGCGCGGAGATCGTGACACAGGTCCGCCCCGCCAGCGCCGAGGCCATCCGGCGCTACCTGGGCAGCGGATTGGTCAAAGGGGTGGGGCCGGTCACGGCCAAGCGCATCGTCGATCACTTCGGCGTGGAGACGCTTGACGTGCTGGATCGCACGCCGGGCCGCCTGCTCGAAGTGCCGGGCGTGGGCAAGCATCGCACCGGGTTGATCGGCCGCGCATGGGTCGAGCAGCAGCATATCAAAGAAGTGATGCTCTTTTTGCAGGGGCACGGCGTCAGCAGCGGTCTGGCGGTGCGCATTTATAAGCAGTACGGCGAGCAAGCGATCCCCATCGTCAGCCGCGATCCGTACCGGCTGGCCGCCGACATCTTCGGGATCGGCTTCCGCACCGCCGACAAAATCGCGCAAGATCTCGGCCTGCCGCCCGATTCCGCCGAACGCATCCGGGCAGGCATCGCCTTCGCGCTCGACACGGCTACCAATGACGGCCACGTTTTTTTGCCACGTGACGCGCTGGTCGAAAGCGCCGTCGAACTGCTCCAGGTAGAGCCGGACGCAATCGAAACCGGGCTGCGCCAGATGGCGACCCGTAAGGACGTGATACTCGAAGTCGTGCCGGTGCCAGAAGGGCTGGAACAGGTCGAAGCGGTTTACCTGCCACCCATGTATTACAGCGAAAAAGGCGCAGCGGATCGCTTGCGCGGACTGAGTGACGCGCCCGCCAGCCGCCTGTCAGACCTGCTGCGCGCCGACTGGGATGGCCTGCTGCGCGCGGCGGCTGTCGGCGGGCCAGTGACGCTCACACCGCAGCAAGCCGAGGCCGTGCGTTCCGCGCTGACGCACAAGATCAGCGTGCTGACGGGCGGTCCGGGTACGGGCAAGACCACCACGCTGCGCACCGTGATCGGCGTGCTGGAACGCACGGGGCACCGCTTCATGCTGGCATCCCCCACCGGGCGCGCGGCCAAGCGTCTGAGCGAGGCGACCGGCCAGCCCGCGCGCACGCTGCACCGCTTGTTGGGCTTCAGTCCGGCGGAACGCGGCTTCACCTTCAACGAGGATAACCCGCTCGACGCGGACATGATCGTCGTGGACGAAGCCTCGATGATCGATCTGATGCTGCTGTACAGCCTGCTCAAGGCGCTGCGGCCCGACACACACCTGCTGCTGGTGGGTGACATCGACCAACTGCCCAGCGTCGGCGCGGGCAACGTGCTGCACGACATGATCGAGAGCGGAGTCGGGCCGGTGACGCGCCTGGACGTGATCTTCCGGCAGGCGGAAACCAGTCACATCATTCGCAACGCCCACCGCATCAACCGGGGCGAACAGCCCGATACGTCCAACCAGAGCAGCGATTTCTTCCTGTTCCCCGCCGACGAGCCCGAACGCGCCGCCGAGCTGTTGATCGAGATCGTGCAAGAGCGCCTGCCCCGCCGTTTCAGCTTCGACCCGGTGCGGGATATCCAGGTGCTCGCGCCGATGTATCGCGGCCCGGTCGGCGTGTCGGCGCTCAACGAGGCGCTGCAAGAGCGGCTCAACCCCAACCCTAAAGGGCGCATTATGGAGCGGCGGCTGGCCGGGCACCTGTTTCGCACCGGCGACAAGGTGATCCAGACGCGCAACAATTACGACAAGGACGTCTTCAACGGCGACATCGGGCGCGTGTACGGCTTCGACATGACCAACCAGATCATGATCGTGGACGTGGACGGGCGGCAGGTGAAATACGATTTCGCCGAAGCCGACGAGCTGATGCACGCCTACTGCATCAGCGTCCACCGCGCGCAGGGCAGCGAATACCCGTGCGTGGTGCTGCCGGTCATGACCCAGCATTACATGATGCTCCAGCGCAACCTGCTCTACACCGCCGTGACGCGCGCGCGGCAGGTGGTGGTGCTGGTCGGGTCGCGCAAAGCGATCGCCATCGCCGTGCGCAACGACAAGGTGGCCCAGCGCTGGACCGCGCTCGACTGGCGGCTGCGGCGCTGATCGCGTCCTCCCCGTAACCACCCTGCGCGCCTGCGCTCGTATAACGTGGTGCAAGATCCCAATCTACCATCACCACTCGTTCGTTATGAGCAGCAAAGGATGGATCATGCGGCACACCCCTCAACTCCGCTTCCCCCGACGGTTCAGCCTGATTTTGATCGCGGCGCTGATCGCCGCAATTGGCCCAGCCGGTACGCACCACACGGCGGCCCAAACCGGCGGCGAATTCCGCCTGACGGTGGACGGCGTGGAGCGCTCCTACGCGCTGACCGTACCCGCCGCGCTCGCGGACGCCGATCAGCCGGTTCCGCTGGTGATTGCGCTTCACCCGTTCGCGTCGTCCGGCCAGGCCATGCGCGCCCTCACCGGGCTGGACGCCGCCGCCGAGGCGCGCGGCTTCATCGCGGCCTACCCCAACAGCCTCGACCTGCGCTGGAACGACGGGGAACAGGATGCCGGGGTGAGCCTGCTGCTGCCCACGCCGGACGACGTCGGGTTCATCGGCGCGCTGATCGATACGCTCGCCGCCGATTACCCGATCGATCCGGCGCGCGTCTACCTGACCGGCTTCGGTACCGGCGGCGACATGGCCTACCGCCTGGCGTGCGCCATCCCAGATCGATTGGCGGGAGTCGCCGTAGTGAGCGCGCTCACCTGGGAATTCCATACCCAGCAGTGCGGTCCAACGCCGGACCCCGTGCAGCCGGTCCCCATGCTGATTCTGCACGGGCGCGATCACGTCGAGAATCCGGTCGAAGGGCGCAGCGTCACCGATGACGAAACCGGCGTGACGCTGCGCATCCTCGGCGCGGAGGACACCGCCGCGTTCTGGGCGGGGCGCGACGGCTGCGACCTGGACGCGGTCGGCGGGTCAGTGGACGAGGGCGCGATCCGCTACGACACCTGCGCGGGCAACTCCCACGTCGCGCTCTACCTGCCGGACGGCGTGCAGAACAACTGGCCGCGCGTGGGCGATTACGTCCTGAACCAGTTCGGCATCGACGCGACGGACCTCGTCACGCGTTTTTTCATGGACGGCACGCTGCCCGACGCCCTCGTGACGCGGCCCGTCGAGGAGTTGTACGACCAGACCGCGCGCAGCTACCTGGTGTACGTCCCGCCCACCTACGATCCTACCGAACCGGAGCCGGTCGTCCTGATGCTGCACGGCAGACCCGGCAACGCGGCGGGCCAGGCGTACGTCTCGGACCTCAACCGTGTGGCAGACGAGCACGGCTTCATCGTCGTCTACCCGGACGGATCGCCGGTCGGGGCAGGCGAGGTGGGCCGCGAATGGAATTACACGCTCGGCACGCCGGGCTACCGCACCAACGGCATCGACGACACGGCCTTCTTCTCCGTGCTGATCGATGATCTCGCGCGCGATTTGGCCATCGACCAGAGCCGCCTGTACGTCACGGGCTTTTCCAACGGCGGCTTCATGACGCAGCGCGCCGCCTGTGACGGCGCTGGACGCTTCGCGGCCTTCGCGTCGATCAGCGCGTCGTTGTTTCCGCGCTTCCAAGACCTGTGCGCCGATACGCCCCCGGTCCCCATTCTGCTCATGCACGGCACGGCGGATATCAGCGTGCCCTGGAATGGATCGGAGTACGGCGGCGTTCAGATTGCGCTGTCCGTGCCGGACACGGTCGCGTTTTGGGCGGTACACGACCAGTGCGATCCCCAGCAGATCGACTACACCTTGATCCCCTCCAGTGAGCCGAACCCCGTGACGCAGGTTTACCGCTACGCGATTGGCGGCTGCGCGGACAACTCCGAAGTGCTGTATTACGTAATCGAAAACGGCGGGCACAATATTCCGGGCGTGCCAGGACGGCTCGATCCGTCGTTCGCGGGCAGCGTCAACACTGACATCACCGCGGGCGAGGTCATCTGGGAGTTCTTCGCGGCGCACAATCTGCCCTGAACGCGATCGCGACACCGTTGGCAGCCAGCAGCCGCCAGTCGAAACCATCGCACTGGCGGCTTTTTGCTGCCCTTCGGCGCGCCGTGCGGTATACTGTGGCCTATTACCAGTTTTGAATGCGCAAGAAAGTGAGTCCGCATGACCTACCCGCATTGGGTGCACAATATTGTCGATGTGTGTATGGCGATCCAACCCGGCGAAAAAGTGCTTTTGATCACCGATGAGCCGATGGCGATCATGCGCCAGCAGCTTGTCGAACGAATCACAGAAATCGGCGTTGGGGAGATGTGGTCGTATACCCTCGCAGATGCCACGCGCCCGCTACCCCACTACCCGGCGGCGCTGTACCATCTCGCTACTGCCGTGGACGTGGTCCTGATCTTCGAACACCGGCGCAATCCTGAAATCGAAACGCCGCGCGCCCTGGAAATGGTCGAGGCGGTCGAAGCCGGGAACGCTCGTTTTGCATCTGGCCCGATGATCACTCACAGCATGCTCGATCACGAATTGAGCGCCGATTACAGCGCGATCGCCGCACTGACCAATCGCCTGGGCGACCAACTGGACGGGCGATCCCAGGTGCGCATCACGACACCGTTGGGCACGGACCTGTCACTGGACATCAGCGGACGCAAAGTCATGCGCGACACCGGATTGTTTCACCGCCCGCGCGAACACGGCAATTTGCCCGCCGGGGAATGCTATGTGTCGCCCATTGAAGATCGGACCAGTGGCGTCTTTGTGGTCGATAAATCCTATCCCGGCATCCTGATCGACGAGCCGATCCGGCTCACGGTCGAGCACGGGCGCGTGAGCGCGATCGACGGCGGGCACGAGGCCCAACGTCTGCTGGAAATCATCCAGGATGGCGAGCGTAAAACGCACGGTGAAGGCTGTCGCGTGGTGTGCGAATTGGGCATCGGCACCAACCCGAACGCGCGCTTGCAAGGCAATGTTCTCACCGACGAAAAAGTCCTGGGGACGGTCCACATCGCTATCGGGCATAACGCCCTGGAGTCTTACGGTGGGCAAAATCGCGCACCGATCCATCTGGACGGCGTCATCGGCGATCCGACGCTAATTGTCGATGGCGAAACGCTGATCCGGAGCGGGGATTTTCTGGTCTAGCGTACACCGCGTACCGCACAGCTTCGGCAGATCATTCGGAGTAACAGCTTATGACGACGGCGCTGGTCACCGGGGGAACTGGATTCGTGGGGTCGCATGTCGCCCGCGCGTTGGTGGAACACGGCTGCACAGTGCGTATTCTGCGCCGCGCCACCAGCCGCCTGGACGCCGTCGGCGACATCGACTGCGAACACGCCGTCGGGGATGTGATGGACTACGACTCGCTGCTGGCGGCCATGCAAGGTGTGGATTGGGTGTTCCACGTCGCCGCCGTGGCGGACTACTGGCGCAGCGATCCCGCGCGCATCTACGCGATCAACGTGGAAGGCACGCGCAACGTGTTGCGCGCCGCAGAAGCGAGCGGCGTGCAGCGGGTGATCGTCACCAGCAGCGCCGCCGCGGTCGGTTACCGCACCGATCTGCGCCCGGTGGATGAGTCCGTGCGTTTCAACTATGACCAGCATCTCACGCCCTACGGTCACAGCAAATTTCTGGCCGAGGCCGAAGTCTTCCGAGCGATCCGGCGCGGGCTGGACTGCGTGATCCTCAACCCGACCGTGATCATCGGGCCGGGCGATCTCAACCAGATTTCAAGCAGCGTCGTGATCGAATATGCGCGCGGAAAGGTCCCGCCCACCATGCCACCGGGCGGCGTGACCGTCATCGACGTGCGCGACGTGGCCGAAGCCCACGTCGCCGCCGCTGAGCGTGGGCGCACCGGCGAGCGCTACCTGCTGGGCGCGGTCGATCTGACGCACAAAGCGTGGATGCGCCTGATTGCCGGAGCGGTGGGGCGGCCCATGTGCGCTTACACGCTGCCGGCGTGGGCGCTCTTCATCATCGCGCCGATCGCAGACGCGCTGCGCCGCTTTGGGGTCCCGGTGCCCATCGAAGGCAACCAGCTGCGACTCAGCACGCACATGATATTTTTCGACTGCCAGAAGTCCTGGCGTGAGCTAGGCGAGCCACGCATCCCGATCCAGCAAAGCCTGCACGACGCTTACGCGTGGTACAAAGCACACGGGGATATCTAGCACCTTTAGCAAAACCAGTCCCGCGCGCCATACAGTGACCGTACTCCATCACGGCGCACGAGGAGGAAGGATAGCGCGATGCGCACAGTGTCGTTTGCTCGGCTGCGCCCTGCCGAGATCATCGCGGAGCGTGGACGCTGTCCGGTGTTATACCAACCGCTTGGCCCGTTGGAATGGCACGGGCCGCACCTGCCGTTGGGCACCGATCCGCTGCACGCCGAAGCCGTCTCCATCCGCGCCGCGCAGATGGCGGGCGGCGTGGTGATGCCCACCCTCTATTGGGGCACGGAACGCGAGCGCCAGCCCAAAATGCTGCGCGACATCGGGTTTCACGGGGATGAGTGGATCGTCGGGATGGATTTCCCTTCAAACACGCTACCCAGCCTCTACGCGCCGGAAGACGTGTTTGGGCTGATCGTGCGCGAGCAGCTTAACCTGTTGCTGCGGCTGGGCTTCCGTCTGATTCTGCTCATCAACGGGCACGGGGCCACCAATCACATGGATGTGCTAGAACGGCTGGCGGCCGAGTACACGGTCGCCACAGCCGCGCGCGTCGAACATATTCTCGCCTTTGCGCCCGCCGCCGACGATCACCAGGCCATCGGTCACGCTGACGCGCTCGAAACTTCGCTGATGATGGCGCTCCATCCCGACTCCGTCGATCTTTCGACGCTCCCTCCAGCATCGGATCCGCTGTTGTTTGCCGACTGGGCCATCGTGAACGGTGACACCTTCGCCGGATGGCCCACGCCCGATCGCACTGTTCCGCACGGCTGCGATCCGCGCGTCTCGTCCACGCCCGAACGGGGTAACGCCAGCCTCGAGCGCTCCGCCGGACGCATTGCCACGCGGGTGCACGAGTTGTTGGCGACGTTTGGCGATCCGGATCTGTAATCCGGAGTACCCCCGAATACCTAAGAATTGAGGGACTGCGCCGCTCCAAAACGCCTTACCATGGGGATAAGTCATGTCACCTAAGGAGGACGCGGCGATGTCAGAAGTAATGGACCTGTTGGCTAGAAAATTCGTATGCCCCAAGTGCAAAGAGCGCGGCGGGCACGTGGAACGGTTGGCGCTGTCGGGCACGGGTATCACCCGCTGGTTTGATTTCCAGCCCTACCGCTACGCGTTCGTCTCGTGCGAGGTGTGCGGCTATACCGAGATTTTCAACTTGCGGATGCTGGGCGAAAAAGACGACTTGGGGATGTTCCTCGACGTTCTGTTTTCCAATTGATCGCAGGCTGACAGACGCGCGCCGGACCATCGGGTCCGGCGTTTTTGATTCTGGTGGGAGTTGCGCGCCTCATTTTTCAAAATAACATTTATAATATTTCCATGTTCAATATAACAGAATCGTTAAGGAGTTTGACTATGCGCCGCCTGGGATCGATCGTCCTCGTCCTGATAGTGCTGATTGTTCAACTTCCCAACACCCATGCGCGCCAATCCGACGATCTCAAAACCGAAATGATCGCGGCGCTCAACGCGTGGCGGCTCGAACAGGGTCTTTGGCCGTTCAAGCCCAACGCGCAGCTCGACGCGCTGGCCATGCAGCAGGCCAGCTACCTGAGCACGCTGCCCAGTCTGCCGGATGACATTCACGCCGGACCGAGCGGCGACTACCCCAAAGACCGCGCGCGCAGCGCGGGCTGGCCGATCTACGGCCGCGCGGAGCAGATCGACGAGGAGGAAGTCGCCTACGCCGGGCACAATGTGGACGCAGCGATCACGTGGTGGAAAGGGTCGACCATCCACCGCAACACGATCCAGAATCCATCTTACCGCGAAGTGGGCGTGGCGATCGTGCCGAATGAATTCGGGCACCTGTTCATCGTGACCGTTGGCGGTGAGCCCAATATCCTGCCGGCGCTGGTCGATGCGCAAGCCGGGCTGATCTACCTCTCCAACGAAAAGTTCGCCGGGGCCGCCCTGGGCGACACCTGGATTTACAGCGCGGACAAGGTCCGCGTGTTCGATTCCGAAGGCCGCCCTCTGGATCGCAATTGGCAAGATTGGGCGTTGACGCTGCCCTTACCCGACAACGCCGGAGAACACTTTTTCGTGGCGTATACCGACGGCAAACAGATGACCTTGAGCGAGGTCAACACAACCACCGATGCCGTGCTGCTGCCGGGTAGTATTTCCACGGCGTCGCTGGCACCTACACTGACGCCGACGCCCGCGCCCAGCGCGACGCCTACCCGTGCGCCCAGCGCCATACCGTCACCCACCAAGGCCGTCGCGCAGGCGACCCCCGTCGCGAATGCGGGTGGCGCGGTCACGGCCACACCACCGCCCAGCACCACGCCTAAGCCCAGCGCGACCACCGCCGCGAAACCGGCCATCACGCTGATCTACGACGCGCACTCGCTGGCGATCGTCAATACGTCGGGCAAAGCGCTCGATCTCACGCCGTTGGTCCTCGTCCAGGGCGATCACCGCGTGCCAGCGACGACCTGGAACACCCCCTGGCTGTCGGGATCGCTCAGCGCGTTTCCTGCCGGAGACTGTTTGCAGGAATGGTCCTGGTCGGAACCGTCAACGCTCAATCCACCGTCCGCCTGCCGCATTCAGCGCGGAGTAATCAACGTGGCGCCGGACCGTCTCTTCTGGACGAGTGGCGATTTCGACGTGGAATGGAACGGTGCCGTGCTGCAAACGTGCGCGGGCGGCACAGGACAATGTGCGATTACGCTGCCGTAACGGGGTAACCCGTGGGATGTGGTGGTACGCTGATCGCTGATAGCCATTCGGCCCCTTGAAGGAGATTTCAGGTTGATTTATCCTGCCTCACGCCGTGACGCGTACCGCATCTATCTCCTGATCGAAGGGGCGGCGTCGCTGTTCTTCACGCTGGTCTTCACCGTGAACATGGTCTATCAGGTCACGGTGATCGAACTTAACCCGCTGCAACTGGTGCTGGTCGGCACGCTGCTGGAAGGGATCATCTTCGTATGCGAGGTGCCGACCGGGATCGTGGCCGACCTCTACAGCCGCCGGTTGTCGATCCTGATCGGCTACACGCTGATCGGGCTGGGCTTCGTGGTCGAAGGCTCGATCCCGCGTTTCGAAGCGGTGCTGATGTCGCAGGTGCTATGGGGCGTGGGCTATACGTTTACCAGCGGCGCGACGGAAGCCTGGATCGCGGACGAGATCGGGGAAGATCGCGCCGGGCAGGCGTTCATGCGCGCCGCGCAGGTGGGCGCCATCGCCGGGCTGGTCGGGATTCCGCTCAGCGTCGGTTTCGGCACTCTGTCGATCCGGCTGCCGATCGTGCTGGGCGGGCTGTTATTCGTGGGGTTGGTGGGCGTGCTGGTCGCCATCATGCCCGAAGACGGTTTTCACCCCGTGCGAGCGGAGGAACGCGAAACGTGGCGCAGCATGGCGCATACTTTCCGCGCGGGGGTGCGGCTGGTGCGCGGAAGGACGGTGCTGCTGACCTTCGTGGGCGTCGCGATCTTCTACGGGCTGTACAGCGAAGGGCTGGACCGCCTGTGGACGGCGCACCTGCTGCGCGACTACACCCTGCCGCTGGCGGGCGATCTCAAGCCGGTGGTGTGGTTCGGCATCATCGCCGCCGCCGCGAGGGGGCTGTCGGTCATCAGCACGGAGATCGTCCGACGGCGCTTGGACACGGCCAACCAGCCGCGCGTCTTGCGCACGCTGTTCGCGCTCAGCGGGCTGATGATCGCGGCGATTCTGCTGTTCGCGCTGGCGGGTCATGTCGGGGTAGCGCTGGCGGCGTACCTGGCATTTCGTACGTTTCGCAGCACGACCGGCCCGCTGCTGACCGCGTGGATCACACCGCACATCGAGTCCGGCGTGCGCGCGACTGTGTTTTCGATGATGAGCCAGGTGGACGCCATCAGCCAGGTGGGCGGCGGACCGGTGATCGGCATGATCGGGCGAGTCTTCTCGATTCGGGCGGCGATCGTCACGAGTGGGGTGGTGCTGTCACCGGTGTTGTGGCTATACGCGCGGGCGCTGCGCCGCGAATCCAGGTTACCGCTGGCGGCTCCCGCTCCGGCGGAATAGGACTCCATTCGCGGCGCGATCTTATTCGCGCGTGATGAGCAGGATGCTCGCCAGGATCATCGCGCCGCCGATCCAGCCGAGCAGGTTGGGAATTTCCGCGAAGAACAGCAGCCCGATGAACGCCCCGCTGACCGGCTCGAACAGCGCCGCGACGCTCACCACCTGCGCGCTGAGCCGCTGCAAGCCCTGGAAGTAGAGCAGGTACGACAACCCCAGCGAAAACACGCCCAACGGAATGAGCAGCAGCAGGTTATCGAGCACCGTATCGACCGGTGCGCGCACGGCCCACGGCAGCAGCACCAACGCGACCAGTCCATTCGACCACAACGTTTGCGTCAGGCCGGTGATTCGTCCGCGCAGCGAGCGGCTGATCAGCATGACGATGGCGTAGGTGAAACCGGACAGCGCCCCGGTGATGATGCCGGTCAGCGCGTCGGACTTCAACGTCAGGTGCGCCGGATTCGAAACGAAGATCGTCCCCACCACCGCTAACACGAGACTCGGCCACGTATAGCGCGCCAGCGGCTCGCGCAGCACCAGCGGTCCCAGCACGGCCACGTAAATCGGCGCGGAGTTGACCAGCAGGGCCGCGTTCGCCGCCGTGGTGTGCTGGATCGAATAGGTGTACAGCACGACCGTCATGCTGACCAGCAGGCCCAGCACGAACAGCGTGCGCATCTGCGGGCGGTAGGCGGCGAAGCGGATCGGCTCGCGGTTGCGCGGGATCAGCAGGCAGAGAAACAGGAAGCCGAACAGCGCCCGGAAGAAGGCCAGCGTCTGCGTGTTCAGCCCGTCGGTCCAGCGTATGAAGGGGATCGCCAGGCTGAAGCAGAACGCGCCGATCAGGATCATGGCGACACCGCGCCAGTCGATAGAGGATTCAGTTGTATTCACGCGCGGGTCGTCCTGGGCGTCAGCCCGGTGGAAACGGGGCGCACCGCAGCACGCCCCGGAGGATATCAAGTCACATGCCCCAGTTCGTCTTTGACGGCATTATACAGGGCTTCGGCGTGCAGCTCGGCCAGCGTCAGACATGGGCCACCCAGGTGAAAGGCCAGCTCCTGCGCGAGACCCTGGTCAAACGAGACGTGCTCCATGTTGATCGTCACATTGCGAATCTCGCCGTGTTTGATCTGGTCCGCGATGCGATGCGCTTCTTCCTGGGGCGGGATATTCGTCATCGAGACGTTGCCCGCGCCATCGGTGAGCAGGATCATCAGCGGCATCACATCCGGGTGGGCGATCTTCTCCTGGCGGAAGACTTGCAGCGCCAGGTAGAGACCCGCCGAGAGCGGCGTCTTGCCGCCGACTGGGATATCGGCCAGGGCGTTTTTCGCCAGCGTCACCGAGTTGGTGGGCGGCAGCACCACCTGCGCGCGATCCTTCTGGAAGACGACCAATCCCACACGGTCGCGGCGCTGGTAGGCGTCCGTCAGCAGCGACATGATCGCGCCTTTGGTAGCGTTCATGCGCTCGGACACGGCCATGCTCCAACTGGCATCCACGACGAACAGAATCAGGTTGGCGGCCTTGCGCACGCGGACCTTGCGCTGTAAATCTTCCCGCTTGATGGCGTAAGCGACGTGGAACTGGGTGCGTTGTTCGCCGCGATCGAGCTGGTAGGGCGCGGCGGCGCGCAGCGTGGCGTCAAAGGCGATGTCGTCGGTTTTATCCCCGGCGGGCCGAGCCTGGATGTAACGCCCGCGCTTGCGATCGGTGTGCGTGCGGCTGCGACGGCCCCGCAAGCGGCGCGCAATACGGTCGAGCGGCGTGTCAAGACGCCTCGGCATGAACTCCTTGCCCGGCTCGATCGGTTTGCCACCATCCCACCAGTGTGCTTCGAGCGACTGCTCGAAAACATCCTGCTTCCCGGCGGAGGGCGGCGTATCGCTGATGTCTTCGCTCGGCTGACCGGCAGGGTCGGTCAGCGTTTCGCTTTTTTTTCCGGATCCGGCTGCGTACCTGGAGCGGACGTTTGCACCTGAGCGCCTTGCTCGTCGTAATCTTCCGCGATCTGCTCGACACGCCCTTCCAGCTCGCCCTCGTAGAGCGTCGCCTCGGAGAACGGGCCGCGCTTCAGGCGATGCGGGAGTGCCAGTTCAGCCGCCAGCATAATATCGCGCTCGGTCACCTGTGTACGCCCTTGGAACGCGGCGTGCGCACGGGCAGCTTTCAGGATGACGAGATCGGCGCGGTGGCCGTCGACGCCCAGGCTGGCTGTCAGATTGGCGATCACGTACAGGTCGCGGCGAGTGTATTGCACCGTTTCCACAATATCACGGGCGGTTTCGATTTGCCCGGAAAGTTCGTCCTCACGCGGCATCCATTCCTGCCGGAATGACACCGGGTCACCTTCGAAAGCGATGTGCCGTTCCAGGATCGCCATGCGATCGTCCGCGTTGCTCAGCCCGTGCACTTCGACCGACAGCGCGAAACGGTCCAACAACTGCGGGCGCAGCTCGCCTTCTTCGGGGTTCATCGTCCCGACCAGGATAAAACGCGCTGGATGCTGGAACGAAATCCCCTCGCGCTCCACCACGTTGACGCCCATCGCCGCTGAGTCGAGCAGCAGGTCCACGACGTGATCGTCCAGCAGGTTCACTTCGTCCACGTAGAGAATGCCCCGGTTGGCCGCGGCCAGCACGCCCGGATCGAAATGGCGCTCGCCCTTCTGAATGGCCTGCTCGATGTCGAGCGTGCCCACCACGCGATCTTCCGTCGCGCTGACGGGCAGATCGACCAGGCGGGTGCGACGCGTTTTGACCGGCAGCCCCTCGCCACGCATCTGGCGATCGCGGCAGTCGTCGCAAAACCGTTCGGGATGGGCCGGGTCACAGCCAAAACGGCAGTCGGCCACGACATCGATTTCGGGCAGCAGAGCCGCCAATGCACGCGCGGCGGTCGATTTGGCCGTGCCGCGCTCGCCTCGGATCAAGACACCGCCGATGCTGGGATTCACGGCGTTGAGGATCAGGGCACGCTTCATGCGCTCCTGGCCGACAATAGCGGTAAACGGAAAGACTGCGTGTCGCACGATGCGCCTCGTTGGGTGATTGTGAGCGATTGTAAACCTTAAAGCCCACAGATTATACCGTAATCGAGCGACGTATGTCACGCTTGAATTTGGCTCTGGTGAGCCAATAGCTGCGCCGCGCACTACCTTCCACACCCAATTCTTCGCCTAATCCCCACCAATTCCCTGCAAACCCCAGGTGACCGTTTGATTCTTCTCTGACCAGTGTTATAATGCCCCCTGCACTCTAGAGTTCCGGAGAACGACTTTCATGGCATCCAATACCCCGAACCCCGGTGACGACATGCAGCCTGACGATCTCATGCCCGAAACCGAGCACACGACTCCCGAAGCTCAACCTGAGCTGTCGGACATTAGCACCCCTCAGCCGGAAGCTGACGCTGCGCCTCAAGAGGACGTCGCGAGTGAAGAACTCGCCGCAGCGGACGAAGTTGCCGCGCTGAACCACAATGAACCGGAAGACGATAAATCCCCCGAAGAAGAAGAGGAGGAGGAACCGGCAGAAACTGCCGAAAGTACTCCTTTCAAGCGCGGGGAAATCATCACCGGGCATGTGTTGTCTACCAGCCCCACCGAGGTTTTGGTCGATCTCGGTGACGGTGTAACCGGCCTGCTCGCCAGCCGCGAGTTGGAGCGCATGGACCGCGAGGCCCTGGAACTGCTCAAACCCGGCAGCGAAGTGACCGCGTTTGTGCTCAAGGCAAAAGGTGCCGACGGGCAGCCCGTGCTCTCTTTGGCGCGTGCCGAAGAAGAGAACAACTGGCGACTGGCCGAAACACACTTCCAGAACAAGGATGTGTATTTCACCAAAATCGCCGGGTACAACAAGGGCGGCTTGATTGTGCGCTTCGGCAAGGTGCGCGGTTTCGTACCAGCCAGCCAGGTGAGTCCCGAACGCCAGCAGCGCGCTGAAGGCCAGAGCCCCGAAGAACGGTGGGGATCGATGGTCGGTGAAGACATCGCGGTCAAGGTCGTCGAAATCGACCGCGCCCGCAACCGTCTGATCCTGTCTGAGCGCGCCGCCGCCCGCGAATGGCGCGAGCGCCAAAAAGCCCGCCTGTTGGAAACGCTGACCGTGGGCGAAACCCGCACAGGCGTGGTGATCAGCCTGGCCGATTTTGGTGCGTTCGTCGATCTGGGCGGAGCCGATGGTCTGGTCCACCTGACCGAAATGTCGTGGCGGCATGTCACGCACCCGCGCGAAGTGCTGCACGTCGGGCAGGAAGTCGAAGTGGACGTCATCAGCATCGACCCGGTCCGCAAGCGCATTGGCCTCAGCATGAAGCGCCGCGAGCATGATCCGTGGGAAACCGTGCTGCGCAACTACAAAGTTGGGCAGTTGGTCCAGGCGACCGTCACCAAACTGACTAAGTTCGGCGCGTTTGCCCGGCTGGTGGACGCACCGGAGATCGAAGGGCTGATCCACATTTCCGAGCTGGCCGATTACCGCGTGACGCATCCGCGTGAAGTCGTGCTGGTGGGCGACGTGTTGACCCTGCGCATTGTCAAGATCGAGCCGGACCAGCGCCGGTTGGGTCTGTCCTTGCGGCAGGTCGATTCGGCCAAGTACATGGATCAGGACTGGCAGATGATGAGCGGCGATCTGGGCGATGAGGCGCGCGCCGAAGACGACAGCGCGGCTGCCAACTCCGAACCCACCGCATCCGATGCCCCGGCTCCTGATGTCGAGAGCGCGGCTGATGTCCAGGCTCCTGATGCCGATGACGATGGCGCGGCTGCCGACATTGCTCCTGATGTCCCAGACCCTGATCTTGACGACGACAACGCATCCTGATCGAGGTTGCCACCTGTTGTCTCGGCCCGGCTGGTACGGTGCTTTTTGACCGGCGTAATTGACGTTGAGAGGTCCTGTCTCGTTTAAGCGAGACGGACCTTTTGCTGTATTATCTGATTATCGTTATGCTCTTTATGGCTCTTTATAGCGCCCGGCGACGCACACAGCTTTGGCTGTTCGCCCGCGCAACCAGGGCAAACGCAGGTCAGTTGCCCAGCGTGGCGCACCTTAAAAAACGGGTCTAGCACGTGTTCGGAGTCGAAACAAGTGCCTAATTTTTAACATAAAATTGATGATTTCCACTGGTTGATATAGCCACAACTCAACTAAAATACAATCAGACGCCCACAACTTATTCTGGCTCGGCGCCCATTCACTGCGTTTTCCAAATAGCACTATGGAAGTCGTTTGATAACTGACGAACGCTGGTCTGCCAGAAACGGGGCTAGGAGAGATTGTACGATGTCGAATAAAATGGAGCGCTTCACCCAACGCGCCCGACGCGTCCTGAGCCTGGCTCAGGAAGAGGCCGAACGCATGCAGCACAGCCACATCGGGACCGAGCACCTGCTGCTCGGTTTGATGCGAGAAGAAGGCGGCGTGGCTGGGCGCGTGCTGCGCGAATTGGGTCTGCGGCCCAGTCAGGTCGAGCAGATTGTGGAACGCTTGACCACTGGGAACAAACATCCCGGCGTAACGCGTATGGATTTGTCTCCGGCCACCAAGAAAGTCTTGGAGCTGGCGGTAGACGAAGCGCGGCGCATGGGACATCACTACATCGGCACCGAGCACCTGCTTTTGGGGTTGGTGCGAACCACAGACGGTGTCGCCGTAGATGTATTCAAGGAACTCAAGATCAGCCCGGACGAGATTCGCCGTCAGACGCGCCGCGTCCTGCAAGAGAATCCGCTGCAGCCGCCGCGTCGCACCCCCGAGACCTCGCAGGAACGCCCGGTGCGCGCCTCGGCCAAAACTCCGTTGGTCGACCAGCTCGCTACCGATCTGACGTCGCTGGCCGAACAAGGCAAGCTGGACCCGGTTATCGGGCGGCAGATGGAAATCGAGCGTGTGATCCAGATTCTCAGCCGCCGCCAGAAAAACAACCCGGCGCTGATCGGCGAGCCGGGTGTCGGCAAGACGGCCATCGTCGAAGGACTGGCGCAGCGTATCGTCGACCGTGACGCACCCGCCCCGCTGTTGGGTAAACGCGTGTTGCAGCTCGATGTCGGCTCGCTGGTGGCCGGGACGATGTATCGCGGCCAGTTCGAGGAACGCCTCAAGCGCGTCATCGAAGAACTGAAGCAGGCCGACAGCATCCTGTTCATCGACGAGGTGCACATGCTGGTTGGCGCGGGATCGGCGGGCAGCAGTGTGGACGCTGCCAACATCCTCAAACCGGCGCTGGCGCGCGGTGAGCTGCAATGCATCGGTGCGACCACGCTGGAGGAGTATCGCAAGCACATCGAAAACGATGCTGCGCTCGAACGCCGCTTCCAAAAGGTGATGGTCGAAGAACCGACCATCGAGGAAACCATTGAAATTTTGCATGGCATTCGCCAGCCGTATGAAGAACATCATAACCTGGACATCACGGACGCAGCCATCGAGGCGGCAGCCAATCTGTCGGCGCGCTATGTGCCCGATCGCTTCCTGCCCGATAAGGCCATCGATCTAATCGATGAAGGCGCGAGCCGCGTGCGGATGTACAAATCACCGGAGTCCTCGCGCGTCAAGCGGCTCGAATCCGAGCTGGCTGCTGCCCGCGAAGACCTGGAAATCATGCTGGAAGATCTTACCGAGGACGAGCGCACCAGCATTCAGGACCGCGTCACCGACCTGGAAAGCTCGCTGACGGATATGTCGCGCCATTGGGACCCGGTCAGCAAGCGCGCCCGCCTGACGGCGGACGACGTGGCCGAGGTGGTCGGCATGTGGACCGGCATCCCCGTGACCACTATCGCTGTGGAAGAATCCGAGCGCCTGCTGCAAATGGAAGAAGAACTCCACAAGCGCATCGTCGGCCAAAACGAGGCCATCGAAGCGATCAGCAAGGCGGTTCGCCGCGCGCGCGCTGGTCTGAAGGACCCGCGCCGCCCGATCGGATCGTTCATTTTCCTGGGGCCGACCGGCGTCGGCAAGAGCGAGCTGACCAAAGTGCTGGCCGAATTCCTGTTCGGCAGCGAAGACGCCCTGGTCCAGCTCGACATGAGCGAGTTCATGGAACGGCACAACGTCGCACGTCTGACGGGAGCGCCGCCCGGTTATGTGGGCTATGAAGACGCCGGGCAGCTCACCGAAGCGTTGCGCCGTCGTCCGTACAGCATTGTCGTGTTCGACGAGATCGAAAAAGCGCATCCGGAAACCTTCAACATGCTGCTCCAAATCATGGAAGAGGGCCACCTGTCGGACGCACGCGGTCGCCGGGTCGATTTCCGCAACGCGCTCATCATCATGACCAGCAACATCGGCGCGGAAATGATCAAGCGCGGCACGTCGCTGGGGTTCGGCGGCACACCCTCCGACGACTCCAAGACGCTGGATCAGGATTACTCCGAAATGCGCAAGACCGTGATGGAAAGCCTGCGCCGCGCCTTCCGGCCCGAGTTCCTCAACCGTGTCGACGCGACCATCGTCTTCCGGTCGCTGTCGAAGGAAGAAATCGGCGAGATTGTCGAGCTGGAAATCAAGAAAGTGAACGAACGGCTGGAAGAACGCGCGATGGCGGTGTCACTGACCGACGCGGCCCGCAAGTACCTGGCCGACAAAGGCTACGATCCCGACTTCGGCGCGCGCCCGCTGCGCCGCCTGATCACCAGCATGGTCGAGGATCGCCTCTCGGATGTCATCCTGTCAGGCGACATCAAGCTCGGCAGCACCGTCCAGGTGGACTACGATACTGACAGCGAGGAGATCACGTTCACCGAGATACAACCCGTCGATCCGGTCGGCACTCCGGCCTGATCGCCCGGCTCAAGCACCAGTTACAGAGCGGTTCTCGCCAGTCGAGAGCCGCTTTTTTATATTAGACACATTTTCTGGAAATAGATTATGATTAGGAAAAGCGGGAAAATGAATTCTTTAACATAAACAGTCGTGTTATAATGGTCAACAATTGCAGGATAAGGACGAGTGACGCCCAGGGCCGAGTGAGTGGGGGAGCAGTATGGCGTATTCGATCTTGATCGTGGACGATGATAGAGAGCTGCGCGTGCTCTACCGTACCGTGCTTGAGCGGGCAGGGCACGTGGTTGACGAAGCAGCTAACGGGGCCGAAGCGCTCAAATATCTGATGACGCGCACGCCGGATGTGATCGTCATGGATATGTTGATGCCGATGTTGGGTGGCGAGGCCGTTATGAAACGCATTCGCCAGATGCCCTCTTTGCGTGAAGTGCGGATCGTGGTTCTCACCGCGTATCCGCGTTTTCGTGATTCCGCGTTGTACCTTCAGGCCGATGCTTTTCTGGTGAAGCCCGTTCGCCCACAGCAGATCGTCCAGGCCGTGGAGGGAACTTCAGAAACCAGCGACGAACCCGAAGAAGAAGAATAAATCGAGCCCATGTCCGCGCGGGCGTGGGTAACCCGAAACTTCAGCAGCCTGGAAGATGCCCCCGGCATTCGCTCTCTGGATGGATGCTTTCGCCTGGGTGCAGCGTGGGATACAATACCCCCCATGTATTCAACGACTTTCAGGGAGCCTCTTTTGTGAATTTGTCCCAAGAATTAGAAATCATTAAGACGGTCGCGCGTATGGCGGCGGGCGTCTGCCAGAGCATCCAGGCCGAGCTGGTGTCGCCCGCGCAAAAAGATGGGCGCGAGCCGGTCACTATCGCCGATTATGCGTCGCAGGCGATCATCGGTTACGCGCTGGCCGAAAACTTCCCCGACGACGCCGTTCTGGCCGAAGAGCGGTCAGAAGAATTTATGCTGCTGCTGTCCGACCGCCAGCGCTCGCTGGTGCAGCGCTATGTCACAGACGCCATCGGCGGTTATGTGTTCGAGGAACAGGTCTGCGCCTGGCTGGATTTTGGTCGCGGCAAAGAGGCCGCGCGCACCTGGATCGTGGATCCCATCGATGGCACCAAGGGCTTTTTGCGCAACGGCCATTACTGTGTAGCGGTCGCCATGCTAAGTGGTGGCGAGCCGGTTCTGGGCGTGCTGGCGAGTCCGGGTTTTTACATGGACGCCGAGTTTGCGCCTGAAGACGAAGCCGTGCGCGCTAACGGTGTGCTAACCTATGCCTATCGCGGCAGCGGCGCGTACCGTGAAGAATTATTCGGCGGCCCGCGCGAGCCGATCCAGGTCTCCCGGGCCACCGATCCAACTACGGCGCGCGTGCTGACCAGCTTCGAAACCGCCCACATGGATGTCGAGTTGTTGGGCCGCATCACCCGGCGCTTGGGCCGCACGCCGGAAGCGCCGCAGCGCGGCGTGGACAGCCAGGATAAATACGCCATGATCGCCACCGGGCAGGACGATATTTTCCTGCGCGCCACGCCTGACCCGCGCTACCACGAGAAACTGTGGGATCACGCGGCGGGCTATGCCATCGTCACCGAGGCGGGCGGACGTGTGAGCGACCTCAATGGCAAGCCGCTGGATTGGGCCTCCGGCACGCGCATGGAAAGCAACGACGGTGTGCTGGTCACTAATCGTTTCCTGCACGACACCGTGCTCGAAGCTATCGCCAAGGTGCGGTGAGCCGTGGCCGGATCGGATCGTGAGAGAAACCCGTGATCGCCGCTGACGCCCGACCGATCCTCACTCCCGATCAGCCCGCCCGGCTGGCGAAAGTGTACGTCGAACCGACCAGCCGCTGCAATCTCGCCTGCCGCACCTGCATGCGCGGCGCGTGGGGCGAGCCGTTGGGCGATATGACCGCGGCCACGTTCGATGATCTGCTCGACAGCCTGTCCGCGCTCGATCCGGTCCCGGAGGTGTTCTTCGGCGGGATCGGGGAGCCGCTGTTTCATCCCGACAGTGTGCGGATGGTCGCGCGCGCCAAAGCGTTGGGCGCGTCCGTTGAACTGATCAGCAATGGCACCTTGCTCACCGCTACCCGTTCGCGCGCGCTGATGGATGCCGGATTGGATGTGTTGTGGGTGTCGCTGGATGGTGCGACCCCGGCCAGTTATGAAGACGTGCGGCAGGGCGCGGCGCTCAGCCGCGTATTGGATAACCTGACGCAGTTTGCCGGACTGCGCGGGGCGAATGGTCCCGAAATTGGGATTGCGTTCGTCGCCATGCGGCGCAACCTGGACGATCTGCCCGCGCTGCTGCATCTGGCGCGAGACCTGGGCGCGTCGCGTTTCATGGTGACGAATGTGCTGCCCTATACGCCGTCCATGTGCGCGGAAGTGCTCTACGCGCGCGCCCTGTGCAACAGCGACGATCTGCCCATGCGCGATCTGCCGCATTTCTTCCTGCCGCGCATGGACCGGGCGGCGCTCGCCAATCCGGCCCTGCGCGCCGCATTAGGCGAGGAATGGGGTGTCACCGTTAACGGCGGCGGCGCGCGGGCGCAGATCAACACCTGTCCGTTTGTCGAAAGCGGCGTGTTAGCGGTCGGTTGGGATGGTGGGATCAGCCCGTGCCTGCCGCTGCTGCACACGCACACCGGCTATTTGCACGGCTGCGAGCGGCTGTCGCGCCGTTGGGTGATGGGTCAGCTCGGCATACACACGCTGGACGAAATATGGCGCGCGCCAGACTATCGCGACTTTCGCGCCGCGGTGCAGGAGTTCGATTTCTCGCCCTGCACTTTGTGCGACGGCTGTTTGCTCTCAGAAACAAATGACGCAGATTGTTATGGCAGCACCTTTCCGACCTGTGGGGGCTGCTTGTGGGCACAAGGCGTAATCCGCTGCCCGTGATGCTCCATCCCCCACGCGCGCGGACCCGGCGGCTGCCCTAGACGGGTTAGGCAACACACATGACCGAACCAATCCGCATGCTGCATTTCGCTGATGTCCACATCGGCATGGAAAATTACGGGCGCACCGATCCGCAGACCGGCGTATCCTCGCGCGTGGTGGACTTTCTGCACCGCCTGGATGAGATGATCGATTACGCGCGGGCGCACGAGGTCGATCTGGCGATTTTCGCCGGGGATGCCTTCAAGTCACGCAGCCCAACGCCCACCTTTCAACGCGAGTTCGCCTTTCGCATCCGTGACCTGGCAGAGCTATGCCCGGTCGTGATGCTGGTCGGCAACCACGACTTGCCGTCATTGGAGCGGCGCGCCTCAAGCATCGAGATTTACGAAACGCTCCAGGTGCCCAATACGATCCTGGGGCGCGATTATGCCCTGCAAGAAGTCCAGACCCGGCGCGGCCCGGTCGTAGTCGGCACCGCGCCTTACCCGGTGCGTTACCACCTGCTGCGCGACGTGGTGATCCCCCACAACAAAACTATCGGCGAGATCGATGTGCTGCTGGAAGACGAGCTGACGGCGCGTCTCGCCGCGTTGAACGCAGGCGCGCGCGCATCGGGGGATGTGCCACGCGTGTTGACGGGCCATTTCAGCGTGGCGGGCGCGCTGGTTAGCAGCGAGCGCAGTGTCATGCTGGGGCGCGACGTGCTGGTTATGCTCAGCGCCCTCGCCGATCCCGCCTGGGATTACGTCGCGCTGGGTCATATCCACAAACATCAATGTCTCACGCTGGGGCGCGAGGACGTGCCGCCTGTAGTGTACAGCGGCAGCCTGGAACGCATCGACTTTGGCGAAGAAGCCGATCCCAAGGGTTTTGTGTGGGTGGAGCTTGAACGAGGCAACACGCGCTGGGACTTCATCGAAGTGGGCGCGCGCCCATTCGTGACGCTGCGCGTCGACGTGCGCGCCAACGGTCGCCCCACCCAGACGGTGATCGAACAGATCGCCCGCCACGATCTGAGCGATGCGGTCGTGCGCGTGATCATCACCGCCGATCCCGAAGCGGACGCCCTGCTGCAAGAGCGCGAAATTTTCGCCGCGCTGAAGGACGCCGGAGCCAACCACGTCGCCGCCATCCAGCGCAGCGTCGAGCGCCCGGTGCGGCTGCGGTTGGGCACGTCACCGGAAGGGCTGACCGCCGAAGAACTGCTCGAACGCTATCTTCAGGCGCACGAAGTCCCGCCCGATCGTATGGCGGTGCTGCTCGACCATGCCCGGAAAATCTTCACGCCGGAGGACTGAACCCGATGTGGCGGGAACGGATGACCGCACAAGCACCGGACTGGATGTTGGCCGACCCGGCCACTCCCACCCAGATCGCGCAGGTGGAGGCAGCGCTGGGCGTCACGCTGCCGCCCGATCTCGCCAGCCTGCTGGCCGAATGCAACGGCGTAATCGACGGCACCGGTACGCACCTGATCTGGACCGTAGAACGCATGGAGCGTGACAATCTCGCGCTGCGGCGCGATCCGGAGTTCGCCGAAATGTACATGCCGTTCGACGCACTGCTATTCTTCGGCGACGTAGGCAACGGCGACCAGTGGGCATTCGCCATCGTCGCGAGCGTCGTGCGTCCCCGTGATATTTTCTGGTGGAGTCACGAAAACGACAGCCGGACGTGGGCCATATATGGGCTGAAAGCTTACCTTGAGGCGGCGGCTAAGGGCGGCACATTGAGGTTCTAAATAACGCATGATGACGACGGCCATGATGACCGAAGGACAGCGTTTTTACAGCACGACGGCGCGTTCCGATCCCTATACCCGCGCCGACGTGCTGGCGGGCCGCGTGATCCGGATCAGTCCGGCGCTCATTACGATCATGGATGGGCATGCCGCCGCTGATGTGCCCGACGTGCTGCGCGGCGACATCTTGGCCCGGGTGAATGATCTGCTGCGCGGCGGCGTGCGTTCACTGCATGTCGACGTGAATTTCGAGGATTATTCAGGCTACGGCGAGCCTGCTCCCCCACCAAGCGCCCACATCTTCACCCCCGATTTTGTGATGGAGTTGGCGCATATCGCGCGCGCGTTCACGGCCTTCGTGACATTGCATCTGCTGACCGATTACCCTATGCGGCACCTGCGCGATTTCGAACATGTAGGGTTGGGAGCCGTATGCTTCCAGCTTGACGTGGTGGACGATCTCCCCCGGCTGCTGACCCTGGTCGAGTTCATCACCGCGCTGGGCGCATGTGCCAGCCCGGTGATCGAGACAGTCGGCACGCCGCGCCGCCCGCCCATGCCGCCCACCGCCCTACGCGCGCTGCTGGAACCGGCTCTGCCGCATATCGGCATGGTTACCCTACAGACGGCGGGCACCACCGCGCGATCCTCACAACCTGCCGGGCAGTTTCAACATCAGGCGGCCACCGCGATCCTCCCGGTGTTGCGACCCGACTTCACCGGGACGTTACAGTTTCAGGGCGGCCTTACGCGCGCTTCCGTCGGCGCGGCGGCAGCTCTAGGGGCGGACTTCCTCGTCACGGGCACGCCGATCTTCCACCACCCGGACGGCCTAACTCCACTGGACGCTGTGATCGAATTGTTAGTCGCGGCGGCCGATGGTCTACACATATAACTATGTAGGACGCAAAAAAACGTTTGTTGTGGATGCAAAGCTGGCGGAAGCCGGATATATTCACTCGTCGTGAGCTTCAACGGCCTTAAAAGCATCCGACCAGGACGGCAGGGTAGCTCCTATGAATTTAGAATTCGCCAACGATCCGCAACGCGAGTTGGCTGAACTGCGCGAACGTGTTGCCCAGTTGGAGGCTGAGCGGGTTGCATCCTCCGCCGCATTCGACGCACTGCACGCCCAGATGGAAAACCTGGAAACACTGCTCGATGCTATCCCCGCCCTGATCTTCCGCAAAGACGCCGAAGGCCGCGTGCTGTGGGCTAATGAACCCTTCTGCCAGGCGGTGAACATCCCGCGCGCCGATCTGGCGCAGCGTTCACTGCAGGGCAACGCCTCACGTCCGGATATTTTCAGCGCCGTACAGATCGTTGATCGCGAAGTGATAACCTCAGGACAGCCGCGCCTGGGGATCATGGAGCGGCTGCCTGAACACCCCGATCATTGGTTCCGCGTCGACAAACTCCCCTACCGCGATCCGGATGGTACCGTGCAGAGCCTGATCGGGTTTGCGGTGGATGTCACCGACCTGCTGCAAACTCAAATCGCCGAGCACGAGCAGCAACTCCTGGCGGTGACCCTGGCCGATACAGCCGCAGCGATCAACAGCACGCTCGACCTGTCCGAGGTGTTGGAACGCATTTTGATCAACCTGGACCGCGTGGTGCCATACGACGCCGCCGATATTATGCTGGTCGAGGGCGATACCGCGCGTATCGTGCGCTGTCGGGGCTATGCGGGCCGCAGCCCGGAAGACCGCGTACTGGCTCTCACGTTCAATCTTCACGACATGCCGCGCATGCAGCGCGCGCGCGACACGCGCCAGCCGCAGTTCATTGCCAATACGCGGGAAGCCCTCGATTGGAAATTCATTCCCGAAACGGCATGGATTGCTTCGCACATTCTCATGCCAATTCACCGGGATGATGATTTTTTGGGGTTCCTCAACATCAACAGTTCTGAGATCGGCGCCTTCACCCAGGAACACACCCGGCGGCTGCAAATGTTCGCCGACCAGGCGGGGATCGCGATCCGCAATGCGAGTTTGTTCGAGCAGACGCGCCGCGAAATCATCGAGCGCCAGCGCACGGAAGCTGCGCTAGAGGCTCGGCAGGCCCAACTGCGCGGGCTGTTCGAGAACGCGCTCGATGCCATCCTGCTGGCGGATGATGACGCCCACTATCTCGACGCCAACTCCGCCGCCTGCGCGTTGCTGGGCTATACGGTGGAAGAGCTGCGACAATTGGAGGTCAAGGATGTCACCGCCCCGGCTGCCAGTGCCGATTTCGAGCCAATCTGGCGGCACTTCCTCGAACTGGGCACACTGGACGGCGAATACATTATCCAGCACAAGGACGGCTCGCCGATCCACGTGGATTTTCGCGCGGCGGCGAACATCGTGCCGGGCGTGCATATGTCCGTTATGCGCGACATCCGCGAGCGCAAAGCCGCCGAAGAACAACGCGTCGCCCTGAGGGTTGAGCAGGAAAAAGTCAAGCTGCTGGCGACATTCGTAGAAAACCTGTCGCACGAATTCGCCACGCCGCTGTCCGTGATCCACACCGGGCTGAACGCAATCGAGCACAACGTCCCGCCCGATGCGACAGTTATCTCCTGGGTGGAACGCATCAAAACGCAAACACACTACGTCGGCCAGCTCGTCGAATCGATGCTGACGATGGCGCGGCTCGATGCTGGTCCGATCTTCGTCTTGCGCGCTTGCCAGATCAATCAGATCGCGGAAAACCTGTACACTGCCTTGACTCCGCAGGCGGAAGAAAAGCAACTGCGCATCCTGCGCGATTTCGCCCCCGATTTACCGCTGATCCGCGCCGACCCGCACGAGCTGTACCAGGCGCTGTACAACCTGTGTCTCAACGCGGTGCAATATACCCCGGAAGGCGGCACGATCGCGCTGTGTACGTACCTGTCCGGCGCTAACATGGTGTTTGCCGTGTCGGATAACGGACAGGGTATCGCGCCGGAACAGATTACGCGCATTTTCGAGCGGTTTTACCGGGTCGACAGCGCACGGACGGCGCGGCGTGCCGGGTTGGGCCTGTCGATTGCGCGCCAGATCGTCACGCTGCACGGCGGGACCATCGAAGTCGAAAGCCTGCCCCAGCGCGGCAGCACCTTTCGGGTTGTCCTGCCCGCCGGGTCAGGGTAAGCTTGGGCGTGGTATAGCCGCTAGCCAATCGTAGAGACCTATGCTCCCGACACGCCTGGAACTGCGCAACTTTCTCGCCTATCGCCAGCTTGACGAGTTGAAATTCGACGGTATACACGTCGCTTGCCTCAGCGGCCCCAATGGCGCGGGGAAATCGTCGCTGCTGGACGCGATCACCTGGGCGTTGTGGGGTCGCGCCCGCGTGCGCAGCGATGACGACCTGATCCACCAGGGCCAGACGGAAATGCTCGTCCAGCTCGATTTTCTCCAGGGCGATCACCGCTACCGCGTGGTACGCAAGCGCCAAAAACGCAAGTCCGCGCGCGGGGCCGGGCATACCACGTTAGACCTGTTCGTGTGGGACGATGAGTTGGAGCGCTGGCAGCCGATCAGCGCACCGGGTCTGCGCGAAACCGATCAGCGCATCATCGATCTGCTGCGGCTGGATTATGAAACCTTCGTACATTCCGCGTTTTTACAGCAGGGTAAAGCGGACGCCTTCACCGTCAAACCAGCAGCCGAGCGCAAGGATCTGTTGTCGGGGATTCTGGGGCTGTCACAATGGAAAGACTATGAGGCACGCGCCAAGGATCGCGTGGCGCAGATTGCGCACGAATTGGACATCATCGCGCACCGGGTGCGCGAGATCGACGAGCAGGAACAGCAAGAACCCGCCCTGCGCCGCGAATTGGATACCGCCGAGGCCGGACTGATCGAGGCCGAACACGTGCGCGCCGAGGCCGAAGCGCGCTATGCAGAGGTAGCCGGGGCGCAGGACCAGATGGATGCGGCGACTGCGCGGTTGGCCGGGGCGGATCACCGCATCCGGCAGCGGCAGCGCGACCTGGATGAGATCGAGATCGAGCTGGCACGCTACCGCCAGCAGCTTGACGACCTGGGCGGCATTGTCGCCGAGCGCGACGCGATCCAGGCGGGCTTCGAACAACTGCAAGCCGCGCGTGATGCCGACCAGGCATTGGGCGAAAAGCTGCAAAGTATGGCCGCCATCAAGGACCGGCTGGCCGAGGTTACCAGCGCGATCCAGGCCCGCCGCGCCGAGTTGGAAGCCCAGGCCACCGTCCACCGCGATCGCATAGCTTCGGCGCAGCGCGCCGCCGGAGAGATGGACGCCATCCAGACCGATCTGGCCGATGTGCAGAGCGAGGTCGAGCAGCTCGCGGCGCAAGAAGAACGGCGCGACACCCTGCGCGACACGGTCGCCGCGCTGGGCGAAGAAAGCGCCGCCCTCAAAGCCGAAAACAAGGCGCTCTATACCGAGATGAAAGCGCTCGAAACGCGCATCAACCAGCTTAAAGAGGCCGAAGCGGTGTGCCCGCTGTGCGGCCAGCCGCTCGACGGTGAGAACAAGGCGGCGCTGCTCGATCAGCTCACCATCGAAGGGACGGCGCGCGGCGACGCTTACCGCGCCAATGTCAGCCGCCGCGACGACATCGCCGAGCAGTTGAGAGCGTCCCGTGAAGAAAGCGAAGCGCTCGAAATTGAGCTGCGTGTGCTGCCCGCCAAACGTGAACACGCCGCCGTGCTCGGTGCCACGCTGGACACGGCCCGCAGCGCGGCGGATACCCTGCGCGAGGAAAGCGCGGCGCTGGATGTCCTCAAAGCAGCACTGGATTCCGGCGAATACGCGCACGAGCTTCAGGCACAGCGCGACGCCATCCAGGCCGAGATCGACGCGCTGGGCTACGATTCCGAGGCGCACAGCGCCGCGCGCGAAACGCTGGCCGAGTTCAGCGAATACGAGCGCCGCCAGCGCGACCTGGACGCGGCGCTGCGCCAGATGCCCGACATACAGACCGCGCTCGACAGCGCCACGACGCGCCGCGATCGCTGGCTGATCGTGCTCGACGAGGAGCGCGCCGAGGCCGAGGCCGCCCGCGCCGAGATCGCCGCGCTGGCCGAACAGGTCGAAGAGGCGCGTCGCCGTGAAGACGAGGTCCGCCAGCGGCGCACCGCCGAAAAGCGCGCCCAAGAAGCCGTAATCCGCTGCCAGCAGGCGCTGGCCGCACTGGACAACGCCCGCAAACGCCGGGCCGATCTGGAACGCCGTCACGCCGAGTTGAGCGCGGAGAAAAACCTGTACGAAACACTGCGCGACGCTTTCGGCAAAAACGGCGTCCCCGCCATGATCATCGAAGCCGCCATCCCAGAGCTGGAAGAAGCGGCCAATGCGCCTGTTGGCGCGTATGACGCGACGGGCGGCTGCATGTCCGGCTCGACACGCAGCGTGAGAAGAAAAGCGGCAGCGGCGGCACCATCGAAACGCTGGATATCCTGATCGCGGATGAGCTGGGCACACGCGCTTACGAGCTGTATTCGGGCGGCGAAGCCTTTCGCATTGATTTCGCGCTGCGCGTCGCGCTCAGCCAGATGCTGGCCCGGCGTGCCGGGGCGCAGCTGCGCACGCTGTTCTTAGATGAAGGCTTCGGCACGCAGGACGAAGCGGGCCGCCAGCGTCTGGTCGAAGCGATTAACACGGTGCAGGATCAATTCGACCTGCTGCTGGTGATCACGCATATCGAAGAACTGCGCGACGCTTTTCCGGTGCAAATCGCCGTCACACGCGCGCCTGATGGCAGCCAGATCACGGTGAGGTAGCCGTCAGCAAACAGCCATTAGCGATCAGCAAAAGACACATTCTCTGATAGCTGTTCGCTTTACCGGAGGTGTCCATGTCCCGCGTGGGATTACTCGCTGCCCTGATCGTGATGCTCGCTGCCGCGCCAATCGCTCCGGCGCTGCACTCCGCTGCCCCGGTCTACGCACAGAACGGCGCGCCGGGTACGGTCATTCCTCTGCCGGTCGCTGAGGCGGGCGAACATCCCCGTCTGCTGATCACGCGTCCCTATGTGCAGGACACACTTCAACCGCGCGCCGCCGCACACACGACCACCTGGAACGCTTTCGAGGCGTACGTGTCTGGCACGGGCCCCGAAGATGACGCCGAATGGACTCCGGGCACGGCGCTGCGTTCGCTGGCGCTGGCCTGGCTGATCACCAACGATGGATCGTACGCGGCCCGCGCCAAGTCAGTGTTGAACGGTCTGGCCACGCGCGTGAGGAATCACCCGGTCATGAGCGGTGCGGGTGGCTTCGATGGCGAATTCATGGGCGATGTCTCCGCGCTGGCGGTGGGCTATGACTGGCTCTACGGCGCGCTGACTGCCAGCGATCGCGCCGCGCTGCGCGACACGCTGTGGCAGGCGTCGGCGGCGCTGCGCGATCCCGCCAACGACAGCGACGGTGTAATTTGGGTCGGCGGGCAGTTGGTGGCCTTCGGCAATTATGAGCCGCGCTGGTTGTGGGCGCTGACCGCGGTCGGGCTGGCGCTGGACGGTGAATACGAGGGCACGGCGGGCCTGATCGCCTACTGCCGCAAAACCCTGGCCGGGACGTTCATCCCCGCGCTGGATCTGCAAGAGGGTGGCGCGTGGGCCGAAGGACCGGTCTACGGATTTATCGCCAACTGGCCGAAGGTCCAGACCGCGCTGGCCTGGTGGACGGCCCTGGGTGAGAACTACGTTCGATGATACGACCTGGTGGTACGACCGGCTGGCCTATGATATGTTCCTCTACCACCCCGGACAGACCACCACCTACGATGAGGACTGGGGCGACCCGATGCACAGCTACCCGTCCATCATCGGGGATTCGGAACGCTATCACGGGGCGGTCTATTACGGGCGCGCCCAGGACGAACTGCTGCGCGCGGTCTTCGCGGGGACGGCGCACGCCGCCTGGATGAGCTGGTTTTTGAGCCAGCCGCCCGATTTCATGCCGGGCTGGATGTCGTCCGAGGAACTGCTGTGGCGCGACCCGGCGGCGCAAGGCACGCCGCCGCCCGTGACGACGTGGTTCGCGCCCTATAACGGGCACGTCTTCCTGCGTTCCGACTGGGCCACCGAGGCCGATACGCTCGACCAAAGCGCGACTTACGTCTCCTTCAACGCGGGCGACCGGCTGGCCTATCACCAGTTTTACGACGAAGGCAGCCTGACGATCTACCACAACGGCGAGGAACTCCTGGTCCACAGTGGCGTGTACAGCGGGGATGGTACCTCGGACCACGACGCCAATTACTACGTGCGCACCATCGCCGCCAACAGCCTGCTGATCTGCGATCTGGCCGAAGATTTCGACGGCATCCGGCCCAACAACGAGCGTGACGTGTGGCTCAACGACTGTGGGCAGCGTACCATGAATCCCGCCAGCCGCACCGCGATCAACGTGACGAATCTGGTCGCCAACTGGCAGTCCTACGATACCGGCACGATCACGCGCTTTGGCGAGACGGGCAGCATGACCTATCTGCGCGCCGACATCACCGGAGCTTATAACAGCACGGTCTACACCACGCCGGAGAATCGCGCCAAAGTCAGCGCCGTGATCCGCGAGTTCGTCTATATGCGGCCCAACGTGGTGATTCTGTCCGACCGCGTGGTGACGACGTATCCCGACTTCACGCCGATGGCGGTCTTCCACTTCCAGACCGAGCCGACGCCGTCCGGGCTGTTTTACGGCTCGCTGGTGCGCGACAGCGCGCTGTATATGCAGAACTTTTTGCCCAACAGCACGGTGACGATGGTCGCGGGCTATCTCGTGGCCGGGCAGGAAGTCAACACCAGTTGGGGCGAGCCGGTGAGCAATACCTTCGAGCGCGATCCCTACGGCTATTTCCGCCTGGAGATCACGCCCGCCGCGATCGGCCTGGAAAACTGGTTTCTGACGGCCTTCATCGCGCAGGATGCCGATCAAACGCCGCCCGCGCCGGGGGCGATGGTGCCGGGCGATGGCGTGCGGGGCGTCGTGCTGGGGACAGCCCAGGTAATGTTTGACAGCGTACCCGAAGACGGCGAAGACCTGACGGCGGCTGCTTTCCAGGTTGGGATCGGCGTGACCCAGGTGCTCGTCACCGGGCTGACGCCGGACGCCGACTACACTCTGCAAGGTGACGCGGGCTTCACCCGCACGCAAACCGCCGACGACGCCGGGCTGATCCTGATCGAAGGCGCGCCCGCCGGGACGCTGCGCGTCGCGCTGGCCGAATCGTAAAGCAAGATTTTGTCCTTCTCATAGTTTACTCTGCGCGCTCCGCGGTGAAGCGTTCTGGTTCTGGGCCCATGTGCGAATTGACCAAACGCGATTGATCAGCCTCGTGCTAAAATTCACTAATCGTAAAAATTGTTATGAAAGGTGGAAGTTAGAGTATGGCAACCTGGGCCGAATTTGCTGCTGCTGCCCCTGACCTCGCGGCCTGGGGCGAAAATCGCCTGAACCGTTCGCGCGTAGCTTTTCTGGCAACCCTCGCCGCCGATGGGTCGCCGCGCGTCAATCCCGTCCACCCTGTCATCTGTGAAGGGCGGCTGCTGCTGTTCATCGAGCCAACGTCCCCCAAATGTGACGATCTGCGGCGCGATGGGCAATACGCTATTCATTCGCTGATCGACAACCTGTCCGGCGAAGGCGGCGAGTTCAGCTTCAAGGGGCGCGCGCTGTCGGTGGACGATCCCGAAACGCGCCAGAACGCGATGGAAGCGTCGTGCTACACGCCTACGGACGCCTACGTGCTGTTTGAGTTGAGTGTCGACGCTGCCTTGAGCCGGGATTACGAAGACGGTCACCTGCACGAAACCCGCTGGGAAGCTATTTACGCTTAGCCTCCGCCGCCTCACCTTGTTTTGGACTGTACCCGCTCGCGCTTAACCCGGCGCGAGCGTTTTTGTGGCAGTCGGGCGTGGCGTGCGCGTCGGCGTGGTTTCGGGCGTATCGGTAGCGGTGGCTGTAGCCGTGGGAGTGGACGAAGCGGTCGCCGTCGGGGTTACGCTGGCCGTGACCGTCACAGTCGCGGACGATGTCGACGTAATCGTCGGCGTATCTGTCGGCAATGGGGTAACGGTCGGCGTCCGGGTCAGGCTGGCGGTGGCGGTGGCAGTCGGGGTGAGCGTGTGCGTCGGAGTCGCGGTGGGCCGGGCCTGTTCCGTCTGCGTGGCAAAGTCAGATTGGCGCGTGGCTTCCAGGTTGAGCGAGAGCGTAGCTGTAGGCACGACGCGTTCGGGCGTCTCCGTCTTATCATCTCCACCAAACAGGCCGCCCAAGGCCGCCGCGCCAATGGCCGCGACAGCTAACAGCACAGCGAACACCGCGGCCAGCGGCCCCCAGCGCCACGCTCGCTCGCTCGTAGGTTCGTCTCTGGGTTCGACCGGCGGCAGCGCGGCGTTTGCTTCGGCCCACAACGCGATCAGACGGCCCGGCAGCCGGTAGGTATCCGCCTCAGCGTGCACCAGGCCGTCATAGCCCAGGCCGCGCAGCGCCGCGGCCAACTGTGTCTTGCTGATAGCGTAGCCCGCCCGCGTCAATTCCTCATACAACCCGTCAAACGTGATTACCTCACCGGGCCGATCCGCATCCAGGCGCACCAACGCGGCCAGAGCGGTCCGTCCGTTGGGGGGTGTGCTGGCCCACAAGGGTCCGAAGATTTCGTCGGCCTGGTCGATCGCAGCCGTGATCACCGCGTCGAGATCGCGCATGGTGATCGGCCCGCTGTGCGCGCGTTCTTCCGAGCGCCGGAACAACAAACGGCAGACCGAATGCAGCAAAAACGGGTTGCCCCCGGCCAGTTCGAGAATCGCCGAGACAACCCCGCTTTCATAGTTAACCGTGCCTTCTACCGGCTCGCGGATCAGGCGTTCGGCGGCGGTTGGGGATAGATCACCCAGGCGCAGATGCAGCGCCGGATCGCTCAGCATTTCGATGCTCAGCACGCGGCCTTCGTAACTCGCGTCGAGCGCGAACAGCATATCCAGCCGCTCGAACCCGGCCAGCAAGTCACCCAGGTAGCGCAGCCAATCCGCCGGGAGCGTGCCGCGTTCGATGGCGTCCAGCATCAGGTGCGCGTCGTCAAACGCGATCAACAAATGACGCACGCGCAGCGCCGACAGCGCCAGCTCAAGGAATGTCTCGCGAAACCACGTGCGCGCATCGGGGAGCGGCAGACCCGGATCGTAATCGGCGGGATCGAGCGGCCAATTGGGCAGGCGGTAGGTGCTGGCGCCGCTCTGCTCGAGCATGACCTGGATATCTGCGGCCATCCCGGCGATCAGGGCGTCCTCGCTGCGGAGGTCGTGCGTTCCCAGCGCGATCACGCACAGCCGGTAGGTGTCGTCCAACTGCGCTCCGAGGTGCCGCAAGAGAGCGCTTTTGCCCAACCCGCGCCGCCCAGTGAGCACCAGCGCGCGATCGCGCGGCGTGCCGACAAGCTGCTGCCGGAAGAACAGGAATACCTCCTCGCGCCCGAAGAAGTGCGCGGGATCGGCTACCGGTTGCAGCGGGTCATAAGGATTGGGAATTGCCGTCATCGCACGTCGCCCCCTGGTGATGCGGACTCTGTGGCTAGTGTACGCCGGGGGACAGCGTCCGGCAAGTAGCGGGTAGGCAACGTTTTGCCGCCGATCAGCGTGCGTCTCGGAGCCGATCATTTGCCAAGCGCCGCCGGACGATGTACGCTAGGTCGCCATGCGAGAATCACAGGTCATCATCGAACGAGTACGGCGTGTTTCAGCCGATCTGCAGCAGCTTGATCTGGCGGTTGATGCGCCGTTGTTACAGTTGAAGCCAGGGCAATCCCTGTTTGCGCGCCCGCTCGACCAGAACGGCTGGGAGCCGTACCTGCGCGAATTGTGGATTCCCGTGGACATCCGGCCCGGCGTGGTCACGGTGGAGGTGCCCCTCGTGGCGCGCACCTTGCCCAACCAGATCGCCAGCGTGCTCAGCCCGGTTGGGCGACCGATCCCCCTGCGGCCCAACCTCCAACACTTGCTGCTCATCGCCGAAAATGCCGTGCCTACCCCGCTCGTGCTGCTCATGCGGACGCTGCTGGGCGGCGGCGTGTCGATCACGCTGGTGTTAGGCGGCAGCGCGGCGCGCTACCCGCTGGAACTGCTCTCGCCGGAAATCGAGATCGTACGTTCCGAAGATTGGCCCTGGCCGGAACAGGTCGAGATGCTGCATTGGGCCGATCAGGTGCTGATCCTCACCGCGCCGCACCAGCAGGCCGAGGTCTACGGACGGTTCTACGAAATGGTCGCGCAGCTTCGCCACCAGCTCATCCCCGAAGATTACATCGCCGGGCTGTATTACGGGCGGATGGCGTGCGGCGCGGGCGCGTGCATGGCGTGCCAGGTCCCGGCCCGCAAAGAGCCGCTGCTCGCCTGTTCGGACGGCCCCGCCTTCGATCTCAACCAGGTAAAATTCTGACATTCCGTGAGCGCTGCGTCATTCACACAGGTGAGCTTTCCATGAACGAACAACTGCACAATGTGCTATTCGTCGGGGCCCATCCCGACGACGAAACCGTGATGGCCGGGGGCACCCTGACTCTGCTGCACGGGCAGCGCGTCGCCACGCACCTGGTCTGCGTGACTGATGGGCGCGGCGGCGGGACAAGCGGCGTCCCTGGCATGGACACGCCGGAGGCGCTGGCGCGGGCGCGCGTCGAAGAGCTGCGCTGCGCAACGATCGCGTTGGGCATGACGAATGTGACCCTGTTGGGCTACGTCGACCCGGTCATGGGACCGGGCGAGGAGCTTTACGGCTTCGAAGCCGACGAAAGCACCCTGGCCGCACAGATCGCCGCGCACATCCGCGAGCGCGGGGCGGACGTAGTGCTGACGCACGGCACCGATGGCGAATACGGGCATCCGGCCCACCGGCAGGTTCACCGCGTCGTGCTGCGCGCTGTGCGCGAACACGGGCTGAACGTCATCGTGTACGGGTTCGCGGCCTTGGTGCCGGACATCGAAGATCGTCTGTGGAATCGCAGCGATCCGGCGCACCTGGCGTTGGACGTGACGCCCTGGATCGCGGCCAAGCACGCCGCGATGCTCTGCCACCGCACGCAGTTCGATTCCTTCACGCGGCGGCGCAATCTCAAAACAGTGGAAGAAGCCACCCGGCGCATCGAATCGTTTCACCGGCATTGGCCCGCCACCCCGGCCTCAGAGACCCCGGACGATGCGTTCGCAGCGCTGCTGCGCGCCAACGGCGCGTGGACACCGCAGTTCCCCTCGGAGTGACAACCCTGCACCACCGTTGATCGCTGACCCCCTGCACAATTGGGGGGCCGCGCCGCCCCAAACGCGCGCATAATGAGGTTGAGGGACGTGAAAGGATCGCGCCTGGCTTGTGCGTGGTGAGCACGACCAGCGAGAGCAAGGCGGCGCGCTGTGGCTACACTTCAAACCTATCCGGGCGATCCCTGGGAATACAAGATCGTGCGCGCGCAGCACGGCGAGCTTGCACAGCCGGCAGCGCTCGAACGGCTGGTGCGCGAAGAAGCGCGCGCCGGGTGGACTCTGGTCGAGGTTTACGGTGACCGCTGGGCGCGTTTTGCGCGTCCGCGCACGGCCCGCCGCAAAGACGCGCAGTTACCGCGCGGCATCGATCCTTACCGCACGCTCTACGTCGCTCCAGACGATGGCGGAGCCGCTTGGCAAGCCGTGTTTCTGGCGGTGTGCGTCGCGCTGACGCTGTTCGTGATCGTGCTGGTCGCGATCGTCGCTAACTGGCCCGCCGGGCCGTAACTTTTCGGCGTCTGGCTGCGTATAACGATATGGGACGATGAATGAGTAGATAGGGAAAGCACGATGGGGTCCATCGCTGGAGCAACAGCAGGAAGTATCGCCGCTGCCATCGCCGATGATGAGCGTCGCCAACAGGAGGAAGAAACGATGACACCGTACACGCCGGAAGAACTGGCCGAAGGGTGGGAGTTCAAGATCGTACGGTCCAGCCTGGGACGCTTTGGCAAGCCTGCCGTACTGCGTCGCTTGATCGAGGAAGAAGCACGCGCCGGGTGGGTCATGCTGGAAAAGTTCGACAACGGGCGCGTGCGTTTCAAGCGTCCGGCCAGCGCCCGCCAGCGTGATCACCTCCTGCCACCGGACGTTAACCCCTACCGCACGAATTTCGGCGGGTCTGCCTCGGCGACCCTGACCATACTTTTGGTGCTCGGCCTGGTGGTTCTGTTCGCGCTGCTGGCGGTCGGAGGCGCAGTAGTGTTAGTATCGTAGCCAGATTGTCCATCGGGCACGGCGAACCGTGCCCGATCGCACACACTGAGCGACGCCCATGATCGAACTGACTCGTTCCGGCAAGACTACCCTCGTCATCGAAACGCCCGTAATGCCCGCCGCCGGGACATTTGGCTTCGACGGTGCCGCTTACCGCGACTTGATCGACTTCGTGAAGTTAGGCGCGATCGTCACCAACCCGATCACCTGGAAGCCACGCCGCGTAGCTCACGGGCCGCGCGTCGTGCCGTTGCCGTCCGGCGTGCTGGTACATACCGGCCTGCCCAATCCTGGGGTCGCCGCGACCATCCGGAAATACAGCGGGCGCTGGGCACACGCGCTCGCACCGGTGATCGTGCATGTCGCGGCGCTGTCTCCGGCGGATGTCAGTCGCTGTCTGGATGCGTTGGATCGCTGCGAAGGGGTAGCGGGTATCGAACTGGGGCTGCACGATCAGGCCACGCCGGACGCCATCATGATGATCGTCCAGGCCGCGCTGGACAGCACGATGCTGCCGCTGTTGGTGCAGGTTCCGCTGTACAGCGCGGTGGAATCGGCGCGCGCCGCCGAGGAAGCGGGTGCGGGCGCGGTAGTCGTAGCGTCAGCACCGCGCGGCACCGCACGCGACCCCATCACCGGCCAACTGGTCGGCGGGCGCGTGTACGGCCCCTGGATCAAAACCCTGGCGCTGCGTGCGGTCGGACAGGTAGCCCGTGCGGTGGAAATTCCCGTGATCGGCGTGGGGGGTATTCACAGCGCAGATGACGCGCGTGACTTTCTCGACGCGGGCGCGATCGCCGTGCAGGTGGACAGCCTGACCTGGGCACAGCCGCACGCCCTCGAAGTCATCGCGCGCAACCTGGGTGGGCTGGAACTCACGCGGGCGGCGGGCGCATTGCTCGACGAGTGGGAGCCGGGTATGGGCCAGACGATGAAAATCGCCCGGCAGAATCACATCGCCACGGAAGAATCGGACGATGTGCCGGGCATCCCGCCACCGACTCCGCCTGATCTGCCCGAATGAGAACTCCAGATCGAGCGGCTATTCCACCCAGATTTCGACGTGTTCGCCGCTCTCGTTGTCTTCGATATCGACCAGCTTACCACTCGCGCCGCTTTTGATCGCGTCCATGATCTCGTCGTAATCCAAGTCGACGTGACTCGGCGTGAAGCGCGCGCCCAGCTTGATCCCCACGTTGACAAGTCCCATCGGGATGTTGACATTGACTTTCGTCTTGCCGCTGTCTATGTCGGTGATGCGCACGCGCAGCAGACGCGGATCGCGCGAGGGCGGCGGCGGGGGCGTGTTGCGATTGCTGCTACCCAGGGCCTGAAGCAGCCGCGCACCTTCTTCTGCGGTGACTTTACCTTCCTGAATCATCTGCAAAATCCGCATCCGTTCTTCGGCTGTCGTCATAGGCGATTGAGTCCTTTCTGGCAGGCCGCGTGGGCCTGATGGGATAACCTGTTAATCGGCGGGCCGGATCATGTGAACCAGCGTGCGGCCCGGCCTGAAATCGTGCGCACGCAGCGCTTCGCCAGCGGCGGCGTCATCGTCGGGATGTTCCGTCACCAGCGAACGGCGGCGATCGGTGATCTGGTTAAGCGCCACCGTCAACAGCAGGGAGTCCAACCCGCCGCCGCGGTCCGGATCGACCAGCAGATCGAAGGTGCGCGTCACGCCGCCCAGGCGGCTTTCGATGCGCAGCGCCCCGTCGACACGCTCGCCTGACCCCGGCAGAAACCAGACATCACTGCGGCTGCCGCTCAGCGCGTAGCGCAGATCGACCAGACGCGGCGGTCGCAATGCCTGCGGGCGCGTCGGACGCAGCCAGCCCAGGCCGCCCAGGTGATTCGGGCGGACCGCCTCCGCCAGCGCGAGCACGCGTGCCGCGTTAGCGCTGTCCGTGCGCGTCAAACGGCGCAGCACCGGCGCTTCGGGGGGCAAGCTGGGCGGGCGGTAATAGCCCGGACGCCGCCACTGGGTGAACAAGCGCTGTTCCTGAAACCCCAGGCTCAGATATAGATCGCGTGCCGGGGGGTTATCGGCGTCAACCTGGAGCAGCGTGCCACCGTGTTTATGCGCGGCAAAGTCCAGCGCGGCGATCATCAGCCGCCGGGCGATGCCTTGCCGGCGATAGGCGGGCTCGACGGCCACATTGGAGATCACCCAGTCCCGGTCGAAGCCCGAGGGAGTCACGGTCACGTTGCCGACCAGCCGCCCAGACTCGAACCATACGAATCCGCACATCAGCGGCAGCGAGTGATCGACGTGGGCCAGCAGCCACAACAGCGGCCCCGTACGGCTGAGCGCGCGCATATCGTCCAACGCCGCGCGCCCGCCTGAGTCCAGCGTGGGCGCAAAACAGACTTCGATCAAGTCAACAATGGCCGGTAGATCGCGCCGCAGACTGACGGGGTACAACCCGGTCACATTCTTAGGGAGGGCGAGCAGTCCTGCTGCTGACATGCGTAGCTGTCTTTCTCCTGAGCTTACGATCATGCACAGCCGCCGAGTATAACGCAGCGCCGCCGCGCGCGCCGTCACTTGCCGGATGTGCGCGGCTGACCACGGGCCAGCGTACAGCCTGCCGTTGCCCGCGTCCCTACGAGATCCAGCGCGGCCAGCAAGCGCTCGGCTTCCTCGATAGAGATCTTGTTTTCCTGCACCATTTGCAAGATCATCAGGCGCTCTTGCTCGGTGATCGGCTCTTTGGGTGCGCGTGACGGCGCGTCCGCGCCAAAAGCGCCCCGGCGCGGCATCACCGGCTCACGATGGCGACCACTGCGGCGCTGCATACTGCGCAGCGCGCGTTCGGCGGCGCGTTCGGCCTGGCGCTGGGCATGCGCGGCCAGCTTTTCGGCCTTGGTGGCGATGTGCTGCGTCTTGGCCAGAATACGCTCGTCCAGACCTTCAAGCTGGCGGCTGAGCTGTTCTTCCAACGTGGACAGCCGCGCCTCAACTTCTTCTTCGATCTGAGCGCCGAAATCTGCCATGTAATCTTGTTCTTCGCCCACCAGTTGGAGACTCTCGGCCTCGCTGATGACGATCACCGGGCCGCCTTCGCCCAACGTCACAACCTGCTGGCCTTGGTCGTCCTCGTCCACATCGGCCTCCACGTCCAGGCGCAGCGCCGTGTCGGCGGGCAGGAGAAAGGTCGCGTTTGTGTCGGGACGCACCCGGCACAGAATATCGCTGCCCGCGCTGAACTGGTACTCACGACCGGGTACGAAATCGAGATTGAGCACCAGGTCCGAGCCGACTTTTTCCACGATGCAGGTGCCGCCAATATTGCGCAGATAGAGATCGGCCCCCACTTTGGTCACCTGGGCGGAGCCATCCACATCACGGATCGTGGCATCAGCGCCGATCGTTTCGACGGCCACACTGCCGGTCGCCCGCTTGACGCGCAAATCGCCGCCGACGGTCCGAATATGAACTTCCTGCACGTTGCGCACGGTCAGATCGCCGCCGATGCGTTGAATATCAAGCGCGGCGTCTACGTCCGTCAGCTTGGCATCGCCGCCCACCTGTTGGATGCTCACCGCGATCATGCTGGGCACGATCATACGGGCATCGCCTCCGGCCTGCACGACGTAAGGCTGTCCCTCACCCAACTGCTCAACCCGAACATCATCCCCGTCCACAACCAGCAGAGCTTCATCGCGCCCCTTCAGACGCAAATCGCCGCCGATCGCCCGAATGATCACCGGCACGTGGACATTTTCACGCTCGATGCGTGTCATACGCTGCTCCTTTTCTGTAGCACACTTATGCCCGGTCGCTAGTCGATGAAAATATGAACGCGCTCGTTGTCGTCCACATCTTCGACTTCGACCAGTGTCCCGACGATCTCATCATCGCGCAGCGCATCCAACACATCATGAATCATCTCTGAATCGACTTCGTCGGTGAAGCGTGCGCCGAGCTTCAGCCCAAAATTCACCATGCCCAGCGGCACATTAACCCGGACGCGTCCTTTGCCGGATTCCAGATCGCTGACATGGATATGCAGCCAGCGCCGCCCATTTTTGGCCTTGGGAGCGGCGGGTTGGGCTGGGGACGGCTCGGCACGCGCTGGCTCGGCGGAATCGGCGCTGCCTTCGCGCAGCGCGCCGAGCATCTCGGTGGCGTCGTCCACAGAAATCCGGCCTTCGGCCAGCAGTTGTAGAATGTCTTTGCGTGTGGTCATAGGTTCCTCCGTTCATCGTGGCAAACAGGTAGTCCAACACACAACTCAGTTGTAAAATCGAGCGCTGTGAGCGCACCGCATTCCGGCAAAATCACCCGCGCAGCAGCTCGACCGCATCCTCGGACGAAATACGCCCGGCGGCCAGATCATCGAGCACGCGGCGGCGCTGTTCAGCGGTCATGTCGGTAGGCTCGCTGCCGGGGGCTTCGTAGCCCATGGTAGTGATGATGTCATTCAAGCGACTGCGCACCGTCGGGTACGAAATGCCCAACTCATCCTCGACGCGCTTGATTTTGCCATCGCAGCGCAGATAGACTTCGACAAACTCCAATTGTTCGGGCGAGAGCAACGCCAACCGCCCCAGCGTGAAACGTCCCTGGACGGTGACGTCGCAGTTAGGGCAGTGCAGGGTGGTGATCACCATCGCGTCACCACAGACCGGGCACCCACCAGGTACAGGATAAGTATCGTACATGCGCATGTCCTCAACGTCAGCCTGATCAATACCGAACGCAATTTTCTGATTGAATCCTAGCAACAAATATTCAGAATGTCAATCTAATATATCATAGAAATCAATATGAACCTTTAAAAAGTTAATCTTATAGTTTGGTTTTGATCCTACAACCGGGTGCACAGCCGGACACGCGCCAGACCAAATGATGAATTTCTGTAAAGGAATCGAACGTCTTTTCATAGGTCAAGGTATAATGGTTATATTCGAGGGATCCTAAGGAGGTGGTTTATGCTGCTCAGGTGGTGGTTGTCCGCCAACCAGCGCTTCAACCGTCTTGTAGAGGGGCAAGGCTTGGTTGAATATGCGTTGATTCTGGTGCTGGTGGCAATTGTGACGCTGGCGATTCTGTCGTTGTTGGGGCCAAGTATCGGCAATGTTTTCGAGAACATTGTCGGACGTCTCTAACTCATTCGCCTGCGCACGTTTTCTCACGCATTTATCTTCATCCCCGTCTTCGAACATGTTCCGCATCATCTAGTTATTATCAGGCAATGGACCCTGGGAAATATCCCGGGGTCTTTGTCTTGTTATGGTAGGGACGTGGTATACTCAACCCCCGTTTGCGTACACCGGATAAGCCGCCTGTTGACCGGCTGATAACCGTTTGCCCGCTCACCTGGTTTCCTTCGTCACAAAGGCAGAAGACTGTTGGCTCATTACACGGGCGAATTCGCCGGATTATTCACTTCTGTGTGTTGGAGTTTTACTTCCATTTTCTTCACGCTGTCAGGGCGACGCGTAGGATCGGCGGTCGTCAATCGCACGCGCCTGGTGTTCGCTTTACTCATGGTGGGGACACTGCATTGGTTCACGCAGGGGCTGCCGCTGCCGGTCCACGCAGACATATCGCGCTGGGGCTGGATGGCATTGTCGGGCGTGGTCGGCTTCGTGATCGGGGATGCGTTCTTGTTCCAGGGCTTTGTCATGATCGGCCCGCGCCTATCGATGCTGATCATGGCGCTTAACCCGGTCTTCGGCGTTGTGCTGGCCTGGGTGCTGTTGGGCGAGACACTCAGCGCGCTGGAACTGTTCGGAATCCTGCTGGCAATCGGCGGCGTGGCGTGGGTGATCTCGGACCGGACCAACGGATCCTCCCTGCCCGATACCAGCGCTCGCAACTACGTGATCGGCGTGCTGATGGCAGCCGGCGGCGCGTTGGGCCAAGCCAGCGGCTTGATCGCCTCGAAAAAAGGGCTGGAAGGCGACTTTTCAGCGCTGTCCGGCAACATGATGCGACTGGTGGTTGCCACGCTGGTGATCTGGAGTTTCACGCTGCTGCGCGGGCAAGTCCGCCCAGGCATTCAAACCATTCGCAAGCACCCCGACGCGCTGCGCTTCATCGCCGGAGGCGCGCTGGCGGGGCCTTTCATCGGCGTGTGGATGTCGCTAATCGCGGTGCAGCACGCGGCGGTGGGCATCGCCTCCACCCTGATGAGCTTCTCGCCCGTCTTCTTGCTGATTCCGGCCCATTTCGTCTTTCACGAGCGCGTCACCTGGCGCGCCATCCTGGGCACAGTCCTGGCGATTGCTGGCACGGCGATCCTATTCTTAAGCACGTAGCGTACGCGTGCGGGATGGAAAAAGCTGGACCACAGCGATCACAGAGAAGAACAGAGGACACAGAGTCTTTATCTCAAAAAAAGGCGAACCTCAGCGCTTCACGCATACGCCCGCGACGTGCTCGGCCAGGGCATCTGGCAACGCGCTCGCCAGCGCCGCATTCAGCCGGAACAGCAGCGGGTGAAACGCGAAATAAGTCGGGTCGTGAATAGCGTAGAACGACTCCAGCACCAGCCCGGCTGCCTGAGCCAGCGCCGCGATCTGGCGGCGCGTGTTGGCGCGGTAAACCACCGGGAACGCATCCGTTTCAGCGCGTCCGTAGAGCCGCGGGACCAGCCACGCTTGCAGCGGGTTGAGCGCCCGATTGATCAACGCGGCGGGACTGCGCGCGCCGGGAGCCAGAAACACGAACGCGCCGCCAGGGCGCAGCACGCGCCCGATTTCACTGAAGGCGCGCGCCGGGTCCGGCAGGTGTTCGAGCACCCAACTCGCCAGCACCAGATCGACGCTGGCGGGCGCTAACGGCAGCGCGTCTGCTTCGGCGGCAGCGCGCGGCAGCGTGGGCAGACGGTGTTCGGCCAATGAGCGGTAATCCGGGTCGAAGCCTAGCGGGCGATCGACCGCCGCGCCGAGCTGTTCCAACACGCCGCCTCGCCCGCAGCCCAGATCGAGCGCGCGCGCACCCGGAGTCAGCCGCGCCCGGATCAAGCCCTCATAGACAGCCGTGGCAGGCTGCCAGCCGGGATGTCGCCGCGCATACGCGGCGCGATAGGCGTTCTGCTGGTCAAGTGTGAGGGGCATTCAGGACCCTGTCGGATTTACCCTGCATCACGGGTCAAAATGGGAGTTCATCGTCGCCGTTAGAGGACGGCATCTGCTCGACGCGCAGCCATGTGCGCCCCACGCGGAACAAACGTCCCGCCGCCAACTCGACCCGCCCATCTATGCGATCTTCGCCTAAAAAGGTGCCGTTCGTGCTGCTGGAATCTTCCAGCCAGAAGACCGTCCCATCGTAGAGCAGCAGCGCGTGCTCGCGCGAGACCTGGCTGTCGTAGCTCAAACACACGTCGCAGCCTTCGCGCCGCCCGATCGTGATCTGGGCCGGTTTGCCGGAGTCTAGCATCGTTTCAAAGGTGAGCGTGTCGCCGTCTTTGGGTCCGCTCATAAACTCGATGATGATTTCTTCCATTACGGCCTATTCCTCTTCACCGTCCAGCTTTTGACGCGCGGCGGTGCGTTTCTCTCGGGAGGGCTGATGCGACGGATCCAATTCCAGCGCGCGATTGAAGGCGTGCACCGCATCTTCCCAGCGCTCCAATTGTATCAGCGCCTCGCCCCGGTTATGCCAGAACCACACGTCGCGCGGCGCGATCGCGGTCGCGTTGACGTAGCAGTCCAGCGCCTCTTCCCAGCGCGCCAACGCGGCCAACGCCAGCCCCTTGCCGTTCCACGCCCAGCCATATTCCGGCGCGATCGCCAGCGCGTGATCGTAAGCGTCCAACGCGTCCGCGTGGCGATCCATGCGGCGCAGCACCTGCCCTTTGCGCGCCCAGGCGGAGTCGTTGTTGGGATCAACTTCCAGCGCGGAATTGATGACGTCGAGCGCTTCTTCACGGCGGCCTAGCGCCAGCAGCGGCTCGACCTGGTTAATCCAATACCAGACGCTGCGCGGGTCTTCCTGCGCAGCGCGCTCGTAGCTCAACAAGCGCTTCCTCGCGGCGGCCCATCGCTTCCTGGGCCAGCCCGCGCCCGTTCCAGGCCCAGGCATAACCCGGCTCCAGCTTAAGCGCCTGATCGTAAGCGTTGACTGCCTCTTTGAAGCGGCCCAGGCGACGCAGCGCTTGCCCGCGTTTAGCCCAGCTCTCGGCATGATCGCGGTTGAGACGCAGCGCGCGTTCCAACGGGTTGAGCGCATCCTCGTAGCGGTGCATGACGATCAATTCGTCGGCCTGGTTGTACCAGAACCACACGTCGTCAGGTTGCAGCGCCGCCGCCTGCCGGAAGCACGACAGCGCCTCCTCGTGGCGGCCCAACGCGCTGAGCGCCAGCCCGCGCCCATTCCACGCCCAGGCGTAATCGGGAGCTAGCTCGACCGCGCGGCTATAACTGGCTAATGCTTCCTCGTGACGGCCCATACGGCGCAGCGCCTGCCCCTGTTTGGCCCAGGCGCGCACATAACGCGGATCGGCTTCCAGGGCGCGTTGCAGCGAAATCATCGCGGCCTCGTGCTGTTTGAGCAGGACGAGCGTGTCGCCGCGGTTGTACCAGTACAGCGGGTTATCCGGCTCGGCCTGAGCGGCGCGCTGATAGGCTTCGACGGCGTCATCATAGCGCCCCATAATTTCCAGGGTGATACCGCGCTCGTTCCACGCCCAGGCATACCCCGGCTCCAACTTGACGGCACGCGCCAGGTAGTGCAGCGCCTTCGACGGCTGGTCGCTCTGGCGATAGGCATTGCCCAGGCGCGCCCAGCTACGCGCGTGCTCCGGGCTGACCTGGGTCGCTTTTTCCAGGAGGGGAATCGCTTCGTCGTAGGCGATCTTGCAGGACAAGCAGATTGCCCTGGTTGTACCAGTGCCAGACATCTTCGGGCGCGACATCGGCAGCGCGGCGGTACATCTCTAGCGCTTCGTCAAAGCGCCGCAGCCGTTCCAACACGATGCCCTTGCCGTTGACCGCCCAGGCGTAATCGGGCTTGAGCGCCAGCGCGTGCTCGTAGGCGTTCAGAGCGTCTTCGGAACGTTCCAGATAGCGGTAAATCTGGCCGAGCTTGGCCCACGAATAGGCGTGATTGGGCGCGACGCGCGTCGCTTGTTGGGCCGGACCGAGCGCGCTGGTGTAATGGCCCATTTCGACCAGCATTTCGGCCTGGTTGTACCAGTGCCAGACTTCGCCGGGCTGGTGACGCGCCGCCTGCTCAAAAGCTTCGAACGCCTCCTGCAAGCGGCCCAACGCTTTGAGCGCCAGACCCTTCCCGTTCCAGGCCCAGGCATAGGGCGGGTTGAGTTCCAGGGCGCGGTTATACGCGTTGAGCGCCTCCGGGAAGCGCTCCATCGCACGCAGCACCTGCCCGCGCTTAGCCCAGCTTTCGGCGTGATGGGCGTCCAATTCCAGCGCCCGATCGAGGACGGCCATCGCGCCCTCATAGTCGCGGCGGGCGTGCAAAGCTTCCGCCTGGTTGTACCACGTCCACACGTTGCCGGGTTGCAACTCGGTCGCCGTCTGGTGCGCGGCCAGCGCGCGCTCGGTGTTGCCCAGACGTTCGAGCACCTGCCCCTTACCAGTCCACGCCCAGGCAAAACGCGGGTTGAGTTCCAACGCGTGGTCATAACTCACCAACGCGTCCTCATAACGCGCCAACAGGCGCAGCGTACGGCCCTTGCGTGCCCACGCCCACGCCGACTGTGGCTCGATTTCCAGCACGCGGTCATAGGCTTTGAGGGCTTCGTCAGCATAGCCCAACTCGGTCAGGCTGTAGCCCTTGTCCATCAGCTCGCGCATTTCCATTTCGGGACCGTCGGGTTCGATCTGCGGCGGCTGTCCCGTCGCCTGCTCGACTTCAACGGCCAGCGCGTCGACCAGATCGCCCCAGGTTTGCGGGCGGTTGGCCGGGTCTTTTTCCAGGCAGGACAGCACCAGCGCGCGCACCGACGCGGGAATCGACGCGATGTCGGGGAAAACCGGCGTGCGGTTGAGGTGGGCGTTGACCCATTCGGTCAAGCAGCTTGGCCTCGAACACAGTCTGGTGAGTCAGCATCTCGAAGAGCATGCAGCCAAACGCGTAAATATCCGTGCGCAGATCGACCGCTTCAGCGCGGCACTGCTCGGGTGACATATAGGGCGGCGTCCCAACGACCGCCCCCATGCGCGTCAGACCTATCGCCAGGTCGGGATCGTCGTCTCCACCGCCAGCGCCCTCGTCCAGATCGAAGGAACGCACCAGCCCGAAATCGGTCACCTTGGCGATGCCATCATGCCGCACGAGGATATTGGCCGGTTTCAAATCGCGGTGTACCAGGCCGGGCACCTGCCGTGTAGCGTGCTGCATCCCCAGCGCGATCTGCAAACCGAAATCGAGCGAGATGGGGAGATCGGTGCGCGTGTGCCGGATCCACGAGCGCAGATCCGGCCCCAAGCCTTCCGGCCCGGAGATATGTTCCAGGATGATATGCGGGCGGCCTTCGAACTTCTGAACGCGCCGCGCCCGGACGATGTGCGGGTGTTTTTCCAGCATAATCCAGGTGCGCGCCTCTTTAGTGAAGCGTGCGACGGCGGTGTCATTGGTCAGCAGCCGCGCCTGGAAGGTCTTCAGCGCGACGGATTGGCGATCCTCGTGGTCATAACACAGATAGACGATGCCCATCCCGCCCCGCAAAATCTGCGCGACCTCGTAACGCCCGTCGATCCGATCGCCGAAATCGAAATCGGAGCCTTCGGCCCGGCGCGCGGGTCCTTCCGTCACGAACAGCGACGGACTCGCCAGACGCGGGCTGTGGTGGGTAGCCTCAAGCTCGGGGCGGAAAATCTCGGATTCATCGGAACGCGTCTCGCGCAGGCCGGGTGCAGGATCGGGCGGGATGACCGAAAGCAATTCGGCGTCCAATTCCGTGCCTTCGTCGCGGTGAGTGGGCATATCCCCGGGAAAAATGTCGGTTACATCGTCCGGTTCCGCCTGGACGGGGCGCGTCATCACCGGCGCGGTGTTCTCCGGCGGCGAGACATAGCGCAGGGCCAGCAGATGCGCCTCGTCGCCCAGCCCTTCGCTGTGACCGGCTTCTTCGGCTTCGGCCACGGCCCACAACGCAACGGCGATATTCTTACGCGAGGGAGCGGCCCGCGCGACCTGCAGCAGCCAGCTTACAAACGCCGTATACGCCATCCAGGCCAGATCGCGATCGGGGCTGTCGGCGGGCGCCATCTCAGCGGCGCGGCGGTAGGCGTAGAGCGTTTTGCCCGCGTAAAAAACCAACAGCCGCCGGTCGCGCTCCACCAGCGAACAGCTCGCACATAGATCGCCCAATGCCAGAAGATCATAGGGATGCGGCACATCGCGCCGCAGAGCCAGCCGCCCCAGACGGCGAATCTCGTCGTCAGGGTCGGTGGCAAATGGGTCGGTCTGGTCAGCTTTGCGCCGCCGCGCGAGCAAATGCTGCTCTTGATCGGGCGGCAGCGCCAACGGCGCGATGCCAGTTTGAGGGATAGGAGGCAGATCGTTGATCGTCATGATGTTTTGTCACCGCCGGTACGGTGCGGCGGGGCGCGTCACTCGGCGCGCGCAGGTTCAGAGCGGGCGGGTTCGGGGCCATCCACCCCAGCGGAGCCTCCGCCGTCAGGCGTTTCGGCGTGTGTCCCCACCCGGACCAGCACCAACGCATCGTCACGCGCCACAACCCGGATCGTGTCGCCGGCCTTGAAGGTATCGCCCAGGATGGCGCTGCTCAACAACCGTGTCAACAGCCGCTGAATCGCGCGGCGCAGCGGTCGCGCCCCGTTGGCCGGATCGAATCCTTCGCGCAGCAGCAGCGCCCGCGCGTTGTCATCGACCGAAAGCGCCAGTTTTTGGGCCTCAATGCGCTCGATGACTTCGCGCAACTGCAAATCGAGAATCCCGTTGAGGGCTTCCTGCCACAGCGGCTTGAAGATGACGACCTCGTCCAGCCGGTTGAGAAATTCCGGGCGGAAATGCTTTTTGAGGTGAAAATCGTAGTTGGGCAGTTGGTCAGGCGTGGCGGTGAAGCCTAACCCTTTACCCACGTCACCCGTGCCGATGTTGCTGGTCATGATCCACACGGCGTGACGCGCGTCCACGGTCGCGCCTTGCGAATCGGTCAGACGGCCTTCGTCGAAGACCTGCAGGAAAATGTCGAACACTTCCGGCGCGGCCTTCTCGACTTCGTCCAACAGCACGACGCTGTAGGGCTTGCGGCGCAGTGCCTCGGTGAGTTGGCCACCCTGTTCCATACCCTTATAGCCGGGCGGCGCGCCGATCAGGCGGGCGACGGTATGCTCGTCGTGGAATTCGGACATATCCAGCCGGATCATGGCGTCGTCGTCGTTGAACAGAAATTCCGCCAGCGTTTTCGCCAGCTCGGTCTTGCCGACGCCGCTCGGCCCCAGGAAGAGGAACACCCCGACCGGGCGATTCGGATCGCCCAACCCGGCGCGATTGGTTTTGATCGCGTCGGACACCACACTGATGCGCGTGGTCCTGCCCGATGACACGCTGGCGGAGGGCGTCTTCCATGTTGGCAAAACGCTTGCGCTCGTTGGCCGTCAGCTCGCTGACCGGGATGCCGGTCCATTCGCTGAGGACTTCCGTTACGGTGGCGGGCGTGACTTCGAGCGGATGCCCGCTTTCGATGTCGTCCGGGGTTGCGGTCTGGATCACCATGCGGCGCGCAGGCTTCGTCCAGCAGATCAAGCGCTTTGTCAGGCAGGCGGCGATCGTGAATATAGCGATCGGAGAGCCGCACGGCGGCTTCGCGCGCTTCCGGCGAAATCGTGACCTTGTGATGTTCTTCGTAACGCTGGTAGACGTGTTCGACCACGACCAGCGACTCCGCGACACTCTGCTCATTGATGTCAATCGTGCGGAAACGGCGGTCGAGGGCCGGGTCTTTGGCGATAGCTTTGCGGTATTCCTCGTAAGTCGTCGCGCCAATGCAGGTAATCTCCCCGCGGGCCAGCGCCGGTTTGAGGATGTTGGCCGCGTCGAGATTGCTGTCGATGGTGTCGCCCGCGCCGACGATGGTGTGAATCTCGTCGATGAAGAGGATCACTTCGGGCGCGCTTTTGACCTCGTCCACAATGCCGACGATGCGTTCTTCGAACTGCCCGCGCAGACTGGTACCCGCCACCAGCATCCCGATCTCCAACCCGACGATGCGCCGGCTGAGCAGGAATTTGGGGGCGGCCCCGTGCGCGATGTTATACGCCAGCCCTTCGACTACGGCGGTTTTACCCACGCCGGAATCGCCGAGCAGCAGCGGGTTATTCTTCTTATTGCGGCGCAGGGTGCGCGCCATCATGCGGATCTCGCGCTCGCGCCCGATGGCCGGGCCGATCTTGCCTTCGTGGGCCTGCTCGGTCAGGTCGCGCCCGTATTTATCGAGCAGCGGAGTCGGCATGCGGCGCTGACTGCCTTCGGCCTCGCGCGCATCCGGCGACGAATCCAGGTCCTCGAACAGAAAATCGTCGATTTCCTCGTCATCGTTGTTTTCTTCGACGATGTCCAGCAGGCGCTCGACCCAGTCGCCCAGATCCATACCCTGCGCGGTAAGGATGCGCGCCGCGACGCCTTCGCCTTCTTGCAGCAGCGAGAGCAGGACGTGTTCCTCACTGACGAAGCGTTCCCCGGCGTCATCGGCCAGGTAGACGGCCATGGCCAGCACACGGCGGCTGCGCGGCGTGAGCGGCGGCCATTCGCCGACGGTATCATCCCCGCCACCCACTTCACGGCGGATCAGGTTGCGGATATCACGCGGCTCAAGGCCAGATTCGACCAGCATTCGGGAGGCGGTACTGCCCGCGAGTTGGGTCAGGCCGTTGAAGAGATGTTCTGTCCCGATGTAGTTGTGGCGCAGTCGCGTCGCTTCTTCGATTGCGCCTTCGAGCAGTGGCCCGCAGCGCTTACGGATTTCCTGTTCGCTAATGTCGAGGGGCGACAGGGGCATGGCGTCTTCTTCCCACCTCACAATTGACGATGTCGTTTTTAAAGTATACCAAGTCTTGGCCCACCTGTCGCATTTCGAGGAATCGCCCATTCAATCCTGGGGAGAGGCCCGCTTTTACCTGATTGCTGTCCGCTGATCGCTGCTTTCCGAGGAGAATGACAGAGCTGAGCGTGGCGCGAACGCGTCACACCATCACTTTGCCGCCATCGATGTTGATGGCTTGCCCGGTCAGGTAACGCGCGCCATCGGAACACAGGTACAACACCAGCCCGCTGACGTCGTCCGGTTGGCCGAGCCGTCCCTGAGGAATGTCGGCCAGCCATTTCGCCATCTGTTCGGTATTACTGCGCAATTGGGCTGTCATCTCGGTTTCGATCACGCCGGGACACACGGCATTCACCCGGATGTTATACGCGGCGAATTCGCGCGCGCATTCCTTGGTGAAGCCGATCAGCCCGGCCTTGCTCGCCACGTAGCTGGCGCGGTTGGGGAGCGGGATGTTGTGCCCGGCGATCGAGGCAATATTGACGATTACCCCGCCGCCTGCCGCGCGCATCACCGGACCGGCGGCGCGGCTGGTGTAAAACGCGGCGCTCAGGTTGACATCGAGCGTGCGCCGCCAGGCGTCAACCGGCATGTCCAGGATCGGAGCTTTGGGCTCGATTCCAGCGTTATTGACGACGATATGCAGCCCGCCCAGGTCGGCAGTGATCTGTGCCACCATCTGCATGACGGCATCCGGATCGGCCACGTCGGCGGGGTACGCCCGCGCACCGCCGCCGATCTGTTGGGCGGTCGCGGCGGCGCTGGCCGCGTCGATATCGTTCACGGCGACGATGGCCCCCGCTCCGGCGAGCGAGCGCGCGATCGTTTTGCCGATGCCGCGCCCCGCACCGGTGACGAGCGCCACCCGCCCGGAGAGATCAACTGAGAACATGACCCACTCTTCTCTTATTCCACCGGGAATACGACCGTGCACACCCCCGCATCGATCAAACACGTGGCGATCGGGATGTCCTTGTCGGTCTGCCAGACGGTGAACGACCCGCCGGGCGTGTCGGAAATCCAGAAATAGCGCCGGGCGAGGCCCGTGCGGAACCAGCCCAGGAAATGCTCGCAGGTGGCCGTGTCGGGCGTGGCCTGCTGACCATCGCCGGTGACCAGCTCGTAACACGCGCTCGGCTCGAAGGTCGAAGGCGGTTGGAGGGCATCTGGCCGATCCCATTCCAGCGCGTCGAAACGGCGCACCGTCCCGTTGTCCACCACCTGCTCGAAGTACAGCGGCGTAAGGTCGAGCGTCTCGTCGGAGATGTTAACCAGCACAAAATGATCGCCGTTGTAGATCAGGTGCAAGCTGGGCGTGGCCACCACCGGGGAGGGCGTGACCTCGCCCGGCGCGGACGGCGTTGTATCCACCTGGGCCGCCCCTGGGATCAGCGAAAAATCACACTTTCCAGCGTCGATATCGCACGTCGCGAATGGTTCGGTGTCATTTTCAAAACGCACGGTGAACGTGGAATTGGGTGTGTCGGCAATCCAGAAATAGCGCCGGTTGATGATCGACCGGAAGAAGCCCAAAAACTGCGGACAAGTCGCGCGGCTGGGCGTCATCTGGGTGGCGTTGGCGGTCAGCAGCTGGTAACACCCACCGGAACGCATCTGGTTGGGCGGATCGCCCATCGTCTCGCCATTCCAGGTCGAGGTATGGAATGAACGCGGCGTGCCGTCCTCGACGCTCTGCTCAAAGACCAGTTGGCTGACATCCAGCCGCCGCCCCGAAATGTTGATCAGAAGGAACTGATCACCGTCGAAGATCGCGCGCAAATCCGCCTGCGGAGTTGGTGATAGGCTGCCGGGCGTGCCCGGTGTCTCGACGAGCGCCGCGTTCACTGCCGTCGCGGTTGCGGTGGCCGTAAGGGTGACCGTAGCCGTACTGGTCCGCGTAGCGGTGACTGTCGCGGTCGCTGTGGCGGTAGCCGTAGCTGTGGCAGTGGCGGTATCGGTCGCGCTGGCGGTTACCGTGGGCGTGGCGGAGGGCTCCTCCGTCGCGGCGACCGCTCCGGCAGGCAGACTGGGCACCGGTGATGAGGTGCGCGTCGGTGCCGGGCGACGAGTCGCAGTGGCCGTCGGCGTACCGGTCGCGGTTGGACTGGCCGCGGCAGCTTCAAGGAAGGCGGCCGTGGCCGACGCATCCGCGTCCGAAACTTCCGCCTTATTGTCGTCCAGCCCCATCAGCAGCGCCCCGGCCACAATGGCCAGCACCAGGATGAGCGCCAACAGCAGCCCGATGCGTGCCCGGCGACGAGGCCGGTCTGGGACGGAGGCATCCGGGCGATCGGGACGTGAGGCCGGGCGTTCGGGCAACGAGATCCCTTTGGCATCCGGCCCAACCAGCCCGATATCGCGCGGGTCGGCGTAGCCGTCGAGAATCGAATCGAGCGTGGCCTCGTCAATGGCGAGATCGCCCGACTCCATCGCTTCGCGCGCCTCCTCCTTGTCACGCTGGGTTTTGCGACGCGCAAAGCGACCCGCCAGTCCAGCCGCCGGAGCCGACTCATTGAAGTCTGGCATCACGGTGCGCGGGCGCACCAGCGGTGTGGGGAAATGCTCCAACACCGGCCTGGAATCTTCCCCCGGCGGTATGGGCGCGGAAGGTGACTCCGGCGGTGAAGCCGGTGAAGGCGACGCGACCAGGCGACCACTGTGCTCAAAGGCTGTTTCCAGCGCGTCCACCAGGGCTTTGCCAGTGTCATAGCGCTGGTCGGGGTCCTTGTCCAGCGCGCGCATGATCACCGTTTTCGACCGTCGGAGGGAGCGCCGGGTTATATAGCGTGGGCGGCGGCGGCAGCTCGTTGAGATGCTTCAGCGCCACGCTCATCACCGAGGGATCGTCAAACGGGACTTTGCCGGTCAGCATCTCGTAGAGCACCATGCCCAGCGAGTACAGGTCGCTTTGCGGAACGGCTTTGGCGGAAGAAATCGCCTGTTCGGGCGCGATGTAGTGCGCGCTGCCGAAAGTGTCGCCCATCGTGCCTTCCTGGCACGCTCAGCGCCAGCCCGAAATCCATCAGGATGGCGCGCCCGGTGTTGCTTTTCCAGCATGATATTCGAAGGCTTGATGTCGCGGTGGATCACACCCTGTTCGTGGGCGTAATCCAGCGCGTTGGCGACGTCGCGCGCGATGCGCAGCACTTCGCGGGCGGGCATGCGCTGGTTGCGTTCGGCGTATTCTTTGAGCAGGATCAGCGCAGGTCGTGGCCTTCCAGGAACACCTGCGCCATGTAATAAATGCCTTCAGCTGCGGCCAAACTGGTAAATCGCCGACGATGTTGGGATGGCGCAGGTGCGCGATCGCGCGCGCTTCGCTCTGGAAGCGGCGCGTAGTATTCCTCTTCAGTGGTCGTGACGAAATCGCCACTGATGACCTTGACAGCGGCATAGCGATCCAGGTTTTCGTCATAGCCTTGGTAGACCCGCGACATGCCGCCCCGGCCCAATAGTCCCTGGATGGTGTAGTCGCCTAGTTTTTTCCCGATGAGCGGATCGTCAGCAGACATAGAGCATTCTCAACAAGTGGGCTGCGGGCCAACGGTGCTGTGGCCGTGTGGCGTACGCGCGTACGTGCTTCACTAGTATACCCCACTCCGCCACTGCGCAGAAATAGCTCTACAGGGTGATTGGCCCGGCTGCTCAGCCTCCGGTGACGGTTTTCACGCGCTCCACGAGAGCCCGCAGCGCGGCGGTCGTCATATCCGGCTGTTCGATCATCGGGAGATGGCCCGCGTGTTGAATTGCCAGGAACTGCCCCTGCGGCAGCGCGTTCGCCATATGGCGCGCCACATCCAGCGCCACGATCTGATCCTGCGCTCCGGCCACCACTACCGCCGGAACATGGGCGCCGCGCAGCGTCTCGATCGCGTTGGGGCGGGCGGCCATGCCGCGTTGAGCCGCGGCCATCGCTTCCGGCGCGGTGGTCGACATGACGCGCAGCACCGCCTGCGCCGCCGGGGATTCCAGGTCATAGCCCGGCGCGAACATGCTCGCCAGCATACCTTGGGCGGCGGTAGCGCTGCCTTCCGTCAACACGCGCTCCGCGGTTGCCAAACGGGCGGCGCGCTTGTCGTCGGAATCGGCGTGCGCATGCGTGGCGACCAGTCCCAACCCGGCGATACGCTGCGGAGCCAGACGCAGGGCCGCCATACTCAGGTAACCGCCCATGCTGTGCCCGATCCAGACCGCGCGCATGATGTTCAATTGATCCAGCAGCGCGAAAATGTCCTGGGCTAGCAGATCCATGGTGTACGGCCCGGCGGTGACCGGACTCTGGCCATGGCCGCGCAGATCGGGCGCGATCACGCGGCAGATGGCGCTGAGCGCCTCCGCCTGGACATCCCACAACGTGTGATCGAAAGGAAAACCGTGCAGCAGTACCACCGGGAACCCCTGTCCGCGCTCGGTGACGTGCAGCGCGACGGGTTGGGGAAGAGAGGATGCGTCAGTCATTGTGACCTCCTGAACAGAACAAGCCCACCGGATTGGCCCCAACGCGCGACCGGCGGAAGCTGAATCACATCGATTGGCGAACGCCGAGCGGTTTGTCAGCGGGTTGAGCGGGCGCGTCAGCCCGGTCTTTGGGTGGAATGTGGCTCAGCGCGTATTCGGCCAGAGCCGTGATCGTCAGGCTGGGATTCACGCCAGGATTAGCCGGCATGATCGAGCCGTCGACCACGTACAGCCCTGGATAGTTGAACACTTCGCAGTTCAGCCCGATCACGCCATCCTGCGCGCTGTGCCCGAACGGGCACCCGCCCAAAATATGCGCGGTCGTGGGCATGTTGAGCAGACTCTCGTGCAGCGGAGCCTGCGCGATGCCGTTCACGCCTTCGGCAAAACGCCGCGCGACGGTATGTCCGATGTCGATCTGCGCATGGATCGTCGCGTCCGGGCTGTGCTCAGCGACCAGTCCGCGCCGGAACAGTGTAAACAGACTGCGCCCCAATCGCAAGCGCATCAGGTTATCTTCGGCCTGCATCACCAGCAGAATCGTCGTGTCGTGCGCCCAGCCAGGCCGAAATTTGCTGCGCGCGAAGTCCAGCGGATGGCGCGCGATCTGTCCCACAACGCGCAGCACGCGCCCAGCGACGCTGCTTCCCGCTTCGATCATCGGCGCGGCCAGCAGCTTGATGAACGACGATCCCTCGGAATAGTGGACCGGCTCCACCTGCGTGACGGCGTCCGCCCGCACGATCGACGTGATCGCGACGCCTTCCGTGTAATCGATCGCGCCGTCGCGGGCGGTTACGCCGAGCAGCGCTTCCGAATTGGTGCGCACCTGCTCGCCCAGGCGCGGCGAGAGGTTGGGCAGCGTACCGAGGGTGTCGCGGCAGCGCAGTAGCAGTCCCAGCGTACCGATCACGCCCGCCGCCATGACGACGTTGTGCGCCCGGACACGCTGCGACCGGCGCGGTCCGAATCCGGTCGAGCGGCGGAAGGTGACCGCGTAGCGCGCGCCGTCGGACTGCGGATCGGGCAGCGGGTGCAGGGCGGTGACAGTGGCTTCGGCGCGCACCTCGACCCCGCGCTTTTCCGCGAAATAGAGGTAATTTTTCACCAGGGTGTTCTTGGCGTTGTGGCGGCAGCCGACCATGCAGCCGCCGCACTGAATGCACCCGGCGCGATCGGGCCCTTCCCCGCCGAAAAAGGGATCGGGCACGGAGTCGCCCGCGCGGGCATCGTCGCCAAAATACACGCCAACTTCGGTCGGGCGGAAGGTGTCGCCGCGCCCCAGACTCTCCGCGATACCCCGCAAAACGTGATCGGCGGGCCACAGGCGCGGGTTCGTCGTCACGCCGAGCATGCGTTTGGCGGTGGCGTAGTGCGGCGCGAGAACGGTTTTCCAGTCGGCCAGGTCGCGCCACGCAGGGGCCTCGAACAGGCGATGATCCGGCTCCATCAGCACATTGCCATACACCAGGCTGCCCCCGCCGACGCCGCTGCCGTGCAGCACCAGCAATCCCTTGAGCGTAGTGAACTGCATGATCCCGAAACAGCGCAGCGCCGGGAGCCACACGAAGCGGCGCAGATCCCAATTGGTTTTGGCGAAGTCTTCATCGCGAAAGCGTTTGCCGCGTTCCAACACCAGCACGCGATAGCCTTTTTCGGCCAGACGCAGCGCCGCCACACTCCCCCCAAAGCCGGAGCCAATCACCAAGTAATCGTATGCGTCTGCGGATGTTGGGGGACGGTGCATGGTCGGCTCCTTCGACGGGCGGTGCGGAAACGGTCAACGCCCAGGAATCAGCCGCATCGGGCTGATTCCTGATGGTTGATCCCTGCAGGCTGTGCGCTGCTGGCTATATTATGCGCGGTGGTTGTCGATCTTGTCGAATGTATTGCCGAACACGTAGCGGTTGCCGGGCGCGAAATTCATGGGGAAGCCCAGATCGATCCGGCTGGCTTCGTCCAGGCGGGCGAGCTGATCCGGAGTCAGTTCCCATTCCAGCGCGGCGAGGTTGCCTTGGAGCTGATCAGGACGGCGCGCGCCGAGGATCGGGATGATCACGCCCTGAGCATACTGCTGGCGCACCCAGTTCAGCGCGACCTGGGCTGGCGGGCGTTCCGCCTCTGTGGCGACGGCCTGCACGGCATCCACGATGCGCTGCTGCTGCTCAGTGATCGTCATGTCGCGGTAGCGTTTGGGCGTGTCCGCGCCACCCTCCGAATATTTCCCGGTCAGCAATCCACCGCCCAACACACTCCACACGAGGACGGCCATGTCCAGGTCCTTCGCCATCGGCAGCAGTTCACGTTCGGCATCGCGCTGGGCCAGCGAATAGGGCACTTGCACGCCCACAAAGGGCGTCCAGCCACGCAGTTCGGCCATGGTCGAGGCGCGGGCGGCGACGTAGGCCGGGCTGTCCGAAAGGCCGATATAGAGCACTTTGCCCGCCCGCACGAGATCATCCAGCCCGCGCATGACCTCTTCATAGGGCGTCATAAAGTCCCACACGTGCACCCACAGCAGGTCGATATAATCCGTGTTGAGGTGGCGCAGACTGGCTTCGACCGACACCTTGAGGTTTTTGCGCGAATTGCCTCCGGCGTTGGGATCGTCCCACTGGCGCGAGAGCGTGTACTTGGTCGAGACGACCAGCGAATCCCGCTTGCCCTGGATAAATTCCCCTACGTAGCTTTCTGCCGTGCCGTTAGTGTAATTGACCGAGGTATCGATGAGATTGCCGCCTGCCTCGACGTACAGGTCAAACTGGCGTTGGCTATCCTCTTTGGTCGCGCCCCAACCCCAATCCGGCCCAAAGGTCATCGTGCCGAGGGCGACTTCCGACACCCGTAAGCCGCTGTTGCCGAGCAGTTTGTAACGCATGATGGCTCTCTCCCCACGCTGTGCTGTTGTTTTCGAGTTGACGTTGTCGATTTTAGCAGGTTGGCGATCGGGTTGGGGGAACATCAGGCCACAGACAATAACAGAGAAGCGCAGGAGGACACGGAGATAGGCAGGGGAATAGAGAAAAAGAGGCGGTCGCCCACCAAAACGCAGGCGACCGCCGGAGATCAGCGGAGAAAATGCGTTACTTCATGTGCAGCACCGGGCGAATCCGGTCGATAGCCCAGTCGATGTCATCCGCAGTAATGGTCAGCGGCGGAGCAAAACGGAGGATGTGGCGGTGAGTTTCCTTAGCGAGAATGCCGTTTGCTTGCAGCGCCTCGCAGAAGCGCCGCGCGCCGCCCGCTTCAGGCTTCAACTCGACGCCGATCAGCAAACCCTTGCCGCGCACTTCTTTGATATGCGGGCTGTTGATCTCCGCGAGCTGGTCCATAAAGTATTCGCCCATGTCGGCCGCATTGGCGATCATGTCTTCCTCGACGAGGACGGCCAGCGCTTCGCGCGCCACCGCCGCGCCCAGCGGATTCCCGCCAAAGGTGCTGCCGTGATCGCCGGGCGGAAAACGCCGAGCACATCCGGCGACGAGAGTACCGCCGACACCGGGTAGAAGCCACCCGACAGCGCCTTGCCGATCGTGATCATGTCAGGCCGCACGTCTTCATGATCGCAGGCGAACAGCGCGCCCGTGCGTCCCAACCCGGTCTGAATCTCGTCCGCGATCATCAGCACGTTGTGCCGCGTACACAGCGCGCGGACCTGCTGCAAATAGCCTTCGGGCGGCACAATGACGCCGCCTTCGCCCTGGATCGGCTCGACGATGAAGGCGACCGTGTTGGGCGTGATAGCCGCTTCGAGCGCGCGCGCATCGCCAAACGGCACCAGCTTGAAGCCGGGCGTGTAGGGTCCGAAACCCGCGCGATACTGCGGTTCGGACGAAAAACTGATGATACTGATGGTGCGTCCGGCGAAATTGCCCGCGCAGGCGATGATCTCGGCCTGTCCATCGGGCACGCCTTTGACCTGGTAGCCCCATTTGCGTGCGGCCTTTAGCGCCGTCTCGACCGCCTCCGCCCCGGTGTTCATGGGCAGAACCATGTCGTAGCCGGTCAGGTCGCACACGGCTTTATAAAATAGGCCTAGCTGGTCATTACGGAAAGCGCGGCTGGTCAGCGTCAGCCGCCCGGCCTGTTCGATGAGAGCCTGCCGGATGCGGGGGTGATTGTGGCCCTGGTTGACGGCACTGTAGGCGCTCAGGCAGTCCATATAACGGTTGCCTTCGACATCCCACACCCACACGCCGTCGCCACGTGTCAGGACTACATCGAGGGGGCGATAGTTGTGTGCGCCGTACTGGTCCTCCAAAGTTATAAGTTCATCGGATGAGAGGTGCAGTAATGTAGCCATCGTGTTATCGGTTCCTTGGACCCGTTAGCCGCTCGTTCGCTGCATCGGGAACGGCCAGTACCGATATACCTTGATTATAACCGTTTGCCGCATCCGATGACAGACAGAGCAGTCGTGTATAATCTGCTTGGCTGTGGAGTTCAGTCCCTCGCCCGGACCCCGCTCAGGAGGCTGGACCCATGAAAGTAGGCATCATTGGCAGTGGTTACGTCGGCGCGACGACGGCGTACGCGATGGTGATGCGCGGTGTCGGACGCGAGATCGTGCTCGTCAACCGCAGCCCGGAGCGCGCCCGCGCCGAAGCCGCCGACGTGCGGCACGCCGTCCCCTTTGCCCATCCACTGACCGTGCGCGCCGGGGATTATGCCGATCTGGCCGGGGCGCAGCTCGTGATCATCACGGTGGGCGTGCCGCAAAAAGATTTGACGTCGCGTATGGATTTATTGCAGGGCAACGCCGCCGTGATGCGCGACGTGGTGCCGCGCATCCTCGAACACGCGCCAGACGCTGTGCTGTTGATCGCCACCAACCCGGTCGACGCGATGACCCATCTTGCTGCCGAGATCGCCGCCGGGTACGGCATCCCGTCGAGCCGGGTGATCGGGTCCGGCACGACGCTCGACACAGCCCGCTTCCAAACGCTGATCGCGGAACGGATCGGCGTCGACCCGCACAACATTCACGGCTACGTGATCGGCGAGCACGGCGACTCCGAGGTGATGGCGTGGTCGCTGGTGACGGTGGGCGCGGTGCCGCTGGACGTGTTTTGCGACTTCAGCCAGATGGCGATCGATCTGGCGGCGCGCGACCGGATTAACGAGCAGGTGCGCATGGCCGGTTTCGAAATTCTGCACGGTAAGGGCGCGACGTATTACGGTGTCAGTACGGCCCTGGCCCAGATCGCCGAGGTCATCTTGGCCGACCAGCGCGCGATTCTGACGGTCAGTACGCGGCTGCCGTTCGTCGAGGCCGTGAAGGATGTCACGCTCTCTATGCCGCAGTTGATCGGCGGACAGGGTGTGCTGCAATCGCTGCCTATCGCGCTGAACGAGCACGAGCGCGACGCACTGCATACCAGCGCCAGCGTGATCCGCCACGCGCTGGAACAGATCGGGCTGTGAGCGACTAGAACCTCACGCCGCTGTCATACGATACGAGCGTTTCCGCTTCCACGATAGCGACCTGGCGCGGAAAATCCGGGCTGAGGGTATACGTCAGGCGCACAAAACCGCCCCACATGGTGAACACCACGATCTGCACCTGGACCGTATCCTTTTCGATCGCGATCACCGGTTTGACGTCCAACTGGCGCGCCTGTGCAATAATCTCGTCCGACATGGGGTAGCCAAAGACGTTGTCCGGGTTCAGAATATCCTCGACGACAGCGGAATCGCACACAACACGGAAATCGTTGTAGTTGGCGTGCCACGCCAGGTAAAACTGCTCGGCCATGACGTCGAGAATGGCGTATTGGAGATAGCTCTCCGGGGTGCCGTCCAGCACCACATCATCCCGGTAGCCATTGCCTGAGCCGTCATCGGCACTGACGAAGTCGTCCATGGTGGGATAGCGGGGTTGATCGCCGGGGCGGGCGTACAAGAACGGACGACCGCCGAGAAATTCGTAGGCATACACGTAATCCAGCGTATAGCCTGGGGCCATGCTCAGGTGATCCAGGGCCTCAAAATAGGCGTTCGGGTCGAAGTCATCGTCACTTCTGACCGCGTTCTCTTGCAGCAAATGGTCCGGGATCGTTACGAGATCATCAAGCAGGGCCGCCATGCGCTCGACGGAGTCCCGGCATGTATCGGACAGCGGCACCGCCGTAGGCGGGGTCCCGCCATCCTGGGCAGCCGCGGGCAGCGCGGACAACAGCATCGACGACACGAGGATCGAGAGTAACAAAAGTCGGGCACGCATGGGGAGTATCTCCTGGTCCGTGGTTGACGATAATATCAATTATAGGACGCCGAAGGCAGGTCCGGGGTTCCCCGGATCGAGTGAGTCGCGGGCGAAGGCGCGAGGTTAGCGTGACCCTCGTCGGGCGCGGCGCGATATGGTATCCTAACGGAAATCAGCCGAGGAGGGTACGACTGTGGGATTCCTGAAGAAGTTATTCGGCGGCGGGCAAAGCCGCTCCAGTGACGCAGACGGGCTGTACTTCTATGTGCGCGCCAAGCGCACCAACGAGGTGATCGCGCTGCGTATCAACCGCGCCAACGATCTCTCGATCACCGACGATCAGAACGGGTACTATGTGCGCAAGATCGCGGTGGGACAGCGCAGTTTCGACCGGATCGAGTGCGAATTCTGGTTCGACAAAGACCGGCACTTTGTCTCTGCCGAGATTGCCGGAGGTGAGCTGGTCGATCGCGAGGACTATGACGACTTTGTAGCCGCGCAGTCCTCTGATGATGCGGGCGGCACCGGCTAGTGCGCGCTGACCGCCTGACATTATGACCTCACACAATCACCGGACTCCCGATCCCGCGCCCGATCGTACGCTGCTGCTGCTCGATATTGACGGCGTGCTGGTCTTCCCGCGCGGTTATAAAGAAGCGCTGCGCGCGATGGTGGCGTATTTTTCGGCGGCGATGGGGCTGGCAGTTCCCGGTCCCGACGATCACGAAATCGCCGTATTTGAAGCATGCGGCTTGACGAACGAATGGGACTCCGGCGCGATGTGCGTCAGCGCACTGTTGATGGCCGCGCTGGCCCAACGCTCCGACCTGTTGCGCGCCACACTGGACGAAACCTTCGCCGCCATTGGCGGGGCCGGGATCGGCGTACTGCGTCCCGATTTCGCCGAGGCGGCGCGCGCCATCGCCCGCCATCCTCACCCGGACAGCCTGCGCCCGTCCACCATCTACCGGGAATTACTGGCTCCTCAAGTCGATCCAGCGTACTTGCCGCTGCTCGACGCGCTGTTAGGGGACGTGTACGCCGCACGCGATAACCTGATCACGCGCGTCTTTCAGACGTATGTGTTGGGCAGCGATCGCTACGCGAGCACGTATGGCCTGGCCGCTCCGTTCGAAAGCAACAGCATGTTGATGGAATATGACCGTCCTCTGCTGCGCGACGATCTGCACGCGCGGCTGCTCGCGTGGAGCCAGGACCCGGCGCATGGCGTGACCATTTACACGGCGCGCCCCAGCCACCCGCCCGCCGATCTCCCGCCCGGCACGCCCACCGGCGATCCGCCCGCGGGCTATCCGCCCGAGGCCGAACTCGCCGCCGAGTTGCTGGCGCTGCTCGGTGTTGTGCCACTCATCGGGCAGGGGCGCGTGGGGTGGTTGGCGTGGCGCAACGGCCGCAGTCCGTCCGACTACGTCAAACCGTCGCCAGTCCAGGCGCTGGCCGCCATTGGAGCAGCGGTATCGCACGCGGAAACAGATGCCCTGCATGCGGCCGCCGATCTCGTCGAGCGCGGCGACCTGAGCGGGCCACTGGCGGCGCTGCGTGGCAACCGTACGCGCGTGATCGTGTGCGAAGATGCTGCCGGGGGTCTACGAGCCGCGCACGGCGCGGTCGAGCGGCTGGTGGAAGCGGGTTTGGATGTGCACTTTGAGGGTATCGGCGTGTCGTCGCACGCGGACAAACGCGCCGCGCTCGAACAGATCGCGGATCGGGTGGTGGACGACGTCAACGCGGCGCTGGAACCGTTGCTTAACGGGAAGTAACGGATTCAGACGCGGCTTTGTTTTCCGCGCTCACCACGTCGCGAGGGCGCGCAGCGCCGCATCGATTTTGAGCGATCCATCCATCAGCGCGGATCCGACCACAGCGCCCGCGATCCCGCCCACGGACCACAACGTCGTGAGGTCTTCCAGGTTGCGCACACCGCCCGCCGCGATCACCCGCAAACCAGACGCACGCGCCAGTCGTGATGCGCCGCCCACATCCGCGCCGCGCCGGGTTCCGATGCGGCTGACGTTGGTGAGCACTGCGTAACATACGCCCACCGCAGCAGCCTGCCGGGCTATTTCCTCCGGCGTACTGTCAAGCGTCGAACGCCAGCCTTCCGCCAGCAGCCGCGATCTGTCGGGATCGTCCCACACGTCAAGCGCCAGCGCGACCGCTTCCGATCCAGCTCCCGCCACAGCCGCACCCAGCAGCGGCCACAGCGGCGATCCCAACACAACCCGCGCTGCGCCCAGGTCCAACGCCCAGGCCACGGCATCGAGCGTGTGCAATCCGCCGCCAAACTGGACCGCCGGACCCACTTTGATCACCCGGCGCAGCGCGCGCTGCGTTTCGGCGGCCTCGGTGAAAGAAGCATCCAGACTCAGGACGTGCAGCCACTGCGCGCCCGCGTCGCGCCAATGCGCGGCCCAGGCAGCGGGATCGCCTTCTAGTGGAGCGATGCCATCGGGAGTCAGCAGGACGGCGCGCCCTTCACGCAGCGCAAGCCCCGGAAATAGAATCATGTCTTTACCGTCCCGTGCGCCAGCGGCGCACCAACGCAAACTGCGCGGGCGTTTGGGGGGAATCCAGCAGACCGCCGCGCAGGCGGGTGATCGTATTCAGCGCGTCTTCGGGATCCATGCCATGCCGGACCAGAAAGCAGCCAACCACCGTCCCCGTCCGCCCGATGCCGCCCAAACAGTGCACATAGGTCGTCTCGCCCGACGCCAACGAGTCGTCGATTGTGTTCAGGATGGCGATCATGTGCTCGTCGGTCGGAATATCCATGTCGCGGATCGGCATGCGCAGGTGCTGCACGTCGCGTCCGCGCAGTGCGGCTTCCGTGTGGAGCGGCAGCAGGTAAGCGTCTATCTCTCCGTCCTCGGTCAGATCGAGGAACACAGTCGCGCCCGCGTCGAGCAGACGGCCCAACCGCAGGCGGCTGGCCGCTTCGTCCCAACCGCCGGGATACGGTCCGGCGATCAGCGCCCCCGGTCGGACCCAATAGGCCCCATAAATGAGATGGCTGTCGTCAGGTTCCGCCATCGCCTCACCCCCTTGTGCGCCTTAATGCGTTCCTCGACTGTAACGAGAGGCGCGGGTTTCGACAAGTCGAAGAATATAATGGGCGGCTGGCGATCATGGGTGGTGGTTTCGTAAATATTCTATTTAGGAAATTTTTCACAATCAGGGATTTTTGTCAGGCTTTCGACGGTCAAGCGTCATTGGCGGGGGGTGATTCGCAGGATATAATCGCCTTATTCGACGCTGACAATCCGTTCGCTACCAACTTCCTCAATTGAACTCAGTATATGGATGGAGCCATGACCAATTATAAAGAACAACTCTTGACGCGCCTGCATGACCGGACCGCCACAATAGGAATCATCGGCATGGGGTACGTGGGACTGCCGCTGGCGGTAGAGTTTGCGCGCGTCGGTTACCACGTGATCGGGCTGGACGTGCTGCCTGACAAGGTGGCCAAACTGAATTCCGGCGTGAGCTACATTCCCGACGTTCCGACCAATGTCCTGGCTCCGCTGGTAGAAAGCGGGCACCTGCGCGCCACGACGTCTTACGACGATCTGCGCGAGGCCGACGCGATCAGCATTTGCGTGCCCACCCCGCTGCGCAAGACCAAAGACCCCGACATGAGCTACGTCATCAGCGCCGCGGACGACGTGGCAAAGGTCTGCCATGCCGGGCTGCTGGTCGTGCTGGAAAGCACGACCTATCCCGGCACGACCGAAGAAGTGATCGCGCCGCGCCTGACCAGCAACGGGCTTGACGATCGGTGAAGACGTGTTCGTCGCGTTCTCGCCGGAACGCGTCGATCCGGGCAACCCGACCTACGGCGTCCACAACACGCCCAAGGTCGTCGGCGGCATGACGCCCGCGTGCGTCGAGAGTGGTCACGGCGCTGTACGAGCCAGCCGTCGAGCGCGTGGTAGCCGGTGTCATCGCCCACCGCCGCCGAGATGGTCAAACTGCTGGAAAACACGTTCCGCGCCGTGAATATTGGGCTGGTCAACGAAATGGCGCTGATGTGCGAGCGCCTGGGCGTGGACGTGTGGGAAGTGATCGACGCGGCCAAGAGCAAACCGTTTGGCTTCATGCCGTTCTATCCGGGGCCGGGCCTGGGCGGTCACTGCATCCCGATTGATCCGCTGTATTTGAGCTGGAAACTGCGCGCGCTCAATTACACGGCGCGCTTCATCGAACTGGCGAGCGAGATCAACACGTCGATGCCTTATCACGTCCGCAAGATGGTCATGGAAGCGCTCAACGACGAAGGCAAAGCGCTCAAAGGCGTCGAAGATCGGCATGTTGGGCATGGCCTACAAGCGCGATATTGACGACGTGCGCGAGTTCCCCGCGCTGGACATTTACGAATTGCTGGAAGAACACGGCGCGGACGTCACCTTCAACGATCCCTACGTGCCCCAGGTGCGCCTAAGCGGAGAGCGTATCGCGCAAGAGCGTCGAGCTGACGCCCGAATGGCTGGCCGCACAGGACTGCGTCGTGATCGTGACCGACCACAGCATGTACACGCCGGAAATGCTGATGGAACACGCCAAGCTGATCGTCGATACGCGCAATCGCTTGAGCAACTGCACGGGTAACGCGCGCGTCGTGCGATTGTAAGGCTGCTCCAGGTGAATAATCCCCCCAAACCCGGCTTTTCGCACCCCTTTCCTAAGGAAAGGGGCCACAGGGGATGGGGTAAAGCATTTTATGGCGAAGCCTGACATGCGTCTTTTTGTGGCGGCGGGTATCTTCCACCCCGAACCGGGCGGTCCAGCGACTTACCTGTACCGCCTGCTCCCAGAACTTCAAGCACGCGGACATACCGTCCGCGTGCTGACCTATGGGGACACGCCGGTGAGTGGCTACCCGTATCCCCTGCGCCGGATTCCCCGGCGCGCGCGCCCGCTGCGCATGCTGGCTTATCTGCGGGCGGCGTGGTCCGAAATGCGCCGGGCCGACGTGGTCTACATCAACAGCGTGGGCATGCCTCTGATCGGTGGACGCGGCGTGCCGCGTGTGATCAAGGTCGTGGGCGATCCAGCCTGGGAACGCGCTGTCAACAAAGGCTGGATTCCGCCCACCGAGGACATCGACGCCTTCCAAAATGGTTCCTACCCCCTGCGTATCCGCCTGATCCAGTCCCAACGCGCGCGCGAAGTGCGCGGCGCACAGCGCGTGATCGTGCCCAGCCAATATTTGCGTGACATGGTGATCGGCTGGGGCGCGCTGCCGGAGCGCGTCCAGGTGATCTATAATGCGCTAGAGTCCGAACGCCGCAACCCTCACGCTCAGCCCAGCCGAGGCGCGGGCGACGCTTGGTCTCGCGGACGAGCCGCTGCTGGTGACGGCGGCACGATTGGTGCCCTGGAAAGGGATCGACCACCTGATCCGCGTGGTGCAGCAGGTGCCCGATGTGCGACTGCTGATCGCTGGGGACGGTCCCGATGCGGATCGCCTGCATGCCCTGGCGGACGGCAGCGGCGCGGCGGCGCGCGTGACGTTCTTGGGGCGCGTCCCGCGTGACCGGCTGGCGCTTCTGTTCCGCGCGGCGGATTACAGCGTGCTCTATTCCGGTTATGAGGGCCTGTCGCACGTATTATTGGAATCACTGCTGGCGGGGACGCCGGTCATTGCCAGCGCCAAAGGCGGCAATCCCGAAGTCGTGCGGCACGGCGAAAACGGCCTGCTGGTGCCCTATCCCGATCCGGACGCGCTAGCGGCGGCGCTGCGCGGACGCCTTGAGCGGGGACACGCGGGCGCGGCTGGCCGCACACAGCGCGGACGGGTTGGAGCGCTTCACCTGGAGCGCATTGGTAGACGCGACGGTCGGCGTATTGGAGAGCGTATGCACGTCCTGATGATCAGCCTGGACGCCAGCCTGCTCGGGGCGCAGCACGGTAACACGGTGCAGCGTCACCTGGAGTATGCGGGGCGCATCGGCGCGTTGACGATCGTCACCTATACCCCTGTCGCTGGTCCGCGCACCATGCAGCAGTTCGCGGACAATTTCGCCGTGTACCCGACCCACACGCGCCCGATCTTATTTCCCTGGGCCGCATATCGGCTGGCGGCGCGCCTGCACCGCCAGCACCGGTTCGACCTCGTCTCGACGCAGGACCCGTTCGCCACAGGGATCGTCGGGCTGCTGCTCAAGTGGCGTTACGGCCTGCCGCTCGACGTGCAGAATCACAGCTCGTTTTTCAACAACGCCGCATGGATCGCCGAACGTCCGCTGCGCAATCGCGCCCTGCACACGTTGGGACGCTTCGTCGCCCATCGCGCTGACACGCTGCGTGTGCTGACCTCTGACGAAAAAGAACAGACTGTCCAGCTTGGTATCGCGCCGGAGCGCGTAACCGTACTCAGCACGCCGACCAACGTCGATCTGTTTGCGCCGCCGGTCGCGCCGGAGCGGCTGGCTGCGCTGCGATCGTCGTTGGGCATCGCGCCGGAAGCGCCAGTTGTGCTGTGGGTAGGACTGCCAGTGGCGTTCAAGCGTGTCGATCTGCTGTTGGAGGCCTACCGTCAGGTGCGCGCCGCCCGACCCGACGCGCGGCTGATCCTGGCGGGGAATTTTGCGGGACGGCCCGATTTTGTGCGGCGTGCGCAAGCGGAAAACGTCGTGTTTCCGGGACGGATCGATCACGACGATCTGCCCGCCTATTATCAGATGGCCACCGTCTACGCGCATTCCTCGATTTATGAAGGCTTCGGCAAAGTGATCGTCGAGGCGCTGGCGGCGGGGACGCCTGTCGTCGCGACGCACGCCGCCGGGCCGGACGAATCATTCGCGACGGTGAAACGGGGCTGCTGGTTGATCACACGCCGGACGCGCTGGCAAGCGCCATCCTGACGCTGCTCAACGATCCGGCGCGGGCGCGGGCGCTGGGCGCGGCCGGTCAGCGGGATATGGTGTCGCGCTTCAACTACGAGCGCCAGCTAGATGCGGTCACAGCCACCTTCCGCCGCACGCTCGACGTAGCGCGCTGGAGGTAAACCCTATGCGCTGGGTGATGGTCACACGCAAGCTCGATCCCCGCGACGACCGGGCCGGATTCGTGGTGCGTTGGGTGGAGGAACTGGCCGCGCGACTGGAAAATCTCGATGTGATCTGCCAGGAGAGCGCCGCGCCCGACCTGCCCGACAACGTGCGCGTCTTCAGCATGGGCAAAGAATCCGGCGCGGGCCGGGTCGCGCAGGCACGCCGCTTCACCGCGCATCTGCGCGCGCTGGTGCCGGGCGCGGACGGCGTGTTCTGCCACATGATTCCGCGCTATGTGCTGTTTGCCGCACCCTGGGCGCGCCTGTATCGCAAGCCGCTGCTGTTCTGGTATACACACCGCCAGATTTCGTTGGAACTCCGTCTCGCGCACTTCTTCCCCACGCGCATTTTGACCGCCGCGCCGGGCAGTTACCCGATCCCTACGTCGCGCTTAGCCGTCATCGGGCATGGTATCGAAACGGACCTGTTCCCGCCGCCAGATGGCGAATCGGACCCGCCGGAGGTGATCCAGGTGGCGCGGCTGTCGCCGATCAAACGCCAGGACGATCTGCTGCGCGCGGCGGCGGTGGTCCGTGCAGCGAGGACGGTGGGATCGTTCCGCGTGGTGATCGTCGGCGGCGCGGTCGAAGTCCGCAGCCGGAGTACGCGGCCCAGCTCGAAGACGCTGGCCGGTGCAGTCCGGACTCGCGGATGCGGTGACGTTCACCGGGCCGCTGCCACATGCCCAGGTCGCGGAACGGCTGCGCGCCAGCGCCATCACCGTCAATCTCAGCCCGCCGGGCCTGTTCGACAAGGCCGCGCTGGAAGGCATGTTCGCCGGTAAGCCCACGCTGGTGACCAATTCCGACTTTTTGCCGCTGTTGGGCGATGCGGCGGACCTGCTCAGCCTGCCCTACGAAGCGATCGGTGATGCGCTGGCCGAGCGGTTGGCGCGGCTGCTGGCCCTGACGCCCGCCGAGCGCGCCACGTTGGGGGCCGATCTGCGGGCGCGGGCGCTGGAAGCGCATTCACTCGACGGCTTGATGGATCGCCTCGCCGCGCTAATGCGCGCCGTCAATACGGGGCGGAAATGAGCGTGGCCGATCTGCGCGTGTGCCTGCTGGGCAGCTACGATCCCGACTATGCGCGGCATTACGTGATCCGGGCCGGGCTGGCGCGCGCGGGTGTAGAGGTGATCGAGCTGCCGCTGCCGCGCCGCGCGAATACGCTGGGGCGCGTGCGGCACATGTTGGCGCAGTTCCCCCGGCGCAACGAGTGCGACCTGGTGCTGATCCCGGCCTTCAACCAGCTTCTCGCGCCGTTCGCGTGGCTGCGGGGTCGCCTGGGCGGGGTGCCTGTCGCGGCGGATTACATGATCGGGCTGACGGACGCGCTGGCCGATCGCCAACAGGGGCTGGCCACGCTGGTCGAGGCAAGCAAAGCGCGCGCTTACCGCGTCGTCGATCGCTTCGCTATCGCGCGCATGCTGACTCTGACCGACACCGAAGCCCACCGCCAGATGTTTGGACAGACCTTAGGGGCACGGCTGGATCGCATGGCGGTGCTGCCAGTCGGCGTCAATGACCGGCTGTTAGAGGCGGTGCCCGCGCCCGATCCGTTCGGGCAGCCCGGCCCGGTGACGGTGCTGTATATCGGCACGTTCATCCCATTTCATGGCGTCGACGTGATCGTCCGGGCGGCGCACCTGCTGCGCGACGATGCGCGCTTCCGGTTTGAATTGATCGGCGCCGGGCAGACATATGCCGCCAGCGTTCAGTTGGCAGAACAACTAGGGTTGCAGAATATTTCTTTCGTGCGCGGTTATTTCCCCTGGCAGGAACTTCTGCCGCACGCGGCGCGCGCCGGGGTGCTGTTGGGCGTGTTCGGCGACGCGGACAAAACACGCTACGTCGTCCCGAACAAGGTGTATGAAGGCATGGCGCTGGGTCGCCCGGTCATCACGGCGGAGTCGCCTGCGCTGGACGAAATCTTCACACCGGGCGATCTTTTGCTGACCGTGCAGCCCGGCTCGCCGGAGGCGCTTAGCGCGGGATTGCGAACGCTGCTGGACGATTCCGCGCGCTATCATCGCCAGCGGGCCGCGGCGCTGGACTGTATCCGCGCCGGGTTTTTGCCGGAACATATCGGGGCGCGGCTGCGCCAAATCTTTGAAACACATCTCACCCAGGGCCGATCATGAAGCTGCTCTATCTTTCTAACAACCGCCTGCCGACCGAAAAGGCGCACGGACTCCAGATCGCGCAGATGTGCGAGGCATTGGCCGGAGCCGGGTACGACGTGACGCTGGCCGCGCCCCGTCGCGTCAACACACCGGAGATGCGCGCGGTCGATTCGCTGTGGGAGCATTATGGAGTCGCGCAGGTGTTCGCGTTCCGGCGCGTGCCGTGCGTGGACTTATTCGCGATCTCAGCGCGTTTTCACATCGCCTTCCTGGTCCAGACCTTTACCTATATGCTGGCGCTGCTGCTGTGGCCCGCCTTCTGGCGCGCGGACGTGATCTACACGCGCGACGTGTTTGTCGGCGGGCTGGTAGCCCTGGTCCGGCCCCGCACCCCCCTGGTGTTCGAAGTACACCAGCTTCACCGCTCCGGGCCGGGACGGCGCTTGCTGTCCTTCGTCGCGCGCCGGGCGCATGTCGTTGCGATCACGGGCTTTTTGGCGAAGGCCATGCACGAACTTGGAGCGCGGCGCGTGCTGACCGCGCATGACGGATTCCGCGCGGCCCGGTTTGCGGACGTGCCGGAGAAAGCCCAGGCGCGGTTCGCGCTGGGCATCCCCGCAGACGCCTGGGTGATCGGGTACGTGGGGCGGCTGCACACCATGAATATGCCCAAGGGGCTGGACACCCTGGTCGATGCCCTGGCCGAGGCCACCCGCGCCGGAGCCGCGCCACACTTGCTGGTCGTCGGCGGGCCGGATGACGGCATCGCGGCGGTACGGGTGCAATGGTCGGCGCTGGGTCTGCCACCCGAACGGCTGCATATCACCGGGCAGGTGCCACCGGAGGCCGTGCCGGAGATGTTGGCGGCGCTCGATGTCGGGGCGATGCCCCTGCCCTGGACGGAACACTTCGCCTATTACGCCTCATCGCTGAAATTTTTCGAATACCTGGCTTCCGGCTGCGCGGTGATCGCCTCAGATCTGCCCAGCACGGCGGAAGTCGTGCGCGACGGTGAAACGGCGCTGCTGGTGCCGCCGGGCGACGTCCACGCCTGGGCCGCCGCGATCCGGCGGCTGCACGACGATCCGGCGCTGAACGCGCAGTTGGGGCAGGCCGGGCAGGCGCTGTCGGCCTATTACCGCTGGGACGCGCGGGCGGCGCGCATCCGGGCGTTTGTCGAGGAGGTGAACTGATGCGTGTGGCCCTGCTGACTCCCGAGATCAGTCCTGGCTACGGCTGGGCGCGTTACGCGCTGGAGCTGTCCGAGGGGCTGGAAGCCCTGGGGGTGGACGTCGTCGTGCTGACTCAACACGACGTACTGCCGCGCCTGGTCCCGCCTTTGCGTGGATTTTTGCTGCGTTCGCTGCTGGCGCTGCCGCGTGTCCGACGTGCGGCGGCAGGTTGTGACCTGCTGCACGTGGTGGCCGAACCCTATACGCTGCTGGCCGCCGCCATTGCCGGAACGCGCCCGCTGATCGTCACCGCGCACGGCACGTATGTGCCGCAAACCTCCCGGCGGCGAGGAATCGGGGCGTTTTACCGCCGCGCATACCAGCGTGCTCATCTGATCGCAGTCAGCGACTATACGGCCGGTCGGGTGCGCGACGTCTTGCCTAATGCGCACTTGACGACGATCCGCAACGGAGTCAGGGTAGCACGCTTTGCGGAAGCTGTTCCCGCCCCACAGAAGCGCGGCCCGACCGTGTTGGCAACAGGCGGCGTCAAATCCCGCAAGGGCACACACTTGCTAGTCGCGGCGCTGGCCGAGGTGCGGCAATCTGTGCCGGACGCGCAGTTAGTGGTCACAGGGCGGCAGGATGATGCGCCTTACCTGGCACAGGTGCAGGCGCAGATCGCCGCGTTGGGCCTGGACGACGCCGTCCATCTGGTCGGCTCGATCTCCGAAAGCGACCTGATCGGCTGGTACCAGCACGCGGACGTGTTCGCGCTGCCTGCGCTGTCGGTCGGAGACCGATTCGAGGGCTTTGGGCTGGTGTTGTTGGAAGCCAGCGCTAGCGGGTTACCGGTCATCTCGACGAGCGGCAGCGGCGTGGAAGAGGCTATGATCGATGGCGAAACCGGTCTGCTCGTTCCTCAAAATGACGTACCCGCCCTGGCAGCGGCGCTGCTGCGCCTGCTCAATGATGCGGCGCTGCGGGAACGTATGGGCAGCGCGGGGCGCGCCTACGCTCAGACGCAGGATTGGTCGGTCGTGGCCGAGCGCGTCGCGGCGCTGTATCAAGCCGTATCCTGACACAAGCGGCCCGGTATGGTATTCTTGTGGGCATTCGACACTCACGTAACAGCGACATCACGCACGGGCGATCCTTCATATGCATATTGTGATTTTGAGCGACAGGCTGCCGCCAGATCACCTGGGCGGAGCCGAACGCATCGCCTGGCAGTTGGGCCAGGGCTTGATAGCTGCCGGGCAGCGGGTGACGTTTATCACCGCGACTGACGGTCCGGCGCGCGTCGAAACACGCCAGGGGATCACGGTAAACCTGCTGCATTCGCGCTATGCGTTGCGCTGGCGGGCGTGGTACAGCCTGATGAATCCGCAAACGGTGTTGCCGCTCAACCGCCTGCTGCGCCAGCTCAAGCCCGACATCATCCACGCGCATAACATCCACACCGATCTGAGCTACCACAGTCTGGTGATCGGGCATTTCGTCGCCAAGGCCACTGTCTTCACCGCGCACGATGTCATGCCATTCGCCTATGGCAAAATCGATTACATCGTCGATCCGGCGCGGCCTGATCAGCGCGAGGGTTGGGATTACCGCCTGCCGTTCGCGCACAATATCCGGAAGATGCATCTGCGCTGGAATCCGGCGCGAAATCTCTCGATCCGCCACACGATGCGCTATTACGTCGATGCGCGCATCGCCGTGAGCCACGCGCTCAAGACCGCGCTGGAAGCCAACCACCTGCCGCCCTTCGAAGTTGTGCATAATGGCGTTGATCCGACATTTTTCGACGTGCCCACTGCCGGAATCGACGTGCTGCGCCAGCGGTTCAAGCTCGATGGGCGGCGCGTGATCGTGTTTGGCGGGCGGCTCTCGTACCAGAAAGGCGATCAACAGCTTCTGGCGGCGCTGCGCAGCGTCAAGGCGGCGGTGCCCGACGTGGCGCTGTTGGTGCTGTCGCGCGTATCCAGCTACGTGGACGATCTGATCCGCCACAATCCTGATCTGGCAGACACCATTATCACGGGTGGCTGGCTGGAAGGCGCGGAACTGGCGACTGCCTACCGCTTGGCCGATGTGCTCGGTATCCCCGTCGGTGTACTTCGACCCATTCCCAACGGTGAATCTCGAAGCAATGGCGGCGGGCGCGGTCCCGGTGACGACATGCTTTGGCGGAGCACGCGAAGCGGTGGTCGACGGCGAAACCGGCTTCGTCGTGAATCCTTTTGATACCGATACCCTGGCCGACCGGCTGATCAGGCTGCTGAGCGATGAAGCGCTGCGCTGCCGCATGGTTGAGGCGGGCCGCCGGCGGATCGCCGCCGAGTTCACGCTCAGCCAGCAGGCCGGGGCAACCCTGGCCGTCTACGAGCGCATCCTGGCCCGGAAAACGGAACGATGAGGGGGACGCGATGACACCTCAGACCGCTCGCCGCCTGCCGGTGATCGTGCTCCTGCTGCTGGTGATCGCGGCCAGCCGCGTGCTGCGCCTGCACGGCATGGAGATGAATATCGACGAGGTCTGGTCGGTCTGGCAGACCTTCGGCACGCCGCGCCAGATTCTGAGCCTGGGTGCCCTACGACTGGCCGCCGCTGTATTACCTGATGATGGCCGGGTGGCGCGAGCTAGTCGGGATCAACCCGGTGGCGCTGCGCTATTTCTCCGTGCTGGTCGGATTATTCGGCGCGGCGTCGATGTACCGTCTGGGGCTGCGTATGTTTTCGCATGGGGCGGCGCTGCTCATCGCGGCAGTGTATGCGGCGCTCGGCTTCGGGATCTTCCTGAGCCTGATGGTACGCGCCCACATTTTCGTCTACGCCTTGTTTCCCCTGGTCATGCTGCTGACTCTGCGTTACTTCGATCGCCCAACGACGGTACGCGGCGGCGCGGTCGGATTGGGGCTGGCGGCGATGTTTTACATCAACTTCACCAGTGCGATCGCGTTCGCGGCTCTCGGGCTGTACACGGTTGTGATGTTTCCGGCGGGCGATCTGGCGCTGGTGGCTCCCGGTGAGCGTGGCATTTGTGCTCGCGCTGCCGATCATCATTGCCAAGCTGACCCTGGTCGAGTGCACGAACATCCGCCACGCGCGCGCTCGAAGTGCCCGCGCTCGTTCCGGGACTTCAAGCAATTGCTGGTCACCATGTACATGGGCAACGCGCCCGCGCTGTGGGTCGGGCTGTTCGTCCTGGCGACAGCGCTGGCGATCCTCGCCCGGCGGCGGTTGGACCGAACACAGGCGCTTTTCTTAATAGCGTGGCCGGTGTTGGGCGCGGTGCTGCTCTATGTGCTCAACCCGCTGCTGGGTTTTTTCAGCCCGCGGTATGCGTGGTGGATTATGATCGGGCTGGCTTTGTGGATCGGGCTGGGACTGTCGCTGATGCCGCCACGGGGGCAGAGCGTCGCGCTGGTGCTGGTGGGCGCGATCATGTTCCTGCCTCTGCCAGTGACGCGCTACCACGAGGGGGTGCCCCGCTCGCCGTTAATTCTCGACTTCGAGTGGCTGCGCGATCACCTGATGCCCAACGACGTGCTGATCCTCGATCCGAACCTGGATGTTGCCCCGGAAGCCTGGGACTATTTCGAGCGGGTGTACTTCCCGCACGGTCTGCCGGTCGTGCGCGAGCCGGGGACGTATTCCCGCGTGTGGTACGCGACGCACGATTACATGGCAAGATCCGCAGCTGAGCGGCGACGATCGGCGAGGAGCGCATCGCCAGTATCTTCGTGGGGCCGCCGGAACTGTTGATCCGACTGTATGAGGGCCCGCCGGACTTTGCAGGCGTGTTGTATGACAACGGCATGCGCTTTCACGGCGCGGAAGTGATCCAGAACGGGGTACTGTCCCAGGGACCGATCGCGCGCCGCGAAGGCCAGACGATCCGGTTGCGTCTGTGGTGGTCGGTGGACGCCGCGCCGCTGGCCGCCGATTACAGCCTGAGCACCGTCATAGTGGACGACAATGGGGTGATCGTTGCGCAGTTTGACGGTCCGCCCCAGGTCGCGGGCACGCCCGACGATCCGCGCGAAACCAGCCAATGGCAGCCAGGACGCTATTACGTCGAGGAGCGGACTTCAGCCTGCCAAAGACGATGGCCGTAGGGACCTATTCCTTCGATCTGGATCTCATCGTCTACCAGTGGTGGGACAACGTCCGCATCCAGTCCCCGGACACCGATGCAGACGGCCGCCTGAAGCTGGACACTGTGTACGTCAAAGTGTGGTAGCGGCGGATGACAGGAGCGCACATCCCATGAAATTACTCGTGATTGTGTCGTCGCTCGACCTGACACAGCCGTTCAGCGCGACTCCGGCGTGGTGGCAGTTTCTCAAGGCGCTGTACGAAGTCGGCGTGGATGTGATCGCCACCCCCTACCAGGGACCCGCCATCGAGTCGCCCTGGTGGCGCGCCGCGCCCAACCCCGCCAAGCTGGAAGGCGACGCCTTCCAATTCCTGCGCAGCAGTTGGCGGCGCATCGCGGGCGGCGGGGATCAGACACAAACCGCTGGGACACAGATCGAAGCGGAGAGCCCTCCGACAAAGCCGTGCGCCGCCTGGCCCAAACCGTGATCGCGCCGCGCTGGCGGCGACACGTAGACCGCATCCTGACTCAGCAGCCGGACATCGACGCCGTGCTGGTCATCACCGTGCCGCTCAACCAAATTCCGGGCGTGGCGCGTCTCATCACCGAGAAGCATCACAAACCGGCCTTTTTCTATGACGGCGACGTCCCGGCCAGCCTGCCCAACTTCATGGGCTTTGCGACCGGTTTTCGCATTTACCAGGGCGCGGACCTCAGCGAATACACCGCCTTCATCTCCAACAGCGAGGGCGGCAAACAGGGCTTGCTAGATCTGGGCGCGCGCGAAGTCCACACGCTGTTTTATGGCGCGGATGAAGACCTGTTCAGCCCGGTGGAGGTGCCACAAGACCTCGACGCGTTCTTTTACGGGCACGGGCGCGAATACCGCTCGGAATGGATCGACGCGCTGGTTCGCGCGCCAAGTCTGGCCCTGCCGGACGCGCGTTTCGCCGTGCGCGGGACCCGCTTGGGCGATCTGGGTCGCGCCGAGACGCTGCCCTACCTCTCGTTTAGCAAGCTGCGCGAATACGCCTGCCGCAGCAAGATCAACCTCGTGATTACGCGCAAGGCGCACGCCTCGGTTTTCGCGTCGTCGTCGGCGCGGCCCTTCGAGCTGGCCGCGTTGGGTGCGTGTATGGTGTGCAATCCGTACGAGGGCATCGAGACGTGGTTCGAACCGGAAAAAGAACTGATTGTCGTCAACAACGCCGAAGAAGCGACCGAGCGCATCACTTGGCTCTTGCGGCATGACAAGGCTCGACGTAATATTGGCCGGGCTGCCCGCGAGCGATTCCTGAAGGAACACACGTTTCGCCACCGCGCTCAGCAGTTTGTGAGCCTTATCGAACGCTATATGTAAGACCGGCTGCGCGACCGTACCCACCGCAGGCCCGGCTTGTTAAGGAGGACCCTTTGTATATCCTGGGCATCAACGCGTATCACGGCGGAGCATCGGCCACGCTGATCGAAGATGGCCGGCTGATCGCCGCCGCTGAAGAAGAACGATTCACGCGCGTGAAATATTGGGCCGGGTTCCCCGTCCGGGCGATTGAGTACGTCCTGGCCGAAGCCGGGATCACCGCTTACGAACTGGATCATGTGGGCATCTCGATCGATCCCAAAGCCAACCTGATGCAAAAGGCACTGTTCACCTTCCGCAACCGCCCTACGCTCGATTTCGTGCGCGACCGTCTGAGCCACAGCCTGAAAACCAACTCGCTCAAGACGGAACTGGCAAATCATCTCAAGCTGGATGGCAAGGCGCTGAAAGCGCAGTTTCATAATGTGGAACACCACCGCGCCCACATGGCGAGCGCGTTCTTCGTCTCGCCTTACGATCGCGCGGCGGTGCTGTCGGTGGATGGTGCGGGCGACTTCGTCACGACGATGTGGGGCACGGGCCAGGGCAACAAGCTCACCGTGCAGGACGAGATCCTGTTCCCGCACTCGCTCGGCATTTTCTACACCGCCGTGACGCAGTGGCTGGGCTTCCCCAAGTATGGCGATGAAGGTAAGACGATGGGCCTCGCGCCCTACGGCGAGCCGAAATACATGGACGAAATGCGCACCCTGGTCCGCATTCAGCGCGACGGCACCTTCGAGCTGGACCTGGATTACTTCGTGCATCACGCCGAAGGCGCGACCATGACCTGGCAAGACGGCGGTCCCACGTTGGGCACGCTCTTCTCGCCCAAGATGATCGAGCTATTCGGCCAGCCGCGCGAGCCGCGCACCGAGATCACACAGCAGCACATGGACGTGGCCGCCTCGATGCAGGCCATCCTCGAAGAGGCCGAGTTCGCGCTGGTGCGCAAGCTCCAGGCCGACACGCAGCAGGACACGCTGTGCATGGCGGGCGGCGTGGCGCTCAACAGCGCGTTCAACGGCAAAGTGCTGCCCGACACGGCCTTCAAGGATATCTTCGTACAGCCCTCCGCGGGCGACGCGGGGACCTCGTTGGGCGTGTGCTATTTCATCTACCACCAGATTCTCGGCAACCCGCGCAACTTCGTCATGACGGACGCCTACACCGGCCCGCAGTACGACAACGACGCGATCAAGGCCGTGCTCGAACGCAACAACCTGACCTATACCCAGTTGGACGAGGACGCGCTGGTGCGCCGCGCCGCCGAGATCGTCGCCGAACGGCGACATCCTGGGCTGGTACCAGGGCCGCATGGAATGGGGCCCGCGTGCGTTGGGCAATCGCAGCATCATCGCCGACCCGCGCCGCGACGATATGAAGGACATTCTCAACGCGCGCATCAAGCACCGCGAGAAATTCCGCCCGTTCGCGCCGTCGGTCCTGCTGGAAGCGACCGGCGACTACTTCGACCAGACCTACCCGGAACCGTTCATGATCAAGGTCTACAACGTGCTGCCGGACAAACAGGCCGAAGTGCCCGCCATCACGCATGTGGACGGCACCGGGCGTTTGCAGACTGTCGATCGTGAAAACGCGCCGCTCTATTGGGCGCTGATCAACGCGTTCGGCGAGCGGACCGGCACGCCGATGGTGCTCAATACGTCCTTCAACGAAAACGAGCCGATCGTCTGCAATCCGGACGAAGCGGTCGACTGTTTTCTGCGCACGAAAATGGACGCGCTGGCCGTCGGCAATTATCTCGTGGAAAAATAGGCGCACACCGCCGCCTGTGCTCATCCAGGCCGCCGGTCACCCGGCGGCTTTCCGTCAATGGTGCGATCGCGCAGCACGCGTGCGCGCCCCCAAAGAGTGAGCGAGTTACAGCCTAAGCATGGATGCAAGCCTGGCTTATCTGTTGTTCATCGGTGTGCTGCTCAGCCTGGGCACGCTGACCGCGTCCGTCCTTCCGACGCGCGGCGCGCGCATCGGCCTGGGCGCGGCGCTGAGTCTGGCGTTGGTGGTGGATGTTACGTGGTTCGCAGCACCGCTGATTGACTGGTCCGCACGGCTGGCGGATGGCGTGTGGGTGGGCGTGTTCGCATTGATCCTGCTGCTGGCGCTGCTGACCGCCCGCTATTACCGCACGCGGGGCGATCTGCCCGCGTGGGAATGGCCGGGCCGCCGTGAGCTGGCGATCCTGCTGGTGGTGATCGTCGGCTTCGGCGTGGTAGCCGCCCTGCTGCCCGTTCCGCTGGACACGGACGCGCAGGGTTTCGGCTATCTGGCGCTGACACTGCGCGACGGCGGCGACTATCTCACGCTCGCGCCGTGGCACCCGGACATCCAATCGCTGTATTCGCCCGCCTTCCTGGGCTTGATCGCCCATCTCAGCGCGCGCTTTGATCTCGATATCTCCACGTTGGAGCTGATCGCCGGAGCGATCACGGCGGCGCTCTTCGTCTGGTTGGCCTACGATCTCGGCTGCGAGCTGGACGACCGGCGCACCGGGCGCGCCTTTTTGATCGCGGCGCTGATCGGGACCGGGCTGGTCACCGCGTTCATGGATTCGCACTATACGGCGCTGCTGGCGCTGCTATTCTCGCTGGCCTTCCTGACATTCGTGCTGCGCTTCCTGGCTACGGGGCGCTGGTCGAGCGCGCTGTTCGCGGCGCTGTGTCTGGCGGCCGTGCCGCTCAGCCAGCCGGATACGACCATCGCGCTGATCGTCGGGTACGCGCCCTGGCTGCTGGTGCTGCCCTTCGCCAAACCACGCCCCAGTCTGCGCGCGTGGCTGGTAATCTCCGCCGTGATTCCACTGGTGGCATTGGGCATCGTCGCGCCCTGGCTGATCAGCCTGCGCGATCTGCTCGGCTCGACCATCGAATCGCCGTTCGTCGTGGAGACATCGCACTGGCGCACGCTGGTGATCACTCAAGGCGGGCTGAGTGCTGTCTTGGCCGCGCTGGGATTCTGGCTCGGCCTGCGCCGCCGCCGTCCCGTGGACCTGCTGGCGATGATCTGGCTGATCGCGATTGTGGAGTTTTCGACGCTGGGCCTGCTGGAACGCGCGATCCCGGCGGTGATGGACCCGCTGCTCAAATACGATTACCCCTTCAGTCTGGCGTGGCACGGCCCGATCATCCCGTATATCATGCTGGGCGGATCGGCCCTGGTGTGGATCGCCAACCGGCTCGGAGCGGAGCGTGTCGATCGCTGGGTCGGGCGACTGGCGGTGCCGGTGGCGATCCTGGGGCTGGGCGCCATCGCGGCGGGAGTGGTCTATTTCGATCCGCTGCTGTCCGAAAGCAAGGGACACCTGAGTTTTTACGGAGCGTTTTCGTCGGAGGCAGATGTCGACGCGCTGCACTGGCTGCGGGATAACACGCCCACCGATGCACGCATCCTGAACCATCCCGGCCTGTACGAGGCCGATTGGGCACCGGTCATCGCGGAGCGCGACACGATCTACTTCCGCATGCAGCCGTTTTTCAAGGGAACCGCAGCCGTAGACGCGGAACAGGACGCGCTGCGCGCCGTCTGGCGCGACCCCGCCGACCCGGCCAACCTGGACTTGCTGCGCGCGGCGGGCGTGAGTTACGTGGTGCTGCCGCAGGTCTTCGGCAATCCCGCCAGTCTGACGGACATGGTGCGCTGGAAGGCGCCGCTGCCCGATGCCGCCGCCTATCTCCAGACTTCGCTCAGCCGCGCGCCCTATTTGGAGCTGGTCTACGATCGGGATGGGGCGCAGGTGTACGCCGTGATCGAGCCGCCCGCCGGTGACCCCAATGAATAGTCCCGTCCAAGCGAACCAAGACGGGACTGATCCAAGATGATGCGCGCCGCTATAACATTCCCTATTGTACCCGAAATCGCCCCCTGTTTGTCAAGTTTTTCGGTAAGGATAGCGTTCGGGACGCGAAAACACCCCCTGCAACCGGTCAGCCTGTGCGGGTATGGCGCTCAACCCAGATAGCGCCGCGCATAGCGACTGCTGGCCAACAGCAGGCCCAACCCGATCCCGATATACAGCACGGCGAGGTCCGGCTTGGGCACGGGGGAGCTGCGCAGCGCAATGCCCAGGCCCATCATCAGCACGATCAGCAGGTAGGTCATGCCCGATTGAAAGCGCAGCAGGCTTTCGCGGTCGCTCAGAGCGTCGATACGCTTGATATTCTTATCCGCGATCCACGCAAATTTGAAACGGTAGACGACGATTCCGGCCAGGATGCCGATCGCGGCCAGGGGAGCAGCGGAGGCCACGTGTTCGGGGGCCAGCCATCCCACCGCCCGACCGAGCAGCATGAGGCCAGCTAACCCCCACAGCAGCGCCGCCGCCAGGAACAACCAACGCCGTTCGACGGTCGGGACAAAGCGGGCAAATGTAGTCATGGGTCTTCCCTCGTACGGTGATACTTCAAACAACGTTGAACTGACCGGACAGGTATACCGCACTTGCCCACGCGCGGCAACGATCGAAAACAGGGCCGGAAACCTCCGCAAGCAACCGAATTTCCCGAACGATCGGAGGAGGTCAGCGTTGCGTGGTTAGCCCCACCCCTAATCCCCTCCCCATGATGTCACAGAGAGGGGACTTCACTGGCGACTTCTTCCCCCTTTCCACGCCCGCGTGGGGCGGGATTTAGGGAGGGGCTAAAGTTTTTAGAATGCCAGGATCGTCTGCGTGCCGTAAACGAACAGTACCACGCCGCCCACGACCGCTACCCAGGCCAGCGCCCGCTGTAAACGCGTCGAAGCGCTCCACGTCGGTGATGACCATGTAGGCGCCGGTCAGGGCGTGCATCAGCACGAAGAACAAAAACGCGACGTCGATTGCCTTCCACAGCGGGTTATCGAGCCGGTCCACCACGCGGCTGACGTCGATGTGTCCGGGCGGGTAGTGCACCACGACCATGTGAATTGTCAGAAAAGCCAGCAGCGCGATCGCGCTGACGCGCTGCATCAGGAAAATACGCATGCGTTTCCCCCTCTCATTCCAGCGCGAACAGCAGGATCGGCAGCCCGCCCGCGATCGTCAGCATGACGGACACGACCATCACGGCGTAAAACAGGCTCTTACGGTAATCCGTCACGTTGAAGTAGTGCACGATCAGCAGCCGGATGCCGTCGAAGCCGTGATAGATCACCGCCGCCAACAGGCCGATTTCGGCCAGCCGGAACAGCGGCTTGCCCAAAAATTCCATGCGGCTGTCAAAGGTGCTCGCGCCGCCGTTGATGCCGCCGATCACCCAGATGTGCAGCAGCAGGTAGATCACCAGCGCGACGCCCGTCAGACGGCGCAGCACAAACGCCCAAAAGCCCGTACTGCGATACATCTAGTCACCTCCTGACGTGGACGCCGTGCCCCCGGCAACCGGGATCGGCTGGTCGAGCCGCGCCTGACGGTCGGCGCGCGCCGCGTCGAACGCGGCGCGCTTCATCGCCAGCTTGCGCAGCGTCTCGATCGCGGCGGTCGGGTTCAGGTGTCTTGGGGCAGGCGTCGATGCAGTTGAAAATGGTGTGGCAGCGGTAAACGCCGTCGCCCTGGTCGAGATCGTCCAGCCGGGCGCGCGGCGCGGAATCACGCGGGTCCATCACGCGCAGGAACGCTTTCAGCAGCGCGTGCGGCCCGATGTATTTCTTGGTGAGCGCGATCACCTGGCAGGACGAATAACACGCCCCGCACATGATGCAGTGTTCCGCGTCGTTGCAGCGCGGCGACTTCTTCCGCGCTCATGCGGAATTCTTTGTCGGGCACGTCGTCCGGCGGGATCAGCCAGGGCTTGACGCGCTGGTACTGCTCCCAGAACACGCTGCGATCCACCACCAGATCCTTGATCATCGGGCAGGTAGGGCAGCGGGCGGATCGTCACGCGCCCGGCCCGGTCGATCTGCTCACGCAGCGGCGTTTCGCACACGAGCATGTTCATGCCGTTGACGTTCATCGCGCAGCTGCCACAGATGGCGTGGCGGCACGAGCGGCGAAAGGTCAGGCTGCCGTCCTGATCCTCTTTGATGGCGTGCAGCGCATCGAGGATAGTCAGGCCGGGCGTCAGCGCGACGGTGAAGTCATTGAAATGCGGTTTTTTATCGACATCCGGGTTAAAACGCTGGATGCGTAGAATGACAGAATCGGCACATAAAGTATTGTTCTCCTGAAGATAGCGATCAGCTTTCAGCGATTAGCGATCAGTAAAACTCACTGACTGCTGTCGTCCGGTCGCCGATACCGCTCAATATTTCCGCTCCTGAGGCGGGTACTTTTCCCAGTCAATAGACACGCCCTTGTAACTCAGCGCAGGGCCGTCCGGCGCGGCATGCGCCAACGTGTGCTTGAGCCAGTCCTCGTCGTCGCGGCTTGGCGAAATCGGTGCGCCAATGCGCGCCCCGGCTTTCCGTGCGAGCCAGCGCGCTGACCACGATCACTTCGCTGAAGTTCAGCAGATTTTCCGTCTCGATCGCGCCGAGCACGTCCGTATTGAAACGCCTGACTCTTGTCCATGACGCGCACGCCCGCGAAGCGTGCTTGCAGCGCGCGGACGTCACGCAGCGCCGTTTGCAGGCGGTCGGCGTCGCGGAAAATGCCGCAGTTGACGGTCATCGCTGTCTTTGAGATCGCGCGCCGAGCTTCGCCCAGGATTCGCGCCTTGGCCGAGTCGACTCGTCCATCAAGTGGGTGATGCGCTGGCGCTGCTGCGCCGGCCGGGTCGCCGCTGACCGGGTGCAGAGCCGCGCCGCTCTTGACGAAGTCCGCGATCGCATAGCCCGGCCCGCCGTCCGAAGACGGACGCATCCAGCAGGCTGTTGGTGCCCAGGCGGTTCGCGCCGTGCACACTGATACACGCGCATTCGCCGGCCGCGTAAAGCCGGTGACCGGCGTGCCGTCTGGCGTCGGCGATGACCTGCCCGTCGAGCGTCGGCGGGGATGCCGCCCATGCTGTAATGCGCGGTCGGCTGGATCGGGCACGGCTCGTCGATGATGTCCACGCCCGCGAACGTTAATCGCGATGTCGCGCACCTGCGGCAGCCGTTCCAGGATTTTGTCGCGGCCCAGGTGGCGCAGGTCCAGGTGAATGCCCTGGCCGTCTTCGCCGACGCCGCGACCCTGGTCGATCTCCAGTCTGCTCGGAGCGGCTGACCAGATCGCGCGGGGCCAGCTCCATTTTGTCCGGCGCGTAATGTTCCATGAAACGCTCGCCGCTGGCGTTGAGCAGGTAGCCACCCTCGCCGCGACACGCTTCGCTCATCAAAATGCCGTGACGGTAGAGGCCGGTGGGGTGGAACTGCACGAACTCCATATCCATGAGCGGCACCCCGGCCCGGTACGCGATCGCGACACCGTCGCCGGTGTTGGCGGTCGCGTTGGAGGTGATCTTCCAGGCGCGGCCATAGCCGCCCGTGCCAAACATGACCGCTTTGGCGCGCATGGTGTAGATTTCGCCGGTGACGATGTCCATCGCCACCACGCCCCGGCAGATGTTGTCTTCTACGATCAGGCTGAGCGCGACCCACTCGCTGTAAAAGTGGACGCCGTGCTTGAGCGCCTGCTCGTGGATGGTGTGCAGCAGCACGTGCCCGGTCCAGTCGGCGGCGTAGTTGGCACGCGGGACGCTGTGCCCACCAAAACGCCGCTGCGCGATGCGCCCGTCCGGCGTGCGGCTGAAGACACAGCCCATGTGCTCGTATTCGTACACGATCTCGATCGCGTCTTTGACCATGATCTCGATCGCGTCCTGGTCGCCGAGCCAGTCCGACCCTTTGATGGTGTCGAACATGTGCAGCTCCCAGCTATCGACCGGCTCGTCGCCCGGGGGGATTTGCTCCAGCGGCCCGCGCGGCGCCGGTGCCCGCCACCGGGCGTACATTGTTCAGCGCCGCGGCGATACCGCCCTGGGCCGCGCCGCTGTGCGAGCGCAGCGGGTGCAGCTTGGACAGCACGCCAATACTGGCGACGCCTTGCTGGCTGGCGATCATGGCGGCCCACGTCCCAGCCAGGCCCGCGCCAACGACGATCACGTCGTGGGTGATGGTATGAGAATCAGTCATAAGCGGTCCTCGTAAAGTGAAATCTTCGCAAAGCCAGTAAATGCAGTTGCGTACAGCGCGGCATCAGGGGATACGATGAGAGGATCGACGGGGCCGCCAAACGGTGAAAAACCAAATCTAAAGTGTTATGGGTGGAATAAAACTCACCTCCTTCGCACACACCGCCCGCGGATAGGGGCTTACCTTGAATGTTACACCTAATCCGCAGCGCGGGCGAATGCGGTCATGGGCTGGGCGTGATTTTGGCCGCGCTTGTGGTATACTCCTGCCCGTTCCGTGACCCGACGCAACCCTACGGATAGACGCCTTATGCTGACCGATCTCACGCTCACTCAAGCCCAGGCCAAGCTGCGCGCGGGCGAGATCACCGCCGTGGCGCTGACCCAGGCCCATCTCGACCGCATCCGCGCGGTGGATCCCCAGGTGCATGCCTTCCTGACTCTCACCGAGGAACAGGCGCTCGAAACCGCCGCCAGGGCTGACCAGCGCCGCGCCGCCGGCGAAGACGCGCCGCTGCTCGGTATCCCGCTCGCCATCAAAGATGTGTTGATGACGCAGGGCGTGCAAACCACCTGCGGATCGCGCATTTTGGAGGGGTTCCGCGCGCCGTATACCGCCAACGCGGTCCAGCGCCTGTTTGACGCGGGCGCGATCATGCTCGGCAAAACCAATACCGACGAATTCGCGATGGGATCGTCTACGGAGAATTCCGGCTACGGCGTGACGCATAACCCCTGGGACCTGGACCGCGTGCCCGGCGGCAGCAGCGGCGGCAGCGCGGCGGCGGTCGCGGCGCGCATGGCACTGGGCGCGCTCGGCACAGATACGGGCGGCAGCGTGCGCCAACCGGCCGCGTTCTGCGGCGTCTGCGCGATGAAGCCCTCCTATGGGCGCGTGTCGCGCTACGGGTTGATCGCGTTCGCGTCCTCGCTGGATCAGATCGGCGTCTTCGGACGCACGGTCGAGGATATGGCCGGCTTGCTGGGCATCATCGCCGGGTACGATCCGCACGACGCCACCAGCATGGACCTACCCGTGCCCGATTACAGCGCCGCCCTGACCGGCGATATTCACGGGCTGCGCGTCGGTGTCCCGAAAGAGTATTTCATCGCGGGGATGCAGCCCGCGCTTGAACAGGCCATCCGCGCGGCGATCGACCAGTTGGCCGCGCTGGGCGCGGACATCCGCGAGATCAGCCTGCCACACACGGAATACGCGCTGCCGGTTTATTACCTGATCGCCCCGTCGGAAGCATCGGCCAATCTGGCCCGCTTCGACGGCGTGCGCTACGGCCCGCGCCAGTCGCAGGGCGCGATGTGGGATACCTACAAAGCCACGCGCGGGCAGGGTTTCGGTCCGGAAGTCAAGCGGCGCATCATGTTGGGCACGTACGCGCTGTCGGCGGGCTACTACGACGCCTATTATCTCAAAGCCCAGAAGGTCCGCACGCTGATTCGCCAGGACTTCGACCGCGCCTTCGAGCAGGTCGACGTGATCGCCTCACCCACCACGCCGACGACCGCCTTCCGCATCGGCGAAAAAGCCAGCGATCCGCTGGAAATGTACCTGTCGGATGTGTTCACGCTGTCGGCCAGTCTGGCGGGGATCGCCGGGGCGGTGGTGCCGTGCGGCTTCGATGAGGCGAATTTGCCGATCGGGTTGCAGCTTTTCGGCGCAGCCTTCGACGAGCCAACGGTGTTACGGACCGCGCACGCCTACCAGCAGGCGACGAACTGGCATACGCGCCGCCCGCCGCTGTAGCGGAAAAAAACCGGCTTTCAGTCTATGGCTGATCGCTGATATCTGTCTGCTGATCGCTCACCGGGATGCCTGCCGCCTGGGCGATCGCGTCCAGCCAGCCCGGCGCATCGCGCACGATAAAGCCAATGGCGTCCTCACTCTCCGTACCCGCAGTCGGCGCGTCATTCCGGAACGAAACCACCAGCACGGGCTGCCCTGCGCGGTAACTGCCATGCCATGACCGCATTTTCTCGACCTTCACGATCTGATCGAGCGACACGCGAAATTCGCGCCGGGGAAGTGCGCGCGCAAAACGCAGATCGCTATCAGTCAGGGCGAGCACGCCGGTCCCGCGCAACGGGACGGACACACTCGCAAGGCCCTGATAGTTGGCCAACTCCGGTCCTCGGCGAAACGTGGCGCCTTCGGCGGTCCAACGCGCCTGCACCACCTGTTTTTGTCTCCGGAGCCGGATAATCACCATCTCGGACACCACCACCACGATCACGAGGATCACTACGATCAGCACGACCACAGCCCCAGTAGACACGGGATCAAGCCTCCTCTGCGCGCGGCGCGAGTTAGAGTTGGAAAGTGCCGCCGGGATCGAGCACGACCGGGCGCGCCTCGGTTTCATTCTGGACGCGCAGCGCCCAGGCTCCCGCGTCCTGCGCGATGCGATCGAAGGTGCTGTAGTGCATCGGGATCACCGTCTTGGGCTTGAGGAATTCGATCGCCTTGAGCGAGCCTTCCGGCCCCATCGTGAAGTAATCGCCAATGGGCAGCATTGCAAGATCGATCCCGCGCTCGCCGATCAACTGCATGTCGAGGAATACCGACGTATCACCCGCGTGATAGATCGTCTTGCCTTCATCCGTCAGGATCAAGATGCCGTTAGGCTGCCCGCCATACGTCCCATCCGGCAGCGCCGAGCTGTGATGCGCGATGGTCAGCTCCACGCGCCCAAACGGCAGTTTGACCCCGCCGCCAGGATTGAGCGTGTGGACGCTCTTGACACCCTGCTTATCATGCAGCCAATGACCGATCTCGTTGTTGGCGACCATCGTCGCCCCGGTGCGCCGGGCGATCGCGGGGCCGTCACCGACATGATCACCGTGCCCGTGCGACAGCAAAATGAAGTCCACATTCAGGTCTTCGGGCTTGACTGTCGCCAATGGATTACCTGTCAAGAATGGGTCGATCAGCACATTGTGATCGCCAATAGCCAGCAAAAACGCTGAATGACCCAACCACGTCACCTGAATTGCCATCGAGAACTCTCCCTTCGGGTTATCCCAAAAATTCAGAAATAATTACGATTACGCCAACCGGAGTTGATCAACGCTTGCCCTTATTATAGACCTGTTGGCGGAGACCGCGCCCGCGTTAAAGGTTTCGCTGCCGGGCGTTCTCGGCTATGATTGCAGGTGAGTTGTCACGCGCTTGATTGTCGTTAACTATTGGAATATTGATCGAGGTAAGCTCCATGCGCCGGATGTTTTTTGCCGCCGTCGTCATCGCACTGACCGGCCTGATCGTCCCCTTCCAGGCAGCCGCCCAGGGCGGAACTACGACCCACGTTGTCCAGCCGGGCGAAAACCTGTTCCGTATCGCGCTCCAGTACGACATCACGGTCGAGGCACTGATGCAGGCCAACGGCCTGACCGATGAGGCGCTGGTCATGACCGGGCAGACCCTGGTGATTCCGGGTATTGTCAGCGCCCGCGCCGCGCCTACGCGTCGCGTCATCCTGCCCGACGATATGCACACCGTCCGCGCCGGGGAAACGCTGTTGAGCATTGGGCGGGAGTACGGGGTCACGCCGGAAGCGATCATGCAGTTGAACGGCCTGACCGATCCGGAGTTCATTTTTACCGGGCAGGTGCTCGCCATTCCGGTCGCGGAAGGCCGGGCCGACCTGGGCCTGATCGGAGTCGATCCGAATATTTCGCCGATCCAGCTCGATTTAACGGAAGACCTGGGCATTCTGCCCGCTGGCAGTGGCGCGCCCGCGTCGGCTGCACCGGCCGTCAGCAGCGCGCCAGCGGCCCCGGTTTCGGCCCCGATCACCATTTCGGAACCAACTGTCAGCGCGGAATCCGCGCCGCAGAATGCCGCGCCACAAGACACGGCACCCCAGGAACCGCCGTCGTCTCCACCGCAAGCCGCCGCCCCGGTGGATGCTACACCGGCGCCAGTCGCTGCGCTGGCGGGTGTGCTCGATCCCACGCTCAACACACCCGATCTCGGCATCCTGGGTCCCGGCGCCGCCGCCCCGGCTGCGCCAGCCGTCAGCAGCGCGCCAGACGAATCCCCGCCGGACACGCCCGCCGATTCCGCCGTCGCGCCGCAGGATTTGGGCATTCTCGCGCCAGAGGCGGCCGCGTGGGTGCTCGCGCCGGGCATCCTGACCACCGGGGACAGCGCCAAAATGCACGCCGTGTACCTGCACGGGCTGACCCTCGGCAACAATCCGCACGCCTTTTCGAAGATCGGGGACTGCAACAGCGAAGTGCCGTTCTTTCTCGCTAAGTTCGATCGCGGCGAATATGATCTCGGCCCGTACGGCTATCTCCAGCCCACGATCACCTATTTCGCGGGATCATTCGAGCGCTCCAGCGCCGCCGTGTGGACGGGAAATCACGCCTGGGCTGTGTTCGATCCGATCTGGTCCAACCCGGCCATGTGCGTGGCGGGCGAAACCCCGATCGCGTGCGAATTCCGCGTGAACCGTCCCAGCGTCGTGCTGGTCCGGCTGGGCACCAACGAAGCCCACGCGCCGGACTTGTTCGAGCAGAATCTGCGCTTGATCGTGGAGTTCTCGCTGGATCACGGGGTGATCCCGGTCTTGGGAACCAAAGCCGACCGGTTGGAAGGCAGCGACGCGATCAACGACATCACGCGCCGCATCGCGGACGAATACGGCGTGCCGCTGTGGGATTTTGGACGCATCGCCGACACGATCCCAGGGCGCGGGCTGGTCGCGGACGGCTTCCACATGACATGGTACCCGCTCACCTACAGCGATCCGCTGGCGCTCCAGGCCGGGCACACCGTCCAAAACCTGATGGCGCTGATGGCGCTGAACACGGTACTGCACGGCGTCATGTATTGATTGCGGCAGCGGCGGTCAGGGTACGGAGACCAGCACGGGCTCCCGTTTGGGGCTGGTACGCCGGATGCCCGCATAAAGCGCAACCATCAACAGCGTCAGCACCAGGATAAAAACAGCATTCGCCGCCTCACCGGCCCATTCCATCACGTGTCCCTGCAACCAGGGCAGCAGCGCCGCGCTGAGACTCCCCATCGCCACGATCAAGGCCGTGGCTTTGCCCTGCCCATCGCGGAATGTCGCGGTTCCGATCGCGACAATGGTCGGGAATGGCGGCCCCGCCCAGAAGCCCAACACGACCACGCCCGCGATGGTCAGCGGCACGGACCCGGTGCCGATCACCAGCAGGACTGCGCCCGCCAGCATCCCCAGCAGCGTGATCCACAGCAGGGTGTAGGCCGTGAAGCGTCCACCCCAGGCCGCGCCCGCCACACGCCCCAACGTCAGCGCCAGCCAGAAAGCGGACGTGACCAGCGCGGCTGTGTCGGCGCTGAGCGTGGTCGAACGCTCGACATAAGCCGCCGTCCACGCGCCCATTCCGGCCTCGACGCCCACGAACAATCCCAACACGCCGCCCAACGCCCACACCAGCGGCATGCGATAGTTGAATCCAGCGACCGGCACGACGTTGTTCCGAGCTGCCTCGGCGGCGGCGCTATCCATCTCGGCCTGATCGGGCACCGGTGCGACGCCCCGTTTGATGCGCAGCGCGATCACCAGCGGAGTCAGCATCACTAATGCGCCGATCCACAAGCCCGGCACGCCCGTGTCCGCCAGCCGCAGCGCCACCCCGACGACCGCCGGTCCGGCTACGGATCCGACTCCGTAAAAGACATGCAGCAGGTTGAGCGCTGTCACGCTGCGCCCGGGAAAGGTGCGCGCGATCAAAACATTGGTCGTCACGTCCAGCGCCCCGAAACCCACGCCAAAGCCCACGCCGCACGCCAGAATCGCGCCCAGGCTGCGGCTGAGGACAATGCCAAACGTCCCCAGCACGGCCAGCGCGATGCCGCCTAGCAGCACCGGGCGCTGTCCTACCCGGTCGTTGAGCGGCCCGGACAGCGTTTGCCCGATCATCGATCCGGAAAAGGTCGCCGTGAAAATGGCGCCCAGAGTCGCAAGGTCGGACCCGGTACGGGCCGCCAGATCGGGCAGCGCCGGACCCAGCGCCGCGCTGAGCCAGCCCATCCCGACGAAAATCGCGAAGCCCATGACAAGTGTTAGACGCTGGTTCATGATCAATCCTAAATGTCGCGCGCAGGGGTAGAAAGGGGGCCAGCAGCACCCGCGACCGCCGGAGTCCAACTGCGGCGGGCGCGAATCCCCACATAGACCAACAGCATCGCCAGATTGCACGCCGCTACAAAAATCACCATAGCATTCAGGCTGACGCGGTCAAGCAGCACGCCTTGCGTCCAGGGAATCAGCACGCCGCCGATGCTGCCCATCGCCACGATCGCGCCGGTCGCTTTGCCCCGCCCGTGCCGGAACACGTCGGTCGTGATCGAGACGATCGTCGGGAAGACCGGGCCGTAGGATAACCCGATCAACAGCACGCCCACCACCGTAAACAGGGCGCTGCCCGTGCTGATCGCCAGCACGACGCCGCCCAAGGCGGACCCGCTCAACGCCAACCACAGGGTCCGCTGCGAGCCGAGCCGCGCGCCGAAGATCGTCCCCAACATGCGCCCGCCGGTCAGCGCCAGCCAGAAGCCGGAGGTCACCAGGGCCGCCGTATCCGCTTTGAAGGTGGTCGAGCGCTCGAGGTAAGCCGTCGTCCAGCCGCCAACGCCAGTTTCGATGCCTACGTAGAGCAGGATCAGCACGCCGATGGCCCACAGCAGCGGATTCCTATACAGGCGCGCGGCGGACTGCGCCGGATGGGTGGCGGCTTCATGCGCGGGAACAGGAGCCACGCCGCGCGGCAGCCGCAGCGTCAGCGGCACGGCGAGCACCATCACCCCCGCGGCGATCCAGATCGGGGGGAGCGCCGTGTCCGCCAGTCGCAGCGACAGACTGGCGATCGCCGGTCCGCTGACCGCCCCAATCCCAAAAAACATGTGCAGCAGGTTGAGCGCGGACACGCTGCGCCCGGCATAGGCGCTGGCCACGAGTACGCTGGTCGACACATCGATCGCGCCATACCCAATCCCGATGACGATTCCCCCTGCGAGCAATCCGATCAACGACGGACTCAGGGCGACCCCGATCGATCCCACGACCACGCAGACGCTGGCACCCACCAGCACCGGTCGCTGGCCGGCGCGATCGTTGAGCGGGCCGGAGACAGCCTGCGCCAGCAGCGCGCCCATAAAGATGGCCGTAAACAGCGCGCCCAGTTCCGCCAGGGAACGCCCGGTATGATCGGCCAGATCGGGCAGCGCCGGACCCAGCGCAGAGGTCAACAGGCCCATCGTGAACAGCAGCAGGCAGGCAACGGCCAGAGTGTGTTTGTGGCTCATAAGCTTAGGGATGCGGCAGTGCGAGACAGACGACTATCTGCTCAGAGGGACCGCGTCTCAGCCGGTCCACGGCGGGGTATTATGCCCTACTATGCGCGTTTTTGCCCGAACTGGGACGGGCGCAGGTGCGGGCAAAACCTGTCAGGGAGTTCTGAGCAAGCCCCTATCCCCTGACCGCTTCGGATTTTTCCCTCTCCGCAGGGCGAAGAAACGGGACCGCAGAGGGCACAGAGAAACTCCACCACGGGTGGTGTCCGCTGTTTCGCCCGAAAACTCACACGTCGATGCGGTACAGGTGACGCGAGAAGCGCCCCTCAGCGATGAAACGCGCGTTGGTTTCGGCCTCGACACGCCGGTTTTCGTACAGAAAGAGGTTGTTTTCCGCCTCGAAATCGGCTTTCAAACCCGCCAACACGGCCAGGCTGCGCTTGGACCGCTCCAACTCGGCCTGGGTGAAATCCCACGCCTGGAAGGGCAGCCCGCGCCGTACCAGGACCCGGCCCAGGTCGTTTTGATCGGGCAGGATGCGCTGGCGATCGGCGTGTTCGTCCCATAGCATCTGGTTGTAGTAGGTGATGATCTGGCTGCCGGGAAGCAGCATGTTCCTCAACCGGCGAATCAACGCGTCGGTGTCGCCAAAATACAACGCATCAATGCCGATAATCGTGTCGAAGGTGCCCGACGAAAACAGCAGCCAGTTCATATCGCCGACGGCATACGTCAGGCGATCGCGTTTGGAGCGCGTGCGCTCCGCGGCCTGCCGGATCGCTATGGACATGTAGTCGACGCCGCGCACGCGCGCGCCGGTCCGATCGAAGATGTATTCGGTGATCATGCCGTTGCCGCAGCCCAGGTCGAGCACGCGGTTATCAAAGCCCAGATTGGCAATCTCGATCAGCGCGTCCACCTGGGCCAGCGTCGCGTAACCATGCTGGCACATGTCTCGCCCGTAAACGCGCGCGCAGTACGCCGCATGGGCGCGGCTGCGCGGCGCTTCCAGGTAGAAATCGCGGTAGAAATAATAGATCGGCGGGTGTCCGGCACGCAGACGTGCGCCGGGCGTGGTCCCGGCTGGCGTCAGGGCGTAGACTCCGTTTTTCTCCTGGACGAGACCGGCCGCGATCAGATCGGGCAGCGCCTGCGACCAGTCGGCCGCCGATCGCTGGAAATAATCGGGCTTGAGCTGATCGAGATGCGCCTGGTCGGCGGGTTCGCGGCGCTGGTCCAACTCGGCCAGCGCGATCAAAACCTGCTGCTCCGCTTCAGAAAAGGACGAGTCGTGCATGGCGCTCCCTCTCAGACTGTGGTACGCGGCGGCGCGCGATAAAAAAATCCCGCGATCGCCCGGCGATCACGGGATTATACAACGTTCGGGGCCAGTGGGTGGAGCCTATTCCGCGTCGGCGTGGGCGTCTTGCGTGAGGTTACTCTTCACCTCCGGCAGATGCCCGCTTTCCAACCGGCGGAATGCAATCTCGCCGCTGTCGTCCAGCCCGATCTCCACCAGATCGCCGTGGACGAACTCACCGCGCAGCAGCTTGACGCTGAGCGGACTTTCGACCAGGCGCTGCAACGCGCGGCGCAGCGGGCGGGCGCCAAACTCGGGGTCGAAGCCGATATCGGCCAGCTTGGTACGGGCGTCGTCGGTCAGCGCGACGTACAACTCCTGCTCTTCGAGGCGATTGGCGATGTCCTTCATTTGCAGATCGACGATCTGCTTGACGTGCTCGCGCGTCAGCGGCTCGAAGATGATCACTTCGTCGATGCGGTTGAGGAATTCGGGCCGGAAGGTCTTGCGCATCGCTTCCTGAATCTGCCTGTGATCGGCCACCAATTCGGGATCGCCGCCGGGCACAAAACCCAACGCGCCGCCCTTGCGGGCGAACTCGGTGCCGAGATTGCTGGTCATGATAATCACCGCGTTGCGAAAATCCACCGTGCGGCCCTGTCCATCCGTCATGCGCCCGTCTTCGAGAATCTGCATGAGCGCGTTCCAGACTTCGGGATGCCCTTTTTCGATCTCGTCGAACAGGATGACGCGGTAAGGACGGCGGCGAACCGCTTCGGTGAGCTGGCCGCCCTGCTCATAACCCACGTAACCGGGCGGCGCGCCGAACAGGCGACTGACGGTGTGCTGCTCGCGGTACTCGCTCATATCGATACGCAGCAGGGCGTCTTCGTCGTCGAACATGAACTGGGCCAGCGCCTTTGCCAGCTCGGTCTTGCCGACGCCGCTGCTGCCCAAGAAGATGAACGAGCCGATCGGGCGGCGCGGGTCCTTAAGACCGCTGCGCGCCCGCCGGATGGCGTCTGCCAGCGCATCAACCGCTGCTTCCTGCCCGATGATGCGCTCGTGGAGCGCTTCTTCCATGCGCAGCAGTTTGGTCGCTTCGGTTTCGAGCATCTGGCTGACCGGGATGCCGGTCCACTGCGCAACCACTTCGGCGATGTCGTCCGCGTCGACCACTTCATCGAGCGTGTGTTCTTCCTGCCAGCGATCGCGTGCGGCGGTGTACTGTTCCTGCATCTGCAAGCGCCGCGACTTGAGCACGGCCGCGCGCTCGTAATCGGTCTTGAGGCTGGCATCTTCTTCTTCGGCGGCCAGGCGATCCAGGTCTTTCTTCAGCTCTTTCAGCTCGTCCGGCATCGAATACAGCGCGACGCGCAGCTTGGACGCGGCCTCGTCCATCAGGTCGATGGCCTTGTCCGGCAGCTTACGATCGGTGACGTAGCGCAGGCCGAGTCGCGCCGCCGCGATCAGGGCGTCATCCGAATAGGTGACTTTGTGGTGCGCTTCATAGCGATCGCGCAGACCGCGCAGCATTTCGATCGTCTCTTCGACGCTGGGTTCTTCCACGAAGACCGGCGCAAAGCGGCGATCTAGCGCTGAGTCGCGCTCGATATGCTCGCGATATTCGTCCAGCGTCGTCGCGCCGATGCAGTTCAACTCACCGCGTGCCAGCGCCGGTTTGAGCATGTTGCTCGCGTCCAACGCGCCCGAGGCCGCACCCGCACCGACCACCTGGTGCAGCTCGTCGATGAACAGGATGATCTCGCCGTCGGAGCGCTGAATTTCTTCGATGGCGGCTTTGAGACGTTCCTCAAACTCACCGCGAAAACGGCTGCCCGCTACCATCGCGCCCAGGTCCAGGCTGACGACACGCTTGTTCATCAGGATTTCGGGCACATCGTCGGCGGCGATCTGCTGCGCCAACCCTTCGACGATAGCCGTCTTGCCGACACCGGCTTCCCCGATCAGTACGGGGTTATTCTTAGTGCGGCGTGAGAGGATCTGGATCACGCGCAGGATTTCGTCGTCGCGCCCGATCACCGGGTCGAGTTTGCCCTCTAACGCCATGCGGGTCAGGTCGCGGCTGTATTTTTCCAGAGTCCGGTAACGCGTCTCCGCGCCCGGATCGGTGACGCGCTGCCCGCCGCGAATCTCGGTGATCACGTCGCGCACACGGTCTTTGTTGATCCCGGCATCGGCGAGAATGCGGGCCACGCCCGTGCTACGCTCGCTGAGGATCGCCAGGAATAGATGCTCGGTGCTGATGTAGTCATCTTTCAGACGGTTGGCTTCTTCGTTGGCGATATCCACCACGCGCTTGACGCGCGGCGTGATAAACACCTGGCCCGCCCCGCCACCGTAGATGGCAGCCTTCGGGCTGGCGCGCAGAACCTCGTCCAGACGCTCGCGGATCGCATTTTGATCGACGTTCATCCGTTCGAGAATTTGTGGAATCACACCGCTGGGCTGTTCCAGCAAAGCCAGCAGCAAGTGTTCGGTATCTACCTGATTATGCCCGTAGCGCTGCAAGATTTCGTACGCCCTGACGGCGGCATCTTGTGCGCGTTCGGTGAATCGGTCAAAACGCATCATGGGGAGTCTTCCTTGTGAGTCCGGTTTTTCCGCGATGGTAACCCGTTGCGATCGGCTCACCCTGTCGCTGGGCCAGCCATCGAACACCCAACCAGGACTGTTATTTGCTTTGAATATGAGTCTACACCCAAAGATGGGGCCGGGCTATCAGAAACGCGTAGGAGTCACGCGCTGCGCCAAACCCCGTAATACCTCAATCGCGCCGAATTTTCCGCTCGCGCAGCAGCCGCTCGGAACGTTCCGTCAGCGTGTCGAGAATCGTGAAGACTTCCTTGAAACCCGATCCGGCCAGCTTCACGCGTCCGCTGCGGGCCTGCCGGATCTGGTTCAGGCTGCGCCAGGGTTTTTCGCCCGGCAAAAACAGCCGCCCTTGAATCAGCACGCCGCCCAAGACCAGCGGCACATAGACATGCTCCAACGAGGCGGGCGCGCGGCCTTCTAGCACGGACACGAGACGCGTGGTGTAATCGGTTTGCTCGAACACGTCGCCAAAATCCGCCCGGGTAATTTCGTAGGCGATCAATTTAAAGGCCAGCATGGCCGCATCCTGTACGATGGCGGTGTACAGCAGCCGGATCAGTCGATCAAGATTGCCCGCTACACCGGGTTCCTGGCCGAGCAGACGCCCCAACCGTTCGATCCAATGGCTGCCTGCGCGCGAAAAGCCCTGCTCCTGGTCCAACCCATCTTCGATCACATAGGTGAGCATGCGGGTGATAAAGATGGCTTCCCCCGGATGCAAGGGGATCCCCGCCTCCGCGTAGAGCGCTTCGGTACGTCGCAAGAGCGGCGCAGCGACCGTGTCCCGCGTGAGAATCAGGGACACCGTCAAGGCTTCGGCGGCGGTCATCTCGTCCGGATCGGCGCCCGGTTGGAGATCGCGCAGCGTCCACAAAGACTCATAGCGCGGCTGCGGCGGGCTGGCCTCCGGCGGAAAACGCCCCGGCAGCACCTCAAATGAGACGTCCAGCTTGCCCGGCTCGCTTTCGTAGGCGGCGTAATTGATCTCGCGCAGCACGGCCAATCGGAACGGCGACAACGCCAGCATGCTCGGCGCAGACCCGCCGTCGGTGGGACGCACTTGCAGAAAAGCGGCGGGCTTCTCGACGGCAACGGAGATCGATACGGGATAGTGCTGGCCGGTCGGCGTGGGGAGCTGTGGCGTCACCGGGATGTGCAGCAAGCCACATTCTGCGGGCGGCAGCGCCAGCGTGATGCGAGGCCGGGGGGTGAAGATGTTGAGCAGTCCCCCGCCGCATCATAGCGCGGCGTCTCTACGGTGATCGCCAGCGGCAGCCGGCGGTCGGTGAGATTTTGCAGCAGGAGCAGCACTTCAACGGGGCGATCCAGCGCCGTGGTCGTTGGGAAAATCCCCAGCGCGCATTGCAGCACGCCGTCCACCGTCAGGCGCTCCCCGGCCAACTGGCCGAGAATATCCGGATAAGAAGATTGGAGGCTCATACCCGAGTCCTGTCTGTTACGGTATCAGTGAGTGAGGAACCTCTCCCACAGAGCTACAAAGTATCCAGCGCGCGATCGATGAGCTGGGTCGTTATGTCGAAGACGAACCCGTTTTCCGGCGTCTTTTCGGCGCGGCGCTTTTCGAGCGCCTTCGACAGCATGAACACCGTATCGCGTACCTGCTCGCGCGGCATCGTGACGCGCGACGCGCTAATCAGCCCGGCCATCACCATCGGCAGATAGACGCGGGCCAGATCCATCGACTGCTGATCGTGGAGCGTGTCCACCAGCCCGGCGGCGTAGCGTTCAGTTTCTTCCGCGCTGCCGAACTGCTCATTCGTAACCATGCTCACCATCGAAAATCCCTGGACCACCGCATCGTGCAGCAACTCCTCATAGACCAGTTGGGTCGCCAGGGCTTCGTGCTGAGACGACAGCCCGGGTTCCTGAAACAACACGCGCGCCAGTCGCATGAACCAGCGCGGCAGCGTGGACAGCGGCGTGTTGGCCGCGGGCATGGGCACGTCTGTTTCCAGAATCAGCGTGAGCAGCTTGGTGATGAAGATCGCCTCGGGCGGCAGCAGCGGGTACTGGCTGGCCTTAAAGCGCTCCTGGGTCGCGCGCAGCAAGGGCATAAACACGATATCGCGCTTGAGGTGAATGGTCGCGGTCTGAGCGATGCTCCAGGTTTTTTCGAGAATCACGCGCTCGTCGAGATAGTCCTGCATGGTCCACAGGCTGGTCCAATCGGCCTTTTGATCCTTCAGCGCGGACAGACTCGACAGCGCCGGGGGCCGCACTTCAAACGCGGCCTGGATGTGATTCTTTTTCCCACCAGACTCGCTCGAATAGGCGAGGCTGCGTAAATCTGCGATCTGCTGTTTGACCTCTTTGGGCAGGGTCTGAAGGTCGAACTCCCCGCCGCCGGTCACGGCCCGTACGCGCTGCGACTTCTTGCCGATGCGCTTGATGTCCAGGTTCAACCCGACCACATAGCCCGCGCCGGGTTGTGCCGTAGGCAGCACCAGCATAGGCAGCGCCATCACGCCCACTTCGGCGGGACGCAGCCCCACGAGCAGCCGGGATGTCTTGGCGCTAAACCGATTTTTGCCGCCCGCAAGGTCCCGCTTCGGCAGATCAATCGTCACGGTCACATCGACATCACTATCAGCGGCGTTTTGCATCACCAGAAGGACATCACACAACCGCCCGGCGGGAGTTTGCTGCGGGCGAATAGTCATCGCGCATTGGATCAAACCAAGGTTCAAAAAAGGGCCACCGCTCAGCATTCCCAAAATGTCCGGATAGTTAGGTTCACCGGCGTGACTGGCCACGGAACACCCTCCCATCTACCAACGCCTAAGCTCGCAATTACGACCTGACAGTTCCTGTTTATACATGATCCTGCTCTGTGGGACCAGCGACACCCGCAGCGCCGGAGCGCTGCTGCTTTCGCCGGACGGCAGACGCGGGGCAGCCCATCGCTCTCCCATAAACTCTATTAGAATGTCATAGAATAAACTCTGGAAATGTTGTTAGATGGGCAAAGTCAATATACACTAGAGATGTATCGGTCGCAGTTGGGGATAACGAGTTTTCACTCAGTCTGGGTAGGTAAATTACTTTTAGCCGTTTTTGCCTCATTTCTTAACGCGTTGTTGCACTGGGTTTCATGTGCGCGGCGTAGTATCCTGTGGTTGCGTCGGGATGTTGTTTCCCGTTGCACGTTTCGTATAAGTCTCTAAGGAGAGAAAACATGCGGAAACTGGGTATTCTTCTGGTGGTTGTTGCGTTAGCTGTTCCCCTGTTTGCCGTCCATGCTCAGGGCGGTGAAGGCTTCGTGAAGACTTTTGATCTGCCGACTACACCCGCAACCGACGGCCCATTGGCGGGCGTCGATCCCAGCGGCCAGACGGTTGTCTGGTGGCACCAGCACAGCGGTGCCCGTGGCGAATTTCTGGATGGCATGATCGCCGATTTCAACGCGAACAATCCGTGGGGCATCACCGTCGAAGGATCGTTCCAGGGCAGCTATGGCGACATCTACAACAAGATGATCGCAGGTATTCCCACTGGTGACGTTCCGAACCTGGTAGTTGCCTATCAGAATAACGCAGCGGCCTATCATCAGGTGGGCGGCCTGGTTGACGACATGGATGTCTATGTGCAGGACCCGCAGTGGGGCCTGAATGACGCCGAAGTCGCCGATTTCATCCCTGGCTTCTTCACCCAAGACTACACGCCGGATGGCTCCGCGCGCATCGGGTTCCCTCCCAATCGCTCAATCGAAGCCATGTTCTACAACCTGACGGCCCTCAAGGAAATGGGTTACGATGGGCCCCCGACTGACTGGCAGACCTTCCACGATCTGGCGTGCCAGTTCACCCAGGACGGGTGGAGCGGCTACACCGGTGGCGATCAGGCTGGTTATCTGGTCCGTACCGACGCCTCGAATATTGCAGCGGGTGCCTACTCGCTCGGTGGCGACATCTACCAGAACGGGCAGTTCACCTATAACAGCCCCGAAACCGTAGAGTACATCAGCACGATGGTGAACCTGTACAAAGAAGGCTGCGCCCAACTCATCGCCGAAGCCTACGGTGATCAGAACGCCTTCACCGCTGGCAAATCGCTGTTCTATGTTGGCTCGACCTCCGGCCTGCCCTTTGTCCGCTCCGGCATCGAGAGTGCATTCGCCGAGCCGTTCGAGTGGGGCGTGACCGCGCTGCCTTACAGCGATGTGCCGGTAAGCGATGTTTATGGCGCGAGCGTCAGCATCCCCAAGACCACGGCCGAAGGCGAACTGGCCGCGTGGTTGTTTGTCCGCTGGTACACCGAGCCCGAACAGCAGGCTCAGTGGGCCGCCGCCAGCAACTACTTCCCGGTCCGCTACTCGACCGCGGAAAATATGAGCGCCATGTTCACCGACCTGCCGCAGTACGAGCAGGCGTGGAATCTGCTGCAAGGCGAAACCAAGGTTGAGCCGCAACTCGCGTCGTACGATGCGATCCGTGAAGAAGCTGCCGCGACCTTCCAAAACCTGTTGGCAGGCAGCGGCGACGTTGAAACCGCGCTGACCGACCTGACCAATACAGCCAACGAAATCCTGGCTTCCTTCCAGGTCCAATAGTCAGGGTGTTTTCCCCCCTTTGACCGAAACAGCACACGAGGTCGCTCCGTTATGAGCGACCTCGTTATTTATCTCCGCGTTATCGTAGGGCTGCACAGCCAGCCGACCGGCCCAACTGCGCGCTAGTTCTTCAGAGTCCCGGCGTACGCGTTCAGATTATCAAACGCAATGCTCACATCGGCGTCTTGCGTGATCCCAGCGATCAGGCCCACCTGCCCGGCCCGGCGATAGTCGTCGTTTTTCGCGTCGCCCAGGAATTTCCCGTTGACGTACACAGCCAGGTAATCATCCACGCATACGGCCCGCAGCGTGTTGGCGGCCTGGCCCTGTTTGATCGCGTCCGTCTGGTGCCACTCCACGAGAAAATCGAGACTCCCGTGCGACACTTCGGTGATCGCGTAATGTCCATCGCCGCTGATCAGCAGCGCGTAGCCGGTCACGTCGCCGTTGGCGTTGACCGCCAGGCGGCAGCCGATCCCGTACAGGTTGTCTTTCTCCGGGCTGAGCTGTTGGGTGTCCACTTCGGCGATCACGTTTTCGACCTCTGCGCCGCCCACGCCCCAGGTAAACGAGGCACTGCGCGCCGCCCGGTGATCGATCTGGTAACGCCCGTCAGTGATCGCCAGCACCGAGTCAGGATCGCTGGCTCCGGCGGGATAGGTGCCTTCTTCCCAGCTTCCCGGCGTATCAAATGTCACAGAAAAAAGCGGATCTCCTTGAATGACCGTTTTGGAGGGTTTGGCATCCCCACATGCGGCAAGAATCAACGCGAACATCATTCCGATCACCACCAGCCACCGGCGCATGCCACCATCCTCTCAAGTCCGAGCGTAGTTTTTCCCCAAAGCACAGAAGATTATACGGTGCGAAGGAGCGGCTGCCCATTGAACGTGACGGTCACAGCCCCATCACAACCAGCGGGTGATCTGGTAAAACAGCGCGCCCAACGCTGCCGCTGCGGGAATCGTCAGCAGCCACGAGATGACGATATTGTTGAAGACGCCCCAGCGCACTTTCTGCATGCGCTCGGCACTGCCTGCTCCGACGATGGCCGAACTCACCACGTGCGTCGTGCTGACCGGCCCACCGACCAGTGCCGCACCCAGAATCACCGCGCTGGAAGCGGCTTGTGCACCGAACCCGTGAATCGGGCGCACACGGTAGAATTTGCTGCCCAACGTGCGGATCAGACTCCAGCCGCCGAACAAGGTACCCGCGCCCATCGCCGCCGCGCTGATCAAAATCACCCACAACGGAATGCTGAACGTCTTCAGGTGGCCGTTGGCGACTAAGCCCAGGGCGATGATCCCCATTGTTTTCTGAGCGTCGTTGGTGCCGTGTGACAGCGCCAGCGTGAAAGCCGTCAACACCTGCCCGCGTTGAAACCACACGTTGATGTGTGGTGTCGCGCCGCGCCCAAAGAAAAATAGCAGCTTGATCCCGACGTAACCCGCCAGCATACCCGCAAAAGGCGACAGAAACAGGGTCAGCAGCACCTTGACCATCCCATCCATCAACAACGCTCCCAAGCCAAAACCAGCCCACACCGATCCCGTGATCCCACCGATCAGCGCGTGCGAGGTACTCGATGGAATGCCAAGCTTGAGCGTAGCCACATTCCAGACAATCGCCGCCAACAGCGACGCATACACGACCGCTAATGTCACCGCCTCCTGCGCGACGACCTCGTGCCCGATCGTCGTGGCGACGGCCACACCGAACAACAGCGGCCCGACCGCATTGGCGATCGCGGCCATCCACAACGCCAACGCGGGACGCATGGCGCGCGTCGAGATCACTGTTGCTACGACGTTGGAGGAATCATGTAGTCCGTTGAAAAATCCGAAAGCTAAAGCCAACCCAATAAAGACGACGGTTTCTATTGAAGCGGAAGACACGGGTTTGTTTTCCCTCACTAAAAAAGGAGCACCACACCAAAACCAATCCAGCATAGCGCAAATTGAGTAAAAAGGTTAAGATTATTTTACTGTGTTTAAGAACATTTTACCTGAAGTGGCGGAGTGATGTATGACTGAGCGTGTGATCGGTGGAGTGCGGAATTTCTACCGGCGGATTGCCGAGCGGTTCCAGCGCCGCCCAGACCGTTTCTTGGAATTCCTTCAGCGGCAGTGCAGCCTGGGGATCGAGGCTTCGGAGGCGCTGATTGATTACATGGAAAAACCCAGCAAAAAGAACGCCCAACGCGTGCGGCAGATCGAAAAGAACGCGGATGAAGTCCGGCGTATTTTGATCGACGAGCTGAACCGCTCGTTCGTGACACCCATCGATCGCGAGGATATTTACGTGCTGTCGCGCGCGATCGACGATATTCTGGATGATACGTGGTTCACCATCAACGAGATGGATATCCTCGAAGTCGAGCCGAATTCGCACCTGCGCGAGATGTCCGAAAAGCTGCGTCTCGGTGCGGAAGAAATCAAGCTGGCGATTGACCGGCTCAACACGAACCCCGGCGTCGCGAGTTCGCACGCCATCCGCGCGCGGGCCATCAAGAACGATCTCGAAACGCTCTACGCCAAGGCGCTGGCCGATTTGTTCCGCAAGCCGAAGGACCTCGACAATATCATTATCATGCTTAAGCTGCGCGAAATCTATCGCCACCTGTTTCACGCGGGTGGGCGCATCGGCGACGCCGCCGACACCGTGGACGATATTGTGGTGAAGTTTTTCTAGACGCGCTGCCCCCTTCCACAGCCAATAAAAAGCCGCCTGCGAAATCGACAGGCGGCGATGGTTTCTGGTAGTTTAGCCGCGCATAGCGGCGGATGGAACCGCGCTAGGCCAGCCCCAACAATCGTGCCATAGTCGCGATGATGATGGTCAAGCCAATGCCCATCACAACCGGCAGCAGCGTCGCGACGGTGGTCCACTTCAGGCTTTTGGTTTCGTTGTAGATGGTCAGGATCGTCGTGCTGCACGGGTTGTGGATCAGGCTGAACAGCATCAGGTTGATCGCCGTGAGCGTGGTCCAGCCTCCCGCGTGCAGGATCGAGCGGATCGCGTTGCCCGAATCGAGCTGGAACATCACGCCCGCGCCCTGGCCCACACCGGATAATCCCGCCGTGAGCACCGTCAGCATTAGCACGGTGGGGATCACGATCTCGTTGGCGGGAATGGCGACGATATAGGCCACCAGGATCACCCCGTTTAGCCCCATCAGCCAGCCCATGCCGTCCAACAAGTGTACGAGGTGTTGGGCGACGCTCGTGCCGCCAATGTTCACGTTCGACATGGTCCAGATCACGACACCCGCCGGGACGGCCATCGTAATGGCGCGCCACAACACGATCAGCGTGCGGTCGATAACGGACGTATACAGCGTCTGCAAGATGCGCGGCGGACGGTAGGGCGGCAGTTCCAGGCTGAAGACGGACGCCTCGCCCTTGAGCATCGTGCGCGACAGGAACCACGAGACGACGAAGGTCAGGACGATGCCCAACACCGCGATCGACACCACCGCCAGTGCCGAGACCAGCCCGGCCAGGGCGGCAGGCACCGCCGTGCCGATGAACACCGTCGCGATCATAATCATGGTGGGCCAGCGCCCGTTGCAGATCGCGAAATTGTTAGTGATGATGGCGATCAATCGTTCGCGCGGGCTGTCGATCACCCGTGTGGCGACGACCCCTGCCGCGTTACAGCCGAAACCCATCGTCATCGAGAGCGCCTGCTTGCCGTGCGCGCCCGCCCGGCTGAACAACCGGTCCAGGTTGAAGGCCACGCGCGGCAGATAGCCAAAGTCTTCCAGCAGCGTGAACAGCGGGAAGAAGATCGCCATCGGCGGCAGCATAACCGACAACACCCACGCCCCGGCCAGGTAGGCGCCATCGAACAGGACGCCGCTCAGCCACCACGGGAAGTGCAGGGTCGTGCCCATGTCTTTAAGCGCCGGGTGAATCTTGTCCAGCAGCAAGGTCGCCAGCATCTGCGAAGGGACATTGGCACCCTGAATCGTGATCCAGAACACGATCGCCAGCAGCAGCACCATGATCGGAAAACCCCAGGTGCGGCTGGTCACAAGCTGGTCGATAGTGCGGTCCAGGTCGAAACGGCGGGCGTCACCGGGGCGCGTCACGGCGCGATCGGCGATGCTGGCCGCGTCGGTAAAGAGCGCTTCTGTGAGTTGGTCGTGGAAGTTCTCGCCCATTTGCTGGCGCAGATCGCGCGCATTGGAGAGAAGATCGGCGGCTGATTCGCTCATGCGGGAACCTCCGCCACCATCATGCGCTCGGACACGGTTTGTGTGCGCAACCCGCGTGATAGATCGCCCAGACTGCCGTCACGGATGGCGCGCTCGATTTGCGGATCGCCATCCAGCAGCCGCAGCGCCACCCAGCGCGCGTTCGGCAGGCCGGGGAACGCGGACTCGATCTGGCTGACCAGCCGGGTCACCGCCCCATCGAGGGCCTCATCGCGCGTGGAGTGGATGCGATGCGGGCGCGACTTGATTTCACCGTGGGCGACATCGCTCACCACGTGGATCAACTCGCTAATGCCTTCCTGCTTGCGCGCGACCAGCGGCACCACCGGTACGCCCAGGTCGCGGGCCAGCCGCCGGTCATCAATGACGAGTCCGTGCCGTTTGGCCTCGTCCATCAGATTTAGCGCGATCACGGCGCGATCGGTGATTTCGAGCACTTGCAGCGCCAGGTTCAGGTTACGTTCCAGGCGCGTCGCATCTACCACGACGATCGTCACGTCCGGCTGGCCGAACAAGATGAAGTCGCGGGCAATTTCTTCGTCTACACTGGCGGCCAGCAGCGAGTAAGTACCCGGCAGATCGACCAGTTTGTAGCGCTTGTCCCCAAACTGGAAGCCGCCTTCGGCGCGTGCAACCGTCTTTCCCGGCCAGTTGCCGGTATGCTGACGCAACCCGGTCAGGGCATTGAACACCGTGCTCTTGCCGGTGTTGGGATTCCCTGCCAGCGCGACGACATAATCCCAATTGTCCATCTTGACGCCGAGGCGCTCAAGCTGGCGATTCATGGGACACGTAGCGCAGCCGGATCCAGGTAGCGTATTCGTTGTCATGGTCATGCTGTTTCCTCCGTGGAAGCTGCGTTGATATGCACCAGGGCAGCCTGCTCAAGTCGCAGTGCCACCAGCGCCCCGCGTACGCGAAACGCGATCGGATCGCCTAAGGGGCTGGACATTTCGGCCTGCACGGTTGTGCCGGGCACGATACCCAGGTCCATCATACGGCGGCGCTCCAATCCCCGGCTGAACAAAGCGGTTACGATCCCCGATTGGCCGGGCTGAAGGTCTGCGAGAGTCTGGACTGCGGAATTTTCGGTCATCGAAACATCCTGTGCTGCGATCCGAACAGTGTACAAATTAGCAGCAGCAAAAGCTAATTTTCGATTTCAAATTATATTTTAATTTAGGTTTGCCAAAATGTCAAATGAAGAGATTATTAAAATCAGGCGACGTTGTCCCGTATGATGCAGAGCGATCTACTGACGATCTATGAAGCGGGAAAATGGGGGTGTTTCAGGCGGCGCAGCACGCGCTCGGCGCGCAGCAGATAGAGGATGCAAAACGCGATCACCGCCAGCGTGATCCACGCGCACGCGACGAACAAAGCCGGGCGGAACTCAAACGTGATGCGCTGGGCCGTGCCCAACTCACCCAGCGGAGGCACCACCACGCCGATCAGCCCGCCGACCGATTCGACGCGGACGCGCTGGCCGTTGATGCGCGCGTGCCACCCAGGGAACGCCAGCTCGTCCACGACCACGATCAGCAATTCGTTGGGATGGGGGAGCACGTCCAGCCGGATATGGTCGGCCTTGCGTTCGGTCACCGCCAGCGGAGTGACCAGTTCGGGGGCGAGCACGCCCGGCACCAGCCGGGCCGGGACGGCAAACGCATAGGGATAGGCGCGGCCCTGGCTGTAAGCGCACGGCTCATTATCGGCGGGCCGGGGACTGCCGGGTACCGGTTGGAAGCCGTGCGCAACCAGGTAATCGCGCACGTTCTCGATCCACACGACGCCATATTGGGGCAGCACCGTGCGCAAGTTGAGGTCCGGCAAAATGGAGGAGCGGGGCAGCGCGTGATAGGCGACTTCCACATTGAACAGGCGAACTTTGTAGTCCAAAAAGGGATATACTGCGTCGTAATCGCCGCGAAACACCGACAATTCCTCGCCGGGATGTTCCGCGCGCAGCCAGCCGATACACGTCTGGTCGGACTCGCTGCGCGCGTACAGCAGCCCCAGCCGCCCCCACTGCCCCGTGACCTGTCCGGCAGCGCGCCAGCAGGCCACTCCGAACGCGATCACCAGCAGAACCTGCACCACGATCAGCCAGCGGAAACGCTGGCGCCAGACCGCGCTGGTGAGGAAATGGGCGATCGCGTCGGCGCGCAGGGCGACCAGTACCGCGATCCAGAACGCGCCGATCGCCAGCGCGCGCCCGACAAAGCGCCATTGACGCAGCAGAGCGCTGTGCGCGTACAGCCAATCAAACAGGGATGTGCCGCCCTCGGCCCACAGCGTCGCCAGCACGATCAGCCCGATCCCGGCCAGCCAGATGCGCCAGGTAGCGCGCCGAGCGGGGTGGATGAAGACGACCGGTAAAAACGGCGGGATGATCACAAACAGCAGCAGCAAAAACCACACCGGCACGACAAACGCATAATACGTCGCGACCCCGCCCGCCAGCAGCTCGCCCGCGCGTTCGGGTCGCACGTAAAAACGCAGCAGCGTGGCGAGCGCCACATGCGACCCGGACCCTTTTTCCTCCGGGTGAAGGATGTAAGCGCGCGTGGCCCACATCGGAATCAGCGTGATGGCGGAGAGTCCGAACGTCAGCGCCGCCGCGAAGGCCAGCCGCCCGATCGCGTGCCAATCGACGAGCTTGCCAGGGAGCAATACGAGCAACACGATCGCCAACAGCCCGACCGTGATCACCATCGGCAGCGTGTACCACAGATTGCCCGCCCACAGCAGCAGCGTGATCGTCACTGCCAGCAGGACGGGCGGCCAGCGCCGCTCCTTGTGGCGAAAGGTCGCCAGCGCGGCGAACACGATCCAGGGCATGTAGGCCTGACTCGACGCAAGCTGGAAGAAGCCCGCCGACAGTGGCGCGTGCATCGATCCGCGCCCGGCCAACAGCAGGCCGAGCAGCACGCGGCCCACCGTCCCCAATCCGAGCGACAGGCCCAGCGCCCAGCCGCCTAACCCGGCCAGCAGCGTGTACAGCACCACGCTGAGCTTCAACCCGTGCACGCCGCCGTAGATCAGGCTGGGCATGGTGCTGATCGGGTTGAGCACGAACGAAAACGGCCCGGTGATCAACGGCTCACCGTGTTCCAACCAGGGCTGCCACAAGGGAATATAGCCGTAGGAATGCAAATACATGGACGCCGTATAGGCCGACGCGGTCAGGTATTCGCCCTCTTTGCCGTACAGGCGCATGTCGGGCGCGTCCACGCGCAGCAGGGCGGTGAAATCCCAGATTACCGCAAAAATCAGTAGAATTTCGACGACATGCAGCAGCAGTTTCAAGCGGCGCGCGCGGGGTGTTTCTTCGGGCGGCTCCGCCAGCGGAGCCTGGGCTGCCCAGGTGGCACGACCCACGCTGCGCAGCGCATGCCACGTCCCGCGCAGGATACGTCCCAGCAGAGTCGGGTACAGTTGCGTGATCAGAATCCCCGCGATCAGGGTTAACAGCGCGGAGGTCAGCGCGAGCGCCGCCCACTCCCCGGCAATCCCCATCAGCGCCAGCACCAACGCAACGCAGGCCAGCCCGAAATCGCGCAGCACGATCCAGCGGTTGGCGCGCCGCCGCCGGACGCCCTGCACTGCCGATCGCCTCACCGTGACGCCGAAGCGCACGGCGACCTGCCGTGCCTGAGGAATCGCCCACACCCACAGCGCCACGCTAAATACGCCGAACACCATCACCGAAAGAACGGAGGATAAACGCGCAAACAGGAGGAAGCCCAACGCCAGCCCGGCGAACACCAGGAGTCGGATTAAACACCAGTCCCACGCCCGCCTGGATGATCGAGGCTCTGATCGATCTGGAGAATGAGGAGTCATCACGCGTGTAGAGGCTCGTCCAAAGCCTTCACTAGACAGACGGCGGCCCGATTACCACCCGATCAGCGTCCGAGGCTGCGCCAGATCAGGCTGCCGATCCAACGCCACTCGTCGACGTGCAGTACCGAGGCCAACACGCTAAAGGTTATCACACCCACGCCACCCGCGCCCGTGACCACGATCAGGTGAGCCATCGTCCCCCCAGCGGGGGCGACGCGCTCCAACAGCATCGCCGCGCCCCAGGTGGCGACTCCCATGCCCGCCGCGGCCAGCGAGGTGCGCGCGATGGTGCGTCCGAGGCCCTGATTGCCAAAACCGCCCATGCTGCGCCGCAGCAGCCATGCGGCGATTGTCGTGTGGATCAGGAATTTCACCGAATCCGCGACCATGAGCGCGAACAGCGCATACCAGCGCAGCAGCCCGATCGCGATCACCATATACGCCCCCAGGCTGATCAACCCGATCACGGCGGGCGTGAGCGTATTTTGCCGGGCGTAAAAAGCGAAGACCAGCAGCAGATCGATGGCGGCGAACGGCAGCCCCAGCACATACAGCCGCAGGGCGAGCGCCGTGATCGCCGTGTCAGGAGCAGTGAATTTGCCGTGCTCGAAGATCAGCGCGACCAGCGGATTGGCCAGTATGTACAGCCCGACCGCCGCCGGGATAATCAACACCGTGGCCAGCCGCAACCCCTGGCCCAACGTGACCTGAAAATCGTGTACGGAGCCGGAGCGAGCCGCCTGCCGCGACAGCGTGGGCAGGATAGCGACCGAGATCGCGATCGCGACCAGCCCTTGCGGGAACTGGATCAGCGTGGTGGCCCAGGTCATGTACGAGATGCTGCCTTCGCCCGTGCTGGACGCGAGATTGTACGAAAACGGGCCGGTTGACCAACACGTCCAGCGCCAGGGATGCCATCACCGGCAGGTAGAGCACGCCGATCCGCCGCACGCCGGGATGCGACAACACGCCGCGCACGCGAAATCGCAGCCGGGCGTCGCGCAGACCGGGCGCTTGCAGCCCAAGCTGGAGCAGCGCGCCGACCAGCCAGCCCACTGCCGCCGCCGTGATCCCGATCTGACCCGCGAACACGATCGTTATCAAAACGATCGTGCCGTTGAACACGGTCGCGGCGAAGGCGGGCCAGGTGAAACGTCGCAGCGCGTAGAGCAGCCCGGACAGTACGGCAAACACGTTGAGGAACAACAACGCCGGAGCCGTGATGCGCAGCAGGTCCGTGGCACGATCGATCACTTCGGGCGTGGCTTCGTCGCTGGCCACGATCCCGATCACCTGGGGCGCGAGCAGCTCTAGCGCCAGGACCATCACCGCCAACGCCACCACGACGATCCCCAGCAGCGCGTTGACGAGATCCCACAGATCGCGGCGATCGTCACGGGAAGCGTAATCGCTCAATACGGGCACCAGCGCCGAATTGACATGCCCGCCGATCAACAGATCGTACAGACTGCGCGGGACAATGATCGCCAGATTGTAGGCGTCTACCGCCGCCCCCGCGCCGAATAAATGCGAGAGCAGCATTTCGCGCACGAGGCCCAACACGCGGCTGGCGATATTGCCGAGCGCGATCACGCCTGTGGCGCGGGCCATACTTTCCGGGGGAGCGGTTAGCGCGATGCTCTCTGAAGACTCGGTGGAAACGGGGTCGCTGACGACTACACTCATGGGTGACTCTATATAGTCCTGGTATGCTGCAAACCGTGTGGTTATCGCTGGGACCGTCAGACTTTACCGGACTCACTTCAAACCCGCTACATCTGACCGCCCTGCGCGTGCCTGACGTGGCGAGGGATTTACCCTATGCTTAACCGCTCTCAAACGATTAACGTTGCCCCGTCAGGCCGCGTGTGATAAGATGACGGCGCAGAAACAACCAGATCAGCGTGGCACGCGGTAGGGACGCCGCCCTGGTGGGGCCGCGTGATGCCAGTTTGCACAGATAACGAGGGGTGAGCCGATGAGCCGCCGGGTACTGGTCGGATTTATATTTGTCAATGTCATCGTGTCGCTGGTGGTAGCCGGATTGGTGATCGCCTATGACCGGTCGCAGCGCCGGAGCGAACCGGTCGAGGGCCCGACGCAGATCGTCATTCTGACGGCCACGCCGATCGCGGGGGTCGCCATGCAGCCCGCAGAATATCAGGGCACGCTTGACGCGCTGCAACTCACTGTGACGGCGCTCTATCAAACCTCCCAGATCGTCGCCGTGATCACCGCCACGCCCAACCCTGAAGAAGCGGGGTTCCCGGTGCCAGAAGTGACGGCCGTCGCCACGATCGATCCCGCACTGCTGCCGCCTATCCCAACCGACCTGCCGCCCGGCGCGCCAACTCTATCATCCGATACTGCGTTCGCCAGTGCTGCCACGCCTGACGATGGCTGTATCCGCTACGAGATTGCCGCCGGTGACACGCTTTCCGTGATCGCGCAGCAGTTTGGCGTTTTCCCTGGCGATATTATGCTGGCCAACAACATGACCGAGGACGATCTCACGCGGCTGCAAATCGGCGACGTGCTGATCATCCCGGTTGAAGGCTGCGCCGCGCTGTTCACACCGTCACCCGCGCCCAGCCCGACCAATACCCCGTTTTCGCTGACGCGCATCGCGCCGACCGTCACCCTGCCGCCGACGGCCGTCAATGCGCAGGTCGTCATCGCCAGCGTGCTCTCGTGGGGCAACGTCAACAGCGAAGCCGTGGAAATTCGCAACCTGGGGAACGTGATCAATTTGCAGGGGTGGACGCTCACCAACAGCGCAGGCGAAACCTTCACCTTCCCGGAATTTCGGATGCAGCAGGGGAGCCTGGTTCGCGTGTATTCGCGCCAGGGGCAGAATACGCCCGCCGCGCTCTACTGGGGCCGCGAAACACCGGCGTGGCATGAGGGTGAATTGATTACATTGGCAAACGTCAACGATCAGGTTCAGGCCACGTTCACCGTGGGCGAAACCCAACCTTTGTTCCAGGAAGCGACACTCGCGCCGGGGAATTAGCGGAACGAGTATATTCAAGCTCGCAACAGAGTCGTTACGGACTTGAGGCTGGCCCTCAACTCAGCGACCAGACCGTTTTTCAGGAAATACAAACCCCTCAGCACAGCGAACTGTCTGATAGCTGAGGGATTGTTGGCTGGCTGCGGCTTACGGCGCGCAGCCCGGCATGTGATTTACTTCTTGTCCGACTCCGCGCCCTGCTCTGCTTCGTCTTCGCCGCGCAGACCTTTACGGAATTCGCGGATCGCAGATCCCATTTCGCCGCCGATGCGCGAGACGCGCCCGACGCCGAACAGCAGTACAACCACGGCCAAGATGAGAATCAATTCTGGTGTACCCAGGCTGCCCATGATCCAACTCCTTGCATCCTTTGCGTTACGACAATATACGGCCCGCCCTGCTTATCTATAGGGATTATACCGCCTCCTGGCAGATCGGGGTAAGATTTGCCACCGCTGCGGCGGCTTGCTACACTAGGCTCACCGTCCAACCAGGGAGGCGAAATTGTGCCCGCACAGGCGCTTATATCTCAAGTGGCGGCCCCAGACCTTTGACGATGTGATTGGCCAGGATCACATCACGCGCACGCTGCGCAACGCGCTGCGCCAGGACCGCATCCGGCACGCCTATCTGTTCAGCGGGCCGCGCGGCACCGGCAAGACGACCACCGCGCGCCTGCTGGCCAAAGCCGTCAACTGCCAGGATCCCGATCCCGATCACCGGCCTTGCAATCAATGCGGGCCATGCGTGGCGGTCAACGAAGGCCGCTCTGATGGACCTGATCGAGATCGATGCGGCCTCACACACCGGGGTGGACGACGTGCGCGACCTGCGCGATAAGATCGCGTTTTCGCCGTCCGAGGGCCGGTTACAAGGTCTACATCATCGACGAAGTTCACCGATTTTCGGGCGCGGCCTTCGATGCCCTGCTGAAAACGCTTGAGGAACCGCCCGAACACGCGATTTTCGTCCTCGCCACGACCGAGATCGCCAAAGTGCCCGGCCACGATCAAGAGCCGCTGCCTCATGTTCGAGTTCCGCCGCGTGGCGCTGGCCGAAGTCGCCGACCGGCTGGAATTGATCGCCACATCGGAAGGCGTCGCGATCGAGCGTGATGCGTTGGAATTGATCGCACGGGAAGGCACCGGCAGCGTGCGCGACAGTATCAGCCTGCTCGATCAACTGATCGCCGATCCCGACCAGCACATCACATTAGACTATGCCGAGCGTGCACTGGGCACGACCAGCGGTCAAAATGTGGTCGAGCTGGTGGATGCGCTCATCGCGGGCGATGCCGCAACCGGCCTGGACATCATCAACGACGCGGTCGACGGCGGAGCCGATCCGCGCCAGTTCGGGCGGCAGGTGGTGGATTACCTGCGCCAGTTGATGCTGCTCCAGATGGCGGGGGAGGATCTGGTCGACGCGCCCGCCGAGCGGCTCAGCGTGCTGCACACCCAGGCCGACGCCATCCGGCGCGGCGCGGTGTTGGCGGCCCTGCGCGCGTTCAACGCGGCGGTGTCCGAATGGCAATCGGGCTGGCAGCCTCAGCTTCCGCTGGAAATGGCCTATCTCGACAGTCTGCGCCAGGTCTTCGAGCTGGATGCCGAGCCTGAGCCCGCGCCGCGTGCGGCTGTCCGCCCACCGGTACGTTCTGCCGCGCCCGCCCCGGCCTCCGAAGCCGCCCCACCGGTCGAGACTCCGGCGGAGACACCATCACCCCCGGCAGCGGACACGCCCGTCACGATTCATTTGGGCACAGTGCGGACCGAGTGGAGCCAGATTTCAGCGGGCGGCACGCACACACCATCCGTCGCTGCCAGCGCTGCTCGATCACGCCACTCCGCGCGATATTCGCGAGGACGTGCTGGTGTTGGGCGTCAGCGTGGATATTTTCAAGCAGAAGCTCGAGGACCCCCAGACACGCCAGGCGCTCGAAGACGCGGTACGGGAAGTGGTGGGCGTGGCACTGCGCGTTCAAGTGATCGTCGTGGACGAAGCTCAGCACAGCGGGCAGCACGACGATCTGCTGGCCCAGGATGACGTGTTGGCCTTTGGCGTGAACGAGCTGGGCGGTGAGCTGACCGATCTGGACGAATAACCCTATGCGAGGCGCGTTCACTCAGCACAGCGTCCGCCAATCTCGTATAATCCATAGAGAACTATTGTCGACAGGAAAAGCGCGACCAGCCTCACCTGAAGGCCGATCGCTATATAGTTGAGGAGAAATACTATGGCGAGGAAGAAATCCGGCTTTGGCGGTCCGATGAGCGGCGGTATGCCCAACCAGTCCGCGATGCTGCGCCAAGTTCAAAAAATGCAGGACGACATGGAAGCAGCCCAGGCGGCCCTTGATGCCGAAACGCTGGAAGTCAGCGTGGGTGGCGGGGCGCTGACGATCGTCATCAACGGTCACCAGCACATCCAATCTCTGACCATCAACCAGGACGCGATCGATACGGAAGACGCCGAATGGGTAACTGATCTGCAAGACTTGCTGCTGGCCGCTGTCAATCAGGCGGTGGAGCAGAGCAAAGCCCTTGAAGCTGAACGGATGCAGGGCATCACCGGCGGTCTGCAATCGATGCTGCCGGGCGGCCTGGGCGGTCTGCTCGGTTAGCATATCACACGGCGGTGGGTAGGGCGGTTCGCAGGCTTAACCCCTAGGGTGGAGGTACCGCATGGTCCAGACGGAGCACAGTCGGCGCAATCGCATGGCGGTGATCGATCTGACGATCCTTGTCCTGGTCCTGTTAACGATCATTGTGTTGATCTATCAACTGCGTTCCGATGACCAGTCCAACCCCGCAGCCAAGCAGTCCGGGTCAACCACGGGCCCTGCCACTTTCACGGACGCGCAGGAGCAGTTCAAGTTCAACATTCCGGCCGAGTGGCGAGCGCAACGCCAGGGCGGTGAAATCCAGGTGCAGGCGGTAGCTGGCGATTTGCCCGGCTACACGATGTCCGTGCACTCGATCGAAGACCTGTTCCTGGTCGTCAATTGGAGCTGCGCCACCCTGGGAGATTCGCTCACCCAGACGGCCGATGCGCTGGCCGTGTGGCCGGCACATGTCATGTATACCGACGTGCCGTGCGCCGAAAACCCCGGCCAGGCCGCGTTTGCCCGCATCTACTATATGCTTGATGACGGCTCCCGCCAGTTGGCGATTGCCGCGCTGGCACCGTTGGATGGGCTGCACTGGGTCGTGGCGCGCAGCGATCCGTTCACGGGCGATTGGCCGATGGCGCTCATCGGCGCCATGACGGAATCCGTCACGTCGTCCCGGCGCTGAGCCTGCCGCCGCTGCTCGACTCATCGTGTGCGGTGGGACCGATTGAACATCAGGAGAAAATGCCTTGAGCAAAGCCATACCCGAACCCGTCACCCGGTTGGTTGATGCGTTTTCGCGTCTGCCGGGCGTCGGTCCCAAAACCGCGTCGCGCCTGACCTATTTCTTATTGCGCGCGCCGGATGAGCTGTCGCAAACGCTCGCCACCGCCATCGGCGACCTCAAAACCAAAACGCGCTACTGTTCGGTTTGCTACAACATCACGGAAAACGATCCGTGCGAGATTTGCAGCGATAACCAGCGCGACGGATCGACGATCGTCGTCGTGGAAGACCCGTTGGACGTGGTCGCCGTCGAGCGGATCGGCACCTATCGCGGGCGCTACCACGTGCTGCACGGCGCGATCTCGCCCGTGGAAGGCATCGGCCCGGAGGATTTGAAGATTCGCGAGTTGGTGGCCCGGTTGGACGGCGGCTCCGTCAGTGAGATCGTGATCGCCACCAACCCCGGCATCGAAGGCGACGCAACCGCCATGTATTTGCAGCGCCAACTCGCCACGACCGGCATCAAAGTGACGCGGCTGGCGCGCGGTCTGCCGACCGGCGGCGATCTCGAATACGTAGATTCGGTGACGCTGCTGCGCGCGTTTCAGGGGCGTCACGAGATGTAATCGCGCGCTCCGCGCCCTCACTGAATCGTGGCGCGTGTCTTAACTCGCGCTATGCTAGAAGCGCACCGTTGAGTGCGCTTTTTATATGTGACGGTCCATGGTGACCGACTGAATTGTCATGAGAGGTGAGCGCGATCTATGCCTAAGATTACGTTTATCGGCGCGGGCAGCACCGTTTTCGCTAAGAACCTGATGGGCGACATCCTGTCTTTCCCGGAGCTGGCCGATTCGACGCTGACGCTGTTCGACATCGATCCCGACCGGCTGAGCACGTCCGAGATCGTGGCGCGCAAGGTAGCCGGGGCGTTGGGCGTACAGCCTACCATCGAAGCCACGACCGACCGGCGCGCGGCGCTGGATGGCGCGGATTACGCCATCTGTATGATTCAGGTGGCGGGCTATAAGCCCGGCACGGTGATCGATTTCGAGATTCCGAAGAAATACGGTCTGCGCGCCACGATTGCGGATACGCTGGGCATCGGCGGCGTGATGCGGGCGCTCCGCACGATCCCCGTGCTGCTGGACATGTGCCGCGACATGGAAGCGCTGTGCCCCGATGTGACTTTTCTCAATTACGTCAACCCGATGGCGATGAACTGTTGGGCGATCGCGCGCGCCAGTACCATCAAAACGGTCGGCCTGTGTCACAGCGTCCAGTCGACGGCCAGCAAGCTGGCGGAAGACATCGGCATCCCGTTCGAGGACATCAACTATGTCTGCGCTGGGATCAATCACATGGCGTTTTACCTGCGTTTCGAGCGCAACGGCGAAGACCTTTATCCGCTGATTCGCCGGGTCATTGACGAGGGCCGCGTGCCCGACTGGAACCGCGTGCGTTATGAGATGCTCAAGCGCCTGGGTTATTTTGTCACGGAATCGAGCGAACATTTCTCGGAGTATGTGCCCTGGTTCATCAAGCACGACCGCCCCGATCTGATCGAGCGCTTTAATATTCCGCTGGACGAATACATCCGTCGCTGTGAGGATCAGATCGCCGAGTGGCAGAGCATGCGCGTGGAGTACGAAGATCCTACGACCACGATCGAGGTCACGCGCAGCCATGAGTACGGATCGGGCATCATCCACAGTCTCGAAACCGGCGCGCCACGCGTGATTTACGGGAACGTGCCCAATCACGGCCTGATCGACAATCTGCCGCAGGACTGCTGCGTCGAAGTGCCGTGTCTGGTCGACAAAAGCGGCATCCAGCCCACACAGATCGGCGCGCTGCCGCCCCACCTGGCCGCGCTGATGCAAACCAATATCAACGTGCAGAGCCTGGCGGTGGAAGCGGCACTCACCGGCAAGCGCGAGCATATTTATCACGCCGCAATGCTCGATCCGCACACCGCCGCCGAGCTTGATCTGGACCAGATTTGGGCCATGGTGGACGACCTGATCGACGCGCACGGCGACTGGCTACCCGCCTTTCACTAGGTTGAATCATTAACGCACGCCAACAATGAATCTAGGAATCGGGCTGGAATCGGCACCCAAAACACAGACACCGGGACGATCTGGCTCCCAGTTTCTCCCTTAAACTGGGGTTAATGTGAGGTTCTGGCTCGATTTCTGCCGAGTCTTATGGAAACTTAAGGAATCACCCCTTGACGCCCCCATAGTGGGGTGGTAAGATGTTGGCACGCTCGACACGAACAAAGCAACGCAGCCAAAACGCGTTGCACGTTCTAACAAACTGGACGACGTGAAAGGGGGCAGACGACCGCTCAGGCAAGCTGAAAGCATCAACGTTTTCGGTCTGTTTGCGCCCCGCCGGATGTGTTAATAACACACGGCGTTTTTTGTCCCTAGCCCACCGTCCAGTGAGCGGCACCTTAACAACAGCAGAGTGGTAGGAAGCGAAAGCAGTGCGAAAGCACAACCAGTAAGGAACTTGCACAGGTCTGAAGAGGCTTGTGAGCAAAACTCTGTTAAATACGGAGAGTTTGATCCTGGCTCAGGATGAACGCTGGCGGCGTGCCTAATACATGCAAGTCGAACGTGAGCTCAATTTCGATTGAGTGAAAGTGGCGAACGGGTGAGTAACACATGGCTGACCTGCCCTTCAGCGGGGGATAACTACTGGAAACGGTGGCTAATACCGCGTACGTTCGTGGGGATTAGAAGCCCACGAGGAAAGCTTCGGCGCTGAAGGAGGGGGCTGTGACCCATCAGCTAGTTGGTAGGGTAAGAGCCTACCAAGGCGAGGACGGGTAGGGGGCCTGAGAGGGTGACCCCCCACACTGGCACTGAGAGACGGGCCAGACTCCTACGGGAGGCAGCAGTAAGGGATATTGCGACAATGGGCGAAAGCCTGACGCAGCAACGCCGCGTGCGGGATGACGGCCTTCGGGTTGTAAACCGCTTTTCGGGGGGAAGAGGAAGGACGGTACCCCCGGAATAAGTCTCGGCTAACTACGTGCCAGCAGCCGCGGTAAAACGTAGGAGGCGAGCGTTATCCGGATTTACTGGGTGTAAAGCGCGTGCAGGCGGACGCGTAAGTCGTGCGTGAAAGCGCCCAGGCTCAACCGGGCGAGGACGTGCGAAACTGCGCGACTAGAGGTAGGTAGAGGCGTGTGGAATTCCGGGTGTAGTGGTGAAATGCGTAGAGATCCGGAGGAACACCAGTGGCGAAGGCGGCACGCTGGGCCTGACCTGACGCTCAGACGCGAAAGCATGGGGAGCGAACGGGATTAGAAACCCCGGTAGTCCATGCCGTAAACGATGTGGACTAGGTGTTGCGGTGGATAGCTGCAGTGCCGAAGCAAACGTGATAAGTCCACCACCTGGGGACTACGGCCGCAAGGTTAAAACTCAAAGGAATTGACGGGGGCCCGCACAAGCAGCGGAGCGTGTGGTTTAATTCGAGGCTACACGAAGAACCTTACCTGGGCTTGACATGGCGGTGGTAGGGAACCGAAAGGGGACCGACCTTCGGGAGCCGTCACAGGTGCTGCATGGCTGTCGTCAGCTCGTGTCGTGAGATGTTCGGTTAAGTCCGGTAACGAGCGCAACCCTCGCCGTCAGTTACACGTGTCTGGCGGGACTGCCCGTTGAACGCGGGAGGAAGGTGGGGATGACGTCAAGTCAGCATGGCCTTTATGTCCAGGGCTACACACACGCTACAATGGCCAGTACAATGGGTCGCCAACCCGCGAGGGGGAGCCAATCCAGAGAAAGCTGGTCTCAGTTCGGATTGTAGGCTGCAACCCGCCTACATGAAGCCGGAGTTGCTAGTAACCGCAGGTCAGCTATACTGCGGTGAATACGTTCCCGGGCCTTGTACACACCGCCCGTCACGTCATGGGAGCTGGTCATGCCTGAAGTCGGTGGGCTAACCGTAAGGAAGCAGCCGCCGAAGGCAGGGCTGGTGACTGGGACGAAGTCGTAACAAGGTAGCTGTACCGGAAGGTGCGGCTGGATCACCTCCTTTCTAAAAGCCTGAGGAGGAGCGCGCGAGCGCCCCACCCCAGCACGCCTTCCTACCACTGAGCTGTTGTTAAGGGGACGCCGGGTGACCGGCGCAGCACCTTAGCAAGCTGAGGCGCGGTCCGCAAGGGCCGCGACGTGCTATGGAGGGTCTGTAGCTCAGTTGGTTAGAGCACTCGCCTGATAAGCGAGAGGTCAGCCGTTCGAGCCGGCTCAGACCCACAGGGCGGGGACGTAGCTCAGTTGGGAGAGCGGTGCCTTTGCAAGGCATAGGCCAGGGGTTCGAGTCCCCTCGTCTCCACAGAGGCCGCACCGGTCGGTGAGTGGGTCCAAGGGTCTTGGGCACACTCACCGGGGGGTGACCCTCGGGCGCACCTTAACAAGTGCATACACATGCGAAAGAGTAACGCGAGAACATCAGGGACTCCGTATCACATGCGGGATAAGCTACTAAGAGCGTACGGGGGATGCCTTGGCGTCAACTGCCGATGAAGGACGCGGTACACAGCGAAATGCTCCGGTGAGGGGTGTGCACCCGCACGAGCCGGAGGTGTCCGAATGGGGAAACCCACGCGGGGGAATGCCCGCGTATCGTCTCATGAACACATAGTGAGACGAAGGGAACCCGGGGAACTGAAACATCTCAGTACCCGGAGGAAAAGAAACGATTTCCCGAGTAGTGGCGAGCGAAAGGGAAACAGCCCAAACCAAGCGGCATGCCGTTTGGGGTTGGAGGGCAGCGCATAAACGCAGCGACCAGAAGTGGAATGGCTCTGGAAAGGCCGGCCAAAGACGGTGATAGCCCGGTACACGGACGGGGAGCTGCGGGGCGCTGTACCTGAGTACCACGGGGCACGCTAATCCTGTGGGAAGCTGGGGAGCCCACTCTCCAAGGCTAAATACAGTTGACGACCGATAGCGGAGCAGTACCGTGAGGGAAAGGTGAAAAGAACCCCGGTAAGGGGAGTGAAATAGAACCTGAAACCGTGCGCTTACAACCAGTCAGAGGGTCGCAAGACCTGATGGCGTGCCTCTTGGAGAATGAGCCAGCGAGTTTATTTCTGTGGCGAGGTTAAGGGAGGAACACCCGGAGCCAGAGCGAAAGCGAGTCTGAAGAGGGCGAGCAGTCGCAGGGATAAGACACGAAACCAGGTGAGCTACCCATGGCCAGGCTGAAGCGACGCTAATCCGTCGTGGAGGGCCGAACCTTTCAATGTTACAAAATTGAGGGATGAGCTGTGGGTAGGGGTGATATGCCAAACGAACTTGGAGATAGCTTGTTCTCCCCGAAATAGCTTTAGGGCTAGCGTTACGCGAGACTGTCTGGGAGGTAAAGCACTGGATGGGCTAGGGGCCTCACGGTTACCAAACCCAACCAAACTCTGAATGCTCAGACAGGGGCGTGGCAGTCGGACTACGGGAGATGAGTTTCGTGGTCGAGAGGGAAACAGCCCAGACCCCCAGCTAAGGTCCCCAAATATACGCTTAGTGGGAAACGAGGTGGGAGTGTTTAGACAGCCAGGAGGTTGGCTTAGAAGCAGCCACCCTTTAAAGAGTGCGTAATAGCTCACTGGTCAAACGCTCCTGCGCGGATAATGTAACGGGGCTCAAGCGTATTACCGAAGCTAGGGATGTCGCCTTCGGGCGGCGTAGTAGGGGAGCGTTCACCGGGCAGAGAAGCCAGACCGGCAAGGGCTGGTGGAGCGCGGTGAAGTGAGAATGCTGGCATGAGTAGCGTAAAACATGTGAGAACCATGTTCGCCGAACGTCTTAGGGTTCCGACGGAAGGTCAGTCCGCGTCGGGTTAGTCGGGCCTTAGCCGAGGCCGCAAGGCGTAGGTGATGGACAACTGGTTAATATTCCAGTACCACCGGGATGGAGCGATGGAGGGACGCAGTGGGCTAGCCCAGCCGCCGCAGTGGATGGCGGTGCCAAGCGTAGTAGCCGGTGAGGGGGTTGGTAAATCCGCCCCTGAGGCCAAAGCGCGATGGCGGTACCTACGGGTCACAAGTGGGTCAAGCCGGCTGCCGAGAAAAGCTTCTAAGTGATGAAGTTCCGGTGCCCGTACCGCAAACCGACACTGGTAGACGGGTAGAGAATACCAAGGTGAACGGGGAAACCCTCGTTAAGGAACTAGGCAAAATGGCCCCGTAACTTCGGGAGAAGGGGCGCCCCCGCGAGGGGGTCGCAGTGAAAGGGCTCTGCCGACTGTTTAACAAAAGCACAGGTCTCTGCAAACGCGAAAGCGGAAGTATAGGGGCTGACGCCTGCCCAGTGCTGGAAGGTTAAGGGGAGGGGTTAGGGGAAACCCGACGCTCTGAACCGAAGCCCCAGTGAACGGCGGCCGTAACTATAACGGTCCTAAGGTAGCGAAATTCCTTGTCGGGTAAGTTCCGACCCGCACGAATGGCGTAACGAGTGGAGCACTGTCTCAACGAGGGACCCGGCGAAATTGAAGTACGTGTGAAGATGCGCGTTACCCGCAGCAGGACAAAAAGACCCCGTGGAGCTTTACTACACCTTGTCATTGCGTTAGGGCTTGGTTTGTGCAGCATAGCTGGGAGGCCGAGAAGCTGGGGCGTTAGCCTCGGTGGAGCCAGCGTTGAGATACCAGCCTGGCGAAGTCTTGGCCCTAACCGCTGACCGTTAGCCGGCAGCGGGACAGTGACAGGCGGGTAGTTTGACTGGGGCGGTCGCCTCCGAAAGAGTAACGGAGGCGCCCAAAGGTGCCCTCAGGTTGAATGGAAACCAACCGATGCGTGTAAAGGCAAAAGGGCGCTTGACTGCGAGACCAACGCGTCGAGCAGAGACGAAAGTCGGGCTTAGTGATCCCACGGTACCGAGTGGAAGGGCCGTGGCTTACCGGATAAAAGCTACCCCGGGGATAACAGGCTAGTCTGGTCCAAGAGTTCACATCGACGACCAGGCTCGGCACCTCGATGTCGGCTCATCGCATCCTGGGGCTGGATCAGGTCCCAAGGGTTGGGCTGTTCGCCCATTAAAGCGGTACGTGAGCTGGGTTCAGACCGTCGTGAGACAGGTCGGTCTCTATCCGCTGTGGGCGCAAGGAGGTTGAGAGGGGCTGCCCCTAGTACGAGAGGACCGGGGTGGACGCAGCGCTCGTGTGCCGGTTGTCACGCCCGTGGCATCGCCGGGTAGCGACCTGCGGCAGAGATAACCGCTGAAAGCATCTAAGCGGGAAACTCGCCTCAAGATGAGCCTCCTCACCGGGTAACCGGGTAAGACCGCTGGGAGACCACCAGCTTGATAGGCCGGAGGTGGAAGCGTAGTAATACGTGCAGCTGACCGGTACTAATGGTCGAGGGCTTATCCGCCGTGATACGGAGTGGCTGGTGTTCTGGCACTCTTACTCGTCCGCATGTGTCCGCACTAACCATCACCTTTGTGTAGTCGAGGTCGAGCGGTTTGGTGATTTTAGCGGTGGGGGTACACCCGGTCCCTTCTCGAACCCGGTCGTTAAGCCCACCCGCGCCGATGGTACTGGGGGGGTAGCCCCCTGGGAGCGTAGGTCATCGCCAACCCTCTCGACCTCTTCTCTTTTCCCCCTCCCCCTGGCATCTACATGTGCTGTAATATGAACTCCTGGCATCCGCTAACAGATACAGCACTACCGGGTGTTCTGCGCTATAATGAGACCATAAATCCGGGGTTTGGGGCCTTGTCAGTGATCGCTATCAATGCTATAATGCCCCCAACTTGGGCGCGTAGCTCAGCTGGTTAGAGCGCACGGTTCACATCCGTGAGGTCAGGGGTTCGAGTCCCTTCGCGCCCATCTCGATATTGTATGCCGCCGGATTATTGCCTGGCGGCATTTTAGTTTCCTGGCGATGCACAACTCTTGATTACGTCGTCTGCCCCTATGCCACTCTTGCCTCGCGTTGACCGCGTCCTGTTTGCGCTGCGTTGGATTTTGCTCGGTGGGTTAGGAGTTTTGGGATTGGTAGCGGGTGACGCGCTGCGTGCTGGCGCGGTCGTGGATAAAGACCACCTGCTGATCGCGCTGGCCATCGGCGCAGCGGCTAATCTGATCCTCGGTATAGGCTTGCTGATTCCTGCGCTGAGCAAACGCGCGGGAGGCACGCTCAACGTTGCGCTGGACGCACTTTTGATCCCCTTGTTTATCTGGGCATTGGACGGTGCCGCCGTTCCTGTCCTGGCATTTGGCGCGGCGGCAGTCTTGGGCGCGGCGCTGCACTGGGGTTGGAGCGGGCTGGGTACCACGTTATTAGTGCTGGTGGGCGGTGTCGCGCTGGCCGGGTGGGGATTGGTCAGCCTCGACGACGCCGGACAGATGGCGCTCCTGTTGAGTCTGGCGTTGCTGCCTGCTTTTGGCGCGTTGGGGATCACCTTGCGCGGCACGGCGCGGCGCAGTGGTCCCATCGGCAGCGACACGGTGGAAAAAGAAGCACGGCGGCTGCGCGCCACACGCGAACGGGCCCGCGCGATCTTCGAAGTTGCCAAATCGCTCAGCTCCACTTTGAATCACCGCCGGGTGCTCGAAGCCGCGCAGGCGATCGGCGAGCTGGCTTTGCGCGAAGACCTGGGGCCCGATGTGCGCCTGATCAGCGCCGTGCTGCTCTTTCAGGGCGAAGATAACCAACTACGCGTCATCACTTCGCGCGGACTCACCCGCGCAGACGAGAGCGTGGCCGTACCGGGCCGGCGCGGCGTATTAGGATTGGCGCTGCAACAGGCCGAACCCGTCTTCGCCGGTGATCCGGACCGCGACCCGGAACTGCGCTATTTCGTCGCCTTCCAGGAATCCCGCTCGATCCTGGCGATTCCGCTGCGCGCCGGGTTTGATGTCTACGGCGTGATGGTGTTTGCCGCTGACCGCCCTAATGCCTACACCGATGAGCATGTCGAACTGATGACCGCCATCGGCACGCAGTCGACGATCGCCCTGCAAAATGCCGTGCTCTATCAAAATCTCGCTACCGAAAAAGAGCGGATTGTCGGAGTTGAAGAGGACGCGCGGAAGAAGCTGGCGCGCGATCTGCACGATGGCCCGACCCAGAGCGTGGCCGCCATCGCCATGCGGGTCAACTATATCCGACGCCTGTTGGAACGCCAGCCGCAGCAGGCCGTCGAAGAACTGTGGAAAGTCGAAGACCTGGCGCGGCGCACGACTAAAGAGATCCGCCATATGCTGTTTACACTGCGCCCGCTGGTGTTGGAAACGCAAGGGCTGGCGGCGGCGCTGCGGCAGTTGGCCGAGAAAATGCGCGACACCCACGATACTGTGGTCATCGTGGAATGCCAGTCAGAAGTCGAGATGTATCTCGACACCAATGCCCAGGGCGTACTGTTCTATATCATCGAAGAAGCCGTCAACAACGCCCGCAAACATGCCCAATCGGAGCAAATCTGGGTGCGGTTGTACCGGCGAGAAGGCTTCATCATCGTTGAGATTGAAGATAACGGCGTCGGGTTCGACGTCGAAGCGGTAGACGCGAACTACGATCAACGCGGCAGCCTGGGCATGATCAACATGCGCGAGCGCGCTGAATTGGTCGAAGGCACGCTCCGCATTCAAAGTGCCAGAGGCCAGGGTACCAAGATCAGCGTGTTAGTGCCGAGTCAGGCCGCCGGGGGCACCGGTGCGCTTGGCGCAGGCGAAGAGCCCTTAGCACCGCTCCGCCTGCAAAGCCAGCGCGCCGCCATCCAAAAATCGACGGAACCGCCGCCAGAACCGCCCGCTTCGGCGTCACGGCCCAAGCCGTTGATCCGGCTCCAACCCGAAAACCCGGGCACCGGGCCATTAGGCGCGTCCCGCTCGCCCAGCGACACCTCCCCCAAACCGGGGACCGGACCGCTGCGCCCGCTGCCCTCTCAGACAAAGCCGCGCCCCCCACGTCCCACGCCGCCCCCACGCTCGGCGAAACCGCCCAAAGCGTGAATGTGAACTACACACGGAGGACTCCCCGGGTTGGGGAGTCCTCCGTGTGATGCCTGTTTGATGTTAGGCGGAGCCTAGATGAAGAACGACAGCACCACCAACCCGATCAACAGTATAGTCGCCAGGATCGCCATATTGCGCAGATCGCTGATCACATAAAAATACTGCGCACGCAGCTCAGCTTCTGTGGCGACGATCAGGCCCGAGCCTGACCGCTGCGCCGCGGCGCGGCGCGCCTGCAATGCACTGGCCGCCGGGCTGGGCGTTGGCTTGTCAGCCGCTGCTGCACGGGCGCTGTCAATAGCAGGATCGCTGATCCCCACGCCCTGCATTTCGCGGCGAGCGCGCTCCAGAGTTTCCTGCGGCAGATTTGGCTTACGTCTCTTCTTCGTCATTCTGACCTGATTTCTCCTTATCGAGCTTCACTCACAATTATTACGCGCGACGACATAAAATCAATAGGGTAAATCAACAGGATGCCACAGTTAGCGAAACAAGTGAGGTTGTATCAACCGCCCCACCCGGCGTTGTATTCACCCATCAGGATGCGTTGGTATCGACCAGTTGTCCAAAGACCACCATACGCATGTTATCCACGCGGTAGGGGTGACAGGTAATCAGCGTAACAATCGCTTCAGAGCCGCGTTCCAGCACGGAAACTTTGGTCGGCGACACGATCTGCTTGTCAAACACCACGTAAGTATACCACCGGCTGTTCGCTGCTTGTACCCGAATTTCGTCGCCCGGCTCAAGAAACTGGATGTTCTTGAAGATTTCGCCGTAAATATCATTGTGTGCCGACAGCACCATGTTCGCTTTTTCGCCAGGATTGGCGCTGCCCAGGTAATGTCCCACCCCGCGCCGGAGCTGATCCCAATCCACGCCGCCGTAAATCGAGGCATCCACCTGGACGCGCTCGGTGTTGATCACGATGCGCACCGGGCTGCTGGGCTGCTGTTCGACGCGTTCGGCGGCCTGCGGTGCAATGAGCTGCGCCATCGCCACGGGACGGATGCTGGCTGGCAGTTCCTCCAGGTTAAACGCACCTTCGCCGCCGGTAGAGTCGGGAGAATAGTGGCCACCCGGCAGCACGTAATCGGACAGCTCGACGCGCAGCACGGGCTGCGGCGTAGGAGTGGGCACCAGCGCCTCGGCTTCGCGCTGAATGTCGGCGGACTTTTGCGCCAACGCGTCGATTCGCCGGTTTTCTTCGCTGAGATAGTACCCGCCCAGCACCAACACCAGCACCACCCCAATCACGCCCAGCACTTCGACCGCCAGCAGCGCCTTATCATACACTGCGCGGCGCAGCGGCACGACGGGGCCATTCGCCACGGACGTCGATGGTTTTGATTTTGGCGGCAGCTCGTCTTCAAAACGCGGCACGCCGTCGTCTGGCACATTCGCGGCGTCCACATCGCCCAACTCGTCCTCAAAGCGCGGGACATCGTCCGTGATGTCATACGTGACGGGCGGATCGATCGGCGCGATCGCTTCGGCGGCTTCGTGCTGCTGCGGTGGTTCGACTGGCAGCACATCTTCCGGAGCCGCACCAGCCAGACGGCGTCCGCGCTCGGCCAGATGGCGCAGCCGGTCCTGGCGCAGTGCTCGCCGCCGAATCGCGAGAATCTGCTCGAGTTCTTCTACTGTCAGTTCATCGACCGGTCGTTTATCGCGCATCACACATTAACACCACAGGTCCACACTAATACTGATAATCACGCCGCGCTCCGAATGAGTCATCAGCGGTCGGGCGGCAGCTTGGTCGCCACCGCGAACACTTCGCGCTCGAAGAACCAGCGGAACGGCGGCCATTTGAAGAAAACATGACGCAACGCAGCCAGCGGCAGCGGTTCCTGACGATGCTGTGGCGGAGAATCCAGCCACACCTGCCCGCTGAAGCCCGCTTGATTCAAGACGCGTCGCAGCCCAAACAAGGACTGCTCGTTGACGTGTACGTCCCGGTTGTGCTCGACCAGGAATTGACGCGGATCGGCGGGATAGGCCGCACCCTTACCGGTCAGACGCCGGAACAGACGCACGACCGGGTAAGCATAGCGATCGTACCATACGTTCGGAGCAGTGTGGATGACCAACCGCCCATCATCTTTAAGCACGCGCCGCGCTTCGAGCAGAGCGGCGTGCAGTTCCCAGGGATGCAGATGCTCCACAATGTCGAACATCAGCACGCGGTCAAAAGCCCGCGCCGGATACGGGAAATATTTAGCATCTGCCTGCGCCAAACCCATCTGGCCACTCGCGGCCTCACGGTCGCGTGCCAACACGCCGCGTGCCAGCCGCAGCGCCGCCCCCGCGTAATCGAACCCGTATGCGTCGGCGCCCAGGCGCGCGCAGTGGCGCACGATCTCTCCACGCCCGCAGGCCACATCGAGCACCTGCATGCCCGGCGCGACGGCCGCCAACTCGAACGCCGCTTTAAGCCGTCGTGACAGATTCTCCCCGTCGCTGGCGATGAAATCTTCGTACCCTTCGCAGGCCGTCAGGAAATATTCTTCGGTATACCGGTCTGCGGAAACCGGCGGGCGTTGTTTGTCCGTCAAAACGGCTGTCCTTGGTGTGGGCTAGAGTATGGCGCGATTATACAAAGCGTGCGAAGTCCCCGCTACACCCCGGTTGGAACACCACTCCACTGCGGAGATCTAGTGTTAAGGGCTGGATAATCCATCGCCCGGCGGCACCTCGACTAGCAGCACCGTCACTCCGTTGAATTCCTTTTGCATTAGGACGCGATCGCGGCGCGGCTGCAACCAGTCGGGCATAGGGGAAACGCTGGGCGCGAACGGATCGAAATCGGCGAGCACGCCCTGCCGGTGCCCATCTTCCCGTGGGTTCCGGCTGAAGACCCACACGCGCTGGACCGGCGTGTCAAAAGGATTTGCCGGATCGGGCGCATCGAGCACCCACGCAAACGTCACGCCCGAGGTTGAGGTCAGATAATGGCGGGCGGCCAGCCATTCTACGGGCGTTTCAGTGAGCAGACCATCTCCCGGCTGCATCCGCTGCTCCACATAACGGGCTGCCGAGCGCCAGTCTTCTTTTTGACTGCTCCCATCGCGGAAGATCGACACAGTACTGATCAAGCTCGACGCCAGAACCAAAGCGCCCAAACCCAGCGCCCAACTGCGGCGCGGCAGATGGAACCAGCCGCGCACAGTTAGCATCAGGACAGCGGGCAGCAGCGCCATAAAATAGCGGTCCACGTAGAGGGGACGAAATTGCGACACCGCAAAAACCAGCGTCAACGGGGCGACCAACAGCCAGAACCAAAAGAAATCACGGCGGTCTACCTTGCGGCGTGCCACAGCATACCTCATCCCTAACAGCAGGCCCACGGCACCGGCCAACAGACCGGGAATCAGGTACCAGGGCAGCGCCCCGTTGTAACCAACCAGCATGTTCCAGAGCGTAATCAGGACATCTGTCACCCCAGGGCGCGGAATCCAGCCGATCCCGAACGTTACGGCATCCTGTCGCAAGTAAGGCCACCAGCCAGATCGCACGGGGATCCCGGCCACCATCTGCGGCTTTGATCCAACTCCGAAAAAAGCCCCGGTTGCCGCGCACAATAAACGCGAACAAGGCATATTCAGCGATCGGAAGCGCGAACGTGAAGTAGTGCGTGATATAAGCGGCCATGCTCGCCAACGTGAAGCCGATCCAGTTAGCGCGGGTGCGCTTCCCTTGCAGCAGCGCCACGAAGAAATAGGCGACGAGCAGGCGCGAGAATGAACATCAGCGCATAAGGTTTCGCCATGCGCGACAGCCAGATGTGATAGGGATTAAAAGCCAGCATGGCCCCCGCTAACAGCGCCATCTGGTAATCGCCGTAGACGCGCGCCACAACGCGCAGCATCAGCGCCACGCCGATCACGCCCAGCAGCGCCGAAGGCCAGCGCAGCAGAAAATCGGTATCGTTGGGGAAGTAATGAATCGCCGTGAAATACAGCGGCGTTTGATTTCCGGTTTCCAAGATGATCTTGAGGGACGCATCCAGCGACGTGTGAGTCTGGTATTCGGTCCATATCTCGTCAAGCCACAGGCTAGCCCCGCCCAGATCCCACACGCGGATGGCAAACGCCGCCAGCAAAATCAGCAGCGCCAACGCGCCAAACGCGCGTGGACGCCGGTTCGCCGTTGACACCATAAGTATTTTCTCCAAAGCTCCCACACAGGCGCTTAGTATAGCAGCAGGACCGCGCCGGGGACAGTCAGCGTGATGCAAAACAAGGGGCGCTGCACGCGCCCCTAAATAAATTTTTGGATTGGCGGTCCGCTCAGTGCAGCAGCGTGCCCAGACCCAAATACATCACGATGGCGAACGACGCCGCAGACGGGATCGTCACCACCCACGAGAACACGATCCGCTCGGCCACCTGCCAGCGGACCATCTGCACGCGGTCGGCGCAGCCCGTGCCTACGATCGCCGAGCTGAGAACATGCGACGTACTGACGGGTCCGCCCAGCAGCCCGGCACACAACACCACCAGCGAGGACGCACTTTGCGCTGCAAAGCCGTGTACAGGGCGGATGTGGAAGAACTTGTAACTGATCGTGCGAATCGTGCGCCGCCCGCCGAACAACGTCCCTCCTGCGACAGCCGCTGCGCTCACCGTGATCACCCACAGCGGCACGGCGAAGTGTTGCAGCGCACCGGTCGCGACAAGTCCCAACGTGATCAGGCCCATCGTTTTCTGGGAATCGTTGCTGCCGTGCCCCATGCCGAGCAGGATGGCAGCCAGCAGTTGGCCATGCCGGAAATCGTTGTTGATGCGCGGCGACGCACCGCGCGCCAGGAAATAGACCACGCGGATCACCACAAAGCCCGCGATCAGGCCGAGCAGGGGCGAGAGGACCAGCGCCAGCACCACGGTGATCACACCGCTCATTAGCACGGCATCCGTGCCATAGCCGATCAGCGCCGCGCCGATCAAACCGCCGACCAGAGCGTGCGAGGCGCTGGAGGGGAATCCCAGCAGCAGCGTGATCGTGTTCCAAAACACGGCGGCTAACAGCGCGGCGTAAATCACCGGCAGGGTGATGGCCTCGGGCGCGACGACCCCACTCCCGATCGTCTTGGCCACCGCCACGCCGAACAGAAATGGACCGGCGGCATTGGACAACGCCGCGACCAGCAGCGCGCCCCGAAAGCCCAGCGCCCGCGTCGAGATCAGGGGACCGACCACGTTCGCGGAATCGTTCTTGCCGTTCAAAAAGCCATAGATAAGCGCAATCGTAATCAAGGGCACGGCTGCAATGGGTATGGATGGCATAACAAGCTCTCCGATGATGTCCCTTTTTACGGTGCGGACGGAGCGAATGGTACACGTCAGATCAATTGAAAGGTAAAGAGAAGTTTAAAAAGATTAAGGGAATTTTACCTTAAGTGAACGATTTTGGCAAATCCTGATCAATTTAAGTCTACTTCCCCGCGTGCAGCGCCCGGCGATACACAAAAAAACGGGGCGCACACAGCACCCCGTTCACTTCTCACTTTCGATGCAAACGAACGTCAGGGACACTTGTCCAGGTCGCGCCACTTGGCGATGATGTCGTCCACGGTGATCGATGGGACGCCCTGCTCCACCTTCAGCGTGCGGTTCGCGATTTCTTCGCATTCCGCGCCTTTTTCGACGGCGTTCCACGTGCCTCGTGCGTATTTGTACTGCAAGCTGGCCCCTTCGGGAATGTCCAGGGTGACGGTCCAGTGCTGGTCGTCAATCTGAGTCATCACGATCCCGGCGGGATCCCAGTTAGGCAGATCGTCCGTGCCCAGGTCACCCGCGAGATAGACATCGCCCGGCCCGTTCTTGGTATAGTCGGGCACCGTGACGTTGAACGTCACCGGGACTTTCTGGCGTTCGACCTTGACTTCTTCGGTCGCCACCGGCTCGGATTCATTCAACGCGCCGTCCACGGCCGCGATGGCGTAGGTGTAACGCGTCCCGGCAGTCACGGCTTTGTCCACATAGCGGTTATCGCCTCCCGCAGGCACCAGCGCGATCGACTGCGTGTCGCCGCCCGTGGTGCGGATGATGTCATAAGCCGCCACGTCCTCCGAAGGCGAAGCCTCCCAGACCAGGGTAACACCGCTCAGCGAGACGAGTTCCACACTCGCCGACGCGGGCGGCGCGGGCGCTTCGGTGTCAGTGGGCGCGCTGACGGTCAGCGTGGGCCACGTCCCATCCGCGTTGGTGACGAGCGTCCACGTCTCGCCCGCCGTCGTGCTGAACTGCGCACGGATCGTCCAGTCGCCGGGCGTGGTCGGTACGTCGAGCGTCGCCGCATAGAGATCCGCGCCGCTGTCCTTCGCCCGCGTAGCTCATCTTCACCGTCCCGACCGGCTCCAACGAATCCGCCGCGTAGAAGGCGGCTTCAGCCTGCACCCCGGAGGCAGGACCGTCGGCCTCGGTCTGACCCGCGATGGTGATCGCCATCTGCACGCTGACCGTCACGCCGTAGCCGTAGGTGATGGTTTGGGGCAGATCGGTGTTGAGATAGTGCGCTTCCGACACGGGCGCGGTGGGGATCGCCTGGACGCTCGCGCCCAGATCGCCGCGCAGTCCATCCGCGCCGATTGTCGCGACCGCGTAGTAATAGCGGTAGCCGTTGGTGACGGTCGTATCCGTCACGGCGGGATCGGTCACCACGTCGCCGACCGGCTCGAAACCACCGACCGCGACCGGGCTGCGGTAAAGCTGGTAACCGGCGGCGCCGGGCACGGCGTCCCATGTCAGCGCGACGCTGCTGCTGCCGCTCTCCACCGTCAGGTTATCGGGCGCGGCGGGCAGCGCGAAAGCCTCACCCGCGTTCACCGTCCAGATGTTGCCGCTCAGCGGGCCGATCGTCACCTCAACGCGGCCCTGATCCGTGCTGAGTCCGCCCGCCTGGGGGCCGGACGCGCGTGACAGTTCTGCCGTGTCCGCGCCGAAGGCGGGCGTCAGCGCCAACCCGGATGGCAGCAGTCCCGCCAGATCGATCGTGGCGGTTTGTTGCGTAGCGCTGTCGTTAAGCACCACTAACGCCGCGCTGCCGGAGGCCGCGTCCACGCGCAGGAAAACGTACAGACCCTGCTCAGCATCGGCGCGCAAGGTGATCATCTCGCCGTCGCGCAGCGCGGGCGTGTCATGCCGCACGCTGGCCAGCGTCTGGTAGAAAGCGAGCATGGCCTCGTCCGGCGGGCCGTAGGTGTCGCCGGGCATATCCGGCCAGGGATAGGGCGCGCGGTTATAGGGATCGTCCTGGAGCGTTCCGTTGTCGTCTACGCTGGGCGCGTTGATGCCAATCTCGTCGCCATAGTAGATGGTCGGCGCGCCGGGCAGCGCGAATTGGAGCAGCGCCGCAAGCTGTTGGCGCTGCGCATCGCCCGCCACGTACATCAGACGCGACGTGTCGTGGCTGTCGAGAATGTTCATCATGGCCTGGTAGGCCATCGGCGGCGTAGTCGGACTCGATGGCGCGGATCACGTCGTCCACCTGCGCGGGACTCAGCGCGTAGATCACGCGGTCGCCGTTCGAGTCGTTGTCGGTGTAGTCTTCGTCGCGCACAAAGCCGAGAATGCCGTTACGCAGCCGGTAGTTCATGACTGCGTCCCACTCGTTGCCGAGCAGCCAGCGCGACGCGTTGCCCCATTCCTCCCCGATAATGACGCTTTCGGGGTTGGCGTTGTGTACGGCGTTGCGAAACGTCTTCCCAGAAATCATTGGCCGGGCCGCCGGGATCGATATCGCCGCCAACGTCCAGCCGCCAGCCGCCGATCCCCTCCGCGCCCCAGGTCGCCACGACGCTGCGCCGCCCGAGGTAGAAGTACAGGCGCGGGCCAGGGCTGCTGTTATCTATCTTGGGAATGGTGTCGAAACCAGCCCAGCCGGTGTAGTACGTCGCACCCTGCGGGTTATCGACGCACGCGGCGGGCTGTTCGCCCTTGGGCGGCACGAAGAAGAACCAGTTGCGATAAGGGGATTGCAGGCTTTCGCACGCGCCATCGTCGGGATAGCGGTGGTAGCGGTCAAAGAACGGGCTGTCGCTGGACAGGTGGTTGAACACGCCATCCAGGATCAGCACGATGCCGCGCTGCTGGGCTTCGGACACCAGGGTCTGGAAGTCTTCCAGCGTGCCGAGGTAGGGATCGATCGTTTTGTAGTCGGCGGTGTCGTAGCGATGATTGGAGCGCGCCTCGAAAATCGGGTTCAGGTAGATGGCCGTCACGCCCAGGCTTTGCAGGTAATCCAGCTCCTCGGTGATCCCGGCCAGATCGCCGCCGAAGAAATCGAGATTCCACTGATTCTGGTACATACCCGGCTGGCGCGGATCGACCGGCGACTCGTTCCACGTCTGGTGCATAATCGGGTGCTGGTTGTCGTAGAACGTGATCGCGGGATCGGTCGGATCGTTGGACGGATCGCCGTTGCGGAAGCGGTCCGGGAAAATCTGGTAGACGACCGCGTTACGCATCCATTCCGGCGTATAAAAGCCGGGATCGTAGACGGTGATCTGGTAAGGCAGGCCGGGACTCTGCGTATAGGCTGCGCCGGGACCGCCTTCGTTGGCCGGGTAGAACGCGCCCGCCTCACCGGGGCGCGTGTCGTCCTCATAATAGAGCACGTCACCGCCGCCGCTGATCAGAAAGCTGTAATGGTAGATGGTCGGGGTTTTGCCCACGTCCAACGCCGCTTCCCACAAGTCGTAGCCGTCGGGCGTAGTCGCGACGACTGCCATCGGCAGCGCGGTCTGGGTCTGCTGGAAATCGTCCATCACCAGCGCGGTCACGCTGTCAACCCCGTCGGCTGCCGTGCGGAAACGCAGCGTGACCGTCGTCTGAATGGGCACCGCGCCCAGCGGCACGCGGTAGAGATCGCTGCGGCTGTCGTGCAGCAGCGCGGCCTGATCGATGCCCTGCGCGGCGCGCGTCACCGGGGCAGCGGCGGGCAGCAGTGCGGCGATCAGCAGCAGGATTCCGGCATTGCGTAACACCTGTAAAGTGAGCCTTCGCATGGCGTTCTCCTGAAACTCAATGGACATAAAACCAGAGATTTTTCACAGTACATACACAATACCACACAGCGCTGACAAATTCCTCGACCAATGTACAAAAATCGGGCCGCGGTAGCAACCCGGGAGGGAGATACGCGAGGGCGAAGGTTTTTTACTCCCTGGGTTAGTTTTGCTCTGCGTTATCCGCACACCGGTCTAGGTCTTCGCCCCAAGGTGCGATACAATTCGGGTTTTGGCCACACCCGACATGTGATATGGACAGAGCCATGACCCAACATACTGCATCCCAGGCACATCCACTGCGGCGACTGCTGAGCTACACGCGCCGCCACCGCCCCCAGGTCATCCTGGCGACGGTCTTTTCCGTTTTGAACAAAATCTTCGATCTCGCGCCCCCAGCGCTGATCGGTGCGGCGGTCGATATTGTCGTCCAGCGCGACAACTCGTTCTTCGCCAAGATGGGCATCGGGGATACGCGCCACCAGCTAGTGGCCCTGGCGGGTGTGACGCTGGTCGTTTGGATTTTCGAATCCATCTTCCAATACGTCTACCAGATTTACTGGCGCAACCTGGCCCAAACGGTCGAGCACGAGCTGCGCCTGGACGCTTACAGCCACGTCCAGGAGCTGGAACTGGCCTATTTCGAGGATCAGAGCACAGGCGGCCTGATGGCGATCCTCAACGACGACATCAACCAGCTTGAGCGCTTTCTGGATATTGGCGCGAACAACCTGATCCAGGTCATCACAACGGTGATTGTGATCGGGGGCTTGTTTTTCGCCACGACGCCGGGCGTCGCGTGGCTGGCGATGCTGCCTATGCCGTTCGTGATCTGGGGGTCGATCCACTATCAGAAGATGCTGGCCCCGCGCTATATGGCCGTGCGCGAACAGGTCGGGATGCTCAGCGGGCAGTTGGCGAACAACCTGGGCGGGATCGCCACCATCAAGAGCTTCACCGCCGAGAGCCACGAAACCGAACGCATCCGCCGCGAGAGCGACATTTACCGCGACCGTAACAGCCGCGCCATCCAGCTTAGCTCGGCCTTCGTGCCGCTGATCCGCATGGTGATCGTGATGGGCTTCATGGCGATCATGGTCTTCGGTGGCTATCGCGCGTTGGATGGCAGCCTCAACGTGGGGCTGTACAGCGTGCTGGTCTTCATGACGCAGCGCTTATTGTGGCCGCTGACCTCGCTCGGCGAGACGCTCGATCTGTACCAGCGCGCCATGGCCTCGACCACGCGCGTATTGGACCTGCTTGACCTCCAACCGCAGATCAATGACGGCGGCCAACCGCTGCCGGTCGACGCGGTGCAGGGCGAAGTCTCGTTCGATCAGGTGGATTTCAGCTACAACAACGGCCAACACGTCATCAAAGGACTGTCGGTCCATATCCCGGCAGGCGATACGGCGGCCATCGTCGGCGCAACAGGCGCTGGCAAAAGCACCGTGGTCAAGCTGCTGCTGCGCTTCTATGACGTGACGGGCGGTCAGATCACGCTGGACGGGCAGGATTTGCGCGACCTCAACACAGCGGATCTGCGCAAGGCGATCGGGTTCGTCAGCCAGGACGTGTTTCTGTTTCACGGCACGGTCAAGGAAAACATCGCGTATGGGTCGTTCGACGCCAGCATGGATCAGATCATCGAAGCCGCCAAAATCGCCGAAGCGCATGACTTCATCATGAGTCTGCCGCAGGGCTATGACACCATCGTCGGCGAGCGCGGTCAGAAGCTCAGCGGCGGCCAGCGCCAGCGCGTCTCGATTGCGCGGGCCGTGCTCAAAGATCCGCCGGTCCTGATCCTGGACGAGGCGACGTCCTCGGTCGATAACGAAACCGAAGCAGCCATCCAGCGCTCGCTGGAACGAATCATCGTGGGGCGGACGACGATCGTCATCGCGCACCGCCTGTCGACCATCCGCAACGCGGATCGTATCTTCGTTCTGGAAGACGGCGCGCTGCGCGAGCACGGACGCCACGAAGAACTGGTCGCGCAGGATGGCATTTACGCGGCGCTGTGGCGCGTCCAGACCGGCGAACGGCTGCGTCTGGCGGGCGATTAGGGTGGTGAGCATTGAATAGGATTAACACGCAGAGAGGCAGGCATACATGGCGCTCAAAGATGAGCTGCACGGCATAATTCCCCCGCTGGTGACGCCGCTGAATCCAGACGGATCGCTGAATCTGGACGGGGTCCCGGCGGTGGTGGAATATGTGCTGGGGGGTGGCGTTCACGGGATTTTCGTCACGGGCAGCCAGGGCGAATCGTTCGCGCTGACGGCGGACGAAAAAGTCGCGGTATGGGAAGCCGTGCTGGCGGCGGTCAATGGGCGCGTGCCGGTCATCGCGGGCACCGGGGCGATCACCACGCGCGATACCATCGCGCTGACCCAGCGGGCCGAACGCGCCGGAGTAGACGCGGTGGCGATCGTCACGCCCTATTTCATCGCCCCCTCACAGGACGAACTCTACGCCCATTACAGCGCGATCGCGGCAGCGGTGACGGTCCCGATGCTGGGTTATTCCAACCCCAGCCGCACCGGCGGCGTGAAGATCACCCCGATCACGCTGGCGCGACTGGCCCACGAGATTCCGCACTTCATCGGCGTGAAGGATTCGAGCGGCGATCTCTCGGAATGCCTCACCATCCTGCGCGTCTGTCCAGAAGACTTCCGCGTGTTCGTGGGGCGCGACACGCTGGCCTACAGCGCGCTGTGCAGCGGCGCAGACGGCGCGGTCGGGCTGACGTTCAACGTCGCGCCAGCCTACGCCGCTGGAATTTATAACGCATTCAAGGCGGGCGACCACGCCCGCGCGCGGGAGATGCAAGCAAAGATCGCCATTCTGCGCGATGAGCTGCCGCGTTTTGGCACCTATCCGGTGCCGGCCAAAGAGGCGCTGATGCTGATGGGCGTCCCCGCCGGACCGGCGCGGCTGCCGATCCAGCCGCTGACGACCGAACAACGCGCCGGGCTGCGTTCCATGCTGGTACGCGTCGGCCTGCTGGACGAATGAGCAGCGTGCGGCATCAGTTGTTGCCAACGTGCGATCGGTAAAACCGGATTTACCCCTGAAGTCCCCTTCGATGGCTCTGCCGGAGAGGGCGTAGGGGTGAGTCCAATTCCCAACGCCACACAGGCTGTGACCCCGTTTTTTTCCACCTTTCAAACGCGCTGCAAACGCCACCCGGTTTGCACAACCGTTCTCCGGCGCATATAATCCTACTCACAAAGCGGTGATTTGGTGGGGCCATCTCAATAATGTCTGTCGTTGATGACGTGAAAGCCCGGCTCGACATTGTTGACGTGGTGTCCGGGTACGCAAACCTACAAAAGGCGGGGCGCAACTACAAAGCGTTGTGCCCTTTTCATCAGGAGCGCACGCCGTCTTTTGTGGTCTTCCCGGATACGCAAACGTGGCGGTGTTTCGGAGCGTGTGGCGAAGGCGGTGACGTGCTGTCCTTCGTCATGAAGGCCGAAGGCTGGGAGTTCAGCGAAGCACTGCGCGAACTGGGCAAACGGGCCGGGGTTGACGTCCAACCTTTAACACCCGAACGTGCCCAACAGAATACCGAATCCGACCGGCTGCGGGGATTGCTGGCCGAGACAGCGTCTTTTTTCCACGAACAGTTGTTGACATCTCCTGCCGGACAGATCGCGCGCGATTACATCGCCCGACGCGGCCTGTCGGCTGACACCGTCGAAGCGTTCATGCTCGGTTATGCGCCGGACGACTGGCGGCTGGCGCTCCAACATTTGCAGTTGCTCGGCTACCAGCAAGATGAGATCGTCGAGGCGGGCGTCGCCATCCGCAACGAAAAAGGCAACGTCTACGACCGCTTCAGGCACCGGCTGGTGATTCCGATCCGGGATGGGCGGGGTAGTACGGTCGGCTTTGGGGCGCGCGCCTTCGAAAAAGACGCGGTGCCCAAGTACCTCAACTCGCCGCAAACTCCGCTGTTCGACAAAGGGCGCTTGCTGTTCGGCCTGGACATGGCGCGGCGCGCCATTCGCGAGACGGAAACGGCGGTCATCGTCGAGGGCTACATGGACGCCATGCAAGCCCACCAGGCCGGGTTTAGCAACGTCGTCGCGCAGATGGGTACGGCGCTCACCGAGGATCAACTGCGCCAGCTTGACCGCTACGCGACACGCCTGATCCTCGCCCTGGATCCCGACGCCGCCGGGATTAATGCCACCATGCGCGGGCTAAACGTCGCGCGTCAGACGCTGGACGGCAGCGAGTCCGTCACGTTTGATCCGCGCGGCATGATGCGCTACACTGGCATGCTAAACATGGATATTCGTGTGGTCAGCCTGCCCGAAGGTCAGGACCCGGACGACCTGATCCGTGATGATCCGGGGGCATGGCAGGCGCTGATCGAAAGCGCAGTCCCAGTGGCGGATTACGTCATCCGGCAAGGGACTGCACACCTGGCGTGGGATGCCTCGTATCACGAACGAGAAGAGACGGCCCGCGCGCTGCTGCCCATCCTGACGGCTACCGAAAGCGATATCCAGCGCAGCGGCAATATTCAGACGCTGGCGCGGCGCGTACACATTGACGAGCGCACGCTGATCCAGTGGGGACAGCAGCGGCGCGCCTTTGGGGGACGACCCACACCCAGCCTGCGCCAACAGCGCCAGCTCAGCGGACGCGCACCGGGCGCGATCAAAGTGGGGGGGCCACCGGGCCAATCTGCCGAACGCGAAAGCTTCTGCCTGCGGTTGCTCATGGACCAGCCCGAACGGCTGTACGCCGCCAACCGCAAGCTGCGCGAGCTGCAACATGGGGACGCAGCGCTGTCCAAGGTATTAGGCCCGCTGCACGCCGATGATTTTAGCCGTTCCGAATACCAGGTCATTTTTCGGGGATTGGAACAGGCGCTCGCGCAGATGGATGTTGATCCGTTAGATTACTTGTACCGGTGGCTGCCGCCGGAGCTCAGCGAGACCGTGGACCGGCTGCGCGTCTCGCCCTTGGAACAGTTTGGTCAGGGACTATCCCGCCTGCTGGCAACCGAGATGGACTCCATCCTACGCGCGCAGGCCCGCGTCAATACTTTGCCCGAACTCACTACGCCGGTTTTTGTCCGCGAGGCGCTGCAACTGCGCCAAAGCCGTCTGGAACGCGAGAGCAGCGAACTTTATTTCTTGCAGCAAGACGCCCGCAGTCAAGGAGACGCCGAGGCCGACGCGTTTTATCAAGCTCAGTTTGACATTCACAGCCGCACACGGGGTTTGCTCGCACGCACGTTACGCGACATGCGCACGCTGACCCGCAGCGGCTGACACCGCCTTACCGGCAAAGATCATGCAAGCGTCGTTGGCGACGCCGGGACACTATGCCAAACGATCATACCATGCGCAACGATGATACCGGGACGACCGCTGAAAGCCTGATCGCTAAGGGCCGCCGCCAAAAACAGCTCAACGAGAGTGAAGTCTTGGCGTTGTTTGACGATCCTGACAGCGACGAAGCTCAGGCGCTGCTGGATCGTCTTGAGGAAATGGGGGTCGAAATCATCTCCGACAGTCACGACGACGCAGCTTTTGCCTCCGATCTAGACGACGCCGACGACGGCGATCTGGACCTCAATGGGTTTGATAACGGCGATCACGGACTTGACTTCGCCCGCATCGAAGCCGGTGCCCTGGCAGACGATCCGGTCCGTATGTACCTCAAGGAAATCGGCCAGGTCCAACTGCTTGATCCCGACCGCGAAACGTGGCTGTCCTCGCAGATCGCCGCGTGCAGCCTGCTGGACACGGTCACCCAGCGGCTGACCGCCGCGCTGTCCGATGGTGAAACGCCCGAACCGGTCGACGTGTTGGCGGCGATCTACGGCCACCTGCTCGATCACTGGCGCGAAACACTGGATCGCGTGGCCCAGTTCGGAGTCGAGCCGCCGCTGGTCGATCTGCTCGATCAGCGAGACTCAGAACCTGCGCCGCAACTGGAACGGCCAGGAGCCGTCCTACGTGCGGCTCTACCTGGAACAGGGCGATTGGGGTCGCGATGACAGTTGGAACCGCGTGGCGACTCAGCTTTTCCACGTCTTCCAGGCGCTGTATCTGATCCCCGCGCCGCTGCAAGACCGCCTGCTGGAAGCCTACACCGCGCAGGAAGCCTGGCCCGATCGCGAGACGTTCGCCACGTGGCTGAACGCGAACCGTGCCACCTATAACGCCATGATCGAGCGCGAGTTCGGGCAGGCCCGCGAGCGCGGTCCGCAGGCCGCCGAGGCGCTGACCCGCGCCAATCTGCGGCTGGTGGTCAGTGTCGCCAAGCGCTACATGGGGCGCGGCATCAACTTCCTGGACCTGATTCAGGAAGGCAATATCGGGCTGCTGCGCGCGGTCGAAAAATTCGACCATACCAAGGGCTTCAAATTCAGCACGTACGCGACCTGGTGGATCCGGCAGGCTATCAGCCGCGCCATCGCGGACCAGGCCCGCACAATTCGCATTCCGGTCCACATGGTCGAGACAATCAACCGCCTGATGCGCGTCCAGCGCGAGCTGATCCAAAATCTCGGGTCCGAGCCGAGCGCCGAACAAATCGCGCTGGAAATGGATTTCCTCGATCCTGAAGACACCATCGCCGTTGAAACCGCCTGGAACAGCGAGGAAAAGCTCGACCCGGTGCTGGCGCGCAAACTCCGCCGCGCGGCGAACAAGGTCCGGCGTATCTTGCGCATCTCGCAGGAGCCGATGTCGCTCGAAATGCCGGTTGGGCAGGAAGATTCCAGCCTGCTGGGCGATTTCATCGAAGACGACAAAATCCTCGGCCCGGTGGATGCCGCCGCGCGCCAACTGCTCAAAGAGCAGATTCGCGGCGCGCTGGCCGTGCTCAACCCGCGCGAGCGCGAAGTGTTGGAAATGCGCTTTGGGCTGATGGACGGCCAGGAACACACGCTCGAAGAAGTGGGCAAGCACTTCGGCGTCACGCGCGAGCGCATCCGCCAGATCGAAGCCAAAGCGCTGCGTAAGTTGCGTCACCCGAACCGCAGCCACCCGCTGCGCGACTATCTCGAGCTTTAACCCGGCCTTTTACACCCCTGACGGAGTGGTATGTCCCCAACGCTGCCACCGATTTTCTGCCCCCAGTGCGGCGAACGTCTCATACACCGCACGGTTGCCGCGCGCGATCGCCTGTCGTGCCCGCGCTGCGGCTATGTGCATTTCCTCAACCCGGTGCCCGGCGTCGGTATTTTGATCGAGATGGAAGACGGCCTCGTGCTGATCAAGCGCGGTGGCCAGGTCAAAACCGGGATGTGGGCGCTGCCCTCCGGCTACATCGAAGCGGATGAGAGCGTCGAAGAAGCTGCCGTCCGCGAAGCCCGCGAGGAAACCGGCCTGGAGATCGAGCTGGTCGATCTGTTGGGCGTGTATTCGTTCCCCGAAGGACCGCCGACCAGCGGCATTATCGTATTTTATCGCGCGCGTCCCAGCGGCGGAACGCTCAACGCGGGCGACGATGCCCAGGATGTGCGGGTCTTTCAGCCGGACGATCTGCCGCCGCTGCCCTTCCGCACTCACCGCGAGGCGATGCAGCGCTGGTTGGCGCTGCGCGACCAGGTGATCCCCAGCCCTGCCGAGCGCATGGCCGGTTTTCACATCCGGCAGGCGGAAATCGCCGATGTCGAGGCCGTGCTGGCGCTGCTGCAACTGGTCAGCGCCAACCAGACTCTGACCGACGGCGATTGGGCCGCGACGCGCCAGCGTTTCATGGAGCGGCAGACGATCAGCATTTTCGTCGCGGAAACCACCACCGCCCCGCCGCAGGTGATCGGGTTTGTGGCGCTTTCGCTGGTCCAAACGCTGACCGGCGGGCGCGGCTGGATCGATGATATGGCCGTCGCGCTGGATTACCGGGGCGAAGGCGCGGGTGTGGCCCTGCTCGAAGCGGCGCTGCGCCATGCCAACCGGTTGGCCCTGACGCACCTGTACGTCAATATCGAGCGCGGCAGTCCGGCGGCGCGCGCCTTCTATCAGGCGGCGAGCTTTCAAGACAGCGCGATTTCAGCGCTGCGCATCCGGTAGCTGATCAGCGTACCTGGACCGCGCGTATAACGTCACAGAACCGCCCGCTGCCGTTGGAGAAACCGTTATGAAATTGCTGCGTCCAAGCCTGACGCTCGCTATTGGTGCCGTTGTCTGCCTGCTGATCGTACTCACGTCCTGTCAAAAAGCCGAAGAAAAACCCACGCCCACGCCAGACGAAGCGAGTATCGCCGCCGGACATGCGCTGTTCGCGCAGCCGACCCGTGATGTGCGCATCACACCGACTCCGACTCCGCTCAACACCGTCGAAATCGATCTTAACCGGCTGATCGCGCACATGGAGCAGGCCGTGCTGGCCGGGAATGTGGACGAATATATGACGTATGTTTGGGACGGTGACCCGGTCTTTCTGGCCGATCACCGGGCCTGGGCCGAAGACTGGCGGCAGCACCCGCTGGATGTGTTCGAGATCGAGCTGTTCAGCATCAGTTCGCCGGACCCCGATACGGCGACCGCGCGCATGTTTTTCCGCTGGCGGCAGGCCAACAGTACGGGCGACGGCTCGGCGGGCGGGACCACCATCAACGCGATCTTTTACCGGGTCGACGGAAATTGGAAGCTCGGCGGCGAACACTGGCACACGGCCGATGTGGCGGGCATGCGGCTGTATTATTTCGGGGACGGCTTGCTCGATGACAGCGCGCAGGCGGCGATGATGGTGGACTACTTGCCCGATCTCCGCACGACACTGACGCGCGCCTTCGACTTTGTCCCGCAGCAGACGGCCAACATCAAGCTGTACGAGAACGCCGCGATGCTCCAAAACTGGACGCGGCTGTCGATGCCGGACATCACCGTCTGGAACGAGCCGGGCGAGTCAATCAAGCTGACGCTCACGCCGATCGCCACCGCGCCGTATGAATTCGACGTGGCGCGCGAATATACGCGCTTTATGTTATTCGAGATGAGCGGCGGCTCACACGGGGGCTTCCCCTGGTGGGTCGAGGATGGCATCGCGGAGTACGGAGCGTCGCTGTTCCGCACGCTCAGCCAGCGCAACCGCATTTTCAAGGCGATCGCCGGGCTGGCCGTCGCACCGGCCACCGCGGAAGATCACCTGATCCCCTGGTCGGCGTTGGACGATCCCACCGCACTAACGCTTGACCAACGCACACAGGCCATCAATCAAGCCTACACGCTGGTGCATTACATCAATGAGCGCTATGGGGCCGACGCGCTCAACGCCTGGATTCGCGCTATTGCGGGCGGGGCAAGCGTCGAAGCGGCGTGCGATTCTGCTTTGGGCGTCACGTTTAGCGATCTGGACGCTCACTGGCGCGCGTGGCTGCCGTCGCAGTTGTGACCCGCTCATGCCGGAGCGGGCGATCCGCTGGCAGCCGGTGCCGCTGACGGATCCGCCATAGCGCTGGCTTTGGGCAGAGTCAGGTGAAAGCTGCTGCCTTTGCCCAGGTCGCTTTCGACCCATACGCGCCCGCTGTGGCCCTCCACTACCTGCTTGACGACAGTCAGACCCAACCCGGTGCCCGCATAACGGCGCGTCGTGCCGCTGTCTACCTGGTAGAAGCGGCGAAAGATTTTTTCGTGCTCGTCGGGCGCAATACCGATCCCGTTGTCATGCACGCAGGCGTGCAGCATCAACCCGCCGGGATCATCCAGCGTGATCTCGATCTGGCTGGACATCGGGCTGAACTTGATCGCGTTCTCCAGCAATTCCTCGAACACTTCGGCCACCCGGGCCGGATCCGCGTAAGCCAGAGGCAGATTGGTGGGGATGCGCGGCACGATGCGTATTTCGTTGGTCTTGGCTTTGGCCGCCATGCTGCGGACAGCCTGCGCGACCACGCGCTCCAGATGGATTGGCCTGGGTTCCAGGTCACGCGCACCAGCCTCCTGCACCGACACAATATCCTTGACCAGCGTCGCCAGATGTTCGGCCTTGTTGGTGACCAGTGTCAGCGTGTCGGTCTGATCGGGCGTCAATTCGCCGAAGGCGTTATCAAGCATCAGCCGCAGATAACCCAAAATGTGCGTCAGCGGCGTGCGCAGCTCGTGCGATAGATTTTGCAGCAGGTCGTCTTTCATCTCGTCAGCGCTTTGCAGCTCTTTGTAGGCCGCTTCCAGCGCGGTCGCGCGCTGTTCCTGCGCCGTATACAAGTGGGCGTTTTCCATCGCGTTGCCCACAACGTTGGCGATGCCCTGGCACACCGACAGCTCGCCCTCGTCGAAGATGCGCGGCTCCGACTTGGAATCGATGAGCTTGACCAATCCGCCCGGCTCGCCGCGAATGAGCAGCGGCGCGAGCAAACAGGTGTTGCCGCCCACGCGCTGAAGATAATCGCGCTCGTGGGGATCGTCAGGCAAATCCTCGCGCTTGAGCGTCTGCGGTTTTCCCTGGTCCATGGTGCGTGCCAGCGTGGGATAACGCTCGGTGTTCCAGACGGTCGGATCGGTGCCGGCCAGCCACAGCGCATAGCCGATCTCACGCGCCAGCCGCACGCCACCGTGCTTTTCATCGCGGTAGAAAACGGCGCACCAGCGCAGCGCGCTGGTTTGCAGCACGCGCTGGCACAGGTCGGTCAGGTTGGGGCGCGAGAGCCAATCTTCCGGATCGTAGGCTCCAATATCGTTTTGCCACAGTGTAATCGCGTCGGTCACGGCGTTGATTTGCGTAGGCGAGAGCGCCACGTGACGCAACTCATTGTACAGCGCAATGACGCCCACCGTCGGCCCGCGCAGCACGATCGGGAACACGGCCGCTGCCCGCAGTCCAGAAGGATTCACCTCATCCAGGGTGGAAACAGTTTCGCTGTCGGGCGGCGTGGACACCACGCGCGCTCCCCCGGTCAGCGCGGCATTGACCAGCGAGGTCGCCTCTGGTGTATGGAGCGGGCCGGAGCCGGGCGACCAATAGGCGTTGACGACTTCGGCCAGCGAGACCAGGTGATCGGATTGTTGCTCGCGATCGAGGATCAGCACGCGCTCAACGCGCAAGGCCACGCTCAGCCGCCGCGCGATCCGTTCCAGGATATCGCCAAAATCGAGCGTCGACGTCACTGCCGCGCTGGCATCGAGCAGCGTGCTCAGTTCTGTGACACGGCGGCGAGTCTGGTCGAACAGACGCGCATTTTCAATGGTAATCGCCGCCGACCCGGCCAGGCTTTCGAGCGTTTCGACATCCTGGCGATCAAAGCGTCCCATGCGTTTGTTGACGACTTCGAACACGCCGATCACTTCGTCGAACGCGATCAACGGCACGGCGATGATCGAGCGCAGATCCGCCCCGTACAGAGTCGCATATTCCGTCTGAACCTCGGCCTCTTGTTTGACATCGGCGACGATCTGCGATTTCGACGTGGCCGCGATCCGGCCGACCAGTCCTTCGCCCGCTTTCGCGCGGCGCTTGTTGATGGCGTCGCGATGCGGGCCAATGGCAGCTACCTGGGAAAACAGGTCTTTCTGCGCCTGATCGCGCAGCAAAATAGACGCCGAGATGCCATCAACCACCTGCAGCGCGGCCTGCAAACTGACCTGTACCACTTCTTCAAAGGTACTGGCCGACGAGATCGCGTTGGCGGCGCGGTTGATGGCCTGTAGCCGCTGGGTCTGGCGGCTGAGCGCCTCTTCGTTGCGGTGTAGCTCGGTCAAATCGGTGACGACGATAACGGTGTTGTTGCCCTTGCCGTCAGGCGACGGCGCGACGGCGCGCGATACGAGCACGGGGACTTCGCCCCCGTCTTTGGTGTACAGGGTTTGCGCGAGCGAAAGCGTATCGCGCCGCTTGCCGGTCAGGCTGCGCACAATCTGATCGCGGTTGGACGGGTGGAAGATCAACCCCACGCTGCGCCCGTACAGCATCTCGCGCGTATAGCCAGTGATGAGCAGCACCCGGTTATTGACATAGGTGATCTTAGCCTCTTCATCGACCACGACCAGCCCTTCGCCCATCGTGTCCAGCACCATCTGCCGGAAGGCTTGTTCGGCGCGCATTTGGGCGTCCCGCCGGGCGAGATTGTCCATCAAGCGGGCGTTATCGATCGCCATCGCAGCCTGGCTGCTCAACGCGTTGACGATCTGCTGGCCGCGGCGTGACGCGGTGGCCTGGGCGTCAGCCGTACCCAATACCATCGCGCCCACAGTGCGCCCGGCGCTAACCAGCGGCAGCAGGCTGGCATACGCCAGTTTGAACTGAGTGAACGCGCGGTGCAGCACGATCCCGCCGGGGAGCTGGTGAAAACGCTCGGCGGGCACATTGATCAGGACTTTGCGATTCAGGACGACCTCAGAGAGCGGGTTATCCCCGTGAACCAGCGGGAAACGCAGTGTGCCGCGTTCGCTTTGCATCTGCGTCGAAAACAGGCGACCGGCCTCTGCACCGCGATCCATCGCGATAGACTGGCTGACCAGCCAGCGTTTTTCGGGGTCCACAACCAGCAGCCACGCCAGGCTGCACGGCAAGACCGCGACCGCCGTAAACGCCATCTCTTCGAGCAAGCGGCGCTGATCGAGCGGGGTGTCTTCACGCTGAAGGAACACGCGCTGTAACCGCTCCAAAAGATTGGCGAAATCGATAGGCCGGGTGATGAAATCGACGGCTCCGGCAGCCTGAGCTTCGGCCCGCGCCTCGGACGGGCTGCGCGCTGACACCATCATCACCGGAATATCGGCTGTCGCCGGATTCATGCGCAGGCGGCGACAGGTTTCGATGCCGTCCATACCGGGCATGGTGGTGTCCAGCAAAATGACATCGGGGCGTGATTCTTCAGCCAACGCCAGCGCCTGCTGGCCGCGTGTGGCCAATAGCGGCTCGAACCCCTCGCGTCGCAGGCGTTCCGGCAAGCCTTCGATCGCGTCGGGCATATCGTCGACGATCAATACCTTTTTGGCGGCCATAGTCGATCAACTTTGTTGCGTGGTGATCCTCAAAGTCACGCTGATTGTAATCGCTTTCCGACCCTGAGACGACTATAAAAACGGGGATCCGGTACTGTTGTTTGTACGGTCCCCGCGTGATTCAATTCGATTATACTGAGTTTTGCGTATTGTGCTGGGTAGGAACAGCGTCGGGCGGTGTGTTTGAGCGCTATCTTCCGCGAGCCAGATCAGGAATCAGGCCGCCAGCAGCGACAGCCACCATGCCAGCACGACCACGTTCGCGATCAACATCGCGCCAAGCTGCAAGCGTCCGCTGGCGTCAATCGCCGCCGTGCCGCGCATATCTTTGGACGAGCGCCGCCACCAGAGCAGCGGCAGCCCCCCCAGCGGAATCACGGCCAACCACACGGGCCACAGTCCGCTCGCCACCGACAGTCCCAGGCAAACCGCTGCCCCCGCCAGACACAATCCCATCGCGATCCGGGCGCGGCGCGGCCCCAGGAGATGCGCCGTGTTGTGCAGCCCGGCGGCGGAATCCTGGTCATAATCGCGCAGCTGGTTATAGAGCTGGCCGTAGGCCGAGATCAGTCCCACACCCGCCGCAACCGTCCAGACGCGCGCCGGATGGCTGCCGTGCGTGAGGTAGCCCGCCAGAAAGAGCAGGGCGCTCAGCATCAGCAGGTGAGCCAGCACGTCGACTATCGGCAGCGCCTTCAACCGCACGCCGCGCCACGAATACAATCCGCTCAGAACCAGCGTCAGCGCGCCGACACCCAACGCCGCGCGGCCCGCGGCAGCGTACAACAGCAGCGCCAGCAGTGCGATCGCGCCCGCCGCCAGCAGTCCATCACGCGGCGCGATCTCCCCGCAGGTGACGGCATTCCGTGACCCGCGCAGCGCATCGCGCGCGTCGTCGTCCGCGTCTTCGATATCGTTCAGCATGAACGCCACCGTCACCGCCAGCAGATTCGCGGCCAACACCGCCAACACGCGCCTCGACAGTGCCGGGACATCCTCGTTTGCTGCCGCCAGCACCACGCCCAACAGGGTCGCCGGGACGGTAAACAGCACGTGTTCCTGCCAGCGGGTCAGGCGCAGCAGTCTGGCCATTGAAATCGAGCCGCCCGCAGAGTGGATAAGTTTCACCGACAGAGCTCTCTCCTGGCTTAAGATGCAACAAGGGCGCAGTGAGCGCCCTTGCGGAATACGGCTATTGGCACGACTGGAAAGCGTTACACGGCCCGCACAGCGCCGATATTTTCGAGATGCTGAAAGAGCGCGATCAGGTCGGCTTCGGCCTGGTCCGATGTGATCTGGTATTCCCCGGCAAAATGATCGGCGATGTCCGAGATACACCGCTCGCCGTCGATGAGATCCCAAACTTCCCCGGCGGTGAAGTTCATCACGTAACTCGCGTGCGGCCGTCCCGGCGCTGGCTGCAATGGGACCAGCACCACCTCGTCGACGACCTGCTGCGCCATATGCGAAGGGTCTTTTACAAACCGTTTCTGGCTATAAGGATCGGCAGACATAACACCTTATCTTTCTATGAGTGCTACGATGATCGGTACGGTGTTGCATGGCTTCAATCCGGACCGGGCCGTCCCGTGCGAACATGATCCCAACAGCCGGCCACTAACACGCACGCCTACCTTATCACAGCTTCTCTGCATATCACGACAGCAAAAAGCAGTGATTTAACCGATCTCTGTCATGTTTTTTGGCAAGACGATGCAGCAATGAGTCTCGATTTTTGTTCATGCCGCCCCGAGGGGGATATTCAACGCAATCTTAGCACAGAGCGTATCCTCCGTCCACTGGCGACAGCGCGGCGGCTGAGGGGCTAACCCCACAGCGTGCGCAAGAACTCGATCTTCGCCTGGGCCTGGAAGCTGGCGCCCCCTTCATGGTTGTTATAGGTGTAGATCTTGATATCTTTCGGCGCGGTGATGGCGTTGTAGGCGGCAAATACGGTCGATGGCGCGCACGTCATGTCCATCAGCGCCGTGGAATACAACGACGGCGCCTCCGCTCGTGCGGCGAAATACATCCCATCGAAGTAATCCAGCGTGTCGAAAACGCGCTCGATGTGATCGCGGTGGACGCTCAAATATTTCACAATTTCTTCATAAGGATGGTTCTCGGTCAGGCCGACCGCCCGGCGGAAATGGCACAGAAACGGCACATCGGGCATGGCCGCGCCCAGGTCGGGCACGAGGCCGCTCACGGCGACGCTGATGCCGCCGCCCTGGCTGCCGCCGGTCACCGCAACGCGCGCCGGGTCGACTGCCGCGTGGCTGCGCGCCGTTTCGACCGCCCGCACCGCATCCGAGAACACGCGCCGGTAGTAATACGTCTTCGGGTCGAGGATGCCCTGAGTCATGAAACCCGGCACGAACGGGTTCGCGCCGTCAGGCAGATCGGGCGTGTCGCCGTTGCGCCATACGCTGCCCTGACCGCGCGTGTCCATCACCAGATGCGCGTACCCGGCGGCTGGCCATATCAGCCAATCCAAGGGGAAGCCGCGCCCGCCACCATACCCGATAAACTCAACCACGCAGGCCAGCGGACCCGCCGCCCCGGCGGGCAGACTGAACCAGCCCTTGATCGGCTGGCCGCCGTACCCGGCATATGTGACGTCATACGTATCAATCAAACGCAGCCCGTGATCGACGCGCTCGAAACGTGCATTCAGCGGGTGCTGGCGTGTTTCGGCCAGCGTCGTCTGCCAGAAGGCGTCAAAATCGCCCGGCTCGTGTGATTCGGGGCGATAGCTGCGCAGCTCATCCAAAGACAGATCGAAAAATGGCATGGTGGGTTCCTCTTTATTACCGGCAAAAAGGCAGTCAACACGCCTAAGTGTAGCGCAAGCCACCTTCTTGCGCAGCAGCGAGAGGATGGCTGGTTCGTGCCGTACGATGGTGACCGGCTTTGGCGACGCGGTGCACAACGTCATCAACGGGCAGCTGCAAGCCCCAGTATCCCTCAAGGGTTTTCTGACCACGACCGACAACACCGGGACGCACACCGTCAGCTAGACTGATGTGACGTAGCTTGCTTCTGCTGCCGCGAGGGGACACGCACCTCTTGCTAACGAGGTGAGATGGGGAATTGGGGTTCCCCTCGCGGACAATAGGGCATACTTATAATAAAGTGACATTGGGAAGACATGAACCCAGACATAAGGAGGGATGAAGGATGAGTTGGCTAGCAAAGTATTTATGGTTGCTGCTTATCCCTGCCAGAATGCTATTTTTACTGGCTCCATCAGTTGCGTGGAAGATCGACGAAATTACGACTCGGGCATTAGGGTGGAAGAAATATCGCCGCCCTGAGAATTGGACTGAGATGAGCCCAAGGCTTGGTCTCTTGTTTTTATTTGCGGGGTTTGTCGGTATTCTTCTGTTGCTTTCATAAACTCGCCAATGGAAAAAGGGGAGAACGGATTATGAGTGAAAATACTTGTGATCAAATTCTCGTGTGCATCCAAAACAATGCACAAAAAGTAGCTGAGATCATTAAGCCATTTTGGGAGACCAGTGACGATTCAACATCTCGTTCTGCAGATATTGCCCATTCGGCGTTTACAACAGCAGGATCAATAGTTGTAGCCGGTTTGTGTGCCGCACCGCTGGTTTAGATACTCCGGATGCACGAGTACAATTCGCAGATCAGTTATCTGGATGGTTTGCATCAAAGCGGCGAAACCGAGCATCCGCAGCGGCCCCAAAATGAAAGAACCAGCTCGCAAGCGGCTGGTTCATTTCATATCAATCCAGGTAGCGGGGGCAGGATTCGAACCTGCGACCTCCGGGTTATGAGCCCGACGAGCTGCCACTGCTCTACCCCGCAACGTTGAGCGGTTACTATACCAGAGGCTCCAGGGACCGTCAAGCCTCAGTTTAGCGTTTATGAACTCACTAAGGGGCCGGTTAACACCTACCCTCGCGGAATTGGGAGGTGGCGGAACCAGCAAAACCGCGGGCCCGCCCTCGATCCGACTCGAAGAAATCGCACGCTGTCTGGCAAGGTAATCAATCCCCCGCAGCCACCGTTTCGGCCCGAGGCAGGCTGGCATCGCCCTTAAAGAACCTGCGCCCCAACCACACCGCGACGTACACCAGCCCGATCAGCACCGGCACTTCGATCAGCGGCCCGACCACCGTGGCCAACGCCTCGCCAGAGGTGATCCCAAACGCCCCGACCGCCACCGCAATCGCCAGCTCGAAATTGTTGCTGGCGGCGGTGAAGGACAGCGTCGCGGACTCATCGTAGCGGAAGCCCATACGATGCGCCAGGTAGAAACTGAGCGTGAACATCACGGCAAAATACACCAGCAGCGGCAGCGCGATGCGCAGCACATCCACCGGTTTATCGACGATCTTCTCGCCTTGCATGCTGAACATTACGACGATCGTGAACAGCAGTCCGATGAGGGCGGTGCGGCCCAGGCGCGGCGCAAACTCGCCGTCGTACCACTCACGGCTCCGCCGGTGGATCAGCGCGAAACGGGTGATGATGCCTGCGGCCAGCGGAATGCCCAGGAAGATCAGCACGCTCCTGGCGATATCGCCCATCGTCACACCCACTTCCGCCGTGTCCGCACCAAACAGATGGGGTAGGAACTTCAGATAGAAATAGGCCAACGGGCTGTACATGATGATCTGAAACACCGAGTTGAGCGCCACCAGCACGGCGCAGTCCTCGTTGTTGCCGCCCGCCAGCATATTCCAGATCAGCACCATGGCGATGCAGCGCGCCAACCCAACGATGATCAGCCCGGTGCGGTATTCCGGATAATCGGCCAAGAACAACCAGGCCAATCCAAACATCAACGCCGGGCCGATGATCCAGTTTTGCAGGATCGACAGTCCAAACAGACGCCCCTGGCCTTGCAGCTTGCCAAGTTCCTCGTATTTCACTTTCGCCAACACGGGGTACATCATCCAGAGCAAGCCGACAGCGATTGGGAACGAGACGGTGTCGATGCGCAGCGCGTCGAAGGCATCCTGGATATCGGGGAAGATCGCGCCCAGCAGCACGCCAGCCGCCATCGCGATGAAAATCCACAAGGGCAGGAAGCGATCCAGCAGCGAGAGCCGCTGGAAAATTGTGCCGGTTTGCGCGGCAGGTTTTAGGTTAGCTTGTGTGGTCATACAGTCCTCGACATGCGGCGAATGAGCGGAACCAATAAGTGTTTACGACGCAAGCTGGCGCGTGGCGCTCAGTTCGGCCAGCCACGCCTTGACCTGCGACTCGATCTGATTGCGCACGTCGCGGAATTTCGCGAGTATCGCCTCTTCATCTCCTACGAATTTGGCCGGATCGTCAAAGCCCCAATGTAGTTTGGTGCCGAATCCCAGGAACGTGGTGGGGCAGTTTTCTTCAGCGTGTTGGCAGACGGTCACCAGGTACTCAAAGTGAACGGTGCCCATGTACTCACGGACGCTTTTCGAGGTCTGGTCGCTGATGTCGACTCCGATCTCCTGCATGACGCGCACCGTAAGCGGATGCAGCCCTTTCGGGTCCAGGCCAGCGCTATAAGGTTCCAGCCGATCCCCGGCGTAATGCCGGACGAAGGCTTCGGCCATCTGGCTGCGCGCTGAATTCCCCGTGCACAGGAACAAGACTTTGGGAGTTCGTTGCATTTTCAGGGTCTCCTGTGGCCATTAGATAGACAATCTTCGATATAAGACCTGAAAAAAGAAGCGCACTCGTGGCGCTCAGAGCCATCCGATCAGTCCAGCACGCCCAGCAGCTGGCGCAGCGGATCGAGGGCTCCCGGCTGGATGTAGTAGTAGACCCACAACCCACGTTGCTCGCCGCCAATGACCCCGGCTTCGCGCAGCACACGCAGATGGTGCGAGATCGTAGGCTGCGTCAGGTCAAAATGGCGCTCGATCTCACACACGCACACTTCGCCGCCATACCGGCTCAGCAGTTCCACAATCTGAACGCGGACCGGGTGACCCAGCGTTTTCGACAGCGCGGCGATACGCTCCGCGTGCTCGGCGCTGAGGCGCAGCGTGGTAGGGATGGAGGCGCAGGTCTCGCCCTGAACGGTCGGCAAAGGTGATGGTGCTGGCATATCGGTCCCGTCTATGGATTCAACACTCACGATCGTAGCAACTATATAGACGAATGTCAATATAACGGCAGCGTACAACTCTGCTGCGGTGCGTGGGCGGTATTTGCGGGAGTCGACGGCCGCGCCACTGCCCAACTGGCGCGCTGTAACGCGCATGTTATATCCTGTTCATAGATTCTTAAGATTTGTAGTGTAAACCTTAAAGTATATGTTTGTCCCTTTCAAGGAATGGAGGCCATGATCATGCGCCATCGGATAACGGCCCTGCTGCCGAGTGTTTTCTTCAGTGCACTGCTGACCGCCCCATTGATGGCGGTTTTGTACCTGGCCGATCACGTCGCAGGGCTGCCTTTCGCACCGTATGACGCGTTCGATTGGCTGGCGCGGACTCTGCCCGGTGATGTCATTGGGAAAACCATCGAGACCATGGTCACGGTGATCCGCGATTTCAACCTGGGTGAAACCTCCAGCACGGCGAAAAAGATCGAAACGATCAATGCGCTGGTCCTATTTTTCGTGGGGGGCGTCGTCGCAGGGGTGGTCCTGTGGGCCATCCTCGAACGCGTGCAAGGCAAAGGCCGGGCTACGCTGCGTGCGGTGCTGGCAGTACTGGCTGGTGTCGTGCTGAGCGTGCCGCTCATTCTGATCAGCCGCGAGATGGATACCGCCACCACGTCGCCTACAGTCAGCGCGATCTGGCTGCTGGTCATGATCGTCGCGTGGAGCGGCGCAATCTACTGGACGCGCGAACGCTACGACCAGATCACCGCCGCCAAAGAACCCGAGCCGGCGGAACTCGCCGTGTCGGCCCATATGATCAACCGCCGCCAGTTTCTGATCCAGGTCGGCGGAGCCGCCGCGACACTGACGATCGTCGGCGCGGGGATCGGGCGCGTGCTGGCCTATCTCGATGAGCGCGATTACCAGGAGCAGATTAAGAAGAACCGCGAAGCCGCCGCACAGGTCGAGGCAATGGGCCTGCCCAATCAAAACGATCCGGTTGTGCCTGCGCCGGGGACACGCCCCGAATACACGCCGCTGGAAGATCACTACCGCATCGACATCAATCTGCGGCCCGTCGAGCTTGATGGCGAGTCCTGGCGTCTGAACATCACCGGGCTGGTCGATAACCCGCTTGCCCTGACGATCGGCGACATCCAGAACAATTACGAGTCGCATGATCAATACGTGACGCTGGCCTGCATCTCCAACCCCATCGCCGGGGACCTGACCAGCACCACGCGCTGGACGGGCGTCAGCGTGCGGGACGTGCTGGCAGACGCCGGAGTGCAGCCCACCGCGACACACTTGAAGATCACGAGCGCGGATGGCTTTTTCGAGACGGTGGCGCTCGACGTGATCAACAGCGATCCGCGCGTCATGTTCACCTACAACTGGGACGGAATTCCCCTGCTGCACAGTCACGGGTTCCCGCTGCGGATTTATGTCCCCGATCACTACGGCATGAAACAGCCCAAATGGATCACCGACATCGAAGTGATCGACCACGACGAAGACGGCTATTGGGTCGTGCGCGGCTGGGACAAAGAAGCGCGCATGCGGGCCACGTCGGTAATCGATGTCGTGGCGGATGACGCCCGCTTTGACGCAAACGGGCAGACGCTGATCCCCATCGGTGGGATTGCCCACGCGGGCGCGCGCGGTATTTCGAAGGTCGAAGTGAAAATCGATGATGGCGACTGGATCGAAGCACAGCGGCGCGCGCCGCTGTCGGAAACGACGTGGGTGATCTGGCGCTATGATTGGCCGTTCAAAGAAGGACGTCACACCTTCTACGTACGCTGCTATGAGGGCGACGGTACGCCGCAGATCGAAAGCAGCCAGAGCACGCATCCCAGCGGGGCGACCGGCATTCACCACGTCACACGCACGGTGGCCTAGACGGAGAACCGCATCTTGAAGGACCCCCCTGGCTGTGCTATAATGCCCGCCAGATTGGGGAGTCGCCAAGGGGCCTAAGGCAGCGGCCTTTGGAGCCGCTATTCGCAGGTTCGAATCCTGCCTCCCCAGCCACATACAGCGACCGGACATACGCGCCGGTCGCTGTTGTTTTGGGGCATTGCGCGATGCCAATTGATGATAATTATGATGAAATATGATGTTATTCACCGAGAATTAGTTCATTCAGAACTATTCCCCGCGCCTGCGCCCGCGTAGCATTAAACCAGAAGCGAGAAAACCGGTCGGCGGCAAGCCCGGCGTGCACGTCTCTCCACCCGAAGCCGCGCGAGCAGTCATGGAGCTGTCTACGTGAACGAAATCCTGAAGAATGATGTTATTGCTGAGAATGTCAATCGCTACGTCGTGCGCGCGCCGAAGATTGCCCAGCGCCGCAAGGCGGGCCAGTTTGTGATCGTCCGCGTGGACGAACACGGCGAGCGCATCCCGCTCACCATCGCCGACGCCGACCCGGTCGCCGGGACGATCACCCTGGTCGTGCAGGCGGTGGGCAAGAGCACGACGCAGATGGCCCAGCTTCAGCCTGGCGACTATCTGCAAGATCTGGTCGGCCCGTTGGGTGCGGTCACCCACATCGAGAAGTTCGGCACAGCGATCATCATCGGCGGCGGGATCGGCATCGCGCCCGCGCACCCGGTCGCCCAGGCGCTGCGCGACGCCGGGAATTACGTCATTTCGATCCTGGGCGCGCGGCGTAAAGACCTGCTCATCATGGAAGACGAGATGCGCCGCACCTCCGATGAGATCGTGATCTGCACCGATGACGGATCGGCGGGGCAAAAAGGCTTCGTGACGGACGCCCTCGGCACGCTGATCGCCACGCGCGGCGCGCCCGATTTCGTGTTCGCGGTCGGCCCGGTCATTATGATGAAGTTCGTCAGCCAGTTGACCAAGCAGCACGGCATCCCAACCATGGTCAGCCTTAACCCGATCATGGTCGATGGGACGGGCATGTGCGGCGGCTGCCGCGTGACGATCGGCAGCCAGACCAAGTTCGCCTGTGTCGACGGACCCGATTTTGACGGGCATCTGGTCGACTTCGATGAGCTGGTCAAACGGCAGGCGTTCTATAAAGAACAGGAGCGCAAAGCCTCCGAACGCTTCAAAGAGCAGTGTCAGGCCCAACACAACGCAGATACCGTACAGGCCGGGGAGTTGTCATGAGCGAGCAGACCCACAAGAACAACAATTCCATCGATCAGGCCGAAGTCGAGCGCTTGCAAGCCTTCAAGCCCAAAGAGCGCATGCAGATTCCGCGCCAGACCATGCCAGAGCAGCCCGCCGACGAGCGCCGCGCCAATTTCAAAGAGGTGCCCTACGGCCTGTCACCAATGCTCGCCATTCTGGAAGCCAACCGCTGCATCCAGTGTAAAAAACCGCTGTGTGTGACCGGCTGTCCGGTCGGCATCAATATCCGCGATTTCGTCGGGCACATGGCGCAGGGCGACTTCAACGGTGCGATCCACGTCATCAAAGAAACCAACATGCTCCCGGCGATCTGCGGACGTGTCTGCCCGCAGGAATCGCAGTGTGAGCAGGCGTGTGTGCTGGCGCAAAAAGGGCAGGCGGTCGCCATTGGCCGCCTGGAACGCTTCGCCGCTGATTGGGAACGGGAGCACGGCCTGGTCGAGACGCCCGCCGTCGGTGAGCCGACCGGGAAAAGCGTAGGTGTGGTGGGCAGTGGTCCGTCCGGTCTGACGGCGGCCATTGATCTGCGCCGCGCGGGCCACGACGTGACAATCTACGAAGCGCTGCACGCGCCCGGCGGCGTGCTGATGTACGGCATTCCCGAATTCCGGCTGCCAAAGGCCATCGTCGAGGCCGAGGTCGAAGTCGTACGCGAGATGGGCGTCGACATCGAATACAACTACGTGATCGGCAAGCTCGAAACACTGGACGATCTGCTCGAACGGCACGACGCGGTCTTCCTGGGGACGGGGGCCGGGCTGCCCTGGTTCATGAATTTGCCCGGCGAGAATCTGAACGGTATCTATTCCGCCAACGAATACCTGACGCGCTGTAATCTGATGCGCGCCTACGAGTTCCCCTGCTGCGATACACCGATCGCGTCCAGCGACCGCGTCGCCGTCATCGGCGGCGGCAACGTCGCGATGGACTCGCGCGCGCACGGCGCTGCGCCTGGGTGCGAAAGAGGTTTATCTCATCTACCGCCGCACCGAAGCGGAAATGCCCGCCCGCCGGGAAGAAGTCCATCACGCCAAAGAAGAGGGCGTGACCTTCAAATTCCTGCACAACCCGGTGCGCTTCATCGGAGATGCCGAGGGGCGCGTCACTCAGGTGGAATGCATGCGCATGGAATTGGGCGAGCCGGACGCGTCAGGCCGCCGCCGCCCGATCCCGGTCGAAGGCTCGGAATACGCGATCGATGTGGACACGGTGATCGTCGCCATCGGCAACGGTCCGAATCCCCTCGTCCCGCAGACGACCGAAGGGCTGGCCGTCGACCCGCGCCGGGGGACCATCGTCACCAATATGGACACCATGCGGACCTCCAAAGTCGGCGTGTTCGCGGGCGGGCGACATCGCGGTCGGCGCGTCGACGGTGATCCTGGCGATGGGGCACGGGCGCAAAGCCGCCCAGTCGATCAACGAATATCTCAATACCGGCGTGTGGGAAGTCGACTCGGTGGAAGAACACATCAAATAGCGCGCTTCAACGCGTATCACTTACACCGCACGACATGCGGCCTGTTCCGCCCGTCAGCACGGGGCGCGAGCAGGCCGTGTGTGTTGGGGAATCGGTGAGCGCTCCCACTACCAGACGCACAACCCCGCGTGTGACACCCCGCGTCAGCAGCAGTGGATTCCTCCACTAGCCACACATCGAGGGCGGTTCTATAGTGAAGCTAGGAGGGGGCATTTATCGGGCCCCTCTTAGTACCTTAAAAGGAGAGTAAGGACAAAACTACATGGAGACTTTATGGGAGTCGCGGTATGCTTTGCGGACCAAAGGGTTAACCAGTTCTGTCATCCGCGAGCTGCTTAAGCTGACTCAACGTCCTGAAGTGATCTCGTTCGCTGGCGGCCTGCCTGCCGCTGAATACTTCCCCGTTGAGCGTTTTCAAGAAGTCTGTCACCGAGTACTAGCCGATAACGCCCGCCTGGCGCTGCAATATGGCCCGACCGAGGGCTATCTTCCCCTACGCGAAATGATCGCCGAACGCCTCAGCCACGACAATATTTGCGTTGGACCGGACAACGTCATGATCACGTCTGGCTCGCAGCAGGCGCTGTCGTTGATCGGCGCACTGCTGATCAATCCCGGCGATCATATCCTGGTCGAACAGCCAACCTATTTGGGCGCGTTGCAGGCTTTCCACACCTATCAGGCGGAATACGTTGGCGTGCCCACCGATGACGACGGCATCTGCATCGACCAGATTCCCGGCGCGCTGCGGCACGGCCCCAAGTTCATGTACATCCTGCCCAACTTCCAGAATCCGGCAGGCGTGACCCTGAGCGCCAGACGCCGCGTCGAGCTGATCCGCATCGCGCAGGAGCAAGGGGTGCCGATTATCGAGGACGATCCCTACGGCCAATTGCGCTTCGAGGGCGAGTAGCTCAAGCCGCTGGTCGTGGCGGACGCTGAGTTAGCCGGAGGCGACAGCGCGTGCTACACCGGCAACGTGATCTATCTGAGCACGTTCTCGAAGACGCTCGCGCCCGGGCTGCGCGTGGCGTGGGTTGTGGCCGCGCCAGAGGTGATCAGCCGCTTGGTGCAGCTCAAACAGGGCGCAGACCTGCATACCAGCACCTTCAACCAGATGGTGATTTACGAAGTCGCCAAAGACGGCTTCATCGACTCTCACGTCGACAAACTGCGCGAAGTGTACCGGCGGCGGCGCGATACGATGTTGGCCGCGCTGGACCGTTACATGCCACCCGACGTAAGTTGGACCCATCCCCAGGGCGGGCTATTCCTGTGGATGCAGCTGCCGGACGATGTCCCTACGCGCACGCTCTTTGACGAGGCGCTGCGGCGCGACGTGGCGTTTGTGCCCGGTGACGCCTTCTTCACCGATTCCCAATCCGCCGCATACGGCACGGCTCAACTTCTCGTGCATGAATGAAGACCTGATCATTGAGGGCATTCAGCGCCTCAGCGACGCGATCCAGCACGTTCAGGTCGGGTCGCGCGACCTGATCCCGGTCTGATGGAGCGTCTGCCATGATGGATTGGTTAAGCCAGTACGAACCCAAAAAGGTGACGGCTGAAGAAGCGCTCAGTCATTTGAAATCCGGCTACCGCATTTTCGTGACCGGCAACTGTTCGCTGCCGCAGAGCGTCATGGAGGCGCTCAACGTGCGCGCGCCCCAGCTCAAAAACCTGTCACTGATCCAGGTGCTGACCATCGGCAAGGCGGATTACATCCAGCCGGAGATCGTGCCTCACCTGCGCGTGAACTCGCTGTTCATCAGCCCCAACGTGCGCGAGGCCGTCAACGATGGGCGCGCCGATTTCACCCCGATCTTCTTGTCGGAGATCCCGCGCCTGTTCAAGTCGGGCCGCCTGCCGATCGACGTGGCGCTGATCCAGGTGTCCCCGCCCGACCGCTATGGGTACTGTTCTTACGGCGTGGAAGTCGGCGTCACCAAACCGGCGGCGGAAAGCGCCAAGATCGTGATCGCTGAAGTCAACCCGCAAATGCCGCGCACCCTGGGCGACAGCTTCATCCACGTCTCGAAAATCGACTACGCGATCGAGGTCGATTACCCGCTGCCCGAAGTGCAGATGGCATCGTCGTCGCCGGAACAGGAGGCCATCGCCAATCATCTGGCGGCGATCATCCCTGACGGCGCGACCCTGCAAATGGGCATCGGCGGCATTCCGGACGCGGTGCTGCGCAAGCTGTACAACCACAAGCACCTGGGCATCCACACCGAATTATTCTCGGATGGCGTGGTCGATCTGGTCGAGACGGGCGTGATCACCAACGAGCGCAAGACGCTGCACCCCGGCAAGATCATCGCGGGCTTTGTACTCGGCACACAGCGTCTGTATGACTTCGTGGACGATAACCCGATCGTGGAGCTGCACCCCAGCGAGTACATCAACGACCCCTTCATCATCGCGCAGAATGAGCGCATGGTGTCGATTAATTCCGCGCTGCAAGTGGACCTGACCGGCCAGGTATGCGCCGACAGCATCGGCCCCGCGTTCTATTCCGGTGTGGGCGGCCAGGTAGATTTCGTGCGCGGCGCGGCGCGCAGTACGGGCGGCATGCCGATCATCGCGCTGCTGAGTACGGCCAAAGGCGGCACGATCAGCCGCATCGTGCCTACGCTGACACCCGGCGCGGGCGTGACCACGTCGCGCAATGACGTGCACTTCGTCGCGACCGAGTTCGGCGTAGCCGACCTGTATGGACGCACGATCCGCGATCGCGCTCAGCAGTTGGTCGAGATTGCGCATCCGCGTTTCCGCGCGGAGCTGGCCGAAGCCGCAGAAAAACTGTATCACGTGCCCCATTTCAGCGTACCGGCGCGGCCCTCTGACAGCGGGGAGACGTGATCCGAGCGGGATCGGACGCATGGTTTGATAGAGACTTAACACGTCCGCTTTGGGCGGCGTGAACGAATAATTTTAGAACAGGAAAACTGAGGAGTAACGTAGTATGGCAAAGGGACGTATCGCAGATTAACGATGCGAACTGCAAAGGCTGCGCGTTGTGTACGCTGGCCTGCCCGCAGAACGTGATCGTCATGTCCACCGATGGCGTCAACGCCAAGGGATATTACCCCGCCGAGTTTGTGGATCCCTCCGGTCTATGTACAGGCTGCGCGCTTTGCGCGGTAGCCTGCCCCGACGTGTGCATTACCGTCTACAAAAGCTTCCCCGCCAAACCCGCGCGCAGCGCGGTGGCGGTGTGAGCAGGAGGTCATGACGATGGCTGTTGAATTGATGAAGGGCAATGTCGCCTTGGCTGAAGCGGCGATCCGCGCGGGAGTCGAAGCCTATTTCGGCTACCCGATCACCCCACAAACTGAATTACTGGAGCATATGGCCCGTCGCATGCCAGAGCTTGGACGCGCTTTTGTCCAGGCCGAAAGCGAAGTCGCCGCGATCAACATGGTGTATGGCGCGGCCAGCACCGGCGCACGCGCCATGACATCGTCTTCCAGTCCGGGGATCAGCCTGATGCAGGAGGGGTTCTCGTATATCGCTGGGTCCGAAGTTCCGGCGGTGATCGTCGACGTCATGCGCGGTGGTCCCGGCCTGGGCAATATCCAGCCCTCCCAATCGGACTACTTCCAGGTGACGCGTTCCGCCGGACATGGCGACTATCACCCGATCGTGCTCGCGCCCGCCTCTGTGCAAGAAGCGATCGACCTGATGGGGCTGGCCTTCGATCTGGCCGAACAGTACCGCCACCTGGTGTTCGTCGTGGCGGATGGGCTGATCGGGCAGATGATGGAACCGGCAGAACTGCCGCCCATGCGCCCGCTCCGCACCGACGCCCCGACTGGGCGCTGACCGGGGCGGAGGATCGCGACCCGCGCATCATCTCCTCGCTGGAGCTGAACGCGCCTGCCCTGGAAGCCCTCAACAACCGGCTGCAAGCCAAGCTCAAACGCATTCACGCCACGGAGCAGCGCTCGACGGAACTGCTAACCGACGACGCGCGGCTGGTGGTGGTGGGCTTTGGCACGGCGGGGCGCATCGCGCAGACGGCGATCCAACACGCGCGCCGCGACGGCATGAAAGTCGGGCTGCTGCGCCCGATCACTCTGTGGCCGTTCCCCGAAAAGCGCCTATCCGCGCTGGCCGATCATGTCGACGCGCTGTTGGTCGTCGAGATGAACGCGGGCCAGATGCTCGACGATGTGCGGCTGGCCGCAGGCGGGCAGGTGCCGGTCGAGTTCTACGGACGGACCGGCGGCATGGTGCCCGTACCGGAGGAAATCTACGACGCCATCACGGCAAGTTATAGCAGGCTGACGGCCAGCGTGCACGGGTAAGGGAGAAAGCGAACTATGGTTGCAGACCAACTTGCAGGCACCCTCGCGGAAGAACAGATCGTCTACCAGCGACCCGAGTCGCTGCGCGACATCCCGACGCACTACTGCCCCGGCTGTACACATGGCGTCGCGCACCGGCTGGTGGCGGAAGTATTGGACGAATTGGGCGTGCGCGGGCGCACGATTGGCGTGTCGCCGGTCGGGTGCGCGGTGTATGCATACAAGTATTTCAATACGGACGGCGCCGAAGCCTCGCACGGACGCGCGCCTGCCATGGCGACCGGCATCAAACGCGTGCTGCCCGATCACGTCGTGTTCACCTATCAGGGCGATGGCGATCTGGCTGCGATCGGCACGGCGGAGATCATGCACGCGGCAGCGCGCGGCGAAAACATTACTACCATTTTCATCAATAACGCGATCTACGGCATGACCGGCGGCCAGATGGCCCCCACGTCACTGCCCGGCCAGTACACCAAGTCGTCCCCGTTGGGGCGCGATGTCAAGCTGACCGGCTACCCGGTGCGCATGTCGGAACTGCTCGCCAACATGGACGGCGCGGCGTATATCGCGCGGCGCTCACTGCACAATGTCAAGGAAATCAATAAGGCCAAGCATGCCATCCGCGCCGCCTTTCTGACTCAGATCAACGGGTTGGGCTTCGCGATGGTCGAGCTGCTGTCCGCCTGTCCCACCAACTGGGGATTGTCGCCCACTGACGCGATGCTGTGGGTGGAAGAACACATGGTCCCGTACTATCCGCTAGGCGATTTCAAAGTGGCCGAAGGTGTCGCGCCGCTGCTGAGGAGAAGGTAGGCCGCCATGTATGAGGAGATCGTTTTCGCTGGATTTGGCGGGCAGGGCGTGTTGTTCGCGGGCCAACTGCTGGCATACACTGCGCTGGCCGAAAACCGGCATGTCACCTGGATTCCGTCCTATGGGCCGGAGATGCGCGGCGGGACGGCGAACTGCACGGTCGTCATCAGCGATGATCCGATCGGCTCGCCGGTCAGCAAGCATCCCAGCATCGTCGTCGTGTTCAATAATCCGTCGCTGGAAAAATATGAGTCCACGCTGCGGCCCGGCGGGCTGTTGGTGGTGAATACGTCGCTGGTCCTGCACCCGCCCGCCCGCGACGACCTGGAGGTTGTGCTCGTCCCGGCCACCGACGAAGCATCGACGCTGGGCGAAGTGCGCATCGCCAACATGATCCTGTTGGGCGCGCTGCTGGCCCGCCGTCCACTCGTGGCGCTAGACAGCATTCAAAACGTCCTGTTGAATAAGCTCGGTGAGCGCAAAGCTCACCTGTTGGAAGTCAACCACGCGGCGCTTGAGCGCGGAGTCGCGCTGGCTGTGAGCCAGCGCGTCGACGCCTGATCGCCGCCGGTTAGCCCCACCCCCTGGCCCCTCCCCGCTGCGCTGGTGGAGAGGGGGCACAAGCCGGGGGGTGAGGCCAACACCACCCATCCTCACAGCTCGGCCGGCAGCCAGATCACGAACGTCGCGCCGTGGCCGGGAATGCCATCACTGATCACTTCAACCCAGCCAAAATGGCGCTTGACGATCTCTTGCAGAATGGCCAACCCCAGGCCAGTGCCTGGCTTCCCTGTTTCATGGGCAGCCGTACCGCGAAAAAACCGATCAAACAGGCGCGCCTGCTCGTTGAGCGGAATACCCGGCCCGTTATCGGCGACCGCCAACCCCGCCCACCACTGTCCGGCTTCCTGCCGGACGCGAACATCAACCCTGATCGCGCCGCCAAAGGGCGTGTAATTGAGCGCGTTCGTCAGCACGATGCTCAACGCCTGACCAATCAGCCCGCGATCGGTGCTAACCAGCGGCACATCCGTGCCAGACTCAAACGTCAGTGTCAGATCGCGCTCGTGGGCTAGAATCATGCGATCGGTGACGTACTGCCGGGCCAGCTCGTTCAGATCGGTGGCGACGCGCATCAACTGGACGCGTCCTTGATCGAGCCGCGAGAGCGCCAGCAAATCGTCGATGGTGCGCTCCAGACGGCTGGTTTCGCGTTTGAGGCGCTCCATATATACGGCTTGTTTGGCGGGATTCTGCGCCAACAGGTCGTGATGCAGCTTCAAGCTGCTGATCGGGGTGCGCAGCTCGTGCGAGACATTGCTCACAAAGGCGTCCTTCATGCGCTCAACCTCTTTGAGCGCCGTAATATCGCGGATGCTGCACACCGCTCCGACAGCAACACTGCGCTCGCGGATGGGAGCCAGCGCCACATCAGCGTCAAAGGTGCCGCCGCTGCGCCGTTGGGCGACAATTTCCAGGCGGCCCGCCTGACCGCCAACCAGCGCCGCCTGGAGCAACGCGCGAAATGCGTCACTGCGCGACGGCTCCGCCAAGATGATCGGAGACTGGTTGAGCACTTCATGCGCGCGGTAGCCGAAGATGTCGCAAAAGGTCTGGTTGACCGATTCGATCGCGCCGCTGGTGCCCAACATCAGGATCGCGTCTGGGCTGCTGCTCAGAATGGCTTCGACGCGTTCCTTGGTCTGGCGCAGTTCGCGCGTGCGGGCTTCGACAGCCTGTTCCAGGCTTTCGCGGTGTGCTTCCAAAGATTGGACCAGCCAGGCGTTTTGCATCGCAATCGCAGCATGATACGCGAATCCGGCGAACAGGTCGAAGTCCTGCTCCGAAAACGGTAGGACGGCCGTGCGCCCGACGAGCATCGCCCCAATCGTCCGCCCGCGGAAGATCAGCGGCGAGGCCATCAGGTGCTCGTCTTCCCAAGGCGTGCCCGGCACGTGCACGGCGCGCGGGTCCGAGGCGATGTTATTGGCCAGAATCGGTGAGTTGTGCTCGACGGCGCTGCCGGTGACGCCTTCCCCCACGCGCAGCGCCCCCGCCGCCATCATCTGGTCGGCGTACGGCCCCAGTGACACGATCGGGTTGAGCATCGACACGCTGTCATCCAACCGGAACAACGTACACGCGCCCGCGTTCAACAGCGTCAAGGCACGCTGTGCGATGAGCGCCAACAGCGTATCCAGGTCGCGCACGCTGAGCAGATCGCGGCTGGTTTCCAGCAGGCTTTCCAGCTCGCGCTGGCGCTGGCGCAGCGTCAGCTCGGCGCGCTTGCGTTCGCTCATATCGCGCACGACGACCTGCACGGCAGGTTCTCCCTCAAAACTGACCGGGATACTCGCGATCTCGACTTCGAGCACGCTACCATCGAGCCGGACCAGTCGTTCATCGGAAAAAGGCAGACTGCTCTCTTCGGACAGCATCCGTTGGATGCTCTCTGCGACCTGCTCCCGGTCGTCGGGATGAATGAGATCCAGCCAGACACGCCCTGCCAGATCGGACATATCCCCAGCCCCAATCTGGCTCAGCGCTGTGGGGTTGGCGAACAGAATGCGATCCGCGCTGTAGACTATGATCCCATCGGGCGACACGTCCACCAGCCGCCGGTAGCGATCTTCGCTTTCGCGGAGCGCGGCTTCGGCCTGTTTGCGCGCCGTGATATCTTCTTCAATGGCCAGGAAATGGGTGATCGCGCCCTGCGCGTCACGGATCGGGAAAGCGACGCGGCCACCCAAAACATGGACCCGTCTTTTTTCCGGTTATGCAGTTCGCCGCGCCATTCCTGCCCGGCAGTGATCGCTTCCCACAACGCCTGATGGACTCCGATGGGCGTATAGTCGCCTTTAACCAGTCGGGCCGACCCACCAATGACCTCGTCAGGGTCATATCCGGTGACCTGGGTGAACTTGGGATTGACGTATTCGACCTGGCCCTGCGCATCCGTGATGATGATCATCGAAGGGCTTTGCTCGACCACGCTCGACAGCTTGCGCAGCATATCTTCGGCCTGCTGGCGCGCGCGGCGTTCGGTGGCTTCGCGCAACTCGCGCTGCACCGCCGGGATCAGCCGCTCCAGGTTCTGCTTGACGATGAAGTCCCCGGCTCCGGCACGCATGGTCCGCACCGCCGCGTCTTCGCTGACCGTGCCCGTGACGACGATCGAGGGCGAATCGGGCACGCGCGTTTTGAGCAGCGCCAGAGCCTCCAACCCGCTGAACTGGGGCAAGGTGTAATCGGTGAAAATGACATCCCAGGGGCCGCGATCGAGGGCTGCATTCAGCCCGTCCACCGTCTCGACGCGCTCATAATCCAGCGTGTAGCCTCCCCGCTGCAATTCGTGAATCAGCAGCAGGGTATCATCTTCGGAATCTTCGACGACTAACACGCGCAGGGGTGTACTCATCCTTTTGCTCCTTGCCGCGGAAAACGCGTGATCATGATGAGCGCACCCTCTGAACAGGCTTCGCGGTCAATCTTTAACGGATTCAAGTGACACCAGCGTAAAATAGAACGTCGCGCCCTGGCCCGGTGCGGAGTCAGCCCATACGCGTCCACCGTGCCGCCGGATGATGCGCTGCACGGTCGCCAGCCCGACGCCGGTCCCCTCATACTCTGCTGCGCTGTGCAAGCGCTGAAAGGCCCCAAACAGCTTGCGGGCGTAGGCCATATCAAACCCCGGTCCGTCGTCACGCACATGATAGACGCATTCGCCGTCACGGACCATATGCCCAAACTCGATCGTGGCCCGCGGCTGTTTGCCGGTAAACTTCCAGGCGTTGCCGAGCAGATTTTCGAGCGCCAGACGCAGCAGTCGAGCGTCGCCATCGGCCTGAACATGCGGTGCGATCACCCACGTGACGTCCCGTTCGGGCTGTCCCGCCCGCAGATCCGCCGCGATCTCGCCCACCATCGCGCTCAGGTCGACCGTGCTGCGCACAATCCCGCTTTGGGTCGTGCGCGAGAGAGTCAGCAGATCATCGATCATCTGGCCCATCCGCTGGCTGGCTGCCAACACACGCTGCAGCGCGTCCTGGCCTGCGGCGTCGAGACAATTGCTCTGATCTTCGGCCAGGATGCGCCCAAACCCCTCGATACTGCGCAGCGGCGCGCGCAGATCGTGCGAGACGGAATAAGCGAACACTTCAAGCTCGTGATTGACGGCTGTCAACTCCAGCGTCCGCTGCTGAACGCGTTGTTCCAGCTCGCGGTTAAGCTGCCGAATCTCGTTCTGGCCCTGGAGCAGATCGGAAACATCGAGTGCCGTGAAGATCACCCCCACCGACAGATCGTTCGGATTGAGCGCGGTCGAACCCAACTGCACGTCGATGATCGTCCCGTCTTTGTGTTGGAACTGCGTGAACATGGTTCCAGTGCCCGATTGGGCGATCTGGTTGTATTTGATCTCCCCAACCCGCTCGAATTCCTGATCGCTAGGGTATACCATGCGAGAGCTGTGATTGTACAACTCATCGGCAGTATAGCCGACCATCTGTTGCAGCCCTTCGTTGGTCCACACAATGACCCGGTCGCGCACCATCCCGATCCCAATCGGAGCCGCTCGAAAAATGCTTTGCAGCGTGGCCTCGCTTTGCCTCAGCGCGGCGGTGACTTTCGCCTGCCGGGACAGCAGCAGCACCACGATCCCCCCGCCGACCAGACACGCGATCATAAACAGAAGGCGCACGCGCAGCGCATAGGGCGAGACATGCGAGATGACCGCCTCGTGCAGCGACGCCGGAGGCTCGAAAATCATGGTGCGCAGCAGCGTGCGAAAATAGTAGTAGTTCAGCGCCCCGTCGACGACCCAAAAGGCCACTCCCAGCAGGAACGCGATCCCCATCACGCCTACTATCAGACGCACCCGCGCGACACTAACCGGCCTCAGGCTCACCTTCAATCGCCTCATAACGCTCGTCTGCTACCTGTAACAGCCCTTCAGGGAGCAAGAAACCGATACGGCGCGCGGTTTCCAGGTTGATATCGATCGTGCTGGACATGACATATACTTGATCAATTGCACGCGGCTTGACCCCGTGAAAAATCTGGGCCACAACGCGCCCCGTCCACAACCCCAGCCCGCTCAGATCGCGCCGCGAAATACTGAGCAGCACGCCGCGTGCCACCTGTTCCGGACCAGCCACCGACCAGCTCGGCACTTTGTATGCAAATAGAGGGGCCAGCAAACCCGGCATGGCCTGGGTGTTGAAGCCCCGGTGTGCGTTGCCGATCCACATCGCGTCCACCCTGGGTGCCAGCTCCGCCAGGCAGCGTTGGACGCCTTGCCGTGCTTCTTCCTCACTGACCCCGGCATCCGGCGCGGCACATAGCACCAACTCGAAATGCTGCTGCTGCGCGACCTCGGTCAGCTCGTCCAGGTTGGCATACGTCCGGCCATCCGGCGTATCCTCGTAGATTACTCCCAAGCGTTCGAACCGGGCGATTTCGTAGAAGAGGCGCGCCTGACGGACGAACCGTTCCGGATCGCACCAGGCGTGGACATGGTCGTACCCCGAATCGGTGGCGCTGCGAATGATCCCGGCTTCGATCGGGTTGCTGGTGGACATCACCAGTGTGGGCACCGCGTGATCGTTGGTGGCCAAGTCCAGGCCCGCCCAGGTTCCCATCGCGATGATCAGATCAATATCGCCACCGTGTGCCAGCCGGTCGATCGCATCGGCGCGGTTGGCCGCGCGCTGGGCATCGTCCCAGTTGGCTGACCAGAAGGCATCGGGCAGAAAGGTTAGATAGTCACTCTGGGCATTGTCCGCCAAGAACTGCCACAAAGCGTGCGCGTCGTCGGGCGGATCCAGCACCGGCAGCGTGATCGGCTCCATCCAGCCGAGCGCGATCAGGCCATCGAGGAGCGCGGTGAGGTATTGGGGATAATTATAGAAGGGGCCGCCCTCGTAATACGCCAGCCGCCAGAGATGGTCGTCGCGGCGTATGGGCGACACATCTTCACTTTCGCCGGAGGGCCACAGCGTCACCAGGCTGGCGATCACGATCCCGCCGACCAGCGCCACGAGAACGATCGTGCCTAAGATTTTATAAGAGAATGCCCGCGCACTATGCATCGACCGTTTTCCGCCCCCCCTTGACGGCATTTCTCCGATCGATATCGTGTTGGGTTACGTCACCAGATGACGCAGTATCACATGCAGCAGCCAACGCCCCGCTAAGTTGAAACGCAGCCCGGCCGGTTGGTCCCCCAACCCACCCTGGACTCGCAGCGTTGTAGCGATCAGCCGCCCCGCGCCGACTCGCATCTCGCTTAGATAATCGGCCAGCGTGAACTGGCGCGCGTCCAGTCGCCGCAAAGCGTGACGCACGTCCAACGCCTCCGGAAGCACGTCGGACAGGCGCGCGAGGTCCAAGGCCCATTCGCTCGCCAACCCGTAAAACTGCATATCGACCAGTCCTTCATGCGGGAAGGCCGCCATGATCGGGTGATCGGCGATCAGCTTGATGCTTTCGCGCCAGAAGGTCAGCGGACGCGCCGGAAGCGGTCGATCGCCCATCTGAAGCAGCAGCACCGCGCCGCCCGCGTGCAAATAGTCGCGCACGGCCGGGGTAAGATCGCTGGTGACGAGCGCCCGCGCCGTGATCGGCTCGCCAGGGCCGAAACGCTGCGCGGCCTGTGCGAAATCGTCCAGCCCGGCCAGCGTCCCCGCCGGATCGACCAGCCCGACCCCCTCCGGCCAGGCGGTCACCGCGGGGAAGACCCACAGCGACCACATATTGTGGATCAAGCGCCCGGTCACGTCCAACTCAGCGGAGAAATGCAGGATCGAGGCCGAGTTCAGAAGGCGGCACGTCGAACGCGGCCCGCGCCACACGGTGCGGGCGATCATCGTCGGGCGGGGCGGGCACGGCCACTTCGCCGCGCGCCAGCGGCTCCGCCTCCGGATCGAGCGTGGTCACCTGCCAGGTCAGCACGCCATCGGGCAGCGCATCGCCGCTGTGCGCCAGGATGATCTCGAACCCGGCGCGCTCTCCGGCGACCAGACAGGTCGGTTCTTGCGGAGCCGGGCGATCGCCGCCGCGCAGCCAGACGCGCCGTCTGCCGCGTCCCAACAGCAGCACGTTGTCCGCGTTGAAGGCGCGGAACGCCTCCGACGGGTACTTGCTGCACCCCAGGTCGTCGAACATGCTCGACGTGGCGAGCGGCGTATCGCGCAAACCGGTCACCACATAGCCGCCCATACCCGCCCGGGCGCGTACTTTTTCGAGAATCGCCTTGCGAATTGCCAACGACTGCCAGCGCGACAGGCGTGCCAGCGCCGCCGACGAGATGTCCAGGTCGAGCGCGGCCATGCGCTCGCGCTGCATGCTGAACGATAGCTTGCTCAGTGGGTGGATCGGATTTTGCTCCACGTACCACCAGGGCAGCTCCCCACCAAAGGCCGCCGCGATAGCCTCCATGTCGCGGTAATCGTCCGCGTCGCAGAATTCCCCGAAAATCCAGGGTTTGGCGGGCCGCCAGTCGCGACGAAAATGATCGACCAACGGATCAAAGAATTCGAGATCGCAGTAGAAATGATAATCGTAGAAATCAGTCGTGTCGAGCGGCTGGCTGCCATAGGCTTCGCCGGACCCGCTGTTGTCGCACAGCAGACTGCCGCGTGTGTCGGCGCGCACGATGTGTTCGAGATCGCTCAGGAAGGCGGGATCGGCGGCCTGATCCAGCTCGCAGCCCAGGCTGTAGAGCACCACCGACGGGTGACGATGGACGGCGGCTACGATGTCAGCGTATTCCTGCGGAGCCTGCGCGCGCAGATGGGACGTCACGTCCGGCAGCCACATCGGGAATTCCAGCCACAGGAACATCCCCTCGCGATCGGCGATCTCGAAATAGCGCGGCGAAGGCACATAGAGGCACAGCTTCATCAGGTTGTAGCCCAAGGCGCGAATCCGGCGGAATTCCTCGCGGATGGTGGCGTCATCGGGAGCGGGGCACAGCAGGTCCGGGTACCAGCCCCAGTTGAGCGTCCCCCGCAGGCAGACCGGCGTCCCATTGAACAACAGGCGCTCTCCGTCAGCGGCCAGCGTCCGAAAACCGAAGGTTTGATCGACGGTCGTGCCGTCGTCCAGCCGGATCGTCACGGCGTACAGTGCGGGGTGTCCCGGCCCCCACAGGTCCGGCCCGGGCACGGTGATCTGCACGGCGATCGCGCCGTCCGTCACGGGCACGCGTTCCGTGGCGACGGTGTGCCCTTCTGGCGCGGTGATCGTCACATCGGCGGTCTGGCCGTCCCCGTTATGGACAGCGGCGCGCAGCTCGACGCGCCCTGTCGCCGGGTCGGGATGAAGGGTCAGATCGCTGAGTGCCGCGCCTCTAAACGCGGCCAGCCGCACTGGCTGCCAGATGCCGCCGAACATCACCGCGACATCCGGCAGGAAACCGGCCAGGGACTCCCGCAAACCATAGCGTCCCCCGGGTTTGTAGACTGTCAGGGCGATCTCGTTATCTTCACCGGGCCGGATCGCGTCCGTCACGTCGAGCGCAAAGGGCGTCCATGAGCCGATATGCGTCCCGACTGGCGTCCCGTTGACGCTGACCTCCGCTGCGTAGCTCACCGCGTCGAACTGGAGCTGCATGCGGCAGCCGTCCAACGCCGCCGGAACGGCCACCGTGCGGCGGTAGCGAGCGGGACCATCCACGCGGCGCGCATAGCCCGCTGCTTCCCAACTGCCCGGAACCTGGATCACTCCACGCCGGCCATCCAGCGAGAATTCCCACCGGCCATCCAGCGAGAGGATTTCCGCCCCCTCGTTATCCCATTGAGTTCATAGACCTCTCTCTTGAGCGGAAATTCACCCGTGTTCCCCGGCGCGATCGTCCCCGGCTGCCCGGCGATCTGTACAGCCAGCGGAGCCGTGCCACGATTGGCCACTGTGACCGATGTATGGGTGATGTTGATCGTTACCGGGCAGCCCTGCCAGATCAGCGGAAAAGCCAGCCGCGTCCAGGCGGCGGGCAGCCGGGGACGCAGCGTGAGCGCCTCCGCCTGGAGGGCGGTGCGCAGTCCGGCAAACCCGCAGATGACCGCCAGCCAGTTGGCCCCCGCCGCCGCAATGTGAATCCCTTCGGCGGCCCCGCCGCGCGCGGGATCGGCATCGATGGCGGCGCTGTGCTGCCAGTAATGCCACGCGTCTTCCTTCAAGCCAAGCTGCGCCGCCATGATCGCGTGGATACCCGTCGACAGCGACGAATCGTGCGTCGTGTACGGGACGTAATGATCCCAGGCGCGGCGCTGTTCGGCGGCGGTGAATTCGTCGGGAAAAAGTATCATCAACAGCAGCACATCGGCCTGCTTGGGACATTTGGTGCGGTACAACCGTTCCTGCGAGACCTGCGCCGCGAAAGGCCGCGACCGGTCGGGCCAGGTGTGTGCGAAATCCGGCTCGGCGAAATGCTGCCACTCGTCGCATTGCAGCACCAACACGCCGTCCGCCGCACGCGGAATCGGCAGACGGGCGGCCGCGTCGGCAAAACGGGCGCGCTCGTCCTCGGATGCGCCGCCCACCGCGCCGATCTCCGCGGCCAGCGCCAGCGCAAAGCGCACCATGCGGTTGGTGTAGGCGTTGTTCGACGTGATGGCCGCGTATTCATCCGGGCCCATCACGCCCAGCAGATCGGGGTGATCGGCACCGGGCTGCCAGTCAAGCCGCGCCAGCCAGTAGCGCGCCGTCTCGACGACGACGCGCGCTGCGCCGCTCGCCCAGAAAGCGGGATCGCCGGTCGCCCGTGCATAATGCGCCAGCCCGTAGACCACGTCCGCCGTGACGTGGACTTCGTGGTCGGCGTACTGCCAGTTGACGCACGTTTCGCGCCCGGTGTCGTTGGTTTCCCAGGGATAGCGCGCGCCAGGGTAGCCGTAGTGAGCCGCATTAGCCAGCGCGCCGGGCAGCGTCCCGATCCGGAAATCGACCAGCCCGCGGGCGCGATCGGGCGCGGTGTAGAGGAAAAAGGGCAGCATATACATGTCGACGTCCCAGAAAAACTGCCCCCGGTAAGCGTCGCCCGCGTAGCCTTTGGCGTCAATGGCGACGCGGCTGTCATCGGGTACCAGCGCGCGCAGCAGGTGAAAGATCGACACACGGATCGCCCGCTGAGACTCGACATCGCCTTCGATACTCACATCACACGCGGCCCAGCGCGCCGCCCAGATCGCGGCGTGCTCGTCGCGCAGCGCGTCATAACCCAGCGCGGCCACAGCGTCGAGCAGGTCTTCCGGCGCGACAGGCTGGCGATCGATGCTCGTCGCCACCGCCGTGCGCTTTTCAATCGTAACAGTCGCGCCCGCCGGGATCAGGATCGCGGCGGAGCGCTGCACCACACGTTCACCGTCCGCGCGGTACACCCAGATTGCCGGGGTGGACGCGCTCACCCGGCTGAGGATCGTCACGGCGTACCCGGCATCCGTCACGACCTCGCAGCGGGCACCGTCCGCGTGGTCCGGGACCAGCACCACCCGCGTAAAATGGTCGTAGCCACTGGTGCGCACGTCGCTGTCGATGCCCGCGATCACCGTCACGCTGACCTCGCGATCGGGCGTCAGCGTCAGGCGCTGGACGGTGAGCGCCGGGCGCGCCGCGCTCACAAAGCGTTCAAAGGTCACGTCGATGGCCGCGCCGTTGCGCGTCTGCCAACGCAGCGAACGCTGCAAAATCGCCGCGTGCATATTCAAGGAACGCCGGTAGTCCGTAATCTGGCTCTGCTCCAGGTCGAGCCGTTCGCCCGCCACGACCGGAGTCAGCCCCAGGAACCAGGGCAGATTCGCCATTTCGCGCGCCATGAAGGGGTGATCGCCCCACACGCCGGGTACGAACGTCCCCCAACGCAGTTTCATCTCGGGGAATTTCTCGGCGGTGACATTGGCCGGGCGGCGCGTGTAATCCAGGTTTTGCGGGGCGTCGGCCAGATGTTCTTCCAGCGATCCCCGGACGTGCAGATAACCGCTGCCCAGGGTGAAGAGTCCTTCCCAGGCGCGCGCATCGGCCACAGAAAAGCGCGGTTCGACGATCTGCCAGGCAGCATCCATAGTGGGGCATCCTCACGGGGGCCAAACAACGGCGCGCCGCACACAAACGTTTTTACAACTTGGTCATCAATAGTAATGCCCTCACTTGTCTGGCACAAGTAACGAGGGCAGTGAAGAATCACGCTTTGGGTGTTTGGGACCATGCCGAAAACAAGTCACAGGCGGGGATCAGCCGCGCGCCGATCGCGGATGAGGCGTGTGTAATAGGCCAGCAGATCGACGTCCTGGGCCGCGCCCCACAGCATCGGCTCGCGGCTGGATTCCAGACCCAGGCCGCCGCCGCTCCCGCCGCGCTGGCGGACCCCGACCTCGGTGCCGTAGTAGATGATGGGCGGGCCGGGCAGCCGCATCTGCGCCGCGGCGGCGCGTCGCAGGGCGTTTTGATCGTTCTTTGCGGCGAACAAAAAACGGTCCATATCATGATTGTCGATGAAGGTCGGGCGGATGAAATCACCCGCGCCTGCGAAATAGTCCTCGTGACGCGCGGCAAATCGCTCGAAATCCGCCTCGGACCACGTCCCGTACGCGTAGGTTTTGCGCAGCGCCTCGCCCAGGTGAAAGTCCAGACAGCCATCCAGCCGCCCGATGTAGGGCAGCAGCGCCGACGGCTGATCGACGATCTCGCCGAAGCAGAAAGCGTCCGTTTTTTCGGCGCGACAAGCGGCGCGAAAATCGCTCCAAAAATCCGGGCCGGGGCCGTTGGCGTAATCCAGCCGGTAGCCGTCAACATCGAATTCACGCAGCCAATAACGCGCCGATGTCCAACAGCCAGGCGCGCGCCCCCGCGTTGTTGACGTTGACCTGCGGCATGCTCGGCGTGCCGAAAAAACTGCGATAGCCGTTGGCGGAGTCGTCGAAATTGAACCATGCGCGGCAGGGGCTGGCCGGATCGTGTAGAGCTTCCTGGAAGATCGGGTGCTTATTCGAGATGTGATTGCACACCATGTCCAGCAGCACGCGCATACCGCGCGCGTGGGCCGCCTCGACCAGCGCCGCCAGCGCTTCATCCCCGCCCAGACGCGGCTCGGTGCGCGAGTAGTCGGTCACGTCGTAGCCGTGATGGGTCGGGCTGCTCCAGGTCGGGCTGAGCCAGATGCAGTCCGCGCCCAGCGCCGTGATATAATCGAGCTTGTCGCGCACGCCCCACAGCGTCCCGCCGAAGAAACCGCGCAACGAGGACGGATTGAGCCACTCGCGCCCGTCGCCAGGATAGAAGCGATCCACGAAGACCTGGTAGATCACGGTCGAGCGCGCCCAGTCTGGCGGAACCAGCCGGTCGACCGTATAGCTGAAAACCTGCCCGCCGCGTCGGATCGCCGGGCGGCGCTGTCGGGCAGTGGCTCGCCCCGAAAAAAAGCAGCCGCGGCCTGCTCGGCGGTATCCTGCACGGGCGGCCAGTCCGCGAAGACTTCCGCGCCCGCCGCCGTCCACGCGCCGATGCGGTAACGCACGCGCGCGCCTTCCGGCTGCGGGGGGAGCGTGGCGTGCCACAGCGTCGTATAACCCCACGCGACAGCATCCCAGGCAGCCGCGCCGCGCTCGAACAGCATACATCGCCGTTGATCGCCACCCCGGCGCGACCCTGCGGATCGCTGCCGTCCAGCGTGATAGTAACACGCGACACTGTCCGCCGAGAGGTCCGACTCCCAGGCGGACAGTGAGCGTCACCGCCTGGCCCGGCAGCGGATCGCGCGGCTCCATCTCGTAAGCCATGCTGAAGACCGCGCCGGGCCGTGCGATGATGGACGACTTTCAGCTCATCGGTGGCAAACGTGCCAAAGATGAAATCCATGACTTAACCCTTCACCGCGCCTTCGGTCAGACCGCTGACGAAAAAGCGCTGGAAGGTCAGGATCAAGATCACGATCGGGATCGCGCCGATCAGCGCTCCCGCCGAAAACGCGCCCCACTCCTGGTTGAACGAGTCGGTGATGAAGCGGTTCAGACCGATCGCTAACGTCTGCACATCTTTGTTCTTGAGCAGCGTCAGCGAGATGATCACGTCGCCATACGTGCCGATGAACGACAGAATCCCGACGACTGCCAGAATCGGCCGCACCAGCGGGAACATGATCTGCCAGAAGATACGCCAGTCCGACGCGCCGTCGATGCGCGCCAACTCGTCCAATTCACGCGGGATGGAGTCGAAAAAGCCCTTCATCAGCCAGGTGTTGACCCCCAGCGCGCCGCCCAGATACACCAGGATCAGCCCGCCGTGCGTGTTCAGCCCCAGCCAACGACACCTGCTTGCCAACCGACTGGATCAGCAGGAAGGTCGCGACGATCGTCAGCGAGTTGGGGAAGACCTGCACGATGAAGATCGTGAGCATCATCCCCTGGCGGCCCCGGAAACGGAAACGCGAAAAGGCATAGGCCCCCATCGCGCTGATCAGCACCGACAGGATCGCGGTGATCGAGGCCACTTTGATCGAGTTCCACATCCAGGTTTTGAAGGGGTGAATGTCGCTGTTCAACAGCTCGTGATAGTTGCCGGTCCCGACCACCTTGGGGATGAGGTGCTGAGTGTTGAGCGTGCCCACTTCGTTGATGGACGCGGACGCAATCCACACGATCGGGAAGAAGGCGAACAGCAGCGCCAGCACAATGATCCCCAGGCGCGCGAAGTAATTCAGCCAGCGATCACGCGCCATCTTGTTCTCGCGAAGATAGCTCAGGCTAGACATTTTCCGAAATCTCCTCCCACTGCTGTGTGAAGCGGAAGTTGAAGAACGTGATCGCCGCGACAATCAAGAAGATCACAATGCTGATGGTAGAGGCGAACCCGTAATCCGCGCCGCGTCCGCTGCCGAACGCCAGCTCGTAGGTGTAGGTGATCAGAATGTCGCTGTGCCCCGCCGGGTTGTCCGGTGAAATGGGTGGACCCCCTTTGTTGAACAGCTCCACTATCGTGAAGTTATTGAAGTTGAACGCAAACGACGCGATTAACAGCGGGCCCACCGCAACCAGCAGCAGCGGCAGCGTCAGGTGGCGAAACTGCTGGAACGCGTTGGCCCCGTCTACTTTGGAAGCTTCGTAAATGTCGCCGGGGATGGATTGCAGCGCCCCGGTGGTGATCAACATCATATAGGGGAAGCCGAGCCAGAGCTGGATCAACAGAATGCCGACTTTGACCCAGGTGGCGCTGGAGGTCCAGCGCGGACCGCTGTCCACCCCCAGCACGCTGACCAGGGTCTTGTTGACGACGCCGAGCTGCTCGTTGAGCAGGCCCTTCCACACCAACACGCTGATAAAAGCCGGGATGGCGTAGGGCACCAGCAGCGCCGTCCGCAAGATGGCCCGCCCTGGTGTGAACTTGACGTTGAGGATCAGCGCCAGGAACAGTCCCAGCCAGAACGACAGGAACACGGTGAAAAAAGCGTGCGCAAAGGTCCAGATGAAGACCCGGATAAACGGCCCCCGGATGCGGTCGTTGTTGATCAGGCGCGTGAAGTTGTCGAACCCGATCGTGACGTAGTAGCCCGGACGGATAACCGGCAGCGGCACACCTTCCGCGTCGGTGACCTCCCCTTGCGCGTTCATATTCGGCCCCTGGACCGGGGTGTAGGTGCCTTCTTGCGCCTTATACGTGACGCCGGTTTCATTGTCCTGCAGCGACCCGTCCGCGTTGACCGTGTATTTCGCCTGGAACAACCCGGCCTGCTTGATCGGGTTCTTCGGGTTCAGCATGTACACCTGACCCGCTTCGCCAAACTGCGTCGTGGATAGCACGCTGTCCAACAGCGCGAAAATCTGGCTGCGCGGCACGACCTCCCAGCCGGGGATGGCCGTCGGTACGCCGTTGTCGTCGAGCGGGTTGCCGCCCAGATCGACCTGGCTGGCCGGGATCGCCTTACCGGCTTCGGCGAAGATCGCTTCGCCCTCGCCACTTTCGGGGATCAGCCACAGCGCGAAGTTGTCAGGATTGTCGGTCGAACGAAACGCGGTCCAGGTGTAGGTCGTGGCATCGACCGGCAGATAGGTCTGCTTGCTCAGCACATTCTCGGCCTGGCTGCGGGTGAGGAGATTACCATCTCTATAATTCGTAAAGGCGACATAAACCGTAAAGACCGTCGGGTAAATGATCATGACGACCAATAAAGCCAGACCCGGCGAGAACCAACGATAGGGATATAAGCCATCAACCAGAAAAACTGCGTTTAAAGCCAACGTGATGACCGCGACAAAAATGGCGAGAATATAGTCCTGCTGATCAATCATCCCGCCCACAAACCAGATCGCGGTCGCATCGATGACCGCCAGCGCCACGAGGCGCAGCACCATGATCGCTGGGGTCCCTTGGAAAAGCGCCCCTAGACCTCTTGGAGGAGGGGAGGAGGTAGTGCTCGCGTTAGCCATAGCGATTACGGCCCAGCCCTCTGCCGGTGAGGCCAGAGGACCATGCCTGCTCTCCTTTCGCACCAAAGCCCGGTTTGAAATAGGGCCGGCAGACAACTTCCGCCGACCCTACACATGCGCTTACACGAGAGCTAAAACACTCTCGCTCTCACCGGGCAGCTACTCGCCCGCCGCCGCAGCGCGGATGGCTTCGCCAGCCTGCTGCGCCAGGGTCAATGCATCTTCCGTCGGATTCTGCATCGCCAGGGTGATCGCGTCGCCCCAGGAGGTCCACACCGCGGCCATCGCGGGGATGGCGGGCATAGCCTGACCAACCGCACCGGCTTCGCCGAGCGCAGCCTGGAGGGGATCATCGATCATTTCCTGCGCGGAGAACAGGGCGGGAGCACGGTTACCCTTCTGGTACAGGGCATACTGCACGTCCTGCGAGCCGACGAACTCGGTCAGGAACGCCTGGGCCAGCAGCGGGTTCTGGGCGAAGGCGCTGACCATGAAGGCCTGCACACCCAGGAACGGGCGGCCGGGATCGCCATCGGGGCCAGCCGGGATCGGAGCAATGGCGAAGGGCATGCCGGCCTCGGTGAATGTCTGGATGTTCCACGGGCCGGTGATATACATGGCGGCTTCGCCGTCCATGAACAGCGTTTCGGCCGCGTGGCCATCGAGGCCGGTGGGGATCAAACTATCTTTGATCATGCCCTGGATGAACTGGAGCGCCGCCACAGAGCCGGCATTGTCAACGCCCACGTCTTCCGCGTTGTAGTCACCGGTGTCGGTCAGACCAAAGATGTAGCCGCCGAATGCCGTCTGGATCGGGAAGAAGTGATAGGGATCGCCTTCCTGGCGAATGTATCCATATTGCGCCTTGCCGTCTGCCTGGATCTGCTTGGACATATCCAGCACTTCTTGCCAGGTCGTGGGAGGAGTTTCAACGAGGTCGGTATTATAGAAAAACCCGATATTCTCAATCGCATAGGGCACGCCGTAGAGCTGGCCGTCCCACTTGAGGGCGGCGATTGCAGCGGGCGCGAAATCGGCTTCTTTGTCACCCAGATCAACCGGGGCCAACAAGCCGTTGGTCACCAACTCGCCCAACCAGTCGTGCGCGCCGATGATGACGTCCGGGCCTTCGCCCGCCGGGCCGGCGATGCGCAACTGGTCGCGAATATCGCCAAAGGCCATCTGCTGGACTACGAGGTCCACGCCATATTCATCCGAGAACGTGGCTCCCAGGTCTTCAATCACGGTCGCGCGGTCTTGATCGGCCCAGATCAACAACTGGGGCTTGGCATCCTGCGCGTGAAGCATCGTGGCCGGGACCAGTCCGAAGACCATCACAACCACCAAAATCAAGGACAAACGCTTTTTCATGTGCTGACTCTCCATTTAACTTAGGCTGTCTTGAAATTCGAATACTGCTACGGAACTACCCTCAAGCGTTGTGTAACTCAGCTTGTGCTCGAACGTCCTTCGAACTGGCCGATACCTTCTCCTTTCGTCACAGTCCGAATGTCATTCCGGGGGTGCATCATCTTTGGTGGTGGGCAATGGGGCACCCTGTGAAACGCTCGGCTAGCGTTCACTCAACAGAACACCCGAATGGAATATACAAAGGACTAACGCAGTGTGGCAACACCGATTTATGGCTCTTGAAGCCATTCTGCTGTTTAGGAGAGAAATACGCGCTACTGCTTCCAAATCCAGCACCCACATTTCGTTATTTGGAAAGCGGCATCTTATGGCACACAAGTGGGGGAAAACATGCCAGGTAAGCTGTCGCGTGTCGACGGCTCTTGGCCCCTCGCAAGTTAAATAATAGTCATCCTCCATCATCCCGGATTGAAGATCATTATAAGGGTAACGTTAGAAGATGGCAAAAAGGATTTTCTGTAAACAAATTCACCCCACGCCTGCAAAAAAGCGGATGTTTTGCGGAAATAATTAATCAACCCGGATGACGCAACACAGCCCTCAGCTTCAGTAAGACCTCGATTTTGTATGACATTGTTCAGTGGAAAGACGTGTCGTTTGGCCAAAAGTGACAAAAGCTACAAAGAAATATGATGGTTTTCACTGCTTAAATCGAGTCTTTGGGCCCATGATAAATACTGTGGGTGACTAAACGCGATAAATGTCTTTTATAGATTGTTTTTATTCGTAATGTCCGAGTATTCCACTGGCAGGCTATACGCCAACCTAATCTGTCCACACAGACACTTCAGAGAGAGAAAGCCTATGGAGAAATTAACCCTAGACGTCCCAGCAATGTATGGGGACCATCACGTCATCGATGTTCGTACCATTCTGCTCAAGCTCCCCGGCGTCACCGATGTTTATGCCAGCAGTGCATTTCACGTCGTCGAAGTCAGTTACGACCCCGCGCAAACTGACGCCAAAGCCATCACCGCTCAGTTGGACGAAGCCGGCTACCTGCACCAGTTGGAAACTCCCCTCGAAACGGGTAAGGCAGCCTATAAAACAGAAGAGAGCACCTACTTCCGGCATACGGCGGCCTATGCCCAGACCGGCCAGACTGTCAGCTTTGCTCAAAACGTCAACTACGCCGGGCGACCGCTCTGGCCGTGTCCCGGCATGGGACCCGTCAGCATGAGTGACGAAGGGGAATAAATCATGGCAAAAGGACAACGCACCCCCGAAGAACACAGCATCGATCCCGCAGCACAACAAATGCTGATCCGGGCTGACAAGCTGGGGATTGGCACCGCGTTTTCGCGGGCCGATGCCATGTCGCCCTGCAACATTGGATCGTCGGGCATGTGCTGCAAGCTGTGCGGCATGGGTCCCTGCCGCCTGACGAAAGACGGCCAAACCGGCGTCTGCGGCGCGACGATCGATACGATCCAGGCGCGCAACTTCATCCGGGCTATCGCCGCTGGGGCGGCTGCCCACTCCGATCACGGGCGTGATATGGCTTTCACGCTCAAGGCCGTCGCCAACGGGCAGACCGAAGGCTACATGATCCGCGATGTTGCCAAGCTGCGCACCGTCGCCGCCGCGTATGACATCCCGATCGAAGGGCGTGCCCCGGAAGAAATCGCGAATGACCTGGCTGATCTGTATATTGCCCAGTTCGGCCAGCAGCGCGGCGCTGTGGCTCCGGTCCGGCGTGCGCCTGCCAAACGGCAAAAAGTGTGGAAGGAACACAACGTAATCCCGCGCGGCGTGGACCGCGAAGTGGTCGAGTCCCTACACCGCACGCACATCGGCGACGACCAGGAAGCCACCCATATTCTTCAGCATGCCATCCGTACCGCGCTGTCGGATGGCTGGGGCGGCAGTATGATCGCGACCGATGTGTCCGATATACTGTTCGGCACTCCGGCCCCAGTCCTGGGTCAAGCCAATCTGGGTGTGCTCAAGAATGATATGGTGAATGTCATCGTCCACGGCCACGAGCCGACGCTCAGCCAGATGATCGTCGCGGCCTCGCAAGACCCGGAGATCATTGCGTACGCCAAGCAGGCCGGTGCCAACGGGATCAACCTGTCGGGCATTTGCTGCACGGCGAACGAAATCCTGATGCGCCAGGGCATCCCCGCCGCTGGGAACTTCCTCCAGCAAGAGCTGGCCATCCTGACCGGTGCGGTCGAAGCGATGGTGGTGGATGTGCAGTGCATCATGCAGGCCTTGGTCGCGCTGGCGGAGAACTTCCATACCAAGATCATCACGACCTCGCCCAAAGTGCGCATCAAAGGGGCCACGCACATTGAGTTTGACGAACACCAGGCTCTCACGATCGCCCGGCAGATTCTGCGCACGGCGATCGACAACTTCAAGAATCGCGGCGAGACGCAAATCCCCGACGTGCGCGAAGACCTGATCCCCGGCTTCTCACACGAGTACATTTCGTACATGCTCGGCGGCTCCTACCGCGCGTCGTTCCGTCCGCTCAATGACGCCATCATGACCGGGCGTATTCGCGGCGTGGCGGCCATCGTCGGCTGCAACAACCCGCGCAGCCAGCACGACTACCTGCATACGCTCGTCACGCGCGAGCTGCTGAAACAGGACGTGCTGATCGTAGAAACCGGCTGCGGAGCCATCGCCAGCGCCAAGCTCGGCCTGCTGCTCGGCGAAGCCGGGTTGGACCAGGTGGGTCACGGTCTGCGCGAAGTGTGCGAGACGGTCGGCATCCCGCCCGTGCTGCACATGGGATCGTGCGTGGACAACACCCGCATCCTGACGGTGCTCACGCAGATGGTCGAAGAAGGTGGCCTGGGCGACGACATCGACCAGATTCCCGCCGTCGGCCTCGCCCCCGAATGGATGAGCGAAAAAGCCTTGTCCATCGGCACGTACTGCGTGGCGTCGGGCGCTTACGTCATCTTCGGCGGCTCGTCACCCGTCGGTGGCATGCCCGACAAAGTCGAAGACAGCGACATCGTGCTGCGCTATATCAGCGAGGGGTGGGAAGAACTGTACGGCGGCAAGATGGAATTCGTAGCCGACCCACACGAAATGGTTCGCCGCACCCTCGAACATATCGATAAGAAACGCGCCGCGTTGGGTCTGCCCAAATGGGATCCCGAACGCTTCGGGCGCAGCGGTGACGCGCGCATGCGCGAACTCGAAGAGATGCCGCTGGCCGATCGCCAGGCCGCGCTTTACGGCGTGCCAGCCAAGTAGGAGAAACTTATATGTCGCGTTACATTGCAACGCGTGCCATTCGTGGCGCGAACGCGCTGGTGACCGAAGCCGAACTCATGCTGGGCAAAGCCCTGCGCGAAAAAGGCGCCGGAACACCCGTCGCGTTTCCGAATACCGCTTACTACCTGCCGGTCATCTATGGCATGACCGGGCGCGAAGTGACCACTGTCGGCGATTTGCAGACCGCGCTCAAACACGCGCGCGCTCTGCTGCACCCGCTTCCGGCGGAAAACAAGTGGACGCCCTACCTGGGCGAAACGCTCGATTCCGGCATGGCGACCCTGATCGCCGCCGAAACCATCGAAGCGATCCGGTTCATCTACAGCTTGCAGCCGGAACCATTCGCCGGGATCGAGCTGGCAGGCGGCACGGCCTATTCCAACAACGGCGACGGCAACGTCGGCCACCTCAACGGCCCGATCGATGATATTCAGCTGCGGTCGTGGGGTATCCAACTGGTGGACGGGCGTATGCCCGGCTTCGCGGCGATCGTCGGCGCGGCCAAATCGAACGAGGTCGCAGTCAAGATCGTGCGCGAGCTTCAGCGCCGCAACATCCTGACCTTCCTCTCCGGCAACGTCAACGGGCGCAGCATCATCGACCAGTTGAACGAAGAAGGCGTCGAGCTGGGTTACGATACCTATACCGTGCCCTTCGGCACCGACACCATCAGCGCGATCTACGCGCTGGGCTTCGCCACACGCTCCGCGCTGACGTTCGGCGGCATCAAAGCCGGACAGGCGCGCGATATCCTGCTCTACAACAAGCAGCGCGTGTTCGCTTTCGTGCTGGCGTTGGGCGAAGTCGATGATTTGAAATACGCGGCGGCGGCGGGCGCGATTAACTTCGGCTTCCCCGTCATCGCCGATACCGTGATCCCCGAAATCCTGCCGACCGGCGTCACCTCGTACGAGCACGTCGTCAGCATGCCCTTCAACGAGATCGACGGCAAAGACGATCTGGAACGCGCCGAGCTGCTGGTCCAGAAATGCATCGAAGTGCGCGGCGTCAAGATCAAAGTGACGGATGTGCCGGTGCCGGTCCCGTACGGCTCCGCCTTCGAAGGCGAAGTCGTGCGCAAAGCCGACATGCGCGTCGAGTTCGGCGGCAAGTATTCGCGTGCCTTCGAATATCTGCGCATGATCGATATGGACCAGGTGACGGACGGTCGTGTCGAGATTGTCGGCCCCAACTTCGACGAGATCGCCGCTCAGGGACACATGGACCTGGGCATCGTGATCGAAGTCGCGGGGCGGCAGATGCAAAAAGACTTCGAGCCGGTGCTCGAACGGCAGGTGCACTACTTCGTCAACGGCGCGTCGGGCATCCAACACATCGGCCAGCGCGACATCACCTGGATTCGTATCTCGAATGCCGCTTTCGAAAAGGGCTTCCGGTTGGAGCATTTCGGCAAAATCCTGCACGCCCGCTATCACGCCGACTTTGGCGCGATCGTGGACAAGGTGCAGGTCACGCTCTACACCGATCCCAAAGAAGTCGAAGCGTGGCTGGCTACGGCACGCGAAGCCTACGATTTCCGGAATAAGCGCCTGGAAGACCTGACCGACAACGCGGTCGACGAGTTCTACTCGTGCACGCTGTGCCAGTCCTTCGCGCCCGATCACGTCTGCATTGTCAGCCCGGAACGCCTGGGGCTGTGCGGTGCGTACAACTGGCTGGACTGCAAAGCCTCGTTCAGCATCAACCCCACCGGCCCCAACCAGCCGATCAAGCTCGGCAAACTGGTCGATGGCGTCAAGGGCTACTGGACCGGCACCAACGACTACGCTAAGATCGGGTCGCACGGCAGCGTGCAGGAAATCTCCATGTATTCGATCATGGAAAACCCGATGACGGCCTGCGGCTGCTTCGAGTGCATCGTCATGCTGATCCCCGAAGCCAATGGCGTGATGATCGTCAGCCGCGAAGACACCAGCATGACCCCGGCGGGCATGACCTTCAGCACGCTGGCAGGCATGGCGGGCGGCGGTCTGCAAACACCGGGCGTGATGGGCGTCGGGAAATACTACCTGATCAGCCCGAAATTCATCTCGGCCGATGGCGGACTCAAGCGCGTGGTGTGGATGAGCAGCGTCCTCAAGGAAACGATGGGCGACGAGCTGCGCGCCGCTGCGGAGCGCGACGGTCTGCCCAATCTGCTGGACAAGATCGCCGACGAACGCACGGTCGGCGATGTCGACGCGCTGGTCGAATGGCTGGAAGAACACAACCATCCCGCGCTGGCCATGGGTCCCATGCAGGCCGGGCCATCCGCTGAAGCGGAGCCCGAACCAGACATCGTCGCCCAGGCCGAAGCGGTCATCCAGGCGGCAGACAAGCCTCAGCCCAAAGCGGAAGCGCCTGCCCCCAAACCCGAAGCTCCTAAGGCCGAGAAGGCCCCTGAACCCAAACCGGAACCGGCCAAGGCCGCAGCACCTGCGCCTGTACCACCGGTCGAACCGGCACGCGCCGAAAGTCGTAAGGAGTCTGTGTCTATGCCAGAAACCCCGAAACCCGCGGTCCCAGCACAGCCCGCGCCTCAGCCAGCCGGAATGACCGACGGCAGCGCGGCTTTCTTCAACTCGCTGCGGCGCGCCCTGGCCAAGGGCCTGATGGCCGCGGCGATCGAGCTGGGTGCCGATGCCAGCAGTGTCCAACTGCCTGCCGCGCCAGTTGCCCCCGCTGCTCCCGCGCCAACACCGGCGGCCCCGCCCGTCGAAGCGCAAGCAGCAGCGCCCGCTCCTGCACCGGAACCGGCAGCCCCGGCCCCGGTTGTGGAAGTGGCAGCGGCGGCCCCTGCGCCTGCCAAACCTGAACTGGCTCCCGATCAGCCCTGGCTGACCGAGGGCACCAAGACGGAAATCCTTAAAGAGAAATGGCCCGGAAAAGTCCGCGAGATCACGCTGGGTGCGACCGCCGCTGAAGGCGGGACGCGCAGCCGGACGGTCACGGTCGGCGGCGAGACGGCGCTGCCCTTCATGCACTTCGAAGGCAGCATCCCGCACCGCCCGGTGATCGCCATCGAGATCAAAGACAGCGTCCCTGAGGACTGGTCGTCGCTGCTGCTCAAGAAGTGGGGCGATTCGATGAAGAGTCCTGCCGCGTGGGCTAGAGCCGCCGAACAGGCCGGGGCCGATCTGCTGGTCCTGGCGCTGAGCATGACCGACGCTGACGGCAGCCCGATGACGCCTGACAAAGCAGTCGCGTCCACCAAAGCCGTGCTGGAAGCCAGCGGCCTGCCCCTGATCGTGTGGGGACCCGGCCAGGCGGACATGGACAACGCGCTGCTGGTCCCGATCGCGGAAGCGACCAAGGGCGAGCGGCTGGCGTTGGGCATCTGCGAGGACAAGAACTACCGCACCATCGTCGCGACGGCGATGGCGAACGAGCATCTGGTCATCGCACGCACGGCGATGGACGTCAACCTCGCCAAGCAGCTTAACATCTTGATCAGCGATATGGGTCTGCCGATGGATCGCGTCCTGATGGATCCGACCACCGGTGCGCTGGGCTACGGTATCGAATACGGGTATTCCGTCATGGAACGGCTGCGTCTGGCCGCGCTGCAAGGCGACGCGATAACTCAGCTTCCGATGATCGTCACGCCGGGCTACGAAACCTGGAAAGCCAAAGAGTCCAAAGTGGGCGAAGGCGTGCCCGAAGCGTGGGGCGACTGGGAACAGCGCGCCATCACGTGGGAAACCCTGACGGCGGTCGCGCTGGTCGAATCGGCGGCGAACATCGTTGTGCTGCGCCATCCGGAAAGTGTCCGGCGCGTGCGCAAAGCCATCGACGATCTGATGACGGTCTAGAACATCACGAGCACACTTATGCGAGGGCGGCTGGTCACATCGCGTCGCCCTCGCTCAACCGTGACGATCGGCGGCTGCGCCGCAAGGCGCGCCGCGCGGCGGTCACCGACAGGCACACAGCATGGCAGAACGGCATATCGTCCGTGATTTAATGACTTTAGGCGTACAAAGCTGCGGGCCAGACACCCCCGTGAGTGAAGTGGCGCGGCAGTTAGTCGAGCGGGAACTCGAAGGCTTGACTGTACTCGACCATGAAGGCCACGCGATCGGAAAAGTCACCGAAGCCGACCTGATCGCCGCCTATGGGCGTGTGGGCGGGGCCGAGGCCCTGCGCGATCTGGCCGCCGAGGACGTGATGTCCGAGGATGTCCCCGACCTGCCGCCCGAAATCCCGCTGGAAGCCGCGGCGGAACTCATGCGGGATCGCGGTCAGCGCATCGTCTACTCGATGCACAACTCCGCCGGGATTTCCTATCCCGCGGCAGTCATCACCTTCTGGCATTTTCTGCGCCACATGGCCGCCCGCGACAATTCCGACCTGATCGACCTGGGAATCCACGCCGCGCGGCGATCGCCCATGGAAATCTTCATGCAGAAGCGCAACGAAGCGCGCCGCCGCCGGTTGGGCATTCCCAACCAGGAGTAAGCAGTCATGTCCGAACGCCGCATGGTACGCGATCTGATTGGGGAAGCCCTGACCTGTGCGCCGGGCACGTCGCTGGCTGATGTGGCGCGCCTGCTGTTGGCGCAACACCAGGAAGCGGTGATCGTCCTGGAAGAGGGGCACGCCGTCGGCATGGTGAGCCGCACGGAGTTGATCACCGCCTACGCGCGGCCCAATCGCGACACGCTGACCGCTGAGGACGCCATGAACGAGGCGATCCCCCAGGTGCGGCCCGATATCCCGCTGGCTGCCGCCGCGCAGTTGATGCACGATCGCGGCGTGCGTGTGTTGTACGTCATGCCCCAACGCGGTGGAATTACCTACCCGGCGGGCATGCTATCCTACCGTGAACTGCTGCGCCAACTGGCCGCAAGCAGCGATGATGAACTGAGCGATTTAGGGATCAATGTCGTACGGACCCACGATGGCCCGCCGTCTGACCCCGCGTCGCCCGATCCAACCCGTTAATCACACATAGTCGCCGCGCGGCTGAAGTCCAGCGCGGCGCCGACTGTCGATAGCAGGAGACTAATATGGCGCTTACCGGCATTCAAATTTACAAAATGCTGCCGCAAACCAACTGTAAAGATTGCGGCTTCCCGACCTGTCTCGCCTTTGCGATGAAGCTCGCCGCCAAACAGGCCGAGCTGGCTGCCTGCCCCCATGTCAGCGATGACGCGCGCGGCAAACTGTCCGAAGCCTCGCAGCCGCCCGTGCGGATGGTGTCACTCAAATCCAACGGGTTTGAGGTCAAAGCGGGCAACGAGACTGTAATGTTCCGGCACGAGAAGACGTTCTATAACAAGCCCGGTCTGTTCGTGCGGGTGAGCGACTCACAGCCGTTGGACGCGATCAAAGCCAAGATCAAGACCGCCGACGCCTTCAGCGTGAATTACGTGGGGATGGACCTGACGCTGGACGGTTTCGCCGTGCAGGCTGACGCCGGTGACGGCACGGCCTTCGCGAACGCGATCAGCGCCGTGCGCGAAATCTCTCACCGCCCGCTGATCCTGGTCGCCAGCGATCCCGCCGTGATGGCGGCTGGCCTCAAAGCCATCGACGGCGAGCGCCCGCTGCTGGCCTGCGCGAACGCGAACAACTGGGAAGCGATGGCCGATCTCGCCAAAGCCAACGGCGCGGCTCTGGCCATCAGCGCCGGGTCATTGGACGAGATGGTCGATCTGTCCAACAAGGTCAAAGATCGCGGTGTGGACGACATTGTGCTGTCCCCCACAGCACGCCAACTGGGCAGCACGCTGACCTTCTACACGCAGATCCGGCGGTTGGCGCTCAAGAAGAATTTCCGCCCGGTGGGTTACCCGGTGCTGGCCTTCCCCGGCGACGCGCCCGATCTGGGCTACGAGGAAATGCTGGCCGCGCAAGCCATCGCCAAGTATGCAGGTTTCGTGGTACTGGATACCTTCACACCGGAATTGTCGTACGGTTTGCTCGTTTTGCGCGAAAATCTGTATACCGACCCGCAGAAACCGATCCAGGTGCAGCCGGGCGTGTACGAGATCAACAACCCGACGCCGGAGTCGCCGGTGATGGTGACGACCAACTTCAGCATCACCTACTTCAGCGTTGCCAACGAAGTCGAAGGGGCCGGGCTGCCCGCGTGGCTGCTGGTCACCGACGCGGAAGGCATGAGCGTGCTCACCGCCTGGGCGGCGGGCAAATTCGACGCGGAACGCATCGCCAAGTCGGTGAAGGAATTCGGGCTGGCCGACAAAGTCAGCCAGCGGCGGCTGGTGCTGCCCGGCCACGTGGCCGTGCTTTCCGGCGAGCTGGAAGAAGAACTCCCGGATTGGGAAATTCGCGTGGGGCCGCGCGAAGCGGTGGATATTCCGGCTTTCATGAAGCAAGCGTTGTAACGCGGGATTATGGCAGAGCATACCGTTACCTTCGACCTGGCCGCCGGTCCGGTCAGCGTGCCAACCGGCACCCTGCTGACCGAGGCGGCCCGGCGAGCGGGGATCGAAATCCAACAACCATGCGGCGGCCAGGGTCGCTGTGGGCGCTGTGCCGTTCGCGTCACAGAGGGGACGGTCCGCCGCCGCAGCACCCTACGCCTGTCCGCCGAAGATGTAGCGGCGGGCTACGCGTTGGCCTGTCAGGCGGTGGTCGAGGGCGATGTGTGGGTCACCGTCCCGCCGCAGGAACAGGTCGAGCGGCGGATGACCTCCGACCGCACGGTCGCCGAAGTAACGGTTCCGGCGGGCTACAACCCCAACCGCGTGCAGACCATCCGCCGCGTGGACATGGTGCTTAGCCCGCCGAGCATGGACGATCAAACCGACGACTGGGCGCGTTTCCAGCGGGCGCTGCGTCAGCATGCCGAAATGGCGAGTGTCCAGGCGTCGCTGCCACTGCTGCGCACGCTGGGCGACACGCTGCGGGCCGGTGAGTGGCAAGTGTCGGCTATCGTAGACGCCGCCACGTGGGACTGCCCCGACTGCCCGGTGCGCCTGATCGATCTCAAGCCCGGTTATGTCCCCGGCGACACGCCCCTATGGGGCGCGGCGATCGACATCGGGACAACAACCGTCAGCTTGTGGCTGGTCGACCTGCAGACAGGCGAAGTGCGCGCGCAGGTCGCGGAATACAACGGACAGATCGCACGCGGCGAGGATGTGATCTCGCGCATCATGTACGCCAGCCGCGAAGGCGGCGCGGACGAGATGCGCAACGCGGTGCTCAGCACGATTAACGGGCTGCTGGCGACCGCGTGCAAGCGCGTGAGCGCCGATCCCGGATCGGTGGTCAAGGCGACCATCGCGGGCAACAGCACCATGATGCATCTGCTGCTGGGCATCCCGGCCAGCAGCATCCGGCTCGCGCCGTTTGTGACCGGCGTCAATAACGTCCCCACGCTGACCGGGCGTCAGGTCGGCCTCGACATCCACCCCGAAGGCACGGTGGACTGTCTGCCCGGTGTGGCGAGCTATGTCGGCGCGGATATCACGGCGGGCGTGCTGTCTTCTGGCCTGGACGACACTGAGATGATCACGATCTTCATCGACGTGGGCACCAACGGCGAGATTGTGCTTGGTAACAACGAATGGCTGGTCACGGTCGCGGCGTCGGCGGGCCCGGCTTTTGAAGGCGGCGGCGTGGTGTGCGGGATGCGTGCCATGCGCGGCGCGATCGAAGAGGTCTGGGTCAACGGCGAGACGTACGAGCCAAGCTTCCGCGTGATCGGCAACGTGCCGCCGCGCGGTATCTGCGGCAGCGGCCTGATCTCGCTGGTGTCGGAGCTGTTCCTGGCGGGCGTGGTGGACAAGGCCGGACACGTCAACCTGACGCTGCCCACGCCGCGCGTACGCACCGGTGATCACGGCCCGGAATACGTGGTAGCCTGGGGCAGTGATACCGCCGACGGGCGTGATATCGTATTATCTCATGTAGATATCGACAATCTGCTGCGCACCAAAGCCGCCATCTACGCCGGGTTTGCCGTGCTGGCGGACAGCGTCGGCGTGCCGTTCGAGACGATCGAGCAAGTGCTGGTTGGCGGCTCGTTCGGCAAGTACATCAATGTGGAAAAAGCCGTCCAGATGGGGCTGCTGCCCGATATGCCCTGGGACCGCTTTCACTTTCTGGGCAATACGTCGGTACGGGGGGCTTATCAAGCCCTGCTCGATAAAGAAGCACGCGCGCGGATCACCGATATCGCCAGCCGCATGACATACATCGAGCTGTCCGCCGACAATACGTTCTATGACGCGTTCACTTCCGCGCTGTTCCTGCCCCATACCGATCTCAGGCGCTTTCCCTCGGTGCAGGCAGCTTTAGCCGATCGATCCCCTAATCTTACACTTGAGGAATAAACCATGTACATTATCGGCGAAAACATTCATATTATTTCCCCCAAGGTGAAGGAGGCCCTCGCCAACCGCGACCGGGAATTCTTCATGGAGCTGGCGCTCAAACAGGTCGAAGCGGGCGCGCAGGCGGTCGATCTCAATCTGGGGCCGCGCAAGAAAGACGGCGAAGAAGTTTTCCCGTGGATGGTTGAAACGGTGCAGGCCGTCGTCGATGTGCCGCTGTCGTTCGACAGCACTAACATCGTCGGGATCGAAGCCGGGCTGAAGAAGATCACCAAAGCCCAGCCGATCATCAACTCCACGTCCGCCGAGCCAGAACGCCTGGAGCGCGTCCCGCTGGTAGCCAAGCAGTACGGGGCCAAACTGGTCGCGCTGACCATGGCGCAGAGCGGTATCCCGGTCAGCGCCGACGAGCGCGTGAATATCGCCGTCGAACATCTGATCCCGCGCATGGTCGAGATCGACTACCCGATCGAGAACCTGATCATCGACCCGCTGGTGCTGACGGTGTCTGGCTGCCAGGAATATTGCCCGGAATGCATCGAGTCGGTGCGCACGCTGCCCTATGCCTGGGACCCCGCGCCAGCCGTATCGGTCGGCCTGTCGAACGTCTCGAACGCCGTCCCGCGTGAGGGCCGCCCGCTGATCAACCACGTCTACTGCGCCATGCTGATGGGCGCGGGCTTGCAAATGATGATCGCGGACCCGCTTGACATGCAGTTGCGCGAAGTGGTGCGCATTGTCGAAGAGCGCGACGAGAGCACGCCAGTCAGCCGCCTATACCTGACGATCAGCGATCGCGTCGCCGCGATGGAGCAGCTGCAGATCGATGACGTGGATATGAGCGATCCCGAACAGGCCGCCATCTGGAAGACCGTGCAAATCCTGCTGAACAAGGTCATCTACGCAGACAGCTATTTGCAGCAGTAATGTCTGATCGTTAACCAATGCGCCGGGCCGGGCACAATGCGAAAAAGTGATGTTTTTCGTGATGAAAAACTGAATATTTGCACTATGCCTAGCCCGGTATTGCGTTTACACTCTAAAGTAATTCCCGTATAAACACGGGACACCCCCCAAGTATTATTGAGTGGCGATGGGTCACACCGCCGAAGGAAGAACGCCGATGCCTGGTTTCACCCCTGCCCGACGCTGGCAGCCGCCTTTTTACCCTTTCAAGCGCGAATCATTGACACGACGCATGATGGCCCGCGCAGAGCGGCTGGTCAAAGGACCGTTATTTGGCTGCCGGATGTGCGGCAACTGTCTCCTGCAAGAGACCGCCTTTATTTGCTCCATGGAATGCCCCAAAGGCGCGCGTAACGGCCCGTGCGGCGGTTCCACTGTAGAACACTGCTACGTAGACGAAACGCGCCCGTGTATCTGGTACAAGATTTATGACCGGTCCTTCAAGATGGGTCGCCAAGAAAAACTGTTGGAAGTGCTCCCGCCGCTGGACTGGGACAAAGTTGGCACGGAAACGTGGGGCGATGTCGCCGTCTCGATTCGTGAATACGGTACGAGCAAATTCGTCGGCGGGATGCTCTCGCGTGACCCCGCCAAGCGCGCCGCTAACTGGGACGCCGTGTTCCGCCCGGTGCGCCAGCCCGATTGGTGGCAGGGCGATTCTGAGTATCACGCCCCCGCCTACACCGAACCGATGTCTGAGCTTGAGCGCCGCCTGCGGGATGGGCAGTTCGTCGTCACGGCAGAAGTCGCGCCGCCGATGAGTACCGCCACCGGCAAGATGACGCGCAACGTCCAGTTGATCAAGCCCTACGTGGCAGCGGTCAATTTCACGGACAACCCCTCGGCCACGTCGCGCATGTCCAGTGTGGCGTGCAGCGTGCTGGCCCTGCAAGAAGGCGCTGAGCCGGTCATGCAGATTCAGGGCCGTGACCGCACGCGCGCTACGCTGCAAAGCGACATCATCGGCGCGAGCGCGCTCGGCATTCGCAACGTGCTGTGCCTGTCCGGCGACAGCGGGCGCATGGGACCCGCGCCAATGGGCCGCCTGGACGTGATCGACCTCGAACTCGGTGCAGATGTTGTGGGTGCTGCGTCGCATGCGTGACGAAGGGCATTATCTCGACGGGCGCGCCATTAAGTTCCCGCCGCAGGTTTTCCTGGGAGCCGCTGCCGCGCCGTTTGCGTCGCGTCCTGAATTCCAGGCGATCCGCGAGCACAAGAAGATCAACGCAGGCGCGCAGTTCTTCCAGACCAACCTCGTCTTTGACCCGGACGGCTTCGAAGTCTGGCTGAATGCACTCGCCGCGCGCAATATTCTCGACAAAGTGCATATCCTGGTCGGGATCACGCCGCTCAAATCGCTGCGCATGGCGCAGTACATGGACGCGGAAGTGCCGGGTGTCTTCATCCCCGAAAAACTGCTCAAGCGGCTCGAAAAAGCGGGCGATGGCATCGAAGAAGAAGCGATTACCATCACGCTGGAGCTGATCGAAGCGATCCGGCAGAAAGGTGTCGTACACGGTATTCACCTGATGGCGGTCGGTTGGGAAGAAATCGTGCCGCGCATCGTGACCGAGGCCGGGCTGCTGCCTCCGGACTTCGTCGCGCCGGAACCGATCGAGGAAAAGCCCGCCAAGAAGAAGGCGGTTGCCAACTAGAGTCATCACTGCGCCTGGCTCCTGAAGTGCAGCGCTTGAGCCTTGCGCTTGCGAGCTAACGGGGACACCGCGCAGCGTTCCAGGCGCGGTGTTTTCGATCACGCCCGACGAATCCGATAGCGTGTAGGCTGTGTATTACGACGGATAGAGACTGAGGACGATGGAATGAAACTGGCTATCAGTGGTAAAGGTGGAGTGGGCAAAACGACGCTGGCGGCGCTGCTGGCGCAGGTCTATGCCGACCGGGGACGCGACGTGCTGGCCGTAGACGCCGATCCATCGCCGTGCCTGGCGGGGGCGTTGGGCTTCCCGGAAGAGTTGCGCGCGCAGTTACACCCGATCGCCGAGATGGACGAGTTGATCGAGGAGCGCACCGGGGCCAAACCGGGCACCATCGGCGGCTTTTTCACCATTAACCCGCGCGTAGACGACATCCCCGAACGCTTTAGCGTGATGCATCGCGGTGTGCGCCTGCTCGAAATGGGATCGGTGGATCTGGGCGGGTCGGGCTGTATCTGCCCGGAAAGCGCCATGCTCAAAACCTTGTTCACCCATTTGATGTTCCGCAAAGACGACGTGCTGATCCTGGATATGTATGCGGGTGTGGAGCACCTCGGCCGCGCCACCGTTGATTTTGTGGACGCGATGGTTATCGTCGTCGAGCCGACGCGGCGCAGCCTGGGCACGGCCGCGCAAATAAAGAAGCTGGCGAACGACATCGGCCTGACGCGCCTGTGGCTGGTCGGGAACAAAGTCCGCAATGACGACGAAGCCGCCTTCCTGCAATCCGAAACTCCCGGGCTACCCGTGTTGGGCATCCTGCCCGCCGATCTCAGCGTGCAAGAAGCCGACCGGCACGGCATCGCCGTCTATGATTACGTACAGTCCCTGCGCGCCTCCGCCGAAGAGATGGCGTCCGCGCTGGTAGAACAGGTCGAAACCTCATGACAACCACAATCGCACTGGCTGGTAAGGGCGGCGTCGGCAAGACTACGATCGCCGCTATGGTGATCAAATATCTCTCGCAAACCCAGGGCGGCTCGATCCTCGCCATCGACGCCGATCCAAGCAGCAATCTGAATATGGTGCTCGGTCTGGATCTGGAGTGGACCGTGGGCGATATCCGCGAGGGTATGCTAGACAAAGTCAAAGACTCGCTGACCGCGGGCGGCGCGGCGATGGGCGCGTTGGAAGGTGGTGTCACCAAGCGCGAATATCTCGATTACGAAATTCGCTCGTCGCTGGCCGAAGGCTCCCATTTCGATCTGATCGCGATGGGGCGCACGGAGGGCCCCGGCTGTTACTGCGCCGTGAACCATAACCTGCGTGACGTGATCGACAGCATCAGCCGCAATTACCGCTACGTCGTGATCGACAACGAGGCCGGGATGGAACACCTCAGCCGCCGCACGACGCGGGACGTCGAAGTATTGTTAGTGGTTAGCGATCCGACTCAGCGCGGTATCGTCGCCGCCGAACGGATCGCGGGCTTCAGACACGAGATGGACATCAACATCAAGCAAGCCTATCTCATTCTGAACAATCTCCCTGGCGACACCATTCCCGCCCCGCTGCAAGCGCGCATTGACACGCTGGACCTGCCGCTGTTGGGCACAGTTTCAGCCAACGACGAGCTGACCGCGTTCGAGTTCAGCGGGCGGCCCCTGGTCGAGCTTGGCGACGAGTCGCCCGTTTACCAGTCTATCGCGGGCATGCTGGCGGGTATCCTTTAAGCCCACCCACTTGATGCGCTGACATTTTCACGCGGCCCGCAGAGCAGCACACTGCGGGCCGAATTGCGTCTGGACAGGCGCCACCGGGCAATCGTCAGGCAGGCAGAATGCACAATGCGCTATAATCGATTTGTACGTAACGTACAAATGTCTGCTGAAACGATGACAAGTGAGAGATTGTTTTTTGGCGTGCCCATGATACCATGCTAGTACTATCGACGCGCGTTTTTCGCTCGCGCGCCGGGGTAACTGTCAAGAAAAATAGAAACGGAGACTGGTAAAAGATTATGGCAGTGCCAACCAAAGTCGCATTGAACGCCGAAACCAAGAACAGCATGCTGGCGACCACGCTGGCGCTGTTCGATACGGCCTTCGAACGCCTGGAACTGGACGAGGGCATCGCGTCGATCATGCGCCAGACGGAAGTCGAACTGTGTGTGACCGTCCCCGTCGTCGCTGACGATGGCCATATCATGACGTTCAAGGGCTATCGCGTTCAACATTCGACGGCGCGCGGTCCGAGCAAAGGCGGCATTCGCTATCACCCGGACGTGGACATCGACGAGGTCCGCGCGCTGGCCATGCTGATGAGTCTGAAATGCGCCGCCGTCAACCTGCCGTTTGGCGGTGCGAAAGGTGGTATCTCGGTCGATCCGGCGCAGCTTTCGATGCACGAACTCGAGCGTCTGACCCGTCGTTTCGCCAAGATGATCGCTCCGATCCTGGGCGGCAAGCGCGACATCCCTGCCCCCGACATGAACACCAACGAACAGACGATGGCCTGGTTCATGGACGAGATTTCGTCCATCCAGGGCTATTACAGCCCGGAGATCACGACCGGCAAGCCGATTATTTTGGGCGGCAGTGAAGGACGTACCGAGGCCACCGGGCGCGGTGTAGCGATCGCCACCGTCGAGCTGCTGCGCAAGCTGGGACGCGCGCCAGAAGACTCGCGCGTCGTGGTGCAGGGCTATGGCAACGTGGGCTTTTACGCCGCGAATATTCTGCACCAGGAATACGGCTGCACGATCGTCGCCATCAGCGATGTGGACAGCGCGCTGTATAACGCGAACGGCCTGGACCTGACCACCATCAACGCGTACATCCAGCGCAGCCCCGGACATCTGTTGAAGGGCTACGGGCAGAACGGCGAAGTCGATCACATCTCCAACACGGATCTGCTCGCGCTCGACTGCGATGTGTTGATCCCAGCGGCGATCGAAAACCAGATCACCGTCAAGAACGCCGATCAGATCAAGGCCAAAGTGATCGTCGAAGGCGCGAACGGCCCGACTACCTTCGAAGCCGATGCCATCCTGCGCGAGCGCGGCATCCCGGTTGTGCCGGATATTCTGGCGAACGCGGGCGGGGTGATCGTGTCCTACTTCGAATGGGTGCAAGACCTCCAGTTCTATTTCTGGGATATCGAAGAAGTCCGCAAGCAGCTGCACAAGAAGATGAGCAACAGCTTCGAGTATGCCTGGACGATCAGCAACGACCAGTCCATCGATCTGCGTTCGGGCGTCTATCTGCTGGCGGTGCAGCGCGTCGCGGAAGCCATTCAAAAACGCGGATACTCTATGGCGTCAGGCGGCTAACAACTTTCCGGCTCCCCGTAAATACTAACAAAACACTCGCCGGTCATGCGTTCGGCGAGTGTTTTTTTGCGGCTTCACGTCGTGCCCTAAGGCGCGGCGGTTAGTCTACTTCGCGGTACGGATCAGTAGTGGCGGTCGGGGCCGGTGTGGCCGTCGGTTTCTTGGTGGGCACCGGAGTTGCAGCCTCACCACCGGCGGCCGCTGCATTCTCCGGCGCGCCATCCGCGATCCACTGCGTCAGCAGCGCCATCTGCTCGTCGGTCAGCTTGGCATAGTGTCCCGCCGTCAGCTTTTGGATGATCAGACTGTCTTCCGGCGAGCCCGGCACGATCACCGCGCCGTCCTGACCGCCCGCCATCAGCGTGTCGTACTCAGTGACCATCAGGCCCGCCGTCTTGGCCGCACCGTGACACGTTCCGCACGTGTCCGTCAGGATCGGTTGCAGCGTGTCGTCATACGTCACGACTTCGCTGGCCGCTGCGGCTGGCGCGGGTGTCGCTTGCGCACCGCCTGCCGCCGCCGCATTCTCCGGCGCGCCATCCGCGATCCACTGCGTCAGCAGCGCCATCTGGTCGTCGGTCAGCTTGGCATAGTGTCCCGCCGTCAGCTTCTGGATGATCAGGCTGTCTTCCGGCGAGCCCGGCACGATCACCGCGCCGTCCTGACCACCTGCCATCAGCGTGTCGTACTCAGTGACCATCAGGCCCGCCGTTTTGGCCGCGCCATGACACGTTCCGCACGTGTCCGTCAGGATCGGTTGCAGCGTGTCGTCATACGTCACGACTTCGCTGGCCGCTGCGGCTGAAGCCTCTGTGGTCGTAGCTTCGGGAGTCGGCGTGGTTTGCGCCGCACTGGCCGCTGCCGCGTTCTCCGGCGCGCCGTCCGCGATCCACTCGGTTAGCAGCGCCATCTGGTCATCCGTCAGCTTGGCATAGTGTCCCGCCGTCAACTGCTGGATGATCAGACTGTCTTCAGGCGACCCCGGCACGATCACCGGACCGTCCTTGCCACCCTCCATGAGCGTGTCGTACTGCGTGACCATCAGACCCGCCGTTTTTGCGTCGCCATGGCACCCGCCGCACGTCTCCGTCAGGATCGGTTGCAGCGTGTCGTCATACGTCACCGGCCCGCTGGGCGTAGGCTGCTCCGCGGGGAGAACGGGCGTCCCTTCAGGCGCACCGTCGGTGATCCACTGCATCAGCATGGCCATTTCATCCGGCGTCAGCTTGGCGAAATGTCCTGCCGACAGCTTCTGGACGATCAGGCTGTCTTGCGGAGATCCCGGGATGATCACGGCTCCGTCTTCGCCGCCAGCCATCAACGTCTCGTATTCGGTTACCTTGAGGCCCTTGGTCGGAGTATCCCCGTGGCACTGCCCGCAGCTCTGCGCCAGAATCGGTTGCAGGTCCTGGTATGTGATCTCTGTACCAGGAACGACCGTCGGCACCAGCTCGCTGGCGGGAGGCTGCTGCTCCAGACCCAGCGCGGCCGCCAGCTCGGGGGCGTTGAACCCGGCGAACTGCCAGTCGTTGCCATGACATTCGCTGTTGGAGCAGAAACTGGTATCCGTCGTGCCACCCGCGTTCTGGGTGGAGTGACAGTTAGCGCACGATTTCGTCTAGCTCGACATAGTGCCGCGCAATCCAGGTCGAATCCAGGTGCGTGGCAGGCTCCAGACCGGTCGTCAGCGGCAGGGTTGGTTCGATCTCGCCGGGGACGACGACTTGCGGGACGGAATGGCACAGGTTGCATTCCAGGCGTACCGCTTCGCCGTCCGGGCTGAAGTGCTTGCCATCGTGGCAGCGGAAGCAGCCCGCCGAGTTTTTGTGACCGATGTTATCCGGGTGTGTCGTCCAGTCGAGTTCTTGATCCGGATAGGTGTTATCCGTGTACATCTTTTCGATGACCTGGATCGCATCCGTCACAAGCGGCTGGTTGGTGTTGTAGAAGTCCGGATAATTCGTCTGGTAGTATTCATCCAGGGCGGCAATGGCCTCTTGAGCGTCTTCCGGTGACTCATAAGTCGCGGAGAGCACGTCCACGGCCTGCTTGCGGATGTACGGAATGTCCGTAGAGAGATCACCTCGATACAGCGCGGTATCTACCACGGTTTCCGGTGAGGGGATCAAGTGCGAGATGCGGTTGTGACAGGTGATGCAGTCCATCGTGTTCAGTTTGTATTGGCTCAGATCCGAGGTGTCAATCGTCGCATCGAGCGACGTATATTCAATAGACTGGCCATCCGGGGTTGTCACACGCACCCATGGAATATCTTGCTGCTCTCGATCCAGGGCGATGAACTCAATCTTATTCTCAATGTGCCAGTGGATGCCGCGTCCCAACCCTTGGCGCTGGGTACCGCCGCCGGTGTGCATGAGCAAATAGACGGCGTAGGCCTGGGTTTGTTCGTCATTGGTATAACGGTCAATCACACGCAGGCTGTCATCCGAGAACTTTTCAGGGAAATGGCAGCGCTCGCACGTTTCGCGCGCCGGACGCATCTTCCCCACTGTGATCGGATATTCGTAGGTGCCAGTGATCGTTTTGTAGATCAGTTCCAGGTGTCCAGTTTTGCGGACGAACTGTTTTGCGATCCAGTCGCGCCCGATGTGACAGTCCACGCAGGGCACGCGCGCATGCGGCGACACCAGATACGTACTGTATTCCGGAGGCATGGTGTGGCACGTCGTACCACAAAACTGGGAGGTGTTGCTATATTCCCAGGCAGGCGGGATCGCCAACAAGATCACGACCGGAACGGCGACCAGCATGGTCAGCGGCAGATACCGGCGCGGCACAGAACTGCCTGGAGGAGGAAAGAAAAACCTACGAAGACGTTCGAGCATATGACTACCTCCCGGCCCGGCTGTATGACAGCAAAGCCGTTGCGACAAAGAAAAAGACAAAATCTAGTATGAACCGCCTCATAAGGCCGCCCTCTGCCGACCACAGAATACGCCTTGCCCAGCGAATACTGTGCAGCATTCAGCTACAGTATACGCCAGGTTTGACAGTTCGGCAGCAGGACTTGGTCCCGAAGAAGCCGGTCTAGTTTACATCAATTTTCGTTGTTGTAAAAAAGTACTTGGACCCGGTGCGGACCCAGCAGTTTCAAGCGGCGTGTCCAGGGGAGAGTATGCGGTACGACAGCGTTTCGCCAGGGTCTCTACGCGGGGCGGCTTACCTATTGCTTGAGATGCATTTGGATCGTTTTGAGAAGCGACACCACGGAAAACGGTTTGATCATATAGTCCGTCGCGCCCAGGCTGTAGGCATATTGGATGGATTCCTGACCTGTTTTGGCCGTCAAAAAGATGAACGGAATCGCGGCGGTGACTGGATCACTGCGCAGCGCCGTCAGCACGCTGTACCCATCCATACCGGGCATGGCAATGTCGCAGATGATTAAATCCGGTTGCTGCTCTCGGGCGAGTTCCAGCCCCAAAGAACCATCCTCTGCACCAAGTGCCTGGAAATTTTCCAGATCCAGCAGTTCGAGGATGCTTTCTCGCAACAGAATTTCATCTTCGATAACCAGTATTTTCTTGCTCATACCGCCCTCAAAACCATCGAACGGCGTGATTGCAGCACGTACTGTCATTTCCATCTTAACCTATTTCGTGCATCCCGCACAAGATTATCACCCCGGCCGCAATGGCGGCGGTTTCGGCACGCAGAATGCGCGGCCCCAGCGTGACGGAGACAGCGCCCTGCGCCGTCGCTGATACGATCTCGTCCTCGGTGAAACCACCCTCTGGGCCGATGACCAGCGCGATCTCCGCGGGGCGACCGGCAGGCAAGGTCCCCCGTTCGCCATTACGAAACGCGTCGAGCACATCGCGCAGGTGGCGCATATGTTCGCTCTCCCAGGGGATCAGGACGAGATCGGCCCGCATCTGCGCGAGCGCTTCGTCCAGAGTCAGCGGCGGGTCGATCACCGGCAGCAGTCCGCGCCCGGACTGTTCCGCCGCTTCGGTGATGATGCGCTCCCACCGCGGTAATTTGTGCTTGCGGAGTCCATCACTGTCGGCGGCAACGGTGCGCTGCGATGTCACCGGGACAAAGCGCGACAGGCCGATCTCCGTGCCTTTTTGCAGCACCCACTCGAAATTGTCTTTTTTGAGCAGGCATTGGTACAGCGTGACGACGGTATCCGGCTCGCCACCCACCATGCGGCGCTCGATGACGCGGCCCCGCGCATTCTCGGACGTGATCTTGTCCAGCTCGATCTCGTATTCCCAGCCGCGATTGTCCAGGGCGACGATGCGCGCGCCGGGCCGCATGCGCAGCACGTGGCGCAGTTGGTGAGCAACGCGCTCGTCCATATGGGCGGCAGTGCCATCAATTGCCGTCGGCGATACAAAAAAGCGGTGCATGGTGATTCCCTTTCTGGCAAGGGGTCAGCGAGCCGGGCGCGTCGTGAGCAGGTTGCGCACGCGGTCGTGCTGCGCTTTGCCGCGTCCCAACATCCGCCCCAGCCTATCACGCAGCACGATCAGGCTGCCCCACTCGACCGGTGAGTTCCTCGTAAGCTGGCTCTGGTCATCGGTCATGGTGTTTTGGCGATGCAGTATACCAGCTCGTTCTCGAATTCGATTTCGGTGATAGGCCAGGGCCGTGACGCCAGGATGCCGTGCACCTGCTGGCGGTAGACGTCGATGACGGTGTGGCGGCCCGTGCGGCTGCGCGTGGGCGACGACAGCACGATCCAACGCACGTCGAGCGCATCCAACAGCGGCAGCACGATGCCGCGCCGCCGTTTTTCCATGCGGTGAATTTCTTTGAGCAGCAGCGCTACGTCACCGGATGCGGCGGGCGGCGTGACGAGAATGTCCTGGGCATAGGCCGCGCCCGCGTTCGCCAGCGTCAAAAAGTGGTTGAGAAACGCGACCCGCTGTTGGTGCAGGTCGTAAGCCAGCAAGCGCCCGCCGGGCGGCAGGTCCATCCAGGGCAGCGTCAGCGGATTCAGAGCGCAGGCAATGTCGAGCATCACGTTGGGGCGGCCTGTAACTTCGTAAATGCGCGGGTAGAACGTGTCCAGCAGCGCCAACCGTTCGCGCGTCGAATCGTGGATGCGCATCAGGTCGATACAGGTCGCTCGGATCGCCGCCGGATCGCCCGCCGCGTAGACCGCGCTGAGGCGCTGTTCCGCCGCCGGATAATCGGGATCGCCCAGGTAGAGCGCCACGACTTCGTGCAGCTTCTTACGCGCCGATTGCAGCGCGACTTTAGCGTTGGGCTGGCGCTCCAATTCTGTGCGGACCAGATCGCGGAGCGTGTCCTCGCAAATGCCTGCCGCGCGGTACTTCTTCGAGCGGCTCAGTTCGGCGACCAGCGCGTCCAGATCGGGGGAATGTTCGTCGGGTGGAGTGTTATGCGTCATTGATAGGCTACCCTGACAAGCAAGCCACAGAGATCACAGAGAAAAAAAGGAGAAAGCAGAGAAAAACGAGTGATAGATATCCTCTGTGTTCCTCTGTGGTTATGCTTCGTTTTTATCCACCAAAAAGGCCAGCTCGGTCTCGAATTCGAAGCGCGTCACCGGCCAACCGCGTTCGGCCAACAGCGCCGCGAGCCGCGCCTCGTAATGCTCCACCATGCCCTTATTATAGCCGCCCAGGCTGCGCACCGGGAACGACACCAGCACGTGCGCGGCGTTGACCGCGTCCAACAGGCGCAGGCCCGCCGCTTTGTCGACTTGTTCCAGGCAGGGGATCGTCTTTAGCACAAATGCCACGTCAGCCCGCTCGGAAGGGAGATCGGGCAGCGGTCCGCCTACGTCGCAGGTGGAGACACGGCCCGCCAGTCCCGCCAGCGCCAGAAAATCGCCCACGAACGCGGTCATGTCGGTGTAGATGTCACAGGCGGTATAGGTCGCGCCGGGAGCCAGCGGCATCCAGGGCGCGGCCAGCGGATTCAAGCCGCACGCCACGTCGATCACCGAACGCACCGGCGCGAGGCTGGCGAGCGTCTCCGCAAAGAACCGTTCGAGCACCGGCAGGCGCTCCCGCGTCGAGGCGTGGTGCGCCATCACCGTGCGGCAGACTACGCGCAGCGCTTCCGGATCGCCCGCCGCCCGCAGATCGTCCAGCCACGCGGCATAACGCATGTCGCCGTCCAGGTACGCGCCGCCGACTTGATGCAGTTTGTTCTTGGTCGCCTTGATGGCTTCTTTAAGACTGCGCCGCTTGCCCAGCTCCGCCGCGCCGACGCGCCGCACCAGGGCTGTCGCTCACGGCAGCGTATTTTGGGCTCTCCAACACCGCCGCGACGAGGCGATCCAGTGGCTCCGCGTCGCGACCGGTGGGCATCAGCGATCCCCTCGCAGCAGTTCCATCAAGCGCGCCATAAAGCGCAGGTTGTGGATCGTCGCCAGCCGCAGGTAGAGCGCGTCGCCCAGTTTGAACAGGTGATGCAGGTAGCCCACCGAATACGTCTGGCAGGCGTGGCAGTCGCAGAACGGCGAGACGGGCGTGTTGGTTTTGACGTGCTTGGCGTCGCCTGCGTACAGGTAACTGAACCAGCCACCGCTGCTGTCGATCAGGCGCGGATCGTCGGTGTTGAAGGCATACAGCCGCCCGTTGCGCGCGTCGCGGGTGGGCATGGCGCTGTCAAACAACGGATACCCCATACGCGCGCAGGCGACTACGTTGGCGGGATGTCCCACCCCCAGCGCATGGACCGGCAGTTCCGGCGGGACCAGTTCGCGCGTCAGGGCGAGCATGTCGGTCAGCAGATGGCCGTCACCGTCGAGCGGCCAGCCGCCGTAGCCGAATCCGTCGAAGCCGATCTCCAGCAGCGATTCCGCGCATTCGCGGCGCAACTCCGCATCGCCGCCGCCCTGAATCACGGCGAACAACAGCGGACGCGCGGCCCCATCCAGCCGCTTCTGATCGGCCAGCCGCGTAAATTCCGCTTTGGAGCGGCGCGCCCAATCCACGGTGCGGCGCACGGAGCGGCGCTGCTCGTCGGGCGAATCGTCGACGTGCGTGCAGTCGTCCAGGCACACGAGAATATCCGCGCCGTAGCCCATCTGAAGCTGGATGCTTTTTTCCGGCGTGAGATTGAATTTGCGATCGCCGTTTTCCGGCGTGAAGACCGCGCCGCGATCGCTCAGCCGCCCGTATTTCGGATTCTGCCGGATCAGCGAATAGATCTGGAAGCCGCCCGAATCGGTCATGATGGGGTGCTGCCAGCCGGTCATACTATGCAGCCCGCCCAGCGCGCGAATGGTCGATGAGCCGGGGCGCTGCATCAGGTGATAGGTGTTCATCACCAGCGCGTTGATGCCGCAGCCGTCCAGATCGGCGGCATCGATGGAGCGCACGACGCCGCGCGTCGCATCCGGCAAGAAGGCGGGCAGCGGCAGATCGCCGTGCGGCAGCGACAGCATGGAGCGCGTATAGCCCGTCATGCCTCGGACTCCTCGTCTCCGGGATCGTCATCCAGTCATCCCGGACTCGTCGCCGAAATCATCCGCGCTGCCCGGCTCGAATGGCTCACCGGTAGCGTCTGCCCCCGCGATCACGACCGTGTATTCGCCGCGCAGATCGCCATCGCGCAGCCGCGCGATCAGGTCGGAGAGCGTGCCCCGGTGGATCGTCTCGAACAGCTTGGTCAGGTCGTTGGTCACTGCGGCGGGGCGGTCGCCGTAGACCGCCAGCGCATCCTCAAGGAATTTGATCAGCCGGTAGGGGCTTTCGTAAAAGACCAGCGTGTGCGGCGAGTGCTGGTCCACGGCCAGGAAGCGGCGGCGCGGTCCGCCTTTGCGCGGCGGGAAACCGCGAAACGTGAAGGCGTGCGCCGGCAGGCCGGACAGCACCACCGCCATGATCACCGCCGCACGGGCCGGGAATCATGGTGACCGGGATGCCCGCCGCGACCGCGTCGCGCACCAGCGTGAAGCCGGGATCGGAAATGCCGGGCGTGCCCGCGTTCGTCACCAGCGCGACGGACTGGCCCGATCGTGCAGCGCCTCGAGGATGCGCGGCCCGGCGCGTTTTTCGTTGTGCTCGAAGAACGCGATCTGCGGCTTCTTGATGTCGAAGTGCTTGAGCAGCAGACCGGTTTTGCGCGTGTCCTCGCTGGCAACGAGATCGACCGCGCGCAGCGTGTCCAGCGCGCGCTGGCTGATATCGCCCAGATTGCCGATCGGCGTTGCGACCAGATAGAGCATGGACTGTGTTCCATCGCGATAATTACGAGAGGCGCATCGTCGCGCACCATGAGGGTACGCGCGTTAGGGGATTGCCGTTAAACGCCCAACTGGAACGGGTTGAAGTCGGTCTGGCGGTCGTAGTAATCTTCGTGTTCGACGGCCTTCAGCGTATTGATGACGCGATAGGTGAGCGGCGTCAGCAGCGCCTCGAACCCCACCTTGATGATGTAGTTCGTCACGATCAGCGACAGCAGGATACTCGGTCGGGAAGACGCCCAACGCCGTCGCGATCAGCGTGAACACGATCGTATCGACGCCTTCGCCGACCAGCGTGCTGCCGATGGTGCGCGTCCACAGCCAGCGCCCCTCGGTCATGCACTTTCATTTTGGCCAGCACGTAGCTGTTGGAGAACTCGCCCAGGAAATAGGCGACCAGACTGGCGACGATCAACCCGCTGATCCCGCCGAGAATGCCGTCATAGCTGGCGTCTGCCGCCGCGGTGACGCTGCCCGCGCAGCCGCCCGCCGCGTCACAGATCTGATTGGCCCAGGTCTGCTGCCAGATGGGATCGCTGGGCAGAGCCGCCGCGCAAACCACACGAAAAAGGCCAGCAGGACGTTCGCGCCAAACCCGGCCCAGATCACGCGCCGCGAGCGCTTGTAGCCGTAAACCTCGGTCAGCACATCCCCGAAAATGTAGCTGATCGGGAAGACGAGCGTCCCCGCGTCGAAACGCCAGCGCGATCGGGCCGAGCGACGCTTTCAGGTCGATGATCTTGGCGCTGCTGAGCAGGTTGCTGATCAACAGCACGGTGACAAACAGCGCCATCAACAGATCGTAATACCGGTAGTTCCGGGGAGTTTCTGAATTCATGCGATCACCAGGGAATCGTTAAGCGTGATGGGCGTATTGTAGCATGCGCGCGGAATTATTTGAATGGTTGGCTATTTTACGATGTGGGATAGGGGCATTCGATGGCAGCCTTCGCCCGTGCTGCCTGTTTTTCCGGCGGGAATAGGCGATTTCTGCTATACTCAGCAGTCCGGTTTGAGAGCGTGCCAGCGGGCACCGTGTCGAAAGCTGTTGACCTGATGACCTTAAACCCGTTAACTGATGACCTGCGCCGACGCCTGGTCGCTGAGGCCACCGCCGCGCGTGAACTGGCCTATGTTCCCTATTCCCATTACCCGGTCGGAGCGGCGATTCTCACCGCGTCGGGGGCAATCTATACCGGCTGCAATATTGAAATCGCGTCCTTTGGGGCGACGTCGTGCGGCGAGCGCACCGCCACCTTCAAGGCCGTCAGCGAAGGGCAGCGCGCCTTTGAGGCCGTCGCCGTCGTGACGAGCAACGGCGCGTCGCCGTGTGGCATCTGCCGCCAGGTGCTGTTCGAGTTCGGCCCGGGGATGACCGTCATCCTAGCGGATGTCAGCGGCACGGTGACGTGGGAAGGCCCACTCGCCGATCTGCTGCCGCTCGGCTTCGGACCGCAAAAACTGGCCGAAGGCCAGTCAGCCGCCAAGTCGGAGGATCACAGCGAGGACTGATGCCCGATCGCGAGCGCACCTTTCGCACCGACGCGGTGATCCTGCGCCGCCAGGACTTCGGCGAGGCCGACCGCTTGCTGACGTTGGTCACGCCCGAGCACGGCAAATTCCGCGCGATTGCCAAAGGGGCACGCAAGCTCAATGCGCGCAAAGCGGGGCATGTCGAGCTGTTCGCGCTGGTCGATATGCTCATCGCGCGCGGTCGGGAACTGCACATCGTCTCCCAGGCCGAAACGAAAGAACCGTTTTTGCCGCTGCGCGAAGACCTCGTGCGCTCTGTCTACGCCAATCACCTGGTCGAACTGCTGGATCGCTTCACGGCTGAACAAGACACCAGCCGCTCCGAATTTGACCTGCTGGTGAGCGCGCTCGGTTGGCTGTGCGAAGAAGGCGATCCCCGGCTGGTCGCGCGCTGTTACGAGCTGCGCCTATTGGGGCTGGCCGGTTTCGCGCCAACGCTGCACACGTGCGCCGTGGGGCAAGAAGACCTCATCCCCCAGGATCAGTTTTTCAGCCCGGCCGATGGCGGCGTAGTCTGCCCGGAGCACACTGCCGGCGGCGAGCGCATGCTGCCGCTCAGCCTGACGGCGCTCAAGACGCTGCGCTACATGCAAGCTCAGCCCTGGGACGCGGTGAAAATCCTCAATGTGAGCGGGTCGCTGCACCAGGAATTAGAACACGTGCTGCTGGCGTATATTGTGCTGCTGTTGGAGCGGCGATTGCAAAGTGTGGAGTTTCTGCGGCGGCTGCGCCGAGAATCGTTGTAATCCGGACTACCCCAGGAGGGCCTGGTATGCCGAGTATCGACACCGCGCGGCTGCGGCTGCGCCCCTTCACGCTGGAAGACCTCAACGCCTATCACACCGCCATCCGCAGCGATCCCGATGTCATGCGCTATTTGCCGGGCGGCCTGCCGCAGTCCAGAGATGTGACGGATCGCGTGCTGCGCTTCTTCATCGACTACTGGACGCAGCACAATTTCGGGGGATGGGCGGTCGTTCACGCGGCGGACGGCAAATTGATCGGACAGGCGGGCTTGCAGCAGCTCTCCGACCGGCCCGAAGTCGAACTCTACTACGCGTTCGCCAAAGCCTACTGGCACCAGGGCTTCGCCAAAGAGGCCGCGCACGCGGTCCTGCGCTATGGCTTCGAGACAGCCGGCCTGGATCGTATCATCGCCGTGTTCGTGCCGGAAAATACCGCCTCAGAGCGCGTTATGATCTCCTGCGGGATGACCGCGCAGGGCTTGCTGCCGTGTTATGGGACGCAGCTCCCCAGCTATGCCATCACGCGCGCGGAGTTCCGCCCCGGCACTGCCCCGTACACGCTCCATCGCTGATCCGGTTTGATACGGCCGATCAGCCCAGCCATACCTGGAACGTGCTGTCCAATGCGGCAAACTCCACACCAAACGCCCGCTGCGAAGCCGCATCGAGATCGGGACTGTCCGCCAGCGCGCGCAGCCAATCATTCCGCGCGGTTTCGCCATACGTCTCCGTCAGACAACGCATAAAGGCATAGCCCGCCGGGTAGACGTAACGCCACAGCGCCACCGGCGTCGTTTCGAAATCGGTGATGGCGCTCCACTCCGGCAGTTGCCCCCGGTTGCGCGCCGCTATCACCGTACTAAGCTGACTTTGGGCGCGTCCCACCGGCCAGTACTGCGACGCTATCAACTCGCTGATACCCTCCTCCACCCACCAGGGATACCCGCCGTGTGTCGTCCCGGCCATGTCGAATGTCAGGAAGTGCGTCATCTCATGGGCCAGAGTCGCATTGGTGGGCGGCTCGCCCTCCGTCACAGCCAGCTTGAGCGATTCGCCCGGTTCGTTCCAGCCCAGGATCGGCGGCAAACTCAGCCCGACCGCCGCACCCAGCGCGTCCTGTGAATCATACAGTTTGATCTGCATTACGTTGAGCGTGGTGTAGTCCAGGTGATCGGTCACGTAGTCGTAAATGCCCGGCAGCACGTCGATCACCTGCTGGGCGACCGGTTCCAGGCCGGGCAGCGCATACACCCGGAAGTGTTCCGTTTCGAGCGTGATCCACAGCTCGCCCGCGTAGCGCCAACCATCCGCCGTGCGTACGAAACGCACCGGCAGCACGGCTTCGCGATAGCTGGTATTGGGCAGCAGCGCCCATAAGATATCAAGCTGAGCGGTGGCCGTGTCGCCCTCAACTGCGATCGCGCTCACGTGTAGCGAGAAGCGGTCCAGCGGCCCGGCGTCCACCATATCCCCGGCCCAATAGCGCTGCTCGCTGGCAAACACCGGGTCGGACAGGTCCACCCACGCGAGATAGGCCGCGCTGTCCTGCGTCGCGACCGCGTGCGCCATCCCCGCCACCACGGCCGCGATCGCGTCGCTGTCTGCGCTGGAATCGGTCTGGGCGAACGCCGCCTCTTGGTACATCGCCCACCATAACAGAGTGATCAGCACCACCGTCACGATCAGCCAGATGACGATAAAACTCCGCGCTTGCTTCCTCATTGCCTTTTGCCATTTCTCCACCATTGCACACTATACATAACTACGTAAAACACCCGCCGATGCGCTCACTTTTTGGGAAAATCAACTTTTGACCCCGATTGCGCGTTTGCATGGCGTGCGGTACGATCCCGGCCCGTAGGGGGGTGTCATGTGATCGCGTGGATGTGGAGCCTTATTGTATGATCGACCAACCAGAAACCACCCCAGAAGAATCCGACCGCTATACGTTCGTGTCACTCGACGACCGGCTGCGCGCCGACGAACCACCTATCAAGGCGGACGATACCCCGCCCAGCCGGTCGACCCGGCTGGACATCCGGTTGAGCGCCGAAGAGCCGCCCGTCCGTGTCGACGACACTTCGCCCTCGCGCCGCGCACCGAACTTTCTCAGCGACGAATGGCCGCCCAAACCGGTCCAGCCCTCCCACGCGCGGCGCAACATCGCCGCCGTGCTGATCGTGATCGGCGCGCTGGGCATGCTGGGGGTAGCCGGAATCATCTGGGCCAACAGCCGCGACGACTCGCCACCGCCCATTGATTACACGGTGCCGATCGCGCAAGCCGTGCCAAGCGTTGCGCCAGCACCTACCCTCTCTGCTGCTACCGCGACCACCCTGCCACCCACCGAATCCGTCGGCGACCCTGGCGATCGCGCCGCAGCCCGAAGCGGGGCAAGCCGTCGCGCAAGGTTTCCCCACCGCCGCCGCTGAGGAAATCGCCGCGGCCCTGTTGACGCCCGCCCCCGGCAATCCTCCGGTCGGCGTGGTGCAGCGCAGCAGCGCGCCGTTCACGCTGCTGAAGGGGACAGGCCGCACGCGCGTCGAGCAGTACACCGTCGCGGATGGGGATACGCTGGAAAGCATCGCGGCTCACTTCAACCTGGAAGACTATTACACGCTGATCTGGTCGAACAAGAGCAGCAAATACAGCCCGCTGCGACCCGGCGTACAGTTGAATATCCTGCCCGTGGACGGCGTCTATTATGAAGTCACGGAGCCGATCACGATCGCGGCCCTGGGCGAGAAATACGGGGTAGACCCCTACGTCATCATCGATTCGGAATATAACGACCTGTTTGGCTCGATCCCGGATACCGTGCTCCCGGAAGGCATGTGGATCGTCGTGCCTGGCGGCGAAGCCGAGCGCGCCTTGTTCCTGCAAGGGCCGATCAGCAGCGGGACCGGCAGTACTGGCACGGCAGACACGGTCAGCGGGTTGTATACGCTGTGGGGATGCACCGCCGACGTACACGGCGGCAGCCCGCCCTATACGCGTCCGTTGGGCAATTACACCTGGATGCGCGGCTTCACGCCCGGCGGTCACACCGGCGTCGACCTGGCGGCCAGCATCGGCGATCCGATCTACGCGGCGGGTGACGGTACGGTGGTGTATTCCGGCTGGAGCGATGGCGGGTACGGCAACGTCGTCGTGATCGCGCACGGCTCGACCTTCAGCCTGTACGGGCACATGTCCCGCACCGGCGTGCGCTGCGGCCAGCAGGTCAGCGCGGGCCAGGTGATCGGCGCGGTGGGCAGCACGGGTAACAGCACCGGGCCGCATGTGCACTTCGAAGTGCGCGATGCGAATTTCAACGCCATGAATCCGCAGAACTGGATCGGATTCTAACCCGGAGAGCAGAGGAACAGCGATGGCGTCCGAGCACCACCACTGGCCGGTCATCGGCCACGATTGGGCCGTTGAGCACCTCGATCGCGCCATCCAGCACGCGCGCATCCGGCACGCCTACCTGTTCACGGGGCCGGAGGGCATCGGCAAAATGACGCTGGCGCGCGCCTTCGCTGCTGCGCTGATCTGCACGGGCGAAACGCCGCCCTGCGGCGAGTGCCGCGCCTGCAAGCTCACCTTCAAAGACGCGCACCCGGATGTGAGGATCGTGTCCGCTGAGACAGAAGGCGGCGCGCTCAAGATCGACCAGATACGCGATCTTCAAAGCGTGCTCGCCCTGCGTCCCTATGAAGCGCGCCGCCGCGTAGCGATCCTGGATCGCTTCGACGACGCGCGCCCGGTCACGCAGGATGCGCTGCTCAAAACACTGGAGGAACCCTCGCCGGACGCGGTCTTGATTCTCACCGCCAGCACGCCCGATCGGCTGCTGCCGACCATCCTGTCCCGCTGCCAGCCCATGCGACTGCGTCCGCTGCCCGTCAAGACGGTGCGTGAAGCCCTGGAATGGCAGTGGAACGCGCGCCAGGACCTCGCCCGGACCCTGGCGCAGCTTTCCGGCGGGCGCATCGGCTGGGCCATCAACGCGCTGGACGATCCGGGTATGCTCGAACTGCGCGACAAGGCGCTGGAAATGTTGGGACAGGCGCTGCACGGCACGCGCCGCCAGCGGTTCGCCCTGGTGGAGCAGATCCCGCAGGATAAAGGGGCGCTGCTGCCCTGGCTGGAAATCTGGTTGGGGTATTGGCGGGATGTGGTGATCATGGCCGCCGGGAGTCGCGCGCCGATCACCAACTACGATCACCGCGATCCGATCTCGTTCCTGGCGCAGACGACGCCCACCGACGCGCTGCAACGCGCGCTGGCCGCCACACGACACACCATCGACATTCTGGGAAAAAACGCCAACACGCGATTGGCGCTCGAAGTCATGCTGCTGGATTACCCCATGGCGTAACCGAGGCGACCTCGCTCAGGAGATCAGCGGCAGGTTGATGATAAACGTGCTGCCGCGTCCCGTCCCTTCGCTTTCGGCCCACAGGTGTCCCCCATGCGCCGCGACCAGCGCGCGCGCGATCGAGAGTCCGATGCCCATGCCGCCATGCCGCCGCGTCATGTGATCTTCCACCTGGTAGAACTCTTCGAAGATGTGCTCGAGTTGGTCAGGCGGAATCCCGACGCCGGTATCCTTCACGCGAATCCAGATCGCTCCGGGCTGGCGCTCATACGTCAGGCTGATCTGCCCGCCGCTGGGCGTGAACTTGATCGCGTTCATCAACAGGTTGGTGAGCGCCATGCCGAATTTGATGCGGTCCACGACCACCACAAGGCTGATTTCCGGCGCTTGTACGGTGAAGGTGTGCCCTTTTGCGTCGGCCAGCCCTTGCACGTCATTCTGCGCCGCCTGGAAGACGGCGGCCAGCGGCAGGTGCTCGCGCTTAATCTCCGCTTCGCCCAGCTTGAGGTAGCGCAGGTTGGTCATATCTTCGATTAGATTGCGCATGCGCAGCGCGCTGTTGAGCACGGCGCTGGCGTGCGCGCTGACTTCGCCCTGGGCGTCATCTTTGAGAAACGTCGCATAGCCCAGGATGACACTCAATGGCGTGCGCAGCTCGTGCGAGGCGATCGCGATGAAGTCGTTTTTGAGCTTGTCGAGCTGGTCAAGCTCGTCAAAGGCGCGCTGTAGCTGCTCGACCATCTGGGCATTTTTGATGGCAATCGACGCCTGAGAAGCCAGGATCAACATGTTGCGCCGGTCCTCATCCTGCCAGCGTCCCGCTTTTTTGTTGACAGCTTCCAACACGCCCAGGGGTTGGTCTTTGTAGCGCATGGGCACGCCCAGCAGCGAGCGCGTGTCGAAGCCTACCTGATCATCGGTGTTGCGGAAGTGGCGCGGATCTTTGCTCACATCATCCAACACGATCGCGCGGTTTTCGCGCAGGATTGCCCCCGCCAGGCTGCCTTCCAGAGGGACAGGGATCGGCAGCAGATCTTTAGCTACGGCGCTGTGGGTTGCGATGGCCATAAAATGCAGTTGCGACGTTTTTTCGTCGTAAAGCAGTACAGACGCCGATTTTGACTCTGGTGATCTCGGCTACGGCATCCATGATGACAGACAACAGCAGGCGCAGTTCTAGCGTTGAGTTGATAGCGAGGCTGACTTCGACTATCCGGTTCAACCGTTGGAGTTCCTGACGATAGTCTGCAATGCTGTCCTGTGGGTTGGCTGACATAGTCTCACCCCCATGAAGCCCTAAGCCGTCTGACCCATCACCTGATCGTGATCCTACACGATAGCGGTGGGCACGGCAATTCAGGGCAAGGTGGACCGGCTCTGTTGATAGATAATTCCCTCTCTAGATGACTAAATAAAAATAGTAATAGTCGTAGAGGCTGTGCCTATGTGCATAACCTGGCTTTCTCATCTGATCAGGTGGATCGAATCCGGTGCTGAATCCCATATCTGGTTGGTGATGGGTGGAATCAGTCTGCATATTTCCCGCAAGAATCCCACGTGCGGGAAACGATCTATACACACCCCGTGTGCACAACTCCCCACACTTGTCGACTCCATGCACACCCCCTGTGTTTGTAGAAATCGGCCCCCACAACTGCCTTCCGCATGTGGGCGGCGGTGGTCTGGGCACCCCCACATCTGGATCGGATCATTATCGGGCGACCGCTGGACTCACAGGCTGTGGACAGCCCGCGGGCGTTATCCACAGCGAATCTTTGCCCCGGCTAAACAGGGAAAATTGCCCGCCTAAGAGTCCTCTCCGCCGACTCCTCGTGATCCGCATGGGTAGGCCTTCGCATGGACCGCGTACCGCCACATATGCGGTGTGGGATAACGTGTGTGGCCCCATGTTAAAACCCGCGCGGACCACACGCCTGTGGATAACCGGCATACAGTTATGCACACCGGGTTATGCGGTGAAGTCTGGGCCGCCGGAGAACAAAAAAACAGCGCACTCTGTGGATAACCAGGGCGCGCCGGGTAGGTGCTGTGGGAAACGTGGGTATCAGTTGTTGGGATACATCTGAATCTTGCGCCGCAGATCGCTGAGATCGTGCTGGAGCGTTTGATCGGAGCCGAGCGTTTCAGCGATCTTCTGGTACCCGTGTAGGACAGTGGTGTGATTGCGTCCCCCCATCGCCGCGCCGATCTGCGGGAAGGAGGCTTCGGTGAGTTCGCGCGCCAGATACATGGCGATCTGCCGGGCGCGGACGACGTCTTTGGTGCGGCGCTTGCTCATCAGTTCATCGAGTGAAAGCTGGTGATAGGTGGCCGTCGCCTCGAGTACGTCGTTGAGATCGACCGCATGGCGGTGCGGCTGGGGCGTGCTGCGGTTGACCACCTGCTCGGCCAGGGCGACCGTCAGCGGCTGGCCGGTGAGCGTGGCCCGCGCCAGGATTTGGGTGAGCAGCCCTTCCAGCTCGCGCACGTTTTGGGTGGCGTGGTGCGCCAGGATGCTGGCCACATCTTCGGGGAGGGCCGCCCCGCGCGCCGTCGATTTGATGCGCAGAATAGCGAGCCGGGTTTCGACTTCGGGCGTCTGGATGTCGGCCAGCAACCCGCCGTCGAAGCGCGAGCGCAGCCGGTCATCGAGCCTGGTCATCTGGTTGGGCGACTGGTTACCCGCGACGACGATCTGACCACCGTGGCCCACAATCGCGTTGAAGGTGTGATAAAACTCTTCTTCGGTGCTCGTTTTGCCCGCGATGAACTGGATATCGTCCACCAACAGCACATCGGCGGTGCGATAGCGCGCGCGCAGCTCTTCGGTGGTGTGGCTGCGTATCGCCGCGACGGTATCATTGGTGAACATCTCCGCCGTGACGTAGAGCACGTGCCGTCCTGCCGCCTGGCTGGCCTGCCCGATAGCATGCAGCAGGTGTGTTTTGCCCAGGCCAACGCCGCCGTGCAAGAACAGCGGGTTGTACTTTTTGCCGGGCGCTTCCGCGACGGCTTTGGCCGCGGCGTGGGCGAACTGGTTGCTCGGCCCGCTGACAAATGTCTCGAAGGTGTAGTTGAGATTGAATGGCACTACGGTAGTTGGTTCGGTGGGCGGCGTGCTGTGTACATCGCTGACGCGCGGATCCCATTCTGAATAATCCGTGCGAGGCGCGGCCTGCGGCTGAGCGTTCGCCTCCGCTTGAGGCTGGGCTGTGACGGAAGAGGCTTCGGCTGCAACGGCAGGCTTGACCGGCGTTTGATCCGAAGTGCTAGGCGCGGGTTCGGGCACGGCGGGTGTAGTCGCAGGGCCGCCGCCCGACGCATGCGCGGGTTCAACCGCAGGCTGGGCGGCTGGGATGTCCGCGCTGGGATCGGACGGTGCTACGGTTTGATCGGCGGCCTGATCGATCGGAGCGATCGGCGCAGGCGTGGCTGGTTTTACTGGATGGCTGGGCGGCGTTGCCTCTGCCTGGACCGGTGCGGCGTCAGCCTCGGCGGGCGTGCTTTCCGGCTGAGCTTGTGCAGCGAAGATCGGCCCGGCCGTTGGCGTATTATTGAGCTTGACCGGCGGAGTAACTACAAAATTGAGTTTGACCGAACGATCGGCGATAGCGCCTAAAGTCTGTGCGATTTGCGGTTGTAAATGTTTTTCTAACCAATCTTTGGCGTAGGCGTGCCGCACGCGGACAACGAACTCTCCGTCTTCGTGGGCCACCAGTTCGGCTCCTTTGAGCCAGGTGTCAAATGTGGCCCGGTTGAGTTGGAGCTGCATCTGGCCGAGGGTTGCTTGCCATGCCTCTTTGGGAGTCAGCATCAGACTTCGCCTCAACAGTCGCTAAAGACAATAAACTCATAGGGCAGGGTGCACACGGGCAGAAACGTCACCCTGCAAGGGTTTAAACCGTATCGTATTATGTAGGATTACCGATATTGAATTCGCGGATGTGATGGAGTGTGCTCGTGTGTGAGTACTGCCACCCCTAACTGATTGCAAAATCATTTTAACAAACTATGCGCTGACTCTCAATCAGATTCAAGCCTTGAACCTTAAAGAATTCGATTCTTTAAGATTTGGCTGAGTTGAGTCCGAGTTTGTAAACGCGATCACCGCCCCAAACTGAGTCAGTTGTTGACTCTTATCGCGTGTAATCGCTATATCTGGCGTCTCAGGTCGCGGAATCGTCCAAATCTACCGTTTTTTGGTATATGTGGGATAAATCGCAGGTTTCCAACCTTAAAATTTCCAAGAATCCTGGAAACTTTAAGATTTGCGAGTTCATTCGCAATCTGTGAATTTGGAAGCCGATCAGCGTCCGATTCCGAAAATGTGTTCTATCATTCATCCCATGACTCGCTTCTAGGCCAACCTAGAACCCTTTAAAACAAACGCCCATCACGAAGATGGGCGCATCAAAATCGGTGTGGTTGGCCAGTCAGACTCCCACCAAAACTCTAGCCTCCCTGGCGTTCTTCGCCGGGCAGACCATGGATATAGCAGCGCTTTTTCGGATCGATTGCGGTGGCCAGGATGGTGCCGTCGCGTGGGTCCCAGGTCACGAAGATGTCCTTAACGAAACTGTGGATCAGGTCCAGTGCCAGCCCTTCGAAGTCTGTGTGATCGATATGGGCCTGCTGTTTGGGCCAGCCATAGCCCCAGGCGAACCAGGACTCGTCCTGGAAGACGAGAAAATCGTAAAAGGCAGTACCGTGTGGGTCGTCGGTCAGAAAAACAGCGATGCGCCCGCACTCCTCTTTGAACTGAAACGGCGGGATACGCGGCTCGTCTTGCAGATTGGGCCGGGCATAGCCGCGCAGCGGCATAAAGATGATACTCCAGTCTTCGATGAACAATTGGAAGCCTTCACGGCCCTCACCGCCCGGCGGCACCAACCGCCGGCATTTTCCGATCCCCGGAATGCCCGACGCGGCAATCGAAGTCAGGACCGCTTCGAGCGCGGTGAACAGCCGCCCGCTGAACTCTTTGAGCACGCGATCAAGCGAGTCTGTCGCCTGGGTGCGCTGCGTCATGATCTGGTTGAGCGTCGTCAGAATATGTTGGCGTTCGTCAGATTCCACGATTTGCACTCCTCGCGGATAACGCTTGCGTTTTTGGTGATCCAGACATGAATTCTGAGACAAAATGCAAGGTTGTGCAACTTTCCTCGTGATGCCAGTGGCCGGGTCTACCCGTGCCGCTGCATGAAACGGTAAATGCGTTCGAGCGCCTCTTCGATTTTGTCGTAATTGGTCGCATAGCAGGCGCGCACAAACCCTACCCCAGAAGCTCCAAACGCGCTGCCCGGAATCACGGCAACACGTTCTTCGTGCAAAAGCGTTTCGGCAAAGGTAGCTTCGTCCATCCCGGCGGCGGCGATGTTGGGAAAGGCATAGAACGCCCCGCGCGGCTCGAAACAGGCCAGCCCCAACTGGTTAAGGCCATTGACCAACAGTTGGCGGCGACGGTCGTACTCGCTGCGCATGGCTTCCACGTCGTCTTCGACGTTCTCTAGCGTCGCGGCCACGGCGATCTGCGCGGTGGTCGGCGCGGACATGATCGTATACTGGTGGATTTTGCGCATGGCCGCGATCAGGTCGGCGGGACCAACGGCGTAACCCAGACGCCAGCCGGTCATGGCGTGGCTTTTGCTGAAGCCGCCCAAGACGATGGTGCGCGAGCGCATCCCCGGCAGCGTGGCGAAATGGGTGTGCGTGATGCCGTACACCAGCCGGTCGTAAATTTCATCCGAGATCACCAGCAGATCGTGTTTTTCGGCCAGCGCGGCGATCTCCAACAGGCGCTCGCGCGTCATCACGGCCCCGGTGGGATTGTTGGGATAGCCGATCAAGATCGCCTTGGTGCGCGGTGTGATGACGGCCTCGACTTCGGCACCCGTCACCTGGAAATCATTGGCGACTGAGGTGTCGATCACGACCGGCACACCGCCCGCGAATACCACTTCTGGCCCGTAGGAAACGAAACACGGCTGCGGGACGATTACCTCGTCACCGGGGTTCAAGACGGCGTTCAGGATCAGGTAGAGCGCTTCGCTCACGCCCACCGAGATCAGGATTTCTTGCTCGGGGTGGTAGTCGATAGCGTACAGGCGCTGCAAGTAGCGGGTGATGGCCCGGCGCAGCTCGATCGTGCCGCTGTTGCTGGTGTAGTGGGTGTCGCCATGCTCCAATGAGTCGATCCCGGCGCGCAGGATAGCGTCCGGCGTGACGAAATCGGGTTCGCCAATGCCGAGCGAGATCACATCCGTCATGGTGGCGCTGATGTCGAAGAATTTACGGATTCCGGAAGGGGGAACGGCTTTGACCCGTTCTGAAACGAACTCGCGCATGATGTCGCTCCTGGGCTGCAAGGACGGTCGCGACCCAAGTATACCAGGGGTTGGGAGCGCGGGCGATGCACAGCAGGAGAGCACAGAGTTACCGCTTTTCCCCGTGCTCTCCCGTCCTTCTCTTGTTTTTCTCTGTGGGACTGCTTCTCAGATCACGCGCACCGGCGTGCCGACGTCCGCCCAGTTGAAGAACCATTCGGCTTCGGGCGTGGGCAGGTTGACGCAGCCGTGACTCATCGGGCGGCCAAAGGCGTTGTGCCAGTACGTCCCGTGGATGCCGTAGCCCTGGTAGAAGTACATGGTGTAGGGCACGGCGGGCAGGAAGTAATCCGGGCCGCTCATGTCGGTGGCTGTGTACTTGCGCAGGATGCTGAAATCCCCTTGCACGGTCGGAGTCGCGGGCAGGCCGGTCGAAGCGAGCGTCGAATGTACGAGCTGGCCGTTTTCATAGGCGTAGATGCGCTGGTTCTCGGTCGAGACGACGATCGCCTTGCCGCTCGTCGTGGGCGGCGCGGGGGCGTCCGCCGCGCTGGGCGTATACACGCCCGCCGCCGGGATCGTCAGCTCCTGGCCGACGTAGAGCAGATCCGGATTGCTGATGCCGTTCAGCGCGACGATATCCCCGATCGAGACGTCGTAGAGCTTGGCGATCAGACCCAGTTCTTGTCCGGCCTCGACGATGTGCGTCGTCGTAACGCCGCTGTACTGCGTGGACGGCTCCGGCTCCGGCGCGGGAATGTCGATCATGCTCAGCTCGAAGATGCCGTCGTCCAATTCGCCCGCCAGATTGGTGTGCAAGCGGTTGAGCATGACCGGGATGTCCATCGCGCGGCCTGCCTGCCCCGGCACGGCGGCGATGTTCGCCTGATCGCTGAGCGCGATCAGCGCGTTCTGGGTACGGGTCAGGTCGATGGTGTAGGCCGGGGTGATGTCCTGGCCATCCGACGCGGTCTGCGCTGCGGCGACAGTCTGGGGGATGTCTACCCCGACGCCCAGTTCATCCAGCGTCAGCGACCACTGGCGATCGCCATCCGTCAGGCGCACGGCGCGTGAGGTCAGCGCGGCCTGGGTGAGCGTGGTCGATGCCTGTTCGGCCGTCTGTCCGCCGACCGGCACTCCCGCCACGCTGGACCCAGTCGGGAGCGTGGCCTCAGTGGGCGAGAGGTACAGTGACCAGCAGCACAAAAACCCCCATGGTCAGGATGACGCCCAGCGTCAAAAAGCCAGACGCGGCCAGCCACAGCGTCCGGCGGCTCCAGCGAACGGGCGCGCCGTGCTGACGTGGGCGGGTGGGCAGGGGCGAACGGTTGGGGTGTGGCGTACATAGATCGTAATCTCCGTTGAAGTGGTTCAATGCTTATGTAGTGTACTCCAGCCTCATTGGACTGATTGGACGGGCGGCGCACGTCTGATCGACGCCTGACCTACGCTCACCGGCTGGCATCCGACCAAAATGCTATTTCAGAGCGCGTGTCTTTTCTGGTACACTGATCCATGTGTTGGAGTGACGATGCCCGGCGGCAGCGTGCGGAGGCAGAGAGACGATGGCACAAAAGCGGTTGTTGATCATCGAAGACGATGTCGATTTGCACGAAATGCTGGCCACCTATTTTGTGAGTCTGGGCTACGTCGTGTTCCAGGCAGAGGAGGGCAGCGAGGGCATCGCGTTGAGCCGCGCCCGCTTCCCTAACTTGATCCTGCTGGACGTGATGCTGCCCGATATGACCGGGTTCGACGTGTGCCGCGCGCTGCGGACCACGACTCTGACCAAGTACATCCCCATCATGTTCCTGACGCAGCGCGACGCCCGCGCCGACAAAGTGGCGGGCCTGGAATTGGGCGCTGACGATTACATCACCAAGCCGTTTGATATTGAGGAACTGCGCCTGCGGGTCGAGGGATCGATCCGCCGGGCCACGCGCGATCACCTGCACGAGCCGCGTACCGGACTTCCCGACCGGCCCCCTGATCGCAGCCGAGCTGCGGCGGCTGAACGAGTTGGACGCGGCGGGCTGGCATCACCTGGACATCCGTGTCAAGGGGTTTAGCGCGTTCCGCGAAGCATACGGATTTCTGGCGGCGGACGAGGCGCTGGGACTGGTCGCCCAGGTGTTAACCGGCGCGCTCACTGAATTCGGCACGCCCAATGATTTCATCGGCACGCCGGAGGAAGCGCGTTTTACGATCCTGACGCGCGCGGGCGGCCCCGAGAGCGATTCAACGGCGCTGGTGGACGCTTTCGCCGCGACGCTGGTCGCGCGTCTCGCGGAGCGCGTCAAGACGCTGTATAAATTCGAGGACGCCGAGCGCGGAGCGGTGCTGCTCAATCCTGGTACGCCGGAAGAACGGCAGGAAGTGCTGATGACGCTCCACATCGAGCGTACCGATTTGGGCGGTCCGTCGGCGTAGCAGAAAAGCAGGACCAAACAGCACTTATTTCCCCACAGTGCGATCCAGGAAATCCACAATCGCCGGATAGGCCACCAGCCGGTTTTTCAGCTTCATGAGGCCGTGCCCCTCGTCGTCAAAGACCATGAATTCTACCGGCACGCCGCGCGTCTTGATCGCCGCGACCATTTGCTCCGCCTCACTGAGCGGCACGCGTGGATCATTCGCGCCATGAATGACCATCAGCGGCGCTTTTATCTGGTCGACGTGCGTGATCGGCGAGATGCTTTCGAGGAAAGCGCGGTCATGCGCCAGACTGCCATACTCCGCCTCGCGGTGGGCGCGGCGGTAGTCGCTCGTGTTCTCCAGAAACGTGACGAAACTGCTGATCCCGACGATGTCGACGCCCGCCACCCACAGCTCCGGGTAGGTGGTCATGGCCGACAGCACCATGAAGCCGCCGTAACTACCGCCGTAAACCACGATGCGATCGCCATCGATGCCCGGCTGCTGTTTGAGCCAGTGGGCCGCGTACGCGAGATCGGCCACCGAGTCCATGCGTTTTTCCACATCATCGAGATGGCTGTACTCTTTGCCATAGCCGGTCGAGCCGCGCACATTGGGCACCAGCACCGCGTAGCCATGATTCACGATATATTGGATGTAGGGGAAGAACAGCGGCCGCGACTGGCTCTCCGGCCCGCCGTGCACAAGCACGACGACCGGCGCCAGCTGATCTGAATTGTCTGGTGGGCGGTACAGCCACGCGGGAATGGTACGCGGTGTGCCGTCGTCGGCGGTGTCGAAGGTTGGATAATGGATCAACTCTGGCGCTACGAACGAATTCCAGCGGCAGGCCACCGTGTGCCGAGCGCGTGACTGGCCGGGCGGTTTCCAGATCCCGATCCCAGATCCAAATGTCGCCCGACCGTGTCGCCAGCAGACTCATATACGCCACCTGCCGCGCATCTGGCGAAAAACACACCTGTAATTCCCCGAGCATGGTCACGATGCCGGGGCGGTCCAGCGCGGGCACGCGCTCGGATGCGCCGCTGTGCGTGTCATATATATAGAGGTCTGAAACGCCATCCGCGTTGACCGCATAGGCCAGCCAGCGGCCATCCGGCGACGGCACGATCCCTTCAATATCCCACTCCGGCGCGACGAGCGTTTCCCATGCCAGTGTGTCCAGGTCCAGCCGCGCCAGCCCCATAAAATCTGACTCCCGGTCGGTCAGCACGTAAAGTACGCGGCCATCGGCGCTGAAACACGGCGTTTCGTAACGCACCGGACCGCCGGAGTCGGGCGTCAGAGGTCGCGCCGCACCCGTGGCCAGATCGATCGCGATCAACGTGTGCTCGAATGAGCTGATCATGAGGCGTACCAAAGCCTGCCTGTCGTCCGGCGAATAGACCGCCGAGACGAAACCGGGCTGCTCGTTCTGCCAGACCAGACGCGCCGGACCATCGACCGGCTGATCGTACAGGTCGAACAGGCCGGGAACGCGGCGGTTGGCCGCGTACAGCACGCGCGTACCGTCGTGGGAGACGTCGCAAGGCAGGTGCATCGCGCTCTCGTAACCCGCGGTGAGCGCCGTTTCCTGCCCGGTGACCGGATCGAGCACAAACAACTGCATTTTCTCGCTGCCGGACTGGTCGCGCGCGTAGAACACGCGTGAGTCGCCGGGGGCGGGTGCGGTGCGAACCCAGACCACGCGCTCGGAGTCGAAGGTTAGCTGGTCGGGCCAGCGCGGCGGCTCACCCGGCGCGGGAATGTCCACCGCCCACACCTGGGATACGCCGGTGATGTCGGAAAGAAAGGCCAGCCGAGAGCCATCCGAAAAATAGACGGGAGACGCCACCCCCCGCACATTCAGGTAGCGTTCGATCGGGTAGCGTACCGTGTCGTGAGCGGGCATGAGAATTGTGCTCCTTTTTAGGTCGGCGATGTGACAGCGTGCCCTATTAATAGTATTTATATAAAGGTTGCGATTTCGCCCAGCGGTTTTTTCGTGATGGCGGGCACCGTCGCATCCTCGGTGGGATAGCCGGTCACGAGCAGCAGATAGGCGCGCTCGTTGGCGGGACGTTCCAAAATCTCCGCGAGAAAGTCCATCGGGCTGGGCGTGTGTGTGAGCGTCGCCAGCCCGGCGTGATGCAGCGCCGCGATCAGCAGTCCGACCGCGATCCCGACCGATTCCTGCACGTAATAATGCTTGGTGGTGCTGCCGTCTGGCAGCAGCCCATAGCGCTGCGCGAAGACCGCGATCACGTAGGGCGCGCTGTCCAGAAACGGCTTGTTGGGATCGGTGCCCAGCGGTGCGAGATCGTCCAGCCAATCCTGGGGCGCGCGGCGGTTGTAGAACTCGCGCTCCTCGGCTTCAGCCGCCTCGCGGATGCGATGCTTGACGGCGGTCTCGCTCACCACGACAAAATGCCAGGGCTGCTTGTTGGCCCCACTGGGAGCCGTCCCAGCCGTGCGCAGGCAGTCCTCGATGATCGGGCGCGGCACCGGGCGATCCGAAAACTGGCGGACCGTGCGCCGCGTCCGCATCTCGGCATAGAAGTCGGCGGCGCGCTGCTGCATCTCGTCTGGCGGGTACGAGTGAAACGCGAGCGGGATAAAGTCTGAATCGGGCATGATGGCTCCAGGGTGGTGGGCGGACAATTTGCCAGTACAATTCTAGCAGGGAATCCGTGAACGACAGGAAGCCGAGATAGTACGATGAACAGCCCGACCGATCACCCCGCGCGGTTATTTGTCATCCTGGCGCGCAAAGCGCCCGCCGCTGTGATCCTACGACGCGGACCCAGCGATTGGGTGCGGTTGATCGCCTGGAATACCGCCGAGGATCGTTTCGAGGGTGGGCAGTGGTTTCACGGGCACATTTATACGCGGCGCTGCGACCTGTCGCCGGACGGATCGCTGTTTATCTATTTTGCGGGGAGGCACGGCGCGAACGGCGATCCGACTATCCCTCGAACATGGACCGCGATCAGCAAGCCACCCTACCTGACCGCGCTGGCGCTGTGGCCCAAAGGCGACGCCTGGAACGGCGGCGGTTTGTTTCTGGACGATCGCACGGTCTGGCTCAATCATTGGCCCCGCGAAGCCGAGCCGCATCCGCGCTTTCTGCCGCCCAAACGGCTGCGCGTCAGGCCGAGCGAGGAGCGCGGCGGCGAGGATTTTCCCATCTACGGCAAGCGCCTGGTGCGCGACGGCTGGACGGTTGTGCATGAAGGGCGCATCATGTGGGGCTACAGCGGCGATCCGCCGGTCTGGCGCAAGCCCGATCCCAGCGGACGATATCAACTCGAAATGACTCTTTACGGCTACGATCCGGCTCCTTACGGCGATCCGTACCGGTTCGAATATGCGCTGCTTGGGGGCGAGGACGTGCTGCTGGAAGGAGTCGAGTGGGCGGATTGGGATCAACGCGGGCGGCTGGTCCTGGCGCGAGCGGGCTGCTTGTATGCCGTGCTGCCGGACGGCTACGGGCCGGATGTCGTCCCGATCGCCGATTTCAACGATCAGGTGTTTGAGCCGATCATAACGCCCGGATGGGCCAGGCGCTGGTGACGGTTTGCATGGCGATGATCATTCACGAGGGGCTTTCATGAATCGCGACGAGGTATTAGAGCGGCTGCAAGCGCTGGCCAACTCGGACGCCGTGACGGGCATGGCGCGTTATGGCATCAACCCCGACCATGCTTACGGGATCAACATCCCCACGCTGCGCGCCCTGGCCAAAGAAATCGGGCCGGATCACGCGCTGGCGGATCAACTTTGGGAGTCCGGTAAGCACGAAGCGCGTATCCTGGCGACGATGATCGACCGGCCCAAGTGGGTCACTGAGCAGCAGATGGATCGCTGGGTCGAGGATTTCAACTCGTGGGATCTGTGCGATCAGTGTCTCGGCAACCTGTTCGACCGTATGGGGGCGCTGGCCCACAGTAAGGCGCTGGCGTGGAGCGAGCGCGACGAGGAATTCGTCAAGCGGGCGGGCTACGTGCTGATGGCGCGGCTGGCCGTCGGCAAGAAAGGTATGACCGACGCCGATTTCGAGCCGTTCTGGCCGCGCCTGATCGCGGGTGCGACCGACGAGCGCAACTTCGTCAAGAAGGCGGTCAACTGGGCGCTGCGCCAGATCGGCAAGCGTAGCCGCGCGCTCAACACGCGGGCGATCCAGACGGCAGAGGCTATGCAGCAAATCGATTCGAAAGCGGCGCGCTGGATCGCGGCGGACGCCCTGCGCGAGCTGCGCAGCGAGGCGGTCCAGGCGCGGCTATAACCACAGGCGGATGCCCTGCGAAATGGTGTGCAGGGCTGCTCTTCAATCAGGGGCGGCTGCCGGTTCGTCGCGGATGTCGGTCGGTTCGAGCAGTTCCTCCGGCGGCGTGTAGATCACGCGGATTTTGCGGATGCGCCGGTCGTCAACGCTGAGCACTTCCAGGTGCAGATTTTCGTCGTCGATTATTTCTCCGGTCACCGGCACTTTACCCAGCTTGCTGTAGACATAGCCGCCGAGTGTATCGCTTTCGGCGGTGGGCAGCTCAACGTCCAGCTTGCGGTTGAAGTCGTCGAGATCGATCCCGGCGTCGAAAATGTATTCGTGTTCGCCGACCTGCTGGTAGATTTCTTCTTCGTTCACGTCGTACTCGTCGCGAATTTCCCCGACGATCTCTTCGATCAGGTCTTCCAGCGTGACAAGCCCCGCCGTCCCGCCATATTCATCCACGACGATCGCCAGGTGGATTTTGCGCTGCTGCAAATCGGTGAGCAGATCGACCGCTTTCTTCGACTCCGGCACGAAATGCGCCGGGCGCAGCAGATCGCGGATCGGGCGATCGGGATACCCGTCGCGCCAGACCGGCAGCAGGTCTTTGGCGTAGAGCAGACCGCGAATGTGATCGATCGATTCCTCGTAGACCGGGATGCGCGAATGCCCGGCTTCCACGATGGTTTTGACGGCATCCATCAGCGGCGTGTTGATGTCCATCGCCACCATGTCGATGCGCGGGACCATCAGCTCGCGGGCCAGCGTGTCACCGAACTGGAAGATGGAGAAGATCATCTCTTTTTCTTCATCTTCGATCGCGCCGCCCTCGGATCCGGCGTCGACCATCATCATGATCTCTTCTTCCGTGACGAACGATCCGGAGGTCCGGCCCACGAAAGGCAGCGCGAACTGGTTGCTGATCCACTGCAACAGGCGCAGCATGGGGGCCAGCAGATAGGCCAGCAGATCGATCGGGCCGGCGACGCGCACGGCGATGGTGTCCGCATACCCTACGGCGATATTGGTGGGCAGCATTTCGCCAAAGACCAGCGTCACGATCGCGACCAGCAGCAGCACGCAGCCGTACGCGATGACGGCGGCCACTGTCGCGTCGACTTCGCCCGCCAGGGCGTCACGCAGCGGCGGGACAAGCGCCACCGCCGCCACCAGCGCGATCGCGAAGCGCAGCAGCAGATCGACCAACTGCTGCGAAGCCAGCAGGCGCGTTGCGTCATTTGTCAGCGACAGCGCCCGCATCGCGCGGGGTTGACCGTCCTCGGCCATGTCTTTGAGCTTCGATCGATGGGCGTGAATGAGGGCCACATACGACAGTTTGAGCGTGGCGTTCAGCGCAATGAATGCGACGAGCACCACCAGCCCGGTTAAGCTATCGTCCACAGGGGTTTACCTTTACAGCTAGGATGAAGGCAGGTGTTCGCGGGGATCGACGCATACCAAAACACGCCGTGCGCCGTTCGACGCCGGGGTTTTGCCATGTGCGCGCGCAATGCAATGGAGGGTCTGAAGAATCGTCTGAAACGCTGTATGTCATGGGTAGATCGGCGGCACCTCTGCTCTTACTGAAGCCGCCACTATGCGGGCATTGTACCATAAAAGAGAAAGAGGTCAACTCTGTGCGGGCTAAAGTGGTTACGCGCACGCTGTTACCGACCCAGCGGTGGGCGCAGGCGTTCAAGAAATTCCTTTCGTTCTCCATACCTAACCGCATGTTCACGGATTCCCAGATCGCCGCCGATCTGGTCAGGGGCGGAGCGCTGCGCTACAATCCGGTCTGGGAAGGAAGGTCTCAGCAGGGATGTGGGAGGACGCTGTGCAGCCTGTGATGGAGCATCACCCCGCCGCCGCATCGCCCCGGCGCAGTCGCCAGCGGGGATGGCGTGGGCTGTGGGCGGTGATAACCGGCGTGATCGCGTTGGGTCTGCTCGCCAGCGTGGGGATTGCGGGAGCGGGCGGGCTGGCGCTGCAAGCGGCCACGCCTTCCCCTCAGAGCGCCGTCGAAGCGGTGATTGCGGTCGATCGCGCGCCGGTGTTTCCCCTGCCCGATCGAAATGCTGAGCCGTTTACCACGTTGTTCCAGCGCGAGCGCGTGCCCATCTTCGGGCAGACGGCGGACGGCGTCTTTTTGCTGACGGCCGTCGACGGGGCGCAGGGCTGGATTCTACGCGCCCAGGTCGATCTCAGCGGGGATACCGCGCTGATCCCGATGGTGAGCGGCACGCAGCCTGCGCCGACCGTCACGTTTACGCCGTTTGTTGCGTCATCGACGCCCGGCAGTCGCGCGACCCGAACCCCGCTGCCAACGCAGACCAACGTGCCGACTAACCCGCCGCTCGCCGTAACGCCCACCAGCTTACCCGCCGCGGAAACGCCGGTGGCCACGCTGCCCGCTGGTACGCCTTCCGACCTGCCAGCAGTCGTGCCTGGCGTGCCGCCGCCCCTGGAGATCACGCTGCCTGAGGACTGGAAAGCCGTCCACGTTGAGGTGCCGTTCCGCGCGTTTGATGGTCAGGTGCACAGCATCCCGCTGTCCGTCTATACTGGCCCGCTGCCCGGCGGCGTCACGGGGTATGTCTATTTATATTGGGGCTTCCCCAATGTGGTCGATTTCGGCGGGAATTACAACCTGTGGGCCGACGGAGTCCAGTTGCTGCGCGGCTCGTTGATCGGGGAATCGTGCAACCTGGGGATCGACCAACAAATGAGCTTTCGCGTCGGCGCTTACGAGGGCGTCGGGACGTTTTACGCGGCGGTGTCGTGCGATAGCGAGACGGATACGGCGGGCTGGTTCGCCGCGCTGCGCGTGGACGAGGGCAGCTATGCCTTTTTCACTGCGGTCGAGCCGTTTAGCGCGCTCGCTGACCAGATCGCCCCGCTGCAGGCGATCCTGGATTCGGTTGTCTTTCTGCCGCCGAATTAAAGGCTGATATGAACCCCTGAACGCTTGTGTCAGGGAGCAAGCCCTCCCCTTCCGCCCTTACGGGCGGCGTTCCTTCCCCGCGTAGCGGAGAGGGAAAAAGCGAGGCGTCTCCTCTTTCTCCGCCCGCGGGGAAAAGGGCTGGGCGATAGGGGTTAGAAGGTCTGGGCGCGGCCTGCGCGAGCTGGCCCTTGACCGACAGGTGTCAGTTGCGGTATGGTGTTGCAGGATCGTTGGTTGAGTGTGATGTGAAGCAGAGATCGACCGGTGACAGGCAGACTGGATAAACTGATCGTCATTGACATCGAAGCGACCTGTTGGGAGAGCGAGCCGCCCCCAGGTCAGGAAGCGGAAATTATCGAAATTGGGGTGTGCGTGCTGGACATCCATTCCGGAGACCGGCTCGCACGCCGAAGTATTCTCGTCCATCCGGAGCAGTCGGAAATCAGCCCGTTCTGTACGGAGCTGACCTCGCTCACGCCAGACGCAGTGGCGCGCGGTGTGTCGTTTGAGACCGCCTGTGATATTCTGCGCCGCCGGTATGGATCAGGCAACCGGGCCTGGGCCAGCTATGGCGACTATGATCGCCATCTGTTCGAACGGCAGTGCGCGGCGCGCAGCGTGGTTTATCCGTTTGGACACACGCATATCAACGTCAAGAACCTGGTGGCCGTGCTGCACGGGCTGCCCACCGAGGTCGGGCTGGCCGAGTCGTTGCGACTGATGAATCTGTCGTTCGACGGCACTCCGCACCGGGGCGTCGATGACGCCTGGAATACCGCGTCACTGCTCACCACCTTGATGATTCAACAGCGGCAGGTAGCGCTGCTGCACGAGGTCGGACCGCAGCATTAAGCGCGGCGCGTCCAGCCCATAACATTAACGACGGAATGATCATAATTCTCCCACGGGGGCCAGCATTGAAAAGACTGATTGTGCGCGGCGTCATCATGGTGGTTGTTCTGAGCGCATTGGTGTCACCCCTGATCGCGGCGGCAGGCCCGAACCAGGCCAGCCCAGTGAGCGTCACGCTTGATTTCCAGTGGATACGGCAGGGGCGTGTTGGCCTGGCCCACGTCAACGGCACCGATCTGGCCGATGTGCGCGCGGTCTTTCAGGATCGCGTCTACCTGTTCTACCCGGACGGGAGCCGTTTCACCGGGTTGATCTCTGCGGACATGGACGAAGACGTCGGCACGTATACGATGCAGATTTGGGTGCGCCACACCGACGATTTTACGGAACGCATCGACCAACCGGTCGACGTCAATTATGGTAATTTTGGCAGCGTCGAGGTGACGTTGTCGGCCTCGCTTGCTCCGCTGCTGGAACCGGATGTCGAGCAGGCGGAAATGGACCGTCTGTTCAACATCATGAACCGCGTGACGCCCGAACGCTATTGGGCTGATTCCGGGTTTATTCCGGCCAGCACGGCGGAGATGATCGGCTATTTCGGAACGTGGCGGCTGTACAACGGGACCTACTGGCGGCGGCATACCGGGCTGGACTACCGCGTCCCGATCGGGACTCCGGTTATCGCGGTCGCCAATGGGCGCGTCATGTTGGCCGAGGATCTGGCGATTCGCGGCGGCTATATTTTGATCGATCACGGCTGGGGCATCTACAGCGGTTACGCCCACTTGTCCGAAAAACTCGTCGTGCCGGGTCAGTGGGTGCGGCAGGGCGACGTGATCGGCTTGAGCGGCCTGAATGGCCGGTCCAGCGGGGCGCATCTGCACTGGGAGATGGCCGTGGGTGGCGCGTGGGTCGAGCCGGCCGATTTTGTCGCGATGGGACTTGGCGCGGCTGCTCCATGATCAAGCCCTGGGAGGTTCTCTCGCGCCAGCTTCTGCTCGACCGCTGGCCGTGGCTGCGCGTCAGCGCGGAGCATGTGCGGCTGCCTAACGGCCACGAAATCCCGGATTTTTACCGAATTGACATGCCGGACTGGGCGCAGGTCTTCGCCGTGAGCGCCGACGGGCATGTCATGATGATCGAACATTACAAGCACGGGGCGCAGATGATGTCGTTGGAGCTGCCCGCCGGGTATCTGGACGGCAGCGAAGCGCCCGAAGTGGGCGCGCGCCGCGAACTGCGTGAAGAAACCGGCGTCGAGGCGGACGACTGGCTGGCGTTGGGCCGCTATTTTATCGATGGCAACCGGGGTTGCGGTGGCTCGCATGTCTTCCTGGCGCGCGGCGCACGTCAGGTGACCGAGCCGCAGCGCGAATCCAGCGAGATCATGACGCAGCAGTGGCTGTCACTCGACGAGGTACGCGCGGCCCTGTTGGGCGGGCGCATCCGCAACATGAGCACGGTTGGCGCGGTCGGGCTGGCGCTGGCGCTGCTGGGGGGACAGAATGATCCATATTCGGTCGGCACGTCCGGCTGATTTACCCGGTATTGCTGCTGTTCTGCAAGACGCCTTCAGCGACAAAATGCAGATTATTTTTGGCCGCCGGGCTGAGAAGGTCCAGAAGCTGCTTGAGGCGATCTATACCGGCCCTGTTCGGCGCGGGTACGAGGGCATCTTTGTGGCGGAACGCGATGGGCGCGTCGTCGGGACGCTGCTGGTCGAGCCGATGCACCATACGACCCAGGAAAACCGCGCCTTCGAGAGTATGCTGGTGCGCGAGTTGGGCCTGATGCGGACGCTGCGCGCGGCCTTCCTGCTGTGGATGTTCAGCCACGATCCTGAGCCCGGCGAAGCCTACATCAGTGACGTCGGCGTCGCGTCCGACATCCAGGGCCAGGGCGTCGGCCAGCGGATGATGGCGCACGCCGAAATCTGGGCGCGCAGCCAGGATTGCACGCGACTGACGTTGTGGGTCGCGGGCACCAATCCGCGCGCGATTCACGTCTACGAGAAAGCCGGATTGGTCATCACGCGCACGCGTTCCAGCCTGATCACGCGCTTCGTGTTCGGAATCCGCCACTGGCATTATATGGAAAAAAGCCTGGACTGACGGCGGTCGCCCTGTGGTCCGTTAACGCCCGTTTACCCATCGTTGCCTCAAGCTTAGTCACGCGATCGGCTTGCTTTAACCTGCTTCTGTTACACTGACCCTGGTCTATATGCATCTCCAGGAGAGGTTGTGACAAACCGCGCAACGCGCAGCCCGGTTGCGGGTTATTGTTGATGAAGATATAGAAAATACAGTCAGGTGATCGAGATTCGATCATGAAGAATACCGACAATGGGGAGCAGGCGGTCGTCAGCGTGATCACGATCACCGGAGAGGCTGCCACCGGGAAAAGTACCGTGGCCGAAGCCCTGATGGAAAAGCTCCCTGGCTGGCGTCGGGCCAACATCGGTCAGAAATTCAGGGAAATCACGGCGGCGCAGGGGAATTCCATTCAAGCGGTGAGTTTTTTGCCCGCCAGTGTGCACCAGGAAGTGGATCGCTGGCAGCGCTCTATCGCTGAAAGCGAGTCGGAGCTTATTATTGAGGGCCGCTTGGCCGGTTGGCTTACCCGGGATTTGGAGCGTGTTTTTCGGGTTTACTGCTATGCATCGCTTGAGACGCGCATAGAACGGTATGCCCGCCGGGAGAAATGCTCCAAAGAACAGGCAAAACAGGACATTGAGTTTCGCGATAGCCGCGATGTGTTGAAGTACCGGAACACCTACGGGCTTGAGGATTATCGCGACCCGTCCTTTTACAGTCTTATCCTGGACACGTCAGAGGCCGCACCCGGTGAATTAGCCGATGCGATCATCAAGCAATCGGGCGTGATCCCTAATAAAATAAGATGAATCCATAGTTCGCCCTGGTGTCTCAGGCTGGCGTCAGGTGTGCCAGCCGTCTGAAGTGAGTGGGTCATCAGGGGTCGAACAGCTAAAAGGATATTCTCTGCGTATGCGTGTGGCTCTGTTTACCGAGACGTTTTTGCCCAAGATCGACGGGATTGTGACCGTCTTGGTGCTGTTGATGGATCACTTGATCCAGCGCGATATTGAATTCATGGTGGTGGCCCCTCGCCTTGGCGAAGACGTGACCGAGTACCGGGGCAACAAAGTCGTGGGGGTGCCGGGGCTGCGCTTCCCGTTATATCCCGAATTGAAAGTTGCTCCACCCACATTAGGCACCTACCGCGAGGTAAAACAGTTCAAGCCCGATATCGCCCACTTCATTCACCCGACGCTGGTCGGTACGGGCGGCATGATGATGGCCAAGCGGCTCAACGTCCCGACGCTGGCGTCGTTCCACCTCGACCTGGCGAATATGATGCATTACCTCGGCTTCGGCTTTTTGGAGTCGCTGGTGTGGTGGTACACGCGCACCAATTTTAACGCCGCCGATTACGCGCTGGCCCCATCGCGGCTGGTACAGGAAGATATGCTCAATCACGGCGTGCGGAATGTCGGCCTGTGGCGGCGAGGCGTCAATGCGGACCAGTTCCACCCGCGCCACGCCAGCCCGGCGATGCGCGCCCGCTTGAGCAGTGGTCACCCCGATGACGCGATCTTGCTCTACGTGGGGCGGCTCTCGCACGAAAAACAGATCGACTCGATCCGCACCGTGTTGGAGCGCGTGCCCGGTACGCGGCTGGCGATTGTGGGCGATGGTCCCGCGCATGACGATCTGCGGCAGCGCTTCGCGGGCACGCCGACGACCTTTATGGGCTATCTGCGCGGCGAGGAATTGTGGTCGGCTTTTGCCAGCGCGGACATGTTCGTTTTCCCCTCGGCGATGGAAACGTTCGGGCTGGTGCTGATCGAAGCGATGGCGTCCGGCCTGCCGGTGGTCACTTCGCGCGTGGGCGGCGTGGACGACATGGTGCATCCCGGCGTCAACGGGTATGTGTTCAACGTGGGCGACGTGCGCGGCATGATCGACGGCGTGCGCGCGGTGCTCTCGGAAAAACGCAAGCGCGTGATCATGGGGCGCAACGCGCGCCTGTTCGCGGAGACGCAGTCCTGGCCCGCCATGATGGACGAGCTAATCGTGTGCTATGATGACCTCATCCGGGGGCGCGTCCCGGTGATGTAGGTGGGAGTAAGCATCTATTTGACTCCAGAAACGCTCTTCTCAGGCAGGTTGCCAGGGGGCGTTTTTTTGATCGCCGGGCTGGCAGGCGAACGTCAGCTTGCAGGGCGATTGGGGTCAGCCAGCAAGCCATGACTTGATCTACAATAATCATGCTGGCCCTATAGGCTGATGACGCCAACGGACAGGGGCGGCGTACGTCGAAGGAGAAAAGCAGATGGCAGGCGTAATAGGGAGCGGTGTGTTTGTCGCGGTGGTCGTGGTGGTCGTCCTGATTCTGATGTCGATCCGCATGACGCAGGAATACGTGCGGGCGGTGATCTTCCGCTTTGGGCGTTTACAGTCCGGAACCAAAGGCCCGGGGTTGTTTCTCGTCTATCCGTTGGGCATCGACCGCGTGGTTAACATTGACCTGCGCGTGATCACGCTCGATATCCCGCGCCAGGACTGCATCACGCGCGATAACGTGACGGTGGGGGTCAATGCAGTGGCGTACTTCCAGGTGATCGATCCCCGGCGCGCGGTGGTTGCGGTGCGCGATTACAGCAGCGCGACTTTCCAGATCGCCCAGACCAGCCTGCGCAGCGTGATCGGCCAGGTGGAGATGGACGAACTGCTGAGCCAGCGCGAACAGGTCAACCAGACACTTCAGCACATCATCGACGCCGAAACCGAGCCGTGGGGCGTCAAAGTGAGCATTGTCGAGATCAAGGATGTCGAGCTGCCGCCGCAGATGCAGCGCGCGATGGCCCGTCAGGCGGAAGCCGAGCGCGAAAAGCGCGCCAAGATCATCCATGCCGAGGGTGAAATGCTGGCGGCGAAACAGCTTGAGCAGGCGGCCAATATTATGTCGTCCGAACCGGCGGCGCTCCAACTGCGCTATCTGCAGACCCTGACGGAGATCGCGGTCGAGAAGAACTCGACGATCATCTTCCCGGTGCCGCTCGATTTTCTCGCCGCGGTGACGGAGATGATCCGGCCCCCCGCGCCGCCCGAGGCGCAGCAGCCGCCGCGCCCGCCGCGTACCCCGCGTCCGCCGCAGTAACTCCGGACGCATGACCCAACCTGATCGCAGGGGCGCTCTCAAGGTTTAGCAGAGCGCCCCGGTTTGTTGTTTCCGCCTGTGCTCACGGCATCTCCCCGTTCACAGCGTAATTTTTCCCGCTCGAATCAGCCTTGACAGCCCCCGTGCGAGATGCTAAGATGGTCATCTCTTTCACTCATACGGCGCTATCCCTGCCTGGTCAGGGCGCTGGCGACCGAATTGGATGAGTATCGTTCGTGAGGCCCTCCGCGCCATAAGTTAGGATGGCCTCACGTTGTGCAGAGAAGAACGGGCGTTTTTGCGCCCGTTATCACGCCAAGGTTACGCAGGAATGCCAGAGTAGAAACCGGTTGGCTCTGGCCTAAGGCATGGAGGCACAACTATGCCGACGATTAACCAGTTGGTTCGCAAAGGTCGTCAACCCAAGAGGAAGAAGAGCAAGGCTCCGGCGCTTCAGTATACGTACAACTCGTTTTCACAGCGTCGTACGCGCCAGCCCAAAGGCTCACCTCAAAAGCGCGGGGTTTGCACCCAGGTCAAGACCATGACGCCCAAGAAACCCAACTCGGCGCTGCGCAAGGTAGCGCGTGTCCGCCTCACCAACCAGATCGAGGTTACGGCCTACATCCCTGGTGAAGGGCACAGCTTGCAGGAGCACAGCGTGGTGTTGGTACGTGGTGGTCGTGTGAAGGACCTGCCTGGTGTGCGTTATCACATCGTGCGCGGCACGCTCGACGCCGACGGCGTTTCGAAGCGCGAACAGGCCCGCAGCAAGTACGGTGCGAAGCGTCCCAAGGCCGGCAAAGCGACAGCTAAGAAATAGCAAGTATTTCTGGGGAGAAGGAACATGCCGAGACGGTTTAAGCCACCCAGACGGCCCGTCGAGCCGGACGTTAAGTATAACAACGTTCACTTGACTATGTTCGTCAACCGCATGATGCGTGGTGGAAAAAAGAGTACGGCGCGAAACGTGATCTACGACGCTCTTACGCTGGTCGAAGAACGCGCCAAGCGCGATCCTATCGAGGTCTTCGAGCAGGCGTTGCGCAATGCAACCCCCATTCTCGAAGTCAAGCCACGGCGCGTGGGTGGGTCCACCTACCAGGTGCCCGTTGAAGTTGAGCCAGGGCGCGCGCTGTCATTGGCGATGCGTTGGCTGCTTCAGGCCGCGCGAGGGCGCGGTGGCCGCAGTTCAGCCGAAAAGCTGGCTGCTGAACTTCTGGACGCATCAAGCGGCCAGGGGTCGGCCATCAAGAAGAAGGAAGACACGCACCGTATGGCGGAAGCCAATCGGGCGTTCGCTCACTACCGCTGGTAATCGGGGTTTATCGGAAACGTCATGGCAAAGAAAGCCACCACTGACAGCGCTTTGGACCTCGCTATGGTCCGGAATATCGGCATCATCGCCCATATTGATGCTGGCAAAACCACCACGACTGAACGCGTGTTGTATTATGCCGGCCTCATTCATCGCATGGGTGAAGTTCACGATGGCGCCGCTACCACGGACTATATGGAACAGGAAAAAGAGCGCGGCATCACAATCACTGCGGCATCTGTCACGGCTTTCTGGCGTGGCTATCAGATCAATCTGATCGACACGCCCGGCCATGTGGACTTCACGGCTGAGGTTCAGCGCAGTTTGCGCGTGCTGGATGGCGGTGTGGTGGTGTTCGATGGTGTCGCGGGGGTCGAGCCGCAGTCCGAAACGGTCTGGCGGCAGGCTAACACGTACAACGTGCCGCGCATCTGCTTCGTGAATAAGATGGACCGCGTCGGCGCAGACTTTCAACGCTGTGTCGATATGATCGTGGCGCGCCTGAATGGCAACCCCGTTCTGGTCCAGATACCCTACGGCGAAGGTACGGATTTTCGCGGTATCGTCGATCTGATGCAGATGGTAATGGTCACCTACGGGGATGACCTCGGAACAGCGATTGAACGCCGCGATATTCCGGATGAAATCCTCGCAGAAGCCCAGGTTGCCCGCGCCGAAATGATCGAAAAAATCGTCGAAACCGACGAGACCCTCACCGAAAAGTATCTCTCCGAAGAACCGATCAGCAACGAAGAACTGATTGAAGCGCTGCGCCGGGCGACTATCCAGGGTGTGACGCATCCCGTGTTGTGTGGCTCCGCGCTGCGCAACAAGGGCGTGCAGCTTCTGCTGGACAGTGTGGTCGACTACCTGCCCTCTCCGTTGGATGTGCCGCCCGTCAATGGGATCAACATCAAGACGGATGAGATTGAGGAACGCCACCCGACCGATGATGAGCCGTTGTCGGCGCTCGTGTTCAAAATCCAGACCGATCCCTTTGTGGGGCGGCTGGCCTTCTTCCGTGTCTATTCCGGGGTCATCGAGGCCGGTTCGACCGTCCTCAATACGACGAAGGACCGCAAGGAGCGCATTGGGCGCGTCGTGCGGATGTTCGCTGACCGCCGCGAAGATGTGGAAGTGGTACACGCAGGCGATATCGCGGCGACGCTCGGTCTGAAGGATACCTTCACGGGTGAGACACTCGCCGATTTGCACCATCCGATCCTGCTGGAAAAGATCGACTTCCCCAAGCCGGTCATCTTCGTGGCGATTGAACCCAAGACGAAGGCCGACCAGGATAAGATGGGCATGGCGCTGGCCAAATTGGCGGAAGAAGACCCCACCTTCGTGGTGAGTACCGACGAACAAACCGGCCAGACCCTGATCTCCGGGATGGGCGAGCTTCACCTGGAAGTGCTGGTGGATCGCATGTTCCGCGAGTTCAAAGTTGATGCCCGGGTCGGTAAGCCGCGTGTGTCGTACCGCGAAACCGTGTCGCGTAAGGCGCGCGGCGAGGGGCGCTTCGTCCGGCAGACAGGCGGCAGCGGCCAGTACGGTCACGCGATTATCTCGGTTGAACCGCTGCCCGATGATGAAAAAGAAGATCTCATCGTCGAAGATAAGACGGTCGGCGGCAGTATTCCCAAGGAATACATCAAGTCCGTTTTGGCTGGCATCCGCGAAGCGGCGCAAAGCGGCGTCGTCGCCGGGTATCCGGTGGTGCGCTTCCGCGCTTCGGTTTTGGATGGCTCGTATCACGAGGTTGACTCGTCGGATATGGCCTTCAAGATCGCGGGGTCGATGGCGTTCAAGGACGCCGTCCACAGCGCACAGCCAAAACTGTTGGAACCCTATATGCGTGTCGAAGTGACTGTGCCGGAGGAGTACGCCGGGGATGTTGTCGGCGATTTGGCTGCCCGGCGCGCCAATATCAGTGGGATCGATACGCGTGGGGATGGTGTCACTTCGGTTCACGCCGAGGCACCGCTAGGTGAGATGTTTGGCTACGCGACCAACCTGCGCAATATGTCGCAAGGGCGCGGAAGCTTTACGATGGAATTTGAAAAGTACGAGGCGGTGCCCGAAAGTATGATGGAAGCCATCATCCGGGGCTAACGCTCTACCCTGACGGGTAGCATCATCGGGCATCACGAGCAGGAACGTAAACGGAGGCAGCATGGCCAAGGGCAAGTTTGAGCGAACGAAACCCCATGTGAACGTGGGGACGATCGGCCACATTGACCACGGGAAGACGACACTGACAGCGGCGATCACGAAAGTATTGGCGCTGAAGGGCTGGGCGGACTTCCGTGCATTTGATCAGATCGACAATGCGCCGGAAGAAAAAGCGCGCGGGATCACGATTGCGATTGCGCACGTGGAATACGAGACCGCGAACCGGCACTATGCGCACGTGGACTGCCCGGGGCACCGGGACTACATCAAGAACATGATCACCGGGGCGGCGCAGATGGACGGTGCGATCCTGGTGGTGGCTGCGCCGGATGGGCCGATGCCGCAGACGCGCGAGCACGTGCTGCTGGCGCGCCAGGTGGAAGTGCCGGCCATGGTGGTCTTCCTCAACAAAGTGGACATGATGGAAGACGAGGAACTGCTGGAGCTGGTCGAGATGGAGTTGTCGGAGCTGCTGGAGAGCTATCACTTCCCGGCGGACACGCCCATCATTCGCGGCTCGGCGCTCAAGGCGCTGGAAAGCACCAGCAAGGACCCGGCGGCGCCCGAGTACGAGTGCATCTGGAACCTGATGGACACGGTCGACAGCTACATTCCGACCCCGGTGCGTGACTTCGAGCGTCCGTTCCTGATGCCGGTCGAGGACGTGTTCTCGATCAAAGGGCGCGGGACGGTCGTGACGGGGCGTGTCGAGCGTGGCGCGCTGAAGAAGGGCGAAGAAATCCAGATCATCGGGCTGCGCGAAGAGAGCATGAAGACCGTCGTGACCGGCATCGAAATGTTCCATCAGGAACTCGACCAGGCGCAGGCCGGCGACAACGCGGGCATCCTGCTGCGCGGCGTCACGCGCGAACAGGTCGAGCGTGGCATGGTGTTGGCCAAGCCCAACAGCATCACGCCCCACTACAAGTTCATGAGCGAAGTGTACGTGCTGCGTAAGGATGAGGGCGGCCGTCACAAAGCCTTCTTCACCGGCTATCGCCCGCAGTTCTACATCCGCACCATGGATGTGACCGGCAACATCGAGCTGCCCGAAGGCGTGGAAATGGTCATGCCCGGTGACAGCGTCAACCTCATGGTTGAACTGATCACCCCGGTCGCGCTCGAAAAAGGCTCCAAGTTCGCCATCCGTGAAGGCGGCCTGACCGTCGGCGCGGGCGTCATCACCGAAATCTTGGAATAAGTGCAAAACGCAGCTAGGGAACCGGCAAGTTGCCCTGCCGTGAGCCGTAATCGCAGTGGGTTCTGGCGGTTCCCTGAAGTTGACTTCTACGGCGAGAAGTGAAGTCTGAGGATACTTATGGCGAAGCAAAAAATCCGCATCCGGCTGAAAGCCTATGATCACCGTGTGTTGGACCAGTCGGCCCAGCGCATCGTCGAGACAGCAGAACGTACAGGTGCACGCGTAGTCGGCCCTGTGCCGCTGCCCACCCGCATTGAACGGTTCACTGTCCGTCGTTCGCCGTTCATCGACAAAGACTCGCAGGAACACTTTGAGATCAGAACGCACAAACGGCTGATCGATGTGTTGGAACCCGATGCGAAGACCATCGACACGCTGATGCGGCTGAATTTGCCGGCGGGCGTGGATATCGAGATCAAGATTTAGCCGGTGAACGCGACCTTCGCGTAATACACCACCGAAGAAACGATAACGGCGAAAAAGCAGGGATGATGCGTGGGGCGCAACGCGTCCAACGCGTGCTCGCCACCCAGTCCCTTGGAGGCAGTGATGAAGGGCATCATTGGTAAAAAAGTCGGCATGACCCAGATTTTCGATGAGAACGGACAGGTTATCCCGGTGACCGTCATCCAGGCTGGGCCGTGCTATGTTACTCAAATCCGCACTGAGGCAAATGATGGGTACAGCGCTGTTCAGCTTGGCTTCGACGAGCTGCCGCCCAAGCGGAACGGTCAAACCCGGTTGAACAAACCCAAGCAAGGCCATCTGCACCGCAACAGCCTCGCGCTGCCCGATCTGCGCGTGCTGCGTGAGTTCCGCGTGAAGGCGATTGACGTTGAAGAAGGCCAGAAGCTGACGGTTGCCGACGTGTTTGAGAAGGGCCAGCGGGTTGACATTGTGGGCACGTCCAAAGGGCGTGGTTTCGCCGGTACCATTAAGCGTCACAATTTCAATCGTGGACCTAAGACGCACGGTCAGTCCGACCGCGAGCGCGCCCCCGGCTCGATCGGTTCGACGACGACGCCAGGGCGCGTGCTCAAGGGCACGAAGATGGCAGGGCGCATGGGCGGTGATCGTGTCACAGCTCAGAATCTTGAAGTAGTCGTGGTCGACGCCGAAAAGCACATGCTCGCCGTGCGAGGATCGGTGCCGGGCGCTAAGGGCGGCATCGTGTTGATCAAGTCTTCTCGTAAGACACGTTGACGCGCGCGATCCGCACAGAGGAGATGTGAGCGATGGAAGTTCCTGTTCATAACATGGCCGGTCAGCAGGTCGGTACGATCGAACTGCCCGCCGACATTTTTGAGGTAGAGGTCAATGTTGGCCTGATGCACCAGGCTTTCGTGCGCCAGATGGCGAACGCCCGCCTGGGGACTCATAAAACACAGACGCGCGGCGAGGTGAGCCTCACCAAAGCCAAATGGTACCGCCAAAAAGGGACCGGACGCGCGCGTCATGGTGCTCGCTCTGCCCCGATCTTCGTGGGCGGTGGTGTGGCGCATGGCCCGCAACCGCGCAGCTATGACAAGCGCATGCCGCGCAAGATGCGCCGTCAGGCGCTGCGCTCGGCCCTCTCGGCCCTGGTCGCGGACGGTCAGCTTGTCGTGGTAGACGAGCTGGCGCTGGACCTGCCGAAGACTCGCTTGATGCGGGATGTGTTGTCGAACCTGGTGGGCGAACAAAGTGCATTGGTGGTGCTCCCTGGGCGTGACGACGTGCTCGAGCTGAGCCTGCGCAACCTGCCCGGCGCCCATTACCTGCACGCCACTTATTTGAACGTGCGCGATCTGTTCAAATACGACCGGGTCATCATGTCGCGGGCGGCGTTGGACGTAATCGCAGGCTTCCTGGGCACGGCATCGGAAAGCTGATAAGGAGCAGAAGACGTGACCAAGGGACTGCATCTTTACGATATTATCAAGCGCCCGGTTATCACCGAAAAGTCGACTGAGATGGCCGAACAGCACAATCAGTACGTCTTTGAGGTCGATATGAACGCCAACAAGATCCAGATCGCGGATGCCGTGATGAAGATCTTCGACGTGGACGTGACCCAGGTGCGAACGATGGTGGTCGCGCCCAAGCGTGGCCGTCGCTACCGCAGCTACTATATCCGCCGCAAGGCCTGGAAAAAAGCTGTTGTGATGGTGCCGCAAGGCCAGACCATCAGCCTGTTCAATGCCTAAGCAGTCGTGCCGTGTGCGTCAAGCACACTTATCGTGATGAAGTGACAGCTTTCAGATATCCGCACCTCACGGGGCTAATGAAGGCTGGACACGTAAGGGATTGAGGGTTAGAAGAAATGCCAATCAGGAAGTACAAGCCCACATCGCCCGGTCGCCGGGATATGACGGGCAGCACGTATGAGGAAGTCACGCGCCGCAAGCCGCACAAGTCTTTGGTGCGCGGTCTGCGTAAGCACGCTGGCCGAAACAGCGGAGGGCGTGTCACCGTTCGTCATCGCGGCGGCGGGCACAAGCGCCGTTATCGTCTGATTGACTTCAAGCGCGATAAAATGAATATGCCTGCGCGCGTCGAGTCGATCGAATATGATCCCAACCGTTCCGCCCGTATTGCGCTCCTGCTCTACCAGGATGGCGAACGACGCTATATCGTCGCCCCGCTTGGTCTGCGCGTGGGTGACAACGTGGCGAGCGGCCGGAAGGTCGATGTCCGCGTAGGGAATGCGCTGCCGATCAGCGAAATCCCGGTCGGTTCGTTGGTGCACAATGTGGAACTGCTGCCCGGTCGCGGCGGCCAACTGGCCCGTTCCGCTGGTACGAGCGCTCAGCTCCTCGGTAAAGAAGGCACCTACGCCCAGCTGCGTTTGCCAAGCGGCGAAGTGCGCATGATCCATGAAGACTGCATGGCAACCATCGGCCAGGTCGGCAATGCCGAGCACGGCAATATCAAGCTCGGTAAGGCTGGTCGCCGGCGGTGGCTCGGATGGCGGCCCGCTGTACGCGGTACCGCGATGGACCCCAACAGTCACCCGCATGGTGGTGGTGAAGGCCGCTCACCCATCGGGATGGCCGGGCCGAAGACGCCCTGGGGCAAGCCTGCCATGGGTCGTAAAACCCGGCGCAATAAGCGCACCGACAAGTTCATCGTGCGGCGTCGCGGTAAGCGTCGGTAGTAGGAATCGGAGGCTAGGATGTCGCGTTCGCTGAAAAAAGGGCCGTATATCGAGCCTAAGCTCTTGCGCAAGGTCGAGACCATGCGCGAGCGTGGTGAAAAACGGGTGATCCGCACCTGGAGTCGGGCTTCGACTATCTTTCCTCAGATGGTCGGGTTCACCATTGCGGTCCACGACGGTCGCCGCCATGTGCCGATTTATGTGACGGAAAACATGGTTGGGCACAAATTGGGCGAGTTTGCGCCGACGCGGACCTACCGGGGCCACTTGGCCGAGAAAAAGAAGAAGAAGTAGGTCAGGACAGGAAAAGGAATTAAGCTATGGACGTTCGTGCAACTGTCCGCTACCTGCCGATCTCGGCGCAGAAGATGCGCCTGGTATGCGACCAGGTTCGCGGCATGGACGCCGATCAGGCGCTAATCGTGCTGCGTTTCATGCCGCATAAAGGTGCCCGCTTCCTGTCCAATCTGGTCGAGTCGGCGGTGGCTAATGCCGAAACGAACTTTGAGATGAACCGGCAAGACCTGTTTATTTCGCACCTGGCGGCCAACGAAGGCCCCCGGCAGCGACGGGTGAAAGCCGGGGCGCGTGGGCGTTACAAGCCGCGCGTGAAGCGGTCGAGCCACATCTCACTCGTGTTAACAGAGCGTGTGGAGGAGACAATCTAAATGGGACGTAAAGTTCACCCCGTTGGGTTCCGGCTCAAGATCAACCGGGACTGGTCCGCACGCTGGTTTGCCGAAGGCGACCGGTACCGCGAACTGCTGCAAGAAGACTTCCGCATCCGCCAGTTTGTGGAGAAGGAAGCCGAGCGCGCAGGGATCGGCGGTGTCGAGATCGAGCGGTATCCCAACCAGGTGCAGGTGTCGCTGTTCACAGCCAAGCCGGGTATCGTAATCGGGCGTAAAGGCGAGAGCGTCAAGAAGCTGCGCCAGGGCCTGGAAGACCTTACGGGCAAGAAAGTCAAGGTTGAGGTCGAGGAAATCGACAAGCCTGACCTGAGCGCCCGACTGGTCGCGGTCAACATCGCGGGCCAGCTCGAACGCCGGATCGGCCACAGCCGCGCCATGAAGCGCGCGGTGTCGCAGGCCATCCGCCAGGGCGCGAAGGGCATCAAGATCCAGGTCAGCGGACGTCTGGCCGGGGCCGAGATGGCTCGCCGCGAATGGCAGATGGAAGGCCGTGTGCCGCGCAATACCTTGCGCTCGCACATCGATTACGGCACGGCTGAAGCGCTGACGACCTTCGGGCGGATTGGCGTCAAGGTCTGGATCTATAAAGGCGAAATCTTGGGCGAAGAAGTGCGCAAGATCGAGCCAACTGATGTTTACGTGAGTCAATAAGGTCAATACGCAAGCGGCTCGGCTGCCGGTATGAGCGCAGCAGCAGGGACCCTTGCCGTTGAGGAGTGACGACCATGTTAATGCCAAAGCGGGTGAAGCACCGCAAGCAGTTTCGCGGGCGGATGACCGGCATGGCCGGGCGCGGCAACACGGTCCATTTCGGGGACTACGGATTGCAGGCGCTGGAACCGGCCTGGATCACCAGCCGCCAGATCGAGGCGTCGCGCCGTACGATCATGCGCTACATCAAGCGTCGTGGGCGCGTGTGGATCCGTGTCTTCCCCGATAAACCTGTGACCAAGCGCGCGGCAGAAAGCCGTATGGGTAAAGGGAAGGGCGCGGTCGACCACTGGGTCGCAGTGGTTCGTCCAGGGCTGATCCTGTTCGAGATGGCCGGTGTAGACGAAGAAACGGCGCACGAGGCGCTGCGGCTGGCGGCCTTCAAGCTCCCGATCGCGGTGCGATTTGTCAAGCGCACGGACCCGATCTCGGGCGAGGAGGTAGTGTAAATGGCTAACAATACAGCCGAACTGCGCAGGATGACCGAAGGCGAGATTGCCCAGGCGATCCACGACGCCAAGCAGGAACTGTTCAATCTGCGCTTTCAGTGGACCTCCGGTCAGTTGGAAGACTATACGCGCATTCGCCAGCTTAAGAAACAAGTGGCTCGTCTGCTGACTATCCAGCACGAACGTCACCTGGCTGTCGAACTGTTGCGGGAGGATATCAATGAGTAACAATCGCAAACGGCTGATCGGTCGCGTTGTCAGCAACGCGATGGACAAGACGGTCGTCGTGGCCGTGACGCGGACGCACCAGCACCCCTTGTATAAAAAAGTGGTGCGGACGACCAAGAAGCACAAAGTCCACGACGAAACAAATGCCGTCCCGGTTGGTGCGTTGGTCCAGATCGTTGAAAGCCGCCCCATCAGCAAGACCAAGCGCTGGGCGGTCGAGACCGTGCTGGAACTGCCCGAACTGGAACGTGATCAGAACAACGAAACCGCGTAAACGGTTCGGGGCCCGCAGAGAGGCAAAAAGCAGATGATCCAGAACGAAACGCGATTGAAAGTGGCCGATAACACGGGCGCGCGCGAACTGCTGGTATTCCACATTTTGGGTGGTTCTACCCGCAAAACGGCGACTGTCGGCGATATCGTGATCGCCACGGTCAAATCGGCGTCGCCCCAAGGGTCGGTCAAAAAGAGTGAGATCGTGCGCGCGGTGATCGTTCGCACCGCCAAAGAATATCGCCGCAGCGACGGATCGTATATCCAGTTCGATGACAACGCCGCGGTGCTCTTGGCGGGCGAGACCAAAGACCCGCGCGGCACGCGCATCTTTGGCCCGGTGGCGCGCGAACTCCGTGAAAAAGGGTTTATGAAGATCGTCTCGCTGGCACCCGAAACCTTGTAGGTTGCTGGCGTGAGGCTGAGGTGAGGCGAACATGCAGCGGATCAAAAAAGGCGACACCGTCGAGGTGATTGCCGGCAAAGACAAAGGGATGCGCAGTGAAGTCCTGCGCGTGATCCCAAAGAAAAATCGCGTGGTGGTCGAGCGCGTGAATGTCGTCCGCAAGCACCAGGGTCCGGTTCAGGCCGGGCGCGCCCAGGTGCAGCCGGGCATCATCGAATTCGAAGCGCCGATCCACCTCTCGAACGTGATGCTGGTCTGTACGCAGTGCGGCGAACCGACCCGCGTCGGGTACCATGTGACCGAAGATGGGATGAAGGTGCGCGTGTGCCATAAGTGCGGCGCGGACATCGACTAGCCGTCTTCCGTAGAGTGAGGGACGTAGTATGGCAACCAATCGTATGCTGGAACGCTATCGTAATGAAGTGGTTCCGGCCCTGATGGACGAATTCAAGTACAGCACACGCATGCAGGTGCCGCGCGTCAAGAAGGTCGTCCTCAATATTGGCGTCGGGGAAGCGCTGGATAATCCCAAAGCACTCGATGCCGCCGTTGAGGATCTCCGCCAGATCGCGGGCCAGCAGCCCGTGATCACCAAGGCCCGCCTGAGTATCGCCAGCTTCAAGCTGCGCGAGGGCCGGTCGATCGGGGTGAAGGTCGACCTGCGCGGTGAGCGGATGTGGGCGTTGCTGGACCGGTTGCTGAACGTTGCGCTGCCTCGCACGCGTGACTTCAGCGGGGTCAGCCCGGATGCGTTCGATGGCCGGGGCAACTATACCCTGGGCTTGCGTGAGCAGCTCCTCTTTCCGGAGATCGCTTACGATAAGATCGACAAGGTGCGCGGGCATGGAAATCACGATCGTGACGACGGCCCAGTCGGACGATGAAGGACGGCGCTTGCTCAAGCTGTTGGGCATGCCTTTCCGCGAGCAGTAGGTTTGAAGGACAAAGGGTAGACCTATGGCGAAAAAGTCGAAGGTGGCACGCGAATATCACCGCAAGTACAAAGTGCGTGTGCGTAATCGCTGCCAGTACATTGACCCCCATTCGGGCAAGGTCTGCGGTCGGTCGCGCGGCTACATCCGTCGTTTTGGTCTGTGCCGCATCCATTTCCGCGAACTGGCCCTCGAAGGTAAAATTCCCGGTGTGGTCAAGTCTAGCTGGTAAGAGACCGGAGCGAAGCATGCTGAGTGACCCGATTGCTGATATGTTGACCCGGATGCGCAATGCCATCCTCGTGGGGCACGCCACAGTGGCCGTCCCCCATTCCAAAGTGAAGTTGGCTGTTGCGAAAATCTTGGTGGAAGAAGGCTACATCGAGGGTGTGTCGATGTTCGATGACGAACAGGGGCACCCTGTGATGGAGATCAAACTGAAATACTGGGGCAAGCGTCGCGAACGTCGTCCCGTTATTACCGAACTTGAAGCGCGTGAGCAAGCCTGGTCGTCGTGTTTACGTGGCGAAGCAGGACATTCCCTGGGTATTGAGCGGGCTGGGAACTGCCATCCTGACCACGCCCAAGGGCGTGATGACCGGCCAGAAGGCGCGCCGCGAAGGCGTTGGTGGCGAGGTGCTCTGCTACGTCTGGTAAGACGGTGCGAGCCAGAGCGCCGATATACGCCTGGCAGGGGTCCGGGTGCCAGTAAAATGACTGGGCGAGAGGACTGAAGGGACAGCTTTCTCGCTTTCGCCCAGACATTCTACGCCGCATCCTGGCCCGGCCAACGGCTCCCGGCGCATACAATTGATGAAACTGTGAAGGAAGGATAGGAACCGTGTCACGTATTGGGAAAAAGCCAATTCCGATCCCGGACAAGGTTCAGGTCACCATCGATGGGAGCGCGGTGACCGTCAAAGGCCCGAAGGGGAGCTCTTTCCCTTACGTTCCCTGGCGAAATGGCCATCAAGCAAGAAGGCGGCCAGGTGATCGTCGAACGCCCTTCTGACGAGCGCCAGCACCGTGCTCTGCACGGCATGACCCGCGCGCTGATCGCCAATATGGTGACCGGCGTGAGTACAGGGTTCGAGCGCACGCTCGTGATTGAGGGCGTCGGCTATCGCGCCGAGATGGAAGGCAAGAACCTGGTCATGTACCTTGGCTACTCGCACAACATCCCGATCGAACCGCCGCCAGACGTCGAGTTCGCGGTCGAGGAGCGTGGGCGTATTGTCCGCATCCGGGGCATTGATAAGCAGGTGGTAGGTCAGTTGGCCGCCAATATCCGAGAGCTGCGACCGCCGGAGCCCTATAAGGGCAAAGGTGTGCGGTATGCAGACGAGCATATCCGCCGCAAGGCAGGAAAAGCCGGTAAGGGCTAGGCCATAGTGCGTAGAGAGTGAAGTCTATGAGCGAAAAAGGACGTATTGCGCGCTTGCGCCGCCATCGTCGGGTCCGTGCCAAAATCTCCGGCACACCTGAGCGGCCACGCCTGAATGTGTTCCGCAGCCTGACCGGCATCTACGCCCAGGTGATCGACGACGTGGCGGGCCATACGCTGGTTTCGGCGTCGACCATTGATCGCGAGCTGCGTGGCCAGGTGGATGACAAAACAAGACCGAGGCTGCAAAGCTGGTGGGCGCGCTGTTGGCCCGCCGGGCACAGGCTGCAGGAGTCAAGCAGGTTGTCTTTCGATCGCGGCGGCTACCGGTATCATGGCCGGGTCAAAGCCCTGGCCGAGGGCGCACGCGAAGCTGGATTGGAATTCTAGTAAGGTTAACCGGGCTGACAGGGGCGGGTGCCGGTTCGCCAGCACCCCCCTGCTGGACGGGCTGACTTGTGGAGAGTACCATGGGAAGACGGGAACCGCGGCGCGACGATGACCGCGAAGAACTCGATGAGCGCGTAATTGACATTACCCGTGTCGCCAAGGTGGTGAAGGGTGGCCGCCGTTTTGCCTTCCGCTCAGTCGTTGTCGTCGGTGACAACAAAGGTCAGGTTGGCATCGGCGTCGGTAAGGCTCGCGGCGTGCCGGATTCGATCCGTAAGGCGTCAGAACGCGCACGTCGTAATATGACGATATGTCTCGCTGTCCGACACCACCATTCCTCACGAGGTGCTCGGGAAATGCGGCGGGGCCGAAGTAATGCTCAAACCGGCATCACCCGGTACCGGCGTGATCGCTGGTGGTGGTGTGCGTGCCGTGCTCGAAGCGGCGGGTGTCCGTGACATCCTCAGCAAGAGCCAGGGCAGCGCCAACATCCTCAACGTGGCACACGCCACGATCGATGCGCTCGACAACCTGATCAACGTGAAGGAACTGGCCGCGATGCGTGGTAAAGATCCCGCGCAGCTCCAGCCGTTCTGGAAGCGCAGGAGCAAGAGCCATGAGTAAAAAACTACACGTCACGTTGGTGCGTAGCCCCATCGGCTACCCCGAACGACAGAAGCGGACGGTCAAGGCTTTGGGCCTGGGTCGCATGAACTCGAGCGTCACGCACGACGATACACCGCCCATTCGTGGCATGATTAATAAGGTCAGCCACCTGGTTAAGGTGGAGGAAATCGAAGCATGAAGCTACACGATCTGCGTCCCGCTGATGGGTCGACCAAGAAGCGCAAGCGCATCGGCCGTGGTATCAGCGCCGGTCAGGGTAAAACCTCCGGACGCGGTACCAAAGGCCAGCACGCCCGCTCTGGTGGCGTCAAGGGGCCGTACTTTGAAGGTGGTCAGCTCCCCCTGGTGCGTCGTCTACCCTTCAAACGCGGCTTTACGAATATCTTCCGCGTCGAATATCAAGAGGTTAACGTTGAAGACCTGGGCGCGCGTGTTCGCCGCTGGCGACGTCGTGACCCCTGAAACTTTGGCCGAGCACAACTTGATCAAGAAAGCCGACGAGCCGCCTGGTGATCCTGGGCCGCGGCGACCTGGCGGTGAAGCTGACGGTCAAGGCGCATCGTTTCTCGCAAAGCGCACAAGACAAAATCGCAAGCGCGGGCGGTTCGGTCGAAGATACTGCCGCTGCTGTTGACCGGCTCACGGGCCACCGTCAAGAAGCTGCGCAAGGAACAGATCGCCAAACTACATGCGCAAGGCGAAACGAAATAGTCGTCGGTACAGACGATCTGGCCGGGCGGGCGGCGGTGCGCTGTCTGCCCTCCGGCTGGCCTGACTGCGACCTGAGATGAACGAGCAGATAAGGATTTGATACCATGATCGAGGCGTTGCGGAACGCTTTCCGATTGCCAGACCTGCGGCGAAAACTGCTATATACGTTGTTCATCCTGTAATCTATCAGTTTGCCGCGCATGTGACGGTCCCTGGCGTGGATCGTACAGCCTTGGACCAGCTTTTTAGCCAGGATAATTCGGGTTTTTTGAGCGTCCTCAACCTGCTGTCGGGTGGGGCTGTCTCGAACTTTAGCGTGATCGCTAATGGCGTGTACCCTTACATCACGGCCTCGATTATCCTCCAGCTCCTGGTGCCCATCATCCCCAAGCTTGAAGCCATCTCAAAGGAACCGGGCGGTCAGGAAAAAATTAACCAGTACACCTATTATCTGGCCATCCCGATGGCTGCTCTGCAGTCCGTAGGCCAGATCAATATCTTCCAGAGCCAGGTTAACTCGATGGCGGGCAGCCCGACACTGATCCCCGGTTTTGGGTTCGGGGCCGGAAGCAACCTGCTGACGACTCTCTCGGTCATCACGACGATGACGGCGGGTACCATGTTCGCTATCTGGCTGGGTGAGTTGATCACCGAGCAGGGTGTCGGCAACGGTATCTCGATCATCATCTTCGCGGGCATCGTGGCGCGCGTACCGGCCAACCTGTACCAACTGCTCCAGACGCACTTCGTGTTCAATTTCCTGGCGTTCGTCGTCCTGACACTAGTCACTGTCGTGGCGATCGTGATTATCCAGGAAGGCACACGACGCATCCCGGTGCAGTATGGGAAGCGTGTACGGGGCCGCAAGCTCTACGGCGGCGGCTCGACCTACATCCCGCTGAAAGTCAATACGGCGGGCATGATCCCGCTGATCTTCGCCCAGTCGATCGTCACCTTTCCGGCGATTGTGGCGGGGTTCTTCAGCGGCACGGCGGCGACACGTATCCAGAATACGTTCGGTAACCAGAGCGGGTTTATGTACTGGCTCGTGTATTTCGCGCTGGTGGTCGGGTTCACGTACTTCTACACCGGCGTGATGATCCAGAACCAAAACCTGGCAGACAATCTCCAAAAGAACGGTGGGTTTATCCCGGGCATTCGTCCGGGTCGCCGCACGCAGGAATATATCAACCGCCTCGTGAACCGTATCACGCTGGTGGGCGCGATTTTCCTGGGCGTGGTGGCCATCCTGCCGGGCTTCATGCAGATCGTCCAGCGGCTGGTGCTGGGACAGGCGGCTATCGGGCGCAATCCGGCGCTGGTTATCAGCGGCGCAGGGATGATCATCGTGGTCGGTGTGGTGATCGACACGATGCGCCAGCTTGAAGCGCAGCTCACCATGCGCAACTATGACGGGTTCATGCGCTAGGCGCAGTGAACTTAAGACAGCATTATGCTCAATGGGCGCGAGTGGGCGGGCCACATGCCCGCCCTGACACGCCTGGTGTGAGACGGACGCTCGGTATGACCGCCATCCTGAAAACGCCAGACGAACTGGCGGTAATGCGTGAAGCTGGCCGCATCAACGCGCAAGCGTTGCAGGCCATGCGCGAGGCTGTTCAGCCCGGTGTCACCACCCAAGAGCTGGACGTGATCGCGGCGGAAGTGCTGCGCAAGCACGGGGCCAAGGCAGCTTTTCTGGGATATCCGCCGGGCAGCCCGTACCCGTACCCGGCAACCATCACCGCATCGATTAACAACGAGCTGGTGCATGGCATCCCCAGCACGGAGCGCGTGCTGCAGGAGGGCGATATCATCAGCCTGGACTGCGGCAGCATCTACAAGGGCTTTGTCGGCGACTCGGCATTTTCGATGGGCGTCGGCACGATCTCGGAAGCGGCGCAAGCCCTGCTGACGGTCACCGAACAGGCGCTTGCGGTGGGCATTAACACCGCCCGCGCTGGTAAGACGACCGAAGACATCGGGCGCGCGGTGCAAAAGTTCGTGGAAAGTCACGGCTTCAGTGTCATCCGCGAGTACACCGGTCACGGAGTCGGGCGCAGTATGCACGAAGACCCGCAAGTCCCGAACTGGTGGCCGTCGGGTGGAGGACGCCACCGGCGGATCTTCCGCCCCACACGCCTGACGCCAGGCATGACGTTCGCGCTGGAGCCGATGGTGAGCGCAGGTCGCCCGGAAACGCGCGTCCTGGAGGATCACTGGACGGTAGTCATGGCAGACGGGTCGTTGTGCGCTCATTTCGAGCATTCGATCGCCATCACGCCAGATGGTCCGCCGTTGATCCTGACGGCGCTGTAAGCGCCCGGTGGAATAAGACGCGTGCAGGGCATCCGGCGCGCGTTGAGGGGCCAGGGGCTTAAGCGAATTAACCCTGGTCAAGGACTGTGCTTTTAGCTACAATAGATATTCCGTCCGGCGGGGGTCCCTGCCGTAGCACGAGGAGTGACCGCTGTATGGCACGTATTGAGGGTGTTGATCTCCCGCGCAACAAGCGCGTCGAAGTCGCGCTCACGTACATTTATGGCATTGGGCCTACGCGCAGCCAGAAAATCTTGGACCCAGACGGGCGTCTCTGCGGATACCCGTGTCAAGGACCTGACCGAGGCCGAAGTCCAGGCATTGCGTGAGTTGGTCGGCCAATACCGCGTAGAAGGCGAGCTGCGCCGCGAAGTGCAGCTTAACATCAAGCGTTTGATCGAAATCGGCAGCTACCGCGGGCTGCGCCACCGTCGCAGTTTGCCGGCGCGCGGCCAGCGTACCAAAACCAATGCCCGCACCCGGCGCGGCCCGCGTCGTACGGTGGCCGGTCGTGGTCGTCGTCGCGGGGCGAAGAAGAAGTAACGCCTTGTCCCCGGAATTGGCCGGTGCTCAGGGTATGTCTAGCCCTTCAATGGGGCACGCTTACCGGGCACCGGACCACACCAGCGCGCACGGCTCCAACGGATGTCACACAGCGTTTGTGGGCCGTGTTCTGGTGTTGAGGGTCGGTGGCTTGTAACGGGAGTTTAGGAGAAGTCAGGACACATGGGACGAACGCGCAGGGGGCCACGTCGTGGGCCACGTAAGGTAAGAAAGAATATCCCATACGGACAGGCGCATGTTCACGCGACGTTTAACAACACGATTGTCTCGATGAGCGATCAGCAGGGCAACGTCGTCGCTTGGGCCAGCGCCGGTACCGCCGGGTTTAAGGGCAGCCGTAAGAGCACGCCCTACGCGGCTCGGATGGTTGCGCAGCAGGCTGCGGAAAATGCCAAAGAACACGGAATGCAGGAAGTCGACGTGTTCGTCAAGGGGCCCGGCCCTGGTCGCGAAGTCAGCGATTCGCGCCATCCAGGCCAGCGGGTTGAAGGTGCGCTCGATCACCGATATCACCCCGGTTCCGCACAACGGGGTGCGTCCGCCCAAGAAGCGTCGCGTTTAACGGCCAGCCATCCTGGTTGTGCCGGGCAAATTAAAAAGACGAGTGGTGTAAACACACGTAACTTGTCGGTAGTGTGGAGGAAGCCGAACATCAATGGCACGTTATACCGGACCCGTTTGTAGATTGTGCCGCCGCGAAGGGGAAAAACTATTCCTCAAAGGCGCGCGGTGCCTCTCTCCCAAGTGCTCATTCGAGCGCCGCAGCTATCCCCCAGGCCAACACGGGAAGGACGCACAGTTCCGTCGTGGTCGTGGGTCGGACTATTCGTTGCAGCTTCGCGAAAAGCAAAAGGCACGCCGTGTCTATGGCGTCCTGGAGCGTCAGTTCCGCCGTTACTTTGGCGAGGCGCTGCGTCGCCCCGGCCTGACCGGCTCGAACCTGCTCGCCATTCTCGAGTCGCGGCTGGACAACGTGATTTATCGCCTGGGCTGGGCCGATTCGCGCAACCATGCCCGTTTGCTGGTCCAGCACGGGCACTTTGCCGTGAATGGTCGCCGTACCAACATCCCATCCTACCTGGTACGGCCCGGCGACGTGATCACCGTCCGCGCGGGCAGCTGAGAAACGCCAGTACTTCCAGGAACTGCGGCGTATACATGCAAGACCGCCCGCCTGCTCCAGAATGGCTTGACATCAATGAGGCAGCTGCTCACTGGTACGAAGCTGCGCGAGCCTGAACGGCGCGATATCGATCTCCCGCTGAACGAACAACTCATTGTGGAATACTACTCGCGCTAAGGCGCGGCGTAGAGCGCACTCTGGTGCCCATAGTGAGACAAGTCCCATCTAGAGGAGGGGACGTGATTACGAACAACATGGTGCTGCCCAAAATTGAAGGGGACGCCACGTCGCAGAAGTACGGGCGCTTCATCATCAGCCCCCTGGAGCAGGGATATGGCATCACGGTCGGCAATGCGCTGCGCCGGGTGCTGCTCTCCTCGCTGCCGGGTGCGGCGGTGACCTCGATCCGTGTATCGGGCGTCCATCACGAGTTCTCGGCGATCCCACATGTCCGCGAGGACATGACGCAGTTGATCTTGCAGGTCAAGCAAGCTGCGGCTCAAGCTGTATGACGCCGAATCGGCGCGTTTGCGGCTGGAAGTTCATGGCGGAGGCACGGTGACCGCGGCGGATATTCTGCTGCCCGCGGAAGTCGAGATGATGAACCCCGACCTTTACCTGTTCACGGTAGACTCGGACGACGCCCAGCTTGAAATCGAGTTCACAGTGCAGACGGGGCGCGGGTTCTCGCCCTCAGAAGAGCGGGGCCGCCTGCCGATCGGCGAGCTGCCGGTTGATGCGACCTTCAGCCCCATCAAGCGCGTGAACTACGATGTGGAGCGCGCGCGCGTTGGGCAGCGCACGAATTACGACAAACTCATCCTGGAAATCTGGACCGACGGCACGATCCGCCCCGAAGAAGCGATGAGCCAGTCTGCTGAAATCTTGATGAAGCACCTGATCATCATCGCAGGCGTCAGCGAGGAATCGCTCATGCCGCAGATCGAGGAAGAGGTCGAGCCCGACCCCAACGCGCTGCCACCGGAGACCTACGAAACCCCGATCGAAACGCTGGATCTGAGCGTGCGCGTGTTTAATTCACTCAAGCGTACCGGGATCACCAACGTGGGCGAAGTGTTGGAGATGCTCGATCGCGGACCGGACGCGATGTTGGCCATTCGTAATTTTGGCGAAAAATCGCTGGATGAGTTGGTGACGCGGCTGAAGGAGAAGAATTATCTCCCCGCCGATCACGATATCTTCAACAGCTAGGCCAAACCGAGAACAACGAGGAAGCGGGTCGATGAGACACAAAGTAGCTGGCAAGAAGCTGAGCCGTGACGGCGATCACCGTAAGGCTTTGCGCCGGAACCTGATGAACGCGCTGTTTCAACATGAGAGCATCACCACCACCCAGGCCAAGGCCGACGCGGTGCGCGGTGAAGCTGAGAAAATGATCACTATGGCTAAGCGCGCGCTGGCCCACGAAGACAAGATGCGTGGTGTCCATGCCCGGCGTGTGCTGTTCGCGCGACTGCGCAATAAAGAGAACGTCGCCAAGATTTTCGACGAGCTGGCTCCCCGCTACGAAATCACGTCCGGGCGGGTACACGCGGGTCTACAAAATGGGCCTGCGTCTGGGCGATGCCGCGCCGATGGTGATGTTGGAACTTGTGGATAGAGAAGAGGCGTAACAGGGCACGATGGCCCACGCTGCCCGCCTGACGCGCTACCGGGCGGTCGTTGCCTACGATGGCACGGCCTACTATGGGTACCAGCGCCAGGGGGGTGGCACGCCGACTGTTCAAGGCGCGATCGAAACGGCGATCGCGCAGGTGACTGGGGAACCAGCCACTGTGAGCGCGGCAGGGCGGACCGACACAGGCGTACATGCCACCGGGCAGGTCATCGCGTTTGATGTAGCGTGGAAACATGCGCCAGAGGCGCTGTGGCGCGCCATCAACGCCAATCTGCCCCACGACATCGCGCTGCTCAGCTTGAGCATGGCCGACCCTGAGTTTCACCCGCGCTATGATGCGCGCAGCCGGATGTACGAATACGTTTTGTATGTCGCTCCGGCGCGACAGCCGCTTTTAGACCGTTATGCCTGGCATGTGCCGGTGCGCGAGCCGCTCGACGTGAATGCCATGCAGGCGGCGGCGGGTGTCCTGGTGGGCACCCACGATTTTGCAGCGTTCGGACAGCCGCCCCAAGGCGAGAACACAGTCCGCGAGGTGCATGCGCTCGGACATAGAGGTACTCCTGGGGGCCAGGCCGGGCGAGCAAGTCATCCGGTATACGGTAGAGGCCAACGCCTTTTTGTACCGGATGGTGCGGCGGTTGGTGGGGGCACTGGCCCGTGTGGGCACGGGTGCACTGGCCACCGGCGCTTTTGAGGAGGCTTTTCGCGCGGCTGATGGCGCTTGGCCTAACCAAACTGCACCCGCGTGCGGGCTGTGCTTGATAAAAGTCACGTATTAAACGAGCGGGGAGACGCCCGCTGGAGTAAGTGGAATCATGAAGATCAAAACGTACTCACCAAAGGTAGATGACATCCAGCGCGAGTGGTTTGTAATTGATGCGCAGGGCAAAACATTGGGGCGTCTCGCCACCGAAGTTGCGCGGCTGCTGCATGGCAAGCACAAACCCATCTATGCAACGCACATGGACACCGGCGACTTTGTGATCGTCATCAACGCTGAAAAGATTCGCGTCACCGGTCGAAAGCTCGAACAAAAGCGGTACTACCGCCATTCAGGTTATCCGGGCGGCATCAAGTCGCGCACCCTGAACGAGATGCTCAACCAGTACCCGGACCGCGTGATCCGTCTCGCGGTACACGGGATGCTGCCGAAGAATCGCCTCGGTCGCCAGATGATCAAGAAGCTCAAGGTGTACGCGGGTCGCTACTCACCCGCACCAGGCGCAACAGCCGAAGGTCTACGAGCTGTAAGGACTAAAGAGGACACATTATGTCGACACAGTACTACGAAGGCATTGGACGGCGTAAAACGGCGACGGCGCGTGTGCGGATTTGGACGGGCGGCAATGGCTCGGTCATCATCAACGACAAGCCCGGCGACGACTTTCTGCCGCGTGAAGGTGACCTGGAAACCGCGCTCGAACCGCTGCGCACGGTCGGCCAGGAAGCCGCCTACAACGTCACCGTCAAGGTGAAGGGCGGCGGAATCAGCGGCCAGCGTGATGCGATCAAGCTGGGGCTGGCCCGCGCGCTGTTGCTGGTCGATCCCGAGTGGCGTAATGCGCTGCGCCAGGGCAAATACCTCTCGCGCGACCCGCGCATCAAAGAGCGTAAGAAACCCGGTCTCAAGCGCGCGCGCAAGGCCCCGACCTACACCAAGCGTTAATCTGTCGGCAGACCCGCTTACCGGGTCCCGTCGTCGCGATTTTGGTCAAAGAGCAGGCAAATCCCTTTGGGGCATCCCAGGGGTTATGTCTGCTTTGTGCTGTATAGGGGATAATAGGTGTAGTGCCGTACGCGCGTTTTCATGCTCACACATTGTTCTGCCGGTTCTAGCGAGGGAGAACTGACCGTGAAGATCGTGCCGTTGATCAGCCTGCTGCTGTTGGGATGTCTCGGTTTACTGCTGGCGGCGTGGGTGGGCCTGGGCGCAAGCATCTCCATTCGATCCGCCACCCCGACTCCAACTGCCACGGAGGAGATCTGCTCCTCTAACCCGTATTACGCGAAGGCGATTATCGCGATGAACCATATGGGTGACAATCCCGTGTCGCCGCCCTATCCCGCTGCTCAGTACAGCCACGCTGTGTTAGACTCACTATACGACCAGTTGTACGCTGAAGGTAAGGTGGGGCCGATTCCGCCGGCGTGCCAGGTGACGGCGCGCCAGACCGTGACCGTCTATACTACGCCGGACGCAGCCTCCGCGCCGCTGTGGACGTTATCTGCCGGTGATTCGCTGGACGTCTACGGGCGTAACGATGGCACGACCTGGTTTAGTGTGTTGTCGCCGGGCGGGTGGGGTTGGGTCAGCGCGGACGCGGTCGATCTTCAGCCCGGGGCCGAGGTTGACCTGATGCCGATTATGGGATAGCCTCTGGACGACTGATCCGGGCGGCGTCAGGCTCCCGGTTTGCTGGCGGGCTGTGAGGCTCGCGGCTTCATTTTGATGGACAAGGATACCTGCATGACCACTCACGTTGATCTCGCATGGGAGCACATCGCGCCCGCGCTGCGCGTGTTGGAGGCCGAACACCTGCCGGGCTTGCAACTGTTCGGCGCGGCAGAGATCGCCGCGCAGCATCACCCGCCCCTCAATCCCGATGTGGCGGCGCTGTTGTTGGCGGTCGCCCCGGCAGACGTGCCCGCGCTGCGACGCGTGCTGCTCAATCAGTATCCGGACGCGCACCCGATCCGCATCGTGCGCGGTAAGGTCCAGGCGCTCACTGTCAGCGAGTCGACTTTGGCCGAGTTGGATGGCATCACGTGGGATGGCGGGCAGTCAGACGCGTGGGCGGCGCTGTTCGTGCCCGCGCTGCCGGTTGCCAGCAGCTTCGAACGTTTCCAGGAGACAATTGCGCATTTGCGCGCCCCAGAGGGCTGTCCCTGGGATCGCAAGCAGACCCATGCCTCGCTGCGCCCGTATCTGCTCGAAGAAACGTATGAAGTACTCGATGCGCTCGACGCCGGAGACGTAGCCGCCCTGCGCGAGGAACTGGGCGATCTGCTGCTGCAAGTCGTGCTGCACAGCCAGATCGCGATCGATCTGGGCGAATTTCGCATGGCGGACGTGATCGCCGGGCTCAACGCCAAGATCGTACGGCGGCATCCGCACGTGTGGGGCAGCGTCAACGTCAACGATGAGGGCGACGTCCTCACCAATTGGGATAAACTGAAACAGGCGGAGAAGGCTGAGAACGGCGCTAAGAACGGCAAGAACGGTGACCAACCTGCGTCACGGCTGGCGGGCGTGTCGAAGGCGCTGCCCGCGCTGTCGCAGGCGTTCACGTACCAGGACCGCGCCGCGCGCGTGCGCTTCGATTGGGATACGATCGAACCGGTGATCGCCAAAATTCACGAAGAGATCGCGGAAGTTGACACCGCCGAGACAGACGCCGAGCGTGAAGGCGAGATCGGCGATCTGCTGTTCGCGGTCGTGAATTGGGCGCGCTGGCTGGGCGTGGACCCAGAGTCCGCGCTGCGTGATACCAACGCACGCTTTGCGCGACGCTTTGGTTACATCGAGGAACAGGTCGCCGTGCAAGGACGCGCTTTTGAGGAGTTGTCGCTGGCCGAAATGGATGTGTTATGGGAAGAGGCCAAGGCGCACGGGCTGTGATCGCAGCGGGAGACAGGCGCAAAAAATCCCGGCACAATAACTGTGTCGGGAGATTGTCGGGGCGCCCGGATTTGAACCGGGGACCTCATCGACCCGAACGATGCGCGCTAGCCAAGCTGCGCTACGCCCCGAAGTAGTGAGTAGTGTACATCGAGTTTGGTAGGTTGGCAAGGACCAAAATTTATGGCACAGAGCAGCAAAACACCTCAATTCAACACGCTGACCGATTATATGCGTTACATCACTGGCGGCCTGACGTCGCGCATCGGGCGCTTTGTGGCGAGTTGGGGCGTATCGCCCGATCTCATCACGTTGGCCGGGCTGCTGTCGGTCACAATCGCGTCGATTGTGATCGCGCAGGGGGAATTTTTCTGGGGAGCCGTGATTATCATCGTGGGCGCGCCGCTCGACGCCATTGACGGTGCCGTCGCGCGCGCGATGGGGCGCAAGGGTCGCTTCGGCGCGCTGTGGGACTCCACGCTGGATCGCTATGCCGACGGGTTCATTTTCCTGGCCCTGGCCTATTATTACAGCACACAGGGCAATCACGGCGCGGTCGTGCTGGCCATCCTGGCGCAGATCGGGACGCAGCTGGTGTCCTACGTCCGCGCGCGCGCCGAAGGGCTGGACCTGGAATGCAAAGTCGGGCTGCTCACGCGCATGGAACGCATGATTATCATTCTGGTGATGCTGGTGACCGGGCTGGTGGTGCCGGGGTTGTGGATTCTGGCGATCGGCACGAATATCACCGCGATGCAGCGTGTCTGGCACGTATACGGCTTGCTGAAAGCCAGAGACGCCTGATTTTTCCCTGTCAAGCCGACTCTCAATGGGGAGGTCGCCCTCATGACTTTGCATCGTCGCGGGCTGGAAATCGGCCCTTTTGACCTTTTTGGTCTGACGATTCACCCGACGTTTCATTTCTACGGGCTGATCATCGTCACCGGGATTTTGTTGGCGGCGTGGCTCACCGCGTGGATGGCGCAGCACGACAAAGACAAGGACCCGGATCACGTATGGAACGCCCTGATCTGGATCGTGCTGCTGGCCGTGATCTTTGCGCGCGCCTGGCATGTGCTGTTCCCGTCGGTGTCTTCGGTGGAGGCTGGGCGGACCGCCTACTGGTATCTGTCGCATCCTTTCGACCTGCACGACGGCCCGTTCATCATCTGGAGCGGCGGCCTGTCCATCTTCGGGGCGGTGTTGGGCGGCGCGTTGGGCGTGGTGCTGTACGCGCGCAAATATAAGCTCGACATCCTGTCGTGGATCGATATTGCGGCGGTTGCGGTCCCCTTGGGGCAGGCGATCGGGCGCTGGGGCAATTACATCAACGAGGAACTATACGGCAAGCCGACCGATCTCCCGTGGGGCATCCGCGTGAGCAATCCCCCGCCCGGCTACGCGGCGGATACCCGTTTTCATCCCCTGTTTCTCTACGAATCGCTGTGGAATCTGGTCACAGTGGGCGTGCTGCTGTATGCCTGGCTGCACTGGCGCAATCGCCTGAAAAAGGGCGATTTCCTGCTGTTTTACCTGCTCGCCTATGGCACCGGGCGCTTCCTGCTGGAATATCTGCGCCTGGAGGTAACGCTCTCTGGCGGCGTCAACGTCTCGCAGGCGGTCAGTGGGGTTTCGGCGCTGCTGGCGCTGGTGCTGCTGTTGATCCGCCACCGGGTCGACCTGCAACGCTGGCTGCGGCAGCGAGCCGCGTAACGGCAGACCCGCCGATCCGCGATCAATTTCTGCGCATCAACCAGCGATTACACCGCAGGCGCACCTCGCTCACCATGCGCCTGCGGGCGTTTTTAGAATTTTTCACACAGATTCAAACCGGGGTTTTATGGGATATGCCATGTAGCGCCTCTACAATTTAGGGTGGAGGAGTGTCAGACTGGCAGGAGGCGGCCCACACCACCATGATTGAAGCGTACGAACTGACCAAAGATTTCAAGCAGTTCCGCGCGGTCGATCGCGTCACGTTCACGGTCGAGCCGGGGACGGTCTTTGCGATTCTAGGGCCGAACGGGGCCGGTAAGACGACCACCGTGCGCATGTTGACCTCGATCTTGCAGCCGACATCGGGCTGGGCACGCGTGGCGGGTTTCGACGTGGTGACACAGCCGTCAGCGGTGCGCGCTTCGGTCGGCGTGCTGACCGAGCAGCACGGGCTGTACGAGCGCATGAAAGGTATCGAGTATCTCGAGTTTTTCGCGCGTATTTATCACCTGACGCCTGAACAACGGGCGCGCCGTCCGCTGCAGTTGATGGAGCATTTCGGGTTGGGTGACGCGCTCGACAAGCGGCTGGGGGAATATTCCAAAGGCATGAAGCAAAAGCTCGCGCTGGTACGCGCCATGCTGCATGACCCGCTGGTGCTGCTGCTGGACGAGCCGACCTCCGCGATGGACCCGCAGAGCGCCAAACTGGTGCGCGACGCGATCCGCGATTTGCAGCGCGAAGAGCGCACCATCACGATCACCACCCACAACCTGACCGAGGCACAAAATCTGGCCGACCGCATCGCCGTGATCCGGCGCGGGCGGCATCATCGCCAACGGGACCTTCCGCGAGCTGTCGCAGCGTTTTGTCGGCCAGCCGCTGATGGAACTGCGCCTGACTCAGCATCTCAACGGCGCAGCGGGCGAGCTGCGCGATATGGTCGAGATTGTAGAGACGGGTGACGACTGGCTGCGCTATCGCACGCCGCACCCGGAGGACGCGAATCCCCAGGTGATCCGGCGCTTGACGGGCGCGGGCGTGGACATCGTGACGCTGAGTGAAGTCTCGCGCACGCTGGAAGACGTGTATTTGCAGATCGTCCACGAAGACGAAGGACAGGAACACCATGACGAGCCTGACGGACGGAATTGAACGCCGCGCGCCGGTGCGCGTCCCCGAATCAGATCGGCTGACGCGGGCGTCCTTGCGCCAGACGCTCGACAACGCGCTGATCGTGACGCGGCGCGAAGTGCGCGACAGCCTGCGTGATTGGCGCATCATGGTGCCGATCTTCCTGCTGACGTTGATCTTCCCGCTGCTGGCGAACGTCATCACGCGCATATTCACCGGCTATTTTGAGAACAACGGCGCGCAGGACTTGCTGCCCGCGCTGCTGCCGCTGATGCCGATGATCGTCGGGTTTTTCCCCGTGTCGATCTCGCTGGTGATCGCGCTGGAAACGTTCGTGGGCGAGAAAGAACGGCTCAGCCTGGAACCACTGCTCTCCACGCCGCTGACCAACCTGGAGCTGTACCTGGGTAAATCGCTGGCGTCCATGCTGCCCCCGCTGCTGGCGAGCTATGCTGGCATCGCGATTTACGTCAGCGGGCTGGTGCTCGGCTCGACTCATTGGCGGCCCCCGGCGCTCCTGATCGTGCAGATCATGGTGCTGACGACGGTGCAGGCGCTGGTCATGGTCACGGGCGCGGTGGTCATCTCCAGCCAGACGACTTCCACCCGCGCGGCGAATTTGCTGGCGAGTTTCATCATCATTCCGGTGTCGATGCTGGTTATGCTCGAAGGCACGATCATGGTGCAGCCGCACCAGCGTTACTTGCTGTGGTATATCGCGGCGGGCGTCGGCGTGACGATTGTGCTGCTGGTCCGCATGGGCGCGCGCATCTTCAACCGCGAGGAACTGTTGGGCCGCACCCTGGATCAACTCAATTTCCGCTGGGTGGCGCGCGTGTTCTGGCAGGAATTTCGCGGCCCCATCGGCGAACGCTTCAACATAGTGCGGTGGTACCGGCTGAGCGTGTTCCCGGCAGTGCGCCACTTGAAGCGTCCGGCGATCGTCGTGCTCATCTGCATCGCGATTGCCGTGCTGGGTGGTCTGATCGCGGCGCAGATCTGGCCCGTGCCGCTCGACCAGTTCAAGGCGAACGATCAAACACTGTTGGACAACCTCCAATCGTGGTTTGAGCTGGGGCAGGATAACCCGAACCTGGTCGCGATGGCCGCCGGACAAAATCTGCGTGTGCTGATGGCCGCCACGATTCTCGGCATCTTCACGTTCGGCGTGATGGCGATCGTGCTGGTGATCGCTCCCTTTGGGATTCTGGGATTCATCATCGGGCAGGTGGTGGGATCCGGACTCAGTCCGCTGCCGTTTATCCTGGCGGTCGTCCCACACGGGGTGGTCGAAGTCCCCGCGATTATGCTGGCAGGAGCGGCGGCGCTGCGCCTGGGCAGCATCATCACGCGCCCGCCCGAAGGCTTGACGGTGGGCGAAGCGTGGCTGCACGCGCTGGCCGACGTAGTCAAGATCGGGTTAGGGCTGGTCCTGCCGATGATTCTGTTCGCGGCGGTGCTGGAGGTGTCACTGACCCCGCGCGTGGTCGAATTTGTGCTCAGCCTGTAGTCGTGCTATACAGTATCCTATGCGTGTGTGATCGGGTGGGCGGTTGCGAAATTGCCTGCCCCTGGTTTTTTTGACAGGATATCGCATGGCCCGCCTGATAGTGCTCGGATCGGCTGCCGCTGTCTCGGATGCCGAACACGACAATACCCATTTCTTGCTTGCAGGGGATCGGGGCAGCGTGGTGTTGGTGGACTGCGGCTCTAACCCCCTGGGGAAGCTGGCGCAGCACGGCGTCCACTACGATCACCTGACCGACCTGATCCTGACGCATTTCCACCCGGATCACGTGTACGGAGTGCCGATTCTGCTGATGCAAATGTGGTTGATGGGCCGCCGCAAACCCTTGAACGTGCACGGGCTGCACCACTGTTTGCAGCGCATCGAAGCTATGATGGTCGCGTTCATGATCGAAACCTGGCCCGATTTTTTCCCGCTGGTCTACCACCGTCTGCCCGAACGCGACCAGACCCCCGTGCTCGAAAACGCGGATTTCCGGATCACGGCGTGGCCGACCCGTCACTTCATCCCGACGATCGGTCTGCGGGTCGAGGTCAAGACGACGGATCACGTCGTCGCGTATTCGTGCGACACCGAGCCGATCCCCGCGATTATCGCCCTGGCTCAGGACGCGGACCTGCTGCTGCACGAGGCGGCGGGCGCCGGGTTTGGGCATTCGAGCGCGGCCCAGGCAGGCGAAGCCGCGACATTGGCGAGCGCCAAGCGCCTTTCGCTGATTCATTACCAGGTGGTCAACACGGACCCCTGCTTGCTGCTCGACGAAGCGCAGGCCACCTTTGACGGGCCGGTCGAGCTGGCCGTCGATCACACCGTCTACGAAATTTAGGGTGTTAGGGAATCAATACGCGACACGTACAGCGTGCCGCGTTGTGTTGCAGGCTAGAACGCCGCCGTAGAGGATCAGCCTGTTTCGGAGAGTTTCTCAACCGGCTTCACGGTCGCGTGCAGGAAGGCAAAATCACCGCGCGGCGGCATGACCTCGAAAATCTCGACGACTTCGAACGTATATTTGCCGATCTGGACGTGATCACCAACTTTGGGGCGCTGAAATTCGTTCACAATTGCGCCGGGGTGCTCGCCGCCGATGACAACGTAACTCACCTTATAAGTCATCATGAGTCCCCATCCTTGTTCGCAGGGTGTTAGCGGCTACCCGCTCCGAGGTCCAGATTGCGGTGGCGCAGCTTGAACGACAGGTCCTGCGCGATGTTGCGCATGATGATATAGCCAATCGCGGTGTCGGAGCGGCACAACGCGTGAAACGCGTCGGCCTGGATAGAGCGCAGCACGGTCCTATCGCGGCTGCACCGCACGGTAGCGGACCGCTTGCCCTGGTCGAGCAGCGCCATTTCGCCGACGATCTGGCCGCGTCCCAGGTAGACCTGGGACCGTTCCGGCTCGGTGGGGGCGCTGCGGATGCGAATCTCGACCTGCCCCTCGCTGACCATGTACAGCTTATCGCCGTCGTCATCCTGGTTGAAGATGACGACACCCTCGTCAAATGCTTCTTCCTGGCTGATGTCAATCAAGCGTTGGAGTTGATCGTCGGTCAGGCCGTGAAAGAGGCCGATGGTTTTCATCAAATCATGCAGAGTCATGAACCACCCCTCGTCTTACCCGGTGCATGCTTTTCACCAACGATCGGGTCAAGGTGTATTGCCGATGCAGTGTAAGCATACTATAGGATTCCACGTTCGAGCAAACGATTACAGCCGTCGCGTCTTGGCTGTTTTGATAACTGTCCAGTGACGCGCACGCGCGCGGGGCACGGTCCGCTATTGTCAGAGGCGGCGGGCTGGTGCTAAAATGAGCATTAATGATGAACCACGCTCTGCGCAGTCTAACAGTCTTGTTCGGCGTTATTGCTCCCGGTTCAGTGTTACGGAAACCTGGCCCGCTGATGAATTGTGCGCTTTGTGATCGAAGCGGATGGCTTTGTGCGTATAAGCGGTGAGAGGGGACCAGGCTATAAATCATTCGGAACCTAAGCCGCTTACACCTCTGGATCTGCCGCTGGTCCGCCGCGTGATCCCGCAGCGACTGGCGCTGGATACAGCGGTAGCTTTGACGCGTGGTATGCCCGGCCTGGAAGACGTGCTGCTGTCGTCCGTGCCGCTGGCCGATCTGGGATCGCCGACGCTCGTCATCCGCAATGGAGAAGGCGGCGGCGTGGGCCAGTTTCGTCTGCGGTCGGACAAGACGGTCGCGCACCTCACCTTTCTCGCGCCCGAACCTCAGGAGAGTGACCAACATGTGTGGGCCGTGCTGGTGGACGCCCTGGTATTCGAGGCGGGACGGCGAGGAGCGCATCTGATCAGTGCGGAAGTGCCCGAAGGGCATTGGGTGGGCGATCTGCTGCGGACGGCGGGCTTCGCGGTCTATTCGCGGCAGGTGATCCTGCGCCGCGAGCCGGGATCGCCGCTGACGGGAGCCGATCCGGACCTGCTGCGTCCGGAGCAGTCGCGCGACGCGATTGGGCTGAGCGCGCTGCATGTCAATACTGTGCCGCGTCTGCTGCTGCAAGCTGAACCCCTTCCGGCAGTCGATTGTATGGGACTGGTGTATGAGCGTGAAGGCCAGATCGCAGGTTATCTGGCGGTGTCCGAGGGGAAAAATGGGATCGTGATCAAGCCCTATTTTCACCCGGAAGTGTACGATCAGGCAGCGGCTATCTTGTTAGCGGCACTGACGCAATTGCCGCGTGCCGCCTTATTGCCCGTGTATGTTTACGCCCGCGCCTATCAAGACTGGCTGCGCGGCGTCTTAGAGCGCGTGGAGTTTGAGCCATGGATGCAGCAAGCGTTGATGGTTAAGCACACATTGGTCCGGGTCGAGCGGCTGGAATTTGCCACCATGCCGGGCCTGGAAGGGTACCCATTGCGCCCGCCGGTCATCGAACGACCGATGCCGCTGCGCAAATTTTTCTCTGAACGTATGCCAAGGTTTCGGCAGTCCCGGCGGCTGCCGGGACACCGGAATGGGGATGACCCTGTCTAAACACTATGGAACGTCGAATAACTGATGACCTTGATCGTTTGAAAGCAGTATTGCCCGATTATCTTGTGCGCTCGTTGGAAGGATTGCACCGCAACGACGACGATTTACTCGAAGTCATTCTGGACCTGGGCCGCGTGCCGACCGCTCGTTTTGTAGATGGCGAAGTCGTGCTCGACAGCCGGGAGGTGGCGCCTGAGACGATCGACTATGTTTCAGAGCGCACGGGTGATTTTGACGAGGACAATCGGGCTGGAATCGAACGCACGCTGCACCGGATCAGCGCGATCCGCAACCGGCGAGGGGCGATTGTCGGATTAACCTGCCGTGTCGGGCGGGCCGTCTATGGCACGATCGACATTTTGCAGGACATCATCGAAGCCGGGAACAACGTGTTGCTGTTGGGTCCGCCCGGTGTAGGAAAAACCACGTTGCTGCGTGAAGCGGCGCGCGTGCTGGCCGAATCGCGGCGCGTGGTGATCGTGGATACCTCGAACGAAATCGGCGGGGACGGGGACGTGCCGCATCCTGCCGTGGGGCGCGCGCGGCGGATGCAGGTGCCGACGCCGCATCCTTCAGCATGAAGTGATGATCGAAGCCGTCGAGAACCACAATCCCGAAGTGATCGTGATCGATGAGATCGGGCGCGAGCTGGAAGCCCAGGCCGCGCGCACGATTGCCGAACGCGGCGTGCAGCTGATCGGCACGGCGCACGGCAATACACTGGATAACTTGCTGCTGAATCCGACGCTGTCCGATCTGGTCGGCGGGATCGAGTCGGTCACATTGTCCGATGAGGAAGCGCGGCGGCGCGGTACGCAAAAAACCGTGCTCGAACGGCGCGCTCCTCCGACTTTCAATGTGCTGGTCGAGCTGCAAACGCGTCACCGGCTGGTCGTGCTGGATGACGTGGGCGCGGCGGTGGATGCCAAGCTGCGTGGGCGTCCGCTGCCAGTTGAAATCCGGCAGCGTGACGACGCGGGCGAAATCAAGATCGAGAGCGCGCGACCCGAAAACGTCTTTGGGGATCGCAACGGCGCGCGCGGAAGAAATGGCGGCAAGCGCGAGCAGCGCACCGACCGCTACGCGACGGCCGAGCCTGAAGGCAGCTTCGACCGGGGCGGATCGTTCAACCCGGGGGCGGAGGGCGGTCGCACGCGGCAAACGCTGCACGTCTTCGCCTACGGAGTGGCCCGCAACCGGTTGGATCAGGTGGCGCAGCAGTTGCATGTGCCGGTCCAGGTCGTAGACGATCTGGAAATGGCGCAGGCGCTCGTCACGCTCAAGAACTACTACCGCCGCCGCCCGCGCCTGATCGTCGACGCGGAAAAGATGGGCGTCTCGATCTATGTCCTGCGCGCCAATACGGCCACCCAGATGGAAGATTTTCTGGTGGAAGCGTTTGGCCTGTACCACGAGGGCGGCGGATCGCCGCGCGAACTCGCTAACGATCCGCTGCGCGAAACCGAGGACGCAATCCGGCGCATCCGAAGCGGGGCGCGCTCGGTTGATCTGGCTCCGCAGGACTCGTATACGCGCCGCAAGCAGCACGATATGGCCCGTGCGGCACATCTCGTGTCGCATTCGTACGGCACGGAGCCTTATCGCCGCGTGCGCATCTTCCGCGACGAGCCGCAGCGGCCATAAAGCGCGGTGGCATGTGAGGAATTCACCCGGTAAAATCAGTTCGCCGGGTCGTGAATCGCCGGTCGGTTGGTCGACTGGCGATTTTTTCGCCAGGGAGAGGGTCCGCACGTGATCAGATCAAGACGGAAGAATGTTGAAGGACCAGCGAACGGGGCACCGCGTCGCCGGGGTTGTTGGCCGCTGCTGATGCTGCTGACCGTGGTCGCAGTGATCGCCGGGGGCGTGATCGCCTTATTGCTGACGCTGGCCGGTCAGCCGAACGCGATCCGGATGAAGGTCGAACCGGCGCGCGCGGTCGTGCCTGCCGGTCAGCCGTTCACGGTCACCGTGACGATTGAAAATGTCGATCTTGAAGCCGTGACAGTGTCCGCCATCGGTTTCGAGCACAGCCTGTCCGACGGCGTCAGCGTGACACAGATGGACCCGCCCTACCGCGCCGCCAAAGAGCGCAGTATGTTATGGCTTGGCTCGTGGAGCGAATACACGCTTGATCGCCAGGTGTTGGGCGGTGACACCCTGACGATCACGTTCACGCTGGTGGCCGACCAACCGGGGACGTACAGCGGGCAGGTGACGGTCTGGATCCAGGGTAAATTAGTGGGCATGTCGATCCAGCGGGCACGGCGTGCTACGTTGAGCGTCGAAGCAAGTTAGGCAGGCAGCCGCGTGTTTATTACCTTCGAAGGTCCAGATGGCAGCGGCAAGACGACTCAGATCGCCACGCTGATCGATTATTTGCACGCGCAGAACCGGCAGGTCTTCGCCACGCGCGAGCCGGGCGGCACGGAAATCGGCGATCAGATCAGGACGATTCTGCACGATCTCAAGAATGCCGGGATGCATCCGCACACCGAAATTTTGCTTTACGCGGCTTCCCGTGCTCAGTTGGTCGCGCAGGAAATCCGGCCCCGGTTGGAGGCGGGTGAGGTCGTCATCTCCGATCGCTACGCGGACAGCACGCTGGCTTACCAGGGTTACGGTCATGGCCTGGACCTGGACGTGCTGCGCGCCATCCTGAACTTTGCGACCGGCGGGCTGAAGCCCGATCTCACGATCTACCTGGATGTGTCCGCCGAAGAAGGTCTGAAGCGTCGCCAACAGGCGGCGCAGACGGGCGCGGAATGGAACCGCATGGACGCGCAGTCGCTGGAATTTCACCGCCGCGTGCGTGAGGGTTATCGTCAGCTGATCGCGGCGGACCCGGATCGCTGGGTATGCATTGACGCGGTAGGCGAGCGCGCCACAATCCAGGCGCAGATTCGCGCCGCCGTGCTGGCGCGTCTGGGATAAACGCGGCAGACTTCGCCTCGACACAAAAAAAGCGCCGCCGGAGCTGATAGCCCCGGCGGCGTTGAATATCCGGCGGACTGACTCCGGTCCGCTGCTTTATTTCTTATTGGCTTTGATCGTGATCTGTTTCGGCTGGGCTTGCGGCAGCTTGGGCAGCGTGACCGTCAACACGCCGTGCTCGAAGGTCGCCTCGACCTTGTCGCCGTCCACACTGTTCGGCAGGCGCAGCGTCCGCTGGAAGCTGCCGTAGCTGCGTTCGCGGTAGTGGTAGCGGTCGCCATCTTTCTCGATGGTGTCGCCCATTTCGCCGCTGATGGTCAGCGCGTTATCTTCGATCTGGACGTTCACGTCTTCCGGCTTCAGACCGGGCAGGTCGACGCGGATCGTCAGGTCGGTATCATTCTCGATCACGTCCATTGCCGGGCGCAGCATAGGGTGGGTGGTGTCGCTCTGGAAACGGAAGGGCCACCCGCGCCACATCTCATCGAAGACCTCGTCCACTGAACGGAACGGGTCGTTGACTTCAACATCACTGCGGGGATTCCAACGCATCAAGTTACGCATGTTACACCTCCAACTGGCTTTGTTCTGCACCTCAATGGGTGTTTTTCGATACCGTTGTTACGTCTATAATGATGGATCGCCTGCGTAAGAATAACGTCAACGCCAGTTTAGAAAACCGTCTGCGTACGATTAAAATTGCATAAGAGCACGCTGCGCGGCGGATCAGCGGTAGTCGTCGCGCGGGGGGCAGAAGACATCGACCAGGCGGCAGGCGGTGATAGCCCGGCCCGCGTGCGTCACGCCGCCGGGAATCACGGCCACGTCGCCCGGCAGGACCGTCTGCGTCTCGCCGTTGATGGTCATCTCGAACGTGCCTTCTATCCCCGTCGTAATCTGTTCGTGGGGATGGGCGTGGTCGGGCAAAGTGGCTCCGGCGTCGACGGTCCAAAAGGCGATGGTGACCTGATCTGTGTGGATGAACTTCCCGTGAAAGCCGGGAAACACGGTCCGGGCGGGGATGTCGTCGAGGTGGTTGAATGTCATGGTGTCCTCCTGATCACTAGCGTGCGGCGGATAGTGTGCAGCGTGATCATACACCACAATCATCAAGACTGGGGCGCCGTATCATCGATGCAGCGCCCCAGGGGGACTTTACATGCGGTCGGTTAGCTGGCGGGGACGAGCGCGAAGGTGATCGTCACCGACATGCTCACGCTGAGCGTGCCGCCGCTGATGGGTGGGGCCGCCTGGGCCATCACAGCGCCACCGCCGCCCATGCCGCCGCTGGGCACGTTGTAATCGCCGTTTTCGGTCACGCTGAGCGCTTCGCCCACTTGCAGGCCCAACAGCCCGGCCAATTCGTCGGCGCGGCTTTTCGCGTTGTCGACGGCCTGGCTGCGCGCCTGAGATTGCAGCGCGGCGCGATCGGCAATGTCGAACTGGATGTAGTTCACCATGTTCGCCCCGGCGCTGACCGCTTTCGCCAGCAGATCGCCGACTTGCTGCGGATCGCGTACGGTGATGGTCAGGCCCATCGAGACGTTATACGACGGCGTGCCGGAGCTGCCGTTCGGTCCGACCGGCCCGCTTTGGCCGTAATCCTGGTAGATTGAGTAATTGTCGGTGCGCATGTCGTCCGAAGCAATGCCTGCGTCGGAGAGCGCCTGCATCACAGCCTGGATGCGGCTTGTGACGTCGTCCATCGCGGTCAGGATGTCTGTGTTGGACGACTGCGCGCCCAACGCCACCGTGACGACGTCCGGCTGCCCGTAGGCGATGCCATTGCCGGTGACGGTGATTGTGCGCTGGGACGTGCTGTCCTGGCGCGGGGGAGCGGCTTCCGCTGAGCGGGTGGGTAACAACGCGCTGCCCGCCAACGGTACGGCTACCAGCGCCAATGCGATTGTGAAGATGGTGAGCTTCTTGAGAGACATAGATTGAAGTCCTCCTTGTAGGTACTCTCTCGATATCATGATGCTAGCAAACAACACAGCACCCGGCCCAAGGGAATTGCCCACGTTTGCCGGGTGATGGTCGTTCGCTATGATGACGCTCGATCGACGTCAAAGGTTCCCGCGCCTGATGGATCAGAGGCGCAGACGGCGCAGCCGTTCCAATTGGGCGTTGATGCTGTCGTCGTGAGGGAAGATCTCTAACGCGTGGGTGTAGAGTTCCAGCGCGCGGTCAATTTGCCCGGCCGTTTCAGCCTGATCCGCCGCGCTGGACACCAACTCGATCCCACGCAGCGGCACGCCGCCCTTGACCAGATGATAGGCGATCCGCAGCACGCTGCGATCGGACGCGTCTTGCGCGCGCAGCGTTTCGGCGGCGGCGCGGTGGAGCTTTTGCCGCTGCAAGCGGTTGAGCGTGTCGTATACCGTCGCCTGGGCCAGCCCGTGCCTGAAGCGGTACGTGCTATCTGGCAGCGGCTCGATAATCTGCCGGAAGATCAACTCGCCTAACAGCGTTTCGAGCCGGATCGCGTTTGCGCCCTCGGCCAGCGCGATCACCGTTTCGGCGGTGAAGCCATCGCCCAACACGGCGGCGGCTTGCAGCAGATCGCGCGCTTCGGGCGACAGCCGGTCAATCTCACTCAGGATCAGCTCGCGCACGTTTTCTGGCAGCGGTTCGCTGGTGATGTCGCCGCACAGCGCGGCCTGCTCGTCTTTGATCGCAATCCGATCTGTCTGCTGAAGCAGGCGCACCAGCGACTCGATGAACAGCGGTCGCCCGTTGGTGCGTTCCCACAACAGGCGGCGCAGCTCTGGCTCCAGATCGCTGACCTCCAGGATGCGCGCCGCCAGTTCGGCGGTTTCGCCTTCGTCCAGATGACTCACGGTCACTTTGCGGCGGATGCCGAACTCGAGATCGTCCTCCAGTTCGTACGCCACCAGAATCACGATCGGCGCGCGAGTGATCTCGGCTAATACCTGCTTGAGGATAGCGCGCGTGGCGGCATCGGCGCGGTGGGCGTCGTCCATGACCAGCAGGGCGGGTGTTTGCTCGGTGAAGACCTGCAAAAAACGGACGATGCTGTCCGGCTGGCTGACTTGTTTTTGCACCGATTGGTAAAACGAGCCCTGCGGAGCCGTCGGGTTGGCGGCAGCGGCCAACGCGGCCTGCAATTGATCGCGCGCGATGCCGTAAATTCCCGATTTGGTCAGATCGGTTTTGACCTGCGCAAGCTGGTAAATATCCGTCAGGGATGGGCGCGGTCCGGCGGCGGGGGCTGGCGGTGGCACGACGGCGCTGCTGCTGGCGGACTGTGCAGCGGGCTCGTCTTCCTCAAGCGATTGGCAGGACCCGAAAATCAACAGGCTGAGCACGGTTTCCAGGCCGGGCAGGTCCATTTCGTTGAGCCGGACGTGCAGCAGACGGCGCTGACCGGGCTCGCTCTTGGCCTGATCGAGCTGGAGCAGTTGGGAGACTATCGCCGCCCACACGCTTTGATCCTGGCTGTGACTGAGCTGGCAGTTGGCCCACGCCACGCGGAATCCGGTCTGATCGGCCTGCCCCACAACCTGCTTAATCATGCGTGTTTTGCCCATGCCCGCGTCCCCCACCAGCGCGAACGCCTGCGCGCGGCGCGGCCCTTTGGCTTGCTGCAAGGCGTACGTCAGGCTCAGTAGTTGCAGATCGCGTCCCACAAACGGCGTGTTGGAGGTAGGCGATCGCTGGACGGGCGAGAGCGTGCTCGCCTTGACGAGATAGGCTTGCACCGGCTGGGATTTGCCCTTCAACTGCATGGGCGGCAGGGCCTCGGTGTCGAAATGGGGGTTCACGCGTTCCCGCACGCGCGCGCTCACCAGAATCTGCCCCATCGTGCCTTTGCCCATCAGGCGCGCGGCTAGATTCACATCGTCGCCCATGACGGTGTATTCCCGGCGTGATTTCCAGCCCGCTTCTCCAGCGAACACCGGCCCGTGCGTGATCCCGATGCGCTGTGAGATAAAGGTATCGGATCCTTTGGACAGATCGTCGGGCAGTTCTTCGCGCAGCCGCTGGTTGAAGCTCGCCAACTGGCGGTTCATTTCGAGCGCGGTGGCGACGGCGCGTTCCGGGTCGTCCACGTGAGCGACGGGCGCGCCAAACGTGATCAGCAGCTTCACGCCGCGCTGGTACGGATCGCTGCGATTGAGCGCGCCGCCGTTGTTGGCGATGGTGCGCTGCATCAGGTTGTAATAACGGTTGAGCAGCGAGGTGATCAGCGGCAGTTGATCCACACCCCAGGCATCCAGCAGATCGGCGAAACCGGAGAAATACATGAAGATCACCGTCGCCTGCCGGTTTTCCGCTTCGATGCGATCGCCCTTGAACGCGAGCCGGTCCACAACATCGCGCGCCACGAAGCGAGTCACCCCATCCAGGCGATCCAACTGGCGCGTCAGGTCTTCGAGCAGGTTTTCCTGCTCGAAATCGAACAGGGCGGTCGATTGGGCGCGGCGGCGGCGCGGGATGACAAATTCGTAATCGCTGAGCTGGTCGCCGAAGGTGTCGATCACGCGGAAGAAGCCATCGCCGATCGGCTCCGTCTCGAACAGCTCCGCGTGGGCGGTGCGCAGCTCGGCGGTGATGATCACGTCGTCGCGCTCGCCGGCGGCTTCGGCGGCCATGGCCTGCCCCGGCAAATCGCCCTGGATGATGTGATCGCGCTGGATGGTGTTGCCCACCACCGCCTCGAACAGGCTGCCCCGGCAGATGCCGATCGACATGCTCAGTTCCAGATGGTGCTCGCCGAAGGCTTCAGTCAGTTGGGGGTGCTGGATCGGCTGGAAGCGCGCCACCATCTCGCGCTGCATGCGCAGCCCGGTGCGGACCGCCAGCGGGGATTCATCTTCGCCGGACAGGGCGGGGAAGAACGTGAGCAGCGCATCCCCCGCGAACTTGAGAAGCTGCCCGTTCGACTTCGCCAGAATTTCAAGCATTTTGGCGAAGAAATCGTTGATGATGTCCGTCAGGATGTTGGGACCGTCGCGGCCTGCTTCGCGCTGCAATAGCTCCGACAGCGCCGTAAAACCGGACACGTCCGCAAACAAAAACGTGCCGGGCCGCAGCGCGCCGTAGTCTTCTACGTAGAACTGCTGGTTGTCGGCCACATATTGGGGCAGAAACGAAGATACAGCCTGGTGCAGGCTGTTCAGCCGCCGGATTGCGGCGGTCATCGCCTGCGGGTCGGGCAGCTCGTCGAGCATATCATCGGGGAGATAGCGTTTCAACCGCGTGAACAGGGTTGGATCAAGCGTCATACCGCCGCCCATCTGGTACAGTCACTGTGTGAGGTCCGAGTTACCAGTCTGACATATTCGGCAAATCATGTCCAGGCGGCTGGGATGCGGGATCATGCGGGTCGTCGTCGTTGGCGTCCGGGTCCAGCCGGTCGGTGAGCAGCGCCCACACGTTCAAGCCCTGGCCACCGCTGCGCCCGCGCCGCCGCAGGTTGACCTTGTAGCGTTGGCGAGGCGCTTCGCCGCGCAGAATAAGCCAGCCCTGTCGGGTCAGTGCGTCCAGCGTCTCGGCCAGGTCTGACGGATCGTCGAGCCGCGCGGCCAGATCCGCGGAAGTGATGCCCTCGACCGCCGCCTGAGAATCGCGCAGCACGGCGAACATCACGCGCCGCTGCGCGGCGGGCAAATCGGCAATGTCCAGCGTCGTCATACCGGACGGACGATCGTCGTCGTCGCCGAGTTGGTCCCGCAGCTGGTCATAAATGCCCGCCATGGCCTCTCTCCTCTGCGCGCGGCCTTAATAGAGTTCGGGGATTTCGATCGGTTGTGGATGAGGACGGCAGATGCCGCACCAGATCGCGTCCGCCACCACGAGCGCTTTTGGCATTTGATTGGCCCCGACGTACACCGTCAAGAACACGGGCATTTTGGAAGCATGGTCTTTGCACACGAAACGTCCGCAAAATCGGCAGGATGCCTGCGCATCCTCGCCACATTCCCAACACTTAGCCCCCATACGGATGCTCTCTTTTCTACGCGTGCGGCTCGGAATCCGGTGTGTGTGGCGCTTGGCCGGGCGTATCACCGGTGAGCCCTGAGCCGTCTAGCTCAGCCCCGCCACGCCCACTTCTAGTATAAAGCCGATTGCGCATTTTCGCCGCGTGGGCCTGCAGCGTCTGGAAATAGTCCGAGCCGGTGATCTCGTCGACCTGCTCGTCGATTTGCGACTTGTCGATCTCGACGCGCAGCTCCCGAATCTGGGCTTTGAGGGCGTCCTCGCGCTGGCGGACCTGGATCGCGTTGTCGATGGCGATCGAGGCCTGGGCGGCGAGCTTTTCAAGCTGGCGGCGCTCGCTTTCGGTGAAGCGCCCCGGCTCGCGATGGACCAGCGTCAGCGCGCCGATCAGGCGCGGCCCGATCAACAGCGGAATCCCCAGAAACGAGTTGATGATCACCTTCGTTGTCTTTTGCAGGAATTCCCCCGCCGCCGACTCGTAGCCGAGCGTGCGCTTGACGTCTTCTTCATCGCCGGAGAGCGTCGAAACCAGCACCGAGGCTTTGTTCGAGGCGATCGTCCCGGTCGGCCCGCGCCCGACGCGGTATTCGCGCCCGGTGGTGTTGTTGAATTCTTCCTGGCCCACCCACCCTTCGACGACCAGTTTGTCCGCGCGCAGTACGCTGATTTCGGCGGCGTCGAATTCCACCACCTGCTTGACGGCGTCCAACACGGCCTCGACTGTTTGCTCGAAATCCACTTTGGCCGTGATGGTCTGGCTCATCGCGTAGATCGAGTTGAATTCGATCATGCGCTGGCGAAACGCGCCGACGCTCTGCGCCACGCCCACCGCCACCTGGGTGATCTCGGTCGGGCCGTCCAATGACGTCAGCGCCCGGACTTGCGCGTCGAGTGTATCGGCTTGCTCGGCTTCGGCAGCCGTCTGGATCGCGCTCACGGTGCGCGCCAGATCGCGCAGCGGGCGCTGCAACTGCCCGGCCAGGACCATCGCCAGACCGCCTGCCGTCACCGCCAGCACCACCACGCCGATCACGACCGGCCCCACTGCACCGGAGAGAATCGCCACAACCACCAGTGGGATCACGCCCGCCAGCAGCAGGGCTCCGAAAAATAACGCAGGTAATGACATCTGTTTAGGCATGGGAACTCCCACCCCTCGTGATAGATTTCGGAATCAGGATCCGGACGCTAGTCATCACACCACCATCACTTGATGGTTGACTTCCAACGCCATCACATCTAAGCCCAGCTCAGTCTTGATCTGTTCCACAAACGCGAGCACCGCGCCCAGGTGCTGGTCCATGCCGGACTTGGTAGCATACGTCTGGACGAGCTGCATATGCTGTCCGGCGGCGGATTGTTCACCGCTGACCAGCGTAGGAGCCGGGGCGCTGCCAAACGACGTCTCCAGAAAGGCCCGCGTGCGTTGTACAACGGGCATCAAGTCGGCCTCGGGATCGGACTCCAGCTTTTCGGGGAGGTAGATCCCGATCTGGTTGGTGCGGCCCACGCGCCTGGCCAGATGCGCGGCGGGGTCGCTCAGCGCGTCGGGCAGGCGGTCTATGGTGCGCTGCGCCAGCGGTTCGAGCGACGCCTGCCAGGGAATGTCAAAGTCGGCCATGACGACCGGTGACGTCACGAGCCCGTTGGCGCTGCGGTTGCATACCACCGACAAACTCGTCTGTTCCGGGCGAATCACCGTTTTGAGCCGGGTGCGAAGCTGCTTGAGCTGTTCCCACGACACCGCGTCCGGCGGTGTGACGATCACCACCTGGTCGGCGCGCTCAAGCAAATACACGACTGGCTCGTCCAACGCGCCTGACACGCCGATCACGATGTTGGCGTAGTTATTCATCAGGCGATCCATGAGCAGCGTGACGCGCACTGTCGCGGGCGCGCCGGACAGCCCATGCGGGACGAAGATGTCATAACCACCGGGATGCACGTAGACTTCTGTCTCGGGCGGAAATCCGAACTGAGGGGGCAGAGCCTGCGGGGCCGGATGCTCGGTGTAGACCGTTCCCTGCTGAGTGGCCCGTGCCAGACTCATCGCCAGAGCCGTGCCGATCGTGGTGCCGCCCGCGCCCGTAGCAGTGCCAAATACGAGACAGATCGTGTTGCGCTTTTCGACGCGTGGCGACTGTGGCAGCGCTTCGGTCGCCAGCAGACGCTGGGCGAGTAATTGCACCAGCTCAACGGCGACGCTGGGGTAGTCCTTGAGCAGGTCCAGCATATCCTGGCGCTTCATCACCAGCACTTCGACTTCGCTCAGGGCGGTGGCGGTCGAGCTGGCCGCGGCGTTTTGCTCGAACAGCAGGCCATATTCGCCCAACAGATCGCCCTGCTTCAGGTACGTCAGGATTTGCGTCTCGCGTGAGCCGGGTTTCAGGCGCGTGATGCCGATGATCCCACTCTTGATGAAATAGACTCCCTCACCGATCGCACCCTGCCAAACGATGACCTCGTTGCGGCGAAACCGGCGCGTATCCAGCCGATTGGAAATCTCATGCAGGTCGTCTTCGGTCAGGCCGCGAAACAGGGCCACCTGCCGCAGGAACACGTTGTTGTCCAGGTCGACGCGTTCCCAGATGCTGGCCGGAAGCCCGCGCCCGGCGCGGCTGACTTTGCCCGCGAACACCACGCGAAAGTAGATTTCGCCGTCGATCAGGGCTTCCTGGATGTGACGCGCTTCTTTCAACGCGGTGATGACGTCCGTCAGGTGCGCAGAGTTGACCCCCAACCCTTCGAGCAGTTCGTCAAAGCGCGCTTGTTTGCGCCGGGATAACCAGTTGATCAGATCACGTTGTGCAGGAGGCAGGCCCAACAAGTCCAGCGGATTGAGTCCGCCGCTGCTTTCTTTCTCCATGGGAGCCGGAGCAGCGCGGCGCTCACCGCGCTTGACCGACGGGAGAAACTGGCTCAGCAGATCGTCCTTGTCACTGCCGCTCATGGAAGATTCGCCCCATCTCTCAAGAGAAATTAAGTCGTAAGCAGGTCTTCAACGATCGAGTTCAATCCTTGTGACCACGGATGATCGGGATAGAGCGCTGAGAAGATGTTGTTGCTGGCATTGAGCGCCACGTCTTCCGAGAGCGGCAGCACGCCCGCCACCGGAACCTGATACGTGGCCGCAATGTCTTCTTTGACCTTGGCGAAATCGTAGCGAGTCAGTGCCTTGTTGACGACCAACCGCAGGTGCGGCACTTCGAGCCGCCGCGCGACGTCAACCGTGACGGCGGTCCCCTGGAAGTCTTGCTGATCGGGCCGCAGGATGATCACCAGCGCGTTGGAGATCGCGATCGAGAGCAGCGTTTCTTCGTTGAGGCCGGGGTGCGTATCGATGAACAGGTAATCGAGCTGCAGGCTTTCCTGCAAGGAGTGGAACCCCTCGTTCAGCAGGCCGACATCGTAGCCTTCGCGCAGGATGCGCGCGATCTCGCCGGTGCGGATGCTGGCCGGGACCAGCCAGATTTTCAGCCCGTGCAGGAACTCGCGTTCCGGGTCGTTACCGGCGGTTTCGCTCAGATCGTAAGCGGCGTCCTCGATCGGCGATTTGCCCCACAGGTAGTCGTTCAGCGCGATCTTGATGCGGGTTTCGTCGTACCCGAACAACACATGAATGCCCGGCGAGTTGATGTCGGTGTCCACAATCGCGACGCGGTGGCCGCGCATGGCAAACTGTGTGGCAAGATTCGCGGTCACATTGGATTTGCCCGTGCCTCCGCGAAATGAATGGATCGAAATAATCTCTCCCATGCACATTGCTCCTTAGCTACAGCTTAACGGCTGCTCAAATGTGGTGATCGCGTGCTGCGCGCAAATCGCGACACTCGTTCCGTAATACTACTTGGCAAGCGCGATTCGGCCAAATGGGTAGAAATGCTAGGCGGGCGACCAGCCTTCCAGCAGCGTGACGATCTCCGCCACGAACCAATCCGCCGCCGCGCCATCCAGCACGCGGTGATCGAACGTGAACGAGAGGTAGACCATCGGGCGGATCGCGATCGAGTCATCCTCCTGCACGACGACGCGCTTCTTGATCGCGCCCACGCCCAGAATCCCCGACTGCGGCTGGTTAATGATCGGTGTGGCGAACAGGCTGCCCGATACCCCGTGATTGGTGATCGTGAACGTCCCGCCCTGCACCTCTTCCGGCTTGAGCGCACCCGCTCGCGCGCGCTGCGCCAGATCATTGATCTGGCGGGCGACTCCGGCCAGGGCCAGCTCGTCGGCGTGCTTGACGACCGGCACGATCAAGCCTTCGTCCAGCGCCACCGCCACGCCGATGTTGATGTCCGGCTTGAGCAGCAGCCCATCGTCACGCCATTCGCTGTTAACGCCGGGATGGCGGCGCAGGGCTTCGGCGGTCGCCGTGACGAAATAGGCGGTGAAGGTCAGGTTGACGCCGCGCCGGGCGAACGCGTCCTTGTGGGCGGCACGGTGCGCGACGACGGCGTGCATATCCGCCTCGAAGACGGTCGTCACATGCGGTGCGGTGTGCAGCTTACTGCGGACCATGTGCTCCGCGATGCGGCGGCGCATGGTGCTGTGGGGGACCAGATCGCCGGGTTGGCCGGGCGCGGGCGGCGCGCTGTGGAGGTGATCCGGCGGTGCGATGGGGGCCGGTGCGGGGGGTGGCGCGCTGGCTCGATCCAGGGTCTTATACAGATCGTCGGTCGGCTTGAATAGATCACCACTGCCCGGCTGTTCCCAAGGGGGCAGTTCTGGCGTCATGGGCACGGGAGCCGCCGCGCTATGATCCTCGATGTAGGCAAGAATATCTTTCTTGGTGACGCGCCCGCCGTGTCCGCTCCCTGTGAGGCGCGTCACGTCGATGTGGTGCTCCGCCGCGATGCGCGCCACCACCGGCGTGATGTGCGGCCCCTGGGCGCGTACTGGTGCTGGAGCGGGTACGGGATCGGGTGGCGGGGCAGCGGGCGCTGCTGCGGTGTCCATGCCCGGCATGGCCGCGTGTCCAAACCCGGCGGCAGCTTCCGGCGCGACCGCTTCCGGCACCAACTCACCCGGTTGGCCGATCAGCGCCAGGACGGTGCCTGCCGGGACAGTCAGCCCTTCGCCGATGTAGATTTTGAGCACGGTGCCGCCTACCGAAGCCGTGACCTCGGACGTGACCTTGTCGGTTTCGACTTCGACGATCGGCTCGTATTCCTCGACCGTGTCGCCGGGTTGCTTGAGCCAGCGCCCGACCGTGCCTTCGACCACACTTTCGCCCATCTGCGGCATGATGACTTTGGTTGCCATACCTGTTTTGCCCCTCGGTGTGACTTGCTGGTGACTGCGTGACGCGCTAATACGCCGCCAGATCGCGAATCGCGGCGGCGATCTTGTCCGGGTTGGGCATGAACAAATCCTGCATCGGGTGGGAGAACGGCACGCCCGGCACGTCCGGCCCGGTCAGGCGGCGGATCGGAGCGTCCATATATTCGAACGCCTCGTCGGCCAGGATGGCGGCGATCTCCGCGCCATAACCGAGAAAGCGCGTGTCCTCGTGGACGATCAGCGCCTTGCCCGTCTTTTTGAACGAGTTGATCACCGTTTCCCGATCCAGCGGAACGAGCGTGCGCACGTCCACCACCTCGCACTCGATGCCGTCCTGCGCGGCGACGGTTTGCGCCGCTTGCAGCGTGTAATAGTGCATCATGCCGTAGGCATATACGGTCACGTCCGTGCCCTGCCGCGTGACATTGGCTGTTCCGATTGGCACGAGCACCTCGTCACCTTCGGGCACCTCGCCCCGGATCAGGCGGTAGCCTTTTTTCGGCTCGAACAGCATCACCGGGTTGGGATCGCGCACGGCAGACTTGAGCAGTCCTTTGGCATCGTAGGGCGTGCTCGGAATCACGATCTTGAGGCCGGGACGGTGAGCGAAGACCGCTTCGACGCTCTGCGAATGGTACAGCCCGCCGCCGATCCCGCCGCCGTAAGGCGCACGGATGACCAGCGGGCAGTCCCACATGCCGCCGGTGCGATAGTGGATCAGCGCGGCTTCGTTCACGATCTGGTTGAAGGCCGGGAAGATGTAATCGGCAAACTGGATTTCGCAGATCGGGCGCATGCCGACCATGGCCGCCCCGACGCCGATCCCGACAATGCTCAGTTCGGCCAGCGGGGAGTCGATGACGCGGTCCGGGCCGTATTTGTCGTATAACCCCAGCGTGGCGCGGAACACGCCGCCGCGCGGGCCGACATCTTCGCCGGTGATGAACACGCGCTCATCCAGGGCGAGTTCTTCGTCCATCGCCTGGCGCAGGGCTTCGATCAAGGTGATTTCGGGCATAGCGGGGTGATCTCCTGTCACAGCAGAGGCGGGTCATGAGAACACAGGCGAGCGTCAGCGGCTCATTCGACCGGCTTGAACACCGGCCCCAGCGCATCCTCGGCGGGCGGATAGGGCGCGGCCATCGCCTCGGCCTGGGCGCTGTCGATTTCGTCGCGCACACGGGCTTCGACTTCGGCGATTGCGGCATCATCCAGCAGCCCTTTGTCGCGCAGATAACTCTGGAAGCGCGCGATCGGATCGCGCCGCTTCCACTCTTCGACTTCGTCGCGGGAGCGGTACGTGCGGTCGTCGTCGTCGGAAGAATGCGGCACAAGGCGGTACGTCTTGGCTTCGACCAGGGTTGCGCCGCCACCGTTGCGGGCGCGATCGATGGCCTCTTTCATGACGCGGTACGAGGCCAGCACGTCGTTGCCGTCCACGATCGCGCCCTCGATTCCGAACATGGGCGCGCGGTCGGCGACGTTGGGCACGGGCATCTGCTGAACGACCGGCACGGAGATCGCGTAAATGTTGTTTTGCACCAGGCAGACCAGCGGCAGGTGGTGAATCCCGGCCCAGTTCAGTCCTTCGTAGAAATCGCCCTCGCTGGTCGCGCCTTCGCCCAGCGTCACGATCGTGACGCGGTCCTCGTGACGCAGCTTGCAGGCCAGCGCCGCGCCCGCCGCCTGGGGCACCTGCGTGCCCACCGGGCTGGAGGAGGACAGCATCCCGAAGGTTTTGCCCGTGAAGTGGGATGCCATCTGGCGCGCGCCGCTGGTTATGTCACCCTGCTTGCCGAAGACGGCCAGAAAAAAATCGCGCGGGGAATAGCCCAGCGCGAAGGAATAAGCCACGTCACGGTAATAAAGGCTGGCGTAGTCATAGCCGCGCCGCATCGCATACGCCGCGCCGACCTGGACGCCCTCATGCCCGATCCCCGAAATGTGAAACGCGATTTTACCCTGGCGGTGCAGCACCCACAGGCGTTCGTCGGCGCGGCGCGCGCGGATCAATTCCCAATACATGTCGAGCAGGGTCCGGCGGTCGAGGTCTACGCCGGTATCGTCGATCGTGTGCGCCGCGAGAGGTTCGCTTACCATGCCTATCTCCTGAAGACAACCGCGCCGGTGTTCTGGCGCGCCCGGCATCTGTCTAGATTATAGACATAATCGCCCCCTGACAGACCACAGGCCCGGGGGGCAGAAGGGAATGTGTAGGAAGCGTGATGAGGGGAAAAACGACAACGGGATCGCCTGAAGAGTACCCTTCAGGCGATCCCGTGGCGTGTTTCGACGCGAAGCGATGGCGCGTCTACTCGATGACAGCTGCCAGCGCCTCGTCAATGCGGGCCAACGTGTGGTCGTCCAGCGTGATGTCGATAGCCTTGAGCGTCTCGTCGATCTGGCTGACTTGGGTTGCGCCCGTGATCGCGCTGCTGACGCCGGGTTGGCGCAGCGTCCAGGCGATGGCCATCTGCGAGCGCGTCACGCCCAGCCCATCGGCGATCGGCTTGAGGCGACGCACGGCGTCTACGACTGTTTCGGAATACACGCTGTTACGCAGCCAGTCAATGCGGGCCAGGCGGCTGTCTTCGGGCAGCGCGTCGTCATATTTGCCGGTCAGCAGCCCGCTGCCCAACGGACTCCACACCACGACACCCATCCCGTTCGGTTCGGTCACGGGCAGCACGTCGCTTTCCACGCGGCGGTGGAACATGTTGTACTGCGGCTGCTCGACCTGCGGCTTGTACAGGTTATAGCGTTCGGCCACGTCCAGCGCCTCTTGAATCTGCGCGCCGGTCCACTCGCTGGTGCCCCAGTACAGCACTTTGCCCTGGTGGATAAGATCGTCCATGGCGCGGACAGTTTCTTCGACCGGCGTGTCAGGGTCGAAGCGATGGCAGAAATACATATCCAGGTAATCGGTCCCGATGCGTTTCAGCGATCGGTCGACGCTTTCCATGATGTGCTTGCGCGACAGGCCGCGATCGTTGACGTCGTCACTCATCGGCCAGAAGACTTTGCTGGAGATTACCAGCGTGTGGCGGGGAAAGTCCTTGAGGATCGACCCCATCAATTCTTCGGCTTTGCCGCGCGCGTAAATATCCGCGATGTCGAAGAAGTTGATGCCACTCTCATAGGCGCGGGTGATGATGTCGCGCGCCAGCGTCCGATCGGTCAGGCTTTCGCCAAAGGTCGTCCATCCACCCAGACTCAACGCGCTGACTTTGAGTCCAGATGTGCCCAAACTGCGGTAATTCATGCGATGCGCTCCTTACATTATGGAAAATGCCGGTTCACCTTTTAGTATACGAAGAATAACTTGATCGTGAATAAATTACCGAAATGTGTGATTTGAAACCTTTAAATTATGATCTCGCTTATCCGTCCCTCTCAAGCAGGAGGCATTGCAATGAACACTGAAGACATCGCTGAAGCCTATGTAGATGCTTTCAATGCAGGAGATCTGGACACCCTCGCTGACCTTATGGCCGATGACTTTCAATTCAGCGGGCCAATTCCCGATCCAATGGGCCGAGACCAGTTCCTGGGCTTGATGGAATTGATGTGGGAAGCGTTCCCTGACCTACAATTCAATACCAGGCTTGTGAGCATCGACGGAAATGTGGTGCACTTCACCAACCAACTGGTTGGCACCCATACCGGTGACCTGGATCTGTCCTTTGTAGGGATGGGCGTCGTTCCTCCCACCGGCAGATCAATTTCAATGGCCCGCGAGAACGGTGAAAGCCATATCGCGGACGGCTATGTCATTTCGACGCATGTTCAGCCTACCAAGGGTGCCGGTATGATGGCTATACTGCAACAGCTTGGCATTGAAATACCCGGTATGTAATCGTGTACCCGACAGAATTCTGAGCTTTCGTTGCAGCTAGCTGTGTGACGAAAGCTCCGCGTTTGTTAAACAAGACCCCTCCCGTGTTACACGAGATCCACGCGTTTGATCCCCAGTTTGCCAGTATCAATTGGTGCCAGGGGGAATCATTCCCCACATTCCGCGTTGTTAACAGCATAAATAGCATATCCGATTTTGAAAATGTACCCAGTTTTGGCACGAAAAGGTGCGGAATACGGGTAGTACTTTAAACCGGGTTGTGCCGTGCGTCTATTAGAAGTGCATCAAATCTGGGGCGGGACAGCCGCGATCACGGGGCAACCGGCCTGGCGAGGATGGCGCGCAGCCGTTCGTACAGCGGACGCAGCCGGGGATACATGTGCTGGTAGACGCCATGATAGAGGTCATCATACAGCGCGTGGGTGGTGGCGTCTGGCTCGAAGACGCGCTCGATACGCGTCATGGCGCGTTGGGCTGTGTCAAAATCGGGATGCAGCCCCAGTCCGACCGCCGCGTCAATGGCCGCGCCCAGTCCGGACGTTTCGTAGGTGTGGGGACGTGCCGTTGGCAGCCCGAAAATATCCGCCGTGAGTTGCAGCGCCGCGTCGCTCTGCGAGCCGCCGCCCGATACGCGCAGCTCGGTGATCGGCACGCCGCTGCGCCGCTCGGTGCGCTCTTTGCCTTCGCGCAGCGCATAGGCCAGCCCTTCGAGGATGGCACGGTAAAGGTGAGCGCGTGTGTGCGCGTCGCTGAAGCCGATGATCGCGCCGCGCGCTTCCGGGCCGGGAACGCGCACGCCCGGCGACCAGTAGGGCTGCAAGATGAGGCCCATCGAGCCGGGCGGGACCTGGGTCACGAGGTTATCGAGCAAAACTTCCGCGTCGACGCCCTGCTGCTCCGCCATGATCATTTCAGGGTGGCCGAACTCGCGCTTGAACCAGTTGACCATCCAGTAGCCGCGATAAATCTGGATTTCGAGGCTGTAAGCGTCCGGCACGGCGGCGGGATAGGGCGGGACGAGTGGGATCACCTCGATGTAGCGGCGGTGGGTGGTGTTGATCGTGGCGGTCGTGCCATAGCTCAAACAGCCGATGTGCGGTTCCAGTCCGCCGGAGCCGATTACCTCGCAGGCTTTGTCGGCGGCGGCCGCGATCACTGGCAGCCCGGCGGGGATGCCGGTCGCGGCGGCGGCTTCGGGTGAGATGCTGCCCAACGTCCCGGCGGGCGGGACCAGCTCCGGCAGTTGGTCGCGCCGGATGGCGACGGCCTGCCATTTCCAGTCGCGCGGACTGGCCCAGCGCAGCCGCTTGTAGTCGAACGGGATGTACCCCACCTGCGCGCCCACCAAATCAACCAGCCGCCCGGTCAGGCGATAGGTCAGATAGCCAGAGAGCAGCACGTAGGTTTGCGTGCGCGCCCAGATGTCAGGCTGGTGGGCGCGTATCCAGTTCGCCTCGGCCTCGGCCTGGAAGTACGCGACCGTCTCCGAGACGCGCGCCGCCTTGAAAGCCAGTCCCCACGCGCCGCCGATCGGCGTTTCGCCGCTGGTGCGACGCCCATCCAACCAGACGATCGCCGGGCGCAGCGGTTGGTTGTCGCGATCCAGGCTGATCAACGTGGCGCGCTGCGTGGTGAGCGTCACACCGCGCACCGCCTCTTTAGGGATGCCCGAACGCGTCCATAACTCCTGACAGGCCGTACACAACGACTGCCAGAAATATTCCGGGTGCTGTTCGGCCCAGGTGGGACGCACCGAAAAATACGGCTCGATCGTCACTTTCGAACTCGCGACCAGGGTGCCGTGCAAATCGAACAGCAGGGCGCGGACGCTCTGCGTGCCGTTGTCGATGGCGAGGATCACGTCCTGACCGGTTGAAGACGTCATGCGGCCTCCTGGATAGGCTGGTGATCTTGGTGCGGTTCCTGGCCGTAGCGCGTCGCGACGATCAGTGCCGACGACATCATGACCAGCGCCGCCGCAAACGCGACTTCATAACCGGCGAACTGGACCAGCAGGCCGCCGATCAACGGCGCGGCCAGCACGCTGATGGCCGAGACGGAATTGAACAGGCCGGAATAGACCGGGCGCTGATCGGGTGACGGGTAGGCGATCACCCAATTCAGGAAGCTGATACCCAATGTCCCGCCGACTAATCCCCCGGCCAGGAAGGCTAAGTACAGCGGAGCCGGGCCCACCAACCCGGATAACAGCGCCAGCGCCGGTTGGAGGATGCCGATCACCATCGCGAAACGGATAAACAGCAGGATGCGCCGCTCTCCCAGCCACGAGAAGACCAGCGCCCCGCCCAGGCTGCCGAAGGTCTGCATCACGAGCAGGTTGCTGACGGCCACGCCGCTGGACATCCCCAGCCGCTCAGTGGCGAAGCCGATGTAAAATGGGGCGGCCAGCATGTACAGCGCCGCCAGCAGCCGCGCCGTGACGATGGCGCGGAAAGGCAGATCGTGGCGCAGGACGCGCCCTAGTTCGGGCAGGTATTCGCCCATCGATGGCATGGGCTCATGGGGTTTGCCGCCGCCCGGGAGCTCTTGCAGCAGCAGCGTGGGCGGAATCGTGACGATGAACAGCACGCCCGCTATCGCGAAGAGCAGCGCATAGTTGTTGGGGAAGGTCGGCCCGCTTTTGTCCAGAATGAAGCGCACGGCGGGCGCGAGACCCAGCACAGCCACGCCGGTGAGCGCGTTGCCAAACCCGAACAGGCGTGCACGCCGCCGGTTGTCCAGGCTGGTGCCGATCAGGTCCATCCAGGGTACCCCAACCAGCCCATCCCCCAGCGCCGCCAGCGCGTAAAAAATGAAAAACAGCACGAGGATCGTTACCCGCCGGTCCGGACCGAGCGCGACCACCAGCCCGCTGAAGATTAAGATCACCATGCGGACCGGGATATTCGGTCCGACGAACCACCATTTTTTGTTGGCGACGTTCATCAGCCGCCGCGCGACGAAGAGCTGCGGCAGCAGCCAGCACAGGTCAAACATCTGGCTGGATAGCGCGATCAGGATTTCGGAACCGGTCAGCTTGCGTACGAAGTCAGGGATGACCGTCGTCGTACCGATTAGACTCATCGCCACGCCAAAGATGACGTAATCGGACAGAAAAACCAGGAAATTACGGCGATAGATCGGCTCTCGTTCGGCGGCGACCTGGGGTGAAATAGTTGGTAAACTCATGCGCGTCCTCGTTGGTGAGGCGGTGGTCATCCGCTAATTCTACGCGGTGCGGCGCTTTGCGTCCAGACACAGCCGGGTGGGGTCGTGGTGATCCGACCGCTGGAAATCTTCATAGGATTCTCATCATCTTGCAGTAATTTCTTCACACTCTTGTCGTAGAGTCTTAAGTAATGCGATGGAACGACACAGCGACGCAATGGTTTCTCACTGCGTCCTATGATCAAACAAGAGCATCATGCGCACGTCATTGCCGGATTACCCCGATGGGTCCGCGTATGTGCTGGGAGGATACCATGAACACGCTGAAACATGCTCTGGCTTTTCTGGTTGACCTGACGTTCGTCCTGTTGATGGGCAGCGCCCTGGCCGTGATCGCGAGCTTTCTGATCCGGTTGGTGCTGACACCCCATGCAGGCGCGTGGGTCGGTCTGGCGTTCGGAATTGGGCTGTACGCTTTTGTGTGGATGCTGCCGCTCACCCTGGTCGTGATCTTGGTGGGGCAGGCGTTGGCGCCCGCCCGGGTAGCGCTCGAACCGATCCGTCACGATGACCGACCGATCGAGTAACACGGAGGAGAGAGCGCCGGGCGTTGATCGGAACTGATGGTCCGCCCGGCGCAAAAGCGGCTCTAACTGTTAGGAGTCTGCCGATCCGCTGGCGAGCCAGCCTTGCAGCTGCTCTAAAGTGGGCGCAGCGGTCGCGCCGCCGACCTGGGTAACAGACAACCCCCCACACACGTTACCATAGCGCGCGCAGACTTCTAACGGTTGTTTTTCAACGACGTAGCCCAACAGGAACCCGGCGTTGAAGCAGTCACCGGCCCCGGTGGTATCGATGACCGGCCCGCCGTTGATGGCGGGCGCGTGGGTGATTGTCCCGTCGGCCCCCAGCCAGGCCCCGTTGGCTCCATCTTTGACCACGACGATCCTGGTCCAGTCCATCAACTGCTTAAGGGCGGCCTCGACGGCGCTGGTTTCGCTGACCAGCAGCGCCTCGCGCGCGTTGGGGATGAAAACATCGATCATGCCCAACAGGTGCGGCCACGAACAGATCGTGGGCAGGTTGGGGGAATCCTGGCAGTCCATCGAGATCGTCGCGCCGTGGGCCCGCGCTTCGCGCGCCAGCGGGGTCAGCCGCTCGACGCTCATCAGTCCGCCGATATGCAGATGGCGGAAATCGCAGCGGCGCATCGCATCCAGCCAGAACGCGTCATGGTCGATGGGCGACGGATCGACATAGGTCAGAAAGGCGCGCTCGCCCTGGTAAGGGATCGAAGTCGTGATGCGACGGAAGGGCGCGTCGACATCGTTCGCCAGCGCGAGATCGATCTGTTCGGCTTCCGCCAGCGAGCGGACATAGCGGCTGTAGTAATCGTTGCCGAAGCAGGCCGCCCAGCCGGTCCGCACGCCGAGACGGCGCAGGGACGTCGCCGTGATGAACATCGCGCCGCCGGTGGCGATGATGCCCTTGCTGTAAATTTCGCGTCCCAACATGGGGAAGGCGGGCAGATCGGTGTAGATCAGGTCGTAGAAATAGTCGCCGGGTAGGAAAATGTCGTAATCCACAGTGAGTTTGATCTCCAAAAGCAAGGGGTAACAGCGCTTAGCGTTTGACGCCCCCCATCGAAATACCTTCGATGAAATAGCGCTGTAGGGCCAGAAACATCAGCAGCATGGGCAGCGTAGCCAGGAAGGATCCCATCATTAACAGATTCCAGGGAGTGCTGCGCTCCCCTTGCAGCATCGCGATCCCGATGGTCACCACGCGCGTCCTGGGCGAATTGGACACGATCAACGGGTACAGGAAGTCATTCCAGGCGGCTTGCACTGTGATCACCGCGAACGCCGCCAGCGCCGGGATCGACAGCGGCAGCGTGACATGCCACAGCACGCGCAGCGGGTTGGCCCCGTCGATGATCGCGGCTTCCTCGATCTCGATCGGAATCTGGAGAAAGGCTTGGCGCAGCAAAAACAGCGCGAAGGCGCTAAACGTCCCCGGCACGATCAGCGCTCGGAAGGTGTCGAGCCAGCCCAGCTTGCGGATCAGCATGAATTCCGGGATCAAGATGGCCTGGAAGGGAATCATCAGCAGGCCCAGGCACAGCGCGAAAATAACGTTGCGCCCCGGGAACTGAAAGCGGGCGAAGCCGTACGCCGCCAGCGAGCAGGTGATCAGCTGGCCCAACGTACGCCCGATCGTCACCAGGGCGGAATTGAACAGATAGCGGCTGAAGTTGGGCGAAGTGTCATACAGTGCGTTGATGTTGTCACCGCAGACCGGATTCTTGGGCAGCCAGCGCACCGGGATGGTGTTCAGTTCGGGTGAAGGTTTGCACGCGGTCGATCCCATCCAGATGAAGGGCAGGATCATGATCACGGCGCCAGCGATCAGCACGATGTAGGAAAACACCAGGATCGGCGTGGACAGGTCGCGGTAACCGCTGGAAGGAGATGCACGTCTAAGCATGGCGGTTAGCCGCCCTCCGATTCGTAGTACACCCAGTAGCGCTGCACACCAAGCTGGATCACGGTCACCGCCAGGATGATGGCGAACAGCACCAGCGCCACGGCGGAGGCGTAGCCAAATTCGGAGTTGGTGAAGGCGTGCCGGTACAGGTAATAGGTCAGGGTGGTGGCGCTGCCGTTCACCCCGCCGGGCACGGTGCGGAGCGTCACGATGTACACCTGGTCGAAAATCTGAAACGCGTTCATGATGGCCAGCACAACCACCAGAAACGTGGTCGGCGACAGCATGGGCAGCGTGACGTTCATGAAGCGTTGACGGCGGTTGGCGCCATCGATGATGGCCGCTTCGTACAGCGTGGTCGGGGATCGTTTGCAGACCCGCCAAAAAGATCACCATGTCAAAGCCGATGCGCTGCCATATCGACACAATCGCGATCGGGATCAGCACCAGGCCGGGATCGACCAGCCATTTGGTTTGTCCTAGTCCGAACGGTTCCAGAATCTGGCTGAGCAGTCCATAGCGCGGCTGGAAGAGGCTGGTCCACACCATGGAGGCTGCCACCGTCGAAGTGACCACCGGCAGGAAATAGGCTGTGCGCAGCAGGTTGCGCCCGCGCAGCGGCTGGTTAAGCAGGATCGCCACGCCCAACGCCAGCGCGACCTCAAAGGGCACAGCCAGCGCGATCAGCTTGAGCGTGTTGGTCAACGCCTGCTCGAAGGTGGGATCGGTAACCAGCCGGTTGAAGTTGTCCAGGCCGACAAAGCGCGGTGGTTTGAGGGCATTCCATTCCTGGAACGAGGTGGAAAACGCCACCACCACCGGGATGCCAAAAAAGAAGAACAGCCCCAAGGTGTTGGGGGCGATAAGCAAAAGACCCCACAAGGCCTTACGGCGGCTGAGCGGGGTGGGACCGAGCCAATGTAACAGTCGTTCAGAGAGCGTCATGGTTACATGATTATCGCGTGCGGGCACAGATGGGGGCGGCTCTTTGGCCGCCCCCTGAGGCTCACGGCGTGTTACTGCAGTTGCGCGTTGATCGCGTCACAGGTTTCCTGGACGACCTGGTCCACAGGCATGTCGAGATCGAAGATCTTCACCACCAGTTCGGTGTTCATCACGTCCCAGATTTCATCGAAGACGGTCACACCCTGCGAATCGACGGTGGCATCCACAAACGCCTGGATGTTGACGTTCGTGTCGCCGAAGGAGTCGATCCACAACTGCTGGAGGGCAGGCGACGGGTTAGCCGGGGCCACGTTGCCGCCCTCGGCGAAGTATTTCTGGCCTTCGTCGCTGGCCAGGAACAGGATCAGGTTGGCGGCCAGATCGGGATTGGCCGTTTTTGCTGACGCCACATAGCCCACCGAGTGCAGGATCGAGCGGCTGCGCATGGTGGTCGGGTTCTTGGGGAGCTGCACCACGTCCCAGTTGAAAGTCAGGTCGTTGATTGCGTCGGTCAGTTTCCACGAGCCATTCGTGACCATGGCCACTTTGCCGGACTTGAAGAAGTTGAACGAGTCATCGGCCGACGAGCCGCCCATGGTCGAAACGCTGGGCATGACGCCGTCATCATACAGACCCTTGAGGAAGTTCAGGGCTTCCAGGCTGCCATCGTCGCCGAGCGTGCAGCGCGTACGGGCTGCGTCCACGATCGGGGTCACGCCGGTCGACGCGATCCAGTTGGGATAACCCGCCTGATATTCGGAGTACACCGCTGCGCCGTAGACGTCGTTGGCCGAGTCGGTCAGCGCGCGCGCGTCGGCGGCGAAGTCGTCCCACGTCCAATCCGCGGTCGGGTAGTCGAGCATGGCCGCGTCGAACATGTCTTTGTTGTAGTAGATCACGACGGTGTCCCAGTTGACCGGCGCGGCATACAGGTCACTCGCGTCGCCCCAACGGTAGGGGTCCACCATGCCCGATCCCCAGATCGTCGTATCGACACCATACTGGTCCCACCAGGGCTGCAAATCCAGCAAGGCGTCGTTGTCGGCGTAGAAGAAGAAGCGATCTTGCGACATGTTGAACACGTCGGGCAGGTCGCCACCCGCCGCATTGGTTTTCAGCACATCCCAGTACTGTTCCCAGGACTGCACTTGCAGATCCACTTCTGCGCCAGGGCAATAATCGGTCTTCCACTGCTCGATCGAGTTCCCGATGATGTCCGCCCAGGCTTGATCCCAGACCCACATGGTCAGCTTGCCGGGTTCGGTGCAAGCCTGGGCCTTGATCGCCGGGCCACCATCCTGAGCAAAAGCCGGTAAAGCTAGAGCTGAGGACAGCAACACTACCAGCAGCACTACCACCAGCACGTGACGTTGTTTGATCATTACGAATTCTCCTTCGTCTTACGTAACCAGAAGTCTCGTCAATTCTTACTTGCGGAAGACTACATCCACACCAGTCAATTATAGGCGATGATCGGAAAAAGCACAGATTAAAATGGGGTGGCCAGGATGTGTTGTGCCCCAACACAACACATCTGCTCGCTTCCTAACTACAAGCGAGCAGATGGGATAAGTCGGGGTTATTCTAAATGTGCGGTCTTTTCAGAGTTGCGCGTGACGTCCGCCGATCATGCTCTCAAGCGCCGCGGCTTAGGGGTAACTCTGGAGGGGTTGGCTGAATATACAGGCCTCGTCTTCGCTGCCATAACCCTCGCAGTACAAATCAAACCCGTCCTGCCACTTATGGGAGTAGGACTGTGAATCTGAAATCCCAACTTTGCCATTCCTCGTTCATGTTGGCCATGCACTGGTTGGCGTCAGCTTTGCATACCTTGCATTCGGTATTGAATTCGCAGTTGACCTGTGCGAAGACAGTACGAATCGATGGGCCAAGCAGTGCCAGGATGACGATCACGACGACGGCGACTAGCACTAAGATCAGGGCATATTCCACCAAACCTTGCCCACGTTCCGCTGATGATGACTTGACCTGATATTTCACGATGGTCCCCCAAAATTGGATAAACGCTGCGAGAAGATTTCGATATTGAGTTGAAAAAAATGATTCAACTCAATTTGATGTTTATCTTAAGATTCAGGCGGTAAGAGGTCAATTAAAACGCAATTAAAAGTGAAACTATTCACGAAATTTTCATAACGGCGTGCTGAAGTTCGCTCGCGTTGATATCAGCGCGGCTGTAGCCTCTTTATTCTTACGTTAGCCTGACGCGGGTCACGCGGTGAGTATCGTGAAGATGAACCCTATGCTATCCTAATGGAGTCGGTCTGGTGCCGGGCCTGAACCACGCTTTCAGGGGTGGCTTTGCACGTCCCCCCGCTTGTGCATTTTAGACAAATGAAATGTCGATGGTTATTTCATCAATGCGGTAGTATATTTTTGCACACAAGGGCGAACAACGGCCCTTTCCTGGCGTTGAAACAGTGTGGACTATTATCGAGAGTTGTGTAACTCGTTATGAGCACATTCTTGGCTGCGCCAGCGCAATTCCGGTCGAATGTCAGATCGGAGACCGATAAGCCGCAGTCCGTGCAGTAAAGGAGGTGACGCAGCGTCCGGTGATAACAACAATGCTTAGAATCTGCCATCGGGCAGATTCCCTGTGATTCTTCATGGGTACGACACGGTTTTCGATAAGTTTTCTATAATTGAGGAGAGAGTTCATCATGCATAAAGCGAATACCCTTCGGCTGGTACTCCTGGCCGCGCTGCTGCTGATCGCAGTCAGCCCGGTGCATGGACAGGGTGAAGCGAATACAGTTGTTGTCGCGCCTGGTTCGACCATCAAAGTGGCTGTGGCGACGGACCTGACCGGCCCGATCGCTGAGTTCGGTCTTGATATCCAGCAAGGTGCCGAGGTCGCACTCGCGGACCTGAACGACGCCGGTGGTATCAAGGGCTTCCCCGTAGAGTTCATCGTTGAAGACGACCGCTGCGATGCCGCCGAGGGTACCCTGGTTGCGAACCGCAATGCGTCGAATCCTGAGATCGTCGCCGTTGTCGGTCACATCTGCTCCGGCCCGACGATTGCCGCTTCCGAAATCTACGCTGAAGCGCGCATCCCCATGATGTCGCCCAGCGCCACCAACCCCACCGTCACCGAACGCGGCTTCGACGTGGTCAACCGCGTCGTGCTGCGTGACGACCTGCAGGGCAACGTTGATGCCAATTACCTGTACAAGGTGCTCGGCGTCGAGAAGCTCGCCATTCTGCACGACAACGCCGACTACGGTCTGGGGATTGCCCAGTACGTGAACGACTTCTACACCGCGTTGGGCGGCGAAGTCGTGGCCTTCGAAGGCCTCAACGTGCAGGACCAGGACTACCGCCCGGTGCTGACCCCGCTGGTAGCCGATCAGCCCGATGCGATCTTCTTCGGTGGGTACGTGCAGCAGGCTGTGCTGTTGGTCCCGCAGAAGAACGACGTGGGTCTGCAAGACGTGGTCTTCTTCTCGGATGATGGTGTGTTCGGTGATGCCTTCCTCGACGGCGCGCAGGATGCTGCCGAAGGCGCATATGCCAGCTTCCCGGCAGCGGGTGAATCCGATCCCGCGCGCGTTGACAAGTTCTTCGAAGAATACGATGCCATGTTCGGCGATACGACTGGCCCGTACCACCTGAATGCCTATGACGCCGCCAGCGCAGTCTTCGCCGCCATCGACACAGCTTCAACTCTTGACGATCAGGGCAACCTGGTGATCGACCGCGAAGCGTTGGTGGCTGCTGTGCGCGGCACCAAGGACTTCCCCGGCCTGACCGGTACGCTGACCTGCGACGACAAGGGCGAATGCGCAGCGGGCTTCATCAGCGTGAATATGGTTGAGGACGGCGAATGGGTCCAGATGCCCATTCCCGATGACCTGATCAGCCCAGAATAAGATTTCAAAGCCGGGTGTTCTGATTTCCGGCTGAACAACCGTAAATTCACCAGCGCCATACGTTGTTGGAAAGCGCGTATGGCGCTGGTACAATTTTGGACACGAGTCACTCATCTGATCATCATCAGGTGTTTTTAGGACCCTATTGGATATTTGAATAGTGTTTGCGGTCTTGCGCGACACAAGACCGACTTTATTACCCTGGATGGAGGACGCAATGGCGCAGATCACTCAAGCCCGCCGCCTCGAACGCCTCGATCTCGACTGGGAGCGGCTGAGTGGCCAGTATTTTGGCCTCGGCGCTCTGATCGCCATACTGCGTATGGGGTGGGTGATCGCCCGCACGTCGGGATTGCTCGGCCAACCTCCCGCAAGCTGGCTCAAAGATGTCGAGAATTGGCTGGGCGTCGCGCTGTGGTTATATGTTGCAGCCGGTCTGATCGCAGTCATCATCGTGATGCAGAGCCGGATGCGCAGTGAAGAAAATGTTTCGTCTACCCGGTTACTCATTAATTATGCCGGGGTTGTGGCCCTGCTGATCGCATCCAATCGTGTCACCGGGGTCGTGCAAGATGCCGAATACCCGATCACGCTGTGGGGGTTGCAGTTAATGAACGGGCTGGTCCTGGGCGGGGTGTATGCCCTGGTCGCCCTGGGCTATACCCTGGTGTATGGCATCCTGTTCATGATCAACTTCGCCCACGGCGAAGTGCTGGTCATGGGAGCCTTTGGCGGCTGGTTCGCCCTGACGTATATCACCAACCTCGGCGGAGGCGTGTTCGAGGTGGGCGCGGCCACGATCGCCGCCGTGCTGCTGCCAGCAGCCTTCGGTGTGTTGTTCTTGCCCCTTGAGACCCTGGCTGAGCGCCGGGGGCGGCAGGGCGCCGAAAGTACAGAAACCAGCTCGACCTGGTTTGTGACGCTGTTTAGCTTGCCGTTCCGGTTTATCGCCGGGGCGCTGATCGGCTATGGCGTGCTGCAAGCGATGGGCGGGTACGCGCCGCAGGTGTACGTGGTCGTGACGACCGTCTCGGCGCTGTTGTTCATCGTGGTGACCGGCATGATCACATCGATGTTGGTGGCGATTGGCCTGGAGCGCGTGGCCTATCGACCGCTGCGCAACGCGCCGCGCCTCACCCCGTTGATCAGCGCGATTGGGGCGTCGTTCTTCCTCCAGCAAAGCATGCTCAACACGTTTGGTCCGCTCCAGCGCTTTTACAAGCGCCCGCCGCTTATCGATGGGACGTTCGACATCCAGATCGGCAAGCTGGGCGCGATCCCGGTCACCAAGACCGGCGTAGTGATCGTCATCGTTTCGATCATGCTGATGATCTTCCTCATGGTGTTTGTCCAGCGCTCCAAGACGGGCCGCGCCATGCGCGCCGTCTCGGAAGACAAGCAGACCGCTGCACTGATGGGCGTGGATGTGGATCAAGTCATCGTGGTGACGTTCGCGCTGGGCGCGATGCTGGCCGGTGCGGCGGGGGTGATGATGGGGTTCCACAACCTATCGTTTAACTGGCGCAGTGGGTTTATCCCCGGCCTCAAGGCGTTCACGGCGGCAGTATTGGGCGGCATCGGCAATATTCCCGGCGCGATGTTCGGCGGCATCTTCCTCGGTCTGGTCGAGGCGCTCGGCCCGACGATGTTGGGCATTCCCACCGAATACAAAGACGTGATCGCGTTCGGTCTGCTGGTGCTGGTGCTCATCTTCCGGCCTACTGGTATCTTCGGCGAAGTACTGTCGGAAAAGAAGGTCTAAGCCATGATCCAGAGACGCTACCGGCAGTTTATCGAGTCACAGCGCGCCGGACTTGGCGCGGGGTTCGTTGCTGGTCTGGTCAGTCTGTTCCTGATCTTGATCGGCATTCCTATTAATATTCCCAGCCTGGGACTGTTTTCTGTTCTTTTGGTGGTCTTCATCTTCGGTACGACGCTGGCCCGCAAACTGCACGAGGAGAGCCTGGCCACACTGCTGAAAAACGCCCTGACGATGGGCGTTGTCGCCGCGCTCATGATCTTCCTGTTTATGTCATTGATCAACCGCTGGCAGGCGGATGGCGTCGACGTCAAAGAATATCTTGACGCGGTCAATGCCAACACCATGAGCACGTTTTCCGGCGTGCCCGCGTCAGAACTGTTCGCCAATCCATCGCGCGACCTGATCACAGGCGAATATCCCGAAGGCGCGGTGCTGCGTACCAACCCCATGCGCCTGTCCTTTGACAAAGACACCGGCTTGATATTCCAGCTTGGCCTGACTGGTTCGCCCTGGTTCAAGATTAACCTGATCATCGGCGGATTTTACGGGTTCATGCTGGTCCTGATTGCGATCGGATTGGGCGGTGCCCTGATCACGCGTGGCGCGATCCAGGTTGAGCTGGGCCGCCGCTATCGCACACAGGTCGCTGGCCCCATCAGCGCCAATCCGATCTCGCATTGGTTTGTGCTGCTGCTGCCGCATACTGGCTTTTGTCGTATTCTGGCTGACAGTCGGGCACGGTATTCGCAATGCCAGCGGCGATTTCAGCTCGGTTAACCCGGTCATCGCGTTGGGGAGCAGTGCCGAAACGATCCAGCTTCTGCTTGCATTTGGGATCGTGCTGTTCGGCCTGGTGGCCATGCGCGCGACTCAACCCAACGACTGGAATCTCTCCTACACCATGCGCCTGGCGCTGGTGGGCGTCGCGATTGGCCTGCTGACAGTGGCAGCCATCTATCGCATTTCGGCCAGCGAGTCCTACTTCATCGCGACCTCGCGCGCACGGGGAGGCAGCGAAACGCTCAGCATTCTGGCGACGGTGTTGGTCGCCGGGGTGTTGCTGGTGCAAAACGCGCTGGCACTGCGCCAACCGGGGCACCTGGAAACCCAGTTTGCCGCGAGTACGGCCTTGCTGATCATCATGCTGATGCCGATGCACCTCAACCGCTACCAAAACGACGTGATGACCCAGGTGGGGATCAATGTGCTGCTCGGCCTGGGATTGAATATCGTCGTGGGATACGCGGGTCTGCTGGATTTGGGTTACGTGGCGTTCTTCGCGCTGGGAGCCTACTCCTACGCGTTCCTGTCTTCCAACCAGGAAGAATTCGACTCCAAGGGCAACCTGGTCGGCATGAAGTTCGCTGGCAACGACGACATGGTGATCAAGCTGGCTGGGTGGGTGACGATCACGGCGATTGTCACAGCGATAGTCGTAGCCGTTGGCCTGTACCTGTGGCGGCGGCGGGGTGGGAATGTCGCGCCGGTGTCTGGCGGCGGACGCTTTGCCCAGATGGGACGGTCGCGGCGCGACGTGGCCAAGTCGGGCCCGATCCGGCCCACGTTGATCAAATTGCCTGAGCGGCCCACGATGGGTGTCACCATCCTGCTGACCGCGATCGCGATCACCGTCAGCCTGGTGGTGACCGCTATCCTGCAAGGGACCGGGGCGTTCGATCGCCTGTTTAGCCACGCGTCGCCGTTCCTGATGGGTCTGGCCGTGGGCCTGATCGTGTCCGGGCTGGCGGGGATCGCGCTGGGTATTCCGGTGCTGCGGCTGCGTGGCGACTACCTCGCGATCGTGACGCTCGGTTTTGGGGAGATTATCCGGCTGTTGTTCAACAATCTGCGCGACTATACCGGCGGGCCGAAAGGCGTGCTGCAAATTCCCCGCCCGCTGCCCGAGAATGCCTCCGGCGCGGTGACGTATCTCTCGCTGGTCTATCTGGTGTTCATCGGCGCAGGGCTGGTCGCGTTTTTCTCGGCGCGGCTGAAGTCGTCGCGCATGGGGCGCTCGTGGACCGCCATGCGCAGTGATGAAGACATCGCGCAGTCGATGGGTATCCATCTGGTACAGTCCAAGCTGACGGCCTTTGCCATCGGAGCGGCGTTCGCCGGGATCGGCGGTGTGTTGTTCGCGGCCCGCCAACGCAACATCTTCCCTAACGACTTCCAGCTTGACGTCTCGATCGAAGTCCTTAGCCTGGTGATCATCGGCGGGATGGGTAGCATTCCGGGCGTGATCATGGGCGCGGTGGTTCTGATCGGCGTTCCCGAAGTGTTGCGCGATCTGTCCACCTATCGCATCTTGGTCTTTGGCGCGCTGCTGATCGTGATGGTGATCGTCCGGCCCGAAGGGTTGCTGCCCGCGCCGATGGCGCAGCTTCAGTCCAAAGCACGCGCACTAGCCCAATCGTGGAAGCCCGACCAGCAAGGAGGGGACTAACGGCCATGAGCGATCATATATCTACTGCTCCGGTCCTGGAAGTCACCAATATGACCAAGCGCTTCGGCGGTTTAACCGCCGTGGGCGACCTGGATCTGACGATTGAGCGCAATCAGATCGCGAGCGTGATCGGCCCTAACGGTGCTGGTAAAACGACCGCCTTTAACTGCATCACCGGCTTCTACACGCCCGAAGAAGGCGAGATCCGCTTCTTAGGCCACCAGATTCAGGGCCTCCGCCCCGATCAGATCACCGCCAGAGGCATCGCGCGCACCTACCAGAATATCCACCTGTTCCGGGGCATGACCGTCCTTGAAAACGTGATGGTGGGCATTCATACCAATCTGCGCGCCGGGCCATTGGGGGCGCTGATTCGCCCGCCGATGAATGTCCTGGAAGAAGACGCTGTGCTGGCGAAAGCCTACGAAACGTTGGATTTCGTGGAGCTGGCGGAGTTCTCCGACACGCTGGCGACCAATCTGGCCTATGGCAGCCAGCGCCGCCTGGAGATTGCCCGCGCGTTGGCCAGCGATCCGACGCTGCTGCTGCTCGACGAACCCACGGCAGGCATGAATCCGCAAGAAACCGAGGCGACGATGAACTTTATCCGCCGCTTGCGTGACGAACGCGATCTCACCGTGTTATTAATTGAACACGACATGAGCGTCGTAATGAGCATCTCCGACCAGGTGACCGTGCTCGACTACGGTCGCAAAATCTCGGAGGGCACCCCGACCCACGTTCAGCGCGATCCGCTGGTGATCGAGGCGTACCTGGGCACATCAGCCGACGAAATAGACAAAGATTTCCTGGACGCATAACGCGCGCACCAGAGGGGACGGCGAGCATGGCGCTGCTAGAAGTCGAAAACCTGCATACCCATTATGGCAAGATTCACGCCCTCAAGGGCATCTCGCTCACGGTGGAAGAAGGTGAGATCGTTACCTTGATCGGCGGTAACGGCGCGGGCAAAACAACCACGCTGAACACGATCTGCGGCATCGTGCGCGCCTCGTCTGGGCGCGTGCTATTGGCCGACCACGAGATCACGACCCTGGCCCCGCACCTGATCGTTGAGCGCGGTGTGGTGCAGTCACCGGAAGGGCGCAAGATTTTCCAGCGGTTGACCGTGATGGAAAATCTTGAGATGGGCGCGTATTCTCGCCGCGATACGCACGAGATCGCGCGCGATCTGGAATTCGTGTTCAATACCTTCCCCCGCCTGAAAGAACGGCAAAGACAGCTTGGCGGCACGCTCTCCGGTGGCGAACAGCAGATGCTGGCGATCGGGCGTGCGCTGATGGGCCACCCGCGGGTGCTGTTGCTCGATGAACCGTCGATGGGGTTGGCTCCGCTGCTCGTGCGCGATATTTTCCGCATCATCAAATATCTGAACGAGCACGAGACGACGATTCTGCTGGTCGAGCAAAACGCTCTGATGGCGCTGGCGGTGGCGCATCGCGGCTATGTGCTCCAAACAGGCACCATCACACTATCGGACGAAGCCTCGGCGCTGCGCGAAAACGAGATGGTCCGCGCGGCCTACCTGGGCGAGCACTGACACCGGGCGCGGCTGATACGAGGGAAGGGGTAGGCAGTGAAACGAGCGAGTCTGATTGTGTTAGTCGTTCTGATCGCGGTCGCGGCCCTGGGACTGTCGGCCTGTGGCCCCAGCCCAAAGGCGCGCGCGGATGAGTTTGTGAAATATATCCCTGCCACGATCGGGGATTGGGAGCGCAACGACAAAGCCACCGTGCGGCTGCTCAACAGTACCGTGAGCAGCAAAGGCCACGTCACGATGATCTACGAAGGCCCAGACGATGCGATCGCTTATATGGTCGTAGAGGCGCATCCCAGCGTGGACGCGGCCGAAGTGGCGCTCACGTCGCGCATCCGCGAGCTGCTGCTGCAGGGCCTGACCACGGAGAAGAATCGCGCGGCGGGCAAAGCGACCGCTGATGTCGTGCAAAACGGGCGTTTCCGTTACGCGCTGTTTCAGGAAGACGAAGTCGTCGTGGAGATCGATGCGATCGCCGCCGATGAGGATCACCTGACCAGCGATGATGCGTTCGAGTCTCTGCTGACGGCGGCGCGCGTGGCCTACGCCAAGATCGCGGAGTAATAACCCGCACTGGGCGGTTCTACAGTCCAAAAAACACTAGAGGGCGTTGGGACATTCCGCGCCCTCTTTTTTCGTTTAGTTTTCCGCCAGCATACGCTCCATGACACGGCTGGTCCGCGCGGCGGTTTCGCCCGTGCTGGCACAGACACCCTCGCCGTTGAGCGCATTCACGATGCTTTGTATGAGCGGCTGCTGGATATGCGGCGGGTTGTCGATCGCGAACTCCGTTACCGTATCGCCCACCGTCAGCACGACCGGCGACGCGGCGAACGTGGCATACGTGATTTTGCCGCGCGTCCCGATGATCTCGGTGTGATCTTCATCGCGCCCGGCGGTGAAACACCACGTCCCCACACCCTGCGCGCCCGACTCAAACACAAAACTGCCGGTGACGATGTCCTCGGCGGGATACAGCCCGCCCTGATGTCCCGCAAAGCCGCTGACCTCACGGATCGGTCCCAGAGCGAAGTCGAGAAAGTCCAGCATGTGACTGCCCACGTCCACAAACAAGCCGCCCCCGGCAATCTCCGGAATGACGCGCCAGGGAAGATGCGCGGAGTCCTGGTAAGCGGGGCGGACGGTTTGCAGGAGCGATACGTTCACGGCGCGCACCTCCCCAATCACGCCGGAATCAAGTAGCTCTTTGATCTTCAAGAAACGCGGCAGCGCGCGCCGGTAGTAGGCGACGAACAGCGGCACGCCTGCGGCCGCACAGGCGGCGATCATCGTCTGGCATTCGGCATGGGTGCGCGCCATCGGCTTTTCGACATAGACCGGCTTCCCGGCCCGCGCTACCGCCAGCGTATAGCCCTGGTGGACGTGGGGCGGCGTGGCGATATACACCGCGTCAACTTCGGGATCATCGATCAGCGCCTGCGCGTCGTCGGTCCATTTGGCGACGCCGTGCCGCTGCGCATAATCGGCGGCGAGCGCTCCGTCGCGGCGCATGACGGCGACCAGCGCAGAATGGCGCGCCTGCTGAAAGGCGGGGCCGCTCTTGACCTCGGTCACGTTGCCTACCCCGATAATGCCCCAGCGAATGGTTTTCATAGTGTGTCCTTTCATGGTCGCACCGTCTGGTCTGCCGCATTATAGCGTGAAGCTGTCTTTGGCGGCACGTGGAGGACGAGCCAGGTCAGCGCTACCTGCAAAGATTAGAGATTGCTGAACAACGGGTAAAAGGACTTGTAAAAACTTGTAAACACGCGGTAATATGGCGCTTACTGTGTGCGACCACAGTCATCGTTCGATTTTAATCGTGTTCGTGAGGCGTATATGTCAGTCGGAACCACTCAGCAGGCCAGGATCGTCCGGTGGCGCGGGGGCCAACATCCCACTCAGGAAAAAATCACCCTCCGTCTTAAGGAAGAAGGACTCCGGCCTTATGGGTGGGTCAGTACGCCCAACTTCCGCTATCCCACGCGCAGTCACGGCACGTCCAAGACCATTTTCTGTGTGCAAGGTTCGCTCGAGGTCACGTTTACCGAGTCGTTACAGCGCGTCACGCTGCGGGCAGGCGACCGCGTCGATGTGCCGCGCCGCGTGCGTTACAGTGTCATTGTCGGGCCGTCGGGCGCAGAGTGCATCGAGGGTGCTCCGGAATAGGCCCGCGATCATCGAGTTTGCACGCAAACCGCTTTGGTGTACAGTTTGCAGGGTGAATCATTCTGACTCGCCCTGTTTTTCTTTGGAATACGTGGTATAAACGCGCTCAATGACGGCGGGCTTGTACGCCTGCCGGTGTGTCCGGTTTACCTAGTAGGAAGGCGATCCCATGCCACGCCTGCCCCGCCGCATCCGACGGCGTGATCACGACCAACCCCTTGCGCCCGAACCCGTACCGGAGCCTGAGGATCAGACCGCTGATGAGTATGCGGGCTATATTGATCCGGACCCGGACGTGTATGATAACGCGGGCGATGCCGCGCCGGTTGGCGGATACGACGACACCACTTATGATTCCTACGAGGCTTTCGAATCCTACGAGGAAACGCCGATCGAGCCGTTCGTCCCCGTAGAAGCGGACGCGCCGGACGAACTGTATAACGCCGACAGTACGGGCGCTGCGCCGGACGAAATGGCCTCACCAGCCCGCCGCCGGTTGCGATTGCCTCGCCTTGCGATCCGGCTGCCGGGGTTGGGTGTTGAGATTTCGCGCGGTGCCGCTGCTGCTGGCCCTGGCGTTGATCGCGGCGGGCGTCTTCGGGACGCTGCTCAACCTGGGGCAGTTCAGCGGTGACATTGAGACGTGGTGGCCGCTGGCGGTGATCGGCGCGGCAGTGTTATGGATGCTGGTCGCGCTGATCCGGCGGCAGGTGGAGTCGTTCCTGGGGGGATCGGCGCTGGCGGGCATCGGTGTGAGTTTGCTGTTGAGCACGCAAGATATTGCCTCGTTCCGCGAGACTCTGCTCGGCTTGAGCCTGGTCACGATTGGGTTGGGGATTGTGATCCGGGGGTTTTTGCTCCGCCAACAAGTGCCGCTCCGCCGTCCGTAATCTTTCTGTAAGCAGTGTATGGGTTGTGTACAAAACGCCTTGAGATAGTTGGGCGTCAAACTATTATGCGGTATAAACTGCATAACAATGGTTGGTGTTTTACCGGAGAACGCGGAATGACTGGTGATGTGACCCTTGGCCTGGCGTTTATCGCCGGCATAATCTCGTTTATTTCCCCGTGCGTGTTGCCATTGGTCCCCGCCTACGTGGGCTATATGGGCGGGCGCATGACGCAGCAAATCACCACGAGCGGGACGGCCCGCAGCGGCGCGCGCCGTCGTTTTGGGACGTTCATGCACGGGGTATTTTTCGTGCTCGGCTTCACCCTGTTTTTTGTAATTTTCGGCCTGCTGACTACGGCGGCGGTGTCGTCGCTGACCTCGCTCGGCGTCACCGAAGCTGAAGTGCGCGATGGGATTGCGCGCCTGGGCGGCACGGCCGTGATCATTTTCGGCTTGCACGTGATGGGTCTGCTCAACCCGGTCTTCACCTGGCTGTACAAGCGCGCTGCCGGGCTGGATCGTAACCCCTATGGCAATATCGTTTCGATGGCTGCTGGTATCGCGCTGATTGGCGCGATCTACTGGCTGGTCGTCGAGTCGTGGTTCCTGACGCTGGTGGCGGTGCTGCTGCTGGCGCAGGTCTTCCGCGACGCGCTGAAGGCTGACACCGCGGGCGAGTTCTGGTCGCGCATCATCGCGCGTGTGCAGACAGCGCTCTATGTCGATACGCGCCGCCAAACGCAGCCCAGCAACCGCTACGGCTATCTCGGCTCGATGTTTATGGGTGTGGTCTTTTCGGCGGGTTGGACACCCTGTATCGGCCCGATCTACGGCGCGGTGCTGACGCTGGCCTCGTCGGGCGGCTCCGTGTCGGAAGCGGGCGTCCTGCTGACGGCCTACTCGCTGGGGCTGGGCATTCCATTCTTGCTGACGGCCCTGGCGTTGGATCAGGCACAGGGCGTATTCCGGCGGCTGCAACGCCGCATGCAGACTATCGAAGCCGTGAGCGGCGCGTTTCTGATCCTGGTGGGCGTGCTGGTCTTCACCGGGCAGTTGCAGCGCATCTCGAATTTGGGCAGCGCGGACGGCCAGTTCGGCGATCTGTCGCTCAATCTCGAAAACTGCGTGGTAGGAGGGTTTGAAGGGACCGTGCGCTGGAGCAACGTTCCCGACTGCCTGAGCAGCGGCGTGAAAGAGAATTTCTATCTGGTTGCGTCCAAAGGTACGCTGGCCAGCAGTCCGGCCATCGAAGGCCTGCCCGGCGGCGGTGAGGGGGTGTCCCCCGGTCCGCAGAGCACCAATACCGGCGGCCTGGACGTCCCGACCCTGGGCAATGTGCCCGACCTGGGCAGCAACGCCGCACCCGGAATCGACGTGCCGGAACTGGTCCCTGCCGCGCTTCCGGACGCGAGCGATTCCGCGCAGAATGTCCCCGTGGGGTTGCACATTGGGCAGCGCGCGCCCGATTTTACCGTGAAGCTGCTGGATGGCCGGACGGTGTCCCTGGACGAGTTTCGCGGCAAACCTGTGTTGATTAATTTCTGGGCGACGTGGTGCGGCCCTTGCCGCAGCGAAATGCCTGATTTCGAGACGATCTATGATCTGCGCCAGAATGATTTTGTCGTGCTGGCCGTCAACAATATGGAACAGGCGGGCACGGTGCAGGATTTCGTCGACGAGCTGGGAATTACCTTCCCGGTGGCGCTCGATGAGGATGGCGCGATCAACGGGAACCTGTATCGCAGCGCGATCCCTGGATGGCCCACCAGCTTTTTGTTGGACAAAAACGGCGTGATCGCGGCTTACTTCCCTCGTGTAGTGGAGCCTGCTGAACTGCTAGACGCGCTGGACAGCCTGACGGACAGTTAGCCGTCTCATCCCAGCTTCAACAAGGACCCAGCTATGTCTACGACTTCGCTTTCAGAACTAAATCAGCTTCGGCGCGCGATTCGAATCAACCGCTGGGTGCTGCGCCTGTCGCGGCACTGGCTGGTGGTCGCCCTATTGTTTTTGGGAGTATACACGGGTCTGTCGTTGACGGCCCCCGTGCTGATGGAAGCTGGTCTGGATGGACCGGCCAACGTCATCTATACGCTGTATTCCCCGATGTGTCACCAGTTTGCGTTTCGCTCGTGGTTCCTGTTCGGGGATCAGCTTGCCTACCCGCGCGCCGTGGCCGGGTCCAGCCTGGGATCGTTCGATACCTATGCCGCGCGCGATCCGCATTTTGCCGGAATCGATCTGTCGACGTGGTCGGTGGACCTGGAGACGTCGGCGCGATCGTTCAAAGGCAACGCGGAGATGGGCTATAAAACGGCGCTGTGCGAGCGCGACGTGGCCATTTATGGCATGATGTTTCTGGCCGGGCTGCTGTTCAGCCGGGTACGGAACTGGCTGCGCCCGTCGCCGCTGTGGCTGTATCTGATCTTAGGACTGGCCCCGATCGGGATCGACGGATTCAGCCAGATGTTCGGGTATCCGCCCTTCAATTTCTGGCCGATGCGCGAGACATTGCCGGGCTACCGGGCGCTGACCGGCGCGTTGTTTGGCCTGATGAATGTATGGCTGGCCTTCCCCTACCTGGAAAGCTCGATGAAGGAAACCGTCGCGGCGCTGAGCGAGAAACTAGCCCTGGCCGAGCAGCAGTTGGACCTCCTGGTGTCGGGCGACTAAACACGCGGAGATTATCGCCACTGGCGCGGAGTGACACAGCGCCCACCTGCATTTTCACCTCAACAAAAAAGCCCTGGCACATTCGCCAGGGCTTTTGCTATGTTACCGGCCTAGGGCCTATTCGACTTTGATGTCCGTCGGTATCACAATCGACGTATTGGTCGGCGCCGGCGTACTGGTGCGTGTCGGCGTGCGTGTTGGTGTTCGGGACGGCGTGAACGTGGCCGTGACGGGCGCGGGCGTGTATGTGGCCGTCGGCGTGTTGGTCTTTGTCGGCGTGTTGGTCTTCGACGGCGTATACGTCTGTGTCGGCGTGCGCGTTGGCGTGCGCGTGTTGGTCGGCGTGCGCGTCCGCGACGGTGTGTAGGTCATCGACGGTGTGTAGGTCCGTGACGGCGTGTAGGTCATCGACGGTGTATAGGTCCGTGACGGCGTGAACGTGATCGACGGGGTGCGCGTGGGTGTGCGCGTGGGCGTCGGTGTACGTGTAGGCGTGACGGATGCCGTAGGTGTGGCCGACGGCGGCAGAATCTCCGGCAGAACAGCCGGGCAGATGTAATTGATCGTGAACGACGTATTGCTGAAGTCGTAGTCGCGATAGTTGAACGGGGATTGATCCAACCGGCCTGAGGTCGCGTCGAAGTCAAACCACACGTTGATCGTCTGCGAAGGCTGGATCACCGGGTTCACGAGCCAATTGGCTCCGCCGGAGGTCCCACTGGCGGGTGATGTGTTCACCGTTCCTGCCGGATCCCACATTCTAACCGTTGCCGGGTCGAATGGAGAGGATCCGCCGACTGAGACGAAGTCGAGATTGATCGGTGGTAACGAGCGCCCCGCAGAGGCCCAGTCGATGCTGAAGCCGGTGATGGAGGCGGGCAGCGTATCGGCGTTGCGGATCGTGAAGCGCACGATGGCGTTGTTCTCGAAGCCACCAAAGGCAACGATGTAGTTGCCGCAGACCGGTGCGGTCGCCGTTTCTGTAATCGGCGATGGTGTGTAGGTGGACGTCGGCAGTGTGAAGTCGTCGCCGGTGATTTCCAGCATACAGTCATTCGCCGGATCGTAGGCGGTGCCGCCCCACGTCGTGCTGAAATACAGCTTTGTCCCTACGAACTGCCCCGGAATCATGTAATCGGACAAGCGAAGCGGGCCGTTCGAGAACCGGATGCGCAGCGATGTCACCTGGTTGGGATCGAACCGGCGCAACAGGTAAGCGGGGGCATCGTTGTTCCAATGCGGATCGGTGTAATCGGCGATAGTGGGCGGAGTGTAGCCCGGCCCATACCAGAACCGGTCACGCCCTGCAATGCGCATATCATCTGCGTACATATTCGGATAGAGCGTCAACTGCGGCCACTGCAACTCAACCCGCGTAATGAAGAAGGGCGCGGTCAAGTTGTTGTTATCGACGCGAATGTCGACGTAGTTGTCCACAAACACGATGGCCTGGTCTAGCGGATGCCACAATTCAATCTCATCGCAGGACGGGGCTGGCGTAGAAGTGACCGTGGCCGTTGTCGTGGCCGAAGAACTCGCGGTCGGCGTCAGCGTGTCGGTCGGCGTGTCGGTCGTGGTTGGCGTCTGCGACGGTTCTTTGGTGTTCGACGGTGTAAAGGTGGGCAGCAAGAGTTGGAACGGGATGTTGACCACGCGCGTCGATCGGAACGATTCATTGATCATCACGCGGCGCGCTTGAAGCTGCACATAGTCCACCAAACCGAGCGGCGTGATCAGGGGATGATTGAAGAAAACGATAATTTCGACGGCATCGCCGGGTCCCCCTACGTCGTACTGATTGATACCATACTGCGTGGGTTCTTGAACGGTACACAACCGCTCGTTGCGATCCTGGCTGGGTTGATAGCGCGCGGGCATATCGCTGGCAACGGGCGGACGTGAACTGCAGACCCACACATGAAACCATCCCGGTTGGTTGTCGGCAACGGTTTCGGTGGTCAGTTCAACACCCGCGGCGTTATCCAGCCCGACGTAGTGATCGCCCTTCTTGACGCCCAAGCCAGCCGCGCCAATACGCGCCCGCTTGACGATCGAAGGGAGACGCGCCATGTCCGAGCGCAGCCACTGATCTTCTTCTGAACCGGGTTGGCAGTCATATCCCCAGTGGCGGACGAATGCATCATCTACCCCGGTTGTGCAGGGGACGAGCGCGTCCAGAATTTCTTGTTTGCGCTGCTCTTCAGACACTGAACTGGCCGAGAAGGTGTAGCCCAAGACATCTGCCACGTCTTGGGCATCCCATTGGCCTGTAACGGCATAACGTGCTGCCGTACGCGCCGCATTTTGCAGGGTAACCCATGCCTGGAAGATGCGGGCAAACTCGATGACGCCAAACATCATCATCAGTAGAATGGGCAGCGTCAGCGCAAACTCGGCCATCGTCTGCCCGCGCCTACTTCGTCGAGAAAGGGAGTCAGATTCGTGTGCTGCGCTCATACAGCTAACCTCTTCACGCAAGGTGGCACCAGCGGTCCACCACCTACCGGGACAATCGGGTAAACAGACGGCTGGCAATTTCCTCGAAAACGCTGTTTAGTTCTTCTAGTCCTGCGGCGTAGTAGTACTGGCCGCATTGTTGTGTCGGGTGGAGATTGCCTTCGCATACATCAGGCTCGCCATAATAAGCCGGGTAGGGCCCCCCAATGGGATACGTTGGTACAGAATTGCGATCTTCACGCAGGTCTGTTTGCAGGTTGTTGTCGATGAACCCGTTGTCGCCTGCGTCCGCGATATAACGTAGCAAGGGCGCCGCCGTTGGTTCGGTGATCGTCTCGTCCCCAAAGGCGATTGAGAACATGGCAATAAAGTTACCTTGCTTACCGCCGGGTACCACTTCGATTAGCCCGGCGAAGTCGGCCATATCACGGGCGTAATCATCCGCGTCATAGTGGCCGAGCGACGAACACTCAGGATTGCCGACTTCGGGTTCGTCGGTGGTCCAATCGATACAGAAATGTCGCGTGTTAGGATCGTTGTCGTTACAGATCGGTTTTGCCAGCTCCACCTGGCTGGGGTTGTTCTCGGTGCATTCCCCATAATGGAACGGGCTGGTGGGATCCAGGAAACAGAAGGTCCACCAGGGGCAGTAGCCATAATACCCGTAGTCGCCCGGTACAGTCGCATTAACCGTGCGGTTGGTGACGTTAGCGGCACCGTCGCTCAGCACGATCATGACCCACACGGCTTCACGCCGGATATCTACAGGATCGGTCAGCGCATTACTGGCGGCGAGAATGCCGCCGCCAATGTTGGTGTTACCGCAGGCCGACATCGTCTCGTAGGCATAGGGACGGTCGGTTGGCTGATCGGGCAGGGCGCCACTCAACCACTGAACCCAGTTATAGACGGCCGTGTTCTGAACCTGGCAGAAGTTCCAGATGTTCTTGGTGTTTTGGTTGACCTGGACGCCAATTTTCGTATCCAGTGTATCGATTGCGGTTTGTTCGCTGCGCATCATAGGTCGCAGTGTCGTCGCGCCGACTTTCGGGCTGTAGGCGATCCCGGTCCGGTCGAACGTGACCAGCACCACGCGATCACCACGCACGAAGTCCAGCCGCTTGACGAACAGGCGGGCCGCGTCTTTGACGTCCTTGAAGGGACGGCAGATCAAGGTGGTGAAGTTGAACCCATTGGTATCGGTCAGGCTGGAACTTTGATGGTTGCTATTGGCGATACCGTCTTCAGTATTGCCGTCCCACTTGCCGTTACCATTCTCGTCGTGCCAGATATACCCGTTCGGCAGCAGGCCGCCGCCAGTCCGTATGATCGTGCCATCGCTCACCAGCCCGACGCCGGGATCGTTGCAACAACCGCCCCATCGTTCGCGATCATACGGGTTGATGTTGGGATCGGAGGCGATCTCCTCCGGGGTTGTGTAACAATCCGACCGGATTGTTTTCGAACCTCCTCCGCCGTAACTCAACCCGATCGCTGTGAAGTCAGACGGGAGGGTTTCTTTAGACATGGACTCGGAGATATCGATCACCAGGGCGACATCGAGTACAGCCGTTTCAGACACCGAAGTCGCTTCCAGCGTGATCGACCCAATGCCGATCAACGAAAGAAAGGTCGTGGGCGATTCGATCTGCGCACTGACACGCACTAACTTATGCGGGTCAGCCCAATCACATAACTCAGTTTCAGGCATCGAATCCGACACCACCGGGTAAGTGCCTTCGGGGTGCGGGTCGCCTTCCCAGGCTCCCGTACCCTGACGCCATGAGTAGATGTCGGTTTCGCACGTTTCCACCAGGATGGTCTGGGGATCAATGTTATGCAGACGGAGATATTGTTCGGCGGCTACGGAGACGACCCCGTAGTTCGTGCCCTCACGAATCTGACCAGCGGCGGCAATGGCTGCGGCGTCAACAGCGCGTCGCAGCGCGGCATAGCGCACGAACAAGAGCGCCACGTCTGTCACCAGCCCCACAAACGCGATCAGGGCCATAAACGCGAAAGCCATCAACAAGATCGATTGGCCACGCTGGCTGCGTCTGAAGCGGCGCGAGATAGAGTTGGCGATTAAAAGGCGTTTCATAAGCGTTACCTGTCAGCGAACTAGTAATTCAGATCAGGTTCTGCGGCTGATACTGGGAAAAAGGCCCATACGTGAATGGTTTGGCCCTGAGCAAGCGGCCCCATGCTGAACCACGGCAGGCCAAACAACTGGTGATGCTGCCAGAAGATTTCGACCAGCACCAACCCGTAATTGGCCGCCTCGGTGATTTTACGTTGGCGATCCAGGTCCCCGGTAAAATCGAGTTCTCGTTCGACTTCAATCGTCGAAAACTCCGACCCCAGGCATTGCTGACTGGCTCCAGGGAAATCCATCCGGTGATTGCCGCGAAACACGTAGCCTCGGATGTTGTCCCATGTGGCATCAAAGCGCGAGGAGTCCTCGTCGATGCCGTTGCCCATACCGTCACAATTCCAGTCGAAGGGGTCCCACTGATCGTCGCCCTCACATTCGTTGGCGCGCGCGGGATAACGCCCCACGATCCGCACTTTGGCCGACGTCAGGCCCCGGTTCAATACCACGTACGAAAAGACCGAAACGGCGATATCGTCCGTCTGGTCGTTGAACTCCAGCGGGGCCATGTTGGCGATGACCGAGCAGGCGACGCCGTCGTAATATCCAATCGGACGTTCGTCCCCGATCGAATATCCCCACGCGCTCAGATCGGGACCGGGCCATGTGGTCTGGTTCTCAAAGGGACGCTTGTCGAAATTCGTAACCAGCGGTGGATCTTCGCAGTCCATGCGCTGGTACTTCAATTCTTCGCCGTCGGCCCAGGTCATCGGATCCCTGGTGGCGCCATAACGTCCAGCCTCGCGGACGACATCCAACAAGGTCATATAGTTATTGGCATACCAGCCGATTTCCGCCAACCCCAACAGCATCACCAGCAAAATCGGAAGCGTGAGCGTCAGCTCGACCAGACTCTGACCGCGCATTCCGGTTGGCGTACCATCTAGTACGGCGATAATTCTGCGTAATCTGGCCCGCATACGTCACCTCTGTGAGCCTCTGGATAAATTCTTTTCTTGAAGGATGATTGCGCGTGCAGTGGATGCACAGACCCCGGCAGCACAGGTGCCGCCACTTCTACTTTGAATGATACCATAGATGGATGAACAGCCCTTGTCTTCATTTGTGAGGAGTTCATAAGGATTTGTCAGCGAGTCCGGGCTGATATTTAACTACCGCCCGGCTTATATGAGGACCACTGGCGATGCGGCCCGATGGGGGCGCGCTGCCGGGGAAAAGCGATCCGAAACAGCGGGTGTCAGGGAGCGTGAATGGAAGGAGGATCGTGCTTGTGCGCTGGCGGGGGAATCTGGCGCGCGCTAGACCGCGCGCGCGTTGATGACGTAGCCGCGCCCATGCTGTGACACAATGACGTTCGGGCGATCGGGGTTATCTTCGATTTTGCGGCGCAGGTTGCGGATATGGTTGCGCACCAGGGCTTTGTCGCCACTGCCCGGTGGGTATTCCCACAGGCGTTCCAACAGCGATTGGGCCGTGTGGTGTTCGGCTTGATGGTCGCATAAGAACTGCAGCAGGCTGAACTCAGTCGGTGTCAGTTCCACGCAGCGCGAATCAATATGAACCGTGTAACGAACGGGATCGAGATGCACGGTTTTCATGGAATTGATATGGCGGTGGGGAGCGCGGCGCAGCAGCGCCCGCACACGCGCACGCAGTTCGCGCGTGGCGAACGGCTTGCGTAGAAAATCATCGGCTCCCCGGTTCAGCGCTTCGGCGGCGAAGTGTGCGCCACGCTGCATGCTGAGGCACAGGATAGGCGTGTGATCCACATAGGGCAGCTTCCGCAGATTTCCGCACAAGTCCAACCCGTTCATGTCCGTAAGGGCGATGTCCAGAATGATCACGTCGGGGTGATGGGACCGTGCCAGGCGCATAGCCGATCGGGCATCTGGCGCTTCGATGATGTCGAACCCCTCATATTCGAGAGCGCGACCAATCGAGGCGCGCAACTCCGGATCGCTGTCAACCGTCAAGATGGTGTTGGAATTGCAGGCGTTTGTCGCCATAACGTTATCAACCTATACAAGATGGGTGCTCACACGTGTCTCTGAGGATAAGTATACGAGACAAATGTCTGCTTTGGGGGGCAAAGCCATGAAAGTTGTGTGAAAAAGCTTTTTGCGCGGTGTTTTTCCGGGGCAGCAAGGGACGCAACCCAACAGAGCCTAGGCGTTTAAGCAGGCTGCAAGCTGGTCACAGGCCGGGTTTGGACCGTCTCTCACCCGACGATCATGTAGCCTACGCCGTGAATCGTGCGGATGAAGGTCACCGATGGATCGTCCATCTCGATCTTGGCGCGCAGATTGCGGACGTGCGCGCGCACCAGATCGGGATCGCCGGTGTGCGGTGGGTAATCCCACACCGCTTCCAGCAAATGCTGCGGCGATAGGGCCTGGTTGGCGTGTTCCATCAGGTAGCGCAGCAGGCGGTGCTCGGTGGCCGTCAGTTGAATGGGCGCGTGATGACCAGCGACCACTTGATGCGTGCTGGAATCAAGATGCAACTCGCCCACCGACAACTGCGGGCTTTCAGTGACGGCGCTACGTAGACCCCGCCGGATGAGCGCGCGCACGCGCGCGATGAGCTCCGGCAGTTCGAACGGCTTGGCGACGTAGTCGTCTCCTCCGGCATCGAGTCCGGCCACTATGTCATCTGTCTGGCCGCGCGCGGTCAGGAACAAAATGGCAACGTCGTCGTACTGATTGTCGGAACGGATGCGGCGGCAGACGGTCAAGCCGTCGACCCCGGGCATGATGATGTCTAGGATGATCAGATCGGGTCGCCGATCCGCCAACAGAGTCAGCGCCTCTACCCCCGAGGTCGCCCGCCCTACGTCGAATCCTTCGCGCGTCAGTGCGCGCGCCAGGGTGCCCAGGACGTCGGCGTCGTCATCCACAGCCAGAATGTAAGGTTGATTCATGAGATGTCTTGTCCATCGTGATAAACAGGCAGCAGGATGCTAAACCGTGTCCCTTCATTATATTTACTCTGTACATGGATGCTACCGTGGCATTTTTCCACGATCTGGCGGCAAATGTACAACCCCAGGCCGGTGCCCTCTCCAGGGGGTTTGGTCGTGAAGAACGGGTCGAAAATCTGGTTTACCGTTTCGGGCGGGATGCCGATCCCGTTATCCCAGATGAGCGCTTCCACGCTTTCAATCTCAGGCACGTAATGAGTCAGGATGTTGATCTGAGAATCCGGGCGGAAGGCCAGCGCGTCGCGCGCGTTGAGCAGCAGGTTAAGCCACACGTCCTCGAGCTGACCGGGGATGGCCTGCACATCCGGCAGCGAGTTGTCCAGGTCTACGGAGAGCGCGATGCGTCCGTGGTGAATATGGCTCTCGACCAGGGTCAAGGTGTTGTGAATGGTTTCGTTGACGCTCACCGGCTCGGCTATATCGTCGGCGTTTTGCTGGCGGGCCATCGCCAGCAGGCGGCGGACGACCTCGTGGGCGCGTTTGCCCGCGCGCGAAATGGCCGTCACCGATTCGAAATTGACATCCTCAGGCGGCAGATCGCGCAAGATTAGGTCGGTATCGCCAAGGATAGTCGTCAGCGGGTTATTGATCTGGTGGGCCACCGCGGCGGCCAGCTCGCCCATCGCGGACAGCCGCGCCGTTTGCACGAGTTTGCTTTGCGTGCGGTGCAGTTCTTCCAGGCTGCGTTCCAGGTCGCGGTACAGGCGGGCATTGTCCAAGGCGTTGGCCGCCTGCATGACGATTGCCTGCCCCAGCTCGATCTCGCGCCGTAGGAAGCGGCGTTCGGCCAGCGTATCAATGAGGATCATCAGCCCCATCGCCTCACCCTTGACGATCAACGGCAGCGCCAGCAGCCCCTTGCCGTGCGTGATCTCCAGGATGGAATTGGTTTCGAGCGCTACCGTCGCGTCAGTCGCCTGCTGATCCCTGAGATTGGCATTGAGCTGGGACAACCCGGCGGCATCCAATGTGGGGCGCGCCTCTTCATGCCAGATCACCGCGCCGTAGGACAGCGTGACGTTAAAACGGCGGCTGTTTGTATTCCACAACGCCACTTCGCACCAGTCCGCGTCCACCGCTTCCAGCATCCGGTGTGTGATCCCAAACAAAGCGCTGCGAGACTGTCGCGTATCCGATCCGGCCAGCGCCATCATCAGGTCCAGCGTGATCTGCTGCAACTGGGACTGTACGCCTTGCGGCACGCCCGAATCCGAGTAGGGCGCGTTGGTACGATACAGACAGACGATGCCCAACGGTTGGTCGTCTACCATCAGCGGCAGGTAGACGATACCTTGGGCCTGGTAGCGGTGCGGCAGCCAAGCGGCGAGGTTCGTATTATCGGTGCGTGGCGGTATCTTCTCAACGTATACACGGCGCGCCTGGAATGCCCGCTCAATGCCGGGATTCTGGCGCCTCGATAACGCCGGGCCCTGGGTAGGCGGCCACACCGCCCGGTAACACACCGCCAGCGGGTAGAGCGCGGTGTCGCCGGATTGCCACTCGGCGATGTAGCACTGCGAGACATCCAGCGCGCCGATCATCTCCAGCGCGATCCGCGACAGGACCTCGTCCAGGGCAAGGGTGGAGTTGGCCGCTTCGCCCGCGTGTACGAGGGTCGTCAGCTCGCGAGTGCGCAGCACGCTGTCTTCATAAAGCTGGGCTTTCTCGATGGCGATCGCGGCATGCGCGGCCAGGTCTTGCAATAAATCCATATCGTGCTGGTCGAAGGTGCGATCGGTCTTCTTGTTGTTGATGCCCAACACGCCGATGATCTCGCCTTTGATCGAGAGCGGCACATACAGCAGCGATTTGACCAGATATTCCGTTTTGATTTTCTGCGGACCCTGGTCGCCCACCAGTACCGGCTGCCCGGTGCGGAACACCTGCCCGGCCAGCGTATCCTGGGTTTTGATGCGGAAGTTGCGCGCCGTCTCAGTTTCGATGCCTTTCGCCGCCCGGATCAAGAGCGTCTGAGCGTCTTCGTCAGGCAGCAGGAGCAACCCTTCTTCCGCGTGGCACAGACTCACCGCGGCGTCCACGACCTGAATCAGCAGGATATCCAGCTCAAGCACGGCGCTCAGCGAGCGTACCAACTGCGACAGCGTGCGCTGCTCGACGAGGTGCTGTTCCAGAATATACTGCGCGTCATTCTGAGTCAGGACGGGGGCGCTTTCGCGCGGCTTAGAGGCCGATGGCGGGGCCATCGTCTGCCCTTCCGACACGTTCTTGATATGGCGCAGCAGGACATCGGCCTTGAAAGGGCGCTGTACGAAGGCGGCCGCACCCAGGCGCAGCAGTTGGTAGGGGTCGCCGATGCTGTCATCGACAATCGCGATCCAGGGCACGCCGCTAAAGCGCGTCATGTGCTCGGCTAACAAGGAACGGCTGCGATCCTGCATGAACACATCCACCAGCGCCATGTCAAAGCGGTTGTGTTCGAGGGCAAACACGGCATCCCCGACGTAATAGGCTTTGTGGACGTTATAACCGGCCTGTTCGAGAATGGAGGCGGTGTAGTCCATCTCGTCAGGATCGCGCTCTGCGAGCAGCACGCGTGCGGCGTTGAGATTGGGCAGAAATTCCATAGTGCCTCGGTTCGCACGTCTGCCTGACGCACCCGGCCAGAGCAGGCCAGCAGAATCCACACTACCTACACCATATCCAGAAGTGTGAAATTTGTAAAGCGTGACTAAACAACGCCGTGCCGTTTAGAGACTGAGGCGCGCCCTCCGCCGGGCAAGGTCGTCTTCGATCGCCTGTTCGGTGGCGCTGTCATCGATCGCTGCAGGCGCTGATTGCGCGACGGCGATATCTTCAGACAGTCGCGCCGATCGCTGCTCGGTGTGGGCGCGATCCTCGGCGGGACGATCTTTCGCTGCGGCCGGAGGTGTGCTGGCGTTTGTTGTGCGGCTTTCCGCGAGCACGGCTTCAAGCGTATTCACGCGCCGGATCAGATCCGACGTAGTGTAACGGTGTTGGGCGAGATCGGCTTCGAGCAGGCCTTTGCGCTGCTGGGCGAGCTGCATCTGGTGGACGGCATGACGCGCCCCCGCCTCGTCGCCACGCTGTAACGCCGCGTCCGCCTGCTGGTCCCAGGTTTGAATCTCGAAGTCCAGGGCGGCGATCGCGCTGGTCATCTGGTCTTCGGCTTCCAGCGCCTGGTCGATCTCAGCCCGCAGCGCGCTGACCTGTCGGTCCAGATCGGAAGGCTTGCGGCGTTTGGGGCGATCGCCAGGTAGGGCGCCCCGCAGCCCGGATTGAACCAGTACGTTAAGTTTATCTCTGAGTTTAGCCATGCTGCACCTGTGGATAAGGATCGACGCGAGTCCGGCCTGTGCGGTATAATCTTATTCTAGCAGGTGTCCGGAATAAGTCATCTTGACCGGACTCATCCAGGAGCGCAACCGAATACAACGTGCAGCGTAGTAATGACAACGGTCCGATCTATTACCAGTTCGATCAATGGGCGCAAGACTCCGATCTGGTGCATGGCGTCTTTACCCGCCTCGGCGGAGTGAGTAATGCGCCTTGGGCTTCGCTCAATGTGGGCGGCACCGTCGGCGACGATCCCGACGCCGTGCGCGAAAATTCTCGGCGGACGGTCGCCGCGCTGGGGCTGGAAGGCCGCCCCGCGTGTACGGTCTGGCAAGTTCACAGCGCGGACAGTGTGGTCGCGCAGGGACCGGTGCCCAATCGGCGCTGGTTGGCGCGAGCCGATGGGCTGGTCACCGACCGGCGCGGGCTGACGCTGACCATGCGTTTCGCGGATTGCACGCCGATCCTGCTCTATGACCCCGTGAAGCATGCGATCGGGCTGGCCCACGCGGGTTGGCGCGGTACGGTGCTCGGTGCGGGCGTCAGCGCGCTGCAAGCGATGGTCACAGCCTTTGGCACACGTCCCGTCGATGTACAGGCCGGGATTGGTCCCAGCATTGGCCCGGATCATTATCAGGTGGGCGAGGAAGTTGTCGCGGCGGTGCGGCAGGCGTTCGGAGACACCGAAGGCTTGATCCGCCGTGCGGCAGACGGCAGCGCCTATCTCGATCTGTGGGCGGCCAACCGGCGCGCATTGGAGCGCGCGGGCGTGCGTCAGATCGAAGTTGCGGGGTTGTGTACGGCCACGCACATTGACGAGTTTTATTCTCACCGGGCCGAAGCCGGGCGAACCGGGCGTTTTGGTGCGGTGATCGCGCTGGATTAGCGCGTGCGATGAAGGGCAGTAGGGTATGGAAAACACAGCGCAGAGCATCGGGGAGCGGATTGCCCTGGTGCAGGAGACCATCGCGGCCGCGTGCGTTCGCGCGGGGCGTGTGCCGGACTCTGTGACTCTGGTCGCTGTGAGCAAAACGCACCCCGCCGCGCAGGTCGCCGAAGTGGTGGCAGCGGGCGTCAGCGAGCTGGGTGAAAACCGTGTCGAAGAAGCCGTGCCCAAGATGTCTGCCGTCGCGGCGCTTACATCCGTTCCCCTGCGCTGGCATCTGATCGGGCACTTGCAGAGCCGCAAGGCGCGCCATGCGGCGGCGGGCTTCACCCTGTTTCACGCGCTGGACAGCGTCCGGCTGGGCGAGCGCATCAGCCGCGCCCTGGTCGAACAGGGGACGATGCTCGATGTGCTGCTGGAGATCAATGTGTCCGGTGAGGCCAGCAAAGAAGGCTGGCACGCAGCCGGTTGGCGCGACAACGCTACCTTACGGGCGGCGCTGTGGTCGGACGTGCGGCAGGTGCTGGCACTGCCGGGTCTGCGCGTGCGCGGCCTGATGACGATGGCCCCCATTGTGGACGATCCCGAACAGGCGCGCCCGGTCTTTGCGGCGCTGCGCGCGCTGCGGGATGCCCTTGCGCAAGATTTTCCCGGCGCGCGCTGGGATGATCTGAGCATGGGCATGACCGATGATTATCCGGTGGCTGTGGAAGAAGGCGCGACGCTGGTCCGGGTGGGCCGGGCGATCTTCGGGCCGCGCGGCAGCACCGCGTGAGAATCCGCAGCAGGATGCACCCGGCGGACACTGACTCCGCGGGTGTGCCGAGAGTTCTACGAGCTGTCACACTAAGAGGAGACAACGACATTGAGCCCGTTAGCGAATACGATCGAGATGTTGATCCAGATCTATTCCCTGATCATCCTGGCACGCGTGCTGATGAGCTGGATCAACGTAGATCCTAACAGTCAATTGGGCCGGGTGATCTTCGATCTCACCGAGCCGGTATTGGCCCCGGTGCGCAATTTGATGCCACCGGCTGCCGGGTTGGATTTCAGCCCGATCATCGTGATGGTTCTGCTGCAAATCATTGGGCAAATGATCGTTTCCGCGCTCCCTTGATGGTGGTGTAGAGTCGGATACAGCGCTTGCCGAATAACAGAAACGAGGGGTGAATATGCCGCGCGAGTTCAAAATCACCGATGCACAACATGGGGCCGCGTTTACCGTCCGGGTCGTGACTCGGGCTGATGCGGTTGAGGTTGTCGGCGTGCAAGAAGATGGCTCGCTCAAGATTCGTCTGACCGAATCCAGCAGTGAAGGTCGCGCCAACGCGCAGTTGATCACGTTTCTGGCCGAGATTCTGGGGGTCGAGGCATCCCAGATCGAGATCGTGGCTGGGGCCGACAAGCCGAACAAAATCATCAGCGTGCAGGATATCACGCCCGGTCAGGTTGAGCAGCGTTTCGCGTCTTGGGAATAGCCGCGCAGCGTCGAAATGAGGGCGTCATGAAATGGGGGGAAATGGCGATCCGGCAGGCGTTCGCGAGGCGGCTGAAGGTGGTAGCCGCCTGTCTTGGCATAGCCATCGTGCTGGCGGCATGCGGCAGCGGTTCGAGTGACTCCACGGCAACGCCGCCGCCGACCCGTACCCTGATCCCGCCGACGGCCACACCGGCCCCGACGGCCTCGTCGTCTGTTCCCACGCCGACCGATTTGCCCGCCCCGGCGATGCTGGTACCGTCTCCCACCCAACCGGAGGAATTCGACGTACCGGCGGCGCTGCAAACCCTCATCGATCAAACGTCAACCGATCTGATACGGACGCAGGACGTTGCGTTGGATGATGTGCGGGTGTTGGGCGTGGACAGTTTCGCGTGGGACGATCCCGCGTGGCGCTGCGACAGCGGGTTTGATGCAGGCTTCAGCGCGCCCGATTCGGGGCTGGGCTATCGCATCGTGTTCACGGATGGTTACCGCGCTTACGTTTATTACGCTTACCACACGGACGCGGCCAGCGGGTATGGGCTGTGCGCGGACCGCGCCTGGCTGACGCGCGAAGGCGATCCGGTCGTGGACGATCCGGTGGCGGCGGCGATGGTGGCGCTGGCGTTGCCCGACGCGGCGCGCCGTCTGGGGGTGGAGCAAGGCGATCTGCGGCTGGTCAGCCTGTTAAGCCTGACGTGGCCGGATTCGAGCGTGGGTTGTCCCAAGCCTGGGGCCGATTACACCGACGACATCACCCCCGGTTACCGGCTGGTGCTGCGCGCCGGAGATAGCACGATCCTCTATCATACCAGCAGTCGTCAGGTCGTGGTCTGCACCCCGGACGAGGAAATTTTGCCCGGCATGCTGCGCTCGGCGCTGGCGCCCCCCACACCAACTCCGGCCGAGTGAAAAAACGCTGACGTGTCGCAGGGCTTAATTCAGAAGCCAACCGGTCAAGCCCCCCTTTCGCCCTGCGGAGAGGGACTTCGCAAGCTTCTCCTTCCACCACCACGTGGGGGAAGGGCACCGCGACCGCAGGTCACGCGGGGGATTGGTGGCTTTTCGAACGGCTTGACCTAAACCAGCCCTGGCAGCGAGTCCCCTAACTGGGTTTGCAGATCGAACAGCGCGGCATAGGCGGCGACGCGCACTGCGGCTTCGCGGTCGCGCAGCGCCCCATAGAGTGGCTTTAGGGCTTCGACGTGGCCCAACTGGCTGAGCGTCTGCGCGGCCATGATCTTGTACATAGCCTGCCCCTCTTGCAGCACCCGCACCAGCACCTGCCGCGCGTTGCGCCCGGCGGGGACACCTTCGCCCTGATCTGCCGCCCATTTGACCAGCCAGCCCAGCGAATCGGCTTCGGGATGGGCGCGCGGCCCTTCCTTGTCGGCCGCCTGGGCAGCCATGAAGGCTTCTTCGGCGGCGGTGCGGACGTACCACTGCTCATCTTCCAGCATAGACCGGTACAACGCCACCAGCGCCCAGGGGGCATGCACGCGGCTGAGTCCAAACACGGCGGCGCGCCGGATTTCGATCTCTTTGGCCGAGATCGCTTCGCGGAGAATGTTGTAACCTTCGCCCGGCAGCGCGGCCAGCGCCTCGGCGATGGCGCGGCGAACCTCCGGGCTTTCTTGGAACAGCCCGTGAATCATGATCTCGATCGCGGGGGAGGTACCGATCGCGCCCAACGCCAGCGCCGCCGACAGCTTGACGTCCTGATCTTCGTCTGCCAACAATGCCGACAGCTCGTCAATGGCTTCGGGGTTACCCAGCGCACCTAGCCCGACACAGCCCAGCCTACGAATGTCAGCATCGACCGATCGGATCGCCTGCCGCAAAATGAACAGCACGTTTTTATCGCGCGAGGCGATCAATGCTGCCAGCGCGCGCTCGCGCACGGTGAGAAACTGGTCGGGTGCCAGCATGGCTTTCGCCAGCCGTGTGAAAATATCACCGCGCCAGGGCGCGTCGACCGGCGCGTCGGGCAGCCAGTTGACCAGATCAAACAGGCCGCTGTAATTCAGATCAGGCGGCACGCTGAGCTTGCGATAGATCACCGGCAAAATGTTGATCTTAGGCGCGGCAAAGCCCAGGGCATCATGCCATTCCGGCGCAAGCGCCAGTTCGGTGGCGCGCTCGCTGCCGGGCTCCAACAGGGTTTGGCTGGCCAGGTAGCTGGTCAGATGCGGGTGGACGAAGGCGAAGGTGTCCCCCGCATACGTGGTCAGCAGCCGGTCTTTGACGAGTTCGTCCAGCAGTCCTTCGACCTTAAACGCCGGTTTGCCATTTTCGGCGGCGGCGCTGGCGGCTTCCGCCAGGGCCGATTCCAGCGTAGCGCGGTCGGCTAGCTGGTCGTTTTCCAAGAGGGTGGTTGCCATGGCTGGCAGGGCCGGACGTATGCCGCCCGTTGACAGATGGCGCGTGACGAAAGCGTCATACCAGCCGATGCGGCCCGAGTCCTTGGCATCGTCAGCCAGCCCGGTCCACACCTTGAGCACTACATCCAGAATCGAACGGCCCCGGTTTTCCGATGTGATGCGGCGCATCGCCTGTTCGTCCAGCGGTCCAGCTTTGCGATGGACGTTGGTCCAGGCTTTCGCCCAGTGTTCGGCCAACTGCGTGTAATCGGATTCCTGCCACGCGCGCAGAAAAACGGGCGTGAAGCCCAGGTTGACCAGGGGTTGGTACCCGGTGGGCGGTCCGGCGATCACGATCAGGTTTTGCCGGTAGTCGGTTACGAACTGCCGCAGCCAGAAGAAATATCGCTCGCGGAGGGACGGCGACAGCTCGTCGTAGCCGTCGATCAGCACCATTGCGCGACCTTTTTCCAGCGCGGGATACAACACGCTGCCGATCACGCGCGCCGTGACCCCGCCCACCTGCCGCTGTGCGGCTCGGATCAACGGCTCGGCGGAGTCGAGACTGGCTCCTTTGTTGCGCCCATAAGTGCTTTCGCTCAGTTCCAGATCGGCCAAATTGACGAGGATCGGGATCAACGTGGTAATGTCGAGCGGCGGCAGGCGATCCTCAAAGGCGCTCTGGGTGAACTGTTCGCGCTGGCGCTGGTGCGCGTCGTGGAGCTTGTCCATCGCGCGTTCCTGGATGCGACGGCGTTCTTCAGCGCGCGACTTGCGATCTTCGTCGGACAGATCCTTCTCTTCTTCGTGAATGGCCTGTTCGGTCAGATCTTCCAAAGACTCAAAGCGTACCTGGCCCATCGCCATCAGGGCCATGGCGGTCAGCGCCGTGCTTTTGCCCATTCCCGGCAATCCCAAAATCGCCACCTGACGATCGCCCGAGCCCAGATCTTCCAGGGAGAGCGTCGCGACGTTAAAGGGGGCGTAGCTTTGGGGCATATCGTGAAAGCGCGGGACCACGTCGAAAATATCACGCGAGCCGATGTCCTGCGCGTCAAGCGGCGTGACTGGCGGTGACGGGGCGATCAGACGTGGCTCGAGGAGCACGTCCGACAGATCGAACAAGCTGCCCGCGATGTGGCGGCGTTGCAGAGTCCGCATCAGGTCGCGCACGTAACGCGCGTCGGAAGCCTGCCCGATGAACCGGCGTGTCCCTTCGATCTGTGTTTCGGCGGATTCCTGGATTGTCGCCAGCCGACGGCGCGCGCGCCACATCAGCCACGACAGCCCGGCTCCTGACCCAAACCCTATGCCGAATGAGAGCGGATCTAATGGCATCACGGTCCCCCGTTACATCATGACCAGGATACGCCCACAGCTCGCGCAAAATACCATGCCCAGGTCCTGGCGTGCGCGTTGGGTGAGGGTCGTCGTCTGGCTGACGCCGCAGACTGAACAACTGCCATTCATGAGCATGGCTACGGCGTGCCCTGCTTTTTTTGTACGCAATTCCTGGTAGAGCGCCAGGTTATCGGGGTTAATCTCGGGTGCGAGGGTCGCGCGGGCGGCTTTGAGCTGCTTGATCTCCCGTTTGATCTGGGCAAGCTCCTGCGACAACGCCTCGTGCCCGGCGGTATGGCTGGCATTCACCTCGCGCAACTGATCGGAGGCCGTGCCCAACACCGCGCGCAGTTCGTCGAGGGTGAGCATCGTTTCGAGCACCTGATCTTCCAGCACTTCGCGGCGGCGCTCGCGCTCGGCGATTTTTTCTTCGATGTCCTGCAATTCCTTAGGATTGGTGACCGCGCCGCCGTACAACCGCTGGTTGAGTTGTTGGGTCTGCTCGACGACACTTTTTATTTCAAGATTGAGGTCGGTCAGGTGGGTTTCCTGCGGGGTGAGCTTGTCTTCAAGGGCGCGCACGGCGGCGCGCGCCTGGCGGAGCGCCCCATCCTGATCCAGTGCCGCCATAATTTCATGAGCGCGGGCGCGGCGCGAATCGAGATCGAGATCGAGCTTTTGCAGGCGGTACAACGCTTGCGCTTGGCTCATAAAGTCCTCTAAACTGGCGGTACAGGCAGGTCGATGTAAAATGAGCCTATAATTTAGGCGACTTAAGGCTTAATGCGTAATCGAACAAAGGGCATTATACTACACGCCGGAATCATACGGCAAACCTGGGTTGTTTTGGCCGTTTAACATGGTTAATTTTAGCATACGAACCTGCTCCGTCACGCGGGGAAAAGGGCTCCGTGCCCCCGGTCGCGGCGTGATCTCTGGTCACGCAGGGGGTAACAGAGAGCCACAAACACCTTTTTTCAGTCCAATGACCTACGGCACTCCCTCCTGCGAGGTTGCTGATGCAGACACTTCGCTCCGTTTATGTCTCCAAAGCCGAATGGCGCTGGGTGATTATTCTCAGCGGCCTATTTGTTATGCTGACCTTGATGCCCTATGCCTGGGCGCTGGCGCGCAATCAATCCCAGGAGGAATGGCAGTTCATGGGGATGCTGTCCAACCCAGTGGACGGCGCGACCTATCTGTCTAAAATCGAGCTGGGGCGGCGCGGGTTGTGGCTGTTCGAGCTGCGCTATACGCCGGAGACCCACGACGGGGCCGGGTTCCACACGTTCTATATTTTTCTTGGGCATACCGCGCGCATCATCGGGGTATCCAATCTACTTATTTACCATCTGGCGCGCGTAGCGACCAGCTTTTTCATGTATATTTCATTATATCAGCTTGGCGCGACCATTTGGGTACGATTGAGGCCCAGACGCTTATTCTTTGTGCTGACCTCGGTTGGCTCTGGCCTGGGCTGGATGTTGTTATTTTTCGGCACGACCAAGCTGGCGATCGATCTGTCCGTCCCCGAAGCGTTCCCGTTTTACGCCTCTTTCACCAACCCGCATTTCCCGATGAGTATCGCCGCCCTGGCGCTGATTGCGTCGGCGTTCCTGGTGGTCTTCCGGCGGGGCTATGACGAGCCGCCCAAAGTGGAAAACGGCGGCCTGGGGCTGTTCCTGCTGTCGATGCTGCTCGCGTTGATTCAACCGACGACGCTAATCCCGATTGCGCTGGCGCTGGGGTTGTATGTGGGTGTGCGTTACTTCCTGACACGCGAAATGCCCGCCCATGAGATCTGTTGGGCGTCGATGGTGTGGCTTCCCGCCATTCCGTTTGGTGTGTATGACATGGCGGTGTTCCATTTCAACGACGTCATGGGGATCTTCAACAAGCAGAACAAAACGCCTTCGCCCGCACCTTACCTGGTGTTGTTTGGGTTCGGCCTGCTGCTGATCGTGGCGATTCCGGGGCTGGTGCGCGCGGTGCGCCGCTTTGAGCGCGACGGCGATCAATTGATGCTGTTGTGGCTGGTTGCCAACGTGATCGGGCTGTACCTCCCCTTCGATCTCCAGCGCCGCCTGCTGATGGGGTTGATCATCCCGCTGGCGTATTTTGCCGTGCGCGGCCTGGAAGATTACTGGTTCTACAAAGTGCCGCAGAAATGGCGCGCCCCCTCGATGATCGCGCTGATCGTGTTTCTGGTACCCTCCAATATTATCATGCTGGTAGTGCCCTTGTTTGGCGTGGTGGCCTCGCCCGAACGCGGACTCAACGCTGGACTGCTGCTGCAAAGCGATTACTGGCACATGTTCCAATGGCTGGACGACAGCGGCGAGGTTGACAAGGTGGTGCTGGCTTCCCCCAACGTCAGCCTGTGGGTGCCCGCCTATACCGATGAAGTAGTGGTGTTCGGCCATCCCTTCGAGACGATCAACGCCAAGGAACGCCTGGATCAGGTCAGGGCATTTTATCGCGGGCAAGACTGCACTACGCTGATCGGCGATACGCTGGATTTCCGAGTGCGTTACATTCTATGGGGACCGCAGGAGCGGGAGATGGCGCACGAAGACGACGACGGCCATACAGTCACATTCCCCGACGCGGGTAAATGTATCACTGACCTGCCGCCCGATCGTATCGAGCAGGAAGTTGACAAAGGTGACGTTACGCTTTACGTCCTTACGCCCTAGCGCGCCGGACCGGGGTAGCGCGCTGTTTGTTGTCCTGTTAGCCGTCAGCCTGGCGGCATTTTTGTTATTGGTGGGGCTGGGGCCGGACGCGCTGCCCTTCCAACCCGGCGCACCCTATTCCGATGCCGCGATCAGCCACTGGCCGAACGCGTTGTTTTTGCGTCACAGCGTTCTTGACGATCACGCGCTGCCGCTGTGGCGGCCTCTCTTGATGAGCGGCCAGCCCTTCGCCGCCAACCCCCTGAACAAAGTCTGGTACCCGCCGCAGTGGCTCGTCCTGCTGATCGCGCCCGCGCTGCACCTCACGATTTTGACCTGGCTGCACCTGCTGATAGCCGGAGTCGGGTGCATGGGCCTGGGCCCGCGCGACCGGCTTACATCCCTGGCCCGCCGCGCTGGCCGGATTTGGCTACGCGTTCGCGCCGCGCCTGATCGCGATCGGTCGGAGCCGGGCACCTGGACCTCGTCTACGCGGCGGGATGGGTACCCTGGCTGCTGTGGGCTGTTTTCCGCGCCACGCAGCCGGATTCCTCGCGCCGCGCCTGGGTCGCGTTAGGAGATCTTCGCGGCGCTGTGCTTTTTGGCCGATGTGCGGCTGAGCGCCTATGCTTTTGTGACGGCGGCGATCTATCTCGCGTGGCGCTGGGCGGGGATATCTTCTAGCCGCTGGCGACTGCTGCCGCGCGCTGTCCTGGCGGCGCTGATCGCCGCCGGGCTGACGGCGGTCCAATGGGTGCCGGTGCTGCTGCTGCGCGCCGATCTTTCGCGCCAGACTATCACCTTGCACGATGCGGCGGTCTTCGGCCTGACGCCCGACCAATGGTTTGGCCTGCTGATCGGTCAGCACGGCGGCTCGTGGGAAACGCTAGTGTATGTGGGGATCAGCACGCTGGTGCTGGCGATCGCGGCGCTGCTGCTGCGACCGCGCACATTGTGGTTGTGGGGCGCGTTGGTGCTGCTGCTGGCGCTGTATGCGATGGGCGAGCATGTCGTCCTGTGGACGCTGCTCAACCGCGCGATCCCGGTCCTGCGCTGGTGGCGCGTCCCGCCGCGCGTATGGCTGATCGCCGCATTGATTCTGCCCTATCTCGCCGCGTGGGGCGCGCAAATTCTCGCGGAGCACCCTCCGGACCGGCGCGCCGCGCGCCTGGGCGCGGTGGCGTTGTTCGGCGCGGGGGCGGCGTGCGGGCTGTTCAGCGCGGTGGCGCTCTCCGATTCGCTCTCGACGCAGGCCGCGCTGGGCGTCTTCGCGCTGCCCGCCGTCGCGTTGGTGATGCTGCTGGCGCTGTCCGGGCGGCTATCGGCACGTACGGCGGCGATCCTGTTCATGCTGATCGTGGTCGCGGACGAGCTGTGGATCGACCGGACGCTGCTTGAAGGGCGCGGTCCGGATCAGTGGCTGGAGCCGTACCGCCCGCTGGCTGAATTCCTGCGCGATGACGGCGCGACGCGCGTCTATTCGCCTTCGTACAGCCTGCCGCAGCAGGCCGCCGCCTATTGGAATATTCCGCAGTTCGGCGGCGTGGACCCCTTCCAGATGAGCGCTTACGTCACTGCCGCCGAAGCGGCGACCGGCGTGCAGGCGGGCGGTTACAGCGTCACGATTCCCGCCTACGCAAGCGACACGAGCGACGTCGGAAGACTCGGATCGTCCGAAGCAGACCTGATCGCCACCGCCAACCGGGACGCGCCGATCCGCCCCGATCTGCTCGGCCAATGGCTGGTGTCGCACGTCGTGTCGGCCTTTCCGCTGGACGTCGACGGGCTGACACTCGCCACACAGATCGCGGACGTGTACGTCTATCGCAACGCCTACGCGCCGCCAGTCACGCTGGATTGGGACGGCCCCAACCGCGTGACGGTGCGCGCGTCCGGCCCGGTCAGCGGGCCGCTGTACGCGGTCGCGGCGGGGCGCTGGGAATGGCGACGTCCGGCACGGGGCCGGGTCTGCCCGGCGACGCGACCGGCTCGCGCAAACGCGTGGACGCTGCATTACAGCGCCTCGGAAGTGTGGTGGAGTCTGCTGGCGGGCGGGGTGCTGCTGGCGTTGGCAGGCGCGGTGTGGAAGGGCGCGATCCGTGACTGACCTGGGCCGCGTTTCCCGGCGGGAATGGGCGTATCGTGATCGTCTTCGCGGCGGCGGTCATGCTGCTGACGGCGCTGCCGTATGTGCTGGGTTGGCTGTCGCAAGGATCGGACTGGCGAGTTTGGCGGCATTCCTGTTCGGCTCGGATGACGGTTACAGCTACCTGGCTAAGATGCGCCTCGGCCTGCGCGGCGATTGGCTGTTCACGCTGCGCTACACGGCGGAGCCGCACAGCGGGGCGCTGCTGTTTCTGCCGTATATCGCGCTCGGCAAGCTGACCGGGTTGGCTGTGTCGCCGCACAGCCCCGACGCTATGCTGGCGCTGGAATGGTGTTCCACGCGGCGCGGCTGGTGTTCGGCTTCGCGCTGATCCTGGTCAGCTACCGTTTCGTGGCGGTCTTCTTGCGCCGTCCGGCGGCGCGCTGGCTGGCGCTGCTGCTGATCACGTTGGGCGGCGGGTTGGGCTGGCTGCTGGTCATTGCCGGGCACGATCACCTGATGGGCTCGCTGCCCGTCGATTTTTTCGTGCCGGAAGACTACAGCTTCCTGATCCTGTTTGGGCTGCCGCATCTGGCCCTGGCGCGGGCTGTCATGCTGGGCGGCTTGCTGCTGATTTTCGCGCGCTGCGCGCTCCGGAGTCGCCGCGCGCTTGGCTGCGGTATCAGCTTCCTCGCCGGCGTTGATGCTGGCTGGTGATGGGTTTGTGCGTGCCGTTTTACATCACGGTGATCTACCTGATCCTCGGCTGTTGGGGATTGGCGGCGTGGCTGCGCGGCGGCGCGTCTTCCCCTGGGGGTTGTTCTGGCGCGCGACCAGCGCCGCGCTGGTTGCGCTGCCGCTGCTGCTTATACAGGTATCGTCTTCCTGACCAATGACGTGATGGGCTAGCTGGTCGGCCCAGAACCAGCTTCATTCCCCGCACCCGCTGCACTACGTCTTCGGATTCGCTGTGCTGGCGATTCCGGCGGTGTTGGCGCTGCGCTGGGCGTGGCGCAGCAGTGCCGCACGATCGGACGGCTTGCCAACGTTGTTGATCGCTGCGTGGGTGGCCGTGATGCCGTCGTGGTCTATCTGCCGGTCAACGTGCAGCGCCGTCTGGCCGAAGGCGTGATCGTGCCGCTGAGCATTCTCGCGGTGATCGGGCTGAGTCTGTGGGCGCGGCATGGGCGACGTTGGCGACGCGGGCGGGCGATCCTGCTGGCGCTGGCGCTGCCGACCTCGCTGTTGTTCATCCTTGGCGCGACGCTGCAAGCGACCTCGCCGCGATCGCCCACTGTTTCACCCGGTGGATGAGCTGCGCGCGATGGATACGCTGAACGCGATTGCCCCGCGTGACGCGGTCGTGCTGGCGCTGCAAGAAACCAGCGTCGTGCTGCCCGCCCGCACCGATCTCAAAACATATATCGGGCACGGGCCGGAAACGCTCGATTGGGAGGACAAAGAGCCGCAGGTCGATCAGTTCTTCGCGGGGACGCTCGACGTCGAGGCGCAGGGGGCGCTGCTGGCGCAGGTCGATTACGTGTTTTTCGGGCCGCTGGAACAGGACCGCGCTGGGACGGCCGATCCGGCCTGGGCTGCCGATCTGATCGCCCTGCCAGACTTTCCGTCCGGCAGCGCGGTGATCGTCTACGAGGTGCCGCATGCCGCGAACTAAAGATGTCCCACTCTGGCTGCCGCCGCTGCTGCTGGCCCTGGCCTTGATCGCGCTTTTTCACCGCCTGCTGCTCGGCGAGACGCTGTTTTGGGGACTGCCCACGCTCCAGTTTTACCCCTGGCGGCAGTTCGCGTTTAGCGAGCTGGGCGCGGGCCGTTTGCCCACCTGGAATCCATATCTGGGTGCGGGCGCGCCGCTGCTGGCGAACTACCAGACTGCGCTCTTTTACCCGCCTAACTGGCCGCTGCTGGTGGTGCCGGACGCGGTGGGCATGTCGCTGATCGCGGTAGCGACATATCGTGTGGACGTGGCTAGGCATGTGGCTGTTCCTCGGCGCGCTGCGGTTGGACACGTTCGGGCGCGCTGTCGGGGCGTTGGCGTATGCGCTGGGCGGCTATTTGATCGCGCGCGTGTCCTCATTCCCCACGGCTGACGCCGGGGCGTGGCTGCCCTGGTTATTCTGGTTAACGCAGCGGGTGATGGGCGCACGCAGTGCGGGCGCAAACGGTGCGCGCGACGTGGGCTGGCCTGGCGCTGGTCTTCGGGATGCAGCTTTTGGCCGGGCACGCTCAGACGTCATGGTACAGCCTGCTGGGCGTAGGCGCGTGGGCGTTGTGGCTCGGCGTGTGGAATAACAGCGATCAGGGGCCGTGCGCGAGGACGGTTTTCGTCCGCCTGCGCGGGCTGATCCTGGTGGGCGCGGGAATGGCGCTGGGCGCGGCGCTCGCGGCGATCCAATTGGTGCCGACGGCGGAATATCTCGCGCACTCCGACCGCTCCGGCGGGCTGGACTACGCCACACTGACTAACCTGTCCTATCACCCGGCGCGGCTGCTGGCGCTGTTCACGCCCAACATTTTCGGCACGCCCGCCGATGGCAGCTATTTTACCAACGGGATCTACTTCGAGGATGCCGCCTACATCGGCTTCATTCCTCTCATGGCGGCCTGCGCGGCGATCGTCGCGTGGGCGCGCCGCCGGCGTGACGCCGGGCACGATCCCCGGCTGAACAGCGTCCCGTTCTGGATCGGGCTGGGGCTGGTCGCGCTGATCCTCAGCATGGGGAAGAATCTGCCGCTTTACCGCGTGTTGTACGACCACGTCCCCACCTTTAACGCCTTTCGCGAGCCGGTGCGCTGGCTGATCCTGACCGAGTTCGCGCTGGCGGTTCTGGCCGGGATCGGCGTGGGCCACTGGGGCCGCGGGCCGCGCATCGTGTTTTGGTCGCGTTTGGCGGCGGCAGGCGGCGGCGCGATGGCCGTGCTGGCCCTGGCGGCGCGCGCATCGGGCAGCCTGGACTCAGACGGAAATTCGGACGCTGGCGCTGAGCGTGGCTGTACTTGGCGCGTGGATGGCCGGGGCGGCCCTGCTCACGCTGGTACAGCCGGTCGAGGGCGTGACCGGGTCGCCGCGCCGATGGCGAGCGGTGGTGCTGGTGTTTATCTCGTTGGATTTGGTTTGGATGGCGAGCGGCCTCAACCCGACCGTGCCCACCGAATTTTTCGATCCGTGCCGATCTGTCGCGGCTGCCGGGGCGCATTTACTGGTTCCACGACTACGAGCGCGCGGTCACTTTCGGCACCGAAAACGCGGACGATCCGAGTTCAGATCGAAGGCTTTTTCAACCTGTCGGATTACCGCATTGCGCAAGATCGCTGGCCGACGCTGCGTCGCTCGCTGCTGCCGGACCTCAACATGCTGGACCGCATCCCTGCGCTGAGCAATAACGATCCGCTCAAGGTCGATTATGCCGCGCGTTATATTGCGCTGGTGGAGGACCTTGGGGCGCGGGCGGGCGCGCTGCTGCGCGCGGCGGGCGTCAACCGCGTGTACGGCCTCACCCCGGACGGTTGGAGCGGCGAGAATCCGGCGGTTGCGCCCTATGCGGAATCCGCGGCCGTGGCCGCATTGGCGTGGACCGTACCGGACGGCGGTCTGGCCCGGTTCGGACGCGGCCATCGAAACGGCGCTGCGCGATCCCGACTGGGACCCGCTGCGCACGGTGATTTTGGCGGGATCACCGCCGGACGAACCCTCTGAGCCGCCGCTCACGCAGGGCACGGTGACACTTGTCGCGCAGAGCGCCACTGAGCGCCGCTATCACGTCACAAGCGATGGCGCGGGTTATCTGGTCATGGCCGCGACGGATTATCCCGGCTGGACGGTTCAGGTCAATGGGAAAGACGCTCCGCTGCTGCGCGCCAATCTCGCTTTTCAGGCGGTGCGCCTGCTCGCCCGGTGAGTCTGATGTGGTAGTGCGCTACCGTGAGGCGCATTTCGCGACTGGGCGCGGGGGTGTCCGCGCTGGCGCTGCTGGCGGTGATCGTACTGCTGGCCGCGCCCTGGCTGCGACGCCGGAGTCTGCGGCGATGACGGCACTCGACGAATTTCCCCTGGTCAGCGTGATCATGCCGGTGCGCAACGAGGCGGCTACCATTCGTCGCTCGCTGGGAGCCGTGCTCGCCCAGGACTACCCGCCGGAGCGGTTGGAAGTGCTGATCGCGGATGGGATGTCCAGCGATGGCACGCCGGAGATTGTGGCGGCGCTGGCTGGCGATGATGCGCGCGTGCGGTTGCTGCGCAACCCGGCGCGGCGGCAGGCGCATGGCCTGAATCTGGCGATCGCCGCGGCGCGCGGCAGCGTCATCGCTCGCGTGGATGGGCATACCGTGATCGCGCCAGATTATATTCGCCGCTGCGTGACGACACTGCACGCGACCGGCGCGGATAACGTCGGCGGGCCGTTGCGTTCCGTTGGTTTGACGCCCTGGGGGCGAGCTATTGCGGCGGCACTGGGATCGCCGTTCGGCGTGCCGAGTGGCTTTCGCGTTCGCGCGCGGTCGGGCGACGTGGACACGCTTCACCCGGGCGCGTGGCCGCGCGACGTGTTCACACGCGTGGGGCTGTTCGACGAGACGCGCCTGAGCAACGAGGATTACGAGCACAATTTCCGCATCCGGCAGGCGGGCGGGCGTGTGTATCTCGCGCTCGATATCCACGCGGACTATTACGGGCGGCAGACTCTGCCCGGGCTGTGGCGGCAGTTCTTCGGCTATGGGCGGGGCAAACTGGCGATGCTGGTCCAATACCCGACTTCTGTGCACCCGCGCCATGTCGTTGCGCCCGCTTTCGTGGCGGCGCTGACCGGCGGGGCGCTGCTGGCCCCGTGGAATCGCCGGGCGGCGCGGGGTTGGCGCGCCTTGCTGATCGCTTACGGAGTCGTGAGTGCGGCGGCATCCTGGCGCGCGGCATCCCGTGCCGGATGGGCGCTGCTGCCTCGGCTGCCGGTCGCCTTCGCCTGTATGCATCTCGCCTGGGGCAGTGGTTTTTGGGTTGAGGCGCTGCGCTTGACCGCACAGCGCGCGAGGAGTCGCCGATGATCCCGTCGCAGCATCCCGGCCTCCGCGCGCGGCGGCAGCAGCTTGTTCTGGGCGACCTGGTCGCGATCGGGCTGGCGGTGCTGCTGTCGCTGGTCGTGTGGCTGGTGGTGGACGGGCGCGCGCTGGGCGTGGGATTCGTGGCGCGGCGGTTGTACTGGTTCCCGATCCTGGCCGGGCTGTGGCTGGCGATCGCCGGGGCTAACGATTTCTACCGTCCGCGCACGGTAGGCCGCCTGGACTCCGCACTGCTGCGCTTGGCGCAGATCACGGGGCAGTTGTGGACAGTCTATCTCGTGATTTTCTTTTTCTCCCCGCGTGACGCGCTGCCCCGCCTGTTCATTGTGTATTACGGGCTGCTGTCCTTCGCCTTGATCGGTGGGTGGCGAGCCGCGCGTCCGCTGGTCTTGGCACGGAGCGGAACACAGCGGCGGGCGATCGTCGCGGGCAGTGGCACGTCTGTGGCGGCCATCGTGGAAGCGCTGCGGCGTGATGCGCCGGAGGATTACGCGCTCGTTGGGCGGATGGCGGTGGGCGACAGCAGGCCGGACATGTCTGGTTTGCCGCTGATCGGCGGCGCAGCCGATCTGGTAGACACGGTGCGTCGCGAGGCGGTCGCCGAGATTATCCTGGCCGTGGATTACGAACCCCCGCCGGATGTACTGCGCACGCTGCTGGACTGCTACGAAAACGGCGTGCGGATCGTGCCGCTGCCGCTGTTGTACGAGCAGGTGACCGGGCGCGTCCCGGTCGATCATCTGGGCTGGCCGTGGTGGACGGGCGCGCTGGCCGGGGCGGGCGAAGCACCGTTCGATCCTTATCCGCCCTTCAAGCGCGGCCTGGACGTGGTGCTCTCCCTGATCGGGTTGGGCCTGTTCGGCGTGCTGCTGCCAGGGATCGCGCTGGCGCTGTGGATCGATTCGCGCGGGCCGCTGGTCTACCGTCAGGCGCGTGTTGGGCAGGGCGGGCGCGTCTTCCGGCTGATCAAACTGCGCTCGATGATTCCCGACGCCGAGCGCGAGACCGGTCCGCGTTGGGCCGCCCCCGGCGATCCGCGCGTGACGCGCGTGGGGCGCGTGCTGCGCCGCACCCGGTTGGACGAGGTGCCGCAGCTCGTCAACGTGCTGCGCGGCGAAATGAGCCTGATCGGCCCGCGCCCGGAGCGCCCCGAATTCGTGGCCGCGCTGAGCGCTCATATCCCGTTTTACCGGGCGCGGCACGTCGTGCGGCCCGGCATCACCGGCTGGGCGCAGGTGTGTTACCCCTATGGCAGCAGCGAAGAGGACGCGCGCGTCAAGCTCGAATATGATCTCTACTATATCCGGCACCGCGCGTTGGCGCTTGACGTGGTAATCCTGCTGCGCACGGTCGGGCGCATGCTCACTTTTCGCGGACGCTAAAGCCATTCCAGTGGAATAAAGCAGTCTCCACAGGACAGGGGGCTATATTTACGCAATTTTCTCCGTATAATAAAAATCAGGCAGTCCAAACACCCAATCACCCATCGGTCAGCTTCCAATACTTCATCGAGGAGGTATCATCATGACCGTTCCATCCCTACTGCGCGTGGCCGCCATCCTCCATTGGTTTATCGCCGTCGGTTTTGGGGTGTTCTGCTTCCCCGCCATTCGAAACTTGTTGCTCGGTCGCGATATTCCCTTCGTCATGGGCTTGCCTGCCTATGGACGAGGACCCTTCGAACGTGTTGGCATCCCCACAACTGTCCCCCTCTTGGCTGGCTTCCTGCTGGTCTGCATTCTCGAGGGCGTCGCCGGGGTTTTACTCTGGCAGGGTTACCTGTCAGGTGCCATTCTCGCCTTCGTATTGGTGCCTGTGGGTGCGGTTTTCTGGTGGGGGTTTGCCCTGCCCATCCCGCCGATCTTCGCCGTCGTTTGGACTGTTATGATTTTCCTGAGCTGGCACTCTCTCCACTGACCTGTGGTTGACCGCACGCCGACGCACCTCCCCCGGAGCAGCCGGTGAGGACAACCCGGGGGCAGCGTTGCGCGTCTAAGGGCGTATAATGCTGCATATACGTGTTTCGCTGTGGAGCCTGGAAAACTGCGATGGAACCTTCACCCTCATTTAACCGGATGGTGTACACGCTGGTGCGGCATATTCCGCCCGGCAAAGTGTTGAATTATGGGCGCGTAGCTGAAATGTTGGGCGTTCCGCAGGGTGCGCGCGAAGTGGGCTGGGCGCTGAGCGCGCTCAAAGGCACCGATCACGATGTGCCCTGGCACCGCGTCGTCAACGCCAAAGGCCGCGTGAGCATCAAAGGCTCGCCCGACGCCGCGATTGAGCAGCGCGTCCGGCTGGAAGCCGAAGGCATTGCCTTTGACGAGAAGGGCTATCTCGACATGGCCGAGCACCTGTGGAAACCGTCTTTTGCCGAGGTCGAGGACTTGTTGAGCTCGTACCGGGACTCCGATCCCGATTAGCTTTTCGGGCGGCGCAGGCGTGTTTCCTGGGCGTGGGATGCACGTCCCACGATGCGCGCTTCGCTGAACGGCTGCCGTACGAAAAACTCGACGACGCCGCGCTCATAATACCAGATCGGCGCGGCCTGCCCGTCCAACATGACGCGCTCCGGCTCGCCCGAAATGCCGATCACTTCGACGCGCACCTGGGTAGAGGGCGGGTGATAATAACCAGCGCGCCGCCAATCGATCGCGAACTGGCCGGACGGTAAAAACTGGCACGTCAGATAGGACCAGCGATATTCCCCGTTTTGATAGGCCAGCCCTTCGCCCGCATCCTCGTAGATCGATGTTTCACCGCTACCCGCGTAGACGCGCAGGTGACCTTCTTCCGGCGGACGCTCGCCCACGTATTGACTCACCGGCCACATCGGCAGGACTTTTCCGGCGCGGACGTAGATCGGCAGCCGGTCCAGCGGCGCGGAGACGGTTAGCGTGCGCGCCCCGTCGATCAGCTTGCCCGTGTCGAATTCGTACCAGACCCCGCGTGGCAGAACCAGCTCGCGCTGCGTGGCTCCGGCTTCGAACACCGGTGCGACCAGGATCGCATCGCCGAGCATGAACGCATCGTCCAGCTCGCGCAGCGCGGGATCGGTGGGATCTTCCATGAACAGCGGGCGCACGATGGGCATTCCGTCCTGGGTGCAGCGCGCAAAGGCGGAATAGAGATAGGGCAGCAGCCGGTAGCGCATCTCCAGCGATCGCCGCGCGCGCGCTTCAACTTGCTCGCCAAACTGCCAGGGTTCGCGCCGCCCGGTGTCTTTGGCGGAGTGCACGCGGAAATAGGGCAGCAGGCTGCCCAGTTGGAACCAGCGCGTGTAGAGTTCGGCGTCCGGCTCGCCCACGAACCCCCCGACGTCCGGCCCGGTGAAGGGCAGACCCGACAGCCCGGCGTGCAGCACCATTTGCAGGCTCAGCCGCAGGTGATCCCAGGTGGCGATGTTGTCGCCTGTCCAGGTGGAAGTATAGCGCTGCGCGCCCGCGTAAGCGGCACGCGTCATGACGAACGGACGCTTGTCCGGGCGTGCTTTTTGCAGACCCTCACGCGTAGCGCGGGCCATCAAGGTGCCGTAAACGTTATGGCCGCCCCCCGCGTGCGTCGCACCCTGGCCGTCCCAGTCGTGCGGGATTGGATCGGCCAGCGTAGTCCCGCGCTGGTTCGTGATGACCGTCGGCTCGTTCATGTCATTCCACAGTCCGGCGAATCCGGTCTGCGCCAGCGTGGCGACGTGGTCCGCCCACCAGGATCGGACATGCGCGCTGGTGAAGTCGGGAAACACCGAGCTGCCCGGCCACACCGGCCCGACGACGGTTTTGCCGTCGGGGTACTTCAGGTAGGCATTGGCCTGCAACCCGTCGTCATAAATGGGGAAGCTGGCTTCGGACTTGATCCCCGGATCGACGATCGCGACGGATTTGAAGCCCTGTTCAGAGAGATCAGCCAGCAGCCCGGGCATCATCGGGAAGCGCGCGCGATCCCAGGTGAAGACGCGGCAGCCGTCCATGTAGTCGATATCGTAGTAGAGCACGTCGCAGGGCAGTTGGCGGCGGCGGAACTCGTCGGCCAGCGCGCGAAACTCGTCCTCGGAAGCATAGCCCCAGCGCGATTGGTGAAACCCCAAAGCCCACAGCGGCGGCAGCGGCATGTGCCCGGTGAGCGAGGTGTACTGGCGCAGCACGTCCCCCGCGGTCGGCCCGGCGAACACGTAAAAGCGCAGCTCGCCATCTTCCGCGCTGAAGGTCATCGTGTCGTTGTCTTGCGCGCCCAGGTCCACCGCGCCGCGTGCCGGGTTATCCCACAGCACGCCGAAGGCGATGCCCTCGCGCATGCCGAGATAAAACGGAATGCTGCTATACATGGGGTCGGCATCGCGCTCGTAGCCGGGCAGCGGGTCAGAGTTCCACAGGGACCAGCGCCGCCCGCGCAGGTTCAGCCCTGCCGGACGCTGGCCCAGGCCGTGCCCGCTTTCGTCGTCGGGCAGGGCGCGTGACCAACTGACCGCGCCATCCTCGCCCCAACGCAGCCCGTCCGCGTCTTCGCTGAGTGTGTGTCCTTCCGACGTGAAGAAGGTCAGGCGGCAGGCATCTTTTTCGATGCGGCAGGCCAACACTTCTGCCTGAATGACGACCGCCGCCAGCCCATCCTGCGTCTGGAGTTCGTGCGGCGGCCAGTCCACGCGCTCAACCGCGTAGGAGAACGGCGGCGGCATGCCCTCACCGTCGGCGCTGCCGTTACTTGCCCCGCTGGCGGCATTGGGATGCAGCCGAACACGCGCGATCTCCCCAGTGAGGAAGTGAATCTCGACGCAGGCGCGCCCGGTGTGGAGCAGCACGCCGCGCTCTGAGCGATCAACACCGGTGACGGTTCCGGGGCTGTATACCCGGCTGCCGGAGTGGGCACGCGCGTAACGGCGATTAGCGGCTTGCATGGTTCGGTTATATTGGATGGCACGCAGCGCGGCCCGCCAGCCCATTCCCTGTGCTGTTTGGACCAGCGCCTTGAGGTGAGCGAGAGTCATAACCCGTTGTATCCTGGTGTGAGAGATGGCGCAGCGCGCCTTACGACCCAATGATAACGCGGGCCGGTCCAGACGGAAACCATGCACCCGCTTTTGCGCGGCACGCAAAAACTTTGTATTATCCCGCCGCAAGCTAACGATATCTACGGTACGGTCGAGAAATGACGCGCAACCTGCTCCCAACCCTGTTGGATCACGATCCTGGTATGCTGGCGATTATCGCGCACCGCTGGGACGTGGACCTCACCCGGCTCGACAAGCCCGCCGCCGCCGAAGCGCTGGCCGGTGTGATGCTCACGCCGGAGCGTGCGGCGGCAGAATGGGGCCGTTTGAATGATGCCGAGCGCGGCGTGCTGCAAACGCTGCTCGGCACGCCTGGGCATAAGCTGGCCGAGGCGCAGTTCACGCGCCTGTTCGGCGAGATTCGCAAAATCGGGCCGGGCCGCCGCGAGCGCGAGAAGCCCCATCTCAACCCGGCCAGCGTGGCCGAAACGCTCTACTATCGCGGGCTGATCGCCCATGGGTTCGACCAGGGCAAAACCGGCATGCAGCCGTTTGTGTACGTCCCGGACGATCTGGCCGAGGTGCTGCCCGTGCACCAGACGGGGTTCGATCTCAGCGCTCCGCCAGCAGCCGCCCCGGCCTGGACCGAGGACGTCACCGAGTTCGAGCCGGAGACGATCCAGCCCACCACCACCACCTGGGTCGACGATCTGACGACGCTCCTGGCGTTCATCCAGGTCTACCAGGTGCCATCGGAGCGCGAGGCGCTGCTCAGCGCGGTACGTGAGGGTTTAGCCGGTCATTGGCTAGGCCAGCATACGCCGGCCTCGCTCGATCTGTTGGTCAGCCTGGCCGGGAGTTTGGGACTGGCGACCAACGAAAACGGGCTGTTTAAGCCGGTTCCGGCCCAGGCGCGCCACTGGCTGGAAGAGACGCGCCCCCGGCAGGTACGCGGTCTGGCCGAGGCGTGGCGCAACAGCACCCTGTTCAATGATTTGTGGCACGTCCCCGGTCTGATCTTCGAGGATACCGGCTGGCGCAACGATCCTTTGTTGGCGCGGCAGACTGTGCTGGCTTTTCTGGAAATGGCCCCGCCCGGCGGTTGGTGGCCGGTGGATGACCTGATCGAAATGGTCAAGGCCGAAGAGCCCGATTTCCAGCGTCCGGCAGGCGATTACGAAAGCTGGTATATTCGCGATGCACAGACCGGCGACTATCTGCGCAGTTTCGACGACTGGGAGCGAGTTGACGGAGCAGTTCTGCGGTTCATTCTGACTGGTCCGATGCACTGGTTGGGCCTGATCGATGTGGGCGACGAGGGTGAGCTGGCGCGCCTGACGGTTTACGGGCGGGCGCTGTGTGGCGCGAGTGACTGGCCGGACCCCGCCGAAGAACGCCCTAACCTGACCGTGCAATCTGATGGTACAATTCTCGCGCCGCGCACGCTCAGCCGTTACGAGCGCTTTCAGGTGGCACGCATCACCGAATGGGGTGCAGGCAGCGATCCGTACGTTTACCGTCTGACCGCCGCCGGACTGCGGCGGGCCGTGACCCAGGGGCTGCCGCTTGACGCGATTCAAGCCTTCTTGCGCCGGACCAGCGGCGGCGCACTGCCGGAATCGGTCACCCAGATGTTGGCCGAGTGGGATCGCGCCGGGGGTGCTGAAGTCTGGTTATCGCATGCGGTGGTGCTGCGCGCCGCGACACCGGAAGCGCTGCAAACCATCCTGGATACCCCGGAGCTGCGCCGTTACCTGGGCGCGCCGCTGGGGCCCACCGCTGTTATCGTTCGTGCGGGCCAGGACAATGACCTGGCTGCCGCTCTAAACCAACATGGTATTATGGTGGATTTTCAATGACCCAAACTACGACCGATCGTCTGGCCGCTGCCCAATCTCGGATTTCGTCTATGGCTTCGTCAATGACAACCCCGCCTGTTCCGCCACGACTGCTGCACGATGCGTTCAAGCGCGCCTATCCTGACCTGACACCGGATGTCGTCGTGCGCGCGCCGGGACGAGTCAACCTGTTGGGGGGACACGTCGATATGCACGGCGGCACCGTGATCAATATCGCCATCAACCGCGACGTGTGGCTGGCGGCGTCGTACGGTTCGGCAGACCTTGTCCAACTGTATGCCGCCGATCTCGAAAAATCTACGACGTTTTCGCTGCGGCAGGTGGACGAGAAAACCGACGCCGTCGGAGAGCCGCTGGCCAATTGGTCGCGCTATCCGGCGGGCGTGGCGTGGGCGTTTCAGCATCAAGGCTTGAATGTGCCGGGCATCTACGCCGCCTATATTGGGCAGGTCCCCATGCGGGCCGGGCTGAGTTCGTCGGCTGCGGTTGAGGAAGCCTTCGCCATCGCGTGGCAGTCTCTGGCCAACTGGCGGCTGTCGACCGGCGATCTGGCGCGGCTGGGGAACGCCGTCGAGCGCGACTATCTGGGGCTTGGCAGCGGCATTCAGGATCAGTTCACCTGCCTGCATGCCGAGCAGAATCACGTGATCTGGCTGGACTGCCGCAGCCTGGATTACCGGCATACGGCGGTCCCGTATTCCGCCAAAGTCGTGATATGCGACACCGCCACGCGCCGCGAGCTGGTCGGGTCGGGCTATTCCGGGCGCGCTCAGGATGCTCACGCGGCGGCCCGTACGATCAGTTTGCTGGACCCGACCATCAAGAGTCTGCGCGATGTAACGCCCGATCGCCTGCCCGAGTTTGAAGTGGTCCTGCCTGAGTCGCAGTTCAAACGCGCGCGGCACGTGGTGACCGAGATCGATCGCGTGGCGCGCGGCTTCGCGGCGCTGCAGGCGGGCGATCCGGCAGCGTTTGGCGCATTGATGAACGCGTCATATTGGAGCGCGCGCGACGATTATGGCAGCAGTTCGCCCGCACTGGATGCGATGTGGCAGGCAGCTACCCGCCACGCCGGTTGTTTTGGGGCGCGTTACAGCGGCGGCGGTGAAGCTGGGGCCGTGGTCGCCCTGGTGGAGGCTGACGCGGTCGAGGATTTCATCACGGCGACAACTCAACGTTATGAGCAGGCAACGGACTGCACCGGCGTGTTGTATGCCGTCGAACCGGCGCAGGGCGCGGGCGTGTTCGGGTAGACCGATTCGAAGGAGTTTGTTGCGCAGTCAGAGGCAGTCATGTCTGGACAAGAGGCCGTATACACTGCCGTGTGGGATGCGTTTACCCACCTGGACCATACCCAAGACATGTTGGCTGAGGAACGCCGAGGTTGGCGGCGCTGGCTGCTGTTGCCCTATATCGGTTTCGTAATTCCTGTGAACGATCCCGCGGTTTTGGCCCAGGCACGCGGCTGGCAGACGGCCCTGGCTCCCTGGCTGTCTTACGATCCGCCGCCGCCGGATCAACTCCACATCACGCTGCACTATGTGGGCGGGCTGGCCACGTGGCGCTGGCCGTTGTTCTCACACACGTGGCGGCGAGCGGCGCTGCCGGGGATCGCAGAGCGGGTGCGGCGTGCTCTGGTCGATGTAGAGGCTTTCGACGTACGCATCGGCCCGGTGAATGCTTTCGAAACGGTGCCCTTTGCCGAAATACAGGACGACACGAACTGTCTGCGCCATCTGCGGACCACGCTGCGCCGGGCGCTGCCCAGGCGTGCGCGCCCGACGACAAGGCTGAGCTTCATCCCGCACATGACGCTGGGCGTATGGGGCCAACAGCCCGTCGGGCCGCTGCTGCCCGCGCTGCGACCGCTGCGTACGGCCGAGCCGCTGCTCTTTCATGTGACCCACGTCAAATTCACGGTGTTCATGTATGACCGCGCTCCGTTGACGCGCGACATCCTGACGCGCGCCCGCGAAACGGTCATTGCGGATTATGCTCTTGAGGTCGTGAGAAGCTCCCCGATGAGTGTTCAAGACGGCACAAACTCTGCGGATCGTGAAACGCGCCCACCGACGGCGCGACGCCCGCTACGAGTATGGACGGGGCGTCTGGCCGGGATCGCGTTCGGACTGCTGTTGGGTTGGCTGCTGGCCGAAGCTCTGCTGCGGTCTGATGTTTTTCTCGCTGCCGCCACGCTTGCAGTTGGTGCTGGCCGAAGTGCACAAGACGCCGTTCACGGACAGCCGCCTGCTGCCGGACCCGATCTGGGAATCCGACCGCGACTACCTGATCCAGACTCACGCCGTGCAGAATCAGGTGCAGTACGGCAGCGCCGAGGTGCGCTTCACCGTGACGACCAACACGTTGTGGGGATCGCACCTGGCTTTCCGCACGCGCCAGGACCTGGTCGACAGCCACGTCGACGGCGTGGCGGTGGGCGATTCGTTCACGTTCTGCTTCACAAATCTATCCGATTGCTGGGTGCAGCAGTTGGGCCAGATGACCAAGCGCAACCTGATCAACCTGGGGATCACCAGCACGGGCGCGACCAGCCACGATCGGGTGCTGATCAACTTCGGGCTGCCGCTGCAACCGGCGCTGGTGCTGTGGCAGTGGTTCGGCAACGACGCCAACGAGGATTACGGGCTGGCGCAGCTCAACGGCGAAACCGACATTACATCGCCCGTGCCGCCGCCGCCCATCCCCAACCGGTCATGGTGGGACGACAACTCCGCGCTGTATACGCTGCTCAAGCTCTATCTCGGCCCGGCGGACGAATACGACGCGACTCTGCAATTCCACGCGCCCTATTACGCCCAAAAGGGCGACGTGAAGCTGTCGTTCGGGGAGCCGTACCTGCTCAACGCGTTCGACATGAGCCAGCCGCACAATCAATATGGCTGGACGCGCAGCCAGGAAGCCATGCTCGACGCGCGCGACCGCGTGGAGGCGTACGGCGGGACGATCCTGTTCATTCTGATGCCGACCAAGGAGCAGGTCTACCGCGACATGGCCGCGCCGCTGCTGGGGCCCGAAAAAATGGCCATGCTGGACGGGCCGTACACGCTGATGCAGGACTTCTGCGCGCAGGAACATTCTGAACTGCCTCGACCTGCTGCCGATCTTCCAGGAGCACGCGCAGGCGGGCGAGCAGGTGTATTACACGACCGACATGCACATCAACCCGCTCGGCAACGCGATCCTGGCGGATACGCTGGCCGCGTGGCTGGCCGCGCACCCCGACGTTTTCCCCGATTAAACAGGTTTTTGTTTTACGAGCCGTTCGCATCCGTCAGCGACACGATCGGCCACATGGGGCGGATGTCCATGTCCAGGCCGTCGCGGCTGCCCTGCGCATAGCGGAAATACCCCGCCGACGCGATCATGGCCGCGTTGTCCACGCACAGCCGCAGCGGCGGATAGCGCACCGGGACCGGGCTGGCCGCCGCCAACGCCGTACGCAGCGCCGTATTGGCGCTGACGCCGCCCGCCATCCAGACCTCGTGCGCGCCGTATTCCTCCGCCGCGCGCAGCGTCTTTTCCACCAGCACGTCGACCACCGCCTGCTGGAAGCTCGCCGCCACGTCCGCGAACGTTCACGTCCGGGCGGAGCTGGTCGGCGGACATGCTTTCGCCGTGCGGCGGGCGTTTGCCCTGGTGCGGCGGTTGGACGGCGCGCAGTACCGCACGTTTTCAGCCCGGAGAACGAAAAATCGTAGCCTTCGCCGCTCAGCGCGCGGGGGAAGGCATACGCGGCGGCATTGCCCTCGCGGGCGGCGCGCTCGATGCTCGGACCGCCTGGGTAGGACAGACCCAGCAGCCGCGCGACCTTGTCGAAGGCTTCGCCCGCCGCGTCGTCGATGGTGCTGCCCAGGTGCTCGTACTGGCCGTGCCCGCTGATCAGCACGATCTCGCTGTGCCCGCCCGAAACGATCAAACACACGACGGGGAACTGCGGCGGCGCGCTGTCCTCGGTCAGCAGCAGCGAGTAGACGTGGCCTTCCAGGTGATTCACGCCGACCAGCGGCAAATCGCTGCCCAGCGCCAATCCTTTCGCGTAATTCACGCCGACCAGCAGCGATCCGGCCAGACCCGGCCCGCGCGTTACGGCGATGGCGTCGATGTCATCTAGCGTCGCCTCTGCCGCGTCGAAAGCCTGCTGAGCCACGTGGCTGATCGCTTCGATGTGGGCGCGGGCGGCGACTTCGGGGAAGACCCCGCCGTACTGCGCGTGCAGATCGATCTGCGACGCGACGATATTCGACCGGATACGCGCGCCGTCTTCCACGATCGCGACGCCGGTTTCGTCACAGGAACTTTCAATACCCAGAATCAGAGTCATACCTTACTCGCACATCTCACCGCGGCGGCTCAGCCTTGCAGCGGAATAACCAGGTCGTAGGGGCAGTCGGTCAGCACGTCGATCGCGCCTTCTTCGTTGAGATAAACGGTATCTTCGATACGCACACCGTAACCCCGCTCCGGGTAGTACAGCCCCGGCTCGATGGTGAACACGTTGCCCGGTGACAAAATGTAGGACTGGCCATAGGTCGGGAAATAGGGCGCTTCGTGGACGTTCAGGCCAACGCCGTGCGCCAGACTGTGGACGTAGCCCTCGGTGGTGCCCGGCGCATTGAGCACGGTTTTGTGGCCGGTATCCTCGAACAGCTCGCAGACCATGCGCTGCACGTCGCTGGTCGGCAGGCCGGGTTTGCACATGGCGATCAACTCGCGGTAAGCCGCCATCACGGTGTCGTAGATGGCCTGTACCTCCGGCGTGGCATGGCCGACGCACCAGGTGCGCGTCATGTCGTGGAAGTAACCGCCCGGTTCGCGCGGGAACAGGTCGAACACGATCGGTTCGCCCAGCCGCACGGGGTCAGAATCCGCGCCCCGGCTGTGCGGCACGCCCGCGTCATGCCCCTGCGCGAAGATCATGCCTTCCGGATCCTCGAGACCCTGTTCGAACAACTGCCCGCGCACGTAGCGTTTGACTTCGCCAATCGTCAGGGGTGAGCTGTCGTCTTTCACGGCCACGCCGTCGCCCGCGCGGTGACCGCCAATCCACGCCCGCGCGGCGCGCATTACCGCGCTGGTCCGGCGAGCCGACATCGCGCAGCAGCGCCAGCTCACCGGCGTCTTTCGTTTCGTAAGCGCGATCGAAGATCGTAAATCGCGGGCGCTCTGACACCAGCTCGACCTGATCGGCGAAGTGTTGCTCGATCATGCGCACGACGCGCAGCGTGTTGTTGATGTCGTTGACGCCGTAGAGCGCTACCTTGCCGTGCACACCCAACCGCTCAAAAATCCCCCGAAAATATTCCGTTAACACCCGGTCGCGATCACTGGTGTATTGAGCCATCAATGCGCTAAGACCCATGTCGTCGTCTGTGTAAACGGTCAGGCCGCTCCTGGCGGCTTCGTCGCGCTCCATGCCATTGACGATCAACACCGGAGCCGCACCGCGCACTTTGATCACCATGCCAGAGGAGCGCACGCCGTTGCTTAGATAGGTGCGGTAAGGGTCTTCGGTTTCGCCCGGCAGAATCAGCAAGACATCGATCTCGCGCTCCTGCATCAGGCGATCCAGATCAGTTTTCATGAGCGTTTTTCATCCTCTCAGATTCAGGTCAGATTACGCTGGATCGTGCCATTACTGGTCGGTCTGTTCGCCTTCGCGCATGTGCAGCAAGAACTCGATCACCACCAGGCTTATTCCCAGCGCAAACGCGATCAGCGGCGTGAGCACGCGCGGAATCTGGAGCCAGGCACAGGCGACGACAAACAGCCCGACCCAAATGCTTTGGCGGAGGATCACTCCCACTGAGGGCGGACCGGACTCCGGATTGGTGAAGCGCATATTGAGAAAACGCACGAAGGGTAAGACAGTGCCGGTGACGGCCAGATACAGAAACACAAAAAACAGCCAACGGGGAAAGGCTGTCGGCAGCGTGGTGGTGATGAGCAGCCACAGGCCGATCCACCCGGCGACTGCCATCAGCGCCGAGGCCAGCATTAACCCGGTATGTTCAGGAGTGGTGCGATCGTCATTCATGGCGGGTTATTATAGCTGTGCGCCCCGTGTATACCAAACCGCGCACCGCTTTTGGGATGAAACCGGTCAAGCGCAGGGCACGCGCTTCACGGCCGGGTTTTGCTATCGTCCCACAGTGTCCCGCCGTGTGGCAGCAGGTTCTCGGGAACTGGCTTGTCCGCCAGCCGGAGTTGACGGCGCCGGCAGATAGTGTAATCGCCCTGGCAGTATACTTCCATATAGATCTTTTTGGCGTTGCTGCGGAAGTATTTGAACATCGGGCATTGTTCGATGAAGTTGCACGCAGTTGCAGACATGTAGTTATGCACCTCTAATTGTGATCCTAAACATATTGTCACTTTATCATATTTTTTCGCCCGGCGGAACTGCGCTGCTCAGGCCGGAATTGGCAGCCGGTCGTGGGTAGACGCGCGCGATCACGATCAGGCTTATAACGGCGACCAGCAGCCGCCACACGACCACCGGCCAACTGTCCGACGGACCTAACAGCGCCGCCATGATCTCGACCACGGCATGCGCGAAAATCGCCACGAAGACCCAGTACAGCTCGCCGCGCAAAAAGACTTGCAGCACCAGCCAGCTCAGCGCCATGTGCATGATGATCGGCAGCAGGCCGTTCAAGGCTTCGGCGACGGCGTCGCTCAGCGCGGCGAGCCGATCGGCGGGCGGCGTGGAGGATTGCGCCATAAGCGCCAGCCCCAGCGTGATCGCGATCAGGCCGGTGTAGATGGTTTCGGTGAAACCGTGACCCGCGCCGATCATCAGCGCCTGGGAGCGCGTGACCGCGCCAGGAGCGAGATATTGATAGCCCAGCAGGCGTGCGAATTCTTCGGTGAAGCCTGCCGCAAGCCCGATCGCCAGCGCGCCGATCGGCAGAATCCCCAACAGGGCGCGATCCAGCCCGCGCAGCACGACCACCTGCACCATCAACGCCCCAACCGAGGTGATCACGCCCACCGTCAGCAGAGCATAGGGCACGCGAGAACGCCGGTGCAGCGCGTGGACGATCCAGCCCGGCCCCGATCAGCATCCCGACGCCGGTGAACAGCACCAGCATTCCGTAAAAAACCATCGCGATCCTTCATCCGCCCTTCGGTAGGGCTGTCCTTCTGCGCTGAAACCGGCGCGATTATACCCCGACACAGGCCAATTCGGCGGTGCGCTCGTGCTGGGGCTTGCCAGACGGTGGAACCGCCCCGATAATCGCACCTGTATAGTGACATTCTGCGTATAAAAGACGTGTTGCAACGCGTGATTTGTGGTATACTAGAACATCTTGCCGAACATGCGTTCGTGCTATCTGACACAATCACCCTAACAGACTCATAACGTCCAGACAGTTCAAAGAGGAGCAACGACGTAATGGCCTCTCACGCAAAGCGCGAGTTTACTGCTGCCGATGCCTATACGTACAACCTCAACGGGCCAGCGCGCTGGATCATGTCGCACATCTGGCGCTATAAGTGGTTGTTTGTGGGCGCTATCGTGTTCAGTGCCGCCGATTTCTTTTCGTTTTCGCAGGCTCCGGTCCAGGTTGGCCGGGCCGCCGACGAGATCCTCAACCAGGGTAAGACCAGCGCTTTGTTGGTCACGGCGCTGATCGTGTTGGGGACGATGCTCATCAGCAGCATCGCGTTTTGGGTCGGCGGACTGCTGATCGAAACGCTCGCCCAACGCATGGAAGCCGACGCCCGCCAGGAGCTGTATATCAGCTTGTTGGGCAAGAGCCAGACCTTTCATGACCGGCAGCGCGTGGGCGACATCATGGCCCGCGCGACGGACGATGTGCGCCAGCTCAATGTGATGCTCAGTCCCGGGCTGCGCTTCATCTACGAAACGGTCATGGGGATCGTAGTGCCGCTGATTTACATCGCATTCTTGCGTGTCGATCTGCTGCTCGTCCCGGTAATCTTCGTGGTGGCTTACATCGTGACGGTGCGGGGCTACACCAAGCGTCTCAACCCGGTCATGACGCGGCAGCGCGATCAGTTTGGCGTGCTCAATGCCGGGCTGGAAGAGTCGATCTCGGGGATCGAGATCGTCAAAGCCAGCGTGCAGGAGTCGTTCGAGCGCGGGCGTTTCCGTCGCAACGCGCGCCTGTACCGTGACTATTTCGTCCAGCAGGGCCAGATCGAAGCGCGCTATGTCCCGTTCCTGCTGTACGGGATCGCGCTGGGCTTTACGTTCTTGCACAGCATGGTACTCTACCATCGCGGCGACGTCACCATTGCCGAGATCATCGCGCTGATGGGCCTGATGAACGTGCTGCGTTTCCCGGTCTTCATCTCGATCTTCTCGTTCTCGCTGGTCCAGTTGGGCGTGGCCAGCTCTGCGCGCCTGCTGCACATCATCACCGCCGAAACTGACCTGGACGAAAACGCCGGAGGCCATGCCCAGCCCATCCAAGGGACGATCACCTTTGAAGATGTGACGTTCCGTTACAACGCCGACGACGCACCCGTGTTGGAAAATGTCTCGTTTACGGTAGACGCAGGCCAGACGGTTGCCGTTGTGGGCGAGACGGGGTCCGGTAAGAGCACGCTCGCCCAACTCATCAACCGCACCTATGACGCCAGCGCGGGCCGCATCCTGATCGACGGCACCGACGTGCGCGACTGGGATCTAAACACGCTGCGCTCGCAGATCTCGAAGATCGAGCAGGATGTGTTCCTGTTCTCGCGCTCGGTGGCGGAGAACATCGCGTTCGGCGCGCCGGATACGCCGCAGGAACAGATCGAATACGCGGCGCGCGAAGCCCAGGCGCACGACTTCATCCTGACCTTTGTCGAAGGTTACCAGACCAAGGTCGGGGAACGCGGGTTCACGCTGTCGGGCGGACAGCGTCAGCGCATTGCTCTGGCGCGCGCCTTCCTCAGCGATCCGCGCATTCTGATCCTGGACGACTCGACCAGCGCCATCGACAGCGCCACCGAAGACGAAATTCAAAAGGCGATCCGGCGCGCGCAGGATGGCCGCACGACCATCCTGATCACGCACCGCATGTCGCAGATTCGCTGGGCGGACGTGATCCTGGTGCTGGATCACGGGCACCTGGTCGCGGCGGGATCGCACGACAAGCTGCTGCGCACGTCAGCACACTACCGGCGTATTTTTGCCCGTTACGACATCGATCTGCCGCCCCTGGAGACTGCCCCAGAGCCGGCTTTCGCCGTCGCGAAATAGGACGCAACAGGACCATATAGGAGAAGTGCCCTATGGGTTTCATCATGGACGGCCTCGACGCCGAAGACTACGATCGCCAATACAGTGACCGCGATCTCGTGCGCCGCATCGGCACCTACTTTCGGCCCCAGGCCCCGCGTATGGCGGTGGTGGCGCTGGCGATCCTGTTGAATTCGCTGGCCTATACGGGGCTGCCGATCTATATCTCGAAAAGCATCGACAAGCTGCAAACCGACACGTCCACGCGCACGCTGTTGATCATCGCCTTCGTGACGATCCTGTTTGGCAGCGTGGGCTGGGTCTTCAACGCGCTGCGGCGCGCCTTGGCCGCCAGCGCGATCGGCAACGTCGTGCTGCATCTGCGGGAAGACGCCTTCGACGCCGTGCTCAAGCGCGATCTCTCGTTCTACGACTCGATTCCGTCCGGCAAGATCGTCAGCCGCGTCACGTCCGACACGCAGGCATTCTCACAGGTGGTCGACCTGACGATGGAGCTGATCAGCCAGATTCTGCTGGTCGTGCTGCTGGTCGGCTACCTGATGACGATCGACGTGACGCTCACGCTGATCCTGCTGCTGGTCGCGCCGTTTGTGATCGTCGTGGCGCTGGGGTTCCGCACTATCGCGCGCCAGAACGTGACTCAGTCGCGGCGCATCCTGGCCGAAGTCAGCTCGCACATCCAGGAGACGGTGAGCGGCATCGGCGTGGCGAAAGCCTTCCGGCAGGAACAGGCCGTGTACGGTGAGTTTCAAGACGTGAACGCGCAGTCCTATCGCATCAACTTGCGCACGGGCTACGTGTTCGTGTCGATCTTCCCGCTGCTCAATTTGCTGTCTTCATTGGGCACGGCGGCGCTGGTCTACTTCGGCGGGGTGCAAGCGCTGCACGGGCGGCTGAGCGCCGGGGACTGGTACCTGTTCATTCAGGGCATGGCGATGTTCTGGTTCCCATTGACGAGCATCGCGTCGTTTTGGAGCCAGTTCCAGCTTGGGCTGGCCGCGGGTGAGCGTGTCTTCGGCTTGATCGATGCCGATCCGAAGGTGGTGCAGACCGGTGACGACCATCTCGATCAGGTCTTGGGCGAGATCACCTTCGAGCATACCGCCTTTCGTTATACGGATGACGAGCCGGTGCTGGAGGACTTCTCCCTGACGATCAAAGCGGGGGAGACACTGGCCCTGGTCGGGCATACCGGGTCGGGCAAGTCGAGCATCGCGCGCCTGATCGCGCGCTTCTACGAGTTCCAGGGCGGGCGTATCCTGGTAGATGGGCACGATATCCGCAGCCTGAACCTGGAGAACTACCGCTCATTCCTGGGGATTGTCACGCAGACGCCGTTTCTGTTCGATGGCACGGTTGCGGACAACATCCGCTACGGCTGTCAGGAAGCCAGCGACGAGGATGTCGTGAGCGTGGCGCACCAGGTTGGCGGCGGGGATTGGCTCGACAGCCTGCCCAACGGCTTGGAGACGGAAGTCGGCGAGCGCGGACACAATCTGTCGATGGGCCAGCGCCAGCTTGTCGCGCTGGCGCGCGTGCTGCTGCAAGACCCGTCGATCTTCATCCTGGACGAAGCGACCGCCAACGTCGATCCGCTGACGGAAACGCTGATCCAGGAAGGGCTGGACGAGGTGATGAAGCGCCGGACGTCGATCGTGATCGCGCACCGACTGTCCACCATCAAGAGCGCGGACCGGATCATCGTGCTGCGCGAAGGCAAGATCATCGAGGAAGGCAATCACGCGTCGCTGTTGGACCAGGGCGGGCACTACGCGGAGCTGTATAACACGTATTTCCGCCACCAGAGTCTCGAATACATCGAGAACGCGCCCGCGCTGCTCGCGACCGGGTAAACGGTCGTGGACTCCACGAATGAAAACAGCGCCCCACCGAATCATTGGCGGGGCGCTGCTGTTTTCTGTGTGCTGACGGCCGTTCGCTCCGATCACGGCTGCGCGATGGACTCTCCCGCAGGCAGACCCGCCAGCGGCGTGGCCGCCTGCACCGCGCGCCGGATGGCCTGCGCGGCGGCTTCGGCGGCGAACGCGCCGATTACGCTGACGTTTGCGCGCCCGGCGGATCCCGTCGCCAGCGCGAAAATCGTGTCGCCGTCCAGCATGGTATGGGCCGGGCGCACGGCCCGCGCCAATCCATCCTGGGCCATCTGCGCGACCTTATTGGTTTCCTCTTTGGTCAGCAGGGCATTCGTCGCTACGACGCCGATCACGGTGTTGCTAGCGCCGTCGGAGGTCATGCGCGCCATCGCGGGCAGGACGTTCAGCGCGCCAACAAAGCTGGAACCGTCCGGCGGGGTGCGCGTCCCGGCCAGGATGCGCCCGGAGTCGTCCACGATATCGCCCAATGCGTTGACGACAAACAGCGCGGCTACGATCAGTCCGTCGCCAATGGCGATGTGCGCGCTGCCCACGCCCGACTTGCACGCGAACGGTCCGCCCATCAGCCGCCCGACCTGTGCCCCCGCGCCCGCGCCGACACAGCCGTCAGTCACGGGATCGGCGCTGGCCGCGTCGCAGGCGGCGTAGCCTAAGGTCGCGTCCGGGCGAATCTTGGGATCGCCCAGGTCGAGGTCGAAAATGATCGCCGCCGGGACGATGGGCACCACGCCCACGCCGACCGGATGCCCGATGCCGCGTTCTTCCAGCCAGCGCATGACACCGCCCGCCGCATCCAGCCCGTAGGCGCTGCCCCCGGCCAGCACGATCGCGTTGACGTGCTCGACCATGTGCAGCGGGCGCAGCAAGTCGGTTTCGCGCGTACCGGGTGCGCCGCCGCGCTGGTCCACGCCGCCGACGGTGCGCGGCGGACACAGGATCACCGTGCAGCCGGTCGGGCCGTGCAAGTGCTGCGCGTGGCCAACGCGGATGCCTTCAACAGCGGTCAGAGTGACGTTGTGTGGATCGCTGCTCATGTGCGGTCATACCTTCTGGCGATCACTCGCCCAACGAGATACAGCCGCTTTCCCATAATGGGGGCCAGGTACCGTGCGGCATGTGATAGTAATCTTCGACGATGCGGCGTACGATAGGGGCCGCGACTTCGGAGCCTTCGCACGAGTTCTGCACCAGGACCGTGATCGCGATTTCCGGGTCCGACTGCGGCGCGAAAGCCGTGAACCACGCCTCGGGCCGGGTTGTTTCGCCGCCGGTTTGGGCTGTACCCGTCTTGCCGCAGACGACGACATCGGTTTTCTGGAAGGCGTACCAGTCCGCGAACATGTAATTAGCCGTGCCATCGCGCACAGTCGTGACATCACACAACGCCTGCTGGATGGTCGCGAAAGTGTCTGGCGCGAACTCGAGCGTATCCGTTGCTTCCGGCTCAGCCTGGTAAGCCGGGCTTTCGCCGATGATCTGCACTTTGCTGACCAGTTCCGGTTTCCACAGCGTGCCGTTGTTGGCGACGGCGGCCATCATGCGCGTGATTTGCAGCGGCGTGATCTGCGTTGGCCCCTGGCCGATGACCATGTTGATCGAGTCCGAGACGTTCCAACTGCGCCCTTCCATGCGGAAGATGAGTTCTTCGTTGGGCACCTGCCCGACTTCCTCCGGCAGGTCATCCATGCCGGTCGGGACGCCCAGCCCCATTTTGTAGGCGTAATTGGTCAGCAGTTTGGGGTCGGCCTGGTAGAGGTGGACGCCCAGCTCGTAAAAATAGGGGTCACAGGAACGCGTCAGCGCCATGGGGAAGTTCACGTAGCCGTGCCCACTGGGCAGCCAGTCCGTGCGATAGGGCAGGCCGTCGCCGTACTGCTGGCCGTACCATCTCCCCGTGCAGGTGATGGCGGTGTCAGCGGTGTAGACGCCGCTGTCCAGCCCGGCGGCGGCGGATATGATCTTGAAGATAGAGCCCGCCGGGAACTTACCCATCGTTGCGCGGTTGAGCAGCGGGGTACGCCAACTGGTGCTCAATGCCTCGATCTGCGCCGTGCGATCGGATAGCGGGGAATCGGGATTGAACAGGTTGGGATTGAACCAGGGATAACTGACCATCGCCAGAATCTCGCCGGTTTTGACGTTCATCACGACGGCGGCCGCGCCGGGTGATTTGGAGGCCCAGGTCGCGGCGGAGAAGTTGTAGGCTTCGACAAAGGCGTTCTGCACAGCTTCCTGCAGATCGCGATCGATGGTCAGATAGACGCTCTGACCGGGTTGGGCCGGTGTCTCTGCGATGGTACGCACCGTTTCGCCGGTAGGAGCCAGAATTGCCAGCTTGCCGCCGGGCTTGCCCGCCAGATAGCTCTCGTACGACTGCTCGATGCCGGTCTGGCCGATCAGCGCGTTGGGCGGGTAGCCCTTGCGCTCGTATTCGGCTACCTGTTCAGGCTGGATGGGCCCGACATAACCCACAACATGTGGAGCCAGCTCACCGAAATAGCGGCGCGTGTTGCGCGTCACGGTGTCAAAATCGTTGTTGCCGATGTCGCAGTATTGCAGCAGATCGGCTTCTTCGCTCTGGTAGGTTTCGGGATCGGTTTCGCCGATCGGAAAGCGCGTTTCGGGCAGATAATTGTTGAAGGTGGTGGCTAACGTGGCAGTTTCGGTGCGCAGGATGCGCGACAACAGATTAATGCAGGCGTCCACGTCGCCGATGTCCTGTTGGACGATGTACAGCATAATCGCGCGCCCGTTTTGATCGGCCAGCACTTTACCGTTGCGGTCGTAGATGTTGCCGCGCCCCGGCATCGTCTGAATGCGTTCCAGGCGCATGCCTTCGGCCAGGTCCGAGAAAATATCCATGCGCGACCAGGCCACGCGCCAGCCTTCGTTCGTCTCGATCAGGCGCATCGTGCGGTCGGGGTCGTTGATCGGGCCGAACATCTCGGAATTGAAGACCACGTTATATTGGATTGCCGCCGTGGACCCCTGCCGTAACGAGCTGGTCACCTGCGTTTCCAGCGAGTTCAGCGTGATCTTGACCGCGGCACTGTCGTATTCCTGGGCGAATTGGTCTTCGGTGTAGGCGTCGCGGCTGTTGGGGCTGGTCAGCCCGTACATGGTCGCATAATCACTCTGCTGCCACGCCTTCAAGAACGTTTCCGCCACCTGATCGGCCTGCTCCAGCGTGAGCTGTGGGGCCGCGTTCGGGCCGCTTTGCCCGGAGGCAGAGTCGGTCCCTACGCCGCTGCAGGCACTCATTAACAGGGTCCCGGTCAGGATCAGGGCTGCCCAGATGCTCAGCCGTGCGCGTGCGATGGTAGGCATACACGATTCCTCAAAACAATAAGAGGCAAAGACTCGGGCCTCACTTCCAGAGCTTTACCCCCCTTAGGACTTTCCGTCACCGGCGCGTCTCAGGTGATAAATTTCATTATACCGTTCTGGACCGGGCACGTCGAACAGCGTTCGCTCTCCGGGCAGACGGCGCACACCTGCCATAATCCTTACAGGTCCCCGGCGAGAATAGCGTCCGTGACATCACAGGGGTAGGCGAAATGAGCCTGACAGAGCGCGGGTGTATCCGCCCCCGGCGCAACTCCAAAGCGGCGCAGCGCCCGCAGCAGGTGACACAGCGGCAGCCCGACGACGTTCGCGAAACAGCCGTGCGTCAGGATTGCCGGATGAAAGGCCGTATGCTGGATGGCGTAGCCGCCCGCTTTGTCGAACGGATCCCCGCTGGCGATATAGGCGCCGATCTCGTCGTCGGAATAGGCGCGCATCGGCACATCGGTCACGGCTAGCTCGGATACGGACTGGACGGTCGCCACTTCGATTAGCGTCAGCGCCGTGTACACCTGATGAGTCCGGCCCCGCAGCGCAACCAGCATCGCCCGCGCTTCGCGCGCGTCGGCGGGCTTGCCCAGGATGGCGTCCCCATCGGCGACGGTGGTATCGGCCGCCAGCACGATCGCGTCTGTGGGTGCACCGGCCAGCGCCGCCTGCGCTTTTTCGCGGCTGAGACGGGTCGTATAGGCGGCGGCGGTTTCGCCGGGCCGCAGCGATTCGTCAATATCGGCGCGCGTCAGGGCAAAGGTGAGGCCAGTCAGATGCAGCAGTTCGCGCCGCCGGGGCGAGCCGGACGCCAGCAAAATGGTTTTCGGTGCGGTGAGGGTCATGGTGCTGTCCTGTTCCGGGTCTGTGGATCTGTAATAGCCATGCAGGTTGCTGCTCAGTGCCGGTTTTGAAACATCAGGCCGAAGCCGCGCCGCGTGATGATGTAATCAAAGGCGGGATCGGCGTCCTGCAGACGTTTGCGCAGACGGCTGACCAGCGCATCAATCGTCTGGTCAGTGACGGTTTCGTCCGGTCCCCACACGGCCGCGACCAGCTCCTCGCGCGTGACGATACGGCCCTCTTGATCGACCAGCAGGGCCAGCAGCGCGAACTGGTTCGGGCTGAGCGGCGGATCGAGCAGCAGCCCGGTTACGGTGACGGTCGCCGCATCCAGGTCCAATTCCAGGCCCGGCAGCGGGAACTGCACGGCGTCGATCTGGGCCGTCGTGGCGGGGTCGTCGAACACCCAGGTGCAGATCTGGGCGAACGAGACTTCGTCCCCGGCCCGCAGCCGGTAGCTCTCGCCGGGGTCGAGGCGGCGGCCGTTGACAAACGTGCCATTGGTGCTGCCCATGTCTTCTAGAAAAATGCTCAGGTGATCGCTGGTGCAGCGCGCGTGCAGCCGGGATATTTCCGTGTGATCCAATACGGCGCTGCAATCGCGCGCTCGCCCGATAGTAAACGGAAAGGCAGTGAGCTCGATGATGCGGTGTGGATGGTCGCCTCCCTGAATCCGAAAACGCTGTATCGCTGGCATAAGAACTGGCGGCCCCTTCTATCCAAACGGTTCACCACAATTCAACAGTTCTATTTTCTCCAGTATGCGCCGGGCCGTCAGGCCGTACCGGATGGGCGGATGACGAAATCCCCACGATGGCCTGACGCGGCACACCTCCGCTGCTGATCGGTCGCCGGATCAGCGCCCGGCGTCGTCGCTGTCGTCGTTGAGCGGGGCGATGTCGTCGCTGGAACTGGCGGTCAGTTCCAGACCGATGCGTTGTTCCAGATCGGCCAGTGCTGCCTGAAGCTGCTGTTGGCGCAAGCTGTTGGTTACGTCACCGCGCGTGCGTTCGAGCACAGCGCGCAGCGCGTCCACACGGCGGCGCAGTCCACCCGTGATCGCGTCGTGAAAGTCGAACGCCATCAACACGCCATAAATGGTATCCATCGCGTCAAGCAGCCGTTCGGCTTCGTCGGAATGGCCCTTGCGGATGATGTCGAGCACCTGGCGGCGCAGCTCGCTGGCGGCCTCGCACAGACCATTGAGATAGGCGGACGGCTCTACGCCCAGAGCTTCAGGTGTGGAGAGGTCTTCGCCACGGGCCAGCGCATAGGTTGAGTACGCCTCGACGTATTCGCGCAGCGCATCCTGGGTATACCCGCTGTGGTAGAGGTCCGGGAAATCGGCGACATGGGCGCGCAGCGCGTCTGCCGCCTGGCGCACCGTTTCAAGCCGCGCGCGGGCGTTGTCCCATTCGTGGCGGTGCACCGCGCGGATCGCGTTAGCGCAGTGCTGAATCAGGGTGCGTGACTGGTTGATGGCGGCATCACGGGCGGTATTTTTGGCTTCGAAGGATTCGCGAATGCCGTCGGCTACGGAGTTTAGAATATCAAGATTGCTCATCGTCAGTGGGTCCCTTGGTGGAATCGTCGGAATCAGAATCCTCGTCGGTGGAACGGATGGTGCTGAAAAGCTGGTCGGCCAGCGACTGCGGACGCGGCGGTACTTTGATTTCACCATGCATTTCTTCGTAACGCTTGATGTTGTCCTGCAAAGCGACCAGCAGCATTTTCGCGTTGGAGGGGGTAAGCACGATGCGCGTTTGAACGCGCGCTTTGGGCAGATTGGGGAGAATCTGCGCGAAATCGAGAAAGACTTCCCATGGCGAATGCGTGATGATCGCGAAATTGGCGTATGTCGCGGGTAGATCGCCGGGGATTTCTAAATTAAGCCGCCGGGGTGCCTGGTTTTTTTTTGGGGCATCGGCCATAATGGCATAACTCCTTAGACTAGATCTGAACTGCGCCAAGACACACAAAACAGCCGCCATCAGTCCTCTGAGCGGCTGTCAGTGGGCGATATGCACGGTAACTATACCGCGCTCGTCTCGCACAGGCGATTTGCAGAGCGGCCCGCGCCAAGGTCTAGAAGGGCAGGTCTTCCGGCTCGCTCGGATACTCGCCGCTGGCGGCGTCTACCGTTTCTCCCCGGCGGCCCAGGAATTTGATATCGCGCGCGGTCAGTTCGAGTGTGGCGCGGGCGCTGCCGTCTTGCCCGGTATAGGCCGAAGCATCGACTTCGCCCGTTACCATGATCTGCATGCCCTTGTGGACGTACTGATTGCACGTCTCAGCCAGGTTGCGCCACGCGCTGACACGGAACCAGGTGGTTTTTTCGCGCGGCTCATTAGTGGTGCGGTCGGTCCAGGTGCGGCTGACTGCCACGCTAAAATCGCAGACTGCCACGCCGGATTGGGTATAGCGCAGTTCAGGATCGCGCCCGACGTTGCCGATGATGATCGTGTATTGGTAGCTGGCCATGTGTTTGCTCCCGATTTCTATGCCTTATGTGTTGTGTCCAGGGTTCAACGGGCAAGGCGGTTAAGCCTGGGACGCTGGTGTTTCTCCGAACGGTTGCCCCACAAACGTGAAGCCTTTGACGTTGTCTTGAGCGCGGCGCGTGGCGTTGGTGGGATATTCCCAGTTGTCGATCTTGCGGCCAATGTACACGCAGCCATCAATCCATGAGAACCGGTTGAACCACTTCAAAACACCCGGATAAAACGGTGAAACCTCAAGCGTCCTGAAGCCTGCCCGCTCGCAGAAAAAACGCAGCGTGGCTGGCGTGAACGCGTTGATGTGATCACCATGCGTGTAGGACGCGAAGTAGCGCCCAACACGCGGTATGTGCCGCAGCCCGGTGAACGGCGGAATGGTCGGCACGTAGAGCGCCAACAGCCCGCCCGGCTTGAGCAGCATGCTAAGCTTTCGTATGAAAATATGCGGCGCTTCGACGTGCTCCAACGTGGCGCTGTTCCACACGGCATCGACCTTGGGCAGATCGCTGAAGTCTGCCGTGATCACGTCCATGTTATGCACGGTCAGGCCGATGCTTTCTGCAAACGCGACCTCGTAACTTTCGATCTCGATCCCATACGAGTCCGGCGTGCAGTACGCCAGGTTGCCACCGTAGGCGCAGCCGACATCACATAGGGAATGCTGGGTGAGCTGGTATTTGGCATTGACGGCACGGAACAGGTGGCGCGGAGCCTGGGCAAACCATTTGCGGTAAATGCGCCGGTTCTCCGTCTCGGAATAGCATCCGCGCGTTACCAGATGCTGTTCCAGCCTGTCCTGCGTGCCGAGATTGTGAAGCGTGACATCCATATAAGGTCAGAGTCTCCCACAACCCCAAATCCCTAGCAATGATCCGGCGTTACCCTCATTGTAGGAAACCTGTGAGCTTGAAGCAAATGATAACACAATTGGAACAAATGTTCCACTTTTCATACTGATTTATGACATCAACGGTCCGCCCAGACGCTTGCCGAAACCCTTATCCGCGCCGCGCTTCAAGGCGGTCGGCCAGCAGACGATTCACTGCCTGAGCGTCACCTTTGCCACGCAGCGATCGCATGACCATGCCCATCAGGAATTTGAGCACTTTGTCTTCGCCGCCCAGGTAGCGCGCCACTTCGTCGGGATACTCGTCTAGCACGCCATCGACGGCCGCCGCGAGTACGCTCTCGTCACTGACCTGCGCGAGGCCCAGCCTTTCGACCAGGGCCGCCGGGCTGCCGCCCTCAATATAGAGCGTTTCCAGCAGCTTCTTGGCCGTGCCGTGATTGATCTTCCCGTCCGTCACCAGCGTGACCAGCTCAGCCAGGGACTGCGGCGTGAGCTTCAACGTGTCGATGGCGTCACGCTCTTGCCCGTTGAGATTCATCTGGCGGAACACGTCCCCGATGATATAATTCGCGACCTGTTTGGGGTCGCCGCCCGCTGCGACCGCCACCTCAAAATAGACCGCGACCGCCCGCTCCGCGACCAGCACCGAGGCGTCATAGTGGCTCAGACCGAACGCGCTCATGAAGCGGTCGCGCTTGGCGTCGGGCAGTTCGGGCAGCGCGGCGCGCGCTCGCTCGACCCACTCGCGGCTGATCTCGACCACGGGCAGATCGGGTTCAGGGAAATAGCGGTAATCGTCGGCGCTCTCTTTGATGCGCTGCACGACTGTTACCTGACGCGCTTCATCCCAGCCCAACGTCGCCTGCTGGACTTCGCCACCCGATTCCCAGATCGCGCTCTGGCGCTCGATCTCGTAGGCGCTGGCGCGGTACAGGGTGCGAATGCTGTTCAGGTTCTTGATCTCGGTGCGCGTGCGCAGCTCGGTTGAGCCGACCGGGCGCACGCTGATATTGGGCTCCATGCGCAGCACGCCCTTGCTCATATCGCCGCTGTTCACGCCCAGGTAACTCAGCAGGGCGCGCAGCTTGCGGGCATAGGCTTCGGCCTCTTCGGCGCTGTGGATGTCGGCCTCGGACACGATCTCCAACAGCGGCACGCCCGCCCGGTTGAGGTCCACCAGGCTGTGATCGTTGACGTGCGTCAGCTTGCCGGTGTCCTCTTCGAGATGGGCGCGGCGAATCCGGACGCGCTTGCTGCCGCCGTCCGGGAGATCAATTTCCAGCCAGCCTTTGATGGCCAGCGGGTAATCGTACTGGCTGATCTGGTAGCCTTTGGGCAGATCGGGGTAGAAGTAGCTTTTGCGCGCGAACTGGCTGAACTCGGGAATTTCGCAATTGAGCGCCAGCCCGACGCGCAGCCCAAACTCGATCGCTTGTGCGTTGACGACGGGCAGCACGCCCGGCATCCCCAGGCAGACCGGGCACACGTGCCGGTTCGGCTCGGCGGAAGTGCTGTCCACGACGGCACACCCGCAAAACATCTTGGACGCGGTTTCGAGCTCGGCATGGACTTCCATCCCGATCACGGCTTCGTAAGCGGTCATAAGGTTCTCGCCTGTGTGTGTATGGTTAACCCTGGTGTCTGCCGGATGACGGCGGCTGCGCCCGGGGGCAGCGTCTAGAGGATAGCGCACGACGGCGCCACATGCCAGCGTAGTTGTACGCGAACGGCCTGGTTCACGCTTTACGTTGGCTTTGGAATTCGCTAAAATCGGCGTAACGAAGGGGACAGAGAAAGTAGTCACTGATGGCCGTCCGAGAAATCATCACCCCGCAGAATCCCATCCTGCGCAAGAAAGCCCATAAAGTGCGGGATTTCAAAGACCCGGCGTTCCAAACGCTGGTAGAAGATATGATCGAAACGCTGATGGATGCGCCCGGAGTCGGCTTAGCCGCGCCGCAGATCGCCGTCAGCCAGCGCCTGATCGTGGTGCGTCTGCCGGACGACGAGGAAAGCCGCAAAGAATACGGCGATGATGCAGGCGTGTTGTACGTGGTCGCCAATCCGGAGATCGTGCGCTCCTCGCGTGACATGATCGAAGGCATCGAGGCGTGTTTGTCAATTCCTGGCTATTACGGCAGCGTGGATCGCTACGCGGCCGTGACCGTGCGTGGCGAAGACCGCAGCGGTAAGGAAATCCGCATCAAAGCTCGGGACTGGCTGGCGCGTGTGTTCCAGCACGAGATCGATCACCTGGACGGGGTGCTGTTCATCGACCGCGCGACCGATATCTGGCGGACCAAACCGCGCGACGAGGCCGGCGCGGTCCCAGAGCCGGATCCGCTCGAAGGGCTGATCGAGTTTGAGGAGATCGAGGACGAGCCTGGGGACGGCGAGGTCGTCGAAGATGTCACGGATGTCACGTCAGCAGACAGCGACGCCTAGCGGGATCGCGCGGACGCCCATAATTCGCTCATTTGAGCCTGGAGGCTAGCTACCCTCTCCTGCTCAATCCGTCAACAGAACCCAATGATTAGGGTTCTTTTTTATTGTTGTTAATACAAACGTAGAATGTCTCTCGTTTCAATTACATATGGCATTTCAGGCGTTCAAATACGAGGCGTACACTGATAAATAGGGGGCGCAATGGTTTTCCAAACCCGGTTTCTTCGATCGTGTGTATGTTACCTCACAATCAATTTCTGCTGTGCCCCTGTCTGGGTACAACTCAATCGAAAATAGTTTTCAAGGAGCCCTTAAATATGAAGACCAAACATTATGCTATGCTTACAGCATTCCTGGCCGTCGTGCTGCTGTGCGGCTCACTGGTAGCTGCTCAGGAATCATCCACGCTTACTGCTCAAGAGGCATTGGGCAAAGCGTTGTTTTTTGATGAAAACCTCTCTCTCAATGCCAATCAATCCTGTGCTGCCTGTCACGGTCCAGAAGTTGGATTCACCGGTCCCACCGAACAAATCAATATCGGGGGTTCAGTTTACGAAGGATCTGTAGCGGGGCGATTCGGAAATCGCAAACCTCCTGCTGCCGCCTACGCGGGGCACAGCCCGGTGTTTTTCTGGAATGAAGAAGATGAAGTCTGGATGGGTGGTATGTTCTGGGACGGACGTGCCACAGGGGAGACGCTCGGCGATCCACTGGCCGAACAGGCGATGGGGCCATTCCTTAATCCTCTGGAAATGGCGCTGCCCGATGCCGCTGCCCTGTGTCAAAAAACCGCTGCGGCGGAATATGCCGACGCGTTTGTCGCGGTCTGGGGCGAAGGATCGTTGGATTGCGAAAACGATGTTGATGGCGTGTACGAACGCGTCGCACGCTCGATTGCGGCCTATGAACGTTCCAGCGAAGTCAATCCTTTCTCGTCCAAATATGATTACTTCCTGGCGGGTAAGGTCGAATTGAGTGAACAAGAGGCCCTGGGGCTCGCGCTGTTTGAAGATGAGGAAAAAGCTGGTTGCGCGGCATGCCACTCCAGTCAACCAGGACCAGATGGTGAGCCGCCGCTGTTCACTGATTTTAGCTACGATAACCTCGGCGTGCCCGCTAACCCCGATCTGCCGTTTTACGATATGACAGATTACAACGCGCTAGGTAAGGATTGGGTCGATCTTGGCTTGGGCGGTTATCTGCAAGGGGCGGGGTATGATGCCGCTATCTACGAACCTGAAATGGGCAAAGTGAAGGTCCCGACGTTGCGTAACGTCGATCTACGTCCCACTCCAGATTTCGTAAAAGCTTATGGGCATAACGGCTACTTTAAATCGCTCGAAGATATCGTGCATTTCTACAATACGCGCGATATCAGGGACGCTGGTTGGCCACCGCCTGAATACGGTGAAAATGTCAACCACGACGAACTTGGTGACTTGGGACTGACTGAAAACGAAGAAGCGGCAATTGTTGCCTTTCTCAGGACGCTTTCGGACGGTTACGAACTTCCCTAGCCATCACATTTCGACAATCCATCGGGGCGTACTCTGTACGCCCCATCTGCGTCGCGTTCTGATTTTCCAGAACGCTTTTTGCGTGCTTGGCCCCTGGTTATTTGCCGCTAGAACAAAAGTTCGATATACTATGCATATCTGGTGATGGCTTAGCCGAAAGGCTGCGTTCCCTATGGACGGCCACGATCTGCTTACAACGTTGCAGGGCGTCACCCAGTTTGAATCGGTGGGCGATTCTCCCCAGCGCGAGCGGCCCACGCGCGCCCAGAAAAACAGCGACTACCTCAAAGACTGTATTTCGCACGTCACCGCCGGGAATCGCAAGATGCCCGTGCTCAAATCGATGGTGACGACGGCGTGCGAGCGCGACTGTTTTTACTGCCCGTTCCGTGCGGGCCGCTCGTCAATGCGCCGCGTGAAGATCACGCCGGATGACATGGCGCGCGGCTTCATGGACCTCTACCGGGGCGGAGCCGTCGAGGGGCTGTTTCTCTCGTCCGGCGTGATCAACGGCGGAGTCACCAGCCAGGACCCGATCCTCGATGTGGGCGCGATCCTGCGCGAAAAATACAAATTCCAGGGCTTCATCCATCTCAAGATCATGCCGGGCGCGGAGCGCGATCAGGTGCAGCGCGCCATGACGCTGGCCAACCGGGTCTCGATCAACCTGGAAGCGCCGAATGCGAACCGTCTGGAACGCATCGCGCCGGGGAAGCTGTTCAGCGACGAGCTGCTGACGCGCTTGAGTTGGATTGAGGAGTTGCGCCAGTCATCTGAGGGACGGCTGCGCGCCAGCAGCACGACGGAGTTCGTCGTCGGCCCGGCGGGCGAGTCGGATGTTGAACTGTTGAGCGCGACCGAATACCTGCACGCGCAGCTCAAGCTGGCGCGCGTCTATTTTTCCGCGTTCCATCCGGTGACCGAAACGCCGTTGGATAATGTCGCGCCCACCACGGAAGCCCGGCGCATCCGGCTTTACCAGGCCAGTTTCCTGCTGCGCGATTACGGGTTTACAGTGGAGGATTTGCCGTTCGCGGGCGAAGGGAATCTGCCGCTGAGCGTCGATCCTAAGCGGGCATGGGCGGAAGAACATCTGGCACAGGCGCCGATCGAACTCAACACCGCGCCGCGCCGCGATCTGCTGCGCGTGCCGGGGATCGGGATGCTGGGCGCGGCACGTATCCTCACCGCGCGGCAGCAAAACACGCTGCGCACTCTCGCCGATCTGCGCGCGGCGGGCGTCGCGAACGTGGATCGGGTGGCGCAATTCGTGCTGCTCGATGGACAGCGCCCCTTGGAACAGCCGCGTCTGTTTTAAGCTCAACAGGAAGTATCAACAGAGTCTTCAATAGAATACCCCGCCCTCCGTTGTGCGGAGGCGCGGGGTACGAGGATTAATTCGTCGCTTTGGCGCGTTCTGGTCCGCTTGAGGAGAGCTTGCGGATCAGGCGGGTGATGATGTTCAGCTTGGCAAGCCGGGAGGTTTCGGCGGGCGGGACAACCGGGGCTGGTTTGGGCTGTGGCACTTCCCATTCTTTTTCTACAACGCGTTGTGGTTCTTCAACGCGGACGAGTTTCAGCGGGCCGAAATTGACCCATTCGGGAAGCTCGCCTTCGATCTGCATCACGCCTTTTTCCATCAGACGCAGCACGGCGCCGCGCGGCATGTGGATCGCGGTTTCGTGCGGATCGCCCCAGCTAAAGACGAGGGCGCGTTCGGTCCATCGCACGAACTCGACTTCGTTGCCATCCCACCAGATGCGTGTCTGGGGTTTTTGACGTTCGTAGTTCATCGCACTTTCCCGCCGTTGTGTGATATTTCTCTAAGCCTAATCCTACAACAGTATAGAGTTTACAAATCAAAAGAAGTTATGAATTTTGTTATGGGTTTGTCATAGCAAAAGGTGGACCAGAGCGCGTTAATTTTGATCGCCCCTGACATTCTTGACTACCGCGCCGCGTTGGCGGTCGCGCCTCCGCACGGTACAATCCATCGCGTCAACCACTACGGAGCACCCTGCCAACTCATGCCGCTCATGTTCGCCGTGTCGCGCCGTGCTGCGCCGCGCCTTAACCGCATTCGTTTTGTCGTCCTACTGCTGATTCTCCTGCTGGCGTGGGGCTTGCGCACGCACGATCTTGCGGTGCGCAGCCTGTGGGCGGATGAGGGGTGGACGATGCTGCTGAGCGCTGGGCCGCGCCTGGATACCATCGCTCGCACGCTGGCCGCCGACCAACACCCGCCGCTGTTTTTCATCCTGTTCCGGCTGTGGCGCAATGTCGCGGGCGACACGGAATTTGCCGTGCGCTACTTTGGCGTGCTGGCGGGGGTGCTGACTGTGGCGGGCGGTTACCGGCTGGGACGCGCCCTCTTCACGCCTGAAGCAGGCGTGCTGACTGCGCTAATCCTGGCGTTGGCCGATCTCCCTATCGATCTCGCGCAAGAGGCGCGGCATTACGGCTTGCTGGCGCTGTGGGTGGTGTTCTGCGCCTATTTCTACGTGCGCTGGTGGCGGCGGCCCACGTTCGCCAGCCGACTTGGCTTTGTTCTGACGGCGATCGCGCTGATCTACACGCACTATCTCGGCGCGATCCTGTTGGTGGCGGAATTCGCGCACCTGCTGATCGCGGTAAGGCCCTGGCGGCGTGTGCGCGACGGTATATTTCTGTTTGGCGCGGTGGGTATGGCCTTTTTGCCCTGGCTGCCGGTGATGATCGATCAGAACCGCGTGCGCTGGACGAACCCGCTCTATTATCAAAATTCTCTGCCGAACAACCTCGATACCTACCGCGCCGTGCGTACGGCGCTGTTGGGCCACTATTACGCGATCTTCGGCGTGTTGATGGTGTTGGGACTGCTGTGGGTGACGTATCGCTACACGGATCAGGAATGGCGCGCGCAGGTCCATCTGCGTCCGACCGGTCCGGCGTTGTTCCTGCTGTTGTGGGCCGGGCTGATGATCGGCCCGACAGTGACCGTCAACCAGCAGCGGCAGTTTCTCACCGTGCGCAATTTCATCCTGATCACGCCGGTGATCGCCGTGTTGGTCGGGCATGGGCTGGCGAATTTACAGAGGGCCGCGCGCTGGTTCATGGTGGCGCTCGTGCTGATCGTGGGGCTGACGACCGTCGATGCGCGGCGCAATTACCCCAACTGGCGCGCCGTGACCCGCAACGTGACGGACAACCATCTGCCCGGCGAGCCGGTGTTGATGGATATCTGGGTTGGCGACTTCCCCGTGCGTTATTACATCGATCACCAGATGGGCACGGATACGCCGCGCGTGTCATTGCGCGAGTGGCGCGACCAGTACAAAGCCCAGTTTCTGCCCACGCTGCTGGCCTATCTGAACAACGTCGATGCGTTCTGGCTGATCTACTGGGGGGACGCGCCCATGGACGAATATGGCGGCCTGATCGCGGAGGCCGGATTCCAGCGCACGGCGGCGCTGGTAGTCGAACACATGGGCACGCCGCTTTACAGTTACCGCTATGACCGGCTGTCCGAGTCGGTGATCGGGACGTTTGGGGATGTGTTCGCGCTGCGCAAATTCTTCGCGCCTGCCTCTGCCGCGCCCGGTGAGCGTGTGCGCGTGGCGCTGTGGTGGACAGCGGAGCAAAGTCCGGCGCTGGATTACAGTGTGTCGGTGTTCGTGCTGGCTGCTGACGGCGCGCTGGTCGCACAGCACGACGGTCCGCCCCAGGATGGTGCCGCGCCTACGACCACATGGCAGCCCGGCGAGCTGAAATATGACGAGCACCAACTCACGCTGCCGGACACTCTGCCGCCGGGCCAGTATCAGCTTGGGGTGAAGGTGTATTGGTACGGCGATCAGGTGCCACTGCCGGCCGCCAGCGCCGCGTCGGCGGGAGACGATTACCTGGTGTTGGGCACGCTGGACGTGCAGTAGAACGCAATGCCGCATGCAACATTACGGGAAAACAAAAGGACCGCCAGGCGGTCCTTACATTTGAGTTAGACGGGGTGGGGAAGAGATGCTCTAGGGTAAGCGGGATTTGGGCCGGGAGCATTTCCAACTCAAATGTACCCTTATTGTACGCGGCGTATGTTACAACTCAAATTACTAACCAAGCTTTTGTCTCAGCCTTTGCCATGTTTTGGTAATATCTTATTTTGATATGTTAACAGTGTTATATCTCAAAATTATTAGTTATTACATTACATCCCCAGCACCTCTTCTACACGTTCCAACAACAGGCGTGGAGAAAACGGCTTGATGATGTAATCGTCAGCCCCCGCGTCCAACCCGGCCTCGACGTCAACCTGCTGTCCACGCGCCGAGATCAAGATCACGGGCGGGGCTTCTTGGCCGTAGGCGCTTTTGACATCGCGACAAATATCCAGTCCCTCACGCCCGGGCAGCATAATGTCCAGCAAGAGCAAGTCGGGTCGATCGTTGAGCGCCATGCGCAGCGCGTCGCTGCCGTTTTCTGTGGTGATGACGGTATAACCCGCCGACTCAAGTTTGCGCTGGATCAACAACAGGATATGAACCTCGTCTTCAGCGACCAAAATTCGTTTCATTTTTTCGTCTACCCAATCGCTGCCTATCGCCCAAAAACGTCACAACGTATACTATACTATAACTTCATCTCTGTCACTTGTTAAGAGCTTTTTACAGAAATTGGTTGATTTCTGGGCATGTTGAGCAACTATGATCGGCGGAGTCCGGCGTGGCGGGGATAGATGGGGTTGGACCTGCTTAAAAATCGAGATGCGGAGTCCCGCTGAACAGGGGGTGAGGGACGAGGTTGTCCGCGATAAAGCGGTACCCGGTGCCGCGTGCCGTCTGGATGTAGTGTGGTCGGTTGGGTTCTGGCTCCAGCTTGCGCCGCAGGCGGTAAATGTGCACGCGCAGCGCGTCTTCGTAGACTTCGTCGTTCGGCCATACCCGGTTGATCAGCGTTTCAGGTGAGATCGCCTGCCCCGAATTGCTGACCAGGATGTAGAGTAAGGCCGATTCGATGGGCGTCAAGCCGACGGTGCGCCCGCCGACAAACACGCGGCTCGTGCCAAAATCGACTGAAAGCCAGTCGTCGATCGTGATGATATGCGACTCGGCATAGCCGAACCCCGGAAAGCGCGTCAAAACGCGCTGGACGCGCGCGCTGAGTTCGCGCAGATCGAAGGGCTTGCGCAGATAGTCGTCGGCATACTGCGTCAGGCCGCGCACGATGGTATCCACGCCGTGCTGGGTGGAGATGAACACAATCGGCACATCGCCCAGCGTCTTGAGTTGTTTGCTGATCTCGAACCCATCGGATGACGGCAGGGTAATATCAATAAGTGCGAGATGCGGCAGTCCCTGCTCGTGTACGTGGCGTAAAAACGGGAGTCCATCAAAAAACACGTCTACCGCGTACCCGTTAGCGACGAGCTCGTCCTTGATCAACAGGGCGAGATCGGAGTCATCTTCTACAACGGCGATCCGCTTTTTGCCAATGATAGACATGATAGTATAGCCTTTAGAATAAGTAATGACTTTGGATCACTCTAGCGAATAACCGTGATCGTCCATCAGGGGAAGAGCAAGGCGAGTGCATGCGATCTGATATCGACCGGCCAAAAGCAGCAGGTGCATGGCGATTTGATGCGCCACGCCGTCTTGGCTGCACAGTTCGCGAGCGCGTCTATGCAGGGTCCAGCCGGGGATATTCAGAACTGGCGAGCCTGCCCTCTTCCCCAGGATTGCCCAAACTTGCCAGGCTCGTTTTGACCGTGCTATGATTCCGCTCGGTGTCAAACAAGTTGTTTGAGCACCAGTGTAGCACAATTGAGGCAGAATTAACACCGATATGCTCAGCCTGCATGTTACTCGGATAGCCCGCCAACGCAGACATCGCCGCCGCCGACAAGCGGTCAACGCTCCGCGAGTTATGCGCTGGGCGGTCGCCGTTTTGACTGGGTTCGTAGCGCTCGTCGTCGTGGTTGCCTTGCTCGCGGTGGGCGCGTTCGCCCTCATCTATAATTACTACGCCGGACAACTTCCGCCCCCTGAAAAAATCACGGACGCCCGCAGCGAAGCTTTTCTGACCACCGTCGTTTATGACCGGACAGGCCAGTCCGTTATTTACGAAGTGATCGACCCGGCCGGTGGTGATCGCCAGTGGGTGCGGGTTACGGATATTCCTCGCTATTTCCTGGATGCCACCGTTGCCATCGAAGACTCCAGCTTCTACAGGAATCCCGGCTTTGATTTGCAGGGGATGGGCCGCGCGCTGTGGTCGGACCTGACGGGCGGCCACCTGCAGGGCGGGAGCACGATCACGCAGCAGTTGGTGCGCAACGTGTTGATGGACGAAGCCGAGCGCCTGTCGGTCAGCGTGGATCGCAAGGTGAAAGAGGTCATCCTGGCGACCGAGATTTCGCGCTTGTACGACAAAAACCAGATTCTGGAGTGGTACGTCAATACAAACTTTTATGGTGGGCTGGCCTATGGCATCGAGGCCGCGTCCCAACAGTATTTTAGCAAGCCCGCCCGCGACCTGACGCTGGCCGAAGCCGCGATGCTGGCGGCGATTCCCCAGTACCCGCTCCAAAACCCGATCGATAATCCGCAGGCGGCCAAGCTGCGCCAGGGTATCGTCCTGCAAAGTATGGCGAGCCAGGGTTATATCACGCAGGATCAGGCCGAGGCCGCGTTCGCCGAGCAAATCGCCGTGCAGCCCTTCTCGGATCGCTTCGATATCATCGCGCCCCATTTCTCAACCTATGTTCGCGCGGAGTCCGAGTCGATCCTCAACGATCTGGGGCTGGACGGCCCGCGCCTGGTGACGCGCGGCGGCCTGCGCATCTACACCACGCTGGATCTGGATTTGCAGCTGCAGGCCGAATGTGTGGCGCGCAGCCAGGTCATGCGCCTGGATGGCAACGATCCTTTCGTCACCGAAAATACCAGCGCCGGGACGCCCTGCGTCGCGGCCAGTTACCTGCCCGCCGTGCCGTCAGGCATGGTCGGCGTGGACCGCGAAGTAACGAACGCGGGCGTAGTCGTCATGCGGGCCGAAACGGGCGAAGTCATGGCGATGGTGGGCAGCGTCGATTTCTGGGATCAGGGCATCCAGGGCAGCTACAACGTGACCACCGCCCAGCGCCAGCCCGCGTCAGCCTTCAAGCCGATCGTATACACGGCGGCGTTCTTGCAGGGGCCGGTGCCCGGTTACCCCAACGGCATTACCGCCGCCACCATGACCTACGACGTCCCGATTACCTTCGACAACGGCGGCCAGCCTTACACGCCGGTCAATATCGACCGCCGCTATCACGGCCCCATGAGTCTGCGCGAAGCGTTGGGCAGCTCGTACAACGTCCCGCCGGTGCAGATGGCGTACGTGATCGGCCTGGGGCCGATCGTGCGCACGGCGCACCGCCTGGGCATCAATTCCTTGAATCAGGCCAGCCAATATGGCTTGGCGCTGGCGTTGGGCAGCGGCGAAGTCTCGTTGATGGACCTCACCTACGCCTACAACGTCTTCAACACCGGCGGCTATATGGTCGGGATGCCAGCCCATAAGGGCGAGGGCGCGCCGGGCTTCCGCACATTGAACCCGGTCACCGTGCTGCGTATTGAAGACGCCAACGGGCAGGTCTTGTGGCAATATGGCCCAGAAACCAACACCTTCCAGCGCCGCCTGATTTTGGAACCCGGCCTGGCCTACATCATGACCGATATGCTGGCCGACCAGGAAGCGCGTGAGCCGGGCTTTGGGGCCGATAACCCGCTGGAGCTGTCACGCCCGGCTGCCGCCAAGACCGGCACCAGCAACGATAACCGCGACAGCTGGACGGTGGGCTACACCCCTCAGATCGTGACCGGCGTATGGGTTGGCAATAACAACAACCATTCTATGAACGATGTGACGGGCGTCACCGGGGCCGCGCCGATCTGGCACGCCGTCATGGAATACGTCCACACGCGCGATTCGCTGCCTAACGAGGAATGGGCGCGCCCGTCTACGGTGGTCGAGCGCGTCGTGTGCCAGACCTCCGGCTGGCTGCCGACTCGCTATTGTCCTCAGGTACGCGAGCTGTTTTATGTGGACCCGGCGCGCGGCATCGACACGCAGCCGACTCAGGCCGACGTGTATTGGAACACCTATGCCGTCAACGTGTGCACTGGGCGCTTAGCCACGGCGTCTTCGGCTCCGAGCTGTGTCAAGGACGAAATCTATTTTGATTACCCGCCCGAAGCGCGTACCTGGGCGCTCGACACCGGCCAACGTCTGCCGCCCACGGAATACGATCTGGCCGGGGCCAGCTCGCCATCCAGCCCGATCGCGATTGTATCGCCCACGTTTGTGGAGCGGGTGCGCGGCACAGTCGACGTGCGCGGCAACGTGCTCGATGATCTGTTCGGCTATTTCCGGTTGGATTATGGGGCCGGGTCGCAGCCGGATGTCTGGCTGCAGATTGGCGAGCAGCGCACCGATTCGGGCAGCGACATTTCGTTAGGGGAATGGGATACCAGCGGCTTGAGCGAGGGCGCGTTGTATACGCTGCGCCTGACGATGGTCCGCACCGATAATTCACTTGAAACCGCCTACGTTTCGGTCACAGTGGACAACCAACCGCCCACTGTGACTCTCAGCGAACCAGCAGCGGAAGCCCGTTACGTTGCCGGGCAGGATGTCTATGTTCCGCTTCAGGCCGAGCCGGATGACAATGTCCAGATGGCGACGGTCGAATTCTATAGGGATGATGGCGAGCTGGTCGCCGTCAGCGAGGAATGGCCGTATACCGCGCGTTGGGAGATCGACAGCACCGGTCCGCACACATTTTGGGCAGTGGCTACCGATGCGGCAGGCAACAGCGCCGAATCGGACCCGGTCACCGTGGAGGTGATGCCGCCATGAGTGCAACAATGGGCCTTTGTCGACGTAGTACACAGGGGCAAACATATGGTTGAAAGGTGAGGAAATACACGCTGGCAACGTTGACTCTGTGGGTTTTGAGGCCCTTTGGCGTGGAGATTCCTATTGATTGGGTTATTCCTCACGACCAAAACATTGACACGGCGCGGAATCCGTGCTATATGACACGATCATAAAGGGTTTAGGAGCCTGTGTACGAGTAAGATGAATAACCGAATGAACGACGACGCTCTTCAACGGAAGTCTGACGTGCAGCGCAGCGTGAAGAACAAACAGCGCGCACGTTGTCCGGCCTGCAACGCGTGGGTGAACCTGCGTGATGCAGCGGAAGTGTGGGACCTGGTCAACTGCCCGGAATGCAATCAACTGCTGGAAATCGTCGACCTGCGGCCCCCGACGCTGGATTATGCCAACAGTGGTGTAGACGAAGAAGAGTTCGAAGAGGAGGAGTGGGAAGAGGATTGACCCGGCCTGTTACCCGTTGGACCCAACGCCGGGTCCGACTGTGGTAGGGTAGCAGCGCCCGGTCGATCGCGGACGCTTTCCGACTCTCTAACTCGCTAACCATCGCGTTTTTCAAAACGCCCGTTTCATACAGAAAGAGCTGCCCTGCGTGTCGTTCGCGCAGGGCATTCTTGCGTGTGTATTAAGCCGATTTTACGGGGTGATAACCCGCTGTTGTTTCCCCGTTCAGACAGGCTTAATCAGGCGGCGGTACGCTGTGAAAACGCTCACGATCCCCATCCCTGACTGCGTGAGTGAGTGCGAGGGTTGCCCAAAAAACAGCCCTCGCCGCTTATCTAGCGCGGGATATGGCGGCGTTCCAGTTCGGCGGCGATGTCATCGGGCGACAGGCTGCGTTGGGCCAGCAGGACCAGACAGTGATAGGTCAGATCCGCCAGCTCGGAGATCACGCGCTCGTCGCCCTGTCCCTTAACCGCCAGGATGACCTCGACGGCTTCCTCGCCGATCTTCTTCACGATTTCGTCTTCGCCTGCGTCCAACAGGCTGTTGGTATACGAACCCGGCTTGGGATGCGCTTTGCGGTCTTCGATGGTGGCAAAGACCTGATCCAGAATGTCACTCGCGTGGTGTGCGTCGCTCACGTCAATTCCTCCAACTGTCGAAAGAAGCAGCTTACCGCGCCGGTATGGCAGGCTGGGCCCGCCGGGGTTACGCGTACCAGCAGCGTATCGGCATCACAATCGATCCATAGCCCGGTGACGGCCTGCGTGTTGCCGCTGGTCGCGCCTTTGTGCCACAGCTCTGACCGGCTGCGGCTCCAGAAGTGCGTCTCGCCTGTCGTGACGGTCAGGCGCAGCGCCTCGGCGTTCATCCACGCCACCATCAACACCTGTTGGGTGCGGTCATCCTGTATGACCGCCGGGATCAGTCCATCAGCGGACCATTTCAGGCGCGCAAGGATCGCGTCCAGATCGAGCCGAGAATCCGAATCAGGCATGACCGGCCTCCGTCAGGCGCACGGGCACGCCATGCGCGTGTAAATACCGCTTGACATCGCCCACGCTGATCTGCTGGTAGTGGAACAGGCTGGCCGCCAACGCGGCGTTTGCGCCGCCATCGGTCAGCGCCGTGCGGAAGTGATCGAGCGTGCCCGCGCCGCCGGAGGCGATGACTGGGATGCTGACCGCGTCGCTGATGGCGCGCGTCAGGCGCAGCTCATAGCCGTCTTTAGTGCCGTCGCGATCCATGCTGGTCAGCAGGATTTCGCCCGCGCCGCGACTTTCGACTTCGCGCGCCCACGCGATCGCGTCCAGCCCGGTCGGGATGCGCCCGCCGCTGACGTAGACCTCGTACTGCGTCCCATTCCAGCGCGCGTCAATCGCGACGACGATGCACTGCGATCCGAAGCGCTGCGCGCCCTCGGTGATCAGGTCGGGCGTGCGCACGGCGGAACTGTTGATCGCGATCTTGTCCGCCCCTGCTAGCAGCGTGGCGCGCATGTCCTCAACCGTGCGCAGTCCACCGCCCACCGAAAACGGGATGAAGATGGCATCGGCGACGCGCCGTACCACGTCGAGCATCGTCTCGCGGCCCTCGTGCGTGGCGGTGATGTCCAGAAAAACCAGCTCATCCGCGCCTTCGCGGTCGTAGATCACAGCCTGCTCGACCGGATCGCCCGCGTCCCGCAGATTGACGAAATTGATGCCTTTGACGACGCGCCCTTCGTGCACGTCCAGGCAGGGGATGATGCGTTTAGCCAGCATACGGCGGCCTAACTCCCTTCACTGCTGTTGGTAATGATGCCGCTCAGGATAGCACAGAAGCGGGCGATCTCGTCTTCGCTGTTGTAATAGTGGACGGACGCGCGGACCAGTTCCGTCAGGCCGCGCGCCTGCATATCGAGCAGGGCCGACGGCGCGCGCGTCACCCACACGTTGACGCCCTGCGCGGCCAGCGCTGTTTTGATCGCATCGGGCGCGTGGCCGTCCACGCTGAAGGTCACGATCCCGCAGCGCTCGCGGCCCAGGTCCGTCATGGTGATGCCGGGCAGCGCCGCCAGCCGCGTGCGCAGATCGTCCGCCAGAGCTGTGATGCGCGCGTAAATGGCATCCATGCCCCAGCCCAGCGCGTAATCGAGCGCCACGCCTAACCCAATTTTCGCCGCCCGATTCCCCTCGAAGGACTCGAAGCGGCGTGCGTCGGGCCGCATCTCGTAACGATCGGGCGCGACCCAGGTGGCGGCGTGATCGTCCAGAAACGGCGGTTCCAAGGTGTCCAGCACGCGGCGCCGTACATAGAGCAGCCCGGTGCCGCGCGGCGCACGCAGGAATTTGCGCCCGGTGGCGGAGAGGAAATCGCAGCCGAGCGCATCCACGTCCAGCGGCATTTGCCCGATCGACTGGCAACCGTCCAGCAGGTAAAGCGCGCCCACGTCGCGCGCGATCTGGCCGATGGCGGCGGCGGGATTAACCAGCCCGCCGTTGGTCGGCACGTGCGTGATCGCGATCAGCCGGACCCGTCCGTCGATCATGCGGCGCAGCGCGTCGAGATCGACCTGTCCGGTGTCGTCGCTGGGGATAACTTCGACCTGCGCGCCGGTGCGCTCCGCGACTTGGAGCAGCGCGATAAAATTGCTGGCATATTCTGCGCGCGAGACAAGCACCCGGTCGCCGGGCTTGAACGGAATCGCGTAAAAGGCCATATCCCAGGCGCGCGTCGCGCTCTCCACCACCGCGATTTCGTCCGATCCACAGCCGAACATCGTCGCTGCCGCGTCATACACATGCGTAATGGCGGCCTGCTCGCGAGCTTCCACTTCATAGCCGCCGTTGAGCGCTTCGAGGTCCTGGTAAGCGCGCACCGCGTCCAGTACGGGCAACGGCAGCAGTGACGCCCCGGCGTTGTTCAGATGCAGCACGCGCGTGCAGCCGGGCGTTTCGCGCCGGGCGCGTTCGAGATCAAGGGTCATAAGTCAAATAACCTCCCATGTAGATGTGAGCCTGCTTCACCGAATTCCAGGCCAGACACGTGTCTGGTTTTTACCTTCGCGTTGGCTCGCGCAATCTTAGGGCGCGTGCTGCTCCTCAAAGTGCAGCGCGAAACACGGAAATTGTTCGAACAGCGGGCGTGTCTGCGCATTCCGATCAGCGTGAATGACCGCCAGCCCGATCACGCTGCCGCCCTGCCTTTCCACCAACTGCGCTGCCGCGCGAACCTGCGCCCCCGTCTCGATCCAATCGTCCGCGATCAGTACGCGCATACCGGCACGAATGACGTTTGTTCGCAGCTCAAGCCGTTTGGTTTGCCCCGTGTAGTCGGTGAACGTCACACTGTCGGTCTCGACGGGCAGCTTGCCGCCTTTGCGCAGTGTCACCAGCCCCACGCGGCGGCGCAGCGCGAGCGCCGTGCCGAGGACAAATCCCAAAGCGTCGATTCCGGCGACCAGATCGAATTCGACGTGGGCCATCTGGCGGTCGAAGGCGTCGATGGCGGCTGTAAAGGCGCTGTAGTCGGCAAACAGCGGCGTAACGTCATCACGGGGTCCGAGCGTGTGGCGGTCGATCAGGCTGAGGTAATCGATCATGGCGTCTCCTGGGCGACGCGCAGCGCGTCTTGCAGCGTGAACGCGCCTGCATACAGCGCTTTGCCGATCACAACGCCCGCGACGGCACCGGTCGCACGTAGGGCGCGCAGATCGTCCAACGCCGCCACGCCGCCCGACGCGATCACCTTCAGACCGGTGTCGCGTGCCAGTTGGGCCGTCGCCGCAACGTTGACGCCGCTCAGATCGCCGTCGCGGCTGACGTCGGTGTAGAGCGCATGGATCACGCCCAGCGCGGCGAAGCGTCGCCCCAGTTCCGCCGGAGTCCAGGCGCTGACCTGCTGCCAGCCGTGGGTCGCTACACGGTCGCCGCGCGCATCCAGCGCCACCGTGACCGCGTCCGCACCGAAGCGCGTCACCGCGTCGCCCGCCAGGTCCGGCTGCTGGACGGCCAGCGTGCCCAATACGGCGCGCGTCGCGCCCGCTTCGAGCGCGGCGGCGGCATCGTCCAGCGTGCGCAACCCGCCGCCAAACTGCACCGGCAGCCCCACCGCCGCGATCGCGCGCAGCGTGTCCAATGCCAGAGTGGCCTCGCCGAGCGCGCCATCCAGATTGACGACGTGCAGCCACGTTGCGCCCGCCGCTTTCCAGCGCTCCGCCGTGGCAACAGGGTCGTCGCTGTGTACCGTCTCCTGGGACGGGTCGCCGTGCAGCAGTCGTACCACGCGCCCGCCGCGCAGATCGATGGCCGGATACACGATCATGACGTCGCCATTCATGACGCCGTCATTCATGACGCCATCTCCACGAAATTTCTGAGGATGCGCAGCCCGACGGACTGGCTTTTTTCCGGGTGGGGCTGAATGCCGAACAGCGTCCCGCGCCCGACGACCGAAGCGTAGTCGATGCCGTAATCCGTCACGGCCAGCACATCGGACGGATCGCCCGCCTCGACGTAATAGGAATGCACGAAATAGGCGTATGCGCCGCTCTCGATCCCGGCCAGCAGGGGGTGATTCTGCCGGATATGCAGTTGATTCCAGCCGATGTGCGGCACTTTGGGACCGTTGGCGGGGAAGCGCGTCACACGGCCGGGCAGCAGTCCCAGGCCGGTATGCAGGCCCATCTCGTCACTGGATTCGAACAAATATTGCATGCCCAGGCAAATGCCGATCAGCGGCACGCCCGCCGCCACGGCCTGTTTGAGGGGTTCCTCGAAGCCGGCGGCGCGCAGCGCCTTCATACCCGCGCCGAACGCACCCACGCCCGGCAGCACGATTTTCGAAGCTCCGGCCAGATCGTCCGGAGTCTGCGCGGTGATCACGTCCGCGCCCAGGTAGACCAGCGTGTTACGCACGCTGCGCAGGTTGCCCGCGCCGTAATCGATAATGGCGATCATCCGGTTAACGTTCCTTTCGTGCTGGGCACGCCGCCCCGGCGCGGATCGACCGTCACCGCCGCGCACAACGCGCGTCCCAAGGCTTTGAACAGCGCTTCAGCTTTGTGGTGATCGTCGCGCCCGTACAAGACGATCGCGTGCAGGTTCATCTTGGCATTGAACGCGATCGATTCCAGCACATGCGCGACGAGTGAAGTCGGCATCTGGCCCATGGACGGCGTGTCGAATTCCGCCTGGATCACGGCGTAAGGCCGCCCGCTGAGGTCCACCACCACGCGTGCCAGCGCCTCGTCCATCGGCACGTAAGCCGAACCCATGCGGGTGATGCCTTTGCGATCGCCCAACGCTTCGTCCAGCGCGCGGCCCAGGCAGATCGCCACATCCTCGATGGTGTGATGCGCGTCGATGTGCAGGTCGCCGGTCGCGCTGATCGTCAGATCGAACAGGCCGTGATGGGCGACGTGATGCAGCATGTGATCGAAGAATCCGACCCCCGTGTCGATGTGGGCTGCGCCGCTCCCGTCCAGGTTCAGCGCGAGATCGATCTGGGTTTCGTTCGTGGTGCGCATGATGTGCGCGGTACGTCCGGTCATGGTTCCTCCGTATTCAGCACAGCGCGTGCAGCGCGTCCAACAGCTTGTCGATCTGGTCCGGCGTCCCGGCGCTGATGCGCACGTGATCGCGCAGCCGGGGCTTATTGTAATAGCGGATCACGATACCGCGACGCGCCAGGGCATCGCGCAGCGCGGCGGCGGACATGCCTTCCACCCGGCACAGCACGAAGTTGGCGCGGCTGGGGTATGGCGAGAGAAATGGCACGTCGGCCAGGGCGTGTTCCAGGCGCTCGCGCTGCCCGATCAGTTTTTCGACATTTGCCCGCAGCTGCGACAGATCGGCCAGCGAAGCACGCGCTGCCGCGTCCGCCGCGACATTCAGATTGTAGGGCTGTTTGATCTTCCACAGGTGCGTGATGATCGCCTGCGGAAAAATGCCGTAACCCACGCGCAGACCCGCCAGCCCGGCCCATTTGCTGAAGGTGCGCAGCACGATCAGGTTGGGGGTGTCCGGCACGCGCGCCGCCATACTCTCTGCCCCGCTAAACTCAAGATAGGCTTCGTCCAGCACTACGACCAGCGGCAGCGCCAGCAGCCGCTCGACCACCTCCGGCGCGATCAGGCTGCCGTCCGGATTATTGGGCGAGCACAGAAACAGCAGCTTGGCGTGTGTCTCGCGGGCGGCGCGCTCGATACCTTCGACGTCCAGCGAAAAATCGGCGCGGCGCTCGACGTTCACCACGCGGGCGAAGGCCAGCGGCGCGTCGAAACTGTACATGCTGAAAGTCGGCGGTGTGTTGATGATCGTGTCGCCCGGCTCAACGAACAACTGTAAGATCAGCGCGATCAGGTCGTCCGCACCGGCCCCGGCCAGCAGGTGATCGGCGCTCACGCCCACATAATCCGCCAGCAGCGCACGCAGCACACTCGCTTCCGGGTCTGGGTAGATGTGCGCATAGGGCAGCGCCGCCAACGCAGCCCGCGCGCCCGCTGACGGGCCGTACGGATTCTCGTTGGCGTCGAGCTTGATCAACTGATCGACCGGAAAGCCCAGCCGTGTCGCGAAGACTTCCAACGACGCGGTCGGCGTGTAGGCTTCCATCGCGGCGATGTCGGCCCGGATGCGCACGGGATCACCGGCCCCGTTACTGGCGGGACTCATCGCGTGCTCCGTGCGATACGCGCTTCGGCGGCGGCGGCGTGCGCGGTCAGCGCTTCGGCGCGTGCCAGGATCGCGGCGGTTTTGCTCAGCTCGGCGGCTGCCTCCGGCGCTAAGCCCGATCAGGCTGGTGATCTTGACGAAGTCCAACACGTTGAGCGGCGAGGCAAAACGCGCGGTGCCACCGGTCGGCATGACGTGCGACGGCCCGGCCACGTAATCGCCCAGCACCTCGAACGAGCCTTCGCCCAAAAAGACGCCGCCCGCATTGCGAACCAGTCCCACCCAGTCCCAGGGACGCTCGACTAGCAGGCACAGGTGCTCGGCCGCGTATTCGTTCGCGATCTCAAAAGCTTCGGCCATGTCGCGCACAATCACCGCGCCGCTGCGGTTGGGGATTGATTGGGCCATAATCTGTGCGCGGCTCAGAGTCGGGATGCAGCGCTCCACTTCTGCCGCGACCAGACCCGCCAGTCGGCGGCTGGGTGTCACCAGAATCGCGGAGGCCAGCACGTCGTGCTCCGCCTGTGCCAGCAGGTCCGCCGCCGCCAGGGCAGGATCGGCGCTGTCGTCGGCGATGACCATCGTCTCGGTGGGTCCCGGCAGGCCATCAATGCCCACGTCCCCGTAGACCTGCTGCTTGGCGAGTGTCACGAACAGGTTGCCCGGCCCGACGATTTTCGCCACGCGCGGCACGCTCTGCGTGCCATAGGCCAGCGCGGCGATGGCTTGCGCGCCGCCCACCCGGATCACTTTGGTGATGCCGCACACCGCCGCCGCGGCCAGGATCACCGGCGGGACAGCCCCTGTGCCGCGACCGGGTGGCGTCATGACCACGATCTCACGCACGCCAGCCACCTGGGCCGGGATGACGCTCATCAGCAGGGAGGAGGGCAAAGGCGCTGTTCCCCCGGCCACGTACACGCCCACCGAATCGACCGGGCGCACCAACTGGCCTAATGATCCCTCCACCTGGGCGTTCACCCAGCCGGTGACCGGTTGTTGGGCGTGAAACACGCGGATGCGGTCGGCCGCCACGCACAGCGCATCGGCCACTTCGGCGGGAATGGCGTTCAGCGCGGCGGTGATGTCCTCTTCGGGCACAGCCAGCGCCTCAAGCGTCGCGCCGTCGATGCGCGCGTTCCAGTCCAGCAGGGCGGAATCGCCACGCTCGCGCACGCTGGCGATAATGCGACTCACCGCTTCGGCGGGCGACACCGGCTCGCCAAACAGCTTTTCCAGGCTGGCTAAGATCGAGTCCGGCACTTCAACGTCGCGCAGCGAACGCCGCTTGAGAATCGTCGCGCGGGCGTCGCTCAGGCTGTCGTAGATGGGCAGCGACGGGGTCATCGGGCAAGTTCCTCGCTTTCGAGTGTGGCTAACAGGCGCTGGTAGCGTTCGGGTGTTTCTTCGAAAATGTAGGTCACCGGCGTCACCACGACGCCGCTGCCGTCGATGGCGCGGATCTGCCGGATGACTTCGTAGAGCTGGCGGGCGTGCACCACCAGGTTGATGGCCCACCACTGCCCGGTCCCCTGGCGCGTGACCATGGGGGAGATGGTCGGGCCTTGCAGCCCGCCGAGACCCGGTTGGCTGAAGACGCGCGCCGCGACGTCTTCCATCGACTGCCCGCGCATATTGGCGAAGATCATATACTGCCCGCTGGCGCGCAGGTGCGATTCGACGAATTCGAGCATCTGGCGCGTGGCGGCCAGCACGTCGGGTCGCGTGAGCAGCGCCGCCCGGTTGGCAATAAAAATCGCCTGCGATTCGACGATGGTGCCATCTTCGAGGGCGCGCAGGCGATTTTCGCGCAGCGTGGTGCCGGTGCTGGTAATGTCCGCGATAAAGTCGGCATAGCCCACGATCGGCGCGGATTCCAGCGCGCCATCGGCGCTGACCACGCGCACGCGGTCCGCACCAAGATCCGCCAAAAAGCGGGTGACACTGGCGGTGTACTTGGTCGCGACGCGCAGCTCGCGGTCCGCCGCTTTACGGGTGAGATCGGCGACGGTACGGACGTCGTCCCAGTCGTCGGGCACGGCCAGCGCCAGCTTGCATTCGCCATAGCCCAACGCTTCGTGCACGACGATCACCGCGCGCGGATCGGCCAGGGTAGTGTCGAACAACGTGTCGTAGCCGGTAATGCCCAGATCGACATCGCCCGCCGCAACGCTGAGCGGGATGTCGCGCGCGCGCTGGAACAGGATCATCACGTCCGGCAGCGCTGGGATGGTGGCCGTGTACTGGCGTGGATTCGGTTTGTGGACGCGCAGCCCGCAGTCCGCCAGGAAATCGAGCGTTTCCTGTTCCATGCGGCCTTTGCTGGGCAGCGCGAGGCGTATTTGTTCTGGCATGATCCTTAGCTCTCCAACCTGTGTCTAGTCCTGCGCGACAACAAAAAACGCCTCCCGGTGTACCGAGAGGCGCTTGCTTACTAGGTGCGTGCTGGGGTTCAGGCACAGCGCGCGCAACGGCCATCGGACCGGCGGGTTTGGACGCGGGTCGCATGATGATGGTGCGCATGAGCGTGAACCTGAATCGTTTGCATAGGGAAAAGTATAGCGGCGCGGGCGGGGCTTGTCAATTTTCTGGGCATTTTTGTCGTTTTTGCCGGAAATACACTCTGTGGTCCCGCTTGTTCAGTCCCGCAACCGCGATTCGCCCGCCGCCAACCCTCACTTGACATGCTTCGTCGCGGGGTTATCATTGTCCTGGTTGGGGATTCCCCCCAGCACACACCGAAATCAGCGAGCGCAGCAACCTAACAGGGATTTCAGGAGAAGAGGCATATGTCGGATTTGAGCGGCCAAATTGCGATTGTGACCGGCAGCGGGCAGGGGATTGGATACCGCATCGCGCTCGATCTTGCCAGGCTGGGGGCGACAGTAGTCACCAACGACGTGACCGGCTGCTGCGCCGATGATACGCTGACAGAAATTCGCGAGGCCGGTGGTGATGGTTTGGCCATTACCGCCGACGTCAGCGATGCCGCGCAGGTCGAGGCGATGATCAAGCAAGTGCTCGACACATACGGCCAGATCGATATTCTGGTCAACAACGCGGGCACGACACGCGATAATCTGATCATGCGCATGTCCGAAGACGAGTGGGACCTGATCCAGCGCGTCAACCTCAAGAGCGCGTGGCTGTGTTCGCGCGCGGTGACGCGCCCGATGATGCGCCGCCGCTATGGGCGCATCGTGAATATGTCCAGCGCCAGCGGGTTGATGGGCCAGGCGGGCCAGACCAATTACAGCGCCAGCAAGGCTGGCATGGTCGGCTTGACGAAGGCGCTAGCCCGCGAAGTGGCCTCACGCGGGATCACCGTGAATGCAGTCGCGCCGGGCTTCATCAAGACGGCGCTGACCGACAAGATGCCGCAGGATATTCTCGAACAACTGCTAAACCTGATCCCGGTAGGCCGGACCGGCCTCGTCGAGGACATTTCGCACGCCGTAATGTTCCTGGTCGCGCCCGAATCGAGCTACATTACCGGGCAGGTGTTGTCAGTCGATGGCGGGCTGGTGATGAGCTAGGCGGATTATTCGAAATGCTGGATTAGCTCCTCCCTTCCACCCTATGGGCGGCGCGGCTAAGAGGGACTTTCAAACTTTCTCCCTTCCTCCATTGTGTGGGGGAAGGGCCGGGGATAGAGGTTTTTTGAGCGCGTTCCTGTTCGCGGCCTCCAAGTGGGGGGCCGAACGTGGTATAATACATCACTGTGGACAAGTGCGGTGATGTCTATCTCCATCAGGTGAGGGGAAAGATCGGTTTTTCGGGAGCGTTATGGTAACACCTCGACATCCTAACGACACGGTGACGATTGCCCCCGGCGTGCTGCTGACGATTATGCGGCTGGCGGCCCTGGATGTGGCGGGTGTGGCGCGTATGGGCAGCGTCCCGAGCAGTACCGATCGCTTCCTCCGGCGTGTTGAGTCGTCCAACGGCGTTCAATTGTCCATCGAGGACGGGGTTGTCACAGCTCATTTGTATGTCGTAGCAGAGGCCACCGCCGATTTGCGCGAAATGAGCGTCCACATTCAAAAGTCAGTGGCGCGCTCGATTCGCGAGCTTTTGGGTATGAAAGTCGAAACCGTGAATGTTCACGTCGAGGATGTGGTTTTCTCGACTTTGCCTGCCGCCGAACAAACGTAGCTATCTATGATCACTATTGATTACCGGCGTCAGGCTCGTGGCCTGACCCTCCAGGCGCTCTACGAAATCGATTGTACGGATCATCCCCCTGCCGATGTGTTGCGCCAACGGCTTGAGTCCGATTCGTTTCTGACCGAAACACGACTCTTGACGACGCGCCTGGTGCAAGGGGTGTTGAGCTATCAGGACCGGCTGGACGTGTTGATTCACCGCTACGCGCCCGAATGGCCGCTGGACCAGATCGCCGTCGTGGATCGCAATATTTTGCGGATCGCGATCTATGAGCTGGCTGTGGAAGACTCGATTCCAGTCAAGGTCGCCATCAACGAGGCGATCGAGCTGGCTAAAACGTTTGGTACCGAGAGCACGCCGCGCTTCATTAACGGCGTGTTGGGGACGTTGGCCGCCCGCGAAAACGATCTGCGCGAGGCTTTCGCCAAACCCTGAGCCTCGCGGCTCTCGGTGAGTTCAGGTAAATCTTATCGTCCGGGTTAAGTCTCCCGCGTTCATTGCTCCAGGCCATGTCAAAACTTCCAGCTTCTCAATCCAACACCCCTCAACCCCAATCCTATAAGGCATGGACTGCCCTGGCAGGCGATGCGGACGAAACGCCGCTCTCGCTGCTGGATCATCTCAACGAGCTGCGCATCCGATTATTTCGCGCCCTGATCGCCTTGGTGGTGGGCGTGATGTTGTCGGTAGTGTTTACCGATCAACTGCTCAAATACCTGATCCGACCGTATGGCACCGAGCTGCAAGTGTTGGGTCCAACCGAGAGCGTCGTCATTTATTTCCGCGTGGCGCTGCTGTCCGGGGCGATCTTCGCTATGCCCTATGTGACGTTCCAACTTTTCATGTTCATTGCGCCGGGTCTGACCCGCAAAGAAAAGCGTTGGATTTATATGGCACTACCCGCCACGACCGGGCTGTTTTTGCTGGGCGTGGCTTTCGCATGGTTTGTCATGGTTCCCGCGGCGCTGGGCTTTTTGCAGGATTTTGAAAGCCAGGTGTTTCGCGCCGAATGGACCGCAGAACGTTACATCGCTTTTTTGACTTCCCTCCTCTTTTGGATCGGCGTAGCCTTTGAGCTGCCGGTGGTGGTCTTTGTGTTAGCTCGGCTAGGCATTGTAGGCCCCACGCCGCTGCTGCGTAACTGGCGATTGGCCGTTGTGCTGATCACCATCGTCGCGGCTCTGATCACACCGACCGTCGATCCCTTCAATATGTTGTTAGTCGTCGCTCCGCTGCTGGTGCTCTACCTGATCAGTATCGGGCTGGCGGCGATAGCATATCCCCGCGCGCTGCGTAAATAGACGATGCGCTGGTGTCACCGTCCGCCCGTGGGAGCACGACAAGCAGGAGTCATGCATGTCTCAGAAAGCTCGTGTTTTGATCATGGGAGCCGCCGGGCGCGACTTCCACAACTTCAATATGTTTTTTCGCGACAATGAGGACTTCGATGTGGTCGCTTTCACTGCGACCCAAATACCGGACATCGAGGGCCGTACCTACCCGCCAGAGTTGGCGGGCAAGCTCTACCCGCAAGGCATCCCGATCTACGACGAAGCCGACCTGAACGACCTGATCCGCCGCTATGCTGTGGATGAGGTCGTCTTCGCCTATTCCGATGTGGCGCACACGGCCGTCATGCACAAGGCCAGCCAGGTCCTGGCCGCCGGAGCCGATTACCGCTTCATCGGACCCAAGCGCAGTATGCTGGCCAGCACCAAGCCCGTGGTGGGCGTGGGAGCGGTGCGTACCGGCTGTGGTAAGAGCCAGACCACGCGCACGGTCAGCCGCGCGCTGCGCGACCTGGGCTACAAAGTCGCGGCGGTGCGGCACCCCATGCCGTATGGCGATCTGGCCGCGCAGGCGGTCCAGCGCTTTGCGACGCTGGACGACCTGGATAAATACGACGTGACGATCGAAGAACGCGAAGAATACGAGCCGCATATCATGAACGGCGTGGTCGTTTTCGCGGGGGTGGATTACGAGCGCATTCTGCGCGCCGCCGAACAGGAAGCCGACATCGTGCTGTGGGACGGCGGCAACAACGATCTGCCCTTCTTCAAGCCGGACCTGTATTTCGTGATCGTTGACCCGCTGCGGCCCGGCCACGAGCAGAGCTATCACCCAGGCGAAGCCAACCTGCGTATGGCCGATGTGGTGGTGATCAACAAGATCGATTCCGCCGCGCCGGACGGGTTGCAGCAGGTGCGTGAGAGCATCGCCAGGCTGAACCCCGGCGCGCGTGTGATCGACGCGGCCTCACCGATCTTCGTGGACGATCCCGACGCGATTCGCGGTAAGCGGGTGCTGGTTGTAGAAGACGGCCCCACGCTGACCCACGGCGAAATGACCTACGGCGCGGGAGTTGTGGCGGCGCGGCGCTTCGGCGCAGCGGAGCTGGTCGATCCGCGACCCTACGCGGTGCGCAGCATCGCGGACACCTTCCGTAAATATCCCAACACCGGCACCCTGCTGCCCGCGATGGGCTACGGCGACGCCCAGTGCCGCGACCTGGAAGAAACCATCCGCCGCACGCCGTGCGATCTGGTGATCATCGCCACGCCGATCGACCTGGGGCGCGTGATTACCATTGACAAGCCTGCCCAGCGCGTGCGCTACGAGCTGCAAGAGCTCGGCCAACCCACCGTTTACGACGTGTTGAGCGCGCATTTCGGCGTGAAAGCGTAAGATCGCAGGCAGAAGCGCGTCAGAACCCTGGCGCGCTTCTTTTTCGATAAGGCGGACCCTATGCCCGCATATGACGTCTGGCACATCCGCCGCCCGGTGCGACTGCTGGGGCTGCTGGTGTCCGCGGTCCTGCTGACAGTGATCGCCGTGCCAGTGGGTGCGGGGTTTGCGTTCACGGCGACGCTGCTGTCGCCGCCGTGTGATGACCACGGCGCAACGCCCGCCGATCTGGGCTATGCTTACGAAGATGTCACGCTCGCTGCGCGCGCCGGAGGGCACTTCCGCGCGTTTTTTATCCCGGGCGGGCGTGACGACACCGGCCCCAATGGCGCGGCGATCATCATCCCGCCCGCGTACGGCGGCGGGCGTGACTCGAATTTGCCGGATGCAGGCGTGCTGGCCCGGCATGGCTACAGCGTGTTGATCTTCGAGTCGCGGCGCTGTGCAGGCATGGGGCGGCTCAGCCTGGGCTATAACGAGATGGACGAAGTCGCGGACGCACTGGCCTACCTGCTCACCCGTCCGGAGATCGATCCGGCGCGGATCGGCGTGCTGGGGTTTTCGTCGTCGGGCGCGACGGCGGTCATGGCCGCGGCGCGTATGCCGGAGCTGCACGCGGTGATCGCTGAAGGTGGTTATGGCGACCTGGCCGAAGGTGCGTTTGGCACAGCGGGGCACGGTGCGCTGCTGACGCTGTATGAATGGTCGGTGCGGGCGAGCTATCGTTTGCTCAGCGGCGTCTCACTGGATAAGCTGAGTCCGCTTGATGTGATCGACCAGATCGCGCCGCGCCCGATCCTGCTGATTTATGGCAGCCGTGAGATCACACTGGAAGGCGCGCGCCAGCAGTTGGCGCGGGCCGGTGATAACGCAACGTTGTGGGTGGTCGAGGGCGCGGGCCACGGCCAATACCTGGAGCGCGCGCCCGTGGAATACGAACAGCACGTGATCGCGTTTTTCGACGGGGCGCTGCTGGGCGTTGATGATAGACTTATGGAATAGGGTTTGGATGAGTGCACTCTCGGAGAGATTGTGGTGATTCCACGCATTCTTGTTCACGGTGGCGCCTGGAAAATCGCAGAAGAGACCCATCCCGATCACGTGCGCGGCACGCAAAACGCCGCGACGGCGGGCTGGGAGATTTTGAAGGCCGGTGGCTCAGCGCTGGACGCGGTCGAGCGGGCTGTTTCGATTATGGAAGACGACCCCACCTTTGACGCCGGTGTGGGCAGCGTGCTCAACCGCACGGGCGACATCGAGATGGACGCTATCATCATGGACGGGCATACGCTGCGCGTAGGCGCGGTCGGGGCGGTGCAGGGCATTACCAACCCGGTCCAACTGGCGCGGCTCGTGGCGGAAAACACCGATCACAGTTTGCTGGTGGGCGAGGGCGCGCGCCGTTTTGCGGAGCAAATGGGGATGCGGTTGTGTGCCGCTGCCGAGCTAACCGTCCCGCGCGAGATCGAGCGTTTCCGCCTTTACCAGCGAATGCCCGATTACCATCTTGATTATGACTTCACGCCGGACCCGCACGACACAGTCGGCGCGGTCGCCATTGACGCGGAAGGGCACATCGCGGCGGCGACCTCGACGGGCGGCGTCGCCTACAAACTGCCGGGTCGCGTAGGCGATTCACCGCTGATCGGGTCGGGCGCGTATGCCGACGACCAGACCGGCGGGGCGTCGGCCACCGGACACGGCGAGAGCATCATGCGCGTGGTGCTGGCCAAGACCGCGACCGACGCTCTCGCGCGCGGGATGAGCGCCCAGGAAGCCGCCGACTACGCGATCCGCACCATGCATGAGCGCGTTAGCGGGTACGGCGGCGTGATCGTGGTAGACTACCGGGGACAGACCGCTTTCGCGTATAATACACCCCATATGGCCGCAGCCTGGACGGACGAGCACGGCACGATCCACACCTGGATCAAGCGGCAGGACTAGCATAGGCAGACTGAGGAAAAGGACGCGATCCCCGATGAGTGCGCGCAGCGTGGCAATTATGGTGATGAGCGCGGCGGCGCTGCTGCTGGCAGGCTGTGGCGTGCTGCGTAATACACCCCCAACGGTGACGCCGATTATCATCACTGCCACGCCGGAGCCAGTGCTGCCGGTGATCCCCATCATCGCGACCGAGACACCCACCGCGACCGCCGTCGTCGCGGCGACGAATGCGGCCCTGCTGCCTACGCGCATTCCCACCGACCAGATCACGCCGACCTTCACGCCGCGCCCGCCTAGTTCGCTGACGCCGACCTTCACGCCCACCACGACCGATACACCCGTGACGCCGGGTGTGCTGGGCTTCGCACCGGTCGGCGGCGTGCCGGGGTCGGTCAGCGTGGCGGATGGCACCACGTGCGGCACCATCCCCAGCGGGACATTGGGCGCGATCTACCAGAGCGATCCCACCATCGCCGCCGGGATCGGCTGCGCGCTGGCGGCAGCGCCTTCCGTGGTCGGCAATGCTTACCAGCCATTCCAAAACGGCGTCATGATCTGGGTAGCTTCGGTGGGCACGGGCACGACTCCGGCTATCTACGCGCTGTACAACAACGGCACCTACCAACGCTTTAACGATACGTGGCAGGAAGGCGTCGATCCGGCCAGCGGGGGGATGTCACCGCCGTCGGGACTGGTGGAGCCGGTGCGCGGCTTTGGCAAAGTGTGGCGCGACAACGCCAGCGCGCGTGACGGGCTTGGTTGGGCGCTGACCGGCGAAAGCGGCGGATCCTCGCAGGTGCTGGCCTTCGAGCGCGGCGAAATGCTCAGCGTGCCGCAGGCAGGGCAGACCTACATCATGATCGCGGGTGCGCCCGGCACCTGGACCGCGCGGTCCGGCGCGTAACCTATCCACGCGGCGAGAGGGAGGCAACCATGCAGCATCCCGACGGCAGTTTACACGTAGGCGAGCGGCACGGGCGGACGCTGGCTAGCTGGCATATCGCGCAGGGCAGCACCAACGACTGCGGCCCGCATGTGGTCACGGAAGCCGTGAATTTCTGGAAGGGCGAGGCGCTGCTCAGCGCGGACGACGTCGCCCGCAGCATGAACCGTCCGCGTGTGGGCATGGGACTGCTGCCGCTGGTCGTGCGGCGCGTGCCCAACTGGGCGACCTTCCCCTGGGGTATCGCCGACGAGCTGCGCGTGCATGGCATCCCGGCTCGCTGGCAGCTTAAGGCCAGCGAGGACGATTTGCAGGCCGCGCTGCGCGAAGACCGCCTCATTATGCCGATTTTCGGCGAACCGCTGCGGCGGCAAGGTCTGAGCTTCACTGGGTGGTCGCACGTCGTGTTGCTGGAAGGCTGGGATCCGGCCACCGAAACCTACTGGTTCGTGGATTCCGCTCGTACCAGCGCCCCGACCAGCCGTCCCCGCGCAGAATTCGTGCAGTTGTGGGGCAACATGGGGCGTTTGATCGTGGAAACGCGCTAGGGTGGATTCAGCGCAATCGTCGCGCCCTGCGCCAGATACGCGCCCGCCGCGTCCAGCACTTCGACGTTTCTATACTGTGTGCCGTCGGTAGTATATAGTCCCGTGTACAGCGCGGCCGTGCCCGGCGGCAGCGCGAGATCGAACCACAGCACCAACCGATCCCCCGCGCGCCAATAGCGTCCCGGCCATGCAAAACGATCGACCTGAGTCAGGCGTTCGCCGTTCGCGTCGAGCGCGTGGACGAAAGCCTGATCGTCAGCCCCGCCCGGTCCGCTCAACGCCCACACCAGCGCGACGCTGTCCGCCGTCACGGTGTACCCGGTCAGAATGGCCCCGTTCGCGAAATGCACCGGATCGATCCCGGTCACATCGGTCAGCGGCAGTTCGTGGGATGCCTGCCGCAGCGCATACGGATTCTCGCCCGGACGCCGCGCGAAGACCGCGATTCCCGGCTGATCCAGACAGGCCGCGTCCGGACAGGTACGCAGCCCCGGCTGCCACGCGATCAGTTCCAGTGTGTCCGCCGCTGGGACGACGGCGGTCTGGGTACCGTCCACGAAGCGCAGATCGGGCACAGCGTCCAGCAGCACGCCCCATACAGCCGGTTCCTGATCGTAAGGGGCTAATTCCTGGTCGCTGATCACCAGGACGTTCTGAGGATTCCGATGCTGCACGGCCGTGCGCACGTCCAGCAGGTAATGCAGCGGCGTGCCAAAGCCGTCGGGCGTGGCATGGGTATCGACAAAATGCAGCAGCGCGCCGAATACGCCGACTTGCAGCGCAGCGATCGCGATCAGCGCGCCGCCCGCGCCGGTCTGCGCGATCCGCCCCACTCGCGTGGGCGGGAGCATCTGCCACAGCCGCGCGAACGCGATCCCCGCCAGGAGATAGGCGGCGGGCATCAGCGGGATCATGTAATGCGGCGCGATCTCGGTCCATTCCCAAGTGAAGGCCAGCACCGGCACCACCAGCCACGCGACGATCACCACGTCCGGCGCAGCGTGTGACTCGGCTCCACTCCGCCGCAGATTGCGCCCAACCAGCAGCAGTGCGCCCGCACAGGCGGCCAGCGGCACCAGCTTGAACAGCCAGAACACATCCGGCACAGAGTCGAGATAGTGGCGAAATTCGTCCGGCCCGGCCAATGAGTGAATCTGCGTCCCGGCGACGGTCAGCCAGGCGTCATCCAGCGCCCGCGTGCTGATCACCCGGCGGTGATCGGCGCTGGGCTGCGCTCGTTCCTGCACCGCCGATGCCGACAGCCAGCCTGCTTGATAGGCACCAATAATTGCCGGGAGCACGGTCAGCGCGGCCAGCAGCCCACCGATGGCCAGATCGCGCCAATGGACGCGCCGCGACCACTGCGCCAGCATCAGCAGACTGAGCGGAATCAGCGTGAACGCGCCGTAATGAATCTGCACGGTGATCGCCAGCAGCGGCCAGTGCAGCCAGCGCGCCCAGCGCCGGTTTTCTGCGTAACCCAACAGCCCGGTGAACACTGTCAGCACGACGAAGGGCGGCAACAAGTCCTGCGCCCAAATTTTGCGCGAATAGAGCGCCGCCCAGGGACTCGCTGCGTAGAGCAGCCCGGCAGCCAGGGCGGCAGTTGGTCCATACCAGCGCCGCGCCAGCGCCCAGGTGAGCGCGACGGCCAGCACGTTCAGCAGGCCGACGAACAGCGTCGCCGCGATCGGACCGTGATCGAGCGCGTAGGGCAGCGCGAACAGGTAGACGCTGATGGGCGGGTTGGGCACGTTTACCGAGGAACTGAGTCCGAGCAGCGGTACGCCGTGACCTTCGACCATATCGAGCGCTGCACGAGACATATTCGCCTCGTCGCGCTTGAATTCGCTGATCCCCGGCGCGCCCAGCCGCACGGCCGCCGCCAGCAGCAGAATGCACGCCACGAGCGCCCACTCGCGCCGCCGGATCGCGTCAGAATGAAGACCGGTCATTCGGTTGACCTGACACCCTTGCCAAAAGCCGTAACACGAAGCGGATAGCCGACCGGCTATCCGCTCTGATGCTGTGAAAATGGGATCGAGGCTATTCCTCTTCTTCCCCGGCGAATGCCTGCCAGGGGCCGTGCATCCCGTCGAAGGTCACGCCGTAATACACACGCAGCGTATCGTCATCGCGCTGGATCAGATCGTAGCGCGTGCCGCCGCCGCGTTTGTAACGCTTCACCAGCCCGATATCGCCCTGCCATTCAACCTTGTTGGGTTGCACGGGGTTGGACTCTTTTTCGGTGATGGCGTAATGCCACAAGCGCCGCGCCGATGAGCGCGTAACGTTCTTCACCACATTGCCGTTACGCAGATCGCGCATCATGTGATACTGCACATTTTTACGTTGTTCTGTGGCGAGAATTTCGACGCCGGTACGCGGCGGCTCGACTCCGGGTGCGGACGCCGGTTCTGCCGGCGTCTCTAGAGGGGGGAGCGCCTCCTCCACAGCGGTTACGGCTGCCGCTTTCTCCGAGGACACCAGCATCCCGCGCGCGGTCAGGTTCTGGATCACAAGCTGCACGATCTCATCCCGTACGGCCAGATTGGTCTCGGCTTCGTCGCGCACGTAGATTTTGTTATCGTCGATGGCATAGGGCGGATCGTCGCCGCGCGGCACCTGAATACGGATCACATGGCGGCCCTGCGTTTCCAGCGCGTCAATTTCCACGTCCAGCGGCGGGGTGATCTTGTGCTCGATCTCGGTGCGGATCGCGTCGACCGCTTCGCTGATATTGCCCACACCCGCTGGTGTGTCCTTTGACTTGGCTGTCGCGCCCACATAGACCGTGCCGCCGTTGGTGTTGGTGAAGGCGCACACGTCCGCGATGACGGCGTAGAGCCGCCCGCCGCGCCGGGTCATGCCATCGTGGAAGGACTGCACAATAGTCGCGCCCTCGTCGCGCGCGGCCTGCACGTGATCGTAAGGGGCATGGCTGGCCCGGTAGGGGCGCGTGCGCGCGAAATCGTTACTGAGGAAGACATCCCGCAGCGCATCAAAGGTGCGTTCGGGCAGTTGAACCTCGGTCATACGATCGCCAATGCCAAGCTGCTTAGTGTTGCGCGGGTCAACAGCCAGCCGGTGCGCGTCGGAGCCTTGAATGATGCGCATCCGGCGCGGGTATTCGGGCTTGGTGCCGTCGAAAAAGCGCGCGGTGCTCTTGCGGCCCTCGCGATCGAGATCGGTCACTTCCAAAGCGTGCAGATTGGAGTCCTGTGTGTAGGCGATCTTGGTCTGGCCGCCGAAGTCGAAGCCGCGCATCGCGACGCCATGACTCGAATTGGCGTGCGCCGCGATCACGATGCCGCCCGCCTCGTTGATGACGCGGTACGCGGTCAGCACATCCGACGACGCGCCCACGACCGATGACCCGGCGTCCAGGGTGGAGGCCGGAATGTTGAGGCTGAGCAGGGTGTGTTCGAGCTGGCGGGTCGTAGTGTCGGGCGAGAAAATGCCCAAAATATGAAATCCAAAGGTCGCGGTGAATTCAAAGCCCGGCAGTACGAGGATTTTGTCGAGCAGCCTCCGGTATTCGGCCAGACGCCGTTTTTCTTCTGGCTCGATCCGTTTGAGCTGCTCTAAATATTCCAACTGCGTGACTTCTTCCCACATCGCCCGGTAACCGGATACCGTGTTGTGATCCGTGAAGGCGATGATGTCCAGCCCGCGCACCTCCGCCTGGCGCAAGATGTCCACATAGCTGACAGCCTGCTCCTGGTAATCTGCCGAGCCGGGCGTGTGCAAATGCAGGTCCATACAGAACCACTGCATTTTCGATCGTCGTGATTTTGCGGTCACAAAGCCTCTCTCTCCGTCTTAGATGAGTGCGGGTGCTAAGTTCGGCGCGCTGACGTTGAGAAGGCTTTACCCAAGTAATTTGAAAAACGTTTTGGCGAGACTACTGGGTTCAAATGGTTTGTCCAAGAATGCATTTGCTCCAGCAGCCAACGCGCGATCTGCTACGTTAAGCCCCGATGCAATCACGATCGGCATGTCATCAAAGCGTGAGTTGGCGCGCAGCCGGGTCACGACTTCCAGGCCATCCATATCGGTGAGATGGTAATCGACCATCATAATATCCGGGGCGTCAGAATAGGCGAGATCGATGGCAACCTGTCCTCGCGGCGCAACAAGTACGTCGAAACCATCCATCCGCAGCAGTGTTTGCAGCAGCTTCACAGTCGTGCTGTCGTCATCCACAATCAAAATCTTGGGCAATGCAGCCTTCCTTCGTTCCCCACCAACGCAGCTATTCCATCCGAGCGCTGACCGTCCCGCTCTCTTTCCCAACCCAGGGCCGGACCGGTCATGGGGGTGACTGATCCGGCTTGTGTTTCATTATCCTACATTCTCCCCGAACTTGCACAGTGAGACGCTTGCCGGAGGGCGATCCCCTGTGTACGGCAGAACAAGCAGGTTCCCAACGCTGAATTCACACAGACCTCATATTTAGCCTCTGAGTTAAACGGCTAACGCTGCGGTTACCACGTTGCCCCGGCTTTTTCTAGCGTGGTGGTGAAGCGGCCAGGGCTGATTTCAATCTTCTGAGGGGCCCCGCTCCTGCGCAACATCCTTGCGTCGCCGGGATCGGGGTGCAGCCTTCCTGGTCGCGGGGCCGTTGTGAGCGAGTTCGAGCGCAGGTTGCCCGCCGTTCTTCGGGCTATCCTCCGCTCGGGGCGGCGGCGTGAGCGCTGCATCCAGCACAGCGGACACGTCGTCCACCAGCACGAAGGTCATCGAGTTGCGCACATCATCCGGCAGTTCGTCCAGATCGTGCTCGTTGCGCTTGGGCATGATCACCGTATCCAGCCCGGCGCGATGCGCGGCCAGCACTTTGTCTTTGATGCCGCCGACCGGGAGCACCTGTCCACGCAGCGTGATTTCGCCCGTCATGGCGAGGTTGCTGCGCACCGGACGGCCCGTGATGAGCGACATGAGCGTGGTGGCCATCGTCACCCCTGCCGACGGACCATCTTTGGGTACCGCGCCTGCCGGGACGTGCAGGTGAATGTCGTGCTTGGTGAAGTAGTCTTCGGGAATGCCGTAAGAGGTGGCTTTGGAGCGGATATAGCTGAACGCCGCGCGCGCGCTTTCCTGCATCACCTGGCCCAATTGCCCCGTATACTGGAACCCGTTGTTGCCGGGCATGTGCGCCGCTTCCACAAACAGCACGTCCCCACCGAAGATCGTCACGGACAGGCCGATCGCTACGCCGGGCGTGTCGGACAGCCGCTCCTCGATCTCCGTCTGGTAGCCGAAGTGGGGATGATCGAGCATCTCGCGCAGATCGGACTCATCCACTACGACCTGATCGGTTTTACCCTCGGCCACGCGCGTTACGACCTTACGCGCCACGCGCCCGATCTCGCGTTCCAGGCTGCGCACGCCTGCTTCGCGCGTGTAATCGCGGATGATGGCGCTCAACGCGTCATCTGTGATCGTCAACTCGTCCGTCTCGCAGACCGTTTTCGCGCAGTTGGCGCGGCACGAGATACTGCTTGGCGATCTGCACTTTTTCGTATTCGGTGTAGCCGCTCAGCGTGATGATCTCCATACGGTCGAGCAGCGGGCTGGGGACGGTTTCGAGCGTGTTGGCCGTCGTGATGAACATGGTCTGCGACAGGTCGAACGGCACGTCGAGATAGTGATCGCGGAACTCGAAGTTCTGTTCCGGGTCGAGCACTTCGAGCAGCGCCGAGGCGGGATCGCCACGAAAATCGCGCCCCAGCTTGTCGATCTCGTCCAGCATGATGACCGGGTTGCGGCTCTCGACGCGGCGCAGGGTCTGGATCATGCGCCCCGGCATCGCGCCAATATAGGTGCGGCGGAAGCCGCGAATCTCGGCTTCGTCGCGCATGCCGCCCAACGACATCCGCGTGAATTTGCGCTCCATCGCCCGCGCGATCGACGCGCCCAGCGACGTTTTGCCCACGCCCGGCGGCCCGACAAAACACAGGATCACGCCCTCGCGCTCGCGCCGCACGTAATCGATCGTGCTCGCGCTCTTTGTCAGTTCGTCGGTGCGCTCCTGGCGCAGCTTGCGCACGGCCAGGTATTCGAGGATGCGCTGCTTTGATATCTTCCAGCCCATAATGATCCTCGTCGAGCACTTTCGCGCGCGTGCGCGATGTCCAGGTTATCGGTCGGTCTGGACGCGACCAGGGCAGGCTGACCATCCAATCCAGATAGGTACGGATCACGCCGTATTCTGCAGCGGCAGTGGGCAGTTTCGCCATGCCGATCAAGCTCGCGGCGAGCCTCGCGCTCGGCTTCTTCGGGCATGCCGGAAGCGTCGATCTTGTGGCGGAATTCTTCGGTTTCCACCGTTTGCTCGTCGCCTTCGCCCAGCTCGCGCTGGATGGCTTTGAGCTGTTCGCGCAGGAAGTACTCGCGCTGGGTCTTTTCCATCTCCGACTGGGCTTCCGTCTGGATGCGGTGCCCCAGCTCCAGTACCTCCAGCTCTTTGGAGAGGATCGCCATCAGCGTGCGGAGTTTTTCCAGCGCGGAATCCAGGCGCAGCAGGTTTTTGCTGGTCTTCCAGGTCGATGCGGATGTAGGTCGCCAGCGCGTAAACCAGTTGCAGCGGATCGTCGACGTTGAGCGCTGCGTTGATCAGCTCGTTGGGAATGCTGGGCACCAGATTCCGCCATGCGCCCGAACTGCTCCACCACATTGCGCACCAGGGCTTCGACTTCGATCGACTGCTCGACCGTCTCCGGGGCCAGCTCAACCCGCGCCTTAAGATACGGCTCGGTTGTGATGTATTCTTCCACCTTGATGCGGGCCATGCCCTGCACCAACAGGCGGATCGTGCCATCGGGCGCGCGGAACAGGCGGTGAATCTGGGCCAGCGTGCCATATTCGTAGATCTCGATCGGGGCCGGGCAGTTTCCAGGTCGGGGTCTTGCGACGCCACCAACCCGATCAACCGCTCGCCGGCGACGGCTTCATCTACCAGCTTGATCGAGCGCGGCTGGCCCACGGTCAGCGGGATGGTCGTGTGGGGATAGACCACCAGCCCGCGCAGTGGCAGGATCGGGAGTTCATCGGGCAGTTCAATGCCCGGCGCGCCGTCTTCTGGCTGAGAGGGCTGTGTGCTGTCGCTAGCGTCGCTCGGACCGCTGTCTTCGACTCGGATTTTCGAGTTCGACCGGCTGCTCTTCGTCAGCTTGAGCGGTCGTTTCGATGGTATGTTCTTCTTCGGGATTCGTCGGAGCCGGCGGATCGCCACGTTTTTTCTTAGAATTTGCCATCGTTTTTCTTCTCTGGAATTTAGATTAGCTCATCAAGGCCCGGCGCAACATCATCACTCTCGTCATCGCCCTCGTCTTCGAGATCCACGGTGACGATCTGAATCTTTTGAGCAGGCGCGTGAGGCAGTTCGACGCGCAGAAAACCATCCCGGTAGCTGGCCGTGACTTCTTCCCGTGTCACCGACCAGGGCAAGCTCACTTCGGTATGGAACTCGCCATACGGGATTTCTAGCTGGTGAAAAGCACAGTCGGTCGGGGTTGTGCGCTGACGTACGCCGCTGATCACCAACCGCTGCCCTTGCAACGTGATGTGAAAATCGTTGGTGCTCATCCCGGCGATTTCGACGATCACCACCAGGCGTTCGTCATGCTCGTAGACATCGGTGGGCGGACGCCAGACCGTTTTGTGCCTCACAATGACCCATCGCCGCATCAGGGCACTAGGATCAGGGTCCAGGCCAGCGTCCAGGTCAGACCTATCCATCGGGAATTGGGCATCAGTTTCTTCTGGCATGGGTACTCCGTAACACGCGCAATTGCACGGCCTCAGCGCGTCGTTAACCCCCTTGAACAATGCATATTGATTCAAGCTGATGATACCACAGCCGTGCATCAGGCTCAATTAGAATAGTGTAGAAAGTGCTAGCAGAGTTTGTACAAAGAAGCGGGTTTATGCATGCCTGGCGGTTTAGTCACTGATCTGAGGCCCGGTCTGCCCGGGCGGGGCAGTTCGCTGGACGACACATCGTCAGCCACCTCGCGTCATTCCTCAAAACAGAAAATTCGTGCTAATATCAGGACATTAGATATCCGCGACCCCATCTGCGTCTGCTGGCTAGCACAAAAGGCTAACGTCTTATGCCCTTTATCGAAGCTCCCACCACCTTTTACCTGGGCCGCCGTTTTGATCCGACCACGCACCGCACGACGGATGAGGTGGTTTATTATGATTCGCGTGATCTGACTACCCACGCGGTCGTTCTCGGTATGACCGGCAGCGGCAAAACCGGGCTGTGTATCACCCTGCTCGAAGAAGCAGTGATGGACAGCATCCCGTCCATTATCATCGATCCGAAGGGCGACATCACCAATCTGCTGCTCACGTTCCCGGATCTGAAACCCGAGGAATTCGAGCCCTGGGTGAATGTCGATGACGCGCGCCGCGCCGGGGTGGATGTGCCGGAGTATGCCCGCCAGGTCGCCCAGCAGTGGCGCGCTGGACTGACCGAGTGGGACATCACACCGGCGCGTATGCGCACCTTCAAAGACAACGCCCGTTTCACCATTTACACGCCCGGATCGGACGCGGGCATGCCCATCAGCATTCTGGACGCCATGCAAGCGCCGCCCGGCGGATGGGCTCCCGGCGATGACGAGTTTCACCGCGAGCGCATCAGCGGCATCGTCAAGGCGTTGTTGGCCCTGGTGGGCCGCAACGTGGAGCCGATCCGCGATCGCGAGCATGTGTTGATCGCCAACATCTTTGAATATGCATGGCGGCAAGGTCAGGACCTTACCTTGGAGATCGGTCATCCTCCAGGTGCAAAAGCCACCCTTTACCAAGCTAGGCGTGTTCGACGTGGACACGATGTTCCCCGAAAAGGATCGCTTCAGTCTCGCGATGGAACTGAACAATATCATCGCGTCGCCGTCGTTCCAGAGCTGGATTCAAGGCGAATCGCTGGATGTTCAAAGTCTGCTTTATACGCCGGAGGGCAAGCCGCGCGTCAGCATTTTTTACATCGCGCATCTCAGTGACGCCGAGCGTATGTTCATTGTGACGCTGCTGCTGGAAAATATGCTGTCGTGGATGCGTTCGCTGAGCGGCACCACCAGTCTGCGCGCCCTGCTTTATTTTGACGAAGTTTTCGGGTTCTTCCCGTCGCACCCCTACAACCCGCCCAGCAAGGAACCGCTCCTGAGGCTGCTGAAACAGGCGCGTGCTTTTGGGCTGGGCCTGATCGTCGCCACGCAAAACCCCGCCGACATCGATTACAAAGGGTTGGCCAACGCAGGGACATGGTTCATCGGCAAGCTGCAAACCGAGAACGACAAGAATAAACTGCTCAGCGGGTTGGAGAGCGTGGTAACAGCAGACGGCGCGCTGAAAATTGACACGCTCGACCGGCTGCTGAGCAGCATCGATCCGCGCGTGTTCGTGATGCACAACGTCCACGATCGCGGCGGTCCGATCGCCATGCATACGCGCTGGGCGATGAGCTTCCTACGCGGACCACTCACGCGCCAGCAGTTGCGCATACTCATGGCCGATCAGCGCGAGCATCCCTATTACCCAGCTGTCGATCCCTCCCAGGCCGTGACGGTCACACCCTACGGTACGCGCGCTGGCACGTCCAATGTGTCACGCGTGGTCCAGCCCGCGCCGCCCCCATCCCTGCCCGAAATGCCGCCCAGCCTGCCGGGTTTGCCGCCCGAAGAGCAGAGCGCGCCACCCGCGCCGCCATCGTTGCCGGATGTCCCCGAGCTGCCGGGCCGTCCGCCACAGTCGCCACCGGTTCAATCTGCGCCATCCATCGAGATGACACAGCCGACCGGAACGGTCTCTACCCAGCCATTTACGCCGGTCACGCCCGCCTCGCCGGTTACGCCAGTCCTGAACAACAATGCGCAGGGCACCAGCGGAGTGACCCTGCCGCCGGGCATCAATACCACGCCGCCGCCGTTGCCGTCCAGCGTAGCGCAGTATTACGTGCGCGCCGGGCTGTCCGCCGATCAGGCGATCAGAGGCTGGGAGCAGACCAGCCGCGTGCGCGCGGCGATTACTGGTGACGCGCGGCTGGCGTATGTCCCCGCGCTGCTGGGACAGGCGGACGTGCGTTACGCCGATCGCAAAAGCGGCGTCTCGCTGATCCAGAGCTTTACCTATGAAGTGCCGGATGTCGATCGGGCCGAGCTGCTCCAATGGGACGATTACCGCGTGCCCTATATCAACCCGCGCGATCTCGATACCGCGCCGTATGCCGGGGCAGTGTTCGGCGATGTGCCGTCCGGGTTAGCCGATTCCAAGCGCATTACGGCGCTGCGCGGCGAAATGGTCGATTTTCTGTACAAAACGGCGGTGATCACCGTGCCCTATAATCCGGACCTGGGCTTGTACGCCGATCCGCAAATGCCGCTGCGCGATTTTCTGGTGCAGGCGCAAGCTGCGGCACGGCAGAAACGTGACGAAGAGGTAGACAAGATCACGGCCCGCTACGACACGATTTTCGACCGGCTGGAGGGCCAACTGCGCAAGCAGCAGCGCGATATGGCTTCCGAGCAGCAGCAGCTCGACGCCCTGCGCAACGAGGAAATGTGGACGATGGGCGAGGCCGCGCTCAGCTTGTTGCGCGGACGCACCACTTATACGCTGTCCCGCGTGAGCCGCACACGGCGCTATAAAAGCCAGGCCAGCGATAACGTCTACGAGGCCGAGCAGCGCATCAACGAAATCGCCGCGCAGCTCGACGAGACGCAGCAGGAGATGGAGCGCGACCTGGGCCGGGTCAACGACAAATGGGCGCAGATCGCCAACCACACCGAGGATTACCGCATCACGCCATATAAAAAGGACATTCAGATTGGCTTTTTCGGCCTGGGCTGGATTCCTTACTGGCTCATCACGCTGAACAACCAGCCCACTCTGCTGCCTGGGCTGAGCGGGTAAACACCGCATCATAAATGAGGTTATAAGGGACGGTTCCCCAGGGGATCGTCCCTTTTTGTTGTTCCGCCGGGGTGCCCCGATCCATTCTTACACAAATTTACCCTCCTGGCGCACGAATCTCTTTACAATGAAAGGCAGAAATAGGGTGATTAGGGGAGTGAATAGTAACGTGACCATCATACGCAGACTGAAGTTTGTGGCTTTAGCGCTGGTGCTGGTTGCGCTGGTGATGCCCAGCGTTGCTACGGTACCGGGGCAAACAGCATCCGCTCAGGGAGATGATCCCGCGGATGAGCCGCTCCTGATCAGCATTATCGGCGTCGTGGAAGATATCCAGGTAGATTTGATCGTTGTCAGTGGTGTGACGGTCTATCCGGAGGATGTGTTCGATCCGGCCGATTTGAGCCTGGGCGACATCGTGATCGTGACCGGGTATCTGATGCCAGATGACACGCTGCAAGCGACGGCCTTCGAGATCGCACCCGAGGGGCTGGTGTTACCGGTCCCACCCGAAGAACCCGGCGAAGAGCAGCCGGTCGAAGAACCAGACGTCGAGCCTGAAGACACCGAGACCTGCGCCGACTACCGCGACGACCAGCCGGTGGCGCTGTCCCTGGCAGCGGAGTTCGAGGAACTGGCGGATTACGACATGATCATGGAATGGCACTGCGAGGGGATCGGGTTTGGCGAGATCGCGCGCGCGCTGTTGATCGAACAAGCGGACGGCGATGTGACTGCTCAAGAGCTGCTCGACCGATTCGCGGCGGGCGAGGGTTGGGGCGAAATTAAGAAAGATTTCGACATTTCACCCAGCGATCTGGCTCCAGGCCGTGTAATCGCAGCCGACAAAGTGAAGAATGTCCCGCCCGGCCAGGCCAAGAAGGAGCAGGACGGAGAACAAGAACAGGAACAAGAGCAGGTACAGCAGCAGACCGGACCGGGTCAAAGCCAGAATAATCCAGGGCACGGGGGGGCGCCTCCGGGCCAGACCAAAGACAAGAAGCACTAACCCGAAGTCCTACCGAAGGGCATAGAGTGAGCGGTGAGCAGTATTCACCGCTCACTCTATATATTGGGCTGGAACGCCGTCAGCGCAGGGGTACCAGCGTTTGCAGGTAACCGGTGGTGTCCGTCACACCTTCGACGCTCCATCCGCTGCGCCCATCATCCGCCTGGACGCGCCACCACGCATATCCATCGGCGCTGACCGGCCCTTCCAGCAGCGTGACCTGGGTGCCGTTCGCCAACTGAAACGCGACCGGGAAGCCCACGCCCGCCCCGGTCCGCACGCGCAGAAAATCGCCTGCGGTCGTATTGACCACGGCCCGCGCGCCTATCGCCAGCACGCCCACCGGAGCCGGCGGCGCGGGCAGCGTCGGGAAGGGAGTCGGCACGGGCATCACCGGTGGCGTGCCTAACACAGCCATCTGCGGGAAAGCGGGCAGTCCCAGGCCGCCGCTGAGCGGATTTACCCAGATGATGCGCCAGTATTCACCGGGCGCGCCTGTCCAGGCGACGTAAGCCTGGGGCAGTTGGCCGCCGCTGAACGTGTGATAGCGCACTTCAGGCACGCCACTCTGCCCGGGGAGAGTGTTGGTATTGAGGAACACGTAGCCATTCAGCGTGCCCCACAGCTCGTAGGACTGGATGTCGGCGGGCATGGTTGTTACGACGCCGCTGCGATCGATCGTCAGCCACTGTATCGTGTCGCCCACCAGACTGTTAAACGCGATGCGGCGCCCGTCGTCCACGAAGGTCGAGCCGTAGAGCACCGTGCCATTGCTGAAGATCGGGTAATTGGCCCCTGTCTTGTTGGCATACTTGATCACGTTGTACGGGCAGCCCGGCCCCATCAATTGGCCCTGTGGCAGCGACGCGTCGATATCCGTCCACGTCAGCTCACTGTTGGGCAGCAGCACGCTCAAGCCGCCCTTGCCATAGACGTCACTCTGGCTGATCGACGCCATGCTGAGATTCCAGGTCAGATTGGGATAATCACATGATCCCTCAGTGCCCCAGCGTACCAGCTTGAACGTGATCAGACCCGGAAACGTGCCGGTCGCCATCTGGAAGGTGGAGACAAACGGCATCATCCCGCTGAAATCCTGGCCCAGCCCCGTGATCTGCGGCGCGTTGGAGTCGATGTGATACAGGATCGCGTTGGTGTTCATCTGCATGACCACCATTTCCCACGCCGGGCGCGCATCCGGGTCGAAGGGATAATGATTCAAGATGCCGAAGGCAAGCTGAGTGCCATCTTCGCTGAAGGAATAATAGGAGAGGCCACAGCCGATGATCGGCGCGGCAGGCGTATAGGCTGCTACCCAATAGCCGTTATAGATGTCGTACACGCGCACGCTGGGGTTGCCCGCGTCATCGGTCAGGCAGGCGGCCAGCAGCGAGCCATCCCGCGAAATGGTGAGCGACGACGGCGGTTGGGAGGTGCCGGGCGGCAGCGGGAACATCATCTCGGTCGCGGCAGCACCATCGGGGAACACGTGGATCATCCGGCCGGTGTCGTAATTGTAGATCCAGGCGGACCACGATCCGCCCGCTTGAACACGCGCCGGGTTGTTGCCTGGCAGCGCGAATGATCCGGCCAGCACAGCCACGATCAGCACGGCGATCAGTCCAATTTGGCGTCGATATGAGTGCATAGGACGTTCCCTCCCTTTTCGAGCGGGTTACCCCGCCCGACATCATGCCACCTGGGCGGCTTGCGGTTGAGTATAAGTTCATTCTAGTGGAGAACACCGGAATAACGCAGTATAGGAGTTATAAAAACTGGCGGGGCGGTCCATGAACCGCCCCGCTAACGCGTTGGCTGAGTTGATTACGGGCTGAGGAATGAGCTCACCCAGTCCGGGCGCGGCGGCAGATTGCCGCTCTTGACCTGGGCGCGCCACTCCTGGTCGGTCATGCGCTGGTTGATGTTGCCGACCCATTCGTAGTAACTGAAGACACCACCGCGCACCACCTGCGTGCCACCGTAGGGCGTGGGTACCACGACGTAGATATAGTCCACGCCGCCCACCGCTTCTTGCAACACGGTTTGCGCGCTGGGGTTGCTGGCCACGTCGGTCACCAGGGCAACCGGGTCGGGCGGACCGTCACCCTGCCATAGCGTGATCAGGACTGAGTACAAGAACCCCCCGGTGTGGTAGATGGTCCAGTAGTCGTCCTCGGTCAGGGGTTCCCCGTTCAGCTCTTTGCGCGCCATTTCGGCCAGTTGGGCCGACTGGACCGCGACGGACTGAAGCTGGGAGAGCGTGACCTGCAGCCCGTTGATCTGATACTGGCGCAGATAGGCGGTGATCTTGTCCGGGCCATCGGCGCCGGGCACCTGGTATCCCATCATATCCGTTTGCTGATCCATCGCGCGCGCGGTCAGCCCCTGGTAGGTCATAGCCGCCACGATCGCGATCCTGGCGAAGACCAGCGGGTCCGGCTCGACATACCCGAACGAGTTCAAGGGCGCACCGCCGCCGCCTAGACCACCCGGCTGCTTGATATACAGGACCGTGTCGTGTTTGAGTTCGGTCCAACTCGCCAGCCCGGTTTGCAGATCCTTGCGCAGCCAGGCCTCGGTGCTCATCATGGGCGGGTACACGGCGGAGTCGCGATTCCACAGCGGGTCAAGCGCCCACAGCCAGCCGCCATAGGTGTTTTCGAGCCACTGATCACGCGTCAGCGCGCCCGCTTCGCTGCGCATTTTATCAGCCTGCGTGTCGTAGTTGGCAAAATGGGATGCGTCGGTGTTCGCTAGTAGCTGCTGGGCGACCGTCGACGGGCCGATCACACTCGGCACGTCCAGCGCCAGTGGCAGCAGGCGCGGGTCTTCGCGCGTGCCGACGTAGGGATACATCAACTGCTGCATGACGTAGCCGTCGAAGGTGAAGCGCTGACCCATCAGGCGGAAGCCGCGCGTCTTGCTTGCCAATTCCTCGGCGGTGGTGTCGTTGGATACGATCAGGCCGTTGATGCGCGGGCCGGGGAGCTGCGCGACCTGCGTCTTGAACTGCGCCAATAGAGCCGGGTCGGACAGCCGGTCGAGCGCCATCTCAGGGCCGAAGACCGCATCCGCCAGCGTGCTGTAATCCAGCGGTGTGAGATCATCCACCGGGCCGACCAGGAAGGTCAGCGTGTCGTGGACATTCTGCCAGCCTTGGGCCGCGCCCGGCGCGCTGCGCAGCGCGCGCAGCACCAGCAGAGCAACCTGATTCTGGGAGTCATCGTTGGCCAGGAAGGTGATGCGCCCCAGCCAGATCATGCCCCGGAAATACTGCTCCAGAGTAGCGTCTCCGGCGTAGTGCCCGCGCGGGCGGTACTGGCTGAAGTCCTCGAGATAGTCGTTCAGGAAGGCGATCGGGCCTTGTCCTTCGCCCGCCTGCGCCATCTGGACGACCACGTTGGCGTCCGCCAGCATCTGCGGCGAGACGAGGCCTTGGGCCGCGCCCGGTTGGAACAGCTCCAGCGCGATGGTCAGGTACAGCGCCGCGTTATAGGCCGGTGTGGCGAGCGGCGTTCCCTGGGCGCTTTGCGCTTGCGCGACTGCTGTCTGTACCATCGGGGTCAACACATCGTTCGTCATGATCGGCACGAACGCGTTTTTCTCCAGGTCGGTCAACAGGTTATCGAAGACATAGTGCAGACTGTGCAGCATAGCGTCGGTGGTGACGAAAAAGCCGTGACCCATCTCGTCCGGCGTAGGGGTGGCTTCCCAATCGAAGTTGTCTGGGAGGATCCACCAGATGTTATCTTCGCCGTAGGCGTCGTTGAACTGATCGAAGCCTTCCGGGATCACGACGAACCCGTTTTGCGCCAGCAGGGCGCGCTGGGCGTCATTCAGACCGGCATCGTTCACGAACTTGACGCTGTTCAGGTCGATCGGCAGCGCGGGCATGTTACCCGCGTAGACTGAAGGAAGTTGGAGCGCCATCGGATCGGGCGTTCCACTGTACCACGAATCAGTTCCGACGAACTGCGTCCAGTCCCAGGCCACGAACGGCCCGCTGGGCGTCAGCGGCGCGACGGGGCCAGTCTGCTGTGCCTGCTGCGGGACAACCGGCTCCACGAAATAATCGCCGCTCTGGCCTTCCGCGACCCAGCCGTTCATCAGAGTCGCCTGGATATGCCACCAGTAGATATTATCGGCGCAGACCGGCCCTTCGAGTACGTCGAAGCCGGTGCCCTCGTCAAGCTGGCCGATCTTCTGCCCGGCCAGGCCCAGCGCGGCGCGCACGTTGAGCGGTTGACCGTCGGAGAACGTCACCCGGCCTGCACCGCCCGCCGTCAGACGCGGGGCGGGCGCGTCGCCGCACGACCCCTGCGCGCGCACGGCCGGGGTCAGCGTGGGCGCGAGCGCGCCCGGTCATCAGCGCGACGACCAGGCTGACGCCGAATACGAGTTTTGAAAAGTACCGCATGGAAGTGTTGCCTCCCCATTCTGCTGTACGCAACCACTGCGTACGACGATCATTGTAGCACGGCTCCCCTGGCGCGCAGAAGCCGCTCGCCCTGCTGCCGCCTGTCCGTCGGATGACGGGAAGCCACCGATCGCCCACCGGGCACGAAAAAACCGGTTCACCGCGGAGGTCGCGGAGGAGCAGAGGAAAACAGGAGGAAAACGGACTTGTCTCGATCTGGGGTCTGGTCTACGGTGGGGCAAGGCCAGCAGGGTATCATCGAAGCTTGTCCGCGCACCGCTGCGATCTGCTTTCTGGATGGTCCCGGCCTAACGTATGAACCGGATCAGGTTTTGGAGGGCAGGGCAGAGCGACTAGAAAAATCAGGGCTAGAATTGAGTGATGAGGTCATGGTACAGCGCCTGCTCAGAATTTTCGGACACTGTTTGAAGACTATGTTCAAAGAGATGACGAGAATGGTTCTTTATAATATTCATGGCAGTTCTTTCAAAAAGCACTCAACAGAGGTTATCTCTCAGATACTGAGCTGTCCCACTATCGCCCGGATCATTTTTCCCGCTATTCTATCACAATTGGACGGACAGACTTTCAGAATCGCCGATCCACAAGCATTTGATATCTCGCAGATAGTAGCAGAGTGGTCGAATGAACCGTTTGCCCACCTCACTCTAAATGGTGATACCGGCGTGCAGTTTAGGACATTGATATATTGGGAAGCAAGTGTGACGCCTAATGTATTCAATCTCCGATTCTCTGATGATCATCTACGGCAGGGGACGATTTCTTTCCCTGTACTGAAGCAACTCATTGAAGAAGTAGTCCCCGTTTTCAAATGCGATCGCTTATCGATATACCCCTTGGTTTCTGGCCCACAAGTACAGTATTTTGAGGGTCCAGGTGAAACCTATTTCCCGATCAAACTAGGATGGATGACGTATTTTGGAGAAGAGTTGGTAAGTTTCTTAACCCCGAAGCGTTTTGAAAACCTTGAGAGTTTTGAGGTGAAATTGGTCGACCTAACCGGAGGAATCCTGGTTACATTGTCAGATCGGCCTTTTGATCCTGACAATCCGGAACATTGGCTGCGTGAAGCTGCGGCAATTTCTGAACTTGGTTTGGATCAACTCAAGCGAAAACGGTGAAGAACTAGCCTCAGTTATGAGTGTCTTGAATTAACGATTGAGCTATCTGACCCACCCCCAGAACCCGAACCACCCCTTACGTGAGACCCCGAACGGCTGAGTCCGCGATGCGACCAGTATAGCCTCCCGCACCGCGAGACGATACCCCACAGCACGCCCGCGTCCTCCGTGGACCGCTGTCCCCCGGCGGTTGTGATTCCCGCCCCCAGCCCGTATAATCCGCCGCATGAACACGCCACCCGCTCACCCGCGCACGCTGTTTGGCTTCCGGCTCCGCACGCTGGCCGCGCTGGCGCTGATCGCCGCGCTCGGCGTCGCCGCGCTGGGCCTCGATCTCGCTGACCAAGGGGCGGGTGTATCACCTGCTGTGGGACATCACCGGCGAAACCGACCCGGCGGAACAGGTGCTCGGCTTCGGCCAGTACCTGATGCGCTTCACGCGCCGCCAGCCGGATACGGAGCCCCACCGCCCGCATGCCGCTCGCGCGGACGTGAGTCCTTACGGCGTCAACACGTTTCTGGAGCAGGAGGTCCTGCCGGAACGGCGCGAGCGCCAGGTCCAGATGATCGCCGACGCGGGCTTCACCTGGATTCGCCAGCAGTTCCCCTGGGAAGACATCGAGATCGGCGCGAAGGGCAATTTCGTCGACCAGCGCCACGATCGCAACGGCGACGGCGTGATCGACGCCGCCGACGCGATCAGCGCGTGGGATAAGTACGACAACATCGTCGATCTGGCGGAGCAGTACGGGCTGGCAGATCATCGCGCGGCTGAGCCAGCCGCCGCCCTGGAGCCAGCCGCCCGGCACCACCAACCACATGACGCCGCCCGCCGATTTGCAGGATTTCGTCGATTACGCCGTGGCGGTGGCGCGAGCGTTACCAGGGCCGCATCGACTACTATCAGGTGTGGAACGAGCCGAACCTGTACCCCGAATGGGGCGACCAGACGGTCAACGCGGAAGCCTACACCGACATGCTGTGCCGCACCTATCACGCGCTGAAGGCGGTCGATCCGTCCATCGTGGTGATCACCGGGGCGCTCGGCCCAACGATCGACCTGAGCGGCACCAACGCCTACGACCTGCTGTACTTGCAGCGCATGTACCAGGCGGGCGCGGGCGCGTGCTTCGACGTGCTGAGCGTGCAGGGCTACGGCCTGTGGAGCGGTCCCGACCGACCGCCGCCTGCGCCAGACGACGATCAACTACCAGCGCCACCTGTGGATTCGGGACATGATGGTCGCCAACGGCGACGCGAACAAGCCGATCTGGATCAGCGAAGCGGGCTGGGACCCGGTGCCCAACGATCCGGCCATCGCCGACGCCGAACGCTACGGTCGCGTGACGATGGCGCAGGCCGCCGAATGGGCACCGCTGGCCTACGAGCGCGCGCTCAAGGAATGGCCCTGGATCGGCGTGGTGACTGGTGGTACTTCAAGCGCGCCGATTATGCCGCGTCCGATCAAAGCTGGTTCTACTTCCAGATGGTCGATCCGGACTTCAAGCCCACGCCCATTTACGACGCGCTGAAAGCCTACATCACCGGCAGCCAGCCGAAGACGCTCGGCGCGGGTTGGCACGGCGTGGGCGCGCGCGGCGTGATCGGCACGACCGCCGCCGGGTTGGAGTCGCGCACGTTCCGCATTCGCGGGCACGGGCGTCTACGTATGCCCGGCGTTGACGGCGATGCGTCAGCGCCGTCACCTATACCCTGGACGGATCGCGCAGCGGAACAGTCGTGTTCCCGGCTGGATTAGCGGCCTGCGTGGAGGTGAGCACATCGCTCGCGCCCGGCGAGCACACGCTGACCCTGGTCGCGGATGATTGGAACGCCGTCGACGGGTTCGTCGTCGTCGATTTCACGTGGCGGCAGCGGCTGCCCTGGCTGTTGGCGGGGGCGTTAGCCGCGTTGGGCGCGGCGATGGTCATGGGGCGCGCGGCCTGGCTGCGGCTGCGCCGTCACCAGCAGGTTAGCGAGGCAGGCGGGTAAGTCTCGGTGAGACAATAGCGCGACGAAAACCGGCATCACAGGGCGCTATGTTGTGGATCCGCTCGTCCGCGCTCTGACCCGTTTCGCCCGCTGCGCGTGGTGCGCTCCGCTGCTGATCCTGCTGATCGCGTTTGCGGTGCGCTTCCACGACCTCGATGCGCAATCCCTATGGAACGACGAAGGTAACAGCCTGCGGCTGGCGCAGCGCAGTGTCAGCGCACTGATCGACGCCGCTGGGCGCGATATTCACCCCCCTGGCTATTACCTGCTGCTCAAAGCGTGGATCGGCGCTGGCGGGCACCAGCGCGTTCGCGCTTCGGGCGTTGTCGGCCTGCGAAGGCGTGCTGGCTGTCGCCGTGACGATGGCGCTAGGACGCGCGCTATTTTCGCGGGGGGTTGGGCTGCTGGCCGGAGTGTTCGTCGCGCTGAGTCCGTTGGCTGTGTACTACAGCCAGGAAACGCGCATGTATGCTCAGCTTGAGCTGCTGAGCGCGGCGAGTATGTGGGTGTTCGTGCTGTGGGTAAAAGCCTTATCAGCCGCAGAGGAAAACAAGAGAAGTAAAGATACCTCTGTGCCCTCTGTTTTTCTCTCTCCCTCTGTGATACGCTTGTCGTTCTTCTCGGAGCGTGCCACGCGGCGGGACTGTACACCCAATATTCCTACCCGTTCACTATGCTGGCGCAGGGCGTGCTGTTCGTCGCGTGGAGCGCGTGGGCGCTGCGCCGGGGACGATCGATCCGCCGCCCGCTGATCGCGTACGTGGGACTGCACGCGCTGGCGCTGGTGCTGTTTTTGCCCTGGCTGCCCACGGCGTGGGATCAGGTCACAAACTGGCCGCGTACGGGGGTCTCCCTGGCGCTGAGCGCGCAGTTACGCACCGTCGCCACGTGGATCACGTACGGCAGCACGGCGGGCGTGGTGGCGTGGGTACGCTTCTTGTGGCCGGGCGTATTGGTGATCGCGGCGCTGTGGCCGCGCCAGTGATCGGCGGTCTCTGCCGGACGCATGGCGTGCCGCCCTGCCGCTGGCCTGGGGCGCGGTTGTGATCGGGGCGCTGTTCGTGTCCGGCGCGTATCGCCCGGCGAATCTGAAATTTCTGCTGCCCGCGCAGATCGCCGCCGCTCTGTTGATGGGCGCGGGCGCGCATCCGCTTGTGGACGGCCCAGCCGCCCGCCTGGGCGGGTCTCACGTCCATGCAGGGACGCAGCATCGCGCGCATGCTGGCCGTGGTCTGCGCGGTGCTGGTGGTCAGTGGGCAGACCGACGCGCTGAACGCGCTGTACACCGATCCCGCCTATGCCCGCCCGGATTACCGTGCTATCGCGGCGGCCATCACGGCGGATGCGCGGCCCGGTGACGCGATCATCCTCGACGCGCCCAACCAGACCGAAATATTCTCGTACTATTACCACGGCGACGCGCCGATCTATGGGCTACCGCGAGGTCTGGGCGGCGACGACGCGCAGACACGCGCCGACGTAAACGCCGTGCTGCGCGATCATCAGCGTGTATTTGCGGTGCTGTGGGGCGAAGACGAGCGCGATCCGCAGCATGTTGTCGCGGCGACGCTGGATGCGGGCGCGTACCCGGTGGCGTCTACGTGGTACGGCGATGTGCGGCTGGCGCTGTATGCCGTGCCGGAAGCTGTGCCTACTGCTCCGGACGCGGCGACCGACGCCCGCTTCGGCGATCTATTCAGTTGACCGGCTATGCGCTGCGACCAGATGCGCTGGAACCGGGCGGCGTGCTCGGCGTTACGCTGTTTTGGACGGCGGACGCGCCGCTCAGCGCGCGCTACAAAGTCACCGTGCAGCTGCTCGCGTCCGACGGCCACCTGATCGCCCAACACGACGCCGAACCCGCCAACAACCGCGCTCCGACTTCGGTCTGGACGCCGGGCGATACCGTGATCGATCCGCACGGGCTGGTCATCCCGCCCGATCTGCCGCCCGGTGAGTACGCGCTGGTGGTGGGGCTGTATGTGCTCGACGCGCCGTCGGAGCGCCTGCCGGTGATCGTCGCGGGCGTACCGTCGGGCGACGTGTTTATGGTATCATCCCTGAGCTATTGAGATAAATTTTCTGTTTAAGAACGGATGTACCCTGCATGACTGTTACCTATGATGTTCCCACCACATCGCGGCCCAACCCCCAAAAGAAAAACATCCTGATCCGTCGCCTGGCGCGCGCGCCATGGTGGCTGCTGCTGCTGGCGTTGCTGGTGATCCTGTTTGTGTCCAACGTCTACAACCGCCACCCCTACCCGATCATCTGGCGCGCGGTACGGCAAGGCATCTGGACGACGATTTGGGTGTCGATCGTCGCCTACGCGATCGCGGTCGTGATGGGCCTCTTTATTTCGCTGCTGCGACGCTCGTCGAACGTGGTGGTCTACCAGCTCAGCACGCTGTACGTGGAAGCTGTGCGCGGCATCCCGACGCTGGTGCTGGTATATTACATGGCGCTGGCGGCGATCCCGCAGATCATCTCGTTGGGCAACGACCTGGGCCAGTGGCTGACGTGGGTCAAGATCACGGCGGTGCTGTCCGACAGCCATGTCTATACCCTCACTTTTCACGATATCGGGCGCTCGCTGGCCGAATTCAAAACGCGCGATTTCCCCAATGCCTACCGCGCAATCATCGGGCTGGCGATCTCGTACAGCGCGTTTTTGTCGGAAGTCTTCCGCGCCGGGATCGACAGCATCGGTACGGGCCAGCGCGAAGCCGCGTCCAGCCTGGGGATGACGCGCTGGCAGACCATGCGCCTGATCGTCCTCCCGCAAGCGATCCGTGTCGTGATCCCGCCGCTGGCGAATGATTTCATCGCCATGCTGAAGGAAAGCTCGCTCGTCTCAATCCTGGGTGTGGAGGACATCACGCGCCAGGGGCAGACCTACGCCGCCAGCACGTTTACGTTCTTCCAGGCGTACAACGTCGTGGCGCTCACCTATCTGGTGCTGACGCTGTCCTTGTCGATGGCCGTCAAGCTGCTTGAAATGTACATGGACCGGGGCCAGAAGCACACCTGACGCGATTTGGCACGCTGCCCGCGCCGGGCCGAACATCTGAGAGAGGATCAGCCACAGCGCTGGGATCCTAGCCCAGTTGGGGGAGCGGCCTGACGCCGCCCCTGGTGTGAAAGGAAGGGAGCCATGTTTGATTTTTCCGATCGTGTGGCAATCGTCACGGGGACAGGCGGCAATCTCGGCACAGCTATCGCGCGCCTGTTTATGGCGTCTGGCGCGCGTGTCGTGCTGGTCGATCGTAATACTGAGAAACTGCGCACCGCATTCCCCGAAAGCGTCAGTTGGCCTGACCGCGTGCAGCTCGCCGCTGCTGATCTCACCGATCCCGACTCCGTCGCCCAGATGGTGAGCGGCGCGATCGATCACTTCGGCCAGATCGATTTTCTGGCGAATCCGGTCGGCGGTTACCGCGCCGGGACACCCGTCCACGAGACGCCGCTCGAAACATGGGATTTTATGCTCAACCTCAATGCGCGCACGGCCTTTGTGATTAGCCAGGCGGTGATCCCGCACATGCTGGCGCGTGGCTATGGCAAGATCGTGCATGTCTCGGCCCGCGCTGCGCTGAGCGGCACGGCTAACCACGCCGCCTATAATATCTCCAAGAGCGCCGTGGTCCGGCTGGTGGAAAGCCTGGGCGCTGAGCTGCGTCACAAGGGCATCAACGCGAACTGCGTGCTGCCCGGCACCATCGACACGCCGCAGAACCGTGAGGCCATGCCCAATGCCGATTTTGCCAAATGGGTCGCACCGGAAGCGATCGCCAACGTGATCGCGTTCTTATGCTCGGATATGGCGTCCGCCATCAACGGCGCGGCGATCCCCGTGTACGGACGAAGCTAGAGCGCTTTACCTGAGGGGGGAAGCGTGGGAAAAACGGTCCTATTCTGGCTGCGCTGGTCGTGGCGCGACCTGCGCGAGCGCTGGCTGCACGTCGTCGCTATCGCGATGATCATCGCGCTCAGCACGGGTGTGTACGTCGGGCTGGTCAGCACCACGCCCTGGCGCGCCGAGTCGATGCGTGCCAGCTACACCCTGCTGCATGTCCACGATCTGCGGGTCACCCTGGCAGCGGGGAGTTTCGTCCCCGCGGGCGATCTGCTTGCGGCGGCGCGCAGCATTCCCCACGCGGACCAGATCAGAGCTATCGAGCCGCGTCTGATTACGCTGACGACGGTGCGCGTCATCGCTCACGGCGAGGATGTCCTGGTGCGCGGACGGCTGGTCGGCGTGGATGTGAGCGCGGGCGGGCCGCAGGTCGACGGGGTATCGGTCGAGGCCGGGCGCGCGCTGACCGCGTCTGACTCCGGGCAGAATGTGGCGGTGGTCGAGTACCACTTTGGTGAGCATTACGATCTGCCCCCCCAGGGCCAGATCGATCTGAGCGGTGGCATCACGCTTGATTATGTCGGGCTGGGCATGTCGCCCGACGATTTCATGGTGATCACCGAGGAAGGCGGCGTGTGGGCGCAAGCCAGTTACGCCGCCGTGTATGTGCCGCTGGCGACGGCGCAAGCCCTGACCGCACACCCTGGTCTGGCGAACGACCTCGTGCTGACTGTGCGCGATCCCGCCGCGCGCGACGTGGTGCGCGCCGAGCTTGAGTCCGCGCTGGCGGCGGTCTTCCCGGCGGTGGGCGCGGCGATCACCACCGCCGACGACGATCCTGTCTACAAACTCATGCACCAGTCGAACGACATGAACCAGCGTATCTACGACATGATGGTCGTACTGTTCATGGCGGGGGCGATGTTCAGTGCGTTCACCCTGTCCAACCGCATGATCGAAGCGCAGCGCCGCCAGATCGGGATCGGGATGGCGCTGGGACTGCCGCGCCGCCTGTTGGCGGTGCGCCCGCTGCTGGTTGGCGCGCAGATCGCGCTATTGGGCGCGTTGTTCGGGATCGTGATCGGCGTGCTGGTCGGGCGCATCACCGAAGCGTGGATCGGCGTCTTGATCCCCTTGCCGGTGATGACGCACCTGTTCCGCGTGCGCATTTTTCTTGAAGCGGCGGCGCTGGGCTTCGTGCTGCCTTTCGTGGCGACGGCGTACCCGGTCTGGCGCGCGCTGTCCGTCCCGCCAGTTGACGCGATCCGCACGGGGCATCTGGCCGAGCGCGGCAAGGGGTTGGCGGCAGTGGTGATTGGCCTGCCGTTGCCCGGTCGCAGCACCGTACAAATGCCGCTGCGCAACCTGCTGCGCGCGCCGCGCCGCACGTTGTTGACCGCGCTCGGCGTCGCGTCCGCGATCACGACGCTGATCGCGCTGACGGGCATTCTCAACAGCGCGCAGTCCGCGCTGCACCACATCGAGCGCGAGATGATGCAGGATCACCCGGACCGGTTGCTGGTTTTTCTAAACAGCGTCTACCCGGCGGAACTCCGCACCGGTGGCGGCGATCAGCGCTGCGCCGGAACTATCCCAGGCGCAGCCCGCGTTACGGACTCCTGGCAAAGCGCGGCGTGGAAATACCGAATTTGACGTGTTGATCGACGTGTTGGCCCTGGATAATCCGCTGTGGACGCCAACCCTTACGGCGGGCGCCCTTCCCACACCCGGAGGCCGACCTGGCGTGCTGATCTCGGTGAAAGCGGCGTCTGACCTGGGAATCGGCGTGGGCGACACGTTCACGTTGGAGCATGTGCGGCGTGAGGGACTGTTGGCCTTCCGCACCGTGCAGACCGAAGTCACTGTGAGTGGGCTGCACGCCGACCCGTATCGCATGTCGCTCTATATGGATTCCTCCGGGGCCGGACTGTTGGGGCTGGAGGGACAGACCAATGTGCTGCACGTCTATCCCGCGCCCGGCGTAAGTCTACGCGCCGCGCGTAACGCCATGTTCGGCTATCCGGGCGTAACGTCGGTCACGGCGGTACGCGATACGGTCGAGTCGCTGGCGTGGGTGTTGGACGAGGTCATCCGCTTTTTGTCGGGCGTCGAGCTGGCCGTGCTGGCGCTGGCTTTCCTGGTGGCGTTCAACGCGACCAGTATCAACCTCAACGAGCGCGCGCGCGAAATCGCCACCATGTTCGCCTTTGGGTTGCCCGTTCGCACCGTGACGCGCATGGCGATGATCGAAAATCTGATCGTGGGTACGCTCGGTACGCTGCTGGGTCTGGGCTTCGGCTGGCTGTTCGTGGTGTGGTTCCTGGCGCGGCAGATGCCGGTCATAATGCCAACGCTGCGCCTGACGCCGGTCCTTTCCCCGATCACGCTGGCGCTGGCTGTGCTGACCGGGATCGTCGTCGTCACGCTGACGCCGCTGGTGACGATGCGCCGCTTGAGCCGTATGGATATCCCTGCTACGCTGCGCGTGATGGAGTAATGTTGTCTTCCCCATCCCCCTTTGCCCATTCCCTCAGGAAAGGGGTGCGAAAAGTCTGGTCTGAGATTGGGACAGCTTGATCACTCCCCCAGGAAGTCCACCAGGGCGCGGTTGAAGCCTTCCGCCGCTTCCCAGAACGAGGCATGGCCCGCGCCGGGCAGAATATGCAGCGTCGCGCCGGGAATGCCGTCCGCAATAGTTTGCGCGTAATGAACCGGCTTCAGAATGTCCTGTTCTCCGGCGATCACGCAGGTCGGGCGCTGTATCTCGCCCAGACGATCGGTGACATTCATGGTCAGGAAGCAGCGGCAAAGCTGTTCGACTGACGGTAGATCGAGCGCCCGCGCCGCGTCGATGCGGCTGACCAGGAAGTCGTAGCGCTCGCGGAAAAACGCCTCGCTGAAATTCCAGTACCAGGTCGTGCGGTAGAACAGTTCGTGATCGCCCACCGCCGCCACGCGCGCCCAACTGTCGCCGATGGCGGCCAGCATCGGCTCCACATGGCTCACCGCGTCCGCTACCACCAGTTTGCGGCAGCGTTCGGGGTAGCGCAGCGCGAAGACGAGCGTCAGCTCGCCGCCGTAGGAGATTCCGCCGATGTGCGCCTGCGCGATCCCTAACCCGTCCAGCAGCGCGGCCAGATCGTCGGCGTGCGTGTCCCAGGTGTAGTCCGGATCGCCGGGCGTCCACTTTTGCGAGCGGCCCTGGCCGCGCATGTCGTACAGCAGGACGCGCATGCGCGGCGTGAGGGCGGGCAGTTGGTAGGCCCACGTGGCCGTGCTGGCAATAATCCCATTATTGAGGACGAGCACGTCCTCGCCCTCGCCGTGCAGCTCGTAATATAACTCTACGCCGTTGGCATTAAGTGTTGGCATCGTGACTCCATTTCTTGGGATGATTCTATTTGCAACTGTTAGTGTACTGCGGATCACGCACAGCCGAGTTACAACGCGGTCGCATATGCGCCGGACATTGTCAGCCCGGCGGCCAGTCGCTACAATTCGCAGTGAGTTGGCACTCGAGCATCGGGTGGTCGTGACGAGGAATCGATCGGAATGAGTGTGTCGCTGCGCGTGCAGACGTTGGGCATGTTTCGGGTGTGGCTCGCGGACGAGCTGCTGCCCGGCATGGTCTGGAAGCGCGAGAAAGCGCAGCGCCTGTTTCAGTTTTTCGTCACCGCGCGGTTGAACGACAGTCACCCCATGCTGCCCAAAGAACGCATTGTCGCCGAGCTGTGGCCCACGCTGGACGCATCGCGCGCCGACCGAGATTTTAAAGTGGCGCTCAATGCCCTGAATGATGCCCTGGAACCAAATCGCGAAGCGCGCTCGCTGTCGTCGTTTGTGGTGCGGCACGGGCTGGCCTACGGGTTGAATCCGGATGCTGACATCACGATCGATGCCGAGCAGTTCCGCGCCGGGCTGAAGACCGCCGCCCGCCTGGAACGCGACACTTTCGACGCGGCCATCGATGCCTACCGCGACGCGATCGACCGTTACGCGGGTGATTACCTGCCCGATGCGCTGTATGAAGACTGGGCCAGCCTGGAACGCGAGCGGCTGCAAACGCTGTTTCTGACGGGCGGGCTGCGGTTGGCGGCGCTGCTGCTGCGCCAGGGTAGTCACCAGGAAGCCATTCACCTGTGCCAGTCGGCGCTGATGATCGACCGCTACTGGGAAGAAGCCTACCGCCTGATGATGATCGGCCACACGCTGCGCGGCAATCGCCCGCTGGCGCTGCGCGTGTACGAGCAGTGCCGCCAGGCGCTCGAAGAAGGGTTGGATTTGCTGCCGATGGCTGATACGACCGCGCTGTATCACGCCATCGCGCAGGGGGAAGCGCTGCCGCCGCCGGACACGTGGTGAGTCCGGCGTGCAACCCGGCTGCAACCCGTCCTGTGTATACCGGAGTCAATGCGACAGGCGGGCCGTGCCGGGCAATGGTCTGACTCATGTATCGCTGGCGGCTGGTCGCTGAAAGCTGTTTTGCGAAGGAGATCGCGATAAATCAAGACGTCGTGTCGTTTGTGCTGCGCTTCATCCGCGAAGAGAGCAACGGCGGTCCCGCGCGCTGGCGAGGCGTGATTAAGCACGTCCAGAGCGACCGTTCCGCCGATTTCGCGGCCTTCAGCGACGCGCTGCAATTCATGCAGTCGCATGTCGATGACGCGGTGCGGCAGGCGTTTTCGCAAGGTGATCCCACCACGCCGGAGGCGATCCTGGCCGAGACGACGCGCCTGTGGGGCGAGATGGCCCCGCGCTACACCGATCTGATGCTCCAATCGATGGAAGTCATGCTCGACCAGGGGCGGCGCATGGGTGAGAGTTTCGCGCAGAGCGTGGTGCAGTGGTCGCAGCCGGATCAGCAGGCTCAACAGGCCCAACAAGAGCAGATGCTGGCCGTGATCGAACGGCTCAGCGCGCAGGTGGACGCGCTAACCGCCAAGATGGACGATCTGGAGGCGAAGCTGCGGCATGACGCCTGATCAGTCGCGCGATCCGGTTGTGGCGGCGCTGCGAGCCGGACTCGAAGCGTGGGAACGAGAGGCCGCCGCTCAATGGGACGCGGCGATCCGGTCGCCGGGGGTGCTGCGCCGTCTGAGCGCGCAGTTGGCTCTCACGCTGGACACGCAGCGGCACGTAGCCGCTTCTCTGGGTGATTCGGCGCGGCGTGCGGGGCGGGTGCGCCAGCAGCAGGCGGAAGTCCTCATCAGGCTGGAGCAGCTCGAAGCGCAGATCGGGGCGCTGGCGAACCGGTTGGATCGCATGGAGCGCAGGCTCAATGGCGAGCAATAATCTGCTCGAACGCTGGGCTGTGCTGTGGAGCCTGGGCTTGCAGCAGGTGTGGGAACGCTACGCCGCCGCCCAGGACACTATTCTGGCTCAGGGACGCGCCCTGGTCGGGCAGACGCCCGCCGAGGTCGTCTACACCGAAGGGCGGCTGCGCCTGCTGCGTTATACGCCTCAGGTGCCGAATCCGATGCCGGTGCCGCTGATCTGCGTGCCCTCCCTGATCAACCGCCATTACGTGATGGACCTGATTCCCGAGCGCTCGCTGGTAGGTTACCTGCTGGCGCAGGGCATCGACGTGTACATGATCGATTGGGGCACTGCCAACGCCCTTGATCGTTATCGGCCGCTGGACGAGTACATCACCGGGCTGCTGCGGCGCTGTGTAGGAGTCGTGCAGCGGGCGTCCGGGCAGGAGTCGGTCTCGCTGCTTGGGTACTGCATGGGCGGCATGCTGTCCGCCGTCTATACGGCGCTTTACCCGCACGACGTGGCGGCGCTGGTCAACCTGGCCGGGCCGGTGGATTACCACGACGACGGGATTTACAGCCTGTGGACGCGCCGCGAATGGCTGGACGCGGACGCGCTGGTCGATACACTGGGCAATATCCCCGCCGGGCTGCTCAACGCGACCTTTAACATGGTGCGCCCGACCAACGAGTTGGTCCAGGCGCTCAATTACTGGCAGCGCGAGCATGACGAAGCCTTCATGCGCCGCTTCGCCGCGATGCAGGTCTGGCTCAACGATCCGACGCCATTTCCTGGCGAAGCGTTCCGGCGCTACATCAAGGACCTGTACCAGGACAATCTACTGGTGCGCGGCGCGTTTACCGTACGGGGCGAGCCCATCGATCTGCACACGATCACAACGCCCGCGCTGACCATCGCCGCCCGGCAGGATCACATCGCGCCGTGGCGATCGGTGACGGTCTTTCACGATCTGATCAGGAGCGAGGACAAGACGGTGATCGTGCTGGAAAGCGGACACATCGGCATGGTAATCGGCTCCGACGCACATACCAAACTGTGGCCGCAGTTGGGCGCGTGGCTGGCCGCGCGATCGACGTGACAGGCGCCCACGAAGATCACAGAGAAGTGCAGGAAAACACGGAGTATTCTGGTTGAGTTTCACCCCGATTTGATCCAGATCAACGCGCGGCGGCCCGGGCGCGGTAGACTTTGGTATATAAGCCGCGATCACCTGCCTAACATGGGATTGCTCATGCCCAAAACGTCATCACCTGCTGCGTCTGTTCGCCTGAAAACGATCGCCGTGCCGCCGGAACACGGCGCGTGGGGCTTTCTGTTGGAGCCGATCGTGTTGGGGCTGGGCGTGGCCCCATCCGCTGCCGGACTGTGCCTGGCGATCGGTGTGGTGGGCGCGTTTCTGGCCCGTCACCCGCTCAAGATCGTGCTGGTGGATCGCCAGCGTGGCAAACGCTACGCGCGCACGGTGCTGGCCGAACGGGTCGCGCTGGTTTATAGCGGAACCGCTGCCGCCGGGCTGATCCTGGCGCTGATCCTGGCTGGACCGGTGATCCTGCTGCCGCTAGTCGTCGGCGCGCCGCTGGTGGGCATCATGTTCGCGGGGTACGCGCGCAATCGTGGGCGCGATCTGCTGCCGGAACTGGCGGGCGCGTGCGCCCTGGCAGGCACCGCCGCCGCCATTGTCCTGGCCGACGGCAACTCCGTCGGCGCAGCGCTGGCACTGTGGGCGCTGCTCATCGCGCGCGACGTGCCGTCGATCCTGTATGTGCGGGCACGACTGCGCCTGGAACGCGGCGCGGCCTACGCCTCAGGCGCGGTGTGGATCGCCCAGATCGTTGCGATGGTGGGCGTGCTGGCGATGGTAGCGGCGGCGCTGCTGCCCATGTTGGCGCTGGTGGCCGTGATCGTGCTGGCGCTGCGGGCCGTGTACGGCCTGTCCCCCTACCGCGCCCGCGTGCGCACCCAACTTGTCGGCTTTCAAGAGATCGGCTTCGGCCTGCTGACGGTCGTACTGGTCATCGTGGGCCACGCGTTTGGGTGGTAGAGGTGGACCACAAAGAAAAGCAAAAGACGGTTTTCCCTCCGCTTTCTCCTTCCGCGTAACTGGCGCGTAACTGGCGCGCGCTATCCTCAGAATATTGGACGCATGGCCATTTTCCGTGCGGCAAATAGTGGCGTTTGGTCTATTTACTTGAGCCTGCCTGGCCTTATTTCGGACAACATTCTATGACCCCATTGGAACTCCCCCCCATCGGCATCGCGGGCACCGGGGTGTATATCCCGTCACCAGTCGTCACAGGTCAGGAGATCGCCGCGCGTACCGGCCTGCCAGACTTCGTTGTCACCGAAAAAATGGGTATTCGAGAAATCCACACCGCCGGGCCGGAGGATACAATCACGGCGATGGCGGCCCATGCGGCACGCCGAGCGATCGCCAAGGCCGGGCTGGACCCGCGCGACATCGATGCGGTGGTCTATCACGGCAGCGAATACAAGGATCACATCGTCTGGTCGGCGGCCTCCAAGATTCAGAATCTGGTTGGGGCCAGCAACGCGTTCGCCTTCGAGACGTACGCGCTGTGCGCGGGCGCGCCGATCGCTTATAAGGTCGTACGCGATATGATGCGCGTGGACGACCGGCTGCGGAATGTGCTGCTCGTGACCGCCAGCCGCGAGAACGACCTGATCGACTTCGACAACATGCGCGCGCGCTTCATGTTCAATTTCGGCGCGGGCGGCGGCGCGGTCATCTTCCAGCGCGGGCTGGATCGCAACCTGGTGCTGGAATCGGCGATCAAGACCGATGGCACGTTGGCCGATACGGTCGTGCTAATGCCCGTTGACGGTGAAGTCGCGCTGCTGCCGCCGGAAATGGGCACGCTGCACGGACGGCTCGACGTGCAGAACGCCGATTACATGGCCGAGCGCCTGGGCGCGGTGTCCCTGGGGAATTTCGCCGGCGTGATCACGGAAGCTATCACGCGCAGCGACTACGCCCCGGACGCGCTGCGCTTCCTGGGTATCACCCACATGAAAAACTCGTTCTACCGCGAGATTCTGGCGGCGGTCGGGCTGACGCCGGACCAGTCGGTCTATCTCGATCACTACGGCCACATCCAGAGCGTGGACCAGGTGCTCGCGCTCGAACTGGGGCTGGAGCAGGGCAAAATTCACGATGGCGATCTGATCGTCCTGGCGGGAGCGGGCACGGGCTATACGTGGAGCGCCACAGCGGTGCGCTGGGGCTAGCAGGTGTTTCTGGTTGGGGTTCTTTAAGAAAGGTCAAACTGAACGATGGACAAGCATTTGCAGGGGCGGGTCGCCCTCATCACTGGCGGGGGCCAGGGCATTGGGCGCGCGATCGCGCTGCGCTTTGCGCAGGAAGGCGCAAAGATCGTCGTGGTTGACATCGTAGACAGCACAGCATGCGCCGTCGCGGACGAGATCAAAGCGGCAGGCGGCGAGGCGATCGGCGTGGCGTGTGACGTGGTCCAGCGCGATCAGGTCGCGGCGGCGGTCAAGACTGCGTTGGACGCGTTCGGCCAGATCGACATTCTGTGCAACAACGCGGGCATCACACGCGACGCGCGGCTGGTGAAGATGACCGAAGAACAGTTCGACACGGTGATCGACATCAACCTGAAGGGCGTCTTCAATATGACGCAGGCCGTCGCGCCGCACATGGTCGAGCGCAACTATGGGCGCATCATCAGCACGTCGTCGATCGTCGGGCTGTATGGCAATTTTGGGCAGACCAATTATGTCGCCAGCAAAGCGGGCGTGATCGGCATGACGCGCGTGTGGGCGCGCGAGCTGGGGCCGAAGGGCATCACGGCCAACGCGGTCGCGCCGGGCTTCATCGCCACCGACATGATCAAAACCGTTCCGCAGGAAGTGCTCGATCGCTTCACCAGCCAGACGCCGGTACGCCGTCTGGGCACGCCGGAAGACATCGCGTATGGCTACGTGATGCTGGCGTCCGAAGAAGCCTCGTTCATCAATGGGATCGTGCTGAGCGTAGACGGCGGGTTGGTGCTCTAGCCGCGAAACAATGGAATCACCGGGAGAGGCCGAGGAACGCTGGCCTCTCCGCTGTATTAAAGTATTAAAAAGTTCATTTTGTGATCACAGGCGCATCATGCAGCAAAAATCACTGTACATTACCGACTTCTTGCAGCGCCGTGCCCAGCTTACGCCGGATCGGCTCGCCATCCGCGACACGCTGACCGGGCGGGACATCACGTACGCCGCCTGGAATGCCCAGGCCAACCAGACCGCCAACTTTCTGCGCGATCTGGGCGTCGGCCAGGGAGACCGCGTGGCGGTGCTCTCGACCAACAACATGGCCTATCTCGATATCTGGATGGCGTGCGGCAAGATCGGCGCGATCCTGCAAAACCTCAACTGGCGGCTGACGACGGCGGAACTCGAAGGGCTGATTCGTGACGCGGCTCCGGCGGTGCTGGCCTATTCCGACGATTTCATAGAGCAGGTGAACGAGTTGCGGGCACGGCTCCCCAGCGTGCGGCACTTCGTCGCCCTGAACCAGCGCGCCGATCCTGGTGACCGTCTTTTTGCCGAGCGCGACGCTTTCCCCGCCGCCCTCAACGCCCCACGCCCCGATCTCGACTGGGACTCGCCCTGGGTGATCTGCTACACGGGCGGCACGACCGGCCTGCCCAAAGGCGCGATTCTGTCGCACGGCAACATGACCTGGAACAGCATCAACACCGTGATGAGCTGGGGACTCGACCAGAACGATGTTGCGATCCTCAATGCGCCGCTGTTCCATACCGGCGGGCTGAACGTTTTCACGCTGCCGCTGATCCACGCAGGCGGCGCGAGTATTCTGTGCGGCGGCTTCGACGCGGCGCAGGTCTTCGACCTGATCGCCGGGGGTGATGTGACGCTCTTTTTCGGTGTGCCAACCATGTTCGTCGTCATGCAGCAGCATCCGCGCTGGGCGGAGGCGGATTTCAGCCGCCTGAAGCTGGTCATCAGCGGCGGCGCGCCCTGCCCGATGCCGATCTTCGAACGGTTCTGGGCCAAAGGCGTCGATTTCAAAACGGGCTACGGTCTGACCGAAGCCGGGCCCAACACGTTCTGGCTGCCCGCCGCCGATGTTCGGCGCAAGCCGGGCGCAGTCGGCTTCCCGCTGATGCACGTCGACGTGCGCATTGTGCGCGGCGACGAAACCGTCTGCGACGCCGGCGAGCCGGGCGAGTTGCTCATCCGCGGGCCGCACGTCACGCCCGGTTATTGGAACAATCCGCAGGCTACCGCTGACGCGATCCGTAACGGCTGGCTGCACACGGGCGATCTCGCTACACAGGACAGCGAAGGCTATATCACCATCGTCGGGCGGCTCAAGGATATGATCATATCCGGCGGGGAGAATGTGTATCCCGCCGAGGTCGAGAGCGTGATGTACCGCCATCCCGCCATCAAAGAAGCGGCGCTGATCGGCGTGCCCGATGATACCTGGGGCGAGGTGGGGCGAGCCATCGTCGTCAAAGAGCCGGGACACGCGCTCACCGAAGACGACGTGATCGCGTTTTTGCGCGGCACTCTGGCGCGCTACAAAGTGCCCAAGTCGGTGATCTTCGTGGACGCCTTGCCCAAGACAGGCGCGGGCAAAATCGATAAAAAGGTGCTGGCGGCGCAGTACGGCGCTGCTCAACAAGGATAACAACACATGCCAACCATCAAAGCGAGTGATGTCTCGCTCTATTATGAAATTCACGGGTCTGACAACCCCGAAACCTTATTGATGATCTGCGGAGTCGGGCAGTGGCGCGAGTCGTGGTGGCGCAATGTCGACATCCTGGCGGAACACTTCCGCGTGGTGATCTTCGATAACCGGGGCGTGGGTGACTCCGACAAGCCGGACATTCCTTACACGCTCGACATGATGGCCGATGACACGCTTGGATTGCTGGACGCGCTCAAGATCGATCGAGCGCACGTCTTCGGGCATTCGATGGGCGGCGGGATCGCGCTGTTCATGGCGCGCAAACAGCCGCAGCGCATCAGCCGCCTGATCCTGGCCTCCACGCTGTATTGGGGGCCGCGCGTCACGATGCCATCCGCGCGCGCCATGCAGGCGCTGCAGGATCGGTCCGGCGACCCGTTGGAGCTGGTCCGGCGAGGGATCATGATCGCCGGTGCGCCGGGTTTTGCCGAGCGCGACCCGGAGGGCTTCGCCAAATTGATCGATCTGCGCTTCCGCAGCCAGCAGACGCCGAGTTTGTATCTGCGGCAGAGTACTTCCGGGCTGGCGTACTTCCAACACGATTACATCACCGATTTCACGCCGCCCATGCCCACGCTGCTGATGGTCGGGGCCGAGGACGAAGTCGCGCCGCCTGCCAACAGCCACGCCATCGCCGCCGCGTGGCCGGGTACGACGGTCACCGAGATTGAGGGCGCGGGGCACCTGTTCTTCATCGAGAAACCAGACGAAGCGAACCACGCCGTCATCTCGTTCCTGAAAGGGTAGCGCATGTCTCGATACGCGCAGATCGCCAGCACGGGCCGCTATGTCCCGGCCAAAGTCCGCACCAATGCCGAGCTGGATGCCCTGTTGGGCGAGCCGGTCGACCAGTGGCTGATCGATAACGTCGGCATCCGCGAGCGGCACCTGATCGGCGACGACGAGGTGACGTCCGATCTCGCGGTTGCAGCGGCGGCGGCAGGCGCTCGAACGGGCGGGCGTCGCGCCAGAAGCGGTCGATCTGATCATCCTGGCGACCGACACGCCCGATTACGTCTCGCCGGGCACGGCCTCCGTGGTGCAGCTCAAGCTGGGCGCGCCCAACGCGGGTACCTTCGACGTGAACAGCGCGTGCGCCGCCTGGGTGATCGGGCTGGACATGGCCAGCCGTTACATCGCCACCGATCCGGCCTACAACCACATCCTGGTGATCGGCGCGTATGGCATGACGCGCTATGTCAACTGGACCGACAAGCGCACCTGCACCCTGTTCGGCGATGGCGCGGGCGCGGTGCTGCTGCGCGCCGGAGATCAACCCGGCTGGCTGGGCGGCAACATCAAGTCGGACGGCGCGTTTCACGACTACATGGGCGTGTTCATCGGCGGCACGGTCGAGCCAACGGGCGGCGACGGCACGCCGCGCCAGGTGCTCGAAATCCGCAAACGGTTCCCGCCGGACACCAATAACAAGGGCTGGCCGCCGCTGGTCCGTGCGCTGCTGCACAAAATTGGGCGCGAGGTGAGCGACGATCGACCGCATCTACTTCACGCAGTTGAACTCTGCGCACCATCGAATATCGTGATGAACGAGCTGGGTTTACCCGCAGACCGGACTCATACGATCATGGATAAGTGGGGTTACACCGGTTCGGCGTGCATGCCTATGGCGCTCGACGATGCGGTCGAGCGCCAGATCGGCCCGCAGCCCGGCGAATTGGTTGTGTTCTGCGGCAGCGGGGCAGGCTATACGATGGCGGCGTCGGCGTTCGAGTGGACGGGTGAGGAGGAGTCGCAGCATGTACGTCGGTGATACGCTGGCACGCCGCGCGATCTACACGCCTGACCGGCTGGCTGTCGTAGACACGGGCAAAGCCGACCGGCCTCACTACACCTACGCGCAGATGAACACGCGCGCCAACCGGCTGGCGAACTGGCTGGCCGACGAAGTCGGCGTGGGCAAGGGCGACCGCATCGGGATCGTGGCGCATGATGGCGTCGAATTTCTGGACGCGTTTTTCGCGTGCGGCAAGCTCGGCGCGATCCTGGCCTGTTACAACTGGCGCATGCATTGGCGCGAGTTGTGGAGCGTCGTGAACGATACTACACCCAAGGTGCTGATCTTCTCGGACGAATTCAAAGACAGTATCGACCAACTGCTGCCTGATGCGCCGAGTGTGACCCACGCGCTGCACATCGAGGGCGCGGGGATTCCCGGGCAGCCAGCGTTTTGAAGATGCGCTTCAAACGGGATCGTCCGCCCCGGTGACGACCGAATCGGTGACCGAGGAAGATACCGTCGCGTTGATCTTCACGGGCGGGACGACCGGCCTGCCCAAAGGTGCGCAGATCAGCCACCGCATGATCGCGTGGAACACGCTCAACACGGTGATTCACGACATTTTGCCCGGCGACACGACCGTCAACGTCTTCCCGATGTTCCACACGGGCGGGCTGCTGGTCTACACCATGCCGCTCATGATCGTCGGGCGGGACGGTGATCCTGGTGCGGCGTTTCGACGCCGCGCTGGTGCTGCATTTGATCGAGGAATACCGCGCGGACTTTTTCGCGGGCGTGCCGACCATGTACCAGATGCTGACGCAAGCGCCCAACTGGGAGCAGGTCGATCTCAGCAGTCTGCGCTTCTGCACGAGCGGAGGCGCGCCGCTGCCCGTGACGCTGGTCGAGAAGTTCGGCAGCGAAAAAGGCGTGCGCTTCAAGCAGGGCTTCGGCATGACTGAGTTCGGCCCCGGTATTTTCGCGCTGGCGCCGGAAGATGCCATCCGTAAGGCGGGCAGCATCGGACGGCCCAATTTCTTCGTCGATGCGCGCGTGGTGGACGAGCGCAACCACCCGCTGGGGCCGGACGAGGTCGGCGAGCTGGTGCTGCGCGGACCGTCGTTTTGTTCCGGCTATTTCAATCTGCCGGATGCCATGGACGACGTGGTCGACGCGGAGCAGTGGTTCCACACCGGCGACATGGCGTATTATGATGACGAATGGTATTTCTTCATCGTGGATCGCAAAAAGGATATGTTCATCTCCGGCGGTGAGAACGTCTATCCGGCGGAGATCGAGCAGGTGCTCTACCGGCACCCGGCGGTCCACCAGTGCGCCGTGATCGGCGTGCCCGATCCGAAATGGGGCGAGGTCGGGCTGGCCTGCGTGGTACTCAACCCCGGCGCGACCGCCGTCCGCGGACGAATTGATCGCGCTGTTACGCCAGAACCTGGCCGGGTATAAGGTCCCCAAATCCGTTGCTTTCCTGGATGCCCTGCCGATTTCAGCGGCGGGTAAAATCCTTAAGCGCGAGCTGCGCGAGCAGTTCGCGGACGCCTGACCCAATGTCTTGTGCAGCCGAGCCGTAATGGCAAAAGGAGGTCGCATCGTAGAACACCCTTGCTTGAGTCCGGCTTCAGAGGTTTGCTGTATAGCCCGTAACTCGCGAGCGTACGTAAAAAAGACGGTCCAATACAAAAAGGAGATTTTTCAATGCGTAAAGGGATTCTGCTCGTTCTGGCTGTAGTGATGGCGCTGTCGTTGGTGACCGCGCCATCGTTTAGCCGTACTGCCAAAGCGCAGGACGGTGAAGTGCTGAAAATCGGCTTGATGACCGATCTGTCCGCTGTGCTGCAACTGTACGGTGTCGAGCTTGAAAACGGCTTTACGCTGGGCCTCGACTACGCGACCGACGGCACAATGACTGTGGCCGGGCGTCCGGTCGAAATCGTCGTGCGCGACTACGCCAACGATGCCGATCTGGCCGCCACCCAGGCGCGCGAACTGATCGAAGTCGAGGGCGTCGAAGTGCTGGTGGGCGCGCCGTCGTCCGGTGTGACCCAGGGCCTGGTCGACATCGCCGCCGAATATGGCGTAATCTTGATGGCTGGCCCCGCGGCTGACCCGCGTCTGACCGGCGAATTCTTCAAGCCGACCACCTTCCGCGCGTGCCGCAATTCTTACCAGGATGCTTTCGACATCGCGTCGTGGGCTGTCGAGAATGTGGGCACCAACTACATGCAGCTTGCGCCTGACTATGCCTTTGGTTACGGTTCGGTTGCGGCCTTCGATTACGCCTTCATGCAGAAGGGCGCCAGCTTTGTCCAGGACGCGATCTACGCGCCCACCGATACCACCGAATTTACGCCTTACCTGCAGCAGGTCATCGACTCCGGCGCGGATGGCGTGATCATCACCTGGGCTGGCGCGTCGGCCATCAACCTGTTCCAGCAGGCGAGCGAAATGGGCCTGGGCACCGATCCTGACAAACCCGTGATCATCACCGGCTTCAACTCGAATGACATCGTCAAGGCCGCTTCCGACCCGTCACAGATCGGCAGCATCGGCTTGATCGTTTACCACTACACCCTGCCCAACAACGCCGTCAACGACTGGCTGGTCGAGCAGCACAAAGCCAAGTACAACGACGTGCCCGACCTGTTCACCGAATGCGGTTTCGCCACGGCGCAGGCGCTGGTGGCCGGTGTGGAGATGGCCAATGGCTCGACCCTGCCCGAGGACTTGATCCCGCAGTTGGAAGGTCTGACGTGGGATGGGCCGAAGGGCTCTTACTATATGCGCCCCGAAGATCACCAGGCGCTGATGCCTATGTACGTGGTCAAGCTCGTCAACCTGGACGACCCCGATCAGAAGTACTACGAGCTGGTGGGCGAAGTCTCGGCTGAAGACGCCGCTCCGCCGTGCGAGGCCGGCGCGGATCGCAGCAGCGACACGCTGGACTGCACGCCGCTGGCCGAGCGCATGCAGTAGGCGCGACTCTTTCATCGGGTTTTAGGTTGGGGGATGCATAGCCTTATGCATCCCCCACAGTTCAAGTGAGCATACTTATGCTGGACTCCAACGTTATTCTGGAAGGCCGGGAACTCCGCAAGGAATTTGGCGGTCTGGTCGCGGTGGCCGACGTGTCGCTGCAAGTCCACGCCGGTGACCTGCATTCGATCATTGGGCCGAACGGCGCGGGCAAAACAACCTTGTTCAATATATTGACCGGCAATCTCAAGCCGACGCGCGGCAGCGTGTGGTTCAAAGGGCGCGACGTGACCCACGAGCCGCTGCATCGCCGGGTGCATCTGGGCATTGGGCGGTCCTTTCAGATCACTAATATTTTTCCCAATCTGACGGTGTTGGAAAACGTGCGGTTGGCCGCTCAGGCGCTGGGCGGAGACAATTTCAAGTTCTGGTGGCACTATCGCCGCTTTAAGCAGTACTCCGAGCAGGCGATGGCGGCGATCGGGCAGGTCGGCTTGTTGGACAAGGTGGGCATCCCCGCCGCGATCCTGCCGCACGGCGATCAGCGCAAGCTGGAGCTGGCGATCCTGCTGGTGTCGGACGCGGACCTGCTGCTGCTGGACGAGCCCACCGCCGGGATGGCCACCGAACAGGTCCCCCAGTTGATCCAGACGATCCGGCAGGTCCAGCAAACCACCAGCAAAACGATCATGTTGGTCGAGCACAACATGAATGTCGTGATGAATATCTCGGACCGCATCACGGTGATGCACCAGGGCGAAGTCCTGGCCGAAGGCACGCCCACCGAGATCACGCGAAACGAAACGGTGCAAAAAGCCTATTTGGGCGAGTTGTACGGCGACTTTGCCGGGATCATGGGAGCGTCGTCATGAGCGCGGCACAGGCGGACAATCTCATCCTCGACGTGCAGAACATCCATACCTTCATTGGAGAATTTCACATCCTCGAAGGGGTATCGGTGCAGGTGCCGCGCGGCAGCATCACGGTGCTGTTGGGGCGCAACGGCGCGGGCAAGACCACCACGCTGCGCAGCATCATGGGCCTGACCCCGCCGCGCAGCGGGCAGATCCTGTTCGACGGCCAGACGCTCCAGGGACGGCGCACCCACAAAATCGCGCAGATGGGTATCGGCTATGTGCCGGAGAACCGCATCATCTTCCGTGATCTGACCGTCGCCCAAAATCTCCAGATTGCCGAGCGTGCCAAGGGTGACCTCGAGCGCAAGTCTGACTTCATTTTCACGCTGTTTCCCGATCTCAAGCGGCTGATTCACCTACCGGGTGGCAAGCTCTCCGGCGGCCAGCAGCAAATGCTGGCGGTGGCGCGCGCGCTGGTGCCCGACAACAGCCTGCTGTTGATCGACGAGCCGAGCGAAGGGCTGGCTCCGGTCATCATCGAGCAGATGATGGAAGCCATCCGCCAGCTTTCGGTGCGCACGACGGTCTTACTGGTCGAACAGAATTTTCAGGTTGCCAGCCAACTGGCCGAGCGCTACGTCATCATTGAAGAAGGACTCTCGGTGGACGCAGGCCGCATGTCCGATCTCGTCAACGATCCCGACCGGATCAAAATGTACCTGGGTGTGGCCTAGGGGAGGCATCGATGCGGAGCTATTTTGCGAATCTGTCGCCCCAACACCGCCGGTCGTGGGGATTGGTGGCGGCCTATGTAAGCCTGCTGTTGGTGGTGAGCCTGGTCGACTTCGGCGTAAACACCGCCGGGCAAACCGTCTTCCGGGGCATCTTGTTGGGGATGCTGGTCTTTCTGGTGGCGTCGGGCCTGTCGCTGATCTTCGGGCTGCTCGACGTGCTGAACTTCGCGCAGGGCGCGTTTTTGTTGATCGGTGCGTATGTCGGCTATGACGTGTATACGTCAGTCGGCGGTAACGCCAATGTGCGCTTTGTGGCGGCGATAGTGGGCGGCGTCGTGTTCGTTTCGCTGGTGGGGGCGATCATGGAGACGGCGCTGATCCGGCCCCTCTACGAGCGGCCCGTGTTCCAGCTCGTGCTGACGTTCGGGCTGGCAGCTATTTTCCTCGATCTGGTCGAGCGCTATTATGGCCCGGACCCCAAACAACCGCTCGCGCCGCCGGCCATCCTGGACAAGAAGTTCACCCTGTTCGCGCAAAGTCTGAGTTATTACCGCCTGTTTATTATCGGGCTGGGGCTGGTGATGATGATCGGCGTGTTTCTGCTGCTGAACCGGACGCGGATCGGCATCATCATCCGCGCGGGCGTGCAGGATGCGGAGATGGTGCAGGCGTTGGGCATCAACGTGCGGCGTGTGTTTACGCTGGTGTTTGTGCTGGGCGCGGCGCTGGCAGGGCTTGGAGGAATCGCGTTGGTGCCCTACCAGGGCGCGACGCTCGAAATGGGTAACCAGTTCTTGATACTCGCCATCGTGGTGATCGTGATCGGCGGCATGGGGAGTTTTGAGGGGACCGCCATCGCCAGCATTATCGTCGGGCTGACGCGCGCTGTCGCCGAACAGCTTTCGCTGACCCACTTCGACGCGCCCGTCCTGGCCGAAACGTCGATCCTGGCTTTGATGATCGTCGTTCTGCTCGTCCAGCCGAGCGGCCTGTTTGGCAGGGAGGAATGATGATCGAACGCACCATCTATGCCCGCATCCAGAAGATCGGCGATCCCACCCTGCGCGGACTGGCCGAAGGGCTGGCGCGACTCGTGCTGGAAAACTGGTTCTATGCCCTGGCGCTGATCGTGTTATGGCGCTTCCCGTACATTATCGCCAACGCGACCGGCAGTGAAGTCATGCCGCGCCGTCCTTCCGGCGATTCCGTGTTCTGGCAAAGCGAGATGGCCCGCGCGCTGCTGCTGGCCTGTCTGGCGATGAGCTATAACCTGCTGTTTGGCTACAGCGGGATCATTTCGTTCGGCCACGCGCTCTATTTTGGCGCGGGCGGGTACATCACGTTTATCTTGCTGGCACAGTACGACACGGGGCTTCAGCACAAAATCTTGATCCTTGTGCTGCTGGCGGCCTTAGGGCTGACGCTGTTCAGCCGGTTGGCGAACCGGGCCGTGATCGCGTTCGCCCTGTTGGGCGTGCTGCTGGCGTTGCTGCTGCTGCCCGCTGAAGGCAATATCGCCTTCCTGCAAGCGGCGGCGGTCGCCGTGCTGCTGAGTATCGCGATCAGCGTGGCGTCGGGCGTGGTGACGCTGCGTCTGCGCGGGATCTATTTCGCTATGTTCACGCTGGCCCTGGCGGAGATGTTTTGGGTGCTTGCGAAAAGTGGCACCTTCCGTAACTACACCGGCGCGGAAGATGGGCTAGGCTTCCGCGATATCCTGCCGGAGTCGCTAAATCCCACGCAGACCGCCGACGGCAGCCGCCTGCACATGTACCAGTTCACAGTCGTATTTTTCGTGATCGTGTTTCTGGCGATTCGGCGCTATCTCAATTCGCCGGTGGGCCGCGTGATGCTCGCTATCCGCGAGAACGAACAACGTGCCCGGACGATCGGCTATAACACGCTGTTTTACAAAGTACTGACGATGGTTTTTTCCGGCATCATCGCCACAACGAGCGGCCTGATGTTCGTGATCTGGGCGACCGACAAGCGCGTCCACCCCGAACTGTTGAGCCTGAACTACACGGTCGGACCGCTGTTGAACACCTTGATCGGCGGCGTGGGCACGTTGATCGGGCCGGTGATCGCTACGCTGGGGCTGGACCTGGGCGAGACATATCTGCGCAACGAAACCTTCACGCTGCATACCCAGCTTTTCGGGCTGATCGCCATCTGGCAGATTGCGGTCGCAGGCGTGGTGCTGCTCTTTACATGGGCCGTGCGCGTACCGCTCAAACAAGCGGCGGTAAGGGTAAGCCAGCGGCTGGAAGGCGTCACACCGGGCACCCCGCGTTACCGGCAGTTCATGAACGCGTATTGGGTGGGCGTGTTCGTCGTGCTGATGATGATCGGCCTGCCAGTCGGGAGCCAGATGGTGCAGGATTCGACCACGGTCTACAAAGTCTCGGATCTGTGGGATCTGTTCCTGGGTGTGTTGTTCGTCGTGGTCGTGATGGTGCTGCCCAACGGCATCGTCGGGACGTGGAATCGTGCGTGGGCTATGCGCCGCTTGCGCCAGTTGGAACGCGAGATGCAACGCGAGGCCCACCACGAGCACAACTCGGCCGGGTAGATGCGATTTTCTCGCAAGTGCCAGGCAGGCCGGGTGTATTTTCGCCCGGTCTGTTTATTTTACGGCAGGCGAGGAAACCATTGAGGAGTCGATCAAGCCCCTCCCTAAATCCCCGCGTGGCGGAGAGGGCCGGGGATGGGGCTATCCAAACGGCTTCTCACGCGTCCTGGCCGAGCGCGGCGGCGGACACCATCTCGGCGACGTCGGCCTCCGGCTGGCCGCTGCCGACCTCGGCGATGATCATGCCCGCCAGAATCAGCCCGCAGCCGATGATCGCCTTGAGTCCCAATGATTCCCCGCCCCACCACCAACCAAAGAAGGCCGCGAAGACGGGTTCCAGGCTGAACAGCAGCGCGGTATGCGTCGGCGTGGTGAAGCGCTGTACGTAGACTTGCAGGCTGAAAACCAGTGCCGTCGCCACGACGCCCGTAAACGCGATGGCGCCCCACGTCGCCAGCGGCAGGTTGAGCGTGGGCGTCTCGAAGACGAAGGCCGATCCGGTCGACAGCACGGCGACCGCCGCGATCTGAACGATTGACAGCCGGATCGGATCGTAATCGGGCGAGAAACGCGCCACGCTGACGATGTGCAGGGCGAACATCAGCGCGCAGGCCAGCACCCATAGATCGCCTGTCTGCACGCTCAAATCCCGGTTCAGCGTCAGCAGGCCCAGCCCGGCTGTTGCCGCCAGAATGCCGATCGCCGGGCCGCGCCCCGGTGGCACGCGCAGCAGGACCGTCGCCAGCACGGGCACGATCACCACGCTCAGCCCGGTGATAAAGCCTGCCTTGGCCGTCGTTGTAGTCTGCAAACCGATCGTCTGGAAGACATAGCCGCCGGTCAGCCACACGCCGATCAGCCCGCCCGCCAGAAGCTCGCCGCGACGGATGCCGCGCGCCCGCCGGTGGAACAGCACGACCAGTACCAGCGCTGCCAGGCTGAAGCGCCAGCCCACGAACGTCATGGGGGCGACCTCATCCAGCGCGTTTTGGACCAGCACGAAGGTCGACCCCCAGATCAGGGCGACGAAGCCCAGCGTCAAATCCGCCTGCCAGCGTTTCATAGGCGGCTACAACGCCCGCAGCAGGATGGCGCGCAGCTCGTCCGGCGTGAGGGTGATGGGGTTGCCCTTCATTGAGCTGGACTGGCTGGCTTTCGCTATCAGATCGGGGAAATCGGATTCCGTCAGGCCGTATGTTCTCAGGCTGGGGACGTCCAGTAGGGTACACAGCTCGCCCACCCAGGCCGCGCCGTCGTTGGCATCGGCATGATCGTCCCCGGTGACGAGGTGCGCGACGGTCTCGTAGCGGCGCAGTGCATCGGAATCAGGCTGGCGGGCGTGCAGCGCGGCGATATTGGCGGTCATAACGTGCGGCAGCAGCGCCGCGCAAACCGCGCCATGCGGCGCGTCGAACATCCCGCCGAACGGTCCCGCGAAGCCATGTACCGCGCCGAGCTTGGCATTAGCCAGCGCCAGCCCACCGTACAGTGCCGCCAGCGCCATGTCGGCGCGGGCCTCGTCGTCGTGCCCGTTGGTATAGGCGCGCGGTAACGCACCAGCCGCCCGCCCGATCCCGTCGCGGCAGATCGCGTCGGTCAGTGGGTTGGCGGTGTGAGACACGAACGGCTCGATCACCTGGGTGAGCGCGTCCAGACCTGTGTAAGCCGTGATGGCCGGGGGCAGATCGCGCGTCAGGTCCGGATCGATCAGCGCCAGGGCGGGCAGCATTAGCGGGCTGCGCAGGCTGACCTTAACGCGATGTTCCGGCGATCCGAGCACGGCGTTACGCGTGACTTCGGACCCGGTGCCCGCCGTGGTGGGGATGGCGATATAGGGCGCGGGGCGCTGCGTGAGCGTCTGCCCACGTCCGATGACCTCCAGGTAGTCGAGCGGCTCGCCGGGATTGGTGAGTAGGGCCGCGATAGCTTTGCCCGCGTCGATGGCGCTCCCACCGCCAAAGCTGATCACGAGATCGCAGCCCGCTTTTCGCGCCTGGGCCGTACCGGCTACGGCAGTATCGACGGTCGGCTCATGGGTAACAGCGAAACTGGTATGCGCGACTCCCGCAGCATCCAGGCGAGCCAGCAGCGGTTCTGCGCGCGCTGCGTCCTGCCCGATGACGACCAGGGCGTGCCGCCCGAATCCGGCGGCCAGCGTGCCGATCTCGGCAAGTGTTCCGGCGCCAAACACGATACGCGTGGCAGTCGCGAATTCAAAACGCATGGCGCTAACCCCAGCCGGTTTCGTCGGGAAAGACGTTGCTGTAGACCAGGCGCGTGCGCGGCTCGGCCATCAAATCTTTCACGGTTTCGGCCCATTGAGCATAGTGGGCGGTTTCTTTGTGGTGCAGGGGATCGTTGGGCGTGCGGTAGACTTCGACCAGGACAAAGCGCGTCGGGTCGTCGGTCTGCTGAATCACGTCGAAACGGGCGCAGCCGGGTTCCTGAACGCTGTTCTGGGCGTTCTGGATGCAGGCGGCGCGGAAGGCATCGACCGACTCGGGTTTTACGCGGCAAAATACGTGTACTATATGCATTATGTGGCTCCTCTCAGGCTCATAGAGGGTTAATTATAGTCGCGCCTGACGAGAACTCAATACATACGCCGGGATTCGGCGAAATTGATCTGAAGGATCAACGCCGGAAATGTTAAGGCAACTTTTATGGTCATCGCCACCCAGCCAGTTTAAAATCGGACTCAGAACAGACGATTAGGCAAGCGGAAGGTAACCTATGCAGCAAGTCCCGCTGTTTCCTCTGAATACGGTCTTGTTCCCGAACATGCCGATCACGCTGCACATCTTCGAGCCGCGTTACAAGCTCATGATTGAGCAGTGCATCCAAACTGGCGATCCGTTCGGTGTAGTCTTGATCCGCGAAGGTCAGGAAGCGCTCGGCCCGTTGGCGGATCCCTATCCGATTGGCTGCACCGCCCAGATCGCGGATGTCGAGCGGCTGGCCGATGGCCGCATGAATATAGTGGCGGTCGGCCTGGAACGCTTCGAGATTCACTCGCTCTCGCACGATAAGCCCTACCTGGTCGGCTCGGTGGAAACACTGCCGATCGACATGTCCGATGCTGTGGCGCTGTCGGAGGCTGGACAGCGGCTGCGGCCCTGGGTGGAACGCTACCTTACAGTTCTGGCGGAAGCCGCCGGGACTACCGATTTCGATCTGACCGATCTGCCCACGGATCCGCTGGCGCTGGGCTATCTCGCGGCGGCAGTTGTCCAGATCCCCAACGCGCAGAAGCAGGCGCTGCTGGCGGTGGGTCGAGCTGGCGATCTGCTGGCGGAAGCGCAGACTCTGTTCCGGCGCGAGTTGGCGCTGCTCAACGCGATCGTCGCGCGGGACAAGCAGTCCGTGGACGAGCAGGGAATGTTCTCGCGCAATTAGGACGCGGCGCTCAGCGCCGTTCATCGCCAAAAACCAGATGCGCACCGATCTCCTGATGGAGCGGTGCGCGTTGTTGTGTGTGGGGCAGAGGCGACGCTATGACGACGGGGCCAATAATGGCGACACGCCCAAATAGATTGCCCGGAAAATATGAAAGATGGTCACGGCAAAATCCGGCATGCTGGTCAGATCGTCGTAAGCAGTTACTGTGCCGGTCCAGCCCTCAGTTTGCCAGCGCGTGAGCGGCGGCAGCTTCAGATCGAGCAGGCCGTCAGGCACGGGATAGGCGTAGGTGTAAAAGTAGGGGCGTCCTAACCCGGCGCTGTACGGCGAGAATCCAAAGGCGAGGTGCGGGGCCTCTTCGGATGCGGTCGCTGTGGCAAACCATAAGAACGACAGGTCGAAGCCGTGCGGCCAGACGATCAGCGGCGTCTTTTCACCGGGCAGCGTCTCGTAGAAGCGCGCCATCGTGTCAGCGACGGCGTTCAGCGCACGCGCGTAGCGGGCGGCCTGGGCCGCATCGATCGTCAGGAGTGCGTCGCCCGTGATTTTGTCGCGATTGAGTGCGACCGGGTGACCCAGGGCGCTCAGCCCGGTTTCGACGGCGTCCGCCAGCGAGCGCTGGGTATGCTGGGCCAGCGCAAATCCGGCAGGCTCACGATCGGGTGGTTTGTACAGAATGGCCTGCGCGCCAAATTGCAGCACCAACTCTCCCACGCCCGGCAGCGGTCCGGTGGTCAGCCCGACGGGGTCAACCAGCAGGCCCAGGTGGGTGTAATTAGGCTGCGGCTCGGCGGTGGCGGCGCGCACCGCGCCGATCACCTGGGCGGCGGCGTGCAAACCCTGGCGCGTATTATCCCAATCCGTCAAAGATGGGAGCAGCATGGCGTAAGCTCCTCTCGCGTTGAGTTCTCCTGACTATTTTATCCTATTCCTGTGGGATGTGCGGAGGAATTGAGAAGCCGTCGTTTTTTCTACGCGCGCTGTGTGTTGGTATGATTGCGGCGGCGCGGTCGAAGTCGTGGTGGTAGCGACGTTCCGCGCCCCAGCACAGGTAGCCGCTGCGCCTCCATGTTCGCTTAATTGTTTGGCACTTATGTTTTTGCCCGTTTCTCTGCTCGGACATATACTATTTCGTGTGAAAAATGGCGCCATCTTCTGGCGCCGGGATTATCCGCCGGTCGGTCAGGGGTTTTACGTGTTGCTCGCGGCTTAACTATTAAAAATGCAAGGAGAGGGGAAATATTGCTTAATTTTAGGAGGATATGGCCATGCTCCCCAATACACTTCGTGTCCGAGAAGCACGCCTGTTTACTTACGAGATAGCAAGCGCCGATATGCGCTACGAGGCGATCAACGAGCGGTTGATTTATCTCCGCAATGATCCAGATCTCGGCCCTGTCGTGCGCGGCGAGATTTGCGAATACGGCCCCGATTGTCATATCAACTTCAGCCTGGTCCTGCTCGAATATGCAATGAGTTGTGAGGGCTGCCAGGGCCAGATTGCAGCAAGGGAACTGGTGGAATGTACCGGGGAACGCCTGGGTCGTATTCTGGCCGCACGGCTCTATCAGGATGTATCCGACCTGCCGGTCGACGAACAGGTATCCGGCGCGTTTTCGTTCTTACTCCGGTCCATGCGAGCCGAGTTCAAGGCAGAACAGGCGGGCAACCGGCTGCGCTATGCGTTGGCTGCCTGTCCCCTGCATGCCGCCGCCCAGACTGCCGGGTTGAACCGGTGGATCAGCGTCGCGAAAGACGGATTTATAACCCTATGCAGCAGTTTACTCCATACGCTCGCGCCCGAATGGGCGCTCGTCGAGCCGTCCACATGCGGGACGGATGACCCACTCACTGAGATAGTCCTACGTAGTTAGCCCGCCATTCCGCCAGCGCACTATGCGCGTTTAAACGAAGTTCTCCACCAGAGGAGATAGGATGACAACCAAGCCCAAAGACCCACATCCAAGTGGCGACGATCGTTACAAAACGATCGATCGCACCATAAAACGCTTCAACAATGAAAAAGACGCCCTACTTGAAGTTCTGAACTCTGCTCAAGAAACATTCGGTTATCTCTCCGAGGAACTGCTGATCTACGTGTCGAGTCAGTTAAGAGTTCCCCTCAGCCGGGTATATGGCGTGGCGACGTTTTATCATATGTTCACCTTCGATCCGCTTGGTGAGCACAACTGCCTGGTCTGTGCGGGTACGGCCTGTTATGTCAAAGGGTCGAACCGGATCGCGCAGGCGCTCTCCGAAGAATTTATGATCAACTCCGGTGAAACGACGCCCGATGGTCTGTTCAGTCTGACGACGGCGCGCTGCCTGGGAAGCTGCGGGCTGGCTCCGGTCGTGGTATTGGATGGCACGATACACGCTAAAGAAACTCCCGAAGGAGTCGTGGCGCGCGTCAAAGATATCATCACTCGGTCGAAAGAGAAGCAGGATGGATAACTCACATCTCGAAGAATTGGCGCAGCAAGAGCGAGAACGGCAGGCCCAGTACCATCGCCGGATATTCTGCTGTACCAGTACCGCGTGTCTCTCAGCAGGGGCGGGCATAACCCACGCCACATGTGAGCAGGCCGTCGCTGCCTGTAAATGTGACGAGAATGAAGTTGAAGTCGTCAAGACGGGCTGCATGGGCCTGTGCAGCCGGGGGCCGCTCGTCCGCGTAGAGACACAGGATGAAGACCCGGTGCTCTATGGTGACGTGACGCCTGAGCTCGCACAGCAGATCGTCGCCCGGCACCTGCCGCTGCCCGATCCCGAACAAGACCCCGATCAAGACGAACCGGTTGGCCCGCACGACTTCATGCATCTCCGAGCCAGTATGCGCCAGGCCGGGCAACAAAAAGAATTGGATAGTCACGTCATTCCATTAGACCTACCATTTTTCGCCAAGCAGGTCAAAGTAGTGCTCAGCGGAACAGGCCAGATCAATCCTGAAAAACTGGAAGATTACCTCGCACACGGGGGCTATCAGGCGTTAGCGCTCGTGCTGCGCGACATGACCCCGGAACAGCTCTGCGACGAGATCTTACGCAGCGGGATGCGCGGGCGCGGCGGTGCGGGCTTCCCCACCGGGCTGAAGTGGAATCTCACGCGCAAGGAAAAAGCCCCGATGAAGTACGTGATCGTCAATGGGGATGAAGGTGACCCCGGTGCCTATATGGATCGCACGGTCATGGAAGACGATCCGCACCGCGTTCTGGAGGGGATGATCATCTGTGCCTACGCCGTTGGCGCGAGTTATGGCTACCTGTACATTCGCGGTGAATATCCGATTGCCATTCAACGGATCTCGCGCGCGATCCGTTCGGCACGGCGGCGCGGCATTTTGGGTAAGTCAGTGTTGGGAACCGATTTCAGCTTTGATGTCGATGTCCGTATTGGCGCAGGAGCGTTTGTCTGCGGCGAAGAAACGGCCCTGATTCACTCGGTCGAAGGGAAGCGTGGGATGCCGCGTATGCGCCCGCCCTATCCGTCGACCGCCGGATTGTGGGGCGCGCCTACCAATATCAACAATGTCGAAACTATGGCGAACATCCCCTCAGTGATCACCAGGGGCGCGGAGTGGTTCGCCAGCATCGGCACGGAAAAGAGCAAAGGCACCAAGGTCTTCGCGCTGGCCGGACAACTACGCAATACAGGGTTGATCGAAGTCCCGATCGGGATCACGCTGCGCGAGATCGTGTATGAGATCGGCGGCGGGATACCGGGAGATCGTGAGTTCAAAGCCGCGCAGACCGGCGGCCCCAGCGGCGGCTGCATTCCGGATGATTACCTGTCCGGGCCCGTCGATTATGAGAGTCTGAAGGCGTTGGGCTCTATTATGGGATCAGGCGGGTTGGTGATCATCGACGAAACGACCCAGATGCCCGATTTTGCGCGGTTCTTCATCGATTTCTGCGCGGATGAAAGCTGCGGGAAATGTGTGCCCTGCCGCGTGGGGACCGTCCAGATACGCGCCCTGCTTGACAAGATTATCGGTGGCCAGGGCACGCTTGAAGACCTGGATAAGCTCGAAACCTTGTGCACGCTGGTCAAACGTACCAGTCTGTGCGGTCTGGGGCAGTCAGCGCCCAACCCGGTCTTGAGCACGCTGAAATATTTCCGGCACGAATACGAGGCGCTGATCGAACAACCAGCGCTTGCAGATCACTAAGGACGAGGAGCATTTCATGCCACAACTGACTATCGATGGTCAAGTTATCCAGGCTTCGCCGGGCGCGAATGTGCTGCAAGCGGCGCTGGATCATAACATCCACATCCCTCATCTGTGTTACCACCCCGAACTGAGCGTGTCGGGCGGCTGCCGTCTGTGCCTGGTGGAGCTCGAAGGACGGCATGATCCGGTGCCGGCGTGCGGGCTGGCGTGCGCGGATGACATGGTAATTCGCACGCAGAGCGAGCAGTTGACGGCCATGCGCCGGGAGATTATCGACCTGTTTGTTTCCGATCATCCCCTGGACTGCGTGACCTGCGACAAAGCTGGTGCCTGCCTGTTGCAGCGCTATGCTTACGAATACGGCGTGACCGAAACGGTCTACCAAAAGAATATCTCGCGCTCGCTCTACCAGGACGACAATCCTTTCTTTGTCCGCGATCACAAATATTGCATTCTGTGCGGGCGCTGCGTGCGCGTCTGTGAGGAAATCATTGGCGCGAACGCGATCGAAATTGTCGGGCGCGGGTTCGAGGGGCACGTTGCAACCCCCTTCGACGGTCCCATGATCGACTCGACATGTACCTTTTGCGGCAGCTGCGTGCAGGTCTGCCCGACGGCGGCACTGATGCCGGTTTCGCGCAAGGATAAGGGGCGCGAATGGGATTTGCAGCGTGTCAAGACGATCTGCGGGTACTGCGGTGTCGGCTGCCAGGTCGAATACGCGGTGCGGAACGGCGAGATCATCTATGCTCAGGCCAAACCCGAAGCCCCGGTAAACGGCGAGTTTCTGTGCTACGAAAGGGCGCTATGGCTGGGACTTCGCCACGCACCCCGACCGCCTGACTCAGTCCTCTGATCCGGCGTGATGTGGCGTACGAACTCGGCCTGACGGACAGCCCTGGGAACTGCCCGCCGAGTCGCCGCTGTCTCCGCAAGCATTACGATGTCAACACAGGGCTTTGTCGAAGTGAGTTGGGACACAGCGCTGGAGGTGGTTGCCACCAAGCTGGCGAATACCGTACAAGAGCATGGCCCGGATGCGGTCATGGGGTTATCGTCGGCGCGCTGTACCAACGAAGACAACTATATATTCCAGAAATTCATGCGCGCGGGGGTCGGCACGAACAACATCGACCACTGCGCCCGGCTTTGACACAGCTCCACTGTTGCAGGCCTCGTGCAGGCCTTCGGAAGTGGTGCGATGACGAACTCGATTCGCGAAATTCGTGACGCGGATTGTATTTTTATCACCGGGTCGAATACGGCCGAATCCCATCCGGTGATCAGCTATGAAGTGATCCGGGCCGCGCGGCGCGGCGCAAATCTGATTATCGTGGATCCACGGCGCATCCCGCTGGTGGAACATGCGACGCTGTTCTTGCAGGTCAAACCGGGCACGGATATTTACGTCTTCCTGGCGATCATGCATACCATCATCCGCGAAGGGTGGGCCGACGAAGCTTCATCGCGGAGCGGACAGAAGGTTACGACGATTTCAAGCGGTCGCTCGAAGAGTATACGCCGGAACGCGCCGCGCTGTTGGCTGGCGTGACGGTCGAGCAGATCGAAGAAGCGGCGCGGCTCTATGCCCTGGGTGAACGCGCCAGCGGAGCATCAACCTATGCGGATGAGCGCGGTCATAGCTCGATCCTGTACGCGATGGGCATCACACAGCGCAGCAACGGCACGGATCTGGTCATGACGCTGGCGAATCTCGCCATGCTGTGCGGCCAAGTCGGGAAACCGTCGACCGGCGTCAATCCCCTGCGCGGTCAGTCGAATGTCCAGGGGGCGTGTGATGTAGGCTGCCTGGTGAATTACTACCCCGGGTACGCGCGCGTGGTCGACGACGAAAAACGCGCCGCGATGGCCGAAGCATGGGGCGTGAGTAGTTTGCCCGATCAGGTGGGGCTGACGATCGTGGAAGCGATGCACGCCGCCGCTGAAGGCGAAGTGCGCGCCGTCTACGTGATGGGCGAAAATCCGATGATGTCCGATCCAAACACCAGCCATGTCGAACACGCGCTGCGCGGCCTTGATCTCCTGGTCGTGCAGGATATCTTCCCTAGCGAAACAGCGCAGTTGGCCCATGTGATTCTCCCGGCGTCGTCCTGGCTGGAAAAAGATGGTACCTTTACCAACACCGAGCGGCGCGTCCAGATGCTCACTCCGGTCATCGCCGCACCGGGCGAAACGCTCCCTGATTGGCAAATCACCGCCGAGATCGCCGCGCGACTTTGATGAGAAAATGGGCGTCGAACGCGAGCCGGCCTATTGGCACTATCTCGCGAGCGCCAGTCCATTTTTGACGAACTCGCCGACGTTATGCCGATCTACCGGGGGATGAGCTATGGACGGCTGGCGGGTCCGAGGGTTGCAGTGGCCGTGCCCTACCGCCGATCATCCCGGCACCGCGTACCTGCACGCACAGAAGTTCTCGCGCGGGAGAGGAAAATTCAACGCGATCAAAGCGAGCGATCCCGCCGAGCAGACCGACGCTGAATACCCGCTGATTCTGACGACCGGGCGCGTGCTGTATCACTATCACTCCGGCACGATGACTCGTCGCAGCGGACCGTTGGACTGGCGCGAGCCAAGCGGTTATGTGGAGATCAACGCGGAGGACGCGGAGGCATACGGACTGGTCGAAGATAACTTCGGAAGTCGTCATCAAGAGCCGGCGCGGAACTGTAACGACGCAAGCCAAGATCAGCGACAGCGTCCCGCCGGGAACGGTCTTCCTGGCGTTCCACTGGCGAGAAGCTCCCGCCAATATGCTGACGCAGGATTTCGCGCTCGATCCAGTGGCGAAGATACCCGAATACAAGGTGTGCGCGGTGCGGTTGGAAGTTCCGGGCGGCGAGTAGGGCCCGGGGCTGTTCCATCAACTCGAAATCGATACTTGCTACAATGAACCGGGGTCGCTGTGATCCCGGTTTTTCTTCGCTTTTGCCCTGGACCCAACGACTACACTTATCACAAGGGCCTATAACTTCTCATCGACACCGGGCGATGTAGGATGATTTCCTTGTCGAGCCCGGGTGTACTAAGTAGCTGTGCCACACGCTCCCCAACCGCATCGTCCAACACGGTGTAATCCATCTCGTCGCCAATCAATTCTCCTTCGGACATGTAGTGGTAGAGATCGTCGAGGGTATCCAGGTGAACGAGAAAGGTAAATTGGCGCTCAGCGATTGGCGCAAATGACCCACAATCAACCATAGCTTGTAAGGCGCGGTCAGCAGCGCGATAGGTGTTGAATTTGTCGTCATCTACGAGCATGCCAGCCTGCCATGTTTGGCTATCCACCCGCACGAGAAGACGGCGTGGAATAGCGACCGGATGGATATCGATCAGCCTCCCCTGTTCTGGATCAATCCAGGGATGAATTCTCTCCAGGGCATGGACCATGCCCGAAACAACGACTCATCACAGTGACCATGACAGCAGGACGATATCATAGGCCGTCCTCGGTTCTGGCTCGAAGTCCAAGATACTGCCTACTCTGAACTCGACTCGGTCACGCAGGGCTACTGGCATATCCGCAATGCCTTTGGCGATTTCAGCCGGGTTGTGGTCAATTCCCAAGACATGAGCTGTCTGGGAGGCATAACGCCATGTCAGCCTACCTGCGCCACAGCCAATTTCCAGCACTTGCTTCCCGCCGAAACTGTGTGCCATCTCCTGCAAATGTGCGATTTCAGACTTTTCCGGATCCAGCCGAATACTCATCATGCAGCCTCACTTGCTTAAAACTACGTCAGGGAGTAAGCATTCTGGCATGTAATATCCCAATTTGTCAAAGATGGGAGTAGGGCGTCGGGTAAGCCCCTTTCGTGTTGAGTTCTCCTGACTATCCTATTTCTGCTGGATGCACGGGGTCGGTGTTCTGGCTCCAAAAAACGAACGACCCAGCGCCGTAAGTACTGGATCTTGTTCGTTGGGTTGGCCGAGAGCGTTCCCGCTGCCGCGATGCGCGCGCGTCGTGGCGGTTGTGGCTGTGGCATACCTCAAAAATCCGAACGCCGCGCTATAACACGCATCGAGTCAGGAATTGGTTTGTCCGATACCAGCACCAGATACCCTCCGCCGCCAGCTCCTGAGAGTTTCCACCCTAATGTCTGCGCGCGATACGTGTCAATCAGCTCGAGAATCGCCTGATTGACCATGTCGGGGAACATCGCAATCTGGGCTTCAAATGAGCGCCGGACCGCGTCGCCGAACGCCACCAGATCGCGGCGCAAAATGGCATCCCAACAGTCATCAGCGGCATCCGCCAAGGCTTTGGCTCCGTTACGGTCGATGCGTGTGTTCGCTAACACCTCATAATCACCGTGGCGGGGGCCCAGGGACACCAGATAGAGGGCATTCTCCACGAAGTGCAGGGCTTCTTCATCCAACAACGACTCGATATGAGCGGGCCAGTAATCGCCCTGGTAGCGCGCTTTGGCCAGCCCTGGAAAGACGATTCCGATCGCGTCTTGCGATCCGGCAATCTCTTTCTTGCCTGGCGGATTTTCGAAGGCGAAAAGTAACCTGGCGATCTTCTCCGGGTCGCCCAGTGGCAGCCGTGTTCCCCACAGCGCGATAGCCGCATTGCGTGTGCTGGTGGCCATGCCGCTGCGCTCGCTGAAATCGCGGTTGGGTTCTAGCGAAATGGTCACAACGGCACCGGGATAATGCTTCGACACAAAAGGCTGGTCCAGCCAGCCCCCAGCCAGGTCAAGGCGAAAGGGGATCGTGTTCACCGTGCTGCGCAGGGCCGTTGTCGAACGTGCTGTCAGCCCCTCGTGTGGCTTCCGTTCCAGCACGATATATTCGACGCCATGCTGCTCACACAGCGCTTGTTTGGCGGGTGTAGCGCCGTCGCTGTTGACGACAAACACGTCGGGCCGAAGCTGCTCGAACACGTCGAGAAAATCCATGATGCCGGAGCCGCGCGAAATGAAAGCGTCCTTGACATAGCGTATGGCTTTCATCATATACAGGCGTTCTTGCTCGGAATAAATCGGCACGCGTCCCTTCAATTCAAACAGAGTGTGGTCAGAACCCAATGCGACATAGAGATCGCCGTAGGCCGCCGCTTCCGTCAAAAATGCGATGTGTCCGCTGTGCAACAGATCAAAACAGCCGCTAACCAGGACCTTTTTGGGCATAGAGTTTTCTCTTTCCGTTGATAATGTGTAGCTCCTGGCGTAGAACCGAGGTTTAGCTGGTTGTGGTTAAGTATAATGCCATGCGGGGTGGCCCGAAAAACGAAAGAACCAGCCGGGAAGCTGGTTCTTGTTCGATTTCTGCCGCTTTAGGTGACCCTGGGGGACTCGAACCCTCAACCAATTGATTAAGAGTCAACTGCTCTGCCAAATTGAGCTACAGGGCCTCACATGCCAGGAAATGTACCACAAATCGGCAACCCGGTCAACGGTCTTTTGACGATTTTATGGGCTCCTGCGGCGAGGTCCCGCTGCGATGTTTCCCTGACTTATTCCGGCTGGCCGTCGTACAGAATGGCGATCAGCCGCTTGGGGCCGTGCATGCCGTAGGCCAGCGTCAGCTCGATGTCGCCGGTCTTGCTCGGCCCGCTGATCACGGTCAGATTGGCGGGCAGCGGCCAGGGACGCGCGGCGGTCCAGGTGAACAGATCCGCAGTCAGGCGTGCCGTGGACACCAGCGCGATATGCACCGGCGGCAGCAAGGACGCCATACGGCTCCGCCCCGGTCCACTGCGCACGACGATCGAGCCGGTTTCGGCCAGCGCTTCGTCCGCACCGGTGACGCCCGCGTCAGCCTGCGCGCAGAACGCCCGCAGATCGCCGGGCGTCTTGTCGACGATATGCCACGTCAGGCCCGGCCAGCGCGCGGGCAAGTCCGCACCAGAGAGCGGCGGCTCGTCATTGGCGACGACGCTTTTCGCGTCGAGATCGCGCAGCACGTCGCCCAGACGGTCGATCGCTTCGGCGGGCGACCCCACGCGGATCACTTCGCCGTGCAGTCCGGTCAGCGTCTCGGAGAAACGCGCGGCCAGGTCGTCAAAGTGGCGGCGCGATTCCCACCGCGGCGGGAATTCGGCTTCAGGGTGCTGTTCGGCGCGCAGCCGCGCCAGGATTTCCTCACGACTCGTCGTCATCGACTTCACCCTCACCCTCTCCTACCTTTTTGGCTCGCCACAGTGAGATCGTCACGCCCGCGACGACTCCGATCACAATGTTCCGCAGACGCCGCCAGCGGCGCGGACGCTCGGCTTCAGACGGCGATCCATCTCCGTTGGAATCGTCATGCTCCAGATCGGCCCACAGCGCGTGGAACGAGCGCGGAGCCAGCGACGGAAGCTGGCGCTCGCCTGCCGGGTTGACCCGGCGCGGGACCCAAAGCTGCCGCCCGCGCACCAGCGGGCGCTGGAAGATGCGCCCCGTGTTGGTCAGGAAGCCGAACAGGCGCTGGTGCGCCAACAATCGCGCGATGCCGGTTTCCAGCGTGCGCTCTGGCCCGCTGACGTACTTTTTCTCCGCGACTTCGGCGCGCAGATCGAGCAGCATACGCGGCAGATCGATGCGCGACGGGCACGCTTCCAGGCACGCACCACACAGCGAGCTGGCATGTGGCAGTGCGGCGTGTTCTTCCAGGCCGAACAGCAGCGGGACCAACACCGCGCCGATCGGGCCGCTGTAGGTGTGGCCGTAGGTGTGGCCGCCCACTTCCTGATAGACCGGGCAGGCGTTCAAACACGCGCCGCAGCGGATGCACTGCAGCACTTCCACGTAATTAGTGCCTGCGATCTGGCTGCGCCCGTTGTCCAGCAGCACGATGTGCACCTCGCGCGGCCCGTCGGGATCGTCGGGGCGCGCCGGGCCGGTGACCGCCGTCGTATAGACCGAAAGTGGCTGTCCGGTCGCGCTGCGCGCCAGCAGTTCCAGCCAAACCGCCGCGTCGTCCCAGGTAGGACACACTTTTTCGATACCCATCACGGCGACGTGCACCGGCGGCAAACTCGTCACCATGCGTCCGTTGCCTTCGTTGGTGACCAGGATCACCGTGCCTGTCTCGGCGATGCCTATGTTCGCGCCGCTGATGCCGATACCCGCTTCCAGGAATTTTTCGCGCAGCAAGCGCCGCGCTTCGGCGGTCAGCGTGGGGATGTCGTCGGGATCGAGCGTGCGGCCCACTTCGTGGCTGAACAGCTCCGCGATCTGCTGGCGCGTCTTGTGCAGCGCCGGGCCGATGATGTGCGCGGGTGGCTCGCCCGCCAGTTGGACAATCCACTCGCCCAGATCGGTTTCGACCGGCTCGACTCCCGCTTCACGCAGCGCGACGTTAAGATGCGTTTCTTCGGATGCCATCGACTTGGACTTGACGGCCATCGTCGCGCCGTGCTGCCTGGCGATGTCGGTTACGATGCGGTTGGCTTCGGCGGCGTCGCGCGCCCAGTGGACGTATGCTCCGGCGGCGATCGCGTTGCGCTCGAACTCCTCGACGTAATCGGCCAGATGCGCCAGCGTGGCCGCGCGAATCTGCTTGAGGTGGTCGCGCTGGGCCTCAGCGTCGGGCAGCTCGTCGATCACGCGCTGCCGCCCCACGCGCGAATTCAGCGTGGCGCGGTCCAGCGCCGACTGGAGCTGCGGATCGGCGGTGGCGCGAATAGCGCGCTCTCGGAAGTCGTGAAACGAAGCGTGGGCGCTCATCGGCTCAACTCCTCGACCAGCACGGCCAGGTGTTCAACACGCACCCCGGCTTTTTTGGCCAAACCGCGCATCTGCATCAGGCAGCCGGGATCGGCGGTGACGAGCATATCCGCCCCGGTGACCTTGGCGCGGCGCAATTTGTCCTCGGTCATGGCGTTGGAGACTTCCGGCATGCGCACGGAGAACACCCCGCCGAACCCGCAGCACCGGTCGGACTCCTCCATTTCGATCAGGGTGCAGCCCGCCGCTTGTAGCAGTGTCCGCGAGTCGGCGCCCAGGCCGAGCATGCGATTCATGTGGCACGAATCGTGATAGGTCACGCGCGGCGCGGTGGTGACCGTGGGGGGACGCCAGTCCGCCTGCTGGACCAAAAACTCGGTCAGCTCGAAGGTCTTGGCCGCCAACGCCTCCGCGCGCGCCTGCCAGCCGGGCCATTCGGCCAGCAGGTGCGGGTACTCTTTGCGGATCATTGCGGCGCACGACCCGCCCGGCAGCACGACCGCTTCGTATTCCTCAAACAGCATGATCACTCGCTGCGCCAGCGGCACGGCTTGCTCGCGGAACCCGCTGTTTACAAACGGCTGGCCGCAGCAGGTCTGCCCGGTCGGGAACTCGACCTTATAACCGGCTCGCCGCAGCAGTTTGACGGCAGCCACGCCGACCTCTGGCATAACCTGATCGACCATGCACGTCACCATCAACGCAACACGCGGTGTCGGGTTCATATCCCTCCTCAATTCCAATAGCCCAAGTCTATTAGGGTTTATTAATCCAGTCGTACGAATACAATCACGGCGACTAACGCCAGGACATTCAAGCCCGCGCTGGCGATTCCATTGGCCAGCAGCCCGACGCTGAACAGCAGCGGCCCGGCCAATGCCCCGATCATACGCCCTGCCGCGAAGGCAGCCACATTGGCCGCCATCAACGTGGCGCGCGCCCCGGGGACAAGCTCGGTCATCAGTGGGATCGAGCTGACCATCGCGAACTCGAAAGTCAGGTAAAAGCAAAACAGCCCGATCAAAGCCCCGCCCACGCCGATGGTTCCCAGGGCGGGCAGCAGCAGCGCGGCTCCGGCGTTAAGCGCCACCCCGCCGATCACGGCTCGGCGTTTGCCCACGCGGTCCACGAATCCGGCGACTCCGCCTTCACCCAGCAGTTCTGCGATCCCTATTACGATAGCCGAAGCGCCCAGCGCCGTTACTTTCAGCCCGAAAGCGTCTTCCATCCAGGCCCCGTACACGATGCTGATACACTCGTTGCTGGCGCTGATGAAAAATCCCAACGCCAGACCGGCCCGCGCCGCCTGTTCCGCCCACACCAGCCGCAGCCCCTGAGCCAGCGGCGGTAGCTGCGAAGGATGTGGATGATCGGACGGCACGGTCCGCCACACCAAGAGCATCCCCAACAGCCCGGCGGCAGCTAACAGCGGGAACGGCGCGCGCCAGGTGCCTGTCCGGTCGATCAGCCAGCCAATGATGGGCACGCCGATCAGAAATGCGCCGGACCAACTGATCTCGGTGACCGCGATCGCCAGCCCGCGCCGGGTGTAATGCACCCGGTCGCCAATGTAGGCTTGCATGGCCGGGTCAAAAAACAGCTTGCCCGCGCTGCCTAACAGCAGTGCCGCAAACAGCGTCGCATAGCCGGGCCACAGCACGACCAGGACCATCCCCACCGTGAAACACAACAGCCCGGCCAGCATCGCCGCGCGCCTACCCCGGCGATCGGCCAGCAGCCCGAAGCCAGGCCCCAACAACCCTAACGCCGATCGCGCCGTGACGCCCAATGCCACCGCCTGCAAATCGACCCCCAACCCGCGCGCGAAGGTGGGCAGAAACGGGTAAATCATGCGGTGGCCCGTGTTGAGCGCGGTGCGCACCAGCGTGAATACCAAAATTTGCGCGCGCAACCGGGGAGGACGCGCGCGCCGGTCAGAAGCGGCAGCAGCGGTGAGATCCAAAATGTCCCTGTCTTTCAAACGTTTTTCGCCCATTCGGGCGTGCTACAGCCTGACCACCATCAATCACTTTTGGGTGTACAGCCTGCCGCTGCCAGCAGTGCTATGACCGGCTCGACCAGCGCTTCGCGGTTGTCCGCTGTGACTTCGATCACGGTGACATCGGGCCGCACCTTGATCCCGTCCGAGAACGGCATCTTACGCTTGACGATCGCGCCGAGCACCACGCAGTCGCTGTTCAAGGCTTCTGAGACAACGTTGCGAAATTCTGGCGATAGCATCTCCATCGGACCGATCTCATCGATCACAATCAGCCGTTTGTCGGACATGGCGCGCCGGATACTCGCCACGGCAACGCGTTCCACCGCCGCGAGATCGACGCCGTAGTGCCCCACGCGCAGCACATTCTCAAAGCTGATGTCGGCCAGACGCCCTTCTTCGCCGTCCAGCGTGACGATCATAAAGCCCTGGCGGACGCCAGCCTCGCGGATTTCGCGCGTCGTGAATCCCCCGGCAGGGCACCCCATCTGTTCCAACACGCGGTGAATCAGGGTTGTCTTGCCACAGCCGGGTTCTCCGGTTAGAAGAATGATCCCGCCCATATCTGTTACCCTTAGGGTATCGCCCACTGCGGCACTGTCGTGCCGCCGGGCGTCGGGTAGGGGTTGGGCTGGCCGCGCATATCTCCGAATCCCTGCGCAACCATCCACCCGCACACGATCGGATCGCCGTAGCGATCTGGCAGCGGCGCGCCATTTGTCTGAGGCAGCCCATTATAGCCGCGCAGATAGCCGAAACGCCCATCGATCTGGGCGCGGGCCGCCTCCGACAGCTCGCGGTCACCAATGGCGATCGCGTGGATGTGAATCACCGATCCATCATACAACTCGTTTTCTTCACGCACCCAGGCGGCGAATCCGGCGATGCGCAGCGCGTGGATCATCCGCGGAATCTCGTCCGTCAGTATCGAATAGTCCACCGGACTGCGCACGGACAGGTCGACTGCGCCGCCGCCGTCATGGGTGCCGAAGCTCGCCGCCACCGCTCCCGCGTTGTAACTGCCCTGCGTGATCGCCCGCCGGAAGTCGATGATGCCACCCTGGCCACTGTAGAGCACCTGGGCGCGATCCAGCATGGCGATCGTGCGCGCGTTGAACTGCTCCCCGTTGACCCAGATGCGCGTGTAGTCGTCTGGCGGTTGCAGACAGCCCGACGGTTCGACAAAGGGCGTCGACGTCACGCCGGGCGCGCTGCCCCATGCCGAGCCTGCCGCCGCGCTCAGCGCGATCAGCAGCGCCAGGATCGCGCCGGTGACAGCCCATCCGCCTGCTCGCAGGGAGCGCATCGAACGCGTTACTCTTTGGGCAGGGCGCGGTAGGCTTGAATGTAGCCCATCGCCCACTCGTCGTGTCCGAGCATGAGATCGATCGCGCGGATGGCCAGCCCGTTCTTGAGCGGGTTGCAGATCGGCGCGTTGACGCCCGCCTGGGCCAGCAGCGTCAGCAGCACGGTGTTGAGCAGCTCGCGCTCTGGCATGCCGTGCGAGCCGTTGCTGGCGCCCGCCGTCATATTGCAGCCCAACTGCGCCCGAATCAGGCGAGCGCTGGTCACGGTGATCTGGCCCGCCGTATGATCGGCGCTGACGGCCATCACCAGCGGATCGAACAGAATATCTTCGGGTTTGATGCCGAGCGCCGCCGCCGCTTCGAGGATATTTTCCGCCACGCGCAGACGGGCTTCGGGTGTGGCCGGGATGCCGCTGTCGTCCATGCACAGCGCGATCACCGCCGCGCCGTATTCCGCCACGACGGGCAGCACGGCTTTGAGCTTTTCCTTCTCGCCGTTGACCGAGTTGACCAGCGCGCGGCCCTGGACGACTTTCAGCCCGGCGGCCAGCGCGGTGGGGTTGGCCGAGTCGATGCAGACGGGCAGGCCGACCGTGGCCTGTACCAAGCGCACCGCTTCCGGCAGCAGCTTGACTTCGTCGACACCCGCCGCGCCGACGTTGACGTCCAACACCAGCGCGCCCGCGTCGACTTGCGCCTGGGAATCGCGCGGGACGCGGCTCAGATCGCCCGCCTGAAGCTCGGCGCTGAACGCCTTGCGCCCGGTGGGGTTGATGCGTTCGCCGATCATCACGATCGGATGGTCGGGCGAGATAATGACCTCGGTGGATGCGCCTTTAAGTACGGTTTGCATCTGGAAACTACTCCTTATGATCGCGTAATGGGACTGAATCCCCCAGAAAAAACACGGTACAACACCTCACCTAATCCCAGGGATCGGGCGTCAGCAACAGCGCCTGGCTGAACCGATCGTTGAACTGGGGATGGTTGGTTAGCTCGATGTACTGCAAACGGCGCACCAGCGCGTCCGCGCGCACGCGTTCGTGCGCGTTGATCAGCAGCCGCTTGGCGCCAATGCCCGCCGCGTTGCCGACCTGATGGAAGCGCTCCAGGGGCAGGGGCGGGAACATGCCAATGGCGACCGCGCCCGCCACGTCAATGTAATTGCCGAACGCGCCCGCCACGATCACGCGGTCGATGTCCGTTTCGACCAGTCCGGCTTCTTCGACCAGCAGTTTTACACCCGCGCGGATCGCGGCTTTGGCAAGCTGCACTTCGTTGACATCCGAGCGGCTGATCACCACTTCGCGCCCGTGCCCGGTCTGGCGAACCGGTACGATCTCGTACCAGATGTTGTGATTTTCGCCCTGCACGTGCGGATTGGTGCGCTGCATCTTGCCGGTGATAGTCAGAATCTCTGCCGAGCGCAGCGCGTGTACGGCGTCAAGAATGCCGGAACCGCACAGCCCCACCGGCGGCGCGTGATTGATCGTCAGCCAGGTCAGCTCGCCATCTTGCCAGATCAGGCGCTCGATCGCGCCGTCGGCGGCGCGCATGCCGTCGCGAATGTGCGCGCCTTCGAAGGCGGGGCCGGAGGCGGTCGAACAGCTCCACATCTGGCCGTGCGCGTTGAGCGTGACTTCGGTATTCGTGCCGATGTCCAGACTCAGGGTGACGCCGGGTTGTTCCGCCGTAGCCGTTGCCAGCAGCATCGCCATGTGATCGCCGCCGACGAAGCCCGCCACGTTGGGCGGCACGTACAACCCGGCTCCTGGCGCGACAGCCAGTCCCAACGCCCGTGCAGGCGTGATCATGGCGGTGGAGATAGCCGGGACGTAGGGCGCGGAGCCTAACTGCTCGACCGGCAGGCCCAATAGCAAATGGTGCATGGCCGTATTGCCGACCGCGACCACATCGACCACGTCCGTTGTTTTGACACCCCCCTGGGTGCAGACCTCGCGCAGCAGCTCGTTCAGCCCCTCGACGATGCTCTTTTGCAGCCGCGCGCCGCCGTCCTCATCGCGCACGCACAACGTCAGGCGGGCCATGACGTCTTCGCCATAAGCGATCTGCGGGTTGGTCGCGCCCGCGATGCCGAGCGTTTTGCCCGTCAGCAGATCTACCAGATAGGCGGCCAGCCCGGTCGTGCCGACATCCACCGCAAACCCGACTGGGACGCCATCCGGCGGTAAGAAGCGCAGCACGTCGCTGCCGCGCGTTACCATGCGCGTCTGCCAGTCGTGGCGACGCAGCACGGTGGGCAGCTCGGCGATGGCCGATGCCGGGATATGCCACGCCGCTGGATCGATTCCGGCCAGCCGTTCCCAATCGCCGCGCAGGTCTTCGATCGAGGGCGGGACACCGTGCAGCGTGATCATCTGGACGGCAGGCTCAACGGCCAGCGGGATTTCCTCGCCTTCGACCTGGCTGCGCTGCGACGCGCTCAGCGAATCGGCGGGGACATCGACCACAATCGCGCTCGTCCCCTCGATCTCCACCTGACAGGCCAGCCGCAGCCCGCTCGCCAGATCGGAATCCGTGAGCATATCTTTTTCGGTGGCGTTGAGCGCGCTCACCGCGCCGCTCGACACGCGTACGCGGCAGTCGCCGCACACGCCCACCCCCCCGCATACCGCTGACAGCGCTACCCCGGCATCCTGGGCTGCTTCGAGCAGAGTACTGCCAGGTTTGACCTCGATCCGCCTGCCAATCGGCTGAAATGCCACTTCCGTCATGAGTCTGTGTCCACCTTTTCCGCCGTGATCAGTCCGTCCAAACCAGTTTGCCGGATGGTATGACCCGGCGGCACAATCAGAAATTCATCTTCGGGCCAATCGCCGTTCAAGCAGCATTTTCAGCATACGGCGGTTGCCTTCTTTGCGCTCGAACAGCCAGCCGCGCCGCTGGGCCTGGTCGCGCGCCAACTGTTCGAACGCGCTGCCGTCACCCATGCCCATCTCGATATACACGGCGCGCTCGTAATGTTTACCCCATTCGCCCATTACTTCCATCAGGTAATCGGCGTTGTCCTTGCCGTATTTCTCGACGTACTCATCATACACGTCGTCCATCTCGCCGATCGTCGTCGCGCCCAGCGCCACGTTGGACCCCGGCTCGTTGCGCTCCATGTAATCCAGGCTGTACCAGTACGTGCCGGGGTGCGCGTCGAATTCTTGCTGGTAACGCTGGTGAGAGCCGAGGTAAAGCGCGATGCAGTCGTGCGTGCGCGGCATAACGAGCGGCGTATGCCGCGACACCAGTCCCAACGTGGACGTGCCGCAAATGCCGTACACCAACAGGATCGCGTCACACTCCCCCGGCTGAACGGCGTCGATCTGCTCCTGGAGCGTTTCGCGCAGACGTTTGGGGGTGTTGTGCAGCCCCTGGCGATATAACTGGACAGAGACAGTATGTGGAGTCGTGGCGGCTTCGGCGTAGATGCTGCGCGCTAACGCTTCGCAGGTGAGGGCGATGTAATGTTTCATAAGGCAACTGGCTCCTATGTGATCTCGCGTATCCCAGGTTGGTCGACATAAGGTGTGTGCAATTCCACGCACCCGATGCGCGCGCTTTGGTTGCAGACGCACCGCCTAAGTTTACCCCAGTTTTCCTGTGCTGGGAGTGATACTTATCGCCGGTTCGGGTGCGCCTGTACACCTTTCCGGCATACCTTTTGGCATACCCCCTCCGGCGCGAATCTCATTAAAATAGGAGCATGGTTGCCTGTGAGAATGGGGGTCCCTGATGAAATAGTATGGCTGAGAATCCGTGTCTGACGTGTGGTGCATGTTGTGCGTTTTTTCGCGTTTCGTTTTATTGGGCAGAGGCAGATCCGGCTCAGGGTGGCACCGTCCCCCTGGAAATGGTCGAAGAGGCGACCGGGTTTACCCGCTGCATGCAAGGCACGAACCAAAAACATCCCCGCTGTGTCGCCCTTAAAGGTGATGTCGGCCACGCCGTAAGCTGTTCTATCTATGACCAGCGCTCGACCTCGTGTCGTGAATTTGGCATAGACTGGGATAATGGCACCGTCCGCTACGATCCCGCCGATCTGGAGCGCTGCACGCAGGCCAGAGCCGCGTGGGGTCTGCCGCCCGTGATCGAACATCCGCCCCCCCACCACCATAAAACGCGTCGCTGGATTGTCTACGCGCTGTGGAATCAACACGGCGGGCCTGGCTCGCGCCACCCCCGCCGCAGACGTTCCCCTGCTGCGTAATCGCATCCGAAAACAGTCAAAACCCCTCTGTGGCCTTGCTTTTAGGCCGCGCCGAGATGCGCCAGCACACGATCCGTAAAGGCCGACGTGCTTATAGCGGGGTGTTGGGGATCGGTGATGTCGGCGGTGCGACCGCCTTCGGCCAACACCGCTTCAACGGCGGCTTCGACCGCACTGGCTTCGCTCTCCAGGCGCAGACTGTGGCGCAGCAGCATGGCCGCGCTGAGAATGGTCGCGATTGGGTTGGCGATGCCTTTGCCTGCGATGTCCGGTGCGGAGCCGTAAATCGGCTCGTAAACGCCAAACGTTCCGGCGTTGAGTGAGGCCGAGGGCAGCATGCCCAATGACCCGGCCAGCACCGAGGTTTCGTCGGACAAGATGTCGCCGAACATATTCCCGGCCAGCACCACGTCAAAACGCCGGGGATCGCGCATCAGGTACATGGCGCCGGCATCCACCAGTACGTGTTCGAGCGTCACGTCGGGGTAGTCCGCCGCGACGGCGTTCACCGTGCGCCGCCACAGGCGCATCGAGGCCAACACGTTGGCCTTATCCACCGAGGCGAGCCTGCCGCTCCGACCGCGTGCCGCTTCGAAGGCCACGCGCGCCACGCGCTCGACCTGTTCCGTCGTGTAGAGCATCGTGTCCCAGGCGCTGGACCCGTTGCCCTGCTCCTGGCGATCCCCGAAGTAAATGCCGCTGGTCAGCTCGCGCACGAATAGAATATCCACGCCCTCGAGCAGATCGGGGCGCAGCGGCGCGTGCTGGGCCAGCGCGGGATAGGCTTTCACCGGGCGCAGATTGGCGAACAGGTCAAAGTGCTGGCGCAGACGGAGCAACCCCTGTTCGGGCCGGACCGGGGCCGTCGGGTCGGACCACTGCGGCCCGCCGACTGCGCCCAACAGCACGGCGTCCGCGCTGGCGCAGGTGTCCAGCGTGGCGTCGGGCAGGGGATTCCCGGTGGCGTCAATGGCGCAGCCGCCGATAATCGCCGACTCGAAGCTGAAGGTGTGCCCGTACTGGCGCGCGACGGCTTGCAGCACGCGCACGGCTTCGGTGACCACATCCGGCCCGATCCCGTCGCCGGGCAGCGTTACGATCTTCGCTTGCATAGAAAAATCTCCTGAGCGTGCAGAAAAGAGAGTCCGATCCGCGCTTAAGCGTGGACCAGGACGTGTGTCAGCCCATATTCGACGCTGTCGGCCAGCGCCAGCCAGCTTGCCTCAATAATGTTGGTGCTCGCGCCGACCGTGGTCCAGCGCCGCGTGCCGTTCTGGGTATCGATCAGCACGCGCGTCTTCGCCGCCGTGCCGTTTTCGCCGTCCACAATACGCACCTTGTAATCGGCCAGTTGGAAGTCTGCCAACGACGGGTAGACGGGCGTCAGCGCCTTGCGCATGGCATGATCCAGGGCATCGACCGGGCCGTTGCCATCCGCGACGGTGTGGAACTGCTCGCTGCCCACGCGCAATTTGACGGCGGCTTCCGCGAACATCCCGCGCCCGGCGCGCTGCTCGACTACCACCATGAAGTCGACGAGGTGGAACGGCGGCTTGTAGTCGGGCTGGCGGCGCTGCATCAGCATGGCGACCGAGGCGTCCGCACCCTCGAACACGTAGCCGCGGCTTTCTAGCTGCTTGATCAACGCGACGATCTCCTGCGCTTCTTGCGTGGAGAGGTCCAACCCATATTCTTCCGCCTTGCTGAGCATGTTCCCGCGCCCGCTGAGATCGGACACCAGCACGCGCATTTCGTTGCCGACCAGCGCCGGATCGATGTGCTGGTAGCTGTTGATGTTGCGGCGAATGCCCGCGACGTGCATGCCGCCTTTGTGCGCGAAAGCGCTCTTGCCGACATAGGCCGCGCCGTTATTGGGGGCCATGTTGGCGATCTCGGCCACGATACGCGCGACGGCGGTCAGCTTGGTAAGATGGCCTTCGGGCAGGCAGCGGCAGCCGAGCTTGATTTCGAGATCGGGGACGATCGAGCACAGATTGGCGTTACCGCAACGCTCGCCGTAGCCATTGATCGTGCCCTGGACGTGTATCGCCCCCTGCCGCACAGCGGCCAGCGTATTGGCGACCGCCATTTCGCCGTCGTTGTGGGTATGGATACCCAGGCGCGCGGTGGGGAATTTCTGTGCGACGGTCTGCACGACAGTTTCGATCTCCCAGGGCAGCGAGCCGCCGTTGGTGTCGCACAAGACCAGCAGCTCCGCCCCGCCGTCCAGCGCCGCCTGGAGCGTTTCAAGCGAGTAGGCCGCGTCCAACTTGTAGCCGTCGAAGAAGTGCTCGGCGTCGTAAATCACCTCGCGGCCTTGGGCCTTGAGATAAGCCAGACTGTCGCGGATGATGCGCAGATTTTCTTCCGGCTCGGCGCGGATCACGTCGCGGACGTGCAGGATCGACGTTTTGCCGACGACGGTCACGACGGGAGTTTCGGCTTCCAGTAGGGCGAGGATATTGCTATCATCTTCCGGCTGGCTGCCGACGCGGCACGTCATGCCAAAAGCGGCGATACGCGCATGTTTGAGCGGCAGCTCGCGCACGCGCTCGAAGTAGGCGGCGTCTTTGGGGTTGGAGCCGGGCCAGCCGCCCTCGATGTACATCACACCGAGATCGTCCAGCAGGCGAGTGATCTTCAGTTTGTCGTCAACCGAAAGCGCGATGTTCTCGCCCTGAGTGCCGTCGCGGAGAGTGGTGTCGTAAACTTCAATTGTGGCGGTCATCTGCATCCTCGTTTTCGAATTCTCTATTCGGCTTGTTTGCAAGAGTAGTGATCGGCACGGGGCAGATGAGCACCCGGCGGCGGCGCGCACCTGCCCCGTGCGGAGCAGGCGCACGCCCGCTCCGCTAGCCCTTAATCGAAATGCCCAACACGTTGCGCGTGTAGGGCACGAGGCCCCCCGCGTTGATGATTTCCAGCACGAACGGCGGGTACGGACTGGCCTGGTAGGTCTGGCCGGTGCGCAGGTTGGTGATCGTGCCAGCGGTCAGGTCTACGCTCAGCGTGTCGCCTTTGTGAGCGTCACGCGCCGCCTGGGGACTTTCCAGGATCGGCAGGCCGATGTTAATCGCGTTGCGGAAAAAGATCCGCGCGAACAATTCCGCTACGATGCACGACACGCCCGCGCCCTTGATGCTGATCGGCGCATGCTCGCGGCTGGAGCCGCAGCCAAAGTTCGTGCCGCCGACGATGATGTCGCCGGGCTGCACTTCTTTGGCGAACGCCAGATCGGCGTCTTCCATGCAGTGGGCGGCCAACGTCTTCGGATCGGTGGTCACGAGATAGCGCGCCGGGATGATCACGTCGGTATCAATATTGTTGCCGTATTTCCAGACTTTGCCTTCGAGTTTCATCGCCGTTTCCCTTTATAGTTCGTCCGGGTGCGCCAACCGCCCCATAATCGCACTGGCTGCCGCGATGGCCGGGTTCGCTAGAAAGACACGCGCGTCGCGGTGCCCCATGCGTCCCCGGAAGTTACGGTTGCTGGTGCTGATGCACACTTCGTCACCGGCCAGCACGCCCATATGCCCACCCAGGCACGGACCGCAGGTGCTGACGCTGACCGCGCCGCCCGCCATCGTGAACAGCTCGATCCAGCCTTCGCGCAGCGCGGCCAGATAAACCGCTTGCGAGCCGGGAATGATCATCACGCGCACATCCGGGTGGAACTCACGCCCGGACTTTTTCAGGATGTCGGCCACGACCTGCAAATCCTCAAAACGCCCGTTGGTGCAGCTCCCGATGAAGACCTGATCGACTTTTTCCGGCTCCACTTCGCTGATCGGGTGGACGTTGTCCGGCGAATAAGGGCACGCGATCTGCGGCTCCATCCCCGTAAGATCGAAGTCGTGGACGGAGACATACTGCGCGTCGTCGTCCGCATAGTAGGGTGTGTAAGGCCGTGTGGCCCGCGCTTCAACGTATTCGCGTGTGACGTCGTCGAAGGGCATGAAGCCGCACTTACCGCCCGCCTCGATGACCATGTTGGTCATGGTGAGGCGTTCCGACATGGGCAGGCTGTTGATAGCCGGTCCGGTGAATTCCATCGAGCGGTACAACGCGCCATCGACGGTGATCTCGCCAATGGTGCGCAGGATCATGTCTTTGCCGTAGACGTAGGGCTGGCGCTCGCCGTGATAGACGAACTTCATAGTTTCGGGCACCTTGAGCCACGTCTTGCCGGTCGCCATCGCGAAGGCGATGTCAGTCGATCCCATGCCAGTTGAGAAAGCTCCGACCGCGCCATAGGTGCAGGTGTGGCTGTCGCCGCCCACCACCAGGTCACCGGGCAAGACCAGCCCGCGCTCCGGCAGGACGACGTGCTCAATCCCGGCGCGCCCCACCTGGAAGCGGTGATCGAGGTGCTGCTGTTCGGCAAACATAGTCAGCGTGCGTGTTTGTTCGGCGCTTTTGATGTCTTTGTTCGGCGCGAAATGGCTGGGCACGAGCATCAGGTTTTCACGGTTGAAAACCTCGGTCATGCCCATCGCTTGAAACGATTCGATCGCGATGGGGGCAGTCACATCGTTCGCCATCACGACATCTGTTTTGACGGTCACCAGATCGCCCGCCGAGACTTCGGTGACGTCTTCCGCGTGCGCGGCGATGATTTTCTCGGCTAATGTTTTTCCCATGCGGTTCTCCTGCTCACGAACGAGCTTCCTGCTTCGGTTTAGGTGCACTTGACGGCGGTGGCACGGGCGTATTGGTGTGCGCATGCAGCGCGTGGCCGTCCCAGTTCAACGCCCAGGCTTGCGACTCGGGGGACGCGCTGAAAGTGTCCAGCAGATCCTGCTTGGCCGGGTCGGGCGGGATGTAGCGGGGTATTCTGATCGCCATGATCATCGCTCCTCAAAGCGTTACGGTCAGGTGCGGTCGGGCGTAAAGGGGCGCATGCCGCGCCCCCGTGATTAATCGTAATCTCCGGTTAAGCAGTCGCCGCTTTGACGCCGACGGTAGCCGCTTCGCCTTCAGGAGCGCGATCGGCATACCCGGTATAGGCCAGCAGCTTGTTCAGCGCGGCGATATAGGCCTTGGCGCTGGCTACAATAATGTCTGTATCCGCACCATGCCCGCCAAAGGTGCGCCGCCCGTTGGCGTCGCGACGGATGCGCACCGTCACTTCACCCAGGGCGTCGATGCCCTCGGTGATGGCGGCGACGCGGTATTCGACTAATGTGTTGGGCACGGCGATGATCTGGTCGATGACGCGGTAAGTCGCATCGACCGGGCCGGTTCCAATGCCCGCGTGGACGTACTCTTTGCCGTCCGGACCGCGCAGTTTGATGGTGGCAGTCGGCATGCCGAGCGATCCGCAGGCTACCTGAATGCCCTCAAGGGTGTAGACTTCTTCCGGCCCGTAGAATTCGTCCGCGATGAGCGCCTCGATATCGGCGTCGGTGACGGTCTTCTTCTTATCGGCTAATTCCTTGAAGCGATGGAACGCCTGGTCCAGTTCGGCATCGGTCATTTCGTACCCCAAATCGTCCAAACGTACGCGGAACGCATGCCGCCCGCTGTGCTTGCCCAACACCAGATTGCTCTGAGACAGGCCGACCGATTCCGGCGTCATGATCTCATAGGTGGCCTGGTGCTTCAGAATGCCGTCCTGGTGGATGCCCGCCTCGTGGCTGAAGGCATTCGCGCCTACGATGGCTTTGTTGGGCTGGACCAGCATGCCGGTGTAGTTGCTCACCATGCGGCTGGCGCGCGTGATCTGCGTGGGGTCGATGTTGGTGGTCAACTGGTAGACGGCGGGCCGCGTGCGCAGCGCCATCACGACCTCTTCCAATGACGTGTTGCCCGCGCGCTCGCCGATGCCGTTGATCGTGACTTCCGCCTGCCGCGCGCCCGCTTGCAGCCCGGCCAGCGCATTGGCGGTGGCCAACCCCAGGTCGTCATGGCAGTGGACCGACCAGATCACGCCGTCACCGCCGGGTGTTTCGCGGATGAGCTTTTGCATCAGCGCGTAATATTCCGCCGGGGCAATATAGCCGACCGTGTCGGGAATGTTGAGCGTAGTTGCGCCTGCTTCGATCGCCACGCTCAGCACTTCGACCAAAAAGTCCGGATCGGAGCGGCAGGCGTCTTCGGGCGAGAATTCTACGTCCGCGCAAAACCCGCGAGCATAGGTCACCATTTCGCGCGTCCGCACGACGACCTGCTCGCGCGTCATGCGCAGCTTGTGTTCCATGTGAATATCCGACGTGGCGAGGAAGGTGTGAATACGCGGTTTGGCCGCGTCTTGCACCGCTTCCCACGCTTTGTCGATGTCGCCGTGTGTGGCACGCGCCAGCCCGCAGATGATCGGGCCGTCGGCTGTGCCGACTTCGCGCGCGATGCGTCGCACGCCTTCCAGGTCATCGGGCGAGGCCGCCGGGAACCCGGCCTCGATCACGTCCACGCCCATGCGGGCCAACTGGCGCGCGATGTCGATCTTTTCGGCGCTGGTCAGGCTTGCGCCCGGTGACTGTTCGCCGTCGCGCAGGGTGGTGTCGAAAATCCGAACGGTGTTTTCGGGCATAACCCCAGAGTCGTCCATGATGTGCGCTGCTCCTGTTGTATTGTGTCAATCGTCGTTGTGTTGGTTAGGTTAAAACGCTTAAGACCCTCTTCGGTAAGCCCATCAAGGCCATCTTCGGACACTCGCATCACCCCCTCTCCGGAGTTCTCGTGTAGACGTGTTAGCCGGTCTTACTCGGCTTTGGGTGCGTGCTTGGCATTCAAGAACGGCATCATGTCGCGCAGCTCGGTCCCAACCTGTTCGATCAGCAGTGCCTGCTCGTTCTTGCGGCGCTGATTGAACCAGGGCCGCCCTGCCTGATTTTCGGCGATCCAGTTTTTGGCGTAGGTGCCGTCCTGAATTTCGTCCAGCATCTTGCGCATCTCGCCCTTGGTGTCTTCGGTGATGACGCGGTCGCCGCCTAAGTAGCCGCCGTCTTCTGCCGTGTCGGAGACGGAATACCACATATAGCTCATGCCGCCCTGGTACATCAGATCGACGATCAGCTTCAGCTCGTGCAGCACCTCAAAATAGGCGATCTCCGGCTGGTAACCCGCTTTGACCAGTGTCTCGAACCCGGCCTTGACCAGCGCCGTGACGCCGCCGCACAACACCACCTGCTCGCCGAACAGGTCGGTTTCGGTTTCTTCGGAAAAGGTCGTCTCGATCACGCCCGCGCGGGTGGCACCCAGCGCCCGCGCATAGGCCAATGCCTGCTCCAACGCGTGGCCGCTGGCATTCTGCTCGACGGCGACCAGGGCGGGCGTGCCCGCGCCTTCGACATACAATTCGCGCACGCGGTGGCCGGGTGCTTTGGGCGCGACCATGCTCACGTCCACGTTGGCGGGCGGCTTGATCTGGCCGTAGCGAATGTTGAAGCCGTGCGCGAACATCAGCGTATCCCCGGCTTTGAGGTTCGGCGCGATGCTTTCCCCGTAAACCTTCGCCTGGACGGTGTCCGGCAGCAGGATCATGACCACGTCGGCAGCGGCGGCGGCCTCGGCCACCGTCTTCACCGTCAGGCCGTCGGATTCGGCTTTCGCCCACGACTTGCTGCCCTCGTACAGCCCGACGACGACGTCTACGCCGCTGTCGTGCAGGTTGAGCGCGTGGGCGTGGCCCTGGCTGCCGTATCCGATAATCGCAACCGTCTTGCCTTCCAACAGGCTCACGTCTGCGTCGTTGTCATAATAGAGTTTTGCCACTGTGATTTCCTCGTTTCGATGTCATGCCACATTAGTTAGCGCTGCGTCAACCAGAATCAGGCTTATACCACGCTCAGCCGGTGCCCATTGGTGCCTATGGGCCGCGCTTTATAATCGGTTGGGGCGAGGATGTTGTCGCCGCGGGTCATGGTGACGATACCCGTCCGCACCAGCTCCAGAATCCCGATCGGGCGCAGCAGTTCGACCATGCTGTCGATCTTCTGCTCGTCGCCCGTGATCTCCACGATGACCGAATTCGGCGTGGCGTCCACGATCCGCGCCCGGAAGATGTCGCAAAGCTGCACGACTTCCCCGCGCGACTGGCTGTCCACGCTCACTTTGATCAGGGCCAGGTCGCGGCTGACGCCGGGCAGGTCGGTCACTTCTTGCACTTCGATGACGTTGACCTGTTTGTAAAGCTGTTTTTGGACCTGCTCGCCTTCGGCATCCACGACGATCGTCATGCGCGAGATGGACGGATTCTCGGTGCGGCCTACCGTCAGGCTGTCGATGTTGAAATTGCGCCGCCGAAAGAGGCTGGCGACCCGGTTCAGCACGCCGGGCTTGTTCTCAACCAGTGCTATCACCGTTTGCTTCATGGCCGTGTTTGCTCCTGACATTAGACCGCATTCTGAGAAGGCAGCGGGCGGCGGATCATTTTGTCCAAGTCGGCTCCCGCTGGGACCATCGGGTACACCACATCGTGCTTTTCGACCCGGAAATCGATCAAGACCGGGCCGTCCGTGACGCTGGCCGCCCACTCCATGGCCGGGATCACCTCTTCACGCCGGGTGACGCGCCGCGCCGGGATGTTGTACGCTTCGGCCAGCTTGACGAAATCCGGGCTGTACATCGGCGTGGCGTTGTAACGTTCCTCGTAGAAGAACTCCTGCCACTGGCGGACCATACCGAGATAGCCATTGTTCAAGATGCAAATCTTGATCGGCACGCGCTCCTGTACGGCGGTGCCCAGCTCGGTCATGGTCATCTGGAAGCCGCCGTCGCCGACGATGGCCCACACGTTGTTGGACTTGAGACCCATTGCTGCACCGATGGCGGCGGGCATGCCAAAGCCCATCGTGCCCAGCCCGCCGGAGGTGATCAGGGTGTGGGGGCGCTGGTGCGGGTAATACTGTGCTTCCCACATCTGGTGCTGGCCCACATCCGTGACGACCACGGCGTTGCCTTCGGTGGCCGCCCACATGTCGTGGATGACGTGCGCCGCGATCAGCCGCTCGCCCACGCTCTGGTTGACGATGTCGCGCTCGTCGGAATCTTCCATCCAGTCGTGAATCTGGCCCAGCCAGGTTTTGTGTTCGATTGAATGGAGGCTGGGCAGCATCTGGTTGAGCACGGTTTTGAGATCGCCCAGAATCGGGACGTCGACGTGCACGTTCTTGTGCAGCTCGGACGAGTCGATATCGACGTGAATCTTCTTGGCGTTGAGCGCGTAGGTTTTCAGATTGCCCGTGACGCGATCGTCGAAACGCATCCCGAAGGCCAGCAGCAGGTCGGCGTTTTGGATGGCGAGATTGGCGGGGCCGGTGCCGTGCATGCCCATCATGCCCAGCGACAGCGGGTGCGCTTCGGGCAAGCCACCTTTGCCCAACAGGGTGAGCGCGAAGGGCGTCTGCGTCATCTCGGCGAACTTGAGTACTTCCTGGGTCGCGCCGGACATCATGATGCCGTGTCCGGCCAGGATCACGGGCCGTTCGGCCTGTTCAATCAGGCGTAAGGCGGCGCTAAGTTCGTCTTCGCCCGCCGCGCCTGCCGGGTGATATCCGGGCAGGTGGATTTCGTCTTCAGGATAAACGAACTCGGTGACCGCGTTTTGCACATCTTTGGGGACGTCGATCAGCACCGGGCCGGGCCGGCCCGTGCGCGCGATGTGGAACGCTTCGCGCATGATGTAAGCGAGATCGCGCACATCGTAGACCAGGTAATTATGCTTGGTGACGGGAATCGTGACGCCGGTGACGTCGGTTTCCTGGAAGGCATCCGTACCGATCAGGCCGGTCGCGACCTGACCCGTAATACACACAATCGGCGACGAGTCCATCATCGCGGTGGCGATGCCTGTCACGAGATTGGTGGCACCCGGTCCGGATGTGGCAATCGCCACGCCGACTTTGCCCGTCGCGCGGGCGTAACCATCGGCCATGTGCGCCGCGCCCTGCTCATGACGGACGAGGACGTGGTGAAGCTGCGGGTACTTGGTCATGGCGTCATAGGTAGGCAAAATCGCCCCGCCAGGATACCCGAACATCACATCTACGCCTTCACGGAGCAGACATTCCATAATAATTTCAGCGCCGGTGAGTTTCACGTTGCTTTCTCCTTGCTGCGTCGCTCGCTTATTGGCCTAAGCCCGGTCGGTGGAAGCTCAGCGGTCCGTGCCACGCGGCGATACCGGCGCGGCGGTGTGTACGGGTGTCATCCAGCCAAAACGATCTGGGATCTGCCCAGCAGTGATGGCGAAAAAGTCCTTTTGGATCCGTTCAGTGACTGGCCCACGTTTCCCTGCGCCGATCGGCAGACGATCCACCGAGCGCACGGGGGTGATCTCGGCGGCAGTGCCGGTGAAGAACATCTCATCGGCCAGATAAAGCATCTCGCGGGCGATCATCTGTTCTTTCACGGTGTAGCCCAGGTCGCGTGCCAGATCGACCACACAGGCACGTGTCACGCCGCCCAGGATCGACGCGGCCAGCGGCGGGGTGACGAGTTCCTGGCCGAAGACCAGGAAGATATTCTCGCCCGCGCCTTCACTCACGTAGCCATTGACATCCAGCGCGATGCCTTCTGTGAAGCCGTTGTCCTTGGCTTCCATCGTGATCAACTGGCTGTTGATGTACTGGCCGCCGATTTTCGCCAGAGCGGGCAGCGTGTCGGGGGCCATGCGCCGCCACGAGCTGATCATCGCGTCGATACCCTGTTCAAGGGCTTCCGGGCCCAGGTAGCGACCCCACTCGATCGTGAAGATCACGACGTCGGTCGGGCAGGCGCGCCCATCCACGCCGATTGTCTCGCCGCCCCGGAAGACCAGCGGCCGGACGTAGCAGCTGGCGTGCCCGTTGCGCGCCACTGTGTCAATCATGGCCTGGCTGAGTTGCTCCGGGGAGTAGGGCACCGGAATACGCGCGATCTTGCACGAGTTGAACAAGCGGCGGACATGCGGCTCCAGGGCTAGAAAGGCCGGGCCTTGCAGCGTGCTGTAGACGCGAATCCCCTCGAATACGCTCGAACCATAATGCAGGGCGTGCGCGCTGACGTGGACTTTCGCATCGTCCCACGCAACCCAATCCCCGTTCCGCCAGATCCATTCCGATTTCTGTAATGGCATTCCGTGTCTTCTCCTCACATCGCGTTCAAAGGTCTAGTCAGATCAACAATTCAGCGGCGATCTCGGTCCAGATGTGGCGCATCTCTAATCCAGATGCGGCGTGTGTTCAAATTCCTTTTTTGATCCGGTCAATCTGTGCGCGAACACAAAAAGCCGCCCCTGGGTCGGGACGGCCTCCTGGCTTATGGTGTGCTTCGCGTCTGGTGATGGCTCTTCACGCGCGAGGCACCCGCGTCCCAACCCGCTGGGTCTCCTTCTCTAGAGCGAGAAGGAGGCCCATAACAATGACGATAATTAGAGAGAGGGTGGGCCGTGCCGTGTGCATGTGTTGTGTGTTCCTCGGTCTACTTTGATAACTTTGAACGCTAACAAAAAGAGCCTCCCGTGTGTTGGGAGGCTCCTATTTAGTCCTTTGCTGGCCTGTGCCGACTGGCTAGGCCCTCCCAACGCCGAAAACCCCGCCAATAATGACGAGGACGACAATAACAAGAAGGAGGCCCAGACGGCGAGACATGTATTTGCGATTTCCTGTATGCGCCACCACGTTTGACAGCGGTGACATCCATCAACGTCCATGACTTTAAACCAAAGGTGAGGATGTGTCAAGCACTTGGGGGTCAAGTGGGCGTCAAACATTTGGTAAAAATACACAAAAAACCCGCTGACTTTGGGCAATCTGCGGACAAAGTGCTGACCTTTCGGCGCGGCGTGCTAATATTGTGGGAGTTAATCCCTATTGCTTCGGGCGAAAGGACGCCTAACCTATGGAACCCATCAAGAAAGTTGTGCTGGCTTACAGCGGTGGTCTGGATACGTCGATCATCGTGACGTGGCTGCGCAACAATTACAACTGTGAAGTGATTTGTTTCACCGCCGATCTCGGCCAGGCCGAAGAACTCGACGGGCTGGAAGCCAAAGCCATCAAGACCGGGGCCAGCAAACTGATCATTCGCGATCTGCGTGAAGAATTCCTGACCGATTTCGTGTTCCCGACCCTGCAAGCCGGGGCTATCTACGAGCGGGTCTATTTGCTCGGCACGTCGTTCGCCCGCCCGCTGATCGCCAAGCACCTCGTCGAGATCGCCGAAGCCGAAGGCGCGCAGGCGATCGCGCATGGCTGCACCGGCAAGGGTAACGATCAGGTGCGCTTCGAGCTGACGGCGATGGCGCTCAATCCCAAGATTCAGGTGATCGCCCCCTGGCGCGAGTGGAATATCCGCAGCCGTGAAGACGCGATCGAATATGCCGAAGAATACAACGTTCCGATCACCTCGACGCTCAAGAGCATCTACAGCCGCGACCGCAACCTGTTCCATATGAGCCACGAAGGCGGTCCGTTGGAAGACCCCTGGAACAGCCCGCAAGAAGATATGTTTGTGCTGACCAACAGCCCTGAAGAGGCTCCCGACGAACCTGCCGAGGTCGAGATCATGTTCGAGCAGGGGATTCCGGTCGGCATCAACGGCGAAAAAATGGACCCGGTGCCGCTCTTTGACAAGCTCAACGAGCTGGGATCGCTGCACGCTATCGGGCGCGTGGACATGGTCGAGAATCGGCTGGTCGGCATGAAGAGTCGCGGCGTGTACGAGACTCCCGGCGGAACTATCCTGCGCGCGGCGCACCAGGCGCTCGAAAGCCTGTGCCTGGACAAGCAGGTCATGCACTACAAGGATTTCGTGGCCGTCAAGTACGCGGAGCTGGTCTATAACGGCATGTGGTATACCCGCCTGCGCGAGGCGCTGGACGCCTTCGTCCAGGAGACGCAGCAGACCGTAACCGGTGTCGTCCGCCTGAAGCTGTACAAGGGCAACACGATCATCTTGGGCCGCAAGAGTCCCTACAGCCTCTACCGCGAGGATTACGCCTCGTTCGGTCACATGGACATCTACGACCAGCACGACGCCAAGGGCTTCATCAACCTGATCGGCCTGCCGATGAAGGTCGACGCGCTGTTGAGCATCGACGGCAGCGGCAAGAGCCGCTATCGCCAGCCCGATTACACGCGCTTCAAGCGCGACTAGGAGCGGTCTATCGTGACGCTGTGGGGCGGAGCTTTTTCGCTGCCGACCGAGGATGCCGTGCGCCGGTTGAACGACAGCCTGCGCTTCGATTGGCGGCTGTATGACGTGGATATCACGGGCAGCATCGCCTGGGCGCAGGCCACTACCGGCGCGGGCGTGCTGACCGAGGTCGAGCGCGACGCGCTGATCGCGGGGCTGGAACAGGTGCGATCCGAATTCGCGGCGGGGAGCTTCACTCCCGCGCCCGGCGACGAGGACATCCATACGGCCGTGGAGCGCCGCCTGACGGAAATCGTGGGTCCGGTGGCGGGCAAACTGCACACCGGGCGCAGCCGTAACGATCAGGTCGCGACGGACGTGCTGCTGTGGCTGTTGGCGGCGCAGGGCCGCATCGCAAACGAGGTCGTGGCGTTGATGGACGCGTTGATCGCGCGCGCGGCGCAGCACGTCGAGACGCTGATGCCGGGCTATACACATTTCCAGCCCGCCCAACCGGTGACGGCTGCGCATTGGTTGCTCAACCATTTCTGGGCGCTGGAGCGCGATCTTACGCGGCTGGGCGTGCTCGCCGAGATATGGCGGGCATGGTGTCCGCTGGGAGCCGGGGCACTGGCCGGGACGCCGTATGCGGTGGATCGTCACGCGCTGGCGCAGCGTCTGGGTTTTGACGCGCCCAGCGAAAACAGCCTGCACGCCGTCGCCTGCCGCGATCACGTGGCGGATTTCCTGTATATCGCCGCGCTGCTGGGGACGCACCTCAGCCGTCTGGCCGAAGATGTGATCATCTTCGCCAATCCGGCGGTGGGCTTCGTGCGCCTGGATGAGCGTTATAGCACCGGCAGCAGCTTAATGCCCCAAAAACGCAATCCCGACCCGCTCGAACTGGCGCGCGGCAAGTCCGGGCGGCTGATCGGGCACGTGGCCGGGCTGCTGGCGACGCTCAAAGGGCTGCCGACGGGCTATAACAAGGACTTGCAAGAGGACAAAGAGCCGCTGTTTGACGCCTACGACACGCTGCTCGACCTGCTGCCCGCGCTGACCGGGCTGGTCAGCACGCTGACGTTGGTCCCAGAGCGGATGCGCGCCGCGTTGGACGAAGGTATGCTGGCGACCGATCTGGCCGATTATCTCGTGCATAAGGGGATGCCGTTCCGGCAGGCGCACAGCCTGGCGGGGCAGGCGATCCGGCTGGCGGAAAGCAAGGACGTGCCGCTCTCCGCGCTGACGTTGGACGATTACCGCACGCTGTCGGACGTGTTCGCTGCGGACGTGGCGCAGGTGTTCGATTTCGCGGAAGCGGTGGCGCGACGCGGGACGTTCGGCAGCACAGGCGAAGTCGCCGGGCAGTTGACGCGTGCGCAGAGTCCGTCTGGACGCGCTGCGGTAAACACAAAAAGACATCACCGCGGAGGACGCAAAGGACGCGGAGGAAAAACAGGAGAAAACCTCTTGCTTTCCTCTGCGCTCTCCGCGCTCTCTGCGGTGAATTATTTTTCCGTTTTTACTGTTTACTGTTGCCTGTCCCCTGATCGCTTTATTGCGCCGTCCAGCCGCCATCCACCAGCAAAATATGCCCGGTGACAAGTTCCGCTGCCGGAGATGCAAGATAAATCACCGCGCCCGCCACATCGTTGATCGAGCCGACATGCCCGATCGGCAGGCGAGCCAGGACGCCCGTTAAATACTCCGGCGTGTCGAGTCGCTCCGCCGTGCCGGGTGTGTAGATGAAGGTCGGGCCGACCGCGTTGACCGTGACGCCGTGCGGTGCCCATTCCAGCGCCAGCACGCGGGTGAGCTGGTTCACGCCGCCCTTGGACGCGCAGTAAACGGCGTGATCGCGGATGCCTACGACGCTGGCCTGCGAACTCATATTGATCACGCGCCCGTAGCCGCGCGGCACCATCACACGCCCTGCCGCCTGACAGCAGAAGAACAGCCCTTTCAGGTTGACAGCCATCATGCTGTCCCAATCGGATTCTGTCACGTCCAGCGCGGCGTGATTGAAGCCCAACCCGGCGTTATTGAGCAGGATGTCGAGCTGGCCGTAATGCTGCACGACGCGATCGACCACCTGCATTAATCGTGCGCGACGTTGGTCACGTCCAGCGCCACCGGCAGCGCGTCGCCGCCTTCGGCGCGGATCTCCGCCGCCAACTTTTCGAGGGCGGGCACGTCGCGCGCAGCCAGGGCGACTTTGGCCCCGGCGTGGGCCAGCGCCTTGGCGATCCCCCAGCCCAGGCCCTTGCTGGCCCCGGTGACGATGGCAACCTGCCCATTCAAATCAAAGCGCGGATAATCGCTCATTGGGACCACTCTGTTGGCGTCCGATCCCAGCGGTGGGCGCGCAGTTTGGCCATCAGATCGGCGGGCAAGGCTTTGCCGTCGCTGGTGGCGATGTTGGCTTCGACATGGCGCAGCTTACGCATGCCAGGGATCGTCGTGCTGACGACCGGATTGGCCAGGATGAAGCGCAGCGCCATCTCCGGCATGGTCATGCCCGCCGGGATCAGCGGGCGCAGCGCCTCAGCGTGATCGACGGACGAATTGAGGTTTTCCGGCACGAAGTAGGTGCTGCGCCAGTCGTCTTTCGGCCACTTCGAGTCCTTCGTCAGCGTGCCGGTCAGCGTGCCTTCGTCGAATGGCACGCGCGCGATCACGGCGACATTGAGTTCCTGGCACAGCGGGAACAACTCGTCTTCGGGATTCTGGTCGAAGATATTGTAGATCACCTGCACCGCGTCGATCAGGCCGGTGCGCAGCGTTTTGAGCGCGTTGGCGGGTTCCCAGCGGTTGATGCTGACGCCCCACGCTTTGACCAGCCCTTCGCGCGTCAGGTCCGACACGGCGCGCTGCCAGCGCTCGTCCCCGGCCCAGTCATCTTCCCAGACGTGAAACTGCATCAGGTCCAGGCTGTCCACGCCGACGTTTTCCAGGCTCTTGAGCGTGTATTCGTGGATGTACTCGGGCGGGAAATTGTCCTCCAGCCGATAACCGCGCCGCGACGGCCATTTGCGGTTCTTGGGTGGAATTTTGCTGGCCGTGTACAGGCGCTGGCCGGGATGGGCGCTCACGAGCTGGCCGAGCAACTTCTCGCTATGGCCGTTGCCGTAGGCCCAGGCCGTATCGAAGAAATTGCAGCCCAACGCGACCGCGCGTTCCAGCGATTCCAGCGACTGCGCGTCTTCTGAGCCGGTCCAGCCGGCCATGCCCCACATGCCGTACCCGATCTCACTGACCTGCCAACCGGTACGTCCGAATGTTCTGTACTGCATCTGCTTACCTCCTAAGTCGTTAAGGGTGTTAGTGCTTCAGCTTCTGCACGGCGGGAATGACTTCCTCGGTGACGAGCGCACACACGTCCGGATCCTCTGCCCCAAGTACTTCGACCATAAACGTGTCCACGCCCGCTTCCACGAAGGGTGCCATCAGATCGACCACCTGGGCGGGAGTCCCCGCAAACGCGCGCGCTGAGGTCCATTTGCCATCACTGAGCGCCAGCGCGGCGGCTTCCGTCTTGCCGACCGCCAGCCGCCCAAACCACGACAGTCGGAGCGTAGACGGGTCGCGGCCTTCGGTCTCGCAGTGTTCGGCCAGGTAGGCCAGCCGCTTGGAATATTCGCTCCAGGGGGCATCGGGCATATTCCACATCTGCCCATAGCGCACCGCCAGCAGCGTAGTTCGTTTGCCGCCGCCGCCTACCAGAATCGGCGGTACGGGATCGGGGCGCGGCTCGCAGTAGGCACCCTGGATGTGATAGTGCTTGCCGTGATAGGTCACCGGGCCGGGCTGCGTCCACAGCCGCGTGAGAATTTCGAGCGTGTCCTCGAGCTGGTCGACGCGCGTTCCAGGGCTGGGGTAGGGGAAACCGTAAGCGTGATACTCGTCTTCTTTCCACCCGGCTCCGACTGCCATCACCAATCGCCCCCCGCTGAGGCATTGCAGCGTCGCGCCCATTTTCGCCAGCATGGCCGGGTTGCGGTAGCTCTGACCCAGCACGACCGGCCCGAAAGTCACGCCTGGCCAGCGTGCCGCCAGGTAGGCCAGCACAGTCCAGGCCTCATAGGTAGGCGCATCCCCCCAGAAGAAATGATCGGTCATCCACACACTGCTAAAGACCGGGCCGAGTTGTGCGCGGACCCCCTCCATATCCTCGATCCACTGCGTGACACGATCCGGGGCCGGTCCGGCGGGCAGTGATAACCCAAATTCAACTGTCATGTGCAGCACTCCTTCGAAAACAGCCAACAGCGATCTATAAAACTTAACGTGCGCATTTTTTCCAGCGTAAGGTACGGTGCGCGGACCTGCCATGCCCGCCCTCTATTGTAGCGCCGCCTGGGCACGGCGCGCCGGATTCCCGAATAAAAAGCCCGGCCTTTGAAACACAGGTCGGGCTGTGATCACACATACCGTGGTTCGGCGTTAGGCACGAACTAATTGCAGCCGTTCGACGCAGAACACGACAGGCCAAAGGCCGTTTGCAGCGTTTCTGAGGCGGCATCGCGCACAGGTGAATAATCACTGCGCAGCAGCGCTTGCAGCGGATCGATCGCGCGCCGGTCGCCCAGCTTGCCCAGGGACTTGGCTGCCGCTGCCTGGACTTCCCACGCCGGGTCGTTGAGCGCCTGGATCAGCACGTCCACCGACGACGCGTGTTGATATTTGGCCGCGCCCAGCTTAGCCGCGGCGATCGCGCGCTGGCCCGAGTCCGGATCGTGCAAGACCTGATCCTGGAGCGCGAGCACGTCGTCCGGGATCGAGGCCATATCAATCGTCGGGCTGGGGATCATGGTGGCCGTTGGCTCGATGCTGCTAAATGCCCCACCGTTGGCAGCCAGCAGCAGCAGGATCACTGCCACTATGGCTATCGCACCCCCCACCAGTCCATTACGGCGGCGTTCACGCTGGCGGCGCGCCAATGTCACCGGGGCAGAGGCCGTCGCCATACTTTCGCGCAAACTGCGGAGGTTGGCCTCGCGTTCTTCGATCACCGGGGCCAGCCGCTCCGGGATGGGGCCACCCATGATCATCAGGGAGATTTCTTCCTGGCTGACCTCGTCTTTCATGAAATCGCCGACTTTGTGCCCATGACTGATGATCGTGAAACGATCGGCCACCTGATATACGTGGCCGATGTTGTGCGTGATGAAGATCACGCCCATGCCCTTATGCTTCGCTTCCTCGGTGTAGCTGAGCACTTTCTTCGTCTCGCCGACTGAGAGGGCTGAGGTCGGTTCGTCGAGGATTAGCAATTTTTGGCCAAAGAAAGCCGCGCGCCCAATTGCAATCGATTGGCGTTCACCACCCGACAGGCGCAGCACTTCTTCCTCGGGACGGCGAATTTCGATCCCGATCTCGGCCAGCGCCTCGACGGTTTCGCGATTCATGCGGTCTTTATCGAGCAATTTGATCGGACCCAGGCGGCGCAGCGGTGCACGCCCCAGGTAGAAATTGCGCGAGATACTCATCAAGTTGACCAGCGCCAGGTCCTGGTATACGGTTTCGATCCCCAACTGGCGCGCCACTTTGGGCGACGGGATACGCACCGGCTGGCCCTCGAAATAAATCTGGCCTTCTGACGGTGTGTGCACACCGGTCAAGACCTTGATCAGCGTCGATTTGCCCGCGCCGTTATCGCCCAACAGCCCGACAATCTCTCCGCGATTGACGGTGAAATTGACGTCGCGCAGTGCTGCAATCAGGCCGAAGCGCCGGGTGATGTTCTCCATGTAAATGAGAGGAGTGCCGTTTCCATTCCCAGCCATGGCTACCTCTGCCTTCTGATATTGGTGTTAACAATGACGGCACCGATCATGATGATGCCCAGCACGCCCCGGAACCAGTCCGCCTGGATGCCGATCAGCACAAGACCGGTCTTGAGCATGAACGCGATCAGGATACCCAACACAGATCCGATGATGCTGCCGTAGCCGCCGGTGAGCAGCGTCCCGCCGATGACGGTCGCTGCGATAACGTCAAGCTCATAGCCAGTGCCGCGCAGCGGTTCGACCACTTTGAAGCGTGCTGCTTCCATGATACCCGCTGTAGCCGCCATCATTCCGGAAAGAACGAAGTTCAACACTTTGATGCGATTGACATTGACCCCTTGTGCGCGCGCCGCCGCGGGGTTGCCCCCGGTGGCGAATGTGGAATTGCCATAGCGCGTGTGGTTGAGCACTATTGTGAATAGACCTGCCAGCAGCAGCCACCACACAATCGAGGAACGAAAGTTTTCCGTGACGAAATCGAGCTTGCCGTTCAGAATGTCGAAGAAGGGCGCTTTCACCGGGTGACCAATGTTGTCGGAATACCCAATGATGACCAACGCGGCGACCACGATCGTTGCCCCAGCAAAGAAGCTGTTGACGATCAATTGGTAGAGCGGGCCGAACAGGCTGGTGCCTTTTTGGCGCGCTTCTTGCAACCGTCCGTAGGAGTGGCGGATAGTGGGCCACAAGATCGCCAACAACCCCAGCCCGATAATAGCGGTCCCGATGATGATCACCCAGGGATCGAAGCTCCATACGATTGGAGCGCGGGTATAACGGGCGATCGTGCCGCCGGGGATGATGTTGAGCATCATCGAGCGGTAAATATAGAGCGTGCCTAGCGTGACGATAAACGATGGGATGCGGGTCCAGACCAACAGCACGCCGTTGATCCACCCCAAAAAGGCCCCGGTCGCGAGCGCCACCAGGATGGAGGCCACGCCGTTCATGCCTGCGTAGGACACCCCCCAAGATTCGATCCGCGAGCGGCTGAGACCAGGGATAAGCTCCAGCAGCGATCCCGGTCCGCTGTTAGCTGCCAGGATGAACATCAACGCGCTCAGTCCAAGCATAGAACCGACCGACAGGTCAAACTCGCCAGAGATCATCAGCATCGTAACACCAACCGCGATGATGCCTTGAGAGGTGGCGTTCGTAGCGATGGACGCGATGGATCGAAGGTCAAGTATTTGCGGCGGCCAGCCTGTGTCAACGGCAGTGGCGATCACGAAGAAAATAAGAACAGACAGGAACCCGAAGATCGCGCCGGATTCGGATGACCGGCTGAGAATCTCTCGCGTATGCTCAACATAGGCGACGAGCCGGTTGCGTCCCTGCTGGTGTTTGACTAAAGATTCTTCCCTGGCCAAAGCTCAGCGTCCCCTCTAAGCACTTAATGTACTTTGGTGTCTTTAGTTGACTTCACCCTATTGAAAACATGGGAGGAGCCAAGCAGCCCCTCCCATGCGCGACCACTAAACGGTCAAGGTTTAACGATAGCCGGCGGCGTTCAGTTCGATCACGCGGGCGACATTGCTGGCGTCCACAACGTTCGGGCCGGTGTAGATATCGTTGGCGGGCTTGAGCAGGTACTGGCTATTCAGGAACAGCCAGACGACGGTTTCGAAGCCCTGGACGTACGGCTGCTGGTCGATGCACAGCAGGGTCACGCCAGACTGAATGTGCTCGAAGATCGCGACGCTGGTGTCGAACGTGGCATGCACGACCTGGTCGGAGGTCACGCCATTTTCTTCAGCGTACTGGTAGTACGAGGCCGCGGGATCGGGCCCAAGGGTCACGATCGCGTTGAAGCCAGGGTTGGCGGCGAAGGCATCGCCGATCAGGCCAGCCGACTCGGGGACGTTGTAGCTGATGGTGAAGCGCACAACATCGATACCCTGCTCGGCCATGACGCTCTCAACACCGTTGCAGCGTGCTTCGAGGCCAGTGTGGCCAACTTCTTGGATCGGGCACAGCACGCCGGTGATGTCGCGGTCCGCCAACAGACGACGGGCCACTTCCTGGCCACCCAGGAATTCGCTCGAGCCGATGTAGAACAGGTGAGGCAGCGCTTCGCCAGCCGGACGAGTGTCTTGGGTGTTGAAGGCGATCACGGGAATACCAGCATCCACAGCACGGTTCACGGCGTCTTCGATCAGGGCCGGGACCGGCTCGGTCGTGCCGATGCCATCCGGGTTGGCGGCCAGCGCGTCATCCCAGAAGCCGACCATCGCTTCGTTGGACGCAGTGTCAGCGCCCAGCCAGGTCGCATCAACATTCATCAATGCGGCCGCGTCTTCCATACCCTTGATAACGACCAGCCAGAACGAGTTGCCGGGGCCACCGTGGGCGATCAGGAAGAACTTGGGCTTTTCTTGCTTGGCCGCCGCGCCGCCGACCAGAGTCAGCAGCATGCCAACGACCAACAACATAACAACGAGCGTACGCTTCTTGGACATGGTTTCAGAACTCCTTATTGTGGTGTAACTTTATGAAAAATCTATCTCGAACGATCGATCGGCAACCCGCCAGAAACCACGTGACTGCCACTGCCGGCCTGGCCGCAATCGCCTCTTGGTGTGAATGGACCTGCTTGCAGCTTCGCTTTGAGGTGCCTCCTTTCAGACCAAAAGATGTACAACGTTGCGGAGAGGGTGTGCCGTGTTTAAACAACAACACACCGCTCCTCACCCTCATAAGGGAAGAAGGGTCTGTTGTACGTCGAGAGTTATTATATACCATGTTTTCTGTGGTGTGCAATGTGACAAAAATTGTTCAATTGCTATACTGGTAACCTACGTTGTGACCTGACTATCCTGAACACAGGCCGCGTAGTGGACAGGTTGTGTCTTATTGGTTCGGGTGTAATCGTTCTTAAGCAAGGTACGCACACTATGCAAACACTCAAAGCGCCTTTTTCAGCCGTACGCACGTTTTGGGCCGACGATCAGCGCCGCCGCACGCTGATGTGGGTCATTTTCGCGCTCAGCGTCGCCGTGATCGCCGTCGGGGCCTTTTTGGCGATTACCGGGCAGATCGACTACAGGAGCAAATCCAAGGATGTTGACAAAATTGATGCACAGATCGACGCACTCACAGCGCAATATCCCAAAAAGATCGATGAAGCCGATGGCAAACTGAAACCCGATCTGACCGGTGCCAGCCAAGCAGAAATCGACCTTATTGCGCAGATGTTGGCCCCGATGAAGCAGCAGGAACGTCAGTTCCTAAACGACCGTGCAGACGCCTTCAACCAGCGCAGCACCGGCATCCGCATCATCGGCTTTGGCGTGATCGGTCTGGCGTTCGCCTATCTGGTGAAGCCAGATCCCAAGAAGCCCGAGGAGGACGCTGCCGCGCCTGACCTTCCGGCACCCGGCGGCAGCGACACTTAGGCCCGCCCCCATCCTACAGGAACCCGGTATACTCAACGCCGTTTGATTCTGCTCATCCCGTCAGGCGGCGTGATGTCTTCCTCAACTGATTCTCCCTCACTCCCGTTCGAGCGCGACCGGCTGACTTGGCTCGCGTATGCGATGCTGGCTTTCTTCGGATATATGCAGACAGCGCTGGGGCCGTTGATGCCTTTTTTGCGCGATGAGTTGGGCCTCAGCTATACCGTGACGGGCCTGCACCTGAGCGCCTTCGCGTTGGGGATGGTGTTGGCCGGGGCGTTGGGCGAGCGCTTCGCGGCGCGTTGGGGCCGCGCCACAGTGCTGTGGGGCGGCGGAGCCGGGATGTGCGCTGGGGCGCTGATCTTCATCAGCGCGCATCACCCCGCGCTGACCATTTTTGCCGCGCTGCTGATGGGCCTGCCGGGCACACTCGTCATGGCGATGGTTCAGGTCGTGCTTTCAGCGCGACACGGTGCGCGGCGCGCGGTGGCTCTCACCGAGTCGAATATCGGGGCCAGCTTCAGCGCGGGACTCGCCCCGGTGATGGTGGGCAGTCTTCAGCGTGTAGGGGCCGGTTGGCGATCGGCGCTGGTGGTGGGTGTCGCGGCGTGGGGACTGCTGCTGGCGATGTTCCGCCGCGTGCCGATCCCGCCCGCCGACCCGGAGCCCGAGGCTGTCACGAGTCCGGCACCGCGCGCCCTGCCATCTGTCTTTTGGGCGTATTGGCTGGTCGTGTTTCTGGGCGTTTCGGTCGAATGGTGCATCGTGTTTTGGGGCGCGGATTTTCTCGAAACGTCGGTGGGCCTTAGCAAGGTGAACGCTTCCACTCTGATCAGCGTGTTCTTCGTGGCGATGGTGATCGGGCGCGCGGTGGGGAGTCGCCTGTCGCGCACGGTGCCGGTAGGTCGCCTGCTGCCGCTGGCGCTGCTGGTGGCGTTGGTCGGCTTTTTCCCCTTCTGGCTGGCCCCGGTGGCCCTGATCAATGTGGCGGGGATGTTTGTTGCCGGGCTAGGCGTGGCCAACCTGTTCCCGCTGACGCTGTCCGCCGCCAGCGGGGTAGTGACCCCGCGCCAGGCGGATGCCGCCAGCAGCCGGATCACGCTGGCGGCCGGGCTGGCGATTCTCGTCACGCCGCAGGTGCTCGGATCGCTGGCAGATGAAATCGCCATACGCAACGCGTACAGCGTGGTGGCGGTCTTTCTGGTAGCGGCGCTGGGTGCGATCTGGCTGGCGGGACGCTTCGCCCGCCGCGCGTTAAACCCCTAAACATTAGGGGGCGGCGAGGGGTTCTCCGAACGAGGCGATTGCCCTACAATCCGTACTGCATTATAAAGCGCAGTAAATGGCACCCGCACCGGGTGTTATCGGCCGTATGGCGCCGGTCACGGCGCGCTGAAAGGGGCGATCACGCTATGGCAGCGAAGACGACCGATCACTGGTACGCGCTCTCCGCCACAGAGGTTGTGCAGCAGCTTGGTTCGAATTTAGAAAACGGACTTCCCGCCGCCGACGCGGCGCAACGCCAGAACGAAATCGGCAAGAACGAGCTGCCCAGCGGGGATGAGACATCCATTTGGGACATCCTCAAAGGGCAGTTTATGGATGTGATGGTGCTGGTCTTGATCGCCGCCGCGCTGATCTCGATCGTGATCGGCGATACCAAAGACGCGGTTGTGATCCTGGCGATCGTCGTGCTCAACGCGGTGCTGGGCTTCGTGCAGGAATATCAGGCTGAGCAGGCGCTGGCCGCGCTGGGCGCGATGCAAACGCCACATGTGCGTGTCCGGCGCGATGGGCACGTCCACGAGATCGACGCGACCGATCTGGTGCCGGGCGACGTGGTGCTGCTCGAAGCCGGGGATCGCATTCCCGCCGATGGGCGGCTGGTGGAATCGGTGAATCTGCAAATCGACGAAGCCGCGCTAACGGGCGAGTCGGTCCCGGTGGACAAAACCGCCGAGGCCATGCCCGCCAGCGATCCGCCGCCCGCCCTGGCCGAACGGCGCAACATGGCGTATATGGGCACGGCGGTGACGTATGGGCGCGCTGTGCTGATGGTGACCGCGATCGGACTTCGGACGCAGCTTGGCACGATCGCCGCGCTGCTTCAGCGGGTCGAGAAGGGCCGCACGCCGCTCCAGGAACGGCTGGAACGGATGGGCATCATCCTGGCATCGGCGGCGTTAGTGGTGTGCGTGATGGTCTTTGGCGCGGGGGTATTGCGCGGCGAAGATGTCAAAGAGATGTTCCTGACGGCCATCAGCCTCGCCGTGGCAGCCATCCCCGAAGGGCTGCCCGCCGTGATTACGATCTCGCTGGCGCTGGGCGCGCGGCGCATGATCCGCCGCCGGGCGCTGATCCGCAAGCTGCCGGCAGTCGAGACGTTGGGCGCGGTGTCGGTCATCTGTTCGGACAAAACCGGCACGCTGACCCGCAACGAGATGACCGCCACCCAGATCGCCTTGCCAGGCCGCGACGACGTCGCCGTGAGCGGCATCGGCTACGACCCCGCCGGGGGTTTTTATGAGGGCAAGCATGGTATCAACGTGGTGGACGATCACGTCCTGGCGCGGATTCTTACAGGCCGGGGCGCTGTGTAACGATGCCTTTTTAGAACAATCTCAGCCGGACGGCGCCTGGGAGATCGTCGGCGATACGACCGAGGGCGCGCTGTTGGTCGCGGCGCAAAAAGCCGGGTGGAAACGCTCCGTGCTTGAAAACGATCTGCCGCGCCGCGCTGAGCTGCCGTTTTCGTCCGAGCGCAAGGCCATGACCACGATCCACGCGCTGAAGGGGCATTACACCGCCGAGTTATTCGAGAAGGCGGCGTTTGTATCGTTTACCAAGGGCGCGCCCGATCAACTGCTGGCCTGGGCATCGCATGAAGCCCTGCCGGAAACAATCGCGCCGCTGACCTCGGAACGGTGCGACGCGTGGCGCGCCCAGATCGAGCGCATGGCGAGCCAGGGCTTGCGCGTAATTGGAATCGGCTACCGGGCGCTGCCCGAAGTGCCGGAGACGATCACGCCGGAGACGGTCGAGCGCGACCTGACGCTGCTCGGACTGGTCGGTATCGTGGACCCGCCGCGTGAAGAAGCCAAACAGGCCGTCAAAGTCGCGGCAGAAGCGGGCATCCGTGCGGTGATGATCACGGGCGATCACAAGCTCACAGCGGCGGCGATCGCGCAGCAGTTGGGCATTATGCACGCGGGGGATCAAGTGCTGACCGGCGTCGAACTGGACCGGATGAGCGCGGAAGATTTGCGCGCGGTCGTGCTGCATACGCCGGTATTCGCGCGGGTGTCGCCCGAACACAAGCTGCGCGTGGTCGAAGCGCTGCAAGCGCACGGCCAGATCGTCGCCATGACCGGCGACGGCGTGAACGACGCGCCCGCGCTCAAGCAGGCCAATATCGGCGTGGCGATGGGCATCACCGGCACAGACGTGAGCCAGGGCGCGGCGGATATGATCCTGACCGACGACAACTTCGCAACGATCGTGGCCGCGGTCGAAGAGGGCCGCACGATCTACGACAACATCCGCAAATTCATTCGCTACTTGCTCAGCACCAACACCGGTGAGATCGTGACGATGTTCGCCGCGCTGGTGATGGGCTTGCGCGTGCCGCTGTTGGCGATTCAGATTTTGTGGATCAACCTTGTGACGGACGGTCTGCCCGCGGTAGCGTTAGGCTTCGAGCCGAGCGAACGCGACGTGATGAAACGCCAGCCGCGCCCGGCCAAAGAGAGTATTTTCGCACACGGGGTCGGCCTGCATGTAATCTGGGTCGGGTTGTGGATCGGCGCGTGTACCCTGATCGGGTTCGTGTGGGGCATCAGCCGTCACGGCGGCAACCTGACCAATCCCAGCGAGGAAGCCCTGGCCTTCGCGCGGACGATCGCGTTCACCGTGCTGGCAGTGTCACAGGTGTTCGAAGTGTCTGCCATACACGGCGGAGATGCCTCGTTCTGGCAGACGCCGCTGCGCCGTAACCCGCTGTTGTGGGTGGCAGTGATGCTCACCGCCGGGCTGCAGCTCGTCGTGGTTTACGCGCCGTTTGCCCAAAACATCATGGACACGCGCTCATTGGGTGCCGTCGAGCTGATCGGTTGCTTCCTGCTGGCCGGATCGGTGTTCCCGGCGGTGGAGGCTGAAAAATACCTGCGCCGACGCCGATCGCAGCGCGCGGTGCTCGACGCGACTCAAGCCAGCGGGGCCGTTTCGTAACCTGCCAGCGTGTACTGCGGGTAGGAACTCAGTTCCACATCGCCACAACTTGCCAACACGCGCACGCCTTCCGGGTCTTCGACCAGGGTCAGGGTGTGCGCGGTGTTTTTCTGCTGATCCGCGAAGCGCACGCGCCAACCCTCCGGCGTGCGGGCCGCGTCCAGAAGTGTGAACGCCTCCAGCCCGTCGATTCCCGTTTCCATGCGCAGAAAATAGTCCGCCGCCTGGATAGGTTTGGTATACGCGGCCCGGCCCCGGTAATGTGCCGGGACAAGCTGGCCCGCGCTGTAAGCGCTGGTGAGGGAAAGCACGTTCTCCGCCGTGACACGCCCGTAGTTTACGCCGTGCGGGAAGCACAGCATGTTGGCGGCGAAGCGGTGTCCGCCCATGTGCGAGCTTTGCCAGGCCGCGTTTGGGACGTGGGCCGCCAGTTGTTCGATCACCGGGACGCCGTGCCGCGCGCAGCAGCGATCGTGGCGGCCATGCGTGCAGACCAGGAAGAGCGGCGCGGTCCGGCGGTGGGCGTCAAAGGCGGCATCTCCGGCGCAGAGCGCGGCGAGATCGAGCGTGAGCAGGTCTTCATAGCTGCTAAGATGGAATTCGTACAGCGCGGGATCGTGCTCGCGCGTCAGCGCCACGAAGAACGTTATCCCTGCGTAGTCCACCACGCGCGGTTTCTGCCGGATCACCAGCAGGTGCGCGCGGACGGAGTCCATCTGTTCGACCAGCCGCGTTTTGACTGGCGCGGGCAGATCGCTGTTTTCGAACGCGTCCGACTCCCACCGGCCCTCGTATTCCAGCAAGAACCAGATCGGATGCGGTTTCATCGAGCCGAAGACTTGTTCCCCGGCAGTAAAAGATGTGACGCTGCATTGTTCGGTCACTTCGTCGTGGTGGGTGGACATCGTTGGTAGCTCCCTGAGTGTGGGCACTGAGCGCGCTGGTGACTCACTCTGTAAAATGATTAATCCGAGACGTTCTCGTCGGCGGTGGTCTGGCCGAAGAGCCGACGCAACGATCCCATGACCGTAAAGCCGCGCATGTAGCCCAGATTTTCCGGCGTGAACGGGCGCGGCGTGATGTCGAAGGTCTCGGTCAGCGCGTTCACCGCGACGGTGTTTTCGATTTTGAGCATGTCCAGCAAGCTGATCGTCACCGGCGGATTGGGCAGCGTGGCCTGCATCAGCATGACGACGGGCCGCAGCAACGGAACTGGCACCTTGAGCGTGAGACGGCGTGTGCCCAGCGCTTCTAACACGCGTTGCACGATGGTTTCATAGGTCAGGATTTCCGGCCCGCCGAGCCAGTATTCGTGGCCGATCGTCGCGTCGTCGTGCAGGCTCTTGACGGCCGCCTCGACCACGTCGCCCACCCAGACCAACTGAAACAGCGCCTGTCCGTCGCCTACGATGGGAAAGATCAGCGGCGTGAGCTTGATCAGGCGGGCCTGCACGTTGGCGAATTCGTCCTGCGGCCCCCAGATTACGGACGGTCGCAGCGCGGTCCAGTCCAGGCGGGAGGCGGCGACATAGTCTTGAGCGCGACCTTTGCTCGCCAGAAAACGGAAGGGCGAGGCGCTGTCGGCCCCGTTTTGACTCATGTTGATAAAGCGCCGCACACCTGCCGCCTGGGCGGCGTCTACCATGTTGATCGTGCCCTGCGTGTTGATGCGCTCGTACGTCCGATCACCGCGCTCGATGGCGATGGCGACCAGATGCACAACGGCGCTCACACCGTCCAGCGCGGCGGCCAGCGTCTCGGGCTGCATCACGTCGCCGCGCACGATCTCGACGCGGTCGCGCACGTCCGCGAGACGTGCGGCGGCTTTGTCTGGGCTGTGTACCATGGCGCGCACCGGTTCGCCTAGCGCGACCAACCGGCGTACCAGGTTGTTCCCCACATACCCGGACGCTCCGGTTACTAGAATCATGGTTTTGCCTCCTCGTGGCGGCTGATGAAGCGTGTGGTCTACCGTAATGTTGTACACAAGTCGGGGGACGTTGGCGAATGAACGTTGGATAAGGGACGTTAGATTTTACTTTCGCGTGGCGCGCCGCCTGGGTTATAATCCCGCCTAACCGCGATGGCACCGACCCTGGAGAGAACGTCTTGAATATCGACCGCGCTATGGTTGAACACATTGCCGAACTGGCCAAGCTCCAGCTCACGGACGACGAGATCGAGCTGTTTGCCGCCCAACTCTCGGAGATTCTGAATTATGCCGGGCGGCTCCAAGAAGTCGATACGGACGCGATTCCTCCCACGGCCTCGGTGCTGCCGCTGCGCAACCGGCTGCGCCCGGACACGGCCCGCCCATCGCTGCCGCGCGATGACGCACTCGCTAATGCGGCCGACGCGGCGGATGGCCAGTTTCGGGTTGAGGCCGTGCTCAACGACAGTGCAGACTAGTCCAAAAGGGTGAGCCTGTGAGTCCAGAAAAGTTATCTGCCCGGCTGTTGATCATCGATACCGATGCACCGCTGGTTGAGGCCCTCGCCCAGTATTTCAAGGCGGAAGGCTACCAGGTGTTTTCGGCCAGGTCGAGCCAGGACGGTCTGACCCTGGCCCAGAAACAGCATCCCAGCCTGATTCTGCTCGCCTCACGGATGGACACTATCTCAGGGTTGGAAACACTCCGCACACTGCGCGATACGGCTCGCACATCCCACATTCCGGTCATGGTGATGGCCGGGCACAGCGAGCTGGTGCTGCAGAATAAAATCCTCGAAGAGGGCGCTTACGACTTCATCGAAAAACCGCTCGACCTCGATATTCTGGCGCTGCGCGTGCGCAACGCCTTGCGTCGGGCCGAACGCGAAGGACTCACCGAACCGCGTACCGGGCTGCCTACGGGCCGCCTGATCCGCGAGCGGTTGGACGCCCTCGAAGACGAGCAGGGCTGGTATCGCATCGATGTGAAAATCGATGGGTTCGGCGCGTTTCGTGACCTGTACGGGTTTGTCACCGCTAACGAGGCGCTGCGCTTCGCCGGAAACCTGATCCTGCAACTGGTGAACGAATACGGTGGAGCCGACGATTTTGTCGGCCATCACAACAACACCGAAGAATTCGTGATCATCACCACGCCCGTCCAGGGCTTCACGCTGCGCGATCATCTCGCGCAGCGCATCAACAGCGAGATGCTGTCTTTCTACAACTTCATGGAGCGCGAACAGGGCTACGTGCTGCTTGAAGATGGCGCGGGGGGCAGTGTCAAACAACCGCTTATGTCGGCGCATATCGTGACCAGCCCGGACGAATCAGACTCTGACACCCCGGCGTCCGATACCTGGGTGGATGCCGAAGAAGACTCCCAAGGTGGTTCCGACAACTCCAGCGACGCGCCCTCGTCCCCGTTTGAGTGGTGACACGGGACGAGATCCGACCATGAAAAACACAGACGCGCCCAACCGGGCGCGTTTTCGTTCACAGGCGATGGACTGGGACGAATGACGATTATTCGCCATCGATCAGCGTGCCGACAGGTTTGCCCAGGACAGCGTCTTGAAGGCTGTGCTCATCCCAGATATTCAGCACGATCAACGGCAGATGGTGATCCATGCATAGCGTGATGGCGGTCAGGTCCATGACGCGCACGCGGTACTTGATTGCGTCAGAATAGCTCAGGCGGTCGAAGCGTTTGGCGTCCGGATTCTTTTTGGGGTCTTCGGTGTAGACGCCGTCGACCTGCGTGCCCTTGATGATCACGTCCGCCTGTACCTCCATCCCGCGCAAGGCGGCGGCAGTGTCGGTGGTGAAATAGGGATTGCCGGTCCCGCCGGTGATGATCACCACGCGGCCTTTTTCCATGTGGCGGATGGCGCGCAGCCGGATGTACGGCTCGGCGACCTGGTTCATCATGACGGCCGTTTGTACGCGCGAGGGAACCCCCTCACGTTCCAGCGCATCTTGCAGCGCCAGCCCATTCATGACGGTGGCAATCATGCCCATGTGATCGGCGGTCGCCTGGGCCATGCCGCGTCCCACGCCGATGCTGCCGCGCCACAGGTTGCCCGCGCCGATGACGAGCGCGACCTGGATGCCTAGATCGAACACGGCCTTGATCTTCGCAGCGATGATCGCCGCCTGGTCGGGATCAATGCCGAACCCTTGCGGACCGGCCAGCACTTCGCCGCTCAGCTTGAGCACGATGCGCTGGTAATGGGCTTCCGGACGGGAGTCTGTGGGGGTCATGTGTTCCTCGCTTTCGGGATAAACTCACGCGAACAGAGAATCGAAGCGACGTAACGCGCACAGCCGCACAAAAAAGGGGATTAGGACTTGCTGCCCTAATCCCCTTCTGTCATGCGTGTGGCCTCTACTCTTCTTCCGGGCCGGCTGCTTCACCCACGGCGAAGCGAGCGAACCGCCCAACGGCGATATTCTCGCCCAGGTCGGCGATGGCCTGCGTCACCATCTGGCCGATCGTGACGCTGTCATCCTTGATGAATGGCTGCTCGAAGAGCACCAGGTCTTCGTAGAACTTCGCCATGCGGCCATCGATGATGCGGTCCAGGACGGCTTCGGGCTTGCCTTCGTCCAGGGCGCGGCGGCGCTGCAAATCGCGCTCGGCGTCGACGACGGCGCTGGGGACATCTTCGCGCTTGACGTACTGCGCGCCAAGATTGGCGATCTGAAGCGAAATGTCGTTGGCCAGAGTGCGGAACTGGTCGGTATTCGCGACGAAGTCCGTCTCACAGTTGAGCTCCAGCATCACCCCGAGCCGGTTGTTGTGATGCACGTAGGCGTGAACGATGCCCTCGTTGGTCGCGCGGCCTGCTTTTTTGGCGGCCTTCGCCATACCCTTTTCGCGCAGGTAATCGGCGGCTTTGGTCATGTCGCCGTCAAACTGCTCCAGAGCATTCTTGCAATCCAAAGGCCCGACGCCAGTCAAGTCGCGCAGTTCTTTGACCATCTTTGCGGAAATCGCCATCGCTTACTTTTCCTCACTCTCTACTACGGTTTCGGTGTCCTCATCCTCGCCGTCGATGAAGTCCAGATCGCCGCTGCGCAGCTTCGCCAGGGTGGCTTCACCGAGATAGGCTTCGTCGTCGTCGGCGTCGGCCATCACGGAAGCGAAATCTACGTCGCCTTCACCGATTTCATCGTCGTCCATGCGGGTCTTGCGCATGGCAATACCTTCCAGCACGGCATCGGCCATCTTGCTGGTCAGCAGGCGAATGGCGCGGATCGCGTCATCGTTGGCGGGGATGATGTAATCAATCGGGTCGGGATCGCAGTTGGTATCGACCAGGGCGATCACCGGGATTTCCAGGATATTGGCTTCTTTGATCGCGGTCTCTTCACGGCGTACATCGACCACATACATCATATCGGGCAGGCGGGTCATGTCGCGCATACCGCCGAAACGCAGCTCTAACCGTTCCATCTTGCGGTCGAGCAGCAGGCGTTCTTTCTTGGTGAGCTGTTCGAAAACGCCCTCATCGCGCTGGCGTTCCAACATCTTCATGGTATCCAGGCGGCCCCGGACGGTGCGCCAGTTGGTGAGCGTCCCACCCAGCCAGCGCTGGTTGACAAAGGGCATACCGCAGCGTAGGGCTTCTTGCGCGATCGATTCTTGCGCCTGGCGCTTGGTCCCGACAAACAGCACAGAGCCACCGTCGGCCACTGTTTCGCGTACCTGATTGTAGATTTCGTCGATGAAAACGATCGTCTGCTGCAGGTCAATGATGTGGATGCCGTTGCGTTCGGTGAAGATGTACGGCTTCATCTTGGGGTTCCACTTGCGAGAGCGGTGCCCGAAGTGAACACCAGTTTCCAACAGTGATTTCATTGAGATTACGGGCATGGAACACTTTCCTCCTGAATTGTGTTTGAGCGTTCACACCGTTCATCCTTTGCCGTCAATCCGGCGCCCGACCGGACAACACCGGCAAAGTCCCGATGTGTGAGATTTTTGGGCCGCGCCCAATGCGCGTGCCCGGCGGAGCATTGTAGCATAAGCCTGGGGTCGTAACAAGCCCCGGATGGGCGGAAAGCGATTCGCCACAGAGGTCGCGGAGAGCGCGGAGAAGGGGAGAGGAATGTGATTTCTCTTGTTTTCCTCCGCGTTCTCTGCGGTGAGCTTCAGCCTTTAGGGACCATCCAATAACAGGGTAATGGCAGCCTCAAGTTGATCGTCGGTCTGGTAGCCCAACAGCGCTTTCACGAACTGCCCCTGGGCATCCAGCAGCACGAACATGGGAATCCCTACGACGTTATATTTAGCGGCCAACGCATTGGTGGACACTTGATCGACGTTCAAGGAATGGAAATCGATCCGGTCGCTGTACTTTTCTTCGAGTTGTCTCACGGACGAGCGCATGGAGTTGCAAACACTTCACCACCACGCGTGAAACTCGATGAAATGCGGGACACCGCGATTCACTATAGTGTACGGCTCCGTGTTTTGCACGGGTGTAGCAAACATCGGTGCGATCGCGGTCAGGGTCGCCATAGGACCCGACACGGGCGGGGCCAGCGTCGGAACGCTGATCGCGCTAAAGGCTGGCGTTTCGCTCGGCATGGGAACGGGTGGGGGCGTGGCCGGACTCGCGTTGGGGGTGGCCAGCATGGCCGCCGAGAGCAGCGCGTCGCGCTGTTGGGCGGTGCAGGCTGTCGCGACCAGCACGAGTGCCAGCCCCAGCACAACCCCTACGACAACGAAAGTTTTCATCGACGAAGGCTCCTGTGACTTCTCGACCATCATTCGTATTGTACCGCACACTGGCGCTCAGGGGATGCCCTGCCGGTTAATCCTCTTTACCGGGACGCAGATGTTCGGTGTCCCAGCCCGCCATCTGTTCCATGAAGGCGTAGCTCGTCATGTCCATGTGAATCGGCGTGAGCGAGACATAGCCGTTATGCGTGGCCCACAGATCGGTGCCTTCTTCTGTGGTATCACCGCTGGGCGGCGTGCCGCCGATCCAGTAATAGGGACGCCCGTAAGGATCGATGCGCGTGATCAGTTCATCGTTGTAGGTGCGCAGCCCCTGCCGCACGATCTTGAAGCCCTTGATCTGATCCAGCGGCAGCGGGGGAACATTGACATTCAGCAAAGTCAGCGGGGGCAGATGGCGGTACCAGCCCTGCCCGACGATCTGCCGCGCGACCGCCGCGGCAGGGCTGTAGTCGGCATCATCGGCGCTATCGGCCAGAGAGAATGCGATCGCGGGCTTGTGCCCGATCACGGCTTCGAAAGCGGCCGAGACCGTGCCGCTGTACGTCAGGTCCTGGCCCATGTTCGCGCCGCGATTGATGCCCGACACCACGAGATCGATCGGGCCGGGAACCAGTCCCAGCAGCGCCACTGCAACCGAATCCGAGGGCGAGTCTGAGGTGGCGTAGGCTTCGATGCCCGGCACGCCGAACGGCACGCGGTCGATGCGCAGCGGCTTGTGCATGGTCTTGCGGTGACCGATCGCGCTGCGATTTTCGATGGGCGCGACGACGGTCACTTTTCCAAAGGGCAGCATCGCTTCGGCCAGCGCCTTGATGCCGGGCGCGTTGACGCCATCGTCATTCGATACAAGAATGTGCATGGTTTTTCCCATTCTGATCTCACCTGAAGGTCTCGAATTCTGCGTGGTCTGGATTGTACCACGCCGCTCAGCCGCCCTTCCAATTCCATGAAAAAGCTCTTGTCAAGTGACTGGGGCTGTGCTATGATCATCGCCACGCTGACCTGTGCCTGTAGCTCAGTGGATAGAGCGCTTGCCTACGGAGCAAGATGCCGGGGGTTCGAATCCCTCCAGGCACGCCAAGACCGCCGGATGACTTTTCCGGCGGTCTTTTTTTGTGTATCTCAGGGCGGGGTGAGCGGAATGTTACTGCACGGATGGAAGCTGGCGCGTTTCGTCTGGCAGGACAATGAAGCCGCTCGTCATCGACTGAAGTGCCGTCGCGTAAGCGTCGGAGAGGTCCTGGCCGCCTAGCAAATCCACATCGGGCGGCTCGGCCTGCAAGTTGGCGATGAACAGCGTGCCCGCGTCATCGTTGAGCAGCACGGTCAGCGCGCTGTGCGTGTTGCCCGCCGTGTCCGTGAACGTATACGCCACGCGATAGCCGCCATCCCATTCGTGAGTCAGTGGCAGCGCGCCCACGATCTGAGCGTCCGGCTCAGCATCCGTTACCCACGTTGAAGCGGCTGCCTCCGAGTCGATCGACACGTTCGGGACGGTCCACAGCCGCACCAGGTTTTTGCCATCCAGCCCGGGGATGGAGAACGTCACCGGGCGGCCCAACCCACCCGCTACCAGTTCCCACTCCGCCGGGTGTTTGAACACAAACCCCGACTCCTGATCGCTGTAAGCGGGCCAGTCTTGTGGCAGCACGAGCAGATCGTCATAGCCGTAGAACTGGGCTGCCACCAGGCTTTGCAGCAGGTCGAGCAGCACGGGGTTGTTGGCCGGAACGACGATGCGCGACATGAACAGCCAGTCACCATCCAGCCGGGCCGTGACACGTCCCAGATAGGGCAGGTCGTCCGCGACCAGATTGAAGTTCACTATCACGGAATCTTCGGTGATGGTCCGACCGGTTTCTTCCCAACTGCCATAGTCTCCCCATGCCGACGCGAAGTGTTCCGCATTCAGGAACTCGGTGCTGAACTGGTCAAGGGATTCGTATTGTACGCCCGGTTGGATATAGTTGTGAATGACGGCCAGGCGCTGGCCACTTTGCATGATCACGCGCGCAAATCCGCCGGTGGTCGTCGTGTCGCCTTCGTCGACTGTCCAATCGGTTCCGGCGGGGCGAAACGTCTGGAAATAGCCGGTGCTGTGGATGTACGGCAGTTCGCCGCGCAGCTGCGGATCGGCTTGGGGTGTGGGAAACACGATCGGTGTTGGCGCGGGCGTGTAATAGAGCGTGTCCGAGCTGCTGCTGGAGTTGCGTCCTGCGTTCGGGATGATCAGAGTCAGCACGAAGGTGAAGATGAGGATGAAGCCGATACCTGCCCCGATGAAGGTAGCTCGCCGGCGATTGCGTTTCGCATTGAACGACATAGGGTCCTACTCCATAGAATGACCTGTGATGCCCGGCCCGTGATGCAGAGCGGGCTTGACGTGAACTCAAGTTGAAAACTATACCGCGAAACTGCGCAGAGGATAAGCCATGTTTCCAGATCGTACTCCTAATGCATCATCCGACGCGGTGCCGCCAGCGCCGGAAGAACCGGAAATTGAGCCGATTAGCCCTGAAGCCGCCGCGGCTCTGCTCGAAAGCGCGATCCAGCCCTATCTGGACGACGAATGGCATATTCTGGATCGCAGCGCGTACGCGGTGCGGCTGACGCGCGGCATGCGCAACCTCGATGTGCGCGTTGACTTGTTAGGCCAGATCGAAAAGCAGGAGTCCGGCCTGTCGCCGCTGCAAGACAGCGGTCGCTTGATGGCCTGGATGCTGCTGCTGGTGACGCTGCTGGTCGTGATGGCCATTGCCACGGCGTTGGGGATCATCTAGCCTGCTCGCGCTGATCACATACTGAGAGCATACTCACCTGAAGTGTGCTAAGATACTCCCTGTCGGCGACAATTATTCAGGGTTCTTTGATGTGCTATGACTGGCTCCCACGAACTCGATAATCTACTTTATCGCAACCAGCTTTTGTCGCAAGAGATTCGACGGCGCGTCGACCAGATTACGGCGATCAACACGGTGGCCGCGACCGTCAGCCAATCGCTCGATCTCGATCGCACCCTTGAAACCGCATTGGCGGCGGTCCTCAACGTCATCCCCGTCGATTCCGCCGGGATCAGCCTGGTCGATGAGGCGGCGGGCGAGTTGGTGCTGCGCGCGCAGCGCGGCTGGCGCTACGATTTCGTCTCCACGCCGATGCGTATTCCGATCGGACACGGCATGTCGGGCGTGGCCGTCAAGAACGACGAAGTCGTGATCACGACGGGCGGCGTCGCGGACGATCCCCGGTTGGCGGTGCCCGAATTCGCGTTCGAGGGCGTGCTGGCACAGGTGCTGGCGCCGATGCACGCGCGCGGGCGCGTGGTGGGCATTCTCAGCGTGATGCACCACACGCCGTACCAGTTCACCGAAGACGAAATCGGCGTGCTGCGCGCGATTGCCGATCAGGTGGGCATTGCGCTGGATAACGCGCGGCTCTACGAGAGCACCAAAGAGCAGTCGAGCCGCCTGAGCGCCGTGCTCAATTCGTCGGGCGACGCGATCATCGCCACCGATGGCAGCGGCCAGATTAATCTGGTTAATGCCACGGCTGAAGCGTTGTTCGACCTGAGCAAGGACGACTTGATCGGCATGCCGCTGCGCCAGGCCCCGCTGCATCCCCGGCTGCGGGCCGGACTGCAACGCGCCATGCGTCACGAGTCCGGAGGAAACACCGTGTTCGAGGTGACGCTCGACGACGGGCAGTTTTTGTCGGCCATCGTGTCGCGGGTGTACGCGCCGCAGCCCCTGGAAAGCGATTTGCACGCCGAAGGCTGGGTCATGGTGATTCAAGATGTGACTTATCTGCGCGAGGGCGAGCAGACGCGCGTTAACTTCATTCAGGCGGCGGCCCACGATTTGCGTAACCCGTTGGGCGTGACGCTCAACGCGCTGAATATGTTGCAGCGCGATCCCGACACGGCGACCGACGATCGCCGTGAGATCATTGCGATCGGGGTTCAGGGGCTGCACCGCATGCAGGATCTGATCGACAGCCTGCTCAACCTCGAACACATCGAAAGCGGTGTCGGGCTGAAGCGGGACGACATCGACGTGCGCGACCTGATCGAGCGCGGCCTGATCGACATGTTGCAGAGTATGCAGCAGCGCGATCAAACGCTGCGCACCGATGTACCCGCCATATTGCCGACCATTCAGGGAGATATGCATTGGCTGCACCGTGCCCTGATCAACCTGCTTAGCAACGCCAACAAATACACCCCGCCCGGCGGTGAGATCGTGATCAGCGCCTATACCCAGGACGATGATCTCTATCTCGAAGTGAAGGATAACGGCCCCGGCATCCCGCCCGAAGCGCAAACCCGCCTGTTCGAGCGGTTTTACCGCGTGCCCGAACAGGCGAAAGACGTCAAAGGATCGGGGTTGGGTCTGGCGATCGTCAAGTCCGTGGTGGAACAACATGGCGGGCGTGTGTTCGTCCAGAGTCTACCGGAGAAGGCAGCATCTTCGGGATGATCTTCCCCGTGAGCATGCCTCAGCGCGTATCAGAAGACAGCAATTAGCATCCCCGGCAGGCAGGTAATCGCGCCCGGGTTATGGCGTGTCCTGCGGTTCGCCCAGGAACCGGTACACATGCTCCAGCAGTTGATCCGTCGTGATGGGCTTGGTCAGGTAACTATCTATGCCGGCTTCGCTGCCTGCTGGCAAGAAGAAGCTGCGCGCGTAGGCCGTCAGCAAAATGATAGGCGTGCGCGGGAGTTGACGCTCGGCCTCGATTTCCCGGATGTGCCGCGTCACGTCGATGCCGCTCATTTCTGGCATGGCGATATCCAGCACGATCAGATCGGGGTTTTGAGTCTCGAACTGGGTGATGCCCTCGCTGCCGTTATACGCGGTGATCACGTTATACCCGCCATGCCGGAGAAAGCGCTTGACCAACTCAACGATCATGGGTTCATCGTCAATGACTAAAATCGTTTTACCCATCGTCTTTACTCCACCTTCCGCGATGAGACTCTTACGTTTACCAGCCTAGCAAATTGTCGGTCTCTACACAACTTATGCCGGGCGGATGTTATGTCGCAGCCGCTCGGTGAGCGCCACGAAATCGGGCCGGTGGAGCAGGTCGAGCGAGCGCGGGCGCGGCAGCGGGACCGAGACATCCGCCACGATGCGCCCTGGTCTGGGACTCATGACCAGCACACGGTCCGCCAGCAGCACGGCTTCGGGGATGCTGTGCGTGACCATCAATACGGTTTTGCGGTGACGCGCCCAGATCCGTAGCAGTTCTTCGCTCATTTGCTCCCGTGTGAGTGCGTCCAGCGCGCCGAACGGCTCGTCCAGCAGCAGCACTTCCGGGTCGTGGATCAGGGCGCGCCCAATCGCGACTCGCTGTGCCATTCCGCCCGACAGCGCCCCCGGATAGGTTTCCGAGAAGCCGTCTAGGCCCGTCAATTCCAGCATGGAGCGCGTGCGCCGGTCGCGTTCTTCGGCAGGCATCCCCGACAATTCCAGAGGCAGCGCCAGGTTGCCGTACACGCGTGCGCCAGGGCATCAGGTTCGCCTTTTGGAACACGATCCCGATGCGGCGCTGCGGATGCGTGACCGGCTGTCCGTCCAGCAGCGCGACACCCTGCGTCGGATGCAGCAGCCCGGCCAGAATACGCAGCAGCGTACTTTTGCCACAGCCGCTTGGCCCGACGATGCACACGAACGACTCTCGCGCCAGTCGCAGCGTGATCTCATCCAGGGCGGGCACGCTGCCGCGCGTCGTGCGGTAGCTGTGGCCGATCTGTTCGGCAGCCAGGATTACGCTGGCGGAGGCGTCGGTCATCGCGGCATCATTCCGGCAAGAAGCTCATGTCATAGCAGCCGCTGATGATCGTCGAGCGGGCCGGACAGCAGTCCGGTACTCGACCAGCATGCTTTGCGTCGCGTCCCAAGCCTCCGGCGTGGTTCGCCCCAGGTCATCGGAGCGCCACAGCGCCACCGAGTTGTAGAGTACCTGGCGCTGGGTGTCGTAGTCATCTTGCGACAGATCGGTGACGTAATGCGTCACGCTGATGTCAAAAGCTGTGTCCGGATCGGCGATGGTATCGAGCAGCCCGCGCTGAATGGCGCGCACCATGCCGCGCACGAGATCGGGCTTGTTGCGGATGGTATCTTCGTTGGTGACCAGCCCATTCGAGATCAGCGTCGCGTAGTCGGACACTTCGATCACGTTCACGGGGAAACACTGCTCTTCGATGGTCAGCGGTTCGTTGACGATGTACACCACCGCGGCATCAACCTGAGACGTACACACGTTTTCGACGGCGGTAAAGCCGATCGAGCGCAGTTCGCCCAGGTCCGACTGGGTCAGGCCGCCCGCCTCAAGCAGCGCGCGCAGCCCGATATAGCTTGCGCCATACTCGCCTGGGATGCCGACCACGCGCCCGCGCAGATCGGCGGGCTGGGTGATGTTGAGATCGGCGCGCGACACGACCCCCACCGGGAAGCGATGATACCATTCGAAGACGTAGACCACCGGGCGATCGCTGCCGCGCGCCAGCACGACCTGCTCGCCGCTGATCAGTCCAAACTGCAAGTTATTAGTTGCCAGACGCTCGACGCCATCCGCTTCGTTGAAGCTGTTCTCGAAGGTGATCGCAATTCCTTCGTCGGCGAAATACCCGCGCTGGGCGGCTACGTACAACGGCGCGAACTGCACATTGGGCACGTAACTCAAAAACAGGGTGACGGGCGTCTGCCCGTTGGCCGTTTCATTTTCATTGGATTCGCCGGAGAAAATGTAGGCGGCCACCAACACCACCATCAGGGCCAGGATCAGCCCGGCTACCAGAACAGCACGGTTGTGCAGCAGCGAGAAACGCTTGGACATCGGTCGCTTAACTCCATCATTACGACAAGAACACGGCATACAAAATGGCTAGTTTATCGGGTTTGGGCTGGTGCGCCACAAGTAGAGCCCGATCTACGGTACATCTTGCCAGGCGAGGAGCAGGCGCTCCAGGGCCGCCGCCAGACCATACAGGACCAGGGCCAAGGCTGTCAGAGTGAAGACGGCAGCGATCACTAGTGGGGTATCGTACGTGCCGCGTCCGAAATTGATGAGGTAGCCCAGGCCCGCGCTAGCGCTGACAAACTCGCCCACCACCGCCCCAATCACCGAGAGCGTCGCGCTGACTTTTAGCCCGCCGATCACGATCGGCAGCGCGGCGGGCAGCTCCAAATACAAAAATGTCTGGACGGGCGACGCTTCTAACGACTGCATCAGGTCGCGCAGTTCCAGCGGAATATTGCGCATGCCGATCACCGTATTGACGAGCATCGGGAAGAAGACCAGCAGCGCGCAGATAATCACCTTGCTGGCGATGCCGGGACCAAACCAGATAATCAGCAGGGGCGCGACGGCCACGACCGGCACGGCTTGCAGTCCAACAAGATAAGGCGTCAGGGTATACGCGGCGATGCGACTCTTGGCGATCAGATACCCCAGCCAGAAGGCTGCCCATACACCCGCCAACAGCCCGGTCAGCACTTCGCGCAGCGTGACGGCCGTGTGCCGCGTCAGCGATCCATCTAAGGCCAGCGCCCACCAGCGGTCGGCGACGCGCGCCGGAGAAGGCACGATAAACGACGCATAGACGCCAGACCGCGCGAGCAGCGCCCAGCCCACCACCAGCGCCACACCAAACGCCGGAGCCAGCAGCACATGCCACAACCGGCGCGGCGTGGACGAGCCAGCAGGTGTTCCTTCAATACCAACCGCGATCCGGTCCTGGCGGGCCGGGTCGCGTCCGTGATCGAAGGCGTGCGCGCCGCTCATAATGGATCAGTTGTCCTCTGCTGCGTCGTCTTCGGGATAATCATTGTCGGAGTAATCGTCTTCCGCGTTGTCTTCGTCTTCCCAATCCTCGTCGGAATCATCGAATCCATCCGACAGCTCGTCGCTTGACGTATCCTCGTCCAGCAGCGCCGCCGCCTCAGGGTAATACTCCTCTGGCACGGCCACATCTACGCCACCCAGCAGCCCGTAAGACAGCGGGATCGCGCTGCTGCCCGCCGCCTCGCGGAACATGAAGACCGGGATATGCGCGTTTTTGAGCAGCCCGGCCGGAATCGCTGCCGTTGCCATGTCGGGCGCGTGGGCGACCACGTACCATGTTTTCTGGTCCGGGCCCTGTCGTCTTATGATCGCGTTCGATTCATCGTCCATTGATCACTTCATCCCGTGATGCCGCAGCCACCCTGGGTGGCTCTCTCCGCGCAAAAAACGCGCGCCCCATCCGAAGTGGGCGGGCGCGCGCCATATCGTCATTTCAAATGGCCGGAGCGCGAACGATTAAGATTCGGCAATCTCAACCGACATCAGCTTGTCGCCGGGTTTAGGATCGCGCATGGGATCGCGTTCACGAATCTGCATCAACACATCCAGGCTGGCCTGGTCGTGGACCTTGCCAAAAACGCCATGCTTGCCGTCCAGGTGCGGCGTCGCCACGTGTGTGATGAAGAACTGGCTGCCATTGGTGTTGGGGCCAGCGTTCGCCATGCTCAGCACGCCGGGACCGTCGTGCCGCAAACGCAGCGCGCCCTGCTCATCATTGAATTTGTAGCCGGGGCCACCGCGCCCGGTGCCGGTCGGATCGCCGCCCTGGACCATGAAGCCGCCGATCACGCGGTGAAAGGTCGTGTTGTCATAGTAGCCGTCGCGGGCCAAAACCACAAAGTTGTTGACCGTAATGGGCGCTTTGTCTGCGAAGAGATCGACCACGATGTCGCCGCGCTCGGTCTTGAACGTGGCCGTATATGTCTTTTGCGCGTCGATTTGCATCGCGGGCGGTGCACTGTATTGTTTAGCCATGAACCTCATCCTCTTCTGGGTGATCCATAGTTCTATTCAAACAACCTGAACCAGAGTTTAGCAGATTCAGCGGCAGCCTGCCGCCTGTCATGCCTCCAATGTGGCGAATAAATCCAAGAAGGCCGCCGTGAAGCGCATCGACTCGAAATAGTCCTTGACGAAGATGTTTTCGTTAGGCGAATGCGCGCGGGCGTCCGGGTGCCACGTCGTCCCGGCAAAGACGACCGGGATGTCCAGCACGGTGCTCAACTGGTGAACCGGACCGCTGCCCGCGTACCAGGGCAACATTATCGGCGTTTTGTTCCAGGTTTGCTCGCTGGCGGCGACTGCCGTCCGCTCGACCAGGCTGCCGGGGGCGGACGCGGCGAACTCCTCGCGGCCCAACGCCGTGATCGTGATGTCGGCGAAGCCGCGCCGGTCCAGGTGTTCGCGCAGCAGTTTCTCCGCCAGAGCAGGCGTCAGACCGTCTACCAGGCGAAAATCCAGCTTACACGAGGCTTCGGCGGGCAGCACGGTTTTCGACCCTGCTCCGCCGTAGCCGGAATGAATGCCGCAGATCGTGATCGTCGGCGCGCCGAGATAGCGGCGGCGCGCGCCATGATCGTCCAGATCTTGCAGCCAGCCTGAGATGCCCCAGCGCCGGCGCATCGCCTCAAACGGCATCGGCACGGCGTCGATGCGCGCCCATTCGTCGTCGGTCAGCGGCCTGAGATGCTCCATATAGCCGTCCAGGGTGATGTTATCGTTGTGATCTTTGAGCGTGCTCAGCGCCCAGACCAGCCGCCACGCGGGGTTGACGACCATCGGCGCGACGGACGAGTGCAGATCGTGGCTCGGCCCCTGGCAGTGCAGCTCGAAGTAGGCCAACCCTTTACCGCCCAGGCCAAACGTCATGCGACCTTCTTCGTCGTAACCGCCGCCCTCCCACAGGATGCCATCCGCCTGCAGCAGATCGGCATGCGCGCGGACCCACTCGCCCAGGTGGACGCTGCCGATCTCTTCTTCGCCTTCGGCCACCCACTTGATGCGTACCGGCAGTTCGCCCTGTGTCTTGAGCCACGCTTCGACGGCCTGAATGCGCGACAGCAGCTCACCCTTATCATCGGACGTACCGCGCCCGATCATTTTCCCCTCGCGGATCGTCAAATCGAATGGGGCCGACGCCCACAGATCGGCGGGATCTTCGGGCTGCACGTCGTAATGGTTGTAGATCATCAGCGTGCGCGCGGCGTCTTGCGGTCCCAGCTCGGCGTAAACGACCGGCGATGCGGGCGTTTCGAAGACGGTCACTGCGGCGCCCAACTGGCGGAAACGGTCCGCGACCAGGGTCGCCATCTCGGTGATGCTGCGATTTTGGGCGGCGACGCTGGGCACGGCGATGAACTGCGCGAATTCCTCGACGAAGCGATCATGCTGTTGGGAAACGTATTGATCAAATGAAGCGCTATTGTATGGCATGTGAGTGTCCTGATCGTGAGAAAGTGTGAATAAAAGGATTTCTACCCCAACTTATACCCAATCATACGCACAAAACCTTGCCGCCACGCGATGCCCTCGGCGTCTTCCACGCCCTTGGGCGAGAAGCCGTCAATCACGCCCAGAATGCCGCGTCCTTGCTCCGACTCCGCGACAATGACCTGAGTAGGGTTGGCCGTCGCGCAGAAAATCCGCACGACCTCGGTGACGTTTTGCACAGTTTTGAGCACGTTGATCGGGTAAAAGCCTTCGCCCAAAAAGAGGATGAAACTGTGCCCCGCGCCGATGGCCTGCGCGTTCTGCACGGCGAGCGCCTTCAGCGCGTCATCGGTGCCGGTATGACGCACCAGGCATGCGCCGGAGGCTTCACAGAAGGCCAGCCCAAATTTGATGCCCGGCACGGCGTTGACCAATGCCTCGTGAACGTCTTCCACTGTTTTGATAAAATGACTCTGGCCCAGGATGAAATTGAGCGGTTCCGGTTTTTCTATAGATATGAGTTTCAGTTCCATAGTGCGGATTCTCCCTTGAACTATAGACAGCGATTCATCGCAGACGGCGCGGCGAACGCAGAGGAAGACTAAGATCAAAGCGAGCGCATAGCCCATTATACGCGCTGTGTCCCGACTCGGGCCAAAGAAAAAAGCCCGGCGGGCGGGCTTTTATGGAGTTGGGCAAAAGATCAGGATCAAGCAGTGGGTGTGCCGGAGCCGGGTTGATCGTCTTCGTCTTCCCAGCTTACGATCCAGATACACAGCCCGGCGACGACGACCGTCGCCACAATCAGCGCGATCCAGTTGCCTGCTGTCAAGCCCACGTCGCGCGCTTCGATCACCAACAGGATCACGCAGCCCAGCGACAGGACAATCCAGGCGGACAAACGCGGCCAGTGTTCGACGGCGGTGATGACCGCGCCCAGGCCCGGCTGCTGCTTCAAACGATCCACCATAGTTCTACCCTCACCCTGATGCGGCCTAGAGCGGCTTGAGCACGCGCTCAGCACGCAGTTGTTTGCTAAAGATGCGCGTCCGGTCGGGGCGCGATTCACGCGCGGCTTCGCGCCAGGCCGGGACTTTAATATCGTCCAGTTCCTGGGCGACATAGCCCTGCTCGGTGAGCGTGCGGCTCATTTCCTGTGGGGCACTGTCCGGCAAAAAGATATAGCCCACCTCGCTTTGCAGCTCGCGCGAGGCGCGCTCGACAGCTTCAAGCAGCCCCTTCGCCACCGCCGCGACCGGCACGCCATCCAGGATCAGAAATTCGTCTACGCGGGTGACCAGATTTTCGACCAGGAAGCCAATCAAGCCAAGGGGTTGCTCGTTCGCCATGGCCAAAATATACGATTTCTGGCCGAACGCCATCAACACGTCATCGCGCGACATCTGGCGTCCGGTGCGCTCGCGGATCAGCACGGCGATCTGGTCGGCGTTCTTGGGCATGCCGCGCATCACCTCGAATCTGGTGAGAGCCGGCTGGCCCGGTTGGGGCGTGCTTTCGCCCGGCTTGACCTCGATCTCCTGCCGGTCTTCCATGCGTTCGGCGGCAGCATTCGCGCCGCGCAATTGCAGCCAGGCGGACTGGACCTGCGCCCAGGTTTCCTCCGGCGTGCCGTTATTCGAGATCACGACGTGCGCGCGCGCCAGCTTATCGACCTGGGGATTCTGCACGCGGATGCGTTTCATCGCATCCGGGCGTGACAGACCGCGCTTGGCCAGCCGTTCGATCTGTTTTTCCTCGGAGGCGTCAACGACCCAGATGGCGTCCATCTGGTCGGCCAGCGGGCCTTCGATCAGCTTGATCGCCTCGACCACGATGATTTCGTGGCGGGCACGCTGGATCAGCGTGTCGATGGCGCGTCCCACGATCGGATGCGTGATGGCTTCGAGGCGGGCGAGGGCCTCAGGATGAGAAAACGCGACCGCGCCCAGCTTGGCGCGATCGACACGTTTTTCGGAATCAAGAATCCATTGGCCAAATGTTATCACCACGGGCTTAAAGGCCGGTGCGCCAGGAGCCATCGCCTGATGAGCCAGACCATCTGCGTCGATGGTATGCGCGCCCAGGTGCTCCAACATACGGCGTACCAGGCTCTTCCCCATCGCGATGTTACCCGTGAGGCCGATCACATACTTATCTTTCCAACGACCCACGGCACTCCCTCCACCATCTTGACGACACAGGTCTTTGAGCAATACGCTCATTGTAACTTGCGCCGTAGTTCAGGTCAACCAGCCCAAAAACACGCGAGTGCAGGCTGCAAGACTACGCGTCCGCTGCCTGTTGCGGCGCGTCGACCAGGGCCACTAACGTGTGCCCGGCGCGCGGCGTCAGGTCCTGATCGGTGTTGAAAATCCCCAGGTCTTCGGCGTTCGGCAGCAGGAATAACGGCACGGCGCTGTCGTTGTACAGAGCGCGGAAATCGGCGTAGGTGAATTCGTTCGTCAGCTTCACGGTTTTGACCACCGCCCCGGCGTCAAAGCGTCCAGACAGCACGCTGTAGGTCATCCCCGCGCCAAACAGGCAGCGCCCATGCTGCTCGAAGGAAATGCCGGTGCGGCTGCGGTCGCCCCCATGCAGCGGCAATTGAAACACGTTGGCCCGCCCGAACACGTCGGCGAAGCGCAGGCAGGCCAGCGAATTTACCTCGTCGTTGGCGGTCAGGGCCAGCAGCCGCCCCAGGTTGTTCAGGTTGACTTCCTCTTCGGCGTGCTCGGACAAAATGCTGGCATACACGGCGGGCAGACCATCCATTTTCGCGGCGCTGACATGATCCCAGTTTGTATCGATCAGCAGGATCTCGCGGCCCGTGGCTTGCAGCGCGCGAGCGATGGCGCGCGCCCAGTCGTGCGCCCCCACGATTAAGACGCCCTGGGGAGCCGTCTGAGCCAGTCCCAGCCGGGCCGCGAGCCTACCCGCCGTCAGGCTGTAGGTGGTGACGGTGCCCACCACGATCAGGAAGGTGAGCGGGACGATCTGCTCGGCGGCGGGATTGCCCCGTTTGGCGAGTTCGAGCGCGAACAGCGACGCCACCGACACCGCCACGATCCCGCGCGGGGCGAGCCACGCCATGAATACGCGCTCACGCCAGGTCAGGTGCGATCCGTAGGTGGCCGCCAGCACCGACACCGGACGCGCTACCGCGATCAGCAGGATGAGAAAACCCAGCGCGCGAATCCCGATATTGGACAGCGAATCAAGATCGAGACGGGCTGCCAGCAGCACGAACAGGCCAGACAGCAGCAGCACCCCGATGTCTTCCTTAAACTGGGATAGATGCTTGACCGATACACGACGCTGGTTAGCCAGCATGGTACCCATGAGGGTCGTCGCCAGCAGTCCGGACTCGGCTTGCAGCTCGTTGGAGAGCGTGAACGCCGCGACAATCAGCATCACGGATACCGGGTTTTGCAGGTGTTCCGGCACCCAGTAGCGCTGCAACAGCACGATCAGAATCACGGCCGTCACGGCTCCAACCACGCTCCCGACCGCGATCGTTTTGAACAGTCCGGCCAGCACGACCGCGGCGGTATGTCCTTCGACATGTTCTGTCAGGATGACTTCGAAGATCAGCACGGCGATCGTCGCGCCCACCGGGTCGATCAGGATGCCTTCCCACTTCAGGATCGAGCCGACCTGGCCGCGCGGGCGTACGTGGTTGAGCAGCGGAATCACAACGGTAGGGCCGGACACGATGAACACGGCGCCCAGCAGCAGCGCGATGTCGAAATCCAGACCCACGATGACGTATGCGCCGAATGCGCCGACTGCCCAGGTGATCAGCGCACCTACGCTGATCAGCCCGAAGATCACGCGCCGGACGCCCGCGATTTCGTCCAGGCGGAGCGTCAGCCCACCTTCGAACAGGATGATGCCGACCGAGATCGACACAATGGGAAACAGAGTTTCGCCCAGCAGGTGATCGGGATCGATGAGTTCGGCGATCGGCCCGGCGAAAAAGCCCGCCAGGAGCAGCAGCAGGATCGATGGCAGCCGCAGCCGCCATCCGATCCACTGTGCGCCGATGCCCAGAACAACGATACTTGCCAGACTGATCAGGGCATCATGGCCCACGGTCCCTCCGAGTCAAGTGGTCTGATATGGGTACGTGTTGCGCATGGCCACCGCCGAACGCTTATTCGAGCAGAGCTTCCCATTCGGTCAACGCCGCGTCGAGATCGGCCTCAGCAGTAGTATAGGCAGCGCCCAACTGCGCCACGCGATCGACGTCGCCCGCTTCACTGGCCTCGCCCAGTTCGCCGGAGAGATCAACTAGCCGGACTTCCAGCTTGTGGATTTTGCTTTCGACCTCAGTCAAACGGCGCTTGCGCTGGAACGCGGACAGTGCGGGTTTGCCGTTGCCCCGCGCACCCACGGCGGCGGACACGGCTTTGGCTTCGGCACGCGCTGGCACGGGCTGCGGCGCGCGTTCGGCCTGACGTTCGGCTTCGCGCGCCTGGAGGTATTCGCGGTAGGGTCCGTCGAACACCGTCATGCGGCCCGGCTGAATATCCCAGATTTGGGTCGCCAGCGCGTCGATCAGGTAGCGATCGTGGCTGACGAGCAGGATTGTGCCGTTGAAGTTGGCCAACACTTCCTGCAAAATTTCCTGGCTGGGGATGTCAAGATGGTTGGTTGGTTCGTCTAGCAGCAGGAAGTTGTCGCCGTTAAGGGCCAGTTTGGCCAGCGCCAGCCGTCCGCGCTCGCCCCCGCTGAGCGTGCTCACCGGGCGGAAGACGTCGTCCCCAGTGAACAGGAACGAGGCGAGATAGTTACGCGCCTCGCTGAGCGGGAGACTGCGCACCGTCGAGAGTTCGTCGAGCACGCTGCGCGCCGGGTTCAGACCTTCGTGCGCCTGCGCGAAGTAACCCGGTTGGACGGCTGCCCCCAGCCGCACGCTGCCGCTCGAGCGGATCCAATTCGTGAAGCAGCGTCTTGAGCAGCGTCGTCTTGCCAACTCCGTTCGGACCGATCACGGCCGCGATCTCGCGGCGGTACAGCGTGATGTCCGGCGCGTTCACCAGCGGCTTGTCGCGCTCGTAGCCGACGACGAGATCGTACGTCATCAGCACTTTGTCCCCGCTGCGCAGATCGGCGCTAAGACGCAAGTGGATGTTATGCTCTGAGCTTGGGCCGCGCGATCAGGGAATCCCGCTTGAGGCGTTCCAAGCGGCGCAGGCGGCCTTTGGCCTGGGCGGTATTCTGGCCCGCGATATTGCGGCGGATGTAGTCTTCTTCTTTAGCAATGAACTCCTGTTGCGTTTCGTACTCCTTCAGCAAGCGGGCGTGCCGATCTTCACGCTGCTGGACGTAATGGCTGTAATTGCCCCGGTAGACCTCGATGTGACCCCATTCCATCTCCCAGATAGTCGTGATCACATTGTCCATGAAGTAGCGGTCATGGCTGACGATCAGCAGCGCGCCCGGCCACGTCTTGAGGAAGCTTTCCAGCCATTCCACGGCGTTGATGTCGAGGTGGTTGGTCGGCTCGTCCAGCACCAGCAAGTCAGGCGATTCCAGCAGCAGACGCGCCAGCAGCGCGCGGGTTTGCTGGCCCCCGGATAAATGGGCGAGCGGCATCTGGAAATCACCGGCGCTGAAGCTCAGGCCAGTGAGTACCTGCCGGGTGCGGAGTTCGTAAGTATAACCGCCGTCCAGCTCGAATTTGTGCTCTTCCTGCCCGTAACGCTCCATCAGCTCGTCGAGATCGTCGCGCGTGGAGTTGCTCATCTGGTCGGCCAAGCGGTGCAGGCGCGTTTCGCGCTCGCGCAGATCGGCGAAAGCCGTCATCATCTCGTCCCACAGCGATCGATCCGCGGTCATCTCCGGGCGCTGCGGCAGATAGCCAATGCGCAGTCCCTTCATGTGGCTGACGGTGCCTGCCGAGGGTTCCTGACGTTTGATCAGCACGTCGAGCAGCGTTGTCTTGCCGATGCCATTCGATCCCACCAGCGCGATTTTCGCGCCATGCGGGACTTCGACCGAAATCCCGCCGAAGATGTCATTTGCGCCAAAGGCTTTGGCGATGTTGTTTGCGCTTAATACAGCCATGATCGTCGTCCAGAGAACATCACACCGGGTCGTTGAGTTTGCGTATTTACACCTGGGGATTATACCATGCTCGCGCCTGTCGTCAGCGGCGAACTGGTGTTTCTGACTGCCCTAGCCCATTTTGCGTGCGCCTCGCGCGGTTTCTCAGGTGGCAGACTTGGCGGCGGCGTTGTAGACTCGGCGCTCAGCCATTGTTCGCTTGAGAGGAGATCGGAAGGATGAGCTCTGATGGCCACTAGCAAAGGGCGCGATAAAGCCCTCGAATCCACGCTGTCCGATCTGACCAAGCGTTTTGGCGATGGTGCGGTGATCCGCCTGGGTGATGCGGTGCACCTGAACATCGACACGATCTCGACCGGATCGCTGGCTATCGATATCGCGTTGGGCGTGGGCGGGCTGCCGCGCGGACGTGTGACGGAAATCTACGGGCCGGAATCCTCCGGCAAGACGACGTTGTGCCTGCATACCATCGCGGAGGCCCACAAACGCGACGGGATTTGCGCGTTCATCGATATGGAACACGCGCTCGATCCAAACTACGCGGCGCGGATCGGCGTCGATGTCAATAACCTGTATGTCTCGCAGCCCGATACCGCCGAGCAGGCGTTGGAGATCGCGGAAGCGCTGATCCGCAGCAGCACGATGGACGTGATCGTGCTGGACAGTGTGGCGGCTCTGGTCCCGCGCGCGGAGCTGGAAGGCGAAATGGGCGATACTCACGTCGGGCTGCAAGCGCGCCTGATGTCGCAGGCGCTGCGCAAGCTGGCCGGGGCGATCAAGCAGTCCAACTCGTGCATGATCTTCACCAACCAGATTCGCGAGAAGATCGGCGTGATGTTCGGCAATCCGGAGACGACGTCCGGCGGACGCGCGCTCAAGTTTTATGCCAGCGTGCGACTCGACATCCGGCGTATTCAGGGCATCAAAACGGGGGGCGAGGCCACCGGCAACCGCACGCGCGTGCGCGTCACCAAGAACAAGGTCGCGCCGCCGTTCCGCGAGGCTGAGTTCGACATCATGTTCAACGAAGGGATCAGTCGGGCAGGCGACGTGCTCGACATTGGGACGACGTTGGGCGTGATCGACAAGCGCGGCGCGTTCTTCCGCTACCAGGACGATCTGATCGGCCAGGGACGCGAGAATGCCAAGCAGTATCTGAAGGATAACCCCGCGCGAGCCCTGGAAATTGAGAATATCATCCGCGAGGAATACGGGCTGCCGCCCATGTTGGTCTCGGATCAGGACGCAGGACGCTAAACACGAGGCGAGCCGTGAAGCGCGTGAATCGATGGGTGAGCGGGATCAGCGCGGTGTGGGTCATGGTGATGGCCCTGGGCGGATGGACTTTTCCGCGCGCCGCCGCCCAGGAACAGACCGGGGTGATCTGCGTCACGACGTACGCGGACACTAACGCCAACGGGCAGCGCGACTCCGACGAAGGTGTGCTGGCCGGGGTGAACGTCAACCTGTCGACGGGTGGCGTGATCATCGCGACGCACATCACCGAAGCGGGCGAAGACGTCTATTGTTTTGAGAATCTACTGCGCGGCGTGTATACCATTACCTTCACCGACAGCCTGCTCTACCGGACCACAACCGCCAGCGAAGGCACGTTCGCGCTGGACGGCGGGCAGCGGCTGACGATCGATCCTTTTGGGGCCTATCCAGTCGGGTTGGAAGGGCTGCGCGCAGAGGTAGCGTCTCAGGTGGCTGCGAAGAATGCCGAAAAGCCGCTGACTATGCAGCTGCGGCTGCTGTTGGCCATGGTCGGATCACTGCTGGCGATGCTGTTTATGATCGGGGTGGGTGCGGTGCTGCTCGGCTTGAATGCCACACGGCGCGGCAGGCGTGATAGAGCCGGTGCGCCGTCTGTCCCACTGCCCACGTTGATCAAACCCCCGCGCTTTTGAGACGCGACCATCCGCCGGGACCATGACAACAAATCCCCGGCGAAGATGAAATTGTGACCGCTAATTATTTTTAACATCTGGTATAATGCCCGCCATGCTTACCAGAACCTTTCATATCGGGCTGAATGCTCACTTGCTCACCGCCCAGGCGGGTTACCGCAGCGCGGGCATCAACGGTTACATTTATCACCTGCTGCGCGCTCTGCCCGATGGTGACCCCACTTTGCGCTATACCGTGTTTGCAGGCCACCAGGCACAGCCATTCGCTCGCGACCGGCTGGCGTTTCAGCGTACGTCGTGGAGCACCGAGCAACCGTTGCGCCGCATTCTGTGGGAACAGCTTGTACAGCCGGTCGCGGCGCGGCGCGCGGGGGTAGACGTGCTGCACGCGCTGGCCTTCGTGACGCCGGTGTTCAGCCGCGTGCCCTCGGTGGTGACGGTCTACGACCTGTCCTTCGTGCACTACCCGGCGCTGCTGCCCACCGCACGCCGGGTGTACCTGCGCGCGCTGACGCGACGTTCGTGCGCCCGCGCCCGACGCGTGATCGCCATCTCGCAGAGTACCGCCCGCGATCTAACGGCGACCTTTGGCATTTCTCCACAGAAAATTGACGTGGCCGTGCCGGGCGTGGATCCAGTCTTCGCGCCGCTACCGCGCGATCAGGTGGAGGCGTTTCGGACACGGGCCGGTCTGCCGGAGCGTTTTCTGCTATTTCTGGGCACGCTGGAGCCGCGCAAGAATTTGCCGCTGCTGCTGCGCGCCTATGCTCAACTGCCCGCCGCCGATCGCGCCGCGGTGCCGCTGGTGTTGGCCGGAGGGCGCGGTTGGATGGTGGACGAGATTTTCGCCACGATCGCGGCCTGCGATCTGGAGCAGCAAGTCATTCTGCCCGGTTACGTGGCCGCGGAAGACCTCCCGCTGTGGTATAACGCCGCCGAGACCTTCGTCTACCCGTCTGTGTTCGAAGGCTTCGGGCTGCCGGTGGTCGAAGCGCTGGCCTGTGGCACGCCCGCGCTGGTGTCGGACGCGTCCTCGCTGCCGGAAGCCGCCGGAGACGCGGGAGTATGTCTACCGCCCGATGACGCTGACGCCTGGACGGACGCGCTCGCCCGCGCGATCCACGATGCGAGTTGGCGGGCGGAAGTGAGTGCCCGTGGTGTTGCGCACGCGGCGCGTTTCACCTGGGAAGCGACCGCGGCTCAGACTGTGGCTGCGTGCCGGGCGGCGCTGGCGTCTTAGCACCATTCGCCGGGATAATGAATAAAGATTCACCCGATCGTGCAGCGTTGGATCGGGTGCGCATGGAGAAAGCTAGAACTGGGAGTTTATGGACGAAACACCTTTCAAGTGGCCGCGTTGGCTGCTGCCGATCGGGGATGCGCTGCTGGTGGCGGCCGCGTTCCTGATCTCCTATTACCTGCGCTACCGGGTGCAGTTTCTTCAGCCGGTAGACGAGGCCAACGCCGCGCCTTTTGATCCCTACGTGTTATACACGATCATCTTTGCGGCGCTGATGCTGCTGTCCAACCAGGGAGCGCGGCTGTACCGGGACCGGCGTGGCCGGAGCTGGTCGGAGGAAATGTTCGCGATCACGAACGGCGCGACTAACTCAGCCGTGTTTGTGATGGCGCTGTCGTTCCTGCTGCGCCCGCTGGTCTTTTCGCGTTTGCTCATCATCCAGGCCGCGCTGTTGGTGGTGATCTTGTTGGGCCTGTGGCGCATGGTCTTGCGCGTTATCCGCAATAACCTGCGCAAACGCGGGATCGGCGTGGAGCGCGTGTTGGTCGTCGGCGCGGGTAATGTCGGGCGGTCCGTGCTGCAAACGCTGGTTGCGCGGCCCGACCTGGGTTACAAGGTCATCGGGTTTGTGGATGACGATCCCGGTCGGGGCAGCAGTGATCTGGGGCGTGTCCCGGCGCTGGGCGGTGTGGACAGCCTGCGCCAACTGATCGTCCAACATCATGTGGATATGGTGGTGGTGTCGCTGCCCTGGAATGCCCGGCGTAAGATTCTCCAGATCGTGCGCGATTGCCAGGACCTGCATCTCAAGGTGCGCACGGTGCCGGACCTGTTCGAGCTGAGCCTGAGTCAGGTGCAGATCGAGATGTTGGGTGGAATTCCCCTGCTGGGGCTGAACGGTAACGCGGGGTTTCAGGCCAGCAGTCTGCTGCTCAAACGCGGGCTGGATGTCATGCTGGGGATCGTGGCGTTGCCAGTTGTCATTCTGATCACGCTGATCACGGCGCTGGCGATCCGGCTCGACACGCCTGGCCCGATCCTTTTTTCGCAGCCGCGCGTCGGGATCAACGGCAAAATCTTTAAAGTCTACAAGTTTCGCTCGATGGTCGTAAACGCCGAAAAAATGCACCACGACCTGATCCGCCAGACCGGCGAAGACCCGCGTCACCCCAAGCTCGACAACGATCCGCGCATCACCCGCGTAGGGCGCGTGATACGGCGCTTCAGCATCGATGAAGTGCCGCAGATCTGGAATATTCTGCGCGGCGAAATGAGCTGGGTGGGTCCGCGTCCCGCCGTCCCGCACGAGGTTGAGCTCTACGAACCCTGGCATTTGCAGCGGCTGCGCGCGCTGCCCGGCCTGACCGGGTTGTGGCAAGTTAGCGGACGCAGCGAAGTGCCCTTCGAAGAAATGTGCCTGATGGATATCTACTACATTGATAACTGGTCACTGGGGATGGACGTGCAGATCATTCTACGCACGATTCCCCATGTGCTGCTAGCGCGTGGAGCATCGTAACTGTGGCGAATCGTTCCGAATTTATCCGCAGCCTGGAATTAGAGTGGATCACCGCGCAGAGCCTGAACAACTTCGTGCAGCGCCTGATCCAGACCCCGAGTCTGTCCACCCACGAGGGCGACGCAGCCACGCTGATCGTGGAGCAGTTGCGCAGCCTGGGCTTCGAGGATGTGCGTGTGAACGCGATGGGCAGTGTGATCGTGACATTGGGACATGGCGACGGCCCCACGCTGCTCTACAACGCGCACATGGACACCGTCGCGCCGGGCGAGTCGGAGCAGTGGCCGTATCCGCCCTTTGACGGCGCTATCGAAGACGGGACGCTGTATGGGCTGGGCGCGGTCGACATGAAAAGTGCGCTCGCCAGTATGATCTACGGCGCGCACCAACTGCTGCCTTATCAAACCCTGCTCAGGGGCCGGTTGATCCTGGCGTTCGTCGTACAGGAAGAACCGTGTGAAGGGTTGGCGATCCGCACTATTGTCGAGGAAGATGGCATCCGGCCCGATCTCGTGCTGCTGGGCGAACCGACCCATTTGCAGATCAGCCGGGGGCAGCGCGGGCGCGTGATGTTCAAAGTGTCCGTACACGGCAAATCTTCGCACGGCAGCCAGCCGCATCTCGGCCAGAACGCCATCTACGCCGCCGCGCGCCTGACCTTTGCGGTTCAACTGCTGGCGGATACCCTGCCCAAAGACCCCTTCTTAGGTGCGGGCACCATCGCCGTGACGGCCATCGAGGGGCATGGCCCTAGCCTGAACGCAATTCCCGACCTGTGCCGGGTCTACATCGACCGTCGTCTGACGTTGGGCGAGACAGTCATGAGCGCGCAAGCTCAGCTTGAAAGCATGATCAGCCGTGAGGAAATTCCCGCCAGTGTGGAAGTCACGACCTACAACGAGCCATCTTATACCGGGGTTGTACGCGTGGCGCGCGAAGCGCATCCCGCCTGGGCCTTGGATCGCAGTCACCCCCTGGTGACGGCGCTCGTCCAGACGGTGCAGACCGTGCGCGGCAGTACGCCGGACATCGGACATTGGCCGTTTTCAACCGATGGCGTGTACACGATGGGGCAAGCCAATATCCCGACCGTCGGGTTTGGGCCGGGCGATCCGAATCTGGCACATACCACGCAGGAGCACGTTCGTTTGGATGATCTGCGTGCGGCAGCCCATGTCTATGCCGGGCTGGCGGCTACGCTGCTGCTGGATGAGTTGGGTGGCTGATGCGCCCGGCGGCTCGCGGCAGCTTATTGACCTCGCACCAGTTCTTCGAGGAACTGCTCGTTGTCGTCGGTATGGCGAATCTGGTTGATCAGGGCTTCGGTCGCCGCGACGGTGTCGTAATTGGCGGGCGGCTGAGTCATCTGCACCAGCATGCGCCGCATGGTCCAGACGCGCTGTAGAATATCCGGGCCGAGCAGCAGTTCTTCGCGACGTGTGGACGATTGGAGGATGTCGAAGGCCGGGAAGACGCGCCGTTCCTGCAATTCGCGCGAGAGATGCAGCTCCATATTGCCGGTACCCTTGAATTCCTCGTAGATGACATCATCCATACGGCTGCCAGTTTTGACCAGGCAGGTCGCGACAATGGTCAGGCTGCCGCCTTCTTCCACGTTACGCGCCGCGCCGAAAAAGCGCTTGGGCGGGTAGAGCGCCGACGGGTCCAACCCACCGGTGAGCGTGCGTCCGCTGGGCGGCACGACCAGGTTGTAGGCGCGGGCCAAGCGCGTGATGCTGTCCAGCAGGATCACGACGTGCTGCCCCGACTCGACCAGCCGTTTGGCGCGCTCAAGGGCCATTTCAGCGACGCGCACATGAAACTGCACCGGCTCGTCAAACGTGCTGCTGATCACCTCGGCATCGACCGAGCGATCCATATCGGTGACTTCTTCGGGGCGCTCGCCAATCAACACAACCATCAGGTGTATCTGTGGATAGTTGTAACTGATCGCGTTGGCCACCTCTTTGAGCACGGTCGTTTTACCGGCTTTAGGCGGGCTGACGATCAGGCCGCGCTGGCCGCGTCCAATGGGCGCGATGAGGTTGAGCATACGCGTGGAGAGAATGCGCCCGTTGGTTTCCAGGTTGTAGCGTTCTTCGGGGAAAATCGCGGTCAGCTCGTCGAAGCGAGCGCGGCGCTTGGCCTGTTCGGGGTCCAACCCATTGACGGCTTCGACACGCAGCAGGCCGTAATATTTCTCCGAATCTTTAGGTGGACGGACCTGTCCGATCACCATATCCCCGGTGCGCAGCCCAAAGCGCCGGATTTGCGTCTGGCTGACGTAAATGTCATCTGGGCCGGGGAGGTAATGATCGGAACGCAAGAAGCCGATCCCGTCATCGATGATCTCTAGGATGCCGCCGCGCAGTTCGTGGCCCTGTTTTTCGGCCTTGTCGCGCAGCAAACGCAAGATAAGATCTTGCTTTTTCAAGCGACTAAACCCGGCGATGTCAGCATCACGGGCCAGATCACGCAGGGTTTCGAGCGTTTGTATTTCGAGTTCTGCTATATCCATCCGGAAATCTCCAGGCGAGGCAAGATACGTGTTGCCGTCACGATATACACAGCGGGGGTTGCAAACCTTAGTATTGACGAGTAGGTATGAGCCAGTTCTCGCGGGATCGTACCGCCACAGCGGCTAACGCCACGCGCACATCATCATCAGACGCGCTGAGGATAGGAAAGTTCAATGCGTATTGTGGACACGCAACTAGGAGTAAGGTGCGAAAACGACTTACTACAGTCAATATAGCACAGTGTACGTGAACGGTCAAACTCTGTTTTCTTGAGAGAGGACAGGCGGAAGTATTCAGGTGCTCTGAAGGGTACTTTTTACCTATTCGGCGGAAAGAGGTACATGTGCCCCTCAGGACCTGAATTACGCCGCCGCCTGCAATAGGGGTATAATGGCCTGCGTTTCGCTGCCCCGCGAATCGCGACTCCGCGCGTCGCGGCACCATCGCACTCCAAAGGATCGCGTTCATGATGTCAGGCCCACTTGATTTGCCCGCCGCCCTGGTCATCGCCGAGTCAATCGCCCGTCAGGCCGGTATGATTTTGCGCCAGTATTACGAGCGGCCCCGCCAATACAATTCTAAGCGTACTACGATCGATCTGGTCACCGAAGCCGATGGCGCTTCGGAACGGTATATCGTGGAGGCGCTGCGACAGGCATTCCCCGAACACCATATTCACGGTGAGGAAGGCGGCGGCTATGGTCCCGCGCCTGACACAACACCCTATCATTGGCACGTCGATCCGCTGGACGGCACGACCAATTTCGCGCACCGCTACCCGGTCTTCTCGGTCAGCCTGGCGTTGTCGGATCCTGATTTAAACCCGATGCTGGGCGTAGTGTATGATCCGATAGCCGATGAAACCTTCAAGGCCGTGCGCGGGCAGGGGGCTACCCTCAACGGGCGACCGCTGCATGTTAGCGACGTGTCCGATCTTTCGCAGGCGCTCGTCATCACGGGGTTCCCCTACGATCGCTGGACCGCCGAAGATAACAACAGCGTGCAGGTTGCCAATTTTCTGCGGCGTACGCAGGGCGTGCGGCGGGTCGGTTCGGCAGCCTTGGATTTGTGCTCGGTCGCTGCCGGACGGTGTGATGTATACTGGGAGCCTGGCCCTAATCCCTGGGATGTTCAGGCCGGGCTGCTGTTTGTACTCGAAGCGGGTGGCCGCGTGTCCGATTACCATGGGAACGTCACCCGCGAGGCCCTGTCGGGCAAGCGCATTCTAGCCACCAACGGGCACGTACACGAGCAGGCCGTCGCCGTGTTGACGTTGGGTGACGCCGCGCCGCGTCCGGGGCAGTGAGCCGTCTGAGCATGGTATTTCGGTGTTACAGTCCGATCCCCAAGCATTAGCAGCAGAAAGGTCAGTCACAGGGATGAAAAAAACAGCGCGTTTGAGCCTGGGAGTGTTCGTTCTGGTCGTGATCGTGTTGTTGGGGGCGCTCGGACCGGCAGCGGCCCAAAGTGATAACCCGCTGTACAACACGGTGCAGTTGCTCGTCCCCGAAGTGATCTCGGTGCGCCCGCATGATCCTGGCGCGTATACCCAGGGACTGCTGCTGTATAACGGTTTTCTTTATGAGAGCACTGGTAGAAACGGCGAATCCTCGCTGCGCAAAGTCGATCCAATGACCGGAGAAGTACTGCAACAGATCGACGTTCCAGAGCAGTATTTTGCCGAAGGGCTGGAACGTGTGGATAACACCCTGATCCAGCTCACCTGGAAGGCGGGCGTCGCCTTTGTGTACGACCTGGATACCTTCGAGCAGATCGGTACCTACAACTACACTGGCGAGGGCTGGGGCTTGTGCTCGGATGGACGCTACCTGTACATGAGCGATGGCACGCCCTTCCTGACGGTGCGCGATCGACACACCTTCGAAGTGATCTTCAGCGGGTTGGTGACGGCGCAGGGCGGATTCGTGAATAACCTGAACGAGCTCGAATGCGTGGGCGATTATGTGTATGCCAACATCTGGCAAACCGACTATATCGTCAAGATCAATAAGACCAACGGCGTGGTCGAAGCGGTGATCGATGCGAAGTCGCTGCTCACCGACCAGGAGCGCGCGCAGTTCAACAGCCAGGAAGTGCTCAACGGAATCGTGTACCTGCCCGATTCGGACACTTTCCTGATCACCGGTAAGCACTGGCCCAAGATGTACGAAGTGCGGTTTGTCCCGTCGGACCAATAATGTACGCGCACCGCGCGTGATGTGAGCACATTAGCGAGGCCAGTACACCCTGTACTGACCTCGTGTTTTTTATGCGACGATGGGTGGTGACTAACCCGGCGCGTCCTGCGCGGGCCATTGTTCGCCGTCACGCCACTTCAGCGCTCCGCAACTCGCCCGGACTTCCAGGCTGCCGGGCACCGCGATCGACGGTGCAAAGCGCGTTGTTTCCGGAAGCAGTTGGTCGATCAGCAGGTGGGCGGCTTTCTGCCCCATGACGTTGAGCGGAATTGCGAATGAGGTCAGCGCGGGGTAGAGCAGCCGCGCGAAGCGCCGGTCATCATAGCCGACCAGCGCCAGGTCGTGTGGCACGCGCAGTCCGCGCTGCATGGCGGCGTGGATGCTGCCCGATGCCATGTGATCGTTGGCGACGAAGATCGCGCGGATTTCCGGGTGCCGGTTGAGCAGCGCCGTGGTGGCTTCGATGCCGCTTTCCATCGTCCAGTGGCCTTGCGTCACCAGATCGGGATCGAAGGGCAGACCGTAATCTTCCAGGGCTTGCCGGTAGCCTTGCAGGCGTTCGTTGGCTGCTTCCCAGTCGTCCGGCCCGCGAATATGCCCCACCGGGCGGTGACCCAGGTCGAGCAGGTGGCGCGTGGCTTCGTACCCGGCGCGCACGTGATCGACTGCCACGCAGTTTTGGCCGCGCAACCCGTTGCGCAAATTGACAAAAATGCTGGGCGGCGCTTCTTCGGCGTTGAGGATATCGTCCTGGCTCGCCCACCGGTCGATGAAAATCAGCCCGTCGACGTGATGCTGGTCGAAGCGATCCAGCAAGTGGGCTTCCTGGCGCGGCTTATGCTGTGTGTCGCCAATCAAGATGCCATAGCCGCGCTGCGTCGCCACGTTTTGAATGCCACGCGCCACGCGCAGTGACAGCTCGTCCGTAATCCACCCCAAAATGACGCCAATGGTCATCGTGCGATTGGTACGCAGCGCGCGGGCCAACAGGCTCGGTGCATAACCCAGTTCTTCGGCGGCTTTCAAGACTTTGTGGCGTGTGCTGGCCCGAAAGGCGTTGGCTTCCTCCGGTGATCCGCGCAAGATCTGAGAGACGGCGGCCTGGGACACACCGGCCCGTTGTGCCACATCAGCCTGGGTAACACGTCGTTTGGTCATGAGATCTCTGGATGATTCAAAACAGTAGATACTTTCGAAAGGGTTTGGATTGCCATCAATTTATTCGTATTAAAACATCTTGACAAGGCATATGTCAAGAACTTGATGCCTTTACGAGAACATTATCGCTATAGGCGCGGCTGATTGCCTGCGTCAAATGGCGACCAGATGCGCCAGACTCTTTACCTACAAATCAAATTGGTTCAATAGTTATATACGTTTATGGACATATGCGCTGTACAACACTTGACTTGTGTTGAAAAGACATGTTATATTGAGGCTTAAGGTGATTTATACGTAATAACTTGTCTACACAACACCTTCCAACGTGATAAGAGTGTCCCAGGAGGGAGAACGATCCGAACCATTTCCCAAGACAAACCCACATTTACCACCGCAGGAATTCGTTCCGTTTTTTGTGTTGTTCAAGGAGGAAGTAATGTTTCGTAAGCTTTCGTTGGCGGTAGCGACAGTTCTGGTGCTCAGCGCCATGCTTCTGGCGTTCGCCGGTCATAGTCAAGCTCAAGAGCAGATCAACCTGCGTCTGGCGACCGCGGATGATGAAAACGCCGCCAAAGTGACTCAGGTTGTTCTTGACGGCTTCATGGAAAAATACCCCAATATCAGCGTTGTCAATGAACCCTATGGGGATGAGGGCTGGGTCAAGCTGCTAACCCAGGTGACGGCCGGCACCGCTGCGGATGTCGTGATGGTGGACTCCGGTTACCTTGGGGCCACTAAAGACTATTTGATGCCGCTGGATGACTTCATTGCCGATCCCGAAGTGGGCATCAACCTGGATGATTACTATCCCAACATTCTGGGGGTTGGGCAGGCCGATGGCCACCAATACCTGATGAACAAAGACTACGCGACCACCGTCAGCATCGTCAACGTGGGGATGCTGGAAGCTGCTGGCCTTGAGGTTCCGCAGGATGGTTGGACCTACGACGATTACCTGTATTACGCTCAATTGATGACGCTGGATGCCAATGGCAACAACGCCCTCAGCCCAGACTTTGATCCCGAAAACATTGTGCAGTACGGCACGCGCACGATGGGCAACTGGGTGCGCGCGTTCCAGACCGCCATGTTCACGTTTGGCTCGCACACCATCAGCCCGGATGGCACGACGGCTGAAGGCTACATCAACAGCGAACCGATCGTCGAAGCCTACACCTGGTACCGTGACCTGGTCCACAAGTATCATGTCGCCCCGACGATCGCCGAAACGAACGCCTTCCAGGGCAACCTGATGGGCGATGGTTTTGTCGCCATGTATCCGTGGTACGGCCCGTGGTACTACCAGTCCTGGACCGAGAACCCCAACCTGTCGTTTGCCGCTGTTCCCCCGCCCGATCGCGCGGATGGGTTCCGCGAGAGCACGATCTGCTGGACTGGTTTCGGTATGTTCAAGGGCACCGAGCACCCGGCTGAAGCCTGGCTCCTGCTGCGTGAGTTGGTGACCGAGCCCGGCCAGAAGGCCTACGGCGGTGGCTACGCGCTTTCGGCCCTGAAGCCTCTCATGGAAGCGACTGGTATGGCCGAGGATCCGTTCTTCGGCGTGTTCCTGGCCGAGAACGCACACGTCGGGCTGCATGACGATGCGCTCAACCCGCACTACGTCGAATGCATCGAAACGCCTGAAGGCACGCTGCTCGATCTGCTTTTGGGCGAAGATGGCGCGAACGTCGATCCCAAACCTTACCTGGACGACATCGCCGCCAAGTCGGCGGAATGCCTGGCACAACAGTAAGCTCGTGACGCTTTGATCACGCGTAATTCGTGACTTTGCTCCCTGGTACGCGACCCCATCCGTGCCAGGGAGCATGTGCGATAGACCCTAGTGCGAACCGGCGATGCGCGGGGAGATGAGCCCACGGCGCGCGCATCGAGATCAGTCTCCAGGAGGTCCCATGTCAATCGCTCAACCAACCACCCCGCCCCCACCTGTCTATTTGCGGTGGCTGGGCAAAAGCTCGATGGCGCGCCGGGAAGCGTTGACGTTCTACGTGATGATTCTACCGTGGGTGATTGGCTTCCTGTCTTTTATTGCCTATCCCATGGTGCGCTCATTCTATTTGTCGTTCACCCGTTATAACCTCAAGACGGCCCCGCATTGGATCGGTCTGGACAACTACGTCAAAATGTTTACGAAGGACGACTTATTCTGGCAGTCGTTCAAGGTGACGGCGTTTTATGTGCTCGGCAGTGTGCCGATCGGCACTCTTTTCGCGCTAATGGTGGCGATGATCCTGGCGCAGAACCTGCGCGGGGTGAATTTCTGGCGCACGATCTATTTCATGCCGACCATGGTCAGCGGCGTGGCAATCGCCGTGATGTGGACTTATCTGCTTAATCCGCAGTATGGGCTGGTCAACGAAGTGCTCGACCTGATCGGAGTGAAGGGGCCAGGTTGGATCGCCAGCCCGACCTGGGCGCTGCCGTCGCTGGTGATGATGAGCTGGTGGAGCATTGGCGGCCAGATGGTAATCTACCTGGCCGGGCTGAAAGGCATCCCCAAAGAGCTGTACGAAGCGGCAGAAATCGACGGCGCGGCAGAGTGGGCCAAGTTCCGCTACGTCACGATCCCGATGCTCAGCCCGACGATATTTTTCAACGTGATATTGGGCCTGATTGGTGCCTTCCAGGTGTTCGAGGGACCGTTGGTGCTCACCTCCGGCGGTCCGAACAACGCGACCCTGACCTATGTGCTCAACCTGTATAACGAAGCCTTTCGCTTCATCCACTTTGGCTATGCCTCGGCGCTGGCGTGGTTCCTGTTTGCGGTGATCATGGTGATGACGCTGTTGGTTGTACGTTCGTCGGCTATGTGGGTGTATTACGAAACGGAGGCGAAGTAGCGATGACGGTCAAACCAGCAGCTTCCTCCGGCACCGACCAGCTTGGGGGTTACCGCCTCCGGAACTCGCCTTTAGGCAAAGCGGGCATGCGGCGCATCCGTTTGTTCGTCAGCTACATTTTCCTGTTGGCCGGGGCCTGTTTCATGCTCTTCCCGCTGTTGTGGATGCTTTCGGCCAGCTTTAAGCCGGAATGGCAGATTTTCACTCGTCCGCCGATTTGGATTCCTCAAGAATGGATTACAGCGCCTGCCGGACAAGAGAATACCGGCATCAACACCTATGTCATCACCAACCAGAATGACCAGGTCGTGATCCGGTTGGGGCGGCGGCGCTATACCAGTGTGATCAATGTGAGCGACGTGGAAGCCGCGATGCTTTCCGTGCCCGCCGACAGCCTGAGCAGCGCCAGCACACAGACGGTCAACGGCGTACCGCTCAACGTCCGCCAGTGGAAAAGCCCAGACGGCACGCGCGAAGTCGTCGCCCTGGCCCGCGATGGCGACACCAATATGGCCGTGATCCCTGTCGATCAGATCGTGACAGGGCGCGTGCTGCCGCTCACGGTGGTCAATGGCGGCAAGCGTTTGTCGCCGGAAGTCCAAGGCGTGGCCCTGCAAGGCCGCACCATGGAAGAAAACGGCGCGCCGGTCGACGTGCTGGCATTGGGTCCGGAGTCTGAATTGGTGGTTGTGTCGACGCCTGAAGTTGCGAGCAGCGCCGAGCTGGTCTTGAAAACAGCCCTCAAAAACAAGACCGCGGTCCCCATTGGCAGCACGGAGCTGGATGTCTATACCCTGGACGGTGACAACTCCGGGCGGCAGTATGTGTCGGTCACGGAAGATAGCTGGGACCCCATTTTGGAGCTTCAAACCGTCATCGATTACGCCTATACCGTGCCCAGCACCAGTCTGACGGGCGACAAAACCACCTATGAGCTGCGCAATATCACCTACGATCGTTATACGATCACCAAAGATGACGGCACAACGGATGATGTGGTCGTGCTGCTGGGCGGGTCGAGCGAAGCGATCGTGCTGCCGGTCGCCCAGGCGGGTGACATCCGCCTGGGGCCACTCAGCAAACTGGCGCAGGATCAAGATTCCAAACGCATCACCGGCGGCGGCATTGTGCGCTTTAAGGAAGGTTTTGACGAATTCGGCAAGTCGATTGACGTGGCGATTGTGGGCGAGCCGGAGGACATGGCTCTGGTGATCCCGTTGGATGCGATCCCTAACGCGTTTGAGGTCAACGGATCGAAGTTGGATCGCAACACGAAAATCCAACTGCGCACGGAAAATTACCGGCGCGCGTTCACTGCTCAGATCGGCGGGGCCAACTTCCTGACCTTCTTCAAGAATTCCAGCCTGGTGGTCTTGCTCAACCTGATCGGCAATTTCCTGTCGTGCACGCTGGTCGCGTATGCCTTCGCGCGGCTGCGCGCGCCCGGCAAGAGTGCGCTGTTTGCGCTGCTGCTGTCGACGATGATGCTGCCTTTCCCGGTGACGCTGATCCCGGTCTATGAGATTTTCCGCAATCTGCACATGATCGATACCCTCTACCCGTTGTTTTTGCGGTCATTTTTCGGCAACGCGTTTTTTATCTTCCTGCTGCGCCAGTTCTTCACGACCATCCCGATCGAACTGGAGGAGGCCGCCCGCATCGACGGGGCCAACCGCTTCCAAATCCTGGCGCGTATCATCCTGCCGCTGAGCATGCCCGCGATGGCGACGATGGCAATCTTCACGTTCTTGTGGTCGTGGAACGACTTTTTCACGCCCTATGTGTTCCTCAACAGCCCCAGCAAATACACGGCCACGCTCGGCTTGAACATGTTCAAGGGGCATTTCACCACCAATTACGAGGTGCTGATGGCCGCCTCGGTGATCGTGATCACGCCGACGATCCTGCTGTTCTTCTTCTTGCAGCGCTACTTTATTGAAGGTATCCAACTGACAGGGCTGAAGGGCTAGGTATGAAGGACAACAGGCCCATACGCGAACCATATCGGGCGGCGGGCGCGGTGCTGGCGCTCGCCGCTGTCGGTCTGGCCTACGAGGTCACACTGACGCGGCTGTTTTCGCTCATTTTCCAGTACCATTACGTGTTTCTGATCGTCTCGCTGGCGGTGTTAGGGCTGGGCATCGGCGCGGGGATCGGGCACACTACCCGCCGCCGTGCCACGCGCCCGGTGCTGGCCGGTGTCGCGCTGGGTGGGGCAATCCTGCTTGGCCTGACAGCGGTGGTTCTGGCGCGCTTCGATCACGCCAACCGCACGACGTTGGCCGCCGTGATCGCGCTGCTGCCGTTCCTGGTGCTGGGCTGGCTGAACGCGTCGATCTTCGCGCAGTATGCGGAGCGCGGCGCGCTGATCTACGGCGCGGACCTGCTCGGCGCGGTGATCGGACTGGTGGCCGCGCTGGGATTGGTGTGGGCGGTTGGTGCGTTTGGCGCGTTGTTCGTGCTGGCGGGCGTGATGGCGCTGGCGGCGGCGATTCTGGCGTGGCAGGCTGCGCCGCGCGCTGTGATGATTCTCGCCGTGGCAATCGCGGTAATGGGACCAGTGTTGGGCGCGGCGGGCGCGGTGGAGTTCGATCCGGCCCGGCTGAAAAATGCCCCGCCCGACAAGACCATGACGCACGTCCTGCAAAACCCAGACGCTGAGGCCAAACTGGTGGAAACGCGCTGGAGTCCGTTCGCGCGCGTGGACCTGGTGTCCATCGTCGACGAAGCGTTGCGCTACGTCTTCACCGACGCGGGCGCGGGCAGCATGATGATCCGCTACGATCCCGCCGATCCGAGCGGCGCGGCCTGGCTGCAAGACACCATCGATTATTTCCCATTCGCGATGTCGCCGACGCCGCCCGCCAACGTCCTGATCCTGGGGTCGGGCGCGGGCAAGGACGTGATCCAGGCTAAATTGGCCGGAGCGGCGCGCATCGTCGCGGTGGAGATCAACCCGACGATGGTCGATCTCACCAACGTCTATCCCGACTACACCGGGGATGTATATCACCTGCCGGGTGTGGAAGCCGTCGTCACCGATGGACGCAATTACGTCGAGCGCACCGACGAGCGCTTCGACCTGATCTACCTCAATCTGGTCTACAGCCAGGCGGCGACCCCCGGCGCGGCGGCGCTCGCGGAAAACTACATCTTCACGCGCGAAGCCCTGACCGCCTATTGGGACCATTTGTCGGAGGGTGGGCGGCTGGGCATTGTGACGCACACCGGTCCAGAAGGCATCCGCCTGTTTCTGAACGCGCTCGATATGCTCGAGCACGAGGGCTACACACTGCGCGAGGCGCTCGACCGCGTCACGCTAACGGCGCGCCAGACCTCCGACCCACAGGCGCGCAACACGATCGTGACCGTGCAGCGCCAGCCCATCGGCGAGGCCGAGGCCGCCGCGATCAAGGCCGTCATTGACGCGCGCGACAACCTGGGAATGCTTTACATCCCCCACATCGGGGAGGATTTGCTCGGTGGGCTGGCCACCGGCGAGAAGACGCTCGACCAGTACATCCAGGGCAATCCGGAATTCAACTACTTCACCACGACCGACGACCGCCCGTTCTTCTACAACATCCAGCCCGGTCTGCCGGACGCGCTCAATACGCTGCTGCGCGCCGTGCTGATTCTGGGCCTGCTGTACCTGGCGTTCGTCGCGATCATGTGGGATACACATCGCGATTCGATCACGCGCCGGGGCCTGTGGATCGGCTATTTCGGGTTAATCGGCGCGGCCTTTATGCTGGTCGAAATTCCCATGATCCAGCGCTTCAACTTGCTGCTGGGTGAGCCCGCTTTGGCGCTGGTCGCGGTGATCGGTGGGCTGCTGCTGGGCGGCGGCTTGGGGAGTCTGGTCAGCGGACGGTTCGCACTGGCGCGGTTGCCGCGCGTGATCGCGGTCGCGGCGCTGACCACGGGTGTGATCGTGGCGGTGTCGGTCGTCCTCTACCCGCCGCTGATCCAGGCGGCGCTGCCAACTGCGTTGGGCGTGCGCCTGCTGGTCAGTCTGGTGTTGTTGGCGCCGCTCGGCTTTGCGATGGGGATGGCCTTCCCCAGCGGGATGCGGCTGGTCGATCGAGCCGATCCCAACGGGATCGCGGCACATTGGGGCGCGAACGCGGTGGCGTCGACGCTCGGATCGGTGCTGGCGACGGCGCTGGCCATGACGTACGGATTCCATGCGGCGCTGCTGGTGGGCGCGCTGTTGTACGGATTCGTGGCGCTGCTGGCGTGGGGAGTCTTGGGGAGGTCGTATGCAGTTCCACAGCTTTGACACGCGCGATCCGCTGATCGCAATCGATCCCTGGCAGATCAGTTTCCAGGTTATTACGCTCGAAAACACGTACGGTCTCGATCCCGATCGACTGGTCGTCAGTCCAACGGCGGACGGCTGGCAGGTGACGTGTGACGGGCTGGCTTGGGCCGGGGGCCAACGCCGCGCGCCCGGCAGCCTGACAGCTCGTTTCACACACGAGGGCGAGCAACTGCGCGTGGCCATCAGCGCGGAGGCCCCCGTGCCGATCCGCTGCGTCAAACTGCTGCTGCGCGATCTGCCGCCGGTGACTCCGCTCAATCCGCCGGGCCAGTTGGAAGGCTCGCCCGCGGACGGTGTGCTGCTGCGCTATCCGAACCAGCTCAGGCTGCCGCTGCTGGTTCTGCGCGAATCGGACGGTGACTGCGTGCCGACCGGTCTGCGCAGCGAAGACCCGCAGACGCGTGCCAAACGTTTTGCCATTTACGCCGAGCGGCATGGCCCGCTGACTGGGCGTTATGCCGTGGAGCTGATTCACGAGGAAGATGCGCGCTATTTTGACTCGCACATGGACGTGCCGGATTGGATCATTGGCCCTGTGTCGGACCCGGCGGCTTTCGTCGACGCGCAGTTGGCCTTCAACGAGGCGCAGCTCGGCTTGACCCCCTGGGATCGGCGAGCGGACGTGCCGGGCTGGGCGCGGCAGATCAGCCTGGTGCTGACCATTCACTGCATGCATTGGACGGGCTACACTTTCAACACCTACGACGATGCGCGATCGATCGTGGAGTTCGTCGCGGCGCGCTTCCCCGGCGAGCGCGTGCTGGCGCTGCTGCCGGGCTGGGAAGGCCGCTACTATTGGCAGTATGCCGATTACCGCCCAGAGCCGATGCTCGGCGGGTCGGAAGGCTTCACGCGACTGGTCGATGCGTCGCAAACCCACGGCGTCCACCTGATGCCATTCTTCGGCGTGACCGGTGCCAACGCGTGGCATTCGCCCGGCTTTCCGCTGTACGGTCCATCCTCGCGCATGCAGGCCCCGACGCGTAACACCTATTGGGGCAATCGCCCCGATTGGGACATCTCGCGCGGACGGGATACCGGCTGGCAGGCGTGGCTGAACATCGGCGCGCCCCACTGGCGCGCGGAACTGACGCGCCAGATCGCCGGGACGATGGACCGTTATGGGTTGGACGCGGCCTTTCTTGATTGCCCGGAAGTGTGGGTTAACGACCCCGATCACAACATCCGCGAAGGGCTGCACGCTCTGGTCAACGATTTACGCGCACCGCGCCCCAATTTGCTGATCACCGGCGAAGACTGGTGGGACGGTATCCTCGACGTGCTGCCCCTGTGCCAGCACACACGCAAATGGCGCTCGGAACCGGCCTGGGCCGGACGCTACGCGCGGTTCTTCGAGCATATCGCGGATTCCGAGCCGAGCCGGGGCAGTACCGGCGTTTTCGAGAGCGGGTACGCGCCCTATGAGCCGCTCCCGCTCGATCCCATGTATATCCCGACGATCGCCTTCGTAGACGGTACGCTGGCCCACGCGCCGGAAGCCGTCGAAGCGGCGATCGCGCAGGCCCGGCGCTACGCAGCGGGCGATTTTACGTAATGTGTTTGCGAAATGTCAGCTATCCGGGCGCGTTCATGCGCCTGGGCTATGAGGAGTCTGTAACGTATGAAAACGATCCAACCCACCGCTGGACTGGTGATCACCGAAGACGTGCGCCTGGAGCCGGGTGTGTATCCCCTGCCGGACGGCCTGCGCATTGGCGCGGACGGCGTCACGATCGACGGGACGGGCGTGACGCTGGTCGGCACTGACCGGCAGGGCACCGCCGTACAGATCGAGGGGCGTCGCGGCGTGACGGTGCGCGGCCTGACCATCTCAGGCTATGAGTATGGCATCCGCGCCGATCACTGTCAGGACGTGACCCTGACCAGCAACCGCATCACCGGCACGGCGGAGATCGAGCCGTATCGCTATTTCCTGTACCTGTGGAAACCGGTCGAGGAAGCCTACGGCGGCGCGATCCTGTTGCACGATGTGCAGGGCGGCGTCATCCGTGACAACGATCTTCAGCACCAGCAAAACGGCGTGCTGCTCTACGGCAGCAGCGGCGTAACGGTCGAACGGAACAACGCTTCGTTCAACAGCGGGTGGGGCGTGTATCTGTCCGGCGCGCACGACAACATCGTACAAGATAACACGCTGGATTTCTGCAACCGCGTCTACCGGCGCGACACGGGCGAAGTCCGCGTGGAGGCTGACGCCGCGGCGATCGTCATGGTGCGCGGGTCGAGCCGCAACAAGATTCTGCGCAACGGCTGCCGCGGCGGCGGGGACGGAATCTTCGTGGCGGGGTATGAACATCCCGGCGTGATCGAGCCGTGTAACGATAACCTGTTCGAAGATAACGATTGCCGCTACAGCCCCAACAACGCCATCGAATCGACCTTCTCCCAGAACAACGTCTTCCGGCGCAACAATTGCAGCAAGTCGAATTATGGCTTCTGGATGGGCTTCTCCTGGGATAACGTCGTCGAGGACAACATCATCGAGGATAACTTCATCGCGGGGGTTGCCGCCGAACACGCGCATAACATCGTGTTCCGCAAGAATCGCGTCGCCCGCAACCGCGAAGGCATCCGCCTGTGGACGCGCGGAATCTCCGTGCTGGAATACTGGCCGGGCTTCGAGCTGTCGTTTGATTTCGAGATCGAGGGCAACACCTTCGACGAAAACTGGATCGGCTTTAACGGCTACACCGGCAAGACGACCGTCGCGGCGCAGTGTCACGATTATCGCCTGCGCGATAATGTCTTCACCGGCAACCGTGTCGGCCTGCGTCTGGATGACATTCGCGACTGTACGGTCAAGGGTAACACCTTCAGCCGCCACAGCGGCGCCGCGATCGAGATTGGACCTCAAGCGGCGGACATCGCGCTGGAGGATAACCGCTTCGACGCTAACGCCGTTGACGCGATCACTGCTTAATCAGGGCGGTTCACGCCGCCCCGCGCGGCGTTTATCCCATACTCTACCCTACATACACAGCCTCGCCACGCGGCCCAGCCGCCTCCGGCGGGGTTGTGTATGTAGGGCGTGGTTGTCAAAGCGGCGGGTTCGGGGTAAGAATGGTCGGCTCGCGATTCGACTTAGCGATCGCGTTACCTGGACTGAGGACCGCTGCTTGTGCACCTGATCATGACGAGTGCTGCCGTGTTGTATGTCCTGTCTGCCGGACTGCTCACCCTGTTCGTAAGTGGGTACGGCGTGCTGCTGGCGTTCTATGCTCGCACCCGCCTGCATCCCCCGGTGATGCCCACCGTTGACGAGGACGATCTGCCGTCCGTAACGGTGCAGCTCCCGATCTACAACGAAGCACACGTCGTCGGGCGTCTGATTGCGGCCTGCGCCCAGCTCGACTATCCCCGCGACCGGCTGCGGATTCAGGTGCTCGACGATTCCACCGACGAAACGCGCGCCCTGGTTGTGCAGGCAGTCGCCGATTGGCGCGCGCGCGGCGTGGAAATCGACCTGTTCCACCGCCCAACGCGGCAGGGCTACAAGGCCGGGGCGCTGGCTTACGGACTCGAACGCGCGGTGACCGACTGCGTGGCCGTGTTTGACGCGGATTTTATCCCCCCGCGTGACTTCTTGCGCCGGACGCTGCCCTACTTCGCCGCTGATGAGCGCATTGGGTTGGTGCAGGTACGTTGGGAACATCTCAACGCCGGGACTAACTGGCTGACGCGCGCCCAACTCCTGACCATGGACGCCCATTTCGTGATCGAACAGGTGGTGCGCAGCCGGGCCGGGCTGCCGATGTCCATGAACGGATCGTGCGGGATATGGCGCGCGGCAGCCTTGCGCAACTCCGGCGGGTGGAGCGCCGCCACGCTGACCGAAGATCTCGACGTGTCCTACCGCGCGCTGCTGCGCGGCTGGCGTTTCGTCTACGTGCGGGATGTGGTGGTTCCCGGCGAGCTGCCGCCCCAGGTTCAGGCGTACAAGCTCCAGCAGCATCGCTGGGCCACCGGCATGACGCAGTGTCTGGTGCGCCACGCGCTGCCGCTGCTGCGGTCGCGGCGCTATGGCCCGTTAGCGAAAGCCATGGGCCTGATGCACCTCGGTCAGTACGCCGTACAACCGCTGATCCTGCTCACGTTCTTGCTGACGCCGGTGCTGCTCTGGGGTGATATGTTCGCGCGTCTGCCCACCCTGGGCGTGCTCGGCGCGGTCGGATTATTCCCGCCGCTGATGGTGATCATCGCCCAGATCGAGCTGCGTGAGGTGCGGCGCGCGGGCTGGCGTGACGTGGCGCGGGCGCTGGCCTATCTCCCCGCGCAGTTAGCTATCGGCGCGGCGCTGGTGCTCAACAACGCGGTGGCCGTGTTGGGCGCGCTCCGTCACCCTTACACCCCGCGTGAATTTTACCGCACGCCCAAATTCAGCTTGACGGGGCGCGATCGCACCTGGGCGCGCAGTCGCTACGCGCTGCGCGTCGACGCGGTGACGGCGGGCGAAATCGTTTTAGGGTTGTACGCGGCGGCGGGTGTCGTTATCGCGCTGAAGCATCTGCCCGCGTTGGCGGCGTATATGGCGTGGTACGCGCTGTCATTTTGGGGATTGGCGGCATGGAACATCGGGCAAACGCGCCCGGCACCCCGGCGATCCATGCGCAGGGTCCGAGCGCGTCTGTCACGCATTTAGTTTCCCCCGCGTATCCCTCTCGGATCGGTCGAAATTGGAAAAAACGTGGCCGTTCGACGCCTGGGAGGTCAGGACAACGCATTATTCCCGGACCGCGGACGGCCACGCTTTGTCTAGCCTGTCGTGACTACCTTGAGAAATCCTGAGATTCCGGCATCTGGTCCGGTATCTGTGGACTCCCACTTGGTGATCTGGCCCCCTTCAACCGTGATCAGGTTGTGGCTGGTGGGCCACGTCACTAATTTCCCACTGGCGCGAATGACTCCCATGCCCATGGCTGATAAGTCAAGATCGCGTGTGAATGTTCCGACAAAATGCCCTGTCAGGCTGACTCTGCCGCCTTCTTCTCGGATATCTTCAACGACGTACTCGATGTCAGGGAAGGAAGCCTGCATCAGGGGCGTCATCGAAAGCCATGTGGTCTTGTCCATCGGTGCGCTGCCCACCGCATCCGTGGAAACAAAATCGTCAGAGTAATGAGCGGGGTTGGGAGATTGGTTGGGGCCAATTATGGTTGACTTGACGAAGTCTACCTTGTTCATGTGCTGTGCCTCCTGTGGAATACAGCCTGTTCGTAGAAGGTCCGTGATGTAGATGGGTGCATGGGGCCGGTATGTTGCTCGGACTGATCTGAGCGCCACGCGTTCTACCAAGCCCTATTGTTGTGCCATCTGTTGTGCGAGCTGCATGCCTTCTCCGGCAGTGACTGCCGGTGCCACAGAGAAATCGAAGTAGTCATTCCACGCTGTCAGCGTCGCCATGATCGGAACGGGATCGTTGGTTTCGAAGACAGCGACGACATCGACATCGCCGCCCATGATCCAGTATTCTGCGATCGGTCGCATGCCCTCCGGATAATCCCATTCTAACCGGCGGCCAGTTCTTTCGGCTTCGGTGCCTCCACGGGCTTTGAGTGTGGCTACAAATAACATGAGGTGCTCTCCTTTGTGTGAGATGGTTGTTGGCTTCTAACTGTCGGAGCGCGAGACTAGTGGATTCCGAACCTGGGACGAGCCGTATACCGATCACGATCGACGGCGCAGGCAAATATGAGGTTATTTCATTAAATCACGTTAAATATTAACTTTACAGTATCATTGTTGGGAAAGCACGCTTACGGAATCGACAGTGTCTCCGATTGTGCCGGTATAGCTGCCGTGCGGGGCGAAGTGTGGGGGCAAGCCTGTGGTTGACAGCCCTCCCTCGCAGGGTACAATACCTCCGACACGATCAGGGGCCGGTCTGCTGCGCGAGCGGCCCCGGCCCTTATGCAGGAAGCCTGATTATTCCCATGACTGTATCGAATCCCGTCTCAGAGACGCCTACCCCGCCACCGGCTCTGCCTGCCAGCGATGTGATCACAATCATTAAGCCGATACGCGGCTGGATGCCGCTGGATCTACGCGAGGTGTGGAGTTATCGCGAGCTGTTGTTTTTTTTCACCTGGCGCGACATCAAAGTTCGTTATAAACAGACGATCCTGGGTGCAACGTGGGCGATCATCCAGCCCGTGTTCTCAATGGTGATCTTCAGCATCTTTTTCGGCAAACTGGCGAAAATCCCATCAGACGGCATCCCCTACCCGATCTTCAATTTCACCGGGCTGCTGCCCTGGACGTTTTTCGCCAATGCGCTGACCAATGCATCTAACAGCCTCGTGCGCGACGCGCACCTGATCAAGCGCGTCTATTTCCCCCGGCTGGTGATCCCGATCTCGGCAGTTATGGGCGGTTTGCCCGACTTTTTGCTGGCATTCGTGATTCTGATCGGCATGATGATCGGTTACGGCCTGTTCCCGACCGCGTCGTCGATCCTGCTGCTGCCGCTGTGTATGCTGCTGGCGCTGATGACCTCGTTAGGAGTTGGGCTGTGGCTGGCCGCCGTCAACGCGCAGTTCCGTGATGTGCGCTACGTGGTGCCGTTCCTGGTGCAGTTCTGGATGTACGCGACACCGGTCGTGTACCCGTCCAGCCTGCTGGAACAGCCCTGGCGCACGCTCTACGGGCTGAATCCGATGGTGAGCGTGGTCGAGGGCTTCCGCTGGTCCTTGCTGGGCAAAGGCGACCCGTCGATGACCATGTTCGCCGTGTCGATCGTCATGGCGGCGATCATCATGATCAGCGGCGCGTACTTCTTCCGTCGCATGGAACGTCAATTCGCGGACGTGGTGTAGGGGGCGCGCGATGGCATACACAACCTTACCCGATCACATCGCCATCCAGGCGGACGATCTCGGCAAACGCTATCGCATCGGTACGGTGATGGACAGCCGGAACACCCTGCGCGACAGCGTCAGCGCGCTGGCTCGCCGTCAGGTCGAGCTAATTCGCCGCTTGGGCCGTGGCAAGCGCTCCTCGCGTCCCGCTTACAGCGATTTTTGGGCGCTGCGCAATGTCTCGTTCAAGGTGGCACGCGGTGAAGTGCTGGGCGTCATCGGGCGTAACGGCGCGGGCAAGAGTACGCTGCTCAAGATCGTTTCGCGCATTACCCCGCCCGACGAAGGCATGGTGCGCGTGCGAGGTCGGGTCGGGTCGCTGTTGGAAGTCGGCACGGGCTTTCACTTCGAGCTGACCGGGCGCGAGAATATTTTCCTCAGCGGGGCGGTACTCGGTATGCGCCGCAGCGAGATCGAGCGCAATTTCGATCAGATCGTAGCCTTCGCGGGCGTGGAGAAATTCATCGATACGCCGGTCAAGCACTACTCGAACGGCATGTACCTGCGGCTGGCGTTTTCGGTGGCGGCGCATTTGGAGCCGGAAATCCTGGTCGTGGACGAGGTCCTGGCGGTGGGGGATGTCGAGTTCCAGCAGAAATGCCTGGGCAAGATGAGCGACGTCGCCAGCGAAGGCCGGACCGTGTTGTTCGTCAGCCACGACATGAACGCGATTCGCCAGTTGTGCCACACCGCCCTGTGGCTGGAACGATCGGCGGTCAAACAGTACGGCTCGGTGAGCGAGGTCGTGCATGCCTATCTGTCGAATACTACACTCGACCGCACCGACGACGTGTTCCCCGTGACGAATCAGCAGTACGGCATCGGCATTCAGAGTCTAGCGCTCAGCCTGGAGCCGGGCGTTCAGAGCGACGCGCGCGATCTTCACCTGGACATGACCGTGCATTGCGACCAGCCGCTGCCGCGTATCGGAATCGGGTTCGGGCTGCTGACGAGCTTCGGCGCGCGCGTGACTTGGCTGGACGACCAGTTGACGAATTACACGTTCGATATGCGGGCGGGCGACAACCATTTCAGCATCGACTGCCCGGCCATCGATCGCGTGCTGGCATCAGGCGAATATGTGATCAGCCTGTGGCTGAACATGCCCGCCGTGGGGATGTTGATCGAGCTGGACCGCGCCGCCGCGATCCAGATTCCCGGCCTGGACCTGTTTGGCACGGGGCGCTATCTCGAAGTGAGCAAACACGGGCCGGTAGTCCTGCCGCTGTCGATTCGCCGCGCGGAGACCGGCTCCGCAGCCTTAGCGGCGCGCCCTTGAAAACACGCCCCGGCGTGGTACACTACTGAGCAGCGCGCCCCCGTAGCTCAGAGGATAGAGCGCAGGTTTCCTAAACCTGGCGTCGTCGGTTCAAATCCGGCCGGGGGCACCATAGAGAACGCAGCGGCAGACGTGGGGTCTGCCGTTTTTTGTTTCGGACGGTCCCCGATCCGGTTTCGTGCTATGATGGTGGGGTTCATTCGAGGGGGAAACGTAGCAATATGACGCCGGTTGTGCTGCGAGAAGGCAAGTATACGGTCGTGATCTACACGCGCGATCACACGCCGCCGCACGTGCACGTCAAAAGCGCGACCGAAGAAGCTCGTGTGACGCTTGATCCGGTCGAGTTGATGGGCAATTGGGGATTCAGACCCGCCGAAATTCGCGCTATACTGAAATTGATCACAGCGCACCAACAGTACTTGATCGAGAAATGGACTGAGTTCCACGCCGGAGATTAGATATGAGCGTAGCAGAGCGATCCGCCCCAGTATCCGTCAGCATCCACAGCGGCAGAGTGTGGGCCACGCTGGCCGATCAGCGCGTGATCGGCCTCCCGTTGAGCGCGTTTCCCTGGCTTGAGAATGCCTCAACCGATCAACAGCGGAATTACCAGGCCAGCCCGATCAGCATCTATTGGCCCGATCTGGAAGATGGGATCGACATGGAATACTTCACGGGTGAATGGCAATTGCCTGCTGAGAAATGAAGGCGGATTGCGTGATTTTCGACCGCTTGTGTCGAGGGTTTTCGACTATGTACGGCCCCAGCTGACTGAATCACAAAAACGGCCCCATCAGAATCTAGAAGAACAAGACAATCGTACAGTTTAGGGAATCCCCCATACGTGACCAGAATATGAAACGAGCAACGTGCCATCTGGACTGAATCTCAGCGGGGGCCTGATGTCTCGAGATTTCAGATTTGTTACCAGTTGTCGAGTTTTCAGGTCCCAAATGCGAATCATGCCGGGGGATTCGTAGTACGCCAATAGATCACCCGAAGGGCTTACGGTGGAATTGAAGACATCGATATAACTCTTGCGATTGACGGTCAGAATTTCTGTCCGTGATGAAACATCCCAAATGGTAACTCGCTCGATATTTCTCAAAATCAGCAACTGCCCGTCGGAGCTGAATTCCAAACTCCAATATGAGCCGGACAAAACTTCAGGTATGAATACTTCCGTGTTGGCTGCGATATCCCATAAAACAATTCCCGTTCTATCTTGTATTGCGAGCACAGTATCGCTTGGAGATAACGCAAATGCACCTGCATCAGGGAGAGGATCCGTGAGTGCCTCGACGGCCCCGGTTCCAGCGTCCCATTTCTTGAACTGATAGTTGGCGCGATAGAAAACATCATTACTACTTCGAGGCAAAAACCATTCGTTCCACGGTTTGATCATCGAGCAAAGTTTCTTCATCTGTTTCAATCTCGTATATATACCCTTGGCCATTGAAGTCAAATATGATCAATGAACTATCAGGGCTGAAATCAAGGGTATGCAGCCCCTTTATCAGGGCCAAAGGATTTCAATAACTCCCCGGTTGTTATGCTCCAAAGCTGCATATCACTGTGAAGACACGCGATGTAGCTGGTGACCAGGAGTGTGCCGTCCGGGCTTAAGGAGAAGCCGGATGCATAGTCATCACAATTGTTCGTGATTAATAACTGTCCTGAAGTGCCTCAGTTTCGTTCCAGAACTATCCCAAACCGTAGCCCCGTCCGCGTTGCCGATCATGATGATTTGGCTGTCACCACTAAATTCGATAGTTTCGGCTCGATAGAGAGGGCTATTCAGTTTGGCGAGAAGTTGGAGTTGCGAGACATTTCGATCAGTGATCGGCTCGTCGGGTTTCTTGAAGTGCGACTGATCTTTTGTGTAGAAATACCTAATTGCCACTATCACCAGGACGATGACGGCAAATAGAAACAGCAAACGTTTTCTCAATCTTACTCGTGGCCATCATTGACTGTGTTTAGAGCTTCTTGGGCAAACCCGGCCCCAAAGCAGGAGGAATCCTGTCTCACCCCCTGTAGATTCCGCTCGCCGATCAGGCGCAGGCCGTCCAGCGTCAGCCAGGGATCGACCGCGTCGAAACAGTCGGTCAGCGGGGCGAGCACCGTCGCCAGCCCGCCGGTCGCGATCACCTGCGCCGGGCCAAGCTCCGCCTTGATGCGCGCGATCAGCCCTTCCACCATCGCCATATGCCCCAGCACCAGCCCGGCCTGCATGGCGTGCGTCGTGTTGCGCGCGATGACCGAGGGCGGCGCGACCAGCTCCACCTGCTGCAAGCTGCGCGGCCCGGCTGACCAGCGCGTCGGCAGTCGTGTTCAGCCCGGCGGCGATCACCGCGCCGATCATCTCGCCCGGCGCTTTGACGATGGTGAACGACGTCGCCGTGCCGAAGTCGACCACGATGCAGTTGCCGCCCACGCGCGCGTAGGCCGCCGCCGCGTCCGCGATGCGGTCGCTGCCGACCCGCTCCGGGTGATCGGTGTTGACGCGAATGCCGGTGTCGATCTGCGCGCTGACGATCACGGGCGCGAAGCCGGTCCGCTCGGCCACCATGCGCGCGATGCCCCGCGTGAGCTGCGGCACCACGCTGCTGATCACCACCTGCTCGAAGCTGTCCAGTTCCAGCCCGGCCTCGTTGAGAAAAGTGCGGAACATCACGGCGTATTCGTCCGGCATGCGCTCGCGTACGGTCTGCACGCGCCAATGATAGGCCCACTGCTGGCCGTCATGCACGCCAAACACAATGTTGGTGTTGCCAATATCGATCGCGAGCAGGTGCGCGCTGTGATCGTTCATGGATTCTGATTCCTCGGTTCCGTGCGCCATCACATCACACGCTACGATACTGTGATCCGCGTAAAAAGGAAAGATGGCGCGCTCGGTCGAGTAGTACGCAGGTCGAACAGCGCGGTACAATCGAGAGTCCTTACTCGGTGGTGGGGACTCCGGGCTGGTGGTGTGGCCGGGGGAACTTCACACCGGCGTGTCCAGTGATCAGGAGAACACCTGTCTATGAGCATCAGTCAATTGGCCAGGGATATCAAGCAATCGCCTACCCTGCGGCTTAACGAGGAAGCGCTGCTTCTGCGGGAGCGCGGCGAGCCGGTGATCAACATGAGCGCCGGGGAGCCAAGAACAAAGCGCCCATCACGGCGGTGTTGGGAGCGGCGGCCAAACTGCGCGAAGGCGACGTCAAATATACGCCGGTCGACGGTACGCGCTCGCTCAAAAAAGCCATTATTCGATACACCGAAGATAATTACCGCTGGCGGCCCGAGCCCGAAAATGTGATGGCTTCGACCGGGGCCAAGCAGGCGCTGTATCAACCTGTTGTTTTCGATCCTCGATCCGCAGGATGAGGTCGTGGTCCTGGCTCCGTACTGGGTCAGCTACCCGGAAATGGTCAAGATGTGCTACGGCGTGCCGGTGATTGTCACGCCCGAAGATGGCGGCTTTGTCCCGCGTTTTGAAGAGATCGAGCAGGCGGTCAGCTCGTATACGAAGGCCATTATTGTCAACAGCCCCAACAACCCGTCCGGGGTCATGTACCCCGCCGATCTGATCGCGGCGCTGGTAGAATTTTGTGAGAGCCAAGAACATCTACCTGATCATGGACGATATTTATCACAGGCTGGTCTTTGACGGCAAACAGACCCCGGTCGCCTACCGTTTCACCGATCGCGATATCGAAACCACGCATATTGTCACGATCAATGGCGTGTCCAAGCTGTACGGCATGACGGGCTTTCGCATCGGGTGGGCTGTCGCCAACCGGCGCCTGATCGAAGTCATGTCCAACGTCCAGGCGCAGATGACGTCGTCGCCGCCGCTGGTCGATCAGGCTGCTGCCGAGGGCGCGCTGACCGGCGTGCAGAGCGTGGTCGAGAATTTGCGCTTGAACATCCAGAACAACCGCGACGTGATTTTGCACGAGCTGCGCTCCTTCACCGATGTGCACCTCATACCGCCCGATGGCACGTTTTACCTGCTCGCTGACTTTCGCGCCTATAACCCCAGTTCCGAGGAGTTAGCGGCGTTTCTGCTCAAGAAGGCGCTGGTGGTGACCGTTCCCGGCAAGGAATTCGGCATGGAGGGCTATTTGCGCCTGACCTATTCGGGCAGTGTGAAGGAGATCATCGAGGCGATCAAGCGTATGAAGTGGGCGCTCGACCCCAACGCGCCCAATGATATTTACATCGGCGACCGCAAGCTGATCCGGGACTGGATGTAAAAGTGCAGCCATGACCATGAACAATAATTTGCTCAATATCAAAACTCCCGCCGAAGATCAGGCGGCGCGCGCTCAAAGCGGACTACGGGTTGAGCTATCACGGCCTAAGCAACCTTCGCAAAGTCTATTGGAATCTGCCCACCGAAGCGCTGTACGAGGAGATCGTCTTTCGCGGCGAGGGCCAGATCACGCGCATGGGGCCGATCGTGGTGCAATCGGGCAAGCACACGGCGCGCGCCGCTCAGGATAAATACATCGTGCGCGAGTCCACGACCGAAGAGAACGTCTGGTGGGGCGAATATAACCGCCCGCTCAGCCCGGAGAAATTCAGCGACCTGTTCAGCCGTCTCCAGGGTTATTTGCAGGGGCGCGATCTGTTCGTGCAGGACTGTTACGCTGGTGCCAATCCGGATTTCCGCCTGCCGATCCGCGTGGTGTGCGAACACGCGTGGCATGCTTTGTTCAGCCGGAACATGTTCATCCTGCCGGAAAACCGCGAAGCCTACCGCCTGCACGTGCCGGATTTCACGATCCTGGCGGTGCCGTCCTTCAAAGCCTTCGAGCCGATCGACGGCACGCGCACCAGCACGGTGATCGCCATCAACTTCGAGCAGCGGCTCGCCATCGTGGCCGATTCGGGTTACGCGGGCGAGATCAAAAAGTCGGTCTTCACGATCATGAACTACCTGCTGCCGCTCGAAGGCGTGCTGACCATGCACTGCTCGGCCAACCAGGGCGCGGATCGGGATGACGTGGCGCTGTTTTTCGGGCTGTCCGGCACCGGCAAGACCACGCTGTCCGCCGATCCCACGCGCGGCCTGATCGGTGACGACGAGCACGGGTGGAGCGACGACGGCGTCTTCAATTTCGAAAACGGCTGCTATGCCAAAGTGATTGCCAGCTGTCCGCCAGCGCGGAGCCGCAAATCTACGCCGCGACACACCGCTTTGGCTGCGTGCTCGAAAACGTGGCGTACGACCCTATCACGCGCAAGATCGATCTGGACGACGACAGCATCACCGAGAACACGCGCGCGTCCTACCCGCTGGACTACATCGAAAATGCGATTCCCGACAAGCGCGGCGGACATCCCAAGAACATCATTCTGCTGACGTGTGACGCTCAGGGCGTCATGCCACCCATCGCCCGGCTGACGCCCGACCAAGCGCTGTACCACTTTATTTCGGGTTACACCTCCAAGGTTGGTGGAACTGAGGTCGGGTTAGGCGAAGAACCGGAGATCACGTTTAGTGCGTGCTTTGGCGCGCCGTTTATGGTCCACCACCCGGCCTATTACGCGGACCTGCTCAAACGCAAGATCGAGCGCTACGACGTGAACTGCTGGCTGCTCAATACCGGCTGGGTCGGCGGCCCGTATGGGGTGGGCAAGCGCATCAGCATTCGCCATACGCGCGCCCTGCTCAGCGCCGCGTTGAATGGCGCGCTGCTGGACGTAGACTATTACACCGATCCTGTGTTTGGCTTCCAGGTGCCCAAGCAGTGCCCGGATGTGCCGAAGGATGTACTCTATCCGGCCGGGGCGTGGCCCAGCGACGACGCATACTGGAAACGCTACCGCCAGCTTGCCGCGCGCTATATCGACAACTTCAAGAAGTTCGCGCCAGACTGCCCGCCCGACGTCGCGGCGGCGGGTCCCACGCCGTAAGTGGGCGTGTTGATGCTGTGGGGTAACACGCGGGGCACGCCGTCGGCACGCCCCGCTTTTTGGCCAGTCGATGATGGGGCGTCGGTTAGCCGAGCGGAAGCCGGACCTCGACTTGCGTCCATTCGCCCAGGATGCTGCTGATTTCAAGCTGTCCGTCGTACAGATCGGCGATCTGGCGCGCAATCGCTAACCCCATCCCGCTCCCTTGCTGTTCGTACAACCGCCGCTCGAACTGAAGATATGCACCCGCCTCTCGGATTTGCTCCGGCGTCATGCCGCGCCCGTTATCGCGGATTGTCAGTGTGTAGATATTGCCGTGGATCGCGCCAGTCACCGAAAAGCTCTGTCCGGGTTTCGAGAACTTGAGCGCGTTGTCTACCAGCTCCTCGACGATCTTGGCCAGGGCGAATTCCGAAATGCGGAGCGTGGCATTCGCTGCTGAGAACCGCAGGTCCGCCCCGCGTTGGTTATGATTAACCAGCGCGTACACTGTGTCTTGAATTACCGCCTCGGCATGCTTCAGGTGAACGTTACGTGTTTCGAAGACGGATGCAGGATCGAGTCGGATCATTTCGAGCTGAGCGTACAGCAGAAAGTTCTTAATCTGGCGCTGGAGACGCAGTCCGGCTTTAAGGATGGCCTCGCCCATCTGCGCGACCTGATCGCGCGGCAGGACGGCGGCGTCCATCATCAACAGCTCGGCGAACCCGACCAGGCTGGTTAGCGGCGTGCGCAGCTCGTGAGGCAGGGCCAACGACACCGACTGTCGCAAATTGTCGAGCTTGCGCTCGTAGGCATTTTCGACGACGGTTCGCTGGCCGAGCCGCGCGGTGATCGCGCTGAGCAGTTCTTCTTGCGAAAATGGTTTGGTGATGTAGTCATCTGCGCCCAGTTCCATGCCATAACGCAGATGTTCGCGCTCCGACTTGGCTGTCAGGAAAATGAATGGCAGCCTGCGCGTGAGGGGGTCGTCCTGCAATTCGAGCAAGACGCCATAGCCATCCAGGCCGGGCATCATGATGTCGGAGATCACGAGGTCTGGATAGTATTGCTGGGCCAGCTTCACCCCTGTGATCCCATCCGTGGCCCCGATGACTTCGAAGTCTTCGAACCGCAGCAGGGTTAAGATTTCCTCAAGCAGAGCCTTTTCGTCTTCAATCACCAGGATTTTAGGCATTGATTCTTCTCGTATACGGTAACTTTAGGCGTCTGTAGCTGTTATTGCGTAGCTACAGGCAACCCGCTCGAAGGTGTTTCGACCCGTTTGTTCATACCAGGGAGATTGAGGCGGAACGTACCCGCCGTGCAGCAGTGTGCCAGGGAACATCCGGGGGAACACCTCTTGGCGTGCTTTCACAAGATCCGAATGATTAATGCGCCGTCAGAAAACCATCTGTTATTAAGTTTACCAGGATTCTTGACGCCATGCCCGGGAATTTACTGTGAAAAAAGTCGAGCGTGGGGCAGCGGGTCGCGCATCCGTGCGACAGACAGCCAATTTGTAGCGCGTAATTTGTAGCGCGTCCCGAAAAAGTCTTGACAAGAACGGGCGACCCATTTACACTTTTCCATATGAACATAACGCCCCCATACCGGCGGGTGGATTCAGTACACAAGCGAGGACCCGGCATGGAGATCGTCAGCAACAACCCGTAGTTACGAGACTCCTCTGTTGCTGAGGTTTGCCAGCACGGGTGATTGCCCTGCCGTGCCGAACTGAATAGCGCCCTCATCGCCACACAGAGTTGTCTCTGGTGGCGTTTTTGTGTCTCTTGACCGAAGACGCCATCCCGCTGTTCCACACTTCACTCCCGACTCAACAGTGGAAAAAAGAGGCGTCTATGTTGTTGACCATAACCAATCTCTCGAAATCATACGGCGACCAACCGGTGCTCAACCGGGTGGCGCTCACGCTCAGCCCCGGGCAGCGTATCGGACTGGTGGGCGCGAACGGAGTCGGCAAATCAACTCTACTCAAGATCGTGATGGGCGATCTCGAATCCGACAGCGGGACGATTCGTCGCGCGGCTGAAGCGCGTTTCGGCTATCTGCCGCAAAACATGCCGCTGGACGGCGATCAAACGCTGGACGACCTGATCGCGGCGTCATGCGCGCATGTGCTTCAGCTCGAAGAGCGTATGCGTGTGCTGGAAGACGCGATGACCGCCGACTCAAACCGGCTCGAAAGCATTCTGGCTGAATACGGCGATGTCGCTGAGCAGTTCGAACGCCTGGGCGGCTATGAGCAGGACCTGCGCGTGCAGCGTGTGCTGGACGGTCTGGGAATCGGCCATCTACCGCGAGAGCGGCAGATCAGTACGCTGTCGGGCGGCGAGCAAGCCCGGCTGGGGTTAGCCGCGCTGCTGTTGGGTGCGCCAGATGTCCTGCTGCTGGACGAACCGACCAATCATCTCGACCAGGCCGCGCTGCTCTGGCTGGAAACCTATCTGGCGGCGTACAGCGGCGGGGTGTTGATCGTGTCGCATGACCGGCAGTTTCTCAATGCGATGGTGACGACCATCATCGAAATCGACGAGCATGCGCGCACCGCTCGCACCTTCACTGGCAACTACGACGACTACCGTCGGGCCAAAGCCCTGGAGCGCCGCCGCTGGGAAGACGACTACGCCCGGCAGCAAGACGAGATCAAGGCGCTGCGGCTTGACGTCAAAGTCGAAGGCTACCGCGTCGCGCATAACCGGCCCGGCGACGGCGATAAGTTCTTGCGCTTCCACCGCAAAACGGTGGTTGAGCGCGCCATCTCGCGCCGCATCAGCTCGGCGCGCGAACGGTTGGAGCGCATCGAAGCCGACCCGATTCCGAAACCTCCGGACGATCTGCGCTTCGAGCCAGACTTCGATCCGCAGGCGATTAAAGGGCGTTTGCCGCTGGTCGTCTCCGGTCTGACGAAGTCGTACGGCGCGCGCCGCCTGTTGGAGGATGTGACATTCGCGCTGGGGCCGCGCAGCCGGATCGTGATTGTCGGGCCGAACGGCGTAGGGAAATCGACGTTGCTCAAAATGTTGGCCGGGCTGGAATCACCTGATGCCGGTGAGATCATGATCAGTCAGCAGGTGACGCTGGGTTATCTCGACCAGGAGCACGCTCTGGTCAACGCGGCGGGTACGCTGCTCGATGCGTACCAGGCCGGGCTGCCAGGCGCAGAACAGCAGCATATCACGCGCCTGTTGGCGTCGGGCTTGTTCCGCTACGAGGAACTCAACCGCCCCGTGCGCGTGCTCAGCAGCGGGCAGTTACGCAAGCTTCAGATCGCCCGCCTGATCGCGCAGGGCGCCAACCTCCTGCTGCTCGACGAGCCGACCAACTACGTCAGTTTTGACGTGTTGGAAAATCTCGAACAGGCGCTGCGGGGCTTTCCGGGTCCGATCATCGCCGTGTCGCACGACCGGCGCTTCATCGCGCAGTTTGACGGCGAAGTCTGGGACCTGAATGATGGGCGGCTCGCGCCACGGCGTGAGGATGTACCGGCCCCGGTGGCGCTGTGGGAAGCGTAGAAAAAACGCACCGTTGGAAAATCGCGACGGCGCGGTGTATAACCAGAGCACATGCATCGGTAGACTGCCACAGTGAGGGATACAGGATGGAGCCATTCGCCCAGGATTTTTTGAACGTGTTGACTGCGCTGCACACGGACTTGGAGCACGCCATCGCGGATCTGTCCGTCGAGGCGCTGGATTGGGTGCCCGGCCCTGACATGAACTCGATCGCGGTGCTGATCGTGCACACGCTGGGTGCGGAACGGTGGCTGCTCGGCGATATCATGGCCGGGGAACCGTCCAACCGCGATCGTGACGCGGAATTCAGGACCAGCGGCCTGGACGCCGCTGCGCTGACGGAGCGTCTGACGCAGGCCACGGCCTATGCGCGTCACGCGCTGGAGTCGCTGACGTGTGGCGATCTCAACGCGCCGCGCGTGCACCCGCGCGATGGGCGGGCGATCACCGTGGCGTGGACGTTGGCCCACGCGCTGGATCATACCGGGCTGCATCTGGGCCACATCCAGATCACGCGCCAGTTTTGGGATCTGCGGCGCAACGCCTGACGCCACCGCACGGACGACCATCACCCGGCGGGCAGGATACCCCGCACCAGCGCCCGCACGTGTTCGAGTTCGTCCGCGTTGATGCTGTGTCCCATTCCGGGGTAGATGCGCTCGGTGACTGCCGCGTTCGCACTTTTGAACGCGGCCGTTGTTTCGTAAATCCGCTCGATGGGGATGTGGGGGTCCGCATCACCGCAGCCGATGAAGACCAGCATGCCGTCCAGAGGTGCCGGAATCGTGAAGACCGTACCTGGCGGGCCGATCAACCCGCCGCTGAGCGCGAACACGCCGCCATAACGCCCGGGATGGCGCGCGACGAATTCGGCGGCCAGACATGCTCCTTGTGAAAATCCCCCGATGATGACCTGCTCCACCGCTAGTCCAGCGGCTTCGATCTGCGCCAGCACGTCCCCGACCGACTCCAGCGCGGAGGACAAAAACGGCTCGTTGTGCGCCAGCGGCGCGATGAAGCGCTGCGGATACCAAGTGTGGCCCGCAGCTTGTGGCGCGAGATAGGCCACGCCCTCGCCAGGCAGATCGCTCGCCAGCCCCAGCGCGCTCTGCGCGGACGCGCCGCGCCCGTGCAGCAAAATCACTGCGGCGGCGGCTCCGGCAAGCGTGTGGCCCGCCGTGTATACCGGCTGGCCGTGATGTGGTCCTGACTCAGACATCGGATACCGTCCCCGTGACCGGCGTCAGCGTGATCGCCGGGAGAGTTTGCTCGATCAGTTCGCGTTGGGGTTCCAGCCAGGGTGGCAGCTTGAGGCTGGTGCCCAACTGCGCGACCGGCTCGTCAATCAGGAAACCGGGCGGGTCGGTGGCGATCTCGAACAGCACGCCACCCGGCTCGCGGAAATAGATCGAGTGAAAATACTGGCGATCGCGGACAGGTGTCACGCCGTGCCCGGCAGCCGCGATCTGCTGGCGAAATTCCGCCTGTTCGTCGTCGGTGCGGGCGCGATAAGCCATGTGATGCACCGAGCCTGCGCCCAGCATCCCGCGCGGCAGATCGCCGCGCTCCGCAATATCGACGGTCATGCCCACCGCGCCAGATGAACTGTTGAAACGCTGGCGATTCCCGGCCCGTTCCGCCGCTTCAAATCCGAGAATATCTGTCAGCAGGGCGGCGGTCGGCGCAGCATGAGCGACCCACAGCGTCACGCTGTGAAAGCCGCGCAGCGCGTACTCTGCCGGGATCGGACCTTCCGCCCACACCTGGACCGGCGGGGGCGCGCTGCGCGTGATCAGCTCGACCGGCAGACCGTCGGGATCTTCAAAGGTGAGCACCGTTTCGCCGAAACGCGGCGCGGCAGCGTTGACGGCGACTCCATGTCGTGCGAGCCGCTGCCGCCAAAAATCCACCGACTCTGGCGCAATCGCATAGGCGACCGCGCCGATCTCGCCGCTGCCGCGCCGCCCACGCTGCGCGCCCGGCCAGGGGAAGAACGTCAGGAGCGTGCCCGGGCTGCCGGTGTAGTCACCGTAGTAGAAGTGATAGGTGCCGGGATCATCGAAATTGACCGTCGTTTTTACCAAGCGCTGGCCCAGGACACGACGGTAGAAATCCACGTTGGCCTGCGGATCACTGGCGAAGGCGGTGATGTGATGTATTCCCTGAACGGGCTGCATTGCTGGCCTCCTGTGTGTGGATGATTTGTCTCAGTGGACCAAGGCTACTGGCTGCTCCACGCGGCCCTGGATGAGGTGTGCCCAGTCCTGCAAATTTCGGGGCAGCAGGGCGGAATTGTATGATCCCCGCCGCAGACTGCCGGAAATCCCCAAAACACGCAGGGGCGGCTCATCCCTCATTCCTTCTGACTTAGATTGTGAACCACCTGGCCCTATTAAGCCCAATGGGGACGCATCGACGCATGCGTCCCCACCAAGAAGACAGCCGGATTTGAGCGTGAGCGCGCGTAAACACCAGCGTAAACACGCGCGCGCTGTCCATATTACGCTGGCTCATGGATTAACCCAGGTAGGCGGCTTATCCAAGATAAGCTTTGACGATGGCTTCATCTTCGCGGAGCTGCGCTGCCGGACCCGCGTGGACGATCCGCCCGCGTTCCAATACATAGGCCGTGTCGGCGATTTCGAGGGCTTTGCGCGCGTTCTGCTCGACCAACAGAATCGTGTTGCCTTCATCCTTGATGGCTTTGATGATCTCGAAAATGGCGTCGATCAAGACCGGGGCCAGTCCCATGCTCGGCTCGTCGAGCATCAGCAGCTTGGGACGCGCCATCATCGCCCGCCCGACGGCCAGCATTTGCTGCTCGCCGCCGCTCAGCGATCCGGCTTTCTGGCCGCGGCGTTCCTTCAGGCGGGGAAAGCGCTCGAACACGGACTCGATGTCCTGCTCAATGGCGTCATTGTCGCGCCGCAGATAGGCGCCCATTTCCAGATTTTCCTGCACGGTCAGCGTGGCGATGATCTGGCGTCCTTCGGGCACCTGGATCAGCCCCTGGCGCGTGACCCGATCGGCGCGCCAGCCGGTGATGTCGTGCTCTGCGAAGAGGACCGATCCGCTGCGTGGCTTGATCAAGCCGCTGAGCGTGTTGATGGTCGTGCTCTTGCCCGCCCCGTTGGCCCCGATCAGACTCACCACCTGTCCGGTAAAGACGTCGAACGACACGCCGCGCAGGGCGATGATCGAGCCGTAACTGACGTGCAGGTCCGTAACGCTCAGCAAGGGGGTGGTCATCAGTACGACTCCTCGTGACCCAGGTAGGCTTCGATCACCTTGGGGTCTTGCTTGATTTCGTCGGGCGTGCCGTGCGCGATCATCTGGCCGAAATTGAGCACATAGACTTCGTCGCACACTTGTCCGATCAGTGCCATATCGTGCTCGACGACCAGCACCGTGATACCAGCGGCGTGCATGCTGAGGATGTGCTCGCCCAGTTGGTGCGTTTCGACCGCGTTCATTCCGGCGGTTGGCTCGTCCAGCAGCACCAGCGCCGGACGTGTGACCAGCGCGCGCGCCATTTCCAGCCGGCGCTGATCGCCATAGGACAGGTTCCCCGCCGGAAGATTCGCCACACGCGACAGGTTGTACTCTTCCAGAATGTCCAACGCGCGGCGGCGGAAATCGCGCTCTTCGCGCGCGTGGAAGCGCCACGCGACCAGCGCGTGCAGCAGCGTCGAATGGCCGTGACGATGCTCGCCGATGATCACATTTTCCAGTACGGTCATTTCGCCGAACAGACGGATATTTTGATACGTGCGCGAAATGCCCAGCGCGGCGATGCGGTGCGGCGGGCTTTTCTGGATCGCGACACCGCGCAGCGTGATCGCGCCGTCGGTAGGGTGATCCAGCCCGCTGATGCAGTTCATCAGGGTGGTTTTACCCGCGCCGTTGGGGCCGATCAGCCCGACGACTTTGCCTTCGGGCACAGTCAGCGTGACGTAATCGAGAGCGGCCAGTCCTTCGAAATGACGCGAAACGCGCGTAATATCAAGCATAGTCAGTTCGCCAACCGGGTCATGAGGCAGGTTCCGTGAGTTGATCGCTGGGCTGCGGCGGGTAGCGGATCGCCCCGGCAGCCGCGATCAGGATCAGGCCGAACAGCGACACATAATATCCGTCGCTGAGGTGAGTGATGGTGTCCGTCTGCCCGACGATCAGCAGGGCCAGCACGCCCAGCGCGGCGGCGGCGGTCATCCACAGGTTGAAGTAGCCGCCCGCCTCGCGCTGTTTCCGCGAATAAATCCACCACGCGATGACCACCAGAATCACCGCGCCGGGCAGTTTCCAGTATTCATAGCCGAGCACCAGCCCGCCCGAGCGCCCCAGATCGCGGAACGGCAAAATCGCGACCAGCCCGGTCACCGTCAGGCCCACCAGAGCCAACCGCCGCGCCGCGCCGAAGCGTCCGTCTTGCTTCCAGAACGACGGCTGCGCCAGGCTGACGATGCCCTGCGGCAGATAGACAATGATGAACAGCAGCACCGCCCCGGTCAGCGCGCCGGTGTACTGGTTGAGATAGCGCAGCCGTTCAGGAATGGCTTTGAGCGCCATGCCGCCGATCATCGGGCCGGACCAATGGCCCAGGCCGCCCAGCACCGCGTAAGACAGGATGTCCACCGCTTTCGAAAAACCGTAATCCCCCGGCGTGATGATGCGCGTGGCGTGGGCGCTGAAGACGCCCGCCACACCCGCGATCATCGCGCCCAGGATGAACGCCACGTTCTTGTAATAGACGACGTGAATCCCCAACGTCGACGCGACTTTTTCGTCCTGGCGAATGGCTTTCATGGCGCGCCCAAAGCGCGAGCGATCCATGCGGACCAGGAAGAAGCCGAGCAGAATCAGGAAGAAGACTAAGTGCGACGTTTCGGTGATTTTGGGAATGCGCTTGATGCCCAGCGCGCCGTACGTAAGTTGGATATCCTTGTCAGGATTTAACAGGTCGGTGGCGAACTGGTCGAAATTCAGGATCACGATGCGCACGATCTCGCCAAAGCCGATCGTGGCGATGGCCAGATAGATGTTGCGCAGGCGCAGCACGGGCAGCCCGATCGGGATGGCGAACAAGCCCGCCGCCAGCGCTCCCAGGATCACGCTCACGCCCAGCGGCGCGCTGGAATGCTGCGTCACGATGACGCCGACATACGCGCCGATCGCCATGAACCCGGCGTTCGCCAGCGAGAACAGCCCGCAGTTGAGAGTCATGTAGATGCTGACGCCGAGGATCGCATTGATCAGCATGAACTGGACGACCGGCTCGCGGAAGCCCATCGCCTGAAGTTGATCCAGAATCGGCCCGATGAGCAGCGTAACAAGGTCGAGCAGCGGCGACAGGATCGTATTGAAGATCTCGTAAATCACAGACGCGGATAGAACCACTTCGATTTCCCTGTCTCAGGCGCGATCGTCCACAGCCTGGCCGAGCAAGCCTTGTGGACGCACGAGCAAAATCAAAAACAGCAGCAGGAAGACCAGCGCGTCGCGCACGTCGCTGTGCCCCAATGCGACGCTGAACACTTCGATGCCTGCCACCAAAAAGCCCCCGACGACCGCGCCTTCGATGCTGCCCAGCCCGCCGAGCACGATCACGGTCAGCCCTTTGAGCGCCACCGATTCGCCCATGAAGGGCGTCATCGAGTTGAAGGCTAGCCCATAGAGCATCCCGGCGGCACCAGCCAGTGCGCCAGAAATAAAGAACGCGATCATATAGGTGACGTCCACGTTGACGCCCATCAGCGCGGCGACCCGTTCGTTAAAGGCGACGGTGCGCATCGCGCGCCCGGTGCGCGTCCGCATCACCATCAGACGCAGTGTCAGCATCAAGACCAGCGCGATCAGCATCACGACCACCTGCATCGGCGTCACGATGACGGGCAGGCCGTCGATGGGCTTATTGGGGATGCTGTTGAAGGGGAAGCGTTTTTGCTCCGCGCCAAACTGAATCTGCGCCAGGCTGACCAGCAGTGTCGCGGCACCAATGCTGCTGATGAGCTGGTTCATGCGCGGGGCGTTACGCTTGCGCAGCGGCCAAAACGCGACCCGGTCCACGAGCACGGAGATGATACCCGCGCCGATCATGGCGGCTGGCAGCGCGACCCAGATCGGACGCTCCAATGTGGAGCACGTGCCGGAATACACCTGATCGCCGCACGCGGTGTACAAACCGATGAAAGCCCCGGACATAAACACGGCGCTGTGGGAAAGATTCAACAGCCCCAGCACACTGAAGATCAGCGCGTAGCCCAGCGCGAACAAGCTGTACAGACTGCCAAGCCACAGGGCGTTGACAACCTGTTGTGGAATATCAATATTCATGGGTGTGCGTCGTTAACTCTATCAGAACACCAGCGAGTTCGGGCACTGGCCCGGATCGCCAACATAGCCGATTGCAAGCCAACCTAAGGCTGTTGATCACTGAGTGCAAACCCAGGGGAAAGCCCGGCGAGCCTTCCCCTGGTCGTTATGCGCGTGTGGTGCTGTTACATACCGAAGACGGCGCCCGCGGTTTCCTCAGACAACTGCGCGAACTTGCCGTCCAGCACGATCTGAGCGACCGGCGGGTGCACCGGGTTGCGGTCGGCGTCGAAGGAGAAACTGCCCAACGGCGTCGGGATATCCATCAGCCCGGCCAGCGCATCGCGCACGGCCATCGGCTCAGCCGAGTCCGCGCAGCGGATGGCCGAAGCGACCAGCCACGCACCGGTGTACGCCTGGGCGGCGAACTGGTCCGGTGATGAATCGTAGGCGGCCTGATATTCATCGGTGAAGGCCACGCTCAAGGGCGAGGGGTTGCCGATATTCCACGCCGCGCCGACGATCACGCCTTCGGCGTCCGCGCCAGCCTGTTCGAACAGCTTGGGCGAGTTAAAGCCGTTGCCGCCGATGATTGGGCCGGTGAAGCCCAACTGCCGGGCCTGCGTGACGATCGGCACTGCTTCCGCGATGAGGGCCGAAACGACGATCGCGTCCGGGTTGTCGCCGATAATATTGGTCAGTTGGGGCGAGAAATCGACATCGCCGCGTGCAAACGTTTCTTCGCGCAAGATTTCAAGGTTGTTGTCTTCCAGCGCGCTGACGAACACGTTGTAGCCGCTGACCGTGAAGTCATCGTCGTTGCCGTACATCACGCCGACTTTTTGCAGCCCAAGGATTTCAGTCGCCTGCGCGATGGTGCCGGGGATCACGGACGATTCGGGCAGGCTGTCACGGAAGATGAACTGATCCAGCTCCGGATCGCCGTTCATGGTGGTGATGCCGTTGGCGGTGTTGCTGACACCCAGGGTCAAAATGCCCGCTTCTGCCGCGACCGGATCGGCGGAAAAAGCCTGGGTGGACAGGGTCGGGCCGATCATTGCGACGACATTTTCTTCATTCACGACTTTGTCAAACGCCGCGATCGAGGCTTCGGCATCGCTGCCGCCGTCTTCGTACACCGCGACCAGGGTCACGCCGTCGCCGAGGTAGCCGCTGTCGTTGATCTGAGAAACGGCGAGCTCGACGCCTTGCTGCTGCGGCTGGCCATAGCCGGCCACGCTGCCCGATAGGCCAAACACGACACCGATGGCCACTTCAGCGGGCAGGTTCTGGGGGGTGGGGCAGGCGTCCCAATCACTCATCTTGGGAGTCGTGCCGCCATCCTGGGCGAAGGCGATGGTGGGCACAGCCAGCATCACCACCAGGCTGAGCATCAGGACGGAACGCAGGGAGTATCTCATTTTTCGGTGCCTCCTAATGGTTGGAATAACGTTGCAATATTCTATAGTTCTCGCGGGAATAATGCGAGAAGTTACGGCGGGGGACTTCATCACGGCACCCAAGCCGTTTTGTACGATTTTCACAAATTTCTACGAATCGCTTGACGTGCGGTCGAAATGCGCGTATTCTTACCTTTGGTTGCGATAAGTCTTTGCAATGCACCAATTGTGATTGATGGAATAAGTGAATTCATGATGATGTTCCTGACTGTCAATAAGTGCTCCAAGCCCACCAAGAAGCCCAACGTCTCATAGACGAGTGGTTTTTTGTGCTGTGCGCAGTCAGGCCAGACAGCGAAAACCGGAAAGCCACTCGAAAGAGTGGCTTTTTTGTTGGCACGCCATCGACCGGAAGTATCCAGAAGCCCAGAGTAACCCAAGACACGAGGACACCATGATCTCCATCAGCTTCTCTAAGAAGTCCAAGAAGGGTGGCCCACCTAGCGGCGATTAGCCGGTAGCGTGCTTCGTGTTGGATGTCGAGCGCCTTACCTGCCAATCGCAGGTAAGGCGCTTTTTCGTTCTCAGCCCGTCCGAATCGTTCGATCAGCACAGTCATTCATAAGGAGATCCATCCCATGCAGCCCGTAGAATGTCCTGAATGTGGAGCATCCGTAGACGTAGCCGCTGACGCTATGCTGGGCGAAATCCTGCCCTGCGCGGAATGCGGCACCGAACTCGAAATCGTCAGCCTGGAACCGGTGGCGGTCGAGCTGGCCCCGATGGAAATGGAAGATTGGGGCGAATGAGAATCGGGATTCTGTGCAGCCGCGTGCGCGTAGAAGAAAAGCTGCTGTTCGCCGCGTTTGAGGCGCTGGGCGTGACAGTCCAGCGCTTCGACGAGCGCGAGCTGGCGGCCCAGGTGGGGGAATTCGCCCCCGAAGTGGACGTGATCCTGGAGCGCAGTGTCAGCACCAGCGCCGGATTAATCGCGGTCCAGTTGTATGAGGCGGCGGGCGTGCGCACCATCAATTCCTACGCGACGAGCAGCGTGTGCGCGGACAAAATCCGCACATCGTTGGCCCTGGCTCAGGCCGGTGTGCCCCAGCCGCGCACAGAAATCGCGCTCAGTCCGGAGGCGGCGCTCGCGGCTATCGAGCGCCTGGGTTACCCGGTTGTGCTGAAACCCCCGGTCGGATCGTGGGGGCGGCTGCTGGCCCGCATCAACGATCGCGACGCCGCCGAAGCGATCATCGAGCACAAAGAAGTCTTGGGCGGGGTCAATCACCACGCGTACTATATCCAGGAATATATTGAAAAACCGTCCCGTGACATCCGCGCTTTTGTGGTGGGCAGCGACCCCATCTGCGCGATCTATCGCGGCTCGGATCACTGGATCACCAACACGGCGCGCGGCGGGCAGGCGTCCAACTGCCCCGTGACTGATGAGATCGCGGACCTGTGCCAGCGTTCGGCGCTGGCGGTCAGCGGCGGCGCGGGCGGCGTGCTGGCGATTGACCTGATGGAAGACCCGGGGCGTGGCCTGCTGGTGTGCGAAGTCAACCACACGATGGAATTCCGCAACAGCATCGACACGACCGGCGTCAATATCCCCGAACGCATTGCTCGTTATGCGCTCAGTTCCGTCGAGGTGCCCGCATGAGCACCGACCGGATCACCGCCAGCATCGTAGGGGCATCGGGTTACGCAGGCGGTGAGCTGCTGCGGCTGCTGCTGTCGCACCCCGGCGTAGAACTTCAACAGGTCACTTCCGAGCGCAACATTGGCAAATTTGCCTACCAGCTTCACCCTCATTTGCGCGGCCAGACCACGTTGCGCTTTTCTTCGCGCGAAACTCTTGAAGCGTGCGATGTATTGTTCCTCGCCATGCCGCACGGCGAAGCCCAGACCGCCATCGACCGTTACGGCGCGCTGGCGGCGCGCGTGATCGATCTCAGCGCCGATTTTCGGCTGCGCGATTCCGCCGCGTACGCCGCCGCCTACGGGCACGAACACGCCGCGCCCGGCTGGTTGGGACATTTCGTCTACGGCCTGCCGGAACTCAACCGCGAGGCGCTGTTGGGCGCACAGTATGCCAGCGGCGTAGGCTGCAACGCCACCGCGACCACGTTGGCCGTGTGGGCGCTGGTCCAGGCGGGCATTATTTCGGCGGACCAACCGCTGATCGTCGATCTCAAAGTGGGCAGCAGCGAGGCGGGGGCCACACCGACTGCCGCCAGCCATCATCCCGCGCGCAGTGGCGTCGTGCGCCCCTTTCAGCTCACCGGACATCGCCACGAGGCCGAAGTCCGGCAGTCGCTGGCTGCTTATGGCGCGTTCGACGTGCGCATGGCCGTGACCAGCGTCGAAATGGTGCGCGGCATCGCGGCGGCGGTCCATCTGACGCTGCCAGTTGGACTGGACGAACGCGAAGTGTGGCGTGCCTATCGCGGCGCGTGGGGCGATACGCCTTTTGTGCGGGTCGTCCACGATAAAACCAGCCTGCACCGCCACCCGGAGCCGCGTTTGCTGGCCGGGACCAATTACGCCGACGTGGGCTGGGAATATGATCCGCTCAGCGGGCGGGCCGTGCTGCTGTGCGCCCTGGACAATCTCGGCAAAGGCGCGGCGGGATCCGCCGTGCAGTGTATGAACCTGATGACCGGTTTTGACGAAACGACCGCCCTTACCTTTGGAGGCATCTACCCATGAACCACGTCTTGAAATTGGGCGGCGGCGCAGGGATCGAACTCCGCGCCGGTGCTGCGTAATTTAGCGGAACGAATCAGGCAGGGTGAACGCTGGGTGCTGGTACACGGTGCCAGCGCCGCGACGAATGCCCTCGCAGAACAGACCGGCTGCCCCGTGCAGACCATCACGAGTCCCGGCGGGCACACCAGCCGCTACACCGACGCCCGCATGATCGCGCTGTACAGCGCGGCGGCGGCGTCGGTCAACCAGCGCATCGTGGCGCAGTTGGCCGGGTACGGCGTGCGCGCCATCGGGCTGGCGGGTCCCAACATCATCGCGGCCCAGCGCAAAACGGCGATTCGCGCCGTGCGCAACGGGCGCAGCGTCGTAATCCGCGACGATTTCTCCGGCACGATCACCGGGATCGCCGCGCAAGAACTCACTATGCTGCTGGACGCGGGCCTGACGCCCGTGATCGCGCCGGTGGCGATGGGTACGGACTTCGAGTGTCTTAATGTCGATGGCGATCTGGTGGCCGCGACCGTAGCCCGCACGCTGGACGCTGATGCGTTGATCATCCTGAGCAACGTGCCGGGTCTGCTGCGTGACGTGGCCGATCCGGGCTCGCTGGTGCGGTCCTTCGCGCTGCACGAGATGGCGCTCTACGAGCCGCTGGCGCAGGGCCGCATGAAGAAAAAACTGATCGCGGCGCAGCAGGCTGGTGTAGGCCGGGTGATCCTGGCGGACGCACGCGTCGAGAATCCGCTGGACGCGGCGCTGTCCGGCGCGGGTACGCATATCGTACGCGAGGCGCGGGCCGACGCGCGCGCCGAGGTCTACAGCGACCCCAGGACCGAGGTGCAGCATGCTCAGTACATCGCTTGATGTGGACGCCGTAGAAGACTTGTACAGCAGCGGCGCGTATCTCAAACGCGACGTGCAGATTGTGCGCGGATCGGGCGCGCGCCTGGAAGACGCCGCCGGAAACAGCTATATCGACTGTGTCGGCGGGATGGGGTCGGCCAACCTGGGCCACGCTCATCCCGGCTATCGTGGCGGCGGTGCAGCGTCAGGCCGCCGAGTTGATCACCTGCCCGGAGCTGTTCCATAACCCGGTTCGCGCTGAATATCAGGCCGCGCTGTGCCAGGTAGCGGATATGCCCCACGTATTTCTGTGCAACAGCGGGACCGAAGCCGTCGAAGGCGCGCTGAAGTTCGCGCGGCTGGCGACGGGGCGAACCGGTATCGTCGCGGCGCTGCGTGGCTTTCATGGCCGGACGATGGGCGCGCTCAGCGCCACCTGGAACAAAGCCTACCGCGAGCCGTTCGAGCCGTTGGTGCCCGGAGTGACGCACGTCGCGTATAACGACGTTGACAAGCTCGCCGCAGCCCTGGACAGCACGACCGCCGCGGTGATCCTTGAGGTAGTGCAAGGCGAAGGCGGCGTGCATCCCGCCCAACCCGGCTATCTGCGCGCCGTGCAGGACCTCTGCCGCGCCAACGGATCGCTGCTGATCCTGGACGAAGTGCAGACCGGCTTCGGGCGTACCGGATCGCTGTTTGCCTTCGAGCAGGACGACATTCAGCCCGATCTCGTCGCATTAGCGAAAAGTATCGCGGGCGGCCTGCCGATGGGCGCGGTGCTGCTCGGTGACCGCGTCGGGACGCTGCCCCCATCCACGCACGGCAGCACCTTTGGCGGGAATCCGCTGGCCTGCGCGGCGGCGCTGGCGGCGCTGGACGTGCTGCAAACCACCGATCTGATCGCGCAGACGCGGGCTCGCGGCGAGATGGTGCTGGCGCGGCTGCGCTCCACGCTGCCGGACACCGTCGTGCGCGAGGTGCGCGGTCGCGGGTTGATGATTGGGATCGAGCTGCGCGGCAAAGTCGCGCCCATCTTAAGCGCGCTGCAAGCGCGCGGCGTGCTGGCGCTGCCTGCCGGACGCACCGTCTTACGTTTGCTGCCCCCATTGGTGATCTCAGACGAGGAATTAGGACGGGCGCTGGCTGCCGTCGAGGAGGTTTTGGGCGATGCCGTTTGACCATTATGCCATCATCGAAAGCACGCTGCGCGAAGGCGAACAGTTCAGCTCAGCCACCTTCAACACCGCGCAAAAGCTCGAAATCGCCGGACTGCTCGATAATTTCGGCGTTGAAATGATCGAGATGACCTCGCCCTGCGCGTCGCCGCAAAGTGACGCCGATGTTCGCGCCGTCGTGGCGGCGGGCCTCAATGCGCGCATCCTGACCCATATCCGCTGCCATCGTGACGACGCCATGCGCGCCCTGGACACTGGCGTGCAGGGGTTGGACATCGTGATCGGAACGTCGCCGCTGCTGATGCAGCACAGTCACGGCAAGAGCATCCGCCAGATCATCGACCTGGCTGCCGACGTGGTCGCTTACGTCAGGGATCAGGCGCCTGACATCGTGCTGCGCTTCAGCACGGAGGATACCTTCCGCAGCCGCGAGTCCGACTTGCTGCGCATCTACCTGGCGATCGCCGATCTGGGCATGGTCAACCGGCTGGGCGTGGCGGACACGGTCGGCGTGGCGCTGCCCCAACAGGTCTACACGATGGTCTACCAGTTGGTGCGTCTGACCGGGCTGGACGTGGAATTTCACGGCCACAACGACAGCGGCTGCGCCATCGCCAACGCCTGCGCCGCGCTGGAGGGCGGGGCCACGCACATTGATACCACTGTGCTGGGCATCGGCGAGCGCAACGGGATCACGCCGTTGGGCGGGCTGATCGCGCGATTGTACACGCTGGACCGTACGTACGTGCAGAAATACCAGCTCACGTTGCTGCCGCATATCGACCAGCGCATCGCGGACATGGTGGGGATTCAGATTCCGTTCAGCAACTACATCACCGGATCGAGCGCTTTCATTCACAAAGCGGGCATTCATGCTAAAGCGGTGCTGGCCGATCCGTCAACCTATGAGATCATCCGACCCGGCGATTTCGGCCTGTCGCGCGAAGTGGCGATCGGCCACCGTCTGACCGGCTGGAACGGGATCCGCGACCGGGCAGTGACGTTGGGCCTTAACCTGGACGAAGCCACGCTGCGCGCCGTGACGCAGGACGTCAAACGGCAGGCGGACGCGCAGCCCGTGCCTCTGCGCCGAAATCGACCGGATGCTGTTCAGAGCGGGCGGTCAGGCGCTATGACAGGGCGAACCTTTGCGGAAAAAGCCCTGGCCCGCGCAGCCGGAGTGAGTGACGCGCGCGCGGGTGATATTCTAGACGCCGCGCCGGATGTGGTCTTCAGCCACGACAATTCGGCGGCGATCCGGCGCATCTTCGAGTCGATCGGCGCGCCGCGCCTGATCCGCCCGGAGCGCATCGCGATCACCTTCGACCACGCCGTGCCCGCGCCGACGACGCGCCACGCGCAGAACCACGCCGAGATTCGCGTCTGGGCGCGCGAACAGGGCATCGGCCACCTGTTCGATGTGGGGCGCGGCATCTGCCACCAGGTCATCAGCGAGGAAGCGCTGGTCCTGCCCGGCGAGACGATCCTGGGCGCGGACAGCCACAGCACGCATTTCGGCTGGATGGGCGCGTTCGGAGCGGGCGTAGGACGCTCCGAGATGGCCGCGCTGTGGGCTACCGGGGAACTGTGGCTGCGCGTGCCGGACGCGATCCGCCTGACGCTGACGGGGACACTGCTGCCCGGCGTCACGAGCAAGGACCTCAGCCTGCGCGTGCTGCGCGATCTCGGCGCGGACGGCGGGCTGTACCGCTCGCTGGAGTTCACGGGCGACACCATTGCGTCGCTCTCGCTCGAATCACGCGCCGTGATCCCCAACATGATGGCCGAGGCGGGCGCGAAAAACGCCTACCTCCCCCCCGATCAAGCCGTGTTTGACGCGTTAGAGGCGCGCCGCACGCGCGACTACACGCCGCTCTATCCCGATTTAGACGCCGAGTACGCGGAGGAATATGCGCTCGACGTGAGCACGCTCGAACCCCAGATCGCGCTGCCCGATCGCCCTGACAACGTCGTCCCGCTGTCGGATGTCGATCGGCCAGCCGGTGCAGCAGGCGTTTTTGGGAACGTGTACCAATGGCCGCCTGGAAGACTTGCACGCCGCTGCCGAAGTGCTGCGCGGCCAGCACGTGCGCTGCCGCTTGATCGTGATTCCCGCCAGTGCGCGAGGTCTATGCGGCCGCGACGCGCGCCGGGATCATCGCGACGCTGGTCGAGGCGGAGCGCGCGATCGGCACGCCGGGCTGTGGGCCGTGCATGGGCAATCACATGGGCATCCCCGCGCCGGACGAAGCGACGATCAGCAGCGCGAACCGCAATTTCCGCGGGCCGCATGGGTACGCCCGACGCGCCGATCTATCTGGCGAATCCGGCGGTGGTCGCGGCCAGCGCCATACGCGGCGCGATTGCCGATCCGAAGGAATTTTTGCCATGATGACTGAACATCGCTGCTGGGTGTACGGACACGACGTCAATACCGACGTGATTTTTCCAGGGCGCTACACCTACACGCTGACCGCGTCCGAAGACATCGCCGCGCACGCGCTGGAAGATCTCGATCCGGCCTTCGCGACAGGCGTCCGGCCCGGTGACGTGATCGTCGCCGGGCGCAACTGGGGCTGCGGCAGCAGCCGCGAGCAAGGCGTCACCGCGCCCAAATTCGCGGGCGTGCGCATGATCGTCGCCGCGTCCTTCGGGCGGATTTATTTCCGCAACTGCATCAACCAGGGCGTGCTGCCGGTGGTTTGTCCGGCGCTGCACACGTTGGTCAAAACCGGTGACGTGATCGGGATCGACCTGGAGGCAGGTCAGATCACGGCGGGCGATCAGGTTTTCGCGATTCCGACGCTGTCGCCGTCCGTGCAGGCGATCATGGATGCGGGCGGGCTGATCCCCATGCTTCAGCGCCGCTTCAAGGGGAGCGCGGCGTCATGACGCACACCATCACGGTCATTCCCGGCGACGGCATCGGCCAGGAAGTGATTCCGGCGGCCCAGCGCGTGTTGGAAGCGTGCGATCTGCCGCTGCGCTTCCAACAGGCCGAGGCCGGATTCGGAACGTTCGAGCGGTTGGGCGACGCGCTGCCGCCGGAGACGTTGGCGCTGTGCCGCGCCAGTGACGCGATCCTTTTCGGCGCGACCAGCTCGCCCATGACCAAAGTCGCGGGTTATCGCAGCCCGGTGCTGGGTCTGCGCCGCGCGTTGGACCTGTTCGCCAACATCCGCCCGGCACGCGCGGACGGAATCGATCTGGTCATCGTGCGCGAGAATACGGAAGGGCTATACAGCGGGCGCGAGCGCGTCGAGGACGGCGGCGCGACCGCCATCACCGAACGCGTGATCACGGCGCGGGCGTCCGAACGCATCGTGCGCGCGGCTTGCGAACTGGCACGCCAGCGGCGCGGGCACCTGACGCTGGTCCACAAGGCCAACGTGCTCAAGGAGACCTGCGGTCTGTTCCGGCGCGTAGGGTTGGAGGTCACGGCGGAGTATCCCGATCTTACTGTAGACGAACTGCTGGTTGATGCGGCGGCAATGTTCCTCGTCCAGAATCCGGCGCGCTTCGACGTGATCGTGACGACCAATCTGTTCGGGGACATTCTGAGCGATCTCGCCGCCGGGTTGTGCGGCGGGCTGGGACTCGCGCCGTCGGCCAATGTGGGCGCGGGCGGTCCGGGGCTGTTCGAGCCGGTCCACGGCAGCGCCCCGGACATTGCCGGGCAGGGCATCGCTGATCCGCGCGGAGCGATCCTCAGCGCGGCGCTGCTGCTGGATCACCTGGGCTATGCGGAGGTGGGGGCGGCGGTGCGCGATACTACCGATCATACGCCGTTCCAGAGCACCACCGCCGCAACTACGGACGCCATTATCGCTGGTCTGACCACCGAACTACGCAGGAGCGCGCCGCATGTCTGAATTGATCGTCGAGCTGGTGCGGCGTTTCAGTCCGTCCGAGGCCGAAGCCTCCGCTGTGAATTATCTGGTCGAGTGGATGGCCGCGCATGGCTTTGCGGCGCGGGTAGACGAAGTCGGGAACGCAGTCGGCAGCCGGGGACCAGATGACGCGCCCCACACGCTGCTGATGCTCGGCCACATCGACACGGTGCCCGGTGAAATCCCGGTGCGTGTGGAAGACGGTTGGCTGTGGGGGCGCGGCAGCGTGGACGCCAAAGGATCGCTGTGCGCCTTTGCGGAAGCTGCCGCTCAGGTCGATCCGCCGCCGGGCTGGCGCGTGGTGGTGGTCGGCGCGGTCGAGGAGGAGTGTGCGACCAGCAAGGGCGCGCGCCACATCCGCGACCAGATCACGCCCGACCTGTGCCTGATCGGGGAACCCAGCGGCGCGGACCGCGTCACGCTGGGCTATAAGGGGCGGCTGCTGGTCGATTACACGCTGACGCGCACCGTAGTGCATACGTCGCGCCCGGAGCCGACGGTCGGCGCGTTGGGCGCGGCGCTGTGGGCGGCAGTGCTGGCCTGGACGGAAACACAAAACGCCGGAGTCACGCGCGTCTTTGATCAGGTGACGCCCAGCTTGCGCGCGATCAATACCAGCTCGGATCATTTCTACGACACCGTCCGCATGACGATGGGCTTTCGCCTGCCGCCGCGTTTATCGCCGGACGACATGCTGGCGGCCATCACACCCTACGCGGAACCGGACGGCCAACTGCGCGCCTACAGTCCAGAACATGCCTATCTGGGCGGCAAGAATAACGCGCTGGTGCGCGCTTTGCTGGCGGGCATCCGCGCGGAAGGGGGCCAGCCGGGGTTCGTGGTCAAGAGCGGCACCAGCGATATGAACGTGGTCGGGGCGCGCTGGTCCTGCCCGATCGTCGCCTACGGGCCGGGTGACAGCAATCTTGATCACACGCCGGAAGAACGTCTAAACCTGGACGAATTCACGCGCGCGGTGGCCGCGCTGCGCCATGTGATCGTGCATTTGGACGGGTGATCGGGTCTGCGCTACTCTTAAGCGGCGGGGCATAGCTCGTGCTTCGCTGCTTTTTTGTTACGGTGACACCGCGCAGAATATCCCGCGCGGCGTCTACGGCAGCGGGTGCGCTGTCCGGTCAGTGTGAAGTTGTCGGGGAGACGTCGGCGCTAGGAGCCAGCGCCTCGGCCATGCTCGATGTGCGAGTCATTGGCCGTTTTCCAGCAGTGACCGCAGTTTTCGCAGCGTTCGTAGCCGCTTAAATAGATCAGCGTCATAAATGCGCTGAGGGTGAGGGCCGCGGCCAGGACGATCCCGGTCTGGTACCGGCCCGAAAATGAGACGTCGTCCATGAAGCCTTTTTCGTGCAGGACGCCCAGCAATACGCCAGTGTAGGCGCACAAGGCGATCAGGCTTAGGACGGCTACGATGCCGAGCCAGGTCATCGCTGTGGAATAGCGATACTTACCGGCCTCGGCCTGGCAGTTTGGACAGCGTGGTTTGGACATGATGCTGCTCCCTATGCTATTCCTGTAATTCCAGTGTACGTCCACATGCCCGGGGCAGGAATTGCAGAAGCGCAGGGATTACACTGCAAATAAGAAGAACACAGAAATCAGCACGGGAAAAGCGTTTTTTCTGCGCGGAGCGATGCAGCCAGTTGCGAAGAGAGAGTCGATGAGCGAAGGTGTTTATATCCGTCCGGACCCCATCCCCATGGGGGGCGACAACGTGTTTGCCAACGATACCATGACGGTACGCGTGCCGCGTATCATCCGCGAGGTGCAGGCCATGAATCCGCACCTGGGGGATACAGCGCTGCACCGGTTGGACCAACTGCACGCGGCGCTGGTGCATCACGCCCCGATCGCGCCGCTGGATGCGCTGCCTGCCCCGGGATCGGGATACGCCGACTGGCAGGCCGTGTACGAGGCCCAGCGCCAAAAACATGATCCGCTGACGTGGTTTAACTCCGATTGGTTCTTTGCCGAGATCTTCTGTTACCGCCACATCATCGAGGCCGTGCGCTGGTTTGAGACGGGCCGCGATCCGTTTGCGCCCAAGAAGCGCGAAGAACTCACCAGCGACCGGCTGTTGAATCTGCTCAAGGCCACGCAAACGATCGACGGAGATTTCAAGGAATGCTTGGCGACACTGCTCGCGTTTGTGTTGTGGGGCAACCGGGTCGATCTCAGCCACCCGGCGGGCGATCTGTCGGCGGAGAGTGCCGCTGACGATCTGCTGGTGGACGACCGCCCGGCGCTGTTTGAGTATCTGGCGGCGCAGCACGCGGGTGGTGCGCTTGATCTGAGCGGGACGACAATCCATATCATCGCGGATAATGCCGGGACCGAGCTGGCGACCGATCTGGCGCTGGTGGATCTGCTCACAACGGGCGGGGCGACGGTCGTGCTGCACGTCAAAGCGCATCCCACCTTTGTCAGCGACGCCATTGCCGCGGACGTATGGGACGTGATGGCGCTGATGCAGGCCAGCGGCGGAACGCTTGACGAGCTGGCGGCGCGTCTGCGCCGGACCTGGGACGCGGAACAGTTCAGGATCGCGCCGGATTTGTACTGGAACAGCGGCCACTTTTTGTGGGAACTGCCGCCCACGCTGCATCGCGTGTTCCGGCAGGCAGACCTGGTCGTGATCAAGGGCGATGTTAATTACCGGCGCGCGGTCGGGGATGCCCTGTGGGACCCGTCGACGCCGTTCCCGGCTGTGATGCGCTACTTCCCCGCGCCGGTGCTGGCGCTGCGCAGCATCAAGTGCGATGTGGTCGTCGGACTGCCACCGGATGTTCCGCCGCGCCTTGACGCACTCAACCCGGTGTGGCGCACGAGTGGACAGTACGGCGTGATGCAGTTTTCGGCTCCGGTGCGTCCGGCGGAGTAGGCCACCGTGTGGGCGCCGTTTGAAATGAGGACTCACGATGACTGATTCTAATGCTCCTACCGTGTACGTCACGCGCCGTATTCCCGACGCCGGACTCGATCGTCTGCGCGACGCCTGCCGCGTCGTGTTGTGGGAAGACGAGCTGCCCCCGCCCTATGAGGTGCTGCGCGAGGAAACCGCCCGCGCCGATGGGCTGCTGTGCCTGCTCTCCGATCGGGTCGACGCGGCGCTGTTGGACGCCGCGCCCGGTCTGCGCGTGATCAGCCAGATGGCGGTCGGTTATGACAACATCGACGTACGGGCCGCGACGGCGCGCGGTCTGCCGGTCGGCCACACGCCCGGCGTGTTGACCGAAACCACCGCCGATTTCGCGTTCGCGCTGCTGATGGCGGCGGCGCGCCGCGTCAGCGAGGGCGAGCGTTTTGTCCGCGCCGGGCGCTGGCGCACCTGGGGACCCACGCTGTTGATGGGCCAGGACATCCACGGCGCGACATTGGGCATCGTCGGGATGGGGCGCATCGGGCAGGCGATGGCACGGCGGGCCAGCGGGTTCGCCATGCGCGTGATTTATGCCGATCACGGGGACGTCACGCTGCCGCCCGATCTGCACGCTGAGCGGCTTGCGCTGGGTGAGGTGCTGGCCCAGGCCGATTTCGTCAGCCTGCATACCCCGCTCACACCGGAGACAACCCACCTGATCGACGCGCGGGCGCTAGCGTTGATGAAGCCCACTGCCATCCTGATCAACACATCGCGCGGGCCGGTGGTCGATCAGGGCGCATTGGCGGCAGCGCTGGCGAACGGGACGATCGCAGGGGCCGCGCTGGACGTGACCGATCCTGAGCCGATCGCGCCGGACGACCCGCTGCTCGCGCTCGACACCTGCCTGATCGTGCCGCATATCGCCAGTTCCAGCGTGGCGACGCGCACGCGCATGGCCGTTATGGCCGCCGAGAATCTGCTGGCCGGGCTGGCCGGTGATCGCCTGCCGTACTGCGTGAATCCTGAGGTGTATTGAGCGGGGAAAAGCGAGGCGCAGGAGACACGGACGTGCTCTGTGGCATCGTCCTCTGATACCGGGATGGTCTCTTAATGAGGTATTGTCGCGGTGAAAGAACCGACGAGAATCCTTAATCACTGTAATGAAACTGGCTAACTAATAAATTCCGGATGTTTAATGGGTCATTGAGGGGACACCTCTAGACCAGGACGATGCAGACCCATGCCAACATATATCGTTCTCATTAACTGGACGCAGCAAGGGATAGAGACGATCAAGGACGGTTCCTCCCGGCTCGATGCGGCCCGAAAAGCGGCCCAACGCGCGGGCGGAGACATTAAGGCGTTCTATCTGACGATGGGCCGTTTCGACGCGGCCCTCATTGTGGAGTCCCCGACCGAAGAAGCCTTTGCAAGCCTGCTGCTCGCTACTGGCGCGCAGGGCAATGTGCGTACCGAAACGCTCCGCGCATTTACCGAGGATGAATTCCGGAAACTCATTGCTGGGCTGCCCTAAGCGGTGTTTGGCGCATTACAATAGAGGACTGGGTGTCCCCTCCTCAAATAGATTGCCCCCAGAGGTGCAAAAACGAATAACCGGGCGCGCGGCCTGGTGGTCGATCAGAGCGCGCTGGCGGCGCTGGCGAACGGGACGATCGCCAGGGCGGCGTTGGACGTGACCGATCCGGAGCCGATCGCGCCGGACGCATGTTGCTCATCCGGTCTGCCATTTTGAGTGAAGATTTCGATAGGCTGTGGTCTACCGCTTGAAAACTCGCCCCAGATTTGAAATGCACCCCCGCGAATTTGTGCATTGATTTTCTCAGAATTTCCTCTATACTAAGCTCCGCCAGTTTCGAATGAAGTACTCACCCTACCCCGTTCTGATGCGCGGCAGGGTGTTTTTTGTTGCAGGAGCAACCACGTAACCATGACGCTGTCTTTTGAAGACCTGGGCTTGATCCCCGAAATCCTCCAAACCGTAACCACACTCGGTTACACCACCCCGACACCTATTCAGGCGGAAGCGATTCCAACGCTGCTCGCCGGAAACGATGTCATGGGGCAAGCCCAGACCGGTACAGGCAAGACGGCAGCGTTCACTCTGCCCATGCTCCAGAACTTGGAGCGTGAGGGACTGCAAACGCTGATCCTCACGCCCACGCGCGAGCTGGCCATCCAGACGGCGGAAGCCATTTACCGCTATGGGGCAGCCTTGGGTGTGCGCGTCCTGCCGGTCTACGGTGGGCAGCCCTATTCGCGCCAGAAGCGGCGGTTGGAAAACGGCGTGCATGTCGTCGTGGGGACGCCGGGTCGCACCCTGGATTTGATCAATCAGGGCGCGCTCGATCTCAGTGGCGTGCAGTACGTGGTGCTCGACGAAGCGGACGAGATGCTCAAGATGGGCTTCATCGACGATGTCGAGGCGATCCTCGGCGCGACGAACGCCCTCACGCGCCAGACGGCGCTGTTTTCGGCCACGCTGCCCGATCCGATCCGGCGGCTGGCGAATAACTACATGCACCATCCGGTGATGGTCGCCATCGAGCCGGAAAACATCACGGTGGAGAACGTCGTGCAGCGCTATTACGTGGTGCGCGAATCGGACAAAGTCGCCGCGCTCAGCCGCATTCTCGAAGTGGAAGATCTGCGCAATACGCTCATCTTCACGCGCACGAAGGTCGGTGCCGCCGAATCTGTCCGAGACTCTGTTTGGACGTGGGTACCCGGTCGAAGCGATTCACGGCGATCTGCCGCAGCCCGAACGCGAGCGCATTTTGCAGCGTTTCCGCCGGGGACAGCTCACCATCCTGGTCGCGACCGATGTGGTCGCGCGCGGCGTGGATATTCCCGACGTGTCGCACGTGATCAATTTCGACATTCCGCAGCTTGCCATCGAATATGTGCACCGCATCGGGCGCACCGGGCGCGCCGGACGTGGCGGTGACGCCATCACGCTTATCACGCCCGCCCAGCGCGGACACCTGCGCCAGATCGAAGGCTTCACGCGCAAGCAGATGATCAAACAAATACTCCCCAGCCGCGAAACCGTGCTGGCCCGCCGCGCTGAGCAGTTCAAGGCGCTGGTTGAAGAACAGCTCAACGCTGAACCTTCCGAGGCCGATTACACGCTAGTCGAAACCCTGCTGGCGGACGGGTACACGCTGGAGACGATCGCGACGGCGGCGCTTAAGCTGCTGCGCGGCGAAGAGTCCCAGCGCCCGCTGGAAGATATCCAGCCCGTGCAGGAACGTTCCCGCCAACGGCCCGATGCGCGCCAGAATGAAGGGCGTTATGGCGGTCAGGGCAAAGCGAACACGCGCCGCGAAAACGGTCCGCGCGACAATGCCGAACGCGGCGATGCGCCCCGTCACAAACGCGATCGGCGCGGGGGCGAGCCGGGCATGGTGCGCCTGTATATGGACCTGGGACGCTCGAACGGCATCAAGCCCGGCGACGTGGTCTACAGCATCGCCAGCCAGGCCAACATTTCGGGGCGGTCGATTGGCGCGATCAAGATCGGCCAGTACGAAACCTTCCTGGATGTGGCTGAAGCCAATGTCAACGCCGTGCTGAAAACGATGAAGAACGGCAAAATCAAGGGGCAGCCGGTGGTCCTGCTGCGTGCCGAAGGCGTGTTTGACGCCCAGACCCCCGCGTAAACTGGCTCCTCAGACAGAGCCATATGCTGATCATTCCACAGCCCCGACCCCGGGGCTGTGCTGCGTTGTATCCCCGACCGTGCTGCATAGGTGCAAGCTGTCACCCCCAAGCCATGCTTTTTGACGCTGACGTCCGTGCGTGACGCGCGCTAGACTACATTCATAGTTTTGAATGTAAGGAGCAGCGCATGCCACCCGCACCGCCGATCCCCCAGCCCGCCGCCAATTATGACGACGCTGCCGCGCGCTTCAAAGCGCTGGCGCATCCCGTCCGCGTCCAGATTCTGGACATGCTGCGCGGCGGAGAGCTGTGCGTATGCCATCTCGAAACGGCATTGGGCAAACGCCAGGCGTACATCTCGCAGCAGTTGATGGTGCTGCGCGATGCCGGGCTGGTCGAGTCGCGTAAGGAAGGGCTGTCGGTGTTTTACCGGCTGGTCGATACCCCCACGCACGCCCTGCTAGGCGCGATCTTCGGGCCGGTTGATGGTTCGGAGCCGGATGTGTTGGACGCGTGCCCATGCCCGCGCTGCGCCGATGTCACCCTTAAGATAGCGGAATCTGTTTAGTCTCACTCAGGAGAATCACGCATGCTCACGATCAAAGTGTTGGGAATGGGCTGTCCGAACTGCAAGAAAGTGGAAGCCAACGCCCGCGAAGCACTCTCGATGCTGCACCCCGAAGGGGGATTTGAGATCGTCAAGGTCACCGACCCGGCGACGATCGGGGAATACGTCTTTCGGACACCCGGCCTGATCATCAACGAGCGCGTCGTCAGCGAAGGGCGCGTGCCGAATTCGTCCGAGATCATGACGTGGTTGGCTGACGCACTCGTCACCGAGTAACGGCGATCGCGGATCTGGACCGTACGGCCCCGCCGCCCTGTGACGGGGCTTCTTTCTGGCTTTGATATATTCACGTTTTCGAATGTGCTCTTTGCGGCGGATGGAAAGCAGGATACGCGACCATGTCTGTCAAACCTCAATCGACCACACTTTCCCGGGCCTTCCCGGCGGGCGACCGGCGCAGCTTCGCACTGTTGGGCGGGGCGGCGGCGCTGTGGTGGCTGGCCTATAACAATTTGCAGGGGCTGGCCGACCTGCTGACCTATGATCTCATGGGACTCGGCGAAGAGAGCCGCCTGGGCAGTTCGGTCAACTTCTTTCTGTACGATGTGCCGAAGATTTTGCTGCTGCTGTCTGGTATGATTTTCTTGATCACGGTGGTACGCTCCTTCGTGACCCCCGAACAAACCCGGCGCTGGCTCGGCGGGCGGCGGGAAGGGGTCGGCAACGTGTTCGCGTCGCTGCTGGGCATCATTACGCCGTTTTGCTCGTGTTCTGCCGTGCCGCTCTTCATCGGTTTTGTGGAATCCGGGCGTTCCGCTGGGCGTGACGTTTTCCTTCCTGGTCACCGCGCCGATGGTCAACGAAGTGGCGCTCGTGCTGCTGTTCGGGATGTTCGGCTGGAAGATCGCCGGGCTGTATCTCGCGTCGGGCGTCACGCTGGCGATCGCGTCGGGCATCGTGATCGGGCGGCTTGCACATGGAGCGCCATGTCGAGGATTTTGTCTACCAGGTTAAATTGAAAGGCGATCGCTCCGCACTGTCGGCGCAGCGCCTAACGTGGACGGAGCGTTTTCAGCCAGGCGATCGGCAGCACGCGCGAGATCGTCGGCAAAGTGTGGCCGTATGTGATCGTCGGGATCGCCATTGGCGCGGGCATTCACGGCTACGTGCCGGATGATTTCATGGTCGACCTGATGGGCAAAAGCGCGTGGTGGTCGGTGCCTGCGGCGGTGATCCTGGGCGTGCCGATGTATTCCAATGCAGCGGGCGTGATTCCGATCGTGAGCGTGCTGTTGGACAAGGGCGCGACATTGGGCACCGTGCTGGCCTTTATGATGTCGGTCGTCGCGCTGAGCCTGCCCGAAATGATCATCTTGCGGCGCGTGCTCAAAATGCGGCTGATCCTGACCTATATCGCGATTCTCGTCGGTGGGGATCATCGCGACCGGCTATTTGTTTAACATCGTCTTGTAGGAGGAGTCAAGCCAGGGATGCCACCACCACTTGTTACGGCGAGCGGTGTGAGGACCTGGAGGTTAAGGCCATGAAACCCATCATCATCCATCACAACTGCATGGCAGACCCGGATGTGTGCCTGTCAATCCCCGCCTGCTCGACCGGCGCTCTATCGTATACTCCGGATGACGCCGCGCCCAATGGCGGCTGGATCCAGGTCGATTACGCGCTGTGTAACGGGTGTGGCGTGTGCGCGGCAGAATGCTGCGGCGACGCCATCGTCATGGAGGAAGAGATCGTCCAAGGCAGCCCTGTGATCGCCGGAACATCACCGGCGGCGGACTGAGCATCGATCGACAGCCTGCGACACAGCGTTAACAGTCAGTCCCGCTGCGGGACTGATCCCGCGGCGGGACTGTGTTGTGTGGAATGGCAGCTAGCCGCGCTCGTAGGTGGCGCGCAGATAGGTGCTCGTCAGGTATTCGGGATAACCGATCACGCGCAGATTTTCGGCACATTCTTCGAGCGTCGCGCCGCGATCGCGCCAGAAGGGCACGCGCTTGACCAGCGTTTCGACGCGTTCACGGGGCGTGATGATCCAGGTATCCTTCGGCACATGGCCGAAAAAGATCACTTCCATCTCTTCCGTGACGTTGGTGCTCTTGAGGTAGGGGGCAATCAACACGATTTTGCGCGCTTTGCGTTCCTGGACGAGATACTGCTCGACGAAGCGCGCCGTGCCGCCCAGATCCACGAGGTCCTCGACGACGCCGACCACGCGATTTTCCACATCAATCGACATCGCATGCACGATGCGCGGCTCGTCCAGCGGTTGGCCGGGTCCGGCGTAGTATTTAACGCCCAACGTGCCAAATTCGATCGGCGGGATGTTCTTGTTCAGGGTCCAGGCCAGATGATCGTGGAGCAGCACGCCGGGCAGCAAGCCACCCATGGTGATCATAATGGCGTGGGTGATTTGTTCCTGGATGCGGATATTGTCGATCTGGTAGCGGTAGACCTTGTGCGCCAGCCGGGAGACGATATACGCCGAAACGTGGTCAGGGATGAATAAGAATTTTAGCGTATCGTAGGAGACTTCTACGCCTTCAGGCTTTTTCCAGAACTCCGGATCGACCTGATAGTCGTGGCACTTGATCTGCTCGTCGTAGGAAGACATGCCGCATTCCCCCGCATGTTCAGTTGGAACGATGGATACTGTGTAACGAGCACGCTCTTTTTTGCCCCAACATGGAAAGAAGTGTACGGCCCGTGTACGGGGTTCATTATACCGGGTCTGGTCCGTCATGAAAAAACCGCGGGGGTTTGGTATGGGGCTGGCGGCTCCTTGCAAAACCTACGCAAGCCACTATTTGAAGCATAGTCTAAAACAAAATCATTGCCAGGATAGGAATCCGTTTCTTAAGCAAACCTGAACACAAAAAGGCACCTCAGGCTGTTGATTTCGATCTTCGCTAACCGTATACTAGAATCAGGTCAGAAAAAAGTAACTACAACTCCGTTAGTCTCCGATAGATTGTAATCTTATCATTGATATTTTCAAAAAGGCCAGGGTGGTGCTATGGACCAACTCTTCTCTTTAGTGCTCTCACAAGCCAAATCCTGGGTTGGCGACCGGCTGCAAAAAGTGGTGTGCTCTCGCTGCGGCAAAGCACACGAGCGCCCGATCGTCAACATCAACTTTAATATCGTCAACTGCCCACACTGCAATCATCAGATGGGGCAAATCGTCTGCGCCACCCCCCACACCATCAACCGCAACCATTCGGTCGCGGCGGCGGGCGTGGAAGCACTTGATCTGGTGGTCAATCCGCCCGAAGAAAAACCCAGCTTTGAGATTTCGAACGCCCTTGAGACGATTAACGCCAAGAACAAGCCCGTGGTGGTAGAGCTCCGCTTTCAGACTCCGGGGCGACGCCCATTTTTCGCCTGCCGGAGCGACCGGCTCACCGTCCGGTCCATGCACGAACGCGCCCGCGCGTTTTGGACGGTGCCCTTCGCGTTGGTGCCGTTGTATGATGCGCCAATTGAATTGGATCTGGTGGTTTATAACGAGTGGAGCGAGGCGTTGGACCATCATCGCCGCCAGATCGACACGATCGAATTACTGGCCGAGCTGGTCCGCATCAATATTGAGCTGCTCGAAAACCAGTACCGGCAGCTTACCTTGGAGTTGAAGCGGCTTGAAGTCCAGCGCCACCTGCACGAACAGCGTTACCGGCAGGTTGTGCTCCAGCTTTCGCGCCAGATGCTGGCGCTGTAAGCGGACGCCTAAACGCGGCATCGTACGCACAACTCGCCGTCTGAATAGAAAATAAAAAGCGCCCTGGACCGGGTAGGTGCAGGGCGCCTTGATTTGCTAATGGCCTGTTAGTGGCCCAAACGGACGACGTTGCTCGCCTGAAGACCCTTGGGGCCTTGGGTGATTTCGAACTCGACGCGCTCGCCTTCGACGAGTTCACGATAGCCGGTGCTCTGGATCGCGCTGTGGTGTACGAAGACATCGGGGCCATTTTCCCGCGCGATGAATCCGAAGCCCTTTTGGGAATTAAACCACTTGACGGTGCCGGTTACACGTTCGTTTGCCATTTTGGTGAGGACTCCTGCCCTAAGAAAGAGATACGAACTGGTGTTGTGGGGACGGAGTTGCCTGAAGAACAAAAAACCCAGTGCGTTGAGATTTAGCCGCGCTGGGGTATTGACTTCCAGTACTGCGAACAACGTTCTCCACTACACGAATGATATTACTCTTCGGTGCAGATAATGTCAATAGCCAAAGCTGGGGAAAGTAATAAAAAATCATATAAATTCAATGAAGAAATGGTGTACGGTGTGTTCATAAATATTGTGGATCGGTTTTTCGTTCAGCCTTGGCCTTGCTATGATCGATTTATTACGCCTCTGGTCGGTTGCACGCCGGAACCGTTGAGTGACTGGACCCGGCAGCTATGAGCGCGCAGGAGCTTGAAGGATAGGAGAGTGCGTGATGGGAGGCGATGTGCTGACCCATGATCAATGGAGAGCCCTGACTCATCTGTATGCTGCCGGGACGACAGGACTGCCCTATGATGGGACCACCTATGGCGAAACGTGGGCCGCGATCCAATTCCTGCGCGACTATATCCCGCCATTGGCGCGCGAAATCATGCGCCTGGACCCGCACAACCACACCACACATTACCTGGTGATCATTACCGAGTCAGGCGAAAGATTCTACGAAAAAAACCGCCGGTTTTATGGTATTCTCTACCCGCCTTAACCCGCGATCACGCCATCCGGTCGAGAAAAGTCTCCGCGAATTGCAGGAAGCGATACAGGTCTTCGAACGTAGTCGCCAGCCCGACCGACACCCGCACACCGCCTACCGCATCTTTGACTTTGCCGCTCATCACCGTGATGAATTCCTCGAACGTCATCCGTTCTTCGCGCTTAAAACAGTCGCGCAGCTCGGCTTCAGTCAGGCCGTGCGCCTGCTCGCCCGCCCCCGGATTACAAAAACAGCCTGTGCGCAGTGAAATGCCCACCGTGTTGGCTTCGGATTCGACCTGCCGGTAATCGAATAGCTTGCCGTCCGGATCGAAGAAATTGATCGTGATGGTGCCACCGCGCTTGTGCGTATTGGCCGGGCCGTACAGGTGGATCAGCGGCGAGCCGTTGGCGTGATGCAGCCCCAGCAGGTGTTTGAGCAGCCAATCCGTCAGGCAGACCACCCGCTCGTGAATGCGATCGACGCCCTGTCCCGCGATGTAGCGCAGCCCGATTTCCACGCCTGGGATGTTGAGATAATCGATCGTGCCGTCCTCGAACGCCGCCTCGCCGTCAGCCAGGTAATACCCGTCGCCTTGCACCGACGCGATCGTGATCGTGCCGCCTGCGAACCAGGGCCGGTGCAGTTTTTTGAGCGCCTCACGCCGTGCCAGCAGGCAGCCCACCCCGGTCGGATAGCCGAAGATTTTATAGAACGACAGCGTGACGAAGTCGGGTTTCCACCGGCTGAGATCGACCACGTTGGTCGGCGCAAACGCGGCCGCATCGAGCAGCACATCCCAGCCTTTGGACTGCGCGATAGCGATCCATTCCAGATCGTGCTGCACGCCTGAAAAATTCGACTGGGCAGGATAAGCGAACAGGTTATGCGCGTCGGGGTTGGCCTGATCCAGAAATTCGTTCAGTCGGGTCGCATCCATGCGCAGCTCGGGCGGGAGCACGGGCACATAGGTGCGCTCGGCCCCTTTGGCTCGCGCGAATTCGCGGATGCCGTTGACTGAGTTGTGGTTGTCGAAAGTCAACAGATAATGCCCGCCCGGCGCAAACGGGTAGGACTCCCCGACCAGCTTGAGCGCGCCGCTCGCGTTTTGGGTGAAGATAGCCGCGTATTCGTCCGGATCGGCTTTGAAATAATCCAACACGTAGGCGCGCGCGGCTTCAACCAGGTGCGTCATGGCCAGCGAGGTCGGGTTGGCGGAGTGAGGATTGCCAAACACACCTTCGCGCAGCAGCGCCATATGGTCATCAAGCTGGGATTGCGCGTACAACCCACCCCCGGTGTAGTCCAGATATACGTGGCCATACGTGTCCAGGCGGCTGTACTCCTGGGCGCGCAGGGCGGCCAGCGCGTCCAGATCAAAGGACGGATAGTCGCGCTTGAATTCATCCAGGGCGGCGGCGTATCCGCTGGTGGCATAGTTGGTTTGACGTTGGGAATCAGTCGTGGTCATGCAGGTGAGTCCTCAAAGCTAGAGCTGGCAAAATGCACGGTCAATCCATGACGCGATCAAAGTGCCCGCTAGTATAACCCGCGCGCGGGCAGTATGCCGCCAATCTGCTCCACAGAAAAATTCTCACCAATTTCCTGGTTCGAAAAGGCGTTTTTGGCGGGATTCTTCCCGTCCGAACGTTCTCCGAACGTTTGTCGAACGCTAGTCGAATGATGGTCGAGCTTTTGGCAAACGTTGGTTTTGTAGCCTGAGGGTGTAATCGAACGCGGCCCACACCGGGCCGGTCGAGACCCAACAGGAGCCAAGACCATGACCACCAACCGCAACTTCCAGACCGTAGGAACTTCCGACTTTTACCGTCTCCTGGTCAGCACGGCTATCGCAATCACCGTGGTGAGCGCCTTCTTGTTCAACAGCCATATCAAGACGGCGTCTGGCATGGGTCCCGACCAACTGGCACTCTTCAACCAGGTAGAAAACGGTCAGGCCGAACTCGCCTTGCAGGCAGTCGCAGACGCGGCGTTAGCGTTGGGTAGCTGGGGTCCCGCACCTGGTGATGTGGTTGCTTACGACGCGGGCATGGCACGCAACGTGCGCGGATCAGTGTTAGTGGTCGATACGGCTCCGTTCGAATGCAGCGACCGCAAGTTGAGCCGCGGGTTGGACGCCTGCAAGCGCGATTTCACGGTGAATCAGAATTTGGTGCGCTTCGGTCCCTCCATGTTCTCGACGGTGCTGGCAGACGGCAGCCGCGTGGCCCGCCCGGTGTTCGATGACCTGCTGTCGACCTACATCGAGGAAAACGGCCACTCCTGGCAGGAATACCTGTACGAGACCGAAGGACGCGGCACCGGCGAGCGCACACGTCAGACCACCTGGGAAGAGACCACGCGCTTCCAGCACGGTTGGGAATATCAGGTGAAGGCCTACATCCTGAGCCTGGACGGCAGCCTGATCAATCTGTCCGACGAGGAACGTCACGAACTGTACTTCGTCATCTGCGACGACAGCGGCTACGCCAACCCGATGGGCTATGTGGTGCCCTCCTACGGCGCACCGGCCAACTGGCCCAACGCGCAGGGCTGGCCGACCAGCGCCCCGACGGCTGAAGAATTTGCAGCGTTTTGCGCAGGCAGCCAAGCGTAAGTGCGAAGGCTGACTGCTCCTCCTGAAGAGCGTGAGCCGCCTCAAGGCGGCTCACGTCATTTATATCAGCTATTCGGAGATGCCTGAGTAACGCGACTCACCTTTTCAGACGGGCCAAGTACTGCTTGCGGAATTTCGCCACTTTGGGCGCGATCACCATGCGGCAGTAGCCCTGGGCAGGGTTGCGCGCGAAATATTCCTGGTGATAGTCCTCTGCCGGATAAAACACGTTCAATGGCTCGATCGCGGTCACGATCGGATCGTCCCACAAGCTCTGCGCGGTGAGGTCCGCGATCGTCCGTTCGGCGATGGCCTGTTGTTCGGGGGAATGGGTGAAAATCACCGAGCGGTACTGCGTGCCCACGTCCGCGCCCTGACGGTTGAGCGTGGTCGGATCGTGGATGGTGAAAAATACGTCTAGAATATCCCTGAACGTGATCACGTCCGGATCAAACGTCACCTGCACGACTTCCGCGTGTCCGGTCATTCCGGTACAGACCTGCTGGTAACTGGGTTCGACCGTCTGCCCGCCTGCGTAGCCGGACACCACGTCCAGCACGCCTTTGAGTTCATCGTATACGGCTTCCAAGCACCAAAAACACCCGCCGCCCAGTGTTGTCATTTCCGCTGCCATCCGCTCATCCTTTCCTGTTCTGCCGTATTGATGCTGTAGTGTGGTGAAGAGAGGTCAATACGGATGTCCCGATGTGGCAGATTATAGCGATCTGGACGGCCGGTTGGGAGATCACACCGGGAAGTGTCGCGCTAGCTGCCGATCTCCTGCCGCTGCAAGATCGCGCAGTTGGCCGCTGCCGCGCCCGCCACGATGACCAGCGTCACGATCAGCGCGCCCCAGCGGGCCGGACCGCCATTCTCCGCTGCTATGCCGCTGCCCCAGCCCAACAGTTCGCCCGGTGCCAGCGTGGTGAACATGCCCGACAGCAGCACGATCAGTACGAACACAAACGCGATGCCTCCGGCGCTGGCTACCGATCGTCCTAACGTGCTGCCTAACAGCGACAGGCTCACCAGGCTGAGCAGCCACACATACATCAGGATCACGAGGGCAGCGAAACGCCCAACCGCCAGTGTCTTGAACAGGATCGCGGTGTACAGGTAAGCCGCGACTCCGCTCAGGATCAGGCCGAGGCCGAACATGATCGCCAGCGCGCCCAGCTTCGCCAGGACGAAGGTCGTGCGCGGCAGCGGGTGGGCGAACATCAACGCGGCTTGCCCGCGCTCGCGCTCGCTCACGATGGCGTTGAAGCTCATCAATATAGCCAGCAGCAGCCCAAACTGGGTGATGTTCTTGACGAACTGGTCGATCGCGTCTTTGGCGGTCGGCGTGGGGAGCGTGATGATCACGCCCGAACTCTGGTTTTCTCCCAACGATTTGATCAGATCCGGCGTGATCTTCGCCAGGATGGGCGACATCAGCCCAAAGGCAATCAAAACCAGCAGCACGATCAACAGCTTGCGCGTATGCCACAGATCGCGCAGCTCTTTGCGCAGTTGAATCCCGAAAACACGCATCAGGCTTTTGCCTCCGCCGTGGCGCTGGGAGTCGCTTCACTCGACTCACCATCTTCCGCTCCGTTGGTCAGCCGCAGGAAGATGTCTTCCAGCGTGGCTCCCAGCATTTCGAAACGCAGCACGGGCAGGTCTTGCAGCAGGACTAGCAGCGCGCGCCGCGCCGTCTCAGCCTCGTGCACGCTGACGCGCAGCCGTGCACCCTCCAGCGCCACGCGCTCAACCCACGACTCCCCGCGCAGCCGATCGTTGAGTGCGGCCAGCGCGGCGGTTCCGTCCGGCGTCACGTCGATTTCGAAGATCGGGCGGGCGTAACGCGCCAGCAGATCGTCGCGCTGCGCCTGGAGCACCAATGCTCCCTGGTCGATGATCCCGATTTCGTCACACAGCCGTTCCGCGTCGTTGAGAATGTGCGTCGAGAAGAACACGGTCAACTGCCCGCGCAGATCGCCGAGTATGTCGAGCATTGCCTTGCGGCCAGCCGGGTCCAGCGCCGACACCGGCTCGTCCAGCAGCAGGACCGCGGGATCGGGCAGCAGGGCTTGCGCCAGACCCAGGCGCTGTTTCATCCCGCGCGAATAACCTCCGACGCGTTTCTTGGCGGCTTTCAGCAGCCCGACGCGGTCTAATGTGGCGTCAATGGGGGGCGCGTCCAGCCCGTGCAGGTCTGCCACATAGCGCAGAAAATCGCGCGCGCTCATCCAGTCATAGAAGGCGGGCGTGTCGGGCAGGTAACCGATCGGCGGGCGCTGGCCCGTACCGACCGTGATGCCTTCGATCGTGACCTGTCCGGCGGTGGCGTGGGCCAGCCCGGTCATAATGCGCAGCGTGGTAGTTTTCCCCGCGCCGTTGGGGCCGAGAAAAGCGAAGATCGAGCCGCGCGGCACATCCAGGTTCAGCCCTTTGAGGGCCTCGAACGTGCCGAAGCGCTTGGTCAGCGCGCGCACGGTGATCGCGTTCGCATCCCGTTCCGCGTGATCTCCCTGGTGAGCGGCGGTCATTCCAGGTCGTCTCCGCCCATGTCTGGTTTGCGCCCGATCGCGAAATAGAGCAGCACGCCGACCAGCTCACCCAGCACGACGATCAGGATCCACGCCCACACCGGCAAGGGTGGCTGGGTCCCCTTGTGGCGGTAAATGTCCACCAGGGCGAAGATCTGCAAGCCTATTTGAATTGCGAGGAGGGGAATGAGCATAAGAATGAGGGTTGAAGAACTCATGATGTGGTCCTCCAGAGACCAGCACTGCACAACCGCCGGGCCGCCATTGGCCCGGTGCTTACTGGCGAGCCAGTTCGGCCAACAGCCAGGCGTGTTCGGACAGAGTTCGCGCAATCGTTTCAGCATCACGCTGCGCGTCCGGCTCCGGCGACGGATCAGTGGGCCCAGTCGGGAGCCAGGCCGCAAACGCGGCGACGTCGCTGCGCCCTTCGGCCATGTCGATGATATGGGTCAGCGCGTCCGCCGGGTCCCACGTGACGCAGCGCCCGTTGATCGCCAGCATGAACAACGCGCCAACGGTAGCCGTGCGCTTGTTGCCGTCCGCAAACGGATGGTTGCGCGCGATGGAATGCAACAGCGCCGCCGCTTTCTCTGGCAGGGTCGGGTAGGCGTCCTGGCCGAACGCGGTCTGCATGGGACGTCCGGCTGCTGCTTCGAGCAGGTCCATCGCGCGGACCTTCTGTTTGCCCTTGAGAATCTTGTGGATGGGTTCGTGGGCAGACAGTTGGTCGTTGATGTACACCAGTTCGTCGACGGTCACATAACGCGTCATAGCGGCTCCGTGTTGGTGTGCAGCCAGGCGGCGATCCCCGGCAGATCGACCCGATTTTGCGCCACATCAAGCACAAAGCTGATGGCTGCCTGATCGTCCCAGATCGGGCGCAGGCCGTTGGCGCGCAAAAAACGGACGGTCGCGGCGGTCGCCGTGCGTTTGTTGCCGTCATAGAACAGGTGATGGGCGGCCAGTGCGTGCAGCAGGGCCGCCGCCTTGTCGAACAGCGTCGGGAACATTTCCTCACCAAACAGCACGAGCATTGGGCGCGCCGCGGCTTTGCGCAGCAGGTACCGGTCGCGCACATCGGGGCGACGTCCTAACACCTCTTCGGCAATGGCGTAAAGATCGGCGGGGGAGAGGTAGTGGATAGCGGGATCGTCCAATGACATCGTACAGCGTCCGTTCATATTCCGCCACAGATTGTATCAGGTATTACGCAAGGGGAGCAGGGTTCACATCGTTTTCTAAGGTGGAAAAGTATGATACACTAATTCTGAGAGCGCTCCCAGTGTTGATTTCAGCGCGATCCACAACTTCTGGTGTTGTTCAAGAGAAAAATCGGTTTGGTTCATTCATTCCGAAGGAGACGGTCATGAAAAAAACGGTCGTTACAGCATTCATCCTGACGATGCTCGCGCTCAGTCTGGTGTTCAGCGCGTCGCTGCTCAGCCACCCCGGCCCAATCGCAGCTCAGGGCGGCTCCCTCGCGCCTGCTGGCGATCCCGGCCAGACGTATTACGCGCCCTTCCCGGTGTCGGTGACGCTCGACGGCGATTTGAGCGAGTGGGCGGATGTGCCGATGGTCACTGTGTCGGGGACCGCTGACGAGGATGGCAATGTCCCCGGCTTCACGTTTGCGGCTGCCGCCGACGACACCTATCTGTATTTCATGGCGGATGTAGCCGACGCGAACATCATCAGCGGCCAGCACGGCACCGACTATTGGAACGAAGATTCGGTTGAGTTCTACATCAATGCGACGGGCAATCTGCTGCTGCACACCTACCAGGACGGCGTCGCGCAGATCACCGTTCCGGCCATGAATATGGACTTGCCCGTCGATCAGCGCGCGCTGGGTGGGGTGCGCGTGGAGACGACCGGTGCTCAGTCGGCGGTCGCCCGGACGGACACCGGCTGGGCGGCAGAAGTCGCGGTGCCGCTGGTCAACGATGTGTGGACGATCACGCCCGAACACGGCGGTGTGTTGGGGTTTCAGGCACATCTGAACGGCGCGTCGACCGCGAATCGCGACACCAAGCTGATCTGGTCGGTCTATGACACCTCTGACCGCTCTTACCTGGATCCCAGCCTGTTCGGCCAGTTGATCTTCTACGCCGTCGGCCAGACCGACCGGCCCGCCCCGGTCAGCACGGAACCCACACCCAAACCGCCCAAAGTCGATACGACCGCGCTGTACTACCTGGACTCCATGCCGATCAAGGCGCGTGTCACCGATTTGTTGTCGCGCATGACCCTTGACGAAAAGATCGGGCAGATGACGCTGGTCGAAAAGGACAGCATCTACCCGTCCGACATCACCGATCTGGGTATCGGCGGTTTGCTGAGTGGCGGCGGCGGATCGCCCACCCCGAATACACCCGAAGCCTGGGCCGAGATGGTGTCCAACTTCCAGAGTTACGCGCTCGACTCGCGTTTGGGTATCCCATTGATCTACGGTGTGGACGCGGTCCACGGGCATAACAACCTGATGGGTGCCGTGATCTTCCCGCAGGAAATCGGGCTGGGCGCGGCGAACGATCCCGACCTGATGACGCGCATCGGGCAGGTGACCGCGCAAGAAATGATCGCGACCGGCATCTACTGGGATTACGCGCCCGTGATCGCTGTGCCGCAGGATATTCGCTGGGGTCGCACCTATGAAGCTTACGGCGAAAACACCGATCTGGTGTCCGAACTGGGAACGGCGTATTTGATCGGGTTGCAGGGCAGCACATGGACCGACCTCTCCGATCCGCTGACGGTGCTCGGCACGCCCAAGCATTACCTGGGCGACGGCGGCACGACCTGGGGCAGCTCGACCACCCCGGGCTACATGCTTGATCAGGGTGATATGCAAGTCGATGAAGATACGCTGCGCGCGCTGTATCTGCCCCCGTACCAGGCCGCTGTAGACGCGGGCGCGATGAGCATCATGGTGTCGTTCTCAAGCTGGAACGGGACCAAAATGCATGCCGAAAAATACCTGGTGACCGACGTCCTCAAGGGTGAGCTGGGGTTCCGGGGCTTTGTAGTGTCCGACTGGGGCGGCGTCGACCAGATCGACCCGGATTACTACACCGCTGTCGTCGCGGCGATCAATGCCGGGGTGGATATGAACATGGTGCCCTACGATTATGGCCGGTTCATCTCGACGATGAAGGACGCCGTCGACAAGGGTGATATCTCGCTGGAACGCATTGACGACGCTGTGAGCCGCATCCTGACCGTCAAGTTCGCGCTCGGTTTGTTTGAGCGGCCGTTCGGGCAAGACGCGCTGCAGAGCGCCGTCGGGTCGAAGGAACATCGCGCCCTGGCGCGTGAAGCAGTGGGCAAATCGCTGGTGCTGCTCAAGAACTCAGACGACGTGTTACCCCTTGCGGCCGATACGCCAGTAATCTATGTCGCTGGTGCGGCGGCCGACGACATCGGTATTCAGAGCGGCGGCTGGACGATCACCTGGCAGGGATCGTCGGGCGACATCACGCCGGGTACGACGATTCTGGAGGCGATCGGGGCCACCGTCAGCGATGAGACGGCGATCGTGTACAGCGCCAGCGGAACCTTCAGCCCTGTGACCGACGCCGACGGCAACCCGCTAGTCCCGGACGTGTGCATTGCCGTAGCAGGCGAGCGTCCCTATGCGGAGGGGCAGGGCGACGACGGTAAGCTGACGCTGCCTTCCGGCGATCTGCGCATGCTGCGCGCGATGCGCGGGACGTGCGATACGCTGGTGGTCGTGTTGATTTCGGGTCGTCCGATGATCATCACCGATCTGATCGACGACTGGGATGCGGTCGTCGCGGCGTGGCTGCCCGGCACTGAAGGGCAGGGTGTCGCGGATGGGTTGTTCGGCCTGCGTCCGATCACCGGCAAGCTGTCGTACACGTGGCCGCGCTCGGTGGACCAGCTCCCGCTGGGGTCCGGCACGGGCGATCCGCTGTTCCCGTTCGGGTATGGTCTGGAAACAGCGGGCGATGCACCGCCTGACGTAATCGTCACGACCCCCGAACTCCCCGCGCCCGACGCGAACGCGGGCAGCTAGACACAGCGCTGTAATGCACTGAGGCAGAAAAAACGCCCGGTATCCAAAAGATGCCGGGCGCATAGATTCCGAAAGGTTAACTCAACAGGCTGCGGTTAGCGGCCCAGGCGAATGGCGTTGCTCGCCTGCGGGCCCTTGGGGCCTTCGGTGATTTCGAATTCCACCTGGTCGCCCTCATTCAGTTCGCGGTAGCCGCTGCCCTGGATCGCGCTGAAGTGCACAAACACATCAGGACCGCCTTCACGCTGGATGAAACCATAGCCTTTTTGCGCGTTGAACCATTTCACCGTGCCAGTGATACGCTGTGCCATTGCTGGGAGACTCCTTCCCACATGCAGATTAAGAGTTGAAAATGCCGTGATTGTCGTGGGGACGGAGTTGCCTGGGTACCAAAAGCCCCCGGCGCACGGTATGTTTATCGCGCCGGGGGCATTCTCTTCCGGTGATGCAAACAACCTTCTCCACTACGGAGTTTAGTGTAGTGGATTGTCCCCGAAATGTCAATAGGTGCGACGTGCGCTCCAGGCTAGCCTTGTTCCCTGAAAAGCTCGTAATTGGCGCCAAAATCGATGTAAGTGGAGTCAGAGTCGAAGGAGGGATATAGCGTCAATCTTTTGCATTACTCTTAATAAAAGACTTGCGATGTTCCGTGAATTACTGGTGCATTGCGCATGGATCGGACGAGGGAGGCAGTTACGCCTGCGAGAAAACCTGATGATGAACGGCACTTGCCGCGCGGCGGGTGGTCCGCCATGATGGGATATAATAGTTCTCCTTCTGATGCTGCTTCGTTCGTTGACGTACCACTTCCGTTTGAATATGGGTACGGTAGGAAACAAGGGACACACCATGGACCAAGAACTCAACCGCAACCAGTCCCGTTTATTAGTCCGAGCCAGCGCCAGCCGCTGCGCACACTGCCCCACCGACCGGGTGTGTGCCTGGGATTGTGTGCAGGGGGCCGGTACCGCAGATATTGTAGTCGGTGCCGTGTTGGAACAATCCCACAGTTGGGCGCTGGCGTCTGACGATCCGGGCACGCAAGCCGTTCAAGAGGCATTGTGGGAGTTGTATAACGCCTGAGCGCGGGCGGTTCGGCCGATGTCGCCATGGGCAACCCGACGCACCCACCCACATGTCAGGCTGGGTGCTGACGCGCGTCAATTGATCGAAAATCAAGACCAGCGTGCTATAATCTTGTTTTACCGTAATCTGAGGGAACACAGTGATTGGTTCGCCGGTAAAGCGTCGCATCCGTTTTTCGTTTCAGACCTGTTTGATGTTAAGTCTGGAAATACTCGTATTGGTTTTCGCAGCCTGGCGATTAGCCATCACTGTGCTGCCCGATCGGCCCCAACCCGCTGCCACCAGCCCTCAGGTTAACGCCGTGCCTCCCGCCAATCTGACCAGTCACGACGTACTACCCACGCCTACCCCTGATAACTCGCAGCCGCCGCGCCTGATCGCATTTCCGGGCGCGCAGATGAGCGCCCCGGTGATTCCCGCCGGGCGCGTCAACGGCACCTGGGAAACCCGCCATTTAGGCGATTCGGTGGGGCATCTGGTCGGTACGAGCTGGATGGGCGATGCCGGGGGGAACATCGTGCTGGCCGGTCATGTGGAGAGCGCGACCGGCGCGCCGGGGCCGTTTGCCCATTTATTCGAGGCGAAGTTAGGCGATCTGGTGGTGCTGCGCGACGGCTCGCAGGAAGAACGTTACCAGGTGACACTGATTCAGGAAGTCGATCCGAATGATGTAAGCTGGCTGGCGCAGGATGGGCGCCAGCGCATCACGATGATCACCTGTACGGAGTGGGATCAAAAACAGAAAGCCTACAAAGGAAGGCTGGTCGTCGTCGCTGAACCGCTGGTCGTGACGGCGCAAAATCCCCAATAACCTGCCAACGATCATCCCTCTGAAGGAATCACACGGGGCGCTGCTATTACAGAGCGCCCCGTTTTGTTTGTTCAGATACGTGAGGCTGGCCCCGCGCCCTTACCCAAGCGTGTTTTGCACGGTGGGCGGCACCAGCACGCGCGAGAAGGTGGCTTCGTGCGTACCCGCGGTGTCGGTCACAGACAGCGGCAACACCAGTTTTGAACGGTCCACGAAGCACAGATTCTCGTTGACGGCCTCGCACCAGTAGACGGTCAGGTCGAGCGACAGCTCGGTCTGGCCCGGCTCGAACGTGACCGGGACTTCCAGCGGCAGGTGCGGCTTGACGATGCGAATATCACGCTGGTCCGAAGGCACCTGCGCGACCGGGTCGTCGGGCCAGATGGCCGTGAAGGCCGCCTGGTCGTTGAGCTTGTAGCCGTCGGGCATGGTAACATCGATTACCAGTGTGCCGTCGCCCGGACTGACCATCTGCGGGGCCAGCGCGACGACATCAGTACCCCACAGGCCATCCGTGGTGGCGTCGGGCGCGGCAGAAGCTTGAGACGCGGCGGTCAGGCGGTCCGCGTTGGGGAATTCCACCGTGCTGACGGTCTGGGTTGCCACATCCACCACGCGGATCGCGCTGTTGTTGGTGTCCGCGACGTACAGCTTGCCGTTGGCGTAATCAATGCCGCCCGGCTCGTAAAACTGCGCGACGTCGCCTGCGCCGTCGGCCAGACCAGCCTCGCCGGTACCGGCGAACGTCATGCTTTCGCGCGTCGTGGGATCGATGCGCTTGATCTTGTTGTTGTAGGTATCCGCCACGTAGAGGAATCCGTCATCAGCGACGGTCACACCCAGCGCGTGTTGAAGCCGCACGGTGTCGCCGGTTCCGTCCACGTCCCCAAAGTCGAACAGGCCGGTGCCGACGATGGTCTTGACATCGCCATCAGATTTCAGATCGGCAGTGCGGATCGCGCTGGCTTCTGGATCGGCGAAGTAGAGCAATTGGCCGTTAGTGTCGATGCCGCTTGGCTGATCCATGCCCGCGTCGAGCAATTTGCCATCGATCAGCCCTTCACGCCCGGACCCGGCATACGGCCCGACCACACCGCTGGCAATGTCATAGACCCATAATTGGTGCGGCCCTGCCATCGCGATGTAGAGCTTGCCGTTCAGGGCGACGAGATCCCAGGGCGAGCTGAGCGCCGTCTCAGGGCCGGGGCCGCTCGTATCGCGATTGAAGCCCTGTTCGCCCGTCCCGGCGACGGTCGTCAGCGTGCGGGCGCTGAGATCCGCCGCGCGGATGGCGTGATTTTCGGTGTCCGCGATATACAGCGTGTTATCGACCAGCGCCGTCCCCTGCGGGCGGAACAACTGCGCCGTGTCGAACGATCCATCCGTCAGACCCTCGGTTCCGCTGCCGATGATGTCTTGCACCTCGAACGTATCCAGCGAGGTCACAATGATCCGGTTGTGGTTGCTGTCGCTGATGAACAGGCGGTTACCGGCAGTATCGGCCAGCACTTTGCCGGGGAAGCGCAGCGCGCTATCGGGCATCTGCTCCGGCTGAATCTGCGGGATCGGGTCCGGGTTGAGCACGCCTGCCGCGCCGTATTCCTCGACCATCGTCTGGATCACGGGTTGAATGCGGCTGTAAAGCGGCTCGCCGGAAAGCTGGCCGACTACCTTACCAAACGGGTCGATGACCATGAAGGTCGGCCAGGCGTTCACGCTGTAGGCGCTCCAAATCTGGAACTGGTTGTCATTAACGACCGGATGCGTGATCTCGTAGCGCTGCACGACGCGGCGAATGTTGGCGGTTTGCCCCTCATTGTCAAACTTGGCCGAATGCACGCCGATGATCACCAGATTGTTGGGATATTCGGTTTCAAGGCGTTCGAGATCGGGGATCACGTGAATGCAGTTGATACAGCCATACGTCCAAAAATCGAGCAGGACGATCTTACCTTGCAGGTCGGTGATGCTGATCGGGCCAGTGGTGTTGATCCAATCCAGCCCGGCCGGAAAATCGGGCGCGTTGACCGTCCCGGCCCAGGTGTACTTGGTGCTGTCTCCACCCTGCGCACGGACCGAAGGGAGATTCCATACCAACGCGGCACCCAGCGCCGCGACCAAAATCACCGGTATCACTCGTTTCATGGGTTTTTCCTCACCTAAGCACTGAACAGCATGGTCTGCGGGCCAGCCCGGCCAACCGTCCGCCGGGCGCAACATCGGGTTGTATAGCTCTACTATCCCGCCGAAATCTTACGAATCGCTAAACATTTAATGAGAACTTCATCAGTAATATTTTACGAAGGCCAGCGGTCGGGTTGCCATTTCTCCTGCCGAACGGGTTCAGATCGTCCGCTATGCCTGGGAGTTTAGATGCAGCGCAACGGGCGATCGTCTCAACGGGTGAGGATGTCGGCATAGGCGGCCAGCGTGCCCTCCGCCGTTTTTCGCCAGGAGAAATCGCGCGAGCGCGCCAATCCCCGGTTACGCAGCAGCGCGGCGTGATCGGGTTGCAGCAGCAGTGACAGCACCGCGCCGCCCATCGCCCGCGAATCGGCGGGCGGGACCAGGAAAGCCGCGTCGCCCACGACTTCCGGAATACACGTCGCCTCGCACGCGACGACTGGCGTACCGCTGGCCATCGCTTCGAGCGGCCCCAGCCCGAAGCCCTCGAACAGACTGGGGAAGACAAACACGCGAGCCAGCCGGTACAGGGCGGCTTTGTCGGCCTCGTCTACCGCGCCGATCCAGCGCACGCGGTCCTCAAGACCCAGGCTGGCGACGTAGGCGGGCAGATCGGGGAAGCGCGGCGTACCCCACTGCGCGGGCGTATGCCCGGCCAGGACCAGCGGCACGTCGGGCCCCGCGCCCTGTGCGACATAAGTATAAGCGGCGATCAACTGCCGCACGTTTTTGTGAATGGCATACGATCCCAGGTACAGCACGAAATCGTCCACATCGTCCAGCCCGTAACGCGCGCGCACTTCGGCATCGTGATCGCGCTCCTCGCCGTCCTGGTCCGGGTGGAAAATGCGATCGGCGGCCAGTTGCGTCACGCTGACGCGCTCCGCCGCGATGCCGATCTGACGGGCGATCTGGTTGCGGCTGTCTTCAGAAATGGTCACGACGCGGTCCGCGCCGCGTGCCCCGGCTACGACCAGCGCGGTATACAGCCGGTTGAGGATTCCTGCCCGGTATTCGGGGACTAGCAGCGGGATCACGTCCAGCACGGTGCAGACCAGCGGCACCGGCGAGCGCAGCGGCGGACCCCAATAGGGCACGTGGGCCAGATCGGCGTTCAGATGCGCGGCGCGCTCGCGGGAAGACGCGCTGCTCGAACCACACTTTGCGCAAATGGCCGCGCAGCGGCGCGGCGATGGGCAGCACATCTACGTCAGGCGGCAGGTCGTCGAAGGTGCGCACATTGTCCGGCACGACCAGCGACAGGCGATGCTCCGGCCCAATGTGGCGCAGCGCCGCCAACAGGTGGCGCAGATATTGCCCGCTGCCGGTGTGAGGTTGGTCCCAAAACCAGCCGTTAAACGCGATATGCATAGTGGACTAACCGCTGTCGCGATCGTCGTAGCCATTCGGGTGGGTGATGTGCCACGTCCACGCCGATTTGATGATCGTTTGCAGGTCTGGGTAGCGCGGCTCCCAGCCGAGTTCGCCGCTGATGCGGTCCGACGAGGCGACCAGCATATCCGCGTCGCCGGGCCGCCGGTCGGTTTCGATCACCGTGAAGTCCTGCCCGGTGATCTCGCGCGCAATGTCAGCCACTTCGCGCACGCTGTAGCCGCGCCCGTTGCCGAGGTTGTAGATCATGCGGTTGCGCGACTCGCTCAACGCTTCCAGCGCCAGCACATGCGCTGTTGCGAGGTCTTCGATATGGACGTAATCACGGATGCACGAGCCGTCGGGGGTGTTGTAGTCCGTGCCGAAGATGTAGAACGCATCGCGTTTGCCGAGCGGCACCTGGAGCGCCAGCGGGATGACGTGCGTTTCCGGATCGTGCGCCTCGCCGCGAATGGGTTGGCCGTCACGATCAAGCATCGCGCCGCAGGCGTTGAAGTAGCGCAGCGCGGCGAATTGCAGGCCCTTGACCTGGTTGTACCAGCCCAGGATGCGCTCGATCATCAGCTTGGTTTCGCCGTAGACGTTGGCCGGACCGACGGGATCGGACTTCGGAGATCAGATCGTTTTTGCTGGCATACACGCCCGCCGAGGACGAGAAGATCAGGCGCTTGACGCCGTGCTTCACCATTGCTTCCAGCAGGTTGTTGGTGTTGGTGACGTTGTTCCGAAAATACTTGGCAGGCTGCTGCATCGACTCGCCTGCCTCGATGAACGCCGCAAAATGCGCGACCGCGTCGAAGGTCGTGCGTTTGGAACAACACATCCAATGCGCCCAGGTCGCCCAGATCGCCCTGCACGAAATCCGCGCCTTCTGGGATAGCTTCACGGTGGCCTTTGATCAGGCTGTCGAAGACGGTGACGCGATGTCCCGCCGCCAGAAAATACGCTGCTGTGGCCGAGCCAACATAGCCCGCGCCTCCTGTCACCAAGACGTGCATGGGTCGTGTCTCCCCTGTAGGCGAAACGGCGGCACGCCAGACGCGCCGGTTTCGTGAGTAACCAGTAATCAGGATTTTACCATTCCGGGGTGGGTTGTGGTAACCCATTGTGCGTGACGTGAGAAAAAATGAGAGTTCCCTAAATCTTTGGCACATAGGAATTAAAGGGAGTTAGAATTATACAAGTTGATATTCGGCTTTCTGTAAGCAGGCATCCTAAAGTCAGGCGATTATGGACGAGTGGTATACGTCAGAACAGGTCCAGGAGCAACCCGAGCCCGGCGAATTGATCGAGCGCGTGGATTACCTGGATCACACAGAACGCAATCATCAGTGGCGATCGGCCATGAAGGAGATCATCCAGATCCTGTTGGTGGTCGTGCTGGTGCGTGTGGGGATGGATACATTTTTGCCGCGTTATGTGGTTGATGGCGCGAGCATGGAGCCGAATTTTCATACCAGTGAGCGTGTGATCGTCGACCGTGTGTCTATGTTGTTTTCCGGCCCCAAGCGCGGTGACGTGATCGTGCTGGATTCGCCCCAGGCCAACGAGTTGCTGATCAAGCGTGTGATCGGCCTGCCCAACGACACGGTCGTGATCAAGACGGGTCGCGTGTACATCAACGGCACAGAACTCAACGAATCCTACGTCAACGAGTATTGTACTTACCGCTCGTGTGATGGGGAGTGGGTCCTGGGATCCAGCCAGTATTTCGTGCTGGGCGACAACCGCAGCCACAGCCTCGACAGCCACGCGTTCGGCCCGGTCGATCGGTCCGCCATCGTCGGGATCGTGCGGCTGCGCTACTGGCCGCTGCCTGATGCGGGCGTGCTCAGCGCACCCAGCTATTGATCGCGTCGTCCAGAGTTAGCTCTGGACGACCACTACGACGCCATCTTCCGCCCAGGCATACAACGCCTGGGCGTTTTCTAAGCTGAGCAGCACGCAGCCATACGTCACCGGGTGGCCCAGGTCGCCGCTCCACAGCAGGTATCCGCCGCCGCGTGTTGGGAACCCGTGAAAGCCGTTCCACAGGTCCATGTTCGGGCCGGGATGGTAAAACCCCAGGAAATCCGGCATATACAGATTCCACTGCTCCGCGTAAGCGTTCGTCTCGTGCATCTGCACCTGGAAGATCCCCAGCGCAGTCGGGCTGGACGGCAGCCCGGTCGAGATCACCCAGTCAAACACGACCTGCCCGTTCTCATACGCCCATAGATGCTGCTGCCCCCGGCTGACGATGATCCGTTTTTGCGGCACGACGGTCAGCGGCACGAGGATATCTTTGGACGGGATCGTCAGCACCTGATTCACGCTCAGCGCGTCGGTGTTGATGCCCGGGTTAGCGGCCTGGATGTACGGGTAGGGGATGCCGATCTCCTCGGCGATGGCGGCGAGTGTCTGGCCCGCGCGCACCTGGTAGGTGGTCGGGCCGTGCCAGATGCGGACGGTGGCGCTGGCTTCGCCGCGCGCTAACGCGTTTTGCATGGCGCTGACCGCCTGATCTGTGTCTAGGTAGCGTTCGTCCCCGAAGCTGGCGCTGGCGGACTGCACGAAGGCGCCCGCGCTGGCCGGATTCAGGCTGAGCGCCAATCCGGTTGGGCTGTCTTGTGCAGCTTGTGCGACCAGCCACTGCGACCAGACGTCGGGCGATGCGGTCCACGGCTGCCACTCATCGCGAATCGGGTCGTAGCCGTTGATAGTGAATGACGACGTCAGCAGCGCGTTCGCCTGCGCGACCAGCGGCCCGGCGTCGGTGATGGTGGGCAGCACGTCAACCATCACCAGATCGAGCGCACCATCGGCCAGCTCAGACGCCGCCGCGACCTGCATCCGTTCTACTGTAGCCGCGAGATCGAGCTGGCGACCCGCTTGCGGCGGGCTGGCGACGGCCTGCCCGTTGACGAGTCGTACCCCCGCATTCACAGCAGGAAGATCGATCTGGGGGCGGGCGGCGTCGAGGTAGGTAGTGAGACGCGTCGTGTCGACGCTGAGCACGGGCGCGATTGTCACACCGCTCATCAGACTGTCCAACGCACCCGAAAATCCCCCGTCTGAGCGCCCCCAGGCGCGCGCGGCGCGCGCCGTCGCGGCGGAGTCGAGCGTCAGGCCAAGGTCCGCCGGGCTGGCCGTCCAGGTGCGATCCCCGTCCCGTAGCAGAATGCCCTGTCCATTCCAGGCTGCATCCAGAGCGTATGCAGCGTCTGATTCCGACAGACTGCCGAGGTCTACCCCTGCCGCATGGACGCCGGGCAGTACATGCCCGGAGCCATAGATCAACCCGGCTCCCACCGCCAGCAGCAGGATGCAGCCACCCAGGCTCATCAGGATAAAGGCCGCGCTCAAGATTGCGAAGCGGCTGAAGACGGGCCGTTTCTTACGGCGTTGGACGGGTGGCGGTTGTGATCCCGCCGGGCGCGGCGCGGGATAGGACACAGGCGGTGGCGCAGGTTTGCGCGGACGTTTGGATCGGCGCGGCGGGCGCTGAGCGCTGGGTGCTGGACGTTGATTGAAAGGTCGCTGCATGGCGTTCTAATCTCGGCATAGTCAACTCAGAAATACGGATGCATCCAGTTATACGCAGCAGACTGCCAACTGGTCGCACTGAGCCAGATGCACACTACTCACAGTATAAAGGCGTGTCGGGCGCGTATCCAGGCAGCGGCGCCGAAGCGGTGGTCAGAGAGGGGGAAACGGTGGGCGAAAATCAGCCGGTGACGCGCACGATCGGCTTGAGGAGTGCATCGTCAAACGCAGCCGTGTCAGCAGGATCGCGCACTTCCAACGTGGCACGTACGCGCGCCGCGTCTTCGCGCAGTTGGCGCACGTCGATGCCCTGGCAGACGTCCGGCAGCGGCGCGAACCACTGGACGCTGCGTCGCAGCATTTTCAGCGCGCCGACGTAGTTGCCGCGCGTGATGTGGTAGTAGGCCACGCCCACCTGCAAGATGGCGCGGTACACCTCGCGCACCGGGCCGGACTCTTTCATCCACAGCGCCTCGAAAGCATCGTGTTGAGCGTAGTACTCCCCGGCGTTGAAGCGCTCGACTCCTAACTCCCCCAGCGGCGGCAGCGCGTCCTGGCATTGGCAAGCGAGACGCTCTTGCTCGGCCGGGTCTGGCAGGCGGCCATGCGTGCGAGCCCACTCCAACAGGCGCGCGCTGAGATCATTCGCGCTCAGCACGCCGTCCGCGCCCGCTGTGCGCGCCGCCTCCTGATCCGCTGGCGTGTGATCGGCGCCCAACACGACCAGCAGCGGCAGCCGCCGGGTGGCCTGCTCGGTCTTCACGGCGGCGACGGTAGTCTGCCAGCCGGGCAAAGCCGCATCGATCACAAGCAGGGCAGGATAGTCGTCTATCAACCGGTCCAGGAGATCGTTGGTAAGGGCGTGATGGTGGGTCGCAAAACCGCCCGTGTGCAGAATCGCGTCGGCCTGGGCGAGCCAGCCGGATGTGCCGAACAGGATCACCCGCGGTGCAGATGTCATGCGGGGAAGTGCTCGCGAATAAAGTTCAGAACCACCGGGTCAAGACGATGAGCATCCTCGGGGGTCCAACGTTCTTCCAGGTTTTCCGTGCCGACAAACCGCCAAAACGCGTCGATCGTGGAAGCGTCCCACGCGCCGGTGCTGGGGCCGGAGAGGTATCCCAACCGGACGAGGACGCCTTGCAGCTCAGCCGCCAGCGTCGCATCGATCGGGATCAAGTCTTCGGGCGCGGCTTTGCCGAAATACAGGCGGTGGAGATCCAGCAGTTCCGCCAGCCGCGCGACCGGATCAGGGTGATCGTCGACGCGCAGATCGATCGCGCGGTCGTTGTCGCCGCCATAACCGCCGCCGGGGGTCACCACCAATACCGCGGCCGACTGTTTGCCGCGCCGGTCGCCACCGACCCTATCGGCGGCATGCAGCGCCGCGACCAGCCGTCCGGCGAAATCGTCGCGCGTCGATTCGAAGGCGTGGGCCATCGTATCGAGCGTTTCTGGCCCCGTCAGGATATTCCCCTGGCAGGTGTAACCCGGGCCGGTGCGGTGGCCTTTCCAGTCGAAGCAGTCGCTCCCGGTGAAGGCTGCCGCGCGGCCCTGCGCATCCACACAGGCGACCTGACGGCGCTCGCGCAGGGGATCGTCACCGGCCAGACGCGCGATCACTTCGTTGGCGCTGACTCCCGCCGCCATCCGGTCGAGCGCGTCAGGGCCAAAGCTCACTTTGGCAAAGGCTTGGGTCGCCACCGCGCCCGCCCCGGCGCGTGCCCAGATCACGAGCGCGCCCGCTGCCAGGAATTTACTGGCGACGGCAGCGCCCCAGGCGTTGGTCGCCGGGTCATACGCAACAATGGAAAAGGTATGCAGGGTGTGGGATGGCATGGTCACGTCCAGAAGGCTAAAACGGCGGCGGACCGTCGAAGAATAGATTCCACCACAACCGCCAGCTTGGTGTTTGAGGCTCGGCATCGGGCGCGATAATGAGTGAGGGCGGGGTGGGCGTCGCGACGAAGACACCGGCATTCTCGCCCGGAATCGGGATCACCAGGACTTCGCCATCGCGGACCATCTTGCCTTCGGTGTGCGCCCAGTTTTCTACGGCGGCATCGTGCGCGGCATAATCGCGCTGTTTGAGCAGATCGATTTTTTGCTGTTGCAGCACGTCGATCGTCGCCTGGAGCCGCACGCGTTCGCTTTCCATCTGCTGGCCGCGCGCGATCCGCCCGCTAAAGTTGATCACGAGCAGCAAGCCAAACGACAGGATGAGCACAAACACGATTTGCATGCTCGAGATCTGCTGTTGGCGTTCACGGTGGCGTACCGGGCGCTCTGGTGGGGAATCGGATTGGGCGGTGAACAGATCGTCGTTGCTCATTGGGTCGTCAACTCACAGCGGACTGATGCCCTCAAACGTACCACAAGCGCGCACGCGCGGCAATTAAAAAGCCCAGGTTGGTCGAACAACCTGGGCTTGTGCCGAAGGTGGGAGTCGAACCCACACCCCCGTAATGAGGACTACGCCCTGAACGTAGCGCGTCTGCCAATTCCGCCACTTCGGCAAGGTGCTGCTCATTTTAACGTGGAACCGGTATGTGTCAAGAGCGAATTCTCAGCTATAAAATCTGGCGGGCATGTTTTTCAAAACTGTGCTTGACTTATGATCGAACCGAGAACGCGGGTTTACGCAGGAGGGGAGGTCCCTATGTTTTCCAGACAGCGGATGATCATCGGCTTGACGATCGTGGCAACCGTGGTGGCGGCTCTTTTTTGGCGGGCGGAGCAGCGAAACCAGCCGGTCGAAGCGTCGGTGTTGGCCCAACAGAGCGAGCGACTCACGACGGTGAGCGTATCGGGTTATGGGACAGTCGAGGCCCGGCCCGACGTCGCTACGATTGATATGGCCGTCAAAACGACGAATGAGCAGATCACAAAGGCGGTCGACGATAACACTACGCTTATTAACGCGGTGATCGAGGCCGTGCACAACGTAGGCGTGGACACGTCCGACATCGAGACGAATTTCTTCTGGGTGGCGCAAGATTTCAAACTGAAAGGCGAGACTGCTCAGGACTTACCGATCCCCGTCTACAGCGTGACCAACAGCATCACCGTCACGGTGCGCGACGTCGATAAGATCAGCGAAGTGATCGCCGTCGCTGTGGACGCTGGCGCAAACCAGGTTACCAGCCCGCATTTCTTCATCAGCGATACCACGCCGTATGAGGATCAGGCACGTGATCTGGCCCTGGCCGACGCTCGCGCACGGGCCGATGCGATCGCCGCGGCGTTCGGCCGGACGGTTGGCGACGCGCTCAGCATGTCGGATACGGCCTATCGCAGCGGGCGGCGGCGGCGGGGGCGGCGGCAGCGGCCCCGTGATTATCCCCGGCACGCAGTCGATCAGTTTCTCGGTGGGGATCACGTTTGCGCTGGAATAACCCGCCTCAATCTGCGGCAAATGTCCATGTCTTGATGCTGCGGAAGCGATCGCTGGGCGACGACAGCACGCCAAGCTGTACGCCCTGCAATCGTTCATCCGTGCCGTAGATGTAGAACGGGTAGTAGAGCACCAGGGCAGGTACGCGCTCGGCGAACAACTCCTGGAAGCGCTGGTAATGAGTGACGCGGTTAATCCCGTAGGGATCGCGGCGGGCCATTTCCAGTTCTTCGCTGACGCGGCGATCGTCCATGCCCCCATAATTTTGACCTGTTTCGCGCTGACCCTGGTGCCAAAACACATAGGGATCAGGGTCGGCGCTGGGTTCAAAACTCAATTCGACGATGGCGGCGTCAAAATCACCGGCTTCCAGGCGCGGTTGTAACGCCTCTGGTGCGACCGGCTCCACGCTCACACGCAGGCCAAGCTGTGACCACGCCGCCGCGATATCTCTCGCCAACCCGGTCAGAGCCGGTGTGTCAATGACGAGAATCGTCAGGCCGGGCGGTTCGGGCGTGGCGCTCGGCGTGGCTTCGGTGGTGGGCGCGGCCTCCCTTTCCGTAGGAGGGACGCCTTCCCCCGGGGTGGGGGTGGGCGCTTCGTCAGCAGGTGCGGCGCCTTCGCCTTCACCTGTGGCGCTGCCTTCAGTGGGCGTCTCGGCGGCCAGATTCACCGTGTCAAAGAGAGCCTGCGCTTCCGCGAGATCGTAATTGGGCCAGGCGATGCCCGGCTCATAGGCCCACGAGGTTGGTGGCAGCGGGCTGTCGGCTACGATGCCATAGCCCGCGATGTACTGCTTGACGAGCGAAATGCGGTCGAAGGCATGCGCCAGCGCCAGACGCGCGCGCGGATTGCGCACCCAGCGCATGCTATCGCGCTCCCAATTGAACATCAGCACGCCCACGCGTGGCGCGACAGTCGTATACAAACTCAGTCCGGGGAGTTGAGCAGCGGTCGCCTGGAGTTCCGACGGGACGATGCCGATGCTGTTGACCTCGCCGTTGCGGTAGGCTTCGAGCGCGGCCTCAGCGGTGGGATACGTGCGAAAGACGATACGGTCCAGCGCGTAGCCGTCCGCGCCTTCAGGGCGCTGGCGATAGACCGGCGCGACACGCAGTTGGATGCCGTCGATCGCGCCGTCAGAGGCGGTCAGAGTTTCGATCTGGTAGGGGCCGGTGCCGATCGGCGCGAGGTTGAAGGCATGATGTTCCAGGTCCGCTACGGGCAGACCGGCCAGGACATGCGCCGGGACGATCCCAATCCGAAGCTGATCGGGGAACGAAGCCAACGGCTGAGTCAGACGAAAGCGCACCATGGTATCCGACAGCGCGTCGACTTCGACCGTTTTCCAGAAGTCGGAGAGCGTGGCCGCGCCGGGGAAATCTGGGTCGCCCAGCACGCCGAACGTGTAAAGCACGTCATCGGCGGTGAATGGGATGCCATCCTGCCACAAGACATCGGTCCGCAGCGTGACGATATAATCCAGCCCGTCCGGCGACACCGTCCATGACGCGGCCAGGTCTGGCACGATCTCGCCGTAATCATTGGTGGTGGTCAAGCCTTCGAAGATCAAGGAGGTGATGTCGCGGTCAGGGGGATTGTAGGTGGCTAGCAGCGGGTTCAGCTTGCTGATGTGGCCGACCAGGGCCTCCACCAGAACAGTCGGGGTGCTCTGCCGGTCGCTCGACGTGGTTGCCCCAGTGGAAATTTGGGATGAAAGCGGCGATGGTGGGGAAAGCGATAGACCGGTCGTCGAGGAAGCGGCAGCGCGGGTAGGGGTGACCGCAGACCGTGCGGCGAGAGAGAAAACCAACAGCCCACCCGCTATGACCAGCGCTAAAAACGGCCAGCGTAATCCCTTTGCCATAGTCGTCTCCTGAAAACAGAACGAGGTGTTTTGCGCATCTGCAAAACACCCCCCATAATTGATCTTTGCCTGTGCTGTCCGATCACACCTGGATCGTGCCAGCGGTGATCCCGTTTCGCGTCACGAAATCTTCTGGATCAGCAGCTGGATGATGGCGTTGCCCAAGAAGGCGATCGACAGACCGACGGTGATTTGGAACAGGGTCTTTTCCAGGCCGCGCCGGGTCTTGGTGATCCCCATACTGTCGGTGCCGCCGAAGATACCACCCAAACCCTGACCCTGGGCCTGCAAAATAATCACTACGATCAGGGAAATTGATGTCAAAACCTGGATGAATTGAAGCGCGTCTCGTACGGTCATGATTCGATCTTATCTCCTTGAATGTCGAGCGGGGCGATTATAGCATACCCCCACTGAGTTGCAAGGTGGAGTCGAGAGGAAACTTGAAATAGCCCCGGTGGCATTTGTTCCGCTGGGCGCCATTGGGAAAATATTCCCTATTCTGGTACTATGGGACCGGTATAAATGTATTGGTTTGTCGATTTTCTCCGAAAACCGACTCCAGACAGAGTTGCAGGCAGATGGTTGAGAGGAGCCGTTAATGCGCAAAAAAACGCTGCTGGGTTTGTTCAGTCTGATACTTATTATTGCCTTGATTGGGGTGAGCATCCCCCCTACGTCGCGCGTGCAGGCTAATAATGTGCTGCAAGGCATCCCCCCGCTGAACGGGTATCAGATCTATTTCACCGAGTCGCTTGGCGAAGCCAGCCGCTTTGACCGCAATGACACGGGACTATCGCGCCTGTCCGGTTTGTTGGAGTTGCTGGGCGCCGAGCAGTACACGCTCGAGTGGCGAACTGGTATTCCTGAAGATGCCGATCTGCTCGTTATCGCAAGTCCGACCAAGGCGCTGGGCGGCGACCAAATTGCCTGGTTGTGGGCCTATCTCCAAAATGGTGGACGTCTTCTGCTGTTGGCGGAACCGTCAGTAACCGGTGGCGGATTTGCTGCAACCAAGCGACTTATCGCAGCTCATGTGGGACGATATGGGCCTGCGTGGACGTGATGACGTGTTGGTGCTGCAGGGCGAATTGCATTCGGTTGTGCCCCCGGGCGATACGGTCAGGGCAGAGACTCCTACACCTACCCCGCTGCCCGCTGTCGAACTACCCGCTTTGGTCCCGGATTTTCTTGCGAGCACCATTAACACATTCCACCCCATCGCCAGTGGTGTTGACGGGGAGTTGTTCTTCAACACAGCCCGCTCGCTTGAAATTGACGCTGCACCGCGTGAGTCCCAGGTCACCCCGCTAGTCTATGCGCCTGAGGATGCCTACGGCGAGAGCGATTTCAAAACCTATTTGACGTCCGACTTCGCCGAATACAATATCGACAAAGATACGGCTCCTGGTAATCTGGTGCTGGCGGCGGCTATGGATGATATCGCCACGGGGACGCGCATTGTGTTGGTGGGTGATCGTGACTTTGCCACCAATGGGGGCGGGCTGCAAACCTCGCCGCCTTACAGCGGATCTTTCCTGTATCCCGGCAACGTGCGCTTCCTGCTCAACAGCATTACGTGGCTGCTCGGAGTTGATTCAGCCGTCGATCAGATTACATTCTCGACGCCCGGCCCTACGGTGACGCCCACGATGGTGCCTTCGCCGACTGCGACGCCGATTCCTACCGAAACTACCGAGGAAGGCTAGAGGCGCTTAGCGCTCTTGAGCGAGGCTACTTATGCGCCGATGGCACTTTCTTATCCTGGCGGCCCTGTTGACTCTGTGTATGCCGGTCATTCCAGGGTTCGCGCAGGAAAATTCACCGCAAAACGCACCACCGCTGGTTGTCTTCATTGAAGATGCCAAGCTTGGTACGTCTTCGGTGATGGACCCTGGGCCGGATGGGATCACGCGGCTCGAAGAAGTTTTCCAGAGCCTCGGGGCGACCACGCGTTGGTTGAACTTGCGCGAGCCGCTGCCCCAAGATGCGCGGGTGGTGGTGCTGGTGCGCCCGTTCACGGCGCTGCCCGTTGACGAGCTGGCGCGCTTGTGGGTCCATCTGGCGCGGGGTAATCACCTGCTGCTGGCGCTCGATCCGAATGGGTTAGTGAGCGTGCGGCCGGATAAGTCCGCGGCAGTGAATACCGAAACAGCGGGCGGAAGTCTGTCCACGTTGCTGTGGTTGTTTTACGGCATCAGACTGCAGGATACCTTTCTGACCGAACCCTGGTTTACCAACAGCTCGATCAAAAGCCAGCTCACCACGTTCACCTATACCTATCCAGAGGATTTTGTGCCCCATCCAGTGATCGCGCCGCTGACAGCATTAGGTCTACCCGTCCAGGTGTGGGGCGCGCGGACTCTGTCGGTGGACGCGTTTGGCGCCGGAAACTATGCGGTGCCGCTGTTGTACACGACATCGGCTTATGGGGAGACGGATCGCAAAGTCTTCACCGCGTCCAATCCAGATCCGCTGGAGATGAATTTCGGGCCGGATGCGTTGGGCCGCTTGATGATCGGCGCGCTGGGCGAAAACACGCTTTCAGGATCGCGTGTGGTGGTGTTAGGAGATTCGGAGATCGTCCAAAACGAGTTTGGACTGGCGCTCGACATCAACAGCGGCGATCCGCGTTATTGGGGTGATCGAATTCTCGTGGAGCGCTTGGCAGCATGGTTGCTGGACTTGCCAGAAGAGGAATGGCCTGCGCTGCCCAGCGGCTATACGTGGGTGCCGATCGACGGTGTGGCCGATGATGGGTGGCCCGAAAATGATACTGTGATCGAAGACGCTTCGGGTGATGCGCCCATGGGGGCCTACGACGTTGAGCAAGTTCACGCTTTCCGCGACGATAGCTTCCTCTACCTTCAGATCCAAACGGCAGAGGCACCCAAGGCGAACGTGCGGGTAAAACTGGATATCGAGAACACGTTCGACGGTGTGCCCGATGTCAGCCTGATCATCACGTCCAAGCAGACGCTGGTTCAGACCGGCCCGGCGGCTGGCAATATGCTGAGCGATGGCGTCATGCGTTCCGGGGATGTGATTGAAATCCGGCTGCCTTTGCGAATCGTTGGAACGGGGGGCCTGATTCAGCAGGTGTGCCTGTCAGATGCGCGGACGGGGCTATCGACAGCGCCGATGGACTGCACCGAACAGCCGCCAGCTTTGATTGCGGTGGCGCGGACGACGGCTCCTCTGGACGTGTGGGGATCGTCGGTGCCTATGGTGAGCGTATATACCAATCAGGCGGCTGCCGTGAATTTGCGTGCCGAGCCCAACACCGATAGCGCTGTCATCGCCAATCCGGTCAACGACACGGTGTTCGCTGTCGTGGGGCGGAATGTCGCCGGTGATTGGGTGCAGGTGCAGAACGCGTCCATGACAGGCTGGCTGGCGGATTTTCTCGTGCGTTCGAATATCGATATCATGAATCTGCCGGTGGTCGGAGGGGCTGTCGAGGCCGCGCCTGCTGAAGCTCCAGCGGCGCAATAAACCAGTCGCGTACTAGCGTTGATCCAAACGGTCGGGCTCTGCTCGGCCGTTTTTTGTCTGAAGGATTTAACGGATCGAATCGTGAGCCGCTATAATGGAGGACACCTGTCCATCAAGCAAAGGACCGCACTCATGACAACCCGACGCTTCACGCGCGCGCTGCTGGCTTACGGTTTGGGTTGTGCCCTGATCGCAGCCATTTGGGCGTCGGGCGCGATCCATGCGGCAGAACCTCAACGTCAGGGCGACGATCTCCCCGATCCAGTGCCGTGCGACAGCGCGCTGGGACTGTGCTACGCCCCGCCGGTCATGGCGTCCTGGCAGTGGCAGCTGAGCTGTGATCGCGACGATACCTGCGCTAATCTTGACGTGATCGTAGACTGGTATGATATCGACTGGGAAGATACGCCGCCGTCGACCGTCGAGGCGATCCACGCCTCCGGCGCGCACGTCGCCTGCTATTTCAGCGCGGGCAGTTGGGAAGATTGGCGCGGCGATCAGGATGCGTTTCCTGAGAACGTGATCGGGAACGATTACGAAGACTGGGAAGGCGAACGCTGGCTGGATGTTCGCCGCGTGGACGTGTTGGGGCCGATCATGGCGGCGCGCATGGACGTGTGCCGGGACAAAGGCTTTGACGGGGTCCAGTTCGATAACCTGGACGTGTGGAACAACGATTCCGGTTTTCCGCTCACGGCCCAGGACGGACTCGCGTACGCCGTCTGGCTGGCGAATATGGCGCACAGCAAGGGGCTGTCGGCGGGATGGGAGAATGCTCCCGAGCTGGTTGAGGCACTGCTGCCCTATATGGACTGGTTCATCATGGAAGAGTGCCAGGCGTGGGACGAGTGTGAGATGGGCACGCCGTTTGTGGAGGCGGGCAAATTCGTCGGGGAAGTGGAATACGACGACCAGTTTCGCGATCTGGCGTTCTGCGAGGCCGATCGCGCCTTGGGGATCAGCGGGATGTTCAAAACGTTAGACCTGGATTCGTTCCGGCTGGCGTGCCCCGCTGAGCGAGAGACGTGAGTTCGGGATTGCACAGGGGGATGCACGATGGCGTTTGATATCTTGACCGTGGGCGAAGCGCTGGTAGAAGTCATGCGCACGACGATCGGCGAGCCGCTCGACCGACCCGGTACCTTTGCCGGACCCTACCCCAGCGGCGCGCCATTCATTTTCGCGGCGCAGGCCGCGCGTTTGGGGGCGCGGGTAGCGGCGGTGGGTGCGGTGGGGCAGGACGCGTTCGGGCAATGCTTGCGCGATCAGCTAGCGGCGGATGGCATCGACACGCGCGGCATCCGCGTGCTGAGCGACTACACGACCGGTGTCGCCTTCGTCGCCTATACCGAAGACGGCTCGCGCGATTTCGTATTCCATGTGCGACACGCCGCCGCCGGGCAGATTGCACCGGACCTGCTCGACCCGACACTGTTCGATGGCCTGGGCGCGCTGCATCTGATGGGGTCCACGCTTTCGATTCACGCGGACGCGCTGAACGCCGGACTGCGCGCGCTGGAATGGGCGGGACGCGCCGGAGCGAAATTCAGCTTTGATCCCAATCTGCGCCCGCAGTTGATGCCGGTTAAGCGGGCGCGCGAAGTCTTCGCGCCGTTCGTGGACGCCTCGGACGTCATCTTGCCGACGGCTGAAGAAGCCATGCTGCTCACGGGCCAACCCACGCTCGAACACGCCGTCGAGGCGCTGCTGAGCACCCGCCCCGGCAAGATCGTGATCGTCACGCAGGGCAGCGCGGGCTGTACCGTCTACACTCAGCACGACTCGCGTCCGGTACCGGGCTTCGCGGTGGACGAGATCGATCCGACCGGCGCGGGCGATTGTTTCGATGCAGGCTTTTTGGTGCGCTGGCTGGCGGGTGACGATCCCTTCACGGCGGCGCGTTTCGCGAATGCCTGCGGCGCGCTGGCGGTGACGGCCCGCGGCCCAATGGCGGGCGCGCAGCGACTCAGACGTCGTGCGCGCCTTCATCCAGATGCAGTCGTCAGCGGGTTAGAAACACCCCCTCGAACACCTTTTCTCCACACGGCGCGTAGCCACGTCGGGCACGTTCATCATTTTCTCATGCCCGGCGCTGACTCGCGGCCTGCTGACTTTGCTACAATCACCAAGGCGCACTATCACACCTCAGAATGATCCCAGAGATGAAGCAAAGGACAGGCAACTGTGTCAAATCGTGAAATTGTCGTTCAAAATCTCGTCAAACATTATCCCGGCGGCGTGATCGCCGTCGATGGCGTGTCATTTCAGGTGCACGCCGGTGAGGTCTTTGGCTTCTTGGGGCCGAACGGCGCGGGTAAAAGCACTACGCTGTCAATTCTGACCACATTGGCGCTGCCCTCCGGTGGGACGGCCAGCGTCGGTGGTTATGACGTGATCTACCAGGCGCAGGAAGTCCGGCAGGTGGCCGGGGTGGCGCGCCAGGATATCGGGCTGGACCCGCTGATGAAATCCATGGAACTGCTGACCCTGCAAGGCCAGCTTTTCGAACTCAGGCGCAGGGACGCCATTGCGCGGGCGTGCGAGCTGCTGGAACTGGTCCGGCTGACGGATGCGCGCGATCGCCGCGTGGGCAAGTACAGCGGTGGCATGCGTCGGCGCCTGGATCTGGCGCTGGCGCTGGTCCACAAACCCGAAATCCTCTTTTTGGATGAACCCACAACTGGGCTCGATCCCGCCAGCCGCCGCGACGTGTGGGAAGAAGTCCGCAAGCTGAATCGCGAACTGGGAATGACGATTTTCCTCACGACGCAATACCTGGAAGAGGCCGACACGCTGGCCGACCGCATCGCCATCATCGACCAGGGGAAGATCGTGGCCGAGGGCACACCGACCAGTCTCAAAGCTGGGATGGGCACCGAGTCGATCAACGTGACGTTCAACGATGCCGAGTCCGCCGAAAAGGCACGCGGCGTCTTGGGCAGCATGGCCGACAACATCCAGCTTGACCGACAAACCCTGCGGTTATATCTGGCCGGGGCGGCGAAAGCCATCCCCGCTGTGGTGACACATCTGCAGCAGGCCGATCTCGACCCGGTGTCGCTCACACTCAGCGAACCCACGTTGGACGATGTGTTCCTCAAGGTGACGGGCCAGCGCTTCGAATCCGAACGGCCCACGGCCCCGCAAACGGCGTGATCGCCGCATGATCATCGAAAGAAAGAGAGAAAACCCCATGGCAACTCAACCTGCGACCGTACATCACGCGCGTAAATCGCCGTTTTTGCTAGAACTCAGCCTGCTGACGTGGCGTAACCTGCTGACGATCTTCCGCACGCCGGAAGCCTTGCTGCCCCCGCTCGGGATCAGCATCTTCTTTTTGATTATCTACAATTCGACGTTGGGCAAGGCGGCGGGGTCGCTGCCCGAATTGAGCGGCAGCAGTTACATCGGTTTCATTCTGCCGCTGTCGATCGTGAGCGCATCGCTGGCCGGAGCCGGCATTGCCGCGCAAAATCTCGTGCGCGACATCGAAAACGGCTATTTCGATAAGCTGCTGCTGACACCAGTCAGCCGCGCTGCGCTGCTGCTCGGACCGATGATCGCGGGCGCTGCGATCCTGGGTGTGCAGGCGGCGATCGTCGTGATCGTGGGCTACCTGTTGGGGCTGGCCCCAGCGACCGGCATACCGGGGGTACTGGTCGTCATCGGCCTGTCGGTACTGCTCGGCACGGGCTTCGCCGGGTTTACGGTGTCCGCCGCGCTGGGCAGTGGCAGCGCCGCCGCAACTCAGGGCGCGAGCTTTGTCTTCTTCCCGCTGACCTTCCTGACGGCGAGCTTCGTCCCGCTGGACCTGCTGTCCGGCTGGCTGAAAACCGCTGCACGCCTCAACCCGATCACCTACGTGCTTGAAGCGATGCGCGCGCTGTTGATTTCCGGCTGGGACGGTACGAAAATCGCCGAGGGCATTTTCGCCTGTCTGACGCTGGCGTTTCTGATGTACCTGTTGGCGATTTTTGCGCTGCGCGTGCGTACCCGCCGCGCGTGAGCAAACCAGCTTCACCCGTCATCCCCCCGGCCACATAGAGTCGCCGTGCGATTCTTCCCCGCTCTGACTTGGTTGGAGAGGGGTCGGGGGTGAGGCCAGCGAACCCTGGAAAGCTCACCGCGCTCAGACCGCTTCGACCCATTCCCCCGAACGCATCACCGGCTCGACCGCACCCGATGCGCTGATGCCGTCGACATCCATCGCGCCCGAGCCCACCATGAAATCGACATGAGCCAGGCTGTGATTGCCACCCGCCGCCATAAACGCTTCGGTGGACATGGCCTCGCCGTCTTCCAGACAGAACTTATACCCGTTGCCCAGCGCGATATGGTTTGACGCGTTCTCGTCGAACAGAATGTTGTAGAACAGCAGGCCCGACTGTGAAATAGGCGAGCCGTGCGGCACCAACGCGATCTCACCGATCCCACGCGAACCATCGTCGGTGTCTAGCAGACCCAGCAGCGCATCCTGGCCGGATTCCGCGTGGGCCTCGACGACGCGCCCCGCTTCAAAGGTCAGGCTGAAATTTTCGATGATGGAACCGCCCAGGTTCAGCGGCCTGGTGGCCGCGACAACGCCGTCCACGCGGTCTTTGTGTGGCAGCGTGAAGACTTCTTCGGTTGGCATATTGGCTGTGAAGGGAACGCCGTTTTGGGCCGTCATGCCGCCGCTGCGCCAGATGTGTCCATCCGGCAGCCCGATCGTCAGGTCGGTGCCCGGCCCGGTCAGGTGCAGCGCCGCGTAGCGTTTGCGGTTCATGTGATCGCTGTGGGCGGTGAGCTGGCGAAGATGCTCCTGCCAACCCGCGACCGGATCGTCCTGATCGACGCGGCACATCTTGAAGATCGCGTCCCACATGGCGGGCTGCTGCTGTTCGGTGGGCAGATCGGGGAACACTTTGGCCGCCCAACGCGCCGTCGGCGTGGCGATCACTAGCCAGTTGGTCGCGTTCTGCGAGATTAGCTCGGTCAGCTCGCCGCGATTGCGGTAGGAGGCCTGGCGCATGGCGGATACCAGCGCCGGATCTTGCCCGGCATAGAGATCGGGGTCCTGAGCGTGGATCACCAGCAGCGCGTCACCATTTCTAGCGTACGAGGTCGCGGCATCGACCGGCCACTGGGACACCTCTTCGAAAGAATCGCGGGGCGCATACGCAAAGCGCGTGCGCATCAACTGCTCGTCGTCCCACGCCACATCGACAAACCGCGCGCTCGCTTGGTACGCTTTGGCCACGATGTGCCGGACCAGCGGCGCGGACTCGAACGGCGCGCCCTTGATCAACGACGAGCTTGGCCCGATCAACAGGCGCTGGCCGGGCTGCAAATTCAGCCCGATATGGACTGCGATCTCGGCGTATTTTTCCAGATTGCGTTCAAAATCAGAAGTTACCATCAGTTCCTCATTTCAAAAGCGATCACTCAAAGCTGAACCCATGCGTAAGGACGCGTTGCTGCTGACCAGTGTGATTATGAACAGGCTTGACCGGTAAGGCAACTCGAACCAGCAGAAAACGCGATCAAAGCCGTTTTACGCCTCCGCTTGGCGGGCGTTCGCCTGATGCACGCGAGAAACAGCGCGAACTCGTCTAAAATGGGTACAACGGTTAGAGTATAGCGCTTGAGCGACATAGCGGTTACAGCGATCGGGCCAACGCCGCGGAACAGATCGACCTTATATTATCAGAATGAGCAGGGAAAAGGTTATGACACACGCATTGATCACCGGCGGAGCCGGGTTTATCGGCAGTCATTTGGCGGAACGGCTTTTGGGGCAGGGGTACCAGATCACCATTGTGGATAACCTCTCCACGGGACGGTTTGAAAATATCGCCCATCTCGAGGGCCAGCCCGGTTTTCGCTACGCGATCGAAGACATCCGGCACGCGGCGGTGATGGATCGCCTCGTCAGCGAATGTGACGTGATTTATCATCTCGCGGCGGCGGTCGGCGTGTTTTCCATTGTCCACAGCCCGATCGATACTATCGAGATCAACGTCGGCGGCACGGAGATCGTCTTGCAGACGGCCCGGCGCTACCGCCGCCGTGTGCTGATCGCCTCGACGTCGGAGGTATACGGCAAAGGCATCAAGGTGCCGTTCAGCGAAGACGACGACCGGATTCTGGGACCGACCACTAAGAGCCGGTGGAGTTATGCGGCGTCCAAAGAGCTGGACGAGTTCCTGGCGCTGGCCTATCACAAAGCGGCTGGGCTGTCGGTGACGATCTTCCGGCTGTTTAATACGGTTGGGCCGCGCCAGGTAGGCAGCTATGGCATGGTGGTGCCGCGCTTCGTGAACTGGGCGCTGGCGGGCCAGCCCATCCAGATTTACGGCGACGGCCAGCAGAGCCGCTGCTTTGCCAACGTGCATGACGTGGTCGACGCGATCGTGTGCCTGGGCGAGTCGGACGTCACGACCGGCGAAGTGTTCAATATCGGCTCCAGCGAAGAAGTGACCATTACCGAACTGGCCGAGCACGTCAAAGCCCGGACGGGCAGCGGTTCGCCGCTGCAGTACGTTCCCTACGAGCAGGCATACGAGGCCGGGTTTGAGGATATGCGCCAGCGCGTGCCCGATGTGTCGAAGATTAAACGGACCGTGGGCTGGGAGCCACACACGTCGCTGGACGAGACGATCGACCAGATTGTCGCCTATTTTCGCGCGCGGCAGGCATAACACCCCCGTACTGAGTCAGAATCATACAGGCCAGCCGGAGATGTTCGGGCTGGCCTGTCATGTTGATAGTTGAGTCTTGCGTTAAGGCGTGCTAGTTCAGCCCGGCTTTGGCTGCGCCATCGCGCAGGAACTTCAGTCCTTCGGAGGCGAGCACGCCGGGCGGCTGGTTCGGCGGACGCCAGAGACACGTCGCCGCAGCCAGATCGGGGTTGATCGCCGCGAAGGATTCCAGCACCAGCGGCCCCTTGTAACCCGAATCCTTCAGGCCGCTGAACACCTGATCCCAATTGACCGTGCCCGAGCCGACTAGCCCGCGATGGCTTTCGCTCATGTGCATGTAGCCGAGCGTCTCTTTGGCAGCCATGATGGGCGCGTAGAAGCCCTCTTCTTCGATGTTCATGTGGTACGTGTCGCCGTGCACTTCAAAATTCTTCACGCCGTTGGCCATAATCGCCTGGGCGGCCGTTTGCCCGTCTACCAACGTGTTATACAGATACGTCTCGTAGCGGTTGCAGCATTCAAGGGCGAGCGTGATCCCGCGCTTTTCGCCTTCCAGCGCGACCTCGGTCAGCGTATCGACGATGATCTGTCGTTCTTCGGCAGTGGGCGGTTTGCCCGTCAGCGTGCCGAGTGAATACCCCACGCAGCCGCACAAATAAGTGCCGCCCAAAGCTTCGAGCTTGTCCAGCGCGCCGATCAAAAAGCGCTTGGCTTTTTCCGGCTCGTTGGGCATATGGGCATCTTTGGGCAGGACGAGCGAGGCGGTGGCCCCAATACCCGCATCGGCCAGCGCCTTCTTGTGAGATGCGACATCAAATTGTGCTGGCTTGAGCAGCGGGATCTCGATGAAGTCGAACCCGACTTTGCCCGCCTCGGCGATAGCGTGATTGCCGCTCTCGGTTGTCCAGTCGCCAATCCATAAAAACGCATGTGCTCCGAACTGTGGCATACCTTCCTCCGTGATTAAAACTTCTCCAAACGTAATTTATGAGCAGAAGAATCCCTGGTGTTGCTGCCGCTACGCGCCGGTCAGGGCGGCGTTGGGGACCACATACGGCACAGTCTGCGGACCCTCCGGCAGCACGCAGATGCGCGCCCCCGGCCCCAGGTCCGCGCGCAGCGTGGCGAGCGTGGCCGGGATGTTCCGGCACGGCGTGAGCAGCGCCCGCTGGATCTGCTCGTCAGTGAACGAGTCTGAATACAAGTATACGTTCGCTTTAAGCTGCACGCGCGCTTGAATCTGGGCCGACCATTGGTCCTGTTGGGGCTCTGGCAGCGCCATAATGCGATCGTACAACTCGCGCGGTGTGCGCGCTTCATGTAGCATTTTACCGAATAATCCGTGATCGGGGATGCCGTCCGAACATTCGGCGGCGATGATGATCGCGCCGCCCTGGCGCACGATCTGTTCAGCGGCGCTCAACCCCTTGCCACACTGATACAGATTCATGTCCAGCGGGTAACCGGAATTGGTCGTGATCACCACGTCGAACAAGTCATCGACCGGTACCATCGCCGTATCCCGCACAAATGCCATCCCTGCATCGTGGGCGGTCACCAGATCGCCCGCAAAGACGCCCGTGATCTGTTTGGCGCGATTGAGGGTCACATTGAGCAAAAAGGTCGGAGCTGTGCGCAGCGCAACTTCGCGTGCTTCCTCCCAGATGGGGTTACACTGCGTCACGCCCCAGGTGGACTGCGGATTCCCGATCATGCGCGCGTCGTGATTGCCGAGGATGGTCGTCAGTCCGGCCATGCCCGGCATGACCGCCTTGCCTCCGCCCGAAAAGCCCGCGAAGTAATGCGGCTCGATGAACCCGGTCAGAATCTTGATGTCGGCGTCCATGTAGGCGCGATTGATCCAGATGTCGTGCCCCCTGGAGCTGCGACCCAACTGCACCTGGGTGGCGGGATCGAAGCAGTTGTTTTGCTCGATCCGGTAGCGGTTCACGAGGTCTTCGCCCAACATGCTGACCAGTTCTTCGCGGGTGTTGGGGCGGTGTGTGCCGAGCGAATTGCACAGTACGATGTTTTCGGCAGGCACATGTGCCAGTTCTTCTAGAATGACCGGCAGAATCAGTTGGTTGGGTGTGGCGCGCGTGATGTCGCTGAACACGATCGCGACCGTGTCTTCTGGCTGCACCATGCCGCGCAGAGGAGGCGTTCCCAGCGGCGATCGCAGCGCGTCCCGCAGCGCGCCTACTGGATCGGGCAGTGCTGCCACGTGTTGTGGGGTAACGACGGTGATATTTGCGTCATCGGGCAGGGTTACCGGCAGCCCCTGTCGCCCATAGTCAAGTACGAGATCCATGTCTGCATGCTCCTTTGGCGCGATGCGAAATTTCCACGCGGCGTCACCCTGATGTTTATTGAAATTGGTATAAAATCTCGCAAATAGCCTAAAAATGACGGTAGAGTAATTTCGAATTAACTTCAATCTATAGCAATTCGAAAGCTATGTCAACTTTAGAGGACAGGCATAAAACTATTGTAAAATTGCTCCGCCAAAAAGGCGGGCAACTCTCTGTAAGCGCCCTCAGCCGTCACCTCGGAGTCAGCGCGGTGGCCATCCGGCAGGACCTGCGCGTGCTGGCCCAGAAAAACCTGATCAAAATGGTGTATGATGGGATTCTTGGAAATTGAAAAACCGGGCGGTTTTGCAACGTCGCAAGTTGACGCGGCTTTCGTTATGACCTATACTGTTTTCAAAAATAAATAAGTCGAAACTAGTTAGCTTTCACAGTGTAATTCTGACTAAAATTCAGATCGGCTGTGAAAGCTTTTAACTGCGCACCAGCTTACAACCCATCATCTTCTCACTACACCCACCCTTGTTGGAGCTGATCATCATGCCGCAAAATCTGTGGAATCCAACCGAAGCACTTGCCCTCCCCGATCTGGATGGCCTGGTCTACCGCAGTAATCTCCTGGGCCGTGATCGTACGGTCGTCAATATCTACGGTGGAAATACCAGCGCCAAGCTGCGCCTGGTGGATCATGTCGGGCGCGAGGCCACCGTGTTGGCGGTCAAGGCGTCGGGTTCCGATGTGTTGACCATTACCGCGCCGCAGTTTGCCCTGCTGCGTTTGGACGAGATCGAACCGCTGTTTGCGCGCGACACGATGACCGATGAGGAGATGGTGGACTACCTGGGACGGACTGTGTTCGAGCCAGGGCGTCCCCGCCAGAGCATCGAAACGCTGCTGCACGCCTTCACCCCTTATCCGCACGTCGATCACACCCACCCCGATGCGATCATCAGCATCGCGTCGACGCCGGACCCGGTGTCTACCGCGCACGCGGTCTTTGGGGAGCGGATGGCCTTTGTGCCGTATATCCGTCCCGGCTTCACGCTGAGCAAATGGATCGGCCAGAAGATCCGCGAAAATGACCGGCTGGAATGTGTGGTCATGGGCAAGCACGGACTGGTCACCTGGGGGCCGGACAGCCAGACCTGCTACGACTCCACGATCCGCATCATTCAAGAGGCGGGAGATTTCATCCAGTCCCGGCGCGGAGACCGACGCGTGTTCGGCGCTCTGACTGTGCCGCCACTGGACGCCGAACAACGCCGTGCGATCATGGCCGAGGTCTTGCCCGTGATACGCGGGGCGGTGTCCACGGAACGCCGCGCCATTCTGCAAGTTGACGAAACGCCCGACGTGTTGGACATGGTGGGCAGTGCCGAGGCCGAAGCAGCCAGCCAGTTGGGCGTTGCCTGCCCGGATCATCTGGTGCATGTGAAGCGCTTGCCGCTGTTCGTAGCATGGACTCCAGCAGAAGGCCCGGACGCGCTAAAACAAAAGGTGCAGGACGGCATCGCCCGTTATGAACGCGAATACACGGCCTACTTCGAGCGCAATAAGAATCCCGGCGACACGCTGCGCGACCCGGCTCCCCGCGTTATTTTGATCCCGGGCCTGGGGATGGTGACCACCGGCAAGGACGTACAGAACGCCAACGTCAGCCGCCAGTTATATTACCGCGCGGTGGAAGTGTTGAAAGCCGGGCAGGTGTTGGGCGGCTTCGAGAGTCTGACCGAGAACGAAGCCTACAACGTCGAATATTGGCCGCTGGAATTGTACAAGCTCAAACTCGCGCCCCCGCCGCGCGAGCTGGACGGCCAGGTCGCACTGGTGACCGGGGGAGCCAGCGGCATTGGCCGCGCAACAGCGACCCGCCTGGCGCTTAACGGTGCGCACGTCGTGATCGCCGATATCAACCCCGAAAATGGGGTTGCCACCGCTGACGCCATCCAGGAATTGGCGGGTGCGGGCCGGGCAGTGTTTGTCCGCGCCGATGTGACGCGCGAGGACGAAGTCGAAGCGGCGCTGCGCCAGACGGTGCTGGCCTTTGGTGGGCTGGACATCCTGGTGAATAACGCGGGGATCGCCAGCAGCGCGCCGATCGACGAGACGACGCTGGACCTGTGGCAGCGCTCCATGAGCATTCTGTCGACGGGCTATTTTTTGATGGCGCGCGAAGCGTTCAAGGTGATGAAACGCCAGGCGGCAGGCGGCGCGATGGTGTTTGTGTGCAGCAAGAACAGCGTGGTCGCCAGCAAAGGCGCGGTCGCGTACAACGTCGCGAAGGCGTCCGAGCTACATATGGCGCGCTGTCTGGCCGAGGAAGGCGGCCCGCTCGGTATTCGGGTAAACTCAGTGCTCCCCGATGCGGTCATCAAGGGCAGCAGCATCTGGGACAGCGACTGGAAGGCGGCGCGCGCGGCGCAACACGGCGTCACGGTGGACGACCTCAGCGATTTCTATCGCCAGCGCAATACTCTCAAGGTCGAGATTCTGCCCGACGATCTGGCTGAGGCGGTCGCGTTTTTGGTGGGTCCGCGCAGTGCCAAGACGACGGGCGCGGTCCTGACGGTGGATGGCGGCGTGCCCGGGGCCTATATGCGCTGATTGGCCTACTACGAGAATTTTTTCCCAGAGCCGTTTAGGCGCATAATATTGGGGAACAGCGTGACCCAGTCAGGAACCCGTTCGGTGTAGTGCGATGCGCGAACAGAGGGTTATGAACGCCGGTGCATGCCCGTAGTGCGTTAGATTTGGCAGTGTTCACATAGAGTAACGATCATGCAACCACTTCTTGAATTACAGAACATCACAAAGACTTTTCCAGGGGTACGCGCGCTTGACGGTGTCCAGTTTGAGATCAGATCGGGCGAAGTCCATGCGTTGCTGGGCGAAAACGGTGCGGGCAAATCCACACTGATCAAGATCGCGTCCGGCGTGTACCAACCCGACGATGGCCAGGTGCTCGTCGATGGCCAACCGGTGCGCTTTTCCAACCCGCACGATGCTCAGGCGAGCGGTATCGCCACGATCTACCAGGAACTGCTGCTCTACCCGGAGCTGACCGTCGCCGAGAATATCTTCATGGGCCACGCCCTGCGCACCCGGTTCGGGACCATGGACTGGGGCGCGATGTCAAAGCGGGCGCTGGAGCTGTTGGCCTCCCTCAACATCCACGACATGGATGTCAAACGCAAAGTCGGATCGCTCACCGTGGGCAATCGCCAGCGCGTCGAGATCGCGAAAGCGCTGTCGATGAACGCGCGCGTGCTGATCATGGACGAGCCGACCGCCGCCATCACCGAAGCCGATGTCGAGCAGTTGTTTGCGATTATTGCGCTGCTCAAAGACCGCGGCGTGGGGATCGTCTACATCAGCCACCGCCTGAACGAGGTCTTCGAGATCGGCGATCGCGTCACCGTGCTGCGCGATGGGCGATACATCGATACCAAGCAGGTGGCCGATACGACCGAAGACCAACTGATTAACCTGATGGTCGGACGCACGATCGACAATCTGTTCCCCAAGCTGGATGCGGCCATTGGCAATACCGTGCTGGAAGTGCGCAACCTCAACCACAAACCGCTGACTCACGATATCAGCTTCCAACTGAGGCAAGGCGAGATCGTTGGGATGGCGGGTTTGGTCGGGGCGGGGCGCAGCGAGCTGGCCCAGGTGATTTTCGGCATTACGCCAGCTCAATCGGGCACCATTTTGATCGACGGGAAACCGGTCAAGATCAAGACTCCGGGCCAGGCGATGCGCCACGGGATCGCTTACCTGCCCGAAGATCGCGGCACGCAGGGACTTATCCGGCCAATGGACGTGCGCGAAAATACCTCGCTGACTGTATTGGGAATGATGTCGCGCGCGAGCTTCATCAACCGCCGCAAAGAAACCAAACTGGCCGTAGACACCATCCGAAAGCTCAACATTCGCGCGTATGGCCCCTATCAGATCGTCGGCAAGCTGTCGGGCGGCAACCAACAAAAGGTGGTTGTTGGCAAATGGCTGGCGACGCAGCCGCGTGTCTTGATTGTGGACGAGCCGACACGGGGAATCGATGTGGGCGCGAAAGCCGAAATTCACCGCTTGATGAGCGAGCTGGCCCAGCAAGGGTTGGCCATCCTGATGATTTCCAGCGAGCTGCCGGAGATTCTTGGGATGAGCGATCGCATTTTGGTGATGCGCGAAGGTCACCTGGTCGCGGAATATTCCCGCGCGGATGCGACTCAGGAAAATATTGGTATGGCGATGATGGGCAACGTGACGGGCAATAATCATCACCAGCCCGTTGAACAACTCCAGGCGGACGGTGTTTGATGGCAACTATTACACAAACTGCAAAACCTTTAGGGCAGCGCTTCAGCGTATCGCGGATCATGCGGATGCTTGTTGGCAGCCAGGAAGCGGTCTTGCTGCTGGTGTTGGTGATATTGATCGGGTATACCGGCAACGATAACGCCCGGTTTTTCTCGACACGCAACATGGCGAACCTCTTCAGCGGCAACGCCTATATCGCGGTGGCCGCGATCGGCATGACGATGGTGATCATCACCGGTAACATCGACATTTCGGTGGGATCGCTAATGGTCAGTCTCTCGATGCTGAGTGGGGCCATTTCGATCTACTCCCATTTTCCCTCGTGGCTCCCGACCAGCGGCGTGATCGCGCTGTCGTGGGTGCTGCCGGTGATCGCGGGCGGTCTGGTCGGCGTGGTAATCGGCTTTCTGGTGACGTATCTCCGCATTCCGTCGATCGTGGTGACGCTCGGGTTCCTGAGCATTCTGAAGGGCGTGCTCATCATCGTCAGCGGAGGCACGCGCATCACCGGCATGCCAGACGGTTACCAGCTCGCGCAGCGCCACCCGCTTGAAAAGGTCTCACTGCCGATTTTTCAAGATTTTTTCCACACGCTGACGATGCCCGTGTTTTTCATGGTCGTCCTGACCATCCTGGCAGCGCTCTGGATGCGTTATACGCCGACCGGGCGCGCGCTATATGCGGTAGGCGGTAACGCCGAGGCCGCGCGCCTGTCGGGGATTTCGGAACACCGCATCGTGATGATCGCGTTCATTCTGAATGGCATGTTCGTCGGCGCTGCGGCGGTGTTGAATGCGACTCAATTCAGCGTGATCCAGGTGACGCTGCCCCCGATCGAGCTGCTCATCATCACTGCGGCGGTGGTTGGCGGGGTGAGTATTTTGGGTGGGACGGGCACGGTGGTCGGCGCGATGCTGGCCGCGATCCTGCTCAACACGATTACGAAAGCGTTGGTTTTTCTGGATATCTCGCCGTTTTGGACGCGCGCTATTCAGGGCATTCTTATTCTGATCACGGTTCTGGCCGATCTTCTCCGCCGCCGTCGTCAATCGGCGTAGAAGGAGCAAATAACTAATGACTGTACAAGATGCTTCATTGAAAAAAACACCTTCACCGCTGCTGGGCCAGATCAAAGCGCTCCTGCGCAGCCAGGAAAGCGTGCTGTTGATCATCACCCTGATCGCCGTCTTTTTCCTGTCGATCCAGACCGATAAATTCCTGACCGTCGAAAACCTGCTCAACCAGGGGCGGCTGATGACGGAAATCGGCCTGATGGCCCTGCCGATGACGTTTATTATTGTGACCGGTGGGATCGATCTCTCTGTGGGCTCGATCGCCGGTTTGAGCGCGATTATGCTGGGCTACAGCTGGTATAACTGGGGCCTGCCGCTGGGCGCTGCGATTGTGGTCGCGCTGGCGGTCGGGACACTGGCCGGTTTTGTCAACGGCCTGTTCATCATCCGGCTGAATGTCCCCCCGCTGATTATGACGCTGGCGACCCTGGCGTTTTACCGCGGTCTGGCAGAAGGGATCGCGCAGGCCCGTTCTGTCCGTAATTATCCCGACTGGTTCTATAAGCTGGGGCAAGGCGAAACCCTTGGTGTTCCCAACCAGCTTTATCTGCTGGTGATTGCGGCCATCATCACGGCAATCATTCTGTCACGCACCACATTTGGGCGGTCACTGTACGCGATGGGTAACAACGAGCTCGCGGCGCGGTTTTCCGGCGTGCGCGTGGATCGTAACAAGCTGGTCATCTACACCTTTTCAGGGCTTATGTCAGGGCTGTCGGGGTATATCCTGGTGTCGCGCGTGACGACCACTCGCTCGGATATGGGCAGCGGCTGGGAGTTGGATGCCATCGCCGCGGTGGTGCTGGGCGGTACCAGCATCTTTGGCGGGACGGGCAGCATCGTGGGAACGACGATCGGCTTGGTCCTGATTCAACTACTCAAAAACGGTCTGGCATTGACCGGTGTCACGGGTGACGCCACCATTGTTGTGATCGGTTCGGTACTGATTGTTTCTACGCTGATCAACACCATTGTTCAGCGGCGTACAGTAGGTGTTTAGCAAGGGAGGTGGTGCTTAAGAATCTAAACGTGTATGGTAAGGTAGTTCAAAGCTTCCCGCTGACTGGATGTTTGCTGAGTTAAGGAGAGAGCTTCAATGTTCAGAAAAACGCTGTTTGTTCTGACGATCCTCAGCCTGCTTGTTGGTATGGCAGCAATCTCACCCACGGCCACCCGTGCCCAGACCGACGAAAAGCGTTGGGATGGGGCGGATGATCTGCCTGTGAACCCGCTGCCCTGCGGCGACGAACCGGCCCCGGCGATGGAGCCTGTAGAATACGACGGCGGCCAGCCTGTCAATCCGCCCGACCTGGCCGGGCAAGACATCACGTTGGTGGATGTGCCCAAACTGATCGGTATCGGCTATTTTGACGCGACCACCACCGGTGAGCAGCAAGCGGCGGAAGAACTGGGCAACGTCAAAGTGACGACCGATGCCCCGACCGAAGCGAACATCGATGAGCAGATCACCTTCATCGATAACTACATCACGCAAGGCGTGGATGGTATCCTGTTCGCGGCGAACGACCCGGTTGCCATTTCCCCCGTGCTGAAGAAGGCGCTGGAAAAGGGTATCCATGTCGTGGGTTATGACGCCAACTCCAACCCTGACGCCCGCGAGTGGTTCGTGAACCAGGCCGAGTTCAACGGCATCGCCAAGGCTATGATGGACAGCCTGGCGGCGGAAAAAGGCGAAGATGCCAGCTTTGGTATCGTCACGAGCACCTTCACGACCCCCAACCAGGCGCGTTGGATTGCTGAAATGTGGGCCTACACCAACCAGTGCTATCCCAATATGACCTGGCTGGAAACGCTGGAAGCACAGGAAGACAACAACCTGTCCTTCGAGCAGGCCAATACCCTGATCGACAAGTACGGCGAAGACCTGGACGGCCTGTTTGGCATGACCAGCGTCGCGACGCCGGCTGCTGCCGACGCCGTTACTCAGGCGGGGCTGTGCGGCCAGGTGGCGGTTGTGGGTCTGGCGACCCCCAACGCCATGAAGCCGTTCGTCGAAGCGGGCTGCGTGCAGTCCGTCGTGCTGTGGAACCCGGTTGACCTTGGCTACGCCGCCGTGTACGTCATGCGTCGGGTGGTCGATGGCGACTTCAAGCCCGGTGACACGGAAGTTGATGCTGGCCGCCTGGGTATGCTGCAGGTCGTGAACGGCAGCGAAGTGCTGCTTGGGCCACCCTTCATCTACACCGCTGACAACATCAACGACTTCGACTTCTAGTCGCGACTTCTAGTCGAAGCAGTTTCGTACGAAATCAATACAGCGGCCCCGTGTAAAACGGGGCCGTTTGTGTTTTCGGTTCGGTAGGCGAGGCAGCCTTTGTACTATCGTTCGGTTTTGTTTGTTTTTGGTCAGTTGTGGATCGATCACTTTCTCATAAGCAAATCATCTTATACAATGAAAACAGCTCATGTTTTTGGGCCTTGCTGCATAGGGGGAAAATGATCGATGCCTGATCCGTTGTTTTTACAAGAGCGCCGCCGGGCTATTCTGGATCAACTCGAACAGCGAGGTCGTGTGACGGTCAAAGAATTGAGCGACGCCATGCAGGTCAGCGAAGTGACCATCCGTCAGGACCTTCGCGCGCTGCAAGAAGAGGGTTTGCTGGAACGCACGTATGGGGGAGCGGTCGCGCGCGGGGGTAGCCTGGGGCTGAAGGAATTGTCCTTCAACGTGCGGCAGCTTCGGATGCGCCATCAGAAAGACCTGATCGCAGTAGCGGCGGCAGGGCTGGTGCGCGATGGGTTCAGCCTGGCGCTGGATTCTAGCACGACGGTGTATGCCCTGGTGCCGTTTCTCAAACGGTTGGACAAGCTCACCATTGTGACCAACGGGCTGATGATCGCCCAAACCTTTTTGGACAACGACGAGCGGCAGGTACGCGTTTTGATCACGGGCGGGCGGTTGCGTCGCGACTCGATTTCGGTGGTCGGCACGCCGGAGTACCTGCCCAATATTAACCTCAACATCGGGTTTTTCAGCGCGCGCGGCATCGCGGCGGGGATCGGTGCCAGCGAGATCGATCCGGACGAGGTGGTAGTCAAACAGGCGCTCATTGCGCGCTGTGTGCAGGTGGTGTTTCTGATCGACGGCACCAAATGGGGGCAGGTCGCGCCCTACACGATCCTGCCCGATAACCAGATTCGGCACATCATCACATCCAGTGACGCCCCGCCTGATCGAGTGGAAGAGTTTCGCGCGATGGGCGTGCGGGTCGATGTGATCGATTTGCAGACAGGCACGAGCGGTAACCGTGATTAATGTCGCCAATTTCGCACATAATCGGCATGAGTCCCGGTGTACGGCGGCGGTACGCGTTGACACACATCTAGCGATACGGTATTCTGAAAGGCAACAAAAGTAAATGAAAATCCCCGGCGCGCTTTGGGTGCGGTTGGCCAGGCTACCTCGCGCAGATTGGAACAATTCGCCCACGAGTTTTTGGTTTCTCAAGCTAAAATAAAGTTAGAAAGTCAGAGGCAAGCAACCATGACAGATCATTCGGTGGTGGCGGTAGATCTGGGGGCCGAATCGGGGCGGGTGATGGAAATCTGCTTCGATGGCCAGCGGTTCGAACAGAACGAACTGCACCGCTTCCCCAATAGTCCGGAATGTGTTCACGGCACGCTCTATTGGGACGTGTTGCGCTTGTGGCATGAGATTCTCATTGGGATCGAGGTCGCTGGCGATCGCGCGGCCAGCATCGGCGTGGATAGCTGGGGCGTGGATTTCGGGCTGCTCGACCGGCAGGGAAATCTGCTCAGCAACCCCGTCCATTACCGCGATGCCCGCACCGATGAGATGATGGCGTGGGTGTTCGAACGCGTGCCGCGCCGGACCGTCTTCGAACGCACCGGTCTGCAATTTATGCAGCTCAACACGCTGTATCAACTGGCCAGCCTGGTGGCGAGCGACAGCCCGCTGTTCGATCTGGCCGAGACTTACATCACCTTCCCTGACCTGTTCAATAACTGGCTGTGCGGATCGCGCTCGTGTGAGTTCACGCACGTCAGCACGACTCAGATCTTCAACCCGCGCCTGGGCGATTGGGATTGGGAAACGCTGAAGGCGATCGGCGTGCCGACGCACATTTTCCCGAAGATTACGCCATCCGGCACGCGCCTGGGCGACTTCAACGGCATCCCGGTGATCGCACCCGCCTGTCATGATACCGCGTGCGCTGTCGCCGCCGTGCCTACCACGACTGAACATTTCGCTTATCTCAGCAGCGGAACGTGGAGTTTGCTGGGGCTGGAAGTCACGCAGCCGGTCATCACCGACGCGAGCTACGACGCCAACGTGACCAACGAGGGCGGCGTCTATGGGACGTATCGCTTTTTGAAGAATGTCGTCGGCCTGTGGATCGCGCAGCAGTGCCGGGCGACCTGGAAGGCGGAAGGCACAGCCTATTCGTATGACGAGCTGACCGCGTTGGCCGCGGCGGCACCGCCTTTCCGCAGTTTGATCGATCCGGACGATCCGGTCTTTCTCGCGCCGGGCGATATGCCCGCGCGCATCCGTGAATACTGCCAGCGCACCGGGCAGCCGGAGCCGGACAGTGTCGGCGCGATCATGCGGGCCATTTTCGAGGGTCTGGCGCTCAAATACCGGTTGGTGCTGGACGCGCTCATTGACTTGACCGGTAAGCGCGTGGATACCCTGCATATTATCGGCGGCGGCGCGCGCAATACCCTGCTGTGCCAGATGACGGCCAATTCTATTGGGCGCGAAGTGATCGCCGGGCCGTTCGAAGCCACGGCGCTGGGCAACGGCATCGTGCAAATGATCACGCTCGGTCTGCTGGACAACATCGCCCAGGCGCGCGACATTCTGCGCCGCACGCAGCAGACGACCCGTTACACCCCCCAGGAGGGCGACGCCTGGGAGGAGGCTTACCATCGTTTCCGCGATCTCAACGCGACTATGTAGGACCCTGTACCCGATAACGGGGACTGAGATACCGGGCGCGCCATCGGGGCTGCGCCACGCTACCGCCTGACCCCAGCAGATCGATCACGCGCCAAACGCGATAGCCAACTTTGAAATGAGGAATCACTGATGAACGGCTGGATGGGTAAAACGTTAACCGTAGACCTGACCTCGGGCGAGATTTCAACCGCGCCGCTCGACATGGAGATGGCCCGCCAGTACCTGGGCGGACGGGGACTCGGTGCACGGTTGTTGTGGGACCTGGTTGGGCCGGAAGTAGACCCGCTCTCCCCTGAAAATGTGCTGATCATCACGACCGGTCCGATGACCGCGACCGGCTTCCAGACCAGCAACCGCTTTTCGATCAGCACCAAGTCACCGCTGACCGGCACTGTGCTGGATGCCAATTCCGGCGGCTCCTGGGGCATGCGCTTCAAGCGCACCGGCTATGATCTGATGATCATCAAGGGGCGTGCACCCAAGCCCGTCTATATCGAGCTGAGTCCGGAAAGCGTGTCGATTGAAGACGCGTCGCACCTGTGGGGTAAAAATGTGCCGGACACCTCGCTCGCGCTGGGGCAGGATAAGAACAAGCGCAACGTGCTGTGCATCGGACCGGCGGGCGAGAACCTGGTCGCGCATCGCCGCGATTATGAACGACGTCTCGCGCGCGGCGGCGCGCGGCGGCCCTGGGCGCCGTGATGGGCAGCAAGAATCTCAAAGCGGTTGTGGTGCAAGGCAATGAAAAGGTCGAATTTGAGGACAAAGAGCGCTTCCGCTTCGTGCAATACGAATCGACGAAAATGCTCAAGGCGAACCCGATCACATCACAGGCCCTACCGGAATTCGGTACGGCGGTGATGATGAACATCCTCAACGGGATCGGCGCGCTGCCCACGCGCAATTTCCGCGAAACTTATTTTGAATTCGCGGAGGATATCAGCGGTGAAGCGATCACCGATGAAATCCTGCTCAAGAATGATGCCTGCTGGGCCTGCCCGATCGCCTGCACGCGCGTAACCAAGACGTCCAAGCATGAGGGCGAGGGTCCCGAATACGAATCGGCGTGGGCCTTTGGCGCAAGCTGCGGCGTGTCGGACCTGGAAGCCATCACCGAGGCCAACTACCTGTGTAACGATCTTGGCCTGGATACGATCTCAGCCGGATCGACGATCGCCTGCGCGATGGAACTGACCGAGCGCGGTCTGCTCGACAGCGATCTGCGCTTTGGGCGCGCGGACCTGCTGTGTCAGGCCGTCGAAGATATGGCCTACCGACGCGGTTTGGGCGACGATCTGGCCGAAGGCAGCGCCCGTCTGGCTGCAAAATACGGCGCGCCCGAGCTGTCGATGAGCGTCAAAAGCCTGGAAATGCCCGCTTACGATGCACGCGGGATGCAGGGCCAGGGCCTGTTGTTCGCGACCAGCAATCGCGGCGCGTGCCACATGCGCGGCAATATGTTGGGGCCGGAAGTTCTGGGGCTGCCCAAACTGATCGACCGTTTGCAGGTGCAGGGCAAGGCTGGTTATGTGATCTTGCACCAGAACAGCGCCAGCGTGATGGACTCGCTGGTGGCGTGCAAATTCGCGAATATCGCCGTGGCGGATGAATACTTCGCGCGAGCGCTCACTGCCCTGACGGGCGTCGAATACCCGACAGGCGACTTGATCCGCGCGGGCGAACGTATCTGGAACCTGGAGCGGCTGTATAATCTGCGCGAGGGCTTCACGCGCGCTGATGATACGCTGCCGACGCGTCTGCTGACCGAACCGGCCATGGCCGGCAGTGAAGGCCAGGTGAACCACCTGGAGCCGATGCTAGAAGAGTATTACCGCGCGCGCGGGTGGGATCAAAACGGTTTTCCCAAGCCCGCCAAATTGGAGGAGTTGGGGTTAGCAGAGTTGGCAGCCGAGGTGCAGCAATGATTGACGAGCGTGTCTATGAGATGTTCCGCGACATCGGTCGCGATATGTACGTGCACAATTTGGTGTCGTCGCACGGCGGCAATATCAGCGTCCGTTTCGGTGATCGCATTCTGATCAAGCGGCGCGGGGCTATGTTGGGACGGCTGAAGCCGCACGATATCATCGAAACCGGATTGGATAAGAACGACAGCGGCGTGGTGCTGGCCTCCACCGAGTTGATCGTCCACCGCGCGATCTACAAGGCAACGCCCGCGTTGGCCGTGGTACATGCCCACCCGCGCCGCGCGATCGCGCTCTCTCTGGCGCGCGATGAGCTGGTCCCGATCGACAATGAAGGCTCGTATCTGCTCAAGAAGGTGCCGGTGGTCTCGGTCGAATTCGCGTCCGGCACGCGGCAAATGGCCGAAGCCATCGCCGACGCGCTGAAATCGTACAAGTGCGTGTTCCTGCGCGGGCATGGCAGCTTCGCGACCGGCCAGACGTTGGACGAGGCGTTCCAGTGGACGGACGCGCTCGAAGAGGCGTGCGAGATCATTATGTACGCCAAGCAGATCGACGAAGAAATGATCGAATACCGGCGGATGAGCGATTCCTATACCAAGTGGTAGGGAGATCGACACGGCCCCTCTCGAAATCCCTCGCTGCCACGCGGCGAGGGACTATGAAACCTGCCTCTTTCGTCCCCCACGTGGGGAAGGAAGGGCTGGGATTGGGAGCTTTTCGAACGGTTTTTGAGTGAACTGAGGATGGCAACTGTGGACACAATGATCAAAACCATCCGGCTGTCTGCCCAACTGCGCACCGTGGCCGGGGCCAAAACGGTTGACGTGGTTGTGCCCCAAGACGGCACCGTACGCGACCTGCTGCTCGGGTTGTTCCAGGCCAACGAACCGCTGGCGTTGCAAATTTTGGATGACGGCGGCGGGTTGAATTCGGGTATTCAGATGCTGGTGGGCGGGCGGCATATCGACTTTCTGCAAGGGTTGGATACGCCGCTGGCCGGTGCCCACGACCTGATGATCATCCCGCCGCTGTCGGGTGGGTGACGGTCGCGCGCGTTGTGCGGATAGCAGTCTAGAGATCACACGCCTCACACGGCCCCATGTGAGGCGTAGATGTTCTTGTATGGGTCAGACGCGGTTTGAGTTTTGACACCCTAAGGAGCGGAACACATGGGAAGCCAACCGACATCCCAGCAGGTTGAAAGCGCCTACGCACTCGCGAAAGAACGCTACGCGGCGTTGGGCGTGGATACGGATAAGGCTCTGGATACCCTGGCCGGTATTTCGATCAGTCTCCACTGCTGGCAGGCCGACGATGTAGGCGGGTTCGAGAACCCCGGCGAGCCGTTGAGCGGCGGTATCGCGGCCTTTGGGAATTATCCCGGCAAGCCGCGCAACGCCGACGAAATGCGGCGCGACCTCGACAAAGTGTACAGCATGTTGCCCGGCTCACACCGTCTGGCGCTGCACATGATTTACGCCGAAACCGGCGGCCAAAATCTCGGGCGCAACGGGGTGCAGCCCGAACATTTCGCCCGCTGGGTGGATTGGGCCAAAGCCAACGGGCACGGGCTGGATATGAACCAGACCATGTTCGGGCACCCGATGGCCGACAGCGGCTTTACCTTGAGCAGTTATGACGACAAGGTCCGCGAGTTTTGGATCGAACACTGCATTCTGTCGCGGCACATCGGCAAGTATTTTGGCGAGTCACTTGGTACGCCGTGCGTCACCAACCTGTGGATTCCCGATGGCATGAAGGACACGCCCATCGATCGCAAACGTCCGCGCGAGCTGCTGACCGAGTCGCTGGATGCCATTTACGCCGAAAAGATCGATCCGCGCTACAACCTGGACTCGGTCGAGGGCAAGCTGTTCGGGCTGGGGTCCGAAAGCTACGTGGTCGGCTCGCACGAGTTTTACCTGGGCTACGCCATCACTCGCAAGATACTGCTCACGCTCGACAGCGGGCACTTCCACCCCACCGAAACCATTGTCGACAAGATTTCGTCGGTGATGCAGTACGTTGACGATCTGATGCTGCACGTCAGCCGCAATCTGCGCTGGGACAGCGATCACGTGGTCGTCCTGTCGGACGAGCTGCAAGGCATTATGCAGGAAGTCGTGCGCGGCGGATTTCTGGATCGCGTTCACATCGGCCTGGACTATTTCGACGCGAGCATCAACCGCGTGGCAGCCTACGTGATCGGGGCGCGCAACGCGCAGCGCGGCCTGCTGCTGGCGCTGTTGGAGCCGATCGAGCAGATGCGCGCGTTCGACGTCGCGGGGGACTACACCAGCCGTCTCGCGATGCTGGAAGACCTCAAGGGCATGCCTTTTGGCGCGGTGTGGGATATGTTCTGCCAGCGCCACAACGTGCCGGTAGGCATCGCCATTATGGACGACATCCGGGCCTACGAAAAAGCGGAATTGTCCAAGCGCGCCTGATGCCGCGCGCCCGGATTCGACCGGGCGCATTGATGCGAGGCTAGACCGGCATAGGCCGGGAGAGGGATTATGAAGTTTCACTTGCTGCATCCGAGGGTTCAGTTGGTCGAGATCATGAACCGCATTTACTACAGCGGCATGACGACGCTCTCTGGTGGGAATCTGTCGATCCGGGAAGACAACGGCGACATCTGGATTACACCCGCCGGAGTTGATAAGGGGACGCTCACCGCGCGCGACATGATGTGTGTCCGTGCGGATGGCAGCGTCGAAGGCCCGCACAAACCCTCGTCCGAATACCCGTTTCACCGTGCGATCTACGCCCACCGCCCCGATTTGCGCGCGGTCGTCCACGCGCATTCTCCGGCGCTGGTGTCGTTCAGCATCGCGCGTAAAGTGCCCAACACCAACATCATCCCGCAGGCGCAGCGCGTGTGCGGCGCGGTGGGCTACGCGCCCTATGCGCTGCCCGGCAGCGAACAGCTCGGCGAGAATATCGCAGCCACCTTCGGTGCGGGCTACAACGTCGTTCTGCTCGAAAATCACGGAGTCGCGACGGGCGGCCCGGACCTGCTGACCGCGTTCCAGCGGCTGGAAACGCTCGACTTCTGCGCGCGGACGCTGCTCAAAGCACAGGGCCTGGGGCCGATCACCAACCTGACCGATGATCAGCTCGCGCCGTTCGACATCCAGCGCCACCTGCTGCCGGAGTTCGATCCGACCGATCACAGCAGCCAGGAACGCATCCTGCGCCAGCAGATCGTCGAGATCACGCGCCGGGCGTGCGACCGCCACCTGATGATCAGCACGGAAGGCGTGGTATCTGCCCGCGTGGCTGACGATGTCTTTCTGATCACGCCGACCGGACTCGATCGCCGCAGCCTGGAAATCGAAGATGTGGTGCTGGTCGATCACGGTCAACGCGAGCGCGGCAAAACGCCCAGCCGGTCGGTACGGCTGCACCGCGCGATTTACGCGCAGCATCCAGCGGTCGGCTGCGTGATCACGGCGCAGTCGCCCAATGTGACGGCCTACGCCATCACCGGGGCGCAGTTCGACAGCCGGTCCATTCCCGAAAGCTATATCATGCTGCGCGACATCCCCTTGATCCCGTATGGGACGCAGTACACCGCGCCCGAGCAGATCGCGGCGGTCGTGTCGGACCGCGTGCCGGTCGCGCTGATGCAAAACGACTGCGTGCTGACCGTGGGGCGTGACGTGTTGCATGCCTTCGACCGGCTCGAAGTCGCTGAGTACAGCGCTCATTCCCTGATCGACACGGCGGCTATCGGCGCATTGATCCCGATCGGTGAGCAGGAGATCCGCGATCTGGTGACCGCGTTCGCGCTGCCGGGTTAGCTCAGCGTGCGTTTCACAGGCAAAGACGCGGCGGGCATCACATCCGTACAGTGATCCCCGCCGTTATATTTTTAGGCCAATGCTGTGCGGCGTTATTCGTAGCGCAGCGTGTTGAGCGGCTTTTCGCCGGAGGCCGACCACACCGACAGAATCGCGGCGACCAGCGAGATCACGATGCACAATCCCATCAGCGCGAACGCGATCTGGTAGGGCAGCGCCTTGCCCAGCTCACCCTCGAAGACCTGCACCAGGATGACGATCGAGATCACGAAGCTGACCCCTACGCCGATCAATCCTCCGATCAGCCCCATCAGGCCGTTTTCGAGCAGGAGCATGCCCAGCACGCGCTCGCGCTGCAAGCCGACAGCCTTCATCACGCCGATCTCGCGGCGGCGTTCCATCGTCGAGAGTGCGACGGAGTTGGCGATCACGAAGCCGCCTGTGAACAGCGCCAGCGCGGCGACCAGGATCGGGAACGACGTGAACTGATCGACGATCCGGTTGACCAGATCGTTGATGAAGCGCGTTTCCAACACGAATGTCCCCGGAATTGCGGACAACGCGCGGCGTACCTGGCGCACCTGGGACTCGTCTACATCGGCGACGGCCAGCACGCTGTTCGGCTCGTAGCCGTCAAAAGCGGCGATCGGCACGTAAAGGTTCGAATCACCTCCGGCGGATATGCCCATATCTTCCGCCACGCCCACAACCTTGAACGTTAACGGTTTGCCGCCCGAACGGCCGCGTACGGTCACCGTGGCGATGTCGCCTACACCGATGGCAATCATCGACGTACTAAATCCGGCGTCGTTTCGCTGAACGACGACGGCTGGCCAGTTTCCGTCAGCATCCGGCGCGCTGTCCAGCGCGGGATTGAGGTTGCGACCCTCCGTCAGCTTGATGTTGGGCAAATTCGACGTGATCTCGCGGCCATCGACTGTATCGAACCAGGAGCGCAGCGCGCTCAGCGAACTGCCGCTGACCGTACGGTTCTGGCTGGCGTCGCGGTAACTCGTCAATTGGGTGTCATAGGACGCCACGACCGCGAAGCTGCGCACGCTGTCGCCCTGGGCGACCAGTGTATCGTGTACGGCGTTGAGCGTCTGCGTGCTGCCGGTCGCGGTGAACACCAGCACATTGCCGCCCGTCACGTCCTCCAACACCTGTTGGAAGGCAGTCGTGATCGTGTCGACCAGCATGGTGATCACGCTCAAAGTGAAGATGCCGATCACCAGCGCCAGTAGCGTCGATGCGCCGCGTCCCTTAGTGGACAGCATGCCCCGCATGGCGATCTTGAGGTCCACAAACGATAGGCGCTGGATCAACTGGCCTAGCAGCCACAACGGCAGCAGCAGCACGATCAGCACCGGGATCAGCGGCCAGAAGGCCGGGAACAGGAACATCAGCACGCCGGGCCAGATTTCACCGATGCGCCCGCCGCCTAAGGCCCAGATCAACATCCAGAACAGGATGTACAGGTAGCCCACGAAAATCGCCGTGCCGGTCAGGATCAGCAGCGCCGGGACAGCGCGCCCAAACAGCGCCCCCGCCACGGGCAGCGCGACCAGCATCACCAGCCAGACCGGCGCGTGCAGGATCAACCGCCGCCGCCGGCGGCGCATACGCAGCGTGTTGATATCGCTGAAAATTAGCGGCAGCGCGATCAACATGCCGTAGACCGCGCCGGTGCCGGTCGTGTAGGTGTCGAGATTCTTCACGGAGTCGAGCAGATCGCCCATCAGGCTTTGGGCGACGAGGCTCAGCAGCATGATCAACAGCACGAGCGCTGCGAACGATCCCAACCGTCCCGCTTTGGGGATGACCACGTCGCTGGGACGCAGCACCGTCGCCGGGCGCACCTGTCCAGCCGCGAGCGTCGGCAGAAAGCCGAAGATTGCGGTGATGATGACACCCACCACAAACCCGGTGTAGGCGGGGCGCAGCGCCAGCGTAAACGCCAGCGACTGGCCCAGAAAATTCTCTGCGAAGCCTTTGGTCAGGTAGGCTAGACCCCAGCCGAGGACAATCCCGGCCAGACTACCTAGCACGCCCATCATGATCGCTTCGACCAGGAACAGCACAGTGACTTCGGACGGCGTCAGGCCCAGCGTCTTGAGTACGGCCACTTCGGTCGTACGGCGGCTGACGATGACCAGCATCGTGTTGACGATCCCGATCCCGCCGATCAGCAGCGACACCAGCCCCATCACCTTGACCAAATCGTCCACACGCTCCGAGATCAGGGCATTCTGTTCCTTAAGATCGGTCGTGCTGGTGGTGTTTAGCGGCCGGAAACCCTGGTCAAGCCGCCGTTGGACCGCGTCGACCTCGGAGGGATCGCTCAGCCGAATGTACATCTCAGCGGCCAGCCCTGGTGTCACGCCTTCGAACAGCGGTGTCGCGCTGACGTCGAGGTAATAGAAGCCAAACAGCCCGGCCAGGAAGCCTACGCCGGAATTGCTGAACCCGGCTTCCGCGTCGGTGGAAACGATGCCGCGCACGGTGAAATCCTGGCTGGCGCCGCCAATGCGCACTGTATCCCCGATTTTGGCGTCGAGATCTTCCGCCAGATTCTGGCTGAGCAAAATATCGGTCGGCGCTTGCAGCAGATCGCCGAGCTTTTTGCCGTCGAGCGTTTTCACGCTGCCATACACCGGGTACTTGCTGGCCTCGATGATGAAATTCATGATGAAAGATTTGTCGGTGTCACGATCGAGGTCGCTCACGGTCCAGCCAACGCCGAACCCGTTGAGCGGCTGGCGATAGGTGATCGTCGCGCCGGGGTAGTACTGGTCGAACCACTCCTGGATACGCTGTCGCCCGGTGCTGTTCAGAGCCACATCGTTGAACATCGCGTCTTCGAGCCGCGTGGTGTTCGATCCCCAACTCCCCCCCGGCATAATGCGCAGATCGCCCCGGTTGCTCTCTTGCAGACTGCCGGTCAGCGTATCGTTGATCATCACGGCCAGGGTTTGCAGGCTGACCATAGCTGCCACGCTGGCCGCGATACACAACAGCGCGAACAGCGTGCGCTGTTTGTTGACCTTGAGGTCGTTAAGCGAATGCGTGGTGAAGAAGCCTAATTTGCCGATCATGTGTCCTCAGCTCCGGCGGCGTCAGGAGTCTCCGCCCATCCGCGTTCCTCACGCAGCATCTTCATGGCTGCGAGCTGTGCACTCGAACGCGGATCGATATCATCGGCGATGTGACCATCCACCAACGAGATCACGCGGTGCGCCTGGGACGCTACGTCCATATCGTGAGTAACCATGATGATCGTGGTGCCAAGCTGGGTATTCACGTCGTTGAGCGCCTGCATCACCAGCGCGCCCGATACCGTGTCGAGGTTGCCGGTTGGCTCGTCGCACATCAACAGCGGCGGGTTGTTGGCCAGCGCGCGCGCAATGGCGACGCGTTGCTGCTGACCGCCGGAAAGCTGGTTGGGGCGGTGGTTGGCACGATCGTCGATTTCGAGCAGCTCGAGCAGTTCTTTGGCGCGCGTGACCGGGTTAAACTGCCGTTTGCGCGCAAAGCGAATCGGCAGCGCCACGTTTTCAAGCGCGGTCAGCGTCGGGATCAGGTTGAAAAACTGGAAGACGAAGCCGATTTTCTCGTTGCGAATGCGAGTCAGCTCGCGCTCACTCATGGTCGTGATATCGACCCCGTCGATCAAGACCTTGCCCGCGCTCGGGGAATCCAGGCCGCCGATCAGACCCAACAGGGTCGATTTGCCGCTGCCCGATGGCCCGATCACGCTCAGGAACTCGCCGCCTTTGACGTTCAGCGTGACGCCGCGCAGCGCGTGGACGATCACCTGTCCCATTTTCAAGTCTTTGCTAAGGTCTACCGTCTGCACTACATAACCGTCGTTTACCGATCCTGCCATGATAATCCCTCCTGGATCGCCCTGGGTTCTCGGTGGATGTGGGGATGCTATGTGAAAAAATGATCGCGTTCTTTCTACTCCGCATGTACGGACAACTCACAGAACTGTTGCATGGAACCGTTTTTTTCCGGTGCGGTGCTGGATGAGTACAATGGGAGTGCATAGTCCGCGCGGTACGCTATACACGACCGATAGGAAGCAACCCTATGGCCCGGATTTTACTGATCGACGATGATCGCTCGCTCACTGACCCTCTTAAGGCCGCCTTTGTTAAGGAAGGCTATACGGTATCGGTGGCCCATGATGGGCTGGCGGGCGTCGAGATGCTGCTCGACGAACATCCGGACGTGGTGGTTCTGGATGTCATGATGCCGCGCATGAACGGTTGGCAAACCTGCCAGACCATCCGCCAACAAAGTGCCGTGCCTATCATTATACTCACGGCGCTGGACGATGGCATGGATCGAATTCGCGGGCTGGAGCTGGGCGCCGACGACTACCTGGTCAAACCGTTTGGCTTTCAGGAGCTGCACGCCCATGTCAAAGCCATGCTGCGGCGTGTGACCATGGACACGCAGCCCAGCCAGTCGCCGCTGCTGCGATCGGGTGAGATCGAACTCAATCTGGCCACGCATACTGTGACCCTGCGCGGCGAACCGGTCGCGCTGCGCCAGAAGGAATACGATATTCTCGTGCTGCTCATGTCGAACGCGGATCGCGTGGTGACGCGTAACGAGCTGTTCGATGAGGTGTGGGGCACCGACTGGTTGGGCGACACGCGCACACTCGATGTTCATATGAGCTGGCTGCGCTCCAAGCTGGAGGACGATCCGGCTAATCCGCAGTATTTCCAAACCATTCGCGGCGTGGGCTATCGCTTTGCCATGCCGGTAGGAGATTGAGCGATGAAAAATGGGTTGGGGATACAGGCCAAGGTCGTGCTCGTTTTCGCTACGGTAACTTTGGTCGGCGGAATGGCCTTGTTCGTCACGGCGGGCTGGCAGCTTCAGGGCGCGACGCTGGCCTTTTATGAGCACGACGTCCAGACGGCGGCGCTCAGCCTGGCCAATGGGCTGGCCGAGCCGATGGGAGAAGGCGATTCCGAACGGGCAAACACGGCCACGCTGCAAACGATACTCGAACGCAATCGCGGTAATTCAAAAATGACCTTTACCATTCTTGATACGTCACTTCGCGTCCTGGCCAGCACCGAAAGCCCACTCTTCCCGTTGAATGAGCGGCTCCCTGCCACACCGGAACTGACGGCCGCCCTGAATGGCAGCGCGGCGCATGTCATCCGTAGCAGCGAAACGGGCGAAAAACGCACCTATGTGGCGGTTCCTATTCTCAATGAGTCGCGCGTGGCCGGGGTGCTGCGCGCGTCTGCCCCGATGGCGACCGCTTACGCCCAGGCACGTCAAAAATGGGCCGAGTTGGGCATAGTGGCCGTGCCGATCGTCTTGCTGACGGTGGCGGCGGGCTTGTGGCTGGGGCGCGCGCTGACGCGTCCCATCCAGCAATTACACCTGTCGGCGCTGCGTATTGCCGATGGCGCGTTTGACGAGCGCGTGACCGTCGAAAGCCGGGACGAGATCGGCCAGTTGGGGCACACCTTCAATTTCATGGTCGAGCGAATTAACGCGCTATTGGCGACACAGCGCAGTTTTGTGTCGAACGCGGCCCACGAGCTGCGCTCGCCGTTGATGAGTCTCAAGCTGCGCATCGAAGCCCTGCAAGACCCGGCGCTGGGCGGCGATCAGCGCGCGACCTACCTGGTCGATCTGTCGAAAGAAATCGACCACATGAGCACATTGATCGGGCAGTTGCTCGTGCTGGCACGCCTCGACGAGGGCCGTCACCAAACGGGCGAGCCGCCCGGCGACATCGTCGCGTTTTTCCAGGATAGCGCCCGCACATGGCGCATCCGTGCCCAGGGAGTCGGGCTGAGCTTTGATGCCGATATTCCCGCCGTGCTGCCCGATCTGCCCGTCGCGGCCAGCGATCTCCAGATCGTGCTGGATAACCTGATCGGCAATGCGACCAAGTATACGCCTTCTGGGGGGAATATCTGGCTGACCGTGCGCAGTGATGACCGGTCGCGGACCTTGCGCGTCACGGTGAGAGATAATGGGGAAGGCTTCAGCGCGGAGGATCAAATCACGCTGTTTGGACGCTTTGCGCGGCTGTCGCGCGTCCGTGACCGGGAAATCCCCGGTACAGGCTTGGGGCTGGCGATTGTCAAAGCAGTCTTGGGACAATATGGCGGGACCATCACCGCTCATAGTGATGGTCCCCAACAGGGTGCCACGTTCGAAGTGATCTTTCCGCTGGCGGCGCTATGATGGGCGATGGCTAACGTGCCGGAAACTGATTCGCCGCGCGAGGTCTGGGAATGGGGCGCTCCGCTTTTCTTTTATCCGCCAGACGCTTGGCGTTGATGCGATAGCCCAGCAGCACGAAGGTGATCAGCACGCTGACTCCAAACAGCAGACGGAATCCCAGATTCGTCGCGTCGGTCCCAGCGGTCAGCCCGTGAATGGTGATGAGCAGGAAGGCCACATAGCTGGTGTAGTGCAAGATTTTCCAGGCGCGATGACTGAACAGCTGTTTCTTGAGCGCAAAGCTGGGCGTGACGACGACCAGGATCCAGAAGCCCAACACGCCTAACCCGGCGGCCACCGGGCGGTAGGGACCGACGAACGGCACGACTATATCCGTGATGCGGTAGTGGAAGTAGCTGTCAAACAGCAGCAGAAAGCCGTGCAACCCGCCGAAAGCCAGACCCAGCCACGAGATCGTGGTGTGAATCAGCATAGTGAGCGGCCCTGGAGACCAGTTTTTGATCGCGCTGGTGCTCAACGCTATGCCCCAGATTACGGACAGCGTGACCAGGATGTAACCGGTGATGCCGGAGCCCCGCACCAGATACCAGGACAATTTGCTGTCGTGCAGCGAAAGGCCCGAAAACATGCCATGACTGAGCAGCCAGCTCGCTGACAGAATTACAACTACCACACTGAAAGCCAGTGACAGGCCATCCATCCAGTGCGATTCGTGGTCCATTGTGTTCTCCCTCTAATGGTTGTTACTTTGTGACGGTGTTGCGGCGTGACGCGCTGCCAAATTCCGCGGGAGGGACGTAGCGCCCCTCCCGCGTGACCCAGTGGTGGATGGGCTGGGTTTAGTCGTCGTGTTCGCGGCCTTCGTGTTCTTCGCCGAAGAAATTCGAGCTACCGGCGGAAGCGACTGCAGACGGCTGTTGGATCGTGACCTGCGGGCTCGATGCGTCAAGGGGAGCAATGTTGTAGACGGCCAGATTACCGCAGTTGCCGCTCAGCGTGCCGGTGGTGGCGGACATCCAGGCCGACGTGGAACCGTCGCCGATGACCAGCCACGAACCGTCAGGTGTCGTGCCGCCGACCGGGTACTGCTCGTTGCGGAAGCCGTAGTCGAGCACGGTGTAGCCAGTGCCGGGGCCGCTGCGCAGATTGACGGACGCGACATTGACGGTGGCCATGCAGGTCTGCGTGCTGACACCGGTTACTTGCGGAGTATTGCTCGTAGACGCCATGACCAGGCTCGCCAGATCGCTGGGTTGGGATGCGTTCACCTGCAGGTTAGCCAGCGTGGTTTGCTGGGGATTGCCGTTCAGCAATGTGACCTGGTAGTCGCCACCGTCGAGCGTCAGTTTCAGCCCGTCGAACGCGCCGCCGTAGAGCGTCGCGACAACCTGCTGGTTGGCGTCAATGACCTGCGCGGTGACCGGGGCCGCCGGGAAGGTGGCCGTCAGCGTGCCGGTAGTGTTGGCCGGGATGCTGACCGGGACGACTTGCGACGGAGTCACGCCGGAGAGGGGCAGATCAATGGACTGCGCGGTTGTCAGCGGCTGCGCGGTACTGGTCACCAGGAGGGTTTGCCCCACCGGGCTGAGATCGGCTTGCGAGTTGACCCGCACGTACGCTGTGTCCACGCCGAGCAAGCGCTCTATGCTCAGCGTGTATGAACCGCCCGCCGGAGACATGCGCAGCTCAAGCCCATGGACGCGGGCGTCCGCCATTTCAAACACAACCTGCCCGGAACTATCTGTCACAAGGACTGCCGCCTGCGCGATTTCGAGTGTTACGGTACCCGCGGTGCCGGGCGCTGGCGTGATGACGATATCGATCCCCGGCGTGGCGTTGTTTAGTGTGATTACATCGCTAGCGCCACTGCCGCCTTGTGCAAACGCGGCTTGCGCGGTGACCAGGCTGGCGATCACGAGAACCAGGACGGCTGCATAGTGTTTCGTCTTCATGTGTTTGCTTACTCCTTGAGAGGGTCTGTTGGGGAAGTCAGACCGTCGCGACCATGTGCGATTCAAAATCAGAGGTGGCCAGGACCGCGCGATCGCGGCGTACTACCAGCGCGGCGTGCTGGGGCTGGCGGTTGATCCACTCCAGGCCCGCGGTGCTGCCCAACAGGATCAATGCTTTGGTATAGCCTTCGGCCAGGGCTGCGTCGGGGTGGATTACCGTCGCGGCCAGGATATCGGTCTCCGCGGGTTGGCCTGTGCGCGGATCGATCAGGTGGTGGCGTTGTTGGCCGCCCTGCGTCCAGCGCCGGAAGTCGATCCCGCTGGTAGCGACGGCGACATCGGTCACTGCGACGGCGGCGACTGGCGGCATATCGTCACTGGCAGGCCCTGGCTCTGAGACGCCGACCAACCAGCCTGGACGGCCTGCCGGTGCACCGCGGGCGACCAGATCGCCCCCGGCATCGACCAGGCACGGTCCGTGTGGGGCCAGCCGGTTGGCGATCTGTTCTGCCGTCCAACCCTTGCCCGTGCCACCCAGGTCAATCTGAGCACCGGGAGGCAGCCGGATGGCGCTGTGCTTCGGCTTGATATCGATGCCAGCCCAGTCGGGCACCAGCGTCGCGAACTGCGCGGCGCTGCCGGCGTCTGCCACCTGATCCCATTCTTCGAAGCTGCGCGTGTACCCGGCTGCGAGCAGGGCTTCCAGCACCAGCGGGTTATACAGCCCCGCCGTGAGTTGAGCCGCCTGCCGCGCTTTGACCACGGCTTGCAGCAGGGTGTCGCTGACCGACACCCATTTGCCGCTGCGGGCGTTGAGGCGGCTCAGCTCGCTGGTGGGACGGAAACGCGATAGGGCGGCTTCGATGGCTTCGACCCAGCCCGGTACCTGTTGCAACAGGGCTTCGCCATCGTCCGAGGTTTCCAGCCAGATGTTAAACTGGGAACCCATCGCGCGAAACGCGATCGCGTATAACGTGGCTGGCTGGGTCATCGGGACGACCTTGTGCGAATGCGGACCGGCGCGCTGTACCGCGTCGTGGTGTTCTGTGTCTGTACAGTGACGGCGGATGGCGGGGCGATCTGCACGGCCGACGGCGGTTGGATAGCTGATGCGGTGGTAGAAGCCGTCTGGTTGTTCGAAGATGTATTCGTCATCGCGCTTTGGCCCGGATGACGCAAAATGGTGATGTTGGGCGCTGCGTAGACCGTGGCCACAGACGGATCGTTTGTGGCGGTCGAAGCCAGCAGCGGCAGATGTTGGGCATTATCAGCCAGCAGCAGATTCGCCATAGCGGCTACATCGGTGTTGGGTGAGGCTGCGGCCTGATTGTCGAGCGCGGCTAAGCTCTGCGCGCCGATAATGGCGGCGAGCGTGCTGCCCGTAACGAGTGATAACCGAACAGCGAACTTTCTGGTTGAGGTCATTTTTGTAGGTGGCATTGAATGTTGCCCTCCTTGTATGCGATAGTGAAATGATAAAGGCAAAGGTCGGATCATGTTTTAACGTCACCTCAAATCTGACTTAAATCCAACTTAAATCAACGAATTTTGATTGATTTCAAGCTGTCTCTGGCGCGATTTGGGGCGATAATGGGCATGGAATGCAGGGGATGGACGCCCTTGTACGCACCGGTGAGGCGGAAAATTATGGCACAACAACAGCATCGCGAACGGCATTTTATGGCATCCGACATCGTGCGCGACATCGTGATCGGCATGTCGGATGGGTTGACGGTCCCGTTTGCTATCGCGGCGGGTATGTCCGGGGCATCCGTGGCCGCCCGGATTGTGATCACGGCTGGGGTGGCGGAGATCGTCGCTGGGTCAATCTCGATGGGGTTAGGCGGTTACCTGGCAGGCCGGACCGATGTCGAACATTATGAGGCAGAGGAACAGCGCGAAGTGCAGGAAACTGAAGATGTCCCGGATATCGAGGCCCAGGAAGTGGTCGACATCCTGCGCGATTTTGGGCTGGACCAGGATCAAAGCGTGTCAGTCGTCGAGGCGCTGCGCAAAGATCGGAATAAGTGGGTCGATTTCATGATGCGCTTTGAATTGGGGTTGGAGCGGCCCGATCCCCGGCGTGCCATGCAGAGCGCGCTGACCATTGCCGGATCGTATGCGATTTCGGGGTTCATCCCGCTGGCACCCTATATGCTGGTGAGTTCGGTGTCGTCTGCCCTGTACGTGTCGGTGCTGGTGACGCTGCTGGCGCTGTTCGTGTTCGGATTCGTCAAAGGGCGCGTGACCGGGTTGGATGCCTTCAAGTCCGGCTGGCAGACGATGCTGATCGGGGGCGTCGCAGCGGGGACGGCGTTTGCCGTCGCGCGCGTCATTTAATGGTAACGCCCATGCTGTGCACTACTCGACCCATTCGACGCAGCCGGTGCAGCGCGTATCATAGCCGCCGATGGTCCGGATCGCGATCTGGGCGGCGTCCGTGGGGAGCCACTCGGCCAAACGCTGAATCGCGACCGACGACCATATTTCCGCCGGGATGACGAGATCGTAACGTTCGGTCGTGAGGCTGACGAAATCCAGCCCATAGGTGAGCGCTGCTGCCTCGATGCCCAGTCCTACATCGGCCTGACCTCCGGCCACGGCGCGCGCGATCTCCGCATGGGTCGTTGCGCGTTCTTCGTAACCGGTGACCTGCTCCGGCGAGATACCCAGCCCGCGCAAGCGCGCGTCCAGCCAGACGCGCGTGCCCGCGCCGGACTGGCGGTTGATGAAGCGCAGCTCTGGTCGCGTGAGGTCGTGCAGATCGGTGATGTCCGCCGGGTTGCCGCGCGCGACGATCAGCCCCAGGCGACGGTGCGCGAGCGTCAGCAGTGCGACGCGCCGCCCCGGCAGCAAGCGCTGGACAAACGGCCGGTTGTAGCTGTTGGACTCTTCATCCCACAGGTGGCTGCCGGCGATCTCCGCCCGGTGTTCCGCCAGCGCGATCAGGCCGCCCAGACTGCCCGCGAAGCTGACATGCAGGGCGAAACCGGGCACAAGTTCGCCCAGCCGCGCGGCGATCAGCGAGATGGCCGGATCGTGGCTGCCCACAAAGCGCAGCGTGTCGGCGGGCAGGGCGGTGGGCTGTGCTGCCACCGCGCGCCAGCGGTCCAACGCCAGCCGGAACGCCTGATCTACGTCGTCAGGTGTGTATCCGGCGGCCAGGACTTCAAGCAGAAACGACTCCGCCTTGTTGACCAGCGCCGCCCGGCGCAGCGGTGTAGGCTCTTCGTCGACGGTGGACGCCGCCACGCGCGTCCCCTGGCCGGGCCGGCTGATGACCAGACCCTGTTGGGCCAATTCCTGGTAGGCACGCTGGACAGTGCCGGGCGCGCAGTGCCACTGGTCGGACATTTCGCGGACGGGCGGGAGCTCGTCTCCTTCTTTGAGCTTGCCGTAATAGATCGCCTGGCGGATCGATTCGGCGATCTCATGATAAAGCGGTGATGGCGTCATGTGACTTCCTTATCCAGGGGATTCGCGCAAACGGATCATGTTTGCGTGTTAGTTGTGTCGTATCAATTGACACAATAGCCAATCTGGCTTATACTCTGCCGCTGATTTTGGGCCCTAACGCCCTGTATCGACCCATTTCCAGAGGAATGCCAGAGGAGCTCGTTTTATGTCGAAACGACTGCGTTTGTTATTGATCGTTTTCGTCGTCCTGACAAGTATGGCCACCCTGTTGGCGGCGTGCGGGAACGATGACAATAAGAAGACCTCGGAAACAGCCACGCCCACGGCCGCTCCCGTTGAGGCGACCCCGACGGTTGAAACCGCGACCGAAATGCCTACTGAAATGCCCACGGAGGTACCGACGCAGGCAGCCTCCGGCGACACGCAGCGGTTGATCCTGTCGACCACGACCAGTACTTATGACTCTGGACTGCTGGACTATATCCTGCCCGATTTCGAGCAGAAATATAACGTCAAGGTGGATGTTGTGTCTGTCGGGACCGGGCAGGCGCTGCAATTGGGCGCGAACGGTGACGCCGATGTCGTGCTGGTCCATGCCCGCGCCCAGGAAGATCAATTTGTCGCGGATGGCGACGGCACCCAGCGTTATGACGTGATGTATAACGACTTCGTCATTCTTGGGCCAGCGTCCGATCCCGCCGGGATCAAGGGCATGACGAGCGCGGCGGATGCCTTCGCCAAGATCGCCGAGACCAAGAGCTCGTTCGTGTCGCGCGGCGATAACAGCGGCACGAATACCAAGGAAACTGCGATCTGGGCCGCTGCCAACATCACCCCCAAGGGCGATTGGTACATTTCCGCCGGGCAGGGTATGGGCGCGGTGTTGACCATGAGCGACGAATTATCCGCCTACACTCTTTCCGACCGCGCGACCTACGTGGCGCGCAAGGCCGAAGGGCTGGCTTTGGAGATTTTGGTGGAAGGCGATACGATCCTATTTAATCCGTATGGTGTGATCCCCGTAAACCCGGAGAAACATCCGAACGTGAACGCCACGCTTGGCCAGGCATTTGCCGACTGGATCACATCGCTCGACACGCAGACACTGATCGCGAGCTTCGAAGTGAACGGTCAGCAGTTGTTCACGCCCGATTCTGAGGCATGGCGGGCGGCCCATCCCAGCCAATAAGCGGGCGGGAGGCATCCATCGATACTATTGTTGAAGCCCTCAAACAGGCGCTGCGCCTGATCGTCGCGCTCGATCCTGCGGTCACTGAAATCGTGCTGCGCTCACTGCAAACTACAGTGAGCGCACTTGTGATCAGCGTGATCGTGGGCATCCCGATCGGGACATGGTTGGGGTTGGTGAAGATCCCCGGCAGACAACTGATCCATGCTTTCATCTATACCGGCATGGGGCTGCCACCGGTCGTGGTCGGGCTGGTAGTCTACCTGTTCCTGTCGCGTAGCGGCCCGTTAGGCGAGCTGGGTTGGCTGTTCACCGTGCGGGCGATGGTGGTTGCACAGGTGATCCTGGCGACCCCGCTGATTGTCGGCGTGACGATGAGCAGCGTGCAGGCCGTCGATCCGGCCCTGCGTACACAGTTGCGCGCGCTGGGCGCGACGCGCTGGCAGGCAACGCTGGCCGTGCTGCTGGAGGCGCGTTTTGGGGTGATGGTTGGCGTGGCGGCGGGTTTTGGCGCGATTATTTCCGAGGTAGGTGCGGTGACGCTTGTCGGTGGAAATATTGATGGCCGCACCCGTGTCCTGACCACGGCCATCGTGCTCGAAACGCGCCGGGGTAATTTCGATGTGGCCCTGGCGTTGGGAATCATTCTGCTGGCGCTGGCCTTCGCGGCCAACCTGGTCATGGCGTTGGGGCAGGGAAAGCTCACCAAATCCTGATGAACGAGCCAATCTATACTATCACGAATCTGGTCAAGACCTACGGGGCGCGCACGGTGCTGCGCATCCCAACCTTGACCGTCGAACAAGGTGAGATCCTGGCGCTGGTGGGGCCCAGTGGCACCGGCAAGAGTACGCTGCTGCGCCTGATGGCCTTGCTCGAAGCGCCCACCGCCGGAAGCGTTACGCTCCACACGGACGGCGAGCGGGTCGGGTTTTCTACTGCGTCCATCGAACAGCGCCGCCAGTTTGTGATGGTCTTCCAACGGCCCGCGCTGCTCAGCCGCAGTGTGTACGCCAACGTGGCCTATGGGCTGCGCATGCGCGGCCAGCGGGACGGACACTCGCGAATCGAAGCCGTATTGGAGCGGGTCGCGCTGGATCACCTGGCCAACGCGCGACCGCATACGCTGTCCGGCGGGGAGATGCAGCGCGTCGCGGTGGCGCGCGCGCTGATCTGCGAGCCGCGCATTCTGCTGCTCGACGAGCCGACCGCTAACCTCGATCCCTACAACGTCCGGCTGATCGAAGGGTTGGTGTCCGAACAGCATGCCGGGCACGGCACAACCGTGGTCCTGGTGACGCACAATGTCTTCCAGGCGCGCCGACTGGCGACCCGTGTCGCGCTGCTGTTGGAGGGCGAAGTCGTCGAAGTGGCACCGACAGAAGAGTTCTTCACCGCCCCGCGCGATCCGCGTACGGCTGCGTTTGTTTCCGGCGATCTGGTGTATTGACGCGATTCCATTCGTTGCCTTCAGTATACAAGGGCAATTGCATCCAACGGATTTTACGAATGATCGGCGTAAATCAGCGTTGTCGCGATTAGCCCCCATCCCTAAATCCCCTTCTCATGTTATAGAGAGGGAGCTTACTGGTCCATTATCTTACCCTATCCACTCCGTGAAGAGGGGGCGCGCGGCGGCAGCCGCGTTGGGGGTGGGGCAAACCACGCGCCACCAATTCACACGCGCAATTCGAATTTGATGCAATTACGCGCCAGTTTACCGTCCTCACTCGCCAGAATGCCCCAGGTTCGTTACAGTATGCACGTTGCCAATTTTCCAATGATTGCTTTCATAAGGATGGATTATCCGCCATGCAATTTGACGTTCATCTCATCCGTGCAGTGTTCCCTGCCCTGCATGTGCCGGTAGACGAAAGCACATTGCCTATTTTTCTCGACAATCCCGCTGGTTCACAGGTTCCCCAACCTGTGATCGACGCCACCGCAGACTATTATGTGCACAAGAACGCCAATCAAGGCGGACTCTTCGCGACGAGTCGTCTGACCAGTGAAGTCGTCCAGGCCGCCCGCGAGCGCATGGCGGACTTCTTGAACGCGTCCCGCTCCGACGAAATCGTCTTTGGCCCCAATATGACGACGCTGAATTTCGCGCTCAGCCGTGCGATCGGGCAGACGCTCGTGCCGGGTGACGAGATCGTCGTCACTCGCATGGATCATGACGCCAACATCATGCCCTGGCTGCGCGTGGCTGAAGAACGCGGTTTGACGGTGCGCTGGGTGGACATCCACCCCGAGGATTGCACGCTGGACATGGCCAGCTATGAGCGGGCGCTCACCAGCCGGACCAAGGTCGTCGCGGTCGTGCACGCCTCCAACGCAGTTGGCACGATCAACCCGATTGGCCCGATTGTGGACATGGCGCACGCGATGGGAGCGCTGGTCGTGGTGGATGCCGTGCAGAGCGCGCCGCATGTGGGTCTGGACGTACGGGCGCTGGGCTGCGATTTCTTGCTGTGTTCCGCCTATAAGTTCTTCGGTCCGCATATCGGCATCCTGTGGGGGCGTTATGACCTGCTGGCGGCTCTACCCGCCTACAAAGTGCGCCCCTCGAAAGACGTGCCACCCTTCCGTTGGGAGACGGGCACCCCCAGTTTCGAGACGATTCACGGGGTATCCGCCGCGCTCGACTATCTGGCGTCTGTGGGCGAGCAGTTCGGGCAAGGCGAATTCCCGGGGTATGATGGGCGGCGGTTGGTATTCAAACGCGCCATGGCTGCCATCCAGCAGTACGAGCAGACGCTTGCCCAGCACCTGATCGCAGGGCTGCTGGCGCTGCCTGGCGTGACCGTCGCCGGGATCACCGATCCGGCGCGCGGGGACCTGCGCGTACCCACGGTGGCTTTTGTGATGGACGGTTGCGCGCCGCGCGACATCGCGGCTGGGCTGGGGGACCAGCACATTTACGTATGGCACGGCAACTATTACGCGCAGGAGATCATGGAGCGCCTGGGACACGGCGAACAGGGTATGGTTCGGGTGGGACCGGTTCATTACAACACGCTAGAGGAAATCGATCGCCTGATCGCGGTCCTGGGGACGCTGCACGCTTGCTAGGGACCGCCAGCCAGTGACTGAGGATACACCATGAATAAACGCGACACTGTTCTGAGTTTGCTCGACGCGGACACGGTTCCGACTACTATCCCGGCGGCGTTCTTCCTGCATTTTCCGCCGGAATTTCGCGAAGGGCAGGCGTCGGTCGACAAACACCTGGAATATTTCCATTACACGGGCATGGATCTCGTCAAGATTCAGTACGAGAAACCCTTTCCGAAGATTCCCACCATCCAAAAACCGGCAGACTGGGACCGGATGCCGCGTTATGGGCGCGACTTCTTCGAGGGGCAGTTGGCGGCCGTCGAAGGGCTGGTCAAGGCGGCCAAGCACGAGGCGGTCATCGTCGTGACGCTCTACTCGCCCTTTATGAGCGCGGGGCATACCACCAGCGACGCGCTGCTGACGCAGCATCTCGCGCAGGATCCCGACAAAGTCAAGATTGGGATGGAAATCATCACGGACAGCCTGCTGTTGTTTGCTCGCGAGTGTCTCAAACTCGGCGTGGACGGGTTCTACGCCTCCACGCAGGGCGGCGAAGCCGGGCGCTTCGCGGATAGCAGCGTGTTCGATCACTACATCAAGCCGTACGACTACGCCGTGATGGACGAGATCAACCGGGCGGGCACGTTCAACATTTTGCACGTGTGCGACTACCAGCGCGATTACGACGATTTCTCGCCGTTTCTGGACTATCCCGGCGACGTGGTCAACTGCCCGCTCACCGTGGGCGATACGACACTGACGCCAGCCGATGCGGCGCGCCTGTTTGGGCGGCCATATATGGGCGGCATGGAACGCATGGGAGTTCTCGCCAGCGGTACGCCGGAGCAGGTTCGGCAGGCTGCGGAAGATGTGCTGCGCGCCGCGCCCGATCGCTTCATTCTGGCGGCGGACTGCACCGTGCCCAGCGAAACCCCCTGGGATAACCTCAAGGCGGCCATCGATGCCGCGCATACCTACACACGAAAGGCATGATGATGACCTTACCCGTCGATCCGACCTATGTGGCCGCGCCTACCCGCTACGACGGCATGACCTACGTACGCAGCGGACGCAGTGGGTTGCAGCTCCCGGCGATTTCCTTGGGTCTTTGGCATAACTTCGGCGGCGTGGACACCAGCGAGAACGCGCGCGCCATGCTGCGGCGCGCCTTCGACCTGGGTGTCACGCATTTCGATCTCGCCAATAATTACGGGCCACCGGCTGGCTCCGCCGAAGAAACGTTTGGGAGCATCTTTCAGAAGGATTTCCGCCCCTACCGCGACGAATTAATCATTTCGAGCAAGGCCGGGTACTACATGTGGCCCGGGCCGTATGGCGAATGGGGCACGCGCAAATACCTGATCGCCAGCCTGGACCAGAGCCTCAAACGTATGGGGTTGGAGTATGTAGACCTGTTCTACAGCCACCGCTTTGACCCGAATACGCCGCTGGAAGAGACGATGGGCGCGCTCGATCACCTCGTGCGGCAGGGCAAAGCGCTGTATGTGGGCATTTCGAACTACAACGCCGAGCAGACGCGCCAGGCCGCGCAGATTCTGCGCGATCTGGGGACACCCTGCCTGATCAACCAGGTGCGTTACAGCATGTTCGATCGTTGGGTTGAGCCAGACTTGCTGGATACTGCGCAGGCGGAGGGCGTCGGGCTGATCTTCTTCTCGCCGCTGGCCCAGGGACTGCTGACCGATCGCTACCTGAACGGCATCCCCGACGATTCACGCGCGGGCAAGCCGTGGACTTTCCTCAAGCAAGACCGCATCACCGAGGATGTGCTGGCGAAGGTCCGCCGTCTGAATGCGTTGGCGCAGGGGCGCGGGCAAACGCTGGCGCAGATGGCGCTGGCCTGGGTGCTGCGTCACCCGGCGGCGACTTCGGCGCTGATCGGGGCGAGCAGCGTCCGGCAGGTGGAAGATAACGCCGCTACCGTGAACGCGCTGGCGTTCTCTAGCGACGAGTTGCAGACCATCGAGGCGATACTCGCCTCGTAAACGACGCTGTATGGCGGGCGCGGCAGCCCATGCTCAGACTGACAAGGAGACTTGCACCGATGACCACCTGGCATGAGTACGTCCAACAGCATGGGATGATTCCGGATTGGCCCTATCCGGTGCGCTACGGATCGGAGCGCGTCATACACACGGATGTGTTGGTGTTGGGCGTGCAAATCCGCGTCCTACGCCGTCGCGGCGGACGACCCGGTGCTCGCCCGTGATCAGGTAGAACGCGAGAAAGCGCGCGTGTACGCGCCGCTCCAGCCGCGCGGGCGCAGCATCGGCTGGAAGGAGCTTAACGCCGGAATCTGTCGCGTCATGCAGGACTATTGCGGCGAATACAAAGCGGAGACGACGCTCAACCAGGGCTTGCGGCTGCTGGGCGAGATTCGCGACTCCGAGGCGGCGTCAGTTGGCGCGGCGAATCCGCACGAGCTGGCGCGCGCGGTGGAATCGCCCGACGGCGAACTCATCCACGCGTCGCTGGCACGCCGGGCCAGCAGCGCCCTGCTGAGTTTCGCCCGGCTCGATTATCCCCAGCTGGATCCGCCGGAGTGGCACAAGCTGCTGCCGATCAGGTTGGAGGATGGCCGCGTCACCGCCGAGGAATGGCCCTTGGATTACCATCTGCAAGCGCCTTATGCCCCGACCTATGAAGAAAATTACTGGCTGCACTGCGAGCTTTGAGAGGGAAACGCCCGTGACTCACTCAGCCAGAATGGTTCCCAACCCGCCCACCCCTAACCGGGCGATCGCATTCGATCCGGAGATCTGTACCGGCTGTAATCAGTGCGTTGAGATTTGCCGGTTCGATGTTTTGATGCCCAACCCGGACAAAAAACAGCCGCCGCTGGTGTTGTACCCGGATGAGTGCTGGTACTGCGGCTGCTGCGTGCTCGAATGCAACTTTCCCGGCGCGATCACGCTGCTGCACCCGCTCAACCAGAGCATTTCCGTCGTGTGGAAGAACGCAACGAATGGCGAGAGTTTCCGGCTGGGTATGCTCAATCCGCCGCCGCCCAACACGCGCCCGCCCGCGAAGTAGGAACAAAGACAACTCACTATAGGGGATGCAGAGGAACAATAGGAGAAGAACTGAGATTATAAAATCCGCCTGCTTTTCTCCGCGCGCGCTGCGTTCTCTGTGGTGAAAGCTGCTCTTAAGCATTTCCCCTGACGCTCGTTATCTCACGCCGAGTTCAGACATGCTAGAATCTATTCGCAGGACGCGACACCGCGCACGCGCCCCCTGGCGGGCCCCCGCGCATTTACCAGGAAGGAAGGTCCTATGTCTGACACTGCATCGATGTCTATCGTGATCTTTGGGGCGACCGGCGATCTCACGCGCCGCAAGTTGATCCCGGCGCTGTACAACCTCTACCGCAAAAACGAGCTTCCGCCGCAATCGCGCATCGTCGGCTTTTCCAACGAGTCGTATACCCTCGACGACTTCTGCGAGCGCCTGCGCGGCGGCGTGGAGGAATTCAGCCAGCCCACCTACGCCGAGGACACCTGGAACGGATTTGCGGCGATGCTTAGCTTCGTGCAGGGCGACCTGACCAGTGTGGACGACTTCAACGCGCTGCATACCACGCTCGCCCAGGCCGAGGGCGGACCGGCGGACCGGTTGTACTATCTGGCGATCACGCCGACGCTGTACCCGACGACCATCACCAATCTGGGCGCCGCGGGCATGGCGGCTCAGGATGGCGGCAAACGCAATATCATCGTGGAAAAGCCGTTCGGGCGCGATCTGGCCTCGGCGGAGGCGCTGAACAAGACGCTGCATGCGGCGTTCGACGAAAGCCAGATTTACCGCATCGATCATTATCTGGGCAAAGTGACAGCGGAAAACATCCTGTTTTTCCGCTTCGCGAACTCGGTTTTCGAGTCGGTGTGGGACCGCAACCATATCGACAATGTGCAGATCACCGTGGCCGAAAGCGTGGACGTGGGACATCGCGCCGGGTATTACGACAAAGCAGGCGTGCTGCGCGACATGTTCCAGAATCACCTGCTGCAACTGTTGACGCTGGTCACGATGGAGCCGCCCGCCTCGTTTGACGCGGACGAGATGCGCAACGAGAAAGTCAAAGTGCTGCGCGCTGTGCGCCCGATCGAGATAGAAGACACGGTGCGCGGGCAGTATGAGGGCTACTGTACTACGGAGGGCGTCGCACCCCATTCCGTGACTCCGACCTTCGGCGCGCTGAAACTGTACGTCGATAACTGGCGTTGGCAGGGCGTGCCGTTTTATCTGCGGTCGGGCAAGTCGCTGGCCGACAAGGCGACTGAAGTGCTGCTTCAGTTCAAATGTCCGCCGCGCGCCATGTTCAGCATGCCGCACGTGGATTGGTGCAGCCCTAATTTGCTGTCGCTGTGCATCCAGCCGGACGAGGGTATCCAGTTCCGGTTTGAGACGAAAGTCCCCACGACGCCGCACGATACGCGCCCGGTCGAAATGCGCTTCGAATATGGCGAGACGTTCGGCCCGAATGCCATCCCCGAAGCTTACGAGCGACTTTTGCTCGACGCGCTGCAAGGCGACGCCTCCTTGTTCACTCGCAGTGACGAGATCGAAGCGGCGTGGCGCATCGTCGATCCGATTCTGGATGCGTGGCAAAGCCCGGATATGCCGCCCCTGCTGTCCTATGCCCCCGGCTCCTGGGGACCCGGCGCTGCCGACGAGCTGCTGGCGCGCGACGAGTTCGAGTGGATACTGAGCTGTTCCAACGAGGGCGAATGAGCTGTAAGGGATAGCTGTGTACAGCCTGCCCGATCAGCCTGAGCAATCATGAGCATATCTCCCGACCGGATTATCACCGCGCATACCCTGCGCCACCTGTTGAGCTGCGAGCGGCGTGCCTGGCTCGACGTCTACGGCGACCCCACCCTGCGGGGCGAGACACCCCCGGATGTGCAACGCTTGTACGCGCTCGGCGTGCAGCACGAACTGCGCGTCCAGGCTGCCACCGCCGCGACGATCACGCCGTTCGATGTTGCGTCATGGGAAGAAGGCGTCAGCACGACGCGGGACTTGATGCGCCAGGGTGTGCAGGCGATCGCGGGCGCGTATCTCGAAGTCGAGACCCCGCTTGATCTCAGCGACCGCGTCTATACGCTGCGGGGTCGGGTGGACCGGCTGGTACGGGTGGAGCCGGGCGAGCAGCCGCTATATGCGCTGGTGGAGATCAAGCAGCATAACCGCGCCGACGAAGCCGACCGGGTCCAGCTTGATTTTTATGTCTGGCTATTGAGCCAGCTGCAAGGTGACGTCCCGCCCGCCGAGTTATGGCTTGGCGCGGACGCTTACGGCGAGCCGCGTTTCCGCGAGCCGCATCTCTACGACGAAGAAGGCCTGCTGTCCCTGCTGACACGCGCGGCGGAACGGCTCGCCACGTTGGAGGAGCCGCCGGTTCACCTGATCCCCGACTGCAAGACCTGCCCCTGGGATCGGTTGTGCCGGTCCCAGGCGGAATTTAGCGGCAGCCTGGATCTGCTGTACCGCGTCTCGCGCAAAACGCGCGCGGCCATGCGCCAGGCGGGTTACACCAGTCTGGCCCACGTCGCGGCGCAAACGCCGGATGATTTGCAGCAGGTGAAGGGCATCGGCCCGGCGACTGCCCCGGCCATTCGCGCCAACGCGCAATCCTGGATCGGACGGCGGCCCGTGTGGTATGGGCAGCTCCCGGCAGGTTTCGGGGCGGAAGGCTGGATGTTCGACCTTGAAACGTGGGAGTCGCGCGGGGAGACGGTGCCCTGGTGCATGGGCTGGTGTGATACGCAGGGCCACACCCAGATCGCGCTGGTGGCCCCGGTCCAGTCGCCGGAAGCGCTGATTCTGCCGGATGGGCAGGCGGTGATCCTGGTGCCGGACAGCGACGGCGCGTGGGAAGTCTTCGCGGAGGCGGTCGGTGGAGACGCGCCGGTCTTCCATTGGACGGCTTACGATGCGGGCATGCTGCGCGCGACTGGGCCGCGTGCCGTGCAAGAGCGTTTGGGGGCGCGCATGCACGATCTGCACCGCACGGTGACCCGCGCGGTGAGCTTCCCGTTGGGCAGCACGTCGATCAAAACGGTGTCGGCCTACCTGGGGTTTCCCTGGCCGGGCTATCAGGACTGGTTCGCGGCCTATCAGGATTACCGCTATTGGCTCGACGACGGACGGTTGGACGCGCTGATGCGCGCCTGCATGTACCAGCGCGCCGACGTGGAGTCGATGGCGTGGGTGTGGCGCTGGTTGATCGCCAGCGCGCCAGCCGAGTCACGATCGGACTAGACCGTGGGCGAATTGACTTTGTACCAGTCGAGCGTTTTGCCGAGGCCCTCTTCGAACGACACGCGCGGATCGAAGCCCAACATCTGGCGGGCCTTCGAAATGTCCGCCCGCGAATGACGCACATCCCCCGGTCGCGGAGCGGTGAAGGCGGGTGCGATGCGGGTACCCAGTGCCTCGTTCAGGTGTGCGATCATCTCCAACAGGTTGATGCGTCCGCCGCACGCGATATTGAAGGTCTGGCCCGCGACACCGGGCGTCTGGCAGGCCAGCAGATTACCCTGCACGACGTTGTCGATATAGGTGAAATCGCGCGATTGCAGGCCGTCGCCTTCCACCGTCGGCGGCTGACCGGCGAGCATGGCCGTGATGAACTTGGGGATCACGGCGGCGTAAGCTGAGGCCGGGTCCTGACGCGGACCGAACACGTTGAAATAGCGCACGGTCACGGTTTCCAGACCGTAAACACGCGTGAAAACCTGGCAGTACTGCTCTGCCGCCAGTTTGGCGACGGCATAAGGTGACAGCGGGCGCGGGGGCATGTCTTCGGATTTGAACTCGGACTCGACGTCGCCATAGGCCGACGACGATCCCGCATACACCACGCGCTTGACCCCGGCATCGCGCGCGGTGAGCAGCACATTGAGCGTGCCGGTAACGTTGTGCTCGTTCGAGCCGAGCGGGTCTTTGACCGAACGCGGCACGGATGCCAGCGCGGCGAGATGAAATACGTAGTCTACGCCTTGCATCGCTTCGGCCAGCGCGTCGCGGTCCGTGATGCTGATGGCATGCAGGTCAATCTGACCCGCCACGTGGGCGAGGTTCTCGCGTTTGCCGGTCGAGAAATTATCCACCACGCGCACAGTATGCCCGGCGCTCAACAGCGCGTCCACCATGTGCGATCCGATGAACCCGGCTCCTCCTGTCACAAGAACCACTGCCGAAGGTGACACGGTCATGATTTTTCCCCTATCTTTTAGGTAGTCCCTGCGGGGACATCTGGCCGGATGGTCGCGCGCCTGCCACAAGCGACGGCGGGCTGATGGGTATGCTTGGTATTGGTCCCAAACGGCGAAAGGGCGATTATAACCGCGGCTATTGCGACCGACCAAAATTGAAAGCGGTGAGCGAACCGATGCCTGCCGTGGGGTTGGACGAGCGCTAAGTCACAGGCGCGTTTTGACGAATCGGAGGGGGCATGCTAGGCTAGAAATCCAGTGTCGGCGCAGCGGTGCGCGAACCAGGAGAGAGAACCGTGTCAGAATTACGCCACATCCCATTGATTGTGTTTGGAGTAGGGAACGTGGGGCGCGCCTTCCTGACGCAGCTCGAACAAACGCATGCGGCTCTCGCCAAGCGGTATAAGGTGGATTTGCAGCCGGTGGCGCTGGCGGGCAGCAAGGGTGCATTGTTCGCGGCAGGCGGCCTGAGTGCCGAAGCCGTGAACGCGGCTGCGCAGACGAAAAGCGGTGGCCAGCCGCTATCCAGCCTGCCGGGTGCGCTGACTGGCATGACGCCGCTGGAACTGGTCGAGCACGCCGCGGCGGCGGGTGTCGAGCGCGCGATCGTGATCGATATGACCGCGGCAGAGGGCATGGAACAGGCGCTGACGCGCGCGCTGGTATTGGGATACGGCGTGGTGATGGCTAACAAGCGCCCGCTGGCCGGTCCCTGGGATGTGGCGCGCGCCTTTTTCGAATCACCGCGCGCCCGCTTCGAAGCGACGGTGGGGGCTGGGTTGCCGGTGATCAACACGCTGCGCTATCTTGTGGATACCGGGGACGTGGCGCAGCGGATCGAAGGCGCGTTGAGCGGCACATTGGGCTTTTTGTGCAGCCGTTTGGAAGACGGCGTACCGTTTTCGTTGGCGGTAGGTATGGCGAAGTCCAAAGGCTACACCGAACCCGATCCGCGCGACGATCTGAGCGGAATGGATGTGGCGCGCAAAGCCTTGATCCTGGCCCGGCTGGCCGGGTGGCCGATGGAAATGAGCGATATCCGTGTCGATCCCCTGTATCCCACTGAAATGGCCGACATCAGCCAGGCTGAATTCATGGCCCAGCTGCCCCGATTAGATGCCGATTTCGCTGCCTATATGGGGGCGCTGGCCGGTGTGCCGCGCTACATGGCGGAAATTGGACCAGATGGGGGCGTGGTCGCGCTGCGCATGGTAGGCGAGCGACTGGCGGCCCAACTGCGCGGCACGCTGAACCAGGTGTCGTTCACCACGCTGCGCTATGACGAATACCCGCTCACGCTGATGGGCCCCGGCGCGGGGATGGAAATCACAGCGGCGGCAGTGTTGCAAGACTGCGTGCAGCTTGCCCAAAGTGCGTGCCCGCAGTAAGCCCTCGGCCGTTCCCGGCGCGTCTGGACCCTGCCGCACGCGCCGGTTTTCCCTCAAATTGGGCAAATTGTCCTTGAACTTATAGACGCGATTGTGCGGATTGCATAACAATTTTCTCATGGCAATCAGTATAATCACACTCCTGATTTCCTTTCCGTAACATTTGTTCTATTTTTGCACAGCATAATATATAAAATCACGCATCCATTTGACACTTTACGTTAAAACTGATAAACATTAACTTATCGGCGCATAACTATTATACAAAACGCAAGGTTATCTGCCATCAAGGAGGGTTTTCGGCCCAGGGTCACCGGTGACACTCTCTTGCTCCCTATCGTTGTCACACTCACCGCCTAACCTCGTTGGCCATCAAGTGAACCACCGCCCCGTTTCTCGATCTAGTACACAGTTTTTAGGAGGAAAGCATGAGAAAGATCAGCCGTTTGTTGGCGCTCAGCCTGACCGTGGTCATGCTGGCTGCGTTGGCCCTGCCGGCGGTTTCCGCCCAGGAAGGGACCAGTATTCTCGATGATGTGAAGGGACGCGGATATCTTAACTGCGGCGTCAATGGACAGGTGCCCGGTTTCTCGGCGCTCGATCCTAACACCAACGAGATGCTCGGCTTCGATGCCGACTTCTGCCGCGCGATCGCTGCCGCCGTGTTCGGCGAAGTGACCGCCGACAACCTCAAGTTCATCCCCTTGACAGCCAACGAGCGTTTCACTGCTCTGCAGACCCGCCAGGTGGATGTTCTGATCCGCAACACGACCTGGACGCTGCAGCGCGATGGCGAGCTGGGGATCGATTTTGGGCCCACGACGTTCTACGATGGCCAGGGTCTCATGGTCAAGGCCGACCTGGGCGTTAGCTCAATCAACGACCTGGACGGCGCGACGATTTGCACGCTGACCGGTACGACGACCGCCCTGAACATCACCGAAACCATGACCAAGCTCGGCCTGAGCTATGAACTGGTGCCCTTCGAGCAGTCCAGCGAAACCGCCGCCGCCTTCCAGGAAGGCCGCTGCGACGTGCTGACCTCCGACCAGAGCCAGCTCGCCGGCCTGCGTTCGGGCCTGGATGATCCCGGCTCGGCTGTCATTCTGCCCGATGTCATCTCCAAGGAACCGCTCGGCCCGGCGTATGTCGAGGGCGATTCGACCTGGGGTGACGTGGTGAATTGGTCCGTCTACGCGACCTTCTACGCGGAAGAAATCGGCATCACCAGCGACAATATCGACTCGTTCATGACCAGCGAAGACCCGGCTGTCCAGCGTTTCTTGGGCATGGGCGACAATGCCAGTGGCTCATTGATTGGCCTGGACAACGACTTCGTGATCAACGTGATCCACGCCGTCGGCAACTACGGCGAAATTTTCGATCGCAACCTGGTTCCGATCGGCCTGCAGCGTGGTAAGAACGCGCAGTGGACCGACGGCGGCCTGCTGTACGCGCCTGCCTGGCGTTAGGGTTGCCTTGAACCTGTTGTGATAGGCCCTGCCTGGGGGCGCAGCGTGTTAACACTGCGTCCCCACGCAGATTTTGTGTGATGCGGCGGCAGGGCTGCTTTCTTGCTCAACCAAGTGCATTCCCGCTTTTAGCCTCGGCAGCATACTATATCACGTTGGGGGTTGAATATGGCCGAGCAGCGCAGACCCTCCGCCTTTGATCGATCCGCTCACGCGCCGGTCCCTCTTTGGCGCGATATTCGTGTAATCCAGGTTGCCGCGCAGATCGCGTTTGTGGTCGCAGTCGTCATCTTCGGCTACATCCTGGTTCACAATATGTTGAACAACTTGGATAAAAGCAACCTGGCGATCAATTTCCACATGGTCGACCGCCCCTTCGGCACGATGATTTCGGAAGGGACTTCAAACTTCCAGCCGGGCCAGTCGTCCAACCTGGACGGTCTGTTGGTTGGCTTCAAAAATACACTGCGCGTGGTGCTGATCGGGCTGGTGGGCGCGACGATCCTGGGGGTTTTGATCGGCATCGGGCGCCTGTCTACCAACTTCCTGGTGCGCACCGTCGCCATCAGTTATATAGAGCTTTTTCGAAACACACCCCTGTTGGTTCAACTCTATTTTATTTATCGCGGCCTGCGCATGACCGTGCCGGACACGATCCGGGACTCCTATAAGCTGCCGGGTCCAATCTACATTAACCGGCGTGCGGTCAATTTCCCGCTCATTCAAGGGACCGACACCACCTGGATCTTGTACGTGTTGGGGGCGATTGGGCTGGCGATCGGGATCGGATTGTGGCGCTGGCGCCTGCGCGTCCAGGAACAAACCGGCCGCCCGGCCAATACGGTGCGCTGGTTCCTGCCGCCGCTGATCGCCGCGATCGCGATCGGCTGGATCGCGGCGGGCACCCCGTTCAACGTCGATATGCCAAAGTTGGGGCGGTTTAATTTTTCGGGCGGGGATAAGCTGTCCGCCGAATACGTGTCGCTGACACTCGGCCTGATCCTCTATACAGCGGCCTTCATCGCGGATATCGTGCGTGCGGGCATCCAGGCGGTGCCCTACGGTCAGATCGAAGCAGCGCGCGCTCAGGGCTTCAGCGGCAGCCAAACGCTGCGCTTGATCGTCCTGCCGCAGGCGCTGCGGCTGATCATCCCGCCGCTGGGTAACCAGTACCTCAACCTGGCGAAGAACTCCAGCCTGGGGATCGCGATCGGGTTCTTCGACGTGTACAACGTCGCCAACGAGATTTCGAACCAGACCGGCCAATCAGTCGCCGTTTTCGCGATCATGATGGGCATCTATCTCAGTATGAGCCTGACGATCTCGGCGATCATGAATGGCGTCAATTACAGTATGCGCCTGAGGGAGCGGTAAGATGAGCGAAAAAGCCCCTCGTGTCACCGTGTATGTGGCTCCCCCGGAGCCGCCACCCAGCCGCCGCCCGCCGCTTACGGCGGTTGGACCTGTGGGCTGGCTGCGCGCCAATCTCTTTAGCAGTTGGAAAAACTCGATCGCGACCGTCATCACCGGCGGGCTGATCGCCGCGTTTCTTTATGAATTTCTGAGCTGGTCGATACGTACGGCGCAATGGGCCGTAGTCTTCAATAACCTGCGGCTGCTCACCAGCGGTCAGTACGACCGGCACGAAATCTGGCGTATGGAGCTCGTCGCCGGGATTCTCGTCCTGCTGACCGGGTTGGGATTGGGTATCTGGGGACGCGTGGCGCGCGGCGTATTCATCGCCGTGCTGATCACGCTGGCCGTGATCGTGGTCGTGCCGTTGATCGGCGCGCAGATCCCGGAGCCGACGATTTATGTGTTGGTGGAACCACAAAAAGTCCCGTCGAATTTCGTTTTCGTCGGGTATAAAGGCGAGGATGTCACCTTCACCTTCGATCCGATCACCACGCCGCAGGCTGCCGAGGCTTCCCGCATAGGCTATGTGGAACAGGCGTCCCGCGTGGAATGGGCCACGCAGGTGCGCAACGTGACCAGCGGCAGCCTGGATGTGTCCCAGTACAATCTGACCGTGACGCTGCGTCTGCGCGACGGCACGAATAAACTGGTGACGAATGCGGACGGAACCGCCGAAATCACGTTCGACGCAGGGCAGCCTGGCGGCAAACTGTCGTTCACCCTGGCGCGCGACGGCTGGTACACGTTGGAAGTGGCCCGCGACGACAGCAATCAGGCCGCGAACCAGGGTTACGCGTGGCTGGAGATCAACGGCGTCTCGCTGTATGCCAGCCAGGAAGCTCAGGCCCAGCAGCGTGAATTCGACTACGGGCCGCCGCCTGAAGGGGATAATGTCCTGTACGCGGTGGAAGAAGCCTACCGCTTCGACGGGGCGCGCACGCTGAGAGAATTCATCAGCATTCAGTTATCGCCGCTGTTCAACCGGATCGCTGTGCCCTTCTTTGTGGGAGCCGCGCTGTTTTTCAATGGGTGGCTGATCGGCCTGTTGGGCAAGGATGAAAAATCGGTGCGCCGCGCGGTGCTGATCGGGTGGGTGCTGGCCGCCCCCGTGATTCTGATCATTCTGCGCGGGTTCACCAATTCGCGAGCGCTGCCCGAAGTTCCCACGTCTTTGTGGGGCGGTTTGCTGCTCACGATTTTGCTCACGGTGGTAGGAATTACGGCGTCCTTCCCGCTGGGCGTGGCGCTGGCGTTGGGCCGGCGCAGCGAGCTCCCGGCTATCAAGTGGACGTGCACGATCCTGATCGAGACGATTCGCGGCGTGCCGTTGATCACGATCCTGTTCATGGCTAAACTGATCGTGCCGTTCTTCTGGTCGGCATTGTCAAATTTGGACCTGACGATCCGCATGATGATCGGCCTGACGCTGTTCAGCGCGGCCTACCTGGCGGAAAACGTGCGCGGCGGCTTGCAGATCATACCGGCTGGACAGGTCGAGGCGGCGCGCGCGTTGGGGCTCAATCCCTTCTGGACGACCACGACTGATTGTGCTGCCGCAGGCATTGCGGGCGGTGATCCCGGCGATCGTGGGCCAATTTATCAGCCTGTTCAAGGATACGTCGCTGGTCGCGCTGGTGGGCTTGTTTGAACTGGTCGGGATCGTGGATACTATCGTCAGCGGGCAGCCGGTGTACCGCCCGTACCAACGTGAAGCGTATATTTTTGTCGCGATTGTTTATTTTGTCATCAGCTACGCTATGTCGGATGTCAGCCGGCGTCTGGAAGCCTCGGGCGCGGGCAGTGTCCGCCGGGCGTGAGGCCGATGTGGTTTAGGGGAAAAGTGCGCTATGGGTGAAAGCAAATCGGGTGAGCCCATTATCGTCTGCCGACAGGTCAACAAATGGTTCGGCAACTTCCACGTGCTAAAAGATGTGGAGCTTGGAGATCAGCCCGCAAGAAGTGCTGGTGATCATCGGACCGTCGGGGTCCGGCAAATCGACGTTCATCCGGTGCATCAACCGCCTGGAAGAGCACCAGGAGGGCACGATCATCGTGGACGGGATCGAGCTGAGCCATGACGTGCGCAATATCGCCACCATTCGCAGCGAGATCGGGATGGTGTTCCAGCAGTTCAACCTGTTCCCGCATCTGACCGTGCTGGAAAATATCACGCTGGCTCCGCGTTTCGTACGCCGCCAAGCCGCGCCGCGATGCCGAGGAACTGGCTCTGCAACTGTTGGAACGCGTGGGCATCCCCGAACAGGCGCGCAAATATCCGGGTCAGTTGTCGGGCGGTCAGCAGCAGCGTGTCGCGATTGCGCGGGCGCTGGCGATGCAGCCCAAGATCATGTTATTCGACGAGCCGACCTCCGCGCTCGATCCGGAGATGATCAAAGAAGTGCTGGACGTGATGAAGGAGCTGGCCCAATCGGGCATGACCATGCTGTGCGTGACGCACGAAATGGGCTTCGCGCGCGAAGTGGCCGACCGCGTGGTGTTGTTCGACGAAGGGCGCATCGTGGAAATGGGCACGCCCGAACACTTTTTCACCAACCCGCAGCACGAACGGACCAAACTATTCCTGTCGCAAATTTTGTAGGGCCAGGAGAAAAGGCTTATGACAATTCCTGCCCGCATTTACACCCGGGTGTTGGTCCCGTTGGATGGCTCGACGACCGCCGAGTTCGCGATCCGTTTCGGGGCCGATCTGGCCAGCAAGCATAACGCGGAGCTGGTGCTGCTCTACCTGGAATATCTGCCTGTGCAGCCGGTCAGTACGGCGGAGGGAGTCGAGGAGGAGAGCGGCAAGCCTTCGGAGGAAATCTACACTTATCTCGAGGACGTGCGCAAAGAGGTTCGCGCCGCAGGCATCCCTGTCGTGCAAGATGTGATCAAAAGCCGCGATTTGTCTGGGGCGCTGCTGAAATATCTCGATAACGAGCGGATCAGCATCCTCGTGATGTCCACGCAGGGTCGCCAGCCGATGACACGCTGGCTGTTTGGCAGCAATGTCGAGAAGGCGCTCAACAGTTTGCCGGTGCCGGTGCTGCTGGTGCGCCCGCTATACCAATACATCGTCGTGCCGTTGGACGGATCGGGTTGGTCGGAGAGTGCGCTGCCGCGTGCGACCGAGTTGGCGCGCGTGCATGACGCGGAACTGGTACTGCTGCACGTCTACCAATCCAAGGCGGGCGATTACGCCGGGCAGTGGGCATTGGCCGGTCAGCAGCAGATCGCGGACCAGGCATATGACCAGATGCAGGCGCAGTTAGTCGCGATTCGCAACCGGCTGCGCGCCGAAGGTCTGCGCGTGCGCGAAGTGCTGGTGCGGAGCAACAATCCCGCGCAGGCGATCTCTGAGTTTGTGGAGTCCGAAGACGGGATCAGCATGGTGGTCATGACCACACACGGGCGCACCGGCTTGGCGCGCTGGCTGGTGGGGAGTGTCGCGCAGCAGGTCTTGAAGACGGCCCGCTGCCCGGTGACACTGGTCCGCCCCGACAAATAGCTCGACTGCAGCACCAAATCTTCTCAACGCGCACGGTGCGGGGAAATTCCATCCCGCCCTGCGGCCACTGCTGGTCGCGTTCAGCCTTGCCAGCATTCACCCCGCCATCCGTAACGCCTGCACTAGCGATGTCACGTTCTCGTCCGTGCGATCCTTCTTGAGGACGTAAATCGTGATGGCTTCCAGGTGATAAAGCACACCAGCACCCGCCGTCAGGTAGCCCAGGAGCGGATAGAAGCGCTCGAACAGCATGGTGAGCATCAGCAATAGCACCAGTGCAGATGTCAGCTTGGCGCTGTACAGGTGGATGGCGCACAGCGCATGGAGATAGTGGTACGCCGTAACGTACATCAGAATGGAGGTCACGATCGGGACGACGAACAGGTGAGGATATGCGGAAAACGCGCTTTCGAACTTATCCCAGATGAGCCAGACGAAGATCCCCATGCTCGGCAGCCAAACTGCCAGGTCGATGATCGTGTCCAGCCGCCGTCCTAAGTCCGATTCAATGTGCAGGCGTCGTGCTACCAGGCCATCCACGGCGTCTAGCGCCGACTGCGCGGCGAACAGGCCCACGAACGCTTCACGCTGCTTCAGGAATCCCGCCAGCACGATAAAGGGCAGAAATCCCAGCCGGGAGAGCGAGATGATATTCGCCAACTGTTGGCGCGGGAAGATGCGCGACATGCTCACGCTTTCTGTGGAGACTGACCGTGTCGTGACCTGGGTCATTCTATCCTTTTCGGGGCGCGATCACAACGCGGTGGGCGAAATCATGCGCGGAGACTGGGCAGAAACGAGTCACCGCACGGGCGTGTTTGGGACCCGTGCGGCGATTGTTCTTCCGAAGATTTCTGTGTGAAGCTGAGCCGTGCTTAGCCTTTCATGCCGGTGGTCGCGATGCCGCTGGTGATGAAGCGCTGCAAGAACGCGAACACTACCGTGATCGGCAGCAGAGTGAGCACGGTCATGGCCAGGATGTAGTGCCACTGCACGTCGAGCGCGCCCTGGAAGGCGTTAAGCCCCACTTGCAGCGTAAACTTGTCCGTGCGGCTGACGACGATCAGCGGCCACAGGAAGTCGTTCCAGCGCCACATCACCGAGAAGATCGCCAGCACGGCGATCGCGGGCAGCGCCAGCGGCATAACGATCTGCCAGAAGATGCGCCACTCGCTCGCACCGTCGATGCGCGCGGATTCCAGCAGTTCGTCTGGAATGGTGAGCATGTATTGGCGCAGCAGGAACACGCCGGTTGGTGTGGCCGCACCGGGGACAATCAAGCCCCACAGGCTGTTGACCCATCCCACCTTAGAGATGACCAGGAAGGCCGGGATCATGATCACCGATACCGGCACCATCAGCGTGCCGACGATGATCAGGAAGATCACCTCGCGCCCGGCGAATTTATACTTGCTGAGGCCAAAGGCGGCCATGCTGTTGATGATCACGGTGACGACGGTCGCGGCGACGGTCACGTAAACGCTGTTCTTCAGGTAAGTCCAGAAGTCGAAGGCTTTGACAGCGCCGGTATAGTTGCCGACGTTGAAATACACTTCGCGGACCGGTTTTAACTCCGTGCTTGGCCCGGCTGGCGTGATGTAGATGAAGACATCGAAGGTGCCCTGTTCGGGGGCCGCCGGATCGACCATCGTGTATTTCGCGCCCTGCGGGCTGCCGACCTGGGCCAGCCGTCTAAAAGCGGCATCGTGCAGCGCCATAGGCAGTTCGGCGCCGGACAGCGTTGCCAATGGTTGATCGACGGCGCGCAGCAGGTTGACCAGCAGGAAGCGATCCTGCGCGATGTGTGTCGCGACGAGGTCATGCAGCAGCGCGGCGTTAGCGGGCAGCAGCAGCGCCGCGGCTTTGTCCGCGCCGAGGGTTTGTACGAAGGCGGCGAAAGCGTCATCGGTCGGAGCGAGCAGCGTCACGCGCTGATCACCACTGAGACTATCATCCAGCCCGGCCAGATCGACCAACTGCGCCATCACCGAGAAGCGCCCATCAGCGCGCAGCGCTTCCAGCACGGTGCCTTCGCTGCCTGTCAGGGGCACCGGTTCCGCTGGTGCCGGGAAGGCGGGCGCGCTGCTATCAGGTTGGAGCGCCGCCAGCCGGTCCTGCAGATCGGACGTCAGGATGACGCTGTCCAGCCCCTGGATGACGCCGTTCGAGGCGCGCACATCGGGCACGCTGATCAGCGCGCCGCCGACCAGCAGATCACGAAACTGGACGTCGTACAGCTTGAGCGAGCCGTCAAAGCCCGCCACTTTGGTAGACGCCTGGCGGTAAGGCAGAAAGGTGGGATTGGGTTCGAACAGCAGCGATTCGTCTTTGAACGAAGACATCACCAGCCAGACGACCGGCCCAAACATGACGAATACGCCCGCGATCAGGTAGAGATAGGTCAACCAGTCGGTGACATCGGTGCGTTTGCCACCCCGGCGGCGAGTCAGGAAGGTGACGACTCTGGAGCGCGACGGCGTGTCATTCGCGCGATCAGGTGGATAAGTAGACGAGTTCATGGAGTCCATCCTTCAGCATGCGCTGGCACGGGCTAGGTGGCTTCGCTGCGCCGCGTGAAAAAGAGCTGCGTGAGCGTGAGCACCAACAGGACTGCGGCCAGGATCAGCGAGGCCGCGGCGGCCAGACCGTATTGGGGCGGACTGATGGCAAAGGCTTGCCGGTAGATGTACTGGACGATGTACAACGTCGCCGTACCCGGCCCGCCGTTCGTCAGCACAAAGACCTGGTCGAAGACCTGCACTGCGCGGATGAACGCCAGCACTAGCACCACGGTCATGGTGGGCATGAGCAGCGGCAGGGTGACATTCCTGAACTGTTGGAACGCGTTAGCCCCGTCGATTTCGGCGGCTTCGTACAGCGATCCGGGGATGGCTTGCAGCCCGGCCAGCAAAATGAGCGTGTAGAAGCCCATCTGCGCCCAGTCGCTGACGACGATCACCCAGAAGCGCGCCCAGTCTCCATTGGCGAGGAACTGCACCCGGTCATACCCGGCCTAAGTCAGAATCGAGTTCAACAGCCCGTTGTCGTAGCGCAGGAACCATTTCCAGATCAGCGCGACGACGACGGGCGACAATAAGACGGGATAGAAGAACACGCTCCTGAAGAATCCGCGCATCCGGATTTTGCGGTTGAGCGCCAGCGCCGTGATCAGCGCCAGGATCACCATCGAAATGACCTGCACGCTGACATATTGGGCGGTGTTGCGCACCCCGCGCCAGAAATAATCTTCCTTGCAGGTATTGGGGTCGGTATAGTCGTCGCAGGTCAGGATGGTTTTTAGGTTATCGGTCCCGACGTATTCGCGGTTCTCCAAAAGGATGGACTGCCCTTTGGTGAACCCATAGACGAAATTCAACATCATGGGCAGCAGGATGAAAACGCCGAAGATCAGCATGTTGGGCGTCAGAAAGACATACGCCATGCGGCGCACGCCCAAGAGCCGCTGAATGGGTAAGAAGATAATATCGAGCAAGTTCAATAAAAGTTCGAAAGGTTTCATCAACCAGGAGAAAATGCTGTCCTTCAGGCGTGCGGACCTCCGCCGTGTGAGGGTGTTCATGGGTCGCTCCAGGGGCCTAAAAAGAACAAAGACTCCCAGGTTACCGGCGGGAATATGCCGGCAGCCTGGGAGAATTGGATGCGAACGAGGTTATTGATCAGCGTAAGCTTGATCGACGGCTTCCTGAATCTTCACGATAGCTTCGTCCAACGTCATTTCGCCCGTGAGCACCTGGCTCAGACGGTCGCGGATGTTGGTGTTCAGCACGAAGCCGATCGGGCTGTACTGCAGGCCATAAGCTTCGTCAGAGAGCTTGCCGACCTCGGCCAGGAACACGCCCAGCGCCTGGGTGACGTTCGGGTCATCGGTCACGTAGTCAACACCCTTGGCCGCCAAACCCTTGTGGCCGGGGATGAACAGAGTGCGCGCCGAGAACTCGCCCAATACGTCTTCCTGCACCAGGTAGTCCATAACCATCGCAACTTCTTCGGGGTGCGCGGTGGTATTCATCGCACCCATTACAGCGCCGCCAGGGATACCCGTGCTGCCGCCGTCGCCCCAAGGATTCGGGACGGCCTGCCATTCGAAGGAGTCACCGATCTGGCTGGAGAAGCTGCTGATTTGCCAGCTGCCGCTCATGTACATCACCAACTGGCCGTTGACGAACTCCGGCGCAGCCGATGCATACTCGCCGCCGCTCTCGATCCAGACGCCGAGCGGGGTGATCTTGTTGGTGTGCCAATCAATGATCATCTGGGCGGTCTTGCGGAAGCCGGGGCTGTCCACCGTGAACGACCCGTCGGCGTTGAGGAAGTGCGCGCCGTTGCTGAGCGCGGGACCCCACACGCGGTGGCCCGAACGATCGATCGCAATCGCGTAAGGAACACCGGTGACGTTGGCGACTTCGGTGGCTGCCGCAGTCCAGTCATCCCAGGTGGGCTTTTCCATCACATCGCTGGGAACGTCCACCCCGGCCTGGTCAAACAGGGTGCGGTTGATGAACGGGCCAGTGATCGTGAACTGGGTCGGGAAACCGTAGATGCCGGTGTCATCCGGACCCTTGCGAAACGAGCCCAACACCGGCTCAGCGAAGTTGTCGAGCCAGTACTGCGCATCGGGCAGGTAAGGGGTCAGATCCAGATAGAAATCGCGGAAGCGGGCCGTGTCGGTGACGCGGGCCATATCGGGCGCATTGCTGCCGCCGCCTTCGACCTGGGTTTGCAGAATATTGTGGATGTCGGCGTAGGCGACCGTGTCGATCTCGACCTTGATATTGGGGTGGTCGGCCTCGAAGCGATCGAGCAGATCGCGCAGGACATCGCCTTCGTTACCGTCGTTGTACCACATGATGCGCAGTGTAACCTGATCCTGCGCCGAGAGGGAGGCCGCCGGGAGTGCCATGGCCAGAACGAGCAGGACAAGCAGAATGGTTCGCAGTTTCATAGGGTTCTCCTCAGAGTATTTTTTGATACAAGGCGTGCTTTAGTTAGGTGGAACCAACAGATGCATGGGACAGACGGAATAGATCGGAATATGCGACACTCCTTCCTTCCTGCCTTGTCGAAAAAGCGCAGCGTGACCACACTGCGTCTCTGCATTCGATTATACAACATCTAGCCGCAGTTGCAATTAAATAATCCCCGAAATTAATTAATCCAAATAGCAGAACGAATCAATGCCCCGGCGCATGCGATTCCAATGGAATGCTGGATGAACCAGGGCTTTCCTTCCACAATAGATAGCCTCCCCGCAAATAACGGCGGCGCAGGTCGAGCGCGTAACCCTGCGCGGCGAGCGCGTGCGCGCTGGCTTCGTACCACTGGCGCAGACTCCAGGTTCGCAGCGCGATCGTATCGCGGATGGCCTGGTTCCAGGCGGATATGAACGCGTGGATCGGCTCGCCTGGGATCATGCGGTGAATGCAGTTTTTGGGGAGCACGGGTTGGAACAGACCCGGCTCAAAGCCCCAGTGAAAATTGGTGCTGAACAGCAGCCCCTCGTAGACCAGCCGGTCCGGCTGGCGGCGCAGCAGATTGGCTACCCACACCCGGCCAAACGGGTCGGACGTGCCTTCGATGAGCAGGCCGCCCGGCAGCAGATAGCGGGCCAACGTTTGCCAGGCGGGGATCACCTGGGCCTCATCGTATTGGCGCAGCACGTTAAAGGCCCGGATCATCCGCGCCGACTCCCCCTCAACGAGCGGGAGATTGAAGCCGCCCAGCCGAAACTGCGTCAGATCGTCGGCATAGGGCAGCGCGCGCGTGACGCGCTCCGCGTCGATCTCCACGCCCAGCACGGGCAGCGTGCGGTTGGCCCGGCGCAGCCGTTCGGCGCTTTCGAGCGTGGTGAACGGTTCCGCCCCATAGCCCAGATCGACATAGAAAGCGCGGGCATACGCGCCATCTTGCCGGCGGATCAGCGTGTGGGCGTACATCAGCAGAAAATTATCGACACGGCGCAGCCGGTTATGGGCTGTTTTGCCGCGCGTGGGCTGGCCCTCAGGGCGCTGGCGGGAACGTTGTCGGAGATCGGGCATCGGTTGTATGCGGCCCTGGGTGCTGCGCTACAGGATTTGGTTACAGCGATCCAGGGTGGATAAGAAAAACCCCAGTCGCCAAAGACTATACTCAGCCTTTGGAGAATCGCAACCGGGCGCGCTCTGGCAACCGGGACTCGCGTTGCACGCTGGGATGGAAAGACATACGTGTGGATGGATCAAACAGCAGTACGACGACCGGAGGGCCGGTAAGCGCACCGTCAGCTAGCGTCTGGCGCTGTTGCTAGCGGCCGGTTGGGGCCGTCTGGGTGGAGTCTTCGGGGCGGTGCGCGGCGGCGTAGACGGGATGGGCCGAACGGTAATAACGTACGGCGATCAAAACGCCGATCATGCACGTCACCGCACACAAGAACAGCGTCATCTGTACGCCCACGAGATCGGACAGCACGCCGATCAGAAAGCCCCCGATTGGTGTGCTGCCCATGAACAGCAGCACGTACACGCTCATGATGCGCCCGCGCAGCTCATCCGGCGTTTCAAGCTGGAGCAGCGTGTTGGAACTGGTCGCGAAGATCATGCCCGCAAAGCCCAGCGCCGCCAGCAGCAGCCCGGACACGATAAAAATAGGCGACAGCGCCAGCGCCGCGAAGATAATGCCGAAGGCCCCAGCGCCCAACAACAGCCGCCGCATGGTGACGTTTTCGACGTAGGCGGTTTCCAGCGCCGCCACCATCGAGCCAAAGCCCAGGAACGATCCTAACGATCCGAAACCAGCCGCGTTGGTGTGCAGCACGAAGCGGGCGATCAGCGGCAGCGTGATGCTGAAGTTGTAGCCAAACGTGCCGATGAAGCCCACGACCATCAGCACCGACAGCACCGCCGGGGTATTCCAGGCGTAGGACAATCCCTGGCGCAAGAGCGCATTCGCCGATCCGCGTTTCGAGGGCGGGACGATCCGCAGCTTGGACTCGTCCATACGCAGCAGGGCGATCAGCACCGGAATGAAGCTCACTGCGTTAAGGATCAGCGTCGGGGCGATGTCGATCTTATCGATGACGATACCTGCCAGCGGCGGCCCCATGATGCGCGAGATGTTGAAGCCCATCGAATTGATCGCGACGGCGTTCGACAGGTTGTCGCGCCCGACCATCTCGACCACGAACGCCTGCCGCGTGGGCGTGTCGACCGCGTTCACCAACCCTTGCAACATGGCGAGCACGTAAATGTGCCAGAGCTGGATCGCGCCGGTGGCCACCAATGCGCCAAACGCGAAGGCTTGCAGCATGGCGACGGACTGGGTGACCAGCAGGGCGTGACGTTTGCGCAGCCGGTCGGCCAGCACACCCCCGTACAGCGCCAGCAGAGTCACAGGCAGGAATTGCAGCGTCGTGACCAACCCCAGCGAAAACGGCGAGTCGGTGATCTGGAGCACCAGCCAGGCCTGGGCGGTGGTTTGCATCCAGGTTCCGGTGAGTGAGATAATCTGACTGACCCAAAACAACCGGAAATTGCGATTTTGGAGGGCGCGAAACCCCTGGTTGAGGTGATGCGGCCTGACCAGATGAAAGCGCGATGCAGGGGCCGGGACGGATGGCGCAGGCGTGGAGTCGTGGTCGTCGGCAGGCATATGCGGTACGATCTGAGACCTGTGATGTGCGCTGTGAGCGCTTATAGCAAGTATTCGGTCATTTAACAGTAACGCTTTTGATGGGTTGGCACAACCCCCTTTCCTCACGCTGTCCGGCTATTTTCCGAGAGGCGTTTGGGTAGTCGAGACACGGGGATGTGGGCGGGATTGCATAACGTCCCTAAACCGGCACTATACATTCCTCTCATTTTGATGGAAAATTACAGATTGGCCCACGCGCATCAGGCGCGCAGGCTCCCCAACCAATAAGATCAATCAACAGGGTAAACTGTGACACAAACGCGAGACGATATCCGCAACATCGCCATCATTGCCCATGTCGATCACGGTAAGACCACGCTGGTGGACGGCATGCTCAAACAGGCCAAAGTCTTTCGTGATGCCGAGACGGCGGGCGAGCGCATTCTGGACAACAACGCGCTCGAACGTGAACGCGGCATCACTATTCTGGCGAAGAACACCGCCATCACCTGGAACAACGTCAAGATCAACATCGTCGACACGCCCGGCCACGCCGATTTCGGTGGCGAGGTCGAGCGCGTGCTCAACATGGTCGATGGTGCGCTGCTGCTGGTCGACGCGGTCGAGGGCCCGATGCCGCAGACGCGGTTTGTGCTGCGCAAAGCGTTGGGGCTGGGCCTGCGGATCATCGTGGTCATCAACAAGGTGGACCGCGACCACGCGCGCGTTGAGGAAGTGCTCAACGAGACGTTCGATCTCTTTATCGAGCTGGGGGCGACTGATGAGCAGGCCGATTTCCCGGTGATTTACGCGATCGGCCTTGATGGCCACGCCGGGTATACGCCCGAGTCGACATCCAGCCTAATCTGATTCCCTTGTTCGAGACGATCCTGCAGGAAATCTCCGGGCCGTCCATTGAGCCGAAGCGCGCCCGGTCCAGTTGCAGGTCACCACGTTGGAGTATGACAACTACAAAGGCCAGATCGGCGTTGGGCCGGCTGCTGTCGGGCACGATGCGCCGGGGCATGGAAATCGTACGGTATCACCCCGCATGGCGAGCGCGAACAGGGCCAGCATCGTCTATTTATTCACCTATCACAACCTGGCCCGGCAGGAAGTCGAAGAAGTGGTTGCCGGGCGATATTATCGCGTTTGGCGGCCTGGAAGCGATCGGGATCAGCGATACGATCGCCGATCCGCGTGATGACGAAAGCCCTTGACCGCGATCAGCATCGAAGAGCCAACCGTTCGCATGACGTTCGGCGTCAACACGTCGCCGTTTCGCCGGGCGCGATGGCAAAACCGGTTGGGGCACGTCGCGCCGGCTGCGCCAGCGGTTGTATGACGAAACACGCAGCAACGTCGCGCTGCGCGTGGAAGACAGCGACCAGCCCGATCGGTTTGTCGTCAGCGGGCGCGGTGAGCTGCATCTGGCGATCCTGATCGAAACCATGCGGCGCGAAGGCTACGAGTTCGACGTGAGCAAGCCGGAAGTCATCTTTAAGCAGCGACGCAAACACCGGCCAAACGCTCGAACCTGTGCGAAGAAGCGCACATCGACGTTACGGATGAAATGGTTGGGCATCGGTGGTGGAGCTGTTCGGCGTGCGGCGCGGCCAGATGCAAAACATGCACAGCCAGAACGGCACGACCTATATGCAATATCTCGTCCCGACGCGCGGCCTGCTGGGTTTCCGCTCGCAGTTTATGCGCGCGACGGGCGGCCTCGGCCAGATGCACACGCTCTTTCACGGCTACGAACCGCTCAGCGGCCCGATTCCGGGGCGTCAGTTCGGCAGTCTCGTGGCGTGGGAAGCCGGGTTTGCCAGCCCTTACGCGCTGACACATTCCCAGGCACGCGGGACGTTCTTCATCGACGCCGAAAGCTGAAGTGTATGAAGGCATGGTGATCGGCGAGCACATCCGGGCCGAAGACCTGGCGATCAACGTCACCAAGACCAAGCACCTGTCGGCGATCCACACCAAGTACTACGGCGAGGAACTGCGCCTGAGCGCCCCGCGCAATATGAGCCTGGATGATTTCATCGAATTCCTGGCCGAGGACGAGCTGCTCGAAGTCACGCCCAAGAATCTGCGCATCCGCAAGCGTATTCTTAACAATGAGGATCGCCAGAAAGAGCAGAAGCGCCGCGAGCGCCTGTTCGAGGGTGGGGACGCCTGATCGAGAGGATACACATAACGTGGGAGACGGCTCCCCGTTTTAGCGTTTCGCTGTACAATCCCCTGATATCAGGGGATTGTTGTTAGGGTGCAGGCCACCGGACGAGTCTGGCCTGCTGGTGCGCTCAAATTGGTGCGGGCGCGCGCTTGTATTGGGCTGTTTTGCACTCCTCCATGAAGGCAAGTGATCATGGAAAGGTTACCACTACCCGCTCGCGTCGTGCATCCGCTGGGCTATCCCCGCGTCGGTGCTTTGCCGGAGGAACGGCAGTCGGCCCTGCGAGCGTTTTGGCTGGATGGGCTGTTTTCGTCGCTGTCGGGCGGGTTTGCCGACCCCTACTACACTCTCTATATGCTGAGCTTGCAGGCCAGCAACGCCCAGATCGGGCTGGTCAACACGCTGTCGCAGTTGGCCGCGGCGCTGTTTTCGATGCCCGGCGCGGCGATCGCAGATCGCACCGGGCGCTACCGGCAGTTGGCGTGGTTGTGCGGGATCGTCAGCCGCCTGATGTGGCTGGTGATGATCGCCGCGCCCTGGCTGCTGCCCCCCAAACAGGCGGTCTGGCTGGTCTTGACCGCGTGGGTGATGATTTCCGGAGTGAACAGCCTGGGTAACGCCGCCTGGACGGCGCTGTCTGCCGACCTGGTGCCGCCGCGTTTGCGAGGGGGTTATTTTGCCTCTCGCAATATTGCAATTCAGTTGGTCCGGCTGATATCGATTCCCCTGGCCGGTGAGCTGGTCGATCTAATCGGATCGCCGGGTGGGTACCAGTTCAACCTGGGGCTGGCGTTTGCTATTGGGATGTTCTCGGTCTACTACTACAGCCGCCTGCCCGAACACCGTCCCGCCGCGCAGCCTCTCCGGCTGCCGCTGCGCGAAGTGCTGCGCCAGACCCGGCAGATGCCCACCTACCGGCGCTTCCTGGCAAGTCATGCTGTGCTGATGCTGGGCGTGATGACGGGCGGGCCGTTCATCGCGGTCTATATGCGGCAGGAGCTGCATTTCGACATTGGCACGATCGGCTTGATCACGACCGCCAACGTGCTCGCGACGTTGATCGGCATGCGCATCATGGGGCGGCTGCACGACCACTTCGGGATCACCTGGACGATGCGCTTCGGGCTGGGTGTGCCGCTGATCACCGTGGCGTGGCTGTGGGTGCATCATCCCTGGCAAGGGCTGCTCGTCAACAGCTTCGCCGCGCTGACGTGGGCGGGTTACAACCTGGGCGCGTTCAATCTGCTGCTGGCCAGCACTCCGGACGAACACCGTCCGCATTATATCGCGCTGTACTCGACGATTATTTCGATGGTGGGTGCGATTGGCCCGCTGCTGGGCGGCTGGCTGCTGGACGTGGTGGGGTTTATGCCCGTGTTTTCGCTATCGACTGTAATTCGAGGTTTGGGGCTGATCATGTTTTTCGCGTTGGTGCGCGAGCCAGATGAGCCGCCGGATCTTGAAGATGAGCCGTGACCGTGAGCCAGATTAGGGATAAGGATCAGAGGATGGAACAGTGGACATGGTACAACGAACCGCCTGACTGGAAGGCTGAAGGCCGCACCATCACCATGACGCCGGGAGGCAAGACCGATTTTTGGCGCAAGACGCACGATGGCGGTGTGCGCGACCACGGACATTTTTACTTCCAACCCGTGACCGGCGATTTCGTAGCCGAGGTCAGCTTCAGTGCCAATTATACGGCGCTCTACGACCAGGCCGGGTTGATGGTACGCCTGGATGAGTCGATCTGGCTGAAGTGCGGCATCGAGTTCTTCGAGGGCGTGCAGAATGTGAGCGCGGTCGTCACGCGCGATTTCTCGGATTGGTCGGTCCTGCCGCTGGTGGTACCACCGCCTGCGTTGGGACTGCGCGTCGTGCGCGAAGGTTACACTTTCGCCGTGTATTATTCGCTGGATGGGACCTCGTACACGATGCTGCGGCAGGCGTATCTGACGCCCGCCCCGGCACTCAGCGTGGGCGTGATGGCCTGCTCACCGACCGGCGAGGGCGGAACGTTCACCGCCGTGTTTGAGGATTTCACGCTTCGCGCGAAATAGCGATCAGCGGACAGCGATCAGCAAAAACCGATCTCACTCCCGCCCTCTCTCAAAGGAGTGTTTAGGGGGTGAGGCCGGTTTGATTTCCTTTGTGTCCTCTTGCCATTCTTTCTGCGATCTCTATGGGCTGCTTTTCCCGCGCTAACTGCGCCCGTATTCGTAGCCCGTCTCGTACAGCGCGATGACATTCTCGATCGGCGTCACTGGCTGCATGTTGTGGCACGGAGCCAGGATATAGCCACCACCCGCGCCGAGGATGCGCAGATTGTCGAGCACTTCCTGGCGCACGTCGTCCGCGCTGCCGAACGGAATCGTTTGCTGGTTATCGACGCCACCGCGCAGGATCACCTGATCTCCGAAATCGGCTTTCAGCCCGGCGCGATCCATGCCTTTGGCGCGCCATTGCAGGGGGCCGAGCGCGTCGATTCCGGCGGCGATCATGTTGGGGATAATCTCGCGGATCGCGCCGTCACTGTGGAAGAACGCGTAAGCCCCACCTTCGTGGACTAAATCTATCATGCGTTTCATGCGTGGCACAAAGATGTTGCGAATGATGCGCGGCGAAAAGAGCAGATTCTCCTGGGAGCCGAAGTCCTCCGCAACATACGAGATCGTGACCACGTCGGGGATGGTTTCGAAGATGCGGCGCGTGTTCTCGTAGGCGAAATCAAAGAGCTTGTCGAGGCAGTACTCGGCGTATTCCCGGTTTCCAGCCAGGTCTATGTACGCTTTTTCGATCCCGCGCAGGTTGACATAGGTCTGAAATGGCTGGGATCTGCCCGCACGGATCGGGAGGTCTTCGTGGCCGCGCGCCTGGGCTGGCAGCGTGGAGTAATCGAACCAGTCTGCCGTGGGCCAGGTGTACTGCGCTTCGATCTCCTCGACCGTGTCGAAATCCGCCAGCGGATGGCTGACACATTCCTCGTAGATGCCCGCGCCGTAAGCCATATCTTTGAAGCGACAGCCGTACATATCGGTACCAGGGGCGATCGGCGGCCCCACGTATTCCGGCTTGACCGTCATCGGGCGGTCGATGTGAAGGCGCGCGAACAGGTCGGCGTCCGTCGCGCAGCCGAAGTGTTTTTTCAGTTTGGCGGTCACTTCATTGGCGGCCCCGTAATCCATCGGAATCCGGTCGGGGATTTCCCGGTTGAGCACTGCTAACCAGCGCTCTTTTGAGGTCATGCTGTCCATAACACCATCCCTATAAGCTTGTGTCAGTGATCGAAAAGCTGGCGCGCATTGAACAGGTGGAACGCGACAATGTAATGCTCGATAGCCGCTGCGATCCAGTCCACCACGAAGCGGTGCGGGTCGCCCAGAATGGGCCGCAGATTGTCGTACAACTGGCGGCGGGCCGCGACGACGCCGGGATCGGTCCAGATGTAGCGCGCACCTGTTTTGAGCAGCCATTCACGGCGATCGGGCGCGAGATCGTCGAGCGTGCGGCCCCGCTCGTTTGACCGCAGCCATTTCTGCCAGCGGTTGGACGCATCGACCGCGCGGGCCAGCGCCGTGTTAAACCCTGAGAGCGCGATCGGCGCGCCGCTGCGCTTCAGATCGTGCTCGCGGCGTTCGAGCGCGACCAGCGCGTCATATTCGGAGGCGGTGAACTCCGGTCCCACGTTCGCGCCGCCCATGCCGGTCAGCGGGTAGTCTTCAGGATTGGATACCCAGTCGGTGTAGTGACCTTTGATAAGCGCGCCATAGGGAGCCGCGATAGGATACAGCGCTTCGGCGGCGGCAGGATCGAAGCGGGTGGTGTGCAGGTCGGTGCCCACCTGGGCTACGACAAAAGCGGGCCATACCGCGCTCAGACCGCGTGCCGCCAGCCCGTCCCGCAGCAGGCGCAAGAATGTCTCGAAGCTGTCCAGGTCCACCAATCCGCCGTGGACTTCTTCCGTGCCGACTTCGTAAGACACGGGCGGAAGTTCCAGGCGCGCGCGCTCGGATTCGGCGTGGGCGATCAGATCCAGGCTGCGCGCGACGACCGTCTCGACCGGCAGTGGGCCGGGGCGCGTGCGGTCTACAGTGGGATCGATGTGCAGCAAACTGTACCCGGCGGCGAGCATGGCGCTGATCGAAGCTTTGACTTCAGCGGTTGTTACATCGAACGGCAGCCGGTCGCGCGTGTGGGCGTCTTTGAGCCACTGCCCGCCGTGATCCAGACATGGGAACAGGTCCGCATGACAGGCGTATTTTTCGGCGTAGGCGTGCATCTGCGCGACGAAGGCGGCGGGCGTCCAACCGGTGTACCCGCCGTCGCGATCGACCTGGTTGAGCGTCGCGGCGAACAACATGGGCGCGTTGTTGCGCGCCGCCGCCAACACAGCGGCTTCCAGCACGGCCTCCGAATTGGGACACACGGCCAGCAGCGTGACGTGGAGGCCCTCCGAGCGCAGCGCGATCAGCCGGGCGATCATGGCGTTAATTTTGGCCATCGGGTGTCTGTTCCAATTCTGGGGCATAGCCCACGAACCAGTTTTCGGCCACAAGGGGCGGCGCGTAAAAGTCTGTCCAGGGGCGGGCCGTAGTGTTGGCGATAGCGATCAGGGTGTCTAACCGGGCGGTGCCTGTCGCCGCCAGGAACTGCGCGCGGTCGGAGGGGGACATGCTCACACATTCTTTCCAGATGGCACGCCCACCCAGGAAACCGCTCGCGCCTGCCTCACACGCGACTGCGACCTGCTGTTCGAACGTGTCGAAATCCACCCCGGCGCTCAGCAGCACCCAGGGCACCGTGCTGACGGCACTGATTGCCTGGCAGGCGTCCAGCCACGCACCCTGATCGGGGTTGTATTTGGCATCGATCGGGAATTCCAGCTTGAGCACGTCCACGCCCAGTGGGCACAGGCGGCGCGCCGTCTCAATCACGAGGTCCGGACGCAAGCGGGCAAATTCCGCGCTGTCCTTAGCGACCGCCGAGTCCAGGCTGTAGCACAGCGGCTCGACGAAAAGCGGCAGATCGTGGCGGTGACAGTCTGCTGCCACCCCCGCGACCAGCGTTTCGATTTCCTCCGCCAGCGAGCCGGATTTGGGATGGTAGTAGATCAGCAGCTTGGCGGCTGACGCGCCCACCTGTTTGATCTTGGCGACATTCCAGCCGGGGATGAACTCGGTGCGGCGGTAAGTGGAGTCGCCGCTGTAGCCGGTGGCCTCGATGCACAGCAGCAGCCCGCTGTGCCCCACGCCCAACAGCGCGGCCTGCGCGCCATAGATCGGATCTAGCAGCACGGCGCTGGTATGGGGTGCCAACGCGCTGACGATCTCGTATTTGAGCGCGGCGGCCTGCGCGTGCGATACGCCGTCAGGCAGCATGCGCACGTAGTTTCCGCGCTGGTCGAAGGCCATAATAGTAAATACGTGGTGAGTGGTACTGGTCGTCTGCAAGCCGCGCCAGCGCCCCGGCGAAAGCGATTCGAGCATGTCTGTATCTCTCCAAAAAGGGTAAGTAGGGTGAATTTTCACACGGTCAGCAGGTTATTTCCAACGCAAGACGGGACCACGCAGCTTAATCGCCTACACCCGGCGGTAAACCACGCGCCCGCCCACCAACGTTGTGACCACATTCAGAGCGCTATCCAGCAGTACGACATCGGCATCCGCGCCCGGCGCGAGCACGCCTTTGCGCCCGGTCAGGTGTAGGGCTTCAGCCGGGACGCTGGTCGCCATGGGCAGCGCTTCTGGCAGTGACAGGCCGGCAAAACGCATGGCGTTGCGCAGCGCTACATCGAGCGTCAACGTGCTGCCCGCCAGGTTGCCGGACGCGATGCGCGCTTCGCCATTGCGCACCAGGACAGGCAGCCCGCCGAGATCGTATTCGCCATCGTGCAGACCTGCCGCGCGCATGGCGTCCGTGATCAGGATCGTGCGCCCAACACCCTTGGCTCGGATCAAGAGCTTGACCATGGCCGGGTGCACGTGGACGCCGTCCACGATGATCTGGCAGTAGATGCGCTCGTCCGTCAGGATGCCGCCCAGCGTGCCCGGTTCGCGGTGATGCAAGCCCAGCATGCCATTGTAGGCGTGCGTGGCCTGCCGGAGGCCCCAATTGGACGCCGCGACGACCTGCGCGTAGCGCGCGCCGCTGTGCCCGATGGCGAACTCCACGCCGCGCGCCACGCCCGCCGTGATGAACGCTTCGGCCCCGTCCAGTTCCGGCGCTACGGTGATCAGCCGGACATGGTTCGTAGCGTACCATGCCTCGTATTCGGCAGGCTGCGGTGGTCGGAAGTGCTGCGGATGCTGCGCCCCGCGATATTCCAGGTTGAGGTAGGGGCCTTCCAGGTGCAGCCCCAGGTGTTCCGCGCCGTCGCCCGGCTGCGGGCAGCGTATCACGTTCTCGATGGCCGAGAGGATCGCCGCATCCGCCGCCGTCATGGTGGTGGGCAGGTAGCTCGTGACGCCGTGCTGCGCGAAAAAACAGGCCATCGCGTGGATGGCTTGCGGCGTGGAGTCCATCGTGTCGTAGCCTACCCCGCCGTGCACGTGGACATCAATCAGCCCTGGGATGATCCAGGCTCCGGCAGCGTCAATGACGGCGTCGTCGGGCTGCGCTGCGGGACGACCCGCGACGAGCGCCGCGATGGTGCGGCCCTCGATCACCAGGGTGTAATCCGTTAGCGTCGTGTGCGGCGTGAGCAGTGTGCCGCCCGTAATGAGTGTGCGCATGGCTGACCTCCTCCTGCCGGTTTACAGCATGTCGTCAAAGGACCAATGGTTAGCCCAACGAGCATCGATTTCGTCGCGCACGCGCTGGTAGCGGATGTCGGTCGACAGGCGGATGCGCCCCTCTGCGGAGTCGTTGGTCGTGGCGGCGTGGATGGTATACGCGCCGTGCACCACCATATCACCCGCCTCATAATCGGCTGCCAGCCAGCGTGTGTTGAGCCGGTCGGCGAGCGCGGGTAAGTCTTTGGTCAGCCAGCCGGTTTCGCCCATATTCTTATTGAACGCGCTCAGCCGTTCTTCGGGCGACAATTCGGCATTCCGGGCGGCGAATTCAGCTTCTTGCGCGCGCCCGAAGCGGTGCGAGTGCTCCAGGTAGACCAGCCCGCCCATAATATAGGGGATATCGCCAATCGGGATCCAGCTCGTGCAAACCGTATCGGTTCCGCCGCGCAGGTAGACGAGGTCATAATGCGCGCCGGTGCTGTTACGATCGCCCGGGCGGACGTGGCGGATCAGTTTGCGTTTGTGCAGGTACACCGGCCCGCCGAGGAAGGCTTCGTAAAACTGCCAGATCGAGTCCATCAGGCAGAACGCTTCATAGGCCGACCAGCGCACGATTTCCACCAACAGCTTGCGCGTCAGGTCGGTGCGCTCAACACTGCCGGAATAAATGCCTTCAACCGGGTCGCTGCCGGGCGCGATCAATCCGGTGGCACTCAGAGTTTCGAAGTAACGGCGGCGGAAGGCAAGCACGCGCCCGCGATCCAATATGCCTTTGAGCCAGAGATAGCCCTGGGCCTCGAACTGGTCTTGAAGGGTGGACATGGGCGCATGCGGATCGGACGGCGTGAGCCAGCCCAGGCGCGCCGGATCGGACGACAGCGTGTAGCCGTTGCTGGTCAGTGGGGTGTGCAGTGTTGGGAGCATGCGTGAACCTCTCGGAAGCACAAGACACGGACGATCGGCAGACGTCAGATCGACAGCCACGCTGTGAGGTTATCCGGGTAAAGCAGGTTTTGGTGATGGTCAGCGCGGCGGCATATCGCTGTCCGCCAAGTATAGGCCCACCTGCTGTCGATCACCATATTTCGCCTCGTGCCGTTCGCGGCCGAGCGGCGCAGTCACGAGGCAGACAGCCGCGCCTCGATCAGCGCCGCGATCTCGGGACGGTGTTTTTCCCGTGCAAAGTCCAGCGGTGTTTCGCCTGCGTTATTCTTGAGCGTGAGATTGGCTCCAGCCTCGATAATCACTTTCGCCGTGTCGATATTGTTCTGCCAGATCGCATCGTGCAGCGCGGTGTAACCGTTGAAGGGCCCCTGCTTGTCGATGTCGATGTGGTGGGCGATCAGCAGCCGGGCCGCGTCAGTGCGTCCGGCATAGGCGGCAGCGTGGAGGGCCGTGGCTTTCATGCCCGGATCGACGGCCGTGACGTCTGCCCCGGCTTCGAGCAGCAGCCGCACGATCTCGGTATGGCCTTTGTAGGCGGCCATCACGAGCGGTGCATCCTGGTTGGCATCCAGTTCGCTGACGTTCGCGCCCTGATCGATCAATTGTTTTACGCGGGCGGCGTCATTGTGTTCGACGGCTTGCATCAACGCGGTCATGGTCTTCTCCTGAACTCTGGTTGGGTGGTTGCGGGCGAGCGATAACGCCCGGCAGCTCAGTAGAGTATATAAATAAAGAAGGCGACGATCGCCAAAAGAGTCGGGGAAGATGCCCGCTCAAAAGTGGTCGGACGCGCGGATTTTCATTATAAACATGTCCTGCCGCGTCATGGTTTGGCTGGTAACCCTTCAAGTGAGGACTTCTGACCCCTAAGCAGCGTCGTCTACAAGCCCATCAGCGTCACGTTGCCCGGTTGGACCGGGAGATCGGCGCATATACCCGGTTGAGCAACCGCGCCGCCTGGGTCCGGTTGGGCGTATTTCTGGGTGGGGCCGCCGCCTGTGCGGTGGTGTTTGCCCTCGCGGGGATGTGGCCGGGCGTGATCGGTCTGCTGGTCTGGCTGGTGTGTTTCAGCGCCGCCGTGCGCGCGCATAACCGCCTCAAAGCCGGGATCGCGCGCTTCAATGGTTGGCGGGCTATCAAGCAGCAGCATATCGCGCGAATGACGCTAGATTGGGATGGTTTACCCGCCCCGCTCGATTTACCGGGCGGGCCGCTGGCGCTCGATCTCGACCTGACTGGCCCGCAGTCGCTGCACCGGTTGCTTGATACGTGCGCCTCGCGCGAGGGCAGCCGCCGCGTTTTGGAATGGCTGTCCACGACCAGCCCGGACGCGGACCGCGTGCGCGACCATCAGGCGTTGGTGCGCGAGCTGACCCCGCTGGTGATGTTCCGCGACCGGCTGCGCCTGAGTGCTACGTTGCCAGGCGGCTCGGCGGGCCGCCAATGGGATGGCCGGCGGGTGCGGCGCTGGCTGGACGCTCTGCCGCCTTACGTATCCCTGGGACGTTGGGCGCTGGGGTTGACGGTCTTGGGTGTGCTCGATGCGGTGTTGTTCGCGCTGTACGCCGCGCATGTGCTCCCGCCGGTGTGGGGCTTCACGCTCATGCTCTATGCGGCGCTCTACCTGCTGAGCGTGCAGCGATTGGGCGATCCGTTTGCGGCGGCGCTGAATCTCAGCGATCCCCTGAACGATCTGCGATCGGTCTTCACGCATCTTGAAGATTTTTCCTACGGCGATCAGCCGCATTTGCGGCGCGTGTGCGCGCCGTTCCTGGACAGCACCAGCCGCCCTTCGGCGGAAATCACGCGGCTGGGACGTGTCACTGCCGCAGCCAGCCTGCGCGGCAATCCGCTGCTGTGGACGCTGGTGTGCGCGGTCGTGCCGTGGGATATCTACGTCGCGATTCTGCTGGACCGGCGGCGGCGCAGTCTGGCGGACCGGCTCCCGCAGTGGTTGGACGCGTGGTTCGAAGTTGAGGCGCTGTCCGCGCTGGCGGCGCTGGCTTACCTCAACCCGGATTACTGTTTCCCGGAGATGCTCGACGAAACCGCCGGAGCGCCGGTGTTCGAAGCGTCTGCGCTGGGACACCCGCTGATCCCTGACCAGGAGCGCGTCTGTAACGATTTCACGCTGGCGCAGTTGGGCAGCGTAGCGCTCATCACTGGCTCGAATATGTCGGGCAAGAGCACCTTTTTGCGCACGGTGGGCCTGAATTTGTGTCTGGCGTATGCGGGCGGGCCGGTCAACGCGCGGTCACTGCGCCTGATCCCGTTCCGGCTGTTCACCTGCATCCGCGTTACCGATTCGGTCACGAACGGCATTTCGTATTTCTACGCCGAGGTGAAACGCCTCAAGGCGCTGCTCGATGCCCTGGAAGCCGATCACCCCTTCCCGCTGTTCTTCCTGATCGACGAGATCTTCCGCGGAACGAACAATTTCGAGCGGTTAATCGGCAGCCGGGCTTATATCCGCGCGTTGGCCGGTAAACATGGGGGCGGGCTGATCTCCACGCACGATTTGGAGCTGATTAAGCTCGCTGACGTCATGCCCGCCATCCACAATTACCACTTTGCCGAGACGGTCGGCGACCGGCGCCTGTTGTTCGACTACACGCTGCGCGACGGTCCTTCCCCCAGTACGAACGCGCTGGTGATCATGCACATGGAAGGGCTGCCGGTCGAGTGAAACGGCCCGCCATGGGCGAAGATACACAACGGGCGGTGCCACCGATTGGGCAGCCGCCGACCGCCTGGCGTCCCAACCCCCTGCGGTTGTGCAGCTCACACGGGGTTATCGATCGTGGGGCAGCGCGGCGAAGCCGACCGGCAGCGACGCGCTCTGCGCTACACTGATCTGAGTGGGCATCTGCTCAGGCGGGATGGCCAGGTCGCTGCCATTGCGCAGCGCGCTGTAGGCGGGCGACATGATCTCCACCCCGGCGCTGTGAAACGTGTCGAGAATGTATTGGTGCAGCACCGAGAGCGTCCCCGGAATCCGGTTGGGCTGGTCGGTGTAGGCGTTGATCTCGTACTCGACATAATAGTCATCCAGGCTGGTTTGCAGCACAAACGGCTTGGGATCGTTGAGGATGTTCGGCGATGCCAGCGCGGCATCGATCAGCAGGCTTTGCACCTGCCGCCAATCGACATCGTAGCCGATCGTGACACTGGTGTGCAGGATCAAGCCTTTGTCGGCGGCGAGCGCGCTGAAGTTCACGATGTTGTTGTCCAGCACCCCGCCGTTGGGCATGGCGATCTGTTCGTTCTTGGTGGTTTTGATGCGGGTTACGAACAGGCTTTTCTCCATGACATCGCCGGTCACGTCGCCGATCCGCACATAATCGCCGATCTGAAAGGCGCGCGTGTAGGTCAGCACGATCCCGGCGGTCATATTTTTGATGGCTGAGGTCGAGCCGAGAGACACCAGCAGCCCCACGAAAAACGTGATCTTGTCGAAGAACTGCGAGTTAGCACCCGGCAGCAAGGGCATGATCAGGAACGGGACGAACACAAAGACCAGCATCCGCGCGATTTTGTACGTCGGCTCGGCCCATTCGGGATAAAAATCGGGCAGGACGATGATCCCGGCTCCGATCGCATGGAAAAACAGGTGAATCACCTTCAGGCTGTAGCGCGTGATCAGCAGGATGATCGCGATCTGTACCGCGTTGGGCAGATAGCCGATCGCCGCCTGCCCGAGCGTGCCCACCGTGGTGACGATGATCTGACGCAGTTCGTGTGCGGCGGGCTGGGCTTCAGGAAACAGATTGAGGATGCGGGTCGCGAAAATAGCCCATAAGCCCAGCGAGACAGCAGCCTGCGCGCTGTGATTGAGTGTGTGCAATCCCTGCTGCACGCGTTCGGCGGAGACGACTTCGAGGCGCTGAATCTTCAGGAGATCGTGAATCGTGGCGTACTGTTGTTCGAGAAGTGTTTCCAGGCGCGCGAACAGGATGCGGGCCAGGGTACGCGGGATCAGAAGACCGAGCGCCGTCAAGATAACAAACATCGCTTTGATGCGGGCTGGAGCTGTTGCGACCTGGCCAGCTGTGTACTCGCCGGGTATCCACATCGGGTACAACAGAGCGAGCGCAGCCAGCGTGGTGATCAATGCATAGGTAGCCGTTCGACGTAGATAATACATGGCGGCTCCTTTGGTGACCGTGTCCGTAAACGTGCCAGAGATTGTCGTTTACCCCCTATGCCTCGAGTTGGCGACGATCTGTCCGCCGCGGATGCGCGACGCCTCCAGAGAGTGCGGTGCGTGATTTACTTTTTTCATACATGGTCTCACTTTACAGGCACGATCTGGATCGGGCAATAGTAGCTTCTTCCCAGGTACTTTTTTCCTGGTTGGCTGCCGGATGAGCCGGTTGCACGGGGAAAATACCCTGTATGGGATCATTAGTCCTCCACTGCCAACCTGACTCCCAGCCTTGCCACAGGTGCTCAGATGCCTCTTGATCGTGTTCGATTGCCCTGGCACGATACAAAACATATAATGCCATCATAGCTTTTGTATGACGGGCCAAATCTCCTTACATTGCCTTACCGTCCCAACGCCTGTACCATTCCAGCCATAGTGGCTGGATAATGTAATTTACTGTGAGCATACGCCGGTATCACCTGTCGCCGTGATCAGTTTTCTCTCGTCTCTAGTCCAGAGAGATAAGGCTCAATGTTCGCCAACACTGTGATACGCCTCAATTCGCTGCTGCCGTGTTCGAATCACGCATTGGATCGCGGGCCTGAGCACGCGACTGTACATGTTGCGGCACAACCCCGAACGGCTGGAATACCATATCTGTGCCTTTGAAAACCAGGTACGGCACCTGCGCAACCTGCTGGACGATCTCCGGACTCTGTCGCGCATGGATCGCAGGCAGATGTCCCTGGAATTCAAAGTGTGCAGCGTCGGGGCGCTGGTGCAGCGCGTGTTTGATATCTACGAGCCTGTGGCTATCAACAAGCATCAAACGCTCACCTTGACAATCGATCCCACCTTGCCGGAGATCCACCTGGACGAGCAGCAGATCGAACGGGTCCTGGTGAATCTTGTGTCAAACGCGGTGAACTGCACGCTCGAAGTCAAGGGAATCTGCCTTGAAGCTGTTGCTGAGGATCAAGCGGTTGTGATCAGGGTGATCGATCACGGGATGGGAATCGCTGCGGAAGACCTGCCGCATTGTGTTCGAAAGATTCTATCGCACGGCAGAAGCGCGTGAAAGCCTGTCGAGCGGAACCGGGTTAGGGCTGGCGATTGCGAAGGACATCGTCGAGCTGCACGGCGGAACCATCACCGTGTCCAGCCAGTACCAGCAGGGCAGCACGTTCACCGTCCGGCTGCCGCTCCGGCGCTGAGTGGCAGGCGCATGCCCGAGTTAGATCGGCTCTTCAGAGCTTCTCTAGGCCTCAACAATCGATTTGGCCAGGGCCAATCCCAATCCGGTGCTTTATGCGCGTCGATCGTCCCCCGCTCAGTCCGCCCCGATTCCGCGCCCCAAATCACCGCCTCAAAAACCACCTCGCGTGTTATTCTTGCGATAGGCTTACTTCTCTGGTATTTTTATCTACACTGAAAAGTAGTATCTGTACCCCCAACTACGCATGATCCATTTTCCATATTGCCAGTTTCTGTGCTTGAGAAAGGAGTGGCTATCGTCCCCAATTCAGCCATCTCAGTGACAACCATTTACGTTTGTTTCGTACATTGAAGCATTGGGAGAGAGAAGGGATCAATTATGGTTTCCAGGCGACACTATGCTGGGCTTTCGCTTTTACTTGTGGCTGCGATGGCGCTGACCGTTCTGGTCGGCCTACCGCATCACGTTTCTAAGGCGCAGGAATTTTCGCCGATGGTCTATGCCGCCGAAAACTGCGACTACGGCGGAGAAATCAGCAAGATCGAGGCGCTTGACTCGCTGACCGTTAAGTTCACGCTGTGCACCCCTGACCCGGCCTTCCCTTCGAAGGTGGCGTTCTCGGCGTTCTCAATTAACGATTCAGACTATCTCGAGGCGACCGGCGGCGGTGGCGATCTCGTTGACAAGCCCAATGGCACCGGCCCCTACATGCTGACCGAGTGGAAGCGCGGCGACAGCATCACCTATTCCCGTTTCGAAGATTACTGGGGAACCCCGGCACTCAGCCCGACCCTTGTTTTCCGTTGGAACTCCGAAGGCGCAGCCCGTCTGACCGAGCTCGAAGCGGGCACCGTTGACGGTATCGACAACCCGACCCCGGACGATCTCGACAAGATTCGCCAGAATCCGGACCTCGTCATGTACGATCGTCCCGGCACCAACATCTTCTACATCGGCCTCAACAATTGGTTCAAGCCGCTGGATGATGTGCGCGTGCGTCAGGCATTGGCGATGGGTATCGATCGTCAGCGCATTGTCGATAACTTCTACGCTCCCGGCACCCTGGTTGCGACCCAGTTCATGCCCCCGTCGATCTTCGGCTATACGCCCGAAGTGACGTGGTACGACTTCGATCCGGCTGAGGCGCGCGCCATGTTGGCGGATGCGGGTTACCCGGACGGCTTCACCATTGATCTGTCCTACCGTGACGTGGTCCGCTCCTACCTGCCGGAACCCGGCCGTGTGGCGGAAGACATCCAGGCCCAGCTCAAGGAAAACTTGAACATTACGGCCAATATCAACGTCATGGAATCCGGTGCGTTCCTCGACGCCAGCGACAACGGCGAACTGGGCATGTATCTGCTCGGTTGGGGCGCGGATTATCCGGATGCGACCAACTTCCTGGACTACCACTTCGGCGCGGGCGCGTCTGATCAGTTCGGCGACAAGTACCCCGACATCACCGAACCGCTGAAGGAAGCCGCTGCGCTGGCCGATCCGGCAGCGCGTCTGGCGATCTACGTGAAAGCCAACCAGGCGATCAAAGAAGAAGTCCCGATGATCCCGATTTCGCATGGTGCCTCGGCCACGGTCTTCAAGGCGACGGTTGAGGGTGGTCACGCCAGCCCGTTGGGCAACGAATACTTCGCCGTGATGCAGATCCCCGGCCAGGATACGTTCGTGTGGATGCAGAACGCCGAGCCGATCGGCCTCTATCTGGCTGACGAAACTGACGGCGAGTCGCTGCGTGCGGGCGAGCAGGTCTACGAATCGCTGCTGTCGTACTCCATTGGCGGCACAGCGGTCGAGCCGGGGTTGGCCTCCAGCTACGATGTCAACGAGGACCTGACCGAGTGGACCTTCCATCTGCGCGACGGCGTGAAATTCCACAACGGCGCGACGTTGGATGCGAACGATGTGGTGATGTCCTACGCGGTTCAGTGGGACGTAGCCAACCCGCTGCACGTCGGGCGTGATGGCAACTTCACATACTTCTCCAGCTTGTTCGGCGGGTTCCTGAACGCACCTGCTGAGTAATTAACCATACCAGCCGTCACCGTACGGCAAACTGACGGGGGGCGCTGCAACAGGCGCCCCCCGAATTGTTTTTTTGGGTGATTGTTTTGATCGATCACGGTATACTTTCGTGCAAAAATTGCAGAACATTGGGGCAGATAGATGGTAGGGTATCTCGTTCGACGCCTGATGCTGGCGGTGCCTGTTTTATTGGGCATTCTCTTTGTCACATTTTCGCTGGCCCGTCTGCTGCCGGGTGATCCTTGCCGTGCCACGTTGGGCGAAAAGGCGACCGACGCGATCTGCGACGCCTTCAATGAGCGCTTTGGACTCAACGAGTCGATCCCGGTCCAGTTCAAAATTTACCTGAATGACGTGCTGCACGGCGACCTGGGCAACTCGATTAAGTTCGGACGGCCTGTTACCGAACTGATGGTAGAACGCCTGCCTGTCACGTTGGAGTTGTCATTTTTCGCGATGCTGTTTGCGGTCCTGCTGGGTATCCCGCTCGGCATTTTGTCGGCCTACTATCATAATTCAGCCATCGATGTGGGTACCATGATCTGGGCCAATATGGGCGTCTCAATGCCGGTCTTCTGGCTGGGCTTGATGTTGTCGTACCTGTTTGGTGTGGTGCTCAAAGGGACGCCGTTTTGGTTGCCTCCGACGGGTCGCCTGACGGCGGGGCGCATGATCGAGCCGTTTTACCAGGCATGGGGGCTCGACGTCAACGGCGACGTGCTGAGCCTGCCCGGCTTCATCGCTAACATCAACACCCTGAACGCGCTGTTGGTGCAGGATTGGGGCGGGTTTGCCGACGCTTTCAAGCACCTGATTCTGCCTGCGGCGGCTCTGGGTACCATTCCTCTGTCGATCATCGCCCGTATGACGCGCTCCAGTCTGCTTGAAGTGCTCGGCCTCAATTATGTGCGCACGGCGCGCGCCAAGGGCGTTGGCGAAGTGGGGGTCGTCGTGCGGCATGGCCTGCGTAACGCGATGCTGCCCGTTGTAACGATTATCGGCCTGTCGCTCGGTTCGTTGATGAGCGGGGCGGTACTGACCGAAACCGTGTTCGGACTGTCGGGTGTTGGACGTATTTTGTACGACTCGATCACCGGGCGCGACTATACTGTAGTGCAGGGCTTCACGCTGGTCATCGCCGTCATTTTTGTGTTTATCAATCTGATTGTCGATGCCCTGTACGCCTATCTCGATCCGCGTATCCGGCTAGAGTAAGAACCAATGTCTATTTCTGATTCTGTTCCTCCTGATCATCAAGTCGAGCTTGCCGCTGCCGACGCCGAAATCATACGTCGCCCCGCCAAGAGCCTGTGGCGTGAGACACTTGAGCGGTTAATCCGCAAACCGTCAGCAATTGTTGGTCTGAGTATGTTGAGCGTCCTCGTGTTGATCGCGATCTTCGCGCCGGTGCTCGCCACGCATGACCCGCTTGCCGTGCTGCTGGATGTGCCGGAAGAGGGCGTCGCGAAGCGCGCTGCCCCGTGTATTCACTTGTTTGGGTGCCCCGATGCAGGCGACACGCTGACGAGCGTTACCACCACAGAGCCGATCGCAGCGGCCGCGCTCAGCTCGACGAATTCGTTGATCGCGGCGGCTTACGGCAACCAGATTACCGTGTGGAGCGCTGACAACGGCAAACCGATGTCCACACTCGATCATAACGCGCCGGTCGTAGCGCTGGACTGGACGCCCAACGATCAGAAAATCATCTCCGCGAGCGGCGAAGAGCTGTACATTTGGGATATGAACCGCCATTCGTTGAGCCGCACGCTGGAACATCCCGGCGGTGCGACGCAGGTCGCCTGGAATGCGGACGGCACGCGCTTTCTGAGCGCGGACGCGCATAACGTGTACATCTGGGACACGATGAGCTGGACTCAGGTGGGCACCATCGCGCTCGACGATCCGCTGATCGCCGCCGATTGGAACAGTAACGGCACCCTGGTGATGACGGCCAGCGGGAACCATGTCCAGTTGTGGAACGCCTTCGTCGGCACGCAGACCGCCGAACTGGTCCACGACGCGCCGCTGACCAGCGCAACCTTCAACAAGGGAAGTTCGCGCATTCTGACGACCAGCGGCAACACGCTCACCGTGTGGAACGCCTCCACCTACGAAAAGCTGCTGTCTGTCGATTATTCCGCCCCGCTGACGAATGCCGCCTGGAGCGAAGCGCTGTCGCGCGGCATCCAGCATGTGATCGCCAGCAGCGGCGATACGGCGCTGGTCTGGGACGCCACAACCGGTGATCTGCTGCTCGAGCTGGATCACGGATCGCCCATCGAGCGTATGGCGGGCAGCCCGCTCGCCACGCGTATTTACACGCAGGGCGAGACCAATATCAAGGTGTGGAACGCCGATACGGGCGACCAGGTGCTTGAGATTACGCGCGACGTGCCGCTGATCATGTCCGAGTGGCAGAACAGCGGTGGTGGGATCGTGATGGCCGATGGCGACGATCTGCGCATTGTCAAAACATCCAGCTACCAATACATCATGGGTGTGGATGGCAATCTGCGCGATGAGTTTAGCCGGGTGCTGTTTGGCGCGCGCCTTTCGCTAATGGTCGGCATTTCAACGGTGACGCTGGCGGTGATCGTCGGCACGATTTCCGGCGCGATTGCGGGTTACCTGGGCGGCTGGGTCGATAATGTCATCATGCGTATCATGGACGTGATGCTGGCCTTCCCCGCGCTGATCCTCGCGATCGCCGTCGTGACGGTGCTCGGTCCGGGTCTGATTAACGCCCTGCTCGCGATCTCGATTGTCGCCATTCCCGCCTACGCGCGCGTGGCGCGGTCGGGCGTGTTGTCCGTCAAAGAAGAAGATTATGTCATGGCGGACCGTGTGCTGGGCGTTAACCCGGTGCGAATTCTGTTCCGGCGGATCCTGCCCAACGCCCTCGCGCCGCTGATCGTACAGGCTACGCTGGGCATCGGTACCGCCATTCTCGACGCGGCCGCGCTGTCGTTCCTGGGGCTGGGTGCACAACCGCCCACGCCTGAATGGGGCGCTATGCTCGGCGCGGAACGCAACCAGATTTTCACTGCGCCACACCTGGTATTTTATCCCGGTATCGCGATTATGATCACGGTGCTGGCGTTCAACCTGGTGGGTGATGGGCTGCGCGATGCCCTCGACCCGCGCCTGGATCGCTGATGGGAGCCCCGATGACACTCGATAACACTGCTTCCCGCCCAACTCCGGCTGAGGAGCCTCCTCTTCTTGAGATCAAAGACCTGCGCACGTATTTTTTCACCCGTGATGGGACGGTTAAAGCTGTAGACGGCGTCAGTCTCGACGTCCGGCGCGGCGAGATTCGCGGCATAGTGGGCGAATCGGGCTGCGGCAAAAGTATGACCGCCATGTCCGTGCTGCAATTGGTCGACAAGCCCGGCAAGATCGTATCGGGCGAAGTCTGGTTTAAGGGCGAGAATCTGCTTACCAAGTCGCGCCACGAGATGACCGCCATCCGGGGCAAACAGATCGCCGTGATTTTCCAGGAGCCGAAATCATCGCTCAACCCGGTGCTGAAGGTGGGCACCCAACTGCTCGAAGTGCTGCGTGTGCATCAGGACGCTGGACGTCCGGCCAAGGAGAGCGAAGGCGTCCGGATGCTGAAAGAGGTCGGGATTCCCGACCCAACCCGGCGTATCACCAATTATCCGCACGAAATGTCCGGCGGTATGGCGCAGCGCGTCATGATCGCCATGGGGATGGCCTGTGCGCCCGATCTGTTGATCGCGGACGAGCCGACGACCGCGCTCGACGTGACGATCCAGGCCCAGGTGCTCGATCTGATCCGGGTTCTGCGCGACGAAAAGCAGATGACGGTGATCCTCATCACGCATGACATGGGCATCGTGGCCGAGATGGCCGACGTGGTGACGGTGATGTACGCCGGGACGGCAGTCGAAGAGGCGCCAACGCTGGACCTGTTCGACGCGCCGCTGCACCCCTACACGCGCGGCTTGATCGATTCGATCCCGGTCATGGGCAAAGTCAAAGATCGCCTGGAAGTGATCCCTGGCACGGTCCCCAGCCTGATCGATATGCCGCCCGGCTGCCGGTTCGCGCCGCGCTGCCGCGCGCGTGTCGAGCATAATCTGGAGCGCTGCCTGGTGGAAGAACCGCACATGATCGAATCCCAACCCGGTCATAAGGTGCGCTGCTGGCTTTACGAGGGTGAATCGTCATGACGCAACCCCACTATGAAAACCTGCTTGAGATTCGCGATCTGAAGGTCTATTTCGAGATCAAAGGGGGCGCGCTCAAGCGTACTATCGGCGTGGTGCAGGCGGTCGACGGCGTCAACCTGGACATCCGGCGCGGCGAGATTTTAGGGCTGGTCGGGGAATCCGGCTGCGGCAAGACCACCGTCGGACGCTCCATCCTGCGCCTGATCCCGGCGACGGCTGGCTCGGTGATGTTCGATGGCAAGGATATCTTCAGCCTCAAACCGTCGGAACTCAAGCCGCTGCGCAGCGAGATGCAGTTGGTGTTTCAGGACCCGTACTCGTCGCTCGATCCGCGCTCGAAGGTGGGCGACATTGTGGGCGAGGGGCTGCGCGTGCACGGGATCACCGATCGCGCCGAGCGTCACGCCAAGGTACTCGAAGCGCTGAAGATGGTCGGCATGCAGGAAGAACACATGCGCCGTTTCCCGCATGAATTTTCGGGCGGACAGCGTCAGCGCATCGGGATCGCGCGCGCGCTGGTGCTCAGACCCAAGTTCATCGTATGCGACGAGCCGGTGTCCGCGCTTGACGTGTCGATTCAGTCGCAGGTGTTGAATCTGCTCAAGGATTTGCAGAAGGAACTCGACCTGACGCTGCTGTTTATCGCGCACGATATGAGCGTGGTCGAGCATCTGTGCGACCGTGTGGCGGTGATGTACCTGGGCAAGATCGCCGAAGTGGCGTCACGCGAGGAGCTGTTTGGTAATCCTCAGCACCCCTACACGCAGGCGCTGATGTCGGCTATTCCGATCGCCGATCCCAAGATCAAACGCCAGCGCATCATCTTGCAGGGGGATCCACCCAGCCCATTGAATCCACCCTCAGGCTGCCGGTTCCATACGCGCTGTCTCGAAGCCGTGGACAAGTGCTCCAAGATTGAGCCGCCCCTGATCGACCTGGGGCGTGCGCATACGTGCGCCTGCCTGCTGCGCGAACCGTTTTCGGCGGCGGAAGAACAGTCCGCGTCTCAGCCTGCCTGATCAGACCTCTTTGACTCGCTGCGCGGCCTCGCGCAGGGACGCGATCACCGCGTAAAGCGACTCGTGTTCGTGCGCGGGGCCGTGTGTGATCACCGCCCAGGTGGGACCGTCCGCGCGTTCGCACACGCTGATGCGGGCCAGTACCTCACCCGTGTGACCGGCCTCCTGCACCTGGAACCCCGCGCGCTCTAGCGCCCGGCGCGTCCACACCGTGCCCAGCCCGTCGCCCTCTAACGCCACCGTGCCATTGAACGGCATCTGGATCGAAAACGCGCCGCTCTGCCGGTCGAATACCACGCCATCCCCGCGAAACGTCGCTTCGAACGCGCCGTTGAGCACGAGGTCTTCCGGCGCGCCCGTGTAGAGCGGTCCGCCACGTGGCAGCAGCCAGATCGTGTCGGCGCTGCGCAGCGCGAGATCGAGATCGTGCGTGGAGAGCAGGATCGCGCGGCCCGTGGAGCCCGCCAGGTGGCGCAGCACGCGCATCACTTCGACGCGGTTGGGCAGATCGAGGAACGCGGTCGGTTCGTCCAGCAGCATGACGAGCGGTTCCTGGGCCAGCGCGCGCGCAATCATGATCTTCTGGCGCTCGCCATCACTCAGCTCATTGACCGGACGCGCCGCCAGCGGACGCGCGCCAACGGCGTCAATCGCCCAGCGGACTACCGCTTCATCGTGTTCGCTCAGCCGCCCGGTCCAGTCGGTGTAAGGGTGCCGTCCCAGGGCGACCAGCGCATAGGCCGACAGGTTGCCGACTTCCACGCGCTCGGTGAGTACGACGCTCATGCGCCGCGCCAGATCCTGCGCGTTGAGCGAGAACACATCGTCGCCGCCGAGGTGTACGTCACCGGCCAGCGCGGACTGCATCCCGCCCAATGTGCGCATGAGGGTTGATTTGCCCGCGCCGTTGGGACCCACCAGGCAGACCAACTCGCCCGCTCGCAGGGTGACGTTCAGGTCCTGCGCCACGACTGCCGGAGTCCGCCGTCCGTGCGTGTAGCCAATGCTGAGATTGCGCGCGGTGAGTACGTCGCCGGTCATAGCTGTGCCCTGTCCGTTCACGCGCTGAGCGCGGCCCGGTGACCGCTGCGCCGCAGGATAATCCAGGCCACGATCGGCGCGCCGATCAGCGCGGTGACGGCGTTGAGCGGCAGCACGGTCTGGCTGCCCGGCACCTGAGCGACGATGTCCGCTACCAGGGCCAGCAGCGCGCCTGACAGAACGCAGGCCGGTACCAGCACGCGGTGATCGGAGGTGTTAAAGAGGCTGCGCGACAGATGCGGCACGGCGATCCCCAAAAAGCCGATCGGTCCGCAAAAGGCCGTCACGGTGCCGGAGAGCAGCGCCGCGCTGAGGATGATCCAGACGCGGGCGTGCCCCACGTTGAGTCCCATTGAGCGCGCGTAAGCTTCGCCCAGCAGCAGTGCATTGAGCGGTTTCGCCAGCGCGAACGACAGCGCCAGCCCGGTCAGCATGACCGGGGCCATGACGTGCAGCTGCGACCACGTCACGCCGCCGAAACTGCCGAACGTCCAGCTAATGTACGCCTGGATGCGCTCTGAAATGCTGAAATAGAGCAGCAGACTCACGATCGCGCCGGTCGCATAGCCGATCATCAGACCGAGGATGAGCAGCGTCATACTGCTGCGCACGTTGCGCGACGCGATCAACATGATGCCGAGTACCAGCCCGGCTCCCAGACTCGCGGCGGCGACCAGCCCGAAGTTTCCGGCCAGTCCCAGCCCAGACAACATCGAGGTCGCCGTGACGCCCGCCACGCCCACCGACAGCACGACCAGCGCCACGCCCAGGCTCGCCCCGGAATTGATCCCCAGCACAAACGGATCGGCCAGCGAGTTGCGGAACAGCGTTTGCATTTCCAGCCCGGCGACGGCCAGCGCCGACCCGGCTAACATGGCGGTCAGGGCCTTGGGCAGCCGGAATTTGAGGATGATGGTCGCCCACGATCGGCGCGCGGGTTCCTCGCCGATCAGAATCCTGACGATCTCGCGCAGGGGAATATCGACCGAGCCAAACGTCAGACTCAGCAAGAAGACTACCGCCAGCGCCACCGCCAGGATCAGCAGGGCAGCGCGGCGGATCCCCAGGCGCGGCCAGTCGTAGTGAACGCTGGCTGGGGCAGCCGCCGGAGCGGACGGGATCGGTTTGAAGGTGATTTCGGCCATAGGCTTCGCCATTAAATACTTTACCCCATTCCCCTTAGCCCTTTCCCTTAGGGAAGGGGTGCGAAAGGCACGGTCTGGGGTGATTATTCGCTTGAAACATCCATATACTCTATCGTGACGCGGGACGGCGCATCGCACACACGTGCCGTCCCGCGCGTATCCTTCACGGATTATTGTAGATGGCGGTAGTACACGAACTGGTGATCGGGCAGCAGGTCCGGGTGGAAGATGGCGATCAGGTCTTCCAGCACCACGTCCGGATTGGCTATGCCGCTCTCGAAGAAATCGTTGCCGCCGTAGTCGTTCAGCCGCAGGTTGTTGGACCACACGTTGCCGTCCTGGAACGCCTTGAACTCGCCAAAGCGCTCGTCTTCGGCCAGCGCATCGTCCAGGCTCATCCACGCGCCGCCCGCGTTCACCCAGAAATCGGCGTCTCCGGCTTGCTCGAATACGGCTTCGAAAGCCAGCACCAGCGATCCACTGGAATCATCATCGGCCCACACGTAGTTCGCGCCCGCGTCGCGCAGATACTGCGCGAAATAACCCTGGCCGCCCGTCAGATACCACGTGCCCTGCCAGGGCGCGTTGACGAGAACGCTGGGATGTGTGTCGGCGGTCGCGGCGAGCTGCGTCAGGCTGTCGTAGTTGGCGGCGAGATTGTCGAAGATGGCCGCCGCGTCGGTCTCGCGGTTGTAAAACAGGGCGATGAACTTCACCCATTCCGCGCGGTTGAGCGGTGCGGTTTCCATCCAGTCGCCTTCGAGTACGACCGGCAGACCGGCTTCGATCAGCGCCGGGTGCGCGTCATAATCGAGCAGACCGGCGCTTGACGTCAGGATCAGGCTCGGATCGAGATCGAGCATGGTCTCCACGTTGACGCCCGCGCCTTCGCCGACTTCGACCATCTTGCCCGCGTCAATCCGGGCGCGGACTTCGGGCGAGGACACGTAGGAAAAGACATCGTGTCCCACCAGATAGTCCGTCAGGCCGAGCTGGACCACGAACGGCAAGAACGTGGTGGACATCGTGACGAGCGTCGTAGCCGGGACGGGGATCACCGTCGCGCCCTTGATCGGGTCTGGCGCGGGAGTGCCGCACTGGACCAGCACATAGGTAGCCGGGTCAGCGCCCATCCAGGGGTGCAGCACGGTCACGACTTTGTAATTGTTGAAATATTCAACGGTGAAGTTTTCAGCCATCTGAACAGCGGTTTTTTCGGGAAAATAATCGACGCTGGGATCATACTGATCGACACAGCCTTCACGCAGATTGGTGGCGGGGCTTTGCGCTTCGACGCTGTGACTCGCCGCAGGCAGCAAACCCACCAATACACCGGCACACAGGGCCGCTATCACGATCGCACGCAGTTTCATTGGGGAGCATCTCCTCGAATGCATGGCGGTAATCCGGGTTGGGACCGGCATCACCTGGAAAACAAAAAGCCCGAACTCTCAGAGTTCGGGCTGGTGATGTCGATGGTGCTGGCTGCCGGCAAGACAGACCCATGCGCGCGCACCGGGAAGCCGGTGCAGGGGATCGTACTTCGTCGCGCCTGGACCGTACCTCCACCCCCTCTCCGCGAGATGATGAAAGCAGGTAAAGGCGGGCGACCTGGCTCACTGGCACACAGGCCAGATTACAGTTGCGGGACAGCGTCGGACTTGCACCGACTTCGCCATTATGCTCCACCATCCGGGGCGAGGAGCACCTTTACCTCTACGGGCTATACGATTGGTAACGTACACTGCGCAGCATACCACCAAAGCGGGCGGGTGTCAAAATGCGCCTGGGCAGTTCCGGCTATTCCATGACACGCAGCGTCGACGGAATATCCATTTTGCGCATGCGGCGGATGCTGAGCAGCGGCGTGAGCCCGACCACGATCACGCCCAGTCCGGCGGCCATCAGCACCGTCTGAGGCGAGATGACGACGAAAAACTTGAGATCGGCCAGCTCGACGTTCGCCCGCGAGATAAACAGGGCTTTCAGCAACCCCCAGCCGCTCACTATGCCGATCAGCGTGCCCAACACGCCGATGATGACGTTTTCCAGCATTTGCATGCGGGTGACGGTCCGTGTGCGCAGTCCGAAGGCGAACATCGTCGCGATCTCGCGCACGCGCTCATCCACGCTGATGCTGGTCGAGTTGAACGCGATCAGAAAGGCCAGCACGATCGCTACCGCTTCGATGATCGCCAGAATGCCGGTCATCATCTTGAGCAGGGCTTTGATCGCGTTTGAGAAGTCCGCGATGGATTGCACCGAGGTGACTCCCGGTTGTGTCAGCAAGGCGGCCTTGATGTCATCGACCTGACGGCCCGGCGCTGGTTCGAAGATCATCAGATTGGTGACACCGTCCAGGCCCATCAGGGACGCCGCGCTGAGATCCATGTAGCTGAGCGGGCGCAGCGGGTTATTGTGAATGCCGATCACGGGTAGATCAGTTTTGACGAGGCGGAAGCTCAGGGCACCTTCGCGGCGTGGATGCTCCAACGTGATGGTATCGCCCACGCTGACACCCAGGTCTTCAGCAGCTTTCTGCGAGATGATGATGCCCGGCTCGGAATTATTGAGCTGGCCCGAAATCAGCTCCGGCACCCAGATGGCGTGCGCCATGTCATGCAGCTCAAGCGCCGTATCGATCGATGTCGTGCCGTTGGAGATCGAGCCGCCCAACAGCAGCGCCGTTTCCGACGCGGTGAACAGCGGCTGGCCATCCGACCCGGTCAGGCTGCTGAGAGCCGTCACTTCGCCATCGCTCTGTGGGAAGAAGCGGTCCAGATCGACCAGGATACGATCCTTGCTCTCATAGCGGTAAGCATCGTCGGCGCGCTGCATCGTCCCGACGTAGCTGTCCATCGCCCCCACGATGAATGTCATCAGCATGATCGCGATCGCGATACCCAACACCGTCAGTAGGGTGCGCCAGGGCGAGCGCATGATGTTGCGCAGCGGCATCTGCGTGAAGCTGCGACCCGGCAGGTGCAGCCGGTTGGCGAGCTGGTTTAGCCCGCCGCCCTTCGCCACTAAATAGCCGGACCGGATGGCGTCGACCGGCGCGACGCGCACCGCGCGCCAGACCGGGAGTAGCGTCGCGAGGAACGGCAACGCCACGCCCAGGATCACGGCCCGGACGTAGGCGGGCATGTAAAACTTGATGTCCCAATACGGGAGCGGCACCAACTCTTTGAGCGCCATGGCGAACAGCTTGCTCAGCAGCAGTCCCACGATCATCCCAAAGACCGTGCCCAGCAGCGCGATCTGAAGCCCGACCAGCATCGGACGAAACGCGATCCAGCGGCGCGGCAGTCCCAGCGCCATCCCGACGCCGATCTCGCGCCGTTGGGCTTCGACCATGCGGCCCACCAGGTTGAAGGCCCCCATCGCCGCGCCGACCAGGAACAGCATCGCCATGATGTTCCACATCCACTGATCGCCGGCAGCGTCCGAATACAGCCCGGCGTAGACCGGGTCGTCTTCGCGCAGAGTGAAGGTCACGCCCGTGTCGGGGAAGGCACTGGCCATGCGCGCGGTCATCGCCGCCTGGACAGCGGCGCGATCGGCGGTCGGATCGACTGTCACTACCACGTCATTCACCAACCCGGCGCGGTCGGCTAGCTTTTGCGCGGTGGCCAAAGGCACGAACAGTACCGCGAAATCCGTTTCGCCGAAGTAGTTGCCGGTGTCTGGCATGATCATGAAGTATTCTGGCGATTGGCCCTCGCCCACGAAATCCAGTGAGACGTTGCCGCTGACGCGAATCGGATCGCCCGGCGTGAGCCCGTAATGTTTGGCGAACTTGTATTCGACGACCGCTACATCTTGCCCGGAGTCCGCCGGGGTCAGGTTGCGCCCGTAACCGTCGGTGATCGCGATCTGGTTGACGGATGGACCGCCGTCGCGCACGTCCACGCCGACGATGCGGCCCCGAACCAGAATTGTCTTGCCCTCGTGAGATGCATCGACCAGGGTCGGCACGATCAGGCGCGTGTTGATGGCCGTAATGCCGGGGATGTCGCTCAGCGCCGCGAGTAGATCGTCCCCGTTGGTGTAGCTGCCGTCGGCCATTTCCATTTTGATATCGTACATGTGCAGCCGCGTGTAACTGAGATCATACGACGCGATACGCCATGTCTTTTGGCCGCCCAGGCCCGCGAAGACTCCGGTTCCCAGGGCGATGATCAGCGCGATCGCCACGACCTGCACCCAGCGCGAACGCAGATCGCGCCAGGACCAACGCAGCCATAATTGCGAGTTATTCATGCCCGCCCCCTTACCACTGCAAATCTGTGATCGCGGCCTTGCCGTCACGCGGCGGACCGTCGCGCACGACGCGCCCGCTGCTCAGCTCGATCACGCGGTCGGCGATGCGCGAGATTTCGCGGTTGTGGGTCACAACCAGCACTGTCTTGCCCGCCGACGCCTGTTGTTGCAGCAGCCCCAGAATCTGGATGCCGGTTTGGAAGTCCAATTCACCGGTAGGCTCGTCGGCCAGCAGCACGGGGTTACCCGTCGCCAGGGCGCGCGCAATCGCCACGCGCTGCTGTTCACCGCCGGACAACTCGTGCGGGAAGTGATTCACGCGCTCGCCCAGTCCGACGCTGGTCAGCACTTGCTGCGCACGCTGCGGGCTGTCGGGTGTGTGGGCCATATCCAGCACAAACTGGACATTTTCGAGTGCCGTCAGGCTGGGAAACAGGTTGAAGGTCTGGAAGATGAAGCTCACCGTCTCGCGCCGGAATTTGAAGCGATCACTGTTGCGGCTGCCCGCAGAGTCGCTGCCGTTGATGCGGATGACGCCTTCGGTCGGATCGTCCAGCGCGCCGATGATGTTGAGCAGGGTGGTTTTGCCGCTGCCAGACGGTCCCAACACGACGACAAACTCACCTTTGCCAATATCGAGCGAGATATGCTCCAGTGCGGTAACTGTTACCGCGCCCATCTGGTAGCGCTTGGAGATGTTTTCCAGATGTATCATGGTCGTTCCTTTCTTAGCGCGCCTTCAGGCGGACTGCCTGGGATGATGGCGTTTCGAGGATGGGCAGTACTCCCACCGGTCGATGATGCTGCTCTATTCCAACATACGTGATTGCCGGTCCGGATTATCTCCCAATTTTTAGGGGAGTCAAATTATTATTTTAAACGTTCCTAATTATAACGTTTCTTCTGAAATCGACAACGACTTATGGCAAGTTGCCAATGACAAAGCTATAGATTCGATGTACTCTTTATTTGAAACCAGCAACTTCTAAACCAGGTTGGGAACTTCCAGATAAAGGGAAATCTGGAGGTTATCGAATGCGTGATCGCGCGACTACCACCATTGTCAACGGGAAAAAACAAGAACACGGTTGACCCTGAACCAGACGTAACCTGACACTGCCGAATGACTTGGTTCCAGGAGGTTACCAATGGCACAATTCGTCGCGTTTGATCCTGATGTTGAAGTATCTGGCGCTGCGATTCTCTCCTTCGTTGAAGCCATGAGCGAAAATATCCTCCCTGTCTTGGCAAGATATGGCATCAGAAACCCTCGGCCTGACAGTTGGCACCCGCAACAAGCGTGGTTGGATGCCTTTCGCGACGTTGCCGAGGGCGACTTCGGTGCCAGGCTCGATCTGGTCAGTATCGGCATGCGTATTCCTGAAAGTGCCATCTGGCCGCCTGAAGTCCGGACCATTGAAGACGCCCTTTACTCGATCGATGTCGCCTACCACATGAATCACCGCAACGGCGAGATTGGGTGCTATCGTGCCACACAAGTGGGCGCTCGCGAGATTGAGGTGTTCTGCGAGAACCCCTATCCGTGTGATTTTGACTATGGCATCATCTATGGCACGGCGCGCCTATATTTGCCTTCCAATAACAATTTGGTTGTCATCAATCGCGACGATCTGCCTTGTCGCAACCAAGGTGCTGACTCCTGTACCTATTCTGTTCGATGGTGATTGTGGCCAGCCTGCCGCTGCTCCCACTGACACGGGCGGTCGAGACATGTTCAGCTCACACCAGTGACGATGTGCGCTGTTGTGGCTGCCAGCGGAGTCGCTGCCGCTGATGCGGATAACGCCCTCGGTCGGATTGTCTAGCCCGCCGATGATATTGAGCGGCGTAGTTTTGTCCCTGCCGGACAGTCCCATCACGACGACAAACTCGCCTTTGCCAATGTCGAGCGAGATAGTATGTTCAAGCGCGGTGACGGTTACCACGCCCGTTGGGTAGCGTTTGGAGATGTTTTCCGGATGGGCCATGGTCGATCCTTTCCTGGCGTGCTATCAGGCGGACTGCCTGGGACGGTGGCGTTTCGAGGATGGGCAGTACTCCCACCGGTGGATGCTGCTGCTCTATTCCAACATACGTAATGGCCCATCCGGATTGCTCCCCAATTTTTAGGGGTATCGAATTATTATTTTAAAAACCCTTAATTATAGTGTGTTTCTTTTGGTCTATAGTAGTTCACATTCAAACTACTAAAATCAGTATACCATAATTCGGCGCGGCCGCGCAATACCCTGCGACGCGTCCCGCCCGCTGCCAAAATAAAACGCCCGCCGGTACCGGCGGGCGCTGCGAAACCAGTCGTTCAGGCTGCCGATCAGCCCTTGTGGTAGTACACGTCCCATTTCAGGTATTTGGTGAGCGCTTCGTAGACGGCGTCGCCCACGTAGGACAGGTTCACCGACACGTGGTGCTCGAAGCCGTTCTCACAGATGTATTGCAGCAGCCCTTGCAGGTTCGGCACTTCGACTACGCCGTAACCGCCGAAGGTGTCGACCGGATCGTTGGTGAAGGTGCCTTGACCCACATACGCCGTGATCTTGCCTTGCAGATCGTCGGTGCTGATGCGTAGATAGGTGAACGGGTCCGCTTTCACGCGTCCGTAGATGGTGCCCCAGGTGTTGGCTTTGCCGACCGAGCCCGCGATGATCTCCTGGTAGTTCATGACGGGGATTTCATCCGTGAACACGCTGCGCGGCAGGTTGGAGCAGTGGAAGACCACGCCCTTATTGGGATCGGTGCCGTAGTTGTTGTTCCAGTCGACCAGCGCGCTCGGTTTGCCAGAGGCCAGCGCCATCGCGTACATGGCTGCCGTCCCGGCGATGTCCGTCTCGCAGGCGGACGGCATCAGGTTATCGCTGAGCATGCTCATGATCGTGCAGGGCACCACGCCGAAATATTCTTCCATGCTCGTCCAACACTGGACGGCGGTCGCGTCGTACTCGTTGGCTGTGGTCCACTCGTCGATGACCACGCCCAGCTTGGCGATCTTCGACATCGCTTGAGCGGGTACCTGGGCAGCGTTGGCATAGGCTTTGACGGCGTTGGTCTTGGCGACAACGCGGGCGTCATCGTCGGCCAGGCGGCCGATCTGCCCGTAGACCTCGGACAGGTCGAGCGTTTCCACGCTGATCCCGGCGTTTTCGAGCAGTTTTTCGCTGAAACGCACCGTGTTGAAGGCCACCGGACGCGCGCCGAGCATCCCGAAGCGGGCGCGGCGCATCCCGCGCGTCACGCGGCACACCGCCGCAAACTTGCGCAGGTCCTGGCGGAACGAGTCGCTTTCCGGGTCGACCGTGTGCAGTGTGGTCAGGCTGTAGGGGATGCCGTACTGGTGCAGGTTGTTGCAGGCCGACATCTTGCCGCAGAAGCTGTCACGCCGCCACTTGATGTCCATCTTGGTGGCGTCATCGGGGAAAGCCTGGATCAGCACCGGCACGTTGAGGTTCGCAAAGCGCAGCGTGTTGGCGATGCCGCGCTCGTCCCCGAAGTTGGGCAGGGTCACCAGGATGCCGTCAATCTCGTCACGATGGGCGCGGAACAGGTCGGCGCACTTGTGCGCTTCGCTCAGGCTTTCCACGCTGCCATACTCAGTATCCTGCGGGGTCAACGCGACAACGTTGATCCCTTCTTCTTCCAACACCTTGAGGATCGTCGCGCGCCCGGCCTCGCACAGATGGCTGGGGAAAAATCCCCGGTTGCCGACAATCACACCTAAAGTCACTTTTTGTTTCATGCTGTTCTCCTGATCGGTCTACTAAGGGATTTGCCTACTCTTTAACCGGAATAACGCTACGGTGTTATTGGCCGTACACCGTAGTATATCGCTTGTGAAGCCTGGCGATATTCTCGGGCGAGATCGGGATCGGCTCGCCCAACTGGTGCGCCAGGAACACCGTGCGGGCCACGTCTTCGCACATGATCGCCGCCTTGACGGCATCCAGCGGCGTCGGCCCGATGGTGAACACGCCGTGATTCTGCATGATCACAGCGGGTGAATGCGGGTTCGGCCCTTCGCGCAGCACGCGCACCACTTCGTGGCCGATCTCTTCGCCGCCGATCAGCGCGAAATCGCCGCACGGGATCGGCCCGCCGAACTCGTCCGCCATCGCGGTGAGCACGCATGGAATGTCGCGGCCCAGCGCTGCCCAGGCTGTCGCATAGGGGCTGTGGGTATGCACGATCCCGCCCACGTCGGGCAGCGCGCGGTAGATGGCGCAGTGGGTGGCCGTGTCGGACGAGGGCTTGTAATCGCTCTCAATGACCTTCGCATCGGCATCGACGATCACCATGTTTTCCGGGCCGAGCTGCTCGAAGCGCAGCCCGCTGGGCTTGATCACCACGTAGCCCGTGGACGGATCGCGCCCGCTGATGTTGCCGCTGGTCCACGCCACGAGGTTGTTACCTGGTAACTCGGCGTGCAGATCGGCCACGATTTTGCGCAGTGCTTCTAACATCAGTCCAATCCTCTCGCCTCGTTGCGTATCTTGCGCAGCCGCTTCATGACGTCATTTTCGCCGCGCCCGAAATAGTCGTGCAGCAGCACGTATTCCGCATACAACCGGTCGTATACGGCCTGATTTTCCGGAATGGGATGGAACACTTCGTCCTTGAGCTTGCCCATCGTCTTGGCTGCCGCCTGAATATCGGCGTAAGCTCCGGCGGCGACCGCCGCGTGCATCGCGCTGCCCAAGGCCGGGCCTTGCGCGCTGCCGATGATGCGGAACTCGCGCCCGGTCACGTCGGCGTAAATCTGCATGAGCAGCTTGTTTTTCTCCGGCAGGCCGCCCGCCGCCACTAGCTCAGTGATCGGCACGCCGCTGTTCTCAAACGACTCGATGATGACGCGCGTTCCGTAGGCGGTGGACTCGATCAATGCACGGTAAATGTCTGGGGCGCGCGTGGCCAGCGTGGCGCCGATCAGCAGGCCGCTAAGGTCCACGTCGACCAGCACAGAACGGTTGCCGTTCCACCAGTCGAGCGCCAGCAAACCGTGCTCGCCGGGCTTTTGTTTGGCGGCTTCATGTTCCAGGTATTGGTGCAAGTCCATCCCGGCTTTCTCAGCCGCCGCGTGATATTCCGGCGGGACGGCGTTATCCACGAACCAGGCGAAGATGTCGCCCACCCCGCTCTGACCGGCTTCGTAGCCGTACATGCCGGGGATGATGCCGCCATCCACGACGCCGCACATGCCCGGTACTTCTTGCAGGCTGTCGCCTAGAACCATGTGGCAGGTGCTGGTGCCCATGATCATCACCATGCGGCCCGGCTCGACGACCTGCGCCGCCGGAACGGTGACGTGAGCGTCCACGTTGGCCACGGCCACCGCGATCCCCGGTGTGAGGCCGGTCCAACCGGCCGCTTCTGCGGTCAGACCGCCTGCACGGCCGCCCAATGGCGCGAGGTCGGTCATCATCTTATCTTCGACTACGCTCACCAAATCCGGATGCAGAGCGGACAGATAGGCTTTGTCGGGATACTTGCCATCCTGGTAGATCGCTTTGTAGCCCGCCGTGCAGGTGTTGCGCGTCTCGCGCCCGCACAACTGCCAGATCACCCAGTCCGCCGCTTCGAGCAAGCGGTCGGCGGCACCGTAAACGTCCGGTGCTTCATTGAGGATTTGCAGTACCTTGCTGAAAAACCACTCGGACGAAATCTTGCCGCCGTAGCGATCTAACCAGCCTTCATGCATGGAGCGGGCCGTCGCGTTGATCTGGTCGGCTTCGGGCTGGGCGGCGTGGTGTTTCCACAGCTTGACCCAGGCATGCGGATTATTGCGCCACTCGGGTAGGCGGCACAAGGGCGTCCCGTCGGCCTTGGTGGGCATCATCGTGCAAGCGGTGAAGTCGATGCCGATGCCGATCACGTCCGCCGGATCGATCCCGGCTTTTTGGACGGCAGCGCGCACGGCATGCTTGTACACGCCAATATAATCATCGGGGTTCTGCAAGGCCCATTCTGGGGGCAGCCGCTCGCTGCTGCCCGGCAAATGTTCGTCGATCACGCTGTCGGGGTAGGGATACACAGCGCTCGACAATTCGGCCCCGTCACGGACGCGCACAACCACCGCTCGCCCCGATTCCGTCCCAAAGTCAACGCCTATGGTGTATTTTTCACTTGCCATAAAACTTCCTCCCTTGAAAACAAAAAGCGATTTACCGCAGAGAGCACACGTGCGTGAGTCTCATAACGTGCTGTACGGTGTATTGACGATGGTGTCTATCATCGCCCAGAAATTTTCGAGCGGCGTATCCAGCTGGACGTGGTGCGTCGGCCCGATGATCAGCCCGCCGCTGCGACCGAGCGTGGTCAGGCGCTCGCGCACTTCAGCGCGCACCTGCTCTGGTGTCCCAAAGGGCAGGGTGTACTGCTCGTCGATCGATCCCCAGAAACACAGTTTATCACCGAACTGGCGCTTGATTTCCGCCGGGTCCATGCAGGCGGGCTGGATGGGGTTGAGGATGTCCAGCCCGATCTCGATCAATTCCGGGATGACCGGCATGATGTTGCCGTCGGAATGGTAGGCGACTTTGACATTGGGATTGATCGCCTTCAGCTCGGCGATGAAATTCGCCATGCGTGGCTTGAAGAATCGCCGCCAGTGTTTGGGCGAGATCAGCATCGAAGTCTGCCCGCCGATGTCGTCGCCGGTCCAGATCATATCCACGCCCATCGACACCAGCTTTTTTGCCGCGGTGAGGTGAAATTGATAGGGGATGTCCAGGATCGTGTCGGCCAGATCGGGATCTTCCACGAAATCCATCATCATCTGCGACAGCCCGCGCAGCGCCCAGGCCGTCTCGAAGATCGTCACGACCGTGACGCCGACGATCCAGTACTCGTCCTGGTATTCGCGCAGGACACGGGCGGCTTCGTCGTACAGATCCGGGCGGTTGGGATCAGGAGGTGTGTAAGAAGCAAGCGCGGCGGCGTTGGCCAGCGGGTGGCGGGCAATCTCAGTATAGCGGCCCGTGCCGAAGCGCGTGTCGTACTGCTGCGACTCGAAACCGATGCCCCACTCGTCTACGTAGCTGTCCTCTTCCTGGTAATACGAGTTCGCCCAGCCCACCGAGGTCAACAGCATATCCTCGCCTAGCGCACGCTCCAGTGCGTAGGTGTTGCCGCCGCCGTGCGGGTTGTGCAGCCCCTGGCCCTTGATGGCCATATCCGCGCGTAGACGATCGGCGAATTCGGGCGTAAAACTCACCTGCATCGGGCAGCGATCGGGCGGCTCGTGGTTGAGCGCCGCGATGATCCGTTCTCTTGGCTTCATAATTCCTCCCCTGTCGCTAGGTGCAGGCCCCAATCCCCCGGAAATGACTTAATGCGCCTTACGGCCCGCCCACTGCTCGACCCGCTTCAACAAGTCTAGTTCTTCATCTTCGTTCTCGGTGGCGACCCACAGGAAAATACCCTCAGGACTCACCGCGTCCATAAAGGCGTCGATCTCGGTTTTGTTGAGGTCTACGATAACCGGCCTGCGTGCCTGCACTTTCTTGATGAACGGCACCCACTGCATGATCGGCTGATCGTCACCCACGCCTTGCACCCACTGGATGGCATGCACACCCGGCTCGTCAAGAATGCGATCGATGTGCTTGGCGACTCCGCGCCCGTCCACATGGAAGATGTTGTGTGACATCGTCTTGACTTCGCGTTGGAGCACCGGCAGGCAGAACCGGTCGAACAGGCGCGGCGAAATCAGCGACGAGAAATCGCAGGAGGGGATGTGCATCCGGTCAAAGCTGGGAATCCCCATCCAGCTTACCGAAAGCTGTTGATGATCCTTGAGCAGCCAGTCGAAGTGATCGTAAATGGTTTCGAAATCGTCGATCGCGATGTTGATCAGGCGTTCGGCTTCGTCCGGACTTTCGATCAGATCGATGCAAAACTGCTGTGGATCGCGCCACGCGGCGGCACAGTCTACGCCGGGGTGCAGATCGGTAAACCCCACTAGCGCCTTGCCACAACAGCGTTCAATCGCGGTGCGGGTCTGTTCTTCGAGCTTGACGAAATATTCGTTGGTGATGTCCAGCTTCAGGGCGGCTATGTCGTCCCAGGTACGTACGCATGGTGTGGACCACGCCGTCACTTCGCCGTATTTCAGAGGGGCACCGTAGAAAGCCGAATAGACTTCGGGTCCCAGGTTCGGCCAGAAGACGGGGAATGTCTCGCCATGAAAGGTTTTGCCCGCGATGGAATTCAGGAACGTTTCGACCTGGAAGTCGCTGTCGAACCAGCGATCTTTCAGGTTGGCGGATGGATAGGCGGTGTTCGCCTCTTCTACGAAGGCGTTATGCGCCATGAAGCGGATAGGGGGACGGTCGATGATCGCGCCTTCGAACCAGGCATACACGCGCTGCATCGCCATGTCGAAGCCAGGCATCGTGTCCAGATCGACGTCCCACCAGGGGCTAGCGTTGTGTGGTGTCATAGCGGTCAAACCGTCATTGCATCCGCCGCCTGACGACAGCGTGCATGGCGACCGACACCGTGATGATCAGGCCGTAGATCAGCTTGGTCCAATAACCCGTCAGGCCAATCGCGACAATACCTGGCTGGATCGCGCCGATAATGAAGCAGCCGAGGAAGGTCCCCAATACGCTGCCCGTACCACCATAGACGGACGTCCCGCCCAGGAACACGGCGGCCAGGGTGTTCATCAGATAGCCCTCACCCAGGTTCGGCCAAAAATACCACACGTCCAGGCTCTGGATCACGCCGCCGAGCGCTGCCGCCAACCCTACCAACGCGAACAGCAGCATGCGCGTCCGGTTGACGTTGACGCCCATCAGGCGGGCGCTATTTTCGTTGTCACCAATCAGGTACACGTGAGCTCCAAATTTGTGACGGTTGAGCAAAATCCAGACGAGGACGGCGACCACGATCATCCACAGCGACTGCGCCGGAAAATAGTTGTTGACCTTCATAACGAGCGCGTCGCGCAGCACGGATCCCTTGGCGAGAGTCATCGACTCGCCCTGACCGTGCCGGACCACATCCACAACTCCGCGCCAGAAAAACTGTGTGCCAATAGTTGCGATCAGCGAGGGGATTTTCAGGTAGACGATGATGATACCGTTGAGCAGCCCCACCAGGAAGCCCGCGATCAGACTTGCGGCAAATGCCACACCCAGGCTGCTGGTCGAGTCATACGCCATCCAAAAGGCTACCATCCCCACGGCCATAATCGAGGTGAACGACAGGTCGATTTCCCCGGCGATGATCACCATCGTCAGGGGCAGCGCGATCACGCCCCAGTAAGGGATCGAGGTCATCAGCGCGCGGTAAATGTCCTTCTTGAGAAAGGTATCCGGCGCTCCAACGATGAACAACAGCCACAACAGCAGCATGACACCTATAATACCCACCTGCAATCCGTTGCGGCGCAGTGTTTGGGTGAAGGTGGGCTTCGGTAAGCCACTCCGGATTTCGGATTCAGCGCGCACAGTCATGCAAAAGCCTTCCTTACTCTCTAAACAAAATCACGGACTCCATGCGGTCAGTCCAGGCTCCCGGTTTGAGCCACATGGTACATTTTTTCCATCAAGGTATCGAGTGTAATGTCTTTGGTGAGGAATTCACCGGCCACGGTCCCACGATCCAACACGACGACACGGTCGGCCACGGAATAGACGTGGAAGACGTTGTGATCGATGAAGACGGCGGCCTTGCCGGCGGCCTTGATGTTGCGTACAAATTCGATCAGTTTGCGCGTTTCTTGCAGTGATAGACCCATGGTCGGCTCGTCCAGGACGATCAAATCGGCGTGAAAATACAGCGCGCGTACGATCGCCACACCTTGTTTTTCACCACCGGAAAACATTTTGATGACCGAATCGGGATTTACTGCGGAGGACGTGAAGCCCATCGATTCAATCATCAGCCGGTGCGTTTCTTCCCGCATCTTGCCCACCTGCAAAAAACCCAGCCGGTTCGACAGCTCGCGGCCCAGGAAGATGTTGCGCCACAGCGTTTGCAGATCAGCCAGGGCGCGTTCCTGGTAGACGGTTTCCACGCCCAGTGCGCGGGCTTTGGGCACCGTGAGGTGGCTGACCGGGTTTCCGTCGAAAAAAATCTCGCCGGTGTCGGGTTGGTGGTAGCCGGTGATGATTTTGATCAGGGTGGATTTCCCGGCCCCATTGTCGCCCAGTAGACCAACAATCTCATTGTCGCCCACCGTAAAATTCACGTCATGCAGTGACTTGACTTCGCCAAACGATTTTGAGATGTCACGTAGTTCGAGTTTATTGACCATGTAGTGCTCCTTCTCAAACACAGAGAGCAAACGGTTGGGGGGTGGCCCGCACGTCTGATCCTATACCGTTGACCGGCTGTCGTCCGTGCGTCACATCCGCTGAGACCGTTTGCTCTCCTGGATTCGCGTCCTTTCAGAGGCGACAGCGTGTGTGTTGCGCACGCTGTCACCCTGAAGACAACCACACCGCCTTTAGCGGATTACTTGTTCTACCAGCGGGGCCAGGACATCGATATTGTCGGCGCTGGCGAAGCCGCCACCGGTATCGATGTGCAGGCCGGAGAATGCGAATTCCTTGGTCAGGCAGATTTGCAGGATCGGCAGATAGCCCTGGAGCCACTGCTGCTGGTCGATGACCAGGTCGGTCCAGCCACCACGAATAGCTTCGATCGTCGCGGGCGACAGGTCAAACCCGGCGGCGTAGATGTCATCCGGGCCCTTGCCAGCTGCTTCGAGGTAGGACTGAAGCGTAGCCGTCAATCCACCATGATCGGTGACGACGACCTTCACATCGGAGTTGGACGAGACATACGCTACAAAGGTTGGGATACCGGCTGCGGGGTCGGCATTGGTCGCGGAGTCGATCTCAAGATAGTCGACCTTCAAGCCAGCGGCCTCGAATGCATCGATGACGCCCTTGGTGCGCAGACCGCGCGTTTCCTGGGAGAGCAGGCCCCAGACCATCGCCTTATCGCCTTCTTGCAGGCCAGCGCGCTTGATGGTTTCGTTGCCCAGGTTGACGCCGGTGGCGTACAGTTCCTGGCCAACATACCCGAACCCGTTACCGGCGTACTTCGCCTCGATGGCGGGCAGGTCGGTGTTCTGGCTGGTGACAATGATGCCCTTGGCTTCGGCTTCGTCAACCAGCGGCGCGAAGGCATCCACACCGGGGTGACCCATGATGGCGATACCATCGGGGCCAGTGGCCATGGCTTCGGAGAACTGCTGGATCATGGTCTGCTGGTCCCAGTCGGACCACAGATATTCCACATTGGCGCCCAGGTCAGCGGCGGCCTGCACAGCACCATTATAAACGTTCACGGCAAACACGCCGCCCACCGGACCACCGGGGAAGAACACGATATCGACGCCGCTGCACCACTTGTCTTTAGCGCCGTTCGAGCCCTGGCCTTGCGCGACTTTTGTTCCTACAGCTGAGGGGAGGGCTAGCGCCACCACCAGCAAAAGAACAAGGATCAATCCAACTTTCCGTAGCATTTTCCTTTTTCCTCCTGATTAAACGGTAATAATACGAGCAGCCAATTTCGCAGAGAGCAGCGGCCTCCTTTCATCTATTAGGTTGGAGACGCAACGCCAGCCGGTCACATTCCAAGGGCGGGCCGGTCAGTGATCCCGGCGGCCCGTGCCGATCGAATGCTGCTGGCTGCTGGTAAGTTAGCGCTACCGGCTTGGAACCGCAAATTCCCAAAAATGCTGTTAGCGCAAACATATTTTTAGTATATAATGGGTACAATAGCAAGTCAAGCCAACAGAACCAGGGGGAAAGAAATTGCACCGGGGTGAATTTTCGATCTGGCCTGATACGCTGCTGCTTCGACTTTTCCGGCCAAACCCGAGATCCGATTTCTCCCCCCAAATGACGACCGTTCCAGCAACACGCCTGCCATCCATGGCTCAGCGGCTTTGGATGGTTGCGCCGCAGGTAATGAAAGCATGCAGAGGGTCTATCCCCAACCTTTCAGAGCGCCAGTGCGCTTGAGAGAAGGTGTTAGCGTTCACAGGGGCGTGTTGCAAAAGAAAGCGGGAGTGAATTATGGTCGAGACCACGCATAAACGCGTCACATTGGATGATGTCGCTCTGCTGTCAGGAGTGTCGTCGCAGACGGTGTCGCGTGTTGTCAACAACCACCCGCACGTGTCCGAGGACACACGCCGCCGCGTTCTTAGTGCCATTCAGCAGCTTAATTATCGTCCCAATCGCGCTGCGCGCAATCTCGTCACGCGCCGCTCGTGTATGCTTGGCATCGTTACTTACGGCCTTGCCCATTTTGGCCCGGCGCAGATGATGGCGAACGTCGAGCAGACGGCGCGCGCTCGGGGGTACGGCGTCAGCTTTGCCACTATCACGCAGATGACAGGCAGTGAAATCAACGAGGCGTTAGGCAGTCTGGGCGATCGCGCCGTAGATGGGTTGGTGCTGATTACGCCGATCCTGGGTGTGAGTTATCCCGACCTCATCCGCTTGTGCGATGGCGTGCCCTTCGTGCAGATCGACACCGAGCTTTCGGCTCAGGTGCCATCCGTCGTCATCGATCAGCATTACGGCAGCCAGATTGCGACCCAGCACCTGATAAAACTCGGTCACCGCGCCATCTGCGAGATCAGCGGCCCGCTCAACTGGTTTGGCGCGCGCGCTCGGCACGAAAGCTGGCTGGCGACGGTTCGCGCTGCCGGGTTGCAGCCGGGCGGCTCCGTCGCGGGCGATTGGACCGCGCGCAGTGGTTGGGAAGCGGTCAGCCGCCTGCTGGACATGGGTGAGCAGTTCACGGGGCTGGTTGTTGGCAACGATCAGATGGCCCTGGGCGCGATGCGTGCGTTGCGTGAGCGAGGTAAGCGCGTGCCCGAAGATGTTTCGATCGTCGGATTTGATGACATCCCCGAAGCAGCCTATTTTGAACCCCCGCTGACGACCGTCCGCCAGAACTTCGCCGCACTGGGCGAACAGAGTGTTGAATATCTCGTCACGATGATCGAAAATCCGGATACACCGCTGCACCAGCGCGTGCTTTATCCCCAACTCGTTGAGCGGCAGAGCACGCACCGGCTGGACGTGGTGCCGGTCTGATTTTCGCCTTGAGTTTTTCCGCGTGAATGGAAAATCGTATGAGCATGACCCCCAAAGAACGCATGCGGCGCGCGCTGCGCCATGAGCCGGTCGATCGCTTGCCCACGCAGATCAATTACACCCGGGCTGTTGGCGAGCGCATGGCGGCCCACTTCGGCGTAACTCTGGCCGAGCTGCCCGCCCGCCTGGACAATCACCTGCTGCGTGTAGACATCAACCACACGCCGCATCTGAGCGCCGATGGCAAAACCGCTTATGACTGGTGGGGTGTGGGCTTCAGCACGGAGGAAGAGGGCTATTTCATCAACGACAGCCCGCTGGCGGCTTCCAAAGACCTGGAGGCTTTCGCCTGGCCGGACCCGGACGCCCCTCACCTGCTCGACGACGCGGTGCGCCTCATCGCGGCGGATGGCGGGCAGCATTTTGTCGCGCCGAATTTTGGGTTTGCGCTGTTCGAGCGAGCGTATTCGCTGCGCGGCTTCGATACGTTTTTGATGGATTTGCCGCTCGATCCCGATTTCACAGCGGCGCTGCTCGATCGCATCACGGGGATCCAGGGGCGGCTGATCGCGCGTTTCCTGGCGCTGGGTGTGGACGGAGTCTATTTTGGTGATGACTACGGCGCGCAAAAGAGCACACTGATTTCCCCGCGCATGTGGCGGCAGGTCATCAAGCCCCGGCTGGCGCAGCTTTTCGCGCCGGTGCGCGAGGCTGGACTGCCGGTGATCATGCATTCGGATGGCGACATCGCGCCGATCTTGCCCGATCTGGTCGAAATCGGATTGACAGCGCTCAATCCCGCCCAGCCGGAAGTGATCGATCATGTGTGGGCGCGTACCACGTTTGGCGAGCGTCTGGCCTATTACGGCGGCGTCTCGACGCAGACGGTGCTGCCGCATGGCACGCCCGCCGAGGTCAAAACGGCGGTGGCGGAGGCGGCGCGCCTGTTGGCGCCCGACGGCACCGGGCTGGTTATTGGACCGTCACACCGCATGATGCAAGATATTCCTTTGGAAAATATCGACGCGCTGTTAGAGGCATTTGCTGGTTTAGGGGAGGCACGATGATCGATCAGGAACGAACGGCGCTGCTCCGCGCGCGTTTCGCAGAACTGTACGACGGCGAGCCGGAAGTGTGGGTGCAGGCTCCGGGCCGCGTGGATCTGATGGGCAGTCACACTGATTACAACCTGGGCTACGTGCTGACGCTGCCGATCGATCGCAGTACGTGGATCGCGGCGCGGCCCCGTGCTGACCGTACCGTTACGATCTATTCGCTCAATGTGGAAGGCGGCGCTGCCTTCAGTCTGGACGCGATCGAGCACAGCGGCACTGTGTCGTGGACCAATTTCGTGCGCGGCGTGGCGAAAATCTTCGAGGACGAGGGCTACGGGCTGTGCGGCTTCGATGGGCTGGTTCACAGCACCGTGCCGATGAGCAGCGGGCTGAGTTCGTCTGCCGCGCTCGAAGTGGCGACGGCTACGCTGTTCGAAGCGATGTGCGGCGTTGCTCTGACGCCCGTACAGACCGCCGTCCTCTGCCAGCGCGCGGAGAATAGCTTTGTGGGCGTGAACTGCGGCATCCTCGATCAATATACGTCGGCGGCGGGTCAGGCTGGACACGCCCTGCTGCTCGACTGCCGCGATCTTACCCACCAATCGGCGGCTGTCCACGACTCGATCCGCATTGTGATCTGTGATACCCGCGCCAAACGCGAGCTGACCGGCTCAGAATATCCCCAGCGTCGCGCGCAGTGTGAAGCGGGCGCGGCCCGTCTGGCGGAATTTTATCCCGGCGTGCAGGCGCTGCGCGATGTGACATTGCAGCAACTGCTAGCGCACGCCGCCGATCTGCCGGAGGTCGTATTCCGCCGCTGTCGCTTCATCGTCGAGGAAAACCAGCGCGTGCTGGACCTGGCCGAGGCGCTGCCCGCCAACGACCGCGCGCGGATCGCGACGCTGGCCGGCGCATCATTTGCGGGAGCCAGGGATTTGTACGAGATATGCTCGCCGGAGATGCTCGCCATGATGGACGCCATGCGCAGCGGGCCGGGCATCATCGGCGCGCGGCAGGCGGGGGCCGGGTTTGGAGGATGTATGGTCGCCTTCGTGGATGCGGGCGCGATCGACCCCTTCGCCCAGCACGTCAGCAGCGCGTATCAGGCCGCGACCGGCATCAAACCGACGATTTACCCCGTCCAGGCGGCGCCGGGCGCGGGTATACTGGCGGTGGTCTGAACTCAGAAATCCGTTGAGAAGTCGATCGGGTCCCCCCCTAAATTCCTCCCCGCGTGGCGGAAGGGTACCGCGACCGCAGGTCGCGCGGGGGATTGGGGACCTCTCAGGCGTGTTTCAGGCTCGCGTCGAACTCGGCAATGGCTTGTTGCGACAATTCGTGCTCGCCCAGGGCTTCGATCAGCGCCAGCGGCAGGGTCAGGTGATGGGCACCGGCCAGGATCGCGCCGACGACCTCATCCACCGATTTCAGGCTGGCGGCGACGATTTCGGTTTGCGTTCCAGCGAGGATGCGCGCCATATCGCGCACGACGGCCAGCCCATCGCCCAGATCGCGGGTGAGGCGGCTGACATAGGGCGCGACGAAGCTGGCCCCCACCTGTGCCGCCAGGTAGGCCTGGGCCGGACTGGCGACGGCGGTGATCGTCACTTCGATGCCTGACGTCACTACGCGCTTGGCCAGCGCGAGATTTTCTGTCGTGGCGGCAATCTTGATGATGACTTTGTCCTGGCGGAGACGGTGCGCTTCCCAGGCCTGGTCGAACCGTTCTTCGACGGTGCGCCCGGTGACCTGGTAAAAAATGTGCCCCTCGACAATGTCTACCAGATCGCTCAACACATCCAGGCCAGGGCGCCCGGTGCGTGCGATCAAAGTCGGGTTGGTTGTGACGCCCGCGATAAACCCAAGTTCCTGCGCGCGGCGTACGTCGTCGAGATTGGCCGAGTCGAGATAAAGTGCCATTATGCGTGGCTCCTTGTCAGCATATTCAGCGATCTGGGAATGACCTTATGTTGATTATAACGCGTTGTGCACGGGAACGGTCCGTTTTGTGCCCAACAGTGGCAGGCGTAAGGAGCGCAGGGTGAAACTTCAAGTAGCTCTCGATGGCGATTGGGCGCACAGTCTGGATGTGCTGCATGCGGTGCGCCCGTATATCGATATTGCGGAAATCGGGACGCCGCTGGTGTTCCGCGAGGGGATGGCCGCGGCACGCCGTCTGCGCGCCACCTTCCCCGATCTGGCGCTGCTGGCCGATCTCAAGATCATGGATGCGGGGCAACACGAAGCCGCGCTCGCGTTTGACGCCGGCTGCGATTTCGTGACGGTGCTCGGTCTGGCCGCCGATCAAACTGTGCGCGGCGCGGTGAGCGCGGCGCGACAGGCCGGGGGGCAGGTCGTGGCCGATCTGATTCAGGTGCCGGATTTGGTGGAACGCGCGGCGCGTTTGTTGGAATTGGGCTGCGATGTGCTGTGCGTGCATACGGCGTTTGATCTGCAAGCGCCGGGCGTCTCGCCCCTGAATGATCTCGAACGGCTGCGCGCGGCGTTCCCAGAAGCGGCGCTGGCCGTCGCGGGCGGCATCCGAGGGGAGACGATCGTCCCGGTGCGGCGCGCCACTCCGCAGATTGTGATCGTGGGCGGCGCGCTGGTGACCGCGACCGATCCGGCAGCAGAGGCGCGGCTGATCCGCGCTCAGATGGAGGCATGATGATCCCTGATTCTCAGATCGAAGCTGTGTTGGATGAATTGCGCCATGCGCTGCGCTCGGTGGATGGTGACGCCGTGCTCCGGCTGCGCGCTTTGCTGCGTGAGGCAAATTATACTTTTGTGGCCGGACGGGGACGCTCTGGCCTGCAAATGAGCGGATTCGCCATGCGCTTGATGCACATGGGGCTTCCGGTGCACGTGGTGGGTGACGTGACCACGCCAGGGATCGCCCCCGGTGACTTGCTGGTGATCGGTTCTGGCTCCGGGCGGACGGCGTCGCTGGTGACCTATGCGACCCGCGCGCGGGAGCTGGGCGCGCAGGTGGCGCTGATTACGACGGCAGCGGAATCCCCGATCGGGGCGCAGGCGGCTTGTGTGGTGCGTCTGGACGCTTCCACCCCCAAGCTCAGCGAGACGTATGACGTCAACGCCTCGATCCTGCCGATGGGATCGCTGTTCGAGCAGGCGCTCGGCCTGCTGCTTGACCTGATCATCCTGGGGTTGATGGGCGATCTCGGCGTCGACGGGGCGCAGATGTTCGCGCGTCACGCCAACCTGGAATGAGCCGGGTAGTCTTAGCCGGTCACAAGGATGGATACGTCCGCGCGTGCTTCGGCGACGCCGATTTCCCACCAGGGCGCGCCGGAGAGGGCCATCTGCGCGGCGAAAGCGTCACGCGCCGCGGCAGGCACCGCAATCAACAGGCCGCCGCTGGTCTGCGCGTCGAACAGCAGCATTTGCAACTCTTCGGGCAGATCCGCTTCAAAGCGCACACCTGGTGCAAAGGTTAGCTTGTTGGCCGAGGATCCGCCGGGGAACGTCCACAGTTCCGCGTAGTGGCGCGCGCCATCAATGAATGGCACGCGCTCAAAGGCCACCCGCAGCGTGACTCCGCTGGCGTCGGCCATTTCGGTGGCGTGACCCAGGAATCCAAAGCCGGTGATGTCGGTCGCGGCGACGGCTCCCACCGCCCGCGCGGCTTCGGCCCCCGCCTTATTGAGCTCCATCATCCAACGGACGGCTGCCGCGAGGTGCTCCGGCTCGGCGCGATCGTTCTTGGCGGCGGTCGTGATGCAGCCCGTCCCTAACGGCTTGGTGAGGATCAATACGTCGCCGGGACGCACGCCGCCTTTGGTCAGCAGGTGGTCCGGATGGGCCAGCCCGACAACGGCTAACCCGACTTTGGGTTCTTTGTCCTGGATGGTATGCCCACCGGCGATCACCGCGCCCGCCTCGCGGACCTTTTCGGCCAGCCCCAGCATGATCCCACGGCTGAGATCCAGCGGCAGATCGGGCGGCAGCGCGGCGATGTTCAGCGCCAGCAGCGGCGTGCCGCCCATCGCGTACACGTCGCTGAGCGCGTTGGCGGCGGCAATCGCGCCGTATTGGGTCGCATCGTCGACGATCGGCGTGAAAAAGTCGGTGGTGACGATCAGCGCGCGTTCGTCGTCCAGCCGGTACACGGCGGCATCGTCCGGCGCGCCCAACCCGATCATCAGATTGGGGTGCGCGGCGGGATCGAACATATCTTGTAGCGGGCGCAGCACGTGCGCCAGGGCCTCAGGGGCCAGCTTGGACGCTCAACCCGCACACGAAGACAGGGCGGTCAAGCGTATGATTTCTTCTCGTGTCATCGCCTCTACCGGATATTCTCGGGCATGATTCTACCGGTTCCGTTGCCAGAGTATGTCAAAACACCAGGGCTTTGGCAACATCGGGCCGTTAACGTGATCGCGATCATGCCCGACGGGTGATCGCAGACACATCCTAACGGCGCGACGTGTGCTATCATACGCGCATGGACACACAGCGCATCGAGCCCGGGCTGCTCAAAGTCTTCAGACTCTACAACGCGATCCTATGGGTACCGTTGGCGCTGTCGGCGTGCAATGTACTCGGCGAGCACCGCCGCATGGACCCGTTTCCCGCAGTGATGCTGGTGCAGACCAGTTTTTTGCTGGTCTACCTGGGTTGGCGGCGTCCGCGTCGTTGGCTGGGCCGCGTATATCTGCCCCTCGCGCTGATCGCGGTGTCGCTGGCTCCCAGCCTGGGCTACGTGCTGCAAGTGTTCGCCCGGCTCGCGGATGGGCTTACCGGCGAAGAGGCGGCACGCGACCCCGGCACGCTGCTGCTGTTGTTGATCGTGCCGCTGCTGCTGTGGAGCTCGCAGTACGGCGTGCGGGCGATGTTGATCTTTGTGATCGGTGGCGGGGCGCTCGATATCATGTTCGCCGTGCTGATCGCGCTGGCGGGCGGGCCCACTGTGAAATACCTGAGCGATCAGGTGTTGGTGCGCGCCTTCGTTTTCGTCGTCGTCGGGTTTGTGGTGGCTCGCCTGAGCAGCGCCCAACGCGAACAGCGGCATGTCCTGGCCGAGAAAAATGCCCAGCTCACCCATTATGCCAGCACGCTCGAACAACTGGCGGTCAGCCGCGAGCGCAACCGCATGGCGCGCGAGCTGCACGACACACTCGCGCATACCTTAAGCGCCATGACAGTCCAGATCGGCGCGTTGGAAGTGCTGTGGGATACCGACACGCAGGCCGGGCGCGAAATGCTGGGCGGTATCCGCGACATGTCGCGCACCGGGCTGCACGAACTGCGTCGGGCGCTGCACGCGCTGCGCGCCAGTCCGCTCGAAGATCTGGGATTCGCGCTGGCGCTGCGCCAACTGGCCGAGGCGGCGGCGGAACGCGCCGGACTCCAGCTTGAGATGAGCGTCCCCGATCAGATCAGTCTCAGGCCGGAGGTCGAGCAGCATCTCTACCGCATCGCCGAAGAAGCCGTGACCAATGTCGTCCGCCACGCCAACGCGACGCGGCTCACGCTCACTATGCGGCGCAAGCGCGGACGGCTGGGCCTCAACGTGACGGATAACGGCGTCGGGTTCGATGCGGCGGTGCAAGCGGCGCAGGAGCACGGGTCGAGCAACGGGTATGGGTTGGTGGGGATGCGCGAGCGGGCGCTGCTGTGTGGCGCGGAACTGAGCATCACCAGCCGCCCGCAGCAGGGAACAACCATCCAGGTGTGGCTAGAGGAGGATCGAGGGTGATCCGCGTTTTGGTGGTGGACGATCAGGCGGTGGTGTGCGAGGGCTTGCGCGTCATGCTCGACGCCGCACCCAATATCAGCGTGGTAGGCGTGGCGCACGACGGCAGCGCCGCTTTGGAACAGGTGGCCGCGACGTCGCCCGACCTGGTGCTGATGGACCTCAAAATGCCGGGGATGAACGGCATCCACGCGACGCGCCTCATCCGCGAAAAATACCCGGCGGTGCGCGTGCTGGTGCTGACCACCTACGACGACGACGAATGGGTCTTCGACGCGATCCGGGCCGGAGCTGCCGGATACCTGCTTAAGGATTCGCTGCGCGAGGACATCATCAGTGCCATCGAAGGCACCGCCGCTGGTCAGACGCACGTCGATCCGAGCATCGTATCCAAGCTGTTCGATCTGGTCCGCACGGGGAGTCCTCCCAACACGACCGTCGATCACATGCTCACCGACCGGGAACTCGAAATTCTGCGGCTGCTGGCGCACGGACTGACCAATGCCGCCATCGCGCAGCGCCTGTTTCTCGCGGAGGGGACCGTCCGCAACTACGTGAGCGCGATATTGTCCAAGCTCAAGGTCGATGACCGGACGCAGGCGGCCGCCTTAGCGTGGCGCAGCGGCTTGATTCCCCCCGGTGACGCGCTGGACGAATAGCCTGCCCGCTGGCTTTATCCCCCTTTTGCACGTGACACAACATGACACGGATCATGTCTGCCATGACCCCGATCACCATTTTCGCCCTTTCGAGCCTGACTTGGCGTACCATGGAAACCATGATGTTTCGACCACCCGCTGACACGGTTCGGGGGCAAGAAAGGGATCATAAACCCATGGGCATTGGCGATTCCATCACACTGGTGAGCTGTCTCGCAGGTTTTATGGCGGCTCTCCCCGCGTTTCTGATTTTTCTCAACCTCATCTTTGCCAAGACGACGGTACGGGCTGCCCGGCGTTTGGAGCGCGGCGCGATCCTACCGTTTTTCGTCGGACTGGTGCCCGCCATTTTCATCGGCGTGCCGGTCGTGGGGCTGATCAGCCTGGGCAGCATTTTCCAGTTATTAGGCGTGCTGGGACTGCTGGCGCTGCTGCTGTGGGCTTTCACCGGGCTGGCCGCTATCGGACGCATGGCGGGTGGACGCATCAGCGCCTTTGCTGAGCGAGACGAGCGGCCCCTGGTGGAGATCGTGTTGGGCTCGGTCGTTTTGAGCTTCACGATCGCGTTTCCGATCATCGGCTGGCTGTTGGTGCTGCCCTTCGGACTGCTGATCGGGACAGGCGCGACGATCCTGTCGCGTTTTAGCCGGATCGAGCGGCGTCAGGCAGCGCGCGCCGTTGTTCCGGCGGACAGCTCAATGTTCGACGCTGAGCCGGTGCAGTCCCGATGAAACCACTGACACGCCGCGCGCTGTTGGGCACGCTGGTGCTGAGCGCTGCCGGGTGCAGCACGGTGATCGACCGCCTGACCGAGCCAGACCTGCCCAAGACGCTCATCTTGCCGGGTGGCTTGCAGCGCAGCCCGACCGTGCACCTGCTCAACCGGGCGGCCTACGGTCCCCGGCCCGGCGACCTCAAACGCGTCGAGAAAATGGGTCACGCCGCGTGGATCGACCAGCAGCTTGACGACGCGCACCTCGACGACAACGCGCTCGCGCTGCGGCTGCGGCGCTATGACACGCTGTCCATGAACACGCGCGATCTGCTCAGTTTTCGCGGCGCGGATGACAAAGACTACGTGCGCGCCGAGCTGGTGCTCATGACGCTGCTGCGGGCGGTGTATTCGCAGCGCCAGTTGTTCGAAGTGATGGTGGGGTTTTGGAGCGATCACTTCAATATCTACCATTACAAAGGCGACGCGGCTATGCTCAAGACCGCCGACGATCGCGACGTGATCCGCCAACACGCGCTGAGCACCTTCGGCGATCTGCTGAGCGCATCGGCCCACAGCCCGGCTATGCTGGTTTACCTGGATAACATCCTCAACGAGAAAAGCCACCCCAACGAGAACTACGCCCGCGAGGTGATGGAACTGCACACGCTGGGCGTGGACGGCGGTTATACCGAGCGGGATGTCAAAGAGGTGGCGCGCTGCTTCACCGGCTGGTCCGTCAACCGGCGCGGCGAGTTCACCTTCATCAGCGATTGGCACGACGACGCCAGCAAGACGGTGCTCGGCCAGACCATCCCGGCAGGCGGCGGCAAGTCCGACGGCGAGCGCGTGCTGCAAATCTTGAGCGAACACCCCAGCACGGCACGTCACGTCGTGACCAAGCTCGTGCGGCGCTTTGTGGCCGACGATCCGCCGCCGGACGTGGTCGAGGCCTGTGTCGCGACCTGGACGGCGACCGGTGGCGAGTTGCGTGCGGTACTGCGCACACTGTTGGCCCATCCCGATTTTTGGAATGCTCCGCCCAAATTCAAACGCCCCTACGAGCTGCTGATCTCGCTGCTGCGCGCGACCGGTGCGACCTTCAACGCTGACACGGGACTGATCACGCGCCTGGACCGGCTCGGTCAGCGGCCGTTTGGTTGGCCCACCCCGGACGGTTACCCCGACACGGCTACCGCCTGGAATGGGACGATGTTAGGCCGCTGGAATCTCGCGCTGGATGCGCTGGCGGGAAACCTGCCCGGCGTGACGATCAAGATCGACGCGCTGTCCAAGGCGGGCCGCGTGAACGAGGACGATCCCACCGCCGATCTGACTTTTTTCGGGCGGCTGCTGTTGGGCCGCGATCTGGAGCCGGACGATACCGCCGCGCTGCGTCGTTTCGCCGGTGACGAGTCTGGCGGCAATTCATCGCTCAATCACGCGCAGTTGATCACCCTGTTAGGGATGCTCGCGTCCAGTCCGGCCTTTCAATGGCGCTGAGAGCGGCGCTCAATCACCTGAGTCAGCAAGGAGCCCGGCATGACATCCTCAAAATTGACAACAACGAAGCAACTCACGCGCCGCCACCTGCTCAAAGCGTCGGCGGTAGCGGGTACCCTGACCGCCCTGCAAACGATCTGGCCGTCGTGGATGCCGCGCCTGGCCTTCGCCAGCGCAGGTGTGCCCGGCGACGTGATCGTGTGTATTTTTCTGCGCGGCGGCGCGGACGGCCTGAACATGATCGTGCCGTTCGGCGACGACGATTATTATCAGGCGCGGCGCACGCTCGCCATTCCGCGCCCGGACAGCCATAGGGGCAACTCAGCGCTCGCCCTGGATGACTTTTTCGGGCTCAACCCTGATATGCACCCGCTGTATGACCTGCTGACGGCGGGCCACCTCACGGCTGTACACGCTGTGGGCGCGCCAACCGTGTCACGCAGCCATTTCGAGGCGATGGATCTGCTGGAACGCGGTACCGATGGCAAGAGCGGGGCCAGCTCGGGCTGGTTGGGCCGCCATCTGACCGTGACCTCCTCGCCCACCGATTCACCGCTGCGCGCTATCGGTTGGGACGAGAAGCTCCCGACCAGTCTGCGCGGTTACGTCGCGGCCAATGCCTTTCGATCGATCGCCGAGTATCACCTGCACGGCGAAACGCAGCAGGTCGATCGCATGACGGCGGCGCTGGCGGCCATGTATCAGGACAGCGCGGCGGAAGGCGACACGATGCTGCACACCGCCGCGAACGCCACGCTGCAAACTCTGGAAACCGTGCGCCGGATCGACGTGGACACCTACCGGCCCGCCAACGGGGCGCAGTATAGCGATTCCGATTTTGGTCGGGGTCTGAAGCAAACGGCGGCCTTGATCAAGGCGGATGTAGGGCTGGAAGTGGCCTGTCTCGATTTGGGGAATTTCGATACGCACATCACGCAGGGCGTCACGCTGCACGAAGGGATCGGCATCTTCCCAGGGCTGGCGGCAACCTTTGCGCACAACATGCGCGCGTTTCACGACGATGTCCGCGATCAGCATGACGGCGTGACGGTCGTCGTGATGAGCGAGTTTGGCCGCCGTGTGCAGGAGAACGGCGCGGGCGGGACCGATCACGGGCACGGCAACGTGATGTGGGTCATGAGTCCCCACCTCGCTACGCCGCCCGTGTACGCCAAATGGCCGGGTCTGAATCCGAATTTCCTGGCGGATGGCGACCTGGACATCACAACCGATTACCGCGATGTCCTGTACGAGATCTTGTCCGCGCGCGCAGGCGGCACCGACCTGGAAACGGTCTTTCCAGGCCATCGTTATACGGCGGTGGGGTTGTTCTGAGGTGGAGAAAATGGGTGGGCGTGGGCGGAGTTAGCGCACGGTGCTGATGATGCGGTGTTCCGTCAGGCCGCTGAGCAGACCACTTTTCCCGGTCAGCGGTTCGCCCACCGTCAGACCGTTTTGGCCGATGGTGTAGCCGTGAATGGCCGAATCGTGGGCCGATGAGCGCATTTTGAGCACGACGATCGCGCGCTGGACGGCGCTGTCGATCTCAAGATAGCGCATCATCAGCAGTGTGTCGACCACGAACGACAGGCGGCCCCGTTCCTCGCGCGTGTAGTCGGAGCGCATCTCCTCGGCCAGATACAGCGCCGTGATGTTTTCGCGCCGGAATGCGCTGATCACCTGGTGGTAGATGCGGCGCAGGTCCTGGTCATCTGTGATGAGCTGGGTGAAGTGGCTCAGGCTGTCGACCACTACGCGCTGAATGCCGCGCTGCTCGATCATACGCACGATGCTGCTGTCTGGCGTGGCGAGGCTCTGACGCAGCACCGTGGGCGACGTGAACAGCATGTGCAGCGCGCCAGCCGCTTCCCACTGCGCGAGATCCCAACCCACACTGGCCGCGTCACGGTACAGCGATTCCGGAAATTCCTCGAAGGTGATGAACAATCCCGGCTCGCCGCGCTGCGCGCCTTCTAGCAAGAACTGGAGTCCAAACGTGGTTTTGCCGGTGCCGGGCGCGCCGCGCAGCAAAATCGAGGACTGGGGCACAAAGCCCCCGCCCAGCATGGGATCGAGATTCGGGATGCCGCTCGTGATTCGTTCCATGCCCGTTGGTGGCGCTCCTCGCGCTGTGGAGTGACCCTTATTAGTACGGGTGATTCTGGACAAACTCTACTATGGCGACATTGGTCTGGCAAGTATTCCCGGTCTGGACTTCGACCATGTCTGACACGGCGTCACCTGTCGCGCTGAGCAGCCGCAGGGTGTACGTCCCGGTGCGCGGGGCGGCTCCCACCTGAAATTCATACCCGGCGTCTCCCCATTGCGTGGCCGTTCCCGAAAACTGGACGCTGCGGAAGCTCTCCCCGTTGATCTCAACAGCGATGCCCGGCAGCGGCGCGCCTGTCATACCCGTGACCGAACCCGCTATAGCCAGCCAGCGGCAGCCTTGATCGTTGTCGTTGGCGCGGTATTGCACATCTGCCTCCACGAACGGAAAGGCGGAGCGCGTCGGGATCGGGATCGGAGTCGGTAGGCTGCCTGCGCCCGGCACCACGCCGCCGCTGCCATCGTCTAGCGGGGGTAGGCCCGTCACCGTCACGGCTGGAGGCGCGACCGGCACCGCTTCGGCCCCCGAGATGACGCGCGTCGGCGTGATGGTAAACGTAGCCGTCGCGGTGGGGAGCGGCGTGGATGTGGCCGTGTCCGTGGCGGTGGGAGTCGCGGAAGCGGTTGGCGTATCGGTTGCGGTGGGTGTCGCTGTCACCGTGGGAGAGGGCGTCAGCGTCGGCAGTTGGATCAGCGGCGCAGCCGTCGGCGGAGGGAAGGGGTTCAGGGACGAGTTGGGATCGTTGATGATCAGGACCATAAACGCGATCATCCCCACGGTGAGCACGACGAAGATCACCGTGACAATGTCCAGTGGGTTGAACGCGGAAGGCTGCTGCTCAGACATACAGACTATCGCCCCTCACAGGCGGCTCAGAGCCTGGGCATTGATGCCCAGGCAGCGGCGCACGCCGACGCTAGTACGGGCGGGTTTGGATGAAATTGACCGTCGCCTGGTTCTGCTGACAGGTCCCAGGGAACGTAATGGTGACGGTGGGCGAAATACGCTGACCAGCGGCCCACAACTCGACATAATAGGTGCCTATGGTGGGCTGGTTGGCGACTTTGAGCTCCCAGCCGGAAGGGCCGTAAAACGTGTTCGTGCCGGACAGTGTCGTCAACTCACCGGTGAGATCGCTCCGGACGCGTACCTGCACGCCTGGGACCGGCTCGCCCCGGTCGGTCGTGACTTGTCCGGCCATGCCCTGCCACGCGCAGCCAGACGCGTTGCCATAATTATCGCGCAGGATGGGCGACGCCAGCTGCACCATGAACGGGAATTCCGACAGGGTCGCCGTAGGCGTGGCCGTGGGCCCGGTGGGCGACGGTGTGAAGGTCGGAGTATCCGATGGCGTGGGCGTCAGCGTTTTGGTCGGCGTGAAGGTTGGCGGCAGCAGCGTCTCGGTGGGTGACATGGTGAATGTCGGCGTGATGGTCGGCGTGTCGGTGATGGTCGGCGTCCAGGTGTGGGTTAGTGTCGACGTAAGGGTTGCGGTCGCCGGTGATGTCGGAGTCCAGGTCAGGGTGGCGGTTGGCGTGTCGGTTGGCGTGTCGGTGATCGTCGGCGTCCAGGTGGGTTTGGGCGTCGGCGCTTCGAAAGCGGCGATCGTTGGGGGAATCGCGGTGGGGCTCGGCTTAAGGATGGGCGACTCCATCGCGCCACCGGCCACGCTGATCACAAAGAAAAACATGGCGATGGTGGCGATCAAGAACACCAACGATACCAGATTGAAAAACGCGTTGGCGATCCGGTCCATACGATTTGCCCTCCTGACTGGGGCAGCAGGCCACAGCGATTACGAACTGGAATCAGCGCCGGGCGTAGCCGGAGTCAACTCAATACCGGGCACGGGCGACGGTGTCAGCGTGGGTAGCACCGCCTGCGTGGGCGGGATGTCCGTCGCCGGAGGCGCAAAGATGACGGGCTGCATGGCTCCCGTCACCACCCCCAGGACCATAAATCCGACCAGCAGCGTCAGCACCAGGAATATGACCGAGATGATGTTGAAAAACATGTTCGTGCCCTGACCCATAGTGTTCTCCCTTGTTCTGTGGGCTATTGGCCCGGAGTACTCACGAACCGCTCGATGACGGCCTGTTCGCGCTGGTTTTCGAGCCACGTGATGAAGGCGCGTTGGCGCTTCTGGGCCAGTGCCGCCTGCGACAGTGGGCGATCCGGCACGCGCTCCAGAGTCTGTACGACATGATAGCCCAGGCTGCTCTTGACCGGCTCAGGATCCAGTTCGCCGGGCTGTAGGGCGAAGATCGCCGCTTCGACTTCCGGTTGGAGCAAATCGCCCTCGCTTACCCAGTCCAGATCGCCCCCAATGCGCGCCGTTGACGGGTCGAGGGAATACTGGGTGGCCAGTGCCGCGAAGTCTGCTCCGGCCTGAATTTGAGCGATCAACGAGCGGGCGGTCGCTTCGTCAGCCACCAGGATATGCCGCGCGTGGACTTGTTCGCTGTAGGGCGAGACATCCGCGACGACATCGCTCAGTTTCTGCGCGATGAGCATGGTGCGAATCACTTCGCCGTATTCGTCCATCGTATACAACTGGGCACTCACGATGGTATCCAAACTTTGCCCATTGGCTGCCGCCAGATCGGATTGGACGGCCAACTCGGCATCAACGTCGGCATCCGTGACAGTAATATCATATTGTACGGCGGCCTGGCGCATCAGCACTTCGTCGATCATGGCGTCCAGCACCTGTGCGTCGAAAGACGCCGCCGTCGCGGGTTGAATATCCAACCCCATCGCGCGGCGCTCGCGCTCGCGCTGGAAGGCTGCCAGGGTGATCGGCTCGCCGTTCACGCGGGCGGCCAGGGGTTCGTCCTGGGCCTGGCTGCCGCCAGCGGGCGTGCTGCCGCCCGGGTTAGCGGCGACGGCGATAGTGTTGGTCGTGCCGCTGGACGCGGCATTATTCGATGAGCTGCTGCCTGCGCAGGCGCTCGACAGCGTAGATAACAGGATTACCAGTACCAATGACAGCCCTGTATAGCGTATATGTCTAAGTACCGAACGCACAGTATCTCCTTAACGGGCGGGCTACGGTGAGGAACAGCCCGGTAAACCACGGCAGGCTGGCCAGCGTATCACCAGCAGCGCCGAGTCTATAGGCACCGCCCCTATTATGCAAGCGCATATAGCCGGGGGCAAGTCGGCGCGGGGTGTGGTGCTGGCGGCCCTGCCTTTGTCGGCGGCCTGACGGGTGTTATAATCGCGCTGGAACGCACCCGGTAATGCTGGAGAACTTGTGAGGCGATGACATCCCCCAATTCCCCGTCGGAACGCATGCATGCAGTGGTCCATGGACGCGTGCAAGGCGTGAATTTTCGGGCCAGCACGCAGCGCGAAGCCGCCCGTCTGGGGCTGACGGGTTGGGTGCGCAACATGTGGGATGGCACCGTTGAAACTGTAGTAGAAGGTCCGCGCGAGGCGTTGTTGGCTTTTGAGCGGTTTTTGTACACCGGGCCTCCGGCGGCAGATGTAGACCATGTGGAACTCAGCTATGGCGACGCGACCGGCGAGTTCCGGAGTTTCCATATTCGCTACTGACTGCCGCTGGCCGTTGTTGATGAGGGATCATGCTGAAGTCAAATCCGCAACGTTTGGCCTGGATTACCCTGCTGGGCGCGCTGGTGGTGTTTTTCGGCATGTGTATGGGCGTTATCGCTTTTACACAGTGGCTGCTGTTTGAATCCCCGACCAATCTGAACGTCGTCCTGCACGTCGGGCAGGGGACGGTTGGCGTAGCGGCCCCCGATTCCACCGACGAGAAGGCCGTGCGCAGCAATACTCACGTCGCCGACGACGAGACGCTGAGCACGGATACGTTGTCGCAAGGCTATCTCGCGTTTTCCGATCCCTATTCCGGCGATCTGCTGGCGACCATCCTGCTCCGCAATGACAGCGCGGCGACATTACGCAAAGCCAACCGCCCGCGCTTCAGTTTCAGCGATAACCCCTACCTGATCCGGCTTAACAACATCAATGGGCGCGTCGAGGTGCGGGTTAATGGCGGGCTGCACCGCGCGCTGCGTATCGAGATTGAGAACGCACTGGGCTCCGTGTATATCAGCGAGCAGGGCTATTATTTCATCGAGAGCACGCCGGATACGCTGACTGTCAACGTCCGGTCGGGCACACTCACTCTGGTCAACGCCGCGCGGCAGGGGCAGTATCTTGACGAGGGCAAGGAGGCGGTCATCACTGCCGCCACCCAGGCGATGGCGGTCACCCCTGGCCCGATCGACCTGCTTCCTAACTGGGATTTCAGCCAGTCTGAGGAAAAAGAATCGCTGCCGCCCTGGCCCGTCGGGTGGAGCTGCGCCTGGGATCCGTCAGCCGATAACCAGGATGGCCCGCCAGGGCAGTACCGTTTTATCAAAGTCGATGGGCGGCTCACTGTGAACATCTGGCGGATGCAGCCCGAACCCGGCCCCGGCACCACGCGCTGTGTGCAGTATCCCGGCGGTCCGAATGGGCTGGATGTGACCGGCTACGGCTCGTTGCGGCTGCGCGTGACCATGCAGATTCACTATTCGAGTTTGAGCGCGTGCGGGGTGCTCGGCACGGAATGCCCGGTGATCATCCACGTCCATTACCGCGATCCGGACGGCAACCCCTTCGATTGGCTGCACGGCTTTTATGCCGATTACACGCCCAATGTCGGGCGGCGCATCTGCGACGCCTGCCTGGAGCCTCACGAACAGATTAATAAGGATGCGTGGTATACCTACGAATCCGGCAACCTGTTCACCGACTGGCCCGAACGCCAGCGGCCCGGCATCATCGATTACATCGAGTTTTACGCGGACGGCCACCAATATGACGTGTTGCTGAGCGAGGTCGCGCTGGTCGCCACGCTGCCCGACGGGACCGCGTCGGCAGCCGCGAATTAGCGAACAGCAGACAGCCCTCAGTCAACAGCGAACAGTGGTACCCGCGACCAGCGCCGGGATCATTCCCAGCGCTGTTTTTCGACCTGATTGACAAATCCGCATATCTTGTGGCACGATCGTTGTAAACGTTTCCGAGAACGTTTACAATCCGCCGCGTCTTCAGAGATTTTGATCAAAATGTTTAAGGAGACACCATGCAAAACAACAAGTCTACTTTCGCGCTGTTCTTCGGCAATCGCGGGTTCTTCCCGGCTTCGCTCATCGCTGAAGCGCGCATCGAGCTGCCCCGCGTGCTCAAGGAAGCCGGACACGACGTCCTGATGCTCGACGAGGCAGCGACGCGTCACGGCGCGGTCGAAACCACGCGCGAAGGCGAAGTCTATGCTAATTTTCTGCGCGCAAATCGTGGCAAATTCGACGGCGTGATCCTGTGCCTGCCCAACTTCGGCGACGAAACCGGCGCGGTCTCGGCGCTGAAAGAGGCGGATGTCCCGATCCTGATCCAGGCATATCCCGATGACATGGACAAAATGGCCCCTGCCCTGCGGCGCGACGCGTTCTGCGGCAAGCTGTCGGTCGCGGACGTGTTCCGGCAGTACGGCGTCAAGTACACGGCGCTCAAGCCGCATGTCGTCAAACCCGGCAGCGACGCTTTCAAAGCCAACCTCGACTATTTCGACCGCGTGTGCCGGGTGGTCAAGGGCATGCGGGGGATGGTGGTCGGCGCGATCGGGGCCAGAACGACACCTTTTAAGACGGTGCGCATCGACGAATTGGCGCTGCAACATCACGGCATCACGGTCGAAACGCTGGATATGGCCGAGGTCATTGCGCGCGTCAAAGCTATGAACGGCAGCAGCGCCTATGACGAAAAGGCGAACCTGCTGCGCGAAACTGCGGATTGGAGCATTGTCCCCGAAAACGCCTTCCAGAACATCGCCCGCCTGGGCGTCGTCCTGGACGAGATCATCGACGAATACCAGATGGACGCCATCGCGATCCGCTGCTGGATCGAGCTGCAAAAGCAGCTTGGGATTTCGCCGTGTGTGGTGGTCGGCACGCTCAATAACCAGGGCGTCGGCGCGGCCTGTGAAGTCGATCTCGGCAGCGCGGTCACGCTCCAGGCGCTGCGCTGGGCGTCCGGCAAAGCGACCACCTGCCTGGATTGGAACAATAACTTCGAGGAAGAAGAGGACAAGTGCATTCTGTTCCACTGCGGACCGGTGCCGCAGGAACTGATGGCCGCGCCGGGACGCATCACCGATCACGACATTCTGATCAACAGCGTAGGACCAGGGCTGAGCTATGGCTGCAACGTTGGGCGGATCGCGCCGTTCGACTTCACCTTTGGCAACCTGATGAGCGATAACGGCGCGCTGCGCTGGTATCTCGGGTACGGCGAATTTACCCAGGACGCCATCCCGCCGGAGTTCTTCGGCTGCGCGGGCGTGGCGCATATCGAAAATCTGGAAGACGTGCTGATGCACGTCATGCGCAACGGCCATCGCCACCACGTCAACCTGACGCCGGGCGCGTATGTGCAGCCGCTCAAAGAAGCACTGGACTATTACCTGGGCCAGGATGTCGCCCTGCCGCAGTGGGAATAGGGGTGTCGATGGAAACCTCTGCCGAATCGTCAGCCGCCCTCATCGGCCGCGCATACCGGGCCAGAATCGCGATCCCGGCCTTCAACGTGCCCTATCTGCCGATGGTAGAGCCGGTGATCCAGGCGGTTGTCGACCAAGACTCGTTTGCGCTGATCGAAACGGCGCGCCTGGAATGGTTCAAGTTTGAGGCAGGCGGGTTGGAGGCGGTGTTGGCGGAGTTCCAACGCTGGCAGCGCCCGGACTATGTGCGCCTGCATCTCGATCACGTTCCGGTGATCGACGAGGACGGCGTACGGGTGGACGCGCTCCCGATCATTCAACGCGCCGTCGATCTAGGCTACCATTCGGTTATGATCGACGCCTCGCGGCTGTCCCTGGACGAGAACATCGCGATCACTCGGCAGGCGGTGGAAGTCGCGCACGCCGCCGGGGTGGCGTGTGAGGCCGAGTTGGGCGCGGTTCTGGGCCACGAATCCGGCCCCGAGCTTGACTATGAGGAGCTGTTCGCAACCGGGCGGGGCTTCACGCGGGTGGACGAGGCCGCGCGCTTCGTGCATGAGTCTGGCTGCGACTGGCTGTCGGTGGCTATCGGCAGTATACACGGCGCGATTTCGGGCGTGAAGAAGGACGAAAAAAAGGTCGCCGCGCGCCTGAATCTCGATCACTTGGACCGGCTGCGGGACGCGACCGGTATTCCGCTGGTGCTGCACGGCGGGTCCGGCATCCAGCGCGACTACGTGTTGGCCGCCGTCAAGAAGGGCATCGCCAAGATCAATATCGCGTCCGAAATCCGGCAGGCGTATGAGCGGACGTACCAAACCACGGGCACGATCAGCGCGGCGCAGGACGCGGTCTATCGCGAGACGACGCGCCTGATCCGCGATCACCTGGGCAACACGGGCATACGCGCCAGCGTGACCGGGCAAGAGGTGTCGCCATGACGCTGTTAGGCATCGACGCCGGGACGACCGGGTGCAAGGTGGCGCTGTTTTCGCCCGAAGGCCAGATGCTGTGCTCGGCCTACCGCGAATACGACACGCAGCGCCCGCAGCCCGGTTGGGCAGAACTGGACGCCGCCGCCGTCTGGACGCTGGTCAAAGAGGCGATCTGCGAGGTCACCGCGCAGACCGACGCCGCGTCGATCCAGGCGCTGGCGGTGTCGTCGATGGGCGAGGCGGTCGTCCCCGTGACGGCGGATCGCACCATTCTTGGCCCGTCGCTGCTCAACTTCGACGTGCGCGGCCAGGAATTTCTGGATGAGTTGGGGGGCGTGCTGGACGACGCGCGCCTGTATGCCATCAACGGTAATACGCTCGGCAACCACTACAGCCTGACCAAAATCAAGTGGGTCAAAACGCACCAGCCCGCGTTGTACGAGCGGGCCGACCATTTCCTGCATTGGAGCGGGTTCGTTGCGTTCATGCTGGGCGCTGAGCCGACGGCGGATTACTCTCTGGCGAACCGGACGCTGCTGTTCGATCTCGCGGCGGAGACGTGGTCCGCCGCATTGGTCGCGCAGACCGGCCTCGACCTGGACAAACTGCCCCGCACCGTCCCATCCGGCACGCCGTTGGGAACGGTCGCGCCGCACATTGCCGTCGAGCTGGGGCTGTCGCCGCGCACGATCATCGTGGCGGGCGCGCACGATCAATGCGCCAACGCGGTCGGCTGCGGTGTGATCGAGCCGGGCAGCGCGGTCTACGGGCTGGGCACGTACCTGTGCATCACGCCGGTGTTTACGACCCGTTCCGCTTCAGACGCCATGATCGCGCGCGGTCTGAACACGGAACATCACGCCGTGCCGGGGCGTTTCGTGTCGTTCCTCTACAATCACGGCGGCTCGGTCGTGAAATGGTTCCGCGACACGTTCGCAGCGACCGATCACCGCCTGGCGAGCGCTGCTGGGGAAGACGTCTACACGGCGCTGTTTGCCGAACTGTCCGACGCCCCCAGCCGCGTGCTCGTACTGCCGCATTTCTCCGCGACCGGGCCGCCGGAGTTCATCAGCGATTCGTGCGGAGTCATGGTCGGGTTACGGCTGGACACGCCGCGCGGCGAAATCCTCAAGGGGATTGTGGAGGGTACGGGCTACTACCTGAAAGAATGTGTAGACTCCCTGCCCGCTACCGGCATCACGATCAACGATTACCGGACGGTAGGCGGTGGCAGCAAGTCGGACGTGTGGGTGCAGATGTGCGCTGACATTATGGGCAGCCCTTTCAGCCGCCCGGCCATCACCGAGGCGGGCGCGCTAGGCGCGGCGATCATCGCTGGAGTGGGGAGCGGCGTCTTTGCGTCGTTCCACGCAGGCGCTGCCGCGATGGTCACGCTGGACCGTCATTTCGAGCCTGATTTGACACGGCACCAGCGCTATATGGAGCGCTACGCGCATTACAAGCAGTTGTGGCCGCTCATGCAATCCTATTTACGCGATGTGGCGACATTTCGATAAGCAGCGCGGCGATGCCGGGGGTAGAACGGCATCGGGCGCATAGTGTTAGGGACGAGGGCGCTTTGAATACTTACCGCTTGAGGGAATTTGTGAACCCGGCCGACCGGCGCAGCCTGATCGTGGATACTAGCGTCGGGTTGGTGTTGGGTGTGCGGCCTGGACTAGAACATTTCGGCGAGGCTGTGCTGCCAATTCTGACTACCGTGGACGGTGTGGTGACCAGCCCTGGACAGGCCCGCCAATTGACACACCGCACCCGCCAGGATGCGGCGCTGTTGGTGCGCGCGGACTGGACTAACGCGCTGCGCGGCGAGGACTTCGTCCTGCCGCCGGAGACGGTGCATTATGCTCGGTTGGTAGACGCCGCGGGCGCGCTCGATGCCGGGGGCAGCGCCGCCGTGATCCATTTCCTGCTGGGCTATGCCGAGGCGATCGAAGCCGAATGCCTGAAGCACACCGTGCAGCTGGCGCTGGATGGTGCGGATAAGGGCTTGCCGCTGATGCGTGGACGTGCAGCCGACCGGGTCGCGCGTGGTGCTGCGCGGCAAGGCGATCGAGCTGGGCGTGTCGTATGCGCTAGAAGGCGGCGCGAGCGGCGTCGTGATCCCCTGGCCGGGCCCGGACTCGTTCAAGACGATCATGAAAATGGCCGACGATCTGCCGGTGTGGCTCGCGCCTGACGGCTGCGATCCCGATCATCCCGATGTGCGCGCCGCGTTGGACCTGGGCGCGGTCGGCGTCTGGTTGGACGAGCGGCTGTTCGCCGCACCCGACCCGGCAGGCACCGCGCAGCAGTTCCGCGCGCTGGTGCATGCGCCGGTCGCTGAGTCGGCATAGGAGGCCCGCTATGAAATCAGGTTTGCAGGCCCGCATGGATCGACTGTTCAACCGGCATGGCGACGGGCGCGCGGTGTGCGTGGCCGCCGATCACGGCTATATGAGCGATGTCACCGCCAACGTCGTCAACCTGCGCACGATCACCGAAGCGGTGATCCAGGGTGGGGCCGACGGTATCCTGGTCAGTCCCGGCCAGGCGCAGCGCCTGGCGCCGCTGTTCCAGGGACGCGACGGCCCCGCGCTGATCGTGCGCGCGGACTGGATGAATATGCCGCGTCTGGGCACGTCCAACGTGGCGAACGCAGTGCCGCAGCGTTTGCTGCTCAACGAGAAAATCCTCACGGCAGAACAGGCGCTGGCGTTGGGCGCGTCGGCCATCACGATTTACCTGTTTCTGGGCTACAGCGACCGGCTGGAAGCGCAGGGCGTAGAGAAATGCGCGCGTTTCGTGGAAGAATGCCGCGCGGTCGGCTTGCCGTGCATCATCGAGCCGCTGGCGTACGGCGGGCAGGTGACCGGCGCGAATGTCGTCGAGCTGCTGACGCTGGGCGCGCGCATGGCCGTCGAGATCGGGGCCGACGCGCTGAAGATTCCTTATACGGGCGATGTCGAATCGTTCCGCACGCTGGTCGATGTGTCCCAGGTGCCGGTGTTGGTGCTGGGCGGCGCGCGCTCCGACAACGAGCGCGACGCGCTCGAACTGTTCGCGGAGGGATTGGAAGCCGGGTGCAGCGGGTGCTTGATGGGGCGCAACGTCACCAAGTCACCCGATCCCAAACACATGATCGAACAGTTGATCAAGGTCGCGCATGCGGGCTGGTCCGTAGACGAAGCGCTGCGTGGCGAAACCTGGGATTATATCCGGCTCAAAGCCAACCCGGCGCTGTGCACGGGCTGCAATCTATGCGTGGTGGGCTGCGTGGCCCAGCACGATGAGGGTAACTACAGCACGCATCTGGCGCGGCTGCGTATCGAGGCGGGCAACCATCCCGGGCAGCACAAGGTCATGTTCTGCACGCTGTGCAAGAAATGCATCGACGTCTGCCCGACGCAGGCGTTACGCTGGCACCCGGACAGTGGCGCGGTCGAACTGCTGACCGATCGCTGCGACAACTGCGGGGAATGCGTCGCGATTTGCCCCACCAAAGTCATCGTCCATTCCGACGACGGCATCCAGATTGCCGCCTCCAACGGCACTCCTGCCAAATCGCTGGAGTGGTTCCCGGTAGTGTGCGATCTATGCGGCGGCGAGCCGGAATGCGCGCGCATCTGCCCGACTGATGCCATTTTTATCGCCGAGCGCAAAGCTTTCGATCCGCTTGCCGTTGAGGAGGTCGCCCGATGAACCTGAAGAAGCGTGGTTTTTGTGATCGCATTTTGCGGGTTGATCTGACGACCGGCGCGATCAGCGTCACACCTCTGCCCGAAGACGTGATGCCGCTGGTGTTGGGCGGCAAGGGCTTGGGCGCGTGGCTGCTGTATACCGAACAGGCGCCGGGCGTCGATCCGCTGGGGCCGGACAATCACCTGATCTTCCACACCGGTCCGCTGACTGGGACGACCGCGCCCACCGCTGGACGCTTCGGAGTCACCACGCGCAGCCCAGCGACTGGCACCTATTTCGATGCCTACTGCGGCGGCTACTGGGGCCAGATGCTCAAATACGCGGGCTATGATGCGCTGGTGGTCACGGGGGCGGCGTCCGGCCCGGTGATGCTGGTGATCGACGATGACGCGGTCGAACTGCGCCCCGCCGATCACTTGTGGGGCACGACCGTGCCCGAGGCGACGCACGCGCTGCAGACCGATCTCGGCCACGACTGGCAGTCGCTGGTAATCGGCCCGCCGGGCGAGCAGCAGCGCAATGTGGCGGGGATTTTCAACGAGATCCCGCGCGTTGGCGCGCGGCGGAGTCGGCGCGGTGATGGGATCGAAGCAGCTCAAAGCGATCGCCGTGCGCGGCACCGGGTCCGTGCAGGTGTACGACGCGGCCGGCGTATAATCGCACGCTGCAACTCGCCTTCCGCGCCGTGCGCATGTCGAGCAAAACCGTGATGCTCACGCGCGAGGGCACCGCGAATATTCTGGAAATCATCGACGTGATGGGCGCGCTGCCCACGCGCAATTTCCAAAGCGGGCGCTTCGAGCAGGCCGACGACATCTCCGGGACGGCCTTCCGCGAGAATAACTGGAAAAAGAACTATGCGTGTTTCGGCTGCCCGATTGGGTGCGGCAAGTGGACCGAGCCGCTGAGCGATGGAACGATCATCGAGGGGCCGGAATACGAGTCGATTTACGCGCTGGGGTCGAACTGCGCCATCGGCAGCCGCGAAACGATCATCAAGCTCAACTGGTGGTGCGACGAATACGGCATGGACACCATCAGCGTGGGCGGCGTGATCGGCTTCGTGATGGAACTGTTCCAGCGCGGGTTGCTGACCGCTGCCGACCTGGACGGCATCGAACCGCAGTGGGGCGATGTGGACGCGGCGCTGGCCCTGGCCGAAAAGATGGCCAAAGTCGAGGGCTGTGGGGTATGGCTGGCGCAGGGCGTCGCGGCGATTGCAGAACGTATACCCGCCGGGCTGCCGTTTGCCATGCAGGTTAAGGGCCTGGAAATGCCCGCTTACCATCCCAACGCGGCCAAAGGCACCGCGCTGGCCTACGCCATCTCCGAGCGCGGAGCCTGCCATCTGCGCGGGGCACCGTTGGGCGAACTGTTCAGCGGCGCGGCCGATCCGCTGGCGATCGAGGGCAAGCCGCAGTTGTTTCGCGACAACCAGGCCGATATCGCCGCCTGGGATAGCGCGTGCCTGTGTTTGTTCCCTGGTTATGGCATGTCGCTCAAAGAACTGTGGCAGTTGGTCGCCGCCGCCACCGGCTTTGACTATCCAACCGCTTCCGACTTGCAGCGGCTGGGCGAGCGCGTGTCGACGCTGGCGCGGCTGTTCAACGTGCGCGAAGGGTTCACGCGCCCGCAGGATACGCTGCCGGAGCGCAATCTCAAGCAGCCGATGGAGAGCGGACCGGCGGCGGGGCATGTCGTCGAGCTTGAGCCGATGCTAAACGACTACTACCGCATCATGGGCTGGGACGAGAACGGGGTCCCCACACCCGAACGCCTGCACGCCCTGGGGCTGGCGGAGTTCCTTGAACGGGTATGACCAGCGGCGGCGGCGGTGCTGCCGGATAGCCCGCCGCCGGTCTCGGCCTGATGGGAGCAGCCCATGAGCCGGATTACCATCAAACACGTCGCGAAGGAAGCCGGGCTGTCGATCGCGACCGTGTCGCGCGTGATCAATAACCACCCGGATGTGTCGCTGCCCACGCGCCGCCACGTGCAGCAGGTGATCGCGGAGTTGGGCTACGAGCCGAACGCAGTCGCGCGCAGCCTGATTCAAGGGCGCAGTAATGTGCTTGGCGTGATCACGACCGGCATCGAGTTCTACGGCCCGTCGCAGACGATGGCCGGCATCGAGCACGAGGCGCACCGCCTGGGCTACTGGCTGATGTCGAGCCTGCTGCCCGACCCGGAAACGAACGCCGGCGAAACCGCCCTGCGTCACCTGCTCTCGCAGCAGGTGGACGGGCTGATCTGGGCGGTGCCAGAAGTGGGCCGCAATCGCGAGTGGATTTGCGAGCAAAGCCAGGATCTGGCCGTGCCGGTCGTGTTTCTGCATATGAACTGCCGCAGCGATGTCTTCGTGGTGGCCGTCGACAATTACGCGGGAGCGCGCGCCGCGGTGAACCATCTACTCGCCCAGGGCCGCCAGCGGATCGGCTGCATCAGCGGGCCGGATCATTGGTGGGAAGCCCAGGAACGCGCGCGCGGCTGGCAGCATGCCCTGCAAGAGGCCGGAAGCGCCGCGCCTGACAGTCTGTGTCAGGCCGGAGACTGGTCAGCGGCGGGCGGCATGCGCGCCTTTCACTGCTTAATAGAGCAGAATCCCGACCTCGACGCGGTTTTTGTGAGCAACGACCAGATGGCGTTGGGGGTACTCAAGGCAGCGCACCAGTTGGGGCGGCGCGTGCCGGACGATCTGGCGGTCGTCGGCTTTGATGATGTGCCCGAAGCCGCCTACTACATGCCGTCCCTCACGACGGTGCGCCACGATCTGCGCGGCGTGGGCATCCAGGCAGTAGCGATGCTTGAACGTATCCTGAGTGCTCAGCGCGCCGAGGAGCCGTTCGAGACGGAATCGGTGCTGATCACGCCCGAACTCATCGTGCGCGACAGCAGCCGCACCACCGAGGCATAGATGCCACACAACAGCGCCAGCCGCGAGACAGTCGCGCGGCTGGCGCTGAATGATTTTAAACAACTCCTGATGCGGCGATCAGGACGGCAGGCGCAGCACGAGTGCTTCGTCCGGCCCCAGGCTGAGCGCATCTAACGCGACCGCCCCCGCGCGCCGCATGTCCGCCGCGATTGCGATCTCCGCTGAGGGCGCGGCGCGGCTCAAATCGAGTATGTGCGCGGCGCTTCCCAGGTTCAGCACCACCAGGAACGAGATCCGCTCCTTCTGCCGTGCGGCGGTAAACCAGCACGTCCGCGTGATCTGGTCCGGCATCCAGCAGGGTGATCGCGCCCGCATGCAGAGCGGGTTCGCGGCGGCGCAGGCCTGACAGCGCGCGATACAGGGCCAGATCAGAACAAGGATCGGCGGCCTGGGCGGCGACGTTGCGCTGAATATAATCCGGCGACACCGGCAGCCAGGGCAGCACATCCGGTGCGGTAAATCCGGCGTGTGGGCTGGCGTCCCATTGCATGGGTGTGCGCACGGGATCGCGCCCGATCAGGTGCGCGATTTCGGGCATTTTGAGGGCGGGCGGGTCCTGCACGTATTCCGGTGGAATCTCTCCGTTGTGCATGCCGATTTCCTCGCCGTAATAGGTGGTGGGCGTGCCGCGCAGCGTCAGCAGCAGGACATTCGCGACACGGGCCTGCGCCGCTCCGACTCGCGTCGCGATGCGGTGCCTGTCATGGTTGCCCAAAACCCAGTTGGGCCAGGCGTGATCCGGCAGCAGTCCTTCGTATCGCGCGATCGCCTCGCGGATGACCGGCGCTTGCCAGGGCAGCTCCACTAACTGGAAGTTGAACGGCAGATGGGCCTCGTCGTTGACACCGTAATAGGTGAGCAACTTCTCGATCGGCAGGTAGATTTCGCCGATCAACACGCGTTCTTCATATTCATCCATCACGGAGCGCATCTGGCGCACGACGTCATGAATGCCGGGCACATCTTGCGTGTAGACGTGCTCGAACTGCGCGTGCGGGTTGACGCCGTCCCAGGCCGAGTTGACTGGCTCGTCGCGCAGGGTTTCGTCTTTGATCATCAGCCACATCACGTCGACCCGGAAGCCGTCGACGCCTTTGTCCAGCCAGAAACGCATGTGGTCGAGCATGCCTGGCAGGACGTCCGGGTGCCGGTAGTTGAGCTCGGGCTGCTGCGAGACGAACTGGTGCAGGTAATACTGCCCTGTGTGCGCGTCGAAGGTCCAGGCAGGTCCGCCGAAGAAGCTCAGCCAGTTGTTGGGCGGTCCGCCGTCGGGCGCGGGATCGCGCCAGAAATACCAGCCGCGCTTGGGGTTGTCGCGGCTGCTGCGGCTTTCGACGAACCAGCGATGTTGATCCGAGGTGTGATTCGGGATCAGATCGAGCAGCACTCTAAGCCCGCGCGCGTGGGCGGCGGCCAGCAGGGCGTCGAAGTCGTCCATCGTGCCAAACATGGGATGGATGCCCACGTAATCGGCCACGTCGTAGCCGAAATCGTGCATGGGCGACGGGTAAATGGGTGACAGCCAGAGGGCGTCAATATTCAGAACTCGCGAGGTAATCCAGGCGCTGAAGGACACCCGGCAGATCCCCGATGCCATCGTGGTTGCTGTCCTGAAATGAGCGTGGGTAAATCTGGTAGATGATGCCTGATTGCCACCACATAGTGCGCTGTGCCATAGAGCGTTCCTGTTGATGCCTAGACGTTCCGAGCGTTTTCACCAGCCAGACGGAGTATTTTACCCTATATGACTGATTCCGTGCGCGCTAATTGGGTATTGAAAACGTGATGCTGTTGGTAGTCATCAGGTGCGGTTTGACAAAATATGCGACAATTAAACTAGTAAGCTCATGGTGTCCTATAAATAAGAGTCTGGCATGACGCCACCCAGCCCGGACCTGTCTGAACTGCTAAAACAAATCCACACAGGGGATGAGGATGCTCTGGTCACCCTGCATGCCCAGTACGCCAATCTGGTGTATTCGGTAGCATACCGCACGCTGAATGACCGCATGGCAGCAGAGGAAGTCACGCAAGACACCTTCATGCGCTTGTGGAACAAGGCCGAAACTTACGAACTCGGAGCGGGGATCGTTTGCATCCTGGCTGTTGACGATCGCGCGGCACCTCGCAATCGATATGTATCGGCGGCAGCGCCGCGATCCGATGCAGGACCCGGTGTATGTGGATGCCGATCTCGACACGTGGGAGCGGGTTTTGACTGCTCAGGACAATCACGATCTGCGTTATTCGCTGCTGACAACCATGAACGCGCTCACCCGTGAGCAGCGCCAGGCGATCGAACTCGCGTATTTCTATGGACTTTCGCACAGCCAGATCGCGGACGCGCTCGACCAGCCGGTGGGCACGGTCAAAACGCGCATCCGGTTAGGGATGCAAAAACTCAGGGATGCCTGGTTGTCGGAACCTGAGAGCAATCCGAATCGGGATAAATGAACGTACTATAAAATAGCTGAACTTGTGAAACGTGTCACGGGCAGACGAAATTAGCCAGTTATGTCACCAATGGATCGAACAGAACTGCTCACACTTATCCCGGCTTACGCGATCGGGGCGTTGGACCACGATGACCGAGTGGAGGTTGAATCTTGGATCCAGACGGACCCCGAAGCCCAGGCGATTCTGGCGGAGTACCGCGCGGTAGCGGATCAGCTTGTCGCGCTTGCGCCGCTGCACAGCGCGCCCGACCATCTGCAAGCCGATCTCCGGCGGCGCCTGGCCGCCAGCCGCCAGGCTGCCCCCGCCGCGCAAGAAGCGCCCGCCCCGCCGAGTGCCGCGCCGAAATGGTCCTCGCGCCGGGTGCGCGTGGCGCTGTTCGCGGCGGCGATCTGCGCTGTGATCGTTGCCGGACTGGCGATCGTGCGGATTGCCTCCGCGCCGGGACCCGAATCCACGCCCAGCCCAGCCGATATTTATACCCGGCTGCTGTCTGAACAGGGTGCCAGCCGCTACAGCGTGGTCCCCGGTGATGTTTCGGAAGATCTATGGGGCGATATTGTGGTCTCGCACGACGGCAAGCAGGCTGTGATGCGCGTGGGCGATCTGCCCGTGATTGGTGAAGATCAGGTCTTCCAGATGTGGCTTATCGACGCCAGCGGCACCCGTACCAGCGGCGGGCTGTTCTGGGGGCATGACTCGCAGACGGTGTTCGTCGTGGTGCCCTTCGCGCAGCCCATCGCAGACTACAGGGCGGTGGGGGTCTCATTAGAACCGGTCGGAGGCAGTCCTTACGCCGACCAGCCGACCGGGCCGCGTGTCCTCAGCGTACCTCTCAGCTAACGCGATGTGAAATTCGGGCGGACGTTACATCCACGCCAATCTATCTTTCCAATACGGCGATACAAACAAACTGCGTAGAGGCCCGTATACGAACCCCTACGCAGATTTATTGATCGGACTGTGATGTCCGATTACGCCTTACGGAGCGACGACAAACCACACCTCGCCGACGTTCTGACCGGTGGTATCGCCGGGCACAACATCGTTGACCCAGTAATAAAGCGGCATGTCGTTGTAGGTTACCTGGGTGGTGCCATCATCGCGGGTGATGGTGCCCACTGTGCCCATGACACCGTCCACAGCGGTTGGCTGTTGGCCTGCTGGGACGAGCAGCGCGGGCCACTTGGCCAGGCAGCCGCCCGAACAGTTGCTGACGCCGGGGGTATCCTTGGTGTAGAGGTAGAGCGTCATGCCGTCGGGCCCTACCAGGAATGAACCCAGTTCGTCGGTCTGCCCGATTTCCAACGTCTTGGGCTGGATGACAAACCACACCTCGCCGACGTTCTGACCGGTGGCATCACCGGGAGCCATGTCGTTGACCCAGTAGTAGAGCGGCATGTCGTCATACGTGACCTGGATTGTGCCGTCATCACGGGTGATCGTGCCCAGTGTGCCCTGCAGACCCGGTTCGAGTGTCGGCGCCATATCCTGGGCAACCAGCAGCGCGGGCCATTTTTCCAGGCAGCCGCCCGAGCAGTTGCTGACGCCGGGGGTGTCCTTGGTGTAGAGGTAAAGGGTCATGCCGTTTGGACCCACCAGGAACGGCCCCAGATCGGCGTTGCCGCCCAGCGATACGTCAGCCGGTTTCACGATAAACCACACGTTGCCCACATTTTGTCCCGTTGCGTCGCCTGGAGCCGAATCATTGACCCAATAATAAAGCGGCATTCCGTTAAAGACGACCTGATTCGTGCCATCGTCGGCGCGCTTGATGACGCCAATGCGTCCAGGGACGTCATCGGCCAGGGTGGGCGTCTCCCCATCGGCGACGGTTAGCGCGGGCCATTTGGCCAGGCAGTCGCCCGAGCAGTTGCTGACGCCGGGGGTATCTTTCGTGAAGAGGTACAGCGTCATGCCGTTGGCGTCGACCAGGAACGGCCCCAATGTGTCATTCCCGCCCCACTGAACGGTATAGCTCATACTATCCTGCGCCTGTGCTCCGGTCGGCCCGATCAGTGCCGCGAGCAGCATTACCGCCAGACCAAGAGTCAACCACCGTACACGTCTTGAAGCTACCATGTTTCCGTCTCCTTGTGTGCCAATCGGGCTCGTTCTGGCTCTTACTGCGGGTGATTGCGATGAAACCCAGGACAGCCCGGTCAACAGGTCACCCGCTACATATAGACATACGTCCAATAAGCGATGTTTGGATTTATGGAGATGAAACTCACCCGAAATGATGGCAGATTTCGGCATATTTCAGAACTGTAATGTGGCTGTAATGGCACTGTAATTCGCGCAAAGGATGATGCCGCGTAACCCTTTGCAGTATTTTTTTCAGGAGGATATCCGTGACTCTCGGTCGAATGCGTATTAAAAGGTTCGCTATTTCGACAATTCTGATCCTGACCCTGCTGGTAACGGCCTTCGCTGTTCCGAAGTCCGCGCGTCCCGCGCAGGCTCAAGCGACCATCGCTCTGACTCTCAGCGTCCCGAACCTGTGGGAAAACACGCTTACCCCCGATCTGCTGGCCGAGTTTGAGTCGCAGTATCCCGGCGTGACGGTCTACCTCAACTTCACCGATACCGGCTTCTTCGGATTCGGCGGCGCTTCTGACATCTCAACCCATCTGGACAACACCAAAACCCAGGTGACAACGGCGGATGTGTTGTATATCGATCCAACCACGTTGACGACAGAAGATACGCAGGCCGGTTATTACCTTGACCTGTCTCCGCTCGTCATGAGCGATCCTGACATCAATCCGGATGATTTCTATTCGGCGGTCTGGCAGTCCTACCAGTGGGATAACGGGATTTGGGCGCTGCCGCTGTCGACCGATGTCATTCTGGTGACCTACGATCCCACCGCGTTCGACAACGCCGGGTTGGCGTACCCGAACGAGCGCTGGACGATTGATGATTTCGCCAACGCCGCGCGCGCGCTCACCCAGTACAACAGCGATGGCACCGTCGCGACGGCGGGCATGACCACCAATTCGGGCGGCAGTAACCTCACGCTGTTTTTGCGCTCACTGTTGGGTAGCGGCCTGTACGACCCGACGACCATGCCCAACGCTCCGACGCTCAGCGATCCCGCGCTTGAGCCGCTGTTGGAAACGTGGTACGAGCTGGAACAGGATGGCGTCGTTGCTACCGGTGGCGGTGGCGGTGGTGGAGAGGATATTCCGCTGACGATCACGGGCGTGAACGGCTATTCGTCGCGGCGCTTCCGGCCCGGTAATAACAACAACACGACGACGGTGCGGGAAGCCTCACTGCTGCCGGGTGGCGTGGCTGGTTTGACGGTGCAGGGCTTCGCCGTCAGCGCCGGGACACAGTACCCCGATCAGGCTTATGCGCTGGCGAAGTTCCTCACGGAACGTTCCGAGCTGGCCAGTAATCCCTTCAGTGTGTCCCCTGCGCGCTACATCCTGGCGGGCACAGCGGCGCAAAACAACACCAACAACAACGCGAACACGGGCGGCGGACCGGGTGGTGGTCCCGGCGGTCCGGGCGGCTTCAATTTCAACGGGCAGCAGTCGGTTCCTGAGGTTATCCAGCCAGTGGTCGATCAAGGCTTGACGGTCGGGTTGCCTGTCTCCGAGCTGCGCTATGCGTCTTACCTGACCAATGTCCTGAATCAAATGTCGTCGAACAGCCTTGATGCGCTGAGTGCGCTCCAGTTGGTCGAGTCGCAGGCCGTTTCCGACGAGCAGACGGCGCAGGCGCGCAACGGCAGCGAGATGTTGTACGTGACTCCGCCCGAGCCTGCCCCCACGTTGGCTCCCGGCCAGATCGCGCTGAACTGCGCGCTCAACCAGGGCTTTGGTGGGCGTGGCCCCGGCTCCGACCTGCCTAACCAGGATCAATGGGATCAGGTCATTTCCGACTTTGTCAGCAATAACCCGGATGTGGGCATAGTAAATCTGGTCGCCGTTCAGGGTACGGATCTGGCCACGCTCGCGGAGTCATATGACTGCATCATTCTGCCCAGCAACGTGGTGCAATCGAGCGATCTGAGCACGGTCCTCAATCTGGATCCGTTGATCGATACGGATCCGACCTTCGATCGCAATGACGTGATCGGCAATACATTGGCGCAGCTTCAGGTCGATAACAAGACGTGGGCGCTGCCGCTGGCGATTGAGCCGGCGGTGTTGGAATACAACCCGCAGTTATTCCAGCAGGCTGGGGTCCCGGAGCCAACCAACGGTTGGACCGTTGACCAGTTCAACGACGCCCTGCGTATGCTCAAACCCTACGACACCGATCCGACGCCGTTTGTCGCCTTCGACCCGCTCGGCTCTTACCTGATGATGTTGATCGGTGCCTATGGCGGCTTGCCGATGGATTACCGCACTGACCCGCCAACCATCAACTTCACTGATCCGACGACGGAAGATGCTATCCGGCAGGTACTCGATCTGGCTGTGAACGGCTATATCAGCTACTCGGGTCAGTCCACGTTCGGCGGCGGTTTTAATGACAACGCCGGGGCCGCGATCACCACCAGCAGCCTTAACCAGTTCAGAGGCTTCAGACAGGGTAGGCCAGGGGCGTCCAACGCTACCACGCTGCTGACGACGACCTATCCGCAGGGCCAGCAGTACGGCGTCGTGTCCTACACGATCACCACCGGCTACATCAGCGCGACGGCCCAAAACCCCGAAGCGACCTATGGCTTCCTGAGTGAAGTCGCGCGCAACCCGCAGTTGTTCTCGGGAATGCCGGTGCGCCAATCGCTCGTGAACGATCCGACGGTGGTCGCGTCGCAAGGCGCGACGGTTGCGCAGGTCTACCAGCAGCTTGATAGCCTGCTGCGCTCGCCCAATACGATCGTCTTCCCGGCCATTACGACCGGCGGCGGGGCTCTGGCGCTCGATTTCATCCAGGAATACTGGCTCAAACAGGCGTTCGACAACTACGTCCTGAACGGCTCGGACCTCGATTACGAGCTGTCCCAGGCCCAGAATACCACTCTGGCCTACATGGACTGCGTCCAGGGTATGACGGTCGACACTTCAACGACCACTCAACAGCAGCAGGGCGCGCTCTTTGACCAGATCCGCACCTGTGCCACGAGTGTTGATCCGACCTTCGTCCTGAACTAACGTCACGGTTTATGGTCTCGATGCGGGTGGGAATCAGGCTGGTAAGCATGATCCCCACTCGCTGCTGAACGCGAAGAGAATAACCTTATGCGCCGCCTGTTTGATCTGTTCTTGTTTGCCCTGGAACGTCTCTGGCAGCACCGGGTCCTGGTGTTCTGGACGCTGGTAGGGCTGTCGGCAGCGACGACGCTGGCGCTCAGCCTGACGCTGTATGTCGACGCCGTCAACACCAACCTGTTGACCAACAATCTGTCCGATCCGCCCTACGCTTTTCGCTTTCGCTATCTGGGAAGCTGGGAGGGCACGATCGCGGCGTCTACGGTGGAGGCGGCAACCGGCGCGATCGAGAACCAGTTTACCAACGCGATCGGACTGCCGGTGCAGCGCCAGGTCAGTTTTGTCAGCGGCGGCAATTGGAACGTCACCCGCAAGAGCACTCCGCCCGCCGCGATGGGCGTTTATACGCTGGGCACGCTCGACGGCGCGGACTCCCAGATGGAGATCGTGTCCGGACAGTGGCCCGCCGAAGCTCCCGCCCCAGATGCCGATGGCAACACCCCGATTCCGGTCCTGATGGCGGAGAAAATGCTGTTCCAGACCGGGCTGGAAGTAGGCGACACACTGACTGCCACCAAGCCCGGTACCTCGAAACCGGTCACGCTGGTGATCGCGGCGTTGTGGTCGCCGGTAGACGCCAACGATCCGTCCTGGATTTTGACGCCAAAGTTCTTCGATCAGGCGTTCTTGATGTCCGCCGATGATCTGTGGACGGCGCTCGACGGTGTCGACAAGCCGGTCGAAGAAGCCGACTGGCAGCTCATTTTCGACGGCAGCACGCTTGCGCACCTCGGACGTGGGCGGTCTGCTCAATGGGATCGTGGACGGGCGGCGCGCGGTGGCGTCGGTTCTGCCGGGCATGCGGCTGGACCTGTCACCTGAAGACGGGCTGAAGGCGTTTAACAAACAGGTTAACCAACTGACGCAGCAGCTTGTGATTGTCGTGATGCCGGTCGCCGGGCTGATTTTCTACTTTGTCACGATGCTGGCGGGGATGCTGGTCAGCAGCCAGCAGCAGGAAGACGTCACGCTCAGCAGCCGCGGGATGAACCGTCGCAAACTGTTGGGGCTGCACGCCATGATGTGGCTGATCCTGGCCGGGCTGGCCCTGGGGATCGGCATAATGGCGGCGCCGCCAGTCGTGCAGTTGATCGGGCGCACCTCGTCCTTTTTGACCTTCAACGCCGATACACCGCCGCTCGATGTGTTGTTCACGACGCGCGCGATTCTGATCGGTGCGGTGACGGGGCTGCTGGCCGCCAGCAGCGGGCTGTATATGGCGTGGCGCACCACCGGCCAATCGATCAACCAGTTCAAACGCGCGCAGGCGCGGTCTGGCAAGGCGTGGTGGCAGCGCATCTACCTCGACCTGATGCTGCTGGTCCCGGCGGGTTACGTCTTCTATTCCCTGCAAGCCAAGGGTGGGCTGGACGCCGGGCGCCGAAAATCCTTTCGCCGATCCGCTGGTCTTTCTCGCGCCGACGCTGTTTTCGCTGGGACTTACGCTGCTGTTCCTGCGTGTTTACCCGTTTTTACTCGGCATTGGCGCGCGCCTGATCGGGATCACCAGCAATATCGCGCTGTTGATGGCCCTGCGCGAGCTGACGCGCTCTATCGGGCGCTATCGCGGCACGCTGCTGATGATGTGCTTCACGCTGAGCCTGATCGGGTTTACCGCGTCGATGGCGAGCACGCTCGATCGCAGCCTGCGAGACGTGATTCAGTACGACGTGGGTGCGGAACGGGTACTGGTCGTCGCCACCGATGCCCAGACCGAAGAAGGTACGGCCTCGGATGGCAGCACGACCCTGACCGTCGTCGGCTACAATTCGCTCCCGGCCAGCGACCTGATGGAGATTCCCGGCGTGTACGCCGTGTCGCGCGTAGGACGCTACCAGGCGCAGATCACTTTGCCCGGCCAGCGTGTGACGGGTACTGTGTTGGGGGTTGATCGCGCAGAGATGGCGGCGGTGGCCTATTTCCGCAACGACTACGCCAGCGCAGCCGCTGGCCGATCTGCTGAACCAATTGGCGGGCAACCGCACCGGCGTGCTGCTGAATGCTGAAACAGCCGCCGAGTATAAGCTGGCGGTCGGGCAGGAAATCACGCTGCAAATTTCGGCGCTCAATACGTGGTACCAGGAGACGGTGCCCATCGTCGGACTGGTCGACTATTTCCCGACGCTGGATCCCCGGCAGGGTTTCTTCGCGATCACTAATCTCGACCCGATCTTCGAGCTGGTCGGCACCGAGCTGCCCTATAACATGTGGCTCCGGCTCGAGCCCGGTGCGGATGGTAACGCCGTGTTGGCGCAGGCCGAACAGAAGGGTTTCCCCGTGCTGCAATGGCTCGATCCCGCCCAGGAAATCTTCGCGGCGGAAACCCAGCCGACGCGGCGCGGCGTGTTGGGGTTTCTGTCGGTGGGCTTCGTGTCGGCCATTCTGCTGACCCTGGTCGGCAGTGTGATCCAGAGCACGGCCTCGTTCAGCACGCAGGCGGTGCAGTTGGGATCGCTGCGGGCGATGGGCATGAGCGGCGGCACGGTAGCGTCCTATCTGCTGTCCTCACAGGGCATCGCGGCGCTGGGTGGAATCGTGGGCGGCACGTTGATCGGCACGGGCACCACGCTGTTGTTTTTGCCACTGCTGGACTTCAGCGGTGGGCTGCCGCCCTATCTGGTGCGGGTCGCCTGGAGTGACATCATCTTTGTGTATACGGTTTTTGCGGCAGTGCTGTTTTGCGTCACGGTGCTGACGACCCTGTTGCTGAGCCGCCAACATGTTTCAACGCTGGTGAAGTTGGGTGACGCTTAAGAAGGACAATGACGCGATGAAACTACAGATTGCAGCGATCTTGCTTGCTGGTGGTGTTGGCGGCAACTGCCTGCTCCTCTGCCGGACCAGGGCCGTCGGATGCGGCCGTCCGGGCGCAGTCCAACCCCACCTCGACTCCAGTGCCTACCGCAGAAATCGCGGCGCGGCCTACCTATCCTGTACAGCGCGGGAACGTCGAGAACGTTTTTACGTTTACCGGGCGCTGGCAGCCACGTGACCAGATGGCACTGTCCTTCCCGATCGCGGGTACGGTGGGCGAGGTGACGGTCAAACGCGGCGACGCAGTCAACGCGGGGGACCTGTTGGCGGACTTCGACATCACCGATCTGCAAAACCAATTGGCGAGCGCCATGATTAACTTAGAAACCGCTCAGTCGAACGTCAGCAGCAGCACCGACAGCGGTCTCCAGAGCGTGGAGAACGCGGAGATTTCGCTGGCCAACGCGCGCATCTCGCTTGAGAACACCAAAGCAGGCAGCCCCTGGACCTCGGTAGCCTCGTCGCGCCTCCAGCTTGATTCCGCCCAGCAGAGTCTGGACAACGCCCAACGCAGCTATCGCGATGCGCTCAGTCACCCCGAAAGTTCCGCCTCATCTGTGGACAATGCGTACCAGCAGGTGATCAGTGCGCAAAACCAGCTTCAGAGCGCGCAGATCAGCTATTTTTCGGCAGCGCAGAATTTCGACAAATATCAATACTCCGTCCAGCAGGCCGAAAATTCGGTCGTCCAGGCGGAGCTTACGCTTCAGCGCGCCAAAGATGCCGCTTCGCAGGGCGTGCAGGACGAGTCGGTGCGGTCGGCCCAGCTCAACGTCGATCCGATCAACGCCAAGATCGCGCAGTCGTCGCTCTACGCCCCCATTGATGGCGTGATCCTTGAAATATCCATCTCCCCAGGCGACGCAGTCCAGGCTTTCAAGGCTGTGATCACGATCGGGCTGCCCGAACCGAAAGAGGTCATCGCGAGCCTGGCGATCAGTGATGCGAACCAGCTCAGCGTGGGCATGGTGGGCGCGTGCCAGGTGATGAACCAGCCTGATACGGCGGTGGGCTGTGTAGTGCGCAGCATCCCTCTGAGCAGCCGTGACGCCGACCAGACCACGCGCGTCGCCGCGTCGCTGTCCAACCTGCCCGAAAACCAGTTGGTCCAGGTTGACGATGCCGCTGGAAACGCGCGAGGACGTGCTGTGGCTGCCGCCTAGCGTGATCCGCACGTTCCAGAACCGCACGTTCGTCGTGCTGGATACGCCTGATGGGCCGCGTACGGTCGATGTCGTGTTGGGTCTGCAAACAGACGACCGCGTCGAAATCGTGAGCGGCGTCTCTGAAGGTGATGTCGTCATAGCCCCGTAACGGCGGCGAGACAAGGAACCGGTTGTGGCAACTAACGGCAGCAATGGACAGGTTTTCATCAACTGCAAGAACGTCGTCCGGGCGTTTACCGTCGGCGATCACGAGATCGTAGCCCTGCGTGGGATCGACTTTACCATGGCGCGCGGCGAAATGGTGGCGATCGTCGGGCCAAGTGGCGCGGGCAAAAGCTCGCTGCTGAATTTGTTGGGCGGGTTGGATACGCCGACGGCCGGGCGTCTGACCGTGGGCAGTACCAACCTGATCGATCTCAAAGGACATAAGCTGGCCGAGTATCGACTGCATCAGGTCGGGTTTGTATGGCAGCAGGTCAACCGCAATCTGATGCCACACCGCTCCGCGCTGCGCAACGTCACGCTGCCGATGATGTTGGCGGGCGTAGGTTGGTGGGAGCGCCGCCGCCGCGCCAAAGAACTGTTGGACGCGGTGGGCATGAAAGATCACTCCCACAAACGGCCCATGCAGCTTTCGGGCGGGCAGCAGCAGCGCGTCGCGATCGCGGTCGCGCTGGCGAACCAGCCGCAGGTGCTGCTCGCTGACGAGCCGACCGGCGCGCTCGACCATCACAGCGCCGTGCAGGTCATGGAGTTGATCGGTGACCTGCGCCAGCGCTACGGGTTGACCATCCTGATGGTCACGCACGATATGGAAATGGCCGCCTTCGCCGATCGCACGCTGACGCTGCGGGATGGCGCGCTGGGGCAGGACCTGACGCATGCCACCAAGGAAGCCACGCCCACACTGGACGACGACGGGCGCATCCAACTGCCGGAAGCGGTGCGCTCTCAGCTGGATGAGGCCGCCCGGATCACGGTCGAAATTCGGCCTGAGGGCGTCTTGCTGCGCCCGGAGCACGATCTCGTCGATGATACGGACGCGGTGCTGCAAGACATCCTGCCGCACAGCAATCACAAAGGGCGCGGGCTGCGCTTCTGGCGCAAAGAACACCATACGAATGGCCACGCCAAGGAGGAAATCCGCTCATGAAGGACGAACTGAGCGTGCACGTGCGCGGGGTTGAACGGCATTTTGGGGACCTGGAAGTGCTGCGCGGCGTCGATCTGGACGTGCGAGTGGGCGAACTGGTCGCGCTGTTTGGACCATCCGGCAGCGGAAAAACGACCTTGCTCAACCTGATCGGCGCGCTGGATCGCCCCAACGCGGGCCAAATCGAAATTCTGGGAAAGGATATCTTGCGCATGAGCGACGGGCGGCGGTCCAAGCTGCGCCGCAAGCAGATCGGGTTCATCTTTCAAAGCTCGACGCTGCTGCCCACCTATTCCGCGCTGGAGAATATCGACCTGGCGCTGCGCCTGCCGCACCTGGGCTTTTTCGAGCGGCGCAGACGGTCACGGGCGGCGCTGGCTGCCGTAGGGCTGACCGCGTGGGCCGATCATATGCCGGAGGAGCTGAGCGGCGGACAGCGGCAACGAATCGCCATCGCACGCGCGCTTGCGTTGCAGTCTGAATTGATTCTGGCCGACGAGCCGACCAGTGGCGTCGACATGGGCACGACCCGGCGCATGCTGGCGCTGTTTCGTGGCATTGCCACCGCCGAAAACACGACCTTCTTGATTGTCTCGCACGATCCCCTGGTCGCGGAGTTTGTGGACACGGTATACGACCTGCATGAAGGCAAAGTCATCAAGCGCACCACCGATCTTGAGTCCGAACCGGAACAATCACAACGGAGTGATGAGGTATGTTTAGAACTATCGGGAAACTAATGATTGGGATGATGCTCGTTATCGGCTCGATGGCGGTCGGCGCGCTGTTTTCATATCATGGATCACCGGGCACGTCTGACTTGTCATTAGCCCAATCGGCGCAAGACATACCCGCCGCCCCACCTACACAGATGAGCGTCGAGATGCAATCCCGGCGAGTCATTCTGGCATCTGTTACGCCGCTGCCGACGGCGACAGCCACGCTGCTGCCACCGCCCACCTTCGAACCGCCGACATCTACGCCCGTGCCCACCCTGGTGCCCTCCGTGACGCCGACTTCCGTCTCCGAGGTCAACGTGTCGATCCCAGGGCTGCAAGGGCTTGAGACCCCTACGCCGACAACGACACCCGGTTGTGAGCCACGCAAGGACTGGAAGCTGACGTACACCGTGCAGTTTGACGACGCCCTGTCGCGCATCGCGGACAAGTATGGCATCTGGGTCGATGATCTGGCGGCGGCCAACTGCATCACCGACAAGAACATGATCACGGTGGGGCAGGTCTTGCGCGTGCCGGGCGACGCCCAGCCGGTCGAGCAAATCTCGTGTGATGCCTGGGAAGCGCTGACGCCCTTCAACGGCATGTTCACCGTGCCCGCCGACGGCACGATTACGTTCAACTGGCGCGGACCGGAGTCGCCCAAGAGTCTGCTCCGCATCTTCCGGCCCGACGGCACCACCTACGAGCAGCTTGTCGAGCTGCGCCAGAACGCGACCGTTGATCTCACGGAGAGTTTGCCGGATGAAGGTCAGTATACGTGGTACGTCTACCCGCTGGGCAACGATTTCAAGCAAATCCAATGCCTGGAAGGCGGACCCTGGATTTTCCATAAGAATGAGTCTGAGCCGACACCCACTCCCAGCGCCTCAGGCGGGTTTGGCGGCTAGCCCAGGATAAGCCCGCCAGGCGTAATGACACACAATAGCGGGCACATGGCTAAAATAGAAGCAGGTGTAACGTGGAGCGAGTCAGGAAAACAGTCATGCCATTGCAGCGATTACGACAGACCATTGTGGTGAATTCGCGCTCAATTCGGTGGCGTCTGCCCCTCAGCTATGCCGGAATCGCATTGCTGACTGTGGCGGCTTTGAGTGGATTCCTGTTAGTCACGCTCAACGCTTATTACACTCGCACAGAACGCACGTACCTAGAACGCAGCGCGGCAGTGGTGGCCCGGCAGGCCGAAGATATGTACCGCAACGAGCTCTCCGTGGATGAGATGCAGTCGATCACTGATCTGCTGTCTCTGCTGGCCCAGGCTCGCGTCAAATTGATCGATGGGAACGGGCAGGTGCTGACCGATTCGGGACCGTTCAACGACCAGTTGTTGGTCAATGTCAATTTCGACAGGCCCGAGCCGGGGGGGAATGCGGGCGGCGTGCCGCCCGAAGACCTGCCCGCGCCCTACCTCAGTATGCGCGGTGACCAGTTCGCCCAACAGTCGACAACCACGCAGGCAGCCAGCGACACGCAGCCCGGTCAGGGTCCGCGCTACCGCTATCCGATGCCGGTGCGCTGGGGCGTGTTCGGCCAGCTTCTGAGCGAAGATATCTCGCCCGGCGCGCGTTCCTCACAGCGGGCAACAGCCCCGGTGGTCGGGCCCGAAGGCGAGGTGCTGGCCTATCTCGAACTCTCCGAAGGGCCCGCGTTTGGCAACGAGATCGTGGGTGATGTCGCGGAGAAAGCCAAAGTTGCAGGGCTGATCGCGGTCGTGATCGCCGCTGTGGCTGGGATGGTCGTCAGCCGCAATATTTCGCGTCCGGTGTTTGATCTGGCCGAAGTCACGCGCAAGATGGCGCACGGTGATCTGGGTGCGCGCGTAAGCATCAAGCGCCGCGACGAGTTCGGAGTGTTGGCGAGCGGGTTCAACGCGATGGCGGCGCGGGTCGAAACGACGGTCAATACGCTGCGGCAGTTTGTCGCAGACGCGGCCCACGAGCTGAATACGCCGCTCACGGCGCTGCGTACTAACTTGGAGCTGACTGCGGTGAACGACATGTCCGACGCAGCCCGTTCCGATATCGAGCAGGCGTTGGCGGAGCTCAACCGGTTGGAAAAACTGACGCGCAGCTTGTTGACGCTGGCGCGCCTGGAAGCGCCCGTCGCACGCGCCGAGCACGCGCCGGTCGATCTCACCGGGCTGATACGCCAGATGAACGAGCGTTACGCCTCACGCGCCGAACAGGCCCGGATTGCGCTCACGATTGAGAGTCCCGCCGAAACTGTCGTAATCGACGCCGATCAGACGCAGATCACGCGCATGCTCGACAATTTGCTCGACAACGCCTTGAAATTCACGCCCGCTGAAGGACGCGTGGAGCTGGGACTGCGTGTCGAGGATACTGACGTCCAGCTTTGGGTGCAGGATACGGGGATCGGCATCCCAGAAAATGAACTGCCGAAACTGTTCAGCCGCTTTCACCGGGGACGGAATGCCGCTCGTTTTCCAGGGAATGGGCTGGGATTGGTGATCACCAAAGCGATTGTAACCGAACATGGTGGGCAGATCGTGGTGAATAGCGACGCGCAAGGCACACGGTTCACCGTTCACCTACCCGCCAAGGAAGAGGAACCACGTGACAAATCATTGCGTTCTGCTTATTGAGGATGATCCGGGCATTGCCGGGAGCCTGCAAACTGCGCTGCGCCGCGAGGGCTATGCCGTGCAATGGAAAGCACAAGGCGGGGAAGGAGTCGCTTACGCGCGCGATCATTCTCCCCATCTGATCATTCTGGATGTACGGCTGCCGGATGGCTCCGGGTTCGATTTTTGCCGCGAGATGCGCATGTTGGGCGTGCGCCAGCCGATCATTATGCTGACGGTGCAGGCGGATGAGATGGATAAGATTATCGGGCTGGAGATGGGCGCGGATGATTATATGACCAAGCCCTTCAGCCTGCGCGAGCTGTTTTCCCGCGTACGTGCCCAACTCCGCCGGGCCTACGGCGAGTTTGCCATCAGCGACAGCGATATGCTGTACGCCGGGGACATTGTGATCGACCGGCAGCGCGGGCACGTCATTCGGGGTGGCGACACGATCAACGTCACGCCCACCGAGCTGCGCTTGCTCACCTATTTCGCCCAGCATCCCAACCAGGTGCTCAGCCGGGGACAGATTCTCGACGCGGTGTGGGGCTATGAAAACTCACCGGACACGGAGCAGGTCGTGACGGTGAATATCCGCCGCCTGCGCGAGAAAATCGAATTCGATCCGGGCAACCCATCGCTGCTGCTGACGGTGCCCGGCATCGGGTATAAACTGGTCAATTAGCTGGCCGACGGGCTTATGTCTTGACCGCGCCCGACACCATGCCCCGGATGAAATGGCGTTGGAATAGGAAATAGATCAGCAGCACTGGCAGCGACACGATGTTGGCGGCGGCTGCCATCACGGGGACATCGGACGAATAGCGCCCGCGCAGCAGCGCCAATCCCACCGGCAGCGTGCGGTGCTCGCTGCCACCGATGACCAGGACGAGGAAGAATTCGTTCCACGTCCACATAAAGATCAGCACGACCAGCGACATCAGCGCCGGGCCGGACAGCGGCAGCAGGATACGCCACAGCACATTACGCGGCGAGAATGGCATGGTGCTGCACCCATCGACCACCGCCGCGTCGATCAGATCGCGCGGCATACTCTTGAAGTGCGCGCGCATCCAGAAGGTGCCAAACGAGAAGCTCAACGCGATCTGGGGCAGGATTAGCGCCCAATACGAATTGCGCAGATGCAGCTGATCCATCAGATGCCACAGCGGGATGATCACGGCTTCGGCGGGCACCATCAGTCCCAGGATAATTAGCAGCAGCAGCGCCTTTTCGCCTGGGAAAGACATCACCCCGAACGCGTAGCCGGACAGCATCGATAAGATAATCGCGATGAAGACCACCGGCACGACCACCAACACACTGTTTAGGAAGAAATCGGCAAAGTGCGCACCGTTCCAGGCGTTGGTGTAGTTTTCCCAGCGCCACGCTTGCGGCAGGGCGAACAATCCGCGCGCCAGCTCAGTTTTCATCTTGAGCGAGGTCAGAATGTTGCCCACAAACGGCATCACCGCCACGAATAGAAATAGCGCGAGGGTCGCGTAGGTCAGCGCTTTTTGCCCGACATTAGCGCGCATTGTATCTTTCCTCCTGGCGGGATTGCAGTGTAAACACTACCGCTGACACGAACACGATCAGCACAGTCATCACCAGCGCCATCGCCGAGCCGTAGCCCGCGTGGTGGTATTCGAAGGCTTCCTCGTAGATCAGCATGCTGACGACTTTGGTTTCCCGGCCCGGCCCGCCTCGCGTCAAGACAAAGACCAGGTCAAATACGCGCAGCGCGGCGATGAACGTCACCACAAACGCGACCAGAATCTGCTGCTGCAAGCCCGGCAAGGTGATATGGCGGAACTGCCGCCAGGCGTTAGCCCCGTCTACTTTAGCGGCGTCGTAGAGTTCTTCCGAAATGGATTGTATGCCCGCGATGAACAGCACCATACATAACCCATATTCCACCCATGTCCCAACCATGCCCGCCGCATAGGGCGCCCACGTGAAATCGCCCAGCCAGGGTTTGACCCAGGAATTCAGCCCTACGTCGCGCAAAAACCCATTAACCGGACCCCGGTAATCGAACATCCAGCGCCAGATAATGCCCACGACGACGGCGCTCATCACCTGCGGAATGAACAAACCTGTGCGGAAGATCACCATGCCGCGCAGTTGTCCGCGCGCGATCAACGAGGTGAGAAACAGCGCTAGTATGATCGGCAGGATGGTGTAGAAGATCACGAAAAAGGCATTATTGCCCAGCGCGTTCCAAAAATTGTCGTCTTCAAACAGCTTTCGGTAATTGGCGAGTCCGATATAGTGCGGGTCGGTGAAGCCCGTCCACTCTGTCAGGCTGTAACGTACCGTGTTGAGGATGGGGATCAGCACAAACATGAAGTAGACGAGGAACCCTGGCAGGATGTAAAGATACGCCTGGTAAAAATGCTCGTAGGGGCGGCTCTCAACCGTTTTGAAGCGCGCGATGAATTGTTCGATCACCTGTTCGCCTTCCTGATCATGGCTTGCTCAGCCCGTGCAACGCTGTCCCACAAAAAGAAGGGGTGGCGGCTGCCACCCCTCAACGTGCGCGGTGATGGCGCGGTGCTATTTCGTATATTCCGCCTCAACGTCGGAGACGAATTTCTCTGGCGAGACGACCTTGCCCATCAGCTCTTGTATGTTGGCGGCGATGTCGGGCGCTGTCCAATCGAGCCAGTGGCCGACTTTGTTCGCCCCGCTGACCGCCGTCCAAACATCGAACACATCAGAAGTCAGCGTGCCAGGGGTCAGCATGCTTTGGTCGACGGCTGTCGCCGGGAAGAAGCCCTTTTCGAACAGCAATTCAGCGGCGCGCGGCCCGGTGATCAGATCGATATATTCCGCGGCCAGATCGGCGTTCTGCGTGCCTGCGCGAATGCCATAGGCCAGCCCGACACCGCCGGGGACGATGGCCGGTACGCCCGCTTCTTCCGATGGGAAGGCAAAGAACCCGACCGCGTCCTCGCCCAGCTCATCGATGATGCTGCCGGTCATCCAGTCGCCGGTGATCCACATCGCGCCGTCCTGGTTGAGGAATGCGCTGAAAGTCGCGCCGTCGTAGTCCATACCCGCGAACCCAGGCGAGAAGTAGCCCTTGTCCACCCAGTCGACCAGTTTCTGAGCGGCCATGAGATTGGCGTCGGTGTCGAACGTGCCGCCCTCCAGGCGATACATGAAGGCGTCCAGCTCGTCCAGCGTGATATAGACCCCTTGCAGCACGCTGAACTCGTGGATCGCTGGCCAGCCGTCCAGGCTGCCAAACACGATTGGCGTGATGTCGGCCGCGAGCAGTTTGTCATTCAAGGCTTCGAAGTCAGCCAGCGTCTGGGGAACTTCAAGACCCTGAGCTTCGAAGATGTCGCGGTGATAGTACACACCCACGACTTCCGCCGTGTTCGAGACGCCGTACAGGTTACCCACGCCGAACTGTTTGCCGTCCGCGCTGAAGCTGTTGCGGCTGTGCAGGCCCATCGCATAACGATCCCACCAGTTGTATTGATCGGCGTAATCGTTCAGCGGCAGCAGCAGACCGGCCTCTACCAGCGCGCCCATACCGCTGTAGCCCTGGTTGATCATCGTCACATCCGGGCCGGAGTCGCTGGACAGCTCAAGCGGCAGAATATTCGTCAGATCGTCGGTGGCATACACTTCGCGCTTAATGGTGACTCCGGGATGCGCGGCCTCAAACTCTGCGTTCAGGGTTTCGATCATTTCTTGTTCAGCGTCGCGCACCCAGTTGTCCCAGACCACCAGGGTCACCTTTTGATCCTGGGCAGAGGCGGGCAAACCCGCAGCCAATAAAGCAACAACAACCAGAAAAACCAAGCCATGTTTTAGGGTCATTGCACCAATATCCTTTCACCTTGAGCCATAAAAAAGGGTATGGTCATTGTACCATACCCTGACGATCTCTAAACCGACAGTGGCGGAAGTTTTGCGCCTACTGGTAGCGCAGAATGTCCGAGACGGTCCGGCGCGCGGCGCTGATCGATGGCCACATGCTGGCTACCGTGGTGATCACCAACATGCCGATCAACCCGAGGACTGCCGCGGCGGGCGGGTAGCCCAGGTTATACTCGCTGCCCAGGTGCAGCGCGGAAATCAACCCCTGGTTGAGCAGTATGCTCAGCGGCAGACCCAGCAGCCATGCCAGCACGCCCACGGCCACACCTTCGGTGAGGAACTGCGTCACAATCGTTGACGAACCGGCCCCAATCGAGCGCATGACGCCGATTTCCTTCTGGCGCTCGTACACGCTCATCGACAGCGTCGACACCAGCCCGACCGCGCCCACCAGCGCGATCAACAACGCGGTGAAATTGAACAGATTGCGGAACGTGGCGATCGTGTTGGTCAGCGTCTCCACAAACGAGCGGATGTTGGTATAGCTGGCCGTCACACCGTTTTCCAGCAGGATTTCGTTGATCTGTTCGGTCAGGTCGTCAACCTGGCCCGCGGTGGAAGTCTTGCCCGGCATGTGTACAACCAGCCCGATCGGTACGGGATTGCCGTTCTCGTCGACAAAACCGCCCAGTTTTGACAGCGCTTGCCAGTCAAACCACACGCTGTCGTAGGGCATAGACGCGATCCCAACGATGGTGAAATCCCCGCTGTTTCCGGCGGCGTGAATCGTAACCGTGTCCCCCACGCCCTTGTTGAGGTAGTCGGCGGTGGGCTTGGCCAGGATGACGCCTTGCGGGTTGGTCGCAAGCTGTTCGCCTGCGGTCAGCTTGAGCCGGTAAGCGTTGGTTGTGACATCGTAGCCCGCCGCGAACAACGCGCCCAGGGCCGGTGGCGGGATCGAGCTTTTTGTCGAAGCCGTCGATTTCAATCGCCATGCTGGCATACGGCCCCAGCACGTTCAGATCGCTGAAATTCTGCGCGAGCACGTTGTTGACGACGGGCAGGCTGTTGGGGTCGTTTGGCTCGACCGTGAACTCGAAATTATAGGTATCGAAGAAGTCGTTCAATACCTTGTCCACCGAGGCGAACACCGCGTAAATGCCCATGAACGACCCGGCGGCCAGCGTCAGCGTGATCACGGTGAGCAGAATCCGTCCCTTCTTGCGGATCACGTTGCTGATGCCCTGGCGGATGGTGACCGGCAGCGGCAGCCGTCCGACCAGCCGGGCCAGCGGTCCGCTGCCGTAGCGCGAGGCAATCCCCAGATCCGTGATCGCGTCGATGATGGTCACGCGCATGGCGTTCAGCACCGGCACCAGCGAGGCCAGCACGGGCACCGCCAGCCCGACGACGACGCCCAGGATAATGGCCGTGGGCGAATAGGCGAACTTGTCGATCATCGAGTTCGAGGAGGCCGCCATGCCTTTCGCGGCGACGAATCCGGTGGGAATGCCCAGGGCGATGCCCAGTATCACGCCGATCACGCCATAGACCAGTGCCATGCCGGAGTATATGAATACATTGTCCCAGCCAGTCGCCCCCAGCGATTTCATCACGCCGATCTGCTGTTTTTGTTCGGTGACGATGGCGTTTAAGACGTTGAACACCAAAAAGCCCGATACCAACAGCGCGATCATGGCCAGGCTGACCATCACGTTACCCGACGTGCGCGCAAACGCGATCTGGCTGTTTTGCGCGGGGTCTTCCGAGAACCAGACGACCGGAATATACGATCCAGTATGGGCGATGGATTGGATGAAGCTGTCAACGTTTTGTTCGTCTTGAGCGTAGGTCTGGTAACGGACATAGATCGAGCTGAAGCCGTTGAAAGCGGCGAGATGCTGCGCGCTGTCGTACGTGGCGAAGACGCTTTCTTCGGGGAGCACGGTCGTGAAGGTCTGATAGCCATAGGGATGAAACACGATGCCGACGATCGTCCAGGTTTCTTCCGGGACAGTACCGCTGCCAGGATCGACCTGGCTCAGTGCGCGCACGGTGAGCGTATCACCTACGCTTACATGATATTTATCGGCAAAGCGGCGTTCGACCGCCAGCTCGTTGACGCCTGTGCCATCCTGCGGAAAACGCCCTTTGACAAGAGTCGGTGGCTCGAGCTGCAGGCTGTCGTATGGTTCGGAATAGCCGAAGATAAAGGAGCGTTTGAACGTGGTGCCCCCGTCCAATTTCCAATAGACAGGGAAAACGGCCTGTCCTTCGACGACGGCCACATCGGGTTGGCTGCCCAGCGTATCGAGCACGGCCGCATTATCGGGTGTGGTGTTAGGAGGCACTCCAAGATACGCCCGCGTCATTGCCAGCGCGTTTTCGTCAAGATCGTGTTTTAGCTGATTTACGACGAGATCGCTCATGGTGAACAGAGTCACCGTTCCGAAGACACCGATGAAAATGCTGATCGACACCAAAACCGTGCGAGCCTTGCGCGACCAAATATCGCGCAAAATCTTGCGTCCTCGTGTTTTCATAGGAGGTCCCTCGATAGGTCTGTGAAAAAGTGGATGGTGTTGTACTGCCGAGTCTATATTACGTTTCAAGCGAAGATTCGTTGCGTAAATCGTGCAGGCAACCGATAGCGCGCACTTAACCGCGTTACGCGGGCGACACCCAGCGCGGCGGCACGTACAACACCGCGTTATAGGCGCTTTGATCGTAAAACTGGCCGCGCATGGACGACAGCCGCCGCTGGATGTGATTATCGTAGGTGCTGAGCAGTGCGTCCGCAATCGAAACGTCGAAGACAAATGGATGATCCTGCATCGTGTGACAACTCCTCTTTTGGCCCGTTGCCGGTATGGATTTTCCCAGTTATCCCTGCGACCTGCGCGCGGACGAACTGGCGCGCAGACGCACCTGCCAGTATACCGCATCCGGTTTCCCGTGTGGGAACGTTTTCCGTCCCAATTGATGAGGCCGAGATGAGTGACCGCTCACATAAATCTAATCCCAACCAACCGGAACATGGGCTATAATCCATGTGGTTAAATTGTGGGGCGGCGCGTGTTGTCCAGACCACAGACAAGGGAGAGTCAGAATCATGACTAAATTACACGAACTCGCAAAATTAGGCCAGGCGATCTGGCTGGATTTCATCCGCCGATCGTTCATCGCATCCGGTGACTTGCAGCGATTGGTCGATCAGGGCGTGCGCGGTGTCACATCCAACCCGGCGATCTTCGAGAAGGCCATCGCCGGAAGTGCTGACTACGACGAGGAATTAAAGTCTCTGGTCAACGCCAACTGTTCGGTTACCGAAATTTACGAAGCACTGGCCCAGGCAGATATCCGCCACGCTGCCGACACGCTGCGTACGGTCTACGATGCGACGGGCGGTGCTGACGGCTTCGTGAGCCTGGAAGTCAGCCCGACGCTGGCGCGCGATACCGAAGGCACGATCGCCGAAGCGCGCCGCCTGTTTGCGGCGGTGGGTCGCCCTAATGTGATGATTAAAGTCCCGTCCACTCCGGCGGGCGTCCCTGCGATTGAGACGCTGATCGCTGACGGCATCAACATCAACGTCACGCTGATATTCTCGCTGGCACATTACGAGGCTATCGCCACCGCGTATATTCGCGGGCTTGAGAAGTTGGCGGCGGCAGGCGGTGACCTGAGCAAGGTATCGTCGGTCGCGTCGTTCTTCGTGAGCCGCGTCGACACGGCCGTCGACCACGCGCTGGAGCAGGTCGGGGCCTCCGATTTGCTGGGTAAGATCGCGGTCGCCAATGCCAAAGCGGCCTACGCTTGCTACCTGGACCTGTTCAGCGGGCCGCGCTGGGATGCGCTGGCGGCGCAAGGCGCGCGCGTTCAGCGTCCGCTGTGGGCGAGCACCGGCACCAAGAATCCCCAATATTCGGATACGCTCTATGTCGATGAACTGGTGGGACCGGACACGGTTAACACGGTGCCGCCCGATACATTGAACGCCTACATGGAGCACGGGCGCGTAGAATCGACTCTGATGCAAGGCATGGACGAAGCTCACGCCCAGTTGGCGCGCCTGTCCGCTCTGGGCATCGATCTGGGGGCGATCACGGCGAAATTGCAGGATGATGGCGTGATCGCGTTTGCCAACGCGTTTGAGAAGCTCATGGCCAGCATTTCCCAGCGTCGCAACGCACTGCTGGTGGCGCAGCAGCGCCCGGTGATGCACCTGGGCGACTATCAGGCAGCAGTCGACAAGGCTCTGGCTGCCATGAAGGCTGACCGGGTCATGGCGCGTATCGCGTCTCACGATCACACGGTCTGGAAACCGGAGCCGACCGAGATCACCAACCGCCTCGGGTGGCTGGACATCGCCGAGCGCATGTTGGATAAGGTTCCGGAGATGGCGGCGCTGGCGGACGCGGTGCGGGCCGAGGGCTATACCCACGCCCTGCTGCTGGGCATGGGCGGTTCTAGCCTTGCCCCAGAAGTCTTCCGCACGACGTTTGGCGTCAACGACGGTTATCTTGACCTGTCCGTGCTGGACAGCACCGATCCCGGCGCAGTGCTGACCTATGCTGACCAGTTGGACCCGCGTACCACGTTGTTCATCGTCTCGACCAAATCCGGCGGCACGGTGGAAACGCTGTCGTTCTTCAAGTTCTTCTATAACCGCACGGTGGAAGTGGTGGGAGCCAATGCCGCTGGCGCGCATTTCATCTTGATCACCGATCCCGGCAGTTCTCTGATCGAGCTAGCGAAGCAGCATAACTTCCGCGCGACGTTCCTCAACGATCCGAACATTGGTGGGCGCTATTCGGCCCTGTCCTATTTCGGGCTGGTCCCGGCGGCGCTGGTGGGCATCGATCTGGTTGAATTGCTCAACCGGGCGGTGGCCGCGGCGGGCGTCCCCGAACAGGGCGCACAGCTTGGCGCGGCGCTGGGTGAACTCGCCAATGCCGGACGCGACAAGTTGACGCTGGTGCTATCGCCCGCCGTCGCCTCGTTCGGACACTGGGTCGAACAGCTCATCGCGGAGAGCACCGGCAAAGAGGGCAAAGGCATTCTCCCCGTGACCGGTGAACCTTTGGGAGCGCCCGATGTGTACGGCGCGGATCGCGTGTTCGTGAGCATCGCGTTGGCCGACGATCACGCCCAGGACGCGGCCTTACAGGCATTACAGCAGGCGGGACATCCCGTCATCCATCTGACGCTAGGCTCGCTGATTGGCCTAGGCGGGCAGTTTTTCCTGTGGGAGCTGGCGACGGCGGTCGCCGGGCACCGTATGGGCATCAATCCGTTTGACCAGCCCAACGTCGAGGCGGCGAAGGTGTTGGCGCGGCGTATGGTGGCCGCTTACCACGAAACTGGCGAGCTTCCGGCTCTCACACCCGCGCTGGTGCGCGACGGAATCACGGTCTACAGCAATGTGGCCGGGAATTCGTTGAGTGCGGTGCTGCGGGCTTTTCTGGATCAGGGGCAGGCCGGGGCATATGTATCGCTGCAAGCCTATGTCCAGCCCGCCGCTGACCTGGACGCCGCGCTGCTGGCGCTACGCGTTGGTCTGCGCGAACGGACGCATTGGGCGACCACTACTGGCTATGGCCCGCGCTTCTTGCACTCGACGGGGCAGTTGCACAAAGGTGACGCGGGACACGGGCTTTTCATCCAGTTCACGGCGAACATGCCGCGCGATGCCGCCATTCCTGACGCCGCGGGAAAGTCAGAATCCGCCATGAGCTTTGGCACGCTGAAGATGGCACAGGCGTTGGGCGACCGGCAGGCCCTGCTGGACAACGGTCGCCATGTGATCCGCTTCGATCTGGGAGCCAACCCGGTCAAAGCGCTGCAACAATTGACGGCTGTGCTGGCGGACTGAGCTTCAGCAAGCGCGATTTGAGTAGTGTGTGAACGATCGCGGCCCCTGGTATATGACGTTTCGCCAGGGGCCGTTTGTGTTCACAGCCACACCGCCTAGTTTATTGTTGGAGCGGTGGTAGTAACTGTGATCTGCTGGCTGACCTGGTTGCCGTCCAGCGTGATCACGGTCAGCGTGTAGGTGGTGGTCTGGCGCAGGCACTCTCTCGTCGAGCTGTGGCCGACCACGCCTTGCCCCTGGTAATACACCTGGCTGACGCCCTCGACATCCCAGCCCACCGTCACACATTCGCCCGGGTTGACTTCGTAACGATCGGCGTAAAACGAGATCGTCATAGCCGGAACCGTGGGTTGAGGCGGGGTGGTTGGTTGGGCCTGGGGTATGGCGGTCGGCGGCGGCAGGATGATCACCGGTGGCACGTCGACCGTGGGCAGTGCCAGGCAGTTGCCTGTCGAATCGACCGCGTCGGGCAGGACCCATGCCTGCGAGATGTTGGGGACATCGAGCTGCCACCATATCGCGCCATCGTCACCCTGCGCCTGCCCTTTGACCAGGAACGGCTGGTTGAGGGGCATGTATTGGCGAATGGGCCGGTTCGGGCCGGGGCCGATGCGCAGCGGGTTGGCTTGCTGGGCGGTCTGGACGGTGCAGGGCAGGTCAACCAGTGGTCGGAAGACTGGCACGCAGTCCGCCGCGCAGGTGACCGGTCCTTCGCCCGCGCGCACATCGCACAGCTTGTCGCCGCACGAGGGGAACGTCCCGCAGTCGAGCGAACATACGTCCTCTTCACCTGGATCGCAGATGCCATTGCCGCAGGTTTCAGGCGCGAGCGGCGCTTCGGGTGGGTACTCCGGCACGCGCTGCAATGGGGCCACCGCGCCCAAGATGCCTTCGCTGTAGACATTCACCGAAAGTTCGGGCCCGACCATGACCGGAAGTCCGGGATACCCCTCGGGAGATTTCCCGACAACCTGCACGGTGCCGCTCAGCGCGTTCACGATCGTCTCGGTGAGCCAGGTGGAGCTGGTCCAAAAATTGGTGCCGCGCACCGTGATCACCGCGTTGGGGGTTTGAACTTCGAAATGAGACTGCGCATCCATCACGCGATCGATCTGGTGACGCATATCGCCGACCATGACGGCCAGCGATATATCCGTCGAGGTCTCGTTGACCAACGCCAGTTTAGTGACCTGAGCGAGCGTATTGGGCAGAATATCGCTTTGCATGCCTTCAAAATAGGTCACCGTAGCTAACCCCGCCTGATCGGTGCGCAGCCAATCGCCTTCGTTAATCAGTTGGGCTTCGACCAGGGTATGCCATTCATCTTCCGGCGCATCCTTGGCCCGGATCTGGACCAGCCCTTGCTGCGGCTCGACCACGGCGATCAGCTCGGAGTCCTGCCCTGTGGCAGGCATAGCCATGACCAGCAGCACACTCACCAGAACAATAACGAGGGTAAAACTTCTGAGCGGGTGGTTCCCGGTTTGCATTGTCCCACCTCCACACTGTGCCATACGTTTATCGTCGGGATCAAAGCTGTAATGTTGTCTTGATCTGGGTTTATGCGGGTGGTATGCCGCATACCTTCTCAATGCAGCATAGCACAAACGACAACAGACGCCCAACCGCGTCTATTAACGTGATATGATGCATCGCCTGTAGAAGCAAGCATGGCGAGAATTAGAGGGGAGCGCAGACGAACGAGCAAACCGGCGATATATCACGCCGCGCACACGCCGACCGCCCGGCGTCCTCATGGGTTCAGGTTAGCAGGCGCGCAAAGCGCACGGCGATCACCAGCGAGAAGGCTACCAGCAGCGGGATAACGAATTTGTTTAGACGGCGCGCCCAGTAGTCCGCGGGCGGTTCGGCGTAGGCAGAAGCCACCTCCCGGATCACGAACAGGGTGATCAACACGACGACGATCGTGGTGCCGATGCCATGCGCCAAAATATCACCGATCGGAGAGTGAACCGCTTTCGTGATCGTGTCTGAGATCATCCCGCGCTCCTGGTATCCGTCACAATGTTGGGGTCGGACCGCGCTTCTGTCCTTTTGGACGGACCCTTCCTGACTATCCCGCCCATGTCAAAGCTGATAGATACCCTTGATGTTTGCCACTTCCGAATGGTCACAACCTGCAGTATCGCACCGCCCAGGCTGAGCAGGGCCACGATCACCAAACCGCCTTTTGGCGACCAGAACCCACCATACAGCATGATCTCGCCGACCAAGGTATTCAGTCCCAGGCTGATGGCGATGATCAATCCCACCGCAAACAGCCGGTCTACCGCGCGCAACAGCGGCACAAATGCCAGCCCTGGCACGCATAGCATGAACCACAAGCCCAACACAGTCCGCAGCAGCGAAGAATTGTCCGTCAGAACTAGCCCACAAGTGGCTATCACAGAGGCAATGACAATCACCGGCCAAACCCACGCATAACGATTCATGCGTCACCGCTCCCACTGGTCACTGTAAAGATCACCGCGTCCGCATTACGATAAATCACCTGATATTGACCGGACGACATTAGGTTTTCAATGAGTGCGGACCACTCTTGAGGCGTCTCGCCCTCGAAGAGCTCCAGCAGTGCAAACTGGCTGCGTGTCAGGATGAAATAGCGGTGTGTGGCATCTTTGTCCGTGATCTGGGTGGTGATGGACTGCACGTCGCCTTGCAGAACGGCATCTTTGACGGTCAGATAGCGGTATTGTTCGTAATCTTGATATTTCCAGGGCAGATTGTACGCGGCCGCGGCCAGCAGCGAACCCGGCTCGGCGACCTGGTAGAGGTATTCGACGGCGGCAAATTCGTCATTGGTCACGTAGTCCATTTTTTCATTGCCGTAACGGACCAGCATGAATCCCCCCAACAACCCGACACTGCTGCCCACGATGACCAGCAGGGTGAGCAGTGAGCGCCCGTGCGTCACCGTCGTGAAGACCAGTGCTGCGATCATAAAAGCCATGAAGGGCAGCGTGAACAGATAGACACGCAGCATCATTTCGCCGCCGTAATTCTGAAGCGCCACGAAGGGGAACGGCGCAGCCGCCAGCAACCCCATAGTCAAATCATAGCGCTTATTGCGCCAACGGCGCAATACACCCACTCCGGCTAAAACCCAGATCGCGACCGTCATGCCGAGGCGCATGTACAGCACCAGCAGGTGTCCCTGGCTGCCGCGCAGCCGCTGCGTGACCGTCGAATTCACCGTT
>CAWGXG010000008.1:0-1933539 GCA_963826505.1 uncultured Chloroflexia bacterium
TATGTGGCGCGTTGGCGCGTTTACGTATTGCTGGCCAGCAAGAACGGGCCATGCACGCGCAGTTCCCGGCGCTGACCGTGCATTACCGCGCTGCCGATTTTACGCAGCCGCTCGATCTGCCGCCGCTGGACGGGATCGTGATGGCGAATGCGCTGCACTTCATCCGCGACAAGCTGCCCGTCCTGCGGCTGATCCGGGATTATCTCGCCCCTGGCGGGCGGCTGATCCTGGTCGAGTACGATACGGACCGGGGCAACCGCTGGGTGCCGTACCCGCTGTCCTACCCGAAATGGGAAGCGCTGGCCGCACAAGCCGGTTTTCGCCGCACCACACAGATCGCCACGCGCGCGAGCAGCTTCCTGGGACGTTTCTACGCGGCGCTGAGCTGGCGCGAATGAGCAGTGGCCAATCGGCGCGGGATAAACTAATCTCTACGTAAATAGAGAGATTGGGAAACGCCGTGGATGCCAAAATCGCACATGCCTTGAAACACGACCGCGTCATCGAGATCACGGCCATCGGGCGCAAAAGCGGCCAGCGCCGCCGGGTCCGCGTGTGGTCGTATCGCTCCGGCGGGAAAGTCTACCTGTCCGGATTACCGGGCCCGCGCGAGCTGGTACGCGAAGATCTGGTGGCGCACCCGGATTTCATGTTTCACCTCGTCGGCAGCACGACCGCCAGCCTGCGCGCCCACGCCGTCCCGATCACGGACGAGGCCGCGCGCCGCGAGATCATGGGCGAATTTCTGATCGCTATGAACCGCATCAGCGATCTGGATGCGTGGGTGAAAGGCAGTCCCCTGATCGAAGTCCAGTTTACGGACCTGGAATAGAAAAGTGGGACACAGATCAACACAGATCAACACAGATTAGGAAAAGCAGAAAATGGGACGCCGATTCACGCGGATAAGCGCGGATTAAAAAGGCGCCCTAGTACAGCGTAGCGAAAGTAGCTAACCAGGGTAGGGGTGGGTAAACTGGGACAAGTGCCGTCCAAAAAACGCGAGAAAACCCGATGCCTCTACCAGCAGCAAAAACCATCGAAGTCAGCCCGCAAGAACGAGCGATCTTGGAACATATCGTCCGACAAACGAGCAATCCGCAATGGTTAGCGACACGGGCCAAGCTCATTTTAAGGGCGGCCGAAGGACAAAGCAATCGCCGGATGGCCGCCGAGATGAACCTGACCCGCAACACGGTGCGGTTATGGCGAGCGAGGTGGCAAGCCGCGGCCGAGCAACGGGCGGCAGTCGCGGCCCACGAGGAAACTGCGCCCACGTTGAGGGACGTGATCGAAGATACGCTGCACGATGGGTATCGCAGCGGTGCGCCGGCGACCTTCACCGCGGAACAAATCGTCCAGATCGTGGCGATCAGTTGTGAAGCACCACAGGCGAGCGGCGTCCCGGTCAGTCATTGGACACCCAAAGAAGTGGCGGCGGAAGCGATCCGACGCGGGATCGTCGCCACCATTTCCGAGCGGCAGGTCGGGCGTTTTTTAAAACGAGGCGGACCTTAAGCCCCACTTGAGCCGCTATTGGCTGAATACCACCGAGAAAGATCCGGTCGTGTTTCAGCAGCAGAGTGAAACGGTGTGTGCGGTGTATGCTACCGCGTCAGCAAACTATCAGGCGGGAGAACACACGGTGAGTACCGATGAGATGACGGGGATACAAGCGTTGGAACGCGCCCACCCCACCCAGCCAATGCAGCCCGGTCAGGTGGAACGGCGTGAATTCGAGTATGTTCGCCATGGAACCCTCAGCCTCATCGCCAATTTTGAGGTGGCCGTGGGACAAATCATCGTACCGTCGCTGGGTCCAACCCGCACCGAAGTGGATTTCGCCCGGCACATCGCTCAAACGATCGCGACCGACCCCGACGCCCGGTGGACCTTTGTCCTCGACCAGTTGAACACCCATCAGTCTGAAAGTCTGGTCCGTCTGGTCGCCAACCGCTGTCACCTTTCCGATGAATTGGGCATCAAGGACAAATCTGGCATTCTCAAATCCATGCCTTCGCGCGCGGCGTTTTTGAGTGACCCGGCTCACCACATTCGCTTTGTGTACACGCCCAAGCATAGTTCCTGGCTCAATCAAATCGAAATCTGGTTCAGTATCCTGATGCGCCGCCTGCTCAAACGCGCCAGCTTTACCTCCACCGAGGACTTGCGTCAGCGTATCCTGGCCTTCATCGACTTTTTCAACCGTACCGCCAAACCCTTCAAGTGGACTTATACCGGTCGTCCACTCAAGGTTTAGCCGGCCTGGTCAATTGTTTCTGCCGAGGTGTACTAGCCGTTTGTCCAGGTCTTCCCCCGTTTTGACAGGTCAAACACTCCCCACAGGGGCGATCCTGCGCCGCCTGAATTGGTTTATCCTGAGCATATAGAAAAAGGAGAACCTGATATGGCAAACGTACTGCAATCGCTCTCAGATGATATGGTCGCGGCGGTCGAGACTGCCGGACAAAGCATTGTGCGCGTGGAGGGACGGCGGCGCATGTCCGCCAGCGGGATCGTGTGGTCGGCGGACGGTGTGATCGTCACCGCGCACCACGTCGTCACGCGCGACGAAAACCTCAAAATCGGGCTGCCCAACGGAGACGAGACGACGGCGACGGTCGCCGGACGCGATCCGAGCACCGATCTGGTCGTGCTGCGCGCGCAGGCCAGCGGCTTGAGCGTGCCCCAGTGGGTCGAATCGGACGCGCTGCGCGTCGGCCAGTTGGTGCTGGCGCTGGGACGTCCGGGCCACACCGTCCAGGCGACGCTGGGCGTCGTGAGCGCGGTGGGCGGAAGCTGGCGCACCGGCGCGGGCGGCCAAATCGACCGCTACCTGCAAACGGACGTCGTGATGTATCCCGGTTTTTCCGGCGGGCCGCTGGTCGGCGCGTCGGGGGCAGTGCTGGGGCTGAACACCTCCGCGCTGCTGCAAGGCGTCAGCGTTGCGATCCCGACCGACACGCTGAAGAACGTGGTCGCCACCCTGCTTGAGCATGGGCACGTCCGCCGGGGTTATCTGGGCGTGGGCGCGCAGCCCGTCCGCCTGCCGGACCCGCTCGCGCAGGAACTCGACCAGGAAACCGGCTTGCTGCTGGTCAGCGTGGAAACGGACAGTCCCGCCGCGACAAGTGGACTGGTGATGGGCGACACCATCGTGACGTTTGACGGCCAAGCCGTGCGCCACATGGACGACCTGCAAGCCCTGCTCAGCGGCGACCGGGTCGGGAAAGCGTTCCCGATGCGCATCGTGCGCGGCGGTGAGCTGCGCGAGATCAAGGTCACGGTCGGCGCGCGGGAGTAGAGTTAGCCCCACCCTCGCTCAGAACGCGGCTGGCGTGTTTTTGTAGGGGCGTATAATTATGCGCCCCTACGAGCCTCACCCCCTAAATCCCCCTCTCCAACCACGTTTTGGCGACACGACACTTTTGAGGTGATCGGTTTGAATCGCAATTTCCGTAGGGGCAACCCTTGGGTTGCCCAATTTGGGCAGGGCAAGCCCTGCCCCTACGTTTTCCCCGCAAACAAACCTTAAGATCAAAAACTGTCGTCCTCCCAGAACCACGTTAGAGAGGGGGACTTGCCCGAATCGCGTTGGTCTTCCCCTCGCCACCGGGTGGAGAGGGGGCCAGGGGGATAGGGGTAAACGAGGCACATTACCGCAAGCACAGGCGATTCTCACATCACCCCGCCCAAAAATCGTAGCTGAACATGATGGCGAAGACGCCCATCAACAGGACGCTGGCGAGGGTCCAGGCGCGGTCGAACGACTCGTACCGTCCCCACCGCCCCAGGAGCAAGAAAATCGACGGGGGCGGCCAGCACGTAACGCTGCATCCCCTGCGCGGATCCGCTGGTCAGCGAAAAGGCGATGACCGCCAGGCTGTACAGCGACAGCGCGGGTCTGCGCCGCAGCATCAGCACGCACGCGGCCAGCCCGAAGCCAATCGCGCCGAATTCGACCAGATAATAGGCGCGCATCTGGAGGTTATCGCCCCACATGGCGTCCCACATCCGTTTCCACTCGTGCCACGATTGATCGACCGGCAGCAGGCCCCGGCTGAACCAGCGCGATTCGACGACGTGAAACGACTCCCCTAACAGCGCGTTCCAGATCAGGTAAGCGAACACCGGGCTGATGACCAGCAGCAGCTTGCCCACCTCGATCCAGGCGTGATCCCGCCACAGGCGATCCAGGCCGCCGCCGCGCCACCAGTACCAGGCCATCGGCAGCAGCAGCAAGCCGCCCGCTGCGCGCGTCCAGGTTGCACACACCGCCAGGATCGCGGCCACGATCCACTGTTGACGGGGGGCGAGCGCCAGCGCGCCGAACGACAGGCCGAGAAACAGCCCCTCGGTGTAGACCTCCGCTAAAAACATACCGGCGGGCCAGATGGCGAGATAGAACGCGGCGCGTCTACCGTCCGCTTCGCCCGCGCCGTCGCCAGCCAGATCGGCTAACGCCAGCATGGCGGCCAGCGTCCCCAACAGGGACACGAGCACCCCGGCCAGGGTCGCCGTTGCGATGTCGTCAAGCCCGAAGATGCGCAGCGGCACCATCACCACACGTATAACATAAGGATAGAACGGAAAAAAGGCGTGATTGAACGTGATCCAGTGCGGATTTGCGCCTTCAGCCCAACGCGCTGATTGCGCCCCCAAGCGAAGTCGGGCGGAATAGCCCGCATAGCCGGGTCGTCGTAGCCGCCAATCGCAATCGAGAGATAATATTCCGAATCCCACGACACATGCTGGTTCAGAAACGGTTCCAGCAAATAAGGTTTGTCATTCTGGCTGTTGAAGGCGGTTTCGGTGGGCGTCCAGAATAACGCGTAGTCAGGGCGCTTTGGCTCGAACCGCGCCCGGACGTAAAACTGATAGCCGACCATGATCAGCGCCCAGGCCAGCCAGATCAGAAGAATCGTGCGGTGCTTCGCTGCAAACTTCATCGACTCCCCTCAAGGTGATGATGGTATCGCCATAAATATATACTCCGAACGGCGAGAATCGTCATTGCCATTCGACTGATCGGCGCAGACAGGCCGCCGGTATATTGTGTTTTTACAAAATTCATGATAGGATGAAATTGAGCTCCAGGCGAGACAGTAAGCGTTTCTTAAAAGTCAAATCAAAACATCTACACGAGTGGCGTACACTTGTTAGATCAAGCAGTAAAAAGATTTGATGAAAGCCGTAAGAAACAAAAAAATGTCTCGCCTGATACCTTTTATTAGGGGTATGATCATCTCTCAACCGGGCAGCGCCGCCCGGTTTTTGCGTCTGACGGAGTCCTCAAATTCTACCGAATGATTGTACAATCGAATGAAGACGCCGTTATTGTACAACCCCATTCGGAGTTTGAGCGATGAAAATTTTCGTCAGCTACAGCAGCCAGAACCGCCCCGCCGTCAAATCGCTGGTGGCCGATCTGGTCAGCCTGGAGCATGAAGTCTGGTTCGACCAGGAATTATCCGGCGGGCAGGTCTGGTGGGATACGATCCTCGACCAGATGCGCGCCTGCGACCTGTTCATCCTCGCGCTGACCGCCCAGGCCATGAAGTCCGAGCCGTGCCGGTTGGAATACACCTACGCCTACGAGCTGAACAAGCCGATCCTCCCCGTTCTGCTGACCAACGACGTGAATATCGCGCTGCTGCCGGTGATCTTGCAGGAACGGCAGTTCGTGAATTACATCAACCAGGACAAAGCGGCGCTGCTGGCGCTGAACAACGCCATCCGCAGCACGCCACCCGCGCCCGCCCTGCCTGATCCGCTGCCGGATGCGCCGGGTATCCCGATCTCACCGCTGGCCGCGCTGCAAGCCGAGATCGACGAGCCGAGCCTGACCTACGAGTTACAGATCGCGCTCTTCCACCGCATCAAGGATTACGTCGACGATCCGCAGTATCACCACGACGCGCTGATCTTGATGAAAGAACTCGAACAGCACCCCGCGCTGCTGGCGGCGGTCTTCAAGGAGATCAACGCGTACCTGTCCGACCTTGAACCGGGCCGCGCGCCGTTGAACGAGACGCCCGCGCAGACGGATGACGCGCCGCCGCCGGAACAACCGCCGACCGCCTTAGCCGCCTATATCCGCGTGCGCCGCCCGGATGGCTGGAACGCCAAACTCCGCGATTACCAGATTTGGGTTGACGATCAGAAACACGGCGGCGTGGGTAACGATCAAGAGATCGTGATCGAGGTTGCGCCGGGCCGACATCACATCGAAGCCAAGATCGATTGGCTGACCAGCGAGCCCCAGTTCGTCACGCTGAAGGCTGGTGAGAAGGTCACCTTTTTATGTGAGTATGGGCTTGGCGGATTAGCGGCCATCAAAGGCGGTCTTATCAAGCTGACCCGCCTGGATTGAGATAGCTTCTGATTTGCTTTAATAATCGGAAGGTATTTTTTTTGGGGATTTATGTGATCCCAATTTGCTTTCTTCTGGCGGTTGCACCACGAATTCAATATGATTACAGAAACCAAGTTCGGATGTTAGGAAAGGGAAACACGGATGGAACAAGGAATCTCCGTTCCGACCTTTGATGCATTGATGAATCCGCTTATGCAGGCCCTCAAGAGCCTTGGCGGTTCAGGAACAATCGAAGAGATTGACAATAAGACAGTAGTTTGACAATGTCACATTCGAAAGCTGAGTACGAATGTGGTAGAAACAACCGAATGAATTTGAGCAAAAACAGAGAGAAGCCATCGCCCGGTGGGGCATTCCCCTGGACGAGAGCGAAGAGTTGGATCAGCGCTTGGTCCGCGTATGGAAGCTGTTCAAGCGCTGGATGCGCACGCAAACCCGCGATACGAGTGAGTATGGGCTGCACTATTTGAGCGGGTTGCTGAGAATGGACAGTCGACGGAATATGGCGCATATCGGACGCCAAACGGGCGTAGATGAACAGAACATGCAGCATTTCATGAGCAATTCGCCGTGGCCGAGTCGCGCGGTCATCGCGGGCGTCCAGGAGGAACTCAAACAGTGGGGTGAGTTGAGTGAGGGGGCCATGTTGCTGCTGGATGAAAGCGCCGATGACAAAGCCGGTGACTACAGTGTCGGCGCGGGGCGACAATACAACGGTCGCCGGGGCAAAGTCGATAATTGCCAGGTGGGGGTCTTCCTGTCGCTGGCCAAAGGCACCTTTTGGACCTGGGTAGACGGAGAAGTGTTTCTGCCGGAGCACTGGTTTGACAACGATCATGCCGACCACCGTCGCCGAGCAGGGATCCCCTCGGGACGCACCTTCATGACCAAAATTGAGTTGGGCTGGCAGATGATCCAGCGGGTGCGCGCCCAAGGCGTGCCGTTTGAAGCGGTGGCGTGTGACACACTCTACGGACAGAGTAGCTGGCTGCGTGATACCCTGGACCAAGAACACATCGAATACTATGCCGATGTACCTGCGCATAGTCGGGTCTATCTGAGCGAACCCCAACAGGGCATCCCGCAAAATAAGCGCGGCAAAAAAGCACAGCAGGCACGGGTGCTGTCGCCCAAGGCGTATCGCGTCGACCAGTTGCGTCACCCTGTCGACACGTGCTGGCAAACAGTCGAAGTCCGGACCAGCGAACGCGGCTTTGTCCGGCATGAGTTCGCCGTGCATCGGGTCTGGACGGTCCGTGATGACTTGCAGATACGTGAAGAACTGTTGATCATCCGCCGTGAGGGTAAAAAGTGTACCTACACCCTGAGCAATGCCCCCAGCCAAACGCCGCTTGAAGTGCTGGCGCGCCGTAAATCGCAACGCTTCTTCATCGAACGCAGCAACCAGGATGCCAAATCTGAACTCGGCTGGGATGAATTCCAAGCCACTAAACTGCTGGCATGGGAACACCAACTCGCCATGACGATCCTGGCGGCCTGGTTCATTGCCGAAATCAAGCTCGACTGGGCTGCCGACCATGAGCGTGACCCGGCCCTGCTCGACGAGTATGACGTGACCGTCTTGCCTGCCTTGTCGGTGGCTAATGTGCGAGCGATGCTCTGCGCAGCGATGCCCTTGTCGCAGTTGTCGCCTCTGGAAGCCGCCGCCCTGGTGGTCAAACATCTTGATAATCGCACTCGTTCTCGTAAATCACGCCTGAAAAACTACCCGTCCCGTTTGGGACCTTGAATGTGACATTGTCGAAGTAGATATAGCAGGTATCTCAGACGAGCAACTTGAAGTCTTGCACGATCCTGAGAAAAGCAGCCAGACGGAAGTTGAATATAGAAACTCGCCTGGACTCGGACGTATTTGAAGAAATACGGTGTTCTGGAAAACTCTAGTCGAGGTGTGTGGGCACTGACGCCAAAAGGTATACAGATAGACAAAGTTAATCCCGCAACAGTTAAACGTTACGTCCGTGACCAAGATCGGGAAGCGCGACAAATATCTGCTGTGCAGGATGATTATGAAGAACCGGATGAAGTCTCTTGGCGCGATGAACTTCTTTCAGTATTGCTCAATATGTCCCCAGATGCTTTTGAGCGGCTTGCTCAGCGGTTGCTCCGCGAATCAGGATTTATCCAGGTTGAAGTAACAGGACGGTCTGGTGATGGCGGAATTGATGGTAAGGGAATTATGCGCCTCGGCGGTTTACTGAGCTTCCACGTGATATTTCAATGCAAACGGTATCAAGGTTCCGTAAGTGCTGACAAGGTTCGTGATTTTCGTGGTGCTATGGTAGGACGCGCTGACAAAGGATTGCTGATCACGACGGGCAATTTCACAAGGAATGCCGTACAGGAAGCGACTAGAGACGGCGCACCTGCAATTGATTTGATCGACGGTGATAAGTTAGTCGATTTGCTTAAGGATCTCCAACTTGGCGTTAAGTTGGAAAAAATCGAGGTTGAGCAGATAACGATAGAGCGCGATTGGTTTCAGAGGTCTAGCTATACCCATCCGCATCTCTCCACTCTGGACGATGTGCGCCAGCAGTGTTAAGCTGTAGCTCACACGCAATCGCTGCCCGAACCCACGCGTGCCGCCCCGAAACCGGCGGTTACTGATAAGGAGCCTGTCTGTGAGCGACCTTCCGTATGATCGGATCGCTTTGTTATATGATGCCTGCGTCCCGACGACGCTGGATGTCCCGTTTTTTGTGGAGGAGGCCGCCCGCACGCAAGGCCCGGTGCTCGAACTGATGGCGGGCACGGGGCGCGTCTCGCTGCCGCTGATCGAGGCAGGCGTCGATCTAACCTGTATCGACTACTCAACGGAAATGATGTCCGTTCTGCGCCGGAAAATGTATGCGCGCGGCCTGACCGCGACTCTGTATCATATGGACGTGCGCGTTCTACGGTTGGAGCGTCAATTCGCGCTGGTCATCGTCCCGTTTTACGGCTTCGCCGAATTACCCGACCTGGACGACGAGCGCCGCGTCCTGACCCGCATTCACGATCATATGGCCGACGGCGGGCGCTTTATCTGCACGCTGCATAATCCGCCGGTCCGGCTGCGCAGCGTGAGCAACGTCTATGAGCAGTGGAGCAAAGGCCAACTGGCCGACGATACCACCGTCTTGTTGTGGGGCACCCAGGCTCACGAAAACGACATCCTGACCGTTGAAGAATTTTTCGAGGTTTACGACCGGCAGAACCTGATGCAGGCGCGTCACCGCTTCGAACTTACCTTCCGCCTGCTGGAGCGGGCGCAGTTCGAGGCGATGGCAACCGCCGCCGGGTTCGAGGTCGAGGCGCTGTACGGCGATTACCAGCGCGCGCCGTTTGAAGAAGAGTCCAGCCCGTACATGATCTGGGTTTTGCGCAAAGCCGCCCCGTAAATAAAGAAGCGGGCACCTGGGGTGTTCAAATTGGGCAGGGCAAATACCCTGATGCAATGACTGCCCCTTGCATACCTTTCTAAACTCTCGGCGTGACAAACGCCCGCCGGTTAGCCTCACCCCTGCCCCTCTCCATGTGATGGAGAGGGGAAAGGGGGCGAGGGTTAAAGGGTGAGGCTTATCGCCGCAGCAGCTTGAAAGCCACGTCCGATCCATACCCGGCGTTATACGAAATCTGCATCCACAGAAACGCCAGCGGCTCGATCAGCCGCGCGACGACCAGATCGCCGCAGTCTACCGGATCGAGGCCCGCATCCTGGCCGAGCTGGCTCACCTGCGCTTTGGCGTTGGCGTTATCGCCGCACAGGAACAGGCTTTCCGGCAACCCCTGAAACTGGGAATTGCCCAGGTGTTGGAAGTAAATCCCGTTGAACGCCTTGACGACGTGCGCGCCCGGTGCCCACTCCGCGACTTTTTCCGCGAGCGACTCCGTACCGCCAATGGCGGGCATCCCGTTCGAGCCGAACGCGTTCATCAGGTCGATGATCGTCTTGCCTTTCAGCGATCCGAGCGACGTGAGCAGGTCTTCGGCAATCGTCCAGGGGATCGCCAGAACCAGCACGTCCCCGAAAGCCGCCGCATCGGCAAAACTGCCGCCCTGCGTCTGACCGCCGATGGACGCGGCGAGTTTTTGCGCTTTCGACGGCGTGCGCGATCCGAACGTGATCGCGTGGCCCTGCGCCGCCCACAATCGCCCTAAACCGCTGCCCATGTTCCCGGTGCCGAGAATCCCAATATTCATAGTGTTTTTGCTCCTGGTGCACGTTGACGAATACGCGAGACAGTAGGGGGCACGGCTTATTTGATGAGCTCGCGCTTCAAAAACGCCTTGACCTCGTGCAGCGGGATGGCAAAGCCGACGTCCGGTCCGGCGATCATGGTGTTGATCCCGACCAGCCGCCCGTCGACGTCGACCAGTGGCCCGCCCGAATGACCGGGGCGCATGTGCAGACTGACCGCGATCCACTCTTTGCCGCTCTGGGGGAGTTCGGGCAGCGCCGCGCCGGTGTCGATCACGATCCCGCCCGTCACCGCACCTTCGACGCCCCAGGGATGGCCGACCGCCATCACCCAATCGCCGGGTTGCAGGGCGCGTGAATTGCCGAGTTCGATGGTGGGCAGGTCTTCGGCCAGAACCGACAGCGCCGCGACGTCGCGCTCCGGGTCGACGGCCAGCACGGTAGCGGGCAGCGTCCGTCCATCCGGCAGTGTGACGGTCAGCGACCGGCTGAGGCTCGCGCCCGCACGGGTGAATTGCGCGACGACGTGCGCGTTAGTCACGATCAGCCCCGCCGGGTGCCAGATCGTGCCCGCGCCGCTGCCGCCGCTGCCGTTGCTGATCTGCACCAGGGCCGAGCGCGCTCGCGTCACGACGATCGAGAGTTCGTCGTTAACTTGTTCGAGGATGCCTGTCATGATGTGTGCTCCATTGAAGATAGTGATCGGGTGTGATGGTTCAGTTGACAGTGAGAGAACGTCTCGTACGAGCGCTGCGCGCAGCAGCACAAAAAAATCCCTACGGAGAGTTTAGCAGCAACCGTAGGGACTCGTATGAATAAATTCCGTAAGAAACGTCATTCCCACATCGGCGGCGGTTTGTCCTCATCCCGCCACAGCTTGCAGCCGTTCGGCAGCAAATTGGCGGGCACCGGCTGTCCAGAATGACGGAGCTTCCGGCGCTCGCAGTCCACGAAGTTACCCTGGCAGTACAATTCCTGGTAGATCAGCTTGGCGGTGGACCGGAAATAACGAAACATCGGACATCCCTCGGCAAATTCACAGGCGGCTTGTGCCATCTCAAATCCTCTTCTATGAAATAGTCCCTACAGGTCATTATAGTCAGAAGCGCGCATATCGAAATTGCAGGCTTTTTCGCAACCGCGCGAATCACTGAGTTACTTGACAAACACCCAATTCGGCGTAGAATGGAAATAAATGAACGGTCGTTCGTTCTTTTTTTGCGCGATAAAAATGAACGATCGTTCGTACAGGGAGATCGATCACATGTACGAAGCGCACACCAAAGGCGATCTGGCCCGCCAGGAAATCCTCGACGCGGCGCGGCGGCTGTTTATCGCCAACGGCTTTCACGGCACGAGTATGCGGGCTATCGCGCGCGAGGCCGGGGATCGCGCGGTGGCCGGGCTGTACAACCACTTCCCGACCAAAGACGCCATCTTCGAAGCGCTCATCGCCGAGAGCAGCCCCTACGATCACATCCTGAGCGCGCTCGAAGCGCGGCTCGACGACGCCGACACCGGACCGGATTTCGTGCAGTCGGCGCTGGTCGCCGTGCTGGGCATCATGCCGGACTATTACGACTTCATCCAGCTTGCCCAGATCGACATGCGCGAGTTCGAGGGGCGGAACGTTTCCCACCTGCTGCGTGACGTGTTTTTCCCGCGCGTGCTGGTCATCATCCAGCGCTTGCAGGCGCTGCCGGGACTCAAGCCGGTTGAGCCGGTTGTCGTGCTGCGCATGATGGCGAGTCTGGTGATCGGCTACATCCTCACCGAGCGGATCGGCCCGGCGGAGATTCTGCGGCGGCACGAACACGAGCATTTTGCCGAGCAGTTCGCCAACGCGCTGTTGTATGGGATTGCGGAAGCTTAGATAGCTCCACCCCCTGACCCCTCGCCACCGGGTGGAGAGGGGTCAGGGGATGGGGCTAATAATCACGAAAGGACAATCGAATGATGAACGATGGGTACGCCGTCGAAGTCCACGACGTGCACAAAACGTTTGGCAGCGTCCGTGCGCTGCAAGGGCTGAGCCTGAACGTCCGGCGCGGCGAAATCTACGGGCTGTTGGGACCCAACGGCGCGGGTAAAAGCACCCTGATCCGCGTGATCGCCGGGCTGCACAAGCCGGACTCCGGCAGTGTCACCCTGCTGGATCACCTCATGCCGGACAAAGACATCCTGGCGCGCGTCGGCTATATGACGCAGGCGTCCGCGCTGTACACCGATCTCACCGTCTGGCAGAACGTCGCGTTTTTCGCGGGGCTGATGGGCTGCCGCGATAAGGACGCCATCGCCGCTGCCATCGAATTCGTGGACCTGACCGCGCGCAAAGACAGCCGGATCGGGACGCTGTCCGGCGGGATGCGGCAGCGTGTTTCACTGGCGACCGTGCTGCCGCACCAACCCGACGTCATCCTGCTGGACGAGCCAACCGTCGGCGTCGATCCACAGCTTCGCTTCCAGTTCTGGGATCACTTCCGCACCATGACCGAGCGCGGCACGACGCTAATCGTGTCGAGTCACGTCATGGACGAGGCGGAGCGCTGCGACCGGCTCGGCTTCATCCGCAGCGGGCAGTTGATCGCGGAGGGCACGGCGGAATCGCTGCGCCAGCAAGCCGGTACGCGCAACATCGAAGAGGCGTTTTTGCTTTTCGCGGAACAGAAGGGAGTCGGCAACAATGCTCAGTAGTCGCAGTCAAATTCTGGCGCTGCGCGTGATCCAGCAGATGCGCGGCGACCGGCGGACGTTGGCGCTGATGTGTATCGTCCCGGTCATCCTGCTCAGCTTCCTGGGGATTCTGATCCGCGCGGAACCGGGTAAGCTGGTGGTGGGCGTGGTCAACGCAGACGAGGGTTTCACGCTGGCGGACAATTCCGTCAACCTGGGCGAGCGGCTAATCAGCGTGTTGGGCAGCTTCAGCGAGTTCAAAACGCAGACGATGAACGCCGCCGATGCGCACAATCAGATCAAAAAGGGCAAGGTGGACGCCGTGATCACCGTCCCGGCGAATTTCACGCAGAACGTCATCCAGACGCGCCAACTCGCGCTCGACGTCGAATTCGAGGGATCGAACCCGATGGTCGCGCAGCGGTTGAATACGATGTTCGAGCGGGTCGCGCTGCAAACGGCCAACACGCTCGCGCTGGCGGGCAGTCCGGCGGCGGCGATGAGCAGCACGGCATCCGCGCCCGACTTCACCACGACGATTGACGCGACGTATCTACACAGTGGGCCGCAGTACGACTCGCTCGATTTCATGGCTCCGGCGCTGATCGGGTTTTTCGTGTTTTTCTTCGTGTTCCTGCTGACGTGCATTTCGTTTCTGCGGGAGCGCGTCGCCGGGACGCTGGAACGCCTGCAAGCCACGCCCATTCGCCCGCACGAGATTATCATCGGTTATATGCTCGGCTTCCTGGTATTCGGGCTGCTGCAAGGCGTGATCACGCTGCTGTTTACCGTGCTCGTGCTGAAAATTCACTACGCGGGCAACCTGCTGAACATCTTCATCGTGGAGGCGCTGCTGGTCGCGCTGTCGGTCAATCTGGGGATTCTGCTCAGCACGTTCGCGCAGAACGAATTCCAGGTGTTGCAGTTCATCCCGCTGATCGTCGTCTCCCAGGGTTTGCTGGGCGGCGTGGTGTGGCAGGTCCAGGATATGCCGGGCTGGTTGCAGCCGTTTTCGCGCCTGATGCCGCTCACGTATGCCACCGAGGCGCTGCGCGACGTCATGATCAAGGGCGAAGGGCTGCTCGACGTGGGCGATCTGCTGCTGGTGCTGGTCGCGTTTGCGGCGGGCGCGATCGTGCTGGCGGCGCGTACGGCGGGCCGCGCGAAGATTTGAGCGATCCGGATTCGCGTCAAGAGGGCGGCAGAATGTCCGCCCTTTTTTCGGTGTTCATCGCGTCAGCAATGAGCTGCCATTCAGTCACGGTCATACCGGCGCGAAATTCGGCCAAAGCGGCTTGCAGGTCGGCAAGTCGCTGAAGATTATCTTGACTCTGCTGAACTTGCTGACGGCGCTGTTCAATATAGTGTTCAAGCTGCGCCAACTCGTCCGGCAGCAGTTGGTCAATGGTTTGATACAATCGCTGTAAATCCTGCATCACCACCTCCTGCACTTATTGTATCGGAATATACCCGCGAGAGGGATCGATCATGCAGCGGCGGATTACCCCTCCACCAACGCGAACGAGCGGCGCTCGAACGGCGCGCCGTTGATCTGGATTTGGACGGCGTGCTCGCCGGGATAGTAGCGGCGCGTGGTGATGGGCGCGAAGCTGTGTTTTTTGCTGAGGCGGATCGTCTCGCCGGGCGCGATAGTGCGTCTGGTCAGCTTGAACACCTTCGGCGACGTTTTGCCCCGCGCGCGCACCAGATGGACGATGTAATCGATCACGAGGTCTTGCGACGCGTCGGCGGTGGACTCGATCTCGAAGGCGAAGGTGATCGCCTCGCCCATCGGGATCGCGGCGGGTTCGATGGTCAGATTCCGGACGGTCACGTCGGCTCCCTTGCTGTAGCCGAGCAGCTCCAGCGCACCGGGATGCCCGACTTTGATCAGCGTGCGCAGCGCGTGGCGGGTGAGCTTCTGCATGTCCGGCGAGGGATCGGCCTGCCAGCGCCGCAGCACGTCCAGCACCACATCCGGGTTGTCTTTGGCGATGTCGTTCAGGTTATTGGCGACGCTGCGCCGCACGTCCTCGGACGGATCGGCTTTGAGCGCGTCCAGGATGGGCAGGATCGGTGAGGGATCGGCTTTGAGGGCGGGCAGCGCCATCGCCCAGGGCAGACGCGGGCGGCAGCCTTCCGTAGCGAGACGGCGCACGCTGGCGCTGTCGTGGTGCGCCCAGGCGAGCATGTGCGCCATCATGCGAGCCTGGTCGCGGACGATGAACGGACGCACGGCGAATTCCGCGCTCGCCTGCTGGGTGAACTGCTCCAGCGCGGGCAGCGATACCTCCCAATCCTCCAGCCCGTACACCTCGACGAAATCGGGAAAAATCATCTTCTCGAAGCGGTGCCGGTCCAGCGCCGGGGCGATGTGGCGCAGCAGGACCAGCGCCGCCCTATAATCGGCGGGCAGGAAAGCGTACAGAGCCAGCGTGGCATGACGCATTTTGTTTTTCAGCGGGCGTGCGTCCCATTGGTCGTCGAAGATACGCGCGAGAAACGCGTCGGCGTCGAATTCCGGATAGGCGGATTGCAGCGCCGCGACCAGATCGTCGAAAAAGGGGCGCTGGAAAAAGATATCTTTGAACGCTTCGGGCATCGGGACTCCTCCTGAAAACCAAATGGGACACAGATGAGCACAGATAAACACAGATTTAGAAGAGCAAAAACGGAAAACCGGCCTCACCCCTCATCCCCTGACCCCTTCTCCCCTCTCCAGCCGAGCTAGAGAGGGGAAAAGGGGAATCTGTCGCGTCCTCCCCCTCTCCATTTCGAATGGAGAGGGGGCCGGGGGGTGAGGCCAGTTGAACAAGCAATATCCGTATTCAATTTTTAATCTGCATCAATACGCCCCTATTCAAACCTATTAGAACATAAGTTCTTTGTTTTCACAAATTTCAGAATCTATAGTTTTCATCAATTTGATTCAGATTTTCATAGATTTTTGTATTGTCAGCGACCCCGAATCTCGCTACAATCTGCCTAACTTGGCTATCCCCCTTTATCAACACAAGGAGACTTTGGACATATGAAACGAATTACGCTCAGCGTTTTGATCGCTCTGCTGGCCCTGACCCTGGTTGGCGTGCCCTGGGTCAGCGCTCAGGAAGACACCGGGCCGCGTACCATCACGGATTTCATGGGCCAGCCGGTGACCATTGACGCGCCGCCGCAGCGCGTGGTCGGGATGAGCGCCTCGATCAACGAAATGTTATTTGCGATTGGCGTGACGCCCGTCGGGGTGACGGCTGGCATGGATTACCCGCCCGCCGCCGCTAACCTGCCCACCTTCGGCAGCGGTTACCAGCCGGACCTCGAAGCGCTGGCCGCCCTCGAACCGGACCTGATCATCGGCAACGGGCAGTTGAATATGCGGATCATGGACAAGTTGCAAACCATCGCCCCGACCCTGATGATCCTGACGCTGACGCCGGACGACGTGGCGAAGAATATCCGCACGCTGGGCCAGGCCACCTGGCACGATACCGAAGCCGAATATCTCCGCAGTCGTATGACGGTTTCCTGAGCGCGATGGGCAAGATTCGGGCCAGCCAGATGGAGCACCCCACTATTTTGATCATCGTCGGGACGCTGGACGTGCCGATTACGGCAAATCCGAAACCTACCTGGGCGCGATGGCGCAAATCCTGGGCGCGACGAATATCGCGGACGGCAACGCCGATCAGGGGCCGTTCCCCGGTTATGCGCAGTTGAGCACCGAATATATTCTGAACGCCGATCCCGATTTCGTGTTCACGATCACGCAAGGCTCGCCCACGCCCATGCCGGAAGCGATGAAAGACGATCCGATCTGGTCGTCGCTGACCGCCTTCCAGAACGGGCACGTGATGGAGCTCGACGTGCACTGTTCCTGGAATCGCCGGGGCCACGCATTGTCGATGCGATGCTCCAGCTTGACGATATTCTGTACGGCGGCGGGATGTAAGCGCGCGCCGGACACCGAGAGAAGGGGCCTCGCCCCCCGACCCCTCTCCATTCGGAATGGCGAGGGAGGGGAAGGCAGCGAGTCCCCCTCTCAGCTCGGCTGGAAGGGATTTAGGGTGAGGGCTGACAGGCCATTACGTAAACTCATCAGGATCGTCTAGAATACCTCCGGCGTGCTTACTTCTCGCTGCGGAGGATTGATTAGTGACGACATGGCTGACCACCCAGGAACGGCGGCGTCTGGTCTGGCGTTTTGTGATTATCGGACTGTGCGCGCTGCTGATGGTGGCGGCGCTGGTCCTGGCGTTGAGCAGCGGATCGCAGTCCATCCCGGCCAAAGACGTTTTAGGGGCGCTGCGCGACCGTGAAAGCGTCAAGCGCTCAGTAGCGGTTATTATCCGTGAAGTACGCCTGCCGCGCGCCTTGACCGGGGCGCTGGTCGGGCTGAATCTGGCGGTATCGGGCACGCTGTTGCAGGGAGTTGTGCGCTCCCCGCTCGGCGACCCGTATATCCTGGGCGTATCGGCGGGCGGCGGGCTGGCCGCCGCCATCACCAGCCTGCAAATTAAGGGCTTTCCCCTCGATGCCGTGCCAATTGCGGCCTTTGCCGGATCGCTGATGGGGCACTGATCGTGTACGCGGTAGCATGGGACGACCGGGGTCACCACCACCCGGCTCGCGCTGGCCGGGGTCGCGCTGACCGCCATGATCGGCGCGCTGACGACGACCATCGTCGTGATGAACGTCGAGGGCGGCGGGCAGATTTTCTTTCAATGGCTGGTCGGCGGCTTGTACACCGCCAGTTGGCGGAATACCACCTGATCCGCCCGTACAGCGCGATTGGGCTGGTGCTGGCGATGCTGCTGGCAACCCGTGCGAATGTGCTGGCGCTGGGCGACGACATGGCGCAGGGACTCGGCTTACACGTCGAGTGGACGCGCTTCATGATGAGCGCCGTCGCCGCCGTATTAGCCGGGAGCGCGGTCGCGGCGGCGGGGCTGATCGCGTTCGTCGGGCTGCTGGTGCCGTTCGTGGGTCGTAAGCTGGTCGGATCGGATTTCCGTTTCCTGATCCCGGTCAGTGCGCTGCTGGGCGCGGCGCTGATGGTGTGGGCGGATACCGCCGCCCGCGTGACGTTCCCGGCGCTGTTCGGCGTGAGCAATATCGAGTTTCCGGTCGGGATCGTGACGGCGGTCATCGGCGGGCCGCTGTTTTTGTGGCTGGTCCGCGCGCGCCGCAGCCAGTGGTAAAAAGCAGTTATTGGTGATTGGTGGTTAGTTTTTGGTTTTTGGTGCAACGCTCGGCGGCACATGACCAGTAACTAACAACGAATGACTAACAACTAAAAACCAACAACTAACAACTAGCTCGAGGAAAACATGCCCACCCTAACCGCCGATCACATCACCCTGGCTTACCGGCGCGGCGTCGACGTCGTGCGCGATCTGGTGCTGGACGTACCGCAGGGCGAGATCGTGACGCTGGTCGGGCCGAACGGCTCCGGCAAAAGCACGATCCTGCGCACGCTGGCGCGCCTGATGACGCCGGAACACGGCGCGGTCTACCTGGACGGCAAAGCGCTGCACCGCTTATCGACGCGCAAAGTCGCGCAGACGCTCGCCATCCTGCCCCAGGACCCGCTCGCACCGGAAGACCTGACCGTGCGCGATCTGGTGGCGCGCGGACGCTTCGCGCGGCAGGCGTGGTGGCGCGCCTCCAACCGCCAGGACCGGGAGATCGTGGATTGGGCGCTGGAGTTTACCGGGCTGATGCGCTTCCAGGAACGCCGCCTGACGACGCTCAGCGGCGGCGAACGCCAGCGGGCCTGGATCGCGCTGGCGCTGGCGCAGGAACCGCGCATCCTGCTGCTGGATGAGCCGACCACTTACCTCGACATCAGCCACCAGCTTGACGTGATGGTCCTGCTGCAAAAATTGAACCGGGAGACGCACCTGAGCATCGTCATGGTGCTGCACGATCTCAACCAGGCGGCGCGCTTCAGTCACCGGCTGGTGGTGCTGCACCAGGGCGAAATTTACGCCGCCGGGACGCCGGGCGAGGTGATGACGGATGCCATGTTTCGGGAAGTGTTTGAGGTGGAGGGCGTGGTCGGTCACGATCCGCTGACGGATACGCCGGTTTTCACGCCGCTGCAATCGGTCCGCAGTCCCAACGGGAGTTCGAACGGCAAAAACGGGCACACAGGGTAGGTCTTCCCGATTTCCGTAGGGGTAGGGCTTGCCCTACCCAGGGCGACGCAAGCATCGCCCCTACTTCGCATATTTCTCGTACAGATTAAACGCCACGACGATCAGCACGGCCAGGATCGCCAGCGGGAACAGCGCCTTGATGATGCCCATCAGCAATTGGACCAGCGTCCACGCGACGATCAGCAGGACCAGCACGACGACGAATTGTCCCCACACAGGCAGCTTACGGAATCGGTTGACCATCGTTTTTACTCTCCGGGTGTGAATGCGCTCACTTTAACACGGAACGGCACCGCGCGACAATCGCGGCGGTAGGGGCGCGTTTACCTCACCCCCAAATCCCCCCTCCACACGCGGAGAGGGGACTTGTTGCGCCGGGTTATTCCGGGCCGGGGGCTGAGGTGTAACCAGCTACATTGCGCCGTTGGTTTGCAGCCGCTTGAAGAGCCAGTAGCCACCCGCGACGAACGCGGCCAGGATCAGCAGCGGGATCAACATCTTGACGAGCGCGAGCACCAGACCCAGCACGATCAGCGCCAGGATCAAGACCACGATCAATTTGAACATGTTACCGATCGAAGGCAGGCTGTCCAGGAAGTCGTTCATTGTGTCCTCTCCTTAACTTTGCAGAGACGCTTATGCTCTCTGGTTGATGCTTGATTGACGTTCTATGATAAATTACGGAGAGGTCGCGCCAGGGTTGCGCGATTCTCAAATCTATACGGATTTTTTACGAACTGCTCAATAATTCCCTCACAGCCCGATTCGTCATATAATCGTCGGTAATGGGGCTTACAAGGAGGCTCACCATCATGGCAGACCTGATCGGCCAGATGCTCGGCCAATATCAGATCGTCGAACAAATTGGCATGGGCGGTATGGCAACCGTCTACAAAGCCTATCAGGCCAGCATGGATCGTTACGTGGCGATCAAGGTCCTGCCCCAGCAGCTTGCCGAAGACCCGGAGTTTATCGGACGTTTCGAGCAGGAAGCCCTCACCATCGCCCACCTGGAAAATAAGCACATCCTCCCGGTGTACGACTACGGCCACCACAACGGCTACACGTATCTGGTGATGCGCTACGTCGGCACGGGCACGCTCAAAGACCTCGTCGCGCGCGGACCGCTGCCCCTGGCCGACGCCGTCCATTATTTCGCCCAACTCGCCGACGCGCTGCAATACGCGCACGATCACGGCGTGGTCCACCGTGACGTGAAGACCTCCAACGTGCTGACCGGGGAAAGCCGCGATTGTTATCTGACCGACTTCGGGATCGCCAAGTTAGCGGCAGGCGCAGCGCATTTCACCGGGACCGGCTCGGTGATCGGCACGCCCGCCTACATGTCGCCCGAACAGTGCAACGGCCTGCCGGTCGATGCGCGCAGTGATATTTATTCGCTCGGCATCGTGTTGTACGAGATGCTGACCGGCGCGCTGCCCTTCGAAGCCGAAACGCCCGTCGCCGTCGTCCTCAAGCAGATCAACGAGCCGCTGCCCCCGCCCCGCAACCAGAACCCGGCCATCCCCGAAGCGGTCGAACGGGTGCTGTTCCGCGCGCTCGCCAAAGAACCCGACGACCGTTACCAGTCCTGCCAGGCTTTCGCCGACGCGCTGCAAGCCGCTCACCAGTCCTTCACTGAGCATCAGACCGCCGCCCTGCCTGTGTCGCCCACGCCGACGCCGACGCGGCCTGCCGCCGACGCGCCCGGCACCCGCCAGAGTCAGCCCACGACTCCGCCGCTCACGACCCCGCCATCCGCCGCACGTCCGCGCTGGCTGCTGTGGGGCGGACTCGGCGCTGTAGCGCTGGCAGTCATCATCGTCGCGGGCATTGTGTTGTCCGGCGGCGGCTCCAAAGCCACGCCCACGCCTGCCCCCATCGAGATCGGCGCGGCGGGCGAGGTCGCCACCCCATCGGTCAGCGCCACGCCCGGCGAGATGGTCACGCCCACCCGTGTCGAGCCAACGGTCAGCGCGGGCGAGGTCGCCGCGCCCGCCACCTGGACCGTTTTCGCCAGCACACGCGGCGAAGACCTGGGAGATCGCCAGCTTCTCGTCGCCGACAGCGCGCTGTGGATGAGCAGTCCGGGCGGGTTGGTCCGCTGGCAGCGCGACGGCACCTATACTCACTACACCACCGCCGACGGCCTGGTCTTCAACGACATTCACACGCTGGCGCTCGATCAAAACGGCGATGTCTGGCTGGGTGGCGGCGGCGACCAGTACGGCGTGATGCGCCTGCAAATCGATCCCGCCGGGCAGATCGCCCACGTCGATTATTACGATCCGTCCAACAGCAACCTGAGCACCGCCCTCACCTGGGCCCTGCTGCCCAACGCGGATGGCACGCTGCTGGCCGGGACGTATGAACAGCTCCTCGCCGAATGGGACGGCCAGCGGTGGCTCACGCCCGATCTGCCCGCCGAGGGCCTGGACGTCATCGGGGACCGGGCCTGGGCGCTGCTCCGCACGCGAGACGGCGCGCTGTGGATCGGCGGGCCGGAGGCGCTGGTCCATCTGGTGGGCGATACGTGGCAGACCGTCGATCCACCCGCTGAGTTCCAGGCGGACGCCTACGAGGGCGTCGAATTCCACGATCTCTACGAAGACCCACTCGACGGCGCGCTCTGGGTTCAGTTCACCACCCGGCCTGATTGGGCTACCTACACCCGGCGGCTCGTCCCTGCCGAGGATGGCACCTGGACGTGGGCAGCGCTGCCCGCCAGCGCCCCCGATCCGCTGGTCAAGGTGCTGCGCGCCTCGGATAACAGCCTGTGGATGCTCGGTTATGACAGCGTCGTTCGCATCGAAGAAACGACCGGCACGCGCACCGTGTTTGATTCCGGCCAGGGCATTCGCGGCGAACAGTACTTCGATCTCGCCGAAGACGGCGACGGCACGATCTGGCTGGCGACCGATAACGCGCTGGCTTATTTCGATGGGCGGCGCTGGATTTCGTCCGTCACCACCAACGAACCGCCCGGCGGTGACGTCGTCGCTATGGCGGAAGCCGCCGACGGGACGCTCTGGTTCGTGTCCAATTACGGCGCGCTCGCCACCTACCGGAACGATCAATGGGACGTGCTCGACGTCCTCGACACGGACACCTACGACATGCTTTTGCAGGGTGACGACGCGGCCTGGCTCGCCACCGGCGGCGGGTTGGTTCGCTGGCAGTCGGGCCGCACCCGCCGCTATTCGCCCGCCAACAGCGCCATGATCCGCCCGGAAGTGCTGGCGCTGGCGCTCGACCCGGCTGACCCGGACGGGCTGTGGTTCGGGACCACCGACGGGCTGTACCGGCTCGACCTCGCCGACGATACCATGCGCTTCTGGTCGCCCGATCACGGGAATTTCCCCGGTCCGGGGATCATGACCCTGTACGTTGATGCCGACGGCACGCTGTGGGTCGGCACGGCCTTTGACGAGGATTGGATCAGCCCCGGCGAGGCCGCCCTGGTCAAGATCGCCAGCCCTGCCGATCCCGAAAACCTGACCTGGGAGATCGAAGCCTCGCTCGACGATCCGTTCTACGAAGGCGACTGGGACGTCCTGGCAATTGCCAGAGATAACCAGGGCGATTTGTGGATCGGGACGGGCGAGACGCTCTACCACCGGGTGGGCGAGCGGTGGGTCCGGCAGGTGGAGTCGGACGGCGCGCCCGAATATAACCCGGTCCAGGCCATCGCCGTCACCGACCAGGCGATCTGGGTCGGCGTTTGGTACGAAGGTCTCTACCGCTATGATCGAGCTGGCTGGTACAATCTAGAGCGTGAGGGCACCGGCACCACCATTATCCACCGTCTGTATCGCACGACCGATGGCGCGTTGTGGATGTTAACCGATAACGGCATCACGCGGCTGGTCGGCGATCCGTTTACGCTAGATTAAGCTTGGACAAAAAAGGCTGCTAAAGATGAGCGAAACCCCCGAAGGAAAGCTGGTATGTCCTACCTGCCAACACGAAAACGAGCCGGATTTCGACCCGCTGCGCCCAGTGCGGCACCGAGCTTGTTAAGACTATTTCCGTGCCTGATATTTCTTCCGGCCTGACGGCGCACTTTCCGTCCGCCCCCGAAGTGGAAATCGTGCCGGAGGCGCTGACGCTGCTGGTGTCCGGGTTCAAGACCCCGCTCACCGTCGAACGGAAACGCGAGATTGTGATCGGGCGGCGCGTGCCGGATCATCCCCTGCCGGATATTGACCTCGCCAGTTACAACGCGTACAAGCTGGGTGTATCGCGCCGCCATGCCGTGCTGCGCTGCTCGGAAGGCGGCTGCGCTATCGAAGACCAGGCCAGCGCCAACGCCACCTGGGTGAATGAAAACAAGCTGACGCCGTTCGTGCCGTACCTGCTGCAAAGCGGCGATACCATCCGCCTGGGCCATCTGGTCATGCACGTTTATTTTTCGACCATCGACTCCATTTATCTGCACGAACCCGGCGGGACCGACTCGGCCAAGCTGACCCCTGATTATCTGATCAACACGCTCGGCCCGTACCTGCAAGCCCTGGCCGTCATTCAAAGCGTGATCAACAGCGCGCTCGACCGGGAAGCCACCGACGTGACGCTCGGCAGCGTGCGCCACGACTCGACCGACGCGATCCAGGTCACGCTGCGCAAAGCGACCGAAGCCGTCAACCTGACCCTGCGGCGCATCATGCCCTGGAAAAACGAGAACGCCAGCCCTAAATCTGACGACGAAAAAGCTGCCTATGAAACGGAATTTCAAGGACTTATCGAGACCTTAGTAGGTCGCATCAACCCGGATATAACCGAACAAGACCGACCCACCTACGCGCAAAAGCTCATCAAGCCGGTGCGGGTGCTGGTCGCCAGCCCGTTGATCATTACGGAGTTGCCGCCCAGAAAGAAGCCATCGCTTGGATGAAAACCGGATCGTGAATATTGGCGTCCAGGTCCTCCCCCTGACCGAGGACGCCTTGCCCCTCGTGGACCGCGCGATTGCGGCTATCGCTGCCAGCGGCCTCAAATACGAAGTCGGCCCCCTCGAAACCACCATCGAGGGGCCGTTTGAGGCGGCGCTGGCCGCTGCCAAAGCCGCGCATCTGGCCTGCCTGGACAGCGGCGTGCAGCACGTCGTCACCGTGATCAAAATCGCGGACGGCGCGCACGGCGCGCACACCATCGACGAAAAAACCGCCCAATATCGCTAATTGGCGCGGCGGGGGCAGTCTGCTATAATTCCCGCGCTGGGTTCTCCAAATCCCATCGTCTATTATGGTATTCATTCTATGAGCAATCATCCGACATCGTCACCTGATTCCGCCCCTCGATCCTCGTTTCGCGCGTGGCTAAAGCAGCACCGCGCGCGACTTTTTTTGTGGCTGCGCCTGCTGGTCGCCTTCGGCCTGATGGCCTTCGTGATCGCGCTGGTGGCCGGGGATAAGGATAAGCTCGAAAATGTGGATTGGCGGCTCGTCCCGGTGGCTTTCCTGCTGACCATGATCAGCATGGTGGTCAAGGCGTTTCGCTGGAGCCTGCTCACCCGCCAGAGCCACATGAATATCTCCTACCTCCGGCTGCTGGGTACGTATATGGTCGGCGCGTTTTTCAACACCATTCTGCCCTCGAATATCGGCGGGGATGCCGTGCGCGCCGTCGATACGGCGGCCAAGTCCGGGCAGGTGGCCGATGCGACCTCGTCCGTGCTGATCGAGCGCGGCATGGGGATGCTGGCAATCGTCACCGCCGGGAGCATCTGCACGCTGTTTTTGAAATCCGGCACCGTGCCGATCATGTTTTTGCTGGCGGTGAACGCCATGTTCGTCGCGGGTATCGTCGGGATCGTGATTTTGCGGCAGGGCTGGTTTATGGAGCCGATTGTCGCGCTGCTGCGGCGCTTCAACCTGGGCAAGGTCGCGGAAAAAGCCAACAGCCTGCAAATCGCCTTCTCCGGCCACCTGGGCAAACCGGGTGTTCTGCTGTCGATGTTCGGGCTGTCGGTGATCGCCAACGCGCTGACGATGAGCTCGATTTACCTGGTGCTGATCGCCGTCACCGACCCGGTGCCGATTGTAGCGTTTGTGCCGATGATCTCGCTGTGCACCACCGCCGAGCTGATCCCGCTGTCCCCGGCCTCGCTGGGCGTCAAGGAATCGGCTTACGTGTTTTTCCTGGGGCTGATAGGCGTCGCCAACGCGGCGGCGGGCGTGATCGCGCTGATCGTGCGCGTGTTGGACTGGAGCCGCGCGCTGCTGGGCGGGATCGTGTTCCTGGCCCGCACGCTGCACACCCAGCGCGAAAACCGCGAACCGCCGGACCAGCTCCCACCCTCAGACGATCATCACGACGGCGGCCCTCACCGCCCCGTTCCCTCAGGAGATGGCTCGCCAGCGGACGCGCCGCATCCTGGCGACAGGGTGCCGGACGAGTCGGTCGGCGTGCCGTCGCCGAATTAGTGGGGAGTTTTGGGCTGGGAGTCAGGGCATCCGGGCGGCATTTGCGCGCGGTTTACCCCTATCCCCCCAGCCCCCTTTCCCTGCACGCGGAGAAAGGGGGAGCACGTGCACGCGACTGCTTATTGACCCTTGCGTATCTTTCTAAACTCGCGTGTGACGGCTGTCCGCCGGTTAGCCTCACCCCTGGCCCCTCTCCATGACATGGAGAGGGGAAAAGGGGCCGGGGGTTAAGGGGTGAGGCTTGCTGCGGGCGCTCGACGGTTTAGTTTTCAATGCGAGGCTCAGTAAGTCCCTCTCCGTTTACGGGGAGGGATTTAGGGAGGGGTAAACCACCCGAAAACGGCTTAACTTCATGCGCACGGGGGAGATAGGGGCTAACTAAGGACAACGGTATGCGAAAAATCTGGCGGTTCGCACGCAAAGGCATGAGTATTCTGATCCGGCGCCTCCGCACGCAGGGCCCGCGGACGACGCTGGTCTGGCTGTATGGGCGGGGCTTCTCCAAGCTGACCGGGATTCCGCTGGTCCAGCACAGCCGCATCACGCCGGAGGTGTTCGTCGGCGGGCAGTATGGGCAGCGCGGCAAACGCACGTTGCAGCGCTGGGGCGTGACCGGTGTGATCAACCTGCGCACCGAGTTCGACGACGCCGCGCACGGGCTGACCCTCGAACACTACTGTCACCTGCCGACCATCGACGACGAGGCCCCGACCATCGAACACCTGAACGCGGGCGTGGAATTCATCCGGCAGGTGATCGACGGCGGCGGGAAAGTGTACATTCACTGCGCGGGCGGGATTGGACGCGCGCCGACTCAGACCGCCGCTTACCTGATCGCGCAGGGTAAGACGCTGGACGAGGCGCTGGCGCTGATCTGCCGGACGCGCCCGTACATCAACATCCAGCCACCCCAGATGGAACAGCTCCGCCATTTTGAGACGTTATGCCGCGAGAAAGCCGCCGTATGAAATTCGCCGTGTCGATCAGCACCGAACCCAACGCCGCGCAGCCCGAACGGGGCTTCAACTCTCTGCGTTACCCTTACGTCCCCTTCCTGCAAACGCTCGACCTGTGGCCGGTCCTGATCCCGAATCACCTGTCCGGCCTGCGCGATTACCTCGCCGCGCTGGACATGGACGGCGTGCTCCTGACCGGCGGCGGCGACGTCGCCCCGGCGCGTTACGGCCAGCCCAACACCGGCTCCCGCGAGATCACGCCCGCGCGCGACCAGACCGAGTACGCCCTGCTCGACTGGGCGGTCGAACATGACCGGCCCGTGATCGGCATCTGCCGGGGCATTCAGATGATTAACGTGTTTTTCGGCGGCGGGCTGATCCAGGACATCCCCAGCCAACTGCACAGCCCGGTCCAGCACAGCGACGGCGATCCGCATCCCGTCCGCCTGACCGATCCGCGCGTGCAGGCGGCGCTCGGCGTGGCCGAGATGCGCGTCAATACGCACCACCACCAGGGCATCACGCCGGACCTGCTCGCCCCGGCGCTGACGGCGTTCGCGTTCTGCGCGGAAGACGGGATCGTCGAAGCCGTGATCCACCGCGAGCAACCGGTCCTGGGCGTGCAGTGGCACCCCGAACGCCCGACGCCCTCGCACGATTATGATCTGCGGTTGTTCCGGCACTTCTTACAGGGGGGATTGGCGTAGAGTGGGCGGCGAGAAACGGGGCGCGCGCCCGGAGGTTTTATTTACCTGCTTTGGCCGTCTCCATAGCGCGCGCGGCACGCAGGCGGATGCCGCGCAGCATTCCTTCAACACCCAGCCCTTCATCCAGATCGGGCCAGTAGACGCTGAAAGCATCCAGTTCGAAATTCGAAAACTGCTCCAGTGTTGCATTCGCTAACCAGGGATGCCAATCCAGCGGGTTGCTGACGTCGCGCCCATCGGCCAGCGTCACCCATACCTTACCGTCATGAATGCTGACGGCGACGGGGCGATCTGTCTCGTAGTTGTATTCAAAATCGGCGCGGGCATGGCTACCTACCTCCCTATAGTTCTGCGTTTTCTCACAGCGAGGAATTCAGCCAGGCATTTCTAATGGACATCAGGGCGATCCAGGCGACCCACAGCGAACACCACAGCAGCCATAAACAAAACCATGTGGCGAAAACCCGGATGCCCTTTAACAGGGCGACCACGCAAGCACAAAAAACAACTTCGGCTATAAAGAGAATCTGCACGATGTAACCATGATCCTGTTCATTCCGATAGACCGTTCCGGCTAACAGCAACAGTGCGATAGGAAGCGCGGGCAGCAATAAGAGGAAATGTCGCATTTCCAGTTTTCGATTTTCAGGTGGAAAAGTCTGCGCGTAGGCCAGACCGACAAATGCGAGGAAAAACATACTAACCGGCCATAGAACGCAGATAAGAATTAGCGCCCAGAATGCCATCCACAGCATGTACTGAAGAAAATCGACCACCTGACGCTCCGCTACAGACCAGAAGAGGAAAACCGGGGGCGGCAATCTTCGTGAAATCCCAAACCTACTTTATTCGCTCCAACGGGCGCGCCGAGGGAATCTGATCGGGGCGCTGCGGCTCAATTGCGGACAGGGGCACGGTCACGACATCAACGGATTTGCCCAGGACATTAGAAACTTCCAGGATACAATCTTCTTCGCCGCCCGTTGGATGCGGCACAAAGTCAATCGGTGTCGCCATATCGCCTCGCTTGAGGCGGTATTCGGGGAAATCGCGTGCCAGAGCGATTTCGGTATGGAGTTCGGGTTTCACGTCTCGCTTTTCATTCCCTCCAACGCCGCTTTGAGCGCATCACGCGCGGCGGCGGCGGTCGGCATCCGGTGGGTGAGCGACTTGTTAAGCATCTTTCCGATCACCTCGACCACCGAGTCCGGCACATCCGGGCGAATGTTGCGGATATTGGGCAGCTCTTTGTCCAGGATAGCATGGGCGATCAGATCGTCGGTGCGGCCCACGAACGGCAGCGTCCCGGCCAGCATCTCGAAGATCAGCACGCCCAGCGCCCAGATGTCCCCGCGTGCGTCGATATTCTCGCCCATCACGCCTTCCGGGCTGAGGTACGGCGTCGTGCCGATCACGGTATGCGGCAGCGTCACGCGCTGGTGATAATTCAGCCGCGCCACACCGAAATCCGCCAGCCGGGGCACGTAATCGTGGGTGAGCATGACGTTCGACGGCTTCACGTCGCGGTGAATGATGTCGTGGGCGTGGGCATGTTGCAGGGCGTCGGCCAGCTTCATCGACAGATCGAGCGCCTGCTTGAGCGGCAGGCGGCCCTCGCGGTTCAGCCGCTCGAACAACGACCCGCCGAACACGTACTCCATCACGATATACTCAAAATCGCCGTCGTGGAACGCGTCGATCAGCTTGACGATATTCGGATGATCCAGCCGCCGCAGCGCGTCGCTTTCGCGCTGGAAGCGGTGCCACGCCATCTCGTTCAGATCGCGCGAGACCATCAACTGCTTGACGGCAACCGCCTGCTCGGTTTCGAGATCGGTCCCCTTGTACACGTAACTCGTCAGGCCGGGGTGTAACACCTGTTCCAGTCGGAAACGCTCGCGCAGGACCGTTTGATCTTCGTGCAGATTTATCGAATGCGTGCGGCGCGTCTTGGGGTGGCCGGTGCGCGTGCTTTGCAGCGAATAAAAGACGCTCTCGTGCACCAGACTGTGCAGCGCACAGAAGCCGTTCGCGTCGGATTTGATCGCGCCTTCCAGCCACGCGATCATGATGTGGCGCTGCAAGAGCGTAAACCGTACCTGCTCGCGGTGCTCCAACAGGGTGAGCACCAGGTCCAGCGCCTCTGGCTCGGCCAGGATGCGCGTCCACATCTTGCGGAAGATTTCGTCTTCGTACAGGTGCCGCCGCGCCGCGCGGTCGACGTCCGCCAGCAGGATCGCGCCATCGGCAATATCGCGCGCCAGCCCGGCGCATAACTTGTGCGTCAGGTACAGATCGCCTTCGGTCCACTCAAAAATACGGGCGGGCACGTCGGACGATAACTGCCGTTTATCGTTCCCCAGCCAGGAAACCAGCTTGGTAACCCCTTCCAGGTCGGCATCTTCCACGTAGATGATCTCGGTCACGCGGAAGGGCGAGATCGCCGGGTCTTTGATCAGCTCGTCCGGGATAAAACGCCCGGCCAGCACAAACACCGCGTTGCGCAGCGCGGGCCGCATGGCGCGGTTGACGAACATCTCGCGCAGCGTCGCAAAAAAGCCCGTGCTGACGGCGTCCGGCGTCGCTTCGATCTGGTCCAGCAAAATGACCAGCACCTTACCGTTAAGCGGCCCTTCGAGCGCCATCACAATCTCTTCTTGCAGGGCGAGCGCGTGCGGGGCCGGGTCGCGCGGGATAGGCAGCAGGCCATTGGTCTGGCGCGCGATCTGTAAATGTACCTGCCCGTACCAATCCGTCTCGGACAGGTTGCGCAGTTGCCCGAACGACAGGTAAACCGGGATGACCAGCGGCGACTCGCGCAGGCGCGCCCACTGGCGCATCAGCATACTGGATTTACCGCTCAGGCGCGGGCCGATCAGCGCTGCGTAATCGCGCTTGTTGATCAGACGCTCAAGCTGCTCGTCCGCCTTACGCACGACGTACAACTGCGCCGCGTCGGGCGGCAGCGGGCCTTGTGTATGGAAGGAGGTTTCTTGCTCTGGCTGGTCTATCACGAACATCTCTTCTTCTACGATTTGTTACAATACAGAGCCTAAGTATACTGCGAGAACGTTACATGAACCATACGCCTATTGACCTCACCCCCTAAATCCCCCTCTTCCAGCCGAGCTAGAGAGGGGGACGGGGGGTGAGGCCAGCCGGAAAAAGCACCTGATTTACTCGTCTGCGATCCCGTTCAAAATTCAGGATGACTTATATCAAATCTCTGTGTCCTCCGCGCCCTGTGCGGTGCAATGGTCTTTACACCACCGCCTGCGGATCGGCTTCGTATTCGCGGCGCACGATCTCGATCTGCCGCTGCTTGTCGGTCATAAAATCCAGAATGGCCGGGAACGCCATCGGGATCAGCTCCAGTTGATCCTGCTCGCGCGGGCGCACAAAACAGTACAGCTCCAGGTCTTTCGCCGTGCGATCTAACCGCTCCGGCGGGATGGGCGGCAGGCCAATCGCTTGAAGCAAGCCTTCGATGTCCGTCAGCGACAGGAAACGCTGGCCTTCCGGCCACGTCAGCGTGATCAGGCGCGCCAGCGGGTTCATCTGCCCCCAGATCGTCTGGACGATCTCCTCTTGCAGCGTGCGGCGCGACGTCGCCTGATCGAGATGTTCAATGGTCAGCAGGCTGGCGTTTTGCGGGTCCTGATCGAGTTCCTCGACCATCGCCTGGCAGATCATCTGCACGATATTCGGGTGCCCGGCGGAAATCTGGTAAATGCGGTTGATGACCTGCTCGGATTCTTCGATCCAGATGTTGAGCATCTCGAACGGATCCGCCACCAGTTGGTGGACGACTTTGGGCGGGAGCGGCTGCAAGCGGACCGCCTGCGTGAAGTTGAACATCGCCGAATACGGATCGGAAATCGAGCGCATCAGCCATTTTTCGCCGCTGAACACGTACTGGCAGCGTTTTTCGTTGGACAGCGATCGGAACGTGCGGAATAACGTCTCCTGGTTTTCCGGCTTGCTTATCGAAATTCAACAGGCTGTCCACTTCGTCAAACAGGATGGCGATATTCTTTCCGGGATGGCGCTCGGTCAGTTCCGCGATCGACTTCCTCGAACTGGACCGGGTCGGCATCCTGGGCAATCGTCGCCTCCCAGCGCCGGTTGATCAGCCAGTAGAACGAGCCGTAATTGGTTGCGCCGTGACAGTCCAGGTAATACGGCACGTAGTCGCTTTCGGCGTGTTGCGAGCATCCGCTGAATGCGCTGCAAGGTGGACGTTTTACCGATGCGCCGCCCGCCGATCAGCGCGACGCTGTGCGTGCGCAGTTTGCTGCGTACCTCGTTGATCTCGCGCTCGCGCCCAAAGAACATGTGCTCCGGCACCGGCCCGCGCGTAAAAAATGGAGAGACGGTCGTCAGGCTGACTTTGTCCAGCACGAGGTCGCTCAACGCACGGGTCGGCAGCCGCGCGCCGATCAGGTGTTTGATGTCGGCTTCTTCCAGCACCAGCACCGTGTAATCGACTTTGCGCAGCGTATCGACCACCTCCTCAATATCAGGACGGCGGCTGATGTTGACCACGAACACAAACTGCTCTTCGAGCGGCAGCGGCGTCACCGCCTCGAAAATCTCCTTGGTGAGTTCTTCGGCGGCGCGGTTGGAATACAGGAACACCACCGCGCAGTGCGGCGGCGGCAGCTTCAGCCGGAACGGGCGCAGCCGGTACACCGCCAGCCGGAAATCCGGGGCGGTCGGCGGCGGGTGCATGGTATCGACCACGTCCAGCGCCACGCCCAACGAGTGCATCAGCGCACCCAGCGGCTGGTTGACGACGTTCGGGTTGCGCTGCAAGGCCGTCAGCAGATCTTCCCAGATGATCGAGACTTCGCGGCGGGCCGTCGTATGCACGAGATCGGCCATCGTCGAATCCCAGCGCCGGTCGATGTGCAGCGGCATCCCCTCCGCCCCGGCGCGATCATAGGCGCGGTGGTACGTCTCGCGGATGGCGGGCAGCGCCTCGGCCATCAAGCCGTGCAGCACGCGCATCACGATGATCTCGTCTGGGTCCGGCGACGGGATGAAACAGCGCCGAACACCCTGCTGCGGCGGGCTGACCACGCTGAAGGCGCGCGGCAGTTCCCGCACGATCTCGTAGGGCACGGCGGGCGGGTGCTTATCGTCCTGGGTGGGGACCATGGCGGGGGTCGCCGCGTTGGGCAGCAGACCGATGGCCTTCTGAAAGGCCGGGTTAGCGTTGTTGTTGCGCAGAAATTCGTACAGGTCCGAAAAGCCGAACACCCCGGCCAGCGCGCGCCGCGCGGCGTCCCGCGCGTCGAGCAAAAAACCGCCCAGCCGCCGCTCCGGGGGCAGACCGCCGCCGCCAAACGCGCTGTACATGCGGTTGAGCAGGTCGCGCGGGGGCAGTTGGGCAACGCTGCCCAGATTTTGCACCCCGGCGGCGTACCACGCCTCGGTCAGCACCACGCCGGATGGAAACTGCGGCGGTTGGCGGGCGGCCAGTTCCATCGCCGCGCGGGCGCGCGTTTCGAACTCCTTCAACGCCAGCGCCGCCTGATCGACCATCGGGATCACGTCGCGCACCTGCGTCACCAGGCTGTCGACTTCCGTTCTCAGCGCCTGCCACGCCGCCACGCGCGCCTGGACCGCGATTAACGTGCCGACCGCCCTTAGCGCGGCCTCGGCAGACGCATTCAAATCGACCACCAGTCCCTTGCCGCGCCGCCCACCGCGCGCTTCGTACTGCTGCGCCGCTTCGAGAAGTTCCTCATGGCTGATCTGGCTGGCCGCCTCGGCTTCGTCCAGGCGAAGTTTGAGTTCCGGTATCACGTTTTGAATTTGCCGGGCCAGCTCTTCGAAGGCGCTGACTGCCCACACCAGCCCGTAGCCCTGCGTGTAAGCCAGATCGACCGGGCTGTCGATCAACATCGTATGCAGATCGTTCACGTTAGCTTCGAGCGCCGCATCCATGCGCGACCGCAGCAAATCCGGCACGGTGACGACCGTGCTTTGCTCGACAGTCTCGCCGACCATCTCCCGTTCGAGCCGCCGCCATTCCGCCTGCACGATGTCGATCATGCGGCCCCCTTCGCCGCGCGTGGTACGAGCTTCGAGCTTGCGCACCAACCCGGCCAGGCTCACGTCATACGCCCAGGTGCGCATCCGCTCGACGACGTCCGGCGCGCGCAGCACGTCCGCATCGACCAGCGCACTCCGCGCCAGGGTGAGCAAATGCGTCGCCCAACTGGCCGTCGAGGTGGCGGCGTGCGTGGTCTTGAGCGCGCGCAGCGCCGTTTGCGCCAGTCCAACCGCCGCCAGTTCCATCGCCGCCCGCGTCGGCAGCGCCAGCTTGCTGACTCCAAAAACGCTGTAACTCATCAAACGGTCGGCACCGTCCTCCGGCTGGATGGGCAGGGGCAGCGACGGCGCGGTGTCCGGATCGGTCAAACTGCCCGCGATCCAGTTGACGGCGCACTCGGCCAGCGCGTTTTCCGGCGGCTCGCCGGTATTCAGCGCGGCGTCGTCGGTCAGGAGAATATAATCGAGCGCGCGGCGCGCCTTGTTTTGCGGCAGACTGTGGCCGATCACCGGCAGCGTGGAGCAGTACTGATCGGGCTGGGCGGTATAGGCGTCGATCTCGCGCAGCGTGGCGTACACGTTCGCCATCGCCAGAATGTGCTCCGGATCGTAATCGGTGGCGTGGGCGCGCATGGCGAAGATGCCCATGATCTGCGTGGGTTCGTCGCCGCACAGCGCGCGCAGCCGCGACACGACGTCGAAGATCATCCCGCTGCCCTCGGCCTCCGCCAGCGACGCGACCACGTAAATCCGGCGCTGGAGCCGGAGATCGCGCCCCGTGCCGACCTCGTGCAGCCAGCGCGCCAGCTTAAAGAGCGTTTCGCTGATCAGCGCCGCGTTGTCGAACAGCACTAACCGGCTGTAGGCGCGGACGCGGGTCGGATCGTCGTGCACGTCGCGGTCACGCGGGGAATGCGGCCACCACTGCGAAACGCCCATCTGGGCGTAACGCCCCGGCACGTCGCTCCAGTTGAGCGGGTCCATGTTCAGCACGAGACGGGCTTCGCGCGGCAGCTGGGCTTCCTCGCGGATCGAGCGGCGGCGGGCCACCGCCAGCAGCCGCACGTTATTTTGATATTCGCGCCGCACCAGCAGCGCGCCGAGCATCTCATGAATACGGGTCACGGCTTGCAGCCCCACCTGCCCCAGGCCGATGACCAGCGCCGCCTCGCGCAGTTGGTTGTGGGACGCACGCGCCCGATCCCCAAACTGGCCGAGCGAGATCAACGAATAGTTGTTATCAGGCATAAACGATTACCGCTCCCGAATGATGACCGTTATCAGCCTAATGATAACACGGTTGCGGATTTACGCGCCCCCACTTGACAGGAGCGTAAAACCCCATCATTATGGAGACACAATGAATTCATAATAAAGGACAAAGGCGAGGAACTCATGAAAAGATTTGGTCGTTTGCTGCTCGTTGGCTTAGCCGTGCTGCTGATCGTCGTCATCGCTGCCGCCATCGTGATCTACCAGCAGCTCAACAAAGAGACCCCCAAAGTCAAGACCGAGGGCGAGTTGGCGTTTATGTCCGACCGCGCCGGGAACTGGGATATTTTCCTGCTGGATAAAAACGAAAACCTGATCAACCTGACCGCCGACAGTCCCGCGCACGAGTTCTTCGCTAACTTCACCTTCGGCGGCGAGGTGCTGAACCTGTATTCCACCGATTTGGGCGAGATCAACCCGGCGACGGTCAACGCCGACGGCACCGACTTCAAGAGCATGAACTTTATCACGGCGTCGCTGTCGGCAGTTCAGAACGGCCTGACCGACTGGGACCCCACCTGGGCACCCGGCGGCGAGCAAATGGTGTGGCTGAAGATGGCACCCGGCTTACCGCCCAGCGTCGATATGTGGCTGTCCAATTCGGACGGCAGCGACAGCCGTAAGCTGACCGACGACGGCGCGACCGAAATGATGCCCGCGTGGTCACCGGACGGCACCAAGATCGCTTACGTGACCGATAAGGACAAGCAGCAGAACGTGTACGTGATGGACGTCGCCAGCGGTGACGTCACGCGCCTGAGCAATCACGACGTGGGCGATATTAACCCGGTCTGGTCGTCGGATGGCAGCCAGATTTTGTTCGTCGCCGAGCGCGACGTCCCGCTCAAGTCAGGCACCGTGCAGTATTTCATCGTCAACGCCGACGGCTCCGACATGCGCCCCTTTGTCGAAGGTGACACCTTTATCGGCGATCTGCGCTATTCGCCGAATGATGGGCAGGTCGCGTATATGTCCAACGAGAGCGGAAGCTGGCAGATTTTCGTGATGGATGCCGACGGCTCGAACGTCCACCCCATCACCGAGGGCGACTCGAACAACCTGTACCCGATCTGGCGGCCCGTGCCCATTGACCAGGCCAGCGCCAGCGAGTAAAATCGGCAGCCTGACACGCGTTTGACTCATAGCCATTAACCCGCCAACCGGCGGGCTTTTTCTTGCGCAGTATCGAATGCGCGGCGCAGGGGTTATAGATCGATTGATCAAACACATCCGAACGGTGGGTTGAACACGGTACGATGAACATTTCTGAAACGCCCGAAACAATCGATCTGGCGCAGGCCAGGGTCAATTTCCGCCTGATGGTGCTGGATGTCGCGTGGTTTGGCATCGGGTTACCCGCCACCGCGCGTTTTCTGGCGATCTACCTGATTCGCCTGGATGCGTCCCCGATCCTGCTGGGCTGGCAGGCGGCGCTGCCCGCCATCATCGCGCTGGTGACGTCGGCGGCGGCGGGTTGGTGGCGCAGCCGCTACGCCGACGTTACCCACTCGCTGTTCTGGCCGGGGCTGGGGATGCGGCTGACGTTTCTGCTCCCGGCGCTGACGCCGTTCCTGCCGCGCGACTGGCAGCCGATCTGGTTGGTGCTGGCGGTGGCGATCCCGGCCATTCCGATGGGCATATCGTCGGTGATATTCCTGGTCATCCTGCGCGAAAGCGTCGAGCCGGAGCGCCTGCCCGCGCTGATGAGCCGCCGGTCGATGGTCTTCAACATCCTGTTCGCGCTGGGCACGCTGGCTTACGGTTTCTGGCTGGAAAAGGCCGCGTTTCCGTTCAATTACCAGGTGATGTTCGTATCGGCGTTCGTGCTGTCGGTGTTCAGCCTGATGAGCCTCATGCGCGTGCGGGTCGTCATCCCCGAACCACCCCCATCGACAGAGCGCCCCACGCTGCGCCCCTGGCAGTCGCTGGAGTTCCGGCGCGTGATCTTCATTACCATCGTGTTATACGTGTCCTTTTTCTCGATTTCGGCCATTATCCCGCTGCGGCTGGTGGAGGGGTTGGGCGCGGACGAGGCGTTTATGTCGATTTACACGCTGGCCGAACTCAGCGCCGCCGCGCTCATGGCCGCGCTGACCAACCGGCTGGTGGCGCGCATCGGCAGCCGCGCGACGATTGCGGGCGGGCTGACCGGGACGGGCGTCGCCGGGGTGCTGCTGGCGGTTGCGCCGAGTCTGTCATTTACGTTGGTCGCGGCGGCGGTGTCTGGCGCGTCGTGGACGGCTGCCGCGATCAGTGCGTTCAACTTTTTCAGCGAAAACACGCCGGTCGAACACGTGACCAGTTTCACGACGTTTTACAACCAGATCGTCATGCTCTCGACCTTCGTCGGCCCAATGATGGGCAGCCAGCTTGCCGATACCTCGCTGAACCTGACCACCGTCCTGTGGATGGGCGGTATTTTGCGGCTGATCTCCGGCGCAGCGGTCGGCCTGGATAAGCCCAACTGGCGCGGGCGCTTCAAACGCCGCCCCGCGACGGCGTGACCTGGGTTTACCTCACCCCCCGGCCCCCTCTCCATGCAACGGAGAGGGGGAGACAAACGCCGATTAAGTCCCTCTCCGCGTGCGGGGAGGGATTTAGGGAGGGGTAAACCACGCCGCTAGTATTTCTTGCACAACATTTACGCCCCTCAGAACCATTTCTTATACCGCGTTGAGAAAAATCTTACACGGGTGTGCGATGATCTACGGTAAGCGAGATTATCGAAAGCCAATCAGCTAACATTCAGTGAGGTAGAGAACAATGGTAAAGATCGTGCGTTGCAACCCCAATCAACCCGCCTATCGCAATACGGCCTACCCGTTCGGGGAAATCTTCGAGGAACTGTGGCGCAATTCCCAGCCCCCGATGGTGGCGAATACCGCCGCGCTGCGGCCTGCGATGGACGTAATCGAGAATGAAAACGAAGTCGTGATTCGCGTGGACCTGCCCGGTCTCTCGCCCGACGATCTGAGCATTCAGGTCGATGGCAATCTGCTGACCATCAGCGGCGAGTTTGCCAGCGCGGACGAGCAGGAAGGCGAGCGTTACCACCACCGCGAACGCCGCGCCGGGGAATTCAAGCGCAGCCTGCGGTTAAGCGAGCTGATCGACACCGAGCACGTGGCCGCCACCTTTGAGAACGGCGTGCTCAACCTGGCCCTGCCCAAGCTGCCCGAAGCGCAGCCGAAGCAGATCAAGGTCCAGACGGCGTAACAGTGCGCTGCCAGACGAACACGTAGGGGCGTATCCGATACGCCTACAAGCCCGATAACGAGCGCGTGCTGATCAGCACGCGCTGTTTTTTTGTTTACTCCGGTGGTATGCCCGCGCTGTCGAGCAGCACTTGCGCGATCCAGCCCGTGCGCCCGTCCTCGAATTCGACTTTCCACCACCAGTGATCGCCTGCCGGAACCGGCCCCTCGACTATCGTCCCGGTTTCGCCCGCCGCCACCGATCCCATGTCACACGCCGTGACGTCCGGCACGCTGCACAGGTCCAGCGCGGCTTTGGTCGTGACCTCGTCGCCCGCGCTCCAACTTTCCGCGCCATACGGGATCGCCGGGGGCGTGGTCGCGCTCGGCGTGAGCGGATTCGAAGGCGGCGTGCCGGGCGTGCCCGGTGTGCCGGTGAACGGCGCGGACGTGTTCCTGGGCAGCGGGGGTTGCGGGCGACCCATTGCCGGGCAGCGGCACGTCGAGCGGCTGCTGGCCATCGGGCAGCGGATTCCCGGAGGCATCAATCGCCACGATGCGCTCGTGCAGACTCGGCCCGCTCACCCAGCGCGTTTCCTGGCCGAGATTATCGACCACCTGGTACCAGGGGCCGTTTTCCGCGTCGTGAACGACGCCCATCACGCGGTACGTCGATCCGGCTTCGAGCGCCGTTGCACTCGCCCCGTTGATTTCGCTGTACGTCGGGATCGGATCGCCATCCAGCACGCGGAACCATATACCCTCTGTCATCTGCGGGCCGCTGGTCGGGATGGGCGTGGGCGGGGTCAGCGTCAGCCGCGCGACTTCGGCAGCGGTCGCGGCCTGGATGGCGTCCGCCGTCAGCACGTCGGCAGCTTGCACGGTGATATCGTTGACTAATATCGCCGTCGCGGTGTGCTGGGTGGATTCGGTCGCAGCGGCATTCTTGGTGGCTTGATCATCGCCCCCGGAGCTGGCGATGATTAGCATGATGATCACGAAGATCACCAGCAAGACCGACATCCCGGCGGCGGTCAGCATGGTATTGCCACGCAAAAACCGCCACAAATCCAGCAGGGGATTATCGACCGGCTCCGCTTTGTCGTCGGACGGCGTGACGCGCGACCCGACGCGGACCGTCTGCGTCGGCACGCGGGCACGCTCGCTGCGGCGCGGGCGTCCCCAGCCCAGCATCGGATCGTCCAACGCCGGGAGCTGCGCGATCTCCTCGTCGACCAGCCGCAGCACGATCAGCGAGATGTTATCCGCGCCGCCGCGCTCGTTCGCCATCTCGATCAGCGCCTTGGCGGCGTCCTCGACCGGCTGATCGGTGGTGATGTGCTCGATCTCTTCCGGGGTGACGTAACGCGTCAGGCCATCGCTGCACAAGACGACGCAGTCACCATCGCGCACGCGCCCGGTAATAATATCGACTTTGACCGACGCCGCGACACCTAACGCCCGCACCAGCTTACGCCCGCCGCTCTCACTCTCCGGCGGCGTGTCGCTCATGGCGGCCACGGTATGATCGAGCGTCAGCTTACGCGGGCGGCCCTCGCGGATCAGGTAGGCGGGGCTGTCACCCACGCTGCCGATGATCAGCTCGCGCCCCTGGACGACCGCCGCGACGACCGTCGTCGCCATCGTCGTTTCCTGGGCCTGTCCCTCCTCGTAAATGATACTGTTCGCTTCGGCAATGGCACGCGCCAGCCGGTCCGCCGGGCTGCCTTCCGGCTGATCGTAATAGCTGCTGATGATCGTGCTCAGCGCATACTGGCTGGCAAGATCACCACCCTTGAGACCGCCGACGCCATCCGCCAGTACGAAAACTTGCCCCAACTCGTCCAGCACCGCCGGATCGGGCGGGACCAGATGGCCGATAGCATCCTGGTTCTGCTGGCGCTGGCGGCCAATGTGGGTTTCCATAGCCACACTGACAACGAGCGATGGTGTGGGCGATTGGCTCATACGCGCTGTTCCCTCTTGTTAGTCATGAGTGCGTGACCAGTTTTCAGTGATTAGTTTTTAGTGTTAGTTTTTGTTATTAGTAAAGGCAAGGCTCACCACGTCCGCCCGGCCACTGAAAACTAACAACCAACAACTAATAACTAATCCACCAGGACCTTGAACACAAACAACGTCTGGCCCAGGCGGACTTCATCATTTTCGTGCAGCGGCGTCGCGCCGCAAATCTCCTGCTCATTAATATACACCGGGTTAGCCGGGCCAAACGGCCACAGGTGAAAAACCGCCGGATCGTCGGGTCCATCTTGCGGCGCTTCGAAAGTCAGGCGGGCGTGCTGGCGCGAGATGCGCGGATCGTCCCACTGGACATCACCGCTGCGTCCGATAACCTGATTAGCGCGCACCGCCAACACCGCGCCGCGCTGCTCGACCGGCTCTTTGACGACCAGCCAGCCCAACGGCTCGCGCTCCGGCTGATCGGCCCCGTTCTTGGACTCCGGGCGTGGCACGACTTCGGTGACGTCGGGCGGCGGGGCCGGTTCCACCGTCTGGCGGCTAAACCCGGTCGCATCCACCCCCGGCGCGGGCGCATCGTCCGGCGGACCGTAAGCGCGCCGCTGTCGATCTTCTCGCGCACAATACGGGCAAGTCTGGTGCGGCGGGTCAAACGGCCCGTGTTTTTCACAAAATCCGCCACCCATGTTTTCCATTCCTCATATCACCTCCGCCCCCATTCTAGCACGGTGAGGCCAAAGCGTAAAAGTCAGCCTGGTGTCAAATGCGTTACAATCAAGAAAAAGCACGATACGGGGTGATTTGATGAGCGGCAACTACCAAGCCCAACCACAGCCTGACGATTATTACGCCTACGATGAGGAAGAGGACAACGCAGCCGATTCTGGCGCGTGGCCGTCCGCCGCGCCGGTCATGGATAACCCGCTGGCCTTCACCGACGAACACATGGCGCGCCTGGGCCTGACGCTCGACTTCGGTCCCGGCGATCTCGCCAGCAACCGCGACGGCGAGCTTTCCCCCGGCCAGATCGCACGCCTGGAACAAGACCTGCGCCTCTTCTACTGGCCGATGATCGCGGCGCTGGCCGTGTTCGCGTTCCTGATCGGCGCGAGCGGCACCCTGGCCGGGAACCTCGGTTCCCTGCTCCCGGCGCTGATCGTGATGGGGCTGGGCGTGATCCCGGCGGCGCTGCTCAACCAGCAGCGCGCCAGCCTGCCGCAGCGCCGCGTCCGGCGTACCATCCTGCGCCTGGGCGGGTTTTCGCTCACGATGCGGCGCTTTGGGTTCAGAGAGGATGAGCGGCTCCCCGTCGACGGCGGAAAACCGGTCTTCGGTCCCAAGCATATCTACAAGGTGCTGCAAGCCAACCAGACGTACCTCGCCTATTATGCCCCGGTGCGCTCGTGGCGCGGTTACCGCCTGCTGAGCCTCGAACCGCTGGACGACGGCAGCGCTCGCCCCAAACCCAAGCGCAAGGCGAAACGGTCGATCTCAAGCGATTAGCCGTAAGCAATAACTGAGCCTTGCGTATCTTTCTAATCTCTCGCGTGGCAGATATCCGCCGATTAGCCCCACCCCCTGCCCCCTCCCCACCGGGTGGAGAGGGGGAGTCGGTCAGGCGTTAAGTCCCCTCTCCATACCATGGGGAGGGGATTTAGGGGAGGGGCTGAGACTTTACTGCTTGGGCGCGGCCTCCAACAACTGGAAGGCAGGCCGCAGCGGATCAGCGCCGCCGCGCAGCAGCGCATACGCCGCGCGCTCGTCCCGCGCATCGATGTAATCCTGAGTCGCGTAATCCAGGTTCCACAGGATCATCGGGCCGAGATAGGGCAGGCTCTGGCCGATCTCGAAGGCGCGCATGATGTAATCGCCCTGCTGCTGCTCCGTGATCCACTGGAAATACGGCGGATCGGCGGGCGGCGGCGCGGGCGTTCCGTCGCTGAGCGTGAAACCCTCATACGTGCCCCAGCCAAATTCGGTCGCCCACAGTTGGCGGCCCATGTCGCCGTTCTCCTGCATGATGGCATGATAGTCCTCGAGCGTATCCAGGAAAAACCAGCTCGGATGGTTGTTGTAGCCCTGGCCGCCGCAGTCGCTCGAACCGCACCACCGCGCGTCCGGCGGATTCGCTGCGCCATAGGGATGCACGCCGACTGCGACATTCTGGTAGGCGGGATTGCTCAGCCCTGCCGCGTACATCTGCCGCAGAAAGGCGCGATCATCCACCGCTGACACGCCGTCATTGATCCCGGTCGGCGCGAGGCCCGCCGTGACGATGGTCACGCTCTGGCCGCCCTCGCCCGCACGGATGGCGTTATAGGCCGCGTCGAAGTAGCGCATATATTCCGCGCCGCCCAACGTACCGCCGTTCCATTCGCGGCGCAGATTCGGCTCGTTCCAGACCTCAATCGCCGCGAAATACGAGTTGCCGTACAGATCGGCGCGGACTTCGCCCATCAAGCGCGTGATGAAACTCGCCAAATCCTGCGGATCGCGCGGCGGGCCGTCTTCCTCCGTCGTGGCGCGCGCCCAGTCCGGCGCTTTGGTGATGCTGATCATCACCTTCAGCCCGGCTTGATTGGCGTTCTGCACCATGATCCGGTACTTGTATAACACGTCGCTGAACTGGCCCTGCTGCGGTTCCATCAAATCCCAGGCGAACTGGAATTTGACCCACTTCACCCCCAGGCGGCTGACCAGCCACAGCGCCGTGTCGTAATCTTCCAGCGACACCGCCGGATCGATCTGGATGCCCATCAGGTCGGCGCGATACGTCGGCAGCGGCGTCCCGGTGATGGCCGGGGTTGGAGCGGCAGCGGGCGGCGTCGCGGTGGCGGCGGGCGGATTGGTCGGGATGGGCGTGAGAGAGGGGACGGGCGTCGGGCCGCCCGGTGTATCGGTGGGCGTCGGCGGGGGCGCGGTGATAATCGGTCCCCAGCCCGGCGTCGCCGTCGGCGCATCCTGCCGGGCCGGATTTTCCCGCTTGCCACGATCTTGAACGCGCGTAGCGGCCAGCGCCCGAGACGCCAACCCCAAACACACGAGCACCAACACAATCAACATAATCTCCGATAACGCAGCATAGCAGTTTTAGCCTGTTCGGGAAACGATCTAATTGCGATGGAAACTGACCGAAATACATAATGGTCTTTGTTCGTTGGCTCGTGAATTTGCAGCCGCTGTCGGTAACGAAATTATAGAGGCCCACCCGCAGCATATAGGTTCCCGGCTCCAAATCGGCGGGAATATCCAGGTAAAAAGGCTGGCTGATCAAGATTTCATAGGCAGTTTTCAGGTGAGGGGCGCATCTGATCACTACAGTCGTCAATACTGAGCCAGGATAGAAGTTGAAACGTTCCGGCAGGGCAAAAAATGCATAAAGACGGAAAGTTTCCGACCGGCAAAAATTGATGCTATTTGAACGAAATTCTACCGGCGCGCCAGCGGTCAATAAGTCGGGGGGCATGTCGTAACCCTTCAAGCGGATTTCTTTGACGTAATAAACGGGTACACGTTGGGGTTTACCACACCCCCCCGGCCCCCTCTCCATGCAACGAGGGGGAGAGGGGCAAAGCGGCGTCTTCATCAAACGGCGCGTCCGCTGTCTGTTCTCTGCATTTTTGACTGATTGTAAGGTATCGCCGCATAAGCAACGCCTGGGCCAGCCATTCGGCCACGGACCGATCGGTAATATTCCCCCGATACCAGTCGAACCATTTTTGACCTCGTATCCTCCCCAGTACGGGTTGAAGGTTTTGTCATTCTCAACAGATACCAACACGCGACCGGGATCGAGACTGGCTTCGGCCAGCGTGCAGTTCAACCCGCACATCAGGATAGGTCCGCCAGGTGGATTCCACGCAGGACTGGCTGATCTGCGGCCTGAAAAAAAGGATGGATAACAGGATCAAGACCGCGCCATGAACCAAGCCGGCGGTGTATTTGTGGTTGGCCTGACCCGCGCTAATAGGCGGGTGATCGCCTGGGCGATCGGGTATGCAACGCCCACAAGACGATAGCGGCAGCCGTGGCGGGGAGACATCGGGGATTTAGACGGGGTGAGGTAACGGAACGTGGCGGTCAGCCAGGGGATCGAGAATACCAACATCAAGAGCATGCCCCAGGCCACCAGGTGGCGGCTGTTTAACACTTTTTTGTAAAGCAACCATAGACTGATTGCACCACCAATGATGAGTAGGCCCCATCCGCCATACAGCCATGTAGCACGCGCAAAGGGATAAAACACGTATGAAATATTGTTGCGGACAATAGTAAGGTTGAAGAGGCGATCCACCCCCTCCGTTTGAACCATTACTCCCTCCCGGTTACCTTCATCCAGGTGAGCAATGACCTTCAGCCCGCCGATCATCCAGATGGCGATCAGCGCGCTTACAGTAATTTGGGCGGCTGCGAGCTACGCCGCCCCTACCGGCGATCTTGTTTCCACCAGATATACAAACCAGCCATCCCACCGGGAACAACGGCGGTGAGCACCGGATACTTAGCGAGAATCGCCAGCCAACCGGCGATGACACTCGTTAAGGCCCACCAGGGATGGCGTGTATCGAACAGGGCGACCATGGCAAGATAAAAGGCCAGCACAACCATCAAAAAGGCCAGCGGATCCGAGGCGGCAATAATGCCCTCGTAGATGATAACAGGCGACACCGCCCACACTGTGCCCGCCAGCGCCCCGGCCAACTTGCCCCCGAGCCGCCGCGCCGTCAGCGCCAACAAAAGGGTAGTCGTCAGGTCCATTGTGATCGAAATCAGGCGTAAGACGCGGACGTAATCCGGTATGCTCCGCGGCTGAAAAACATCCATTATTTCTTGCACGCCCATGACCAGCCAGATATACAGCGGCGGGTAATTCGTGCTCTGAAAAACCTTCAAATCTCCCCGCCACCACAGCGCGGTCAACACCTTATTGGGCTCGTGCTGGCGATAAAGAAAAGGCAAACTGGCATCATAACCGCGCAGGCGCAAGATAGCCCCCACGACCAGGATACCGGTAAGAATCATGGGCCAGGAGTATTTCTTAAAAAATGCGGAAACAGGCATGGTTTTGATCATGCCTACAGGGTTGTTGAAATTATCCATATACGCCATAGATATTCCACCCAGGAAGAGAAAGGATCGAAGGCGGGTTTGAAGTCGAAGCCAATAACGCTTGTTTGAGTCTACTCAGCTTTGGAGGGAGAAGCGATGAGCAGGAACGATGTTCATCATGGTGAAAAAACGGCTCCCCGCTGAGACCGATGTTGTGTTTCACGAGATAAAATGACACTATAGTTTATCACTCACTGATCGGCAAAAAGACCCGGAACATGCTGCCCGCGCCGGGCGCGCTCTCCACCTCGATAGTCCCGCCGTGCCGCTCGATGATCGCCCGCGCGATAGACAGGCCCAGCCCGGCCCCGCGCTCGGTGCGTGCCCGTTCCACGCGGAAAAAGCGCTGAAAAACGGCGTCGAGGTGTTCGGGCGCGATCCCGATCCCGGTATCGCTGACCTCGATCACCACCCGCTCGCCGCGCGTCACGGCCTGCACGCTAATCGTACCGCCCGGCGGTGTGTATTGGATCGCGTTATCGACCAACTGCCGCAGCGCCAGATGCAGATACTTCTGATCGCCCATCACCGGCGGCAGATCGTCGGCCCACTCTAACACCAGGCTGTGATCCTTCTGCCGGGCGGCGCTCTCCAGGCTTTCGTCAATGGCTTGCAGCACCGCGCCCACCAACACCGGCTCGTCACGGAACGGGAAACCGCTGTCCAGCCGGGACATCGTCAACAGCCCTTCGACCAGCTTCTCCACGTGGAAAAGCTGCCCGCTGATGACCGCCAGGTGACGCGCGCGCCGGTCGGCATCGACGGTATTCTGCGCAAGATAGATGCTGTTTTTGATGACCGAGATCGGGTTGGCAAATTCGTGTGACACGTCCTGGACAAAGGCCGCCAGAATGTCACTGCGTTCTTTTTCGACCGCCAGCCGGAGAATCTCCTGTTCGACCTGCTTGCGCTCGGTCACATCGCTCATCACCGTGACGATGTGCGTCACCTCGTCGCGGTCGAACACCGGGATTTTGCGCGTTTCGGTATGGAGGGTCACACTGCCGACGCTGGTTGACTCTTCGGTGAGCAGCATTTGGCCGGTGTCAAAGACCTGCTGGTACTCGGCGCGCGCGTCTTCCCCCAAGAAGGGGAACAACTCAAACGGCGTCCGACCAATCGCGCGCGTTTCCAGGCCGAGCTCCTGGTTCATCTGCCGGAACGCTTCGTTGTGCAGCGTGATGCGCATATCGCGGTCGATGACGTGCACATTATCGGCCAGCGCGTCGATGGTCATGCGCAGCATGGCTTGTGAGGTGCGCAGCGACAGATCGGCGCGTTGGCGTTCGGTGATCTCGCGCTGAAGCGCCTCATTGGCGACGCGCAGCGAGACGGTTCGCTCGGCAATCCGGCGTTCGAGCGCCGCGTGCGCTTCGTGCAGCGCCTTTTCGGTCTGCTTGCGGGCGGTAACGTCCACCCCAATCGCCCAGGACTGCCAGCCCGGAATCGGGTAGCGGTGGGAGACGTTCGACCAGGCGATGATCCGCGCGGTGCCATTTTTGGCGGTCAGCGTCACTTCCCAATCCCGGAAATCGCCGCCAAGCTGATCAACCAGCCCCAACATTTCCTGAAGATAATCGGGGTCAGGGTACAGCAGGCTCATGCCATCGGGATTGCCGACCATCTCCTCGGCGGTGTAGCCGGTGACGCGCTCGCATTCCCGGTTCCACATCACGAACATGCCGTTTTCGCCCATCGCGTCCACCATCACCGGCAGGTTTTCCACAATCCGGCGTAGATTGGCCTCACGCTCGCGCACAACCTCTTCCATCAGGCGCTGCCGGGTTACATCGCGCCCGACGGCCTGAATCTCGACAATCTGCCTCTGCTCATCGAACGTTGCGCGCCGCGTCCACTGCCGCCAGTTTTCGCCCTCAGGGAGCGTGACTTGGTGATGTTCGGCCACGATCACCGGGTTATCGATGCTTAGCAGGTTCAGCACGCGCTTGACGTGCTCGTGATCCTCTTCCGGCACGAACTCCAGGAAATCGTGCCCGATCAGTTCGTCGAGGGTCTTACCATACGTCCGGCAGTAGGCCCCGTTGACAAACGTCAGGGTGCGATCCGGCAGATAGCGGCAGATCAAGTCGGTTTGATCTTCCACGATGGCGCGGTAGCGGGCCTCGCTGGTCTGCAATTTTTGATACGCCTGGGTTAATTCGGCGGTGCGCCGGGTCACGCGTTTTTCGAGTTCTTCTTGTGTGCCGCGCAGGCTGCGCAGCAGCGGCTCGATAGCGGCGATTCCTAACAGCATCAAGACGGACGTCGCCAGCGCGATCACTTCGGACAATATCCCCGGCAGGTCGTTCTGATGCCCGTTGAGCGCGAAATACAACGTCACGACACGGCGTGCGGCCATGAAAACCACCCCCGCCGCGATCAGCAGCCAAGCGCGCTGGGGGCCAGTCAGACGTGTCAGCCGCAGCGCCCACACCGCCGCGATCAACTGAAACGTGATGGAGATTACTAAAATAACTTGTACAATCACTGACCCTATCCTGAAAGCAGTCCCGTTAGTTCGTATCGTGCAGCACGATCGCACTCTGCTTACGTATATTATAATGCAGAATTAAGTGAAAATTAAACAGCACTCAAGGCCCGTATGCTATAGTATAGAATGACACTGCTTTTGTTGCTGACGGCTTAGGCTGAAAGCTGCTCTTACCGGAGGAAAACCTATGGACTACCGCAAATTAGGCCGGGCTGGACTCAAAGTCAGCGAGTTATGCCTGGGCACGATGACCTTTCGCTGGACCTGCACCGAGCAGCAGGCGGTACACGTCCTGGATCGCGCCTGGGAGGCCGGGATCAATTTCATCGATACGGCAGACATCTACAGCGCGTGGGCACCCGGCAATCCCGGCGGTGTGGCGGAGCGGATCATCGGCAACTGGCTGAAGTCCAGGCCGCGCGACCAGATTGTGATCGCCACCAAGGCCCGCGCGCGCATGTGGGACGGTCCCAACGGCGAAGGACTGAGCCGCCAACACCTCATGAAAGCCGTCGAGGACAGCCTGCGCCGCTTGCAGGTGGACACCATCGATCTCTACCAGGTGCATTGGCCGGACTGGGATACGCCGCTGGAAGAAACGCTGCGCGCGCTGGACGATCTGGTCAGCTCCGGCAAAGTGCGCTACGTCGGCGCGAGCAATCACGCGGCGTGGCTGCTCATGAAAGCGCTGTGGGTCAGCGATCAAAACGCGCTGGTCCGCTACGACTCGATCCAGCCGCATTATAACCTGTTGAACCGCGCCGAAGTCGAGCCGGACCTGGCCGCCGCGTGCATCGACCAGGGCATCGGCGTGATCCCGTACAGCCCGCTGGCGGGCGGCTTCCTGACCGGAAAATACACGCGCGAGCAGGTGCCCGGCGGCGCGCGGCTGGCGCAGGATGATCGCTGGACGCGCTACGGCACTGAACAGAACTTCGGCGTGATCGACGCGCTGCGCGAGATGGGCACGACGCGCGGCAAAACGGTCACGCAGATGGCGCTGGGCTGGCTGCTTACCCAGCCGTTCGTGACCGCGCCGATTGTCGGGGCGAATACCGTCGAGCAGCTTGAGGAATCGCTGGGCGCGGTGGGGCTGCGTCTGACCGAGGAGGAAATGCAGCGCCTGGACGACCTGACCGGCGTTAATCGGAACTGGTTCCGGCGCTAACCTCACCCCTAATGCACGACCGGATCAGATGGTTGCCCAATGCCGTTTAACTTATGAATGCGGTTACGTCGCGCTGTTTACCTCACCCCTAAATCCCCTCTCCACACGCGGAGAGGGGACTTAATCGGCGTTGATCTCCCCCTCTCCGTTGCATTTGGCGACACGACACTTTTGAGGTGATCGGTTTAAATCGCAATTTCCGTAGGGGCAACCCTTGGGTTGCCCAATTTGGGCAGGGCAAGCCCTGCCCCTACGTTTTCCCCGCAAACAAACCTTAAGATCAAAAACTGTCGTCCTCCCAGCCGTTGCACGGAGAGGGGGCCGGGGGGTGAGGTTAACCGCCTACAGGCGCGGGCGGCGCAGGGCGGCCAGGGCAAACGCGCTGCCGATGGCGATCAGCCCGGCCACGCCCAGAACCAGCAGCCCGCTGTAGTTATACAGACGGTCCAACGTAGTCGTCTTTTTCCTGACTTTGGGCGTCTCGTCCTGAACCACCGGCGCAGCAGCACCGGGCGGTACGAATTCTCCGCCAGCGAGCGTAGCGTTTTCGGTCGTTTCGGGCGTGGGCTGCGGCACGTAACCCGCCGCGCCACCAAACGTGATCTCGACCGTCCGGCCACTCACCAGCCCGACCACCACCGAATCGACCGACGTCAGGCCGTAGCCCTCAGGGACCACCGCCCCAACGCGGTACTGTCCCGCCGGTTGGTCGATGCACAGCGGATCAGCGCTGCCGTCGTAGGCGCGGGTGACGTCACCTTGCGGGCCGTTCAACACAATCCGCCCGCCCACCAGCGGCGTTTCGCCGGGATCGCGCGCGCCGTTCTGGTTGGCGTCTTCGTAGACGGACACGCACAGCGTCCCGTCGGCGGTCGCCAGGGCCGCGACGACCTCCGGCGTGGCGGACGGTTCCGGAGTGGGCGACAGCGTCGGTTCGGGCGTCGGCGTGATCGTCGGCTCCGGCGTGGGCGTGTCGGTCGGCGCGGGCGTGTCGGTCGGCGCGGGCGTGTCGGTCGGCGCGGGCGTCTCGGTCGGCGTGGGCGTTTCGGTGGGTGCCAGGGTTTCCGTCGGCGTCTCGGTCGGCGCTCTCAGCGTCTCCCCGAACGGCAGCGGCTCGCGCGTGATCTGCGCGGTTGCGGTCGGCGTGACGTCGGGCGGCAGAGTCGGACTGGCGCTGGTCGCGCCGAGCGTGATCATCTGGCCGGTGACCGGATCGACCGATCCCGGTGGGAGGATGAGCAGTTCCTGCCCCGGCTGCAAAAAGCGCGTGTTGGGCTTGAGTCCATTCAGCGCGGCGATAGAATTGAGGGTCACGTCGTATTCATAATAGGCGTAGACGATGCTCGACAGGGTGTCGCCGGTCTGGACGATATGCACGATACTGCCATCAGGCCGCACGCCCTGGGGGACCACGTAAGGGACTTCGTCGCCGCCGGTGTCGGTGGCCGCCATCTCGCCCGTGACCACGACCAGCGAGGCTTTATCCCAAAACGCCTCGTTTAACACCAATCCCTGCGCTTGCGTCATGTACAAAAAAACGGTGATGGTGCTGTTTTGCGCGGTGGTGGTCACGCTCATCGCCGCCCATTGATCGTAGGGAGCCAGCGCCGCCGACCATTTGACGCTCGCCGCCTGCGGATCGAGGCCGCCCGTTGGGTCGATCCCGACGCGCATCGAGGCTCCCGCCAGCGGGTCCGAGCGGTGATAGGGCGGGTCCGCGATGGCACAGGACGTGATCGCGTCGTTGCAGGTGAACACCCAGCCGTAAGCCGTCGCCCGCAGCGTATCGCCCGGCGTGACCGTGACCTGCTGGTAACCGGCAGCGGTGAAGGCGGCTCCGCTCTGCTTGATGCTCCAGGCGACCGCGCCATCCAGCACTTGCAGCGGGTCGTTATGCGGCAGCGCGTTCGGCTCACCCGCGCCGATCCACAGCCCCCAGTCGTGCGGAACGGTGCGCGTTTGCGATCCCTGGCCGTAATACGGCGACTCCAGGCTGCCATTCTTGAGCAGATTAGCGGGAGGTTCCTGTGCGACAGCCCGGTACACCCCCCACCCGCCCGCCGCCATTCCGGCGAGCAGCAGCAGGATCAACAGCTTGCTGTGCCACGTCTTCATCATGCCCAAGCATCCTTAAGTTATAAAAAAACGACCAGGCGGAAATCATGCACTGGCGTTTCTTGATCGCTAGATGTCGCCCCGCCACTAAGAGCAGGCGCGATTATACCATAGCCGGGGGCGGAGTTAACGACGCCCGCCCGGCGATCTACCGACGACCGCATGTGTTACGTCGCTTCGAAAAACGCGCTGAGGTGCTGGATCACCTCGTCCGGCGCATCTTCCACCAGCAGATGCCGCGCCGCGTCGATCATCACCGGCCCTTTGGCGCGCGGCAGCATCGTTTTCCAATGGGCGGCCACGTCGGGCGGAAAAACGGTGTCGTCCTTGCCCCACAAGATCAACGTGGGAATGGCGCGCAGCACGGACAGCTTCTGTTCGATCTCGCGCATGATCACGGCGGAGGGGTGCTCCGGCGTGGTGCTGATCATGCGCGGGAACTGGATCAGCGCGGCCCGCTGGCGCGAATCGCGGAAGGGCGCTTTGTACGCGGCCAGGACGGCTTGCGACAGGTAGCGCGCCGTCCAGCGCTGGATGATGACGTTAAAGGCGACGTTGAACGTCCCGAACAGCAGTTCCCCGACGCCCGGTTTCGTCACCCAGCGGACCAGCCCATCCAGCCGGTTGAGATACGACTCTTGAAAAACCCACGAGTTGATGATCACCAGCCGCTTGATATTCTCTGGGCGCTGAACGGCGTAACTCAGGCCCAGCGGCCCACCCCAATCCGCCATGATCAGGGTGATGTCGTGCAGATCGAGCAGGGTCAGGAATTCAAACAGGTTTTGAATGTGCTGGCGCAGCGTATGGTAACTTTTGTGGTGGGGCTTATCGCTCAGGCCATACCCGATCAGGTCGACGGCGATGCAGCGGTAACCCAATGCGCCATAATAGACCAGCGGCGCGCGGTAAATGAAACTCCACGTCGGGTAGCCGTGCAAAAAGACCAGCACCTCGCCATCGTCGGGACCTTCCGCCACATAGTGCATCCGGTGACCGTCGCTGAGCGTGACGAATGATGACTTGAACGGGTATAACGTTCGAACAATGTCGGGCAACACCACTGTTGCCATGCAGATTCTTCCTCGCTGTCGTGTTGAACGCGGTGGGCAACCTCGCCTAATTGTACGCCAAGATGCGCCTTGAGGGAACCTGACTCTTGAGAACCGTTCAGGGCGATTGGATTAAAATAACCCGCGTCTTGCCTGGACGGCCTCACTCCCTAAATCCCCCTCTCCAACCGAGTTAGAGAGGGGGACTTAATCGCCATTTCTCCCCCTCTCCACGCTGTGGGGGGTGGGGCTATCCCTTCAATATCTACCCCGGTTGCATTGTGGGCGGTTTGAGCGGCGGGCGGTATACTGGTGCGAAAGACTGCCCGGTTTTGAAGGAGCCACTTTTATGGACGTCTTGTGTATTGGCGAAGCGCTAATCGATTTCGTTTCCCGCGAGCGCGGCGCGACTCTCGTGACGGCGACGCAGTATGCCGCCGCGACCGGTGGAGCACCGGCCAACGTCGCCGCCGGGCTGGCGAGGTTGGGCCGCCGCGCGCGCCTGATCGCCACCGTCGGGGATGACGTTTTCGGGCGCAAAATTCTAAATGACCTCGAAGCGGTCGACGTGATCTGCGCGCTGCGCATGGACCCCGACCACTTTACAACGCTCGCTTTTGTCAAACAAGGGGCCGAGGGGGATCGTGATTTCCAATTCAGCTCCGGCGCGCACGATTATCTGCTGCCGGAACAGATCGACCGCAGACTTCGTACAGCAGGTGCGCGTGCTGCATTACGGCTCGATCAGCCTGCGCACGCCCGCTTCGCGCGACGCGACGCTGAAAGCGATCGCCTCGCCAAAGAAGCGGGGGTGATGACCTCGTGCGATCCCAACTGGCGCGCCGACCTGTGGCCCGATCAGAACGCCGGGCGCGCCGCGATGTGCGAAGCGATCTCGCTGGCCGACATCCTCAAAATCAGCGATGCGGACCTGTGTTTCCTCTCGCCGGAGTGCGGCACGGATTACGGCCCGGCGTTGGATGCGGTCGGTTTCCGGGGCCAGTTGGCGGCGGTCACGCTGGGGGCCAATGGGGCATGGTACCGGGCTGGGGACCGGACCGGGCAGGTGCCTACGCCGCACGTGCAGGTCGTTGAGACGACGGGCGCGGGGGATGCTTTCACCGCCACCCTGATCGACAGCCTGCTCCGCCATAACCTGAGCATCGATAGGCTGGACGACGACACGCTGCGCACGATCATGCGCCGCGGCGTGCGCGGCGGGCGCGCTGACGGCCACCGGCTACGGCGCGATCCCCTCGCTGCCGGATGCGGCCAGCATCGACGCGCTGCTGCGCATGGTCCAGATCGGCAACGGAAATTCGTAGGGGCGCTGCTTGCTGCGCCCGGCGGGGACGGCTTGATCGCCTGATTAACCTCACCCCCCGTCCCCCTCTCCATGCAACTTGGCGGGACGACACTTTTGAGGTAATCGGTTTAAATCGCAATTTCCGTAGGGGCAACCCTTGGGTTGCCCAATTTGGGCAGGGCAAGCCCTGCCCCTACGTTTTCCCCGCAAACAAACCTTGAGGTCAAAAACTGTCGTCCTCCCAGCCATGCAACGGAGAGGGGGAGAAAAACGGCGATCAAGTCCCCTCTCCGCGTGTGGAGAGGGGATTTAGGGGTGAGGTAAACTGGTCTGGCGTTACCGTATTAAGAAAGTGCAAGCGGGTGCCCCTACGAGAAAACCAACCCTGGATCAACCGTACTCGCCGCTACCGCGCGCGCTGCGCGGCTGCCGCTACCCGCGGCGCCGCCGCCAGTCGATCATAAACGCGTACCCCGCCAGCAGCACCCCGACCCCGATCAGCACCGCCGCCACCACGAACGCCGTGTGCAGTCCGGCCACAATCGCCCAGGGCGGCGCGTCGCCCGCGTCCACGCCCGCACCCGAACTGATGTGGGCGACCGATAACACGCGGCTGGCGAAGATCGCGCCGATCAGCGGGAGTCCGGTCACCTGGCCGAAAGTTGCGCGAGAGCGCCAGCAGCCCGGACACCACGCCCAGCCGGTCGCGCGGGGCGGAGCCCATGATGGCGCTGTTGTTGGGCGACAGGAAAAGCCCCGCGCCGATCCCACCGGCAGCAGGCGCACGATATAGCCCAGCGTGGAGGTATGCTCGGTCAGCGTGGACGTCGTCAGGCAGCCGATCACGCCACGATCCAGCCCGATCAGCGAGATGCCGCGCGAGTCCGTAGCGGTCGGAGAGCGCCCCGGCGAATCGGCGCGAGCAGGCCCAACGCCGCCGGGAACACGGTCAGAAACAGGCCGACCTGCCCCGGATCGATAGCCCTTGACCAGCTCCAGGTAAAAGGGCAGCACGAACATGCCCGCGACCACGATGAAGACCAGGAAACCGGTCATCAGGCTGATGCTGAACAGCGGATCGCGGAACAGGCGTAGATCGATCATCGGCTGGTCGCAGCCGCGCCTCGACGCCACGAAAACGATCAGGCCCGCGCCCGATCCGATCAGCAGCGCCAGGATCGCAGAGCTGCCCCAGCCGGTATCCGGCCCAAACGTCAGGCCTAGCGCCAGCGCCAGCAGGCGTCACCAGCAGGATCAGCGCGCCCGCACGCGTCGAAGCGCTGGCCGCCGGGCGGACGCCAATCCGGCACGAAGTGCCGCACCAGGAAAAACCCCACGATCCCGACCGGCAGATTGACCAGGAAAATCGACGCGCCAGCCGACCGCGCCGATCAGCACGCCGCCCAGCCGTCGGCCCGACGCTGATCCCGATCGAGACGACCGTGCCCATGATGCCCAGAGCCCGCCCGCGCTCCGAACTCGGAAACGCCTCGGTGACGAGGCCCATGCCAGCGCCTGGATCATGACCGCGCCGATGCCTTGCAGCACGCGGAAGCGCGATCAACAGCGCCGATGGTGGGGGCCATCCCGCACAGCAGCGATCCGTGGTGAAGACCGCCATGCCGGTCATGTAGATCGGTTTCTTGCCGATCATGTCGGCCAGCCGCGCCACGCCCAGCATGAGCGACGTCAGCACCAGCAGGTAGGCGACCACCACCCACTGCACGGTGGCGAAGCGCGTGTCCAACGCTTTTTCCAGCGTGGGCAGCGCCACGTTGACGATGCTGCCGTCGATCGTGGAGAGGAACGTGCCCATCGCCACGCTGAGCAAAATCCACCATTTGCGCGAATAATCTACGGTTGGTTCATCATAACCCTGTCTATAGTTGAGTTCAGCGGATTAATGTAAATTGGTCTAGCCAAGTATACCGTAGTTCCATAAGATCCAAAGTACCCAGGGAACTGTTCCCTCCCCAGGCGACAGCGGAATGCGCCTTTTTTCCTTTCGCAGAGTAGAGATATAATGAGCCTATGATTCGCACATACAAGTACCATCTGTACCCCACCAAAGCCCAAACCAGAGGGCTTGAGGTTTTTGCTGTCGCAGGCTCGCTTTGTTTACAATCAGGCACTGGAGCAGCGCATCACGACCTACCAGGAAACCGGTCAGGGGCTTTCTTATCCTCATCAATGGGCATATTTCCGAGACATGCGCCGCGAACAACCCGATACACTCGGACAGCTTAATGCGGCCAGTCTGCAACAACTGCTGCGTCGCCTGGACAAAGCCTTCAGCGCTTTCTTTCGGCGGGTGAAGGTCGGCGAAACAGCCGGTTTTCCTCGCTTCAAGTTGGCCCCCCGGTTTCAATGCCTGGAATACAGGTACGGGGATGGCTGCAAACTGCGTATAGGTGAACGGGTCAGGCTCTATGTGCAGAACATCGGGGATATCAAGGTTAAGTTTCACCGCGATCTCCCCCAAGATGCTGTCATCAAACACGTGGTTGTCAAGCGCAGTAACCGGAAGTGGTACGTTTGCCTGATGTTGGATTTTCCGGCCCCCATCGTTGAAGCACATCCCGGACCGGCTGTTGGGATCGATATGGGGTTGCGCAGCTTGTTGGCGCTGAGTGATAACCAGCTTATTGAAAACCCGCGCTGGCTGCGAATTTCTCTGGTTAACCTGCGGCGCGCTCAACGGCGTGTGGCCCATCGCCGGAAAGGCAGTCATCGTAGACAGAAGGCGGTCAAACAGGTTGCTCGACGGCATGAGTATGTCGCCAACCAGCGCCGTGATTTCTGGCATAAAGTGACCCGTGAATTGGTCAACACCTACAGGCTGATCGCCCTGGAAGACCTGCCCCTCAAGTTTATGACGGCTAATCATCACCTGGCCCTGAGCGCCCATGACGCGGGGTTGGGCGAGTTCCAACACCTGCTGGCGTACAAAGCGGAAGAAGCTGGTGCGCGAGTTGTAACCGTGAACCCCGCCTACACCTCGCAGATGTGCTCTGGCTGCGGTGTGATGGTCGAAAAAACTTTGAGTGTTCGTACTCACGTTTGTCCTCACTGTGGTTTGGAACTTGACCGGGATGTTAACGCGGCCCGGAATGTGTTATTTTTAGCGTTAAAACCCGCTCGGACGGAGCGGTCAGGGCCTAACGTGGGCGGTTAGCGTGCCCTGAGCAGCCGCTTGCTTTAGCGGGCGGAGTCGTCACACAATCTAAAGTCACGACAACAACCGGAACCGAACCATAAGGGAAAAACCGTCTTTCATGAAAATTCACTATACGCTTGATGACAGCGCCGCTCGCCTGCCCCTCTCCATTCGCAGCGCCGACGGCGTTTGGGACCGCGCCGCCGAACTCCGCAACACGCCCGGGATCCACCTCGTCGAACTGGCGACCCAGCACATGCTGAACACCGGCTCCACCCTGTTCGACGAATTAGCCGCCTACTACGACAAAGAGGCCCCCAGCGAATCCGATCCGTATGCCCTGGCGAACTGTTACGCCAACCGGACCGCGCTCGAAGACCTGCTCAGCGATCTGCGTGAAGTGCAGCCCGGCCTGATCGCGCTGCACGAAGTCGCGGAGCTGTTTCCGCTCGACTACACGCAGGACATCCAGTTTATGATGGCGCTGACGGTGGTGGGTTACCCGGCCTTTGGTTACGTGCGCACCTATAAGGACTCCGAGGGCGAAGAATATCACGGCATGGTGGTGAATTTGGCCCAGGCACGTCCGCACCTGGAGCAGACCATCGGCCATTATTCCCAAAACCTGCTGGTGAACGTCATCCGGCACGGCTTCTTCAATCACGAGGGCTTTCTGCTGGCTTACGCGGAATACTGTGAAAACACCGGGCGGCTGCCCGAAACGCTCGCCGAACACCTCAAATATGGGCTGATCAGCCGGGGATCGCGTGGTATCTGAGCTATCGCCACAACCTGAAGTTTTACGATCAGGCGCTCAACCAGGACGATGACCGGCTGCCGGAATACGTGGCGCGTTACAACACGCTGGTTTCCGATACGCGCAAGAAAAAACTGGCCGACGAATCGACGTTCGACGTCTGGGTCCAGCAGCGCGAGCCGAACGAAGCCTGTATCGACGTGGTCGGTTATCACGCCGCGCGCACCATCGCCACCACTTACGGCGATGACGGGCTGCGGCAGGCCATCGAACAGGGGCCGGATCACTTCATCAGCCTGTACAACGCGCTGAGCCAATACCCGGTCAAAGCCAGCGCGCGCGGATAAACCCTACGTTTTAGCTTGTCGGACGAATCCACCCCTCATCCCTGAATCCCCTCTCCCATCGTATGGGCGAGGGGACTTGATCGCCGCCCCTCAAAATTCAGCCTTGACGCCTATAGACGTTTATGGTAGTTTTATGAGACATAAACAATCGTATAGGGTTCCATAGGGGTCAAACCGGAGTTTTCACCGGGATAGTCGATAGAGGAGGGGCACATGAAACTGGCAGAAGCTCTCGTCCTGCGCGCCGATCACCAGACGCGACTCGCCCAGCTCAAACAGCGCCTGCTGTTGAACGCTAAAGTTCAGGAAGGCGACCAACCCGCCGAAAATCCCCAGGCGCTCATGGACGAACTGGAGCGCATCGCGGATGAACTGGTGACGCTGATTCAGCAGATTAACCGCACGAATACCGTCACCGAGCTTGAGCCGGGTCTGACCCTGTCGGATGCGCTCGCCGTGCGGGACGTACTCCGTTCGCGCCATACCGCTTACCGCGATCTGGCCCAGACGGCGACGGTCACCCAAACGCGTTACAGCAAGTCCGAGGTGCGGTTCGAGAGCACGGTCGATGTTGCGGCCATTCAGCGCCGCGCTGATCAGATCGCCCAGGACTACCGTGAACTGGATACCCGTATCCAGGCCGCCAACTGGCTGATCGATCTGGTAGAATAGGGCCATCATCTGAAAACAGGTGCTGAGCGGGTAACCGCTTTCGACAGAGGCGAGCACAAAACCTTCGGTTCCCCAACCGACATCCTTCAGATGGATTTGCGAGGGGCCGCAGCGGTGTGACAGCGTATGCCCAGCATTGTCACAAGCGCACAGGGCACTGTTATCGAAACTACCGCGTGCTGATCTGTTGGACCCGGTGAGGGTGGGATAGGGGCTTGCGCCCGGCACCTGTGTTAGATCACGAGGTCACCAGCCATGCTTGACATCATCGCCTTCGACGCCGACGATACGCTCTGGCAGAACGAGCGCATCTACGACGAAACGCAGGAAAAATACGCGCGCCTGCTGGCCCGCTACACCGGCGCGGACGGCATCGACGCGGCGCTCTACCAGACGGAAAAGGGCAACATCCCCTACTTCGGCTACGGGATCAAGAGTTTCACGCTGTCCATGATCGAAAACGCCATCCGGCTGAGCGAGGGCCGCATCACCGCCGATGAGATCGCGCAGATCGTCGGCTTCGCCAAGACCATGATCGACACGCCCGTCGAGCTGCTCGATCACGTCCCGGAGACGGTGGCGCGGCTGGCGCAGTCGCACCGGCTGATGCTGATCACCAAGGGCGATCTGCTCGACCAGGAACGCAAGCTCGAACGGTCCGGGTTAGCCGAGCATTTCACGGTCGTGGAGATCGTCAGCGAGAAGACCGAAGATACCTACCGCCGCATCCTGGCGAAATACGACATCGCGCCGCCGCGCTTCCTGATGGCCGGGAACTCGCTGCCCTCGGACGTGCTGCCCGTCGCGGCGATAGGCGGGCACGCGGTCCACATCCCGCACGATCTGACGTGGGTGCACGAAACTATCGCGGACGATGAGCACCAGCCGGAGACCTACACCGAACTGGCGCATATTGGGCAGCTGCCCGCGCTGGTCGAGACGCTGGATCGGGGAAAATAGACGGCTGATGAGCGGGGATGGTCAAATGAAAAAAAGCAGATTTACGCTGACCCAGCACCAGGACAGATTCGTCGATCTGGTGCGAAACTCGGACCATAAGACCCTGGCTGTCTGGGCGATTGATTGTGCCGAGCGGGTTCTCCCCTATTTCGAGGAAAAATACCCGGACGATGATCGCCCTCGGAAGGCGATCACCACGCTCCAAACGTGGATCGATACCGGGGTATTCAGCATGGCGGTCATACGCAAGGCCTCGCTTGACTCTCATGCGGCTGCCCGCGAGGTCGGCGAAGATAACCCGGCTCGCTCGGCTGCTCGTGCGGCAGGTCAGGCGGTGGCGACGGCCCACGTTCCCGATCATTCGATGGGGGCGGCGCTGTACGCGTTGCAGGCCGTTCACCGCGCCGCAGACGCCGCTGACGCCGTCATCAAAGAACGCGACTGGCAGTACCAGCATTTGCTCGAACTGCGCGGCAGTTAGCCGCTCTCCTGTAAAGAGAAAATCAAATTGAGCTATGATAAGCTTTCACTTAGGAGGTTGGAGTTTTATTCCTGCTTTCGTGCTTTTTTCCACGAGATAATTGACAAACGCGGAACAAGCGACAAGCATGAATTTCGCGTCTTCGGAGTTTAGAGTGGACTCTTCGAGCATAGCATGGCGAATGCCATCAGCATTGCTGGTGTATCCATACAATTTGTCGAACGCCGCTTTTAGAGCACCATGTAGTTTCACCTGCTTTGTATCTTCAATCACATCCAAAGCCTGACCAAGAGAAGCTCCAGGTTTCCCCGAAATCGCGACACAAAGTGCTTCAACGGCACTGATCGACTCCTTTATGGAGTTTCGATAATCAGGATTTTCTCTGTCTGAAAATAATCCTAATGCTGTTTCTAGATGAACGACCACTGGAGAAGGAGAATTGGATTGAATTGCTTGTTCAACGGCTTCAATCTCCTGTTCCGAAGTGATTGGGGTGATTTTTTCGCCCACAAAACGATATGCGGACAGTTCTTGTTCTAAGTAAGTGTTACACCCTTTCATAAATGCATCAGTTATACGCTTGTCACCATAATTCTGAGCGACAAATTCTATGAAATCGTAGGCTTCGTTCCAGGCACATGTAAAAAAATGCCGTCTCATAAACAATACCTTCGCCAAAAAATGAAGGTGTGTAGGGCTTTTGAGGTAGAGTTATCGTCGACCAAGACAGCTAACTCAAACCAAGCAAAAGCCCATGAGCGATATTGTAGCACTGTTACACTGCCTGACCCCGTATCTTTCGAATACGACACTGCGGCAATTGAAACAAGTTGTCTTCGCCCTGCTGTGTATCCCGGATCGCGTGACCATGTTGGGCATAGCGCGCTGGACGGAGCGCGGGGGCAGTTATCGAACAATCCAGCGGTGGTATCACACACCACTGGATTGGGCAATGATCTTGTGGACCGTCGTCCAGGTCTATCTGCTTAACCCAGATGGAGAGTATCTGTTGGCAGGCGATGAAGTGGTGATCAGCAAAGCAGGCGACACAACGCACGGGCGAGGACGTTTCTATTCGAGTTTGGCGCAACGTCCGATTAACAGCGTGTCGTTTATGGCGGTGTCGCTGATTGATGTGCAAGCGCGGCGCTCGTATCCCCTGCAAGTGGAACAACGCGAACCACCGGTTCCGATCGAAAAGCCGGTTGAGCCGCCGCTCAAGCGTAAACGCGGACGCCCGAAGGGCAGCAAGAATCATGTCAAACCAGCGCCTCAGTTGACGCCAGATTTGACCTTGCTCCAGGGCATGATCACGGCGATTACGGCACGCATTGCCCCCTTGACGGTCAAGCATATTGTGCTGGATGGTCATTTTGGCAATTATCCGGCGACCTATGCGGTACGCGAAAAGGGGCTGCATATCATCTCCAAATTCCGCCATGATGCGGCCTTGTATTTGCCTTATGCAGGGCCTAAGCCAAAGCGAGGACCAACGCCGCGCTACGGCCAGAAACTCAACTACAATCAGTTGCCATCCGATGCCTTGTGTCATTCGGTGATTGAAGATGAGTATCGCCTCGATACGTACCAGATGCGCGCTTACCATAAGTCCTTTTCAGAGGCGCTCAATGTGGTGGTTGTGGTCAAAACACATCTCGAAACCGGTAAACGCGGGCATGTCGTGCTGTTCAGCACCGACCTTGACCTGACCGCTGACCAACTCGTTGATTATTACTCGCTCCGCTTCCAGATTGAGTTCAACTTCCGCGATGGTAAGCAATATTGGGGTCTGGATGACTTCATGAATGTCAAGCCGGTGGCGGTAACGAATGCGGTCAACCTCGCGTTTTTCATGGTCAACTTGTCGGCGGTCATGCTCAAGCCCTATCGTTATGACTATCCCGATTTCAGTGTGCTCGATCTCAAAGCGCAGTTTCGTGCCCGGCGGTATCTCGACGAAACAATAAAAATGCTTCCCGATCCGCCCGGTGACGATTTAGTTTCTCGCATCTGGCGACGCCTGACCGCGCTAGGCGGCATTCGCGTTCGCCCACTTGACCGTTTCGCCGCTTAATTGGCGAAGGTATTGACAGATGAGAGATCTTTTATTGCGTCTTTTGTTCCCGCACAGGTCTTTTGTAACCACAAGCTTTTTGTGGTTCAAACCGGCGATCTGCGCCTCGATACCTACCTGCTCGGCGTGCTGAACAGTCTTGTTTTCGATTACCTAACCCAATTTAAGATCGCTACGAGTGTTAGCATGTATATCTTTCGCCAGCTTCCTGTTCCCCGCCTGACCCCCGGCGATCCCGTACTTCGACGCCATCGTACCGCGTGCGGCGCGCCTCACCTGCACCCGGCCAGAGTTCGCGGACCTGTGGCGCGAGGTCATGGGTGACGAGTGGGACGACTCCGCAGGTGCGACCGATCCCGCCGAGCGGCAGTGGCTCCGTGACGCGATCGACGCCATCGTCGCGCACCTGTACGGCCTCAGCCGCGCCGACTTCGATCACATCCTGGGCACGTTCCCGCTGGTGTTCCCCGATGACGAGTCTGGGCGGCGCAAGCGCGAGTCGCTGCTGGCGGTGTATGATGAGTGGGCTAATGAGTTGGGGACGCAATAGAGATTGCAGAAACGTATCCTGCTCGGCGAGGCTTGGCAGGCTGTTGACCGATCTAACGTTTGAGAGGATAATATGTCGGCGTGGCTCCGGCCCATATCTGTTGAACGAGTGATTGAAAACGAGATGAACGACGACTACCCCTTACCTAGTTCTGGGCAAGCGTCCCAAGAATTAGGTTCTCACAATCGAATCGTCCGTATCCCCTGGATGTCCGGTCTCGTGCGTTTATTGTTTTGACGTATCCCCGCGACCTCCGAGGGCTAGACTTGTTCGGAGGTCCAATATGCAAGTCCCCATCCCGGACAACATCATAGACGAGCTGGATCCCTGCAAAGTCACCGGTCATGACCCGGAGGTGACTATCGTATGCTGAATCGGTTCTCCGGAATCTTCAAGGTCCAGCAACCTACACAGCGCACCTTCGGTTGGGCGGATGGAGTGGTCATCGCGCTGGTCGCGGTCGTGATCTACGCGGGCGTGCGGCTGGCGATTAACACCCCGGCGGAAATCGAGGGGCCCTCGATCTCCCTGGCTCCCGAAGTTCTGCCGTATTACGCGCTCCGATCGGTGGGACGTATGGCTGCGGCGTACATGCTGTCGCTGGTTTTTGCGTTGGTGTACGGGCGAGCTGCGGCCTATCACCGGCGAGCCGAACAGGTGCTCATGCCCCTGCTGGATGTGCTGCAAAGCGTCCCATTCTATCGTTTTTGCCGGTTGTTCTTCTGAGCCTGAGCGCGATCCTGCCGCAGACCATCGCCGCCGAACTGGCTTCGATTGTCCTGATCTTCACCAGCCAGGCCTGGAACCTCGGTTTTGGATGGTACCAATCGCTGACGACCATTCCCAACGAATTGAACGAAGCCTCGACCATTTTCCGCTTCAACACCTGGATGCGCTTCCGGACGCTTGAACTGCCTTTTGCGGCGATTGGTCTGCTGTGGAACAGCATGATGAGTTGGGCCGGGGGCTGGTTTTTCCTGATGGCCGCCGAGATTTTCACCGTCGGTGATAAGGACTTCCGCTTGTTGGGATTAGGCGCGTACCTGCAAGAAGCGGCCAACCAGGAAGATTATCGCGCGATTGGGTTTGGCATCGCAACGCTGGTGCTGGTCATCGTGCTGCTGGACCAGTTGGTCTGGCGGCCCCTGCTGGCCTGGGCCGACCGCTTCAAGCTTGAAATGACCGAGAGCGACAACCCGCCCACCTCGTGGTTCTATGATGTACTGCGCTCGGCGCACATCACCAACGGGTTGGACCGGCGCGTGCGCCAACCGGTGACACGGTTCCTGGACCGCTTGTTCGCTCACCCCAGTCTGTGGATTGCCTCGCGCAACGGCACGGACAACCATCGCCAGAGACGTCCATGGATCACCACGCTGGTCGTTATTGCCTTGGGGCTAGGACTGGTATACGGCCTGACGCAGGCCGGGCAAATGCTGGCGGAAGTCCCGGCTGCGCAGTGGACCGACGTTGGCTTAGGTGTGGCCGCCACCCTGCTGCGGGTCATGATCGCGTTGGTGATCGCTCTGGCCTGGACGATCCCGGTCGGGGTGCTCATCGGGACCAACCCGCGTATTGCCAACCGTGCTACAGCCGATGGTGCAGGTCACGGCGTCGATCCCGGCGACCGCGTTGTTTCCGGTGCTGCTGCTGGTCATGCTGCAACTGCCTGCCGGGTTGAATATCGCGGCCGTGGTGCTGATGCTGATGGGCACGCAGTGGTACCTGCTGTTTAACATCATTGCCGGGGCAGCGGCGATCCCCCAGGACCTGAAGTACACCAGCACGCTGCTCAGGCTGGATCGGCGGGCACGCTGGCGCACGCTGATCCTGCCCGCCCTGTTCCCTTACATCATCACCGGGGCGATCACGGCCAGCGGCGGCGCGTGGAACGCCAGCATCGTAGCCGAGTACTTTCAATTCGGCGGCAAAACCCACGCACGTAACCGGGATCGGCGCGCTGATCGCCGCAGCGCCACCGCCGCTGGCGATTTTCACCTGCTGTTGGCGGCTACCCTGAGCATGGTTCTGACCGTCGTGTTGGTCAATCGCCTGTTCTGGCGGCGGCTGTACCGCCTGGCCGAAGAACAGTATCGGATGGAGTAAACCTATGGACCGGACATCTATTGGAACTCAAGGGCATCACGCAGAAGTACGGGCGGGGCGAGCGCCGCTTACGGCGGTCGAAAACGTGAACTTGGCGATTGACGAGGGTGAGTTTGTGGCGCTGCTCGGCCCCTCTGGGTGTGGCAAGAGCACGCTGCTGCGCATTATCACCGGGTTGAACCAGCCCGTGGAAGGCCAGGTGTTGTATCGTGGCGAGCCGCTCGAAGGGGTGAACCCGCATGCCACCATCGTCTTTCAGACCTTCGCCCTGTTCCCCTGGCTGACGGTGCAGCAGAACGTCGAAGTCGCCCTCAAAGCGCGTGGCGTGCCGCCGAATTTGCGCACGGCAGCGCTCCATCGATCTGCTGGACATGGTAGGGCTGGACGGGTTTGAAACGGCCTTCCCGCGCGAGCTGTCGGGCGGGATGCGGCAGAAGGTCGGCTTTGCGCGGGCGATGGCAGTCGAGCCGGAACTGCTGTGCCTGGATGAAGCGTTTTCGGCCCTGGACGTGCTTGAGCGCCGAGGCGCTGCGCGGCGAACTGTTGGAATTGTGGACGAGCGGGTCAATCCCCACCAAGGCCATCCTGATGGTGACACACAACATTGAGGAAGCGGTCTTGATGGCCGATCGCGTGGTGGTGATGGACAAGCAGCCGGGCCGCGTGATCGCCGACCAGAAGATCGCGCTGCCCCACCCGCGCCAGCGCAAATCGCCCGCAGTTCCTGGAGTTACTGGACCGGGTGTACGCGACGTTGGCCGGGCAGACCCAGCCGGAGCACATCGAATTGGGGACTGCGCCGGGTGAGGCCGGGCGCACGCGCGCGTTGTCGGATGTCTCGGTCGGTGAGCTGGCCGGTTTGTTGGAATTCTTGGATGAGATGCCCAATGACCGGATTGACGTCTACCGGTTGGAGCAGGAACTCAATCTGGGAACCAGCGCGGTACTGCAACTGACGGAGGCAGCGGAATTGTTGGGTTTCGCGACGATTGCCAAAGGGGATATCACCCTGACGCCGCTAGGCGAGACTTTCGCCGAAGCCCGGATTCTCGCGCGTAAGGAAATCTTCGCTACACGCATCCGGCGTCTGCCGATGTTCAAGTGGCTGCTCGCCATGTTAGGCGCTGCTGACAAGGGGCAGTTGGACCGGGATGTGATCCGGTTGGCGCTGGAGCTTGAGTTTTCACCGGAAGATGCCGCGCACCAGGTGGAGTTGGCGATCCAGTGGGGACGATATGCCGAGTTATTGGCGTATGATGACAACACAGAGACGATTTTCCGGGAAACGGCAGAGGTCGCAGCCGGATAGCCCGTGGCGTAGAGGAATAAGGGAACGGAAGGGTAATGGGGTTTCTTGTGGCTGGAGTTTGTGTTCTGGGATTACTTGCCGGTGTCACGATGGTGTTTTTGTTGACCATTCCGGCTGCGGGGAATGGTGGTTTGGTCGCTTGGCGGCAGACGCACGAACGGGTTTACCGCAACAGTCTGGAGTTGTCTGCGGCGGTTGTGCTGGTCGTGCTGCTGGTCCTGTTTACTGCGGCAGTGTGGCTGATTCTACGATAATTCGTTCTGCTTGGGAACTGTTTTTCCATAGACAGTCACCACTACGCGCTGCTGTTCAACGAAAAAAAGACCGGGCAGCCGATGAGAAGCCGCCCGGTTTCGCACTACGCACCGACCGGCACCGGTACTGGTGCAAGGTTGTCATCTCCGCCCAATGTCGCCTGGATCAGCCAGCAGATGTATGAACGCCCACGCTCCGAGCGCCGCGAAATTTCCGCGTTGCTCAATCCCTGGCGGCGCAGTTTGCGCACTTGGGCGACCACTTCGGGCGGATACTGCTTGCAAACACCTTCCACCGCTGACGCGGAACGCCCCACCTTCGCAGCTACCTTGCGGTAGCTCAAACCGGAAGCATACAGTTCGCGAATGCGCTGTTTTTCTTCTTCGGTCAGCGGGTGATGGCTGCCCAGATAGCCGGTCTTCTTCTTGCCGGTCACTTCCTCGTAGAAGACGGTCCGCATTTTGCGCATGAGGGTCACGCCCCGGTTACGGGTCCAGCCGTGCCGCGCGGTAATCTCGTCGAGCGTGTAGCCAGCGAGCATGTCGGGAATCAGCAGGGCCATGTCGCGGCGCTGAGAGGCACACAGACGCCGCATTCCGCGCTCGATATCACGTTCCAGGTCGATGCGCAGGTCGGTCAGTTCGATGTCGCGGTCCCGGATTTGGGGGTTCGACTTTGCGCGGCTGCGGGTGTGCGTCATGGAGATGGCGTCATCAATGGTGACTTCGTCTTCAGTCCGGCACATCTCGACCAGGTCGGAGCCGGTGGTTTCGCGGTACCGCTTGCGTCCGCCGGTGGCGTTGAACATGGCGTACTTCAGGCAGACGTGCGCGAATGCGCGCCATTGGTCCAGTGGTTTGGCTGCCCACTCCTCCGGTTCAGCACTGAAGCGCTGCCAGAGTACCAGACGCACTTCCTGCACGGCATCGTCGCGATCCAGGACGCTGGCTTGATCCATGCGGAAGTTGACGCGGCGGATCAGGCCCGGCTCGATCTGCGCCAGGCGATCCTCGAAATAGTCCTCGAAAAAGCTGTTTGTGGTAGGATTGCTGTGAGACATGCTGACCTCCAATGTCAGTGTGTCTAGGAGCCGCTCCGGAGCTATCACCTCCTGGGCGGCTCGCCTGATCAAAGGCGGCCTGGCGTGCATTACGCCGCACGCGCCGCACCCTGGCGGCCACAGCGCCGGGAGGGGCCCATCAAGGCCCATGCGGCATGTCTCACAGTAGTTGGCAAGCGGAAAGCGTGGAGAAATCAAGATCGTTGTTCGCGGTGGGCGCGAGCATGAGAGGCAGGGGTTCGCTGGTCCTGCTCGCAGAGTAGTGCCAGCGTATCCCTGCCGTGCCTTGATGGGAGCGGGTCCCGTGCGCTGTACAATCGCCGCGTGGCGGGCGCGTTGCGGGGTATCAGTCAGACATTACGGAACCCGGTTTTGCTGCTGCTCGTGGCAGCGTTGGCGGAACGCCTCAAACAGCCGCAGGCGGCTTCGCAGTCGAAAACCGGCTTGGCGTGGGATGCGCGTGCCACCCGGCCCAATCGCTTGCAGGGTGCCGTGTCCTTCTTCGCGGCTGACCTGGATTTTTCCGATTCCATACAACTCGACCTGCTCACCTTGCGCGATTTCCTCAGCCAACACCTCGAAGTAACGCTCGACCGCTTCACGGACAAGTTTCTGGGTGAGAGATCGTTTCTGGCGAGCTACCAGGGCTACTCTGATCGGTGTGTTTCACCGTGATTTCTCCTTTGAGATGCTTAAGACAACGTTGGAACGTTGATTTTCCATTGAAAAACACCGACAAAACTGACAACCGACAACCGACTGTCAGTTGTCGGTAGTCGGTACTGTCAGTAACTACACGCGAGATATCGGCGTATTCGGTGGCGATATACCACTCCGCGTTGCCTACCCTGCGCTCGACAATCAACCCGGCACGCACCAGGTCTTGTGCCAGCTGGCGGCCACGTTTGGCAGTCAGGTTGCAGATTGCGGTAGAGCTGCGCAGATTGGCCCCACTGCTCCAGTCTGCCGGATGGCTTTGAGCAGCTTGTCCTGCTGGCGGCGTTCCTGGATGGCTTCGCCAGTGCGGTCCAGCTGGTCCAGCAGCCGGTGGGCACTGCTGCGCCAGGATTCGGCGATGATTTCAGCATTGCGCCAGTGGTCATCGTTCCACTACCGGCACCTCATCATCCGTATCGAGCCAATCCAGGGCGGCGAACAGTGTCGCCAGTTTGAAGGCGTGAACGTGCAAGCGCCCATACACCCCTTTCAGCCGTTCATCGAGTTCGGTGTCTTTCCTGGGATCGCACATGCGGCGCAGCCGGTCACCATACGCCTGACAGGCGGGCCAGCAGCGTACATCAAGACGCAGCGCCTGCGGTGCAGCCAAGCCGGTTTCAGTGGCCTGCGGACCGGGCAGCTTCTCATGCAAGTGCGCGCAGGCCTTCGACCAGCACCTGCGGCACTTCCTGGTACTTCTTCAGCGGGAGGACGCTCTTGGTAGTTCGGCTCCGGCGTGAGCAGCGCGAAACGAATCAGCAAACCGTTGTCCCAATCGGCATCACTGACTGCGGCGGACAGTCCTGCCGGAGTGGTGACGCCCAGGATCGAGAGCGCGGCATTTTCGACCGAGGTCAGGCCGGACTGGGTGTCCTTGTCGGAGAAATCGGGACAGTCGTAGAGTTCCATGAGCAGGTCTTTCATGCCGGTCATGTAGTCCTTTTTGTTGATGGTCCCGAACAGCCCGGCCACCTCATCCTTGAGCAGACCACGTTGAGCGGCAAACGGCTGCGCTTTGGTCAGGCGTTCTTTCTGGGCTTTGGACAGCTTGTCGAAGTTGCTGGGCGGCTGACCGGCCAGCGCTTCCTGGAAACGCTCCGGCGATCCCGGCGTGGGCATCAGCATGTGCGGGATCGCCTGCCGTGCTACCTGCTCGGCCAGCTTGAACGCGGTCGATTTACGGTAGAACGTCGTGCTGGCGATCAGCATGGCGTACATGTTCGGATACAGCCGCACACCCCAGGGCGCTTCACCATACAGCCTTCGCCCAATAGCGACCGACAGCAGCCACAAGCCAGCCGCCTGGTGGAAGATCATGGGCGTCTGGTTGCCGGTCGTGCCTGCCCAATCGAGATACTGTTCCAACCAGGCGGGCAGTTTCAGGTCAGGCGGATCGGGTTCTTCGTCCGGTTCATCCGGTGGCGCTGCGGACAAGTCAACAGCCCGGATCGGCGTGACATGTTCCGGCACATCGAGCAGACCACCCAGATCGGCGGGGTTGATGCCCACCTGGGCGCAGATGTCTTTGGCCAGCATCGTGCCGCAGACAAAGCAGTGTCCGAAGCCACTGCTCGTGTGAAATCCAAAGGACGGATGCCGGTCGCCGTGTTTGTGGCGTTCCGGATAGATGCACGGCCCATGCAGCCACTCGCCGTACTGCTTGAAGCCCTGGGCGTGAAAATGCTGCGCGAGCGCCTGCACGACACGCGGATTGAGGTTGTTGTCACCGGTCGGCAAATTCGCCGGTGGCCGCCATTCGGACTGCTGCACCGGTTGCTGAGGCTTGAACGCCTCAATCCAGGCGACCAGATCGGCCAGGTCCGGTACACGCAGAGATATCAAGCGCTTTTTCGATTGTGTACGGCTGACCGGTATCGGGATGGATGCTGGGCGGCGCGACGATCTGACAACCACTGGCGCGCAGTTCCAGGTGGCCGATAGGCGTTTTCATCGCCCGCACGGTATCGGGCAGCTCATCGGCGAACAGGTAGACATGCTGCCCCACACCCCCGCCGGTCGCGACGGTGAAGGTTTCAGCCAGGTGCGGGAACATGGCGGCGAAATGCCGGATAACCTGCCGGACCATCCAGGTCCAGCACGACCAGGTTATTCGAAACTGCACCGCACACAATGCCAACGTTTTCCAGCAATCCAGCGCGATGCCAACTGTGGATTTCATCGAATGTCGCGGGTTCGACCTGGTACTGTGACCAGGCGTTCAGCGACGGGATTTTGCCCTTCAGCGGTAAGACACTGAAGCCGATTTCAGCGTATTGCAGGGCGGCGGCCAGGCTGTTTTTCGCCTGCGCAGCCAAAACGATCGGGATACTCTCGGTATACACCGGGTTTTGCTCCTTTGATATGAATCGCGAGATCGCGGGTTCGATAGAATGTGGACGGAGCAGCGAAGATGGTGTATCCTGAAGGTGCCGACGCTTGAGGATACACCATCCTCGCCCCTGCCGCCGGTTAACTCAACTGGCGGTTGGTTTTTCCGCCGCTTTTCTCCTTTCTTTGCTCCGTGCGTTGTGCAGTGCGTCTTGCCAGTCATTTTCTGCAACCTTTTCGAGCATGAACTGAAAGACGCTTTCTGGCGCGATAGCTTGCTCGTTGAAAACAGTCATCACCTGCGAAGTCAGAAAACTGACCAGTTGCAGCAAGACGGACAACTGCCAGTCGGTGTGATCCAGCCTGCGCTGGAACGATTTGGTGAAATGCTTACGGCTGGCGATCAGGTCTTCCTGGTCATCGAGAAAAGCCCTGAACGCTTCGCGCGCGATTTCGGAGATCGCTTCGTCGCGCGTACTGGCGATCTGGGCCAGCCGGTCGTACATCTGGCGCGTGATATTCACGCTGAGCCGGTGGTCGTAAGACGGTGGCGTTCTGCCGGACATGAAAATCACTCCTGTGTGATGGAAATGGACGGTCGTTTGGCCGTGCGCCGAGAGGCGACACGGCTGCCGGAGCGAGCGGCGTAAGCCGCGCAGCCTCCGGTGCGACGCGTTACGGCGCGTCGCGGTAAGCCTCCCTGGCGACTGAAGGGCGAGTTCATTAAACTCGCTACCCTCACTGCGTGATGGGTAGAGTGTCCCGGCCACAGCCGAGGCCCAGCTTGCGAAGCAAGACAACGGGCCGGGACACTCGCGAGCGCCTCGATGGCGCTCGCACCAACGCGCGAGCGGTCGATACCAGGGGCATGTAAGACAACGGAAACGATCGGTCATAGGTCTATCTCCAGATCGGGTGTCTTGCGGACGGTGGGTGACGGATCATGATCAAGGTTTATCTCCTGTTCTGCTGCTTCCAACTCAAGTTGACGTTCGCGTTCGATACGCCAGGCGGGACCAAGCGTGCGGTCGAGCAACACCTCGAATTCCCGCCGGGCGACGTGGTGCAGGTTGTCTTCACGCTCCGGACCGCCGCGATCGGCGCAGACTTGCTGGCGATCTACGCGGCGCGATTCGCGTTCACCGGCTTCGTTCTCAAACGTTCCGGCGATGAAGATGTGGGTGTGCAGATTTTGTAAGCCGTAGTCGCTGGTATCTCTGTCGTGCAGGACGTAGGAATACTCAGCCACCGGCAGGCCTCGCGCTGCGTGCCAGCCATCCACAACACGCTCGGTCAGTTCGCGGACCAGCTCATGTTTCTGGTCTTCGGGCACCAGGGCCATCAGGGCCGGGTCTGGTGCGATGACCAGGTGATGGGCCAGCACGTACTGGTTGGCGAGCGCGGCGCAGTTCTGGTACACATCGCGCCACTTGTCGCCCAGGCCGCAGTCGGTCCAGCGATCTTCCAACTCGACCGGACTGTGATCCGGGCTTTCGCGATACGACACGTACTTGAGCAGCTTCTTCAGCCCGCGATGCCCGCCTTTGCTGGGTTTTTGGTATTTCCAGTTCGGTATGACGACCGGTTTACTCATCTGCACAACACCACTTTTCAACCTACGATTTCATCGACTGTTGTGAGACGAAACTAGCCGAAACTTTGCTCGCAACTGGCGTTCGCGATACGCTTTCTGTTTGCAGCTATCACTGCAATACACGCGGCGTCTGCCCACCCAGCGGTGACGGTTCCGGTAAGCAAGCTTCCACACACTACACACCGCTTCGCGGCGCTGCCGTTGCCGTTGTGATAACCGTTGCCGTTCCCGGTCGCGGCCACCGCTAAAGGGACGGATTCAGCCTGGTAGATCACCTGCTCAGCAGCTTCTTCTGGCTGGTGATCCGGCTGCACCTCGCTTTCAAGTTCGGGTGCTTCGAACCATTCCTCGGCGTGTAGTTCGCGATACACGGCGGCGCGCCAGTCGGCGGTCGTCATGTCTTGCAGCGTTTCCTTGCGGCGATAGTTGGCTTTGCGCAGCGCATCCCGCAGGGCGTTGGCATAAAACTGTGACCAGCGCGGGTGCGCTTCGGGATCATAGGTGGCCAGATGCCAGTCGTTCAGCGCTTCCTGGAAGGCACGTTCATTGGCATGGCGCTGCTGGATGGAATCCAATAGCTGCTCTTTGATCACGTAAGCGGTAGATAAGACGAGCAGGGGAGGGGCCATCGCCTCCAACCAGGCGAATGGGCTTTGGGTATGACCTGGGAGCGCGATCTGAATGTTCCCCGTTAAGGCGAGAATCGTGGAAATCGCCATCGACGAGTACAAGAGGCGACGGGAAGACCGGGACGTGCCCAAGCGTCGCTAAAGCCAGCGAGAACACGACCTGGCCGACTTCGGCGGACAGCACGGTGGCAAGACCAACGGCGGTCATGGCAACACTGCTGGATACAGCCTGACCGAAGGTTTGGGAGCCGATCACGTAGAGACGGATGGCGGAAGGGGTGAACGCGGCCAGCAGCAGGACAAGGCACAGAATGCTGATGAGGCGCGTTACCATCGGAGGATATTTGCTGGTAGCGTGATGCATGAATTGATCACGCGAGGGGCGTGCGCCAACGGCACGAATCACGGCGTCATGCGCCGCGTGTCGCGCGTCCTGGCGCTGCTCCTGAGTTAGGGGCCGTAGATTTTCAAGCACGGTTTGTTCTCCATCATCATACTTCGCACTTCGTTTGCGTCTGATAGGGTAGGGCGCTTACCCCTGACCGGAAGCGACACGTCCTCCCCAGCTTTGGTAGCGCGCAAGGGAGGACGTGTTAGAATCGACCTCAAGCCTTGCGCTGCACACACAGCGCTGCGGCTAGACACCTCATCGGGGACCCGATCCCGGTGGGGTGTCGTCGTCTATCGGGTTTTCTTCTTCAGACGCAGGTGGAGAAAAACGAAAAGCGCCAAACTCATTGAGCTTGACGCCAGGTGGAAGTACTATGATGTCTGAGACGGGAGCGACGGGATTCGAACCCGCGATCTCCGGCTTGACAGGCCGGCATGTTAACCGCTACACTACGCCCCCATCAGTGCCGCGAATGATAGCATAGGACCGTAGGGGAGTCAAGGATGATTTTGGGGTGTGATGTGCCGGATCCATCGAATTTGAGGCACACGCAAAACAACGGGTCGGTTAGACATCCCGATGATGATAACCCTTCTTGTTGGCACTTCTAAAAAAGTTTGCCTAGTCGTACATGATCTGTTATAGTTTTCTCTGCCTCATTACCGTCGCAATAAGGTGAAAACGATGCCCGTGTATACACCTCGCCGTTCCCGCCGTTCTCGCCAGGTTTCCACCGCAGTGGACCCGGCTTAGTGGCGTTTGCGACGGTTTAGTAGACAATTACCAGCAAAGCCAACCGCTCTCGGGTCCGGGAGCGGTTTTATTTTGTCGCGAGGAGGAATATTTCCAATGAGCATCTCGGTTGGTATTTACGGCGCTACAGGCTATACCGGACTGGAGGTTGTGCGACTGTTGGACCAGCACCCGCAGGCGCAAATCCGATTTGTAACCTCAGAGCAATCCGCCGGGCAGAGTCTGTGCCAATCCTGGCCACAGGCACCCGCCCTGCCGTTGATTGCTGCCGACACCGCGCCGTTGGATGAAGTCGATTGTGTATTCCTGTGCCTCCCCCATACCCTCTCCGCTCCTGTGGCGGCGCAAGCTTTGGCGAAAGGGGCGCGCGTGATCGATCTCTCGGCCGATTTGCGCCTGGACGATCCTTCGGTCTATGCCCAATGGTATCATGCAGTGCATCCGGCTCCTGAGTTGCTCCCTGTGCCATACGGCTTGCCGGAGTTGGGCCGTGAGTCGCTAGTGGGCGCACGTTGCATCGCGAATCCGGGCTGTTACGCAACGGCGGTGTTGCTGTCGACCGTCCCATTGGCCCGTGCGCGGATGCTCCAACCCGGTGCACCGATCATCGTCGATGCCAAATCTGGGGTATCAGGGGCAGGGCGGTCGCCCAAACTGAATATCCTATTTGGGGAAGTGCACGGCAATTTTTCGCCCTATAATATCGGACGGACTCATCGCCATCTCTCGGAGATCGAACAGGTACTTGTTAAGGAAGGTTCTACTGCGGGGCCGCTAATTTTCTCGCCGCATCTGCTGCCCACCGATCGCGGCATCCTGGCCACGGTCTACGCTCAAGTGAAAGACTCAGAGTCGGCGCGTGCTGCATTTGAAGACTTGTACGCCAACGAGCCGTTGGTCGAGGTGCTTCCTTCCGGGGAGTTGGCCACTTTGGGACACGTTGTGCGTACGCCGCGTGCGGTTCTTTCGGTGACCCCTACCGCGGGCAATATGATTATTGTTGTCACGGTGATCGACAACTTGCTCAAAGGCGCGGCGTCTCAGGCCGTACAGAATTTCAACCTGATGTGGAATTTGCCCGAAACCACCGGATTGGTTGGGTGTTGAACCAAAAGGAACCTGTTATGCAATCTGACACAGCGAATCACCAGCCGATCGTGATCAAAGTCGGTGGCAACGATCTTGACCGTCCCGGCTTCGTTGACGAGTTATCCGGCGCAGTCGCTCACTTGAACAGCCAAACCCCATGCGTGGTTGTCCACGGCGGCGGCCGAGCGATCGACAGTTTGCAGCAGAAATTGGGCTTTCAGCCTCAGTATATAAACGGTCAACGCGTGACGGATGAGCCGTCTCTTGAGGTAGCCGAGATGGTGCTCTCAGGCATGGTCAATAAGCGCATCGCGCTCTCGCTCCTGTATGCGGGTGTGGATGCCGTGGGAATTAGCGGCGTGGATCGCGGTCTGCTCAAGGTAGAACCTGTATCGCTCGAAATGGGGCGCGTGGGACGGATTGTTAAGGTGCGTGCCGACGTGCTGCGCGAGCTGTGCGCGCAGCGAATCGTGCCGGTGATCTCGCCTATCTCCGCCGGGCCCGATGGTCGTTACAATGTCAACGCCGATCACGCGGCTGGTGCTATTGCTGTGGCTTTACAAGCCAGTTATGCCGTTTTTGTGACGAATGTCCCCGGTGTGCAGGTCGATGGCTCGGTTGCGCCGTTTCTCACCCTTGACCAGGCGCGCCACTTGATCGAGGATGGGGTGATTCATGGGGGGATGATACCCAAAGTCACCGCCGCACTGGACGCAGTTACAAGCGGCGTCGTTCGGGTGATGATTACCGACCTGGCAGGCCTCCGGGCCGGGACGGGCACGGTATTTGCGGTTTCATAGGGAGCAGATAAGGTGACAACCATCCAGCAGAAAACGCAGCGGTATATCCTCAATACGTATGCTCGCGCGCCGTTTGTCCTCGAACGCGGCGAAGGCATGGAAGTAGTCGACAGCGAAGGCCGGCGCTATCTCGATTTCGGGTCAGGGATTAGCGTTAATGCGTTGGGTCATGCCGATCTGGAACTGATCACGGCTGTTGCCGATCAGATCGCGCGTTTATCTCACGTGAGCAACCTGTATCATACGGCTCCTCAAGCCGAGCTGGCCGAGTACCTTTGCCAGTTCAGTTTTGCCGACAAAGTCTATTTCGCCAACACAGGTACCGAAGCCATCGAAGCCGCGATCAAATTTGCGCGGAAATACGCTCGTGTGACCTACGGCCCTGGCAAAACCGGGGTCGTCGCGTTTACCGGGAGCTTTCACGGACGAACCGCCGGAGCGCTGGCGCTGACCGCCCGCGAAAAATACCAGGCCGCGTTCCGTCCGCTCATGCCCGATGTTACCTTCGCCCCGTTCAATGATTGCGAAGCTGCCGAAAAGATGATCGGTCCGGGGACCTGCGCCGTATTCGTGGAGCCGGTGCAGGGCGAGGGCGGCATTAATGCAGCCACTGCGGAGTTCCTGACCTGTCTGCGGGATGTGTGTGATCGTTATCAGGCGCTGCTTGTCTTTGACGAAATTCAGTGCGGCGTGGGACGCACCGGCAAATTGTGGGCCTACGAACATACTGGCGTCCAGCCGGACATGATGGCAGTGGCCAAAGCGTTGGGTGGCGGGCTACCGATCGGAGTGACCCTGCTCACCGATCGCGTCGCGTCTGTCATGGAACCCGGCGATCACGGCAGCACGTTTGCGGGTGGTCCGGTGGTGTGCCGGGCCGCGCAGGTGGTTTTTGAGCGCGTCAACGAGCCAGCGATGTTGGCGCATGTGGCTGCTATGGGTACCTATCTCGTTGGGCGCTTGCACGCGCTTCGCTCCTCCCACATCAAGGATATTCGTGGGCTGGGCCTGATGGTCGGGGTCGAGTTCGACATTGATGTGGCCCCTATCATTCAGGCGGCTTTCGCGCATGGTGTGCTGCTGCTAAATGCCGGACCGCGCGTGTTGCGCTTGCTGCCGCCCCTGATTGTGGAAGAAGATCATATCGATCGCTTGATAGACGTTCTGGATACGATTCTGGTGGAGCAATTTCCTGGATGATTATTCGTCACGCCCAGACCGAAGAAGTTGAATCTATACGCGCTTTGTTTGAGGATGAAGTCCGTGCTGGGCGCATGCTGCCGCGCCTCGCTGAGGATATCCAGGCGCGCATCGGCGATTGGCTTGTCGCTGAAGATGCCGGTCAGGTCATCGGTTGCGTCTCCCTGGTATTCTTTAACCAGTCGCTGTGCGAGGTCCGGTCGTTGGCTGTGCATCCGGCCTATCGCGGCCAGGGTATTGCGGGCCAGCTCATCACCGCGACACTCGATCTGGCGCGGTCGCGCGATATGCACCAGGTCCTCACCCTGACGCGCGCGGCAGCGGTGTTTGAAAAAGTCGGGTTTCGCCGTGACATCGTCGCTAATTTCCCGGAAAAAGTCTGGCGCGACTGTGCACCGTGCCCGTTTCGCTTTGCGTGCGACGAAGTAGCGCTCATTTACGATCTCTACCGGCACTAAGAGGGGGCGAGATGACGAATTATCACGTGCAGGGATTTCGCGCTGCCGGTATTCACTGCGGATTGAAGCGCGACGATCGCAAAGATATGGCCGTGGTGGTGAGCGACACGCCGTGCCAGGTGGTCGGCGTCTTTACGACCAACCGCGTCAAGGCGGCCCCAGTTCTCTATGATCAGGCGCTGCTGGCGCATTCCGATGCAATTGCGCGCGCGGTCGTGGTCAACACGGGCAGCGCCAACGCCTGCACCGGTGAACCCGGTTTGGCGGCGGCGCGTCAGACGGCAGAACATGCCGCACAGGCGCTGGGCTGCGCCGTGGATGAAGTTCTGGTGCTATCCACCGGCGTGATCGGATTGCCGCTCCCTATGGATCGCATTGATGAGGGTATCCGCTTGCTGGCGGAACGGCTTGACTCCGGCAGTTGGGACGATGCCGCCGCTGCGATCATGACCACTGACACTCGCCCCAAGCTGGCGTCTGCCGAACTGCCGGGCGGCGCACATATCGTTGGGATCGCCAAGGGCGCGGGCATGATCGCCCCCCATATGGCGACCATGCTGTCTGTGATTGTGACCGATGCCGCCGTTCCCAGTGAGATGCTCGACCATGCCTTAAAGGCTGCCGTTCAAATGAGTTTCAATCGCATTGTCGTCGATGGCGATATGAGCACCAATGACACGGTATTGCTGCTGGCAAACGGCGCCGCAGGCGTTGCGATTGAGGACGAGGCGGTGTTCACCCACGCGCTGCGCGATGTGTGCGTGCAGCTCGCGCAAGCCATTGTCCGCGACGGCGAAGGCGCGACAAAATTCGTCACCCTGGAAGTTACCGGCGCGCCAGATGATGCCACCGCGCAGCGTGTCGCCCGCCAGATTGCCACATCCGCGTTGGTCAAGACCGCGTTCTATGGGGCCGATCCCAACTGGGGACGCATCGTGTGTGCGGCCGGCTACTCTGGCGTGGAGCTCGATCAGTTCCGGCTGTCACTGTGGCTGTTGGACGCGGCGGGCAGCGTTGTCATGCAACTGGTGGCAGCGGGACAGCCCACAGCGTATGATGAGCCAGCGGCGATCACACTCATGCAGGGAGCAGAATGGGGCATTCGTCTGGACCTGGGAATGGGCGACGCATCCACACAGGTGTGGACGTGCGATCTCAGTCACGATTACGTGACGATCAATGGACATTACCGCACGTAATCATCTGAGGATGGGATTAGCGATCTGAACCACAAAGCGGGGTCTGGCCTGGCATCCAGGCGGCCCCGCTTTATTCTTGATTGCGCCGTGGAGAATCGAGCCACTTTTTCTCAGCTAATGAGAACCTGAAATGTTGGTCTGTTTTGAGGTTTTGACCGGCAGGACTGTGAAATTCGTAAAATCAGCCGCGGTTGTCGAAATTGCGACCCTGTTCCCTCATGAGATGTGTTATGCTTGTAAGGCATCAACACATACTCACACGTGGGAATATTGTATGGCTGAAGGCGAATCGAAACGCGTTTGCCTGTTATGTCAACATAAGAATCCCTCCAGCGCCCACTATTGCCAGAAGTGCGGGGCACCGTTGAGTGTGGGCACGACCACGATGAATGTAGCCGAACATGCCAGCGCCACATCCGAATTCGCCACGGTGCCGGTTGACATTGACAGCCGGTTTTGGATGGAAGAAGGGGCCGTCGGGCTGCACGTAACTGGTCATCCCAAACCGATCTTGGTCCGGGATACCAACGAGATCATCCTGGGCCGAGCCGTTCCAGGCGACACCCCGCCAACAGTTGACCTGACGGACTTTCATGCTCATCTGCTGGGGGTGTCGCGCAAACACGCTGTGATCCGAGAAGTCGAGGGTGGTCTGGTCGTGGAAGATCTCAACAGTCAAAACGGTACCTGGCTCAACGAACAGCGTTTGACTCCCAACAATCCGCGAACTCTGTCTCATGGAGATCAGCTTCGGTTGGGGCAATTGATTCTTTTTGTGTATCTGCCCCACCGCCATTCTTCCTCGTGATGGATGTGTTCCACCAAACACAGCCTGGAGACGATCCCGGACAGGCCACGTCAGGAAGATGTCAGATTCGGCAGGCTCCCGTTGCTGAGGCGGAGTAATGGCGTCAAGTTTTGGGTGTATCAGCTCACGTAAGATAAGCATACATCTGAGACGGTTGATGCCCCCCACAGCCGTCCGGTTGCTCCCCCAAGACCAAACACTTTGCGAACCAAGTGTTTGGTCTTTCCTTTTGTGTATTGCTGGTTTGTCACCTGGAATACCCGGCAACGAACTCTGTCACGGTCCGAAAACTTGCAGAATAGAACTTGTGTTCTTATACTTGTCAAGATTGATTCCCGGTTGGCGGGTCCGGCTGTCAGGCTATACAATTTTGGAACCTGTCTGTGCAGGAACTCCGGAGAAACGACCGAGAAATAGCACATGTTTCATAGGATCGGCATTTTAGCGCACCCGTTGCGCCCAGAAACAGCGAGCCTGGCCCAAACGATCGAACACACTCTGCAAGCGCACAACATCGAAACCTGGGTGCGCTCGGCGTGGAACCCTGCTCGCGTACAGCCGTTAGTGTACGGGTCCGATCTGGTCGTAGCGATCGGGGGTGACGGGGCCATGCTGCGCGCAGCGCGCGTCTGCGCGTCGGACAACGTGCCGGTCTTGGGCGTGAATACAGGTTATCTGGGATTCCTGACCGAAATCAGCCCGGAGGGTTGGGAGCAGGGCCTGGCGGCTCTGTTGGACGGGCGGTACTGGATCGAACAGCGCATGATGATTCGCTGCGAAGTGCAGCGCGACGGGGTCGTCGTATCGCACAGCGAAGCGCTCAACGACGTTGTGATCAGCCGCGGGGCTATCGCCAAATCCGTCCGATTGGACACGTATATCGATGGGGGATGGGCCACGACCTATCATTGTGATGGGCTTATCATCGCCACTCCGACCGGCTCGACGGCGTACGCGTTGGCGGTGGGCGGGCCGATCCTTCCCCCGGAACTGAAAAATATTCTGGTCGTGCCGGTGGCTCCCCACCTCAGCATGGAACGCCCGATGGTGTTGTCGCAGGGGGCCACCGTCGAGGTCGGCGTGGTCCCGGATACAGGATCGGAAGTAGTACTGACCGTCGATGGCGAACTGCTTGCCAGTCTGCAAGCAAGCGATATAACCGTAGTGCGGGCCAGCGACAGTGTGAGTCGCTTCGTCCGGCTGCGCGATCGGAATTATTTCTACCGTTCGCTGCTTGACCGGCTGGAACCACGGGTCCCATCCCGAATTGGGACCCGGCGAAGTGGGCAAAACACCCGAAACGCGTCAGAATCGGAGTCAAGTTCGATGCAATAGAGTGGTCAGGGATGGCCGTCAAACAGACCGGTGTCCTAAGGTATCCTGTAATGTGTTGGTGCAAGCTGTCAAATCATGACGATACGAGATCGCATAACCGAAGAACCTACAGACGTAACTGAAGCAGAAGACGAAGGCAAGCTCTTCTGTACCGTGCATCCGCATATCGAAACGAATTTGCGCTGCAATCGCTGTGGACGGCCGATGTGCGCAAAATGCGCCGTGTTGACTCCGGTGGGCTATCGCTGCCGCGAATGCGTGCGCGAACAGCAGGACAAGTTTTTCAATGCACAGGTCGTGGATTACATCGTCGCTGCGGGAGTCAGTCTCGCGATCAGTTTTCTGGCGGCGGGTATCCTTGTGCGTATCGGGTGGTTCATAATCGCGTTCTTTATCGCTCCGGCGGCAGGCGGCGGGATCGGGACGTTGGTCTGGCGTCTGACTGGCAAACGGCGCGGACGCTACACCTCGATCGTGGTCGGGACGGCTGTCGTCCTGGGGGCGCTGCCGTTTATGCTGTTAAATCCGCTGACTATCGGCATTTACCTGTTCATGGCAACGGGTGCGGCGGTCGCCCAATTCAGCGTGCGTCTCTAGGTTAATCCAGTGGTCAGAGCTGTCCCAGATGGGGTTTCTTTTTCTGGGCACAGCATATGTGGCTCAGCCTGGCGGCCAGGGCGATCCAGTCACCGGCTTGTCACACGAGGCGAATCGGTTCAACGTATGCTGCAAGAACTCAAAATCAAAGATTTCGCGATCATCGATGAATTGACGTTGACCCTGGATCCCGGTTTTGTCGTCATCACCGGGGAGACAGGGGCGGGCAAGTCGATCATCGTCGATGCCGTTAACCTGCTCTTGGGCGAACGGTCGGATGCTACCTTCGTGCGCGGCGGGACGGATCGCGCCGTTGTGGAGGGGTTGTTCAGCGTGACGCCCGACATCCAGGAGGACGTGACGCGTTTCCTGGCAGCGGAAGGGCTGGAAGGCGACTTTCCCACCGAGATCATCCTGACGCGCGAAGTCCGCGCTAACGGACGCAGCCAGGCGCGGGTGAACGGGGTAACGTGCAATCTGGCGGTGTACCGTGAAATCGGTGGGATGCTGGTCGATATTCACGGCCAGGGCGAGCACCTGTCGTTGTTGAAACCAGCGCAGCATATCTTCTTGCTGGACCGTTACGCTCACCTAGAGCAGCAGCGGCTGGCTGTGGCCCAATTGGTCGGGCAAATCAGCCAGGTGCGCGCCGAAATCACCAGCCTGCTGACAGACGAGGCCGCTTTAGCACGCCGCGTCGACATGCTCCAATACCAGATTCAGGAGATTCTAAGCGCCGATCCCCATCCCGAGGAAGAGGACGAACTCCGCCAGGAGCGTAATCGGCTGGTCAACGCCGAGAAGATCGCGCAGTTGGCCACCGAAGTGCAGGTGGTGCTGTCTGGTGATATGGCGGAAACGTCCGGCGCGGTGGACCTGCTGGGGCAGGCGTCGCTGGTATTCGTCAAGCTGGCCAAATATGACCCGACGCTGGACGAATATGTCCAGTTGGCAGAGGTGCTCAGTGCCCAGGCGGACGAGCTGGATCGTATGATCCGGCAGTACCGCGAAGGACTGGAATTTGACCCGCGCCGCCTCGACGAAATCGAAGAGCGGATCGAGGTACTGAACCGCCTCAAGCGCAAATATGGTGGTTCGCTTGAGGATGTGTTGGCCTATGCCGTCAAAGCCCAAACCGAACTCGAAGCCATCACCCACAGCGAGGAACGTCTGGCCGAACTGCGCAGTCAGGAAGATCGCTTGCTGCACGCGTTGGGGACGCTGGCCGGGCAGTTGAGCGAGGCACGTCGCGCGGCGGCGGGCAAGCTCACCGAAGCCATCGTCGCCGAGCTGGGCGATCTGCGCATGGCTAACGCGCGCTTTGACGTGCGCATCGAGGCACGGGACGATCCCGAAACCGGGTGTCACGTGGGCGAGCAGCGCTTAGCGTTTGATCGGACGGGCATCGACCATGTGGAGTTCTTTATGGCTGCCAATATCGGCGAGCCGCTGCGCCCCATCGCGAAAGTCGCGTCCGGCGGCGAAACGGCGCGCATCATGTTGGCGCTCAAGAGCGTGTTGTCCTACGCTGACCAGGTGCCTACTCTGATTTTCGACGAAATAGACCAGGGTATTGGCGGGCGCATTGGCTCGGTGGTCGGGCAGAAGCTTTGGCAGTTGTCCGATCGCCATCAAGTGTTGGTCGTAACCCATTTGGCCCAGCTGGCTGGTTTTGGCGACGCGCACTATCAGGTGAGCAAACGCGTCCAGCGAGAGCGGACCGTGACACGCGTCCAACGGCTGGATGACCAGGGGCGTGTCGACGAATTGGCGGAAATGCTCGGTGCCGAAACCACCAGCGCCCGGCAGAGCGCGCATGACATATTGATGCTGGCGCGCCGCACCAAAGATGGCCGACGGTTGGAAACGGTGTGAGAATTTCGCCGTCGGGCTGAGCGCCCGGGCAAACTTAATTTAGGCCGCTTACCTATGCCGGCGCTTCCTGAGGGACGCTGGCGTTTTGTTTGTTTGAAGTTATTAACCGGTCGAATGTTGTTTATGCTAAAGTCTATTTCAGAACAGGAACAGGATAAAAAACATCATGGCGCAGACGATGAGTTTGCAAACACAGCTTGACCGGATGACCGTTCCGGGCAGGTTAGTTGAAATTGTAGATTCGGACGAGAGAAAAATCCGCTGCACAGCCTGCGGTCACCGCTGCTTGCTGAAGGATGGACGGCGTGGGATCTGCAAAGTGCGCTACAACGACGGGGGCACCCTGCGCGTGCCCGCCAATTACGTCGGCGCTCTACAAATCGACCCGGTGGAAAAGAAGCCCTTCTTTCACGTTGCGCCGGGCGCGTCCGTGTTGAGCTTCGGAATGTTGGGCTGCGACTTCCGGTGCAGTTATTGCCAGAATTGGGAGATTTCGCAGACGCTGCGTGACGAGGCCGCTGGTCGTGATTACATCCCTCTGACGGCGGACGATCTTGTGGCGATGGGAACCAGCCGCCGCACCCGCGCGCTGGCCAGCACTTACAACGAGCCACTCATCACGACCGAATGGGCGGTAGAGGTCTTCACACGTGCTCGCCGCGCGGGCTTGTTGACCCTGTATATTTCAAACGGTAATGGCACACCAGAAGCTATTGATTACCTCAAACCCTGGCTCGATGGGTACAAGATCGATCTCAAAACCATGCAGGATGCACACTACCGCAAATACCTGGGCGGAGTGCTCCAGAATGTCCTCGACACGATCAAGCGCGTCTACGAGGCTGGAATCTGGCTGGAAGTGTTGACGCTGATCGTGCCCGGATTTAACGACAGCAGTGATGAGCTTTGGGATGCTGCCAGCTATATTCGTGGCATCTCACCTGATATCCCCTGGCATGTAACCGCTTTTCACCCCGACTATAAGATGACCGATCGCGGACCCACCTCCTGGGACACCTTGATCCGGGCGGCTGAGATCGGCGCGGAAGCCGGGTTGAACTATGTATACGCAGGGAATGCGCCTGGACAGACTGCGGATTGGGAAGACACGCGCTGTCCCAACTGCCAATCCACCGTGATTCGACGAGTTGGTTACCGTGTACTGGAAAACCGATTGTCTAGGAACGGCGGGCTGTGTCCAGAATGTGGAACGCACATTCCCGGTATCTGGCAATGACTTTTCTTACACACATGGGCTAGCCAACAGCCTCACCCAGCAGAGACGCCGTGTGCCATGACTAAACATATTGTGCCTCAGTATAAGTTGATATTGTTTTATGACATAGCAGCAGAGGATACGGAGACGTATTTTCAGTTTGTGATGTCTGACATGGTACCCGCGCTGCAAGACATGGGGCTGTATCTGTTTCGCGCGTTTCACACCATACCAGGCCCGAACGGTGAAAACTTCAGGCTGCGCCAGATCGAATATGTGACGGAAGACCTGGATACGATGCGGTCTGTGCTCAACGGCGATCGATGGCATGATTTGGAGGGGCGCTTGCAGGATTACGTCACGAATTACACGCGCAAGGTGGTCCGCTTTCGCTCCGGGTTTCAACTGTAACGGCGTAGGGCCGCATACCACGAACAGCATCACCAGCCGGTGACGATCGCGCCACCGGCTGGTGATTTCGATCCGGTCTACTGAATCACACTCAACTGACGCCCCACCTTCGCGAAGATCGCCAGCGCCTGATCGAGGTCTGCCTGCGAATGTGTAGCGCTGTTCATCACCCTGATGCGCGCCATACCCTGCGGCACCGTGGGGAACCCAATCGCCATGGCGAATACGCCTTCTTCGAACAAGTGGCGGCTGAACTGCTGCGCCAGCGGAGCCTCCCCCAGCATTACCGGCACAATCGGCGTGGCGGTGTGGCCGGTGTCAAAGCCCAGGTCGTTCATGCCGCGCTTGAAATAGTCGGCGTTGCTCCACAGCCGTTCGACCAGCTCGGTGCTTTCCTCCAGCACATCGACCGCTGCCAGGCACGCGGCAGCGTCGGGAACGGTCATGGCGCTGCTGAACAGGAAGGGCCGCCCGCGCTGGCGTAGCCAGTCTACGATGGCGCGGTTGCCCGCTACGACGCCCCCCACGACGCCAAACGCTTTGCTCAGTGTGCCAATCTCGACATCGACCTGACCGTGCAGTCCGAAATGATCCACAATGCCGCGCCCGCCTGTGCCCAACACGCCCTCGCCGTGCGCGTCATCCACCATCAGGATGATGTCGTGTGCCTTGGCCACTTCGGCCAGTGCCGGGAGCGGGGCGATATCCCCGTCCATACTGAATACGCCATCCGTGACGATCAGCCGCCGCCCATATTCGCTCGTGGCGGCGATCTGCTGGCGCAGATCATCCGGATCGCAGTGGGCGAAGGCCACGATCTGCGCGCGTGACAGGCGGCAGCCGTCGATGATGCTGGCATGGTTCAGGCGGTCGGAGAAAATGACATCGCCTTTGCCGACCAGTGCCGGAATGGTTGCCAGATTGGCGGTAAACCCGCTCTGAAAGGTGATCGCCGCCTCAACGCCCTTAAAGGCTGCCAACCGCTGCTCAAGTTCCAGGTGCAGGTCCATCGTGCCAGCGATGGTGCGCACGGCGGCCGGGCCGATCCCGTAGCGGTCCATGGCTTGTTTGGCGGCGTCGATCAGTCTGGGGTGGTTGGCAAGTCCCAGATAGTTGTTAGACGAGAAGTTCAGTACGTGCTTGCCATCCACGTCCAGCCAGGCTCCTTGCGGGCTGCCCAACGTGCGGATGGTATTGAACAATCCCTGGCCTTTCAGGTTGGCGATTTCCTGTTCAATCCAATCTGTTTTGGTCATGTTGCGCAAATACTCCTTAGGTTGTTGGTGTAAGTCTATTCTGGGTGAAGAAACTCCACTGTTATTGTAGCACACCTACCCGCTTATCTCGGGTATCCGACGGGCGCTGCGCGATGGCGGAGAGCGCCGATCCGGTGGCATAATGGCAGCGGTGAAACCGGTGACGTTCGCGAGATTATCTGTTTCAGGGGGTGAACGATGAGTGAGACGCCACAAGCCTTTGTGCCCGGTTTGTACGGTCTGATCGGTGGGGCCGTGAACGTGTTCGTCCTCGACGATGGTCCGGGCGCGGTGACTGTAGTTGATGCTGGGCTGCCGGGGATGTCGCGCCGCATTGTGAAACTGGTCGAAGCTATCGGACGATCGCCGCAGGATGTGCGCAATATCCTGGTGACGCACGCGGATATCGATCATGTCGGTGGTTTGGCCGGGTTGGTCAAGCGGACGGGGGCCGCCGTATACGCCAGCGCCGCCTCAGAGCCCTATCTCCGCAATCGTACTAATCCGCCGCACGTGCCGTTCCCGATGCGTGTGCTCTCCACGGTGATCAATTCCATTTTTCGAGGATCGGTCGCGATCCAGCAGCGCGTCGCGGATGGGGATGTGCTGGATATTGCCGGGGGAATCCGCGTGATAGCCACGCCCGGCCACACCGCCGACCACGTAAGCTATTTCTGGGAGCGAGAGCGCGTTCTTTTCACGGGTGATCTGTTCAACAACTGGAATGGCCTGGCGCTGACTCCGCCGCGCATCACCTGGGATCAAGACGCCGCCCGGCGCAGCGCTCGCCGGGTGCTTGAACTCAATCCTGTCGTGATGTGTCTGGGACACGGTCCAGTGTGGCGTGTGGCCGACTCGCTTGAGCAACTTACAGTACTGCGTGCCGGACTTGGCGCTGATTGAATATCGGAGAAGGCGTCACGCGAGATAATACAGTTGGCGCTGCGCGGCGGGTAGCCCGCTGGGGGTTACGCTCAGTGGGTGCCAGGCGGCATCGAAGTAAATCGTGAGCACGCTGTCCAGTCCGACCAGCTCAAGCAGTCGCATGACTGAGTCTGAGGGATTGATCAGATTGAGCGCGCCTCCGGTTTGACGCACGCGTTTGAACGTGTTGACCAGGGTTCGCAGTCCGGCGCTGTTCATGAACTCGACGCCGCTCAGGTCAAGAATAATCTGGTTGTGGCCCGCGGCGAGAGCTTCATCTATCGCATGAGACACCGACGTGATATTGTCGCCGTCGATTCGCCCGATGATCTCTATCAGGTAAGTCTGCGTTGGGTTGTTTTGAATAAGTTGAGACAGCATGATCTTTGTACCTCTATAGTACTTTTCTGGTGTGACCGGACTGCCCGTTATAGACAGTCCGGCAAGATCGCTTATCGTGCGAAATCCTTGTCCAGGAATACCCGCACGCCGAAGATCAAGACCAGGGCCCCCACGAATGAAATCAGAATCGCCCCGCACAGCCCGGCCCGGCCAAGATGGCCAAACAACAGGCCCCCGACGAAGAACCCGGCCATACCGAGCAGCACATTGCCCACCGGGTTGTAGCCCCGGCCCCGGATGACCTGACCTGCCAGAAAACCCGCTGTGCCTCCCACGATGATCACCCACAGACATTGCAGGCAGCCCAATCCGCCGAAGATAATCATGATGTGCCTCTTTTCCGGTATGCGCGCGTGATTTCTATAAGATGTATACGCAAGGATACACTGTGGGGTTCTACCTGCGTTGGGCGATTAACACCAACAGCCCAAAAACTGGGGGAAATGCACAACTTGTTGAAGGTGACTCAGGAGGAAACCCCGGCGATGAACAAATCCAGCGCCAGCCGGGCTTCGACTTTGCCGGTTTTGATGCCGACATCCGTGTCGAGCAAGTAATGATAGATCTGGTCAAGCTGCTCACAAGAGAAGAAGCGTGCCTGCGCGGCGACTTTTTCTCCCACGAAGGGATGTACGCCTAACGCTTTGCCGGTTTGTTTCGGGTTTCCACCGGCGTCGAGATATTCGCGGGCCTGGATCAACAACCGGAACTGCCGGATCATCATGCCGAACAACGAGAATGGATCGTCATCGTCCAATAAGCGGTGGAGCAGGCGGGAAGCTTTCGCGCCATCACGCTTTCCCAGCGCATCGACCATTTCAAATACGTTGGCCTCGCTGACGTAGGATGTCAGCAGGGCGACGTCCTGTTCGGTGATGGCGCGTGTCCCGTCGACGTAAGCGGCCAGCTTGGCCAGCTCGCTGTCAGCAGCCCTCAGATCGCTGCCGATGACGGCCGCGAGAGCGACCGCCGCCTGGGGCTCGATGGCTGTTTCGTAGGCCTCTTTGGCCTGGCGTATGATCCAGGCCGCGGCGTTTTGCGGGACGTTGAACGCCTTGTGGAAACCGCCTGGGGTGGTGCGAGCCAGGGCGAGGATCGGGTTTTTGTCTGACAGCGTGTCGGGTTCCGCGAAGACCACGCGCGCCCAGTCAGGCAAATCCTTCAATCCTGCCGCGAGCACGTCAAGTTCCGCTTTAGCTGGTTTGCCGCCGCCTTTGCGTGCCAGCCACGTGAGCATCCCTTCGACGATGACCAGCCGTTTTTCGCTCAAAAAGGGAATCGACTGCGCCGCGGACAGCACGTCCGCAGCGGTAGCGGCTTTGCCGTCAAACATGGCGGTGTTGAGTTCAGCCGTGGCCGGATCGCCCATTTGAGCACGCATGGCTTGAATCTGCGCGCGCAAGCTGAATTCGTCCGTCCCGTGAAGGACGTAGAAAGTGGGAGGACGGCGGCTCATGGCGTGCGGTTCCTAGCCTGACTGAGTGCGCACAAAATGAACGGTCATGCGCTGCCCCGCGAAGGGGATGGGATACTCAAAACGGTTGATATTGACGATTTGCAGCTCGCCCGGATCGCCCAACGTGGTGAAGTGCTGTTGCAGCGCCAGCCCAATCGGCTGCGCCAGAATCAGCGAAAACGTCGAGAATAAGATCAGTGTGGGCAGGCGCGACAGCCGGTCCAGCAGACCGTTTTTCATACCAGCCGTTCCGGTCATGGTGACCAGACTGGTCATCACGCCTGCCGTGACTAAGCCGGTACCGCAGTTGGGATGGATCGCGAGGCCGTGCTCGCCCTGACGCATGCGGTACAACGCCTCATCGGCGGCTTTCTCAACTTCTTCGGTGGATACATTGCCATAGAGGTAAAAGCCGGCGAGCGTCGAGCGGCCTGCGATGCTCAGATTCTTGATATTCCGGCTCAACATATGAATAGTGGCATGTTCGAGGCCGTGATTGCGCCGGATGCGGCGGATCACAGACAGGTTGAGGATCGGGGCGGCGAAAACAGCGAGAAACTGAATCATGATACTCCCCACTACCTATGCGTTTACGGAATGTCGCCGGGTGCCACAACGTCCCACAAGGGACGTGCAATCACGATCAGCCGGTGACTGCGTGCGTAATATGGCCAACATGTGATGAGCGTAACACGTTCGTCATCAGTCGGCAATATCCAGCGCGCGTTTTCCTGGCGTTTAGCCAGCGGCTGGCCTTCCTCGGCCAGCGTCATCGTTTGCACGACGACGTAATAATAACGCCGGGTACCCGACTCCAATGTGATGACGTTTCCCGGCTTCAGGGCGACCAGCCAGCGAAAGACTTCTCCGTATATGTTGTGGTGGCCGTTGAGCACCGTGTTGCCAGGCTTGCCCAAGGGGGCCGAGCTATCATGCCATCCGGCGGCGCGTTGATTAGGGACATCCCATTGACTGTAGATCATGTTTTCAATGGTGATCGGGTGCAGATCCACTGGCACAATCGGCGCGTCCAACCCAATCACCGCGACGGTGATGTGATCGGGCACGGAGGATTTCGGCGCGGGCAGAAATACCGGGGTGGGTGGCGTAGCCGTTGGCGCAATCGCGGTCGCGCTGGCTGCCAGCGTGGCGGATGGGATTACGCCGGTGGGGGAGGCGGACAGCGCGGTCGGAGTCGCTGTTGGCGAATCAGTCGGCGTTGGGGTCCTGACCGTGGTTGGAGTGCCGCTCGCAGGGAGGGGCGTGTGGGTTGAGCTTGGGGATGTGCGCGTGACGTCGGACGGCTGGACTGTGCCGGTAAGCGTTGGTGACATCAAGTCCGGTGTCAACGGAGTTGCGGTTGGGTCCTCACTTTCCGGCAGCATGACGATCCTTTGAGGATCGTCGGGCAGCGGCGGTGGGGCCAACGGCGTACCCAGCAAGCCCGGCGTAGGAGTGTCTTCGGGCGTTTGCACCAACGCGGCAGGCACGAGCAGCGCCCGGTCGGGTTCAGCGAGCCGCCAAACGATCAGCGCAATTCCACCGCCGAGACACGTCAGCCCCACCGCTCCGAGCACGAGTCCCAGAGCGAGTGTTGCCCATCCCTGGCGTCGGCGGTTACCCATGGTCTCCAGCGCCGCCCGCGCCTAGGGCGCCAGACTCCCTGATCCGTTGAGGTCAGCGAAGATGGCGGTCAGGACATCGTCGGTACGGGCCAGCAACTCAAACACGAAATCAGGATGGTGGGTGCGCAGTTGGTCCGGTTTGAACGGTCCGGTCGCCACGGCGATCGACCGCCCGTCGACACTCCCCGCGCAGGCGACGTCTTCTGGCGTGTCGCCTATGATTACAATCTGCTTGCCTTTGAAGTGTCTGCCGCTCAACGCCTGCGCGCGCTCGACCGCGATCGGCGGGAGCATAGCGCGTTTCCACCCCTCGGAGCCGAACGCACCAATCTTAAAGTCCGACGCGTCATAGCCTGCTGCGTGCAGTTTGATCGATGCGATGCCTTCCATATTCCCGGTCACCAGGCCCAACAGAACATCGGAACGGTGCCGCAAACGGGCCACGGCATCGGGTGCGCCGGGACAGGGTTTCACCGGAAAATCTCCTATGATAGCGCGTATGGTTTCAGACACGACGTGGTTGTAACGCGACAGGCTGTCGCGGACGTGATCGGGCGTGATGCCTACCGGTTGCAGGGCCTCCAGTAAAATCTGCCAGTCGGTTTTCCCCGCGAAATGGATCTCGTCAATCAAGCCCGGCGTGCCAAATACTTCTGCCACGGCCAACCGGGTCGCCGCATGGCCGCAGCCAGCGGAGTGCAAAAGTGTGCCATCAATGTCGAACAATACAAGCCTGGAAGATTGCATGATATGGTCCTGATTGTGAGGAGAAACTCCCACGATTATAGCCGTTTTGCGCGTTTTGTGGCGGCGATTTGAGTCAGTCAGCCGCAAAAGTGACACTCATCCACCAGATCACGACATTTCACACTGTTGGCCCCTATTCAAAGGGACTAAACTCTTGGCGAAAACGGCGTAAACAGGCTGCCTGGGTGGTTGAGTCAGGACATGTTTGTTCCGCCCGCGCTTTCCTGAATCTAACACCACTGTAGTTCGTGATGACGATCGCAAACTCCCCCGTATCGGCTGAGGTGTGCGGTTGTTTGATGGCAGGTAACAGGAGGAATTGGATGGTTAACGATACATCGTCCCGTAAGATGGTGACGATTGACGGCAACACCGCTGCCGCGCAGGTAGCGCACGCCCTCAATGAAGTCATCGCCATTTACCCCATTACACCCTCTTCCCCAATGGGCGAGTTGGCCGATGAGCTGTCGGCGGCAGGGGTAACGAACATCTGGGGGACAGTGCCTGATGTCACCGAAATGCAATCCGAAGGCGGGGCCTCCGGTGCCGTGCATGGTGCGCTGACGAGTGGCGCACTCACGACGACGTTCACGGCATCACAGGGTTTGCTGCTGATGATTCCGAATATGTACAAGATCGCTGGCGAATTGATCCCGACGGTCTTCCACATTGCGGCCCGCTCGCTGGCAGCGCAGGCACTCTCGATCTTCGGCGATCACTCGGACATCAATGCAACGCGTGGAACCGGGTGGGCGATGCTGGCTTCTGGCAGCATTCAGGAAGTCCACGACTTCGCGCTGATTGCACAGGCAGCAACGCTGGAATCGCGCGTACCGTTCCTCCACTTTTTCGACGGTTTCCGCACTTCGCACGAGATTCAGAAGATCGTAGAACTCACACGCGAAGAAATGCGCGCCATGATCGATGATCAGTACGTGATCGCGCACCGCATGCGCGGCATGTCGCCGGATCGCCCTGTGCTGCGCGGCACGGCTCAGAACCCCGATGTGTATTTCCAGGGGCGCGAGTCGGTGAATCCGTACTATAGCAAGGCGCCTGAGATCGTCGCAAACGTGATGAAGCGTTTCGCCGAGGTTGTTGGGCGCGAATACCACCTGTTCGACTATTTCGGCGCCCCCGATGCGGAACGCGTTGTCGTTCTGATGGGTTCGGGCGCAGAGGCTGTACACGAAGCCGTCGATTATCTCAACGCGCAAGGCGAGAAGATCGGCGTCGTCAAAGTGCGTCTGTACCGGCCCTTCTACGGTGATGCTCTCATCGCTGCTATGCCCAAGAGCGTGCAGGCGATCGCCGTCCTTGACCGGACCAAAGAGCCGGGCAGCGCGGGTGAACCGCTCTACCAGGATGTGGTGACGGCCTTTAGTGAAGCCGTTGCGGCTGGCTCGTGGGCCAAGATGCCGTTGGTTGTCGGCGGGCGCTATGGTCTGGGCTCGAAGGAATTCACGGCGTCTATGGCGAAGGCTGTGTTCGACAATTTGAGCGCGGCCGCTCCCAAGAACCATTTCACCATTGGCATCATTGACGACGTGTCGCACACCAGCCTGGAATGGGACGCGAATTTCTCCAGTGAGGACGAGGCTGTACACAGCGCCATGTTCTTCGGCCTGGGGTCGGATGGCACCGTCGGCGCGAACAAGAACTCGATCAAGATCATCGGTAAGGCCACCGACAACTACGCGCAGGGCTTCTTCGTCTACAACTCTAAGAAATCCGGCGCGCGTACAGTATCGCATCTGCGCTTCTCATCCAAGCCTATCCGCAGCACCTACCTGATCGACAAGGCCGGGTTTGTCGCGTGTCACAACTTCGCGTTCATCGAGCAGTTCGACATGCTGAGCAGCCTGCGTAAGGGTGGCGTGTTCCTTCTCAACAGTCCCTACGGTGCCGGTGAAGTGTGGGGTCGTCTGCCGCGCGAAGTGCAGCAGCAGATCATCGACAAGCAGGCCAAGTTCTACGTGATCGACGGTCTCGACATCGGTAAATCGGTCGGGCTGGGCGGTCGCATCAACATCATCATGCAGGCCGCGTTCTTCCGGATCTCCGGCGTGCTGCCCGAAGAAAAGGCCACGGAGATGATCCAGGCTGCCGTTGAAGATACCTACGGCAAGAAGGGCGGCAAGGTCGTCGAGATGAATATTCGCGGCGCTGAGATCGCGGTAAATCGCGTCGAGCGCGTGACCTATCCCGGCGAAGTCGACAGCGCTATCGCCATGCGCGCAGTAGTCCCTGCCCATGCGCCGGAATTCGTCCAGAATGTTACGGCGGAAATCATCGCTGGGCGTGGCGATTCGCTGCCTGTGTCCGCGATGCCGGTGGATGGATCGTTTCCTACGGGCACAACGCAATACGAAAAGCGCAATATCGCCACGGAAATCCCCGTTTGGGAACCCGACGTGTGCATTCAGTGTAACCAGTGCGCGTTTGTTTGCCCGCACGCGACCATTCGCCCGAAAGTCTACGCGGCTGAATACGCCAACGGCAACTCGCCCAGCGGTTACAAGTCGATCGATGCCAAGGGCCGCGACTGGAAGGACATGAAGTATACCCTCCAGGTATCTCCGCTGGACTGCACGGGCTGCGGTGTCTGCGTGGAAATGTGCCCGGCCTACGCTAAGGACGAGACCGGCAAGAAGACCGATCGCAAAGCGATCAATATGACGCCGCTTTCGGATGCCCTGCGCCAGACCGAGTCAGATAGCTGGGATTACTTCGTCACACTGCCCGAAACCCCGGTGGAAACATTCAACCCGTTCACGGTCAAGGGATCGCAGTTCCTCCGGCCGTTGTTCGAGTTCTCGGGCGCGTGCGCGGGTTGCGGTGAGACTCCGTACATCAAGCTGATGACGCAGCTCTTCGGTGATCGCGCCATCGTGGCGAACGCCACCGGCTGCTCGTCGATCTATGGCGGCAACCTGCCCACCACACCCTACACGGTGCGCTCCGATGGGCGTGGTCCGACGTGGTCGAACTCGTTGTTCGAGGACGCGGCTGAGTTTGGTCTTGGGATGCGCCTGACCGTCGATAAATTGACGCAATATGCGCACGAACTGTTGAACCAGTTGATCGACAGTGCCGAAAATCATGGCGACTTGCTCGCCGCCATCCGTGACGCGGACCTGAGCAATCAAGACGGTATCGAAGCCCAGCGCGGACGTGTCGATGAACTCAAGGCGCTGCTGGAACAGGATGGCAGCCCCTTCGCCAAGCAGTTTATCAGCGTGGCAGACTATCTGGTGCGCAAGTCCGTCTGGATCTTCGGTGGCGACGGTTGGGCCTATGACATTGGCTATGGTGGATTGGACCACGTCCTGGCGTCCGGGCGCGATGTCAACGTCCTGGTGCTGGACACCGGCGTCTATTCCAACACCGGCGGCCAGATGTCCAAGGCGACCCCGCGCGGCGCTGTGGCGAAATTCGCCGCCGCTGGCAAGGGCATGCCTAAGAAAGACCTGGGCATGATCGCTATGACCTACGGCAATATCTACGTCGCGCAGATCGCGTTGGGCGCCAATATGAACCAGGCCGTCAAAGCGTTCGCTGAGGCAGAAGCCTACCCCGGACCCTCACTGATTATCGCCTACGCGCAGTGTATCGCGCACGGCTATGATCTGCGCAACGGGTACGCTGTTCAGAAAGACGCTGTTGACTTCGGATTCTGGCCGTTGTATCGCTTCAACCCTGAGAATACTGCCGCCGGCAAGCAGGCGTTGGCCCTGGACTCGAAAGCTCCGACCAAGGACATCGAGGAATGGATGTACAAGCAGAATCGCTTCCGCATCCTGCGCAACTCTGATCCAGAGCGCGCCGAGAGTTTGCTCAAGCTGATTCGCGACGATGTCGCGACCCGCTGGAAAATGTACGAACAGTGGGCCCAGTTCGACATCTAAGCTTTGCACGCTGAACCAAACGCAAAACGCCTCGGAATCTTCCGGGGCGTTTGTTTTTCCGGGGATGGGCCTGATCGTCACACAGTCAGCAGAAGCCGAAAACTGGCAGAACCGCTCAGTAACTCCGGTAGTCGTTCAACAGCTCGACCAGCTCTGGAACGCTAACCGGCTTGACGAGGTAGAGATCTCCGCCAATAGCGCGGCTGCGCCCCACATACTCGGGGAAGTCGTAGGCGGTGATCATGACGACCGGCACATCGATGCCACTCCGCCGCAGGCTATCAGTCAGGTCCAGGCCATTCATACTGCCGGGCAGGTGAATGTCGACCAGGAACAGGTCAGCATCCCAAATCGTGTCACTGTGTAGTGCTGTTTCGGCATCGGCAAATGTGATCAGCCCATCACCGGTAGAGTGTGTCACACGCTCTAAGAGCAAGACGTTGGTGGGATCATCTTCTATATAGACGATATTCATAAAATCTCCGACAGCTATCCCTCAACTCGTTGATGATGAGCCTACGCTTTCATTATATACCAAGATCATCACCATGTTAAAACCAAATCCTAACCACAAATCGTGCCATTTGGCAGTATTAAACGCGTCAGGGGCGCTGATACCAGCCGCCCCTGACGTTGACGTGCGGAGAACTCCGGTCAGATCTTATTGCGGTGTAATCGTGAACAGGGTGCCCGCGCCGCGTCCGAACACCTCCGGGAAATAGAAGGCGTAGGCGTGGCTCGGCATGGTCTGGAATTCGCCGGGGACTGTCGCGCGGATCTGGTAAGTGTAGACGTAGGTGCCGCGCGGCAGGAAGTCCGCGTAGAGATTGGCTCCGTCGTCGTGCAGTTCGGTGCGGTCGAACAGCCACCAGCCCCAGTACCAGTACGGATCGTAAGCGGGCCGGATGGTCGGCGCTTGATTCAGCTGGCTGGTAGTCAGCAGGGACGTATCGACCGGCTCGGTCCCCGAGGGGATCGGGTCTTCCAGCACGAAGTAGTAGATGTCCTGGGGCAGGGTCATCGTGACGCGCACGGTGATGACATCGCCCATCTTGGCCGCTGTGACCGGAGTCTTCGGATCATCGGGCAGGAAGTACTCCCGCGAGACGGTGATCCCGCGACTGGCCGGCTTCGCATCCGCGGCGTACAACCGCATATCCAGGTGTGCCGTGTAATACAGCACGCCTTCACCCGCATTCCGGTTGATTGTGACCCGGTTGATCTCGTCTTTGAGCAGGTCCTTCACCTGGACGCGAATCACCTGGCCGTCGCGCACAGTGTCCGGGGTGACAGTGCCATCGGCCAGCCCATCGCCATTGACGATCAGAGAGTAATCGTAGTTGCCGCGCAATTCCCCGGTGGTCTGCATCCAGTCTGTGAGCGCCATCACGGCCCACGCGGTTTCCTGCGTGGTTTCCCAATGATCGCCCTGGCGGGCAACCATCAGCCAGCGCACGACGTTCGGCAGCAGTTCCATATCCGGCTGGACGCGGGTCAGCGCCGCGAGTGCGATCGCGGTCGAGCGCGTGTCGCTGCTCCAGTTCCACCAATCCATCTCGCGTTCTTCCCAGTGCGTGCCGGTCGCTGAGACCAGCGCCGCCGTTTGCAGATCGCTCACCAAGCTGTTCACGGCGGGATCGGCAGGGTAGGCTTCGTGATAGGCCATCAGCAGGAAGGACAGTGCCCAGTAATCCATTTCCAGCCGTTTGTCGAGCAGTGCGTCGAGATCGGCTTTGCTGACCTGTTGGGCGCGCGCGAACACGTAGAGGTAGAACGCCTGCCGGTTAAGCCGCCAGACCGGCGTGTCGATGCTGGGCCGTACGAAATCGGCGCGCACGAAGTTGATCGCACGGTCGATCATGCCTGCGTTGATGTCAAAACCCGTGTCGCGCGCTTCGACCAGCCCCAAGACCGCGTAGGCTGTGACGTACGGATTGCTTTCCATTGTGCCAAACCAGCCCCAGCCACCGTCGGAATTTTGCTCGTTGGTCAGGCGGGCCAGCGCTTCATCCAGCACGGCGCGCAGGTTCGATTCCAGCGCCGGATCGTCCAGCCCTAGCCCTTTCAGCGCGCGGTAAGTCATAACGTTGGGCAGGAAGCGGCTGACGGTTTGCTCGATGCACTGGTGTTTGTAGTTTTTCAGGTAGTCAAGCGCGTCCACGGTGGTAACAGCCAGCGACGGATCGAGATGAATGGTCAGCTCGCCCTGGTCGGTGTCGAGACGCGGCGGCAAACTGATCGCTTCTGTGCGCGATCCTTCGTCTCGGAGCATACCACCCGTGCCGACCGTGTCGGGTGCGGTGTAGCGGTACACCGGGATTGTGCCGTCGGGTCCAGTGGCTAGCGTAGGCTTGCTTGCATCTTGATAGCCGTCAGCCCCAATGGCGAAGAAGGTCAGGTCCACGTAGGACACGTCCTGCACATCCACGATCCACTCGACGCGCGCGCGTCCCGCGGCGTCAATTGTGACGGTCTGCGTGGTGGGGCTTTCCAGCGTGACGCCCGTCGCTTGCAGCGTGGCCTGGACCGTTTGCGGGGCATCCGTGTTGTTGTTGATGACCGAGGCCAGTGTCACGCGGTCGCCGACGACGAAAAAGCGCGGCGTCACCGGGCGGGTGAGCAGCGGCAGCGTGCTCATCACATCCAGCTCGGTATCGCCCACGCGCGTGTCTGTGGTGACGCCGCGTGCGTCCACGCGCCAGGTCGTCAGGTTATCCGGCAGGGTGAGTGAGACAGAGGCTTGCCCGCTTTGGTCAGTGACGACTTGCGGGGCCCACAGCGGCGTCTGCTGGAAGTCCTGGCGGATTTCAACCTGCTCAATCCCGCCCGGTTGGCCGCCTGCCAGCGCTTCATTAGCGACCATGCCGTCTGCTGCCATTGCAGTCATGGTTGGGCTGGGGGCTGACGAGGGCGCTTCGACGGCGTCGCGCTCGGCTTGCTGCTTGAGTATCTCGTCGGTCTTGATGTCGAGCAGGGCGCGCAGGGCGACATCCGTTGAGACATAATCTGACTGGTAGCCGTAGAAACTGTCCTCGAACGAACTGCTGTTGGGCGGCATGAGCGACAGGATCGCGAGATCGGTCACGGTGACGCCGACCTCGGCGCTGACAGGTTCTCCGTGCGCATCGACGGTCTTAACATCAAACGACACGGTATCGCCGGGCTGCGCCAGTGTTGCCGACGGCACCAGCGTGACTTCGATCCGCCGGTTGACCGGTTCGACTGTGAGCGCGATCGACCCAGTGCGGTATGACGGATTGAGGTTTTCGGTATCGGTGCCTTTCATCAGCGCGACCGAGACGTAAATCGTCGGAACGTGATTTTCTGTAATTGGCAGTTTGTACACCAGGGTCGATCCCTCAACGCGCACGACTTCATAATGCTGGATGCCCATGCGCTCGGTGGTGATCAGCGCATATGACACACCCGTGAAGGGCGTCGGGATCAGGATTTCGGCGGTGTCGCCCGGCTGATAGCTGTCTTTGTCGGCCACGAGGTCGATGTTGTTGCTGGGACGTCCCCACCAAACCGGGCGCGTGCCCGTCACCCAGAAGCTTAACGAGCTGCTGTTCACCCGCTCGCGCTCGTCGCGTGCCAGAGCTTTTACGCGGAAGATACCGCCGTTGGGCGGCGTGAACGCGTAATGCGCGGTACCGTCGCTGGCGGTGGTGACTTTGGCCGTCTCGACTGGGATTTCTTTGGACTGCCAGTCGTACTGCCCGAACGCACCTTCTATCGGAACGCGTTCCCAACGGATTTCCACGATCTGTAACTCGATCGTTTTGTCAGCCAACGGCTCGCTTTGCGGCGTGACGGCAATCAGATCAAGGTTGAGCGGCGTGTTCTCCTGCCCAAAGTAGCGATCACTGCGCAGCCCGACATAGATGTTGGCGGGATGTGCCAGCACCGTGGTTCGCCCGCTGATGTACTGGCCGCTTTCGTCGGTCACGTCGCCTTCAATCGTAATGGTCATCGGGCGACGCGTGGGTGCCGTCGTGCTGGTGAGGTCGGCCACTACCTGCCCGTTGGCATCTGTCTTGGCGGTGGCGCCGCCCAGACCAGCCTGTCCGAAATACGACTGCGAGTCGTCCATGAAGTTGTAGCGACCCGGCCCTGTGTAGTTGAAAGAGGCGGGCTCGCCCAACGCATTCCAGGTGAGATCGGCATCACTGACCGCGCCGCCAAAATAGTATGAGGCACCGATCACTGCTTTCAGGGGATCGCCTTGAATGATCTCGCTGTAGTCCGGCGTAACCTCGACTTTGTATTCGGGCACACGGAATTCGGCGACGGTGAACGATACCTGGGCGGGATACTTATTCTGATACGTTACGCTGATGTTGGCCTGACCGAGCTGCACGTCATCCGGCAGATCGACCTGTCCGTTGAATGTGCCAAACTCGCTCAGCGTGAGGTAGTCATCAAACAGGCTCTGCGATCCATAGTTGACATCAATCTGGACGTGCACCTGTTCCGCATGGGGCACGGTGTACTCCATGTCCTGTCGATCGCGCACGACGCCCCGGAAGTACACCGTTTCACCAGGGCGGTAGATCGGTCGGTCGGTGTAGACGTTACCGGCGGTGTCGGGCGCGGTTCCAGTATCCCAGGCCGACCAGACTCCATACGTCGTCTCACTCTCAGCGACGATGTACACATATTCCTGACTGAACCCGGTGATGTCTAGCACGCCGTCCGCGTCGGTTTTCCCGGACGCAAGCACCGTCCCGTCATAGCGGTACAGGGTGACATTGGCGTCCGCGATCGGACTGGCGCTCTCCATGTCGGTGACCCACACCAGAATCTCATTGGGCGACCGCTTGACCGTCAGATTCGCTGTGACGACACCCAGGGTCAGCGACTGGGGATAGCTGGAATTGGGGGTGATGGCGCGCAAGAAATAGACGCCCGAGGGAAGCTGTCCGCCCGATTCTGAGGCGAGCAGGACTTCATCCACGCCGAACTGTGTCGGGCCGGCGTCAAGCTGTTGGGTCCAGGCGCGTATCATCGTGCTGACTTGCGGCAGCTTCTGGAGATCATCGTAATAGCCGCGAATAGCAATCCCGATATTGGCGGTGTCGACCTGGTACAGCGCGAAGGCCACGGTGGGTTTGGCGTTGACGCCCATCGCGATACGGGTGTTCTCGCGCCGCCCATTCGTCAGCGAAAAACGATCACTGGAAGGCAGCGAGGCCCACGGCTCGACGCGCGCGGTTGTGAATGAGAACGTGTAATCGGTCTGGATAACGTTGCCGTAAATGTCCTCAGCGCCGCGCTTGAAGCGGATGGTGTAGGTCGTTTCAGGGCGCGTCGCGAAGTCCATCGTCAGGCTTGAGTTGCCGTATACGATCGGATCCCAGGTGACTCCTTCCGGGCTGATGATCTCAGCCTTGCCTTCGAAGGTGTCCGTATTCATCGGCGATTTGAAATAGATCGTGGCACCCCCGCCGGGATAGACATCGCGTTCCCCGTTGCTCGGGTTGGTGGATGCGATACCGGGGTAGGGTACGGTATAGAACGAATAGCTCAGCCCTTCTTTGATGGTCGCTTCGCCGGACGCGCTGCGCGCATTGGGAGCCAGCGCGATCAGATATACCGCGTCGATCGCGAGGCGATCCGAGGGGGTGAAGGTGAGGATGCGGTCGTCATTGGACCACGTCAGGTCGCCCCGTACGCGTTCGCCCTGGTATTGGAGCATGAAAGCCTCGGCAGTACTGGCGCGGTCCATTGGCTGGCTGAACTGAATCGTGATGGAGTTGTCGAGCGGCACATTGGTTTGCCCCTGATAGGGAGTGACGTTCAGCACTTCCGGGCTTAGCGTCTTGAACGTCCACGTGTAGGTGTCGTCTAGGGTTGCCCCCAGGACATCCGTGAGTCCCGCGATGACATGGGCGGTGTAGGTGGTCCCGCCCGCCAGTGGTTGGGCCGGCGTGAACATATAGATCGATGTGTTGATCCATTCGCCCTTCCCGTCAATCGCTGGCTCGAAGGTCAGCGGATTGGGGAGGTCGCCGATTTGGTCGGTCGACACGAGGGGCACGACTGGCCGGTTGAAAGATACCGTGATGGTCGCGTCGGCTGTGACGCCTTCCGCTCCTGGCGCGGGAATGACAGTGGAGACGTCGAGCAAGCCGATCGTTTGCACAAAGAATTCATAAGGCGCTTCGAGTGTGATGCCTGCCGCAGACTGCGCGCCCGTGCCCAGCGTGAGCATATAGCGCGTGGCGCGCGGCCAGCCGCCTTCAGGGATAAAGGTCACGGTCTGGTCGTCGATCCAGGAAAACTGGACGGCAGCAGCGGGTTCCATGTGCCAGGCGGCTTCAACACTGGCGCGGTCCATTGCCTGATCAAATTCCACCGTCACGGGCATATCCGCCGGGACTTCTTCACCGGGATAGGGCGACACGTCGATGACATGTGGCGGTAATTGATCCTGGTTATTTTGGGCGATAGCGCGCCCTGCTGCCAGGGCCAGCGCCGTCACCAAGAAGACAGAAGAGACACGTGCGATAGTTCCAAAGACAGTGTTCACGGTTCCAAACTCCCTTGCTCAACTGTGTGTCGTGCCGGGTTTTAACATGCGTAATAACGTCTTGCGTGTTGTGAAGACGCTTGCCAACGCCGCGAGGTTCCCACGGGTTCGAAATCCGGTATTGTTCTGGGTCATTATAGAGGGAAATGGGCCAGAACAACATCCTGCGCTCGTCCTAAAGACAGCGGTTCCAGCGTGGCAACCTGGACACAATGCGAGATAATCGGTATAAGGGTAAGCGAACCGAGGTTTAGCGCAGATCAACGAGGTGTGTTGTGAGACGAGCAGATCAGCGGATTGCCGAAGGCATCCTGTTCACGGATTATTACCAGCTCACGATGGCGCAAGTCTATTACCGCGCCGGGCTGCACGAAAAAACCGTCCAGTTTGACCATTTTTTCCGTGATTATCCCAATTACGGGGCGCACAAAGCGGGTTACTGTGTGTCCGCCGGGTTGGAATGGCTGCTGGATTGGTTGGATGAAGCTCACGTCGTGCCAGATGACATTGACTATTTGCGCGAGCAGCGCTCGCGGACCGGCAGCCGGGTCTTCGATGACGATTTCTTGCGCTGGTTCGCCGCCAACGGCACGTTTGATGGCATCACGCTTCATGCTATTCCCGAAGGGCGGGTGGTGCACCCCAATGTGCCGCTGACGGTTGTACAGGGGCCGATGATCGCCGCGCAGCTGTTGGAAACGTCGCTGCTCAATCATCTCAATTACCAGACGCTGGTCGCGACCAAAGCGGCGCGCATGCATCGCGCAGCGCGTGGCAGACTGCTTCTGGAATTCGGCGTGCGACGCGGGCAGGATAAGGGTGCGAACGCCGGGACGCGTGCCGCCCTGATCGGCGGGGCGGATTTCTCTTCGAACGTGGGCATCTCGCGTGTATTGGGCTTCCCGCCCAAGGGCACCCACGCGCACAGCATGGTGCAGGTCTTCATGGCGCTGGGCATGGGCGAGTTGGGAGCCTTTCGCGCCTATGCTGATCTTTATCCGGACGACTGTCTGCTGCTGGTGGATACGATCGATTCGCTAGAAAGCGGCATCCCCAACGCCATCACCGTGTTTGAAGAACTGCGTCGCAAAGGGCACCAACCGGTGGGTATTCGTCTGGATTCGGGCGACCTGGCTTATCTCAGCATTCAAGCCGCCAAGTTGCTGAACGCGGCAGGTTTCGAGGACACGACGATCGTGCTGTCCAATAACATCGACGAGTTAGTGATCTGGCAGATCATCACTCAGATTCGCGACGAAGCCCCGCGCTGGGGCGTGGACGCAGATCACTTGATCGACCGGCTGTCGTTCGGGGTGGGGACGCGTCTGGTCACGTCGTGGGGCGAACCGGCCCTGGGCGGCGTGTATAAATTGGTGGCCGTGTGCGACGATGGCGCATGGAAACCCGCCATCAAGATATCCGAGTCTGCCGACAAAACGCCCAATCCCGGTCACAAAGGGGTGTGGCGCGTATACGATCAGCACGGGCACGCTACGGCGGATGTGTTAGGGCTGGAGCAAGAAACTCCGGCCACCATGGAGCGTTTGGTGCTGCATCATCCGTCCGATCACACCAAGACCCGCGTGCTGGAACAGGACGAGGTGTCCGAGGTTGAGCCGCTGTTGGTCGAAGTGCTGCGCGATGGTCAGCGTATGATCGACGTGCCCACCATTGCCGATATGCGTGCGCGCCGTGAGGCTGACATTGAACGTCTCGATCCCGGTGTGAAGCGTATGATCAATCCGCACATCTACCACGTCTCGCTAACCGAAGGCCTGTGGAGGCTCAAACAAGGGCTGATCGCTTCGGCGGGCGATCTCAGCCAGTGATCGGATCGTTCGCTCCGATCACCCCGTGATGCTATAATGCCCGCTTTGTGAACCGCAGTGCGCAGTTAGAAACAGGTCAAGCGACAGATGAGTGACATTTTTCCAATTGTAATCTTGAACGGCCGTCCGGCAGCGGGCAAAAGCGAAGTGATCCACTTCCTGCAGGGACTGCCTGACGATGTACGGCGTAGCCGTTTTCATATCGGGCAGCTTTATGAGCTGGACGATTTCCCGATGTTGTGGACGTGGTTCGAGGAAGATTATCTGCTTGAGCATACGTTCAACAGTCCGCGCCTGCATTCTGACGCCGATGGCTATTTTCTGCACAACGATTTGTGGCACCTGCTGATCGAGCGTCTGAGCCTGGAATATCACAAGCTCGTGCGCGACCAACCGGCGCTGCATACCACGCACACGGTTCTGATCGAGTTCTCGCGCGGGAGCGAACACGGGGGTTATCGTGGGGCCTATCCGCATCTGAGCGACGAGATTCTTGAACAGGCGGCGCTGTTTTATATCGACGTTCCCTGGGAAGAGTCACTGCGCAAGAACCGCCGCCGTTTCAACCCGGACAAGCCCGACAGTATCCTCGAACACGGTTTGCCCGACAGCAAGCTGGAACGCATGTATAAGGCGGTCGATTGGGAAGAAGTCTGTGCCAGCAGCCCGATCACGCTGCCTATTCGCGGATATGATGTGCCCTATGCGGTCTTTCCCAACGCCGATGACGTCACGACCAACGGCGGGCCGGAGTTCGAAGCGCGTATGGCGAGCGTCTTGAATACGTTGTGGGGGCGCTGGCGGCAGCAGCATGTCTGATCGCGCAGGCTCCGACCGGTTGGCTGGGCGAGGTTTGGTTTCACTGGCTGAGTAGAATATGGGCGGGGGCGCATCAGTGGCCCTCGTCTTTTGTGATGCGGTTGAGCAATTATGGAGGGTGTGTGATGCGTCTTGTGAATCTGGAACGAGTCACCCTGGCCGATGCGTCGGCTCATCCTTTGGAATTTCTCGGTGCGCGCGGTGAGCGTGCCACCCTGAGCGTGCTGGAAGACGACATGATCCGCGTCCAGGTCTTCCCCGAAGGATCGCCCCGATTGGATCGCACCTGGACCGTTGTGGGCTCTGATGGCGATGTGCCCCGCGAAGGTCGCCCGCGTGACGATCTATCCCCGTTCTCCCTGCCGGAATTTGGGCGCATCGTCAGCCACGAGACGATACAGGTGCGCACCGCGTCGCTTGGCGTCACTGTCGCGCTGGAAGACTTCGCGCTGCAATGGGTGGATGGGTTAGGGCGCGGCTTTGCGGCCGACGTGCCACGCATCGCCTACACTTATGACCGGGCCGGTCGCGCCGTATTCCATTACATGCAGCGGCGTACTGATGAGCATTATTTCGGGTTTGGTGAAAGGTCTGGCCCGCTGGACAAGGCGGGTATGCGTATGCGCATGGTCAATCTTGACGCGCTCGGGTATGACGCCGAAACGGGCGATCCGCTGTACAAGCATTTCCCTTTCTATATCACCTTTCTGCCCGATATGAACCTGGCCTATGGAGTGTTCTACGATAATCTGGCGAGCACTACCTTTGATATGGGGCGCGAACGAGACAACTATTACGGCCTCTACCATTCCTATGAAGCCGACGACGGCGACATTGACTACACTTTGATACTCGGACCCGGCATCCCGGACGTGGTGCGTAAATTCAGCGCATTAACTGGGCGGATGCACCTGCCGCCGCGCTGGTCGTTGGGTTATCTTGGCTCGACGATGAAATATACCGACGCCGATAACGCCCAGGAACAGCTCAAACAGTTCGTGACGCTGTGCGACGAACACGCCATTCCGTGCGATATGTTTCATCTGTCATCGGGTTATACGGCCGGGGCGGACGGCAAACGCTACGTATTCAACTGGAATTATGACCGTGTCCCCGATCCGGGCGAGATGGTGCGCACGTTTCACCGCGCGGGCATCCATCTGGCCGCCAACATCAAGCCGTGTCTGCTCACCACGCATCCGCAGTACGCCAGCGTGGCCGAGGCGGGCGGCTTTGTACAGCAGGTGGAGTGTGACGCGCCGCAGGTCAACGTCTTCTGGGGCGGGGACGGCTCACACCTGGACTTCACCAACCCGGATACGTATGCTTGGTGGCAGAGTCAGGTCCAGGGGGCGCTGCTGCGCTACGGCATTGATGCCACCTGGAACGACAACAACGAGTTCGAAGTGTGGGACGATGACGCGCGCTGCTGCGGATTTGGCCAACCGGTGCGCCTGGGGTTGCTGCGCCCGATCTTGACGTTGCTCATGGTGCGCGCTTCGTATGAGGCCCAACGCGCCGCGAATCCCGACCAGCGCCCTTACGTGCTCTCGCGTTCCGGCTGTCCGGGGATTCAGCGCTACGCGCAAACCTGGTCCGGCGATAACGCCACCTCCTGGCACACGCTGCGCTACAATATTCCGATTGGGCTTGGCCTTAGCTTGTCTGGCGCGCCCAACACTGGCCATGATGTCGGCGGTTTTGCGGGGCCGAAGCCGGACCCGGAATTATTCGTGCGCTGGGTGCAGAATGGCGTGTTCCATCCCCGGTTTTGCATCCATTCCTGGAACTCCGACGGATCCGCCAACGAACCCTGGATGCACCCCGAAGTCTTGCCCATCGTGCGGGACTGGATCAACTTCCGCTACCGGCTGATCCCGTATCTGTACACGTTGTTCTTCGAAGCCGCGCGGACCGGCGATCCCATCCTTCGGCCGATGGTCTACGCCTATCCCGACGATCCGCACTGCCACACGGAATCGTTTGAGTTCATGCTGGGTCCCAATCTGTTAGTGGCCTCCGTGCTGTCGCCCGATGTACGGTTCCGTGCGGTTCACTTGCCGCAGGGTGACTGGTATGACTGGTATACAGGCTTTTGGTATACGGGCCAGCGCACGGTCGAGGTCGATGCGCCGCTGGAACGCATTCCGCTGTTGGTCCCGGCGGGCGGGATCATTCCGATGGGGCGCGCCATGCGTTACGTGGGCGAGCAGCCGGATGATGTCCGACAGGTGTATGTATTTCCACATCCGCAGCAAGGGGAAGGGGCGTTCACCCTGATCGAAGACGACGGCGTAAGTCTGGGATATCAGCGCGGCGAATTCTCGGAAGTCCGGTTAAGCGTGACGAGCAGTCCGGCAGAGATCATCCTGGGCTGTCGCGTCGGCGGCGGTTATCCGTTGCCCTATGACCAGTTGGAATTCATCTTGCCGCCGGGCGAACAGCGTCCGGTTCGTGCTGGCGAAGACGCGACAACTACGGTTGACGCGGAAGGGCGTCGGCATATCGTCGTAAGGGTGGGGTGAAGGCGCTAGGTTTGCCGCCAGCCGTCGCACTGGTCTAGCACGCGTGCAACGGTCCAGCAAGCGTGCGCGCCTCTTTCGAGCGTGGCGGGTGTGATCGCGTGGATGGTGTCGCTACTGCGTCGCCAGTTGGGGATTAGGCCGGTGACGGGATCGTAGCCCATCAACGCGACGGCGCGCAGATCGCGGTCGCGCAAGATCGACAGCTCGTCCACGGTGAGCATGGGTTTACCCATCATGCCCAGGTCGGGGCGCGCGTCAGCGGCACGCTCCATGATGCGCACCGCGTCAGGATGAGGATGATAATAGGCGTAGGGGCTGATGCCGTGACGGGTGGCCCAGCATAACTCGCCGGTGCCCACATTGTTGACGACCACCCACAAGGCATCGCGCCACGCTTCTCCGTACTGTGTGGCGAGCACGTCCGCCCCGGTTGAAATCGCTGTCGCGCTCCCGGTAAACGCCAAGACTACTTCTGTATGTTCGAGCGGGCGCGCGTGGAGCGTGGCGGCAAGTCCTAACAGCGCCGCTACCCCGGAGGCGTTTCCGTTCGCGCCCGCGGTATCCGCGCCGCGTTCGTCCGCGACGGCCAACACTGCACCCCCGAGCGTCGCGCTAGCCAGCAAAGTGCGGATTGTCCGCCAGCGTTGGCTGCGTCCCGAAAGTGTCGTTAGCACGCCGCCCACCAATGCCATCAGCGTGATGCCGCCTAATGTGCGCGGCAGTTGGCGCACGACGCGCGGATCGGTCGTGATGCGGTTCACGCCAGAATCGATGTGCGCGATAAATACCGCGCGCTCTTGTACACTGCGCGTTGGTGGAATGCGCACGATCACGTTCTGCGATTCGCCGCGTGGCAGCCATGTTTCCCAGACGGCCTGTCGCGCCAGAAAAGCGTCACGGCTGAGGATGCTTAGTCCAACCGACAGCAAGCCGCTGATGATCTGCGTCTGGCGATCTTTGCGCAGACCCACTAACAGACTCAAGCCCGCCAGCGCGGCGAGCGGCGCTAGCCGGTAGCGAAAACCGTCAATGCTCCGAAACGGCTGGTTGATGAGTTCCCACTGGTCATCGATCGCGCGGACGGTGGTATGAATGTAAGTAGCGGCATCCCGTTCGGCCCGGCTGGTAGGGTGGCGCGGCCCGATGACCGCGCTCAACTGCCGCACGCTGTCCATCAAAGCGTCACTGCTCAACGGTTCGGGACGATCACGATCGCTCATAGTCGGTTGTCGTTTCGCGTTTTCGCTGGCCTGATAAGACCCACCATCACCCATGTTGGGCCCAGGTAAGTATGACGCATTTGGCCCAAAATGGCACATTCGACCGCCGAATGGAACTTTTGTTGAACGACGGGCGTCATAGGCATAACCAAACACACTGCCCGATGTTGGCGAGACGTTTTTTGGAGGAAATGATGAGACGCACCATAACACTGATGATTGTGCTTCTGCTATTGGCGGTCGCTGTTGGTCCGGCGCTGGCCCACGACGCGGCTTCTGCCCCGGCTGCCTTGCCGTTTTTTTTGGACCAGGGCGTCGTGCTTCGTTCGCACCGGGTCACTGTGACGATTGACAACCAGGTGGCGACAACGCGCGTAGAGCAGGTGTTTTTCAACGACGGCGGGCGCGCGGCTGAAGGGTCCTACATCTTCCCGCTGCCGGTCGGCGCAGCGGTGTCTAATCTGGTGATGTGGGTCGATGGCCGTCCGATCGAGGCGAAGATTCTTGATGCCCAGCAAGCGCGCGACATATACGACGAAATCGTGCGCCGCATGCGCGATCCAGCCCTACTGGAATACGTAGGGGCGGGGGCCGTGCAGGCCAGTGTGTTCCCGATCCAACCCAATTCTGAAGTCAAAATTGAGATCGAATACGGGCAGCTCCTCCCGGTTGAAGATGCGTTGGTACGCTACGATTACCCGCTGCGCACCGATCACCTGACACGTCGCCCGGTCGAGCGGCTCAGCATCAGCGTCGACGTCGAGTCTAACGATCCGATTGGCACCATCTATTCGCCGACGCATTCGATCGCGATCTCGCGCGATGGCGATTTCGCTTTCCGTGCTGGCTACGAGACGAGCTACGTCCATCCAGAAACTGATTTTAGCCTGTACTACGGGTTGGCGAGCGATGAGATCGCCGTGAATCTGCTTTCATACCGCGAAAGCGCCAATGAAGACGGCTTCTTCACGCTGATGATCACGCCCCCGGTGCATGTCACCGAAGACCGCGTCATTCCCAAAGACGTGATCATCGTGCTCGACCAGTCAGGATCGATGTACGGCGACAAGTGGGATCAGGCGCGCTCCGCGGTGGAATACGTGCTCGATCACCTCAACAGCCGCGATCGCTTCAACGTCATCGTGTTCAGTACCGGCTCGCGCATATACGCCAACGATCTCCAACCGGTATCAGAAGCGCGCGATGCCGAACGCTGGGTCAACGGACTGGAAGCGGTCGGCGGCACGGACATCAATGGGGCGCTGAGCGAAGCCATGCAAATGACCGATCGCGAGCGATCCACTGTCGTGTTGTTCCTCACTGATGGACTGGCGACCGAGGGCGAAACCGAAACGTCCAGGATTCTCGACAACGTGCAGGCGCTGGCCCCGTCCAACGTGCGGATGTTCACCTTTGGCGTTGGCGACGATGTCGATACGGTCCTGCTCGACCAGCTTTACCAGATGTTTCGCGGCGCGGGGACGTATGTCCGGACGGGCGAACGCATCGACGACGAGGTGAGCAGCCTGTACAACAAGATCAGCGCGCCTGTGTTGACCAATCTTGTACTCGATTTTGGTGATGTGCGCGCCGACGATCTGTACCCTGCTGCGCCGCTGCCCGATCTGTTCGTGGGCACCCAGTTGATCATCACCGGACGCTATCGCGACGGCGGCCCGACCACAATTCGCCTGAGCGGAGAGTTGGACGGCCAGCGCAAAGTGTACACGTACGATGTGAATTTCCGTGACCGGGCAGGCGGTGAAGTGTTCATCCCGCGGCTGTGGGCCACGCGCAAAATCGGCGCGCTGCTGAATACGATTCGTTTGAATGGCGAGAATCCCGAACTGGTGGACAGCATTGTCCGGCTGAGCATTCGCTATGGGATCATCACTCCTTATACATCCTTCCTGATCACCGAAGATGACATCTTCTCGCAGAGCGGGCGCGAAGAAGCGCAAACTGCGTTCCAGGCAGAGTCCGGGCAGACCTTCGGTCAAGTGTCAGGAGCCAATGCTGTGGATGCTTCTGAGGCGGCGGCCGGTCTGGCCGACGCGCAAGCCCCTATGGCAGCCCCGACACAAACCTTCCGCGACAAAGACGCCAATGGGATGCCAGTGGGTTCGGCGGGCGAAGGTGGCGCAGCCAGCCAGCAGGCGGTGCGTTACGCGGCGGACCGGACCTTCGTCTGGCGCGACAACGCGTGGATCGACACGCTGTACGACGCCGACCAGATGACTCCGACCCAGGTTATATTTCTGAGCGATGCCTACTTCGACCTGTTGAGTCTCGATCCGGCGGTGGGCGAATTCCTGGCCCTCGGTGATCATGTCCTGTTCGTGTGGGATGGCACTGCCTACGAGGTTGTGCCGGAGTAGGGGCATAGGCGTTCTCCTGACAAACTCAGACAGTTTCTGACAATTGCAGCGGCGATTGACGCGAGTCACCGCCGCTGTTGGTGTGTGTTGCGCTTGTAACCCGCTACGGGCCGGGCTACAATTCTGAACGAGCGGGTCTGTATGCGGTCAAAGGAGACCACTATGCGACGCCTCCTGTTGATCAGTATTATTATGCTGCTGATAGCTAATGTTTTGACGGCGTGCGGCGGAGATGAACCCAAAAGTGACAGTCAGGGGGATTCTCAGTTAGGGTTGATTGACTGGAGTCGCGACCCTGAAACGATCATCGTGCGTCTGGATGCCCAGAGTACTCTCGATGACGCTGCGGCCACGTTGAACAATATTCCGCCGTGTACGTTGTGGGGGGATGGGCGTGTGGTGTGGGCTTCCACCGATGACTATGGCTCCGAGCAGATTCTCGAAGCGCGCCTGGATGATGTGACGATACGGTCGTTTTTGGAGGATATCATCAGCCGGGGATTCTATTCGTGGCAGGATGAGCTGCTCCCAATGAGCTCCAGCAATCCGGTGACTCAAAGTATCACGGTGTTTTTGTACGACGAGGTACGGACGGTGCGCCGCTACAGCACGTGGCCTGAAAACAGTTATACGAACATCATGAACGAGTGTAGCCATCTTTCCGGGACGCCCGTGCTCGTGCTGCCCCAGGCGGGCTGGGTAAGCGCTTATGCGATTGAGCGGGATGATTCCGCACCAAGCTGGCTATGGCCACTCAACGCGCCGTTTGCGCTCCATGATCTGGCGGCGAACGGCGAAGCGCGTTGGCTCGAAGGTCCTCTGGCCTCTGAGATCTGGCTGAACGTGCGCGAACGCAGCGGCGAAACCCAGGTCGTCGAGCGCGATAACAGCGCTTATCGCGTGGCGATCGTGGTGCCTGGCTATTCGCGAGATACCGTCGCGCCGCCACCGGATGCGACGGCAGGCAGTGGATCGTGATGCCCTTCAGGAGAGCGCCAAAACAGGCGCTCTCGTTTTCTGCGGCGGGCGGTGGACACGCTTGGAGTCCTGGTGAGGCTATTGTGAGCGACCCTGCTCATGGCTACAATAGAGCGCGTTGCGGTCGTTAGCGAGTATCAATCACACAGAAGGACTCAAGAATGTTTCGCTCGCTTTTTCTTCAATTGTCGCAGGCCAGATGGGCCAAAGATGTGATCATGCGGATTGGTCCGGCCCGGCGCAGCGCGCTGCGTTTCGTGGCGGGTGATTCCCTCTCCGATGCCATCGACGTCACCCGCCGCCTTACGGATCAGGGGTTTGAAGTGACGCTCGATCACCTGGGCGAAAGCGTCACGGATGAGGCCGGAGCGCTCAATGCAACTCAAGCCTATTTAGAGTTATTGGATACCATCGCTGAGAGTGGGGTGCGGGCCACGGCGTCGCTCAAGCTCACCCAGCTTGGCCTGGATATTCGCGAAGACTTGTGTATCGCCAATCTGCGGCGCATTCTGGAGCGAGCCAACGCTGCTGGCAACCATATCACGATTGATATGGAAAGCTCCGACTACACCGACGCCACCCTGCACGTTTACCGGTTGCTGCATCAGGACTTTGACAACGTCGGCACGGTGATTCAAGCCTACCTGTACCGCAGCGAAGCGGATATGCAAACTTTGGCGGCTGAGGGCGCGTTCGTACGCCTATGCAAGGGGGCCTACAAGGAACCGCCCGATCGCGCTTTTCCCGACAAGGCCGATGTCGACGCCAATTACGTTCATCTGACACAGATTTTTCTGGCACCCGATGCGCGTCAGGCCGGGGCCTATCTTGGCATCGCCACGCACGACGAGAATATGATCGCGGCGGCGAAAGACTACATTCGCTCGCACGACGTGCCCTACGATGCCTTTGAGTTCCAGATGTTGTACGGCATTCGCTCGCGTTTGCAGGAGCAACTGCGCGACGATGGTTTCAAGGTGCGTGTGTATGTCGGCTATGGGACAGAGTGGTATCCGTTTTTCATGCGGCGGTTGGCTGAGCGCCCCGCTAACGTGTGGTTCATCCTGAGTAATTTCTTCCGCCGGTAAACCCGCCGCGCGGCGTTCGAGGAAGGGCTAAACTCGTGCCATTTGAGATAGAGAGTGTTCACCTGGGTGAGATTAAGGTGATTGTTCCCAAGGTGTTTGACGATCACCGGGGATTCTTTATGGAATCCTACCGCAAAGACCAGTTTACGGCGTTGGGCATCCCGTATGAGTTTTTGCAGGACAATCACTCGCGGTCGGTCAAAGGCGTGATTCGCGGACTGCATTACCAGTGGGATGCGCCGATGGCCAAGCTGATGCGCGTGACGATAGGGCGTGTGTTTCTGGTGGCGGTAGACATCCGGCGGGGATCGCCCACGTTGGGCCAGTGGTTCGGATTGGATGTCTCCGCCGAAAACAGGCGTCAGATGTGGGCACCCCCTGGTTTTGCGCGGGGATTTTGCGTACTTTCGGACGTGGCCGAGCTGCAATATAAATGTACGGCGATCTATAATCCTGCCACCGAGGGCGGCATCCGCTGGAATGACGCGGAGATCGGCATTGATTGGCCGACCGACCAGCCCATCTTGTCGGACAGGGATCGGCAGACACCCCTGCTAGCCGAATGGCTGGCGACCCCGGCCGCCGATGCGCTCGCTTATCAGCCGTGATGGAGACGCCATGACGATACACGGACGCGCTACGCCTGACGCCACAGCGACTTACGCCGATCAGTGGCACGACCGGGCGGCCCCTGGGCATTTCCGAACTACGCTCGACGGGCTGACCCTCTCATCGATTGGCCTGGGGACGTATATCGGCACGCCAGATGACTCAACTGATGCTGCGTTTGAAGCCGCCGTGGCGCAGGCACTTGAGCAGGGCTGCAACCATATCGACACGGCCATCAATTACCGTCACCAGCGCAGTGAACGCGCTGTGGGTCGTGCGCTCGCGGCAGCGGTCAGGGATGGCACCGTCACGCGTCAAAATGTCGTTGTGGCGACCAAAGGCGGGTTTGTCCCGTTTGATGGGGAGGCTCCGTCCGATCCGCGCCGGGTGATCTACGAGCAGTATATCGAGTCCGGGATCGCCCATCCGAACGATTTTGCGGCAGAATACCGGCACTGCTTTGCGCCGGATTTTCTGGATACGATGATCGAGCGCAGCCGCCAGAATCTCGGTGTGGACACCATCGATATCTATTACCTGCACAACCCCGAAACGCAGCGCATTCCTAACACGCGCGAAACCTTTCGCAACCGCATGATCGACGCGTTCGAAACGCTGGAAGACGCCGTCAGTCGTGGGCACATCGGCGCGTACGGGGTGGCGACCTGGACGGCATTTCGCTCTCCACCGGACGCTCCGGACTTCATTTCGCTGACAGAATTGGTTGGGTTAGCATTTCAGGTGGCAGGGGAGGGGAATCATTTCCGCTTTGTGCAGATGCCCTACAATCTGGTGATGACCGAGGCCTTCGCGCTAGCCAATCAGCAGGTCGGAGAGCTGTTCTACAGCCCTATTGAAGCGGCGGTCGAGCTGGGACTTACGGTCGTGACCAGTGCCGCGCTCAAACAAGGACTGCTGGCCAGCCCGTTTATGGCCGATCTCGCGCCCTATTTCCCCGAACAAACCACGCACGCCCAACGGGCGCTCCAGTTTGCGCGGTCTACACCGGGTGTGCTCAGCGCGTTAGTGGGGATGTGCCAGCCCGCGCATCTCGCCGAGAATCTGGCGTTGGTGGGCCAGCCGCTGACTGATCCGGACGTGATCTGGCGCTTGTTTGGCGGTGCGCAGTAGAAAAACACACGGGGGCATGCATCACGCCCCCGTGCCTGTGTTATTCGCTGAATATAGTTGGTGCGTTTACTGCTGCGCCATGAGCAGTTTCATGTACTGGGCGCGCTCGAAGCCAAATGCATCGTCCACGTTTTGCTGGCTCATCTTGCCCCGGAAGTCGTCTAACTTGTCATATTCTTTTTCTTCCATCCAGCCTTGAAGATCCATCAGCATGGTGGAAATGTAGGGCAAGCCGTTCACAAACAGCGCGGAGGCCACCTGTACCGCTGATGCACCCGCCAGCAGCGCTTTCGCGACGTCGCGCCCGCTGTGGACGCCCGTGTTCAGCGCGAGGTCCAGGCCCGTCCGCCCGTAGAGCAGCGCGACCCAACGCAGCGGTACTTTCATCTCTTGCGGCGTGCTGTACACCATTTCGCTTGAGAGTTTCTCGGTGTCGACGTCGATATCAGGTTGCAGGAAGCGGTTGAACATCACGACCGCTTTCGCGCCGCGCTTCTCCAGCTCGCGCACGACGTAGGGTGTGGAAGTGTAATAGGGGCTGAGCTTGACCGCTACAGGAATCTTGACTTCCTGGGTCACGCTGGCGACGATGTCAAACAGCGCCTTTTCGAGGTCGCTGCCCGACACGTCAGGATCGGTCGCCACGACATAGTAGTTGATTTCCAACCCGGCGACGCCCACTTCTTCAAGCTGTTTGGCATAGCTGGTCCAGGCCCCGGGCGATACGGCATTGAGGCTGGCAAAGATCGGCATGCTGACGGAGCGGCGCGCCTTTTCGACCCACATGAGGTGCTCGCGCGGCCCACCGGATTCCACAGGAGGATAAAAGGGCGATTGCACCTCTGGTGAGATGTAAGCAGCCCGTTCCATGAAATCCATCATCGTCATTTCGTCATGCTGGATTTGCTCTTCAAACAGGGAACGGATCACAAGCCCACCCGCGCCCACTTCTTCAGCCTTCTTGACCTTGTCGACGTAGTTCGAGATCGAGCTGGCTGCTACGATTAACGGATTTTTCAGGGTGATGCCCATGTAGGACGTTGAGAGGTCGGCCATTTTAGCTCCTTAAACATCATCACTGTTTACACCAACACACTATAGCGCGATCCCCGGCCCTGTATCAGTGACAAATACTAGACCGTCAATGTGACTATAGGCATAACTCGTTCCACAGGTTGGCTTCCGTCCCTTATTGTAACCGCAGCGCGTCCAGACCGAAAACGTGAAAAACCTCTTGACACTGTCCCAAGAAGGAGCTATATTTGTGGCAATAGACCCCACCCCCTATGGGGGGGGTAGTAATGCGGAGAGTTCTCATGGATGACAAAGCACGCCTGGAAGCGATTCATCGTCTGAAAAGCGTAGGTGGCCACGTCAACGGTGTCGTGAAGATGCTGGAAGACGATCGCTATTGCATCGACGTGATCAAACAAATTCAGGCGGTGCAGACCGCCCTGGCGCGTGTCAGTGAGACGATCCTGGATGCGCATCTGCGGACGTGCGTCACGACCGCCATTCAAGGCGATGACGTGGGCGACCGCGAGCGCGTTCTGAGTGAAGTCATGGAAGTGTATCATTACGTCAACAAACCCTGATTGGCAGCTTTTTCGAGAGGCTCTAGTTCAACGAGGAGTTCACAATGCAGACCAAGACCTTCGAAGTTCCAAATATCTCCTGCAAGCACTGCGTCATGACCATCAAGAACGAGGTTGGCGAGCTGGCAGGCGTACAGCAAGTCGAAGCCGACAAAGATACGCGCCAGGTGACGATCGAATGGGATAGCCCTGCGTCCTGGGAACAGATCAAAGCCCTGCTTGTCGAGATTAACTACGCGCCCGCCGAGGGGAATTAACCCCTCACAGACTGCGAAACGAGTACCTCAACGGCCCATGTCTGACAAGACTCTCACCTTACCCGTGACCGGGATGACGTGCGCCAACTGCGTCGCCACCGTCGAGCGCAACGTGCGCAAACTGGACGGCGTGCAGGAGGCCAACGTCAATTTTGCCAGCGAGAAAATCAGCCTCGTCTTCGACGATACTCTGTTGCAGACCGGGGACATCATTTCGCGCATTCGCAAGGCGGGCTATGATGTGCCCGAGCAAACCGTCGATCTGGCGGTAACGGGCATGGACTGCGTGAATTGCGCGGCTAGTGTGACGCGTGCCCTGAACAAAGTGGAGGGCGTCGTCAAGGCCGATGTGAATTTCGCGACGGAGCACGCCCTTGTCACGATTACGCCGGGCGTCACGCGCGAAATGTTGGCTCAGGCGGTCGCAAGCGCCGGATATGGCGTCGTGATGGCCGATGACGAAGAACTGGAAGACGCCGAGCAAGCCGCGCGCCAGGCGGAGATCCGCCATAATTTCCAGCGTGTGATAGTCGGCGCGTTGTTTGCCTTACCGCTGTTCATCCTCAGCATGTCGCGCGATTTTGGCCTGCTGGGCGCATGGGCGCACGCGGGTTGGGTCAATTACTTGTTCTGGGCGATGGCGACACCGGTCCAGTTTTGGGTAGGGCGCGACTTCTATGTCAGCGGTTACCGTTCGGTCCGCAGTGGATCGTCCAACATGGACGTGCTGGTTTCGCTGGGATCGAGCGCAGCCTATTTCTACAGCATCCCAGTGACACTGGGTCTGCTGGGCGGTCATGTCTACTTCGAGACTTCCGCGTCGATCATCACCTTGATCGCGACCGGTGGCTTGCTCGAGACTATCGCCAAAGGCCGTACCAGTGCCGCGATCAAAGCGCTGATCGGGCTACAAGCCAAAACCGCGCGCGTGGTCCGTGATGGAATCGAATTGGATATCCCGGTGGAGCAGGTGCGTGCCGGTGATGTGGTCATCGTGCGCCCCGGCGAAAAGATCCCGGTCGATGGCGAAGTAGTGGAAGGCTTCAGTGCTATTGACGAAAGCATGATTACCGGCGAAAGCCTGCCGGTTGAAAAAGCTCCTGGCGAGTCTGTGATCGGCGCGACCATCAACAAACAGGGCATGATCAAATTCCGCGCGACGAAAGTCGGGCGCGAGACGGCCCTGGCGCAGATCATTCGGCTGGTCGAGCAGGCGCAGGGCAGCAAAGCGCCCATTCAGCGCTTAGCGGATCGCGTGTCGGCGATCTTTGTGCCCGCCGTAATTTCGATCGCCATGCTCACGTTTGCGATCTGGATGATCGGAACCGGTGAATTTACCCCGGCCCTGGTGCGGATGATCGCCGTGCTGGTGATTGCCTGCCCGTGCGCGATGGGATTGGCGACCCCGACCGCGATCATGGTCGGCATGGGGAAGGGTGCTGAAACGGGTATCCTGTTCAAAAACAGCGAATCGCTCGAACGCGCCCATAAGCTCACGGCGATCGTTTTGGATAAAACCGGCACGCTGACGCGCGGCGAGCCGAGCGTCACCGATGTGGTCGTCGGACAGGCGGCGAGTCTCGACGAGATCTCCTTGCTGGCCCTGGCCGCCAGTGCGGAACGCGGCAGCGAGCATCCTTTGGGCGCGGCCATCATCCGTGCCGCGCAGGATCGCGCGATCGCACTGCATGAACCGCAGCAGTTCGAAGCTATCGCCGGGCAGGGCGTGCGCGCCCAGGTCGAAGGACAGGCGGTTCTGGTGGGCAATGTTGCGCTGATGCAAGCGCAGAACGTCCACCTTAACGGGCTGGAAGCGGAAGCGCTGCGCCTGCAAAACGAAGCCAAGACCGCGATGTGGTTGGCGGTCGATGGGCAGGCCAGCGGCGTGATTGCCGTGGCTGACACCATCAAAGATGGCTCAATCGAAGCCGTGCGGCAGTTGCACACGCTCGGATTGCACGTCGTCATGATGACCGGCGATAACCAGGCCACCGCCAACGCTATCGCGCGTGAAGCGGGAATCGACCGCATTTTCGCTGAGGTCAAACCGTCCGAAAAGGCGGCGTACGTCAAACAGCTTCAGGACGAAGGGTATCTGGTGGGCATGGTTGGTGACGGCATCAATGACGCGCCTGCGTTGGCTCAGGCCGACGTCGGGATCGCCATTGGAACCGGCACCGATGTCGCGATGGAAACGGCGGATGTCACCTTAATGAGCGGTGACTTGCGCGGCGTAGCGCGCGCGATCGCGCTCAGCAAGAAGACCGTGCAGACCATCAAGCAGAATCTGTTCTGGGCCTTCGCCTACAACGTGACGTTGATTCCGGTGGCGGCTGGCGTGTTGGCGCCGTTCGTGTGGGCCCCGCTGGCTTTGCGCCATCTGCACCCGATTTTGGCCGCGCTGGCCATGGCACTCAGCGACGTGTTCGTCATCGGCAACAGCTTGCGGCTGCGTCGCATTACCTCTGCACTAGACACAGTTCACGCTGTCAAACTTGTACTCAAATAAGACGCCGCGTCAACCGAACGACGCGGCGCCTTGTGTTTCCCGGTGCTGATCGCATACACTATCCGAACGCATTCGCTTCCAGATCAGGATCTGAGCATGCTTAACTCCGGACCCATTCGCACCCTTCCGGCCGATTACAGCGAAGTGTACGTCATGCGTGCGTCCCATCCTCGTTATTGGGGACCGCTGGTTGGGTTGTCGCTGGTGTCGATGGTACTGAGCGGGGTTTTGGGCTATGGCCTGGCATTCGCGTATTACCGGCTCGGATCGCCGTTGGTGTATGGCGGACTGCCCGACCGCGTATCATCCTTCGCCGGGTTGGTTCTGATTCTAGGCGTGCTGCCCCTGCACGAATGGATTCATGGCCTGTTCATGATCCGCTGCGGGCATCGTCCGCGCTATGGGATCACGTGGTACGCCCTGTACGCGACGGCGGACAACGCATGGTTCCGGCGTGACGAATATTTGCGCATCCTGTTGGCTCCGCTGCTCGTCATCACCGCGGGGAGTATGGTTCTCGTGTTGTTCGTCCCCCCTGCCGTAGGCTACTGGGTTGTCCTGGCGATGATAGTCAATGCTACCGGGGCGGCGGGCGACCTCCTGATGGCGCTCATCGTCCGCCGGGTTGAGCCTGTTGATCTCGTGCAAGATGAGCGCGACGGCCTGCGCATTTTCGCCCCGCCCACGCATTAGCACCAACCCTGACCTGGTGTCGGTCAGGCATTTCCGTCATTCCTGATCGGGTTGCTGCGAAACGTTAGGCGTCAGCCACGATAGGAAGGCATCTTCAGATCGCGTTTGCATGTACACTCGCCCGGGACCTGTCAGATCCACGACCAGCCCTTCACCGCTGAGCACGGTCGAGCGCACCCCGCCAACAGGACGCACATTGAAGCCCATCCCCTCCGTAAAAGACACCAGGTGGCCCGTATCGACGGTATAACGCTGGCCCGGTTCTAGATCGATGGGATGGATCGCGCCATAGCTGGCCAGGAACAACAAGCCCTGACCCATTGCGCGCAGCATTATGAGTCCCTCGGATGCGAAGAACGTCCTCGCGCCGCCCCACTTGGTATCCACTTCGATTCCCAGCGAGGAGGCGATGAACGCCCCGCTCTGAATCAACAAGGTGTCACGCGGCCCACCCTGCATTTCGAGAATCATCATATCGCCGGGGAGGGTAGGGGCCAGGTTGATCTGTCCGCCAAACGAGGGCGCTTTGAAGATGTTGAGGAAAAAGCTCTCGCCGCCGAGAACGGCGCGCTGGATACTGCGCAGAAAGCCACCTTCCATGCGGGTTTGCAGGGTGATGCCCTCGGTCATACTGACCATGGATCCTGACTCGACCCGAATTTCTTCATAGGGGGCCAGGTCGACAATGGCCATCGAATAGGACGGGCGATAGAGAATCTCAGCTCGCATCGAACTCTCCTTTGCCGGGGATGCGCCACAACCGCTGGAGATGGCGTTGGCCGCTTTGAAACGATGTATGCTTTAAAACGTACATACTGAATAGAGTAAGTATAACCCGGTGCCGCGAAATCTTCAGCCTGTCCGCCTGTGTTCAAATACGGTCGATAAAGAAACGTTCATCTCGTTCTAATCAGTCGTTCACTTCCGTGCGTTAATCTGCTGGGGTATCCGGATACGGGGTCCGGAAGCCGCATCAAATCACCGCGCTTGAGGCCGCCCGAAAGGCTTGCCGAGTCCGTTTTAGATGACTTTCGAGGAGTATCAAAAAACACGTATATGTGGGGGTAAAGTAATGAGGAAGAACCCCATATATAGGGTATTGGCTGCATTGCAAAAACCTGATTTGACAACTCTGGTGAAGTTGATGAATTAGAACGAATGTGCTATATTCTCATCATCCACCGGCGAACAAAGGAGGCTACGTCCTATGCAGCACGATATGATGATCCTGGTTTGCCATGCCGTTGATGGGCACTTTGCCAACGGCGATCGTTTGGCGGTGCGCCGCGTATTCGACGAGTCGTTCCATATTGCTCATCAGGAAGTAATCGGTAATGACCAGGTCATGATCACGACACCCGATGGGGGTGCCGCGGAAGTGCATGCGCCAGGGCTGAGCGGCACTCGCTCGTTTCAGCGGATCGTATTGCTCCTAAGGTCTCATTTTTGGACAGCAGACCTGCTTGATCTCGTGTATGACTTGATGTGTACGGGCGGTTTTGGGTTGATCAATAATCTGGACGTGCCGTACTTCATCGTCACTCAGCCGCAACAGATCACGTATTTCCCCTGGCTGCCAGAGCCGCCGCTGTTGGTCCGCAATGCGCAGGACCTCGCTTATTCTCTTGGAGTTGGAGAAGTTGTCCACTAACAATTGACGGGTGGGTGCTGTCGAAAACAATATCGCCCACATCCTGAATCAAAACGGCGGGCTGTCCAGGTTTGGGCAGCCCGCCGTTTTATGAGTTCATGAAGTGTTATTTCGCGTAGTCGACTGCGCGCGTTTCACGGATGATGGTCACTTTGATTTGACCCGGATATTGCATCGTCTCTTCGATCCGCTTGGAGATATCGCGTGCCAGCCGCATCGCGGCGAGATCGTCGATCGCTTCGGGTTTGACCATGATGCGTACCTCGCGTCCGGCCTGAAGCGCGTAACTCTGTTCGACGCCTTCGAACTCCCTGGCGATGTCTTCCAACGCCTTGACGCGCCGGATATAGGTATCCAAGCTTTCACGCCGCGCGCCAGGACGCGCGCCAGAGATGGCGTCCGCGGCTTCGACGATCATCGCTTCGACACATTCCTGCTCAACTTCGTGATGATGCGAACCAATGCAGTTGACGACTTTTTCCGGCACGCCGTGTCGCCGGGCAAAGTCAGCGCCGATCATCGCGTGCGTGCCTTCGATCTCGTGATCGATAGCCTTGCCGATGTCGTGCAGCAGGCCGCCTGCTTTGGCGGTAGCGACGTCGGCCCCCAACTCAGCGGCGATCATACCCGCGATGTGCGCGGTTTCGATGGCGTGGGCGTGCTGGTTCTGGCCGTAGCTCGTGCGGAACTTCAAGCGGCCCAACAGCTTGAGGACTTCGTTATGCAAGCCGGGTACACCGGCTTCGTAGGCGGCGCGCTCACCTTCTTCGCGGATGACGCGCTCGACCTCTTTGCGTGCATCGGCCACCAGCTTTTCTATGCGGGCCGGGTGAATACGCCCGTCCAACACCAGCTTTTCGAGCGCCCGCTTGGCGACTTCGCGGCGTACCGGGTCGAAGCTCGAAATCGTGACAGCTTCAGGCGTGTCGTCTACGACCACATCCACCCCGGTCGCCTGTTCGAAGGACCGGATGTTGCGTCCGTTGCGCCCGATGATGCGACCTTTCATCTCATCCGACGGCAGCGGCACCACACTCACCGCGATCTCGTTGACCTGATCGGAGGCGATGCGCTGGATCGTCAAGGCAATAATATCGCGAGCGCGGGCATCGGCTTCGAGCTTGGTTTCCTCTTCGACCTCGCGAATCCGGCGAGCCATATCATTGCGGGCATCTTCTTCGACCATCCTGAGCAGTTCGCTGCGGGCTTCCTCGCGTGACATTTCCGCCATGCGCTCAAGCACGACGCGCTGCTCATCGTACATAGTTGCGATCTCATTCTGGCGCTTGTCAATTTTGCTTTGCCGCTTGTTGAGCACCTGTTCGCGTGCTTCCATCCGCTCATAGCGGCTGTCCAGGTCTTCGCGGCGCTTCTGCAGCCGGTCGACTTCGCGGTCGATCTCGGCGCGCCGCCGTTTGGCGTTTTCTTCGGCTTCGTGCTGAATGCGGATAGCTTCGCTTCGTGCATCTACGTTAGTTTGCTTGGCTTCTGCCAGCGCTTCATTTTTGATGCGTTCAGCTTCTTCCTCCGCCTGACGCCGCTTGTTTGTCCCCAGCGTATTCTGGTAGACAATCAGGCCGCCAGCACCAAGCCCAACGCCAATCGCTAGTCCTATCAGGACCAACACGATGTCCATAGGGCTTACTCCTCGTCTGTCGTAGTGTCATTAGCTAAGAATTCAGGTTGTGTTCTTTCCAGTTCGCCGATCAACCGATCGACCACATCGCGGACGATGTCGTACTCAAATCCTCGCCTGCCCAGATAAGCGCTCATCTTGCGGCGAAACTCCTCTTGAGTCAGGCCATGTAAGCGCCGCAAATAATCTGTGCCAGCGCGATAGGCGGATTCCTGACCATCGAGCCCGGCCAGCGCCTCTCGAATCAGAGGGTCTGGCAGGCCCTTCTGGCGCAGTTCGTGTGCCAGGGCGCGCGGGCTGCGCGGGCGGAATTGTTCCCGGTTCTCGATCCAATACTGGGCAAAGGCGCGATCGTCCACGTACCCCAGGTCTTCGAGCTTGGCGAGAACCTCGTCTATCGTTGGAGCAGCAAATTGTTTAGAGTGAAGATTGCGCCGGATTTCAACCGTGCTATATGGGCGGCGGGCCAACAGCCTGACCGCACGGTCCAGGGCACGTGCTACGTCGTCGAGGTGACGCAGCGTAGAAACCTCAGCTTCTGTCAGCTCTTGCCCGACATGCAGCCGAGCCGACTCAATCAACGGCAGCCCAAACGCAAAGTCACCATCCAGGTAAACGCTGACGCGTTCTTGGCTGCGTTGTTGAGGTTCTAATGCTGTGATAGTCGGACTCACCGTCCTCGACCCCGTTGAATCAAAAACAGCCGCTAGCATGCCTGCCACGGCTGTCAACACCCGATGCGTTGGGGTTCGCGAACACGCCGTCCCGAGTCAGGAATCGGCATGTAGTCTCTTCTAATGAGCGCATCCACTTGCTGTTACGTCATCAACGACGCATCTTCCAGCAAGCGGGAGCTTATCTCGTCGTTTGGAGTGCCGCTCTTGGCACGTACAAGACAGTGATTAGCTCATGAGTTATCAGCTTTACCCGGATGTGACGATTGAATGATCACGTTTCCCAGACCGACAGATATCAGATCTTCTATCGGAATCGGCTGCGCTGCCTGGAACCCCCACCGTCATAATTATGGCTGTCCGCAAGAGTATGTTCCGGGCTTCGGGTTAGCTCACACTCGCACCCAACCGGGGCGAGACTTTGACTCGCTACCAACGTCCAAAACATCTTTGGACGTCAAACCCCATTCGCGTTTCAGAAAGCGACCGTGGCTTAGTTATTTCTTGCCATTATAACATCAATTATGCACATCTTATCGAGAATGACAAGCGCCGATCACAACCCGCTGTTGTCCCCGCCTGATTTGCAGGTTACTCCGGTACATCCCAAATGAGATTCCCCCGTGAGATTTGCCAGTTAGCCCCAACTAGGTGATACTTCATAATACGATGTTGGTGTAACGACTGCGCGATCACAACGGATCAATACGACTGAAGGACAAACTTCGATGCCTGCTAGAGTGCACAACGGGAAGGTGATCTTCCGCCGCTGGGACAAAAGTTCGGGCTTGGACGAAACGTCAATGCCTTTTTCAACGCTGGATCATCTGTTTGAGTTGTGCCTGCAAGCGAACGATCCGCTGTTGGTCGATCGCGTAGTGATTGATGGCGTAGATAACGATGGTGCTCAACGCGTTGTAACCCTTGTCTTTCAATCCGTGACGGTGTCCGATCGCCAACGACCCGGCGGATCATCATGAGTTGTGTCCGTCGGGCCTGACAAAATCGGGTAACCGTTGGCGTCTTTTCCCCCTACACCTCGTGCCCACTAATCCATGCTGAGCGGAACGGGCAGCTTGCCTGCCGGTTCAAAATCGCCTGCCAACACGCCCACCGCCGCTTCCAGCGAGGGGGCGCTGTCGCCCAGCGTGCAGACTACGCCGCCCGCGCCGGTAAGTACCCCGGCATCATACGGATTGCGCAGGCAGAGCAGGACGTTCTTCTGGCTGCGGTTCAGCAGGTCTTGTGCCAAGGCTTGCTGTGACTGGGTCAGATGGGCATTGCGAGTGGCAACAATGAGTAGGTCCACCCGATCAGCCAGGGCGCGCGCGCGCGCCGCTGATTCTGAGGCCGGATCGATCGACGCCAACGCCACGCACTCTACTGCCGGGAACTTGAGGCGCACCAGTGTCGCAAATCCGGTATCTCCACCCTGTTCCAGAATGCCCGAATCGAGATAGGACGCAAACTCGACCAACCCGATCCGGCGCAGAGTCTTGTGGCACAATGGGCAGCAAGCCCGGCGGCATCGTCAGCGTGACAACTCCCAACCGCGCCGCCCGCGCGGTGATGGCCATATGTTCGGCGGTGTGGATGCCATCCAGGGTGGGGGCGTCGGTGATCGCGTAGCGTTCTTTCATGGCGAGCACTTTGCCGACGGCGTCATCGATCAGGCTTAAGGGGATGCGCCCTGTCTGCGCCGCGTCAAGCACCGCTCTATAGGCTTCTTCCTGATATTCACGGGTATGCGAAAACAGAACGGTAGATGCTCCGGCCAGGGCTGCCAGCACTGCCGATTCGCCGGGACCGTATTTGGTCGTCACGGCACCCATTTCCATGCAGTCTGTGGAGATTACACCTTCAAAGCCCATATCGCGCCGCAGCAGCCCTTGCATGATAGCGGGTGACATCGTTGACGGGTATTCTGGCTCCAACTCGGTGAACTGGACGTGGGTGATCATCATCGACGCGATCCCGGCGGCGCTGACGGCGCGGAACGGCACCAGATCGGTATCCCACAGGTTATCCAGCGGATCGTTAATCACCGGCAGGCTGATGTGCGGATCGATGGGTGTATTGGCCTTGCCGGGGAAGTGTTTGGCCGTCGCTGCGACGCCTGCGCTTTGAAAGCCGCGTACCTGCGCCACGCCCAGATATGCCACACGCTGCGGATCGATTCCCAAAGATCGCACACCGACTGAGGGATTGTGGATATTGTGGGTTAAGTCGAGGGTTGGGGCCAGGTTCCAGTTGATGCCCAGCGCGCGCAGCTCTTTTCCCAACACTGCCGAAACGCTTTGAGCCAACTCGTCGGAATCAGCGGCGGCGAGGGCCATCGCGCCTGGACTCTCGGTATAGTCGCCGCGCAGGCGAGCCACCACGCCGCCTTCCTGGTCGATCGCGACGAGCAGGGGGCGCGGCGCGGCCGCGTGCAGCGCCTGGGTCATAGCCGCGACCTGTTCCGGCGTACCGATATTACGCGCGAACAGAATAATGCCCCCTACACGCCCGCGTGCGACCCAGTCCAGGATATAATCGGGCGGCTCAAGGCCGTGAAACCCGACGACCATCATTTGCCCTAGTTTTTCTTCAAGCGACAGCATGTTACCCGACCCTTTCATGATGCTGAATGGCAGTCAGGCTGCCCGGTTAGCGGGGACCGCACAACGCACTACAGCTTATTTTATCACCTGCTAGCGAACTGGCCTAGAGTGGTATAATCCACCGCGCAAGCGACATCCGCGAATCCGGGAGGAGTCATGCAGAGCGATGCGCAGCGATTAACCCTGCTCCTAGCGAATCCGTTTACCCTGTCCTATGGCACGACGACAGTGCGCGAAAATGTGTTGGTGCGGGTGCATGACGGCGCGTTTGCAGGCGTGGGGGAAGCGGCGGTGGTGCCCTACTACGGTGAGACTCCCGACCGCGTGCTAGGCTATTTCTCTGATCCAGCGTGCGTCGAAGCGCTGGGAAAAGCCGATGCGTTACTGTTGGACGACGCGCTCGACAGTCTGCCGCCCGGCCCGTCGAGCGCGGCACACGCGGCGCTCGATATGGCCCTGCACGATTTGTGGGGGCAGCGGTTGGGACACCCGCTCTATCGCCTGTGGGGACTCAACCCACGGCGCGTCCCGCTGAGTTCGTTTACGGTCGCCATGTCCGATGACGAATCTGATTTTCGCGCCCGCTTGCAGGCCGTGCGCGGCTTTGATGTGATCAAGCTTAAGCTGGGCGGCGCGGACTGGCGCACCGATCTGGAACGGGTGAAGCTGGCCCGGTCGGCAGTGACGGCGCGGCTGTGCGTCGATGCTAACGGCGGTTGGGCGGCTGACGATGCCCTCCTGATGATTCCTGAACTGGCGGCGCTGGGTGTGATCTTCATCGAGCAGCCTGTTGCCCGCGATGATCTGGCAGGGTGGCAGATGCTGCATGCAGCACTGCCAGCGGACCGACCGCCGCTGATCGCTGACGAGTCCGTGCAGGGCGTGGATAGCGTATCCGCGTTGGTCGGGCTGGTGGATGGCATCAATATCAAACTCGCCAAATGCGGTGGGCTGCGTGCGGCGCGACAAATGGTGCTGCTCGCCCGCGCCTACGGGCTGCGCATTTTGATCGGCTGTATGGTCGAAAGCTCGGTTGCGGTGACCGCCGCCGCGCACCTCGCCCCGCTGGCGGATTACATCGACCTGGACGGCAACTTGCTGATCACGAACGATCCCTATCGCGGCGTGCAGATCGTCAACGGGCGCCCGCTGTTACCGGATGCGCCCGGCCTGGGAGTGAAACCGGTAGATGCGTGAGAATGGGGCTTGTTTTCATTATCAGGATGAACGGTTGTGGTGTGATGGCGTAGCTCTAGATGCCATTGCGGCAGAAACGGGAACTCCGGTCTACATCTACAGCGCCGGGAGTGTGCGCCACAATGTCGCGCGCTTGCGTGCGGCGTTCGATCCGTTGGGTGCGTCGATTCATTACAGCTTGAAGGCCAACGCGAATTTGGCCCTGGTGCGCCTGCTGCACGGGCTGGGCCTTGGAGTAGACGCTGTCAGCGCAGGCGAAATTCACCGGGCACGCCAGGCCGGGATCGCCGGGCACGAGATCATTTTTGCCGGAGTCGGAAAAACGCGTGCTGAGTTGGTCTACGCGTTGGATGAGCGGGTAGGGTGGTTCAACGTCGAGAGCGTGGACGAGCTGCGCACGCTGAATACATTAGCTGGCGAACGCGGGCAGCAGCCCGCCGTTGCCCTGCGTCTGAATCCCGGCATCCTGGCGCAGACTCACAAGCACATTGCCACCGGGCACTACGGCGCAAAATTCGGTCTAGACGCGCATGTTGTGGCCGACATTCTGGCCCATCGCGCTGAGTATCCCCATCTGAACATCAGCGGGCTGCACATTCACATCGGCAGCCAGCTTGGGGAGGTGCGCGAAACCGTGGCGGCGGTGCGCGCCGCGCGGGATCTGGCCCTGCCCTATCCCGATGTGCGGACGCTGAACATCGGCGGCGGCTTCCCCGTCGCCTACACCGACGCGGACTCCTACCCGTCGCCCGCGGCGTTTGCCGAAGCCTTGGCTCCCGTGTTGCACGGCTGGCACGTCATGATCGAGCCGGGACGCTCCCTCGTGGCGGACGCCGGGCTGCTGCTCATCACGGTGCTGACGGTCAAACTGCAAGGAGAGGTGCGCTTTGTGGTGACGGATGGCAGCATGACGGAGCTGCTGCGGCCCGCGCTGTATGACGCCGTCCATCCTGTGATTCCGGTACAGGCGGTTGGGGAAGGTATCGCGTTGAGCGCGGCTGTTGTCGTCGGGCCGGTGTGCGAGTCGACCGACGTACTGCACCGTGACGCTCGGCTCCCCGATATGGCGCCGGGCGACCGGCTGGCCGTGCTGGTGGTCGGGGCCTACGGCATGACGATGGCATCCAATTACAACCTGCGCATGCGTCCGCCGGAAGTCTTGGTCGACGGGGACACATGGCGCGTCGTACGCCGTCGCGAAACCTGGGACGATCTGCTGCGGCTGGAACTCCCCTAAAAGTGCTATGCGGGCCGGTCGCCGATCACGGCGCGCAGCATACCGCCAGCGTCAGCCAGGCGCTGCTGTGCTTCCTCCGCGGACACATTGCGCAGCGCCATCACAATCGCGGGCTTGACCTGTTGGCCGGTCTGCGCCAAAAGGTGGGCTGCTTCGTTCTGACTCAGACCAGTGACCTGCGCGACAATGCGTTGAGCCCGGATGGCGAGCTTCTGGTTGGTCACTTTCACGTCGATCATCAGGTTGCCGTAGACCTTGCCCAGTTGAATCATCGTCGCCGTGCTGAGCATGTTGAGGATCATTTTCTGGGCTGTGCCGGACTTCAGACGCGTGGAGCCCGTAATGATCTCCGGCCCGACGACTGCTGCAATCGGAATATCCGCGATATCTAACATCTCCGCCGGTTCGTTGCACGTGATGGAAACTGTTGTCGCACCGGCGGCCCTGGCCGTCTCCAGCGCGCCGATCACATACGGTGTGCGTCCGCTGGCTGCAATTCCGACCACGACGTCCCGGCTGTTGACCCCTTTGGCAATCATGATGGCGCGTCCTGCCTCGGCGTCGTCCTCGGCCCCTTCGACCGCTTCGGTCAGCGCGATATTCCCCCCGGCCACGATCCCTTGCACCGTTTCGGGATCGGCGCTGAACGTGGGCACGCATTCCACCGCATCCAATACGCCCAGCCGCCCGCTGGTGCCCGCCCCAACGTAAAACAACCGCCCGCCCTGGCGCAGCCGGTCGGTGATCGCGTCAACGGCTTGAGCAATGGCGGGCAATGCACGGCGTACCGCTCCGGCCACCGAGGCATCCTCGTCATTCATGACTTCCAGAATGTCGCGCGTGGATAACCGGTCGATATTCACGGTCCGAGGATTGGGTTTTTCGGTCAGCATTGGTTTGTCGTCGTTCACAGCGAGTCTCCGGTTTCGGTGTTGAGCTGCATCAAAGCCAGCAACGCCGCACCAATCACGGGCGGGTAGCGCGGCACAGGCAGGGAGTCCAGTTCAAGTACTGCCGCGAGGCGCGTGCTTAGCACGTTAGGGCTGGTCAGCACCCCGCCCGCAAACGCGATCTTGGGTGTGCGCATGCTCAGGCGGCGAATAACCGTGCGCGCGGCCAGCGTCAATTCCTCTACGCCCTCAGTGACTATGGCAGTGGCGACCGCGTCGCCGGTTTCTGCATCGTGCAGCACCAGCGGGGCGAGCGCAGCGACGGCACGCGTGCGGCTGGTGTTGGCATGGTACAGCCAGGGAACCAGATCGAGCGGTTTCCGCATGCCGAGCGCGCCCAATAGACTGTCAGTCAACGTGCTGGGATCGCCCCGTCCATCCCCAGCGCGAACCACCGCTTCGAGACCGCGCCTCCCCAGCCAGTACCCGCTCCCGCTGTCGTCGAGCAAGTAGCCCCACCCGCCGACCAGCGCCGACTCTCCTGCGGCGTTGACGCCGTACGCCAGGCTGCCGGTACCAGCCAATACGATCACGCCCTTACGTTCACCAAGCGCACCGGCCAACGCGATCTCGAAGTCGGCACTGGGAGCGACGTGGGCCTGCGGCATGATGGCTGTGACGACTGTGCGCAGCCAACCGGCGGAATGGTGTGCTGCCGCGCCCGCGATCCCGATTCCGACGGCCTGTACAGAGTCTGCGCTGACGTGGGCCGCGTCGAGGGCGGCGCGCATCGTGTCCTGGATGGCGCGGGCCGCGGCAGTGTGCCCGACGACGGAGGGATTGGCGGTGCCGCCTTCGCTCTGCCCGATGATATCCAGATCGGACGTGACGACCGCTGCGCGGACCGTGCTCCCGCCGCCGTCAACTCCCAGGACGACCCGGTCCATACTCACCCACGCGCCTCAGGTGCCGTGCACCATGTCTTGCGGATCAGATCGACGTAATTCGCGCCCGGGGTGATCTGTCCCAACACGACCGGGTGGGCTGCGCCGGTCAGGGCAGGGTGCATCCCAGGACGGGCGTGCCAGGTTTCGTGCGCCAGCAGCGCGAACACAAGCGCCTCTTTGTTGTCGCTGTCCAGGCCCACACTTTCATGTGTAGTGACCACCGCGGGAGCCAGCCGCTCGCGCAGCATCGCCACCAGGGTCGGATTGCGTGTCCCCCCGCCGCCCAGGATCACGTCGGACACTGGAGCAGGTGCGAAGCGCTGGTACGCATCCGCGATGCTCGCGGCGCTCAGCGCCGTCAACGTGGCGACAAGGCTGGCGTTATCCAGGCCGCGCTCGCGGCCTTTTGCGACCAATTCCGCGCCCATGATGCCCCCGAACAGCTCTCGCCCGGTGGTTTTCGGTGGTTGTTGCGCGTAATAGGGGTGAGTGAGCAGTTGGCGCAGCCACTCTTGATCGACGCGGCCCGCCGCACCCAGCGCGCCATCGCGATCAAAATGCTGGGCACCCTGCGTGATCAGCGTGACGGCGGTATCGATCAGGGCATTGCTGGGGCCCGTATCGAAGGCCAACGGCGCGCTGGTGGTATCCGACAGCGGCGGCAAGAATGTGACGTTGCCGATCCCGCCCAGGTTTTGCACGGCGCGCCAGTGATCGGGGTGACGCAGCAGCAGCCAGTCGGCGAAACTGGTCAGCGGTGCGCCCTGGCCGCCAGCGGCCACGTCACGCGGGCGGAAGTTGCAGATCGTGGTAATGCCGGTGCGCTCTGCGATCACGGCCCCTTCCGTGAGTTGCAAGGTGGAGCTCGCACGCCCATCCGGCTCGATCTGGTGCCAGACGGTTTGCCCGTGCGATCCGATCAGGTCCACGTCGGCGGGTGTCAGACCTGCTGCCGCGATGACCTGTAACACGGCCTGGGCGAATTGCTCGCCCAATTCCGCATTGAGCTTACAGATCTCATCCACGCGGCTGAGGTTGGGCAGGCACGTGTCGTGAATGCGCGTTTGCATGCCTTTGGGGTAGGGCACGGTCAAGGCGGCTACGATGCGCGCCTGGATGTTAGACGGCGTGCCGCTAATTTCACACAGGGCGGCATCAATGGCGTCAGCAGATGTTCCGGAAATCAATCCAACGATGTTCATAGCTCATCCACAAGGGTAGCGATCGCGTCATGGATCGCGCGGCGAAAAGGGTGAATACCCTGCTTGTGACGACCCGGATAAACGCGGTTGGTCAGTGTCGCGATCACCAGCCGCCGCGCCGGGTCGACCCACAGGGACGTGCCGGTGAAACCGGTATGTCCGAAGGCGTCCGCGTTGAACAGATCGCCCGCAGAAGCATCCTCATGCGCTTTGATCAGCCAGCCCAGGCCACGCCGCATGCCGTCTGTGTTGGCGTGTTCGCGGGTCGCTTCGCTCACCAAGGCGGGATCGATGCCCAGTCGCGGATCGGCGTCCAGCCAGGACTGCCCCAACGCGGCCACGTCGCGTGCGGTCCCGAACAGCCCGGCATGCCCGGCGACACCGCCCACGCCGCAGGCGTTTTCGTCGTGAACTTCGCCCCAGCAGCGCCGTCCGCGCCAGCCCGGATCATCTTCTGTCGGGGCGATGTTGGCGCGTGTGCGTCCGTGTTGCAGCGGGTTGAAGGTCAACGTTTCCAATTCCAGAGGGGCCAACACTCGCGTTCGGATAGCGTCGTCCAGGCGGCCCGGTGTGCCGTGTAGGCGGCTGACGGCTTCGCCCAACAGCATTAGACCGAGATCGCTGTACCGCACCACGCCTTCGCCCGGCCGTCCGACGAACGGATAGCCACACAGCGCGGCAAACGCTCGTGCCCAACGGGTAGCGCGCGGCAGCGGGTCCGGTTGATCTGGGGGCGGGGGTGGCGGTCCAGCCACTTCGAAGACGGCGCGCCAGGGCGCCAGCCCAGAGGTATGGGTTAACAAGTGGAAGAACGTCACGCGGTTCGGGTCGACCATCTGACCGCGTGCGCTGTCCGGTGTCGGCAGTTTGACTTTCGTGTGCGGGTCCTGCCCACCGTCTACCCCGCGCGGCCCGCTGGCGCCGAATTCCGGCACTACGCTGACGAGCGGGTCTTCCAGGCGGATATGGTCCGCGCTCACCAGCGATAGAAAAGCCGTCGTCGTGAACAGCTTGGTCACCGACGCCAGATCGAACTGCGTCTCGGGTCGGACGGGAATCGTGCGCTCTTCCGCATCGATCCAACCCCAGCCTTCGTTGAGGAGCACGTCTCCGTGATACACGACAGTCAACGTCAGGGCGGGGAAGGTTTGGCCCAGGTGCGGACGAATCACATCTTCAAGCCGTTGTCTTCCTTCAAGCGGCAGACGATCCTCGACTTCAGACGCGGGTAAAGCGGAAATGGCGGTCAAGTCGATAGTTCCTTTATTCGTACAGCAGATATGGGCAACGGGTCAGCGTGAAGGCGTTGCAGTCTTCCTGCCATTCGAATGCCAGCGGTGCCAGCAGCGCGTCAACGGGACTGTTCGCGGCGACCCCTTGCTCAATCTGGTTGCGAATCCATGCGGCTCCAATCAACCGATCGAAGTGCTGGGTCCCGCTGTCGGGCTGAGTGGGCAGCCATTCAAAATGATCCGGGTACATTGCTCGTATAGTGACGATCAGACCCAGCCACGCTTCGATAGGCCGCCAGCGCGCCGGATCGGTGACGTGAACTTGCACGCCGTGACAGTACAGACCCGACCATTTGCTGTGCGTCGGTAGGAATGTGTGGGGACGGCAGCGCGCGCCCATGCGTGTCAACCAGCCGTCCGAGTTCAGACGGTCGGCCAGCGCCTCCGCGTCGATCCAGGGTGCCCCGACGATCTCGAAGGGCAGCGCGGTACCGCGCCCCTCTGATAGCTGCGTGCCTTCAACGAGACACGCTCCGGGATAGTGCGCCAGGGTGCTGAGATGTGGCATATTAGGTGAGGGCGGCACCCAGGGCAGGCCGGTCGCTTCCCACGTCATCGCGCGCTGCCAACCGTCACAGGGGATCACGGTCAGATCGGCGGGTGTAGGATTCCAGATCTGGTTGATCATCTGGGCCAGCTCTCCAACGGTCAATCCGTGCTGTACGGGGATCGGGAAACGTCCCACGAATGAGGATTGGCTCATTTCTAGCGGCGGCCCGCTGACGATCTCCCCGCCCAACGGGTTAGGGCGGTCCAGGATTATGACGGGCGTCCCGTGCTCCCCGGCGGCCTCTAGAATAAGTGAGATCGTCCAGGTGAACGTGTAAAAGCGCACGCCGATGTCCTGAATATCGCAGACCAGCACGTCCAGCCCGTCGAGCATGGCAGGCGTGGGGCGGTAGGTTTCGCCGTACAGACTGTACACGGGCAACCCGGTGCGCGGATCGGTTGTAGACGCAATCGCCTCGGCGTCTTGTGCCGCGCCTTCCAGCCCGTGTTCTGGGCCGAACAGAGCTGCCAACTGCACCTGCGGCGCGCCGCTGAACAACCGGTAGGCGCTGGTAAGCTGGTGATCGACGGCGCTGGGATTGGTCATCAAACCCACGCGCTCCCCATCCAACGCGGCGAATTCCTGATCGTGCAAAACTTCAAGTCCGGAGCGTACGCGCATCGCCTGCCACCTTATTCCACCGTGCGCAGGACGGTGCGGAACTTGTAGCGGTCGCCCCGGTACGACGAACGAACGTATTCGATCGGGTGTTCGCTGTCGTCGAATGTCACGCGCGTGATGCTCAAGATCGGTGTGCAGGGATCGGCTTCCAGGATGTCTTGCTCGGCTTCACTGGCGACCAGGGCCTCGATGGTTTGCTGCGCGAATGTCATGTGAAGGTTGTACTCGTCGTGCAGCACCTGGTAGAGCGACTCGCGGCTGAAATCATGCCGTTCCAGAATATTAGGGCACAGGGCGTAGATGATGTGCGATCGTTCCAGGGCGATGAGTTGATCGTCTGCCAGCCGGAGCCGGTGCAGCACGACAACCTCGGCACCGGGCAGGATGGAAAGCTCTTTGGCGACTTCTCCGGATGCTGGCTCTATGGCGGAATGCAGCACGCGGCTGGCTGCGCGTTTGCCTCTTTTGCTCATATCCTCGGTGAAGCTGGTCAGCGATTGGAGCGCCTGATCGATCTTGGCGGGTGAAACGTAAGTGCCTTTGCCCACGCGCGAATAGATCAACCCTTCCTGGGCCAGCTCGTTGAGCGCCTTGCTCACAGTCAGCCGGTTGACGCTGAACTGGTCGGCCAACTGGCGTTCCGAAGGGATGCGCTCATTCGTGGCGAAGATGCCGTTCTGAATATTGAGCCGGATGTAATCTTTGATCTGTATATACAACGGAACAGGAGAATCGTGCTTGGTCATTTCAAAAAAGCTTTCTACACGGCGATCGTGTTAACGTTTTTAGGCGGCTTGGGGATCACCGCGCTGCTCAACCGCTCGATCAAAGCCCCAGACGGTCCATCTGCGCCCAGCATCAGGTCCGATACGATAATGCTGGCGAATCCAGACGACCGGGTATCGTGAATCACAGCGGGTTCGCCGTCCAAGTGACCCAGGTACAGCATGGCGTGACCCGGCAAGATCAAAATGGCTCCAGGGGGCACGCGTTCGATCAGCATTTGCTTGCGCGTTGGTGCGTTCATACTGGTGTCGAAGTGGCAAATCTGGGCGCAGGCGCGTTCCTGCTGGCCGGAGTTACGCGGCAGTCGTACCCCGCACACGCCGTAGATATCCTGCACGAAGCGCGAGCAGTCCCGCCCGAAGATGCCAAGCTGCGATCCGCCCCAGGCATACGGTTCGCCCAACAGCGCGAAAGCCCGGTCCAACAGGGTGTGCAGCGTGTAAGGCTGCCATCCTACGCTGAATTCGCCCGCGGTAGCGGCGCCGATGCCGTCAGCGATGCACAGCGTTCCCTTGGCCGAACGATGCGGGATGCGGACGCGCAGCGCTACGTCCGTCGCCTCGATCAGAGGCAGACGCGTGCCCATCTGCGGCGTGACGCCGCCTTGGGTTGGCGTGGCAAGCATGCCCCGGTTAGCTGTGGTAACAACAAACGGCTCCGCGCTGACAAATTCTTCCACCGGCGCACGCTGTCCGATCGCGATGTCCGCCGCGCGTACCCAGCCCCAATACAGCGGAGTCAGGCAAAATGCCCAGGCCGCGTCGCGACTGTGCGCCACCACAGCCACCGGCCAACCGATATCGATCGTAGTTTCCTGAATTCGATCCAGCGCGAACGCGAACGGGGCGGATGTCACGACATCGGCGGTCGGGAAAGATCGCACATCGGTTCGTCGGGTGGCCAACCCAAACCGCACGGTGACCCGGTCGGGCAGGGCCGGAGTGGCATTCGCCATCAACGTTTCCCAATAGATGGCTCCTGATTGCTTGCCATCCCAACCGTAATGCGGCTCAGCGGGCGGTTGATAGCGCGCCAGCGCCGCGCGCACGTCGTCGACGCTTATGGCATCAGGCAAGGCCAACACGGGCGGCAAGCCCAACGTCGTATACACGCCTGCGTTGAACGCCATGATTGCATCCGCACTGAGGCGCGGCAGATCAACGTCCGCCGCGCGTGCGAGCCAGAACTCGGCCCGCAACAGGTCCGGTGTGTAGCGTGAATGAAATGCGTTCACGGCGTTCATTCTTCCCCCAGATGCTAGCGTGACCGGCGCACGGCGATCGCCACCGCGATAACTAGCGTCCCGCCCATGAGCGCGCTGCACAGACTCAACACGAATTCCGGGCTGTTGCGCGGCTCGATCAGCGCCATCAACAGGCCGCAGCCGCCAATGAACATCCCGATTCTGAGAAATCCGCGCAGCGCCTCCAGTCTACTGTCCATTCATCTGCATTTCCGTCTCTGCGGGCGCGGGCACATGCGGGCGCAGCGGCTGCCCTTCGAGCAGCGGCAAGCAGGCCACCTGCTGGCGGAATCCCGTTGCAGCCCCAAGCTGCGGCACGCGCGCATCACACTGGTTCGACACAAAGAACGGGCAACGCGGATGGAATGCGCAGCCAGCCGGGATTTCTGTCAGGCTGGGGATATCCTCGCTGCGCAGAATCATGCGCTTCTTGTTGCGGGTCAGTTCCGGGTCTGCTTCAGGAATAGCGGCGATCAGCGCGCGCGTGTACGGGTGGGCCGGGTTGGCGATGACGTCTGGCGTCGGGCCGATCTCCACGACACGCCCCAGGTACATCACCGCGATACGGCCTTCCCAGGCGAAATATTTGGCGAGCGCCAGATCGTGCGTGATGAACACGATCGCGACATTGAGCTTGTCACGCAGATCGTGCAGCATCTTCAACAGGCTGACCCGGATACTCACATCCACCATGCTGACTGCTTCATCGGCCACGATCAGCTTGGGACCGACGGTCAGCGCGCGGGCGATGCTCACACGCTGGCGTTGGCCGCCGCTGAGTTGGTGAGGATATTTGTTCACAACATCACCCGGCGGGGTCAGATCGACCAGAGTGAGTAATTCCCAGATGCGACGGCGCAGCCCTGCTCGTCCGCTGACCATCTTGTGACGTCTCAATGGGTAAGACAGGATCTGGCCGATGGTATGCGATGGGTTGAGTGAAGCGAAGGGGTCTTGGTGCACGACCTGCAGCGCGCGCCGCATTTTTGCGCGTTCTTGGCCACGGTAATTCTTCAGCGGGCGGCCTTGGAACAGCACCTCACCCCCGGATTCTGCCAGCAGCCCGGCGACAATTTTGCCGGTCGTGGTTTTTCCACAGCCACTTTCGCCCACCAGACATAGGATTTCATTGGGCGCGATCGTCAGGCTGATGTTCTGCAAGACCGGGATCGGCGTGCGTCCTTGTTTGAAGGTGCGATCAACGTGGCGCAGTTCGATAAGAGGCGTGCTCATGAGGCGGTGGTCTCCATTGCCCTGGCAAAAACGCGTTCGGCTTCCCAACACGCGGCCAAATGTCCTTCGGCCACCGGTTTCAGCGGCGGCGGCTGAGCCGCGCAGCGCTGCGTCGCGAACGGGCAGCGAATGTGGAATTTGCAGCCTGACGGTGGCTCAATCAGGTCGGGCGGGCTGCCAGGGATGCTCATCAACTCTTCCGCCCCGGCGCTCAGCCGTGGGATGGCTTCGAGCAATCCCAGGGTGTAGGCGTGGCGTGGACGATAGAAGATTTCGTTCACATCCCCGATTTCCACGATCTCGCCCGCATACATCGTGGCGACTGTGTCCGCCATTTCTGCCGCGACGGACAGATCATGACTGATAAAGATGATGCTGAAGCCCAGCTCATCACGGATTGCCAGCAGCACGTCGATGATCGTGCGCTGCGTCAGAATGTCGACTGCCGTGGTGGGCTCGTCCAGGATGACAACCTGCGGATCGAGCAGCAAGCCGAGCGCGATCAACACGCGTTGGCGCATACCGCCGCTCAACTCATGGGGATAGCTGTTGAAGACACGCGAAGGGTCCAGACGCACCTTGCGGAACAGTTCCAAAGCGCGCGCCCGCACTTTGTGATGGTTGCTCATGCCGTGCGCGCGGGCGGTGTCATAGAACATATCGCGTATGCGGATGACCGGATTCAGGGAGTTCAACGCGCCCTGGAAGACCATCGCGCATTCGTCCCACCGAAACTGCCGGAGTTGGGACGTGTTCATCTTCAAGACATCGATCTGCGACCCATTGCGGCGCTTGTAGAGAATCTGGCCCTGGTCAATCCGGGCATTGGTGGGCAACAGCCGCATCAATCCCAGGTTCAACGTCGATTTCCCGCAGCCGCTTTCGCCCATCAGCGCTAGCGTCTCACCCTTGTGAAGATCGAACGAGACATGGCTCACCGCTTTGAGCGGTCCGCGCTGGGTAAGATAGCTGATCGAGAGGTCCTTCACACTCAGCACGACGTCTGTGGTCGGCATGTTGTCGCTCCTCCTAAAGGCCCGATCGCAGGCGCGGGTTGAAGATTTCTTCCAGAGAACGCGTGAACAACACCAGCGAAAGCTGGAACAAGGCGATCGCCACGATGGGAGAGATCAACATGCTGGCCGCGTTAGGATTGAAAATCGCCCCTTTGGTGCGTCCGAAGTAGATCATCACGCCCCAGTCGGGTTCTTTGATGGGGACCATCCCCAGGAAAACCAGCCCGACAATGTTGTACATGGCGCTGCGGATCGTGAAAATCATATTCACCACGATGTAACTGATCATGTTGGGCAGCACTTCACGAAAGATGATGTGCCCCATGCCCAGATCAAGCGCGATAGCGGCCTGCACATAATCGCGCTCGCGCACGCTGAAGACTTGTGCGCGCACCGCTCGCATCAGCGTAGGCCAATACAGGGCGGAAAACAACAGTGCCAGATAGAAGCTGCTGTTGAAATTGACGATACTTGCCAGCACCAACAACAGCGGAAAGGACGGGATCGTCAGAATGAAGTTCGAGAAGGCGGAGAGCACCTGGTCCACCACGCCGCCCAACAACCCGGCCAGCGATCCGAAGACCACCGCGATCAGCGTCGTGATCAGACCCGCCTCCACCGACGTAATGATCAACTGCTTGCCGCCGTACACGATATGCGAGAGTACATCGCGGCCTTCCCAGTCCAGTCCTAGCGGAAATTCCTTCGACGGTCCGGCGTACAGGGTCCGCGCGCCGGGGCGCAGGCGGTCGTAATAATGTGGCTGGCCATCATATTTGATCAACAGAGGACCGAAGACAGTCATCACAAAGAATAACAGCAGTCCCAGGAAGCCCAGGAATCCCGCTTTGTTGCGCACCAGCGCGTGCGCAGCCGCCCGCACCGTACGACCCAGACCCGCCATGCGCCGGATGAGAAAATCCAGGTTGGATTCCTCGAAGTTGACATCGTCAATCGACGCGCGCGAAGTGAATGGGTCTTCACGGTCAATGTAGGCGTGCGAGATCACGACAGCGGTGCTGAGCACAATCATCAACAGACCGCCCCAGATGCCCGCCGACACGCCGCCGACCACACAGGCCGCGAACCCCAACAAGGCTGGGCGCATCAGCCGCGAGCGCAGCCCTAACACCAGCGGGACAATTCCGCAGAGTGCGCCGATTATGAGTCCGGTGATTGATGCCGCCGCTCCAAACCCCATTACTGCTGCCCTCCGACACGCACGCGCGGATCAAGCACACCGAATAGCAGATCGGCCATAATATTCGATAACACGACGGCAGCGGCGATGGTCAGAAACACCCCCTGCATGGTGGTGTAATCGCGCGAGCCAATCGCCAGATACAGGTAACGTCCCAACCCTGGATATTGGAAGATCGTTTCGATAATGACGCTGCCGCCCACTACAAACCCGATGCTGATCGCCAGACGTGTCACCAACGGCAGCATGGCGTTCCGCCCGACATACGCCGTCAGGATGCGGCGCTCTGACAGGCCGCGCGCTTTGGCGACGGTGATGTAATCTTCGCCCAAAGTCGAGATAGTGCTGCTTTTCATGGTCAGAATCCAGCCGCCGACCGTCGCCCAGACATACGTCAGCACTGGCAGCGCCGCATGTTGGAGCACGCTTTCGATATAGCCGGGGTTGAAACCCGCGTTAACTTCCTGGCCGACGCCGCCTAACACATCGCCGATTTGAAACATTTTGAGCTGCACCCCTGCCACCATCAGGATCAACAGCGCCACCACAAAATCGGGAACCCCGTACATAACCGAGGCTACCGCCGTTAATACGTTGTCGAAGGCACTCCCGCGCCAATAGGCCATGGCCATGCCGATGAAGATGCCGAGTGTAAAACTGATCAGCAGGCCGATGCCGACGCTAAACAATGTCCAGGGCAGGTAGCGCCTGATCTGATCGGCGACCGGCGTGCCCGCCCCGCTGATGGATTTCCCCATGTCGCCTTGGAGGAGTTTGCCCATGTAGTTGATGTATTGTTCGTGGAGCGGTTGGTTGGGGTCGAAATCGAACAGCCCGGCGGCCATGCGGCGCGCTTCGTCGGCAGTCATTTGCCGTTGGGTCATCAGCTCGTCGATCTTGATTTGCACCGGGTTGCCGGGCATCTGGCGGATCATCACAAAGGTGAACGTTGTTACAGCCCACAAAGTGAGCAGACCCTGCACGCTCACGCGAAAGGTATAGCTGGTGACGATCCGGCGGAGTCCCTGGCGCACGGTGTGCGCCCAGCCGGGCGGAGACGCGTTTTGATCAAGCGCGATGTGCTGCGATGCTGCTTCCATCCAGAATGTCCTTCTTACTCAAGAAAAACAAATGTGGTCTCTTGGTTTGATCAAACAGCACTGAAAGCAAACGGGGCGGGGGATGACTCCCCCGCCCGCACTTCGAACATACCAGTCGTCTTATTTAGGGGACAGAACGCCGGTTAGAATGTCGTAGATGATCCAGTGATCGGAACCGCTGGGGTTCTGATAGATCGGATCGCCATCCGGCGGCGCGCCTGCCACGAGGCTCTCGTTAAGCGGCTCAACGCTCAGTTCCATGTTGAGCGGAATGAACGGCATCAGCTGGTTGATGATCAGGGCGACTTCGCCGGAGATCTGCTTTTGCTTTTCGGTGTCAAGGCCGGCGCTGGTGTCCTTGATCATCTGATCAAGGTTGACCATTTCGCCGTTCCATTCGAATTCCATCGGGAAGTTCATACCCTTTTGGCCTTCGGCCAAACCAACGTAATTGAAGCGCTGGATCGGGCCGTAGAACATGCTGGCAGGGAAGGGATTCCCAGCGGACCAGCTCCACACCGACAGCTCGAAGTTGCCGTTACGGATGTCGTCAGCGCACTGCTGCCACGGGATCGCGCGCGGGGTGATGTCAAAGCCAAAGGCGTTCATCTGGTCGGTGGCGTTCAGGGCAGCACCGGCGAAGTCGTTGAATTCTGCCGGGAACTTGTATTCGCCCTTGAGCGTATTACCGTCCGCATCGGCCCACTTGCCGTCTGCGTTCTTGGTGAAGCCCGCGCTTTCCAGCAGGGACGCCGCGCGATCAGGATTGAGGTCATAGTGATCGAGTTGCGGGATCACGTCCTCGGGGAGCAGCAGCGGGACCAACGCATCGGGCAAACCGGCCATGTACTCGGTTGGGGTCGCGCCGGTTCCATTGGTCAGGAAGGCATTCTCAGCGCGATCAATCACCAGGGCCGCCGCCTGACGGACTTCCGTAACATTCCAGGGGTACACGTCATGCTGGAACAGGACGGCCGGGCCGTACCCACGGGGCAGGTTGATCAGACGGATACCAGCCGCTTCGAAGGCTTCCAAAGTCGAAGGCGGGTAGACGTTGGTGGCCTGGGCCAGTTCGCCGCTGAGGACCAACGGTGTCGTGGTTTCGGTTTCGCCCGCCCACAGTTTCATCGAACCGAACTGCACGCTGTCAGAGAAGACACTGTTGGGCTGCCAGTGCAGAGTCATGTAGGCGTCGCCCACATCGTCCAGGCTGTAGGTGTAGGGGCCGGACGCGATCAGTTCGGTAGGACGGAACGCGCGAATTTCATCGGCCAGGGCTTTCCAGGCATCGTCATCAGAGGTCGCGCCGCTGGCGATCAAGTCCAGGGCTTTTGCTGCCAGATCACTGTAAGTTACCGAGGGCGCGATGTATTCCTTGAGAATCAGACGCTCCGCCAGCAGCGACGGTTCGCCGGAGAAGTAGTAGTTGACGGTCTTTTCGTCAACTTTTTCGACCTTGTTGATATAGTTGAACTGGGTCCAGCCCAGGATGCGACCGATCGCGTAGGTGTCGACGATATCATCGGCCGTGACTGGGTCGCCGTTGCTCCACATGGCGTCATCGCGGATCTTGGTCCAATAGTAGGTTCCGTCATCCGAGAAGCCCCACGAATCGCCCATGAGCGGCACGTATTCGCCCGAAGACCACATATAGAAGGCCAGCGGCAATTCGACAAATGCTTTGTACACGTTGCCGAGGTTGGTGTCCAGGCCGCCAGAGGCAAAATGGTTCAGATTGTGATCGGGGAGGAGGGTATAGGGCCAGGTGCCAAGCCAGGTGCCGCTGGGGCCCTCCTGGGCTTTCGCGGACTGGTGCAGACCAAAGGCCCCCACCAGACCAAACGCCATCGCCACGACCAGCAAAAGATGCAAATACCGTTTCATGTTTTTCTCCGATTCTCTGTCAATCGATTAAACGGAAAGCAGTCTAAAGCAGGTTCAACGTTGAAAATGCGTTCAGAAGCGTCTCCTTGTGAACTAAATTACCGTGTGGGTGGAGTACAAGGATATGCAAGGGGGGGTGATTCTCCTTGGCAGAAAAACGATAGGTATCTAAAAATGGTTAAAGTGGAATATGCTGGCATAGTGTGGCATAGTCCACTAATTGCCAGTATATAGCAGGTTGGGCAGTGGCGTCAATCCAACTGGATGTACGAATTTGCGGAAATCTTAACGTTCTGCCGGGCGGGGCAGCGCGGCATTGAGCGCATCCGCAATGCTGCGGACAGCGATAAGTTCTGGACCATTGGCGCCAATCTCGTCACGCCGGAAGGTTTTGGGCACGACCACTCGCCTGAAACCCAATTTGGCCGCCTCACGCACACGTGTGGCAGTTTGGCTGACGGCGCGCAGTTCACCGCTCAGGCCGATCTCGCCCACAAATGCCATGTCGGCCGGAACTGGAACGTCCCACGCGCTTGACGCGACTGCGACCGCAATCGCCAGATCGGCTGCCGGTTCGTCGATCTTCAACCCGCTGATCACATTGACGAAAAGGTCTTTTTCGTACAGCTTGATGCCTACGCGGCGTGTGAGCACGGCGGAGATAAGCAGCAGGCGGTTAAAGTCGATGCCGTTCGCAGTGCGGCGCGGATTCGGATACACAGTCTGGCTGGCAAGCGCCTGGACCTCGACCAACAGCGGGCGCGTGCCTTCCAATGTGACCGCGATCGCGCTGCCCGGCGCGTTCACCACGCGTTCGGCGATGAACAGCTCGGAAGGGTTGGTCACTTCGACCAGACCACGATCCCGCATCTCGAACACCCCGACTTCGTTGGTTGGGCCAAACCGGTTCTTCACGCTGCGCAGCAGGCGATACGCCTGAAAACGATCGCCTTCCAGGTAGAGCACGGTGTCAACAATATGCTCCAGCACGCGCGGTCCGGCGATGACGCCCTCCTTGGTCACGTGACCGACCAGGAAGACGGCGATGCCGCTGGTTTTGGCCAGCTCGCGGAACTGGCTGGCGCAGTCGCGCACCTGGCTCACACTGCCCGCTGCAGACGCCTTGCTCTCGAAATAGGTAGTCTGGATCGAGTCGACGACCAATATACGTGGCTTGATGGTATCAACATGCGCCAGAATCGCGCTGATTTCGGTTTCCGTCACGAGATACAGGTTCTCGGAGGACACTTCCAACCGATCGGCCCGCATCTTGATCTGGCGTTCACTCTCTTCGCCGCTGACATACAGTACCGGGCCGGCCACGGGGCCCATCAGCGCGGCCACCTGCAGCAGCAGGGTGCTCTTGCCGATGCCCGGATCGCCACCCACCAGCACGACGCTGCCCGGCACCAGCCCGCCTCCCAATACGCGGGCCAGCTCCTCGACCGGCACCGGGTAGCGGTCGCCTGCATCAGCCGACACCTCACTGAGCCGTTGCGGTTTCGAACGAGGGGGCGCGCTGCTGGCGGCGGCAGTCGATTCCGGTTCCTCGACGATTTCGATCATCGTGTTGAATTCGCCGCAGTTGGGGCATTTCCCCATCAAGCGTGGCAAGCGTCGTCCGCAGTTTTGGCATTCATAGACTGTATGCGATTTTGCCATCTCGATTTGCTCCGCTGTGGCTGAGAATCAACCTGACTAGAGTATAACGTGAACATGCGTTCTAATCAAACGCCGAAAAAACAGGCGCCGAAGGAAATCCAAGCGCCTGTGCTCACACATAGATTTCGACTCAAACTCACCCGTTGATGCGCGGGTCTCCGGGCGCGACTTCGTACTGATCGGCCCAGGGCATGTAATGGCTGTGGAATTCCTCGTGATCGATGATGACGCGGTCACCCTCGTACACAGTGCGGTAGACGTAGACGTCCGCGCCGCTGACCGCATAATCCACCTGCCGGATCTGACCGGATTGCAAGGCGGAATTGGCGCGGTAGATGGCAGGAGGCGGTGAGGTCTGGTTGCGGACATAGGGGCCGTCTTTGACGACGCGCCGATCAAGGCTCGTGCTGTAGAATTTCCAGGTGATCGTACTGTTAGCGGTGTTGACGTAGGTTTCGATCAACAGGTAATAGGGCGTGTCGTTCACGAAACGGAAATCGACGATCGGCTCGTAGACGGTGGCATCCATGCCCGGACCTTCGCCCTCTTCATAGTAGCCCACGCGGTAAGCGTGTTCGATCCGCTCGACGATGGGGTAACCGCCGTAGAAGGCTGTCTGAAAAGCCGTCGTCGCGACCTGGCAGACGCCGCCACCCACGCCGGTGATCGTCTGGTTGCCGACGATGATCAACCCTTGCTCGTATCCGGTTTCCACGCTGACATCACCTAACCACTCGTTGAACGAGAAGGTATCGCCGGGCGCGATGACCAGCCCATGAAAGTGCGAAGACGCCACTTGAATATTAGTTCGGCGTGCGGCCGTCGAGCCGTAGTAATACGTCGTTTTCTGGACGACTTTTTCGGTGATGCCTAACTGCTGGGCCGTCGCGGTGTCGCTGACGTCTGGCGCGATGTCCTGGAAGACGAGTTGTACGCGGCGGTTGGCCGGGTCGGGCGAAGTCACGGCAGCATCAAACTGGGCCAGCGTGCTTTCGACATCCAGCGCGCGCCCGTCGACGCTGTTCTGGATGACTTCCAGCTGGCGCGTCTCGTCGTTGAAGGTGAAGCGCGCGTTAGCGGGCTCGAAGGCGAGCTGGGGAGCCAGATCATTCAGAAATGCACGCGGCTCGTCCAGATTGACCGATACGTCATAACTCACCGTGCCGTCTGCCTCGCTGACCTGCTGGATCACCAGCATTTTTTCCAGCGACGGAATCTGGGCTACCCACGGACCTTGCGCCGTGCCATCGGTCGGCGACATATAGAACTCGACAGGGGCAGACAGAATCAGATTGACCTGATCGGCGGCGGCGCTGGCGTCCCACACACTGGGCGGCGTTTCGTTGACGACCAGCGTAATCTCGCTGTGCTCACTCAACCCCACGATCTCTTTGCGCAGGGCGCTCAACGTGGCCGGAACATCGACTGCGCGGCCAATCTGCGCCGGGGGCGAGACGGCCTGCCCATCGCGAATGGTCAGGGTCGCATCGATCACGGGCCGGTTGACGAACGTGACCGCGATGTCGTTGAGGATACGCTCAGCGCTGGACTGGTTGTACGTGATCACCGGCGTGACAGGGTAGCCGTTGGTGCGCATATCAAGCTGCTTGAGCACGTTAGCCAGCCCGCCACTTTCGCGTCCAGCGCGGAAGGCAGCGTCTACGGTGGCTTCCGCGTCCAACTTCACACCGAGATCGGCGGCGGTGTATTCCCACTGGGCATCGCCGTAACGGAAGACAAATGTGGCGTTGTCTGCGTACGTGAACTGTTTGGACAGGGCTGCGATGGCTTCCTGGCGACTCATCCCGGTCAGGTCAACGCCCAACACCGACGAAACGCCGGGGTAAATCTCATCCTGGTGAACGAACTCGTAGCCCGCTACGATAATCGCCAACACAAAGAACAATAGCAGGGTGCCCGTGATGGTCAGCAAAAACAGGCGCAAACCCCACGGATTGGCGTGACGACGCGGAGCATAAGGATAAGAAGCGGACGGCTGGCGGGGGTAGGGGAGATTGGGAGTGCTCATGATGGTCCACCCGTTGGCTCGTGTTCTGGACGAATATTTGCAATACCGCGATTAGTGTCAATATTATTGCGTATAGTAGCACGTTTAAGCCGCTGCAACAACGTGGGCGTGGAGGTTAAGCATGACGAATCATAATGGTGCTCACCCGGACGGAGTTGATGACGCGCGTCCTAGTACCCCACTGCGTGAGGCGCGCCGCAGTGTGATTCAACGCGTGTACGCCACCAAAGACACGGCGGCCGACCAGCTCATTACGGCGGCCGAGCGTATCCGTTCGGAGGCGTTCCGCTCGGGGGACGACGTTACGATCCGGCAGGCCCAGCAGATCGCGCGCAGCCTGGAACGAGCGGCGGTCTATCTGCACGGCCACACTATCGATCAGATGACCGGCAACGCCACCCAGGTCGTCCAATCGAAGCCCTGGCAGGCTGTGATGATTGCGTTTGTAGTGGGTATTATCTTTGGCCGGAGTTTCCGGCGCGACCGGACCTAACCCGGCACCTGATCATGTGCTGGACTTACGTCAGAAAGCGGACAAATCTCAATGTTCAAGCTTGTGCTGTTGTTCGATAGCACGACCAAGACCGACCAGTTCGATCTGCGTTACAAGCGCAATATTGCCCTGCTGCGCAAGCTGCCGGGTGTGATTCGTATTGACGAGGGAAGTGTCACGGGCAGCCCGGCTGGGCAGCCGCATTTTCATCGGATAGTAGACGTTGTTTTCGAAAGCTTCGACGTGCTAGATCTGGCGTTGGTGTCGCCTGAAGGAGTGGCGGCGGGCAAAGACCTGATGGGGTTCGCCGGGCAGGGTGTGGATCTGCTGTTTGTGAGCATGGACGAGTCCAGCGAAGAGCATCCCCTGGCCCCGAAGAATTTACAGGCGTATCTGGAGAATTTCGAGATCGAGGGCGAAATTGTGTACCCCGGGGCGCCCACACCGACAGTTCCGGCAGCGGCGGCGGCTTTGGATGTGGACGCGAGCCAGATCGTGAAATCGGTGGTGTTCCTGGTCGATGAGCGGCCCTTCCTCGTATATGGCTGCGGGACGCGGCACGTCGATCAGCGCAAACTGGCGACACGCTTGAATGTGAGTTGTAAAGCTGTCCGGTTGGCCAACGCCGATCAGGTGCTCGATCTCACCGGTTACGCGATTGGCACTGTCCCGCCATTGGGACTCAAAACCCCCATGCCGGTCTTCATGGACCCCGCGATTCTGGATCACGAGGTAGTCTATGCGGGTGGCGGCGGGATCAATGCACTGCTCAAGATCGCCAGCGCGGAACTCCAGCGCGCCAGCAACGCGGAAGTCGCTCCGATGTTGGAGGATCCGGCGGGGGAGAGTGCGCCCGCTCAAAACGAGGACGATGAGGAGCAAGCCCAATCTTGACGATCCGCTCAATATGGGTAGAATAAACGGCAGATCGCGCCCCCATAGCTCAGTGGATAGAGCGCTGCCCTCCGGAGGCAGAGGCCCGGGTTCGAGTCCCAGTGGGGGTATGCAAAGAGCGGTGGTTCCAATGGAGCGCCGCTTTTTTGTTTTTCCACGCGCTAAAACAGGTGCTCCGCGATGATCTGTGTGCCCGGTCCTGGCGCATTGACCAACACGTCGCGCACACCCGACAGCGCGCGCAGCCGCGTTTCGAGTGTCGGGGCGTCCGGACTTTCACACAGAACGTGGACGTTGGCCCCGGCGTCTATGGTGAAATAACATGCCAGCCCATTGCTGCGCCACTCGCGGACTCCATGCATGATGCGCACCGTCTCCGGCGACCAATAGAGCACGCTGGGCTGCGACGTCATCGCGACGGCATGCATGCGGATGGCTTCCTGTTCGGTTTCTTCGCCAAATGTCGCGAAGTCGCGCGCCAGCAGCGCCGCGCGAATGATCGGCAGCGCGCGCTCCGCCGCCGCCAGCCGCGCTTCCGCAAAGGGACTGGGTCCGACCAGTTCATGCCCCTTGCTGGATCCCACTTTTTTGTGTTCCGTTTGGACGATCGCGATCAGATCGCACAATGCCCAATGCTCCGGAGGGGCTATCTGCTCTGCGTAGGAGTTTGCGCTGGTGTCTGCCGTGTACCATTCCACGAAACCCGCGGGGATCGACCGGCACGCCGATCCCGATCCTAGCCGGGCGAGGATAGTTAGCCCTCGTTCATCGAGCGCCAACCCGGCCGCCGCGCAGCCCGCCGCCGTCAGAGCGGCGAAGGCGGATGCCGACGAGGCGATTCCGGCTCCCATGGGGAAAGAATTGCGCGAGGTCACGCGCGCGCGCGTCACGATCCCGGCGACTGACCGGATGCGGTCGAGATGGTCCGACACGCGCTGGGCGGCCTGGGTTGTAGCACTTTCGCCGTCTATCGTGACCTCATCAGACTCAAGCTTGAGATCGAAGTAAACAGTCGTCGACGTAGTGGCGTGGTCCAGGTTCATCGAGAGCGAGCTATTAAGCGGCAAGCGTAGCGCGTGATCGCGGCGGCCCCAATATTTCACGAAGGCGATATTTGCGCAGCTTTGCGCGGTGGCTTTACGCAGACTCATGCGGTTCATTCCTCTGGGGACGCGGGTTCAACCCGCACGCCGGGCGCGTGCGGGGCTACGCGCACGATCTGACCACCCGCCGCTTCCAGCGCGCTTTCGACAGCGGTCCGGCGGTCGTCGGGAACCAGCGCAATGATGCAATCGCCGCCGCCCGCGCCGCTGAGCTTCGCGCCATAGGCACCGGCGGCACGCGCGCTGAAACACAGCGTCGACGTTTCGGGTACATCCACGCCCAACGCGTGCGCCAGCCCGTGACCAATATCGAGCAGCGTGCCCAATTGCGCCCAATCAGCCTGGACGATGGCCTGTTGGCCCGTCTCAACGAGGCGCGCCATCGCGTCGAACACGCTGTTAATCGCGGCGGGATAGGCGGCCAGGCGATCGTTGACGCGCCGTACATAGGTCGGCGTGTCGGCTTTGATACCGGAATAGGCGGCCACCAGGGGCAGAGAGGGGCTATTCAGCGGCGTGATGACGCGCGGCTCGCTGCCGCCGTAAAACAACGTGCCGCCGTACAACGCCGCCGCCAGATCAAAGCCCGAGCCGGTTTGCTGCACGCGCCTAATCGCTTCCAATCCCAGGTCGAACAGGGTGCGCAAGGGGAGTTCTTGGCCTGTGAGGTGGGCTAACCCGAACATCGTGCAAGCCACTGTTGCCGACGAGCTGCCTAATCCAAGCTGGCTGGAGAAATCGCTGTGAGTTTCGATCGACACGCCGCGCGCCAGCCCGATCCGGTCGCGGAACAGCGCCAGCGCACTCTCGATGAAGCGTGTCCCGCGGGCCCACGCCTGCCCACCGCTGAACACGTCGTTCAGCATTCCAGTGACGTGATCGACGCCGACATCTGGCGCGTGGATGGTTACGGTGGAGTCGCGAGGGTCGGCCCACGCCAGCGTCATGTGCAGCCGCGCGTCCATGGCGGTGACCAGACAGGGTCGCCCATGCACGACAGCATGTTCGCCGAGCAGCATGAGTTTGCCCGGCGCTGAGACGCGTACTTCCGGCGGATTGGCGTAAGTCATGGCCTGTTCCCGGCGTGTGGAGTTCAGACGCTGAGGGCCTGGACCATCTCGCGGAACTGCTGCTTATAATCGTCGCCGCTGAAATCGAAACGCGGCTTGCGCCGCAGGTCGTCCGGCAGCTCGGTGGGTTGAAGTTGGGCGACGACGATCGGCTTGCGTGCTTCGACGAAAAAACGCAGCGCTTCGGTGACGTTGGTGGCCCGGATCGCCAGCGGCGACAGCACGACGATCATGTTTTTGCATTCGACCAGCGCCGGGTGCACGCCGGTCGCCCAGTGTACGTCATCGACATCGCTGCCAGCCAACCAGGTGTGGATGCCGATCCGGCCCAGGTCTTCCGCCAGGATTTCTGCAAATTCCGCGTCTGTTACGCTGTAATTGATGAAGGTGACATTGGTATGGGCACGGCGCGTCACTTTGCCGCCACCCGGCGCTTCGGTGACCTGAACTGGCTGCGGGCGTTTCAACTTCCCGTGAGCCGCCGTCCTACCCATGCGAAAAACCACTGTTCCGCAGATCGAGCATATCCCGCGCATGCCCGGTGCGCCGCGCCGCGTCCAGATCGGTTCGGGATCGTCCATCACGGTCTTTTGCTTGCAGGTCATGCAATAGGCTTCGATGTCGTCTGCGTCGTCTTCGAGATCGTATTCATCATACAGATCGTCATCGTATTGATTGTCGTGTTGGTCATTCATACGTGTTGGCCTATAGCTGTGCAATTGGCGTTGTTGCCAGCATGTCCGGATATTGTGTGATAGCTTAACACACAAGGCGATTTATGCGTAGTTGCCGCAAGGTGATACAATCGATCGCGCTGCCGGTGATTATTCTACGGGGCGGGGGAATTCAACTGAAATTCGCGGGCGACTGAAGCGCCTGCTGTTACGCTATGTGGAAGGATAATCATGAACGATTTTGAACGCTCTTGCATCAACACGATCCGTATGTTGGCCGTCGATGCTGTACAAAAAGCCAACTCCGGACACCCTGGTCTGCCTATGGGGTCAGCACCTATGGCTTATGTGCTGTGGACGCGCTTCCTGAAGCACAACCCGCACGATCCCAAGTGGGCCGATCGCGACCGTTTCGTGCTCTCAGCGGGGCACGGCTCAATGCTGCTGTACGCGCTCTTGTACCTCACCGGGTATGATCTGTCGCTCGACGATCTCAAGCAGTTTCGCCAGTGGGGGAGTCGCACACCCGGCCATCCCGAATATGGCGTGACCGCTGGTGTGGAAACGACGACCGGGCCATTGGGCCAGGGCTTCACCAATGGTGTCGGGATGGCCATCGCCGAGCGCCATCTGGCCGCTCAATTCAATACGTCCGATCATAAGGTCGTGGATCATTACACCTATGCCATCGTCAGCGACGGCGATTTGATGGAAGGTGTCTCGGCTGAAGCGGCATCCCTCGCTGGACATCTCCAACTCGGCAAGTTGATTTATCTCTACGACGATAACCTGATTTCGCTGGACGGTCCGACCGCCATGGCGTTCACTGAAGATGTCCGCATGCGCTTCGAAGCGTACGGCTGGCATGTCCAGCGCGTCGAAGACGGTAACGATCTGGACGCGATCGACGCTGCGATCAAGAATGCCCAGGCTGAAACGGGCCGGCCCTCCCTCATCATGGTGCGAACGGTGATCGGCTATGGCAGCCCCAACAAAGCCGGGACCTCGGAAGCACACGGCTCACCGTTGGGTGCGGACGAAGTCGCCCTGACCAAGAAGAATCTCGATTGGCCGCAAGAGCCTGCTTTCTACGTGCCTGAGCATGCGCTGGCCCATTTCCGTGAAGCGGTGGCGCGCGGTGCAACGGCGCAAGCCGCCTGGCAGACGCGAATCGACTCCTGGGCGGCTGCCAATCCAGAGTCGGCGGCGACCTGGCGGCGGATGCTGTCCGGGGAACTCCCTGATGGCTGGGACGCGGGCCTGCCTGTGTTCAATCCGAACGATGGTGCTATCGCGACACGCGCGGCGTCGGGCAAGGTGATCAATGCGTTAGCGGCGCGTTTGCCTGGCTTGTTCGGCGGCGCAGCGGATCTGGATTCTTCGACTCGGACGTACATCAAAAGCTCGGGCGATTTTGAGGCCGGGAGCTATGGCAACCGGAACATGCGCTTTGGGGTACGCGAGCATGCCATGGGTGGTATCACCAACGGGATAGCCGTACATGGCGGGTTAATTCCCTTCACGGCGACGTTCTTTGTATTTGCCGACTATATGCGCCCGCCGATCCGTCTAGCCGCGTTGAGCGCTTTTTCGCCTATTTTCGTCTTCACGCACGATAGTGTGGGTGTCGGCGAAGATGGTCCCACGCACGAACCCGTCGAGCAGGTGATGTCCCTACGCGTGATCCCGCATCTTGAGGTGATCCGGCCCGCCGATGCCAACGAAACGGCGGCAGCCTGGCATTGCGCGATCCGCAACCGGAACCATCCCACTGTTCTGCTATTCACCCGGCAGAATCTGCCCGTACTCGATCCGTCGCTGCCGATTTTCGAAGGCGTGGATCATGGCGCGTATGTGCTGAAGGATGCTCCTGACGGCAAGCTTGATGTCATCCTGATCGGCACCGGGTCAGAGGTTCACATCGCTCTGGCGGCCCAGGCTCTGCTGGCCGAAAAGGGCATCGGCGCGCGCGTGGTCAGCATGCCGAGCTGGGAACGCTTCGAACGCCAATCGCAGAACTACCGCGATAAGGTGCTGCCTCCCACGATCACAGCCCGTGTGGCCATCGAAGCCGGTGTAACGCTGGGCTGGCAGAAATGGGTCGGCATGCAGGGCGAGATCGTAGGGATCGACCGGTTTGGGGCGTCTGCGCCGTATAAAGAGATTTACAAGCAGTATGGCCTGACGCCGGAAGCCGTCGCCGAGCGTGCGGCCGCGTTGCTTGAGCGAGTAACACCGTAACGGCTACCATTCTCTGGAGTAGATTTCATCGCGGGATCAACTCATCAGTTGATCCCGCGTTAGATTTTAGTTGAAATCGTGATGACTGTTTTCCGTCCGGCAAGTGTGTTAGACTTTTTATGATCGCGCTGCCGAGTTGGAGGTCCGGATGGAACTGAATATTGTCGCAAAGCTGCATGAGGCGTTTCCTGATCTTGAACCGGGCGCATTGGATGAGCTTGGGGGCTTGGTCCGGACGCGCACCTATCCGACCGATACGCTAATCTGCAAAGAAGGCGCTTTTGAGGACGTGTTTTATCTCATCGTGAGCGGTGAAGTCGCGATCACGAAGCATCTTGACGGTGTCGAAGAACGGGTCTTGCGGCACAGCGTAGCCGGTGATTTCTTCGGCGAGATGGCGCTTATCCAGGACGAGCCGCGCTCGGCCAATGTCCGCACGACGCAAGAGACGACGGTGCTTGAATTTGATCGTGAGGTGTTCGAGCATTTGATGGCGTCCAGCCCCAACCTCGCGTGGCGCATGGTCCGTACGACCTTTGACCGGTTGCGCGCGAACGATCAAACGGCGCTCTCCGATCTGCGCGAGGCTTACCACACCCTGGCGCGGCTGGACAAAGCCAAGCTCGATTTCATTGAGATTGCCGCGCATGAACTGCGCACGCCCCTCACCGTCATACAGGGCTACGCGGACGTTTTGCGCAATAACCCAGTGGTCGCCCGCGATCCCGTAGTGGGAGAAGTTATAAATGGGATTATGCGTGGCAGCGGGCGGCTGCACGAGATCGTCAACAGCATGCTGGATATCACCAAAATTGATACGGATACCCTCAAAGTGTCGCGCGTGCCGGTACTGCTGCAAAGCGTACTGACCGAGCTCAGGCACTCACTCGAAACGGCGCTCGAACAGCGCCACCTGACCTTGCTCATCAAGCAGATTGGCGAAGTGCCCTATATCGAGGGTGATCCCGGTCTGCTTTATAAAGTGTTCTACCAGCTTTTCGCCAACGCGATCAAATACACGCCCGACGGCGGCACAATCACCGCGACGTATTGGCAAACTGACGTCGAGTCAATGGGATCGGCAGTCGCGGTTGTGATCCAGGACACCGGCATCGGCATCGATCCACGGCATCACAAAGTCATCTTCGAAAAATTCTACCAGATCGGCGAAGTCTCGCTGCATTCGTCCAGCAAAACCTCGTTCAAGGGCGGCGGCCCAGGTTTGGGATTGGCGTTGGTCAAAGGGGCGATCGAAGCGCACGGCGGGTTGGTGTGGGTCGAAAGCGAAGGGCACGATGAAGAGCGGCTGCCCGGCAGCGCTTTCAAAGTGTTGTTGCCCGTCCACAGCGTAGTGACTGAAAAATAACGCTACCTCGGATCTGGCGCGTCCACATCGAGCGCGCCTTCTTGCGCGAGAATCGACCGCAGGTGTTCGCGGCGGGCCGATCCCGCCAGTGTTTCCAAACGGCGCACGCCCAATGGATCGATATCCTCGCGCAGCAGCCGGATGTCGTCAGCAGTGGGGCCGGGCGTCTCGCTTATCTCCGGCGCAATCTCCAGCTCAAAACCCGTTTTCGCCTGAATACGACTGATGGTCACACCAGGATGAAACGTTACCAGGCGCATCCGCCCGTTTTTCCAGTCGAATTGGCCCAGATCGCTCACCAAATAGCGCGGTCCACTGCCGCGCCGCCGGACCGGGTCGTGGCCCAGCCCGCTGCGAAAATCCAGCCGGGGGACGAACACCGCGCGCGAATGGCGTGGCACATAGATATACATATGGCTCGAATAGACCGACACGTCTGGGATGCCACCGCTGCCGGGCAGACGCAGGCGCGGGTGATGGTAATCATCCCCAAAAGCGATGTTGTTGAAATTGCCTGCGGAGTCGATCTGTCCAGGTCGGAAGAATTCCTTGGGCTGGGCGGTGGGCAGTAGGTCCAGCGAGAGGGTGATGAAACTCGTTGAGGCCAGCGCTTTGCCGATCCACATGTCTTCGGTGCGCGCCAGACCGAGCGGGGCCGCTTCCTGGACGACACCCTGGCCCACCGCCGAAGCGAAGAACACGTGAGGAGCATGGGTGCGCTGAGCCAGAACGTAACCTGCTGCCACTAAGGGCGTGGCCAGCCCTTGCGCCAGCACGTCGCCATCCTGAACCTGCCGCGCGATACACACTGCAATCAGTTCATCGATCGTGTAATCGGCGGCAGGTTCAGTAGAAAGCGTCATTGTGACTAGCCTGAGATCGTCATCGGCGACGGTCGCCAAAGACCAGCATGGCGTAGTAGAGCAGGGTAAGCAGGGAGGTCGCCACCGCTGCCACGTAGGTGAAGGCTGCCGCGCGCAGGACCGCGTTCGCGCCTTCCGCGTCTTGCTGATTGGCGATTAGGCCGGTTTCGCGCAGTAGTTTCAACGCACGTCGGCTAGCATCCAGCTCGACTGGCAGCGTCACGACCGTGAAAACCGCTGTGCCTGCGAACAGGATCAGCCCGATGACAGCCAACCCGGTGATATTGAGGATCAGCCCTGCGAAGATCAGGCCAAAACCGATCTGCGGGCCAAGTGTTGCGCCCGGCACCAAGAGCGAGCGCACGGCCATCAGCGGGCTGCCCTGTTGATCTTGCTGCACGTGCCCGAATTCGTGGGCCGCAATCGCCATCGATGCCACCGAAGCCTGCGTGGCGACTGACGGTGACAGCCGCACGACGTTTTGTGTCGGGTCGTAGTGATCGGATAGCTCGCCTTTTGCCATCGCCAGGTCAACCGGCTTGATCCCGCCGTCCCGCATCAGGATTTTCTGCAGTCTCCTGCCCATTGACGCGGCGCGTATTGGGGATGGCGCTCCATTTCTGATAGGCTCCGCGCACCCAAGCCTGAGCCAACCCGCTGATAACCAGCGTTGGTAGCATGACAAGCAGGATATAGGTCGGGTCGAAGAAGAACATCGCGCACTCTCTCCTTGAGAGCCCTGGATTGATTCAATTAATGCATGAGGGGATGTGCTCCAGGGCGGAGTAGTCATCCCCATTCATGCTAACTGTACTGCACTCGAGTTAGATCGGCATAAGAGTTCGCTTAAAATTGCACTAAATCGCTACTCCGGTGCCTGGTCTGATGGTTGATCCTGGGCGGTTGGTGCGGTGTATGTTCCCTCAAGCACCTGAACCGCGACAGCAAGCTGGTTGTCCATATTTCCCGTGGTGGCGGTCGGGTCAAACGGCACGACCACATCGGGCTGAATACCGACGTCGCTCACCGAGTGATTATCGGGCGTATACCAGCGTGAAATCGTGATGCGAACTCCGCCGCCGTTGGACAGTTGATGCCACGACTGTACGGATCCTTTGCCGAAAGTTTGCATGCCAACGACGGTAGCACGCTGGTGATCCTGAAGTGCCCCGGCGATCAATTCGGAAGCGCTGGCGCTACCCTGGTCGACTAGAATTACCATCGGCACATCCGGAGCGATCGCATTGTTGAGGGCGGGATGCTCCGTCGTACGGTCCGGCCCACGCTCGATCAAGATGTTTCCGGTTGGGATATACGCGCTGGCGACCTGGATAGCGGTGGTGAGATACCCACCTGGGTTGCCGCGCACATCCAGAATCAAACCCTTCAGATTGTTGGCGTCCATATTTTCGAGCGCCGTGCGCATTTCGGGGCCTGAGTTGAAGTCAAACTGGCTGAGCCGGATGTAACCAATGTCGTCGCTGAGGACACGAGAGACGACACTCGGCACAACGATTTTCTGGCGCATCACCTCAAACTTGAGAATATCTGTTTCGCCCGGACGCAGAATGCCCAGACGCACCGGCGTGCCCGCCGGGCCGCGCACACGTGCGACAATCTCGTTTTGCGAGAGCGAAGTCACATCCTCGCCTTCGACGCGCACAATCGTATCGCCCGGCAGCAGTCCGGCCTGTTCGGCGGGTGAATTAGGCATGATGCTGACCAGTTCCAACCCGCCGGTAGCTGGATCCTGATCCACCGTCGCGCCGATCCCCTCGTATTCACCGCTCATACTCTCGTTGATCTGGGCGAAGGTTTCCGGGTCCATGTAGTCGGTATGCGGATCGCCGATGGAAGCCACCATGCCCCGCAGCGAGCCTTCCATGAGGGCGTTATCGTCCAGATTTTGATACTGGTCGTGGACAGTCGTCCACAGGTCCCAAAATGGCACGAATCGCTCATCGTCGGTCGTGACGTCAGCAGGCACGGCAGGCACCGGCAGGTTGAAGGCCGGATCGTTGAGGGCGCTGATCAATCCGTCTTCTGCGCCGGACACGAGACTGCTGTCATCCAGCGGATCGACGTAGTTGTCATGCAGAAGCTGCCAGGTTTCCCAAAATGGCTTGAACAGATCGACTGTGTCAGCGGGCTGGTTGCTTTGGGCTTCGGCCACCGGGCTGAGGATAGTGACCCAACCAGAGGCCCCGTTGAGCGCAATCGCCAATAAAACTGCCAGCACCAGGCTGGCAGCCAACAGTCTTTTGTAGAATGTGCTCTGCCACATGAGCCAGACTCCCGAAGTGTGTTATTAGGTCTGTCGAAGATTATACGCACGTTTTGGCGGCGAGAGTTAATGCTTTGGTGCGATCGTCTCGCCAAGGTAGCGGTCAAAGTGACCGTTCGCGCACGACTCGACATAGCGCAGGACTTCTCCGCCCGCGATGGGATAATATGGATAACAGGAGGTAGGCCATGCGCCGCGTGCGATTTCAACCACCCCGGTAACCAGCGGTCCCGGCAGATCGACATCCTCTTTGAGCGAGTCGACTACCGTCTCGGCGGTGACGATGACTGTGGACGCGATCGCCGCCAACTCCGGATCGATTCCCAGGTTCTTATTAAGCCGGGCGTTGCCATATTTGTCCGCTACCAGAGCATGAATGACGGCCATATCGCAGGGGATAGCCGGGAAAGCCACCAGTTCTTCTCCGCTGTAGGGATCGCACACGGTTTTGACATCGGGCCGCAGCGCGAGCAAATCGGTGCCCAGCCACGCTGTAGAGGGCATGAAGCCCACGCCCGACATTTGGGCGCGTATACCGGAGGCCAGGCTGGCTTCCGTCTCCTCGACAATTTCCAGGCGGTTTTGAGCGGCGGCTTCGGTGAACATGGGGGCCAGTCCGAAGGCTTCCAGCCCAAAATAACACGTGCGCACCCGCCGCACGCAGCCCGCTCCGACCAGTAAATCGGATTCGTAAGCGGCGGTGAAGCACAGCAGCGTGAGGTCGTCAGGTGGGGGTGTGCGCCGCAGAAGCTCGAATACGAAGGCGACCGGTCGCCGGTACAGCATGCTGCCGCCCAGGGCCAGCGTCTGCCCGGATCGGAGTTCGGCGGCGGCTTCCGACAGCGAGAGTTTTAAGTCACCCATAGGGCGCAGGCGGGCTTTGGCCATCAGCAAGACTACTTTCGGTAAGTCAGGTTCATCTATCGTAGACCTTAGCACGCTGCCGTCGCTTACACAAGACGGTACGGTGTTGATAGGCCAACAAAAACGGTCAGGCTGTGCTCAGACAGCCTGACCGGTCGAGTGACGTCCTGATGGGCGCGCGGGTTAACGCTGGTCCAGCGGTACCCAATCCAGGTGATCGGGTCCCACGTAGTTGCCACGCGGGCGGATCAGGCGATTGTCGTTCCACTGTTCGATGATGTGCGCGGACCAACCCGCAATCCGCGACATGGCGAAGAGCGGCGTCATCATGTCGGTTTCGATTCCGATGGCGTCCAGCAGGATCGCGCTGTAGTAGTCTACATTGGGGTAGAGCTTGCGCTCGATGAAGTAGTCGTCCGCCGCAGCTAGATCGGCTAGAGCTTGTGCCACGGCGAGCAGGCTGCATTTGTTAAGCTCGCTGCACATCGCTTCGGCGTGCTTCTTCAGGACGCTGGCGCGCGGATCGTTAGCTTTGTAGACGCGGTGGCCGATGCCCATAATCTTGCGGCCCTTGCCCTTGACCTCGCTGGCAAACCACGCGGCAGGGCTTTCGGCCTTGGCGACTTCCGCGAACATACGCATCGCGGCTTCGTTCGCGCCACCGTGCTTGGGGCCTTTCAGCGAGCCGATCGCGGCGGTGACGGCGCTGTACATATCGCCGTCTGTGCTGGTGACCACGCGTGACGTGAACGTGCTGGCGTTCATGCCGTGATCGGCCAGAAGCACCAGGTACACGTTGATGGCCGCGATCTCGACAGGGTCGGGTTCTTCGTCGTGCAGCATATAGACGAAATTGGCGGCTAAGCCCAGGTCCGCGCGCGGGGCGACGGGCTGTTGCCCGTGGCGAATGCGCGCCCACGCGGCGATGATCGTCGGGATTTTGGCGGTCAGTTCAATCGCTTTGTGTTGGTTGGCGGCGGGGCTGTTGTCTTCCGCAGCGGGATCGTGATGTCCCCAGCGCGGACACGGCCGTGCGCAGCACACCCATAGGATGAGCATTGGCCGGGAAGGCTTTCAGAAGGGCCAACATGGCGTCCGAGAGCGCCATCCTGTCAACCAAAGTCTTTGTGAGTTGCTTCAATTCGGCTTGCGTGGGCAGCCTGTTGTTCCACAGCAGAAACACGACTTCTTCGAACGACGCGTTTTCTGCCAGGTCTTGAATCTCGTATCCGCCGTAGATCAGCCGGCCAATATCACCTTGTACCCGACTCAGGCGGGTATCAGCGATAACTACACCTTCCAAACCTTTTTTCTGCTCTTCTGCCATTGTAGAGAATCTCCTGCAAGCGGTGAAATGGGACCATTACACATGGGCCGGCTTATTGAGTCGAGTCGATGAGCCAGTCAAAGCAGCCATGATAGGGCGAAAATGAGGGTTTCAGGCACTGGTGAACAGCAGATGCCGGTGGGTTGATCATGGCCTATTCTGATGGTAGAGTATAACAGCTAGTTATTTTGGGAACAAACAATTTTTGCGAATTTCTTATCATTGGTTTCACAATATCTGGCATTGAGCAGGGCTGGTCCTGTCCGATAACCTGTCGTATAAAAGTGAGGTCCGAAGGTGAAAGCGCTGGCACGTGTTGGCATTTGTATTCGCGGAGATTCCTTACACTACTTAGTGGAGGCTGAATCGTCATGACCACGTTGGTGACTACTGTTACAGAAACCCTGCGCTATCGGGGCAAGCTCGGCCAATGGAGCTGGGCGTTGCACCGCATCGCCGGGTTGGGTACGCTGCTGTTCCTGATGCTGCACGTGATCGATACATCGTGGGCGGCCTTTTATCCAAACGATTATGAGCAGGCTATCCGAGAATACCAAAGCCCGTTGTTCACGATCGGCGAATTCATTCTGATCGCGTGTGTAGTCTACCACGCCTTTAATGGACTTCGGATTATTCTGTTCGATTACAAACCGGAGTGGTGGTCCTATCAGGGGCGGGCGGGCAATTTCGTCTTTCTGGCGACGGTCGTTGTGTTGGCTCCCACCTTTGGGCTGATGTTGGGCCATGTAGCCGACTTTTACGGCACAAAGGGACGCGATATTGCCGGGCTGAGCGAAATTCTCAAAACCCAGGCGCAGTTCGCCATCGGGTTTGTGGTGGTTATGGTCGTAGCTCTGGTGCTTTCGGCGCTGTATGGCTTGATTGTGCGCAGCGGCGGCGTGTTCGCACTGCCGGGCCGTTTCGAATCGTCACTGTGGGCGTTTATGCGTATCTCCGGCGTGTTGATTCTCCCGTTGGTGTTCGGGCACCTGGCGATGATGCACGTGTTGCAGGGCGTTTTTGATATCACCGGAGGCGGGATCGATGTCATTGGGACGGACACCGTCAACCAGAGCGGCAAGGCCGTCGAATTTGTAGGACAGCGATGGGATATGCTGGTCGCCGGAGTGGCCATCTGGCGCATTTACGACGGGCTCCTGCTGGCGCTAGTGGTGGTCCACGGTTTCAACGGTCTGCGCTACGTCGTGAACGATTATGCCCACGCCCCGCTGGTTAATCGCGCCTTGAACTGGGCGATTGTATTTGGCGCTGTGGCGCTGGTTGTGTTGGGAGTCGCGGCGTTGTTGGCCGGGGTGGATGCGACCGCCTATAAGATTGCGCAGGACATAAATTCTAGCCTTCCAATTGGGCAGTAAGCCGGACGCTTTAGGGGACGACTATGCAAACACACGAATTCGATGCAGTGATTGTTGGCGCGGGGGGCGCGGGATTGATGGCAGCGCTGAATGCCTCTCGCCAGGTGAAGACCGCTGTGATCAGCAAGCTCTACCCGACCCGTTCCCACACGGGGGCGGCTCAGGGTGGGATCGGGGCTGCGCTGGGGAATCTCGAAGAAGATCACCCGGAATGGCACGCTTTCGACACGGTCAAGGGCGGTGATTATCTCAGCGATCAGAATGCCGCGCTGGTGCTGGCGCAAGAAGCGATTGATGCCGTGGTCGAGCTGGAGCATTTGGGCCTGCCGTTCGATCGCACGCCGGAAGGACGCATCTCGCAGCGGCGATTTGGCGGCCATACAAGTGCCTTCGGGGGGGATCCGGTGCGCCGGGCATGTCACGCGGCCGATCGCACCGGGCACATGATTTTGCAGACCCTGTACCAGCAGTGTATCAAGAATAACGTGAATTTCTTCGATGAATACCACGTCGTCGATCTTATTCGCAACGGCGATGCGGTCGCGGGTGTCATTGCGGTCAATATTGACAGCGGCGAGCTGCATATCTTTCACAGCAAGGCGGTCTTGTTTGCGACGGGCGGCTGGGGCCGTGTGTGGGAAATTACGAGCAACGCCCATACGCTCACCGGGGACGGCAACGTGATCTCCTATCGCCGGGGCGTTCCCATGCAAGACATGGAGTTTTTCCAGTTCCACCCGACCGGCATCTACAAGATGGGCATTCTGATCACCGAAGGCGTACGCGGCGAGGGTGGGGTGCTGCTCAACGACCGCGGCGAGCGCTTCATGGAGCGGTATGCGCCACACATCAAAGACCTCGCCAGCCGCGATGTCGTGTCACGCGCCATTTACCTTGAAATCGAAGCTGGGCGCGGCATCAAGGGCAAACGCTACGTCCATCTCGATGTCACACCTGAAACGGTCAATCGTTATCTGGCTGAGGCGGGCGAAACCCGGCGCATCACTGGTGAATACGTGGAAAGTAAGTTGCCCGATATTCTCGATTTTTGCCGGACGTATCTGGGTGTGGACCCGGTCAAGGAACCTATGCCGATCCAGCCGACAGCGCACTACGGCATGGGCGGCATTCCCACCGATCTGCATGGGCGCGTCGTGCTTGATGCGCAGGGGACTCCGCTCCACGGGTGTTACGCGGCTGGCGAATGTGCGTGCGTGAGCGTACACGGAGCCAACCGCCTCGGCACCAACAGCCTGACCGATCTGATCGTGTTCGGACGCCGGGCAGGCAAGCACATGGCAGAATATTGCCAGGGAGCTAGCGTCACGCCGCTGCCAGCCAACCCCGCCGCCGAAATTCAGGCATCGCTCGATCGCATTCGCCAGGCCAACGGATCGCGCAAACCCTACGAGATTCGCAGCGAAATGCAGCATACGATGATGCGGCATGTGGGTGTGTTCCGCACGGCGGAAGGCATCCAGGAAGCGGTGGACGATATCCGGCGGCTTCAGGATGAGTATCACAATAACCTCACCATCGATGACCGGGGCAAGCGCTTCAACAGCGACCTGTTCGAGGCGTGGGAATTGGGCTGCTTGCTCGACATGGCCGAGGTGACGGCCGTCAGTGCGCTGGCTCGCGAAGAGAGCCGGGGGGCACATTCCCGCGAGGATTTCCCCAAGCGCAATGACGAAAAGTGGATGGTCCACACCCTGGCGTCCCGCGAGAAGGATGGGGGCATCAGCTTGAATCATGACAAGCCGGTGGATATGTCGCTGGCCAAGGAAGACCCCAAATTCAAGCCTAAAGAGCGCGTTTATTAGTGCGGTAGATGGAAGAGGATTCCTATGCAGGCAATATTGCGCATCCGGCGCTTTAACCCGGAAAAGGACAAAAAACCCTATTGGGCGGAATATACGCTGAGTGACGTAGAACCTACCGACAGGGTGTTGGAACTGCTGCATCGCGTCAAGTGGGAACAGGACGGCACGCTTTCGTTCCGCCGTTCGTGTGCGCACGGCGTATGCGGTTCGGACGGCATGCGCATCAACGGCATAAACCGGCTGGCGTGCAAAATCCTGGTCAATTCGTTGTCCGATGGGGACACCGTCAAAATTCAGGTCGAGCCGATCTTGGGTCTGCGCGTGATCAAGGACCTCGTCGTGGATATGGAGCCATTCTTCGAGCACTACCGCTCGGTGATGCCCTACTACGAGAACAACGATCCCGTGCCCGCCGATGGACGCGAGCGTCTCCAAACCCAACACGATCGCGAGCGCTTCGACGATACGACCAAGTGTATTCTGTGCGCGTGCTGCACGACGTCGTGCCCCAGCTTCTGGGCAAACGGAAATTATGTGGGACCGGCTGCGATCGTCCAGGCGCACCGCTTCATCTTCGACAGCCGCGACAAGGCGACCGATAAGCGCCTCGAAATCCTGGCGGATGCCGATGGCGTGTGGCGCTGCCGTACGGTGTTTAACTGCACGTCGGCGTGTCCGCGTGACATCGAGGTGACACGCGCCATTGGCGAGGTCAAACTGGCGATCGTCCGTGGGGTCAAACACGATTAAGCTTGCCTGGTGGCCGGGCCCACAGCGGGATCGAGTCAACAGTCAAGGTGGATGTGTACAGGGTCACCGGCGACAGCGCGAGGATCGCCGGTGACTTTATGCCCTGGTGGGAGAGCACAGACATTATGCTCGTTTTGTTAGAAGGCAACATCGCGGCGGGAAAGACGACTCTTGGGCGGCGGTTGGCGGCTGATAACGGGTTTGAGTTTGTGCCGGAACCGGTCGAACGCTGGCAGAGCGGGTTTGCCGCCAATCTCCTGGAACGCTTCTACGCGGATACGCCGCGCTGGGCGTTTACGCTGCAAATCGGTGCTTTTGTGACACGTATGCAGGCCGTGCAAGCTCAACCCCTGGACGGCGCGCTTACCGTTTTCGAGCGGTCGATTTACTGCGATCGCCATGTATTTGCGTTGAATCTGCATCGGCAGGGCTTCATGGACGAGACGGAATGGGCGCTGTATGTCAATTTCTGGGAGCAATTTCGGCAGTCTGTACCTATTCCTGACGCAATCGTCTATCTGCGGACGCCTGCCGAAGAATGTTTTCAGCGTCTGCAAGATCGCGGGCGCGCCGAAGAACGGAACATTGCGCTGGCCTATTTGCAGCAGCTTGAAGCCTGCCATGATGAGTGGTTACTCGATTCCAGTGCTTCCGAAAGCCCGGTGATTGTGCTGGACGGGCTGCAAACCTGGACTGCGGCGGATGTCAGATTACGTCTGTCCGAGGTAGGCGCGCGCGGATGATTACGAGGCGGGCATCATGGGAGAGGAGTCCCCACGGCGAACAGGTAAGCGCGTTCTGATCGTTGATGACGATTGGATGGCGCGCGAGGTACTTGAAGCAGTGTTATCAGCGGCGGGGTATGATGTGGTGTTGGCGAATAGCGGCGAAAAAGCTCTGGAGCTGGCGCGGCGCGACCCGCCGCATCTCGTATTGCTTGATGTGCGGTTGGGTGGCCTGAACGGGTTTGCAGTATGCCGCGCCCTCAAAAGCGATCCACGTACCCGCGAAGCTCCAACAGTGATGATCACCGCCCTTGAAGCCGAAGAAGATCGCGAGCAGGCGATCGCGGCGGGGGCTGTCGGCTTCGTTGCCAAACCTTTCCACTTCCCTGATCTGTTAGCACAGATTAAAATGCTGTTGCGAGAGACGTAGTCTCGCGCTAATGTAAGTGTCTCGGGTATTGGAGGCACCGGGAAAGCCCGGGCCATGCCCCGAATGTCTTCTACAGGGAGGGACGGTGTTTAGTCTCGTTGACGAACGGCAGCGCCGGCTGGTATTGGATTCCTTATGGCTGGGGGTGATTGGTGGTGCCGCTGCTAATATCTTCATTTTCATGCTCGACGTATCCAAAGATGTCTTTTTGAAAGGCATCGCGGGCTACCAAGCCCCCGGCCTGCCAAGCGAAGGCGGCCAGCTCGTCGAGGTTGTTGGTTCACATGGGTTGTGGCTGATCCCCTTAGTGACGGCTTTGGGTGGTCTAATTTCTGGGGTGTTGGTTTACTGGCTGGCTCCTCAGGCGGATGGCGACGGTACGGATGGCGTCGTCCACTCATTCCACAAGGCCGGGGGGGCTATTGCCGCGCGTGTGCCGCCGCTCAAGGCGTTCACATCGGCTGTTATTATCGGGTCGGGTGGTGCGACCGGGCGTGAAGGTCCGGCGGCTTCGATCGTGGCTGGTCTTGGATCGGTTTACGCCGATTTCCGCCACCGATCTGAAGATGAACGCCGGATGTTGATTCTGATCGGTATGGCGGCAGGGCTGTCGGCTGTCTTCAAAACTCCGATTGGCGCGGCGATTTTCGCCATCGAAGTGTTGTACTTTGATATGGAGTTTGAGACGGGTGCGCTGCTTTACACGACTCTGGCGTCGGTAGTGGCGTATACGATCACAGGCGCGTTTTCTGGCTGGGAGCCCTTGTTCGTCGTGGCCTCCGACTTGGGGGCGGACAAACTAGGCGACTACCTGGAATACGCGGTGTTGGGTGTCGCGGGCGGTGCAGTCGGCGCGATCATGCCTTACATTTTCTACAAAACGCGAGAAACCTTTCTGCGTATCCCCATCCCCAACCATGTCAAGCCAGCTATCGGTGGCCTGTTCGTCGGCTTGATCGCTTTGCAATACCCGCAAATTCTGGCCAGCGGTTATGGGTGGATTCAGGATGCGATTGACGGGCACATCGCGTTAGGGCTTCTCTTTGCCCTAATATTCGTCAAAATCATCGCGATGTCGCTTACTGTGGCGTCCGGTGGTTCGGGTGGCGTTTTTGCTCCGAGCCTGTTCGTTGGGGCGATGCTTGGTGGCGTGATGGCCAAGGTCTTCCACCAGTCCTCGGCGGCATTCGTGATGGTCGGCATGGCGGCGGTGTTTAGCGGAGCAGGGCGCGTACCTATCGCCACGCTGTTGATGGTGCCAGAACTTACCGGCGGATACCACTTATTGCCCCCAGCGGCGCTGGTCGTGACCTTGTCCTATCTCGTACAAGACTCGCTGACCCGGCGCACCAAGTACAAGAGTCTGTATGAGGCCCAGATTCCAACGCGCAGCTCACGCGATATCGACCTCCTGGAAGGGGTTACGGTAGAACACGCCATGACCAGGCACGTCAACTCCGTGCCCAAAACCATGCCGCTCAAGGAATTGGCCAAACTCTTCGAGAAAACCCACCATCACGGCTTCATGGTGTTGAATGAGGATGGAAAATTGTATGGCGTGGTGAGCCTGGGCGACCTTGAGCGTGCGATCGTGCAGCCGGATTTCGAGAAGTACACGGTCAACGACGTCACCACGACGGATGGCCTGGCTATCGGCTATCCCGACGAGTCGGTTAGTGTGGCTTTGTGGCGAATGGGATTGCGCCGGATCGGGCGGCTGCCCATTGTCAGCCGCAAAGATGATCGTGAGCTGGTGGGCGTGCTGCGCCGTGAGGATATTATCCGGGCGTACGAGGAAGCCATTGCCTCCCGTAAGGAAGCGAGTTCGCGCCTGCGGGAACTGCGCGAGGCCCACGAGGGTAATATTCAAGTGCTTGAGGCGGACATTGGCGCCAAACATCCTTTCGTGGGGCAGTCCGTGCGCGAGATCGCGGCTAAAATTCCCGACGACTGCATCCTGGTTTCGATTCGGCGCGACAAGCGTGTGATCATCCCGCACGGCAACACCATTATCCAGAGCGGGGATCACCTGGTAACGATTGCCAGCAAGACCTGTGTGGCGGACGCGCGTCGCGCATTGCAGGGCGTTGATCAGTCTGCTCTCCCCCCGGAGACGCCGACGTCGTAGGGCCGTGCGCGTGAAGAGAAAGAAACGCCCTCAATCGACAGTCAGGATTGAGGGCGTTTTTATACGTAATGTAAATGGGGCTGTGTAGTTTGGCTAAGATGGCTCTATGCGCAGAACCGTACCATCCTGATCGACGACGTACATCTCGCCCGCTTCGTCTTCCCCGAATGAACTGATATGCCGCCCCGATTCGAGCGAAACGGTAGCCTCCCATTGGCCTGTGGCGTTCGGATGCGCGACCCAGATCGTGCCCGTACACCAATCCCCATAGAAATAATAGCCTTGCAAGCCGGGGATTTGCGTGCCGCGGTAGACGTAGCCGCCCGTCACTGAGCAGCGCCCGCTGCTGTGTGAGTATTCCAGGATCGGCCCTACGGCGTCCGAGGCTGCCGGGCGACCGGAATAGACATGCGTGCCTTCGTACGCATTCCAGCCGTAGTTCTGTCCGCCAGGGCTGTTGGCGGGTTGGAAGTCGATTTCCTCCCAGTTATTCTGTCCGACATCGGCCAGCAGCAGATCGCCCGTTTCGCGATCAAAGCTGAAGCGCCACGCGTTACGCAAGCCCCATGCCCAGATTTCGGGCCGGGCGTTGCTGTCCCCGACGAACGGATTGTCGGCGGGGATGGTATATCCCTCATCGCCGCTGACATCGATCCGGAGAAGGCTGCCTAACAATGTACTGAGATTCTGCGCATTCCCTTGAGGATCGCCGCCGGAACCGCCATCACCGAACGAAATATAGAGATAACCGTCGGGCCCAAATATCATGTTTCCGCCGTTGTGATTGGCATACGGTTGTTGGACGTACATCAGCGAGACGGCGCTGTTCGGATCGGCAAGGTTGGGATCATCGGGCGAAACGGTATAACGTGCCACGACCGTATTCCCCGATCGATCCGTGTAATTGATGAAAAAGCGCCCGTTCTGGCTGTAAGCGGGATCGAAGGCCAGCCCCAACAACCCGCGCTCAGTGTAGCCGCTGCCCAGCGCCTCCTGGCTGACCAACCCGGAGATGTCCAGGAATGGCGTGCTGAGGCGCGTGTCGTCTGCGATGATCCAGATTTTGCCGTCCTGATCCACGACGAACAGGCGGTTTGATCCGTCTCCGGCAGCCGTCACGAACAGCGGTCGCGTGAACCCTTTGGCGACTTCCACCAGGCGATAAGGGACAGGTTGGGCTGCTGGGCTGTGCTGGAGACGATCGTTGGTAAGCTGGCGATACGGCGCGAACGCTGCCACCAAAACCATCGGGAGCAGCAGCGCCGCCGTAAACGTGATCCGTTTCATCGTGAGTCCTCTTGACCTCCCGCGATTCGCCTCTTGGGAAACAGGGTGTGCTCATGTAAATCATAAGCATCTGGTGATAAGAGTGGCAAACGGCCACGGAAGCGGGGGCGATCACCGGTGAAAACGTTCTTGCTTCGCTCAAGTTTGTGTGGAGTTTCACAAAAGTGATTTACGTCATATCAAACATGGTCATGCGCCACTGTGGGTGTTACGACGAGCTTGTTACCCTAAGAATGTGGCCGAAGGTCTGTATGCGTTTGATGACAGACTCTTTTGCTTTCGTTCGTGACGACCAACGGAGCCTTGGCGGAGTAACACATGAGTCTTTATATCCTATCCAAAGAGAGGTTGCCGGAGTTCGTCAAGTCATTACAAGCCAACTTTCGGGTGGTGGGGCCAGTCCGGACCGATCACCGGATTCGCGTTCGACGACATCACCCAACCAGGGCAACTTGAGCTTGACTACTCGACAACTATTCTCCCTCCAAAGAAATACTTTTTACCCCAGCGCGAAACACTTTTTCGTTATGACACAGAGAAAGATGCGCAGGGCGTCCAACATATCCAGGTCCGCCCAGAATATCAGGATGTTCAACCGACTGTTATTTTTGGGGTGCATACCTGTGATATGCACGGCATCATGCTCTACGATAAAGTCTTCTCCGAAGGCTTTAGAGATGAGCATTACGAGGCGCGTCGCCAGCAGATATATATAATCGGCATCGAATGCTTGCACCCTTGCGACGAGGCGTCATTCTGCAAAGACATGGGGACCCTCAACCCCGTACCCGTGTATGACCTGCACATGACCGATATGGGCGATCACTACATGGTGGACGCGGGGACGCCGCGCGGCGAACAACTCTTGCTGGATCATGCCTTCGCCCAAATGGCCAAGAAGGAAGATATCCAGCAGTTGGGGCAGGTGCAGTCTGCGAAGTGGCCGCGCTTCCGCATGCGTTTGAAAATGAGCCGGGACCAAACCCCATCGCTGCTCACGCTCGGATACCGGGCAAAGATGTGGCAGGAATTGGGCGAGCGCTGCCTGGCATGCGGATCGTGCACCAACGTGTGCCCGACCTGTTTCTGCTTCGACGTGCAGGACGAAATCCGACATCACGATGGAATCCGGTGAACGTGTGCGCGTGTGGGATTCGTGCCAACTGCATGAATTTGCGTTGGTCGCGGGCGGGCACAATTTCCGCTGGAAGCAAGGCATCGCGCGTGCGTCACCGTTTGATGCGTAAGGGCAAGTACATCAAACAGGTTCATGGGCTGAGCGGATGCACCGGCTGTGGACGATGTGAGCGCGCCTGCCTGGTGGACATCACGATCCCTGGCACGCTCAATGCGCTGCACGATGAGATGCAGTTGCAAACGGGTGTATAGCGAGGAAGGATACCCATGCTGCACACAACAACCAACTTGACGACGACCACCACGCCGCTGCGTTACGATGGGCATACCTCGGTGTTTCTCCCGACCATCGCCACTATCATCGACGTGCAGATCGAAACCCAAATGGAAAAGATCTTCACGGTGCGCCTGCCCGATGGTCAGAATTTGGGGCATGTGCCCGGACAGTTTGTGATGGTGTCCATCCCCGGTGTGGGCGAAGCGCCCATCAGTGTGATGTCGTCGCCGTCCCGCACAGGCGAAACCTTCCGGCTGTGCATCCGCAATGCAGGCGACCTGACTGGGCGTGATCCACACGCTGAAGCCCGGCGACGAAATCGGTATTCGCGGGCCATTTGGGCGCGGCTTCCCGGTCGACAGCTACAAAGGCAAGGATGTCTTGATTGCGGCAGGCGGCCTGGGGTTGGCTCCGGCGCGATCCTTGATCGACGAGATTCTCGACGATCGCCGCAGCTTCGGCCGTCTGATCATTCTGTACGGCTGCAAGAATCCCGGCGAAATCATCTTCCGCGATGCGCTGGCGGAGTGGGATGAGCGCGAAGACGTCGAATTGTGGGTCACGGTCGATCATCCCGATGATACCTGGCTCGGCCATATCGGCGTCATCACAACCTTGTTTGAACATGTCGACGTCAACCCGTACAAGACAGTGGCGATCACTGTGGGTCCCGCCCGTGATGTACCGTTTCGTGACTATGGAGCTCTTGGGCAAAGGCTTGACTCCGGAACAAATCTGGATGAGCTTCGAGCGCCGGATGAAATGTGGCATCGGGAAGTGCGGCCACTGTCAGGTGAACCACCGCTATAGCTGTCAGGAAGGTCCGGCCTGGACCTACGCTGAAGCGCTGGCCTTTGAGGAGGCGCTCTAATGTCGATGAAACCTAAAGTCGCTTTCTTCGACTTCACGAGCTGCGAAGGCTGCCAGCTCACCGTCGTCGATTTGCTGCAAACGCATCTGGGATTGCTGGACCTGGTCGAGATCGTGCAGTTTCGCGAAGCTATGACCGAAAAAGGTGAAGATTACCTGGTTGCGTTTATTGAAGGGTCCTGCACGCGCCGCAGCGACGAAGAACGCCTGCTCAAGATCCGCGCTCAGGCGGCGCTGGTCGTCGCGCTGGGCGCATGCGCTCACCTGGGCGGGGTCAACAGCCTGAAGAACCGTTGGGCCATCGAAAACGTCCAGACGTATGTTTATGGCAAGAACGGCAAAGAGGCTTACGAGAGCTACCCGGCGCGGCCCATCTCGGCGGTGATCAAGGTCGACGCCGTCATCCCCGGCTGCCCTATCGATCGCCATGAATTTCTGCACATCGTCCAGCTGATTTTGCAGGGGCGCAAGCCGCGTCTGGCCGATTACCCGCTGTGCGTCGAGTGCAAGCTGAAAGAAAACGAATGCCTGAACAAGCTCGGCAAGCCCTGTTTGGGGCCGATCACGCGCGCCGGGTGTAACGCCATCTGCCCGACCTACGGCGACGGCTGCGAAGGCTGCCGGGGGTGGCATCCAGAAGCGAATTTCGCCGACATGCGCGAGATTCTGCGCGGGCACGGCCTGACCGATGCCGACATTGACGCGCGTCTGACCATGTTCAACCATTATCAGATGCAGCACATGGCCGAAGAAGTCACCTGTTGTGACGACGATCTCTCCGGTCAAAGATGAGCCCCTCCCAACGTCAACGTTCGCCGCGCCTAAGGAGGATTGACGACCATGACAGAAAACATCAAGGTCAACGTACATCACGTCACGCGCGTGGAAGGTCACGGCAATATCGTCGTAGATGTGCGCGACGGAACTATCGAGCGCTGCGAGCTTCAGATCGTCGAAACGCCGCGTTTCTTTGAGGCGATGCTGCGCGGGCGTCCCTATCACCAGTCGTCGCACATCACCAGCCGCATCTGCGGGATCTGCGCGATTGGGCACGCCACAGCTAGCCTGCGGGCGACCGAGCACGCGCTGAATGTCAAACTAAGCGATCAGACTGTGATGCTGCGCAAACTGGCGTTTCACGGTGAGATGCTCGACAGCCACATCCTGCACACCTACATGCTGGTCGCTCCCGATTTTCTGGGCGTGGGCAGTGTGATCCCGCTGGCAGCGAGCCATCCCGACGTCGTCAAGCGCGCGCTGCGCATGAAAAAATTCTCCGGCGATCTCTGCCAGGCAATTGTGGGGCGGCATACGCACCCAATCGCGATGACGGTGGGGGGCTTCACACACTTCCCGGAGCGCGAAACGTTGGAAGAACTGCGCGAGCGGGCGGAAGAACTGATCGCCGATGTTGACGCGACGGTCGAGCTGTTCGGCACGCTGCCGTGGCCGACCTTCGAGCGCGAAACAGAGTATATCGGGTTGGTCCAGCCGGATGAATACGGCTTCATCGATGGGATGATCGGCAGCACGGATGTTGGCACCTTGCCGACCGATGAGTACCGTCAGGTGACCAACGAACGGCTGTCACCGCATGCCACGGCTAAGCACTGTGCTTTCAACCGGGACAGTTACATGGTGGGCGCGTTGGCGCGCTTCAATTTGAAGCATGACCAGCTTGGCCCGCGCGCCAAAGCAGCGGCGGAACATCTGGGGTTGGAGGCCACGTGCTACCGGCCCTACATGAACAGCGCTGCCCAGGTTGTTGAGATCGTCCACTGCGTCGATGACAGCATCGCATTGTTGGATAAGCTCCTCAAGCGTGGCGTGTCGCCAGAGGCTCCGGGTCAGGTCACTTTGCGACCGGGTGCGCGCGGCGTGGGGGCGTGTGACGTCCCGCGCGGTGTGCTGTTCCATGAATATCAGATCGGCGAAAATGGGTTGGTGGAAGAAGCCAACTGCATTATCCCGACCGGGCAAAATCTGGCCAATATAGACCGGGATATGCGGGCCCTGGTGCCCACCCTGCTGACCGAACCTGAAGACTCCATCCGTTTGAAGATGGAAATGTTGGTACGCGCGTATGATCCGTGCATTTCGTGCTCAACGCATTTCCTCAACGTTGAGTTCGTTGGCCAATAGCGCGCTCTTGCGAGGGAGCAGGTGAGAGACGTTCCAGGGGTAAGCGAGGGCGTCTCTCGATCTCTTCTCGATTACACTAGGCAGAGACAGCGGTAGGCTATGGTGGATCAAAGCGCGTGCGGTACGCTGATTCTGGGTGTAGGTAATCCCTTGTTGGGCGACGACGCGGTCGGCATTGTCGCGGTTGAGCAGCTTCGCGCGCGGGGCGATCTCCCGTCGGGAGTGCGGTTGATCGATGGCGGCACCGATGGATTGGGGTTAATTCCAGTCATTGAAGGGTGCCAGCGCGTCATCGTGATCGACGCGGTTGAGATGGCACAATCGCCGGGCACAATTCGCCGCTTTGTGTGGGGTGATGTGCGCATTCTGGGGCAAGACGTCAGTTGTTTGTCTTTGCACCAGACCGACCTGGCGGGGGCATTGACTCTGGCGGATGCCTTGGGTTGTCTGCCTCCGGAAGTGGTGATCTTCGGCGTCCAGCCGCAATGCCTGGATTGGGACGATCCGCTCAGCCCGGCGGTGGAACGTGCTTTACCGGTTCTGATAGATGCCCTGATTAACGAGGTCAGGAGTAACGATACATATGGCGAAGAAAATTTTGATCATTGATGACGATCCGGATGTCGTGCTGGCGCTACGCATGCCGCTGGAAAGCGCCGGATACGAAGTCTCCGATGCGCACTCGCAGGATAGCGGTTTGATCGCGGTAGACGCAGTGAAACCGGATCTGATCATCCTGGATGTGATGATGGATACCCATACGGCGGGTTTCCAACTGGCTCTGAAATTGCACGGGCCCGGCGCGAAGGATGCGCACAAGAAGATCCCGATCGTGATGCTGACGGCGGTCCACCAGACTACGCCGCTGCGTTTTGGCCCTGACGAAGACTACTTGCCCGTGGACGCGTTTCTCGAAAAACCGGTCGATCCGCAGGCATTGATGAAGTTAATTTCGCGGTTGATGTAACCGTCAGCCTGTCGCTGGCGGAGGTTCGGTCTTTGGCTGCGGACCATATTGTCCCCGGCATGGTCGTTTGGCCGGTGGGGTGGTATGATCCGCTGGCTGCGTTTCGTAATATGATCGTCGACGCCGCATCTGGTGAAGGGTATAGATTCTGATGCGAGGCTTTCGATGAGTACTACGGCACAGACATCGCCGGAGAGTTCACCAGAACCCCATGTTTTGCAGCCCACGCTCGAAGAACTGAGTCAAAATATCCGGCTGCTCATCACGTTGCGATGGGTAGCCGGGTTTAGTATTTTGTCTGGCACCGTATTTGCACGCGTCGCGCTGGGCATCCACCTGTTGGTGCTGCCCCTGGTGTGTATCGGGCTGCTCGTGTTGGGTTACAACACCCTCCTGGCCGCTGCGCGCCAGCGGGGGGAAGACAGTCTGAGCCGGTTGCAGCGCATCGCCTGGGGGCAAATTCTACTGGACTGGCTGGCGATGATTGCGTTGGTGCATTTTACCGGCGGGATTACCAGCCCGGCGTTGATCTATTTCGTAGTGCATGCCGTGTTGGCGGGCATCATTTTACTGCCCTGGCAGGTGCGCAGCCTGACGGCGCTCGTCATTGTGATTGTAGGCGGGATCGCCTGGATCGAAGGTAGTGGTGGCCTGTCGCACGTCACGATCGCAGAGTTTGACATTGGCCACGACCTGTATCGCAACAGCACCTATATTGCCGCCGTGATGTTCTTCTTTGGGACAACCGTATTCACTCTGTCTGAGCTGGTGACCCATATCGTCCAGCGGCTGAGGCAGCGCGAAGAACGTATCCGGCAGCTTTACGAAGCGCGTTCGACCTTCGTCCGTGTGGCGACCCACGAGCTGCGCGCGCCGCTGGCGGCGGGTATCTCGCTCATGAAGAATATCGATCAGGGCTATGCCGGGGAGCTGAGCGAACAGCAGGCCGCGATCATCCGGCGCGTGATCAGCCGGTTGGATGGGCTGCGCACTCTCATCGACGACCTGTTAACGCTCGCCATGAGCCGGGAGGCCAGCACCGCCCAAGCCCCGCTGGCCCCGGACAGCCTGCGCAACGTCCTGGAAAAGATCATCGAGCGCGAGCTGCCCAACGCCGAACAAAAACATATCCATCTCGACCGCCAGCTTTGCGACGATCCGGGTATCATCATGGTGGGCAATGTCGGGCTTCAGGTGATTCTAGGCAACCTGATCAACAATGCGATCAAGTATACGCCGGAGGGCGGGCAGGTAACGGTGCACTACGCCATCAATCCGGTCACGCGCGCGGCGGAAGTGACGGTCGCGGACAGCGGGATCGGGATCCCGGCTGAAGATTTACCGCACATCTTCGACGAGTTCTTCCGCGCCAAGAACGCCAAGAACGCACAAATTACCGGCACGGGTATCGGTCTTTCTACCGTGAAGACGCTCGTCGAGCGCTATCACGGCCACATTGGGCTGCAAAGCGAAGAGGGCAAGGGTTCGACGGTAAAAGTGTCGCTGCCCCTTGCCCCCAAGTCTGTTCTCGTTGAAAGTGACGCGGCTAGCGCGGCGCTCTCTCGTCAAACACCAGCCGATCCCCAACCTTGACGCGTTCCAACAGCGATGGGCGCGCTTCGATCATGTACTGCGCAGGTCGGGCCGCGGCGTAGTACGGGCGCCACGGGCGCGCCAGGCTCGCGGTGATCACCGTGCCATCTGCGTCCATCCACACCGCCGCAATCGCGAAAAACACGAAGAACATGTGGATCGACGTCTGGCTGACGCTCGGTCGGCCGTACACGAACAGCAGCCCGTCGTCTTCGGCAAGACCGCGGCGCAGCATCAAGCCTCGAAAATGACACCAGAAACTCCGACACCATTTGACCCGCGCCAGGACCTTTTCGCCTGTCGCAGCGTTACGCACGACTCGCCGGTCACTCATCACGGAATATTCAATACCTGGCCCGGGAAGATCGCGTTGGCATTATACAGCCCGTTGTAACGCGCCAGAACATCCCATGTCAGATTGTATTGCAGTGCGATACGGAACAGGTTTTCCCCTGGCTGGACAACATGCGTCGTAGGCCGCGTGGCAGGCACCGCCGTCGGTGCTGGGGCGGTTGGCTGCTGCGGCACCTGGGTGGGGACACGCGTTGGGACTAACGTCGGCTGCGGAGTGGGTACGGTAGCTCCCGGCACTTCCAATACCTGACCGGGGAAGATCAGATTCGGATTGACGATTTTGTTCAATTGGGCCAGCGTGGCGGTAGTGGTATTGTAGCGCGCTGCGATTCCGGACAGCGTGTCGCCCGATTTCACTGTATAGGAACCGAGTGCCGTTGTGCCACCGGTGCCGGTGCTCACTTGTGTGGCGACCGGGGTCAGGGTGGGCGGCGTTGTCGTCGTGCCGCGCACGGGTACGACCAACACTTGCCCGATCTTGAGGAAGCCGTTGCTGGACAGGCCATTGACCTGAATGATGGCGTCCATCGTACTGCTGAACTGCCGCGCGATGCCCCACACCGTGTCTCCCGAAACGACCGTGTACAGCACCGTGCCGTTGAAATCACTCGGCAGTACCGGTGTTGCGGTCGTTATGGGAGGAATCGGTGTTGGCGTGCGTGTGGCGGTGGCAGGAACATTGGGCGTGAAACTCGCGATCGAGCTGGGAACGGGGGTGATAGTGCCTTCCTGGGTAGGCTCAAAGCCTGATTCAAGCGTGGCCGTGGGTACGTTCGTCGCCGTGGGCGGCGCCGAACCTAAAACGACCAGTGAGGCGTCGTCCAGGTAGATATTGCTGGTTCCTACGAAACCCTGCGGTGCACTCCGCACAAAGACCGTGACGGCGGTGTTGACCGAGGACGCGTTGATCCCCAATTCACGGTATTCATCGTAAAATTCGGCGTCCGAGGACCAGACTATGTTCGGGCTGTTGCCGTCTGTACCCCCGGTGGGATCGATGCCCACGTTGACAATGACGTCGTTCGGGTCATCGCTCACGTCGGGGTTAGCAAAGGAAGCCGACGACCATACGTACACGTAAATCGTGAAACGCAACTCGGTGTTGGGTGTAACCGGCACCCGCTGGTACACGCCGCCCGTATGCGTCGCAAAGAACGTGTTGTATTCCTGCGCGGCACTGCCGGAGTGTATCCGGTTGGGCGGCGCGGGTTTGTACTCGGGCCGGGCATTGATCGCTGAAGAGTCGCCTGCGGCGAGGCTCCAGGGCTGCCACCCGCTGGCAACCCGCAGCGAGGCATCATTATTCAGCGTGATATAAGGCTCTTCAAAGCCGGGATTTTGCAACAAGTTCCCGCTCTGGAAGGCGCGCGCAGGCGTGATGGCTGCACTCAAGCCCATAACTACCAGAGCCAGGACTAACACGACAATAAACGTATATCGTAAGGGTGAAAAAAGTCTTGGTCGCATCATGACCCCCTAGGCAAAAATGCTCAAGCTGTTTCGCCCACCGCATTGGGCCCAAATCCTCGCTGCAAGGTATCCAAAATTAACCAGCAGCATCGCTTGCGGACACATACCACCCACCGCATTCATAAGTGTAGCACGATTTGCCCGCCTGCGTGGCGACCGGGCGCGTCCCTGTTTCTGGCGAAGACTTTCACCGCCGCGATCCGCAGCGGCCAACAGAGCATTCTGCGGACGCCGCCTATTTTGTCTCTGCTGGCATGCTTTTTCCACCATGCGCGGAACATCAACCTGAACGCTGCGATGGCCTAATCGCCTGGGCAATGGCGCGCACGTGGTCGGGCGTGCTGCCACAGCACGCGCCGATGATGCGGGCTCCCATATCGCGCACACGCACCGCATAGAGCGCCATATCATCTGGTGTCGCATCGTACACCGTCACACCGTGCTCCATGTGAGGCACCCCGGCGTTGGCTTTGGCGATCAGGGGGCGCGATGACCCCGCCGCGGCCATTTTGCCGAGCGCGGCTTCGAGCTCATCCGGCCCGTTGCCGCAGTTGGCACCCAGAGCGATCACATTGAATTCGCCCATGGCATCCAGCGCGCGCTGAGGTGTAACGCCCATCATGGTGCGCCCGCGCGTGTCAAAGGTCATTGTCGTGACGACCGGCATCCCTGGGGCGGCCAATTGGCAGCCTTCAACCGCCGCGCGCACTTCTTCCAGGTCCGACATGGTTTCGATCCACAACACGTCTACGCCACCCTCGACCAACGCGGCAGCCTGTTCCCGAAAGACGTCCACCGCATCTTCAAAGGGCAGTGTGCCCACTGGAACCAGCATTTGACCCGTGGGCCCCATCGACCCGCCCACGACGACCGGCGCGGCGGCCGCGTCCGCTTCGGTACGTGCCAGGCGGGCGGCATCGCCATTGAGTTCGCTCACGCGCTCGGATAGATCGTGCGTCCCCAGGCGCAGCCGACTCCCGCCGAAACTGTTGGTCAGGACGATCTGCGCGCCCGCCTCGATGTAGGCGCGGTGAATAGCGCGTACATCGTCCGGGCGCTCGACGTTCCACAGTTCTGGCGATTCACCGCGCTCCAGCCCGCGCGCGAACAACATGGTGCCCATACCGCCGTCGGCAACGATGGGCGCATCGGCAGCCAGGAGGGATTGTAAAGTGGCTCGCATAGTTGATAGTCTCTTCCTTAAGCACCAAACTCAAACTGAGGGGTATTCTACTGGATGTTGGGCGATGGCGCGACCTTCTAACCATCCCATTCCCCAACGTCATGGGCCGAATCAAACTGAGGTGCGATTTTCGCACCCCAGCCCATGTCTGCCTGTATAACCTGACGGCATTCAGCTCGCTTCGCGCGCCTGGATACCTGCATCTTCAAGGACGCGCAGCACACTAGATAACAACTCCGAAGGGCCGAACGGTTTAGTGATATAGTCATCGACCTTGGCGATATGCAGCCCGAGCACTTTGTCGATGCTCTGCGCCTTGGCCGTCACCACAATCACCGGGATACGGCTCATCTGCTCGTCAGCCTTCATCCGTTGAAATACTTCCCAGCCATCCATCTCGGGCATCATCAGATCGAGCAGCACCAGGTCGGGCTGGACTTGCGACACGATCGAGAGGCCTTCTTCACCCCCCATTGCGCCTATAACATCATAGCCCTGACGCGACAAGATGAGTTTGACGAGCTCGATCATCTCTTCGTCGTCTTCAATGCACACGATCTTGATGGGATCCAGGTGTCCTGTCATTATCCCACACTCCCCACGATTGGAATTGCAGTCCTGTTACCCTGTAACGTTAAGGATATTTACCCTTTTAAAGGTCTTTGATAACCTATTACGGGTAGTCTACCACAAGGACAATGGGCCTGTCTACCGATCAAATGTCGGGGTCTTGTTCGGGATGTCGATCGTGCGGGAAGCGGGGACCCGATGCGCTTCGGAAACGGGCAAAACTGAGGCTAGAAAATTCCCATAAGCGCGCGTCTTCCGCTATAATGGGTGAAAGTTATAATCTGGTTTGGTAAGCTGACAGGAGCATGCTCCCATGGGTGAGCAGCACAACAGTCCATCTGATTTCCCGGACACAACGTCGATTGATAACGTCAACCAGGGCCAGGAATTCATCGCCCAGGTACATCAGAAGATGAGCCGGTTGGTGCAGGAATTCGCCGACGGGATCATCAACCGCACTCAGTTCCACAAACTCTATGATCGGTATCAGCGGCAGATCATGACGGTGGGGCAGCTCATCGCGGAAACCGATCCTACTGCGTGGCGCAATGCCATCACTGAGACGGAAGACACCCTCCACCTGAGAAAGCGCCTGACTGCCAAAGCAGTCGGCATGAGCGTCTACGACAACAAGAGCGGCATGCCGATCGAAACCTTGGGCGAGTTTGCGATCGAGCCCGAATTGATTATCCCGATGTTGAGCAGCTATCGCTCGGCAGCCGCGGAAATCTTCCGCGCCGGGATGCGCAGTACGGAGATGGAGAACGGGCAGTGGTTATGCTTTGTGCCCGGTTCTTCTACCACATTGATTGCGTTGTTCTCGCTCGAACCGTCCACGAATCAGATCGAAATGGTCGAGCGGATGCACAAGGATTTTGAGCAGGCGAACCGGGCCGCGCTGGAAGCGGGCCATGTCGACCCTGAAACGCTGGCCTACCCGTTTTACTCATTTGTGCAGCGGCGCGTCAAGTCTTCACCGGGCACACCCTAGCGCGGAAACCCCTGGCCCAGAGCGGTCATGCGGTAGCCAGGGCACGCAAGCCTTCCAGATCGCACAACGTCAATTGAAGACCGCGCCATTCAACCAGCCCTTTTTCGCATAAGGCGCGTATGGCGGTTTCAGCTTCGGCGCGGGGGCAGCCCATCATCCCGGCGACTTCGCCCACGGTCAGGCGCAGGGGCAGGCGGAGACTGCCATTGTCACTCTCACCGTACCGATCGCCAAATTCCGTGAGTAGCTGAACCAGCCGGGTCAGGGGGGCAATGATCTTGTGCTCGGGTTCGGCGCGTTGCATGGTAAAACGCAGGCGGCGGCTGAGCAGCACCAACAGGTTGACCGCAACGTTCGGATGCCGCTCCAGGTGGATGAAGAAATCGGGACGCGACAGGCTGAGTAGTTCGCTGGCTTCTCTGGCAACCGCACCGGCTGAACGCGGTAAACCGTCCAACAAGCCGAACTCACCGAACACCTGCCCTGAACCACATTCTGCCACCACCTGCTTGTGGTCGGGCGGCTCGCTCACGACGATCTCGACCAGGCCGCTCTTGACGATGAATAAGCTGTTGCCCGGGCTTCCCTGCCTGAATATAGTTTCTCCTTTGCGATAACGGTGGCTGACCAACCGCTCAGCGATTGGCTCCAATTCAGAAACGGGTAGGTTCGCGAACAGCGATACGTTGTGTAAAAACTGAACCCCTGCCATCGGACTCCTCCCTCAAACCAAGCACTGATCACAGCATAGCATAGTTTCCCGGCGGTTTGGAGGGACGCCTGTGACATAGATCGTGTTTGGGGCGGGTTTGCGGCGTCAGGGAATCTTGTCAGGGCGTGGTCGGAGCGTCGTCCATTCGTTGAGCGCGTCAACCAGCAGGGCATGATTTTCGGGGAATACGACCCAGACTGGATTGACAAACATAGTGGCGAGCCAGCGGTCCAACGTGGCCCATTCGCCAAAATCAGCCGCCCAAAAAACGCCGGGTGGGCCGTATCGGATTTCCACGTGGAGGTGAAATTCTTCCGAATAGCCCGTGGTGCCGACCGCGCCCAACACTGTGTCTGTCGTTACGTAATCGCCCAGCCCCACGAAATCGCGGTTGAGATGGGCGTACAGCGTATATATCGACACTTCGGCGCTGTAGGGCGTTTCCACCAGCACCAACTCACCCCACCCAAAGTTGTAGCGCGGCCATTTCCAGTTGACGCGGCCCTGGGCATCCCCGTCAGCAAAGCAATAGGGACACGAGGCGCGGGCTGTGACGTAACCCGGAGCGATCGGGCGAAAATATGTTGATTTGCCGTTCAGGTAATCGTCCGGATTCGCGTAGTCTACGCCGTAGTGTGGCCCGTCATGCAGCGGGTCGAGGAATGTGCCGCCTTCCGGAATGATGTAGTGCTCCAGCGGGCGCTGCGAAAACATCGCGAGCGGATCATCGGCGCTCCCACTGATGATCACCCCTGTCGCTGGGTTGCTCATCCCGGTGTACCCGCGCGGCTTGACAGGGCCACTGGAGTCGCGCGTATCATCCGGAGGAGCCAGCTTCACGCACTGCGAGGCATCGAATGCGGTGGTGTCTACGCAGAACAACTGCGTTTCAGCCATGCCCAAGGGCGAACCATCTGCCGCGGCTTGCGCGTTGCGCATGAGCCCACTGGCTGCCAGAGTCAGACTGGCAGCGGCGGCGATCGCCCTGAAGAACCGAGTTGAGGCACGCATAGACATGACGCGAATCTCTACATAGGCCGGATGTGAAGGTGTAACCAGGTTGGAAAAAGCCTGTAAAAGTGTCGTAAATAGGCTGACTCGGTCACGGTTTGGTCACGCGCCTGTCCCATACTATAATCAACAAAACTAAGTTGTCGCAATAATCACATCTGCACTATCATACACGTGATGCATCCACCGCCACGTAGCACCCCAGGAGGAAAATCATGTCCAAGGAACACTTGACCACTATCGTCAGTCGCGCATTGACCGACGCCACCTATCGCGCCCAACTGCTTTCGGAGCCGGAGAAGGCTCTGGCCGATTATGAACTTGACGATCAGGAGCGGAAGATGTTGCACAGTCTGCCCACTGATGCGTTCGACGAACTGACGATGGACCTGGAAGACCGCCAGTCCAAGAGCGGATTTCTGGGCGGCCTGTCGCTGATGGGCGGCAAAGATGCCGTCGACGCCAAGACCGTGCTCGACTTGCTGACCAACAAATATGGTGGCAAGTAGCGGTCTGGGTTTCATGCAGTCCGGTTTTCAAAGTACATGAGCACCGTCGAGTTTTTCAAACGGTGCTCATTCGTTTTCTAACCGCAGCATTCAAGGTGCGGCCGTGGACACCCGGCGCAATTACTGCCCAACCGGGATGATCAGGACCTGACCGGGGTAGATCAGGTTGGGGTTGGTCAGGTTGTTAGCGTCGATAATGGCTTGCGGCGTGACCCCATACTGGCGTGCGATCGAGTAGATGCCTTCGCCCGCCTGCACGACATGTTCTACTGGACCCCCTGGGACCGGCGTGTTCTGCACAGTCTCACCCGCTTCCGTGGTTGGCGTGGGGGTAGACGTGACGTCCAGCTCACAATCGGGCAGCCGCATTTCCCACCCGATTTGGAGGATGGTGTTGGGATTTCCTCCTAACAGCGTGGGATCTGTCACGACCAAGGCTTCCACGTCCACGTCGTAATCACGCGCGATGCTGTACAGCGTGTCGCCCGACGTCACGACGTGGATGCACGGATTCTCTTCGACCGGAATTGACGTCGGAGTGGGGCGCATCGCTGGATTGATCGTGGGAATGGGCGTGTTGGACGGCTGAATATCACTCATGCCGGGCGTAGCGATCCCGCTGTCTGTGGCTGTGGGCATTGCCGTCTCGGCAGGGGCCAGCGGCGTAAAGCTCGGTTGGACCTGTGGAGTGTCGGTGGTGTCAGAGGTCAACACCGCGGCGGTATCGGGCTCGGTCGGGACAGCCGATGGCAACTCTTGTTGAATGGAGTCGGCAGGGGTCGTCGTCGGCACGAGCTTGCGCGTGGGCGTGACTTGCGGCCCGGATGTCGTGGGTGTGGCTTCCAATGTCTCGGTGGCCTGAACCGGCGGCGCGGTGGGCGTAGCCGTATTGGTTGGAACAATATCCGCCAGATCGACGCGGTTTGAGGTTGGCTGTACATTGTCGCCAGCGTCGCGGTAACAGGCGGAAAACACCAGCGGAACCAGCAGCAAGAGTCCGATTCCCACCAGGCGATTTGCCAAGTGTTGTCTCAATGACCACTTTCGCAGCATACCCGACTCTCCATACCCGACACCCGTCCATACTCCATGTCCAGAATACACCGAACGGCCTATTTCTACAATTTGACGCGATCATCGGCTAACGCGCCCATTTACCGGTGGACCCAAGGGTTAAGATCCACCCGTTCGGGGTCTTGAAACAGCCCGGAAACGGCAAACTGTTGCAAACGTACGTTACATCTTTTATAGTTGACGTGTTCGCGAGCAATCAGGCTGCGCGAGCATCAATTTATCTCAAAGGGTTGCAGTTCCATGATACTATCTAACGAAGATCAACCGCAGACTGTGGTTATGAAAGTCGCTGGCGTGCGGTTCTTCGATATCGGCAAAGTCTATCACTTTAGCTGCGAACATATCCCAGACCTGATGGTCGGTGATCACGTGATCGTGGAGACCACGCGCGGGACGCAGTTGGGGCAGGTCATGAACCTGCTTGACGCCGGGCGAGGACACCGAACAGCGCGATTTTAAGCCTATTTTGCGCCGTGCTACACCGATCGACATGATGAGCCAGAAGATTTGGAAGGCTCGCGAGGTCGAGGTGCTGATTACCTGCCGCGAAAAAGCGGCAGAAACGGGCGGATTCGAGGCCGCGAAGTTCGTTGCCGCGCAGTATAATTTCGATGGCACCCTGTTGACGTTCTTGTTCACAGCCGAAGACAAGCTGAACTACGCAATAAACTGCGCTCGGCCGTGCTCCAACGCAGTTTCAAGGCCAGGGTAGAGCTCCGGCAGATTGGCCCGCGTGACGTCGCCAAACTGTTGGGCGGCATGGGCGCGTGTGGGATTCCGCGCTGTTGCAGCACGTTCCTAACCGATTTCAGCCCGATTTCGATCAAGATGGCGAAGGCGCAGGGCATCTCGCTCAACCCCTCGGAGATCACAGGGATGTGCGGGCGCTTGCGCTGCTGCCTGATCTATGAGTACGAGCAGTATGTCGAGGCCCGGAAGCAGCTTCCGAAGCGCAACAAGCGCGTCGGCACGCCCCACGGCGAAGGCAAAGTGATCGACGTATTCCCGCTGCGGGATGCGGTAACTGTGCTTGGTAGAGGACAACCAGCACTTCGTCGACGCGTGAGGAAATCATCCCGCTGGAAGAATGGGAAGCGCTCAAAGCCAAAGCCGAAGCGGGCTGCTCCAAGCAGGAGAGCGGGGCCTGTGATTGTGGCGCGCATGGGGAGAAGGCCGACCACGCCGAGTCCGTTAACGAAGTTGACGAAGCACAGCCGGAGAACTCGGCCGGTATCGCTCAGGACGCGAATCGCGCCGAGGGTTCGGTTCAGGACCAGGGGAACGAACGATCGGCTGGGGGCGAGACGGGTGAGTTCAAACCCTCGCGTCGCAACCGCCCGAAGCGCGCTCGCCGCCGTCGGCCGCAAAAGCCGCGTAAGGATCAAGGACAACAAGGACAAACTGACACTCATGAGTGATAGACCAGATGACATCCTGTGCAGGCGCGTCATGGGCATCTTTGCCCACCCCGACGACCCTGAATTCTTCTGCGGTGGGACGTTTGCCAAATGGGCCGCGGAAGGACGCGAAATCACGTTTGTGCTGGCGACGAGCGGCGACAAGGGATCGGCCGACCTGGACTATGACCTCGGAACGTCTGGTGGAAATCCGCGAGGTGGAAGAACGCGCCGCCGCGGCGCGCCTGGGCGTGCATGACGTAGTGTTCCTGCGCTTTCCGGATGGCGAGCTGCAGCCGACGCTGCCGCTGCGCCGCCAACTGGCGCGCCTGATCCGCCTCAAGCACCCGGACATCGTGGTCACCAACGATCCGACCGCGCGTTGGTATGGCACCAGTACATCAATCACCCGGATCATCGCGCGATTGGCGATGCCGCGCTCGACGCCGTGTTCCCGGCGGCGCGCGATCACCTGAATTTTTCCGAACTGTACCGAGAGGAGGGTCTGGAGCCGCACAAAGTCAAGTGGGTGTATCTATGCGGGGCGACGCGAGCCCAACGCCAAAATCGACGTGACCGACTACCTGGCAACCAAGATCACGGCGCTGCACGAGCACAAAAGCCAGATCGCGGATATGGACGCGATGGAAAAACGCCAGCGCGAAAACGTTGACCCAGAGTTGGTGGGCGATGGTCCCCGTTACAGCGAGCAGTTTCGTGTATTCCACCTCGGTTAACGCGATCGCGTCCCGGGTGAAGAGAGAGCAGGAGTTAACCAGCGTGATCGATTTTAAAAGCCGAATCGCAGCGCGCCAGGCGGCGTGGATCGCGCGCCGCCGGGATTTGCACCGCCATCCCGAATTGGGATTTCCGAAGTCGGGCGCACCGCCGGGATCGTCGCCGAGGAATTGATGCGCCTGGGGTTGGAAGTCCAGACCGGGGTCGGCCAGACCGGCGTGGTAGGGCATGCTTGAGGGCGACGCCGACGGCCCGACCGTGTTGGTACGGGCAGATATGGACGCGCTGCCTATCCAGGAAGAAAACGAGGTCGATTACGCGTCGCAGACGCCAGGCATCATGCACGCCTGCGGACACGACGGGCATACCACGATCGCGCTGGCCGTGGCGGAACTGCTGAGCGAGCACCGCGATCAGATCGCGGGGCGGGTGAAATTCGTGTTCCAACCGGCGGAGGAGATCGGGCGCGGAGCGCTGAAGCGATGATCGACGACGGCGTGCTGCGCGATCCGGCCCCCGAAGTGGCGCTAGGGCTGCACATGTGGAACGAGGTCCCGGTCGGCGCGGTGGCGCTTGATCGATGGGCCGATGATGGCGGCGGCAGGCGATTTTATGATCGCGTATCACCGGGCGCGGCGGGCATGGCGGGATTCCGCACGAGGCCGCCGATCCGATCGTGGCCGCCAGCCAGATCGTGCTGGCGCTGCAAACCATCGTCAGCCGCAATGTCAAACCGGTGGATGTGCGGTCGTCTCGGTGACGGAGTTCAAAGCGGGGAACTCGTTCAATGTGATCCCGCCGTCGGCGCGGCTGCGCGGCACGATTCGCGCCTTCAATACCGACGTGATCCACTTGTTGGAACAGCGTATCCGGGACATCGCCGAAGCGCTGGCTGTCGGGTTGGGATGCACGCGCCGAGGTGCAGGTCGAGCAGCTCACACTGCCTGTCATCAATTCGGCGGAGGTCAACGCGCGCCTGCGCCCGATTTTTGCGGCCGTGGCTCCGGATGTGCGCGTCATTGACGATTACAAAACGATGGCGGCGGAGGATATGTCGTATTTCTTGAACGCCGTGCCAGGGACGTTTTTCTTCGTAGGATCGGCCAATCCCGATCGCGGCCTGGACTACCCGCACCATCACCCGCGCTTTGACTTTGACGAAGCCGCCATTCCACTGGCCGTCGATCTATTGGCATCGGCGGTAGCGTCATACGTGTTGCCCGGTGCGCCCGCGTCTCAGCCGGGGAAGTAGATTCAGGAGAACGAGGAAAATGCCGCAGGTCAATATTTTTCGGTGGCGTCCGGGCAGCGGGTGGTTGGTGCTGTCTGGGGGGGGCAGTTGGGACTCAGAAGATGTGGTCAGCATCGAGGCGTCGATGTTGGGCCACACGCTGTCGCAGGGGCCTCTGGCGTATATCTGGGCCGCCAGCGACGCCGACACCGCCGACCGCCATATGGATGCGCTGCGCGAGCTTGGAGCACGTACTGGGTACTTGGTTGATATCCTCAGCGAGCCGGAGGATGTCCTTTATGACCAGTTGAACGAGGCAGGCGTGATCATTGTGGGCGATGGTCCGCGTCAGGATGAGTTGGCAGGGGCGTTGAGTGGCCCCGTTCAGCGCGCAATTGAAGAGGCGTACAGCCGGGGGGCGACGGTCTATGCCGTGGGCCGCGCCGCTGAACACTTTGGCGCGTATATCGTCGAAAATGAAGGGGTTTTCAAGGGCGCGAACTGGTTGTCAAACGCGCTCGTAGTGCCCGGCTACACTACCGATCAGGCAGAGTGGACGGCGCGCGTGATTGCTCAACTGCCCGGCGCGTATGGGCTGGGATTGGGTGTTGGGGCGGCCCTGGCCTTTGGCCCTCACGGAGAGGTTGAATCGTGGGGCAGCCGGGCGGTGACTGTGGCATTGGATCCGCGTTACAAAGTGGCTTCAGAGCAAGCCGAAGGAAGTTAACTGCATGCCTGTCACGATTCTGATCGGCGCACAGTGGGGCGATGAAGGCAAGGGGCGTATCGCGGATTGGCTGGCCCGTGACTCACACGCCATGGCACGTTACGCTGGCGGTGACAATGCCGGGCATACAGTCATTGTGGGGGCGCAGGAGTTCAAGCTGCATCTGGTGCCATCCGGCATCGTGCATTCTGGTGTGCGCTGCATTATGGGCAGCGGCATGGTGATCAACCCGCTGCGGCTGGTCGAAGAACTCGATATGCTGGCGCAAGGCGGGGTCGACGTGTCGCCCCAGCGTCTGCACCTGAGCACCCACGCCCACATCATCACGGCGGCTCATCTAGAACTGGACGGGGCGGAGGAACGCGCGCGGAGCGGCTCCACGATTGGCACCACGCGGCGCGGCATCGGCCCAGCCTATCACGACAAGGCGGCACGTACCGGGTTGCTCACGGGCGAGATGGCCGAGCCAGGACGTTTTGCTGATTCTGTGCTCGCGTCGATTGGAAAGGCGAGCCGGTTGCTGACCACGTATTACAATCTCCCAGCGATCAATGCGGTCGGATTACAGGAACAATATCGCGAGGCCGCTCATCGACTCGCGCCCTATCTCACCGACACTACCACACTCATCCACGAGGAGTTGGAGGCGGACCGCCGGGTGTTGTGTGAAGGAGCCCAGGGTACGCTGCTCGACATCGATCACGGTCATTATCCCTACGTGACCAGTTCGTCGTCTACGGCCGGCGGCGCGCTGACCGGGTTGGGCTTTGGGCCGCATTATGTCGATCGCGTGGTAGGCGTGGCCAAAGCCTACTGCACGCGAGTCGGCAATGGGCCTTTCCCCACCGAGTTATTCGATGCGACCGGTGACAAGCTGCGTGACGTGGGGCACGAATTTGGCACGACCACTGGCCGGCCACGCCGCTGTGGCTGGCTGGATGTGGCTGCGCTGCGTTATGCCGTGCGCGTGAACGGGTTTACCGAGCTGGTGATCACTAAGCTGGACGTGTTGAGCGGGCATGATACCGTCAAGCTGGCGGTCGCCTATGATGTGGATGGCAAACGTGTCACCGCCATGCCGGTCGAAACCGCCAAAATGGAACGCGCCGTGCCAGTTTACGAAACGTTGGCGGGCTGGCAAGCCGATATCTCAGGCGCGCGCCGCTTGCAGGACCTGCCCGAAAACGCGCGACGCTACATCCAACGTATTGAGGAACTCACGCATATTCCGGTTACGCTCATCAGCGTAGGGCCGGAGCGCGATCAGGCGGTCTACGGGGGATAGAGGCGGCGACGATGTCCGATGACGATGCGGGGCAGGGGGACGTATATCATGCTCGCATGGAAGCGCCGGTTGACTTTGTCCCACAGCGCGTTGTTTCGTTAGTTCCCAGTATTACTGAATCCTTCTTCGACCTGGATCTCGGCAGCCGGTTAATTGCCGTGACATCAGATTGCATCCGTCCCGCGGATAGTGTAGAGTATTTGTTGAGGGTAGGCGGGACCAAGAGTCCAGACATCGCGCGTATCATTGCATTGCGGCCCGATCTTGTCCTGATGCACGACGAAGAAAACCGTCGGGAAGACGGCGATGTGCTGCGTGCTGCTGATATTCCGGTCTGGGTGACGGAGTCCCGCACGGTATTCGATGCATTGAATTTGTTGTGGGCCATCATGGATGTGTTTGATCATCCAGTTATGGTCCCGCGCGTCCGTGAGATTGAGCGAGCATATGATTACTCGCTGGGGGCGTCGCGGGCGTCGGTGCCAACCAGCGTGTTCTTGCCGGTGTGGCGCGATCCCTGGATGACGGTTAGTGCGTCGTCTTTCGCGTTTGATATGCTGCGCGTGTGCGGCGGGCTGAGCGTAGGTTCTGATGCCCAACGGGAACAGGCTGTTTCAGGCGCAGCAGGGCCGGATACGGGCATCCCCGAGGTGTTGCAGGGCGGTCGCTACCAGCCTATCACGCTCGCGGATGTGTTAGCGGCTCAGCCTGAGGTTGTTTTGTTGCCCGACGAGCCTTATTCTTTTTCTGAAATCGACCAGGCTGAGATCGCCGCTCTCGACATTCCAGCCGCCCACACTGGGCGGATTCATTTAATTGATGGGAGTTTGCTTACGTGGCACGGGACGCGCATGGCGTATGCCTTGCGCGATCTGCCCGTTTTATTGTCGTGAAAGGCGCAAGATGACCATTCGGACAATCTCGCACGAGGCGTTAGCCCAACTGGCTCATCAACTGTCCGAACCAGTGATCGCTCTTGATGGCGAAGAGCGAATTTGCCTGTTCAATGCCGCCGCTGAACGCGCATTCGGGATGGCCGCGTCGGACGTGCTGGGGAGCAATCTCCTCACAACGCCTGAGCTCGATATGCTGCTGCCGCTGCGCATGGCGGCTCTGTCTGGCGAAGGAGCGGCGCGCGCCGAAGTGACGCTGCCCGCCGGGAAGAAGAGTTGGGTAAACGTGCTGCTTGCGCCTGAACAGCCTGTGCGCGCGCTGTTCAAAGATATGGATGATCGATTGTACGCGGTCCAGGAAGTGGTCCACAGCCTGAACGTGCCGATCACGATCGTGAAAGGGTTCATCGACCTAATCATTGGATATGGCGATCTGAACACGAAACAGCTGAGCTACGCGCAGCGCTCCCAGATCAAGCTGCTGAATATGTCAAACCAGGTCTATGAGGTTCTTGACACCTTTTGGATGCAGTCGGGAGCCGTCATTGATGGCGAGCTCACCGATGTGGTAGCTTTGGCGCGCCAGGCTGCCGCGCCGCTTGGCGATCTGGCCGCGATCCAGGGCGTTGACCTCGATCTCGATTTGCCGGCCAGCCCGTGCCTGATCACGGCTGACGCGGTGCGCCTCCAGCACGCGATCGGCAACCTGGTTCACAACGCGATCAAGTATTCGCCAGACGGCGGCAAGGTGCGTCTGCAGGTTTGCGAAGAGGGTCACCAGGTCTGCGTGCGGGTTGAGGACCAGGGCATCGGAATCGCGCCGGAGTATATTCCCCGGATTTTCGAGCTGTCATATCGTGTCCGCATACCGGAAACGCAACGTATTGAGGGGAGTGGGCTGGGGTTGGCGCTGGTGAAAACGGTTGTCGAAAAACACAACGGCAGCATTTCCGTCCAAAGCACGCCGGGCAAGGGCAGCGTGTTTACGGTATCCCTGCCGCTTGAGTGACGGCGGCGAGCCTAAGCTCAATCGTCGTCTGTGATTGGTTCCCGCGATAGCCATTCCAGGTAGGAAGACGCGCGCTGGCGTTCCGGCATGACGACTATGGGTAGTGCTCTGGGCAGCAGATCGGCAATGATGGGCGTCGAGCCGAGCGGATCGCCGTCGATTTGCGTGGGTTGTGGGACTTTAGCATCGATCACAATGCGTTTTCGCGCTGAGAAATAGATGATCGACTCCGGCGGCAGACCGCTGCCCACGACCAGATTGGTCACCGTATTCAACACGCGGCCCGGATTCAGCGGTCGCAGAACTCCCGCGTAAAGCAGCCCGTCATCCGGCTGAATTGCCTCGTTAATTACGGACAGTCCATTGATCCAGGTCAGCGCCCCGGTCGCCGTTACCAGCGCCATGATACCTTCCACACGCAGCGGGGGCTGTCCATCCAGCGAGATGAGATATTCCACTGGGCGGGTCTGGCGCAGCGATCGCAAGCCGGGAATGGCGTAGGCCAGCACGCCCAGGCGGTCCTTGTCCTCGCGCGTTACGCTGAAGGCCGCCTCAGCTTCAAACCCCGTGGAAACACGCAGCACTGAGCAGCGATCCCCAACGCGCGCCAGATCGATTTGACGCAGGGCGCCCGATCCGAGGGCCAGCTTGAGCGCCGGATCGAGGCGATGGGGCAGACCGAGGAAACCGGACACGACATTGCCGGTCCCGACCGGTACCCACGAAAACGGCAGAAGGTTCTGGCCCAACGCCTGACGCGCGCCAGACACGCCCTGCATCAGCGTGCCATCACCGCCTGCCACCAGAATCCGGTCAGCGCCATGATCAACGCCTGCCCGAATAGCAGCGACATAGTCAAAGTCTGGGGTGGTGACATGCAGCGTAATTTTCGTGTCGCGGATGGCGCGTAATCGTTCGATCACGACGGTGCCGCGTTTGGACCCGGAGGCCGGGTTGACAATCGCCAGGACATGCTTGGGCGCGTCTACTGAAGTCCATTCTGTGCCTGTCATAGCTGGGCTCCCCCGCCAGTCGAGATAGTTCAAGTATACCCCCAAACTCATAGACGAATAAATCTGGCCCCGGCGCGCCTCAAAACGCGATTTGAGGGATGGTGGGCACGGGGCTTGCCTTCGGAACCGGCGTCGATGTCGTTTGTGTCTGCTGAGTCGGCGTCGGGGTTTCGCTCGGTGTAAAGGTTGGGCTGGCCGGTGAGGTCGGCCCAGGTGTATTTGAAGGTACCGGGCTCACCGTCGGCAGCGGCGTAAACGTCATCGTAATGGTCGGCGTCGGGTTGAGGGCCTCGACCACACTTTCGTGGATAAATACCGTATCTCGAAAAGCGCCTCCGGGGTTCAACTCTACGACGTACCACTCCGGGTTACCCGGTGCGCGCGCATAGATGCACAACTGCGTACCGTACGTGACGACATCCCGGATCGGACATTGGGTGTTGTTGGTGCTGGGGCAGTCGCGATAGACGGCGCGGTCCACGCTCACCTCAAACCATTGGCACGGCGGGAGCGGTGTAAACGTCGGGGGGATGTAAAGCGTGGGCAATTGCACAAAGGGTGCAGCCTCTGCCGTGACGCTGGCCTGTGCCTCGCGCGTGACCTGGGCGGTGATGTCCCCCTCATCCTCCAAGAAACTCAAGAATCCCGTCCAGATATAGTATCCCCCAAAAACAAACAATGCTCCCACAAGTATCACGATGAGGGGTGAAGGTCCCGATCGATAACGCGACATGATAAGCACACCTTACGTCTGGCGATCCGTTGCGTGTATCGCAATCCAATGACTGATCCGCCGCACGGCTTGCAGGTGCGCGGACAGTCGGCACGGTCCCCCCATTGAAAGAATTATCGACCTCTGGCAGGTCTGAACGTTGGCTCAGCCTGGCAAGGCGCGAACCGGATTGATGAGCGACCCGAGACCGTCGATGGTGACGCATACGCTATCGCCATCGTGCAGAGGACTCACTCCGGCGGGCGTTCCGGTCAGGATCGCGTCACCGGGCAGCAGGGTCATAATGCTGCTGATGAACGCCACCAGGCTCGGAACGTCGAACACCATATCGGCGGTTCGGCCATCTTGACGCGCCTCACCGTTAACAGTGCAGTGAACGCCAACATCGGACGGATCAAAGTCTGTAGTGATCCACGGGCCAAGCGGGCAAAAGGTATCGAACCCTTTGGCACGTCCCCACTGGCCGTCTTTTTTCTGGAAATCACGCGCGCTGACGTCGTTGGCGCAGGTGTAACCCAGGACATAAGACAGCGCGTTCTCCCGATCGACGCGCCGCGCAATTTTGCCAATGATCACGGCTAGTTCTGCTTCGTGATCCACACGCCCCGCGCCCGCCGGAATCTCGATCGGCGCGCCAGCCCCAATCAACGCACTGGGCGGCTTGAGAAAGAGCATAGGCTCATCGGGAACATTGGCATCGCGCTCGGCGGCGTGGGCGGCATAATTGCGACCCACACATACAATCTTGCTAGGCTGGACGGGCGGGGCAAGCCGCAAGCTGTCAACAATACCCACCGCTGGTCCAGGAGCCTCAAAATTGACGGTAAACAGGTTGCCGCCGCAATCATAGACTATTCCATCGATCACGACCCCGTAGCGCGGCCCTGAGGGCGTGTAGAAGGCTGTAATGAGCGCCATTGAACCTTATTCTCCTGCGGGTGCCATCTCAATGCGTGGCGATCATGCCCTTAAACGGCATTCTTGGCAAGGGATTGGTGTCAACGTAACCGATTGTGCCAGCCCCATGGTCCGACCTGTTTCAGTGTAAACAATGAAGGACCCCAACGTCTTGGCGTTGGGGTCCGGATCTTGCGGGTGTTCAGCAATCGTGACGGATTATTCCGTGACGACCGGGTATTCTTTCGTCAGCCAGGCTTGCAGCCCACCCGCCAGCGAGCGGACATTTTCGTAGCCCATCAACTGCATGGCGACCATCGCAATCACCGCGCGGTGATCGCTGCCGCAGTAGACAACGATCGGGGCAGACTTGTCGGTCGGCCATTTGTCCATCTGGCTCATGAAGGTGCGCAGTTCAATATGGATCGCGCCTTCGATGAAGCCGCCTGCGACTTCGCTGTCCGTGCGGACGTCGATCAGGATGGGCGCATTCTCGATCAACGCGACGTTCAGATCATCCGCGCCGATGGTGTAGTAGCCCGCCGGGATGGCATGGACATAGGCATCCACGGCCGCCAGGAGCGCCGGATCAACGGCAGGGGCAGTGCCAGCCTCGTAGACGGTATCTTCGGTGACAACGGGCAGTTCTGCCGCGGACCACGCCTTGATGCCGCCCAGCATGCTCTGCGCATCGCTGTAGCCCATCAGGTTCAGGACGGCCATCGCCATCGCCGAACGGTGACCGCTGCCGCAGTAGACGATCATTTTCTGATCGAGGTTCGGCAGCATGTCGAGATGATCGGTCAGTTCAACCAGCGGGACATTGATCGCGCCTTCGAGGTGTCCACCGATGTATTCGTCCACTGTGCGCACGTCAACCAGCAGCAGTGACGGGTCATCGACGAGCGCGGCGGCTACGTCGTTGGGGCGGATGGCGTTGAAATTGGCGGGCAAATTGGAGATATAAGCATCCAGCACGCTGACGAGATCGAGCGCGCCTTCGGCAGCGGGCGTGGTTTCAACCGGAAGGCCGGCAGTTGCCCATGCGGTGAAACCACCAGACAGGTTGCGGACATTGGTGTAGCCCAAGATACGCAGCATGGTCGCAGCAATGTTGCCGCGGTGACCTGACGCGCAGTAGATGACGATGCTGGCGGCTTTGTCCGACGGCCATTGGTCGGCAAAGCTCATCAGCGACTCAAGCGGCATGAGGACCGCGCCGGGAATGTGACCCTGTTCGTCCCATTCGCCCTGGCTGCGCACGTCGATCAGCATGTCGACGGGGCTGTCAATCAATTCGGCGTTCAGGTCTTCGGGCTTCACAGCGCCCCAACCAGCCGGAATACCGGTCAGTTCGGCGTCGACAGCGGCGACCAATGCGGGATCGATATCCGGCGCGGCGCCCATCGGAACGGCGACGACCTCATCGGTCTCCGTGTATTCCTCGCCTTGCCACGCCTTGATGCCGCCCTTCATGCTGCGGACATTGGTGTAACCAAGCACCTGGAGGGAAGTCATCGCGATCGCCGAGCGGAATCCCGACCCGCAGTACACCACGATTTCGGCGTTCAGATCGGGCAGTGCATCGAGATGCTGGGCAAGCTCGCGCAGCGGAATATTGAACGCGCCCGGCAGATGTCCGCCCGCGTATTCATCCGTCTCGCGAACATCAACCAGAATGACGTTCGGATTTTCGATCAGTTCGACGCCCAGGTCTTGTACGCTGACATTACCGTAGCCCTTGGGCAGATTTGCGTTGTATTCCTCTAAGCGAGCTTTTACACCATTTTCTTGAGCGAGCGCTGGGCCGAACGGGATCGCGAGCGGCAGCACCATCGCCAGGACCAGGAACAGAACTGTCAATCTACGCATTCTAAGAATTTCCTCCAGCTAGTGCACAATTTCACGATATTATAAAGTATAACGACTTGTGATTATAAGCACAAGTCGTTATAAGTGATGTTTATCAAGTTCTCTGGCTACATCTGTCACTTTGCTGGATGGATGGGGCTGATTCAGCCCCATCCATTCAAGCTGCTAAACCTATGGAGCAGCGCTGTCGCTACCCCAGAAATCCGCATCTGACTGTTCGGTAGGTGCGGGTGTCTCTGCCGGTGCAACACTGTCGCTGCCCCAAAAGTCGGCATCTGAGCTGGGGGCGGGTGTCTCGGTAGCCTCGGCGGGAGCTGCTGTTGTTGGAACGGGGGTTGCCGGGTGTGATTTACGCCAGATGCGTTCCGCGATATCAGACACGACCTTCTGCCAGCCCTCGGGCAGCGGCGGCGGACCATCGACGATCACATCGAGGTTGGCTCCGCCATCTTCGCCGGGTGCCAGCTTGTCTTCTGTCAACCAGATGTCCGGGTTTTTATGGCAGCCCGCGCAACTCTGGTTTTGCGGCGTGTCGAGCTGGATATTGTGGGGTGTCGCGTATTTCCAGGTCGGTATCGACAGGAAGTTGTCCAGGAGATTATCGCCATAAACATCGAACGAGTTCACATCGACCGGAACATGGCGCAATGTGACATATTCCCACGGGCGATCCGTGCTTTGCAGTGGATTCTTGCCCAGGTAGAAGCCAACGCTGCTCGACTCAACCGAATAGTAGGCGATGTCGTCCTCTGTTCGATCCACGTGGCAGTTGGTGCAGTTAGTGTAGGAGACACTGTGGCATGCTTGGCACGACAGAATATCCGTGCCGTGAATTTCGTGTTGGAGAATCCCCGAGCCTTTGCCGATTTGATCGGCGTGGCATGACTCACAGGTTGGGCTGGGCTCGCCATCATAACGTGACGTGGCGCCAGCGTATTCGCCAATGCCGTGCATCTGGTCGCCGGAATGGCAGTCTGTACAGGCCAGCCGCGCGACACGCAGATGGACATCGCCGGGTTCGCCTTCATTCAGGCCATAGTATTCATTCTTGACTCGGCTGCCATGGCAGGCGGTGCAGGTCTGGCTCATCGGCGGTTTTTCTACAAAAGTGTGGCCCGCCAACAGGCCGCCACCCACCGAATTGGGTTGGCTGACATGGCAATCACCGCAGGTCGCGTGACAGCTATCGCAGTGATAGGATTCCATGTTTTCCAGCGTCGCGTAATGATCCGGACTGCTGCGCGCGTAAACGGCCGTGTCGTACCCTTCTAACGTAAAGTGCAGGCTTTGTTCAGCCGATGGCACGATATTCGGGTGGCAGCTTGCGCAGCCCGTTTCCGGATCAGCCGACGGATCAGCGATCAGCCCATCGTGTGCAGTCATGTTGCCCACGGCCTGGCCGCCATGGCAGGCCGTGCAGTTGATGAATGCATGAATGTCCGATTGGTACGCCTCTGCGTCGATCAGCACTTTCTCCCAAGCCTCCAACGGAGGCACTTCGCCTCCTCAACCAGGGCCTGAGGACAGACTTACCTCCGGCTCATCCACAGCCAGTGCCATCAAAATATCCTGGTTGGTGTGGCAATTGAGACACGCCTGATCGGTAAATTCAACCTGAGTCGTGTCCGTAATCCCAACCTCGACGCCTGTCGAGGCATTCGACGGGGTCGGTTGTTCGGCTTGGACGACTTTCGTCAGCTCTGGAGCTGTGGTATCGGGCCGACAACCAGTAAGCGCTGCTCCCAACAGCAGCAGCCCGCCGATCCCGAGCAATAACCAAATACTACGATGCCTTTTCATGCAGACTCCACTAGGGTGGTTGTGATGGATCACACATACACTTCAGTTTAATTGAACTAGCCGATACTCCACAATATCATTTATCCGCTTTTCTTATGATGTTTGTCTATTTCAAATCATCACGAAATCTGATAAGAAAGAACTATCGTGCATTAGAGGCGTAATAATCGCGCAGTTGCAGCTGTGCAGCGGGGGCACTGAGGGACCTGGCAAAATGTTAGACCTTCATGAACTGCACGTATTTCTGGTTGCGGCTGAGACTGAGAATTTCTCTGAGACAGGACGCGTATTACAAATCTCACAACCAGCGGTCAGCGGGCATATCCAGTCTTTAGAACAACACTTGAGAACCCAGCTCTTTGATCGGACGGGGCGCAACATCAAACTCAATGAGGTTGGCGAAGCACTGGTGCCCGTCGCGCGCAATTTGCTGAATCAAGCGCGGCTGGTAGAGGAGTTCATGGCGTTTCAGCGCGGGCAATTGTCCGGACACCTGGCCGTGGGTTGTAGCACGGCGGCCGGGAAATATGTCCTGCCACGTATCATGTCGCGCTTTTTGAATATCCACCCCAATGTGCGCATCCTGTGTGATGTGGGGCGGCGTGGTCAGGCGCTTGACCGGCTGTGCGCGGGCGAGATTGATGTGGCCGTGACCAGTCTGCGCATTCCACGTCGGGCCATCGAATACAAGCACTTTGCGGACGATCGCCTGGTGTTGATCGCACAGACCATCCATCCGTGGGCGGCATCGAAGCAGATCACGGCAGACCAGTTGACCGAATTCCCGCTTATCTTGCGGGAGCCAGGATCGGGGACGTCTATCACGCTAAATCGCGGTTTGTCACAGTTTGATATGAGCATCGAGATGTTAGATGCTCGTCTGGTGTTGGGTAACACCGAAGCCATTGTTCGAGCGGTAGTGGAAGGGATTGGCCCGGCATTTGTCTCGAAAGTGGCTGTCGAAGACCTGCTGAAGCAGGGTTTGCTGGTTGAGATAGATGTGAAGGGGCTGGATTTGGTTCAAAACCTTTATATGGCTCGTCATACGGATTTCAATGCCCCTGAAATTCAGACGGCTTTTTGGGATTTCACGTTTGCGCCTGAGAATCAGGCTTTGCGTCAGCTTCTCACCCCATGAGGAAACCACGTATGCCTTACTCGTCTTATTCACGGTATCTAGTGCGACTATTGATTATCTTGGGATTCGGCTTGATCGGCGCTGTGCTGGCGGAAGCCAGTGGGCCCACCCAGGATAGCAAACCAAGCAATTCTCCCGAATCCTGTGCCACATGCCATGTGGATATCGTGTCCGCGTGGCAGACGGGATCGCATGCCCAGGCCTATTCGGACCCAGTCTTCCAGGAAACGTGGCAGAATGACGGCAGCGATCCGGCTTGCCTGGCCTGCCATACCACCGGGTACGAACCCCGCACAGGCGAATACACTCATGAAGGCGTCACGTGCGAATCCTGCCACGGCGAAACTCCGGCGGATCATCCGCCTGCGGCGATGAGTGCCAAGCCAGGGGTCGAAGTTTGCGCCGATTGCCACGCCACGACATATGCAGAATGGCAGCAGAGCAAGCACGGCGAGCAGCAGTTGGGCTGCACGACGTGCCACGATCCGCACCCTCAACAGTTGCGGTTTGATGATGCCAAGACGCTCTGCCTGAACTGTCACAACGAAGATGCGCGCGACGACTACGCTCACTTGGTTCACGCCGACCTGCAATGCACTGACTGCCACTGGCATCATGGCACGCTGGAAGATCAACTTGCCCACTACACGAGTGGCGCATTATTCCCGACCGGCCACACGACCAAAGTCGAAACCCAGGCCTGTATTAGCTGCCACGAAACCGTGTCTCCCTCGGCATTGATGCAAGAGGGCACTCAGGCCCAAGAGGACCTTGGCCTGAACAGCGATCATCCGCTGCTGGAAGCACAAGTCCAGATTGAAGAACTCCAAACCGAAGTGGACACGGTCCGCGCTCAAGGGGCGAATACGTCCGTGCTGCGCTTGGTACAGGGGTTGGTGATTGGTGCGGCAATTGGTGGCATCGTATCGCTCGCGGTCGTGCGTGTGCGGCGTCGTCGCTCCCCGATGACTGACCGGAAAGTAGAGTAAAGCGGAAACCTATGGCCGAAGAAAAATTCCTGACTCGTCGCGAGTTCATCACCGCCGTGACTGCGGCGGGTGGCAGTCTGGCTGTAGCGGCTGCCCTCAGCGAGGTGAGTGCTCTCAAAGATCTCATCGAAAAAGAGATCAAGCTGGATCTGCCGAGTCTTGAAACAGAGAGCGCCGCACATCATGCCGAGAGCACCAGCCCGCACAGTTGGGGGATGGTGATCGATCTGCGCAAATGCATCGGATGTAAGTATTGTGTGTACGCGTGTCAGGCCGTGAACGATGTTCCGGACGACATGCGCTGGAACGTTTACCTCGCCGAGGAAACCGAAACTGGCGAGCCGTTCCACATGACGCGCCCCTGCATGCACTGCCAAGAAGCGCCTTGTGTATCGGTGTGCCCCGTCGGGGCGACTTACGTGCGTGATGACGGTCTGGTCATCATGGACTATGAAAAATGCATCGGCTGCCGGTACTGCCAGGTCGCCTGTCCGTATGGCGCGCGCACCTTCAACTGGAAACAGCGCGACGGCTCCAGCGGCTACCAGCCCGAATGGGGAAGCGCCGAAGTCGAGCGCCGTCCGCGTGGCGTGGCCGAGAAGTGTACGTTCTGCCGCCACCGTATCGATCGCGGCCTGTCTCAGGGCCTGATACCGGGCATCGACCGCGCGGCGACTCCGGCTTGCGTCAATATCTGCCCGATGACCGCTCGCGTTTTCGGAGATCTGAAAGATCCGAACAGCCCAGTGTCGAAGGTTCTCGCAGACCTGCCGACGTTTCGGCTGCGCGAGGACTTGGGCACAGCGCCAAACGTTTACTACGTACCGCCGGAAGGAATGGCAATATGACGACCATGATGTTGTCGCTTCGTCGCCGGGCGCAGGCGTATCCCCTCTTCACGGGGTGGCTGATCTTCTTGCTGACTCTGCTGGTCATTGGCGCTGTTGCGGGTGCGCGGGTCCTGATCTACGGTCTGCAGGTCACCCACCTGACCAACAACGTGCCGTGGGGCCTGTGGATCACAGTCGACCTGTCCGCCATCGCGCTAGGTGCTGGGGCGTTTTCCCTGTCCACAATCGTCTACATTTTCCGCGTGAAATCGTTCGAGAATATCGCGCGCATCGCCGTGTTCGTCGGGTTTGTCGGCTACACCTCCGCGATGTTAGCGCTCGTAATGGATATCGGACGCCCCGATCGTTTCTGGCACCCGGTCATATTCTGGAACATCCACTCAGTGCTGTGGGAAATCACCATGTGCGTGATGTTCTATTCCGGCGTGCTAATTTTCGAGCTCAGCCCGACCCTGCTCGAAAGCGATCTCGTGGTCAACCGGTTGAGATTCAAGCGCGGGCCACAGCTGGCGCACCTGATGCACAAGTTGACGCCTTTTGTGTCGATCGTCGGCCTTGGCCTGTCGCTCTTGCACCAATCATCCCTGGGCGCGACCTATGGCGTGTTGGTAGCCCGCCCAATCTGGTTCAAGCCGTCGCTGCCGGTCATGTTCATCCTGTCCGCCGTGGGGGCGGGTGCAACCTTCACCCTGGGGCTGACGGTGTTCTATGAGAATATCATCCGCAAGCGCAAAATCTCTACGCAGCTACGTAATCAGGTGGCGATGTTCGCCGGCTTGATGACGCTGGCGTATCTCTATCTCAAGATGTGGGATTTCCTGGCGACCAGCTACTACAGCCACCTGCCTGCCCGTGTTGATCTGCAAAACCTGCTGGCGCGGGTCACGCCTTATGGGGTGTCGTTCTGGTGGATCGAAGTGGTGGTCGGCGCACTGGTCCCGGCGATCATTCTGCTGTCGCCGCGCCTGCGCCGTCAGGACATCTGGGTCGTACTCGCTGCGCTGTTAGCCGTGGCGGGCATCATCACTAACCGCTGGAACGTTACGCTCTCGGGCCTGATCGTCCCCATGGACTGGTCGCCGGGTGTCGCCAACGTGTTCCCCGCGCAGAAGTACATGCCGTCACTGGAAGAATGGGGTGTTGCGTTGGGCGTCGTGGGCTACGCGTTGATGATGTTCACGCTAGGGCTGCGCTTCTTGCCGATCTTCCCCGAAAACGGACACGACGAGGAACACTAAACTCGTTTGCGTAAGGCATCTGTCGGGTGAGGCGGCTCGTTCGCTCACCCGACTTTTTTGTTCGCTGCCGGATGCTATAATGGTGCCATGACCTCTTTACGCGATCTGCCAAGTATCGATCTTCTGCTGCGCGAAACTGTCGATCTCCAAAATCGCTTCGGGCGCGAAGCGGTGACGCGTGCACTGCGGCGTGCCGTGGAGCAGGCGCGGAATGCGGCGTTGGGTGGCGATCCTATTCCGGATGCTGCCATCTTGATCGCACAGTCGGCGATCTGGTTGTCCGCGGAGTCGCGCCCGACGCTGCGCCCGGTGATCAACGCGACCGGCGTTATTATTCACACCAACCTGGGGCGTGCGCCGCTCTCGGACGATGCGCTGGACGCGCTGCGCGCAGTAGCCAGCGGGTACAGCACGCTAGAATACGATCTTGAACCCGGCACGCGCGGCAAACGTGATGATCACATCGAGCGGATTTTGGTCGAGGTAACTGGTGCGGAAGCTGGCATGATTGTGAACAACAACGCATCAGGCGTTCTGCTGGCTCTGACGGCGACGGCTCAAGGTCGAGAAGTGATTATCAGCCGGGGCCAGCTCGTCGAGATCGGCGGCTCGTTCCGCATCCCCGAAGTGATGGCCCAAAGCGGTGCGCTGATGGTGGAAGTCGGCGCGACCAATCGCACGCACCTGCGCGATTATGAGCACGCGATCAGCGAGCGCACCGTAGCAATCGTGCGAGCGCATCCTTCCAATTTCAAGGTGATCGGATTCACTGAGACGGTGCCCCTGCCCGATCTGGTTGGGTTGGCACACAGCCGCGATCTGTTGGTGCTGGACGATATCGGCAGTGGAGCACTGATCGACACGGCGCAGTTTGGGTTATCCCAGGAACCGCTCGCCCAGGATAGTCTCTCCGCCGGGGCCGATCTGGTGATGTTCAGTGGGGACAAGCTGCTGGGCGGCCCGCAAGCAGGTATTCTAATTGGCCGCCGCGATCTGATCCAGACGCTCAAAGAGCATCCGCTGGCGCGCGCCATTCGCGCGGATAAACTGGCGATCGCGGCGCTGGCCGCCACTCTGGAGCATTACCGGCGGGGCGATGCCGTAGAAAAGATTCCGGTATGGCGTATGATCGCGCTTGATCCTGAGTCCATCCGGCGGCGTGCCGAAGACTGGGCCGCTGTCGTGGGCGGAGACGTACTGCCCTCAGAATCGACAGTGGGCGGGGGTAGCCTGCCCGGTGAAACGCTGCCGACGTGGGTCCTCGCGCCGCATGTTGACCAACCCAACGCCGCTGCTGCTCAGCTTCGGCGTTACGATCCGCCGGTGATTGGGCGGGTTGCTCAAGATCGCCTGCTGCTCGATCCCCGCACTGTGCTGCCGGAACAAGATGACCTCGTGCTTGCTGCCCTGAAAGAGTTATAACCCATGCATGTCATTGGCACCGCCGGACACGTCGATCATGGCAAGACGACTCTGACCTACGCACTGACGGGGATCAATCCCGATCGTCTGGCTGAGGAACAGCTTCGCGAGATGACGATCGATCTCGGGTTTGCGTGGCTCGATCTGCCCGACGGGGAGCGCGTGGGGATCGTTGATGTGCCGGGGCATCGCGATTTCATCGAGAATATGTTGGCCGGAGTAGGGGGCATCGACGCGGCTATCCTGGTGATCGCTGCGGATGAAGGGGTGATGCCCCAGACGCGCGAACATCTGGCGATCCTCGATCTGTTGGGCGTCCCCACTGGTTTGATTGCCCTCACCAAAATCGATATGGTGAGCGATCTCGACTGGCTCGACCTGGTCGAGCTTGACATCATGGACGTGGTAGAGGGCACGGTGCTGGAAGGTCAGCCGATTGTGCCGGTGTCCGCGCGGACCGGGGAAGGGCTGGAGCGCCTGCTTGACGCCATCGCGGATATGCTGCGCCAGCAGCCCGCCCGCGAAGATACCGGGTCCCCGCGCCTGCCGATCGACCGCGTGTTCACGATCAGCGGGTTTGGCGTGGTCGTCACCGGGACGCTGTCGGGTGGCACGTTGTCCGTTGGCCAGGAGGTCGAGGTCCAGCCGTCCGACGTGCGGGCGCGTGTGCGTGGCTTGCAGTCTCACGAAGAACCCGTCGAAACCGCCGGACCAGGACGTCGCGTGGCGGTCAATTTGCGCGGCGTTGAGAAATCCGAAGTCGCGCGCGGAGATGTGTTGGGGCTGCCGGGCATGTGGCGCCCCACGACCTTGATCGATGCTTGGCTGCGCTATCTGCCGGGGGCTTATCTTCCACTGGAACATGACGATCCGGTCAAGTTTTTCGTCGGCGCGGCGGAAGTGATGGGCCACGTCCGCGTGTTGGATCGCGAGCGTGTGCTCCCCGGGGAGCATAGCTGGATTCAGGTGCGGCTGGAACACCCGATCGTGGCTGCATATGGGGATCGCTACATCATCCGCCGCGCGTCGCCGGCCGAAACTATCGGCGGCGGGATCGTGTTGGATACCGCGCCGGGCCAGCGCTGGAAACGCTTCAGGCCAGAGGTGATCGCCCGTCTCGAAGCCCTGTATGAGGGCGATCCCCTGCGCATCGCATTGAACGATCTCGCTCAACGACGCGGGCCAGTCCAGCGTAAGGCGATCCGGCTGGACGATGGACAGATCGCCGACGCGCTCGCGGCGGGCGATCTTCAGCCACTAGATTCCGAAGGTGTGTGGATGATTCACCGCGACGCGTTGGCGCGCATTGCGACACGTACGACCCGTGCGTTAGGGGCGTTTCATGGCGCTGAGCCGCTGCGCGTCGGTATGCCACGTGATGCGCTGCGCAGCCGTTTGCACCTGGATCCAGAGCCATTCGAGATTGTTCTGGGGCATCTGGTGCGCGAAGGATACGTCGTGCTGTTGCCCGGCGGTGTTGTGCGCTCGCCTGACCATAACGTTCGGTATACGGCCGCGCAGGAAGATGCGATCCGCCGCCTGCTGCGCGAATTCGAGCGCGCGCCTTACGCGCCGCCGACTGCCTCTCAAGCGCGGGAATTCGTGGGCGATGCGGTGCTTGTCAGCCTTGTCGAACGGGGCGAATTGGTGCGTATCAGTGATGATGTGCTTCTCAGACCGGACATTTTGCGCGAGTGGATCGCGTTTGCCCGCGCGACGCTGGAGCGGGGCGATATGCTCACGGTGGCCGTGTTGCGTGACCGCTTCAAGACCACGCGCCGCTATGCGCTCGACTTCCTTGAGCGCCTCGATGCGCTGGGTATCACGCGGCGCAAAGGGGATGAGCGTGTGCTGGGCTCCGGCAATTGGGATCGCCTGTTGTCGTGATGGTCGCGGCCCTCAAACGCCGCCTGCTTGACAGCGTTTCAATAATGCGGTTTAATGTAATCGATTACATTTTGTAGCGATTCGAGCTGATAATCGCGGAATTGAGCGCGTAGTTATGGCCGCAACGATGGAAGATGTTGCCCGTCTGGCCGGGGTGTCCACGGCGACGGTATCCCGTGCGCTCAATGCGCCGGATCTGGTCAGCCACGCCACGCGCGAGCGCGTATTGCAGGCCATGCAAGCGCTGGATTACAAGATCAATCTGGCCGCGCGCAGTCTGCGCACCAATCAGACGCGCACCCTCGCGGTGGTCATCCCCACCATTTCCGAGCCTGTCATCAACGAGATCGTGGAAGCGGTCGAGGATGCCGCTATTACCGAAAACTACACCCTGCTGCTGTGCAGCACGCGCGGCGATAGCGAGCGCGAGTGCGCGTATATCAACTTGCTGACCCAACAGACACTGGCGGACGGTGTGTTGTACGTCTCGCCGCGCGCCGCTCCTGAAGACGTGCGGCGGTTACTGCGCGGTGATGCACCGGTCGTGCTGTGCAATTACCGGCTGGACGAGGCCGACGCGCCCAGCGTCATGATCGATCATGTCGCGTCGATGTATCAGGCGACACGCTATTTGCTCACGCTGGGACACCAGCGGATCGCGCTCTTGAATCTGAACGCCCCTTATTATTACCCCGCGCGTATGCGGCGTCAGGGTTTCGAAAAAGCCTTTGACGAGGCGGCGCTCACGCCCGATCCGGACCTGATGATCGAGTTGTCGCAACCCACCTATGACACAGACAAGTGGCGCGACGCGATTGTCGCCCTGTTAGGTCGCGACGATCCCCCTACGGCTGTCGTCGCTTTTAACGATAAGGTCGCGTTGCAAGTGTATGCGGTGAGCCGCCAACTTGGGCTGCGTATCCCCGCCGATCTATCGGTGACCGGCTGTGACGATATCCTGACCGCCCAACATGTCGAGCCACCCCTCACCAGTGTGCGCATTCCAGCTTATAACCTGGGGCATCTGGCGGTACAAACATTGTTTCGACTGATCCGGGACAGGTCGGTCGCTGTTCCGCCGGTTACCTTGCTCGATACTGAGTTGATGGTGCGCGAATCGTGCGCGCCGCCGCGCGCTTGAAGCTTTCACCTGAAAAGGATGGTTCACGCATGTCCAATTTCGCTGATCTTTTTGACCTGACCGGAAAAACCGTAGTCGTGACCGGTGGAGCGGGGGTGCTGGGAAGCGCCATCGTGCGTATGCTGGCGGAACGCGGCGCGCAGGTGGCCATTCTCGACCTGTCTCAGCAGCGCGCGCAGGCTTTGGCGGATTCCATCGAAGGATCAGTGATCGGCGTGCAGGGCAATGTCCTCGACCGCGCCTCGATCGAACAGGCCGCACAGGCCGTTGAAGCCGCTTTCGGACCGGTCGACATTCTCATCAACGGGGCGGGGGGCAACAAAGCTGACGCCACGACCGGCCCGGACCTGTCCTTTTTCGATCTGCCACCGGACGCTGTGCAATGGGTGTTCAATCTCAATTTCTTGGGGACGTTTCTCCCATCACAGGTTTTTGGCCGGGCGATGGCGGAACGTCAGGCCGGGGTAATTCTCAACATTTCGTCGATGAATGCCTTTCGCCCGTTGACGCGCGTCCCGGCCTACAGCGGCGCGAAAGCCGCCGTGAGCAATTTCACTCAATGGCTGGCCGTCCACATGGCGCAAGAATACGCGTCTGACATTCGCGTGAACGCCATCGCGCCGGGGTTCTTTCTGACTCAGCAAAATCGCTTCTTGCTCACAGACGCGCAGAGCGGTGATCTGACTCAGCGCGGCCAGCAAATCCTGGATCATACGCCGATGCAGCGCTTTGGCGCGCCGGATGATCTAATGGGCGCGGTGTTGTGGCTGGTTTCCGCCGCGTCATCTTTTGTGACCGGTATTGTGGTGCCTATCGATGGCGGGTTTAGTGCCTATTCAGGAGTGTAACCCGATGCTTTACGCTGAAGCCTCAACAGACACAGGTGTACTCTCTGAAGCGACGATCCATCAAGCGATCGCACAGGGTCTGGCCGGACGTTTCACCGGGCAGCATGTCCTGGTACTCGTCCCCGATCACACGCGCACCTTCCCACTGCCGCTTATCTTCCGCATGGTGACGGAAGCGCTGCACGATGCCGCCCATGTTGATTTTATGGTGGCATTGGGGACGCATCTCCCGCTCGACGAAGCGGCGCTTCTGCGGCTGGTAGGTCTGACGCCGGAGGAACGCGCGTCCACCTATCGCCATGTTGGGCTGCTCAACCACGCCTGGGACGATCCCGCCGTGCTGGATACAATCGGCACCATCACACGCGATCAGGTGCAGGCCCTGGCGGGAGACGCTTGGCACGTTTCGCTAGGGGGCGATGTGCCCATCCGGATCAACCACGCCGCGCTGAAATGCGATCACATTCTGATTGTCGGCCCGACGTTCCCGCACGAGGTCGTCGGCTTTTCGGGCGGGGCGAAATACTTGTGGCCGGGCATCTCTGGCCCGGAAATGATCAACGTCACGCACTGGTTGGGGGCATTGATCACGATCCTTGATACGATCGGGGTTGAGGATACGCCCATGCGCCGCATGATTCACGCGGCGGCGGACTGTTTGCCGACGCCGGTCACGCTGATGGCTGCGGTAGTCGACGGCGGAGGATTGGCCGGGCTGTTCGTAGGGCCGCATCGCGCCGCGCATCACGCCGCTTCGCAGTTGTCAGCACGGCGTCACATTCAATGGCTGGATCGACCCTACCGGCGCGTGCTGTCATGTGCGCCGCCAATGTATGATGAGCTGTGGACCGGGGCCAAAGCCATGTACAAGTTGGAGCCCGGCATCGCGGATGGGGGCGAAGTGATCGTGTACGCGCCGCATCTGCGTACCGTCAGCGAGGTGCACGGCCAATATCTGTATCGCACGGGCTACCATGTGCGCGATTTCTTCCTCAAGCAGTGGGATAGGTACCAGGATATTCCCCTGGGTGTGTTGGCGCACAGCACGCACCTTAAAGGATCGGGGACGTTTGAGAACAGCACCGAGACCCCGCGCATTCAAGTGACCCTCGCCAGCCAGATTCCGCCGGACGAATGCGCAACATTGAACCTGGGTTATATAGACCCGGCGCGTATTCGTGCAGATGACTGGAAAGATCGCGAGGATGAGGGCATTCTCTACGTCCCGAAAGCGGGCGAAGTGCTCTATCGGTTGAAAGGCAGGTGACAGGTATGACGGGTTATCACATGGGTATGGTTGGGTTGGGCGTTATGGGTGGCAATCTGGCGCGTAACCTGGTTTCTCACGGATTCAGCGTGGCCGGCTACGATCTCGACGCCGAGAAGCGCGCCGCGTTTGATCAGCACGCCAGTGAGGGTCCGCTCAAGAGTTTTCCAGATGTCCCCAGCTTTCTCGGGGCACTCGAACGCCCGCGCCGGATTGTCCTGTTGGTGCCGGACAAAGTCGTTGACTCTGCGATCGGATCGCTAAAGCCTTATCTCGATCAAGGCGATCTGCTGATCGATCTGGGCAACAGCTTCTTTCACGACACGGAGCGGCGCTCCGGGGACCTGGAAAAAGAGGGACTGCTGTTCATCGGCAGCGGCGTATCGGGCGGGGAGAAAGGCGCGCTGCGCGGTCCGTCGATCATGCCGGGTGGTCAACCAGAAGCGTATGCGTTGATTCAGCCCGCGTTTGAGGCCATTTCCGCCAAGGTGAACGGCGATCCGTGCGTGACCTACATCGGTCCGCGCGGCGCGGGGCACTACGTCAAGATGGTTCACAATGGGATCGAATACGGCATCATGCAGTTGATCGCCGAAGCCTATGACATCCTGAGTCGCGGGGCGGGGGCCACCACTGATGAGCTGCACCGGGCTTTCAGCGAGTGGAATCAGGCCGAAATGAACTCGTATTTGATCGAGATCACGGCGGCCATTTTCGCCCGCACCGATTCCGAGACCGGGCGTCCTTTGGTCGACATGATCCTGGACGAAGCCAAGCAAAAAGGGACCGGCAAATGGACCAGCCAGAACGCGCTGGACTTGGGTCTGCCGACTCACACCATCAATGCGGCGGTCGAAGGGCGTATCATCTCCGGCCTCAAAGACGAACGGCTCGCGGCTGAAAAGGTGTTTTCCGGCCCGTCAAAGTCCTATGAGGGCAGCCGCAACGCGCTGCTTTACCAGGTGCGCGGGGCGCTCTACGCTTCCATTCTGACCGCGTACGCGCAGGGAATCGCGCTGATGCAGGCGGCCAGCCACGAGTACGAATACCAGCTCGACATTGAGGCGATCGCGCGTATCTGGCGCGGCGGCTGCATTATCCGCGCCGGACTGCTGGAAGACATCCGCAAGGTGTACAGCGCTCAACCGGACCTGCCAAACATGCTGCTGGCCGACGTGTTCCGAGCGGCCATCGAAGAACGCCAGGATGCCTGGCGCACGACGATCAAGACGGCGGTTGATCTGGGGATTCCTGTGCCGGGTATGTCGGCGTCACTGGCCTATTTCGATGCCTATCGCAGCGGACGTCTGCCCGCCAATCTGACGCAGGCCCAGCGCGATTACTTCGGCTCGCACACCTACCGCCGCATCGATCGGGATGGTATTTTCCACACCGAGTGGGAAGATTAGTCACGTAGTACCATCACCTGCGGGGGGCGCTCCCCCGCAGGACGTACACTGAAGGGGGATGTTTCAGTATGGGACAGGCACGTAATGTGATTGTGGCCCAATCGGGTGGGCCGTCGCCCGTCATCAATAACTCATTGCGCGGCGTGATCGAGTCCTGTCGCGATTTGCCTACCGTGTTCGGGACGGTCTACGCCGGGTGGCATGGTATCGAGGGAGTGCTCAAAGAAGAACTGCTCGATCTCTCTGCCCAACACCCTAGCGAGATCGCGCTGCTGCGCACGACGCCCGCCGCCGGTTCGATTGGCACTTGCCGCTACAAGCTCAAAGCCAAGCAGCAGGAAGATTTCGAGCGCGTGATCGCGGTTATGAAGGCGCACGACGTGGGCTATTTCTTCTACATCGGCGGCAACGACTCGATGGATACGGCCAACAAGGTCGCGCAGTTAGCCGCTCAACGTGACCTGGATTTGATCGCAGTCGGCGTGCCGAAGACGATCGACAACGACATTGGCGACTCGGCTTTTCAGTTGATTGACCACACGCCCGGCTATGGCAGTGTCGCGCGCTATTGGGCGCTCAACGTTCAGAATGCGAACGAGGAAAACGCGGGATCATCTCCGGCAGACCCCGTCCTGGTGATGCAGGCCATGGGGCGCAAGATCGGGTTCATCCCTGCTGCCGCCCGCCTGGCCGATCCAGAACGCGCGCTCCCGCTGCTGATTGCGCTGGCCGAGTCTGGGTTGACGCTGCAAGCGCTGGCTGACCATGTGAATGATACGCTCAAAGCGCACGGGCGCGCGCTCGTCGTGGTCAGCGAAGGCTTCAACGTGGGCGAAATTGGCGCGCGCAAGGACTCGTTTGGGCATACCGAGTTCGGCGCGAGTGAGATTCAGGTGGGGCAGGCCGTGATCAATGCGCTCAATCGCCTGGGGCTGCCCGTGCATGGCGCGGCCCGCACAAATATCCCCGGCACAGACCAGCGTCACTCTATAATCTACGCCTCGACTGTAGACCTGGATGAAGCCTATCTAGTGGGTCGCAAGGCGGTTGAATTGGCTGCTGGGGGCGAAAACGGTATGATGGCGACATTGCTGCGCCAACCGGGCAGCGTGTATCATGTGCGCTACGACAAGGTCCCGCTTGACGAAGTGGCGAACTCCGAGCGCACCTTCCCGGCAGCGTGGATCAGCCCCGATAAGATCGACGTGACCGACGATTTTGTGCAGTATGCGCGGCCCCTGATCGGCAGCGACTGGCCGTCCGTGCCGCAGGTGAATGGGTTGCAGCGCTTCGCACGGCTCGATCCGCGTTTCGCTGACCAGAAGCTGCCCGTATACATTCCCCAAAACTACCGCTAACCGGCGGCAGCACCGGGCTATTTTTGTGATAAGGACTGATGAAGATGAGCGATCCCGCCCAACCTCTCCGTGATTTTGAGCCACGCCACCCGTATTTTGTCGGCATTGACTCCGACGGCTGCGCCTTTGATACGATGGAGTTGAAACATAAAGAGTGTTTTGCACCCAACACGATCAAGCACTGGGGCTTGCAGCCCGTGTCCAAGTACGCGCGTGATGCGGCGCTGTTCGTCAATCTCTACTCCAAATGGCGCGGCATCAACCGCTGGCCCGCGCTGGTCATGGTGATGGACTCTGCTGCGCGAGCGCGAAGAAGTGATCCGGCGCGGCGTGTCGGTGCCCACCGTGGAAGCGCTGCGCGCCTTCATCGCGCAGGAGACTTACCCGCACAGCGACAGCGGTCTGCGCAGTTACATGGCCGACCATCCCGGCGATCCCGATCTGGAGCGCGGGCTGGCGCTGGACGACAGCGGTCAACGCCTCGGTGGCCGATATGGTGCACGGCGTGACGCCGTTCCCCTGCGTGCGCGAAAGTCTGCAATTTATGGCTGACAAGGCGGACATGATCGTCGTTTCCGCGACGCCTACCACTGCGCTCGAAGCGGAATGGAACGAGCACGACATCGCGCGCTATATGCGCCTGATTGCCGGGCAGGAGTTGGGCAACAAAACCAGGCATCTTGAGCTAGCGGCGGGCGGGCGTTTCGCACCCGATCATATCCTGATGATCGGAGATGCGCCCGGTGATATGAAAGCGGCCAAAGCCAATCACGCCCTGTTTTATCCGATCAACCCGGGCGAGGAGGAACAGTCGTGGCAGCGTTTTTATGACGACGCCATGCATCGCTTTTTCGCGGGGACTTATGCGGGCGAGTACGAGGCTGCTCTGATTGCCGAATTCGAGCGCTATCTCCCCGATACGCCGCCCTGGAAACACAAAGGAGACGCAGAGTAATGGCACGTGTAGGATATATTGGACTGGGTCTGATGGGGTCCGGCATAGCGCGCAATCTGATGAAAGCTGGCCATACGCTGGTTGTGCACAATCGGAGCCGTGCGATCGTAGACCAGTTTGTGAGCGAAGGGGCGACCGCCGCGACGTCGCCCAAAGAGGTGGCCGAGCAGGTCGATTTTGTGTTTACGAATCTGCCCGACTCGCCTGATGTCGAGCTGGTGGCTTTAGGGCCGCAGGGTATCCTCGAAGGTGCCCACCAGGGATTGATCGCCATCGACAACAGCACGATCAAGCCGGAGACCGCACGTAAAATTGCTGGCGAATTGGCGAAAGTAGGTGTGCTGACGCTCGATGCCCCGGTCAGCGGGGGCGACATCGGCGCGCGCGCAGGTACGCTGAGCATTATGGTCGGTGGTCCTAAAGAAGCCTATGACCGGACGCTTCCTCTGTTTGAGGCGATGGGCAAGGCGATCACCTGGGTCGGCGAGAGCGGCGCGGGCCAGATCGCCAAAGCCGCCAATCAAATCGTAGTGGCCGGAACGATGGTCGCCATGGCAGAGGCCTTGGTGCTGGCCCAGAAATCCGGTGTAGACCCGGCGCGCGTCGTGCAGGCAATCAGCCGGGGCGCGGCGCAGTGTTGGGCGCTGGACCATAAGCCGCAGAAGATTTTCGCGCGCGACCTGGGGCCGGGCTTCAAGGCGTACATGCAGGCCAAAGATTTGAAGATCGTGATCGACACCGGGCGTACTTACGCCACGCCGCTTCCCTTGACGGCCGTGGCGCACCAGCTTTACGAAGCCATGATCGGCATGGGCAACGGCGAACTTGATAACAGCGCTGTAGTGACCGTGCTGGAAGCACTCGCCAATGTCATCGTCGGCGGCGAAGCCGGGTAGGGTAATCGCAGGCTGGGCTAACCCTGGCGGGCGGCTGGCAGACAGTCGCCCGCTTTTTGATCTGCTCACACCGCGCTAAGGCTGGTAAAATAGGCCGGTCAGGCTGTCGGGAATAGGATGTTACGCGTGGTCTTTCAGGGTGTGACGCTGCGATGAGTGCCCGCTATCGTGTTCGCCAGGGGCTGCATGCGCTGGGCGCGCTGGTGCGTCCGGTCAATGACGCGCAAGCCGCGGAAATTCTCGCGCCGGAGCTGTATGCCTTGTACCGCCGGATGCGACGCTCCGAGCGGCAGCACAGCCTGCGTGTGCTACGCGATTTATTGGCGGAAGGTCACACTCAGCCCGATCTGCTGGCGGCAGCCCTGCTGCACGATGTCGGCAAGACTCAGGGGCGTTTCTCTCTACCGGAGAAAGTGGTGGTGGTGCTGGTCAGAGCGTTGGCTCCCGGGCTGTTTCAACGTTGGGGCAGCGCCGAGTCGGCACGCGGCTGGCGGCAGCCTTTCGCCGTCAGCGTGCAGCATCCAGCCTGGGGAGCTGAGATGGCCGCCGCCGCGGGCGCGTCGCCCTTATTGGTCGAGCTGATCCGCCGCCACGCCGATCCATTACCTGTGCCACCCAAAACCGAAGCCGATCGCCTGCTGCGTTGGCTGCAAGCGGTCGATGACCGGAACTGATGCGGCGGCCCGGGCCAGCGCCAAAATCACCGTTTTGCTGCTGCATAGCGTAGAATAGAGTGCAGACAACACGACCTTTTTCAGATCACGATCAATAAGGATATGACCATGCAAGTGAATCTCAGCATCATCGGGCTGGACCGTATCAGCACGTCCTTTGCGCTGGCCCTCAAAGCATATCAGGAGCAGTCGAAGGGACAGCATACCTTCAATATTGTGGGCAGCGATCACAGCGGCGTAGCCATGAAAACGGCCCAAAAGCTCGGCGCTCTCGATAACTTCGATCGCAAACTGCTCAAAGCCGTGCAAAATGCCAATGTGGTGTTGGTAAACACGCCCGCCGCCCAACTCGCCGAGACCTACGAGCGTCTCGGCCCGGCGCTGAAACCGGGCACGGTTGTATTGGATATGACCCAACACAAAGGCACGGCGATCGATCTGAGCAAACAGTATTTCCCCAAGGACGCAAACGGTGCGCCTCTGGTGTACCTGGTTGGCATTCTGCCCATCATCAACGCCCGGGAACTGTACGTCGCTGACAATTCCCCTGAAGCCGCTTCGGTCGATTTGTTCGAGGATGCAGATGTGCTGCTCATGCCCGATCCGACCTGCCCCGGCGAGGCGATTGCGTTGGCGGAGGACCTGGCCAAACTGATCGGAGGCAGCGCCCGGTTCATGGATCCACAGGAGCACGACGGCCTGATCGCCGCGACTGAAGGGCTGCCCGCCCTGGTGGGAGCCGCGTTATTCTATGCTTTGCAGCAGTCCGAGGGCTGGCCAGAATTGCGCCGGATGGTGAATCCGAATTTGGCGCTGGCAACGTACGCTTTGCGCTCACAATCTCCCAACGATCTCCTGGTTGACTTTCTGGCCAATCGCGCCAATCTGCTGCGCAACCTCGAAGGGTTGGTCGCCGTGCTGAACCAGGTCGGCGAACTGCTAGCCGATGAGAACGACAAAGACGGCGAAGGCATCGACGCTTTCCTGTCGGTGGTGGGCAAGGAATGGGAAAAGTGGGATATCAAGCGCCACAGTGGCAAATGGGAAGACCGGCCCGAGGTCGAGACGCTGCCGGGGCCGATGGGCTCTATGACGGGTTTCCTGACGATGACCCGGCGCAAGAAAAACCAGTCGGGAGATGAAGACTAGGACTAGGGGTTGCAGCAGGCAAAAGGCGGGAGTGTATGGGAGTCGAACCCACCGCGGCCCGCGCTGTGCGACCCGCCGCCGATTTTGAAGACCGGGAAGCCCACCGGGACTCATACACCCCCGGGCGAACTATAGCGCACAAGTGCACGCCGTGGCAAGGGTGAATCTGGGTGTTGGAGCCGTGCTGCACACCTGATCCGGGAGACTTAGAGATGCCGCTTGATATCCGCGTCGGTGACGTGGTACAGATGCGCAAAACGCACCCCTGTGGAAGCGATCGCTGGATGATCTACCGGGTTGGGGCTGATATTGGAATTCGCTGCCTGGGGTGTAACCGCCGGGTGATGGTGCCGCGCCGCAAATTTGAACGCGGGATCAAGCGTGTGCTGCGCGAAAATAATCCTTCTTCCGGTGGAAGTGATGAGTGATGCAGGCTGTTGGTAATCGGCTGAGGTTGGCGCGCGGCTGTGCGCTTGGGGATGGGGCAGCATGACGCGCAAGCGAGTCGTATTTTTGATGTCTGATACGGGAAACGGGCACCGGTCGGCGGCCAACGCAATCCGCACGGCGCTAGACACGCGTTTTCCCGATGAATTTACAGTGGAGTTGGTCGACGTATTCCGGCGATATACGCCGTTTCCGTTCAACTGCCTGCCGGAGCTGTATCCGCGTTGGATCAGATGGTCCCCGCGCACGTGGGCAGCTGGTTACCGCTGGACTGATACGCCGCAGCGGGCACGCTGGATGATGTCCGCGCTCAACGCTCTCTGGCGGCCCGGATTGCGCCGTATGATCGCGGAACACCCGGCCGACGTGTACGTCAGCGTCCACGCGCTTTTCTCGCGGCCCGTGATGCAGATCCTGGCCCGCCAAGCGGCGATCCAACCGCGCCTGGTCACGGTGATCACCGATCTCGTCACCGCCCACGCGTTTTGGTACGAGAAACAAGCCGATCGCTGCCTGGTCCCTACATGGGCGGCATATGACCGGGCGGGTCTGTATGATCTTCAGCCGCAGCAGGTGCACATGACCGGCATGCCGATCGATCCGCGCTTTTCGGATGCATTGCTCGAGAAGCATGCCGCGCGAGCGCGCCTTCAATTGGATGCTTGCCTGCCTGCCGTGTTGCTGATTGGTGGCGGGGCAGGGATGGGCCCGGTATACCATACAGCCCTCGCATTGAACCAGCGTCGTTTGGAGCACCAGCTCATTGTTGTGGCCGGGCGCAATGAGGACCTGCGACGTAGACTTGCAGCGATCCATTGGAATCAACCCACGCTGATCTACCCGTTTGTAAACAATATGCCGGAATTGATGTCAGCCGCGGATATTTTGGTTACCAAGGCCGGACCCGCCACGATCTGCGAGGCGTGTATAGCCGGACTGCCCATCATCGTGAGCAGCGCTGTTCCAGGGCAGGAAGACGGTAATGTGCGCTTCGTGGTGGAAAACGGAATCGGCGAATACGCGCCCGGCCCCGAGCGCGCGGCGGACGCTGTCGCCCGCTGGTTGGCCGAAGGACCGGCGCGGCTGAGCCAGCGCGCCCAGCGCGCGCACTGTTTGGGACGGCCCAGCGCGGTGTGGGCGATTGCCGATGAAATCCATTCCCAGGCTCAGGAAAGGGCAGCGCCCCCATATCCGCCGTGTGAATGTGCAGACGGACAAGCCCTGCCGTACATCCCCGGAGATGGGCTAGCTTTCTAGCCGCTCCAGTCGCGAAGATACAGAAAATCATGCCCAATGCTGCGCGCGCTCAGTTTGGCGACATTGGGCATGGTGCGTTTGTAGTGATTCATGCGCACTTGCCGCCAGATTCGCTCGACAAATGGCCGTTCGAAGCCTTCCGCGACGACTTCATCCACAGTGTAACGCTCATCGACCAACAGAAATAGAATCTGATCGGCTAAGGCGTAAGTGAAGCCCAATTCGTCCTCGTCCGTTTGCCCAATCCACAAATCCGCTGAGGGGGGCTTATCGATAATCGGCTGGGGCACGCCCATCGCTTCTGAGAGCTGGCGGACCTGCGCCTTGTACAGATCGGTGATGGGCTGGACCCCGGCGGCATTGTCGCCGAAGATAGTGGTATAGCCGAGCAGCGTTTCGGTCTTGTTGCTGGTACCGAGCGGAAGTCCTCCGAAAACGGTCGATTGATCGTAGAGGACAACCATGCGGGTGCGCGCCATGATGTTACCCTGACGCAGTTTGGAGATGCCGGGGAAGCGCGCAAACAAGGGATCGACCATGGGCGTGATGTCGATCGTATCGCTGGGAATGCCCAGGGCATCGATCACCGCCTGAGCATGATCGAGGCTGTCTTGATTGGAGCTTTTGTAAGGCTGGCGCAGCGCCAGAACGTTGTCGGGGCCAAGCGCCTCGGCGGCCAGAAAGGCCACCAGCGCCGAATCGATCCCGCCGCTGAGATTGAGAATCGCGCGCTCGAACCCAATTTTGGCGACAGCGTCGCGCAGAAAGCTCACCAGAACGGTTCGGGCCAGATCGGTGTTGATGCGCAGGCGGGGCAAAATGTGAGTGGGCGGCATGCTTTCCTGACTTTCATAAACAGACCGGCTGAAGTGTCTTTCAACCGGTCTCATGCGCTGGTTAACTCTGGGTGTTCCCCATTTCAAACGGCACGCCGATTCACCTAATCGTGTGTCAGATGGTCGGCAGGCTGGCCGTGAGATAACTCGGCCTGTAAGGCAGTGATTTCCAACCTCAGGTCTTCAATCTGATCCGACATGTGCAGGATGATTTCCACACCGGCCAGATTGACTCCGAGATCTTGGGTCAGACGATTGATCTTGCGCAGCCGCTCGACTTCGGCAGGTGAATAGAGCCGGATATTGCCATCGCTGCGTTGGGGCACGACCAGCCCCATCTGCTCGTAGTTGCGCAGGGTCTGGGGATGCAGATCGACCAGCCGGGCAACGACGCCAATGGTATAACACGGTTCGTCTTGGGGAACCTGCATACGCTGTCTAGCTCCGTTTCACTCTACCGCCACATGCCTAATTATCGGGCCGTGTGCCCAGGGTGACATCCAGATCGAGCGTTTGATCGCCGCGTACGATCGTGAGCGTGACCACGTCACGCGGCGATGTGTTTTCCACAAGGTAGGCGAGCAAATCGTCAATACTGCGCACGGTCTTCCCATTGACGGCGACGATGATATCCGCATTGACCGGGATGGCCACGCCGCGCACGGTCTTGGTATCCGTTCCGGACTGCAACCCTGCATGGGCGGCGGGCGAATCGGGGAAGACTTCACTGACCAGAATGCCGGTGCGCGTCTTGAAGCCCATTTCATCTGCCAGGGCGGCCACGCTGTAGCCACCGTCTGTGACTGGGCTGGAAATGCCTAACCACGAATATTCTACCGCGCCGCCCGCGATCAACTGCGGTATGACGCGTTTGAGCGTGTTGACCGGCACGGCAAACGCGATTCCCTGAAATCCGCCGTTGTCGGTGCGGATAGCCGTATTGACACCGATCACGCGCCCGAACGAATCCAAAAGCGGCCCGCCGGAGTTGCCAGGGTTGACGGCCGCGTCAACCTGAATGATCGACGGGTTGCTGTATTGGTCATAGTTGGGATCCAGCAGACGGGCCGAGGGCAGGGAGCGATCGAGGGCGCTGACAATGCCCATCGTCATACTGCCTGCCAGCCCGAAGGGGTTGCCAATCGCAATGACGCGTTGGCCCACGTCCAGATCGTTGCTGTCCCCCAACTCGGCAGGGACCAGCGTGGTATGCGATGCGTCAACCTGGATCACGGCCAGGTCGCTGTAATCATCAATTCCCACCAGCGATGCGTTGGCGACATCACCGTCGGAAAACGTGACGAGGATTTCCTGCGCGTCGCGCACCACGTGGGCATTGGTGACGATGTGTCCCTTAGCATCAAACACGAACCCCGACCCGCTGCTGTCGACGAAGTCCGTAATGGTTTGCGAGGTGGACACGATCTCAATGTTGACTACGCTGGGACTGACCCGGTAGTAGATATTCGTTAACAGACGATATTCCGCGTCGGCATCATACACGACGTCGGCGCCGATAGGCGTGGGAGTCATGGCCTGCAAGGCGTCCGAGCCGGTCCAATCGCTGGGACGGTAGTTAGCATTGCGCAGATCGGCGGCAGAGGGCGGCGCGGGTTGTGGCCGCCCGTTGGTGATCTGCGGTTTGGCGGTGGCCTTCGGCATCAGGAAATAGCCCACTGTTGTGAAGATCAACGCAACGATCAAGATCAGCGTCACAATGCCTAATGCTGCGCCGATCAACAGCCCAGTCCAGGTGCGTGACGCACCGTCAGCCGTATCGTCTTCTGTCATCGGGTCGAAGTCGAACACAAACTGGTTGTCATCATCCTTCCAGCTCATAAATCACATCCTTTTCAACGGTTTCAACATTGCGCTGATGATCAAATGAGCAGCTGGCCCACAGCCAGATGACATCCCCGCCGCAACCAGGACACGTCATTCGGGTCGCAGCGAGCGCAGGTCCTCGAACAGCTTCTTTTCCTTGGCTGAGAGATCGGTCGGAACCTGAACCAGCACATGGGCATACAGATCGCCGAACACCGTCTTCTGACGCAGGTGGGGCATCCCTTTGCCGCGCAGCCGGATCGCCTGACCCGACTGGGTCCCCGGCTGGATCTTCAGACTGACCTGCCCATCCAAAGTCGGGACGTCGACGGTGCCGCCCAAGACGGCCACATAGAGTGGAACCTTGAGATCGACGTGTAGATCGTTCCCCTCACGACGCAGAAGCGGGTGATCTAACACATTGACAATGACATCGAGGTCGCCAGATTGCCCACCGGCATAACCCGGTTCGCCCTGCCCGCGCAGGCGTACGCGCGTGCCATCGCGCGCGCCCGGCGGAATAGCCACGTCCAAGCGGCGTGATCCGATCTGAACAGTACGCGAGGTGCCGAAATAGGCATCCTCAAGCGTTATTTCGGCGATCACTTCCAGGTCTTGACCGCGTTCTGCGCGCCGTCCAGGGCGACGCTGCCCGCCCGTCGGCTGGCCCATCGTGCCGAAGATGTTGCGAAAGAAGTCCGAGAATATGTCCCCGGAGCCTGAATCATCCATGTAGTCCACGCGAAAACCTCCCGGTTGGCCGGAAGACCAGTTGGACCAATCGAAGCCACCAGGCTGGCCGCCCATACGCTGCCACTGCTGAAAACTGTGGCCGACCTGGTCATATTTGCGACGTTTCTCGTCATCCGAGAGCACTTCATAGGCTTCGTTGATCTGTTTGAATTTTTCCTCGGCGTTTTTATCGCCGGGATTGACGTCTGGGTGATGCTGGCGTGCCAGACGACGATAAGCCTGACGAATGTCTTTCGTCGAGGCGGTACGGTCAACGCCGAGAACGGCATAGTAATCGGGGTAGTCCATGGTGGCTTGTTCCTCAGTCGCTTGTTATAGAATGTACACTATCACCAGAAATCGCGGTAAATTGCGTTACAGATCACCAATAAAGAAGACGCAACCCATCGTAATGATAGTCTGCAACGATTCTAGAACTTGAGTCGATCAGAGTCAACCTAATTTAGTCTTTTCTTAGGAATAATTTATGATGCAAAGCCGGAACAGCGTGCCAAACGTGCGTGTAACGCGTGGCCGAGCAGACCATTCGGGACCGCGTGCGGCGGGGCCGTCGATCCGCTACAATAGAAGGCATTGGCTTAAGTGATTGCGAGAGGAATCATGATGAACCGCTCATCCGTGGTTGGTGTCGCGGTTACGCTTGTGGTTATTCTGTTCGGGAATGTGTTTGTTGGCCTGTTTTCCAATTGTCACAATCAAGCGATGGACGCAGTCTGCGATGGGATCGCTTTGATGTGACCATCAACAACATCGACACGGCTAATAACCGTTTTGACGTCACCGAATCGTATGTACTGACGATCCAAACCGGGCCATATTCGTTTGGCACAGCGGACATTCCGCTGGACCGCATTGAAGCGATCGAAGGCGTATCCGTCTATGACGGCGATACGACCCTGCAGGCGTCATGTTTGGGGCAGGCGGGCACATATTGTGCGCAGAGCGATGGCAGCAACTACTCGATCAAGTACTATTTTCGCAGTCGAGCCAACAGCGGCGAGCAGCGTTCCATCCGCCTTGTGTACCGGGTGCGCGGCGCGCTGCGATCCTACAGCGGCGGGGATCAACTCTATTGGGTCGCCGTCCCGAGCGATCGGCCTTTCCCAGTGCTCGCGTCAACGGTGACCGTGGTGATGCCCTCGGATCGCCAGCCCGAAAAGACCGCGACTTACCCCGATACCTGGCAGGAAAGCATCAATGGCAGCACCATTACCTGGCAATCTCCGGGGCGTTTGAACCCGGGCGATTCGGTGGAAGTGCGCGTGCAGTATCCCCACGATCCTCAGATGTCTGCGCCGTCGTGGCAGTCGCGTTATGACCTGGAACGCAGCTATGTGGACAACTGGCAGCCGCTCGTGACGCTGCTGTTGGTCGCGTTGACGGTGCTCATTGTGATCGGCGGCGTGGTTGCGATCGTGATCCGTTATATGCGGTTTGGGCGCGATCCCAAGGCGCTGGTGGTGCCGGAATACCTCAACGAGCCGCCCACCGAAGAACGGCCCGGCATGGTGGGGCTGTTGGTGGACGAAAAAGCGGATATGCGTGATATCCTGGCAACGCTGATCGATCTGGCGCGCCGTGAATATATCGTGATCGAGCAAACAAAAAGCCCGAGCGTCATGGGGCTGTTGGGCGGCGCAGACTTCACTTTTCATCGGACGGAGAAACCCACCACCGATCTGCGCCCATTTGAAACGGCGTTGATCAACGGAATGTTCCCCGGTGGGCGCAGCACCACCAAACTGGACCAGTTGAAGACCAAGTTTTACCAGCATATTCCGACGATCAAACGGCTAATGTACGATGAACTGGTGACCGCCGAGTATTTCAAGCGATCGCCGGAGACGACCCGCATGATCTGGATTTTCGGCGGGCTGGCGCTCGCGATCGGGGGATCGGTCCTGTTCTGGTTGTCACGGAACCTGACGCTGATCTCGCCGCTGATCGGTGTGCCGCCTATCGGGCTAGCGATCATCGGCGGTGTCGCCGCGCTGTTTGGCGAGTATATGCCCGCCAAGACGCTCAAGGGATCGCAGGACGCCGCGCGCTGGCGCGCGTTCCGCCGCTATTTGGAGCGCATCGAACATTATGCCGGGGTGGAAGACGCCGCCAAGCAGTTTGACCTGTTTCTGGGCTATGCCGTGGCGTTTGGGACCGACAAAGACCTCGTCCGACACCTGACGCCTGCCCTGACGTCGATGCCGATCTGGTACCAGCCCACCTATTTGGGTGGACCGTGGGGCAGGCCCTATCGCCGGGGAGGTCACCCGCTGTCGTCAGGCGGATCGGGAATGGGCGATTTCTCATTGGGCGGACCCGGTGGAACTCAACGATATGAGCCATTCGCTCACCGACGGCTTGAATGCGATGAACCATGGGCTGACGTCGATGTTGAACGATGCCTCGCACGCCATGACCTCGCGTCCCAAGAGCTCGGGCTCGGGCGGCGGGTTCAGCGGTGGCGGTGGACACGGCGGCGGGTCTGGCGGTGGCAGTCGCGGCTTTGGTTAGGTCGTGCGTTTGCCCGGTTAATCATTGGGATAGGCAGGGAATATGAACAGCAGCCGCTTAGTCGGAGTGATGTTGGTGGTTTTGGGTATCGTGGTGGGGGCGGTGATCGCTGCCTGGCTGTTCACCAACGACGGTTTGGAAGGCCCGGCGCGGATTCTCGGGCTTGGAATCGCGCTGGTGGTGCTTGTGGCGCCACTGGTAGGCGGTGGAATCTATCTAACCGCGTTCGGAGGACAGCAAGCCAAAGAGCAAGACGAAGCAGCGCGGCAGCGCCGTCTGCTCAACATTGTGCAAGCCAAGGGGCAGATCAAGCTGGATGATGTGGTCCTGGAAATGCAAATGCCGCGCGAGCAGGTCAAGGAGATGATCTATTCGCTCGTTGGGCTAGGCGTGTTCAGCGGTTATATCAATTGGGACGACGGGATGCTCTATTCCAGCGATGCGCGGCAGCTGCGCGAACTTAAGACCTGCCCCAACTGTGGCGGGGAAATCACGTTGAGCGGCAAGGGCGTGGCCCATTGCCGTTTCTGCGGAACCGAGTTCTTCTTGTCTTGAATGTCCCTCAACGCGGGCTGTTTGAAGACTGCCGGAGAGATGGATGATGAGCACTGTTGCCATCGTTGCCTACCTCTTGACTGCTGGCATTGCCGCGTTCACCATCTACTTGTTCGTGATGCTGGATGTGTTTGGGACCGGCAAAGCGAGCACGATCCTGCTGTGTGTGGCGTGGGGGGCCATCGGGGCATTCTTCCTGGCGTGGACGATCAACAATGCCGTAGTTGCCCGCGGAGTCAGCCACGACATGCTGACCGGACGCGTCGCTCCCATCATTGAAGAAACCCTCAAATCACTGATTCTTGTCTACCTGATTCGTCGTCCACGCTTTCGCTACATTGTGGATGGCGCGGTGTACGGCATTGCAGTCGGGATCGGCTTTGGGCTGTCGGAGAACTTGTTCATCTATTTGCCGGGTGCGGGGGACGCGGTGTTGGGAACCGCCATCAGCCGTACGCTCTCGACCGCGTTAATGCACGCGACCGCCAGCGGGTTGGTGGGCATTTCGCTGGGTCGCATTCGCCGTGCCCCGCGCAATCGCGGGCGAATTTTCCCCGTATTTGGCATCGGGTTAGCGATCGCCCTGCACGTAGCCTATAACAACCTGGCGCGCCAGTTGCAGGGCCCGACGCTTCTGCTGGCGGCGGTGGGTATCGGCATCGGCGGGGGTGTGCTGATCGCCTGGCAGATCAGCCAGGGGTTAGCTGACGAGAAACGTCGGTTTGCCGATTCGCTGGGTCTGAATGTGGGCGTGTCTGCGGGCGAGCGCAAAGCGGTTCAGCAGTTGGGCGGAGCTTCCATCGAGCAAATCTTCGATGCGTTGGGCGATTTTTTCGGCGCAAAGAGTATCGCGCAGATTCGCCGCTTGCTGGTGATTCAGGCCAATGTCGGTATCCTTCAAAACAATTTGAGCGTGCCGACTAGCGAGCGTTTGCACAAGGCCTGGGAAGAAGAAATCGCGGAGTACCGGCAGGAGATCGAATCGATCCGGCGGGAGTTAGGTCCATCGGTCAGCTTGTTCCTTCAGAACGTATTTCCGCATGATGATTCCGCTATGCAAGACGCGCTGAATGCTGAAATGGCGCGTTTTGATCCTAGCCTGGTGCATACCTTCGACATGTTCATGCGCGTTTCCGAACTGGCGGAAACCTTCAGCCCTGAGCAACTCCAGACGATGGCAGAGCGTTTGAACCGGATCGAGATCTTCCAGAATGTGTCGCTAGCCAACCTCGAAAACCTGAGCCGGGCGATCACTGTCCAGACATTTGCGGATGGCGCGGCGCTGTTCAACGAGGGTGACGAAGGCAACGCCATGTACATGATCGAGGCGGGCCAAATCGATATTTTCGTTACCGAACGGGGCGGGCAGGACAAGCTGCTGCGCGAGCTGACACCCGGAAATGTTGTCGGGGAATTTTCGCTGCTGGATGGCCAGCCGCGATCGGCGGGCGCGAAAGCGCACGGGCCAGTGCGCGCGTTGGCCCTTCAGCGCGAAGTCTTCACCATGTTCATCCAGAGTCGCCCGCAGGTCGTGCTGGCCATGCTCCAGTATCTCGCGGGCAAGGTGCGCTATACGACCCAATCCGTCGAGACGAGCGTGGCCTGGATGGCGCGGCTGGAGAGCGGGGATTATCCCGCAGTGCGACCGTCCGTTGCTGAGACGACACCCAAGCCGCCCTCGCCTGAGCAGGCCGGTGAAGTTCGGGCGGTTGAACTCGAGCCCGCCGACATCACGCCCGAGACTCCCGTCCTGGTCAACTCGGTGTTTTCCAGGGTGGCGGATGTCATTCGGCAGCGGGAAGCCGCCATCCGCCAAAGGTCACTGCCGTAGGCTCCGATCACCGCACCATAGACGTACAATTCTCACCTGGTAGAGGAAGATCGTGATGCAAAATATCGCAGAGCAACTGGCCGGATCGCCGCTGTTTCGAGGAGTAGGGCAGGCGGAGCGTGAAGCGTTGATCGGCGTCATGCGCCGCCAACATTTCGTGAAGGGAGCTGTCTTGTTTGACAAAGGCGACCCTGGCGATTCGATGTATATCATTTTGTCGGGGCGCGTACGCATTTATACTCGGGATGCCCAGGGCAGCGAGTTCACGATCCGCTACCTGGATCAAATGTTTGGCGAGTTTGCGATGCTGGACCTGGCGCCGCGCTCGGCCGCAGCGTCAGCGGCGGAGGATCTCGAAGTGCTGGTTTTGCATCGCGATGATTTCGTTGCGTTCTTGCGCGAACGTCCATTGGTTGGGCTGGCGATGATGCGCAGCCTTGTGGAGCGCGTGCGTTATACGACGACCTATCTGCAAAAGGTGCTCGATGCGACTCGCCAGCTCTCAGAAGGGCGCTATGATCAAACTCTCGTCGCGCCGTCCGAAAAAGACGCCGACTCCGAGATTCAAGGCTTGATCCGTGCGTTTCTGCAAATGCAGCGCAGCATTCAGGTGCGCGAGCAGTCACTCCAACTCGAATTCGATTCGCGCCGCGGTACACAATCGGATACGCGGCCTTCACAAGGGGATCGCTGAGGGATAATTTTCGGCAAGAGGAGGGGGATACCATGCCAGGGCGTCACTTCCGGGTAATTTTGGTCGGGTTCGTATGCTACTGTATGTTGATCGTACCGCTGCCTCGCGCGCACGCTGAGATTCAGAAGTCTCCCACGCGCGTTATTTTTATGCACCATTCGGTCGGTGCCGGGTTGATTGCGCAGGGCGGCGTGCGCGAAAGCCTCACCGTGCTCGGCTATGAGTTTTGGGATCATGGTTACAATGACGAGGGATTGGTCAACGGCCAGGGGGATTGGCTCGGCATCAACTGGGATGTGCCCGGCGACAACACCGATGTTGACGGGTGGCACGCCATTTTCGCCCAGCCCGTGACATCGCCCGCTGACAATACTTTCAGCCATATGCTCGCCTTTGACGTCATCATCTTCAAGAGTTGCTTCCCAAACTCGAATATCGTCGATGAAGCCATGCTGCGCGATTACCAGACCTATTTTCTGGCGATCCGCGACGTCATCGATCAGCATCCGGATAAGCTCTTCATCGCGTTCACGACTCCGCCGCTCGTCCCCAACGAAACAACTCTGGACAACGCCGCGCGCGCCGGACGTTGGTCTACGTATCTCACTTCGGACGAATATCTGGCCGGTCACCCCAACCTGGCGGTGTTCGATTTCTTCAACGCGCTGGCGGACAGCGATGGATACTTGCGGGCAGAGTATCGCGCCGATGAATGGGATAGCCATCCCAACGAGCGCGCTAACGCGACGGTGGGGCCGCTGTTGGTGGAGTTTGTCGATCGGACTGTTCGGGCATTCACGCCCGGCACTGCTCCGGCAATCGAAAACGTCGAGCCCATGAGTGGGGCGGAGATAGAGGACAATGCGGCGCCGTTGGCAATGGGCGACTTGCTGGCCGATTTTGAGGTCGAGGCGCTGCCAGATAACTGGTGGTTCTACTCGAACGAGCCGGTCACGCGCTTTGACTGCGTACTGGACCGCGCCGGCGTCGGCAGTTCCCAAGCACTGCGCATGTCTTACGATATTCCAGGCGGGGGGAATGCTGGCTGCGGATTCGATGTGGACTCTGGAACCGCGTGGGATGGGACCGCTGGCCTGGCGTTTTCGTGGCGCGCGGATGCCCCCGGACTGGCCCTGCGCGTGGCGCTGGGCGTGTTCGATCCCGATCAGCAGGTTTTGGGCATCGAAGATGCGACGCCGTTTGAAATCGAGCTGACATCGTCTGGCACCGACTGGGCGCACGTTCTGATTGCATGGTCCGATCTTGCGCGTGTGGAGTGGGTTGGGGATACTGGCGTCAACTCGTTCAACCCGGCGCGCGTCGTGCATGTCACGCTGGATGTCGGACGTTGGGACCGGGCCGAGAGCGGCGCGATCTGGCTGGATAATCTGGAGTTGGTACGTCCCGAGGCTGACTGAGATCGTTATGCCGTAGAATAACCAGCGCCCGCTTGTATTGAGGCGGGCACTGGGATCGCACGATTGGGCGTACCCCGAGAGGAGTTAGCGCGCGTCGTTGTCGTCGTCCAGGTCGAGCGCCCCGGTAACGGGCGGCAGTTCGATCGTCGGGTGATCCATTTCGACGGCGGGCGACTGGTAGAGGCCGATCTCGGTGTCGGCATACACCGTAGGATCGGGCGGATCCTCGGGTTTGATGTCTTCCGCATTCTCCATCATGATGACGATCGCACTGATATTGTCTTCGCCGCCGCGTTGGTTGGCGAGATCGATCAACTGCTGCGCGACTTCATCTGGATTTGTGGTCTGTGCCGTCAGGGCTGCGATCTCTGCGGGTTTGACGTGACGCGTCAGCCCATCGGAGCACATGACTAGCCAGTCCCCCGCCGCGAGTGACCGGCTGTAGAGATCGGCTTCCGTATCTTCCACCTGGCCGAGCGCGCGGTACAGCACATTCCGCATCGGATGCACGGCGGCTTGTTCGGCAGTAATGTGCCCAGAGGCGAGCAGGGCTTCCACGAAGCTGTGGTCGTCGGTAATCTGATTAATCCAGTTTTCCTTGCCGTCAACCAGGTAAGCACGACTGTCGCCGACGTGCGCGATGATCACACGGTTGCTGCGCACAAACGCGAGTGTCATGGTGGTGCCCATGCCCTGAAACTCGGGGTGTTCGTTGGCGCGCTGAATGACGGCCCGGTTGGCGCGCCGGACTGCTGAACGCATCTTGTCGGAGATTTCGTCTTCTTCCAGGTCGCGCAGGGTTTCGCTGCCGCGGGCTTCGCCCAGAAAATCTGCCTGTACGGCTTCCACAACCAGCCGGCTGGCTTCTTCGCCTGCCACCGCTCCACCCATCCCATCGGCCACTAACGCCAGGATCACGCCCTGACGCGCCCATAGGCCGACTCGGTCCTCATTGTTTTCGCGCACCTGCCCGACATTGCTCAAAGCGGCGGCACGTGGAACCAACAACGGGGCCTGCATATCATCTGGTACGGATAAGGTCGCCCCACAGCCGATACAATAACTGGCGAGGGGACGGTTTAGGGTGCCACATCGCAAACACGTAATTGGCGTGCCTTCGATCGGTGGCGGGAGTTTCGCTTTGGCTTCGTTCAGCCGCTGCACAATATCCGGCTCCAGACTGTTTTCACGCCCTTTGACGTAGCGCATGGCGTCCTCAACGTGCCGACGCTGCCGGTGAATACCACGCACGATTGGCGGCTCGTCCAGATTTGTGCCGCACTGGAAGCAGAATACCGCGCGCGGTAAATTTTCGTGCCCGCAGTTCGGACACGTGCGAATTTCCATAATCCTGACTCCGTTAATGCCGTCGTTTCTGAACAGATTCTACAACCTCACGGGCATGGCGCAAATTGAATCGCTTTACGGGGGTGGTGCTTACCCGGGCGGTGCATTTTGTCGTAACTGCAATTGGTTGGTTTGCCAACCGGGAGAAACACCCCACAGCTTGGATGCGCAGGACACGCAATTGGTTTCGGATTGGCCGCTCTTATGCCATAATCCAACATAGGCGGCAGAATTAGCGGGTTGACTGGTCTCGACCAAAGGTTGTGACGCGGTGACAGTATCTCGGCCCAATATCTGGCAGCTTCACTCCCGGCGCGATACCCAGGGATTGATCGACGCGCTTCAGTACCCTGATCCAGAAGTGCGGAAGCGTGCTGCCGTTGCGCTACGTGCGTTGGAATCGGCGCAGGCCGTCCCGGCGTTGAAGGCCGCCCTGCAACAGGAAACCGATCCGGTCGTGCGGTCTAGCTTTGCGGCGGCGCTGAAGCTGTTGGATTACCAGGCCAATATCGACAGCTTGATCAAGAGTCAAGATGTCTTCGGGTTGGCGACGGCGCTCAAAAGTCGCAATGTCGAGACGGTGATTGCGGCGGCGGGCGCGCTTGCCGATCTAGGGGATCGGACAGCGGTCGAGCCGTTGGTCATCTTGTTTCAGAATGCTTCTGCACCCCCTGCCGCGCGTCTTGCGGCAGCCGAGGCTCTGCTCAAGCTGCAAAGCGCTCCGGCGGTGGTGACGCTACTAGGCGCGCTGCGCCGCGATACCTGGCAGGTACGCAGCAACGCGGCGGCTGTCCTCGGACAGATTCAGGCGACATGGGCTGTCGAGCCACTGGCCCAAGCGCTCGGAGACACACATCCTGTTGTGCGGCGTACAGCGGCAGCAGCGCTGCGACGCATCGCTACGTCAGACGCGATCGCAGCGTTACGCGCCCACTTCACTCCCGGCCAACAGCCGGGCGCATTGTCGGTGATGGCAGCGGTCCCGGTTGAAGCTGCAAAAACAGCAGAAGACACGCAGGAGGGACCGCGCGTCGCGCTGCCTAGTGCCGACGTGGCCGAAGAACCGCCGCTGCATGGCATGGATACGCGCCCTTCACGAGGAATCTTGAGCGATTTCAACGCCGATACTCAGCCAATCAGACTCCCAACTGTGCCAGTCAAGCCGGCGGAGCGTCTTGAAAAGAAAACGCCGGCGTTTGTGCGGTTGCTCAGACGGATTTTTGGGAGGTCTCGTGGGGGGTGAGAGCTTCAGCCGCCTAATGGGGCCTCGCCGCTGGGGGTGGGTGCTTCCGGATCGTCAGGGTTGACTGGGTACGCGAGCGGCGGCTCGGCGGGCAGTGGACCCTCTGCTCCCATCATTCTGCGGATGGCGTCGAGCTCTTCTTGAGAGAGCTCAATATTCCCGAAAGCGTGTGTGAACGCGATCTGCTGGAATGCGATGCCAGCCATGTTGGGCATGGGGATGGCTCCGCGGGGCGCGTGTTCGCTAAAGGCGCGCCCCTGCAGCACCAGACTGCCCAAAAAGGCCAGGACGCCCAGCCATTGCACCGGCGTGAAGCTTTCCCCTAAAAACATGAACGAGAGCGCCACGGCCACGGCCAGTTCCGTGACGGCCAGCAAGGTGGTTTGCAGGCTGCCCAGGTTTTTGACTCCGGCAAACAGCGCCAGGCGCGACAATGCAGTGGTGATGGCCAGAGCCAGGATGGCCCAGCCCGCCTGCGACGTTTGGGGCAGCCAGTGGAGGTTATAAACCAGCCGCGCCATCACGACGACGATCGCCATCACGGTGATGATGTACAACGTGACCGTCTGCGCGGGCATCTCCCACAGGACACGCTGACTCAACACGACGGTTCCCGCGAAGAGTAGCGCATTGCCCAGCATGAATCCCACGCCCAGCCAATCGGTTTGGCCCTTAACGCCACCCGTGATCAAGAGCAAGCCGAACAACGCCAGAATCACGCGTACCCCTGTGCGCCAAGATAGCGACTGTCCACCGAGACGCGCCATGAGCACGACGAACACCAGATATGTGCCGTTGAGGAGCTGGGCCTGCGATGCATCCAGACGGTGGAGCCCATTGTAGTACATTAGCGATCCGATGCCGTTCACCGCGCCCACGACGGCACAACCCAGGAATCCTGCCGGGTAGATGTACGTGAAACGCGGCCAGAAAGCCAGGTACACAATCCACAGCATTCCGGCGGCCAATGCGGTGCGGACTGCCGCAACAGTAAAAGGATCAGCGCCACCACGCAGCGCGAGCTTGCCGAGTACAGGGGCCATCCCGAGAAATACCGGCGAAAGCAATGCCGCGGTGAGACTGCTGTTTCGAGTGGATGAAGATTCAGTCATGAGAGGAGCATAAAGTGGCGTAGGAGTTCTCACGAACCAGATTGATCAGATAGGGTGGCATCCAGCGGCAGCTCGATGAAAAAGGTGCTGCCCGGCAGTCGCCGCTCATCACAACCTTCGCTTTCTACCCAAATCGTGCCGCGATGGGCTTCTACGATGCCACGACAGATCGCCAGCCCCAAGCCAAGCCCTCCTCCCCGAAACGCTGTCTTGCTGGTTGTGTGGAGTTGCGTATCACCGGCGGTGTAGAACTGATCAAAGATATGTTCTTGATCCTGTGGATCGATGCCGATTCCTTCATCTTTGAGGCCGATGCGTACCCGCTGCCGTTTTGTCTGAACAACCTCTACAGTGATCGTTCCGCCGTCTGGTGTGTATTTGATCGCATTGCCCAACAGATTGCTAATCGCTAGTTCCAGGAACTGCGCATCGGCCAGAAACGGATCGGGCCACTGGCGCTCGCCGTATACCAGTTTCAACTTGCGCTGATCCATGACGGGGGTGTAACCATCTACCACGCCCGTGATAATGTCGGCCAGATAGGTGGGAACCAGCTTGAGGTCCACTCGGCCCGAGGCCACGCGCGAGACGATGATGATCTCGTCGATCACACGATGCAGCCGTTCAATGGAGTCCATCAGACCAGTCAGGCAGGCGTAAACCTCGGCATCTTGCGTCATTACTTTCTGGACAACAGGCGATGACTGTACGAGGCGGCTGTAGCCATACACGGTCGTGAGCGGCGTGCGCAGTTCATGCGCGGTGAGCTGAATAAAATCGTCTTTGATCCGGTCGAGACGGCGCAAGGCGCGGTTGCTGGCTTCAAGATCGCGGAGATTGGCCTCGAGCCGCTCCACAAGTTCCTGACTGTAAGCCTCTTGGGCCGCCTGGCGCGCCTCAGGATCGATGACCTCGGTTTCCCCTGCCAGATATTCTTCGATGCGGCTGATGAGTGACTGCGCGTCGATGGGCTTGGTCATGTAGCCGTTGACCCCGGCCACCAGGGTCTTATCGCGCTCGTAGGCGTGAGTTTGCGCGGTCAACGCGACGATCGGTACATCCGCCATGCGCGGATCCGCGCGCAGCCGCATGGTAATCTCGCGGCCACTCAAGTCGGGCAGGTTGATGTCTGTCAGGATGAGATCGGGCTGGTGTTTTCTCGCGAGATCGATGCCTTCCAACGCGCGTGTGGCGATTAGCACGCGATAGCCCGCGTAAGTCAGCACGCGCTGAATGAGCGTGCGGCTGGGCTCGTCGTCTTCAATGTAAAGAATTGTCGCCTTATGGGTCATCAGATTTTTCTCGTCCAGCGGATGCAGTCGGGATGACTGTTATTGTAACGTTTTGATGATACTTTGCAGCAGATCTTCGTCCAAGAAACTGCCTTTTTGCAGCAGCGCATCGATCTGGTTGCTCAGTCGTTCGCGCTCGCTCGGCGTAAGTTCTTTGGCGGTCAAGACGATGATCGGAATCTGACTCAAGACGCGGTCAGCTTTCAGAATATCGATCACTTCGAACCCATCGATACCGGGCATCATCAGGTCGCAAATGATGACATCCGGCGTGGCGCGCCGTACCAGTTCCAGCCCACTGATGCCATCGGTCGCGACCTCGACCTCGTACTGCCCGCGCGAGCGCAGGATGCGGCTGATCAGGCGCGCCGCGTCCGGGTTGTCTTCGATGACCACGACACGATTGCTGGACGGATCGACTTGTTCCAGGGCAGACAGCAGACCTTCTTCGGGCAGGGACATGGTGCGCCCTGCTTTAGACACATCGACGTGACGCGCCCATTGGTCGCCCAGAATGTGCTTTTCAACCGGGAACGTATGTCCAGAGCAGTTGACCACGACCACGTCGTCCGGCCGAATGGCCCCGCTGCGCACCATTTTGAACAGACCCGCAAAGGTGACGGCCGTGGCAGGTTCCACCGAGAGGCCATCGACACGGGCGAGCAGCCGGGTCGCTTCGAACGCTTCTTCGTCGGTGGCGCTTTCGGCGACGCCGCCCCAAAACTGCATGAGATTGTACAGCAATTCATACGCGCGACCCGGGCGTCCTGTGCTCAGGGTCGCGATTAGCGTTTGCGGGTTTTCGACGGGCGTGGCGATGCGCTGCCCGGCTTGATAGGCGTTGACCATCGGCGCGCAGCCCGCCGACTGCACTATTCCGATCGAAGGAATCTTGTCAACCAATCCCAGCGCCATGAGCTCGCGGAAGCCCTTGGCGATGCCGATCGGTCCCATGCCGCCGCTGACTCCCTGGATGATCCAATCCGGGGCGCGCCAATCCAGGTCTTCCGCGATTTCGAACGCCATAGTCTTCATGCTCTCGATGGCCGCGACGCTCTTGATGCCGCGATCCAAAAATAGCTTTTTCGACTGCGCAAAACGTGCCGCAACGGCCTTGGTCGCATCATACGTTCCGGTGACTTTGATGACTTCGGCCCCATACAGCGCGGCTTCGCGCATCTTGTCGCCGGGAACCTGACTGGTCAAGAACGCCCACAGTTTGATGCCGGCCCGAGCGGCATACGCCGCGTAGGCGATGGCGACGTTGCCGGTCGAGGCGACGACAGCTTCCCCCACACCCATTTCACGCAGTGCGGAAATGGCGACCGATGCCTGCCGGTCTTTAAACGAGCCGGTAGGTCCCTGCCGCTCATCTTTGATATAGAGGTGCTTCAAGCCGAGCATGGGACCCAGATTGGGCGCTCTGAGCATCGGCGTGCCGCCTTCGCCCATGGACACGATATTGTTCAGGTCGCGCAGCGGCAGCAGCTCGTGATAACGCCACAGCCCTGGTTTGCGCCGGACGACCTCTTCGGCCCAGCCGGACTCACGCAACGCGTCCAGATCGTACTGCGCCTCGAGAATGTTATCTCCACAGCGAGGGCAGGCCAGTTCTTGCCCAGCATAGGCAATGCTGTAACCACAGTTCGTGCAATGTAACTCGATGAATTTGCCGGGTGCGGAACTCACCTTACTGCTGCTCCTTTGTGCCTTGTAATTGAGTGGTGACGGAATCCAGGAGGCGAACTTCGTCGGTATCCTTGCGGTAGATGGCGATCACATCTAGCGCAGCGCGTTCTTCTGAGGTGACATCATCGGCAGTGAGCACCAGGACAGGTATGGCGGCCGTGCGTTCTTCTGCGCGCAGCGTTCGGACCACCTCAAAACCATCTACGCCCGGCATGCGCAGATCGAGAATCACCAGATCGATATGATCCGTTTGGGCGATCATGTCGAGCGCTTGTTCGCCGTCCGTCGCGCACAGGACATCATACCGCGCCGATGTCGTGAGCGCGTCCAGCAGCCCGCGTACCGTTTCAGGCTGGTCATCTACCAACAGGATACACTGTCGCGTGGCGATCGCCTCTACCCGGCGGAACGCATCGACCAGTTGTTCTTCGCTGAACGGTTTGAAAACGTACTCCGCCGCTCCAGCGTCCAGGGCGCGTGTGCGATCCGGATTGAGGCTGCAGACCACCACGGGAATACTGCGCGTGAGGTCCATCCCGTTCAGCATATCCAACAAGTCCCAGCCCGCTTGATCGTGCAAATTGACGTCTAGCAGGATGATATCGGGCCGGCGTTTTGAGGCCATCTCAAGCACTTCTTCGGGATGCGTGATGCCGAAGACCTCATATCCGGCGCGGGCCAGATAGCGGCGGTAGAGGCTGATGATCTCCACATCTTGGTCGACCGCCATCACGGACATTGTCTTGGGCCGCAGGTGCATCGGTCCGGGCGAGATGGATGACTCTGGCTGGGGTGCTTCTACCGCGTTGCTATTGTCCGGCACTTCCTGCTCGGGGATAATGACGGGCGCCGTGGGAATCGTGAAGCTGAAGGTAGAGCCGATCCCTGGCTCGCTTTCAACCTGAATCGTCCCGCCTTGCAGCTCGGTGAGTGACTTCGCCAGCGGCAACCCCATGCCGGTGCCGCCGACTTTGCGTGTCAGCGAGTTGTCGACTTGTTGGAAGGCTTCGAACAGCTTGGGCATGTCTTTTTGAGCGATGCCGATCCCCGTGTCACTGACCGAAACCTGGAGAAAAACCTGGTTGTCAAGTGTTACGGGATAGGCGGACACCGTGATGCTGCCCTCTTCGGTGAACTTTGAGGCATTCGACACCAGATTGAGCAGAACCTGGCGCGTGCGGAATTCATCGCCATATGCTTCGGGGAGATCATCCGCGATCTCCGAATGCAGCCGGATCGGCCTGTCACGCGTGAAGCCTACCGCGGACGACATAACTCCTTTGATCACTGTATTCAGCTCGAAATACCCGAACGATAACTCCATCTTGCCTGCCTGGATTTTCGCCTGATCGAGGATGTCGTTAACCAGGCCCAGCAGGTGCCGTCCGCTTTCGTAGATCGAGGTCAGGTCTTGTTCTTGTGTCTCGGTGAGCGGGCCGTCGATCCCTTTCAAAATTACGCGAGAGAATCCGATAATTGAATTGAGCGGGGTGCGCAGCTCGTGGCTCATCGCCGCCAGGAAATTCGTCTTGAGGCGATCGACTTCGAGCAACTGCTCGTTGGCTTCCTGCACTTCGCGCAGCAGCCGGTTGTTCTGGATGACAGCCGCCAGCGACCCGCTGAGCGTTTGCAGCAGCCGCAAATCGTCCTGGGTAAACGCATAGGTGTGATCGCTTTCAACGACCAGCACCCCGGCCAGATTACCGCCAGATTGCAGCGGCACGGCCATCGCCGAGCGCGTGTCGAGAGACGCACTCAGGCGGCGTGGATCGCGGGCGATGTCATCAATAATGACCGCTTCCTGGTGGCGCGCGACCCAGCCCACTAGACCGCGTTCAATATCGATCAGGCTGTGTTGAGTTTCCTGGCCGGGGTGCCCCACGTCCGCGCCCTTGACCAGATATTGCCCGTTGTCTTCGGGCAGATAGATACTCGCGCTGGTCACGTTGAGCGCGTCGCGCAGGGTCAAGACGGCTTGATTCAGGGATTCGTCCAGGTCAGAGCGATGCGGCAGCCGCCGTCGTGACGATGAACAGCACACCCATCTCATCGGCGCGCTGTTCCGCGAGCTCGAACAGACGGGCATTGTCAATCGCCACTGCGACCATGTCGGCCAGGGACTGCAAGATACGAGCGTCTTCTTGGGTGAAGGCTCCCGGTTGGTTACTCTGGACGTCCAGCGCGCCCGCGATTTGTCCTCGCGCGATGAGCGGCAGCGCCATTTCCGAACGCGTCTGAGGCAGCAAGGGGTTGGGACGATGGACAACACGTGCGTCGGCGGTATCCAGCGCGATCTGCGGCTGGCCGGTGGACGTCACCTGCCCGATCACCGACTGCGATCCGACCGGCAGACTGTGCTTCAGGGCCAGGAGCTGCTCTCCAGCGGTGCCGGTTGAGGCGGCAAGATTGGCTTGGGTGCCATCCTCGCTGAGCATGAACACCTGGACATGATCGTATGCGAACGCTTCGAGAATCTGGTTGGCGACCTGCGGCAGCAAGTTGTCGAGATGCAGGATCGACGTGACAGCGCGGCTGATCTCCGTTGACAGAGTAAGCTGGCGCGCACGGCGACGTGCCTCCTGGTAAAGCTGAGTGTTTTCCAGTGAAACGGCTGCCTGATCGGCCAGCGCCTCGAAGACACGGCGATTGGTGCTGTGCTCGGGCCAGGGATCCGTCGTCCCAAACACAATAACCCCGAGCGCGCGTTCGGCTACGTGCAGCGGCACGATGACAACGCTGTGCAACCCTTGTTCAGCAAACATCTCTCCTACCGCATCATCGTGATCCGCCGGATCGATTGAACTCATCCAGGTGATGCCGGACGCTTGCGCCAGATTCCAGAAGGGGAATGCATCTGCGCGAAAACGGCTGTGTAACGCGGGAGCATCACGCTTGCCAGCATCGCGGCTCGCGGCCAACTCGACGGCGGCGTAAGAAATATCGGGCGCTTCGGTGAGCAGCATATAGAGAGCCGCGTGATCGATGGCACGCGGAGATGCAAAGTCGATGAATGCGGTCAGAATATCGTCGGGATTCTGTGCATCGGCGATCAGGCGGCTGGCGTGGTAGAGTGTCGCTGTTTCTTCGAGCGCTTCTGCCGTGCGCAAGAGCAAGCGCTGGTTCTCAACTGCGACGGCGGCCTGATCGGCCAGCGTCGTCAGAAATCGCTGCTGTTCGGCGGTCACGGCGTGGGATTGGGCGAACCCGGCGACAAGCCAGCCCGTAACGCTACCGCGCACCGTCAGCGGGAAGCTGCCCACCACCCGCAAGCCTAGCATTTCCAGCGCCGCCGATTGATCGTTAGGGGTCGACGAGCGACCGACGACGAGCGGTTTTTGATCGAGCAGGGGGCCAAACAGGGCGTCCGCATTTTCAACGCTGCGATCTTCTGGCTGGCAGGCCGCGATGCGTAGCAAAGATGCGCCGGGCACATCCTCTTCTCTGAATATCACGGCGGAAAAATCTGTGTCGAGCGTGGCCATCTGGGAGAGCGTGGTTTGAAGCAGTTCGTCTATGCCGGTGGCATGGGAAATCGCCCAACTGGCTTCATAGAGCTGCGTGGTTTCGCGCAGGCTGTCTTCCAGCGCGGTCTCAAGCTGTTGAAGCTCGGTAATGTCCTGGAACGCACCTACCGCCGCGATGACGTTCCCACTCTGATCCCGGATCGGGGCAGCCTGCGCCAGCATGTGCATGCTGCTGCCATCTGGCTGCAACACGACCATATCGTCGACTGCTGCCGTTTCGCCGGTCAGCAGTACGCGGCTGAGCGGCCATTCCTGGAGGGGGTAAGGCGTCTGTGTTCCCGCGTGCATCATGGGGTAAGGTTGAGGGCGGTCGGGCGTACCGGGCTGCATCTCAGGGCCGAGGAAGCCCGTCAGGGTTTTGTTCGAAAGCAGGATGTCGCCGTTGCGGTTCATCACCAGCACGCCGGCGGGCATCGTATCGACGATGGTTTGCAGGCGGGCGCGTTGGGTTTCGGCTTCATCAAAAAGTTGCCGGTTCTGGGTCGCGATCGCGATCTGGCTGGCGAGTGTGGCCGCCAATTGGATGTCGCGCTCGTCCAGGTTTTGGTTCTCCATATCGCGCCCGATGAGCAGCACACCGACTACTTCCGCGCCGATTTTCACTGGCACGGCCATGTGCTTGCCCCACTGCTCGATGCTCTGGCTGTCTAGCTGACCCATCAGCGGATAATCGTGCGGATCGTTGATCAACACGATCTCTTCGATACGAGCTGCTTCGGCCAGTGCACCGACACCGTCGGCCACCGAGACGCTGTCAGGCAAATCCGGATCGCTGGTTGTGATTTTATGTATGTGACCATCGCTGGACAGCACGCCAAACCACCAGCGATCGTAATTACCGGGTCCGGCGACGGCCTGGAACAGGTTTTGCAGACCCGCCGCGTAGTCTTGCCCGATGCGGCTGGCCAACTGTCCGGCTTCGGCCAGCGCGCGCGCGCGCCGGGCTTCGCTCTGCACTTCGGTGAACAGCCGCCGGTTTTCCAACGCAATGGCAATCTGGTCGGCCAGGGCGCTGGCAAATGCCGCATAGGTATCCTGGAACGCTCCGAGCGTGCGGCTGGTGCACATGAGCAGACCAAACCAGTGACCACTGGCTGTCATGGGGACAAGGACCGCGCTGGCCGCACTTAGCTGATGGAGCCGGTCTTTCAACGGGTGATTCGCCGGTAGCTCGTTAGCGACGTCATGGTAAAGCAGCGGCGAGGTAGCGGGCAGTGTCTCGCTGGTGGCTGCCTCCAAGGCGAACGTGAGCAGCCGCTCATGCGTGGGGGCGGACGGCTGAGCCGTTGGCCGGTGCCATGAGTAGACGATTTCGAGAAACTGGACCAGGACCGGGTCTGGCCCGGACAGCAGCACGTCGATGTCATCGATCCCGCTGGTCGTGCTGAGCTGTTCGGCAACAAGCTGGAAGATGGTGTCAAGCTCGGTGACGCTGCTCACGGTACGCGCGGTCTCGTAGAGTCGTTCAGTTTCGGCGAGCGCACGCTGAGTCTGGTCGAACAGGCGCGCATTCTCGACCGCCAGCGCCACGCGGTCGGCCACGGCTTCGACCAGCAGCCGGTCTTCTTCTGTGGGCGCGGCGGAAGACAGCTCGGCGGCCAGCGTTCCGATGATTTCGCCATGTACCTGAATGCGCGCTTCGACCTGGTTTTTTGCGTCCGCAGGTGCCGTGCTTTCCAGGGGGAGTGTGGTCATCCGGTCGTAACGATAACCGGACGGGAAGATCTGGCGATCGGCAGCCACATAGTCGCCCCACGCGGAGCGGGTAAGCTGCCGGTTCAGGCTGTCAATCTCGCGTACGCGCTGTTCTGATTCCGCGAGCAGCCGGGCGTTATCGATTGCAATCGCGATCTGGTCGGCCAGCACGTTAAACACGCGGATCATGTCATCCGTGAAGACGTCAGGGCTTGTGCTCTGCACGTCGAGCGCGCCAATCACGCGCCCTTCGATCATGAGCGGAAGGGCCATCTCCGCGCGCGTATCTGGCAGGATCGGGTTGGGCCTCCAGGGAGTGTCGCCGCGCTGGGTGTCAGACGCGATGACCGGGCGTCCGCGCGAGGTGACGCGTCCGATCACAGAGGGCGATCCCACCGCCAGCTTGTGGCCCATCCGCAACAACTGCTGCCCCGGGTTCCCTGTGCTTTCGACCAGGACGGCAAACTCGCCCAGTTCGTCAAGCAGAAAGATCTGCGCGTGGTAGATGGCGTCGAACCGTTTGCATATCTGGTCCACGGTTTCGCGCATCAGTATCGACGTATCGCGCAGACCGGTGGCAATACGTCCGATCTCGGAGGAAATAGCCAGATCGCGGGCCCGCTCGTCGGCGCTGGTGGCCAGGGCAGTGTAAGCGTTTTCCAGGTCCAGGCGCGACTGTTTGAACGCCTGGACCGTCTGGTTGAGCGCGTTAGCCAGATCAGCGAGTTCCTGGCTGCCTTCCGGCGGAATCCGGAAATCTAGCTCGCCTGTCTCAAAACGCTGCGTACCTTCGCGGATGCGCAGTATGGGGCCGGTGATATTGCGCCGCACGACAAACAGCGCACCGGCGCTGGCGATCAACAGCGCGCCAAGCCCGATTATGAGTGAGGCCGTGCGGCTGTCGCGTAAACTGGCATCGATCGGACCAGCCGGGGTGCCGATCACGATGTCGAAGGCGTTCAGCGTAAAAGGGCCGGACAAATCGACCGGCATCCGCGTCAAATACACATCACCGAAAGCAGTGACGTTGCGCCGGACCATCTTGTCGAGCGGTACGTCTGCCAGGTTGAGCGCTTCGGCTGATTGTCCCCGCAGTGAGTTGATCGAATGCACGAAGACGGTGCCGTCAGGTGCGATCAGGGCAGCAAAGCTCACGCCCGGCGTCTCGGAGACGAACGTATCGAAGTTTTCATCGGCCAACCGCATCATGAGAGTCAGCAGCTTGGCTGGTTGCAGCGCGTTCTCGTCGCCGGTAGTTTGCTGGAAGGTGACGATCAACGATTCGACCGCACGCGTGGCTTCGCGCAGCGAGGTGGCCGCGATCACGCCTTGATCTCGCGTAGAATCGAGCAGCGCGCGGCGTTGTTGGATGCCGTTCACGATTTGCAGTGTGGCGGCGACCACGATTAGCGCAGCGATGATGACGGCAACGATCTGGGTTTGAATGCGGCGTTTGCGGAACATGGCTGCTTACTCGCCTGGATTTTCAACGGACAGGGCCGATTGATCGTGTAATTGGACGGTTGTATGGGAGGCACGGAGCGCGAGTCCCAGTTCGCGCACGGCAGTCTGCAAGATTTGATCGATGTCGGTGGTTCCGATCAGCTTGCTCGAAATCTGGTTGACGAGCAGCTCGCGCTGCGCAGTGCGGCGGCTCTGGTCATATAACCGCAGGTTTTCGGCGGCGAGCGCCAGCCGCGCGCTGAGCTCAGTCGCAATCGCTCGCGTATCAGCGGTATAACGGGCCAGCGGAATTTGCCATTCGATCGCACCCAACACTTGATCACGCAAAATGACCGGTACGGCAAACGTGACATCTGCCCCATCCACCCGATCGGCGATATGGCGCGCTTGCATCGCTGCCAGCTGGAGGTCCGACCACGTCTCGTTCGCGCTGGTAATCCCCGCCGCGGCGACGAGCGGCGTCAGGTCGTGCTGGCGCTCGGTCTCGCTCCAGGCGCTTGCCGTCAGCGTGCGATTGAGGCGTTCGATTTGTGCGAGGCGTGTGTGCGATTCTTCGAATAGTATCGCGTTTTCAATGGCCACCGCGATCTGATCGGCCATGCCTTGAAACAGCTCGACATCCTCTTGTGAAAACGCATCCGGACTCATGCTTTGCAGGTCCAATGCGCCAGTAATTCGGTTGCCAATTCGCAAGGGAATGGCCATTTCGGCGCGTGTGTCCGGGAGAAATTCATTGCGCCTGTGGATAGGATTCTTGGAGACATCCAAGGCAATGACGGCATGCCCGGTGGCCGTGACGCTTCCGATCACGCTCTGGCTGCCTACATCCAGGAAGTGACCGCGTTCCAGCAGCAGGCGGCCTACCGCACCGGTCGAGGCGCGCAAGTTGGCGCGGTTGGTACGAGAATCGACGAGAAACACCTGGGCGTGATACACAGGTTCGAATTGGTCGCGGATGAGCGTCACCACTTCTTCGAGCAGGGTATCCAGATCGCGAATGCTGGTGAGTACCCGGCCAATTTCCTGGATGGTTTCGAGGCTGCGTGTACGCTGGCTGACGCGTTGTTCCAGGGTGTCGATCGTGCTGAATAACTGCCGGGTCAGATCGCTGAAGGCATTGTGCAAGACGCCGATTTCATCGCGGCGGGCCTGACGCGCGGGCGGCTCGTCCATGTGTCCCGCCATGATGCGCCGGGCGAGATCGGATAGGCGCGACAAGGGCCGCGCGATGACGAAGTTCGACGAGACGATTACGGTCACGGCCAGAATCAGCACGTTGAGCCCCAACGCGATAATCACCATCACCTGGTCCTGCGCAACCTGGCGCCGAATGTCGCTCATAGGCGTTTCGGCCAGGAGGACAAAAGCGGGACCGTAGTCGGTGACGAGTCGCGTATGGTAGGCGAGGACAGAAGCTTGAAGGACCGGGCTGTCATAGGTCGATGTCCCGATGCTGTCGGCCAGTGCGGCTTGAACGCCCTTAGATCTACTGGCGTCGAACTGCAGTGGACGCTTTGAGGTGGGCGTAAGCAGGCTGCCGTTTTCGTCCAATAGAAAGATGTGGGTGCTGATATTCCCCTTGGGAACACGTCCCAGTGCGCCAAAAAGATCGGGCAGCAGGGGATCTTCGCTGGCCCGCGTCAGGTTCTGCGTGAACACGATGCTGCCTGCTGCCGGGTCGCCCTCTGTGGAATTCGCAGAGGGCAGCAGGCTGAAAATGACATCCACTGATGGCGCCGTGTCGCCGCCGGGATAAATCGTGCTGATCGTGATGTGATGTTTCAAAGCGCCACTCGTGATCAAGGTATCGGCAGGAGTCGCACCGCTCGTCGCCCCGGAAGCATCAATGGCAATCGTTTCGCCGTTATTGGTAGCATCCATCAGGAGCACAGCGTGTGCGTTGTACAGGCGAACGCGCGATAGGGAAGGGGCGTCCGTCATGATACGTGTGACCTGGTCGGTGATGTTCTGCACCAGCTCCGGCTGAGTTTGGGACGCGCGGGGGTCCAGGGTCACGAACTGTTCGAACTGCTGATACTCAGCGGGCGCTGCGACGAATTGATCCAGTTGCGCGGCCAGCTTGTTGAAGGTCTGATCGACCTGGGCCGCCCCATAGAGACCTACGGTTTCCAGGCGGACGCTCTCGTTGGCGAGCGTGCGTTGGGTGCGGAAATAGCTCGAGAGTGGGAACAAGAGCAGCGTGGACGGCAGTGCGACTGCCAGCACGAAGATCAACCCCAGCTTCGCGCGAATGGGCCAGTTGAGAAAGTTGAAGCGTCGAACGAGCATGCCAGGATTACTCCTACCCAGATTCGTCTGGCGTGTCACTGGGAAGCACACCCAGCCGGACGCGCGTAAAGCCTGCGCCCAAGGCGTCTTGGAACTGGTTAGCGGCCAGCGCAAGCAAAGCGTTGAGATCGGTCGCGGTTTGCATACGCGCGGTGATCTCACCGACCTGCTGCTCGCGCTGCGCAGTGATTTGGGCTTGTTCGAAAAGGCGCGCGTTTTCGAGCGAGAGCGCGAGCCGGGCGGCGACAGACTGCGCCAATTCTAGCGCCGCAGGCGACCACCCGCCGCTTGAACGTTGAAATTCGACCGTTCCCAGCGTTTGCCCACGCAGCCGGATGGGGACACGCAAGACTTCGCTCTCGCCATTCCGCACCAGACGCGCTTCGCCGGAGTCCGTCGCAGCGGACGCGCCAGCCTGGAATTTGGATGGAGCCACACCTTCGGGACGCCATTCGAAACCTGCGTTGGCGTCGCGCTGTTCCTCAAGATAGGTGCCCCACGTCGCGCTAACGAGCTGGCGATTGACGCGGGCAAGTTCCCGCTGCGCCGCGCCGATCTGGTCGATCAAGTGATCGCGTTCTACGTAGCTGACGTGCAGGTCCAGGCTTTGCTGGGCATCATGTAGTGCGACCGCCATATGGTAGCCAATCGCGCTAAGAGCGTCCAGCATGTCCTGGGAGAACGTGTCCCGCCGGGTGCTGTGCATGTCCAACACGCCAATGGGCAGCAAGTTACCGACGCGCAGCGGCAGCAAAAGCTCGCTGCGGGTAGCGGGTAGAAAGCCAGTGCGTTGATCTTCTGGTGCTGTGTCCAGGATCAGCCGGGCGTCTTTGCGGCGTAACGCCTCGTTGATGGGGCTGTTTTCGTCAGGCGTGAACAGGCTATCTTCTTCCAGCATGCGACGTCCCAGATAGCCTGTGCTGGCTTTCAAAATTGCTAAACCGCGCACTGGGTCCGACACGAACACCTGCACGTGGTAGAGTCCCAATAAATCTCTGAGCTGTTCGACCGCACGATTCAACGTTTCGCTTTCGGTCGGCAGATCGACCAAAGTCTGGCTCACTTCACGGGTGGCACTCACTAAGTGTTCCAGGCGCGCCAGGCGCTGCGTCAGGTGCTCGGTGCCCCCCACAAAGCCCCAAAGCAGCAGTCCATTCACGATGACAGTGATGGTCCCGAACAGGATACCTGCCCGAAAATGAGCATCAGTGGAGCCTAACCACTCTGTCTGCATACCTGCGTTGCGCTGCAAAATGCCCCCAACAATCACCGCCAGCGCGATGATCCCCGCAGTGATTAGGAGACCGCGCCGCCCCAGCAGTATACCGGCTGCTGTCAGCGGAATCGTGAGTAGAATCACCGGGGGTGTATCGACGCGGAACGCTGTGAGCACGAAGAGCAGCAATGTCCCCAGAAGGTTGCCCACGAAGACGATCTGCGCGTTGGAGAGTTTTCCTTGCCGGATAAGCCGATCGGTGACCACCCCAATGATAATACTGGCCACTGTAAAGATCAGACTGATGCTGCGCGACTCCGGTATGGCCCACAAGGCAAGCGGAATGCCAAGCAGGACCGCCAGCGCGATCCATTCGCCATTGGCGACCAACAGCCAGGTCGCCTGTCGCTGATCGACTGCGTCGGCGTACGTCTGGCGGATAGAGATGAAGCGTTCCAGCCGTTGTCTCATGCTGGTTAATCCTGATTATCTTTCGATGAGTCGGGCAAAGAGAGCATCCCCGTTTGCGCTTTGGAACGTACCGGGCTGCTGCGCGGCGATGGCTCATCCGGGGGTATCACCGGATGAGTAATGGGACCGGTTATGGGCAGAACTTCTGGCTCGATCAGCCGGATTGTGCCGTACTCCGCGCCGAGGACTTCGCCAAGGGCGCTCACGGCCGTGGTCAAGACGTCGTCAACGCTATTCAGCCCTTGCAGGCGCGCCGCGATCAGGTTGATCTGCTGCTCGCGTTCGGCTGCCATACGCGCTTGTTCGAAAAGGCGCGCGTTTTCCAGGCTGAACGCAATGCGCTCGGTCACGGCCTGCAAAATGCTGCGCACTTCGGCCTGATTCTGATGGCTGGCCAGCTGGATTTCGATAGCTCCAATGGACTGGCCGCGTATGGAGATTGGCACAGCGAGCAGTTGTTCATCTTCCTGGGTTTGGCTGACCATGCGCCGACGTTCGACTGCCTGCTGCATGGCGGGGGTCCATTCCGTTTCACCCGTCTGGAACCTGTCGCCGCTCAGGTTGACGCTGAACTGTTCCACGCCGCGCTCCAGCAGGTATTCCTGCCACGACTGCCCGGTGAGTTGGCGGTTGAGCCGTTCGATTTCGCGCAGGTTGGTTTCGCTTTCAAGAAACAGCCGCCGGTTTTGGAGCAGGCTGCGCTGCTGTGCCTCGAATAGGCGCGCGTTCTGGATGGCCTGGGCCAATTGCCCGGCGATGATGCGCATTCCTTCGATGTCTTCCACGTTGAACGCATCGCTGCGCGTGCTGTGGATATCGAGCGCCCCCACAATGTCCTGGCCTGCTGTCAGCGGCAGCACGAGTTCGCTGCGCGTGTTGGCGAGCAGTTCGGGGTGACGGTAGGTCGTTTCGGTGATGTCGGGAACATAGTGTACTTCGCCGGTCGAAACGGTGTCGCCCACGACAGTGCGCCCATCCACCGAAACGCGGAACCCTTGAGCCAGCAGCGCCTGTCCCATCTCACCTGTGCTGGCCGCCAGATTGGCGTAGGCCTTGGCGTCATCGGTCAGATAGACCTGGGCGTGATAAAACGCGAAGCGGTCGCGAATTAGATCCACGGCGTTCGTGAGCAGTTCGTCCAGGTTGAGAATGCGGGAAAATGTCTGCCCGATTGAGGCGGTTGCCCGCGTTTGGGACGCAACACGGGTCAGGCGCGCCAGGGTATGTTCCAGGTTCCACGCGAACAGCCACAGCAGGAGCGCGCTTAACGTAAACATGCCCGCGCTGACGAGCGCCTCGTGCATCGGTGCGTTAGGCATACCCGCCGAGCTAGCGAGGTCTCCGTTCTTTTGCAGGCTGGCCGTGATGGGCAACGCGGCCCACACCGCGACGATCGCTATGATGATCCCGCGCGATCCATAGATCATGCCCATGTACACCATAAAAATGGGAATGGTAGCTAGCGGACTGGGCGTAATGCCGTCCGCGTATAGGCTGACGAGGGCCACCACGCCAAGCAGCAGCGCGATCAAGGAAGCCCCGGCGTTCACGTGCCCGCGCTGGATGAGTCCCAACGTGAGCATCGCCCACACGATCAACGGGGGTACTGTCCAGCCCGCCTGGGCAGGAATATTCACATTGCTTGCCAGCCCAGTGATCGCGCTGACCAGCAAGAAAACGCCATAGACCAGCGCCAGCAGCGCCATCGCGCCCACTAATGGGATAAGCTGGCGCGCGCGCGCGGCCTGTTCGGGATCGCGGTAGGGGTGTTGGAGGATAAAGAGATTGCGAAAGAGCGTATTCATGACCGCTCTCCTTGCCGGGGGCCATCATTGGTGATGGAGCCAATACGGATCGCAACTGTGTGCGCTACGAGTGTTTCCTGCAAGTGGCGGGCTGCACGTTGGATGATGGCATCCACGCCTGTCGCCGCCTGAAGTTCCGCGCCGATGTCGTTAATAAGCGCCTCACGCTGCGCGATTCGCTGAGTTTCGTCGAATAACCGGCGGTTTTCCATAGCCTGCCCCAGGCGGTGCCCGATGGCCGTCGCCAGTTCAAGCACCCCGGGTGGAAGCTCAGCGCCTTCGTCCAGCTCGAATTCCATCCCGCCGACAACCTCATTGCGTATAGTGATAGGCAGCGCGACTATGGTCTGCCCGTCGCGTTGGGTTTCCACAGCCGTCCGCTGTTTGGCAGCCTGATCGAGGGCAGCGCTCCAGGGTGATTTCGAGCGTGACGTGTCCGCTGTCCAGGTCCATCGTCAGGGCGACCGTATCTGTATGCTGGCGCAGGAAATCTCCCCACGCCCGGCCCGTCAATTCGAAATTCAAGCGTTCGATTTCACGCAGATTGGCCTGGGTCTGACGGTAGAGAGCCTGATTCTCCCGGATGCTGCGCTGGGCTTCGTCATACATGTGCATACTGTCTATCGCGATCGCAATCTGAGTCGCGATCGCCTGCAATACGGTGATGGTTGGCGTGTCGAAGACGTCCGGCTGCGCACTTTGAACGTCGAGCGCGCCGATCACGCCGGTACTGCCGAGCAGTGGAATGGCCAGTTCGGAGCGCATGCCAGCGTTGAGCGGGTGAGAGGCATGGATCGGGTCGCGCTCGTAGTCGCGGATCAGCAGGGGTTGTCCCGTGAGCGTGGCACGCCCGACGGCGCTCAAACTGCCGATATCTAGCGTGTATTCTTGTGCGACCAGTTTGATCCCCGTTGGACCTGTAGCGGCGCGCAGCACAGCCTGGGGGTTATCGGAGGGGACGACGAAGATTTGCGCGTGATCGACCCGCGGAAAACGCTCGACGAGGTCATCAACGGCCTGGCCCAGGATCGTGTCCAGTTCGGAGCGGTCAAACAGGTTCCGGGCGAGGTCCTCGCCCATCGCAATCAGGTGTTGAAAGCTCTCACCTTCCGTTGTAGCCGTGGTTGCACCAGGTGCTGCGCCCGCCGTGTAGAATACGCCCGCGGCGGCGGCTCCCCACACCGCGAGCACACCGATGTCCAGCCAGCGTGCCGCTTGCATCGACCTGATGCGGTCTCCGGAGTCAAGCAGCCCGGCGGCGAGCAGGACCAGCATCCCAAGCGCGAGCGCCCCGCTGAAAAGTCGTTTGTCCAACAGCATCCCGGCCAGCATCAGGACGGCGAGCAGCAGAACACCGCCGCGCAGCGACGCCCAGGCATTGCCCCACAGGAACAGGGCGGCGACGGCTTCGACCGCCAGGGGGACGACCAAGACGCTGGCTGCCGGGCGTAACGCTCCGCGACGTGCCAACTGATAGGCGGCACCGGCCCCGACCAGCAGCAGAATCTGGATCGCGACCGCCAGCGCGCGACTCTGATCGCTCAGGTCCGCTGACCGGGTGAGCGAGCTAAATGGTAGCATCAACAGAGCGGTAAACAGGCTGGCCGAGAGCGCGGCGTAGAGCACGATCATCTGCCGGCGCTGGGCTGCCGGAATCTCGGCGGGCAGCGGGTATAGGGTCTGGAAAAAGGTCTTCAACGCGTTCATGGTTTAGGCTCATCAGGTCGATCTGTGTCCTGGATCACCTGGAGGCGAACACGTGCCCGGTGCGCTCCCAGCACCTGACCCAGGTCGAACATCGTTTCTTGCAGCATCGTTTTGACGTCTGTTTGCTGCTGCAAACGCGACGTGATCTGTTCCAACGCTTCTTCGTAGAAGGCGCGCTGTGTCAGCAGATCCGTCACGTCGGACAGCGCCGCTGATGTGTGGTCAACCAGGGTTTGATGTTGGGTAGTCAGCATTTGCCAATGGTCGATGGCCGGTCCCAAAGGGAGGGCAAATGCATGCAGGATCGTTTCGAATCCGTCAGGGATTGGCTGCCCAGCCTGCCATTGAATGACAAGCGCGCCCACGGATCGACCGTTACTCTCAAGCGGCAGCGCCAGGCGCGCGCTGCCCTGCTCAGGAGCCGAAGAGACGAGCGCTCGTTCACGCGCGGCCCGAACCGCCAGAATTTCGCCATCGGAAAGATCCGGCTGAGGATCGCCGACGTCAGCGGCCCGGATCACCCGTTCGCTGTCCGGTTCGAAGCGATAGATGCTGGCATATGCGATCGATGACCACTGACGCATCAATGGGATGAGACAGGTTTCGAGGTGAGTCCGCAGGGCGACCACTGGTTGAGAAGCTTCAGACAAGTGATCGGCTAAGCTGGCCACGCGTGTGAGGCGTGAGTTTTCTGACGAATCATGGCGCGTCGACATTGTGCATTGACTTTCCACAAGGTGACATCATCAACAAAAACGGTGCAACAAGCTGCCAGTCTGGAGCAGTGGGGAGCATAATGGGGGCCACTACATGCTAAGAACGCTTATGTTGTCGTCAGCCGCTGGTTTGCGACCGTCCATCGCTGACAAAACGCAGCACCTGGGCAGGAAAGTCATCGACCTGGATGGGTTTCGTAATGAAGCCATCGCACCCCGCGTCTATAACCTCGGCCAGCACGTCGCGCATGATGTTGGCCGTCAACGCGACGATCGGGACATCATTCAGGGCAGGATTTTGGCGCAGGCGCTTGGTCGCGGTAAGCCCATCCATTTCCGGCATGTTGACATCCATCAAAATCAGGTCGGGAATGTGTTGTTCAGCGAGGGCGATCCCTTCTTGGGCGGAGGTTGCTTCGAGCAGGTTGTACCCCGCCGCCCGCAGGATGCGACGCACCAGCACAAGGTTGTCGACATTGTCCTCAATATACAGCACCCGCGACCCCATTGAAACTGCTCCCCCATGCAAATCATTAACCATTAACAAAGAAAGACTTTCTCTAGTTTAACACCAAAATGAATTTGTGATCCGTTCATTTTTCCTAACCGCAAGATGCTAACATTTTCGATACAACCGGACCGAAACGACCTAAGTTTCCTCGTCATGATCCAGGGATGGATTGTCGCTGGAAGAGTCTTCCAAAACGACATTTTGTGCGCCATCGGAATCGGAGGCGTGGTCGGTGCGTTGTGGTGCAGTGCGTTCGCGCGGGGTCCTGGACGGGCGTGCGGTTTCCTTGGATGTGCCCGGTGTCGAAAGCGAGAGATCAGTATCGTCCTTGGGCGGGACATGCGGATCGTCCGCCCGCACCAATGGTCGCGTGGGGAGACGGTGTGGTGAGTCCGGGTCATGGGGCAGAATGACCTGTTTCATGCGTGGAATCTCTTCGGGTTCGGCCGCTGGTGGGAGGTCTTCTTCCTCGGGGACCTGGGCTTCCCACTGCGTGATGAAGGTCTTGATCCAGTCCAACTCCGCCTCAAGCATGGCGATATGATGTCCCAGCATGGCGTCCACGTTAAAGGGAGCCTTGCTTTCTTGCAGAACGCGGATGCGTTCGCGGGCCTGGGCCAGACGCGAAATCAATTCCTGGCGGTAGGCGATGAACGCCGTCCGGATTTGGGTTGAGCGCAACACGTGCAGATTGGCAAGCCCCAGTTCGAACCCGTTGGCAATTTCACGCGGGGTGCTGATCAGGTCAGCCACGGCGGTCTGCAAGACGCCGAAGCCTGCCGGTGTGATGCGGTAGCGGCGGCGGGCCGCGTCCTCTCCGTCGCGGGAAGCTTGACTCTCGATTAAGCCCTGTCGTTCGAGCTTCTCAAGGACATAATACATCGACGACACCCCGATGTTCGTCCAGGCGCGCAGACCACGCTGGGCAATAACGGTTTGGATGTCGTGACCGTGAATCGGACCTTCTGCCACAATGCTCAAGATGGCGAGTTCTGCATCAGTCATGAGGAGGCTTGTGCTCCAGGCGCGCCAGGCGCGGTTGTCTGCGTTTGGTGATCTATGTGTACAATACGTTGTAGAGTACACGAGGGCGGAGTAGGAGTCAATTCGGCTCTCAGGTGCGCGCCTGCGGACGGCAGAGGCTTTCGGCGATTCGGTGTGCTGGGATTGTGCGGAAAGAGGAACGCGTGAAGCATTTCAAACGGTGGTTTTGGGGCGGGATTCTAGGGGTGGTGCTTACAGTCGGAGCGATCGGTTGTTCGTCGGAGGGCGGAAATCCGGTCTCCAAAGTCCCACGCACGCCTACTCCCGTGTCTGTCGCATGGCAGCGTCCGCAAGCGGCTATCGATCAGAATTCCCCGGCGATTCGCCTGACGGGTGTGCTGCGTCTGCATCAACGAACGGTAAATGATGTGGCGTTTTCGTCCAACAGCCTGCGTCTGGCAAGCGTGGGAGCCGACGATGCCGCCGTCATCTGGAATTTAGCCAACGGTGAGCCACTGTTTGTCCAGAATGCAAACGACGGCCGGCGCGTGTTCTGGGGCCCCGCTGATAATAGCCTGATCACGATCAGCCCGGCGGGAGTCACACGCGTGTGGACCATGAATATGGAACCGCCCCGCCAGTTGGAACAGAGCATAGAATTCATCAGCTACGGGCAGATCGGGCCTATCGCGCAGTCGCCCGATCGCACGCTGCTCGCATACGGGTCCCAGTCGGGGGGTGTCCGGTTGTGGCGTATCCCCGAGGGGGAAATGATCGCGGATTTTCACGCGCACCGCGATGCTGTGCAATATCTGGCGTTTTCGCCTGATGGCCGGATGCTGGTCTCGATCGGCCATGATCGAAGCGTGCGCGTGTGGTCGGTGCCAGACGGCGCGCTCGTGCAGGATATTGTGAATTCCGATATTGTGGAAGTCGTCAAAGTGGCATCCAGGGCCGTGTTTTCACCCGATTCTCACCAACTGGCGGTGGCCTACGACAGCGTCGTCGAGGTGTGGCATGTGACGGATGTCGAGCCGTTGTATTCCGTGAGTACAGCCCGGTCGATTGGATCTAACGCGCTAGAGTTTTCCCCGGATGGTACCCTGTTGGTCGCCTGCGGTGCTCAGCCGCTGGTGGCGGTCTGGCGCGCCGCCGATGGCGCACAGTTGGGGCTGCTGCCGACTGCCGGGCAGGCCTGCGGCAATGTGGCCTTCTCCCCGGACAGTACCTTATTGGTGACGCTTCCGTTGTCCGGTCAGGATATTTATCTGTGGAATATTGTCCATATCACCGATGATGTGCCCACCGAGCAAAAAACGCTCAGCCGAGCCGACCGCCAGACGATGGGGCTGCCCTCCGACGCCCGATTCTTTGACGTGGCCTGGTCACCGGATGGGCGGTTCATTGTGGTGTCGGACGAGACAGGGGTGATGTACGTTCTGTCCGCTGCCGAATGAGTTCCTACACACAGTGCAGGGTTTGCGTGATGTTGGTTAATTGCATTCCGTTGCTAACTGAAAGGCAGTGGGGTAAGGCAGGTCGCCGCTGTTGGCCCATTGGAGCACGGTGAAAGAGAACGTTGTCTGCGACGTCACACCATCGGCGGTGAATACGGCTTCGAAGCTGAGTAAAGCCGCCGTATCCTTGTCCACATCCAGGCTGCCGGTCAGGCTGACCGTTTGGGCCGCTTCGACGCGCGCGCGCAGCGCCTGATCCTCGAACTGATTCAGGATACTCAGCGCGTCGGGGATCTGGGACTCAATCGTATAATGAGTCGCTTTCCGACCGCTGACGACGCTGTCTCCCTGTTTCTTGTCGGCCGATAGCGTCTGCTTGAGTATGGAGGGTAGGTTGTAATGCGCGAAAATACCGGGCATATCGCCCTGCAGCAAGGCGCGCGCGGGGGAGTTGCTGGCCAGGCAGACGTATTGGTCGCCGTCTAGCTGGTAAACGGACAGGCCCCGATCGGCATTCTCAGACGCGGGCACGAAGTAGGTTTGAGTGGCGCCTCCTTCTGTGATCTGAAATACGCTGCCGCCGGTTGGATGGGTCTGCACATGAATGACAGTCTCAGACACCGGGCTGTCAGCCTGTGACCAGCGAATCTCCGCGGTATAGCCATCGCTGAGATCCCCCAACGCGTCAAATCCGTCTTCAAGCGCGGTCCACGATCCATTTTGGTCGATGGTTTGCAATAGCGCGACGGCTTTGTCGACCGTATTGACGGAATCTTGCGTATCACTCAATGGGCCGCAGCCTGCCAGGGCGAGCACCACCACACTAACAACCAGCGGTGTTCGTAATTGACGCATGCACTGTTCCTTTCCGTCTCTGCTATGACGGCGCTAACTGTAGATCGTTCTGCATCGGCTGACAAGCCTCTCTTTGCTCATCAGAGGGGCACAACCGATGGATTTTCTGCGTATCCTTTCTCTGGTTTGTACACTCTGGCCCAATATCGGGGACCGTTAGACGGGGCAGGTCATGATAGGTCAGAAACTCGGCAATCGCTACGAAATCCTGGAAACGATCGGCGAAGGCGCAACAGCCGTAGTCTACAAAGGTTTGGATACGCGCTTACAGCGTATCGTGGCTATCAAGCTGCTGCTGCCTTACGTCGACGATACAACCCGCAGGCGGTTTCAGCGCGAAGCCCTGTCGGCGGCGCAGCTCAACCATCCGAATATCATGGGTATTTACGATGTGGATGAGGATGGCGACCAGCACTATCTCGTCATCGAATACATCGAAGGCCGTCCGCTGTTCTCCTTCATCCCATCTGCGCCCTCGACGGTTGCCAATATCGGGCGCCAGATCTGCCTGGCGCTGGATTACGCCCATCGCCGGAATCTGATTCACCGCGATATCAAACCCGCCAATATCCACATTACGCCATCTGGACAGGTCAAGATTATGGATTTTGGGCTTGCGATCACCGGGGCGTCCAAACGGCTGACAGCGACTGGACGCATCATCGGGACGCCCGCCTATCTGTCGCCAGAACAGGCCCAGGGGCTGTCGCTCTCGCCGCGCACGGACTTGTATTCTACGGGTGTGGTGCTCTACGAGTTGGCAACAGGCGTTTTGCCATTCGACGCCGATGATATTGGTGTGCTCCTGCTGCAACAGGTCAAGAAGGCTCCAAAACCACCGCGCGAAATCGTCTCTGAAATCTCCGTGGCTCTGGAGCGTGTCATTCTCAAGGCGCTGGCGAAGCAGCCCGAGGAGCGTTTCGAAACGGCGGGGGCTATGGCTGATGCATTGGGAGCGGCTCTGGAGCAGTCGTCAACGGTGGGGCTGGCCGCGCTGGGCGACACACACCTCGATGTTACGGTGATGGATGGTCCTCCGAGTGTTGGGTCGGGGCGTATTCGCGTTGTCCTGGCAGACGATCACCGCATTTTGCGGGCCAGCCTGGCGATGTTTCTCGGCGATACACAGGATATCGAGGTGGTTGGCCAGGCCGATGACGGTCAACAGGCACTGGTGTTAGTCGAGCAGCAGCAGCCGGACGTGGTGTTGTTGGACTTGAATATGCCCGGCATGAGTGGTTTGGACGTGCTGCCCCTGGTGCGCAAACAGTGGCCCGATATCAAGGTGCTGGTGTTGACCGGACGTGATGAAGATACGTACGTCATGCGCGCGCTGCGAGCGGGCGCGCACGGCTACGTGCTCAAGACCATTGCCGAGGATGATCTGGTGCGCGCGGTGCGCGATGTCGCGCAGGGGCATCTGGTGTTGGGGCGCGAGATCACCGAAAAAGTGGTCCGCGGGCTAATCGATCAGGACGAGTCTACAGAGCGGATAAGCGACTTGGATCGCGCGATTTTGATCGGCATCGCGGCGGGCCTGACCAATGACCAGATTGCCGAGCGGCTGCGTCTTGATCCCCAGTTGGTGGACGCGCAGTTGATGGTGCTGATTGAACAACTTGGCGCGCGCTCGCGTGCGGATGCGTCGCTGGTGGCACTGCGGCAGGGGATCATCGCGCTCGAAGATTTGCACAACTATTAGGCGTGCTGTCAGCCGGTCGCCAGCGAAGTAACGGCGAGTTCGGTCAGAAGTTCGCCACGCAGGGGCAGGGCGTCGCCGTAGATCATGCGGGTGCAGTGACGGATGCGCTTGAAATTGTGATCGCTGGCGAGGATCATGCTTCGCCCATTGTGATCGGGAATATCCAGGGTGATGTTTTGGCCCTGAAGCTGTTCCAGCGCGACCAGCAGCAGGCGCTTGCCATACGTGGAAGACCAGCTCATCCACGGCCCCAGGTGAATTCTATCTTGCTGCCGCCGTCCGAACAGGTAGCCCTCAAGCCTGTCTTTGTCGTAATCTACCCAGGCTAAATCGGGGAATTCCTCGTACAACCGCGTCAGGATGTGCCCTCTGTCGATTCCAAACAGCGTGGCATCTGTTTCCAGCACGGCGGGCAAATCCAGGTCTTTCATACGCTGGGCGCGCGGTCCCAGATAGGTGCTGGCGCGGCCCTGCCACCGCTCAATTTTGCATACATCGCGGAAGCCCATCCGCCGATAGAGCGCGCGACCGGCTTCGGTGGAATCCAGCATGATACGGTCAGTGCCATGCGCGATCAGATGATCCATCGCGGCGCGCAACAACTGGCCGCCCAATCCCCGGCGCTGCCGATCGGGTGCGATCATAAGCATGCCGATCCAGCCCAGGTCGGTGCCATAGGACGTCGTCGTGACCGCGCCCACGATTCCCTGGCCGGGTTCCTCTATTAAGAAACACCCATCAGGGGACCAGTCCAGCAGGCGATTCCAGTCTGCCGCACCGTGACTCCAACCGATTTGAGAGGTCAGCAGCACGGCGCCGGGTATATCGCTGGGGGTCATGGCACGCAGCGTCCGATTGGGTTCGCGTCGCAGTGAATAGCGATCATTCCAACTCAAGCTCATTGGCTTGGTCCTCGATAGTGGCTTTCTATGCCCAATACTCCTAGAGGTACGAACAGGCTGGGCAAACACACCAGCCTGTTGTGAGCGTATCAGCGACCGTGCGCCGCAAATCCTAACCCGGTGTAGGAGTGAGCGTCCAGGTCGGAGTAAAGGTTGGCGCCAAAGCCGGTGTCGAGAGCGATACAACACCCGCCGGGGGTGGTGTGGCAAAGGCCTGTCCCGGCACCGTCAAGGTGGGTGCCAGAGTCGGCGTGGGCAGCGTCTGCGGGGAACTCTGCGGGTTGTTCACCGTGATGCGCACATCACGCGTCACGTGGCGACCGTAAATATCTATCGCGATCAGGCGCAGCGTGTACTGCCCGTTTTGCAGGACGCGCGTATCCAATTGGCCGAGCAGACCGTTTTGTTCCGGATGCTGTGCGGCATCCACGATCAGCGGATCGCTGAAGGCCTGCGGATCGGTTCCGATCCCGTAGCGGATTTCGAACCGGCTGAAGTCTGGCATCGAGATCGTGCCGCGCATTTCGATCACGCCCGTGACCATCGAATCCTGGATAGGCGTGCTAATGACAACATACGGCCGTTGGTCGGTGGCCGCACAATATTCGGTCGGTGGCGGCATCACCGGCACGGCGATATTCCGCTGGGTTAACCAGGCGTTGCCTTCGGCAGTGTTGTTGAGCCAGTCATAGGCAGACGTGTCGTCGACGGCCAAGAAGGTGCGATTCTCTACGTCGTCCGGGCAGTATTGATTGACGAGTTTTCCCGTGTATTCATCGACTTGGAGTGTCCGAAGGATATCTTGATCCGCTGGCGGCGGTGGCGCAGATGCGGCGAAAATCTCCACATGTGTGCGCCCCGCACACTGGGGTGATGGCGCCGCCCCCGAATCGTCGCACACTTCGGCCTGGACGATGTTCGCCGGAGTCTGGAACGCCTGAGCAGGCTGTCCAGCCAACGCGGACTCCATGACAGCATTCCAGATGGGAGCGGCACCGTAGTAACCGGTGACATTGCCCATCGGGCGGTTGTCGGAGTTCCCCACCCAGACGCCCACCGCGATTTGTGGCGTATAGCCCAACGTCCACACGTCACGGCTGTCGTTGCTGGTACCGGTCTTGATCGCGGCGGGGCGCCCATTCTGCAATTCCATCGGATACCCGTACCCGAATTCGGCGGCGCGTGCGTCGCGGTCGGACAGAATGTTGGTGATCAGGTAAGCGTATTCAGGCGGCACAACCTGTGGGCGCGCCGCGTTGGGGTTGGCCCGGTAGATTTCGTTGCCTTTGCTGTCTTCGATATAGATGATGGAATAGGGCTCCACTTGCACGCCGTTATTGGCGAACATGGCATACCCGGTCACCATGTCGAATAGCTGGACTTCAACCGCGCCCAGCGCCGTCGGCAGCCCGGCCTGCCGCTCGACCGGATTGCCGAGCGGGAAGGTCAGCCCGACGGACTCGGCGACCTGGGTGAAGCGCAGCAAACCTTCGAAGTTGAGCGCCTTTACCGCCGGGACGTTGAGCGAATTTCCCAATGCGCTGCGCACGGTTTCCGGCCCGTGATAGAGCCGGTCATAATTGACCGGAACGTAACCATTGAAATCGGTACGCACATCCCACAGCACGCTGGCCGGGGTCAGATAGCGCCCTTGATCGTCGGGCATGAAGGCCGACAGATAGACGAAGGGTTTGATGGACGAACCGGGCTGTTGTGCTGTGAAGGCGATATTGACCTGCCCGTCAATGTTCTTGTTGTAATAATCGGCGCTGCCGACCATCGCCAGGACCGCACCATCCGTCGGACGGATCACGACGACCGAGGCGTTGGTCGCGTCAATGCCCTGGGATTGCAGCGAGGCCAGGTGATTGGTGACCGCCTGCTCGGCGCTGGCCTGGATGTTTTCGTCCAGGGACGTATACACGTGGAAGCCCGCGTTATAGATTTTCTGCGCGCCATACGTCTGTTCGAGCTGTTGCCAGACGTAGTTCACGAAATGCGGGTGCACGTACTCCACCGAGGGCGGCTGGTATTTGCGGATTTCCACCTGCGCAATATCCAACGTCATCTCTTGGGGAGCTTCCATGGTCGGCGTCTGGTAGAAGTACAATTTGGAGCCGTCAGGCTGATCCTGCCGTGTGATGCACAGGCCGCCGCCGTTAGGAACCGCCCACGAGGTCGCGTCGTCGTGCTGGATGTAGATGCAGCCGTTACCGTTGGCTTCGGCCATCAGGTCGAGGACGATATGCATACGTCTGAGGGCGGCTTCACGATTTACTACCGGATCATAGGTGGCTGGCGATTGTGGCAGCCCCGCCAGGAAAGCCGCTTCTGCCGGATTGAGATCAGCCGCCGATTTGTTGAAATAGGTCTGCGCAGCGGCTTCAATGCCGTAGGCGTAGTTGCCGTAAAAGATCTCATTCAGATAGATCTGGAGAATCTCATTCTTGGTGTATTTTCGTTTGATCTCCGACGCCACGATGATCTCAATGACTTTACGCTCCGCCGTCTGTTGTGATGCCAACTCGGTATCGAGCACCAACGCCCGCGCGAGCTGTTGGGTGATCGTGCTTGCGCCAGACACGGTACTGCCCGCTGTCACGTTTTGATAGGTGGCGCGCAGGATGGCAAACACGCTGAAGCCGGGATCGGTGTAGAATGTTTCGTTTTCGGTCGCGACGGTGGCGTCGATCAGCCAGGGCGAAATCTGGTCCAGTGCGACCTCTTTGCGCAGCCCGGTATCGGGGTTATTGAACTCCGCCAAAGTTGCACCCTGGGAATCCAGGATCAACGTATTTTCGAACGTAGAAGCGCGGTCACGCAGTGAAGCCACGACTGGCGCGTATTGGTCAACTTTATACAAGTAGTAGCCAATCATGCCGACCAACGCGAGCAGCGTCAGGGCCATGCCGCCGATGATGCTGAACACAGTGATCCGGACACCCCATTTCACATAGAAATTGCGATTGCGTGGCGACCCAAGCGCAAGCCTGTAATCGGGCTGAGGGTATTCGTTGATGCGCGCACGCGGCTTCGGCGCGGGCTGGGCTTGTGCGGCGGGTGCCGCGGCTGCCGCCGAGACTCCGCTCGCGACCTGGGCTCCACCGGGCAGCCCGCGCGCGATGGTCGGCTCTGCCCCAACAGGTTGAGTTCGGAGGGTGACGCCATCCGGATTAACGGCTTGATCGGGCAGCGGGGATTGCAGGTCCTCGCCGACTTCACGCGCACTCGACAGGGTGCGTGCCTCGGCTGGGCGGACCGGCTCCATGAAGGGCGTATTAGGCGACACCAGCGTAGCCGATGGGTCCTCTTGCGGGACGCGGCGGGGCAGAGGTTGTTCCTCGTCCTCTACAGAAATTTCCGCCGCCGAGGCTTCGTTCGTCAGATCGCCGGCGCTGCTGCCCTCGGGTTGTACCACTTCTTGCACGCCCGTTTCGGTGCGCAGGGCGCTCCCTTTGACGCGCTCGGCGTAGCCCGGCGGCAGGCTTTCGGTCCAGGATTTGCCATCGTAGTAGTACCAACGGTCGGTTTCCAGACCCAGCATCCACCAGCGCCCGTCATCGCCAAGAATCATAAGGCTGCGCAGTTCGCGCTGGAGTTCATCGCGAGTTAGCTCGCCTGCCCGATAGCGCTCGCGCAGCGCGGCGACTTTGCGCTCCACGTCTTCGAAGGGCGCGGCTTGCTGCGCCGCTTCGGCGTCTGCGGCGGCTTGCGCAGCGGATACGGACTCCGGGCCGGCGACCGGGGCAGACTGCGAGTCCGCTGCCGCCAGACTGTCCGAGAGCTTAACCGGCGTGGCCGATGGCGGAGGTGTGGATTCCGCCGCCCCCAGCTCTGATTCCGCCGGTTCTTCTCCAGCGGCCTCGGCAGTGATGGCGGGTGCGGGTTGCGTTCCACTCAAGATAAATGTCTGGTCCTTGTCCTCTTCAGGCGCATTTTCCTCGGCAGAGACGGCTTCCGCTGCTGGCTCCTGCGCTGCCTCAACCGGGACCGCTGCGTCTTCCTCGGCGGCTGGCGCCGACCAGCTTTCTTCCGGTTGAGGTTCAGCGGACGCCGCCTGGATCGGCTGCGCCGCTGCCTGGGGTGGCTCAGTTGATTGCGCGCTGGGCACGGGTAATGGCGTGGCCTGGACAGCAGACGCTGGCGGTGTCGCGGGCGACGAATCGTATACCTCGTTGATGGTCTCGTCCGCGCCGGAGAACAGTGCATCTAGCTTGGCGTCCAGAGGGGAATACCACGACCCGGTTTGTGCAGGCGCTACACCTGGGAGCGCCGCTGCGTCTCCCGTCGCAGCAGTGCCTTCGTCCGTGTCTGGGCTGACGGCATTGTCAGGCGTGAACCACTGCTCGACGACGACCGGGCGCGATGATCCTTCCTCGATCGGAGGTTCATGCCAGCCCGCCAGACCGCCCGTACTACTGGAATCGGCCTTCTGTTCGGCGCGAGGCTCCTCAGGATCGGGAGTTGATGCTTGCTTATCCGGTTGGTCCACCATGCCACACCTCTGACGTTTAGCCGTGAGTCGCTTGCGTTGATCTTACCACCATCGCACGGAGTTTGTACATTTGGCACCGCAGCCGGTCGCGGCTTGACGGTCAGTCCGCCCCTGCGGCTGGCCGGCTGGCGACCAGGACCGTCCATTCGCCTTTTTGGGTAACAGCAGAGTTCTGGTTGACGACCTTGACCTCAAAGGAGACAAAACCCCCACCTGCCGCCGCCATTTCGCGCAGCTTTGTGATCTTGACCTGGACGCGGATGGTGTCACCGATCACGATCGGGGCGCGGAACTTCCACTCCAGAGCGGTGAAGGCAATCACGGTGCCTTCAAGAAACCCGAGCTGGTAAGCCAGTCCGCTGGCGATTGACAGGCCTAACAGGCCGTGAGCGACCCGCTTGCCAAATTGCGTCGTGCTGGCATAGGTTTCGTCGGTGTGCATGGGGTTGAAGTCACCGGATAGCCCGGCAAAGCTGACGATGTCCGTTTCGGTGACGGTTCGGCCCCGCGTTTCCAGTTCCATTCCGACTTCAAATTCCTCAAAATAAAGACCGCGCCGAGAGTTCAGGTTTTCAGACATTCTCATTCACCTTTTGGGGAGTATGGGCACATTACAGGTAGATGTTAAAGGCGATCGTTCCGCGTAATTAGTAGGAAAAAACAAACACCCGCGATTGTAGCGCAGGTGTGGATTTGGCGAAAATCGCCGGGCACCAAAGGCTGGACACGGCGTGGATTATGAGGTGGCGAGATTATCCTTGAAATCGTACAGCCCATCGTGGATCGCCCAGCGCCCATCGCCACGCGCGCAGACCATGCTGTCGCCGTCTTGGTGAAGCGGGCCGCCGCAAACCTGACACTTGAACAATGGGCCATCAACGGCCGCAGGCGGGGTGTCGCCACGCGCGGTGTTGAGCGTGAATACGCTGGGAGAATACAGCGCGATCTGCCCGGTGGGTTGCAGCAGGCGGTCCAGAGCGACCAGGGCGCTGACAGGCACGAAGCGTTTGAGCGCTCCGAGCCGGAAATAGGACAGAGCCAACTGGCGGCGCGTCTCGAAGCCGGACTCTTTCAGCGCGCGTGCCATATAGTCCGGGTGAAAATCGAAATTGAGCCGGACAAATTCGACCGGGTCCAGATCGAAGGGACTCCACTCCTGGCGTTTGAGCCAGTAACGCAGCATGGATTTGAAATGGCGTTTGCTGGCGTATTCGAGGATAAACGGCGAGCCGGGCGCTAACGTGGCGCGGATCTGCCGTAGAGCGGCGGGAACATCAGCCATGTGGTGGATCACGCGTTCCATGACGGCGGCGTCACAACCGCCGTCAGCCAGAGGCAGATGGTAAATATCGGCGGCCACGTAGATGTAGCGGTCGCCGGTGCCGAGGCGGGCCTGTGCGTCTTGCAGCATCGTACGCGAGTAGTCCAGCACGACAACCTGATCAAAACCGCCCAACTCGTTCGTCATGCGCCCGAATCCCGCGCCCAGGTGGACGACCCGCCGTCCATGCGTGGGGAGCAAACGGCGCAGTGCGATGCGTTCAGTCAGGTCTTCGTAGTCGCGACCCTGACCCTCCCAAAAATCAGTCCGGTAGCCCGATCCCTCGTAATCAATGACGGGTGGCGGAGTGTCTGTCACAAGTGTGTCCTTCCGATGTGGATGATCGGGGCATTATTGCCCAAGAATACCCAGGTCTTCAGCCGGAGTCGCAGTGGGTGCAGGCGGCAGTGTCTCACCTTGGCCGGGCTTTATTGATTCCTCAGATGGTGCGGACTTATCGGCGTTTGGCCCCGGCCAGGGATTTTCGCTGTCGGTGGTGGGCGAGAGCAGATTCACGCCTTCGCCCTGGGCGGCGTTCACGGCAAAATCGGGCACTTCATCCCAGCTTGCGGGCAGGTTATCCATGGCGCGAACATAGGGTTCCAACAACTCGCGCAGGTTGTTGAATGGCGCATGGAGCTGCGTCTCTTTAAGCGGAATCTCGACATCGACCGGCAGATGGACCGGAAGGCTGGTATCGACCGGGACCGTCATATCGAGACGGATCGGAAGCACCAAGCCGCTGGGCAGGACGATGTCCACCCGGCCATTGATGACGCCACCGCCGCCCGGCAGCGTGAACGTGGCACTGGCCGCGATCGGCACGTCGCTGGTGAGCACGACATTGGTATCCTGCTGGAGCGGTAAATCAAACTGTACAGGGATTTGATCGTTCACATCAATTGTGCGCACGATCACCGCTTCGTCCAGCCCGACAAAATTACGATGCAGGCCATCGATCAGAGGCTCCAATATGCCGTTTTTGATCTGGAAAATGTTCATCAACAAAATGATCAGCACTATAAAGAACACGATATTGGTGATGAACGAGATAAGCAGGGCGACCGTCTTGAAACTGTTCCACCAGACCCTGAATTTATGCATAGTGTGCCTCCAGGTACGACGAGGGTTGTGAGCAGCCGGACGTGCAGCGCGCCCGACTGCGCTCATCATAACATTGGCCTTAAGGGATGGTCAACTGTCCATTCATCCTAATGCAGCACCCGCCAAAAAATACAAAAGAGGGCGTTGCTACGCCCTCTGCAACTCTCTGACAGGGGAAAAACGGCGGCTACAACCCTGCTTCCTTACGCAAGATTTCGGCCTTGTCGGTGCGTTCCCAGGCCACATCCAGATCGTCGCGGCCAAAGTGACCGAAAGCGGCCACCTGCCGGTACTGGGGTTTGCGCAAATCCAGGTCGCGAATAATCGCTGCCGGGCGCATGTCGAAGTGCTTCTTGACCAGCGCCACAATCGTTTCGTCCGGAACGGCACCGGTGCCGAAGGTCTCGATGGAGACAGACAGAGGACGGGCTACACCGATCGCGTACGAAAGCTGAAGCTCAAAGCGCGATGCCAGACCAGCAGCGACGACGTTCTTAGCCACATAGCGCGCCATGTAGGCGGCGGAACGGTCTACTTTGGTCGCGTCCTTGCCAGAGAAGGCACCGCCACCGTGCCGCGCGATCCCACCATAGGTGTCCACAATGATCTTGCGACCGGTTACCCCGGCGTCACCTAACGGACCCCCAACCACGAAACGCCCGGTTGGGTTGACGAAATATTTGGTGTTCTCGTCACGCATCTCAGCTGGGACGATTTCGTAAATGACATGCTTGAGGACGTCTTCGCGAATCTGTTCGATCGAGACTTCGGGAGCGTGCTGTGACGAAATCACTACGGCGTCCACGCGCACAGGTTTACCGTAGGCGTATTCGACCGTGACCTGGCTCTTGCCATCGGGACGAAGGTAGGGCAGAGTGCCGTTGCGACGCACCTCCGACAGGCGGCGCACCAATTTGTGAGCCAGCATGATCGGCAGTGGCATCAATTCGGGAGTTTCGTCGCACGCGAAGCCGATCATCATGCCTTGGTCGCCCGCGCCGGTTTTGTTGAGGTCTTCTTCGTTCAATTGGCCGGTGCGCTGTTCGAGGGCACGATCCACACCCTGGGCAATATCCCCTGACTGTTCTTTGAGCGAGACGATCACGCCGCAGGTGTCAGCGTCAAACCCGAATTTGCCGCGCGTGTAGCCGATTTCGCGCACGACGTCGCGTGCCGTCGTGCCGATGTCGACATAGGTCGAGGTAGTGATCTCACCCATCACGACGATCAAGCCGGTGGTTACGGCGGTTTCACATGCCACGCGCGCCATCGGATCTTCTTTGATAATAGCGTCGAGCACGGCGTCAGAAATCTGGTCACAGATTTTGTCGGGATGACCCTCGGTGACCGATTCAGACGTAAAAAACAGTTGTGGGGATGACATGAAAGTCGTGCAATGTGTATTGTCGCTCACTGTAGCTCCTTAAGCGCTTACAATACCTGGCCTGACCAGAGACAAAAAACCCCCTGTTGCACTCTTGCAGGGGGCATCATCGCTCATATCAACCTGATACATAATGACAGGCACGATCATGAGATGACGCTCTCATCTTCCAGAAAACCTGACGGAATTGGCACCGTTCTCGACCAGACATGAGCACCATCTGGCGCGAGAGGTTGCCGCGGCTTCATGGGGCCGGTCCCTCTGCCGCTCTGGATAAGAGTGTCTCCAGGTATGCTGTTGAGATTGGGGGCAATCATACCACTCGGACGGGCGGCTTGGCAAAATTCAACGCTTTTGGTTAAGGCCCTTTTTCACTCGAATATGCCGAACGCTCCCCGAAGCTGCTATAATTCCTTCTGTCATCGGGCGGACGGTTACCTGTGTTGGTCGCCATTCGCAGCGTGACAGATGTCCACGTCAGACTGGTCTACTGTGATTTGCTTTACACGAAAATTGAGGTCCCATGCCGCTCGATGTTACGTCCTTACGCGCCGCAGTCCTGGATATGGACGGCGTACTCTGGCGCGCTAGCGAAATTCTGCCGGGTGTGGCGGATTTTTTCGCCTTTCTTCAGCACAACGCGATCGGCTTTGCGCTGGCGACAAATAATAGCACCAAGACCGTAGAAATGTATGTAGATCGTCTCAATCGTGTGGGTGTGCCCGCTGCCCCTGAACAGGTGATCACGTCGGCAGTCGCTACCGCCGACTATATCAGCCAGCATTATACGCCCGATACGACGGTGTATGTCATCGGTGGGGAAGGTATCCGGCGAGCGTTAGCCGAACGGGGATTCCGCGAAGACCCGGCCAACGCTGGAGCTGGTCGTCGTGGGGATGGATTTTGAAGTCAACTATGACAAGTTTCGTATCGCGGCGCTGCGCATCCGGGCTGGTGCGGATTTTATTGGCACTAATGGAGATCGGTCTTTTCCGATTCCTGAGGGGTTGGCGCCCGGCAACGGGTCGCTGCTGGCCTTGCTCGAAACGGCGACTGACGTAGCCCCGATTGTGATCGGCAAACCAGAGCGCGCAATGTTCGACGTGGCGCTCAGACGATTGGGGACGACCCCGGAACAGACCCTTATGATCGGCGATCGGCTAGAAACCGATATTCTGGGCGCACAGCGGGCCGGGTTGAAGACGGCGGTTGTGTTGACGGGCATCACCACTGCAGAGGAGGCGGCGCAATCGCCCATTCAGGCGGACGCTGTATTTGAATCACTTCAGACGCTCTACACGAGTTGGGCTGCCGCCCTCAACGGCAGTAAGGTTGGACTTGGTGACTGACGCGCGTCGGAAACGGTAACGTGGGGAGTGCAACATGCGACAGATTGTTGTATCACGAGTGGCAATTGTAGTGGGTCTGCTGGCGCTTACAATCGGGCCCTTGGCGGCCTTAAATGTGCATATTCATCGGGCGCAGGCGACCGCTCAAGATGGCGCGTCTGTGGCGGAGGCGTCCAACACCAGTGACCCAGGCGGGTCCGGCCCAGCACAACAGAGTTCGGATGTGCAGTGGACGGTCGGGGAGCAGACCTTCACGAGCGATTATCCGCACGGTTTCGAGTTCACGGCGGACATCACAAGCAGCGCCGGGCCGATTGTGCGCGGGCGCATCGTGTGGTCCCATGTGCCGGGTACCCAGCGCACCCGTCCCATAGACGTGGACCCTAATACCGGGATGCTGCACGCGTCTTGGGAAGTCGGCGTCGGCGACTCGATCCCGCCGTGGGTTGGGATCACCTATCATTGGGAGGTGGGCGACTCCGAGGGCAACACCTTCCAGTCGGAGCCGCAGTACGCCGAATACGAAGATACCGGCCACGACTGGTATCGCACTGAGAGCGAGGATATCATCGTTTTCAGCGAGAATTTGCCCGAAAACGTGAACCAGCTCACGATGGACGCCATGGCACAACAGCGCGAAACCTATCGCGCCGCCTGGGGTGATCTGCTGCCCTACAAACCGCGTGCGATTCTGTTCGGCGATCAGGACGCATGGACCGAATGGCGCCTTGGTGCCAGCAGTTCACGCGTGATCGGGCAGACCTCTAGCGATTGGGGCGGCACGGTTCAAGTAGTAAACCGGGGCGATCTACAAGATCTGGCCTACGGTACGGTGCCGCACGAAGTCGGCCACCTGTATCAATCGTCCTTCACCGTCATGGCTCCGGGATCGTGGTTCATTGAAGGGAACGCCACGCTCTTTGAGCTGAACCAGATGTACGACTATGAAGCCTCGGTGCGCCAGTTGGCTGCTTCCGGGAAGCTGCCCGCGCTGCTAACCGGCAGCGGGGCCCGGCGTCAGCGGCAACAATGCCCGTCTCGGGTATGACATTGGGTATACGTGGTGGAAATGGCTGGTCAACAATTACGGTTGGGATGGACACCGCCAGTTGATTCAGTTGATCGACAAAGGGGTGCCGCGCAACGACGCGATCGAGCAAGTGACGGGTATGACGATTGAGCAAGTTGAGGAGGCCTGGCGCACCTGGCTGGGTGCCTCGCCTGTGCCGCCGACACTGGTGCCTACGCCGACGCTCTTGTTCTTCCCGTCGCCTACGCCGTTCAGGCCGGGTAACAACAATTAACGGCTGTTCCGAGTTTGCGATCGTCCTGCCTCGCCCTGTTGGCGGGGCATTTTCGTGTGTGGTGACACAATACCAATCTGGTGTTAGGATTCAAGAGTGGGCGGCGGCGCATCCTGGGGGAAGATGTCATGATCTTGAATCATAACCTGCGGTCAGTTTGGTGGAGTCTGATCTGGGGTGCGGTGGCCGTGTGCAGCGGGTTCGCCCTGATTGCCGCAGTGGTGGGTCAAACGACGGCACGTGCTCAAGATGGCGAAGCCACGCCGACGTTTGAGGTGCCCATTATCTACGGCTACCGCCAGGAAACGCTGTTCCCGGTGCTTGTTCGCTTTTACCTCGGCACCAATTCACCCATCGGTGATTTGGTCTCCGTTGTCCTCACGGTCAGCCAGGACAGCGGCCTGGAAGAAACGATTCCGCTGGACTTGCAGCGCAATCTTGTGTCGTCTGAAGGGGCAGTCTCCGATTTTGAATATGACTGGGAGTTATTGGCCCATTCAGGGTTGGTTCCCTTCCAACCGGTAGATTACCGTTGGGAGGTTCAAACCATCAACGGGGACATTGCAACGGCTGCGCGCAGCTTCGATTTTCTGGACAGCGCTTCGGGGCAGTGGTACACGGCTGGGCAACCCCCACTCATTCTGCATTGGCAAAGCTCGCGTCTGGCTGGGTCGCGTCTGTGGGATGAGCTGATGGCCGCGTATGGACTTCTCAACAGCGATACGGAACGTGTCCCATTGTTCGAGTTTGCGATTTACGAACAGGGCGCGACGTTCTGCGAAGAGGCGACCGACGACGAAACCGGCGCGGTGCGACAGGTCGTCATCAGCGACGACGGGACCGAATTCCCGTGTTCTGAAGATGCTTACCGCAAGGCGTATGCGGCCGGGGGAATCACGATGCTCCAGCGGCAATCGTTCGGGTTTTCTGAGGTGCAGGACATGCTCGTCGACTCGATCGTGAGCCAAACATATACGTTATTGTGGGGCGATTGGACGGTTCCAGCCTGGTATCTGAGCGGGTTGTCGTATATGTATCATCTGCACCCGGGATTGTCGGCGCTAGAAGTTGTTCGCGCGGCAGCGCGCACCGACTCGTTGCCGCTTCTGGCGGACATGCAATCGCCACTCCCTGACGATGCACCCTTTGACCAGCGCACGCTGTGGGAGTCGTCAAGCTATCTCATGGTGCTCTATCTGGCCGATCAGTACGGTGCTGATGCACCTTTCGCGCTGGCGCGGGATATACGCCAGGAGTCCACCGGGTTTGATGGGGCGCTGAATGGGATCACGGACGGCGATCAGCAAGCGCTGTGGGCGGCGTGGAAACGCTGGGTGTTCACGGAAGCGGCCTCTCTGGCCGCCGGATGGATGCCTTATTTGCCCACGACACCTACGCCGACCGCTACAGCTACCGATACGCCTCTTCCTCCGACGCGCACCGCAACGCCAACACCGACGATTACGCACGTGCCCACCTCGACGTTTGCTGGCGATCGTGCGCCGACGGTAGCCGTGATTGGCGTATCGCCAACCGTTCATCTCACCGCGACCAACACCCCGCTTCCTCCCGGGAGTTTGCCGACGGTTGTCCCTACGCCGGTGCCGTCAAGCTCGAACAGCGGAGACAACAACCTGCTTTACAACGGCGCTTTGGTTGCATTGGTTGTCAGTATAGGCGCTCTCGTCGTGATCCTGCTTGGGGTGATCGTGCGACGGGACAGATGATTCCCACGATAGGACAACGTTGTGCCAAAACCATCCATTTATGATTATACCCTTGATCAACTGAGCGCTGTCTTTGCTGACATGGGCCAGCCCGGATATCGCGCCCGCCAGGTTTGGGAATGGTTGTACCGTCACAAGGTTAACACCTTTGCCGAAATGGCGAATCTCCCAAAGGCGCTGCGCGATACCTTGGAATCCGAATTTCAATTGGGCACCCTGGCGCTGGTGACCGAGATTCACTCGACGGACGGCCAGACAGTTAAGCAGTTGTGGAGTTTGCCCGATGGCCAGATGATCGAGAGCGTGCTGATGGAGTATGACGACGAGCGCCGCACGGCTTGCATCAGTACGCAAGCGGGCTGCGCGATGGGCTGCGTGTTTTGCGCGACGGGCCAGATGGGTTTTGCGCGCCATCTGACTTCCGGCGAGATCGTGGAGCAGGCCATCCAGTTTGCCTCGTTCCTTGAGAAACGTGGAGAGCGTTTGAGTAACGTGGTGTTGATGGGTATGGGTGAACCGCTGCACAACTACGACGCGGTCCTCGCGGCGATCCGTCGCCTCAACGACGAAACCGGACTCGCGATTGGGCAGCGCCACATCACGCTGAGCACGGTTGGATTGGTGCCCGCCATTCGCCAGTTCGCCGATGAGCAGCTTCAGGTCGGCTTGGCGATCAGCCTGCACGCGGCGACCGATGAAGAACGCGAACGGCTACTGCCAGTCAACAAGCGCTGGCCCCTCACCGATCTCATCGAAGCTGTGCGCTATTACGTCGAGACCACCGGGCGGCGCGTCACATTTGAGTGGGCGTTGATCGCGGGCGAGAACGATACGGTCCGGCAGGCCCAACGCCTGGGTGAATTGCTGCACGGGTTGAAATGTCACGTAAATCTGATCCCGCTTAACCCCACTGAGGGGTATGGCGGGAAGCCGTCTGATCCGATGCGCGTTGAGGTATTCCAGGCCGCTCTGCGCGGCTATCACGTGGGCAGTACGGTGCGCGTCCGGCGCGGCATCGATATTCAGGCAGGCTGTGGACAACTGAAGTCCGAGGTAATCAAAGCGCAGCAAGCGCGCCCACGCCGTTCTGGGAGTGATCAGGAGACTCCATGAACGTGACGGTCCGTTTCTTTGCGAGTCTGCGCGATACGACCGGGACGGGTCAGTGTGCTCTCGAACTGCCAGAGGGCGCGCGGTTGGCCGAGCTGGTGACGCAGCTGTTGGTGGACTATCCGGCGCTGGAGGGTCACCAGGAATCCTGGCATTTTGCGATAAACCAGACGCATGTTGATCTCGACGCCGTGTTGAGTCCTGGGGATCGGGTGGCGATTTTCCCTTATGTGGCAGGTGGATGACTCGGGGGGTGGGCATGTCTGCGCGGGATGAATGGCGCGAACGGCTGGACCGTTTTACCTGTGAGTGCCAGCGCTAGAATCAGCGCATTCTGTCAGCCGATCACCTCGGAATCAAGCGGTTCTTTAATCTGGATGAGGGTGCGTATTAGGACGGCACACTTGACTGCCGGACCAAAGAAATGTTAGGGCGGTGGCTTCGCTTGTGCTGCGTTGCAACGATTGTATCGATTACCACATTATCCAATGCGTGCAGGCAGGTATCATTGAGGCTGAACTGGTCGATGTATTCAATGTCGGGCTGGTGGTCGGCGGCTCAATTGTGATTCCCCAATTGCGTCACGCATTCGACACATTAGATGCCGTGTTAGCCGAGCGATCCGCGTCGGGCGATTCAGAGTTTTGAAGCAGTTGCTGGTCTGAGGCGGCGGGCACCCAGAATCCAAATACACTGCCTTCTCCGACGACGCTGTCCACGTAGACTCTCCCGTTGTGGTAGGCGACAGCGGACTTGACAACCGCGAGGCCCATGCCTTTTCCTGAAATATGGGCGGTGCGCGGTTCTTCTATGCGGTAGAACGGCTCGAACAAGCGAGCTTGAAACTCGACGGGTATGCCGAGTCCGTTATCTTTGACTTCCACAGCAACTTTGGGCACTCCAATATACATCTTCACAAAGACCCGGATCAGGATGTCCCCGCCGTCCGGCGTATATTTGATGGCATTGTCGAGCAGATTGAAGACCGCGTGTTCCAGGCGAACGGGATCAGCGCGCACAGTGGGCAGATCGCGATTTATCTCGATCGTGACATTATGCCGTTTTTCCTCGATCTTGAGTTGGAGTAATTGCTGGACCCGTGCTATGAGGTTGGCCCAATCTACGTCCTGTGATGTGCGGTGGCGCGCTTCGATCCGTTCGAGGGACAGAATATCATCCAGTATGCGCTCAATATCATGCGCCGCATCACTTACGCGCAGCGCGTCTTCTACCATATCCGGGGAGTGAACTCGAAGGTGTGTTTCCAGACGATCGACCAGAGCTAAAATCCGCGCCAACGGGCTGCGCAGATCGTGCGACGCGATGCGAATCATGTCGGATTTTTCGCGTTCCAACGTTTTGATATTTTCGAACAGCCGCCCGTTTTCATAGGCCGCTGCCGCGAGTCGGGTCACGGTTTCGATGAGGGCGAATTGTTCCGGCTGGTAGAAGTCTGGCACCGAGGAATCGAGCGAGAACAGCCCGACGACCTCATCACGCACAATGATGGGCGCGCCTAACCAGGATACGACCCATTCCATGCCGGGGAAAACAATCCAGTGTGGATCGCTTTGCAGGTTGGTACGAATGACCGGTTTTTGGGTCTCGATGATCCGGGTTAAATAGATGCTGTCTTTGACTTTGAATTGGATATGCTGAAGTTGGGCGGCGCTCAGTCCGAATTTATCGTAGTTGCTGCTTGCGACAACGCGTGTCATGCCATCTCGAATGAGCATGACATTGGCTGCATCGTAAGAAATCACGCGCCGGGTTCCTTCCAATAGGCGCTGAAAGACATGATCGAGATCGAGCGTCGTAGTCAGGGCAGTACCCACGTCGCGCAGCGTATCGGCCAGTTCACGTTCGTGCTGAAGTTTTGCCAGGTTTTCACGGCGTTCAATGGTAGCTCCAATGCTGGCAGCCATCGTTTGCAGCGCGCTGACCTCTTCGTTGCTCCACTCGCGTGTCTGGTGTCGATCATCGAACCCAATCATCCCCCAAAACCCCCCTCGAACGGTGATGGGGACGACAAGAAACGAACGAATGCCAAAACGCGTCACGATGGCGCGTTCTCGTTGGGGGAGTGTGTCGGCTGTCCCGCTGATGCAATGCCCCTTGGACAGCATCGTATACAACTGATTTTCCCCGGAATGAAACCAACGTAAATTGCGGTACAGGTCAGGCTTGTCAGTGGGCCGCTGTGGAATTTGAACCGGTTCGTTGACCCATACGTAGCGGCGGCTGACAGCCGGTTCCCCGGTTTGCGGGTGCGGGTGATTCTGGAAAATCGAAGCCCGTTCTGATCCAACGGCCCGACATAAGATCCCCAGCGCTTTTTCGATGACAGTTGAGTATTCTGGCGTGGCCATCAAAAGGCTGATCGCGTCGGCGACGCCCTCGAACAGCGTGCGCTGCTTGTGGAGTGTCTGTTCATTGTGTTTTGAGGCGGTGATGTCGCGCGAATAGATCGCCACCCGCATTACGTCACCCGCTCGATCGAACAACGGAGTGATAATATTGTCGAACTCGATACCCTGGCGGTTATCTTCGAACCGGGCGGGTTTCCCTTCTTGGAACACGCGCGCCACATGGATTGATCGGGCTTGTCGTAGGTCGGGCGGGAGATAGTCCATAATGTTGGTTCCGATCATCTCCGCCGGTGTCTTGCCGAAGCGGTGCGCCCCGATCTCGTTGATGGCCAGAATAGTATTTTCTCGGTCAATGAGCAGAGCGGAATCGCTGGGGTTGTTCAGCAGAGCCCGCGCCGTTTCTTCGGTGGCACGCAGGGCCTCTTCTGTATACAGTCGCCCTATGGCGTTGCCTGTCTGGCTGGCGATCGTCTCAAGGAAATGTCGTCGCGGAAGGTCGATAACATCAATAGTATGCGAGGCGAAGTTCAAACAACCAATGACTTCGCCACGATAGTGGATCGGCAGGACAGCCAGTGCGCGAAGCTGTGCCGTTTGCCGGACATTGTCCATTTCAGGGACGATAAACTCGTGCCGAGAATAGACAGGATGGCCGCGTGTGACGAGTTGGGTCTGTGGCGCATCGGCGTCGTAATACGAGGTTGCCTGGATAAACTCCTCAGGTAATCCCGTATGAGTAATCAGCCGCAGTGACCTTGTGGCGCGATCAATGAGATAGGCTCCACTTGAATCTAAACCCGTTCCGGCCATCCCGACTTCGACCACGTGCTGAAGAGCCTGTTCGAGCTGGGTTTCGGCGCTGAGCGAGATAGCCAGGTCGCGCTGAACCAGGAGCATGTGTTCGTTTGGGATGTGATCGGAGATATCACGCCCGACGCAAATAAAGACATCCGAATTCTGCCATTGGCTGGCCGAGATCTTCATCTCAAGGGGAATAGTGTGTTCATATTGGGTGGCCAGGTGAATGGTCTGGGTTCGCGTGCTCACCGCATCGATCCCGTCGGCGAGTAGGCTCTGCAAATCGGTGGACGGGACGGTGGCCAGGGGCGTGCCAACGAGTTGATCTAAGGAGCAGTTGATATGTTGTAAAACAGTCTGGTTGGCAAAGAGAAAACGTCCCCTGGCGTCGAGGACAAATACAAACTCCTCCAGAGCATTGAACAGCCGTTGAAGATCGGATGGGTTATAGATGCCGATCATAATTCTCATTTCCAGTTGGCCCGCAGCGCCGTGTGCCGGATCCAAAATCGCTTCATTCTAGAGTGGCCCGCAGCGGCCGATCCTACTGGGCACCATAAGGCACGGTCGGTACGATCCTGGCCTTATGGATCAAATCAGGAACTTACTCTCTTCGCGTGGAACGAATACGCGATGTCAGATGATCGCCTACTTCAATCCTAGTATATTCATTTATCCGGGTTTTCCTAGTGAGCCAACGGCACTGAACGGGGAAAGCATGGTTGAGGAGAATGCACCGCAAACGGGGTCGCATGACGCAACGCCTGTTCCCTGTGCTCAGCACGCACGTTTGAAGGTTACGATAGAGGTGGTTTTCGATCATAGAATAGGTTATATTGGAAAAATCCATCGCATCATATTGCATCTAAGTGCGCTTTCAGAGCATCTAAACCATGTTGGGAGAGTCAATCGTGCGCGTTCAATTTCTATATTGGGAAGAATGCCCATCCCATCCCAAGGCGTGGCAGCGTCTGAACGCTGTGCTGGCTGAGTTGGGTGTCTCGGCGAAAATTGAACGTATCGCGGTTACCACTGATGAGCAAGCCGCGCGCTTGCGCTTCCTGGGATCCCCCACGATCCGGATTGACGATCAGGATATTGATCCGGCTGCCAATCAGCAGCCGGTTCGCCTGTCCTGCCGGTTGTATTACACGGAAGATAGGCGTCCTTCTCCGCTCCCTTCAGAAGCGATGATCGGGCGCGCCGTGTTGAAGGCTTTGAGCGAAGAAAGGACTCACCATGCTTGAAATAGGGCAACCCGGCCCAGACTTCACCTTGTCGGGAGTGGATGGGAACGATCATACGTTGTCCGCCTTGTTAGACGCGCATCAGGCGGTGGCTGTCATATTTAGCTGCAATCATTGTCCATACGTGCGCGCGTGGGAAAGTCGGATGATCGCGATTCAGCGGGACACACTTGCCCAGGGCGTACGGCTGGTCGCGATTAACGCTAATGATGCTACAAAATATCCTGACGATGATTTTGAACATATGAAACAGCGTGCCCAGCAGGAGTCATTCAATTTCCTCTATCTGCGTGACGAGGATCAAACGGTCGCACGGGCTTACGGCGCGACCCATACACCCCATGTTTTTCTGCTCGACCACGCGGGCATCCTGCGATATCGCGGCGCGATCGATGACAATTACGATGATCCGAACGCTGTCCGTGTACACTATTTGCGTGCGGCGGTTGAGGCTCTACTGCAAGGCAAAATCCCCGAACTCTCCACGTCCAACGCGGTCGGCTGCACGATCAAGTGGAAATAGTGGACCGGGTTGTGACGGTTTCGGGAGCTTTTCGTTAGCTGGCTTACGGTCACACACTACACAGAAGGAGTGCCACGAGGATGGCCTATCAGAATATTACTGTGCCCTCCGAAGGGGAGAAAGTCCGGTGTCTGGACGGCGAGCATTGCATCCCGGATAACCCGATTCTCATGTTCATCGAGGGTGATGGCATTGGGCGCGATATTATGCTTGCGTCGCGCCGCATCTGGGATGCTGCTGTCGAGAAAGCTTATGCGGGGAGGCGCAAAGTCGCCTGGATGGAGATTTACGCTGGGGAAAAAGCCGCCCAGGTTTACGACGGCAATTATTTGCCCGAAGAGACGTTCGAAGCCCTGCGCGAGTTCAAGATTGGGATCAAAGGCCCGCTTACGACCCCGGTGGGCGGGGGCTTCCGCAGCTTGAATGTGACCTTGCGTCAGGTATTGGACCTGTACGCCTGCGTGCGTCCTGTGCGTTATTACAACTCCGTACCCAGCCCTATGCGCGATCCGGGCGCGGTTGACATGGTGATCTTCCGCGAGAACACCGAGGACGTTTACGCCGGGATCGAGTACCAGGCCGGGACCCCCGAAAATGAGAATCTGGCGCGTTTCCTGCGAGACGAATTGAAGGTTTCGTTCTTTGAGGGCAGCGGGCTGGGTATCAAGCCTATGAGCGCGTTCGCGACCAAGCGGCTGATGCGCTTCGCGCTGCACTATGCATTGGAACGCGGGCGCAAAAGTGTCACCATTATGCATAAAGGCAATATCCAGAAGTTCACCGAAGGGGCCTTCCGCAATTGGTGTTATGAAGTGGCGCGTGAGGAATTTGGCGACCAAACCATCACCGAAGATGAGCTGTGGTCGACGTATGGCGGGAAACAGCCCGAAGGCAAGATTGTCGTCAAGGATCGCATCGCGGATATTATCTTCCAGCACGTGCTGCTTCGCCCGGATGAATTCGACGTGATTGTGGCGCCCAATCTCAACGGGGATTATCTGTCGGATGCTCTGGCCGCGCAGGTCGGTGGCATGGGCATCGCGCCGGGCGCGAATATCGGCGACGAGGTGATGCTGTTTGAAGCGACGCACGGCACCGCGCCGAAATATACCAACCTGGACAAAGTGAATCCTGGATCGCTGATGTTTAGCGGCGTTATGATGTTGGAATTCATGGGGTGGTGGGAAGCTGCACAGATGATCACTACCGCCTATGAAAAGACGTTGGCGCAAAAGATCGTGACGTATGACTTCGCCCGCCAGATGGAAGGCGCTACGGAGGTCAAGACCAGCGAATTCGCAACAGCGTTGATTAGCAACATGGCATTGTGACACAAGTTTCGCGTGCTGACATCCGGTAAAGAATGGCCCTCGTTTCGCCTGGATGAAACGGGGGCCTTTGCATTAATTACGCGTTTGATTAATATCTGATCTTAGAAGCGCCACTTTTACCTAGGGCCCCATCCAGGGCTGGAGAGTCGCACATGCCATCGTTACCCGGTTTCTTCCTGGTCAATCCTGTCGCACGCAGCCTGGTTATCGGCGATCGATTTAATGCACCGCGCAACTACACCTTTGCACCAACCAAGAAGCAGCTTCACGAGGGGATCGACCTGATGGCGATCGATTCCCAGGGCAACCCTGTGGCGGTGATGGCCGCTCAGCGTGGCGTGGTCGATAAGGTGGGATACAGCCCGGAAGGGTATGGGAATTATGTGCGTATCTTGCATGACTGGGGAAATCAGACGTATGTGACGTGGTATGGCCATTTGTCCTCAGTGGCCGTGCATCAGAACCAGTTCGTGCTTTCCGGTCAAAAAATCGGTGTGGCGGGAACGACCGGGTTCTCGACCGGCATTCATTTGCACTTGACGTTGCAGCATATCGGCCACGGTTTCGCGGGTTACACCGTCGACGACGTAATCGATCCGGAACCGTTCCTACGGCAGTCACCGGTGGCCTTTGATGAAGCGTCATTTCTCGCGGACGTGACGGTCGCTGACGGCACTCAGATGCAGGCCGGGCAGACTTTCCGCAAAACCTGGCGCATTCGCAACAGCGGGACAACCACATGGGACGGACGTTACAAACTGGTTCCGGCGGACGGAGATCATATGAGCGGCCCGGACGAAGTGATGCTGCCCACTGTCCCGATTCAGCCGGGTCAAACGGTCAATCTTACGATCCGACTCACCGCGCCTGATGCGGCGGGCCGCCATCGCAGCGTGTGGCAGTTGCGCGACGGCAACGGCGAGCTGTTTCCTAATTCGTTTTATACCGAGGTCGAGGTCAAAGAAACGAAAGCGTTCGATGAGGCGTCATATGTCGCGGATGTGACCATACCTGACGCGACGGTGATCCAACCGGGAGATACCTTCGTCAAAACGTGGCGCGTGCGTAACACCGGCACTACGTCCTGGTCTACCGACTACGCGCTGCGCTTTTCCAGCGGAGATCGTATGGACGGGCCGGACAGTGTCCCGGTTCCGCGCGAGGTGAAGCCAGGGGATGTTGTGGAACTATCAGTCAGGCTGAAAGCTCCCACGCAGTCAGGCCGCCATCGCAGCGCGTGGAAACTGTCCAACGCTCGCGGAACCCTGCTAGATTATGAGCAGTATGCGGAAATTCAGGTTCCGCAAAAAGTTGTCTCCGCCCAAAAACTCAGCGAGTTGAGCTGGGTGGCGGATGTGACCGTGCCAGACGGCGCGCCGCTGGATGCTGGCGAGCAGTTCGTCAAAACGTGGCGCGTGCGCAACTCAGGCGAGACCACGTGGGGCGCGGGGTATGAATTGGCGTTTTTCGGCGATGACCAGATGGATGGCCCTGACAGCGTCCCGCTGCCGCCCGCGAAACCGGGCGAAGCGGTCGAAGTGTCCGTGATGCTCACCGCGCCTGATAAGTCCGGGTCGCAGCGCAGCACGTGGAAGCCGCGCGATCCGCAAGGCAAGTTCTTCGAGTTCGATCTCTATGCACTGATCGACGTACGCGATCAAGAACAGCCCAGCCCGCAGCTCAGCGAGATGGCGTTTATCGCGGATGTGACTATCCCGGATGGCACGGTAATGCAGCCGGGCGAGGCTTTCGTGAAAACATGGCGCGTGCGTAACACCGGTACGACCGCCTGGGGAGCTGGACACACGCTGGCGTATTTTGCCGAGGACAAGATGGATGGGCCGGACAGCGTCCCGCTGCCGGGCGCGCAGCCGGGCGATGTCGTCGATGTCTCGTTGATGTTGACCGCGCCCGCTGCCTCTGGCATGCACAAGAGCACCTGGAAAGGGCGCGATCCTCAAGCGAAGTTTTTCGACTACGATCTGTTCATTCTAGTGGACGTAGTCGATCCCAACCAGGTCTACAGCATGCTGCCGTTCATTCGCGGCGACGGCCGCCTGTACGAATTGCAGTACACGTGGTCGGGCGGGGGACGCCAGCGCATTCAGACGCAGATCGAGGGCGATCGCTTCTACCATGTCAAAGGCAGCGAGTGGGAAGAATTGTGGGCGGACGATCATTTCATTTGCCGGGGCACAGATACGTCACCCGGCGGCGGTGAAGTGTATACGCTGTTCGACCATGGAGAGTACGGCAGCGCCTGGGTTCCACTCAAGATGTCGGTAGGGGTGCCGTTCCGGCGTTCGCCCAATGTGGTGTTCCGCCGCAAGAGTGATGGCAGCAATGTCCCCAACAAGCAGTATTTCGACATTACCTGGATCACACTCGAAGCGGTGCAAAAAACGCATCGTTTTGACAGTGGGATCGAGCTTGAAAACGTGGCTGTGCTGGCGGCGTTTCTTGACGACAACGGCAAGCCGAAGAGCGTGCCATTTGAGCGGTACTATTACGCCGAGAAATACGGTCTGGTGGGCTGGGAAGGCGATCCGGGCCATTCGTTTATCGCCAGCGAACTGACCGGCCAGCCCAATCTTGTGCGCGAAGCGATCCCCTGGTTGAAACGCTGATCGCTCTGCTCAGTAACGGACGCGCTATGGTCCTATGCGGGGGAAGGGGAATCGGCCAACGCCAGGGCGATAAAGACGGTCGTACCTTTCCCTTCCTCGCTCTCAATCCAGGCGCGGCCCCCATGTGCCAGGACGATATGCCGCACGATGGCCAGCCCCAGGCCCGTGCCATTGTGCCGCGACCGGTCTACCTGGAAAAAGCGCTCAAACACCCGCGATAAATCCTCTGTGGGAATGCCGGGGCCCTCGTCACGGATGCCCAGCACGGCCTCGGTGTCACTGACCGACGCAGTGATGGTGATCGTTCCTTTTTCGGGAGAATATTTTACGGCGTTGTGGGCGATGTTTTTCACCGCGCGCCTGATCTGTAAGTCGTCGGCCAGTACACAGATGTCCTCTGGGATCTCCAATGTTACCGCCAGGTTCTTATCCTCGACGAGCGATTGAATCTGCTCAACGGCATTTTGGACGATCGGCAGCAGTGGCGATGGAGTGAGCTTTACCGGCATTTGTCCTGACTCGATCAGCGAGAGGTCGCGCATCTCTTGGACCAGTTGAGTCAGCGTATGAACTTCGCGGCTGATGTCTTTGGCCATTTTGCGCACGCGCTTGGGTTTTTCATCCTGCGCGAAGTTGATCAGGGTTTCGGCCAATAACCCGATCGAAGTGATCGGGGTGCTTAGTTCATGGGTGATGTTCGAAACCATTTCACGGCGCGCGCGTTCCAGGCGTTGAAGCTCGGTCACATCCCGCAGCGACAGCACTTCGTAGAGCGCTGCTGCGTCATCGTTGGAGGCAATGGCGCGCACATGGAAAATGCGGTGTTCAAATTCGATCCGGCGTTCGACGCTTTCGCCGTGCACCTTCAAAGCATCACGCAGCAGGTTGTCTAGCGCGGGCTGACGGACCGCCCCGATCAGCGTCTCGCCCGTCAAACGAGGACCAAACAGGGTTTCGGCAGATGGATTGGCATGCAGGATCGTTTGCGAAGAATCGAGCACGAGCAGCGCGTCATCTGTCCCTTTGAGCAGACTGTCGCGCAGCAGAACGGCGTCTTTTCCCTGGGCTGACAATTCTCTGGCCAGCCGGTCTACCCGCGCTTCTGCGTAATGCAGGCGGTTTGTGGTGCGCCTCAGCATCCACACCAGGAAGACAGCGACCATACAGGCCAGAACGGCAAGTACAACTGTACTCATGGATAGCCCACTTAACCTTCAAACCGGTAGCCGACGCCGCGCACCGTGACAATGCGCTGCGGGTGGGAAGGATCCTCTTCGATCTTTTCTCGCAGCCACCGGACATGAACGTCGACCGTTTTGGTCTGGCCGCTGTAGTCGTAGCCCCACACACGCTCCAACAACAAATCGCGCGACAGGACGGCCCCCTGGTTGCGCATCAATGTGGCGAGTAGATCAAACTCCTTGTGGGTCATCCGCAGTTCTTCGTTTTCGCGCGTGGCACGCCGGGCGATGAGATCAAGCAGCAGGTCGCCCGATTGCAGACGATCGACGACGGCGCGCGCCGAAGGTGCACGGCGCAAAATGGCACGCACGCGCGCCAGAAATTCGCCCAGACTGAACGGCTTGACGATGTAGTCATCCGCCCCGATTTCCAGGCCCACAATGCGATCCACTTCACTGCCGCGCGCCGTCAGCATGACGATCGGCACGTCCGACTCGTTGCGGATGATGCGGCACACCGTCAACCCATCCAGGTTGGGGAGCATCACATCCAATACGACGAGATCGGGCGTATGCTCGCGGGCCAGGGTGAGCGCGTCGGCCCCATCCCCGGTTTGGATTACTTTGTAGTCTTCTTGTGCGAGGTTGTATGCCAGGGTTTTGCGCAGCGTGTCGTCATCTTCAACCAGGAGTATTGTTTTCATCCCTTAATCCTTAGCTGCCGAATCGAGATCATCTGTGATGATCTTAACCTGTTTCGCGCTATTTACCCGGGACAATTGCTTTAAAGGTTCTTAAATGATTTTTAAACTCACGCATGAACAGGTAAAGAACCCTTATAGAAGCTCCTTGGTGGCGCTGCTGCCAGAGCGCCAGACCGCTTCGCGGCCTGTTTCCCTGGCTTAGAAATCAACGAGGGCTTCGTCCACCGATCCGTACAAAGCGGAATAACGGTCAAATCCGACGATTTGCAGGACGCGCTTGACTTTGGGTTGCAAGGCCGCCAACCGCAGATCGCCGCCGTGTTCGCGGGTGGTGGAGATGATTTCCGCCAACGTACGCAGCGCGGCACTGTTCACGTACTGAACATCCGTCATGTCGAGCACCAGCTTATAACGCTGGTTATCGACGGCAGCGCACAAGGTGTTATCCAGAATCTCACAGCCTTCACTGTCGACACGCCCCGTCAAGGTGTACACTTTGACACCGTTTACGTCACGGTCTGTAATCTGCATCCCGTTATCTCCTTGAAAAATTCCGGGTAGTTTCTTGTTACAGTCTTATTTGATTGCTAGAGAGCGTTAGTGAAAGTGAGCGCCAGCAAAGAGGCTAACACTTTCAACGCAAAACCAGGATTAGTGCGGGCATGAAGCCGTTGCAGGCCCATTTTCTCAAGTTGGCCGTTAACCGTCTCAATGCGCGAGCGATGGGCACGGATCAGGGCCGCATCTTCACTGGGTATTGCCCGTCATATTGCGGCGCTGCTTGGGCATGAGCCGCACGCGACCATGGATATAACTCAACTGTTGGTCCTGGTCACTGATGTACCCTTTGTCGGCCACGACCGAGCTGCCTTCCGGCAACGGGCTGAGCAACGCCTGGACCAGAGTCAACTCGTCCCACGCGGCAGGCAGCAATTCAAAGGTGACCGGAACACCCAGCCGCATCACACACCAAATGCAATTGCCAGCCGAAATACCATTCGCGTTTGCTGGCACAATAGCCCAGGTAGTGGTCGCCCTGGACTTTGCGACAGCGTTCGGCGCGCACCCGTTTGCACACGGGAACCGGCATCGTGTCAATCACAAACACATTACCGGTCGCCAGCATCTCGCCCAACACGCTGACGATGAGCAGCAAGACCTCCTGCAACGCGTGCAAGCGGCGATTGAAGCGCGACACACTCAAGGCCGGCAGATAATGCGTTTGCTGCAACATACACAACGCCCGTTCATGATGGTTCTGAAAGAACTTGGCCGCGACCACTGCCACCGTCACAATCTCTGCGCTGCTGATCGTTGCCCGACTGTCATCCCTATGGCCCATCGACTTTCAGCACGTCATCAATCACCACGTAACTCGTTACAATGTAGGTGGCGTTCATGGCGTTCCCTCGGCAAATGGCGGTGTGGTAACTTCCATTTTACCGAGAGCGGCGTGAACGCCTTCAACTAGCAATCAAGGTACAGTCTTATTGTTATTGTAGCGGGTTGCCACAGAACGGTAAAGCCGGGTTTATGACGATCCAAAAGAGAACCCCAGGTTCTGTTAACCAGCAGCCTGGGGTTTGGGTCTTTTCTGAAGGGTGAGTTAACGCAATCACTCACCCGTTTTACCACTAAGCCGGTGGCTGATAGTCGAAGAACCACTTGCTCATGAGGTAATCGAGGAAGCCATCCTGCTTGAGGCTGGCGATGGCGGCGTTCATGGACGGCACCAGATCGCTGCCCTTGGGGAAGATGAAGCCCATCTCGTCATCGGAGATGGCATCGCCCGTGATCTTGACGGCGCCGCCGGTGGTGCTGATGAAGCCGCGTGCGGCAGCCGCGTCAACGGGGATGGCGTCCACGTCGCCCACAATCAGCGATTGGACGAGCGCGCCGAACTCGTTGTAAACCACGCGGCGGTTCTCGTCGGGCACGGCGTCGAGCGTAGCGAAGAAGCCGGAAGTCCCTGCCTGCACGCCGAGCAGCAGGTCAGGGTTAGCGGCGAACTCATCGATATTGGCGAAACGGTCTTCGTCGGCGCGGGTCAGCAGGAACTGCTGCAAGTTGATGTAAGGGTCGGAGAAGTCCACGATTTCCTTACGTTCGTCGATGATGGAGATGCCGGTCATGCCCATGTCGTACTGGTTTTCGCCGACCGAGGCAATCATCACATCCCAACTGACGTGCTCATACACGGGCGTGCAGTTGATGCGCGCGCAGATCTCCGCCACCAGGTCGTATTCGTAACCCATCGTTTCGCCGGTGGTGGCTTCTTCAAACTGGAAGGGTAGGTACAGGTTTTCGACGGCGATCACGATTTCCTGGCCGCCCAGGTCCGGCAGGCCGGCGTAGATATCACCGGTTTCCGGGTTGTAGTCGAAGAACCACTTGCTCATGAGATAATCGAGGAAGCCATCCTGCTTGAGGCTGGCGATGGCGGCGTTCATGGACGGCACCAGATCGCTGCCCTTGGGGAAGATGAAGCCCATCTCGTCATCGGAGATGGCATCGCCCGTGATCTTGACGGCGCCGCCGGTGGTGCTGATGAAGCCGCGTGCGGCAGCCGCGTCAACGGGGATGGCGTCCACGTCGCCCACGATCAGCGATTGGACGAGCGCGCCGAACTCGTTGTAAACCACGCGGCGGTTCTCGTCGGGCACGGCGTCGAGCGTAGCGAAGAAGCCGGAAGTCCCTGCCTGCACGCCGAGCAGCAGGTCAGGATTGGCGGCGAACTCATCGATATTGGCGAAACGGTCTTCGTCGGCGCGGGTCAGCAGGAACTGCTGCAAGTTGATGTAAGGGTCGGAGAAGTCCACGATTTCCTTACGTTCGTCGATGATGGAGATGCCGGTCATGCCCATGTCGTACTGGTTTTCGCCGACCGAGGCAATCATCACATCCCAACTGACGTGCTCATAGACGGGCGTGCAGTTGATGCGCGCGCAGATCTCCGCCACCAGGTCGTATTCGAACCCCATGGTTTCGCCGTTCGTCGGGTTTTCGAATTGGAACGGCGTATACAGATTTTCGACGGCGATCACGATTTCCTGACCGCCCAGGTCTGGCAGATTGGGATAGACCGGTCCCGCAGCGAAGGCGGGCATGAGCGACCCGGCCAGCGTGGCGATCAAGATCACGACCACCAAACGGCTCTTTTTAAACATGCGACTATCTCCTCACTGATATGATTTATCGGTGTTCAATTTGGTTCAAACAGTTCCGAAGGGCTGCACGCAAAGTGTAGTGCACAAGCGGGCAGTCCTGCAAACTTCAGTCGGGTTATCCCCCGTGATTTTTGAGGCGATCTGCCGCTGCCCGATCGATCATCCATAACACCTGCCCGTCGTCCGGCTGGATGCGCTGGGCAGGGTACGTTGGCGTGCCAGCGGCGGGTTCCAGAATTTCGGCTAGCCGCGTCGCTCTTGTCCGCCCCGGTCACCAAAAACATGACGTTGGCGGCACTGTTGAGCGCGGGTAAGGTTAACGTAATACGCCACGCGTCGAGACGCGGGACGAAATTAGCGACTGCCCAGCGCATTGATCTCGTTCAGCGCGTCCGTGCCGGGGAACAGTGACGCGGTATGCCCATCCGCGCCCATCCCCAGCAGCACTAAGTCGAAGCGAGGCCGTGCCAGCGTCGGCGCGAAGAAAGCGTGCAGCAGGCGGTCATACCCTTCGGCAGCGGCCTGGGGGTCGATTTCACCGGCCATGCGGTGGATGTTCCCGGCGGGCAGTGGCACATGGTCCAACAGGGCCTCGCGCGCCATGCGGTAATTGCTGTCGGCATGGTTGGGTGGAACGCAGCGTTCGTCGCCCCAAAACACGAAGACACGCGCCCAGTCGATCCGATCGGCGAAACCGTCGCTGGCCAGCAGAGCGTACAATCCGCGCGGCGTCGATCCGCCGGATAGCACGAAGCTGAAGTTTCCCCGCTGGTCGATCGACGCGGCGGCAAGTCCGACGATATGCTCGGCAGCGGCCTGTGACAGATCCGCGCTGTCGGAGAAAATACGGGTAACGATTCGGTTGGTGTTGTTTGCACTCAATGTTCACACTCCTGTCGCCAAACGCGGCCATCGCGCGCCATGAAGGCGTCGGACTTCGGCGGGTCCCATGCTCCCGGTGGGGTAGGGATAGACCGTGCCTCTGCCACCCTGTTCCCAACTGCGCAGGACCGGGTCGATCAACTGCCAGGCCGTCTCGATCTCGTCGCTGCGTGTAAACAGGGAGGCGTCGCCGTTCAGCGCGTCGAGCAGCAGGCGCTCGTAGGCATCCGGCAGCGGACCACCGCCAAACGAACTCGCGATAATGGAATTCCATATCGACCGAGCGCGTTTCCTGGTAGGACCCTGGCGTTTTGGCTTCGAATTTCAGATGGATGCCTTCGTCCGGTTGGATGCACACGGACAAGATGTTGGGAGTGAAGCAGATCCCCGCATCCTGGCCGAACATGCTGTGCGGCGGGCATTTGAACTCCACCACGACTTCGCTGACTTTGCTGCCCATCGCCTTGCCCGAACGCAGATAGAAGGGCACGCCCTGCCAGCGCCAGTTATCGATATACAATTTGAGTGCGGCGTAGGTTGGCGTCTGGGAGTTGTTGGCGACACCGCGCGCGGCGCGGTAGCCCGCGTATTGGCCGCGCAGCGTATCGCGCAGCTCAACAGGCCGGATGGCGCTCAACACTTTGACCTTTTCGTTACGCAGCGCGTCCGCGTTGAACGAGGCGGGCGGCTCCATCGCCACCAAGGCCAGCAGCTGCAGCAGATGATTCTGGAACATATCGCGTAGGACACCCGCGTGATCGTAATACCCGGCCCGGTGGCCCACATCGACCGTTTCGGCTACCGTGATCTGCACATGTTCTACGTAGTTGCGATTCCAGACCGGCTCGAAAATGGTGTTGGCAAAACGGAAAAAGAGGATATTCTGGGCCGTTTCTTTGCCAAGATAGTGATCGATGCGGTACACCTGCCGTTCTTCGAAGACGCGGTGGATCAGCCGGTTAAGCTCCTGAGCCGACGCCAGATCGCGCCCAAAGGGTTTTTCTACAATGATGCGCCGCCACCCGTGTTGTTCATCCACCATGCCATGCTTCCCCAACTGCTCCACTATGGGCACGTACAGGTTTGGAGCGACGGCCAGGTAATACAGGCGGTTGGCAACATTCTCTTCTTTCTCGCAGAGAAATGCCTCCAGCGCGAGGTAATCGTCGTCGATCTGGGTATCTCCGGCGTGGTACCAGATGTTCTCGGAGAATCTGAGCCCAGGAATCCGGGTCGCAGCTCTCGGTCGCATATTCCAGAACGCCTGCGTGCAGGTGATCGCGGAAAGCCTCGTGCGTGAACTGACTGCGCGCAACACCGAAAATGTTGAGTTGCAGTGGCAGGCGCCCGCGTTGGTAAAGACTGAACAGCGCCGGGACGAGTTTGCGCAGTGTCAGATCGCCCGATGCGCCGAAAATCACGATAGAGGTTGCCGTGGTTGGCTCGGATACACTCATGGAAATGGGGACTCCTTTTTCAAGGTTAAGGGCCACTCAGAATATACAGCGCCCCCGGTCTGCTGTCCATTCTCAGGCGGAGTCAGGCGGAACACAGCGAATCCGTGATCGTCCGTAAAGACGGTTTCGACACCGATATTCGCCCGGCGCAATGCTTCAACCCAGGGTGCGGCGTCCCACAGCGACGGGGACGACAAAATAACGCGTTGCGTGTTGCGTTGTGAGATCGTCGGCCAGGGCTTCCGGCTGCGGAGAATACGATAGAATGACCTGCGAATGTGCACCAAGATAGTAGGCCAGTTCCCACCCCAGCCAATGATCGTAAACGACTTCACCGTGCAAAGTGGAATTAAGGTACCCGGCGACGGCATCGATTCCGGTGTGTTGACCCTGATCGCCGCCCAGCGGCAGCGATCCGCTCAGGGAGCGACTTGCGCTGAACAGCATAACCACGCCGATAATTGTCACTAGCCCGGCGCGTACCGGCAGACGTTTGATTCGTTGTGACTCCGCCCATACGATTCCTCGCGCCGCGAGGATGGCTGCAAACGGGATCAATGTGTGCATGTAGCGGTCGTAGGTATTGAACGCGATCAGCCAATACCAACCCACGTAAGCCACGCCAAACCCGGCAATGAACCAGTCGATTGCGGCGGACCGGGCCCGCCACTGCCGCACATCGCCCGCCAGCCGTGCTATCACCCCGCCAACAAATGCCGCGTCAAGTATCGTTGACCCGGAAAAATAACTGAGCCAGTGCCCCCATTGACGCAGGCGCGGCCACAACTCATCCGACCGGATCAGGCGGTCCGGATTGTTACGCGCATAGCCCAGCGAGAAAAAACTGCGTGGGGCACGGCTGGCATCCCACAAACCAAGCGCGCCGATCCCGACAGCGAGCGGCAATCCGAATGTGGCCAAACGCCAACCTACGTGCCGGATTCCCCAGGTAGTCTGTGCATTGCGTACCAACCCCAGAGCGAGGATTAGCGGAATGAACAGCGCCGCCGTCGGTTTGGCGGCTATCACCAGCGCGCACGCGCCGCCCGCATTTCCCCAGCGGTCGCGCGTGGCGAGCAGAGCGGCGGTCATCACCCAGAAAGTCGCCTGTACATCAGTGAAGGCGGTTCCGGCGAAGGCCAGATCGAATGGAGAAAACGCTATCAATAGCGCGGCCCAGGTCGCTGTACGCGGTCTGCCATAGAGACGCAGAGTCAACCCGTACACGACGGCAATGGTCATGGTGCTAAACAGGACGTTGGGCAGCCGGGCGGGGAATTCGCCTGGCCCTAATACCCTGAACGACAGGGCGGTCACGTAAAATGTCAGCGGGGGTTTGTCGAGATCAGTGGTCGCGCAGCAGCAGATCGCCTCGGCGCTGATCAAGCGCGCTTGCGCTGCAAACAGCGCTTCGTCGGGGTGGAAGCGCACGTCAAGCGTGGCCATCCCCAGCCGCAGCGCAAATCCGATCAACATCGACAAGCGCCGGAAGCAGGACCGACGCTGCGTGATTTTGAAGCTGCCAACGGGATGTCCGCCGTCAGTCTGTGAAGCGGTAGCGAATGAGCGTCCACAACGCGATCACGCCGTCTTTCCACGTGATTTTCTTGCCTTCATTCCATTCGCGCCCGTTGTAGGAGATGGGTACCTCATAAATCCGGTAGCCGCGTTTTAGCACTTTGGCGGTGACTTCTGGCTCGAAATCGAAACGGCGCGAGCGCAGGGGAATATCACGAATGACCTCGGCCCTGAATACCTTATAGCAGGTCTCCATGTCGCTGATAATCGAGTTGTACAGCAGGTTGGTGATGAAGGTCAGGGTCTGGTTGGCAATCATGTTCCAAAAGAACATGGCTTTGCGCGGTCCACCTAAAAACCGTGATCCATAGACGACTTTGGCGATATCCTCGTGGATGGGCTTCAAGAGCGTGGGATATTCGCGCGGATCATATTCGAGATCGGCATCCTGGATCAGGAAAACGTTGCCGGTCGCGTTCCGAAACCCTGTACGCACGGCGGCGCCTTTGCCGCGATTGCGATCGTGCAAAATGATCTTCAGATCGTCCTGGCTATCAATCTTGGCCAGAACGTCGCGCGTGCCATCCGTTGAGCCATCATCGATGATGAGAATTTCGTGGACCAGTTCCACCGCGCGGACACGACGCACAATTTCTTCGATGGTCGTCACCTCGTTGAAGCATGGAATGATCACCGATAATTTGATATCCACGAGATGTTTCCTTTCCGGTCGCAACCTGCGCGTCGCGCAGCAACATTATAGCCGTGCTCACCCGACGCCACCAACACCCGCCCCACGGGGCGTTTGGCGGAAGCACGCGGGCGGGGTAAGCTATGCCCCTGAGTGATTCGAAGGGTATACAGTACCCTATTTTGTCGTATTGTGGAGAAAAAAGAGTGAGTGATTTGCCTACTCTTACCTTACGGGGCCAGCGCAGCGATGATTTGGAAGTGCTGTACGCCCTGCTAAATAATACGGAGGTGATTCGGGATTCGTTCGATCTCCCGTATGCCGCCGAAGATGTCTTTCGCGAGCGATACAGCGGTCTCGCCGCGCGTGCGCATACTTTGATCGCAGAGTCTAGTCTACCCAGCGGGCGCAACCGGTTTGTCGGCGTGGCCTGGATCACTGTGCTGCGCCAACGCCGCCACCACACAGGCGATCTGCGCGTCGTGATTCACCCTGAATACCAGGGTACTGAGATGGAAAGCAACGTGCTGAAGGCGGCTCTCGATCTGGCCGAGCGCTGGATAGGCCTCGAGCGCCTTGAGACACGGCTGTACGCGGACCGTGACGCGGTCCTCGCCTTGTACGAGGCTCACGGATTTGCGCGCGAGGCGACGCTACGTCATTACGCGTTTCGCGATGATGTGCCAGCGGATGTTGTGCTGATGGCGCGCCTTCATATGCCAGATTACACCGCGACGCCGCTGCCCCCGACGTCTGCGGGTAGCGCGCGGTCCACCTCGCGACGCGCGGCTGGGTCTCACGCGATCATCGCGATTCGCGGGATCGAAGCCGACGATTGGGAAGATGCCGCCGAAATACGCGACGGCGACAACGTGATCACCAACACGCTGCAAATTCCGTATGTTTCGCGCGACAGGACACGCGATTATCTCGAAAACTTGCCTGACGACCGGCATATGTTAGCAGCCGTCGTTGACGATCGCGTCGTAGGGATGTTGGGACTGCATCTCAACACCGGGCGACGGGCGCACGCGGCGTCGTTGGGCATGCAGGTGCATGCCGATTTTCAGGGACGCGGTGTGGGCAGCGCTTTGATGGAGGCGGCAATCAACCTGACTGAGAACTGGCTCAACATCAGCCGTCTTGAGTTGGAAGTGTTCGTCGATAACCTCGCGGGCCTGGCTTTGTATCGCAAATTCGGTTTTGAGATTGAAGGCTTGCTGCGAGCGTACGCGTTTCGCGCTGGACGCTTTGTGGATACCTACACGATGGCGCGCGTGCGCGGACAACGAGGCGGTTTGTGAGCATCCACCAGCCCTCTGACTTGGCCGCGGCGCGCGGTGAGCCGAGTTATGTCTGGCGCGACGGCCAGGAACGCCGCTTGCGGATGATCCGCCATTGGGCCGAACCGGACGGTAAGCGCGTGCTGGAGGCGGGCTGCGGGGTGGGGATGTACAGCAGCCAGATTCGCCGCCGCTATTCGCTGCACGTAGAAGCCTTCGATCTTGAGATCGACCGCGTGCGCGAAGCCCGTATCGATACCCCGCATGCCCTGGTCGCAGCGGCTGAATTCTTGCCGTACCGGTCGGATTACTTCGACACGATCATTTCTAACGAAGTGATCGAGCATGTGGCTGACGATCGCGCGGCAGTGGCGGAAATGGTGCGCGTGTTGAAGTCTGGCGGGCGGATTGTTCTGTTTTGCCCGAATCGTTGGTATCCGGTGGAGCAGCATGGGCATTATTGGAAGGGTGAATATCACTTCGGCAACACGCCGCTGATCAACTACCTGCCCGATCGCTGGCGCAACCGGCTGGCCCCTCATGTGCGCACCTATACCGTGCGCGGCGTGCGCCGTTTGCTCGACGGCTTACCGGTGCGAGTCGTGCATCATTCGCGCATCTTTGGGGGGTACGACAACATCATTTACCGTTTTCCACGTGGTGGGCGCTGGCTACGTAACACCCTGCACCTGTTGGAGCGCACGCCGTTTCGGGTGTTCGGGTTGTCGCACCTGGTTATCATCGAAAAAACGCCAGAACGCTGAGCCCCTCTGGTTCTAGAGCGGGGCTACGATTACTCGATGGGATCAGTGGATGTCGTGAGGGTCAGCCCTTGTTCGACGAAACCGGCGAACGCCCGATCGGCCAGAGCGTCGAAATCAATGGTCGGGTGTGCGACAGGGGACATGCAGTCCGTCAACACGCGCCACTTGGCAATCTCGCCCGGTTGATCATTGAAATAGCGCATCACTGAGGCCACTGTTTCCAGCACGCAGTGGCTTTTCGCCTGTCCGGCCACGTAGATCAAATCGTAGGTGGCCAGCATCTCAAGAAATTGTGTGTTGAGATCCCCTTCCGGCAGGCGGGGCACTTTGACTTCTGGCTCCAGCAACGAGTAGTGCTCGGTCTTCGGGATGGACCCCTTGTGCAGAAATATCGGACGCGAACGGCGCGCCGCTGAATGGTACGCGATAGCTTCGTACAACGCAGGCGTGATCGCGTGGCCAGTGGTCCCGATCAGCGTGTGGTACGGCCAGATCATGAGTTCTTTCCGGGACGAAGACTCCAATTTGTGGGGATAGGTTTGTGACCACCGCCGCTCATACAGCGGTTTCCATTTGCCGTGATCTACGTCGTCACCGGTGATCACTGTGAAAGGATCGGGCTGCCGGCCTTCTGAGTCGACCCACCATGTGGGGAAGAAAATTTGGGTGGGGATGTGGCTGTCAAGGGATGACGCGATCGCGGTGATCTGTTCCACGTTGCGGAAGATCCATTCAATCGTGCGCCGCGTATCCGCGACAGCTCCCGGAACGCTGAGCGCTCCATCGGTGTGGACAAAGTCAACCTGCGGGTCGACTAACAGCAGCATCACGCGCTGGCGGTCAGACTCCGCGGGAGATAAGTCCAGGCGTTTTCCGTCACGGACGGTTGTTCCGACATGAGGGCTGTACAATTGCCCAACGGTGCCAGGGTTGAAAAACTCAGGAATGGTTGCCATGATCTGAGAATGCCTTACGCGGATACCTTAATACCAATTGTAGCGGCAGAGCAGGATGGTTCGCAAGCGCTATTGTCTCGCCTGTGCATCTATGCTAAAGTGTTGACAAAGACTTAATAATTGAAAATTGAATTATAGATGATTCTTAAAGATATTTGACACAAGACCCTGTCATAAACCAAAATTATCCGTTTTTCCCGCTGGACGTTCCTACGACGAGAGCACCTCCTTCATGAACAGATTTACCCGCATACCTGTGTTTTCCTGGGCACTTGGGACGCTGACGATGTTGGCCCTCATCTTGCAGGTGCCCGACACCCGCCAGCTTGACGTCACAGTCTGGTTATTCTATGCGGCTTTGGTCGCCTTGATGCTCAACCTGGGGACGCGTTTTAACGAAGGGATTGTCTCCCCGGCGCTGACGGCGGCGATCATGGCGTACCTTACGCTGGGCGGGGATCAACCGGCGGGCGCGGCGCTGTGGTGTGTCACGGTCGGCGCGTTGACGGGCAATCTCGTCTGGCTGGTGCGTACGCGGCCCACAGAGGGCACGCGCCGCCAATATGCGCGGGTGATTCGCAACATCACAGTGGGCATTGCTCAGATGACGCTCGGTTTGGTGGTGGGCAGTTGGGCTTACCGGCAGGCGGGCGGCGAACTGCCCCTGGATCGCCTGGGGCGCGCTGACATCGTACCTTTGGTCGGGTTGGTGGCGATCTACCTGGGCGTCTATTTGGGAATCTTGTTCTTTGAAGCTTACCATGCGCGCCGCCGCACGCCGTTGATGGTGGTCGAAACATGGCGGAATGGTGGTGTGGGGATTGTTGTGCTGCCGCTACCGTTTGCTATCGTGGGGGCGCTGTCTTATCACGAGTTGTCGCGGCTGGCGTTTATCATGTTGATTGGCGGACTGCTGACCATCGTTACGGGCGTGAATCTCCTCAACCGGACTCAGGCACGCTATCGCCAGCAGGTGCGCGAGCTTTCCACCCTCTCTGAAATCAGTCATGCCATGCGCACCAGCACGGATCTGCACACGTTGTTGGAAGTGGCGCGTCAGCAGATTGCCCGTTTGATGGATGCGGACAATTTCGCTGTCGCTTTGTGCGACGCCACGGCCACCGGCCTGTTATTTCCTGTCAACGTGCATTACGGTCGTTCAGCGCCGTTGGCCGCGCGCCCAATGCAAAACGGCCTGATCGAACACGTGATCCGCGAGCGACGGGCGCTGTTGCTATCTGGCCATGTCGCACGCCGCGCGGCAGGGCTCGGCCTCACGGTGCCCGACATGCCGATTTATTCGTGGATGGGCGTGCCCTTGATGGCTCCTGACCGCGTGTTGGGCGTGATAGTCGTCTATTCGACCCGGCTGGATTACCATTTCTCATCCCAGGATTTGCAGCTTCTGTCGACGATCGCGGGGTTGGTCGGGATTGCCGTCGATAACGCGGAGCTGTATTCCGACGCCCACCAGCGGGCGGGACAGTTGGCCACGCTCAACGATGTGTCGGCCCTGTTGAGCGGTACGCTTGATGTGCAGCAGGTACTTGATCTGGTGTCGTCATCGGCGGTTGATGTGGCGGACAGCGACGGCATGGCTCTGTTCACCTGGTGGGGTGATTCGGTGGGGACGCCGGTGCTGGTCCGACAGCGCGGGCTGAGTGACGCCTTCATCACCGACCCGGCGCTGCCGCTGTTACTCGATCGCGCCGAGTTTCAACAGCACCGCCAACCCTTGATGGTATCTGATGCCCGCCAGGATCGGCGTACTGAGCGGGTGCGCGGTGCGATGGAACGCGAGGATAAACGCGCGTGGATCGAGTTCGGGCTGCACAAAGGCGACGATCTGCTGGGAATTCTGGTCTTCTACTACGCTGAGGCCCGCTCATTTTCACCTGAGGAAGTAGAGCTGCTGCGCAACTTCACCAGCCACGCGGCCCTGGCGATCAACAATGCCCGGCTGTATACCCGCACCGACGAAGCCTTGAACCGCCGCGTCGAGCAGTTTTTCGCGTTAGCCGACATCAGCCGTGAGTTGACCTCCACGCTAAATTTGAACAATGTGTTCCAACTGGTATTGAGTCGCGCGGTCGAATCGACGCAGTCCCAGGCCGGGCTGCTATTAGTGCAGCTTGACGGTGATGATCTGCCGCGAATGGTGGCGTGGCGCGGGGTCGAGGTCGACGGCCTGACTTCGGCTGATGTGCTGGACGGCACGATCGACGCAGCCTACCGCACAGGGCTGCCCGCGCAGCTTGACGGGGTCAAGGATAGCAGAGTGACGTTCTTTTCTGCGAAAGGAATGCGCGCCCAGCTTAGCGTGCCGATCATACACGAGTCTGATGTGCTGGGGGTGATCGCTCTATCCAGCGATCGCTCAGACGTGTATGGCAAAGACGATGTGTCATTCGTGACACAGCTCGCGACGCAGGCCCGCATCGCGATCGATAACGCCCGGTTGTTCCGGCGGGTCGAGATTGCGCGCGACCGGCTGCAAGTGATTCTCGACAGCATGCGAGAAGGCGTGTTGTTGATCGGCATGGACGGCCAGATTGCGCTGGCCAATCCGCGCGTCGAGCGGCTGTTAGGGCTCGATCCGGATCGGATTGTGGGGCAATCGATCGCAGACTTGATGTGCGATCAATCCCTGAATTTGGCGGAGCGGTTGGGGTTTGGTACCCAGACTCTGCTGCACATTGTGGACGAGCTGGTGCAGGGGCGGTGGGACGCGTCATCGCGTGATGGCGGACGCATCACATTCGAGGTGGTGGGCTCGCGCCGCCATTTCATCGATCGAACGGATGCTCCCGTACGTGATGCGGGGGGACGGGTGATCGGTCTGCTGATGGTCTTCACCGATGTCACCGAGGAACGCGAACTGGGCCAGGCGCGCGAGGACCTGAGCAGTATGATCGTCCACGATTTACGCGGCCCACTCACCGCCATCACGACAAGCCTGAAGCTGCTGGGTGAGATCGCCTCGCCCGATGAACCCCTGGGTAAAACCATCACCCAGATGACCGACGCCGCGCTGCGAGCGGTCCGCAAGCTCTTAAATCTGGTCGATTCGTTGCTGGATATTTCTAAGCTCGAAAGCGGCGCGATCACGGTGGAGCGCGAACCGGCGGACTTGAGAGCGTTGTGTGAGTCCGTGATCGGCGAGTTGGCGCCGCTGTCGGATGAACTAGAGATCAGCCTGGAACTGGATATCGCCGAGGATGTGCCGCTCCTGGAAATCGACAAAGACAAGATCGAGCGGGTGTTCCTCAACCTGGTGGACAATGCGATCAAATTTACTCCGTCGGGAGGACACGTCGTGATCAGCGCGCGCACCAGCCACACCTTGCCTGAAGACGGAGATTTTCTGTGCGTGGAAGTGCGTGATACCGGGCCGGGGATTCCCGATGCCCACAAGGAACGCTTATTCGATCGCTTTGCCCAGCTCGAAGGTCTGCGCGGGCGGCGGCGTGGTACCGGATTGGGGTTAACGTTTTGCCGGTTGACTATTGAAGCGCACGGCGGCCAGATCTGGATCGAAGATAACCCCGACGGTGGTGCGATTTTCGCGTTTACGCTCCCGGTGTCTCACGTCGCACGTTGGGCCGCTGACGATTAAGGGGCTGCCCGGCTGGTGGGCGGTGATACCGGGTCGCTGGCCTGCAACAGCTCAACCAGCGCGTGCAAGCAGTCAGTCACCGTGATGATCCCGACGAGTTGTGACCCTTCGAGCACCGGCAGCCCGCTGATCTGGCGGGCGATCATCAGGTTCACCGCGTCGGAAAGCAGCATGTCGGGCGCGGCGCAGATGGGATCGGGTGTCATGCACAGCCCGACCTGGGTATGCTCCAGCAGCAAATCATCTTGCCAGCGTTCGCGCATAATGACGGGCGAGTTGACGGCCAGCCGCACGTCGCGATCGGTGATAATCCCACACAGAAGATGCTGTTCATCCAATACGGGCAGGCGGCGGCAGTTGGCCTGCACCATTTTCTGTTTGGCCGTGTACAAACTATCTTCCAAACCAATCGTCACCGGGTCGGGACTCATCACATCGCATACACGCATTGTCGATCATCCCCTGCTGTGAGAATCTCTGCGAAAAATCCCGATTAGCCCATCACACTGTGGTACACAGCCAGTGTTTCGCGGGCGGCGCGCTTCCACGAAAAGCGGGCGGCGCGTTCCGGCCCGGCGGTGGCCATCTCAGCGCGCAGCTGCGGGTCTGCCAGCACCGTGCCAATGACGTCGGTCATATGCTGTACGTCGTACGGATTGAAATAGCGGGCTACATCCGCGCCAAGTTCAGGCATGCTGGACTCGCGGCTGCTGACTACAGGTACGCCGCACGCCATCGCTTCGAGGACTGGCAGCCCAGCCCCTTCGTACACGGACGCCATTACATAAACAGTGGCGGCCCGGAAGACCGCGGGCAGGTCTTCATCGGGTACAAAGCCCGGCGCGCGGACCACTTTTTGCAGGCCCAATTCCTGTATGCGCGCGAAGAACTCGTCGTAGAGCCAGCCTTTGGCCCCGACAACTACCAGTTCCAGACCGGGATCTTCTTTGCGCAGCGCGGCCAGGCTATCCAACAGACGGACCAGATTCTTGCGCGGCTCGATGGTGCCAACGGTCAACAAGAAGCGCTCGGGCAGGGCATACTTCGCTCGAACGCGCGCCACTTCGGAATCGGGCACGACGTGAAACTGTGGTCCGGCGGCCTCATGCACGACCGTGATCTTATGATCAGGTGTGTTGTAATAGCGCATTAAATCGTTTTTTGTGGCTTGAGACACGACGATGATAGCGTCTGCGCGGCGCACAAAGAGGGGCATGGCGGCGTTTAGAAACCAGTAATTGAGCCGCTTGTGATGCTGTGGAAACAGTTTGAAAATCAAATCGTGGACGGTCATCACGGTCGGCACGTCGCGCAGCGGCAGCAGCAGGTGTTCGGTCGCGTGAAAGAGCTCTGCACCCGGGGCCAGCCGGTTAAACGGTACCCGGCCCAGATGCCCGAGCCAGACGGCCATACGCCAGGGTTTGTAGCCCAAGCCGATGGAACGTTGAGGGAGCGCATCCCACTCGGGAATGGCCTGGATTTGTCCGGACCGGTTGTAGAACAAGGTCGGTGCCGTGTCCATCTCGCCAATCAGCGCCTGGGTCAGCGCTCGCGCATAACGTCCCAGGCCCGCTCGGCTGTTCACTGCCGCCGATACGTCGATGTAAATACTCAAGGATCAGCAACTCCTGGTGAGGGGTGCATGGCCCGCTCTCTGAAGCGCAGCACCGCCCAGATGAAGCGCGGCAACCGCAACATACGACGCCAGCGCCGGGGCTGCCGGTAAAGTCGAAACAACCATTCAAGCCCGATGCGCTGCATCCAGCGCGGGGCGCGTGGTACGACTCCCGCCAAGAAGTCAAAGGTGCCGCCGACGCCCATTGCCACATGCACGGTCAGCCGCCCACGGTTGCGCGCAATCCATTCATCTTGGCCGGGGGCGCCATATGCCACAAAGAGAATATCCGCGCCGCTGGAGTTGACGCGCGCGATGATGTCCTCTTCTTCTTGCGGTGAAGGGTTGCCGGCATAGGTACCGACAATGCACACGCCCGGATAATCGGTCATTAAGCGGGCGGCGGCCTGTTTTGCGACGCCCGGCGCGGCACCCAAAAGATACAATTTCCAGCCTTCATGAGCCGCACGCGCCGCGATTTGCGGGACGCCATCCGACCCGGTGACACGTTGCGGGAGCGGCGATCCAAGATAACGAGCGGCCAGCACCAACCCTACGCCATCTGCCACGCACAGATCTGCGGCCTGAAGTACGCGCATGAACTCGGCGTTGTCCTGGGCGATCATCACAAATTCCGGACTCACGGTGCAGATATGGTACGTCCGAGTGCCATCGGCGATCCAACGTGCGATCGTGTCCAATAAACTGGCAAATGTGCTGTAATCGATTGGAACACCGAGGATATGAACGTAGCGTACTGAGGGAGGTGATATGCCCATAACCTAGCGCGCCGAGATTGGGTTCAGGATCATAGGCATTGTACCTGTTTCGCATGATTTGCGCGAGTGTGGCACCACCCAGCCCGAGGGTGGACGAGTTGCTTCTAGCCCACGCCCGGTTACAATATCGGCAGGAGGGTATGCCTATGGCCGATGAGCGCGACTATAACCCCGAAGACGAGATTGAAGACAGCGAAGCACAGATGCTGGATGGGGATGCCTCACCCGCGGAGGTCCCACTGCGTAGCACTGAAGACTTCGAACAGGAGCTGGAAGCCCTTGACGGCTACGATCAAGAGGAATTGGCCGTAGCACAGGAACCAGACGTTGAGGAATCCGAGATCGAGGCGGAAGTGGAGGAGTTGGCCGAGGAGCGCGAGCCGCTCTACCCTCTGCCCGCTGACGAAGAGTCCGCGCCCAGCCCTTTGAGCGAACAGGAACGCGTGCGCCAGCCGCGCGCGCAGTCGTTCCGCCGCGGCCTGCGCAACCAGGTGGGGATGCTCCCGCTGGCACTCTATGGGTTGGCGTTGGGCGTGTATTTGGTCGCGCGCGGGCAGGACGTGTCCGGATTGCGTGATATTTCCCGCCAGGCTGTGCTTGGGATCAGTGTGCTGGCGCTGGCCTTTACGGCGATCTTTCATGCGCTGTTGTCGGGACGGCGTGAGCGCGGTCTGTTGTTTGTCGGGATCTACGTTTGGGTTACGGCAGGGGTCGGCGCGGGGATCGTGTACGGTTTCGATCGGACGCTGGACATGCAAGAATGGTGGCCGCTGCTGGTGTGGTCCCTGGGATTGGCCCTGGTAATCACCGCGCTGATCGAGCGTACGCACGATGCGCGCCTGCTGCTGTTCGGCACTTTTGCCCTGGTGGTCGGTCTGGCGGCCTATGGCGTATCGAGCGGTCAAATTCATGGGGAGTGGTTTGATCGGGCGGCTGACTATTGGCCGGTGCTGCTCGCACTTGCGGGTCTGGGGTTGCTGCCTTCGGCTTTTCGCGGCCGCTCTGACTGATCACGATACGGACCGTTTATCATGCAGCCGCTCACGATTGCGATAGACGCTAGCCGAACGACGGCCGCTCAACGCACCGGCACGGAGAATTATGCGCTCCAGTTAATCCGGGCGCTGCTCCAGCTTGACTCGGCCCATCGCTTCCGGCTGTATTTCCGGGATCAGCCGCCCGCTGATCTGCTGCCCGATCATCCCCGGGCTGAGCAACGAGTCATTCCCTGGCCCCGGTTGTGGACGCACAGCCGGTTCGCGCTGGCGCTGTGGCGCGATCGCCCTGACGTGACGTTCGTCCCGGCGCATACGCTGCCGCTGTGCCTGCCCGGTCCGGCGGTGGTCACGGTGCATGACCTGGGATACATATATTTCCCCGATGCACACCCGCTGCTGTCGCGTCGTTATTTGGAATGGTCTACCCGGTACAGCGTGCGGCGCGCGACGCGCGTTATCGCCGATTCCTTGGCCACCGCCAAAGACCTGACCGCCCATTACCATCTGGCCCAACATCACATCAAGGTGGTGTACCCCGGCGTGGATGACACCTTAAGCCGCTGCTCTGATAGTGCGCGGCTGGCCGAAATGCGCGCGCGCTACGGTTTGCCTGACCGTTATGTGTTTTTTGTGGGGACGCTTCAGCCTCGTAAGAATATCACGCGCATCGTGGCCGCGTTTGCGCAATGGCGCGAACGGAGTGGGGTGGACGACGTCGCGCTGGTGTTGGCAGGACAGCGCGGTTGGTTGTATGACCCGGCGTGGGTGGACGGTGTGGAAGGCGTCATTCTGCCCGGCTACGTTACGGATGCTGATGTGGCCGCGTTGTATAGCGGTGCGTTGGCGTTGGTATTTCCGACGCTGCACGAAGGCTTCGGATTTCCCGTGTTGGAAGCGATGCGTTGCGGAACGCCCGTCATCACCAGCACCACGTCATCTTTGCCCGAAGTGGCGGGGGACGCAGCCCTGCTGGTCAACCCGCGTGACAGCGCTGCGATTGCAGACGCACTCCAACGCGTCGTGACGGATCAAGCCTTGCGCGCCGACCTGATCGCGCGCGGATACCAGCAGGCCGAGCGCTTCACGTGGCAGCAGGCTGCGGAACAGACTCTTAAGATCCTGGAAGACGCCGCCATCAACCGGTCGTCATGAAGATGTCAGGCAAACAGAGTTTGCTAGATAGGCTGGCACTTTCTATAATCCGTCCGGGTCTCTGTGTCGTCTGTTTGCCTTGTGATCTGTCAGTAGTCAACTAGCTTAGGGAAAACAATCATGCGAAAACTGACCATTTGCGGCCTGATTGCCGTCATGACAGTGGGGCTTCTGGTGGGATCGGTGGCGCTGGTGCCGTCGGTCCACATGGCCGAAGCCAATGCCGGTACGCAGTGGAATGCTTCTTACTTCAACAACACCACGCTGACCGGCTCTCCGGTACTCACCCGGATTGACGACAAAATCGACTTCAACTGGGCGAGTGGCTCGCCAGATGCGAGCGTGAATGCCGACAATTTCAGCGCGCGGTGGACCAAGACCGTCAACTTCCCAAGCTCTGGAACCTGGACCTTCCGGGTCGGGGCTGATGATGGTGTGCGGATGTGGATCGACATCACGCCGATTGTCGACGAATGGCACGGCAACGCTGAAGGCTACCGGGTGTACACGGTCAATCTCGACCAACTGACCGCTGGAAACCACGATCTCAAGGTGGAGTATTACGAATCGACCGGCAACGCCGGTATCAAGGTGGAATGGTACACCGCTGGCGGGACCACTACGACCGGCACAGCCAGTGGAGTCTACGGCCCGGCGTCGTGGACGGCCTCCTATTTCAACAACATAGATCTGTCGGGCAGCCCGGCGCTGACTCGCACCGACGGCGATATCAGCTTCAATTGGGCGACTGGATCACCCGGAGCGGGTGTGAACGCCGACAACTTCAGCGCGCGATGGACGACGACGTTTAACTTCCCCGCATCCGGTCACTGGGTGTTCGAGGTCGGCGCAGATGACGGTGTGCGAATGTGGATCGATGTCACCGAGATTGTGAACGAGTGGCATGGCAACGCTGAGGGCTACCGGGTGTATACGGTCGACGTCAACGGCTTGACCGCGGGCAATCACGATCTCAAGGTTGAATATTACGAGGCGTCGGGTAATGCCGGAATACAGGTGCGCTGGTACCTGTTTGGCTCTGGCGGCGGCGGTGTCGGTGCTGAAGTGGCCCCTGTGGCGACCGCCATCCCGCCTGCGACAGTCTACGCCTCGCCCATTGATTACGGCATCAATGTGCGCTTTGGGCCCGGGTTGGGCAATCCGGTTAAAGGCCAGATTACCTACCCACTCAACTACCTGGTGTTGGGCGCGGTGCCGGACCTGTCCTGGCTGCTGGTGGATCTGAAGAATGGCGATTCGGGCTGGGTCAGCAATGACTGGGTCTATCTGTGGGCCAAAGAAGATTTCAAGAACGAGGATACAACGGGCGGCGGACAGCCGGACTTCGTCGATGACATTCCGCGCATTGCCGCCGCGATTGCTCCACCTGCGCCTGCCGCTGATGGAGCCGTGGTGACCACCTTGCCGGGCGTCACGACGGATGTGGTCAATTTGCGCGACGGGGCCAGCCTGTACGCGGCCAAAGTCATCGGATCGCTGCCGCAGGGCGCGCGCCTCACGGTCGAAGCGCACAATGGCAACGGTTCGTGGTATCTGGTCAATTACCAGGGCCTTCGTGGCTGGGTCAATGCTTCGTTCGTCACGCTGGATGGCAGCCCGTCCGATCTGGTAGTCAGTCACGAAGTTGTGCCTGCGCCGCCACCCGGATCGATCTATGTGCTCGAAACCGAAACCGGCGAAACCGTGACGGTGCGCGGACGTGCCAATACGGATCTCAAATTGCGTGATGCGGCCAGCCTGAACGGCAAGCAGATCGGGACTGTGTCCGCTCAAGCGGAGTTCGTGATCGAGGGCCGGAACAGGAACGGTTCGTGGTACCTGCTGACCTACAATGGTGTGCAGGGCTGGGTAAACTCGCCCTATGTCACGTTGCTCGAAGGCACCGTGTCTGATCTGCAGATTCGTTAAACGCTTCGTTCGGCTTGTGTAATGGGTAGCGCCGCCCTGCGTCCAACCTGATGCGGGGCGGCGTTTTTCAGTCTGGATGAAGGCGCGATGGGGATTGATTACCTGATTGACTATGGATGCGAACCAAAGCAGGCGCTGACCGTTGAAGGCTTGATGGGGCTGCTCAAGGGACGCGACCGTGCCGAAGCCGTGATCAAGCTTTACCGCGATCATGGAGATTACCGCTCGCCCTCTGAAATGGGGTTCGAGATGGTACGTCGCAACGCGGATGGCAGCGAGAATACCGAGGTGATCGTCGTGCAGGATTTGCTGGACGCCGCCGCGACTCTCGAATCCTGGGAGCCTTTTTGTGTGGGCTGCCCCGCCAACCGCGCCCACGCGCCGTTCGGCTGCATTGGCGCTATCAACTATCCCATCTCGGCGGCGGCTGAGCGCTGGCTGCTCGGCCAACTGCCCGACAACGATCATCCCTTGGTGTTTATGCTCCTGCAAAAGGCACTGCAAGATCTCGGGTATACGGGGTCAGGGGTAGGCGTACTGCGTGAACAGGCCGGCGTCTTTCTTGAAAACGAGGACGCACCCGAACGCGATGTGAGCGGTGTGCGGGTGAACGGAAATCAGGTCTTCGAGCTGCTGTTTTTGTCCGGCCCGATTTACCCAGCCCACGGCGCGCTGCTGCTGCAGTTTTTCGGCGGAATCTCGCCCGATCTTGAAGCGGATACCATGATGCAGATCGCTCATCCGCCGTCACAGGAGTGGATCGAGACGCAAGCGCCGTTCTTGCTGCACGCGGATCGCGGCGACGACCTGTCGGTGGCCGACCTAAAACGCTTCTTCTCGGCGGTTTACCTTGCCTACCGCGTCGGCGTACCGGTCTATCTGGATGTGTAGCTCTGTGGATCGGGCGCGCTATTCCGCAGCGCCGGACGCGGGCCGTTCTTCGGGCGGAATCCACGTGCCGACCCGGAAATGCACCGCGTCTGTAGTGATCTGACTGTCGTCGGACAGAGACACGACCGCTTGAAGATCGTGATCGCCGGGATGAAGAAGTCCACCAATAATCGAATGGCTCCGCGTCGGTGCTGCCGAGGACATCGCCATCCATCCTATATTCCACGCGTACCGCATTAGTCGGCACGGCGACGCTGAGCCGGATGCGCTGGGATTCTGCGGGAACCAGTGGAGTTAGCTGGAAAACCGTATACGGATCGGGGGAGAGCAGGCGCGCCGGGATATTCTCACCCCCGACGATTTGCGCCCCAATCGGCGGTTGGGGAATGCCCTGGCGGGTGGCCCAGTCCTGCGCCTCTGGCGGCAGAATCAAATAGACCCGTTCTTCCCGATCTTCGGGCGGCGTGGAGTCGTCGGCCAGCAGGCCGGTGCGCCGGTCGAGGGTAAACGGCTGGTACAGGGTATCGTACTCGGTGGGCACGGTGCCTTTGATGAACCACTCCCATCGCGTTTTGGGGCAGTAGGGTGTCGGTAGCAGTCCGGATGTGGAGCACACCTCCGCCCGGACCAACCCGTCCGGCACCGAAAAGTCCAGTTCGGGCTGGCCGAGCAGCACGCGCCGCATAAACTCGTGCCAGATCGGCCCCGCGCCGCTGATGCCGCTGACCTCTATCATTGGCGTGTTATCCGCGTTGCCCACCCAAACGCCGACCACCAGATTCGGCGTATAGCCCACCGTCCAGTTGTCGCGAAAATCGGTAGTTGTGCCGGTTTTGGCGGCGGCGGGCCGCCCGATGTTCAGCGCGCTGGCGGGTCCAAATGAGGGGATGCGCGCCTGGTTGTCGCTCAGAATATCGGTGATCAGGTAGGCCACACGCGGATCGATGATACTTTGTTCAGCCGGGGGCGGTGTCCATTCGTACAAGACTTGGCCCGCCTGGTCGCGCACTTCCAGAATGTAGGCCGGGTCCACGCGGTAGCCACCATTCGCCAGCGCCCCGTAGGCGGCGGTCAGTTCCAGCAGGCGGACTTCGCCGCCGCCCAACGTCAGCGAGAGATCGAAGCGGCTGGTATCCGTGAGCGTGCTGATCCCCAGGCGCGTCACCAAACGGATCAGTGCGTCCAGCCCGATATGATCCAACGTCACAACGGCGGGAATGTTGTAGGACGACGCTAACGCCTCGCGCACGAGCACCGGACCGTGTTCGGCCAGCCCGTAGTTCGCCGGGGTATAGCTTTCCAGCCGCCGGGTGACGAAAGGCGTCCCCACGTCGAGAATCATCGTGGCGGGCGTATAGGGATCAGGCTGTGTGGGATCGAAAGCCGCCGCGTAGGTGAAGGGCTTGAGCGCCGAACCTGGTTGGCGGGGAGCTAAGGCCGCGTTTACGGCGCCATCGATGCGCTCGTCGAAATAGTCCGGGCTGCCGAGCATCGCCAGGATCTGCCCGGTGTGAGGATCGATGGCGACCAGAGCGGCGTTATGCGCGTTGTGGGCGGGTTGGTTGGCTGGGGGATCGTTCAGCCATTCCAGGTGACGTTGGGCCGCGTCTTGGGCGGCCTGCTGCCAATCCAGATCGAGCGTGGTGGTAACTTCTAGCCCGCCCTCGTAAAGTTGGGTAGGGTAATCACGTTGGAGCTGCGTCCACACGGCGGTCACGAAATGCGGCGCTTCGATGGGAAACGACGTCGCCGCATAATCGAGTTCCTCGTCATACGCCTGATCGGCTTCTGCCTGGCTCAGATAGCCCTGTTTCGCCATCAGATCGAGCACGATGCGCTGCCGCGCCTTGGCTTGCGTCGGATTGCTGAGCGGATCATAAGCAGCTGGGGCCTGTGGCAGCCCAGCCAGCATGGCACATTCCGCTAACGTCAGGTCGGACGGATCCTTGCCGAAATACACGCGGGACGCCGCCGCTACGCCATAGGCCAGATTGCCGTAATAGGTTTGGTTGAGATACAGGGCCAACAGTTCGTCGCGCGAATAGCGGCGCGTCAACTCTAGCGCCAGGATGCTCTCACGCAGCTTGCGCTGCAGGGTGCGCTCGGCGCGCTGTTCCGGATCGAGGAGCAGATTGCGGGCAAGCTGCTGCGTGATGGTACTGCCCCCTGCAACAACTTCGCCGCCCTTTACATTGATCCACAGCGCACGCACGATGCCCACCACGTCCACTCCCGGATGGCTGTAAAAGCGCGCGTCTTCCGTCGCCAGCGTGGCGTTGACCATACAGTCGGGCAGATCGGCCAGCGTAACGTCCACGTTCAGCCCGGTGTCAGGATCGGCGATTTGATATAACAGACGTCCCTGTCGGTCGTAGATCCGCGTGCTGGGCAGGGCCAGTCCGGCATTAAGCGCACTTATGTCTGGCAGATCGGCCAGAATCCATGCGTAGAAACCGGCGCTCGCCGCCAGCACGAGGGCCACAATGATCAGCGTGATCGGCTTCCAGCGTCGCCGGAGAAAACGAGGTTTCTTAAACAACGTCATGGCCTAACGTCCTGAATACTCGTTTGCCTGGGGTAATGGACATAGCCCCATTCTAGAGGCTGGCGGGCAGCGGTGATGGGCTGCCCTGCTACGGTTTTCCCACGCGTACCCTGCGACTCGCCAGTCCTGGGTAGTAGAGCGATCCTAGCGCCATCCGGAGGAGATGGCGAGTTCTTATGCCTACCGTTGATTTCGAGCCAAATATGTAAATTCTGATTTGTGCAGATCGCCAATGGGTAGGGTGGTGGGCAGGTATGCAGTATAATGGCGTGCGTGTTTGGCGTTTCACACCAAAAAATAGGATGGCACCCTCCATGACAACCTCTTCGTGCCCTGCGAACGCCTCGATATTGATCCGGCGGGCCACGTCGGCCTACAACGTCTCGAATTTCGAGCAAGCGATCGAACACAGCCGTGCAGCGCTGATCATGCTGGCCGGGTTGCCCGACGAAGAAGCCAGCCAATTGCTGGACGAGGCGTATGAACGGTTGACGATGACCTACCAGCGCATCGGCGATCTGAAGATGGCCCAAGACGTGATTGTAGAGTGGCTGTCACATACCCGGCGCGAGGAAGGCCGCATCCAGGCGATCATTCAAAAGAGTCGTGTCGAATCATTCAAAGGCCAGTACGACGAGTCAATCCGGTTGCTCGAAGAGGCGGTCAGGGCGGCGGAAGCAAGCGGATATCGTCGCGGGGCCGGTCTGGCCATGCGCATTCATGCCGACGTGTTGTGGAAAATGGGACAGTCGGAGGAGGCGTTACGCCTGGGGCAGAGCGCGCTGGCGATCCTCGAAAAAGAAGGCGATGTGGAGCAACAGGCCGCGACCTGTGTTACAATGGCGGCGGCCTACCATCACGGCGGCCAGTTCTATTGGGCGATTCAGTATTTGCAGCGCGCCGCGCGCATTGTCGAGCAGTTGGGCCGCCAGTTTGAGCTGGCGATCGTGTACAGTAATCTAGGCGAGACGTACGCCGAGCTGTACATGATGGACCGGGCGCTAGCTTATCATCAGAAGGCAGTTGACCTGGTAGGTCTGGAGCGCGCTCACCCGGACCTGGTACGCAATTTGGGCGTCGATTTGATCGGCGTGGGACGTCGTGATGAAGGTCTGGCGCATTTATCCTCGGCGCTGACGCGCGCCCGCGCGATCAATGATCCCGATCTCGTTGGACAGGTTCTCTACAGCCTGGCCGAGGTTGATCTCAGCACAGGCGAATATGTCCGGGCCGAGGAACGCAGCCAGGAACTGCTCAGCATTGGCGAGCGGCTCAATTCGCTGCGGCATCGTCTGCGCGCGCTGATGTTGATGGGCAAACTGGCGCGCCTGCGGGGCGATCAGGTGACCGCCCAGGTCTGTTTCAACGAGTGTTCGATGTTGGCGCAGCGCAGCGTCGATCGGCATGCTATCTGGCAAACGCATGCGGCCCTGCACGATTTATTGAAGGACAGCATGCCGCAGATGGCCGAAATACACCGCCGCATGGCGGCGGAGATGATGACGAACGTCCTGAACGGGATCACTGATCCAGAGCTGCGGCGCGTGTTTGAGCACGCCGATCCGGTCCGGTCTGTGCTTGGTAACCGGAATCGACCTGCCGAGGCACGCCCGCCACGCTGAGAATAATCATCACATAACGAGCCGACGATGAAGGTCGATCAACTGGTCCGCTGCAGCCGAGATTTGTTCAAGTTGGAACTGAATGCCGAGGTTCAGCGGGCGTTTGGTTTATACGCCGATCACCTCGTGGCCTGGAACAAACAGATTAACTTGACCGCCATTACCGACCCGGAAGCCATCGAAATGCGGCATTTTCTCGATTCGCTGTCTGTGGCGCGTGCGGTGACATTTGCGCCCGGCGCGCGGGTGATCGACGTGGGGACGGGTGCAGGGTTTCCGGGGCTGCCGCTGCGATTGGTGTATCCGTTTATTGATCTCACTCTGCTCGAAGCTACGACCAAGAAAACTGCGTTTTTGCAGCATATCGTGAACCTGTTGAGTTTGAACAATGTGCAGATCATTGATGCCCGCGCTGAGGAGGCCGGACAAAATACAGAGACGCGCGAGCGCTTCGATTGCGTCCTGGCGCGGGCTGTGGCCAATATGCAGGTTCTGGCGGAGTACATGCTCCCGTTGTGCCGCGTGGGGGGGCGGTGCGTAGCCCTGAAGGGTGAAAGCGCCGCTGCGGAAGTCCAACAATCCGAACAGGCGCTGCGCATTTTGGGTGGGCGGCTGGAAAAGATGATCCAGGTTGAGCTGCCCCAGGTCACCGAAACGCATTACCTGGTCGTGATCGAGAAAATCGCAGCTACTCCTCCGCAATATCCCCGACGCCCAGGACTGCCCACCAAGCGCCCACTGTAAGCGCGCCCGGTTAGTTCTTGGCTGTATCGGATACGGCGACGATCTGCCCCTGGTGAATGTGCCAGCGCGTCGCGTGGTCGAGAAACTCCGCAGTGAAAATATCTGGCTCAGTGGTGGTCAAGAGGGCTTGCGAGACTCCCTGGATACGATTTAACAAATAGGTGCGGCGGTGGATGTCCAACTCGGCGACAACCTCATCCAGCAGCAGGACGGGCCACTCGCCCATGGTGTCGCGCATCCATTCCAACTCCGCGAGCTTGAGTGCCATCACGGCGGTGCGTGCCTGACCACGGGACCCGTATAGACCAAGGTCGCGCCCATTGACCAGCAGGCGCAGCTCGTCACGCTGAGGTCCGATCAGCGTGATGCCGCGCGCAATTTCTTCACCGCGCAGCTCGCGCAGACGCGCGCCAAACTGCGCGGCAACTTCCGGCGCGTCGAGCTGGCGGTTGAGGTCTAACCCGACAACGTCGAAAGAAAGCTGCCCGGAGTTACGCGCTGTGGCGATGAATCCCGGCTGGTAGCGCAGTTCCAGGTCTTCCAGTCCGCCGGTAAGATCGGTATGTACCTTGCGCGCTTTGATTTCCAACTCGCGCAGCAGGCGTTGGCGACCCGCGACGAGATGCCCGGCCGAGGATGTGAGTTGCTGATCCCAGTAATCAAGCTGGTCGGGTTTGGCACCGCCGTCCGAAATGCGCTTGAGCAGGGCATTCCGCTGGCCGAGAATTTTCTCGAACACATTCAACGCTTCGCAGTAATCCGGGTCGGTCTGGCACAGCGTGACGTTCATATACCGGCGGCGTTCAGCGGGCGGCCCTTCGACCAGCGCCAGGTCTTGTGGTAGAAAAATGACTACGTTGATCTGCCCGATCAGATCCATCACGCGGCGCGGTACGCCGTTCACGCGGATATCTTTGTTGAGGCGGGTACCGTTCATGGCGTCTGGCGTTTCGGTCAGCGTGATCTCAACGCGATTCATCATGCGCCGGGATGACACGATCTCGCCGCTGATCTTAGCGAAGGCCAGCAGGTCGCGATCCACGTCCCAATTGATTAACTGTTTGTCGGACGTCGTGTAGGGGGAGCGGGCCGTCGCCAGATAGTAGATCGCTTCCAACAGGCTGGTTTTGCCCTGTGCATTCGCGCCATGCAGCAGAATAGGGCCATCCGGCAAGGACATTTCTAGCCGGGCGTAATTGCGAAAATTCTGTAGAGAGAGATGCTCGATGTGCATGGAAAATGGGTAATCGATCCGTTGCAGGTCCAAGCACCAAGTATACCGCGCCTGACGATCTGGTTCCAGCACCGTGTGCAGAAGAATCAGGCGCGACCAATGGGTGATATACTGGCTGTGCGTAGTCAGGCGATTGTTGAGGATTGAGGAGAAAACGCAACATGGGTAAGCCACCGCGCCGCCCACCGGACTCCGAAAATCTCGGGCTACCCGAAGATTACGATCCGAAGTACATCCCGTCTCCCAAGGATTTGAAGGATGCAGCCATCGCCGCGCTGCACCGTGAAGTATCTTTTGTGTTGGGCAACGCGAAAGACGATCCTCAGGCGATAGTGCGCCGCCTGGACGAGTTTTACGAGGTTATTCAGGCCGCCGGTCAGATCGATGGGCCACATCTGCCTAAAACCATCCGGCTGGCGCTAACCTTACGTTGGTACTTTTCGCTCTCTGCAGAGAAACGGGACACATGGATTACATTGATCGTGCCGTTGTTGGGCAAAGCTCTGGACATCGGCGATCGCGCGCTTGAGAGTGAGATTTACCGGGCGTGGAGCATGCATCTCTTTGGCCTCCAGAAGCAAGATCGCGGACGGCAGGCGTTATTGGCTGCGCTTGAAGTAGCAGAGAGCACCGATAATGCGGAGCTCAAGCTGCTGGTCAGGGCAGAACGTTTTCATCGCGATGTCGCCGAAATATCGTTTGAGGAGGCTCGCGCGCAATCCTGGGCGCTGCGTGCTGAAGCGTGGCATTTGCACTCCTTGTATGTCTTGGCGCGCGTCAACCTGTCGATGGCGTGGAAGTGTCGAGAGGTGATTTTGAGTGAAGATGCTTTCAATTATGCCCAACAGGGGTTCATCCTGGCGGTGAAGCTGGATGATCCAGTGATAAGCGGCGAATGCCTGGATGGAATGCTGACCAGTCTGAGTCTCCGTCACAAGGGAGCAAATAGCTACCTCAGACAACTGCAGGAGCGCCTCGCGTATGAGGCCCAACGGAGTGGCAGCGCGTTGTTCCGGGGCATAATGAACTACAACCTGGCGATACAGTTGTACCATCAGGGCGATTATGAACAGGCGCGCGATATGGCGCTCAAGGCCTGGTTGGCGTATCGCTGCGATTTGAAGGTGAACGGGGCCGTTCGGGTGAAGCACATGCTGGGGCTCATCCAGACAAAACGCGGGAATTATTCTATGGCGGATCGGCACCTATGCGGGGCGCAGCGCCATTATGAAAGTATCAAAGACCTGCCTTACGTCGTTCGTGCCCGGCATGCGCACGCTCACATTGCGCTTGAACAGGGTCGCTACGATTGTGCGCTCAAAGAGCTTCAGGCGGTATTGGTCATGGCTGAGACGATCGAGGAGGCGCCCGTTCGCAACGTGATTAAGAAGAATATCGAAGAATCGATCGAGGACGCTCAACGCGGCGTTCCTGGTCGCTAATTCCTCAATCAAACGCCGAGGGCGAGGGTTATCCCTCGCCCTTAGCAACTCCCGCATCCCGCTAAAGCATATCATCCTGACAGAAATCAGCCGCCGCAGCCACCGTTATTGGGGTCTGGGCATTCCGGGTCGAAGAGCGCCGGACCCGGCTGAACGAGCGTACGGGCGGCGAAGGTCTGCCCGGTCGAAACAGGCGATGATGAGGCTGCCGGCATCACAGCGGCGGCAGTAACGGAAAAGGCGATCAGAACGGTCACAGCAAGCAGGATCAGACGACGCTTAGACATCACATTCGCTCCAGAGTGAAGACTCAAGGCGGCATGGGCCCGTAATCAGTGTTCGGCGGGAACCGCCTTACGGATTGAGGTGTGACGCGCGTCAACTGTTTACAGCATGCCAGAGCGGGGCCAGGGATCTACAGCGCTGGGATACCAATTAGCGGACAGAAAGCGGACACGGCGCCTCGATGTGACCTGCGGGGAATAAAAAAACGCCTGTCTGGATGGGCAAGCGTTGTGGGCTTCTGGGCGGTGAGGAGATTTAACGGGTTTTGGCGGGGCCTTCCAGCCGTGCGCGCGCGCTGCGCAGCGCGTCGCGTGTGCGCACTGTTTCGTTGCTGATGCTAATCGTTTTCATATTATGCCAGCCAAAGGTGGTCATGTACTCTACGGTTAACGCTCCGCGGTATCCCGCCTGATAGAGATCGTTCAACAACTCAGGAATGTTCATGGTGCCATCATCGTGCGCGGTCTGCAATATGCCGCGTTTGGCCTGCCGCATGTGTACGTGCGCGACGTGTTCCAACAGGGGTTCGACTTCACGCCGCACAATACCCTGGCAGACGAAATGGGCGTAATCGAGGGTCACGCTCAGACCGGGGACAGCGTCGAGTAGCAGCAAGGCCTGTTCGGGTTGTTGGCCCACCGAATCCATATGCGGCTCGAAGGAGATACGCAAATCGGTATCTTCGGCGGCTTGCAGCATGCGCAACAGGCTGGGAATCGCGCGCGCCAGACTGTGATCGATACCATCTGCATGCACGATACCCGGGGTGACTGTGATGCCGGGCGTGCCCAGCGCGACAGCAAACGGGATCAACCGCTCAAAGAGCGTAATTTGTCCTTCGCGTTGGGCCGGGGTGGGGGCATTGGTAAAAGGCAGCATCAAATATAGATCGGTCAGCGTCAGGTCGAACTGGTCGAGCAGTTGACAGATGTTGGCGGCTTCCGCTTCCGGATAGGCCGCCGCGCGGCTGACATCCAGATGAGGGCCGGACCCCAGATCGACATAGCGAAATCCCAGCCGTGCGATGGTGCCCACCGCTTCTTCCAAAGACAGATTATTGTAGGCCCACGCGTGACAGGCGATCGGCAGGCTTTGCATACACAGTTACTCCCGGTAGGGTGAAGCGGTTTCTATGCTGCCGATTATATGTCCGACTGGTCAGAGGGACCACCGCGCAGCGCGGCAACATCTTCGCCGGTCAGGGCTCGGTGACGACGATGTTCAGCGCGGTACCTGTTGGCAGCGGTGGGATGACAATCAACAGCGGCTCAACCAGATCATACGGGCAGCCTGGGCGCAGTTGTAGACTCAAGCTGAGCGTTTGGGTGCGGGGTGTGGCATCCACCGTCAAACGGGTGACATGATAAGCGGCATCACAGCCTGTCCGAACATTGACGACTCCCACTATTGCTCCGGCCCCGAAATCAAAATCCGGGCGCGCGGCAGTGCGCTCACACAGCCCAGAGTTGTCTACACGGTCGTAAAAGGCCCGCAGGTCATCGCGGCTGGTCCATACCCAGCTTGTGCCGTTCAGCCCGGCCAGGTAATCGAAGCAGACACCATCGAGCCATTGTGTAACATCGGTGTAGACACCCGTGTAGGATTCCAGAGCTGGAATGGTCGTGGAGGTAGGACCAGCGGTTTGGGTAGGGGGGATGGACGGCGAAACGAGCGTCACGGCGGGCACGGCCGGAGTCTTCGGCGGGGAGTCGTGAGTGAGTGAACACGCTGCCAGCGCGAACTCCGATCGTGAAGATGAGAACCAGTTTATGCCGTGTCATGTCGATGACTGCCGCCCGGATCTGAGAGCACTACGCGCCATTGTACACCGCCCGCGGACAAGAAAAAACAGATGGGTGCCCAGGTGGACATTCCATGAGGGCGCGCGTATACTGGGAACCAGGACGGCCCGGGAGGGGGTCCGGCGCGTGACTTGTGGTTCCTCAGCCGGCGCGCCAGGCAGGTTGAAGCCCGTATGTGATGAAAGCGATGGATGTGCCGCCATGCAAGCCTATGTCGTGATTGAGGGTGTGATCGGCGTTGGCAAGACGACGCTCGCCCGCATGTTTCAAAAAGAAATCGGCGCTCAGCTGATTCTTGAAGTGTTCGAAGAAAATCCGTTCCTTTCCGATTTTTATACCGACCGGGCGCGGTATGCGTTCCAAACCCAGATATTCTTCCTGCTCAGCCGCTACCACCAACAGCGCCAGCTCATGGGGCTGCCACGTCCGTTGGTGACAGATTATATGTTCGACAAAGACCGCCTTTTTGCTGAGGTGAACCTGTCCGGCGACGAGCTGCAAACGTACTACAGCGTGCAAGAAGCGCTGGCCGAGAATATCGCGGTGCCCGATTTGGTGGTCTACCTCAAAGCCGACACCGAAACCTTGATGAACCGCATTACCGAGCGCGATCGCCCCTATGAGCGCAATATGGAAGCGACCTATATTGACAGTCTGAGAGGAGCCTACGATCGCTTTTTCAACGCCTATAGCGCCGCGCCCGTTGAGATCATTGAGACGAGCCAGCTCGATTTTGTGCGGACTCCTGAGGATCGCGACGTCGTGTTCAACCGCATTCGCGGCGCGCTGGGGCAGGGGCCGCGCCAGCCATCTCTGCCGGGTATGGGCGGCGAAGCTGTTCCGGCAGCGATCCCCGAAGCGGTGCCCAGCGCGATTCCGTTGCTCGATCAGCCAGCGCGCCGCCTGGGTGATTTCCAGCAATTCCACCGCCAGTTGGATCGCGAAAAACAGTTTGTGACCGATCCCTATTTGAACTTCATCCTGCTGCAAGAAGAGGTTGGGGAACTGGCGCGCGCCTTTGCCCAACGTTGGATCGCGGCGTCCACGGGGCGCACGGATACGCCACCGCCGGATATTCAGGAGGAATTGGCCGATGTGCTGGCCTACGTGATCAAGCTCGCCAATTATACGGGGATCGATCTGGAAAAAGCTTACGTGGAGAAAATGCGCCAGAATTGGGGGCGAGAGTGGCCTGCTCCCACAACGGCAGAGAGCGAGGACGCATGATCCAGCTCGTCAACTCCAACAAGAACTTTGTGGCGATTGCTGGGAATATCGGCGTGGGCAAATCGACGCTCACCGGGATTCTGGCCGAGGCATTCGACTGGAAGCCATTCTACGAAGCTGTCGACGAAAATCCCTTTTTGGTCGATTTTTACGCCGATATGCATCGCTGGAGCTTTCATTCCCAGGTATTTTTCTTGTCGCGCCGGTTGCAGCATCATCGCGCGCTGGTCGATCATCCGGGTTCAGTCGTGCAGGATCGCAGTGTGTACGAGGATGCGGAGATATTCGCGCGCAACCTGTTCGAGCAGGGCCAGATGTCATCCCGCGATTACAGCGCGTATCATGATCTGTATGCGGGCATACGGGCGTTCTTGCCGCCTCCCGATTTGTTGGTATATCTGAAAGCTGATATTGAAACCCTGATTACCCGCATCCAGCAGCGTGGGCGCGATTTTGAACAAGATATTTCTCATGATTACCTGAGCCGCCTGAACTCCCTTTACGATCGCTGGATTGACGGATGGGATAGCTGCCCGGTGCTGGTGGTCCCGGCGGACGATATGGATTTTCAGCACGACGATCGGGCGCGTCTGGCCGTGATCGAGGGCGTACAAGAGTGTCTCCGCCCCGCACCCGTACGGTACGTGCGCCCGCCCGACCCAAGACCATGATCCCCGGGGGCAGTGGTACTGTCCTTACAGACTGCGGCAGGGGTCTGAACAGGCTTCGTATGGACTGAACCCAGTAGCCAGCGAGTATGTTAGAATAGGCATGATAAGGTACAGGTAGAGGGCTCTATGGGTACATCGCGGGGGTTGCAAGCACGGCTCAGCGAAACACTGCGTTTGGCACTGGTTTACCGTCTGGCGACGGAACTAAACGCGGAAATGTCCTCGGCGGATGTGCTTCATCGCGTCCTCTACTCGGCGGCCCAGGCCCTCGGGACACCCTATGCTAGCATCATCGCCTTTCGTGACAAGAGTATGGTGTCGGTCTGCGCGCTAGGCGCGGGGAGCGATGCCAACGCTGTGCCTGTGATCGAGCGCGTTTTGAAGGATGGGCTGGCAGGGTTTGTGCTGCACAATTACCGTACCGTCATCGTCAATGATATTACGAACAATCCTTTGTGGATGCGCCTGCCGGACGAGCCTCTTTCACCAAGCGAGGGATCGGCGCTGTGCGTCCCGTTGATTCATTCCGGCGAGGTAGTGGGCGTGATGACGCTGGCCCACCCGGTTCCCAGTTATTTTTCGGCAGACGCGATCAACCTGACGAATACCATTAGCGAGATGGGAGCGGCGGCGCTCTCGAACACGCTGTTATTGGAGGAAGCTCGCCGCGCGCGTTATCGCTACAGCACGCTGTTTGATGATGTCATCGCGCCGATCATTCTCACAGATCTGAACGGCCAGATTTTGATGGTGAATCGCCAGACGTGTGAGTTCCTGGGGTTCGTGCGCGAGGAACTGGTGCACCGCAGCATCACGTCTGTGCACCGCGCGGGGACGGGCCCGCTGGGCAACGGGCGTTTTGACCATCTCACCCGCGGAACTGAGGTGCGCTTCCAATCGACCGTGTGGACCAAAGACGGCGCGTCGCGCCCTGTACAGGTGTACGCCAAACGCATCAGTGGGCGCGGTGAGGCCGATATGATCCAGTGGATCGAGCACGATCTTTCGCCTCAACTGGAATTAGATCAACTGCGCCAGGACCTCAGCGCGATGGTCTATCATGACTTGCGGGGACCGTTGGGCAATATCTACACCAGTCTGCAGGTGCTCAATCGGCTGTTGGCTGACCACCCCGATCCGAATGTGCACAGCATGTTGGAGACGGCGGGACGCAGCGAGCGACAGGTCCAACGAATGGTCAACTCACTGTTGGACGTACAGCGTATGGAAGAAGGCAGCAAGCTGATCAGCCGCACGACGACCATTCTTCAGCATCTCATCGGTTCCGCAATCGATCAATCCAGGCCGCTGGCCGACGACAAACACGTGCGCATTCGTCTGGCGCTGGCCGATGATATCCCGGCGCTGTACATCGACCCAGACATGATCGAACGTGTGCTGATCAATTTGCTCGATAACGCGATTAAGTATTCGCCTGAGTATGGGATCGTGACGGTGAGCACGGCCAGCAGCGGGACTGAAGTCTATGTGCGCGTCAAAGATACCGGCCCTGGGATTCCGCCCGAAGCGCAGTCGATGGTTTTCGACAAATTCGCCCGGCTAAAGCGGCATAATATGCCGCGCGGGGTGGGGCTGGGACTGGCGTTCTGCAAGCTGGCGGTGGACGCTCATGGAGGGCGCATCTGGGTGAAAAGCGACGAACGCAACGGCTCTACCTTTACGTTTGCTCTGCCGGTGGAGGCGTTGGCAACTCAGGAACTCCCCCGGTTGGGCGCATCCATGTTTTAGGGGCGGTGAATAGTATTAGGGGGCGCAAATCTGCGGCGGTGATGCTATGACGGTTCTGTGTGGGTCTTGCCTGCGCGTGCGCACGGTATTGGTGGGGGCCCTGTTGGCGGCAGGGGTGCTGACTGCCTGCGGCGGCAATATGCAGCCCGCGATTACGACGTTTGTCCCAAGCGCGACATTTACCAGCCTTCCCTTGCCGACAACGGTCGCGGCGATTCCTTCACCCGGTCCGGGAGTGGTTTTTGTGACCAGCACGCCACTTCCCGCGGCAACGGCTACGCCGGGTCCGTCGCCGACCAGCCCGCTGGCGGCTACAATTCCCCCGCCGCCTGTGACGATGACGATCACGACCATCCCTACGCTGGCCGGGCTGCGCGTGGAATACTTCACGACGGACAGCGAAGCGGCCCGTCCCGGTGACAACGTCACGCTGTATTGGAGTGTGCGCGGGGCTGATCAGACTCGGATTTACCGTGTGGCTGCCGATGATGAGCGGGTATGGCGCTGGGATGTCAACGCTTCCGGGCAGATTACCGTCAGCACGGGGACGACTGACCGGGACGTGGCGCGGTTTCTGCTGGAAGCCGAATCTGGCGGCGCGACGATCGAACAGCCCTTGCTGATTCCGCTTGAATGTCCCGAAATCTGGTATTTCGACCCTGCGCCGGATGCGTGCCCGGCTGCTCCACCCCAAATCACGATCGAAGCGGAACAGACCTTTGAACACGGGCGCATGTTGTGGGTGGAAGCCCAAGACCGCATTTACGTGATGTTCGATGATGGACTGTCGCCAACATGGGCGCAGTACCCCGATGATTTCAACGAAGGCGATCAAGAACGCGACGACTCGTTATCCGAGCCGCCGGGCTTGTTGCAGCCCATTCGTGGGTTTGGCCTGGTGTGGCGCTCTAACCCGCGAGTGCGCGATCGGTTAGGGTGGGCGAACTCGCCCGAAGTGTCCTTTGAGGGCATGCTCCAGGCGGATTCTCTCGAAGGCAGTGTAGCTACAACCTATCTCCGGATGCGGGATGGCGGTATTATGGCCCTCGATGCATTCAACGATACCTGGGAAGTGCTGCCCCCAGTGGGAGGGACGGCACCTTAATTCCAACGGAGCAATCCTGTGTTAAATGAACCATCGATTTCGGCTTCGGGACAAAGTGCGGTTGTTTTGCCCGCCCCCCCGGAACCTGTGGCTGGTGATCCAGCCCTTCAAAAACTGGCGGAAATCGTCGACGAGGTGATGGAGGTTTTCCGGGTTGATTACCAACCGCCCGCCCCGGCGCGTATCGGCTTCGTGGGGCGCTTGCGTATTGACAGTGAGGCGGCCTACGAGCATTTGGATACCCGGTTTGCGCCGCTGGATTATCACGTTCTGCTGACTACCAACGATGAAGACCAACACGTGGTGATGGGCCTGAAAGGGCGCTTCCACCCAAGCCCGCGCCCTGTCTGGCCGAACCTTGTCTTGCTGCTGCTCACCATCGCCAGCCTGCTCTACGTCGGGGCGGCGCAGGATGCGTCAATGCACAACCAGGACACTCTGCCGCTGTCCACCTTATGGCGCGGGTGGCCCTACGCGTTGAGCGTGCTGCTCATTCTGGGGACCCACGAGCTGGGACACTATTTCGCTGCACGCTACCACAGGGTGGGCGTCACGCTGCCCTATTTCATCCCGCTGCCGTTCGGGTTTTTCGGGACGCTTGGCGCGTTCATTCAGCTTCGCGAGCCGATGCCCAATCGCAAGGTGTTATTCGATGTGGGTGCGGCAGGTCCAATCGCCGGGTTCATTGTGGCAGTGCCGCTGTTGATGCTGGGCCTGTTCACATCACATGTAGAGCCGCTGCCGACCGATCAATATCTGCTGGAGGGAAATTCGATTCTCTATGCGGCAGCGAAATATACGGTATTTGGCGAGCTGCTGCCCAATGCCAAACAAGATGTGTTCATCAATCAGGTGACCAAAGCTGGATGGACTGGGCTGCTGATCACGGGCTTGAACCTGATTCCGCTGGGCCAGCTCGACGGCGGCCATGTGATGTTCACTATGTTCGGCAAGAATGCGCGTCGCTTGTACCTTCCCATTGTCGCGGGCTTTTTGGCGCTGTCATTCATCAATTCTGTGTGGCTGCTATGGACCGTTCTGCTGTTCTTTTTAGGACGCCTTTATGCCGTCCCCTTCGACATGGTCACACCGTTGGATCGGCGGCGGAAGTGGTTGGCGTACGCGGTGTTGGCCATCTTCGTGCTGGTTTTTGTCCCTAATCCTTTGCGCGTGATCACGCCGTAACGGGCGAACAGAACCCACTATGCCATCGAAATCTGGCGGTTCAGGCCGGTCGCGCTCCTCCAACGCCAGGCGTGAGCGTGATACCGCGCGTTCAGCCGGGAGTTGGGTACGCGTGGTGTTAGGTGTTCTGGCCGTTATCATGGTGCTTGTGCTGTTCGCGGGCGCGGATCGGGTTGTGCTAGATCCGGTGAAGCGCTTGTTAGGCCGAGAAGGTGGCCCAGTTTCAAATTCCATCTCCGATCCAGACGCACCGCTGTCGTCGATCTTTTCGCGCGAAGTGTTGTATTGGCGCGAAAACATTCTACGCTGGGCTCAGGATTACCACGTCAACCCTAATGTGATCGCGATCGTAATTCAGATCGAGTCGTGTGGGGATTCGGATGCTGTGTCAGGAGCAGGGGCGCTTGGGTTGATGCAGGTGATGCCCTTTCATTTTGATTACGGTGAGAATATGCTCAATCCTGACATCAATGTGCGCAACGGCATGACCGTGTTCTACGAGTGCCTGACTCAGTTTGCCGATTGGAATCTGGGATTGGCGCTGGCCTGTTACAATGGCGGCCCCAGTGTCACGCAGCAGGATTTTTCCTCGTGGGCGCTGGAAACGCAGTATTATTATACCTGGGCAGTCGGGTTGTGGAATGATGTCATTGCCGGGAACAAAAGCAGCGCGACGTTGGATGAGTGGTTGGATGCAGGCGGGTCAAGGCTGTGCGCCCACGCGGCGGAAACATTGTATTCGACAGCAAATACCGGGTCATGAGTTACGCACTGTCCGTCCGATCATTGTTGGCCGGGGTGGGGGATTCCTTTGTTTCGGCGGCAATGCTTGGGAGATAGTCCTCGTACACAATCACGGGCAGGGCGGCGGCTGTCACGAATGTGTCCACGATGGTGCGCGCCGCTGACCAGTCGATGCCGTCATCAAACCGCATCAGGGCCAAACTGCCTAATCTCTCGGTTGACCACGCCTGGACCAACTTCAACATAACTGACTCGACAAAGCGCAGGCGCAGGGTCCCGTGCGGCGTTTCTCGTAGGATGGCGGCGCAGATCCACGGGCGCGCTTCGCTCCATATCCAAATCGCGCCGGGAATCAATGCGTCGGCGCGTGCGCGTCTGCGGTAGTCACTGACGAAAACGGGATAGCGATCGTTCAGCGCGCGATGGAATTCGGACGCGTCCAACTGACCGTTGGCGCTGAGCCCCAGCACGATCGTTTGACAGCGCGTCAGGAAGATATCCCCACGAACTAATGTCAGACTCAGCGCTCGCCCCCCCAGCATATGCTTCACAGGTATCCAGCGAAAAAATACAGCCGGAAAGCGATCCGCTTTCCGGCTGGAGTGGGCCAGATTGAGCACGAATTTACGCGCTTGTCGACATCGCCAGGGCCACGTTGGGATCGACTCGGATGCCCGGCCCCATGGTCGTGGTGACCACGACGCGACGCACATAGGTCCCCTTCGTAGCGGCGGGACGTGCACGGCGAATGGCTTCCATCACGGCGGCCATGTTGCCCACGAGTTGTTCCTCGCCGAAGCTGGCTTTGCCGATCGGTACATGAATATTGGCGGTCTTGTCGTTACGGAATTCGATACGACCGGCGCGAGCTTCTTCGATGGCGCGCGGAATATCTTCCGGTTGAACCAGCGTACCGGCCTTCGGGTTAGGCATCAAGCCTTTACGGCCCAATACCTTACCGAGACGCCCGATCTTGCGCATCATATCGGGGACGGCCAGCGCCACGTCGAATTCGGTCCAGCCTTCGTTGGCGATACGCGCGATCATTTCATCGTCGGTCACGTAATCGGCCCCGGCTTCCTGAGCGATCTTAGCGCCTTCACCCTCGGCGAAGACCAATACGCGCACAGTCTTACCCAACCCGTAGGGCAGGATGACGGTCGTGCGGATCTGCTGATCGCTGTGGCGGGGATCGATGCCCATGCGGAGGTGCAGCTCGACAGTTTCATCAAACTTGGCGGGAGCGATTTCCTTGGCCAGCTTGAGCGCTTCTTCCGGGCTGTACAGGTTCTGCCGGTCGACTTTTTCGGCAGCGGCGGTGTATTTCTTTCCTTGCTTTGCCATTGGTTATCTCCTATGGTGGTAATAGTGGGCTGCATGCCCTCCCACGCTAGGCAGCGCGTGGTTCTCTCATCCTTCGATGACAACGCCCATACTGCGTGCGGTGCCTTCAACTTGCAACATTGCGCCTTCGATATCGACGGCGTTGAGATCGTTCATCTTGACTTCGGCGATCTCACGCACCTGCTGGCGCGTCAACTTGCCGACTTTATCGCGATTCGGGACGGACGAGCCTTTGCTGAGGCCAGCGGCACGCCGGATCAGGAATGCGGTGGGCGGGCTCTTCAAGATGAACTTGAAAGAGCTATCGGTGAAGATGGTGATTTCCGCCGGAACGATTTCGCCAATACGATTGCTGGTCTTGGCGTTGTATTCCTTGCAAAAACCCATCAAGTTGATACCATGCTGAGCGAGCGCGGGGCCGATGGGCGGCGCAGGATTTGCTTTGCCCGCCGCGATCTGAAGCGTGACGACAGCTTTGACTTTTTTCGCCATGATTTCTGTTCCTTTTTCTTGTAATCACACAGAGCCCCCTCCGAATCGAGGGACTGCCCCGCTGCATCGTACACTGAGATTGAGGTATGTTTTTAGGCTTTTTCGACTTGTAAGAAATCCAATTCGACTGGCGTTTCGCGCCCGAAGAACGATACAAGCACGCGTACTTTGGCTTTTTCCATGTCGATGTCGCCCACGGTGCCAATGAACTCATTGAACGGCCCGTCGATAATCCGAACTTTTTGCCCAGGACGGAACGTGACTTTGATCTTGGGCGCTTCGGCTTCCATACGCCGCATGATTTGCGAGACTTCTTCAGGGCGCAGCGGTGTTGGCTCGTTGCCCATCCCTACGAAGCCCGTGACGCCGGGTGTGTTGCGGACGACGTACCACGAGTCTTCGTCCATAACCATCTGGACCAGGATATACCCGGGGAAGACACGACGTTCAACAGTACGGCGCTTGCCTTCTTTGACTTCGATTTCCTCTTCGGTCGGCACGACGACATCGAAAATCTTGTCTTGCATCCCCATCGTTTCGATGCGTTGCTCAATCGAATGCCGGACCTTGTTTTCCTGCCCGGAGTAGCAGTGAACAACGTACCATAAACGAGTGTCCTCGGGATCAACCTCGCCTTCCGCGGGGCTATCCTCCGCGAGCACGGACGCAATGGGACTGATCGTGTCCTCATCCTCGTCAGGGACGGAGGCCGAGTTCTTTTCCTCGTCATCCAGATATACAGGTTCTGGATCGAAGTCTACGTCCTCGTCGTGAAAATCATCATCCTGATACATTGCTCTGCCTTTTTACTCAATGGACACCAGCGGACGTAGGACGATACGAGTCGTTCTGTAATCAGTCTCGCCAGATTGAATCGAACAGCCCATAGCAGGCGGCACAGCGGGCATTGGCGCTGGCCCATCCTGGCGCGGCTGCTCATGCGATCGCCTGGATGCGGCGGTCAGATGCGATCGCGAAATGTGAAGTAACTTCCACTCAACACGACGGCGACGATAGCGGCGATCAGCAAGAATATCCATTCCGAATCGGGATGGAACGCCTTGCGGAACCACCAACCCAGGAAGGTGTCCATCACGCCCAGCCCGATAGCGAAAGCGATAGTGACGCCCATGACGACATAGGTCAGTCGTCGGGTTTCTTCGTTGTTCGGCCAGGTGACCTTCTGCATTTCGGAGATTACGCCCCGGAAATAGGCCACAACGCTGCGCACAACTGGAATCCGGTTCACCAACCCGGTCGAACCAACACCACGCGTTTTCGTCTGCCGCGTGCTGGGAGTAGGGCGATCCTTACGGGCAACCTGAGAGTTGTCCTCTTCGTCGCCGTTCTCTTGTGTCTTACGACGGTCATTATTGACGACCGTCGCATTGCGGTTGTTCTTCTCGTCCGCTTCATTGCGGGTTCGTGTACGTGCCACTCTTAACTCCTCGGCAATAAACAACGGCCTATATCTAAGACACCGTCGCGAGGACGGTGTCTGGACAAGTGAACGTGTCAGCCTTAAAGGCAGGGGTGGTAGGACTCGAACCCACAGCCTACGGTTTTGGAGACCGTTGCTCTGCCAATTGAGCTACACCCCTACATACGGGGCAAACCACGCCCCATTCACTTCACCGATCGCTACACTTATTTCGTTTCACGATGCAAGGTATGCTTCTGGCAGCGCGAACAGTACTTCAACAGTTCAAGACGCTGCGGATCGTTGCGCCGATTCTTCATGGACGTGTAATTCCGCTCCTTGCACTCGGTGCAAGCGAGGTGAATTACCATGCGGACATCTTTTTTCTTTGCCATAGATCTACCAATCCCGCTTCATCGGGGTAAGGGGCCGGTTCTTGAGTCCGGCCCCCAAATTAGCGTTATTCCAAGATTTCGGTGATGACGCCCGCGCCGACGGTCAGGCCGCCTTCACGGATGGCGAACTTGGAGCCTTTTTCGAGCGCGACCGGGGTGATCAGTTCAACCATGAGGTTGACGCTGTCACCGGGCATGACCATTTCCACGCCTTCGGGCAGCTCGATGTTGCCGGTCACATCCATGGTGCGGATGTAGAACTGCGGGCGATAGCCGGTGAAGAAGGCTTTGTGACGGCCGCCCTCATCCTTACGCAGCACGTACACTTCGCTCATGAACTTGCAGTGGGGCGTGATGCTGTTGGGCTTGGCCAACACCATGCCACGCTCGACCTGTTCGCGCGTGACGCCGCGCAGCAGGATGCCCGCGTTGTCGCCGGCCTGCGCCTGGTCGAGTTCCTGATGGAACATCTCGATGCCGGTCACGACAGTCTTCATGCTCTCTTCGCGCAGCCCGACGATCTCGATTTCTTCGCCCTTCTTCAGCGCGCCACGCTCGACACGCCCCGTCACCACCGTCCCGCGCCCCTTGATCGAGAACACGTCCTCGACCGGCATCAGGAACGGACGCTCGAAGTCACGCTCCGGGGTCGGAATGTAGCTGTCGACCGTGTCCATCAACTGCCAGATGCACGCGTACTCCGGGCGCCGCCGGGTCCTTGCTGGTGCTTTCCAGCGCCTTCAGCGCCGAGCCGCGCACGATGGGCGTGTCCGCCAGGAAGTCGATAGCTCTCCAGCAGCTCGCGCCAACTCCATCTCGACCAGCTCCAGCAGTTCCTCGTCTTCCATCATGTCGACTTTGTTGAGGAAGACCACCATCGCCGGCACTTCCACCTGGCGCGCCAGCAGCACGTGCTCGCGCGTCTGCGGCATCGGCCCATCCGGCGCAGCCACCACCAGGATCGCACCGTCCATCTGCGCCGCCCCCGTGATCATGTTCTTGATGTAGTCCCGGTGCCCCGGGCAGTCCACGTGCGCATAGTGCCGGTTGGCCGTCTCGTATTCCACGTGCGCAATCGCAATCGTGATCCCGCGCGCTTTTTCTTCCGGCGCATTGTCGATCGATCGAATGCCCGAAAGTCCGCCCAGCCCTTCAGCGCCAATACTTTCGTGATCGCCGCCGTTAGTGTCGTTTTCCCGTGGTCAATGTGGCCGATCGTCCCCACGTTCACATGGGGTTTCGTTCGCTCAAACTTGCCCTTGGCCATGTTCCGTTGGTTCCTCCAGAATGTACCGATCAGGGATTATTGCTGTGATGGTATCACACCCGAATTTGGAAAAGAGCTAAGCCTACAATGGGATTCGAACCCATGACCTCGCCCTTACCAAGGGCGTGCTCTACCTGCTGAGCTATGTAGGCCAGCGCGACAGGCGCAACGCCTGTCAGTGGGCCGGGTAGGACTCGAACCTACGAAGGCGTTCACCAGCGGATTTACAGTCCGCCCCCTTTGCCGCTCGGGACACCGACCCATAATTTATGCAATTGTGCGGAGGTTCTCCGCCAAGCCGACGATGGGACTTGAACCCATAACCTAACGCTTACAAGGCGCTTGCTCTGCCGTGTTGAGCTACGTCGGCATGCGGCAGTCATTCTACCACGCCCGTTACCTAGTCTCAAGGGTCATCTCATCGCCAGAGTGACGCGAATTTTATCGGACGCTCTCCCCTTTGTCAATGGTTCTTCAGTGTGCGGACCCGGTGAATCTTCAAGGGAATTTGTATGGTCAACGGCGGTCGGGCGCGTTACCTGCCTTTTGTGAGGAGTGATACAATCTGATAGCCTCGGGTAGCCTGTCAGTCTATTAGGCCTGATTTAAGAGAAATGAGTTAACGATCTATGGCAGACCGGTACGGATTCCAACTGATCAGAGAGCAGAATATTCCTGAGCTTCGCACTAACGCCCGGCTGTTCCGGCATGCCCAGACTGGAGCAGAACTGCTGTCGCTGGAAAATGACGATGAGAACAAGGTGTTCGGAGTGTCGTTTAATACGCCAGCGTCAAACTCGACCGGGCTGCCGCACATCATGGAGCATTCTGTATTGTGCGGGTCGCGGAAATACCCGGTCAAAGAGCCGTTTGTGGAGCTCTATAAGGGATCGTTGCAAACGTTCTTGAACGCCATGACGTTTCCGGACAAAACGATGTATCCCCTGGCCAGCCAGAATTTGCAGGACTTCTACAATCTGATCGACGTGTACCTGGATGCTGTGTTTTACCCCAACATCACACCGAACACCCTGCGCCAGGAAGGCTGGCACTTCGAGTTGGATGATCCGGATCAACCGCTTGCCCTCAAGGGCGTTGTGTTCAATGAGATGAAGGGCGCTTATTCCGACCCGGACGATTTGTTGCAGCAGTATGTGAAGGAATCGCTCTTTCCAGATAACACATATCGCTTCGACTCGGGTGGCGATCCGGCGGTGATCCCCGACCTGACTTACGAGCAGTTCAAGCATTTTCACGACACCTATTATCACCCGTCCAATGCGCAGTTCTTTTTCTACGGCGACGATCCCGCCGAAGACCGCCTGCGGATTGTCAATGAGTATCTTAAGGATTATCGGCGCATCGACGTCGATTTTAGTGTGGCGTTGCAGGCACCCTTTGATGCGCCTCACCACGTCACGTACGGATACGCGGTCGGACAGGACGACGAGGCAGATAGCAAAAAGGCGATGCTGACCGTCAACTGGCTGCTCCCCGAAAGCGCCGACACCGGGACGGCGCTGGCTTTGATGATCTTGCAGCAATTGTTGATCGATACTTCTGCCTCACCTCTGCGCAAGGCCCTGATCGATTCAGGTTTAGGTGAAGACTTGGCTGGAAGCGGTCTGGAACGGGACCTCCGCCAGATGACATTCTCGACCGGGCTGAAGGGTATCGCCGCAGAGGATGCGGAACGGGTCGAAGCACTGGTGTTGGATACCTTGCAGGCGTTGGTGACGGACGGTATCGAGCCGGACATGGTCGAAGCCGCAGTGAATACGGTGGAATTCGCCCGGCGCGAGAATAACACCGGGTCAATGCCGCGTGGCATTGTTCTGGCCTGGCAGGCGCTGCATGCCTGGGCCTACGGCGGCGATCCGTTCGGCCCATTGGCTTTTGAGGCCCCGCTGAATGCGATTAAAACCCGTCTGGCAGCCGGCGAGCGCGTATTCGAGGATTTGATCGCGGCGTATTTTCTCGACAACTCCCACCGTTCGACCGTGCTATTGACGCCCGATCCCGAACTTCAAGCGCGCCGTGAAGCTGAGGAAAGGCAGCGGCTAGACCGTGCTCGTGCGGCGATGACGGCCGACGATCTACAGCGCGTCATCGAGCAAACTCGAACGCTACGCCAGATGCAGGAAACGCCGGATACTCCCGAAGCCCTGGCGACGATCCCGTCCTTGGCGTTGGACGATCTTGACAAGACGAATAAGGTGATCCCGATCGAGGTGAGCACACACGCGGGAACGCCGCTGCTGTATCACGATCTGTTTACGAACGGAATCGTGTATCTCGATCTGGGCTTTGATGTGCGGGTGCTCCCTCAGGAATACCTGCCCTATGTCTCTTTGTTCGGGCGCGCGCTGCTTGAGATGGGCACCGAGACGGAAGACTTCGTCAAACTATTGCAGCGCATTGGCCGCAAGACCGGCGGCATCAACTCGACCGCATTTGGCGACACGATCAAAGACACGCGCGATGCCACGGTGTGGTTCATGCTGCGTGGCAAGGCGACCGTAGAGCAGACTAGCGAACTGCTGGCTATTCTGCGCGATGTGCTGCTTACCGCGCGTCTCGACAACCGCGAGCGGTTTCGCCAGATGGTGTTGGAGGAAAAAGCCTCGGAAGAATCAGGCGTGGTGCCGGCGGGACATGCCGTCGTGAAGACGCGGCTCTATGCGCGATTCAGTGAGGCAGGCTGGGTCGATGAGCAGATGGGCGGCCTCAGCTATCTTCACTTCCTGCGCAAACTGGTTGACGACATCGAGCGCGATTGGCCCGCTGTGTTGAACGTCTTGGAAAGTGTCCGGCAGTTGTTGGTGAATCGCCGCGCCATGATCGCCAATGTGACATTGGATGCCGCCAACTGGACGCAAGTTTCTCCCCAGATCGTGGAATTCCTGGACGCCCTGCCCGCGGCGGAACCGCCGTCACCGATGTGGACGCCCCAGCTCCAGAGCGGGAACGAGGGGCTGGTCATTCCGGCGCAAGTCAATTACGTCGGCAAAGGCGCGGATCTGTTCACCCTCGGCTACAAGGCGCATGGGTCGATTATCCCGATCAGCCACTATCTGCGCACGACCTGGTTATGGGAGCGCGTACGGGTGCAAGGTGGAGCCTACGGCGGGTTCTGCTCATTTGATTGGCGATCAGGATCGTTCGCGTTTATCTCATATCGCGACCCGAATCTTCTGAACACGCTGGATATCTACGACCAGACCGCCGACTTTCTCAGTCAACTCACGCTGGATCAGGATGAGCTGGTCAAGAGCATTATCGGCGCGATTGGTCTGATGGACTCCTATCTACTGCCTGACGCTAAAGGCTATGTCTCGATGCGGCGCTATCTGGCAGGCGAGACAGACGAAGGCCGCCAGCAGATGCGCAACGAAATCCTGTCCACCACGGCGGCTGATTTCAAGGCATTCGCCGAGGTGCTACGCCAGCTCAATGCGAATGGCGCGGTAGTGGTGTTGGGTGGGCAAGAGGCGATCGAAAAGGTTGAAGCGCAGAAACCGGGCTGGTTTCGCGTGAGCAAAGCACTATAATAGGCAGTTTGTGAGCGGTGTTTCCACCAACGGTTTGACAACTGGGCTGCTTATGCGGCCCTTTTTTACAGGATTAGGATGTTGCGGTCTATCGGACTCGTTTTCGGAATGGCGTGATCGTGCGCGCCTGGGATAACGCTGATTATGACTGAACAGGCTCGCCCCGTAACCGCTGCTGTCGTGCCGAATTGGCGGCCCTACGCTGCCTTAGTGCTCGGCGTGGTGGCCGTATCGTTTGCCGCGATCTTCATCCGCCTCGCTCAGGCCCAGGCGGCCCCATCGTTGGTGCTGGCCGCTGCTCGACTTTGTGTGGCTTCGATCGTGCTGACCCCATGGGTGATACGCCGCCATTGGGATGAAGTCCGTGCCGTCGGGCTGAGCGATCTGCGCTGGGCACTGTTGGCGGGTGTTTTCCTAGGGCTTCATTTCGCGACGTGGATCACGTCGCTGGAGTACACGTCGGTGGTCAACAGCGTCACCCTGGTGACGACGAACCCGTTATGGGTCGCGCTGCTCAGCCCGTTGCTGCTGCGCGAAAAGCTCGACCGGTGGACCATGATTGGATTGGCGCTAGCCATCGGTGGTGGTATTCTCGTAGGGTTGGCCGGGGATACGGGCGAGCCGCCAAAGCATTTTGATCCCTGGCTAGGCAACGGTCTGGCTCTGTTCGGGGCCTTTGTGGTTGCCTTGTATTTTTTGATTGGGCGGCATCTGCGGGTCCGGTTGAGTCTGGTGGTTTACATCTGGCTCGTCTATACCACGGCGGCGGTGATTTTGGTCGGTGTGGTGGCGGTGAGCGGGCAGCAGGTCGCCGGACTGCCGGGGCAGGCCTATCTGTGGATGCTATTAATGGGGTTGGTCCCCCAACTGATCGGGCATTCGTCATTCAATTATGCTCTGGGATTCCTGTCAGCTGCCTATGTCAGCCTGGTGATCCTGGTGGAACCAATCGGCAGCGGTCTTCTGGCAATCCTGTTCCTGGATGAATGGCCCGTGCCGCTGCAACTGGTAGGGGCGGCTTTCATTCTGTTGGGGATCGGCGTGGCAAGTTATGAGCGGCAGATCAAGAATGGTTTTGCGGCTGAGTAATCGGGATAGTGGATAACGCGAGGATTGTGAGATGGACGGAATCTTCGGTGTTGGGCTGGCGGAGATGCTGATCGTCGGGTTGGCATTGTTTATCATTGGCGGTCCCAAGAACACGGCCAAGTGGGCGCGTGAGTTGGGCCGGTATGTCCGCATGGCGCGTGAGGCGTGGGCCCAGGTGCTGGCCGATATGGAAAACGAATTGGGGCCTGAAGGCAAAGAATTGATGGATGCCGCGCGCGAGCTGGGGCAGGGTGCGCGCGAAGTCAGCAAGATGACTCCGACCCGCCAGCTAATGAATGAGACTCTGCGCATGGTAGAAACGCCGTCGACGCCCAAAGCCGACGCGGCAGCGAATGCCCCCGTTCCAGCGGCTCCCGAGGCGACCCGCAGCGAAGACGCTACGCCTGAAGTCAATAAGTACCCGGCCTGGACGCCTCCGGGTCATAACGAGGACTCCTGATCGGGACTGGAGCCTATGTCTTAACCCCAGCAATTTCTCTTGTAGCCCCTAGAAACCTGCCAATTCGACACGTTGCTGCCGTTATGCCGGGCATCTGGTGTTGCCATCAGGTGCGACTTGTCCTATAATCTGAGTGTATTGCTCTGATAAATCTGATTGATCAGATGATTGCCGCATTTGACGATCATTGTGGGGTGCGTATGCCGTCTCAAGCCCTGGATTCTGACATTCTGCATTACATCGTGTCCCACCAGGTCCTGCCCGGCGAGCGCCTGCCCACCATCCCGGAGCTGAGTCAGGAGTTGGGCGTCAGCACCAGCAAGATCCGCGAGGAATTGGCCGTAGCGCGTACGTTAGGGTTGGTCCAGATCAAGCCTCGCACAGGGACGCAGGTTCAGACGTTCAATTTCGGCCCGGCAGCGACGCTTAGCGTGCTCTATGCGCTGGGGTTGGATCGCTCTTATTTCCACCATTTTTCGCGGCTGCGAAACAGCATTGAGCTCAGCTTCTGGCATGATGCCGTCGTCAAGCTTGAGCCAGAGGACATCGCGTATTTGCGCGAAGTCGTGAGTCGGGCGCGGGAAAAATTGACGTGCGTCCCGATTGAAGTGCCCTTCGACGAGCACCGCTGTCTGCATCTGACGCTGTTCAAACACCTGGAAAACCCCTTCGTGCAGGGCATACTGGAAGCCTATTGGGAAGCCTATAAAGCCTTTGGATTTGGTCTGTACGCTGACCTGTTCTACCACCGCCGCGTGTGGGATTATCACGAGAACATGGTGGAATGTGTCGCGCGTGGTGATGTAGAGGGTGGCCTCCAATCTTTAAAAGAGCACATGGAGCTGTTGCGTTACGTGCCCGATCAGGAGCAACCCGTGTCTGCGGAGCCAGTAGAAAGGTCGGCGCCTATTCGTCATCTGTTTGAGTGAGCCCGAAACTATTACGTGTTGTGAAGTTGAAGAGACTCACATTTCATCTCACATGTCGCGTTCAACAGGTCGTATGGATTGCAGGAGTATGACAGGTCATGAGTGACGTTCAACCTTCGACAATAGACTCGCTGTTCGGCGACCGCGAGCCGATCGTCAATGATTTCCAGATCATGATTGCAACAGTCAACGGGTCGGGCAGCCAGACGGCCAACACCACGCTGTTACGATCAATCTTCCGCATGGGTATCCCCGTGAGTGGCAAGAACATTTTCCCCTCCAACATCCAGGGGCTGCCCACATGGTTCACCGTGCGCGTGAGCAAAGATGGGTATGTCGCGCGCCGCGAAGATTATCATGTTCTGGTGGTCATGAATCAAGACACCGTACAAGAGGATATCGCCAACCTCGCTAGCGGTGGCGTCTGCTTTTTCCCCGAAGAGTGGAAAATCAACCAGGACCGCACGGATATCACTTACTATCCCATGCCGGTCAAAGCGGTGGTGGATACGCTGGAAGTGTCTTCCAGCTTGAAGCCCTATGTTGCGAATATGGTGTATGTCGGCGCGTTGGCGGCGCTGCTCAATATTAGCCTGGATGAGATCGCGTTTTCCCTCGATTTCCACTTCGGGGGCAAGGCCAAAGCCATCAATCTGAATATGTCGGCAGTGCGCAAGGCGTATGACTGGATGATGGACAATCTCGCCAAGACTGATCCGTATCGCATCGAACCGTTGAAGCTCACGGAAGGGATGCTGCTCCTGGATGGTAATTCGGCGGGCGCGTTGGGCGCGGTGTTTGGCGGCGTCACGGTGGCGGCCTGGTACCCGATTACACCATCCACCAGCCTCATCGATTCCTTGCGGGAATATCTGTCCGACATGCGCACCGATCCCGAAACCGGGGCGGCAACGTATGCCGTGATTCAGGCCGAGGACGAGATCGCCGCGATCGGTACCGTGATCGGGGCAGGTTGGGCTGGCGCGCGTGCCATGACGGCCACCTCTGGCCCTGGCATCTCGCTGATGTCCGAATTCGCCGGAATGGCCTATTATGCCGAGGTCCCGGCAGTGATCTGGGATGTGCAGCGCATGGGGCCGAGCACTGGCCTGCCGACGCGCACCTCACAGGGCGACGTGATGGCCGCCTATTTCCTGGGGCATGGCGACACCAAACACGTGGTCTTGCTGCCCTGCGACATTTCCGAAGCGTTCGAGTTCGGCTGGAAGGCGTTTGATCTCGCCGAACGGCTGCAAACTCTGGTGTTCGTGCTGAGCGATCTCGATCTCGGCATGAATTTGTGGATGAGCAAACCGTTCGTTTATCCTGATGTTCCGATGGATCGGGGCAAAGTGTTGAGCGCCGAAGACTTGCAGCGGCAGGGCGGGTTTGCACGCTATGCCGACGTGGACGGGGATGGAATCGGCTGGCGCACATTGCCCGGCACAGATCACCCGTTGGCGGCCTATTTTACGCGCGGCACCGGACATGATGACTCGGCGCATTACAGCGAGCGCCCCGAGCATTGGGTCAGCAACATGGAACGGTTGGGACGCAAGTTCGACACGGCTCGTCAACTGGTCCCCAAGCCCGTCGTCGATCGCCGGGATGGCGCACGTTTCGGTATCCTTTCTTATGGAACAACGGATGCGTGTGTCGTCGAGAGTCGCGACCGGCTGCGCGCTCGCGAAGTCGAAAGCGATTACTTGCGCTTGCGGGCACTGCCGTTTGAAGACACTACGAGCCAGTTCCTGGCCGACCACGACCGGGTGTATGTAGTCGAGAATAACTTCGACGGGCAGGTCGCTAACCTGCTGCGTATGGAGTATCCCGAATTCGCTACGCGGATCGTTTCTCTCACACATGCGGATGGCTTGCCCATCGCCCCACGCTGGCTGGTGTCGGCCATTTTGGATCACGAACAGGAGTAGTAAGACATGGCAACGCGCGTTAACCTGATCAATCTTCAGCGTGACGATTACAAAGGCAATAAAACGACGCTGTGTCAGGGTTGCGGCCATAACTCGATTGCGAACCAGATCATCCAGGTGTCGTTCGAGCTGTCGCTCAACCCGCATCGCATAGTGAAGTTGAGCGGTATCGGCTGCTCAAGCAAATCGCCCGCCTATTTCCTGAACCGCTCACACGGGTTTAACTCGCTGCACGGGCGTATGCCCGCCATCGCGACCGGCTCGACCACGGCCAACCGCGACCTGATCGCGTTGGGCGTCAGCGGGGATGGCGACACCGGGAGTATTGGCCTGGGTCAATTCAAGCACATGGTGCGCCGCAATGTCCCGATTGTGTATATCATCGAGAACAACGGCGTGTACGGCCTGACGAAGGGTCAGTTTTCAGCGACGGCAGACATCGGCCAGGAACTGAAGCACGCCGGTGTCAACGAGCTGCCGCCGATTGACATTTGCATGGAAGCCCTGATTGACGATGCATCCTTTGTGGCGCGGTCGTTTGCAGGCGATGCCAAGCAGGTGCGCGAGCTGCTCAAGGCCGCACTGAGCCACAAGGGCACGGCCGTACTGGACATCATTAGCCCGTGCGTGACTTTCAACAACCACGAGACATCGACCAAAAGCTACCCTTATGGCAAAGTCCATGAGGAGCCGCTGCAGGACATGACGTTCATCCCGGAATTCGAGGAGATCGAGATCGCGGAACAGGAGCCCGGTCAGGTGCAGAACGTGGAAATGCACGACGGGTCGCACCTGCTGCTCAAGAAACTCGATCCGACGAAGCACGATCCGACCGATCGCGGGGCCGCCTTCCGCTTGTTGGACGACGCCCGGCGCGATAATCTGTTTATCACCGGGTTGATTTATGTCGATCGCGACCGGAAATCGCTGGCTGAACTCAGCCATCTGGTTCCGGAACCGCTGGCCCACCTGCAGGAAGAACGGATTCGTCCGTCTCACGAGCAGTTGGACAAGGTCATGTCGAAGCTGATCTGCTGCGATTGATTCCGCGCGGCACGGCGGCGAATGTGAAAACGAACAGCGGCGCGCTCCGAGGTGGGGCGTGCCGTTATGTTTTGCCTCAGAAACCAGCGCGGCGTGTTATGCGGAATCGCCCAGTATCAAACGTCGCCGGTGAACGTGCGCCTCGTGCAGACCCAGCCCCAGCGCGGCGAGCAGCTCATCCGGACGGGCGTTGCCGTGTTCTCCGGCTTTCAAATGGGCGATCAGGCTGCCGTCTGTGTTCATGCTCAGGCCGAAGATGAGCGGGCGCAGATCATAGGGTTTCTTGCGTCCAGGGCGGATGATTTCGGGCTGGGCAAGCAAATCGGCGGCGCGCGCTGCCAGCGCGTCCTCGTCGATCTCTGTGTCGGCCAGTGTGATTACATATTCGGCACTGGACACCTGCGGGGGCAGGGCGGGTGCCTCAATGGGTATCTCGACCAGATCAGTGACGGGCAGCCCGGAGGGGACCGTAGCCATAAGGCGCGCGATCCAATCGCCAGGGAAATCGCCGTCGAGCCGTTCCGTCAGCCATACGTCCAGAAACTCGCTCTCACTCGTTACACCAACTGGGAGCGCGGCTGCAAATTGAAGGCGCGGGCGCGGGTTGAAGCCCTGGGTATATTCCAGGGGAATTTCGGCGCGGCGTAGGACACGTTCCCAGGTAAGCGCCAGATCGAGGTGCCCGACAAAGCGCAGCGCGCCGTATTTGCCGTGGGTAATGCGGATGCGTTGTTGTGTGAGTCGTTGGTTCATGCGGGCGATTATACCAGTCCCGGCATGGCAAATCCACTGTTAACGCTAGTAGCACGCCTGCTTGCTTGGTATACTCACCCTGCAGTATTCCCGGGTCAAAAATGGAATCCGTAACCCTAACGGCCACGAGGTGTTAATACGTTATGATTGAGCCGGACAGCCAGTCCGTTCGTAATTATGCCGGGTCCGACGATACTCAGCTCGCTTTATGGGCGAAAGAGGATACGGCTGCGTTCGGCGAGCTCTACACGCGTTACGTCACCAAAATCTACAATTATGTATATTACCGCACGGGCAATCATCACGATGCGGAAGATTTGACTTCGCGTGTGTTCTTTCGGGCGATGGCGCATATCGACCGGTATACCGATCGTGGGGTACCGTTCTCGGCGTGGCTGTACCGCATCGCCCATAATCTGGTGGCCAATTGGCATCGCGATCGGGGTCGCCAGCGCGTGATTCCGCTGGATGACCAGGTCGTGAATGGGTTGGGAGGCGACGCTCCGGAGGTGTTCACCGAGAGCGCCGAAGAACAAAAGCTCTTGCTGGAATCGATCCGCGATTTGCCGCCCGAACGCCAGCAGTTGCTCATTCTCAAATTTGTCGAACGGATGTCGAACGCCGAAATTGGCACTATCATGAACCGGACCGAAGGGGCGATCAAGTCGTTGTACCACCGCACGCTGCTCTCGCTGCGAGATGCGTTGGAAGGTGATGGCGACGCCGCTCAGCCGGAACGCCGCCAACGGCGGTTTGGGTTGTGAACGTGGGCATACTGCTCTGATCGTTAGGCCGACTGTAGGGGACAAAACAGATGTCACTGCCATTCTTCTTTTCCCGCCAGGATCAAAATACCCAAAACGTGTTGATGGCCTATGCTGACGCGCTGGTGTCCGGAACACCGCCCAGCGATGATCTACTGGCAGACGTCGATGAGGATCTGCGCGATTCGATCCAGGATTTGTTCGCGCTTGCCGGACAGATCAGCCTCGGTCTAACCCAGGTCGTGCCCTCGGAGCAGTTCGTCGCCGAACTGCGCAGCCGATTGCTAGACGTGGAAGGCGTGCATTACCTGTCTTGGCTGGGGCGCTGGCGTCAGCTTCCGCCCAAAACGCAGATTGCCGCTGGCATCGGCGGTGCTACACTTACGGCGGGTGTAGTGTTGATTGCTGCGCGGTCAGTATCCGACGTGTGGGATTCATGGCGCAGCCGCCGCGAAGCTACAGCGTGATCGGTGGCTGACCCGCATCGGTCGTCAGTAGTGAGGGGAAAGGCGCACCCTGATGAATGAGCGTTACGCAAAGATAACAGGCTGGGGCAAATACGTTCCCGAACGCGTGTTGACCAATGCGGATCTTGCTCAGATGGTCGATACTAGCGACGAGTGGATCACAACGCGGACCGGCATCAAAGAACGCCACCTTCGTACCGAGAACGATACCACATCCAGTATGGGAGTAGCCGCCTCGCAGGCCGCGCTTCAGGTGGCCGGGATCACCCCAAAAGACCTCGATCTGATCATTGTGGCTACTTCCTCACCTGACTATTTGCTGCCGTCGGTGGCCAGCCAGGTGCAAGACCTGTTAGGCGCAGAATGCGGCGCGTTCAGCCTGGTTGCCGGGTGTTCTGGTTGGGTCTACGCTCTGACGACGGCGAGCCAGTTCATCACGACTGGCGCTTACAACCGGATTCTGGTGGTCGGTGTCGAGATCATCTCGTTTGCTATGGATTTTACCGATCGCACGACGTGCGTCTTGTTTGGTGACGCCGCGGCGGCGACGGTTGTCGAAGTCAGTGACGAGCCGGGCGGATTGCTGTCGTTCGAGCTTGGCTCTGACGGGTCTGGTGCAATGGCGCTGTACGTGCCCGATGGTGGCTCGACGCACCCGATTACCCAGAAAACAGTGGATGAGCACCGCCAGTATCTGCGGATGGATGGCCCGGAAGTGTTCAAGTTCGCGGTGCGGACGCTGGCGTCGTCGCTCAAGCGCACGATCTATAACGCTGGACTCACACCAGACGACATCGATCTCTTTATTCCGCATCAGGCCAACGCGCGCATCATTGAAGCGGCTGCTCGCCAGATGCGCGTGCCGCTTGATAAATTCTATATCAACCTGGACCGCTACGGGAACACCTCGGCGGCGTCGGTGCCGCTTGCGATGGTCGAAGCCTTCGAAGATGGGCGTCTGAAGGAAGGCGACGTGGTCGCGATGTGTGCCTTCGGCGCGGGGCTGACCTGGGCTTCCGTCGTGATGCAGATGGGCGCGGGTGAGATCAGCGCGGCACACAGCCTGTTTTCTGCCGGGCGCGCGCGTTATCTGGCCCGCCGTACCTCGGATGCCGTGCTCGATACGGCTCAATCCGCGCTACTGCCGCTTTACGCGTTTTTGTACCAGCGGCGCAAGAAAAGATAGCGTCCTCCCTCAAGAATCCGCGCGGTGCTTGCCCGATTTGACACCTGGCACGCTGACACACTCCGGTGAGTTGATCGACCGGAGTGTTTGTTTTACACTAGCGAAATGGTGACACGGTGATGGTCAATCGCCATTGGGCGGTTGCGGGTGTGGGGAGCGTCTGGCGGAATGGCCGGTTGCGGGTTGGACGTTCGGCATGGTGGTTCAAAACGGGAGAAATAACAATGAGTGACGGGCAGACTAACCCGCTTATGGACGCGCGGCAGCTGGTGGCGGACTTACGCCAGCAGGTCGATGGAGACTTCACAGGACGTCTCGATGCGTTGGATCAGCTTTTGGATACCGCCCAGCGGCGCGGCGAAGGGGCGGATGCGGAAGCGCTGCGCCAACAGAACGCGCAGCTTATCGAGATGAACGCCCAATTTGTCTCCGTCATGGTTCACGAAATCCGCGTGCCAATGACGAGCATTCGCGGCTATTCTGATATGCTGGCTAAGAATCTGGTTGGCGAACTGAACGAGATGCAAACGCAGTTTGTCGAAACGATCCGTTCCAACGTTATTCGCATGGAGCATCTCGTCACCGATATTAGCGACATCAGCAAACTGCGATCGGGCCGTCTGCGTCTTGATTCCAAAATGGACATGTACAAAAACATCGCGATGCAGGTCGAAAAAGACACGGCGGAGCTGGTTGCCAAATTGGGCCATACGCTGACCTTCGACACGCCGTCCGGCTTGCCACTGCTCAACCTGGACGGCACGCGGTTGGGGCAGGCGCTGACCAAGTTGGTTGTGAACGCGCTCCAATATACGCCAGAGGGTGGGCAGATCACTGTGCAGGCGGAAGCGGTTGACGGTCGCCTGCGGGTCAGCGTGATCGACAACGGGATCGGGATGTCCGAGCAAGACCAGACCCATATTGGCGAACTGTTTTGGCGGGCGGACGCGGAACATGTCCGCTCATTCAAGGGGCACGGCCTTGGTCTCCCAATCGCGATGGGGTTGGTTGCGCAGATGGGCGGTGAGTTCTTCTACAAGAGCGAAGACGGAAAAGGCAGCACATTTGGATTTGTGGTGCCGGGTACGGGATAGATTGCGTGTGAGCCTTCTTGGGTTAGCGACAACCTGTGATCGTTCCCGCGGGAGAGCCGCGGCGAACCGATCGGGTTTTGAGTGCATCTAACCGAGTGTTATACTAACGGATGGCTGTGTAAGCTATCCAGCATCCTCTAAGGCTGTCAATCTGGAGGCGTCTTTGTGAACCTGCACGAGTACCAATCGAAATTGCGTTTCGCCGAATTTGGAATCTCCGTCCCTAAAGGTAAGGTCGCCCAATCCCCTCAAGATGCCTACAAAATCGCCAAAGAACTTGGCGGGCCAGTGGTCGTCAAAGCGCAAGTTCTGACCGGCGGGCGCGGCAAGGCGGGCGGCGTTAAGCTCGCCCAAACCCCTGAAGAAGCCCAGCAGCGGGCGGATGACATCCTTGGGATGGACATCAAGGGGCACAAAGTGTTGAAGGTACTGATCGATCCCGCCTCGGACATCCGCAAAGAAATTTACCTGGGCATCACCAACGACCGCGCTGCACGCAAGCCGTTGATTATGGCCAGCTCCGAAGGCGGCATGGATATCGAAGAAGTAAATCGCACCGCACCCGAAAAGATCATGCGGGAGCACGTCGATCCGTTCCTGGGGCTGCGCGATTACCAGATTCGCAATTTGGCCTACGGGATCGAGTTGCCGCGCGATCTGTGGAAGTCCTTTATGACGATCGCGCGCGGTCTATACCGCTGCTACGTAGAGAGCGACGCGACGCTCGCTGAGATCAATCCGCTGATCATCACAACCAGTGGCGAGCTGCTGGCCGTTGATGGCAAGATGTCGATTGACGACAACGCGCTCTATCGCCACCCTGATCTGGCCGAAATGCGCGATTCCAGCGCCGATCCTGTGGCGGAAGTGCAAGCGCGTGCCGAGGGCCTGAGCTATATCAAGCTCGACGGTGAGATTGGCTGCATGGTCAACGGAGCTGGGCTGGCTATGACCACCATGGACATGACCAAACTGTTCGGCGGATCGCCTGCCAATTTCCTGGACATCGGTGGCGGAGCGAAAGCGGACACGGTGGCTGCTGCGCTGCGCATCATCCTCTCTGACTCCAATGTCAAAGCGGTGCTATTCAACATTTTTGGCGGCATCACGCGCTGTGATGAGGTCGCGCTGGGCATTCTGGCAGCCTTGAATGAGATCAATGTCGATCTGCCGATGGTGGTGCGGTTGGTGGGCACCAACGAGGAAGAAGGCCGCCGCTTGTTGGACGAGGCGCATATTCACAACATGGTGACGGCATCAACGTTGGCTGACGCAGCACGTAAGGCGGTTGAAGCGGCGAAGCAGGCAAAGGGTTAGGGCGCAATGGCTATTCTCGTAGACAAGAACACGAAACTCCTGGTGCAAGGCATCACGGGGCGTGAGGGTCTGTTTCATACCGAGCAGATGATCGAATATGGTACTGACGTCGTCGGCGGGGTCACGCCCGGCAAGGGCGGCGAGTGGGCGTTGGGCAAGCCCGTGTTTGACACCGTGAAGGCTGCCAAAGAAGCAACTGGCGCCAACACGTCGATTATTTACGTCCCGGCGGCTTTCGCCGCGGATGCTATCTATGAAGCCATTGACGCCGAAATCGATCTCATTGTATGTATCACCGAGGGTGTGCCAGTGGCCGATATGATGAAGGTCCGCGCGCGGCTCGATCACAGCGAGAGCCGTTTGCTCGGTCCGAACTGCCCCGGGTTGCTCACTCCGGGACAGGCCAAAGTGGGGATTATGCCCGGCCATATTGCCATGCCGGGATCGGTCGGGGTTGTGTCGCGCAGTGGCACGCTGACCTATGAGGTGGTCTATGCCCTGACGCAGCGCGGGATCGGACAGAGTACGTGTGTCGGCATTGGCGGCGATCCGGTGAATGGAACCAACTTCATCGACGTGCTGCAAAGGTTCGAAGACGATCCGGTGACTGAAAAGGTCGTGATGATCGGTGAAATCGGCGGGACCGATGAGGAAAAGGCCGCGCAGTTCATCGCCAATCACATGACCAAGCCGGTGGTGTCCTTCATCGCCGGTCAGACCGCGCCGCCCGGCAAGCGTATGGGCCATGCGGGCGCCATTGTCGAAGGGGGCAGCGGGACGGCAGCCGACAAGATCGCGGCGCTCAATGCAGCGGGCGTGAAGGTCGCCGAGCATCCCGAACAAATCCCGGACTTGTTGTGATTTCAGGGGTTTGTCGGCGGATGAGCGCGGAGCATGGCAGGGCAGGAGCGTGCTCTTGACCGCGTGTGAGCAGTATGGTATGCTGTCGGCATTCTAAAAGCGATGACGGAAACGAGTACATCCTGTCCGCCGGAGCAGCGAGCCTGGGATAGTGCAAGCCGGGACCGCACGCAGGATGGAAAATCCTTCCTGAGCCGCAGGCTGAACGCGCCTCACTGCGCCAGTAAGTTGTGCCGGGTTGGCCACCGTTATCAAGGCCAGTCATAGCTGTGACGACTAAGTGCTCTGCCTTCAGGGCAGGGAAAAAGGGTGGTACCGCGAGAGCACCGCTCCCGTCCCTTTGTGTTTTGGGGCCGGGGGCGTTTCTTTTTGACACCGGGAGCGCACGAGTCATTGATCACTGACAGTACAGTAACTATCCGGGAAGTTGAGCCGCGCGACGAAGGTGCCATCGCGCGTTTGTGGTTGGAGTTGTCCGAATATCATGTGGCCCTGGATCCGCGCTTGCCCGTACCCGTTGATGGGGCCGCTGAGTTGTACGCTACTCGGCTGCTGGAACGCCGGGATGACCAATATACACGCACCTATGTGGCAGAGGTCGATGGCGAGGTTGTCGGTTACGTGTTGGGCGCGGTGATCGATATGCTGCCGGACTTGTTCGCGCATGATGACGTGGGCTTTATCGCGGACATCTACGTCGCCGAGTCTTACCGCCGACACGGGATTGCACGTCGTCTGGTCGAGGCGATCAATGGCTGGTTTGTCGGTGAGGGCGTGTCTCATACGGAATGGCAGGTGGCTGCTGCCAACGAGTCGGGCCGCCGATTTTGGGAAGCCGTTGGCGGGCGTCCGCTCATTGTGCGGATGCGTGTCGACCTGAACGGGCAATAGTGCGAGGTTCATGAACCAACAGAGGCGACGCCGCTGGGATCGCAAGCTCATCGTGGGGACACTCGGTCCCGCGATAGTACTAGCTGCATGTGGAGCGTTGATTCCTGATTGGGGGCTGTTTTTTGTCGGCGCCGCCCTGGGCTGGTTGGTGGTCGCGCAGTTTGTATTCCGGGGTACGACCCGGATGCAATATCGTGCGGCGATCGGCCATCTGCGAAAAGGGGAATACGACGACGCAGTCGCCATACTGGACGCAATTGTGCAGGCAGAACCTCAAGACCCGGCTCACCGGGAGTTTCGCGCCGTGCTTTACCGGTTGGTGGGGCGGTTGGACGACGCAGTGTCGGATTACAAAGCGGTGATCGCGTTGGAGCCGAACGGAGTTAGCGCACGGATCGGGCTGGCAGAAGTATACATTCAGGACGAAGATTATGAGCAGGCGCGTGCGGCGGCGCGCGCGGCCGAGGTCTGCGATCCGAACGATTGGAAAGCATTGTACACCTTGGGCCTGCTCGCCGATCGCGAGGGGGATGCGCCCGCCGTGGTGGATACCCTGGTGCGGGCCGTCGCTGCAGGTATCCCGCTTAGCAGGGATCGACTGCTTGTCCACCTGTGGTTGGCTCGGGCGTATGTCCGCTTGGGACAACGCGAACAGGCGCAGCAGCAAGTCGATGAATTGCACCAAGAAGCCGGCAGCCTGGACGAATGGGGGCTGATTCTCGAGAGTGACCAGGGGCGCGCGCTGCGACCCTTGCTGGAACCCGATATCAACCTGGCGACGCAGTTGGTGCGGGGTACCGCTGCGTTGGAAGTGTTAGAAGACGTGCCGGGGCGAGTGGTGGGGCCCCTAAACGATCGTTAGAACGCCATGAGGTGAGGAGCGGTGAGATGTCCAATCGACAATATGATGCCGAGGACCAAAGCGAGACTATGCCGGAACGCGTGGCAGAGTCCGACCAACGCGGTCTGCTTCAAAGCCCTGTCCTAAGGATTATGCTGGCCCTGTTTGTCCTGATCGTTGTGGTCATTGTGGGGGTTGTCGTCGCATTTCTATCTTCTCGTGCGAGTCGCGACAAGCCGCTGAGCGTGAAGTTGTATCCAGGCGCGGCAATGGTCGTGGATGAAAAAGTATTCGATGGCTTCGACCATCAGCAGTACACCTCGACAGACAGCATGGAGCAGATCGAGGCGTTTTACGACAAGCAAAAAGACGTGAGCTGCGAACGCCAATACCAGTCTGTGGTCGATCGTCCCGGGGAGGAGCCGCTGCGCGAGGGGCACATCTTCACGCGCTGCCAGATCGACCGGTCCGGCTATGGGATGACGCAGTACACGACCATCGTGATCGAGCCCAAGTATGATGATGCGGGAAATCCTGGCGACCAGGTGGTGATCGATGTGCAGCGGCATTGGGGATCGTAACCGGTGGAAGGCGACGCATCCCCCAACCACGCCGGCCCTGCTGATGAGGCTCAACCGTCGCGCTTTCACATTCCGATCGGGGTAGCGCTGGCGGCGATGGTGGTGGCGCTAATCTTGGCCGCCTTAATTCTCTCGCGGGTCGCCGGGCCGCTGCATGGATTGGTGTTTCCGCCGTCCGTACCCGTGCCAAAGGGCGTGCAGGAAGTGGACCACGTCCACGAGAAAAATGGGGACGAATATTGGATCTACCGGACGTCGCTTTCGGGGGACGACGTTGCTGCTTTCTACGATGAGCGAGGGGATTGCCGTTATTCCCCCCGACCAGACGAGGCACCCGACGCGCCTGCCCCGGTGGGTTCCTACAGCGTGGCGTTATGTACCGGGCAAAACCGGCGCGGGAACTCCGGGATCGGCTGGCAAGTGTATATTAACACGGGGTATTCCGACGAAGAAGGCCCGACGATTTTCAGACTGTACCGTTATCAGGATGTGAAGTAGAGACAGTTCACCAGGGAGGTGTCACCGTGGCAGTTGGGCTTTCGCGGCCTGCGCCGCGCGGGATTGGTGGATCGGCGCCCAGGGGCATCAGACGCTGACTCACACATGCACCGGACCGCAATCAGGAGGACGTATGTTTAACTCTGTATCACCCAAAGTTGATATCGGCGCGCTGGAACAGGAACAGCTCGAGTTCTGGCGCGAGCGCGATATTTTCCACCGTTCGATGGAGGAGCGCAAAGGCGGCAGAACCTACGTGTTCTATGAAGGGCCGCCGACGGCGAACGGCAGACCGGGCACGCATCACGTATCTGGCCCGCGCCTTCAAGGATATGTTCCCGCGCTATCACACGATGAATGGCGCGTATGTGCTGCGTAAGGGCGGGTGGGATACGCATGGCCTGCCCGTCGAGATCGAGGTCGAAAAAGAACTCGGCATCAAGCACAAACACGAGATCGAGGAATATGGCATCGCGGAGTTCAACAAGAAATGCCGCGACAGCGTGTTTCGCTACATCCAGGAATGGGAGCGCCTCACTGAGCGCATCGCGTTCTGGGTAGACCTGGAAAACGCCTACGTCACTTACACCAACGATTACATCCAAAGCGTGTGGTGGATTCTGCGGCAGTTCTGGGATAAGGGCCTGCTGTACCAGGGTTACAAGGTAGTGCCCTACTGCGCGCGCTGCGGTACGCCGCTCAGCAGCCATGAAGTCTCGCTCGGCTACGAGGAAGTGGCCGATCCGAGCGTGTTCGTGCGCTTCCCGGTCAAAGATCAGCCGGGGACGTATTTCCTGGTCTGGACGACGACGCCCTGGACGCTGCCCGGCAACGCAGCTTTGGCGGTAAACCGTCGCGAAACGTATGTGATGGTCGAAGGGCCGGGCGAAGACGGCGAAGGTACCGAGCGTCTGATTCTGGCGCAAGCGCTGCTCGATAAGGCGCTGATCAACCCGCAGGATTTCCACGTCGTGCAGACGATGAAGGGCGAAGACCTGCTGGGCATGCGCTACGAGCCGCTGTACGAGTTCCTGCCGGTCGAAGAGGATCACGCCTACGTGCTGCATGGTGATTTCGTGAGCATGGAGGATGGCTCCGGCATCGTGCATATCGCCCCGGCCTTTGGTGCCGACGATATGGACGTCGGCCGCGAATACGGCCTGCCGATCATCCAGACGGTCGCGCCGGATGGCGCGTTCATCCCGGAGGTGACCCCCTGGGCGGGCATGTGGGTTAAGGACGCCGACAAGCTGATCAAGAAAGAGCTGAAGTCGCGCGGGCTGTTGTACAAAGCCGAAGACTATGTCCACAACTACCCGTTCTGCTGGCGCTGCCATACGCCGCTGCTCTACTACGCGCGCGCGACGTGGTACATCGAATCCACGCGCTATCGCGACAAGATGATCGAGCTCAACCAGACGGTCAACTGGGTGCCTGCCCACATCAAAGACGGGCGCTTCGGCAACTGGCTCGAAGACCTGCGCGATTGGGCGTTGGGCCGCGAGCGCTATTGGGGGACGCCGCTGCCGGTCTGGGTGTGCGACAACCCCGATTGCGATCACAAACACTGCATAGGCAGCGTTGAGGAATTGTCCACGCTGAGCGGGCGCGATCTGTCCGATCTTGATCTGCACCGGCCTTATGTGGACGACGTCACATTCCCATGTCCGGACTGCGAGGGCACCATGCGCCGCGTGCCCGAGTTGATCGACGTGTGGTTCGACAGCGGCGCGATGGCTGTCGCCCAGTGGGGCTACCCGTTCAAGAATCAGGAGATGTTCGAACAGCAGTTCCCGGCGGACTACATCTGCGAAGCAGTCGATCAAACGCGCGGTTGGTTCTTCAGCCAGCACGCCATCGCCTCGATGCTGTTCGAAAGCGTCAACTTCAAGAACTGCATCTCGCTCGGCCATATCATGGATGATCAGGGTCGCAAGATGTCCAAGAGTTTGGGCAACATCGTCGAACCCTGGAGCGTGATCGACAAGTACGGGGCCGATACCTTCCGCTGGTACATGTACACGGCGGGGCCGCCGGGCGAACCGCGCCGGTTCTCGGTGGAGTTGGTGGGCGAAGCGGTCCGTAACTTCTACCTGACGCTGTGGAACGTCTACAGCTTCTTCGTGACCTACGCCCAGCTCGACCAGTTCGATCCGCTCCAGGCATCGGTTCCGGTCGAGGAACGCGACTCGCTCGATCGCTGGATTCTCAGCGAGCTGCACAATCTGGTCCGCGAGGTCACGCAAGGCTATGAAACCTATGACGTGCTGCGCGCCACGCGGCCAATCGAAGGCTTCGTCCAGGCATTGAGCAACTGGTATCTGCGCCGGTCGCGGCGCCGCTTCTGGAAATCGGAAAGTGATTCGGATAAGCTGGCGGCTTACCAGACGCTCTACGAATGTCTGGTCACCGTTGCCAAACTGCTAGCGCCGTCGATGCCGTTTCTCAGCGAAGCGATCTACCGCAATCTGGAGGGCAGCGTCGTGCCCGGCGCCGCGGAGAGCGTGCATCTGGCGATGTGGCCGACGTTTAATCCTGCGCTGATCGATGACAAGCTGATGGACGACATGCGCTTGACGCAGCGCCTGGTCAGTTTGGGACACGCGGCGCGCAACAGCGCCGAACTCAAGGTGCGCCAGCCGCTCAGCGAAGCGGTCTTCGTCGTGCGTTACAGCGCCGAACAGGATGTCGTACGCGCATTGAGCGCTACGGTGGCCGAAGAACTGAACGTCAAGGCGGTGCGCGCAGCGGAATCGGCGGAGTCGATGGTGACTTACCACCTGAATCCGCTGCCGCAGGTGTTGGCACGCGTGCTTAAGGGCGATTTCCCGAAAGTCCAGAAGGCGCTACGCGAGGGCGATCCCGCTGACGTGACGCGCTGGGCCAAGACGCTCATGGCGGGTGACAGCATCTCAGTCGAGGTCGAAGGCAAGACGTATACCATCACGCCCGACCAATGCGAGGTCCAGCAATCCGCCGCCGAAGGCTATGCCGTGGCCGAGGATTACGGTTATGTCGCTGCCCTGTCGACGACGCTGACCGAGGAACTCGTTCAGGAAGGCATGGCGCGCGAGTTTGTCCGGCGCGTGCAAACATTGCGCAAGGATGCCGGGTTCGAGATCAGCGATCACATCGCTGTGACCTACCAGGCCAGCGACAAGCTGCAGGGAGCGGTAGCGCGTTTCACCGACTACATCCAGCGCGAGACACTCGCGGAGGTGCTTGTAGTGGCGCCCCCTTCAGACGGTGGGTTCACGGGCGATTTCGATTTCGATGGTGAAAGCGTGACGATTGGTGTAAAGCAGGTCCAATAACCTACAATCTAAACCAGGGTGGGCACATATCCGCCCACCCTGTATGTTTGCCAGCCTGTTCTCGACCGATTAGAATGAGGCTGAAAATCCGTTTCAGCACTCTTCCAGCACACCAGAGATTACGAGTTCCCATGACTACGACGAAGGAAGAACTCTACGAAACACTGCTCGATCTCCGCGAAACGTATCAGGCTAAGGTGACCGAAATGGCAGCGGCTAACGTGCTTGATATCAGCGGAACAGGGTACACGAATCATCAGGCAGATGATGCCACGATGGTATACGACCAGACCGTGAGCGCCTCAACCTACCGTGCCGTTCAGGTTCGGCTGCGCCAGATCGAAGAAGCGATCGCTCGCCACGATGATGGAATTTACGGGGTTTGTGAGAATTGTGGTCGTGAAATCGACATCGCCCGTCTCGAAGCAATTCCGTATACGGCACTGTGCCTCCATTGCGCGGAGTCGCGTGATTACCGGGCTGGGATGTAGCGGTGAATGAGCCACACAATCAGGCGGAACCGACAGGCTCTAAAAGGTTTGGAGCGGGTCAGTGGGTGTTTTTGCTGGTGATCAGCGGGTTGGTCATCGTGGCCGATCAGATCAGCAAAGCCTACGTGGTAGCTCACCTCGCGTTGTACGACTCATGGATGCCGCTGCACAGTCTCGCGTCAGTCTTCCGCTTTACCCATGTGCGCAACACGGGCGCGGCGTTCGGGATATTCCCCGAGGGCGGCGCGATCTTTCTGATTGTCGCGGTGATTGTGTCGGCAGTTATCATCTATTTCTACTGGCAGATTCCTAAGGGAGCCTGGTTGGCGCGGCTGGCTTTGGGGCTGCAACTGGGCGGTGCGCTGGGTAATGTCGTAGATCGGGTGCGGCTGGGCTACGTGGTGGATTTCTTCCACGTCGAGTTGTGGCCTGTCTTCAATGTCGCGGATAGCTGTATCGTGATCGGCGTCGTGCTGCTGGCGTTGGAAGTTATGCGCGAGGAATGGCAGGAACGGCGTGCCGCGCAGGACGAGGGCATACTCGAGGAAGACAATCCGTCCGAGAAACAGGCGTACTCGCATTAGTGTGCGTGCGCGGCGATTGGAACTTGGAAGCAGGCGGTCGAAAAACCGCCTGCTTTTTTATGACCGTGCGGAAGGTGCTGCGCCGTGCGGTCGTTTACCAGGCATAAGCTTCTGGCGCTGCGCCGCCAGGACCCGGCCAGATGGCATCTAGCGAGGCGATCTGGGCGTCCGTAAATTGTGATCTCTAAAGCGCGCAGACTGGTGTCAAGCTGATCCAGCGTGCGCGGCCCAATGATCGGCGCGGTGACGATGGGCTGGTGCAACAGCCAGGCCAGCGCCACGACGGCCGGTGCTTCACCCATTTCTGAGCACAGCGTCTCGTATTGTTCGATCTGTGTGCGTTGCTTCTCGATTTTCTGTTGGACCCAATCCTCGGTGCGACGGCCTTCCTGGGTTTCCGCCAGTGCCCCGGCCAGAACACCCCCCGCCAACGGACTCCAGGGAATCAGCCCCAGGCCGTACGCCTCACACGCCGGGATGACTTCCAGCTCGATCGTGCGGGCGGTCAGATTGTACAGGCTTTGCTCGCTGACCAGCCCTATGAAGTGACGCGCCTGGGCAGCGCCCTGAGCCTGCGCGATATGCCACCCGGCGAAATTGCTGCTTCCGACGTAAATCACTTTGCCTTCCTGCACAAGCTGGCTCATCGCCTGCCAGATTTCTTCCCAGGGTGTGCTGCGATCGATGTGGTGCATCTGGTACAGGTCGATGTGATCGGTTTGCAGACGACGCAGGCTTTCTTCGCAGGCGCGTTTGATATGATAGGCAGACAGCTTCGATTCATTGGGCCATTCACCCATGGTGCCGTAGACTTTGGTTGCCAGAACGATCTTTTCACGACGATTGCCGCCCTGTGCCAGCCAGCGCCCGACGATCTGTTCGGTGATGCCTTCGCCGCGCTGGCCGCCGTACACGTTGGCCGTGTCGAAAAAGTTGACGCCCAATTCCAACGCGTGATCCATGATCGCGTAGCTGTCCGGCTCGGTCGTGTAGCCACCGAAGTTCATGGTGCCCAGGCATAACCGGCTGACCTGTAATCCTGTCCGTCCCAGGTGCGTGTATTGCATAGCAAACTCCTTGGCTTGCGTGTGTTCACGTCGAGGTTGTCGGGTGTAGTGTTACCGAATGCCCATTATACCCGTTCAAGCCTCGATCTCCACTGCACACGCGCCAATTCTCTCTGCGCGGTACTCTGTGTTTTTCGGCTGTGGGTGCTAGAATAGCCCGCAAACACTTTGACGTGCCGGTTAATATTGGAGAGTGACCCATGGCTCGTGTTATTCGTGCGCCGCGCGGCACACAGATAAGCTGCAAGGGCTGGCTTCAAGAAGCCGCTTTGCGCATGTTGATGAATAATCTTGATCCCGATGTGGCGAAGGACCCCGATCACCTGATCGTATACGGTGGACGGGGGCGCGCCGCACGGAATTGGGAAGCGTTTGATGCTATTGTAGCGACACTGCGCGAACTCGACGGTGACGAAACGCTTCTGGTGCAGTCTGGAAAGCCGGTAGCTGTCTTCAAGACGCATCCCGACGCGCCGCGCGTGCTGATCGCCAATTCAAATCTGGTGCCGCATTGGGCCACGCAGGAGAATTTCAACGAATTGGAGCGGCAGGGGCTGATCATGTTCGGCCAGATGACTGCCGGATCGTGGATTTACATCGGGACGCAGGGCATCTTGCAGGGTACTTACGAAACGCTCGGATCGCTGGCGCAACAGGCCGGGTGGGGCAGCCTGAAGGGGAAATTTGTGCTTACGGCGGGTCTGGGCGAGATGGGCGGCGCGCAACCGCTGGCGGTCACTATGAACGAGGGCGTGGCCCTGATCGTCGAGGTCGATCCGCACATGGCCGAACGGCGGCTGCGTATGCGCTACGTGGACGCTGTCGAGACGGATTTGCAGCGGGCCCTGGATCGCGCGTTGGCCGCTAAGGCGGACGGAAAACCACTCTCAGTGGGCCTGATCGGCAACGCGGCCGACGTATTCCCTCGATTGGTCGAGATGGGCGTGATCCCCGACGTGGTGACTGATCAAACCTCGGCGCATGACGCACTGTCCTACGTGCCGCAAGGCATGTCGTTTCAGGAGGCGCTCGCCTTGCGTGATCGGGATGCAACCGAGTATCAGCGCTGCGCGCGCAAGACCATGGCCGTCCACTGCCAGGCCATGCTCGATTTTCAAGCGCGCGGCGCGATCGTGTTTGACTACGGCAATAATCTGCGGCAGCAAGCACAGGACGAAGGCGTGGCGAATGCCTTCGATTACCCCGGCTTTGTGCCCGCTTACATCCGCCCGCTGTTCTGTGAAGGCAAAGGGCCGTTCCGGTGGGTGGCGCTGTCCGGCGATCCGGAGGATATTTACCGCACCGACCAGGCGATTCTGGAGCTGTTTCCACACGATGAGCATCTCAAACGCTGGATCACAATGGCACAGCAGCAGGTCGAGTTCCAGGGGTTGCCCGCGCGCATTTGTTGGTTGGGTTATGGCGAGCGGGCCAAAGCGGGCCTGATGTTCAACAAGCTGGTCGCTTCGGGTGAAGTCAGCGCGCCGATTGTGATCGGGCGCGATCATCTAGATGCCGGGTCGGTGGCGTCTCCCAACCGCGAAACCGAAGGGATGCGCGATGGCAGCGACGCCATCTCCGATTGGGCAATTTTGAACGCGCTGATCAACGCGGTCGGCGGCGCCACCTGGGTGAGCTTCCATCACGGCGGTGGCGTGGGGATCGGCTACAGCCAGCATGCGGGCCAGGTCATCGTGGCGGACGGCACGCCTGAAGCCGCCGTTCGGCTGGAACGTGTGCTGACGACGGATCCGGGTATGGGCGTCGTGCGGCATGTGGACGCGGGATATCCGGAGGCCATCGCGGCAGCCCACCGCCACGGGATTCGCGTCCCGATGTTGAAGGATTAGCTTTCTCTCTGGCGGCTCCGTTAGGCGAGGCGCTAAGCAGTGTGACTATTTCAGAATTTCAGGGCGCGGCTTTGCCCGTTCCTGGTGATACGCTATACTTTGCTAGGCTTCCGCGTGTTGGGAGAGGGATATGGTCCGAGAATACCGCAGTGAAATTCTAGAGCGCACGCTGCGCACTTTGCATACCGCCGTCCCTGGAATCATCGCTTCGGTGATCGTCAACATCGATGGATTGCTGGTAGCTGCGTATCCGCCGGGAAATGACGACAATTTCGCCGAGAACCCCACCAGCAGCCCGCAGGTCGCGGCGATGGCCGCTACGCTGATTGGGCTGGCTGAACGTACATTGGGGCGGTTGGCGCAGGGCGACCTCGAACGCTTGTTGATGGAAGGCGAAGAAGGTACCATGATCGTTTACCCTGCGGGGCGGGCGGCTTTGGCCGTGCTGGTCGCAAAAGATACCAAAATGGGCATGGTCCTCTATGCTGCATCCCGCGCGCGCAACGATGTTATGAAGATCCTGGGCGGCTAGGTCGTCACCACCACACAGGAAAAAAGGCGCGAAATCTCTCGCGCCTTTTTTTGTCTGCCAAATAGTTTGCCCTATTGGTCCGGCTGTTTTTCTGATTCCCCAGATGGCTGGGCCGAGTCGCTGGTTGGGGTAGGTGGGGCCGGGTTGATCTGGGACTCTGGCTTTTGCTCCGGTGGCTGAACCGTGGGCGCGGCGGTTTGCGGTGCGACCGGCGGCTCCGGCGGTGCTGCAGAGCCTTCACTGCCCGCGACGTCAGTCTCTTCTTCTTTGGCCGCCTCTTCGGTCTTGCTGGCTGACACTTCTGCCGCGTCCTGGGATGCGGGTGGCGCGGCTGGGGCGCTGACACTGGGCGCGGGCGCTGCTTCCGCCGGTTTTTCGGTTTCGGCTTGAGGTTTGTATGCGGCCGGGGCCAGTCCGGTGGAAGGCTGTGCCGGAGGCTTGATAGGCAACGCCGGTTCTGCTGTTTGCGCCTCAGGCTTAACCTCAGGGGCAACCTCGGGTTTCACTTCGGGCTTGGGCGGAGGCGATATCTGGGGTTCCGGAGGAGGCTCTATCTTGTGAGTTATAAACGGTTCGACGATTGGCTCAGCTTTTGCCGCCCGTTGTTCGCCCGCGACTTCGTAAAAGACCCGGATTTGCATCTGGCCGAGCCGGATCTCATCGCCGTCATGCAGGCGATAAGGGCGGTGGGCGCTCAACCGCTGCCCGTTTAGAAAAGTCCCATTGCTGCTGCCGAGGTCCCAGATGTCGAGCGTGTTGTCGTCCCCATAGCGGATCGCGGCGTGCCGGCGGCTGACGCCCATCCGGTAACCTGCGAAAGGTGTGAGGTCAACATCGGGCATGGCTCCAGTGGCAGGATCGCGCCGACCAAAAATAGTTTCTTGCGTGGGCGTGATCGACACTCCCTCTGGGCTGCCCTCAACTTCCAAACGCAATCCGTCGCCCCGGTCGAAATTGGCTGTGCCCTGGGTCTTGACACCGGACAACACGCTGGGGTTAACGCCCATGTCTGAGACTTCTTGCTCTGACGATGTATCTAACGCTTTGGTATCGAGCGAACGCTTGCCCACCAGGCTGGCACCACAGTTCTCACAGAAGACGATTCCTGGGCGATTCTGGTGACCGCAGTTTGGGCAATTCTGCATTTTGCACCCCCTGCTGCGACGTGCTTGTGCATGGGTTTGATAATGCCTGGTGATGATCACCTTGAGCATTTCGGATAAGCACTTATAATCTTAGGATACAATTCTTATTAACGCCAGTTTCAAACTGCGCACCGGCAGGGCGCGTAACCCGGCAGTTGCCAACCGACTTTGAGGTCCGTTAATGTGCGGACACTTTAGGAAACTTGCCGGTGGCTCTTTCCTGAATGATCTGGTAGTGTTTAGCAGGCTTTATGGGCAGGCTGGATAATATATAATAGAATTGAACCTAATAGAGTTTATTGAAGTATTCATTAACAGTGATCTGGGAGAGCAGGGATGTCAGTCATCGAATCAACCCCGTCCGACTCTGAGTTGATCAAACGCTTACAACAGGCTGACCTAGAGGTTCTGGGGGTTTTGTTTGAGCGGTACCGCACGCGTGTCTACCGTACCGCCCTGGCGATCGTGCGCGATCCTGCCGTAGCCGAAGACGTGCTCCAGGATTGCTTTTTGAAGGTATATGCCAACGCCAACCGCATCGATTCCGAGCGCCCATTAGCCCCCTGGTTATATCGCGTGACGGTCAATCTAAGTTATACTTGGTTAGTGAAAGGTGTTCACCGCCGCACCTCGTTGGACACGGTGACTGATCGTCTGGTGAGCCCGATGAAGCAAGCGCCGGACCATCTGACCGAACAGACCGAGCTGCGGCAAAAAGTCCGTCAGGCCATCAATGATCTGAGTATTGACCAGCGTGTTGTTGTAGTTCTTTACTATTTGAATGGTTTAGGACTCCAGGATATCGCTGAAATTCTCGATTTGCCGGTGGGCACAGTGAAATCGCGTTTATATTACTCACGCGAAAATCTGCGCGGCAAACTGGGGCCCCACCTAATGTGGTTGCCTGAGGTTGCACATGGATATGCTTAAAGTCTTAAGCGCAGTGGGGCGGCTGCTGTGTTTGCGACCCATGAATCAAACCGATTACGTGCTAGACAGCGTGATACGGGAGGTTCTGCTCGACGATGTGCTGGTCGAGCCACCTGCTGGCGCGTGGGACAGGCTATGCCAGACGATTGTCGAGCGCAATATGAAAAGCCATGGGATGTGGGTGCTGGACGAGCCGCTGCACGAGCCCCGTGATATGTCCCCCGTGCAGATCAATGGCGCGCAGATCAACCGTGCGCTTCGACTCCAGTTGATTTCGCGATCGGATTCCGGCTGGCATATGCGCGACTCGGCATGGGGAAACTTGATGCCTAATTTCGCGGCCTACATGAACTGGTAACCTGGCGTCTGAATTGATCAGAGGTAGTGCGATCATCCCAAATGAGCGAGCGAAAGCCCGCTCGTTGTTGTTTTTGGGGGTTTCATCAGCGTTTCGATCCGGGGCTGGCATGTTATAATCGCACGCGTTGGCGGGTGTGTTGCATATGAAATGGAGACGTGAAACTACGATGGGCTCCGATACTGCTCGTGAAGCCAATGCTCTCGACATTGCGCGTTTGATCGACCACACGCTGCTAAAACCGGATGCGACTCGGGATCAGATCGTCCAGTTGTGCGCAGAGGCCAGGGCCTACCATTTCGCCTCTGTGTGTGTGAATCCGGGTTATGTCGCAGTGTGCGCCGCCGAACTGCACGATATGCCCGATATAGCCATTTGTACCGGGATCGGCTTTCCGTTGGGCGCCACACTGCCATCCGTCAAAGCGTTTGAGGCGGAGGCCGTGATTGCCGTTGGCGCGACCGAGGTTGATATGGTGCAGAATATTGGGGCGCTTAAGTCGGGAGATCTCGATCTGCTGTACCGCGATATGGTCGCTGTGGTGGAAGTCGCGCACGCGCGCGGGATGCTCTGCAAGATAATCCTGGAAACGGCGTTGCTGTCTGATGTGGAAAAAGTGACGGCGAGCGAGGTTGCTGTGCGGGCTGGCGCGGACTTCATCAAGACCTCGACCGGGTTCGTCCCGGGTGGGGCGACGGTAGCCGATATCGCGCTGATTCGCCGGACGGTCGGCCCTGCTATGGGCGTGAAGGCGTCGGGCGGAGTACGGAGTTACGCCGAATTGTTGGCGTTGATAGCGGCCGGAGCCACACGGATCGGGGCCAGCGCAGCCATCAAAATTGTTGAAGAGGCCGCAGGGCAGGCGGCCAAGCCTCTTCGAAAGTGATGGGGTCGCTGATGCGTCGAAATGCCATCGTATGGCGGCGTCAGGTTTGCGTGGGTGCGCGGTGCCAAGTAAGATGTAAGGCAATTGTTCCCGGCTGACAGAAAGTGTGAGCTGTGACCCCAGCAGGCAGCGTATCATCATCAACCACTCCTGAGCGGTCAACACGCGCACTCTTTGCGCTGCTGCTTGGCGTGGCACTGCTGGCTTTCGCCGCCCGCGTACTCCCCGAACCCCGCACGATTGACGATGCTTTCATTACCTTCCGCTACAGCCGCAACATCGTTGAAGGCCACGGGTTCGTGTACAACCTGGGCGCCCGTACTCTTGGCACGACAACGCCCTTTTACACGCTGTTGATGGCCTCGATTGGGGCCGTATCTGGCAGCGAACGATACCCCTGGTTCGCGCTGTTCGTGAATGCCCTGGCTGACGCTGGTACCGCTGTTCTGTTGGCCTACGTTATGCATCGCGTGACCGGGTCATTGATTCCAGCCGCGGTCGCCGGTGCCGTGTGGGCACTTAACCCTTTGAGTGTGACATTTGCGATCGGTGGGATGGAAACCAGTGTCGCGTTGTTTTGGACTATGGCCGCGGTGACACTGTTTTTCACAGGCCACGCGCGTGCGATGGCCGTCTGCGCAGCTTTGGGTATCCTGACACGCATTGATGCCGCCATGTGGGTGGGTCCGCTGCTGCTCGCGCACTGGGTTACGTACTGGCGTTCTGTGGAGCGGCCTCAATTCGCCACGCAGCGCCGGGCATGGCTGCGGCGCATACCGTGGACCCCCTGGGGCATCTTCGTAGCCGTGCTGCTGCCCTGGTACGTGTTCAGTTGGGCCTATTTTGGTACGTTCTTCCCGCAGTCGCTGAACGCCAAACGCGTTGTGTATGTGGTGCCCGACACGCAGGCGCTCACGCGCCTGTTCCAGGTTCTCGCGACTCCGTTTTCGCAAAATTACCTGTTGGGATTCGTCGGAAATGTGGCCGGGATCGTGCTGTTCCCCGCCCTGGCCCTGGTTGGGACCTACTACACGGCGCGGCGCTTCCCGCGCTTGCTGCCGTACTTGCTATATACGTGGCTCTATATCGCGGCGTTCAGCATCGCCAACCCGCTGATGTTCCGCTGGTATGTCATGCCGGTGCTCCCCCCCTATATCCTGGCGATTCTGGTGGGAATGTGGGCCATCCTTGATAGCGCGACGGCGGCGCTAAAACGCCCGCGAATCCCCGCTACGCTGATGGCCGCTGGCGGGATCGCCTGTGTGCTATTTGCGATAAGTGGGTGGCAACTCCACCCCGATCACCGTCCTGACCGTCCTGCGCCTGAGATGGCGTGGCACAAGATCGAACTGAATTATCAGTCGGTCGCGGAGAGACTGCGCTCGCAGTACCGAGTCACGTCAACGACCTATGTGGCGGCGGGAGATATCGGTGCATTAGGGTATTATAGTCGTGCGCGCATTCTCGATACGATCGGGCTGGTGACGCCGGAAATCGTGCATTACTATCCGTTTGACCGGCAGTTGCTGGCCGAAGACGCGATATACGCCGTGCCTCCGGCCGTAATTCTCGATTACACGCCGGATTACGTGGTCTTGATGGAAAGTTTCGTGCGCAACGGCCTGGCGCTCGATCCGGCTTTTCGTGAGCTCTACGCGCAGGTATGGTTCATTCCGACCGATTATTATGGCAAGGGGATGATCGTGTACCAGCGGCGCGACCTGGTCTCGTCGGTGGCCCTGCCACCCGGCGGTGCGTAAGATAGACAAGGTTGCGCCTCGCGTCGATTCTTGTAAAATCCTGCACGCGATTGGTATTGCGCTAAATCCTTATAAAATAGTTTTAGACACGATTTAGTCTCATAGTGGTAGACGGGTTATCAGCGCACTGTACTAAGCATGGGTTGGTAACAGCGTTTCTTTCATGCATGCTCAAGGGATTGGCGATGACTAGTGTTTCGCTCCAGACCAAAGCGACGAGACCTTCTGAAACAGAGCAAGCCTTGATCGCCGGAAAGCGCCGCCGCAAAATCCGTGAGGCATTGACCGGTTATGTGTTCTTGCTGCCTGCGATCGCTGCGACTTTTCTTTTTGGCCTATGGCCCGTTGTAGCCGGTTTTTACGAGAGTTTGAAGTCTGGCTCGCCTATAACGAATAAATATGTCGGGATGAACAACTACCTACGGCAATTGGGCAGCCTGACGTATGTGACGATCTTCGGCTTGTGCCTGATCTTCCTGTATTTGGGCTACAAGGCATGGCAGCGTGCTTACGCTGTGCAGCGGGAGCGCGGCGGCGCGCTGTGGATGTTCATCGCGCCGGGTCTTGTTCTGGCTACCGGAATCATCGCGCTGGGTTTCACATTCGTCACCGGGGCCAAGGGATATAACTGGTTCGCTGTAGTGATGATCTTGTTGGCGATTGGTGGATTTATCACTGCCGATCGATTCCAGCCTGAGCGTGAAGGACTGGATGTGCGCGGTCTGGTTACCATTTGGGCTGTGTTGGTAGGGATCGGCGCGGTCTGGATTGGTGGGCCGCACGTCATCGACTCAACGGGACTCGGCATCGTGGGCTGGCTCGTGTTGATCCTCGTGCTGGCGGGCCTGGTGTACACGGGACTGCCTGCGTTGGCGCGCATGAGGACTGCTAACTTTGCCAGCTCGATTGCGCTGATGAGCCTGTTCATGCTGATGGGGTTGTTGTTGGGCCGCTATTCTATTTCGCAGATGGAAGGCGATGTTACAGAAGCCCAGGCCATATCCAAGGCGATTTTCAACCAGAATGTGCTTGACGGGGTTGTAACTGTCGCAGACGATAACGCAAGTATCGCGGGCTTGACTTTCGAACAGGGCGAAGTCGTCGTCGAGGTGAAGGTCAACAACCAGACCATCCGCGCGCCACTCGCGCCAGAAGCCTACAGCGAGCTGCCTGTTGATAAGATCGCGCGTTTGGAAGCCGCATTCGCGAATAATCAGAAGGTTCGCGTGGTGATGCCGGATGGCAGTATCGCGGAGGGTCAACTCACTGGCGTGGCCCAGGGCGAAAAGCTCAATGTCGGGTTCACGGCGGATAACGCGCAGTCTGTGCGGCAGATCGACATCTATTCGGCGCTTGACGTGGGTGAGGCGGTTGTGCAAAACAGCGGCCACACCGAACCGCTGTCCAAGCAGGTTGACGCGGCTTTGGGCGTCTTTTTGGGACTGTTCACGATCTATTTCATGACATGGGAACGCCGCCGCATCGACGACGAAGAAAACTATGTCGCTTACCGCTGGTTGTACTATGGGCGGATCGCGATGATCGTGGTCGTGCTGCTGATGCTTTATTACCTGGTCGGAGCGATTCAGCTTAGCCAGCAGGCTGCCACGGGTATGGGGGCGTTGAGTCAGGACCAGTTCATACGCGCTTATCAGTATGCACTTGGTCAAACTCCGCCTGCCATCTTGCGCCCGGAGGTGCTGCAAGCCCGGCTACTGTACTGGCCACAGATCTTCATGATCTCGATCGGGGCGCTGTTGATAGGAGCGGCCTACTTGGTCTGGCAGAGCGCCCAAAAGCGTGAGACACCGCTTGGGTTTGGGCTGACGATTGTCATGGCCGTAGCGATGATGGTGGGTGGATGGCTGCTGCTCAGCGAGCTGCCTCAGACGCTAAAACTGGGCGGGCGGGAGGCCGAAGAAGCGTTCGCCGCGCTGAAACGCACGGCGGCCTATTCCATCGGTACCGTCCCGATCCAGCTCGCGCTGGGACTCGTGCTGGCCTACCTGTTGTTTTCGGAAATCTCGTGGGGCAAGTCGCTCTACCGCGTGATCTATTTCATGCCCTATATCGCGCCCAGCGTGGCGACTTCTACTGTATTCCTGGTGATCTTCCGCCCGTTCTCGTCAAGCCTCGCCAATCGCGCGTTAGGAGTGTTTGGCGTCAAACCGCTGACCTGGCTGAAGGAGCCTAACGGCATCGTCCGCGTGTTCTATGAACAGGTCTTAGGCGGTAACCCGCAGAATATCCCCATCAGCCTGGCGGGTCCGAGTCTGGCTCTGGTCACGGTGATCCTGTACAACATCTGGGTGTTTGCCGGGTATAACGCGGTCGTTTTCCTGGCTGGCCTGGGTGCTATCCCGCCCGAACTGTACGAGGCCGCCGAAGTTGATGGTGCCGGGCGCTGGTCGCGTTTCCGCAATATCACGCTTCCGCTGCTTTCGCCGACGACGTTCTTCCTGTCTATGCTGTCTATCATCGGGACATTCAAAGCGTTCACCCATATCTACGTGCTGCGTAATCAGGCCACGGGTAAAGAAATCGACACGATGAGCGTGCATATCTTCAACACGTTATATTCGTCCAACGATCCCGGTTATGCGGCGGCGTTGGCCTTCAGTTTGTTTGGCGTCATCCTCATTTTGACGCTCGTGCAGAACCGTCTGGCAAGGGAGCAAGTCTTCTATGGCTAGCACTATGACAACTCCATCGTCAACTACACCAGCGGCGGAGACGCCCTCCATTAGCGCGGCATGGGTTCCGCCGAGTCGGTTTCGGATTCGGATCAGCCCGTTTCGCGTGTTTGTGTATGTCATATTGACGCTTGGGGCGATCCTGTTTGTGATGCCTTTCTTATGGATGGTCAGCACGTCGTTGCAGCAGCAAGGTGACATCGTGCGGGGGCGTTTCGTGCCGACGTTCAAGTTTATTTCGGTGACTCCCGTGACCGACGAGGACTTAGGGCGCACCATGCAGGATTATCTGGACGCGGGCGAAACGCCGTCCTTCTTGCGCGATGTGCGGACTCAGGTCGAAGACAGCCCGCTGAAGCGTGCCTTGACACTGGATGAGTATTTGCGGACTCAGCGGCTTGGTTACGCGTCTATTGGCCTTACCATCGATCTGCCGCTGGTCAATAAAATCTGGTCGATACACAACGAGTATGTTGTCGTGGGCGGCGTCGCACATTACATCGAAGCGTGGAACGAGTCGAATTTTTCCCGCTATTTCTTCAACAGCGTTAAGATTGCGTTTCTCACCATCGTCGCGCAGACGGCTACCTCGATTCTCGCCGCCTACGCGTTCGCGCGTATCGAGTTTCCCGGCAGCAACTTGCTGTTCAGCATCTTCATTGCCACGATCTTCATCCCTACGATGGTCGTGCTGATTCCCAACCGCAATACCGTTAAGAATCTGGACCGGTTTTTCACGCAGGATTTTCCACAAAAGCAAGATGATTGGGGTATCACGAAGGCGCGCTCGTCCATCGCGGGACCGATCCATGATGCTCTGGACGCTGTGGGGCTGGAGAACTTCCTGGGGCTGGGCAAGGTGTTCACGGTCGACGGCCCGATAAGTTGGAAATGGATGGATAGTTGGCCCGCGTTGGTCGTGCCGTTCCTGGCGAGCACATTCAGCATTTTCTTACTGCGGCAGTTTTTCTTACAGATACCCGATGATTTGTGGGATGCCGCTCGTATCGATGGGGCCGGGCATCTGCGTTTTTTGTTCCAGGTGGTTGTGCCGATTTCGCGAGCCGCCATCGTGACGACTGTGATCTTCACGTTTATCGGGACGTGGAACGCCCTGGAGTGGCCGCTGTTGGTCACGTTTACCGACAACTGGCGGCCCATTTCTTATGGGCTGTTTGCCTTCACGTCCGAGGCCGGGTCCAACCTCAACCTGTTGATGGCCGGGTCGGTCATCACGTTGGTGCCCGTGTTGATCATTTACCTGATCGCACAGAAGCAATTTACCGAAGGCATCGCGACGTCTGGTCTTAAGGGGTAATCCAAACCTGCATTGTCACATTATCCCCTGGCGGTTCACGCAGCCGTGACTAGCGCCAGGGGTTGGGCTGGCGGATGAAGCGCGCTTCTATTCCGGCGTTGCGGAACCAGCCGGGCATCTGATCGCGCATGACAATCATTTCGCTGGCGTAATGTGACGTCCCTAGCAAGTTCATGGGCAAGGTGGGTACGATCTCCCGAATAAGCTTGCGCTGCTGCACCGCATATTCGGAATCACCCATGGGCCACCACAGCCCTGTGATGTACGTATCACAGCCCAAGTCGCGCGCCGCTTCGAGGAACTTGCGATTGTCGCCGCCGCCCGGAATCAAGGCGACGTGCTCAACGGGCTGACCGTTGAATTGAATCTGATTGTAGCGGATGTACGGTAAGTCGGTGATTTCTGCCATCCGCGCGGCGAAATCGCCGAAATTCGTTTCGTGGATTTTCCCGTGCAGCCCTTCGAATTTGCCGTAATGCGGCCCGAAGGGTTCCCCATCGCGCAGCTTGATGGCTTTCGCCATGGCCGCCACTGTGCTGGTTTCTGGGTGACAGTCGAGCGGCGCATGGCACGCGTAGTAACTGATGTTGTGCTCGCGCAGTTCTTCAAGCTGTACTTCACGGATGCCCCGGAATCCGCGCCCACTTTCTTCGTAATCGGCGGGGTGGCTGGCGAAGATCAGCGCGCCGTGCGCCCCACGCTCCAATTCCAGGGCCAGAATCGTATCCAGAACGGCTTGATCGGGAAATACGATCATGTAGACACGGTCGATCTCGTTGCCGCTGTCGAGCATCAGCCCATTCCAGGGACCTTGTACGAAATCCATGCTGGCGAAACGCTGATAGACTGACAGATCCCCGGGGGGGATGATCGTCGTCCACAGGCGGCTTTCATCAAAGGCGTGAATTTCAAAATAGGCATCTAGTCTGGCTACCAGGTCACTCTGATGCATGGCTGCCCCCTTGTTGTTGGGCGTAAGACCGCGCTTCACTTTCAACCAACTCTACAACGGCGGCAATCGTAGGGTCTGCGGGTACCTCTGGCGTCAGTTCGATCAGGCGCGCGGCCTGTACGATCCACGCGGGTAGAGCAATATCAACACGCGCCAGGTGTCCCTGTGGGACATCGCCCAACACGGGCTGCGCGCCCACATCGGGCAGAGTGGCCGCCGCCCGATCAATGCGCACAAAGCCGGTGTCCTCGGGCGCAGGTGCGCTGCCCGTGACCAGCATCACGCTGGCCCCGCGCCGCGACAGCGTGGCGGATCGGTTCCACACGATGAAGCGCAGCGACACATCGCCCGCCAGCTTGCGCAGCGATGACGGGGGAATAGGAACACGCTCTGGTCCCCCGATCACAGCCCCATCATAGCCCATGCTGTCCAATACCAGGAACGGGGCGCGTCCTTGTGTCGCCTCACAGATCCACGATTCGACTATGCACGAATCCCCCAGATCGAGCAGCACGGCGGGAGTTGGGGCGGCTTGTTGTTCGCGGCGGATCAACGAAAACAGCCGGGGCAGAATCGCGAGTTCACCGCGCAGATTGGCCGTGTACAACAGCGTTAGCATCGGAGCTTCGCGCGTGTTGTCAGGCGTCACTGGTAGCGCGGAATCCGTCACAGGGTTACCCATTCCTCCGGAAATCGAGCACAACGCCTCCATTGTATTGACTTTTGAAGCTAATTCAAAAATTGCACGACCCCTACGACCGTGTAGACACTGGGTACGTATGGCTCCGCCTTAGCGTCCCGTCCAGGTGGGCTGCCGTTTTTCCAAAAAGGCTGCCATGCCTTCTTTTTGATCCTGGGTGGAAAACAGCGTGTAGAACTGGTTGCGTTCGTAGGCTAACCCCGCCGAAAGCGTCGTGTCGTACGCGACGTTGATGGTGTCTTTGATCAACCGGATTGCTAACGGCGCCCGTGTTGCGATCTGCGCCGCGAGACTCACTGCCTCAGAGACCACGTTGTCTACGGGCACGACGCGGTTGACCAGCCCACCTCGCTCGGCCTCTTGGGCGGTCAAGCGGCGGTCGTTGAGGCATATTTCCATCGTGAGCGCCTTGCCGACCGTGCGGGCCAGGCGTTGGGTACCGCCCGCGCCAGGCATCACGCCCAGGTTGATTTCCGGCTGACCAAAAACCGCTGTTTCAGACGCGATAATCATGTCACAGGCCAGCGCCAGCTCACAGCCGCCCCCCAGGGCGTACCCGCTCACTGCCGCGATGATCGGTTTGCGAATCTGGCGTATGCGTTCCCAGCGAGCGATAAAAGCCCGGTCGATCATGTCGGCGGGCGTAGCCTGAGACATTTCTTTGATATCGGCTCCGGCAGCAAAAGCCCGCTCGGTGCCCGCGATCACGAGACAGCGGACAGTATCATCCGCATCGAAGGCTTCGAGCGCGTTCATCAGGCCGTCCATCAAAGGGCCGCTCAGAGCGTTGAAGGTGCGCGGGGAGTTCATACGGACAAGGCCAACGCCGTCGGCGGGGCGCTCTACCAGGATATGCTCGTTCTCCATTGTGCTGTCTATCCTCTCATTCATCCGATTGAAACAAGCTGTTGCCCGCGGGTTGATTACGGACTCCAGGCAGCGCACAGGGAATCGCCCAGAGCGTGGGGAGTGTTGTGCTGCGTTAAAGGGAGGATGTGCGAATAGCAGCCCGCAGGTGTTCGGTGAAATAGGGCAAATAGTCGGCCAGCTCGCGGTAGGTGCCTGTGTCGTATCCTGCCAGGTATTCTTTGAGGACGCTCACCACAGCGGGCAGGATCGTCAGGCCGTGCAGGCGATTTTCCATCAGAATGTAGGCGTCAGCTTCCCTGAACCCCAGGCTCTGTTCAAGGAACAGCGCGACTGCGCCCGCTGTGAATAACCCGATCAACTGGTCACTCCAGGTCGTATGCGCGGCGCGGAAGCTATCATCAACCGGCAGTGCTGTATGCACGAGCGGCGCGATCTGCACCGCGTTCGCCCGCAGGTGATTTCCCATGATCATGCGCCCATACTCGGCAATCAGGCTGCGGAATATATGGGCCGGGTCCTCATCGAACGGCCACGGATCGCTTTCTCCCCAGGCGACACGCGGCGCAACGATGCAGATCAGTTTGCCATGCAGACGCACGCCGACTTCGGTATCGCCCGGATAGGAAATATTGGGAATGACGTGCATCTCATCAGAAATCTGCCCGAAGAAGGGCGCGAAAAAAGTGCCGAGATCGATATCGCGCAGCACCTTCGCGGTTTGTTCTTCGGCAATCTGCCAGACTTCACTCTCCTGGTCCCACCACTCGGCGATGCCAGTCACACGGCGAAAATCCACAAGCTCACCGGGCCACCCCGGAGGTGCCCATGCATGGGGCATTTGGGGTGTCAGGTCCGGCCACGTCAAAGTCAGGGCGTAATGGTAGAGCGCATTCAGCGGGGCACCCTTATCCAGCAACCTCTGAAGCGACTGCACGGCCGGATGGCCAGCGTGTTCGCGGATCAGGCGGGTTGTATTCCGCGCGTGGACATGCGTGCGGTAGCGATGGCGCGATTGTTCCATCTCTGGCCAGGTGGACCCAGCTAATACTGCGGACATCAAGCGTGCGCGGTCGTCAATGACGACGTGAATGGGTTGTGGACTCATGGGAGCACCTGATCAGTCTCGAACTGCGCCTCGGCTGTCGAGGTCGCGACTTGCGGCTCAGTGAAGGTATTCTACAGTACTCCCCGGTTGGAGACAAAAATGGCACTTTGGCCTTCAACTCATGTGCTCGCCGCCGTCCACAACGATGGCCTGTCCGGTAATATATGACGCCGCATCCGAGCACAGAAAGACAATCACCGCGGCCACTTCATCCGGCGTGCCCGTGCGGCCCTGCGCAATGCGCGTTGCGGCAGGCTGAGACTCGGGGGTGATGTTCCCAGGGCACACCGCATTAACCCGGATGCCCTGCGGGGCCAGCGCGCGTGCCGATTCGCGCGTCAGGCCGATTACACCGGACTGACTGGCTGCGTAGGCCACGCCGTCGGCGGACAAGTTTGCCCCGCCAGCGGCGTGAGCAACATTCACGATAATACCGCCACCAGCTTCTGCCATAACCCGCGAGGCAAGCTGGGTACAGAAGAACGCCCCGGTCAGGTTGATTTCGATCACGCGCCGCCAGTCGTATTCATCCAGCGTGAGCAGTGGCCCGCGCTTTTCCACGCTCGCCGCGTTGACGAGGATATCCAGCCGGTCAAACGCATCGCGCACGGCTTCAATAAACGCGGCCACCTGAAACCGGTTGGACATGTCGCCCGTCCAGGTCATCGCCTCCCCGCCCGCGGCGCGGATGGCGTCTGCCACGCGTTCAACACGATCCGGATTCACGTCCTGAATACCGACAGCCGCGCCCATGCTGGCCAGCGCAATCGCTGCCGCGCGCCCGATTCCGTCGCCACCGCCCGTGACCATCGCCACGCGCCTTGAGAGGTCCACCGAGAACGCACTCATAGGGAGTCCTTTCACGCAAAATACAAGAGCAGCCGGTTAGGCTGCCCTTGATGTGGCTTGATGTGATGCTTCGACTTACGCGATGGTAATGCTGTTGTCGAGATATACGTCCTGGATCGCGTTCAGAATCTCGATGCCTTCCTTCATCGGGCGCTGGAATGCCTTGCGCCCGCTGATCAGGCCCATACCACCCGCGCGCTTGTTGATCACAGCGGTACGCACGGCTTCACCGAGATCGCTCTTGCCCGAGGACGGGCCGCCGCTGTTGATCAAGCCAATGCGCCCCATGTACCCGTTGGCCACCTGATAGCGCGTCAGATCGATGGGGTGTTCAGAGGACAGCTCGGTATACATCTTCTCGCTGTACTTGCCGAAGCCAATGGCTTTGAAGCCTCCGTTGTTTTCGGGGAGTTTTTGCTTGACGATGTCAGCTTCGATGGTCGCGCCCAGGTGATTGGCCTGACCTGTCAGGTCGGCGGACACGTGGTAGTCGGCTTCTTTGGTCTTGAAGGCGTTGTTACGCGTGTAGCACCATAGAATCGTGGCCATGCCCATCTCATGCGCGGCCTTGAAGGCTTCGCTCACTTCGACGATCTGGCGGCTGGATTCGGCCGAGCCGAAATAAATCGTCGCGCCAACGGCCACGGCGCCCATGTCATACGCCTGCTTGATCTGGGCGAAGAAGACCTGATCGTACTTGTTGGGGTAGGTCAGCAGCTCGTTGTGGTTGAACTTGAGGATGAACGGCAGTCTGTGCGCGTATCGGCGGGCGACCGAGCCCAACACGCCCAACGTCGACGCGACGCCGTTGCAGCCGCCTTCGATCGCCAGCTCGACAATCTTCTGGGGATCAAAATAGATCGGGTTGGGGGCGAACGACGCGCCCGCGGTGTGCTCGATGCCCTGGTCGATGGGCAGAATCGAAACATAGCCTGTGCCACCGAGCCGGCCGTGTTCGAAAAGTCGCTGCAAATTGCCCAGGACCGGAGTGGGGCGATCGGAGCCCACGAAAATGCGATCAACCCAATCCGAGCTTGGCACATAAATCATGTCTTTTGGAATGGTGTGGCATTCATGGCCGAGCAGGTACTCGGCTTCGCTACCCAACAGGGTTTCAGTTTTGCCAGAGATAACGCTTGTCATTGAGGATCACTCTCTTTCTTTCTTGCACCGTATGGTACGATGTTTACACCAACCCACGATGATCCCATACACCGCGCCAGGGTAACATGGTCATTTGTCACGGGTCGGTGGAGCAACTGACACTCTCGTATACGTCGCACGTTATCATAACACGCCGCGTGCGGGACGCAAGCTATTCCCGTGGGTAAACTGAGCTCAAGAATCGCAGACAGAGATCGCCGTGGTGCCTGATCCGCGCGAAGCGCTGCCGTCCTCGGGCGGAACCTACATCTTACTGATACCGCTTGCTGAACCATTGAGTGTGCAAGTCGGGCGTTTGGGGCGTGTCGAGTTTGTTGCTGGGTTGCACGCCTATGTGGGCAGTGCGCAGGGGCCAGGCGGTCTGCGAGCACGCGTAGGACGCCATCTGCGGCGCGACAAGCCGCTGCGCTGGCATATCGACACCCTGACGACCGCTGCCCCCGTTGTTGAAGTGTGGTTCGATGCCTCGTCGGCACGGTTGGAGTGTGTCTGGGCACAGGCGTTAGCGGCACTGCCGGGCGTCCGGCAGCCGGTGCCAGGCTTTGGTGCATCGGACTGCGCGTGCTCGACGCATCTCCTGGCATTTTCTGAGGAAATCCGGTCGGCTGCCTATCACGCGGTGGACTGTCCGCGCGCGCTCATTGTTTCGCCGTGACGCGAAATTCCAGTGACTTACCCGCCACCAAACGCAACTGCGCGTGTAGGACCGGCAGTCCCACGCACACGGCGGTCAGCACGCCCAGCAAGATCATCCCGAGGACTTCTTCGATTATCTCGCGGCCCGTCCAGGGAGTCGGGCGGGGCGGACGCATGCGCAGGTCCGCGATCCAAAAGAAAAGCGCGATCGCAGCTATGACGGCGGCGGACACTTGAATCGACCAGAAGACGCCGCTGCCCCATTGCGTCCTGGCCCAGGTTGGATGCAGGAGGAAGGGAAGCTGCGATCCTAACACGATCACCAGCCAGCCCGCGCCCGCCATCAGGTTGTCGTGTGCCACGCGCAACAGCAGCCGCGCGGAACGCACCAAGGAGGTATGTGGCTGACGGCGCATCTGGTCGAGCGTGTAGCCGATTTCCTTCGCTCCCCAGGCATGCCGCAACGTTTGCCTATAGCGCGCCGACAGCGTCTGTCCCACGGTCGGCGCGGTAACAGTCTGCGCGAGGAACGGCTCATAGATGGGTTGGACACGCTGCCGTCTGCGCTGCCTGAAAAAAGAGGTGATCGCTACGTGCCATTCATCGGCGATGGCTGTTGGGTCCCAGTAACCGCTGTCCTCCAGCAGGCGCAGACTGGCGGAGTAGGACGACATCGGGAGCGACAACCACCACGGCGCAGCGAGATAGGCCAGTTCCCACCCGGATGCCTGGGCATGCAGCGCGCGCAACCATGCTGGCGCTTTCCACACATTGCCGGTATAACGCATGGGAGCCTGCCAGTACGTGCAATAGCGTTGTGAGTCCGAAACGAAGCGCGCGCTCAACTCGGCGAAATAACGCGGGTGCCACAGCGTGTCGGCGTCCATCACGGTGACGACGATAGAGTCCCGGTTTATGAGGCCGTCGTCCACCAGGAAGTGCCGCGCCTGGCGTGCCGCCCATGTGAGATTGGCTCCTTTGCACGCGATCTCACCGGGAAGATTGGGCGGGTGGTGTGTCACCAGCAGATTGGCGAATGCGATGCGATACTCTGCTTGAAGGATCATTCCCGTATCGATCGCTGCCGGATCAGCCGCTTCCAGGGCAATTACCACCGTCATGGTTGATCGGGCGCGTGCATACATGGCCAGCGCGTCGAGCGACTGGCGTAACACACCAGTCCCGTCGCCGATACTGGGCAGGATGACGAGGTGGTGCACGTCGGTGTGCGCTAGACTGGCCAGCGAGTTGGTTTCGGCGTGTTCGCTGCGGCGGATCAGGCGCAGGCCGCGCGTGTAGCTAATCCCCGCCAACATAAAGCGGAGGGCTGTGTAACCCGCCAGCGCTGCGGCCAGATCGAGCGCCACGCTGGGTGACCAAACGCTCAGGATCACGATCAGAGCGGTGCATATCCCGGCGAGCACACCGGGGAGGGCATCAAGCAGCCGCCAGTAAAGCGACGCGTGCGCTGGACGGGCGAGGCTTTGGGGCAGACGGCGTGTAATGTTCTCGGAGACATGATCGGTCATCTAAAATCGGTAAGCCTGTGTGAAGCGCCCGTGCTGCGCCAACGAACTGATCAGGGTAATATATCATTCCTAAGGCCACGATATACCGGAATTTTGGCAAAATAGAAAATCCAGTAAAATTGTGATAAAGAACTTGTAAATGCTGGAATGGACTGTACCCAATGGCGACAAAAGTGTTGATTGTTGAAGACGATATTGAAATGAATCGCCTTTTAGAGCTTGATCTGAAACGGCATGGGTTTGATGTCCTGACCTGCACGAACGGATTGGAAGGGCTGCGTATGTTCCATGAGCTCCGCCCCAATCTGGTCGTGCTCGATGTGGCGCTGCCGGGCATGGATGGTATGACGGTCTGCCAGCGGATCCGCGAGCTGTCTAACGTTCCCATCCTGATCATGACGGCCCATGCGGTGACGGAGGAGCAAATGGTCGAGGGGCTGAACCTGGGCGCGGATGAGTATATGATCAAACCTCTGCGCAACCTGGAGTTTCACGCCCGGATCAACGCGCTGCTGCGGCGCGCGCAGCTTACGTCCGACGACACCGAACAAGCCACCCACTATGCCGATGATTACTTGCTGGTCGATATTGATGGACGCCGCGTCGTTGTGGGGTCTGAGGAGATCCGATTGACGCCCACTGAATTCAAGCTCCTGGCGACGTTCGTGCGCCACAAGGGACAGGTGCTGACATTCCAGCAGTTGCTCGAACAGGTGTGGGGCTACGAATACAACACCGAACACCACTACCCGCGTATCTACGTGTCGCACCTGCGCCGCAAGATCGAGCCTGATCCCAAGAATCCCACCTACATCCAAAACGAATATGGGATCGGTTATCGTTTCACCGGCAAATAACCTGTGTTGTTGGTTCCGGGCTGAGGTCGCCATGTGCGGCACAGCCCGGCTTGATTCCACCGCTCCATCAGAACGCCGTGAACCTGCTTACTTTTTCATCCCTTTTAGCCCGCGCGCGGCAGCGTGCGCGATCAGCCCGGTCTTGTAATTGAAGACCGTTTTGCGCTTCTCGCCGTGAATGTCGAACGCGAGCTGAACCAGCTCATCCACCACTTGGGCGGGCGAGCTCCCCGTTTCTTGCCACAAATAGAACGCCATCGAGCCGGGAATCGTGTTGATTTCGTTCAAGAGAATCTCGCCCTCTTTTTCGCGGACGAGGAAATCAACGCGTGCCATGCCGGTCCCGTCCGCCGCGGCGAACGCCTTCACGGCCATTTCGCGAATCTGCGCAGTCAGCGCCTCGGAAATGGGGGCCGGTATCTTGCGTTCAGCGCCCTTCATCCCCGCGCCGCCCTCACCGCGCATGTATTTTTCTTCGTAGGTCAGGAATTCCTGCCAGGTGACCGGTTGTTCCAGGACGGACGTGCGCAGGGTGTGGTGACCCATCACCGCGCAGTTGATTTCGATCGCGTCGGTTATCGCGGCTTCGATCAGAATACGCCGGTCGAAATTGGCCGCGATGTTGATGTAGTTGCGCGCTTCGTCTTTGGTCGCCGCACGTGCCACGCCAATGCTCGAACCCAATGACGCCGGTTTCACAAAAATCGGGTAACCCAGTTCGGACTCGATCTGTGCCAGGAGGTTATCCGGCTGGCTGATCCAGTCATGGCGCGAAAAGGCGAGGTGCTTCACTACAGGGATACCTTGCTGCATCATGAGCGTTTTGAAGAGGATTTTGTCGCGCATCACGGCAGACGCAGTCACACGTGCTCCGACGTAGGGGATATCGGCCAGTTCGAGCAAGCCCTGAAGCGTACCATCTTCGCCGTGGGTACCGTGCACGGCCGGGAACACGACATCCAGGCGGATCAGCTTGCTGCGGCTAAACAAACCATTGACCGGCGAGACGATCAGCCCGTGATGCTGCGTGCTGGGCGAGAGTACGACATCTTTGATCCCCATCATTTCTGATAGATTCTCAGCCTGAAAGGTTTTCAGATCGCGCAGGCCGGGGCCGGTAATCCAGCGCCCTTCGCGCGTAATGTAGATCGGCACAACTTCATAGCGACTCGGGTTCAGCGCCTGCATCACCTGTTGGGCGGTCACAATGGACACGTCGTGTTCCACCGAACGGCTGCCGAACACTACTCCGATAGTCTTTTTATCGTTCTGACTGCTCATGATACATCTTTCCTCAGTTGTTCAGTGCGGGCCGGAAACCCTCCCGAAAACCTAAACATACGTATCCGGCAAATCGTTCAAAAACAGCACAGTATCGCCGTCACGCAGCTCTCGACGGAACCAGTCGATCGCTTCGTCGCGCGTGTCAAACACAAAGAGATGTTTTTCGTCAAAACCGGCCTCGCGAATGCCCAGTTGGAGTGGGTGGGTCTGCGCGATGCCCACTAATACGATGTCCGTACAAATCTGCGCGGCGTACCGTCCCAACTTTTGATTTTCCTGATCCTGGATCGGCCCCAATTCCACCATACCCGGTGTGATCAGCACGCGCCGCCCGTGGGTATACAAGCCAAGGACGTCCAACACATTACGCGCGCCGACGGGGTTGGCGCTGTAGGCATCGTCGATCACGGTGATGCCACCTGGCAAAGTCCGGCGCTGCAAGCGGTGTTCAGCCGCTTCCAGGCTGGCGACCCGGACCGCAATCTCGGTCAGCGACAGGCCCAGGTGCCGGGCAACCGCCGTCGCCAGCAGAATGTTGGTGACGTTGTGCGTCCCGACCAGCCGCGTGCTGAATAACTGTTCTTCGCTCAGCAGCGTATCGACGACAACGAATTCCAAACCGTCAGCGGTATGTTTGATGTTACGCGCCAGGAACCGCAGCTGGGTGGCATGTTCGGCATTTTCCCAACTGACGGCGATGCGCGTTTCAGGATAGCCTTTTTCGTACAGGGCGCGGACGTAATGGTTGTCCCAATTGAACACGCCAGCCCCGTCGGGCGGCAGTGCTTCGATAATCTCATATTTGGCGCGGGCGGTGGCTTCGATGCTGCCAAAACGTTCCAAGTGTTGGGGGCCAACGGCGGTCACGATGCCGATCTGTGGGCGCGTCAGCTCGCAGATGCGCCGAATCTCGCCTTCAATATAAGCGCCCATTTCAACGATGAAATAATCGTAGTGTTCGCCCGTCGTGAGGTCGGAGTTGATGACAATACAGACGCCCATGAGCGTGTTGTAGCTTTTGGGAGTCGCCAGCACCTGATAGCGAGCGCGCAAAATGTGCGCCAGGTACTCCTTTGTGCTGGTTTTTCCATAGCTGCCCGTAATGCCGATCACGGTCGGGTTGGCTTGACGCAGGATCCGGCGGGCGCGCCCCATGAAATGCCGCCGGAACGCCGCCTCAACCGGATACATAATCACATTGGCGAGCGGGAGGGCCAGCGGGCTGAGATGGAACACGAGAATGCCCACCACGGTAATGGCCGCAAACTGGGTGCGATTGCTGGGCGAAAAGGCGGTGTTGAAGGTGACTTCGGCTCCGATGACCACGATCACTGCCAGCGCGAAAGATGTAATCAACAGGCGCGCTGCGCGCTGTGTCAGCTTGAAGGGCTGCTTGACTTCTTTGGGTGGCTCTGGCCAGACGCTCAACAGGGCGGCCACACTCCAGATCACCAGATAGACCGCTTCCGTATCCTGCCCCGCCAGATTGAGCGCCAGCGACGTCACCACCGCGACGCCCACAAAGACCAGTGCGCGCCATGCCAGATAACGCTGTGGTTTGCTGACCAGCCAACGGAGATAGCGACGGTTGTCGTAGCCCTCGATCTGAAAATAACGCGCCAGCCGTCCAATGCGCACGATAGTCCCGGCCAGCCAGATTAGAATCAGTATTTCCACCATACGGTGGTCAACTCCCGTCGTTTAGGAAATGGTCGGCGATGCGCACAAAATCCGTGAGGCGATCCAGGTAAGCGAAATGCCCGGCTCCTTGAAAGACGATCAGCCCGGCGTCGGGAATCAATTGTTCCAATTTGCGTCCCTGCCAGAGTGGGGTATCCGTGTCGCGATCGCCCCAGATCAAGACGGTCGGTACCTTCACACGTTGGGCATAGGTTGTCAGGTCTTCTTCAATGACGCGCACAAAAGTCTCGCGCAGGGCGCCCGCCGCCAAAAAATCCGCTGAGGCGTAACGTTTGTTGTACCGGTCTTGCAGGCGCTTGCGTACCCCGTCGAGGTGCGCCAAATCGAGGACATTCCGCACGGTCCGCGCTGCGAAGTTGCGCAGATGCTGTTTTAGGGTAGGCGGCGTGCGCAGGCCCGCACTATCGGCCAAGATCATTTTGCGAACGCGCTCCGGGTAGGTGGCAGCTAGCACCAGCGCGATACGCCCACCAAATGAATGCCCCAGGATCGCGGCTTGCTTCAGTCCGGCGGCGTCCAGATAATCCTTGACGAGATGAGCATACTCGGCGACTCCCCAGGTTTCTGGCGGGGGAGTGCTTTGGCCAAAACCGGGCAGATCCAGCAGGTGAACCTGGTACCCGTTGGGACTCAGTCGTTCGGCAACGGGCCAAAAACTACGAATACTGCCGCCCCACCCGTGCAATGCCACCACGGGGAGGCCTTCTCCGATTACGCACGTGCCGACATCCAGCCCGGCGATCGTCTGGAGCATAACAGAAGGTTCGTTCACGCCTGCACCACCTCGATCTGAGCGCCCAATGCAACCAACCGGCTCACGACGTTTTCGAAGGTGCGGTCGATAAGCTGGGCATTGTCAATTGTGACCCTGCCCTGCGAGCACAGCGCCGCCGCCAGCAAGGCGAGTCCGACGCGCACGTCAGGCGTATCCATGTATTCCCCGCGCAGCATGGACGGCCCCACGACCAGTGCCCGGTGTGGGTCGCACAGTACGATCTGAGCGCCCATCGCGGTCAGTTTGTCCACAAACAGGAGCCGATTATCCCACAGTTTCTCATGAATGAGCGACGTGCCGAGGGTTTGCGTGGCCACAACCGTCGTCATAGGAATCAAATCAGACGGGAAGCCAGGCCACGGAGCGCTTTCGATGGGGACATCCAGTTCTTCCTCGTTTTGTGAGGCCGTCAGCGTCGTGTGGACGGGCAGCAACAGGTTGTCGCCATGCAAGTAAAGGTTGATCCCCAGGCGCGCGAACACCCGCATGATGATGTTGAAGTGCGCCGCTTCAATGCCCTCGATGGTCAATGACCCGTGGGTGATGGCTCCCATAGCCGCCACACTGGCGACTTCGATGTGATCGGGTGACAGTGCCACTGTGGCTCCGCCCAGTTGAGCCGCGCCCCGGATGTGCAGCCGGTTCGATCCGGCCCCTTCAATATCTGCTCCCATACTGGACAGCATCCGCAGCAAGTCCTGGACGTGCGGTTCGGATGCGGCATTGTGGATGATGGTTTCCTGACCCAAACCTGCCGCGAGGATACATGTCAGCGCGGTGGCCGTCACGCTGGACTGGAGCAGCGTGATCTCGCGCCGGTCCCAGGCGTCAGTTTGCAACTCAATCACGCCGTTCGACACGCGCACATTCACGCCCAAATCGCGCAGGGCGGTCAGGTGCGTGTGTAAGCGACTCAACGCGTAAGGGATTTCCATGCGAGCGTGCCGCCGCCGCACCAGGAGCGGTGCCAGCAGCAACATAGAACTCACCTGGCGCTCGGTGATCGCCTGTTCCAGTGAGCGGGTGTGCAGGGTAGAAGTTTGCAGCTGAACGGTCTGCCCATCGCGCACGATGTCGGCTCCCACGGCGCGAACAGCATCGAACATCGCGGATGTGCTGAGCGTGTCAGGGACATTGGTCAATGTCACGGGGGCATCGGTGAGCAGTGAGGCGGCAGTGAGCGCCAGCGCCGAATTGCTATTTCCGAAGGGTTGGAATGTGCCATTGAGCGGGTGACCGCCATGCACGATGATTCGCATTGAATGATTCTCCAAACCGACCCGGTCTGTGGTTTCGTTTCCAGCGAAATTATACCAGGAAGGTTAGATGCTCCAAGAAACGCCCGCCCCACAATAGAAATTTGTGCATTCAGGAGCGTTTCGTTATTCTTGATTTCGTCAATAGTAAACATAGTATTCGGATTACCACATGGAGTGGTTTTGATACAAACAACTGATCAGAACACAAAATACGGACTGACGAGCTTACCTACACATGGTGAAGATCACTAAATTGCTCCCGGCGATCGCGCCGTGAGAGCGGCATGAGGGCGGTTTGCGCTGTTTTGGCTTTGAACTCTATTTCAAATCATTGTATAGTAACGTTTATGTGTTTCGTTGTTCAACAGACTTTGAAAACTATAAACTCTGTATGCCTTATCTACAAGGGTCAATTGGGCCATGGTGCAACACTGTTAATAGGTGGCAATGGAACGCTCTAAATACCAGCATCGTGGGTTACTGCACTTATTCTAACGTCGATAGAAGGGAGTCCACATGCGTAGATTAGCTGGCCTGACAACGAGGCAGCGGCTCTTGGTGGGAGGCGCGGCGGCGGGGGCGGTGATTGTGGTCATCGCCATTCTGTTGGGCATCGCCATTGCGACGAGCGCTGCCGACGAACAGCCCATCGCGTTTGACCACAGCATTCACGCCCAAAACGGCATTCAATGCCAGTTCTGCCATACCGGCGTCGACAAGGGGCCGGTGGCAGGCATTCCGAGCGTGGAAAAATGCATGGGTTGCCATCAGTATATTGCGACCGACAAGCCCGAGATCAAGAAGCTGGCCGGGTATTGGGAGCGGCAGGAACCGATTCCATGGCTGCGCGTAAATCAACAGCCTAGTTACGTTCATTTTAATCACTCCTCACACATTGCTGCCGGGGTGACCTGCGGGGCTTGCCATGGGGATGTGGCCAATATGACGGACGCCGAGTCGGTTGTCAATATGAATATGGGCTTTTGCCTGGACTGCCACGCCCAACAAGTAGGCAAAAAAGAGGCGTTGTGGGACTGCGCAGTGTGCCATCGTTAGGAGAGAGCTATGACGACATTTACACGCCGCGATTTCCTCAAGATCGGTGCGGCAGGCACCGCGACGGCGATTCTGGCAGGCTGCGCACAGGAAAACGAGCGCTGGGTTAAGCTCGAACCCTATGTTCGCGCGCCTGAAGAGCAGCTCGCCGGGATTCCCAATTGGTATGCGACCACGTGCCGCATGTGTCCGGCAGGCTGCGGCATTATCGTGCGTATTATGAACGGGCGCGCCGTCAAAATCGAGGGCAACCCCGAGCATCCGGTTAACCGGGGCAAGGTGTGCGCGCGCGGACAGGCCGGGCTGCAACTGCTTTACAACCCCGATCGCGTAACAGGTGCCGTCCAGCAGGAAGAACGCGGCGAGTCTGCAAATATAAGCCGATAGCCTGGAATGACGCGATCAACACGCTTTACGAAAAACTGGACGCGGCGGGCGACGCAGTCGGCCGTGTGGATCGGCTCGACGACCTCCGGCCATCTGGTGGATCTGTTCACGCGGTTTACCCAGGCCGTTGGCGCGCCGGATCCGCTGCAGCTATGACCTGTACAGCGGGCTTAAATGGGTATGATGTCCTGGCGGCGCCAGTCAGAAACTCGCTGCCGAAGCGCGCGAACTGCCCGATGTATGATCTCGGTCAGCGCCGACGCCGTGTTTTCCTTTGGTGCGGACTTCCTCGGCACGTGGCTGTCCTCTACCGGTTACGGCGTCGAGTTTGGCCGACTTCCGCAGCCAACCTTATGGCAAGCGGGGATATCTGGTCCAGTTCGAGCCGAAGATGTCCATCACGGGTGCGAAAGCCGATCGTTGGGTGCCGGTCCAGCCCGGCGCGGAAGCGCTGGTCGCGGCAGGCTATTGTGCGGATCATTGCCGACCAAGAACTCGGCATCGCTGACCGCGTGGAACGGGCGAAAGCTCTCGCCGGTGACGTCGATCTCGACGCGGCGGCGGCGGCTTGCGAACTGTCAAGGTCGATGATCTGGTCGACCCTGGCGCGCCTGTTTGCTAGCGCCGAGCACCCCTTCGCAATGCCCGGCAGCAGCCTCACCGGCCAGCCGGACGCTGTCAACGCCACCTTGGCGATTCAGGCGCTCAACGTCGTGGCCGGAACCGCAGGGCAGCCGGGTGGTATGAGCGTCACGCCCGATCTGCCCATCTCCGATATCAACGCGGCGGCTCCGTCCACGTTTGCGGATGCGCTGGCGCTTATCGATCGGATGAAAGCTGGAGAGATCAAGGTGCTGCTCATTCACGGCGCGAACCCGGTTTATGATCTGCCGGATGCGGCGGGATTTGTGGACGCGATCGACAACGTCGACACAGTGATATCGTTCAATATCCTGGTCGATGAAACTCCGTCTACGCCGATTACATACTGCCCGATCGCGCTTACCTGGAAGGGTGGGGCTTCGAGGTGGTCCAGCCCGGTTTCCAGGGACTGCCGGTCGTCAGCGGCCAGCAGCCGGTCGTCGGGCCGTTGTACGACGTACGCCCGACCGGCGACGTGCTGCTGACCGCCGCGCAAGCGGTATCCCGGCGGCGGCGCAGGCGCTACCCTGGACCGATGAAGTCGCGTTTATCAAGGAACATGGTCACCACGCTGCCCAAAGGCGCGAACGGTGGCGATGATGCGGACGTGCAGTGGGCGCGTTTCCAGCAGCATGGCGGCTGGTGGCCCGTGGGAGACGGCACCATCTGCTGGCGCTCGAACGCTACCGCGGTCCAGAGTCGACGTCTCCCCCGCCACATTCCAGGGTGACGAGCGGACTACCCCTACTTTCTGCATCTCTACCTCTCGGTCTTGTTCGGTGACGGCAGCGGCGCGAGGATGCCCTGGTTGCAAGGCGCACCCGATCCGATGACGACGATCGCGTGGCAAACCTGGGTCGAGATCAATCCGCAAACGGCCAAAGAGCTCGGCGTGAAAAACGGCGACATCGTGAAGATCAATCGCCCAACGGGGAGATGCGAAGCGCCGGTTTACATATTCCCGGCTATTCGCCCCGACACGGTGGCTATTCCGCTGGGGCAGGGCCACACCGATCTGGGCGTTATGCCAAAAGATCGCGGCGCGCATGCGCTGCAATTGATTGGAGCGGCGACGGATGACGGCGGCACCAGCCTGGTCTGGTCTAACGTGCGGGTCAAGCATCACCAAGACCGACAACAGATAGGCCTTGGCGTTGCTCGAAAGCACGGTTGATCAGAGCGAAAGATGCCTCCATCCCGTTCTAGCTGTCACCGTGGAACACCGCCAAACACACAGGAGCGATTCTGAATGGCTGAACAACAACACAGACACAAATGGACGATGATTGTTGATCTGGACAAATGCACCGGATGCCAGGCGTGTGTCATTGCTTGCCACGCGGAGAACAATATCCCGGTCGCCAGCGAAGAAGAGGTCGTGCGCGGACGCAGCGATCACTGGATCCGGATCGAACGGTACTGGGAAGGCGAATACCCAGACGTCAAAGCGCGCTTTATCCCGGTCTTTTGCCAGCAGTGCGGCAACGCGCCCTGCGAGCCGGTTTGCCCGGTTTACGCCTCCTATCACAGCGTTGAGGAAAATCTCAACATTCAGGTCTACAACCGCTGCATCGGCACACGCTACTGCGGTAACAACTGCCCCTACCGAGTCCGGGTCTTCAACTTCTTCGCGCCGCATTTTGATGCGCCGCTTGAACAGCAGCTTAATCCCGGACGTGACCGTGCGCGGCCCTGGTGTGATGGAAAAATGCACGTTCTGTATCCAGCGCATCCGGCGCGGCGAGAAGACGGCAGACAAAGAGGGACGTGCCGTGCAGGATGGCGAAGTCATCCCGGCTTGCGCGCAGGCGTGCCCGGCTGACGCGCTGGTCTTCGGCGACAAGACCGACGAAGAACAGCCGCGTCGCCCAGATGCTGCCCGATGAGCGCCAGTTCAAGCTGCTGGAGAGCCTGGGAACTGAGCCGGCAGTTTATTACCTGAAAGGTGGTGAGACACATGTTGGAGAGTAAAGCGAGAGCGGCCCTTACTGGCAGCAACCTGTGCCAGAAAACGAGCGGCTGGCGCGCCAGATGGAGCACGCGCGCGAAGAGCACCTGCTGCTTGATCCGCGGTCTCCTGCGGAAGTCAACGAGCAAGTACTCGCCACAATGCAGAAAACCAGCCCTCGGTTCTGGATCGCGGTGATGGTATTGGGGGCAGGAACGACGCTGCTGTTCTTGTACCTGGGCAACGCAGGTCGTCAGCGGCATCGGGGTCACCGGGCTTAACCGGTCGGTGATGTGGGGTCCGTACATTGCCAACCTGATCTACTTCATCGGTATCGGCCACGCCGGGACGTTTATCTCGGCGGCGCTGCGGCTGATGCACATGGATTTTCGCCGGCCTATCGCCCGCGCGGCAGAGACGGTCACGCTGTTTGCGCTGGCTTGCGCGGCGTTGTTTCCGCTTGTCCACGTCGGGCGTATCTGGAAGTTGTATTATATGCTGCCGATCCCCAACCAGCGCAATTTGTGGCCGAATTTCCGTTCGGCTTTGTTCTGGGATATGACCGCCATCACGACTTATCTTATCGGAAGCACGCTGTTCATGTTCCTCGCGTTGATCCCCGATCTGGCGATGGCACGCGATCACACGACCGGGTGGCGGCATAAGTTGTATGGTGCTCTGGCGATGGGATGGCGTGGTGCAGAAGCGGAATGGCACCGGCTGGAGAGGGCCAGCACATATCGATCAGCTTTGTCATCATCCCGGTGATGTTTTCGGTTCACACCGGCGTGTCGTGGAATTTGTCGATGGCGATCCAGCCCGGCTGGCACAGCACGATGTTCGGCCCGTTTTTCGTGGTCGGCGCGTTGTTTTCCGGTGTCGCCGCCGTGATTCTGGTCATGATTGTCATCCGCAAAACGATGCGTTATGGGTACTTCATGCGTGAAGAACATTTCGACGCGATGGGGATTTTCCTCCTCCTCCTGTCCCTGACCTGGATTTACTTCTACTTCGCCGAATGGATCACCAACTGGTATGGCAACCTGCCGCCAGAAGTCATGATCCAAAAGATGTTGACCGGCCCGGCGGCGCCGTTGTTCTACCTGATGTTGTTCTGTAACATCATCGTTCCGGTGGGCACGCTGTGGTCGCGGCGCGTGCGAAGGTCGCTGCCCGCCATGTTCATTGTCTGCGTGTTTGTCCAGATTGGCATGTACCTGGAACGCATTTTGATCGTGGCCGGGTTCCTGTCGCGCACCGAACTGTCTTTCAACTGGGTGAACTACACACCGCATCTGCCCGAAATTTTCATCACGATCGGCACATTCTCGTTTTTGGCGCTGCTGTACATCTTGTCTTCACTCGCCTCGTTCCGATCATTCCCGTATGGGAAGTTTACGATGGACAGGCGATGCAAAGCGCGCGTCGTATTGGCCGGGCCGTTGTATCTACCCGTACCGAAGGACACTAGGAGGAAGTGATGGCCGACTTTTTACTGCTGGGTTTGTTTGATAATGTCGATATCGCGGCTGACGTGGTGGACGAAGTGCGCGAACTGGGCGTCAAAGACGAACAGGTTAACGTGCTGTCAAACGTGCCCTACTCGAGCACCTTTTTCGGACGCAAACCGGCGCGTCTGTGGTACTTGCCATATGTACTGGGCGGTGCTGCGACCGGCATCTTGCTGGGCTGGTTCATCACCTTTCGAACGCCTGCGATCTACCCGGCGCATGTCGGCGGTCAAGATCTGACGCCTGTACCGCCCTCAGCGGTCATCTTTTTCGAGCTGATTGCGTTATGCACCATGATCGCGACGTTTATTGGTTTCCTGCTCCAAAACCGTTTTCCGATCCTGACCCGCCATATGTATGACGAGCGCATCACCGATGGTTATATCGGCGTTGAAGTGCTCGCAGGCGATGCCGTCGCAGAGCAGGTTGTCAAAGTCTTCGAGACGCACCACTCGCATGTCATCAAACGCGAGGACGCTGCTGAATACAAACCGCAGGGCATCCGCCATCTGTTGTTCTGGGGCGGGGTGAGCACCGCTGGCTTATTCGCGCTGATCGTCCCGGTTCTGGTGACCTACGACGTGATCCGGCTTCCCTGGGTCAACGTCATGCGCGATTCGGTCGCCGTGGGAGCTCAAGAGGGGCCGCGTCGGGCCGCACCGCCGGAGTCGATTCCGATTCAGGGGCCTGTTCTGATCGCGGGTCAACCCGCGACCAAACGCGTCGAAGCGACGGCGGCATCCCTGGAACGCGGCAAGACTCTGTTTGGCATCAACTGCGCGATATGTCATGGTGAAAACGGCGATTTGCAGGGCGCGACCGTCGGGAAATATTTCCCTGAGGTTCCGGCCCTGGTTGATCCTGGACCTCAAAGTCTATCGGACGATGAAATCTTCCTGACGATCACAAATGGCAGGAACCGTATGCCGAGTCTGGCGGAGAATCTCACCCCGGGCGAAACCTGGGATATCGTGAATTACGTGCGCAGTTTGGGGGCAGCGGCGGGCACCACCGCCCAGTGAGTTCTATCGGATTTTCGCGGAGCTACGCCAAGGGCGTATGCCCTCTGAAAAAACGGAGGTCAGTCGTGTTCAAACGAACCTGGATAGTGATTATGGGCGTCATCGGGGCCGTCGGCTTACTGAGCGGGTGTGTAGGCGGCAAGCTGGCTAAAGACCTGACGCCGATCCCGACTCTGCCACCCGGTGAGCAGCCCGCGCTGGTGGACGCGCTGCAAGTGTCTACGGCATCACCTGCCCCGGCGGCGGGCGGCGCGGCGACGAGCCAGGATCAGCTTGTCGCCACGGGTGAACAACTGTTTTCTGGAACGTGCACCGCGTGTCACGGGGATAAGGACGGCGCTGGCCCGGCATTCGTCGGGATGGCCGATCGTGCGGCGACGCGCGTCGATGGGATGACGGCTGAAGATTATCTGCACGAGTCCATCGTCGATCCCAGCGCTTACGTGGTCGAGGGGTTCTCGGATATTATGCCGAAGCAATTCGCCGATCAGTTTAGTGCCCAGGAAATCGATGCACTCGTCGCGTACATTATGGCAGATTCGAGCGGTACAGCGGCTCCGGTTGAGACTCCGGCGCCCACGACCGAGCCCGCTACGCCAGAAGCGCCCGCTGCGACAGAAACGCCGGTCGAGAGCACTCAGGCGGCGGCTGCACCCACCGGTAATGCCGACAACGGTGCGACTATTTTCGCCAGTTCGTGCAGCGCCTGTCATGGGGCGCAGGATGGCGCTGGCCCGGCAGTGACGGGCATCGCTGAGCGCGCTGCTACGCGCGTTGACGGCATGACTGCGGCGGACTATCTGCACGAATCCATCGTTGATCCAAGCGCTTACGTGGTCGAGGGATTTGCCGATATCATGCCAAAGACGTTTGCGCAGCAGTTCAGCGATCAGGAAATCAACGATCTGGTGGCCTACCTTCTAACGCAATAAACTCAAACGCGGGACCAGCGTCAAGCTGGAACAGCGTGGAACGCAGACGGTGTCGTGCTGGCAGGGGTGCGGCACCGTTTCGTTATGTACTATGCGCCTATTGGTTCGGCAGGCGGGCCCGTGGTAGGATAAGCGTGTTCTGATGGTAGGGGTAGAGGAATCACAATGCGTTTCGTGTGGCGACGCCGACATGTTCTAGGGCTGCTGGTAATGGGGTGCGCTGTGCTCTTGGTGGCGCGCGCCTTCAACCCTGTTGGTCTGGCGCAGGACGGTGGCCCCACCGCTACCCCGAACATCAACTGGGTGCAGGCGCATGACGGAGTCTATGTGCGGGGCGGACCTGGCCTGGAATACGATCTCGTCGGCGCGCTGGCCGTAGGAGAATGGGTGCAACCCCTGGCGCGCAACGACGCGGGAGACTGGATTCTGATCGTCTATTTGTACACAGAAGGCTGGGTCCACGTAGATGGCGTGAGTTGGCGTACCAATGTGGCCAACCTGCCAGTGATCGATGATCCCGCACCAACGCCAATTCCCCGGCCCTTGTATTACAACACGCCCGGTGGTCCCACGTATACCCCGAACGCCAACTGGGTCAATGTCGGCGGGGACGGCGCTTTTGTGCGGTCTGGACCGGGCCAGGGGTATTGGCCGGTGGGTATGCTGTTTACCGGCGATGTCGTCGATCCGGTGGCGCACGACGCTGCAGACGACTGGGTAATGGTGCGATTTGGCGATGGTTACGGCTGGATACGGTACGATCTTGTGGCGTGGACCGGCGACGTCAACGCGCTCCCGGTAGTGGATGTGCCCAATCTGACCCCCTCGTTCACGCCGGTCCCTGTGCGCCCGACTGCCACGCCCACGCTGACCCCGTCTCGGACGCCGCGTCCGTCGCTGACGCCATTCCCAACGGCTACGGCCACGTTCACGCAGACGCCGACCGCGACGGCTACCTCTACAGCTACCGACACGCCCAGCGCGACGCCTACTTCAACCTTGACGCCTACCGCAACTCCTACGGCGTCACCCAGCCTGACGTCCACGGCGACGGAAACATTGACTCCGACATCAACGGCGACCGCCACTCAAACTGCTTCCCCCGTGCCCACGCTGACGTGGACGTCCACCGCGACCGTGACGTTGACCGCGACTTCCACACCGACATGGACGCAGTCGCCGACCACTACGCCATCTGCGGTGCCCACGTCTACGGCGACACGCACGGAGTTGCCTACGTTGACGCTCAACTCCAGCCCTACCAGCCCGGCGGCGATCGTGGCGGTGCCCACCCAGATGCCCAGCGCGACACCATCAGTTACCCCGTCCCCCGTCCCGCCGACGGCAACGGCGTCCCATACGCCAACGGTGACGCCATCCGCCACAGAAACGGCCACGTTCACGCAGACGCCAACGGCAGTACCTACACTGACGGCGACCGATACAGCTACGCCGGTGCCTACGCCGACGGCAACGGCGTCCTATACGCCAACGGTGACGCCGTCCGCTACAGAAACGTCCACTTTCACCCAGACACCTACGGCAGCAGCCACGCTGACCGCAACCGATACGTCCACGCCGTTGCCGACGTCCACCGCAACGCGCACGAAACTGCCCACGGAGACGCCCTCTGCGACCGTCACATCAACCCTGACGCCCACGGCAATACCTACGCTGACCGCGACGCGTACTCTTGCGCCTTCGCCTACGGCGACATTCACTGCCAGCGTGACCAATACAGCCGCGGCGACGGTCGTACCTTCATGGACGCCGACCACGACGCCCCAGGATACGCCAACCACTGCGCCGGTTGAGAGTGCAACCCCAACGCCAACGCCTACACCGGCTGCCATCGCGCTCGCTGGGGCTGACGATGGCTCAGCCGGGTCGGAAGGTGATGCCGCTGCACCTGAACCCGCCTCCGGCGGGCCGTCGCGTACGGCTTGGGTCTTGGCAGGAATTATTGGCCTGGTGGTGCTCGGTTACGTCAGCATCTTCGCGATGCAGGTAGCGAGTTTGGCGCGCTATCGTGCGGGCTTCAGCCTCACGGTCTGCCCGGTGTGCGAGTCAGGGCATCTTTACGTGGATGAGCGACGCCGTCGTGTGTTGGGAATCCCATGGGTTCGCCGGACGGTGCGCTGTGACAACTGCCGGTCGGTGCTGCGTTACGTGGGCCGGCGGCGCTGGCGTTACGCGGTCGATGGAACCGAGAACCCGGCTCTTTTCGAAAGTTATAACGGGCGGGTGTTGACCGAACAGCAGCTCATGGCGATTTCGCCGGAGTATGCCAGCGCGCCCGAGTTCGTGGACGATGATGTGACCTAGCCCTCGGTCGCCCTGAAAACGCACCATTCCGCGCGAATGGCGAGCCATCAGAGTGGTGGATTCTTCGCGTATCTTTTGCCTAGTATGCCCGGAGGCGTTACCATCTTGGTACCTGTCACCCGATGAGTTCTGTTGTGCAGCGTATATCCCAGGAGTGCGTAGTGGCCCCGCCGATCAAGACACCCGAATGGGTCAAAGATGCTGTGTTTTACCAGATTTTTCCCGATCGCTTTGCAAAAAGCGATCGCGTTGTCAAACCATCGCACCTTGAGGCATGGGATTCTCCGCCAACGTCGCATGGGTTCAAAGGCGGCGATTTGCTGGGTGTTGCCGAGCATCTCGATTATTTGTCCGACCTGGGCATTACGGCAATCTATTTCAACCCTATCTTCCAGTCGGCTTCCAACCACCGCTACCACACGCACGATTATTTCCAGGTCGATCCGCTGTTGGGGGGCAATGATGCCCTGCGGGAACTGCTTGACGCGGCGCACGCACGGGGGATTCGCGTCGTGTTGGATGGCGTATTTAACCATGCCAGCCGGGGATTCTTCCAGTTCAACCACATCCTGGAATGTGGGGAGGCGTCGCCCTATCTGGATTGGTTCACTGTGAAGGGCTTCCCGCTTAACGCATACGACCACACGCAGAAGCCCAATTATGAGGCGTGGGTAGGATTGCATGCATTGCCCAAGCTCAATACCGACAATCCCCAGGTGCGCGAGTTCATCCTCAGCGTGGCCGAATACTGGATCAAGTTCGGTATTGATGGCTGGCGGTTGGATGTCCCGGCAGAAATCAATGATGATGCGTTCTGGCAGGAGTTCCGCCGCCGGGTGCGCGCCCATAACCCAGATGGTTACATCGTGGGTGAAATCTGGGTAGAGGCGCGGCGCTGGCTCCAGGGGGATCAGTTCGACGCAGTGATGAATTACATCCAGACGCGTGCCGCAATCGCATTTTTCGGATCCCGCTCGCTGGCTCCGCTCTGGCTCGGGGGAACTTATCCCCCGCCCAAGCCGATCAACGCCGCGGATTTTGCGCAGGAAATCGAAGGGATGCTCGGCCTGTACGACTGGGAGATCACGACCGCGCAGTTGAATCTGTTGAGCAGCCACGATATGCCGCGTTTTATCAACATGGTGCAGGGCGACGTTTCCGCTCTGAAGCTGGCGATGTTGTTCCAGATGACCATGCCGGGTGCGCCCACGGTCTACTATGGTGACGAAGTCGGTTTGACGGGCGGTTATGATCCGGGTTGTCGCGGCGCGATGCCCTGGGATCACAGTCAATGGAACGCGGATTTGCTCGATTATGTCCGGGCGACGATCCAATTGCGCAAGGCTCATCCCGTGCTGCGACGTGGTACCTATCGCACGTTGCTGGCCGAAGGCGACAGCTATGCCTACGAGCGTGTCTACGAGGGGCAGCGGCTGGTAGTAGTGTTCAACACGGCCTCAAGTGCCGCCACGCTCGCCATTCCGGTGGGGGATGCGCATCAGACCCGCGTAGTATTTGGTGAGACCGAAGTTTTTCTGGAAGGCTCAACGTTGATGGTTCAGACCGCACCTCGCGGCGGTGTCGTTATTGTCTTGGAATGAGTGCGCAGACTTCGCATGCTGCGCCGTGTCGTAACGAGGTCGATGAGATAATCAAACCCATGGAAGCCCAAAAGACAGTCGTATGTCGTGCCGAACCGCGTACATCGGTCCAGGTGACATTTCCAGGTGATGTCATTATGGAGGGGCCGGTTGAAACGCCGTTAGAAGCATTTGTCGAGATGTATAACCAGCAGCAGACTCCAACCTCGCCGACCGCTGTCGCGGCGGTGGTCGATGGGCGACTACGTGAGTTGACAATGCCGGTCCGGCATGACATCAGCGTGCAGCTCGTGAGGATGGACTCCGGCGACGGCGGTCGTATCTACCGCCGCTCTCTGGCCTTTTTGTTGACAGTCGCCGCCGATGAGTTGTTCCCTGGCATACAGGTCTTGATCGATTATTCGCTGCCAAGCGGCGCGTATTTCTGCAAGGTGCGTGGGCGCGATCCGTTTACGCCGGAGGAAATCGCGGCGATTAAGCAGCGCATGGCCGAGATCGTTGAGGCGAAAGCTCCGATCACCCGGCACCAGATGCCGCTCGACGAAGCGGTATCGATGTTCGCGGCGTGTGGTGACGATGACAAAGTGCGCCTGCTAGAATTTCGGCAAAAAGACTATCTGACGATCTACACGCTGCGCGGTGAAGTCGATTACTTCTACGGGTATATGGTTCCCAACGCGGGTTATCTTCCGTTGTTTGATCTGCGACCGGAGGCGGATGGGTTTATCCTGCAATATCCGCGCCGCGAGAGTCCGAATGTGTTGCGCCCGCAGACCAGCTCCCCTCAATTGACCGAAGTCTTCCGCCGCACGGAGGCATGGCTCAGCCTGTTGGGTGTCGAGGACATCGGACACTTGAACCAGGCGATCCGCGACGGGCGATCGCGTGAGCTCGTGTTGGTCAACGAGGCGCTGCATGAACTGCACATCGCGCAGATTGCGTCGCAGATCTCTGAACGGCACATGGACGGGCTGCGGCTGGTGTTGATTGCCGGGCCGTCGTCGTCGGGAAAGACAACTTTCTCCAAGCGTCTCGCCGTCCAGATCATGGCGCACGGGTTGAAGCCGTACACGCTGGAAATGGATCGCTATTTCGTGGATCGCGATATGACGCCGCGCGACGAAAACGGCGAGTTCGATTTCGAAGCGTTAGGAGCGGTCGACATCAATCTGTTCAACAGCCAGGTTTTGGCGCTTACGAACAGCCAGCCGGTGCGTATCCCCCGCTTTGACTTTGTGAGCGGGAAGCGGGTATTCGAGACTGCGGATGTCCAGCTTTCAAATGATCATATTCTCATCGTCGAAGGTATTCACGGGTTAAATCCCAAGCTGGTGCAGGCGCTCCCCACGAAGAGCACGTACCGCATCTATGTCTCGGCCCTGACGCAGCTCAATATCGACCGCCACAACCGCGTCCCGACAACGGACGTGCGGTTGATCCGGCGCGTGGTGCGTGATGCCACCTACCGGGGCTATACTGCGTTGGATACACTGTCGCGTTGGGAAAGCGTCCGGCGCGGTGAGAAACGCAACATTTTTCCACACCAAGAAAATGCCGACGTGATGTTCAATTCGGCGCTGGTGTATGAACTGGCAATCCTGCGTCCGCTGGCCGAACCGCTGCTGTTGCAGGTCGAGCCGTGGCAGCCACATTACATTGAAGCGCGGCGGCTGCTGTCGATCTTGGGCTGGCTCAAAACGATGGATCCGGAGCTCGTACCCGACAATTCTCTGCTGCGCGAGTTTATCGGCGGATCGATCCTGCGCGACTATTTCCCCGGCACGAGTCCGGTTCAGGTCAAAGCGCCGGACAAGCATTAACCTTATGGGCTTGCAGAGGTACATGCAAACCTTATCATGACTCGATCGGCAGGTGTAGCGTGGAGTCCGAACAACTTCCGGGTAAGCTGCTAAGCCGGTATGAGTCCATCCGGCGGCAGGAACACGAACACATTACCGGCCTGCTTGATATCTTGGGGCGGGTGGATGGGTTGGGCGACGATGAAATGGAACAGGTGCGCGATGCACTGTTCCATACCAACCACCCGTTCTTGATGGTGTTGGTAGGGCCGTTTGGCTCTGGCAAATCCAGCATCATCAATGCCATGCTGGGCCAGGAGGTCATGGTCGCGGGACCGACGCCGACCACCGACCACATTATGATCGTGCGCTACGGCACGGAGGTCCAGCGCACGCGGGCGGGCGACATCGAGACGGTGTTTCATCCCAGCTCGCTGCTGCAAAATCTCAGCCTGGTCGACACGCCGGGCCTGGATTCCGTGTTCCGCGCCCATGAAGATGTTACGCGGCGCTTCATGCACCGGGCGGACGTCGTGCTGCTGGTGATGATAGCCACCCAGGTGTTCACCGAGAGCAACCTGGAATATCTGAAGCAGCTCAAAACGTTCGGCAAGCGAGTGATCGTCGTTGTGAATCAGATCGATTTGTTGAACTCTGAGGACCGCGATCGGGTCCGCGAGTTTGTCCGCGAGCAGAGCCGCGTACTCCTGGGGATCGATCCGTTGATCTGGCTGATATCGGCCCGGCAGGCATTGGCCGCCCAGCAGGAACAGCCGCGTGACGAGATCGCGTGGGACGAGAGCGGCTTCGCGGAGATGGAGGAGTACATCCGCGAGACGTTGGGCGACGTGGAACGCTTCCGCCAGAAACTTGAGACACCAGTGCAGATTTGCCAGAACGTCACCAAGACGGCGCTGGCTTGCGTCCAGGATCAGCAGGTCGTCCTGGACGAGCACCGCAAAACGGTCGAAAATATCGAGCGGCAGATCGAGGAGGGTCACCGCGAACAGGAGAAGAACGTCGAAGACACGCTGGACGAAATCCGCCGGACGTGGGATGAAGCCGCCGGTCGGGGCGACGAAGCCATCGCCGATCTCTTCCAGTTTTCGCGCGGGATCGCGCTGTTTTTTGGCGGTCTGGGCGAGATCATTGGGGTGGCGCGCTTGCTGCGCCGCTTCCGGGGTCAAACCCGCGCGGAGTCGGCGTTTGAACAATTCAAAGTGCGCGAAACTCTGCAACATATCCCCCAGGTGGTCGATCGCATGGGGCCGCTGCTCGAGGGGCGCGACCTGCAGGATATTGACGATCTGGTGGATTACACGCGCGGGGCCGTTCAGAAACTGCCCCCCAACTTGTTGAATAAGGTGGTGGGCAAGGTCCAGACGCCGCTCCACTACGAGCGTAGTTTTTTGCGCGACGTGCGCGGCAAGCTTGATGATTTGCTTCGGGATGCGCAGCGCTTTGAGACGGAACGCCTGGATCGGATGCTGCGCAACGCGCTGATCATGTTGGCCGTGTGGGAAGTCCTGACGCTGTGTCTGGTCTTGTCGGCGGCAGCCGGGGCGTTCTCAGGGACGATGCCCGATGCGTCTGGCATGGTGCTCACCTTTGCGGTGGGCGTGGGTTTTGTGTTGTTCGGACTGGCGCTGGTACCGCTGCGCGGCTGGTTAATCCGCCGCCGTTATGTCCACCGGTTGCACGATCTACGCGATGATTACCTTGAAATCTTGGAGCGCGCGGCGAATGATCTTGTCGCGCACGGGGTGCGGCTGCGGCGCGATGCGACCGGGCCGTTCACGCGCTTGATCAGTTCCCAGTCGGAACAGTTGGGGGCGCTGCGCATCGACCTGATGGACCAGCAGCAAACCTTGATACAGCTTCAGAGCGAACTGGCCGATCTGGAACAGATCAAACGCGGTTCCCGTGCGGCTGAGGATGAGGCACACGTATGACGAGTATCGTACTGGAAGGTCCTATCGCTGACGCCCGCGAGCAGGAAGTCCGCTTGCTGCATGAAACGGCAGAGATCGTGGGGCAATTGGGCGAAAACAATGCCGAGGACAAAAAACGTCTTCAGCAAAATGCCGCTGACCTGCAAGACATGTTTTTCATGGTGGTAGTCGTCGGTGAGTTCAACGCGGGCAAATCTACCTTTGTGAACGCGCTGATAGGCGACGAGCTGTTGCCGATGGGCATCACTCCCACGACGGACGCGATCGAGCTGATTCGCTGGTCGGCCAACCGCCACAGTGAGTTCACGCCGCGCGAAGGGGGCGTCGTGCGCGAGTGGCAGCATCCTAACACGGGCGGCCCCGGCGTGGTCATCGTGGACACACCTGGCACAGGATCCGTGTTCCGCAAGCATGAGCAGATCGCGAAGAGCTTTCTCAGCCGGAGCGATCTCGTAATCTTCCTACTCTCGGCCAAACGTGCGTTGGCCGAAACGGAACGGATGTATCTGGAACTGGCCCGCGATTATGGCAAGAAAATCGTGGTCGTGATCAACCAGATGGATCTGGTCGACAGGCGCGAGCAAAAAGAGGTACGCGGTTTTGTGCAGCAGCAGCTTTCGGAGCTGCTCGATCTGCGCCCGCAAATCTTCATGGTATCGGCGCGGCAGGCCCTCAAAGAAAAAGGGGGCGGGTTGTTCTCCCCCGCGTCGAATGATCCCGGGTCGATGAACGCGGTCCGAGAGCATCTGCGTTCGCTGCTGGAACGGGTGCCGCCCGCCAAGCAAAAGCTGTATGCTCAGCTTGATTTTTTGGACAGCCTCGCTCGCAAGCACACTGCGACGCTGGAAGAACAGATCGGGCTGATCACGAGTGATACGATGCTGGCGGAAAGTCTGCGCAAGGAACTGGAACAGCAGGCCGTCACGTTGGACGATCAGCTTACGATTGCCCAGCGCGACATTGATCGTGTGTTTGACGAGATAAGGGCGCGCGGACAGCAGTTCATCGATGCCAATCTGCGCGTGCAGCGGGCCAGCCGCACGTTGGATCGCGACGCGATGCGCGCGCAGTTCGAAAAACAAGTCGTCGGCACAGCCATCGACCAGATCGCGACCATCTCCGAGCAGTACGTGAATGAAGTTGTGGACAGCAGCCGGCGCTACTGGCGCAGCATCTTGGACCGGCTGACCGATCTCGAAACGAAGCTGAGCCAAGAGATCGGATCGGTAGATGCGACCGGGTACGCCGAACAGCGGACTGCGCTGCAAGAGGCTATCGCGATCGCGGACGCTGAACTTAAAACGTATACCGATAACAGTCTGGCCGAAAATCTGCGCAACACGTTTCGCGCCAATCTCGTCGGTTTTACGGCAGGCTTTACGGCAGTCATGGCTGGGATTCTGGCAGTGGTCGTGGGCGTGGCGGCGCATGGGGCTGTCATCGCCACGACGACTGGTGTGCTGGGCACGCTGGTGTTGGGACCCGCACTGCTCTTTGGAGGCGGCGCGGCGGCGGTGTTGTATTGGCGCAAGATCAAGCGTGACGCCACCCGCGAGCTTGAAGAGCGCCTTGAGGCGCTGCGGACCAGTTACCATCAGGCGATGGTGGACCTGACCAACCGCGAGCGCAGCCGGTTGTTGCAATATGGGCAGCAGATTCTTTCGCCTGTGTTTAGCCAGCTCAGCGTGCTGCGCGACCGCTATCAGGCGCAGCGTACTGCGCTCCAGGACAAGGCCGATCGTTCGGTCGCGCTGCGCCAGCGCATCGACGCGATCGAGATTATCACCGAGAGCTAACCCACGGTGCGGTCAGGCGTGAATGATCTCGATCGTGTGATCCTCGATCTCCACGTCGGGCCGGTTGTGCTCAATCCAGCGGAGAAGCTGTTCAAGCACGGCTTCTCCGTGTGCGCTGGACGTGCTGACAACTGCCACTCCTAACGCCGCCGACTGCCACACATCGTTCAGATCGACTTCCGCCACGGCCACGTTAAACTGTTTGTGCAGCCGCGCGATCAGCGATTTGAGCACGCTGCGCTTTTCTTTGAGCGAGCGTATTCCCGGCAAATGCAAATCAATCGTAGCCGCAACAATGACCATCGCGTGCGCGCCTATACCAGCGCATCAAGTCCCTTAGCTTTAAGCTGATCGACCACCTGCCGCACGTCCTGCGAGCGGTCGCGGTGGCACACCAGCACCACGTCGCCTGCGTCCACAATGACAATATCCTGCACGCCGATCGTGACCACCATGCGATCACTCACGATCAACGTTTCGGCTGTGTCGATCTGGATGTGTTGGTTATGTGCGCGTCCGCGCAACACGTTGCCCTGTTGATCCCCTTCGAGGACTTCAAATAACGTTTTCCACGTGCCGATGTCGCTCCAGCCCATTTCGACCGGGATAACGGCCATATGGGGTGCTTTTTCCATAATGGCGTAGTCGATTGACAATTTGGGCATCTGGCCCCACTGCGTGTTGAGCACCTCCGCGTAGTCGTCCCGTCCAATGGCGGCGGCGATCGGGCTGAGCAGCCCGTACAAGGTCGGCTGCTGCCGTTCGTATTCGCTCATCAGGTGATCGGCGCGGAAAATAAACATGCCGCTGTTCCAACTATAAAGACCGCTGTCCAGAAATGCCTGGGCTGTTTCAGCATTGGGTTTTTCGTGGAAGCTGGCGGCTTGATAAGTCTGGAATTCCCCGACCTGGGCCAAGGCATCCCCGCGTTTGATATAACCATAGCCGGTGGCCGGGAACGTCGGCGTTATGCCGAGCGTGACGATGTGGCCCTGGCTCGCCAATTCTCCGGCGGCAGATAATACCCGGCAGAACTTGGCTTCGTCGGCGATATACTGATCTGCCGTCAGCACGGCGATCACCGCTTCAGGATCGGCCCGCAAGATATGCGCGATCCCCAGTCCAACGGCTGGACCGGTGTTCATGCCGAACGGCTCGACGACGAAGTTATCAGCGGGTAAGTCCGGCACGTCGGCGCGCAGCGACTCCACGTGGCTGGCCCCCGTAACAACGAAAATACGCTGTGGGGGCAGTATGGGGGCTAAGCGGTCCACCGCGATGTGAAACATGGTACGGTCTTCGACCAATGACAGCATCTGTTTAGGTCGATCTTTGCGGCTAAGCGGCCACAGGCGCGTTCCGCCACCACCGGCCATGATCAAGGCATAAAGATTTTCCATTAAGGCCCGCCCTTTCGTTGCGGCAACCAAAATCCTAACACGGCAGGCTCAGGTCCGGGTTTAAGTCGTCCCCAGGTAAACAATACCCCAAACCGGGTCTTTCAATCCGCTTTCCCGTTGGGAAGTGATCGTGAGGAATGGGGTAACGTAATGCCGTGGCGACGCTCAATCCAGACGATAGTGATCGCCTGCGCCATTGGACAGAGTATAAAGCATCCCTTCTATCCGCCGCACCATGCCTTTCAATTCCATCAAGGCTAACGCGCTGCTGACCTGTACGATCGGCAGGCCCGACAGGCGGCACAATTCGTCGATGTGCAGTGGTTCGTCGCTCAGACATTCGGTGAGCGAGGCTTCTGTCGCGTTGCCCGGAGCGATGGCACGTATCTGCGTGCGGGTCTCCACCGTAGTGCGCGTCAGGTTGAGTTCATCCAAAATATCTTGCGCCTCGATCACCAATTTGGCCCCCGTCTGGATCAGGCGGTTGGTGCCCAGGCTGTTCGCCGCGGTGATGTTCCCCGGCACGGCGAACACGTCGCGCCCCTGGTCGGCGGCGATGTCGGCGGTGAGCAGCGCGCCGCTGCTGGCGGGCGCTTCGACCACCAGCACGCCCAGCGAGAGACCGCTGATGATGCGGTTGCGGACTGGGAAATTCTTGCCTTCAGGCGGCGTACCGGGTGGAAACTCGGTGACCACAGCGCCGGATTCCATGATCGCGGCAGCCAACTTGCGATGTTCGGACGGGTAGAGGACGTCGATCCCGCTACCCAACACGGCAATGGTACGCCCGCCGGATTCCAGCGCAGCTTTGTGGGCGGCTGCGTCGATCCCAAGTGCCATACCGCTGACAATCGTGATCCCCGCTGAGACGAGTGCCCCGGCCAGCCGCGCCGTGACGTCGCGCCCATAAGTGGTCGCCCGGCGCGTGCCCACGAAAGCCACCGCCCAGCGATCAGCATCGACCAGAGTACCTTTAACATACAACACGGGGGGAGCATCGGGCAGTTCGCGCAGCAGGGCGGGGTAATCCGGATCATCAAGGGTGAGCGCAGCAGCGCCCATCGTGTCAAGATCGTCCCCGAGCCGGTCAAGGTCGACGGTACGCCGCGCCTGGAGGAAGTGTTCTAAGGTGCGGCGATCCAATCCGGCAGCCGACAGCTCAGCTTCCGAAGCTGTCCACGCCGTTTCAAGGTCGCCGAAGCGTCGGAGCAGCGCCCGCGTGCGCAGCGGCCCGATGCCCTTGACCACATTGAAGCCCAACCAGTATTTGCGGGTACTCATGGCGGGTTGCCCTTATGACGGCGTGCAGAGGAGATTCAGCATAACAGGGGGCAGAAGAGCTGTCAAGCCAGCCGCAGAGACCGTCCCGCGCGTGCCAACGACGTTACCGGTCGAGCAGACCATCCGGTATATGGACCGTCATGCGCTCGGCCTCTATATCGATATCCAGAATGCACTCGTCAATGGATGGCAGCAGAATCTCGCCGCGCGGGCCGTTCACAATGTATACATCGTTGGCCCCGGTTTCGAGTATTTCAGTGACATGGCCCAGATGCTCGCCATCATCGGCGTAAACTTCCAGCCCAATGGCCTGGAATAGATAGAATTCGTCCTCGTCAAGTGGGACGGCGTCGTCCAGACCGATCATAACGTAGTGATCCCGGACCAAATCGGCGGCGTCGCGATCGGAGATGCCTTCGAGTTTCAGGATCAGATACTGGTGATGTGGGCGGACGCCTTCTACCTGATAGGCAACAGCCGACTTGAGGTCTTCCGGCTGACGGCCCAAAAAGACGACCATCGCGGGGACGACACGTTCAGGGTAGGCCGTCAAAACGTCGACGCGCAGCTCGCCGCGCACGCCATGCGGGCGCAAGACCTTTCCTAACAGCAGGAAAGGGGGTTGGTTGGTGGGGTGTGGAGTAGATGCCATCACGATTGGGTGAAGGGGGCAGCGCCCACGCCTACACAATTTCCAACGTGATACGTTTGCCAAGCTTGGCCGCCTGTACGCGCACCAACACGCGGATCGCATTGGCGACGCGACCATTGCGTCCGATCACGCGGCCCATATCTTCCTGGGCGACTTCCAATTCCAAGACCGTCATGCCACCCTTGTTGATCTCATTGACCTGGACTTGCGAAGGATCTTCGACCAACGACTTGGCAATATATTCGACCAGTTCTTTCATGATGTTGTTCTACAGCCTCGCTTGAACACATAACCGGGTGTGATGGTCACAGAGCGGAACGGTTCACAAAACTGACAAGCGGGCGACACTACAGCGCGTGCCGCCCGCAAGCTGGTAAATCCAGCGTAGTGATTCCCGGCGCAGAGTGCGCTGCTTACTCCGCGCTGGCGGGTTCTTCACTCGCTTCGGCTGGGGCTTCAACTTCCGCCTCAACTTCCACGTCGTCGTCAGCACTGGCGTCGACGACGGCTTCGGCTTCGACGTTGGTTTCGACACTCGCCTCAGTGTTGGCTTCGGCATTCGCTTCGGCGTTGGCTGCTTTTGCCGCGGCTTTTTCGGCCTTGCTTCTGGCCGGGTACCGGGTCTTGGGGCTGGTCGTGCTGCGCGCCTCGGCGGCGGCTTCAGCTTCGGCAACCAGCGTTTCGAGGGCTTCGCCCTGACGCAGACGTTCGTAACGGCTCAACGTGCCGATTTTGTTGAGCAGCCGGGTGACGGGTTCGCTGGGCTGAGCGCCAACGCCCAACCAGTAGAGCGCTCGGTCTTCCTTGACAATGATCGTGCCCGGCTGGGTGCGCGGGTTATAGAAGCCGATGATCTCTATGTAGCGACCATCGCGCGGGCTGCGCGCGATCTGCCACGACAACACGGTAGCTGGGTTGTTTTTTGCGCCCAACACGGCGCAGACGAATACGAACCATGGTGTTCCACCTGTCCCTTGCTCGAAGGTTTATACGTTAGGTTGATCACCTGTGTAGTACAGGTCACAGACCTGCACAGGTGAGAAAGGTACCGCATACCGCCCGAGGGAGGCAGGGAAGGACTGCCTTACAGCCGAAGCGGTCATTTAAACATGCCGGGAATGCGGGGCATATTCCCCTTCCCGATCATTTTCATCATACGCTGCATCTCACGAAACTGTTTGAGCAGCGCGTTGATGTCTTGAACACTGGTGCCGCTGCCTGCGGCAATGCGCAGCTTGCGGTTCGCATTTAGGACTTTGGGATTGCGCCGTTCCGAAGGTGTCATCGAGTAGATGATGGCTTCGACCTTTTTGAGCTGTTGCTGCGCCTCTTCGTTGTTGATATCCAACTGTTGGCGCAGGCGGCCCATGCCGGGCAGCATATCTAAAATCTGGCCGATCGATCCCATGCGCTTGATCTGCTGAAGCTGCTTCAAGAAATCTTCCAGCGTAAACTGGTTCTTGATCATCTTGCGCCGGAGACGTTCGGCTTCTTCTTCATCAAACGACTGTTCGGCGCGTTCGATGAGCGTCAGCATGTCGCCCATGCCGAGGATGCGCGACGCCAAACGATCGGGGTGGAACGGCTCAAAACCATCGAGCTTCTCGCCCGTGCCCATGAACTTAATCGGCACGCCCAGTGACCGCGCGCATGGAGATCGCTGCACCGCCGCGGGCGTCACCGTCCACTTTGGTCAGGATCAGGCCGGTCAGCCCGACACGCTCGTTGAAGCCCTCTGCAATGCGGACGGCTTCCTGGCCGGTCATGGCATCGGCGACCAGCAGCACTTCGGCGGGCTTGGTGCGATCCCGAATCGCTTCGAGTTCGGCCATCATGCTCGTCATCGATTTGCAGACGGCCCGCCGTATCCAGAATCACGACGGTGGCGTCATCCGCTCTGGCTTTTTCCAGCCCGCGCACGCAGATATCTGGTGGCGAGGCTGAAGTGCCTTCTTCGTAGTAGGGCATGTTGGTCTGTTTCGCTAGCGTGACCAACTGGTCAACAGCGGCGGGACGGTACGTGTCGCCTGCTACGAGGAAAGGCCGCCGTCCATCGCGCCGTAACATCACAGCCAGCTTGGCGGCGGTCGTCGTTTTACCAGAACCCTGCAACCCCACCAACATGATCACGCGCGGCGTCTGGCCGCTCAAGTTCAGGCGTCCCGGCTGTCCCAGTGTCTCGATCAATTCCTCGTGAACGATCTTGATCACTTGTTGGGACGGCTTGAGGCTCTTTTGAACTTCAGCGCCGATCGCGCGTTCTTTCACGCGGTTGATGAAGTCTTTGGCAACTTTGAGGTTGACGTCCGCTTCCAACAACGCCATGCGCACTTCCCGCATCGCGGCGGATACGTCATCCTCAGTCAGCTTGCCTTTACGCCCCAGTTGTTCGAAGACATTCTGGAGGCGGTCGCTCAGGCTCTCGAACATAACCCAGCCTAGACTCTCCGTCTGGATACCGGCTCAGAATTGTAAAGGATTGCGGGGCACCCGTCAAGCCAGAGTCACGGCAAGCGGTGATAGATCACAAAAGCCGACATACGCCGCTATTTTCCAGCGGAGGCGGCGTCCGCTTCGGCAAGCTCGGCCAGGAACCAGCGCTCAGCGTCCGACAGGTTGGCTGTCAGCAAGATATCCGGGCGGCGCTGCCATGTGCGCCGGATCGCTTCACGCCGCCGCCAGCGCTCGATCTCGCCGTGATTACCGTTGAGCAGCACCTCCGGCACAGGCATATCTCGGAAAACCGCCGGGCGCGTGTAATGGGGATATTCCAGCAAGCCCATGGCGTGCGAGTCTTCTTCCGCGCCCCACAGCGCCCCTAGTACGCCGGGGATGAGGCGCGCGACGGCGTCCACGATGATCATAGCACCCAGCTCGCCGCCCGTGATGACGAAATCCCCAATACTGATCTCGTCGGTGATGACCGACTGGCGCACGCGCTCGTCCACGCCTTCGTAGCGTCCGCAAACCAGGATCAGGCGCGGGTGGGCGACCAGTTCCTGCGCGACGCGCTGCGAGAACACGCGCCCCTGAGGCGTGAGCAGAATCACCGGTGCCTGTGTATCCGTTCCGCGCACATCCTCGACGGCGGCGATCAGCGGTTCCGGCAGCATAACCATGCCCCCGCCGCCGCCATACGGGGTATGATCGACTGTGCGGTGTTTGTCAGTCGCGTAGTCGCGGATATTGTGACGACGCACCGTGATCAGGTGTTTTTCCTGGGCGCGTTTGAGAATGCTCTCGGTTAGTGGGCCGTCGAACATCTCAGGGAACAAGGTCAAAATGTCGATGTCCATATGTTTTGGTGATCTCAACGGCTGCGGATCGGATAATAGGGTTCGATCCTACCACGCCGGGCGGCGGGTGGCTATGCCCGCGTTTTATCTTGTGCTACACTGGAAAACATGGGCAAAAAAATAGACCTACTCATTCATAATATTGGCCAGTTGTGCACGATTCCGTCGCATAATGGAGGGCCGCAGCGCGGTCGCGCTCTGGGTGACCTGGGGTTGCTGGATCACGCCGCCGTAGCTGTCAACGACGACGTGATTGTAGCAGTCGGTTCGTCGGACGAATTGGTCGCGACTTACATTGCTGCCGAGACGTTGGACGCCGCGGGGCGTCTCGTCACGCCGGGGTTGGTCGATCCCCACACGCATCTGGTCTGGGCGGGGCATCGTGCAGACGAATTCGAACAGCGGATCGCGGGGGTAACCTACCAGCAGATCATGGCCGCGGGTGGGGGTATCAACCGCACGATGCGCGATACACGAGCCGCTACTCTGGACACACTTATTGAGCAGTCGAAGCGGCGGCTTAACGGGATGCTGGCGCACGGCGCGACGACGGTCGAGTGCAAGACGGGCTATGGGCTTGATACCCGAACCGAGATCGCGCTCTTGAACGCGATCGCGCTGCTCGATATGGAACATCCGATCGATCTCGTGCCGACTTTTCTCGGCGCGCACGCAGTCCCGCCGGAATTTTCAGACAACGTGGACGGCTATGTCGATCGGGTCGTGTCGGAGATGTTGCCCGCGATCGCGGCCTGGGGTGACGAAAACTGGCCGGGCGTGTTGTTCTGTGATGTATTCTGCGAGGTTGGCGCGTTCAATCTGGCGCAAACGCGACGCATTTTGGAAGCGGCCAAAACATATCGCATGGCGCTCAAAATTCATGTGGACGAATTTGAGTCGCTGGGCGGGGCACGCCTGGCGGCGGAGATGGGCGCGGTGTCAGCCGATCACCTGGTTGTGACGCCGGACGAGGACATCGCGGCATTGGGCGGTTCGAATACGATCGCTGTGTCGCTGCCGTGTACGCCCTTCGGGTTGGGACACACGCGTTTTACACCGGCCCAGAAGATGTTGGACAGCGGCGCAGCCCTGGCGATTGCCACAGACTGTAACCCGGGCACCGGGTGGAACGAGAGTATGCAGTTTGTGATGGCTTTATCCGCGCGCTACCTGCATCTGACCCCGGCGCAGGCACTGGTCGCCGCCACGCTCAACGCCGCGTATGCCATTGGGCGCGGTGACACCATCGGTGGTGTGGAAGTGGGTAAACTGGGAGATCTGGTGGTGTGGGATGTGCCGGACTACCGCCACTTGAGCTATCGATTTGGAACGAATTTGGTCAAGACGGTTGTGAAACGTGGTCGTGTCGTTTACGAATCCGCCTGGGCCGGGACGTTTTAGACGGCGAGGAAGTCTTAGGCGCCCGGCACTGGACAGCCAATTTTGGCTGGTAGTGAACAAAATGGCGGCTGACTGCGTATTATACGGTATAGGGCAGTAACAAATTCCTCACTAAACTACATATGGGCAATCAGACGATGGACGAAGCTCTTTTGATTCGCCACGCACAAGGCGGCGACGAGCGCGCTGCCAGACAAGTCTTCGAGTTCTACCAGCTTCGCACGTTTCGGCTGGCATTGGGGCTGTTGGGCGATGAGTCAGATGCTGAAGAGGTCGCCCAGGATGCTCTCACCTACGCGTTGCTCAATATCCATCGCTATAATTCAGAATTGAGCAGCTTTAGTACATGGCTGCATACCATCACTGTGAGTAGGGCACGAGACAAGCGTCGTCGTAAGATTCTGCCCAGCATTTCTATTACACAGTGGTTGGGTATGGGAAACCAGATTCAGGATCATACGCCCGGCCCAGAGGCACACTACATGCGCCGCGAAACTGAAGGCGGCCTTGAAAGTGCGCTCGTGCAGCTTAGCCCAAAACTCCGTGAAGCAATCGTCTTGCGGTTTTATGGCGATTGTACGTATAAAGAGATGGGCGACATTATGGGCTGCTCGCTCAACACAGCGCGTTCTCGTTTGCGCTTGGCGATCGAAAAACTGCGAGCCCATCTGGGAGATGAACAAGTCCGATGGTTGGCCACGGAGACCATCCGCTGAACGACACTCATTATGATGATGTCACCCTGCACGAGTATGTGCTGGGGCAACTACTGCCGGATGACGAACAGGCCATTCGGCAGCATCTTGCAGCCTGCCCGGACTGCCGCATGCGCGTGATGGAGTTGGAGGCGTTTTGCCGAAAGCTTTCTGGAGACCTGCATCGGGAGCTAGACCCGGTGCAGCCCAGCGCGAAGCTGGGATTCGATCACATCGCCAAAGAATGGCGCAAACCCCCGCGCCGCGTCACGTTGTGGTACCGGACCCAGGAATTTTTCCCGCGTGTATCTCCACTCATTCTGACGGTGCTGCTGGTATTCGTGCTTGTATCGGTCTTTCCGATCGGTGATACGGCGGCCTTGCGCGGTCTGGAATTGACAGACAGTTATACAGGACCAGCTTCTATCATCGCCGCCGTGGCACCGGACAGCCTGGTGGTGGCGCGCCTCGCACCGGGTGATGTGCGCGTCGTTGCTCATTTTGACCGTGTGCAGCAGCCGCGCAATCTCTGCTTTTCACCCGACGGACGTTGGCTCGCTTTCCAGGACGGGCAGGCGCTGCAAATTGTCCAGACTTTCGACGGCGGCCTGCGGGTGCAATTTGACGTGAACGAAATGGCGGATTGGGCCTGGTCGCCGGATAGCCAGATGCTGGCGTATACGGACGGGGCCGGGCAGTTGGCTGTGTTCGATGTCGCCAGTCAGACTAGCCGCGTGATGGTTCCGCCAGAGGAAGCGGCGTGGGGCGTGCCTGTTTGGACGGCGAACAGCCAGCAGCTGGCGTACGCTTCCGTCGTGCCGCTGCCCACGCAAGGTGGCCCGCGTCTTCAGCAAGGGTTGTGGCGGCTCGACGTGGCGACTGGTTACCGCGTTGAAGTTGCCCAGAACGCCGATCCCGGCTCCGCAATCCTGATCCCGACCGCCTGGGTGGGGGACAATACGGCGCTGTTGGCCTGGGATATGAACGCCGATGTTGACAGCAGTTCCACGCAGCTTTACCAGATCGACATGGCCGCGCACAGCGCCACACCGGTCGAAGGACATTCGCTGGCGCAGGGCACGCGCTTGTTGTGGCCGGTCAGCGCACAGGGAATGGCGCTCGTGTACGAAGATCAGCTCGTGGCGGTCAATTTCGCGGAGCAGGCGCGCCAGCCCATCCCCGACCAAATCCCCTGGCCGCAAGGCGCGGCATGGTCCCCGAATGGGGCCTGGCTGGCTTATACGGTCGCCGGTGCGCCGGAAGGGCAGGGCCTGTACGTCTTCGCGCTGCAAGATGGTAAACTGCGGCAAATCGAACTCCCCACAGGAGCCAGCGAAAAGCAGGTGGTATGGGCGGGGATGGAGCACCTGTTTGTGATCCGTCAGCGGCCCGACCTGAGCACGAATGAGTTGTGGTTGGTGTCGCTCACCACGGGAGATGCCCCCATCCGCATTTTGAGCGGAATCCAACTGCCGCGCACGGTCCTGCACAATGGGTGGCGCTGGCAAGATGTGGTGGCAACCCAGGTGCTGCCGTCCTGATCCGGATTTTCCGAGCTAATCGAATACAACCAGATCGCGGATCGCTTCCAGTTTGGAGGGACCAATCCCGGACACGTTGTCCAGGTCTTCCAGGCTCGCAAACGGTCCGTTTTCTGCGCGGAAGTCGACAATGGCCTGGGCCAGCGCTGGCCCAATGCCGGGCAGCGTGTCCAGTTCTTCCACGGTGGCCGAGTTGACATGAATTACGGGCGAGTGGTTGGGCGTCGGAGTCAGCGCGGCCTCGCCGATCAGCGGGGGCACATAGATCAGATCGCCGTCGTTCAACACCTGGCTGAGATTGATCTGCTGAAGATCGGCATTATCCGTCGTCCCACCTGCCAACTGAATCGCCTCTTCAACGCGGCTGCCAGCGGGCAATGTCACGACGCTGCCCGTCTGCACGACTTCGCCCGTGACGTACACGGTCACCGCGCCAGGGGTAGGGGTCATCATGATGACCGTTGCGGTCTTGGCGGCGGGAGCCTGGCCGGGTTTGCGCGTGGGAACATCCACCTGATCGCCGTCGTTGAGAAGCTGGGCCATATTGACCCGCTCCAAGTCCGCATCGTCGCGCGGACCGCCCGCAGCCTGAACCGCATCCAGCACGCGGCTGCCGAACGGGAGCGTGAGGACAATTTCAGGCTCGGCGACGGCTCCCGTGATATACACGGCATACGGACCGGGTGTCGGCGTAGACGAAGGAATCGGCGTGATCGAGGGGATAGGCGTCGGCTCTGGGGGCACGATCGTGATCGTGGTAGGTGCCGGTCGCTTCCACAGAAGGACGGCTACGCCCGCGATAATCGCCACCGAGATCAGAAGGTACATGACATATTTGAACCGCTCAAGAAGCGGCTGGCGACGTGATACAGGCGAGATGTCTGACGGCTGCACGGGCGTACTCTCCATAGGTGGGTTTTGGCCTCAGTTCACAGGTCCCGTCCAGCGGGGAAGCTCCAACACAAACTGCGCGAACGCGTGGTTTTCCAGTGCCGGTTGGACCGAAATCGCGCCGTTGACCGGGGCCAGGCTGGCCTGGACGGTCGTAATCAGGTCCACGATCGGGTGTCGGAAAGGTTTGAACCGTTCTGGATTTTCCAGCCGCAGTGGCAAAATCTGTTCTGTGACGCGCAGACTCGGTTCCTGACTGCGGTAGTCAATCGTCACACGCACCGTTGCCCCGCTGTCGTTGGGGTGATCGGTCAGAACGATGGCGCTCTGACCCTCTATGCCGGCGAACAGCATTTCGAGAATGCGGTGAACCGCCTCGCGGAGGTTAGCGTGACAGTACACGACGCTGGGCGACCAGTCGCAGTGCACCTTGAGCTGGTGCGTAGCGATGCGATGGTTAACGAAATCACGCTCAGTGAAGGTGAGCAGATCAGACAATTGGTGCGGCAGTGGGGCAGTCGCGGCGGGTGCAGCGATCTGGGCGTGCATGTCGTAAATGAACTGCGTGACATGTTCCGCGTGGTTGGCCAGTGCCCCGACTTCTTGCACTTGAAGATCGGTCAGGGGACCGGCTGAGCCACGATATACCTCTTGCGTCAGGCGAGTCAGTTTGTGGAGAGCGTCGGACACGGGCTGGCCCAACAACCCGACTAGCCGTGACTCCACGCCGCGAAATAAGTGAATACCCATCACGATATCTCCGCCCGTTTCAACCGGGCGTAACCGGGCCACCACGTAGGGACTCAACGGTACGTAAGGCGGCCAATGCGTTGCGGCTACGCGTCCGTGCGCGATCGCCTGCCAGGCGCAGTCAAGCCCCTGGCGGTACGGCTCGTTGGTCGTGCGCGCGAGAAAGTTTTCCCAGGACAGCCCGATCAGCTCGTCCGATTGCAGCCCGGTGCTGTCTTCAGTCGCGCCTGTCACCGCCCGGATCGTGCCGCTTGCATCCAGCCCTACCAGCGTTTCACCGAAGGTGGCGAGCAGTGTGCCCGGGTCAAATGTGTTCTCACTCATACAACGTCCTGTTCAAAATGACAGGTAAGTTACGCGTCCCACAGCGGGAGTTTGAAACTGAAGGTGGTGCCCACGCCTTCCTCGCTGGTGAACCAGATGCGTCCGCCCATCGCTTCGATTTCCATCTTGACCAGGTAGAGGCTCAAGCCATAGCCGAATTCTGCGATGATTTGCGGCTGCCGCGCGCGTTGAAACGGTGTGAAGACCCGGCTGATCTCTTTGGCCCGGATGCCGTAGCCAGAATCGATGATATCGACCTGAACGCTGGTGCTCGACGGCGTAGCGCGGACGGTGATCGGCGTGTCCTGTTCGCTGTACATCAGGCTGTTGCGCAGCAGATCGCGGAAGATGGCGGTGAAATGGGTTTTGCATGTGGCAACCTGAATGTCTTCGGGAACGTCCACACGAATCCGGTCGCGGTATTCAGCATCGGGTCCAGCGTCTTCGAGCAGCGGCGATTCGAGGACGTCCTCAAGAAAGTCTTCCAAGAAGCTCGTCAGCTCGACCGGGCGACGATTGTTGCGCAGCAGTTGGATCAAGTTCCCGGTGCGGATGTCTTCCAGGCGTTCGAGCAGATCGACCAGAATTTCCAGCCGGTACATGTGCACCGCCATGATCGACGCAAACCCGCCGATCTGCCTGGAAAGCTGGTCGGCAGTGGTCACGGGGGTTCGGCGCGCGATGACTTGTTTGATCAGTTCCGCATGGCCGCGCGTGCTGGTGATCGCCATGCGTGCTTCGGAGCGAAACGTGCTCATTAATTCGGTCAGGGCCGACCAATCCGGATGTTCCAGCGTGATCATGGTGTAAACACTGCCGTCGGCGTTGTGGATTCCGGCAGCCCAGCAAGGGGTGAAGGTGCCCGACAGAAAGGTGTGGAAGCGCACGGGTTGGGCCTGACGCAGAGCTTTGGCTCGGATGACGTCCGCGGTCGGGCCGTGCTCCGACGCGGCATCAAGCAGCATCGCCGCCGCTGGCCAGCCTTCGGCGCGCACCAGGACGAGATTGGCTCCCAGGATCGTCGCGGCGGCGAGGTTATCCAGCACGAGTTGGTCTTTGTTGTCGAAGATCAATACGCCCTGACCAAGTCCGTCCAAAACTTCAGCCAGATCTAACGTGTTTGACATGGATTGGAGATGTGTCATGAGACCCCCGTATATTTAACTCTCTATTATCGTCAGCCTGGAAAGATTGTCCAATTCACTCGATCAAAAACACGGCGACTGTTAACGATCGCCGTGCTGTAATCGGAAATCGAAACCGGCGCGGTTGACTCACTCGCGCTCGCGCAGATGGGGATAGAGCAGCACTTCGCGGATCGTGCTCTTGTCCGTGAGTAGCATGGTCAGCCGGTCTACGCCGATGCCACAGCCGCCGCAGGGCGGCATCCCGTAGCGCATGGCGCGCAGGTAGTCTTCGTCGATGGGGCGGCTTCTTCATCTTCATCCGCATACAGCCGTCCCATCTCGATAAAGCGCGCTTCCTGATCCTGGGGATCGTTCAACTCGGTGAAGGCATTGCCCATTTCCATCCCGGCGACGAAAACATCTCGAAGCGTTCGACGTGCGTCGGATCGCCGGGCACCATCTTGGCGAACGGCGAAATGTCGCGCGGGTAGTCGAGTGACGAACGTCGGCTGGATCGAGCGTGGGCTCAACATACGTCCCCAGCAGGTGATCGACCAGTTTGCCCCAGGTCGCATTGCGCGGGGTCTCGATGCCGGCGGACGCGCATCGCTGCCGCTCAGAGCCTCGGCGTCGCGGTAATTCCATGTAATCAATGCCGCCGTACTCGCTTTGATCGCGTCGCGCAGCGTGACGCGCTGCCAGGGCGGAGCCAGTGAAACAGTGCGCTCCTGGTAGGTGATGGTCGTGCTGCCGGTGACCTGTTCCGCCGCATAGGCGACCATACGCTCGGTCAGGTCCATCATGCCGTGATAATCGGTGTAAGCTTGGTAGAACTCCAACTGCGTGAATTCGGGGTTGTGCTTGAAGCTCACGCCCTCGTTTCGGAAATCGCGCCCGATCTCGTAGACGGCGTCGTACATGCCGACCAGCAGCCGTTTGAGATACAGCTCAAAGCTGATGCGCAGGTACAGGTCCTGGCGGAGCTGGTTGTGGTGCGTGACGAACGGACGCGCCGCGGCTCCGCCGTAGATCGGCTGGAGAATCGGCGTTTCGACTTCGAGAAAACGCTCTGAATCCAGAAATTCGCGCAGGGCGCGGATGGTCTGGGCGCGGCGGCGAAAGACGGCCCGCGTGTCGGGGTTGACTGCCAGATCGGCGTAGCGCTGGCGATAGCGTTCTTCGACGTCGCTGAATGCGCCGTAGCGCTCGACAGTGCCATCTTCGCCAACCTTTTCTTTGATCACCGGCAGCGGGCTGAGTGCCTTGGACAGCAAGACCAGATCGCTGACCAACACACTGACCTCACCGGCGCGCGTGCGCATCATGGTGCCGGTAGATTGCACGAAGTCGCCCAGGTCGATGTTGTGCCGGATCATGTCGTAGGTGGCTTCGCTGACGTGATCGATCCTCACAAAGAGCTGCAAACGCCCTTCGCCGTCTTCGATGTGAGCGAAATAGACTTTGCCCTTAAGATTTTGGCGTACAATGCGTCCGCACACGGTGACTTCGATCGCTTGAGCGGCCTCTGGCGACTCACTCTCGACGGTTTCATACGCTTGCAGCGCTTCCTGCGTGGTATGGGTTCGTTTGGCGCGGTTAGGGTAGGGCGCGATGCCCTGTTCGCGCAGCGCGGTCAGTTTGTTGAATCGATCGGTTTCGGGGGTATTGCCTGGCTGCCACATGGACTGGCTGTTCTCCTCGGGGTTAGTCACCAATGGGCGAAACGGGGGCCGATCGCACCCGGACGATTCATAACAACGCCCACGCTAGCGAGGGCCGGCATGGGCGGAGATCAAGCCGCTCGCAAGGTTCAATCTATTCGATCGCCTTGATTTCGAATTCGATATCACCGTCTGGCGCTTCGACAATCACATGATCGCCCACGTGTTTGTCCATCATGGCGCGCCCCAACGGGCTTTTGTACGAGATTTTTCCGGCGCGCGGGTTGGCTTCAGCGGCACCCACGAGAATGTAAACCTCGAGGCTGTCGGTGCCCACTTCCTGAATCGACACCTTATCGCCCAGACCAACGATATCTTTCGGACCGTTCTCGTCGATAATCTGGGCGTTGCTCAAGATCATCTCAAGGCGCAGGATTTCGCCCTCAGTGAAGGCCTGTTCGTTCTTCGCGTCTTCATATTCAGCGTTTTCGACCAGCTCGCCACCTTCCTCAAGCGCGAGACGGAGCCGTTCTGCGACTTCTTGACGCCGCACATTACGCAGAAAGCTCAATCGTTCTTCGTACTCTTTTAGCCCTTCAGGCGTCAGATAGTGGACTTCGTCAGCCATTCCACTCCTCCAGTGACGTGATTTGGTATTTGCTGATCATGAACTTTTGGCAGGGACACCCCGCGTGTCGTGCTCACCGTGAGGGCTTCAGAGTAGGGGTTGAGCATGTGGTTGGTGCCCAAATTCCCCGGTTAGAGATGAGCGTGTGAGTGACTGGTCCCTGATGTTCCCTTGCAAGACGGCCCTGTGTACAAAAACACAGCCAAAGCTGTGTGAGATGACTGCGACAAATCATCATAGGTCGTGACACAAGATAATAAGATAATAATATGAAAAAACACAAAAACAAGAGACCGCCGGTCAAGGCGATCTGACGTTTTGTGCACTGGTTCCTAAAGGTGCCCCATCATAGCATGATTTGAAATGGTTGTAAAGCTGTAGTAACCTCGCGTTACACCCGGGAACACAATGGGGGCAGGCTCGGCAAAAGACGGGAACAAAGGCTTGACAAGCGCCCGTCCCGTAGCTAGAATGTGAACTACATTAACAAATGAACCCGTGCCAATAGCAACGAACGGAAGTAGTAGGCCATCATCGCAGAGAGCCGGCACCAGTGGAAACCGGCGAACGCACTTACGATGAGTGCATAGGCCGAACTCGTCCGGGAGCTGCGCGGCTGAAGACAGTAGGTCGCGCCGGAAACGCCCGTTACGCGTTTGAGTGGATGGCACACCACGATTTTAAGGGCCCATAGCTCAGCTTGGGAGAGCGCCACAATGGCATTGTGGAGGTCAAGGGTTCGAGCCCCTTTGGGTCCATTGTTTTAATCAAGCCATCAACCAGGGTGGTACCGCGGAGTCCTCTTCGTCCCTGTTTTGCGACGAAGGGGATTTTTTATTTATTTTTAAGGTTTCTTTTGGGTTAAGAGGGCCATTTTCGTGTAAACTCTGTATAGCTCGTTAGTGATGGCGTTTGGTAGCCATCCCTTAGAATAAGGACAGGACAATGGCTCGCACCTCATCGCGCTCTCTGGCTGATCGTCTGCGAGAACTGCTTGGCGTTCTTAGGAATGCGCTTAGCCCTCGCCAGCCAGCTCCTGTGCCAGTTCCAGTGCGAAGTGATCCACGCCGGCAGTAATCGTAAGGCGTGTGCAGCGGTGAAGGGTCACACGGGATAGTGTGTGACACGGTACGGAAAGAGCAGGCTGGCGGCTGACGCTGGACTGTTTGCCGTGCCCGGTCAGTAGTGTGGTATCGAAGACCTTCGGCCCGCAGGTCCGGCAAAGCGGTAATTTCTTGCCGGAGACTTGCGGGTCTTTGTGTGTGTGTCAGGGCCAGTGGTAGACCGAAAGGAGAAGCAGAATGGCACATCATACGCCGTTTAATGCCCGGTGGTGGCAAGTCCGCTCCCTCCTCGCGCCCCGCCTTGGGCTTGCTGCTGCCCTGCGATGTTTCGGGCTGCCAGCCTGATTCCTGACAGCACGCTTGATTGGTCCGGCGCGGCGCGTACACGGGCTGCCCGGCTGTTTTCATAGTCAATGAGCCATAATCCCAGAGAGGGAGCAGGATCCTAACGATGGCCGACAAATATGTGCCACAAGAGATTGAGCCGCGTTGGCAACACCAATGGGATCAGGATCAGCTGTATCGATCTGAGGTCGATTGGAGTCGTCCCAAGCATTATGCGATGACGATGCTGCCCTATCCCAGCGGTGATTTGCACATCGGGCATTGGTTTGCCATGACCCCTTCGGATGCGCGCGCGCGTTACATGCGTATGAAGGGTTATAACGTGCTGTTCCCGATGGGCTTCGACGCCTTCGGCCTGCCCGCGGAACAGGCCGCCATCAGTCGCAACATCCACCCTAAGGAATGGACCTACGCCAACATCGAGCGTATGCGCCGCCAGTTGAGCAGCATGGGTACCATGTTCGACCGCAAGCGCGAGGCCGTGTCGTGCGATCCGAGTTATTACCATTGGACCGAATGGTTCTTCCGGCTGTTCTTCGAAGGCAATCTAGCCTATCGCAGTGGGGCCCTGGTGAACTGGTCGCCCACGCTGCAAACCGTGCTGGCGAATGAGCAGGTGATCGACGGTAAGGACGAGCGCACTGGCCAACCCGTGATTCAGAAGATGATGGAACAGTGGTTCTTCCGCATCACGCAGTACGCGGACGAACTGCTGGACTTCGAAGGTATGGACTGGCCCGAATACATCCGTCTGATGCAAACCAACTGGATTGGGCGCAGCGAAGGCGCGCGTGTGGTCTTCAAGACCGAGTCCGGAGAGCCGATCGAAATCTTCACGACGCGCCCCGATACGTTGTGGGGAGCCACCTTTATGGTGTTGGCCCCTGAGCATCCGTTGGTGAAGCCGATCACGACCGCGACGCAACGCGCCGAAGTCGATGCCTATGTCTCGGCCACGGCGCGCGCCACAGAAATCGAACGATCGGCGGAAGGTCGCGAAAAAACCGGTGTATTCACCGGCGCTTACGCGATTAATCCGGTGAACGGCGCGCGCGTCCCGATCTGGATCGCTGATTACGTGATGATCACCTACGGCAGCGGCGCGATCATGGCCGTGCCCGCTCACGACCAGCGCGACTTCGATTTCGCGCGTAAGTTCGGCCTGGAAATCATCCCAGTGATTCAGCCCGAGGGCGATCCGCTGGACGGCGCGACGATGGCGGAAGCCTATATCGGCGCGGGCGTCATGATCAACAGCGGCCCGTTTAATGGAACCTACGTCACTGAGGCCAAGGGACGCAAAAATCCCGGCATCAGCGTTGTCATCGACTGGCTGGAAGAACGCGGCATCGGTCGTGAGTCGATCAATCACCGTCTGCGCGACTGGTTGATCAGCCGCCAGCGCTACTGGGGCGCGCCGATCCCCATGATCTACAAAGTGGACGGGACGGTCGAGGCTGTGCCTGAGTCCGATCTGCCGGTGCTGCTGCCGGATGACGTCGAATTCATGCCGACCGGGCAGAGTCCGCTGCAACTGCATGAGGAATTTTTGCACACGACCGCGCCAGATGGCACGCCCGCCCGGCGTGAAACCGATACGATGGACACTTTTATGTGCTCGTCGTGGTACCAGTATCGCTACCTGAGTCCCGACTACGACAGCGCGCCGTTTGATCCCGAAGAAGGGGCCTACTGGTTGCCCGTCGACGTGTATACGGGCGGGGCCGAACACGCGGTATTGCATCTGCTGTATACGCGCTTCTTCACCAAGGCCATGCGCGATCTGGGTGTGTTCGACGACACGGTCAAGATCGCAGAGAGACACGGACGCGCGGCGGACGAGTTCATCAACGAGCCAATGACCCTGCTGCGCAACCAGGGGCAAATTCTGGGCGAAGAGCGGCGCGGGGATACCATCAAGGCTGTGGGTTATTCAAACGAGAGCGGCAAGCTGTTTGCGCGCCGCATCGAGGCGGTCGAAGCCGGGACCGAGCCGGCCAATGCGGCCGATCATGTCATCGGTGAGATCATGGGCCGCACGGAGAACGTGCTGCGCGTGGATGTCGGCGAGGTCGACTGGCGCACCGTCGAAGTGCTGCCTGATACGGAAGTCATCATCCCCCGTGTCGGCGGCAAGAATAACGTCAACCAGCTGCGACATCACCTGGAAATCCAGCGCATGTCCAAGAGCAAGGGCAACGTCGTCAACCCGGATGAGCTGGTCAAAGAATACGGCGCGGATACGGTGCGCGGTTACCTGATGTTTGCGTTCGACTGGCAGAAGGGCGGCCCGTGGAACAGCCAAGGCATTCAGGGCGTGGTGCGTTGGCTGAACGACGTGTGGACGCTGGTCAACGATGGGATCAGCCAAAGCAAGCCGGATGCCGCAGCCGAGCGCGACGTCCAGCGTAAGACGCATCAGGCCATCAAGAAAGTGTCGGATGGGCTGGAACAGTTCAGCTTCAACACGGCGGTCGCTGGCCTGATGGAATTAAAGAATGCCCTGCAAGCCTTCGCGAAGGCGAGAAACGTGGGGCAGGCGGTATGGGACGAGGCGGTCAGGACCATGCTGGTCATGATGGCGCCCTTCACGCCACATATCGCGGAAGAGTTGTGGGTCCGTACCGGGCACGAGTACAGCGTCCATTTGCAGCCCTGGCCGGAATACGATGCCGACGTCGCCGCCGAAGACGAGATCACGTTGGTGGTGCAGATCAACGGCAAAGTGCGCGATCGCATTGTGGTCGCCGCAGGAATCGCCGAAGACGAGGCTAAGCGGTTGGCGTTGGAGTCGGATGGGGCGCAGCGTCACATGGCTGGCAAGCCCGCCCGCAAAGTGATCTACGTCGCCGATCGCGGTATGGTCAATATCGTGATCTAAGCGGAATTTCTACCTGAGAATATAACGTACCGAAAAAACACCGGGGGCTTCGGGCCCCCGGTCGCGTTTTATTCGGTTTCTGGTGTGTTGTTTTGCGGTGACGCATCTTGCAGGCGGAAATGACGTCCTCCGCGATAGTCGTCCTGCAACGTCGCGCTGCGGTAGACCGTGACCATGCCTTCGCCCTCCACCTGATACGTCCCGTCCGGATGACAGATCAACGTCGTGGCCTGATCCACGCCCATCAGTGTGACACCTTCGGGCAGACCCGCCAATAGTTTTTCCGGCTCCAGCCGCATCCGGATCAGGTTGTGATGGCACATCACAGCCAGATGGGGAGCCAGCCCGATCCCGGGCAGCCATTCGTGGGCGAACCAATACACCCCGCCCAACGCCATCGCGCTCGCGCCGGTCGCCATCACCGCGGCCTTGCGCAACAGGGCCTCATGCAGTGCGGCTTCGGTCTGTGTCCCTTTCAAGCGCTCGACCATATCGATCGGGCTGCCGTCGGTCAACACAATGACCTCGACTTTGTTCAGGACTTCGTACTCGGTGCGCGCGTTGGCGCTTTCCTGACTCGTGATCAGACTGTATTGGGCAAACGTGCCCATGTAATTGAAGTAGCGCATCACTTCGTCGGCGACGCGCTGGTGTTTTTCCATCGCCGCAACTGGCACCACGACCACGCGAGGACGGTGCGCGCCTCGGATGAGCTGTAACCAGGTGTGATCAGCGTTTTTGCTGCGGGGCGAAAATGCTTCACCGCCGTTGAAGATGAGGTAACCCTTCTGCATGGCATCCTGACTTGTGATAGCTGTTCGTGTCTATCGCTAAGGCCCAAGCCGACCTGTAAGCCGCGTTTTGTACCTGCCGAAGCAGGCGGTGATCATCTCTCTAGGACACCAGTTACCCGGTGCCTCCAGCAACCTACCCGGAACTGATAGCGGGACGGGTCGCCCCATCGTTCCTGCTTGGTCTTGCTCCCAGTGGGGTTTGCCTGGCCGCTGATGTTGCCACCAGCGCCGGTGCGCTCTTACCGCGCCGTTTCACCCTCACCCCTCGTCGAGGGGCAATACGCTTCTCTGTTGCACTTGCCGTCGGGTCACCCCGCCTGGCCGTTAGCCAGCACTGTACCCTGTGGAGCGCGGACTTTCCTCGTCTCACCTGTGGTGAGCCGCGATCACCCGGTCAACTTGGACCTTGTCGCGCTATTATACCACGCCGCGTCACCGATTTCTGGTGCGGATGAACGCGCCTAGCGCCGTCCAATGCTGCGCGTATTTCGGCCAGTGGGCGTTGCGCCGTGAAGTAGACGGCAGCACCCAAATCAGCGTGTCACCCAGACGGTCGGGCTGAAGTCCGTAGTCCACCCCGATTCGTCCGAAAAACTGCTGCGCGGCGGTTTTGCTGTTGAAGGCCAGTACGTCTGGCGCGACCTTTATGATCCGGTCCCGCATTTGCCCCGCATCGATCTTCGAAAAATCGAGATCGGCGTCACTGCCGGACTGCCGTTTTTCCATATCCGTCAGACCGATCCCATAGCGCAGCACCTCGCGGAATTCTCGCGGAGCCAGCAGGCGGGGAGTCAGCCCGATCGTGTAGAGTGTAGGCCAGAACCGGTTGCCCGGTCCTGCATAATATGCCCCGACCTGAGCTGACTTTGTCCCTGCCGCCATGCCGCAAAATACGACTTTCAGCCCTGGCGCGAGCACGTCGGGCAGAACGTCAGCGGATCCGCTATTGTCCATTCGGCTCGATCGCAGCTAAGCCACCCATGTAGGGGCGCAGCACGTCCGGGATCACGACGCTGCCGTCTTTCTGCTGGTAGTTCTCCAACACGGCGATCAGCGCGCGCGTCATGCCCAGGCCGGACCCGTTGAGCGTGTGGACGTAGCGCGGCCTGCCGCCCTCGGCGGGACGATAGCGGATGTTGGCGCGCCGCGCCTGGAAGTCTTCGGTGTTGCTGCATGAGGACACTTCCAGCCATTCCTCGCTGCCGGGAGCCCACATCTCGACATCGAATTTCTTGCTGGCGGCGAACCCCAAATCACCGGTAACCATCTCCACGCGGCGGAATGGGATTTGCAGCATCCGGCAGACATTTTCAGCCGCCTGAGTCAGTGTTTCGAGCTCGTCGTAGCTGGTATCGGGCGTAGTGAATTTGTATAGCTCCACTTTTTCGAACTGGTGCACGCGTTTGATGCCGCGCACATCGCGCCCCGCGCTCATCTTCTCGCGGCGGAAGCAGGGCGTATGGGCGACGAAATACATCGGGAGCTGTTCTTCCTCAAGAATTTCGTCGCGATACATATTTGTTAGCGCGACTTCCGCCGTCGGCAGCATGTAGAGTTGTGATTCCTGGTCGAAATACACCACGTCCCGGAATTTCGGGAATTGGGCCGAGCCGTACATCATCTCTTCGCGCACCATGAACGGCGGGTAGATTTCCGTGAAACCGTGCTGGGTGGTGTGCGTGTCGAGCAACCACATGATCATGGCGCGATAGAGACGCGCTCCCATCCCTTTGAGAATATAAAAGCGCGTGCCTGCCAGCTTAACTCCGCGCTCGAAGTCGATGATGTCCAGGGCGGGGCCGATTTCCCAATGGGGCAGGGGTGTGAAGTCGAAGGTACGCGGGGTGCCCTCAAACTCCCAGATTTTGTTTTCTTCTTCGCTCAGCGCGACCGGCACGCTGTCGGCGGGGAGGTTGGGGATCCACAGCATGTGCTCGTTGAGCTGCGTTTCCACCTCGCGGATCTCCGCGTCCAGCGCGGTAACGCGTTCGCCCAGGCCCTTCATCGCCGCCGCCAGAGCATCCTGCGCGGATTTGACCGCGTCCGCTGACAGGTCCGTGGCGGCAGGATCGGGCTGAGGATTTTCCAGGGCAGCGAGCACCGCTTCAATGTCTCCAGCTTCGAGCGCCTGGACGGCAGTGCGCGCGCCTCCTATGATTGCGGCGGGCTGAAGCTGTTTGTTACTCCGAAACGCGCCCATCTGTTTATTCAGTTTGTTGCGGTTGGCTTTGATGGCCTCAACGGTATTGAGCAGCGTACGGCGGCGGCGATCCAGGTCAAGGATGGCGTCGATACGCGCGACGGCATTTTCGTCGTTCAGATTATGAAGCTGGGCCTTAACCCATTCGGGTTTTTCACGGATCAGCGCGATGTCTAGCATGGTAGAGTGTCTCCTTGTACGATCGGTTGCGGGTTCAAATACGGGCAATCTGACCTGTTCAGCGTCGAGATCGTTTCGTTGGCGACTGGGACGATTCCGATCGTTTGGCGTGTGTCGAAGCCTTCGTTTCGGCGCGTTTGTGGCGGTCATACACGGATCGGTCACTCAGCAAGCGCAGAATCGCCAGCGATGTTCCTATCAACACGGTGCCAATGACCAACCCATCCCAGAGTGCAGGTGTCATAAAGTCGAAGTGCATGTCTGACTCCTCAAAACAAAAATCCCCACGTCTGGAATACTGCCAGGACGAGGGGACCCGTGGTGCCACCTGGATTCGTCTACGCCTTGCAGCATAGACCTTGGAGAGTGCAAAGACTCACGCGCTAACGGGCGTACCCGGCCTGTCTTAGCGGTCGGTTCAACCGGTTCCACAGGCGACATAATCGGGAGTGGATTTCGGCTGCTGCGCGCCGCCTCGCACCGTCCGGCGGCTCTCTGCTGACGCCTATCAGCCTACTTGATTCCGTCAGAGTCGTTATGAATGGCAGTGTAACAGGCAGTCGGGTCGCTGTCAAGAGGTCGACGATCGGCGATCGGTGCGACCGCCACAAACCGAAAAGGCCGCAGCGGCAGGCCGTGAGTGATGGGATAAGCTTGTTGGCAGCCAGTTGAGGCTGGATTTTGTGTAATTTTGAACCAAATACCAGTTGAGACGATAAGGTTATACAGATGGAGCTTGTCGAAACAGTGGTTGGTGAGCACTCAGGAGGCAGATCACTGTAAATCTTAGGAAGGACGTCACTGTGCAAGTCGCACGAACTCGCTATTATTGTCTCCACGTTATGGTGATGTACAGGCATGCGTGTTGAATTGGTGGAAAAACCTATTCACGAAATGCTTGCATGTGGTCAGGCATTGCCTTAGAATTCCGCATCGTTTGCCTGCCAACGCGTTATTGTGGCACATGCCATCCTACTGATGGGATGTGATACCCATGAGGAGAGTGACTTTTGACAGTCTTGATGGAGGTCAAAGACCTCGCCGTTCGATTCCATACTGAAGAGGGGGTAGTACACGCCGTTAACGGCGTTTCGTACGCACTTCATGAGGGGGAAACACTTGGAGTCGTAGGCGAAAGTGGATGCGGCAAGACAGTACATGCGCTTGCCGTTATGGGCCTGATCCCGGTCCCCCCTGGCGAAATCAAGTCAGGTGAGGTGAATTTTCGGGGACGTGACCTGATGAAACTGTCACCGAACAAGCGGCGTCTGGTGCGCGGGGCCGAAATCGCCATGATTTTCCAGGACCCGATGACGTCGCTTAACCCGGTGCTGACTATCGGGCGTCAAATCACCGAGGCGCTTAAGCTGCACCTGGGTATGGATAATGAACAGGCGCGTGCCCGGGCTGCGGAACTGCTGGCCATGGTCGGTATTCCGTCAGCCGCACAGCGCTTGGACGATTATCCGCACCAGTTTTCGGGGGGCATGCGCCAGCGTGCCATGATCGCGATGGGGTTGTCTTGCAACCCGCAGCTTCTGATCGCTGACGAACCTACTACGGCTTTGGATGTTACCATCCAGGCACAGATTCTTGATCTCGTGCGGCGTTTGCGCGACAAGATCGGCATGGCGATGATTTGGATCTCGCACGACCTGGGTGTCGTAGCGGGTCTGGCCGACACCGTGCAGGTGATGTACGCGGGTTACATTGTCGAGCGCGGCTCGGCCAAAGACGTTTACAAGGATTCGCGTCACCCCTACACAATTGGTTTGTTGGGATCGCTGCCCCGGCTTGATCAGAAGAACGAACGGTTATTCTCTATTGAGGGTTCCCCGCCAGATATGCGTTATATGCCCAAGGGCTGCCCGTTTACGGCGCGCTGCCCGTACCGTATCGCGAAATGCGACGAGGAAAACCCGCTGTTGAAGCCGGTTCCCGACGGGGCTGCAGATCATACGATGGCGTGCTGGGTCGATGTGCGAAAGGAGACAGAGCGCGGTTATGAACAACGCCATGCCTAATACCCCTGCGGGAATTTCTGCTCCAAGAGAAGGGCACCGTGCCCTCATCCAGGTAAGAAATCTCAAAAAACATTTCCCTATCCGTTCGGGCATTCTCTTTCAGCGCGAAGTTGCTGCGGTCAAGGCCGTGGATGGGGTGTCGTTTGACATTTACCAAGGCGAAACGTTAGGACTGGTCGGCGAGAGCGGCTGTGGCAAGTCAACGACCGGCCGCACGATCTTGCAGCTTTACCGGGCCACGAGCGGCAGTGTCAAAGTGGACGGGGAAGAACTCACCACGATGAAGGGTGAGGACTTGCGCAAGATGCGCCGCACGATGCAAATGGTCTTCCAGGATCCATATGCGTCGCTGAACCCGCGCATGTCGGTAGGGCGCATCGTCTCCGAGCCGCTGGTTGTCCACAACATTGGGACCAAGAAAGAACGCGACGAACGGGTTGCTGAGCTGCTGGAACTGGTGGGCCTTAATCCGTATTTTGTGCGTCGTTATCCGCACGAGTTTTCGGGCGGGCAGCGCCAGCGCATCGGCCTGGCCCGGTCGCTCGCGCTCAATCCCAAATTTATCGTGGCCGACGAGCCAATTTCGGCGTTGGATGTGTCGATCCAGGCGCAGGTGGTCAATCTGCTGCAAAAGTTGCAGGAAGATTTAGGACTGACGTATCTGTTCATCGCGCACGACTTGAGCATGGTGCGGCACCTGTGTAACCGCGTAGCTGTGATGTATCTTGGCAAGATCGTCGAGATCGCGGAAAGCGAAGAACTGTATACGAACCCGCTCCACCCGTATACGCAGGCGTTGCTTTCGGCCGTGCCGGTACCGGATCCGACAGTTGAGGAGAAGCGGCAGCGGATCATCCTCAAAGGGGATGTGCCCAGCCCAATCAATCCTCCCAAAGGGTGCCATTTCAATACGCGTTGCCCGGTTTCGATCGACGTGTGTTACGACGAAGACCCGGAGTTGTTGGAAGTGCTGCCCGACCATTGGGTGGCGTGTCACCGGGTCATTTAGATTAACAAGCAGGTCGGTCTGGCGCGGTCCAGACCGGTTGCCCCGACTTCGCTTGGCTGGTCGGTGAACGCCGTATATCCCGCGTGTGATGGTTTTGGGCGTGAGGGTGGTGTAGCTGGAAGGCGTGCCGGTGTTCGTTACCGCCAGCGGAGCATACAACGCAAAGGAGAATCAACATGGCAGTTGCGGAAGGTGCGGAACCCATTTCGCTCCAAGAGGATGATGAGAAATCTGGCAATCCCTGGTTGGATGCGTGGCGTTTGTTTCGCAGGAATAGGGCGGCGTTAGTAGCGCTGGTGGTAATTATTCTGATCGTATTTATTGCAGCAACGGCCTCGCTGTGGACCAAAATGGGTTTTTTGGATGGCCGTACGGGCGCTGGTGCCCGGCATACGATCAACCCGATCAATGTGGCGCAAGAAGACCCGTTTCCTGATCCGGGAACATGCGCGCGCGATGGCCAGAACCGTAACCCCTATTGGTGCGGCTGGTTGAGCGAGAGTGCCCTGGTATCTGTACGAAACTCGTATTGTTTTAGGCCAGAACCGGACACTGCTCAGCGCCAGTGGTGCTATCTGGCGGGCGGTGATAGCAGTGGTAAAGACTGGCTGACTCAAACCATTTATGGCGCGCAGGTGTCGCTCTCCGTAGGGTTCTTGGGGTCAACCATGAGCCTGATCGTGGGCCTGATTTACGGAGTTGTATCGGGTTACTACGGCGGGCGCGTTGACATGGTGATGATGCGCATTGTCGACTTTATGTACGGCATCCCCTATCTGGTATTGGTGATCTTGCTTCAGGTTTACTTCACGGAGGTGGCGCGAACCTATCAAGATGCCGGAAAGGAGGGGATTGTTGGGTTTGTGCTCAACCTGAATAAACAGATGGGTGGTTTGTTGTTCTTGTTCATAGCACTGGGCGTCCTAAGTTGGATTGGTATGGCGCGTCTGGCCCGTGGACAAGTGCTGTCGTACCGTGAGAAGGAATTTGTGGAGGCCGCGCGGGCCGTAGGCGCCAGCGACCGCCGTATCATCTTTGTGCATTTGCTGCCGAACGTCATTGGTCCGCTGATTGTAGCCGAGACCCTGGCGATCCCTGGCTACATCTTCACGGAAGCCTTTTTAAGTTTCATTGGTTTGGGTGTCCAGCCTGGTACGCCGAGTTGGGGCGCGATGATCAGCAAAGTGCGCGAACAGGGCGGGTTCTTCTCCAATCGCCATATTCTGCTCGTGCCCAGTTTTGCACTCGTTCTCACCACTCTGTCGTTTAATTTCCTGGGCGATGGTCTGCGCGACGCACTTGATCCGCGTCTGCGTGGTACCTAATTGAAGCCAGAGCTGTGACTGAGGAGACAATCTGACGTGACCAAACGAAATGCCCGCATCTCCGGTGCGCTTGTGATCGTGTTCGTAAGTCTGGTGCTCGCGAGTTTGGCCTGCTATTCGGGCCAAATTCCGGGGGTGTTCGAATTGACACCTTTCTACACACCAACGCCTTTGCCGGTTGCTCAAAATCCGCGTTTCCATGTGCTTGAGAATGTTTTGGCAACCAAGGAAGTTGGGCGCGCGTTCTTTAGCTTGACCGTTGAGCCTGAGCCGCTTCAGGATAACTTGATGAATTCGAAGAGCTCCTGCCAGCCCGATTCGGCTGCTCGTGTTTTATACGCGGGACAGGTATCGGCGGATCAGATCTATTATTTGATCGAATGCAGTGGATCGGTCGGATGGACAACTGAAGATCGATTGGCTGGACCATTGGCATTCAACCGAGGGGAACTGGCGATGGCGCTCGCGCCGACAGGTGAAACGTCGGTGCCGCTGCTTGACGATCAGTTCAACCCGATGCCTTTCAATCCTCTGCAAACGTGCAAACCGCAGTCGATTGTTACCGTCTCGCAAATTCTCGCGGTGGACCCTGATAGTGATGGCGTCAAAGACATCTACTACCAAGTCGATTGTCCCACGACCGCCGGTCCGGTTAAAGGGTGGCTCACAAATGCCGATTTGTTTGGCCCGGTCGAGCTCAATGTGGGCGAACGGGCGCTAGCGTTGACCTCATCGTCGGAAGACAATGGGGGAAAGTACCAGCTTGCTTCCGAGCCCGCGCCGATCTCTGATTCCAACGTCGTTGAGGGGAGTTGCCAGGAAGGCGATATTCTAGAGTTTAAAGAAGCGCGTCTTGTTGACAACACCATTTACTTCAGGATGACGTGCCAGGATATCGAAGGATGGGTGGATCAGAGTCGTTTCGTTGGCCCGCTGCTTTATGATGTGGGCGAGGCGACCGTGATCTATATTGAGCCTATCCCCGTTTTCGAAGACCAGCTTGCAAGTCTGCAAGCTGAGGTTTCTGTCGAGGTGACTCCGACTGAGGAAAGCGCTGCTAGTGCAGACACCTCTACCGACACCCAGACTATTGATCCGTCGCTGCGGAAGGTTGTGGATTATACACCGCCCCTCTATCTCACCAACGCGCCCGGCGAAGCCGTGCCGATGGGGGATGGCTCCAATGTCGTGGGCCAGTGTACCACGAATACGATGGCCACTGTGATGGAATATGCTGCGCTCGAAACAGTGTACTATCGCATCCAATGTGACGAGTGTGTAGCGACTGAAACCGATGAAGATGGCAACACGGTATGTACTTCCAAAGAGACGCGCGATGGTTGGGTTCCGCAGACGTACCTAAAAGGCCCGACTGACTATGTAGTCGGACAGAAAGTCGCCGTCAAGAGTTCCAGCAAAGCGATCATGACGGATGACGATGGCACGAAATATGCTCGCCTTCCTGCCAATCTGACAGGTGCCGCTTCGATCGGTCAGTACACGGAATTCACCGGACGGTGCCCGCTGGATAGTGACTTTGTGGTCAACGAAATTCTGCTTGAGAAGGCACGTACCGCTGCCAATAAGTTCTCGTTCTATTATCAGGTGCAGTGTACGGGGCAGGCTTCTGTCATCGAGCAGGTGACGGATACGGAAGGCGTCGTTCGTACCGCTGTCGTCTACGACTCAACCAACTCCGCGACTGTCACCGGCATTTTGGCCGCGCGCGATTTGCAGGCGGCACAATAGGCCAGGGCCGTCGTCCTGAAGGGATGTTGGATAAAGAGACAATGAGGATTTGACTATGAGCGCGACTCAAACGGACTCCAAGGGGATAATGAGAATCCCTTCACAAATTCTCAGCACGATAGTGCGGTTGTTAGGCGGCGCGAATATGGTGAAATTCCTAATTCGCCGCTTCCTGGCTGCGATTCCTGTGTTGTTTGCTATCATGCTGGTGACATTTACATTGACACATCTGCTGCCGGGCGGCCCGTTCAACCTGGGCTCGCAAAACAAAAAGGTCCCGGAATATCTTGTCAAACAGCTTGAAGAAAAGTTTGGCTTGAATAAACCGGTCTTGTTCAATACCTGGAACGATGGATATTTCCCTGATGGCAAAGACTGGAAGATTATCAGCAAGCGCACGGAAACCGTAACGGTGGGTGGAACCCAGGATGAAATCTTCCAGGAGCAGCACACTGTATGGCGCATCGATCTACTGGATTCGCAGTTCTGGGGCTATCTATGGGATGCGCTGCACCTGGATTTCGGGCCATCGCTGAATAAAGCGCTGCGTGATCAGAATGTCAAAGTGAGTGATGAAATCTCACGGCGACTGCCTGTGTCGATGCAGGTCGGTGTGTTTTCCGTGATCCTGGGCTTCGCACTCGGTATTCCGCTGGGTGTGCTGGCGGCCGTATATCACAACAGCCCGGTGGATTACGTGTCCATGTTCTTCGCTGTGCTGGGGCAAGCAACGCCTGGCATTGTACTTGCGCCTATCCTGATCATCGTGTTTGCGGTCGAGCTAGGATGGGTGCCTGTGGCCGATCAGCTCAACCAGTGGCGGCAGGGGCCAGAGCTGTCGCTATACTACCTCCAAATTCTGGCCTTACCTGTGATTACGTTGGGCACAGGCATGAGTGCATCCATTGCACGCCTGACGCGGGCCAGCCTGCTTCAAGTGCTGCATGAAGACTACGTCCGGACGGCCCGCGCCAAGGGTCTGCGCGAACGTGTGGTGATTTACGTCCACGCGCTCAAGAACGCGCTGATCCCGGTGGTCACTATCATCGGCCCGCTGTTGGCGGGTGTGCTGACGGGAACGTTCATTGTGGAGCTGATTTTTGTCATCCCCGGGTTGGGCAAGGTCTTTGTTGACAGCGTGGCTGCGCGTGATTACACCATGATCATGGGTGTGTCCATTCTGTACTCAGTCTTCCTGATCGCTGGGAACATCCTGGTTGACGTCATGTATACGTGGCTCGACCCACGCATCCGTTTCGATTAATCAGCGACATGCTCCACTTTGCGTTTGAATGCAAGCCATAACATAACCGAGGGCGCTGTTTCAGCGCCCTCGTGCCGTTCCTGGCTTTCCGACCGGAAAGCGTACCCCCAGCGTTGATCAGCGGTAGTTGTCGTTTCGGTGGGCGTCGTTACAATTGATGGTAGCAAGCCCCGTACAGCGTGACGTAGGCTTGGGCACGAACAAGTGATTGGGAGACTGCGTGGTGTGAGGGAAGCCAATATGGTGTTTTATGGTCGCGTAGACGTGTACTGGCCCGACGGCCCGGTAGAGAGTTACCGGTTGAATAAGTCCACTATCGCGGTGGGCCGGTCAACGGGCAACGACATCGTGCTGGATACCACGGCGATCTCACGTTATCACATCACGCTGACCTTCAACGGCCAGCAGGCCCAGCTCAATGATTTGGGTTCGGTGAATGGCACCTATGTCGACGGGATGCGTTTGAGCCCTGACGCGCCGTTTTCCCTGCGCGGCGGGGAAGAGATACAGATCGGCGACATTCGGTTGATCTATCACCCGCCCGCACAGCTTGAACTGCCGATCGGCAGTGAGGAAACTACGCAGCGCGTGATTCTCTCACAGCGGAGTTTCCGAGTTGAATTGGACGGCCCGGATATGGCCGTCGCGCCCGGCGCACACGTGCAGGCGACTCTCAAGGTGGAAAACCTGGGCGACTCTGATGATCGCTATTTCATCGAGATCGACGGATTGCCCAAAAGTTGGGTGCGCGTAGATCGCGTCGAGTTGGAGCTGAAGCCGGGCGAGCAGGGGCAGGCGGTCATAAGCTTCAAGCCGTTGCGGCGCAGCGAAACGCAGCCGGGCGAGCATCCCTTTGTGGTACGTGTCAAGGGGCGGGCCAGACCGGGGGAAATTGTTGACGCGCCAACGGTGCTGCAGGTGTTGCCTTACAGCGGTTTTGGCATGGCGTTGGGAAACAGCCATCTCGTACATGATGGCCGGTTCAAATTGTACCTTCACAACCAGGGCAATGACGCACTGTCTGTAACGGTACTCGGTTCTGATCGCGGCCAGGTGTTGGGTTTTCAGCCTTCTGGAGCGGCGATTGTGTTGGGGCCGGGTGAACGTCAGACCGTGCCGGGCGTGATCCAACTCCGACACCGCCGCTTGTTTGGATCCGATCGTGAGCACGAATTCGTGTTGACGGCACGATCGCGGGACGCGTCTGGTTTTTTGGCGGCGATCCCCGGGATGTATGTCGAGCAAGGGCTGCTGCCTACCTGGGCCCCTTTCATGATTCTACCTTTCGTCGCGATCCTGGCGCTAGTTGTGGCGGGGATTATGCTGCTCGTGATGGGGAATGACAACACCCCTGCGCCACTTCCGCCTCAGATCACCTCGTTCACGGTGAGCACGTCTCCGATTACGTTAGGGGAACCTGTTACGCTGTTCTGGGATGTCCTGGATACTCGCTCACTCACCGTGGTAGTCACGCATGGGGCCGACCAGCAGAGTGTGGATCTCGATCTGAGTACCAATACCTACCCCTTCACGCTCACGGATACTGGCCACTATACGTTTTTGCTCCAGGCCCAAAGTGGGGAGGATATCCGCACGGCGGAGGCGACGGTTGACGTGCGTCCTCAGCTTGCTTTCACGCTGAACGCGTCGGGTGTTGGGGAATTGGTGCGCAACGTGCAGCAAGAGGTCCAGCTTACATGGGATGTACGCGGCGCAGTCGAATTCGACGGCGCTTATCGCCTGTGGTTTGATAGTTCCGACCGGTCGGATCACCTGTTGGCTGCCCCCCTCACGGACAATGGCCAGCGCTCGATCCAGGTGGTGGTCACGGGCAAGCAGTCGGAATGGCTAGTAACATTGTACGCCGAAGGTGGCGATCAGGTGACGGCCAGCCTGACACAAAAACTGGCTATTGTGTATCCGGTGTGCGAACTGCGCGCCAAACAGACTGTCGTCCGCGCCGGACCCGGGACGGATTATGCCGCTATCATGCCGCCGCAGCCGCCTGCCAATGCCCCTGAAGGGACGCTGTCCTATTCGCCGCTGGCCCGCGATCCATCAGGAAGCTGGTTGGAAGTGAGTGTGGGGGTGGCTGAACAGCGGGGATGGGTGCCGCTCAGTGATTTCGAATGCACGAATTTCGATCCGGCTCGGCTGGTGACGACCAGTGATTACCCGCCACCGCCCACACTCATACCACCCATCGCGACGAGCACGCCGACAGCAACACCGCTGGCCAGCCCGACGCCGCCGGTTTTGACCCAAACGGCAGTTTCTTCGCCCTGAGTGGCGCGCTTTTCAACGTGGTGGCGGAACCCGTTTAACCAAAAGGGGGAAGTGATCTGCCTGGGTGGCAGGATGCTTCCTCTTTTGACTTTTGGCGCGTCACGATGTCCGATGTGTTACAATGGCTTTGGCGTTTTGACCGGTATGAACTGAGAAAAAACGCGTACTGACACGTACTATCTAACAGGTAAAGTGGATCCACCAGTTGTTTTTCAGTCATGGAACCTGGTTGCGGTATTGAACGTCTGAATTATACGAGTGCGATCGCACAGGAGTGCCCTGAGACACTGTGAAATCTCGATTGACATTGCTCTCATTGTTGTTGGCGCTGGTGGTGGTTCCGTTGACTGTGGCGTTTGTTCCCTTGCGTCAGGGGCAGTCCGCGCTTCAACTGACTGTGAGCGCCGGGTACGGCGGATATTACCGGCGCGGGTTATGGACTCCATTGCGGGTGAATGCCAGCAACAATGGGGATGCGCTGAGCGGTGTGATCCGCGTGCGCACAGGTGGAATTGGTGGGGCGGATGACACCACCTACCAGACTCCGCTCGATTTGCCCGAAGGAGCGCGCAAACAGCTTTTCTTGTATGTTTCCCTGGGCAACTATGCCCAGGATATTCAGGTTGAGGTCGTGGACAGCCGGGGGAAAGTTGTGACCAGCCAGGTGGTCGGGCTGCGCATGGCGAACCCGGAAGATATTTTGGGCGCGGTCGTGACCGCGTCGCCCTTGGGGGCGGTGGACCTCACGGCACGGCTGCCGGGATCTGGTTCTGCTCATCAGGTGCTGTGGCGCATTGAGGATATCCCGGCCAAGAGCGAGGCGCTCGCGAGCCTGGACATAATCATGTTCCACGACGTGGATACCGGCACGCTCCAGGAAGACCAGATGGCCGCGCTTGCCCAATGGGTGCTCACGGGCGGCCACCTGATCGTAGCCGGGGGCGATTCCTGGCAGCGCACGACTGCCGGGTTAGCGGATTTGCTGCCGGTGGATCTGCGGGGTACGGTCCAGTTGGAGACTCTGGATCCCTTGGCCGCCTATCTGAAACGTCCCTCTGACGGGCTTGGGGAGGGAACGACGGCGGTGTCCACCCTGCCGCGAGCTGGTGCGCACATCCTGGTAGCGGTCGGAGATGTGCCGCTCGTCGTGCGCGGCGCGTATGGGGCGGGCTTCGTCGATTTTCTGGCGGTCGATCCCGGTGCGGAACCGCTCCGCTCATGGTCCGATAAAAGCTGGTTGTGGTACACGCTGGCGCGCTCTGTGGGCCAGCAGCCACCGTGGGTGCACGGCATCACCGACTGGACTTCGGGACGCGACGCGACGCGCACGATGTACAACACGGTGCTGCCTACGCTGATCCAACTGTGCGGATTCCTGGCGATCTATATCATGCTGATCGGGCCGGTGAATTACCTGGTGCTGAAACGGCTCAACCGGCGGGAATGGGCGTGGTTTTCGATCCTGGGGCTGATTATTCTGTTCAGCGGACTGGCGTATGTCTTTGGCTTTAACCTGCGGGGTACCGTACCGACCGTCAGCCGCTTGAACATCGTCCAGGTGTGGCCGGGTACAGCGGAGGCGCAGGTCGAGACGTTGATTGGCGTGCAGTCACCTCGCCGTCGCAGCTATGATGTGACGATTGAACGTGGCTACGTGCTGCGCGCCTTGCCTGAGGAAGGCGTTGGGCTGGACGTGCCTGCTGTCTTCGATGAGGGCACGCGTTATGTAGCGCAAAACATCGCCATCGACGGTGGCATGATTGCGAGCTTCACGGGCAGCGGCGCCGAACCTGCACCGAATCTGGAGTCGTCAGCAACCTGGGTGCTCAGCGGCGATCAAGTGCCGCGTGTGGTGGGTGAGATCCACAATACCACGGACGTTCCGCTTCAGGACGCGGTAGTGCTGGTAAAGGGCGAAGCCCGTCCGTTGGGAAATCTCGCGCCAGGGGAGACTGCCTCGTTCGATATCGCGCTTGGCCCGCAAGACCCGGCCCCGCTGACGTTGGGCAATATGTTGCAGCGCTACGCATCCTATACGTATAACCCCTGGGGCTATGGATCAAGCGTGCCGGGCTGGTGTTTTTCGCATCGCGGCATCTCACTCACGATCTCGGACGTGATGCAAGGCGAGCCATTTTCGTGTAGGACCACCGGCACGACCCACCACGAACAAGAGATCCGCCGCCGCTACCAGATGCTGGCTGCGCTGATCACGGACTATGACGTCAGCGGCGGACGAGGCAGCGGGGTTTACATTTTTGCCTGGGCGGGCAACAGTCTGGTCGATGTCGCGCTCTCGGGCCAGTCTCAGCGCGAAGAAGACACGACGCTGTATATTTTCACGCTGCCGGTCACGGTTTCGGCGGCGAGCAGCACGATCGAGATTCCCGCCGGGTTGACGACATGGTCTGTTGTGGAGACCGACGATCCGAGCACGATGCTTGATGTAAGACCCACCTCGTTTGAGATCGGGTCCGGATCGCAGGCGGCGTTTCAGTTCATGCCAATGCAGCAGATGACGCTGTCGGATGTCAAACAGCTGGCTATCAAGTTTTCCGGGCAGGGGCCGTTGGTGCTCGATCTGTGGGACTGGGAGTTTGAGAGCTGGGTAGCGGTTAATCTGAGCCAGACATCGACGACGACCGAGGTAAACAGCCCGGCCCGATTCATCGGTCCGGAAAACGCGGTCAATGTGCGTGTATATACACAGGACGATTCCGCATATAATCGCGTAGAATTTGTTGAAGTAGCCTATCGCGGGCAGTTGGCGGTTCGTTGAACGCGCATCCGCCCTGGTGATGGAGCGAATCCGACACGATGGCTTCTCAAGATTTCATCATTGAAACGCACGGCTTAATCAAGCGCTACGGCAAGTTGACCGCCGTGGAAGATCTGTCGTTGCAGGTCGAGCGCGGTGCTATATACGGGTTTGTGGGACCCAACGGCGCAGGCAAAACTACTACGATGCGCATCCTTACCACGCTCATTACCCCAACCGCCGGGGAGGCTTTCGTCGCCGGGTATTCGGTTTCGGATCATCCGCGTGAAGTCCGGCGGCGGATCGGGTATATGCCCGACTTTTTTGGCGTATATGATGATATGAAGGTATGGGAATATCTCGACTTTTTTGCGGCGTGCTACGAAATTCCAGAACGGGATCGCCCGCACCTGATCGACGATTTGCTGGCGCTGGTCGATCTGACGCACCGCCGCGACGACATGGTCGAGAAGCTGAGTCGGGGTATGAAGCAGCGCCTCAGCCTGGCGCGCACGCTGGCACACGATCCCGACGTGCTGATTCTTGACGAGCCTGCGTCGGGGCTGGATCCACGCGCGCGCATCGAGATTCGCGAGCTGCTGGTTGAGATGGCCCAGATGGGCAAAACCATCTTTTTCTCGTCGCATATTTTGGCAGATGTGGCCGAGATCTGCACGCATCTGGGCATTATCGAAAGTGGGCGGATGGTAGCCCAGGGCACGGTTGGTGAGATTCGGAGACGGTTGATGCCGACCCGCGAGATTACAATTACCGTGATTGATCGCGCGGCGGAAGCCAAAGAAGCGCTTCAGCAGGTGGCCGGTGTGCTCGCGACCAAAGACCTGTCTGACGAACATGGCCGCAAACGATTTCGCGTAGAATTCGACGGCGACGATTCCGGGCGTGAGTCAGCTTCTGCAATTGCTGACTAGCCAGGGATTCCCGGTGGTCAATTTCACCGAGGAAACACGCGATCTGGAGTCGGTGTTCATGCGCGCGACAAAAGGAATTGTCTCCTAAGCAGTATAGGACAATGACCGTATGACGGGTGACGCAGTGACAATCGGAAAAACGCGGTGGCCGCGCGGCCCGATGCTCCGGCTGGTGAGCAACCCGGTCGTGCTCAAAGAACTGCGGGGTCGGATGCGTGGCGCGCGGGCGTTTACGGTATTGTCCGTATACCTGACGCTGCTGGGGGCGTTTTCGTCGCTAATTTACGTCGCCGTCTCGGAGTCCTCCATGAACGTCAGTGGACAGGTGGTCGTGGGGGAAATTGGCCGCACGTTGTTCGGCGGCGTGGTCGCGATAGAGATGTTGCTGGTCGCCTTTATCGCTCCCGCGTTCACCGCCGGGGCGATCAGCGGCGAGCGCGAGCACCAGACTCTGAGATCTGCTCAAGACGACGCTGCTGCCCGCGCGTACCTTCGTGGCGGGTAAGCTGTTGGCTGCCATGCTGTACGTGCTGCTGCTGCTCTGCGCGGCGATCCCGCTGCAAAGCATCGCGTTTTTCTTTGGCGGCGTGGCCGAGACTGAGGTCGTGCTGTCGTTCTTCCTGTTGGCAGTTACGGCGCTCCTTTTTACCACGATTGGCGTGTTTTTCTCGGCGCGCTCGCGGCGCACACTGTCGGCCAGCGTATTGACATATGGCGCGACGGCGTTCATCATGTTCGGCCTGCCGATTCTGCTGGGCGCAACGATGCTGATCGCGGGATTTTCGGTAGATAACGTGGGTTCGTCGACAGCCGAAGTGGCGATGCTCTATATCACCGGCATCGTGCTCAGCACCAATCCGGCGGCGGTGGCCTTGCTTACCCAATACCTGTTGATCAGTCGCCAGACGCTGACCACCTTTACGTTCACGCTCAGCAGCGGCGATTCGGTCACGCTGATTTCGCCGTGGATACCGTTCATCATCATCTATGTGACGTTGACGGCGGTCTTCTTCGCGCTGGCGGTACGCCGGGTGCGCCAGATCGAAGAGTAACTGCTCGCGGTTCAGCCAACGCTGGCCGCGTAGTGTACAATGATCACAAAACCGTGAGGCTCCTATGAACGCGGTACTGCTCGAACAAACCGGGATGCATCTGACGCGCCAGGTCCGGCGCTGGGATCGCCGCCTGCGGGTGGCCACCAGCTTGATCTGGGGACCGCGCGGCATCATGGCGGGTGTGGCGGTAGGAGTGGTTGTGGCGATCCTATCGCGCCTCAGTCCGTGGCTGCTGCCAGAAGAGATTGCCTGGGTGACGGCGGGCGCCGTCCTGATTATTCTCAGCGGTGTGCTGGGCTTTGTATGGTTGTGGCCGCGTTCCGTCACGGAGAACGCGCGCTACTTCGATCACCGGTTTGGCCTCAAGGAGCGGACCAGTACTGCCCTGGAATTGATCGGGGGGTCGATCCAGGTGTCGCCGCATCTGTCTGAGCTTCAGTTGTCCGACGCGGTTGACGCGGCCCGGCGGGTGCGTTCAGGCCAACATTTGCCGCTGCGCCTCCGATGGTGGGAGATCATCCTGCTGGTGGTGTTGGGCGGCGTGCTGGCGCTTTTGCTCTTGACTGACAACCCCCAAACTGAGAAATTGCGCGCTCAGCGTCAACTGCAAAATAGCATCGCGGCGCAGACTGAGGCACTGCAAAATGCTATTCAGGATATTCAAAACAATCCCGATTTATCTCAGGCGGAACAAGCCGCGCTGACACAACCGCTGGAGAATGCGCTCGACATTTTGCAGCAGCAAGATGTCACGCAGCAGGAAGCGGTCGCGGCGCTGGCGGAAGCGCAGGCCGGGCTGCAAGACCTGACGGACGGTATGATGAGCGACCAGCAGGCCGCCTATCAGGACGCCGCCAATCAACTCGATCAATCCTCGACGACGGGCGATCTTGCCGACGCCCTGCGTCGTGCCGATCTGGCTCAGTCGGCGGACGCACTCGACAGCATGGCCAATCAAGTCGGCAGTTCAGACATGACCGACCAGGAGCGCCAGCAGCTTGCCGATCAACTGGACCAGACCGCCGCCGCCCTGGACAATGTAAATCCGGCGTTGGCTCAGAAGCTGCGCGAGGCCGCACAGGATCTGCGTCAAGGCGACACCGGAGCCGCGCAGGCCGCTTTGCACCAGGCCGCCGATCTGTTGCGCCAACAGCAGCAGCAGCTTGATCAGTCGCCGCTATCTCAGCAGGCGCAGACAGCGGAGCAGCAGGTCCAGCAGAGCCAGCGGCAGATCGCGCAGGCAGGTACGGATCAGCAGGCTCAAACGGCGAGCGGGCAACCGTCCAGCCAGCAGTCCTCAGGATCACAGCAGGATACTCAGGGTCAGCAGGGATTGACGCAGAGTCAGACGTCGCAGGATGCCGGCCAATCCGAGCCGGGGAGTCAACCCGGCGCGCAAAGCCAATCGGGAGAGGGCCAGGTGCAGTCTCCTGGGGATGGCAGCGCGTTAGATAGTCAGCAGCCGTCTGATACAGGCCAACCCGCCGGTTCGGGGGAGTCACAAGACGGGACAGGCGAACAATCGGGTGGCGATCAGACGGGTGGGAGTTCAGGCGGGCAACTCGCAGGGACAACTCGATTCGGCTGGCGAAGGAAATACGGCAGGTGCCAGCTCCCTGACAGCGGGTCAGGGTGAGGGCGGTGCCGGCGTCAATGATGTGACCGGAACCAGCAGCGAATTATCTCCGGGACAGAACGCGGCTGACTCGACTTCCGACGGTGGTTTGCAGGATTACACACCTCAGAATCCCTCATCGACCATCGGGGGCGAAAGCTCCCAAACCGTCGACGTGGGTGGCAGCAGCAGCGGTGCGGACGGCACGCCGGTCCAGCAAGGCGATTTCGGCCCCAACCCGCAGGGCCAAGCCCGCCTGTCTTATACCAGCGTATTCGGCAATTACCAGAACATCGTCAGCGACGCTCTCGAAAGTGGGCGTATTCCGCTAGATCAGCGTGACGTGATCCACGATTATTTCTCGTCGCTGGATCGCTAGATTGGGGTCAAGCCGGGCGGCCTGTTGACCCGGTTTGGCATCGCAAAGACCGAGGACAAGTGTATCTGTGTCAGAGCGAATGGGACGGCTGAGCTTAGCCATTGTGTTTGTGCTGTTTGCGGCGGGCTGTATCCAGCCCGTGAGCACGAGCGATCTGACCAAGACGGCGGTTGGCCCGGGGGCAGCACCGGTCGTCGTGCCGAGTACTGTACCGGGTTCAGCGCCCGGCCCGGCGGTTGCTGCTCAGCCTACGTCGGCAGTAGGCGGCGCGCCTACGCCCGGGCCGTCGTCAGCAATCAGTCAGTTCATTGTCGGCCGGGGCGATACGCCTAACGCCCTGCAAATGTGGTACGATCAGCCGCTGGTGGGGGATCAATTGCAGGGGTTCTCATATACCGGCGCGAGCGGTCTGCCCTGTGCCGGATTCCTGTTGTTGGCGATGGTGAACGGTGTGTGGCAGCCCAACAACGGGGCGCTGGCGTGTACGCCACAACCCGGGAGCAATGCTCTGGCGGCGGTGACATTTATCGCCACATCGGACGGCCAGATCTTCACTATTGTGTTTGGTCGGGTCGATGACCCAACAATTTCCGCGATTGCAGTCGTATATAACGATGGCACCGATCAACGCGTCAGCCCGTTCTTGGGCGGGTTCTTGTTGGTCAGGGCGGGCGTGGTGTCCGCCAATGTCATCACAGCGATCAATGCGGAGGGCAATACCGTGATCCCGAATATTCCACAGTCCCCGGTGTAAGCACCCATGTCCCTTCAAGGATTGAACTCTCATGAATGATGCCATCGATCTCGGACAGATTTCTGTAGACGATTTTCGGCGCACATCAGACGCGATTCTGACCGAAGTGGGGCAGGTGATTGTCGGCCAGGATGCTGTCGTGCGGCAGGTGTTGATGTGTGTGGTCTCCGGTGGACACGCGCTGCTCGAAGGCGTGCCCGGGCTGGGGAAAACGATGCTGATTCGCACCCTGGCGGATGTGCTTGACCTGAAATTCTCGCGCATCCAGTTTACGCCTGACCTGATGCCAGCGGACATTGTCGGCACGAACATCATGGAAGAAGGCGAGGACGGGCGGCGTTATTTCCGCTTCGAAGCCGGGCCAGTCTTCGCGAATCTGGTATTGGCTGATGAGATTAACCGCGCCACCCCTAAGACACAGTCGGCATTGTTGGAAGCCATGCAGGAAAAGACTGTGACGGTGGCCAACGAGCGCTACACGCTGGATGCGCCTTTCTTCGTGCTGGCGACCCAGAATCCGCTCGAAATGGAAGGCACCTATCCGCTGCCAGAAGCCCAACTGGACCGGTTTCTGTTCAAAATCGATGTGTTGTACCCATCGGCGGAAGAATTGGTCGAAATCATGGGGCGCACGACCGGGGCGCGCACTTCGCGCGCCCAAACAGTGACCGAAGGCGCGCGGATCGTCGAGATGGGCAATCTGGCGCGGCAGGTGCCGATCGCGTCTCACGTCAGCCAGTACATCGCGGCGCTGGTCATCGCGACGCACCCCGAAAACGACCGGCTGTCGACCAGCCTGGTACGCCAATACGTGCGCTATGGGGCCAGTCCGCGCGGCGCGCAGGCATTGGTTCTCGGCGCGAAAGTCAATGCCCTTTTGGACGGGCGCTATAATGTGGCGTTTGACGATGTGCAGGCCGTCGCTCATGCGGCGCTGCGGCATCGTATTTTGCTCAACTTTGAGGGTCAGGCCGAGGGCATCCAGACCGATGACGTGATTACGAGCTTGCTCGAACGTGTGCCTGTCCCAGCGGGGGAGTGACCATGAACCTGCCCGAACGATTCATCTTACAGATTCTTTCCGATCCGTCGCCTGAGCACGTGTGGACGCTGCAGCCCTATCTGCTCACACTGGCGACGCCTGAAGCCGATGCGACGCGCGATCTGGCGCGGACATTCTATTGCTATATGAGCAGCGTGCGCAGCAAACTGACTTCAAAACAGTACAGTGAGCTAGCAGCTCGTCTGGCCGCCAGTTCGATTGGGGTGATCGCTTTGCACGAGATGATCCAGGTGCTGCGCTCGGATCGTCGCCACACGTTCGATACGCTGTTGACTGGCGGTCTATCGTCGGTGTTGGAGGCAATATCGACCCTGCAACACGTCAAAGCCTGGAACATCGAGCTGGTATCGGTTTATGAAGAGGCGATCTGGAATTTATACGGTGCGCTGTGGCAGTTCTCGGTTGAGATGCAGCCCGAGTTGAGCGCGGAACAACGTCAGGCGCTGATCGACCACCTGATGGCGGCGGTGCGTCATGCCGATCTCAATCCGTTGGCCCGTGTGGTCGTTGTCGTCCGGTTGTTTCAGATACTGCTAGTGCTGCGCCTGATGACGCTGTTTGAGATTGTGTCTGCTGACGAGGAACTCCTGCCGAGAAAAACCCTATGAGTGACACCGTCGCCATTCGTGCCGAAAATCTCACCAAGACTTATGGCCGCCGCGCGAAAAAGCGTATTCAAGCCGTAAAAAACCTCACTCTAGAAGTCCAGGCCGGGCAGGTATACGGATTTCTAGGTCCGAATGGTGCCGGCAAAACCACCACGATTCGCATGCTGTTGGACCTGATTTTCCCGACATCGGGCGCTGCCTATATATTCGGGCAACAGGTGCGGTCCCATCACGACGTGCTGCGGCGCGTGGGAGCTATCGTCGAGGGAGCTGCGTTTTATAACTTCCTCACCGCGCGGCGTAATCTCGAAGTGCTGGCGCGCACGGCCGATCAATACGATTCCAAGCGTATTGATCTTTTATTGGAGCAAGTCGGATTGGCGGAGCGGGCGAACCAGCGTGTTAAGGGTTATTCCACCGGCATGAAGCAGCGATTGGGCTTAGCGGCGGCCTTGCTGCACGATCCGGATTTGCTCATTCTGGACGAGCCAACCAACGGTCTCGATCCGAGCGGCATGCACGAGGTGCGTGGATTTATCCGCACGTTGGCGGACGAGCAGGGCAAGACGGTGTTTTTATCCAGCCATCTGTTGGGCGAGATCGAGCAGGTGTGCGATCGCGTCGCGATTGTCAACCTGGGCGAAATCGTGCGAGAGGGGAAGGTCTCGGATTTGCTGGCAGGCAAGAGTTCGCTGCGCGTCGAAGCGACTCCGCTGGACAAAGCCGCCCAGATTCTGGGCGAACAATGGACGGTAGCGGTTGACGGTTCACACCTGAGCCTAGACGCGCCGCGCGAAGATGTCCCTCAAATCGTGCGACAACTGGTCGCGCATGACGTCGAGGTCTATCACGTCGCCTCTCAGCGCCAGACGCTTGAGGAATATTTCCTCGCTGTCGTGCAGGAGAACCTGGACCATGCGTAACCTGTTTCGTGCCGAGTGGATCAAAGTCTCGGGAAATCGTTGGGTCGCCGGCTGCTTAATCTGGATTTTTCCGGTAGGCGCGACAGCGGCAGTGATAGTCATCAGCGTGATCTTGGCTCTTTCTTCGTCCGCACGTCGGGGTTTCACTAACGACAACCCTATGCTGTGGACCGAACAAGCCCTGGCAGCCTGGAATATTCCCAACAATCCAGTAGGCCGTCTGATTTTGCTGGGGTTCACGGCGGTGGTGTTTGCTGGCGAATATCAGTGGGGCACGTGGAAAAATACGGTGCCGCGCAACCGGCGATCAGCTCTCATTCTGATCAAGTTCGTTACTCTAGGGGCATTTGTCGTCATTGCGTTCGTGCTGGGGTCGGTGATCTGGACGGTAGGTGGCTGGGTATTAACCCAAATCGCTGGAGTGTCCTACGGACCGCACATGACCGGCGCAGTCCTCAAGGACTTTGCCGGTGATTATGCGTTGGCGGCAGGTTTGGCGTTTACATCAACACTCATTGCAGCGGGGTACGCTGCCCTGGCAGGCATGGTGACACGCTCGATTCTGGGCGGAGTATTGGTCGGATTTGCCGCCACCTTCCTGGAGAATGCGTCGATTCTTGGCCTGATCATCGTGGGCTATTTTCTGAATATTCCGCGCGTGGTACATCTGTACCGCCTGACGCCGGGCTACAACCTGATCAACGTGTCGAGCTGGATCAATGACAAAGTCCCCACCAACATGGATGTTGATGTGGGAAACAAGGTCAAGTACGTGTTTTCGGACAGTCTGGCGTTCTCAGTGGTGGTGTTGGCGGCATGGGTTGTCGGTCTGGTCATGCTGACCATGTACCTGTTCCGCAAGCAGGATATAGCCGGTTAGCGAACGGGGTCGTAATGGCCGAACATATCTTCGATGAAAAAACGCTGCGTAAACTCGACCGGCTGTCGCTGATGGCGAGCAAAGTCCGGTCTGGCGCGATCAAAGGCGAGCGACGCTCGACCCGGCGCGGCACCAGCATCGAGTTTGCTGATTACCGTAACTACGTACGCGGCGACGATCTGCGGCGCGTAGACTGGAATATCTACGCCCGGTTGCAGCGGCCCTTCATCAAACTGCTCGAAGACGAGGAAGATCTTGCGATTTACGTCATCCTGGACGCGTCCGCCAGCATGGACTGGCCCCGCTCAGGCAGCCGTGACCTGCACAAGTTTTTGTTCGGGCTGCGCGTGTTGGCTGGACTGGCCTATATCGGGTTTGGAAGCGGGGACCGTGTCACCGCGGCGGTGCTGCGCAGCGATGGGCCGCAGTATTGGGGACCCGCGCGCGGGCGCGGGCAGACCTTGAAGCTGTTGCTGTGGCTTGAAAAATTGCACACTCGCGGAGAAGTCGATCTCAACAAGGCCCTACGCGATTTTGCTCTGCGCACAACCAGGGCAGGCGTGGTTATTGTGCTGTCCGACATGATGTCTGTGCAAGGTTACGAAGAGGGTTTGAAGGCGCTCCAGGGCCGCGGCCATGAGGTGAGCCTCGTGCAAATTCTCGCGCCGGATGAGATCGATCCGCCACTGACGGGCGACCTTAAACTGGTGGATGTCGAAACCGGAATTCCGCAGGATGTCACTGTGGATGAGGCGATGAAGGCGCTTTACGTGCAGCGGCTGCAAACATGGCAGGCCGAGATCGGCGCGTACTGCGCACGGCGCGGCATCCATTTCGCTTCGGTCAACACCAGCATGCCCTGGGAGCAGTTGATCCTTTCCGAACTGCGGCGCGTGCGCGTGGTGCAATGATGGAGTCTCACCCGGTCCAGCGATCGGCTCCAGCCGGGTGGCTGTTTGTGCTGGTGATCGTGCTCATCGGCGCGTGCGGCTTGCGCTTGTGGCAGATTGAGCAGCCGAGTATCTGGCATGATGAGGGCTGGTCGATTCGTGCCATTCGCGATCCCATCGGCACCCCCGACGATAATACCCCGCCGCTTTATTACGGTCTCATGCACGTGCTCTGGCTGGGCGCGGGCGAAACCCCGCTGGCGCTGCGTTATGGCTCAGTGCTGCTCGACCTGATCACGATCGCGCTGGCGGCGCGCCTGGTGCGACGCTGGGCGCGATGGGATGCTGCTGCATTGGTGGCAGTCATGTTGGCGTGTTCTCCGCTGCTGTGGGCCTATGCCCGCGAAATCCGTGCCTATGTGGCGGTGCCGCTGTTCGCCGTGCTGTTGTTGGCGCTGGCTGATCGACTGCTGGCGACTGCACGCGGTGTGTATCCCTGGCGCGTGTGGCTGATCACGTTGACAGTCGAGTTGGCGCTACTTTATACCCATAACTTGAGCGTCCCCATGGTGGGCTGGCTGAATCTGGCCATCGGCGGGGCGTGGGTATGGCAGCGGCGCTGGCGCGCGCTGGCGATCTGGGGTGGTGGGCAGGCCGTGCTGCTGCTGGCCTACGTGCCGTGGCTGGTGGGCCAGTCACCCAGCGGCACGCCCTTGAACACGCCGCCGAAAGTGTCGCCAAGCCTGGTTTGGAAGATATGGCAGGGTTATTTCGCTCCGCTGCCCACGATGATTGGCGCAGAACGTCCAGTGCAGATTGCGAGCGCCGTGATCGGGATCGCCGCATTGGGGGCGCTGATCGGGCTGCTAATGTGGCAGCGCCGCCGGGCTGTCGGGTTGGTCGTATCGCAGGCCGTGCTGCTGCCCGCTCTGGCGACGGTCGAATTGAGCGTAGCCCATATTGATTTTCACCCGCGCTACTACGTTGCGGGTGTTCCTGCCGCGCTCCTGCTGATCGCGCTCGGATTTGATGCGCTGCCGCGGACGCGCGCGTTCCGGCAGTGGGCGCTGGCGGCAGGATTGGGGTTGGCGGTCGGGGCTGGCGTGCTGAGTGTGGTTATTCTCGTCGATCGCCCACAGTACCAGCACGACGATTTCCGCGCGATCGCGCAGTATTACGCCACGCTCCCCGCTGACGCAGTCATCCTCATTCCGTACGGGTGGGAGCCCGCGTTGGAGGAATATTACGCGAAAACGCTGCACATTCGCGCTGAAATCGTAGGTATCCCGCTGCACAGCAGCGCTGATACGGCCATTGAGCGTTTCAACGCCGCGCTGGCAGCGCGGGGCGGGGCCGGGTATGTGGAACTGCTAACATGGTATCAGCTGCCTGCCGACATGCGCGGTATGTATCCGTGCTTGTTGAGTGCTGCTGGCCATCCCGCCGACGGACCGCCGCTAACTGTACAAGGTCTGACGACAGCGGGTTACTACATCGATCACCCGCTGGAATTGACTCCGATCGCGCTCGCGTCGGTCGACTACGGCGCGCTCGCGCTCGATGGCGCCGCGCTGAGTGGGCGGCAGAGCGTCTGCCTGCGTACGCGCTGGACGTCGCAGGCTGCCACGGCGATCGATTGGCGAGTATCCGGGCGGCTGGTGACTGTGGAACCTCGCGGCTGGCTGCTTGCCCGCAGCGACACAGATATTCGGCGCGATGATCAATTGCCCACCTCCAAATGGTCAGCAGGGCAACAAGGTGAAGCGTACAGCCTGTTGCGCTTCCCGGACGGTACACCGCCACGCGATTACCGCGTGCAGATCGTGACGTTCAGCGCCGAACAGCTCGGCGGAATTGACCTATTGGTGAACGGTATACCGTCCGGCAAAAATGTGACTCTGGCGACTCTGCATCCGGTGGGGGTCACGGACTCCGTGCCCGCCGCGCTGCCGGAATCTGCGCCGGTGACGGCTGATGGGCTGGTGCGTCTGGCCGGGAATGATGCGCAAGATGGGTTGCTCACCGCCGGGCAGGAGCTGCGTATAACGTTGCAGTGGCTGGTCAACGACGACTGCTGCCGCGACCAGCCCTGGACAGGGTGGAACCCTGGCTCTGCGTGGGGATGGCTGGGAAACGGTCCAATCTGTGGCGGCCTACAGCCGCTTCAGCCTGGACTGGCATGCCATTTTGGTCCCCGCTGATGCGGAAGGAGCCGCCGCATTGTTCTTGGAGGCGGACGGAATCGAACCGATCCGGCTGGCAGACTATACCATTCAAAAGACCGATCGTCTGTTTGCGCCGCCGCCGTTTGACGTCAGCGTCGGCACGTCGTTCGGGAATCTGGCTGTGTTGGAAGGTTTCAGCGTCGCACAGACGACGCTCTCCGCACGCGACACGTTGGCCTTGACGCTGGTCTGGCGGGCCCTGGAAACCCCGTCAACGTCCTATCGCGTGTTCACGCACCTGCTGAGCGGCGACGGGCGTGTGATCGCCCAACAGGACGATTTTCCAGTGGGCGGAACTCGGCTGACAACCGGGTGGGTGCCCGATGAATACATTCAGGACACCTATGTTCTTGTGTTCAACGACGAAGGGCAGCAATATCACGGGGCGGCTCAGCTTGAGGTAGGCTTCTACGATCCTGACACGGGCCAACGCGTGCTGCTAACGAATGGGGCCGATCACGTGCTTTTGCCCATAGCGATCACGGTGCAGTGAAATGCCATCTTTCTTGAACCCTCTGGCCCTGGCTCTGGGCGGGTTGGCGATACCCATCATTTTGCTCTATATGCTGCGTCTGCGGCGCACAGAGCTGCCGATCTCAAGCACATTCCTGTGGCAGCAACTCGTACGCGATCGCGAAGCCAACGCGCCCTGGCAACGTCTGCATTTTAGCTGGCTGTTGCTGCTGCAACTGCTGATTCTGGCGGCGCTGGTACTGGCGCTGGCGCGGCCCTTCCGCGAAGTCAAAACAATCACGACCGGGCGTATCGTGCTGTTGCTGGATGCGTCCGCCAGCATGAAAGCGACAGATGTCTCGCCAAACCGTTTCGCGGCGGCACGCAGCATCGCCGAGGACCTGGTGGACACGCTGGGACCAGATGACACCATGACCGTGATCCGGGTGGCCGAAGTGCCCGAAGTGCTGGCCGCCGCCTCGCGTGATAAACTTGTGCTGCGTAGCGCGATCGGAGACGCACAGCCCGGCGATGTCAGCGCCGATTGGTTTGCCGCGATGACGTTGGCGGCGGCAGGTGCGGCGGGCGTGAGCGAACTGAATGTCGTGATCGTCAGCGATGGCGGACTCCCGCCCGATCTCCCATCAGTACCGGGCACCGTTCGGTTTGTGCCCGTAGGCAAGTCGGGCGATAACCTGGCAATCTCGGCCCTGGCGACATCCTCGCTGCCGGGGAGCACACCGCAGTTATTTACCCGCATCACCAATTACGGCGCGACGGACACCGATGTTATCCTGGATGTGCGCGTCGACAGCAGCAGCGTGATCTATACCGCTCGGCGCTATACGGTGCCCGCGGGCAGTTATGTGGATGTGTTCGATCTGGCGCTGCCGGACGCGTTCGACACCCTCACCGCCGAATTGACGCTCCCCGCCAATTCGTGCGGCTAACGATTACCTGGCCGCGGACAATGTGACGTATGCCGCGCGCGATCGGTCCGGGGCGGGGCGCGTCCTGTTGGTGACGGCGGATAACCTGTTCCTGACGCACGTATTCCAGAGCCTGCGCGGCGTTGAGTTGTACCAGGCGGATTCCCTCGATAATCTGCCGAGCGATTCCTTCGATCTGGTCGTTTTCGATGGCGTGCTGCCCGATCAACTCCCGGACAGCGATCTGCTGATTGTCAATCCGCCGCATGGCACGGACTTCTTCTCCATAGCTGGAGAGGCTGAACCCACCGGGACGGTCACGATCAACCAGGATGATACGCGCACGCGCAATCTTGGCGGCTACATGGATTCCGTGACCGTCAATACGCTGTCTGTGCTGAGCGGCGTGGAGTGGGGAACCGTGCTCGCCCAGGTCGACGGGTATCCGTTGGTGGTTGCGGGCGAGGTGGGCAGCCGTCAGGTCGTCATTCTGCCCTTCGACGTCAAATATCCGAACAGCGATATCGTGTTGCAGCCCGCGTGGCCGATCCTGATTGCGGAGCTATCGGCGTGGTTTTCGCCGCCGCGAGTGACGAGTGTGACGGACTATCTGTCGCCCGGCGCTCCCGTGACGATCCGTTTCATCGAGAATGCGGACGATGCTGTCATTACCCGCCCGAACGGCCAGCGCGTCACGCTCTCACCGCAAGGTAGCGAAGCCGTATTTGCCGATACGCTGACTCCCGGCTTGTACCGCGTAGACCTGCGGAAAAACGGCAGCGCCTTCAAGTCTGAGCAGTTTGCTGTTAATCTGTTTGATCCGGCAGAAAGCCAGATCGCGCCGCGCTCTAGCGTGGTGATCGGGACCAGCGCCGTAGAAGAGGCGACCCGCGAAGAATCGGCCAAGCGCGAGTATTGGTCCTGGGTGGCGCTGGCAGGCTTGCTGCTGCTGCTGATCGAATGGTGGGTCTACCACCGTTCGCTGCGGCGCATTCCGCGCGTGGCACTGACCGGTTTGCATGGTGGGCAACCGGGTTTGCGTGACCGTCTGCGGGCGCGTGCTGCAACTCTGGGGCGACGGAAGTCTCGCCGTGTGATGAAGACGCGCTGAGTGTTGAGCTAACGAGGCTGAGATCGGGTCATGAGCTTCACCAATCCTAACGCTCTCTTATTGCTACTCGTGCTGCCGTTTCTGGTGGTTGTCGGGTGGCCGCGTCTGGTTTACCGCCGGCGGCGCGATACGGTTAGCCTGCTGCTGCGGCTGCTGCTCGTGATCGTCATTGTGTTTGGGTTGGCCGGTATCCAAATCGAACGAGCGGCGGATAAGCTCGCCGTCGTGTTCCTGATTGACGAATCGGACAGCATCTCGCCAGCGATGCAAAGCGCGGCGGTGGACTATGTGCGCACGGCAGCGGATGCCATGCGCAATAAGGACCAGGCGGCGGTCATTGTCTTTGGAGCCGATGCCCTGGTGGAGACGCCCATCACCGACCGGCTGGAGCTTGTGCAACTGGGGTCGCATCCCATCCGGTTGAACACTGACATTGCCGAGGCGCTGCGGTTAGGCTTGGCCCTGTTCCCCGCCGACACGGCCAAGCGCATGGTGATTCTGAGCGATGGCAAGCAAACCGTAGGTGATGCCGAACAGGTTGCGCGACTGGCCGCGGCGACCGGCGTGCAGATTGATTACGTGTATCTCGGCTCGGCGGACGTGCAACCATCGGCGTCTGAGCCGGAGATCATGGTGCAAAGTATCGACGCGCCGTCGACGGTGAACGCAGGCGAGCGCTTCAACCTGACCGTGACGATTTCGAGCACGCTGCCCAATACGCAAGCCGAAGTGCGCGTGCTGTCCGGCGGGCGGGTCGTGCATCGCCGCGAGGTGGAATTGCAGCGAGGCGTGACTAACGTCGTGTTTGACATGATCGCGCCGAGTCCCGGTTTTGCCGACTTCAATGTCGTGGTCGAGCCGCACAGCGCGGACACGTTCTACCAGAACAACCAGCTTGCGGCTTTCACTGAGGTGACGGGCTCACCGCGTGTGCTGTTGGTGACCTCTGATGAGCGCGAAATCGAATCACTGCGCAGCGTGTTGGAAGAGTTTGGCTTGCAGGTTGATGTGCAGGGGCCGAACGATCTGCCCGTCGGGCTTGCGCCGCTCAGCAGTTACGACAGCATCGTGCTGGCGAATGTCTCCGCGACTGATTTGTCCCTGGACAGGATGCGTTATTTGCAGGCGTACGTGCGCGATCTCGGCGGTGGACTCGTGGTAATCGGCGGCCCGAATGCCTATGGCGTGGGCGGCTATTTTCAAACGCCGTTGGAAGAAACGCTGCCCGTCGACATGCGGATTCGTGATCAGAAGCGCATTCCCCAATTGACGATGTTATTTGTCATCGATCGCTCGGGCAGTATGGAAATTTCCAGCTCGGGCTCGGTGTCCAATCTGGAGCTTGCCAAAGAGGCGGTGGCGCGGTCCTTCGATCTGTTGAATGATAACGACCGCACTGGCGTATTGTCCTTTGACATCAGCGCCTACTACGTGATCGATATTCAGCCGGTCGGGGACGCCGCCAACCGGCAGCGTTTGCGTGATCTGATCGGGTCGCTGCGGCCCGGCGGCGGCACCAATATCCGGCAGGGTATTTTGTCCGCCGATCAGGTGCTGCGCAGCGATCCGTCGCAGTTGAAACACATCATTCTGCTGACGGATGGCGGGGCCGATTCCAGCGGTATCGCGTCCGCGGTGCAGCGCATGTACGACAACTACGGCATCACGACTTCGGTCGTGGCCGTCGGGCAAGATTACGGCCGCTGGCTGCAAGATGTGGCGACAGCCGGGCATGGTATCTTCCATCTGGCTTATGATGTTTCGACTATTCCAGCGATTTTCACTGCCGAGACACTGCTGGCAACGCGTTCGTATATCACCGAACAGGAGTTCACGCCCACGATCACAGCCCGGCACCCGATTGTTCAGGGATTTGACAGTTTGCCACCGCTGGAAGGCTACGTCGCGACATCGGCGAAGGATACCGCGCAGGTGATTATGCAGGGTCCGCAAGACGATCCTATCCTGGCCGCCTGGCAATACGGGCTGGGGCGCGCCGTAGCCTTTACGTCGGACGCGACGTCGCGCTGGGCGGCGAACTGGTTGGGGTGGGACGGGTATGCCGATTTCTGGAATCAAGCCATCCGCTGGACGATCACGCAGGGCATCTCCAACAATCTGGAGGCGCGCGTCGTAGAGCGGGGCGAGCAGGCGGTGTTGGTCGTGGACGCTCGCGATAACCGGGGTAATTTCCTCAACGGTTTAAACCTTGATGCGTCGGTCGTCAGTTCGACGCTGGAAACGACTTCGGTCACGCTTCAGCAGGTGGCGCCGGGACGGTACGAGGCCGCGTTTACGCCGCAGTCGGAAGGGGCCTATTTCATCACCGTGGCCGGGTCGACCGCTGGAAGCAGCTCATCTTCCGTGCCCGAGACTGTCCGGCAAACCACGGGATGGGTCATGAGCTATTCGGCAGAATATCGCGTTGGGCTGGATACTGTCGGGTCGGATTCCTCTGAGGCGCTGCTCAATCGGCTGGCGACCACGACCGGCGGGCAATCCCTGAACGACACGCCTGACGCCGTATTTCTGCATAACCTGGATCGGGAGCAATCCGCCCAACCGCTGTGGCCCTATTTCGTACTGGCGGCGTTAATACTGCTGCCGCTGGATATTGCCGTGCGGCGGTTGGTCATTTCGCGTAGTGATATGGCAAAATTGGGCCGAGCCGTCGCGGCGGTGACTGGGCGGAACGCTCCGGCTCCGTCCCCGGGCGAACCGCAAGCTCGTCTGGGCCGCTTGATGGACGCGAAGGGTCGCGCGCGCAGGCTGCGCCACCCGGAGGACCAACCGCCTTCGGAAGACGCTGCCAATGAACCGTTTCTAGAGTCGCCCGCGCCCGTGCCGCCCAAAACCCGCACTCGTACAGCGAAAGCAACCCCGCGTACGGCGTCGCCTCAGTCGAGCAATCCCACAGCTACCAAAGCGGACGAAGACGCGACATTGGCGTCGCGTCTGCTGGAACGGCGGCGATCCTCTTCTCACGATCAGGACGATCACAATCGATGAAGTTTCTAGACAGATTTGCGAAGCGAAGGCGAAGCCTTGTAGTGTGCCTGGCAGCAGGGGTGCTGTTGGGGTGTAATATGTCTGTCCGCCAGGCCGATCCGCCCACTTCGTCGGGTGGGACTGGTCCCGGCTATGCTCAGGACTGGCAGGCGATCGCGCCGGGCGTGGAACGTCGCGAGATGGACTTGCCCACCGCGTCGATCAGCTTGCGGGGCACGATGAGCGTGCTGCGCGTCGATCCAGCGCTGGCGACTTTCCGTGTCCATTACAGCCCTGGCGCAGCGTATTCTCTGCCGGACTGGGCTTCCCGCTTGCCGGGCGCGCTGGCCATCGTCAATGGGGCGTTTTTTGACGAGTTCGACTGTGCTCTGGGTCTGCTGGTCAGCGAAGGGCAGGTTTTCGGGAGCTCGTTTGCCGGGTTCGGAGGCATGTTCCAGGTCGGCAGCAGCGGCGTACGTGTGCGCTCGCTGGTGGGTGAGCCGTATCAGGGCGAACCGCTGTGGCAGGCGGTCCAGGCGTTTCCCATGTTGATCGAGCAGGGCGGCCAGTTAGCGCCGCAAGGCGCTGGCTTCGACGCGCGCTCGCGGCGCACCTGGATCGGCCAGGATCGATGGGGGCGGATCGTGATTGGGGTGACGTTCAATCTCATTTCGTTGGCGGACCTACAAAACTGGCTGCTTGCCAGCGGCTTGGACCTGAATACCGCGTTTGGCCTGGATGGCGGACGCTCCGCCGGGCTGCTGGTGGCGGCGCCCAACGCGGGCCAATCGCTGCTTTCGGTGGATGCGCTGCCCAGTGTGATTGCGGTTTACGGATCCTGATGGTTCACGATCGGAAAGTATGATGTCGCTTGAAACAGAAACCCACGCTATTCCCACGCGTATTTTGACGCCTGAGGGCTTGATCCCGACGCCCTATGTCGCGCAATCCCTGGCGCAGGCAGTCCAGTACGAGCCGCGGGGCGTGTATACCGTCGCCCGCACCTTTCACGGCGATCGCGCCCTGCTGCTCGATTCGCACCTGGACCGGCTGGAGTATTCCGCACGCCTGGTGGATATTCCGTTGTCTCTGAATCGCGCCCGGCTGCGACAGGCGCTGCGCTCGTTGTTGCACGAGGCGGCCTTTCCTGATGCCAAGTTTCGTGTGACGATTCCGCGCGACCATCCGGACTGGATGTATCTTTCGATTGAACAGGTTCAGCCGGTACCGGAAGCGATTTTGCGGGACGGAGCGCACCTGGTAACCACGCCTCTTGTTCGCGAGAATCCGGCTGCCAAAACAACCGATTGGATGATGGTCCGCCAACCCACGGCTGCCAGCCTGCCTGACGGCGTATATGAGGCGTTGCTGGTCGATCGCGATGGTTATGTGCTGGAGGGCTTGTCCAGCAACTTCTACGGCGTTATAGCGGGCGTCCTGCACACGGCCGGCACCGGCGTGTTGGAGGGTATTACGCGCCGAGCGATCATCACGATTTCCCATGATATCGTGCCCGTAGAGCTGACCGCCGTGCGCACCAGCGATCTCCCGTTGCTGTCTGAGGCGATGATGACCAGCAGCAGCCGGGGTGTTGTGCCGGTCACGCGGATCGATGGGCAGCCGGTGGGGGACGGCTTTGTAGGGCCGATCGTGCAGGCGCTGCGAGAACGTTACAACCAATGGACAGACACGCACGCCGAACCGATCTAGCGCCTCTGGAGCGTTTTGTAGAGCGGATGCCTGCTCAACGCGAACATCCGGCTCAGTGAGTGGTCACGTGGCTATTGCACCGCCGGTTCGGGTCCGCCGTGCCCCGGCAGTGGGACGGCCCCTTCCATCTCCTCGACCGCGGGAACCGTGGGATCGTGGATGTCGCTCACGTCAAGCTGGCCGGGCATCGGAATTTCAAGATGCTGACCGATCGCGATCATACTGTTGGGCAGCGCGTTGTAAGCTGCGATGGCGCGCCACTTCGATCCCTGCCCGTAATAACTCCCTGCGACCGTCCACAACGAGTCCCCGTTTTCTACGACGTGGACCGTCACTTCGGCTCCCCATTTGCCCACATGGTAGGCCCAATAATTGAGCGTCACCGGATCGTCCAGATTCGGGACCGGGGCGTTCTCGTAGGCGGCCAGCGCCAGAATGCGCCGCTTGAGATCGGCCAGCAGGGGAATCTGATCGACAGGGGTATCCGTGTCTTTTGGTTTGACCGGCTTTTTCGGCGGCGCGGACCCGCGCTTGAAGGGGAATGCGACCTCAGAAGTCAGACACGCATAGTTGGGATTTTCCTCAATCGAGAATCCACCCCAGGCCGTTTTGAACTCATCGTTGGTCCATTCGAAATAGGTCCCGTTTTCGGGCCTGGTGCCATACGCCGAACCGAACAGCGGATCGTGGACATACACTTTGTCGTCGTCGCTGCCGACCACCAGCACAAAATGCGCCCCATCGAAGTTGTTGCCGGTTTTTTTGCGCCACGTCGTGTATTTGACCAGTGCGATCGATGGTTTACCCTCGGCCAACGATGCTTTCAGGCTGTTCAGCGCCCCAGCAGGAGAATACGTGAAGCGCTTCAGAGTCAGGTTGTGAGCCTGGGCAGCTTTGAACAAATGCCCGAAATTGGTGTACCCCTTGTTGGGTACGGCCATTCCGGGGTTGGTTTTCAACTCAGGATACAGCACCAGGTAAAGGTCATCGGGGGTGACGGCATTACCCTGCCCATTGAGCAGCATCGCGACGCAGGTCGGCCCGCAGTCACCCACGGCCAGGTCGGCATCCGGCACTGCCCACTGCGATCGATAAGGAATATCGAGCTTGATGCGTGACATACATCTCTCCTTGGCGAGCAGGTACGGGCCATACCGTATTTGGGACGATCTTAGGCTAATCATGCAGGATTTGAGATCAGTATAGCATGGAGCATTTTCTCATGCCGGGATTGCCGCCGCGCGTCATGCATTTTCAGCGGGCCGATCGGGAAAGCGAAGGGATGCGAATTGACGGCTAGGCGTCTGGCGGCTGGTCGGGTTTCAGCCGGGACAGGGTGGTCGTTTCCTGCTGCCAGATCGGGGTATTTTCCAGGCGACGGCGCAGCGCTTCAAGCCGCGGATAACCGTCGGCGTATTCGGCGGCCCATTCCTGGGCGAAACTTCCGCGCCGGATGCCGTCCAGAATCGATTCCATCTGGCGTGTGATCTTGATCTCTTTGAAGCGTTCCAGGCGCGACAGCATGCCATATTGGGCGGTGCGTGAGTGCATGCTGAGGCTGGCTACAATTCCGGCTTCGGCCCACTTGGAGACGATATAGCCCAGTTCGCCAGACAAATACAGGCTGGTCGACACCGCCTCAGGAGGGAAGCCTTCGCGATTCAGGACTTCGCAGGCTGCCTGCAGAATGGTGTGTAGGGCGGGCAGGATAGCCTGCTGCATGAACAGATCAAGCTCGGCTTCTTGCTGAAACGTCAGTTCAACAGCGCCATGCCGTAGGGCACCTAACGCTTTTGCGGCGGCGAGTATCCGTGTCCAGGCCGCGCCGGATGCATCCTGGCCGACTGCGACGAAGCTGGGAAAACCGCCGCCGTCCAGGTAACCCTCACGCACGCGCTGTCCGACCGATTGCGGCGCAACTAACCCTACATCCACGAATGGCGGTGGCTCGATGAAGCCAAAGGCCACGTTATAGCCCGAGGCGAACAGCAGCATATCATTTTCTTGTAGGGCGGGCGCGATGTCGGTGAGATAGACCTGCGGGGCGATTTCGTCCGGCAGCATAACTAACATCAGGTCGGATCGACGCACCGCATCCAGAATGGTCGTGACCTCGAAGCCGTCGTGATAAGCCTGATCTTTGTAGTTATCATCCTGATTGCCGATGAGCACGGGGAAGGCGCTGTCGCGGAGATTGAGGGCCAGCGGGCGGCCCATATTGCCATAGCCCAACACGGCAATCCGTTTGTTCATCAGCAGGGCCAGATCGGCGTCTGAATCATGATATATTACGGCCATGTCAAAAATCCTTTGGGGTACCTATGCAAGGACCAGGTATCTGAATCCCGCAAACACGAGTGCGCCTGTGCGCGGCATTCTACTCCGAACCGCCACGAAATGACCAGTGTGAATTCTGATGATTTCGATTTATAACTGTGAGCACTGCGCAACTGTGGTCGGATCTGTGCGTATATCCTGTTAGTAGGGGCGACTGACAAATCCGATAGGTAGGGGACCTGTTGTGAACGAGGAAAGCGATTCCCTGTGGGTGCAGCGCACACTCGCTGGTGACCCACAAGCTTTTGGGGAACTCGTTCAACGCTACGAACGCGATGTGTTCAACCTGGCATATCGCATGTTGAACGAACGGGGAGAAGCTGAAGATGCGGCACAGGAAGCGTTCCTGCGGGCGTATTCGAACCTGGATCGCTATGATGTGTCGCGTCCGTTCAAAACCTGGCTGCTGTCGATCACATCTAACCATTGTATCGATCGGCTGCGGCGTCGCCGGTTGGTCTGGCTGTCGTTAGAAGAACCGTTGCCGCCTCATCCCGCGCTCACCAGTGATATTCCTGGCCCAGAAGAGGCGACACTTAATAACGAGCGCAACGTATTAGTTCAAGAATTGTTGGATGAGTTGAGTCCTGAATACCGGCTGGCTGTTGTGTTGCGCTATTGGTACGACCTGTCGTATGCCGAGATCGCTGAGATGTTGGAGACGACCGAGAGCGCGATCAAGAGCCGCCTTTTTCGGGCACGACAGACGCTCGCCAATCACCTTGACGAACGACCCATTCCAGACCTTGATCCCACTATGGAAGGTTCGTGATGGCACCTGATGACTCTAGGCTGCACGCAATGAACCGGGCGCTTGATTCTGAGCTGTCCGAAGAAGAACAAGCCGCGCTCCTGGCGGAACTTGAACAATCGCAGGCCGACGCTGTGCAGTGGAGCAAACTGCGCAAGACGGACGAACTGCTGCGTACGACTCCGCTCATTGCGCCAGCGTCTGATTTTTCGCGGCGCGTGATGGCGGCAGTAGCCGCGATGCCGATGCCCGAATTCATCCGGCGCAACCCTGGCTTAGGCGTTGCATTGGGGCTGGCTGTGGCGGCGCTGCTCACAATCCCGGTGTTTTCCGTGTTATTCTTCCTCATTCTCAGCGTATTCACCGATCCTGGCGCGCTGAATGGGTTGTTCCAGACGTTACTCAACACGGCGGGCTATGTGATCGATCTGACTGGAAATATCCTGGATGAAATCCAATCGTTCGCCAGTGGAACTTCGGCGCTACCCCTGGTCTTAACGGCGATGGTGCCGGTCACGATCGTGTGGGGGTGGTTGATCTGGGTGCTGGTGGGCAATCGGAGCTCGCTTAACGGGCGGACAAAATCGTAGCGGCTGGCATGTGTCGGGCTGACGTGCCCGACTCACAATGGGGGTGAGGGAACGCGCATGACGTTCACACAACGACCAAATAAGCCTACAGTGATCCTGGTATTCGTGTTGGGGCTGCTCGGATTAACGTCATTGGCGTGTGCGTCATCGGCCAGACGGGACGCCAAGGGATTCAATCTGCACCGCGCCTATACGCTGCCGGGTGGTTCGACCGTGAGCGGCGATCAGGTGGTGATGGCCTACAACATCATGCTCAAAACGGACAGCACTGTTGACGGAAGCGCCACGTTGACGGGCCAGCACGTCACAATGGATGGCACGATTACCGGCGACGCGGTGATCGTGGCCGACCGGTTGGAAATCGGCGACCAGGCTCATGTCGTGGGCGATCTGATTGCGTGTGTCAAGCAGATTGAAAAGAGCGACAGCGCGCAGATCGACGGCGAATTCAAAGAGGAATGTACCAACAGCGGCAGCGTCAGTGCCACGCAGTTGATCGAGTCAGGCTGGGCCAGTTGGCGGGGAAGCATCTTCTTCCGCGTCAGCACCGCGATTGTTGGCTCGCTGTTGTTTGGTGCGTTTGCCGCGTTGATCAGTACGATGTTCCCCCGCCCACTCATCCGCATGTCGGAGTCTGTATACCGCTCGCCGTTTGCGGCCTCAGGCGTTGGCTTTCTGACGATCGTCGTATTGATCGGCTTGACCGTGATTTATGGCGTGTCGCTGCTGCTGGTGCTGCCCGTGGTTCTTATGCCGCTCATGATCGTGATCTGGTTGGTGGCAGGCTTGCTCGGAGTGTTGGGGTGGGTGGCCCTGGCCGTACCGTTTGGGGTCTTCGTGCTGCACCGGGTCGGGATGGATCGGCAGCCGCGCATGATTGCCGCTGCTGTTGGGGGTATCACCCTGGGGCTGCTACTGCGCGTGTGGAGTGTCTTCTGGTTTACGGCCTGGATCGGGCTGTTGGGCACGATTATTCTCGGGTCGTTGGGGTTGGGCGCGGTGATTCTCACGCGCGTGGGCACACGGGCTTACCCTGCCTCAGATCGCCCGACGGCCTGATAGGTCAGGCAGGGCGTCGGATCTTGAACGATCTTATGGTTCCTCGTAGACCACGATCATACCCATGAGAATCTGCCGGGTGAACTGGTTGACCTGGTAGAGCATATCGCGCCAGTTGCCTTGTGGACGTCCGCCGGTTTCTGCGAGCTGGAAGACGGCTTCTTGAAGGAAATCGGCAAAATAGTAATACCCGTCCAGCGCCTTGGACAGTGCCAGCCCTTGCCCTTTGAGCAGTTGGCCATAGGTACGTCCGATGTCGCGCGCGGCACTCAAACCGTGAGTGTCCGTAGGATCTGCCAGATGCGTAATAAGCGTATCCATCAGGCGCAGCCCCTGCGTGCGCATGGCATCGCGCACTTCTTCGCTCAACTGCTCATACCAGCCCAAATGCGCCAACTTCTGCCGGTCGCCAATCTCCAGACGCGCGCGGCCCAGGGCACTCTGGACCACGACCTGGGCCTCTGTGGGCTGCATGACCCGGTGTGAGGCGAGCCACTGCTCAAGGTCGGAGCGCCGAAAGCGACGGTGTCCACCTGGGGTGCGTCGGAACGGTAGCTCGCCGTGTTCGGCCCAATTGCGAATCGTCGCAGGATGCACCCCGATGATGTGTGCGGCTTCTCCCAGGCTAACCCAATCTGAAGATTGCCCCATAGCGTGCTCCTCTTAAATGGACTTGATCGATATTGGCGGCTTCTATGTTCAGTCAGAGGCTGCGATGCATCCTCAGTGATTCTACAGCATGTCGACCGGGTGAATATCCACGAACCAGTTCGCGCCCACGTCGACGCGTGCCAACAATGCCGTGGGGTTTACACTGCGGATAATCAGATGCCAACGGTACAGCGCATTGCGCCGAGCAAAGAAACACGGCGTTGGCCCAATGATGTCCGTAGCGGTGAAATGCCCCTCGGCGATCTGCTGTTCTATGATGGCTTTGGCCCGCTGAGCCTCAGCTTCGGTCTGTTCTGCGGTTGGAGATTGAAACGTGATGCGCGCTAAAGACTTATAGGGAGGATACCGCTGATCGCGCCGGTACGCGATTTCCTGACGATAGAACGTCTCGAAATCGTGGTGCGCCGCCGCCTGGATGGCGTAATGTTCCGGCAGATAAGTTTGCAGCACCACGCTGCCGCCCAAGGCGCCGCGTCCGGCACGTCCTGCAACCTGAGTAAGCAGTTGAAAGGTACGCTCGCCGGAGCGAAAATCAGGTAAACCCAGGGCAGTGTCAGCTGAGATGATGCCCACCAGGGTCACCTGGGGTAGGTCCAGCCCTTTGGCGACCATTTGCGTGCCGATCAGGATATCGGCCTTGCGTTCGCTGAAGGTGTGCAGAATGACAGTATGCGCGTCACGCCCGGTAGCCGTGTCGCGGTCCCACCGGATAGTGCGGGCGCTGGGGAATTCGGCGTTGACGGCTGATTCGATCAACTCCGTGCCTTGCCCGAAATGCTTGATGCGCGTGCTTCCGCAGTCGGGGCAGGTGGTGATGTGCGGTTGCGTGTGGCCGCAGTAATGGCAGATCAGGGACTCACGCGGGCCGTGATAGGTCAGCGGGGTGCTGCAGCGCGGGCACAAGGCGATGTAGCCGCAGTTGCGGCACATGACAAACGTGGCGGTGCCGCGCCGGTTCAGGAACAGGATCGCTTGTTCGCCGCGCGCCAGAGCTTCGTTTAGCGCGGTGCGCAGGCGATGGCTGAAGATGCTCCGGTTGCCCGTTTTCAATTCCTGACGCATGTCCACAACGTGTACCAGGGGCAGCTCGGCACTCACGGCGTCAGCGGCGTCGGTCGGATGATACCGGGCGGCGGGCGCGTTCAGACGGCGGGTTTGTTCCGCGATCCGTTCGCGATGCGCAATGATGCGGTCTGGCAGACGCAGCAAGCGATAATCGCCGCGCTCCGCGCGAAAATACGTCACGACATCGGGCGTGGCACTGCCCAGCAGCACGGTTCCGTGCGTGATCTTCATAAGCTGAATCGCCGTTTCTCGCGCGTGATAAAAGGGTGGCAAAATCGGCGGGGACTGCTTGTAACTGTCGTCGTGTTCTTCGTCCAGGATGACCAGTCCGACGTCGGGCAGCGGCGTGAACAGCGCGGAACGCGCCCCGACCACGATGTGAATCTCGCCGCGTCGCGCGCGCCGCCATGTGTCGTAGCGCTCACCCTGCGTCAGGCTGCTGTGGACGATCGCCACGCGCCCCGGAAATCGCGCCGCGAACCGCCGCACGGTCTGCGGCGTCAACGAGATTTCGGGCACGAGTACGATCGCCTGCCGGCCCTGGGCGAGAGCACGTTCGACCGCGCGCAGGTAGATTTCGGTCTTGCCGGAGCCGGTCACGCCGTGCAACAAAAACACGCCTGAGACGTCCGGTGACGGCGAAATGTCGCCCCAATGGACCGTGTCCATATAGTCGCGGATTTCGCTCCAGACATGCGCCTGGTCGCTGGTCAGAGGGGGCGGGGCGGTTGGGATGAAGTCGCTGTCGATCAACGGATCGCGCCAGCTTTCCGCTTCTCCCAGGACGATCAGTTCGTCTTCGTCCAGCCGCCGCAATTGATTCAGAGTTGTCCCAGTTTGGCGATAGATCTCGCTCACTTCGACTTCGTCACCGGCCGCGGCCAGCAGGTCCAACACATCGAGGTAGATTCCCCCGCCGCGCAATGCGATGATGCGCTGCTGCGCTTCTTCCCGCGTACATAACAGCCGGGCGGCCAGCGCCTGGGCTTTCGGGATACGTTTTTTCCGGGGAGGATCAGCCGCGTCTGGGCCAGGCGGGAAGACAATCGGCTCCAGCGTGATGAGCCCGGAGTCGCCCAGAGCTTTGACTGGACCTGCGGTGCAGCCTGCCGCGGCCATGAGCGCGCCCAACTGGACCTGATGATCGCGTGCGGCCAGCAGCACTTCGAGCACATTGGCGCGCCGCGATTCGCGCCCAAGGCGAGGTGCAATGGCCGGGATGCGTTCCGCCGGAATAGCCAGCCGCGCTGTCCGGACGATCTTGGGTTTGACATCGGGTGGATCGAGCACCGGTTCCTGGCGCACCAGCTCGCGTTTGACCAGGCCCGACATCGGCGCCTGCCATCTAGTCTGCGGTAGCGCGTTGCTCAACTGCCGTGCGCGCAGCGGACCACGCCGCTGAAGCAAGCTGACCAACCGGTGCTGCGTGGGTGTCAGGTCGTCGCTGGTTTCGTCCAGGAGCGTATAGAGAAAGTCGCCGCGTTTGGCCAAACCCGGCGGCAGCATCAGCCACAAACACGCGCCGATCGTCGAAATGGTTTCCGCCGCCAGCCAGCGCGCCAGTGCCAACTGGGCTGGAGTCACGACCGGCAGCGGATCGAGTAGTTCGAGGATGGGCTTGGTGATGGCGATGGGCGAGTTGTCGTGCAAATCCATCACGATCCCGGTCGTGTGTGCGGTCCCAAAGCTGATCTTGACCAGATGGCCAGGGGCGATGCGCCCTGCGAGATGATCCGGGATGTGATAATGAAACGTGGTGCTGACTGCGCGGTTAACAGCGATCTCGGCAAACATCATAGGGCGCGGTCAGGCTGAAGGAGCGACAGGCGTTTGCTGGAAAAACACAGCCGCACCGTAACCCACAACCTGCTGATTATCGTGCGTGATGTCCCCTGACGTGGCGTAGTTGACCACGCGGGCGGAGTCGGCACCAAGCTCACGCGCGGCGACCATCACCGCGGCAATGGCGCCCCGTCCGCATGCGAAGCCTTGACCCTCAGTCTCTGCTCGGATGACCCCTTCCGGATCATAGGCGGCGACGGCGTCCAACACGACACTATCCAGTGTGTGGGCGACAGGCTGCGGATAAAAATGCGAGAGATCCGAGCTGGCGACCAGTAGCGCGCGTTGGCCCTCTAGTACTGCGGCGAGTGCCCGGCCCAACCGTTCGGCGTAAGCATAAGACTGGTCGATGAGCGCCAGCGGGATCAAGCGAAAATCGCCCAGCGTGCGCTGCAAAAACGGCAGCTCGATTTCGAGGGAATGTTCCTGATCGTGTTGGACGGCATGCAGCGGGACGGCGTCGCGTAATTGGGTTAGTGCCGCGTGATCCACAGTCACTTGACCTAATGGCGTAGCATAAGCCGCGTGGGCTGTGGTGACGGCCTGGGCGTGATAGGGATAGTGGGAGGGGCCGATCAGGGCGACCACATCAATTTCATGGCCCTGCACAAGCTTGAAGGCGTGCCCCGCCACAGGGCCGGAATAGCGATGGCCCGCGTGCGGAGTCAGGATGCCAATCAGACGCCCAGTGAGTGGATCCACGCGCGCCCTGTCAATATACGCGTCCACACTCATCGCTAACTGCTGCGCGTCGGCGGGGTACCAGCGCCCGGCGATGGGGGAAGGGCGTACATTCTGAGGTGGCGATGGCGCGTGCATTTGGTGTTTTGAGGCTTTCTTCCCGCTGCAATTTGGTTACTATGATTTTACTAGTTTGGGTAGTGGGTCACCAGTGTAATTGTGAAGGAATTCAATGACTAATTTACCGTCTGGGCGATCTGGAGGGGAAGAAAGCTGCTCTTGTCTCGCCCGATACCGGTATGGGTCTTGTGATGCGTCGGATCGAGTGTCGGGCCCCTTGATGACACAAAAAAAGCCGGGAGATGTGTGTCTCCCGGCTTGTGTGCTCAACTGCGAACCACTATTTGATACGCGCGAGAATGTCATCCTCGTTCATGAGCAGGTACGTTTTTCCCTGGTACTTGATCTCGGTGCCCGTATACTTGGGGAACAATACGCGATCGCCTACTGCGAGATCCGTCGTCATGTCTTCTGAGTTACCAACAGCTTCGACTGACCCTTGCTGCGGTTTTTCTTTGGCGGTCTCAGGCAGCAGGATGCCGCCAGGGGTCTGGGATTCACCCTCGATAGGGAGAACGAGCACGCGTGCGCCCAGTGGTTCAATGCTGATCTTATCGCTCATTTTGACATTCTCTCCTTGCGATGTCGAATAGTGTAAGTCGGTTGACCTCTGTATTACAGTGCCAAAGAGTGTAACTCCTGGACTGGAAAAAGGCTGCCAGTTTAGGCCGGTAACCGGACGGCCGCCTTTAGCTCCTCAAGCAACATGTTTTCTGGTACCGCGCCCTCGATGTGTGTGTCTTCGTTGATGACGGTACGCGGCACGCCCATGACGTTGTAGCGCTGCCCCAGGTGGGGAAACTCCGTCACTTCCACCATATCTGCCGTGACTTTGTCGGACACGAAGGCCAGTTGATGCGCCAGCACAACGGCACGCGGGCAGTATGGGCAGGTGGGCGTTACGAAGACTTGCAGGTGCACGGGTTTTTCCAGTTTTGCCAGAAAATCGAGGGTGCTCTTGCTCAGATCGATTTGCTGCGTCCCAACCATCAGGATTGATTCTAGCAGCGAAGTGAACTCGTAACCAGAGGGAATCCCGTAGAAACGAATGCCGTAGTCCTGACCGTTCTGGCCCACGACGGCAATGGCCGGGATCTTGTCGATATGGAACATCTCGGCAACGTCGCTGTCTTTCACGAGGTCGTGAACTTCAAGCGTGAGGTGGTCGGACAACTCCACGATTTCCTGCGCGATCTGGTGCGTTTCCTTGCAATAACCGCACTCAAATTCCTGGGTGAAAAACTTCAACGTGACCGGGGATGCAACCGCCGACAATAAATCACGCACCTGGTTCTGGGTTTCTTGATCCATCAATGGCATGTCAACCGTCCTTATTCATTGAAATCCAAGACCTTCATCACCAGATTAGATGCGTTGATGCTGCGCCGGTTGCACAATTCTACGCACATCATACCGAAAAACGGGCCGCGTTTCTAACAGAAATTCGTTAGAGGTGCCGCACGAGGCCGCTTGAGGGTATAATTCTCGGAAGATTAATCGCGGGTTAGCAGAGGTGCGGTGCCACGCCTTCACACATAGGGCTGCTCGGCGAATGTTTTAGCGCGCGTTGTACCTATTGTGAAGCACCTCATACAGTATCACAATCGTTCGAAATGCGAAGGGCGACATGGTAAAGACGACAATTAACTGGGTGCAAAAACTCCAATTTGTGGGCGTTGACAGCTCCAAACACTCCGTCGTAATCTCCTCCCAGGACGAGGAAAACGGCGTGGGGGTGAAGCCGTCGGAACTGCTGCTAATATCGTTAGGCAGTTGTACAGCGTACGACGTGGTAAATATCCTGACCAAAAAACGGAAGAAACTGGTCGATATGCAAGTTGAGGTCGAGGGCACGCAGAGCACGACCGCACCCTGGCCGTTCACGCATATCCACGTCCGGTATATTGTGACCGGCGACGATATTTCGGAGCGGGATGTGGCCCAGGCAATTCGCCTCTCTCATGAAAAATACTGCTCGGTGTCGGCAACACTAACGCGGGCCGTGGAGTTGACGCACGAATTCGAAGTGCACGGGTCAACGCCCGAGACTGGCGCGTAAGCGTAAGGGTGGGTTTACAGTGCGGAACGGGTGTGGGGATGTGAGCGCAAACCGGGAAAGGGAAGGCGCATGGACATCTTGGAAATGTTGCTTGGCAGAGACAGAAAGAAAAGCACAGGCTTCTTAGACGGTCTGCTGCGTTCGTTTGGAAAATGGGTCGTAGGCTGTGGATGCCTGGTGGTCGCCGCGTCTATTGCAGGGATATTCTTCTTGTTGGCCACGGTGGGGGACAAAGCCTTGTCGGTGATCCTGGTCGTGGCGACAATTGTGGTCGCCATCGCGTCTCTGATCCGGACCAGCCTGGGCTATTGACGGCGTGACCGCGCTTCTACACCGATCGCGGCTGTCATCCCGTGTCGCGATCGGGACTGCCTTCTCGCACCACGACCTGTGAGAGAAGCGGATCTTGCTCGTTGAGCGCCAGCATCTCCAGGATCGCTTGCCCGGTAATGAAGACCCGCCGGAGTCCTGGCGGCTGGCTGGCACGTAACTGCCCCGACGCCAACAAACGTTTGATGGTGCTCATGCTCACGTTCAATATTTCGGCCACTTCGGCACGAGAATAGACGCGGGTGGGCACGATGGTGAGCCGCTCGGAATGATGTTTGCCCATGCTGTTCGCCCTCCTCGCTCTGACTTTACGGGAATCGTTCCTGAACCCACTGCATTGGATCGACCTGGACGCCGCCCACCCACATTTCCCAATGCAAATGCGGTCCAGTTGAGCGCCCGGTCGTGCCGACTGCTCCTATGGTTTGCCCTGGTGTCACGACATCGCCCACGGACACATAGACTTCGGACTGGTGCCAGTAGCCGGTCAGCACGCCCCAGCCGTGATCGATGATCGTCGCGTTGCCTCGTACGGGGAGGGTTTCCACCAGGACGACCACTCCCGCCGCTGGCGCTACCACGGGCGAGCCCGGCGCGCCGCCAAAGTCGGTGCCGCTGTGGAACGTGCTCAACACGCCGCCATTATACGCGCGCCGCGTGCCGAATTCGGAGGTAATCGAGCCTGCCGAGGGTAAGCCCATCATGCCGTCAAAGTAGCGTTGGGGCGTGAAGTTGCTCATCGTCTGGGCGACGAGTTCCCATTCCGGTTCCGTGACCTGAGGATTCAGCAGGTCCTGCTGCTCAGTATCCAGCGAAATATCCTCGACTCCGTAACCGCCATCCTCAACCTGGACGTGAAGTGTATGCTCGACGGTCTGACCGTCGGGCGTCGTGATCGTCAAGTCGAGGGGATAAACGCCTTGCTCGACAAAGGCGTGAATTCCGAACATGGCATAGTGCTCGGTTGTGTCTTCCGTAATGAATTGCAGCGGATAGCCCAGAAAAGTTCCTGCCAAAGATGCCGGTCCCTGCGTTGAGATATGAATGCTGATGGTCTGCCCCTGGACAGCCGGAACAGGCGTGATGATATAGGATTCCATCGGCAGAGGTAAGTCAACTAGTGGGGTCGTATCCTTGCTTGGAATCCAGAGCGGTTGGCCGGCAAACAATGGTGTAACCTTGGTCAGCCCATTGGCTTCACGCAGATTGCGCAGTGATACGTTGTAGCGTAGGGCTACGCGCAGCAGGTTGTCACCGGACTCCGCATGGACCAGTCGACGCGGCATGCTGTCCGTTGGCGCTGCGCCCTGGCTGACCGTGATCTCCTGTCCCACATACAGCAGAGCGGGATTTGTGATCTTGTTGGTGGTAGCTACGCTGTCCGCAGAGGTGTGATAGGTTTCGAGCAATGTGAGCAGGCTGTCTCCGGGCACGACGAGATGCGACACGATCGCGCCGGGGGTCTCCGAGCGCGCGTTGGGGATGAGCAGCCTTTGTCCGACGAAGATATAACGCGGATCACTGATCCCGTTGGCATCGGCAATCGCTTCTACCGTTGTGCCATACTCCATCGCAATGCCGAACAATGTTTCATCGCGCTGCACAACGTGAATCGTGACGCTGCCTTGTGGGGCGCTTTGGCTGCCTCCCTCTTGTGCTCTGGCCAGGTGCGCGCCGCCCCACATTAGAATTGCACTACATAACATTATCAGCGTACAACATCGAACCACACGGGTTGTCATGGCTACGGTCTCGCGCGTATCGCGTCGTAGAGATTCTGTGACTGTGTGAGTTTTTCCAGGGCTTGCTGCGCCAACGGCAGTCCTTGCTGGGCGGTCCCTGCCAGGCCGAAATTCGTGCAGCTTGGTTCATACAGCGCGCGCGCCTGATTGGCTAATTCCAAGCCCTGGCGCTGGAGTTCGATGGACTGTTCGAGCATGGGATCAGCCGCGTTGATGCCATCCAACTGGGCTTGTTGCTCAGGCGTCAGGCTAAAGGGCGCTGGCCATGCGTTCAACTGGCAGTAGCTGGTGGTGGTTTGCCCCCCAGGGCCGGTCGCTTGCGTCCACTGATCGATCATGCCAGTGTTGAAGTTATTGGTCAGATCGGCCATGACGGCATACTTGCCACGTAGTTCACGCAGAATGGCCGTGTAATCCAGGCTGGGAAAGGGCAGTGTGGCCGTCGGCGACGACGTCGGCGTGAACGTGGCGGTTGCGGTCGGCGTTACTGTGGCGGTGGATGCGATCGTCGGTGCCAGGGTCTTGGTCGGCGCACCAGGAATCGGAGTCGGCTGGCCGGGTGCAAGGGTGACGATCGGCGTCGGGGTGAACGTCCGGGTCGGCAAAGGTGTTGGGCTGGGGCCTACAGTCGGCGCCGGGTTAGTGATGGCGTTTTGCAGCAGCGTGTTGACGTCATTGAGTTGGGCATCCGCCTTGTTTAATTCGTCAGAGGCTTGCAGCACGCTGGTGGTTTGTTTGTCCGGTTCGGCGCATGCACTGCGCAGCAGTACCAACGCTTTTTGGAGCGGCAGTAGCGATACGTCCAGACGGTCGCCTGCAATGCGTAGATCGGGATATGTGTACTTATCCATGGCAGACAGGGCGACCGGGGCAGGTGCCTCATAGGACACCGAGCAGTCCACGTGGCCTGTATCGTTGTAGTTTTGGATCTCTTGCATCAAATTGGCGCTCAGAGTTTGCGCGTCGGTCAGGTGCTGCTGAATCTGATCGAGCAAATCCGCCCGATCGGTGACCGGCCCGGTGGGCAGCGCGTTGGACCCGCCTTGTTTGTCGTCGTCCCTGCTTCCCAGGACGATCATCAGCCCGTTGAGCAGCAGAGAGATGAAAAACAGAACAACCAGAGCCCGGGCGATGGCCCCGAGAACGCGCGTGTTTAGCGCAAGCCTGCGTTTGCCGCTTTGCATGGCTTTGAATTTAATCAGCGCAGCGCGCGCGGCATCGCGCACACGATCATCGTCGTCCTGGACATACGCGTTGCGCAGGAACGGGATCACGGCCGGGTCCCCGGTGGCGGCGAGCTTCTGGCAAGCTTTACGCCGCTTCTTAGGATCGGGATCGTCTCTCAACTGCTCAGTAAGGACATCCCACGATGGCTTGCTCATGCGTTCCCTCGTATTGCTTTCACCGGGACCAATGACTGCGACTACCCCTAATGATACGTGAAGTCGTGCCCCTCGAAAAGTACAGATCTCATGCTGCCGTCAGGCATGTTCGGAACAGCCTGCCAGACCTCGTTCACTCCTCCAGCGGACTACGGTTGCACGACGGTGAACGTGCAATCACCCGTGTCCGTTTCATTCGCTGTCCCAGGGCCGAACTGCTGGTACCCGTCGGTGATGGCGGAATCCCATGACAGCAAGAAGGTGACTTTGTGGTCACCCGCGCTCAACTGCCCGACAGGGTAATACCAGTAGACGATCCAAACGCCGTCTTCCAGTCGCATATCGGTGGCATACGTGTTCCAACGGTCCAGCCGCTTGCCATCCAGCCGCACATCATACGTCGCGTTGTCCAGGTGCTCGGCCATATACTCCGAGCGCGAGACGTACCAGCTCCATTCGATGAATACGTTGTCGCTGGTTTTGGGGGTCGGCGGGCGGACGCCTTTTTGACGGCAGTAGGCCAGGATATTCACCCGGTTGGGTTCTGCCGTCGGGTTTGTGGACGGGGTCGCGATCAGTTCGGGTGTGGCGGCTGCCGATCCGACTGGGGCCTGGAAGTCGGTGGTCACGAGAGTGGCAAATACCCACAAGTACTCGACTTCTCCATCCTCATCTGTGTAGGCGACCTTGTACCATTCCCGCCCGCTTTGATCGGTCTGTAGACCAATGACGCCCAGCTCGGTACCGGGCGCAATGCTGCGGACGATGTCGTAATTCGTGCCGGGACCCTCTCTCAGATTGACGTTGTCAGTCGATCGGATTGCGCCCGACGCGGTCGGTGTCATGGTGGGGGTAACGGTAGGCGTTTGTGTTGCTGGAACGACCGTGTCAGTCGGCAGCGGCGTATCGGACGGCGTCGGTGTGATGCTGGGGATGGGTGTGGCCGTGAAACGCGGCGTGAAGGACACGATAGGGCTGAGCGTGCGCGTCGGCAAACTCAGCGCAACGGCTTCCTGGCTGGCAGTGGGGGCGGCTGAGGGGGAGGATATCTGGTCACAGGCCGAGATCAGCAGGACCACACAGATGAGAAACCAAAAACTCCAATGGGCTCGCCTGAGCATACCATGTCCTCCGTGCGCATGAAGCCAATCGTTAGCAGTACAATTTGCGTCCAGCTTAGCAGTATTCTAGCGTCTGCACAAACTGCCGGAGAGCCAGCGATGAGTCAAAAAACGACACCCGCCAGACTTATCGGCGGGTGTGTGGTTACCAGCGCGGGACGATCTGCGTTTGAACGCTTAGCGGTCGTCCGGCAGAGTCGGGTATCCCGAAGATGACCGGTGACGCCCGGTTGTCAGCAGCAACCGGACTCGATCGATCAGGCTGTTCGCGATATAGGGTTTGGTGACGTACCCGTCTGCTCCGTTATCCAGCCCTGAGCGAATACTATCGGGATCGGCTTTGGCTGAGAGAATGAGAACCGGAACCGTGTCGAATTGACTCTGTGCGCGAATCTGCCGCAAGATTTCGACTCCGTCCACATCGGGCAGCATCAGATCGAGGATGATCAGATCCGGGACTTCTTCCTTAAGATGGTCGAGGGCAGCGCGGCCATCGAAAAAGGTCCTCGATTGGGCCCCGATGCGGCGCAGCAGCATCGCAATAAGCTTGAGTAACTCATAATCGTCATCGACCACGACAATCCTAGGGGCGTGATTAGCCTGGGCTTCACTCACCTCAGCTACCTCTTATTCTAGTTTCATGACTTAGTTAGCGCGGTGCCGTTTTTATGATGGTGAAGTCGTATTCAGAAATAGGCACAAATATAGTTTTACCCCTCGCATAACTTGCGGGCAAGTTTTGATACATCTGTCTCTCTTGGACTGTGCCGAATCATTAAGGAATCCACATTTTTCCGTATCGTCCTGGTCAGCGCGGTGTTTTTATAGTAGCATGTGACTAATCATGTCATTATCTGGAAAAGGATGAGGCTTATGCAGCCCATAATCTTTGTAGCTGTCATCGTGATGGGTTATATCATCGGCTCCTTCCCGACGGCATATCTGGTAGCGCGGGCGAAAGGCGTGGATATCTTTAAGGTTGGCAGCGGGAATATGGGTGCCAACAATGTCGCACGCGCTTGCGGGGCTAAGTATGGTGCGCTGGTGTGGGCAGTTGATGGGTCAAAGGGCATTCTGGCGATCCTGATCGCACGTCAGTTAAGTCCCGATCATCAGGCGGTTGTCAGTGTGTTGGCCGCGGTGTCGGTGGTCGCGGGCCACAACTGGTCGATGCCTGCCACGTTGATTACTGGCAGCATCCGCGGCGGCAAGGGCGCAGCGACTGCTAGCGGGACGTTCTTGCTTCTGGCTCCGACGTTGTTAGTGGCGTTCGTCCTGGCCGTTGGAGCACTGATTGTATTGGTCACGCGTTACGTGTCTCTCGGCGTGCTGACGGCGGTTGCCCTGGCCGGGATTGGATTTGTAGTGCTGGTAATCGTAGGGTGGATGGAACCGGTGTACACGGTTTATTTGCTGGTTGGGTGGATGGTGTTTGTGCGCCATCGCAGCAACATAGTTAATCTGATTAAGGGCAAAGAGCGGCGTTGGGGCGAGCACTAACGGTCTTGACGCGTAATGTAATCATTGATCGCCCGGCAGGCACCATTTGCCGGGCGTTATTTGTTGTGATGGCGGTGTTGGCGATCGCGGGGTGTTCGTCGGATGCTAAGCCTCCGGCGACCACTGTGCCAACGCTGACGCCAGGTGCCGCTACAATCGTAGTGCGGACGCTGCCGCCGACCTGGACCCCTTCGTTCACACCCACGCCTCTGCCTCCGTCCCCGACACCGACCGCCACGCTGACACCGACTCCACAGCCCACGCTCGATCCTCTGACGGTTTGCGAGGACCTGGAAATCATATCGGTGCCTGAAGATGGAGTTGGGGTGGATTATTCTGGGCGCGTGGCATTTAGCTGGCGCGGCGCACCTGCGAGCGTCACCGTGCGCGTGGTGGTATGGCAGCGCGCGTCAGGGGAAGGGATTCTCGTGGAATGGCCGTCAGAACAGGCGCTCAACATGCCTATTGAAATGAGCTATCTGCCTGATGCAGGCATATATGACTGGACGTTTTCACTCTACCACCCGATTCTAGGAGACTTGTGCAAGCTTGACGGCTGGTTCGAGCGCAGAACCGTCGCTGAGAGTAGCACGCCCACTCCCACCATTACACCGCCGGTTACGCCGGCAACCACAGGCGTTCCGTAAACACAGCACCTTCTAGCGTTCGCGGCGCATCGGTCGCCCGTAAGTTTGCCCGCCCCGATAATCCGGAGCCAGGATCGCGAAGACGTGACAGCGTCGCGCGTCCAGGATGCGGCTGCGGATCAACGGATCCAGTTGATCGAGCGACTGGGTCGTGGTGAACACGGTGGGCAAGTGCGTCAGGTAGCGGTGATCGACGATCTGGCGCATCTTTTCCAGGGTCCAGGATGACGCATTCGTCAGGTCGAGCTGGTCGATCACCAGCAGCGGCGCGGAACGGATTTCATAGAAGCGTTTCGAGAACGTAGTCCCCGTGTTGGGATTGAACGTCTCGCGCAGGTAATCGAGCAGGTCCGGGGCGGTCACCAGGATGACCGGCTCACCAAGCGTGTGGCGGTGCAGCGCAATAGCCGCCGCGAGATGTGTTTTTCCGCAGCCATGCTCACCCATGAACAAAAGCCACCCGTGCGGCTCGCGCGCGTACTCTTGCGCAATCTCAAATGCCTGGCGAAGATTGCGCCGCTCGTTTTCGGGGAGGGCGCTTTCGCGCAGATCGAACGCTTGAAACGACATTTCCCCGTACAGTCCCAGATTGGACAACACGCCTTGCGTTTGTTCGGCGTCGCTGCGACGAAAATCTGGGAAATACATGGGAATGCTGCGCGTCAGGTTTTGGTCTACTAACCGGCTGCGAATGCGCAGATCGATCTGGTCAGATTCGACATTGGTCGTGATGACCGTGTTCAGCCGGTTGAGATAGCGATGGTTGATGAGCTGGTACAGTTTTTCCTGAGCCCAACCTGACATACTCTCCGCACCGAGATCGTCCAACACGAGCAGCGGCGTGTTGCGCACCCGTTCGAACAACTCATCATAGGCGATTTCGGACGACGGGCCGAAGGTCGAGCGCAGGTGATCGAGCAGGTCAGCCGTCGTGACGAACATCACCTCTTCGTTTTGCGCCAGCCGGTAGTTAGCGATAGCGGCGGCTAAGTGAGTTTTGCCGCTGCCGATATTGCCCTGAAGCAGCAGCCATCCCGCTGGCTGCTGCGCGTAGCGGTACGCCAGGTCAACCGCAGAACGCAAACCGGCGCGCTGGTCGTCGCTCAGGTTGTGGAGATCGGTCATAAATGTATCGAAGGTCTTGTTTTCGACGGCTGCTAAATTGCTCATCGTCCGCAGACGCGCATTTTGGCGTGCAGCCAGCGCGTCATGCTGGCAGCGGCATGGAAAGGACTTGCCAAAATCGGGATGATCGACCGGTACTGGCCGCGTGACCCGTCCCAATCCACCGCAGATCGGGCAGACCGTGCCGTCATCAGGGCGGGGGTGCGTGTCAGTAGTCGATGTTGTCGGAGAATTCTCCCTGGACATACCGGTAGCGATCCGCTTGAGTTGATCGTTTAGTGATTCCACTATCTTTTCCCTCTGCCTGCCACCGTTTGAGAATGCCGTTCACGTAGCGCCAGTTGCGCTTATTCCGCTCAACGGCGAGCTTAATCGCTTCTTCGATCCATTCCGCCGGGATAATCCTGTTCGCCGGCGCGCAGTTCCTCCGCGATGAGCGGAGTCAATGGACCGATGTTTTGCTCGTACAGCGCGAAAATGTTGGGTCGCTCCACGATCAGCCCGATTGGATTCTCGCGGCTGCCCGGCTCGTATTGCCCATTCTGGATGGCGCGCAGCGCGTTCCGCCCGTGGACGGTGTTCAGAAAATACAGGTCTTCCTGCCCATTCACGCCCGCCGCCGCCACATGCAGCAATGACCCGCGGGCCGTGGCCTGCGCCAGCGCTTCGCAAACCTTCTCAGCCGCACGTTCGGGATCGGGATCGAACCCGCTCAGAAAAAGGTGATCCTGGAGCAGCTCACGCCCCAACACATAGCGGAATTCACCCTCTTGCTGCTGCAGCGCCCAGAAGGCATATAGCGTGACCTTCATCTCGCCCAGATCATCGATCAGGGGCAGTAGCTCGCTGAAAAACGCGTCGGGTATCTTGGTCGTGCGCGTTTTGCCCGGCCCGAAACCATTAAAGGGCTGCGTTGTGCTGTCGGTCATCGTTCGTTCTGCCGCCTAATAACCCGTGACATCGACGGTGTCTTTCCGCAGATTGCCGAACTTGGTTTGTTCTTTGATGAAATACAACGCCACTGAGCCGGTTGGACCATTGCGATGTTTGGCGACAATGATATCGGCTTCATTGGGGCGATCGGTCTCTTCGTTGTAGGCTTCGTCGCGGTAAATGAACATGACCACATCCGAATCTTGCTCGATACTACCCGACTCGCGCAGGTCTGAGAGTTGAGGCCGTTTGTCCTGACGCTGTTCGACCGCGCGCGAGAGCTGCGCTGCCGCCAGCACCGGCACGTTGAGTTCGCGCGCGAGCTGTTTGAGCTGGCGCGAGATGACGCTGATTTCCTGTACGCGGTTATCGCTGCGTGTGGTCCCGGCAGTCATCAGTTGCAAATAATCGACCATGACCAGGTCCACCCCGTGCTCACCATACAGACGACGACATTTGGCGCGCATCTGAATGGGTGTCAGGGCAGGGGTGTCATCCAGATATATTTTCAGTTTGCCCAACCGGCCCACCGACTCTACAAACAACGCCCACTCGCGATCGTCGAGTTTGCCGAGGCGCAACTTATGTGTGCCGATGGCTGTTTCGGAGGCCACGAAGCGCTGCACGATTTGTTCGTTGCTCATCTCCAGGCTGAAGATCGCCACACGCGACCCGGCCTGAGCGGCGTTCAGCGCCACGCTCAATAGCCACGAGGTCTTGCCCATGCCAGGACGGCCTGCCACGATTAGCAGGTCAGATTTTTGCAGACCGCCCAAAAGCTGATCCAGATCGGAAAACCCGGTCGGGACGCCCAAGGAATCCGCTTTTTGGGTGTAAAGATAGGAGATGCGGTCGTAATATTCCGCGACGACGTTCCGAATTGGGACGAGTTCTTGCGTCAAGCGCCGTTCCGTGACACCAAACAGCGCCGATTCGGACCGGTCGATCACGTCGTTGATGTCTGCGTCTTCTTCGTGAGCCAGCCGCGCGATTTCGCTGGCGGCGTTGAGCATGCGCCGCCGAATCGCCGCGCGCTCTACGATGCGCCCGTAGGTTTCCGTGTAGATCGACGAGGGCGTGTGGTTGACCAGATAGGTGACGTAGGCCGGGCCCCCGATGTCATCGAGGCGGTTTTGTTGGCGCAGTTCTTCGACGACTGTCACATAGTCGATCTGTTCGTTGCGATCTTGCACGCGCAGCAAGGCTTCCCACACCCAGGCATTACGCACGATGAAAAAATCATCGGCCTGCAAGAAAGCCGCCACTTCAAACAGCGCATCGGGATTAATCAAAATCGACCCGAGGACCGCTTCTTCGGCTTCGACGCTGTGTGGAGCCATGTGTTCGGGGCGAAGGGATGGCGCGTCCTGACTCATGATACCCTCATTCGTTGAGAACCCTCTACCATGATAACCCTTTTGGGCTTGTGTCAAAAACGGGGCGACTCAGGATGAGCGCCCCGTTGGAGGTCCGGTCAACGCTGGCTGAGCCAGACTATACCTTAGTCCTCGTTGGTGTCGTCGTGTTCGTCTGTATCCAGATCGTCGAGATCAAGCGACTCGACAAAATCCTCGAAAAGGCTGAGCCGTTCTTCCGGTGTGCCCTGTGGTGGTTCGAGAGGGGTAGGCTCACTGTCGACATCTTCATCTGGGGTAATTCCGGCTCGGTCCATGACCGACTCTTCGACATAGATGGGAACTTCGAGGCGCACCGACAGCGCGATAGCATCGCTGGGGCGCGAGTTGACGAGCCGAGTCTGGCCATTTTGTTCGACGACGATCTGAGCGTAGAACGTGTCCTGCCGCAGATCGTTGACAATGATATGCTGAACTTGTCCGCCCAACTCTGTGATCACAGATTTCAACAAGTCATGAGTCAGCGGACGTTCCACGTTCATGCCTTGCAGCTTCACGGCGATGGCTTCGGCTTCGCAAGGACCGATGAAGATAGGGAGATATTTGCCGCTGAGCGGATCTTTGAGGATCACGATCCTGAGCTGTGACATGAGACTAACGCGGATGCTGTCTATTGCGACCTTAATCATGAACGTGTTCCTACACTTCCGTTGCGTAAGTTGATGGTGAAGGCGGTACGCATCTGCAACCGATTATATCATTAACTTTATGCTGCCACCAAAGGTATCAGGCACTCAAATAGGCATGCGTTTTGGGCTTCCGCCGCGCGTTACAGTTCGGGTGCTTCCGCGTCTTCCGAGGGCCCAGCAGACCCAGATTCTTCAGGGACACCGTCTAATTGCGAAACAGATTCCAGGTCAGCCATGCCTTCCGGCAGGGGAATATTCGACAGATCGGGTGGTTGGGCGGCGTCATGCGCCACCATCTTGATCTTGCCGTCAATGAAAGCGCCCTCTTCCGTCGAGATCGCGGTAGCCGTAATGTCTCCCCACACGCGTGCTGTACGCAGCAGCTGTACCTTTTTCCCGCTGACATTTCCCCGCACAGCCCCGGCGATCGAGATATTCTTCGCGTTGATGTCGGCTGTAATCTTCGATGTTTCGCCCACCAACACGTTGCCATCAATCTCCAACGTGCCTTGAAAGGTGCCGTCCAGCCGGATGTTGCCCTGACACTTGAGATCGCCGTTCAGAGTAGACCCCGCTCCCAGCACGGTATCAAACCCGGCAGCGCTGGCCGCATGGCGCGAAGGTGTCACCGCGACCGTTGGCGCAGGGAACGTTTCGGGCGACTCTGTTGGCTGCTGTTTGCGTCCACCAAACAATGACATACGCCTACCTCTCTTTCACGCAAGCGGTCCCTCTAGGTGGGACTATACTCGGGTTGTGGGCGTGCGTCAATCGGGCAGGAAGCACAACTTACCCGTAATTAACCGGACATGCTCGCGAGCGCTGTCCGATCATTTACGGGTAGGCATGTTAGAACAGAAAATACCTGGATCAGCCGATTTCAGATTTTGCATTCTGGCGCGTGCGACGTTGGTTCATGTAATCGCGCGCGACATGAATGCCGGGCGGCAGAACCGACACGATGATAATGATCGCGATGATCGGCGTCAGGTATCCATCGGCGGCTTCACCCAGGAAATAGCCTGCACTCACCACGCCTGTCGCCCACAGCAGCCCGCCGATCAAGTTGTAGGAGAGGAAGCGGGGATAGTGCATGGTTCCGATACCGGCGACGATAGGGGCAAAGGTCCGCACGATGGGCATGAAGCGGGCGATGACGATGATTTTCCCGCCGTGTTTCTGATACAGCCCTTCGGCTTGCTCTAGATAGCGTTTCTTGAAGACGATCGAGTCTTCCTTCTGGAAAAGCTTGCGCCCGACGCGGTTCCCGAACATGTAACCGACGCTGTCCCCAGAGACGGCGGCGATGAAACAGCCGATGGCCAATACCGGATAACTCAGATGGATGTTGAGCGTGTTTTGCAGGGTTTGGCTGCCTGCGATCGCGCCTGCTGTGAAGAGCAGGCTGTCTCCGGGCAAGAAGAACCCGATCAGCAGGCCGGATTCGGCGAATATGATCGCGAAGATTCCGATATAGCCGATGGTAGCGATAAACTGTTGGATGTCGAAGTGGATGATGTTTTCCATGGATGCTCTTGGGGGCAGCGCTCAGGGTTTGGTTACCTTACGGGCTGCGTTCTCCTTTCGTCATGATCGTACGGTTAGTTCCGCGGCAGAGACGATGATCTCAACTCAAATGGCATGGCATCGCTAGGGTAAACCTGCTTCAGTGCATTGTGAAGATGGCCAGACAGGCTTAACCGGCTTCTCCCATTGACACAGCCGATCGTAGCAGACTGTGGGGTGTAAGTGGTAACCGCGTATTGGCAGACGGTGGTACAAGGCCGTCGCAAGCAGGTGCATTCTGGACAATTGTCAGTCGCTCCTGCCGGACCAAGGAAAACTCAGCGAGGAAGCGTCGTAGATGTTCTTCTCAGCCATGGTCTGAGTTCCTGTCTTCACTGGCCGGTATTGATGGTAAGTGAGATTGGGTAGGCTTGATGCGGCGAAGTCTACCATATTCCAGTGGCTCCATCCAGAGTTATTCACGAAATATTCACTCGCCAACTCCCCTGCCAGCCCGCAAGTCACCGCGTAAGCACGCTATGTGTGGATCGCCGCCTATGCTATAATGCTACCAGCGTGCGCTCAGCAGGACGGAAGCGGTATGACACGAACGTTGGTCATTGCAAATCAAAAGGGTGGCGTTGGTAAATCCACCTCGGTTATGAATATGGGCCTGGCTCTGACGGAGCGCGGGCTGCGTGTGCTGTTGATCGATCTTGATCCGCAGGGTGGTTTGACTGCTGCTTTCGGTATCGACTCGTACGATATCCGCCGCAGCGTATTTTCTCTGATCATGTACGATAACATTTCCCTGACGCGCGTGATGCGTCCGGTGCGCGAGCGGCTGGCCTTGATTCCGGCCAGCGTGGACCTGGCTGCATCCGAGATCCAACTGGCGGGTGTGATGGATCGCGCGCACCGTTTGCGGCACTCACTGCGGCGCAGCCGTATTCCCTTCGATTTCGTTCTCATTGATACACCCCCCGGCCTGGGTATCCTCACTGCCAATGGATTGGTGGCCGCTGACGAAGTCCTGATTCCCGTACAATGTCAATATCTTGCCATGCGGGGCGTGCGCGCGTTGATGGACACCGTCGTGAGGGTCCGCACCAATCTGAACCCGGCGCTGCTGCTTGGGGGGCTGTTCGGCACGATGTACCGCGCCGAGTCGCCGCACGCGCAGGAAGTCGTCGACGAACTACGCTCAGTTTTCGGGGCAAAGCTGTTACGGACCTTGATTCAGTACGACGACGTGGTGGCCGAAGCGCCGATTGTGGGCCTCTCTGTGCTGGAATATATCCCCAAACACCCGGTTGCCCAGGGGTATCGCGCGCTGGCAGAGGAGGTCGTGTGTGGACGAGGCGAATAACCACGACGAAGAGCGCCCGCGCGCTTCACTGAAGGGCAAGGGAAAGCGTATCCTGTTGGGTCAGGAAGATCTTGGCGATTTGTTGTCGAACAATATCCCAAGAGTTCCCAATCGCGGCGATGTTGCCGGTCCGCTTGACCCGTCCGCGCTGCCGCTGACGCCCGAAGAAACGGCGGATCTGCTCGATGGCCTGACCGAATCATTTGCCTATACGCCGGACATGCCCACCACGCCATCTGCTCCAAAGAGCGATCGCCAATCTCCCCCTGCCGCGACACCTTCACCCACTCAAACAGACGATTCTTCGACCGCAATGGCCGATGCCAATAGCGAGCTGCCGTCCTGGCTGTTGAGTTCCGACACGCTTCTGGATGACGATGTGCTGCTGGCCTTTCCGCTCCAGGAGTCTGCTCAGGATGGCATTCCTCTATCCGAGCGATCGGGCGAAAAGCCGGTGGCCCGCATGGAATTGCCCTACAGCGCGCGTGTTGAAGTGGAAGCGCTTGTCCCGCGCGGTCCCGAAGTGTGGAGCGGAGAAGACGCAGGTGAGGTGGCGGCGGACGAGGCCGAATATGAAGTGCGGGCCGACGCAGCCGAAACAGGTCAAACAGAAGCTGACCAGGGTCGGCAGCCGATAGCGGCGCAGCCTCCACAGTCTGCACCTACGTCCATTGAATCGCCCGCTCTTATTATCCCAGAACCCGTTCTCACATCGTCGCGCCAACCGGTTGCGGACGCGATTCCGGCGGATGACGGTTTGCTCGCGCTGCTGGTCGATGATAAGCAACTGATCAAGCTCTCGCGCCAGATCGAAGCCCTGGAAGAGGAATTGGTCAAGCCTGGCTACGGCAGCCCAGAAACAGTTGAGCTTCACCAGCATGATCTGTTGGAAGCCAGCGGGTTGCTGTTGGCTTCACGTGAGAATTACGATACCGCGCGGGCCATCGTCTATCGCATTCGTGCGGAGATGAACCGCCAGCGCAAAACGGATGCCGACATCATGCGCTATCGTCCGCTGCTGCTCAATTACTATATCGGGTGGGGGATCGCGCTGGGTGTGTTGTTCTTGCTGAAGGCATTGTTTGTAAGCGTTACAGACGCGGTCGGCGTGACGCTTTTCGCGGAGTTGTATTACCCGATGCTGTTAGGCGTGGGCGGGGCGTTGCTGTCCGGTTATCTCACATTGGAACGGCATACCACGCGCCTGCGTGATTTCGATCCGATTCACATCAGTTGGTATCTGTTCAACCCGCTGTTGGGCGGCGTGTTGGGGCTGCTGATGTTCTTGCTGGCGTCCATCGCAAACGAAGACTTGCTGCATGGCACCGCCAGCGCCCCCGAATATGCCATCACCTACCTCTTGTGCGTAGTCGCAGGCATGAACCAGAGCAGCGTTTTGCGCCAGCTCAACGATCTGGTGAAACGGTTTGGCCGCGAATAGCAGTAAATAGATTGAGCTAGCCCGATGTGCTGGTCGCTCAGTCGAGCATGATGCTGCACTCGGGTGTCCAGGGGGGCACGCACACCGCCAGCAGAACCACGTTTGAGTCCCCGATGTTCGAGATGCGATGAACCTGTTCTGGCCGAATGACGATGCTGTCGCCGGGTCCGAGGATCGCGGCGTCGGCGTCGATCTCCATGCGTGCGGAGCCGGACAGGATGTAATAACTCTCCTCGACGCTGGGATGGAAATGTTTGAGCGACGCTTTGCCGGGTGGAATCACGATCTGGGCAAGGCTGTGCGTCTGGCTTCCACCTGCCGCCGCGCCGAATAATTCGAAGACCACTTCACCGTGATCGGTGGCCATGCCCTGCTGTTGTGAAGCGTTCTGGACGTTCAATCTTGACTCCTCGGCGCGCTATAACCAGCGCGCGATGATAGCGGCGAGCGTGCCATCGGCGCGCATGGCGTCCAGCGCGCGCTCGACTTCCTCAGTCATTTTGAAATTCGCTTTGCGCAGCGCGATCACATACGGATCGGGCACTGTGGCGGTATCAGCCATAACCAGATCGGGATGGTCTGACACATACTCACGCGCGCTGACGGTGTCCACCAGCGCCGCCGCGGCATCTCCCTCTTGAACGGCTTGCATGGCTTCGCTGGGCAGCAAATAGCGCGTCAAGGTGAGGGCGTGCAGCCGCCGAGACCATTGGCGAGCCGCGAGATCGCCCGCCGAGGCCAGTTCGACCGCGACCACCTGATGATCTAGATCGGCCATCGTTTGCACCGGCGCGGATGCGGGCGACACCAACACCTGCCCGGCGTCAAAATAAGACGACGAATAGTGTACCCAATTTTCGCGTCCCGGATCAACGCGCAGCCCGGCGATAACCATGTCTACGTAGCCGGTATAGAGCGAGTCGTATAAGCTGTCGTAACCCATGATCAAAAGCTGGGGTTCAACGCCCAATCGCCGCCCGATTTCGCGCGCGATATCCGCCTCGATCCCGATGATTCCGTCTGGAGTCCATTCCGCGAACGGGGGATAACTCGGATCGATGGCAACATACAGGTCCTTGTTGATTTGGGATCGCAGCCATGTGCCGTCTTGCGGACCAAATCGCGCGCCGGGACGTGTGAAGCGCCACCCAACCAGCGCCAGCGCCAACGCGAATGCAGCGACCAATAACAGCCGCGGATTGCGCCGGACGAAGCGGCGGGCACGCGAGAAATCGAGGCGCAAACAGGGGAGAAATGACATCATGGGGCGTAGGGATTCTCCCACCCGCGTGCGAAGGCCTGGATCGCTTCGTAGATGGGCTTGACCACGAAATCGGATGACACCAGTGAAAAATAGGCATCACGCCGGTTGTGCAGGTCTAGTGGTTGGCGGAAATCCCAGATACACAGGCGGTCGGCCCAGGTCCAGCCTTCGACCAGGGCGAACGCCTGCAAGGTATAGGTGATCCGCTGCCCGGGGCGGACGGCGTTGGCCCAGCGGGGATCATCGCTCCAACCGCTTTCTGTGATCGTGATTGTTTTCGCGCTGTCTCCATAACGGACCATGACATCCCGCAGCAATTCCACACGCCTGAAGTTGATGAGGTCCGGGGCGGGATCCGCTTCGGGCGGGGACGTGAAGCCGTAGGTGTGCGCGGCCAATGCATCGAAATAGGCGGCGGCTCCGGCCTCGTACATGCGCTCAAGAAAGCGTATGTCATTCATCCCCGCGCCGCTTCCTTCCGGCTCGACGGTGGGGGCCAGCGCACCGCCCAGTACCGTGATCGCAGGGTTGGCGGCGTGGGCCGCCTCGTAGGACAGCCGCAGCAGCTCGGTATATGCTTCGGGATCGACCGGGCGACCGCCCCATTCATAGCTGAGATTGGGTTCATTCCACACGATGATCGCCTGTACGTCGTCGCGGTAATGGGCGGCGAATGCGCCAACGAAAGCGGCGAAATCGTCAAAGCGATCTCGGGTGAGGTAGGTCAGAGTCGTGACTTTTTCTTCGGTGGGCGGGCGGGCCCAGGCCGGGACCAGACCCAGCCGGGCGATCACGGTCAGACCCTGATTATGCGCGTGGCGGATGATACGATCCGCGCTGGTCCAGTCATAGGTTCCCCGGTTGCTCTCGACATAGGCCCAGGGGAAGAAATCGACAATAGTGGGCGCGCCCATCTCTCGTACCAGAGTTCAGTGTGCGCTGGATTTTCCACTCGTCGACTTCGTCCGTCAGGCGGGTATGCGTGCAGACGACCGGGTGTAACGTAACGACGGTTTGGGCTGGTCCCAGGATGACGCGCGGCTTGGCCGGGGCCAGGCTATGGAGCGCCACCCAGATCAAGGCAATCCGGGTGACGATTTTCCCGTAGTGAACAACTACGCGGAGCGCGGGCGTCCGTGGCATGAGGGCATGGCGGGTCATCAATGATCAGGGATGCGGCTGACGCGCCTGCCGGACCACCGGCAGCCAGCGCCAGAGCATCCCTAAGTGTATTCGGTCTATTTCTTGCTGCTGCTGGCCCCCAGATCGGTGATCTGGCGGACAACAGACAGCAAGGAAACGGCCAGCTTGAGCGCATCCATGGTCTTGATGCGCACGGGTTCAGTGGCTCCGTTTTCCTCTGTGACGCGCGTGTAGAAATAGGCCGAAAGCAGGCCGACACAAATCCCCACAAGTGCCCCGACCATATAGGTGCGGAATTTCCAATTACTGGCCTGCTGGGTTGAAGACTCAGACGTCATCGGTTAATGCCTCCTCGTAAGGCATCTTTAATCTTCTCAAAGCGCGTTTTGCGGCGCTCGCGCGCCATTTGGGTGTAGAAATACGCGGCGATCAGTCCCGCCAACAGCGCGACCACGCCACCGATCAGGTAAGCCCAGATCTGGGCATCTTGATCTTCCAGAACCTTCAGCAGATCGCCGATCTGCTCCTCTGCGTTCTTGAGCAGTTTCCGGCTTTGTTCGTCCAGGGTTTTCGATTCGTTACTCATGAGTTCGCATCCTTCTCAACAGGTAAGGGCGGCATGATCCCGCGGACAACATGTTCCCAGCGAGCGAGACGCACGTTCAGCCCGATCAAGGGGCGAGCAAGCCTCGGCACATGCTTGTCAGTCGTGACAGCGACTTGTTCAGACAGACTCCGTACACGGCGCAGCGGCCCGCGCGCATGGGCATAACCTTGCCCGGTCAACTGCGCCAGGGCTGCCAACAAGGCGTACGGCACCAGACACAACACAACCAATGGGAGCGAGATGAACAACGTAGCGACGATGCCCATCACGACCGAAATCTGTTTGCTCTCAAGGTTTCCCACAGCAACAGCGACAGCCAATGCTACACATAACGCCACCAACCCGGCCGCGCCCAACACGACCGGCGCAATGATCCGCCAGCGTACCTCGCGTTTGTGTTTGCGGATTGGGTTTTTGGCTGACAATCGTGTGCCCATGGTTTCTCCCTCTCTCATTCTAGCATGGAACCGGCAATCTACCAACGGTAGCGCCGGTTCCATGAGGGGGAAATGCTCTACCCGTTAGTTGGTGATGAGCACTCGGTAGTAATACGTGGCATCATAGTTGTTCCAATTCACGCGCACCACCATGATATACGATCCGGGTTCCGGCGTGATGGTGAACAGGATGATGTTATCGCCCGGCCGTACTTCAGGCTGGCCGGTGGCCACGCCGGTATCGCTGCGGTATTCAATATGGACTTCAGCCGGACGCTCGCCCGTGATCCGCAGTTGAGCATCAGAGCCGCGCAACATGGTCAGACGTTGGGGCGCGCTCGACTCAAAGGGCAGCTCGACGCACACCCGCTCACCGGAAGGCGCGCGTTGGCAGTATTGATACCCGACCGGAGCATAACGCTGGCCTGCGACCGACAGCGCTAATTCAGGCACGGTCACCGGGACATTCGGGATGACCTGCAAGGTTGGGATTGGCGTTGGCGTCAACGTGCTGGTGGGCGTCATACTCGGCGTCAGCGTGGGTGACGGCGTAATCGTGGCGGTGGGTGTGATGCTGGGCGTCGAGGTCGGCAGTGGTTCCAGTACAAAGTCAAACACGCCGTCGGCATTCCACGTTTCGACACCGCTGCGCTCGATGGTCTGGGGTTTGTAGCCGGGCGCCTCGGCGCTGACCAGAATGGAATCGCTACTGCTAACCATGACCGGATCGAACACGAAGGCGCCAGTGGGGTCCGTGGTCGTGGTGCCGGAGCTGTCGCGGTTGGGTGACGCGGTCGAAACATGCATGTAACGCACTTGCGCTCCTGCCACGCTAATTGCTGTACCGCCGCTCTTCAGACGTACGGAGCCACTCAGCGCGAGTTCTCCCAGTTCATCCGTGGACGGACGCGGCGTTGCGCCTCCTTGGACACCGGCCTGGCTCTTGGCTGTGGGCGACGAAGTCGGAGTATTGGTGGCCGTCGCGGTGGCGGTCGGCGTGGATGAGGCGGTCGCCGTTGGCGTAATTGTTGGGCTCGGCGTGACGGTTGGCGTCTCGGACGGCGTGGGCGTCAGGGTAGGCGTAGCCGTGAAAGTGGGCGTCTCGGTTGGCGTATCGGTGGCGGTCGCGGTGGGCGTGTCCGTGGGCGTACTGGTCAGGGTTGGGGTCGGCGTAGGCGTCAAAATGCCTGAAACATCCAGCCCAAACACGTAAGACACGAACCCCGGCTGCCCTTCGACGTCGTTGTACTGCACATCTACCTGCACCCGGTACATGTTGTCCAGCAGCTCGACGGGGTAGTCTGCCTCGGTGCCATTACCCAGATCCCGGACGTCGTCGAATCCCAGCAGCGAAGCCGTGAACTTATCGGGTGGCGTGTTTAGCCCGTCAATCTTGAACTTGACCGCGTCGCCTTTTGAGACATGTGCCGTGGTTAACGGTTGAACCAGGGCGACGGCATCCATATCGCAAACTGAATTATCAGCCGATTCGGGCCAGCAATAACTATAGACGTTTTCCTGATAAGTTTGATTGTTGACCTGCATCTGCACGACGGGGCGCTTGGTCGCGCTATTCGAGTCGCCGCCGCACGCTGCTACTACAAACACCATCGCGACGCTAAAAAATGAAATCAACAGGTGAATACGCCGATCTTTCATGGTCAACCCCCGCTTTGTGTGGCGCTGCTACCGATCGGACTGGTAGAAAACGTATACCAATCTGAATGCAGGAAAGGCGCCAAAGCCATCCGGACCAGGGTCTCGTAAGCGCTTTGGCGTGTTTCCAGATCGTTGGTCAGAATCCCTATCGCCCCGTTCTGATGTTTTGTGTTGTGGCGTTCAACCAGGCGATCCATGGCACTGCCGAGTTCACGGCCTGCACGCACATCGGCGGCGACCTGGTCGGGCAGCATGACGCATGAATTGCCGCCAACGCCGGCCCGCCCTGCGCGATCTATTAACACACACCAGGCGCTGGTCAGCAAGCCGAACTCGGATTCCTGGACTCCGCCTTCCAGTCCCACACCCAGGTCTGCGCCCGCGGAGGCGAGCGCACTGCGCGCGCGGTTGAGCGCGCCGGTACGTGTCTCGAGATCACCCCAGGGCTGCGCAGACACGCCCGATGGGACATCCACACAAGTGTAGTCGGCGTCAGGATAGAGTGAACCCAAAACCGCCCGGACTGCGTTACACTTAACCGGGTTCGTGGAACCGATGGCGATAAGCATGTCTAATGACCAATATCCGTAAGGGTTATTAATGACTATGGTTGTGAACGCATTGTAGCATTGCCCCTGTAAATTGACTAATTGACTTTTGGGCTACTGCAATGCATACCACGCAGGCGAAGTGAGGGTGAGTATGAATTTTGACGCCGTGACGATCACTGCGCTGGTCGGATGAGCTGAACGCGACGCTGGCTCGGCGGGCGCATTCAAGACACTGTTCAGATCGACGAGGACACCTTCGGACTCGAGGTCTATGCCGATCGCCAGCGGCACTACCTGGTGATCAGCGCGCACCAACAGTTCGCACGCGTGCTTCTGGCTGGCGAAAAACTGCGGCGAGGCGTGCAGAAACCGTCTCCGTTGGGCTTGCTGCTGCGTCGTTACGCAGAAGGTGCACGCATAGATGTTGTGCGCCAGCCGCCCTGGGAACGTGTTGTCATATTCGATCTGGACGGGCCGGAGGGCGTGTTCCAACTCGTGGTGGAGCCGATGGAGCGCCGCGCCAATATCCTGTTAGTGCGCGACGACGGCACGGTCGTCGACTGCGTGCGGCGTGTTGGCCCCGGGGAAAACCGGGTGCGGGTCAGCCTGCCCGGCCAGCCTTACACGCCTCCACCACCCCAGAAGCTCAAGCGCGATCCACTGACGCTCACCCAGACGCTGTTGGGCGATCTGCTGGATAACAACCCCGGTGAGCGGGCACGAGAAGTGCTGACCAAGCACGTGTTGGGATTCAGCCCGCAGATCGTCCAAAGAGATTGTGTTTCGCGCGACAGGCGGGATCAACACCAAGGCGGCGGATACCGGCGCGCGCGCCTTGCTGGCAGCCATTGAGGCTGTGTTTGGAGTTATTCGATCGGGTGCCGTGGCAGCCGGGCGTTGTCGTTCAGGAAGAGATGGTCAGTGCCTTTGCGGTCTATCCTGTGACGTTTGAGCCGGGCTGGACGCCTGTCGAAACGTCAGCCGCGCGCTGGAGCAGTATTATGGGCTGCGGGTCGGGGAGGACGCCTACGACGCGGCCAAACGCCCGGTGCAAGCCATGTGGACGAGGCCAAAACGCGCGTCGGGAAGAAGCTGAGCCAATTCGCTGCGACTCACTGCAAGACGAAGCCGACGCTCGAACATCTGCGCCACAGCGGCGAGCTGCTGCTGGCCTACCAGTACACTCTGTCGCCGGGGCAAACTGTTTTGCGCGCCCAGTACGAGGTGGACGGCCCGGAGTTGGAAATTGCGCTCGATCCAGCGCTGTCGCCGCTGGAAAATGCGCAGCGCTATTTCGAAAAATACGACAAAGCCAAGCGCGCGCGGGACGGAGTCCCGCGGCTGGTCGGGGCGGCAGAGCAGGAACTCGGCTATCTCCTGCAATTGGAAAGCGATCTCGCGTTGGCGACTAATTGGCCCGAAATCGGCGAGGTCCAGGACGCGCTGCAACGCGGCGGCTATTGGCGCGGGCCGCGTACACCGCGCAGCCCGGCGGCGGCCTGTCCGCGCCGCTCAAAGTTGACGACTTAGGCCGGGTATGTGATCTGGGTGGGGCGTAACGCTCGCCAGAACGATGCAGTCACGTTCGACAAGGGCGGACCGGCGGACATCTGGCTGCACGCGCGAGGGGTTCCCGGCGCGCACGTCATCGTAAAGTCGGGCGCGGGCGATGTGCCGGAAGCGATCATCCGTCGCGCTGCGGAGATCGCTGCCTACTACAGCCAGGCGCGCGGCGAAGCGCGCGTGCTGGTTGACGTGACGCGCCGGAAATACGTCCGCAAGATTAAGGGCGGAAAGCCCGGTATGGTGACCTATCGCAATGAGTCGCCAGTGGAGGTTACCCCTGCACGCGAGTAGGACGTCAGCCCGGTGCTAATCGGGCACGACGACCTTGTCCAGATCCGGCTCTGGATCAGGGTAGTGCATCTCCAGCCCTTCAAGCGTTTCCACGATCGTGCGCGAGATGACCAGATTGCGATACCACTTCTTGTCGGCTGGGACGATGTGCCAGGGTGCCCAGGGCGTGTTGCACAGCGTCAGGGCGTCTTCATAGGCGGTCATGTACTCGTCCCACTTCTCGCGGACGGCCAGGTCACCGCGTGAGAATTTCCAGTGCTTTTCGGGCTGCGTGAGCCGCTCTTCGAAGCGCTCTTTCTGCTCGTCTTTGGAGATGTGCAGGAAGAATTTGAGTATCGTCACGCCGCTGTCGGCCAGCAGTCGCTCGAACGCGTTGATGTGCTCATAGCGTCGCTCCCAGACGTCTCTCGGAACGATTTTATTCACGCGCACGATCAGCACATCTTCGTAATGCGAGCGGTTGAAAATACCGATCGTGCCCCGTCCCGGGGCGTGCCGGTGGATACGCCACAGAGAAATCGTGATCGATTTCCTCAGGCGTGGGCACCTTGAAACTGGTTACCTGCACACCCTGAGGATTGATGCCGCTCATCACGTGGCGGATGGTGCCGTCTTTGCCGCCAGCATCCATCGCCTGCAGGACGATGAGTACAGCGTGTTTGTGCTCGGCATAGAGGACTTCTTGCAGTTCGCCCAGGCGGACGCGATTATGTTCGATGTGTTCCAACGCGTTGTGCTTATGCTCGTAGTCGCCCGTGTAGTCCGTAGCGTAATCGTGGAGACTGACGCGCTCCCCTATTTCAGGCCGGAGTGGTTGTTTTTTGCTCATCGGATACCTCATCAGGTGGTGCTGCGTTTTGAGAAAAAACGCGATCGTAGGTTTGTAGGAGCAGGGGAGCAATCACCTGCCAATCGTAATGCGCGGCGACATATTCGGCGCCGCGCTGTCCCAGTTTTTCGCGCTCAACGGGATCGCTCAGCAGAGTGATCACGGCGTGCGCGAAATCTTCTTCTGTGTCGGCCAGACGGAGTTGCACGCCGTCTTCCACCGTCAAGCCCTGCGCGCCGATCCGTGTGGAAACGACCGCCTGTCCGGCAGCCATCGCTTGCAGAAGCTTGAGGCGCGTGCCGCTCCCCATGCGCAGCGGCACGACATACACCGCTGCCGCGTGCAGAAAGGGGTTGACATCGGGCACCCAGCCCGTGACCTGGACATCTTCGCGATCGCGCAGAGGGGATAGCCGCTGATGCGGCTGGTGCCCCACGATGAAAAAGCGAGCGCCCGGCACGTGGGCGCGCACGCTGATCCAGGATGTGTATCGGCGAACCATAAGCGCGGCGTCAACGTTGGGCCGGTAGCCCATCGAGCCGGTGAAGACCAGCGCGTGCAGGCCCAAGATCGAGGCTGTCGTCTGGTTGGGCGTGGTGCTGTACGTCGATGCCGTTGGGGACAACGCTCATCGGCACAGTGAGGGGCCAACCGCGCGAAACGCTTCGGCGTCGGCGTCAGACACCGCAATAACATGATTGACCGTGTTGCACGACCTCGCGTTCAAAGTGGATCAGCCGCCGCCATTGCAGGAAGGAATAGACCGCGCCCGGCAGCCGACGTAGACTGCACTCGTCTCTGCATGATAGATGCTGCGCTGCAACTCGTATTCGGCATTGAAGGAATCATAGATTACCATGGCGTGTGGGCTGCAGACGGCGGATGACGGGCAGGTAGGTTGCCATCTCCAGGCTTTCGAACTGGATGAGATCGAAGGTATGTTTGGCGAGCAATGCAGCCAGTTTCGCGGCAAAAATTGGCGAGTCGAAGCGGCGCTGCATGTCTGGCTGGTCGGTGAGCAGCAGATCGCGCAGGCGGGCCTGTATCGCGCGTTGGGGTGGGGGCGCGGCGTCCGCGCTCGCGCAAAACCGATCCAGGGCCGGGCGGCTGAGCGCGAGCAGGTTTTCTTCGGCGAAAGAGAGCAGATGCACTTCGTGGCCTGCGGCGTGAACCGCCCGCATCAAGCCATTGGTACGCAGCGCGCCGCCAGCATGGGGCGGGTCAGGGAGTTGGGCGGTGAGGAACAGAATCCGCATGCGAGCTTGTCCAGGGTAGGGTGAATATCGGTTACAAGTTGCCAATTACATCGCCGCTGGCCAGCCTATGGCGCTAGAACGCGGCGGTACACATCCAGTACGATTTCAGCCGTGCGCCGCCAGGTGAAAGCGGCGGCGCGCACGGGTCCGGCTGACGCTGAGTCGTTCACGCAGCGTACTGTCATCCAACACACGCTGGATTGCATCCGCGATGTCCACCGGATCGTCAGGATCGACCAACAGCCCGGCATCCCCGACCACTTCAGGGATCGAGCTGCAATTGGACGCGATCGTCGGCGTGCCGCAAGCCATCGCTTCGGCGGCGGTCAGACCGAAACCCTCGTAATGGGACGGCAGCACCAGCGCTGATGCGGCGTTGTAGATCGCGGGCAGATCGGCCCAGGGCGCGTTCTCGATCCAGATCAGCCGATCGCCCAGACGCAGCGCTTCGACTTCCCGGAAAATATCGTCGTACAACCAGCCAGCGTCGCCCCACCAGAACGAGCGGCGGGCAGTCGGTCCGCACGTCGATTACCTGGCGGTACGCACGCGCCAGGCCGGGTATATTCTTGCGTGGCTCGAATGTGCCGACAAATAACAGATAGTGTGGGGGTAGTCCCAGGCGCTTTGTATGGCGCTCGACTTCTTCTGGCGGCAGCGGTTTGAAGGCCGCGTCCACCCCCAGCATGTGAATCGTCACCTTGTCCTGCGGCACGTTGAGCAGCGTGCTGAGATCGTGGAGTGTCGATTGTGACGATACCAGGATATGATCGGCATGCTGCACGGCCCAGCCCACCCGGTCGCGGTAATGGCGGCGGCTGTCGGCGGTCATGAACTGCGGATAGTGTAGAAAGTGCAGATCGTGGATCGTGATGACGTGTCGGCGCGCGCCACCCTGCGGCGGGATGATGTCTGGTGTGTGCAGCAGATCGAGCCGGTACGGAGCCAACTCAGCCGACAGACTCCACCGTTCCAGGCGGTGATGGCAAGGGGTTAAGGTGTTGAGCCGCCGGAAATTCTTGCCGGGACGTAGCCGCTCACGGTCGCGCACGTGTTGGATGATCCGGTAATCGCTCGCTGTATCCAGCGAGGCCAGTTCCCTGATCACCTGCCGCGTATATTCGACCGTTCCGCCCGGTCGATAGTAGTTTAGGCGTGAGTCTATTCCTATGCGCATGGGGCAGAGTATAGCGAAAGCAGGGCGCGCCACCAAGTTGGAAACCGAGTCGGAGAATCGTCCCTCTTGAGTTCGCAGTCTATGTTATAATGCGAGCCGGGAAACAGTGTCAGTTGGTAGGAGTAACACCCTATGGATCTGCAACAAGCCGCACGGATGATCGAATGGTTGGACGAGGAACGCCGCCGCGATAGAGGCACTATCGCATTGCTGGAGGAACGGCTCGCGCAACAGCAAGAGCTCGTCACGCAGCTCGAGCGCCGCTTGAACGGGATGGAACACGAACAATCCACGATGCGCACGGCGTTTATCCCTGCAGGGCGTGACGCTGAGTTGTCCGAGCAGTTTCGGACAGAACTTCACCAGATGGTGGAGGACGTTGAGAGCAAACGCTTGGTGGCCGAACGGGAGGCCGAACGGCGCGCCGATATCGCGCGTGAGAGTATCGCCCGCATGGTGCGCGATCTGGGCGATCGTTCCGATACGTTGGAAAAAGCTATTGAGGAACTGCCAGCCGCCCGCGTAGAACGGGACCGTGTGGCGTCCGCGTTGGCCGCGGTCCAGCAGCGAGTGGAAGACCTCGCCAAGAAATTTGAAGAACCTGAGCGCCGTATCACGTTTTTGGAGGAGCAGCGTCGCCAGGACTCACGGCGTATCTCGGACATTCAGTCAGAAATCCCTGAGCTGCAAAAGCAGATCGACACGTCGCGCCCCAAAGTCGAAGCCATTGAAGCGATGGTGCTGCGCAACGAGAAACGCATCCTTGATATTCAGGTCGCCGAGCGCGATCGCCGTGAGGAAATGCAGCAGTTTATCGATCAGCAGACGCTACTGCTTCAGCAGCGTGATCAGCAGGTGGCGGAACTGACCAAGAATTTTGGGACCTATGACGAAGATATGCGCCGCCATATCGAGCGCTTCGAAACATGGGCCGAGACGCATCGCCAGATGAAAAAGCTCGTGGACGATTTCGAGCGTATCGCCGAACGGTTGGGTCGCCGGATCAACGAAGTGGCTGAGATGCAGCGCCTTTCAGAAGAACGCTTCCGCCAGGAATGGAACGACTGGATGGCCGACGATCAGAAGCGCTGGAAGCAGTTCACGGTCACGAATGACGAAGCGTGGCGCAACCACGACAAACAACTCGATCAGTCGCGCCAGTCGCTGGAAAAACTGCAGACGGCGTTGGACCCGTTGAAGAACAGCATCGACCGCGTGTGGCAGCTGGAACGCGCGCGCGCCGAGCTGTACCGCGAACGCTACCAGGCCATGCTGCTCCAATTCGACAGCACCGAGCCTTATCACGCTCCGGCTGCTGCGGTCAGCAGTAACGGGTCTGAATAGTCCTCGACACGGCGCGGAAAGCGGTAAAGCACGTCACCGTCATGACGCGGGGACTGCAAGATGAACCGGGAAGAGCGAGTCTCACTGCTCGCCAGTGTTGTTTCCGTGTTCGCCTGCGTGGCCCTGCGTTTTTGCGTGTTATGCCCAGTAATAAGTCACTCCTGCAACACGTCTCGATCCGTTCTTTCCTTGAATTGTTCTATAATGAAGTTAGGGCATGGCCAGTGTGCGCCACTTTATTGTGAGGGCGGCGTGATGCAAGGTGCTGCTTTCCGGCGAGCGCAGGACCGGCGTGTGCGATTCTCAAAAGTGCCTTAAATGGAGAAAAATATGGTTGATATACAGATAACGAAAGAAGAACTTTTAGAGAAGGCCAAGAAACCAGCAGCGGAATCGATGCGTTTGCACGAGTTCTATCGCGGCAAAATGCAGACGTCGCTGCGCTGTCCCGTGCGTGATATCAATGATTTTGCCATCTGGTACACGCCCGGAGTGGCCGCTCCTTGCCGCGCGATCGCTGAGAACCCGGACCTGGTTTACGAGCTTACCAGCAAATGGAACACAGTTGCCGTGATTTCCGACGGGACGCGCGTCTTGGGGTTGGGGGACATTGGCCCAAAGGCTGGGCTGCCGGTCATGGAAGGTAAGGCGCTGCTCTACAAATACCTGGGTGGCGTGGATGCTTTCCCAATTATGTTGAATACCAAAGACCCCGATACGATCATCGAAACGGTGCTCATGCTGCAACCGGCGCTCGGTGGGGTGAATCTGGAAGACATCGCTCAGCCCAAGTGTTTTCGTATTCTGGACACGCTGCGCGAACAGGCGGAGATTCCGATCTGGCACGATGACCAGCAGGGCACGGCCAGCGTGGTGTTGTCGGCCATGATCAACGCCTCGAAGATCGTGGGCAAGCCGCTGAAAGATATGCGCATTGCGTTTATTGGGGCGGGAGCAGCTAACGTGGCGTGCTCGCGGCTGTTGTTTGGCTATGGGGTTGATCCATCCAACTGCTTGATGGCGGACGTGGACGGAATTCTGGGCAAGCATCGTCGTGACATCTATCTGCGTCGGGCCGAGTTTGTGCAGCAGTGGCACTTGTGCCAGATCACGAATTACGAGGAAGTGCAGGGCGATATCGAAACGGCACTGCGCGGCGCGGACGTAATGATCGGATTTTCGAAGCCGGGGCCGGGCGTGATTAAGCCGGAATGGATCAAGCAGATGGCCTCCAACGCGATTGTGATTGCCGGGGCCAATCCGATTCCGGAAATCTGGCCCTGGGAAGCGCGGGAAGCGGGCGCGGCGGTTGTGGCGACGGGCCGGTCCGATTTTCCCAATCAAGTCAATAACTCGCTGGGCTTCCCTGGAATCTTCCGTGGGGCGCTCGACGTGAGGGCACGGACGATCACGGACGAGATGGCGATTGTAGCGTCCGAGGCGCTGGCCAGTATGGTCGATGACGCTGATCTGTCGCCCGATCATATTCTCCCGACGATGGACGATTGGGATATTTTCCCCCGCGAGGCCGCCGCCGTGGCGATGAAAGCACAGGAGCAGGGCGTCGCCCGCTTGGCGACAACGTATGAAGAGGAGCATTCACGCGCGCTGGCGATGATTCGCGCCGCGCGTGAGATGACCCATGTATTGATGCGCGAGGGGTTCATCCCTGGCGCGCCAGAACTTGAAGACGAGGGTTAGACTACGATGGCAAATCCCATGCACGAACTGGTGATTATCGGCGGTGGTCCGGCAGGTCTGGCGGCAGCGGCCTACGCGGTCCGAAAACGAATGGATGCGCTGTTCATCTCGAAGGGTTTGGGCGGGCGCACCCGGCGCGAACTGAAGCTGCCCTGGATCGAAGATTATCAGGTGATGATCGGCGACGAGACGATTCAGCGTTTTCGCGCCCAGATGGACTACCTGGATTTCATGCGCGTGCGTTCCTCTGTGAGCCGGATCGAGGCGATCGAAGAGGGATTTCGCGTCATCATATCTGACGGCAAGAGCTACGACACGCGCACCATCATTTTGGCGACCGGAGCGGCAGGCGAAATGCTCAATGTCCCGGGCGAGCGGGAGCTTGAGATGAAGGGGCTGTGCTACAGCGCCATGACGTATGCCCCGCTCATGGTCGATCGCAACGTGGCGGTCGTGGGCGACCAGATGCTGGCGCTGCGCGCTGTGGCCGAGCTGGCGCGTATCGCTGATCAGGTGACGCTGATCGCTGAGACGGATGGCGATCTGGATACACCGGTGGGGCAAAACGTGTTGTGTGCCGAGAATGTTGTCGTCAAACGCCATTCCCAGGTCCTGGAAATCAAGGGAGATACGTTCGCGCGCTGCGTGGTCATCCGGCACGACGGGCGTCGCCAGGAGGTTTCAGTCGACGCGATGTTCGTCGAGAAACAGCTCGTTCCGCGGTCTGAATTGGTCGCCGACCTGGTCGATCTGGACGAATGCGGCTTCGTCAAAGTCGATGTGCGCAATCGCACCTCGATGCCGGGACTGTTTGCGGCAGGTGACGTCACCAACACGCTGTCGTTCCAGGTGCTTATGGGACTGGGTGACGGCGAAAAAGCCGCGCTCAGCGCGTTTGATTACCTGCTGGGGATGGGCGGCGCGGACTTCGTGTGTGAAGTCCGGCGTTGATTAGCGGAAGCGATGAGCGGGGGGTGATCATGTCGTCACCCCCTGTTTGCGTTTCAGTCACGAAACCGGCATAGGCTCGCGCCGGATATGCGCTCCTAATGCGCTCAATTTCTCCTCGACCCGTTCGTAACCACGATCGATCTGCCCGATATTGCGGATCGTGGTCGTTCCCCGCGCGCACAACGCCGCCAATAAGAGCGACATCCCCGCCCGAATATCAGGGCTACCGATGCTGGGCACGGCGTGCAGCACGGTCGGGCCGTGTACCACCGCGCGGTGTGGATCGCACAAGAAGATGCGCGCCCCCATCGTGACCAGTTTGTCCGTGAAAAAGAAGCGGCTGTCGTACATCCATTCGTGAAACAGCACAGTACCGGCGGACTGCGTGGCGACGGTCAAGGCGATGCTCATCAGGTCTGAAGGGAAGGCGGGCCACGGCTGCGCTTTGATCGCTGGAATCTGGTTGCCCAGATCGCGCTCAACCACCAGGGGTTGACCGCGCGGTACGATCAGGTCGTCGCCATCGACTTCCCATGTTACCCCCAGTTTCTTGAAGACCAATGCCGCCATGGTTAGGTACTGCGGATCCGCTTGCCGGATGCGCATTTCGCCGCCCGTGATGGCGGCCGCACCCACGAAGCTGATCACTTCCATGTAATCCGCTTCCACGCGGAACTCACCGCCATGCAGGCGATCGACGCCGTGGATGGTCAGGCAGTTGGTCCCGATGCCGTCGACGTGCGCGCCCATGCCGTTGAGCATATGGCATAGGTTCTGCACATGCGGCTCGGAAGCCGCGTTGCGGATGATGGTGGTTCCAGCCGCGAGGACGGCCGCCATCAGGGTGTTTTCGGTCGCGGTAACGCTGGCTTCATCGAGCAGAATGTCGGCTCCCCGCAGGCCAGCGGCGGACATCTTGAACGACCCGTCAAAAGTGATGGACGCGCCGAGTTTTTCGAGCGCCAGAATGTGCGTATCTAAGCGCCGCCGTCCAATGACATCGCCGCCCGGAGGATACAGCTCCAATGTTCCGACGCGTGCCAGCATCGGACCCGCGAAAACGATCGAGGCCCGCGTGCGCTGGCATAATTCCCGGTTCAGGACGGTTTCGGTGATTGTCTTGGCGTGCACGCGCACGCGGTGATCTCCCAGCTCGTCCACTTCTGCGCCCAGGCTGCGCAGCAGGTTCAAGGTCACTTGCACGTCAGCGATATCGGGGACGTTCCGCAGAATGACCGGCTCATCGGTGAGCAGGCAGGCCGGGAGCATCTTGAGCGCCGCATTCTTGTTCCCGCTTACCGTGACTTCACCGCTGAGGTGGTGGTTGCCTTCGATCACGAATTGTTCTTGCATGGTTGAGTTATCCCGCTGTCTGAACTCGATCAGAATGCCAACCGGCTCATGAGTTAGGCCGTGGTGCGGATGGGACCGCTCAATTGGACGCGATCGCCCAGGGCAACGCCTAACGCCGAGGCGGCATGCCCCTGATTCATGCCGATTTCCAATTGCCCCGAGCTGCCGACCAGTGCGGTTAACGTCCTGACCGGGACTGCCCCATAGGTTGCCCGAATCGTCTGCAAGGGCTGGTCGTTGACGGTGATTGTGCTGCTAGGCGCATCGACCGAAAACTGGGTGGGCGCACGCGTTCCAAATTGCGGATCGAGCCGCAACGTACGCGCATCCAACCAATCAAGCCGCCCAATGCTCGTGATGATGTTGCCAAAATGATCGATGTGCAGGACTTCTCCCTGAACAACAGAGTCCCCGATGACTAGCAGCGGATCAGGCAGCCGGACAGGCGCGGACAACGCGGGACCCAAAGCATCGATGGGCACGCCGTTCGCGAGATAGGCCGCCGCCGGGCTGAAGATGTCGCGCCCATGGAAGGTATGGCTGGCGTTCGGCAGCCGATAGTCAGGATTTTGCAGAACGACTGCCCGCTGCGTCTCTACCAGGGCCAGCACATAGCTGAGCACCCCGTTGTCGGGCGCGACGAAAACGCCATGAGAAGTTTGTACGGCCATCGGTTCGCGCGCGGTGCCGACCCCAGGATCGACCACCACCAGAAACACCGTGTGTGGCGGAAAATGGCGGTAAGCCGTGGACAAAACGTAAGCGGCCTGGCGAACGTTCTGCGGTTGGATGGCATGCGTGATGTCGATCAGCCGCGCCTGGGGGCAGATCGCGAACATGACACCCTTCATCGTGCCGACGTACGAGTCGGACGTTCCAAAATCGGTCAGAAGCGCAATACAGGGTGATTGAGTCATGCCCCCGATTGTACCAGCGAAACGGGGTGCGGCAACTGTTCGCGCGTTGCTCAAAACGTCTCCATAAGGTATAATTCTTAGCGAAAATTGGCCGCAAACGAGAAAACCATCTATAATTTCAGAATGACGAACATTCGTTCTTAAGACCGCACTAGAACAGTGGTAAAGCCCATTCGCGGCCAACTGGCCTCAATGCGTATCGTGGATTGACCGACACTAACCAGTTTATGCGATCCCAATGCTTAGTGGGATCAGCGATATTGGTGTATTGCATAAACCCCGGCGGTCATGCGGGGTGTCGGTTTAAGGGGTAGGAGGACTCTGGGGTGGATCAACGAGTTTCCAGGCAGACAGAAGAAAACATTCGCGTACTGGAAGGTCTAGAAGCCGTACGTATGCGCCCTGGTATGTATGTCGGTGGCACTGACACCCGGGCGCTGCACCACATGATTTACGAAGTGGTCGATAACGCTATCGACGAGGCCTTGGCGGGACGCTGCGACCGGATCGAGATTGTGCTGCACGATGACGGTTCGGTCAGTGTCAGCGATAACGGCGGCGGTATTCCCGTTGGCATCCACAAGCAAACAGGCGTTTCGACGCTTCAACTCGTCATGACTACCTTGCACGCGGGCGGGAAGTTCAACTCGTCGGCATACAAAGTGTCTGGCGGTTTGCACGGAGTAGGTGTATCCGCCGTGAACGCGCTCTCGGATTGGCTGGTGTCGCACGTGCGGCGTGATGGTCACGTGTATCGCCAGGAATACCGGCGGGGCGTGCCACAGGGTCCGGTTGAGATGGTGCGCGATATGGAACCCGGCGAAGTGACCGGGACGAGCCACCGCTTCATGCCCGACTATACGATCATGGAGCGCATCCCGTTCAGTTTCAACACGCTGGCGCAGCGCTTCCGCGAGATGTCGTTTGTCACGCGCGGCGTGACGATCACCTTGCGCGATGAACGCGAAAAACCGATTCCGCACGAGATCACCTTCTATTTCGAAGGCGGTCTGCGCTCGTTCGTGCGCTATCTCAACCGGAATCGTAAGGCACTGCACGACCCGGTCTACGTCGAGCGTGAGGTTGAGGTCGAGTTCGAGGAGAATGGGCGCGCACCGATCTCGATTGGCGTTGAGGTCGCGTTCCAGTATACGGATTCCTCTACGACCACCGAGTTGTATTTCGCCAACACGATCCTGACACCCGACGGTGGTAGTCACCAGGCCGGGCTGCGCGCCGCGATTACACGCACTATCAACTTGTATGCGCGCAAGGCCGGTATGCTTAAAGAGAAGGACCCGAATTTCTCCAGCAACGACACGCTGGAAGGTCTGACGGCGATCATCAGCGTGAAGCACCCGGATCCGCAGTTCGAGAGCCAGACCAAAGTCAAGCTGATGAATCCGGAAGTGCAGGCCGTCGTCTCGCAGGTGACGTCGGACGCTTACGCCGAATTTCTTGGAAGTCAACGCGCGTGACGCCCGGCGGATCATCGAGCAATGCATGACCTCTATGCGTGCCCGTGACGCCGCCAAGAAAGCGCGCGATCTGGTCCGGCGCGGCGCGAATTTGCTGGAAAACACGACGCTCCCGGTAAGCTGGCCGACTGTTCGGAACGCGACCCAGCCCAATCGGAGCTGTACATCGTTGAGGGTGACAGCGCAGGCGGGTCGGCCAAACAGGGCCGCGACCGTCATTTCCAGGCGATCTTGCCCCTGCGGGGTAAGATTCTGAACACCGAGCGTGCACGGCTCAACAAAATTCTGGATAACAATGAAGTCAAAGCTCTGATCTCGGCGCTCGGCGTGGGGATTGGCGACGATTTCAACCTGGATGGGCTGCGTTATGGGCGTGTGATTATCATGACGGATGCTGACGTGGACGGCGCGCACATTCGTACGCTGCTGCTCACGTTCTTCTTCCGCTATATGGTGCCGCTGATTACCAACGGTCATCTGTATATCGCCCAGCCGCCGCTCTATCTAATTGCATCGGGCAAGAGCCGCTTCTACGCGTACTCAGAAGACGATCGCGAAAACATTTTGGGCTCTTTGAAGACGCCTGATCGCGCGGGAATCCAGCGCTACAAAGGGTTGGGGGAGATGAATCCTGAACAGCTTTGGGAAACTACAATGGACCCCGCCAACCGGACTCTGCTCCAGGTGACGGTTGAAGATGCCGCCGAGGCGGATCGAGTCTTTGATATGTTGATGGGCAGCAGCGTACCACCGCGTCGCCGCTTCATTACGACGCATGCAAAACGGGCTACGCTGGACGTGTAGGGCATTTTCGTAACGCAACACACAACACACCAACACACAAACCACATCGGGCCCGCATATGCAGGCCCGATGGCATAACTCGTGCTTATGATTGCGCGTGATCAATAAAGCTGGACGGCGCTGTTTTCGGCCAGCACAAAGCGGTGTGTGGCAGGTTTGATAGAGGCACGTACCAGGGATGCATTTTCTGCCAGCAGACTGGCGTCGATACGGCCCGGAATGTTCTTGATGGTGCAGCCTTGCATGATAATGCTGTGCTCGATTTCACTGCCCTCGATCTCGACGTTATCGCCGATAGAGGTGTAGGGGCCGATGTAGGAGTCGCGGATTGTCACATTGCTGCCGATGATGACCGGCCCGCGTACGACGCTGTCTACAATTTGCGAATTCTCCCCAAACAGCACCCGGTGCGATACGGTGGATTTACCCTGAATGTGGGAATCATTTTGTGGGGCAGGGCTGTATGGCAGACCTTCGAGCACGAGCTGATTGGCCAGCACGATGGAGTTGGCATTCCCGGCGTCAATCCACCACCCATCGACTACGTAGGGAATCACTGGGTGGCCCTGGTCCAACAGGAACTGAATCGCGTCCGTGATTTCCAGTTCGTTCCGCCATGACGGTTGAATATGATCGATGGCTTCGAAAATGGCAGGCTGGAAGACATAGACGCCGGCAATGGCGAGATTGGAGGGCGGATCTTTGGGTTTTTCGACCAGCCGTTTGATCGAATTGCCATCCAGTTCGGCAATGCCGAACGCGCTCGGATTCGATACCTCGGTTAACGCGATAGCCGCGCCCGCGCTGGTATGTTCAAACTGGGTGTAGAGGGCGTTCATCCGGTCCTGGAAAATGTTGTCGCCGAGGTATACGATGAACGGCTCATCGCCCACAAACGGTTGCGCCAGTTTGACGGCATGGGCCAGACCACGCGGGTTTTCTTGGGCGATGTAAGTCAGGGGAACGCCCACGGTGTTACGCCCGTCACCGAGTTCTTGGCGGATAGGGGAGTCAAGACTGTTGACCACCAGACCGATCTCCGTCGCGCCCATTCCGGTCAGTGTTTCGATGGCGTACTTAACGAGAGCTTTGTTCGCCACGGGTACCAACGGCTTGGGCATCGTGAGCGTGACCGGATACAGACGTGTCCCTTTTCCGGCGCACAGAATGATCGCTTTCATTGTTACAAGTCCCTACTTTCCTTATGCTTGGCCCGACTATCGTTTCCTGGCATGCAGAACATAGCACGGATGCTAGCTCAGCCGCACCTCGCGAACAATTGACATTCTCTACGGCTGCGGCCGATCTGCTGTCGAGGCAATCTTGTTAAGAATCTCCAGCCATTCTGTCACGTGCGTGCGGCGCTTATCGCGTTTATCGAGCATGCTGAGTGCTGCCTCCATGTCGCGCACTGCTTCACCGGGTTGGCCCGCCTGGTAAAACGCCGCGCCCCGGTGGTAATAGATCTCAAATCGCTCGGGTGCGATGCGCTGTGCGCGCGAAAAATGATCGACGGCTTGGGAGTATGCTTTGTCCTGGTAAGCACGCATTCCGCGAGCGTAATGCGCCAGCCACTGTGCAGGATCCAGCTTCAAGGCCGTGACAAAATCGTCTTCGGCGTCGTCCGCCCATCCTTGCTGGAGCAGCAGCAAACCACGCGCCGCATAATACTCGGCTTTGCGCGGGTTAGCACGGATCGCTTCGTCGAGATCGGCAAGCGCCTGGTCTGGTCAACTCTTGACGTAAAAGTCCAGACCACGCTCATAGTACCGGTCGGAGACACTCAGCCGACGACCGGCTTGCGCCCGGCGTTGGCGTCGATTCATAGTCGCGAGTCACTCCTGGCGGAATGGTTGACGGATATCAGCATCGGCTGATTCGTATTTTCGGGATTATTATTACGGCGAATATATGGTATCTTCTCTACATGATATGCTTAGTATACACTAAACGCACTTGGGCCGGCAGGACCGCACACATCGTTCCGTGTGCAGCATGTGAAATCGCAACACCAGACATTTTTGGAAATATCAGGCGGGAAAATCGGTGATTGACGCGCGATTTTTGGGGGCGGGTGTTCTCGTGTTGAAGCTTGGAGTATACTGGGGATACGCTGTCTCAGGTGGGGAGGGACAATAGGCATGGAGTGCATTCACTGCGGGCACCAAAATCCTGATAATGAAGTGCTGTGCGTCCATTGTGGGTTGCCGATACGATCCAAACTCAGCGATTTCAAGCCGCCAGAAATACCGGAATCGGTGACGCGCAAACTCAATCTCTCGTCGGACCTGGCTATGTTTCCCCGTTGGGGCACGTCGAGTCTGGGGACCGAACACAAACTTGTACTGCACATTCGGGGCCAGGATGTGCCGCTAGTGGTGACTCTGCAGGATTGGGTTCTGGTGGGGCGGTTGGATACGGACACCGGTGAATTGCCAGACGTATCACTGGACGCATATGGCGCGGAAGAATTGGGCGTGTCGCGCCGACATGCTGCTATCGTTAAAGAAGAAGATGCGCTCAAAGTCGTCGATCTGGGTAGCGCGAACTTTACGTATATCAACGGTCAGAAGTTGGTCGCCAACCAGCCGCGTATTTTGCGTGATGGGGATGAGCTACGCTTGGGCCGCATGGTGATTCGCGTGCAGTTTGCGTGACAGGGGTTTGTGGCTGTCAATGAGTTGGATCGAGGATGTGACGCCAGCGAAACGAAGTGGAAGGAGTTTATGACCGATCATAACGCGACATGGTACAAGGACGCTGTTTTCTATGAGTTATATGTGCGCGCCTTCAAAGACAGCGATGGCGACGGAAACGGCGACCTTAGAGGGGCATTAAGCAAGCTTGACTACCTTCAATCACTGGGTGTTGATTGCATCTGGCTCTTGCCGATCTTCCCTTCCCCGCTGGTAGACGATGGTTATGACGTAGCCGATTATTACGGTGTCCATGAGGATCTTGGCACGCTGGACGATTTCAAGGCGCTGCTTGAGGGGGTGCATGCCCGGGGCATGCGTCTCATCGTGGATATTGTGGTCAATCACACCTCCGATCAACATGCCTGGTTTGCCGAATCGCGTTCCGCTACGGATTCCCCAAAACGCCACTGGTATGTCTGGAGCGATGCGGATGACAAGTACCGCGACGCACGCATTATCTTTCTCGACACTGAGAAATCCAATTGGGAATTTGATCCCACCACGGGTGAATACTACTGGCACCGCTTTTACAGACAGCAGCCCGATCTGAACTATGATAACCCTGATGTCCAGCAGGAAATGCTCAATATCATTGACTACTGGATGGAGATGGGCATCGACGGTTTTCGCGTTGATGCGGTGCCCTATTTGATCGAGCGCGAAGGTACCAACTGCGAGAATCTTCCGGAGACGCACGAGTATATCAAGCGCCTGCGGTCGCACATGGACGCCAAGTGGCCCGGTCGCATTCTCTTGGCGGAGGCCAACCAGTGGCCGTCAGATGTGCGGGCCTATTTCGGGGATGATGACGAGTTTCACATGGCGTTTCATTTTCCAATCATGCCGCGCCTGTTCATGTCCATAAAACAGCGCAACCGCTCCAGTATCGTAGATATCATGGACCTCACACCGGATATTCCGGCGCTGGCCCAATGGTGCGTGTTCTTGCGCAACCACGATGAGCTAACCCTGGAAATGGTCACGGCTGATGAGCGTGCATTCATGTGGGAGGAATATGCGCCAGAGCCGCGTATGCGCTTGAATTTGGGCATTCGCCGCCGACTGGCTCCTCTGCTGGACAACGATATGCGGCGGATTCGTCTGCTGAACGCGATGTTGTTTTCGCTGCCCGGTTCCCCGATCATTTATTACGGGGACGAGATCGGGATGGGCGACGATGTTTGGCGGGCCGATCGAAACGGCGTCCGCACGCCCATGCAGTGGGATGCGTCGCGTAACTCCGGGTTTTCAGAGGCCGAGAAGCTGTATGAATCGGTCATTGAGGACGACGAATTCGGCTATAAGCAAGTCAACGTCGTGCAGCAGCAGGCTCAGCCGGAGTCGCTATGGTATGTCATTCGCCACATGTTGGTGGTTCGCAAGCAAACCAAGGCGTTTGGGCGCGGCTCGTTTGAGTTCGTTTTGCCTGACAACGAGAAGGTATTGGGGTATTGGCGCCTCTACGAATCCGACCCCGACAGCGGCGACTGCCAGCGCTACTTGGCGCTGTTCAACCTCTCGGAGAGCAACGCAGAGGCGGATTTCGATTTGTCAGCATATGCTGGTGCGTGCCCGGTAGACGTGCTCGAAGGCAAAGCATGGCCAGAAGTGACTCTGGCACCCTATCATGTGCAGTTAGCGCCTTACGGGTATCATTGGCTGCGCTTCTAGCTGGTTACGCGGCCTCAGTCTCGACCTGAGTTTTGACGACAGCTACGTCAAGCACGCTGGCAATGACAATGGCGACGGTGCGGGCAAACGTTTCGGCAGCTTCGTAAGCCTCCTGATCGGCCTGATGCTGACGCAAGTATTCGATCCCGGCTTTGGTGTCTACCGAGAATTTATCCCCGACGGTCGAGCGTTTTCGTGATAACTCGCTGCTGGTGCGATGTGTTGTTTGCGCCAGCAGCAGTGATTCATCAGGTAGAGTCAAATAGACTTCCCAGGAATAGTCAGTATAAGTCACTTCGGTGACCACATCTTTTTCTTCCTGCTGCGTAACATAGTCGTGGGTCAGCGTATGCCGCACCTCGACGTTGCGCACGTCAGCCATCCGGAGTTCGCGCGATTGCTGCCCGCCGAAAAACGTGCCCAGCAGCCCGGTTGGCGGCAGCAGGCGGATGATACCCTGTTCGGGATCGACCACGCACTGGTTGAACGATGGCGCGATGCCCCCGCGTTTGGTCACCGTCATGTCTTTGGCCAGCCGCAGCATGACGCCGCTGCGCCCTGGGCCTAACCACATCCCTGGATATTGGATCGGCAGTTTGACCGACTGCGCGAACAGCTTCACCCGCTGGGGGCCGATGTCTTCACGGCGGTGGGGTACCAGCGGCCCGGTGACCCCGCTGCGTTCGGGCGAGGCTGCGTGCGCCGAGGTCGGCTTTTTTGCGCCAAAGATGCGCAGTGGGCAGCCGAGAAATTCCGCCAATTCGCGTGCGGCCAGCTGGGCGATGACGGCATACATCGCATTATCAGCGGGCGGCCAACAGACCAGCTCCACCCAATGGGCTTTGTCGGTGTCTCGCTGAGCCAGATGCAGCCCCAACCGCCACCGTCCCGATTTCTCTTCGTAACCCAGAACAGCGGCCTGAACGTAGGTTATCGAGAGGACAGTACCCGGCAGTCGGTGCTGCTCGGCAAATTCAGGACTGTATTCTAACCGGCCCCCGCCGCGCCGGACCTCAAAGATGACTGTGGGCGATAGGATATGCTCCCCAAAGGGATACAGCCGCCAAACGCCATCATCGATCCTGATCTCAACATTTTCAGCCTGAATATTAGTCATGGTCTGGCCTATCTGCTCTCGGTGCCAAAATGCATGCAGTACTTCTATCTAGAAGTGTAAGAAAAAATGTCCTCGGAGTTTAGATGCCTGACGGCACAACAAAAACAGGCGACCCGCGTTTAGCGTGAATCGCCTGTTTGTTGACCGCTGTTTGAGTGCGGTAAGCGATGAAAACTCGCTTACTTAACTTCCACGCCAGCGCCAGCGCCTTCGAGCTTGGATTTCGCGTCTTCGGCGGCTTCCTTGCTGACGTCTTCCATGACGTTGCTCGGAACACCTTCGACGAGGTCCTTAGCTTCCTTCAGGCCCAGGTTGGTCAGGCTGCGCACGACTTTGATGACTTCGATTTTCTTGGGGCCGATGTCCTTGAGCACGACGGTGAACTCGGTCTTTTCTTCTTCGGGTTCCGCTGCCGCAGCCGCAGGAGCCGCGCCCGCGGCCATCATGGGCATCGCGCCCATGGCCATCGGGGCTGCTGCCTCGACACCCCAAGCTTCTTCGAGCATACCCTTCAGCTCAGCCGCTTCCATGACGGTCAGGGCGCTGAGTTCTTCGACCAGTTTCTGCAGGTCTGCCATGGTAAGAGATTCCTTTCATCTTCGGATGATTCAGCGAGAGTGCTGTTTGCTTACGATTGAAATTGTGACTAACCCCAGGGGCCTGCCGCGTTAGGCGGCTTCTTTCTGGGTATAGGCAGCCAAGACATTGACAAGGCCATCGGTAGCTGCCTGGATGACAGCGACCACCTGGCGACCCGGTTCGTTAAGCAGCCCAACGAATTGGGTGAGCGGCATGGTGACCATACCGAGCAGTTGCGCCCGCAGCACGTCCAGCGAGGGCAGCTTCGATAGAGCATCCAACTGGTTCGCTTTGACGACGGAGTTACCTACCACGCCGCCCTTGAGAACCATGATTTCGTTGGTCCCCGCATATTCCAGGACGAGCTTGATGGTATTCGGCAGATCGTCAAATGCGACGATCAGGGCGACTGGACCGGAGAGCAATTTATCATCGGTCGCCCAGCCGACTTCGCGCAGTGCAATTTTCAGCAGGGTGTTCTTGGTGATCAGGAAACGGGCGTTATTGTCGCGTAGTTTGCCGCGCAATTCGTCCATTTGTTTCATGGTCATACCGCGATATTCGGTCACGACCAGGCCGCGCGCTTGTTGAAGTATGTCGACGTATTGGGCGACTAATTTCTGTCTCCGCTCTTTATTGATAGCCAAGTGCGTATTCCTCCTTTCCTCGGAATTTGAATTCCGCAGGGGAGACAAAAAACGGTCTCCACGCAAAGGGCGAAGACCGTAAGATGCCACACCGTGTGTAATGTACCGGAGGACACAAAATAGGGGCCTTCACCTCGGCAGGGGGGATATTCCGCTTAAGCCCATCAGGGCCCCTGCTGTCTGCGGCAAAGAACCAGTTTACACTGGCTTGTTTGTGAACTTGGGATCATGATACCAGCCGGGCCAGCCTTAGTCAAGGCTCGGTTAGCACGATCGGCATCGCGGCCATTTATTCGCGCCGGAAAAACTGTTTCACCTTCCGGCTGATGAAAATCCAACGGGCGGTGTGCCAGGCGGTTTTAACACGCTGGCCGTCTTCGGTTTGCTGCACGGCTCGCTCGGGGGAGGCGTAGCGGCTCTCGGTATAGGTTTGGGTGATCGTCGTTACTGGGCGATCTACTTCGGGCAGCTCACCGCTGAGAAAACGGCGGCGTTCTTCGGGGGTGGCCGATGTGGCGAAATGGACGCCTACCCACCGGCTGTAGATGCCCACACGCGCATAGGCCCGTTCGATGACGTTGAGTCCGCCCAGACCGCGATACTCCACATACCAGATCGTGAAGGCGATGATCAGCCCGACGGTCAGGGCCAGCAGAGCGAAAATCCCCAATGTGAGCAGCGCAATTCTCAGCACTCGGCTGCCCTGGTCACCCCCGACGCGCGTAGCATCGGGAGGCGGTGCCGGGGTAGCCGTAGGGGCAGGGCTGGGCGAGGGTGTGGGAGTCGAAGGCAGGAACGACTCCCCCGAAACGCCTGTCGGTGTGGCGTTGGCTCCGCCTTCCTCAGTGGGTTGGGCCCCCGTCTGTGTTGGCGAAGGAAGCGGTGTCGGGGTCGGCGGTGGGGTGACAGTAGGTAGTACCGTCTGTGGAAGCGGATCGTCCTGACGCTGGATGGGCGCTTCGTCGGCGGTCGGCTCGAACTCGGTCCAGCCGTAGCCCGGGAAATAGACTTCGACCCAGGTATGCGCATCACGCTCGCGCACCAGAAAGGCTCCGCGTTCGGGATCCCATGTGCCCTGGGCGAATCCCGCAGCCATCCGTGCGGGAACGCCCTGCGAGCGCAACATCAGGACCATGGCGGTCGCGTAGTAATTGCAGTAGCCTTCGCGCCGATCGAACAAAAACCATTCGATCGGGTCTACTCCACGTGGCGGTGTAGGGATCGATTCGTTGTACTGAATGTTGGTACGCAGCCACAGTTCGATAGCTTTGGCCTTGTCATACGGCGTCTGCGCCCCAGCCCTAGATACAATGTCCGCCGCCAGATCGCGTATTCGCGCGGAAACCTGATTTGCGCCCTGCAAATAGAGCCGCTGCACCCAATCGGGATAGGCGGTGTCCGCGCCCCGGAGCATAGCCCCGGTGGCCGTGCTGATCGACGACACGGCCGTATAACTGTCGCCCGTGCGCAGCGCCTCTCGGCTGCGGATGACGGCGACATCTGACTGACCGTTTTCGTTGACACACGTCCGTTGAAAGTCTTCCACGCAGTCCAGTTCAGCTTCGATGGGAATATCCAGCTCCACGGGTTGGGGTGCCGTATAAACCAGCCGAGTGGCGCGGATGAGCAGCGTGAATGTTTGCGTGACGGTCGTCCGCACGCCTGGAAATGTCTCCCCAATATTGAAGGTTAGCCCTGGCTCGTCGGTGTAGGCGCGGACCGTGCGAATATGGCGCCAGCGCCAGGCGCTGAAATCGTAGGAATCGTAGACGGTCGAGCGCCAGTAATAGCGCGGACCGTAGGGCGCGGAGACGTACATCACGGGCTGATCACCAAGCTGGATCGCCCCGCCAAGCTGCAATTCGTCGCCACCATAGTAATCTGCGGTGGCGATCCCTTGCCCTTCGAGAGACGAAAACAACCGGTTCCACAACTCGGCCAGCTGTGTCAGTTTCTCGCCTGACAACAGGTCGCGGATGTGTTCCAGGCTTTTATCGTCCTGGCCGGTCGGCGCACGCCACGCGGCGATCACCAGCACGACGGCCAGCAGCCCGCCCGCTTGAATGAAGGTGCGCCGAACATGCCCGGGGAAGCTCACCCGCCGCAGGAACCAATCGTATTCACGTGCTTCAATGTGCGAACGTATCAGCAGCAGCAGCGCCAAGATGACGAACATGACCAGGTAGCGATCGAGTGGTGCATCGCCCTGGTAATAAAACTGGTTAGTGAGAAGAATCATGCCGGTGGGTGCGATCACGCGCCACACCCGATCGACGCGGAAGACGTGCCAGGCGGCATTGTGTCCCAAAAACCAGAAAAGCACCGACAGAAACAACACAAAGGCGACACTGTCATTGTCCGGTTGCTCACCGGCCGTGGCCTGGTTTAACCAGGCGCCGACTTGCCCCAGCAAGACATCCGTGCGTTGCCAGAGTGTGCCGTGATCGACTTGCAGGATGGCATTCGTCACCAGCACGACGGCCAGGCAGTAAACGCTGCTGAGCATCAACGCGACCAGCTCGGAATAGTGGCTGCGCGCCAGCAAGAAACCAAATCCCACCGAAAACACGCTAACCACAACCAGGGAACGCAGTCCGTTGGTCCAACCCGCAGCATCCAGCGCCAGGGCCGTGACGATCATCAGCCCCCAGGTCATCAGCAGGCTGCTCAGGTCGCCACGCGCGAAGACATCTCGCCATGCATGGTGCAGCTGGCGTCGCAGACTTGATTTGGGACGGCGTTCTGATCTGCCGCGCGGGCGTACCGCGGGCGAGGGTTGCGTGTGAGAAGTTGTGGTCATCGGGTTGGTGTCATAGCCTCGGCGTCACTACCCCTGGAACATGTCGGGATTCTAAAGCTTTCAGGTTACCCCGCCAACATATGACGGTTGTGTGCGCGCGCATTGGTGCTTATAATTCCCGCCATGATACCCAAAAAACTCATTCTACCAAGCATCGCTTTCCTGACGTTCGCCCTGCTGACAGCCTGCGAACCTTTGGCACCCGATCAAACTCCGCGTTATGTCGTCGTAACGGGTGAAACCCCTGACGGTGCCGCCAATGCACCGTCCACGTCGTCATCGGCCGGTACTCCAGCGCTCGCGGATGGGAGCGTCGCAACACTGGACGGTGAGAATGCCCTGAACGTCGGCGGAGCGATTGCCTCGCCGGTTCCCACAGCGGCTCCAACCGTCGCGCCGACCGCGATTCCGTCGGCGACGCCGTTCGCGTGTTTGGAAACGGCAGGGCGGGTGATCCGGTCCACATTCTCCAGTGACGTAGCAGGAACAGAGCTGGCCTATTATATGTACCAGCCGCCCTGTTTCTTTGACACCTTCATGCGCTATCCCTATGTGATCCTGCTGCACGGCACCGGGTACGATGAGGCCATGTGGGTTGATCTCGGTGCGCCTACCGTTCTGGATCAAGGCATTCTCAAGGGGGTGCTGCCTCCGATGGTACTGCTTATGCCGGATGGCGGCTATCTTTCTGAACTGAACGATCGCCCGGACGGGACCTCGTATGAGGCGGTGCTGCTGGATGAGCTGATCCCGACCGTCGAAGAAGAATTCTGTTTGTGGGGCAGCCGCACCGGTCGCGCTATCGGGGGTATCTCGCGCGGGGGATTCTGGGCGTTTAGCATTGCGCTGCGTCATCCCGATCTGTTCAGCGCGGTGGGTGGGCACAGTGCCTATTTCGATCCTGACAATGCCCTGCCTGAGTTCAACCCGCTTGACCTGGCTCAAACCGCGCCACTGCTCAAATTCCCGCTGCGCATTTTTATGGACAACGGTGCCACCGACGTTGTGGGAACCAACATAGAGACAATGTCCGAGATTCTGAACTCACGCGGCATCCAGAACGAGTATTTAGTGTCGCTTGACGGGGGGCACGATATGGATTATTGGTCGGCCCACATGTCGGAATATCTGTCGTTCTATGGGCAAAACTGGCCGCGCAATATTCAGCAGTTGCCGTCGTGCCTGGCTCCCAATCCCAGTTAAGGCCATCAAAGGATCGCATTGAAGAGGTGGTAAAGCACCCAGAAGACGGTAAACGCGCCAATCGATGACAATACAATGGCGAACAGGCAGCCCCAGCGACCGACGCGTGTCCGCAGCACGAAGCGCAGCACGGTCAGAAAGGTGATGGCCCCGCTGCCCGACAAAATGGCAGCCAGGTCGTCCGCCTGCCCGGCGATCGGGATGAAGTCGGGTATGAGGTCGAGCGGCGAGAACAAATACAGCGCCGTCAAGATCAGGATGGCCACGATACTGCCGCTGATTCCCCAATCCAGGGCCTGCTGAGTCAGGGTATCGGCGTGGCGCGATGACGCGGCGGGTGGGTAGGCTTCATACTGATCGTAATCGTAACCATTGTCATAATCGACATCATGGTCGTTGGCAGCGTTACGCGGCATGATGTGTGGGCCTTTCGTGGCTGTGGTTAGCGTGTGAATGTGAGATGGTTTTTGGACAGCATCGCGGCACCCTGTCCCTAAGCTCACCGCCGTTACAACGGTTCCAGTATACCCGATTTCATCGCGATATTTAGCGTCCGGAGAGTCGGCTGCGGCAGCGTGAGCCGGAGGTTGAACTGTGTCTCACACTCCCAGCGTATATCCGGTATAATCGCGCTAGCAACACACCCAGCGGAGAGGAGATGAGGGTATGGGCGAGTCTCGATAACGCTCAAACCCTGTGGATGCTCATGGAATTGATCGCGCTTTGGAATATGTTTCGGCGGCGTTGGTGGTTGGCGGCTTTGCCCGCCGTTGTCGCGCTGCTGTTGACGTTACCCGTTTTGGGCGATGCCATTCATCCCCGGGTGACCTATCAGGTGCAGATGCGCCTGAGCGCCGCGACGCCGCCTGATGCAGCCCTCGAAGGTGCAGCCACGCCTTACGAGGACGCAGTATACGTCCCGCTGATCGCGTCAGAATATGTCGTGGTGAATATGGCCCAGTGGATCACAAGCGACCGATTCGCGGCGGAGGTCCAAAACGAGTTGGATACGCAGGCGGTCACGTTGTCGGGCGGCGACTTGAATACAGCCTTTGCCGCCGATAGTCTGCGCAGCATCTTGACGTTGTACGTAACCTGGGACAACCCCGACGAGATTCAAGCCATCGCGCGGGCGGCGGTCACCGTACTGCAGACGCGCAATCAGAGCTACTTTGCCCAATTTGCCGCGCAGCCGGTCGAGGTCATCCCGCTGGACGATATCGAAGTGGGTCAGGTTGCCCCACCGTTTACGACGCGCCTGAATCCGCTAATCCGCATCGTGTTGGGCGTGATGGCGGGCGTGGGTCTGATGGTGCTGGCCGAGTACCTTGATACCAGCCTGCATACCCGCGAAGAAGTGGAAGCACTGGGGTTGCCCGTGCTGGCCGAAATTCCGCGCGAGCGTCGCCGCGTGCGCTAAAATAACGCCGAAATCCGACTATTGCTGCACGTTCACCTGATAGTTTGCGCTGGCGAAGGGGTTAGCTTGCTATAATACAGGCTGCTGCGCGGATGGGATTGTGACCATGAGGACGGTTGATCGATGAATCTGATGTATTATGCGAATGTCCTGATCCGGCGCGGCTGGATTATTATATTGGCCGCTGTGATCACGGCGGGGGCGGCCTTTGGCTTGAGCAAAATGCAGACGCCCGTCTATCGCGCCAGCCAGCGGGTGCTGCTACAGCCCGCTCGCAATGACTACGGTCTGACGGAGACCCTGCGCATTTTGCTGCGCAGTTATGTGGTGTATCTCAACTCGGATCAACAGGCGGCGGCCGTGATCGACCGGTTGCATCTCGATATGTCCCCTGGCGAACTGCGCAGCCACGCGACGATCAGTTCTGATCCGACGCAGTTGATCGTGGAGATCGATGTCGACATGCAAGACGGGCCGCTGGCTGCGCAGGTCGCGACGGAGTGGGGGCGGCTGTTGTATGAATACCGCACCGAAGATAATCGCGATCTGGCCCGTGAAGATCGTATTGATGCCGTGTTAATCGATACGGCGACCTATGGCCTGTATTCTCCCAAAACTAAAATCAACACGCTGGCCGGTGCCATGCTGGGTATGCTGTTGGGCAGCATTGTGGTATTTGGCCTGGAATATTTCGAATCGAATATCGTGCGCAGCAAGGACGACGTTGAGCACTTTCTCGATTTGCCTGTGTTGGCTGCTATTCCCCACGATGAAACGCTCGTTTGAGGTGCTGTGATGCCAGATGCTAACCTGATTACCCTGATCGATCCGCGTTCGTCCGCTTCCGAAGCGTACCGCACCCTGCGCACGAACCTGATGTTTTACAGCGTGGACCGTCCCTTGCGCGGTCTTGCGATCGCCTCTCCAACGCCGGACGAAAGCAAGAGCATCGTGCTCGCCAATCTGGCCGTGACGCTGGCGCAGAGCGGGCACACTACCATTGTCGTGGACTGCGACTTGCGTAAGCCGATGCAGCACGAGGTTTGGAAGCTCACCAACGAGCGCGGCCTGACGGATATGCTGCTCGATGATGCCGCGTTGAAGGCTCCTCCCGTTCAGGCTGTTGGTGTGGATAACCTGACGGTGCTCACCAGCGGAACGTTGCCCCCCAATCCCGCCGATGTGATCGGGTCGCGCCGCATGGACGACGTGATCGCTGCGTTGGAAGCTCAGGCGGAGTATGTGTTGTTCGATGCGCCGCCTGTGCTGGCAGTCAGCGATACGGCTTTGTTGAGCTTGAAGCTGGATGGCCTGCTGTTGGTGCTGCGGGCTGGCAGTTCAAGGCGTGACCACGCGGCACGGGCTAAAGAGGAATTGGAGCGCGTGAAAGTGCCGGTCGTGGGGACCGTGCTGGTGAATGCCCCGCGCGATGCGGCGGTGGGCGGATATTACGCGCGTTAGCCGGTTAGGACGAAGGAGTCACGGATATGAAGGGCTTGATTCTGAGCGGTGGCAAAGGGACGCGTCTGTATCCTCTGACCTACACGCGCGCCAAGCAGTTGATCCCGGTCGCCAACAAACCGGTGCTTTTTCGCGTCATCGAGGCGATTCGCGATGCTGGCATTGAGGAGATCGGGATCGTCATCGGCGACACTGGCCCGGAAATCCGTGAGGCGGTCGGCGATGGTGGGCAGTTTGGCGTCAGCGTGACTTACATTCCCCAGGATGCCCCGCTCGGATTGGCCCACGCGGTCAAGATTTCACGCGAGTTTTTGGGCGATGACCGGTTTGTGATGTTCCTGGGCGACAACGTCATTCAGGGTGGGATCAGCCCGCTGATTGCTGATTTCGCGCATCATGACGAATGGAACAGCCAGATCGTCTTGAAGGCCGTTGAGGTGCCGCAGCAGTACGGAGTCGCGCGCCTGAACGACGAGGGGCGCATCGTCGAGCTGATCGAAAAACCGGCTAATCCACCGTCCAATCTGGCGCTGGTGGGGATCTACATGTTCGATCACCATATCTTTGAAGCGACCGAGGCTATCAAGCCGTCAGGGCGCGGAGAACTGGAGATCACCGACGCGATCCAGTGGCTGGTGGAACATAATTTCGTGGTGTTCCCGCACGTTCACGGGGGCTGGTGGATCGACACCGGGCGGCCCGGCGACATGTTGACTGCTAACAGCCTGGTGCTGGAGGAACTTGTCCCGGTGATAAAAGGCCGGGTAGATGACGCTTCCGAGGTCGATTTTCGCGTGACGGTCGAAGAAGGGGCCGAGATCGTGAACAGCGTCGTGCGCGGCCCTGCGATCATCGGGTGCAACACGCGCATCGTCAACAGTTACGTGGGGCCATTTTCCAGCATTTACCACGACGTGGTGATCGAAAACAGCGAGATCGAAAGCAGCATCGTCTTGGAACACAGCGCGATTCGTGACGTGCCCGCCCGCATTCAGGACAGCTTGATCGGACGCTACGCCGATGTAACCGTGACCATGCTGCGCCCCAAGGCGATTAAGATGCACCTGGGCGATCACAGTCGGTTGGGATTACTGTAGGGTATGGTGACCGTGTCCGCTGATAAATCGCGAGCCGCGTCGGGCCGGGTGATCCGCCTGATTATGGCCGATTTGGATGGCACGCTGCTCAATTCTGAGCACGTCATGACGCCGTATACCGAACAGGCAATCCGGCTCGCGCAGGCGGCGGGTGTCGTCTTCACGGTCGCGACCGGCAAGACATTTCCCTCCACTCAAGCCATCATCGAACGGTTTGATATTCGTGTGCCGGTAGTGTGCGGTAATGGGACGCAGGTCTTCGCGCCGGATGGCACGCTCCTGCACGATGATCCCATTCCGCTGGACTGCGCCCTAGAGAGTGTACGGTTGGCGCACGAATACGGGATCACAGTGGTGGTCTATACGCGTATGGGCCTGTTGTCCGATGTCCATGATGCCAATACCGTGGAACTTGTGGCGCATCACGAACCCGTGCCGGAGATCGTCCCCGATCTGGACGCCGCCCTACGCCATGCCTACAAACCATACAAGCTGGTGCTGATGAGCCAGGATCATGACGCTGTGGCCGCTTTTCAGGCCGTGCTCGACCGGGAATTCGAAGGTCGGGCGCAGGTCTTGCGCTCCGGGTTGGATTCGGTGGTAGAGGTAATGCCGTTGGGGATTACTAAGGGCACGGCTCTGGAAATCGTGTGCCGCCAGATCGGCGTCTCACCGGGCGAGGCGATTTGCTTTGGCGACAACTGTAACGATGTGGACATGCTGCGCCGGGCAGGTATTGGCGTGGCGATGGGGCATGCCCCAGACGATGTACAGGCGCAGGCCGATTACGTGACAGCGACAAATGATGAGGATGGCGTCGGGTATGCCCTGCACCGCTTTGTGCTGGCACCGCGCGGCGCTGGTGACGGTGTCGCTTATCAGTCGTGACGATCATTGAGAAAGGGCGTTTATGAAGAACATACTCGTGACCGGTGGGGCGGGCTTTATCGGCAGCGCATTCGCGCGGCGCATGGTGAACGCTCATCCCGATTACACGATCGTGGTGCTGGATAAGCTGACCTATGCGGGCAATCTGGATAATCTGCTCTCCATCCAGGACGCGCCCAACTATGTGTTAGAGCGTGGGGACATCGCCCACCGGGAAACTGTCGAACGGGTGATCGAAACTCATCAGATTGACGCGATAGTCAATTTCGCCGCCGAGTCGCATGTCGACCGTTCGATCCTTGAGCCGGACGCGTTTATTCAAACCGATATTGTCGGGTTGTACGTGCTGCTGGACAGCGCGCGTCGCATGGGTGTGCCACGCATTCATCATGTCAGCACCGACGAAGTGTACGGCTCGATTGACGAGGGGTTCTTCCACGAAGGGGATCCGCTGGAACCCAACAGTCCGTACGCCGCCAGCAAAGCGGGCGGCGAAATGATGGTCCGCGCCTATCAAGTCACGTATGGACTACATACGACGGTGACGCGCGGCAGCAACACCTTTGGCCCCTACCAATATCCGGAGAAGGTCGCGCCGTTTTTCATCACGGAAGCCATCGACGACCGCCCCTTACCGCTGTATGGGGATGGGCGTCAGGTGCGCGACTGGTTGTATGTAGACGACCATTGCAGCGCCATCGAGCGGGTACTGCATGAAGGCGCGCCGGGAGCGATTTATAACGTGGGTGGCGAGCACGAGCTGCACAACATCGACATGACCCACTTCATCCTCAAAACGTTGGGCAAGCCCGAAAGCCTGATCCGCCACGTGGCCGATCGGCCCGGTCACGACCGCCGCTACGCGCTGACCAACGACAAGATCCGCGCCGAATTGGGGTGGGAGGCACAGCACACTTTCGAAGAAGCCATGACGTCGACGGTGCGCTGGTACCAGCAAAATGAATGGTGGTGGCGCAAGATCAAAACGGGCGAGTATCTCGAATACTACAAGCAGCAATACGCCGATCGTCTGGCCCAGGCTGGCCAATAGTCTGCAGCTTTTCTCCGCAAAGACAAACCGCCGCCGGACGGTGACACCGATCCAGCGGCGGTTGCATTTGAGCTATTTCTCCGGCATGGGCAGAACCAGCTCGCTGTTATCGCGGATGGCCAGCCCCAGGATGGCCTCGTTGGGATAGAAAGCCGTCCCTGCGAAGAGACCCAATACAAAGCCGTCATAGGCAGAATGCAACAGCCCGGTATCAGTGCCAACCGGACGACCGTAGATGTCCACCATCCGCGCTACCGGCATTCCGGCGCGGACGGTGTCGCCCGGGCCGACCAGGTGATGCACGATGCACGCTTGCATCACGCGTGGATGTGTCGTGCGACGGATGGGGTAGCCCGGCGAGAGGATGGGTACGGCCGGGGGCAAAGGCTCGACTGGCCCGGGAAGCATCTCCGCCCAGCGCAGGATGTTACGGATTCCGATGACGACCGCATGCACATGCGCTGTATTCACCACGCGCTGCCCGCCGATTTCGATCGTGATCGCTGGGATGCGCCCCCGATTGAGCGCGGCTCCACTCACAGAGCGATGCAAACTCATCGAAAGATACTTATCCGACCCGTACTCGTTGACTACAGTCAGACCCAGCGCCGCCAGCATCTGATCAATGGTGTTCGACAGCCTCACAGCGCCCGGACGATCGCGCGGCTCGCGGTAGAACACCGGATCGCGAAACGCGAAGGGAATCGATTGAATCCCGTAATCATGCAAATCGATCAGATAATCAGCCGTGGCGTCGATATGCTCAAATAAGCGGGCGAACGCCATTTCCAAAGCGGATGGCGGCGGGCTGGTATCGGGCGTATCGATGGTTGGCAGCCCTGGAAAGAGCCGGTTGGGGTCTTTGCCGTTCAGATAGTATGGGCTCCGTTCCCCGGTGCGCAGTCCGGCAGGGTTAAGCGTGGGAATGGCGACGATCGTGCCGTTGAGGTTTTGCAGCAGGTCCGCTGTCAGCAGGTGGTGAATGACCGCGACCCCGTCGTATTCTCCCCCGTGGATGTTGGCGGTCAGCCAGAGGACAGGCTTGCTGCTGGATTTACCCTGAGCAATGATGATCGGAAATGCGTCACTCCCACCGGTTGGAAGTGGCACCGCATCAAAGGTCCCATAGACCAGGGTGCCGGGTTCGCTGCGAGCGGTGCCGATTTGGATACACGACGCCATAACACACAACCTGTCTATCAGGGGCGAGCTTGCTTGGCCAACGCGCTGGCGAGCTGTGCGCTGACCAGTTCCAGCATCAGCACGTTTTGCTGCGTGATGGCGTTGGGCTGCTCGCGACAGGCGAAAAGTACGCCGAAACGGAGTGTCGTGCCGACCGGCACGCACGCCGCAGACTTGAAACGCTGCTGTTTTATGAATGGGTGATTGGGCTGATCTTCCGGTCCGACGATCCGGCTGAGACCATTCTGTGACACCCATCCGACCAAGGAATCAGTCGAATCCTGCTGCTGAGGGGCGACTGTGGTCAGCGAGTCTGGCCCGATTTGCCCGTTGAGTTTGAGTTCGGGCGGTGTCGTTGGCATGAGAGTGTAGAATGCCACATAATCGTAACCCAATTCTTGAATGGCCTCGACCGCCGCCTGAGATTTGGATAATCCGGGTCCTGCCCGTCGCAGCGATTTGGCGAAGGCACGCACGGGGGGCAGCGCGTCGGCGCGCAGTGTTTCCAGGCTGCGTTCTTCGGTCAATCGTTTTATACGTCGGAGCAGATCGCTATCCTTGAATGGCTCGACGGAGACTTCGTCGGCATGGCCCGGCATACCAAAGTCGGCGTCCTGGTCAACCAGGATAATCAGCAGCCGGGGGTACGTGTGGCGCAGATCTTTGACCAGCTCAAACACGCCGCCGAGCCGATTATCCACCACCAGTACATCAGTTCGCTGTTTTGAATCGGCCAGCAACTCTCGTGTTTCGTTTTCGCTGGTGACGATCGTTATGTGAATCTGGGGATCTTTAGACAGGTTATTTCGAAACTCAACCAGCGATTGCAGCCGAACCGCTGCCAACACATGGATCACAGGCCCTTCCGTCATGGCCACACCGTTCTATGCAAAGTATCGAATGTCCCAATGGTGGTTTCCATTATAGGGTAGGTTGGGGCGAGTCACAATAACATCAGAGAGTCTCTACAGGTTGTTTCGTTTCCGGATGGGCACGGCTGCGCCCGCCGCGCAGTAGAAAGGCCGAGATCAGGGCCAGCCCGCTCGCAATCGCCCCAATGAATTGCAGCTCTTTGATGACATCCACAGCGGCTTGCAGATTGGCGCGCTGAGATGCCATGATTGTTTCGTTCAGATCGCTGGTCGCCGGCGTGACGTAATGGGCGAGAAGCGTGTCGAATCGCTGCAACGAAAAGATTGTCAGCCACGAAATCGCGACCGTCATGCCGACTAATCGCAGAATGAGAATCAGGGCCGAGGCGACACCGCGCTCGTCCTCTTCCACCGCGTTAATAACGGCTGTTCCCACCGGCGAGATCGTCAGACCCAACCCCACCCCGATCACGGACAACTGGGCGGCCATCAGCCAGTAGGGCGTGTTGCTCTTCCACACGATGCCAGTCAGCGCGAACCCGGCCGCGGCCAGTGACAGCCCGATTACAGTGGGGAAGCGGTAACCGTAGCGCTCGCTCAGCCAGCCGCCGGGCAGTGCCGCCAGGGCCATCGGTACGGTTAACCCGGAGAGCAGCAGCCCTGTGATGTAGGCCGCATGCTGAATATCGGAACTCGTCGGGCTCTTGACACGGAAGTTCACGAGCAGCGGCGCGCTCACCAACCCGATCGCCAGGCAGAAACCGACCAGGAAATTGGTGATCGACGAGGCTGACACGTTCCAGTTGCGAAACATGGTCAGGCGTATCAGCGGGTGGAGGGACCGGTTTTCCGTGATCATGAACAACACGAACGCCACCGCCGCGCCCAACAGGAAATAAACGCCGTAACTGGTCGCCGCGCCTTTCAGGTTTCCGAAGCTGGTAGCCGACGTGGCGGCTTCCGGGTTTGTCCCAAGCCCCAGGTTTAGGCCGATCATCGCCAGGGTGATGAACACCGTCCCCACCCAGTCAAAATGCGTCGCGCGCTGCGGTTGTCGGACATGATGCAACGCCCACCATGCGCCGACCAGGGCGAGCAGGCTGAGTGGAATATTGAGAATGAACAGCGTTTCCCACGAGGGCTTCGCGATGGTCACGCCCAGGCTACCGAACGCATCGACAATGGCTTGCCCGTGATCGCCAAAGACCCGCACCATCACGCCGCCATACAGATGCCCCAACACCCACCCCAGCGTGTCAATCGCGCCCACCACACCGATGGGTTTGCTGCGGCGTTCGGGCGGGAAGAGATCGCCGACCAACGCGATAGTAACAGGCACCATGGCACCGGCCCCCAGCGCCTGCACGATACGCCCGAAGATCACAAGGTAAAGATGGCGTTCTTCGAGGCGCGGCGGATGGTGACCCAGGACCTGGTTATAGAAGCGCGCGATCCAACTGTTGAGCAGGGGGCTGTCGTAGGCGGTCACGAGGTACGAACCGATCATGAACACTACGAGGCAGCCAATATACACGTTGCGCCGCCCAAAGATGTCCGACAGCCGCCCGGTGAACGTCATGCTGATGGCATACGCCAACAGGTAGCTGCTCACTGCCCACGAGGCCTGGTCGAGATATTCTTTGACCGGGAGGTCCAGGCTCACGATCACTTCGGGCAGCACAGCCGAAATAATGGTCAGGTCTAGCGCGCCAATAAACACAGGTAGGCTGACAATGGCGAGGATAAGCCAGGGGGAGCTGCGCCACTTTGAAAGCACCATGATTAGTTGGCTTCGTCTGTAGCGGGAGCAGAGATCGTCACATCTTGATTATAGTCGGCAAAACTGAATTTCCAGAGGGTCGGTGCTTGATCGTCACCTGCATCACTTGGCGCTGGTTCGGTGATTGTGATCTGAATGACACGCTCATCGCTCACTTGAATATAGACTTCTATGGTCAATTGGCCTTCCGTAGTGCGGATAAGGCCAAAGGTCAGTGAATACACAGCTTGTGCTGTGATGGTGCCGCGCAGGTGGAAGGCGTCGATGCCGTCCAGGTCTTCTTTCCCAACCATTTCGATCTGGTCGATGGTCTCCAGCGCAGAGGCGATGCCGCCCGGCTGTGCTTTGAACGAAGCAGGAGTGAAGCCCTGGATCAATTCCTGGTTAATCCACTGATTTCCCGTCAGCAGTTCGCCGCGAAAATAGTGATTGTGGTCCAGCGCAATAAGCTCTGCAGTCGTGCTGAAATCGCCTACGCTGAATTGTATGCTGGCATACAGGCGATCGGGAGCCTCAAAGACCCCCTTGGCATATTTGAAGGCTAGCGGTGCATCTATCGGCAGGCTGGGGCCTGAGAGTTGAATGGACACCGGATAACCATCAACGTCTAGCTCATAGCTGAACGATGTTGCTTCTTGAATCTGTGCGGCCCCTTTTTCGAGTAACGCAGTGGGTTCGGGGAGAGTTTCTGGTGATTGCTTCTTATCACCGCCGCAACCAGAAATCACCAACACGGCTGCGAGCATTAGCGCACATATACGCATCAGATTATGCATTAGGGTGCCTCCAGCGCATCTCGTGGTTGCGAACCTGACCTTTAGGCCGTTTCGGTCCAGAGCCGACCGATCAATCCAGCCTGTTGTCTGCCCGATTCGTCACACGCTGCGCCCGAGAGAGTTAATCCGATCCTCAAAACATGATAACACGAACTTTTGCTCTGCCAAGTTTCAATGTTCTTTGTCGTGCTTTAGCGGTATGGATCGCCCCAAGATGTCTACGACGCCTGCCGCCAGATCATAACGTCCGAAGGCAGGCATGATGTAGGTGCCCTGGGCCAGACTCTGAATGCCTATCAACAGTTCTTGCGCGATAAGCACTCCTTCTTGCGGCGCAGAATCGCCGGCATCTTCGATGCGTTTGAGGATTGAGCTGGGAATCTCAATGCCAGGCACTTCGTTATGCAGAAACGCCGCATGCCGTTCGCCAAACAGGGGCAAAATTCCGGCCAGGATAGGCAGTTCCAGCGGGCCGTGCATGGCCGCATAGGCATCCAGGAAACGGGCCATGACGGTGGGATCAAAGACCGGCTGGGTGAGTGCAAAATCGGCCCCGTAGTCGATTTTCTTGCGCAGCAGCTTGATCTCATGGTCGACATCGCGCGCGTTGACGTTGAGCGCGCAGCCCACGGTGAACGATGTCGGCTGACCGATGGAGTTACCCGCCTGATCGATGCCTGTGTTCAGGTTCTGCTTGACCAGCCGGATCAGGCTGGTGGGCACGATGTCATGCGTATCAAACAAATCGGGATAATCTCCGATGATGGTCGGATCGCCCATCACGACGAAAATGTTACGTACTTTGAGCGCATGGGCGGCCAGTAAGATCCCCCTGAACCCGCAGCAGGTTACGCCCGCGCGTGGGGAAGTGGAGCACGGTTTCCAGGCCGACCCCGCTCTGGATGAGATGGCACACCGCCCAGGGACTCATACGCATGCGGGCCATCGGGCTGTCGGACACATTGACGAAATCCACTCCGGCCTCGCGCAGCAGCTCGGCGGAAGCGATCACTTTTTGCGCGGTGAAACTGCGTGGCGGAGGCATCTCGACCGTCACGACGAATTTCCCGGACGGCCAATTTGCGCGCCAGCTCAGTGGGCTGTTCGGGCGCTATCGCTCGACCGTTTCCGGGGCGAAGATCATGGACGGACAGCATGGAAGGATACGGGCGCGCCGGGTCATCCAGCGCCGAGCGCATAGCGTGGACGTGCTCGGGCGTCGTGCCACAGCAGCCGCCAATCACGCACGCGCCCGCCTCTTTGAACGCCAGCGCGTAGTCGCCAAAATAGTCGGGCGTGGCGGTATACATCACGCGCCCACCCGCCATCTCTGGCCAGCCCGCATTGGGCATGATCGAAAAACGCGCTTCCGGCACGGCACGGTGCATCAGTTGTAGAATACGCAGCAAGTTGAGTTGGGCCACTGCTGCAATTCACCCCGATGACATCCGCGCCACTGGTGTACAGCGCGCGTGCCACCTGGGCGGGCGTGTCGCCCAGCGTGGTGCGGTCGTCGCGCGTAAATGTCATCTGCGCGATGATCGGGACATCGTTTTGAAGCGTGCGCGCGGCATGGATCGCCTCAACAATTTCGCTGAGATCGCTGAACGTCTCAAAGATGAGCAAGTCCACCCCGGCCTCTAGCAGCGCGCCGATCTGGATCATGAAGGCGGAGAAAGCTTCTTCGGGGGTGATGCGTCCGAACGGGGCCAGCCGCACACCCAGCGGGCCGATCGACCCCGCCAGGTATACATCTTCGCGTAAGGAAGACTCGATCACCTTGCGCGCCAGCTCGACCCCGGCACGGTTTATCGCCGCGCATTCCGATTCCATGCCGCATGCGCCCAGCTTGTAGGTATTCGCGCTGAACGTGTTGGTTTCGATGATCTCCGCGCCTTCTTCAATATAGCGGCGATGGACGCTCGCTACGGCGGCTGGATCCGTCAGGTTGAGCAGATCGAAGCAAGTGTCGATCGGGAGATTTTCCTGGGCGTGCAGCATCGTGCCCATGGCTCCATCGGCCAAGATGGGTTTGGGTTCAAGACGTTCGCGAAACGGCAGTTTGGTCATAGCGATGGAATCCCGTTTCTGTGCAAAACTCAGGCGTCGGCCAGTTGTTCGGCGCGTGAGACGCCCACGCTGTAATATTTGGCTGATGGATGGTGAACGACGATCGCGGCTGTAGACTGCTCTGGCACCAGTTGGAAGGCGGGCGTGAGCGTCATGCCAAGTTTCTGTTGGGCTGGCAGCAGTCGGAACACCGTCTGGTGATCGTCCAGATCGGGGCAGGCCGGATAGCCCCAGCTATAGCGTTTGCCGCGCTCGACCGGGATGCCCAACTCGCGGTTGATGTGGCGATTCATATAGGTAGCGGTGGCTTCTGCTGTCTGTACGGCCAGCCCGTGAAAGAAATACGCTTCGGTGTATTCATTGCGGGCTTGCAGCGCGTCGAAGGTTTCCGTGGCGTGCTGCCCCACCGTGACGATCTGCAGCGGGCAGACGTCGACCTTGCCGCTGTCAGCGGACGCGAAATAATCGGCGAGACACAGATGATCGCCGAACGGCTGGCGCGGGAAGGCAAACCGCGCGATTTCTTCCAACTGCTCGCTGACTTCGAACGCCGCCGGGTCGTAAATGATGAGGTCGTCGCCGTTGGACTGCGCAGGGAAAAACCCGTACACAGCTTGAGGCACCAGTGAGTTTTCGGCCAGGGCCGCTTTCTTCATGCGATCCAGCCGCATCTCGAAATCTGATTCCAGCCGTTTCCACTCGTCTCCCTGCGTGTTTTTGGCACCCCAGCTTAACCGGTACAACTCCGGCTTGTGGATGTAAGGAAACACAGAGTCCAGCGGAATGTTCAACACGGCGCGATGTCCCCAAAACGGCGGTCTGGGGATGTCGGGCGCGGGGAGGACGGTTGAATGCTGCCCGGGACGGCGGCGATCCTGTACAGGCGGCCGGGTTTTTCCCAGCTCTTTGTAGGCTTCGCTGACGACGCGCTCCAGCAGCAGCGCAAGTTTGTCCGGGCCGGTGATCTGGTCCATGATGTCCAGACCTTCGAAGGCGTCTTTGCAGTAGAACACGCCGGGCGGATAGGGCTCGCCCGTATCTTCCAGGAACAGGATGCGCCGCCCAAACGCCCGGTTGATGGCCGCGCCGCCGATCAATACCGGGAAGTTCAGGCCGCGCCGCGCCAATTCATTCACGATCAGCGGCATTTGTTTGGAGGTGCTCACGAGCAGCGCGCTCAGGCCGATGGCGTCCGCGTTGTGCTCGACCGCAGCGTCGATGATGACGCTGGCCGGGGTCTGTTTGCCGAGATCGTGGACGGTGTAGCCATTGTTGCTCAGGATGGTCCGCACCAGGTTCTTGCCGATGTCGTGCACATCACCGTAGACAGTCGCCAGTACGACCACGCCTTTGCTCGTCCCTTCTTTGCGTTCCAGGAAGTTTTCCAGGTAGGCGACGCTCTTTTTCATCACTTCGGCACTTTGCAGCACGAACGGCAGGATCAGCTCGCCCGCGCCAAACTTGTCGCCCACTTCTTTCATGGCGGGCAGCAGGACGGTGTTCAGGACCTCAACGGCGTCGTGGCGCTCAAGGCAAGTGTCGATCAGCGCTTCGACGCCGTCTTTTTTGCGGTGGACAATCTGCCAGTGCAGCGCTTCCTCGGCAGACATGCCCTCGGTTGGATCGACCTGCTCATCGCTGCTGCTGACGACGGTGTGCTCTTCGAAATACTGGATAAAGTCGGTCAACGCATCGGGGTGTTCGTTGAAGATCAACGCGTTGGCCAGCTTACGCTGGTCTTCGGGGATTTCCGCGTACGGCGTGATATGCGCCGGGTTGACAATCGCCATGTCCAGCCCGGCGTTAACGCAGTGATACAGGAACACGCTGTTCAGCACGGCGCGCGCGCCAGGCCCAGTCCAAACGAGACGTTGCTCACGCCCAGCGAGGTCAGCACGCCGGGCAGTTCGGCTTTGATCTGCCGGATGCCGTCCATCGTCTCGACGGCGCTGGTCGCCATGTCGGGATCGCCGGTTGCCAGCGTGAACGTCAGATCATCGAAGATCAGATCTTCGGGCGACAGCCCATATTCGTCGGTGGCTATTGCGTAAATTTTGCGGGCTACCTCGAGCTTGCGCTGGGCGGTTTTGGCCATCCCCACTCTCGTCGATGGTCAGCGCCACCACCGCCGCGCCATGCCGCTGGGCGATCGGCAGCACGGCATCCACCCGCTGACGCCCGTTTTCCAGGTTGATGCTGTTGATCAGGCCGCGCCCGGGATAAAGGCTCAGCGCGGCTTCGATCACGTCTGGCTCGGTGCTGTCGATCATCAGCGGCACATCGACCGCCAGCGACAGTCGCTTGACGACGGCTTTCATCTGTTCGCGCTTCGTCGGGGCGCTCGGTCAGGGCCACACACACGTCAAGCATATGCGCGCCCAATTCGACTTGCTGCCGGGCGACCTGGACGATGCCGTCATAGTCTTCTTCTAGCAGCAGGCGCTTGATTTTGCGGCTGCCCTGGCTGTTGACGCGTTCGCCGATCAGCGTGGGCGGCGGCGACTGGTGCAGGCTGATGGCGCGCATCCCGCTGGAAGCGGCAGGCGATTCTGTACGGTACGCTGGGGAGCCTCGCGTTGGGTGTCTGGCGCGCCTTTGACGCGCTCGATCAGCTTCTGCAGGTGGGCGGGCGTGGTCCCGCAGCAGCCGCCGACGACGCTTACACCCCAATCCACGAATTCACTCATCATCGTCGCGAAGGGATCGGGTTGCATAGGGTAAACCGCTTCGCCTTCAACGTTGATCGGCAGACCCGCATTCGGCAGAACGCTGATTGGGAGGCGTGCTGTGTTCGGTGAGATATTTCACCGGTCCGGCCATGTGTTCGGGTCCGGTCGAGCAATTGAGGCCGATCACGTCGATGGGCAGTGATTCAAGAGTGGTCAGGGCGCTGGCGATGTCCGTGCCGAACAGCATACGCCCACTGGTGTCCAGCGTAATCTGAGCTTGCAGTGGGACGCGGATCCCCGACTCCTCAAAGTAGCGGGTGATGCCGACTACGGCGGCGCGCACTTCGAGAATATCCTGGCTGGTTTCGAGCAGCAATACGTCCACGCCACCTTCGACCAGACCTTTTGCCTGCTCGTGAAAGATGTCGGACAGCTCGTCAAACGTGATCTTGCTGAGATCGGGATCATCCGAACTGGGCAGCATGCCGGACGGGCCCATGCTGCCTGCCACAAAACGCGGCAGGCCGGTTTCGGCGGCAAAGCCGTCAGCCACGCGGCGCGCCAGTGCGGCTGCCACGCGATTGATCTCAAGCGTGCGGTCGGCCAGACCATATTCGCGCAGTGTGAGCCGGTTGGAGCGGAAGGTATCTGTTTCGATGACCTCGCAGCCCACGGCCAGAAACGAGGCGTGGATCTCCTCGATGATGTCCGGGCGCGTAATGACGAGATAATCGTTGCAGCCCGCGTACTGTTCGCCGCCAAAGTCGTCGGCTGTCAGGTTGTAGCTCTGGATGCTGGTGCCCATCGCCCCATCAAAGATCAAGACGTGATCGGCGATGGTATCCAGATAGCGGCGATTCGTGTACGCGACCTGTGAAGTCTTTGTCATCGGTTCATCCTGGTCTATGACGCATTAGCACACTGGAGTAGTGGATAGGGAGCCGCGTTTGAGTGTTGGAGATTCATGTGAGGCCAAGGGATACTTGGCACGTGGCAGATCAACGAATGCCCTTAGCTTTCTAGGATGAGGTTCGGCGCTTGGAGTGACCTTCAGGCCCGCTGAACCCAGTCTTCAGTGCTGACCGTAGTGGTCCAAACCCGGCACTGGAGTCTACTGAGCAGATCGCTACGATCTTAACATTAGTGGCTTATTAGCCGCAATAATGGGTTGTGAACGTCATCCGAAGAGAATCGGGTGGGGCTTGCCGGATGCGCTGCGATTCTCCCTGTGCTAGCCGTTCATGATCACATGGCTGGCTGCGCCTAACGATCGTGTATAATGAAACGGTTGATCATGGTAGACTTAGGTGCGAGTTGTGTGGGTGTTGGACAGTGAGTATTGCAAACACGAAAGTGAACAGATATGCATCTTCGAGTGGCACTCCTGGGATTTGGCAATGTAGGGCGGGCATTAGCGCGCTTGCTGTTGGTCAAAGCCGACACCCTGCACAGTGAGTTCGATCTGACGTTCAGCGTCACCGGTATCGCCACCCGGTCGCGCGGATGGGCCATTGATCCTGCCGGGCTGAGTTTGCAAGAGGCGCTTAATGTGGTCGAAGCGGGAGGGCGACTCGATGGTCTGCACCAGGGGCAGCCAGTCGCGGATACGCTGGGGTTTCTCGAAGCCTGTCCTTCTGATCTGGTCATGGAGGCTACTTACCTGAATCCGCACACGGGACAGCCCGCGACGGACTACGTCCGGACCGCGCTGCAATCGGGCTGTCATGTCGTGACGGCCAACAAGGGACCGGTCGCGTTTGCCTATCGCGAACTGAGCGCATTGGCGCGCCAACAGGATCGCGGGTTTTTCTTCGAGAGTACCGTGATGGACGGCGCGCCAGTGTTGGGCCTTGGCCGCGAGGCGTTATTGGCCGCGACGATTCTTCGAATTCGGGGTATCCTAAACAGTACTACTAACTATATCCTCACCTGTCTGGAGCAGGGGATCGCCTTTGATGACGCTGTCGCGCAGGCACAGCATATTGGGGTGGCAGAGGCCGATCCGTCGATTGATCTGGAAGGTTGGGATGCATCCGTTAAAATCGTGGTGCTGGCCAATGTGTTGATGGGCGCTGATTTGCGGCCGGACGACGTGCACCGTACCGGAATCACGGGATTGAGCCCGGCAGATGTGCAGGCCGCGCTGGCCGATGGCGAGCGAATCAAGCTAGTCTGCGAGGCGATCCGGGATGGTGACATGGTGCGTGCCACAGTCAGCCCGGTGCGCCTACCTGAGTCGGACGTCCTGAGCCGCGTGAGCCGGACCAGCAGCGCAGTGACGTTTGAAACGGATACACTGCACCAGTTGACTGTTCTGGAAGGGGATACTGACCCCACCACGACGGCCTACGGTATGTTGGTCGACATGATTAATATTGCGCGCGGGCGTTACCACTAGCGGAACGGTGTAATGGGGAAATTGGGCCGGGGGCAATGGTTATAATGGGCTGACTGCGGGTGATGCCGCAGGGCCTGCGCATCGGATAGGACGAGTAGATTGCAATGAAGCGCAGCGATGATTCTTTCCGGGTGAACCAGCTCACCTCACCTTATAGCCCAATGATCCCTCCTCAGCTCCCGCTTGATTTCGGGGATTATCTCTCGCTTTTGTGGCGCATCGATCACCATATCGGGCAGCCGCATCTGATCCTCTATTACACCCAATGTGCCAAGGCTATGGCGCGTGCCTTAGACTTTGAACAAAAAAGCCTGGGGCGCATGGTGCGTACGACGGAACCGGGAAATCTGTGCCAATCCCTGAGTAACGTCCCATTTCGTGAAACCGGCCGTGTCACTGACGCGTCGGCGCGCAAAGCGGCGATCGATCAACTCGTCCGGCTGCGCTCGGACGTACTGTCGGTAGGATCATATCAGCATGATTGGCTGGTAGGTTGGCCGGGCAGCGGGATTCTTGACCCCGAGCTGCGCGAACGGGTGTTTGCGACGTTATTCACAGCACTGCGCAGCCAGTATTCTCATTTTGGACGATTGTTGCTCGTGCTGGACATTGTGTTGCAGGAACTGCTGCTGGGCAATCGGAGTTTTGTCGAATTTTCGCTAGGAACCTTGATCGAACGCTACGGCTATCCCGATCCAGAAGACCCGGTCGTACGCACGCTGTATCGCGGCGAACCCAGCGAGCGGTAGAGCTTGGCTGGAATAAACTCAAAGATAGCGACGAGACCCGCGTACATCGCCGGGCCTCGTCGTGTGTGAATCAGGGGATAAGCTAAACAGCCGCCATTGCCGCGTGTTGTTCTTCCTGCCAGGCAATATGCCGCGCCATGATAGTCTCTTCACTCAGGGAATGCAGCCGAGATTGGCGCCGTTGACGGGTTTCGTAGTGATCCAACAGGGATAGCAATTTCCGTGCCCAACGAGCCTGGGGCAGATGGTAATCTACTTCGTTTTGCAGCGCCACGCGTGTATGAGGGACGAACAGCAGGTGAGGGTGGCGCCGCAACTCGTCAATCGCACGGGCTTGCTCGCGCAGATTGATTCTGGGCGCGGGCAGTGCCAAGGGAAACTCAAGGCGCGGGCTTTCAATCCGAGCGTTCACGACCGGCGGCTGTTTCAAAGTCTCTTGTTTGGGGGCAAGTTTCTTTGTCTTGGCCCTTGTGGTGCGCGTTTTGACCGGCGAATTGTTGTTCGCCTGGTCCGGTTGTGTGGCTACCACCGGTGAAGGTGACGTCAGGCGTTGCTTGCCCACCTGTTCGCGCGCAATGAGGCCAAGCTGCCATAGTCTCATGCCCGACTCATATGCCTCGCTGCGATAGGGCCAGGGCATTCCCGTGAGTTCTTCCCAACGTGGACCTGCGATGCTCGCGCTTTGGTAATGCGGAAATACGCGTCCTCGTGGTCCCAAAATGTTATAGCGGCTTCCCTTGCGACGTATAGTGTACAACTGGCTTTCTTTGGACTGTGAGAGGTCTAACGGTACGAAGTCTTTCCGGTGCTGTGGCTGGTGTTGTTCCGGCACGCAGGAACTCCTGGGGCACTCAATTTCAATCTACTGCGATTCTAGCGCATAATGTGGATTTTGTAAGTTAGGATTTGGTTGAAAAAGAATCGTGATAGTCTCAATGGAGACGAATCGCGGGCGTGAAGAGTGGCGTGGAATTGCGCGAACGGCATTTCTTGGCTAAGCTGTCGCGTATTGGTGAGCGACAAGGTTCTAAACTATTACGGGCGGGAGGAAGCCGGTGATGCTTGCGCGCCGTCTCTCGATTAAGCTTTTGGGAAGTGTGGCCCTGTTGGCGCTGCCAGCGCTTGCTTGCACGCTCGGTCAAGCGACTCAGGACACGGCCGGGCAGATCGAGACCAAGCCGCTGGTGCTCATCTTAGCGCCTGTCAACGGTAGCATCTACGCGGAGGGTGCGCAGGTGCAGCTCTATGCCACGGCGCTCGATCCAGGTGGGCATGCGGCCCGGATCGAATTCCGTATGGATGACGTATTGATTGGCACAGCGACGGCTCCGACGCAGACAGGACAAAACGCATTTCTGGCGCAGACGGCTTGGACGGCAGCCGAAAAGCGCGGTCACCTGCTGACTGTTGAGGCATTCCGGACGGATGGCTCGTCGATGGGACTGAGCGATATTACGCTGAAAGTCGCGGATCAACCAGGCAGTGTGGACCAGACGGGCGGGGCCGTGCCTTCGAACTCACCACCTGGATCACCGCCCACTTTCACGCCGTCTGGCGCACCGTAGGTCGGATTTCTCCTCAATACTGATACCCTAATCCATCTCCGACCAGAGCCGGATCGATGCGCTGGAGCGGAATGATCGCCAGTAAATCGGGCGTGACGCGCACGGCCCGGTAAGGGACGCCTGCCGTTTTGAATGCGTTCTCGAAACGCGTTTCTGTCTGATCGGGCAGCACAACCTCCACGAACGCGACGCGATCGGCCTGCGCGATCTTCAGCGGTACCTCGGGAAAGCGGACGATCCCCTTTGCACCATAAATATCGTACCAATCCGCCGCCAGAATGCGTTCGTGAGTCTCGAACATCAAGACGTGTGCAATCCCCACATCGGTCCACACATCCTGGATGCCCTCATCATCGAGGAATGTGATGAGCGGTTGGAGCGTGGCGGGCTGGCGGGTGTAATAAGGCGATACAAAGACTTGTGCGGGATCGATACTGGCGGCTCCCAACAGGTTGAGCGCGATCACGCCGGTCACGATCCCCGGTGCGACCAGCAGCTTCCAGCGGCGACGCCCCAACCCTACGGCCAGGGCCGCTGCGCCTACCGGCAGGACCGAGTAAATCATCAGGACGTAACGCCCAGTGGCGTCAAAGCCAAAGGGATTGAGTGCGCGGTACCCATACCCGCTGGCGACGTAAATCACCGGCAACCCGGCTGAGAACAGAGCCAGCAGGACGCGTGTAGGGCGTTTGGGCGGTGCCCACGGACCGCGCCACACACTCAGCAGCACGCCAATCAATCCGCCTTCATACACGATTTGCAGAATCCAGATCGCTGGCCAGCTCAGCAAATGCCAGGCCGGATCGCCACTTACCAGACGCGGGCTGAGATCATAGTTGAGATAGTCGAGGACGGCCCACACGGAATGGCCATCGCTGGGGCTGTCCAGCAAGTAGCGAAACGTCGCCCAGTCGTGTGTCAGGTTGTAGCCCCACAACGGCGCGCTGCCGATAAAGAACGTCAACGCGGCCGCCCATCCCCAACGGCGCAACGCAGATCGGCCCCACAGCAGCAGGCCAATCGCAACGGGCACGGCGTAAAACACAATCAGCCACGATACCCAGAAGGCGATGCCCAGCACCAGTCCCAGGGCAATCAACGCCCGGCGCTGCTGGCGCCAGTTCCCATCAAAGCTGAGGCTGGCACAGATCAACGATAGGTTGCCCAATACCAGCGTTTCCGCCGTCGCACCCCAGGTTTTGGTGCCCACGACCAGCAAATAGGTGGGGGCAAAGGCTGCCAACAACGCGCTAAGCGCCGCCACCTGGCGATCGAAGGCACGATTGGCCAGCCAGCCGGTGGTCCCCACATAAACTCCGGACAAGGCCAGCGGCACGAGTTTGAGCGTCACCGCGTTGGCGCCGAACAGGGCGAACAGCGGCGCAATCAGGTAGGATTCCAGCGCGGCCAGGTAGGGCTGACCCGGGTGAAAAACCGGGCGCGCTCCGTGCAAAATGCGCAGCACTTGCAGCCCGACCATGCCTTCGTCGTAATCGTAGCGCCAGCCCGCGTGAACCAGCAGCACGAGACGCAGCCCCAGTCCGGCGATCACTGCACTTAGGATCACACGAGAAAGTGCGCTGCCGGATTGGCGCGAGGATGGATGATCAGGCCGTGACGTGGAAGTCATAAACTACAGGGATCAGGACTCGGGCACGATGGAAAATGGCGCTGTGCTGACTGGCTGGGACGTCTCACCGATGAATAGCTGTATCTCATACAGTCCGATCTCGAAGCCGGTGTCGTTGCCAAAAAAGAAATAGCCGGTTCCATCGCTGTCCAGACCCCAGGTGTATGTCCCGCCCTCGATCTCCACGCCATCTCGCAGCAGGGATCGTCTCCACAACACGCCGCGCGTCATGTTGCTGTAGTCGACGAAAAGATAGATGCGGTGTGTGCCTGCCTCAAAGGCGGTGCGTGGATTGACAGGCGTCAGTTGGTCGGATATTTGATCGTCCAAGGCGGTGATGTGGATTTCGGCGTTAGGCTGCGGAGTGACGCTGGACTCAAGTGGGGGTGCGTTGGGTGTGAAGGTCGGGAATGGGGTTTCGGTCGGCGTATAAGCGGGCGTGGCCGTGACTACGACAATGACCGGTGTCCCTGGTTCGGGGGTGAACGGCGGGATCGGTGTTCCATTGTCGGTGGTGGTTGGGACGACAGCATCCGGAGCCGGGGTGATGGATTGATCGGGACCCTGCCCGAAGGCGGTAGTGGCTGGGTTATCGTCTTTGCCGCCGACTACCGCGACGATGAGCGTAAACAGACAGGAAATCGTGCTGAGAAAGATGATCGTCGACGCCAATACGAAGAGCCGCCAACCACGTTGCCCGGCCTCGCGCCGCCTCCGCCAGAATATGTCGGTCCGGCTGCGTCGAAACAGACGAACCGAAACCAAAAACAGGATCAGCGCCAGCAGGAACAGTGCGCCTGTAATATATGGTAAAGCGTTGCGCAATGAATCAAACATAATGGCTAACCTATTTCTGGTTTGTAAAGCCAGGCGAATTATAGCACGGAGAACTCCCGCCCAGAAAAATCACGCTGGCGCGATGACACTACGTGCAAAAAACCGACGTTTCCGCCCTTGTCAAATCGGTTTTGCTCACCTATAATTACCTTCACTTGGGTCGTTAGCTCAGTTGGCTAGAGCGCGTCGTTGACATCGACGAGGTCAGAGGTTCGAGTCCTCTACGACCCACAACAGCGGCCAGTCTTTTCGAGGACTGGCCGCTGTTTTTTGTTATTGCCCGAATATCGGTCCATAGGCCGGACACGGCGCGCCCTCAACCTGCTGTACCAGATCGGCCCGCACCCAACCGGTGATTCTAGACAACTCGACAGCGAAGGTCACCTGGAACCAGAGTTGATTGTCGGTCCCCAACTGTTGTGCCATGACATCCATCATCTTGCCCAACTGCACCGTGTAAAGCCGGGTCGCGACCGGGTTGGCCTGGGCCCGCACGTTCACATCCGATGTCGCGAAGACCACACACAAGATGCTGGGCGTGGGCGTGATGCTGGGTGTATACGTCAGGGTCGGAGTGCTGGTTGGTGTGGGTGTGTCGGTGGGCGTCGGCGTGATACTCGGTGTCCATGTATGTGTGGGCGTGTCGCTGGGGGTGGGCGTCCACGTGTGTGTCGGTGTGGCGCTGGGCGTCTCCGTCCAGGTAGCGGTCGGCGTGACGCTCGGCGTCCAGGTAGCCGTGGGGGTATCGGTTATGGTGGGCGTCAGAGTCGGCGTGGCCGTTAAGGTGGGCGTCAGCGTCAACGTCGGGGTCGGGGTATAGGTGAAGGTAGGCGTAACGCTCGGCGTGACCGTTGGAGTGTGCGTTGGTGGGTGGATGATCGGCTGCCATGTGGACCGCGTTGAGATGGCGATCGCGCCCAGTATGATCACAATCACCAAAACGCTCACGATCCAAACGCCGTAAATACGGCGGCGCATCTGGCGTGCGGCGGCCTCCAGGCGCAAGATGTCGGTGCGCCGGCCCAAAATCCGGAACGGGTCTTCTTTGGCGACGTCGAGCCAGCGTTGCGCGGACAGCGGATCGTTAGCGTCCAACGCCGCTTCGGCCCGTTCCAGGTGCCGCGCCAGCAAATCGGAGACAATCATCTTGTAGCGCGGGTCCTGGGCGTAGCTGCGCAGGCCAGATAACATGGTCCGGGCTTGGCTGAGTTCCGTCTCGTAGTTTTGGGCGATCAGCGCGGACGCCCGCTCGATGACGTGCCGGGCCTCCGTCATATCCGCTTCTTGGTGGCGCGCACGCTGAAGCAGGCCGGTGATCTCCTCGTTGGCCGGAGCGAGTTCAGAGGCAGCCTCCAGAGCGCGTACGGCCTCGGTTGCCAGACGCAGCCGCTCCTCCAGGATGGTAACCGAATCCATGCGCGTCAGCGCGCCCTGCGCCTGGTTATAGAGTTGGGCGATGATGTTGTCCAGCCGTTCTTCGATTTCCTGGCCCAGACGCTTGAGACGCTCGCTGCCGGGCAGCAGTTGGCGCAGCCGCGCCAGCTTGTTGAGCAGGTCTTGAAGCTGCCGCGCTCTCTCCGACAACGGACCGGCGTTCATATTAAGCTGGACTGTCGCCTGATCGAACTCCTGGCGCACGTTGAGCACCAGATCGATGCGCTCCTGGGACAGCGGATCATTCGGCACGACCCGCATCGCGCCTTCGTATTTTTGCAGCGCGCCGTCCCAATCATCTGCCGCTAACAGCCGGTCGCCTTCGGTCAATAACTCGCGGGCTAGCGCCAGGTCTTGAATATCCAACAGCGCCTGCTCGACATCCTTCCAGCTTGTGATTCCGGCGCGCGCGGCCAGATCGCGTGCTTCACGGTATAGCCGTTCGGCTTCGTCGTAATTCCCGGCGCGTACCAGAGAATTGGCCCGGTTGTAGGCGATGCGGGCATCGAATGGGATACGGTGATCCGGCACGACGCCGCGCAAGAGATTATCTTCGGCCTTCTGGCGATATTCCTGTGCCTGTGCGTTATGGGCGTCTTCGCCCAGCAGCCGATTCGCGACATCGATCGTGCGCTGGTAGTCGCCGGAATAGTATGCCTGCGACATGTCCGACAGCAGCGCTGCTCCCGATTCTGACAGTGGCTGCGCGGGCGGCGTGCCCGACTCGGCACCAGTGGGGATGGAGCGCATTTCTTGAGTACGATGAGCAGGCGGCTGCTGCAGAGGCGGCGGAGTTGGCTCTTCGACCTCCACGCCATAGCGTTCAAGCAGGCCGCGTACCTTCATCTCAAGCTGCGGACTGCGGTCGGCCGCCTGGCTGAGCAGCTCGTGAATCTCGGAGTTATGGGGATCGTGATCGAGCGCTTCGGCCAGAATATCGATCGCTTCATCGACGTCATCTTCGCTTCCGGCGATCTCTATGCGAATGCGGGCGCGGCGCAGGAGCCCACGCACGGTTGCTGCTTCGGGCGTGGGAGGGGCGCTGTGGCGTGCCAATGCGGTGAATAACTCGCGCGCCTCGCCCTCAAACTGCGTATTCTTGCTCTGCGCCAACAGGGCGCGCGCCTCGCTTTCCAGCTGGGCGATTTCGCTAGCAGTCGCGCTAGAAGGCAAACTATCGATTTGATCCCGGAGGTTATCGAGCTGCTGTCTCAGGTCGGCCATACCATCTCCTCGTGTGGGATATGTCAAGGAATCACGCGGTGAGTCAGCGCGTCGTTGATCTGGGCAAGTAGGCGGCGCAGCTCGGCCTCAACATCTTCGTTGATGTCATCCAGGATCACCGCTTCAAGCAAGGTTTCCCGCGCGGCGCGCAGTGCCTCTTGGCCCTGACGCAGGGCAGTCAGCCCGGCTCGCATGTGGTCGCGGGCGCAGCGCAGTGCTGGGGCCGTGGGCGCGCCATTGAAATCCCACCCGTGCCGCCCGGCAACACGTTCCAGTCCGGTAATGAAGGCCTGGATCGTAAACAGTTCCTGACGCGCGCCCTGCTGTAGAAGCTGCTGTAGGCTGGGGCTAAGGGTCGGCTCAACGCCAAAATCCAGGTGATTGACATCGGCATAGCGCTGCTCGACCTCGCTTTGAGAGGCGGGCTGCGGGCGTAGGTTGCCTTTCTGCGGGGACAAGCCCGTGAACACCGGATAGAGCACGCCGACACACAGATTGTGAACATCCTGAATGATGTATTGGTCGACGGTATGCGTGCCGGTTTCGAGAAGCTGCGAGCTGTTCAGATCGATGATACGTAACGTCGTACCGTCCCAATAGACGTGTTCGAGTTTATGGTCCAGGTACACAATGCGCTGGGCATGCGCGTCTCGTAAGAAGTGCCCAAATTGCAGCGCGAGATCCACGCCTTCCTCAGTCGGGAGTCGCCACCGGCCATTGTTGGTGTTGGGTTTCATCAGATACAGCAGGTTGTTTTGGCGGGGCAGGAGTTCCAGCGCCAGATACGGCCGCCAGCCGTCAGCCAGCGCCGGGTAAAAATGTTCGCGGTAGGCGGAAACATCGGTGCCTAATGCGACAATAGCGCCATCGTTGGGACGCTCGTCGTGCGATGAGACGTAACCGCAGTCGACCAGTTTCACGACCGACGGATTCTGCGCCAGCCGCATCAGCAGATCAGCTTCGTTGACGAAGGCGCGGGCTTCCCAGCGTGGCGTGCCGTCGCTGGCAAGATGCTCCGGACGCATGACTTTGAACGCGACCGCCTGACCGCTACGGCTATGTTCGGCATCCATCACGCGGGCGTAGTGTCCGAGGGCAAACGTGTCGTTGTAATTCCCGATCTGGTACAGCGTGTTCAGCGCAGATTCTGACTCGCGCATAATTTCCCTTCTCCAGGTTGTAGCTCCTGTGTCCGCGCGTGGCTGAGGCGTTATGGTATTTCGTCGCGCGGGCTGTAGTCCATCGAAAATGCGCTGACTCGCACCTGCACACCTTGCCCTGATACCAACAGGATCAGTGTGACAGGCTCGCCCTGGGGAAATAGGAAAACCGAATCGCCCAGCCAACGGTCATCTACGAAAAAGCTCAACGTAGAAGCATCCGATCGCCGTACCGACAGGGTGACTTGCGGGTTTTGCTGTGGAAATTCCGTAGACGGACGGAACCGCCCATTCTGGTTCATGCCAAGCCGGATCAGGCTGGTGCCAGCTAACTGCACCTGGCCGATCGTGCTTTGTCCGTCACTATTTTCCGCGCCCAGGCCGAACGCCACATTGCCATTTGCCAGCGCCGCCTGATCGTAACCCAACAATTCAAATACCGCATCCGCGCGACGTAATGTGTTGGAAGCGCCCGGTTGTAGCAGTACGCTAAGCAAATCGGGCGGGAGGCTGACGATCGTTTCGCTGCTGCCGCTGCCGGACAGCAACCAGGTTCCATCCGCTCCCGGAACGAACGCGTTTGCCGGGCCGGGGCGGTTATCCGCAGGAAGCGCCGCCAACGCGATCAATAGGTCGGTGATAGGGCTGCCCTGCGGGGCGAGGGCTACCGGCGCGGGCGTGCGGGTGGGAATTAACGTGCTGGTCAGGAACAAGGTCGGCGTGAGCGAGGGCGTCACTGGCTCTGTTGGTTCGAGCGTAGGTGTGGCTGAGGGCGGAATCGCCGTCGTCGTCGGTGTGAATGTGGGAGGCAGTGGCGTGACGGTCGCTGTCGCCGCCGGTGCTTTAGTGGGTGCGGGCGATGTCGTTGCAGCCGGTGGAACGAGCGCCGTCTGAGTGCCGGCGCCGGGGAGTGCCAGAGCGACGTCGGCAGTCGGCGATTGTCCTGTCTCCACCGTGGCGGGCGATTTTGAGCCGCCCAAGGCGTGCATAACGGCGAGACCAGCAGCTACGATCAAAGCCAGAGTGACCACGGCAATGATCCAGTTCCAGGGTAATTCGCTCCGGCGCGGCGTGTCCGCGGGTGCGACCGCGTCCGCTTCCTGATCGTCAAGAAGAAAGGCTGGCGAGGCGTCGGGCGCGTGGTGCTCCACGTCCTCGATAGTGATCATCTCATCTTCCACCTCATCCGGTGGAAGATGCTGGGTTAATGTTTCCCAGTGACGGAATAGCGGGTAGGCCGGATGGCGCGTGATAAACAGGCCTGCGAAGTGCCGGTTGAATGCGGCCAACTTTTCGCGGCGGTTCAGGCGTTGCGTGACGTAGGTATCGAGTACGGCCTGATAGGTGTCTTCCCACTGCCGGACCTGATGCGCGTGGTCGGGGCCAAGAGCATTCAGCGTGCCCGCAACAATATCGGCATGGGCTTGTGCCAGGGCGGGATCGGGCTTGTCGCCGGTTGTGGCGGCACCCTGTTCAATGAGCAACCGTTTCTGGTGCAGATCTGCCGCCGTGTCGCGTAGCATGGTGACCCAGGTGACGAAGCGCTCAATATCAAGCGGTGCGGCTTCTATCGTGCGCTGAATGTTGTTTAGCGCCCCATCCAGTGCTTGACGTGCCGCGTAGAAATCGCCGTCGGTCCAGCTTTGGACGGCATCGGTGATCAGCTCGACGGCCTGCTGCGCTCCGACCAACACATCTCCAGCCAGGGGCGCGTTGAGCGCGGAGCGCACACCGTCCAGGTCTTGCGGGCTCGATACGGCACTCAGCGCCTGCTGTGCGCGCTGGACCAGACGCCGCGCCGTCAGGCCGCGATCCAGGATCTGGAACACGCGGTGGGTACGCTCGCCTTCGGCGCATTTTTCGGCGGCGTTGCGCCAGAAATCGGCCTCGTCGAGATCGTCATCTAGCAGCGCGAGAATGCCGCGCATCGCGTAATGCAGATACAGCGCACGCCATCCGGCGCTGCTGCTCTCGCGCATGTAGGCCACGAGTTCCCGGCTCATCGCGCGGAGATACAGCGTCGTATTCGGCATCTGCGCGGCAAACGTTTGGCGTTCGTGTTCTTCTTCGCTCAGCAGCACGGCCAACGCCTGAGTCTCGGCCCGGTCGGTGCGCTGCGTGTCGTGTTGCCCATCCTCGGCCAGCCAGCGATCGAGAATTTCGCCCAGGTGTTTCAGGCGGTTTGCCGCCAGCCGTTCGCCATCGGTTGTGGCGAGATCATAGGCCTGACGCCCGCATTCGATCGCACGCAATCCGTCGCCCTGATCCCAGGCTTGCAGCCCTTCGATCAGCTTGTCGGCCAGCGGCGCGTTGGGGCTAAGACGCTCGGTGAAGGGGACATCCGGCAGCCGGTTGGCCAACGTGCCCAGCCAGGCCGCGATCTGCTCGTTGATGGGACGAATCGTGTCGGCGGTGTCGCGTAACGCGTCAATGGTCGGTTGGTGGCGTCCCAGTGCCAGCGAATTGATGACCGTGGTCCAACCCTCGGCGGCATGTTGGACGGCGCTGGCAGCACTGTGAAGCTGCTCGTCGGACAGGTCTTGCAAGTAGGGGGCGAGAAAATCCTGAACGTCGGCAAACCATTCTGCGAGATTGACGCCGTCGTTGCGCGGTTTGAACTGCGTCAGGGCGGCGATCGCCTGCCGGACCTCTTCGAAATAATCTTTCAGGGTGTCAAAATGCGGCGACGTGGGATCGATCATAGCGGCACGTGCCAGCAGGTCGCGCGCGTGAGGGGCATCGCCAAAAACGTAATGTCCCAATTCCTCAAGACGATCACTGATCTCGTTGGCAGCATGGCGAGCGCGTTCAACCGAGGCACTGGCTGTTTCCCGCGTCGATCGGTCGGTGATACCGTTGAGAGACTCTTGCAGGCGGTCGAGTGCAGCCGCTGCCTCTTGATAGATGACTTGCAGCCCGGTCAGGCCGGGCAGCGGTGTGACGGACAAATCTCGCTCGACACCGTCCAAAATTCGCTGTACGGCGGCAAAATCGGGCGTATTTTGCAGCAAGTGGCGTACGCGAACGAGATGCGGGCGCAGCAAAACGACGCTTGGTACATGTGCGGCAAGTTGTTCGGCCAGCAGCCATTGGGCCAGCCGGGCATTGGTACGTGTTTCGGAAGTTGAGAGCAGCAGTTGTCCCGAAGCAGGCGCGTCGCCTTTGAACAACGGATCAAGCGCGTTTAGAAAACTGTCGGGCGGGGGCGTGATCTGCAATTCCTCAAGCAGAGACGCCGCTGCGATCAGGTAACGCACCAGCGGCTCGTTGACCTCGTCCACATGCTGCAGCAGATCCTGCAACAGCGAAAAGGCACGCGGCCAATTGCCGCTTTCCAGGTAGATGCGGATCGCGTCGAGATCGGCCTGGATGTGAATTTGCCTGAGGTGGAACGCGATGTCGTGGGCCAGGGTAGTCGCGGCTGGAAAACCGGGGTCCATGGCCAGCGCTTCTTGCAGGTCAGTGAGCAGTGACTCCAGTTCTTCCTGGCTGGCCGTGGGCCGGACGCGCTTGCGCACGCGGCTGACCATGTCATCGCGCGTCTTTTCGAGCGGCTGACGATATTCGGTCAGGGCGTGGCGCAGCTCCAAGATACTCCCAAACCGCCGCCGGGGATCGGGGTGTACCGCCCGTGTGACGATGGCTTGCAGCCGGGCGGCAATGTGCTCGGCATCCGGGCCAAAGTTGACGAAAAAGCTCTCGCCGTCCTCGCCGTCCACGGCCAGCCGGTTTCCGCCGGTTAAGATGAAAAAGAGCAGCTCGCCCACCTGGTGCACGTCGGTGGTGCGAGTGATGTTGGGCAGCGCCCCCGGTTCGTCCAGAAATACGGCGTTGCCCCAATCGATTACTTTCAACCGGTAATTTTCACGATCCCAAAATAAATGTTTGGCATCAACATCGTTGTAGACGACCTGTTTGTTATGGGCGAACGCAAGCAGATCGAGCAAATTGTCGACGATGACCAGGATCTCAAGCTCCGGGAGTGTGCGCTCTTGTTCGGCCAGTTCGAGCACCAGGGACTCGACGATCGCTCCCTGGGCCAGGTCCATAACAATATAGTCATGCGTATGACCGCCAATGCGGAAGGTGCCGCTGCCGCGCAACTCAGTTAATACGGGGTGACCGGCCAGCCGTTCGAGCGCCTGTTTTTCGGTGCGGATGCTGACTTCCTGGCCTGCCCGCATGGGCGGTGCGTCTTGAGGCGCAGGGCGCTTAATCACAACAGGGCGATCCCCGTCACGGGTATCATAGGCACGGAGTGTTTCGCCGGAACGACCGCGGGGATAGATGTAGTCGTACCGGTACCGGTTATCAAACAGACTTTCCGTGCGGCGTCCTGGGGGTTGGGCAGACATGCGAGACTCCCGACACACACTGGTCAACTGGGATGATCGTGAACTCCCACGATCACATTTGGGTCATCGTCGCCCCTATTGTACGCGGCGGCGGGCAGGAATACCAAACGGGGCGCGGAGGTCATTGATTCTCGAAAAAAAACGCTTCGTGTTACAGTCTACATGGGACTGAACTTGGAGTACGCGGGTCGGTCATTACACGGGACTGAATGAGTTCATGCCGCCTTCACCATCGTTTGAACTATATGTCTTTGGTCCGGCGCGTCTATGTGTCGATGGCGCGGCGCTGAGCTTGCCGCCGCAGCCAGCGGTATTGAGCGCGTTTCTGGTACTCAACCGCCAGCGGCGGATTACACGCGAAGAAGTGCAAACGGCCTTCTGGCCCGATGCTGAGCCAGCTAAAGCCCAGGAACGGCTGCGCCGCACGCTGTATTTGCTGCGCCAGACGGTGTCGCCTTTTGCCGACCTCGTCGCGGCGGAAGGTACCGAGTTGGCGATCGCGCCGGATGTGCGGCTGTGGGTGGATTATGACGCGTTCGAGTCGGCCCTGCTGGACGCATACCGCACTGATCCGCCTCATCGCCAATCGCTTCAGGCGGCGATTGACCTCTACCACGACGATCTCCTCAAAGACGTCTACGCCGATTGGGTGTTGTTGGAACGCGAACACGCGCGCCAGCGCTTCCTGACGGCCCTGCGCCAACTGGTCAGCCTATGTCTGACTGATGCGGACTGGTCCGCGGCTATCGAGTACGCGCACCGTTTGCTGGAGCTGGATCCGTTCCAGGAGATTGCCTACCGTGCGCTCATGACCGCTTACGCGGCGACGGGCGATCGCAGCGCGGCCCTACGGCAGTATCAGCAGTGTGCCCAACTGCTGCGCGAGGAATTGGACACGGACCCGCTGCCCGAGACCATTCAACTCTACGAAGACATTCGCCAGGGGAGGGGCGTGCAGGTCTTCCCGGCAGTTACCGCTGCTGCGCCCGCTCCGCGGACGCCTTCTGATCTGCAATCGGTACCACTTGTTGGGCGCGATCGCGAACTGGCTGAGATCGCTGCCGAATGGCAGGTGTGCCGCAGTGGAAACAGCCGGTTGGTGCTGCTCACCGGGCCAGCTGGTATGGGCAAAACGCGACTCGTTGATGAGGCCGTGGCGCGTATTCCCGGGCGGGGCGTAACAGTTATCTCCGGAAATTGTTATGCGATGGAGGCTGGTACGCCCTACCAGCTTATTTCCGAATGGATGCTGAGAGCCGCCGAACGTGTGATGCCCCGGCTCAGTGTGGCTACCCGGGTTGATCTGGCGCAGCTTGTGCCCGCGTTTCAGCCGCAGGCCGCGCCAGTGATCGCCGTAGGAAGCGCGAGTCTGCCGGATGTCGCCGTGCGCCTGCAAGAAGCTGTTACGCAGGTGATCCGGCTGCTGGCGGCCCAAGACAACGGATTGTGGCTGGTGGCCGAAGATCTCCATTGGGCTGACCCGGCCAGCCTGGCCTGCCTGAATCACGCACTGCGACGCTGTCGCGATCTGCCGTTGATGGTCCTGGCGACGCTGCGCGATGAGGAAGTGTCGTTCGACTCGCCTTTGATGGATTGGCCCACGAGTTCTGTTCACGCGCCTGCCCCTACCACGCTGATTCAACTGCCTCCCTTACTGCCCGACCAACTGCGTCATCTTTTGGGCGGACTGCTGGGCGATGATGCCAACCGTTTGACGGATTGGCTGCATCAGGAGACGGCAGGCAATCCTTTGTTTGTCGTGGAGACGCTGCGGGCTATGATCGAGCAGGGAGCTCTCGTGACGGAATCTGAAGGCATATGGCGGCTGCGAGGTCCGGTGATGGCCCAGCAAGCCGATCTCCCGATGTCGGATGTCGTGCTGCGGGTGCTGCGTGGGCGTATCCGGCGCTTGTCGCGGCCAGCGCAAGATGTTCTCACGGCAGCCGCCGTGATCGAACACAATATCGAGGAGCGCCTGCTGGCGCAGCTCGTCGATCCGGCGATGGCGTTTGATTTGGTGCTGGACGAACTCTTGACAGCGTATGTGTTGGAGGAGTCCGCGCCGGGTGTGTACCAGTTTGCGCACATCAAAGTGCGCGAAGTGATTTATGCCGATACCAGCACGCCGCGCCGACGTTTCTACCATCGCCGTGTGGCCGAGTTGCTTGCTCAGCGATCGGCGTCCGATCGTCTGGCAGATATGTCAAAGCTGGCCTATCACTACACTCAGGCGCGCGTGTGGACTCCGGCCCTGCTGCACGGTTGGCGCGCGGCCCAGACTGCCATGAAAGCAGGCGCGCTGGCTGAGGCGAACCGCTATGCGGAACAGGCCCAGCGCATTCTTGATGAGCATGAAGATGAGCTTAACTCTGCTGAATTCCCCGTGCCGTTAGCTGCGATTCGCTTCGATGTGCTGGCCTTGCGGGCGGAGTTCCGCCGTCAGGCGGCAACAGCGGGCCTGTATTACCCACCGGATCTGATGGCTGAGATCGAGAGTCTGCTGCCCGACATTGATGAATCACGGCGGGCTCAGGCGGCGCTGCAAAAAGCGATTCATTTGTCTGGGCAGGGCGATCTGTCTGGAGCTAGAGAGGCGGCGGACAGCAGCCGCGCCTTGTATGTCGCGTTGGGCGACCGATGGGGCGAGTTTCGTGCCATCCAGCACCAGATCGACGTGGCCTATCGGGCCGGCGACATGGTGGCGATTCGCCGCCTGTCGGACGATTTGCGCGCGGTGAGCGCGTCGGTCGAACGCGCAGAGGTCGATCAGGCACTCGCTTATACCGAGATGCGCCTGGCGGTCTACGAAGCGGACTGGCTATCGGTCCTGAGCAAAGCGGAGAAATTGTCTTCCCCTAAGAGACCGTACGATCCGGTGCTGGCCTGGTCGGCACTGACCAATTTAGGGCTGGCCTATCTGAAGCTGGGAGCCTATGACCGGGCGTATGGCGTGGCCCAACAGGCTGTAGAGGCCAGCGAAGATGCGGGTGTGTTAGGTTTAGGCGCGCGTGTGCTGCTGGCTCGGTTGGAATTCCAGCGTGGTCAGTTGGACGCGGCGCGAACGCTGCTGCTCGATCTGCTGGAGACGCCCGATCCTCTGATGGGGGAGAGCGAGGTCGTGGCCCCAGCGCTGGCGTTAGTTCGTTGCTGCGCGGCAGCCGGGGATGAGCCGGGTGCGACGCGTTGGGCGCGGCGCGCCGGGCAGGCGGTCAGCCGCGTGCGCTTGCCGATTCTGTTCCCGCTTTCTCAGATTGCCAGAGCACTCGCCCATATCGCGGGTGGGCGATATGCCGAGGCCAGCAAATGTCTGCGTTCACCGCTGGAGTGGGTGCTGCTGTTGGAAGACACGTCACCGCAGGAGATTTTCGCCCTGCGCGCGATTGCCGCGCGCGGAACCGGCGACGAGGTGGCGGCGGAAGACTGGCGGCAGCGTGCGGCAGCCGCTGTTCAGCAGCAGGCCGCGTGCATCGATGATGCGCAGTTCCGCGAGACATTCCTCAACGACGTGCCCTTGCACCGTTTCATCCGAAATATGCAGACGATCACACCCTGGACGCTGCGCGAAATGACCGTGATCCCCGATAGTCATCACTGACATGCAGGTCGTGGTCACGCTGCAGTCACGAACGCGCGTTATCCTAACCTCAAATTGTATTGTGATGTCATTGGGGAGGCGCTATATGCGGCGGACGACGAGCGATTATGAAGCGGCTACATTTGTGATACGGCTGTGGCGGGAAACTCCCGAAGAGAATCCCGAAGAACGCCCCTGGCGTGGAACGGCGGTCCATGTCCAGTCGGGGACTGAGCGCAACGTACAAGGATTAGAGGATCTGTTGAGCTTTATGCAGTTATGGGTCACGACACCAAGCGCGGAAGATGATGTTATGCTGACCAGCGGCGGTTAGCCCCATATCCCATTCGCTGCGGCCAGGACCATCATTATGATGTGTGTGAATCCGGCATGCAGCGGCCCGGTTTCGATAAACTCGTCTGGACGGTGGGCATGTCCGCCGCGCGTCACGCCGACGGTTACGGTAGGGAGTCCTTGCGACAGCAGCAGGTTGGCATCTGTGCTCCCGGAGTCGAAGGCAGGCTGCAACCCCACGGCGCGTGCCGCCGCGCTGGCCAGCTTGACCAGCGGGTGATCGGTGGGAATGCATCCCGCCGGGCGATCGCCCACGACATCGATGGTCACTCCCAGATCGGCTTCCTCGATATCTGCAGCGGCCTGCCTGACCTGGTTTTCAATATGCGCCAGTGTGGACGGGTTTTCTGATCGCAGGTCGAGATATAGCTCGGCCTCCGTCGCCAGGCTGTTGACGGTCTGCCCGCCGTTTATCAGGCCAATGTTGTAAGTGGTACGCGGATGGCGGGGCGGGGTGATGGCCAAGATCCGCGATCCGATCGCGACCAGCCCATGAATGGCGCTGGTGTTCCCGAAATGCTGCCAACTATGCCCTCCCGGGGCATGGCACGTAATATGCAAGCGGCGGACGGCTATGCCGGCGTGATAGATATGGCCGAGTGACATGCCTTCGAGGACAATCGCCGCTCCCAGTCGGTTTTGCAGTACGTCCCAAACGGCGCGTATACCTTCCAGATTGCCCAATCCTTCCTCACGCGTATTGGCGACCAGCCAAATATCCGATTTGGGATGAATGTCGTGGGCGCTCAGCATGTCAAGTAGTGCCAGCAGTGTGGCAACCCCCAGACTGTTATCGCCCAGGCCGGGACCGTACACGCGATCGTCCGTATGGCGCACGGTCAAATCGACGTCCGCAGGGAAGACCGTATCAAGATGGGCGGAGACAAGCAGCGCGGGCTGTGTAGGGTCGCTGCCCGGCCAGCGTCCCATCACGTTGTAAACCTGATCGATGCTCACATCTTCCAGAGCGGATGCCTCAAACTGCGCTTTGACAAAGGCGGCTCGGCGCGCTTCGTCAAAGGTAGGCGCTGGTATCTGCTGGATGGAGATAGCGTCTTGTAGCAGGCGGTTGACATCGATCTGCTGAGTTAATGCCATCATGAACGGCGATTGGGTGAAATCCTGGAATGTTTGTTCCGGCATGAGCTGTTCTCAGTGCTCTGAAAAGCGTTGTGTTCCAGCAGGCAAAACGGTGCCTACTCGTGTATGATTATGCCTCATGATGCGTATTTCTGCCTCATCATGAACGCGTACGGTCTCCGTGGTGCGGGTTATCCCAAATGAATTAGGGCGACGTGGGATATCTGTGGGTAAAGTTCATGTGCCGAGTGTTAAGACGCAGCTATAACCAACGCCGGAGAATTTAACCAGCATTAACTCTGAGATCGTGCCCCCATATCTGGGGGATAATGCTGCGGTAACCGCCATCTGTGCTGCATGTCGACTGCCAGAAAGATGACATAATTTGTTGATTTCTGGAACCGGGCTGTTGTTCTGATGTATGGGCCAAAGGGTGGTTTGTCATGGGCGATGCAATCACTATAATCGCCAACTACCAATATTGAATGTTAAAAAGCCACACCGCAGCATTTTGAACCCGCGCCGCCCAGTCGAATTCTACAATTGAACTGTTTGAGGTTACACCTATGAGGGCGACCAAAATTCTGCTTATTGAAAACGCGCGGAATAACGGCGTGTCGTTTGCGGCATCGCTGAGGCGCAAATATCATGTGCAGATCGCGCATTCAGGCAAACAGGGGTTGGAATCCGCGCTTGAGCGCAAGCCCGATGTGATTGTGCTCGACGCGGTTTCGCTGCGTACTTCTGGGGACCGGATTTGCGAGCGGTTGCGCGCCGGTCTTGACGCTACTCCGATTATTCATATTCGCCCAGTCGAACCTGCCCCACATGGCAGCACCGTATCGGATGTGATGCTGCACCCTCCCTTCACGGCGCGCAAGCTGATCAATCGTATTGAGCGCTTTGTCGGACCTGCCGAAGGAAAAATCGTCGAAGCTGGACCTTTCAACCTGAACATAGAACAGCAGACCTTGACCACCCCCTGGTGTGAAAAGAAGCTCACCCCCAAGCTCGTCACGTTGATGGATCTTTTCTTGAAGAGTCAAAACGTGGTTTTAGCCCGCAAAGATATTATGCTGCACGTGTGGAAGACTGATTATATGGGCGACACCCGCACCCTGGATGTGCATATTCGGTGGTTGCGCAAAGTGGTTGAGCCCAATCCCCGCAAACCGCAATATATCACTACGGTGCGTGGTCAGGGCTATCGGTTTGTTTTGCACGACACGGACGATCATAAACCTGCAGTGCCATCTGACAAATAAGACAAGCAAGCCGGTTAAATCGCGAACTTCCCCCTCACCGCATTGGTAAGGAAGAACGAGATCTTGTCAATCACGGGGCGCACGTGAAACAAACACAAAAAGGCATCCTTTGCCAGGATGCCTCTGAGCAGGCATGGTACAGTAGCCCACAAGCAGCTTACTTCTGTTGCGCCTCGAGTTCGATCAGACGCTTCATCAGACGGCTTTTACGCCGCGCCGCGTTGTTGGGGTGAATGACACCTTTTACCGCTGCTTTGTCCAGCGCGCGGATGGCTTCACGCGTTGTTTGCAGCGCGCTTTCCATGTTACCCGCGTCCAAAGACTGCCGTGCCTTTTTCACCTCAGTACGCACGCTAGTGCGCACGATGCGATTGCGAACGCGCTTGCGTTCGTTACTGCGAATACGCTTGAGGGCAGACTTATGATTGGCCAACAGTAAGTCTCCAGTCTTACACAAACCCGAAATGTCGAACGGGGGTGATTTTACCAGAGCCGCCTCCCTTTGTCTAGGTTTATGTTTTGCGCGAGTTCAGGCACTCCGGCGCGGCGCAACGGTTGGTCTTTTTCTGCGTAGTTATTTAAGATTGTGCCCAATCTCCTAAACTCTTGGGCTTTTAGAGTCAGGAGTTGCGTGGTATGATCAGGCTGAATTCTATGACGAGGCGGCGTGATGTTCCAACACAGCACTCGCGGTACATTGGTTTGGCTGTTTATAGTGGGTCTGGCCCTTGGCCTGACCTTGTTGGCGGGTGGAGTGCCAACGGAGGTCGGGGCTGTCCTGCTGGCCTCCTATCTGGCGCTGACGGTGCTGGTCACGCGTGGCGTATCGATCACGTCGTTGGTGGGACCCTTAACGCAGCTCACCAGCCGCGAAGCCGAACCCACCGAGACCGCGCGTGAGGCAGCGGCACGAGCGCGGTCTTACCCGAACTACGATCCGCTGGTCCGCCTGATGGACATGGGGCTGATTGTGGACGAACAGCGTCCCGATGGCTTGTCGCTGCGTCGCGGAAGAATCATCTCTCTGGATGACGACGGAATCCGCCCCTTTGCGATCGTCAATGTCCCAGAGGTGTTGAGCGGCAAACTCGCGCGCGTGCGGTTCGAGCTGCGCAACTCGTCGGGGAAAATGGAATACGTGTTCGAAGAAGACAAATGGCTGCAAGATGGCGAAAACATCTTGTTGCCCGATTATCGGTTCCCTATCCGAAAGAAAGCGACCGAGCTTGAGTCAGGCGGTTGGTCGGCCCGGGTGATCGTGGACGGTGGCGTGTTGGGGGTGCAGCATTTCAACCTGTCCCCTTCGTTGGTGATGCGTCGCCGCCAGATGACGTCGGATGGCGAGATCCTGCGCGAGCGCGTGTGGCGCACCGATGATGACGATGAATCACTGCCGCTAAGTCTTGAAGAACTCTTGCGGCAGCAAAGTCGTGAGTATCGCGGTAGATAGACCGAGAAACGCGAATGATGATGGGCGGTATCGTATTTCTGGCGTTTGTGATCTTGTTTGCCTTGTTCATATTCGGCGCGTTTTCAAACAGCGCGCCGCGCGAAGCTCCGAGCCGGGATCGCCGGGAAGTGTTGCGCGATAGGCGGCCGGTGCGCCGCGCGGGGTCTTCGTCTGTGGCGCAGAAGGCGATGAACCGGGCGGGCTATCAGAGCGGCGACGCCTATGCCAGAGTCGTCGACCTGGGTATGCTGGCTTACCGCCAGTCCGACGAACCCCGGATTGTGCGCAGTGGGGCGGTGTGGACCGACACAGAATATGTTCGTCCGTTTGTCGATCTGTGGCTACCACACCGGGCGCGCGGCAAAGTGCGCTTTGAGCTGGTGGATGCCGCGCAGCGTCTGCGCTACGCTGATGAGGCTGGCTACGATCTCGATCGTGGCAAGAACACCTTGCTGCCGCAGACCTGGCTGCCGATAAGAGGGCGGGCCGCGGACGGCGATCAGTGGAATCTGCGCGTGATCGCTGGCGAGACGTTGCTGGCAGTGCACGATTTTGGCTGGCAGTCGCCGGGCGGCGAGATCAAGCAGTATATGGTGTCTGACGGGGAGATTTCTCCCGAACTGCTGCACGCGCTGTCCGATGAGCGCGGCAAGAAAATGAGCCTGTCCGATTTGTTGTCGGATCAAGATAACAGGTGAACCTTCTTTGCTAGAAAGTGGACGTTCGCCATGCCGCTAAATGATAAAGCCAGAAAACTTATGAAACGCTCCGTTAACAGGCGTCGCGTGTTTGCTCTAACCGTGATTGGGGCGGTAGTTTTGGCTGCGATGGTTGTGGCACTGACCGGAGGAACCTGGCGCGTATTGGCGTACGGGCTGGTGATTTTGTTCGCTTTCCTGGTGGCCGAATCCCTGTATTTCTGGGGAGCTATGCTGCTGGGTGGTACGGCTGAGGCGTTGACACGGCGGCAGGCGGTCGGCTGGAAGTTGGATGACGCTAGCCTTTTGGGGATTCCGGAACACGACGTCGATCCGGGCCTCGAATTGATGGCTGCGGGGGTGCTGGTCTACCGGTTGGGCGAAGTGAAGCCGCAAGTGTATTTCCGCAAGGTGTGCCTGACGGATGCCCGTGCAATCCGGCCTTTTGTGGTCGCCCGGACCGGTGCGCCCCGACCGTATCATTTTCATTTCACGTTGGTCGACGAGTCGGGCAAGACACGCCACGCCGAGGAATTCGAGTTCGACCTTGAAGACGCGCCGCGGTTGGTGATGCCGCGCTGCCGGTTGATCCTTGATATGCCACGCAAACTGGTGGGGCAACGTTGGAGTTTGCGAGTGTATTCTGGAGTGACGGTCATTACGTCGTTTCGTTTCATGTTTGCGAATACAGGCGGACCCAGTATGCTCGCTACCGAAGTCGGGCAGCAGCGATCGTCCAACGGGTCTGATTCCGTATTGGGCTGGCAGCAAGAGTTGCTCCCAGCGCTGCTCGACGATGCGATTAAGCACGACGTAATGGCTCAGACGCGCGAGATTGTGTTGGAGGAATTGTAGCCCATGAACAAAACGTCTTGGTGGGGAACCAAGGACCGTGTTTCCGACCGGCTCCGGTTAGAGGTCGAGATGATGCGGGCGACCTTTGCTGACACTTTCCGGTTGGTGGTGCCGCGCAGCGGGGAGTTGTACTGGTTGGGGGATGTGGAAATTAACCTGCATGGCATTCCTCAACGGCTGCACACTGTCAAGATCATTTATGTGGAGGGTTATCCCAACCGCCCCGCCGAAGCCTACGTTGTGGACCCGGATATCTACAGCGAAAAACACCAGTTTGAAGATGGACAGCTCTGCCTGTTCAATCCCAAAGACGGAGTCAATTACGGCTGGAATCCCAGCACATCGACGGCGGTCACGGTGGCCGGTTGGGCGATCCAATGGCTGTATGCCTATTACACGTGGCGCGCGACCGGCAAATGGCCGGGGGTCGAGGAGCATTTGAGGCCGACTAAAGGTCAACCTCGCCGGAGGAGAAGATAATGGCTGAACAACTGCCAGATGTGCCGCGCGATGGCGTGCGAGTGATTGTTTCCCAGCGCGTGGTCGACAAGATTATGCGTGGGGCGTTGTTGTACCCAGAGCCGGAAACGGGCGAGGCGCTGGTTGGCCTGGTCGTGCCTCAGGCCGGGCGTGTCGAGCCGGATATCTACGTCCTGGACACGATCAGCCCGGGCGAGCATAAGGCCGTTCGCGAATGGGGCATGTTCGAACAAGGCGATGATTGGCAGGGCGATGTGTTTGTTTGGTTGGATGCAAACTGGGAGGCGTTTCGCGAGCTGCGCCGCTCGTCGTATGGCAGCGCGCTGGCTGCCAAGTGGGATGTACCGCTGATGCATGTGGGTGATTGGCATAAGCAGCCGGGCGATATGACCGCGCCTTCACCGGGCGACGATATGACGGCGCGCGAGATGATCGCCGACACAGAAACCCCCGTGCATTATATTGTGGCCCCAATTGTCACCATGTACCCATTGGAGACTGTGTCCGAAGCGGAGGCAGAGGCGGAAGCAGCCCCAACGGACTCCGCCCCCGATGCGGCGCCAGTCAGCGCGACGGATGGCGAGTCGTCTATGCCCGAACAAGAATCCAATACCATCATAAGCGTGTTGGAAGCAGAAGGTTGGCGCGTGCGGGTGGATTTCTGGTATATGAGCAAACACCGCAAGCGTTTTGTCCCTGTGACGCCTGTCGTCTGGCCCAGCGATCGGCTGCCGATTTTGCCACCTCTCGCGTGGCATCTGGCACATCCCAGACGTTTCGACCAGGAGTACACCCTGATGGTGGAGGCCGGTTATTCGGTGGATTATGGGCTGTGGGATGCGGACGGCAAACCGCCCTATGAACTCCTTTTTTCCGTGTACAAACCGGGCAACCGGCATGTAGTGTTGCTGGTGACGCCGGCCGATTACCCGGCACGAATGCCCGCGGTGCGCATCGCTCCGTTGGTCGGTGTGGAGGAAGGGCGCAGTTTGTTTGAGCTTCTCTACGAGAAATCACAACCAGCTTTGCTGACGCAGATGCCTGAATGGCCCTGGGACTCCAAACGTACCCTGGTCGAGTTGGTCTGGCATTTTGATTCGCTGGCTAAACAGGATAATCAGGCATGAATTGGGATCGGGTCGAGCGATTGTTGGGCGAAGGCACACTGGCCTTTCTGCAAACCCAGACGGTCGGGGTGATTGGTTTGGGATCAGGTGGCAGTTTTGTCGCGCTCAGTCTGGCGATGAGCGGAGTCGGGCGATTCATTCTGATCGATAACGATGTGGTCGAGACGACAAACGTGGTTCGACATGCCGCCGATCTGCGCGACGTGGGCCGCCCGAAAGTGGAAGCCGTGGCCGATCTGTTACGCCAGCGCAACCCAGAGGTGCAGGTCAAAACCGTGATCGGACGCGTGGAGGATCATCTTGATTTGCTGGCCGAAATGGACGTGGTAATCGCCGGTCTTGACGGCGAAGCGCCCAAATTCAGCATTAACGAGGTGTGTGTCGAGAACAACCGCACGGCGATTTACGCGGGAGTCTATGAGCGCGGCGAAGGCGGTGACGTGTGCATCATCTACCCACACGAAGGACCGTGTTACGCGTGTTGGGCAGAACATCTGCGCGATGGGATACCCGGTGAGCCTGATGCCGAGGAGCTGGATTACGGCATGATTGGCCCCGACGGTACGTTGACCGCTGAGCCGGGGTTGTGGCTGCACGTTGTGCGTGTGGCCGCATCACAAGCTGACATTGCGCTCAACTATCTGCTGCGCAACACACAGGTGCACTGGGATATGCCCACCAACACGGTCATACTGGCGAACAAAGCCCTAGAAATCTACGAGGGCCGTATGGCGTCGCCTTATTCCGCAGAATGGGTCGATGTGCCGCCTAATCCCGATTGTCTGGTGTGCGGCCATCTGCACCGCCTGGATCAGACCCGGCGACCGGATATGTCGCTGGATCAGCTTGCCAGCATGGGCGGTGTGACGTTTGAACCGGGTGATAGTGAAGATTGAGGTAGAATGCGATGTCTGATCCTGTGAACAACATGCCACCAGGTCCCCCTGATGATGATGCGCTCAATGCCCCGCCGATCGAGTCGGCTGGAAACGGAAATACCCCGGGCAACCCGCCGAGTACTCCGGTGCCGCCCGAGGCCAACGATGATGATATGGGCCCGCGTCTGGAACGGTTGGGGGGCGAACCTGCACCGGATATTACACCGGACGAGTTTGCACGCCTCCAACAGGCGGGTCAGATTCATATCGATCCGCGCGGGCGTGTGCGGGCGACCGATCGTAACGAGCCTGACGCCGGGATTTCGCTGCGCAAACGCCGTGCGTGGTACGGCGCGTGATGTCTGAAATAGGTTTGCCTGATGTCCGTGCGGCGCTCGCGCTTGAGAACATCGATGCCGCGATGATGCAGCGCCGCATGGCTCCCCAACCGCGTCCGCTGCGCCGCACCGAGAAACGATCGGAACATGCGCGGCAGGCCAGTGTACTGCTGCTGCTTTACCCGGGTGAGGCGGGTCTTACCTTCGTTTTGACGCGGCGGTCGACCAATCCTCACGACGTTCACAGCGGGCAAATTAGTTTGCCGGGCGGGTCTCAGGAAGCGGGTGAGGGGCCGGTCGAAACGGCGCTGCGCGAGACACGTGAGGAACTGGGCGTGGAGGCCGGGGTTTCTGTTCTGGGAGAGCTAACATTGCTATACATTCCTCCCAGCGATTTTGAAGTCCATCCCATCGTGGGGGCCAGCGCTTCAAAGCCAGTCTGGACCCCTGATCCGCAGGAAGTGGGCGAGGTTTTGGAATGTCCGGTCGCGGCGCTGCTGAACGATGACCGCAAAGTGACCGAAGAATGGCAGTTCAATGGGGTCAGCGTGCGCGTCCCCTGGTACGATGTCCAGGGTCACAAAGTGTGGGGCGCGACAGCTATGATTCTCAGCGAGTTTGAAATGCGTTTGAAAATGGTTTTAAACGGACACAACACGGTCTGAGCTGTGGTATGCCTTACCCCCCTTCTTCCCCTGTTTTGTTCCCCTGGCCCGACTTGCGGGCCATAAATATGCGTGGTACAGTGCTGGCAACGATCTAACTAAATCACAACCATTTTCTGCGCCTGCGGACCAGGGGGTGAGGACCGTGAACCATGGCTGAGAGAATTCTCGTTATCGACGATGAAGACGTCACGCTGGAATTGATCACCATTCTGCTAGAGCGGCGCGGATTTGAAGTCGTGCGATCCCTGCGTGCCGAGGATGGGCTGCGCAAAGCCTACCGCACACATCCCGATTTGATCTTGCTGGATATTATGATGCCCGACATGGATGGGTGGGAAGTCTGCCGCCGCCTGCGGGAATTGTCCGACGTGCCAATTATCTTTCTGACGGCTAAAGATGATGTCCGTGATGTCGTCAAGGGCCTGGAAATGGGCGCTGATGACTATATCATCAAGCCCTATGATAATGACGAACTGGTCGCCCGGATTCACGCTCACCTGCGACGCGCGCCCAAACCCGCTGTCTCAGAGGAATTAGTCTTTGACGGGGGCAATTTCCGTATTAACTTCATCAGCCGTGAAGTCCGTGTCAGAAATAACCCGGTACACCTGACCCCCAAGGAGTTCAACCTGTTGGGCGTGTTGGCGCGCAACTCCGGGCGTGTGATTACGCGGACGGATCTCGTAAAAGAGGCGTGGGGTCCCGAATACGGCGACGCGATCGACAGTCTGAAACTGTATATTCATTACCTGCGCCAGAAAGTCGAGCGCGATCCCCAAAATCCCACGTACATCCTTACATCGCGCGGCGTGGGATATCGTTTTGCCGATATCTGATGCGCGATAGATGTCACTGGAATGAAAAAACGGTGCTGCGCATTGGGCAGCACCGTACTATGTAAATCCGGTTCAGTCGTGCCCTCCGCTTCAGACGATACCCCAGGCGACAATTGCGGCCCCCGCCGCGGCTCCAATGGCAATGATCAGCAACAAACGCATCGCCCGGCGGCGGCGCGATAAACGTCTTTTGTGAGGGCCGGTTTCCGTCGTCGACTCTTGCAGACGTTTTTCATCCAGTAAATGAATCTGGCGGCGGGCCGTGGGGTGCGTGGGGTTGAGCTCCAAAACGTTCTCAAAACAGACGCGTCGATCTTCATCTGTTTCTACGACACTCGCCAGCCACAGCCAAATTTGCTCGTGATACGGATCGATCACAATCGCCTGGCGAAATAGATCGTGGGCTTTCGCATTGTCGCCGCGCTTGGCTGCTTCTTTGCCCTCTTTGAACAGTTTCAGAAAATCGCGCGGCGCGTTTAGCATGTCTGATGAGATGCCCATGCGGAAATTCCCTCTCCTGTCTTCGCTTATCACACTACCTACTGTATTCTAGCACACTATTGCCTGCGCGCCGCTGTTGCCGGTATGTCGTTTTGATAGCGCAGATCAAAAACACCGGGAATTCCCCGGTGTCCTGTGCGCTGGTTTCGGGCTCAATCGCCCCAATCATTCGCAATGTCGGTGTGGGGCGATGTGGTGAGCTGGTAGGTCTGTTTGCTCAAGAAATCGTAGATGAATACGTCCCAGTTGCCCGTGCGATCCGATGAGAACACAACATATCGTCCATCCGGCGAGAAACGCGGCTGGATGTCATTCGCGTCGGATTCGATGATCTTTTCAGTCCCACCAAAACCGCTGGCGGCAATGCGGTAAATGTCGTTTTGCTGGCTGTCTGCGGTGTGCGCCTGAAAGACGATGTACTGACCATCGGGTGACCAATCGGGCGCTGCCTCGATCAAATCGGCGCCATTGCTGGTCAGGTTGGTGATTTTGCCGCTGGCCAACGTGTAGACGCGCAATTCTACCGGAGCGTTGAAATCGAGCTTGGCGAGATCCGCCGCGTAGACGATGCGCCCTCCGTCCGGAGAATACGCTGGCCAGCTCTCCGCGGCGTCGTCAGTCGTGAGGCGTTCAAGGGCGTCGACGTTGCCATTCGGATCCGCCAGCGACAAGCGAAACAGATCTTCGGTTGGCGCGCCAAGCCCGCGCGCTGCGAAGGTGATCCATTGACCATCCGGCGACCAGGCCGGCGCTTCCTGATTTTGCAGGGTGGGGATGCCCGTCCAATATTTGCTGGCGGCACGTTGATCAGTCCCCTGAATGCTGTCAAGCACCAGCAACTGCTCGCGCGTACCGGGTGCATACATGATGAACGCGTACTGGCTGCTATCCGGCGACAACACCGGCGTATGGCCGCGTGTCGTCCCCTGAGTGACCGTGCGCTGGGCGCTGCCGTCGGCTTTGATCAACACGATAGGTTGGTTGTTCGGATCGCCGGGGACCTGTCCTGACCGCATAATGATTTCGCCGGGCAGGCCCGCGGGCGGAGCCGGGAATACGGTCGATGGAATCTCAGGAATGGGCGTAACTGAGGGGACCGGAGTCCAGGTTGCTGGTGGTGGTGTTTCCGTTGCATCGAGGGCCGACGTCGCGGCTCCAGGCTCAGGAGTGTCCTGATTCGTCTGGTCTACGGGCTGCGGCTGGGCAGGCTGTGGCGTGTTGGTATTGGATGAGTTCTGCGCGGGTGAGTTGAGCGCGGCCTCAGTCACTTTGGATGGCGGGTTATTGTCGTTCTTGTTTCCGCCCCCTAGCATGGCCACGAGCAGGATCACCAGGATGACCACAGCTGCAACGCCTAGCCCAATTGCAATGTAGACCGTTCTACGCGCTACGCCGCCGCCATTGCCCATAAGGGTTGCTTGCCCGTCCGGGGCGGAGTTTGTCTCCAATTGTTCGAGCAGTCGTTTCGCGCGCGCATTGTAGGGGTTGATGACCAGCACATTGCCCAGACAGACCCGCTTTTCGTCGAGGTCATCCGTGACGGCGGCGAGCCAGAACCAGGCTTTTTCGTTACGTTGGTCTTGCTCGACTACTTGTTCCAACAGCGTGCGAGCGTGGGTCTTGTCACCAGTACGGGCCGCCTCAATGCCTTCTTTGAGCAGGTCACCATTCTGGGGTGTTTCGTCCTGATCGGTCATATCGCCCTCCCACGGATCGCACCGTGAATCGCAAGTGTTCTAAATGTTGGCGCAAGGCGCGCGATGTGTCAAACCATTCGACCGTATGCATCACGCCCGGTGAGTGGGTCAGGTTGCATGGGCGGCATGATGATTTGGAGTTATGGCTTCCAAACTGGGTAGCGTACGTCGCCATCGCTAGTCGTAACCCGCTGAATATCGCTGCCGTCCGGATGGATGACGAACAGATCATAATTCGGCCCTATGCGGTTCGAGCTGAAGACGATCCATTCTCCGTCAGGCGACCACGCCGGGTCTTGTTCTTCAAAGGGCACATCCCGGACCAAAAGCGCTCGTTCGCCATCACCGTTCGCAGTCATCACATACAAATCGTTGTTGACGCGGCGGTTCGAAATGAACACAATGCTTTGCCCGTCCGGTGACCAGGCTGGCGCGTAGCTGCTGTTGTCATTATCTGTAAGCTGCTTGAGGTCGGAGCCTGAGGGCGTCATGCGCCAGACCTCCAGTTCGCCTGGCCCGCCAAGGTCGGATGCAAAGGCAATAGTCTGGCCATCTGGTGACCAGGCGGGATAGCGATCCTCACCATCGTTTTGAGTGACGGTTAGGAGGTTACTGCCATTGTATGACACCGTGTAGATGTCATAATCTCCGTTTTGATCGGAGGCAAAGGCCAGTTGTGTCCCATCAGGGGACCAGGAGAGGCTCTCGATGTTCGGCGCAAACAGCGACGTAATGCGTTGTGCAGTGCCGCCTTGTGGTCCGATCATAAACACATCTTCGAATTCGCTCGTTATGTCTTGATCGGACTGATAAGAGACTTTGGCGACGAAGGCGATGGACGTTCCGTCAGGCGAGTACGCGGCGTCGAGGGCGTCTTCCAGCGCGGGAGAATGATCTGGCGCGGAGACAATATCATCCGGAAGCTGGATCATAACGCGCTGTTCGTCGGACCCATCCGCATTCAGGGTGAGCAGCGCCCAGTTGGTTTGTCCATCGAGCGCTGCCGACGCGAGCAGGCCGTAACTTGATAACGGTGGCGGTTCTGGCGTCATAGTTGGTGTAACCGAGGGAGTCCACGTTGCTGTAGGAGTCCAGGTGGCAGGCAGGGTTTCGCGCGGCGGCTGTGTCTGCAGTTCTCCGCCGAAAGGCGTTGGGCTGATGTATCCTACGGATTGCAGCGTGTAGGTAGGCAGCGGCGCTGGGACCAGCGGAGACTCCGGGGTTGCCGAGGCGGTCGTCTTGTCGGATTGCGTCGAATTCCACAGCAGCAAGATACCGATGATGATCAAACCAACGGCTAGAATCGATAGAAGTGTGAACATTATCGGAGAAATTCCGCGACGGCGGCGAGCATGGGCTTTTAATACGGCCTCACGCTCAAGTTCACTGCTGCGGTCCGATCGCGATCGCGAAGATCGCATGTCCTGCCGGGCTGTAGCCGCTCCCGCAGGCGGAGCGGCTGGGGAGGACGTCGTTTGTAAGCGTGCAAGTGCCTGTCGTGCCCGGTCGTTATTCGGATTGATTTCGAGCACTTTTTGCAGGCAGGAACGCCGCTCTGGCGTCGATTCTGCAACTGAGGCCATCCAGATCCACGCCAGCTCGTTGTTCGGCTCGCGCTGAATGACTTGTTCCAAGATAGCGCGCGCTACGGGCCGGTTGCCGTTTTGAGCCGCTTCGATTGCCGTCCGCAAAAGGGAATTCGTATCATCATTCGCCACGGCCAGTTTTCCTTGAGTGATTGCCAGGGTTCAACCAGTAATCTTATACCCGGACACCGCGCAAAGCCAGATGGGGCTGACTTCATCTGGCTTGCAAGTCGGATTATGTCCTGGGGCTGAGGGGAAATGCAATGGGTGTGTCAACGCAGTGCAGCAATATCACCCAATAGCCAAGAGTACTGCAAACACGCATACGACGAGCACCAGAATGATCCCAATCGTGATCAGACCGTAGCGCAACACGACGGTATTGCTGGAAACCCGTTTCTTCTGGAGTTTGTCAAGTTCTTTGCGCGCCGCTGTGTTTTGGGGGTTGATTTGCAGCACAGTGTTGAGAAACCGAACGCGATCTTCGGGCGATTCTGCCACGGCTGCCATCCAGAGCCACGCGCGTTCATTTTGTTTATCAGAGTCGAGAATTTGCTGAAAAATCACACGCGCGTTTTGTTTGTTGCCTTGGCGGGCGCTCTGAATGCCAAACTGCATCAGTTGTTCGAGGTTCGGGGTGTTGGTATCGACATCCATATCTATCCGCACTCCCTCTTTGCCTGTAACAATAGCGCCAACAATCTCTGACACTATCCTAACACCTTTATAGTCGCATCTCTGTTGGATGGCAAGTTTGAAAACCGTAAAAAACCCCGTCCATGGCTGAATCGAGCCGCTTTCATAAGCAGCAATTCAAAGGGACTCAGGGGGTTAGGTTAGGGCGGTGTGCCCTGAGGGAACGTTGACGGTACAATGGGGATGCGGCACAATCGCAACCTGTTGCACCATTTTCTGCGTATTCATGATCAAAGGAGCGGCCCCTCATGGCTTCGGAACGACCGGTAATTGTCATCGGGGCGTCAGGAGTAGACATCAAGGCCCGCCCCTTGACCGGCTGGCAGATGGGCATGTCGCATGGCGGTACCGTTCGGAACAGCGTGGGCGGAGTAGCCCGCAACGTGTCCGAGAACCTGGCGCGGCTTGAAGTCTCTACTGTGCTGTTTTCGGCGGTGGGCCAGGATCATTCCGGCGATTTCTTGCTGGAGCATACGGCGCGTGCAGGGGTGGATATCAGCCGTGTGCTGCGCCTGGAGGATACACGCACGGGAACGTATGTCGCAATTGTCGATCACACTGGTCAGCTTGTGATTGCGGTCAGCGAGTACGACATCGTGAGTGCTGTGTCTCCCTCCTATCTACAACGCCAACGCCTGCTGTTTTCTCAAGCGGCGATGGCGGTGATTGATGCCAACCTGTCGGACAGGACTCTCCGATCCGTGTTCCTGTGGGCTAAACGCTACGATCTTCCTGTGTGTGCGGATCCCACCTCACGAGAGCTGGCCCCCAAGCTTATTCCCTATCTCGATCGACTGTTTCTGGTGACTCCTGATGCGGTTGAGGCGGCGGTGTTGTGCGGCGAGTCCAGCACGCCGGACACTCGCGAGGGCGCGCTCGGGTTGGCCCAAGGTCTTGTCGCCCGGGGCGTGAAGATCGCGATTGTGACGTTAGGGGACAAGGGCGTCGTGTACGCTGACGGGAGCAGCGCCGGGCATGTTCCGGCGATGCGCACGCCTGTGGTCGATCCTACCGGGGCCGGTGATGCTTTGACGGCGGCGGTGATCTTTGGGTTGCTGAACGCTATGCCGCTGGATGAGGCTGTCCGACTGGGCGTTTCGGCAGCGGCTCTCACGCTGCGCACACGTGAAACCGTCTCACCCGATCTGAATCCGGACTGGCTGTATGACGCGCTCGTTCTTTAGACAGGCCATTGGCACCGATTTGACCAAGGCGTCACGTTCAAAAATACGAGCAAGATGTGGCATTTGTCGCCCTGTCACGGTGTATGCTTAAGAAAATTCTGTGATATGTGTAACCCGGCGAGTATCTTATGACAACTGACAAGACGATTCTCAAACTCAAGAAACGCTACGCACAGATTGCGCAGATTCTTGTTGACACCTATGGCTATCCGACCTGGCGATCGCAGCTTGCGCCGGTCGATGAGCTGGTCAGCACAATCTTGAGTCAGAGTACGACCGATACCAATCGAGACATGGCATTTGATTCTCTTAAGGCACGCTTTCCGTCTTGGGAAGAAGTGCGCGATGCGCCGTTGTCTGAAGTCATCGCGGCGATTCGTTCCGCCGGGCTTTCCAACCAGAAGGGCCCGCGTATCCAGGCGGCTCTACGCACGATTACCCTTGAACGTGGTGAAATTACGCTGGATTTCCTGGCGGAGATGCCTATCCATGAGGCGAAATCCTGGCTGATGCAGATTGACGGCATCGGTCCGAAGACGGCGGCCATCATTTTGCTGTTTGCGTTCGGCAAACCCGCCTTTCCGGTCGATACGCATGTCCATCGCGTGACCCAACGGTTGGGGCTGATCGGCGCGAAGACCAGCGCGGAACGGGCTCACGACGAATTGGAGGCTATTATCCCGCCGGAGGACTATTACCCGGCCCATCTGAATTTGATCCGGCATGGACGCGAGATTTGTCACGCCCGCCGGCCTCGCTGTGAAATCTGCCCATTAACGGCCCTCTGCGATTATTATCACAACGTGACCTTTGACGGGGATGACCATGGCTAATCCAGAAAAAGGGACTCTGCATAAACTCGATCTCGGCTATCACCAACGCGCTTCAGATGATGGCGCTGCTGCGCAGCCAGGTACAGTCAGGTGCCGTGGACCTGGCCTATTTGGATGCACGGTTGGCCGGCCTGGAACGTGTGCTGGAAGACGTGGCCACCATCCAGCAGAACTCAACGCACCAAAAGCGATTGGCTGCGTTATATGAGGTGAGCCGTGTGCTGGGCTCATCTCTTGATTTGCAGATCGTTCTGGATCAGGTGATGGATGCTATTATCCAGCTCACTGAGGCCGAGCGCGGATTTTTGATGCTGCTTGATGATGACGGTAATTTGCGCGTGCGGGTAGCGCGCAATCTCGATCAGGAGAGTCTGGAGAGCGGCGAATTTGCCGTCAGTCGGACGATCAGCCATGAGGTGGTCAACTCCGGCAGTCCCGTTGTTTCTACCAATGCACAAACTGATCCTCGTTTCGCAGGGCAGGCGAGCATTATCGCCCGCGCGCTGCGCAGCATAATGGCCAGCCCGCTGCGGGCACGCGGCAACATCATCGGTGTCGTGTATGTGGACAATCGCATGCGTGCGGGCATATTCTCCGAAAAAGATCTGGAAGTGCTCGAAGCAATCGCGGCTCAAGCTGCGATCGCGATCGACAATGCCCGCCTGTATGGCGAAAAAGACCAGGCGCTGGCAGATCGTGCCGAAGAGTTGACCATGCTGCAATGGATCGACAGGGAACTTAACGAATCGCTGGATACGGCACACGCCATGCAAGTTACGCTGGAATGGTCGTCGCGGTTGTGCCATGCAGAAAGCGCCAGCCTGGGGTTTTATGATCGGGAGGCGCACGTCGTACGTTTGATGGCGCATTACGGCGAGCCGGACGAATTTTCTGATACGCCTGAGCTTTCACTGAGTCACCCACTCATCGGGCAGGTGTTCGAAACCGAACAGGCCGCGCTCCAGAAATCAGGGCCGGGCGTCTTGCCCGCGCGCACTGTGTTGTGTGTCCCTATTCAACGCGAAAATACGGTGATTGGCATTGTGACTCTGGCTGCGTCGCGCGCCGACGCCTTCGACGAAGACGCGCAGGCGTTGGTGTCGCGACTGGCAGATCGCGCGGCGATCGCAATCGAAAATGGGCGGCTGTACGACGCCGTTCAGGCTGCAAACCGGGCAAAATCGGAATTTGTGAGTCTGGTCGCGCACGAGCTGAAGGTACCGATGACCAGCATCAGCGGTTACGCTGATTTGCTGGGGATGGCTGGTACGTTGAGCATTCAACAATCGGCTTTCGTAAAGACGATCAAGAACAACGTTCACCGGATGAATGTTCTGGTCAGCGATTTGAACGACATCAGCCGCATCGAAAGCGGACAGCTTAAGGTCACGCTGGAGCAGATCGATATCAAGACCGCCGTTGAGGAAGCTAAGGATGGGGTCATGCGCCAGATTGACGAGCGCAAACATACGTTTGTGGAGGACCTGAACAGCGAGCTACCACTGGTACGCGGCGATCGCAGCCGGGTGATTCAGGTGCTTGTGAACCTGTTGAGCAATGCCTACAAGTATACGCCTGACGGTGGCACAATTAAGCTGAGCGCATATGCCACGCAAGATGCCATCCGCGTCGCAGTCGAGGATTCTGGGGTAGGCATGACGCCCGAACAGATCGCCCGGCTGGGGACGAAGTTCTGGCGCGCGGACAATGCCCATGTGACGGCCCAGCCTGGCACCGGATTAGGGTTGGCGATTACACAAAATCTGCTGGCGTTGATGGGCGGCGGCTTGGAAGTATTCAGCACACCGGGGTTGGGCAGCACCTTCACCGCCACGCTGCCGCTTCATCGAGCTGAGACAGTAGCCCCGGACGGGGGGCAACATCCAACTTGAGAAGCAGTTCTCAATTGACGATCCCGCGTCGTTCGTGCTACACTTCTAGCCGTTGCAAAGAGTGACCCAGGCAAGGGGCAGTGGCGAAATGGCAGACGCCGCGGACTTAAAATCCGCTGAGGGAAACCTCGTGTGAGTTCGAATCTCACCTGCCCTATGGTGTATGGTCCGGGTCTTGAAAAGAAGCGCCTCACGAGGTGCTTTTCTTTTTGGGAGGGACTCGGGTGGAATCTGGCCTGGCACGAGCGGCTTCATTATTGAGCGCTGGCGTTGACGCGGCAATGACATCCATGTTAAGCTAAGCCAGAGTGTGCGAGAATTCTTAATACAATTTACCGGGTGCGAGGCAACAGGGTTTGTAACACTCAACGAATTGTTTATCCCAGAGTGTGTCGACCTTGTGAGGCTTTCACTGACAGGTTTTTCTCGCCGCCAAACCCATTTATCCCAATTTATCAGGTCGTCACCCGCCGGTCCAGTGGCCTGAGCGTGCCTAAGGCACCCAATAATCAGGATCCACGATCGCCAACTTTCTTTTATTCCGGTGTTATGGTCAGGCGGCAGGGCGATGGAGGAGTCACGGCGATGAGTATGGAGTTCTCGCTGCGGCTGGTGGGCATGTTGCTGTTCACCTTGCTTGGGGCGTTGCTGGGTATTGATTTATCTGACGCGCTCAACCTTCCCCCCGAAGCGACAGGGTTGACGTTCTCGCTGATGGGGGCACTTTCCGGTCTGATCATCACCCCCTGGATCACAACCTATCCTGCTCGCACGGTGCGTGGCGCAATCGTCAAGATGCCAGCCGAAACGCTGGTTACGTCGATGTTCGGGTTGCTGGTGGGGATGGCCGCCTCAGCGATGTTTGCCTGGCCGCTGTCGCTGCTCCCTGACCCGTTTGGGCAGCTATTGCCTACCGTCGGGGCAGTTGTCATCACGTACGTGAGCATCATAATCTTTTCGCTGCGCGCCCAGGACGTGTTTTACCTGTTCGGCGGGCTGATCCGCGCCAATCCTGCCGCGCTCAGCAAAGTGTCTGGCTCGATCGGCTACGGAGAAGTTCTGGTCGATACCAGCGTGATCATCGACGGGCGTATTCTGGATATCAGCCAGACCGGGTTTATTCAGGGGGCGCTGCTGGTGCCGCGCTTCGTGCTCAACGAGCTTCAGCACGTGGCGGATTCTGTCCGATGTGCTGCGGCGTAACCGTGGCAAGCGCGGGTTGGAAATTTTGAGCGAGCTTCAGCAGCACAGCCGGACGCCCGTCCAGATCATCGACGACGATGTCGATGGCATGAACGAAGTGGACGAAAAGCTGGTGGTGGTTGCCAAGCAGCGCGGCGTCCCGGTGATGACCACGACTTCAACCTCAACCAGGTGGCCGAGCTGCAAGGCGTGCCGGTGCTGAACATCAACGAGCTGGCGAACGCGGTCAAAGCGGTGTATTTGCCCGGCGAAGTGATCGACATCCATATCGTGATGGAAGGGCGCGAGGCCGATCAGGGCGTCGCCTACCTGGAAGACGGCACAATGGTCGTCGTCGAGGATGGCAAACGTTACATGGATCGCTCTATCCCGGTGCTGATCACGCGCTACATCGTCACCAACGCCGGGCGCATGTATTTCGCGCAGCCCGAAGGCTCGCTGCGGCGGTAATGTCACGTGCCCTATTGAAGGGCTCAGGCCCGGTATTCGCGTATCTGGTTCATATTCTGGTGGACCATACGGAAAGCGTGTTTCTCGGCCTCGTACAGGATGCGCTCTTCGTCCAGCGTGAGAAGTTCGCGGTTGCGCATCAGCAGTTTGCCGTCCACAATCACATGCGTGACATCCGCGCCTTTAGCGGAGTGCACCAGATTCGCCACCAGATCATGGCGCGGGCGCAGGTGCGGGCGGTTAAAATCCACGAGGATCAGATCCGCTGGGTGCCCTTCGGCCAGTATGCCGCTGTCCTCGAATCCCATCGCTAGCGCCCCGTTGCGCGTTGCCATCCGCAGGGCCGTGTCGCCGGGCAGCGCTTCTGGATTTTCCTGGCTGTATTTTTCGAGCAAAGTCTGTCTGCCGGATGCACAGCGAACATATCCATATCGGCATTCGAAGCGGGGCCATCGGTGCCTAGCGCGATGCGCTGAATGCCCGCTCGCCTGCAGATCGGTGATCGGTGTGCGAATCGGCATGGCGAGTTTCATATACGTGATCGGCGTGCGGGCGATGAAGACGCCCTTTTCGGCCAGAATAGCGCCGATCGTCGGGTGTCAGGGCCAGGCTGTGGGCTGCGATGGTATGATGATCAAACACGCCCAACGCGTTGAGCTGCTCGACGGGCGTCTTGCCGTGCCGTTCGCGCGAGTTCTCGACTTGTTCCTGCGATTCCGCGACGTGCAGATGAATGGGCAGGTGATTGGCCGCGGCCAACTCGACCACGTGCGTCAGAAATTCCGGCGGGCAAACATACGGCGAATGCGGCCCGAGACTGGTGTGGATGCGCCCCTCGGCCTGTGCCATTCCAGGTCGGGCTGAACGCGAGCTGCTGCTCGGCGCCGGGCCCGATTTCCTTGTCGTCGCCGATGCCGAACGAGCACCATGCCAGCATGGCTTTCATGCCGCTCTGTTCGACGACTTCCGCCACACGATCCATGTAGAAATAGTGATCGTTGAACGCGACCGTCCCGCCGCGGATCATCTCGCAGGCGGCCAGCGCCGCGCCCCAATACACGTCGTCGGGGGTGAGGGCGCTTTCGGCTACCCAGATTTTTTCGTTCAGCCAGCGCGGGAAGGGCAGGTCTTCGGCCCAGCCGCGCTCGAACGTCATCGGCGAATGGCAGTGCGCATTGAAAAACCCGGGCAGTGCCACGTGGCCGCTCGCGTCGATGAAGTCGTCTGGCGTGGAAATCGGCGGGCAGCGGGCCGATATGGGTGATCGTCTGGTCTTCGATCACCAAATCGGTGTCGCGGAAAATAGTGCCTTCGGCGTCCAATGTGACGATGTCCGCATGACGAATGCACAGTCGTAGTCATAGCGGGTAAACTCCTTGAAAGCGGGATTGGTATTCCGCCACGCATTGTACAGCGTCCGGGCGCGGGCGCAACTTGTCTGAACGCCGCGATGTTACCCTTAACGCGCGGATACCTTTGCGTTACAATCTAGCGTAGCTTACGCCGTCCGAGAACCACGAACAGGGGACCAACGCTATGGCATTGCAAATCTTACAACGTCTTGCACCGGGAAAAGCAGCTTTTTGAGCCGCTGCACGAGGGCAAGGTCAATATGTACGTCTGTGGTCCGACCGTGTATGACCACGCGCATGTGGGCCACGCCAAAACCTACGTCTCGTTTGACATCATCGTGCGTTATCTGCGCTATCGGGGCTACGACGTGCTCTACGTCCAGAACCTGACCGATGTGGGACATCTGCTCGATTCCGGCGAAGACCGAATTCTGAAGAAGGCGCGCCAGGCGAGGCGAAGCCTATGCAGATCGTGGAGACCTACGCGCGCAGCTATTTCGCGGATATGGACGCGCTCGGCGTGGTCCGGCCTGACATCAGCCCGCGCGCCAGCGGCCACATCCCTGAACAGATCAAGATGATCGAGCGCCTGCTGGAAAAAGGCTACGCTTACGTCACCGACAGCGGCAACGTGTATTTCGACGTCTACGGTGGCCGGAATACGGCAAGCTGTCGAATCGCCGCCTGGAAGAGCAGGAAGCCGGCGCGCGCGTGGATGTGCGCGAAGACAAGCGCACCCCGAAGATTTCGCGCTGTGGAAGGTCGCCGAGCCAGAGCACATTTTGCGCTGGGACAGCCCCTGGGGCGTCGGGTATCCCGGCTGGCATATCGAATGCTCGGCCATGTCGCGCAAATACCTGGGCGATACATTCGATATTCACGGCGGCGGCGTGGATAACATTTTCCCGCACAACGAATGCGAGATCGCGCAGAGCGAGGCGGCCAACGATGCGCCATTTCGCGCGCTATTGGATGCTGGTCGGGCAGCCTGACCGGTGCCGGATGAGTTCGGTATCCCGGTCAAAATGTCGAAGAGCCTGGGGAATTTCTACACGATCAAAGATGCGCTCAAGCTGCACCGTCCTGAAGTGCTGCGCACGTTCATTCTGACCAGCCAGTACCGCAACCCGGTCGTCTTCAGCGAAGAGGCGCTGGACAGCGCGCGCAAAGGCTGGGAGCGGATTTACGGCGCGGTGCGGCTGGTGCGTGAAAAACTGCGACTGGCCCCGGACGGCGACGCCGGCAGCGAATTTCTGGAAGTGCTCGATGGAAGAGCGCGCGAGAAGTTCATCGAAGCGATGGACGACGACTTCAACGCGCCGGGCGGGTTGGCGGCGCTGCACGATCTGACGCGCGAAGTCAACACGCCTGTTGAACAGCGGTCAGGCGGTCGGGAAAGTCGGTACTGGAAGCCATCGACACCACCTACCGCGAACTTGGCGGGCAGGTGCTGGGCATCGTGCCCGATGAAGCTGTTGCCGCCAGCACTGCCAACGCCGAGCGCGAGGATGGGTTGATCCGGTTATTGCTTGAAATGCGCGCCGAGGCCCGGAATGCGAAAGACTTTGCCAAGGCGGATCGCATTCGCACCCAGCTTACTGACCTGGGCGTCACTCTCGAAGATCGCGCGGACGGCACGGTCTGGCGGATCGACTGACCGGCGGAGATAGCACCGGCAGCGCTCGTCGTAACTATGCAGAACAGGGCGCGTTAACGCGCCCTGGCTTAACCACAGTGGAAGAAGATTCACATGACAGAATATCTTTACGGGCGATGGCCCGTTTTGGAAAGTCTCCGCGCTGGGCGGCGTGGCTATCAACAGCTTCTGCTCGCCGAAGGCATCGAAGAAAAAGGCACGGTTGAGGCGATCCTTGACGCTGCGCGCCAACGTGCAGTCGATGTGCGGCGCGTGCCACGCCGCGTCATGGACGATCTGTCGAAAGATGCCAATCACCAGGGAGTGGCGTTGCGCGTAGGCACGTATCCCTATGTCACGCTCGACACAATTCTGGAGATGGCAACCGAAAAGCACGAAAAGCCGCTTTTGCTGGTATTAGACCTGCTCAAAGATCCGCAGAACGTGGGCGCGCTGCTGCGCGTAGCGGATGCGGTCGGCGTACACGGCATCGTTTTGCAGGAGCGTCGGGGCGTAGATGTTACACCCGCAGTGGTGAGCGCATCGTCCGGGGCCGTCGAGCACTTGAACGTCACTGTAGTCACGAATCTGGTGACGGTGATGCGCCGTCTCAAAGAGGAGGGCGTATGGCTGGTGGGCCTGGACATCGGGCCAGAAACCATGACGCTCGACAAGGTGGACCTGGATCGACCTTTGGCGCTTGTGATGGGCAGTGAGGGCGAGGGACTGCGCCGTCTCGTCCGCGAAACCTGTGATCTGCGTATCACGCTGCCGATGCGTGGTCATGTCATGAGCCTGAATGTGGCGACGGCGGGGTCAATCGCTCTGTATGCCGCCTGGCAGGCACGCGGTTGGGAAGGTTGGGCATCCACCTAGTAATTGATCGAATCGTTCCAACGGCTGTACTGTGACACTCAGCAATCGAGCCAGTGATCTCCGATAACTGGGCCAGATGCGCAATGTGGTGTAAGCTATAGACAAGAAGCCAACTTCCGGGGCGATCGGGAACCAACACCCAATTTGCAGGGCACATTACCGTCTGCGACGGCCAGCCCACCTAAGTATAGAGGTTCAACATTTCGACCGGAATGCGGCTTCGTCTTTGTGTGTGGCCCGCATCAGTCATGCGTTGGGATGGTGAGTGGGCAGCGTGGGCGTTTCGCCGTGCATAGCCGGGAGAAAATGCAGTATACTTTGACAGGCTGTGGTAGGGATGCTACGATCCCACGGACGCGCAATAGGATAAGGTGAGGGACCGACCGGGGGGACGTGCTCGCCGGTTTTTTTGTGTAACCGCCAGTACGCTCGGGTCCCCAACCTCTACGAAAACAAGGTGGAGGTGACGTAACTATGTATATCCGGCGTGACCGCTCGAATCTACATTTCGGACAGCAGGCTCGCCGTGGTGGCAGCCGAACGCTGTTTATGCTGTGGGCTGCCATCATGGTCGTTCTGATGGGCGTGATATGGCGCTTCAATAATGTGCAAAGCTGGGTGCTCGCCAGCGTAGGATCCGAGCCGACTGCCACGATGGATGCTGTAACACGCGCCCAAATGGGCGAACGCGCCTATCTGAACGGGGATATTGAAGCCGCCATCCAGAACTATGGAGAGGCGGCGCGTATGCTTCCCAACAACATTGACATCTTGTTTGAATATGGGCGTATGCTGATCTACCGCAGTTATTCCGGTCGCAGTTATCTTTATCACGCCACAGAGGCGCTGAACGTGGCGCAAAACGCGGTCAAGATAGATCCGAATAACCCGCGTGCTCAGGCGTTGTTGTGCCTGGCACTGCTCGAAAATAACCGCGCAGAGGAAGCCATCCAGGCCGGGCTACGTGCGGAACAACTCGCGCCTGATTATGCGGAAGCGCTCGCCTATCTCTCCATGGCTTACCGCGACGCAGGGCGTCCCAGCCAGGCGTTCGAAAAAGCCGAGGAAGCCGTTCAGAAGGACGAGAACAGCCTGGATGCGCGCCGCGCGCTGGCGATCAGTCTGGCGTATGTCGGGCAATATGACGCAGCAATCCAGCAATACGAGCGCGCCATTCAGATTCACCCCCGCTTTGACGCGCTGTATTTCGAGCTGGCGATGTATTACAAGATGAAGCAAAACTACGACGCGGCCATTGCCTCTTACGATATGGTGCTGGCGATGGAGCCAGACAACGTCAAGGCGTATACCCGCAAATGCGAAACCTATTTCACCATGCGCGAAGACCAGATGGCCCAAGAGGCGTGCGATCAGGCGATCCAGTTGGATCCCACCTATCCTGAGGCATACCGGCAGTTGGGAATGGTGCAGTATACCAAGCGCAATTATGAGGGCTCGATCGAGTCGTTCGACAAGTGCGTCGAACTCCAGACTGATCAGGGAGTCGCTCTGCAGGATCGCGAAATTCAGTGTTACTACATTCGCGGGATAGCCTGGGCGCTGTTAGCGCGCTGTGACTACGCCTGGCCAATCTTGCAGGACGCACTACAAATGAACCCCGAGGAGTCGATCAAGCAAATCATCAATGAAGGCTTAATGTTGTGCGTCAACAATGAACCGGGTTACAGCCTGGATCAACTACCTACGCCCATTCCGCCTACCGCCGTTCCACCCGCGCCGATTGGCATCTTTTAGGGGGCGGTAATGTATTTACGTACTCCCAAGCGATACCGGCCTGGCCGTAAGCGCCAACTGCGGCTGTTTTCGGGACGAGCTGTGTTCACTGTGCTGCTTGTCCCGGTGCTGGTCTATGTCGGTTGGATGGTGTGGAGTCATCGTTCGTCAGTGCGTTCGTCGGTGATGCCGCACATTGAGTTGATGGTGCAGTCAGTGCAGACGCAGGTCGCTCCGGCCCCGACCCCCACCGCCACACCGAATGTGGCGGTGGCGCAGGCCGGTTGCACCAATGCCTATCGGGAAGGCGATCTGGAAGAGGCTATCAAGCAGTGTGAGATTCTGGCGCAGGCAAACCCGAATGACGTGGACCTCTACTACGATCTTGTGCATACCCTGGTGATTACGTCCGATTTCGGCAGCAACGCCAAGCGCATGCAAGAGGCGCTTGACTACGCCGAAAAAGCGGTGAATGCCAACCCGGAAGCGCCGGGCGGTTGGGCTGTCCGGGCGATGGCGCTCGATTGGAGCGGGGAGCATACCAGGGCGTTGGCCTCCGCACTGCACGCCAAAGCCCTGGATAATACTTACGCGCCGACTTACGCGATCCTGGGCGGAATATACGTGGAGTTGGGTCAGGCGGCTGTCGCGAACGATATGCTGGATCAAGGGCTGGAGCTAGACACAGCGGGCATCGCCGTGGCAGACACGTTTCGCACACGTGCCTATTTGCTGACCACACAGGGTGATCGCGAAGAAGCTATTCGAAATTATCAGCTTGCGCTGCAACAAGCCCCCAATCAGACGTATATCGCGGTCGAACTGGCCTATAACTACATTGCCACGGGCGATATCGATCAGGCGATCGCCGTGCTCTCGTCCAGCCTGGAGCGCAATTCGGGCGACACGTCGGTATTGTTCGCGCTCGGCAATGCCTACACCCGTTACGGCAACGTCGATCGGGCTTTCGAATATTACCGGCGCTGCCTGGATGTGGATCAGAACAACGTGCCATGCCTGTCTTATCTGGGCGGGTTACAGTGGACCGATGGCGATTTTGCGACGGCGGCGGTTAATTTGCAGCGCGCGATTGAGTTAGGGTCCACTGATCCAGATGACTTTTTCCAGCTTGGCCGTTCGCAGGCGTCGTTGGGCCGCTGCGATCTGGCGCTGCCCTATCTGCGCCAGGGCTATCAAATCGTAGTGGAGCGCGAGGATACCCGCCGCCAGGCGGATTTTGCCAGCGCGCTGCAATCGTGCGGCGAGCGAGTGACGGTGCAGCCTGCGACCGATAGTACTGGACAATGACTGGCAGTTCATTGCGCCGTCGCGGTGTGGACACTGGCCCCGGAGAATTTTATATGCATTTCTAACGCCTATCCGTTAGCAAACAGGCCCTCTGAGTGCTAATCTATGCTTGACAAAACCCCCCAAGGGTTGGTACTATTCAAGCATGAATTAGCACTCTGTCGTTTAGAGTGCTAATTCGCGAATGGCGATTTGGATTGAAGACACCAACCCACAAGATGCGTTGGTCAGGAGGCAAGGAAGATGGCTCTAAAACTGCGTCCGCTAGCCGACCGGGTAATCGTGGAACCGATCGAGCGTGAAGATACCTTCGCAGGCGGCAAGCTGGTGTTGCCCGAAACCGCCAAAGAGAAACCCCAACAGGGGCGTGTTTTGGCGGTCGGACCGGGGCAGCGCGATGACGACGGTCAGCGCTTGGCGATGGATGTTACGGTAGACGATGTCGTATTGTTTGCCAAGTACTCGGGGACTGAAATCAAGATTGAGGATAAGCGTGTTTTGATCCTCAAAGAATCGGATATTCTGGCGGTTGTTGAAGGCTAGCACCAGGCTCTCGCGCGGTTTGCGTGGCAGCCCTGAGGCACCATTTTACATAAGGAGAATAACGGACAATGCCCAAGCAGTTAGTTTTCGATCAAGAAGCACGTAACGGCCTGAAGGCTGGTATCGATGTTCTGGCGCACGCCGTGATGACGACATTGGGGCCGAAGGGCCGCAACGTGGCGATCGACAAGAAGTTCGGCGCCCCGACCATCACCCACGATGGCGTCTCCGTAGCCAAGGAAATCGAACTGGAAGACGCGTATCAGAATATGGGCGCGCAGCTTCTGAAGGAAGCTGCCACCAAGACCAACGACATCGCCGGCGACGGCACGACCACCGCGACTGTGCTGGCCTACTACATGGTCACCGAAGGTCTGCGTAACCTGGCGGCGGGCGCGAATCCGATGCTCCTCAAGCGCGGTATCGAAGCCGCTGCACACGCGGTTTCGGCGCGCATTGGCGAGATGGCGATCGATATCAACACCAAAGAGGAAATTGCTTCGGTGGCTGCGATCAGCGCCCAGGATCGCGAAATCGGTGAGTTGATTGCGGACGTGATGGACAAAGTCGGTAAGGACGGTGTCATCACGGTTGAGGAAAGCAAGGGCCTCGAATTCGAAACTGAGTATGTCGAAGGTATGCAGTTCGATCGCGGTTACATTTCGCCCTATTTCATCACCAACCCCGACACGCAGGAATCTGTCATTCAGGACGCCTACATCCTGATTCACGACAAGAAAATCTCGGCCGCCAGCGACTTGGTTCCGATCCTTGAGAAACTGCTCCAGATCGGCAAGCGCGAGCTGGTGATCATTTCCGAAGATGTCGACGGCGAAGCGTTGGCGACGCTGGTCCTCAACAAGCTGCGCGGCATGCTCAACGTGCTGGCCGTGAAGGCTCCTGGTTTCGGCGATCGCCGCAAGGCTATGCTGGCCGACATCGCCATCCTGACGGGTGGCTCGGTCATTAGCGAAGAAGTTGGCCGTAAGCTCGAATCCGTTACCCTCGAAGACCTGGGTCGCGCGGGCAAGGTTGTCAGCGACAAGAATAACACGACTATCGTCGATGGCGCTGGCGAAGAAGCCAACATTCACGGGCGCATCAACGAGATTCGCATCGAGATCGACAATTCGACCAGCGATTACGACCGTGAGAAGCTCCAGGAACGTCTGGCCAAGCTGAGCGGCGGTGTGGCCGTGATCGGTGTTGGCGCGGCGACCGAGGTCGAGCTGAAGGAAAAGAAGCACCGTGTTGAGGATGCTTTGAGCGCCACGCGCGCTGCCGTTGAGGAAGGGATCGTGCCCGGTGGTGGCGTCGCCCTGATTAACGCGATCAACGTGCTGGACGATGTTAAGTTGGGTGCCGATGACGAAAACACCGGTGTCCAGATTGTGCGTCGCGCCCTCCAGATGCCCCTGCGTGGCATCGTGGGCAACGCGGGCATGGACGGCGGCGTCGTGCAGCAGCAGGTTCTGCGCGAACAGTCCGAGCAGAAAAACACCAACATTGGGTACGACGTCATGTCCAATGCCTACGTGGACATGATCAAAGCCGGCATCATCGACCCGGCCAAAGTGACCAAGGGCGCGCTCGAGAACGCGGCCAGCATCGCAGCGATGATCCTGACCACCGAAGCGTTGATCACTGATCTTCCGGAAGAAAAAGGCCCGGCGGCCCCGCCGATGCCCGAGTACTAAACCGGCGATTAACCTCGCTCGTGCAACTGGCGACCTCGTCCTTGTGGCGGGGTCGTTTTGTTTTTGGCCGACAGACGAAACATTGTGCCTGCGCGCACGTTCTGGTATAACCTCGCACATCCTGGCAGAAAACGCATGGAGTTACGGCGGGTTTTTCGTTGCGTGGCGGAGCAGCAACACGTTTATGGACGAAATCAAGAGCGGCGACACCTTAGGCGGATATACGATCCTGGATATCATTGGGCAGGGCGGTATGGCTACCGTGTTCCGCGCCCATCAAATCTCTATGGATCGGGATGTTGCTATCAAGGTGCTGCCCCCCCAGTTCTTGAACGACACCACGTCCGTCGATCGCTTCAAACAGGAAGCCAGCATCGTAGCTCGCCTGGAACATCGCGCCATCGTGCCGGTGCACGATTATGGGGAGCACAACGGGACGCCCTATATTGTTATGCGGTTGATGGACGGTGGCTCGGTCGATGATTTCCTCGCCACGGGGCCCGTCGATCTCGACTCGGACGCTGCATGTCCTCGATCAAATTGCACCGGCGCTGGATTACGCACACCGCGAAGGCGTGCTGCATCGCGATCTCAAGCCGAGCAACATCCTGCTGGATGCCAACGGAGACGCCTACCTCACCGATTTTGGAATCGCGCGTATCCTTGGGTCGCACAGCCCGCGCCCGTTGACAACCACCGGCGTCGTAGGTACGCCCTCGTACATGTCGCCGGAGCAGGCGCAGGGGCACGATCTCGACGGGCGCAGCGACGTTTACGCGTTGGGTGTGGTGTTGTTCGAGATGCTGACGGGCAAGCGTCCCTTCGAGGGCGAAACGCCGTACAGCGTCGCCGTGAAGCACGTCACAGCAGCGCCGCCGTCGGCCTGTGACCTGAATCCCGCGCTGCCGCGCTCGGTGGAAATGGTGTTATTCCGTGTGCTGGAAAAGAAACGGGAGCTGCGTCCCGCTACGGCCGAGGAATTGGCGCGCGCGCTGCGCCGGGCTGTCGAGGAACCCGGACCACCTTTCCCGGTCGGAAAACAGGTAGACACCGAACCATCGCTAACTGAGAAGCTGCAGGCCAGCGCCCGGCAGTATCAGGTCAATTTGTCGCAAGGCTTTGCTCAAGGCACGCCCGCTTATCCCAACCCAGTGCCGGATGATCTGGGGCAGCGTTCGCCGGGTATTCAGGTGATGCCCGTGTATACACCGCTGCCCTCGCGCTCGTATACAAATGTGCTGGTCAAGCCGCGACGCCGGCAAAATACCGGGTGGTTGTCGTCCTGGACGACGTGGGTCGTGGCGGGGTTGGTGATTGCCGCGGTGTTTATTGCGTTGGCCGCTGGCAGTGTGTACTACCTGATGAATGATCCTCCGACCGATCCCGCTGGTCCGGCGGACTACAGCGCGACGGCAGTGTTCAAACTCACGGCGACCAAACAGGCTATCATCCAGCCGGATAACATGGATGAAATCGTGCTGACTCCGGGTGGGGTTTCCGAACAACAGCCTACCGTGCCGCCGACCAATACAGTGGCCCCCCTGCCTACGACAGCACCGGAAACAGTCCAATAAACACAACGAGGACTTGTGCACGAGTCCTCGTTAAAAGTATGTCAATAGGGATTAAGCGGAGCGTATTGCGATTACCACCCGCGCTTTTTCGCCGCCGCCATCTTGATTGAACCCAGGAAGCGATCGAGACCCTCGGAGACATTGCCCTCAGGCAGATTGAAACGCACGACCCGGCGTTTCTTGGCGCGGAGCGCTTCCAGATCGCCTTGCGCCTGGGCGCGTTTCAGCACCATGAAATCATACGATTCGCCTGGAATGGCAATCTTTTCATAGTTTTCCACGGTAATCTGGATGAAGACACCGTTGTTGGGCCCACCCTTATGCAGCTGCCCAGTTGAGTGAAGATAGCGCGGTCCATAGCCCAACGTGACTTCGCGTGTTGTTGCGTGGCGCAGCTCGTGGCGAATCGCTTCCAACAGGGTATTGTGCCGCTCGGTTGGCGCCAGATAGGCCATCAGCGCGATGTAGTCGCCTGAACGAGCGAGACTCATGTGGGCCAGCAGCATATTGACCAGATCGCCGTAATCGAACCGGCGTTGGGCCACAATGCGGCGCAACGTGGCGGCGGTTTCCTTGTCCGCATAGAGTTTCAGCCCGGCCTCTTCTAATACAGGTGACTCCTCAGGGTACTGGCCGAGACTCCTGAACATATTCCAACAGGCGCTTGGTGTTGCTTTTGCTCTCCTGCACGTTGGGCTGGTCGAAGGGATTCACTTTCAGCCAGTGTCCCGCGATCGCCGTCCCAAGCTCCCACCGGAAGAACTCCCCGCCCAGCTCGTATGGATCATCGACGTGAAGGGTCAGGACGGGGTGGCCCGCCACTTTCAGATCCTGGATGAAGCTGTCGAGGTGATTGGCCTGATTCTCCAACCGCAGGTATACGAACAGGCGATCGTCGTCAAAGTCGCGTGGGTCTTCTGGTACGACTCCGGACACTGGGATGATGCCAAGCCCTTCTTTGCCGGTGCTCTCAGCGATAACTTGTTCGGCCCACAGGCCAAAGCTCCGAATCCCCGGTGAGCCAACCAGACAGACTTTGTCACAACCCTGCTCTGACAGGTGGCCCAAGATGGTGCCGAGCCATGCCGCCGGGTTGCTCACGGTAGGCACGTTGCGCGCGCAGGCGGTTGCCATACGGCGCGCGCTGGACAGAATACGGTCCAGGTCGATGCCCATAACGGCCGCCGGGACCAGCCCGAAGTAGCTCAGCACGCTGTAGCGCCCGCCGATATCTTCCGGATTCAGGAACAGGTATTTGAAGTTCTTTTCGCGGGCAATGTTCGCTAGCAGTGAGCCTGCATCCGTGATCGCCAGGAACTGTTCACCGGCCTTGTCGCCGCGCTGCGCTTCCACCAGATTGAAGAAGTGCTTATACAGTGAGATTGTTTCCAGCGTGCTGCCTGATTTGCTGGCGACCACAAACAACGTCGACTCCAGATCGATGGCGTCTGTGGCCAGCATAATAGCCTGCGGGTCAGTCGTATCGAGCACGGTGAAGGCCGGAAAACCCGACTGTTGCCCGAAGGTCCGTGCCAGGACTTCCGCGGCCAGGCTGCTGTCGCCCATGCCGAGCAGCAGCGCGTGGCTGTAATGGCCCGACTGGACCGCCGCTTGCAGCGCGTATATGGGTTCGTAAAACGCTTCATCCGCGTTGACCACGTCCAACCAGCCGAGCCGCGCGCTAATCACCTGTTGGTGCGTGGACTCGTTCTTCCATACGGATGGGTCTTTGTCCCAAATACGGCGCACGATCTTATCGCGGTCAAGTTGGGCGAGCGCCTCTCGAATATCCGATTCGTAGGCGTCCATCGCCACTTCCTGGCGAGCTCATGACTCCGGTCAGCAGCACCTGGCGCTTGCCTTCGACGGCCTCGAGCAGGCGGCGGAAGTCATTGGCGAATGACTCTACGCCGTCGCCCTGGAGCTGCTGCACGACTTTGTCCATGCGGACGCCCACTTCGGCCAGCTGCGACATGGTCTCGCGCGCGTCGTCGATATTGTCTTCCAGGGTTGCGGCGACAGTGCCGTGATCGCGAAATGCGCTGATCGTATTTGGCGGGAGTGTATTAACCGTGTACGGACCAATTAGGGCGTCGACGTAATAGGTGTCAGGGTAGTTCGGATTCTTAGTACTGGTGCTAGCCCACAAGGGACGCTGAACGCGCGCTCCAGCAGCTTCCAGACGCGCAAACCGCTCATTTCCGAAGATGTCTTTGAAGTGCGAATAGGCGAGTTTGGCGCTCGCGATCGCTGCCTTGCCCAACAACCGCCGGTTGGCCTGGACGGTGTCAAATCCGCCGCGCAGCCGCCCGGTCCGGATGTTATTTTCGAGGATATTGTCGACAACTGTGTCGATCCGGCTCAAGAAAAAGCTGGCAACCGACGCGATGTGGTCAATGTCCTGGCCCGCATCCAGGCGACGTTCCAAGCCTCGGACGTATCGCTGCGCCACTTCGATGTAGCTCGATACCGAGAACAACAACGTCACATTCACGTTGATCCCTGCGGCGATGGCCTCTTCGATGGCGGGTAGCCCCTGCGGCGTGCCGGGGATTTTGATCATGACATTGGGCCGACCGACGGTTTGGAAAAGGCGTTTGGCCTCGCTGATTGTCTGCTCGGTGTCGTAGGCCAGCAGCGGCGATACCTCCAGGCTGATATACCCGTCATCACCGCCCGTGCGGTCATAAACAGGCCGCAAGATATCGGCTGCGGCCTGAATATCGGCAATGGCCAATTCCTCGTAAATTTCGGTAATCTCAAGATCGAGCAGGTCAGAGATCGCGTCGTCGTATTCCTGGCTGTCCCCAATCGCTTTGGCGAAAATCGTAGGATTGGAGGTCATACCCGTGATGCCGCCCTCGACGAGCCTTTCAAGCTCGCCCGATATGATCAGGTCGCGCTTGATGTAGTCCATCCAGATGCTTTGTCCACACTTCTGTATTTCGATCAGCGGATTCGCTGCCATCGTTTCCTCCCGAAGGACACTATCCAGTAACACTATGTAAGGTTCTAAAGCAGTGTGAATTTTTGTATGCTCACGCGCAGCAGGGCGGATTCAGCGTCCGTCCTGTTCTTGTTCGATGGCCAGGATCTTGTTATGGCGTCTGACGTGGCGCTCTTCGTTGGCCAAAAACTGAGCATGGAGAAACGCGTCGACCAATTCCTGAGCGAGAGCCGAGCCGATGACGCGGCTGCCGAGGCATAACACGTTCATATCGTCGTGTTCAACACCTTGATGAGCGGAATAGGTATCGTGGCACAGGGCCGCGTAGATGCCGCGGAACTTGTTAGCCGCTATGCTGGCTCCAACCCCGCTGCCGCAAACGACCAGGCCGCGCTCTGCCCGACCGTCCAGCACGGCTTCAGCTACAGCACGGGAGAAGTCGGGATAATCGCGGGGAATATCGGGCGAATCTGTCCCAAGATCGATCACGTCGTGTCCCTGATCGCGCAGATAATCGACGAGCATGGCTTTTAAGGTGTAACCCGCATGATCTGCCCCGATGGCGATCTTCATGAAACCCTACTTTCTTTTTAGACGAGAACATAATGAGATTATAACGCAACGGAGAGCAAAAAAAAGGACCGAGCTATCTCCAGATAGGCCGGTCCTGAGTGCTGCTGAAGGTCAAATTCGCCCTATTCGGGGGACAATGTGGGTACCGGACCCGCTGGCACTGTCGGTGTCGGCAGCAGAATCTGCGTCGGCTGAGGGGGGAGCGTCGGCGCGCCGCCCGAACCAGCATTATTTGTGGTCGTGTTGTTGGCGGCACCGACTGGCGCGGTGGGGGCGGTCGCTGCCGTCGCCTCTGCGACGCAGCGGAAGCCGATGGCCGCGGTCGGACTGCCAGGAGCGGCGCTCATGCGATGCATCGAGCGTAGAAACAGCGGAATCGTGTCCCAACTGCCACCCCGATGTACTTTTTCTGTGCCCAAAGCCGGACCACTCGGATTCGGCTCGGCGCTGTTGAGTTGCTGGGTGTAATAATCGGACTGGTACCAATCTTCGACCCATTCAGACACGTTCCCTGCCATGTTGAACACACCATAGGCGCTCTGCCCGTTAGGGTAGCTATCAACCGGCACCGTCCCGGCCTGATCGCTGATGGACGACATCGCCCGCAGTGGGTCAAACTGGAAGCCCCAGGGGTAATAGCGCCCTTCTGGTCCACGCGCGGCTCGCTCCCATTCGGCTTCGGTCGGCAGACGGCGATTCAGCGCGTTGCAATATTCTTCCGCGCCCCACCACGTGACGTAGGTCACCGGGTGATTGGCATAGAAACCGGGGTTGCGCACGGAATAGGTGTCTCCGTCGAAGTCGATCAGGCTGTTCTCCTGCTCCTGCGTCGTCAGCGCGCAAGGCTCTCCGCCCTGGCACTTGGTTTTATGGCTGAGCGGCCCCAGCCAGTTCAGAAATTCCACATATTGCGTCACCGTCACTTCGTAGATTTCCATCTGGAAACTGTCGACGGTGACGGGATGGGGCGGGGTGGAGTCTGAAACCCAATTGAGGTCCGTGCAGGTTTTGCCATACGTCTGGCACTCATCCATAGCCTGCGTAGCTTCTTCGAGCGTAGTGCCCATCATGTATGTGCCGCCGGGTACGGCGACCAGTTCGGTTTTGATCGCGTCCAACGGCGCGGGAACGGACGGACCGGCCGGCAGTCCAACCGTGGGCGAGGGCAGTCCGACAGGCGGCGTGCCGACAATGGGCGTCCCTTCGAGTGGCTCGGTTTGGGCGACGACAGCGTTGGTGGATGTCACCCCCGGTGCCGCGTTGGCGCCGCCATCCGGAGTTGGAGTGGGTTGTCCCTGATTGACATCCGGCAGCGGTGAGGGGGTGGGGCTGGCATCGACCACTTGGTCCCCACCGGTAGTGTTCTCAGGGGTGTTGCTGCTCTGGAACTGTTGAGCCGCCTGAAGCGTTTGCTGGGCTGCCATCGCCTGCAAAGCGACCTCGGTCTCATTGGGGATGACCTGAATCTGGGGAGTGGCGGTATTTTCTTCGAGCAGCGGGAAGGTGATCGCCCCAACTGCATAGCCACCAACGCAGACCACGAGCGCAAAGCCCAGCCCCAGGGCGCTCCCCATCATAAGCCACTGCCAGCTTGAATCGCGTGTACGGCGGCGTAAACTGCCGTAATCATTGGCCATTGCAACAAACTCCTTAATTCAGTCTCAACCGGGCCCATCGAGATGAACCGCAGGGTGCCATAATAATACCAGCCCTCAGGGAGCGCACCAAACGTCTTGCCTACGATTACTCGTCGTTTCTCATCAGAACTCTTACCTGCGCCCAACGCGATATAGCGCCGGTAGGTAGCCTGGATGGTCAGTGCGTCGGCGACGTGGAACGGTTCGGGGGCTTCGACGGCGATGGAACCCGCTACACCATGGTCGACCAGCGCCTGCATCAGGTCCTGATACTGAATGTCGGCTTCGTTCAGCGGCAAATGGTGTTTTTCGCCCTTGGATCCATAGGCAATGCCGGACATATGTCCGTGCAACGTCGCCAGACCGTCTGTCCCCAAAGCCGTTTTGACCGACTCGAAGATGCTGGCAAATTCCTCGTAACTGTTCATGCCGCCGGTGCGCGCGTGCAAATGGGCGAAATCGATGCAGGGCAGCACGCCGGGAATATCCTGGCTGAGACGCAGCACTTCTTCGAGCGTCCCAAAGACGGCGGGCTTGCCCATCGTTTCGGGACGCAGTGTCACGGTGACGCCTTCGTCGTCGAGGATGTGCCGCAGTTCCAGCAACTTCTGCTTCATTCGCTCGTACACTAGATCGGGGGATTGGTCATGATAGGACCCCGGATGAAACACGATATCGCGCGCCCCTGCCAGGAATCCCTTGCGCGCGGCGGTGAGCAGGCGTTCATCGCTTTTGCGCATCAATTCATCAGTCTGGCTGTTCAGGTTGATGTAATAGGGCGCGTGGATGCTCAAGGTAATCTGGTGCGCTTCCGCGGCGGCTTTGATGTCCGCGCAGGTGGCGTCAGAGACGCGCACACTCTGCACCCAGGCGATCTCCAGATGATCCAGGCCCAACAGCCGGGTATACTCGATGGCGGCCTGTGTTCCCGGTTTGGGCGTGGTTTGAGGGCTGCCTACGGTGCCGAACCGGATCGATCCGGTGTTGTTCAGTCGTCATCGTTCTGTGATTCCTTTCATTGCTGCGTGTCCGGGCCGCCTTCCAGCGACCCGAAGGAGCGGAAACCGTGTCAAAACTTGCTAATCGCGCGCGATCAGCGGCGTGACATCATTCTGGCAGGTGGTGCGTTTTTGGTGGCGCTGTTGTTCTGGCAAATCCAAGACCTGTACATCCTGATGTACCCCTTTCGCTTGTTCGTGACCATGATCCACGAACTGGGACACGGTGTAGCAGCAGTGTTGACCGGTGGTCATTTCATTGAATTCGCCGTCACCAAACATGGCGCGGGCATTACGTACACCAGCGGCGGATCGCGCTTTGTCATCATCCAGGCGGGTTACCTGGGCACGGCGCTATTCGGCGCTGTTCTGCTCTATCTGACGCATCGCACGGCCCGCCCTGAACGTGTGGCAATCGGAGTGGGGCTGTTTGTCGGGATTCTGACGCTGGCGTATTCAGGGATCAGTGTGAGCAGGTTAGGCATCATCGAGACCGTGTTGGTTGCTGTGATGATTATAGCAGCCTTCTATCTCATTCTCACGCGTGAAACCGATGATGGGCGGTACGCCGGGTTGGGGGTGGGTGCGCTGGGTGGTTTGCTGCTGGTCTATTTTGCGGGCCGGAGTAATTTCCTGACGATTCTGGTCGGCATCATCAGCGCGTTGGCGTTGATCGGCATTGGCTTGCGGGGCAGTCGTGACATGGTCATTGTCACGTTGACTTTTCTCGCATGTCTGACTGGACTGCAAGCGATCACGGATGCCTGGGTATTGTTCAAAATTGTGTCGCTGCCACAGGCCATTATGCCCCTCAATGATGCGCAGTCTATGGCACGCGATGTAGGCGGACCGGCGGCAGTATGGGCGGTCGTGTGGATTGTGATGGATATCGCCATCTTTGGGGCGGCGGTGTACGATGTGCTGGTCAAGCCGATGCGGGCCGCTCGTTCGGCGTAATGTGCGCATCACGCCCGATTGTTAGCGCGTGGGCGTATCGTCGGCGGTGTCATCGTCCTGATCGGATGGCTCCGAGTCGAGATTTTGGGGACCGAACAGGGCATAGATGAGCACGCCCGATGAGGCGATCAAAATGCCGCTGATGAATCCCACTGCCTGCAAATGGCCCAACAGTGGGCGCGTGCTGCTGCTGGAGGGATGGCTGCCGAACCCCAAGACATCCGCCAGGCCCGCCGCCGCGGCGATCAACAGCCCAGTCAGGGTCAAGCGCAGGCCGATATCCTGGGCCAGCGTGGATTCCATCCCTGCGTAAAACGCCTGTTTGGCGAACAAAAACGCCCCGGTGAACAGCACGCTGAAACCAGCGAGAATCACCAGGACTTGCAGCACACCGATCCCAGCGGTTGTTTCCAGGCCAATGATTCCCGGAAACAACCCGATCAGGGTGATCACGATCCCCAGGGTCCCGATTGTAATGCAGATTTCGCCGTATCGTTCCATCGCATACCGCCGTTAGACGGGCAGGCCAGCACGCAAGACACGCAAAAAATTCCCATATAACACAGCCGACACATCGGCGGGCGTATAGCCGTGATCAGCCAGAGCACGTCCAACTTCCCACAAATCCCCGACCGTTTCGAACCCGACGGGCGCGGAATCTGATCCAAACCCGCCATCGAAGTCGCTGCCCAGGCCGACATGACGCGCGCTGCCAGTGACCTGGCACACATGATCGATGGCCGCGATCACGTGCTCCATCGTGAGAGTACGCGGATCGCCGGTTTGCCAGTCGGGGGAGAGGAAGAGGTTGAAGGGCATGATGCCCACCACGCCGTCGTGCTCGGCTAGCATCCCAATGACTTCGTCCGACAGATTGCGATCGGTGCGTTCAGGGCTGAAGCGCAGCGGGTTGGCGTGGCTGGCGAATACGGGACCATCATAGCGATCCAGCGCTTCAAAGCACGCCTCGGGGGCCATGTGCGCCAGGTCGAGGACCATGTTATAACTCGCCATCTGGTCCAGCAGCTCGCGGCCCAACGCGGTCAGCGGACCGGGGGCTTTGGTACCGCCACTGTAGCGCGTCGCCGTCCATGCGGGCCCCACGACGCGCAGACCGGCTTCCACCCATTCTTCAAGCTGGGCCGGTTCCAGGATCGGATCGGCCCCTTCCATGAGCGCGATTAATCCGACCTTGTGATCTTCCAGCCCGGTGCTGTCTTCCCACGTGGCGAGCACACCATCCAGATCCGACTGAGACTGGATCAACGCGATCTGCGGGTGTTCTTCGGCCAGACGGCGGTAATAATCAAGCTGCCGCATGCCCCACTGGTACGCCTCCTGCGGCGTTTCGTAGAGGATCTTTTCGTCGGGAAACATTTTGGACGACAGTGGCGAGACAAAAATCGTGGCGCAGATGACCGCCACACGCCCGACAAGCGCCTCCGGTAACCCGACCATACTGCGCCCATACCGCTGCAAGAAAACGGGATCGGTTTCCCGGCGGCGGCGTGCCCAGGCGCTTTCGGTGAACGCACGCGCGTTGTTGAAATAGTTCCAGGCGATATCCTCGTGAGCGTCGATCACGATATCTTTCATTGGGCGGTATTCTCACTCTCAGTGGCTGCGGTTACTAACGCATCAAGTTCGGAGTAATCCTGAACGACGGCGTTGTTAATATAGAAAGTCGGCGTGCCAGATACGCCGCGCTGCTTGAATTCTTGCAATGCCTGATCAATCACGCTTTTGGGGTGGTTAGCGCTCAGGCACGCGTTGAACTCGGTCATATCAAAACCCATGTTTTCGGCCCCTTTGCGCAGCCGTCGATCGCTAAAGGTCTGGGTCACATATCGTTTTTGCCAATCGAACAGGACGTCTGACATTTCCCAGAACCGGCCCTGTTCCGCCGCGCACATCGCCGCTTTGACGGCGCTGTCCGCGCCCCATCCGATATTAGACATGGGGATCATCACGAACTGGACTTGCCCGGCAGTGATGGCGGGCAGCAGTGCCGGAAAGCGTTCGTTGTGAAAATCGCGGCAGTGTGGGCAGGCAAAACTTGAGAATTCTTCGACGATCACTGGCGCATCCGGGTTTCCCAGGCGCGGGAAGCCCTGTTCTGTGAAGCTTTGCGGCAGCCCAGCGGTTTCTGCACCTGCGTCAGCGGGGATCTGCGCATCCAGCGGCATCAGAAAATAGAAGTAGACACCACCCGTGACAGCAATCAGAACGGCGACCGTAAAGATCAACCACAACGGAATACGTCGGCGCGGCGTGTTCTCCGATTTCTTCCCACCAGTGCGTGAGGGAGCGGTGTTGGCTTTGGTGCGTTTCGTCATGAGTCCTCGGTTGGGTGTTCTCTACTTGCTTATTTCCACGCATCCAGCACAGGGATCAAGTCTGGCAGGCGTTGAATAGTTGCGTCAGGGGTCGCGCTGAGCCCCTCCGGCATCCACGCGTGCGGTTGTTCGATCCACACGCCGCGCAGCCCTGCTTGCTGTGCGCCCCATACGTCAAAATACAGACTGTCGCCCACAAAAACGGCTTCGTCCGGCTGCAGATGCAGACCGTCCAACGCCAACTGGAAGACGTCGGCGTTGGGTTTCCACGCTTCGGCGTCTGCCGAAAATATCAGATGATCCAGATAGCGCGTCAGGTCAAATCGGTCGAGATCGCGGCGGTGATAGCTCCCGGGCCAGATGGTATTTGAAAGCAGCCCAACGCTCAGCCCGCGCTCGCGGATTGCGCGCAGCGTGGCGTTGGCCCCCTCAAGTGGACGGATGTGGGCCTGAATGGATTCCATGTAGGCGGTGGCGATAGACTGGACCAGCGTGTCGGGCAGTTCTTTGACTTGCCATTTGGCGGCCAGCCAGCGCGCCTGGACGTCGATCTTCAGCGTTTTGACATCGTGCTGATCGAGCGTGGACCACATCGCAAACGCGTGCTTCCACCCGATGTCGAGCGCTTCAGACTCCGGCGGTAATTTATAACCCGCGGTGGCCAGGACACGATACGCCCCTCGTGCGCCCGTTTTCTCGGTGTCTTCCCAGGTGCTGCTGGGGGCGTTGTAATGGAGCAGCGTACCACCCAGATCGAAAATCACGCCGCGTATGGGCATGCAAGATGCTCCTTAATGCTGCGTACCAACCCGTATCGGGCCAGCTTAGGATAACAAGTAACGCGCGATCAGATGTGCGGTGTGCTCGACGCTGGACGTGTGTGTACGTTCGTAGGCGTGCGATGCATCGACGCCCGGACCGATCAAAGCCACCTGGGCCGCCCCTCCCGCAAACCAATAGGCTTCCCCGTCAGACCCATAATAGGGATAGATGTCCGCTTTGGCAGGGATGTCGGCTTGCGCGGCGAGCGCTTGCAGCTTACGCGTGAGGTCCGCCGAGTAGGGACCGCGCGAATCCTTGACGCAGATCCCGACGCTGAATTCATCGGAGTTCTGGCCTTCGCCGACGGCGGCCATGTCGATCGTGACCAGTTCCGCCAGATCGGGCGGGAACCCTGTAGACGCGCCGTGCCCCACTTCTTCGTAATGACTGATGACAGCAGTAACACGCTGCGCCGGGCGTAAGCCCGCGGCGGCCAGGGCCTGAAACGCGCCGAAAATGGCAGCAACACCGGCTTTGTCGTCCAGGTGGCGCGAGCGTATAAACCCGGTGTCGGTTACCTCAACGCGCGGATCCAGCGCAACGACATCGCCCACGTCGATACCGAGTGCGCGTGTTTCTTCGGCGTTTTGCGTGCGTGCGTCGATGCGTATTTCCATCGTGTCGGCGCTGCGAGGTGAATCGCTTGCGTCGCGGTGAATGTGGACGCTGGCGTGCGATGGGAGGACCGTGCCCCGATAGTGTGATCCGTTGGCAGTGCGGATGGTCACGCCTTCGAACTCGACCGCGTTCCACATAAAACTGCCCAACTGGGTCAGCTTGAGTCGCCCGTTGGGTTTGATTTCTTTGACCATCAATCCCAACGTATCGACGTGTGCTGTCAGTCCGCGTGGATCGTCCGCTTGGTCGCCGTCCCACGTAGCCACCAAGGCACCTTTGTGCGTGCGTTCGAGCGTCAGGCCTGCGATGTTGAGGTCCTGAAATGCCTCGGTGACATAGCTGATAGCGTCTGCGCAATAGCCGGTTGGACTGGGGGTGTTGAGCAAACCGACCAGAAAAGCGATCACACGATCTACATCAATGTTTAAACTGAGCATAATGCATTCCTTAGGCGAGGGATGCCAGGAGGTCACCCTGGGGAGTATAGCGCGAAGTGCTACGGCTCCACAACGATTGTGCTCACAACGACATGGTCCCCGAGCGGTGTGCCATCGGCGCGCGTGACTGGCAGCCGGTCCGAGGGGGCCTGCCACCAATACACGGCGATCCACAACTCATAAGTTCCAGGCGCGAGAGAACGGGGCAGGGCCAACCCGTGATTGTCGCGGTGGAGTGAGTGAATTGTCCAGGCTTGGGTCGGATCGAACCCGTTGACAGGGAAGGAATCGCGCTGGGCGGCGAGGCTTCCGTCCGACGCCACCAGGAACAGCGCAACCGAATAATCCTGTTCCACCGGGCCAATTGCTTGCCACAGCAAAGACACCGGCAGAATTTCACCTGGGGCGCGTGTCGTCCCGGCGGGGAGATCACAGCCGACGAGCAGTAAGCTGTCCCCGAACGTGGCGGCTATGGACTGATCGGGCCAGGCATCCGCCGGGGCGGGTGGTGCGGGCGTGAGGTCAAAGAGGATGGCGCGCGCCAGATCGCTAGGGGCGATTTCGCTCACCGGGAAATAATGCCGAGAGAGATACTGCTCAAACGGGCGCACGGACCAGGGAATGAACCGGCTGCTGTTGATCACCAGCCATGCGCGCTCGTGGTGTTGGCCGAGGGCCGCCACGATGACGGTTGCTCCGGGCTGGATCAGCGCGTCGGGATAGGGTGACACCCGCTCCGGCGCTTGTTCAGGGCTGTAACGGTCGCCGGGTGAGCGGGGGAGGGTGTACACCACCGGACTCGTCCGCTTATAGTAGTTCATGAAGAACTCGGCGTATTCGCGATTGTTCAGGAGGATAACATCATCAGGCTCCGCCTGGGCGGTCAGGTTTTTGAGCAGGTTCTGGGCGGGTGCAAAATCACCGTAATAGCGCGGGTCCTGGCGCAACGTGTACAGGCCGAAGAAGAGCAGCAGCGATGCGGCCAGGAGCAGCGATACCCACGTCAGCGCCAGCGTGCGCCATCCCACTTCGCGACGCACCCACGTGGTCAGCCAGAAGACAGACGCTGCCGCCAGCAGCGCGCACAATGTTGGCACTACCCAGGCTGGGCCGGTGGCGTATTCCCAGGCGAGATCGAGCGTGTTCTTACCCAACAGGGTGAACGTCACGCGCAACGGCGACCAATGCAGGCTCCACAGGCCATCCGTCCAGGCGATGATCGGCGGTTGTTGCGCGGCCAGGACGTCGTAGTAGCGCACGGGCGACACGAGTGAAGCCATAATCTGCACGCCCGCGCTGACCGTAAACACCAGTAGCAAGCCTGCTCGTTTCCAAAGCCGCGCACCGGGCGCGATGAGGTTGTCGATGACGGGCAGCAGCCATAGCGCCAGAAAAGGCGTCACCGGCACCATGTAACGCGCGCCCCAACCCAGGCCGCCATACCATTCAGTGGCGCCGCGCACGATCGAATAGCCGAACACGAACGATGCCAGCATGACCAGTGGCACAGCGATTTCGCGCCCGCGCCGTTCCCGGATCAAACGCGGCCAACCCAGGAATCCCAGGAGAAGCACCGGAGAATACCACCAGATGCCGCGCGCAGGACTGAACAGGTAACCGGTTATGCCGTGGGACGCGCCCGACAGATTGCGCTGGGCCTGTTCCAACCGCGCGCCGAAGGCGTACCGCGTCGAAAAACTCGATAGCGATACGGTATTGATCAACACGATGCCTATCACCAGACCAATGACGATAGCCGCGCTGCTGATCAGGACGGCTTTGCGCGACGGGTGGAAACGGTTCAGTCGCGCGGGCAGCGCTTCGACAATGATCACCGGCAGGATCAGGAAAGAGGCTTCTTTAGAAAGGAGCGTCGCTCCCATCACGGCCACAAAGGCGGCCGCTGACCGGAGCGGGAAATTGCGTAGATGGATCCGGTGTCGTATACGCAGCACCAGAAACACGCTGAGCAGGGCCAGCCACGTAAACAGAGGTTCCCGAAAGAAAGTGCGGCTGTAGGGCCACACGATGGTCCCCAGCCCAAAGGCGAGCGCCGTCAGTGCCGCGGTTTCTGGGCGATAACCCAACTCCAGCCCAAAGGCGTAGAGCGTACCTCCGATCAGCGCCGTGATCACGATATTGAACAGCCAGACGGTGTGCGCGAGACCAACGTCGGGCAGGGCCTGCGCAATCAGGAACAGTGGGGCGGCCAGCGCAGGTTGCAGCGGCTCCGTGTTGGCGGAAGGTGGAACAGCTTCGCTGAGCGTTCGGGCCTCGAACTCGTCAAAGCGGTAATTCAATTGGAGCGTGCCGCGCCGCGCGAAGCTCTCAGTCGCGTCGAAAAGCTGCCATTCATCGCCACTGATCGCGTAGCCGTCAAAGGTCGAGAAATAGGCGGCGATCAACAGCGTGACAATCGTAATTCCTATAGCCATCTGGCGGCGCGATAAGGCGCGGATGTCGCTCATGGGCCGGGCCATTTCCCTTTGGCAGCCAGCAGCACCTGGTACAGATCAGCCAGATCGTCGGTCACGCGCTCGACGTCGTAGATATCCAACACGTTTTGGCGCAGTGCATGATGCGAAGAGTGCGGCTCCTGCAGCGCGTCCACGACGGCTTCGGCCATGGCCTCGGGCTGGTCCGGCGGGACCAGTCGCCCCAGCGCTCCATTTTGCAGCAGGTCCGGCACACCGCCCACCGCCGTTGAGACAACAGGTACACCTGCGGCCAGCGCTTCGATTACCGATACTGGAGTGCCTTCGTTATGCGACGAGATTACCAATACGTCCATGTCACTGTAGGCGGGTCGCAGATCGCGCAGAAAACCAGTGAAGATCGCCACATCGGACAGTCCTAACGCTTGCGCCTGCGCTTCGATGGCGGGGCGGGTTTCGCCGTCCCCGATCAGCGCAAAGCGCGCGTTGGGAAATTGGCGACGCAGATACACGGCCATCTGAAGGAATAACGCGTGATTCTTGACCGGCACGAAACGTCCCACGATTCCGATCAGCGGCGCGTCGGCGGGAATGTCGAAGGTATGGCGGAAATCTCCCGCGTGGCGCGCTATGGCCGCGAAGGAGGCCAGATCCAGGCATAGCGGCAGCACAATGATCTTGCGCGGTGGCGCGATATGATAGACGTTTTCCAAGTCATCTTTTTGACCAGGGCTAATGGCGATCAGCCGGTCCGTGACGCGGGCCGTCAGACGTTCCAGCGTAAGGAACAGGCGTGTTTTGAGTGGGCCAAAGTAGCTGTGGAAGACATGCCCGTGAAAGGTATGGACGCGGACTGGGACGCGCGCCAGCCAGGCCGCGACGCGCCCAACAAAACCCGCTTTGGCCGTGTGCGTATGGACGATGTCCGGTTTCCACTGGCGCATGAGGCGCCACAGTTTGAAGAGCGTGACGACATCCCGCAGAGGGGACAACTCCCGCCCTAACTCGGGAATATACAGCGGCTCGACGCCGTGTTCCTGTGCCAGATAGGCCATATCGCCCTCGTGCGAGCCCACATGGCCGCAGACCAGTAGGCTTTCAAAGAACGGTGGGCGATGGCGTGCCGTGATCAGCGTGACGTAAATAGCCGGTCCGCCGACGTTCAGGCGGGCGATGACCTGCATGACGCGTACCGGACGAATGGGAGGCTCACTCGCGTCAGGATTCATGGCGATGCTCCAAATCGTGATAGATGGCCAGCGTGCGCGTGACCATCGCGTCAACGGTGAATTCCGCTTCCAGCCTGTGACGACCGGCCGTGCCACGTGCGATGCGTTCGTCAGGTTTGGTCAACGCTTCCCGTAGGGCTGACGCGATCGCCTCGGCGTCGCTTGGCGGGACCAACCAGCCGGTCCGTCCGTCCACGATCACTTCGGGAATGGCGCTGACACGCGTGCTGATAATCGGAATCCCCAGGGCCATCGCTTCCAGGAACACCAGCCCGAAACCTTCCCACAATGAAGGCGCCAGAAACACGTCCAGCGCGGCGAAGATTGCGTGCGCGTCGTCGCGCCAACCCAGGAAATGGACCCGGTCGGCGAGCTTCAGGGCGTCAGCTTCCGCGGCCAGCGCGGCGCCCAGTGGCCCGTCACCCGCGATGACGTAATGCGCCTCGGGGGCCGCTTGCGCAATCTGGGCAAATCCTCTCAGCCCGTAGAGCAACCCTTTTTGCTCGGTCAGGCGGCAAATCGACCCAATGAGCAGAGTTTCCGGCGGCAACCCCATGGATTGACGCAAGGCTGCGCGGGCATTGGTGGGGGCATGGATGCTGGCCGGGTCCAGCCCATAATGCACCGTGGTGACCCGATCGGCGGGAGCGTGCTCAACGTCGATGGAGAACCGACGGATTGCTTCCGAGATCGCGATCCCGACATCCACACGCCGCCACAGCCACGCGTTGACCAGCCGCACGGGCAAAAATGTGCGAAAGCGATCGTCATTATGGCGCGAGCTGATCACGATGGGGACATGGGCCCACCGGGCGGCAAGTATGCCGTACAGATCGGCGTGGAACATATGCGTATGTACGATGCAGGGATCAATTTCTCGGAACTGCTTGACCAGCCGCCACCACAACCCCGGATCAATGTCGCGCCGGATCACGATGCGTTTCAGCGGAATGCCAAGCGCGGCGGCGCGATCAGCCAGGACCTGTACCGGATTTTCCGGCTCGACCAAAACCCACAACTCGACGGGCACTTCGCGCGCGTGGAGTCCGGCCAGCAGGGTGAGCAGATGCCCTTCGGCTCCGGCTACTCCGGTGATCTTGGCGAGGTGGACAATCGGGTAGGTGGACATGAGCATGCTGATCGAGCCGTTGAAGGCTTACGATCGCTGGCGTTTGTGGCGGTTGTAGGTGATTTCGAGGAAGCTGTAGGCGGTCACCGCCAGCACGGCCAGGATGCCTTCCATCACCAGTCCCCGAGATACGGTCGCATGGGACAGGGCAATCGCGACAAAACCAAACGCGATACATACGCCGTAGAGAATGAGGACCGCGCGTCTGTGGCTCAGCCCCAAGCTGACCAGCCGGTGGGATGTGTGATCTTTGCCTCCCTGCATGGGGGACCGGCCTTCGCGCAAGCGGGTCAATACGACTAACGTTGTGTCGAAGATGGGCAGCCCTAACACGACGATCGGGATGATCCACGTGACGACCTGCCGGTCCTTGGGAACGTGAAAGTCCAGCTTGATAGCCAGTACAGACAGCAAGAAACCCAGGATCATGCTGCCCATATCGCCCATGAAGGTGAGCGCCGGGTTGAAGTTGTAGATCAGAGAATCCGACCGAAGCACCAAACAGCGCCGCAGCCAGGCTGCTGACCAGACTCAATTCTTCACGCACCGCCATTACGAAGAAGAAGATCGACGCGATGGCAGTGATGCCTGCGGCCAGCCCGTCCATGTTATCCTGAAAATTCATCGCGTTAGTGATGCCGACGATCCAGAACAGGCTTAGCGCTACGTTCAGCGCCAGACTGTCAAAAATGCGGATGTGTATCCCGGCCGCGATCAACACCAGGGCCGCGATCACCTGGGCACCCAGCTTAACCACCGGCTGCATGCCGCTGCGGTCGTCCACGAAGCCCACTAAAACCAGCCACGTCGTCCCGGCCAGGATCGCGCCAAACTCAACCAGATAGATAGGAGGGCTGAAAAACGCCAGCGCGAACACCAACGCGCCGTAAATCGCCAGACCGCCGAGCAGGGGCGTAGGCTTTTGGTGGACTTTGCGGTTGCTGGGTTGGTCGAGTACGCCTATTTGAAACGCTAACCAGCGCGTAATCGGGGTGAAGCCGACGGTTGCGGCAAACCCGGCCAGCATAATCGGGAAGAACTGCGTGATTTCCATAGGGTTTCAAGTGGATGATGAGGCCGCAAACTGCCAGGGCTGCGCGATGGATGATTGACAGCGCGGCTGAAAGTGTTTCGGGCGCGAGTATACCTTAGGGCCATACGAGACACAATAAAAAGCGCCGGAGTTTACCCGACGCTGTGCGTTACATTTTTCCGCCAGATGTTTGCCTAAAACAGGCTGAGCTGGGTCAAGGGCGGCTCGTCCCGGCCGTCGTCGGTCGACTGTGCCGCTTCTTCCAGCAGGGTTAGCATGCGTTTGAAATCCTCTTCCATCGTGGGCTTGAGGTTCATATTGCGCAGCACCGCCGCCGGGTGGAAAAGTGGGTAGTAGATGCGCCCATCGGCACGCGTGGCCTCCCCGTGAATCTTGGAGATGCGCGCGGTTTTGGGGAAGAACAGCGCCATGCTGAAGCGCCCCAACGTTGCGATGATCTTGGGCTGGATGATGGCGATCTGTTCGTTGAGGTAGGCCGGCACACACGTGTCGATCTCGGCAGGCAGCGGATCGCGGTTGCCTGGAGGGCGGCACTTGATCACATTCGTGATGAAGACATCGCTGCGCGACAACCCAATTAAGGCCAACAGCTCGGTGAGATATTTGCCCGATGCTCCCACAAACGGCAGCCCCTGCTGATCTTCGTGATAACCGGGTGCCTCGCCGATGAACATAATGTCAGCGTCAGGGCGTCCGGCCCCAGGTACGGCCTGGGTGCGTCCGCTGTGCAGAGAACATTGTTTGCAGGCACGCACATTTTTGGCGATCGCCTCCAGGGCAATGCGACGCTCTTCCACACTTAAGGCTTGGGTCACGGTCTTGCTCCTTTACGGTTTCGCGTGGTTGCTGAACCGATCTTCAAATGATACGCGGCGCGCGAGGTCTTCGATGCGCTGGCGCAGCCGTGTTTGATAAGCAGAGTCGAGGGGGCGCGCTTCCATCAATAGCGCGTCTTCGGCATTGTCACGGTAATAGCCTTTGCGCCGGCCCACGACCTCATATTCGTATTTGTGATAAAGCGCTTGCGCTGAAAGATTGCTTTCGCGCACCTCCAACACAGAATACTCAGCCTCGAGAAGCACAGCCCGCAGCAGCATATGCGACAGCAGCAGTTCGCCCAGACCCTGCCCCCTGAAGGCAGGCAGTACAGCGATCGTGCTGATGTGTGCTTCGCCCGTGATCAGCCAACAGCCTCCGTAACCCGCAATCTGGCCGTCCGCTTTGCTCGACGAACAGGCGATCGATCAGTCCGCGCCAACTGCTCCCACCTGCGGAAGGCTGATCAAAGGCTTCGATCACGATCATATGCGATGTATCGCGGTTCGAGATTTCGAACTGGTAGGCATGGGGCGGCCACGGATTTGGGAACGACGCCCGATCGATGGTCACAACCTGTGGGATATCCTCTAGACGCATGTGGCGGGCGAGAAAAGGGGGCGTCATGGGTGCGGCACTCCTGGTTGGTGGAGATAAATGGCCGTGACGGAAGCCGGATCGTCGCGTTGGTTGGCGCGCAGGCGTCCCCACGCGATCTCGGCTAGAAAGCCCGCGCGTCGCAGGTTGAGCGACCCGGAGGCGATAGCGGGTTGGGGCACGATGGCGCCCAAAGTGGTGCGACCGGTCTCGTCGATTTCGCCTGCGAAAGTGGTCGACCCATCACCCCTAGCGGCGGCTTCCGGCCAGTTCGTGATCTCCGGCTGATGCAGCGCGACCCAACGTTCCCCATTGTGCTGAAACGGCTGGATGCAGATGCGGCCCCGGCCCGCCTGCAACACCGCCATGAGCGTACCTGCGGAGCGCGGCTGTGCAGCGGCAACGATTTCTAATGTGGGCACGGCGATCAGGTCAAGGTGCTGTGCAAGGGCCAACCCTTTGGCTACTCCCAGACCGATACGCAGCCCGGTGAATGAGCCAGGACCCTGGGCGACGGCCACTGCCTTCAGCCCGCTGGGATCGAGCCCGACCTGACTGAGCGCGGCATGAATAGCAGGCGTAAGCTCGACGGTGTGATTGTTTTGCGTATGCCATGTGGCCTCGTACTGGATTTGGTTCCCATCGTGCAGCGCCAGGCTGATGGTGCGGGTAGCGGTATCGATCGCGAGTAACAACGGGTTCTCCTTCAGTCCGGGCGAGGCCGTTCAGGTGTGCATAATGGCGGCACGCAGTACGTCGAGCAGTTGTTCCGATCGTTTGCCTGTGGCCGTTAGCGTAATGTGGCGCTGCGACTCCCCCGTGTATTCCAGCGCAATCCACAGACGATCTTCCGGTAGCACCTCTTCGATATTCTCCGGCCACTCAAGCACGAGTATACCGTCGCCGTGCAGCATGTCTTCCAACCCGATGCCCCAGGCGTCAACCGCCCCGCGCAGACGGTAACAATCGACGTGATGCAGGCGGACAGGATCGGCGGCCCGCCGGTGTTCGTGGATCAACACAAAGGTAGGGCTGGTCACCGTCTCCAGTGCGCCCCAGCCTTCACCAATTCCTTTAGTGAATACGGTTTTTCCAGCGCCGAGATCGCCCGACAGGCACACAATGTCGCCGGGTTGGAGCGCCTGACCCAGGCGTAACCCCACTGCGTGGGTTTCTTCCACGCTATTACTGGTGAAATCGGCAAAGGTGAAGGACACGGTGTACACTCCTCAAGCTGGTCGCCTCCCATTATACAGCGGGCTTGTGACGTGACAATATCGAGGACCCCAAAATCCTGTGGCGTGCGGGACAATCTGCCCAGATTCAATTCGCCACAACCCGCGAATCGTGCTATTATTTCGCGATCAGGTCAGGTACACAGAGGGTAAAAAGGTTCAACCGCATGCGAATTTTGGTGATTTCCGACATTCACGCCAATCTGGCGGCATTTGAGGCCGTGTTGGCGGATGCCAAGGACGATTGGGATTATGTATGGTGTTTGGGAGATGTGGTCGGCTACGGCCCTGATCCCAATGAAAGCTGCGATTTACTGAAAACTCTTCCCCATCTGTGTTTGGCTGGAAATCACGATTGGGCTGCGTTAGGCAGGCTGGACATCCGTACCTTCAACGCGGATGCGCGCCGTGCAGTGACATGGACGCGCGAAACGCTTACGCCTGAGAATCTGGCTTATCTGTCTGCGCTCCCGACGACGTTCGTGCTGGGCGATTACACGCTGGCGCATGGCAGTCCGCGCGAGCCCGTGTGGGAATATATTCTCGATCCGCTGATTGCGGCGCTGAACTTCCCGCATTTCGAGACACCCTACTGCTTCGTCGGGCACACGCACACCCCCATCATTTTCCAACTCACAGGCGAGCAGGGCGATACCGAACAGGTGCCCCCTGTCTACCGCGAGCCCAGACAGCTTAACGGGCATCGGCTGATCATTAACCCTGGCAGTGTGGGCCAGCCGCGTGATTCGATCAAAGATGCTTCGTACGGCATTCTGCGCGTGCAGGAAGCGATTTTTGAATACCGGCGCGTGGCTTACCCGATCCAAGTGACGCAGGACAAGATGCGCAAACTGGATATGCCCGAACGCCTGATCACGCGTTTGGAGCACGGCTGGTAGACATCTGTTGGAGTAAACTTCCGACTGGTAAAAACACGACCGGGGCCTTGGCTCCGGTCGTTTGTTATGCCTGGGTGTTTTCCAAACGAATTCAACGTTCGGGGATATGACTGTAGAGCCACCAATAATGCTCAGCCGGATAGGCGACCATCAGCCGGTCATCGAACACGAATCCACCTTCATGCAGCACGCGGTTCAGGCGTTGGTCCAAAACCTTCAGCCGGGTTGATGTTTCCTCGGAGAGGACGTCGCGTTCGGCTGATTCATCAGCCAAGTGGGCGATCATGACGCGCTTTTCGGCCTGGACGGGGTAGCCTTCCGCGCAGCCGCGAATATCTGCGCTGCATTCGTTCAAGAACTGCTCAAACGCATCCAGACGCGAGCGCAGCTCATGTTGAATTTTGTTCTCATAATGGACGGCCCACTGCGCGCGCTCGGCTTCAAAGTTGAGGCGCGCGTTTTGCACGAGGTTTTGTTGTTCTGCCGACAGTGTGTCTTCTATACAGCCCAACCGGTGCAGGCGCAGCAGCAGCCCGCCTAAGGTCAGTCGCGGCAGGTCGCCTTCCAGATATCCGTACACCTCGTTTTCGTAGAGGTAAGGAGTCAAGCTGGAGGCCATTACTGACAACACCCGAATATCCCGATCAAGGTCGAAGGCCAACTTCGGTAGATGGTCGCTCATAATAGGTGTGCTTCCTGATCACTGCTCCGACGGGCGGCGCTGTTATTTTTTGTACCGCTTAATCTGCCGATAGTTCGGGTTGCCCTGAATTTCCTGAATCCGTCGATCGACATCCTTGACATACCACTGGGCGACGAATTTGTTAGCCGGGTCGACGTAGGAAATCGCGGGGGTGAAGCCCAAAATCTCCTTGATGCCGACCAGCAACAAGGTTGTTTCATCATTGAGTTGTGTGGTCAGGGTGAGATAATCATTGGGCAGCCACTCAAACTCGACCGGCTCGCCGTGCCATTCGCCCGACATGCGAAACGGCGGTTCTGCGCTGGCACAGTCGAGATGGATGCCCGCAATGCGGTTGCTCCAAAAGGTGTGATTCACCCGCTCTTCGATCAGGTAGGCACGGTGTTCAGGTTCTTTGTAGAACCAGGTGCTCGCATTCGTGGCCATGAAATCCAATTTCCTCCTGCAGGCATAGGCACTCTGCGGACTATCATAACCTCAAAATCGCGCTCCGGCTAACTCTGATTTTGGAACGTATTTTGAACCGCAGTGCGCCAACGTCGGTAATTAAGAATGGTACTTTCTGCGCGATTTCATTGACGCGACCCATTTTCACACGAAATTACCACAGTGCCAGCGCGATCTGCTAAGATTGCGCGGATCCATCAGGGCGCATTGTTGCATAATGGAGCGCGGCCCGACGTATTGAGGAGTGTTTAATGAGCGACTGGGGCTGGTTAGGTATTTTGGTCAGTGCATTTGTAACAACGCTGGCGTTAGCTTCTTATGTGGTGATGGCTCTGCCGTATTTTGATGATGCGCCGTTTCTGACGGATCTCCGCTTCCAGTCGCGCAAGGCGATGGTGATCGGGACGGCAGTGTTTGCCGTATTTCTCGGTATTTTCTATTTGGGTGGTATCTATCTCGATCAGAACACGAGCGGCCCGCTGCTGCTCTTTGCGGCCTTCGTCATCGGGCTGCCGATCAGCCTGCTGCTGGGATCGGAGACGTGGGACCGGCGCAACGGCCACGGAATGAATCGGCTGCCCGGTGCCCGTGCAGTGGCAGTGGCGACGGGGATCGGTCTGGCGGAGATGATCGGGTTTTCGCTGGCCTTCATGGCAATGCTGCAGGTCGTGTGACCCGGCGTGTATTCTGCCCGACGCGATGTGTGGGTATAATCAGAACGTAAGATCAAGCGACCACTCCGGCATAAGGCCAAGTGGTCGCTTTGTGGTTCTGAATGGAGGACTGCAGGCGATCGGCGTGTCGACCTACGGCCAGATTTCCTGTATGCCGCTGTGGTGAATGGTGAGCTGTTCTGCGACCAGTTCGCGACTGCCCTGGTCGAAATCGGAGAACGCGATTTCACTGATCCATGCTTCGCTGAGCACCCATCGCCGCGTTTCGACCCCTTCGTCCATCGCCACGATCGCGATGGTCCGTGTGATTTTGGACGTGGGGTTCGCCAACGTCTCACGCGTCCAGCGGTTGAAGGGCAGCTCAGGATTTTGCTGGACCATCTTCGAGATGACTATGGGGCGGAAGCTAAGTTTCCCCGCATCGACATCGACATAGCGCACGCACAACCCGCTGACGCCGAATATCCCTGTTGCGATCTCGGCTTCGATCTCCACCTGAAACTCGTTGGCTGCCAGGCTGTCAACGGCTACCACTTCCGACTGCGCGTCTGCCATAGTTCACACTCCTTCGCGGCTGATCTGATTTGCCCTAGTATACAATGATCAACTCAGTCTGGCCCGGCAGAGGTCGCCCCCGTTATTCCTTGATGCAAATGTGCAGTTCTTCGAGCTGCTTCGGCTCTGCCTCAGACGGCGCGCCTGCCATCAGATCGGCGGCTTGCTGTGTCTTCGGGAACGCGATGACCTCGCGGATGTTGGGCTGGCCCGCCAGCAGCATGACTAACCGGTCGATGCCGGGAGCGATCCCGCCGTGGGGCGGCGTGCCGAACTCAAAAGCTTCCAACATGTGACCGAAACGTTCTTTCGCGACTTCAACATCCAGGCCGATCAGACCGAAGATCTTCTCTTGCACAGCCCGGTCATGAATTCGGATGCTGCCGCCCGCCAGCTCATAACCGTTGCAGGCCAGATCGTACTGCTGACCGCGCACCTTGCCCGGCTCGCTCTCGAGCATGGGCAGATCTTCGGCCATCGGCGATGTAAACAGGTGATGGCTGGGGTCCCAACGCTGCTCGTCTTCGTTCCACTCAAACAATGGGAAATCGATCACCCAGCAGAAAGCCAGCTTCTGCGGATCGGCCAGATTCAGGCGTTCGGCCATCTCGCGTCGCAAGGAGTCCAACACCTGGCACACGATTTTGGCGGTGTCTGCGACCAGCAGCAGCAGATCGCCGGGTTTGGCGCCCATCCGCTCAACAATCGTGTGCAACTGATCGGCGGTGAAGAATTTGGCGATCGATGAGCGCACCGGGCTTTCGGCGTTGTCTTCGACGGCCATCCACGCCAACCCTTTTGCCCCAGCCGATTTGGCGAATTCTTCGAGTTCGCCCAACTGCTTGCGGCTGTAGCTGCCGCAGCCGGGCACGCAGATACCACGCACCGGGTTGCCCGCTTTGACCGTTTCTGAGAAAGCGCGAAATTCCGACGCGCCCGCGATATCGCTGATGTCGACGATTTCGAGACCATAGCGCAGATCGGGTTTATCCGTGCCATAGCGCAGGAGGGCGTCTTTGTAGCTTAGACGCGGGAAGGGCTTGGTGAGCAGCTCGCGATCGGTGACTTCTTCCACTACACGCGTGAACATATCCTCAACCAGATTGAGGACGTCGTCGCGCTCGACAAAACTCATTTCCATGTCCAGCTGGGTGAACTCTGGTTGGCGGTCGCCGCGCTGGTCTTCGTCACGGAAGCAGCGCGCAATCTGGAAATAGCGCTCATATCCGGCGACCATCAGCAATTGTTTGAGCTGTTGCGGGCTTTGGGGCAGGGCGTAGAACTGGCCGGGATGTACACGGCTGGGTACCAAATAATCGCGCGCACCCTCTGGCGTGGTTTTGAACAGAATCGGAGTTTCGATTTCCACGAAGCCCTTTTCAGACAGGTAATTGCGGATGAACCGGACCACATTGTGACGCAGAATGATATTGCGCTGCATGTTCGGCCGCCGCAGATCCATATAGCGATAGCGCATGCGCACGGCTTCGTCGACGCGTTCGTCTTTGTTGATGTAGAAGGGTGGGGTTTTGGCACGATTCAATATCTTGACTTCGGTGGCGTCCAGCTCTATGTCGCCCGTGGGCAGATTCGGATTCTCCATGCCCTCTGGTCGCCGGATCACGGTGCCCGTCACCTGCATAACCCATTCAACGCGGGCTTCTTTCGCGATCGCGTGTGCGGCTGGGGAAGTCTGTTGATTGATGGTGACTTGAGTGACGCCCCACCGGTCGCGCAAATCCCAAAATACCAGACCGCCTTGATCTCGCCAACGGTGTACCCATCCGGCCAGCGTCACCTGCTGACCCGCATGCTCGGCTCGGAGTTCACCACAGTTATGCGTCTTCAACATAGGAGCGTCTCCCCCGTTCGGACATAAAACAGCAAGCGCACGACGAGTGCGCGTCTGTGAGCATAGTTCGCTGGAAACAGGCCAGGAGATTAACACACTCCACTGCTTACAGGCAAGCCCTCAAAATGAAAAGCGGGCGAAATTGGGGCCAAGACGCTTGTCCCGATCGCTAACTCGTTTTACACTTAGACTATGTTTCATTAAGATTTGCCCGTTCGCTGCATGATCGTTTCGCAGCGAGATTTTTACAGGATGGTCTTATGGGCTCACGATTATCGCGCCTGAACCGTACGCAACCTTTTCCCGACAAATCTCAGTCTGAGGTATCGGCTCCGCCAGCATCTCAGGGTGATGCACTGGCCCCTATGGCCGCCGCCATTTCAGAAGGCCCTGAAAAGAGGCGCACCTCGCCCCGTGTCGCTGCTCTTCGCAAGCAGTTGAGAGTAAAACTCGTCTCGACACCAGACGAATTTGATGATATGGAGAGTACCAACCCGGAGCACCAGCAAATCATTCGGGATCGCTTGAAGATTGTGATTGAACGCGCGCGCGTGGCCTTGTCGCCGGATGAGCTGGCGGAGTTGGAACAGGCTTTGATCGATGACCTGTTGGGGTTCGGTGCGGTTGAGCCGTTGGTGCTCAACAGGAACATCACTGAGATAATGGTGAACGGCCCGGACCTTATCTTTGCCGAATATAAAGGCAAATTGGTAGAGACCGAGCACGTGTTTGATGATGACGATCATATCCTGTGGACAGCGCAACGCATTGTGCGCCCGCTCCAGCGAGAAATCGACCGCAAGCATCCTATGGTGGATGCCCGTTTGCCGGATGGCTCGCGCGTCCATGTGGTGATCCCTCCCTCGGCCCTGAACGGCCCGACGATCACGATCCGTAAGTTTCCTGACAAGCGATTGACGGTCGAGAACTTGATTGAATGGGGATCGCTCACGCCAGAAGTGGCTGAGTTTTTGCAGGCATGCGTGGTCGCCCGGCTCAACGTCGTGGTATCGGGCGGGACGGGATCGGGCAAAACGACGCTGCTGAACGTGCTGTCGTCCTTCATTCCCGAAGATGAACGGATTGTCACCATCGAGGATTCGGCTGAGCTGCGGCTGGCGCAGCGTCATGTCGTGCGCCTGGAAACGTGTTCGGTAGTCCCTGGGACAGACGAAGGCCAGCTCGTCATTCGCGACCTCGTGAAGGGCAGCTTGCGCATGCGCCCCGACCGGATCGTCGTCGGTGAATGCCGGTCAGGCGAAGCGTTGGATATGTTGCAGGCGATGAACACCGGCCACGATGGTTCGCTGACTACGATCCATGCGAATACACCGCGTGACTGTATCGCGCGCCTGGAAACTCTGACGCTGATGGCCGGTATGGATTTGCCCGTATCGATCGTGCGCCGGCAGATTGCCAGCGCGATCCAGTTGATTGTCCAGGTTGGCCGTCTGAAGGATGGCACACGCAAGATCGTCCAGGTCACCGAATTGCAGGGCATGGAAGGTGAGCAGGTAGTGTTGCAGGACATCTTCGTATACCAGACGCCCGATTATAAAGGCATGGGCCCTAGCCATGCGGGCGGTGGAATGTTGATCCCGACCGGGCTGCGCCCCAGCTTCATGGTGCGCATCGAGGAATTTGGATTCAAGCTGGCCGGTCGTATCTTTGGAGCAGGACGTACCTTCGGCTAAACTCATCGCATTCCACATGCGAAGAAACACACCCCGGTCATTGTCCGACTGGGGTGTGTTTGTGTTAAGTTTGGAATCAGCGCCATCGGCAGATCGCCGATGGCGAATTCCATCGGGAGCGGCGCCCGATCCCAGCAGAAAATGACGTGAACGGAAAACGAATGGCAAAGTCAGAGAAAATTCAGGAAGAACATCGCGCGGCTACCGGGGTACCCGAGCTAACAGACGCGGAGCTTCGCCGCTACAGCCGTCACCTCATGCTGCCGCAAGTCGGTGAGGATGGGCAGCGCAAGCTGAAGGCGGCCAGCGCGTTAGTCGTCGGTACGGGCGGTTTGGGCAGCCCGATTGCGATGTACCTGGCGGCGGCGGGTATCGGGCGCATCGGTCTGGTCGATTTTGACGTGGTAGACGAGTCGAATTTGCAGCGCCAGATTATCCACGGCGAGGACACGATTGGCATTCCGAAAGTGGTTTCCGCAGCGGCCCGTCTACGCCAGATCAACCCCCATACAATGATTGACGCATACGATGAAGCGTTGAGCAGCCACAATGCGCTCGATATTCTGGCACCCTATGATGTTATTCTGGACGGCACAGACAATTTCCCAACGCGCTACCTGCTCAACGATGCTTCGGCTATGCTGGGTAAGCCGCTGGTCTATGGCAGCCTCTACCGGTTTGAAGGACAGGTCAGCGTTTTCGATGCAGGGCGGGGGCCGTGTTATCGCTGTTTGCTGCCCGACCCCCCGCCGCCCCATCTGGTGCCCAACTGCGCCGAAGCGGGCGTGCTCGGCGTTTTACCAGGCACAATCGGGACCTTGCAGGCGACTGAAGCGCTCAAATTGATTCTCGGCATTGGTGAGCCGTTGATCGGTCGATTGCTGCTGTATGATGCTCTGGACATGAGCTTCGACCTGATCACACTGCCGAAACGGCCCGATTGCCCGCTGTGCGGGGACACGCCAACCATTACCGAACTGATCGATTATGAGGAGTTCTGCGGGGTTCCTTCCCGTGACTCGGGTTTGGCTCCGCACCATGATGAGGGTGATCGCGGTATGACACAATGGTCGGTTCAAGAAGTAAACGCATGTTTGGTCTCTGGCGAAAAAGTCATGCTGGTGGATGTCCGTGAACCGTTCGAGCTTCGGCTGAGTTGGATCGATGGGGCCGTGAATATCCCTATGAGCCAGATGCAAACGCGCTGGCAAGAAATCCCGCGCGACCGCCGAGTGATTGTGTTTTGCCACCACGGTGTCCGCAGCCGAAATCTGATAGCTCAGCTTCAGACGTTAGGCTACACCAACCTGATAGACATGACCGGCGGGATCGATGCCTGGTCGGTAATGGTCGATCCCGCCGTTCCGCGTTACTGAAAAAGAATTCGCCTTCGCGTGAGGGCTATTCGTCAAGCGCAGCCCGTGCGTAATCTGCCACGCTTTCTTCACCGATGGGCAGCGTAACCCCCGCCTTGAGCAGCCGTTCCTGCCGCGTCTGGGCCCGGCTGAGCAGGCGCTGTACCTCGGTATCCTCCGGCAGCAGCTCGTTGGCGGCTTCCAACAGTTGCAGCGAGCGGTGCAGATTGACGGTGTCATCGATCAACAGGCGCGCGACGTCCAACAGTGAATGTCCCAGACCCACCGGATTCTTCAATTCAAAGGCGAAGTGGAGTGCCCGCCGGTAATGGATAAGCGCGTGGTCGCGGTCGCCAATGGATTCCGCCAACAATCCCAGTTTCACAGCCTGTTCGAAGGCGCGTTGCGCATCGTCGTTGGTGCGCGCCAAGGCAAACGCTCGTTGATGACTGGCCTTGGCCGCTTCGGGTTGATTTTGTTCGGCCTGCGTGTCACCGATCTTGTCCAGCGTGTCGCACGCCAGGTCGGAGCGCGAAAGGCGTTCGAAAATGGGTATGGTTTGCGTCCAGACTTCTAATGCGGCGTCTGAACGCTGCTGTTCCCAATACACCGAACCCAGTTTATCAAGCGTCAGCCCAATGTCGAGCCAATCTTCGGTGGGGCGCAGCGCTTCGATCGCCTCCATATAGGCTACCTCAGCTCCGTCCAGGCGACCCAGGGAAAGCTGCAAATCACCCAAAACGATCAGCATTTGCCCTTCACGCTGTGGATTGTCAACTTCCTGCGCAAGCTGCAAACCCTTATCGACATAGTTCAGTACATCTTCGTAATTGGCCGATTCGAGACTGAGCGCGGCCAATGCCTGGAGCGCCGCCATCTCGTCCTCAATGTTGCCGTTCGCGTGATAACCTTCCAGCGCCTCCGAATATTGCGCGATCGCCGCGTCCTGATCGCTGTCCGTCACGGGTTGGGGTTCGGGCTGGTCCCCTGGCTGCGGGATGACCATTTCCTCCTGGACGGCGCTGTCTTCTTCTTCGCTAGTCGGTTTGGCTGCTTCCTCAAGCGGCTTAACATCTTCGTCGGGAAGCGCTTCAGCAGCGCTTTCTACTGGTTCCAACAGGCTTTCCACTTCGGGTAAGGCTGGAGGCTCTGGCATTGCGGGCGTTGCGCTGGCTTCGGCGGGCAGCGTCTCGGGTTCGGCGGGTTCTTCGGCCGCTGGAATTTCTGCTTCGGCGGGCGCTTCGGCCTCCGGGCTCTCAGCTTCCGCTGCGGGTTCGGGCGTTTCTTCTCCGGTTGGCGCGACCGGCTCAGGCGCGACAAATCCCAGCAGACCCGCTTGCGCTGCCGCTGGATGCTCCATAATATGCTTCAACCAATCGTATTCCGGCTGAAAGCCGCACGCGGTGACGAAACTCTGCGCGTTCACGGGCGCCAGCAACTGTACCAGGTCGGCCAGCACGTCATTCTTGCCACGTTCCGCGGCATAGCGTCCTGCTGCCAGGACGTTATCCATTTCAGCGGCCAACCGATCGTAGTGCCGGGCATCTGCGTTCCTGCGGATGTAGACAGGTAGTCCGTGCAAATGGCGCGCGCGCATGGTGTCGAGGCGCCGCTTGCCGCGTAGGAAGGAGTGCGCGAAACGGCGAATGAGTTCGTGCGTGACAAAATAGGGTGCGTCCGCCACGCTGCGCTCAACTACCAACCCGCGCGCCACCAGTTCGCGCATTCGTGCGCGAATGGTGTCGGCAGACGCGCCGGTCACATCGGCCAGCAGTTCCTGACTTGCGCCGCTCCCGAAGGTGGTGCCCAGCAACATCACCATGCCTTGCAGTTCGGGCGACAGCAGCCGATAGGCGGCCATTACCGTTGCCATGGCGCGGTTGATCTGGCCAGGGGGTAGTTCGGGAACTCGGTCGAGATAGGCGCTGAGATCATCTTCATAGGCGATGGCAAGGCCCGCGACTTCGATTGAGAACGGGTGGCCACCGACCAAGGCAATCAGGCGCGCAGCGGCCTCGTCGTCTGTGTCCAATAACTCCGGGGCCAGCTGATCGAGCAGTGTACGTGCGTCGGCTTCGCTGAGCTCCGGCAGTGGAAGCGGAGTCCACGGCCCGGCGGCAATGTGTGAAGTGGTGAGCAGCAGCGGCACTCCCTCGGCGCATTCGCGTGTGAACTCGCGTGCAGCGGCCAGTTCGACCTCACCATCCAGCACGACTAACGGGAGGTTATCTTCCAAGAGGTGGCGGACCTGCGTCAACGCCTCATCTCGGCTGTCACTGTCCCAACCCGCCAAACCATAGGCTCGTGCCACCCGGTTGAGCAGGGCCAGCAAGGAGTCGTTAGCGCTTTCCAGCCATAGTACGCCTCCCGGAAGCTCCGCGTAACCGGCGGCCAGGGTTGCCAGCATAGACGTTTTGCCGATTCCGGGAGGTCCGTATAGCAATACGGCTGTTCTGGCTTTGAGCGCGAGATGAATCGAGTCTTGGTCGGCAGCGCGCCCGATCAAGTGCTCCGGAGCGTGCACAGGCAGATTCTGACCCCCGTGAATAGGCGCTCCGTGTGGCAGAACAGTTTGTTGGTTCATGGGCCCCACCAGTCCAGACAGGTATTAATTCGTTTCACGAGAAATTCAGGATGCAGTATAGCAGAAGGTGGTTTTTGGGACTAGCACGCCAGAGAAACAAATACCCGGCACGCGGCCGGGTAATGTTGCCTGGGCGTTAATCGTCTTCAGGCGGCGGCACCGGCAGATCTTCGACCGCAACAGCCTTGTACTTCTTGCCGACATCTACCAGCATCACCGGGATGCCATCCCGAATCGGGTACTTGTTACCTGAGTCTTCGCACACCAGCCAACAGCCGTGGACCAGCTCCAGCCGACCTGGGTCCTCTCCTTTGTCCGTGTAATGTACAGCTTCGGGGCAGCGTAGAATAGCCAGAAGTTCGGAGTCAAGCGCGTTATCCGGTGCAGCCTTGTCCGCCATTGATTCCTCCAGGGGTAAATTTCACTACATCAATGCCAGGAGTATAGCCAGCCGAAAAAAGACCGTCAAGCGTTCTGGCGGTTGAGTGCTGTTCGCGGGTAGACTTGTGCGTGTATTAGAGGGTTCGAATCGCAGGTAAGAACAGCCATGCCGTTTATTCCAACTGCCGAGCGGATGTTTTATATCACCGACAAGACTGGCGACGGTTTGCAGTGCCCGCCGCTGCTGTTGATTCATGGAGCGGGGGGATCGCGGCTGGACTGGCCGCCAGAATTGCGCAGATTGCCAGGCCCGCGCGTGATCACGGTCGATTTGCCGGGGCACGGGCGGTCGCACGGGCCAGCGCGTTCCGATACACAAGACTACGCGCGTGACGTGGCGACTTTGCTGGACGCCCTGAGCGTCGAGCGCGCGATTTGGTGCGGGCACAGCATGGGCGGCGCGGTCGCCCTGCAAGCGGCGCTAACTGCGCCAGACCGCGTGGCGGGTTTGGTGTTGGTCGCTGCGGGCAGCAAACTGCCGGTGGAGCCGTCGCTGCCTGAACGGGCGCTGCGCGATCGCGAACAAACGGTGCGTTGGATTATCGATACCGCATGGGGAGACGGCGCGCCGCAAGAACTGAAGGCCATTGGGTTGCGGCGAATGTTGGAGGTTCCGCCGGACGTGCTGCGCGACGATTTCGAGGCGTGCCGGGTGTTCGATGTCCGCGATCGGCTCGACGCAATTGGCGCACCCACATTAGTGATCGGTGCGCGCGACGATCGCATGGTAAAGCTCAAATTCAGTCAGACTCTGGCCGACTACATCCCGGAGGCGACCCTGGTGATCGTCGAATCGGCGGGACATATGGTTTTGCTCGAACATGCCCAGGACGTTTCCCGGGCGGTGATTCAGTGGGTGGCGGAGCGTGCATGGTGAACGTCTTAAATAAGGGGCGAGTCCGGTGGTTGGCAGGTTGGGCGCTGCGGCGCGGCAGCCGGGTTGTGTTGGGCAACGCGCTGCGCATGGGAGGCAGCCGTGCGGTAGACAGCGCGGTGAGTGCCGCAGTTGACGCGGTCCCACATGCCGCCCAACGGTCCTATGTTCAGGTATTCAATGTGTCGCCGCCGGTGACAGTGTATGTTCGAGGGAGTCACTGCCGCGTGACGGTGCGCCGCGCCACGGTCGATAAGGTCACGCTCGAAGCCAACCTGTACCGGGCCTTTGGTGTCGAATTGGCGGCGGAACAAGATGACGCCGGGGTGTATATTGTCGCCAAACGCAAGCCCGTGGTGGGGACGATGGCGCGGGTCGATTTTACGCTGAGTGTCCCGGCCGACACCGATCTGGCTTTTCATTTGACGCCGGGGGATGTCGTCTTTGAGTCGCTTGAAGGGATATTTGAAATTCCCGCAGCACAGGTCTTTACTGATCGGGCTGGCGGGTCGTCATTGAAGTAGAGTATTTCGCTTACGCCAATGGAGCCTGACCGATGTTTTTGACTTATGAGAAGATCGCTTATCTCACCCAGACCCTGCGCGGTTATATCTATCGCGATCGGGAGCCTTTGGTCTGGCGCGCGTGTGATGCGCTGCCTTATGGCACGCCACTGCCCGATCCCGACCATGCCGCGTGGCGGATTGTGGCACCGGGCACCTTGTGGGGACGCAAATTGACGTGGGCATGGCTCGACACCCGTATCACGATACCCGATCGGTTGGATGGGAAAGCGGCGGCTTTGCATATTGAGTTCGCCGTCCAGCACGACACGCCAAACGCAAGTCTGTTCTCGGCGCCGGAAGCCCTGGTCACGGTCGAGGGGATCGATACCCCAGTTCAAGCGGTGAACTGGATGCACCGAGAAGTCTTGCTGGCGGAGCAGATTGCGGCGGGCCGCGCGCTGCATGTTGTGATGAACTGTTTTGCGGGGGTGTCGCAGCCCGGCGATCACCAGATTCTGATTCGCCGTCAGCGATCTGGTGTGGATCGATCGGGATGTGGAGAAACTGTATTGGGATGCACAGGTGCTGTTGGACGTAATCGCCGCGCTGCCTGAGTCGGCACCAGAGCGTGGATTTTACCTGCGTGCCCTGGATGACGCGTTTAGTCACATCAACTGGCTGAATCCACCGGACGAGGGCTTTTGCGCCACCGTGCGCGAGGCGGGGAACATTCTGCAAGCGCAGGTTTACGCACTCACAACGCCCGAAGACGGAGTCCCGCGCCCGCGCATTCACGCGATGGGCCATGCTCATATTGATGTGGCCTGGCTGTGGCCACTGGCGGTCACGCGCGGCAAGGCGGTGCGTACGTTCTCAACAGCTTTGGCGCTGATGGAACAGTACCCGAACTACACCTTCACCCAAAGCCAGCCGCACCTCTACAAGATGGTGGCGCAGGACGATCCTGCGCTGTTGGAACGCGTCAAAGCGCGGATTTCCGATGGCGCCTGGAACGCGACGGGTGGAACATGGGTCGAACCGGACACGAATATGCCGTCCGGCGAAGCGTTGGTGCGTCAGTTTTTGTACGGGATGCGCTATTTTGAGCGCGAGCTTGGCACGCGGCCCGAAGTGTTGTGGCTGCCAGATGTGTTCGGATACAGCGCGGCACTGCCCCAGATTATGAAACTGGCGGGCATCCGCTATTTCTTCACGTCCAAGCTGAGCTGGAATCTATACACGCGTTATCCCTACGACACATTTTGGTGGGAAGGGACTGGATGGGACGACGCATCTTGACCCACCTTGCCACCGCTCCTGAAGTCGCCGGAACGAAATCAGAAATCCATCATGCGACCTATAACGCGCGGCTGACGCCGCTTGAGGTTATGGAAACGTGGGAAAATTACCAGCAAAAATGGCGCGAACCATCATCTGGCCACCGCTTACGGTGAGGGTGACGGCGGCGGCGGGCCGAACCGGGACATGCTCGAACGGCTGGCGCGGATGTCCGATTTGCCTGGTGTACCGCAAGTGCGTCCCGGCACGGCGGAAGCGTTCTTCCACGCGCTGGAGCAGACCATCGCTGATGTAGATTTGCCGCGCTGGGTGGGCGAATTGTATTTGCAGCTTCACCGGGGAACGTTTACCAGTCAGGCGCGCACCAAACGCAATAATCGCAAGACCGAACTACTGCTGCACGATGCCGAGGCGCTGGCGCTCACGGCGCATCTGTTGGGGCAGAACTATCCCCATGGTGATCTTGACGCGGCCTGGGAAACGGTGTTGCTCAACCAGTTTCACGATATCCTGCCGGGCAGCAGCATCACGCCACGTCTATCAAGATGCCGATCGGATGTACGCGGAAGCTCAAGCCCGCGCATCCGCGATTGTAGAACAGGCGCTTGATGTCATCGCCCAACATATCCGCTATGACATCGATATGCAGGGCTTTGCCGTATTCAACACGCTGGGCATTACCCAGGGTGGCCCGGTTGAAGTCACGCTGCCGGGAAATGGCCCGCTAGAGATTGTCGAACCCAGCGGTCGTGTGAAGCCGATTCAGTGGATTGACCCCGAAGCAGCGGCGCGCATTGATGTGCCCGACCAGCGTGCCCGCCTACGGTTACACAGCTTATGCAGTGCGCTCGGTGGAGCAGGAACTGCCGGTCCCGGCGCAGCACGCCGTCACTGGGACATTGACTACGCTCGAAAATGGCCTGCTGCGCGCGGAATTTGACGCTGCCGGCAACCTCATCCGGCTGTACGACTACGAGCACGGGCGCGATATCCTGGCCGCTGGAGAGACCGGGAATCAGTTGTGGGCCTACGTGGACCGACCTCATCACTGGGATGCGTGGGAAGTCGAGACGTATGTTCAGGCTCAGGGCTGGCAGTTGACTCCTCAGGCCGTGCGGCTTGTGGAGTTGGGGCCGCTGCGCGCCGTGCTTGAGATCGAGTACGAGTTCAACCATTCGCGGATCGTCCAGCGCATCAGCCTGTTGGCGGGCGATAGGATGCTGCGTTTTGATACGCAGGTCGATTGGCACGAAAAACACATCCTGTTGAGAGCCCATTTCCCGCTTGCGATTCGCGCGATGAACACGACCTACGAAATCCAATTCGGAACAGTGGAGCGTCCCACTCATGACAATACGCGCTGGGATCAAGCGCGCCACGAGGTTCCGGCGCAGCAGTGGGCCGATCTGTCCGAAGCGGATTACGGGGTCAGCCTGATCAACGACTGCAAATATGGCTACAGCACCCAGGGCCATATCTTGACACTGAGTCTGCTGCGCGCGCCCACTCATCCCGATCCGGAGGCCGACCAGGGGAAACATGTCTTCACATACGCGCTTTATCCTCATAGCGGCGACTGGCGGAACGGGACGATTGCTCTGGCCAAGCGCCTGAACAGCCCGCTGATCGCGCATGAAGTCAGTGGGGGCGGGACGTGGCTGCCAGTCGAGTTCGGGTTGGTGAGCTGTGCTGCGTCGAATGTGATCATCGACACCGTCAAAAAAGCCGAAGATGAGGACGCGGTGATCGTGCGCGTGTACGAAGCACACGGCGGACGGTGCATGGCCGCGTTAACCTTCGCGGTGCCCATTGCGGCCGTGGAAGAAGTAAATTTGCTGGAGGAGTCACTCGCGCCACTGACGGCCGACGTCAACACGCTGCGCTTCACGCTGACGCCGTACCAGATACGGTCGTTCAAGGTCACCTTAAGCGATGTGCTGGCGCATCAGCTTGGCTAATCTGGACCAGTTTGTTATAAATCGCAATAGGTGTGTTGCATACAATCTTAAGCGTCACTCCTGGCCTGAAATCCGTTACCAGGAGTGTTTTTTGCCTGAGCGCTGCATATGCGGTACGGATCAAATATAGGGTCCAATCGTCCCTTGCACCAGCAACATGGGCTTGCCAGTCCGCAGACATGATGGTACCCTTCGCACGCTTTTTTGCGGTATGCCGCACTCTATGATTGTGCGGAATTGTTCTTGAGTTGAGAAGCAGGTGTACTGTGAACAAACTGGTCATTGTCGAATCTCCCACGAAGGCACGCACTATCGGCGGATTCCTGCCCAAGGATTACCGTGTCGAGGCCAGCATGGGGCACATTCGCGATCTGCCTGCCTCGGCCAGCGAGATCCCAACGGCAGTCAAGGACAAAGAATGGTCACGGCTGGGCGTCAACGTCGAGGCCGACTTCACGCCCTTGTATGTGGTATCCAAGGACAAGAAAAAGGTCGTAAAGGCGCTGGCTTCCGCTCTCAAAGAGGCTGACGAGCTGATCCTGGCGACGGATGAGGACCGTGAAGGCGAGAGCATCGCCTGGCATCTGACCGAAGTCCTCAAGCCACATGTGCCCGTGAAGCGAATGGTGTTTCACGAGATCACGCGTGAGGCAATCCAGGATGCGCTGGATCAATGTCGCGCGATTGATGACAAGCTGGTCGTTGCCCAGGAAACCCGGCGGATCTTAGATCGCCTGGTTGGGTACACTGTGTCTCCGCTTCTGTGGCGCAAAATCGCTCCCGGATTGTCGGCGGGCCGCGTGCAGTCGGCAGCGGTACGTCTGCTGGTGCTGCGCGAAGAAGAACGCCGCAGTCTTCAAGTCCGGCTCCTATTGGGATTTGAAGGCGACACTGACCGCCCATAACCAATCATTCGCCGCTCAGCTCACGGCGGTGGGTGGGGTGCGTGTCGCCACGGGCAAGGATTTCGACGAGGCGACAGGTAAGATCCCAAAAGGCAAGAAAGTCGTTCTGCTAAACGAAAAACAGGCCCGGGCGTTAGCTGAACGCCTCGCCAAAGCCGAATGGCGTGTCTCGGACCTGAGCACGCGCGATCAGACCCGGTCGCCCGCACCGCCGTTTACCACGTCCACTCTTCAGCAGGAAGCCAATCGCAAACTCGGTATGTCCGCCGAACAGACGATGCGTACGGCGCAGCGGCTGTATGAACAGGGTTGGATCACGTATATGCGTACCGACTCCGTGCATCTGGCCGAGCAGGCGGTGACCACGATCCGGCGGCGCGTCAAAGACCAGTACGGTCAGGAATATCTGAGCAAATCGCCGCGCCAATACAAGACGAAGTCTAAAGGTGCGCAGGAAGCCCATGAAGCCATCCGACCGGCGGGCCACCAGATGCCGACCGCCGATGAGTTGGGATTGACCGGTCAGGAATACGAGCTTTATGATTTGATCTGGAAGCGCACGATTGCCACACAGATGGCTGACGCGCGGCTGCATCTCACCACCGTCGTGATCGGCGTCGAAGATGCCGAATTCCGAGCGTATGGCAAGCAGGTGGTGTTTCCGGGGTTCTTCCGGGCGTATGTCGAAGGCGCGGACGATCCGGCGGCGGCTCTCGACGATCAGGAATCACTGCTCCCGCCGCTGAAGACGGACGAGCACGTCACCTGTCAGGAGTTGGAACCGGTGGGGCACGAAACCAAGCCCCCGGCGCGCTATACCGATGCAACCCTGGTCAAGGCGCTCGAAAGCGAAGGCATCGGACGCCCCAGCACCTACGCGACGATCATCAGCACCATTCAGGACCGGGGATACGTCATCAAATCGGCCAAGCAGTTGGTGCCGACCTTCACGGCGTTTGCGGTCAACGCTTTGATGGAACAGCATTTCCCCGATCTGGTCAACACGCGCTTTACGGCCCAGATGGAGCAGGTGTTGGACGAAATCGCCGAGGGGAATCAGGACAGCCTGCCGTACCTGCGTTCCTTCTACCTGGGCGAGGGCGGCCTGGAAGGGCAAGTTAAAGCCAAGGAACAGGAAATCGACCCGCGGTCTGTCAACGCGCTGGCTCTCGAAGACCTCAAAACACGGGTGCGCGTGGGGCGTTATGGCGCCTACCTGGAACAGGATGCCAACGGGGACGTAGTGCGTGTGTCTCTGCCCGACAGCATGCCGCCCGCCGATTTGGTTGCCGAAGAAGTCGAACGCCTGCTGCGAGAGAAGGAATCCGGCCCGACACCCCTGGGGTATCAACCGGAGTCAGGCGAGCCGGTGTACGTCCTGGTTGGGCCGTATGGCCCGTATGTGCAGTTGGGGATGAACGGCGAAAACGGCTCTGGGGCTAAGCCGCGCCGGGTGTCGCTTCCCAAAGGGATGAAACCGGAGTCGATGACGCTCGATCAGGCGCTGGCCCTCCTGAGCCTGCCCCGTCAGTTGGGCGTGCATCCCGAAATCGGGCAAGCCCATCCAGGCCGGGATTGGCCGTTTTGGCCCCTTTGTCCGCTGCGAAAGCGAATATCGCTCACTGCCCAAAGGCGATGATGTGCTGACCGTGGGGCTTGATCGCGCGATTGAGCTGCTCTCGCAGGCCAAGCGGCGGAGCACGGAACTGGTGCGGGAGTTGGGCCCCCATCCGGCTGATGGTCAGGTGGTCGGACTGTATACCGGGCGCTATGGGCCGTACGTCAAACACGGCAAGACCAACGCCTCACTTCCGAAGGATGTATCACCAGAAACAATTACGCTAGAGCAGGCGGTCGAACTGCTGAGTCAGAAGAAAACCCAAAAGTCTACAAAACGACGTTCATCGGGGACGGTCAAGTCATCGTAGGCTCATTCGAAGCGTTTGACTTTCGATATCCTGACCAACAGCACGCGCACATGGCACCGATAGCGGGCAGATGCTTGTTACCAGCTGGAGCATCCGGGTATAATCATCTCCAAACTCTAACCGCCTGCCATGAGCGCGTGGGGTGTTGGTAAATATGGATAGTCCGGCTGACCGGGGCAAAATCTCGGAACAGGTTCAAGGTCTGAGCCTGTTAATTGATGAAGTCATCGACGCGCTGCGGACACAGCGGGATGTTCTGCGCCAGCGCGGGATGAGTTTGCCGCCGGGTATGCTGACCGGCCTGAAGGACGTGCGCGACGATCTTCAGCATCTTGTGATGCATTTGTCGGCCAATGCCCTTGAACTGGAACAACTGCGCGCATTGGCTGAGACGACTGCCCTGATCAATTCCTCTCTGAATGTGAATCAGGTCCTCAACGAAGTGATGGACACTGTGATTGCGCTGACCGGTGCCGAGCGCGGATATATCGTGCTGCGAGACGAGCAGACCGGCGAAATGGTCTTCCGCATCGCACGCAACCTGGACCGCGAGTCGATCGACGAGGGTAGTTTTATTGTCAGTCGCTCGATCGTCGGTGAGGTCGCGCAGACGGGCAAGCCTGTGCTCACTACCAATGCGCTGGATGATCCGCACTACAGCGGCAAAGAAAGCGTTGTGATTCACGCGCTGCGCTCGATTTTGTGCGTGCCGCTGGTGGTCAAGGGGCAGGTCACTGGCGTGGTGTACGTGGACAACCGCATCAAGAATGCGGTGTTTGGGCAAGGGCAGGTGGAACTCGTGGTGGACTTCGCCAATCAAGCCGCCATAGCTATTGACAACGCCCAATTGTTCACGCGCGTGCAGGATGCGTTGGCCGAAGTGACCGCCATGAAAGAGTTGATGGATAACGTGTTTGCGTCCATCGCCAGCGGTGTGATCACAACCGACGTGGTGGAGCGCGTAACGACCTATAATCTGTCGGCGGAACGCATTTTGAGCGTGCCCAGCGAACACGTTCTCGGGGCCGATCTCGCCTTGGCGCTGCCCGCTATTTATGACGATGTTCGGACCATGCTGGTGGATATTTTCCAGCAGGGCCGCCAGGAAATGTTGGAACTCGCACCCAGCCTGCCGGAACGCGGCGAAGCCTATCTCAATCTCAAACTGACGCCCCTCAAAAACCAGGAACAGGTCACCGAGGGTGTCGCGATTGTTGTAGACGATCTGACCGAGATCAAGCGGCGCGACGCTACGCTGGACGTCGTGCGGCGCTATTTGCCCCCGGCGATGGTCGACAACATCCAGAGCCTGGATGAGTTAGGGCTGGGCGGCGAGCGGCGGCAGGTTTCGACCCTGTTTGTGGATGTGCGGCCTTTTCATACGTTCCCGGCGAACATCGATCCGCAGGGTCTGATGGAGCTGTTGAACCTATACCTGACGGTCGGAGCCGAGGCGATCCATAACCATACCGGCGTCATCGACAAGTTCATGGGCAATGAGATTATGGGCTTGTTCAACACGCAGCTCAACCCCAGCGACGAACACTCATGGTGGGCGGTGCAAGCTGCGCTCAAGATGGCGGACGATTATGTCGACCTGACGTCTCATCTGGGTGAGGAGCCGGTACCCTATTACCGCATCGGAATCCATACTGGGATTGCCACGCTGGGCAATGTCGGCAGCCCCACCCGGCGCGAGTTCACGGCCATTGGCGATTCGATCAATCTGGCCAAACGTCTCCAAGAGAACGCCTTGACCGGCCACATCATTGTGAGCGATGACACCTTTCGCCACTGCCAGGATCGTCTAATGGATCCGGCCAACGGGATACAAGTGATCGAGCGGCCCAGCATTCAAGTCAAGGGACGCCGCCAGGCCGCACAGATTTTTGAGATCAGCCGCCCGAATCGCTAGCCTGCGCTGGTTACAGCGAACGGACACCCAATGCTAGAAACCGCGAACATCAATAACGTTGTCTTGCAGAAACTTGAGCAATTGAGCCGCCAGCTTAGCGATCTTGAAGGGACGCTGCGCGCCCAGCACGATATTTTGCGCCAGCGCGGGATGAGCACGCCGCCCGGCGCGCTGGAAAAACTGTACTATGCCCGTACCGACCTGGAACGTTTGACGGCTCAGTTGGGTGGTGAAAGCACAGAGCTCGAACAGCTTCGCGCCCTGGCCAAGACCATGCAACTGCTTAATTCGTCGTTGAATCCCGATGAAGTGTTGGTGGAAGTGCTAGACGCGGCGATATCACTGTCGGGCGCGGAGCGCGGTTATATCGTGCTGCGATCGGCGCAGTCCCAGGAGTTGCAGTTCCGTCTTGGGCGCGATCTGAACCGCCAATCGCTGGATGAGAGCAAGTTCACGGTCAGCCGCACGATCATGCTTGAGGCGGCCGATACCGGTCAACCGGTGGTAGCGGCTGATGCGTTGATGGACCCACGTTACGATGCGGCCGCCAGCATCGTGATTCATGGCCCCCGTTCCATTATCTGCGTGCCGTTGATTTACAAAGAGCAGATCACGGGGGTGTTGTATGCAGACAACCGCCGCATGCCGGGTCTGTTCGGCGAGAAAGAGGTCTTACTGCTGGTCGCCTTCGCCAATCAGGCGGCCGTCGCCATCGAAAATGCGCGCATGTTTGAGCGCGTCCGGCGCACGCTGGTTGAGATCACCGAAATGAAACAGTTGATGGACAACGTGCTGGCTTCTATCGCCAGCGGTGTGATCACTACAGACGTGCGCAACCTGATCGTGATCTACAATGCAGCCGCGGAGCGTATTTTGGGAGTGCCGTACGACAAAGCGGTTGGCCAGCCTATTGAAACGGTTTTGCCGGATGTGTTTGCCGGTTTCTTTGACGTCACGCAGACCGTCCGCTTTGAGAATCGCCAACAAATGATCGAGCTCGAACCGGTCTTGCCGGGGCGGGGTGCGGTTAACCTCACACTCAAAATGACGCCGCTGCAAGATGCGTCGGGAATCACCTATGGGATGGCGTTGGTGGTTGACGATCTGACCGAGATCAAGAAGCGTGACGCGACGCTGAATGTGGTCAGGACATATCTTCCGCCCAGCCTGGTACGTAACATCGAGAGCATCGACAGCCTGGGGTTGAGCGGCGACGAGCGCGAGATTTCCATTCTCTTTGCGGATGTGCGAGGGTTCACCACGTTCAGCGAGCATCTTGATCCTGAGCAGTTGATGGAAGTCATCAGCCGCTACCTGACAGTCAGTTCCGATGCGTTGGGTCTATATGACGGCATCATAGACAAATACATGGGTGACGCGGTCGTGGGCTTGTTCAACACGCAGTTGAATCCGCAGGACGATCACGCTATGCGCGCGGTCCGATCGGCGCTGTCGATGACCTACGATGTGCGGGCACTGCACGACGTGCTGCCGCCGGAACAACGCCTGTTCTATGGCATTGGGGTGGATACAGGCGTCGCCATTCTGGGTAATGTGGGCAGCCCCAGCCGTAAGGAATTTACAGCGATCGGCGAGCCGGTGAATTTCGCCAAGCTGCTGCAAGAAAACGCCTGGCCCGGTGAGATCATTATTTCGCAGAATACTTACGATCGCGTCCAGGACCTGTTCACGGTGGAGCCGTTGGAACCACGCAAAGTGAAGGGCCGCGGTAGTTTTCAGGTGATGTACCGGGTGACCGGCCTTCAGCGCCGCCAAACGCCATGATGGTTTGGAGATCTCTATAAGGAATGACACACTCGCGCCGATGATGCTCGGCGCGTTTTTTTGTGGAAGTGCTGAGCACGGCGCCTGCCTGTTTGACTCATGTGCTAGACAACTGTCTGATATTGGACACTTTTTTACTGTTTGAATACATACGTGTATAGTTGTGTCGGTCTGTTCGCGTGGCCGAACAATAAATTCCCATTAAATTAGTCACTGCAGAGGAGGATGGTTGTATGAATAAAAAGGTTTTAGGGGGAGCGTTGCTTATCTTAGGGCTTGTGCTCATCGTCGTGGGATTGGTGGTCAATTTAGTGGTCGTGCCGGGTATGAAGCAGTTCCCGGATGATGTCAACACGACCCGCACCTATGCCGGAACGATGACCACCCTGTTAAATCCTGCAACGTTTGCGTTCATGCGTGATTTTCCTGTTGACCTCGAACGCCACTTTGAAACAGAAGCAACCGACGGCAAACTGGCTCTCGTGCTCGAGGATCAGGTGTTGAGCGCGCAGGGACAGTCCTTGCTGGAGTTGGTCAAACGGCATTCTATCAACCGCAAAACGATGGAGTTTTCGAGCGATTACCCATCTGCCTGGGCGAGCAAAGAGGGTTTCGCTGATCGTGGCGGTCTGGTGATGGGCTGGCCGATTGATACCGAGAAAAAAGATTACCTTGGGTGGAGTGACGACTACGGCGCAACCGTCCCGCTGACCTTTGTTCGCGAAGAGGAACACCCGCGCGCCAAGATTAACACCTACTTGTTTACTTCCAGCAGCAGCCCGCAGCCGATTGTGCCGGCGGCTGTGGCTGAGATGGGACTGCCCACCGAACTGCCCCAGGCCCAGCTTGCCACGCTGATCAGCGGGTTGGACATCAATGCTGGCATCGCCGCGGCGCTGCCACTCGTCATCAAGCAGGCCAACTGGCCCGATCCTGTGCCGCTCACTTACACTTACGAATATTCCGGCGAGTACTGGATCGAACCGGCAACCGGCGTGCTGATCGACACGCACAAAACCGAGATTCGCCGTGTAGGCGTTTCCCAGGATTTGCTGGACGCTCTGGTCACACGGTTGGCCGAACTGCCAATCGAGGTCGATCTGTCTATGGTGTCTCAATTGATCCCCATTGAAGTCTACAATCTGAAATATCAGGCAACAGACCAGTCTGTTCAGGACGCCAAGAAGGACGCTCAAGACGCCAAGAGCCAGATTCAGTTGTTCGGCACGATCGTGCCTTTGGCGGCGATCATCATTGGCGTGTTGATGGCGCTGGCAGGGGTGTTCGTGTTCACGCGCAGAGCGGCGTAGACACCGTTGTTTTCAGCGACAATGTGAGACTCGGGCCCGGCCGGAACACATACCGCCGGGCCTTTCATTTGGATGGGCTAGGGCGCGATAGTAAGAGATGCGACCGGGACGATGATAGGTTCGAAGCTGCCGCGCATGTCGTAGAGCAGGATTTTGATCTCAGCTGGGCCCGAGGGCATATCGGGCGGCACCTCAATCGTATAGCGTCCGAGTATGGGGGTGTCAGCTTTCCAGGCGGTCTGCTCCAATGTCGCCACGACCGGCGGCTGATCGCGCTGGGCGTAGAAATTCCCGTCAAGATCGTACAGCCGCACACTGATGCGCGCATCCGGCATGGTACCTGAACCCCGTTTCCACCATGCTTGCAGGGCGATCGATGCCCCGTGCGCCACCGTGTCCGAGCCCAGCACATAGCCGCCCAGAAAGATAGGGCCGTCCGGCGGAAACTGGGCTGACGGCTGCAAGGCGCCCACCTTGTTCACAAGGCTGTCCGGACGAGCGCGCAAGGTGTACAGCGCCACTGTGACATCTCCGAAACCGTAGGCATCCGGCAGCGGCTGGGAATCCCCCACGTACTCCAGGATTCCGCCGACCAGATTCTGCGGGTCCATGATGTCCCCTTGCCAGGCCAGCACCCAGACGCGTTGGGCCTGGTTCTGGTCGATGATCTGCTGCATCGCGGTTGCGGCTTCGTCGATGAACAAGGTGCGTGTGACGTCGGTCAGTTTGTCGGGTGGCAGACCAATCCAGGGCAAATGCGCATCATAATACCCGGCGGCGGTAAATAAGGTGCCATCGCGCAAAATGAGCACGTCGCCCGGTTCGGCATGCACGTTCACATATTGGAACGCTTCGCGCAGATAGCTGTTGTAGATGGGTTGGTAGTGCGCGCTGGCGGGCAGCCAGACAATCCACAGCGCAGCCGCCCACACGGGAACGCGCAGCCACCATGCGAGGTGACTCAACGCACTCAGTCCGCCGCCGATGACCAGCGCCAACCCGATCCAGGCGGGCCAGGCATGCCGCCCTGACAGTTTGGCCTGCACGCCATACACCATCAGCACCAGTCCACAGATCGGGATCACCATCATCAATACAGGCAAACCCATATCGCGCAGCGGCCTGCTGGCGAATGTTCGGGTGATTGTCAGGGCAGCCAATGCCGCAGCGGCGACGATCAGAATCCCTATGGCATAGGGTGGGGCGTGCGGGGGCACGACTTTTTGCCCAAAAGCAAAGAAATCGAGGTAAGTTTGCAGCGCGTTGACGGGGGTCACGCGGCCTGCGTAGGCCGTCTCGGCCCTGACATCGCGGCCCGCGAGCGCGACCAGCCAGGGGAGATAACCCACCACCAATCCAGCCGCAAGCTGCGCGCTTATCGTAAGGTGCCGCCGTGTTAGGCGGGGTAGACTCTTCCAAAGCACATAGGCTGCGTGGGGAGCCAAGGCCAGGAAACCCGTGTAATGGGTATAGAGCACGCCCAGCGTCAAAACCCAGTAACCCATGAGCAGCGCCGCGAAGCGACGGTCCAATGGGCGAGAGCGGTTAAAGTAGCGCTTGACGATTTCCCACAGAAAAATGCTGGACCAGGCATATAAAGCCAGCGCCAATGCATAGGGGCGGACTTCGAAAGCAGCATAAAGAAAGCTCTGCGTCAGGGCGAAAACGGATGCTGACAACAGCCCTGCGGTCCAGGTGCCGCCAGCGCGTTTGCCCAAAGCCAGCACGCCTGCCGTCGCCATGATCGCCCACAGCACCGAAAACGCGCGCAGCGCGAATTCGCTCGTCCCGGCCACGCCACCCCACACTTTGAGCAGCACGAAATGCAGCGGCACCTGGTTGTCTATTCGAGTGCACCAGTTCCAGATGGCGGACCAGGACTGCCGGGCGAAGTAGCCGTTGACCGTCTCGTCGTACCACAAACCTCTGCCCGGCCACTGGCGAAAGATCCAGAACGCGATCACCAACAGCAGGGCAGTTGATAACCACAGACCTTGCCGGGAAGCGCGCGCGGGTGAATGCATTTCACTTCGTCTCCGTCTGAAACGACAGCCGGGATTGATTCTCAACGGGGCAAAGTTCGACATGCAGCACGAGTTTATCGCGCTGGTAAGCCTGCGTGCGACATGAATCGTTTGTTGCTGGTGCGTCGCCGAATACCGATTCCCAGCCGCGCTGCGCGAGCATATGATCGACCCAGAGCGACGCGGCTTCAAACGGCAAGGCGATATCCTGCTCGCGGGTGTCTCCGAGTTGCAGCGTATCCACCGTGGCGGCGACGGCGTCGCGCTCTGCTTGGGGCGGGCCTGGCTCCCACAATTCGTAAGAAAAGCCGTTCATCGGGATCGTTTTCGCCGGATAGTAGGCGTTATAGACGGCATCCAATACGGGTGGAGGGTAGAACTGGGCGCGGAACACGATTGTGCCGAAGTCTTGAGCGCGGATAGCTGCCACCAGGGCTGTGGGATCGAACAGATCGTTCTCGTACAGGTTTTTGAGCTGGGTGGGGTTGGAAACGACGGTTTTTCCTGCGCGGATGCTGAAACCTGCGTCTTCGCTCATGGCAGGCTTCGGACTTTCGCGCAAACGATCCACGATCTGCCAGCCGTTGTTGACGTCGGTTTGGGTGGGCACTTGTCCGAGAGTTGCATAGCCTGGCGTCCAACCGGCGGAATCGTAGAACGCATAGCGGTCGCCGTAACTGGACTCGAGTCCGAGGGCGTGCGACAGGGGTCCGAAGACCGTGCCCGCCGTTGGCATCTTGACCACGCTCACGCCATACACCAGATACAGCGCGGGGATGATGATGCCCGCCACCGCTGTGCCGGATATGCCGATGTTCAGGCGGGCGCGCAGCGGACCAAACCTGCGCGTGAGGTAATGTTCGGTGGGGAAATGCCACGCGCCGCGCAGCGTGCGCGCCGCAAACAGTCCTGACAATACACACGTGGCCGCGATGGCCGTCGCGAAATAGCTGTCGCCCGCGCCCCATTTGCCCGATAGGACGGAATCCGCGACCGCAAATACCCACCAGAATGTGTAGAGTGACAGCCTCGCAAAATACAGCTCATACAGGGCGAACAGCCCCGCCATCACAATCAGGCTGCCATGCAAACGGAACCACTGCTCAAACAACCCGACAAACTGGGAGGGGTAATATGTGTTGACGTTGGCCGCGATGATGTTTTTGTGCCATTCACCGCCAGTGGCATAGTCGATCCATAGGAAAAGGAGGCCCGTGACAGCCGCGAAAAGCATACCCCAGGCCAGGCTGCGGCGCGGGTTACGCACGAACAAAAAGCTGAAGACCGCGATCGCGGTGGCCAGCGCCAACTGTTTGGTGAAACCGGCGGCCAACAGCAGCAGCAGTCCGATAATCATAACGCGGCGGCGACGGCGCTTCTCTGGGATCTCGCTGACATGGGCCAATACAACGACGCTCAGCGTTTCGAACATGACCATCGTCATATGCTGGCGGAACAGCGGCCCGATGTGGTAAATCGTATTCGAGGCCAGAAACGCCAGTCCTGACAAAATCGCCATCCCTCGGTGATGTTCTTCGCGGTAGACGATCGATCCGATAACAGCGGCAGTGATCAGCGTGCCGACGAACCCGGCCAGCCGTCCATACCAGTATTCTTCCCCGAAGACCCAGGCGAAGGGTACCAACATGACGTGGAATAGAGGCGGGTAGTTGCTGGCGTAGAATGGGTAAATTTCCGGATTGCGGTAGGGCCAATCGCCTTGACTGAACAATTGTGTGTCGACGAGCTCAAAGCCTTCGCCCTGATCGTAGTCGAACGGAAAACGGATCAGCCCGACTGCATAATGCACGTAAATGGCGAGATGGAACAGCATCAGCCCAAAGGCCAGGACAAACAGCGTCTGGCTAATCTTGCGTTGGAGCATAGAACGGCTGAGAGGGATCGAGTAGGATGCCATAAGTCTTTACGCGGGCTGATCGCCCAAAGGCAGCAAGGTTAAACCGACCAAGAAACTGCCCAGCCCCAGCAGCAGCGCCAACAGTTGCAGTGTCCCAAAGTGGTGTGGCGCTGGCTGGAACAACTCAACGGCCAGGGCTCCCCAGAAGATTACGGCTCCCAGGGCGCACAACAGCCAGCCGAGATGCCGCTTCGTCAGGGTGAAGTCATTGTCAAGGATGGAATTCGGCACCGTTCTTCCTTTCGGGCAGGTCAAGTATACCCTGGTCTGAGGACGTCCGGCGATTTTCCGGCTGCGTGCAACCTCGTTCGGCGCACTGCGTATAGAGAGTAGAATTGACTTGACCGATGGGCCGCGCTAGGGCGGTTAATCGCAGTGACACACTGACTCAGGAGTACGCAGATGGACGACCGAGATCAGATTTCAGGAATGGGCACCTCAGACAATACCCCTGTCGATCATCAGGCTGAAGGAGAGGGCGTGCCGGTTCCATCTCGTATTCGAGACGCGGTGGAACGCGCGCGGCAACGGATTGGCGAGAATGTGGCGCAGTCGCGCGACGTGGTCCGCGAATACGAAGAACGATATCACGGGCGCGCGCGCCAACGCCTTTCGACCGACTTCTCCGACGAGGAGGAAGTGACCGGCTCATACGTGCCGCGTAAGACCAAGCGCTGGCATGACCCGGCTTCAGTCGATGAAAATGAGCGCAAATGGGCGGCGCTGGCACATGCCAGCACCCTGTTGACGGCCCTGGTGGGCTTGTTCAGCGGCGGGTTGGGTGTGTTGATCACGATGTTTGTGCCCTTGTTCATCTACTTCTCGTTCCGCAAGCGGTCGGAGTTTGTCGCGTTCCATGCGTTGCAGGCCTTCACGATCCAGCTGGTTGGCACGGTGGGGTGGTTGGCGTTGGTGGTCGTGGGGACAGTCGTCGCGCTGGCGCTGTTGTTCGTGTCCATCCTCCTGATCATCATTCTGGTGGGAATCATCCTGGTGCCGGTGATCGCGTTGGGCTATGTGCTCTTCCTGCTGGGGTCGTTCTTGCTGCCGATTGGCATGGTAATCTACGCCATGATCGCCACGGTCGAGACGTGGAGCGGCCGCAACTACCGCTATCCCTACATTGCCCAATGGGTCGAAAGCCAGCTTCACAGCACGGGTTATTCTGGCTGATCATCCGCTTCGCCCGATCTTCAACGTCCTCTTTTCCCCGCAAATAAGGGGAATAAGAGGACGTATTTGTGTATTTTCTCAATCCGATCTGGAAAAAATCACAAAACAGCGTATTATTGATGCGACTGGGGGAGAGACCAGAGAAACTAGAGGACACAGCTTAGTTTCGCTCGCAGGTCGGCACAGCAGGCAGGTGCGCGACCAAATTGTTTGACATGCGGGCGAATCATGGTATACTTATGGTTCTTGTACCCCATAAGTTTACGTCCAGAAAACTAACATTGACCTCTGTCCAACCATTAAGGACGCTAATATTTCTCCCTGTCCCCTTTCCATCGATCGCACCTATCGGGTGGCTGTAGTTGACCACGAATGGCCTCGAGGAGTGATGCATGCAGCGGCGGCTAGATGAGAAGAACTATGCACGCACGATTGACGTGCAAAACCTACCCTCCCTCATCGAAATTCAACTGGAGTCCTTCAACCGCTTCAGCGACGAAGGGCTCATCGAGCTGTTCGATGAGATCAGCCCGATTGAGAGCTTCAACGGGAACCTGCGCCTGTATTTTCCGGGAAGCAGTGTTGAAGCCGCGCAGTTTGGCTTGAAGTATTGGTTCGAAGAACCAAAGTACCCCGAAGACATCTGCCTGGAGCGCGATATTACGTACGCCGCGCCACTGTACGTCAAGGTGGCGCTGGTCAATCGTGCCGCAGGCGATGAAGTCGTGATCTCGGATATCTTCATGGGAGATTTTCCCCTGATGACCGAGAAAGGCACGTTCATCATCAACGGGACGGAACGCGTGGTGGTGAGCCAGCTAATCCGTTCGCCTGGCGTTTATTTTGACGCAGAAGAAGATCGCACGACAGGGCGGCGGTTGTCGACGGCGAAGATGATCCCCGATCGCGGCGCGTGGATGGAATTCGAAACACGCAAGAGCGATTATCTGGCGATCAAATTCAACCGCAAACGTACCATCCCTGTCACCATTTTGCTGCGCGCCCTGGCGGCCGTGCGAGATGGCTTCGATGAGAATTCCCCGATCCAGAATGGCTCGGACGAGGAATTGCTCGCGATGTACGAGGAAGTAGATAACAACCCGGATCACCAGTACCTCGAAGGCACGATTCGCATGGAGCCCCAGTGGGACGTGCGTGAGGGCCAGTCGATTGCAGAGGCGGCGCTGCTAGAGTTCTACAAGCGCATGCGTCCCGGTGATCCGCCCACGTTGGAAAACGCGCGCGAATACCTGGAAAGCCAGCTGTTTGACCAGCGGCGTTACGATCTCGAACGCGTGGGGCGCTACAAGCTGAATCAACGGCTGCGGATTGATGACATTGTGCCGCGCAGTCGCCGGACGATCACAAAGTTCGATCTCGTGAAGCTGATCGAACGAATGATCCTGATCAATAACGGGCTGGAAGAACCGGACGATATCGATCATCTCGGCAACCGCCGTGTGAAAACGGTGGGTGAGCTGATCCAGAACGCGCTGCGTATCGGCCTGCGCCGTATGGAGCGCGTGGTACGCGAACGTATGTCGATTCGCGAGTCCGACAACCTGTCGCCGATGACACTGATCAACATTCGCCCAGTTGTCGCGGCCGTCCGCGAGTTTTTCGGCTCTAGCCAGCTTTCCCAATTCATGGAACAAACGAATCCGCTCGCTGAGCTGACACACAAACGTACCTTGTCGGCTTTGGGACCGGGTGGTTTACGGCGTGAGCGCGCCGGGTTTGATGTGCGTGACGTGCATCACAGCCACTATGGACGCATCTGCCCAATTGAAACGCCTGAGGGCCCGAACATCGGCTTGATCGGGCGTCTGGCAAGCTACGGTCGCGTGAACGAATACGGGTTCATCGAGACTCCGTATCGCAAGGTTTACCGCGAAATGGCGCTCACCGATCCGCGCCTGGTCGGGCGAATCGTGCGGACGCCGATCGAAGACACGGCCACGGGAGATGTCATTCCGGCGGGCACGCCTATCGATGCGGCGCTGCTTGAACGGTTGAAGGTGCTAAATCCTCCAACCGTGCAGATCGTGCCGTGGGTCAGCCATGAAATCGTGTATCTGTCGGCGGATGAAGAAGATCGCTATACGATTGCCCAGGCGAACGCGCAGCTTGACGACGACCTGCACTTTATGAACGAGCGCGTATCCGCGCGCCATCACCAGCGTTTCCTTGTGGCTTCGCGCGACCGGATCGAATACATGGATGTCGCCCCACGTCAGATCGTGGGTATCTCGGCAGCGCTGATTCCATTCCTCGAACATGACGACGCCAACCGCGCGTTGATGGGTTCGAATATGCAGCGTCAGGCTGTGCCGTTGCTGCGCCCTGATATCCCGATCGTCAGTACAGGTGTCGAATGGCAGGCGGCCTACGACTCCGGCCAAGTGCTGGTCGCAGATGAGGCCGGTGACGTCATGTCGGTGCAGGGCGATCAGATCGTGCTGCGTACCGAGCGCGGCCTGCGGACGTATCGCTTGCGCAAGTACAACCGCTCTAACCAATCAACGTGCATCGATCAGCGCCCGGTGGTTCACAAGGGACAGAGTGTCCGCAAGGGCGATGTGCTCGCGGATATTTCGTCAACGGTGAACGGTCAGTTGGCGCTGGGCCATGACGTGTTGTGCGCGTTCCTGTCGTGGGAAGGCGGCAACTACGAGGACGCGCTGTTGATCAGCGAGGAAATGGTCCGCGAGGATAAATTCACCTCGATCCATATCGAAAAGCACGAAGTCGAAGCACGTGATACCAAACTTGGTCCCGAAGAAATCACCTATGATATTCCGAACGTGGGTGAGGACGCCCTCAAAGACCTGGACGAGCACGGGATCATTCGCATTGGTGCCGACGTCGGCCCGAATGACATCCTGGTCGGGAAGATCACCCCTAAGGGTGAAAAAGAACTCAGCCCTGAGGAAAAACTGCTGCGCGCGATCTTCGGTGAGAAGGCGCGCGAGGTGAAAGACTCATCGCTGCGTTTGCCGCACGGTGAAAAAGGCAAGGTTGTTGACGTAAAGATCTTCACGCGTGAGGAACACCGCGATCTGCCCGCTGGTGTGGACCAGATGGTACGCGTCAGTGTCGCCCAGAAGCGCAAGCTTACCCAGGGTGACAAGATGGCCGGTCGTCATGGGAACAAGGGCGTGATCTCCAAAGTCGTGTCGATTGAGGATATGCCTTTCCTCGGTGATGGTACCCCGATCGAGATTATCTTGAACCCGCTGGGCGTGCCCGGTCGTATGAATATCGGGCAGGTGCTCGAAACACACCTGGGGTGGGCGGCTGACCAGCTCGGCTTCCGCGCGATCTCTCCGGTGTTTGACGGCGCCGAAGAAGACGAGATCGAAGCCGAACTCGGACGGTCTTGGCTCATCAATCTGGCGTGGGACGAGATCACCTACCGGGCCTGGGAATGGCTGAAATCTGAAGAGTACGACACCGAATACCTCGAAGATGATGACGAGGTGCGGCGTCTGTATATCGATCACTGGCTGGGCCACGAGGGGCGTTACGACATGGAGCGCCTGGCGCTGGATTATGTCTTTGCGCGCCGTGTTGTGATGGCCGAATGGCTGCGTGAGCGTGGATTCGATCCAGACGGAATTCTGGCCTTTGTCGGAACAGGCGTGCCGATCGAGGAACGTCTTGAGCACGACCGGAATGCCCGCTGCACGACTTTGATCCTGTGGATCGAGTTGGTCACTGGCGAACGTCCAGCGGCTGGATTGTCCGAGGATGAGCTGCGCGAGCAGTCGCGACGCGTGTCGATGAAATACAACGAGACGGTGCCGATCTATGGCAAACAACGACTCTACGACGGCAAGACGGGTGAATGCTTCGATCAGCCGGTGACGGTGGGCATTATCCACATGCTGAAACTGGCGCATCTGGTCGAAGACAAGGTCCACGCGCGTTCGACCGGTCCATACAGTCTGGTGACGCAGCAGCCGCTCGGTGGTAAGGCGCAGTTTGGCGGCCAGCGTTTCGGCGAGATGGAAGTGTGGGCGCTGGAAGCCTACGGCGCAGCCCACACTCTCCAGGAAATGCTCACGGTGAAGTCGGACGATGTCCAGGGCCGTGTCAAGACCTACGAAGCGATTGTAAAGGGCGAGCCGATCGAAGAACCCGGCGTTCCGGCCAGCTTCCGCGTCTTGGTCAAGGAGTTGCAAAGCCTGGGTCTGGCCGTGGAAGCCATCACCGATACCGGCGAGGTCATCCGCTTTGGCAAGGACGAGGAGAAGTCCCGTCAGCCGAAGATATCGATGGGGCTGCTCGGTCTGGCCGAAAACCACTAACTCTCGGCGACTCACAGAATAACGCTGACAGGTGGGCACCAGTTGCAACTGGCCCACCTGTTTTGTGTTGATGTCGTGATTCCGGTCTGTATCTTTGCGATTCACAGCCCGACGATCTATACTAATTAACTATATCTTTATTCTAAGCAGGTTTAAATTTCTGCTCTGGCTCAGATTGGTTTTAATCATGGCAACCACTCAAACTGTGTGTCCTCATTGCGGCAAGGCATTATCAAGCCCTGACAAACTCGGTTGGCACCTTAGCCGCGAATGTCCTTCGTTGGTGACGATCACTAACTCCGCCATATCTGGCAAAGATTCTAGCGACAAACGCTACAGATCTGACTCTCGCTAGGCAATCGTACCAGTCAATAGACAGTTAAGCGGCGCGCGAGTGCCGCTTTTGTGGTTGGCACGGCGGTGGGTTGGGGGCGGGATTGCGCCTGTTTGGCGTCAGCCAGCCGCATTGTAGGTGTCTTCCAACAGTTGTACAATCAAACCATCCAGGCTTGTGCTGCGCCACACCCTTGGACTGTTCCGGTTTTATGTGCCTGGCTGAAAGGTTGTGATCATGCGCGTTCGACGATCTATCCCGGCCCCTGTGGTGCTGGTGGTGGTCTTGGTGTTGATGGCGGGAGCTGCGTGCAGTCTCAGCAGCGGTGGTGACAAGAAAGGATCGGATTCGCAGCCGACGGTTCCGGCGTCGATCACGCCGCCCGCTACGCGTACAGCCATCCCGACGTTTACCCCGTTCCCGACACTCACTCCCGGCGGTGGGATCATAGCCCAGGTACCTACGGCGACGCGTATCGTGTTGGCCCCGACCTGGACGCCTTACCCGGTCTGGACAATTCCAGCGACTACCTATCCCTATGACGTCAATATCTCGTACCCGGTGGATGGCAGTACGGTGGCGGGATATATCACGGTGGTCGGGAGCGCCAGCCATCCGCGTTTCCTGCAATATGCGTTGGAGTGGGGACCGGATCCCAACCCTGGCAAGCTCTGGTACCCGGTGACGGCGCCACGCAATCAGATTGTGATCGGCGGCGGGTTAGGTGCTTGGGACACCCGATCTCGGACGGATGGCGCTTACCAGCTTCGTCTGCATGTCTGGTTGAACGACGGCACAGACGTCGAAGATGTGGTGCGGGTGCGCATTTCGAACCAGCAGCCGACGGCGGTACCGACGTTGACCCCAACGCCAAAACCGAACCACCCGCCGGTGGTCAATCCGATTGCCAGCCAGCAGTTACAATCCAGCGCTTCACTGCCCATCTCCGTCACATCGAGCGATCCTGACGGTGACACGGTGAACCTGTTTGTCGCGTCCAGCAACACGTCGATCGCCAATGCGCAGGTAACTGGCGTGTCCCAGATCACGCTGACCGGTGTCACCGCTGGTGCCGCCACGATCACGGTGACGGCCAATGACAACCACGGTGGGCTGTCAAGCACGGCCTTCATCGTGACAGTCCAGGGCCAGAATCAAGCGCCAGCGATCAGTCCGATTCTCAGCCAGACTGCGGAAGTGGGCCAAATCACCGATGTTACTGTGTCCGCGTCCGACCCGGATGGCGATCCGCTTACGTTGGATGCCCAATCGGATAACACGGGCATTGTGACAGCTACCGCGTTGGGGACGAACGTTGTCCGGCTGACCGGTGTAGCTGTGGGTTCCGCCAACGTCACCGTTACGGTCAGCGATAGCAAGGGTGGCATCATCAAAACCACTTTCCAGGTGGCCGTAGGTAAGCCCAACGTGCAGCCTTCAGTCCAGACTATCCCCGCGCAGGTGTTGAGCGTGGGCGACACACTCGACGTGAGTTACGTCGCCAGCGATCCTGACGGTGACGCGCTGTCGCAGACGGTCAGCTCGGATACGCCGGGAGTCGTCACCGCGGCGATAGTGTCGCCCGGTACGATACGCCTGTCAGCGGTGAGCGCTGGCCCGGCTACCGTAACGCTCCAGGTTGAGGATGGCGTAAACCCAGCCACGATCGCCACTTTCCCGGTGACCGTGGTTGCGGGGAATGTTGCGCCAGCTTTGGGCGGCGTGCTGCCCCAAACGATGAGTGTGGGCGAAGCGCGCGATGTCGCTTACGCGGTCGTGGATCCGGAAGGCGATCCGCTGACTCAAAATGTGAGCTCGGATAATACCGGGGTCGTACAGGCGGCGGTCAATACGCCGGGCTTCGTCACGTTGAACGCGATGGGCGCGGGCACGGCCACCGTGACGCTTTCGGTCAGCGATCCGACCCATCCGCCCGTGACGACGTCGTTCACAGTGTCAGTGGCGGCGGTTAACCTGCCACCCGCCATCGAAACGATCTTCCCGCAAGTGCTTGGTACCGGGGACGTCCTGAATGTCCCGTATACGGTTACCGATCCAGATGGAGATCCGCTCACGCCTACCGCCTCCTCCGACAACAGCGGAGTGGTGACGGCAGCGGTCAATACGCCCGGCACCGTGACTCTTACTGCCGCAGGCCCGGGGTCAGCCACAGTGACGCTAAGCGTCAATGACGGCCACAACCCGGCGGTGACGATGCCGTTCAGCGTCACCGTGACGGCCAATACGCCGCCGTCGGTGAGCGCGATCGGTCCGCAAACACTGATGATCGGCCAGATGCTTGACGTGGCCTACAGTGCTTCCGATCCCGAAGGTGATGCGCTGACCGAAACAGCTTCGTCTGACAACGGGGCCGTCGTCACGGCAGTCGTATCCACCCCCGGCACCATTACGCTCACGGCGGTAGGTCCAGGCGTAGCGAATGTCACGCTGTCCGTCAGCGATGGCAAGAACGCTCCGGTGAGCACAGTCTTTGCTGTCACGGTCAGTTCTCCCAACGGCGCGCCGTCAATTGTCCCGATCGGCCCGCAGGCGCTGACGGTCGGCACGGCGATAGATGTCGCGTACACGGCCACCGATCCGGAAGGCGATCCGTTGACGCAGTCGGCGTCGTCGGACAACACCGGTGTGGTCACGGCCAGCGTCAACGTGCCGGGCACGATCACGCTCACGGCAGTCGGCGCGGGATCCGCGAATGTGACGCTGACAGTCAACGATCTTACTAATCCGGCGGTGAGCACGGTCTTCGGCGTGACGGTCAATGCCGCGAACGGTGCACCGTCAATTGCCCCGATCGGTCCGCAGATGTTGACGGTTGGCACGGCGATAGATGTGGCATACACGGCCACTGATCCCGAAGGCGATCCGTTGACGCAGTCGGCGTCGTCGGACAACACGGGTGTGGTCACGGCCAGCGTCAACGTGCCGGGTACGATCACGCTCACCGCGATGGGGGCAGGGTCCGCGAACGTTACGCTGACGGTCAACGATCCTACGAATCCTGCTGTGAGCACGGTTTTTGGTGTGACGGTCAATGCACCAAACGGCGCACCGTCCATTGTCCCCATCGGCCCGCAGACATTGATGGTCGGCACGGCGATAGATGTGGCATACACGGCCACTGACCCCGAAGGCGATCCGTTGACGCAGTCGGCGTCGTCGGACAATCCTGGCGTGGTTACGGCCAGCGTTAACGTGCCTGGCACGATCACGCTCAACGCCGTAGGCGCTGGGTCAGCCAATGTGACGTTGACGGTCAACGATATGTCAAATCCGGCAGTGAGTACGGTCTTCACTGTGACGGTCAATGCGCCGAACGGCGCACCGTCAATCGCCCCAATCGGCCCGCAGATACTGACGGCGGGCACGGCAATAGATGTGGCATACACGGCCACTGACCCCGAAGGTGATCCGCTGACACAGTCGGCATCGTCAGACAATCCTGGCGTGGTTACGGCCAGCGTTAATGTGCCTGGCACGATCACACTCAACGCCGTAGGCGCAGGGTCGGCCAATGTGACGTTGACGGTCAACGACATGTCGAATCCGGCAGTAAGCACGGTCTTCGCCGTGACGGTCAATGCCGCCAATGCCAACCCGATCATTCAACCGATCGGTGACCAGACTGTCAGCGTGGGTAGCCCGCTTGTTCTTCCTGTGACGGTGTCCGACCCAGATGGTGATCCAGTAACGATTACCGCCGTGTCCGATACGCCGTCCGTGGCAACAGCTAACACCAGCGGCCCCGCTGAGATCACAGTCGGCGGCGTGGCGCCGGGTACGGCGCGCGTCTACGTCGACGGCGATGATGGCAAGGGCGGACAAGTTGAAATCAGCTTCCAGGTCACGGTCACGGGGGCCAACCAGCCGCCTGTTATCCAACCGATCGGCGATCAAACTCTGACCGTTGGCGAGAATGTTTCGATTGCTATCTCCTACTCCGACCCGGACGGTGATCCGCTGGTAATTACGGCACTCTCGCAGAACGGCGGCGTAGCGTATGCCGAAGCGGTGATGGCCACCAGTTCGATCAATCTGAGTGCGGTTGGCGAAGGTGTGACGCAGGTGCAGGTCATCGCCGATGATGCCAAGGGTGGCGTGACGACGATCTCGTTCAATGTCACGGTGTCCAGCCCGCAGCAGCCGTCGTTCGACTTGATGGCCTATCCTGTGGTCCCGGACATATCACCCGCTATGGGGGCGACTTTAGCCCAGTTGTATCAAAGCGGTGTACTCAACTTTGGCAACCAGGGCGGGGCGTTCTCCAAGATCGGCGACGATGCCACGGACAGCCCGAGCTTCCTGGCACCGTTTGCCACGCCGGGCGCGTACAACCTCGGCAACTTTGGGCCGCTTCAGGCGACCATCGACTTCTACAGCACGACGTCTGTCCGTGCAACCAACGGTCCCGTGATCAACAGCCTCAACGTGGATAGCGTGGCTGCTGGTCCGGGCTATGGCATCGATGGCCTGGCAAGTGGGGCCTCTGGCCCGCCATGCGACGCGATCGGCGGCGGCACGCTGCTGTCGTGCGAATTGGCGCTGACCAAGCCTGCGGTCGCCCTGATCAGCTTTGGCGCGCCCAACGTGACCTACATGCCTCCAGAACAGTTCCGGGCGGAATTGCAGAGTTTGGTCAGTGATCTGCTGTCCAACCACGGAGTCATTCCGGTGTTGGCGACGATCCCGGCCGGCAACGGTGTTACGTCCGAGCAACTGCTGCCCTATAACCAGGCGATAGTGGAAATCGCGACGCAGTCCGGCGTGGGTGGAGTACCGCTGTGGAACCTGTGGCGGGCTATGTCTGAGCGCGGCATCTCCGACCCGAACAGCGTTGCGCCCGATGGCGCGGGGAGCTTCGCGGATGCGTCGCTGAGTTATGGCGCGAATATCCGCAACCTGACCGCACTCCAGACCCTTGAGGCAGTTCGTCAGGGGGCGGGAATCAACTAATCCCGGTGTGCTGATGGTAACGATGACCCCCGGTGATGTTTGCCGGGGGTCATTTTTGCGGCTTGAGTCAGTAATTACTTGGTTCGAGGGGAACATGCGGCATGGTTTCATCCAGGCCCGGCAGATTCCTTACGGGTTTCATCTGTTGCGTGATGTCGGGGAGTGGTGCCGTTTCTGTCCAGCTCGCCAGCAGCCGCCAATAGCCTGGCCCCGTCGTGTGGAGTTGGGGCTTGAACGGCAATGGGCGGGCTTGCAGACTTGAAAGATCAGTTTTGCGCCCGTGCTCGGAGACACGATAGTAGTACAGCCGGAAAACATGCACGCCATCGGTCACGGCGAATGCCGGATCGTGGCCCTGGTTGCGCACATAGGCACTGGCGCTCTGGATCAGAGCAACGTCGAGATAAGCAGCATCAAGCGCGAGCGTTTCCGTAGGGAATACGAAGCAGGTAGGCTCCTCGTCGTGCGTGAGTTCCAGTCGCGAACGATACACAGGGAGCAGTCTTCCGTGACGAATCAGAGGAAGAAACTTACTCGGGAAGGATCCGGCGATCAGCGCGACATCAGTGTTTTCAGCTTTGCGCCACTGGCGCGCTTTATGGTATCCGCCGGTCCCGGTTTCGATCACTTGATAGATCGAGTCGTTGGCCCAGAACAGCGCCCCTTGGGGCATACGCGCGGTTTCGATCTCAGGTAAACTGGCAACATAGTCGGCTCTATGCTCGTCGGACACGATTCCCACCCCTTTTGAAGTTTGATCAAATCGCGTCGTGGTGTGTACCATAATGGTACAACAACTTTAAGATGGTTTCGTTACGATTTGGTGATGGTTAACAAATGATTCGACCCAACATACGCTATTCAAGAGACGGGTGGGGCGCTTATGAAAGCGGTTTTTAAGGCTGTGCTGCTGGGAATTGCGCTCGCAATGCTCGGCGTGTTTTTGGCCGCATGTCAGAAATCAGATCTGGGACCGGGCGATTTTACGATTACGGTTGCCGTGGATGGCGATCGCCTGGTCTATCGCTACGACAAGGCGATCTCGGTCGGCCAGTTTCTGCAGGAAATCGGGATCACGCTGGGCGAGTACGATGAGGTCAATCCATTGACCCAGACTCAGCTTCGCGACGGTATGCGGATCACCATCACGCGCGTAGTCCAACGCCAGGAATGCGAAAACCAGGATCTGCCGTATGAAAAAGTGACACAACCGTCGCAGAACGTGGCCCCGAACGAAACGCAACTCGGACAAACCGGCGAAAACGGGATTGTCCAGGAATGCTATCGCATCGTCGAAAAAGACGGTGTCGAGACCAGCCGCGACAAGATCAGCAGCGTGGTGATCAAACGTCCACGCGATGAAATCATCTACGTGGGAGCCGAGCCGCCCGAAACGCTGGTACCGATTGAGGGCGTGCTCACGTTTATCCTGGGCGGACAAGCCTGGGTCATCGTGGGCAACACGGCCAACCTCAACCCTCTCAGTGAGGACAATCAACTGGATGGTCGCGTCTTTGATCTATCTGAGGATGGCCTGCGGCTGCTTTACACGCGGCGCACGACGGATCCCAATGATCCCGAATTTTCCAACGAATTATGGGCGGTGTTGGGGGCCACATCCCAATCTCCGCAGCCGGTACAGCTTGACCCGGAGGATGTGCGCGTGGCCGAGTGGGTCCCTGGCCAGCCTTACGCCGTGAGTTATTCGACGGCGGACCCTGTCTCTGGCGGCGGTTGGCGCGCGTATAACGATCTTTACGTGATGCAAATCGATCCCGAGACAGGCGAGTCATTGGCGGACGGATTCCAGGAACTGATCTTAACCAACAGCCTGGGCAGTTACTCGTATTGGGGCCGGCGGCTGGTGTGGTCGCCAGATGGGACGCAGTTGGCATGGTCCAACGCAGACAGCGTAGGGCTGGTTGATCTCGAAAAGGGTGATTTCATCACCTTGATGAGTTTTCCTGAATACCGCCCGCTGCTGGAGCTATACCAGGGGGCCTCGGTATGGACGCCGACACTGTCCTGGTCCGAAGACGGACACCTGATCACGATCGTGCACGGGCCGCCTTACGCGGACGAAGCGCCCGCAGACAGCATCATCTTCAATATGGCTGTCGTCGATGTTGAGAACGATATTCAGATCGATCCGTTCAAGTTGCGGACCGGTATCTGGTCGTGCCCGACCTATTCCCCCGTCATTTCACAGCCAGATGGGACGTTTGACTATTCGATCGCCTATTTCCTCGCGCGGGAGCCGCTCAACAGCCCTGGCACGCAATATGATCTGGTAGTGGCGGACCGCGACGGCAGCAACGACCGGGTGGTATTTCCTGGCTCCGGCCGTACCGGGCTGCGTCCTGATCCGGAAGATGGGATCGCGTGGAGTCCGTTTGGTCGCCAGATTGCGTTGATTTACCAGGGCAATCTGTGGATCGTTGACGTGAAATCGGGCCAGGCCTATCAAATCACAAGTGATGGTCAGGCGTCTCGCCCGCGCTGGTCGCGCATACGATGAAACACGGGCTGCGCTGGCTGGGCTTTTGGGTTTGCATAATTCTGGTGGCGGGGAGCGCAGTCGGCCTGTGGGCTATCCAGCGCCAACAGTCGGACGATCTGCGCGGCTGGGAAGACGCGACCCAAAGCCTGGATCTGCCATACCGGCTGCCACTGGCGGGTGTGAATGTCGATCTCGTGGCGCTAGAGCCAGATGCCCTGAACGCGCAGCTCGATCAAATCGCGGCCGCGGGGTTCACGTGGGTCCGGCAGGCGTTTTTGTGGCAGGACATCGAGCCGCAGCAGGGAACCTTTCAGTGGGACCCATACGATGCGCTGGTCGCGGCTGTCGCTATGCACCCGCCGTTGCAGCTTGTCGCTGTGATCGACGGCACACCCGCCTGGGCGCGCAACCCGTTGGCCCCAGACCACCCCTTTGCTCCGCCTGCCAGCGTGAATGAGTACGGCCGATTTGCCGGAGAAGTTGCGGGTCGCTATGCCGAGCACATCACGTGGTACCAGATCTGGGACGAACCGAATATCAAGCTTCATTGGGGCAACATGGATCCTCGCCCGGCGGAGTATGTTGCTATGCTGCGCGCGGCATACGAGGCCGTGCATGCCGCAGATGGTGACGCGCGCGTCATCGCGGCGGCGCTGGCTCCCACAGTGGAAACGGGACCCGATAATCTCAACGATCTGATGTACCTGCAAGCGATCTACGATCTCGGCGGGGGCGGTTACTTTGATGCCGCCGCTGGCAAGCCCTACGGGTTTAACAGCGGACCGTACGATCAGCGGGTGAGTTCCGATGTGTTGAACTTCTCGCATATCATTTTGCTGCGCGAGGAAATGGTCCGGCGCGGAGATGGCACGAAGCCTTTGTGGGGCAGCAATTTCGGCTGGAATCATCTGCCGGAGGGGTGGAGCGGACCACCGTCCGTGTGGGGCAGCGTGTCGGCGGAACAGCAGCAGCAGTATACGCGGGATGCCTATGCCCGTGCCGCGCGGGAATGGCCGTGGATGGGCGGTCTGATCGTGGAGCATTGGCAGCCTGCGGCTCCGGCTGACGATCCCATCCAAGGGTTTGCCATCGCGCCCGTGATCGATGATTGGTTGGCGGACGGTGGTCCGCTGGCGTCACCAGCCATGATTCCCGGTCTGTATCCTGCACAGAATCCATATACATCCTATTCCGGGCAGTGGCAGTTTAGCGACCTGGGAGCCGATGCCGCAGTGGCGGCAGGCGGCACAGCGGCTGACGCAGAAAACCGGATCACAGCGCAGTTCGACGGAACTTCGTTTGCCATTGTGACGCGCCGTGACGATTATCTCGCCTACCTGTATGCGACAGTGGATGACAAACCGGCCAACGCCTTGCCGCGCAACCGTCAGGGGGAGGCGTTCATCATTCTGACGTCGCCCAACCGCACCCCAACAATGGATATCATTGGCGTGGCAGATCACTTGGCCGACGGGCCACATACGGCGCTGATTGTGCACCGTCCCGCCCAAGGTGATGACCGTTGGCCGATAGCCGGGTTCGCGGTGGCCGCACCACCCGATACGAGCCGCTACGAACGTGAGCGGCTCGTGAGCGGTGCGATTGGATTGATAGCGCTGTTGGGCGCGGTAATCATTGGCTGGCGGCTGCCGTGGCGACGGCTCAAAGCTCCCGCGCCAGACACGTTGCGCCGCGCGCTCGAATGGGTGATCGGGCTGCTGGCGTCGTTTGTCGTGCTGCTCAGCCTGTTGATGACATGGGGTGAGACGATCCCCTCACTTTTGCGGCGAGATCAACCCGCGCTGGCGCTTACCATCGTCACGGCGGGTATTGCGGCGCTGTCGCCCGCCTTCGTGCTGACGTTGATCGCGCTGGGTGTGATGTTCGTGCTGATCTACAACCGTCCCCTGTTGGGTGTGATGCTGGTCATTTTCTGGTCGGCGTTCTTTTTGTCTACGCTGGATCTGTTGTTCGACGCCTTTGCGACGGTTGAGGTGTATCTGGCATTAACAGCAGCGGCTATCATCGCCCGCGCTTGTGTCGAATGGGCGAACTCGACTCGTGCAAATCGCCGCCTGGAATGGGATCGCACGGTCTGGCGTTTGACGGCTTTGGATTGGGTTGTTGTTGCGTTTACGGCGCTGGCGGTGGTGTCGCTGGCGTGGTCCGATTATCGCGGTGTGGCCGTACGCAACTTGCGCGTCGTCGTGCTGGAGCCGGTGCTGTTTTATGGCATGCTGCGCGTTATGCCGTTCAAACGCCGTGACGTGATATGGCTGGTCGATACGCTGTTGTTCACCGGGGCGGCGATAGCCCTGGTAGGGATCGTGCTGTACATCACTGGCGAATCGGTTGTGGAGGCGGAAAACGGCACGCGGCGGCTGATCAGTGTCTATGGGTCGCCCAACGGCGTGGGGTTGTATTTGGGGCGCTGCCTCCCGTTTGCGTTGGGCTATGTCCTGCTGACGCCGCGCGGATCGTGGCGCTGGGCGTATGGCCTGCTGAGCGGCGGCGTGATGCTGGTGGCTGTCCTGTTGAGCCAGAGCAGGGGGGCGATCCTGTTTGGTCTTCCCGCAGCGTTGGTCGTGGCGCTGATCATATGGCGCGGACGCAGCGCGCTGGTGCCGGTGGGATTGGCGATTGTCGCCATGATCGCGATCCTGATCCCGTTATCGGTGCTCCTGCCGCGCCTGGGCGATCTGCTCGGCGACACCTTCACGTTTCGCAAGCACCTGTGGTACAGCTCGATTCAGTTGATTCGCGAACACCCGGTAACCGGCGTTGGACTGGACCAATTTCTGTACTGGTACCGCAGCCGCTATCTGCTGCCGGAAGCGTGGCAAGAGCCGAATCTCTCCATTCCGCATAATGTGCTGCTCAATTTCTGGGTCAATCTCGGCGTACTGGGAGTTGTCGTGGCCGGAACACTCCAGGCGTTGTACTGGCGCCAGGTGATCTGGACTGCGCCGCAAGCTGGGCAGTCCGATCCCGTCGTGCTAGCCTTGATCGTAGGGCTGGCGGGCAGCATGGCCGATCTGTTGGCGCACGGGTTGGTGGATGTGGGCTATTTCGCGGTTAACCTGGCTTTTGTCTTCTTCCTCATGTTAGCGCTGGCGCAGCGTCTGCGCCTGGAATCCGAGTCGCTTGACCGAAAGGTGAACTCTGTGGTGTAATCCAACTCAAAGGCCAGTACGAAGGAGACGCCGCAATGAAAGCCGTTCTCAACGATGTTACGGTCGAGTTGCTTCAGGGTGACATCACCGATCTGGACACGGATGCTATCGTCAACGCGGCCAATTCCCAACTGATTCTTGGGGCGGGGGTGGCCGGCGCAATTCACCGCAAAGGGGGCCCTTCGATCCAGCAGGAATGCCTGCGGATTGGGCATTGCGACGTTGGGGATGCTGCCATTACGGGGGGAGGCGATCTGAGCGCTCGATATGTGATTCACGCCGTCGGTCCCAGGATGGGTGAGGGCAGCGAGGCGGGCAAGCTAGCCAACGCCGTGCGGGCCAGTCTGCGTTTGGCCGAGGAACACGCCTTGAGGAGCATAGCCTTTCCAGCCATCTCGACGGGCGTGTTTGGCTATCCGTTGGAAAGCTGCGCCGACGTGATGCTGCGCGTCATCATCGATTACACCTTTGAAGACCTGGAATCGCTGCGGTTGGTGATCATTTGTCTGTATGACGACCGTGCCTTTCATATCTTTGAAGCCGAATTCCAGAAGAAGCTCCAGGAAATTCAGGATGCATGAATCTTCGCTAAAAACGGCGTGATCATGACCCTATGCGCGAAAGTCAGGCTTGGCGCGGAGTGAATTTATGGTACACTTCGCGCCGTTTGGGGCCTGGATGGTTAGCGTCAATCGTAAAGAAGGTGTTTTGTTATGCGAATTCTGATCACAGGGGCTGCCGGTTTTCTGGGGTCTCATCTTTGCGATCGGCTGTTGTCCGAAGGCCATCGGGTGATCGGTATGGACAACCTGCTCACCGGCAACGTTGACAATATCGCCCATCTGTCCGGAAATGAGCGCTTCACATTCATCAAATACGATGTCACGCACTACATTTACCTGTCCGGCAAGATTGACGCGGTGCTCCATTTCGCTTCACCGGCCAGCCCAATAGATTACCTGATGTACCCGATCCAGACTTTGAAAGTTGGTGCTTTGGGCACGCACAACGCTCTCGGCGTGGCGAAAGACAAGGGCGCGCGCTTTTTGTTGGCTTCGACCTCTGAAATTTACGGCGATCCGTTAGTACATCCCCAAACCGAAGACTACGCCGGAAATGTGGATACGATTGGCCCGCGTGGTGTGTACGACGAGGCCAAACGCTTCGCTGAGGCGATGACTATGGCCTACCACCGCGCGCACGGTGTGGAGACGCGGATTGTGCGCATTTTCAATACCTATGGCCCGCGCATGCGGCTGGACGACGGGCGCGTGATTCCGAATTTCGTAGGCCAGGCTTTGCGCGGCGAACCCCTGACTGTCTACGGGGATGGTTCTCAGACGCGCAGTTTTTGTTATGTCAGCGATCTGGTTGATGGCGTGTATCGTCTGCTGATGAGCGATTTCAACGATCCAGTGAATATCGGAAACCCCAACGAGATGAGCATTCTGCAGCTGGCTGAGATCGTCAATGGCATGACAAACAATCCTGCCGGAATCGTCCTCAAACCCGAGGAAAGGATTCAGGGTGATCCCCAAACCCGCAAACCGGATATTACCCGCGCGTGGAGCATTTTGGAGTGGGAACCGCTGGTAGATTTTGAGATGGGGCTTGACCGCACAGTGGCCTATTTCCGAGATCGGGTGCGATGACGAGCAGTCTGGTTGCGCGCACGCGGTATCCTGCCCTGGTATGGGCCGGAGTGGCGATCGCCTGCGGAGCGTTGGTCGCACTGCTGCCAGTCAAAATGGCGGGCGCGGTTCTGGTATTAGCAGCGTTTGGGATAGTGTTCCTGGTTGAGCCAGCCCTGGCACTCGTGCTGATGCTGGTTGTAGCGCCTCTCAAAACGCTGATGGCAACCGAAGGAGCGCTACCACTCCCGGCTGATGTCGGGCAGCTCTCATTCGTCCTGACCGTTGGCGTGTGGGCGTTATGGCGGGTGAGTGTTCGCCGCCGCGATCCCTTGGTATGGCCGCGTGTGTTAGTTCCGGTGAGCGTGATCCTGGCCGGATTTACCCCCTCTCTGCTGGCGGCTTCATCTACCGGGGCCTGGCTGTCCGAGTTCGTGAAATGGGTGGAGATCCTGACCCTGGTTGTAATCGTGTTTGATCTCGGCCAGCGGGGACGCTGGCGCTGGATCGCCTTTGGGATCGTGTTGGCGGGGGTACTGCAAGCCATGATCGGTGTCTACGAGTATTTCGGCGGGTCGGGCGCGCCGCACTTGTGGATTGCGAATTTTCAGCATTTCCGAGCGTTCGGGACGTTTGGGCAGCCCAATCCGTTCAGCGCGTTTATGGGGCTGACGCTCCCGCTGGCGCTGGGGTTGGCTTGGGGTTACGGACGCGCGGCGGTATTGGGCTGGCGTTCCCGCACCCGGTCCGCGCCGGATGCACTGCTTGTTCCTGCTGGCGTGGCATTGGGTTACGGTGTGGCCGCAGCGATTTTGCTGTTTGGCCTGCTGGTGTCGTGGGGGCGCGGCGCGTGGCTTGGGTTTGCGGCCGCAGCCACCGTGATGGCGCTGTTTGCTCCGCGCAGACGGTTATGGGGCCTCCTGCTGCTGATCGGCGGAACTGTGGTTGTCGGGGCCCTGTGGGTGGGGATATGGTGCCACTGGGCGTCCGGCTGCGGATCGAAAGCGCCGTGACGGAATATGTCGGCGTGCGGGATGTGCGCGGGATGGCGATCAGCGATGAGAATTTCGCTATCATCGAGCGGATGGCTCACTGGCAGGCGGCGTATTATATGGCGAACGCGCATCCGATCATTGGGGTCGGGCTGGGGAATTACGAAACCGTATATCCGGCGTATAGTGTTCCGAGCTGGCCCAGAGCGCTGGGGCACGCGCACAACGACTACCTGAATATGCTGGCCGAGACGGGAATTATCGGCCTGTCGGGGTATCTTTTTGGCTGGCTGGTGATCGGAGTCTGGACGCTGCGGGCGCTGCGCGTCGCGGACCCTGTGCTCAGCGGGCTAACGCTCGGGCTGTTGGGCAGTTGGACGCATCTGGCGATCCACAGTTTTGTGGATAAACTATACGTGAACAATCTGTTCCTCCATATCGGTGTGATGTTGGGTTTACTGGCGGTTGCGGAATGCTCCGCCAGAACTAATCGCGTGGGTGGTCATAGGAATGACATCTTCTAATTCGTCCGAGATGACGGTTAAGCGGAACACAGGGCTGATCATGCAGTTTTTCCACCGGTGGGATCAGCTTCTCGTCCGGCTGAGTTTGAGGTTTGGTGGGGCAAAACCCAAGGAGCTTGAACGCTTTCTTAAGTTTGCGACGGTGGGGGTCGTGGGCGCGGTCATCGATTTCGGGGCGTTGAACCTGCTGCAAACCACTGTATTGACACCCGTTGATCCGGATCTTACACTCAAAGTTGCCACTGCGACCGGAATCGCGTTCGTGTCGGCTGTGTCCAGTAATTTCGTCTGGAATCGCTATTGGACCTATCCGGATTCACGTTCGCACGCCATGCATCAGCAGTTGATCCAATTCTTTGTAGTCAGCGCAGCGGGTTTGGTGTTTCGCCTGATTTGGGTCAGAGGATTGTTTGAGCCGTTTGGCAATATCGGCGTGGATGCCCTATCGTCTTTGGGATTGGGGCATTCAATGACGGAGACCGCTCAGTCGCAGTTGGGCACCAACATCGCACAGTTTTTCGCCGTGTGGATTGTGATGGTGTGGAACTTCTTCGCCAACCGGTACTGGACATATAACGACGTGGAGTGAGCGTATATGGCCGAACATATATTGATCGTGGACGATGATCCCCTATTGTGCAATCTGCTGCGCATGACGTTAGGGCGAGCCGGGTACGAGACGGTGGAAGTGTATTCTGGGGAGGCGGCCTTAAGTTATCTCCAGCGCCAGTCGGTCGATTTGATCCTGCTTGATGTTATGATGGCTGATGTCAATGGCTTTGATACGCTCCGGCGTTTGAAGGCTGATTCGTCGCTCAGAGATATTCCTGTGATCTTCTTGACGGCGCGGGTTGACGCCATCAGTCAAAAAACCGGGTTGGACATCGGCGCCGTCGAGTATTTGACGAAGCCTATCACGCCAGAAGTGCTGGTCGATCGTATCCGGAGAGTCATGGCGACTCACACATAGCCGGGTAAAGCCATGAGGCCCATCGGGATCGATTATACCGCCGCATACGAACAAGGCGCTGGCATTGGACGTTACGTGCGGGAGTTGGTCCGCGCGTTGGCGGCTCAAGACAACGTGACACCGTGCCGCTTGTTTGTGGCTGGGGCCCAGCCTTCATCGCTTGTGCCGCCGCCTGGACCCAATTTCTCCTGGCGGCCGACTCGTATTACGCCTCTCTGGTTTGCGCGATTGTGGCATCGTGCGCGGGTTCCGCTGCCTGTAGAGGTATTCACAGGACGCGTGGCGTTGTTTCATGCGACAGACTTCACGCTTCCGCCCACATTGCCCGGCACCCAGACGTTGCTGACGATTCATGACCTGTCGTTTGTGCGCGCGCCTGAAACAACTACCCCGGTGCTCAAAGCCTACCTTGACGTGGTCGTGCCGCGTTCGGTCCAGCGTGCCGCGCACGTTCTGGCCGATTCGCAGGCGACGAAAAATGATCTCATAGAGTTGTACGGCACGGCTCCCGAAAAAGTGACAGTCCTGGTCGGGGGCGTTGATGCTCACTTCAAACCGGTACCGGACACGGCGTCACGCAGTGCTCGTGCGGGCGCGCTATAATATTCCTGAGGGACGGTATATTTTTTCGGTAGGGACGGTCCAACCGCGTAAGAACTATGCCCGCCTGATCGAGGCTCTGAAGGCGCTCGGGCCGGCCTTTAATGACGTCCAGCTGGTCATTGCGGGAGGACGTGGGTGGCTCGACGGGCCGATCTATCGCGCAGTGGAGCAGTTTGGATTGACCGAGCGCGTTCATTTCATCGGGTTCGCACGTGACGAAGATTTGCCCGTGCTATATTCGGACGCGGCGTGTTTGGCTTATCCCTCGCTGTATGAAGGAATCGGGCTGCCCGTGCTGGAGGCGATGGCCTGTGGCACGCCCGTTGTGACGTCCAACGTATCGTCTCTGCCCGAGGTGGCGGGGGACGCGGCCCTGCTTGTCGATCCATATGATGTCGAAGCGCTGGCGGATGCGCTGCGGCGCGTGTTGACAGATGAGACGCTGGGCACCGAGTTGGTGGCGCGCGGGTGCAGGCAGGCGGCCTTGTTTACGTGGGAAAGCGCCGCCGCTCAGCTTTGGGCATTATACAGGCAAATGATAGGGGATTGACTCGAATAATCCGAAGCAATAATAGGGGGAACAATGAGCAAAGCGCCAGACCCGAACAAACCCGTCTTTATCTTTGATACACGCGGTGATTGGCACGCCACGAAATTCGCGGATTTTCTATTTAACACGCGCGGGGAATATATCGCTTTTGTTGAGGACGGCGAAGTCTATACTCGCGAGGGAGAGTGGGTGGGTCGTCTGAGCAAGGATGGGCGCATCTTGCGCAAACGCAGCGAACGCGCGCGCGAACTGCGCCGCACCCTGCCGCCCGTGCCGCCCAAGCCCGACAAGCTGCCAGCCCGCGCACCGCTGCCACCGATGATGGCCGAGCTGAATTTTAGCACTGTCGATGTGTTGGACGAGGATCCCGACGTCTTTAAGCGGATCTCTGATCTGCGGCCTGATATGGAATGATATGAGCGTTGGTGATCTGGCTCCCAAGTGTGTTTCTGAATCGCGCGTGATGCTGAACATGCTCATGAATCCGGAGCATGCCAACGCTTTTGGAAACGTGCACGGGGGCGTAATTATGAAATTAGCGGACGAGGCGGGCGGCTTGGCCGCGATGCGGCATTCGCGCTCGCCGGTAGTGACCGTCGCGATCGATTCGATGACGTTCGAAGAGCCAATCTATGTGGGCAATCTGGTGACGATCATCGCTGAGCTGACTTACACCGGGCGCACGTCGATGGAAGTCCGCGCAACGGTGACGGCCGAGGACCCGCTAACGGGCTCGCGCGTGCATACGAATCTGGCTTATCTGGTGTACGTGGCCATCGATCGTCAGGGACGGCCCCATCCGGTCCCGGCGTTATGCGTCGAAACGCCCGAAGAAGAACAGCGCTACCAACAGGCGGCAGAGCGTCAGGCGGCGCGGAAACGCCGTCACCATATCGAGCAATCCCAGTCCGACCCGCCGGGCCAGTGAGAACGAGGTTATAGAGATGTCGAGCCTTTTACCCGATCTGGGCCGAGGAGAACAGTCGCGGCTGCTGGATATGTTGAATGACAGCGGCGCGCGGCGCATGCTGCGCGAACCCGCGCCGGACCTGGGTATTGCCGAGACGCTCCCGTTCCCATTCCTGGCAATGGTTGGCCAGATGGAGATGCGCACGGCGCTGCTGCTGGCGATGATTAACCCGGCAGTCGGCGGTGTGCTGTTGATCGGACCACGCGGTACCGGCAAAACGACGTGCGTCCGCAGCCTGAATGATCTGCTACCCTTCATCGAGGTCAGCACCTGCCCCGAAGGCTGTCTGCCGTCTGACCTGGACGAGAATGGCGATCCGGATGCGTGCCCGGAATGTCGCGCCAAGCTGGCGGCGGGTGAGCCGATCAGCCGCTGGGAACCGGTGCGGTTGGTGGAACTGCCACTTAACGCTCGTCTTGAGGACGTGGTAGGCGGCATCAACGAGCGCATTGCCGTGCAGCAGAACCGCGTGCGGCTTGAACGCGGGATTTTGGCGCGTGCGGATCAGAACTTGCTGTACATCGACGAGGTGAATTTGCTGGACGATCTGATCGTCGATGCCATCTTGGACGCGTCCGCCCAGGGCAGCTACACCGTGCGGCGCGGGGCAATGGCTGGAACATATCGCTCCCGCTTTGTGCTCATCGGATCGATGAATCCGGAAGAAGGGCGGCTCCGCCCGCAGATCATGGATCGCTTTGGGCTGCGCGTACCGGTGCCGGGCTTGGTGAGCCGCGAGGAGCGTTATGAGGTATACCGGCGTGTGCGTCAATACCAAAATAACCGTCGCCGGTTTGTCATGGAGTGGGCAGGTGTGACGGCCCAGGCGCGGGAGGAAATCACCCTGGCGCGCGAGCTTCTGGGCGAAACAACCTTGCGAGAAGATGCGATTGAGACGGGCTTAGCACTCGTGCAGCGCCTGGATATCGATTCGCACCGGGCCGAATATGCGATGTTCGAGGCGGCGCGCGCTCACGCAGCAGCGGATGGGCGTGATGTGGCGGATCAGCGCGACATTCGCGCGGTTGCGCCGATGGCTTTGCGCCAGCGCCGCAGCCGGTTTATGGCTGATTTCTTCCAACAGCAAAACGAAGAGGACCGGCTCATATTGCAGCAGGTTGACGAGCTGGCCGGGTCGGGACCGGGCTAGACGTATGGAAAGTGGGCTGTGATGCGACGTCCCGGTTGGGTCCTGGTGTGCCTCGCGTTTGCGTTGATCGGGTATCATCTGGCGTGGTATACGCACCCGACGGCGGGCTTCACGACGAACGCGTTCGATCTGGCAGAATGGGCCAGCTTGCATCCCGCCGTACGCAGCAGTTCACCGCCGATGTTGACGAGCTTCTTGCTGCGGCTGCCGCTGATCATGCTAGTAGCAGCGGCTGGCTCTGGCGGCGAATAGTCTTGGCGATTCCCGGATGCGATGGGTCACCCGGTTGGTGATTGCTTTGCCGCTCTTACGACTCATACCGCCCAAAGATTTCTTCACCACTGCGTCTGGCGATCCCAATTTTCGCCAGATGGCGCTGCTTGTGCTCTTGGGCGGCGCGTTGTGGATGCTGTCGCCCCTGGCGAGGCGACTCTCGGAACGCTGGCAGATGGGTCTGTCGAGCGCCGCGCTGTTCGCCGGTAGCCTGGCCGGGTGGGCAGGGTTGCTACGCACGCAACTCTTGCTCGACAATTTCGAGATGCATGTCACGTTAGGACCCGGCCTGCCGTTGTATGCCTTGGCCAGCCTTGGCGCAGTGGCGGTAGCTGCGCTGCCCGCTGCAGTCCGGCGCTGGACGTTGGCCACCAAGAGTTGAAAACAAAAGGGCGGTTGACAGGTGTCAATCGCCTTTTGTGGCACCGCGATGGCGAAGACTGCGCAGCAGTTAGTGGACCATCTTTTCGTCGATATAGGTGATAGCGTCGCCGACAGTCTTGATCTGCTGGGCTTCTTCGTCGGAAATCTCGCCGCCGAATTCATCCTCAAACGCCATGATGAGTTCGACCAGGTCAAGCGAGTCTGCTTCCAAGTCTTCGCGGAAATTAGCTTCTGGTTTGACTTTGTCTTCGTCAACGCCGAGCAACTCAACGATGATCTTGGTCACGCGCTCTTGAGTATTAGCCATGTTGAATACCTCCAGTAGTTAGTGGCTTGTATCGAGCTTAGTGGGGTAATGGGCCGGTAATCACCGCCTATTTTACCCCAGAATTCTACGCTACACTGAGAAGTTCTGCTATATTCTCTTTCGGACGCTAAAGTCTACACACTCTGGCTGGCGCTGTCCAGAGTGATTACAACACTAAGGAACACTGTGCGATGCGAAAAGTTACGGATGCTGCCCTCACGGAGCGCCGCAAGGACGACCACATCCGGATAAATCTCGAAGAACAAGTGCAGTTTCCCCGCTTGACGACCGGGTTGGAACGGCTCCGGTTTGTGCACCAGGCCGTGCCCGAGATTGATTTCGCACAGGTCAGCACGCAGACACGTTTGTTCGGCAAGACGTTGAACAGCCCCATTCTGATCTCATCTATGACCGGCGGCACCGAGCGCGCCTTGACGATCAATCGCACTCTGGCGCAGGCGGCCCAGACTGCTGGCGTTGCAATGGGTCTCGGATCTCAGCGGGCGGCGCTCGAAGACTCGGATCTCGTTGAGACGTACAATGTCCGTCCCATCGCGCCGGACATTCTGCTGTTCGCCAACCTGGGAGCCGTCCAATTGAATTACGGGTATGGGGTAGACGACTGCCGGCGAGCCGTTGAGCTGGTCCAGGCGGATGGGCTGATCCTGCATTTCAACGCGCTGCAAGAGGCTGTCCAGCCGGAGGGTGACGGCAATTTCGGCGGGCTGCTGAAGAAGATCGAAACAGTGTGCCGGGCGGTCGATGTGCCGGTGATTGCCAAAGAAGTGGGCTGGGGTATGTCGAAACGCGCGGCGCGTCAGTTAGCTGACGCGGGTATCGCCGCAATCGACGTAGCTGGGTCCGGCGGCACATCCTGGAGCGAAGTGGAATATCACCGTGCACCGAGTGCCCGCCATGCCCATGTCGCGCGGGCCTTCGCAGATTGGGGTATTCCGACCGCCGAGTCGATTAGTTTCGTGCGCGAGGCGGCGCCGGGCTTGCCCATTCTGGCCAGCGGTGGTCTGCGAGACGGCGTGGATATCGCGAAATGTATCGCGTTGGGAGCCGAGGTCGGCGGCATGGCCGGGCCGTTCTTGCGCGCGGCTGCACAGTCGGTCGATGCCGTGCTGGATTTGATTTGGGAACTCACCACCGAAATCCGAATCGCCATGTTCGCCAGCGGTGCCGCCGATGTTCAGTCGCTGCAACGGACTCCACTGGTTCCGACCGAGGACTAACCTGTATCGCTAGAGGACGTTCAAACGGTCAGTTTTGAATGCTGCCCAGCAGGTTGTCAGCCTCTTTCAAGGCATCGTCCGCCGCGCGTACAGCCAACCGCCCCTGATCGATGACACTTGCAGGAATAGTCGGGCGCGGATTGGCGCATTCGGCTTGCCACAGGTCTACCGCCTGGTTGATGCTAACCGCCGCCTGGCGCAGCGTGGAAACCAATGGGTCGTACGCACTGTCATCGCTGGTGATGTTTTCTGGCTGCAAGGCATCCAGACTGGCGCCACACTGGATTTCTTCGCCGTGCGCCAACCCTTCCCACACTGCGTTGATACTCTTTTGTGACTCGCTGAGCATTTCGTAGGCGCGTTGAAGGCGTACCAGCGATGGCGATAGGGTGGCGCTGGGGGGTGGTGCTGTGTCGCTGGGAGCCGGGGCGGGCGGTTTGGAGTCGGTCCCGCAGGCCGCGACCAGGGTGATCACTAGTCCGCAAGCGATCCAGGCAATGAAGCGTTTTCCAGGCATGGCACGCCTTCCTATACGAACTCGGCAAAGACCCGGTTGCCGAGCAGCCGTCCACGCCGCGTCAAGCAAATGCGATCGTCGTGAGTTTCTAGTAAGCCGAACTGGATCATCCGGCGAATTGGCGTGTCGTAGACATCCCACAGGCTGCGGCCAAAACGTGCCTGAAAGTCTCGGGCAGAAATGCCTTCCTGGGTAAGTCGCAGCCCGGTGATCATCGTCTCCACGATTTCAGCGCTTGTGTCGATGTGTTCGATCTCATCAGCGGCGGCCGACAGTGGGAATGGCAGCGCGTCCGTCTGTGCGCCGAGGCGGCCGATGTAGTCGGCGGGGAGCAGAGTATTGGAATAGCGCGTCTGGTTGGCGTAACCGTAGGCTCCTGGACCCAATCCCAGGTAGGGACGGTTGCGCCACACGTGCACATTGTGTTGACAGGCAAAGCCGGGTTTGGACCAGTTGCTGATCTCGTACTGTGCGTAGCCCTCGGCGGCTAGCCGGTCTGTGGCCCATTCGTACATATCCGCCGCGAGGTCAGCATCGGGCGCTTCCAGCTTGCCGTGTTCGACCCAGGTGGCAAACGGCGTGCCTTCTTCGACGGACAGGCTGTACAGCGAGAGGTGTTCGGGGGATAGAAGCAGCGCGGCGTCAAGACTGGCTTGCCACATGGCCAGCGTCTGGCGGGGCACACCGTAGATCAGGTCCAGACTCAGATTATCGAACCCGGCGCGGCGTGCGGCGCTTACCGTCGTGGCGATGTCGTCTTTGCGATGCAGACGGCCAAACAATCGCAGTTCGTCGGCATGGACCGACTGCATTCCCAGGCTGAGGCGCGTAACCCCGGCTCGTCGCAGATCGCACAAATAATCCTCTGTGACCGTGCCCGGATTGGCTTCGAGCGTGATCTCTGTGTTGTCGGCAAGAGAGAACGCCAGCGCGCAGGTGTCGAGAACGCGGGCGATGGAGTCAACGGGCAGTAAGCTGGGCGTTCCGCCGCCGAAATAGACCGTATGGGCGGCTGGTTTTTGCCCAGCCGAGCCGAGCCACTGAATCTCACGAATCAGGGCTTCAACATAGGGCGCGATCTGGTCGGCAAGTCTGGTATAGGTATTGAACGCGCAGTAGGTACAGCGTACCCGACAGAACGGCACATGGATGTACAATGCCAGAGAGTTCCGCTGCTGGACGGAGTGTTTGGGTATAGTATGAGTGGCGGGTGCGATGCGCAGCATTCTCTTAGGGGCCCATTCATAAGTCGATTGCGAGAACCTTATTGCGCCACTATAATAACCCCCAAAAAGGTCGAGAGCCATTCCTTGCCCATTCACACCCGCAGCATGCAGAAGTCATTTGAGGTAGTTTTGAATGGTTGATACACAGAAATTCCCCGGCACTCTTCCGGAGCCGCCGGCTGGAGAGGGGACACTTCAACCTGGGTCGGTCCTTCAGGGGCGCTATCGTGTTACCGGCGTCATAGGCGTGGGAGGCATGGGGTCAGTTTATCAGGCGAGAGACTTACGTTTCCCAAACGTCATGCGGTATGTGGCCGTCAAAGAAATGCTTAATCTCACGACTGATCAGGCCATGCGCGAGATGACGTTGAAGACGTTTGAGCGCGAGTTGGATATGCTGGCGTCGTTGAGCCATCCGGCAGTGCCGAAAATTTACGAGTATTTCCCCAGCAAGACGCGAGCCTATCTGGTGATGGAATATATTAATGGGCGCGATCTAGAGGCCATTATCAACTCTACGGCAGATTTTATCCCGGTCGAAACCGTGATGAAGTGGGCCCTGGATTTGTGTGACGTGCTCGGTTATTTGCACATGCAAAAACCCGAGCCAATCATATTTCGTGACGTGAAACCGTCCAACATCATGATCGATGAGCATGAGCAAATCCGGCTGGTGGACTTTGGAATCGCCAAGATTTTCCAAGAAGGCCAAAAAGGGACTATGATTGGGACGGAGGGTTACTCCGCGCCGGAGCAGTATCGTGGCGAGGCCAGCCCAGCCAGCGATGTGTATGGTGTGGGGGCGACCCTTCACCACATTTTGACCCGCCGCGATCCGCGCCTGGAGCCGCCCTTCACGTTTCAAGAACGCCCCATTCGTGACGCAAATCCTGATGTCGTGCCAGAACTTGAAACGATTATCATGAAAGCGCTGGAGTTCAAGACCGAAGACCGGTACCCCAACGCGGCGGCGATGAAACAGTCACTTGATACCTTAACAAAACCCATGATGCTGGGGATACGGCGGCCTGACAGTCTGTCGTCATTGGATGACGGCGCGTCGGAATGGGTTCAGACCGGCGTAACGCCGCTGTGGGTATTTCGCTGTGAAGATCAGGTGCGTTCGTCCCCGGCGCTGTCGCGGGGCGTGTTATATGCCGGGACGCATGACAACAACGTGTATGCGTTGGACATTACCAATGGCGCGTTTAAGTGGAAATTTCCCACGGAACAGCGCGTGATCTCGTCGCCCGTCGTGGCCGAAAACGAGGGATTGGTGATATTCGGCTCGATGGATCACCAGCTTTACGCGGTGGATATTCGGACAGGGCAGCAATATTGGAGCGTTCGCACGCAGGGCCCGATTCTGTCTTCTCCCAGTATCGCGCATGGCCACGTGTTTTTCGGGAGCGATGACGGCTCGTTATATGCGGTCCGTCTTGCTACCGGGCGTGTTCAATGGACAATGAACGGGGGAGCGGCAATTCGTTCGCGTCCACTCGTCACTGGTGAATTTATTGTGGTCGGAACCGAGCTGGGCGAAGTTCTCGGCACGGATCTTTCGGGCAAAGTGGTGTGGCGATTTAAGGCCAAGCGTGGAGTGTCCTCGTCGCCGCTTGAGCATGAGGGGCTCGTGTTTTTGGGATCGATGGACTGGCAAGTGTATGCTCTAGATATAACGCGCGGCTGGAAGGTGTGGGAATTTCGCACGAACAAGCCCGTCGTATCATCACCGTCCTACGGCGACGAGAAAATATACATCGGCTCCGTGGACGGCAACCTCTATGCGATTGACGCGGCTAGCGGCAGGGAACGCTGGCATTTTGAGGCGGGTGATCAAATCACGTCTTCGCCTGCTTACGTCGATGGCGCTGTTTATTTTGGGGGTGTGGACGGTAAGGTTTACGGCGTTGAGACGAAGTCGGGCCAACTGCTTTGGAGCTTTGAAACGGGTGGCCCCGTCACATCATCCCCGGTTGTGCATGATGGCGTCGTGTACGTTGGGTCTAATGATCATTGTATTTATGCGCTGAAAGCGTGATCCGCCGGAGAAGAAACCCATGAATCTCATACGCCGTATCTTTGGTCTTTCGACCGACAACAATGCGGCATCTGCGGATGATGGTATTACCATCACACGAGGCGAGGAGCTCGAGTCGGCTGCTCCTGCCGAGCCTGTAGTCGAGGTGACACCGCCGCCTGCTGGGGCCAAAGAACCGGCAGCAGAGACGGCAGTGAAGCTCGGGGCGGAAGATGATACGATCGAAGTGACCAATTCCGCAGTATTTATGGGGACCCGTCCGCTGCCCCCACTGGAAACTGTTCAACCCGGCCCTGGCAAACGGATTCAGTTTGGGCAGTACAGCGATGTCGGGATGGTGCGCGGTAACAACCAGGATGCGATGTTGACCTTGTTGGCGTCGGGCAGTAGCAACGATGCTCTGCCAGATTTTGGGCTGTTCATCGTGGCGGATGGCATGGGTGGGCATCAAGAAGGCGAGCGCGCCTCTGCTATCACAACCCGGATGGTGTCCCGGCATGTGGTCCAGGCGATCTACGTGGCGATTCTCGAGCAACGTATGAATGATCCCGACCGGCCTTCCATCGCGGAAGTGCTGCGCACGGCGGTTCAACAGGCAAACGACTCGGTTACGGAAGAAATCCCTGAAGGCGGCACGACAGTAACCGCGTGTGCAATCCTGGGGGATCTGGCCTATATCGCCCACGTAGGGGATAGCCGTGCCTATCTGCTCACCGATGATCGAATCGAGCAAATTACGCGCGATCATTCATTGGTTCAACGCCTTATCGAGCTGGATCAGCTCACCCCTGAAGAAGCGGCAGAACACCCCCAGCGCAACGTGTTGTATCGCGCTATTGGTCAGAGTGACACGCTTGATGTCGACGCCATCACGCGTCGACTGCCGCCCAAAAGTCACCTGTTGCTGTGTAGTGATGGTTTGTGGAATATGGTGTCGGAAGAAACGATTCGTCAGATCGTCACGGAGAATCCTTACCCTCAGGACGCGTGTGACAAATTGGTCAAGCTCGCTAATGAGCGGGGTGGTCCAGATAATATCACGGTGATATTGGTACAGGTTCCTGGCTAGCAGGCTGCCCAAAGACGACAATTGAGAGATTGATGGACGCATCGCGCAACCTATACGCCATTCTTGGTATTCCTCCCGAGGCCTCCACTGAGACCATCAAAGAGGCCTACCGTATGCTGGCCAGACGGTTTCATCCAGACGCCAATCGCAATGAGGGGGCCGATCTTCAGTTTAAAGAAATCGCCTCCGCTAACGAGATTCTGGGGGACCCGTTAAATCGGCTCCAATACGATACCGCCCGCCGGGTCTATAAAGATGAGCCCAATTTTTTCACGCTGCGAGTGACTCCTAGCAAGCGCGCGCTCAGTGTACTGGATGAACCACAGGTGCTGTACCTGCTGTTGGAAATCCAGCCAATGCGTGACCATTTGTCGGATAAACGCGTTGCTCCCTTGAACCTGACGCTGGTGTTGGACCGCAGTACGTCCATGCGGGGGATGCGCCTGGACAAAGTCAAGATTGCGGCCCAGCAGATCATCGAACAGCTTTCAGAAGACGACATTCTGTCAGTCGTGAGCTTCAGCGACCGTGCGGACGTCATGATCCCGGCGGGACGTGTGTCCGACAAACCGGCGCTGCGCTCGATAGTGAGCATCATGCGAGCGGACGGCGGTACTGAAATTTTCCACGGACTCCAGGCTGGGGTTAACCAGTGCCGCAAATATCTCACCCCGCGAATGGTGAATCATGTCATCCTGCTCACCGACGGCCGTACCTTCGGCGATGAAGATCGCTGCCTTGAGCTGGCTCAGCAAGTGTCTGGTGAAGGCATCGGTATCAGCGCGATGGGCATTGGCGAGGAATGGAACGATACGTTCCTGGATTCACTGGCCGGTGCAACCGGAGGCACGTCTGCTTACATCAATACTCCGGCAGCGGTGGTACGGTTTCTAAACGAGCGCGTGCGCAGCCTGGGGAACTCATTCGTTGAACGGCTGAATTTGTCGATTACCCCCGATGCTGATGTTCAGCTCGAATCAGTGTTCAGGCTACAGCCCATATCGCAGCCTGTCGCCATGTCGCCCCAGCCGATCCCATTGGGCGGACTGGAATATGACAAGACCCTGGCGGCTCTGATCCAGATTCAAATGCCGCCTAGTCGGAAAAAAGGTTTTCGTACGGTTACGCGCATCGATGTGGTCGGGGATGTGCTACCGGCGGATCGTCCGGGGTATAAGGTGTTGAGCGACATTTCAGTGGAAATATCGGACTCCCCACCTCCGGAAGACCCGCCGCCTCCAATTCTCCGCGCATTGGGCAAGCTTACGTTGTATCGTATGCAGCAGCAGGCCGAGGTAGCCCTGGCACTGGGTAACGTGCGAGAAGCTACGCGGCGATTAGAAAACTTGGCAACTCGTTTCTTGGCTGCGGGACAGGACGAGCTGGCACAGCAAGCCATGGTTGAAGCGCATCGAGTCTCACAAACCAGTTCTCTCTCTGAAGCAGGCCGTAAAACATTGAAATACCAGACGCGAAGTTTGCTTGCTTTACCAGAGCCCGGAGAGGATGAGGAATGAAGACCTGCCCTTATTGCGGACAGGAAAATCGGGAAGGGGTCTTCTTCTGTGAGGACTGTGGGCATCCCTTTGTCGGTGGAACCAGTGTATTGACGACTTCACAACTCATGACTGAGGATGTTGCCACGTTTCGCGGACGCGTGACCTGGGGTACAGCGCGGTTTGACTCCAGCAGCTCCATTATTATCCGCGTGCGTGATTACCCTACACCGATCCATCTGGAGACGAAGGAAGAAACGCTGCTCGGTCGCACCGATTCCAATTCTGACGCGGTGCCAGATGTTGATTTTGCCTCGTTTGGGGCAGCCGAACATGGGGTGTCGCGTCGTCATGCGATCATCCGGCGGGGTGAGGATACACTTACGCTTATCGACCTGGACAGCAAGAATGGGACGTTCCTAAACGGTCAGCGTCTTGTACCACGCCAGCCGCGTGTGCTGCGTGACGGGGACGAGATCCGGCTGGGCCGGCTGATTATCCATCTCTTCTTTAAATGATGGCTGACTGGTCAAAATTGTCAACGGAGAAAAACGGATTCCATGCACACTTTGCTTATTCATATGGCCAACGAAGAGCCCATTATGGCAGAAGTTGAAGAACTGCCCTTGGTACAATCACAGGTTCTCTACTGCACCAATCCGCGCAAGCGCGACGGTAAGGAGTTGCACTACATTTTGACCGAGGTGCAGACCATCATTTTGCCATGGCACCGTATCAACTTTGTTGAGGTTATGCCGTCGGGCGAGGAAGAGGCGATCGTCAGCCCGTTTGCGGACTGATCATTCTGAACTGGAAAGGTGTAACACATGTCGGGCAAACCGCCGCGTACTATTCCGCGCGATTCTCGGCGCATCCTGGTCGTTGACGATGAGCCGCGCATGATTGGTTTCATCCGAATGAACCTGGAATTGGAAGGGTACCAGGTACTTGAAGCGCACAATGGTCTGGAAGCGCTCGAAGCGATTCGCACCCAGCTTCCAGATCTGGTTTTGCTGGATGTCATGATGCCCGAGCTGGATGGCTTTGAAACCCTGAGAATGTTGCGGGAGTTTTCGAGTATCCCCGTCATCATGCTGACCGCTAAAGGCGAGGAAGACGACAAGGTGTACGGCTTGGAGCTGGGGGCGGATGATTACATCACCAAGCCCTTTGGCTCGCGCGAGCTGTCGAGCCGGGTGCGGGCGGTACTACGCCGCGCCGAGATGCCCAGCGCCGCACCGGAGCAAGCCATCTTGAAGATCGACGATCGCTTGAGCGTTGATTTCAACCGGCGCGAGGTGATCGTAGAGGGCAATCATATCAAGCTGCGTCCCACGGAGTACCGTCTGCTCTATCATCTGATCGAAAATGCGGGTTGGACAGTGCCCCACGAGCAACTGCTGGCCAAAGTTTGGGGCTACGAATACCGCGACGAGACGCATTACGTGCGTCTGTACGTAAACTATCTGCGCGAAAAGATCGAAGAGGATCCAGCCAATCCCAAATACATTCTGACTGAACGCGGGGTGGGCTATCGTTTTGTCGATTTCAAGCACGAGAACGACTAGCGCGGATGCGTTGCCGCGATGACCGGATCGGACGAGAAGCCAGGATTTCCTGGCTTCTGTGTTTGTCAGACGTCTTACTGGTCGGAGAGACTGCGGATGGTATCCAGTGCGGATTGGGCGGAGAGACGTTGGACATCGGCCCAGCCTTCTTCGGTGGCCATACGCTGCAAATGCTCACGTACGGTGGTTTGCTCTTCGGAACTGAGATTTTTCCACGCGGCTTCGATAGTGGGGGGATCTTGACTCAGCATATTGGCCCAAAACATTTCTAACTCGTCCATTGTTGCGATCCTGTTAGCTCGAACTTACAGCGTGAAGCGACAACTCAGGTCGTCGTACGCGGCCTGAAAATCGCTAATCATGGCGGTCTTTTCTACATCGGGCAAGTAACTGGCCCGGACAGCGTTTAACCCGATGGTTTTGAGCTGCTCGATGGTCAGCCCACAATCTTGCACGGCGTGGACGTATTCGGCTTGCAGAGTTGTATTGAACATGGCGGGATCGTCCGTGTTGAGCGTTACGCAGACCCCCGCGCGGACCAATGCCGCCAGAGGATGCGCCGCGTAGGTGGGCGCGACTCCCAGACATAGATTACTGGTCAGGCTCACTTCCAGGGGAATCTGGTGCTTGACTACGTAGTCAAGCAGCGCCGTGTCTTCACCCGCGCGCACGCCGTGCCCGAGCCGTTCCGCTTTGATCGCGCGCAGGGCGCCCCATATACTGGCCGGTCCGACTGTCTCCCCGGCGTGCGGATTGCTGTGCAGCCCTCTGCTAAGCGCCACACGAAACGCATCCTCGAACAACTCGGGCGGCCATCCCACTTCAGGACCACCCAAGCCGAGCGCGACCACACCGCCCGCGAGCGCCTGGGGTGTGGTCAGCCAGTCGACAACTGTGCTGGCTGTGTCCGGGAAACAACGCACGATGTCAGGAATCCAGCGCATACGCACGCCCCATTCCTGTTCCGCCTGGGCCCGTCCTTGATTCACCGCCGCCAGGAGGGCGTCCCAGGGGAGTTGCGGCGTTACATGCGTATAGGGCGAAAACGTCACCTCGGCGTAGCGGATATTCTGGGCGTGCATGCTCCGCCCGTATTCATACACGATACGGACAAAGTCGTCCGGGGCACGTAGGCAGCCACAGATGGCCGAAAAGATGCTGATAAAGTGATCGAAATCGCGAAAACGATACCAGTCCCGCAGCCCGGCAATGTCAGACGCGGGTAATTCCACGTCGTAGCGACCGGCCAGTTCCAGGAGCGTTTCGGGCTGCACGGTGCCTTCGAGATGGACGTGCAGCTCCACTTTGGGCATGGCCTGGATGAAGTCAACCAATGACACTGTCAATCTCCTGTTTGAAGTTCCACATCGTGTTCAGGCTGACGCGCGGCCTGCTCATAGGCTATCGCAGCGCGCACGAATTCCCGGAACAGGGGGTGGGGGCGGTTGGGACGGCTCTGGAACTCAGGATGAAACTGGCTGCCGAGCATGAACGGGTGTCCTTTCAGTTCCATGATTTCCACCAACCGGCCGTCAGGACTCAATCCGCTGAAATTCGCGCCCACGGCTTCGAACATCTCGCGGTAGCGATTGTTGAACTCGAAGCGGTGACGGTGACGCTCGTCCACGGAGGACTGCTGGTAGGCGGCCGCAGCTTTGGAACCCGCTGCCAATTCGCACGGATACGATCCCAGGCGCATAGTGCCCCCCATGTTGGAGACATGATGCTGATCAGGCATCAGGTCGATCACGGGATGGGCCGTGGCCGTGTCGTATTCGGTGCTGTTGGCGTTATCCAACTCCAAAACATGCCGGGCCAGCTCAATGCACATCACCTGCATACCCAGGCACAGTCCCAAGTAAGGCACCTGGTGCGTACGTGCGAACTCCGCCGCCAGGATTTTGCCCTCGATGCCGCGATAACCGAATCCGCCGGGCACCAGAATGCCGCTGACGGTACCGAGCACGTCGAAGCCTTTTTCTTTTTCGAGATCGCCGGAATACACCCATTCGATTTCAAGTTTGCGGTCCTGCGATACAGTCGCATGCGTCAGGGCTTCTTTGACGCTCATGTAGGCGTCGTGCAGCTCGACGTACTTCCCGACGATGGCGATCCGCAGCGGTTGGTGCGCATTCCGCATGCGTGACACCATCTGGCGCCAGTCGTTAAGCTCAGGCGGCTGCGCTTCGAGGTGGAGTCGCTCGACGATGAATTCGCCCAATCCGGCGTCTTCGAGGATCAACGGCACGCCGTAGATATTGTCGGTGGTTTCCAGTGGGATAACCGCACGCGGTTCGACGTCACAGAACAGGGCCATCTTGTCGACGAGGTCCTGACTGACGGGGTGATCGGTGCGTGCGATGATCACCTGGGGCTGGATGCCAATGCTGCGCAGCTCGCGGACGCTGTGCTGGGTGGGCTTGGTCTTGAGTTCTCCTGTAGCGCCGATGTGGGGCAAAAACGTGACGTGCACGTACAGCGTGTTCTCGCGTCCCACATCAGTACGGAGCTGGCGGATGGCCTCCAGAAAGGGCTGGCCCTCGATGTCGCCGACGGTGCCGCCCACTTCAACGATCACGACGTCGGGGTTATTCTTCTGCCCCACCAGACCGATGCGGCGCTTGATCTCGTTGGTGATGTGCGGGATCACCTGGATGGTCCGGCCGAGATAGTCACCACGCCGCTCTTTGGCGATCACTTCGGCGTAAATCTGACCGGTCGTGACGTTGCACGTCTGGTCCAGATTTTCGTCCGTGAACCGCTCGTAATGGCCGAGATCAAGATCGGTCTCCGCCCCGTCGGCGGTGACAAAGACTTCGCCGTGCTGGTAAGGACTCATGGTCCCGGGATCGACGTTGAGATAGGGGTCGAGTTTTTGGATAGCGACCGTCAGCCCACGTGCTTTCAGCAAACGCCCGATGGCGGCGGCAGTCACGCCTTTGCCTACGGAACTGACGACGCCGCCTGTGCAAAAGATGTACTTGGTCATGATGCTGGTTCCTTCGTGTGATAGGGCACAAAAAAAGGCGGCGGGGAGATGAAGGCTTTGGCTGCCTCACTCCCCGCTGCCATGTGTTGTGCTTTTAGGTCGCGTTGGGTTTGCAAAGGGTATTTCCCTACCCGGTTAGACGAGTTCCGAAAGGTCATTGGCCGCGCGTCGCATGTCGAGAAAGACCAGCCCCAGTTTGGCGTTTTCACGCACCAGGGCGGTGAGTACGGCTTCCTCGCCGACCGACATCAAGATAACAAATCCGGCAGTTCCGCGCACATACACCTGATCCAGCAGCCCACGCCCTAACTCGGACGAAATCCGTTCACCCAACGAGAGCATCGCGGCGGACATAGCCGAAACGCGATCTTCTTCGGTGCTCGCGGGGAGTGACGAGGCGATGATCAATCCATCTACACTGACTACGGCTGAAGCTTCGATGTCGGGTGTACCCGTTTGCAGATCACGCAAACGATCAACCATCAACTCTGTCCTCGACTTCGCCATGAATCGATCTCCTTATGTCCGGTCCGGGATCGGGCGACACGACTGCCACCAAACCTGGTTTTTCCACGCAGCTTAATTGTACTCGTGGACTATCCCATTGCAAGCAAGAATGCTGTTGCGCTATGCTGTTTTGTGTGGTTTGCTGTCGTTACCCTGAAAAATCGGGTCGTGCATCCAACAGGCGGGCGCTATTGTACCACAGTCGGCGGCTCGGGAGCAGCGTCAATGTGGTGATAAGTCGTACCATAGATATTCAAATATGGGCCGCCAGGTTATGAATTTTTCGTGATTTTACAGCAGCTCAACCATTTTGGGTGATTGAATACTACGGCAGAGGATTGCGGTATGGTCCAAAAGGGTTAAGATAGCCATAAGAGCTTATTGTTGGTGGACTTTAGTCCAGTATTCAGACCGTTTCAAAGTGGTTATAATGATAGCTGGGATTCCCAGCAGCGTGGCTGATTAGTAGAAGCGGGTGTTTAGTATGCCTTCGATTCCTCGCATTGTTGCAGTTGACCCAGGCTACGAGATCGCGCGGATTGTTCGCGGCGCCATGGCGCTCCTTGACCGCCAGGCCATTCTTGTCGAAGTCCCGACCGCTGATGATGCGTTGGCCGAAGTGCAGCAATCGGACGTCCAGTTGGTGATCACGGCTTACCATTTGACAGGCTCGGCTAACGGGATCGAACTGGCGACACATATTGTGCATGAAACGCTCGGGACCCCGGTTATTGTCCTGGCGGATGCCCTCGATCCGGTATCGGATCAATCCTCTCTAACCGACGCGCCTTTTCAGGTTTTTGTGCGCCCGGCGGTCGATGGCTTCCTGCGTGGCCTGCGTATGGCGCTTGATGGTGAATCTCCAGCAATAACCGAAGAACAAGTGATCGCGCCGGCGGCTGACTTGCCACCTGTACCCGCCGTCGATAATGACATGCTGCGCGATACCGCCGTGGGCCTGATGCGCGATGTTGGGGCGATGGGCATCATTGTGGCCGATCGCACCGGGCGCGTATTGGTCGACCAGGGTGCTACGGGTTACGTGGACCGGGAAAGACTGGCCGCGATTTTGGGGCCGTCCTTCGCACAGGCCGCTGAGATCGGCGATTTGATTGGCGGCGATGCGTGGACCATGCAGTATTACGACGGCGATCGGCTGGATTTGTTCGGATTGGCGTTAGGCATCCACCATTTCATGTGTCTCGTGTTCGAAGGATCGAATCGCGGTGCGTTCGGCGCGGTAACCATGTTCGGACGACGCGCTGCCGATCAGATCATCGAGATGATCGGCGAAGCGGCCTACCGGGGCGTTGAGCCACCGGTCAGCGTTGCACCTGTGATCGACGAGCGCGGCTCATCGGAGCAGTTCGAGGAAGAAGAATTTTACGCTGAGCCAGAGGAGGAAGTCGCTGCTCTGGAGGCGTTATTTGACGAGGAGCCGACGCCTGAGGTTGAATTCGGTCCGGCATCGGACATTGATCTGGACGTACTCTTCGGGCAAGGTGTGGACGAAGGCATGGCCGACAGCTTCTTTGATCTTGACGGTTTGAGCGATCTCGTCGAATCGCTGCCGTCTGAGGATGGCAGTCGCGTGGGGTATGACGAGGCGCGCGACATGGGCATCATTGATGAGTAACCGTACGGCGCGTTGATTACGGCGTCCCAAGCGGGACAATGATCCAGCGAAGATGTGGTGTTAGGCACTTGTCAGCCGCAGGCGTCCATATTAGAGTAAGGGACGCTTGCGGTGTTGTTTCCCCGCATGATGCGCTGCGCACCGAACGACCTTCACCGTTGAACATGACTGCCGAGGCTTCGCGCAGATCGGGCAGCGTAACAGGACCTATCCGTTCTCGTAATGTTTTTTGGAGATTGATTAATGACCCCATCATCTGTTCCCAGCGATCTTGAAATCGCACAAGCAGCAGACGTCCGTCCGATTCTTGAGATGGCTGCCAAACTCGGGCTGTCCCAGGATGATCTGGACCTCTATGGTGCCTACAAGGCCAAAGTACATCTGTCGGTACTAGAGAAATTCAAAGATCGCCCGCAAGGCAAATACATTGACGTCACCGCTATTACACCGACCCCTCTGGGCGAAGGCAAAACCACAACCAGCATCGGCCTGACGCAGGCCCTGGGCAAACTAGGGCGCAACGCGGTGATTTGCATTCGACAACCAAGCATGGGACCGACCTTTGGGATCAAGGGTGGGGCCGCTGGCGGTGGATACAGTCAGGTGATCCCTATGGAAGACTTCAACCTGCACCTGACCGGCGACATCCACGCAATTTCTGTCGCGCACAATCTGGTGGCGGCGGCGATCGATACGCGTATGTATCACGAGAGTCGCCAATCGGATGCGGGACTGGCCAAGCGCGGACTGACTCGGTTAGATATTGATCCGGAAACGATCACCTGGAACCGCGTGATCGACGTATGCGATCGCTCGCTGCGCCAGATTCAGATTGGCTTCAACGACGATAAGCTGGCCGATGGCTCGCCCAGCCCAGTGTTTCCGCGCCAGACGGGCTACGACATCAGCGTTGCCAGCGAGTTGATGGCGATCCTAGCGCTGACCACTGGTCTCAAGGACCTGCGCAAGCGCGTGGGGCGGGTTGTGATCGGCAGAAGTCACGCGGGTAACCCGGTGAGCTTGGAAGACCTGGGCGTCGCGGGCGCGGTGACGGTGCTGCTGCGCGACGCGCTGATGCCCAATCTCATGCAGACGCTTGAGGGACAACCCGCGTTTGTGCATGCCGGACCGTTTGCCAACATTGCGCACGGGAACAGCAGTATCCTGGCGGATCAGATCGCGCTGCGGTTGGCCGATTATGTGGTCACCGAGAGCGGCTTTGGTGCGGATATCGGCATGGAGAAGTTCTTCAATATCAAATGCCGGTATTCCGGCCTGATTCCGAATGCGGTCGTGCTCGTCGCGACGATTCGCGCGCTCAAGATGCACGGCGGTGGCCCCAAAGTGACACCCGGCGCGCCGCTTCCGGCCGAATACACCGAGGAAAATCTGGAACTGCTGGAAAAGGGTGGCGCCAATCTCGCGCATCATGTCAGGATCGCGCGCAAGTTCGGTGTGCCGGTCGTGGTCGCGGTGAACCGTTTCTCGGCGGATACCGAGGCCGAAGTGAAACTGGTCGAACGCATTGCTCTGGAGGCGGGCGCGGAAGCGGCCGTCATGTCCGATCACTGGGCGAACGGCGGCGAGGGTGCGCGTGAGCTGGCCGAAGCGGTTATCGCCGCTTGCGAAAAGCCGAGCGAGTTCAAGTTCCTGTACGATGTCAACCTGCCCATCAAGCAGAAAATCGAGATCATCGCCAAGGAAATCTACGGTGCGGACGGCGTTAAGTTCGAGCCGCTGGCCGAGCAGCAAATTGCGTTCTATGAGGAAGCAGGTTTTGGTAAGTTGCCGATCTGCATGGCCAAGACGCATCTCAGCTTGAGCCACGATCCTAACCTAAAGGGTGAGCCAAAGGGTTTCACCGTGCCGGTGCGCGAAGTGCGGGCCAGCGTTGGAGCAGGCTTCGTTTATCCGCTACTCGGCACGATGAGCACGATGCCCGGACTGCCCACGTACCCGGCTTACATGAACGTTGACATTGACGAGGACGGCAAGATCGTCGGCCTGTTCTAAGCGGCGGCGGCTGTTCGCGAATTGATGGTCTGTGGTATCATACGTACACCAGAAGTTTCTCTGGTGTACGTATCTTTTGGTAACAGAACTGGAAAAGGGTTGAGGCTATGGCCAATGCCAACGAGGAACGTATAAAACAAGCGGCAGCGGCGATCAAGGCCGGGCGCAAACCTGAAGCGCGCGATATTCTACTGGCAGTGGTGGACGAAGACGAACGCAATGAGAAGGCCTGGCTCTATCTGAGTGGGTTGGTCGAGACGCTGGAAGAACAGCAAATCTGCCTTGAAAACGTGCTCGCCATCAACCCTGATAATGGAAAAGCGCAGCGCGGGCTGCAACAAATACAGCAGCGCACGCCGATACCACAGCCAGAGAACACGCCAGAAACGGACGTGGAGTTTCCTTCGCCGTTTTCTGCTGGAACATCGGATATTCCCGCTCCGCCGGCCGCCCATCCATATGGCGGAGGCCCGATCGGAACCGAGTATGATTCCTTGTCGGGCGGCAGTTTCACCGGTGAGAGCTTCGACGCGCGCCCAGCGCAACCTGCCGCAGACAGCGGTGGGCTTGATTGGATGTCGTCAGGATTTGATCTCCCGGCGACGCCCGAAACCACCGATCGCGATCCGTTTGCCCCGGCGACCAGTGTCGAATGGGCGCGTGAGGATGGCCCAACGGCGTACGGTAGTGGAAAACAGATCGATTTGCCGTCTGCCCAAGAGTACGACGATTGGGTTCAGGGGCTCAACCTGAGCAACCCGCCTCTGCCGGAACCGGCCCAAAAGGCTGGGCAAGACGCGGGCAACGAGTCCTCGCCATTCATTTTGGATGAGAACGCTCCTTTTGGCGATACCTCGTTCATGGTGGACTCAGGGCCGTTTGATGCAACGCCTCCGCCATCTCCCGCTGAGGAAGATGACTCCGCCGGGGTTTTCAGCGGGGCGACATGGGAAGACGAACCGGAGTCAGCGTTCGGGATACCGGAAACGCCTGCCCCGGCCGAACCAAATGGCGGCAGTGGCTTTGCTTCGCTCGAAGACTCGCTGCGCAGTTCGATCGCGTTTGACGATGACGCAGGCCATGCGAGCGATGCTGTGAATCCGTTCATGGGTCTCGAGGCGTCCGCGAGTCCGCTGTCCGACGGCCCCACTCGAGCGAAACCGCGAGCCGGGCGGAAGCCCACACCAGCACCTGCTGTCGCTGATGCACCCGCGAAAACGGCGCCGCGCGCCACGGGGACGTCTGCGCCAGCAGCGCGTACAGAGGATTATTTCCGATATATTCCGGCTGATATTGACGTCGAAACAGGATCGACCGGGCGTGCCATTGCCCTTTTGGGCGCGATCCTTGTGCTGATCATTCTCAATGCGGCGTCGTTTGCGTATTTGTTGCTGTGAACGCGTTCGCGCACTGAGCAGCAGGGTTAAGCGGTATTCACCGGGAGGCGTTGTCTGCGCAACGCCTTTTTGCTGTGTGTGCCGGTTACAAACGTAAGGCAAGTGATGAATGACAGAATTCTTCAACGTATTGCCAGTGGATGAGGCGTGGGCCGCGTGGTGGCAGCACGTCACTCACCGCTTGGGGATCGATCAGATCGATGCAGGGAACACGTTGGGGCGGGTCTTGGCCGAGGCGATCACCAGCCCTGAAGATTTACCCGCATTTCGTCGCTCGACTGTGGACGGTTTCGCTGTGCGCTCATCCGATACTTTCGGCGCGTCCGACACTCTGCCTGCGTATTTGCGCGTGGTCGGCGAAGTGCGCATGGGGCAGTCTGCAAACGTGACGCTGCAATCCGGCGATACGGCGCTGATTCACACCGGGGGTATGGTGCCCGACAGCGCCGACGCAGTGGTCATGGTGGAGCACACACAGCCGTTCAACGACACGGAGATTGAGGTTCGCAAGCCAGTTGCTCCCGGGGAAAACATGTTACTGGTGGGCGAGGACGTGCAGCGCGGCGCGGAGGTTGTGGCCGCCGGGCATCGCGTTCAACCTCAAGATGTGGGCGCGCTGCTCGCGTTGGGGATTACCCGCGATGTGCCGGCAGTGAGAAGGCCGCGCGTCAGCCTGTTTTCGACAGGCGACGAGCTGGTTGTCCCGGCTACGCGCCCGTTGGAGCCGGGGCGTATTCGTGACATCAACAGCAGCACCATCGGCGCTTTGTGCGTGCAGAATGGGGCTGAGGTCGTGCCGCATCCGATTGTCCCTGATAAGCCCGACGCGCTGTTTGCCGCCCTCACTGAGGCGCTGCAAGGGGCGGATATGCTCGTCGTGACCGCCGGAAGCAGCGTCAGCGCGCGCGATATGACAGCCGCCACGATCAACCGGCTGGGCAAGCCCGGCGTGTTGGTACATGGTGTGGCCGCACGTCCGGGCAAGCCGACTATTCTGGCGGTAGTCGAGGGCAAACCAGTCATTGGGCTGCCGGGAAATCCGGTGTCTGCCCTGGTCATGTTTATGCTGTTCGGCGTGCCAGCGATTGCGCACCTGCTGCGGACGGACGTGCCGCGCCGGACTCATGTCTGGGCACGTGTGACCTCGAACATTCCATCGGCGGCTGGGCGCGAAGATTACGTGCCAGTGCGTCTGATTGATCGGGGTGACGAACTGTGGGCGGATCCATTGTTTGGCAAGAGCAATCTTATTTTTACACTGGTAGGGGCGGATGGATTATTGAAAATCCCTATGGACGTGACTGGGTTACGTGAGGGCACGCGGGCGGAGGTTACTTTGTTTTGATGGCACACACGACAGAACCTTCAGATGAACGCGACTTCTATCTTGAGGATGTCCCGATGGCGGAAGCCCAGGCGCGTCTGCAGAGTGCGCTGGATGCCGCTGGGAAATGGCAGCCGCTGGCGGGTGAACGGGTGGACCTGGACGAGGCGCTTGGGCGTGTCACGGCGGAGCCAGTATGGGCCAAAATCAGCTCGCCCCATTATCACGCGGCGGCGATGGATGGCTATGCGGTGCAGGCCGTCGATACATTAGGCGCGACAGAAACCCGCCCCGTGCTGCTTCGTGTTCCGCAGCAGGCGGAACCCGTCAACACGGGCGCGCCACTGCCGGACGTTACCAACGCCGTCATCATGATTGAGCATACCCAGCAGACGAGCGAAGACACGATCGAGATTCGCAGCGCGGTCGTGCCGTGGCAGCATGTCCGCATGATGGGCGAGGACATGGTCGCAACCGAACTGGTCTTGCCCGCCAATCACACCTTGCGCCCGCACGATCTGGGGGCGGCTGCCGGGTGCGGCCACACCAGCGTAGCGGTGCGGCGACGTCCGCGCGTGGCGATCCTCCCGACCGGCTCGGAACTGGTGATGCCGGGAGCCGCGCCGCGTCCCGGCAACGTGATCGAATACAACAGTATCGTGTTGGGCGCGCAGGTACGCCAGTCTGGCGGAGAGTTTACGCGGTGGGCGGCGCTGCCAGACGACATTCAGGCGATCACATCCGCAATTATCGACGCAACCGAAGATCACGATCTGGTGCTGGTATTGTCCGGGTCGTCGGCTGGCGCGCGCGATTACACGGCACGAGCCGTGCGGGAAGCAGGGACGCTGTTGGTACATGGCGTCGCTGTGCGGCCCGGCCACCCGGTGATCATGGGGATCGTGCAGGATACGCCTGTGATCGGCGTGCCCGGTTACCCGGTGTCGGCGGCGCTGACGGGCGAGATCTTTGTGCGACCGCTGCTGTTTCGCTGGTTGGGCCAGGCTGTACCCGACTACCCGCGTATGACCGCTACGCTCACGCGCAAGGTTGTATCGCCGACCGGCGATGACGATTTCGTGCGCGTGACAGTGGGGCAGGTAGGCGATCGCCGCCTCGCGACTCCGCTGTCGCGTGGAGCCGGAGTGATCACCTCACTGGTGCGTGCGGACGGCTTGCTGCACATCCCCCGTTTTAGCGAGGGGTTGAATGCGGGCAGCGAGGTCGAGGTGCTGCTCTATCGCTCGCCCGAAGCGATCGCACGGACTGTCGTCGTCGTGGGCAGCCACGATCCGATGCTCGATCTGCTGGGACAATATCTCGCTGTGCACTATCCGGGCTTCCGGCTGTCCTCGGCCAATGTGGGCAGCCTGGGTGGGTTAGTCGCCCAAAAGCGCGGCGAGGCTCATCTGAGCGGCACGCACCTGCTTGATCCCGCTACAGGTGAGTACAACGTCCCGTATATTCAACGCACACTTGGCGATCTGCCGGTCAAGGTAGTGACGTTCGCCCGCCGCGAGCAAGGCTTGATCGTCGCGCCGGGGAATCCGTTGGGTATTGAGTCGCTGGCTGACCTGCCGCGTGTACGTTACGTGAACCGGCAGCGCGGCGCTGGAACCCGCGTGCTGCTCGATTTTGAGCTGAGCCAGCTGGGGATATCGCCGGAGACGGTGCAGGGCTATGACCGCGAAGAATATACCCATCTCGCCGTTGCGGCGGCGGTGGTGTCTGGTAGCGCGGACTGTGGCATGGGCATTCGAAGCGCGGCGATCGCGCTCGACCTGGATTTCCTGCCGATTACATTCGAGCGCTACGATCTGGTCATGCCAGCTGCGTTTCTCGATCTACCGGGCATCCAACATGTGTTGGCGCTGCTGCACGACGACGCGTTTCGTGCCGCGGTTGCCGCACAACCGGGATACGATGTCAGCGTGATGGGCCAGCCGGTTGATCTGTGACCAGATTATGTATCGGTCGTGCCGCTCAGTCCCTTGCGCATGGCGGCCAGCCACGCATCCGGAATGCGGGCTACCTGACCCTGATGATTGATGCAGATGTGTTTTGAAAACCCGGTAACGCACACCTGGCGCGTGCTGCTGTCGACAATCTCGTAGCCAAACGTGATCCCGCGACTCTTCAGGTCTTCGATCCAGCACAAGGCTGAGATTTCCTGGGCGTAATGCGTGGGTACCAGATAGCGCGCGTGAATTTCGGCGACGGTCAGCCAGTAGCCACTGCGCTCGAATTCGGCATAGTCGGCCCCTTGGACGCGAGAATAGTGGCTGCGCGCTTCTTCAAAGAAGACCACGTAATTGGAATGGTGTGTGATGCCCATGGCATCAGTTTCGGCGTAACGGACACGGAACGTGTTCTCGGAGACAAAACGATCTGTCGGGGCCACCCAATGCTCCTTCCTGTCGTATCAAACCGCTCTGCATTCTAGCGGCACCGGGCCGTGACTGCAACGGATTCATGATCAGTATCTTGGGCGTTTGTCGCCGCGGGCAAGGGGTTGATGGGGAGAGATGATCGATGAGCGAGCACCAAAGTGTTGAATTCGCCGCTGAAAGCAGTGGCGAACGGATCGACAAAATCCTGGCGGCGCGGTTTGATGCGCTGTCCCGTGCCCAGATTCAGGTCATGATTCGCGATGGGTTGGTGACCGTGGACGGCAAGGCCGTGAAAGCGTCACACCGCGTGGAAAGCGGGGCGGTGATACAAGTCATGCTGGCCATCCCGCAGGTGGAGCAGGTTCCCCAGCCTGAGGATGTGCCGTTGGCCGTATTGTACGAAGACGAGCAAGTCGCCGCGGTGGACAAACCGGCGGGTATGGTTGTTCATCCGGCCTATGGCCACGAGTCTGGGACGCTGGTGAACGCAATCCTGGCGCGTTGGCCTCATATTGCGGATTTTAGCGAGCCGGGCCGGGCTGGAATCGTACACCGGCTCGACAAAGACACCTCCGGTGTGATCCTGATCGCAAAGACGGCCGAAGCGTTGGATCATCTGCGCAACCAATTTAAGAACCGGGAAGTGCACAAGCGTTATATCGCTTTGGTGGATGGCTTGCCAGAGACGCCCGAAGGATTGATCGACGCGCCAATTGGCCGCGATCCAAAGCAGCGCAAACGTATGGCCGTAGCACGTGATGGTCGCGAAGCTGTCACCGAGTTTCATATATTGGAATACTATGACCAGCACACGCTGCTTGAAGTATTCCCCCGTACCGGACGCACTCACCAGATTCGCGTGCATCTGGCCTTCATTGGCCATCCGGTCGTGGGCGATACGGTATACGGCCTGCGCAAGCAGCGCATCAAACTCAAGCGCTTTTTTCTGCACGCCGCGTCGATCACGTTTGTGTCGCCTGCTTCGGGCGACGAACTTACCGTCGAGGCTCCGCTGCCCGGTCCGCTGCAGAACATTCTCGACAAGCTGCCGCGCTGAACGCAGGCCGGCCTTCATGAGAAGGTGCTTAGAGAGCGTGGCCATCTCCTGATGCCGGCCTTATAGTCTGAAAAGAGAAATCCCTGATTTCACGCGCAAAGAAGGAACGCATGGGTGATCGTAGTGTAGATGTGGCAGTGCAAGCGCCTGATTTTACGCTAACCGATACGACAGGCAGGGAAGTCCGGCTGTCCGACTTTCGCAATCATCAGCATGTTGTCCTGGTGCTCAATCGCGGCTTCATGTGACCCTACTGCCGCGCGCACATGGCGCAGTTGCGCCAGGATTACGAAGAGTTCAAGACGCGGAACGCTGAGATTCTCGTAGTGGGTCCGGAAAACCGCAAGGCGTTTCGCCGCTACTGGCAGGCGGAACACCTGCCGTTTGTCGGGTTGGCTGATCCCAAACACGACGTTGCCAGGCTGTTTGGGCAACAGGTCAAATGGCTGAAGTTAGGCCGGATGCCCGCGCTGCTGGTCATCGACAAACAGGGACAGGTCCATTATCGCCATTACGGTGACGCGATGAGCGATATTCCACCCAACTCCGAGATTTTGGCCGTGCTGGATTCGCTGAACCAATCACCAGAAACCGCCTAATCGGTCAGATTGCAGCCCGAATGTGCGCGCTCCGTCTGTTGGATTGCGGTGGCCGCATCCAGATTGATTACCGTATCTCGCTCATGTGTTCTGGTCGCCCTCCCGATTTGACAATTCCCCCTATTTAAGGCTACATTAAGGCTCTGACGAGACCTATCTTCAACTCGGCACGGCGACCGATAACCCATTCCCCTGATGAGGAGTTCCCATGCGTGAAATTACCATCGCAACTGTCCAGATGAAACCGGCTTTGGGTGAGCCGGAAGATAATCTTGTGAAGATGTCCGATTTCGTATCCAAGATTGCGTCACAGCAAAAGGTGGACTTGATTGTGTTCCCTGAGCTGGTAACGAGTGGCTACGAGTTGGGAGTGAAGTTCACCGAGCTGGCGCAGCGTATTCCCGGCCCAACGGTCAATCTGATGTCTCAGCGCGCGGCTGAGTTCGGCGTGTATATTGCGTTTGGACTGGTGACGAAAGAGCGTGTGGAGAGCGTGCTCTTCAACTCGGCGGCACTGGTTGGTCCTGACGGTGAACTGGTTGGCAGCTATAACAAGGTTCATCTGCGCGGTGAGGAACGCATGGCGTTTCGTGAAGGGTTCCGCCTGCCTGTGTTCGAGACTGAGATCGGGAATATTGGCCTGATGCTGGGGTGGGACCTGGCCTATCCAGAAGTGGCGCGCTCGCTGACTCTGGATGGTTCCGACCTGCTGTGCGTGCTGGCCAACTGGGAAACCGCCCAGATTGAAGAGTGGCGTACCTACGTCCGTGCGCGCGCGTTCGAAAACGCGCTGTATGTCGCGGCTTCCAACCGCGTGGGCGAAGACGTGACGCTCAATTTTGGCGGCGAGAGCATGATTGTCGGCCCGCGTGGCAAGATTTACGCCTCGCTCGCCGAAGAGAAGGATCCCGAAAGTGGCGAGCCGCGTGAGGGGTACTGCGTGGCGCGTGTGGATCTGGACGAAGTGCGGAAGTGCCGTGAGGAGTTCCAAACCCTTCAGACGCGCCAGCCCGCCGTCTATCGGACGATTGTCAAGCGGTACTAGCCACGAAGCAGGGTGGTTGATCGGACAAAGCAGTGCGAGGACCAGGGGATGAGCGAAGGGCAGCACGATTCCGGGCAGCGTGACGATCGGGTCGAATACGTGGGATCGCCGACCCAGTTCGCTGACACTCAAGAAGTTCCGGAGTGGGTAGGGCTTGCTGCTAAGGTCCTGTTCTTCTTGCCGACGGCCATGGTGACCGCCACAACGATCCCCATCGTGATGATTGTTCTGACGCTGCTGGTGTGCGTTGGGGCGTGTGTGTTTGCGTCGACCGTCTCGTCGCTGTTCTGAGCGGGTTGCGGTCTAGTGAGACATTATGAGATTAATCTCGCCCGACGTACTATATACGCCGGGCGGGTTTTTGACCCCGTGGGAGCAATCAAATTCGATGAATGTGATAGATTTGCGGAGTGATACAGTAAGCTGGCCCACGCCGGAAATGCGGCAAGCTATGGCGGCGGCAGAAGTTGGTGACGATGTGTTGGGCGATGACCCAACGGTTAACCGGCTCCAAGAGGAAGCCGCTCGGCGCTTGGGTAAGGAAGCCGGGTTGTTTGTCACCAGTGGTACGATGGGCAACCTCGTCGCGGTCCTGACGCACTGCGGGCGCGGAGACGAGGTCATCCTGGGCGACAAAGCGCATACGTTTGTGTATGAAGTGGGCGGGATCGCGGCTCTGGGGGGCGTCATGCCCCACACAGTCCCCGTGCAGCCTGATGGCACATTACCTTTGGACGCCATCCAAGGCGCTGTTCGGGGCGACAATATCCATTTTCCCCGCACGCGCCTGATCGCGTTGGAAAATACGCAGGGGACGGTCGGCGGTATTCCGATCACGAAGGCGTATACGGACGCGGTGGGCGAAATTGCGCAGGCGCGGGACGTCGCCTTGCATATTGATGGGGCGCGTATCTTCAACGCCGCGACCGCGCTGCGCTGCGATGTGGCCGACCTGGTAGCGGCGGCAGACAGCGTCACATTCTGTTTGTCAAAAGGATTGTGCGCGCCGGTCGGTTCGGTGTTGGTCGGCACAGAAGAGTTCATTAGCAAGGCGCGCCGCATTCGCAAAGTGTTGGGTGGTGGGATGCGTCAGGTCGGCATTCTGGCCGCGGCGGGTCTGATCGCCCTGGAAAAGATGACGTTGCGCCTGGGCGAAGATCATGCGAATGCGCGGCGTTTGGCCGATGGGCTGGCCAACATGCGGCAGATCGAAGTCGATTTCAGCCGCGTGCAGACCAATATGGTGTTTTTCGGTCTGCGTGACGATGTTACTCTCAGCGCACCGCAGGTGGCGGAACGGTTGAAAGCGGACAATATCCTGATGATGGCTATGGACGACCGGCGTTTTCGCGCGGTAACCCATTATTGGGTGAAACCTGAACATATCGACCAGGTCCTGGTGGCGCTGCAAAGGGTGCTGGCGTGACTTTTCTGCCCCATGATCCAGACGACCCGCAAGATGAGGTCGAGCCACGGCGTATGATGCTGCCGCGCGATCGTCGTCTGCGCAGTGGCCCTCCTCAGGCGATCCCGGTGCGGCGCGATGAGCGCGACCTCGATGACGATGACCCGGACGAACACGCTACGCGCAGCATGCGCCAGGACCTGGACCCGGTCTTTGGGTACATCCTGGCTATGGCGCTAAGCGTTGGCCTGACTCCCATCCCGGCCAGCACACGTTACGTGCTGCTGTGGACGTTCATGGCGGCGATGGGCGGGATGGCGTTTTTGTTGGGTAGCGGCATCCGGCTGAAGGTGACCGATCCAGGCGACCTGTTGTGGGGTATTGGCCTGGGGATCTTCACCGGCGGCGCCATGATGTTGGTTGGATCGGACACGCTGAAGACAGCCTCAGAACGATTGTTTGGGGCGGGCGGTGCCCTGACCGATAGCTGGGTCTTTCAGGCGACGATTTTTGTGATGCCGGTCGCGGAGGCGCTGTTCTTTCGCGGCGCGATGCAGCGCGTCCACCCGATACCGGTGGTCGCTATCATGGCGAGTATCTGGTCGATGTTGATGTTTTTTCCTAACCTGGGACTGGGCGAAGCGCCGGTGGTTGGCGTAGTCTTTGGGACAGCGTTGGTGCTGCTCAATTTTCTGTACAGTTACGTCAACTGGCGGCACGGGTTAGCTGCCAGTTTCTTCTGCCAGATCTGCGCGGGAACACTGCTGCTGCTCGTGCCCAGATTGATCGGTTTCTAGGCTTTAGGTTTGCGTAACGGTCTAGTACGCCTGACCACCGGCAGAACATGGGCGCCGATGCGCTGTCGCCAGCGGTAATAAGTGGCGCTTAACGGGCTGGCAAACCACTGGTGCGGGTGAAAAGTTACGTACAGCCCGGTCTGACGGCCCTGGCAGGCTTCTAGCGCCTCAGATAGGGTTATGGCCTGGCCCATGTTACCGGGGGCGGGGATGTCGTAGTGGCGCCAATGCCAATAGGCGTCGGAAATGTACACCACGCGCGAAAAATCGATGCTAAGAGTTGTCTCCCCGATGATATCCGCCTGTGTGAGCAGTTCTGGCTGCTGTACAAGCAGATCTCGATTCGATCGGTAGGTGGGCGAGGCGGGTGGGCTGCCGTGGGCTGCTACCGTGCTCACCTGGACGCCTTCACGACGCAGCGCGGCGATATGCTCCACAAACAGGGCACCCGCCCGGTCGAAATCTCCCCTGCATGTGTCGAGAGTCTCGAAATGGTATCCTACCTCATGACCAAGGGCAGCGACGTTGTAAATTGTTTCAAGATCGAAGCCGGTAGCGTGATGACGGAAATAGAAAGACCCCCGCAGCGCGTGAGAATGCGCCAATTGCGCCAGGTGGATCGCATGGGATTCGCGGTAGTCCACATCAAAGCGCAAGATGACAAACATGCCGGGTACTTGCTCGGTCTGCCGTAGATAATCAGTTACGGTGAACGTCGGCTTGCTGGAAACAGCTTGGCAGAACGCGTCAAACGTGGAATAGGTGAAAGGCATGCGGGGCTATCCTGATAGCTGCCAGATGCGCAGATGTTCCAAACGGCAGGTGGCCGGGACGCTGCGCGCATAACAGAAAAAGGCGACCGATCCGCTGTCGAACGATGTGTCCTGAAAAGTTTTGACGGTTTCGCCGTTGATGGCCAGTGTAATGGTGCCATCGGCGGAGGATTGCAGAAAGAGGGTGTTGCTCGTCGCGCCCGGTCGTACGGCGGGGTATGGCGTCCAGTTCTGAATCTCGATCTGGCTGCGGTTGCGCAGAATCACAGCCGCCCGGTATTCGCCAGTGTTGGAGACGCCGAAATAGTCAAAGTTGTAATCATCCTGGTAGTTGAACCAAATGCCATAGCGCGCGTCGACCACATCCTCCTCGACGAGCCGGATGACGGCCTCCACGCGGTAGTTGCTCAGCCACAACCCCTCTGCGGACCCCCACGATAGCCCAAATTCGCGCTTAACGATATCTGTGAGACGGATTTCATAGGCCCCGTCTGTGAGGCGGTTGGAATAGGTACTGTCCTGGCCCTCAAACCAGGTCAGCGTGCTGCTGCCATTGTCGAAGTCTTCGTCCACGATCAGGGCATAGGCGTCTGAAGGTGTGGCGGAGATCTTATCAGGCGTGAGTGTGGGGATCAGCGCGGCCTCTTCGGCGGAAATGAACTGCACGGTGTAGACAGCGTACATGCCTGCGTCGGGCGCGCGTTGAGAGTCCAGCCCGATGTCCCAGTTTTGATCGGCGTGGAACGTGACCATAAGCTGGCTGAGCACGTCGATCTCGCCAAACCAATCGTACAAAGCACTGTCGGAGGTGTCGATCACAGCCGCCAACGGATCGTCCGCCGGATCGCCATGCGCCAACCAGTTGCGGAATCCGAATCCCAGGCTGGCGGCCAGTGCCTCGATCCCGAATGATTCGCTGGTGATGTAGTGTGTGTTGTGGACGGCCAGGAGCCACAAGCTGATACTGGTCGTGTCTTCGCCCAGGCCGATTTCGAGCGGCGAAGGAGTCAGATCGATCTCGTCGCTTAGGACGCCGGAGCGGTTGGCTGGATAGAGCAAGTATGAATACGTGCCGAGTGGATCGGCCAGCACGGCGAAAATCTGGACATCGTGATCAGTTGGACGGTTGAGCAGCTTGATGGATGGCACCGTGACGCGCAGGCGAGACCCGGTCGGGAACGTCCCGTTGACGCGCAGCATATCTGCCCCCGGCGTGGGTGGGGGAGTGTTCGACACTGTTGCCGTTTCGGACAAACTATCGGGCGAGTTCTGGGAAGTGCATCCCAGCAGCACGCTGACCAGGCAGAGATAGCATAGGCCTGCTTTCAGCCAAGAGCGATTCATCATTGGCTCCGAATCAAGCGGTTACGTGTGAGTGCGAATGTGCTTGCGCGCGAAATATCCGTAAATCCAGCGCAGGCTTTCCAATGAGGATTCTGGCTGGCGCTCCCCGCTTTCGAGCTGGCGACCGATGCCGCTATCCGCAAAAATGCGTTCGTTGGCTTGGTCGGCCATGACGGCCAGCACATCGGCAAGATGTTGGCATGCGCGTGCAAAGGGTTCGCGGATGCGGCGTTGATTGTACAACGACAGGCTGTTCCACAGGCTGCCCAGTTCTGCGATGAGCACGTCGGTCGTGATCTGTGGGTTTCGATGGCGTTCAAACGCCAGTTGAAGCGATTGCAGCAGATGCCGCGCGACGCTCGTCTCGCGCAGAAACATGGCGGCTGAGCGCGTGCCAAAAAGGTGTGCCATTTCTTCACGGGAAAAATCAAGCGGGAAGTCTTGTCGATCAGCGAAATGGCCCCCCATAAAGCGCAGCAAATCGACGCCGTTTTGCGGGACGATCTGTGTTTGAGTGAGCGCCTCATCCGCGGGCAGCCGCCCCTGTTTGTGTGTGCGGGCGCGTCCTAAATTGTAAACGGTGCGCGTCAAGACGAGGATGTTTTCGGCAACCTGCCTGCGTTCTTGCTCCGATAGACCGCCCGTCATCGTGTCCAGATCGCGTTTCAGACGATGTTTGGGCGGGAGTTCTTTGTTGGCATGGTAAACCGTTGCCAGATCCACCAAAAGCTGGGCTGTGGTCAGGACACTTTCAGCGAATTCCAATAGATCGACGCCGTCCGTGACATGATTCAAGAGATCGGTGGCGCGCAGCAACCCGCCAATTTCTGGACCAAGCTCGGTTGTTAAGTACGGGATCAGTTGCGGCACCTGTTCTGGCGGCGCACCGCGAATGAAGCGGCGGAGTAGTTCGCGGGCGGCTCCTTGCACAGACTCATTCCATGTGATCGATGGCCACATGCGGGTGATCCACTTAGCCCCTTCCATCCCTTTTTGCAAGTTGTAATCCACCAGACCAGCCCCTACGCGCAGCGCGTCCAGCGCGTTCTGATGGCGCGCGTGGAAATCTAGCAATCGGAGGATTTGCTCGCTGCCCACGGCTCCTACCAGAGTATTGTCGTTGAAGATCATGGTCGTGAGGCGGCGGGCGGCATAATCCTGTGAGTCCGCCCACTGCATAGCAGCCAGCGCGTTGACGTAGATGGTCGCACGTGGCTCCGGGCGAATCTGGCTGCCTTCGAGATGGGCCAATGCCTCGGTCATGGCGTCGGTCGAAAGCACAGCCTCGCGGAACACATCGCGCGCCAGGCGCACGAACTCGTCTTGGCGCTCCTGCCCGAACAATACATTTTGGTAGAACTCCAACAGGGCGACCGCGGCATCGAAAATATGAATTTCGAGGAGCAGCTGAACCAGTAACCGCTGAGCCATAGGATCGAGCGTCTGGACCACGACGGGCTGACCCAGTTCCTCGACTACCTGTTGAACGAGAGGGCGGAACGCTTCGGCTTGAGGTGAATGAGCCATCGTCGCTAGCGCTTGCAGCGCCGCCGTGTCGATCAGGTCTGTGCGACGAATAAAGACAGCGCATTCGACGAGACGTGTCAGGACAAGAATGCACATCTCAGGGCCAAACGCGCGCGCACCTTGGTCCAGAACGGAGGCGGGGGCCGCTTGACGCGACGCAGGGTGCAGGTAAACGGCGGCAGTTTGCAAAGCGGGAGGCAGTTGCCTCATAAACTCTTTGTCAAGCAGCAGCCGGTGCAGTTCGCCCGGTGGCAGCGCCCGTACGGCGGACAGAAACAGCGCATGAGCCAATTCGGTGTGTTGGCGGGCCGCCGGGATACCCAGTCGCACAATGTCCGGCAGTACTTCCTCGATATGCAGAATGGGCTGGGCGTTCTGCAACCGTGCGAGAAACTGAATAACCTGCGCGATGTCGTTTTCGTCAAGCAGCGCCCGCATGTGTTGGCGGGCAGCCGTGTGCAGTGTGGGCTGCCAGGGCAATTCAGCCGCTTCGGAGATCGTAACCAGCCAGCGCTCGACCAGATTGAAAACGAACAGACCTTGCTTGTTTTCTGCCGCCGCGCGTAGTTGCTCCACCACTGATTGGGCGACACCGGGATTGGTCAGGCATACAACCGGCACGACGTCCACCGATTCGCGGCTCATCGAGTGCCAACGCAAATGCCAGAAGGTGCCGGACATAGCGCTGGCGGAGTTCGTCCGTAAGTGTGGGATCCTCTTGCAGGATAGAGGTCACAAGCTCGCGATCGGCGGGTTGACCTTCACGCACGGTTTGGTCGATCGCCGCGCGGCGTGAGACCCAGGCCAGAGCACGCGAGAGATTCTCTTTATGCATGGCGCGCCAGACGGCTGTCCGCGACAATTCCTCGGTTTGCTCGATAACCAGTGACGCGTCAAGCCGGAGCTGCGCGACGATGTACCGGCTGTAGGAATCCTGGGGAGGCGGTGTGAGCAATTTGCCGTTTTTCCAGTCGAAGACCAGATGTTGCGCAGGGCTGGCACGTGGAGTCATGAATTTGATCTGGGCGGCGACGCTCATGGGATCGTTGACATGCGTCGCAAACGTGATTCCCACGCGGGCCGGTACCGGCAGCAGGCACAGCAAGCCTTGCATGAAGCGCAGTCGCAGCTCGGCTGAGGGAGGGCTGTTGACGATCGCGATGGGCCAGCCTTGCACCAGAGCCGCCAGGATGCCTTCTACCGTTTTGAATGAATCCTGGCAGTACAACAGGAGGGTGTTTAGAGCGTCAATCTGCGCATCGACAGTAGGCGGCGCGAGTTCCCCCAAGTCGAAGGGTTGCAAATCCTTGCGCACTTCTGAAAATGACGGCATGCCCATCATAGCCAGTGACCGCAGCGCCAAGACGTTCCCGCCTAATGCTCGCAGCGGAGCTACAGGCGCGAGGATATAAAGCATCTGGGGGTTACCCGTGTCGCTGTGCTGCGCCTTGACGAGAATGAAATCGATGGTTTCTCCGCGCAACAGCGCCAGGGCTCCCGGCATCTCTGGCGTGACTTCGACCCTGGACGGCGGGATCAATTTCGCAAGGCGCAAACACTCATTCACGTGCTCAGGTGCTACGCCCGCTGTGCGGGCCACAACTCCTGGCGTGGCTGAAGGGCGTTTCCCGGCGACCAGCAGGTTGCCGAAATAGAAACGTTCCAGGTGGTAGGCTGTTGACTCAGGCACCTGCCCTCCACATACAGACGGCTAGAGACTTCTCGCTTCGCGCGTGAGTTTATTGTACAGGAAGCCTCGCTCTAAGGCGAAGGGCGGGACCTTCTACGGCTCCCTCGACCGATGGCGAATTCAGAGTGTGTTACAATGACAGGGGTGGGGTTGTCCCATGAAGCAGCGAGGACTGTCAATGACGGACGATCTTGGCGATCTGCAGGTGAACTCACGGGGTTTTCAGCCACACGAACTGATGCTAGACGGTGCGCGGCCGCTGGCCCAGCACCCGGCTGTGGTGTACATGGCTAGTTTATCCGAAGGCTCACGGCGGCGGGTTTTTCAGTCGCTTAACGCGATCGCCCGTCTCCTGAGCGACGACCAGCTCGATGTTTTTTCGTTGGATTGGGGAGCACTGCGCGAACATCACGTGGTATGGTTGCGCGCGGCACTGATCGCCCATTACCGGCCAGCGACCGTCAACAAGATGCTGTCAGCGTTGCGGCGCGTGTTGTTCCATGCATGGCAGCTCGGCCAGATGAACGATGAGGAGTATCACCGCGCGCGTATGGTACAGAACCTGCCACGGAGTAGTCTGCGGGCCTGAGCAGTCCCGTCAGCGTTCAAGGGGAGTCAGGAGAAAATCTCGCAGCCCGTCCAGCGCGCGCGTCCGCATCGAGATCTGCATTTTCTCTTCGCGCAGCATTTCCCCGTAAGTGACAGAAAATCCGTCTGGGCAAAAGATGCTGTCCCACCCAAACCCATGATCGCCGCGCGGCTCCTGTGCGATCACGCCATGTACTTGTCCCGTAAACGTGTGAAGGTGGTAGCCATCATACAGGCACAGGGCAACCGTAGCGGTGGCGCTGCGCTCTTTCCAGGCGTCGAGCTGGCGGCACAGCCCGGCTTCACCCACGGCACCGAGCACCCATTTGATCAGCGCCCCAGGATAACCATTCCAGGCGTCGATCGCCAAGCCCGTGTCTTCCACCAGCACCCAATTATGCCCGATGTGCTCATACGCTTTTTGGGCTTTGTAGGCAGCAACCTGGGCAGGATCGAGCGATTGGATTTCCGGCAGGTCTACGACAATGCGCTCGGTGTCAATCGTGCACTCGGCCAGCACCCCCCGGATTTCGCGATACTTTTCCGCATTTGATGACACAAAATAGAGCTTGGGCTTTGGCATGGCGGCTGGTTATCTCACCTTCTGGAGCGTGCATTGGAGGCCAGGACTCCTCGATTGTAACACCGATTTTTCTGCCAAAAGTACCTTTTCTGCGCGTCTTTCGGTAGAACGCCCCTGACACGGCCGGTGACATCGGGTATGATGAGATGTAGGAGTGAAATACTGTTTATTTAGCCTGTGAAGTGAGGAGTGCAGTCTTCAATGACAAGTATGACCCCAGATCAGCTCAAAGAGAGCCATGTCGTACTGGCCGAGTTCACCTACGATGTGCGGCCGGTTGAGCGCGGTTATGCCAACCAGACGTTGTGTATTGACCTGTCCAGGCGCGCTATTACCAGCAAACCCGTGACCCAGGACATGAAGGATGTGTTCACAGGCGGCAAGGGCTTTGGCCTGTGGCTGTTGTGGAATGCCATCAGCGGCGATACTAAATGGGATGATCCGAGAAAATCCGATTGTCGTAGCCGGGGGGCCGATTGGGGGGATCACGGCCTATCCCGGTTCGGGCAAATCGACCGTCGTCACCGTCTCGCCACTGACCGGTTCGGTGATTGACAGCAACGTGGGCGGCTACTTCGGCCCTTACCTCAAGTTCTCCGGCTGGGATGCTTTGGAAATCGTGGGCATCGCCGATCGGGAAGTTATTATCGTGATCGATGGCGACGCGGGTCGGGTTACGCTTGAAGACGCCCCGTTGGAAGAGCTTGACACCCATCTGCTCACCGACGTGTTGACAGAAATGTACGCGCAGGATGAGAAAGACCGGCGCAGCGTGTCGATCGTGTCGTCTGGGCAGGGCGCGGAATATTCGCGCTACGCCAGCCTGAATTTCAGCTGGTATGACGTGCGCCGCCAGAAAACCCGCATCAAACAGGCTGGCCGGGGCGGAGCAGGGCGCGTCTTCCGGCACAAGCATATCAAAGCGATCGTGGTGCGTTACGGCCAGATGAAAGGCGACAGCAATCATCCCGCCAACATGGAGCTGATCCGCCGGGCAGGTCAGCGCATCAACAAAGAAATCGCTGAGTTGGATGGCAAGCAGAACGAAATGCGCAAAGTGGGGACCGGACATCTGCCGCCCATTATGAACGAATTCGACCTGCTGCCGGTCTGCAATTACCGCTTCGGCTCGCATCCAGACGCCGATCAACTGGACACAGAAGTGTGGCGCCGTCTGTATACACAAGGTATCCCCGACGGCTGTTGGTACGGGTGCACGCTGTCCTGTGCGCACGGGGTCGATCACTTCCACCTGCGGACCGGACCCTATGAGGGGCAGATCGTGCTGGTTGATGGGCCGGAATACGAAACCATCGCCGGGGAAGGATCCAACATCGGCGTGTTCGACCCGCTGCCTATCGTGGAGATGAATTTCTATTGCGATACGTACGGCATCGACACGATTTCATTCGCCAATTCGGTCGCCTTTGCGATGGAGTGTTACGAGGCGGGTATCATTGACGAGGAAATCACCGGGGGGATTCGCCTCACCTGGGGGAATGCGGAGGGGGCGCTGGAACTGCTGCACCAGATGGTGCGCGGAGAAGGTTTTGGCCTGATCGTAGGGCAGGGTGTGCGCTACATGAAGCGCCTGTTCGTCGAGAAGTACGGCGCCGATCCACAGTTCGTGCAGGATATCGGCATGGAAGTCAAAGGGATGGAGATCTCCGAATACGTCACTAAGGAGTCGCTGGCCCAGCAGGGTGGCTACGGCATGGCGTTGAAGGGTGCCCAACACGACGAAGCCTGGCTCATTTTCATGGATATGGTGCGCAAGGAACTGCCCACCTTCGAGGCCAAAGCCGAGGCGCTGCACTACTTCCCCCTGTGGCGCACCTGGTTCAGTTTGCACGGGTTGTGTAAGTTGCCCTGGAACGACATCATGCCCGCCAACAATAAAGAGACTGCCGAGCCGAACAAGGTGCCAGAACACGTTCAGAATTACACCTGGCTGTACGAAGGGTTAACGGGCAACCCCACGACCGCTGAAGATTTGGTCGCGCAGTCGGAGCGGGTCTACAACTTCCAACGGATCGTGGCGCTTAAGCTGGGCTATGGCACGCGCGAGCACGATTATCTGCCTTACCGGGCGATGGGGCCCGTCACGGTAGACGAGTATGAGTCACGCGCCGAACGCTACGACAACCAGTTGCGCGACCAGGTGGGCGTTGACCCCGAAAACATGACGGTCGAGGACAAGGTCGTGCGGTTGCGTCGTTATCGGGAGGACCAGTACGAGCAGCTTATGGAAGCGGTTTACGGACGACAGGGGTTGGGATCAGAACGGCATTCCGACGCTGGATAAGGTGCGGTCGCTGGGGATCGATTTTCCGGAAGTGGTTGAACTCATTCAACACGCGACGGGTGTGTGAACTGAAAACGATTGAGCAGCAAGGTAACAAAAACCCCTTCCAAACTTATTTGGCAGGGGTTTTGTGTGCCGAGGCCCAGACTTGAACTGGGGACTCCTTGATTTTCAGTCAAGTGCTCTACCAACTGAGCTACCTCGGCGTTCCGCTTAGGGCGAGAACGGTGAAAATTATAACTGGTTTTCAGGGGATGTCAACGGCGATTTAGCGCTAATCACCCCCTAGCGGTCGCGACGATTCGCTTCTGCTACACTCTGCTATTGAACCCGCTGAGCGCATTTTGCGGGTGTGGCTGCAAGTGGGGATACATGGGCACTCGATGGGTGGGACACGAATGGGTTTGCTCCACGTGTAATGAACCGGTCGCCGGTTTGCGCAGCGTTATGACTCGCAGGCGCGGTGTGTATGTCGGAGGATAAAACGGACTTCGCCCACAGGCTGTGTCTTGTACCGCTCCACCCCGAGCCTGCGGCGGCTTCGGAAACGGGGTCACTATGACAGAACGTGTGGTCATTCAGTGGTTCCGCCGCGATCTCCGCCTGGAGGATAACAAAGCATTGCAGGCGGCACTCGATAGCGGTGGGCGCGTCGTGCCGCTCTTTATTCTAGACCCGGTTCTGTTGAGTGGATTTCGCGTAGGGGCGGCACGCGTGACGTTCATGCTCAGTGCGTTGTGTGCCCTGGATGACGCGCTGCAACGAAATGGCGGCAGTTTATTGATCCGGCGTGGCGTTCCGGACCGCGTGCTGCCGGAAGTCGCGCGCGAATTCGCGGCACAGGCTGTTTACGCCAATGCTGATTACTCGCCGTATGCGCGCGGGCGCGATGCACAAACCGCAGCCGCGCTGCCGGTCCCTTTGCATGTGTACGAGGATGCAGTGCTTCGGCCTCCGGGAACAGTCGTCAAGGCCGACGGCTTCCCGTTTGTGGTCTATACACCGTTCAAACGCCGCTGGCGGGCGCTGCCCGAACCCGCCCAACCCGAGCGGACCCGGATCGCGGCGGGAGCGCTGTGGTCGGGTCCGTCAGACGCGGTTCCAAGTGCTGCCGACCTTGGATTCAGCGCGATAATCGATGTGCCTGATGCTCGCGAGGGGAACGCTCTGCGCCGCCTAGAGCGGTTCGCGGCAGGGCCGATTTACGAATATCACGAGGCGCGCAATCGCTTGGTCAGCGATCCGTTTGCAGAGAATCCGCCGGTGGGGTCGTCGTATCTGTCGCCTTATGTACATTTCGGACTGCTGTCACCCCGGCAGGTCTATGCGGCGGCCCGCGCGGCCGGTGACGCAGCCCCAACCGAGTCAGGGAGGGCCTCAGTGATGACCTGGATCGACGAACTCATATGGCGAGAGTTCTACGTGCACATTTTGTATCATTTTCCGCGCGTCGTGCGGGAGAATTTCAGAATCGAGTACGACCGGGTCGCGTGGCGTGATGCACCCGACGATCTCGCGGCATGGCAGGCGGGCCGCACCGGTTATCCTGTGATTGATGCCGCGATGCGGCAGTTGAATCAGATCGGCTGGATGCCGAATCGGGCGCGGATGGTGGTGGCGAGTTTCCTCACGAAAGACCTGCTGATTCATTGGCGGGAGGGCGAGCGGTATTTCATGCGGCAGCTTATCGACGGCGATCTGGCGGCAAACAACGGGGGGTGGCAGTGGGCTGCTGGCACCGGCACGGATGCTCAGCCCTATTTCCGCATCTTCAACCCAGTGAGTCAGTCGAGGCAGTACGATGCTGACGGGGCCTATATCCGGCGCTGGGTGCCAGAGCTGAGCGGGGTTCCGGCCGCGTTCATTCACGCACCGTGGGAGATGGAACACCCGCCGCGCAATTATCCGCCGCCAATCATCCCGCATGCTGTTGCGCGTGCGCGTGCGTTGGCAGCTTTCAAAGCGGCCAAAGGCTGAAGAAGCTCTTGACCAGTATGCTATAATGCAATACTCTTGGCAGGCATCGAAGTGAGTTGTGAAAGGCGGTCATCGCAGCATGCAGCGCAGAACACAGCCGACTCCTGAAGTTATCGAACGCACGCTCGATCGCGTGCTGCTCTCTGTACAAAAACCGGCCCGCTATGTGGGCGGCGAATTCAACAGTGTGGTCAAAGCGTGGGACGCCGTTGATTTTCACGTCGCGATGGCGTTTCCAGACATATACGATCTCGGGATGTCCAATCTGGGCTTGATGATTTTGTACGGCATCATCAACGACCAGCCGGATATGTTCGCGGATCGGGTGTATTCAGCCCCTGGGCTGACATGGAAGCCGTCATGCGGCGCGAGAGAATTCCGCTGTACGGGTTGGAGAGCAAACACCCGCTACAGGATTTCGATCTGCTCGCTATCAGTTTGCCGTACGAGCAGTTGTATACGAACGTGCTCAATATGCTGGACCTGGCGGGCATGCCCGTCCTTTCGCGGGAACGTGACGAGCAGTTCCCGTTGGTGCTGGCAGGCGGACACGCGTGCTTCAACCCGGAACCCATGGCCGATTTCATCGATGCGTTTGCCATTGGCGAAGGGGAGGAGGTGATTCTGGATGTCAGCCGGACGTTGCAATCGATGCAGGGTGCGACACGTGAGGAGCAGTTGCGCGCGTTGGCAGGCATCGAGGGGGTGTATGTCCCGCGCTTCTACGAGGCGACATATCGGGCTGATGGCACGGTTGATCGCATCGTACCCACGGTGACGGACGTGCCGGCAGTGGTTCGCAAGCGGATCGTCCCGGTGCTGCCCAAGCCGTTCACCCGGTTCCTCGTGCCGCATGTCGACACGGTCCACAACCGCGCGCCGATTGAGATCATGCGCGGCTGCACGCGCGGCTGCCGCTTCTGCCACGCGGGCATGGTTACGCGCCCGGTACGCGAGCGCACGGTAGAGGAAATCGTGGCCACGGCGGAAGAGATCGTACGTAACACCGGGTTTGACGAAGTCGGGCTGCTCAGCCTGTCGTCGTCAGATTACACCCATGTGATGGATTTGGTGCGCGCTATCGGGCAGCGCTTTGAGGGCCGGAATGTCGGCGTGAGTTTGCCCAGTCTGCGCATCGAATCGGTGAGCATCGATCTCATGGATGCGCTGCAGGATAACCGGCGCAGCGGGTTCACTTTCGCCCCCGAAGCGGCCACCGAACGCATGCGCGACATCATCAATAAATCCGTGCCCGACGAGCAGCTTCTGACGACAGCGCGCGAAGTGTACAAACGCGGGTGGGTGACCATCAAGCTCTATTTCATGATCGGGCATCCCAGCGAGACGCTGGAAGACGTGCAGGCGATCGCCGACCTGGCGCAAGCCGTGCTGGCCGAGGGCCGCAAGATACACGGCAGGAAAGCGACCGTAAACGTCGGCGTCAGCACGTTTGTGCCCAAACCGCATACGCCATTCCAATGGGTGCCGGTCGATACGCTGGACCAGATTCAGGCCAAGCAGGCGCTGCTCCAGCAGAATCTGCGCGGACAGGGGCTGCGCCTGCATTGGAATAACCCAGACGAAACGCTCTTGGAAGCCTTTCTGAGCCGGGGCGATCGCCGTCTGGGACAGGTCATACGGCGGGCCTGGGAACTCGGCACGAAATTCGACGCGTGGCAGGAATACCACAACCACTCCGCGTGGGAACGGGCGTTTGAGGAGGCCGGCCTGGATATCGCGTTCTACACCCACCGCGTGCGCTCCGTTGATGAGACGCTGCCCTGGGATCATATCGACGCGGCAGTCAAGAAGAAATTCCTGATCGAGGATTACCTGATGTCACAGCGCGGCGAAACCCGGCAGGACTGCCGCAACCAGTGTTTCGCGTGTGGCATTCTGCCGAAATTCTCTGAAACCAGGATGGAAACCCCGGCAGATGCCTGGAAGTGTCCGCCGGTGGTACCTCGGCACCTGCGCGGGAAGTCACCGCAGGAGATCATTCCGCTGCGGTCACTCTAACGCGCGGAAGCCAGAAAAAGAACGAGCGTGCCCGTGGTCTACCATAGGCGCGCTCGTTACGTTGATTGTGGATTTGCGGTGAGTTGCTCAGGTAATTTGAACGGTACCGAACACCGTCCCGGCCTCGACATGCAGATCAAACTCTTCGGTATTTTCATCGATGGTCATGCCATCAATGAGCGAGGCGTAAACGCCTGGGCGCAGCGGCGTGAAACGACTGAGATCGACGCGCACGCGGGCCAGGGGGCTGGTTCGCAGCGTGATCAGTGCGCGGCTGTTCTTAGGGATGGTGATTCGTACGTCGCCAAAGGTAGAACGTCCAAATACGATGCCCTCCGCGTGGTCGGGACAGATCAGGCTGATGTCGCCCAGTCCAGAGGAGACATAGGAACGCTCTACGGTCAGCCCGCGCAGATCCACATCCAGGGAACCCAGATAACTGCTTGCCAGGATGCCCCACGGCAAATCTTGCGCCAGCCCGACATCCCAATCGGCTAGCGAGAGCCACCAGGACTGCCCGCGCTGCAGGCTTAGCGTCGCGTGGTTGTGGCGGACAGTCAATGCGGGGCGCGAGCGCGCCGTGTATTGACCGGCGATCAACCGTCCCGTTTTGCGGAGCGCCTGAAGCTGCACATCGACTTCGCCGCTCTCGATTTCAAGTGTGGCGGATTGAACGCTCCCGCGCGTGATACCAAACGTTTGCGATTGCCAGCTTGGCGCGATGTCGCCGCGAATGAGAAGTTGTGCACCTGCCAGGATCAGCAGCACCGGCCAATAAGAAGCGAAATTAACATTTATCAACAGAAAATTGTCGAGCAGCAGCACTACACTGCCGACGATAAGTACTAACGGCCAGAGCCAGGGCGCGCGTTTGGTCTGGGCGTTCAAGGCGGCCTCCTAAATCTCCAGCAGATAATCCTGCAACAACTGGTGCGCGGACGAATGCCGCAGGCGGTTGAGGGCCTGCGCTTCGAGCTGGCGAACGCGTTCGCGCGTAACACCGATCTGGCGTCCCACTTCTTCGAGCGTGTGCGTTTCGCCATCCAGCAGCCCGTAGCGAAGCTGCAAAATATGCGCTTCGCGTTCGGGCAAACGAGCCAGAACCTGGTCCAGGTGCTCGCGCAGCAGGTTGTGCGTGACGACTTCGGCAGGCTGCGGGCTGGACTTGTCCTCGATGAAATCGCCGAACTCAGAGTCGGCGTCTTCTTCGATGGGTGTCTCCAGGCTAATCGGTCGCCGGGAAATTTCGATCAGGGTACTGATTTTGTCGGGTGTCGTCTCCATCGCAGAAGCGAGCTCGTCTGTGGATGGATCGCGACCCAATTCTTGCGTCAACTGCGTCGAAATGCGGCGCAGCCGGTTGATCTGATCGCCCATATGCACGGGCACGCGAATCGTGCGGCCTTGGTCGGCGACTGCCCGGCTGACGGCCTGGCGAATCCACCAGGTGGCATAGGTGCTGAATTTATGACCGCGCTGGTATTCGAATTTGCGTGCCGCCCGGATGAGACCGATATTGCCCTCCTGGATCAGGTCCAGGAAATGCACACCGCGCCCAATGTATTTTTTGGCCACGCTGATCACCAGACGAGAATTCGCGCGGATCAGATATTCCTGGGCAGCCTCTCCGTCATCGATCAGCACTTGCAGTTCGTATCGATCGTCCAACCCCAGGCTGTCGCCCAGTTCTTCGAGTTGCTCGGATGCAAACTGGCCCGCTTCCATGCGCTTGGCCAGCGCGACTTCTTCTTCGGCTGTGAGCAGCGGTACGCGCCCGGCTTCCTTTAAGTACAATCCTACCACATCATCGGTTTCGAGCGCTTGCTGGTATCCAGCATCTTTGATCAGGTCTTCGTAGAGCGCGCTCGGATCCAAAATCTCGACTTGAGTTCTCTTCCGCTTCCCCACGACCATCCTTTGCCGGGGAATCGGGCACGACCTCGATGCCGATGTTACTGAAGGCATCAAGGAGTTCCTCTAGCAGGTCAATATTGGTTTCCAGCGCAGGCAGCCGGGTGAGGATGTCATCGTATGTGATGTATCCTTGTTCCTCGCCCTTGCGTAACAGTTCCTGCCACTGAGGACTTTCAGGTGTGATGGGTGATGCTTGCTGTGCTTCGGCCACGGTCATGTCGGAAACTGTCAAGTCCTCTACATAAAAATACCCTACCGCCAACGGTAGGGTCCCCCTCGATCCCGATGCTCCCAAGGAAGAGAGACCACTAAGGCACCGGAGTCAGCGCCTCGCCGTTTGCGGGGGCAACGTCGGGTGTTGAAACCACTCGTAGCGAATCGCTAAGCATGTTGAGTATAGCGTTCACAATTTCCTTGCGGATCAAAAACACACGCTGATTGTCTTGAGATTCAGCATGAACGTACACATAGTATGCCACATTATCAGGATTTGCGTCACCTATATCGACGACGGCTTCGTAGAGTTTTCCCTCTGCGTCTTGCGCCCGAAAGCGAAAACGATAGGCTGGCTGCGGGCTTATCCCAAAACGCTCCAGGTTATCAGGCGTCGCTTCGAATTCCTGCGCGGCGACCAGGAATGAAATGGCAGCCGCTGCATTTTCCACTACGTATTGATCTATTTCCTCGGCGGCTATGCTCGTTTGAATATCGGTAATTTCCGGAGCGTACCATGCACCTTCACTGGTGCGCATCACCAAAATGCCCTTCTCTGTAGTGACATCCAACACTTCCAGTCCTACCACTTGCGTGGAAGATGTCACTTCTGGGAAAAGCAGGGCCGCCTGCAGCGCTTGCTGGGTGGCGGTAAAGGCCACCCGCTCAGCTTCTCTGGTGGCCGGATCGTCGCGCATCAGGCGCACAATCATGATAACGCCAAACGCGATCAACAGGGCGTAACTCGCCCAACGCCTAGACATCGGATCGATCCTGCTGGAATGGTGATGCGACAGCCAATGTATTTTAACCTAACGCCGACGATACCACCACACCAGTGCTCCGGCGGCCAATACTACACCGGGAAGCACGATCATGGTAATGACCGCTATCGTGTTGCGTTCCTGATTCGTGACAGCCACATTCAGAAGCGTTGGATCGCTGACGGGAGTAAAGCTAACCGCTTGGGCAAAACCTGTCAACCAATCGACGACATCGGTCCACAAGAACACATTCCCTGGAAACTGGCTTACATACTCGTTCTTGAAGACATCTGAGTCGCCAATGAGCACAATGCGCGGCTGCACATCCGCTTGATATTCCAACTGCCGATTCACCGTCAGGCCGACCAACAACGGGCCAGGTATGTCGGCCTGCGGCTCGTACGCAATCTGAGAGTTCAGGAAGGCTACGAGGTCTGTTTCGCCGTAAGATAGATTAGACGTAAACAGCAGCGGGCTGCGGACGTACTGGTTCTGGCGCTCGTCGGCTTGCGATACCATCTCGAATGGCCGGGCGAAGCGCATATAAACGGGTTCGTCGCGCACATCGCTCATGATGGTGTGGGGTGCGATCGTGTTGATGATCGGGATCCACTCGCTGCCGTTGACCAAATCGGCCTGGGTTTCAATGACCAGGGCGTCGCGCGCTTTGACGCCAAATTCATCCCATAGGTAGGTGTCGAGCGGGCCATCTTCCTGCAGAAACGTGTTGCCGGTTTCCCCGTAAATAGAAGACTCGACCAGTGGTGGGTCAGCGAAAATACCCAGGCGGCCCCCACGTTGAATGTATTCGTCCAGGATGTGGACCTCTGTGTCATTGAAATCGCGCAGCGGCCCGACGATGAGCACGGCACTGGCGTCGTCAGGGATGCGCGCTATATCGGCCATGGGCAGCGTGTCGACCGCGATTCCCTGGCCATCCAGGCTGCCGAACAGGCGCGAAATCCCGTTGTCGTCGGCGAGATTGAGATCACGCTCACCGTGCCCGGTGGTGAAATAGACCTTGAATTCGCCGAACGAGGTGACCGTTTTCAGCCCGGTTGTGATGTTGCGCTCGCTGGTGGTGCCGAGCAGGATCGAATTGTATTTGGTCGTAACCTGGTTATCTGTGGAGACTGTGTCGCGCGGGCGCGGTTCGCCGTCGGGACCCAGTAGAGTCAGCACAAGCTGCCCGTCAAAGCCCACCTGATAATCGTAGCGAGCGGCGAGGTCGGGCTGTTCGTCCGGGTCCACGTACTGAACTTCGATGGCCCCGCCGCCTTTCGCTTCATACTGGCGCAGCAGCAGATCGGCGGACTCTTGCTCGCGCAGTTTGTTGCGACTGAAAAAGCCGACGATCCGTACGCGAAAACCCCGGTCACGCAGCAGGGTGATGGTGTCCAGCGTGGGTGTGTTGAGCGAATAGCGCTGCACGCTGGTCAGGTCCGCGGTGATATTGGCGTGATCCGTCAACACGTAGACGTAGGATACGAGGCCAATGAACAAAATGCTGATCAAAATACTCGTGGTGCCCATCCGAGTCTGGCGACCAGCCAGCCACGCCTGGAATTCGCCGGGAGCCCATACCATCCACAAGGCCAGGCCGGTCACACCGGCTGCCACACTGAGAAAGACCCCGAGCGTGATCGATCCCTGAAGCAGGTACAACAGTCCGCCCAAGACCAGGGCGACGCCGCCTGCGACGCTCGCCCAACCGGCGACTTCCGCGCGCGTTGGCAGAATGGGGCGGTTATTCATGAACGCCATCTCCGTGATTCGATGATGCGCGTCGCGACAAAGAGCACGGCTACGATCATGCCAATGAAGAAGACGACATCTTCAAAGCGTATTACGCCGATCAAAAAGGAGGTCGAATAATGCGATTGCAAACTGAGCTGGCGCACGGTTTCGGCCAATCCGCGATTCTGGATGACACTGCCTGAATAATCTCCCAACCACAGAATGAACAGTGTCGACATGCTCAAGAACCCGGCGATAACTTGATTTTCGGTCAGAGCCGAGAACAACATGCCGATGGCCAGGGTCGCACCGCCGAATAACCAGATACCAATGTAGGCGGTAATCACCGGCCCGATATCCAGTTCCGGGGTGAGGGCATAGCTGCGCGCTGTCGTGATCGAGAGCCAGACACCTTGATAGGTGAAGGTGGCACAGAGAATCAATGAGTAAAACAACCATGCTCCGACGAATTTGCCAAGCACAATGTCGCTGTCGCGAATCGGCATGGTCAGCATCAGCTCAAGCGTGCCTTCGCGCGCTTCTTCGGCGAAAAGACGCATGGTGAGTAGTGGACTGAAAAAGATGGTGAAAAATCCGAACGAGGCCAATACCTGAGCGCCATCAGGCGGCAGTTGCCCAACACGTTGAGCGAGGTCCACGTTAAACTGCCAGCTCGTCAGCATTAGGATGGCGAACGCGACCAGATAGGCGATCGGAGAAGTGAAGTACTGGGCCAGTTCACGCCGGGCGATAATCCGAATACTACGCATGGGATCGCTTCTCCCGCCGCGGTGGGGCCTTTTCGAGACGTGAGGTCAGTTCCAGGAAGATTTCTTCAAGAGTCGTGGCCCACGGGCGTAGCTCTAGCAACTCCATATTGTGCGTGACCACGGCGGCAGCCAGGGCCGGACGCACGTCTTTGGTCGCACTGGTGCTGACCAGGTACCCTTCGGTGGTGGGCGCGACTGCTTCCACACCCGGAACCGCACGCAAGACCCGCAGCACTTCTTCAGGCTTGGGGTGTCCACCCACACGTATAAACAGGCGCCCGCCTCTGAAAAGCTGGTCTCTGAGTTTTTCGGGGGCGTTTTCGGCAACGATCTGTCCGCGGTCGATGATAATGACCCGATCGCAGATTTGCTCCGCTTCTGAGAGGATATGCGTGCTCAGCAGCACTGTGCGCGTCTCCCTTAACGCGCGGACGAGCGCCCGCAAGTCTTGCACCTGATGGGGATCAAGGCCGATGGTTGGCTCGTCCAGAATGAGCACGGCAGGATCGTGGATAATGGCCTGCGCCAACCCTACACGCTGCTGCATGCCTTTGGACAGGTTGCGTATGAGTGTTCGCGCGCGGTCTTGCATCCCTACGACCTCAAGCACTTCGTTGATGCGCTTGCGGATATTGGGCACGCCGCGCAGCCGCCCCACGAATTCGAGGTATCCCCGCACCGTCATATCACGATAGAGGCGCACCGTTTCAGGCAGATAGCCGACGTGGCGGCGCATTTCGAGCGAATCTTCCAGCACGTCGTAACCGGCCACGCGCACTGATCCGGAGGTCGGGGGCATATACCCGGTGAGAATCCGCATGGTTGTAGTCTTGCCTGCGCCGTTGGGACCCAAAAACCCAACAATCTCGGCCTTACCGGCACGAAAACTGATGTCGTCCAGGGCGATGACCCGCCCATAAAGCTTGGTTAAATGGTCAACTTCAATCACGGCAGCACCCGGTCGATCTGACAGAACGCTGAGCGAAATGAGGCACGCGGTGCAAAGGGGAGCACTGGTGCCTTTCTTGTTCTCAGGCGCCCTGCCCTGCAGCAGGGTTGAGTAAGGTCACCAAGTTAATTGTAGCGCGTGTTGCGGAGCCGTGGTCCGACTTTCAGGCGATCCCAACATCATGTTGACAACATCCGCACAAATCCTGCGGGCGTGCTCAGGAGAAAAGCTGTTTCTGCAGCCAGGACGGCCACGGTTTGGCGCGTTTGCGCCATTCCCATCCCGGATAATCGGACAGCGGCGCGGAACACTTGTAGTAAAAATAGAGGTAGGTATGGTGGGGAATCAGGGCGATTTCCACATGGTTCGGTGCCGCGAATGAAAATCGCTCGTCGTAAATCGTCTCGGCCTCGATATCTTGACCGATCAGTTGGCGCATCTGTTCGCGCAAAACGTCCAGCGGCGCGCCGTCCGTTTCATTCAGGGGAAATGAGGGCAAGCATAAGTCTTCGGATCCGGCTTTGACAAGTATGTGGTCGTTCTGGTGAAGCAGGGCGAGCACGTACCCATGCAGCGCGGAAGGCTCGATGGCGCAGGCTTTTTCGCTGTCGCTGCCACGCCGGCGCGCACGTTCCGCCTCAATGATTGCGAGCAAATGCTCGGCGGCAGGTTCTACGATGTCGTTCAGCACTACGTAATCGCAATGCAGGGCGGAGATCATCTCAAAACGTGCGCGCGCCAGCCGATTTTCAAGCTCAACCGCCGTCACTTTGCCGCGCTGCTGGATACGCTCGGCAAGGATACTCAGGTTCGAAGGAGTCACGAAGATTAATACGGTGCTGTCGGGGTAGGCGGCCCGAATGGCCTCAGCACCCAAGAATTCGATGTCAGCAATCAGGTCGCGTCCGGCGTCCAGGGCACCTTCGACGGATTGGCGTGGAGTCCCGTAATAGTCGTCCATGTGGACTTTTTGGTATTCGATCAGGGCATTATCCGCGATCATGTGTTGGAAGGTGTCTTGTTCTACGAAGACATGCTCGCGTCCCTCCCGTTCGCCCGCCCGGATTGCACGAGTCGTGGCCGTGGCCAATTGAGGTAGGTTCTTCAATCGAGACTGTACGCGGCGCATCAACGTGTTCTTGCCAGCGCCAGACGGGCCGACGAGAATGAAAAGAATTCCCTCACGTGGCATAGATTGCCTTCCTGGACGAGCGCAAGACTGCGAATGGAGCAAGTGTAACATGCGGGGCGCCGTTGGACCATGGTAAATCAATTGTTCTTTGATGCCAACGAGCCGCCCGCAGGCGGCTCGTGGTTGTGTTTTTTCGAGGCGAAAAGCGTTTCGGGCTATTCGGCGACGATGATATCGTCGAAGTAGCATCCGTCCCCAACGTCGGAATTGCTCCGCGCATCGGTGCGGAATCTGATGTTGATCTTTTGCCCCACATAGCTGTTGAGATTGATATATTCCTGGCGCCATATCGAATCTGTCGAACTGTACGTCATCTCAGTGGACCAGTTAAAACCGCCGTCGGTTGATACCTCGACTTTGCAGCTGTCGCCAGAACCCAGGTCCTGCATGTGCCAGTACGACAGTGTGGGGAAGGTCGTGCCGGCTAGATCGATGGCCCCTTCGAGCGTCATGGACATATTGGCGCCGTGATTGTAGTCGGTGCTGGAGTCGATACTATCATGGAAAACATAGCCATTCTTGCCCAAGTCCACCCGAACTTGCGCCGCGCCAGTGTTCTCATAGAACTCGACGAGGATGGTATGCAGACCTTGAGACAGCACGACAGAACCAGTGTCTGGGTTGGAGGAGTCGGTGTATGCGCGGTTGGTCCAGCCCCAGGTCGTCCAGGTCCAGCCATTGGGATAGTTCGGATCGGTGGCGGGATCACCCGGCGGATCTACAATCAGGCGTATGCCGTCGTCTGACCGCGTTTCGACGTAGTAGGTCGTGTTGTCAGTCGTGACATAGATCGTGCGATACCACCGCACCAGGAAGTAATCGGAATATGGCAGGTCTGTGCCACCCTCAGTTGGATCCGGAACCGGCTGACTATAGGCCCAGTTGAAGTCAATCTCTGGGATATCGTGATCGACGAATTCAAGTGGATCGCTTGCGTCGAATCTCTGGTTGTGATTGGCGTCGTAGTAGTAGTAACCCGTCCAACCGCCAGGGCCCAACGCGTTGCCGCTGCCCAGCAATCGGAAGTACGGGATGCGAACCCAGGTGTGATCATACACCCAGCGGCTGTTGAGACTGTCGGCATCCTCGTAGAAGGGCAGGGAGAATACGGGATCGCCGTTGATGTCGGCAATTGACACATCGTCGATCCACCATCCGTCTTTAACTGCCGGCGTACTTGTGGATGCCGGAGCATACAGACGGAAGCGGAGTCTGATCACCCGGTTAGGATGGGCTACGGTGGGGATATAGGGGCTCAGGTCGACTTGCTCGCGATCCCAGGATCGGGTCGTCGAGTTTTCTTGAGTCATTGCGCCGATCTCGTTCCAGCCGCCCCAGCTGTAGCCGCCATCATCGGAGACGTTGACTTCGACTATGGCGTAATCCCTCCGAGCGATATCAAACTGATCCCAGTAGTAGAGCACTGGCTTGACCGACCCGGCCAGGTTCACCACGCCTTTCAGTTCCAGGCTGGAGTTTGACTTGTCCAAATAGTCGACACCTAACCCTGGACTGTCGGTAAAAGCGTGACGCGGATATTGTTCTGGCTCATCCACGATGCCCCACTGGCCGCCCACATACCACTTGTCCGGGCCAGCCTCAAAGTTGTCGCTGAAGCCGACCGTTCGAACGGGTTCGTTGTGTTCCTGGATGCAGACCTGATCAATCCACCAGCCATCGCCTGGGACCGATCCGACGCGAGTATCCAGGCGGAACCGGAGATTGATATTATCCCCTACGTAACTGGTCAGGTTAATGTCGTTACGCGTCCAACCGAGGCTGGCATCGTAACCCCGGTCCGGAACCGATTTGAGCTCCGGCGGTTTCCCACCATACAGGAAGGACCACACAGGATTCCAGGTTGAGCCACCGTCGTTGGAAATTTCGACATAAAGGTTAGCCGAATATTGCAGGTCCCATTGCTGCCAGAAGATCAACTCTGGGTGAGTGTTGCCGCTCAGATTAACCGTTGAGGCGAGCTGCACCGAGCTGTTGGTGTTGGTCATGTAGTTGGCGCCGCGGCTGTCTGACCAGAAGCTCATACCGTCATGGGCGTCGATAACCTGGCCGGTGGTCTGGTTCGTGTCCAGCCCGTTGACAACACCCCACGAGCCCTCGGCGATCCAGTTATCTCCACCAGCTTCCATGCTGTCGCACCAGTCGGGGTAGATCACAGCCGTGGGTTGGTTCCGGATGGTGAAATCGTCGATCCACCATCCTTCGCCTACGCTGGCCCCGCTATCACTTACGAGGCGGAAGCGGAAGTACAGCTTGTCTCCCTTGAACGGCAGCAAAGAGATGACCTTTTGCGACCAGGCCCAGTTTGACAACCCGTAATCGAGCGCATCCGCAGGATTATTGGTTGCGCCGGTCAGGTTCTGCCAGTGATTGCGATCGCCAATCGAAACCTCGGCGTAAATCGCGTCATAGGTTCCCAGGTTGTAGCGATGCCAGAATGTAATCTCCGGAACCGTTACCATTGGATCGGTCAGGTCGATGTATCCGTCAAGTTCGAGGGCACTGTCGGTGCCCGGCAGATAGGATGCACCCGGGCTGTCGGTCCACGCATTGCCAGGGCTGTGAGATGCTTCGTTCGCGCGGGCCCACGTTCCACCTGGATACCAATGCGATGTGGTTTCCATATCGTCAGCGAAACCGACCGTATAGCGCTTGGGAATGAAGTCTTCGACCTTGATGTCGTCCACCCACCACCCATCGGCGGGCGTCGTAGCGTTGCGGGCATCCAGCACAAACCGCAGCAGAACACTTTGATTGGTGAAATCGACGCCATTGAAGTTCTTGAGATCGAAGGTCTGGCGTCCCCAGGCTAGATTAGTTGAGCTGTTGTGGAGATCGATATCGGTCCAAGTGTCACTGCCGTCTACGGATACTCCCACCCGCGTAATTGCGCCCGTTTCCAGGTTGTAGCGGTCATAGAATTCCAACTGGGGATTGGCTGCCCCGCTCAGATCGATGCTGCCCCGCAGCTCCAGGATGCACAACGACCCAAGGCTGTAGGATGTGCCCGGGCTGTCGGACCAGGCTTGCGGCGGCGTATGAGATTCTTCGCTGGAGAGCGCCCAACCGCAGGTCCCTTCAGGAATGTCGACCTGTTCGCTCAGATTGACGTGCAGGCTCGCGTTGCTGCCGGTGTCCACCCATTCGATGATGACTTGCTGATCGCCCGCCGCAGGCGTGAACGATCGTTCAAAGGGAGTGGTGTCGATAGTGCTGATCCAGGTTTCAGGATCGCCCACGTTAGGCACGTCTGCGCCGACGACCAGGTTCCCACCTACCCAAACTCGCACACCGTTGTCACGCGAGATCGTGAACACATAGGGTTTGTTCTCGAAGGTGAGTGTCGCTGTGAAACGAGCATAGAAATTCCTGTTGACGCCGGAGTAGGGACTGGAAGTGCCAAATTCAAAATTCAGATCGTTGTAGTAGGTAGATGCGACGCGGTTGCTGGACGTCATGGAATTCATATTATTCCGCCAGCCGTACGTGTTGTAGTTCCAGTATTCGGCGAACCACGTGGCCGTGTCCAGGGGATGGTCGATCTCCAGCAGCGCCAGGTTCAGTTTCGCTTCGCCAGAAGCATCGACGAATTCCACGAGCACATCGTGTGTGCCGGCTGTGGCGGTGAATGTTCGATCGAACCAGTTATCCTTGATGGTGTCGCTGCTCCACGTTGTCCAGGTGGCCGGGTCACCAGCGTTCGGGACGTTCTGATCGACGACTATCGTCCCATCCACCCAAACGCGAATGCCTTCATTACGGCGAATCCGGAAGGTATATTCTTTGGCTTCCAGGGTCACCGTGGACTTGAAGCGCGCGTAGAAATTCTCTTGCACGCTGGGGTATGGGCTGACACCTGATGTGTAGTAGAAATTCAGATTGCTCAGGGTTGTGGTGAAGACCCCGCTGCCATCTGGCATGGCTGACATGTTGTTACGCCAACCAAAAGCCGAGTAATTCCAGTATTCTGCGGTCCAGTCGGCTGTGATCAGATCTTCAAAGTCTGGAGTATCCCACCAGTCAGGGTTGTCGCCCGTATCGTTAAATGGGTAACCCCAATTCGTATCGGGCGGTGTCGGGCTTGGCCCCGGGGTAAAGGTTTCCGTTGGTATCGGGGAAGGCGTGATATCGGTTGCCGTGGGAGAAGGACCAGGCGTATGCGTATTGGTAGGCGGTGCAGGTGTGTTCGTGATCAACCCTGGGTTAGGCGGTGTGTACGACGCTACAGCGGCGACTTGCGTCCAGAAAGCGTCCGCCGCCATTGTGTCACGTGGCTCGATGGTGCCACCCAGTAGATTAAACACGGTGTTGCTGAAGACATTGCCTACCGCTGGCCCTGTGATCGTGAGGACGGCCACAAGTGCAACCACGACCAACGCCAGGATCAACACGTATTCGACGAGAGCTTGACCTTTGGTGCGTCGCTTAACAGCGCGGCGCAACCAAGAGGGTCTCTGGTTGTGCGAATGCGTATTCTTCACGACATGACCGGACATTGACTAATCCCCTCCTGTCTTGACGGGGTGTTCAACCTGGCATTCCCCACGGATGACTTCATTTGGCATATGGTGCTTCAGAATATGCGCGGCCCCCATTGAGGCAGCGCGCCAGACATTCCAGGCGAAAGACCGCGTTCAGCAGGCAAACCACGTATTGGCAAACCATACATGGGAAACGCGCGTCTAATTTCCCTACTTCTAATAGTACCTGACTCTGGGAGTAGGCGGGGTGATGATTTGTAGTAGAGTTGTCGGAAATCATTGACAAATGGTCAGTGAAACAAGTCAGCCATCACTGGTATACTTTGGCACGTCGTGTTAGGCTCAAATACACGCGCCAAGGGAAATAGTTTTAGGGAAAGGTAAAGGAGTTCTAATGACTGCTCAGCTTATCGATGGAAAAGCAGTGGCTGCCCGTATTCGGGGCGAAATCGCGGCTGCCGTGGTTCGTATGCAGGAAGAACACGGCATGGTGCCGGGGTTGGCGACTGTGCTGGTCGGCACCAACGCGGCGTCACATAGTTATGTGCGCATGAAGCGCAAAGCCTGTGCGGAAGTTGGGATTGTCTCGTTTCCAAATGAGTTGTCCGCAGAGGCGACACAAGAGGAAGTCGAAGCAGTTGTCCGGCGGCTTAATGACGATCCTCGCGTGCATGGCATTCTCGTTCAGCTTCCATTGCCCAAACACCTGGATGAGGAACGGATTCTTAGTCTGATCAGCATCCACAAGGATGTGGATGGGTTCCACCCGGAAAATATCGGTCGCCTGGCGATGAAAGGCCGTGATCCGCTGTTCATCCCATGTACGCCGCATGGCGCGATCGTCCTCCTGGAAGATGCAGGCGCGACCATTTCCGGGTCGAATGCGGTCGTACTGGGCCGGAGCAATATCGTCGGATTGCCCGCCGCGATGCTGTTGATTCATCGCAACGCGACGGTGACTGTATGCCATAGCCGCACGCGCGATTTGCCCGGAGTATGCCGTCAGGCCGACATTCTAATTGCCGCGGTGGGACGTCCCGAGATGGTCAAAGCCGACTGGGTGAAACCCGGCGCGTATGTGATCGACGTGGGGTCCAACCGCATTGACGATCCCGCCAGCGAAAAAGGGTATCGCTGGGTCGGTGACGTGGCGTTTGATGAGGTGAAGGAAGTCGCGGGCGCGATTACGCCTTCTCCGGGCGGCGTTGGCCCGATGACGATTGCTATGCTGCTCAAAAATACACTGCGTGGAGCCGAGCTGGTTTTGGCTGGCGATGTGTAGTTGCCTCCGGTCAATTCGCTGCGTGTGTGTCTGCGTGGCGGATTGACCGGACCAGTGAAGGATTCTGGAGTGTTATGACGACATTACTTGTGAAACATGCCCTGGTGCTGGTCACCATGGACGAGGCGCGTCGTGAAATTGAGGATGGCGGCTTGTTCATCCGCGACAACGTGATCGAGCGCGTCGGTCCGACGTCAGATTTGCCCGAAACAGCCGATACCGTGCTCGATCTGTCAGGCCATGTGGTGATGCCCGGTCTGGTGAACACGCATCACCACATGTATCAGACCCTGACGCGCGTCATTCGTGATGGCCAAGACGAGGAATTGTTCGGCTGGCTGAAGGCGCTGTATCCCATCTGGGCCGGGCTGACCTCGGACGCGATCTACGTCAGCGCCAAACTGGCGGCGGCGGAGCTGGTGCTCTCTGGCTGCACCACGTCGAGCGATCACCTGTACATCTTTCCTAACGATGTGCGCCTGGACGACGAGATTCGCGGCGTGCAGGAGGTCGGGCTGCGTTTTCATGCCACGCGCGGCAGCATGAGCGTGGGTGAAAGCAAGGGCGGCCTCCCGCCTGACAGCGTGGTCGAGGACGAAGACGCTATCCTGCAAGACAGCCGCCGGGTGATTGAGGAATATCACGACAACAGCCGCTACGCCATGCTGCGGATCGGGTTGGCTCCCTGTTCGCCGTTCAGTGTGTCGCAGGACCTGATGCGTGCCTCGGCCGAGTTGGCACGCAGTTATCCCGGCGTGCGGTTGCATACGCATCTTGCCGAGACACGGCCCGATGTTGAATATAGCCTGGCGATGTTTGGCTTGAAGCCCGGCGACTATGCCGAAGATGTGGGCTGGGTTGGGGAGGACGTCTGGCACGCGCACTGCGTCCACCTGACCCCGGATTCGATGGACAAGTTTGGCCGTACCGGGACCGGTGTCGCGCATTGCCCGGCCAGCAACGCACGCCTGGCCAGCGGGATCGCCCCTGTCCGGGAGATGCTCAACCGGCATGTTCCGGTTGGCCTGGGCGTAGATGGTTCGGCCAGCAATGACAGCAGTCACTTGTTGAACGAGGCGCGTATGGCGCTACTGATGCAGCGGGCGCTGACGCTCGATCCGCACGTGATGACGGCGCGTGACGTGCTGGAACTGGCGACGTTGGGCAGCGCCCGCGTGTTGGGACGTGACGACATTGGCGCGCTCAAGACCGGTATGGCGGCAGACTTCATTGCGTTTGACATGCAGCAAGTCGGTTTTGCCGGGGCCCTGCACGATCCAGTAGCGGCGCTGTTGTTCTGCACATCGGCTAATGTGAATTACAGTGTGATCAACGGGCGGGTGGTCGTCAGCGAGGGTCGATTGACCACGCTGGAGCTTGAACCGTTGATCGAGAAGCACAACGCGATTGCGCGCGCACTCTTCAATCGCGAGTTGGGCTAACAAGGAGGACCTATGAGCAGGCTAGTGATACGCGGCGGGCAGGTTGTTCTGGCACAGGCTGTGGTAGCCGCCGATGTCCTGGTTGAGGGAGAACAGATTGCCGGGATCGTCGCGTCGAGCAGTGAGAATTTATCAGGTGCACGCGTTATTGATGCGCGAGGATGTCTGGTATTTCCGGGCGTGGTCGATCCGCATACCCATATCCAACTTGACACTGGCATCTACCAGACGGCGGACAACTGGGAGATCGGGACGCGCACGGCGGCTTTTGGAGGCGTGACGACGGTCGTCGACTTCGCCACGCAGTTTCCCGGTATGACGCTGCCCGATGCTTTGTCGGCGCGTCTCGCGGAGTGCCAGCCTGCTCTGATCGACTACGCGCTGCACATGATGGTCACCGATCTGCCGGAGGATCCAGCGGAGGCCCGCCAGCTGGTTGGAAGCGCTGCGTGACCTGGGCGTTCCGAGTATCAAACTGTATACCACTTATCGTCCAAATTACTACGCCGACGACGCGGTACTGCTTCACACATTCCGCGCGATGCCGCCCGACATGATCGCGATGATCCACTGCGAGAATGACGCCATCGTGACCGATGCGACGCAGCGGTTGGTCAAGGCGGGTTTGACGAGCTGGGCCCATCACGGACAGGGCCGTCCACCAGAGGCCGAAGTCGAGTCAATCCGGCGGGTGATCCATCTGGCGCGCGTGGCGGGTGCGGCGGTGTATATCGTCCACAATTCTACGGCTCCGTCCGTGCGCGAAGTGGCGGCAGCCAAGGCCGAATCCGGTTCGCCGGTGTATTGCGAAACCTGTCCGCAGTATTTCTGGCTGGACGACAGCCGCTACGCGGCTCCGAATGCCGAGCAGTTCATTCTGCAGCCGCCGCTGCGCCCGCGAGATTGGCAGGTCGATCTGTTGGACGCGTGGCCCACGCTGAGCGCAGTTTGCACGGATCACTGTGATTACTCGCTAGCTCAAAAGCAAGAGTTCACTGAGTTCACCCGTACGCCGGGCGGTTTGCCGGGCCTGGAGACGCTGTTCCAACTGACTTACACCGCTGGAGTCCACGCGGCGCGTGAGCGTCGGGCCGCTGGCGAACTCGTTGGCCCGATTCCGCTGCCCGAACTGGCGCGGCTGCTCTCCTCTGACCCGGCGCGACTGTTCGGGCTGTATCCGCGCAAGGGTGCGATTATGCCCGGCAGCGATGCGGATTTGTTGATCTACGATCCAGCCCCGCGCACGACGATTCGCGCCGATCAGCAGCACACGATCGCGGGTTACACGCCGTACGATGGCATGACGGTTCAGGGGCGCGTGCGGACGGTGGTCAGCCGCGGCGATGTGCTGGTCGAGGACGGCGTTTTGCATGGCGATCCGGGGCGCGGGCGATTTTTGCGCGGGACACCCTTCGCACCGCCGAAGCGGTAAATAAGGGGGTGACAGCCGGTCAATCGCGTGGTATTCTTTTCGATTTACCGGGATGTGCTCGGTTGTTTCAATATGATCGCAGCGGTCTGAACTTTAGCCAGCGACCGCTGCCAAGACGTTCTCTACAGGAGTGACAGGACATGCGCAGTTTTATGGGACGTGACATTCTTTCGCTTAAGGATTTTGAGCGGCACGAATACTTCCGCGTTTTCGAAGTTGCCGATCTGGTCGAACCCTTTGCACGCGACCGCCATAACGGCGATATGCTGAGCCACAAGACGTTGGTGACGGCTTTTTATCAGCCGAGCACCCGCACCCGTCTGGCCACAGAAGCTGCTATGCACCGCCTGGGCGGCCATGTAACCGGCTTCTCGGACGCCAAGATGACCCGCGCGGGTGACTTCTACCAGGAAGGTATTCAGGACACCGTCAAGATGCTGGAATATTACGGCGACGTGATCGCGATGCGTCACTTCCAGCAGGGCGCGCCCGCTGAAGCGGCCGCTCGCACGCCAGTATCCCCGTCATCAACTGCGGCGACGGCTGGGGCGAACATCCTACGCAGGTACTTACCGACAGCTTCACGATCTACCGCGAGCGCGGCACGCTCGACGGCCTGACCTGGGTGCTGATCGGCGACATGCGCATGCGCACGATGCACAGCATCAGCTACGCGCTGAGCAAGTTCGACACCAAAGTCTATGTGATTTCGCCCGACGAAATGTACTTCCTGCCGGAATTCGAGAAGCCGAAGTGCGTGATATGGGTCTCAATTTCGCGCGCAAAGAGCACATTGAACAGGTTGTCGGCGAAGCGGATGTGATCTACATGGAGCCGGTCGTCCAGCCCGATTACACCAAGGCGCGCGAGGAAGTCCGCGCGGACAAGGGCCGCACGCCCGCCAATTATCAGGTCACCAAGAAACTGCTCTTCGAGAAAGCCCGCCAGGACGCGATTGTGCTCCACTCGCTGCCCCGCCAGGACGAACTGACGCAAGACGTCGATACCACGCGCCACCAGCGTTACTGGGTGGAAGCTTACAACGGCGTATTGATGCGCATGGCGCTGTTGGCCCTGATCCTGGGCGCGGTTGAATAGCGGTTTGTGAGGTTCCATACTCGGGATGGCGTGCGGTTCGCGCGAACCAGACGCTGTCCCGGTGGCGACATACTGTAAAGTGAGAGAGGCTTAACAATGCAGACATATTTGGTTGGGCGTGACATGATCACGCCCGATGAGTGGACGGACGACGAGGTCAATACCGATTTTCGAGGTGGCGTCCGATCTCAAGCGCCGCCGCGCTTTGGGTGAATCGCATGCCCTGCTGCGCGACAAGGTGTTGGCGATGCTGTTCTTCTTCTCCAGCACGCGCACACGCATCAGCTTCGAGTCGGCGATGGCCCAACTTGGTGGCCATGCCCAGTTTATTGAGAGCCGTACGACCCAAATCGCGCATGGCGATACAGCCAAAGAGATCGGCGAGATCGTCGGACGTTACTGCGACGGAATCGCCATTCGCCAGGTGGACTGGGGCGTAGGCAATAAGTACATCCGCGACGTGGCGGAGCACAGCCGTGTGCCGGTGCTTCAATATGCAGTGCGACTGGTACCACCCTTTCCAGGCGTTGGCCGACATGATGACGATCTTCGAGCGTTTTGGGCGTGATGTGCGCGGCAAAACGATGAATATGTCGTGGGCCTATGCCTCCAGCTACCAGAAGCCGTTGTCAGTGCCGCAGAGCCTGATGCATGCTGGCGACTCGTTTCGGGATGAACGTGCGCTTGACCCGTCCGCCGGAGTTCAAGATCATGCCCGAAATCGAAGACGCAGGCGCAGTGAAAATGCGCGGCCGTTCGGGTGGCAGCTTCGAGGTGCTTGGATGATTTCGACGCCGGGTTCAAGGGCGCGCACGTTGTGTATCCCAAGAGCTGGGGCGCGATGCTGACCACGACCAGCAACGGAAAAATCCGGCTGAGATCGCCAGCCAGTATACAGACTGGATCGCCGACGAGCGCCGTATGGCCCTGACCAATTCGAACGCGATCTATATGCACTGCCTGCCCGCCGACCGCAACATCGAAGTCACCGATGCCGTGATCGATGGGCCGCAAAGCGCGGTGTACGATGAGGCCGAGAACCGGCTGCACGTCCAGAAGGCGGTGATGGCGCTGACCATGCGTTAGCGTTGATGCAGCAGGCACGCAATGTTGCGTGCATGCGTGTAATGATGATCAAGCCGATCAGCCTGCAAACGGTGGGCGGTCGGCTTTCGTATCGTAATATGACAGCATTCCGAAGAGAATTTGAGGATTTCGTAAAGAACGCGAGAGGACGCAAGCACTATGCCATCAGCAAAAACTGCCGTCATCGCGATTGGCGGCAACTCGCTTATTTTGGACAAGAACAAGATCGGCGTTGAATACCAGTGGGCAGGCGGTGTATGAAACGGCGAAGCACATCGTGGACATGATTCAGCGCGGGCTGGCGCGTGGTGGTCACACACGGCAACGGCCCTCAGGTTGGGTTCATCCTGCGCCGTAACGAGCTGGCGGCCCAGGTGAGGGGATGCATACCACGCCGATGGATGTGATCGGCGCGGATACGCAAGGCAGCATCGGCTATATGCTTCAGCAGGCGCTGGATAACCGGCTGCGTTCGGTCGGGCATCCGACGGGGCGTGGTGACCGTGGTCACGCAGACGCTGGTCGACCGCCACGATCCGGCGCGTTTGTCAAAGCCGATCTAAGCCGATCGGCGGTTTCATGACGGTGGATGAAGGCAAGAAGTTCGAAGACGAAGGCTGGACGGTCGTTGAAGATGCCGGGCGCGGGTATCGCCGCGTGGTGGCATCGCCAATTCCGATTGAGATCGTGGAGTTGGACGCGATCAACGCCCTGGTCGAAAAGAACTTTGTCGTGATCTGCACGGGCGGCGGTGGTATCCCGGTGATCCGTGACGAGCAACGGCAACCTGAAGGGCGTGAACGCCGTGATCGACAAGGATCGCGGCACCAGCCTGCTCGCCAACGGCCTCAAGGCGGATCTGTTCATGATCTCGACAGCCGTTGAGAAGGTCGCGCTCAATTTCGGCAAGCCGGATCAGCGCGAGTTGGCCCGGCATGACACTGAGCTGAGGCGCGCCAGTATATGGACGAGGGGCATTTCGCGCCGGGCAGCATGGGGCCGAAGGTCGAAGCGATTGTGGATTACCTGGAAAAGGGCGGTGCGCAGGCCATCATCACCAACCCGCCGAATATTGCGCGTGGCGCTGCGTGGCGAAACCGGCACGCATGATCGTGCCCGCCTGATGGCTCGGAGAAGCGTCGAATGTATGTTTCCGAACTACAATGCGTGATCTGCGGCCGGACCTATGGGCCAGACGAAGTGCGAATATACCTGCCCGGTTTGCGGGCAGGTCGGTACGCTGGACGTGCTCTATGATGTGGAGAAGCTGCGCGCGGCTCGTGTCGCGTGACGACATCGCTCAGCAGCTCCCGATCCGACCATGTGGCGCTATCGTCCGCTGCTGCCGCTGGCCGGCATGCGCGGACGTACCGCCGCTGGCGGTGGGTGGACGCCGCTGTATGATACGCCGCGTCTGGCGGACCGATCTGGGACTGGAGCAGGTCTGGGTAAAGGACGATGGTCGCAATCCGACCGGTTCGCTCAAGGATCGCGCCAGCGCCCTGGTCACGGCGCGCGCGATGGCGCAGGGCACGAAGTCATCACGACCGCCAGCACGGGCAATGCCGCGGCTGCCTTGGCAGGGCTGACGGCCAGCGTCGGGATGCCTGCCGCGATCTTCGTGCCCGCTTCCGCTCCCGAAGCCAAGATCGCCCAGCTCCTGACCTACGGCGCGAAAGTGCTGCTGGTGCAGGGTAATTACGACATGCCGCGTTCGATCTGGCGGTCGAGGCGTCCGAGCGTTACGGCTGGTACAACCGCAACACCGGCATGAATCCCTATACGCTGGAAGGCAAGAAGACCGATCGCTTCGAGATCGCGGAGCAGTTGAGCTGGCAAGTCGCCGGATGCGGTAGTGGTCAGCGTAGGCGATGGCAATATCATCAGCGGCGTGCACAAAGGGTTCCGCGATCTGCTGGCGCTGGGCTGGATCGACCGCATGCCGCGCTTGATCGGCGTGCAGGCGTCTGGCAGCGCGGCGTGTTATGACGTGTGGAAAGAGCGGCGGCGATCCGGCCAACATGAAGCCAATCAACGCGCAGACGGTGGCGGACAGCATTTCAGCGGATTTGCCGCGCGACCGCGTTAAAGCGGTGCGCGCGGTGCGTGAGACAGATGGCGCGTTTGTGTCGGTGCCGGACGACGCGATATTGGCGGGTATCCCGGTGCTGGCGCGGCTGAGCGGTGTATTTGCTGAACCGGCGGGCAGCGGCCGTGTACGCGGGCGTGCGCGCGGCGATGGCCGAAGGGCTACATTGCATCCTGACGAACGGGTCGTGCTGCTCGTGACGGGCAACGGGCTGAAGGACATCAAAAGCGCGATGCGGGTGGCTGGCGCTGGTTATCCGGTAGCGCCCGATATGGACGAAGTCGAGAAAGCGCGCGGTTGGCTTTAGGTTCTGCCAACGTTTTCCGCTGACAGACCGGTAGCCTGCAAGGTCGCATCAGGGTAGGTGATGGGTTACAATGGAGTTAAAATGACGGTGCGGGTGACGTGAGGTTGGTGTGCTATGAAACCAGTGATCTCAATCATTGCGCCGGTATATAACGAAGAACCGATCGTCGACGAGCTTTACCGCCGTCTGGTTCAGGTGCTGGACAGCACGGGTGAGCCGTGGGAGCTCCTCATGGTGAATGATGGCAGCTCTGATGGCTCTGGTGAGAAAATGCGCCGGCTGGCGGAACAGGATGCACGGGTACGCGTCGTGAATTTTGCGCGAAATTTCGGACACCAGAACGCGGTAACGGCAGGCATGGATTACGCGCGCGGCGACGCGATCGTGATCATTGATGCCGATTTGCAGGACCCGCCCGAAGTGATCTTGCAATTGCTGGCGAAGTGGCGCGAAGGGTTACCACGTGGTCTACGCGGTGCGATCTGAGCGCAAAGGCGAAACGTGGTTCAAGAAGTTCACCGCCAAGCGTTCTACCGGGTGATCTACCGGATCACCGAGGTCAATATCCCGGTCGATACGGGCGATTTTCGCCTGATGGACCGGCAAGTTGTGGATGCGGTTGAACACCATGCGCGAACATAACCGGTTTATCCGTGGGATGGCGAGCTGGGTGGGCTTCCGGCAGACCGGGGTGGAGTATGTGCGCCAGGAACGGTTTGCGGGACAGACCAAGTATCCACTACGCAAGATGATGCGATTTGCGCTAGACGCGATCACGGGCTTTTCGTACTTCCCGCTGCAAGTCACGATTTATGCCAGCTTGCTGCTGGCTATCGTGGCGGTGCTGGCCGTGCCGATTGTGGCGCTGTTGCGTCTGACTGGCAGCAACCTTCAGTTTGAGGGGCAGGCGACGACGCTGGTCGTGTTGCTCCTCATGAGTTCGTTCCAGTTGTTTTTCTTTTTCATCATGGGGCAGTATGTCGCGCGCATCTATGATGAGGTGCGGCAGCGGCCGTTGTATATTGTGTCCGACGTGTGGGAAAGCGTCTCCTCTACACCGGATGATGTGCCGGACGCTGTTGGGTCGGCACAGGGTGAAGACGGCTTGCGCGCCTCTGAGCCTCAGTAGGTGAGGTGGGTGAAAGCGGTGGAAGGGGGTACTGGTGAAGGATAATCCTCTGCCAAGTTCGGCGAGCGATCCTGGTGATATCGACCAGGTGAAAGAGTACCGCAGGTTGGTGCTTGAGTATGAGGCGCTCGACGAAGAAATCGATACTTTGCTGGCCCAGCACGGTGGTGCCACGGAAAAGATGACAGATGATGATTTCGAGCAGTATCGTGAGCTCGCCCACCGCCGTGATTACGTCTACAACCAGATGAAGGCGCTCGAACGCGCCATCTTCCCGGATGATGATTCGGCCTGAGTGGGGCCGTTTCGTCTCCGGGTTAACCATGTGATTCTAACCAGCCCTCTCATAACCTGAAAAGATGGTTGTATCAGACTGGCGAGATGAAAATCATTCGATGAAGCTGCGTAAAGCACTATGTTCTCAGGAGTATCCAACGTGTCAGATAGAAAATTGATTACCGGCCCGACCTTCGAAGAAATGCTGCACCCCAATTTGATCGATCCTGAAAATTCGGGCAGCGGCTCAGCGGGCACGCACCGAAGATCCTTTGGCATCTATCAATCTGTTTAACATCTCCTGGCGTGATATGAACAATCGGATTCAACACACGGTTCTGCCCCCGGAACTGACCGGCGTTGATACCCCCATCGTGGTCTTGACCAGCATCCATTTCCCGACGCGCAGCCACAAGGTGGGCGCGACATATTCGGTGCTGATCGAGAAGGAAATGTTCGGCGATGTCGATCCGTTGGAACCATACGCTGATCTGGCCCTCGACGGGCAATTACGGCATTGGCGGGTCCTATGTGGCAGGCCGCATGGGCGCCAAGAGCATCGTGATCCTTCCCGAAGAAATGAGCCAGGAACGCTTCGACCTGATCGAGTCCTATGGCGCGTCAGTCATCAAAACTCCCGGTTGTGAAAGCAACGTCAAGGAGATCTACGACAAAGTCAAAGAGTTGATGGCGTCCGATCCGAACATGCGCAGCATGAACCAGTTCGAGGTCATGGGCAACTACCGGTTCCACTATTACGTGACCGGCAACACCGTGATCGATCTGGCGCGCGAGTTGGGAGAGCAGGGCATCGGCAGCGGCAAAGTGTCGGCGTATGTATCGTCGATGGGCAGCGCGGGCACGATCGCCGCAGGTGACCGCCTGAAGCAAGAATGGTACGATCACAAGATCGTTGGTCTTGAGCCGATCCAGTGCCCGACTCTGGCGTTGAATGGCTACGGTGGACACGACATCCAGGGTATTGGCGACAAGCACGTGACCTGGATTCACAACGTCAACAATATGGACGCCATCATGCTGATCGACGACATCGAGACCAAGCTCGGCTTGCAGCTCTTTGCCGACGAAGGTGGCCTGAAGGCGCTGGTCGATCAAATCGGCATGAAGCCCGAACAGGTCGAATATCTGAAGACGCGTGTGGGGATCAGCAGCATCTGCAATATCTTCGGCGCGATCAAGACGGCCAAACACTACGGCTATGGGCAAGGATGATCTGGTCGTGACGGTAGCCACCGACGGCCTTGACCGCTATGGCAGCGTCATGGAAGCCATGCGTCGTGATTATGGCGTGGTGGACGAGACTGAGGCCGTCGCCCGCGTGCGCAGCCTGTTCCACGGCCTTCGCACGGACAATATCTGGGATGGCACCGCAGACAATCATGCCCGCTGGCACAATCTGAAGTATTACACGTGGGTTGAGCAGCAGGGCAAGACGGTACAAGAACTGGATGCTCAGAAGAATCCGGCATGGTGGCAGGCCGAACAGGCTAAGGTCGCGGACATTGACGCCAAACTGACCGAGTATCGCGCTTCGCAGAAAGCGTAACCCTGGGGGGCCGTATCTGTGTACCCTGAGGACCGTGTGTTGGTCGGGGTGATCAACCGCCAGCGGGATTTTGACAAGGCCCAGTACGAACACTGGTACCGTGTGCCGCAAGGTCAGGCGCCTCATGGGATACACGCTGAATATATCGCCTTCTTCTTCAGCCGCGCGTTCAAGGCGCTGAATGGCGGTATTCACTATTACGCACGTCGCACGGGGGTCGAGCTGGTTCGCCGGCGAGATCTGCTGCCCGGATGAAGCCAATCACCCTCGTGCGGATACGTTCTATCACAAGCTCCAGTTGGGCGAACTGAGGCGCAAGGAACCGCCGGTTCTCAACACGGACCGGCGTGTGGTCACGTTTATCCATACAACATGGGATCGTTTTTCCCAGGCCGAGACGCTGGCCGATCTCTACAGCGACGCGGATCATTTTGTAGATCGCGTGTTTTATGCGCTCGAACAATCCGGCGTGCATTCGGAACGCGTCTGGGAAGCGGAGCACACCGGCGATGGCGCTCAGCTTCGCATCGTATGTGAGGATGGGACGGTTATCGCGTCGACGTTGCCTCGTGATGAGCACACGATCCCGCTGGCAATATCCTCTTCTCATGAAGCGGTGCAGATCAGCGTAGCAGCCATTTTGGAGGCGATCCGCCAGCGCGGTGGCCCGGCAATGCTTGATCTCCCGCTAGAACAGTGAAGGCCTATGACAGCTTCAAACTCTCCCACGTCATCAGATTCTTTGTTGATCTTCAATGCCACATTAGTTACCTGGGAAGATCCCAATCGTATAGTTAACGACGGCGCGCTGCTGATCGAACGTGGCGTGATCCGCGATCTGGGCGCATCTGCCGATCTCCTGGAGCGCTATCCGCAGGTCGAAAAACTTGACGCCCACGGCCAACTGGCGATGCCCGGCAGCATCTGCGCCCATACTCATTTCTACGGCGCGTACGCGCGTGGCATGGCGATCCCCGGCCCGGCTCCGAAAGATTTCCCGGAGATCCTGCAGCGCTTGTGGTGGCCGCTGGATAAGGCGCTCGACGAAGAAGCAGTGCGTTTCAGCGCGCAGGTCTCCCTGGTGGATGCGATCAAACACGGAACCACGACACTGATCGATCACCACGCCAGCCCGAATTTCATCGACGGGAGCCTGGATGTGATCGCGGATGCGGTCGATCAGGCGGGTTTGCGGGCGGTGTTGTGCTACGAGGTCACCGATCGCGATGGCCCGGAGAAAGCTCACGCCGGGATCGCGGAGAATGTGCGTTTCTTGCGCGATGCACAGCGTCACCCGCTGGTCGCCGGAACGTTCGGCTTGCACGCCAGCCTGACGTTGTCAGAAGAGACGCTGCGGGCCTGTACAAACGCCGCGCAGGGACTGAACACCGGGTTTCATATTCACGTGGCGGAACACGAAGCCGACGAAGAAGACAGCCTCAATAAATTCGATGAACGCATCGTGTATCATTTGAACCGGTTGGGGATACTTGGGTCCGAAGACGATTGTCGCCCATGCGGTCCACGTCAATGAAGGTGAACGCGCTGTGCTGTAAAAGTACCAGGACATGGGTCAGCCACCAGCCGCGCTCCAACATGAATAACGCTGTAGGGGCGGCGGCATTGGACACTATGCTGGTCGAGGGGATCCCGGTTGCGCTGGGCAATGACGGTTTCAGCAACAATATGTGGGCGGAATGGAAAGCGGCCTATTTCCTGCACAAAGTGGTCAGCCGCGATCCGCGCCGCGCGCAGGGGGATGCTATCGCACGCATGGCGACCCAGCATAATGCGCGCCTGGCAGAGGTCTTCTTCCCTGGTCAGATGCTGGGAAGACTTGCGGTAGGGGCGGCGGCAGATATTGCGCTGGTCGATTACCATCCGTTCACGCCGTTAACTGAAGGCAATCTGCCCTGGCACATTATCTTCGGCTTCGAAGCGTCGATGGTGACCACGACGATTGTGGCCGGTCAGGTGTTGATGCGCGACCGGCAACTTCTGACCATGGACGAGGCGGCTATTGCGGATGCGGCGCGCGATTATGCCCCGCAGGTGTGGGAGCGCTATAACCATTTTGCTCAACTGGCGTTGAATGCGTAACGGAGGCAACGATCCTTTGGCGAACGATCCAAAAGTATTGACGATTGGCGTTTTGGGGGGCACTGGCAAAGAGGGCTCCGGGTTGGTGCTGCGCTGGGCACAGAGCGGTTACCGCGTGCTGATTGGCTCGCGCGATGCGGCGCGGGCGGACGAAAAAGCGTCTGAACTCAACGCGCTGCTTGGGGCCGACGTGATTCAGGGGTTAAGCAACCTTGACGCCGCTTCGGCAGCTAATCTGGTGGTACTCTGCGTGCCCTACAGCGCACACGCGGCTCTGCTGGACACGATCAAGGAAGCGGTGCAGGGCAAAGTCGTGGTTGACGTCACCGTCCCGCTTCAGCCGCCAGCCGTGCGGACCGTGCATGTGCCGCCAGGACTCGCGGCCAGCCTGGAAGCGCAGGCCGCCTTAGGACCGGGCGTTCGCGTAGTAGCGGCCTTCCAGAATATCACCGCGGTACACCTGAAAGACCTGTCGCACAACATTGACTCCGATGTGCTCATTTGCAGCGACGATGCCGATGCCAAACAGGACGTGGTTCAGTTGGTCGAGGCTATTGCGGGCATGCGCGCGGTGGATGCCGGGCCTTTGGCGAATGCCGTAGCGGTCGAGTCGCTCACGCCGGTGCTGATGTCGATCAACAAGCGCTACAAAGTGGCGGGTGCGGGAATTCGTATCACTGGCCTGGATTAGACGTGCAAAGCCAAGCGGGTCTTGCTCAGTTAAGCTTAATTGGTCTTCCTGGGATTCCCCTGGTGCAAGCCGGGGATGATCTGGCACGCCTGATCGCTGACGGCTTGGCCCGTGCACAGCTTGCCTTGGAAGCCGGTGACATCCTGGTCGTTACCTCCAAGCTGGTCTCAAAAACGGAAGGCCGCTTTGTGGATCTGCGCACGGTGCAGCCATCTACCAAAGCCGAGGAAGTCGCCCAAATCACGCACAAAGATCCGCGGCTGGTCGAACTCATTTTGCGCGAGTCCACGGCGATTTCGCGCATGGGTCACGATGTGCTGATCGTGCGTCACCGGCTTGGTTTCACGCTAGCTAATGCCGGGATCGATCAGTCGAACGTGGGGCGTGAAGACACCGCCCTGCTGCTGCCAGAAGACCCCGACCGTTCCGCGCGCCAACTGCGCGAGGCGCTGCACGCGTTGACCGAGATTGCGCCCGGCGTGGTTATCAGCGATTCGCATGGGCGACCGTTTCGCATTGGGACCGTCGGCGTTGCGATCGGATTGGCTGGTTTTCCCGCGGTGTGGGATATGCGCGGCCAGCCCGATCTCTACAGTCGAACGCTGCATGTGACCGTCACCGGGTTGGGCGATGAATTGGCCGCGGCGGCTGGATTGCTCAGCGGGCAGGCGGCCGAGGGTCTGCCGGTGGTCTTGATGCGCGGGGTGCGGGTACCCCCGGGAGAAGGCAGTGCCGCGGATCTGGTGCGGTCGCGCGCGCTTGACTTGTACGGCGATGCGCAAGCACTGGATGGGCAAGAGTGATGGAGCTGTCCGAACTGTTGGCGGTTGTGCGCGGCAGGCGTTCGATCCGGCGCTATACACCGGCCCCGGTTTCGCGAGCAGCAATAGAACACGCACTGGAGGCCGCCCGCTGGGCACCGTCTGCTCACAATCGCCAGCCCTGGCGGTTTGCAGTCGTCATCGATCCGGCACAGCGCGCGGGCCTGGCAGGCGCGATGGGCCAGCGCTTCCGGACTGATCTCCTGGCGGACGGGCTATCGCCCGATGCGGTTGAGGCCCAGGTGGCGCGTTCCGTGCAGCGCATTACCACTGCGCCCGCGCTGATCGCAGTCTTCCTGAGCATGCGCGATATGGATTATTACCCGGACGAACGGCGTCAGCAGGCCGAACGCACGATGGCGGTCCAGAGCACGTCTCTGGCGGTGCAAAACCTGTTGCTGGCGTTGCATATTCAAGGGTTGGGCGCGTGCTGGATGTGTGCGCCCTTGTTTTGTCCGGAGGTCGTGCGTGATGCGCTCGATGTTCCGGCAGACTGGGAAGCTCAGGCGCTGATCACCGTCGGCGAACCCGCCGAACAGCGCGAAAAAGACCGGGATCCGTTGGAAACCAAAGTGTTGTGGTATTGATGACCGAAAATCAGCAAAGAAACGTGGTCGCGCTGGCGGGTGGGGTAGGTGGCGCGAAGCTGGCTCTCGGGCTGGCGAAAACGCTGTCGCCTGATCGCCTGACGATTATCGGGAATGTCGCCGATGATTTCGTGCATTACGGTCTGCACATCTCGCCCGATCTGGATACTGTGATGTATACCCTGGCTGGGATCGCCAACCCCCTGACGGGTTGGGGACTGGACGGCGATACCTGGCGGATGTTCGATATGCTGGCCCGCTATGGCGAGGACGTCTGGTTTCGCCTGGGGGACAAGGATCTGGCTACGCATGTGCTGCGCAGCTATTGGTTGTCTCAAAATGTGCCGCTGACGACGATCACTGCCCGGCTGTCTAAGCAACTGGGTGTGGGACCCCGGTTGCTGCCAGTGACGGATGAGGCAGTCGCGACGATGGTCGACACGCGCGAACACGGCGTGTTGGGTTTTCAAGAGTATTTTGTGCGGCACCGCTGGCAGCCCACTGTGACACGCGTCTGGTTTGAGGGAGTCGAGACGGCGCACATGACGGATCAGGTTGCTGCCGCATTGGCTTCTGCCGATCTGATTGTGATGTGCCCGTCGAATCCGGTATTGTCGATTGCTCCGATTCTGGCCGTGCCGGGAGTACGCGAACTGATCTGCCAGCGGCGCGGGATCTGTGTGGCCGTCAGTCCATTCATAGGTGGAAATGCTGTTAAGGGACCGGCGGCAAAGCTTTTGCCCGAGCTGGGGCTGGACATTTCGGCGGCGGGCGTGGCGCACTATTACGCCGGGCTTTTGAATGGGTTGGTGGTGGACGAGGCCGACCGTGCGCAGACCGCGCGCGGGGTTGATGTACCCGTGTTGGTAACCCGCACGCTGATGCAATCGGAAGATGACAAACGGCGATTGGCGGAAGAAGTAATTGCCTGGGGATGGAGTTTATAGCGATGAATGTGTGGGCGATTGTTCCTGTTAAGCCGTTCAAGCGTGCGAAAAGCCGCCTATCTGATACGCTTTCACCGGAACAGCGTGAAAATCTCGCGGTAGGCTTGCTGGAGCGCACCGTACGACTGTTGGTCCCGCTGACGTGCATTCAGGGCGTTCTGGTCATCAGCCGCGATCCGAAGGCGCTGTCACTGGCCCGTGAATGGGGCGCGCAGACGGTGCAGGAAAGCGGCGCGCCTGAACTCAACCGTGCGCTGCTGCGGGCTACCCAGGCACTTAAGGTGTGGGGCGCCGAAGCCGCGTTGGTCGTCCCGGCAGATATTCCGCTGCTAAATGCCGACGATATCGAAGCCATGGTGATGATGGGGCGTTATCATAACTCGGTTGTGATCGCTCCCGACCGGCACCAGCACGGGACGAATCTGCTGTTGGTGCGTCCGCCGGGCTTGATTCCGTATTCGTTTGGCGACGACAGTTACGTCACACACCAGCGCCTGGCGCATGAGGTGCAGGCCACCGTGCTAACGTACAACTCTGAGCGCGCCCGGCTCGACATTGATCTGCCAGACGATTTGCGCCAGTATCACGCGTTGGCAAAAGTGTTCGAAGAATCTATCATAAAGGTCGGCGAGTCTGGTGAGTTGTTGCTTACGGGCGATTCGCATCTGAACAGGTAAGAGGTCTTTTCACTCTTTGGAGGCAAGGTTAATGGCTGATCGAGTTGCTTTGTATTTACAGGATGCGCACCCGCTGACGGATGCCATCGCTTATGTGCAGTACGCGGAAGATCGGAATTTCGATGCGGTGTGGCAGGCGGAGAGCCGTCTGGTGCGCGACGCGATTGTGCCGATGGCGGCGTTTGGTGCGACGTCCAAACGCATTAAGATTGGTTCCGGTGTCATCAACAATTGGACTCGCAACGCGGCGTTGACGGCAGCGACGTTCCTTACGTTGGATGATCTGGCCCCCGATCGCATCATGCTGGGCATCGGCGCGTGGTGGGATCCGCTGGCGAAGAATGTGGGCATCGATCGTACCAAACCGCTGCTGGCGATGCGCGAGCACGTCCTGGTCGTGCGCGACCTGCTGGCGATGAAGAACGTCACGTTTCACGGCGAGTTTGTGAATGTGAACGGCATCGAGCTGGATATCGTGCACGGACGGCGCGAGCCGCGCAATGTGCCAATCTATATCGGCGCGACGGGCCCGAAGATGCTGACGATGGCCGGTGAGATCGCCGACGGCGTGCTGCTGAACTATCTCGTGTCACCTGCGTACAACATTACGGCGTTGGATCAGATCGAGAAGGGCGCCAAGCTGGTAGGGCGCTCGGTTGACGATATCGACCGGCCGCAGTTGGTGGTGTGTTCGGTGGATTCGGATCGCAAACGGGCGCTTGACGGCGCGCGCAAACTGGTCACGCAGTATCTTGGCCAGCAGCCGCACATCATGAAGGCCAGCGGTGTGAGCACGGACCTGCTTGACGAAATCCATCAGGTCTTGACCTGGCCCGCCACCGAAGAACAGATCGAGCGCGCGATGGAGCTGGTGCCGGACGATGTGGTCCAGCTCATCACGGCATCCGGAACGCCTGACGAAGTCCGCGCCAAAGTGCGCGAGTACGTGGCCAACGGCTGCACATGCCCCGTGCTGTATCCGCTTGGCGATGACGTACGCTTGATGATCGACACCTTCGCGAACGGGTATTCGGCCTGATTGGGTGACTGCGGGAGTTCCGAATGACGGACGGACACAATCATGACGAGCGTCACGATCAACAGCCCAGCGCCAAATGGTGCTTCGTGTGCGGTGTCGAGAATCCGTGCGGGCTGAAGATCCGCTTTTTCAACGATGGCTATCACCGGTCCCTGGCCAAGGTGACGCTCGGCGAGCAGTACCAGAGTTACCCGGGAATGGCACACGGAGGCATCCTGGCAACCATTCTCGATGAGACGATGGGGCGCGCCATCCTGGCCGAGCCCGGCTCCGACGATCTGCACGAAGCCCGGTTCATGTTTACGGCGCGCATGGAAATTCGGTACAAGCAGCCTGTCCCACTCGACCGGGAATTCACGGTGTATGGCCGGGTTGACAAAGATCGGGGACGTCTGGTCCAGGTGAGCGGCGAGGTCGTCCTGGAGGATGGCAGCATCGCGGCGGAAGCTTCTGCCACGCTGGCCGATATTCCGCCCGAGCAGATTGATGGCATGCTGGCCGCAGACGTGGGCTGGCAAGTATATCCCTGACGCACTAGCGAATTGATGACAGTCGGCCCGGCGCAGGTTTTTTCGCCGGGCCGTTAGGAATCCCAAAAAAGATTCGACGTGTCACAGTTGAAACCACAGCCAGAAAGACGACAGTTGCTCACAGCCGCGCAGGTGCTTGCCCTGATCGTAGGGCTGGTCACGCTCGGCTATCTGGCGCTGAGCCTCAATGTCAGCTCCGATCCGCTGTTGATGCCTCTGGACGACACCTACATCCACTTTCAGTATGCGCGTGAATGGGCGCAGGGCCATCCGTTGGTCTATAACCCCGGAGACCCGGCGACATCCGGTGGTACCAGCCTGATCTACCCGCCGCTGTTGGCCCTGGGTTACGCGCTGGGGTTTCACGCATGGACCATGGCTTATTGGGCGCTGGCGCTGGGCGTGCTGAGTCTGGCTGGCGCGAGCTGGCTGGTGTATTTGATCGCAAGGCGCAGTCCCTTTGACGAGCCCACCCGCACGCGTCACGGATACGCGCTGGCGTTGGCGGTTGCTTTTGCGCTGTCTGGACCAAATGTATGGGCGGCGCTCAGCGGAATGGAAACCGCGTTGTTCGTGTTTCTTGTGCTGCTGGTGGGTTATGCAGTTCAATATCGCCGCGAGCGGCTGACGTTGTTTGCGGCGATTCTCGTAACACTGGCTCGCCCTGAAGGGTTGATCGTCGCGGCGGGAGCTGTGGCCGCATTGGCACTACGCGATCGGTGGCCAGAGGGCTGGCTAGCCCGTGGTCGACGCGCGGTGGGGTTGGCGCTGCCTATTCTGGCGGGTGGTGTGCAGCCACTGATCAACTGGTGGGCGACGGACAGTTTCACGTCGTCGGGCTTGCAGGCGAAATCCTACCTGTACAATACCAGCGTGCCTATGAGCGAGCGACTGCTCGATGCGCTGAAATTCTTTGGCCGCATGTGGGGCGAATTCCTCAGCGGCAGAAGTCCTGATTTCGGGATTCTCACTTCTCCACTGCTGGCGGAGGCGGCGCTGGCGGCTTTGATCTTGGGTTGCGTCCAGGCGTGGCGTACCCGGCGGGTGACGATGGGGCTCGTCATCCTGATCTGGGTCATGGCGCTGACGGCGGCCATTTCTACGTTGGATACCGCGTTCTGGCAGTTTAAGCGCTACCAACTGCCGGTCATGGCGTTGTTTTATCCGGCGGCGGCGTGGGCTGCTGCGGCATTAGGCGACCTGTTTACGCGCCGGTTGGAACGGCGCTGGGCGGCGTGGGGTTTGCCCGCGCTGATTCTGATTCCGGCGGTCTTCACAACGTTCACCTTTGCGCGCAATTACGCGGATAATGTCAAAATAGTGCGCGACCAACAGGTGAAGATGGCCGGATGGGTCAAAGAAAATCTCCCGGCAGACGCGCGCGTCGGCGCGCATGATGTGGGTCTGGTGCGCTATTTCGGCGATCGCGCTTTGTATGATGTGGTCGGTTTGACAACACCCGGTGCAGCATTATCCTGGCGGCAGGGACCCGGCGCGGTCTACGAGCACATGGCCGCCAGCGCCGATCGCCCGAACTATTTCGCCATTTATCCCGATGTGCAGGGCCTGCGTTACCTGGTGAACGCAGGCGTTATCGGAACCGTTCTGGCGGAATTTCCGGTAGACCTCCCGGCGCACAACGTAGCCTCGGCGACAGATTATCAGGCGGTGTACGCGGCGGACTGGTCCACCACGCACCGCGAGGAGTCGGTCGCACAGACGAGCACGCTCGCCTATATCCAGGGCTTGACGCTTGTCGATCAGATCGATGTGGCCGACATGGACAATGAGGCGGATCACGCCTACACATGGTGGGAAGACGGCAAGCCGCCCGGCTATATCACCGAGGTCTACCGCCACGAAGTCCACGCCTGCGGACTCGATCCGTCGGAATGCGTGATGACTGACGGCGGACGGGTGCTGACCGGCGGTGAGACGTTCACGCTGCACACGCACCCGGGCGAAGACCTGCTGCTGGTCACGCGGGTACACGGGCGCACAAGTGTGCCGCTGACGTTGGTCATCAACGGCCAGCAGGTCGATCAGCGCGTGCAGCCTCAAGTGCCCGGACGCTGGTTGGAAGTGGTGTATTTGGTGGAGGGCAGTGTTATCACCGGGACGTCCACGCACGTGCGGATCGAAGCGCAGATCGCGGACCCGAAGTCAGATGCCTATTCGCCATATTATCATTGGGCGTATCAGGGCACATTCGCCGCTGCGACTACCTTGGAAGCGACCCCCGTTGCTACCTTTGGCGAGGCCGGGCAGGTGCGTCTGATGAGCGAGGAAATGCACGTGGAGGGTGGCAATCTGCTGGTCGATCTGTCATGGGAAGGGCCCGCGCCCAATACGGGGGACGGCATCGTGTTCGTGCATGTCTACAGGCCGGACGAGATCAACATTGGGCCAGCGGCACAAACGGTGGCGCGCTCGGCGGGTGGTGTGCTGCCCCCCGCCAACTGGCTGCCCGGTCCCATTCACGATCAGTATGCCGTGCCGCTCAGCGGTCTCGAGCCGGGCACTTACATTGTAGCGATTGGCCTGTTTGACGCGCGTACGATGGCACGTTACCCTGTTTCTGGCGCGGATACAACGCCGGATCAACGGTTGCTTATCGGTGAAATTACCCTTGAGGAGTCGGTACCGTGATGATTAGCTTCGTGCTGAATGGTGAGCGCGTCGAGATGGAGGCCGCTCCCAATACCAGCCTGTTTCGAATGCTGCGCCAAAACGGCGTATTCGGTGTGAAGTATGCTGACGATCTCGGACAGAGCGGCGCAGATGTCGTGCTGCTGGACGGCGCGCCGGTTGTCTCGTCGCTGGTGTTGGCGGCGCAGATCGAAGGTCGGCAAGTAACGACGATTGAAGGTCTGGGCGGTGCGCAGGAACGTGGCTGGCGGGGTTCCCAACCGCTGCACCCCCTTCAGACGGCTTTCATCGAGACGGGCGCGATCCAGTGCGGTTACTGCACGCCCGCCATGATCCTGGCGGCCAAGACATTGTTGGACCGCAATCCCTCACCGACTGAACGCGAAGTACGTGAGTCGCTGGCCGGGGTGTTGTGCCGCTGCACCGGGTATGTCAAACCGGTCGAAGCGGTGCTGCGCGCGGCGGCGGTCATGCGCGGTGAAGCTGTCCCGCCGATCGGCGAGCAGCGCGGCATTCCCGCGCCTCCGGGCCTGTTTGCGCCGCGTTCGGACGATAATGGGGCCGAAGCACTGCCCCATCAAGAACCGGAATCGGGCGGATTCGACGCCGGAATGCCGGGCGTGAAAACACGCACTCTGCCCGTGATGGTCGTCGCACCAGAGGTCGATACGCTTCAGCAGGTCGGCAAGCCTGCGCGTAAAGTGGACGCGAGCAAGCTGGCTCAGGGTAACCCGGCTTTCACGGACGATATCGAATTTCGGGGGATGCTGGTTGCTAAGCTGCTGCTCAGCCCACACGCGCACGCCCTAATCACGCATATTGACGCCAGTCGCGCACGGGCGTTGCCAGGCGTGCACGCCGTGCTGACCTACGAGGATCTGCCGCGCGTGGCGTATACGACGGCGGGCCAGAGCGATCCGGAGCCGGGACCGCACGACAACTACAGCCTCGACAATCGCGTGCGTTTCGTGGGTGATCGTGTGGCCGCGGTGGCTGCCGAAACGGAAGAAATCGCCGAGCGGGCCCTGAAACTGATTGACGTGGAATATGAACTGCTGCCGTCGATCTTCGATCCGCGCGAAAGTATGCAGCCCGGCGCGCCGCTGCTGCACGATGAGCCGGATAGCTGGAACATCGAGGACAGAAATCGCAATCTGGCGGCGATGATCGATTGGGAAGTCGGCAGCGTGGAAGACGGTTTCGCCCAGGCGGATCATATCTTCGAGGCGACGTATTACAGCCCGAAGGTGCAGCAGACTCCGCTTGAGCCGCATGTCACCGTGACGTGGTGGGACGAAAACGATCGGTTGGTGATCCGGACCAGCACGCAGGTGCCATTCCATGTGCGGCGCATTCTTGCGCCGGTTCTCGGCTTGCCTGAGAAACGCATTCGCGTGATTAAACCGCGCATCGGGGGCGGTTTTGGTGTTAAGCAGGAAATCCTGATCGAAGATATTTGCGCGCACCTGACGATCGTTACGGGCCACCCGGTGCGGTTGGAATATACGCGCGAGGAGGAATTCCACGCCAGCCGATCGCGCCACCCGATGTACCTCACGCTGAAAACTGGTGTTATGGATGATGGCCGGATCGTGGCCAACGCTATGTATGCGCTGAGCGACACCGGGGCGTGTGGGTCTCATGCGCTTACGGTCGCCGGGAATACTGGCCACAAAGGTATGTCGCTTTACAACGCGCCCAACATCAAATTCCACGCGGACATTGTGTACACTAATACGCCACCTAGTGGAGCCTATCGCGGGTACGGAGTCCCGCAAGGCTTCTGGGCGGTGGAACAGCAAATGGCGCGCATTGCGCGCGAGCTGGGGCTTGATCCCCTGGAATTTCGGTTGATGAACGCGATCAAGACCGGTGACGAGCACCCGGCCAGCAAGGCATGGAGCGAAGGGCGAGAGGCCGAGCCAGAATTTATTCAGTCGTGCGGGTTGTCCGAATGTGTGGAGCAGGGGGCCGCGGCGATCGGCTGGGCGGAGAAGTATGGCAATCCCGACTGGCACACGGTACCCGGACAGCCACATCTGCGGCGCGGCATTGGGGTCGCCTGCGTGATGCAGGGCACGGCGATTCCGCGTTTGGATATGGGCGCGGCCAGCCTCAAGATCAACGACGATGGTTCGTTCAACCTGTTGGTGGGCGCGACCGATTTGGGCACCGGATCGGACACGGTCCTGACACAGATGGCAGCCGAAGTGTTGGGGTGCTCACCAGAGGATTTCATCACCTATTCTTCGGACACGGATTTCACGCCGTTTGACAAAGGCGCGTATGCTTCCAGCACGACCTACATTTCCGGGCGCGCGACTGTGTTGGCCGCGGAAAAAGTCGCGGCGCAGATGCGCGAGGTCGCGGCGCAGATGTTGAACCAGGACGAGGGCTACGCGCCTGTTGCGGCCGATGATCTGGTGTTGCGCGATCGTGCGGCAGTCGCGCCGGACGGGCGGAGCGTATCCCACCGTGCCATCGCGTTGAATAGCCTGCACCACGAGAACCAGCACCAGATCATGGCGACGGCCAGCTACGTCAGCCCGGAGTCACCGCCGCCCTTTGCCGCGCAGTTCGTGACGATCACGCTCGATACAGAAACCGGACAGATCACGGTCGACGAGATGGTGATGGCGGTCGACAGCGGTGTCATCGTCAACCCGGTGACCGCCAGCGGTCAGATCGAAGGCGGGATGGTTCAGGCGCTGGGTTACGGTCACTGTGAAGAAATGGTCCTCGACGATCACGGCCGTATGGTGAATCCCCAGTTCGGCCCATACAAAATCTATCGCGCCGACGAGATGCCGGAAATGGGCGTGATCTTCATCGAAACGTACGAGCCGAGCGGCCCGTTTGGGGCGAAAGCTGTGGCCGAAATTCCGCTGGATGGCGCGGGTCCGGCGTTGGCGAACGCGCTGTACGATGCGGTTGGCATCCAGATTGTGGACGGACCACTGCTGCCCGAAAAGGTGTGGCGGGCGCTGCGAAATAGGGATCACCGGGACTAAAATAGATGGCAAATGAAGGACGCACCGTATTGGAGGCGGCGCTGGCGGCCCAGCGTGAGGGACGCGCGGCGGCGCTGGTGACCGTCATCACCACGCAGGGTTCGGTGCCGCGCCAGCCGGGCAGTAAGATGCTGGTGTGGGAAGATGGTCAGATCGTGGGCACAGTGGGCGGCGGCGAGATGGAAGCGACGTGCATCCAGGAAGCTCAGGCCGCGCTGCTCGACGGTCAGACTCGACTGCTGCGTTATAATCTGAACGATCTGGCTTCCGGCGATCCGGGGGTGTGCGGCGGTACGGTTCAGCTTTTTGTCGAACCATTGACTCCACCGCCCACCGTGATCGTGATCGGATGTGGGCATGTTGGTAAGGCGGTCGCCGAACTGGCAAAATGGACGAATTTGCGCGTCGTTGTCGCCGACGATCGCCCCGGTTACGCGACTCCGGAACAGATACCCGGTATGGATGCCTACATCGAAGCGCCGCTTCCCGATCTAATCGCGCAGCTGAAGATCACGACGCAAACGTGTGTCGCGGCCCTGACGCGCGGCTTGCCGGTTGATCGCGGGCTTATCCCGGCGCTCCTGAAGACCAACGCGCCGTATATCGGCCTGATTGGCAGCCGGCGGCGGTGGGCGCTGACGGTACAAGCGTTGGTGGAGGATGGCCTGAGCGAGAGGGAGTTGGCGCGTGTTCACGCGCCGATCGGCCTGGACATCGGGGCCGAAACTCCGAAAGAAATCGCGCTGAGCATTTTGGCCGAAATCATCATGGCGCTGCACGGAGGGTCTGGGGAAGCTAAACAATGGATCGGGAAACTGCCTGACGCGGATCAGTGAAATCATAGTTGAGCGTAAGCGTGAAAATACTTGCGGTAAGTGATGTCGAATTGCCCAAAATGCGAAATCCAGAATATCTGGCTCGTACGTATTCTGACGTCGAATTGCTGATTAGCTGCGGCGATATGCCGGTCCCCTACCTGGATTTCATCGGGTCGATGCTCAACGTGCCGTTGTTTTTTGTGCGAGGAAACCACGACACACAATATGTGCTGCCTAATCCTGGTGGGGATGATCTCCACATGCGCCTCTTGAAGCATGGTGGGTATTCCTTCGCCGGATTGGAAGGATCGATCCGTTACAACAGGGGCTCGGTACAATACACCGAGCTTGAGATGTTTTCAAAGGTGCTGAACTTGATGCCTCGCCTGCTGCTGCGCCGCGCCCGGCTTGGATATGGGCTGGATGTGCTGGTGGCGCATTCTCCGCCGAAAGGGATTCACGATCTGTCTGATGACTTCGCGCACCGGGGATTTCGCTCGTTTCGCTGGTTGATTCTGTGGGCGCGCCCGCGCTATTTTATTCACGGCCACGTGGATACCTGGGACAACCGGCGCACCAGAAAGACGGTTTTTGGCAAGACGATGGTGCTGAATATTAACCCTGTAATGCTGCTCGATCTGGACTTGCCAGCCGAAGCGCAGCGGGTCTGAAGGTTAGGTTTTTGAGGGTGAGTGTGCTAACATACCTGGTTTAGAGGCCATCTTGGGCTTGCCAGGGTTTATGACATGGTGGTAAAGGATATGTGGCAGAACTATTTCAGTGTGACCTCGATAAGCGAAGCGCTGGATTTGCTCGCACAGTATGGCGAGCGATCGCGCATTGTTGCCGGTGCGACAGACCTCATCCTGGAATTGGAGCGCGGTCAACGGCCCGGCGTGGATACTCTGATTGACATTACACGCGTGCCCGATCTGGACCAGATTACGGTGCGCAGCGACGCGATCCGGTTGGGGCCGCTGGTGACGCATAATCACCTGGTCGCCAATCCGTTGGTCGGTGCAGCGGGCGCTGCCGCTTGCTCAGGCGGCCTGGATGGTCGGCGCGCCGCAGATCCGCAATCGCGGCACAGTCGCCGGGAACGTGATCACGGCCAGCCCCGCTAACGACACAATCACGCCATTGTGGGCGCTCGGCGCTACGGTGACGCTCGCGTCTCAGCGCGGGGAGCGCACCCTGGATTTCCCCACATTTTATAAGGGCGTGCGCCGTACCGCGCTAGAACCAGATGAAATGCTGACGGCGATCACGTTTCCCGCGCTGGCGCGCAATGAGCGTGGTGTGTTTCTCAAGCTGGGCCTGCGTAAAGCGCAGGCGATCTCGGTGGTTAATGCTACCGTGATCCTCGGCTTTGACGGCGACCGGATCACCCACGCCTCCGTGACGTTGGGCAGCGTCGCCCCGACGATTTTCCGCGCAACTGTGGTCGAACAATATCTTCGCGGCAAGACGCTGACGGACGACGTGATTCGTGAAGCGGGGCGTCTCGCCGCCGCGAGTCCTTCGCCGATCGATGATGTGCGCAGCCAGGCGGCCTACCGTACCGAAATGTGCCGCGTGTTGGTCGCCCGGGCGCTGCGCGCGCTGCGCAGCGGGTCCGAACGCGAGGATTGGCCCGAGAATCCGGCGATGCTGTGGGGCGACAGCCGTCCTTATCTGGTGGACGGCGCGCTGCCCAGTATGGTGCACCACGAAGAAGATGCCAGCGATACCATCACGACTTCGGTCAACGGTAAGGTTCATACCGTTACAGGCGGCAGCAACAAAACGCTTCTGCGCTTCTTGCGTGAAGACATCGGCCTGACAGGTACGAAGGAAGGTTGCGCCGAGGGTGAATGCGGCGCGTGCACAGTGTATCTGGACGGTGTGGCAGTGATGGCATGTCTCGTGCCGGCACCGCGTGCGCACGGTGCCAACATCGTGACCGTTGAAGGGCTGGCCAACGGCGATGGACTCCATCCCTTGCAGCAAGCCTTCGTGGAGACCGGCGCTGTGCAGTGTGGGTATTGCACTCCCGGGTTTTTGATGTCAGGGGCGAAGCTGCTAGAAGAGCATCCTCACCCAACGCGCGCGCAGATCGAGCAGAGCATTACAGGCAATCTGTGCCGTTGCACAGGCTATTACAAGATCGTCGAAGCGTTCGAAAGAGCAGCGACTGGAAGTGTCGAAGCGGGTGATTAACGGCGAGTAGGGGAGGCGAGAATGACCAAACAAACTTCTGTGGTCGATTATGCGCCCAAAGAGAAGAAGCGCAACCGAGCATTCTTGCCAATCTTGGGGCTTGCGCTGGCGATTCTATTGGGTGCTGTGGCATATGGGGTTTCGGTTCCGCTGGTCAAATACAGCGAGGAGCAGAGTCCCAAGCTAAGCCAACAGTTCGACGAACTTCGGGCTAATTTCGACAACTATAGCTGGTATGTCAACAACGAAAAGTACCATAAAGGGCGTGTCGTCGAAATCCTGACGGCCTTCGTGCTGTGGTTTGTCATGATGAGTGTAGTCATGCTGATTGTTTCGGCGGCGATTTATGGGACAGACCCGGAGCGAGAGTCCTGGAAAAACCTGGGGCCGTCACCTGCCGACAAGAAAAAGGTGGCTAAACAGCTCAAGAAGGACCTCAAAGAGGCCAAGAGACGCGAACGGCAGCGGGCCAAGACGCGCAAAGAGTAATCGGACAGCGGAAATCTGAACAGCGGTTTAGTAGAGGGAATGCAAGGAGCGTTGCTCAGCGTGGACAAGAATGACTTGGTAATCGGCCGGAGCATACAGCGTATTGACGCAGTCGGAAAAGTGCGTGGTGAAGCACCTTACCCCGGCGATATCGATATGGACGACCAGCTCTGGATGAAGATTCGGTTTTCCGATCGGGTGCATGCCCGTATCACGACGATCAACACGAGTAAGGCAGAAGCCTATCCCGGCGTGGTGTCAGTATTGACAGCAAAAGATGTCCCGGTGAATGAGTATGGGTTGATCGTGCCCGATCAGCCAGTATTATGCGGACCGGGCAGTGCAAAGCCAGACGCCGATATCGTGCGGTGTGTGAGTGACCAGGTTGCGTTGGTCGTTGCGGATACAGAACAGGCCGCCGCGGCAGCGGTGAAACTCATCGATATCGTGTATGAGGATTTGCCGGTAGTCGACGATCCCGAAGAGGCGATGGTCGAAGGCGCGCCGCAGCTCCATGCGAACGCGGATCGGAACATCCTGGTCCATTATCGGATTCGCCACGGCGATATGGACGCTGGCTGGAACGCGGCCGATGTCGTCGTCGAGGGACACTACCACACGAGTTATCAGGAACACGCGTATCTCCAGCCGGAGGCCGGTCTGGGGTACATCGATGAGGACGATCGCGTGGCTATTGTGGTGGCCGGACAGTGGGTCCACGAAGATCAAGAGCAGGTCGCGCACGCGCTCGGGCTGCCAGAGGAGCGGGTCCGGATCATTTATCCGGCCATCGGCGGCGCGTTTGGTGGGCGTGAAGATATGTCAGTCCAGATCGTGTTAGGGCTGGCTGCGATGAAGCTGCGGCGTCCGGTCAAAATCATCTGGAGCCGCGAAGAGTCGATTATCGGACATCACAAGCGGCACCCGATGACTATCCGGTCGCGCTGGGGCGCGACCAAAGCGGGTAAGCTGGTTGCGGCCGAAGCGGAGGTCATCGCCGACTCTGGCGCATACGCCTATACCTCAACCAAAGTGTTGGGTAACGCGCACTTGATGGTGAGCGGGCCGTATGCGATCCCCAACGTGAAGGTCGACTCCTACGCCGTCTATACGAATAATATCCCCTGCGGCGCATTTCGCGGCTTTGGCGGACCCCAGGCGTGTTTTGCGGCTGAAGGGCAGATGAACAAACTGGCTGAGGCGCTTGGAATGGATCCCGTTACTGTACGCGCCATGAACGTACTCAAGGATGGCAGCATTACCTCGGTTGGATCGCCACTGCCGCCCGGCGTGACGCTGGACCGCGTGCTGGAAGAAGGCGCGCGTCAGAGTGGGTACTGGCAAGAGAACGACAGCGGTTGGCTCAAGTCTGTGGCTCAGCAGCCTGCTAACCCGGCCAAACGGCGCGGGATTGGCGTGGCGATGGGCTTCAAGAATGTCGGATTTAGCTTTGGCGCGCCAGAAAACAACTGGGCGACGATCGAGCTTTACGGTAAAGCTGAGATTGAGCGCGTGGTGATCCGGCAGGCAGGGGCCGAGGTTGGGCAGGGATCCCATACGGTATTCACGCAGATGGCGGCGGAAGCGGTCGGCGTGCCGGTGGACCTCGTGACGCTGATCTCGCAAGACACGGCACAGACTAAGAATTCGGGCAGTGTGTCGGCCTCGCGTATGACCTTCATGTCCGGCAACGCCATCCGGGGCGCAGCCAGCATGGCGCTAGAAAAATGGCAGGCCGAGGAACGTCCAGCGATCGCGACTTTCCAATATCGCCCGCCTAAAACGACGCCCTATGATCCTGAGACGGGGCGCGCCGAACCGAACTTCGCCTACGGGTATATGGCGCAGTTCGTGGAAGTGGAAGTGGATGTGGAAACCGGGCATGTCGAAGTGGTGCGGGTGGTGTCGGCGCATGATGTCGGCAAGGCGTTGAATCCGCGTCTGATCGAAGGGCAGGTCGAAGGGGCGGTCGTCCAGGCGCTGGGCTATGCTGTGATGGAACACCTTGTTACCAAAGAAGGACGCATCCTCAACCCGTATCTCTCGACCTACCTGATTCCGACCATTTGGGATATTCCGCAGGAGACGAAGGCCGTTATCCTGGAGTTCGCAGATCCCCGCGGCCCCTGGGGCGCGCGTGGCATGGCTGAGATGCCGTTTATCCCGTTGGCTCCGGCGATCGCGGCAGCGGTTCACGACGCAACTGGCGTCTGGATCGACAGCATTCCGCTCACGCCTGAATCGGTTGTTTTCAAGCTGCGCGAACGGGGACTCGGTGTTATTTGACGGTGTGTTGTGCCTGGTGCGGGGCGGCGGTGATCTCGCTTCTGGCGTGGTTTATCGCCTCGCCAAAGCGGGTTTTCCTGTAGTCATTACGGAACTCGAGCACCCACTGGCGATCCGGCGAGCCGTGGCCTATGCTTCGGCGGTATACGAAGGTTACACCACGGTCGACGGTTTGACGGCACGCCTGTGTGCTCGCGCCCAGGTTCCGGAGGTCATCACTGCTGGCGAGATTCCGGTCGTGGTCGACCCGGCAGGCACATGCCTCGAGGAACTGCGCCCCGCCGTAGTTGTTGACGCGCGCATCGCCAAGCGCAACCTCGGCACAGCACGAACGGATGCGCCGCTGGTGATTGGACTTGGGCCTGGATTTACCGCAGGCGACGACTGTCACGCTGTGATTGAGACGAACCGTGGACACTTCCTGGGGCACGTGATCTGGCAGGGGAGCGCCGAGCCGGATACTGGCGTGCCGGGAAAGGTAGGTGGCCGGTCGTCGGACCGCGTTCTGCGGGCCCCGGCGGACGGGTTTGTCGAACCCCAAGCGGTGATCGGGGATCATCTGCGGTCTGGGGGCAGGGTCGCGACGGTTGCCGGGCTGCCCGTGATGGCGGCGTTTGACGGTGTGCTGCGGGGTTTGATTCATCCCTCAGTGCCCGTGACCGCTGGCATGAAGATCGGCGATCTGGATGCGCGCGCCGTGCGCGAACACTGTTTTACCATTTCCGAGAAAGCGTTGGCGATCGGGGGTGGAGTAGTTGAAGCCGTGTTGAGCGCGCCCCAGCTTCAGGCGCTGCTGCGGTCAAGAGACTCGTCCTTCTGAACATCAGGGGGATAATAACGTCATGCGGTTGCGAGATGGGCTGCGTATTCAACGCGGCGATATCGTGTCATTTATTGGGGCCGGCGGAAAAACGTCGGCCCTATTTCGACTTGCGGACGAACTGCGGGCGGATGGTTGGCGCGTGCTGGCCACAACCACGACTCGCATGGCTGCGGACGAGGCAGCCCGTGCGCCGTTGGCGGTTCGCCTGGACGCGGGCATTAACGCCGCGCAGATTCGAGAGTGGCTCAACCGGTACGGCATGGTGTTTCTGTATGGTGCCCGGGACAACCAATCCAAAGTGATCGGGCTGCACCAGGAAACGATCTCGGGCCTGATCGATTTGGTCAACTCTGATGTCCTGTTGATTGAAGCTGATGGTGCGCGGCGGCTGCCGCTGAAGGTGCCTTATGATCACGAACCGGTGATCATTCGGGATACATCGCTCGTGGTGCCGGTGGCGGGTGTCGACGTGTTGGGGCAGCCGCTTGATGAACGCCACGTCTATAACGCGGCGCGCATTCTAGCGCGCTATGGCTTTCCAGAGGGTGAGCCAGTCATCCCACCCTGGATGGCGCTCGCCATTCGTGACCCGGAATTGGGTCTGCGTGGCGTGCCTGAAAAATCTCGCGTGGTCGTGCTGCTGAACAAGGTTCCGCCCGACGGTTACGGACTCTGGCGCGCGCGTCGTGTGGCCCAGTTAGTCTTGCGCTCGCCGCGCGTCGATGCGGTGGCGTTGGGTGCGATGCAGGACGTAGATCCGGTCCATGAAGTGCAGCAACGAGTAGCAGCGGTGGTGCTGGCGGCAGGTTTCTCTTCGCGCATGGGTGAACAGTCGAAAATCCTGCTGCCGTGGGACGGCCGAACGGTGATCGAGACGGTGGTCGTCTCGGCTTCTGGCTGCGCGCGTGTCCGAAATCGTGGTGGTGACGGGGCACCGCGCCGGAGACGTCACCCAGGCGCTGGCCGATATGCCGGTCAAGGTAGTGTATAATGCCGATTTTGCGCAGGGCGAAATGCTCTCGTCCGTGCAGACCGGAATACGCAGCCTGTCGTCTGATATCGCGGCCAGTCTGGTCGTAATGGGTGACCAGCCCACGCTGGAAGGGCGCGTGATCGGTCGCTTGCTGGATGCGTACGCTGCGGCACGCGGTGAGATACTGGTGCCGTGTATTCCGGGGAGACCGCGGCCATCCCGTGCTGTTCTCGAAACGCTTCTGGCCCGAACTGCTCGCGCTTGAAACCGGAGCGCCGCGCGACGTGCTCCGCCGTTACCCGGAGATGGTCGCGGAAATTGAGGTCAAGACAGACAGCATTTTGCGCGACATCGACACCCCCGAGCAATACCACACGCGAGCGCAGACGAGCCGGTTTGGAGTGACTGCCGGGCGGGTTACTGCGTTGGCGTGGATGTACTCACGCCAACGCCAAATCGGCGTCGGCGTAGGCGGCGGCGGGCTGATAAAGATGCTCACCTCACACAGCGCGCGCATCACGTTGGTGTTATCGAATACGGTCAGCCGGAAACGGTAGGCACCCGCCGGGAAGTTCAGCGGCAGAAAATCTCCCAGCGGGCCATCAACAATAGGCGATGAATAATCTCCAATGGGCGCGAATTGAGCTCCAGCCGGGCGTCGCGGTTTGATCTCAAAGCGGTAGAACGAAAAATCGCCGATATTGGCCGTTCCCCACACGGTTGTGGTTTCGAAGATCAGCTGCCCATTGCCCGGGATTTGAAGCCATGCGCTGTCACGTGGACAGCCGACGATGTCCGGCGCGTCGGGCACGATGGTGCCGACAGCCGTCGCGGTTGGTACCGGCGTGGCGAAGATGTCGAGGTTGTCACCCGACGGCGCCGCTGCCGGTACCCAGCACGACCGGCGGATTGGAGCCGGGCGTACTGGTCACAAACCGTTCCATGGCCGCGCCTGGCAGCGGAAGTTATCTTCACTGACGCTGCATATCGCGCAGGGTCGGGGGCCATCATGTTGGCGATGGCCCATACGCCGATCAGTGATTCGACGAGCAGGCCGCCCAACGTGACCGCGCTGGCCTGCCGGACCTAACGCATGTTCGCGTTCGAGCTTGAACTGCGAGACGGTCAGTTCGCGACGCGCCCGCTGAAGCCGGTAGGCCATGAGCAGGATACCGCGCTGCGCACAGGATGTACAGCCCAAAGGCGATATCGTTCGATGAAAAAGACAAGACTCGTCATCATGTGCCGTGATTCTCATTGACCTACGGATCAAAGGGCGGGAAGGTCGCGCAGCACGCCTCTGAGAATAATTGCAAGGCGTGGTACGATCAGCTTCCCAGCCTCCAAAACGCTCTCGTGGCTGACTTCTTCCTGCGCGGCGGTGCTGTCCAGCGATTGATTGGTCATGCTGGAAAACCCAAGGACACGCATTCCGGCGTGATACGCGACCAGCACCTCTGGCGCGGTGGACATGCCGACCGCGTCGCCGCCCAGCATTCGCAGCATACGCACTTCAGCGGGAGTCTCGAACGCTGGGCCAGACAGTGACACGTACACGCCGGTTTGCAGGGGGATACCCAATGTCTCTGGCGACGCGCAGCGCGATCTGGCGCAGCTCTGGATTATAGGCACGCGTGTTAATGGAGAAACGCGGCCCGAAGCTGTCAATATTGGGTCCGCGCAACGGTGAGAAGCCTGCCATGCCCGGCATGAAGATGTGGTCCTCGATCACCATAATGTCGCCCGCACCAAACTGGGGATTCAAGCCGCCCGCGGCATTGGTCACGATCAACGTGTCAATGCCGAGTAGTTTCATTACGCGCACTGGCAGGGTGACCTGGGCCATGCTGTAGCCTTCGTAAAAGTGAATGCGGCCCTGCATGGCCAAAACAGGCTGGTTTTCAAGCTGACCGCCCACCAACTGCCCGGCGTGCCCCTGAACTGTCGAGCGTGGCCAATGGGGCAGGTCAGAATAGGGAATGACAGTTGGTTGATCGATTTCATCGACAAGCGCGCCCAGTCCGGAACCCAGGATCAAGCCCACTTTGGGAGCAAACGATAAGCGCTGCCGGACCACCTGCGCAGCTTCCTGGTAATGGACCTCTGGAATTGATTCAAACTGGTTCATCGTGTCGTGTTCTCCAAGAGTGAGGCAAGGATGCTCTCAGTCGATTGAGTGACGTCATGTGCATGTTGATGTGGGGCGCTATTGTAACACCTGTCAACTCAGTCCGGCACGTTTCGCTTTTGGGTGACGTTGCACAATGCATGAAATCGATGTAATGTCTTGGCGGTTAGTGTTGGCCAAGATCTGAGTCACATAAGATTTTTCAGAGAAGTTTCATGGGGTGCTCTATATCGAACGTGCGCAAGACGGTATACTTAGGACAACGCGCCTAATTCCGCCATACAAGCTTGAGGTGGAGATGGTAGAAACACATACACGAGTCGAGAAGGCGATGGCTCACTATCTCGATATATACCGGCTGCTCTACCAACGCATCCCCAGAGAACTGCGCGATTTGGGCAATAACTGGGTGTTAGTCAATGGGGCGCGCATGAGCGTGGACGAGTTGGAGCACCTGGCCGACGAATTGAGTCGCGAATACCAACAAGTTGTGGCTAACAAGCGCAGCATCGTCAAGAAACTGCTTACCTGGTTCTCCAAACCTTGATTCCTGGCACGTCACAATAGGCTTCAACCCCTCCCCGCTCAGATCAACAGACAACAATCTCCCAGGCTATAAAACCGATAACGTTCCTGCACCGCCACCTTATAGGCGTCCAGCATCCTCTCGCGGCCTGCAAACGCGCTCACCAGCATAAGCAGTGTTGACCGGGGCAGATGGAAATTGGTCAGCATGACGTCCACAGCCCGGAACCGATGCCCTGGTGTGATGAACAGGTCAGTGTTCTCGTCGATGGCCATCACGGGGCGCCAGGGACACATGTTTTCGTCCAGGCGGCGGAGCGTAGTTTGGACACTGTCCGGATCGTTGGCGGGTGTACCGTAGGCGGCTGAGCGGATGGCCGCTGTTTCGAGCGTGCGCACGGCTGTGGTGCCAATCGCCACGATCTTGCGTCCTCCCAGCCGTGCCTGATTGATGATCTGAGCATCTTCGGGCTTGAGAATCGCGCGCTCCGTATGCATTTTATGTTCGGCGATGTTTTCTTCGCGCACGGGAGCGAAGGTGTCCAGCCCGATATGCAGGGTGCAGTAAGCTATTTCCACACCGCTGCGCTTCAAGTCGACCAGCATGCTGCCGGTGAAGTGCAGACCAGCCGTCGGCGCGGCGGCAGAGCCGTCCTCGCGGGCGAACACGGTCTGGTAGCGTTCGGGTTGGGCCAGCGGCGTGGTGATGTACGGGGGCAGTGGCATTTCACCGAATTCATCAAGATACGGATTGATCGGCTCGGAGAATGCGATCACGCGCTGGTTGTCATCGCGTTCTTCCACCACGTTGACGCCGATCTGCGGCCCATCGTCTTTCTGGATCGCAAGGAATGTCCCGGCGCGGACATGCCGCCCGCCCACGATGGCCACCCAGCGCAGATCATCGATCTGGCGCAGCAGCAGCAGCTCGACCGCGCCGCCGGAGGGCACTTTATGCGCGAAAAGTCGGGCCGGGATCACGCGAGTCTGGTTCAGCACCAGCACATCGCCAGGGTCGAGATATTCCCCTACATCGCGAAATTGGCGGTGTTCTAAAAGGCCATTGGCGCGGTGCACCACGAGCATACGCGACCCGTCGCGTGGTTCGACAGGCGTCTGAGCGATAAACTCTGGGGGAAGATCGTAGTCGTAGTCAGAAGTGTGCATGACGATTGGTCTCAATGATTGATGATCCGTAGGACAAGGTTCAAGGCAAGCGAAAGCAGCACGCTGATGATGATCATGCTAACGATGGGGAAGAAACACGAAAAACCTCCGCGTTGAAACCGAATGTCCCCTGGCAGATGTCCGAAGTCCTTGAGCAAGGGCAACCGTCCCATCAGCATGAACAGGCCGCCCAGCACCAGAAATGCCACGCCGACTAAGACCAGGATTCGCCCGGTTGTGTTAATGTCCATCGTGCAAGCTCATTCTCTCGCGGTAGGCGCTTCGCTCAAAATAACGTAGGTTGGCGGGGAGGCCGAGTGTCCGAGAGGCCGAGATGTTCGTAGGCCAGACGGGTCGCGACGCGACCGCGCGGCGTGCGTTCCAGAAAACCGAGCTGGAGCAGGTAGGGTTCTACCACGTCCATGATCGTGTCGGATTCTTCGCTAATCGAGGCGGCAATCGTTTCCAGCCCGACCGGGCCGCCCTCGAATTTTTCAATAATGGCGTAGAGTACACGCCGGTCGATGTCGTCTAATCCCAGGCCGTCCACTTCCAACAGGTCGAGTGCCTGACCAGCGACATCGCCGGTAATGACGCCGTCGGCTCGGACTTCGGCATAATCGCGCACACGCTTGAGCAGGCGCAGGGCCACGCGCGGCGTGCCGCGTGCGCGGCGTGCGATTTCGTGCACACCGTCAGGCTCAATCGGCGCTGCCAGCAAAGTTGCGGCGCGTTCGACGATGACTGTCATGGCCGCAATCTCGTAAAAGTCCAGGCGGTAAACTGCCCCAAAGCGTGCGCGCAGTGGCGCGGTTAACAACGCGAGTCGTGTCGTCGCTCCAATGACTGTGAACCGGGGCAGGTGGAGGCGGACGTTCTTGGCTGACGGCCCCTTGCCGATAACGATATCAAGCGCGAAGTCTTCCATTGCTGGGTACAGCACTTCTTCGACCGCGCGACCGAGGCGGTGAATTTCGTCGATAAACAGCACATCGCCTTCGCGTAAATGGGTCAGAATAGCGGCCAGATCGCCCGCTCGCTCGATCGACGGCCCGGCGGTGATGCGGATGCTGACATCCATCTCGTTGCTGATGACATGCGCAAAAGTTGTTTTGCCCAGGCCCGGCGGTCCGTAAAACAGCACATGATCCAGCGGTTCGTGCCGTGCTTTGGACGCTTCGATCAGGATGCGCAGATTCTCTACGACGCGGTCCTGCCCGGTCATCTCATCGAGTCGGTGTGGGCGCAGCGCATAGTCTGGGCGATCTTCTTGACGTTTCTTCCCGCTCACCATGCGGTCGGAGTCGGTCATGAAAGGCTCCTATCCGTAGTCGTTAATGGGGCAAGTATACCGGCACAGACGTTCGAGGTAAAGGATTGAGCCGCCGGGATTCAGTCCGGGCTTTTCCGGTCTGCGCTCTAGGGTTACAATGGGCAGCGTGGGTATTGCTAAAGGAGGACTGTATGGCAAACGAGAAAGTCTATATTTCCACGCATCCGCTGGTAAAACATAAGCTTACGTTATTGAGGAACGCCAAAACTGAACATAAGAAATTTCGTGAGTTGATCCGTGAGCTGGCGATGCTGTTGGCCTACGAGGCCATGGCGGATTTACGCCTGGACGAATGTACTGTCGAGACGCCGTTGGCGACCGCGCCCGGCTATCGTCTGCGCGAAGATGTCGGGTTGGTGCCGATCTTGCGTGCTGGGTTGGGTATGGTCGACGGTGTGTTGGAGATGATTCCGGGCGCGCAAGTATGGCATCTTGGGATCTATCGCGACGAACAGACCTTACGTCCGGTGTCATATTACAATAAACTCCCCATCGAGCCCACCGTGCAGGTCTGTTTGATTCTCGATCCGATGCTGGCGACGGGGGGATCGGCAGTGGCCGCCATTGACGTGTTGAAACAATGGGGTGTTACGCGCATCAAATTCGTGGGTCTGATTGCCGCACCCGAAGGGCTGCAGGTGGTCACTAAGGCGCATCCCGACATCCCGATTCATCTCGCCGTTATGGACGATCATCTCAACGAGCGCGGATTCATCGTGCCGGGCCTCGGAGACGCGGGCGATCGTCAGTTTGGAACGGCATAAATGGCTGTTGGCTGGGCCGACTATACCAGCACTATTTTGAGGTTATCGACCGTGTGAGGGGGCTCATGCCATCTGCCGATACAATTGCCTTTATTACTATTTTTGCGATAGCTTTTGGACTTTCATTGGTGCTCACTCCGCTGGCCCTGCGCCTGGGCTTAAAGTGGAACATTGTTGATCGCCCACGTGGCCGACACCAACATGATCAGGTGACTTCTAAATTCGGCGGGATGGCGATGTTCGTAGCCTTCACGGTGGCAGCCGTCATCGCGCAGTTTCTGCCCGTCACGCGCACGGATGATAAGGAAATTATCCGGTTTGCAGGACTGATCATCGGGTCGGCGTTCTTGTTTGTGTTCGGCATCCTCGACGATAAGTATGAATTTGGCCCGATACCGCAGTACACTGCGCAGATCAGCGCCGCCGCGATTGCTGTGTTGTTCTTGATCATCATTGAAGGTTTCAATAACCCCCTCACGGGTAAGCTCACGCCCCACTGGCCGTATATCCTGACGGTGACCTTGACCCTGTTTTGGCTGGGCTTCATGATGAATACGGTCAATTGGCTCGATGGGTTGGACGGCCTGGCGGCTGGCGTATGCGGCGTGGCCTCCTTGATGATCTTTATACACGCCGCTTTTCGCCTGGATCAGGTGAGCGTCGCGCTGCTGCCCCTGGCGCTTTTCGGGGCGACCCTGGGATTTTTGCCCTATAATTTCCACCCCGCGCGCGTGTTTATGGGCAGCAATGGGGCGCTTTTTCTGGGATACAGCGTGGGTGTGTTGGGGATCATCGGTGGCGCGAAAATGGCGACCGTGTTGTTGGTGATGGGGCTGCCACTGCTGGATGTCGTGTGGCAGATCGTGCGGCGTATCAGCGCGGGCAGAAACCCGACTCAGGGCGATCGCGGGCACGTCCATTACCGGCTGTTGGATATGGGGTTTTCGCCCCGGCAGATCGTCCTGGCCTACTATCTTTTCTGCGCGCTGTTCGGCGGGATCGCGCTGGTGACGGCCAGCCGGGCCTTCAAGCTGATCGCCTTGTTAGTGATGGGATCCGTCGTGGCGCTGGGCTTTGCGGTGTTGAGTCGCCGCACGCCGCTGCACGACCCTTCCTCTGACAGCGGCGAAAAATCCACGTAACGCGCTGCTGCGCTATTCGTCTTCGTAAAGATCATCCTGTACGGCATCATCGTCAAAACGCTCGTAGCGCAGTTCGTCGACGTCGGCCTCATCGTCATCGGCCGAAAACGCGGGTCTGGGCGCGGGCCGCAGGGAGCGATCGGGACGTGCTGGCGTTTCTGGCACATTACCCGTCCGTCTGAGGGGGATCGGAGGCGAGGTGGGATCGGGTGGCCTGGACATGCGGTCGCGCGGGTCCATAGGGCGCCGCGCTTGAGGCGGACTGCCTGATGTGTCACGTTCTGGGGCTGACAGCCGGTCGAATACGCCGCCCAGATTGGCCGGAGGCTGTCGCCGAGGCGGCTGATTCTGTTCGCCCTGTCCCTGTCGGGGAATCTGATCGGGTCGCGCACGTTGGGCGGGACGCTCAAACGGGCGTGATGGTTCGCCGGGTGGCCCGGCCACTCTGGGCGGACCTGAAGGCAGACCGGGTTCTGCCGGGCGGTTCGGGTGTGAAGGGTCCGGCTGAGTGCGCGAGGGTGTACCTGGTCCGCGCGGTGGAAATGAGCCTGCTCCGCCGGGGCGATTTCCGGCCAGGGGGCGCGCGGGTTCGCGATCAGGCCGTGCCAGAGGCGGGCGATCCCTGGGTGGCGCGGATGGGTCTTCGGGCCGCGGTAAGGGAAACTCTGTGCGTTGTCGCGGCGGCACGTCCATCGCGGGCGCCGGCGAGCGAGGCACCGCGGGTGGTTGGTTCTCCGATGTGTTCGAAGCTTCCGGAACTGGTCGCGGCAGTCGGGGCGAAGCTGGTGACGTTTCTTGTGGAGATGGACCGGTTCTTGACGGCGGACGAGATCTTGCGGGAGCGGACGCGCGCTGTTCCACCGGCATTGGAATCGGCAGGTTGAGATTGTAGATGGATGGCAGCAGCGCGTCCGGTGGCAAGGGATCGCTTGACCCAGGTTGGCGTGAGCGAGACCTTGACTCTTTGGCATATTGGAATTTGCGCTTGGTAGCGCGTTCCAATAGCTCCTCGATGAACGCTATCAAGAGCATTCCAGGTACTTCAACGATCAACACCGTCAAGAAGGCGGTCGAGAGCAGGTCAACGCCATGTGCGACTGGTCCCGTGAATGTCTGCAAGAGTACATGCCCAACGCCGATCAGCACCAGAAAAAGCAGCACACCGCCGAATAACAGAAACACCAAGGGCCAGCCGCGCCGGTCGGCGGGGGTGGGCAGCATGGCGTTACTGATGGTGAACAGAACGTACAACCACAGGTAGAAATCGGGTGTGCTACCGACGCGTTGGAGAGCGGTCCCAATGGCTTGAAGATCAGCAGTGCCCAGCGCGGTCAGGACTTCTTCGAGATTGAGGATGTGGGTGCTGATCGCCCAGATGATTGCAAGTCCGGTAAAGAGCGGGGCCGCCCCAATGAGGGCGGCCTGCACGCGGTTTGCCTCTTTGATTTGTACGAAATCCAGGCGGAGCGTACCATCCTCTTGGCCTTGCGGCCAGGCAATGACGCGCTTGATCTTGACGTTCAGCGCGCCCGCCACGATGTATTGTGTGAATTCGTGGACGAAGACCCCCGGCGACAGCAGCAAGTAGTACAGCGCTGTCGCGCTTTTTTTGTCGCTGGTGATCACCCAACCTATCCCGTAGAGATGACTGTGGACCCAGTTCTCCACATAGACGACGACCACGAGGATCGCGCCCAAGATCAGCCACGGAGTAAGCAGATCGCCCAGATTCATGCCCGCCTGTGGTTTCTAACCCAGTCCCTTAGCCTCGATCGCAATACGGACCAGGTCGATAAAGGAATCCGGTTTGAGTGATGCCCCGCCGACAAGTGCTCCATCGATGTGCGGCTGGCTCATAAACTCTGCCATGTTGTTCGGTTTGACACTGCCACCATACTGGATGCGCATGGCGTCAGCGGACTCGGCTCCGTAAAGATCGGCCAGGATGGCACGGATCGCGCCAATGATCCCGTTGGCCTGCTCTCCGCTGGCGCTTCTGCCGGTGCCGATGGCCCAGATCGGCTCGTAGGCCACCACGATGCGTGCCAGGTCTTCGGCAGGAATGCCGTCGAAAGCGGCGCGAATCTGAGTGCCGACAAATTCCTGTGTCTGACCGGCCTCGTTGATGGCCAGACTCTCACCGCAAGCGATGATCGGGTGCAGTCCGTGCTTGAGCGCGGCTTTGGCTTTCTTATTGACCATTTCGTTCGTCACGCCCTGGTATTCGCGCGTTTCGGAGTGGCCGATAATCACGTGTTTGACGAGACCGACGAGCATGCCGGGCGCGATCTGGCTGGTATACGCCCCTTGTTCTTCCCAGTGGACATCTTGCGCTCCCACCGCGATGCCGGAACCTTCCAGAACAGCTTGCACGCCTGGAATGGCGACGTAGGGAGGGCAAACGACGCGCTCAGCTGCCGTGAGTGCGCTCAAAGGGGCCTTAACCGCGTTTGCAAAATCGATGGCTTCCTGGGGGGTTTTATACATCTTCCAGTTGCCTGCGATGATCGGTGTGCGCATGAAATCCTTCTTTCTAAGACAGTGCAGTTCGGACAAAGTTACTGATAGGTGTGGAGCAAGGCGTCGGTTTCGTGGGCCACCCAGGATGGCGCATCAACAAATCTGGCAGCCTGGGTCCAGTCCGCGATCGCGAGATTGATCTGATTACCTACCCGGTAACACAAATCGTGCACGAGATTGGCTTCGGCCAACGAGTCGTTGAGTTCAAACGACCTATCAAGCGCCGTCATGGCCTTATGAGCATATTCGAGGACCGAGGCGACTTTTTCAAGCATCGCCAGCCTCTCGGACACCGCAAGCGGCTTCTGCTTGAGCCGCATCTTGAGCGTTTCGCCTTCGATGAACTTCATGACCAGATACGGCTGTCCCACGAAGTCGGCGAAGTCGTAAATGGATATGATATCCGAATGTTCGAGCCGGGCGACGATTTGCGCCTCGCGCTTGAAACATTCCAGGAAACTGGGGTCTTCTTTGAAGGCCGGGTGCAGTACTTTTATCGCCACGTGGCGATCTAGATTGGCGTGGTACGCTTTGAAGACGGTTGCCATTCCGCCGCGACCGAGTTGATCGGTGATCAGATAGGGCCCTATAGTTGCGCCAATGGCAAACGTCATCACAATGCCTCTAGGTTCACGTGCTGTGCATGGAAGTATTTTACCCGATTGTACTCGCACTCTGTTGCCTAAGGATAAATAACGTGCAACCAGAGCGTAAAACCCGGCGAACCCGCGCGCTCACCGGGTTTCTGAGGGTCGTCTGCAGGTGCTAGCGATCGTTGAGTGCTACCACACCGGGCAGTTGTTTGCCCTCAAGCAGTTCGAGGCTCGCGCCGCCGCCGGTCGAAATATGCGACATGCGATCGGCCAGCCCTGCCTTTTGCACAGCAGCAACCGAATCACCACCACCGATGATCGTTGTCGCGCTGGATTCGGCTAGCACTTCCGCGATCTGGTAGGTTCCTTTAGCGAAGTTGTCCATCTCAAAGACGCCCATCGGACCATTCCAAACGATGGTCTTGGCGTCTCTGAGCACGGCGCGGAACGCCTCAACAGCGTTGGGACCGATGTCCAAAATGCGCCAGCCTGGGGGCGTGCCTTCTTCAGGCTTGATCACGCGGGTATTTGCGCCGTTATCGAAGGCGTCCGCGATGACCACTTCGCCCGGCAGCACGAGCTTGCCGCCCGAATTAGCCATGAGCTGGCGCGCCGTGTCGAGCACATCGTCCTCAACCAACGAGTCGCCCATCGCGTATCCCTGGGCCTTGAAGAACGTGTTTGCCATGCCGCCGCCAATCAACAGACTGTCGCATTTCCCCAACAGCGACTCGATGACGCCGATCTTGTCGGAGACTTTCGCCCCGCCCAGGATAGCCACAAAGGGACGCTGGGGGTTGGCAATGGCACTGGCCAGGTAATTGAGTTCTTTTTCCATCAAGAAGCCGGCGACGGCCGGCAGCAAACGGGCGACGCCTTCGGTCGAGGCGTGCGCGCGGTGGGCCGAGCCGAACGCGTCATTGACGTATACGTCGCCCAATTCGGCAAGTTGTGCCGCAAAGGCTTCGTTGTTCTTTTTCTCTTCGACGTGGAAGCGCGTATTTTCCAGCAGCAGGACGCCGCCTTCAGGCAGCGCAGCGGCGGCCGTTTTGGCCGGTTCCCCAACGCAGTCGTCGGCAAACGCGGCATTCACGCCCAACAGATCCGAGAGAACCGGGAGCACTGGCTTGAGCGAATACTGGGGATCCGGGGCATCCTTGGGCCGCCCAAGATGGGACATAAGCGCGATATAACGCGGCTTCTGATCCAGGATGTATTTAAGGGTTGGGATCGCGGCGCGAACACGGGTGTCGTCCGAGACTTTGCCCTCTTTGATGGGGACGTTGAAGTCCACACGCACGAGCACACGCTTGCCCTTCAAATCGATGTCGCGAACAGTTTTCTTATTCACGGGTGTCTATCTCCTTGTTTCCAACAGAACGGGGGCAGGGCGTCTGGCCCGTGCCCCCGTGATGATTCTACGCAGCTACACGTTCGTGGCGTGTAGATTTAGAGCTTATCGGCCATCAGTTTCGCCAGATCGGCAGTGCGGCAGGAATAGCCCCATTCGTTGTCGTACCAGGTCATCACTTTGACCATCGTGCCATTGAAGACCGAGGTCGAGCCAGCGTCAACAATGCTGGAACGCGAATCGCCCTTGAAGTCGATCGATACCAGAGGTTCTACTTCAAAGCCCAGGATACCCTTCAGCGGGCCTTCGGCTGCGGCCTTGAACGCGGCGTGCAGCTCTTCGGTGGACGTGGGTTTTTCGACATCGGCCACGAAGTCAACGAGCGACACCGTCGAAGTTGGCACGCGCACGGCCAACCCGTCGAACTTGCCCTTGAGGTCCGGGATCACCAGCGCGACAGCCTTGGCGGCACCCGTCGTCGTCGGGATCATGCTCATGGCGGCGGCACGCGCGCGCCGCAGATCGCTGTGGGGCAGGTCCAGGATACGCTGGTCATTGGTGTAGGCGTGAATGGTCGTCATCAACGCGCGCTGGATCTTGAAATTGTCGTGCACAACCTTGGCCGCCGGGGCCAGGCAGTTGGTGGTGCAGGAGGCGTTGGAAACGATGTTGTGCTTCGCCGAATCGTACACATTGTCGTTAACGCCGAGCACTACCGTCAAGTCAACTTCGCCCTTAGCCGGAGACGAGATAATGACTTTCTTCGCGCCCGCATCAATATGGGGCTGGCACTTCTCGCGGCTGCGGAACACCCCGGTGCTCTCGATCACGATGTCGACACCCAGATCGCCCCAAGGCAGCTTGCCGGGGTCTTTTTCGCTCAAAGCCTTGATGAGCTTGCCGTTGACTTTTAGGCCCCCGTCGACAACCTCAACCGTGCCGTCGAACCGGCCGTAGTTGGAGTCGTACTTGTACAGGTGCGCCATTGTGGGCAGATCACCTAGATCATTGAACGCTACAATTTCGAGGTCCTCAGGGTACGTGTCGGTGATGATCTTCATGACCTGACGACCAATGCGGCCGAAGCCGTTGATACCTACGCGAACTGACATGGTAGTCTCCTTATGTGGATCAGGTGTACATCATAGAACGAAGAATAGCGCGCGTTAGCGGCTACCCGATAGACTTTTGCGAATCGTGGATCTGCCACAGCGGTGTTGCATCAAGCGGCGCAGACACGGACTGGGTTGCAGCATCCACTAACCGCAGAAGCGCCTGGGTTAACTTGACCGGATCATGTCGCCAGGGGCGCTCGGCATCTGTAAGATCGACCGTGTGCACAGCATAGGTTTGGTAAAGGGCGTGACCTTCAGGTGTCGGGAGCACGTACTTCGTCGTTTCCCCGGCGTTTTTACTGGGATAGCTGTTGTTCGCCAGAATGACGTCAAAAACTCCTGTTCCGATGTGGGCCTCCAACGCGCTCACATGCGCGGCGACATCGAATCCGTCCGTTTCGCCCGCCTGGGTCGCCACGTTGCACACGTAGACTTTGAGCGCTGAACTGGCGCGTATAGCCTCCGTGATGCCGGTGACCAACAGGTTGGGCAGAATGCTGGTGAACAAGCTTCCCGGGCCGATGACGATCAGGTCGGCACTCAGGATCGCCTGGACTGCTTCCGGGTAGGCCCGCACCGGGCTTGGATCGAGCGAAACGCGCTCGATTTTGCCCCCAACTTCAGGGATCCGAGATTCGCCGGATACGTGCCACAGGCGTTGTTCACCGGGTACGTTCACTTCGGCCATCAGGGTGACGCTGTGCAGCGTTGAGGGCAGCACCCGACCCTCAATCGCCAACACCCGGCCCGTCTCGATTACTGCACGATCCATGCTGCCGGTAATGTCGGACAGGGCCGTGAGAAACAGGTTGCCGAAACTGTGACCTTCGAGTCCCCCGGTCGCAAACCGGTATTGGAACAATTGGGTCATCAGGTCCTCGTCATTGGCCAGAGCCGCGATATTGCTGCGCAGGTCGCCGGGCGGCAACACGCCCAACTCTCGACGCAAACGGCCCGAACTGCCCCCGTCATCGGCAACCGTCACAATCGCCGTGATGTTGCTGGTATGCGCCTTCATGCCGCGCAACACACTGGGCAACCCCGTTCCGCCACCAATCGCCACCACCTTCAGCCCGCGCTGACGCCGGCTGTGGGCATACACGGCGTCAATCAGCGATTTGCCCTGGCGGTGCGTGGAAAAGGGGGCCAGGATGGACCGGTTAAGCTCATATAGAGCAAAACCAATCGACCCAAATCCCAGGCCGCCTGCCAACACCAGACGTCCCCACAGCGGCAAGAAACGCAGCGTGATGATGTAGATGTGAATGGGAAGATCATCTTGGCGATAGAGTGCGACGATGACCTGGGCAAAACCAACACCGAGCACCGAAATCCCAAACATCAGCAAGATCAGCCAGCGCTTGATGCGCAGGCCGGGCGACAACCATTTGACGATAGCCTGCTGCGAACGTCGCATGGGTTCTTGCCATTCTCGCGTCGCGGTGAATTCAGTTCGTAGTCTGTAATACCCAACCGGTTGTCTCATGAACCGTGGAGATTTTAGCCCGTTTGCTCCTTTTCTTCAATATCATTGAGCCTATGAATTCCGGTCAAGGATCACTTTGACATCTGTGGGCGGCGTGTTACAACTGTGCAGGTAAAATAAGGCTAGTTCAGCCGCGAGAGAGGATATAAACCCATGGCGAATTTTGATTTAATGCGCCGCCTGGCGCTTAAAGATGGTGGCAAAATTCTGTTATTGGTGATGGATGGGCTTGGCGGCCTTCCACGCGCCAAGGGCGGACAGACCGAGCTGGAAGCCGCGCATACACCGAATATGGATCGTCTGGCGGTCGAGGGCAGCCTGGGACTGAGTATTCCTGTGGCGCGCGGTGTGGCTCCGGGCAGCGGCCCGGCTCACCTGGCCCTGTTTGGGTACGATCCGCTTGAGTACGAGATCGGGCGCGGTGTGTTGGAAGCGACCGGCATTGGGCTGCATGTCAATCCCGGCGATGTTGCGATTCGCGGCAATTTCTGCACGGTGGATGACAACGGGATCATCACCGATCGCCGAGCGGGCCGTATCTCGACTGAAGAAGGCGCCAAGCGGATCGAAGTCTTGAAGGATATTTCGCTGCCCGGCGTTTCGATCGATATTGAGATCGCCAAAGAATACCGTTTCGCGATGGTGCTGCGGGGTGAAGGTCTGAGCGGCGCGATTGCAGACACTGATCCGCAACAAACCGGGTTGGCCCCTCTGTCGGCGCGGGCGACCGATCCCGCTGCCGAAAAGACCGCCGACCTCGTCAACCAGTGGCTGGCCGAAGCGCGCAAGCGTCTGAAGGGACATGAACCGGCGAACATGGCGACTCTACGTGGGTTCGCCGAAGAACCAGGGTTGCCCAAATACAGCGACGTCTACAAGCTCAAATCGGCGTGCGTGGCGGTTTACCCCATGTACAAGGGTGTGGCGCGCCTGGTGGGTATGGACATCATCGAGACCACAGCTCACGACAGCACGCAGGACGAGTTTGACAAAGTGGCGCAGATTTGGAACGACTACGACTTCGTGTTTTGCCACATCAAGTACACGGATAGCCGGGGTGAAGACGGCGACTTCGACGCTAAAGTCAAAGTCATTGAGGGCGTGGATGCGGCACTGCCGACGCTGCTTGGCCTGAATCCAGATGTGCTGGTCATCACGGGCGATCATTCTACCCCTGCCGCCTACAAAGCTCACTCGTGGCACCCGGTCCCGACGCTGCTGTGGGCACCGGAAACCCACATGCCCGATCGCGGGCAATGCTACGGCGAACGCGAATGCATGAGCGGGGCGCTGGGTCAGTTCCCCGCGACCGATTTGATGCCGCTCGCTTTGGCGCACGCCAAACGGTTGCAGAAATACGGCGCTTAGCCGCTCGCGTCGGAAGGTTGATCGTTATGGTTGGGGACCTGCGGGCCCCCATTTTGATTCGGGCTGTGGCGATCCCAGTACAGCGATCCCCCGATGGCGGTCAGCGCCCCGACGACCGTCAGAAAGCCGATCGTCATGGCCGCGTCGAACCAGAACTGCTCCGGGAAGAGTCGGATTAGCGTGTCGCTAGTGCTGAATAACCAGGAATCTCCCTTGAAGAAGATTTCGTGGAAGGTGTCGAAGAAATAGTTCCAGTTTGCCAGAACCAACACGGTCAGCGTGATGATCAGGGCGATCGTGAAGACGCCCCCATCCGCGAGTGCGCGTCGCAGGGCATAGCGCGTCTGCCGCTGCCAACCGAGCGCGACCACGCTCGCCAATAGGACCAGTCCCAGGACGGTTTGAAGCCGAAACGCGCCGCGCGTGACCGTTTTGACATCTTCCATGTGCTGGAGTTCGCGTTCCGAATAGAGCGGCATCCCATCGGCAAAGGTCAGATCGCCCAGATAACTGATTCCAGCGTCATTGAGTAGGTAACGCACGGCGTAAGGCGCATAATGCAAACGATCCTGTTTGGTGAATCCGTAACGGTCAGCGGGAAAACCGGGGCGTTCGTACTCAATCCTGACGAATGGCTCGCTCATGACCAGCCGAACCGCCGTCAGCAGGAGAAAAGCCGGCAGCGCCAATGTGATGGCCGTGCGCAGGATCATCACTACCCAGCCCGGCAGGATGTGGCGTGTGGTGCGCTGTGCCGTCGATTCGAGTGTAGGCGTCATCCTGTTCGTTTCCTTGGGGTTAGTTCGCCAGTTCATCAATTCCGCCGTGCAGCAGAAATTCGATGACCATCGAATCGACGATCATTTCTACCGGGGCACGATCATCGGTCAACCGCGTGTTCGACGCGACTGTCGGGCGCAGCGCAGCGCTGGCCGTTTCGAGCGCGTCACGCAAGACGGGGTTTGCATCGGCGGGCAACGCCGCCAGGTTTTCGATCAGATTGTCCTCTGAAGTGGGCTGGCGCGTCGCCACGAGGATCGTGTTATACGAGTCAGGAACATCGAGCGTGTGCACCGTGGGGAACACGTCTAGCAGGGTGCGCGTCAATGCCTCCACCAAACGGCGATCGGAGCTGGTGCGCCCGACATTGATGATCAGTACACCGTCTTCGGCGAGATGCGATCGGGCTTCCTGAAAGAATTCTACCGTGGTCAGATGCCAGGGGACATAGGGCACGCGGTAAGCGTCGATGCCGATCATCGAATACTGATCGCCAAGCTGGCGCAGCGCAAACCGGCCATCGCCGATGATGACGTTCAGGTTGGGCATTGTCATACCCATGAAGCGCCGACCTGCTTCGACAATGCCTGGGTCGATCTCGATGCCGTCCATCGGAAGGCCGGGATACACCGTGTCGTATTGGCGGGCGATGGTCCCGGCGGCCAGGCCAATGATCGCGATCCGCCCAACCTTATCCGGTGTGAAGGGTGGCGCGTTGAAATAGGGGCCGGTCAGGAAGAATCCCCAAGTGCGGCGGTAAAAGACCTGCGTGGGGTGCCACTGCGAATGAATGCCTTGCCCTTCGTTGAGCAGCAGATAGCGGTAGCCGTTTGAGTCTTCGACTACCTGCACGAGGTTGTAGGGCGTTTCGTCTTCGTAGAGCAGGGCCATACCTGACGGCGGCGGGCGCAGCGGGCCGCGCAGGGCCCACCAGGCGACGATTACGAGCAAGAGGGGCATCCACAACAGTTTGAGCGCGGCGCGTCGATCCTCGACTGCCAGCCCGACCAGCCCGACTGCCATCAGAACGGCGGCGAAGGCCAGAAAAGTGCGCGTGGTGCCGATGGAAGGAATCAGCAGCAGGACCGGGGTAAATGTGCCGATGATGCTGCCCAATGTCGAGAGGGCGTACATCTGACCGGTGGTGCGGCCCGCATCGTCCAGGTTGAACAGCGCCAGTCGGATCGAAAACGGCGAGATGAATCCCAGCAGCGTGACCGGAACCGAGAAAAGCACCAGCACGCTGATAAACGATCCGACTGTGACCGCTGCATCGAAATTCTGGACAGCGGTGGCTGCTGCTTTCAGCACGGGATGGGCCAGCAGGGGAACCAGCCCGCTGAAGAACGCAGCCCATGTCACTACGCGGTAGAACGTCGCGAAGTACGGCGAGCGATCGGCCAACCGCCCGCCGATGAAATAGCCTGCTGTGAGGTAGATCAGAATCAGGCCGATGATGTTGGCCCACACGATGTTGCTGGTACCGAAAATGCTGCCAAGCAGCCGGGAGGCTGAAAATTCCACGGCGAGCGTCGTCATCCCGCCTGTGAACACCGCGAGATATAGCATGTTGCGGCGCAAGCGTGACGATCGGAAATCAGGTGCGGTCATCTGCTCATCTGCGCTTTCAACCCACTCCGATAACTCAATGCCGCAGTCAGATCGTCGTCTTGCTGGATAGTGTAGACCAGCGCACCGGCTGTTTCTGCCAGCTGCCGAATGTTCGATAAATCTGCTTGGAGCGCCCCAAAACTGCGCGGATCGATAAGGACGCACACGACTTGAATGCCGCGCCGGGTGAGCGTATACACCTCGGTGATCCAATTCTCATCCTGCGCGGCCGTGACGATGATCGCGGTCGTGCCGCGTCCCAGATACACGGCTTCCAATGACAGCAATTGATCCAGAGTAATGTCGGTCGTGCTGTGTGCGACGGCCAGCATCTCCAGAATGCGCGTGATCTGGCGCGGTCCTCGGTCGGGTTGGGCAATCTCGCGGTGTGGCGCATAAGTGGCGAAGCCCAGCGCGCGACCCAGCGAGATGAAATAGTTGGCCAGTGAGGCCGCGACGGTAACGCCATATTCCTCGGTCGAAGGGGGCAGACTGGGTGGAAGCGCGTAATAGGGGCTGCCATTGGAGCGAGCCTGAGGACGCTCTACCAGGGAGGCTACCGACAAATCGAGGAATATCCACACATCCGCCAAAGGGTCTAGCTCGAATTCTTTAACGAGCAAACGGTCGCGCCGAGCTGTGCTGCGCCAGTGAATCCGGTTAAAACTGTCGCCCGGTTGGTACTCACGAATGCCCGCCGCGTTGGTCGTGACGAAGTGGGCGCGCCGCCGGACTGCTTCACCCCCGGACAGCGTGCCCAGCGGGGTAGCGAAGCGGTGAATCGGCACGGTCGGCGGGTAGACGATGATGTGCGAGCTTTCTTCGATACGGCGGGGAAATTGGTATAGCCCGAAGGGGTCACCGCTAACGATCGTCATCGGACCGAGCGTGAATTGCCCCCGGCGCGTGCAGATCGTGTGTGTTTCCCAGTGGTAGCGACGGCGCGGGAACAGCGTCGGGACCACGTGGCTGGCATCGTGGTTGGGCAGGTCGGAGTGATCGCGGATTTCGAGCCACAGCTTGGGGATGATTCCGGTATTCCTGACTAGAAAGGTCTCGTCCAGAGATTGGCCGACCTGGGCGCGGCGCGCAGCCGTCGTGCGAGAGATCGCCAGCCAGTTGACCGAAGTCCACGACCAGATGAACGCGCCCACCAGGATCGCCCCCAGCGCATAGGCCAGACTGAACAAGAAGGTCCGCCCGCTGACGAGGCCCAACACAAGACAGAAAATAATCACCAGGTAGAACGCATTACGCCGGTTTGGCATGGCTTTTTGGAGCTTTCGCGCCTCAGTACCGCGCGCCGACCGTCGCGCCAGGAACCGGGACGGTGTTCACGATGCTCTGCACAATACTGCTGGCGGAAATGTTTCTGATGCGGGCGTTGGGGCCGACGATGACGCGATGTGACAGCGTAGCTTCGACGAGCGCTTTCACATCATCAGGGATAACGTAGTCACGGCCCACGACTGCGGCGCGCGCCTGTGATACCCGGTAGAGCGCCAGCGCGCCGCGCGGACTGGCTCCCAGGTACACATCGGGGTGTTGGCGCGACATCGTGACCAGACTCACGATATAGCTTTTGATCTCCGGGCTGAGATATACGCCGCGCGCTTCGTTTTGAGCGGCCAGCAGCTCCTGGACATTCACCACTTGAGTAAGTCGCTGAAGAGGATGCTGGTACTGCTGAGAATCCAGCATCGCTATTTCTTCCTGCGGGGTGGGGTAGCCCAACCGGATACGCAACATGAAGCGATCGAGCTGTGCTTCGGGCAGTGGGTAAGTGCCCTCGTATTCGATCGGGTTCTGAGTGGCGATGACCAGAAACGGTTCTTCGAGCAGATAGGTGTGGCCGTCGACGGTGACCTGACGTTCTTCCATCGCCTCCAGCAGCGCCGCCTGAGTTTTCGGCGTGGCGCGGTTGATCTCGTCGGTGAGCACGATCTGCGAAAGGATTGGGCCGGGCCGAAATTCAAACTCGCGCGTGCTCTGGTTGAAGACGGATACACCCGTCACATCGGAAGGGAGCATGTCCGGTGTGAACTGGATACGACTGAATGACGCCCCGATAGATTTCGCTATCGCGCGCGCCATCATGGTTTTGCCGACGCCGGGCACATCTTCGATCAAGATATGGCCCTGGCACAACAGGCCCAACACAGTGAGCCTGATTTCATTGCGCTTGCCGATAATGACTTGACCAACGTTGTCGATAATGCGTTCGGCAACGGATTGAACGATGCTCATGAACTCTGGCCTTTGTTCCGTGTGAACGGGGTAAGCAGTGGAGATTATAGCGCACCCCTCCGATGGGTGGAAAGGGCGGGTGTCCTACGCCTGGGCGCTGGTTGCTCTACCGCGATGTTCGCGCGGCCTTGAAGTCGTCCCAAGCATGTTCTACGTATCCGGCGATCTGGCGGTTGAAGACCGCCGTATCGAACTGCATAGCGTGGGTGCGCGCAACGGCCGGATCAAACAAGTGGTCGTCGAATGTTTCCAACGTCTTGACCAGCGCATCAACGGTCGGCGTGTCAAAGAACAAGCCCGTTTTGCCAGGGATCACCGTGTCGAGCGCGCCACCGCCCCGGTAGGCGATCACCGGACGTCCGGCAGCCTGGGCCTGCACCGGTGTGATCCCGAAATCCTCAAGCCCGGGGAAGATGAAGGCGCGACAGCGCGCGAACAGATCAGGCAGGTCGTCGTCGGGCACAAAACCCAGAAATTGCACGGTTGGCCCCGCTATCGCTTCCAGGCGCTCACGATCGCGCCCTTTCCCCCCGATTACGAGTGGCAGTCCCAGGCGCGTGCACGCCTGTACTGCCAGATCGATCCGTTTGTAGGGGACCAGCCGCGAGATGATCAGAAAGTAGTCGTCCCGTGCCTGAGATGGCGCGAAACGATCCGCTACGGCTACTGGGGGGAAAATGATCTGGGATTCCCGCTGGTAGTACTGTCGGATACGCGCCTGGATCTCCGTGCTGATGGCGATCAGGTGATGGGCGCGCTGCGCGGCGGCATAATCCCAGCGCCGGTACATGCGCGCGACCAACCGGGCCGACAGGCGCACACTCGCGCCGAATTTCTCGCGATCCAGATACATATCCAGGTCCCAAATATAGCGTGTCGGAGCCAGACAATAGCACACGTGCAGCGTCTCATCACCGGGGCGGATGCCATGACAAAAGCCGCTTTTGTTGCTCAACACGATGTCGTAATCGGGCAGACCCAGCCTGGACCAGGCCAGTGGATAGAGCGGCAGGTAGCGTTGGTGATGGGCATGGATGCCGGGCAGATGGTCCATCCAGGTGGTGCGGATGTCCCAGGTTCGGTAGCGCGCGGGCATCATGTCGGGCGCGTACATGCTGGTATAGATCGGTGCATCCGGATGAAGCGCGACGAGATGATTGAGCACATCTTCTGCGCCGCCGATCTGGTTGAGCCAATCATGAACCAGGGCAAGGGTCATGACGTGCCATCCTTGTCGCGGGTGCTGCCTAACGTCTGGACTGGCGCAAATGTCAGGCGGTGCGCGCTGCACGGGCCGAAATTGCGCAGCGCCTGCTGGTGAAGCGGCGTGCCGTAGCCCTTGTGCACGCGGAAACCGTACTGGGGGAACACGCTATCGAGATCGGTCATGAATGCGTCGCGGGTCACTTTGGCGATGATACTGGCAGCGGCAATGCTCAGCGCGCGTTGATCGCCTTTGATGAGCGAGACGGACGGTAGTGGGATGGCGGGCAGATCTACGGCGTCGATCAGCAACACGTCGCACGGCACGGAGAGCGCTGCCAGCGCGCGCTGCATGGCGAGCCGCGTCGCGGGCACAATGCCGAGATCATCAATCTCGGTGTGCGTCGCGTAACCGACGCCGGTGCTGAGCGCGGTATTGGCGATAAGGGGGAGGAACTTCTCGCGCTCGGACGGCGTGAGCTGCTTGGAATCGTTGACACCAGCGAGCGTGTTAAGCAGATCAAAGCGATCCAGCGGAAAGATCACTGCGCCAGCGACGACAGGACCTGCCCAAGCGCCGCGCCCGGCTTCGTCCAGCCCTGCGACATGCTGAAAACCGCGTGCGCGCAGGCTGAATTCGTGGCTAAGATCGACGTGATAGGCCATGGGCAGAGGGCGAATACATGCCGCGCAATCCGTTTCGGCGAATCTTGAACACCTCCACGAACATATCGATCGAGTCTCGGAGCGGGTGGATACGCGTGTTGCTCTTGTAGGTCCAATGGATCGGCACTTCAACAATCCGGTAACCGAAACGGCGCGCCGCGTAAAGTACTTCCACGTCGAAGCTCCAACCGTTCATGGTTTGCAGCGGGAAAAGCTGCTCCGCCACCTCGTCACGGAACATCTTGAATCCGCATTGAGTGTCTTGCAGACCCGGCACGGCAAACAACCGCACGATCGTATTGAAGACGCGCCCCATCAAATGCCGGTAGGGCGGTTCGTCGTAGCGAACGGCACCGGCGATTTCGCGTGACGCGATGGCAATATCATAACCGTCGAGCTGGGGCGGCAGGAAGCGCTCGACCTCGTCAATGGGCATCGAGAGATCGGCATCGCAAATGAAGCGGTAACGCCCTTGCGCGGCCAGCATTCCCGTACGGACGGCGGCACCTTTGCCTTGTTCTCCCTCAAACAAACCGCGCACAAAGGGAAATTGCTCTGCGAATTCCTGCGCAATCGCCCCTGTGCGATCGCCGCTGTTGTTATCGACGATGACGACCTCCACCTGATACGCCTGTTTTTCGGCCCAGGTCGTGATGCTGCGGAGACTCTCTGGCAGGCGGACTTCTTCATTGTAAGCGGGGATCACAATGGAGAGAAACGGGCTGCTGCTGTTTGATGCGACTGCTTGGTTTTCCAATGCTGCGATCACTTTCCGTGCTTTGACGCGTGTATGTCAGGCACCGGCGTAAGAATCGATTCCAGATATTCCAAAGATACACGGCGTGCCCGCTGGATTCCCCGGCGCTTGCGCAGCATCTTTGGAATGCCCCACAGGCTGGCCAGCATGCCGCGCAGCCGGGCACGGGCGGCGGCACCCCGCCATGCCCGCAATGCTTCCCAGGCCAAAGCCGCCTGGGCACGCGCAATGGCAAAGCCGTGTTTGCGCCACAGGTCGAGCGGGTAGTCTTTGATGAGAATCCAGATCATATTGCGGCCGTCATAGTAGCTGGCGGTGACGCCGCCCCCCGTGGCTGCAAGATGATGGTACACCACCGCCTGCGGCGTATACACGCAGCGGAAACCCGCGAGCTGCGCGCGCCAGGCCAGATCCATATCTTCGCAAGAGAAGAAGAAATCATCGTCGAGCAGGCCGATCTGATCCAGCAGTTCGCGACGGTAGGCTGAGGATCCCCCGCAGGCGCTGAAGACATAGTCTTCCTGGTCATATTGGCCTTCGTCGCGTTCCCACACGCCGCGATTGATTAGCCGCCCATCGACCCGGTACAGATCCCCGGCGGTATGGAATCGATCGCGTTCATTGAACAGCAGCATCTTGGAGGCGATCAGCCCTGCTTCTGGATGCCGTCCGAAAGCCTCGACGACAGCCACCGCCCAGCCGGGATCGACCTGCGTATCATTGTTAAGCAGCGCCAAAAATTCCCCGTGGGCGGTCTGCATTCCGGCGTTGCAGGCTCCGGTAAATCCGCGATTCTCGGACAGCGGAATCACGGTGACTTCCGGATAGCGATCGGCCAACAGGGAGCGTGAGTCGTCTGTAGATGCGTTGTCTACGACGATGATCTCAAGGTGAGGATAGGTCTGGTCCCGCAGGGCGTCAAGGCAGACTGGAAGGTGATGGGCACCGTTCCAGTTCGGAATGATCACAGAGAGATGCGGCTGAAGCGCGTTGCCAGACATCGTCGGGTTATTTCTCCGCCAGACCCTCGCGCGTTATGAACGCCTGCAATGCGTCCTGCCACGGACGAAGCGTGACGCCCAATTGTGCGGCTGCGAAATTGCGTAGCGGGGCAAACTCGGGCGGACGCGACGGACGCTGGTACTCGGCGAGCGCGATTGGCTCTATGGGCACGCTAGTGTGTCCGGTCAAGTCGAGCACTTCCCGTGCGAACGCGTAACGTGACGCAAAGCCTTCGTTGACCAGATGATAAATGCCGTACCGTCCCAACTCAATCAGCCCAGTGACGGCAATGGAAAGGTCGTTAGCGTAGGTAGGCGAGCCGATTTCGTTGGTGACGACGCGTAAAGGTTTTCCCTCGCGGGCGCGTCCCAATATGGAATGGACGAAGTTGCTGCCGCCGTGAGCGAAGAGCCACGCGGTACGGACGATGTAGTATTTTTGTACCATGTCGCGCACGATCTGTTCGCCCATCCATTTGCTGTACCCATAGGGGTTGATCGGATTGGGCCGGTCGTATTCCAGATAAGCACGATTTGACTGTCCGTCGAACACCTCATTAGTGCTTATATACAACAGGGCAATGTTATCGGCACTGCAAGCCAGCGCTAACGCCTGGGTGCCCAATCCATTGACGCGCATGGCTTCGTCGGGATTGTTCGCGCAGCGATCGACGGCAGTCAAAGCCGCACAATGGATCACCAGTTCGAGTTGAGTCTTGTGGACGAACTGACTCACTTGGTCAAAATCGACAATATCCAGTGAGTCAACGTCGGTACCAACGACGCTATGTCCTTGTACACGTAAATCAGTGATCAACAAACTGCCCAAGCGCCCGCGAGCGCCGGTGACGAGGATGCGCATGTGATTACAATTCTCTACGAATGCTACGGATCGCAATATAGGTGAAACTAAAGTATGAAATCGGACTGAATTTCCCCTCTGGCGATAATGGTGTGCGATTATACTGGAAAGACAGTGCAACGTAAACTACGGGAACCTGACTGTCATCTGATGGCGTTGCCTTAGTGCCCGCGGGGCAGGCAGATTTGTGAAAAGTGTAAAGAATAGAGAAATCATTCGATGTTTTGGTGATATGTTCATTTTTAATTAATAAATACGTGGGTATCTTGACACAAAATACACGAATCATTACAATTATGTCATTGATTGCCAAAGAATTTAGCGCGTGGCCGCAGTGATTAATCCCCAAATCCGAGTCAGCGGCTGACTTTCTTAATGCCTGTCGCCATCGACATCAAAGGTCTATCATCGTGGTCGATTCCCGTCATGTCAGTTTCGTAAATCCGCGTGTGCTAAAGATCAATGTGGGCTTTCTGCTCGCCGAAAGCGTTGGCTATCAGCGCGTGATTGAGCTGGACCTGCCGCGCGTGCGGCTGGATCATGACACTGAGTTTGATCTTGAGTATCTGCATGGGAACGTGCGCCTGAGCCGTAATTCTCGCGGCATTTTGGTCCAAGGCACGCTTGAGGCCGGTATCCTCACAGAATGTTCGCGTTGCTTGGATGAGCTTTGCTACCCCGAACACATTGAATTGGAAGAACTGTTCGTGTACCCGCCTTCACCCGACAGCGCGTACGCGGTGGAGGAAACCGGAATACTTGATCTCACCCCGCTGCTGCGGGAAGAAGCTATCTTGAGCGTTCCCATGGGCGTAGTGTGCCGCCCAGACTGCGCTGGGTTATGCCCAAGATGTGGAAAAAACTTGAACGAGGGGCCATGCGATTGCGAGATGGACGATTTTGATCCTCGTTTCGCGGTGCTGCGCGCTCATCTGAAAGACCTGCACGACTCGCACGGGTAAGCGATTTCGGTGACGGTCAGCCAGCCATCGGCGGGCCGCTGAGCAAAGGGGGCCGGAAGTTGAGCGATTATAGTGATGACACTGAGCGCAACGACACACAAGTCGTCGATCGTGTTGCCCTGGTGGTGTTGCTGGAAAAGGCGGAGAACCAGGGGTTTCTGACCGCAGAAGATATTTTAGAGGTACTGCCTGATACCGATGAGTCTATGGATCGGCTTGAAGATGTTTTCTTAGCGCTGCATGCCGCGGGAGTCGAGATTTTTGGAGACAAACCCGACGGTCTTGAACTTGATGGCCCTGACGATGACCTTGATGATGACGATGACGATAGCAACGACACCTATGATTTGAGTGGTGTTGCTTCTGATGACACGGTGGGGCTGTACCTCAAAGAAATGGCGCGTGTGCCTCTGCTCACGACAGAGGAGGAGGTGGATCTCGCCAAACGCCTTGAAGCAGGGAACGCCGCCCGGGCTGAGCTGGCGCGTTTGGGTAGCAGTCTGGACTTTGAAGCTCGTCATGCGCTTGAAAGTGTGGTTGAGGACGGCAAAGCCGCGCGCGATCACCTCATTAAAGCTAATACCCGGTTAGTGGTCAGTATTGCCAAAAAATATATGGGCCGCGGGGTGCATTTCCTTGATTTGATCCAGGAAGGCAACCTCGGACTGATGAAGGCTGTTGAAAAATTTGACTATACGCGCGGGTACCGGTTCAGCACTTACGCGACGTGGTGGATCCGACAAACGATCACGCGCGCGATTGCGGACCAGGGCCGGACGATTCGCGTGCCCGTGCATATGTCAGATCGCATACGCCGGTTGTACAAAACAGCGCGCCAGCTCGAACAAGAAAATGGGCGGAAGCCCACCCCGGAAGAGATCGCGGCGCGCATGAATCTCGAACCCCGCAAAGTGCAGTGGATGTTGAAAGTAAGCTGGCGTCCGATGAGCCTGGAACGCCCGGTCGGTGAGGAAGAAGACAGCGAGCTGGGTAGTTTCATCGAAGACCTCACAACACCCACACCCACGCAAAGTGCCTATCAGAACCTGCTGCGCGAGAAGGTTGAAGAGGTCCTTGGGACGCTCACCGCCCGCGAGGCGCGCATCTTGCGCTTGCGGTTTGGTCTTCAAAACGGTCGTAGTTATACGTTGGAAGAGGTGGGTCAGAAGTTTGGGCTAACGCGTGAGCGCATTCGCCAGATCGAAGGCAAGGCGCTGCGTCGACTGCGACATCCGAGGCGCTCGCGCCAGTTGCGCGACTTCACATAGCTGCCGGGGTCGGGTTGAGCGTATATCATGGCTGCCGCGCCACTGGGTACCCGGTGGCGCGCTTTAATGATAGGGCGTGTTAGCCGTGTTGACATCCATTTGTATTCTCCGTATACTCCGAACCGTCTCAATTGGTTGTTTCACCATATGCTGCGCGTGAGGAGGCAGGGTCTATGCAAGGTAGCAGCTTCCGCTTGATTGTGCGTCGTGGTCCCCAGCCCAATCAGATTTATGAGCTTGACAAAAGTATCTCAACCCTGGGCCGGGATATTACCAACGATATTGTGATCAACGATCCGGAGGTTAGCCGTCATCACTGCCGTCTGACGCAGGGCGGGGGCGGATTTACGATCGAAGACCTGGGATCGACCAACGGCACTTTCATCAATGGGCAGCGTTTGACCGGGGCACGTCCACTTACTCCGGGAGACATGGTTGGGTTGGGCGAGACGGTCACCTTGGCCTATGAGTTCGGCCGTAAGTGGCATGCCGGCCAGCCCTGCACAGCCTTCAACGATGGTGAGCGGCGGGCCGACTTCGGCCCCTTATACCCCTTCGGCCCCTGGCGGGTACAACCAGCAGCAGCCAGCAGCTGGTGCAGCACCGGCGCCCGGCGCATATTCCGGCGCGGGCCAACAGCCTTACGGCGCGGTGCCCCAGCAGCCGATGGCCTATGATTACGATTATCAAGAAGAGCCATACGAAGGTGGGGGTGCTGGTCGGTGGGTCGTGTTGGGCTGCGGGTGTTTATTGGTGATCTGTATTATCACCTCGGTCATCGGGGGTATTGTGATTGATGCAAAATGTTGGTGGGGCGACATCCCTGTGATCTCGAGTACCTTTGATCTCGGTGTTCGGGATGGCGCAACCTGCCGCTGATCCGTAGGGCGATCGTTTGAATCGGCTGCTTTCTGTTGACGAAGTGTTGGCGCGCGTTCTGGGACGAATCGCGGCGTTACCTGCTGAAAACGTGCCAGTGGCTGGCGCGTTGGGACGTGTGCTTTTTGAAGATGTGATTTCTGCGGTTGATATTCCCCCGTTTGCTAATTCCAGTATGGATGGTTATGCGCTGCGAGGGGCGGATGTTAGCGAAGCCGCCCCTGATAAACCCGTGCGGCTGGTGGTTGTCGCCGATATTCCCGCCGGGGTGACGCCTTCCCGTGAAATAAAGACGGGTGAGGCCGCCCGCATTATGACGGGCGCTCCGCTGCCTGAGGGCGCGGATGCTGTTATTCCGGTCGAGGACACTGACGCCCAGTGGGATATTGGTGACAACGAAGTGTTGTCCGACGATGTGACCGTGCGGCGAGCCGTGCAGGCCGGGCGGAATGTCCGCCCGATCGGTGAGGACATACGCGCGGGCCAGACCATTCTCCAGTCTGGAACAATCGTGCGCCCCCAGGACATTGGAGTTCTGGTTGCGATTGGTCACGGCACGGTGAAGGTGTATCGCCGTCCTCGTGTGGCGATCCTGTCAACCGGCGACGAACTGGTGGACGTCGATGAACCGCTGACTCCGGGCAAAATCCACAACAGCAACAGTTATATGCTGGCCGGATTGGTCGAATCTTATGGCGGTGAGCCTATCCGCCTGCCGGTCACGCCCGACCAAATAGCCGCTGTGCGCCAGCGATTTCTGGAGGCGCTGGAGCATAAGCCGGACCTCGTGATCAGTTCGGCGGGGGTGTCGGTGGGGGCGCGGGATGTAGTGCGGACGGTGATTGACGAATTAGGAGTGATCGACGTCTGGCGCGTGAACCTTCGCCCGGGCAAGCCCGTGGTGTTCGGTGACGTAGGCGGGGTGCCGTTTTTCGGTCTGCCCGGCAACCCGGTATCCTCTATGGTAACTTTTGAGATTTTTGTGCGCCCCGCTCTGATTCGGATGGCGGGACGCAGTGACGTCAGCGTTCCTATGCTGTCTGCAATTTCTGGCGAGGATATACGGTCGGACGGGCGGCGCAGCTATCTGCGCGTCACGCTCGCGCCGTCGGGCAAGGATGTGATCGCTCGCTTGACCGGCACGCAAAGTTCAGGGGCGTTGTCTTCCATGGTCGCGGCTGATGGCTTGCTGATCGTCCCGGAAGGGCAGACCGAAGTGAAAACGGGTGAGCATGTTAGCGTGTGGCTGCTGCGCGAATATCCCCGGACGGTTTGACCGGCTTCGTAAACGATCTTACTTCAACCTACTGCACGATCCCTCGGCATTCATGTTTGCTCCAACGAACCGCTCATAGAATATGGACAATTGTGCATGTTGCACGGACGATACGTTTCGTATGGTTGCCGGAGTACGGTATATTCAATATATGTGGTGACCTGGATCGGGAGGATGTTCGGCTGAGCGTGCGGCACCATCGGACCCCCCAGCAAATGTGTATATTGGACGCGTTAATGGTGGAGAATCATCGCAATCTATGAGTGTCTCGAAGAACGGGAAAACGATCGTTGTTAAGATAGGGACCAGTACGCTCACGGGAGGTACACCCAGGTTATCGCGTCCGCACATGCTCGATCTTATTCGCCAGGTGGTCACGTTGCACGGCAATGGCGACCGCATGGTTCTGGTATCGTCGGGCGCTATGGCCGCCGGACGAGAGCGCCTCAACCATCCCAATTTGCCGAATCACCTGCCTGCCAAGCAGATGTTGAGCGCTGTGGGTCAGGGGCATTTGATGCAGGTGTACAGCTCATTGTTCGATCTGTACGACGTACAGATCGGGCAGGTGCTGCTCACACACAGCGATTTATCACATCGCACACGCTATCTGAACGCGCGGGACACGCTCAACACGCTGCTGGATTACGACATCGTGCCTATCGTGAATGAGAATGACACGGTTGCTGTTGAAGAAATCAAAGTTGGCGATAATGATAATCTGTCCGCGCAGATTGCAGTGTTGCTCAACGCGGGGATGCTGATCATTCTTACCGACCAGGACGGTTTGTATGATCGCGATCCACACCTCGACGATGCCCGGCTGATCCCGCGCGTAGAGCAGATCGACGAGCACATTAGGAATCTGGCAGGTTTGAGTGTGTCGGGCCTTGGGGTGGGCGGGATGGCCACGAAGATACAGGCGGCCCAACTTGCAACGCGCAGCGGAATCCGTGTCGTGATCGCCAACGGGCGCACACCAAACGTGCTGACACGTCTGGTAGCAGGCGAAGCCCTCGGTACATTATTTGCACCAGCGCTCGGCCAGATTGAAAGCCGGAAGCGCTGGCTGCTGGCCGAGCGCGCGCAGGGCGAGTTGATCGTCGACAGCGGGGCAGCCCGCGTGCTGCGCCAGCAAGGCGCGAGCTTGTTGCCAGTAGGGATCCGGATCATTCGCCACGAGTTTGAGCGCGGCGCCGTGGTCGTAGTTATGGATGAACAGGCGCGGGCCATCGGGCAGGGGCTGGTCAATTATACGAGCGCCGAGTTGGACCGGCTGCGGGGGCATCGGTCAGACGAGATTAGCGATATTCTGGGGTATACCTACGGTGACGAAGCGATTCATCGTGATAATATGGTGCTGATGTAGTCTACGATGGAGGACGGATCAATGAGCGCTATTGATATGCAGCAAATTGGACGCCAGGCCAAAGCGGCTTCAGCACAACTGCGCTTGCTGGATTCTGGCGCCAAGAATCGGGCTTTGTTGGCGATTGCCGATGCGCTTGAGGCGAACCAGGATGCCATCCTGGCGGCAAACGCGCTCGACATGGCGCAGGGCAAAGAGGCGGGTCTGACATCCGCGCTGCTGGACCGTCTGAATCTGGCTGGCCGACTGCAAGGAATTACGGCGGACGTGCGTCATGTGGTCGATCTGCCCGATCCGGTCGGGGAAGAATTCGACATTCAGACGCTGCCCAACGGGTTGAAGGTCCGCAAGCGCAGAGTTCCGCTAGGCGTGCTGGGCGTGATCTACGAGGCGCGCCCGAATGTGACGGTTGATGTAGTGGCACTGGCCCTGAAGACAGGCAATGCGGTTATTTTGCGCGGGGGATCGGAGACGCTGCGCAGCAACATTGCGCTCGTGGATACCATTCGCCGGGCTCTGAAGGTGTCGGGCGTACCGTTGGATGCTGTGCAGCTCATTCGGGACCAGGATCGCCGCTACGTGGGTGAGCTTCTCCGGCTGCGTGAATTCGTCGATATGATCATCCCACGCGGCGGCAGCGGACTGCATACCTTCTGTCGCGAAAACAGCACGATCCCGGTGATTACGGGGGGAATTGGCATTTGCCACTTGTACGTGGACGAATCCGCCGATCTCGACGCGGCGCTGGCGATCGTACAGAACGCTAAAGTGCAACGCCCGTCGGTCTGTAATGCACTCGACACGCTGCTGGTGCAGGACAAAGTCGCGACTCAGTTTGTGCCACGCGTGGTGGACCGGCTGTCCCAGGATGGGGTCCGGTTTCGGGTCGATCGGCGGGCAGAAGAGATGGTCGCGCCAGCGGACAATGTCCAGCCCGCTGCCAACGGCGATTGGGACACCGAATGGCTCGACTTGATCCTGGGGATTCATGTGGTGTCGGGTCTGGATGAGGCAATGGGCCATATTCAGGCGCATGGCACGGCGCATTCGGACGGCATTATCAGTTCCGATGCGGCCGCCATCGAGCGCTTTTTGAATGAAATCGATCTCGGCGGCGGTCTATGCTAACGCCTCGACCCGTTTCACCGACGGCAGCCAGCTCGGACTGGGGGCCGAGATTGCCATCAGTACGCAGAAACTCCATGCACGCGGCCCGATGGCGCTCCAGGAACTCACCACTTATAAATGGATCATCGTGGGCGAGGGGCATGTCCGTCCCTGAAGCCTGCTTTTCCCCGTTCTCGGTGGTCGGATCAGCGAGCGCCGGGAAACTCCTGTAAGGCTGCGTATTCAGCCGGTATAATCGGTTGTGCGCGCAGGCAGATTCAAGAGAGGGATTCTATGAAACACGTCCTGATACGCTATGGCCTGGCGGCAGTGTGCTTGATCGCCGCTATTTGGATGTGGTCGCCATGGCAAGGAGCGGCACATGGGCAGGAAGGTAACCCGACGATCCCTGCGCTGCTTGGGTTTATGCGCGACGCGCGCGGACAGGCTGTCGCCGGAGTAGAAGTCGCAGTATTCGTCGACGGCGCTGTCGAACCAACGGCAGCGAGTGAGAGTCATGATGACGGACTGTGGGAAGTCGATTTGCCCGACATTCCGCTGCACACCTTGACGGTCAAATTCAAGCACCCGCACTACAAAGCCCCTCCCGTAACGTTGGAGGATGAAGAGCTCACGCGCTTGCAGGGCGGGGGATCGGTGAATATCGGCGACATTGAGATGAAGAACCGTTATTCCTTAGGGTTTGTTGTCGCCGCGTTGACATTTCTTTTGGTCCTGGCCTTGATCGCGACTGAACGGCTGCCGAGTGCCACGGCTGCCCTGGTCGGCATTGCGATCGTGTTTGTTTCGACATTTTTCGGTGGACAAGTATCATCGAGCCTGTATATCTTTAACTTCGAGCGTGCGCTGACGTACATCAACTGGGAAGTGATTTTCCTCGTGATGGGGATGATGATTGTCGTGAGCGTGGTGGAAAGCACGGGTTTGTTCCAATGGCTCGCCTTTCAAGCGTACCGGTGGAGCCGGGGACAGCCGGTTCCCCTGGTGATCGTGTTGGTGATTATCACGACTCTGGCTTCCGCACTGCTCGATAATGTGACGACGATGCTGCTGATGGTGCCGATCACTTTAGAGATCGCGGTTGCATTGAATCTTCCACCCACTTCGCTGCTGATTCCAGAGATTTTGGCGTCAAACATCGGCGGGATCAGCACATTGATCGGCACGCCAACCAACATCCTGATTGGTGCGTACGCGCGTATTTCGTTCAACGATTTTCTGATCAACCAGACGGTCGGCGTGATATTGGCCTTGATCACCATGACAGTGTACGTGTTGTGGCATTTTCGCGACGTGTTCAACCAGGGAGAAAAGGGAATATCACCCGCATTGTATGCTAAGCTGGAAGAAAACGCGCGCATCAAGGACGTGGTGGTATTGCGTAAATCGCTGGTCGTGTTTGTTGTGACGATCGGTGTATTTGCTATCGGTGAACGTTTGGGCATGGTCCCCGCTGTGACGGCGCTCCTCGCCGCTACAGTGATGCTGGTGTGGGTCGAGAGCGATGTGCAGAAAATGCTCAGCCTGGTAGACTGGACGACGCTGGTATTCTTCATGGCGCTGTTCATGCTGGTTGGGTCTATCCAGGAAGTGGGGTTGATCGGTACAATCGCAGGATCGATGGGCAAGCTCGTAGGTGCCAATCTCTATGTTGGGGTGATTGTTGTGGTGTTTGGCGTCGGGCTGTTGTCTTCGGTGATCGCCAACATCCCGTTGGCGGCATCGATGCTGCCAGTTGTGCAATACCTGTCCGGGAATATTTCGGGCGCGACCTCGAGCAAAATCTTGTACTATGGGTTGTCGATGGGATCGGCGATGGGCGGCAATGGCCTGTTGATCGGCGGTGAAACCAACTTGATGACGGCTGGCGTCGCGCAGCGTGCCGGGTTCCCCGTGTCGTTCAAGAGCTTTGCCCGTGTGAGTATTCCCGTGACTTTCCTGACGCTGCTGGTTGGTAGTCTATGGCTGCTGTTCCGCTTTGAGGTTTTGGGAGGGTAAGGATTATGGAGGTCATATTGTGTGCGACACGCGGTGGCGAGGCGAGCCAGCGCACCCAAGAGCATGCCATCCAGATTGCAAAAGAGCGCGGAGCCAAACTGGTGTTTGTTTTCGTGTCGGATGTGCGTTTTTTGGGGACGTATATCGCGCCACATGTGCCCGGGATGGAAGATGAAATGGAGCATTTGGGGGAGTTTTTGCTCCTGATCGCCAAGGAACGAGCCGAAAAAGCTGGAGTAGAAGCAGATTATGTTGTCAAAACTGGTGTATTCAGAACCGCTTTAATTGAGGCTGCACAAGAATATGATGCTAAGATGATTATTTTGGGCCGCCCCGCCGAAAAAGGCATCACCACCATGGAGTATCTGGAAAACGACCTGATCCCAGCCATCAAAGAGGCGACGGGCAGCGAAACGATGGTGGTGTGATATTGATGCTGCGATCCGGGCCCACGCGGAGAGCATAGCCCGGATCGCGGAATTTATACCGATTGTCGGGCAGTGGGCTAGAACATCGAGCGGTGCTGGGTGCGCTCTTCCTTCCAGGGATCGCCGTCATTGTGGTAACCGGTCTGTTCCCAAAACCCGGGTTTGTCGGTAGGGCTAAATTCCAGTTTAAGCAGCCATTTGGTACTTTTCCAAAAATACCGCTTAGGGATGAGCGTGCGTACTGGAAAACCGTGTTCGGGTTGCAGGAACTCTCCGTTGTATTTCCAGGCCAGCAGCACGTCGTCGTCCAGCATGGCGTCCAGTGGCAGATTGGCCGAGAAGCCATTCGGAGCACGGGCGATCACATATTTCGCGGCAGGCTTAACTCCGAACAGGGTGATGAAGTCGCGGAAGCGCGGACCCTCCCAGGTTGTGTCGAATTTACTCCAACGCGTCACACAGTGAATATCCGTCGTGAGCGTAACGGTCGGGATCGCTCGAAATTCTTCCCAGGACCAACTCATTTCGTGTTCCACTTCGCCGCTGACAGACAGCTTCCAGGTTGCTGGATCGATCATCGGCACAGGGCCGTAGTGCAGCACAGGAAATTTCTGCGTGACCGTTTGTCCCGGGGGCAGACGCCCGGCCCGCTTCATTTGTTCTTCTTCGTCACGACGTGCCATGAACTTGTTAAACATCTACGCCTTATCCCAATTTGTTGAATGATGTTCCGCCTACAATAGCATAAGGTCGGCGCGCGGTCCAATAACGGGAGGTCACTCTGGATGACCTCCCGGCGTTAGGGCTCGATCAGGCAGGCTTATGGGCAGTGACGCGCGCGCTGAAGACGCGCGGTCCGTCGGACTGCGCGGGGACGACGTCCTCTGCCCCGATTTTGTCCACGATCGTGATGTCTTCAAACCCAGCGTCACGCAGCAACTGCGTATAGTCATTCACGTCAATAGCCCCCGTAACGCATTCCGACCAGCTGGCAAGATCAGCGCGCGCCTGGGCAGCAAACTCGCCATCAGTCACAATGTCGCTGATCGAAATGCGACCGCCGGGTTTCAAGACGCGGTACACGTCACCAAAGACGGCAGCTTTGTCCGGCGACAGGTTGATCACACAGTTGGAGATCACTACATCGATCGTGTTGTCGTCGACGGGCAGGGCCTCGATCTGACCCTGGCGGAATTCAACGTTGGTCGTGTTCATCCGGGCCTTGCTGGCGTTGGCCTTGGCGAGCATGTCGGGCGTCATATCCACGCCGATGACGTAACCCGCCTCACCGACTTGACGCGCGGCGAGGAAACAATCAATGCCGCCACCGCTACCCAAATCGAGCACGGTTTCTCCGGGACGCAGCGCGGCGATCGTCACCGGATCACCACAGCCTAACGAGAGCCCGGTCACTTCGGCGGGCAGCCCTTCCAGCAGGGCATCGTCATAGCTCGGTGAGCAGCAGTTCGCCCCAGACATTTGGTCGGACGTGGTGCCGCAGCAGGCTGTGGGTTGAATGACATTGAGCGTGCGCGCCAGGGACCCGTAGTGTTCCTGAACGGCTTTGTGGACATCATTGTGCTGAGACATGTTCGATTCTCCTTATCGTATCGATGAACATCGATAGGTTTGAGCGAAAAATAGGGCGCTATGGTGCGCACTCGAACGGTGTTTACTGGCTGGCGGGGTCCTGAGGCTCTAGATGTTCTGGAGCGAACACGTGCATCAGAATGCCGCAGCAGACCGTGACTTGCTCTTGATTCAGCGTGTAGAAGCGCTGCCGGCCTTCCTGGCGGACGATGACCAGATTAGCTTCTTCCAGCTTTTTCAGATGGTGGCTGACGGTAGGTTGATTCACTTTCCCGCCGAGTTTGTCCACGACATCATTCACGCTGAGCCACACGCAGCACAGGTGTCGCATAATCTCCTGGCGCGTTTCGTCGGCAAGCGTTTTCGCGAACAACACTGGATCAACATTCATAATAGCCATTATATCGATATCTATCAATATGTCAAGAGATCATCGCTATGATTTTACCCGCCCAAATCCATGCCGAGTTGGCGGCTCTCGCCGCGCAGCATGGCAATGATCTTCTGATCGGTGACCGGAAAGGCATAGCGATCCAGTTCGTCCAGCGTGGTCCAAGTCCAGGCGGCGCACCCAATCGGTTGCGGCTCGCCGCCTACATAACGGCAGGCGAAGGCGTACAATGTGATGCGAAAATGAGTATAGGCATGTTTTACCGTTCCGATTTGCGCGCCGACCTCAATCTCAATGGCGAGTTCCTCCTCGATTTCGCGGTGCAAACATTCTGGCAGGGTCTCGCCCGCTTCGCGCTTGCCGCCCGGAAATTCCCACAGTCCGCCCAACATGCCATCGGGCGGACGCTGCGCGATCAATAACGCGCCATCGGCGCGGCGAATCACGGCGGCGGTCACATCAAAGTGGGGCGTGCGTGGTTTGGCGGCTTTGACCGGGCGCTCGAGCTGAGTCCCGATTTGGCGCGACTGGCAAAACGACGCCATAGGGCACGCGGGGCAGTCAGGGGACCTGGGCGTACAGATGCGCCGACCCAACTCCATGAGGCCTTCATTCCAGGGGCCAGCCTGACCGATCGGCAGTATCTCGTCAGCCAGCGCCCACAGCGCATTTTGGGTGGCGGTTTGCGATACGTCCTCAGGTATATCAAAGAGGCGCGTCAGGATGCGGATCACGTTGCCATCCACGACCGGGACGTCTACTCCAAACGCCAAACTTGCGATCGCCCCGGCGGTATAGCGCCCGATGCCCGGCAGGTTGCGCAGCGCAGCAGGATCGGTGGGAAAGACCCCGTTGAACTGCTCGATCACGATTTGAGCCGCCTGATGCAGATGGCGGGCACGGCTGTAATAACCCAGACCCTCCCACCGTTTCAATACCGCGTCAAGCGGCGCGGCGGCCAACGCGGCGACGTTCGGAAACTGGCTCAGAAAGCGCTCGAAGTAGGGAATCACCGAAGCGACCTGCGTTTGCTGGAGCATGATTTCGGACAGCCAGATCGCATAAGGATCGTGGCTGCGACGCCAGGGTAGGTCGGCCTTGTGCAGTGTGAACCAGTCGATCAGAGCGGCGTGCAGGGCCGCGAGATCGTGGTGGAATGTCAGGTCGACTCATGAGGTATCTCGTTTCAGAAGGCTGTAGCAGTTGACGTCGCCAGTGAAGCCATCGGCGCGATAGGTTTCCACATTTCGCAGTCCCGATGCAGCAATGAGCGCGGCATGCTCGGCGTCATCCACGTAATGACAATAACGCAAGGCCGCCGCGCCGCGCCGCCAGTCGAGAAGGTAATCGCCCGGCTCGACCTGGAAATCATCGGGCCAGGGGACGATTCGCTCGCGAAAGCGCTCATACTCGTAGAAGCGCCAGGCCGAAAACACCAGCAGCCCGCCCGGCGCAACGCGTTCCGCCAGCTTCTGGACAAAGTCGCGTCGTTGGTCGCGCCCCGGCACGTGATGCAACACGCCGAACAGAGCTACTACATTGTACGTCCCAATATCTGGCGGCTGCTCGATCACATCGCATAAACTGAGCCGGACCTCGACTTCGGATAGTGCGGTCCGGGCTTTTTCTAGCAGCGCGGGGTTGCTATCCAGGCCGTGATAGGTTAGGGTTGTGGGGTAATGGTCGTGCAGGAATAACCCAAATCGGCCATTGCCACAGCCGACATCGAGCACGGTTAGCGGGGTGCGTAGATGGGGCAGCAAACGGTCCCAGCCCGGCCACGGACGTCCGCGCGTTGCGTCGAAGTTTTCGGCGGTGATCCGGTAAAATTCCCGGTTGATCTGGTTCAGGCGCTTAACGGTATGTTCATCCATGTGGCGATCGGGTTGGTAAAATTGATAAGGGTGAGTATCCAGACGGACCGATGACTAAACGATTCAGACCTGCGGTTGACCTGGCGCAGTACCGCGAACCATTGGTGGCGATCTTGCGTGAGGTTGCGCAGCAGCCCACGCTTACACATCCCCAGCTTATCGCCTTGTTGAAGGCCCATCCCAAAGACGGCCGCGCGCTGTTTGGCAAGGATGATCTGGTGCGCGCCTATCGCGCGTTTGCTGGCACGGATGGGTTGGCGCCGTTCGACCCGGTGATTCTGGCCCGGCTGCGCACCAAACCCATACGCACCATGTCGGGCGTGACGCCGGTCACGGTGCTGACCAAGCCGTTTCCCTGCCCGGGCGAGTGTATATTCTGCCCGAATGACGTGCGAATGCCCAAAAGCTATCTCGCCAACGAGCCGGGCGCGCAGCGGGCCGAGCAAAATAGCTTCGATCCCTACCTGCAAACGTATTCTCGGCTGGCGGCTTTGCGCGACACCGGGCACCCGGTCGACAAGATCGAGATGATCATCTTGGGCGGTACGTGGTCATTTTACCCCGAAAGCTACCAGATCTGGTTTGTTAAGCGGATTTTCGACGCGCTGCACGATTTCGGCAACGGGATCGATCACACCGCGGAGGTACGTGTCGCGCTGGCTGAGGCGTCACAGCTCCATCCGGAGTCGCCAACCCCGGTTGTATTGGATGGCACCCACCTGACGCAGAACTACAACCAGACGGTGCAGCAGATTTACCGCGAGGAGATGCGGCGCTCGCGTGATTACGCCCAGGCAATCGCGCGCGGCGAGCGCCCTCGGACGGTCGCAGACGAGTACGCGACCTGGGACGAGCTGGCGGCGTCTCACTACGAGAACGAAACGGCGGCGTGCCGCTGCGTGGGGCTGGTCGTCGAAACGCGCCCTGATCACATCGATCCGAACGAGATCGTCAGAATTCGCCGCCTGGGTGCGACGAAGGTCCAAATCGGTATCCAAAGTCTTGACGATGAGGTGCTGCGCATGAACAAGCGTGGTCACACGGTCGAGATGACGCGGCGCGCGATCCGGCTGCTGCGATTGATGGGCTTCAAAATCCACGCGCATTGGATGCCTAATCTGTACGGCTCATCACCTGCCCAGGATATTGAGGATTACCGTCGCCTGTTTGTCGATCCTGGTTTCCGCCCGGACGAGCTGAAAATCTACCCGTGTTCGCTGATCGAGAGCGCAGAACTGATGCGGCATTACGAGGCGGGCACGTGGCGTTCATATACAACGGATGAATTGCTGGATGTATTGGTTTCCTGCTTCCTGGAGACACCCGAATACTGCCGCCTGACGCGCGTGGTGCGCGATATCCCGTCTACGGATATTGTGACCGGCGACCTGACGACGAATTTCCGGCAGACAGTAGAACGCGAACTCAAGCGGCGGAATCAGCGCAGCTCCGATATTCGCGCGCGCGAAATTAGAGGGGAGGCCGTTGACGCTGAGGATTTGTCGCTAGACGAGACGTCGTACACGACGGAGATTGGCGAGGAAATCTTCCTGCAATACGTCACAGCAGACCGGCGGATCGCAGGGTTCTTGCGGCTGTCGCTCCCTGTGGAGTCGGCAATCATCGATGAATTGGCCGGGGCCGCGATGATCCGCGAAGTGCACGTCTACGGGCAGGCGCTCGCCTTGGGGCAGGAAGTACCCGGTCGCGCGCAGCATTCCGGGCTGGGTTCTCAATTGATCGAACGCGCGGCGGAGATTGCGCGCGAGCGCGGCTATGCGCGGCTGGCGGTGATTTCGGCGATCGGCACGCGGGCCTATTATCGCAAGCGCGGATTTGAGGACGGTGCGTTGTACCAGTGCCGTTCACTGAGTTGAGTCCGGGCCAACATCAAGCCAAGCGCGTGACCTGAACGGCCCATTGTGCGTAGTACTTGTTGGATGAAATGCGGCTGGCAGTATTAAATTCAAGGAGCAAAGGATCTTGGCTTCTAGGCGAACCGCCCGCGTAATCAAACGAAAGTCGGATTCCGACTCTGAACGCTCCTACGAGGAGCAGGATGAGGGCAGGGGACGACGCGTGGGCTCCGCGCGCCGGCGCGGGTGTTTCGGCAGCGTGTTGTACCTGTTTGGCGTCGTCCGGCTGGCGATTACGGTTCTGATCCTGGTAGTCGTGATTCTGGTGGCCTACCAATTGGTGGGTTTTGTCCGCAGCCCGCTCGACAACGTCCTGGAATTCCTGGGATTTGATCGCAACTCGACACCGGTGGAAGTCGACAGCCGGACGATTGTGTTGGGAATTCAGGATATGGCGGTGCTCCAAACGACCAGCGGTGACCTGGAAATCACGAAGACGGTGGTTGATACGGGTCCTTCGCCGGATGCAGAGATCGTGGTGAGTTACATCGGGCATGTAACGGCCGGGATCGATCTATCCCTGATCACGGAAAATGATATTGTCGCGCAGGCTGACGGATCGGTGGCGATTCGCCTGCCGCCCGCCCAGCTTACAGGCTGCTATCTGGGCAAACCGGCCGTAATGAGCCGCTCGTGTACCGATATTCCGTTTGTGCAGGACTGCGCCAGCATCGTCGCGCGCATGCAAGACACCGCGTACGATCGCGCGCTGGAGGAACTCCGCCAGACCGCGGAAGAACTCAATCTGGTGGATAGAGCGGACCAGGAAGCCCGGTCACGCATCTTTGATCTGCTGAAGAATCTCGGATACTCTAACGTTGAGTTTCAGCCGTCTGAGGTAGTTGTTACCCCCACACCCAGCCCGTCCTGTTATCCCAACTAAAAGCGGTTGTTCCAACTGGGGCGGGTGTATTGCTCGGTATGCAGCATTTCCGCGCGGGCTTTTTCGCCAGGCGTTAATTCTTCGGCGGGTACCAGAACCAGCCCGAAGATGTCGGAAAAGCTGGCGGTCATGGCTTCCACGGCCACTTTCCACGAAATCACTGCCCCCAGAGCCTGAGAGAGTGTTGTAGCGCGTCTGCGCACCCGTTCGCGCGCCTGCTCCCGCTGTTCTTCGGACTCGAAAACCAGCGCGTCGCAAATGCGGGCAATGTCGCCCGTCAGCGGCAATGAGCCGTGCTGCAAGACTGCCCCGGATTTGCGCACCTGGGCGCTGCCGATGAGCTTCTTACCCTCTATCGTGATCTCGTAGTGGCTGGGCACTTCGAAACACACCGGCCCCGCGGATTGACCGTGCGGATCTGCCCGTTTGTCCGCACGCGGAACGGCTCCCAACATGGTCAGCCCTGCGGTGAGCCCCATGCTCAGCCGCCGGTAGCTTTCGACGATGCCGCCGCTCACGAGCGGATCGTCGGCGGTCAGGGCGATGCTGTAGGTGAGTTCATCGGTATGCAGGATCGCTCGCCCGCCCGTCATGCGCCGGACGACATCCCAGCCCTGAGTGGCAAGACGCACTTGATCTACGTCAGCGGCGGGCTGCGTGTAGCCCAGGGACAGACATGCTGGTTCCCAGGCGTAGAAGCGTAGTGTCGGCGGGACGCGCCCTTCGGCGACGGCTTCCATAATGGCCTGATCGATCGCCATATTGGTGGGTCCATCGTGTGTTCCTGTGACCAAGAGACGCCAGGTGATCGCGGGCATGGCGCCATACCTCCTGAATAGGACGAGCGTAGTCCAGAAGGCGGATTGTAACACATTGAGCCTTTGGAGGTTTAGGGCTAAAATACAAAACAAGTCGTGACTCTGGGAGACGTCCATGCCCGACAACACTGTGCCAACACAGCCACACAACGAACCAGTGGTTTATGTTGAGTTTGATCAACCCGCCGCTTCTCGTACGCAGGGCCAGTCCTTGAACGCGGAACACTGGTATAGCTTCCCAGGGCAGAACCCACTGGTTCCCCCGCAAAATGATCCTCGCCTGGGCGCGCCGCCCGGTTTTCGGGATAAGGGCCAACGGCGTACGGCTCGCGACCGTGTGCGCCGTCGCAAAGTCCGCCGTGAATTGGGCGCGCCTGATGATTGGGCTTGGGTGATTATTGCTGCGGCGATGTTGGGTATGACGGTGGTCATGAGCCTGACAGTGTTTGTGCTGCTGCAGGCCACACGCGGCGCGCGCGGAACGGTCGCGACCAGCGTGCCTGCGGTCGAGCCGACGTCAGTCATCTATGGCCCTGGTGGCATCCTGGCGAGCGAGGGCGACAGCCCGGTCGGGGGCTTGTTAGGCAACGGCGAAAGTATGGTGATTCGCCCCTGGGATGGCAAAGAGCGGTTCACCGTGCTGGTCATGGGGCTCGACACGCGTCCGGGCGAGTTCGGCATGGGGATTCGCACGGATACGATGATCCTGATCAGTCTTGATCCAACCACGAACAGCGTGGGCATGCTCAGCCTGCCGCGCGATCTGTATGTGGATGTGCCAGGATATGGCTTGCAGCGCATCAACACCGCCTTTCAGACCGGCGAGCTCGAAGGCGCGGGCGGTGGTCCACGCCTGGCCATGCAGACCGTGCAATACAACTTCGGCATCCGCGTGAACGAATACGTCGTGGTAGATTTCAATACGTTCGTACGGGTGGTCGATCTGATTGGCGGCATCAACGTTGAGGTGCCTTACGACATCAGCGACCCGGAATACCCGGATATGAATTATGGTTTCGACCCGTTTTATATATCGGCGGGCTGGCACCAATTGGACGGCGCGACGGCGCTCAAATATGCCCGCAGCCGCCATTCCTCCGACGATATCGATCGTGGTCGTCGCCAACAGCAAGTGTTGTACGCCATCCGTGACAAGGTCACCGCGTACAACATGATCCCGGAGTTAGCGGTGCAGGCGCCTGCGCTGTGGGCTGAGCTACGCGATGGAGTTCAGACCGGGCTGCCGCTCGACACTATGCTGCAGTTGGCATGGTGGGTGAAGGATATTCCCAGTACGAACTACCGGAATGACGTGATGGGCTGGGAATATGTGATCCCCACGAACTGGCAGGGCATGGCCGTGCTTATTCCCGATCGTGACAAGATTGGCCCGCTTATGGTCGAGGTGTTTGGGCCAGACTACGGCAACTAAGGTTTGTTGTGTATAGAATCTTCTTGGGAGGGAGCCAGACTCCCTCCTTTGCGTGTACGCGCTCAAAACCTGTTTTCTTGCGAAGTGTATTGGCTCTCATTCGTTCTTGTATGCCCGTCGAACCAACAGGAGTCGCAAGCTTCATGTCAGCACTCGAAACAATCATCGACACGCTACAGTCCCAACGTCGCCCGCTGTCTACTCCTTATTTTGTCCCTGGGCTTTGGATCGATCACGACAGCGTCCCGGCCCAGTCCGTGGATCCGTACGATTTTTACGCTCAAACGCTGCGCTCTATTCTGGAGTCCACGCCCGAACCGGTTGTAACAGGGTCGGGCGGTGGCGATTGGACGCGGCAGGCCATCGTCTATAACATGCTGCCGCGCGTGACGGCGGCTTTCGATCATACACAGGACGGGACGCTCGCCATCGAGCCGACGCCTGATGGTTGGCGCGAGACGGGCACGCTGCTCAAAGCGACCGCTTTGCTGCCTTACATTCGCAGTTTGGGCATCAACACTGTGCATCTGCTCCCGATCCTGTCCGTGGGGCAGGACGGCAAAAAGGGGACGCTGGGATCACCCTACAGCGTGCGCAATTCTTACGAGCTGGATCACAATCTGGCTGAGCCCGCGTTGGGGCTTGATGCCAAAGTGTTGTTTGCGGGGTTTGTCGAGGGCGCCCACCGTCTGGGGATGCGCGTGGTGATGGAATTCGTTCTACGGATCGCCTCGAAAGACAGCGATTGGATTCAGGAGCATCCTGAGTGGTTCTACTGGATTCGGGAGGAAATCCCCGACCGGCTTGGCGGGAGTCATGAACCGGAAGCGTACGGCAATCCGATCTTCCCTGACGCCGCCTTGATGACGCTAAAGAACAAGGTCGCCAACGGTGATTTCAAGAAGCTGCCCGCGCCGCCGGAAACTTATCGTGCGATGTTCACTGCTCCGCCACGTGCGGACCAGGTGAGAATGGTCGATGGGCGGTGGGTTGGCGTTTTGGACGATGGCTCGCGGGTTCGCATTCCTGGCGCATTCACGGACTGGCCGCCCGACGATAACCAGCCGCCCTGGACAGATGTCACGTACTTGCGGCTGTACGATCATCGCGATTTCAACTACATGGCCTACAACACGATTCGTATGTACGACGAACGGTTGGCGACGCCCAAACACGCTGTCCACAGCTTGTGGGATTACCTGGTGGGCGTGATTCCGTACTACCAGCGCGAATTTGGCATTGACGGCGTCATGATCGATATGGGACACGCGCTGCCTATGCCGCTCAAACAACGCATCGTGCAGGCGGCCCGCGATGCGAATCCCGATTTTGCGTTCTGGGACGAGAATTTCATGATCGAGCAGCGCAGTGTGGACGAAGGCTACAATGCTGTGATGGGTTACATGCTGTTTGATTTCCACTTGCCCGATCGCTTGCGCAGCTTCCTCGGGCGATTGTCACACGAACGGCTGCCACTGCCCTTCTTCGCCACGGCGGAGAATCACAATACGCCGCGCACGGCGTCCTGGCCATCTGCGCTCCAATACGTGCATTACGTCCTGGCTTTTGCCATAACTGTGCCGGGAGTGCCGTTTATCCACAGCGGTTTCGAGCTGCTCGAAACCAAGCCTATCAACACCGGCCTCAATTTCTCAGACGAAATGATCCGCAAAAACCCCACCGAAACCTTACCGTTGTTCAGCGAGTGGGCGTTCGACTGGACGCGCGCCGGAAATCTCGTAGCTTCAGTGCGCTACGCGCTTCAGATACGCCAAAAGTATGCCCATTTGTTGGCTAACCCGGAGCCGAATACGGTGTTCGTGGGCTACTCTGACAATCCAAATTTCGTGGTGTTTGCCCGCCAGGACGAGGAACACACGCTGGTGGTCATCGGCAGTTCGAGTTTCACGTCAGAGGAACGAGGGCGGGCGTTTTTGCCCGTGTGTGAGTGCGAACTCCAGCCTGTTTGGGGAACGGATGTGGCGCACCTGGGACGGGGCTCGGTGCATGTCGAGGCCAGCCTGGGTAACGGGCACGTGGTCATGCTGGAAGGGGACGCAGACTTCCCTCGGCTGAGCAAATAAGAGCCATAGCGGCGCCGAGAGCAGCCGCCTACAGGAAGGCGAAAGCCAGAATCACGAGCAGAATTACAGTCAACACAACGCCCAGCCCGATAAGCGCGAGAGCCGCGTTGCGCAGCATTGGCTCTGGGGCTTTTTGTTCTTCAGGCACGACCATGCGGCTGCGCTGGAAGTTCACGATTTCGGAGCGGCGCTTCTGGAAATCGACTATATCATCGCGCCGGAGATTCAGCGTTTCGTAGCGCTCGCCAAGTTCCGCGCTTTCCAACGCGGCGAGCATATCACGAGCCGAGTCGAAACGATCGGCGGGCTCTTTGCTCAGCGCCTTGAGGATCACGAAATCGAGACGGGGGTCAAGCCCAACTGCGATCTGGCCGGGTGGGATGGGGTCAGCGTACAACTGCTGTTGCACGACGTTTTCCGGCGTGTCACCGGAAAACGGGACTTCCCCTGTCACCATTTCGTAGAGCAGGATACCGAGCGCGTAGATGTCAGAAGATACGTTCACCTCATGGGCCGAAATCTGTTCGGGCGCCATGTAAGTTGGTGCTCCGGTCGGCTCAGTCGAGTTGTCGCGTTGGGCGTGTTGGCGCAAGCAGGGTAGGGAGAAATCGGTCAGGACCGGGCGCTGATTCTGGTCTACCAGGACATTATCGGGTTTGATATTGCCATGAACGATGTTTTGGTCGTGCGCCGTCGCGATGGCGCTCGCGATCTGGCTGAAGATGCGCACCGTCTCGTCGCGCTCTAACCCGGTGGGATGTGTGGAGAGCAGGTCGCGCAGTGTTTTTCCCTCGATCAATTCCATCACGATGTACTGGCGGCTGCCGTCGGTGCCGGCTTCGTAGACGCGCATGAGGTTGGGGTGGCGCAGCGCGGCGATGGCACGTACGTCGCGTTCAAACTGCGCGGCGATGTCACTGTTCGCGGCGATGTCAAGCTGATAGCATTTGATGGCGGTATCGTGCCTGAAATCCGAATGCGAGGCCCGGTAGACCTCCGTGCCCTTGCCCCGCCCGATCAGATTGCGGATCGTAAATTTCCCCAGACGATCACCCGGCCCTAAGCGTGAAGATGCTGGAACGTAGCTCATAGGTGTTGACCTGGTTCGCTAGTGAGTCGCGGCACTTGTTGTCGACGATATCACAAACTTGTGCATTGTGCAGCTATCAGGGACGCGTCCGAAGGCGCGCCCCATGAACTATCACGCTAATCGTGGCAAGGTCGCCTGTGTCAGTCGGCCATCGCTTCTTTAATCAACGCGGCTACGTCGCGGTTAATGACGTCAACAGGCCGATTAGCGTCGATTGACTTCACCAACCCTTTTTGTGCATTATAGTACGGCATGACGCTGGCTTCGACTTCCGTGTGATCGTTCAGACGCTTTTCGATGACTTCTGGCTTATCGTCCGGACGGCCTTCCTGGCGTCCTATCAACCGCTGGCGCGATACGGTGATCGGCAGCGCGAAATCGACCACAAGATGAAGCTGGCTTCCCAATTCTTTGAGCAGGCGATCGAGCGCTTCTGCCTGGGCGCGCGTGCGCGGAAAACCGTCAAAGATTGCGCCCGCCATCATATCAGGTTGTTGGAGCCGCTCGCGCACCATGCCGATCGTGATCTCATCGGGCACCAATGCCCCTTGAGACATATATTCTTGGGCCTTGATGCCAAGAGGTGTTTTCTCGCCCAGGTGTTTGCGGAATAGCTCACCCGTGGACACCTGTACTAACCCTAATGCCTCGGCAATTCTCTTGGCTTGAGTGCCTTTGCCACAGCCCGGAGGGCCGAAAAAGACGACATAAACCGCCTTCATGCTGTTCCCTTTCAATCATGATGCAAAATGGGATCGTAAGTCAATAAGCAGGGATTGTACCCAAACTTCGTGAGAGAACAAACGGAATGTGACGGAAAACACAGAGCGCGGGATAGATACACCAACAAAAACAACTCAGCAGAGCGCTGAGTTGTTGAGGTGGCGACGGTGTGATTTGAACACACGACCCAGGGCTTATGAGTCCCCTGCTCTACCACTGAGCTACGTCGCCAAGTGGTGTCTATTATACTCAGGCAAGACTATGCGTCAATGCCTTTTTTGGCGGTTTTCCCTCGAAAATGCCAGGGATCAGCGTATTATCTCCCACGCAAGATGGGCAAGTTCTGGCGCTATGAGTTTTTCCCATGCCAGTTGGACTGCCGCTGGGGAGCCGGGTGTCGAGATGATCACTTTGCCGCGATAAACACCCGCCGTGGCGCGCGACAGCATAGCAGCCGCTCCGACTTGCTCATAACTCAGCATACGGAACAGCTCCCCGAAGCCTGGCAAGGGTTTTTCCAGCCTGCGACTGAGCACGTCGTAGGTGCGATCGCGCGGGGAAATCCCTGTTCCGCCGTTGAACAGAATGATACGCGCGTCGCTGGACACGAGTTCATCCAGCGCCTCGGCCACCTGGTCCGGCTCATCCTTGATCAGGCGGTAGGCGGCCACCAGATGTCCCGCGCTGATAATCTGCTCGCGGAGATAGGCGGCGTTTACATCGGTTTCGGGTGTCCGCGAATCGCTGACGGTGACGATCGCGATGGCGATAGGGCCTTGTTGAGCGGCTAGCGCGCGGTGTTGATCAGTACTTGAAGAAGTCATGAAATGTTCACCTATCCCAAATGGTCACTGTGACACTTCATGATACACCAAATCACGAAAAGGGGAGCGCTCAGCGCTCCCCCGGATTGATATGCGATGGTACCCGGTTCTAGACCGTCCACAGATAGCGGTCGAGTTCCCAGTCGGAGACATGAATGCGGAAGTCGTCCCATTCGGCGCGCTTGGCGCGGTCGTAGGCCTGATAAATGTGATCGCCCAAAGCGCCCTTAACCACTTCGTCCTTCGCCAACTCATTAAGAGCCTCTTCAAGGGTGCCCGGCAATACATCCACGCCGTGCGCTTCGCGTTCGGCCTGTGACCAATGGAACACGTCATCCGTAACCGGCTCAGGCGGCTCCATCCCCTTGGCGATACCGTCCAACCCGGCTTCAAGCATGACCGCAAAGGCCAGGTAAGGATTGCTGCTCGGGTCCGGGAAGCGCAGTTCAACACGGGTGGCCTGTTCGCGGCCCACCGAATAACGCGGTACACGGACGAGCGCCGAACGGTTACGCTGTGCCCAGCAGACGTAAACGGGCGCTTCGTACCCGGGCGTCAGGCGCTTGTAGCTGTTGACCGTGGGTGCGACTACGCCTGCCAGCGCGCGGGCGTGAGACAGTTGGCCCGCTACGAACTGCTGTGCAGCTTTCGAAAGTGAGAACTGGCCGTTGGTGTCGTACATTTTCGTTGAGCCGGTTTTGATGTCCGCCAAGCTCTGGTGGACGTGCATGCCGCTACCGTTGATGCCAAACACAGGCTTGGGCATGAAAGTCGCCATCAAATCGTGCTTGACCGCAATACCCTTGACCGTATATTTGAAGGTGATCGCATTGTCGGCGGTGTGCAGGGCATTTTCGTAGCGAAAATCGATCTCGTGCTGCCCCACGGCGACTTCGTGGTGTGCCATCTCGACGTGAATCTTTCAGTGCCTGTAGCGCCTGGGTAATATCACTGCGGACTCGCTGCGCTTCATCGTTGGGCGAGAAATCGAAATAGCCCCCCACATCATGTGGTACGGCCTGCGTGCCATTGGCACGAAACAGGAAGAATTCAAGCTCGGGGCCGGTATTAAAGATGTAACCCATTTCCGCCGCGTGAGCGACTGCGCGCTTCAGCGCGTAACGAGGATCACCCTCGAACGGCGTGCCGTCGGGATTGTACACATCGCAAATGATGCGGGCACGCGAACCTAGCGGATCGTCAACGGTCCAGGGCAGAATGCGGAACGTCACGGGATCAGGCTGCAGGAACATGTCCGATTCCTGAATGCGGGCAAAACCCTGGATGGACGAACCGTCAAACCAGAGTCCACGATCCAATGCCTCATCCAGGTCACTGGGCGTGATGGTGACGCTCTTGGTAACACCGAAGATGTCGGTAAACTGGAGATCGATGAACTGCACACTCTGCGCCTTGACAATCTCGAGGATTTCGAGGGATTTGTCGTCCATGGAATTGTTTCCTCCTGTCGGGAACCGTAAATCATAGGGGTCATTATAAGTGCATTATTGCCGCATATCCATGCGATCTATTGGGTAAAATCTACAAAAGGTGACGACAATTAAAAACAGTCCGGACAGCATTTTTGTGAGTGTTGCCCGGACTGTTTGATTTTGTTGTGGCACATTGCACAAAAAGTTATGATTCCGCAGACAGGAATGCCTGTACACTTTCGACGGAATTGAGTGTATAGCGGCGAACTGATCGATCGATGCGCTTGATCAGGCCGGATAGCACATCTTTCGGTCCTAACTCGATGAATGTGTCGACTCCATTTTGGACCATTGCCTGCACTGATTCAGTCCAGCGCACGGTTGAGGTGAGCTGCGCCCCTAACTCGGATCGGAGGTCGTCGACCGTGTGGAGCGGTGCGGCGGATACATTGCCGATCACCGAAAGGGCAGGGACGGTGAACGGCGTGCTGCTCAAGACTTGTTGGAATTCAGCGGTGATCGACTGCATCAGCGGAGAATGCGAAGCGACACTTACCGCCAGTGGAAGGGCCCGCTTCGCGCCGCGTTCTAACGCTAGCGGCAACGCAATATCCAAGGTGGCACGATCGCCAGAAATTACCAGTTGGCCCGGGCAATTGTCGTTAGCGACGACCAACGGTTGGCCGGTCTGCTCGCTGGCGACTTCGCACACTTCGCGTACGACGGCCACGTCCAGACCCAGAATGGCGGCCATCGCCCCCGGTTTACGCTGGCTGGATTCGTTCATCAGGCGGCCACGTTCGCGCACCAGCCGCACGCCGTCAGCGAAGCCGAGCGCCCCGGCGGCTGTCAGTGCTGTGAACTCACCGAGACTGTGTCCGGCGACAAAGGCAGGCCGCAGTTCATCTTCGAACGCAGCGTTGAGCACGCGTAGCAGGGCGACCCCCATAACATACAGGGCCGGCTGAGTGTTGAATGTATTCGTCAACGCATCTTCGGGGCCCTCGAAGCAAATCTTGCTCAGTTCTACGCCAATGATTTCGTCGGCCAAGGCGAATGTGGCTTCGGCCTCAGGGAAGGTCTTTACCAGATCGGACCCCATACCGACTTCCTGAGAGCCTTGCCCAGGAAATACGAAGGCAGTTTTGTTCCAGTCGATCATGAACAGCTCCTTTCAACGAATACTGACACGCTCGCAAGCGGAAGGTTGAACAGGGGGCAGATATTGCCCGCACCGATCGGTTGTGTTTTCTCTCAACGGCAGACTTCAACGAAGAAAAACACCGGGCAGTGCTAAGAGGTGCGGGTCGGGGTGGAAATCACGACTGAATGACAATACCCTAAAATGCAAAGAGCCGTGCGATTGGGCACGGCCCCAGCATTGTTTTTGACAACCGAGGTGGTTACTCTTCGTCTTCTTCGATCGTCACAACTTCACGACCGCGATACGAGCCGCAATGCGGACAAACCTCATGGGCAGGCTTAAATTGACCGCATTCGTCGCAACGCACCAGGTGCCGGGAGGACAGATGGTCGTGGGCGCGCCGTTTGTCGCGACGCGTTTTTGATATTTTTCGCTTGGGCAGCGGACCCATTGAAAATACTCCTTCGCCATAGTCTTGCCCGACGCACCCGCCGGACAACGGGCAGAATTATATAGCAGCCAACAACTGCCTGTCAAGAGCAGGCATGCTTGACTGCACGCCCGGCGGTCAGACTTTTCAAGCGTCTTCGGCGTCATCCTGTTGGAGACGTGCGTTCGTATTGACGACTGCCTCGACCAACTCGCGCGCTTCTTCGACAGCCTCAAGCTCCGCTTGAGCGTAGGCCGCCTGAATTTGCAGGCGATGGGCCTCGCGTTCTTCGACGACTTTGGCCATACCGTTGCGCGCTACCGTGAGGTTGCGCATCAACTGGTCTTCCAAGTTCTTGAGCACTTCGAGCACGTACCCGTCAGCCTCGGCGCGGATGGCGTCGGCTTCACGACGGGCCTGTTCAATGATATTCTTGGCCCGGTTTTGTGCGGTCTGCAGAACCGCATCTCTCTGGACCATTTCGTCAGAACGCTCGCGTGCGATTTGCACGACCCGGGTCGCTTCTTCGTTGGCTTGCGCCAACAGCCGGTCGCGCTGGTTGATGAGGCGTGAGGCTTTTTCGACTTGTTCCGGTACGGAGATCCGCATCTGGTCAATGATTTCGAGTGCGTGTTCTTCGTCGATCAGCGTATATTTGCTAAACCAGATGTGACGCCCTTCGTCGATAAGGTCTTCCAGTCTATCAACAAGGTGCTGAATATCCATGATACCTGTGCCTCCCAATTTCAGGTGAGCCATGCAAGCCACCTACGCCCCCCAGGGAGCAGCGTACATGCCTTGTCAGAGCGCCTGGTTGGCCAAATCGCCCTAGTCTTTTAAGCTTACCATAAACGACGAATTTGAGCCGCTAGCTTTTAGCTCTGCGAATTTCCGGCCCAACGCTTCTACGACATGCGGCGGTGTCATGGACGACACGTCGCCCTCCAATGATGCGATTTCGCGGATGGTGCTCGAGCTGATATGCAAATGCTCTTCCGCGGCGATGAAAGTCACGATCTCGATCTCAGGCGCGAGCCGCCGATTGGCCAGCGCCATACGAAACTCCAGCTCAAAATCCGAGAACACGCGCAGCCCGCGCACGATCGCTTGTGCACCCATCTCACGAGCATAGTCTACAGTTAATCTATTGTATGACGCAACCCGTACTCTGGGTTCATCTTTGAGCGATTCCTTCACCATGGCGACCCGTTCCTCGGCTGAGAACAGGTCAATCTTGCCAGGATGCACGTACACAGCGACATAGACTTCGTCAAACATGCGCAGCGCCCGCTTGGCGATATCAACATGTCCGTAGTGAATCGGGTTGAACGAGCCCGGAAAGACGGCGCAACAGATATGTTCTTGACGCATGATCGTCCTTTTCAGTGGTGTGCCTCAACTCACGTCGGCACCGAAACTCTGCTGTGCCTGGACGCGTTTGGCCAACAGTTGATGTTCTGGTTGAGATAGAGACGGATCCTCAGCGAAAACTGTGCGGGCCTCGCGCTGTGCTAATTCAACAAGGCGTGGATTCATGGCGTCGGCCAGTCTGAACAGAGTTGAGCCGCTTTGCCTCACGCCAAGCAGGTCGCCCGGTCCGCGCAACTCCCAGTCAATTTCCGCCAGTTTGAAGCCGTCAGTGGTGTCTTCCATCGCCCTTAGGCGCTGTTCCGCCTCAGATGATGATTTCCCGGCGATCAGCAGGCAGAACGACTTGTGCTCGCCACGCCCTACGCGTCCCCGCAATTGGTGGAGCTGCGCCAACCCGAATCGTTCCGCATTCTCGATCAGGATGACACTGGCATTCGGCACGTCGATCCCGACCTCGATCACGGAGGTCGATACCAGGACCTGGATGTCTCCCGCTGCAAATGCAGACATCACGGAGTCCTTTTCTGCGGGAGACATGCGCCCGTGCAGCAGTCCCACGCTGTAATGGCGGAACATGGCGGCGCTAAGCCGCTCGAATTCATCCACGGCGGCCCCCACGTCTTCAAGCTGTTCCGAACTTTCGACCAGTGGGTAGATGATGAATGCCTGCCGACCCAGGTCCAACTGAGCTCGGATGAAGCTGTAGGCACGCTCGCGTTCCACGGAGCGCAACACTTTCGTTTCGACGGGCGTACGGCCCGGCGGCATTTCGTCGATAATGCTCAGGTCCAGATCCGCATACAGGGTTAGGGCCAGCGTACGTGGAATCGGCGTGGCAGTCATCACCAGCATGTGCGGATGCGTGCCCTTGCTGCGCAGTATTCCCCGTTGTTCTACGCCAAAGCGGTGTTGCTCATCGACGATCGCCAGCGCCAGATCGTTGAACTCCACGCCCTGTTGGATGAGGGCGTGCGTGCCAATGACGACCTGGATGCTGCCATCGGCCAACCCGGTGTAGATTTCCTGGCGTTCGGCGTCACTGGTGTTGCCCGTCAGCAGACGGAGCGTGATCGTGTCGCCCGCCGAGGTCAGGTTCAGCAGGTTGTTGATGCTGCGCGCGTGCTGCTCGGCGAGAATACTCGTCGGAGCCATCAATGCGGCTTGTTTGCCGTGTTGTGCTGCCGCCGCAAGGGCAATAGCCGCCACGACCGTTTTGCCCGATCCCACATCACCCTGCAACAGGCGATTCATCGGAACCTCGCGCCGCATGTCACCGAGAATGTCCTCGACGGCGCGCTGCTGCGCTGCGGTCAGCGTGTAGGGGAGGCGGCTTGTGAATTCGCCCAGCCACTCCTCTGATACGGGTAACGGTTGGCCCGGTACAGACTGCCAGGCATGGCGCTGCGCTAGCATCTTCATCTGGAACAAGAAAATTTCGTCGAAGCTGAGCCGCCGTCTGGCATAGTCGAGCCATTCCGGCGAGTCAGGGAAATGCGTTTGCTGCAACGCCCACCCCAGATCGGCAAGCTCAGTGCGATCCAGGACGCTTTCGGGGAGATGATCCGGAATACGGCTGGACCACCACTCGACGACATGGTGCATCAGACGGCGCATCGTGCGCGCAGATAGCCCCTTGGTCAGGGTATAGACTGGGACGATTCTGCCCGTATGAAGGTTCTCGCGCTCGAGCAGCTCCCATTCCGGATTGGTCATGATGATCTGGCCGCGGAATAATTCCACGGTGCCGCTGAGTACGATCTGGCTGCCGCGCTTGAACTGGCGCTGCAACCACGGCTGGCCGAAGAAGGCCACCTGCAATAACCCTGTGCCGTCGTCCATCGTTACTAACAAATAGGGTCGCCCACCACGCCCCTGGCGTTTAGCAACCGAGCGCACCGCCGCGATGACGGTCACGGTTTCGCCCGGCACCAGGTGGTTGAGCGTGCGCATCCGGCTGTAATCGTCGTAGCGACGGGGGAATGTGAACAACATGTCTGCGACCGTGTGAATCCCCAGCTTTTGCAGCTTCTCTTCCATCTTGTCGCCTACGCGCGGCAGTGCTGTGACGGGAGACTGGAGGTCATTCACCCGACTTGCGATTTCGTCTGGGTTGAGAGCAGGGCGCGACGCACGGCGCGGCGGTCCTGCTGAGCGCTGTGAAACAGCACGCGGAGCGAGCGATTCGGTTGGTGCATACAACTCCTCGTCGTTTTCGGCTTCGTCGTTCGTCTCAGCGTCTTGATCATCCGCTTCATCAATCACTTGGCTTGCCGGCGCTGGTGGCGGCGCTGCAGGGCGGCTGCTCGTCTGTGCATTGTCGTCAGACGGTGTGTAGGTCGAAGGTGGTAGATCGGGCGGCGCCGGAATGCGTCCCGTGATGCGTCCCAACATATAGGTAATTGAGTCGTGCCGTTCTTCGACGCGCTCTAACTTCGGGTAACGCTGCATATGAAGCACCAACTCATCAACTAGTTGGTGATGTTCTGGTCGTTTGGCCTGTTGGTGAGCGTCTTGTTTCCAATGCTCGGCAAACGATTCCAGGCCGCCGATCACCGCCGTGTTTTTGTAATCCGTTCCTTGTTCGAGCTTCAGGATTTTTACGAGAGTTTCTAACGCCGAAGGCATATCAGTTTTCCTGTCAGTTTTTGCGTACTACGGCTAAGCCCAGCGCTTTTGGCCCCACATGCACTCCGATGACTGGTGTGGCTTCGACGATGACGGGTTCATGATCGGGGTGAATATCTGCGAGCGCTGCAAGCAGACGCTGCGCTCCTTCAATGTTTCGAGTGTGCATGATAGCCAGCCGCTGCAAAGGCGCGGCTGCCTGTGCTGTATCGACCAGTGCCTGGAAAGCCCGATGCGCGGTACGGACACGCGTCACCGAGCTGACTACACTGTCGTACAAACGAATAATCGGTTTGATCTGAAAGAGATCGCCCATCATGGCGGCTGCCCAGCCCACACGCCCGCTGCGATGTACATATTCAAATGTATCAAGCGCTGCCCAAACGTCGGTGTAGGGTTGCGAGGCAAGCACTTTAGTCTTGATGTCTGGCGCGGCGAACTCTGCCCCAGCTAACTCGGCGGCCAGAACAACTTGCCAACCCAGGCCCATACTCAATGTGCCGCTGTCGATCAACGTGACGCGAGATGGGTCCGTGTTTTCCGCCGCCAGCCGGAAGGTATTGTAAATCCCGCTTAGCTTGGCTGGGGCCGTAATCCCAATCACGAAATCTGCATCTGCCAACGCTTGCGCCATGACCTGTTGGACTTCTCCCAAGGGAGGTGCGGCCGTGGTCGGCAAAACCGGTGACGTGGTCAACCGCTCGTAAAAATGCTCGCGGCGGAGTTGCACGCCATCATCGGCGAGGCTCTCCTGATCGAAATTAACATAGGTCGGAACGACCCGAATGTCAAACCGTTGGATCCACGCCGGGGGAAGATCGCAGGTGCTGTCAGTCACGATCACGATACGCGACATCACGCTTCTTCCTCTGCGTCGGGATCTTCGTGTGCAATGACGCCCATACCGTCCGGCCCGATCAATGTCGCCAGGCTGGGACCGTACATCATGAGCGGGAACGTACGCCCGGGAAACTCGGCAGTCAATTGATCCTGAAGCAGGTGCGTGCGCTCGGTGGGATAGGGCGCGTTGTGCACGACGATAAGTTCTTCCAGCGCCGCGAATTCTGATACGAACTCCACCAATTTGTCGATCGCCTGAGCCTGAGTCCGGACTTTTTCCATGGGGATCAGCTCGCCGTCCTCAATGGTGAGAAACGGTTTGACGTCTAGCATTGCGCCTAGCACGGACTGAGCTTCGCTGAGCAGCCCATTGTGACGCAGATAGTCCAACGATTCCACGTAGAAAACCGAATAGATATGCGGCACCATCGCGCGGACGATGCGCACCACATCTTCTATCTCTGCGCCATCTTCGGCAGCCTCTGCCGCGGCTTTGACGAGCATGGCAAGGCCCACGGACGTTGTTAGAGAATCAACCGGTATGATTTCGCAGCGACCAAGCAGCGTGCGGCTCGCCATAAAGGCGTTATCCCACGCGCCGCCAAGCTGTCGGGACATGTGCAGCGAGAGTATCTGGTCGGTTTCGCGGTTGAGCTGTCGATACACTTCCGCAAAGCTCTCCGCCGATGGGGGAGTCAGAGTCGCGGCGGAGGCATTGTGTGCGGCCAGCCGGAAAAACATCTCGGCATCAAGGGTTACGCCTTCTCGGAACGTCTGACCGGCGAAATGTACCGTCTGGGGTAAGACCTGAATGGCATAGCGATCGATGACTCCAGGGTCAAGGAAGTGGGCAGAGCTATCGGTCACAATTCGAACTTTTCCCAAATCGGTTCTCTCCCCAGCCCTACACGGATCAAGATCGCGCGGCGCGTTGTTATTCCGCGCTCAGAATGAAGTGGTAGTGTGCCTGGCCACCATACACCAGCTCAAATTCACGATCGGGGTAGATCGCGCTCAGGTCTTGCGTGAGTTGGCGGGCTTCCGGCTCGCGAATCCCGTTGCCATAATACAGTGTAATCAATTCACAAGGACTGACACACATCTGGTCCAAGGTATCGCGAACGACGTCATTGATCGAGTCGCCAGCCACGGACAATACTCCGTCAACCAGGCCAATCACCTGGCCTTCCGAGACGTTGACACCGTTCAGCTCGACACTGCGCGTGGCGGACGTCACTTCGCCGGTGACCACGTCGTCTTTGGCGTGTAGCATCGCGTCGGCAATGGCACTGAGGTCGCCTTTGGCGTCGTAGGGCAGCAGTGCGCTGATGCCTTGCGGCATGCTGCGCGTTGGAATCACAACCACGTGCTGATCTGTCGCGAGCCGGGCAGCCTGTTCAGCCGCCAGGATGATGTTTTTGTTGTTGGGCAGCAGGATCACGTTGTGAGTGGGCACTCGTTGGATCGCGTCAAGAATTTCCTGCGTGCTCGGATTGTTCGTTTGGCCACCCATAACCATTTCGGCAGCGCCCAACTGGCGGAACACGCGCGCGATACCTTCGCCGGAGGCAACGGCTACGATCCCAATATCATCTGGCTCGAAAACGGGAGCGTCATTGTCGATGTGGGGGACATGTAGTGGGCCGTGTGCGTCAAGACTTGACGCTTCGCGATCTCGTACATAGTCCTGAAATTGTGCCTGCATATTTTCAACGACGACATCGCTGATCTCGCCCAGACTCACGCCATAGCTGAGCGGAATGCCCGGATCGTGAACATGCACATGCACCTTGATCGCTTCTTCATTGCCGACCACCACCGTTGACCAGCCCATGCGATCGATTGCAGCACGAACAGCGCTCACGTCCAGACTGCTGCCCTGGAGGATGAACTGAACGTCGTAGCCGTAGCCCATTTCGTCTTCAGGGGCCAACGTCGAGGCAAGGTCTTGCACATCTGAGGCTGTCGTCGTATGTTCCACTTCGATCACTTCCCCGCGTAGATGCCGCAGCATCCCTTCCAGAATGTATACCAGACCGCTGCCACCGGAGTCAACTACGCCCGCTTTTTGGAGGATCGGGAGCATTTCTGGAGTTCGAGCCAGGGCATCTTTGGCACGCTCGACGATGCGATTCAACAGAACCTCCATATCGGAGGTGTCCGCCAGCGCGATCTCGGCCTCTTCGGCAGCTTCGCGCGCCACGGTCAGGATAGTGCCCTCGACTGGCTTGATGACGCCACGATAGGCCGTGTCGGCGGCTTCGCGCAACCCCTTGACGAGCAAATCCGCCGTGAGCACCGAATGATCTTTGAGCGCATGTGCGAAGCCCTGCCACAACTGGGAAAGAATCGTGCCCGAATTGCCCCGCGAGCCCATCATGGCCCCGTGCGCTATCCGACCGGCAACATAGCCAAAATGGGTATGATCCGCGTCCTCAATTTCCTTGACGGCATTGCGCATCGTCATAAGCATATTGGTTCCGGTATCGCCATCGGGCACCGGGAATACATTAAGTTGGTTAACGACGGCATGATGCCGATCGAGCCAATCGCGTCCTGCTTGTGCAAGGCGTTTTAACGCTCGCCCGTCACAGACATAGTTTTCTTCCAAAGAAGGTTGGGGAGGTTGTTCTGACATGGCGACTATTGCACTTTCATTCAGTTCGACTGACTCGTAGACCCTGAACGTGTATATTGACTTGGGACACTGGAACCCCGATACTTTGCTCAACGGCATAACGCACGCCGTTGATCAGGCTGTTAGCGACAGAAGCAATACGCGTGCCAAACTCTATGATTACAAACACATCAATCACAATATGGTTGTCATCTTGGTGGACTTCAATCCCGCGATTAGGGTCTCGTGTCAGACTGGCGGCGATGTCTGATGCCAGGTTGGGAGATGCCATTCCCACCACCCCGTAGGTTTGCAACGCTGCATGGCTGGCGAGGGTCGCGATAGCCTGAGGCGATATCTCGATCGTGCCGCGCGGAGTTTCATTAGTCGTCATAAATTCTTCTCACCGAGTTTGATATACGGCCCTTGCATAACATCCTGCTCTATGGTAGCATGTCGTCCGCTGATTCGGACAGATCTTGGCGAGGCATTCCTATGGCAAAATGTGAAGTTTGTGGCAAAGACTCCCCAGTTTGGGCACAATGTAAGCCACTCAAACCGGAGAACTAACCGGCAGTTCAGGCCGAATATTCAGCGCATTAAAGTGATGGAGAACGGTCGCCTGGTTAGCAAGTATATGTGCACCCGGTGCATCCGTACGCTGGGCAAAGATGCTAAATTGGACCAGCCTACGGCCAGCAAAAAGTGATCCCGCTTGCAGGTCACACCGAAGAGCCAGCGCCTTAAGCTGGCTTTTTTGTTGCCTAAAGAACGGCTGCATTGCGCAAGGCTGCTACGGCGGCGGGTATGCCTTCTGGCGCACGGAAAATCGCAGTTCCGGCGACCAGAACGTTAGCTCCATGAGCGACCACTTGAGGCGCTGTTTCGACGTCGATCCCGCCATCCACCTGCAAATCGATGGGACGTCCGAGTGCCGTGATCATCTGGCGGATTTCTCTGATTTTGGCGAGCGTCTCGGAGATAAACTGCTGCCCGCCAAAACCTGGGTTGACCGTCATGACCAGCACCATATCCACGAACGGTAGAATCTCTTTGATCAAAACGGCAGGCGTGTGCGGGTTGAGTACAACCGCCGGATGCACGCCCGCTTTGCGAATTTGCTGGACGACACTGTGCAGATGGTTACAGATCTCGACGTGAACAGAAATGCTGTTGGCCCCGGCTTCGATGAATGCCGGGATATGCTTTTCTGGCTCGACGATCATCAGATGTACGTCCAGGGGGAGCTGTGTGACGCGTCGCGCCGCTTTGACGATCATTGGCCCCATTGAGATATTGGGGACAAAACGCCCATCCATCACGTCAATGTGAATTTGATCGCAACCGGCAGCGTCCACTTCGGCGATTTGTTCTCCGAGCCGCGTGAAGTCAGCAGCCAGGATAGATGGGGCGATCTTGATCGGTCCGGGCACGGCGTCTCTCCTTGTAACCCTTGCGCGGGTATCTTAACTGATCCCGTCGCGAAAATCCATACGCAAAACGTGCCTTGACGCGTCAAGGCACGGCAACATTCAGGCGCGCGCATTCGCTCGCCGGGTTGGGATGCCAAGAGAGCACGCGGGTATTTGGTGGAAGTTCATTCTTTGTTTTTGAGCCGCTTATCCACGATCTTTTTGAAGGGGTCCGAGCCGGGTCTGACCAGCACATCGCGCGTGCGCCCACCGGGGCGAGCGGGTCCGACGATGCCCAGCTCGAACAGCAGATCGATGATGCGTGCGGCACGGGGATAACCCAGCCCGAGCCGCCGCTGGATGAGCGAGGCGGAAGCTTCGCCTTCCTCGATGACCAGGTCAATGGCGTCTTCGAGCATCGGGTCGGTTTCGGAGAGGACTTCCCGGCGCGTCATGCCACGTTCCCATGGGCCGATTGTGATGGGTTCCATGCGTTCGGCTTCGATCTCGGCTTCATGCCAGCGCCGCCAATGCTCAACGATCGCGTTGACTTCCTCATCGGACACGTAACCCCCTTGAATACGACGAGGTCCTGCCGCGTCCGGCGCGAGGAAAAGCATATCGCCACGCCCCATCAGCGTCTCCGCCCCGACCAGATCGAGGATCACGCGCGAGTCAATGCCCGATGCGACAGCGAACGAGATGCGCGCGGGGAAATTGGCTTTGATCAAGCCTGTGATCACGTCGACGCTGGGCCGCTGGGTAGCGACCATGAGGTGCATGCCTACGGCGCGCGCCATTTGAGCCAGCCGTGTTAAGGCGCGCTCTGTCTCATCCGGGCGCTGCATCATCAAATCGCCAATCTCGTCCACGATGATCACGATATAGGGCAGGTGCTCGTCTTTACGGCGGCGGCCAAGAGATTTGTTGAAGGCGTCGATATTGCGGGCGGCTTCTTTCTCCAGCAGTTTATAGCGGCGATCCATTTCGCGCGTGGCCCAGCGCAGCACGCCGATGATCCGATCCAGCTCTGTTTCGACCGGGCCGAGCAGATGAGGCAGGCCGTTGAAACGCGCCAGCTCTACCATTTTGGGATCGAGCAGCACCAGCCGGACCTGCTCCGGGGTATTGTTCATCACCAGGGCGGTCGTCATGGCAGCCAACATGATCGATTTGCCTGACCCGGTCGTGCCCGCGATCAACAGGTGGGGCATACTGCCCAGATCGGTTACAAAGGCATCCCCCGCCACGTCGCGACCGAGCGGCAGTGCCAAGGGGCGGTCACGGTATTTGTAGAACGCTTCCGATTCCAGCACCGGACGCAGGGCGACGATGCTTGGTTGGCGATTGGGAACTTCAACCCCGACATAGGAATGGCCCGGGACAGGAGCCTGGATGCGCAGTCGTTTGGCGGACAAGGCCAGCGCGAGGTCGCCGCTGAGATGCGTGATTTCGCTGACTCGCACGCGATTGAGCACGCGCTCGCCCTCTTCGGACACACGCTCGGTGTAGGGAGACACTGCGTATTGGGTCACGGTCGGGCCGACTTTGACATCGATGACTTCTGTCTCCACGTCAAATTCGAGCAGCGTGTTCTTGATGATACGCGCGTTCGTATTGATTTCTTCTTCAGTCGGCGTGTTGAGCTCGGTGGCGTTCAACAGCTCCAGCGGAGGCAAATTCGCGTCGCGCTTGCCGACTTTTTTCGCCTCGCGGAAGTCGTCAACTGTGAAATATCGCTCGCTCAGCTCATCCAGTTTGCGTTTCATTCTGGGACGAGGCGTGGGGGAGTTGGGGAGCAGTTCGCGCGGGACGACCGACGATCGTTCACCCGGCTCGCCCGGTGCCACGAGGCTGCGTCCGTTATCGGCTCCCAGGGCCCGCCGCGTTTCCGCGATGATTTCGGCGCGTTCCGCTTTGGTTAGCGAACGCTGCGGCGCGGGCGGAGGCTCACTGTGTCCGTTGCCGCCGGTGATATCGGGGACGCCAACCGTGGCTTGTATGCCTTGCGAGTCGTGGACCTGCGAAATATCCGGCGCGCTCTTCCCATTCGATTTCGCGGCAGTTGGTGGTGTAACACCCGGTTTCACGAGAGATGGTGCCGGACTCCCGTTGGATTTTGCGGATTCGCGTGGGACGACAGACGACTTTGGTTGACGCGGGGACACAGAGGTGGGGGGATCTCCTAAAAAGTCCGGGATCTCGGCCTCAAACGGCGTGACATCCCAATCCTGCATGTGCTCAGCCGGTGGCAAGCGGGGATCATTGTCGTCAGGTTCGGGTAGCTCAAAGGACATGGAATCGAGGCGCTGGATGCCACCTTGCAGCCGCGTACGAAGCCATAAGATCCCAGCTTCTAGATGGCGCATACGCAGTTCAAAAGCGATCGCAAGACTGCCGAAGAACACGATAGCGAAAAACGCAATGGACAGCGTATGCCCCAGTGGGGAGAGCAGAGCCATAAGGGACCAACCCAGGAAGCCGCCACCCCCGCCTTCGCGCGCCAGAACGCGCGCTTGAGGATCGTTGGGAAACAAATGCAGCAATGCCTCGAGCGCGCAAAAGGCCACTTCTATAGCCACCGCGCGCGTCCAGCCCAGGCGAAACGATGTCCCAAATTTCGGCAGCAGGATGATTACCCCGCTGATGGCAACGCCCAGGGTCACCAGGTAAGCACCATGACCGAACAGTTGGCGCAAGTCGTGCCGGATGGAGATCGAGAGCGCGGCTTCGGATGTCGTGTTGAGTAGAGCCGTCAGCATGACAAAGCCGAGGACGATGAGCAGCAGTGCGCCGACTTCGTCCGTCCACGGCGGGAGTTTTGTGATAACGCGTCGCCAGAAAGCTGGATCGCGCAAGGTACGGCCGGCAGCCGCCAGCGCTCGGCTAGCGGCGGCCAACGTTTGACCGAGGCGCTGCGAGAAGCCTGGTTGTTTGGCGATAACAGGGCGTTGTGAAGCGCGCCGCGTGCGCGGTGGTTTCTCTGCAGGCGGTTTGGCACCAGCACGCCGATCTTTAGTGGCTGCTTTGGGTTTAGCCGTGTTCTTGGCGGTCGCGTTTGCCGGTTTTCCCTTAGAAGACGGTTTGCTACGCGTCTTCGTTTTGACATCGTCTTTGACTGGTTTTGGGGAGGTTCGGGCTTTGCGATCAGCCGGTTTCTTGGCGGCTGTGGGCCGGCGTTTGGGTGTAGAACGACCGCTACCGGCGGTTTGCTGCTTTGACATTCATTCCCCACCTTTTGCTGTCGGGCAACTGTGTACATGATAGCACGCTGGCCGCCTCTGGTGAAGGTTAGAAGTTGATTTTAGTACTAGTGTTCTATTTCTGCAAGAATTCTTCGCCGTGCGGAGTACGGTGGAACATGCCACGACGGAGCGTGGAAGCCGCAGCACCGGGCTTGCCGTTTTGGGGACTGCTCGCTTTTTTTGTATGATTGAGGCACAGTCCTATGCGACCTGTGTCGTGAGGTATGCAGTGACTCTTAGGCATCGCCACTCAAAGGGTCCTGACCGTGCCGAGGGAAGTGAAATGGCTGACCAAGCGGGCAATATCCCTGTGTCGTCAGACAGCGGATCGGATGTGCCGCCTGATTCGACAGACGAGAATAAGCTCACTCATACTGTCTTGATCGTTGAGGATACGGTTGAGCTTGCCGAGATTATCCAGGTAACACTGGAAAATCTCAATTTGCGGGTATATCATGCCACGCATGGCAACCGCGCGTTGGACCTTTTCCACGAAGTTCATCCCGATCTGGTCTTGTTAGATATCGCACTGCCAGATATGACTGGCTGGAAAGTCTTGGAGACCATGCGTGAGGAACAGCGGGGTGGCACGGCACCTAAAATCCTGGTGATCACAGCGTATGGCGATCCCGCCAACCGTCTCATGGGAAAACTGCAAGGCATACATGGCTACCTGATCAAACCCCTCATACGCGAAGAGATCGAAAAGGCGGTACGGTCTGCTCTGGGCTCATTAGAGCCGTAGCGCGGCCCTCGAATATGTCTCTCAAATGGGAAGGACGTAGATCGATTGCACGATTCCTGCCGGTAGCAGGGCGTCTGGCTCTGCTATGCGCGGTGTTTGTTGGCGCTCATATCGCCCCGCGCAGCTGGTGGGTTGCCCGTTGGAATGACGAAGCAGAGCGGGCTTCTCGTGATGGGGAGGTTCAGCAGGCTCTGGACGCTTATGGTCAGGTGCAGCGCGTGCTTGGCCCGCAGGTGTTCATCTCCGAACAGTTGGTTCAGATCGCTATCGAGGCTCAGCAGTTCCGCGAGGCCCATGCGTATTTGTATGCATTAGCTGCCCAGGACGGATGGACAGATGCCCGGTTGAAACAGCTCGCCGAGATCCTTGAAGGTGAAGGCGATCCGCTGGGTGTCGCCGCGCTGCTTGCGTCGTCGTCCGCTCTCAACAGCCAGAGTCCACGCGCGCTGCGCAGCCTGGCCGAACACCAGATCGACGCCATGCAGTGGGATCAGGCCGAGATTACCTTGAGGCAGTTGGCAAACGTCGCGCCGGGCGATGGGTGGGCGATGTTCCAGCTTGGAATGTACTATGCGCCGCAAAATCCCGCATTTGCGCAGGCTTATCTGGAGGCTGCCGCTGAAGACCCGGCCTGGACAGGGCGTGCGGCGACGGTCCAACAGGCTTTGACAGACTACGATCAAGTGGCGCTTACGGATGCGCAGACTCGGATCGGGATCACGCTGGTTGGGTTGGACGCATGGCCCTACGCCGAACGGGCTTTAATGCTGGCTTTGGAAGCTAACGCCATCAACCCGACGGCGCGGGCCTATCTTGGTTTTGTGCGCGATAGACAGGGGCGAGACGGGCTGCCCGACCTTGAGGCCGCACTGGACATGAGTCCTACCGACCCAATGATTTATTATTTGCTGGGGCTGCATTGGCGGCAGGTTGAGTCTCAGCAACAGGCTTATGACGCTTTCACACGGGCCTATTGGTTGGCGCCGGATAACCCGGCATTGGCGGTGGAAGTCGGGACATCGCTGCAAAACATGGACGATCTCTCCGGCGCTGAGCAGTGGTTCAAGATTGCGATCGATCTCGCGCCAGGTGATACCCAGTGGCGGCGAGTGTTGGCTATGTTCTATGCTGACGAAGATTATGCACTGGACAGCGACGGGTTGGCGTTTATCGAGGATACGGCAGTTCTGCTGCCGAACGATCCCGATGTCCTGGCCAGCCTGGGTTGGGCGTATCAGCTCACAGGCGATGCGGCGCGCAGCTATGAGATGCTGAATAAGGCCGTAAGGCTCGATCCTTCACGCGTGCGCAGCCGGTACTATTTCGGTGTGGTGCTCGAACGTCGAAACGATGAACAGGGTGCGGTTGACTTTTACGAATATGTCCTGGAGAATAGCGACCCTGCCAGTCGATTCGGCGTCCTGGCAACTCGCGCACTTCAGCGGTTAGGCGTGATCGTTGGTTAGTAATGGCATGGCGTAATCATTTGCTGGGCCTGTCACGCTGCGGGTTCTGTGCGGTTCACGGCGTCGTGTTAGAATGTCTGGCTTAAGGTCAAGATGGGAGATGGGTGGCACGCGTGAATATGAAACAGTCTCGTACCTGGCGCAAGGTGATCGGCGCCCTCTGGTTGGCCTTCGTGTTGGCTGGGGCATTGCCGTCTGTCCTGGCTGCGGAAGCGCTCGGATGGGGATCCCCTTTGCAGCAGCTTGGCAACCGGTTGTTCGTGGATGATTTCTCCACACAGAGCGGCCGGTGGACCGAAACGCAGTCGCCCAAGGGGGGGGTGGCGTATGTGGACGAGGCGTTGAGTCTGCGGGTCGTGTCGCCTGGTGTGACACTCTGGTCGCTGCCGGATTTTCGAGTCGAACGCCCGGCGTACCATTACGAAGCAACCGTCGCCGTGAATGCCGCCAGCCCAGATTCCCAGTTTGGATTGATCGCCGGATATACAAGCAACTCCGATTTTTACGCTTTCCTGCTCACCCCCGAAGGCCACTGGCGTCTGCTGCACCGGGATGGGGGTGTGTGGGATGATCTTACACCCTCAGACGCGACACCCGTTGAGCGGACGGCCGATAGTGACGCCTCCCTCGTGCTGGCGACGACACTGGCCGATAACAGCCTGATGCTGTTTGTGGATGGAGAGCCAGTTGGGCAGGTATCCGTGCCCGATCTGTCTGCCCTGTCAGGTTTTGGTGTGATGGTGTGGGCGGGACATGGGTACGTCGATGTGGTGTTTGATGACGTCGTGGTATCGGATGTGGGGGGATAGTGCTAAAGGTAACCCGTTGTGATTGACCGTATCGAACCTTTTCATCGTCTCCCGGCGGCGTCTGACCGCCCAAGATGGGCAGCATGGACGTGGCGATTGATGCGCGTGCATCTCGCGACCGCTGGTGTGCTCCTGTTGTTCGCAGCAGTTGGTCTGTTTGCTTATCTCTATTCCCTGGAGTTTCAGCGTATTGGGCTAGATATCGGGAAACTGCGTATCACACGACCGGGCGACATCTACGACACGGCTACCCAGCTCAAATTGATCGGTGGTATTGGGTTGGCGATCGCTAGCCTGGTCCAGCTGCGCGCTGTGGCGAAGCTGAGCCAGACACGCCGCAGCGGACTGGCGTGGGCGCGTGTAGGGGCGTTGATGCTGCTGGTTGGTTTTCCTGCCGGGGCCATTTTGTGGGTCAAGGCTGGCTCAGCTGCGAATGAAGGCGGGATGGTCGCCCAAGTGCTCAGCGATTTGTCGCTGGTTGTGCGTGTGGCGGCGGTGGTATTGGTTATCCAGGCGGCACTTGGCGTGTGGTACGAGATCGCTTCGCTGTTGCCCGCCTTGCGTGCGCTGTGCGCGGACGCCTCACGGGAGTCCCACCCGGTGTTGGTCCGGATTCGGCATATGGCAGTCTCCGTGTGGCTGCTGGCTGCTATCGGATTGGGGGCAGGGCTGGCCGTCGCGACCGATTGGCTGTATGAGTTGCCAGTGTCGCGACCGGAGCCGGGCGCACTGCTGTATGCTACATCCTTTGATGATTTCAACAACGAATGGGATATCTTCCCTGGACGCGATGCTGTCCAGGTTGCTCAAGCCGCAGAACTGGGTTTTCCCACTGGAAGTATGATGTCGCCGGACGGCGCGGTCCTGTCAGTAAAATACGGGTCCGGCGTGTCCGACGAGGTGATCTGGTCGGTGCTGGATCGCAAGTTCAATGATTTTGATCTGCGTGTCACTGCGCGGTTGGCAGACGGACCGGTCGATCAAAATCAGTTCGGCGTGATATTCCGCTATCGCAACCCCGACAACTTCTATATCTTCCGCATTAGCGCCGACGGGTATTATTCGCTGGCCAAGGTAAAAAACGGTGTGCAGGAGAAGATCAGTGATTGGGGGCAAACGGAAGCGATCCGTCAGGGGGATGAATCCAACGCGATTCGCATTGTCGCCCGGCAGGATACCTTTCAGTTCTACGTGAATGATCAGATCGTCCCGCTGTGCCTGAGGGGAGAAAACGAAACCAGTATGTGGGCGACGTGGGAAGGGCCGGGTATCTGCTTTACCAGCACACCGACTGGCGCCTACCACGATTCGACCTTTAAACAGGGCCGGATCGCATTGGCCGCGGGGACAATTGACGGCAGCGAAATTGAAGTGGCATTCGACGATCTCGTCATCGTAGGGCCTCAGCCGGATACGAGTTTGGCGGCGAAAGAGTAAGGGGATGCGCGTATATCTGGAAACCATAGGCTGCCGGCTTAACCAGAGCGAGATCGAGGCTCTAGCTCGCCAATTTCGCCATGCCGGGCATACGATTGTTGAAGATGTAGCCGACGCCGATCTGTGTGTCGCCAACACTTGCGCCGTCACGCGCGAGGCCGGGCGTTCGAGCCGGATGATGATCCGCCGTTTGAATCGGGGAAACGCCTCCGCGCAGATCGTGGCGACGGGATGTTATGCGCATCTGTCGCCAGATGTGGTGGAGGCGCTTCCAGGGGTAACGCGGATCGTTGACAACCTACAGAAAGACCAGCTTGTACCGTTGATACTCGGCGAGAACACGGTATTACCCGAGGCGTTTGACAGCGAACCAGTGGCCCGCGAATTTGTGCCAGGCGCATTAGGTCGGACGCGGTGGTTTGTCAAAGTGCAGGATGGCTGCGACAACCGCTGCACGTTCTGCGTGACGACGATTGCACGCGGCCCCGGGCGCAGCCGCCCGATGATCGATATCGTCCACGAAATCCAGCAAGCGGTCGAGGCGGGCTATCAGGAAGCAGTGCTCACAGGAGTCCATCTGGGGTCGTATGGGCACGATCTGGGGCAGGCCAACGGGTTGATGGCGTTGGCGGCGGCTGTTCTGGCGGATACGGACATTGCACGGCTCAGATTATCTTCGTTGGAGCCGTGGGATCTTGCGCCTGAGTTCTTTACCTTGTGGGATAACCCCCGCCTGTGTCGTCATCTGCATCTACCGCTGCAAAGCGGATGCGACCGCACGTTGAAGCGCATGGCGCGCCGTACGTCGCAAGCTTCCTTTCGTGCGCTGGTCAATGCGGCACGCGCACAGATTGCTGATCTGGCCATCAGCACGGACGTGATCGCCGGTTTTCCCGGTGAGACCGATGCGGAATTCGAAGAGAGCTTGACGTTCATCCGCAAGATGGATTTCATGAAGCTGCACGTCTTTCGCTATTCGTCACGGCCCGGCACAGCCGCGGCGCGCATGCCTAACCACATTTCAGATGACGTCAAAAAAGCGCGTAGCGCGCGCTTGTTGGCGCTGTCTGATGAAGGCGCACAGCGGTTCTTCCACCGCTTCGAAGGGCGGACGCTGTCTGTGTTGTGGGAACAGGTAACGGGTTCATCTGAGGCAGGGTTCGCTAACAGCGGCCTTACAGATAATTACATCCGCGTGGATATGACGGCCCCAACCGTGCTGACCAATACGATCACGCCAGTGGTGGTGAGTGGGGTGACTGTACGTGGCGTTTTCGCCGACACAGCGCCGGCTGAGAAGGCGTAGCGGCAGCTATCAGGGGAGGAACCATGACGTGTGTGTTTTGTGAGATCGCGGCGGGCCGCATGGCGGCCGAAATCGTCTACGAAGATGAGCACGTCATGGCCTTCAGAGATATTGCACCGCAGGCTCCGGTCCATGTTCTGATTATTCCGCGCGAGCACATCACCGGCCCACTGGATGTTGCGCCAGAACAGGAAGCTGTGATCGGACGATTAGTAGGGGCGGCTGCGACTGTGGCCCGCAAGACCGGCATCGCGGATGATGGGTACCGGCTGGTACTTAATGAAGGGCGAAATGGCGGACAATCGGTGTTCCATTTGCATATGCACCTTTTGGGTGGACGCTATCTGAAGTGGCCACCAGGCTAAGCGCGCGGTGCGTTTGGGAGATGGTTTGCCGCTAGATGCTAACCGTCGTTATAATGCGGGTGGTTCAGTGGTAACAGAGTGATGAGGGCAACGTGGACCCCAAACAACAGATTCAGGACGATTTGAAGACAGCTATGAAGGCAGGCGATACGCGCCGGCGCGATATCTTACGTCTTCTAATGGCTGCGTTCAAACAGGTTGAAGTGGACAAACGGATCACTTTGTCGGCGGATGATGCGTTAAGCATCCTGATGACCGAGGCCAAACAGCGCCGGGAGTCGATTGCCGAGGTGACGAGCGCGGGGCGTGACGATCTTGTCGAACAGCAAGAATATGAGCTGGGCGTCATCGAATCGTATCTGCCACAGCAGGCGAGCCGAGATGAGATCGCCGCGCTGGCCCGTGATGTGATCCGCGAAGTCGGTGCCACGACACCCAAAGACATGGGTAAGGTTATGCAGGCACTGATGCCGAAGCTCAAAGGGCAAGCTGATGGCAAAGTGGTCAACGCGATTGTGCGCGAGCTTCTCAGCTAAGGTAGTCGAGATCGATACGCAGCACAAGCAGTCGTGTGGGCCGCCGTGGATAATGGATGTTCATGGGGGGCGGGCGCAGCAGTGCCCGCCCCAAAAGTTATCTGAGGGGCGGCAATGAAACCTGCCGATCAAGGACCTGGGACACAGCCTGAATCGCTTCAGCGCATAGTGCGCAAAAGCGTCTATGTACTGCTGCTCGCCGCGTTTGTATTGAGCGGGGCTTTGATTGTGGCCGCCGACGTGTGGGCACCCTCACGAACGAAAGTGACTCTCCAGGAGGGGCAAGTCGCACCGCAGGATATCCTGTCCCCACGCAGCCTGAAATATGAAAGCGACGTCCTCTCGCAGGCGAAACGCGATGCTGAGATCGCCGCCGTGCGCCCGATCTATGATCCGCCCGATCCCAGCGTCAGAAGCGACCAACTCAAACTGGCGCGTGAAATTCTCGATTTCATCGAAAACGTCCGTTTCGACGATTTTGCTTCCCCGGATCAGAAAAAAGCGGATATCGCCGCTATCACGGACCTGAGTCTCGATCCATCCATCGTTGATGCACTGCTTGCGATTCAAGATGATAACCGCTGGCGGGATATTGATGCGCAAGTGACCCGTTTGTTGGAGCGCGTGATGAGCGGCGAAGTGCGCGACGATAACATTCAGGCCAAGCGCGACGATCTTCCGAACCTGATCAGCGCCAGTTACAGCGAGTTTGAGGTTCGAATTATCACCGCTATCGTGAGCGATCTGATCAAGATCAACGCGTTTTACAATGAAGAGCTCACGCATCAGGCCCAACTTCAGGCCGCCGAAAACGTGCCGGTGGAAGTCCGGACGTTTGCAAAGGGGCAGATGATCATCCGAGCAGGGGAGATCGCTACTGCTGCCCATATTGAGGCCCTGGAGCAGTTCGGCTTGCTGCGTGCGACGCACCGGCGTACTGAACGGTTTTTGGGTGGAATCTTGGCGATGTGCCTTGTGACTGCGCTGTTGGCTGTCGACTTGCGGAAATTTCATCCCAAAGTATACGACGATCCACCTTTCATGGTGCTGTTGGGAGTGCTGTTCCTGATCTTCCTGGGGGGCGCTCAGCTTATCGGATCGGAAAATGCAGCCTTGCCGTACTATTTCCCGGCTTCGGCGTTGGCGTTTCTGGTAGCGACGTTAGTCGGCCCGCAGTTTGGGATTGTGGTAACGATGACGCTAGCCGCATTAGCCGGATTTATGGCGGGGGATTCGCTTGAGTTTGCAATCGTGATCGGCGCGGCGGGAACTCTGGGCGTGCTCAGTCTTGGCCGTACGGAGCGGCTGAACGCTTATTTTGTGGCGGGCAGCGTCGTGAGCCTGGTGGGTATATGCGTGTCGCTGTTGTTTGCTCTCGGGACGACCACTGCGCCCGATCTGGTAACCGTGTTGTCGCAGATCGCGGGGTCGATCGTCAACGGTCTGTTTTCCGCAGCTGGGGCGCTCGTCGGGCTATTCGTCATCACAAATTTGCTCAATATTCCAACCAGTCTAAAAATCGTGGAACTGCTTCAGCCCAATCACCCACTGCTACAGCGTTTGCTGCGCGAGGCTCCAGGGACATACCAGCACAGTCTCCAGGTAGCTAATCTGGCCGAGCTCGGTGCGCAGCAGGTCAATGTAAATCCCTCCCTGCTGCGTGTGGCTGCCATGTACCATGACGTAGGCAAAATCCTGAATCCGCATTTCTTTGTCGAAAATCAGGCGGACGGCGTTAACCCGCATGACTTGTTGGACAACCCGACCCAGAGCGCGCGCATTATCATTGGGCACGTGACTGAAGGGGACCGTCTGGCGCGCCGTTACCGGCTTCCGAATCGAATCCGCGACTTCATCATGGAGCATCACGGAACGACCCAAGTTGTGTATTTCTACCGGGACGCGTTGAAGCGGTCGGAGACGACGAACGCGTTGGTTGATATGGCAGAATACACGTATCCCGGCCCGCGCCCGCAGTCGCGCGAGACGGCAATTCTGATGCTGGCGGACGGCTGCGAAAGCAGTGTGCGCGCGCGCAGGCCACAGAGCAAAGACGATATTCGCGAGACGGTGGATTTCATATTCGAATCGCGCTTGCAGGGTGGTCAGTTGGATGAAAGCGGGCTGACCCTCAACGATCTGCGGGTGCTGCGTGATGCTTTTCTAACGGCGCTTCAGGGTATATTCCATCCTAGGATTGCGTATCCGGGGATGCCGGGGCAGGTCGCCGCAACGGTGACGAGCGAGCATAGCGCACAATTGATCGCGGGCGCTGCTGCGACAGAACCCCCTGTGGATAAACGGGTTACCCAGACGCTTCAGGCTGTAGAGGACACCTCTCCGGCCAGTGAGGAAGCCGAAAGCGCGCCTTCAAACAACCATCACGACGGCAAACCTGTGACGGAGGATGTGCCTCAAACGCCTTCTCCACGCGGAGAGGTTGGTTCATAAGGGGAAGCGTTTCAGCCTATGACGGATTCTGGTGAACGTTTCGATCTCAATATTCAGGTGACGGTTGGTGCACGTGACTTGCCGTTGGTGCGCATAGAGCAAGCCGTTACACGCGTACTCATTGAACACGATGTCGCGCCGGGAACAGGGCTGAGCATCGTAATTACGGATGACGAGGAAGTGCGTCGCATGAATCGGGAATTTCGTGCGGTTGACGCACCGACCGACGTGTTGTCGTTTCCATCGGACCCGATGCCCGTGCCAGAGATCGAGCCTTACCTGGGCGATCTGATCTTAGGGTTGCCGTATATCGAGCGACAAGCAGCAGTCGAGGGCCACAGCGTGTCCGACGAGCTGGTGCTGGCAGTGACGCATGGCACCCTGCATTTGTTGGGGTACGATCACGATACGGTACAGCATCAGGCCAAGATGTGGGCTGTCCAGGAAGGTTTGCTGCGTGCGGCAGGAGTTGCTATCACTGTGCCGCTGTTCGAGTTTGAAGATGAAGCGGTTTCTGGGGACGACTCAGAAGGGGAGTAAGGGGGAGTGCGGTGCGTCTATACCGACGTTCGCGTTTGAAGTCCAGCCGGGGACATGTTCGAATCGAGTCGGCTTCGCCCATCCCGCCCTGGATCCCCTGGGCGGTGGGCGGGCTGGTCGCGATCATACTGGCCGTGGTGTTGATCACGCAGGTGGTGCTGCCTGCCTTCAAAGACGAAAAGACCTCGGGCTCAGACAACAGGACGTGGCTGGAATATGAGTGGACACATGCCGAGGTGAACCAGCCCTCTGTCGAAAGCTTGGGGCAGCGTCTCAAGACGAACGACATTAACCGGGTCTATGTCGAGGCGGCAGCCTGGCGGACCGATGGCACCCTGCTTGAGGGCGAGCACGCCGCTGACTTTGTGGCTGCGCTGCATTCCGCCGATCCTGACTTGCAGATCTTGGTGTGGCTGCGCATGTCTGGCGACGAAATCGCCCAAGCGAATTGGCGGGGCGTCGTGATCGATCTGGCGCGCAAGGCGGTTCAGGAGTGGGGGTTTGATGGCGTACAGCTCAATGGTCGGGCGGTCGCGACTGGGAGCGAATCGTATATCCAGCTCGTTCGCGATTTGCGGGACGCGGTGGGCACTGATGCGCTGCTATCCGTGACGGTCCCGCCCGATCGCATCCCGGCCGATCCTGATATTCCCATCGGGACAACTGCCGATCCTGAGCTAACGTGGGACGCCAATTATAAACAGCGTGTGGCCCTGCTGCGGGTGGATGAGATCGTGGTCATGGCGCACGCCAGCGGCCTGGACAACGCCGCGGATTATGAGAATTGGACGGCGTACCAGGTCACAAGCTACGCGTCTGTATTGGGCGAACTGGATCACCCGGCAGACTTGATCTTTGCACTGCCGACTTACGACGCTGCGCCGGACCATGATCCGACTGTCGAGGATGTCCATGCCGCCATAGTAGGTGTCAAAGCGGGCATCAAGCAGGCAGGGAGACGCGGCAGTCTGGTCAAAGGGGTGGGCCTGTACGAGTACAAGACCACCGACTCTTTGGAATGGGCGCAGTATGCCGAGTTTTGGCTGGGGCGCAAAGCTTCCTGATCGATGATCAGAGATCTCAGCCGGGCTGGACGATCACGCGGTTGCCTGTCGGGCTGACGTCTATCCCCGGAAAGACGAGCAGTCCATCCACATCCGCTTCGACCGTGCCTGATTGAACGATCTGGCGGGTGTCGAGGCGGACGTTTTGCCATGTATACACTACTCCCGGAGTCACGACAAAGGCTTGCAGCCGGCGCGGCGTCAGAGTTACGGTTTGATCGCCTGCCTGCATGCTGCGCAGCGCGATTTCCCAGCGGTCCGGCTGGTCGACGGGTGGCCCGGCGAAATTGTTGGTCGAGGACGACCACTCCAACGTCATGTTGTACCCGCCGGTTGCGGTGGGCGGCACGGGTAGACTGCCCGTCGCGTAGGATAAGGCGCGAAAGCTCTCGTCACGGGGAAAATCGAGGCGATCGAAGACCCAGTTGGGGTGGTCGCGGAATCCCAACCAGGTGTGGTCAGCAGAGAGGATCTCGCCGATGAAAGCCCGGCTGCCCGTGTAGAAATGCACGTAAGCGGGCCGCGCAACGAATGACCACGTCTTCGTTCAGTAGGATGGCGGAATCACCGGGCGCGACGACGAGGTCCGTTACCTGTGCAGTCTGCACGCGCCAGCCTGAGACATTCGCGTCATCGGGGATTTCACCGCCGCCGGTGGTCCCGGTGACGAGATACATCGGCTGATCGAGATGGATAGGGATGGCCGGGCCGTATGGGTCGGGGTTGAGTAGCACGCGACCACCTGTGTAGTGGCGCTCGTACAGGCCCGACTCTGCGCGCAGGTCGACAGTCATAGTGGGGGCCGGCACGAGGGGTGTACCGATGGGCAGATCGTATTCCGGGAACCACTCGACACCTTGGGAGAACTCCAGATTGATAAAAGTGTGATCGCCTTTGACTAGCAGGTAATTGGCAAGCACCCATAGGCGCTCCCACGGAACGAACACGTAACTCTGGAGGATCACAGCGCGATTTTGACTTATCAGGCTGAGCACGCGATCCAACTGCAACTCCCAGTCTCCCAACTCGAAACGGTCGTGTTCCCCCCAGCCAGCAAATCCCTCCACCATGACGCCGTCGGCGAGGCTGTAATCGACGGCGTCACGGGTAGTGACCCACGCGCCCGCGTTTACCACTAACACATTCTCGCCGAGTGCCTGATTCGTCCACGTCAGCCAGTTGTCGATGCGGCGCGTCCACTCGGATTCGAAGGCCGGATCGTTGTCCGGCAGTGGGGGATTCCATTCGGACGCACCGAGATAACTCGGCACGCTAACGCTGTCGGCGAACAGCCCGTTCGCGGCGTTCGCGTCGATCTCGTCCAGGACGGTGGACAGCCACCAGTCGCGCCAGCCGGAGTCGTCTGTGTTGGCGAGATACCAGCCCCACCGGCACCACAAGGCACGTTCCCCGTCGACGTGGTAGAACCAGTCCTCCTGCACGACATCGTCGCCGGGCCAATCGTCGACCCAGTCGTTGTCCCGTATGTGGGCCAGGTAAGAGCCGGTGGGCGCGCAGGCTATGTTTGCGCTGCGATAGCCGATGCCAAGTCCAAGACGGTAATGCAGCACGACGAAATCGGGACTGACCGCGCGCAGGCGCTCGGTGCCGTCTCGCGTCAGTTTCTGAGCGCCGTCGTAGTGCGTCGCCGCAAATGCGATCTGTGCGTCTGTCAGATTTAGCACGTCGATCTGATCGTTGAAGACGTGTATGCCGTCTGTGGTAGCCGGAAACACTGAGTCCCGGGTGGTTTGCTGTGCTGCGGTGGGGTTCAGCGCGGTCAACAGCAGAATAACTACTGCCAACACACCCAACCGTGTTTTCATGCTGGCCTCCAACTGACTGGGACCGGTGGAGTGGGGTCAGAATCTATTCTGGCAGAAAAGATCGTTTTGCGAAAACGTGAGTGGAGTTCGTTGGTCGGTGGCCAGTTTCGCGACCAAACGAGGAGCATAAGCAGTCCGAGAACAGGAGGATATTGACTATTCCGAGGATGCTCTATGGAGCATAGTAGGGTTGTATAGTGCATAGGTTCTATACGCGTGTAGGAAATTCGGACTATGTTGGGCGGTTGCGCCCACCAGACTCGATAGCTGAAGGACGGTAACCATGAACTTTTCTGCGGAGACTCTCAGAGTGCTACTGGTGGATGCGAACGTGTTGTTTCGGTCTGGAATCGCGCGGTTGCTGGAATCTCAGCCCGATATCACTGTGGTCGGTGAGGCGGGGGATTGCGTCGAGGCGATCCGGTTGGCTAGAACGCTGACTCCGGATGTGATGCTGCTCGATATCGACCTGAACGAATGTGACGGCCCGACGCTGACGCGCATGATCAAATCCCAAATTCCGGACATTCACCTCGTGGTGCTTACTACGGATATCGATCATGATGCGCTGTTGGGTTGTGTCTTGGCAGGGGTAGAGGGGTATCTACAAAAGAACATCACGCCGGAGGAACTGTTCGCCCGGCTGCGCGGATTGACCAAAGGTGAGGCGGCTATGTCGCTGGTTACGGCGGGCAAGCTCATCAACCGGCTGAGTATGAGCAACTGCACGTTGTGCTTGCGCGCTTCTCCGAGTCCGAATCTGACGCCACGCGAGTGCGAAGTTCTTGGTCTTGTGGCGCGCGGTATGACAAACCGGCGGGTTGCCCAGGTGCTCAAGATATCTGAAAACACCGTGCGCAATCACTTGTGCAGCATCTACGACAAGCTGAACCTCAATAACCGGCTGCAAGTAGCGGTTTACAGCGTGACACACGGCCTAGTAGACCTCGACAGCGTCCAATAAACACGATCCCTGTTCACAAAACCACATCGCAGCATAGTATAGACGGACTAGTTTCTGGTATGAACTAGTCTGTCTTGATTATGGACCATGTTTTCTTCAGCTTGCTACAATAGGAGCGTAATTCGGAGATGGCTAATAGTTTGTGAGGCGAATAATATAAAGTCTTATCATATAATCATTAAGTTTGTATCAATGAATTTGGATTGAATTTTCGCCGGAAATTTCCCACTCTGGATATCGGATGTCACACGATGAACATCACCTGCCCAGTCTGTCGCACGCGGTCCGTTCTAGGGTAGGGAATGTTCATCGTTCGTTGTGAGAGAAGGAGGTAGGTCGCACTTGAAAGCACTACAGAAAAGCACGTTTTTTGACCGGGTTGTGGAAGCAACGCCGGGCGGGGAGCTGCTAAGCCAGTGTCTTCAATGTGGATCGTGCGGGGGATCGTGCCCATCCGGGGCCGATATGGACTACTCACCGCGCGGGCTGTTTGCCCTGATCAACGCAGGGTTTGAGGATGAGGTCTTGAGCAGTAACACGCCCTGGTATTGTGTGTCGTGCTACGCCTGTACGGCACGCTGCCCACAACAAATCCCTATTACCGACCTGATGTACACCCTGAAGGAAATGGCGATCCACGCCGGGCACTACGAGCATCCCGCCGCTCCGCGCTTCTCCGAGACATTCATCGGATTCGTCGAACAACGCGGTCGCAGTTTCGAGGCGGGCCTGGCCACGCGCTACCACCTCTTCCACCATCCTGAGCAGATGGTCAAACTGGGTGTGATGGGCATCGGTATGCTGCGGCGCAACCGTTTGCCGCTGCGCCCCAAATCGATCCGCAACATCGACCAGCTGCAGGCGATCCTGACCGAAGCCAAGGTCATTGCGGCTAAGGAGAGACAAGTATGAGTGCGGCAAAGTCTTATCCATACTACCCCGGTTGTTCACTCCAGCACCGCTCACACGCCTATCAACAGTCGATTGAAGCCGTCGCTGGAGCTTTGGGGATCGACCTCGTCGAAATGGACGACTGGAACTGCTGCGGCGCGACCGAGTATTTTTCGGTCAACCGGTTGCCCGCCTATTCGTTAGTGGCACGTAATCTGGCGCTGGCGGCGGACAGTGGGGCAGACGAACTCATTGTTCCGTGCAGTGCGTGTTACCTCAATTTGCACAAGACCGACAAAAATATGGGGATCTACCCCAAGCTGAATGAAAACGTCAATAAAGCCTTGGGCGCGGGGAAATTGCATTACGAACCCGGAACCGTCCATGTACGTCATTTGCTTGAGATGGTTCTCACCGATATCGGCCTGGAACGTCTGAAGGATCGCACTCGCCGCCCCCTGTATGGCCTTAACCTGGCGGCCTATTATGGGTGCCTCGTCGCACGGCCTGACGCTGTATTTGACAGCACCGAGCAGCCCACCGTGATGGATGGCCTGTTTGAGGCGCTGGGGGCCAAAGCCGCTCCGTTTTCATTGAAAACGTTTTGCTGCGGCGGGCATATGACGCAGATCAGCGAGGAGACGGCGCTGGAGATGATCCATCGCATCGTTAAGAACGCGGCGGATAGTGGGGCGGATGCCCTGGTCACGATTTGCCCGATGTGCCAGCTTAACCTGGACGTTTATCAAGGCGCTGCGAATAAGTTGTTTGAAACGGAGTTTGAAATCCCTGTAATGTTCTTCACTCAAGTGATCGGTCTGGCTCTTGGCATGGCTCCGAAAGAGTTGGGCTTTGGTCAGGAATTTGTGGACGCGACCCCTGCGATCGCCAAGATTCAAGAGGTCCCATTGCCACGAGCCAAGCCCGAACGTCGCGCCAAGCAAGCCTTGCCGATGCCTGTCATGCCGGAATAGGAGGTCCACATGAGCGAACCAAAAGTTGGAGTATACGTCTGCCACTGTGGTCACAACATTGCCGGCACGGTCGATGTGGAGCACGTCGCCGAGTGGGCCTTGAACCTGCCGAATGTGGTTGTCGCGCGCGACAATAAATTTATGTGCGCGAGCACGGGCCAGGAACAGATCGAAGAGGATATCAAAGAATTTGAGCTGACGCACGTGGTTGTGGCGTCCTGTTCGCCGCATATGCACGAGCGCACGTTCCGCAATGCCTGCGCCCGCGCGGGCTTGAATCCCTATCTGTTCGAAATGGCAAACATCCGCGAACATGCGTCGTGGGTCCATCCCAACGATAAGGATGGTGCCACCAACAAGGCGAAGGCGCTGGTTAGTGCGGCCGTGCATCGCGTGATCCATCACCAGCCGCTAGAACCGTTGCAAGTGAATATTCGCCCAGAGACGATGATTGTTGGGGGCGGCATCGCTGGGATTCAGGCGGCGCTGGAAATCGCTGACGCAGGGTATCACGTGTACCTGGTGGAACGCGAACCCAGTATCGGCGGCCATATGGCCATGTTTGACAAAACGTTCCCGACGTTGGACTGCTCGGCGTGTATTCTCACGCCGAAAATGTTCGACGTGGGCGCGCACCCCAATATCACACTGTTGACGTACAGTGAAGTCGAAAAAGTCGATGGTTATGTTGGCAACTTCACCGTACAGGTGCGCAAGAAGGCGCGCATGGTGGACGAAAGCCTGTGTACGGGCTGCGGGTCGTGTTGGGAAAAATGCCCGATCAAGGTGATCGACACGGTGTTTGAGGCGGGCCTGGGTCAGCGCAAAGCGATCTACCGTCCCTTCCCTCAGGCCGTGCCGAAATACCCGGTGATCGATACCGAAAACTGTACGTATTTCAAGACCGGTAAATGCCGGATGTGCGAGAAAGTCTGCCAGACCGAAGCCATTCGCTTCGACATGGAGGATGAACTGCTGACAATTGATGTTGGCAATATCATTCTCGCGACAGGGTACAAGCTGTTTGACTGTCGCCGCATCCCACAATACGGGTACGGCCGGTTGGAAAATGTATTCACCAGCCTTGAGTTTGAACGTTTGACGAATGCGGCGGGGCCGACCGAGGGAAAGATTACCTTGCGCGACGGCGAGACTGTGCCGAAGACGGTGGCTATCATCCACTGCGTGGGCAGCCGTGACAAGAATTACAACACGCACTGCTCAGCAATCTGCTGCATGTCATCGCTCAAATTCGCCCATCTCGTGGCGGAAAAGACGGGCGCGCATGTTTACAACTTCTACATTGATATGCGGCCTGTCCACAAAGGCTATGAAGAGTTCTATCACCGCATTCTGAAAGAAGGCACAACCTTCATTCGGGGCAAAGTGTCCGAGATCACGGAAGCCGCACATACCTCTGAAGAAGAGGGCAAGACGATTGTGGTGTGCGAGGATACGTTGATCGGCAAGCAGCGCCGGGTGCCGGTGGATATGGTCATTCTGGCAGCGGGGTTGGAACCACGTGCTGACGCACAGGAAGTGGCGCATCTCTTCGGCGTTGGCTGCGGAGAAACGGGTTTCTTCACCGAGCGTCATCCCAAACTGGATCCTGTCGCGACGATGACCGAAGGTGTGTTTATCGCGGGGGCGTGCCAGGGTGCTAAAGATATTCCCGATAGTGTTTCACAGGGTGCTGCTGCTGCCGCGCGCGTGTTAGGAACTATCTCACAGCGCACGGTGTCGCTTGAGCCGATCCGAGCTTCGATCGATGAGGAGCACTGTTCCGGCTGCCGCATCTGCAACACGATGTGCCCGTACAACGCAATTGATTACATCGAGGATCTGAAAGTCTCGCGTGTCAACCCGGCGTTGTGCAAAGGGTGCGGTACCTGTGTGGCGGCGTGCCCAAGCCAGGTGATCACTGGTGCGCATTTCACATTCGATCAGTTGATGGCCGAAATCGACGGCATTCTGGTGGATGTCAATGCCGAGCGACCGGTCGTCGAAACGGTCTAGTCAGGAGAGCTTTGAGCGATGAGCGAAAATGGAACGTTTAAGCCTGTTATTGTGGGCTTCTTGTGCAACTGGTGCTCGTATCGCGCGGCTGACCTGGCAGGGACCTCGCGTATGGGGTATCCCGCATCGTTGCGTGATATTCGCATCATGTGCACGGGACGACTTGACCCGACATTCGTGCTGCGGGCACTCGAGAAGGGTGCCGATGGCGTCTTGATTATGGGGTGCCATCCTGGGCAGTGTCACTATCAAGAAGGGAATTACAAGGCCATCCGGCGCTTTGCTTTGCTCAAGCGCACGCTGCGCCAGCTTGGGATTGAGGAAGAGCGTGTTCAGCTTCATTGGGCATCAGCGGCGGAAGGCGTCCACTTTGCTGAGACGGTCGCCAAGATGACCGAGGAGATTAAAGCCCTGGGTCCGCTGGACTGGCCTCATAATATCCCGAATGAAGACCCGTATGCTGTTCAGGAGGCCACGCATGAGTAATCAGAAACCAAAACTGGCGCTGTACTGGGCTTCATCGTGCGGGGGATGTGAGATCGCCGTCTTGGGTCTGCACGAGAAGATTTTGGATGTTGCGGGGGCGTTTGAAATCGTGTTCTGGCCGTGCGTTATGGATTTCAAATATGCTGACGTCGAAGCAATGGAAGACGGCGAAATCGACGTCTGCTTCTTTAACGGCGCGATTCGAAACGATGAGAACGCCCATATGGCGCATTTGCTCCGGCAAAAGTCGAAGGTTCTGGTGGCGTTTGGAGCGTGTGCATTTGGTGGATCGATGCCGGGGTTGGCGAATTTCAGCGACCGCGAGGCCATGTTTGACTGGATATACTTCGACTCACCATCTACGGATAATCCCGATCATGTACTGCCGATGCGTCATTCTGATGTGCCGGAAGGGGAGCTAACTCTCCCAGCATTTTGGAACACTGTAAAGACCCTGGCACAGGTGGTTCCGGTAGATTATTTCTTGCCGGGTTGCCCGCCAGAAGCGTCTTCCATCGAGATTGCTGTGAACGCCATCGTTTCGGGTGAACTGCCGCCGCCCGGTTCCGTAATCGGTGCGGACGTTACGGTGTGCGAGGAGTGCCCCCGCGAAAAACACGAAAAGAAGATCAAGCGCTTCTATCGCCCGCAAGAAATCATACCCGATCCGGACACTTGCTTGTTGGAGCAGGGGCTGTTTTGCGCGGGAATCGGCACGCGGTCGGGCTGTGGAGCAAAATGCCCACGTGTGGGGATGGGTTGTCGCGGCTGTTACGGCCCTAACAACGGCGTGATGGACCACGGAGCAAAGATTCTCACCGGGATCGCGTCGGTGCTGGATGCGCAAACCGAGGAAGAGGTTGAAGCGATTCTCGATACGTTGCCGGATCCGGCAGGATATTTCTACCGGTTCCATCTGCCGGACTCACTGCTGCGGCGCACAGCCAGACAGTCGGGGAGTACACGGCCGGTATCGGAAAAGCGTTCGCCCGTCGGTGAGCCCGTCTAAGCCAGGAGGAATACAAATGACACGAATTTCCATTGATCCAATCACCCGGCTCGAAGGGCATGGCAAAATCGAGATCTTCCTGAATGACAGCGGCAATGTAGAAAACTGCTATTTTCAGGTGCCGGAACTGCGCGGGTTTGAGGTATTTTGCCTCGGACGTCCGGTTGAAGAAATGCCGCGTCTGACGAGCCGGATCTGCGGTGTATGTCCCGAAGCTCATATGATGGCAGCGGCAAAGGCCTGCGACGCGTTGTACGGGGTCGAAGTGCCATCTGCCGGGAAGAAGCTGCGCGAGTTGCTGTATATGGCCTTCTACGTGACGGACCATACCACGCATTTCTATGCGTTGGGTGGCCCCGATTTCGTGGTGGGCCCGGATGCGCCGCCGGCTGAACGGAATATTCTGGGCGTCATAGCCAAGGTCGGCCTCGAAATCGGCGGCCAGGTGATTGCCACACGCAAGCGCAATCATGGGGTCATCGAGATGATCGGCGGGCGACCGGTGCATCCGGTTGCAGCGCTTCCGGGTGGGATGAGCCATCCGATCACGGAAGAGCAGCGCCAGGAGATCATCGCCATCGCGCAGCAGAATGTCGAGTTTGGGCAGTTCACGATCCAGTTGTTCCATGACGTTGTGCTGAAGAATACGGGTTATGTTGACCTGATCACCAGCGAGGGCTATACGCAACAGACGTATTATATGGGGCTGGTGGATGAGCATAACCTTGTGAATTTCTACGACGGCAAGGTCCGCGTCGTGGGTCCTGATGGCGTCGAGCACTGCAAATACGCGCCAGAGGAATACCAAGACTATGTGGCCGAGCACGTCGAGCCGTGGTCCTATCTCAAGTTCCCGTATCTGAAGAAAGTGGGCTGGAAGGGATTCACGGAGGGCAAGCAGAGCGGGGTGTACTGCGCGACGCCGCTGTCGCGATTGAACGCTTCGGATGGCATGGCGACGCCGTTGGCGCAGGCAGAGTATGAGACAATGTACGAGGTACTTGGTGGAAAACCCGTACATCATACTTTGGCGACCCATTGGGCGCGTGTTATCGAACTTCAATATGCGGCGGAGCGGATGCTTGAGCTGGCTCAAGACCCAGAGGTTGCCAATCCGACCGTGCGTGCGATCCCCACGGCTATACCGCACGAAGGTGTGGGCATCGTTGAAGCGCCGCGCGGAACGCTTACGCATCATTACGTCACGGATGAGCGCGGAATTCTCACTAAGGCCAATCTCATTGTCGGTACCACCAACAATAACGCCCCGATCTATATCAGCATTCGGAAGGCTGCTGAGGCGTTGATTCACGATGGCAAGGTAGATGGCGGGGTCTTGAACAAAATCGAGATGGCGTTCAGGGCTTACGATCCGTGTTTGTCTTGCGCAACTCACACGCTTCCCGGCCAGATGCCGCTTGAACTGGTCGTGCATGACGAGAACGGACGCGTTGTTGAGCATCTGAGCCAGTATGTCGATCCAGATATGTTGGATGACGCGGACTGAGGAAGTAACCGTGATGAGCGATGCGCTGCCGTCGGTGATTGTAGTGGGGTTAGGCAATCCGATTCTATCTGATGATGGAGTGGGGTGGCGCGTCGCTCATGAAGTGCGTGAGTCCCTGGCGGACAGCGTTGAGTTGTCTGCCAGGGTAAATGTTAACGTGATTGAAGCCTGTGTTGGTGGGCTCTCTCTCGTGGAATTGTTGGTGGGCTATGATCGGGCTGTGGTGGTCGATGCGATTCTTACAGAGGGGGGCATCCCGGGAACCGTGCACCAGTTTGATCTGGACGATTTGCCCGGCACCCTGAACACCGCATCGGCTCATGACACGAATTTTGCCACTGCTTTGCGCGCACTCCGGCGATTTGGCGCGGATCTGCCTGATAATCGGGCAATCTCCATCGTAGCGGTTGAGGCGATGGATGTTTGGACGTTTGCGGAGGTCTGCACCCCGGCTGTTGAGGCAGCGATTCCCGTCGCAACGGCAGCGGTGATGCGGTCCGTTGAAGTCGTTGCAGAATCCGTGTGAATCCAGCCTTGACATGGCGAGTTCTAGAGGTTATAATGCTCCCTCGTTCGGGGGTGTTCGAACTGATGAAGTAAGTGTTCGAACGGCAGATTTCAAACCGAAAACTAATCGCTCTTGTCGTCAGGTAGATTGTATGGTATGATAAAAGATACTCGACGAGAGTGAAAAGTGTGCGGTTTGTCGTTTGACTGACCCACATTCAGGAGGCACCGGACACTGATATTTACGTAGCTGAACATCTTAGTTGCGATCAGTGTTGGGCCGGCGGAGACGTCGGTTTTTTTGCCCCTGGACACGCACCTTAACAACAGCAGAGTGGTAGGAAGCGAAAGCAGTGCGAAAGCACAACCAGTAAGGAACTTACACAGGTCTGAAGAGGCTTGTGAGCAGAACTCTGTTAAATACGGAGAGTTTGATCCTGGCTCAGGATGAACGCTGGCGGCGTGCCTAATACATGCAAGTCGAACGTGAGCTCAATTTCGATTGAGTGAAAGTGGCGAACGGGTGAGTAACACATGGCTGACCTGCCCTTCAGCGGGGGATAACTACTGGAAACGGTGGCTAATACCGCGTACGTTCGTGGGGATTAGAAGCCCACGAGGAAAGCTTCGGCGCTGAAGGAGGGGGCTGTGACCCATCAGCTAGTTGGTAGGGTAAGAGCCTACCAAGGCGAGGACGGGTAGGGGGCCTGAGAGGGTGACCCCCCACACTGGCACTGAGAGACGGGCCAGACTCCTACGGGAGGCAGCAGTAAGGGATATTGCGACAATGGGCGAAAGCCTGACGCAGCAACGCCGCGTGCGGGATGACGGCCTTCGGGTTGTAAACCGCTTTTCGGGGGGAAGAGGAAGGACGGTACCCCCGGAATAAGTCTCGGCTAACTACGTGCCAGCAGCCGCGGTAAAACGTAGGAGGCGAGCGTTATCCGGATTTACTGGGTGTAAAGCGCGTGCAGGCGGATGCGTAAGTCGTGCGTGAAAGCGCCCAGGCTCAACCGGGCGAGGACGTGCGAAACTGCGCGACTAGAGGTAGGTAGAGGCGTGTGGAATTCCGGGTGTAGTGGTGAAATGCGTAGAGATCCGGAGGAACACCAGTGGCGAAGGCGGCACGCTGGGCCTGACCTGACGCTCAGACGCGAAAGCATGGGGAGCGAACGGGATTAGAAACCCCGGTAGTCCATGCCGTAAACGATGTGGACTAGGTGTTGCGGTGGATAGCTGCAGTGCCGAAGCAAACGTGATAAGTCCACCACCTGGGGACTACGGCCGCAAGGTTAAAACTCAAAGGAATTGACGGGGGCCCGCACAAGCAGCGGAGCGTGTGGTTTAATTCGAGGCTACACGAAGAACCTTACCTGGGCTTGACATGGCGGTGGTAGGGAACCGAAAGGGGACCGACCTTCGGGAGCCGTCACAGGTGCTGCATGGCTGTCGTCAGCTCGTGTCGTGAGATGTTCGGTTAAGTCCGGTAACGAGCGCAACCCTCGCCGTCAGTTACACGTGTCTGGCGGGACTGCCCGTTGAACGCGGGAGGAAGGTGGGGATGACGTCAAGTCAGCATGGCCTTTATGTCCAGGGCTACACACACGCTACAATGGCCAGTACAATGGGTCGCCAACCCGCGAGGGGGAGCCAATCCAGAGAAAGCTGGTCTCAGTTCGGATTGTAGGCTGCAACCCGCCTACATGAAGCCGGAGTTGCTAGTAACCGCAGGTCAGCTATACTGCGGTGAATACGTTCCCGGGCCTTGTACACACCGCCCGTCACGTCATGGGAGCTGGTCATGCCTGAAGTCGGTGGGCTAACCGCAAGGAGGCAGCCGCCGAAGGCAGGGCTGGTGACTGGGACGAAGTCGTAACAAGGTAGCTGTACCGGAAGGTGCGGCTGGATCACCTCCTTTCTAAAAGCCTGAGGCGGGGCGCGCGAGCGCCCCACCCCAGCGAGCGCGAGCTGCGGCACGGTTTCCTACCACTGAGCTGTTGTTAAGGGACGCCGCGGTGACCGGCGCAGCACCTGAGCAGGACGCTCGAGGCGCGGTCCGGCAGAGGGCCGCGACGTGCTATGGAGGGTCTGTAGCTCAGTTGGTTAGAGCACTCGCCTGATAAGCGAGAGGTCAGCCGTTCGAGCCGGCTCAGACCCACAGGGTGGGGACGTAGCTCAGTTGGGAGAGCGGTGCCTTTGCAAGGCATAGGCCAGGGGTTCGAGTCCCCTCGTCTCCACAGAGGAGCACCGGTCGGTGAGTGGGTCCAAGGGTACTTGGGCGCAGTCACCGGGGGGTGACCCTCCGGCGAACCTTAACAAGTGCATACACATGCGAAAAGAGTAACGCGAGAACATCAGGGACTCCGTATCACATGCGGGATAAGCTACTAAGAGCGTACGGGGGATGCCTTGGTGCCAACTGCCGATGAAGGACGCGGTACACAGCGAAATGCTCCGGTGAGGGGTGTGCACCCGCAAGAGCCGGAGGTGTCCGAATGGGGAAACCCACGCGGGGGAATGCCCGCGTATCGTCATCTGAACACATAGTGATGACGAAGGGAACCCGGGGAACTGAAACATCTCAGTACCCGGAGGAAAAGAAACGATTTCCCGAGTAGTGGCGAGCGAAAGGGAAACAGCCCAAACCGACCGGCATGCCGGTCGGGGTTGGAGGGCAGCGCAGAAACGTCAGCGACCAGAAGTCGAACGGCTCTGGAAAGGCCGGCCAAAGACGGTGATAGCCCGGTACGACGGACGGGGAGCTGCGGGGCGCTGTACCTGAGTACCACGGGGCACGCTAATCCTGTGGGAAGCTGGGGAGCCCACTCTCCAAGGCTAAATACAGTTGACGACCGATAGCGGAGCAGTACCGTGAGGGAAAGGTGAAAAGAACCCCGGTAAGGGGAGTGAAATAGAACCTGAAACCGTGCGCTTACAAGCAGTCAGAGGGTCGTCAGGACCTGATGGCGTGCCTCTTGGAGAATGAGCCAGCGAGTTTATGTCTGTGGCGAGGTTAAGGGAGGGACACCCGGAGCCAGAGCGAAAGCGAGTCTGAAGAGGGCGAGCAGTCGCAGGGATAAGACACGAAACCAGGTGAGCTACCCATGGCCAGGCTGAAGCGACGCTAATCCGTCGTGGAGGGCCGAACCTTTCAACGTTGCAAAGTTGAGGGATGAGCTGTGGGTAGGGGTGATATGCCAAACGAACTTGGAGATAGCTTGTTCTCCCCGAAATAGCTTTAGGGCTAGCGTCGCGAGAGACTGTCTGGGAGGTAAAGCACTGGATGGGCTAGGGGCCTCACGGTTACCAAACCCAACCAAACTCTGAATGCCTAGACAGGGAGCGCGGCAGTCGGACTACGGGAGATGAGTTTCGTGGTCGAGAGGGAAACAGCCCAGACCCCCAGCTAAGGTCCCCAAATATACGCTTAGTGGGAAACGAGGTGGGAGTGTTTAGACAGCCAGGAGGTTGGCTTAGAAGCAGCCACCCTTTAAAGAGTGCGTAATAGCTCACTGGTCAAACGCTCCTGCGCGGATAATGTAACGGGGCTCAAGCGTATTACCGAAGCTCGGGATGTCGCCTTCAGGCGGCGTAGTAGGGGAGCGTTCACCGGGCAGAGAAGCCAGACCGGCAAGGGCTGGTGGAGCGCGGTGAAGTGAGAATGCTGGCATGAGTAGCGTAAAACATGTGAGAACCATGTTCGCCGAACGTCTTAGGGTTCCGACGGAAGGTCAGTCCGCGTCGGGTTAGTCGGGCCTTAGCCGAGGCCGCAAGGCGTAGGTGATGGACAACTGGTTAATATTCCAGTACCACCGGGATGGAGCGATGGAGGGACGCAGTGGGCTAGCCCAGCCGCCGCAGTGGATGGCGGTGCCAAGCGTAGTAGCCGGTGAGGGGGTTGGTAAATCCGCCCCTGAGGCCAAAGCGCGATGGCGGTACCTACGGGTCACAAGTGGGTCAAGCCGGCTGCCGAGAAAAGCTTCTAAGTGATGAAGTTCCGGTGCCCGTACCGCAAACCGACACTGGTAGACGGGTAGAGAATACCAAGGTGAACGGGGAAACCCTCGTTAAGGAACTAGGCAAAATGGCCCCGTAACTTCGGGAGAAGGGGCGCCCCCGCGAGGGGGTCGCAGTGAAAGGGCTCTGCCGACTGTTTAACAAAAGCACAGGTCTCTGCAAACGCGAAAGCGGAAGTATAGGGGCTGACGCCTGCCCAGTGCCGGAAGGTTAAGGGGAGGGGTTAGGGGAAACCCGACGCTCTGAACCGAAGCCCCAGTGAACGGCGGCCGTAACTATAACGGTCCTAAGGTAGCGAAATTCCTTGTCGGGTAAGTTCCGACCCGCACGAATGGCGTAACGAGTGGAGCACTGTCTCAACGAGGGACCCGGCGAAATTGAAGTACGTGTGAAGATGCGCGTTACCCGCAGCAGGACAAAAAGACCCCGTGGAGCTTTACTACACCTTGTCATTGCGTTAGGGCTTGGTTTGTGCAGCATAGCTGGGAGGCCGAGAAGCTGGGGCGTTAGCCTCGGTGGAGCCAGCGTTGAGATACCAGCCTGGCGAAGTCTTGGCCCTAACCGCTGACCGTTAGCCGGCAGCGGGACAGTGACAGGCGGGTAGTTTGACTGGGGCGGTCGCCTCCGAAAGAGTAACGGAGGCGCCCAAAGGTGCCCTCAGGTTGAATGGAAACCAACCGATGCGTGTAAAGGCAAAAGGGCGCTTGACTGCGAGACCAACGCGTCGAGCAGAGACGAAAGTCGGGCTTAGTGATCCCACGGTACCGAGTGGAAGGGCCGTGGCTTACCGGATAAAAGCTACCCCGGGGATAACAGGCTAGTCTGGTCCAAGAGTTCACATCGACGACCAGGCTCGGCACCTCGATGTCGGCTCATCGCATCCTGGGGCTGGATCAGGTCCCAAGGGTTGGGCTGTTCGCCCATTAAAGCGGTACGTGAGCTGGGTTCAGACCGTCGTGAGACAGGTCGGTCTCTATCCGCTGTGGGCGCAAGGAGGTTGAGAGGGGCTGCCCCTAGTACGAGAGGACCGGGGTGGACGCAGCGCTCGTGTGCCGGTTGTCACGCCCGTGGCATCGCCGGGTAGCGACCTGCGGCAGAGATAACCGCTGAAAGCATCTAAGCGGGAAACTCGCCTCAAGATGAGCCTCCTCACCGGGTAACCGGGTAAGACCGCTGGGAGACCACCAGCTTGATAGGCCGGAGGTGGAAGCGTAGTAATACGTGCAGCTGACCGGTACTAATGGTCGAGGGCTTATCCGCCGTGATACGGAGTGGCTGGTGTTCTGGCAGCTTACTCATACGCATGTGTCCGCACTAACCATCACCTTTGTGTAGTCGAGGTCGAGCGGTTTGGTGATTCTAGCGGTGGGGGTACACCCGGTCCCTTCTCGAACCCGGTCGTTAAGCCCACCCGCGCCGATGGTACTGGGGGGGTAGCCCCCTGGGAGCGTAGGTCATCGCCAACCCTCTCGACCTCTTCTCTTTTCCCCCTCCCCGCCTGCATTTGTTTTTTTCTGAATAGCCCTCTGCCAAAACGGTTTGTGAAAGCGCAAACGGACAATATTCGCGTCTGAATTTGTGTTGACAAACTATTTTAAAATTTACCGGGTATATGGTATGCTTAGCGACGGTTGCTAACGCCGCTGAGGTTTGACACCCATAGGCGATTATGCTAACCTCTAAATGTTTGTTCTAATCTGAACAATTAGTCTGTAACCAACTTAGCGATACGGAGTCGCTTACCGTGCCATCAGACTTTGCACCTATAGTTTCTCTGCTTGTAATTTCCGTTGTGGTAAGTTTCCTCATCGTATTTCTTTCTCGCCTGTTAGGGCCATTTCGACCAACAGCGCGCAAACTTACTGCCTATGAAAGCGGTATGCAGCCCTATGGCGAGGCCATTCGCCGCATTCCGGTAAAATTCTACCGGGTGGCTGTGCTGTTTATCCTGTTTGATATTGAAGTCATCTTCTTTTTGCCCTGGGCTGTCGTATTTCGCGATCTGGGAATCTATGGACTGGTAGTGATGGGCGTGTTTTTCTTCGTATTGACCGCCGGATTCGTGTATGAGTGGAAAGTTGGAGGGCTGGAATGGGACTGACGTCAAAGCTTGGTGATGCCGGCGTCGTAACAGTCAGGCTCGAAGATGCTGTTAACTGGGCACGCACGCGAGCTTTGTGGCCTATGTTGTTCGGGCTCGCCTGTTGTGCTATCGAAATGATGAGCACTCAGGCGTCTGAGTACGATCTCTCGCGTTTCGGGATGGAGCTTATGCGCCCCAGCCCGCGTCAGAGCGACCTTATGATTGTGGCAGGGCGAGTCACCCGCAAAATGGCGCCTGTGCTTCGTCAACTGTACGATCAGATGCCGGAGCCAAAATGGGTGCTCAGCATGGGTGACTGCGCCTCTTGCGGCGGTGTTTTTAATAACTATGCGATCGTACAGGGCGTTGATGAAATTGTCCCGGTGGATGTGTACGTAGCGGGCTGTCCGCCGCGCCCCGAACAATTGATTCACGGCATCATGATGCTGCACGAACGCATCAAAGAAGAACGCATCACCGACTGGGCATAAGCTTTTTTGCCTCGGACATAGCCCGCATGGCTCGAAACAGGTGGATGAACCGATGACCAAACTGGACCCTGTGGAAACTCTCCGAAAAGCTTTCTCCGAAGCTGTCGAGGATGTCCAAGAATTTCGTGGCGAATTGACGATTGTGGTGGCTGGCGAGCAGATTGCTGATATCACACGTTACTGCCGCGATACTGATGGTTTGCAGTACAATTTCCTCTCCGATGTGGCGGGGGTAGATTATTATCCTCAGGAACCACGATTCGGGATTGCCTACCACCTCTATTCTATGATTCACAATCGCGCCTTGAGACTCAAAGTCTATCTACCGAACGATGATCCCAGTGTCCCAAGCGTGACGCCAGTGTTCCCTTCTGCAAATTGGTCAGAGCGGGAAATCTACGACCTATTTGGCGTGGTTTTCGAGGGGCATCCTGATTTGCGGCGGATTCTCATGCCCGATGGATGGGATGGGCATCCACTCCGAAAAGATTACCCTCTTGGCTACGAGACGGTCCAATTCTCGTTCAACTTTGACGAAGTTGACAAGCATAAACCCTACGCTCGGGAATAGGACGACTGAGCAGTTGGAGCAGATGGAATGACAGATGTAGATTACAGCATTTGGCAAGGGGATGTCGAACAGCTCAAAGGGCTGGTCTCTGAACGCGCGCTGACTGGCGAGACGATGGTCCTAAACATGGGACCCCAACATCCCAGCACGCACGGTGTTCTGCGCCTGATGCTTGAGCTGGATGGCGAGACGGTTGTTAACTGCGTGCCGGACATCGGGTATCTGCATACTGGAATCGAAAAGAACATGGAGGCCAAGCGATACGAGCAGTCGATCACGATGACTGATCGTATGGATTACCTCAACCCGTTGGGCAATAACCTCGTATATTGCCTTGCGATGGAGAAACTCATCGAACTGGATGTTCCTCCGCGTGCCCAATATCTTCGCGTGCTCCTGACAGAATTGACGCGTATCAACAGCCATCTGGTATGGCTTGGCACACACGCCCTGGATATCGGCGCGATGAGCGTGTTCCTGTATTGCTTCCGTGAGCGCGAGAAGATTCTCGATCTGTTCGAGATGGTGTCGGGCCAGCGCATGATGAGCACCTATTTCCGGCCAGGCGGCCTGTGGCGCGATGTCCCGGATGAGTTCGTGCCTGCTGTGCGCGATTTCATTGACTATCTTCCGCCGCGCATCGACGATTACGAGAAGCTCCTGACCAACAACCCGATCTGGCTTGACCGTACGCAGGGCATCGGGTTCATTTCTGCTGAAGACGCCGTTGCGTTAGGATGCAGTGGTCCGACGCTGCGGGGTTCCGGCGTGAACTGGGACATTCGCAGGGCGCTGCCTTACAGCAGTTACGAAGACTTCGATTTCGATGTTCCGCTGGGGCAGCATGGCGATGTCTATGACCGGTATCTCGTCCGGGTCGAGGAGATGCGCCAAAGCCTGCGGATCGTACGTCAGGCCCTGGACAAACTGCCAGATGGCCCCTTCCGTTCGAATAATCGTAAGTACGTGCCTCCACCACGCTCCGAGCTGGGCACCAGCATGGAAGCGGTAATTCACCACTTTAAGCTGTGGACTGAAGGATTCCGCCCACCAGTCGGTGAAGTTTACGTGCGCGTGGAGAGTCCCCGTGGGGAATTGGGCTGTTTCCTGATCAGTGATGGCAGCCCAAAGCCGTGGCGTGTGCATTTCCGCACGCCGAGTTTCATTCACCTGAGTGCACTGCCGCATATGGCCAAGGATCACTTGATTGCTGACCTGGTGGGTATCATCGGCAGTGTCGATATTGTGCTTGGAGACTGTGACCGCTAGAGTAGTAGTGGTTGCCGTCATTTGCCATCGGGAGTTATGCCGTGCTGGCCGAGAAATACGCCGATCGCATCTCTAAGATCTTCTCTAAGTACCCGGATAAGCGCTCCGGAATCATGGACATGTTGTACCTGGCCCAGGAAGAATATGGGTGGCTCTCGGATGACGCCTTGCGCGAAGTGGCTGGTATCTGTGAGGTAGATCCGACTCAGGCACAATCCATCGCCGGGTTCTACACTATGTTCTCTGAGAAGCCTAAGGGGAAGTACTGGCTCCAGGTGTGTACCGATTTGCCGTGCGCTCTGCGTGGCGCTGATGAGTTTTATCGCGATCTGTGTGAGTATCTTGATGTGGACGATGGTGGCACCACTGCGGACGGGTTATTTACAGTCGAACAGGTCATGTGCCTGGCTGCCTGCGATCGCGCGCCCATGCTCCAGTGCAATTTCCACTACTTTGAGCATCTGGATATGGACGTCGTCAAGACGCTGATCGAGCAGTGGCGGTCTGAGACCGGGCCAGCGAAAGATGGCGAGTCGGAAAGCTGACCACCGTCGCCTATGGATACCGAATGGACGATTGTCAGGCTGACTACGGCGGATTACGATGTCATTCGTGCAGTGTGGGAGCAGGCAGGGCTTTCGATTCGGCCCGGCGGTCGCGATAACTTTGATTCGTTCACAATTCAGATGGCAGGCGGTTCGCAGACCGCGATTGGCTTGCGCGTTGGCGATCAACTCGTCGGGGTGGTCATCGCAACCCACGACGGGCGTAAAGGATGGATCAACCGGTTAGCTGTGCATCCCGAATTTCGCCATCAAGGTGTGGCGACGCAACTCATTGCAGAGGCCGAGCTGGTGCTGCATGATCAGGGGATGCGTATTATCGCGGCATTGATCGAAGGTTACAACGAGGCAAGTCTGGCCGTGTTCCAGCGCGCGGGGTACGTGGATTATCCGAATATTCACTATCTGACCAAGCGCGATGCCGACGATGTATAACAAGCTGGGGTTGGCCACCATGCGTTGGGTTAGTCGCATCGAAACCATACCTGCTATTGTATTGGGGCTGCTGGTGATTACCTTTGCTATGGTCCGGCTGCCGTGGCCACCAGACCAACCCGGACAATTGCCAGGAGTTACAATTTCTTATTTGGATCGCGCACGGGGAAAGATTGTTGGAGTTCAGTCTGCCGATACCGACATTAAGACAGGGCTGTGGCATGTCCGCCGTGTGGGTGATGCGTTGGCAGGCTTCTTATTGATTGTCAGTTATGTCGTTTTGTTTGTGGTACTGACCCAGATGAACGATCGCCGTCGCGCTATGGTGATTTTGATGCTGGCAGGTGTTTTGGGGATAGTGTACGGTGCGTTAGTGGGGTTGTATCCTGGCCCAATGACAGCCAGTGCCGGGTTCAGTCTCGTGCTTTGTGGAGCAGGGGTAAATCTTGCGGGCCTGAACGCTTCACGACCTGCTGTGCGCGACAGCCTGTTGGGCGCGCTGCCCCCTCAGAAATGGGACTCGAAGAGCTTATGACACACATTCTACTGCGAAATCGCGATCTTCCTGATATTTGGCAGTTTGATACGTATGTTGCCAACGGCGGCTATGACGGTCTCAAAAAGGCTGTGCTGGAAATGACGCCCGAGAACGTCACCCAGCTTGTGATGGACGCCAACCTGCGCGGACGTGGTGGTGCTGGTTTCCCCACCGGGCGTAAGTGGAGTTTCATCCCACGTGATGCGGCAATCAAGTATGTCACGGTTAACGCGGACGAGAGCGAGCCGGGCACCTTCAAAGATCGCGAATTGCTGGAGAAGAATCCGCATCAGGTCGTTGAAGGCGCGATGATCGCAGCGTACGCCATCCAGGCGACAGCGGTATATATTTACTGCCGTGGTGAGTTCTGGGACCTGGCCCATGCGCTGGAAGAACGCATTGAAGAAGCGCAAAATGCCAATTTGATTGGCGAGAATATCCTGGGTTCGGGCTGGAACTGCCCCATGTATGTGCATGTGGGGGCCGGGGCCTACATCTGCGGCGAGGAAAGCGCCCTGCTGAACAGCCTGCAAGGATTGCTGGGCCAGCCGCGTGTGCGCCCGCCTTTCCCTGCCCAACAGGGCGGCGGTCTGTATTACGCGCCGACGGTTGTCAACAATGTCGAGACCATGGCGAATGTTCCCTGGATTTTAATCAACGGCGCAGATGCGTATAAGGCGATCGGCACCCCCGACAGCCCTGGTCCGAAGATCTTCTGCGTGAGCGGACACGTTGAGAGGCCGGGTAATTACGAGCTGCCGCTCGGATTGTCGTTCCGCGAGCTGATCTACGATCAGGCGGGCGGGATCCCCGACGGCAAGAAGCTCAAGGCGATTTTGCCATCGGGTGCCAGTGGCCCGGTGCTGCGCGCGACTGATGAAGTGATGGATGCTGCGCTGACCTACGAAGCAGTCGCCGCGCTGGGTAGTACGTTAGGCTCGGCGTCGTTCATTTTGATGGACGAAGACACGGACATGGTTTGGGCGGCGGCCAAGATGACCCATTTCTTCAAACACGAGAGCTGCGGTAAATGCACGCCATGTCGTGAGGGGACGTATTGGCTGGACAAGATCTATGAGCGTTTATTAAGCGGCGGAGGCACCCGTCGTGATCTTGAGCATCTGGCGGAGGTACCTACCCATATGCAAGGCGGCACGACGCTGTGCGCATTGGGAGAATTTGCCGCCAACCCGGTCCTGAGTACCATTCACCAGTTCCGGGACGAGTACGAACGCTATGTAGAGCAGGGGATGCCGGAAGCAGCGAGCGAAGCTGCTGCACGATGAGCGATACAGGGCATCAGGGTGTTGACTCCAGCTCTGCCGGATGTTGGACGCCGCAGGTGCGCGTGCTGACCCAGTTGATTGCACGCCAGCCCGATGAACCGGTGAACTATCTCTTGCGCGGCGAAGAGTGGTTGGTATGCGGCGAGATTGAACAGGCGCAAGCTGATTTTGAAAGCGCACTCCAACGTGCCGAACGGCTAGAACGTGAGAGCGCCTGGGGGTATATTTATCAGTCCTATATTGACCGGGCTGATGCCGGGCTTCGTCAGTGCGAGCGTCAGATCAACGCAGAAGAGAAGCCTGGGTTTGAGACGGCTAAGACTGATTAGGGGCTCTGACTATTGAGGAGCGATATGGCCGAAACGGTAACCATAACTATTGACGGACAGGAATATCAGGTTCCAAAAGGCGCGAATCTGGTTGATGCGGCGAAGATGGTGGGCACTGATATTCCGGTGTTCTGCTATCATCCCAAGATGAAACCAGTCGGTATGTGCCGCATGTGCCTGGTGGAATTGGGCAGCGTTTCCGTCAACCGCGAAACGCGCCAGCCCGATTTGGATGAGTCGGGAAAGCCGGTCATCCGCTGGTTTCCAAAGCTGCAAACGGCATGCACGCAGACCGTCAGCGCAGGGATGGCCGTCCGAACGGCAACGGCGAAAGTCTCCGAGGCGCGTGACGACATTCTTGAGTTCATACTGACCAGCCACCCGCTGGATTGTCCAGTATGCGACAAGGGCGGCGAATGCCCGCTGCAGAACCTCACGATGGCGTATGGACCCGGCATGTCGGAGTTTGTGTATGATGACAAGCTCCATTTGTCCAAACACGTGCCGCTCAGTGAGCTGATATTTCTCGATCGGGAACGCTGTATCCAATGCGCGCGTTGTACTCGTTTTTGCGACGAGGTGGTGGGCGACGCGGTACTGGCGTTCCACGAGCGCGGTCGCCGTCTGCAAATTGTGAGCATCAGCGATCCGCCGTTCGACACCAAATTCAGTGGTAACACCACCGACATTTGTCCGGTGGGGGCCTTGACGACGGCCGATTTCCGGTTTGGCGCGCGACCCTGGGAAATGAGCGAAGTGCCGAGCATTTGCCCGCACTGCCCGGTGGGATGCAACATCAGCGCGAGTACACGCCTGGACCGTGATTTCGGCGGGCGCAAGATGGTCAAGCGCATCATGCCGCGCCAGAACGAGGCGGTCAACGAGATTTGGATTTGCGACAAGGGACGGTTCGGTCACCATCACAGCCGCGCCGATAACCGCGTCACATCGCCGATGATCAAGCGCGATGGCGAATGGGTGGAGATCGACTGGGCCACGGCGCACAAAGAAGTGGCGACACGCTTAGCGCAGTTCGCGGACCAGGTTGGTTTTCTCGCGGGGCCGAGTCTGTCGAATGAGGACCTGTGGGAACTACGCAAACTGGCCCGGCTGACTCATCCGGATTGCCAACTTGGCGTATGGCCCGCGACCATGACCGGCGTGGAGCAAGTCACGCAGGTTGGGGCAGGTGTCGGAACGCAGCTCAAAGACATGGGGGCCGGCAGCGCCATCCTGGTGATTGCCTCCGATCTGGAGGAAGAAGCGCCGATCTGGTGGCTCCAGGTCAAACAGGCCGCTGATCGCGGGGCGAAAGTCGTGGTGGCCAACGCGCGCCCGACGAAACTTGATCACTATGCGTCTGCTGTCGTGACGTATGGTTATGGCGAAGCCATCGAAATTCTCGACAACTTTGCCGCGATAGCTCGGCGGAACGACAAAACCGATTCCGATTTGATTGGCAGCCGGGTCGAAGGGTACGCTGACTTTGAAGCCGCACTGAAGGGCAAACGCGTCCCGAAGGCACAGTCTGCCGCGGCTGACGTGTTGTTGAGTGCGGACGACCTGCTCGTGTTTGTGGGCGGTGAAGGGGTTACACTCGAACAGCATGCTGAATTGATGCAGGCGGCCGCGAACTTTGTCATCATCACGGGACACGTCGCAAGACCGAACAACGGTCTGGTGCCGGTGTGGTCGGGTGCCAATTTCCAGGGTGCCCTGGATATGGGCTATTCGGCTGAGGCTACGGCGGCATTATTCGCCAAGCCGCCCGCGATGTGGGTGATTGGCGAGGCCGATCCGGCGTCTGAAGATGAACAGGCGACGCGGGTGCTGGCCGACGCGCAATTTGTCGTGTTGGCTGCGCAGTTCATGACCCCAACGGCAGAGCTGGCAGACGTGATTTTGCCCGTACAGAGCTTTGCCGAACGCGAGGGCACGTACACCAATGGGTTGCGGCGTGTCCAGCGTTTCTACATGGCTCAGACGCCGCTAGACAATACGCTGCCGGGCTGGAAAGCCTTCGCTCACATCGGCGCTGGGATGCGGGGCGGTACAAAACCGCGTGTCTCCCCGAGTCTGGTTATGCGCGAGATCACACAGCATGTGCTCCGATACACTGAGATGGGGTATCCAAATCTCGCTGAAGTTGAGCCCCAGTTCCCAGAGGTCGGCCGCGAAGATCTATATTACGGCGGCACCGCGTACAGTAATCGCGGTGGGACGGGTATCCAGTGGCAGACGAACGCAGAAAAAGAGAAGTACGGCCTCACTGTGCGCCCTGTGCAGTCGAAGATAGCCAAGCCCAGCGGGTTAGTGGCGGTGCCAATCCGCGTGTTGTATGACCGCGATATGCTGTTTGAACCGAGCGCGGTGATGCACCAGCGCGTCCCCGAACCGTATGCTGAGCTAAACAGCGCGGATGCTGAAGCGCACGGCATCGCACATGGGGATCGGGTTGCCATAATGGCCGGACCGACTCGTGTCGAAGTTGTGGCACGCGTCAACGGCGCCGCGCCCGAGGGAACAGTCTTGCTGCCGCTTCAACTCAGCAAAACCCTTGTGCCGACTGTACCCACCGCGTGTACCGTGACCAAAATCGAGGAGTAATGTCGGATGTTTGGACCAAGTGCATCCAGCGTCGTAGTGGAGTGCAGCGGACAGTTCACCTGTACGGTGATTCATTCCATTCTGACTTCGTTGATTCTTTTTGTGGTTCTGCTCACCGGCTTTGCTTATACGACGGTCTTGGAGCGCAGGGTGTTGGCGTTCATCCAGGCCCGTATTGGGCCGAACCGCGCCGGACCATACGGGTTGCTACAGCCCGTAGCGGATGGCATCAAATTGATTTTCAAAGAAGACGTTACTCCGGTCGCCGCCGAGAAGGTGATCTTCTGGCTGGCTCCGGTGATCAAGGTCGTGCCCGCGCTGATTGTATTGGCCGTCGTGCCGTTTGGTCCGAAGATCAGCGTCCCCTGGTTTGATGGAAAGTGGTACCGCATGTCCCAGGGGTTGGTGGACGTCAATGTCGGGGTGTTGTGGGTGTTAGGCATTACCAGCATCGGCATCTACGGCATTGTGCTGGCGGGATGGTCGAGCAACAACAAGTACTCGATGTTGGGCGGGTTGCGGTCTTCTGCGCAAATGGTCAGCTACGAGTTGAGTATGGGGCTGGCCATGGTGGTCCCTGTAATGCTCGCCGGGTCGATGAGCGTGGGGGACATTATCGATAGTCAAAACTCGACCCCGATTCTGGGATGGTTTGTCTTCCGAAATCCGGTGGCGGCAGCGATTATGGCTATCGCGCTGCTGGCCGAGGTCAACCGCGCGCCATTTGATATGCCAGAGGCTGAGCAAGAATTAACGGCGGGCTATCACTCCGAATACAGCGGTATGAAATTCGCCATGTTCTATCTGGCGGAATATATCGGCATGATCGCGGTGAGTGCCGTGGGCGCTGCCATGTATTTTGGCGGATACCACTTCGTCTATGTGGACAAATTTCCGCTGCTTGGGCCGATTGTCTATGGACTTAAGGTCGTCGCCCTGCTGCTTATGATGATTTGGATACGTGCGACACTGCCCCGCATTCGTTATGATCGGTTGATGACCTTTGGGTGGAAAGTAATGCTTCCGCTGGCTTTGGTAGCAGTGGCATGGTCGGCGGTGGCGGTGGTGTTGTCGGATGAGCTTGGCGCAGGTACAACGGAAGTATTGTCAGCGGCGCTTTGGGTAATATTCTTGGTGACCGCATCCATTTGGCTAAGCCGTGTAGGACGGAAGTCCGATCCCCGATCGGCCAGCCGGGTGGAGGTTGTCTCACTGTCTGGCGGGCAGGGAGTCGGAACGACGGCGCTGCATCTGCTGGATAGGGTGTTTGGTGCGTCAGGATCGCAAGCGAAACGAAGTAGCCGAAACAAGGACTCAAAATGAGTTCTCGCCGGATGGCAGGGAGTCGGTCTTTGTTTTGGAGCGATGGGAGTAGAGGATGAATCTCGTACGCGGATTTGCTACAACCATTAAGCACATATTGGAAGGTCCGGTAACTGTTCAGTATCCTGAGCAGGAACGGCCATTGCGCGAGCGCTATAAGGGTCGACATGCGCTCAAACGGTACGATAACGGGCTCGAGAAATGTATCGGGTGCTCCCTGTGTGCGGCAGCGTGTCCAGCGGATGCGATTTGGGTCGAGGCCGCTGAAAATACCGATGAGGCACGCTTCAGCCCGGGTGAGCGTTACGCAAAAACGTACGAAATCAACATGCTGCGGTGCATCTTCTGTGGCTATTGCGAAGACGCTTGTCCGACCGAGGCGATTGTGTTGGAACACGAGTTCCGTCTCAGTTTCAACGATCGGCGCGATGCAGTGTACACGAAAGACATGCTCATCGATCCTGTGCCGCCGGGGGTGTCAGGCACGCCCCAGAAAACCGAACCGGGAAAGTTCACGCGCTCGATCCCTGTGATGGAGGATCCGAAGTAGTGTAGGGGATCGCGCCCAGGGGGCCGACTGCTTGGCTTCCCGGTGGACTTGAGCTACACTGCATTCTGCATTCAGATGTTGATGGTCCTGAGTTTGGCCGCTCGCAGATATTAGGACGACAGATAAATGGAACTGACGCTTTTTATCATTGTGGGGGCGGTGGCGATAATCTCCGCAGCGTTGATGTTGCTCAGTGAGAACGCCATACACAGCGCGCTCTTCCTGATCCTCAACTTTGCATGCATCGCGTTCTTTTTCCTCATGCTCAATGCGCCGTTTCTCGCGATGGTCCAGGTCACGGTCTATGCTGGCGCGATCATGGTCTTGTTCCTTTTCGTGATCATGCTGTTGGGCGCCGAACAAGTGCAGCCTTCGGTCCAACCACGCTTCCGTTGGGTTACACCTGCCATCCTCTTGCTCGCTTTGGCGTTTTTTGCTACTGTGAGCGTCGCTATTATCGACGGCGATATCGGGCTAACCCAGCCAGAGCAAGACCCAGCCTTATATCCGCGCGGTCAACGCGATGGATGGGGTAGGGCCGGTTGATGTATACGTCGATGGGACGACGATCGCCCAAGATCTGGATTTTCACGAGGCGACCTCTTTCGAGACGTTCCATACCGGTGAATTAGCCGTTGCGCTCTTTGCTGCGGGCGACGATCCCGCCACAGCAACACCTTTGGCGTCTCAAAACGTGATCCTCGACAAGAGCGAGGCTGTGACGTTCGTGGCGGTGGGACGTACGACGACGCCGGGCCCGGACATCGTGGTGGCATCTGAGGCGATCGGATTCAACAGCAAGGAAAAAGGGCTGAATGTCCTGGCGGTGAACGGGCTGCCCGATTATCTGGCCGTGGATGTCATTGATGAGACCGGGGCGCGCGAAACACTGGTTGGCAACCTGCCCTATGGAGAGGCGGGTTCTGCAACGCTGGTCAAAGGCACCTACACCATTGGTCTTTACCAACACGGCAACGATCGCACCCGCCTGGCGGCTTTGAAGGACACCGCGTTCGATGCGAACACGTCAGTGCTGTTGGTGTTCACCGAACAGCGCCAACCGGATAACTCGTTTCAAAACGTTGTCGTATCGCTTGAGTCGAGATTCTAGCCCGTTGTTTGGCAGCCCGACGCACATGGGGCGCCTGCTGTTCACCAAGTACGTGCTGCCATTCGAGGTTGTGGGTTTATTGCTGCTGGTAGCGATGATTGGGGCTATCGTACTTACGCACGAATCATTGACACCACGCCGCCGTACGGAACGTCGCCTGGCGAATCCACCCGTTGGACTTGAACAGCCTGTTACCGGCGAATTCGAGCAAATAGGGCGCAGCGCACTTACGGTGGTTGAGGGGGAATTCAGATGGAATCTCTTGACGTTGGAATAGAACTCTACATACTGCTAAGCGCGGTTCTGTTTATCATGGGCGCGATGGGTGTTTTGCTGCGGCGCAACGCGATTCTCGTCTTTATGTCGGTTGAGCTGATGTTAAACGCTGGTAATCTGGCGCTCGCCGCGTTCGCGCATCAATGGGCCAATGGCGACGGCCTGTTGATGGTGTTTTTCGTCATGACAGTGGCCGCCGCCGAAGTCGCGGTTGGGTTGGCGTTAATCGTGGCGATTTTCCGAACCAAGAAGAGCATCGATATTGACGGACTGCACCTGTTCAAAGATTGATCGCGTGCTGAATTTGGTTCGAACTGTGGGACTTAACGCATAAACTCCAGGGAAACGCCCATGGAAAACTTTTTCGACCTCGTACCGCTCATTGTTTTGGTTCCCATGGCTGGGATGCTGCTCAACCTGTTCGCCGGGAAGTATTTCGGCGAACGTGGCGTTGGTATCGTTGCGGTGGGGGCCAGCGGAACGGCCTTCTTGATAGCGGTGTTGTTATGGTTGGCGCAGGTGAATACCGGTTACGGTCCAGCGGTGGTCAACGCGCCTCTGCTCTCCGACTGGATCACCATTCCATCCGCTAATGTGTCCATCCCCTGGGCTTTCCGGGTGGACTCGTTGAGCGTAACGATGATGCTGGTGGTGACCGGTGTCGGGACGCTGATCCACATCTATGCCATCGGCTATATGCACGGCGATTCACGCTTCCCGCGTTTCTTCGTGTATATGAACATGTTTCTGGTCTTCATGTTGATCCTGGTCACGGGCAACAATTTCTTGATGATGTTCGTGGGCTGGGAAGGCGTGGGGTTGTGCTCCTACCTTCTGATCGGGTTCTGGTTTGATAGACCGGACGGTGTGGGGTGGAAGAACAGCGACGCGGCGCGTAAGGCGTTTATTGCCAACCGTGTCGGTGATTTCGGATTGATCCTGGGCGTTCTGATGACATTCTGGACGTTCGGCACACTGACGTTCTATAACCCCGGCGAGGAACCTATCGCACATCATGCCGAGGCCGCCGCTCCGCTCTTTGCTCCGGCAGTGACCGAGGAAGCACCGGCCGAGCAGTATACGGGCCCGGTTGGGGTATTCAATCAGGCGCAGCAGTGGCTGGATGAAGGGAATCACCAGGTCAAGTTCGGAAAGGTGTCCCTGAGCTTTAAGGCGGCTTTGACGCTCATCACCTTGTTCTTCTTACTGGGTGCCACGGGTAAGAGCGCGCAAATCCCGCTGTTTGTATGGCTGCCTGACGCTATGGCCGGTCCGACTCCGGTCAGCGCCTTGATCCACGCGGCCACGATGGTGACCGCTGGCGTTTACATGATGGTCCGCGCGAATGTGTTCTATCACGCGGCTGATGCAACATCGTTCTTGGTGGCACTCATTGGGGCCACTACGGCGTTGGTGGCCGGGTTTATCGCGATAGGACAGTGGGATATCAAGCGCGTCCTGGCCTACAGCACGGTCAGCCAACTTGGGTTCATGGTGACGGCGGTGGGCGTCGGCGCCTATGCAGCGGCCATGTTCCACCTCGTGACGCATGCGTGTTTCAAGGCATTGTTGTTCCTGGGTTCTGGCTCGGTGATTCATGGCATGGAACATGGCCATCATCATGTTGCGCACGAAGGCCATGGCGAGCATGAGGAGGAATTCGATCCTCAAGACATGCGCACGATGGGCGGACTGCGCCGGAAAATGCCGATCACCTATTGGACCTACATCTTTGGCACGCTGGCGCTTGCCGGAGTTATCCCGTTTGCGGGGTTCTGGTCCAAGGATGAAATTCTGCTTGATTCGCTCAAAGTCGGCGTGGACGAAGGCAAACTCAGCGGCTATATCGGGTTTGTACTGCTGGTCGTTGCCGCTGCCTTCACGGCGTTCTACATGTGGCGACAGGTGAGTCTGGTATTTCTGGGCGAACCACGCCACGCAGCCGCAGATCATGCGGAAGAATCTTCTCGCCTGATGACCTACCCCTTGATTGCTCTGGCCACGCTGAGTCTGCTGATTGGCTTCATCAACGTGCCCAGCGGGTTCCCGATCTTGGGGTGGCTGTTTGGAAAGCACCATTTTACCAGTTTCCTTGAGCACAGTGTGACGTATGCTCACGCGGGATCGGCGAACCTGCTGCTGGCGACATTTGCCGTGGTGGTCGCGTTGGCGGCCATCTATCTGGCGCGCCGGATCTATAATGATCAGGTTCTCAAGGACTTGAAACGCGACCCGTTCGAGCTTGACGAACGTACCGCCCGCGCTTTTGCACTGTCGAATGCCAAGCTGCACTGGGACGAATTCTATTACGCGGCTTTTGTGTTCCCGTATCGTAGGGCGGCTTATTTTCTGGCCGAACGCGTGGACTGGTCGTTCTGGCATGATTTTGTGCACGAACGCTTGATCCGCGATCCCTTCAACCGTGCGACGGGTATTCTCTCGCAAGAAGTTGATAAGGGCATCATTGATCGCTTCTTTGACGGTGTGGGACATGTGACGCGCCGGGCAGCACAGCGGCTGCGCCGTGTTCAGACCGGGTACGTTCACATGTACGCGTTGAGCGTGCTGTTTGGGTCAATACTTGTTCTGTTTCTGATCCTGTTTCCGTTGATCCGTGATTGGCTAGGCTTGTAACACAGAGGGACCGAAATCTTATGGAAGACATCTCGATGGTCACTGTGGTTTTCATGCTGCCCCTGGTGGGGCTTGTGCTCGTGCTCTTGTTCGCACGGACCGAGCAGGCTTATCGCTGGGGAGCCTTGACCGCATCGCTGATCACCTTCGGCGTTTCCTTGCTGCTGCTGAGAAACTTTGATGCCGGGATCGCTGGCCTGCAGATGGTCCAAAGGGTGGATTGGATCTCCGCAGATACGTTCAATATCCGATATTACGTTGGCGTGGATGGCATAAGCATCTGGCTTGTGCTGCTGACGACATTCATCATGCCACTGGCAATATTGTCGTCCTTCCGAGCCATCAAGGATCGCGTGCGGCTGTATTACCTGTTCCTGCTGCTCATGGAATGGGCGATGATCGGCGTTTTTGTCGCGCAAGATTTGTTCCTGTTCTACATCTTCTGGGAAGTCACCCTGGTGCCGATGTATTTCTTGATTGGCATTTGGGGTGCCGAGCAGCGGATTTATGCCGCCGTGAAGTTCTTCTTGTATACCATGGCTGGCAGTTTGCTGATGCTGCTGGCGATTTTGTGGTTGGGCAACAAAGCGGGAACATTCAGCGTGCCGGATATTGTCGCCATGTTGGACAGCGGCGAGCTGAGCATCAGCACCACGACAGGCCGCTGGCTGTTCCTGGCGTTCGGCCTGGCGTTCGCCATCAAAGTTCCTATGTGGCCGCTGCATTCCTGGCTGCCGGATGCCCACGTGCAAGCGCCTACGGCGGGGTCGGTCATCCTGGCGGGCGTTTTGCTGAAGATGGGCACGTATGGTTTTGTGCGGTTTAACCTGCCGTTGTTCCCGGAGGCTAGCAAGACCTTCGCGCCATATATCGCTGTTCTGGCGGTTATTGGCATTATCTATGGGGCCTGGGTCAGTTACGGCCAGAAGGACATGAAGAAGTTGGTGGCCTATTCGTCTATCAGCCACCTGGGCTTCGTCATGCTTGGGATTTTTGCGCTCAATTCTGCGGGCATTCAGGGGGCCGTGCTCCAAATGGTCAATCACGGCGTCAGCACGGGCGGTTTGTTCTTGGTGGTTGGCGTATTGTACGAGCGGCGTCACACCAAATTGATGGCGGCCTTCGGTGGTATCTGGCGCGCCATGCCGATGTACAGCGGCGTGGCCTTGGTAGTGGTGTTGTCAAGCATGGGGCTGCCGGGGCTCAACGGCTTCGTTGGCGAGTTCACCATCCTGTTGGGGTCATCCGGATCAGAGGTGTTGAGCTGGTGGTTCACATTCTTCGCCGCGATTGGCGTCATTCTGGCGGCTGTATACCTGCTGTATATGTTCAATTCTGTGTTCATGGGTGCGCTGGACAAAGAGGAAAACATGCACCTGCCCGACTTGCGCTGGCAGGAAGTGTGGTCGCTTGTGCCGATTCTGATCATGATTTTTGTGATTGGCTTGCAGGCGGGGTTCTTCTTCAAGTACATGGATGGCTCGGTAAAGGATCTGGTTAACCACGTAAATACCTACGTCATGTCCATGAGCGGGCAGTAAGGGTGGCAGCGACCGATGTTTGAAGTTCCAAGTTTGGGTGATCTCAACGTCGCGGCAACGCTTCCAATCACTTTATTGGCTGTCGGCGCGTGTATTTTTATGCTCGTCGATGTCTTCATCCCGAAGAATCGGAAATACATCACGGCTGGGCTAGCGATGACCGGGTTGGGTGTATCGCTGGTGTTGGCGCTGTTGTCGATGACCGGAACCGTAGAGTTTGGGAACGGGAAACCGGTCTTCTTTGGAATGTACATGGCCGATCAATTCACAGATGTCGTCAACGTTATCGCGCTCACTACCGGTATGCTGGGTGTGATGGTGGCATACAATTATCTGGATCGCATCGATCGGCAGCGAGGGGAGTACTATTACCTTCTGCTGTTCACCACCGTGGGCGCCATGTTTATGGGCGCGGCGGGGAACCTGGTGGTTATCTTTGTAGCGCTTGAGCTGCTGTCGATTCCGCTTTATATCTTGAGCGGTTTTCGCTGGCCGGACGAAGCATCTGAAGAGAGTGCCCTAAAATACTTCATCCTCGGTGCGTTTGCTTCCGGATTCCTGGTATACGGCATTGCGCTGATCTATGGAGCGACCGGTACCACCGATCTGAATGGCATTTGGGTGGCTGGCCGGGATGTGGTTGCGGGAGATACTTCTTCGAAATATCTCATGCTGGTGGGCTCCGGCCTGCTGTTGGTGGGCCTGGGATTCAAGGTGGCGGCGGTGCCATTCCACATGTGGACGCCGGACGTGTACCAGGGCGCACCGACCTCGGTCGTGGCTTACATGAGTGTGGCCGCCAAAGTCGGCGGGTTCGCGGCGTTGGTTCGTGTGTTCGGATCGGGCATGTCCAGTTTCGTGCTTCAGGGCCATTCGGTCGCCGCGTGGCAAGATACCATCTGGCTGGTGGCCGCGCTGACGATGATCCTGGGCAATGTGGTGGCGATCGTTCAAAGCAATCTCAAGCGACTGCTAGCCTATTCGAGTATTGCCCATGCCGGGTATATTCTAATCGCGGTGGCGGCGTCCGGGTCGGCGAACGTGACCGATGAGGCGGCGCGCGCTGTGGCGATCTACCTGATGGCCTATGCCTTCACGAATGTTGGCGCCTTCTCGATTTTGCTCGCCATCGAAAAGGACGAGACGACCGGCAGTTCCATCGACAGTACGCGCGGGCTTTCCAAATCCCAGCCGCTGCTGGCCGCATCGATGGCGGTATTCATGCTGAGCTTGGCCGGTGTTCCGCTGACGGCGGGATTCGTCGGCAAGTGGTTCGTGTTCAAGGCGGCGCTGGCGGCGGACCTTATTCCGGTAGCCATCATTGGCGTGTTGACCAGCCTTATCTCAGCGTACTACTATCTACGGATCGTTTGGTACATGTATTTCGAGGAAGGAGAACCTGAAGCGCACGTGGCTTGGCCCCTGGCATGGGCCATCAGCATTGCTGCTGTCGGGACTCTCTTCTTGGGAATATTCCCATACCTGTTGTTCGATATGGCGAAGGGCATTACCCTGGCATTTGGCGGGTGACCGGACATCGGGCCTGCACCGCAGGTGAAGACAAGCGATAACAAGGCGACACGCTCGGTCGCCTTGTTTTATTAGCGGCCGGGCTTGTTCGTACACGCCGGTTGATATTCTGGTGAGTGTTTGACTGCTGGCATGTGTATTTGTTGGTGAAGCGGATGATGACACAGGAATGGGCGTGAAGTGCATACTCCAGATTCCAATCAAGATCACTCCTCCCCGCGTGTGCCGCTAGAGGAGTATGGACAGCAATATTTCGAAAACTATAACTATGCCGATCGTCCATTGGGGCGCTATAGCATGTATTGGTTTGCCCGACGTTATTATGCGGCGCTGGTCCGGCGTTACGCTCCCGACGGTCGGCGGAAAACTGCTGGAGATGGGCTGCGGGTTGGGGCATCTGCTGGGATTGCTGCAAGATGATTTTGCCTGCGTGGGGATTGACATCGCCGATTACAGCATTGAGCAGCTCAAGCGCAACGCACCGCACGCGCAGGGCATTGCCATGAGTGCGGACGATCTCTCGCGATTTGGAAATGGCGAGTTCGCGGCGGTCGTGGCGCTGCATCTGGTCGAGCATTTGCCCGATCCCGCCGATACGATCCGGCAGGTGCATCGTCTGCTGGTGCCCGGCGGGCTGTTTTTGTTTGCCACACCCAATCCGGGCTACAGTTTGCGCCGCTTCAAGGACCCCCAGACGGATGCTATCGGCAAAGACCCAACGCATATCAATGTACAGTCTCCAGCGCAGTGGCGGAGATGGTGTGAGACCAGTGGATTCCGGGTGCTGCGCCATTTTGGGGACGGGCTATGGGATGTACCCTATTTCCCCCTGGTGCCGAAGGGTATCCAATTCGGAGTACTGGGAATCCCTGCCCTGCTCCAAGTGATGACGCGGACCACATTTACGCCGCTGACCTTCGGCGTGAACCAGATTATTGATCGCGCGGAAAGGCTGAAAATGTACTACACGGCAAATCTCTGCATAAAAGGGAGCGTGTGATGCGTGTCGCACGGGGTCTGGCGTTTCTGTCGGCTGTAGGGGGCGGTGCCTATTGGGCCGTGCGCTATTTTCGGCCCCGCCATTCGACGCTGGTGCTGAATAACAAGGTCGTAATCATCACTGGGGCGTCATCGGGTGTGGGACGTTCGCTGGCATTTGCGTTTGCGCGTCGCGCGGCGCGGGTGGTCCTGGTGGCGCGGCGGGCCGAACGGCTTGAGGCTGTTCGCCGCGAGATTGAACCTTATACCACCGATGTATTGGTGATCCCGGCAGATATTTCGGACGAGGCCCAGCTACAACGCGTGGTCGATGAGACTCTGGAACGTTTTGGGCGGATCGATGTACTGGTGAACAATGCGGGCATCATGGTCGGCGGTCCGCTTCAACGACAGGAACCGGACCTTATTGAAAAAATGATTCGCGTGAATTTATGGGCGCCAATCCGTCTGACGCAAATGGTGCTGCCGCATATGTTGGCACAGCGGCACGGGTATCTGCTGAACGTTGGGTCCGGGTTGGGCCGTTTGGCGGTGCCGATGTTCTCTAGCTATACCGCCGCCAAATACGGTTTGTCGGGATTTTCGGACGTATTGAGGCGGGAGCTACATCGCACCGGCGTGCACGTTACGTTGGTGCAGCCTGGCTGGACGCACACCGAACTTTTTAATCCTGACGTAGAGGAGTTGGTAGGGCGGTACGGCTTCGATGTTGAGCACCCGGACGACGTGGCGGAACGATCGGTTCTGGCATTGGTACGTGGCGAGCAAGAAGTAATCCTGGGCGGGATGCTGGCGCGCATTGGCATTTTCGCCCAACGTTACGCTCCGCTGTTGGTCCAGATTTACTGGCGGTTATGGATGACGCCGGAGTGGATCGCCACGATGAGCACGTTACACGCCCAGGAGTAACCCCACGCTCAAGTTTGCGGACGATGCTGCCCCAGCCACAGTTTCAGCATAGCGTGCGTGCTATCAAACGCCAGATCGGGCAGCGGATCGTGCGCCGCATACCACATCAGCGCGTCCGCGTCGTCCTGGGCGTGGGCACTGCCGCCCATGATCTCTCCCGCGAAAATGATGACGATGGAGGCTCCGAATTCCTCCGGGCCATTTTCCACCGCAATCAGGCGCGAGACGGTGATTTCCAGGCCGGTTTCTTCGCGCACCTCACGGATACACGCCGCGCGTGGGTCTTCACCATAATCGATATACCCCGCTGGTAGCGCCCATTTTCCCCGCTCAGGATTCATGGCGCGCTGGACGAGCAATACGCGATCATCTTGTTCAATAAAGGCGACGGCGGCCACTTTCGGATCGGCGAAATAGATGAATCCGCACGCGGGGCATACCGGGCGGATTTTGCCATACGCCTGTCGGTGGTCCATGCTGTGCCCGCAGACCTGGCAGTAATTGACGGGGGCTCTCATGCGGGGCGTGCCTTTCTGCGACCAACTGCGAAAATTGACACTGAGAACGCAAGAACCACGGCGCCAATTCCGGCTAACCACCAGGGATGACTGGTTTCTGTGCGGGCCTTGTCGCTTTGACGCGCTGCGTCGCGTTCGACTACGGCGGGTCCAGTCGACGGCGCAGCGGTGGCGGCAAGGGTTGGCGTCGCGACGACGGCTTCTTCCTGGCCCGCATCTGATAACGTGGTGTCCGCGACACCCGGCGGTTCCTGAAGTTCTTGCGGCGCGTTTTCGCTCCCGCCATTTGCTTGGCCTGGAGCCAGATTGTCCGCCGTCTGTCCGACTGCCGCGCTGGTGGGTGTTGCCGCAGCGGTCAAAGGAGACGGGGCCGCGGCCTGGGGGAGGGCTGCCGGCGGTGCCGCACTCAGGGCGTTGGCTTCCCCTTCATTCGCGAGAGGCTGCATGGGCTGCTCGTCCTGGGCAGCCGCACCCGCTGCGGATGTATCCGCCGCCGCAGCTGCGAATGCTTCGGCCGCAATAGGTTCGGTGGGCGGTGGCGTGCCAGTCGACGCAGTTTCCCGAAAAGCCCCCTGTGCCTGATCCACACCGGAGCCAGCGGTTGGTTGTGGGGCGTAATAGGTGCTTTGCATGGCCAGAGTAGCCTGGAACAGACCTTCGCCACTGTAGGCGATGGCTGTGCCCGCTTCCTCGTCGCCGGTTGGGGTCGTGGTGGACGATGGGGCAGCCGTCGGGCTGGGCTGGAGCGCGACACTGTCCGCGGTGTCCTTTTGGGCGGAGGGCTGCGCCTGGCGATGGGTGTTAAGGGTCATGGCCAGGACGATCAGTGCGATGGCTGCAACCGTTCCGACCGCTCCGGACACTTGCAGCACCAGACCCGACTCAAAGAGACGCTGCCACCAGGCGCTCTTGCGCTGGTATAGGGCGGGATCTAGCGTGAAATCACGCGGTGCTCTCAGCGGCGGCAGCATGCGCAGCATTTGCGCCGTACTGCGCAAAGCGTCCAGTTGGCTGCGCAACGTGTCGTCTCGGGCAAGCCTCTTCTCGAGCGCTTCGTTGTCGCGCGGGCTTAGCGCTCCGTCCAGATAGGCCGAGAGCAGCTCGCTGTCACGCTCGGAAGGCAAATGGTTAGACGCAGACATAGTTCTTTCGTGTTTCCTACCGATTCTTTGCTACGCGTGAAACTTCATTCGTTCATAAGACGGTATGCGGCGGGCAAAAGTTCCCGCACACCCTGTAAACAATCCCGCAAACGGCTGCGTGCCCGGCTGAGACGTGATTTGACGGTGCCAAGTGGCAGCTCCGCGATCGTCATAATTTCCTGATAGTTGTAGCCCTCGACATCGCACAATACCGCCACGACACGTTGGTCATCTGGTAACGCGTTAATGCAGTCCTGTATGGCGGTTTGCAGCTCTACACGTTGGATGTGCTGTTCCGGCGTTTCCAGCGTTGTGTGAAATTCGAGGTTGGCGGCGGGCGCAATATCGGGCAGCTCGTCCAAGGAAGAAGCCGGGCGTCTTCGACGTTTGCGCAGCTCGTCATAGCACGCATTGACGACGATACGTGCCAGCCAGGCTTTGAAGACGTCGCCGCGAAACTGGCTGAGTTTGCGGTAGGCCGCAATGAACGCTTCTTGCGTGGCATCCGCGGCGGCGGGCGAGTCCCCCATGATGCGATAAGCCACCGTATACGCGTAATCCTGATACGTGAGCACCAGCTGGTTGAAGGCTTCAACATCGCCATGCTTGGCGTCCTGAATCAGCTTATTCTCGTCCATGCGTGATCCAATTGCCCAGATTGATCAGGAGAAAATCGAAAAACCTTATTGACGAATTGAGCCAACCAGCATATACTTTCTACCTAATTAAGCCGAAGTGGCGGAATGGCAGACGCACGCGACTCAAAATCGCGCGGGGAAACCCATGTGGGTTCGACTCCCACCTTCGGCATTTATTTTTGCGGGTCATTCAGCCGGGATCGTGAGTATCCCGGCTTTGTTTTTTGACGGCATAAATTGATATGTTGTACGATCACCCGAAAGCGGATTATAACAAGGGAGTGGCCTTCGGTCGAGGTGAGGAGCAGCACAATGACAAAACGTTATGTGGGCTCCCTTCTGATTGGTGTGTTAATTGGTTTGGCGGCTGGTGTATTTTTGGGCTGGGAACAGTTCCCTGTGGAGTATACGAATAGCCCGTTATCGGCACTCGCGCCCCACTATCAGGAGGAATATACGGTGATGGTTGCTGAGGGGTATCAGTATGATCGGGACCCCAAGGCGGCCGTCGAGCGTTTAGAAGGATTGGGGAAGGGGGGCGATATATTTGATTATGTACAAAGACTTACAGAACGTTATATCAGTCAAAGCAATGTCCCCCGCATTCCGGTCATGGTGGCTCTCTCTGAAGCCCTGGGGCGCCTGACTCCCATTATGGAAATATACCGCCTGACACCTGTGCCTACGCCTATCCAACCGTGAAGCTATGAACTCGAGCAGACATCTCCGAACCGGTAATGGAGTTTCGTGGCTGGCCATGATCCTGGGGGTCGCGCTGGGCATTGCCGCGGGATTGTTTTATACGTGGGAAATCGATCCTGTTGTTGAGCGCAACACGGCCCCCTGGCAACTGAGCGACCAGGCGCGCGAAGATTATATTGTTGCGGTTGCTTTGAGCTACGCTACCAATCACGATCTGACTACAGCTTTCAACCGGCTGCGCGCGCTGCGACCGGACCAGGATGTGTGGGGTCTCGTGGCGCAAACCGCGTGTGACCGTGTAAAACAGGGGAAAACAGTTACCAACAGCGACATCCGCGTGATTCGTGCTATGGAACAGCTTTATCGCCCACAAGGGGCGAGCGGTTGTGGGGACGGGTTGTATCCCACGCCTGCACCGGTGACTTTCGCCACGCCCATACCGACCTTTACCCTCACGCCGACGCTGACTCCGCCTGCCACCAAGACCCCAACGCCGCCACTCCCGACGATCACCCCCAACCGCCCCGTTGTTCCGACTAGCACGCCGATTTCGGGTGGATATTCGGTGACACGTGTCCAGTCGTTTTGTGATCCGCTGCACAGCGGCGTGATCGAGGTGCGTGTCTACGATCGTTTGGGTAGAGGGACCCCGGGCGTGCAGGTTACAGTGACGTGGAGTGGCAATGTGAAGGAGTCGTTCTTCACTGGTCTCAAACCGGAGCGCGAGGCGGGGTATGCCGATTACGATATGACGGCGGGTCGATCCTATGCGGTTTCAGTGCCCGATCTGGTGGGCAGCCCGCCGGTAGTTGACGCGGTGGAATGCGATACTGCTGAGGATGGCACCTCGATATTGACCTCATATTGGGTTAATTTCCAGCAGCGCAGCGGGTGATCCTGCGGATTTTGCAACCAATAACACAGGCAGAAGCTTTCGCTCCTGCCTGTTTCTGCTTCGGGGCAAATCAAACCGCACAAAGGATCAGCGTTACTGCTGGCTTGCGTCGATCATCCAGGAGTCAAAACGAGCCGCGCCGGAGTCATTCACGTTGGAAAGCCAGGGCTGCACCAGCCAGGATTCCGTAGAAAGGAGCAGCGGGGTGATAGGGAATGAGCCATTTTGGCCAACCAGCGACTGCTCGGCTCGCGTGTAGAGAGTAGCCCGCATAGTTGGATCAACCTCGGCCGCGGCGCGATCCATCGCAGTATCGGCATCGCTACATTCGCGCCCGGTGCGGATGTACCCGAATTGACACTCGAGCGTATCAGTCAGCCATGCGTTGGCATCAGGATAATCAGCGCTCCAGGAGGCCAGCCAGATGTGGGAGCGCGTGACTTTCTCCGGATCGAAGGTCGAATGCGCCATGTCGATCAGCAGCGAGCGCGACACGGTGTCGACGTTGAACAAGGCGGCATTGCAGCCAAGCACCGTTGTCCACTGCTGCGCAATGGCCTGTCCCAGCGTCAACCAAACGGGATCGTCGTCTGGCACAAGCAGTGTGATCGGCTCGGGCATGCCGTTGCAATTGGCATAACCTGCCGATTCCAGGTAGGACTGCGCCTGAGCGGGATCGTACAGGTCTTCATCAACTAACGGGGCGGCAATCACGTTGTTCGGCACCAGGCCATCTGCGGCGCGCATCTGGCTGGGGAAGAACTGCTCGACCAATGCCTGGCGGTCAATGGCATACGACAACGCGCGGCGCATGTCGGGCTGGTTCACGACGGCCCGATCGTGTGAGAATCCGAGCAGCGTCATGGTGATGCCGTCGCTTGTGTGGAACAGGTCGGGTAAGGCGGCACGCCCATTGGCCGCATTTGTCGCATCCAGCCGGACGTAATCCACGCGATCATTGGCGATCAAGTCAACTGCAGAGGTATCGGTTGATGTGTACGTTACCTCAATTTGGTCGATGTTACCCGGTATAGGATCGGGCCAAAAGGGATTGCGCACGAGAGTCATGCCCGTTGAGGTGGACGCACGCAGCACAAACGGACCGTCGGTGATAATGGAATCGGCTGAGGTCCAGTCCTCGACGGCGGACACGGTTTCACGCGGTAGGGGGCGTGTTTCGGGCGTGCTGAGCAGCGTACCCAGGAAGCCGGTCGGAAATAGAAGTCTGACCTCCAGCGAGTTGGGACCAGTTGCCTTCACTCCGATCTCACGTGCCAGAAACACATCGTTGATCGCTTCGGAAAATGCGTTTGTGACTGTCATGCAGCCCTGGATGACCATCAAATTGGTGGTAACCGGCGATGGGCGACGCGGGTCACACGCCCGGTGGATCGCATACACCACATCACCAGCAACAACGGGTCGCACGGCAACGACGCGATCTTGAGCCTTGTCGAACCGTACCCACTGTAGATCGTCGCGTAGCTCAAACGTCCAGGTCAATCCATCGTCGCTGACGGTGGTGTTTTTCGCCAACAATGGCACGATCTGACCCGAATAGGGATCAAATTGTGTTAATCCCACAAATAGGCTTTCTACCAGGTCCCGCGTAGCCGGGTCAAACCGGGAAAGCTGTACCGGATCGAGGCTGCTGGGAGCAGGCATAGCGAGGCGCAACGTCACAGGCGTTTCGGCCTGCACGGCAGGGGAGGCCAACGCCCCTGATGGCCACGATACGGGCAGGAGGGTGATGGTCAAACCCACGATCAGAAGTACACGCCGCGCCATCGACTGTCGATGCTGCATAAGTTCCTCACTCGTAACGTTGTGGCGATGCCAGGCAAGAGCGCTAATTGTAGCGCAAAACATGAGGGCGCAAACCCACGGCTCCCCGCTGTTTGGGGATCGGAAAGCGGATGACCGGTGTCAGAACAGGCGGCGTGGCCGGGGAAGGGGCGTCAACTCCTCAATATAGACCCGGCAGATGGTATTGTCGAGCACAAAGACCAGGGTGCCATCATCGGTGATATCCAGGTTGTGGGGCGCTGTGTCCGCAGGTAATGACGAGGCCCACAGTTGAACCGGTGTGGCCTGGGACAGGAGATCGGCGGCCGAATCCTGGTACGTCGGCGTCAGCTGTTCATCGTAGATGCGTACGATTCCGGAATTGGTTTCTGCCAGAACAATCCAATTTCCTCCGGGCGAGCACGCGGCAGCGCTGATGAGTGATGCTGTCGCTTGACTGTAGAGTGTACGGCCCATCATGTCCAGCGATTGAATCCGCGTATCGTCGGCCACGACAAGACCTGTTCCGGCATCCAGGACATGGAAAAGAGGCGGAACGCGGCTGCTTAGCTCCAGAGGGAAGGTCTGCATATAGACATGCTGCTGATAGACATGGACACGGTGGTCGGCGGTAAGCACACCAAGTGTGCCGAGTTCCCGGTCCAGCCCGATCGCGATCTTCGGTGTTTTGCTTTCGAGCGGTAGCAGCGTGCGGTGGTGGTCCACTTCCAGGATGAGCGCGGCGGCATCGTCGTCGTAAACGCGGAAGCGGCCATCGTAGCTGCACAGCAACTGCTCGTATTCCGTACGGACAGGCGACAAATAGACGTGGTTTGGTCCTCTCAGCGTTTCGAGAAATGATCGCCAGGCGGCGTCATTGGGCAGCCCATCGGAATGAGTCGTTACGGGCCGCACGACCGACAACTGCCCGTAAAATGCACCGTTTTCTACTGAATAGAAAAGGACCTCTTGGGATGAGGTCCATATGGCAACGAGCGGCGGCGCGCCTTCCAGGATTTGTATAGAAAGACAGGTGAGATCGGAGAGTTCAAGACGCCAACTCACGTTGAGCCTCCCAGCGCAGCGTTATTCAAGATCCGTCACGGTCAAGGGTGCTCCCTTTTTGAGCCAAACGTCGAGACTGTACTGATAGGGCTCGCCCGCTTTGTATTTGAGCGTGCCATCCCTCAGATAATCATACCGGAACGAGTCGTAGTGGAGATCGGGTTCGCCGCCCTGGGCCTTGAGGATCAGAGCCATACCTGACGGCACATAGACGTCGATTCCGCCGTCATCCGTGCGTAGATCGCCCTGAAGAACGTCTAGCATGGGCAGGTAAAGCGCGAGATTGCCGCTGTCAACAGTCAGACTGATTTGTTCGATTTTCAGCAAGCGCGAGTCTACGCTAACATCACCGCGTGTGCCGCTCAACGCGAGTGTGTCGATCACAGCGTCTCCGGGCAGCGTCAGCGTCAGAATACCGCGTCCATAATCTGCTAGCTTGGGGATGCTGTTCGGGGCGGTTTCCACCACCGAGAGAACGGCCGTGTCCCCTTCAACGGTCCAGTCCATGGTGACCACGCTCTCGCGGCTGCCTCGATATTCAGCCTGGACTAAGCGTGTATCTTCAACAGAGGGCGTGATGACGACACCCGTGCGCTTGAGGTTCAGATCGACACGAAGGTGCCCTGTATCAGGAGGCAGTGTCTGGTTCAAGGTCTCGACGTGATTGGTGCGCAGCACGTCAGCTTGATGCTGATAGCCAAACCACACAACGCCGCCCAGAATCACAATCGTCAACAGCACACCGACAAGACTCAAGTCGACACGCCGCCGACCGAGGCGCAGTTTTCGCCGTGCCAGCAGCACGTCCACGCCGAAAAGGAACGTCAGTGCGGGCCAGGACCGCTTTAAGATGTCGCCGACCGCTTCGGGAAATGTGCCAACCACCATGAGCAGCCACACACCCCCGATCCCCATGATGAGCAGGGGCCACATATTGTTACGTGGTGTACTGGTCATGCGGCCCTCCACAACTGCTTAACCAACAACATAAATCCGAATACGATGACGGCCAGCGGTAAGAACGCATCACCATTTTCGCCGCTCAATACACCTAGATTGCGTGCGAGAACGACCAGCCCCATGACAATAACCCCGCCACCGATCAGGATGACCGTTTCGGGGTTTGCCATGCGGCGGCGCCAGGCTGAATCGTCGCGGGGGATATCCGCCAGTGTCTGCGGTGGCAGGATGTACCACAGCGCAAGGTATATCAAAATGCCGGTACCTGCTGTGAACAACCCCAGGACGATGAATGTCACACGCACCCACCAAGCATCAACGCCCAGATAGCCGCCCAATCCCCCACATACTCCGCCGAGGATGCGGTCGGTCAGGCTCCGTGTCAGCCGCTGCGATTTCATTGAGTTAAATCCTTGCTGAGGTGTTAAAACACACTGACACTATACCCTGTCTGGTGTTACGCGCAAGTTGTTGAATAGGATTTCTGGCGCTTGCTTTGGTGCTAGGCTGGTGCGAGAATGAAGAAAATGGATCTGTGTGCATGTAAGGAAATTCAACCGATGTCTGAGTGGACGTTCAAGCCTGTATCTTCAGTCAACTTTGAACTGTTTACGGCAGCTTTCAATCGTGCCTACAGTGATTACTTTATGCCGATTGTAATGACTGTGCGAGCCTTTCGCGCCCTGATCGAACGCGACGACCTCGATTTGTCCGCGTCGGTGGCGGCGCTTGAGAACAACGCCATTGTCGGTACGGGTTTGCTGGGCATTCGAGACACGATGGGATGGATCGGCGGTATGGGGGTAGTACCAGAACGCCGACGTCGCGGAATAGGCCGCCAGATGATGGAATTCTTGTTGGGTCGCGCACATGACCGGGGACTTTCCCAGGTATTCCTTGAAGTCATTGAGGCGAACAAAGGAGCGCACGCGCTGTATCAGCGAATCGGGTTTCAGGAGATACGTCAGTTATTAGTGTTGGATCGGAACCCGAAGACTGTGCCCGCGCCCATACCCGATTACCGACTCGAAGACCAGAAAGGTGTCTCGTTGCTGGCTCACTTCGCGGAGTTCCACGACGTGCCCAACTGCTGGCAAAGAGGCTATGACTCATTGGCCGGGTTAGGCTCCAAGATCGAGGGGTACGCGCTGCTCAAAGGCGATCATCTGGTGGGCTACGCATTGGGTTGGGCCGACAAACATGAGATTCGACTGGTGGACATCGCATCATCTCCTGACAGCGATCGCCACGCGGTGAGTATGGCCATTCTGAGTTCTCTTCATCGCCGCTATCCTAACGCTTATAGTAACAGCTATAACATCGCCGAAGACGATCCGGCACTGCCCGCCTATCTCGAACTGGGATATACCATCGATCTGCGCCAGATTGAAATGCGCATCGATCTCTGAGGCTTAGCCGTGCGGAATTCCCCGGTTCAGCACTATAGCTCTCTTAGGCGATCATTGGTCGAGCGGTGCCAGGTGCCAGCGGTGTTATGGCGTGGGACGTCGATTGTACCAAGGCTATTTGTACGGAGATCGGACAAAACGCAGGATCATCTGCACGCGGCCAAATTCAAGTTCATCCCCGTCTCGCAGCCGGTAGCGGCGGCGAGGCTCCAGCGAAAATCCATTGATGCGCGTGCCGTTCGTACTGTTCAAATCTTCAATATAAAGCGCTTGATTGTCGTCATCCTGAATGATAGCCGCATGGCGCCGGGAGACGCCGCCTTCCTGACCACCATAGGGTGACAGGTCGAGATCAGGATAGTAGGTGGCGACCGGGTCAGAGCGTCCCAGTATGATGCGGTCTTTCACTTCAATACCAACAGTTGTCTGATTTTGGCCGCCAATTTGCAGCAGAAGTCGCCAGGGAGCGGTCAGCCGTGACGTCTGCGCACGGGCTTTTCGTTCCTCAGTCGGCATAACGGCATGCGGCACGCTGTCTTCGAGTAAAGAAGTCTCTCGTCTCAAAGAGTCGTCGGGGACGGGCCGGTCGTTCATATCATCGGCCATCGGCAAGCCTTTCGCTGCAGTTGTCGCACTAAATTCTGATTCGACGCATTTCCTTATTCTTCTGATTATACAACTTGCCGACAGCCTTCCAAAGTTGTACTCTGGTCATCTCGATAAACACTTGTCAAAATTTCCTTACAATTGCGGTTGTGAACCCCAACGAGCACATGTATGGACCTTCGCAAGCTTGCCAAACAAATCGTGTTGAGTGATGCTTGTTGGTTGATGGCCATCGCTGTAACGGTTGCGGGGGTAGTCGGAAGCAGAACACAAGTATCGCCAGCGCATTGGCCCAAGTCACAAGATCTCGGACCAGTCGAACCGTTGAGTGAGGCGGCGCTAACGGTTGCGCCTGGCGAAAATGCTGTGATCGCGCCATTTCTCACGACGAATACCCCGTTGGCTCTTTATGCGTTGGGTCCCACATCGACAGATGGCATTTTGCCTTATAATGATGTGGCTCCGCAAGCGTGGCGCGTTTTTCCCGCCGACGCAACTACGTTTCACATCATATGGCAAGAACAAGATAACCGTTTGCGAAGTGCGCTAATCGATATATCCGGTCAGACTATCCGCGGACCCATAGAACTTGACCGTGATATCCAACAGTATGACGCTTCCAGCCTGCCGGATGGTCGCGTGGCCGTGACGTGGGTAGACGCCCAACGTTATCTCAGGGCGCTCGTCGTCGATCGCGAGGGGCGACCAGGCCCGGTTTATTCGCCCCTTGCGGCTCGGATTGATGCGATCGCGGCGACCGCCGACCGAACAGGGTATATGCATTGGGTGTGGCTGACCTCTTCTGTGCCCAACCAGTGGATGCTGCACTACCAGGCAGACGAAGCGCCAGACGCGAATTTTGATTCGGCGCATGATCTCCACACCTTTTCGCTCACCTATGGGGAATATCTGACAGGATTCAGAATTGGGCTGGATGAGACACATGGCTACGTGTTTTGGAGCTCCAGCACCATTGCCCGTCCGGACATCGAACACGCGTTTGTCCTATCATTTCCGCTCGTAGATCCTTCGCGCGTGACCATCAACCCACTGAATTTTCCGCAAGATTATCGTCCTGCATCTGCCAAACTTGAAGGAGACAACGTAATTCGTTACCTGGATCGCCGCACCCCACCGGATGGAGTTGGCAGTGTGAGATGGCTCCGACCGGCTCCAGAACAGTATGCGATCTTACCTGTCAGTCTCGTGGTGTTTGAGGATGGCGTGTGGTATCCCGTAATGGCCTATTTTCAGCGTGGAGCGCTGCTAGGTGAACAACGCCTCTCGCCGCGATCTGCCGAAGGCGGACCACCTGCTGCTACCCTAGTGTCTGATAACGAACTCATCGCGACCTGGTCTGAACTCGTTGGTCCGGAAGCTCGCCGGTACTCAGCGCGCATCATGCTCGATGACGACATGCCTCAGCCTGACGCGTCGAATGTTATTGCCCAGATCTTGGGGGGAGGTCTCGTCGCGCTCCCCTTTGGGTTGATCTGGTTGATCGTTCCGACGCTGTTGGTGATGTTCACTGCCCGTAATCTGTGGACTCTGAGATTTGCATATATTGTGTACGGCGCGGGCAAATTGCTGTGGCCCGGCGCGCTATTTGGGTTTGTCCCGCCCGTGCTGCTCCTGACGCATGTTTCCTGGCTGATCACGCCAGCGGGGACTGCGCTATGCGAGCTGGTACTTGCGCTGGTGACTCTCGGGCCGCTGTTGGCCGGAGGCATGCATCGAAGGCAAAGCCCAAGATGGTGGGTAGTCTGTGCGTTTGGGGATATGCTGCTGACCTGTGCTGTATTTGGCGGCAATCTCCTGACCTAGATTTGTCGATTATTCACAGGTATTTCACAGGCAGTCGTGGCGCTTACGGGAGGCTCCAGCTGAGGGCCGATGGTGGAGATGTTGACACTGGTTCGGACATCTCTTATACTGGCCTAAACACTAAATATTCCTAACGAAAGGAGGCAGGAGATTGGCTCGCACGGAATAATTGGTGCGACTCCTGAGTGATAGACATGAGCTTTGGTAAAGCATTTTTGATGGTCGCCTAAAAGCACACTGGTTGGGTCCAGTGTGCTTTTTTGCTTTCAAAACGGTTCTAAGTAGCCAAGGAGATATGATATGGACTACGGGATGATCGGCAAGATCGAAAAGGCCAAGCGCTATTCCGAAGAACGTGATAGGGTGCATTTCCTGTCGTTTCAGGTCACGTTTGATGGCGAGAATAATCCCCACACGGTTAAATATGATGGTGGACAGTGGGATTGCGATTGCAGGTTCTTCAAATCGCGCGGGGTATGCAGCCATACGATGGCAATGGAAAAGATTCTTGCCGACATGCTGCCGCAGTCTGTAAATTCCGAATCGTAGATTGGTTGCGGCAACCGGGTATACTATCTTATAAAAGGCGACATGCTTGTACACTCATGTCGCTTTTTTGCGCCATGGCGCGGAAAGTGTTGTGTCGTGGTGTACTTCTAGTGTGTTTCGAGACACTTCGTTGGCAAGGTGACCATTGTGGCAAATTCTTCGCGTCGTTGGGTAGCCCCGCTGCTGGGTATTGCTGTAAGCGTGGTGTTTCTGTATGTCGGCTTGCGCGGCCTCAAATTGGCCGATGTATGGCACGACATACGGCATGTGCACCCCGGTTGGCTGGCAGTGGGGGTTGTGGTCTATTTTGGGGCAGTGTGGGGCAGAACGTGGCGTTGGCACTACTTGTTGCGGTCCATCAAGCCGATCCCGCTCAAGAACTATTTCCCGTTGTTGTAATCGGCTATATGGGGAACAACGTGTACCCGTTTCGCGCGGGGGAGGTGATCCGCGCTTTTGTCTTGAAGCGCAACCAGGATGTTCAGGTTTCGGCCAGTCTGGCGACGATCGTCATCGAACGTATTTTTGATGGGCTGGTGATGCTGATTTTCGTGTTTGTGGCGCTGCCGTTTGCGGATTTCAAGGCGGACTGGCTGCGCGATGTGGTGTTGTTCTCAACCCTGATCTTCTGGGGAGCCTTCCTGGTATTCCTGGTGATGGCGTTGCGACCAGACCAGATGCGCCGCTTCTACACCGCGATATTTGAGCGAGTGCTGCCCGAAACCATTGGCGCCAAGGCGATGGGACTGGCGGATCACTTCATGACCGGTCTGGAGAATTTGCGCCATCCGAGCGATCTGGCGATGACATTAGTTTCTTCGGTGTTCATCTGGCTGACGGAGACCACGAAATACTGGTTTGTCATGCACGCGTTTGATTTCCGCGTCAGTTTCTTCGTGCTGATGGTCATGACGGCAGTGGTTAATTTGGCGACAACACTGCCTTCATCGCCGGGCTATGTCGGGACATTTGACACGCCCGGCATCAAAACATTGATGGCGTACGACGTGCCGGAGACGATGGCGGCCTCCTATACATTGGTATTACACGCGGCATTATGGCTGCCGATCACGTTGTTAGGCTTCTTTTATCTATACCGTGAAGGGTTGGGCTGGCGTGATTTTAGCCGCGCCCAGGCCGCGATCGCCGTTCCTGAAGAACCACCATTGATGTGAAGTTGACGGTCGAGGAGGATGATTTGGCGCGACAAGTGGCGATAATTGGCGCGGGCGCCGCCGGGTTGGCGGCTGCTTATGATCTGCACGCCGCAGGGCCGCGGTCGATGTCTACGAGGCGGGGCGCCGAGATAGGCGGGCTGGCGGCGGGATTTCGTGATGAGGGCTGGGAGTGGACGCTCGAGAAGTTCTACCATCACTGGTTCGCCAATGATGACGCCGTGTTGGGGTTGATCCGGGAGTTGGGCGCGCAGGACAAACTGATGTTTCCCAGACCTGCGACTTCACTGTGGCTGAGACGGCAAAATCTTCCCGATGGATCGCCCGAATATCGTCGCGGCGAATCTGCGACTGCCGCTCTCGTGGCCGGCGAAAATTCGATACGGCCTGGCCGGGCTGTATTTGCGCCTGACCAAGAACTGGATGCCGATGGAACGTGTGACGGCGGAGGCATGGCTGCGGCGCTATATGGGCGCGAAGCCTACGAGACGTTGTGGCGCTCACTGCTGATCGGCAAGTTCGGCGAAAATTACGACAAAGTCAATATGGCGTGGATGTGGGCGCGAATCTACAAACGCACACCTCATCTGGGGACGTTTGAGGGCGGTTTCCAGGCTTTTCTGGAGCTGCTCGCGTCACACGTCAGGGAGCAAGGGGCCACTATTCACCTCAACGCACCCGTTCAACGGATCGAGCCGCTAGCGGATGGTCGTCTGGCCGTGCAGGTAGGTGACAGCCGCGCCGAATATGACGCGGTGATCAGCACGTCTTCGCCTCAAGTGATGCTGCGACTGGTGCCAGAACTGCCAAAGGATTACGCCGCCACGTTGACCAATCTGAAAAATATGGGGGCGGTCGTCGTCGTGTTGGCGCTCAAGCACCAACTGCTGACGGATGGCACCTACTGGTTGAGTCTGCCGTCCAGCCAACCCGACAAGTCGAAATCGGAATTTCCGTTTTTGGCGCTGGTTGAGCATACGAATTACATGGACGCGCGCCATTATGGAGGCGATCATCTCGTCTATTGTGGTGATTACGTCGCTCCGGACCATGTATATTTTTCGCTAAGCGAGGATGAGCTGGTCGAGCGTTTTATCGCCGTACTCTCCAGGTTCAACCCACAGTTTTCGCCGGAATGGATCCGGAAACGCTGGGTATTTCGGACGCGTTACGCTCAGCCAATCCCATTCGTAAATCATTCACAGGCACTGCCCGCGGTGCAGACCCCGATCAAAGGGCTGTATCTGGCCAGTATGAGCCAGGTTTACCCCTGGGATCGGGGCACCAATTACGCCGTCGAGATGGGCCGCAAAGTGGCTGGGCAGGCGGCGGACTTTCTTACCCTGTGAGTTTATTTGTATTCGCCGGCAGAGCTGTTGCGAAAATGCCCTGGTGCCAAGGTGTGCCAGGTTGTATAACGGTTGTGAATTGCGTTATGGCATGAATAACACGAGCTGCAAAGGACAAGATGCATGAAGAACATCACTGTGGTTGGCGTGGGGTATGTTGGGATCGTGACTGGGGCCTGTTTTTCGGACCTGGGTAACCGAGTGATGGCGCTAGACATCAATGAGGAGAAGATCGCCAACCTCAACAAGGGGATGATGCCCATCTACGAACCTGGCCTGGCGGAGCTTGTCGATCGTAATGTGCGTGCGGGTCGCCTGAGCTTCACAACGTCGTATGCGGATGCGCTGGCCGAATCCGAGTTCGTATTTATCGCTGTCGGAACGCCGGAAGGCGTGGACGGTGAAGCGGATCTCAAGTATGTGCGGATGGCGGCTGAATCGATCGCGGAAACGATGCAGCATCCGTTGATCATCATCAACAAGTCGACCGTACCGGTGGGGACAGGTGACTGGGTGGCGGATATCATCCGCGAACACCAGCCCCAGCCTATTGAATTCAGCGTGGTGAGCTGCCCCGAATTTCTGCGCGAAGGGTCCGCGATCACTGATTTTCTAAATCCCGATCGGACGGTGTTGGGGTCGGAAGACCAGGAAGCGGCGGAACGTGTGGCGCAACTGCATCTCGCGCTGCGCGCGCCGATTGTGGTGACCGATCTGCGCACTGCGGAAATGATCAAATATGCATCCAACGCCTTTCTGGCGACGCGCATCAGTTTCATCAACGAGATATCGAACATCTGCGAAGCCTTGGGCGCGGACGTCAAAGAAGTGGCGCGGGGTATGGGGTTCGACAAGCGCATTGGCCATCATTTTCTGGAGGCCGGGGTAGGGTATGGCGGGTCATGCTTCCCGAAAGACGTCAAGGCGCTGGCGTATATGGCGCAGGTGCACGGCAAGCATCCCCAATTTTGCAGGCGGTGATGGATATCAACAGCTACCAGCGCAAGCATGTGATTCAGAAAGTCAATGAGCTGCTGGGCGATCTGGATAAGAAAACGGTGGCGCTGCTGGGGTTGGCGTTCAAGCAGAACACGGACGATATGCGCGACGCGCCGTCGATCGTCATTGCAGAATACCTGCATAATCACGGTGCGGTTGTGCGTGGTTACGATCCGGTAGCCATGGACGCCGCCCGGGCAGTCATGCCATATCTGGAAATGGCCACCGATGCCTACGATCTGGCAAAAGGTGCCGATGCGGTCATCGTGTTGACGCCGTGGAACGAGTTTATGCAGCTTGATATGGAGCGCATCAAGCAGGCCATGCACGCGCCGATCATGATTGATGGGCGTAACCTGTATGATCCAGCCGAGATGCGTAAACTGGGATTCGAGTACCGGGGCATCGGTCGCGGTTATAGCACTGCTGTCAAGTAACGTCTCTTCTCGCCCACGCGGGGCGACTGCATGGCGTGTCAGTGAGCAGGGATGCCGGGTATTCGGTATCCCTGCTAAACTATCTGGAACTAGCCAATAGCCCGGGAGGTGATATGCACATTCAGAGCAATGGGATTACACGGCACGTATTGAATAATGGGCTGGTAGTTCTGCTCAAGGAATCGCATACGGCCCCGGTTATAAGCTGGTGGGTGTTGTATCGCGTGGGCAGTCGCAACGAACCTACAGGCCACACTGGGATCTCTCATTGGGTCGAGCATATGATGTTCAAGGGGACAGAGAAATTCCCCAACGGCGTGCTGGACCAGGCGATTGAACGGCAAGGCGGCGTGTGGAATGCGCAAACGTCGTTTGATTACACCGCGTATTATGAGACGATGCCTGCCAGCGCGATCGGATTGGCGCTTGAGCTGGAAGCCGATCGCATGGCCAATGCCAAATTCCTGCCAGAGGATGTCGAGTCAGAGCGCACCGTGATTATCTCGGAACGTGAAGGATCGGAAAACTCCCCTGTGTTCTGGCTGAATGAGGAGACGCGCGCGGCGGCCTTCCGCGTCCACCCCTACCACCATCAGGTTATTGGCGACATGGTCGATCTGCATACGATGACGCGCGATGACCTGTACAAACATTACCGCACGCATTATCTCCCGAATAATGCCATTGCAGTGGCTGTCGGCGATTTTGAGACCGAGAGCTTCTTGACCCAGATTCAGACGCTCTATGGCGCGATTCCTGCAGGACCAGCGCCGTCTCCGGTGACGCGCACCGAGCCGCCACAACAAGGAGAGCGCATGGTTCGCGTTGAGCGGGAGGGAAACGCGGCCTACGTGTCTGTGGGATACCGGGCTCCATCGGCCACGAACGAAGACTGGTTCAAATTGACCTTGATCGACAGCGTACTGGCCGGTGCCAGCGCGCCTGGCGGTGGCAGCGTGGGCAACCGTACGTCGCGTCTTTATCGAGCGTTGGTAGAGACGGAATTAGTCACCGGCGTAGGCGGCGGTCTATATCCCTCGATCGATCCGTATCTGTTCACCATCATGGCGACAGCACGGGATGGTCGCACACCGGAGGAGGTCCAGACCGCGCTTGATGCGGTGATTGACAAGGTCTCGACTGGCGATATTACGCAAGATGAGTTGGACAAGGCGCGCAAACAGGCCCGGGCACTATTCGCGTATGGCACCGAGAGCGTTACAGGACAGGCGTTTTGGCTGGCGTTTTCGGAGAATTTCTCCAGCTATACGTGGTATCAGGATTATTTGCATCACCTCGAGGCCGTGACCCTCGATGAAGTGCGAGAAGCGGCGCAGTCCTATTTGCGGCGCTCACAGCGTACAGTGGGATGGTTCTTGCCGACACAGGCCGTGACTTCAAAGGAGACGCTATGACCCCCTCACCGTTTTCTCGCGACTCTTTGCCGGGCTCTGAATCTATTGTACGGCGCGAACTGTCAAACGGGATGGTGGTCCTGGTTCGTGAGAACTTCAATGCGGCGTCTGTCGTAGTCACGGGCACTGTGAATGCGGGGAGTTTGTTTGATCCGCCTGAACGTGAGGGTCTCGCACTGTTCACGGCGGGCATGCTGCTGCGCGGCACAGAACAGCGCGATTTCGCGACGATTCACGAGTTGTTGGAGGGTAGCGGGGCCAGTCTGTCTATCAGTGGAGGGCGACATGCGGTCGGGTTCAGCGGCAAGAGTTTGGCTGAAGACCTGCCAGTGCTCCTCGAACTGCTGGCCGACGCCCTGCGTCATCCCGTTTTCCCCGAAGAGCAGATGCAGCGTTTGCGCGGACAGCTTGTGACTGGCATCAAGATCCGGGAGCAAGATACCCGGTATGTGGCCGGCCGGTTATTCCGCCAACTCGTGTATACGACTCAGCACCCTTACGGCGTTGAGAACGAGGGGACCCTGGACTCGATTGGCCGTATCACGCGCGACGACATGATGCGTTTTCATCGCGACTATTTCGGCCCCCAGCAGATGCTGCTCAGCATGGTTGGGGCTGTGGACGCCGAGTCGGTGATACGACTGGTGGAAACGTATCTGGGTGACTGGACATACCCTGACCAACCGCCGGCTGATGAGCTTCCACCAGTACCCGTATTGGAGACAAGTTGCCGTCAAGCGGTGGTCATGCCGGGTAAGAGCCAGGCCGACGTTGTGCTGGGTGTGGTTGGGCCGTCCCGCTTTGCGGACGACTGGCATGCGGCAAGTCTGGCGAATAACATCCTGGGAGTATTCGGAATGTTCGGCCGCATCGGGGCCGAGGTCCGAGAGAAGCGCGGGATGGCCTATTATTGTTATAGCCGACTCGACGGCGGCCCTGGTCCGGGAGCATGGCGCGTCATCGCTGGCATCAACCCGACCAACGTCAACGCGGCGGCTGAGGTTATCCGAGAAGAGATACGTCGCATCACATCCGAGCTCGTGAGTGAAAACGAGCTGGAAGACAGCAAGGCGAATTTCATTGGCCGCCTGCCTTTGCAACTCGAAACCAACGACGGCGTTGCCGGAATCATGTTGATGATGGAACGCTACAGCTTGGGACTAGATTACCTGCACCGGTTTGCCGGTGAAATCCAGGCGGTGTCGCGGGAGCAAGTGTTGGAGGCTGCCCGGCGTTATTTGGACCCGGACGCTTTTGCACTGGCGATTGCCGGGCCAGAAATAGCTGCACCGTAACGCATAAGAAATGGGAGATAGGATGCGCATTGGCGTGGATTTGATTGAAGTGGAGCGCGTACAGCGCGCGATGGAACGGCATGGCGAACGGTTCTATGCACGCTTTTTTACGCCGCTTGAACGGGACGAAGCGCGTCAGCCCGCGCGGCTGGCGGCACGGTTCGCCGCGAAGGAGGCGGTGGCGAAGGCGCTCGGAACCGGGATCGGCGAAGTACGCTGGACCGAGATTGAGGTCCGGCTCGACGAGCGCGGCAAGCCGCATTTGCGCCTATACGGCGAGGCGGCGCGCTTATCGGAACAACTTGGTCTGACCGACTGGCAAGTGAGTCTGAGCCACACGCGCGAGCACGCGATCGCGTTTGTCGTGGCCGCAGACCGCAATGGAGAGGGAGCCGACGACTGTCCTTAGCAAAGTGTTTGGCCTTGATTCGATGCGAGATGGGGCAGTAGAATCGAAGCGTAATTTGAGATACAGGATTCTGATTTGCAGCGTTTCAAAGACTTTTTTCTAAGAAGGGGTAAAAGACCTTGATTCGCAGGAAAGTCATTCTGATTACAGGGGCAAACGGTGAAGTCGGCCATGGCCTGGTGCAGCGCCTTGCCGAAGCCGCCGATGGGCTGCCGATCATTTCGCTAGACATCAAGCGTTTGGACGAACGACTCGCACCACTAGTAAGCCGTGAGATCGTCGGCGATATTCTTGACCAAAAATTGCTGGATACGCTCTCCACTGAATACGAAGTGGATTCTGTTTATCACCTGGCCGCGCTGCTGTCTACCAGTTCGGAGTTTAACCCCGAAAACGCACATCTCGTCAACGTGCAGGGGACGGTGAATTTACTCAAGCTGGCCGTCGACCAGACGGCGGCGCGTGGCAAGCCGGTGAAATTCATCTACGCCAGCTCAATTGCGGTTTACGGCATCCCCGATCTCGACACCAAGCGCGCTAATCCTGAGGTCAGCGAAGATCAATTTTTACGCCCGATTACCATGTACGGCTGCAACAAGCTGTACTGCGAGCACCTGGGACGCTATTATGCCCGACACTATCGCCAGCTATCGGCCCACCGAATGTCGGGGATCGATTTTCGCTGCGTGCGCTTCCCCGGGTTGATTAGCGCCATGACGGTCCCAACCGGCGGCACGAGCGATTATGCGCCTGAAATGCTACATGCGGCCGCGCAGCACCAGGCGTATGTGTCCTTTGTGCGGGAAGACACCACGATTCCGTTTATGGCGATGCCGGACGCGATTCGTGCGTTGTTATTCTTGGGAAAGGTCCCACGCGAGAGCCTGTCGCGCCATGTCTATAACGTGACGAGTTTCAGCCGGACGGCGGGACAGATCGCGGAACTGGTCAGACTGGATTTTCCGAAGGCGGAAATATCGTTTCAACCTTCGGATGCGCGCCAGGGCATCGTTGACAGTTGGCCAGCGGGGATGGATGACAGCGCAGCGCGCCGCGACTGGGGTTGGCAGCCAGAATTCGACCTCGACCGCGCATTCAACGATTATCTGATCCCAACGATTGTCGAACGTTACCGGCATGTGGTCGGGTGATTCTTCCGTGTGAAATCGTGTGTATGGAGCAGGGGCGGCGGGAATTCAGCCACCCCTGTGCTATGCTGTCACGATGTCAGGTCGATCGGACTCCAAAATTAGTTCGAGGTCAGCACCCGAATGCAGTGACTCCGCGTCATCGTCTGGACGGTCCTCTACACCGCGCAACACCCACCAGGACATGACGCCCGCACCAAGGATCAACACTCCGGCCAGCGTGAACACGAGCCGCGCGCCAATCTCGTCCATGAGCAGCCCAGCGGCCCCCATAGAGGCGATGTTGGCGACGTTGACAATAGCGCCTTGTGCCCCGCTGGCGCGCCCCAATTTGGGGCCGGGAACATGGCGCTGCATCAGCGTTGACGCGACGATTTGAGGCGGAGCGATAGCTAACCCGACCAGAAATAGCACGCCGACCATTACGGCGTAGCTGTGTATGACGGACACCATAATCGTTGTGACGCCAAAGGCCATCATGCTGGCTCCGATCAGGCTGCCGGGGCGAAACCGTGTCATGAACGGCGCAGTAATGGCGGCGCTGCCGAGGATGATGCCGATCGTTTGCGAAAAACGGACCAAGCCCAATCCTTCTTCGTGCATGCCAAGCTCGTTAATAAGGAGCGGCACGAACGTCACATTCGCTGCTCCAAGGCCAAGCATCATGGCGAGGAAGGAAATGAGCACGCCGCGCATGATTTGATCGCTAAACACATATCGCAATCCGATGACAAGCTCGCCAAAAATCGTGCGCAGAGTTTGATAGGCGGTGGCCACATTTTTCTGGAAAGCAACGGAGGGTTGTGACGTGGCGGGGTTCGCGACGGATTGCTGCTGTACTTCGCGACCGTTAATGCTGATACGCGCGATGAAGTAGGCCGACGCGAAGAACGACAGGCTGTCCAGGACAAAGCTGGGGGCGGTGGCTCCGGCCGCGCCCACCATCACCCCGGCCAAGGCAGCGCCAACGACAAATGACAACGTGGACGTGAGCTGCGCCAGTGCGTTGCCCGCTAGCAGTCGTTCTTTCCCCAAAATCAGGGGTAGGATGGCCGTGCGCGCTGGATAAAAAAATGTGCTGACTGAACTCAGGGCCACCGAGACGACGATGTATATCCAGATGTGGTCGATGTCCTTCACAAGCAGAAACCCAAGTACAAGGACTCCCCGCACAAGATCAGCCGCAATCATCAAATGTTTGCGATTGGAGCGGTCAGCGATGGTGCCAGCAATCATGCCCAGGAAGAGAGAAGGCAGGGCCGATAGCACAAACAATACGCTCAGCAGCTTGCCGGAACTCATGTCGGCGTCATTGGCCATGCGAATAATGGCCAAGATGAGGGTATTGTAGGCAAGCGCATCGCCCACGAAGGAGATCATCTGCCCGATCCACAAATTGCGATAATCGGGGATTTGCAGCACGGAGAAGATATTGGCGTCGTTCCGGTAAATCATGGAGCGTACCAGACGTTGAGGGCTTGGCAGCCAATGTCTCGCCTTTGATTTATTGGTCATCGTCATCTCGTAAGGTGATGGCCGGCCTATGGTGCGCTGAAAACCTCATTGTTGTTGGAGTTCGGAGCTGCGCAGTAGTCCCGCCTGGCTGAATCTACGTGCTGTCGCCCAATGAGGGATCGTCCTCGTCATAATCGAGATCGTCGGCCTCCTCCGCCATGTAAAGATCATCGATCAATTCGTCGACATCGTCCAGACTGAGTTGATCGATATCCCGTTCGGTCGGCTCGATGGGGATGTCGGTCACCGTGAGATCGTGGGTCGGCACCACGATTACGTACCCGTTGTCCTCAGCCCACGCCTTCAGGTCTTCGACGATCCTGAGCAGGTCCTGTTGATCTTCCGGGCGCGGGCCGTGGTAGATTATTTCACGGTAGGCTTCGGTCCCATTTCCCCAAAACAGCGTCACATGGCCGTCGTCTCCAATGGCGATGTACGCGGGCTCAATCATGATCCGTTACCTCTCCGCATCGTCAGGGATCACCAACCGTCGGAGCACATCGTAACGCCACAGTGCCCGCACGGCAACCGCCCACAGTATCACGGCGATCAGGATGACGAACAGGTCTTTCCAGGCCATCGTATTCAGCTCAAATGAGTTGCGCAGACTGGGAAACGGAAAAATAAGAACATATAGCACCAACATCACGACCGCGAGCACGACACGGCGGCGATCGAAATGCAATTTAGTGCCGCTTTCCCACTGTTCGATCGAATGTTCCGCGAAGATGATCAGCAGCAGACCACATAACAAAGCCGTCGTGGTGAGAACCGTGCGCTGAAGTTGGAGCGAGCTGTCCAAATAGAGCAGGTAGACAATCAAAGTGACGATCATGATGCTGAACCCGGCGGGCAGACTGAATTCGCTGACGGCACGCAGCAGGCGTTTCTGCGGCTGCCCAGAGCGTGCCCAGACTGTCAGGAACAGGGCCGGAATGCCTACGGGCAGCGTGGTGAGGATGAGGTTGTGTTTCGGCGTGATGGGGAACTCCGTTCCAATGAAGCCCGCGACGACGATCAACAGGACCGCGTAGATCGTGCGAGCAAGGAATAGCCGCATGCTATCTTGCATCCCATTGAGAATGCGCTGCCCTTCTTTGATCGCCTCTGGAAGAACCGCAAACTGATCGCCTAGCAGCACCATGTCCGCGACGGCGCGTGTGGCCTGGCTGCCGCTTTCCATAGCGATACCCATATGCGCTTGTTTGAGCGACAGCACGTCGTTGACGCCGTCGCCGATCATGGCGACATAGTGTCCTTGTGCGCGCAGGGTTTGCACAATGCGCTGTTTCTGTTCAGGGGTGATGCGCCCAAAAACGGTCGCTTTATCCACGGCGCTGGCAAATTGGATTTCGGACATTTCAGCCAGGGCGGTTCCCGAAACGACATCCACATCTTTGCTGATGCCTGCAATTTGTGCGAGCGCCGCGACAGTTTGGGGATTGTCCCCGGAAATCAGTTTGATCTGTACACCCGCCTGACGGAACTGGTCCAGGACCTCTTTGGCGTCCGAGCGGAGCTCGTCGGTGAAGGTCAGCCAGCCCAGCGGTTGGAGGTGGTCCAGCAGGTGTGGTGTTTCGCCAGGTTGCAGTCGGGTGAGGGAGTCCGGGTGGTGCGCAAAGAGCAGCACGCGCAAACCCAGATCGGCCCAGACTGTCACGTCGTGTGCCAGCAGGTGCCCCTGATCAGTATGGGGTTCCAGGATTTCAGGGGCACCCAAAATGTAACTCCCACTGAGTCCGGTGGAATTACCAAATGAGGCCCCGCTCCATTTGTAGACTGATGAGAAGGGGATCTCGGCCTGAGTTGTATGGGCTGTGCCGGGCACGGCATCCGCGATGGCCTCGGCGGTGCGGTTGATCCGTCCGGTACTGGCAACAAAGTCACCAAGCTGTGTCCTGAGTTCAGATTCTGACACGGTGATCGGTACGATTTGACGCAGCGTAATGCGGTTCGTGGTGAGCGTGCCGGTTTTGTCCAGACACAACACGTCGACGTTGCTCAGCGATTCGACTGCGTTAATCTGCTGCACCAGGGCCCCCTTGCGCGCAATGCGAACGGCCCCCAGCGCATAGGCGACGGTGATCATCAGGAGCAGCCCTTGCGGGACCAACGAGATGACGACGGCGGAATCCTGCACCATGCTGGCGAACGGTTTCTTTTCAACAGCGAATGACAAGAACAGGAGAATGGCGAGGCTGATCGCGAGCAGCACCAGCAGGCGCACGATGATACTGACCTGTGCCTGCAAAGGGGTTAATACGCGCCGGTATTCGCGGGCGCCGGTGGTCAGTTTGAATGCGAAACTGTTTTCTCCGACGCGTTCGGCTTTGTAATATCCGCTGCCCGCCACACAAAAACTGCCCGACAGCAACTCGTCGCCTTGTCGCTTGGGGATGTGATCCGATTCTCCCGTGAGCAGCGACTCGTCCACGTCCACTTGTTTCTCACTGATCAGTGTGCCGTCCACCACGATCTGATCGCCCGGGCGGATCATGAGTACGTCACCCTGCACGACTTCATCCTGCTCAACCTGTGTTTCGCGCCCATCTCGCATCACGGTGACCTTAGGCCGACTGAGAAGGGCGATGTGGTCAAGCTGCTGCTTGGCGCGAATTTCCTGGTAGATGCCGATGATGACGTTCAAGAAGACCACGCCGCCTGTCGCGAGCGCGTCGCCCGGTTTGCCCACAATCACCAACACAAACATGATTCCGAACAAGATGGTATTGGTCAGCGAAAGAAGATTTTCCCGCAAGATGTCGGCCAGAGGACGACTGGACTTGAGCGGCACGGCATTGACCTGACCGGCGGCCCGGCGTTGGCTGACTTCTTCCGAGGAAAGCCCATCGATCGTGGCTGATTGGCGGGTGGGTGCGGGCGCGGTGGCAGTCATTAACAGGCACTCCTTATGGGGCGGGCAAACAATGCAAGCAAAGACCGTGCGCAATCTCTAGGCTGACAGATTTTTGGTAGCGCGCTGTTCTAGAGCGTGCGGCAGCGACTTATACCAGGGATGGCCGGTGGGCAATTGCAGAAAACTATCGCGCACGTATACGAACCGGGTAGGTGAAGTGTCCCACAAGTACAGCGGCGGTTTCGACAGATCGAGAGGCCAGAGCCACGCGCGTTCGTCACGTACAGAATGCACATAATAGCGTACCATTTCCGCCAAATCTTCGCCGGGTGCGGTGCTCACGTCGCGCGAGTCGACGGGGAGTGTTTCCCATTGGCCCGGCTGGTTAGGTACTCCTTGCTGGCAGGGGTGAATCCACTGGTCTCCCACGTGTCTCCAATCTAACCCCGGACGCGTGCAGAAGTCGTTTTCATAGGGCCAACCACGGTATTCGTTTGAGGCGTGGGTTGCTTCGTGCAGCAGAATGCGGTAAAGGATCGACAGATCGCGTCCGGGATCGCCTATACGCAGCCAATGGTTGCCGTAGCCGCCACCGCCGGGATGGCGATCGATCCAGATCGTCAGCCGCTCGCGCAAGAACGGGCCGTAAAACACTGGTCCGAGTAACCGCAGGGTGTCGGCGATAAGTGAGATTTCAGGCGAGCTCCAGGGGCGGGCGTTGCCTTTGGGATCGTGCTCGATCACATGCACGCCGTACGTGTCCAGCAGCGCCTGGACTGAGGCCGCGTGCTGTTCGCGATCGTCAGGAGAAGAAAAGAGATGTGTCAAGCGATCAAAGAGCGAATCAGACGGTGTCATGAGTGAACCTCACGTACATTTTCGTGATATGCAAATCATAGGCTGCTTCAAGGCATCTGCCCAAATTGCTCCCGCGGGTTGACTAGTCTGTATCCATGCGCTACTGTCACTGCATGGTGCCACTGCGTGGTGTCGCGGCATTCTTTCTCAACGGGAGGAAATGCGCCGGATGTCAAACCAATCCGAATCCCCAAGCATCCAAGCCAAACGCGTAATAGTCCCGGTCGCCAATCCCGCAACGGCGATGGGGCTTATCCAGATGGCCTGGAAGTTGACGGATGCCGACAACGGGCGGGTTTTGGCGCTGCTCGTGACATTGTCAGGGACGGAGCCATCAGACACAGTCTTTTCGGCAATCACAGAGATTGTGGCTCATGCGAAAGCCGCGGGTGTGCCTATCGAATTGGTCACGCGTACGGCACCGAGTATCGCGCGTGGCATACTTGATGCGGCCCTCGAACAAGGCGCGACGCTCATGGTGCTTGGCTTCCAGGCGCCGACCCATGGAAAGGTCGCGTTAGGCCCTGTTGTAGAGGCAGTGGCGCGCACAACGCCATGCGACCTCGTAGTTTACCGCAATCCTTCGCATTCTCCCGTTCGCCTGGAAGACATCAAACGTGTGATCATGCCGCTGGATGGGAGCGACAATTCGAAAGTGGCGGCCCGGCTGGGTATGGTCTTGGCGCAGACCTATGACGCCCAACCCACCGCCTTTTATGTGCAAATCGATCCCGATCTGCCGAGCTGGTTTGGCTTGGCGCGTATCGAAGCCTCATTAGTGGGCTTGACCGATACCCGCCGTATTCAGCGCCAGGTGATCCGGGCCAATGATGCAGTTAACGGGATACTCTCTCGCAGCGATTCCAGTGATATGATCGTGTTGGGGTTCTCCGAAAAAAGCCCGCTCGACCGGTGGATCTTTGGAAATGTGCCGCAACGCATGCTACTTCAGGCGCATGGCCCAGTGATCCTGGCCAAGCGTGCAGCCCGTGAAGGGTTGACCCCATCCCAGGCGCTCAGACGACGCTGGGTAGCACGCTTCTTCCCCACTCTGACGCCTTCCGAACGTACAGATATGCTTCGGCAGGCAACGGAGCTGAGTCAGCCGGGGATCAACTTCACCGTTTTAATGGTCGTCTCCTCGATGCTCGCATCACTTGGCCTGCTGCAAAGCAGTGCGGCGGTTATCATCGGCGCTATGCTGGTGGCCCCTTTGATGTCACCGCTGATGTCGTTTTCGGTCGGTTTGCTGCAAGGTAATCTGCGCTTGATGCGCACGGCTGCGGTCACGGTCGGCGTGGGGGTGCTGATCGGGTTGGGTGTGGCCGTGATCGGCGGGCTGGTAATGCCATTGGACACGATGACGCCTGAGATGCTGGCGCGCGGCAAGCCTTCACTTCTCGATATGGGGGTCGCTTTGGCGTCCGGCGTCGCAGGCGCTTACGCGATGGCGCGCAAAGACATCCCGTCCGCCTTAGCTGGAGTAGCTATCGCGGCGGCCCTGGTACCCCCCCTGTGTACCGTGGGGTTAGCCGTGGCCTTCAGGGACATGTCGCTGGCATCAGGCGCGGGGTTGTTGTTCCTGACCAACATCGTCAGCATCAGCCTGGCGGGCGCGGCCGTGTTCGCGTGGCTGGGACTGGGTCATTTTGGCGAATCGCACACGCGCCGCCAACTTGCCGTCTCCCTAATTGTGCTGGGGTTGCTGGCGCTGCCGTTGGCAAGTACATTTATCGATGTGGTTCGGACTGAGCAACAGACGACACAAGCGCGCCACGTGCTAGAGCAGCAGTTCCCGGACGGCGATGTTATCGACGTTCAACTTGAAGGCAGCAAAGTGACGGCGACCATTCGGAGTCCGAATGTGATTACACAGTCCGATGTTGTCGCGGCGGAGCTGGCGCTCGACCAGGAACTCCAGAGCCAGGTGAGTCTTGAGATTACCTATTGGCAAGCCATCACTCACTAGCGCGGTAGGACATAAACACAGAGGCGGGGGCAGGTTATGCGTTGGCATCGCAATCTCACGACCCAACGGCTGATGATGGTCATCCTGTTTGTGATGGTATTCGCGATGGCGATTCGCGTGCCGACGGATACTGATACGTGGTGGCATATTCGTGGAGGCGAATACATCGTCAAGATACATGAGATTCCCCACGTCGATCCATTTTCTTCGACGCGCTATGGCGAAAAGTGGATCGATCATAGTTGGGGGTCGCAGGTCATTCTTTACGGCTTATACAATCTATTTGGGGGTACGACACAGCCGGGAGACAGCGGGAACATCGGGTTGGCGTTGTATGTAGGCGTGCTGGCGACGTTGGGCATGGGTTTTGTGTATCTTATGTGCGATGGCAATGTCTACGTACGCGCCTTCGTCGTGGTGTTGGGGGCGGTGACGGCGGCTGTGTTCTGGTCGCCTCGCCCTCAGATGTTTTCGTTCATGTTAGGCGGGTGCGTGCTTTATCTGCTGCATCTCTACAAACGGCGGCGGATCGACCGGCTGTGGCTTATTCCTCTCATCATCCTGGTTTGGGCGAATCTGCACGGCGGTTTTGCCATAGGGTTCATCTTCTTGATCGGATCGATTGCTGGAGAAGTGCTGGGCAACCTGTTCAAACCAGAAAATGAACACGTCGTCACATGGGCGCGCCTCAAAAAGATGGTTTTGGTTACGGCGGTGTCGGTGCCGGTGGTCGCCGTAAATCCTTATGGAGTGCAGATGTTGGGTTACCCGTTCCGCACGGTGGGGATCGGGGTGCTGCAAGATTTCATTCAGGAATGGGCATCGCCGAATTTTCATCAGCCCCAAGTCTGGCCGTTTGCCTTTCTGTTGCTGAGTATATTGGCGATGGTGGGTTTGGCCGGGCGGCGGATAGATTGGACGGACCTGGTCCTGGTCAGCGGCACGGGCTTGATGGCGTTGATGGCCGGGAGAAATATCGCTGTTTTTGCGCTGGCGGCGACACCTGTTTTGTCACGCCATCTGGATGCGTGGCTGACCGAACGGGGTTGGCAGATCCACCCTAGGCGCACCGTGACCGGGCCTATGCTTACACTGAACTGGATATTACTCGGGCTTGTTATGATCGGCGCATTGGTGAAGGTGGCCGCCGCGCTCAATACGCAGACTGTCCGTGACGGGCAGAAACAGTATTTACCGGTGGAGCTGGCCGCGTATCTGAACGATTCTCCGCCGCCAGGGATCATGTTCAATAGCTACAATTGGGGTGGGTATCTCATGTTTGCCGCTCCCCACGTGCCGGTGTACGTGGATGGCCGGACCGATCTCTACGATGATGCCTTCTTGCGAAAGTATCTTGACGTTCTATTCTTGCGTGAGGGTTGGGAAGACGCACTCGGGTCGCCCGATATTGGTTATGTTGCGATCGAAAAGGACAGTGTTTTAGCGGCGGTGCTGCGCACGATGCCCGATCGGTGGACGGAGCGGCAGTTTGACGAGGCGCGATCCTCGCTGTTCTTGAAGGTGGCTTTCCATGAATGATGGGGCGGGAAGGCGTGAAGGTATGGGGGTCGGCGGGCTTTTGGGAGATTTCCGACTCCTGATCTACCTGTTCCTCGGTTTTCGACTGATTATGGCCCTGGTCTATCAGCCCTACCTGTTCAATGCATATGACGCTGACGGGGCACCACGCGCTATTGAGCGTGGGATGAGCACTTTTGGGGATCTGCAATATTACTATTCTTTCGCACGCCTGACCGATGACGGCTACTGGCCTTATCGTGATTTTTGGTATGAATTCCCGCCCGTGTCGTTTGCGCTGTTTGGCGGCGTCTACCGTCTCGGAAACATCTGGGGCGCTATGGACTATACCCTGTGGGCGACGGCCATCGGGCTATTGATGTCCTTATGCGATGTGGGAAATCTGATCCTGCTGCGGCGGTTGGCTGCGCGTCTGCACGGGCCGCGGACGGCGATCGCGTTGGCGTGGATTTATGCCGTGCTCGCTGCACCGGTCATATTTCCGTGGTGGACGTTTGAAACGCTCGTCGTCTGTTCGATGCTGCTGGCACTGGTCTGGTTGTTCGAAGGGCGGGACTTGTCGTCCGCTGCGATGACGGCCTTTGGAACTCTCACGAAATACACCCCGTTCTTGCTGTTGCCCACCCTGTGGCGTTTCTACGATCGCCGCCGTGCCCTGCGCTACACGATCATTTCCGGAGGGCTTGTCGTCGTGGTGTTGGGAGGCATGCTGGCGTGGGGAGGCAGGATGGGCGAGGCGTCGTTGCTGGCCCAGTTCAACAAGTCATCCTATCAAAGCGTGTGGGCGTTGATTGATGGCAACATGATCACCGGCAGTTTTGCTGGCCCGGAGTCTCGCTTTGACGCGGACAACGCGTTTAAGCTATTGGGGAAAGCGGCGGTTATTCCCTGGTGGCTAAGGTTGATTCCGTTTGCGGGACTTGGCCTGTACCTGTTTACGCGGAAGCTGCGGCAAGACGAGCACGGCATACTGGCGTTTTTCACTGTGACGCTGCTCTTATTTTTCCTGTGGGCGCAAGGATGGAGTCCGCAATGGGTGCTCACTCTCACTCCACTGCTGCTGTTGAACTTTCCGAATCGTAACGGCGTGTTGTTGTGTCTGGTGTTGAGCTTGATGAGCTTTGTCGAATATCCCGTATTGTTCATGCGCACCGGCGATACGGGCGGCGAAATCGCTGGAAACCTCGTGCCGACGTACGTCACCCTCGTGCTGGTGAGAACACTGCTGCTAACGGGCATCGTGGCGGCTCTGTGGGGTGTGCTGACCAAGAGGCAGAGCCATGAGCCAGCGTAATCGCCGGATGTGGATGGCCCTGGGTCTCATTCTGCTGACGGCACTGATACTGCGTGTGATTCGCCTGGGTGAGCGTTCACTGTGGTACGATGAAGCCTTCGCCGTGTTGTTTTCTGAAAAAGGGTGGGACGCTATGATCGACGGGACGCTGACGCAGGTGGATGGCGTCGCGGCCGATATGCATCCCCCGGTGTACTACGAAACATTGCATTTCTGGATGAACCTGTTTGGCGAATCCCCTGCGGCTGTGCGGCTCTACAGTGTGCTGCTAGGCGTTCTGACGGTTGGCGTGGTATTCGGGCTGGCGCGTGAGTGGTTTGGCGCGCGTACGGGCCTCGCAGCGGCTCTGACCACTGCGGTAGCGCCGTTTCATGTGCAGTACTCGCAGGAGACACGCATGTATGCGCTCCTGGCGCTGGTGCTCGTGCTCGACACGTGGGTGCTGTGGCGTGCTGTACAGCACGGCAAGAGCTGGTATTGGGTCGCCTTTGGTGTGCTATCAGGTGCAGCGATGTACGTCCAGCAGCTTGCCGCGATGTATTTGCTAGCCTTGGGCATGCTGCCGTTGTTGACGCGAAAACCAGCGGTAATCGTGCGGACCGGGTTGGCATCGTTACTCGCCGGATTGATCTACCTGCCATGGATGCTACACCTGCCTGGGCAAATGGACCGTCTGCACCAATATTGGGTGAGCAAGCCCAATGTGCTGCACCTGTGGTTGGCTTTGCGATCGTTCACGTCCATCAATCTGGATTTCAGCCCAGGATGGTGGCTACCCACCTTTCTCGTGGCCGCGCTGCTGACTGTTATGCTGCTTTATCGGGGACGCATTATGCTGCGCGCGAAAAGTCGTTATCCCAAACCTCGGCGGCTGGCGCTCCAATGGGTGCTGTGGTTGGTGTTTGTACCCATGATCGCGATGTGGCTCGCATCCTATCTGGTACAGCCGGTGTTTCTGCCGCGCGCGTTGATTCCCTCGGCGGTGATGTTGTATGTTGCGCTGGGCTGGCTGTTTACGGAGGCCGGTATGCCGCGCCCCATCGTGGGACTGCTGGTAGTCTTGTGGAGCTTTGTGATCGGGTTTGGCCTGTTCATGCTCTACACGTGGGACACATTTCCGAATCCGCCATTCGACCAGGCTACAGCATTCTTGAAAGGCGAAGTACAGCCCGGCGACAGCATCGTGCATGGCAACAAGATCACCGCCCTGCCTATGGTTTATTACGAACGCGATCTACCCCAGCAATACGTGCGCGATATTCCTGGCTCTGGCTCTGACACGCTGGCTCTGCCGACACAACAAGCTTTGGGATTGCTCGCGAAGGACTGCGTAGCCCAGGCGGCCAGTGGCGCGCCGCGCGTGTGGTATGTCACCTTTGAAAAGCTTCAAGACGAAATGGTTGATTTGGTGAAAGATGACGCGACTAACGCCCAATATGATTCTTTGGCGTGGCTCAGAAGCCATTATGGTGAAAAGTCGAAAACGGTATTCAATGATCTGTATATCTACCTGTTCACATCACCAGACACGGACGCGCTCCAGGCCGAATGTGGGGCAGAGGGGTAACTGAAATACAGCATGAGTTTGAAATCGGCCCTCGAATCAATTCGCGCCGGGACGGCGCGCCACAGTTGCAATGACTATGGTGGCTTCGGTGTGGGCGATCCTATTGGCCATTTTGATTAAGCAGCCGGGGTACACGGACGCTTATTATTATTTCAACGCGGGGCAGCGTCTGGCGCAGCACGAAGGCTTGACTGATCCCTATCTGTGGGAATATTTCAACGCGCCCGACAAGCTGCCAGCCCCCAGCCATACCTATTGGATGCCGCTTGAGTCCCTGGTCGCTGCCGCCAGTATGGTGGTGTTGGGTGCCTCGTTTGGCGCGGCGCAGGTGCCCTCAGTGATGTGTTTTGTCGGGCTGGCGGTTTTCGCTTTTTGGCTGGGAGGACGTTGGGGGAATTCCCGGCGCCACGCCTGGATTACCGGGTTGCTGGTTGTGTTCAGTGGTTTCTATACGGCGTTTTGGACAACGACCGATACGTTTGCGTTGTTTGGATTGGTGTCTGCGCTGGCCCTGGTATGTGTGGGCTTGGAGCGCGAGTGTCACCAGTGGCGCTGGACTGCCGCGGCGGGTTTCTTAAGCGCACTGGCCCATCTCACTCGTGCCGACGGAGTGTTAGTGCTGGGGGCGGTGGTGCTGGCTGTGTTGTGGCCAACGCCGGGACGTTCGGCACGAAAACGCATCATGAGCGCCGTGGTCGCGATCGGAGTCTATCTGGTAGTCATGCTGCCGTGGTTTATTCGCAATATAGATGCGGTGGGCACACCATTGCCAACGGCGGGCACGGCCACGATCTGGTTTAGAAACTACGATGAACTGGTGAATTACCCGGCTGGGGCCAGCATGGCGTCTTTCTGGAATTGGGGCGTCTCGAATATCGTCAGGTCGCGTTTGGAAGCGCTGGCCAATAATCTCGGCACCTTTGTTGCAGTGGAAACCTGGGTCGTCTTGGCTCCGTTTGTTTTCCTCGGCATGCGGCGTTATCGGCATAAGCCATTATTTCTCGGCATAGCTGTTTACGCGCTTCTGTTGCACGTCGTTATGACGTTTGTGTTCGCTTTTCCGGGATATCGCGGCGGTTTGTTTCATTCATCGGCGGCCTTGCTGCCTTTTTGGGCGGCATTTGGATTAGCGGGACTGGACGACGCTGTTGTTTGGATGTCGAGACGCCGGCGCTGGAACAGAGTCCAGGCCCAAACTGTGTTCAGCGGTGCGCTGGTCGTGCTTGCCGTCGCTTTGAGTGTGGGTATTGTGAAGGCGCGGGTACCGTCTCTCAATTCGAATGCAGAACGCTATAAAGCTCTAGCCGCTCAACTGCCGCCTGATGCAGTTGTGATGATCAACGATCCTCCGGCGCTCTATTACCATACCGGGCTGTGGGGTGTCGTGGTGCCCAACCAGGACCCGGATGTCGTACCCGCCATTGCTGAGCGCTTTGGGGTGACGTACCTGCTGTTGGACGCCAACCGCACGCAGCCATTTACAGGGCTGTGGCGCGGGACCGATTATCGGCCATTCTTGCGATTGATCGCCGTGGACGACGGTGGGACGCAGGGGCAGAGCGGACGACCGCCGCCTGTTCCAGATTCTCAGCGAGGAGACTCCCTAACATGCGCTGGATTTGGCGGTGGGGCGATCGAGTCGATCTGGTGATTGGGATCGCTGCGGTGATAGGGGTCGTAGGATACGTCGCGGCGGCCATCGTTTTGAACGGCGTGGGGTTTCCCCTGGATGATGCGTGGATCCACCAGGTCTATGGGCGCAATCTGGGCACGCACGGTGAATGGGCCTTTTTGCCAGGACAGCCCAGCGCAGCATCTACCGCGCCCTTGTTTACGGGACTGCTGGCCATAGGGTATGCGCTGCATATCCCGTTTTTTGTGTGGACGTTTGCCTTAGGGGCATTAACTCTGGCAGCAGGTGGCTGGGTAGGACGACGCATCGGAACATTGGCGTTTCCCATGTTTCCATCCGCTGGCGCGTGGACAGGTCTGGCGATTGTGACGGCATGGCACATGGTTTGGGCTGCCGCGTCGGGTATGGAAACCATGCTGTTCATTACGCTGAGTCTGGCTCTGGTGTGGCAGGCATGGCGCGCGGTGTTACAGCAGGAGGGTTGGTCACTCAACGCCTTACTGCGACATGGAGCGCTGATTGGAATCTTGGGCGGAGTGCTCACCCTGACGCGGCCAGAGGGCATGGGATTGTTAGGGCTGACCGCGGTGACTTCTCTGGCGTCGTGGCCAGGAATTGCCAACCGTACAGCGCCGCGCCGCGCCGCAGTGTGGAGCGTGGGGTTGGGGGTCGCGTGGCTGGTCATTGCGCTGCCCTATTTTGCCGTTAATTATCATCTGGGACACGCGCTCTTGCCTGACACGGCAGCGGCCAAACAAGCCGAGTACGCCGCTGTTGTGAGTCAATGGTCTTTGCCAACGCGGTATGGCAAACTGCTGCTGCCTCTTTTGGCGGGTGGGGCGATCTTGTTGGTACCTGGCATTTGTGTCGGCGTTGCGAACGTTGTGCGCCGGGCGCTATCCCAGCGCAGCGTGTATTTGCTGTTGCCACTGCTCTGGGTCGTTGCAGATCTAACTGCCTATGCGCTGCGTTTGCCGGTTAATTACCAGCACGGACGCTATGTGATGCCGGTGCTGCCCCATCTTATGATCTATGGTGTGGGCGGGATGCTGTTGATGTTAAAGTCTGGTCGTGCGAAACCGGTTCGGCGGGTGTTAACTCGCAGTCTGGCGTTGGCGGCCGTCGGGGCGACACTGGGATTCTGGTACATCGGAGCGCAGCAGTATGCGCGCGATGTGCGCATTATCAACACGGAAATGGTTACGACCGCCAAGTGGATCAAAGCGAACCTCCCACCGGATGAAGTGTTGGCTGTTCACGATATCGGCGCGGTTGGTTATTACGCGCCCAGATCGATTTTCGATCTGGCAGGGCTGATCAGCCCGGAAGTCGTCCCGATCATTCGCGATCCTGAGTCGTTGATGCAAATCATGTGCGAACGGAAAATCCAGTATTTGATGGTGCTGCCCGAACATCGCCCAGCCCGCGAAAACGATCCGCGCATGGGCGCAGCACCTATTTTCAAGACGGATACCCCTTATGCGGTTGAAGCGGGCGGCGGAAACATGGCGGTTTATCGTCTAAACTGGCCATCGAGCTGCGATTAAGTAGTGGAAGGTAGTAGTTTGCAACAATCGGCGCGTTTGCTCGCTGATTCCGACAATGGTATTCTATGGGTGTTCGCTTGAGATACCGTTAAGTGGCGTTTCGAGATGTTTTGTATACACTGAGGCAACGGTAGTCCTAATGGAGACACACCAAGCGCAGGACCAACCATCTAGGATCACGCTGGTGATCGTGGATGACCATCCAGTCTTTCGGCAGGGGCTGCGCAACATTTTTTCTACGGAGTCTGATATCGAGCTGATAGGCGAGGGGGGAGCGGCGAGCAGGCTCTTGAACTCGTACGCGATCTTCAGCCGGATGTTTTGTTGCTAGACATTAATTTGCCTGGGATCAATGGTCTGCAAGTGACCAGTCGGCTGAAGGTGGAACACATATCGACGGTGATTGTGTTGCTGACGGCTTACGATGATACCGAACAGGTCTTGCACGCGATGCGATCCGGTGCATCGGCGTACTGCCCCAAAGACATTGAACCCGAAATATTGATTGACATCGTGCACCGTGTTGTCAATGGCTATTTTGTGGTTGCTAACCGGATGTTTGATAGTGAAGAATTGAAGGCATGGTTGGATGCGGGAGTTGAGGCTGTAACTGGGCCATACATGATCGATCCCGGCGAGCATTTCGTGCCACTCAGCCCGCGCGAGATGGAAATCTTGCAGTATGTCACACAGGGCAAAAGCAATAAGGAAATTGCGCAGTCGTTGGGGATTAGCCACCAGACCGTGAAAAACCACATGACTTCGATTCTCAAAAAGCTTGATGTGCGGGATCGCACACAGGCGGCTGTGTATGCATTACAGCGCGGGTGGGTGCGTGCCAGCAAGAAAGCCGACGAATGATTTTTGAGCCGCTGAGATGATGATCATCTAGAGAGATGAAGGACGGTGACAATGGCTCAAGGTGCCATGACGCCCAGAGAAGAGCTGCTGGCCGAGTTTGAGGCTGAGTACGACAAGATCAAAAAGCGCGTGACCGAAAGCCAACAGTTGATCGAACAGACTCAGCTCGAAGTCAACCGGATGCGCGACAAAAATGTGGCGATTAGCGCCCAACTCAGCCGTGTGGAGACGAATTTCGACACGATACCTCGCGCAGACTTGAAAGCGGCTTACGAGGGGGCGCTGGACGCGAAGACGCGTTTACTTACCATGCAGGGGCAGTTGGAAAAAGCTAAGGGCACACAGGAGGAATTGCAGCACTTCCAGGAACTGCTGGGCCGTCTGCTCGACCTTGTGCGCGGGCTTGGGGGAGAGCAACTGCCGATGCCGTCTAACCGACGCATTCGTTCGGAAATGCTATCAGAAGAAGGGGGAGGACTATCCACTAAGGCGATTATCAGTATCGTCGAGTCACAGGAAGTCGAGCGGCAGCGGCTTGCGCGCCAGATGCACGATGGTCCGGCGCAATCATTGACGAATTTCATTCTGCAAGCCGAGATCTGCCAGCGTTTGTTCGACCGCAATCCGGATCGGGCTGGCGAGGAACTGAACAACCTCAAGACGGCGGCTAGCTCGACTTTTCAGAAGGTGCGCGATTTTATCTTCGATCTGCGGCCTATGATGCTCGATGACTTGGGACTTATTCCAACCATCCGGCGTTACGTCGAGGCATATGAAGAGAAGACGAATATCGAGTCGCAGTTGAACATTCTTGGCGATGAGCGACGCTTACCCGGTCATATCGAGGTGATGATGTTCCGCTCTGTGCAGAGCATTATGGGCAACGCCCGTGATAAGCTTAGCGCGAAGTTTGTGAACATTGTGTTGGACGTAGGCCCGGAGTGGCTCAAGGCGACTATCGAACATGATGGACGGAGTTTCGATCCAGACGTAGTATTGTCTGAGGAGCGGCACGAAGATACATACGGATTACGTACGTTGAAAGAACGCATTGAGCTGGTGGGGGGGTCCCTCGACATCTTTAGTGCAGAAGAGGAACTTAGTCGATACGTGATCATGCTACCAACCCTTGGGTAGTGGTCATGCCACAAGCGTTCTGGCCCTAGGTAGGCACTGGCCTATCTGGATCGTTAGCGACGTTTTGGTGCGGTCTAGGACTCATGGGCTGTTTGCGGATTTTCCGCATCAGATTACACTAAGGATCAATCGGCTACCTCTAGGGGGAGACCCAACTTACTCTGCCGACCCGAGACGGGTCTTTTGGGAGGAATACCTATGCGAGGTCGAGTACTGATTTTAATAGGCGCAATTGTTCTGCTGGCCGTAGTGGCGGTGGTTGTGCTCATGTCTGGCGGAGGCGGCGGCGAGGACAACGCCAACACGGAAGGGCAAACCCCGGTACCCGCTGCTGATAACGGTCAGCCCGCTACTGACATTAGTCAGCGTACCCAGGAACTCGTCGAGATCGTGGTTGCTATCCAAGATCTGCCGCGCGGGATCGAGATTCCCCCGGATGGTGTTGGAATTCAACAATGGCCGCGCGAGGCTTTGCCTGAGGCAGGGAACTATTTCGTTGCCGAAGAAATCGGAGATGTCGTCGGGCAAATCGCTCGTACTGATATTTTCCGGGGTTCTCCGATTCTCAGCGCGCCAGATCGTGCCCAGTCTTGCCGAAATCGCGCGGACTGGCTCGGACGCGGCCGCTATGATGAATGCGCTTCCGGATGATCAAAGCTACGTAGCCGTGTCAATTCCGACCGATCCGTCGGGCGTGGGCCAGGTGGCTTACGGTATCCAACCGGGTGATTACGTCGACGTGATTCTGTCATACTTGTTTGTGGATGTCGATCCGACATTCCAAACTCGTATGCCGAATAATGTGTCGCTGATTACCCGCCTGGAAACCGGTGAGCTTAGCATTGGCGCACCGCGTCAGGGTCGTTCGGAGGCCAGCACGCTCTCACCTGAAGGTGTGCTGCTTGGGCCAAGTGAGGCATCGCAGCGTCCACGTCTGGTGACACAGCGTTCTGTGGTGAATGCGTGGGTTCTGTATGTTGGGTATTTCCCGCCCGGTGGAGATATCATCGGGGCTACACCGACGCCGTCTGTGCTGGCGACCGTACCACCGCCGCCCGGCGCTGAAACACAGCAACAGCAGCAGCAAGCGGCAACACCAGCGGCTACGGCGACGGAGTTCACGCCGCTGATCATCACTCTGGCTGTGCCACCGCAAGATGCTCTGGTACTGGTGTGGGCCGTAGACTCTCAAATCCCGATCACACTGGCGCTGCGCCAGGCTGGGGACGATCGCGTGGTTAACACGGATCCTGTGACTCTCGACTACATGATCCGGACCTATAACGCGCAACCTCCCAATGCTCTGGAATTTGCGCTCGAGCCTCCGATCACGAGCGTACGCCGGTTTGATATCGGCACGCTGTATGATTTCCTGGGGCAGCAGGTTTCGGGACAGTAGCATTTCCGGCTGCGGAGAGAGTTACCCCGAGTTTTTGGCGTGTCTTGACCGGCGCGGCAAAAATATCGGGGTAATTTGAATAAAATCGATGTATGATGGAGATAATGTTTACCCCAAGTTGGTGACGCGGTGTGCTGGATTGGTGATAAGTAAAGGTGGACGTGGATGAGCGGCGAAACGGGCAAGGGCAAAGACGTCATCAAGGTTCTCATCGTTGATGATATTCCGGACACCCGGGAGAATATCCGAAAGCTCCTGGCGTTTGAACCGGATATCGAAGTCGTGGGCGGCGATGGTGCCGGCACGGGACGCCAAGCCGTAGAGCTGGCGACGAAATACAAGCCTGACGTGGTGCTGATGGATATCAATATGCCTGATATGGACGGCATTGCGGCAACTAAGGCGATCAGCACGGCAGTACGTACAGCCGCAGTGGTCATTATGTCGGTCCAAAACGAGTCTGGGTACTTGCGCCAGGCGATGTTGGCAGGGGCGCGCGATTTTCTGACCAAACCCGTTTCGAGCGAAGAACTTTATACGACCATTCGCCGCGTCTACGATCGTAACGAACCGATTCGCCAACAAGAAGTTGCGATGACTAATCTGCGCACTGCGGCGGTGTCCGAAGTAAAGGTGTCAGGAGTATCTGCACCTCTGACTGGGGCGGGACATATCATCGTGGTATACAGTCCGCAAGCCGGTTCAGGTGTGACAACTCTGGCGACCAATATCGCGTCCGCCCTGATGCGCCAAGACACGCGCGTTCTGTTAGTAGACTGCAACCTACAATTCGGCGATGTCGATGCCTTTCTAAATTTGCAGGCTCAGTCGAATATTGGGGACCTGACCAAAGCAGTTCACGACATGGATCAGGAACTGATTGATGGCGTGTTGGTCACACACGGCAGCGGGCTGAAAGTGTTAGTGGCTCCACCTCATCCGGAGATGGCTTACGATATCCCATCGGAGTCCGTCAAAGAAGTGGTGAGTATGCTGGGGAATGCCTACGACTTCGTGGTCGTGGATACGGCTACGCAGTACGACGACATGACATTGAAACTGTTCGATATCGCTGAGCGCATCATATTCGTTGCTAATCCAACGATTCCGGCGATCCGGAATATACGCAAAATGTTCGATATCTTCGATAATCTGGCACAACCGAAGCATTTGATGGACAAAGTGCTTTTCGTGCTCAACCGGGTAGTGAGCGAGAAAGAGCGCGGACGAGGTATGGTGCCTAGCAGTTCTATCGAAAGCCATCTCAAGCGTAATATCGTGGCTGAGATTCCGCTGGATGATCGGGCTGTCTTGACCTCGGTCAACCAGGGTGTGCCGCTCGTCGCCAAATTGAAATCTCGCTCACCGGGGCGCGAGATGGCCGATCTAGCGGAATTGATCCGCCGATCGGTTGAGCAGGGAGAAGTCCCCGAGCAGGTCAAAATGGATGCGGATCAACGATCCAAGAGCGGGATTCGTTCTCTCTTTGGCGGAAATTGAGGCTGACCAAGTAGCGTAAAAGAAGGGGCCGGATGGTTCAGGAGGTGGTAAGGAATGTCATTACTGCGACGAATTGAGCGTGGTGGACAAGGTCAAAGTGGCGGGGCTGACGAGGAATCGAAGCTCGATCAAGTGCGGCGGCGTACGCAGGTTCCTCAGACGACAGCGGCGAATTCAGTCGCACGGGGTGAAGGTGGCAATTACCAGGATTTGAAGGTGCGGATCCAAAACAAACTCCTTTCAGAGCTGGATACCAGCGTGGATCCGCGTTCCCCGGAAGTGCGTACCACCATTGAAGAGCTGTTTACCACCATTCTCTCCGAAGAAAGCATCGTTCTCGGTCGTGCCGAGCGCCAACGTCTGTTCGAGGCGATCATTGCTGAAATCTTGGGGCTTGGGCCTCTGGAGCCGTTGCTCGCGGACGACACGATCACTGAGATCATGGTCAACGGTCCGAAGAATGTCTATATTGAACGCGCTGGTAACTTGCTGCGGTCGAACGTGACATTTGAGGATGAAGATCACGTGCTGCGCGTGCTGGACCGGATTGTCGCTCCCCTGGGCCGCCGTATTGACGAGAGTTCGCCGACGGTCGATGCGCGTCTTGCGGATGGTTCGCGTGTTAACGCTGTGATCAGGCCGATTGCGTTGTGCGGACCGACGATCACCATCCGTAAGTTCTCCCGTCGACCATTCACCGTAGAAGACCTCATTCGTTTTGGCTCTATGACGCCCGAAATTGCAGAGTTTCTGCGCGCTTGTGTGATCGGCACGATTGAATATCGTAGTGTCGGGCGGTACAGGGTCGGGCAAAACTACACTGTCTGAACGTGTTGTCGGGCTTCATCCCCAATGATGAGCGTATCATCACGATCGAGAACGCGGCGGAACTTCAGCTTCGGCAGGAGCATGTCGTCTCGCTCGAAAGCCGCCCGGCCAATATTGAAGGTCGCGGCGAAGTCAGCATTCGTGACCTGGTGGTGAACTGCCTTCGTATGCGTCCCGACCGCATCGTGGTCGGGGAGTGCCGTTCGGGCGAGGCGCTGGACATGCTCCAGGCCATGAATACTGGTCACGAAGGTTCGTTGACGACGCTGCACTCGAACAGCCCGCGTGATACGCTGGCGCGACTTGAAGTCATGTGCTTGATGGCAGGCATGGAACTGCCTGTCCGGGCTATTCGCGAGCAGGTCGCCTCTGCGATCGATCTCGTGGTGCATCAGGAACGTATGCGGGATGGAACTCGCAAGATCGTGAAGATCACCGAAATCCAGGGTATGGAGGGTGACATTATCACGATGTCGGATATCTTCGAGTTCGAACAAACTGGCCTGGAAGCAGGCAAGGTGATTGGGCGCATTCGCCCCACGGGGTTGCGGCCCAAATTTATCGACCGGATCGAGGATGCAGGGATCCATCTGCCCCCGTCCGTGTTTGGTATTGGCGTTTCTCGTTATTAGGCGTTTGACCGTACACGGATACCAGGAATGGCTGCAAACCCGCCGGGTTTGTAGTGCGATAGAGTTTCCTGGTATGCGTGTTCATCTGCCGTACTTTGAACAATAGACCTCTGGATAGGGAGGCCTGTCAAAATGATATCGCCATTGCTGGCATTGCTGGTTTGATGGCTGTTGTTATCCTGGTTGCAGGTATCGCAAGTATCCGTTCTGAGCGCCAGGAACACATTGAAGAGCGGTTGGGACGCTACACCTCTTCAGAATACAGCAGTCTCTTGGCCGAATACGAGGGAATCCAGGAACCCGATCCAACTCAGGAGTCTAGCGCGATCGCGCGGCGCTTGGATGCGGTGATCGCGGATCGAGGGTTTGCGCAGAAATGGCGCGTACAACTCGCTCGAGCTGATTTGAAGCTGACGGTAGCGGAATATGCGGGATTGCACGTGATTTCTATGATTGGCGCCTTCCTGGCCGGTACTGCGCTGTTTGCTACTCCTATTGGCGGCGGTGTCGCCGGGATTGCCGGATTCTTTTTCCCGCGCTTTTACGTGGCGCGCAAACAAAGCCAACGCTTGAAATCTTTTGAGGGACAGCTTCCGGATACACTTTCTTTGTGGGTCAATGCTCTGCGCTCTGGCTATTCTGTGCTTCAATCAATGGAAGCGATCGCCAGTGAATCACCGGAGCCGACGGCTGTGGAGTTCAGACGCGTTGTTCAGGAAGTACAGCTTGGCGTGCCGATGCAAGACGCGCTGACGCATCTGTTTAGCCGGATGCCGAGCGACGACCTTGATCTGGTAAACACAGCGGTCAATATCCAACGCGAAGTTGGTGGTAATCTTGCCGAGATTCTGGAAGCCATTGCGCACACGATTCGCGAACGCATTAAGCTCAAGGGTGAGATCGGGGTGCTGACGGCGCAAGGGCGTATCACGGGTTGGGTCATCTCCATGCTCCCGATTGTACTGACGCTCTTCCTTTACGCCATCAGCCCTGGTTATATGGGGCGGCTCGTCGAAAACCGTATGTGCGGGTGGCCCATGTTGGGGTGCGGCCTAGGTCTGATCGGCACGGGCGCGGCGCTTATCCAGAAGATCGTGAAAATCGATTACTGACGTTATTGGAGGTCGGGTATGGGGAGTGTCGCGATTCTCGCGTTTGATTCTCGTGGGTGTAGTGTTGTTGGTGGGCCTCGTTCTTGTCGGGCTTCGTGAAGATAGTGGGGAAGATCCCCTGCAGAAGCGCCTGGCGGAATATGGCGACCGAGATCTTCCAGCATCACTGGAGGAGATCGAGCTCTCGCTCAGTATGCAGGAGCGTGTCATTATTCCGATGTATCGGGCCTTGGCCCGGTTCGCGGTACGCTTCACCCCTGAAAATCAAATTGAGAGTATCCGCCGCCAGATTGAGTTGGCCGGAAAATCTCAGACGATGGAACCTGTGGTGTTCTTCGGACAACGTATCGCCCTGACCATTGGCCTGGGCGTAGGTGCGTTCGTGATGTTCTTCTTTTTCACGAACTGGGGACCCGTAAAAGGAACGGTTGGCACCGTAGTAGGTGCATGCCTAGGGTACTATCTGCCAGTCCTGCAGTTGAAAGGGCAAATCAGCCGTCGGCAAGATGGCATTATCAAGTCGTTGCCAGATGCGCTCGATCTGCTTACGATCTGTGTTGAGGCAGGTCTGGGTTTTGAGCAGGCGATGGGCAAAGTATATGAAAAATGGGATAACGATCTCGCCATTTCATTTGGCCGCGTTCTTCAGGAAATCCAGTTAGGCAAGCGTCGCGGCGAGGCTCTGCGCGACATGGCCAACCGCATGGACGTGTCGGACATCACCAGTTTTGTCGCCGCGCTGATCCAGGCGGAACAACTCGGTGTGAGTATTGCCAAGATTCTCCGCATTCAGTCTGATCAGATGCGAGTCAAGCGTCGCCAGCGAGCACAAGAGAAGGCCCAGCAAGCACCGGTCAAGATGATGCTGCCTATGGTGCTGTTGATTTTTCCATCTATCTGGATTGTGCTGCTGGGACCGTCAGTCATCATTCTGCTTGACTCTGGGGTTGTGGGTGGGTTTTAACGGCATACACTATATGGAGCTATCTTGAGTGCTCCACGTCACATAGCGATAGACGTTGATCTGCCGCAAGTAATGGGCGGATATCCGTCCTCATTTGTTCGATTAAGGCTCTTTGCACGGCGAGCGATCACGGTTGGGTTGGATTTACTCTTTCCGCCCTACTGTGTGAGTTGTCAGCGTGTGGGGAGCCTTTTGTGTGAGCACTGCCGGAGTACGATTACGGCTGCGCCAGACCGCGTCGTGCCGGGGCTCGATGGCGTGACTGTGCGAGCCAACTTTGAAGGGGCCGTTCGCGACGCAATTCACGCGCTGAAGTATAACCGCCAGACCAGAGTGGCTGAACCCCTTGGGGAGTTGCTGGCTGAAATGCTCCAAGCGGCTGATTTGCCGGTGGGTATGGTCATACCTGTTCCGCTGCATGCGGCTCGGCTGCGTGAGCGTGGGTACAACCAGGCGGCTTTGCTGGGCGTGCAGGTTGCGCGCCAAATGGGGTGGGCGTTTGTGCCTGATGCATTAAATCGGGTACGCGAGACGGACAGCCAGGTCAATTTGAACGCGCGCCAACGTCTGGCAAATGTCGATGGGGCATTTGCTGCTGATCCAGAATATGTTGCGGGACGTTCCATTTTGCTGGTGGATGATGTGCTAACAACGGGTGCAACCCTGGTGGCTTGCGCCGATGCGCTGCGCTCGTCCGGTGCAGTCCGAGTCTATGGGGCGGCTGTAGCCGGGTCAATGTTTGCTGATGTTTCACGGGCTGACGTTTCGGACGGGCCCGTCTAATGTGTGAGTGCATTTGCTGCACGCGAAAAGGAGAATAACATGGAACTCAAGATTCACGCACGCAACGTCGATGTGACTCCTCGCCTGCAAGAGCATGTTGAGAAGAAGGTGAACAAGCTCGATCGATATTTGCCAAACATTGAGGAACTGCGCGTCGACCTGGCGATCGAGCGGCGCAAGCAAGGCGTGGATCAATGCATAGCTCAGCTTACCCTGCTGAACACGCGCGGTGTCATGCTTCGTTCAGAGGAAAAGCGCCAGCCTGATATCTACGCCGCGTTGGATATGGCGCTGGATAAAATGTACCGTCAGATTGAGCGGTACAAGGGCAAGCGCAAACGTCGCGGGGCGGGGCGGTTCTATGAATCCGAGGCAGAACTTGAAGCTGTGGAACATGTGCCGGGCGAGGTGGCTGAAGAGGAAGAGGAAAAGACCCAGATCGTGCGGCGCAAACAGGTGGCACTCGCGCCCATGAGCGAGGATGAAGCGATCGACCAGATGGAATTGCTGGGCCATAGCTTCTTCATCTTCTACAATGCCGATACGGCGCGCGTCGGGGTACTGTACCGGCGTGAAGATGGCAATTATGGCGTGCTAGAGCCTGAAGTCGGCTAGTTAGTCTGACAGCAGATGTATGGGCCGGGGCTGTAGCATGTCCCCGGCCCTTTGCTTTATGTTCCAGTTTGCAGTGTTGAGGAGGACATATGCTGGACGGATCGATCGGGGCGATTGTGTTCGTCGGTCCCGCCGGGAAGGGTGCTCACACGCAGCTTGTGCACCGCGCTGTACAGACGGCGGCGCTTGATCTTATCGATACGCTGCATACGCTTGGCGTTTATCCCCTCATCGTAGCAGGCCCAGACTTGCATTGGCTCCCGGCGGATTCTGTCGTAATCCGCGACACCAATTCCGAGGCGTTCCATTTTGGGCGCCGGCTGGCGGAACTCATCGAGAGATACGAGGTGTCGCCGGTGATGTATTTCGGGGCAGGCAGCGCGCCGCTCTTCGATTCTGAAATGATCGGTCTTATGCAGGGTATGTTGTACCAGTCTGAATTCGTGCGGGGCGGCAGTATCCCTTCACATATTGCCTTGACTAACAATCTTCACTCCAGCGATTGGGTGGCTCTGACGCATGCTACCGATGCTCTCGATATCATCCGCAGGTCCGAGCGGGATAATGGTCTGGCCTGGATGTTGCAGGAAGAATGGCAATATGATGTGCGGGTGTTGGCGGGGGTCCGGCCCGCCTCAAGTATGGACATCGACACGCCAACCGATCTGGCTATTGTGCGCCAGCACCCCAGTTGTTCGTCGCGCCTACGAGCCCTGCTGCGCGATCCGCTGCTGGATCGGGTCCCAGTCGAGCCCGTGATCGATGTTGTGTCACGCGATGGGAGCCGTCTGGCACTTATTGGACGTGTGTCTCCCCTGGCCTGGCAGGCTATCAGCAAGGCTACGCAGTGTTGGATCCGCGTGTTTTCGGAAGAGCGGGGAATGGTCGCCAGCGAGCGCATCGTGCGCGGTGAGGTGAAATCGCTTGTGGGGCGGCTGCTCGATATTCTGGGACCAGAAGCATTCTTTGCCGAACTGGCCACTCTAGCTGACGCCGCCATCATCGATTCGCGCGTATTCATGGCGGCGGCGGGACATTATCCCGACGATGGCGAGCGCTTCGCGTCTGACTTGTATGAGATCGATGCGATAGAGGACGACTGGCTGCGCCGTTTTACCGTCGCGGCGCGCGATGCTCCAATCCCCGTGTTGTTGGGAGGGCACAGCGTCGTTGCTGGAGGACTCTACGCCCTAACTGACGTCATCGCCGAGCGCCGTCGGGCGCGTTAATCGCGCGGCTGGGGCTCCGAGTTGGCGCGACAGAGACGGCGCAGTTCGACGTATTTTTGCAGCTCGTACCACGCCATCAGCAGGCTCAGGCGCAGACCGTGCAGCCCGTCTTTGTACCCTTGCAGCGTGATGTAGCGCCAGATGAACTGCCGCGTGGGCTGCGTGATAAATTTGTGCGGCTTGGGCAGGATGCCTTGCTGTTGGAGAATGGCCGCGTCGTAGCGCACATAGCGGCGCTGTTTGTCCCGAAACTGGGCAAAGCTGCGATAGTTGTAGTGGACGAACGGCGCAGTCATATAGCCGGGTTCGCCGTCCAGATTCACCAACTCATGGACCGGGCGCTCGGAGTCATAACGCGCTTTGTCGCGCCGCAGCAGACGCAGTTGGTAATCGGGATACCATCCGGTGTACCGCGTCAACTTGCCGAAAATGTAATTATGGCGAGGAATCCAGTAACCGTTATGCTCGCCTGATGCAATGAGCATACGTACTTCGGCGGCCTGTTCTGGGTTGGAACGCTCGTCAGCATCTATGAACAGAATCCACTCGGCCTCGATTTGATCGAGTGCGTCATTACGCTGTTGGGCGTAGTTTTCAAAGGTGTTGGTGATTATGTCTGCGCCGGCGGCCTGGGCGATCTCAATAGTGCGATCGCGTGTCAAAGGATCGACGAACACGACGATCCGGTCCGCCCAGCCTACACTCAGGATACAATCGGCAATATTGATTTCTTCATCCCGTGCGAGAATTACAGCGGCAAGTTGGGCGGTCATAGTCCTCCTCACAACTGCTGGACGGTTTTATAGGCTGCGATTAACGCGTCACCGGTGCCGGGCGATATTTCTCCACGCGCCACCGCGCGCCGTGTCAGGGCGATCTGGCGGCGCATCCCTGCCCGGATAACAGCACGCGCCACGCGTCTTTTGGACCGAGAATAATGCTGCTCGAACAGGCGCAGCCGGCTCTGCCACAGATTGACGATGCTCTGGGGGCGCACCTGGCTGGTACTTTGCCCGGCCAGATGGATGACCTGGGCGGTGGGCACAGTGTAGATTTTCCACCCGGCGCTCCGGATGCGCATGCTCCAATCGATTTCTTCGCAATACATGAAATAGTTTTCGTCGAACATTCCCGTCTCAAGGATCACCTCGCGGCGGAGCATCATGGTTGCTCCGAGAGTGTGATCGACCTCAAACGGCTGGCCACTGGCATATTGAGCCCGCGCATAGCGCCCATTAATCGCACTATCATAGACACGGCCCGGCACTGGGAACAGGTCGATCCAAAGCTGCACCAACCCAGGAAAGCGAAACGCGCCGTGTTGGAATGAACCATCTCCGTATTCAAGCTGCGCTCCGACCACGCCTGCACGGGGCAAGTTGAATAGGGCATCATAAAGCGCGCGGGTTGCTCCCGGTCGGGTGCGGGTATCTGAGTTCAGCAGGTAAACGGCGCGGGGCAACGAAGATGCCTCGGCACTTCCGCTGCCGACACTGTTTTTGGCAAAACCCATCTGCTGAAGGGCCAGGTTGTTTCCTCCGGCGAACCCCAAGTTCGTTTCACTCGCGATGAGTTTGACCTGGGGGTAGTGGGTTTGCACAGCGGCTGCGCTGCCGTCTGCCGAGGCACAATCGACCACCCACACATCGGTCTGGGGGCCGCTGGCGTGGAGATCCCTGAAAAGTGTCGCGAGTGCGTCAAGGAGCAGGTCGCGTGTGTTCCAGGAGACGATGACAACAGCAAGCTCGGTGGACATAGGTCCCTTTGACATGACCAAACAGACGAAACGGCGCAGTTCTATGAGCTGCGCCGGGATAAATAGCCGGATTGATTACGCGTTCATTCTGTGAAAGCCATATCCCATTTTGACTTCGCCACGACGGAGCGAAAGGCAGCGTAGCGGGCGTCCATTACGTCAAAAACGTCATTGGCGCTGAGCATGGTCCGGAGGCGGATCTTGCCGTCGGGTATTTCATCGAAAAACTCTGTCAGCGTGTCGACGATGGTGGTACGTATCTCGTCCGGAAATATCGATGCAGGCGGGAATACGAGTACTTCATAAGGGACCACGTTTTGCTCGAATCCCTTCCAGGATGACAAATTGACCGGAGCCGCGGTGTCTCCAGCGGGAACGACGATATGCAGAATGGATGCGAGTTCGCCGTATGTCGTTTGCTGACCGGACTCAGAAGAGTCGTCCACGAGAGCGATCAGAAAATCCTCAAACGAATCGGGGGGGAGTGCCGCTGCCGCGCACCGACCATCCAGCAGGGCGCGCCCCAGGTCTAAAGTATTGGGATAGGTCTGCGTGGCTTCCATATCCAACAGTGGATTGATTCCCTGGTTGCCGATCAAAAGTGCCGGGAGAATCCATCCTGATAACTCGTCGATTTCATCGCTGCGGCAAAACACCCGGCCACTTAAATCACTGAGAGAGGTAACGTCGCCGCGCGCAATAATCTCTGTCGTGGTGCCTATAGTAAAGTCAGGGTTTTGCCCGCGTTTGACCGCGAGCGCTGCACTTGCGCCGCAAATCGATTGCGCGCGCGCATAGGTGAAGGCGCTGACCCAGGCAGCTTTCGGAGCGCCACTGCACAGATCGCTGAGAGCCGTATTCTCATCGACAATTTCCACACGGGTTTCAAGGGTGAGCGCATCTGCCAGGGCTCGTTCTAGCGCGGCAGTCTCCTCACCCGGATTTTCGCCAAACTGCGTGAACTCGATGACGATGGGGCGATCACCTTCGCCGACGTTGGGCGCGTCTGAGACTTCTGGCAAGGCCGTCGAGCGCGGCGTGGGCGTTGGTGGGATGCGCGTTGGAACGAGCGTGGGGCGTTTGTTGGAATCGCCACCACCACAGGCCGCGATCACCAGGGATACGCTCACTAATGCGGTCCAACAGGTTAGTCGGTAGGAAGCTCGGCGATTGATGGCGCACCTCCCGCGTACTCGGAAGAATCTACCCAACATGGTACAGCACTTGGCAGCAGGCGGCAAGCGGAGACAGCGCAGCCAGATCACTGCCCAACTTCAGGCGGTGGCACAATCTCAATTTGCCTCGCGCCCACCCGACTTTGGAACGCTGGAATCCCCACATCTTCGTGGATTAGACCGGCCCAGCAGTCCTGCGGGTTGCGCGCCTTGCGAATCTCGGTCATTCGGATGGCTCCCCAGACTTCCGCTCGCTGGCCGGGCTGAAGGTAGTAGTAGGTCTCATCGGCCCCTTCATCGTATACAGCCGTCAGCTCGTCGATCGGCGCGAGCGCCCATCGCCAGGGAAAATCGCTGTAAGCCGTGTCGCAGTTGATTCCGATGCGCCATGCGCCCGATTCTTCGTAAGCTTCCAGGCTGGAAGCGGTCTGGTCAAACTGGTAAACCGTACCCGGAAATGGACCTGCGGTCCGGATAGGTGTAGCACCATAGTTGCTGATGGTGAGCTTGAAAACGAGTAGTTCGCCCTGAACCATCGTGAGCGTGGTAAGATCCGACATTACGCCCTCGGGCCGATCAAGGGTGGCACCCTGTACACCAGGGGCGGTGTAGTAGGCATCGTTGTATGGCATGCTATCAAACCAGACGATGGCTCCCGTAGCCTGAGGGGCTATTTCTACCTGGGGCAGTCCTCCATCCTGAATCGTGAGATGACCCTCTCGGACGAGGCGCTGACCCTCGGCGTCTTGGGCCTCGGCATACACGATGTAGTCGCCATCCGGGGGAGGAACCATGCCCTGATCGACCCCACCGTCATAATCGTACTCATGATTGCCTTTGTCGCCTGGCGCACGCCCGTTGTCACGCTCCGCAAGATAATAGCGCTGACCGCTGGCGTCCTGAAGATAAACCGACAGGTCGGCAGGTTTGTCAAGATACACATTGATGGACACACGGTCATGGACGCCATCCTGGTTGGGGGTGAACACACTAGGGTTAATCTCGAAAGAAGGCATGAGCGGCAGCTCACTATCACTGCCAACCACATCCAAGGTGCCGGATGACTGTTCGGTTTTGCCTGCGTCCGACACAGCCTGAATAACCCAGGTGTAACGATTCTTCGGGACCAGTCGCCGTTCGACCGTGCCCGTGATATTCTCGCCCGGCAGCACATAGCCGTCGACTACTCCACTGAACAAGACGGTGTAGTCGCCACTCACACGGCGCTCGTCTTGTCGAAAGTAATAGCGATCTCCAGCATAATTTTCCAGGTAAATTGAGACATCCGCCGGTTTGGACAGAGAGTAATGCACTGTGGCGACATCATCGATCCCATCAGCGTCAGGTGAGATGAGCGCCCTGTCAAAACCGGCATTGGACAGCAACGCAACCGGCGGGCGCAGCACAAAATAGCCAGCAACACCAACGATGACCACCGCCACCATCGCAGCCGTGACACTCAGCAATATGGGAATTCGCATCAATGCCTCCCAAAGTCAACAGGCCGGAATGTTACCCCACAGCGGCGCGATTGTACCACGAGTTGACCCTCCATGTTCGTTTTGTCAGAAAATCGCCCGGGAGTCGTTGGCAAATCGCCCGGGGGTGAGAATATCGAGAGTTGCCTCTTGTAAGCCGCTCTATTTAACGGTAGTATGTGGGATATGTGGGATATTCTGGTGATTGGTTGGCTGGTGTGAAAGCGAGAGCCCGCGTGCTGATCGGCGCGGGATGATAACCAGACTATTGCGTCCTCGTTGCAGTCAAGAATTGGAGATCTGATGACCCCTGTGCCGCTGGCGTCCTACGACGACGCCATGGATTACATGTACAGCTTTGTAGACTGGGAAGTCGAACGTCATGTGCGTTATTCCCCGGAGGTAATGACATTGGAGCGGCCTCGCATTGTGCTAGAGGCCTGTGGTAATCCTCACCAACAGTATCCCGTGGTACATATCACGGGAACCAAAGGCAAAGGATCGGTAGGCGCCATGTGTGCGTCTGCATGTCGCGCTTCAGGACTGCGCGTGGGGCTTTACTCATCGCCGCATCTGCAAGACTTCCGCGAGCGCATTCGTATTGATGACCGGTTGATCAGCCCTGAGGAATTCACTCAGTTGGTCAATGAAATTCGCCCGATAATCGACAATGTGCCTAATATCACGTGGTTCGAAGTGACGACCGCCCTGGCGTTTTTGTATTTCGCTCGCCAACAAGTCGACATCGCCGTGATTGAGGTTGGGTTAGGCGGGCGGTTGGATGCTACCAACGTGGTTACACCCGTTGTCTCGGTGGTGACGAGCCTCAGCTACGACCACATGCATCTGTTGGGTGATTCGCTGACTTCGATCGCAACGGAGAAGGCCGGAATCATCAAACCGGGCATTCCGGTTGTGAGCGCCCCGCAGCCTTCCGAAGGGCTAGATGTCCTGGTGTCGATTGCTGCCGAGCGCCATTCCCCGCTCACTTTGGTGGGGCGTGATTGGGTGTACGCTCTGGAATCAAGTAATTGGAGCGGCGAGCAGTTCACGGCCGGTCCAGCCGATACTGCGCCCCAACACTACTACACGGCCCTGTCCGGCGAGCACCAGGCGCTAAACGCGACCGTGGCGCTGGCGGCCCTCGACCATGTGCGGCGTGCGGGTGTGGCCGTGACAGACGAAGGGATCAAGAAGGGATTCGAACGGGTGGATTGGCCGGGCAGGTTGGAAGTGGTCGAACACACGCCGCTGCTGGTTCTCGATGCCGCTCACAACGGTGCTTCGGCACGTCGTCTGCGCGAAGCGCTGGATGAGATGTTCACACAGCGCCCGCTCGCGCTGATCTTCGGCGTCTCCGCGGACAAAGACATTTCTGGGATGTTCGATGCGCTGCTCCCGATAGCGGATTATCTCATCGCTGCTCAGGCGGTCCATCCGCGGGCGCTGTCGACGGACGTAATCGAGTCGGTTGCGCGTCAACACGGATACGATCGACCTATCCTCCAAATACCGGAATTGTCAGCCTCTTTAGCGCGTGCCACAGAGTTAGTGGGACCCGGTGGCTTGATCTGTACAACGGGATCGCTGTTTGTCATCGGTGAGATGCGTACTGTTTGCGGTCTTCCGGTGGGGCACGTGGTTCGCCGAGTCATATCATCGCGGCCCGTTTTCAGAGGCAGGATGTAGGGGTGAGGATATTGGACGCATATCAGGACTGTGGGCGTTCCGCATGATAGGACACGGAATCAGCGATTTTTACTCGATACAAGATGCCGAGCCAGACGCCAACGGTCTGATCGAAGCTGTATTGCTGCCCCTGGTGAATCTGGTGGTCTTCCCCAACATGGTCACGCCGTTACTGGTGCATCGCGAACAAGATGTTGCCGCCGTCGGCGAGGCGCAGGAGCGGCAGCAAACGGTTATCGGTGCATTGGTGCGGGATGCGAACGTCGCGGTTTTCAAGCCCGATGATCTGGTGGCATATGGAACCGAGATGGCGCTTGGCCGACTGATGCACATGCCAGACGGCGGCAACACGGTGCTGGCGCAAGGACGTCGCCGGGTCGAGATAGTTGAGTTTGTCCAAACACAGCCGTTTTTCCGAGTCAAGGCGCGTCCTGTCGCCGAGCGATCGCCCCTGAGCCGGGAAGTCACGGCCCTGATGCGGGCGGTGCTCAGCCTGCTTCAAAAATGCGCCGATCTGAGTTCCCAGATCCCTGAAGAAGTCTATGTCTATGCCCTAAATGTTGACGAGCCGGGCTGGCTGGCGGATCTGGTGACGTCTACGCTCAACGTCGATGTGCCTGAACGGCAGGCGCTGCTAGAAATTAGCGACCCGGTCGAACGTTTGCGAAGAGTCAGCGGGTTGTTGGGACGCGAACTTGAAGTGTTGGAACTCGAGGAAAACATCCAGTCGCAGGTTCGTCATGAGGTTGACCGGTCGCAGCGTGAGATGCTGTTGCGCGAACAGATGCGAGTCATCCAGAACGAATTGGGCGAGATGGATGTGTTTCAGCAAGAACTGACTGACTTGCAGCAGCACATCGCTGATAAAGAACTGACCGACGAAGCGCGCGACAAGGCCCTTAAAGAAATGGGGCGCTTGATCATGATCCCGCCGATGGCCCCCGAAGTTGGGATCATCCGGACTTACCTGGATTGGCTGCTCGATCTTCCCTGGGTTGAGATGACGGAAGATAACCTGGATGTCGAGCACGCGGCTCAAGTGTTGGATGCCGAACACTTTGGTTTACCCAAAGCTAAAGACCGAATTATCGAGCATATCGCCGTGCGCCAGCTTGCCGCCGACAAGATGAAGAGTCCCATTCTATGTTTTGTTGGACCTCCGGGGACTGGCAAGACGTCGTTGGGTCAAAGCATTGCCAAAGCTTTAGGGCGCAAGTTCGTCCGAGTAAGTCTCGGCGGCGTTCACGACGAGGCTGAGATTCGCGGTCACCGGCGGACCTACATCGGGGCGCTGCCCGGGCGGATCATTCAAACGATGCGGCGTGCGGGCACGATCAACCCGGTGTTTATGCTGGATGAGATTGACAAACTCGGCGCGGATTTTCGGGGCGATCCTTCGGCGGCGCTGCTGGAAGTGCTCGATCCCGAGCAAAACCATGCCTTTTCCGATCATTATCTCGACGTGAGTTATGATCTGTCCAAAGTGTTGTTCATCACCACCGCGAATTACTACGATCCTATCCCTCCGGCGCTGCTGGATCGCATGGAAGTGATTGAATTTCCTGGCTACATCGAAGAGGAGAAAGTCAGCATTGCGCAGCAGTTTCTGATCCCGCGCCAGTTGGAACAGCATGGACTCGACGAGGTTGGGATCCGGTTTGACGAAGCGGCGATCCGTACCATATGTCGCGAATATACGTACGAAGCGGGGGTGCGCAATCTCGATCGCGAAATCGCCAAGGTGTGCCGCAAATTGGCACGCCGAGTCGCTGAGAAGAAGCGTGTCACCCGGCGGGTGTCTGCCGCACAACTGGACAAATATCTGGGTCCGCCCCAATTTCTGCCGACATTGGCGGCAGAACAGGATGAAGTCGGGGTCGCGACCGGCCTGGCTTGGACGGAGTCCGGGGGCGATATCATGGCCATCGAAGTGACTCTGATGCCGGGCAAGGGTGGACTGCTGCTGACGGGTCAGTTGGGCGACGTGATGCAGGAGTCCGCGCAGGCTGCTTTGAGCTATACGCGGTCGCGGGCTCAAGAACTTGGCATCGATCCGGATGAGTTTGACCGGCTGGATATTCACGTGCATTTGCCCGAAGGAGCGATCCCGAAAGACGGCCCTTCTGCCGGGATTACGCTGGCAACTGCCATGATTTCGGCCCTCGTGCAGCGCAAAGTGCGCCGCGATGTAGCAATGACCGGGGAGATCACTTTGCGCGGGCGAGTGCTCCCGGTCGGTGCAGTGCGCGAAAAAATCCTGGCAGCGCATCGTGCGGGTGTCAAGCAAGTGCTCCTACCTAAACGCAATGAAAAAGATCTCGTCGAGATCCCAAAGCGGCTCATGCGCGGTCTGGATATCACCCTGGTTTCCCATATGGATGAAGTGGTGGAACACGCGTTAGTGCCACCTCAACGATTGGCGCGTGATACATCGGCTGACAGTGACCAAATAGCAGTAGGACAGGACCATGCTTCCCAGTAACGCACAACCAACCCAGACATCTTTTGTCGATCCCGGACAGGCGATTTCGGAACAAGAAATATTGGAGATGCTGGAGGCCGGGCGGAGTGATGTGGTCGCCTGGCTACCGGGTCGCGCACCTGTCGGTGATATCGCTGAAGCGCTTGCGGCTATGGCAAACGCGCATGGAGGCACGCTCCTGCTCGGAGTGGCGCCGCGCGCCGACAAACCGGTGGGCGTAGACGATGCCGAAAACGCGATCAACTGCGTGCTTGAGGCGGCCCTGTCGATTGAGCCGGTGCTGATCATCCCTCTGCCGCAGCTTGTGCAAGTCAAAGGCTCGCAGATGGTGATCGTACAGGTGCCACGCGGCATGCCTTACGTCTATGCCTTGGATGGCCGATACCTGACGCGTGATGGCGCTATCAATGGGCCATTGTCACCCCAGCGGTTGCGGCGCCTGATGCTGGAACGCGGTGATGTCACGTTTGAGGCCGAACCCGCCCGTAACGCGCAGAAGGAAGACCTGGATTGGGATCAGGTCGAAGCCTACGGTAAGAGCCTGAGCGGGATGGGCGGAATCTCGCCGGAAGAAGTGCTGATCAAACGGGGCTGCCTGGTGCGTCATGAGGGGGTGCTGCGTCCGACGAACGCGGGGATTCTCCTGTTTGGTAAAGACCCGCAGCAGTTCCTGCGCGGCGCGGATATCACCGCCGCCCGTTTTGGCGGCATGGAAATGGGCGATGTGTTTACGCGGCAGGATATCAGCGGAACGCTGCCGCAGCAAATCCGCCGGGCCGAGACTTTCCTGGCGGACAATGTACGCAAAGGCGTGCAGCTTGGTGACCGTATGGCGCGCACAGAACAGCCGGAATATCCGCAAAAGGCAGTGCGCGAATTAGTGGTGAATGCTGTCGCCCATCGCGATTACAGCATTCAGGGCGACGGCATCCGGCTGTATCTCTTCGGCGACCGGTTGGAGATCACCAGCCCTGGCGGGCTGCCCGGACCTGTGACGGTCGATAATATTGTCGATGAGCGTTTTTCGCGTAATTCGGCGATTGTGCAAGTGCTGTCCGATATGGGGTTCATTGAGCGATTGGGCTATGGTGTTGACCGTGTGATCGCTTTGATGCGCGAGACGAGCTTGCCGGAGCCTGAATTCGCCGAGACTGCTGGCGGTTTTCGCGTCACTCTGTATAACAAGCCGGTTTCCAATGAAGAAGAGACTGAGCCGGATTTATTTGGTGGCATTTTCCGTGGTCAGCACATCAACCGCCGCCAGGAGTATGCCCTGGATTTTCTGATTAACCGCAAGAACGCCCGTATCACAAACAAAGATCTGCAGGAATTGTGCCCGGAAGTTCACCCAGAAACGATCCGGCGCGATCTGGCCGACCTGGTCAGCCGCGGCATCCTGATCAAGATGGGTGAAAAACGCGGATCGTATTACGTGTTGAAAAAACAGCAGAAATGATGCGGATCGGTGGTAAGACGGCGGTTGGGAGTTCTGACCCTCCCGGCTCGGGCGGGTTAAGCTCCTTCTTCACTGACGATATCTGTCCAACAATGCGTACTGGATGATATGCTGAAACAACGCTATTCGAAATTCGTAGTGGTCTGGGTGGTCGGATTGCTGCTTTCGGCGTGCAATTTCGCCGTCAAATCGCCGACGCCTGTTCCAACGGCAACGATGACACCATCAATTACGCCAACGGCGACGGTCACGGCGACGGCGACTCTTACACCTACTGCGACGGCCACGCCGTCCATCACGCCGACCGTGACCCAAAGTCTGACGCCCACAATCACTCCCACACCTACGCTTACAGCTACGCCTTCGGCTACGCCATACCCCGTGGTTGGATTCGCCAACGATCAGTGGGTTTCGGTAGACGTCCCCGATATCATTAAGACTGGCGTGAGTCAGCCATACTACGCGATCATCAGCGCGAACGAACGCACTGGCGGAATTTCCAGCCCCGACACCCCGATGCCGGAAAATGAGGTAGAAACGCTCTACCTGGTTGATCCGTCAAGCGGTGAATTGACAGACATTGTCGATCTACCCGTCAGCACGGCGGACAAAATCTACTGGTCACCCGACGGTACCAAGCTGGCCTATTTCATGGAGCCGCGAGTCCTGGCGGACAGTACACGCGTGGGCGGTCTGTATCTGATCAATTTCACGATCGGGATTAGTCTGCGGTTGTTCAATATTCCGACGCTAAATCCGCGAGGATTGGCGGATCATCGCCCTGTCTGGTCGCCCGACAGTTCTCAGCTCGCGGTGGCACTGCCAACCGCCTATGATGTCGACATATTCATTATCTCCGCAGACGGATCGGTGTTCCAAAACGCGACAGCGCATGGGGCTTATGACATGTGGCCGGCGTGGTCGCCAGATGGTCGACGGCTCGCGTTCGTGTCTGACCGGAATACATGTCCAACCTGGGTGCCAGGAGAGCCGGGAGTCGTGCGCAACGCTGGATAGCTTGCCGCCGACGAGCGGCAATCTGTTCGTAATGGATGTCAGCACCGGGGCAGTACAACAAATTTCCGAGATCGAAGTTGACGGCCCACTTACTGGATCAGCAATCTTCAAATTGCGTTTACGACAGGGCTTTCCGACCCATTTTCCGCTGAATCGTCGATCTGGATCGCTAACATCCAGGCGGGTACCGTGCGCAAAGTGTCCGATGACGATCAGTCGCTCAATCTCGGGGCAGCGTGGTCGCCTGATGGGCTGCGCGTATTGTATCAGCGTGCGAGCGATCCTTCGACCTTGCTGCTCAAGGACGCCAATGGGAGTCTGATCAATTCGACCGATCAGTACCTGTTCTCCAGATTTGGGTTTTCTGCCGCCTGGTCTCCAGGGGGCGAATGGGTCGCTTTCGGTGGGCGGAATACTCAATGTCCGTATGGTCTCGTGGTGGCGCGCAACTACGCTTGACGTGTTCTTTGCTGGGAGCACGCCCAACGCGTGCGATCCCAGTTATTCCCCCGATGGGAAATGGTTAGCGTTCGCCGGTATACAGACGCGCGCAGGTGCGGCAGATGGACGGCTCGATCTGTATATGGCCAGCCCGAACGGTTATGGCGCGCGTAACCTGACCAGTCACCTAAAGGGTGATGTTCAGTTGTTAGGGTGGATTGGCCCGGCTTCATAACAAATCCGGCAAGTTTTCATGCATCCCATGAGGAGGAAATGTGATGGTCACAAGAACAGCGCTCGTGACCGACAGTACCTGTAATGTGCCGCCTGACCTTGCTGCCGATCGACACATCTACGTGGCCCCCCTGTATATTTTGTGGGGAGATGACACGTACCGTGATGGTGTTGATCTTACCGAACCTCAACTGTTTGAGCGTTTGGAGACAGCGAGCGTTCTACCCAAGACGTCGCAAGTCAGCCCGCAGGATTTTGCGGGGTTGTTCACTCATGCGCATGAGGTTGAGGAAGCCGATGAAGTGGTGTGCGGCGTGATTTCTTGTGACTTGAGTGGAACATATGCCTCGGCTATTCAGGCCAAGGATATGGTGGATTTCCCTGTACGAGTCGTGGATACACGCCAGGCTTCCTGGGGATTGGGATTCCCCATGCTCGCCGCGGCGGCGGCTCGTGATGCTGGAGCGACTCCTGATAAAATTGCTCGCGTTATTCAAGAATCTTCTGAACGATCGCGAGTGTTTTTTACGGTGGAAAGTCTTGAATATTTGCATCGAGGCGGGCGGATAGGCGCGGCCAGCCGCTTTCTTGGATCTGCACTCAATATCAAGCCCATTTTGCAGCTTAATGAGGGCGTCGTTATTCCTGTTGACAAAGTGCGCACACGTAAGCGCGCCGTAGAGCGGATGCTCAAAATGGCGGCGGACTGTGCTGCGGGGCAGCCAATTCAGCGGCTGGCCATCATTCATGGGGATGCTGAGGCCGAAGGACAATTGATGTTGGAAACGGCGGTTGAGCAGTTTGGGCCGGACGAGTTATATTTGTCCTTTGTTACTGCGGTGGTCGGTGTGCACGTTGGCCCTGGCGCGCTAGGGATTATTGTGGAATGGTGAGGCCAGCACGCGATTGAACTACATCTTTGGGGGCTGCGGAACATCAGGAGCTATTTCCCGCGCGCTTTCCCACGTTACCCACCCAATAACCCAAAATGTTTCCCAAATATCCCACATTATCCAGCAATTATCCCGCACTAAGCTGGATAATGTGGGTATTATCCACCGTGCTCTGTTCGTTCTGTAACCCTTCGATGCGAAGGATATTCAGAATTTCCAACAGGTGCTGCTGCCACACCGGCTCCTCGATTCCTTCAGAGGGAACCCACACCGCCACACGACTGACGCGCACCGAAGACCCAAGCCGTTGCAGCAACGCCTGGCGATCGATGGTAGCGAGGTAGGGAAGGCGGATACCGATCTGGCCATTCTCGGCAGAGATGGCCGTCGCATTCGCCGACTGTGCAACCAGTTTGACCCTGATTTGAAACAGCAAACCTATGACTGCGCGTGGCAGCGGGCCAAAACGGTCAACCAGTTCAGCCTGCATTTCGTCCACGTGGGTCAAGTCTTGCAACTCGGCCAACCGGCGATAGAGTTGAATGCGTAGCGCTGGCTCTGAAATGAAGCTGGTCGGGATGTAAGCTGGAATGGGCAGGTCAATCGTGACGGTTGGTGTCGAGATCGCCAGATGAGGCGGTTCAGCCTGGCCTTTGAGATGTTTCACCGCCTGCGCCAGTAACTGCGTGTAGAGGTGGAATCCCACAGCGGCGATGTGGCCGCTTTGCCGTGTGCCCAGCAGGTCACCTGCGCCTCGAATTTCCAGATCGCGCATCGCGATGGACATACCCGCGCCAAGCTCGGTTTGTTCTCCGATGGTGTCAAGGCGCGCCTGGGACTCTGCGGTGAGACGGCGCGGGTGGAAGAAATAGGCGTAGGCCTGGTTCGCGCCGCGCCCCACACGTCCACGCAACTGGTAGAGCTGGGCCAGACCAAACCAGTCCGCGCGATCGATGATCAACGTGTTGGCGTTGGGGATGTCGAGACCGCTTTCGATAATGGACGTGGATACCAACACATCGAAGTCACCGCGGGCAAAGGCGGTCATCATCAGTTCGAGGCGGTTTTCATCCATCTGACCGTGGGCGACTGCTACTTCGGCTTCCGGAACCAAGCGGCGCAACCTCTCGGCGATTGTGTCGATGGTCTGCACGCGATTGTGGACGAAGAAAATCTGCCCACCGCGGTCCAACTCGCGGAGGATGGCCTGCCGAACAAGTTTGGGGTTGTAGGATCCCACATGGGTGACAATGGGCAGGCGTTCTTCGGGCGGCGTCTGGATCATGCTGATGTCGCGGATGCCGGTCAGACTCATATACAGCGTGCGCGGGATGGGCGTCGCGGTGAGGGTGAGAACATCCACCTCCGTGCGCATTTGCTTCAGGAATTCTTTGTGGGTTACGCCGAACCGCTGTTCTTCATCGATGATCAGAAGCCCTAAGTCTTTGAACTGCACGTCAGATTGCAGCAGACGGTGAGTGCCGACCAGAATCTCGATCTGGCCCTCAGACAACTCATACAAGATGTGACGTTGTTCCTGCGGGCTGCGAAAACGCGACAGCATTTCGACTTTGACCGGGAAGGGAAGCAATCGCCGTGAAAAAGTGTTGAAGTGCTGCTGAGCCAGAACCGTTGTCGGGACGAGCAGCGCGACCTGTTTGCCGTCCATGACGGCTTTGAAGGCAGCACGAAGCGCGACCTCGGTTTTCCCATATCCCACATCGCCGCAGATCAGGCGATCCATAGGGCGCGCGACTTCCATATCTTGCTTGACGGCTGACAATGCTTTGAGTTGGTCGTCCGTCTCGATATAGGGAAATGACGCCTCCAATTCGGCTTGCCAGGGCGTGTCGGGCTGGAAGGCGTGGCCCGACACATTCTCGCGGGTGGCATACAACTCCAGCAGTTCGCGAGCGATTTCTTCGACGGCCTGTTGGGTGGATTGTTTTGTGCGCTGCCAATCCTGTGTGCCGAGCCGGTTGAGTTGTGGTGGCCGGTCGTCTGCACCGACGTAACGCGAGATTCGATCGGCTTGATGGATGGGCACATAGAGCATATCGCTGCCCGCATACTCCACCACGAGGTATTCGCGCTCACTGTTGTCAAGAATGCGCTTTTTAAGCCCGCCAAAACGCCCAATGCCGTGCTCAATGTGGACGACATAATCGCCAATCTCAAGATCGGCGAAATTCGACTCTGGCGGGATGGCGCGCGGCTGCTGACGCCGACGGGGTTCGGGGCGCTGCCATCCGAAAAGTTCTGCATCGGTGAACAGATGAAAGCGCTGGCGCTGATCTTCGAAGACCCAGCCTTCACCCAGTGATCCCTCAACAAAGGACAGATTGGGCAGATCGTTTTCTGGTGCAGTGATCTGGGTTACCGGACCCACATAATCTCCGTGCTCGGCCCATAATTCCGCAAGACGTTGAGCTTGTTGGGTAACGATCACGGCGCGATCATGCTGTCCGTTCAGACGGCTCAACTCGTCCATGACCCAACGCAGTTGACCCCCATAGCGCGGCCCGGGCGAGAACAGATCACCGACTGCCGGCCCGGCGCTGATGGGGAATTCCGGGTTGGCGCCCAAGTGCAACACCGTTCGAGTTGAGAGCTCGTCCTGGAGTTCGTCCCAAGTCAGATAGGGCAGGGGGTAGTCTGGTGGAATCTGGCCGGAAGCGATCTTGTCGTGACGCACCGACAGGGTCTGTTCTTCCAGGTCGGCCATCGTGTCCTCAAGAACGCTCCAATCTTCGACCACAATCAGCGCGTCATCGGGGGCGTAATCGAGCAGGCTGGCTGGTTGGCTGTACAGATAGGGCAGGTAGAACTCGAGCATTGGAAACGCTGCCGCGTTGGCGAGTAATTCGTGATCTGGACGCGCCGAGGTGATGTCCTCAACCGGGTTGGGCTGAGCCGCGAACCATTCGGCCAGACGTTCGCTCACGGCAGGAGCAAAACGCGGAAGCGCTTCGCGTGCAGGGGTAATGGTCACCTGGTCGATGGTATCGGCAGAACGCTGAGTGGCTGGGTTAAATGTGCGCAGACTCTCGATCTCGTCTCCAAAGAACTCGATGCGAACGGGCTGCCGGGCGGCCATTGGAAACACGTCAAGAATGCCACCACGGCGGCTGAAAGTACCCGGCTCAATGACGATTGAAGCCGGCGTATATCCAATGTGCAGCCAGTTGCGCAGCAGGATTTCAGGCTCCGATCGCGAGCCTACCTTCAACTGGCGCGATCCGGCCCGAAATTCACGCACGGGCAGTGTCTTCTGCATCAGCGCATAGGCTGAGCTCACGATGATGGGGACGCCGGTTTCGGGCGTAGTGTGCAGTCCAACTGGTTTCACAAGCGATGACAACGTGATCAGCCGGTTGTGAAGCGTGTTGGATGTCCAAGGGGCGCGCTCATAGAAGATGACACTGGGTTCTGCAAAACGCTGCACGGCATGGTCCGGCAGCCACACCGGAAGCTGTTCCGCAAGATTGTGAGCCCGGTCTACGCGGCCCGTAATCAACATGATTGGGCGCGCCAGGTCCTGTGCAAGTGCTCCAACGAAGAATGGACTTGCTGCGCGCAGCACGTGTTGATCTGGCACATTGTGCCCATCGCGCAAACTACGCAAAACGGATTGATAGATATCCGTCTGGCGCAGAATATCGAGCAGGCCATTGAGGTGCATGTGTCGTATTGTCCGTTGGTTAGTGGTTTATTCGGGTTGGTGGGGCAGGGGAGGAGTTTCCTCGGCCTGCTGTAGGCGTGTGGCAACGTCGTCTGACGTCCCGTTGTAAAGATTCATCGTCTGGTCAATCCCCGCAGACAGCCAGAGTTCCACAGCGGACACGGCGCGCTGGACAGTCTCTTCGATGGCAGGTTCTTCTGCATTTCCGAACCGCTGAAGAACGTAGGCCGCCGGATCCATACGCCCAGGCGGGCGCCCTATCCCGAAGCGTATGCGGGGGAAGTCCTGCGTCCCCAGTCTTTGGATAATGTCGGTCATGCCCTTATGACCGCTGGAACCACCTTTGGATCGAATCCGCAGCGTGCCGGGAGGGAGATCGAGATCGTCAAAGATGACCAGGATATGTTCCGGCGGAATCTGGTAGAAAGCCGCCAGCCCTTGCACCGCGCTGCCGCTGAGGTTCATATATGTTTGCGGCTTCGCGATCATCGTGCGTTTTCCTGCGATGATGCCGTCTGCGATGGTCGCCTTCGATTTTTTCTTGGGTTCCCACGGGATATTATGGGCACGTACCAGGGCTTCCGTACAGCGAAAGCCGATGTTGTGCCGAGTGTTTTCAAATTCGCGGCCCGGATTACCCAAGCCCACAACAAGATAGCGTTCGCTCATCGCGTTATTCAGCCATAGAGTAGAAGAGGTTGAGAGTCACGGTGCTGGCCGCGCTATGCGTCATCGATCCAGTCGTCTCGCGACATATCTGAGAATAGACGATGGGTGTAGGGGCGCAGCCGACGACGGACCAGGATGTAGCCGATCATGATCGCGAACATGCCCACCCCGAGGTAAGTCCCAGTGCAAAAAGCGCTGCGTACACGCCCAAGATTGATGTGCGCTGATTCTTGGGGGGTGTTGCTCGTGGCGGCAACAGGTTGTGCACCGCTATCAACGGGAAGGCCCGAAACCGAGTTCTCAGACGGGTTGTTGCTTGGCGGTTGGGCAATCGGCGATGTGGGCGATGGCCCTGGTGTGGGCTGGTCGGGCGCTGTATCCAGCAAATTGGTCTGCGCGGTGGGAACCGGTGTTGGCGACGTGTTGACGACTTTAAGGTTCGACACCACGTATTCACCGATCTGCCCATCGTCCAGGAAAACGCGCAGGCGTAGGCGGTAGGTGCCGTCCGGTACCATGTTGGTGCTCCATTCGCCCAACACGCTATTCTGAACCTGCTGCTGGACGCGGGGCTGAACTAACAACCAGGGGGCCGCCGGATCGCTGAGATCATTGTATTCAAGCGTGTAGCTGTCGAAGGCGGTGGGGTGCATCGCGCTACCACTGATCGTCACACGGCCGAACAGCTCAGCTCCGTCAACGGGTGACGTGATGACGACTACCGTATCCTCAGGCGCCTGGGCATGACCTGTGTGCAGTGATGCCGCTGTGTATAATGCCAGACATAACAGGACTGCAGCCAGCCTAAACCCCAGCCGTCGCATGGATGTTTCTCCCCAGCGCTCTCTCAAGCAGACGATCGGTTGAGTTTATCAGCCGGAACATGATCGTGCAAATAAGGCGGGCATAATAACGCACATGCGGGGCCCGTTTGCTCGCCTGTCACAGGGTGCGGCACGCGGACTCAATGCACATTTTGCAGGGGGTCTTTAATGGTTCCCCGTTGGAGCAGCGGTATCTCTGCGCCAGGGCGTTCAGGGGCGACATCGACGCGCCGTAGTCTGACGGCTGTCATCTTGTAATCTGGGATTTTCGCTCTGGGATCGACTCGATCGAGCGTTAAGGCATTCGCGGCGGCTTCGGCAAAATGAAACGGGAGGAAGACCGTGCCCACGGGAGATCGACCTGTGACCAGGGCTCTGCATGTGATCGCGCCTCGTCGCGAACTGACCTCGATCCAATCTCCCGAAGCGATTCCTTCACGCTGGGCATCGTCAGGGTGCATTTCGAGAATGGCTTCCGGAAAGATTTCATCGAGCTTGGAACGGCGCGTCATGGTTCCCCCGTGCCAGTGAAACAATACCCGGCCGGTCGTGAGATGGTAGGGATATTCGCTGTCGGGTAGTTCGCTGTCAGTCCCAAACTCCAACGGCCAGAATTTCCCTTTTCCGCGCGGAAACTCATCAGCAAACAAATAGGGTGTCCCGGGGTGATCGAGAGTGGGGCAGGGCCAATGGACACCGCCTTCACGTTCCAGCCGTTCGTAATTGATGCCGTAGAAGTCCGGGGTGACCAACCGCATCTCTTCCCAAATGCTGTCAACGTCCGGAAAATCGAACCCGGCGCTGTGATCCACCCCTAACAATGTTTCCATGCGTTGAGCGAGATCGCAGATGATTTGCCAGTCCGGACGGGATTGCCCCACGGGTTCAATCGCTTTGCGGACACGCTGTATACGGCGATCACTATTGGTGAACGTGCCATCTTTTTCCGCGAAACTGACAGCAGGTAAAATGACATCAGCGAATTCGGTGGTTTCGTTCGGCAAGATGTCTATGCATACCAGGAAGTCCAACGCGGCCAGCGCGTGACGCGCGTGATCGAGGTTAGGTTCGCTCATCAAAGGGTTTTCGCCGAGAACAACCATCGCGCGTATTTTCTTTTGCAGAGCGGCGTCCATCATTTCGGTGACAGTCAAGCCGGGGTCGGGGGAAAGATCCGTGTGCCACGCCTGTTGAAACCGAGCCTGGATTTCTGGATCGTTGACGCGCTGATAGGCGGTGAAGACGTTGGGCAGGCCGCCGCTGTCGGAACAGCCTTGCACGTTGTTTTGTCCTCGCAGCGGGTTGAGACCGGTGCCGGGTTTGCCAATGTGGCCGGTAAGCAGCGCGAGGTTCACCAGAGCGAGCGCGTTGTCTGTGCCGTGCGTGCTCTGGCTGATGCCCATGCCCCAATAGATGGCCGCGCGTTTGGCCCGCCCATACATCCGGGCCGCAGACCGGATGTCCTCGGCGGGGACGCCGCTGACGGATTCCGCCCATTCAGGTGTGAACGATTCCAGAGAGTGCCGGTATTCGGCAAAGTTCTCGGTGCGATGTGCGATGAACTCTGCGCTGTGGAGATTTTCCTCAACGATGACATGGGCCATCGCCTGTAATACGGCAACATCCGTGCCCGGTTTCTGTCTTAGCCAGAGCGCGGCGAAATCGACCATTTCAATCTGGCGGGGGTCGATCACGATTAGTTTGGCCCCATTTTGCCGCACGGCCTTTTTCAGGAACAGGCTGATCACCGGATGAGTCTCGGTTGTGTTGCTTCCGATCACGATGAAGGTATCCAGATGTTCCATTTCGGCGATGCTGTTGCTCATCGCGCTCGATCCAATCGCGAGCTGGAGACCTGTCACACTACCCGCGTGGCATAACCGGGCGCAGTGATCGACGTTGTTGGTCTTCATCACGGCCCGCACCCATTTCTGGAAAATGTAATTGTCTTCATTGGTGGCTTTGGCGGATGCGTAAGTGCCGACACTATCGCCGCCATTTTCGCGTACAATAGACGCCAGCCGCTCACTGACCAGAGTCAGCGCTTCGTCCCAGGAGGCCGCGCGGAACTCGCCGGGTCCGCCGGAACGAATTAAAGGGGTAGTCAGGCGGCGAGGGTGTTTCGTGTAGTCAGTTCCGTAGCGGCCTTTGACGCACAAATTGCCGTAATTAGGAGCCACATCAAATGGCGCGTCCACGCGAAAGATCAAGTCGTCCTTGATATGCAGTTCCAATTGGCAGCCTACGCCACAGTAGGGGCAGGTGGTCCGGACGACACGGTCAGGAACAATGGGAAGCTGCGCTGCCATAGCCATTCTGCTCCAGAAAGCATTAGGATTTTCTTCCGAATTTAGTCTATTATAGTTAAAAGTATAATCTAAAGGCATATCACCAGCTCACGGACCACTAACGACAGGATAGCGTATTTCTGGAAAAGCCCAGGTAATGACTCTAAAGACCATAGACGATATTTTGTCTGGCTATCGAGAACGGCAGCGCGACGCTCTGCTTCCAGTCTTGTGGGAAGTCCAAACCGAGTTTGGCATGATCAACTCCACTGCGGTGACCGCAATCTCTCATGCGTTGCGCGTCCCAGCCGTGGAGATCTACGGGGTGATCGAATTCTATTCGCTTTTTTCTGACCACCCCACCGGTGAAAGGACCATCCATATTTGTACTGATCCCACTTGCGGTATAGCTGGATCGGACCGCGTGATGGAAGAGTTGTGTGCCGAGCTTGGAATAGCACCGGATGACACTACGCCGGACGGCAAAATCACGGTCAAACCAACCACATGCCTTGGTCTGTGCGAACACGCTCCGGCGGCACTCATCAGCCAGCGCACAGAGGGCGAGTACACCCATGCTCCGGTGACCGATGCGGTAGCGCTGCTGAACCAAGAGCGTAAGGCGCATAGCGGTATTTTCGACGGGATTGGGCGTGTGTTTTTTGGCGCCGTCAGCGGCGACCGCCGCCAATCGTTGGCCGAATATGGAGACTACGCGGCACTGCGTCTGACGCTCCAATCGATGACTCCCGCACAAGTCAGCGGGGAAGTCGAGGCGGCGGGTTTGGTTGGGCGCGGCGGAGCTGGGTTCCCGACTGGAATGAAGTGGCGGTTTACGCGAGACGCGCCAGGGCAACCGCATTACCTGATCTGCAACGCGGATGAAAGCGAACCAGGGACCTTCAAAGATCGCGTTGTGATGGAACATCAGCCTCACCTGTTGCTGGAAGGCATGACGTTAGCTGCCTATGCGATCGGCGCCCAACGGTGCTATCTGTTCGTTCGTGGTGAGTATCCGGAGGCCGCCGCAAGTTTGCAGGCGGCCATCTCGGAAGCCGAACAAGCCGGGATGCTGGGCGAGAACCTGTTTGGGACCGATTTCTCATGCCAGATCGAAATCCGTCGGGGCGGCGGGGCGTACATCTGCGGCGAGGAAACGGCATTGTTCGAGGCCATCGAGGGCAAACGTGGTTACCCACGTATCAAACCCCCGTTTCCGACAACACACGGACTATTTGGCAAGCCAACAACTATCAACAACGTGGAAACGCTGTGTGCAGTCCCTGCGATCATGATTCATGGAGCAGCCTGGTACCGTGAAACGGGTACGCAGAAAAGTACCGGCACCAAGCTAGTGTCGGTGAGCGGGCATGTTCATAAGCCGGGCGTCTACGAGATTCCATTCGGAATGACGTTACGGACTCTGCTCGATGGGTATTGCGGCGGAGTAGAAGGTGATTTGCAAGCTGTGTTGATGGGCGGTGCGGCAGGGACATTCCTCCGCCCGGAACAGATCGACGTCCCGCTTACGATCGAAGATTTGCAGGCGATCGGATCGACGTTAGGATCGGGTGCCATCATGGTCTTCAACGACACGATTGATCTCCGTGATATATTGCAGCGGTTGGCCCGTTTCTTCGCCCATGAGAGCTGCGGCAAATGCTTTCCTTGTCAGCTCGGTACACAGCGCCAACGCGAGATTATAGACCGCATGGCAACGCCTTTGCCGGATGACCGGGTCCGGCTGCTTGACATCGGCGTCACAATGCGCGAGGCGTCGTTATGCGGCCTGGGACAAACGGCGGCGTCGGCTATTATGAGTGCTATAGAGCAGTGGCCGGAGCTATTCTAGCCGCATGCACGGACCCGATCGGTCGGAAACTTTTTTGTAAGGGATTGTCTCATGGATGAAACGCAAGATGTCGTGACATTGACCATTGATGGTCAAGAAGTGACTGTTCCCCAAGGAACAACGATCCTTGACGCTGCGGGTTCGATCGGGATCGAAGTCCCTGTCATCTGCTATCACAACGCCACAACATCGAACGGCTTGTGTAGAATCTGTGTGGTTGATATTAACGGCGGAAGGTTGCTGCAGCCCGCCTGCATTGTGGAATGCCGCGACGGGTTAGTTGTTGAAACACGCAACGCACGGGTGGATCGCAGTCGCCGCACCATTTTGGAGATGCTGAATTCGGCCGTGGACCTGGAGCAGGCTCCGACTATTCAGGCCATGCTGGACGACTACGATGCAGACCGGGAACGCTTCCCCGACGCGGAACGCCGAACGTCCGAAATCATGGACGATAATCCATTTTACGTGCGTGACTATAACCAGTGCGTGTTGTGTTGGCGGTGCGTTCAGGTGTGCGCTACTGATGCGCAGTATGCATTTGCGCTGAATTTCGCGGCACGAGGGTTTCATACTCAGATTACTACCGCGTTTGACGTGCCTATGCCGGAATCCTCCTGTGTGTTTTGCGGTCAATGTGTTGGCGTGTGCCCGACTGGTGCGTTAAAACCGAAGATTGAGTTTGGCCTCGAACAAGGCTGGAGTCTGGAACAGATTATGGCAAGTACGCGCACAGGCAAACGAAAAAAGGGCAAGCAGGGATAATGCCCGGCATTGGAGACTTATGAGAGAAGATATTGTGGGGTTGGGATCGGATTCTCTGCCCGGAGCTCACCCCTGGACGTACTGGTCGGTTAAGGCGGATGGCATCAGTGACTCTGTAGAGCAGGTTAACGGTGGGTTGCCTGAAGAAACGCTGGTGAGCCTGTTTTTGAACGGCCAAGAACTGGCCACGCTGATGTGCAGCCCGATCGATCTGGAAGCACTGGCTATCGGATTCCTGTTTAACGAGGGCGTGGTGCAGTCAAGCGGAGAGATCGGTTTGGTGCGTCCAAATCGCGCGGGAACGACTGTCGACGTGTTTTTACGAACCCCGGTTTATAACGCGCCGCGCCGATTAGTGTTGACGGCTGGATGCGGGGGTGGGATCAGCTTCAACGACCTGTCTAAGACATATGAACCACTCAATACGGAGTATGTAACTCAGCCGCGGGTAATTCTTGCACTCATGCACGCGTTGAATAGCTCCGCCACGCTGTACCAGAAGGTGCGCGGTATTCACACGTCGGTCTTAGGCAACGGTGAGCGCATGCTGCTCATTGCCGAGGATATCGGTCGACACAATACCATTGACAAATTATGCGGAAAGGCGATTCTGACGGGCCTTCCCACTCAGGATTGTATAATTGTGACAAGCGGTCGCATCAGTTCCGAGATGTTGGGCAAAGCGCGGCAAATGGGCGTACCCGTGGTGGCCAGTCGCACGGCACCGACTAGTATTTCCGTTGAGCTGGCGCAGACGTGGAATATTTGTGTGATCGGATACGTCCGGCAAGGCGGAATGCGAGTTTATACGCATCCGGAGCGTCTTGGGCTGGCGGTATGGCCCGAAGCTGTAAGTGATGATTAATAACTTTCTTTTGAGATCGCTACAGCGGGCACGCGTTGATTGATAAGTTGATTGACAACCGCACTCAACGTGTGCAATAATCTAACCATCCTGCTCATTCAATTGAGTGGGTTTCCTCTCTCATTTGCCATCTCAAGGAGAAGGAGGTGGTGTCTAATGCATGATAGTAGTTCGTTGCACGGCGCTGAGATACCCCTCCTTCAAGTGAAGTAGCCGGTATCTCAGCGCCAAGACCAGGGTCCTCGAAGGTTTCTTCGGGGACCCGTCTTTTTTTGCCCCATCACCGCTGCGAACTCAGCTGATTTAACCCAAACACGGGAAGATTCCAGAGTTTCTTGCCCCGGCGCGTCGGGGGATAACAGCCGAAAAATGTTTTGGCCCTTCATGCGTGATCGGGGTAAAATGCTTCCTTGTTTGTTTGGCGGGAGTTCTTAACGGTGCTGCCGCGTAGAACTGCGCCTCCATATGAGCCAACTGCGCACGTGTGATGTTCTGGGTATGCGCCCACTAGGAGGGGTACCGTAATATGTTTGAAATGCAGGCCAAGTCTTTTGAAGAAGTCATGATATTCATCGTATTGGGGATCGCGGGGGTTGCGCTCACCTATGCAATGTGGCTTCGAAATTACATTATGTCCGCAGACAAGGGCACCGCCGAGATGCAGCGCCATTGGGGACACATTCGTGATGGGGCCAATGCTTACCTGCGGACCCAGTTACGTACGATTGCCATCATGATCGTGCTGCTAACCATCGCGATGTTCCTCAGCGTGTTTGTGGTCAAACCCACGCCCGAAGCCAACGAATACTTCAATGGGAATGAAGACCGGGCGCGCCTCATCATCGCGCTCGCACGCGCCCTGGCGTTTGTCATGGGGTCTTCGTTCTCAGCCATGGTGGGCTTTTTCGGCATGAATATGGCGGTCCAGGGCAACGTTCGCGTTGCCGCGGCTGCTGACAGAGGGGGGTACCAGGAGGCACTCAAGATCGCTTATCGTTCCGGTACTATCACCGGTATGCTGACGGACGGGCTTGGGCTGTTCGGTGGCACGATGATCTTCATCATCTTCGGCAAAGCATCTCCTGATGTCTTGCTGGGCTTTGGTTTTGGGGGAACGCTGCTGGCGCTGTTCATGCGAGTCGGCGGTGGCATTTTTACGAAGGCTGCTGATGTGGGCGCCGACCTGGTGGGTAAGGTCGAAGCCGGGATGGAAGAAGACGATCCCCGTAACGCAGCAGTCGTGGCTGACCTGGTAGGCGATAATGTTGGTGACTGCGCCGGTATGGCTGCGGATATCTTCGAATCCTACGAAGTAACCATCGTCTCCAGCCTGATCCTTGGATTGTCGCTGACGGCAATCAATGGTGAGCTCTATTGGATCGTTCTGCCGCTGTTGGTGCGTGGTATTGGCGTCGTGAGTTCCATCGTCGGGACGTACGCGGTTTCGCTCTGGCGCGTTAACGATGCTGAAGAAGCCATGTTCAAGAGCTATGAGATTTCGAGCGGCATTACCATTTTCTTCACGTTTTTACTGGCATGGTTGTATGCTGGTCAACTTTCTCTGGCTACGTTAGTCGCAGTAGGCGTGGCGTTGGCGGTTGTCTTCAATCCGCTGACATCTTATGCCACAAGCGCCAAAAGCAAGCGCGTACAGACGATCTCGGCCGCGACGCGTTTCGGTCCGGCATCCGTCATTCTGGAAGGCCTGTCCCTGGGTTATCTGTCGAGCGTGTGGGCTTTGTTTGTGATCGTGGCCAGCCTGGCTGCCTCGATTTTGGTCTACAGCTACGATTTCCCAAGTAACCTGAAGCTGCCCGCGGTTATCGTCGGGTTGGCTTTGGCTGCTTTTTCGATCATCCGCGGTCGGTCGCGCGGTCATCTGGTTGAGGGTTTCTTCTCGGCCATGTGGGTGATGGTCTTCGCGCTGTTCCTGATCAGCATGCAGCAGGTTCCGGAAGTCCACCGTTACAGCTACATTCTCTTTGGCGTAACGCTGATTGGTGTCGGCATGCTGTCCCATACGGGCAACAACGTCAGTATGGATACCTTCGGTCCGATTTCGGACAATGCCAATGGTATTGGCGAATTGGCCGGTATGAGTGCCGAGGCGCGTCAGATCATGGCCGATCTGGATGCGGCTGGGAACACTACCAAAGCGATCACCAAGGGTGTCGCGATTGGTTCAGCCGTTATCGCTGCGGTATCTCTTTTCGGCAGTTTCTTCTCGGATATTCAGCGCGTCGATCCTGAGTTCAAGGAAGTCGTCAATCTGGCTAACCCGACCGTGTTTGTCGGGCTGCTGATCGGTGGCTCGCTGCCACTGCTGTTCAGCGGTTTGTTGATCAAAGCCGTCAACCGCGCTTCAGGTCTGATCATGGCTGAGGTGCGTCGCCAATTGCGCGATCCGGAAATTGCCAATGGTACCAAGACTCCGGATTACGCTCAGGCCGTGACGATCTCGACCCGCTCTGCGCAGATCGAGCTAGTGCCGCTGGGAGTGATCGCCGTGCTGGCCCCGATCGCTGTGGGCTTCCTGCTTAAGGTCGAAGCGCTGGGCGGCTTCCTGGCAGGCGTGATCATGTCAGGCCAGTTGTTGGCCGTATTCATGGCGAACGCGGGTGGTGCCTGGGACAATGCCAAGAAGTACGTCGAAGATGGGTACTTTGGCGGCAAGGGTAGCGAAAATCATAAGGCGAGCGTCGTCGGCGATACCGTTGGTGATCCGCTGAAGGATACCGCTGGCCCGGCTTTGAACCCGATGATCAAGGTTATGAACCTGGTCGCGCTCATCCTTGCGCCGCTGGTAGTCGAGTACAACGGATATGGACCTGGTGTGCTTGCTGCCGTGGCAATTGCGGTTGGGTTGATTCTGTGGGCAGTGCGCCGTAGCGATCGCGAAGACACGCTGATGTCCCAAGAAGTTGCAGAGCGCATTACGGCGGATATGGTGTCGACAGACTAGATACGTGTTCGATCGCTGCTCACGCGTGACGCTATTGTGCAAAACGACGTGAGTACTGCTGCTTGAAAGGTTGATCAGGCGACTCAAGGCTCTGCAGGGGCCAGTGAGTCGCCTGATTTGTTTGATTGCCTGTACAATTGCCTGGAATCAGTTGTATAGAGAAATGGGTGCAGCTCAATGGTTACCGGACTCGTCACAGATTCTGGTTTTGACACACATACCATGCAGGGTCACCCGGAATTCGCCGGTCGGCTGCAAGCGGTCCGCCAAGAATTGGCAAGTGACGGTTTGGTGGATCTAGTAGTGCAGCTCGAAGCCGTCGCGGCTTCGGAGGAGGCTATACGCCGGATCCATACTCAACGGTATTTGGAGCGATTGCAGCAAACGACTCGCCTGTCCGGAACAGTGATGATGGGGGTGGATACCTATGTGACGCCGCAATCGTATGCCGTGGCGCAATTGGCGGCAGGAGGCGTGTGCCAAGCCGTTGGGGCGGTATTGGACGGCACGGTGGACAACGCGCTGGCACTCATCCGCCCGCCCGGCCATCACGCCACCCCTTCCGCGGGTATGGGGTTCTGCTTGATTAACAATGTCGCCGTCGCGGCGCGGTACGCCCAGTACGAACATGGGATTGAGCGTGTGCTCATTGTTGATTATGATGTGCATCATGGGAATGGCACGCAAGAAGCGTTTTACGCCGATCCGAGCGTGCTCTACGTTTCGACTCACCAATTCCCCTTGTACCCGGGAACTGGCCTGCTGCATGAAACGGGTCAGGCGGAGGGGGAAGGGTATACGCTGAACATCCCACTGCCTTCCGGGGTTGGGGATGAAGGTTACACTCAGGTTTTCGAGGAGATTGTCCTGCCGGCCGCGCACCGTTTCGAGCCCGAGTTGGTGCTGGTATCGGCAGGCCTCGATGCCCATTGGGCCGATCCACTGGCTCAAATGCGGCTGACGCTCACCGGGTATGACGCATTGACGCGAAAGTTGGTCTTATTCGCTGATGAGGGGTGCTCTGGTCACATTGTGTTTGTAATGGAGGGAGGCTATGATTTACAGGTGTTGGGTCATGGCTGGGCCAATATAACGCGCGCATTGTTGCACGACTCAGCAGTTGACGATCCAATAGGCGGAACGCACCGTGGCGAAACGTCCATTGATTCTCTAATTCATAGGATACAACAGATTCATAATTTAACTTCATACACAATTTAGTAATCTTGCACTTTTGGATCAGGCATAGCATAATGGGATTATCTGGCCAGGCTTGAGAGTGCGTTGGGCAGAAATGAGCTAATCATGGCTAACACAATTTCTTTGCGCGCCTATCTGGGTGAGCTTGATGTCATGTTGGAGCGAGAATCTCCAACGCAAGTTATCGGCCACTGCCGCTACATTCTCCAGCATTTTCCGCAGAATGTGGCGACCTACCGCCTGCTTGCCAAGGCATTGCTTCAAAAGGCCCACAGTGAGGGCCAGCCGGAGCAATTTGAAGAAGCGGCTCAGATGTTTGGGCGGGTCCTGAGCGTGCTGCCCAATGACCATATCGCCCATCTAGGTATGAGCGAGATCAACCAACAGAGTGATAACCTCGATGCGGCCATATGGCATATGGAACGCGCCTACGAGCAGCTCCCGGGCAATACGGTATTGCAGGACGCACTGCGCGAACTCTATGTTCAGCGCGATGGGGCTGAGCATGTTCCAGAGAAAATCCAGCTGACGCGCGGCGCGTTAGCCCGGCAGTTCATATCCGGGCAGATGTACGATCAGGCGCTTATCGAACTGCGCACGGCGCTTGACCGCAACGCCGACCGCATTGACCTGCGTGTGTTGCTGGCAGAGACTCTGTGGGAAAGTCAGCATCAGATTGAGGCTGGCGAAGTTGCGATTCAGATCCTCAAGAAGTTGCCTAATTGCCTGTCCGCGAACCGCATTCTGGCGCGGTTGTGGCTCGACAATGAACGTCCCACGGATGCCCAAAGTTTTCTCGATAAGCTGGAGTCTCTGGATCCCTATGCTGCGGCCAGCTTGATCGCGCCAGATGCGGACAGCGTAGCTGATGTTGTGACGCTGCCGCGCCTGGATTATGCGTCTCGCGCGCAGGCCGCTATGTCGTCGGAAACGCCGGAGTGGGTGAGCGAGCTGGGGGATATGGGTTCCGATTTGGATTTTGAAGATGCCTTCAACGTGCCTTCTCCCCAAGGTCCTGGAAATCCTGCTCCATCCTTTGATACAGATTTCTTCGCCGAAAACAATCGCCTTGGGCCCCCGAGGGAAGTTCCCGCAACTCCAGATTGGTCCTTAGGGGATATGGCAACCAACGCGGAACCCACTAATGTGCCTGCCTGGTTTGTCGGGGATGAGCCGGGCTGGGATGCCTCTGGTGGAAGTGAAAATGAGCTGCCATTCGGTGAAGAGATTCCTAATTGGCAAAGCGAACAGGCATCTGACGAGGGAGTAAGTTCTGAGACATCAGCGATTGATGCTGGGTGGCTGTTTGAAGAGGAAGACGAGGCGACTGAGACATTCCCTCCTGCAGGGGGGCAGACTCCTCCACCGGATTGGCCGGGCGAGCTTGGGGCCGACTGGCTGGCGAGCGACACGCCGTCCGAGGGCATGGATTTGGATGCCGAAGCACCAACACTGCTTGAGCCGCCGCAATCCGATCGTGGCGAAATTCCGCCACAAGATGCCCAGGCGTCTGATTTTTCGCTCGACGATTTGTGGGAAGAAGATTCTCAACAAACGGACCAGCCGACAGAATGGACTCCGAGCGGCTTCACGGGGCTGCTGCAAGGAATTGCAGCTTCAGGACAATCCGAGCAACGCCCGACTGAGCCTGATCCTATGCCACCGGAGTGGATCGGTTCTTTCGAAGATGAGGCAGACGTTGACGCGTTTGCGTCTGCCGGGGTTACCGGAATCTTGCCGGACCGCGATGCGGTCCCGGCAGATGATGCGACCGAGTTGTTTGATTGGGATATGCTAGATGCGTCTGAACAGCCCATGTCCGATGTCAACGCGACAGAGCCGTTGGCGGCGCCCTCTGCTGCAAGCGAAACCGACGACGATAGTATGTCTTTCTGGGAGGCCTTTGACGAGGCCTCGCCAGAAGACATGACGATGGCGGCAGCACCCGATGCGGACGAAGAGACAGGTGGAGCGGTTGATTTTGACGCATTTTCGGATGAACCTCCCGCCCTCGATTCGGGACCAACGGCCGCGCCCGGAACTATTCGTGCGCCTGAATGGCTGCCGGATACCGGACCGTTGGGCGAAATGGATGAAGAACCGGGTCCGGAAGCCGATGCGTCCGCGCCGCCAGAAACAGAGGATTGGCTGGCCGAACTCGGTGTGGCTGGCTCGGCTAATGAGGAGCATGCGCAGATGACGTCTGAAACTCCTGAGGACCGTAAGCCAGAGGCTGCTCCACAAGATGATGATTGGCTGAGTAGCACGGCAGAACTTGGAGACACAGATCTGCTGGACACTTTGGGCGCATTTGATGAAGAAACAGTCACCGGGCGGCTAGATGATGACTCATCCTCACCCGAAAGGGATTCGGGGTCTGCCCGCGTTGCTGGCGGCACGCCGACGGACCAATCCGATCGACTCGCCGAAGATGATATGTTCGCCATGTTTGGTAGCTCCGACAGCGAGGCCGGTTTCTCATTGGATGAATGGTCGCAGTTCGAGGCTGACGCTGAATCACGCAACGCCGGAGTCGCTCAAGGCCCGGACTCAGACTGGGGGGAGAGCATTGCGGACTCGGATGATGATTGGCTGGGATCGTTTGCCAAGCCCGAGTTACAAACTGCAGGGTCGCTTGAAGAGACCGATTCAACGCTAATTCCGGACGATACGTTGCTCCTTAGGCCAGACCAGTTAACTGAAGAGAGCGACGACGAGTGGCTGGCCCAACCGGTTGACCAGGAACCAGAACCAAAGGTTGAAGTGGCGTCAGACGCGACGCGTTTGCTCAGCGACCTTGACGAAGCTCCGCTGGATGAGGGCTCGATTGAGAGCCTATTTGACGATATCGCGCCTGAAGATGTGGGTCAGGACGAATTGATGGCAGAGGATCAAGTGTCCGCCGAAAGTGACAGTCCTTCGTGGCTGGACGGTATTGCCCCGGTTGAAACGTCTCCAACAGGCGAGCGTCCAGATGTGCTGTCTTCTCTGCTCAATGAACCGTACGATCCATTCGAAGGTGGGAGTGCAGATCAGATTCCGCAGTACTTGTCTGCGAAGGACACTGGAATTCTCCAGCCGGACGAAAAGCCAGACTGGATGGCGGCGTTTACGGGTGAACTGCTGCCCGATCCTGAAGAGGCTCTGGATGTTAACCTGGACCTGGATGTCGATGCCGTGACAGAGGACGACTTCTCTTCTCGCGATGACGATATGAGCGCGGAGCGTGTACAAGATGCGTTTGGCGCGATAGCCGACGATGCGGTTATTGCCGATTCGGATCAGCCTCAGGATGACACGGAATCGGAGGAATTCGAGGCTTACGCGGAGGAAGAAGCGGCAGCCCCGGAAGCAGAAGGACCGATGCCGGAATGGTTGCTGGCAATTGCGAATTCAGAGGCTGACAAGCTTGACGATACTTTGTTTGACGAGCCGGGCCAATATGGTTCGGCAGAAGCCACTGGCGTGCTACAACCAGACACCGAAGATGATTGGTTGACCCAGATGGAAGAAGAGGATGAGGCATCTTCCGACTCTACATCAATCGCTTCACGGCCCCAAAGTGAGGGCACTCTGTACGAGGATGCAGCCGTTCTGGAGGCGTTAGAGGAATCACTGTCCGAAGAGGACCTGACGCCAGACTGGCTGTTGGAGGCAACTCAAGGATCAGTTCTGCAGACGGATGTGTTTGACGAGCCAGAGCCAGAGTTGGAAACCTCGTTGACAGAGGAACCTACGGACAGTGATCAGGATTTGTCAAGTATGGAGCGAGGTTTCTCTGAGGAACCTCGAACACCCGAGTTTGCACAGGAAGAATTCGAAGAAGCCGATTTCCCTCAAGACATGCTTGATACGCCCGATGCTGCGCGTCCCGATGTTCAAGAACCGACGGCGTTCCCCTGGGACACTGAAGATGAGGACACTGTTCCGGCGACGTTCGGCGATGAAGATTTGTTCGGATCATCTGGAAATTATGAAATCGAGAGTCCATCGCAATCGCTCGACGATTTGCCTGACGAACTGGATGTCTTCGATTTTCCGACGGACAGCGGTGACGCGGACGATTTCGAGTTCGCAGATGAATTGGAAATTGATGCCGAAGATCCGTTTGCACAGGCTCCTGAATTAGCTCATACTAGCGCTACGTTTCAGGACGAAGATGCAGTTGACGACGATGTTGAGCTAGTGCCAGACGATTTCTCATTTGGCGATTGGCTGCCCATCTGGTTGCGCGAGCCTATCGAAGATGATCCGAACGGGGGGGCAGGGATGGCGGCGTCACAAGACGCACCGGAACCACCCGAGTGGTTGCGGGACGTGTTTGAGGATGATGAGTCGTAATCTTAACATACGCTACGGTCACGCGGCTGCCTTGTGCGGATCGTCGTTGGCACCGTGAGGAGGAACGGGATGGTACCGCCACCAGATACCACGGGCGATGAATTCCCCGATTTCGACAATATGACTCTGGAAGAGCAAATGGCGTGGCTGGAGAGTCTTGCAAAACGTCAGGGCGTCAGTAACGAGCAACTGACGACTACCGCAGATGTGGACATTCCGATTCCAGAGAACGCTCAGGTTGATGAGCCGGGGTATGTCCCGTTTGAAGGCAGTAGAACGGCGCGTCTGGCAGAGGAGGCTGCGAAACAAGCGAGAGAAGCCGCTGAGACAGCGGAGCCAGAATTGGCTGCGCCTGACGATTATGAACTTGAGGATGAATCCGCCGATCTGTTTTCGTTGATGGAAGCAACGGCAGAGGCAGATGTGGAGGATAACGCCGCGCTCGTAGATGATTTTGCATCGAGATCGAGCGATGCTCAGGATGATCCTATGCGTTGGTTGGACAGTCTGACAGCCCAGTCCGACGAGGAAGCGGCGACAGCGGAAGGACTTCTCGGATTCAGTTCCTGACGCCAATTTTGATTGGTTCAGTGAAGACGACGAGATGGAAGCTCTGGATCTGGACGAGGCCGAAACGGTCGAGAGTGACGAAGTTTCGTATCTCGATGTGAGTTCGTCTCTGGATGAAGAAGAGGAAGCCTTTGATCTCTTCGACGTGGAGGACACCCAGGGTGCCGCCTCAGGAGCGGAGGCAGCGGTTGAGAGTCCTGCTGGTGATTTCCTGGATGGAATGGACCCGATGGCGTGGCTAGAGACGTTGGCAGCACGCCAAGGGGCGAATCCCGATGAACTCACGACGTCGGCCGATTTAGAAATTGCCGATGTCGCCGATGGCGCGGTCGTCGATGAGCCAGGTTATACCCCATTTGAAGGCAGTCGAAGCGCTCGTATTTTGAGCGAGATGGGGCGAGAGGAAGAGCAAGTATCACAACCGAAGCTCGAACCTGAGGAACTGGAAGAGGTTTCCGAAGCGGAAGTCGCCCAGGCTGAAACAGAACTTGAACCGACTCAAACCCTGGAATCGACATGGGAATTTGAGGCCGAGTTGGGTGAAGTAGTTCCGGACCTGGAAGGCTTCCTGGAAGTGGAATCCGGCGAACCGGAAAGTGCTGAGTCTTCGGATTGGTTAGAAAGCTTCCCCACATTGCGCAAGGAAGTTCCTGAAAAGTCTCCGGTGCCGGCCTCGGAGGAAATCGTCTCAGAAGATGAGGGCGAACCAGCCCTGGATGAGGCAGACGATACGGTAGCGTTCGAACCAGAAGCCGACCTGTTTGAGCCCGAAATGGAGCAAGACCAGCCAGAATTCGGCTTCGGGAATGATTTCTCTGACGAGGCGCTTTCATGGCTTGAGGATTTAGCCACTGAGCCAGAAGAAGGGATCAGCGAGTATCTGGCCGTCGAAGATGAAGAGTTTGCCGAGGCAGCGTCTGAGCCAGAGATGGCGAGCGCTGAAGCGCTGCAGCGAGCCACATCGACGGATGTGTTGGCGGGCATGACTGACGAAGAGATCGCTTATGCCCAGGCTCACGGCGAATTGACTGGGGAGCAGGAGTTGGAGTGGCTGAAACGGCAGGCTGCACGCCTCGCTGAAGTGCGCGCTGGCGATGAAGCCGAAGTCGAGGAGACATCTGTTGAGGATGTCGCACCTGCTGAACCCGCTGAAGCGTTGCCCGATTGGCTTCAAGGCATGCGACCCGAAGACTCTGAAGTCGAGGGCGACATTTCTGAGGCTCTTTCCGTGCCCGATTCGGGTATGGAGTCGTTTGATTGGGCGGATGAGTTGGGTGCTGTAGAAGCTCTGGATTCGGAGGGCGCGTCTGGGCCTTCGTCGGAGCTTACGCTGGAAGGTGATTTGGAATCACTGTGGCCCACTGAGAGTGAGGTCGGCGGCCCAGCGGAGGATCTGTCCTTTGCTGAATCCGAGCTAGAGGCTTTTCTCGAACAAGGATTGACTACGGACGAGATTGACCCGTTGGCCGAGGCGCTTGATGCAGAATATGAGCGCGAATTGACAGGGGACGAGACAGAGCCAGAATGGTACACCGAAGCCGTTGAGGCCGCCGCTCAAGAACCCGTAGCGCAGCCAGAGGAGACTCCCGAGGCCGAGGCGACAGATGAAGCAGTCTTGTCCGAGGCGTTGTTAGTGGACGACATGCCAGACTGGTTGCTGTCAGGGAACGAATCCGAAGCGGTTTCTGAGGAAGATCTCGCGGCAGAACCTGCTGCGCCGGATTGGCTGCAAGAGACGGGTGATGAAGCTGCTGTCACGGCCGACGAGGCGATGCCTGATTGGCTGGCTGGTGATTATGATAGCGCTCCGGGGTCTGAGGGCGTTGGCGATCAAGAGCCAGATTGGCTCAATGCGTTTGATCAGCCGCAGAATGAAGGCGATATGAGCTGGCTCTCTGAGGACACGGAAGTTCCCGCGTCTGAACCAGTCGCCGAAGCTCCTGCTGTCCCGCCCGCCAAGGTTGAACGAGAGATCGCTCCACGCGCGGAGGCTCAGCCAATTCCTGCCGGGGAGCTGTTTGAGACATATAAGGGCAATCTGGAACAAAATCCCGAAGATCATGTCAGCCGATTGGCTTTGGCACGTGCTCTGCGGACTAACCGAGAAGTGGTGGCCAGTCTCGATCAGTATGAGTCACTGATCGAATCGGCACAACTCCTGCAAGATGTAACCGACGATTTGTCAGGATTGGTCGACGAACAGACTGATATGCCACGCGCGCATCGTCTGTTAGGGGATGTTTATGTGCGCCGTGGGATGCTAAGAGACGCGCTGGACGCCTATCGAAATGCACTTGACCAATTGTAGGCCGTAGGGTACACGACGGTCAGTTTCTTGACGTTGTAAACAGCGATTGGAAACGGACAGACTTGGTTTCTGTCCGTTGTTATGTCAACAATGAGTTTAGGAGGACACGTGGAACGCACTTTAATCATCATCAAGCCGGATGCGGTACAACGCGGGTTGATCGGCGAGATCATACGCCGTTTTGAGAGTCGCGGCTTGAAGTTGGCCGGGATGAAATTCATGCAGATGAGCCGTGAGCTGGCGGCTGAGCACTATGCTGAGCACAAGGGCAAGGGGTTTTATGAACCTCTGCTCGACTATATCACATCCGCGCCGGTTGTAGTCATGGCACTTGAGGGGAAGAATGCAGTCGCGGCCGCTCGTAAGACTATTGGATCGACCAAGCCGTTTGAGGCAGACGCCGGTACAATTCGCGGCGATCTCGGCATGGAAACAGGGCGTAACCTCGTGCACGGTTCCGACGCCGTTGACAAAGGCGCTGAGGAAGTAGCACGTTTTTTCACTTCTGATGAGCTGGTCGATTGGGTACGTGTGACCGACCCCTGGATTTTTGAGGGGTAGTCGACCTGCAGTCCGCCCAATAACTGAGCGTCACTGCGCGCGGAGTTCCATAATTGGCTCCGCGCGCTTTTCGTCGATTTGACGTGGGATGCCAGGCGTTACTGCATGCGGACCATGACTGGCGCTTCGTGCCACAGTCCTTCGAGGTCATAATACGAACGTTTTGCTGGCAAGAAGCCGTGAACGACCACATCGCCAAAATCGATGACCACCCAGCCGTGGGTTGCCGCCCCTTCAACACGGCCTGAGCGCACCTGGTACTGCGTTTTCATTTCTTGGCTAATGTGATTGATAATGGCCTTAAGTTGTCGATCGCTGGTCGCGCTAAAAATAACAAAGAAGTCAGTTACGGGCGCAACCTGACGCATATCCATCAAGACGATGTTCTCACCCTTTTTGTCCGATGCCAGATCGACGATGATCCGGGCTTTTTCTACGGGTTCCAGCGGCACACTCCTCCTTTTCGACCAGGAATTATCTGGATCGGTACGTTACACAGATAGATTCAATTGTAGCATGCCCTGACCGGCGCGCCAGCCCAGTTTGCCTTTACGAACGCGATGCAGTGCACCACACTTCGGTCGGCGAGGAATTTCAGCATAACACTCTCAGTGTCATCACCCTCCCGCCTCTTCCTGGCGCAACGGCGCGCGGGCGAACGTCGTGTACACGGCCCCGGTGGATTTTAATTCGCTGCGAATGAGGCTGATACTCTCGACTTTCCACGCAGTTGGCGAGGGCGCATGGAAGTCCGTGAGCACTTTGCCCAGGCGCTGCACTGCGTCGTTTTGAGCCTCGCGACGCACACGACCCAGCGTAAGATGAGGCGAGAAGCCTCTCTGTTCAGTTGGGAAACCAAGCGGCGCGATCGTGCGTTCCACCGATCGCTGCAGCGCGTCGAGCGATTGGAGATCGCGTTCGACGCCCAACCAGATCACGCGCGGTCTTTGAACGTTGGGAAAACTCCCCAGGTGCCCGGTGCTCAATGTGAAAGACACGTGTCCGCTGACGGCTTGTTGCAGTGCGTTTCGCAGCATTTCTTGGCTGTCGGTGGGCGTGTCCCCAAGAAACTTCAAGGTGAGATGTATTCCAGTAGGATCAACCCAGCGCACGGTTTGACGGGGAGTTACGTTCTTCAACGCTTCCTGGGCCGTCGTCAAGATTGTTGTAATGGCAGGGGGCAGCTCAATGGCGATGAACAGGCGCGCTGTTTCGGGCATGATCAAACTCCTTTCGCGTGAATTGACAAAATCGACGCGTCTGACATGAGGATAACCTGCACACATTATCCCAAATTGTTGGCGTTGGTGATATTGTTGTACAATGAGCGCAGCGCCGGGTGAGCTACTATAGGACTAAACGCGGATGGGGCAGGATCGAATAACTCAATTACTGCACCAGGGGGTAGCGGCGGCTCGAAGTGGACAGTCGGACGCTGCTCGTTCCACCTTACAGCAGGTTGTACGGGAAGATCCACAAAATGAAATCGCCTGGATGTGGTTGAGCAGCGTAGCTGTGGACGACAGCGAGCGCGTATTCTGCCTGAAGAAACTCCTTGAAATTAATCCCCAGCATGAGTTTGCGATCAAGGGACTGCGCGCCCTTGGTATCGAACCGACACGTTCCGGCGAGGCCGGGGCCGGTGGCACCACCGTTCCCATAATCGATGATGCGAAATACTCACGCGTCTTGCAGTCGGTTGACGATTTTCTGCGTCGTTACAACCCGGAACCCGTCGATCGGTTCGATATTCAGTGGGCGCGTAAACGACGCGGTCGCTATGGGGAGACGAGCGCCAAACGCCTGCGTCAGGCTGCGTTTGCTGTGACAACGCTGGTCGTGTTGGCGGCGGTCGTTGGCGTGGTCTTCCTGGTAAGCCAGTTGGGCGTATTTGGCGAAGAAGGACTGCCCATAGGGCGCGTGAATACGCGTGTGCCCAGTCTGACGCCTATGCCCACGTTGACACCGACCGTCGGCGGACCGACTCCCACCCCCTTTCCCGAGCCTTTGATCGTTGAGGCGACTAGCGTCCCGCGTAACCTTCCCAAAGGCGATCCCTACCGTCTTGCCAGCCCTACGGCTATTTATCCCCGTGTCAATTCGAACGTAGCAAGGCTGGTTGAAGAAGCCGTGAATTACTACTCTATCGGCGATTATACGCAGGCCGTGGATCTGCTGGAACAAGAACGGGACCGCTCAAATCCACATTGTTACGCCTCGCTCGTATATTATGAAGCCCTTAGCCGTGCTGCGTTGGGACGTTATCAAGAGGGCCTGGACCTATTGAACTGGGCACGCACGACAGAGCCCCCGCGCGGTTACAACTCATGTCAGAACGAACCGCTGATCCTGGTTGGGTTTGCCGACGTCGCGTATATGCAGGATCACAGTTCCAGCGATGCCTTGACGTATAGCGAACAGGCGTTGGCTGCCGATCCCAAATTGGTTGATGCCGTGCTGATCAAAGCGCGCGTTGAAATCGCGCGTGGCCAATTGGATGATGCCCGGAGCACCGTAACTCAAGCCCTGCTAAACGCACCGCAGGATACCAATCTGCTGGTGCTGTCAGCCCAGATCGATTTGTCGAGCGGCCAACCGGCAAGCGCGCTAGAGAAGGTTGGGCAAGCGCTCTATATGGAACCCGCACTGCTGCCTGCTTTGACCCTTCAGACTGAGGCGTATTTGAGCTTGGCGGAACATGCGAGTGATTCGCAGCGCGCCACTGTGTATTACGGTCTGTCAGTGATCAGCGCGCAAACGCTGCTGCTTTACTATGCAGGCAATCCGATCGGATATTTGTACCTGGCCAAAGCGCGCCTCGGTGAAGGAAACACTATTCTTGCTGAAACGGCCCTGACCCGTATTCTGGATGCAGCGTCAATCCTGCCCGAAAGCGCACACGCTACCATCCAAGAGGCTTACCGTTTGCGTGGGGATCTGTTGTTATCTCAAGGGCGGTTGGAGGCAGCAAAAGCCGATCTGGAACGTGTGGCTTATGACGACGCAGGTGACCTGGACACGCAAATCATCGAAAAACTGGTTTCGGTGGCATTGACTTTAGGCGATTATTCTGAGGCAGACAGCTGGTTGCGCCAACTCGTCGCGGTCGATTCCTCAAACGTAATGTATCGCTTGTGGCAGGCCAAGGTCCTGGTGGAGATATGCACGTTCTACCCGGATCAGGTGACATGTCGCTACAGCGATACGATGCAAAAGCTTTCTGACTCGTTCGTGAACAGCCTGCCTTCTGATGCGGAGCGTGCCGACGCGCTTTCATATCGTGCACAAGCCCAATATCGTGACACGATGTTGCGAGGAGGCACGGGAGGGCAGTCCGTTACGCTGCAACTGGCACTCAACGACGTGACTCAAGCCCTTTCCATTCGCGAATCACCGGTGGATCATTACTATCGTGGGCTGATCCTGGAAGCCTTGGGCGATCCGACACGCGCGCTCGAAGAATATCAGTGGGTTATGTTCTGGGGTGGGCAGTATCCCTATCCGTTCCGTGATACGGAGTTTGAGAAGCACGTCTCTCAGATCGCTGATCAGGTTGAGGAAATCATGGCAGCCGCGGTCGAGCCGCCGACGCCTGTTCCGAGCATGACGCCAACGGGCGGGCCCAGACCTCAGATAACGCCGACTGAGGTTGTGACTCCTGGCACGACTGCTGGCACTCCGACGGCCACGCCGGTTCCTGCTCAGGAACGTGTAACGCCAGTTCCTATACCCTAATACTTAGCCCTGCGTGCGGTATTCGTATATGCACTGAAATCACAACAAGCTGCACTCGCCTGCAGCTTGTTGTTTTTTGTGTATTTGTGGTTCATTCCACCTGATTGTCCGTGTTAAATCGGCGGCCAAGGGTGGTTGGGTCCGGGGCCAGGATTTGGGTAGTGTTGATTATCGAGCAGATGCCGTGTGCGTTTCAGCAAGGCCTCAATCTCGTGCACGTTCAGCCACTGGTTGAGTTTTTGTCGAAGGCTGGAGTCTGACTGCTCAGTACACTCGAGGAAGCGGTTTACATCTTCAAGAATCTGGGCGGGAACGCATTCACCGGCGAATTCCCAGATCACCGTGCGCAGTTTGGGCGCAGTATGAAAAGTCAAGCCGTGATCGATTCCCCATAACCGACCCTTGGGATCCAGCAACAGATGCCCTCCCTTGCGATCGGTGTTGTTCACGAGGTAGTCGAACGCCGCGAATCGTTGGAGTTGAACAATGAAGCGGTCATCTAGATTGAAGTAGTTGACTTGCGGATCGTGCTCGATGAACACTTGCAGAGATCCAACACCGTGGGGACCATTTCTTAACACGGTGGGCGGTACGAGCGACCATCCCAGCGTTTCTGAAACCTGGTACGATAAGACCTCGCGATAACACAATGTACCATCAGGGAAATCCCACAAGGGACGCTCACCGCGCTGAGGCTTGTAGACCGCCAAGGTTTCCAAGTCTTCATCTTTCACTTGAACCAGGACGGCGTAATTCGATCCCCATAACATAGCGTTTTGAGGACGAGCGATTGCGCCGTTAGTGAGCAGGGTTTCTACGCGCGCGAGGCCAACAGCGCGGACATGGGGCGGGTTGGAGTTAGATGAGTGTGCGGTGGGAACGGCATTGTCGGTCATTATGTCCAGTAGTACACCATATAGCCATTGGTTTTGGGATCGGCTCGTCCCTGTTTGACAATTTGAGCCGTATATTCGCTGAGGGCGCGCATCTGTTCGCGCGTGGCCCAGAATCGCACGGTCTGCGGTTCTGGCGCGATTAACTCTTCTTCACTGGCCACGAGCTCTTGCGCGACCAGCACCAGGAGATTTCGTTCTTCATCGTAACCAAGACCCATTTGTGACACCCGAAACAGCGGTTCTAAGGGGTCGCGAAGAGACATATTCCATCGCGAGAGATTGACCTCAGTTTCTGGTTCTTCTGGGCGTTTTTCTGCCAGGTCTTCGAGCATTTCGTTGACCGCATCTGCCAGAGCTTGGGCCTGCTGCTTTTCGATGGTCAACGTGATGATCTGCGTGCCGCGCCCTGCCTGGACGTAGAATACCCGACGTCCTTTGGGACCAATGGTACCGATCGTCACGAAATCAACGGGATCAAACTCGAATTCCTGGTTTGGCATTGAGTTGCTACCTCTTACAGAGAATCAGATGGCATGTGAAAAGTTACGCTGTCCTAATTTTAGAGGTCTCGTGAGAATGTGACAACTGGACAGTTTTGTGCATTCTATCAAAGTATTGCCTTACGCCCTTCATCATTGTGAACTTGGCTGAGATTCCGAGGGCGTCGCAACCGGGTTCAGGCAGGAGGTCGTGGCTGTTTTTTTTCATCGTTTGCGCTTTGACTTTGTGGTCAGCGCTGCTGTCAGTTTCCGCACGCGCGGCCATGTGGGTGAGGGGGCTGGCGCCTTGGAGAGCTGCGGCAGATGGCCCGTATCGTTGACGCGTCCGATAGTGGGCCGAGCAGCTCCCAGGTAGATGGTTGTAAGGGACGCCGGGGAAATTTCGATGCGCTGGAAAAAATCCAGGTGCATGCCCAGATAATGGGCAACGATCAATTTGATGACGTCGCTATGCGACACCAGAATCACACGTTGTTTGGGACGCTGGGTCACCAACCCTTCGATGGCGTCAACCGCTCTAAGTTGTGCTTGACGAATCGACTCGCCTTCTGGGAACTGGGCCCGGCTGGGGAACATCTGAACGATTTGCCACAGTGGGTCGCGGCGCAGCCGGCTCAATTTTTCGCCCTGCCACGTTCCAAACCGCACCTCGCCGATGCCTTCCAAAGGCTGGACGGCCAATTCAGTGTGGTGAGCCGCTACTGCCTGCGCGGTTTCCATGGTGCGCTCGAGCGGGCTGGCGTAGATAGCATCCAGATGGACGTGCGCAAGGTGTTCACCCAATGCGGCTGCCTGGGCGCGACCGTCAGCGTTGAGATGTACTCCCGCCGTCCAACCCGCCAGACGCCCGGTGGAGACCCAGTCATTGATCGCATGTCGTACAAGGAGAAATTCTGTCATTGCTGATCCATTTGCATGTCGCCCGGATGATGATTTCGCCACCGCTTGTACATTCTACCAGATTATCAAAGCAGATGGCCAAGACGAAACACGCGCAGGCAGCGTATCGACGCGTAATTTTGTGGGAGAGAGGTGAGTTCCAAAATACAATCGCCGATGTGCAGCGGCTGCCATGGAAGGAAGAACTCTTTGTTGTGTTGAAGAGTGATGACGTGATTGACAACACAGGTCAATGCCCTGGTTTATACTGTTTTTTTATTGCCAACTTCACCAAGCTGAACTAATGTTATGAGAGTCAGTATATGATGGGTGGCATCGTGGGACCAGCCATGAATCAGTTGTATGTACTCGCACTTAATGCGTGGTCCGAAACGTCTGCTGAAGGGCTACTTGTTCTCGATGCGGACGGACACATCCAGCTTCTTAATGCGCGTCTGCGCGAGCTGCTGAAACTTGACTCTGTGCCAGCCACGTTGGACAGGCTACTGCTGCTTACTCAACATGTGATGCCGGAGTTATGCGCGCTGTCGGCACCATTTTCGCAGCCTCCTTATGTCCAATGGGGTAATCTGCGCATCGATCAATACTCCCCTCAGCGCCTAATATGGCAGCAGGTTCCTCTTCTGGATGCCGATAACGTAGTGGGATCGGTGATCGTCTTTCATGATGCGACGAGCGAAGGTCAACTTGATCTGGCGAAACAATCTTTCTTGAGCATGATTTCGCACGACTTGCGTACTCCATTGAGCACGATTCTGGGATTTGCAGAGCTGCTCTATAACAACCGATCTGGATTTTCAGATGAGGAACAGCGGGAGTTCCTGGAGCACATCATCCGAAACGCGAATCAACTCAGCCGTTACTCCCAAATCGCGCTTGATATCATGTATTTGGAAGCTAATTTGCAGAACTTCGATACTGAAGCGGTCAACCTGGGCCGCTTTGTTGACCATTGGTTGTCAGATGCACAGCATCGGTTTTCTACGGATCATATCGTTTTTGTAAATAAGGCTTTTGAGGGCCTTCAGGCGCTAGTCGCGCCACCTGCGCTTCATCGGATTCTCTATATCTTGCTAGAGTTTGCGCTGGCTGAGAGTCCGGCAGAGGGTATGGTCGAAATTCAGCTCGATTCGAACAGTGACCACGCCTATTTGTATTTTCGGCATTTTGCCCCATCACTCAAAACCGAAGAAGCTTTGACGCTGTTCAGGCTCATGTATCCGCGCGATTTGAGTGAAGCTGGCCGTCCGCAATTGCATCGTATGCAACTCTACGTGGCACATTTGCTAGCAGAGCAGCAGCAGGGATTCCTGACCTTGCGGGGCCAGTCCAACCGCCGCTATGAGTTTAGTCTGGCGATGCCATTGGTTTCCCATGCAATCCTCGATAGTTCCGTGTCCCACTCTTGACATTCACGCGATCTGCCAGTAAGGTTGCGGAATTGGTCAAAATCGATCGATTTGAACCTTATTGGCAAGTGCGGGAGTAACGTACCTATGGGGCGTGTGGTAAACACCAATAATCCCGGCAAGACGCGAAATCAATTGATGCGCACGTCGGCAGAACTGCTGCGGCATCTCAGTCAGAAGGCCGCACTTGACGACGAGGCCAAAGACATGACCGCGCGTCTGTTTTACTGTTTGCGCGAAATTGAAGAGGGTATCGAGGCATCGGCTCAGGCCTGGGAAAAACGTGATTATTGGATCAAGGCGGAGCAGTTGCGTCAGCGGTGGGGATGGACCGGAAATGCCGCAACGCGATTGGAAAGACTGATCCGTAACAATGCGTGGGAAACACTGCCTGCCGTGATGGTAGATCTATTTGGGCATTTCTCCGACATCAAGATTACCAAGCTGATGCGCGATGCGAGTGATTGGAACGGCGCTTACCAGCAGTTGGTGTCAGACCTGGGACTATAGTGTCGGAGTGTCCGGGCATCAATCAAAGTGATCTTGGATCCAGGGCACAAGTTCATCATAGTTGGGCCGCCAATAACCGGCTTTCATGCCGATAAGATCTTCACGCTGGAGCACTCGCTGGGTGCGATTGGGCCAGCCTGCGAGTAGCGCGGGACTCCAGCGCAGCATGTCCCAGGCGCTCATGTCGGTGTTGGTGTAATCTTGAAGGGCTTTCCAAATCTTTGGCCAGTGAGCTATTTGGCCCGGACTGGAGAGCTTTTTGATTAACGCGTCGACGACTTGCTGCTGCCGCTCAGCGCGCTGATAATCGTCATCTTGATGTCGCGTGCGGGCATATTGCAGGGCACGCTCTCCGTCCATATGCTCACGACCAGGATCGAATTGCACGGTCATGACGCCCCCGTCCATAGTAGGATAATCGTAATCAATGATGAGTTTTGGCACATCGATAGTGATACCGCCGACGGCATCAACCAGTTTCACAAACCCGCCGAAGTCCAGCCGCACATAGCGATCCATGGTGACTCCAAAACTCTCCTGGATGCTGGCCTCAATTAACGCGGGGCCCGAGCCTTTTGCCTCTTGCTCGCCCAAGGCATTGATTGTGTTGATGCGCTGTTCCCCATAGTCTGGAACCTGGATGAAGACATCTCTAGGGATCGACAACAGGCTGACGTGCAAGTCCGATGGCGTTATGTTGAGCATCATGAAGCTATCACTGCGAGTTAAATAACCCTGTCCAGGGCGTGCGTCCAGCCCCAGCAGCAGGATGTCAATTGGGGGTGGGGGAAAGATAATGTATAGCAGCGCGAAAGCATTTATACAGGAGAGCGGCAGCAGGATAACCAACAGACATCCCAAGACAGATCGTCGTCTCAGCCAGCCAGACGGCGTGTGTTTGAGCGGTGCTTCACTGTCGGTGATATTGGCCGAATTTGGTATCATGATTGTGTTTCCACCTGACGAAAAAAGTTATCAAGATCTGAGTTTCTGCCCCAACGCTTGCGTGCATTGTCTCGCGGTCTGATTAACTCCGCAAAAAGAGTAGATTTGCGAAAGCGCTCCAACGCCATGAATGATGGACTGAACTCGGTATCGTTTCTATAATCTAGCTGTTGTGTTTTGAGCGGGTGAGGCTCTCTCCGTATCTGAGGTGTAACGTTGTCCGTTGAAGAATTCCTTTCGCTGCTGATAGGGATGGTGGTAGTGGTCGTGATCGTCATGGCCGCCAACTATGCCGATCGTGATGGGAGCAATCGTATTAAGCGTGCCCTTGTTGGCGTAATGCTCCTCATCAATGTATTGATCGTAATGCTTTACGGCCTGGTGCCGGTAATTTCGAGTTATTCTTCTACGTCGACCGGAGTCACCCCGCCGTCGAAACAGGCAGCGTGGACGGCGTTGGCCTCCTCGATTGTGCTGGCTGGATTGGTATCGGCATGGATGGTCGAGGGCGTGCGCAGACGCCTGGCTATGTTGTTTCCCCGCTATCAGGCGAAGGATCAGTCAATTTCTAACAAACTGGGGACTGACGGACAGGAGTCATTCTCTACCCGAGGACTGCTGCCTCGTCCGGATGACGTGCCCTTGTTTCCACAGATGTTGAACTATTACACGTCGGATTCTATGGTGGTGCCGTTATCCGTCGAGTCTTCGACCGTTGAAGCCTCTGTACGTCCAAGCCCCAGTATCCGTGGTTTCAATCCCGATCTCGGCGGTACATACCGTAGCGTTGGCATTGTGTGCCTACTTGCTTGGTATCCAGATGATCAATTTCCAGCTCGAGGGCGGGTTGGCGGGCGTAGCGGACTCCTACCAGGGCAATTTGACGATCTTGGATCTGCTCATCAACATCCTGCCGTTTCTCGTCGTCGCATTATTGGGTGTGGGATTGGGCTTTCGCCGTACGGGCGCACAAGTCTTGCAGCGGCTGGGCGTGGGGAAGGTGGACTGGCGGGGCGTTGGCGTGGCGGTCGTCGCGACGTTTGCCCTGTTTTTCTTTGTTGCAGTCGTATCCGCAGTTTGGATGGGGGTCGTTTCTGAAGCGACCTACAAGGAACAAACGCAGGCGTCAGATGCGCTTGCTCAAAGCGTCACGTCGGTCGCGGTGGCGTTCGTCCTGGCGCTGACGGCAGCGATCGGTGAGGAAATCGCCTATCGCGGGGCGCTCCAGCCCGTATTCGGATTGTGGCCGACGGCGATCATTTTCGCTCTGACGCACGCGCAATACACGTTTACCCCTGCATGGTTGATCATACTCGGCGTGGCTGTGGTGTTTGGGTGGCTTCGGCTGCATTTCAATACGACCGTGTCCATGTTGGCTCACTTTTTGTACAATTTCATCCCTCTAGCGCTGTCGGTCTCCGTGGCAGAAGGCGGCGTAGTCTGGCTGCTGAGATTTCTGTCTTGAGCCCAACGGTGACTGGATAGGCGGGGTTTTCGATTATGGCGACTGCTTCTGGAACGATGCAGGACATTGTGATCAAAAGCAAGGCTGTCGGGCGGGATATGGATGTTCGGGTTATCACGCCCCCGGCCTACGACGGCGGAGCTAGTTCCGCATATCCGGTATTGTATTTTCTCCATCCGTGGGGGTTGAGTTCGAGCTACATTACAGACAAACTGCGGATTCAGCAGCACGCGTGGGATGGAGTTGCGAAGGGTACGCTCCCGCCGATAGTGATGGTGCTGCCGACCGGGCTCAAGAGCTTTTTCCTCAATGCGGCTGATCCCCCTGGGCATGATTGGTCTTTCATTTTGCAGGGGAATGCTGAATTCTTCCGCGGTGCCTTGGAGCAATACGGGCAATATGGGGATTACCTGTTAGGGGAGGTGATGCCCACTATTGAGGACCGGTTCAACGTGAGGACGGATCGGGCGGGGCGAGCGATCGGAGGAATATCGATGGGAGGAGCAGCGGCGGCTGTCCACGCCTTTCGCGACAGTACTGCATTCTGTGCCGTAGGGATCCACAGCCCGGCCCTGTTTTCGGGCTCCCCTGGAAACGCTGGCCCCCCATGGATTTTCGGTATAGATCGTCAAAGCTTTGAAGAGCGCAATCCGGCTGGCGTGGCGCGGTCTGTCGATCCTGCTCACCAGCCACGCATTTTTTTGGACACGGGAGACCAAGACCTGATGCGCGACGCAGTTGTGCAGCTGCACAACGTGCTTAATGAATGCGGATTAGCCCATACCTTTGCTATCGAACCCGGTACGCACGACAAATCGTATTGGGAGCCGCGAATGGACCGTTACCTTGTGTTTTATGCGAAGGATTGGTTCTGATCGACATCCTATTGGTCACCGAAAACGCGTATTTGGCCCGCGCGCTGCAACATCGAAAGTTATGCTTTTCCTGGGACGGCGTGATGCTCGCGACAGCGGGCTTCGTACGATCTCGACGCCCCGACCAGAATAATCGGATCGTCATACCGTGCTGGCTGCCCATTTACCAGACGCTGGGTACGGCTGGCGCCTTCACCGCAGACCATACAAATCGCATGGAGTTTCAAGACTTCGTCGGCACAGCATAACAGCGCTGGCATGGACCCGAATGGCTCCCCGCGAAAATCCATGTCCAGGCCAGCCACGATCACACGAATTCCGCGCCCCGCAAGTGTTTCGGTGACTTCTTTGATACCCTCGTCAAAGAACTGCGCCTCATCGATTGCGACCACGGTCGTATGATCAGCGAGCGTTTCCAGGATTTGATGCGCGTTCTGGACGGGGTGAGCCTCAAACGCCTGACCGTTGTGTGATGTCACGTGCTTTACCATGTATCGGACATCAATATCTGGCTTGAAAACCTGAACCTTTTGTCTGGCGATAGCCGCTCGACGCACACGTCGAATCAATTCTTCCGTCTTGCCGCTGAACATACTGCCGCAGATAACTTCAACATGGCCTGAATGGTGAATCATCGTATATTTCCCCCTATAGACAATCACCGGTTGGCAAACAAAAAGGCAGGTCTTATCGTACAACCTGCCTTCTCAATACCTTCTAGCGTGGGCTGATGTTATGCCTCGTCGTATTCCGGCATTTCGTAGCCGCGAGCACGCAGTTGTTTCTTGATATCGGCCAGGACTTTGCGCCCAATACCTGAAATCGCGAGCACGGCATCATCGCCGCCATCCTGGATCCGAGCAACCAGATCGCCAATGACTTCGATGTTGTTTTCGACGAGAATGTTAGTGTAGCGCTTCTCCAACCCCAACTCCGCGATCGGAACATCGGGGGAGGTGCGTTCCTGGCCACGTGCTTCAACGTCGGCCAGCAGTTCGATCGCGCACACGCAGACGCTTCATGAAGCGATCGACCTGACCTTCAGTGTCCACAATACGCTGCTCACCGGTGTAGAACGGGTGGCAGGCAGAGCACACGTCAGTCCGGATTTCCGGGACCGTGGAGCCAACGGTCCAGGTGTTGCCGCACGCGCAAATCACGCGTGCTTCGGGATACCATTTAGGATGGATGTCTTCACGCACTGGAATTCTCGACCTTTCCCGCCACGGGTCCCACTAGGGGGAGATGCGTAGCGGCTTATGGAATGATATGGTAGAGAGTGTTGCTTAAGCCTGGGCGGTTTCAGTTTCCGCCTGGGCCGGGAGAACGCTAATACGCTTGCGATCGCGCGTCACATGCTCAAAAACCACAATACCTTCCGCCGTGGCGAAGATCGTGTGATCGCGCCCCAGGCCAACATTGACGCCGGGGTGAAACTTTGTGCCTCGCTGGCGCACAATGATATTGCCTGGAATGACGTATTCGCCGCCGTAGCGTTTGACACCTAGGCGCTTGCTCTGACTGTCACGACCGTTGCGGGTTGACCCGCCACCTTTTTTGTGAGCCATATCTCGCTATTCCTTAATCTTAGCTGCGCTCAGGCGCCCGTGATACTATCAATGCGGAGCCGCGTGAAATACTGGCGGTGGCCCCGGCGGCGGCGATAGCGCTCTTTCGGCTTGTACTTCCAGACGAAGATCTTGCGCTCGCGTCCCTGCTTGATCACGGTGGCCTTCACCACAGCACCTTCAACTGTTGGCTGGCCGATCAACGGCGTGCCATTATCAGGCGCTACCAACAGCACATCGGTAAGCTCAATTGAATCACCTTCGGCGTGGGGCAGACGCTCTACGTCGATGGTTTGTCCTGGCTCCGCGCGGTATTGCCGACCGCCGGTGCGTACAATGACATACATAGATTTCTCCAATCTTCTCTTGCCGCCGCTGGGAGTGGCCTATGTCAGACACTCCAGCGGGGAAAATTGGTGCTGGGCACACGCAAATACCTGGCAACTGCCAGGCGATTGAGGGAGTATTATAGCTGTGCGGAGAGTTAGCGTCAATGGCGGGTTCGGCTCGCAGACCGCCCTGACCCGTGAGATTGTCTCCGTATTGCGGCGTGGGGCAAGCGTCGGAATGGAGACCAGGTGAGACGTCTCTTTTGGCGTTATCATGACGTCGAGGTGATTATGACGCGATTCCGTTGTTGGTCTTTTAGCGTACTAGCTGGGTTACTGCTATTTGGAGCGGTTGGGGCCTGTGCGCCAGAGCCAACGTCTGGTGAACTTTCTTCGGCAACACCACTCCGCGAACCTTCGACTTTCCTTGGTACTCCAACCGGGATACCGGAGCAGGGAGATTCGTCCAGTGAAGTGGAGTTGCAGACTGCCAGACCAGGAACAATACAGAGTGCTCTCGAAGAAACTCCCCCTTCCACTTTGCAGTATTCAGTCGATGCAACGCTGAATTGGACCACCAAGTCGTTGCATGTCCGGCAAACGGTCACCTATGTGAATGATACTGGGAACGATCTTTCCTTGATCGTGCTAAACGTGGAGTCCAATCGACAGCCAGAGACATTCTCGTTAAAACGGGTTACTGGAACGGACGGGCGGGGAGTGGGGGATGTCAGCCTTAACGGGGCGCGGCTTGAAATTCCACTGGTGGACCCGCTGCCGGTCAACAAGTCTATAGAATTCACCCTCACTTATGATTTACGCATTCCTCAAATCCATGCTGGGTATCTTCTTGGACATCTGGGATATTGGGGTTTCAGTGACCGCCAGGTGAATCTGGGAATGTGGATGCCGTTGGTCGCCGCCTGCACGGCGGATCACAAGTGGGTTTCGCCGTCATTCCACGAGGTTGGAGAGTATTTTGTTCTACGTACGGCTGATTTCTCGCTGGACTTGCATATTATTGGCGCGCCCGACAGCGTACGCGTCGCTTTGCCGGGAATCGTCTCGCGCCCTGACAGCCGGACGTGGCATACCGATCTGTACGCGGCGCGAGAGCTAACATTGTCCATCTCCGATCAGTACCACCTCCTCACAACCTCCAACGAATCGGGGGTTGATGTCGAGTTGTACTATTTTGCGGACTCCGAGCCGGGCTCGCTCGAAGCCGCACACCATGCGCTAGATACAGCCACAGACGCCTTGGCACTCTATGAAGAACTGTACGGGATGTATCCCTATACGCGACTTGTCATTGTGGAGGGTGATTTCCCGGACGGGATGGAGTTTAGCGGGCTGGTGTTCGTGAGCGAAGATTGGTTCCAAACCTGGACGGGGGCACAAAACGATTGGCTAACGCTTATCACGGTGCACGAAGTGGCGCATCAGTGGTGGTACGCACTCGTCGGCAATGATCAGGGACAGCATCCCTACATGGACGAAGCGCTAGCGATTTACAGTGAGCTCTTATATCTTGAGCGTTATTTCCCAGAATACAGCGAGTGGTGGTGGAATTTCCGTATCTATAGTTACACCCCCGCCGGCTATGTGGATGCGCCAATCTACGAGTTTGACACACCGCGAGAATATATAAACGCGGTTTATTTGCGCGGCGCTCTGATGCTCCAGGCTGTACGAGCAGACATAGGGGATGAGACATTTTTTGCGTGGCTAAGCGATTATGCCCATGCCATGCGGGATCAGGTCGCTTCCCCCGCTGATCTGTGGAGACAGTTGTCAAGCGAGGACTACAAAGAGACCGCGCCGACACGGGCTGCGTTCTTCCGCCAGATTGACGTGTTTGCTGCTCAGGATAGTATCCCCTGAATATTCCCAGACCGTGACTTCCTCATTCCAGCTTTTTGATCTAAGCTTTAGCATATACCAGTTGGGTGTGATTTCACTTGCCCAAAATTCGCCCTTCAAAGTGACTTGGTTTCTAAGAATCACCAAATAGGCGTAAAATATGTTTGCGCTAACTGACGCTGTGGCTTGTCTGAATGGATGGAAATATCATAAAAAGGGACGGAGCGTAGTTCAGATTTCTCGCAAACACAAATAATGGTTATAATAATGATGAACCAAACAAAGACGGACAGTTCTGGATAGTGTTTGCGCTAACCAGATTTTGTGACGCGCATCGGGAAACCCATAGGGTGTTATTTATGTGAGCCTATACCGACTGGATAACGGATGAAATGTCGGTATGACTCCGTAATTTAAGTTCAATTATATTCAAAGGAGTTCGACATGTCTGGAAAACTCAATCGCCGGGATTTTATCAAGGGTAGTATGTTGTTTGGCTCTGGCCTCGCATTTGCTAATTTCCTTCCGTTCATCCAGTATCGTATGGCCCACGCTCAAGACAAACCCCTCAAAGCTGCCATGTCAAGCGCTGGTTTGGCTGGCACCTGGAATGCCCAGGGTGAAGAGGCGGCACGTTGGATGGCTGGACTGCTCGGCGTTGAAATTACCTGGTATGACGGTGAATTTGACGCTCAGGCGCAGCGCGCTAAGTTCGACCAACTCTCAACGCAAAGTTGGGATTTCGTGGCGGTTCAGCCCGGAGCAATTGGAACGTTGATCGAGCCGATCCTGTCGCTGGTGGATGCCAATACTCCTGTCATCGATATGGACACGCTCATCGCGCCGCTGCAAGACCTGAAAGACCTCGGCGTGCTGACCTTTATCGCGCCTGACAACGTGTTCATGTCCGAATCGGTTGTGCAGAAGTTGATCGACAAGATGGGCGGGGCGGGTAAGATCGCCCATATCGGTGGGCAGCCAGGACACACTGGTGCCCAGGCGCGCGGTCAAGGCTTCCTGAATCTGGTCCAGAAGTACCCGGACATTGAAGTTGTCGACGACCAACCTGCTGACTGGGATGTCACCCGCGCGGCAGATCTCGCTGAAAGCATTCTCAACCGTCACCCCGACCTGAAAGCCATTTTCGCCGATAACGACGACATGGCTCTGGCCGCACGGCAGATCGTTGAAAACGCTGGGGTGGGCGATCAGGTGCTGGTGGGCGGCGTGGATGCCATGCCTCCGGCGATCGAGGCTGTGCGTGATGGGCGTCTGGTCGCGACAGCACGTAACTCGGCCAACCGCATTCATTCATGGGCAGTCTTGGCTGGCGCGTACGCGGCGTCGATCGGCCTGGACAAGGCCCGGGATGAAATCCCCTTCTACGTCTTGGCTGATGGTCCGGCTATCTTTGCTGATATCGACAGCAACCCGGCACTGGCGGACGAGCCCTGGAAACTGCGTAACTACGGCATGAGCGCCGCAGATGGTTTGCTGTGGGCTGAGTCGCAGTACCTGTTCTAACCACTATGGTATATCGGGGCGGTGGTTGAGAAACCGCCGCCTCACTTTCTGATAATCTTGAGGTTCGGAATGATAAGATCAGGATATTGCGAGCCGGGCCTGTTGACAAAACGATTTGAAAGAGCAGGATCGTGAGTACGGTGCCTATTCTAGAACTCAAGAATATTTCAAAGAACTTTCGATCAATCCAGGCACTCGATCACGTGGACTTCGATCTGAGAGAAGGCGAAGTTCACGCCCTGGTCGGTGAAAATGGCGCAGGCAAGAGCACGTTGATGCGCATTCTGGCCGGGATCTATACGGAATATGAGGGTAGCTATTTTCTTGATGGTGAAGAAATTCAGCTCCACTCACCCCACGATGCGCTGTCGCATGGCATCGGCATGATTCACCAGGAACTCAGCGTGATCCCGGAGCTTTCACTGGCTGAGAATTTGTTCCTGGGCCGCCAACCGGTAACCCGTTGGGGTACCGTCGATTGGAAGAAAATGCGCCGCAATGCTCAGCAGGCGCTGCGCGACCTCGGATTCGATCTTGACGTTCGGCTTCCGCTAGAACGTTTTCCGCTGGGTACACAGCAGGTCGTTGAAGTATTTCGCACGATCATCTCCGGCGCGCGTGTGCTGGTGATGGACGAGCCTACTTCGGCGCTCTCGCCTGCCGAAATTCAACAGCTGATGTCGCTCGTGGATTCACTTCGCCACCAGAAACGAAGTGTTATTTATATCTCGCACTTCTTGGATGAGGTCTTGCATGTGGCTGATCGGATCACCGTATTGCGCAACGGGCGGAGCGTGGCCACTTTGAATCGTGAGGAGGCGTCCCTGGATCGCCTGATCGCGTTGATGTTGGGGCGTGACGTCGATCAAACCGCCCATGCGGTGATGTCTTCGGATGAGGACAAAGAACCCCTGCTTGAGGTGAAAGACTTTACCTCGGATGTGTTTCAGGATGTCAATTTCGTGTTGGGCAAGGGGGAGATCATCGGCCTGTATGGGGCGATCGGGGCCGGGCATTTCGACGTGGCTCGTGGGTTGTTTGGCCTTTACAAACTGGATCGGGGCAAGATTGTGCTGGATGGGCACGTTTTCCCGTCAAACCACTCCGCGCGCTACGCGATCCGGAATGGACTGGCCTATGCAATTGAGTCACGGCGCAAGAGCTTGCTGATGGACGAGCCCATTTACCGCAACATCACGATGCCCCATTTGGAGCGCATTGGACGGATTGTGCCCAGACGTGCCCAGGAGCTGGCAACGGCCGTGCCTGCTATTTCCCAAGTGAATGTCATTCCGCCTGATCCACTAAATCCGGTCGGAAAACTCAGCGGTGGCAACCAGCAAAAAGTCGCCATCGCGCGGTGGCTCACGTTTCCGCCCAAAGTATTCATTATGAGTGAGCCGACACGCGGTATGGATGTGGGGGCCAAGAGCGAAGTTTTGGGTTTGCTGCGACAGTTCAGCGAGCAGGGATTCGGTGTGCTCGTCGTTTCGTCAGAACCCGAAACTATCCTGGCAATTTCTGATCGTGTGATCGTTATGTCGCGGGGGAAAATCGTCGCCCGCATGAAAAATGAAAATCTTGATAAAGATGCGTTGATGAGGCTGATATGAACTCTGCCATCAAATTACCCCTGTCTTCTGTTGTTGATCGCTTCCGAGGATTGCGCGCCTCCTCGGTATGGGTACGTCGTTTCAGCGCGCTGGCTCCCGTGTGGACCCTTGTCGCGCTTTTTATATTCTTCAGCCTTGCTTCTGATAGCTTCTTGCGACCTATCAACATACGCAACATCCTGACTCAGGTGTCCACATTGGCGATTTTCGCAAGCGGTATGACGTTTGTGCTGCTGCTGGGCCAGATCGACCTGAGCATCGCGGCAGTGGCCGCGCTGTCAGCGATGATTTCGGCCCATCTGTATTCCAAATTGGGTTACGATGAACCGGTGCCGATATTGGCAGGCATCGGCACGGCGACGCTGCTCGGTTTCATCAGTGGGGTGGTGAGCGCGCGTTTTCGCATCCCGACATTTATGACGACTCTAGCTATGTCGCTCATCGCTGCGGGCTTGACGACATACATCAGCGAGGGCCGCGTGATTACGCATGTGTCCGAGATATCGATGTACCTGGGCAGCAAGCGTTATGGTGGGCGAAATGGGTTACCCGTGATCGTGATCGTGGCGCTAATTACGATCGCGCTCGGCTACCTGCTGTTGCGATACACGCGATTTGGTCGCTACGTCTATATGACTGGGGCCAATCCGTCTGCGGCCCGCCTGGCGGGCGTCAATACGAACCTGGTGTTGGTGGTTGTCATGACGATCTGCGGCTTCACCGCCGGCTTTGCAGGCATCGTCGGGATGGGGCGCCTTCACAGTGCTCAACCGGATGCAACAGAGAGCTTCTTGATTGATACGATTGGCGCGGTGGTGCTCGGCGGAACCTCACTCATGGGCGGACGAGGCGGAATGCTTCAGACGTTGATCGGGCTGCTGATTTACGGGACTCTGCGCAACGGCCTGGACAATATTCCCAGTATCGATATCTACCTGAAGGAATTTATCACGGGCACGGTTCTTCTCGTGGCGCTGCTCATCAACACGGTCTTTGCCGGTCGGGCCGAACGCGATAGAACGTTATAGTGGTGGGGAGAAGGTTGGAAGATCGTCCCGCGCTGCATGTGGACAACCGGGTGTCAATGCAGTCGCCGGGTTATAACAGGGCATTGTGAGTTTAAACGGCACTTGCCATGAACCCATGGCAAGTTGCCATTTTTCCTGAAGGAGCGCCGTTTCTATGAACGAAGATGTGTCCCCGAACTACCGTCCGCTTGATACGACCAGCATTATCGCCTACGTAAGAACGCACTCCGAGTTAGAGACGATTTTTCACCCCGGTGAAGCACTTGAGGCAGCCGAAGTCGGCGACGGAAATCTTAATCTCGTCTTCAAGGTGTGGGCCACTGCCGATGCCGAACGAACAGTCGTCGTCAAACAAGCGCTACCCTATTTGCGTCTGGTGGGAGGAGATTGGCCGTTGCCAGTCGATCGTGCCCGCATTGAATGTGAAGCCCTGCGCATCGAGTACCGTCTCGTGCCGCAGCATACGCCGCGCGTCTATTTCTACGATCCGGACATGTACTTGTTCGCCATGCAGAACCTGAACCATCACCTGATCATGCGCAAAGGGTTGAGCCAGGGCGTCAAATATCCACATTTCGCCGAGCATATCGGGTTGTTCCTGGCAAAAACGTTGGGCGAAACGTCCGACCTTGTACTTGATTTTCGTACGAAGAAAGAAGAAGTCGCCCGTTTCATTAATCCAGATTTGTGCAAGATCACGGAAGATCTTGTTTTTACCGAGCCGTACCGCGAGACGGAACGCAACGGGTTCCATGCCGAGCTTACGCCCCAGGTGCTTGCGTTACAGGCGGACGAGAGCCTGCGATCAGAAGTTGCCGAGATGAAAGAAAAGTTCATGACGCAGGCGCAGGCGCTCATTCACGGCGACCTGCACACAGGCAGCGTCATGATCAACCAGACTGAGACGTACGTTATCGATCCAGAATTCGCGTTCTATGGGCCGATGGGGTTCGACATCGGGGCGGTGATCGGTAACTTGTTCCTGAACTATGCCGCGCATGAAGTGCGTACGCCTGATCCCGCAGCACGCGACGATTTCCGCAAATACCTGACCGACACCGTGATCGACCTGTGGCATGTATTTGTGCGTGAGTTCGAGCGCCATGTGTGGACGCGCGTAGACCCCATCAATATGCCCAAGGGATACCAGGATCACTACATGCTGCGTTTATTGCAGGATACTGCGGGCATGGGGGCCTGCAAGATGATGCGGCGCGTGATTGGTCTGGCGGGTGTGGAGGACATTCGCGGTATTGAGGACGTAGAAGAGCGATCCATTGCTGCCAGCCTGGCATTGAACATAGGGCAGGCGCTGATAATGGAACGCGGTCGGTACCATGCGATCGAAGAACTGGTGGAAACGGCGACGGGCTGCCGCCCCACGTATCCCTGGCGAGGAATGTGATTTAGCATCATGAATGTTCACGGAAAACATTACCGCACGATCTGGATAAGCCCTGACGATCCCGGTGTTGTGCAGGCGATTGATCAGGAAGTGCTACCCTATGAGTTCAGAATCCTTGATCTGAAGACCGTGGAGCAGGTTGCATTCGCGATCAAGACCATGCAAGTGCGCGGCGCTGGGCTAATTGGTGCGACGGCTGGGTATGGGATGTACCTTGCGGCGCTCAATGCCCCACGTGCCAGCCGCAACGCGTTTCTGGCTGCATTGAAGACGGATGGCGAAACGCTGATGGCAACCCGGCCCACTGCGATCAACCTGGAATGGGCCGTACAGCGCCAGATCAAGGCTATTGAAGGCGGTCAGGACTTTGATGAGATGATCGCTACCGCGCGCCGAACGGCGCAATCGATAGCCGACGAAGATGCTGATTACTGCCGTCGTATTGGAGAGCATGGGGTCGCTGTGATTGACGAGATCAGCCGCCGCAAGAATGGCGAAACCGTTAATGTGCTGACGCACTGCAATGCTGGTTGGCTGGCGTTTGTGGATTATGGCACAGCTACCGCGCCGATCTATGCCGCGCACGATAGAGGTCTAAAGGTGCACGTGTGGGTTGATGAGACACGCCCGCGCAATCAAGGCGCGCGCCTGACGGCTTGGGAATTGGGCCAGCACGGAGTCCCGTTTACGGTTATCGCCGACAACACTGGCGGGCACCTCATGCAGCACGGTATGGTCGATATGGTGATCACCGGTACAGACCGCACAACCTATACGGGTGATGTCACGAACAAGATCGGCACTTACTTGAAGGCCTTGGCGGCCCTTGACAATCAGGTTCCGTTTTATGTGGCACTGCCTTCCTCTACCTTCGACTGGGTCATGCGGGATGGCCTAAGAGAAACCCCCATTGAACAGCGGAATTCCAGGGAAGTCACGCACATACAGGGCGAACATGAGGGACAAATCACCACGGTTCGGCTTACGCCTGAGGACAGTCCGGCAGCGAATTATGCGTTTGATGTGACGCCCGCGCGGCTTGTGACAGGGTTAATCACAGAACGCGGCGTATGCACGGCATCGGAGGAGAGCGTATTGGCGCTTTATCCTGAGAAGAGAGCGGTGTCAGGGTGACGATTATGGGTACGACGAAGCGCATTTTAGTGACTGGCGCAACTGGCAAAGTCGGGCAGGTGTTTGTCGGGCGCATCCTCAATGATCCGCGTTTTAACTCGTTCACCGTGCGCGCGCTGTGCCATAACCGGGTTCTGGAACTACGCGATCGACTCGAGATTATCCGGGGATCGCTCCAAGATCGGGACGCTGTCAAGCAGGCGATGGAAAATGTCACCCATGTGCTGCATCTGGCGACAACCAAAGAGACAGACGAACTTTGGATAGACGTATCTATCAAGGGCGAGTATTGGCTGCTGGAAAATTGCCGCACGAATCCAACCTTCGAACAGTTTATGCTGCTCGGCGGCGACAACAGTGTCGGGCATTTCTTCTATCCGAAGGCGATTCCGGTTACCGAAGAGCAGAAGCACACGCCATATCCTGGCTGCTACGCGCTTTCTAAGGTCCTGGAAGAAGTCATGCTGGAACAATATTACATCCAGTACGATTTCAACGGCTGTTGTCTGCGTGCGCCCTGGATCATGGAAAAGGATGATTTCAAGTACCAGCTTTCGTTTGGTGAGGATGTGTTCGGCGGTCCACGTTGGTGCGATCTGGTGGGTCCGGAGCGCGCTCAAGAATACGTCAAAACACATGCCGTACCCGTGATGCTCGATTCTGAGGGAAAGCCGGTTAAGCGCAACTTCGTGCACGTGGAGGATTTGGTCAGCGCGATCTTGATGGCGATCAATGCGCCGCAAGCCCGGCAGCAGACTTTCAACATTTGCATGGATGAACCCGTCGATTACGGGACCGTCGGCGAATACCTGGCACAAACACGTGGGTTGCCGTTGATTCCCATCACGACACCATATCATTCCACCTGGCTGGACAACGCCAAAGCCAAATTTCTGTTGGGGTGGCGTCCTGAATATGACCTGACGAAGTTGATTGACTCTGCCTGGGAGTATCAACGCGCCGAAGATGATCCGCGTGTGGTATGGTACCCTGGGTAACGGTAGAATTTCACCAAGTCAAAGCCGTACCGGTTTGTGCATAGGAGAGACGCGCCCAACGCGGTGATACTATTGGGCGTGTCTTTTGATGGGCACTAGGCGAACAGATTTGTTGTTCGCGAAATTCACACAGTATTTCGACGTGTGCGGCTGCGCGTGCTTTTCTCCTTTCGGCATCTGCGCTAGGATATGTCTGTAAATTATCGAGGCCCCCGCATCGCTGGGCGGCAAATGGCGCGTTTCCATTGCAGGTGCATAGATGCTCTCAACAGTTTATTCGTGCGCTCTCGTTGGGCTGGATGGTGAGATCATTCAGGTTGAAGTCGATTTCAATCCCCACTCGATGCCTGCTTTCACTGTGGTTGGACTGCCTGATGCCGCCGTGCAGGAAAGTCGCGAACGCGTACGAGCCGCTATTCGCAACAGCGGACTCCAATTTCCGAACAAACGCTATACGGTAAACCTCGCTCCCGCAGATTTGCGCAAAGAGGGGCCCGCTTACGATCTCCCCATTGCGATCGGAGTTCTAGCTTCGACCGATCAGGCCCCGTTGCACCGGCTGACAGGCGCATTGTTCATCGGGGAATTGTCGCTTGACGGGAGCGTTCGCCATGTTCAGGGCGTACTGCCGATTGCGCACCGTGCCTGGCGAGAGGGCTACGAGACCATTTTTGTGCCGGAGGAAGATGCTCCTCAGGCCGCGCTTGTACCCGACATAGACGTTATTCCAGTGAAGTCTCTCGGACAGGTCGTTGAGCACCTGTACGATCTGCAGATCATTCCGCCCTACGTTCGCAGCGATCTCGATTTGCGCGTGCCGCTGGACCTGGATGGACTGACCGATTTTGCCGATGTCAAAGGACAAGAACACGTCAAAAGGTCGCTCGAAGTGGCGGCGGCAGGGGGGCACAATGTGCTTATGATTGGCGCGCCCGGCGTCGGCAAGACGCTGTTGGCGCGTGCGTTACCGGGCATTCTGCCCACGATGGCGTTGGAGGAAGCGCTGGAGGTCACGCGAATCTATTCTGTGGCAGACTTGCTCCCGGCAGATAAACCTCTTATTCGCGTTAGGCCGTTCCGATCCCCGCATCACACGGTCAGCGAGGCCGGGTTGGTCGGCGGCGGGTCCTGGCCTCGGCCCGGGGAAGCGTCTCTTGCCCATAGGGGCGTTTTGTTTCTGGATGAAATGCCGGAGTTTGGGACTCATACTCTGGAAGTGCTGCGCCAACCGATCGAAGACAAGGTGGTTACGATCAGCCGCGCCAAAGTTGCCTTGTCTTTTCCGGCAAACTTTATGTTGGTGGCCGCCATGAATCCATGTCCGTGCGGTTATTTTGGCGACCCTGTGCGGGAATGCACCTGTTCACCAGCGAATGTGCGACGTTACCAACAGAGGCTGTCCGGGCCACTGCTTGATCGCATCGATATTCATGTAGAGGTGCCGCGCGTCGATTATGACAAGTTGACGGATGACCGGCGTGGTGAACCATCACAGATCATTCGCGAACGGGTTGAGGCCGCACGTGAGCGGCAGAGGCATCGTTTTCGCGACGAACGGCGTCTTCAGGCCAACGCAGATATGGGGGCCAGTGATATTCGGCGGTATTGCCAACCAGATGCCGCCGGGAAACAACTGCTCAATACAACCCTGCGTCAAATGCAACTCAGTGCACGAGCTTATCACCGCATTCTCAAATTGAGCCGCACAATCGCGGATCTGGCGGACAGCGGGACGATCGAAGTGACGCATCTGGCGGAGGCTATCCAATATCGTCCTCGAAAAGTGGTGTACTGACGCCATGACGTCGAATCACCGCTACGGATTTGAGCTTGCCGGGCGTTCAATCGCTGCTGTCACAATGACCTATGTCTTGCTGTTGGGCGGCACATTTAACGGCCTGCTCATTCCGGGGGCCCAGCGCTTTTCCCTGTGGCTATTCCTGTTTTTCATCGCATTGTGGCAGATTGTTGTCTGGCGAAGATTGCCCGAAGCCGGCTCTGACCCGCTTACGTTTGCGCTGCTTCTATGGGGATTGGCCTACGCGGCTTCCGTGTTTCAGCATACATCAGCGCGTACCTTCACCGGTGCATGGTATGCAGGATTTTACGCGGCGGTCTGGATCATATTGAGCGATCTGCGGAGGCGAGGCATGCCAGGACGTTGGCTTACAGACGGCGCCTTGCTGACCGCTGTGTCTGTCATGGTCCTGGCCTGGGTGCAGGTGGCCGCCTGGTTTCCAGATTGGCTGTCAGCGGATGTTCGCGTGGCATTCATCCCTCCCCGTCCGACAAGCGCATTGGGTAATCCCAATGTCCTAGGGTCTGTGCTGGCCATGCTGCTGCCGTTTGGGTTGGTGCAGGTGCGATATGCCCTGCGACGACCCGATCGCCTGTTGTGGGGCGTGTGGTGCGTTTGGGCAGTGTTGACGATTTTCCTCACATACTCACGGGGGGCGTGGCTGGCGACGGGGACATCGCTGCTGTCGCTCGCGGGTGCTGCGGCCTGGCGCTATGGTTTGAAGGGGCGAATATGGACCCGGCGGGTCCATTTCTCCAAACGCAAATTCCTGATCGGCGGTATCTTGGCCGCGATTGCCGTGACCATGGTCGTGGTGATTACGGTGTGGACCGCGACTAACGTGTTCGAAACGCCCCGACGCGCGACGGGTGATCGTGTCACATTCTATCGGATTGCGTGGCAGTCGTTCAAAGAACATCCGCTCACGGGTACGGGGCCCTTCACGTTTGGTCTCAACCTCCTTAAACAACTCTCGATTCCGCCGGACCAGCCCCATTCGCACGCGCATAACCTGATTCTCAATACGGCGGCTGAGCTGGGCTTATTAGGTTTGTTGGCGCTAAGCGCGACGGTGACACTGGTCGTGCGTCGGTTAGTGAACCTTTTGCAGCATGTCACGGAGCCACACGAATGGGCTTTGGTGGCGGCCTGCGGCGCTTCATTGGCGGGATTTGGGGTCCACAGTCTGGTAGACATGCCGATGATGTTTCCGGCGGTGATGCTGCTGATGCTGGCCATCCTCGCGGCTGGTCTGCCGCATCCTTTGCCAGCTCAGCCCTGCTCCCAGATTCCCCGCTGGGGACGTTGGATAAGTCGTGGGGTGGCGCTGGCGCTTAGTGTAGTAGTGTTTGGGTCCGGTTGGTGGTCGTCGCGTATCTATGCCAACTATGTGCGGGGCGAGGAATATCTGGTCAACAACTATGACTATCAGGCACTCGCAACGTTGAAGGATGTAGTTGACGCACGGCCTGACTTCCCGCTTTACCAGGCGCAATACGGATATACCTGCGGATTGCTCGTATTCAGCGGCGATGTATCTTGTCAGCTCGTTGACGGGATCGCGGCGTACCAGCGCGCATTGCAGTTGGAACTACCACACGCGGTCTGGTGGGCTGACCTGGCGGCGCTGTATTGGCAGGCCGGGCAGGGACAGCAGGCGATCGAAGCTATGCACCAGGCGGTTCGCTACGCTCCCGATGAACCTGATTTTTGGCTAAATCTGGGAATATACGCTGAGGCGTTGGGGCAGACTGACATAGCAATAGATGCCTATCGACAGACGTTGTCACGCGACGCACGCTGGTCTCTGACGTCATTCTGGACTCAAACGGCTCTGAGACAAGAAACTCTGAGACAAGCGTCTGTTGAACCAACGCCGTATGCTCTGGCGGAGACGCTGTGGAATGCGGGAAATCGCCCAGGTGCTCTCGCTGTGATTGACGGAGTCATCAAGCACGATCCTTCGCAGCCGGGGCCATACATTCGGTTGGCGCGGTTATGGCTGTCGGTTGGAGATTACGATCGCACCCGCGATTACTTGACCGCAGCCGATTTGTTGGTCCACGCGGATCAAGATCGCGCCTGGATCGCGCTGACGCGGGCCGATCTTGCACTGGCGCAAGGGGATCAGTCTGGCTGGCGCTATTACCGTGAGGTGGCTCGTCGCTGGTTGTGGCCGGACTCGACCGGCAATACGTTGTATTACGGGGGGGATGTCACGCAGTACCAATTCCTACATGTTCAGGTCGCGGGAGTGCTGCTGCCTCAGTTAACGATATTTAGCCCGGACCCGGAACTGGTTGAGCTGCTGCGGTGAGCCCGGCTTAAGGGTGCTCCAGATCGCCGGGAGCCTCAATCAAGCGACGAGCCTCTTCTAAATCCTCCGGTGTGTTGATGTTGTAGAACGAATATCCCTGTGGATCGAACTGCTCATATTCCGCTGGATCGATATAGCGTACCCGTACCCGGTTGTGAAACCCGATGACCTTCAGGCGATCCGCGTCAAGGTCTGCTCGAATCGGTTCCAGGCAGCGGGCGCTGTATAGGGCGTGAAAACCTTGGGGATGGTCGTCAACGCGCGGGATAATCACGTCGTAAGGACCGCCAGATTCATCTATCAGGGTTGTGATGTAGTGCAGCAAAGCGTGATTGAGAAACGGCATGTCACACGCCACAACCAATGTGTAGTCGCTGCGGCTGTGGTAGAGGGCGGAGTAAATACCTCCCAATGATCCTTTGCCAGGAATGACATCGGCGTTGGTGGGCAGTCCGAGATGAGCATAATCGTCCGGGCGGTTGGTGACGATCAGCGTGTCCTCCTGCCCAAGATCTGAGATACGCTCAATAATGTGTTCAATAAGGGACTTGCCAAGCAGGCCGACGAACGACTTGTCGGTTCCCATCCGCGAGCTTTTTCCGCCCGCTTCAATAGCTACTGAAAATCGCGATAAAGTTGATCCCATATTCTGCCCTTGATCGATTCCCGGCTTGGACGAACGCTGCCGTAAGGCGTTATAATCTGACCGATGGCACTGATGTCCGAAGTATCACGGAGTAATTGTGTGGATAACATAATCAAATTTGACGAAATTGACAAGACGGCGGTTGACGCGCCAGCCGTAAGGCCCAGACGTCGTCCTGAATGGATCAAGGTTCGCGCACCCAGCGGCGAAACATACGAGATGGTACGCGGTTTGATGCGCAGCAAGCAGCTTCATACTGTGTGTGAAGAAGCGATGTGTCCCAATATGGGCGAGTGTTGGGGCAGTGGCACGGCGACCTTTCTGATGTTGGGTGACACCTGTACACGGTCCTGCCGCTTCTGCGATATCAAAACGGGACGCCCCTCACCATTGGATTGGCAGGAACCCAATCGGGTTGCCGAGTCCGTGCGGGCAATGAACTTGCGGCATGTCGTGATCACGAGCGTAAACCGAGACGAGCGCCCGGACGGTGGCGCGCCAATCTTCGCGATGGTGATTCGGCGTATTCGCCAGCTTCAGCCGGGGTGCAGCATCGAAGTGTTGATTCCGGATTTCAAAGGCAGCCGCGATGCACTCAGGATCGTGATGGACGCGCAGCCAGAGATCTTGAATCACAACGTGGAGACGGTTCCCCGGTTATTCCGACAGGTGCAGCCTCAAGATCATTATGAATGGGCTGAAGCGACGCTGCGCAATGCCAAAGAACTCGATCCCCTAGTGCTGACCAAAAGCGGAATCATGGTTGGGTTAGGCGAGACCTTCGACGAAGTGGTCGAAGTTATGCATGATCTGGCGCAGTGGGGCGTAGATATTTTGACTGTCGGCCAATATCTTCAACCCAGCAAGAAGCATATGCCGATCGACCGGTATTATACTCCCGACGAATTCGCCGAGCTCAAGCGGATCGGGTTGGAGGAGTTGGGATTCAAATGGGTCGAGTCGGGGCCACTGGTGCGGAGCAGTTATCACGCCGAGCAACAGGTCCGCGCATTGTCACAGCTCAATCACATCCGTGTGCGCGAAGAAGCTTGAGTCAAACCCTGATCAAAAACGCCGGAATTGTCTCCGGCGTTTTTTGTTGGTTGGTGGGCAATTAGGTTTCGATAATCTTGTCGTCAATGAGCTGCTGCTGGACTCGCTGACCGCGTGGGTCAAAGGCAAAATAGGGCGCGTGCAACTGGAATTCCATGTCTTGCATGGCGCGTCCTGCCCGGTTTTTCTCAATAGTAAACACAACCCAGTCACGGTACTGGCGAGCCTGATACGGGTTGAAAGCCACATGTTCTTTGGACAGGATGTGATATTTGTTGTTCATGATGACAGCAATATCGCATTCGTAGTCGAGTGCGGAACTGCCGCGCAGATGGAACAGGTGTAACCGGTTGGCTTTCAGACCTTCACGATCGGCGGCCACGATCGCCCAGACCGGAACTCCGAGCGCCAGCGCGGTGTCTTTCAGCCCTTCGACAATGATCGTTACTTTTTCACCCTCGTCTGTGGCGCGCTCGGGGTGGATGGCGATCTTTTGCAGATAATCCACAAAGACGGTGACGTTGCCACCTGTGGCGTCACACAGACGCGCGGTCATTTCGCGAATGGCGCGCAGCGTCGTGACTGCCGGGCTGGCTTTGACCAGAATCAGGCGGTCGGCATAACGATTCATACGCGCCAGGGCCATGGCTGTTTTGGCGTTCTCACGTAGAATAGTCTGGAGCGAGCCGCCGCCATCCACGCCGCCACGCAACGTGCTCTTGGCACGTTCGGCGATAATGACGTCATACAGGTCCTTTAGACGAATGCCCGCTTTGAGATCCACTTCGGGTGGGTTAATGCTCTCAAGGCACAGCAGGCGATTCATCAGGTGCGTTTCGGTGTGTTCGTACGAAAGGTAAAAGGCGAACTGTCCGCTGCGCATGGCGATATTGCGCGCGATCTGCAATGTGGCGATCGTTTTCCCAATGCCTTGAGCACCGCCCAACAGGACGAGTTCAGTTTTCCGCAGCCCGCCACCGATCATGCCATCCAGCGGATCAAACCCCGTGGATAACGGTACATACTCGGTCAGATCACCGCGCACAACCATATCGTTCGCCTCGCTGAGAACCTGGGCCAGGGTGCGTGGCATGTGGGCTGTGTGTGTGCGGCTGGCACGAGTGCGCGGTGCAACGCGTGGCCGTTGGGGCACTGCAGGTGGCGGATTTTCCGAAAGGGGTTGAGAACCTTGATCCGAGGCCCGCGATCCCGCCGGTGTCTGATCCGTCATATCATCATGAAAACGTCGCGTTGACATATTCTCGTCCCTCTCGTAGAGCCATAATCATCATTCTACTGTTTACAATGAATCTGCGCAATACAGCTATTGCATACTTGGGTACTTCCTTGAGGGTAAAATGATGCCGGGGTGAGTTGTGCGGTGGCGTGTGGCGGGGGACGCGAGGATCGCGTCCAATTTGGCTGTATGCTCCAGGACTCATAAGCCGCCTGTGAGGCGGCAGAGCAGGCGCGTATCTATGGGGTTCGGTAGACAGTCGGGCATTCTTGGGGTTCACGTTGCCAGAGGGATGCGATATAGTTAAACTCGTGTCTGGTATTACTTTGAGTAGAGATTGGAAGTGGAAAATTGTCTTTGCCAAAAACAATTGCCGTAGACGGACCTGCGGGTTCTGGTAAGAGCACCGTTTCTTATGCTATTGCGCGCCGGCTCGACTATCTCTTCATCGATACGGGCGCGTTTTATCGCGGACTTACACTTTTGGCCCTTGAAAACAATGTCGATCCCCATGACTCGCCTAGCATCGTCAATCTGGCGCACTTTACGCGCCTGGATATGAAACCTGCCCATATCGATGACGGGCGGCAATATACGTTCCTCGCTGATGACCGCGATATCACGCACGCGATTAACTCCCCCCAGGTTGATGCCAAAGTCTCCATTGTTGCTGCCCATTCGGATGTCCGCGCTGCTGTTTTGCAGACTCAGCGCGATCTGGCTGTGCGTGGAAAGATCATCATGGCAGGGCGTGATATCGGCACTGTCGTGCTGCCTAACGCCGACCTCAAACTCTATATTGACGCGAGCCTCGACAAACGGGCGGAAAGGCGCTACCAACAACGTCTTCGGAACGGAGAACAGGCTGATCTGGCGTTGATCCGTGAAGGGCTACGTCGCCGAGATGAGATCGACAGCGGTCGAGACACAGCTCCACTGTTACAAGCGGTTGATGCTATTCTGATTGATACGACCGACCTTTCGCTGGATGAGGCAATTGAGGCGGCCTATAGAATCATCCTCGATTACGAGCACTTGTAACTTTTTCTGACCTCTTCGCGGCAACAGAGCGTATTGTACCAAGAGCGCTTGACACGGTGTACAGCGCCATTGGAAAACAGGGACTAAACTATTCCGCAGGATTATGTATCGGATACTGTTAGCGCCGAAGGATCACGGACATGACCCTTCTTTATCTGATTGCCGCATGGTCCACAGGTATATTCCTGGCCTCTCAACAAAATACACCTATCAAATGGTGGGCTATCCTGGCCGGGGCGAGCGCTCTCGTGGCATGGGCGCTGCGCGCCAACCGGCGAGCGCGGCTGGTGTGGCTTTGTGCTTTGATGTTTATGCTTGGGGCAGCACGTCTGGCATGGTCCCAACGTCCACTACCCGATGATCATATCGCCCATTATGCGGATGTTGGATATGTCACCATAACGGGAGTCGTTGTTCAAGACCCCGACGTTCGTGATACCCTCGTAAACCTGCGTGTGGACGCTGAGCAAATTGCCTGGAGAGATACCCAACATTCCACCAAAGGAACCGTGCTCGTACAGGCCTCGCGTTTGGGAAAGTACGCCTATGGCGATCGCGTCCAAGCCAGTGGGACGCTCCTCACGCCGCCTGAATTTGATGGTTTTTCTTACCGCGATTATCTGGCGCGGAGTGGCATCCACGTCATAATGTCCAACGCCGACGTAACGGTCATTGCACATCACCAGGGGCAACCCTTGCTCGAAGCGCTTTTCACGTTCAAAGCGCGTGCCCAGGCTGTCGTCAACCGGACTCTTCCAAGCCCTCAGGCCCCGCTGCTCAGCGGCATTTTGCTCGGGGCCGAAAATGATATTCCAGAGAACATCCGTGAGGCATTTAACAACACCGGAACATCCCATATTATTGCCATCTCGGGAGCCAATATCATTGTCGTGATTGCGGTATTCATGCAGCTTTTCGCTCCGCTCGTGGGTAGGAAACGCGCGGCAATGTTAACTACTCTTGCGGTGGCAAGTTACGCGGTGCTGGTGGGTGGCAACGGCGCGGTGGTGCGTGCGGCCATCACCGGGAGCCTGGCCCTGATGGCGGCTCAGTCAGGAAGAAAAGCGCATGGCTTAACTTCCTTGGCGTTCGCCATATGGGTGATGTCGCTTTGGAATCCGTTCATTCTGTGGGATATCAGTTTTCAATTGAGCGCAGCGGCCACTGCCGGGCTGGTTCTGTTTGGGGATTATGCGACGCGTACGCTGGAGCGCGGTCTGAAGGTAATTTTCGCCAAAGACACGGCACGACAAGTGGGCCAGTTTCTGTCGGAGCCGATTGCGTTGGGTTTGGCCGCACAGATCACAACTATGCCCCTGATCGTGCTGTACTTCAACCGATTTTCGGCAATCTCACTGCTTGCGAATCTTCTGATCAGCCCTGTTCAACCCTATATCATGACGATGGGCTGGCTGGCTGTATTGTTGGGCATGGTTTGGCCGTTTCTCGGCGAGCCACTGGCCTGGATCGCATGGCTGCCTTTGACCTACACCCTGAAAATAGTACGCGCCTTGAGCACGTGGGGATGGGCTTCATTCAGCGTGAATGTCAGTGCGCCCGCTACGTGGGCTGTTTACGCTGGGTTGATGGTGGTAGGATTGCTCATGATCCAGCATCCGGAAGATCGCGCGGCGCTGTTTTTGCGGATCAGGCGAAGAATAAGCGTGTTGGCCGTAGTGGTCGTCGGAACGGTAGTCGCTATCCTGATCTGGAGCATGGCCACGACCCAGTCCGACGGCAAGCTGCACGTATGGTTCCTGGATGTGGGGCATGGTCAAGCGATATTGATTTGCACGCCCGATGGATCACATATCCTGATCGATGGTGGGCCAAGTTCCAACCAACTGCGACAGACCATAGGCGACGCGATGCCGTTTTGGAACCATACGATCGATTTGCTGCTGGTGACACAAACGAAAAGCGCCGCGGTGACAGCGCTGCCTCCACTGCTGGGGCGCTATGATGTCAAACTTGTGCTCACAACGGGGGCGGCTTCAACCAGCGACAGTTATACGTCGCTCATGCATACTTTGGAACAGGATGGTATACCTACTCATGTTGTTTCGGCTGGCTACCGCGTCGAAACGAGCGATCACGTCACGTTCGAGATACTGAATCCCCAGACGCAGCCAGATGACGAGGCAAAAACCGAAGATGTCAGCATGGTCATCCGGGTGCGCTACGGCACGGCCTCATTCCTGATTACATCGGACCTAAGTTTACGGGCCGAACAAGAAATCATGAGCGCAGGCTGGTATGTGGGCAGCACTGTGCTTCTGCTGCCCGGTCAAGGTGACGAGGACGTTAATACGGATATCTTCCTGAGTGCTGTGCGGCCGCAAGTTGCTATTGCCATGGTAGGCGCGGGGAATCGCGCCAATCTGCCCAACGCACAGACCATTGATCGTTTGCAGGCGGTCAGCGACCCGCGTGTGTACCGCACAGACCGTGACGGTACGATCGAAATAGTCACGGATGGACAGGCACTTTGGGTCTACAAAGGAGACTGAGCGAGATTACGCGCCTGTTCCATGAGCCATGACTGGCTATCCACGGGAACAGTTGAATTGGGGGGGGCCAGACGCTTGTATGTCCCGTCAGGCTGAAGCTCGCGCGCCTTGACGTTGTCTCGCATAGAAATATCCAGGATCTCGGTCAGTATACGGGACCTGAGCGCTTCGTCTTCAACCGAAAAGATCGTTTCAACCCGGCGATCCAGATTGCGAGGCATCAGATCTGCACTGCCCAGATATATCTCAGGGTTTCCGTTGTTTGCGAAATAGTAGATACGGGGGTGTTCCAGGAATCGCCCAACCACACTCGTCACACGGATATTGTCGCTGACGCCTGGAATACCAGGGCGCAAGCAGCAAATGCCGCGCACCAAGAGCTCGACTTTCACGCCCGCGATAGAAGCTTCGTACATGCGCCGGATATATTTCGGATCGACGAGAGCATTCATCTTGAAAATCAAGTGTGCTGGGTGTCCCTGCCTGGCATGCTCAATCTCGCGACAGATCAACTGTTCAAACCGGTCACGCAAATGTTCAGGGGCGACGAGCAACTTGCGATAGGTGGCAGCGGGGGCGTAACCGGTCAGACGATTAAATAGCTCACTGGCGTCCATCCCCAGATCGGGCCGGCTGGTCAGCAATCCGATATCTGTGTAGATCCGGGCGGTAGCGGCGTTGTAGTTTCCTGTGCTGAGATGAACATATCTACGCAGGCCATCTTCTTCCTTGCGCACGACAAGAGCTACTTTGCAATGAGTTTTGAGGCCAAGCAATCCGTAAACGACATGGACTCCCTGAGCCTCCAACTTGCGGGCCCAAACGATGTTATTCTCTTCGTCAAATCGCGCTTTCAGTTCGACCAGCACGGCAACTTGCTTACCGTTTTCCTGGGCCTCAAGCAAAGCGTTCACGATCGGGGAATTATTGCCCACGCGGTAGAGCGTGGTTTTGATCGCCATCACCTGTGGATCGTGGGCAGCCGCGCGGAAGAATTGCACAACAGGCAAAAAGGACTCATAGGGATGGTATAGCAACACATCCTGCTCACGCAGCACTGAAAACACATCTTCGCTCTGGCTTAACACGGGCGGAACAACAGGGACGTAGGGGATCTCTTTCAATTGGGGAACGTCGATATTGGCCAGGTCGAAGAGCTGGCTCATGCCCAGCGGCCCCCTCAGTTGATAGATTTCCGACCGCTCGACGTTCAGGTAGCCCTTTAGTAATTCCAACACGTATTGCGGCATGTTATCCTGGACTTCCAAGCGGACTACGCGACCGAAACGTCGCTGGCGCACGCCCGCCTCAATCGTTTCCAGGAGATCCGAGGCCTCGTCCTCTTCTATCTCCATGTCTGCATTACGTGTGACGCGGAATGGGTGCGACTCGAAGAATCTGCATGCCTGGAAACAGTGTTTCGAGATTGGCGGCGATGATCTCCTCGAGGAAGACAAATTGTTTTTGCTTGCCAGCGCGCCGCCCTAGATACTTGTTAGAAATGTCATGCACGGGAACAATACGGGGGAGGGCCTGTGGTACCTTGACGCGTGCAAAGCGTCTCTGTTGGTTCTGATCCACCAACATGACCGCGAGATTCAGGCTCAAATTCGAGATATGCGGGAATGGTCGTCCAGGGTCCACGGCCAACGGAGTGAGCACTGGAAATATCTCGCTCTCAAAATAGAGCTGCAAGGCTTCTTTGCGCTCGTCGGTCAGCTCGTCAAAGCTCACGACAAAGATATGGTGATGTTGGAGCTGGGGCAAGATATCTTCGTGAAAACAGTGGTACTGCGCTTCAAGCATCGGCATAAGGCGCTTACGGATTGCGGCTAACTGCTGTGCAGGGGCGAGTCCATCCGCCGGAGTTTCGACTACACCGGCCGCCACTTGCTCACGCAGACCCGAAACGCGTATCATGAAAAACTCATCGAGGTTATTGGCAAAGATAGCCAGAAATTTCACTCGTTCAAGCAGTGGAATGTCTTGATCGAGCGCTTCCTCGAGCACGCGATAATTGAATTCTAGCATGCTGAGTTCTCGGTTGATATACAACTTAGGATCGCGGAGATCAACCACTTCAGGGTCAGTGGATGCACTCAAGGCTTCAGACATAATTCGTTTAACCTGATCCATGTGAAAAGAGGAAAGTACTTGGTAGGAGTATAGCACAGGTGCCATATCTTACGGCAAGAACTGCCCCCTGCTTAAACGACGGGGAAGTAGGTCCCGATCACGCAAGATGATTTGATCTGTGTCTGACGATGACGCACATAATCGACCAGATGAGGATTGCTGTTTCACCACACTTTTGGGTAGAATGCAGGCATGAAAACCTCAAATCAACGTAACCAATTCATTGTGCGCGAGGTGCGCTCCGAAGCTGAACTTGCTTGCTGCCTACAACTCGAGCACGCCTACGTGACTGATTATGTGTGGCAGATGGATGTGCGGGACGATGCGGACGATCTCAACGTGCGTTTCCGAACCGTGCGGCTCCCGCGCACGATGGACGTTGAATACCCGCGTAATCGGGAAAATCTGGCGCGTGCCTGGCATCAACGGGATTGCTTTCTGGTCGCCGTCGCCGAGGATGTGGTGTTGGGATATATCAACATGCGTGTGGATGCGATGCGCACTCGCGGCTGGATGCATGATCTGGTGGTGGGACGTGATTGGCGTCGACGCGGAATTGGGAGCGCCCTGTTAGAACAAGGACTTCGATGGGCCTCATTGCACCACGTTACTCAGGTGACGCTCGAGATGCAGTCCAAAAACTATCCGGCCATCCGGTTTGCACAGACCAAAGGGTTTGTGTTTTGTGGATTCAACGACTATTACTATCCCAATCAAGATATCGCGGTGTTTTTCGGCAAGACACTGTAAGTAAGGCTCCGGGTGTTGATGAAGAGAAGATGCGCGCCATCTGGTCGATATGATTACTGCGGATGAATTTCTCGGTTTGCTGGAACTGATCAACGAAACGCTCACCGCTACAGTTGTTATTGTGGCGGTCTCGATCTTGCTATACAACCTGACACGTGCCACGCGCGATCGTATTATGCGCACCTCAGGCGCTGTGTTATTTTGCGTCATTATCACCTATCTTGGTGATGTATTCATTGCCCTAGATCCCGGCGAAAACTATCTGCCCACCTGGCTGCGCTTTCAGTGGATTGGCATTGCGTTCGTTCCGGCAACATTGCTTCACCTATCGGATGCATTGTTAGCAACGACCGGTCGCCCTTCGCGCGGTCGGCGGCGAACCGCCATTCTTGTTGCTTATGGGACGGGTGCCGTCTTTGCCCTGTTAGCTGCGTTTTCGCACCAAATCATTACCGGGCCGGTTATGGCTCAAATTCCACATATGACGGCCGGTCCGGCATTCCCGGTGTATGTGTGTTATGTCGTGGTCGCAACGTCCTTTTCTTTGGTCAATGTGATACGCGCCCGGCAGCGTTGTTTGACGCGATACACCAAACGACGGATGACATATTTGCTGATGGTGTTTCTGGCTCCCGCCTGGGGCACATTTCCGTATTCTCTCCTCGGAAAACTGGGCGATGAGAGCCAGACGACCCTGCTGTTTGTGCTTGACCTGGCAAATCTGGTCGTCATGGTCATGCTGGTCTTTATGGCCTATCCGCTGTCGTTCTTTGGCTCAGAAAAACCCGATCGTGTGGTCAAGTCTCAACTGCTTGAGTTCATGCTGCGGGGACCGCTGACCGGGGCGGCGGTATTGTCAGCGATTTTGTTCGTTCCGAAAGCGTCAAATGTTCTAGGGCTTGATGGGGATGCCCTTATGCCCTTTGTAGCCGTCGCTTTGCTCTTGCTTCTACAATGGTCAATCACGTTGGTGCAGCCTATCCTGGCGCGATGGTTGATCTACTCGCAAGATCAGCGGCGTGCGCAGTGGATTCAACGCTTGAGCGACCGGCTGCTCACTCAGTCTGACGCGTCCCAATTGTTGGAGTCGATCCTGGCCGCGATTTGTGACAATCTGCGTGTTCCTACGGCTTTCGTAGCACAAATGGAAATGGAGGGTGCACGGTTGGTGCAGGTTGTTGGCGCGCTTGCGCCTTCCCCGGAAGCGCTGTCGTCTCCAGAACTATCGACGCTTGCCGCAGACGCAGAGGACTCGGCGAGCGGTGACCTGCGCCGAGTCAACGGGGTCTTTGTCTGGCGGTCGTATTGGCTTATTCCACTGCGCTTCTCAAACAGAATTCAAAATGGACTCCAGCCCGCGTTGTTGGGTATCCTGGGCGTATGGGCGCGCGCGCCGGAACCAGACCTAAACCCTGAAGAAGATCAATCCTTACAAACTTTGACTCGTCAGGCAGCACATGTATTGGAGGGCCTGCAACACCAGTCTGAGGTTTTTGTGATTCTTGAAGGGCTGGTGTCACAAATGGACTCGATCCAGCAGTTGCGCGGCGTGTCACGGTATGGGCGTGTTGATCCGTCGGCTGAGTCCTCGCCGGACAATGAGCTTGTATCCGATCCGGAATTCTCGAATATGGTCAAGGACGCTCTGCGCGATTATTGGGGTGGGCCGCGACTCACCGAGAGCGAACTGCTGAAGTTGGGCATCGTATGGCGTGAAATGGAGACATCGGAGGACCAGAACTCGGTCCGGGCGCTGCGAAATGTTCTAGCGCAGGCGATCGAAAACCTGAAGCCTGAAGGCGAACGGAGTATGACTACTTCGGAATGGATACTCTATAACATTCTTGAGATGCGATTCCTTCAGGGGCGCAAAGTGCGTGACGTGGCGCTCCGCTTGGCGATGAGCGAGTCAGACCTTTACCGCAAACAGCGCATCGCGATAGAAGAGGTCGCTCGTCAGATTGGGGAGATGGAACGCAATGCGGCAGTTTCCAAGCAAGGTTCGGTCCCTGCGCTGACCAACGGCATTGTCGATACAAAATCCTGACATCGGGTGTGGTTTGCAGGCTCTACGCGGGTTTGACAAGGGAATTTGGCATTTCTATAATGATCACTCAAGAAGTTTCTTGCAGGTAGAAGAAGGCGCGCATCGGTTCATTGTTTAGAGGTTAAGTGTGCGAGGCGAGGAAGGTAAAGTATCATGAACACCGAGGTACGACATTATGGCTCCTCTCCGCCTTTGCCCCCAGATGAGGGCTATTGGGAAGCACTGATGCAAGAAGGGGAGTTGAGTGGGGAGGGGGGGATACCTCAGCATGGCGAGTCCCAGTGGGATGACGCCGGTTTTGCCGCTGAAGAAGCTATGACGGCGGCTGGGGGACTGTATTCCACGAAAGCTGATTGGGACGAAGTTCAACGCGCGTTTGATGATGATGAGACTGTTGAGTTGCGCATTGTGGGGTACAACCGGGGCGGATTATTGGTGGAATGGAACAGCCTGCGCGGTTTCGTTCCCGCCAGTCAACTAGTGGAATTCCCTGCCTTGGCGGACGGTCGGGCCAGGCGGGAGACTCTCGCCCAACGGGTGGGGTTGGTTACCTCACTACGCGTGATTGAATTGGATCGGGATCAGAGCCGACTGATCTTGTCTGAACGAGCTGCTCAGGTACAACCGGGTACCCGCGCTGCGGTGATGACATCAATTCGCGAGGGTGACATTTGTTCCGGAGTTGTCACCAATCTGTGTGATTTTGGCGTGTTCGTAGATTTGGGTGGTGTTGAAGGGCTGATTCACATCAGTGAACTGAGCTGGGGGCGGGTCGGTCACCCAGGCGATGTTCTTGAACGGGGCGATACGGTCCAGGTCTATGTGATGCACGTTGATCGCGATCAGGAACGAGTTGCGCTCAGCTTAAAACGGCTACGCCCCGACCCCTGGCAAACGGTGGAACAGCGCTATCAGATTGGGCAGATGGTCGAGGGCGTAATTACCAATGTGGTAGATTTCGGGGCTTTCGCGTGTATTGAAGAAGGACTCGAAGGACTTATACACGTTTCTGAACTGGCCGAAGGCCATTTTCTGCATCCCCGGAATGTGGTGCGCGAGGGAAATGTTGTTAAGGCCCGTATACTCAATATCGATGGTCGTGCTCGAAGGCTGGGCCTGAGCCTGCGGCGGTAAATTCCTGGCATGAGTGCCCGCCGTTAAGACATGAAATACGAACCTGCATCGAGATTTGCGGAGCGATGCAGGTTTCATTTTGGGGCTCATGTGTCCTTCCACGGTGGAAATTTCTCAGAAGTTTCTCATGGGGAGCTCTCTCAATCGGAAATTCCCCTGCTATAATCTTGTGAGTGTGTGATTTGGCACACAATCGTTTCCACTCCGTTCCATATCCTTAAGGGCGAACAATGTCACACAACGGTAACCGCCACCAGCGGCTGGTCAGCATACGCAACTTGCGCAAAACCTACGTACCCGGCTGCAAAACTTGCGTCGTGCTGGATGGGATTGACCTGGATGTTGATTCCGGGGAGTTCCTGGTGTTGCTCGGGGCCAGCGGCAGCGGCAAGAGCACGCTGCTAAATCTGATCAGCGGCATCGATCGGGCCGATCAAGGACAGATCACCATTGATGACAGCGACATCACTGGACTGGACGAAACCCGACGAACGCTGTTTCGTCGCAATCACATTGGCATTGTCTTCCAGTTCTTCAATCTGATTTCTACCTTAACCGTCTTGGAAAACGTGATTCTGCCGCTCGAACTGCAAGGCGCAAAACGGCACGAGAGCCTGGGGCGTGGGCGCGCATTGTTGGAACGCGTGGAGCTGGCCGACCGCGCACACGATTTCCCGGACAAGCTGAGCGGCGGCGAACAACAGCGTGTCGCGATTGCCAGAGCCCTGGTTCATGAGCCGAAGCTGGTCCTGGCGGATGAGCCAACCGGAAATCTCGACAAAGAGACGGGAAAACGCGTCTTGGATTTGCTTCTGGAATTGACACGGGGAAGTGGTCGAACTCTGATTATGGCCACACACGATCCTGAAACCCTGCTGCTGGCTGACCGCGTTTGCCGTATTAAGCTGGGGAAGCTCACGGAAGATCGGCATGAACACGATTCTCATCTGGCTGCAATAGGTGATTAGCCCGATGTCTCCAGTCCTGCTTCGGTTAACCTGGCGACACGTTAAGCGTCGGCGCTTGCAGAGCCTGCTGTTTGTAGCCGGAATTGCGTTAGGTGTGGCGGTCGGCGTAGCAATCGATCTTGCGAATACCTCCGCGAGTCGGGCTTTTCATCTGAGCGCCAGCAGCGTAACAGGCCGAACGACGCACCAAATCGTGGGCAACACCGGCGCGGTGACGACAAATCTTTATCGTGAGATTCGCGTTGATTTGGGCATTCGGAGTAGCGCTCCTGTGATTGACACTTACGTGCGAGCGATAAACCTCGAAGGGCGTTCTCTCCGGTTGTTGGGAATTGATCCGTTTGCTGATGCTCCGTTTCGTGATTATCTGGCATTGACTTCACCACAGGGCGACGGAGCCCAAGGACTGGAAGGTGTGTACACCTTCCTCGTTCAGCCCAACACGGTACTGGTAAGTGCCGATTTTGCTCAGAAGTTTGGTTTGAAGACGGGCGACGCGATTACACTTCAAACGCGCAAATATCCTTCTGTCACGGTTCATATCGCTGGCCTGTTGTATCCGCAAGATAACCTGAGCAAGCAAGCTTTCAGCAACCTGCTGCTGGCCGATATCGCGACCGCACAAGAATTGGCAGGCGAACCCGGGAGGCTGTCGCGCATTGATTTGATCCTACCTAAGGGCTTTGATCTTTCTCCAATCGAAGAACTACTTCCTCCGGGGGCAGTCATCACAACACCATCTGAATCCAACAGCGCGTTGGACCAGATGACCAACGCGTTTGAGATCAACCTTCAAGCACTGGGTCTGTTGGCCATGCTGGTTGGCGTGTTTCTGATCTACAACACGGTCACGTTCAGCGTTGTGCAGCGCCGCCCGGTTATTGGCATTTTGCGATCGTTGGGCACCACGCGGCGTCAGATATTTGTGCTGATCGTGACGGAAGCACTTATTTTGGGCGCCATAGGCACAGTGGCGGGTTTGGCTTTGGGCATTGTCTTGGGGCAGGGAACCGTCAGGGTGGTTTCTCAGACGATCAACGATCTCTATTTTCGTGTGAATGTCGAACACGTAGATGTCTCGCTGGCCGCCCTGCTGAAAGGGGCGATTGTGGGAATGTCGGCCAGTGTCGTCGCGGCGCTGGTGCCGTCGTTTGAGGCGACGCACACGCTTCCGGCCGGCGTCATGCGTCGTTCAAGTGTAGAGCAGGGCGCGCGCCGGTTGCTGCCACTTGTGACGCTGCTGGCTTTTGTGTTTGGAACATCGGGTGTGGCGTTGTTGGCGGTGTCGTCCAAAAGCATAGCGCTGAGTTTTGTCGCGCTCATGTTGGTTATTGTGGGGGCGGCGCTGCTCACGCCGCTGGCACTGGTCACGATTATGCGCGGTGTGTCTCCGCTTACCTCCCGTCTGTGGGGCGTGATAGGCCGCATGGCACCGCGTGCGGTGGTGCGCTCGCTTAGCCGAACAGCGGTGGCAGTGGCCGCGCTTACACTGGCGGTGAGCGTAATCGTCGGGGTCAGCGTAATGATCAAGAGTTTTCGCACCACCTTAACGCGCTGGCTTGATACAACGTTAGGTGCTGACATTTTCATCTCGCCGCTCCACAGCGATGGGTCGGGGATTGGCGTGGACATCGATCCTGCTCTGGTCGGCCAGCTCGCGAAATTGGACGGCGTGGCGCGAGTCGCGACAGTGCGCACCGTCAGCGTGATTGCCCCCGATTACCCGGACCTTCCACCCGTGACGTTGGTATCGCCCAATGCGGATATCACCAATGGGGACAGAGGCTTTGTGTGGAACACGGCGCTTGATGGCGATTATTGGGCGGCATTGATCGAGGGTAAGGTCATTGTGAGTGAACCGTTTGCATTTCACCGGCAGATATCAAGGTCGCACAACACGATCACTCTTCTGACCGATCGAGGACCGCATTCCTTCACAGTCGCCGGTGTATTTTATGATTACACGAGCGATCAGGGAGTCGTGATGATGGAAGCGGACGTGTATCAGCGTTTTTTCGATGATCCATATCTGTCTGCTTTAGCCCTTGATCTTCAGCCGGGGACGGCAGTCGACGATGTATTGGAGCAACTCAGGACTGCTGTATTGAACGGTACCGGGTTGGAAGCCCGCAGTAACCGTACATTGCGTCAAAACGTGCTTGATATCTTCGATCGCACCTTCGCAATCACCGTGGCATTGCGATTGCTGGCCACGTTGGTTGCCTTCATCGGAATACTTAGTGCCCTGATGGCGTTGCAGTTGGAACATTCGAGAGAGTATGGCGTGATGAGGGCAAATGGCATGACACCCAAGCAGATACGGTCTCTCACGTTTGCTCAGACTGGGCTGATGGGCATGACGGCCGGAATCCTGGCCATGCCAGTCGGCCTGTTGCTGGCTCTGATTCTCGTGTATGTGATTAATGTGCGATCCTTTGGGTGGTCGATGGATCTGACGCTGAGTTCGCGAGAGTTTGTGCAAGCGTTTTTTGTCGCAGTGATTGCCGCATTAGCCGCAGGGATCTATCCGGCATGGCGGTTAAGTCGCACGGATGCCGCCGAAGTGTTGAGGAGCGAATGAGTGATGAAGGAACGTCACACGCAGTTATTCAGTACCTATAGCATTGTCGCCAAGGATTCCGCCACGGCTCAGTGCGGAGTTGCCGTTCAAACGCATCAAATGTGTGTGGGCAGCGTCGTGCCCTGGCTTTTGCCAGGGGTGGGGGCCGTCGCCACTCAGTCGCTGGTTAATATTAGCTTTGGGCCTATGGCGTTGTCGATGCTGCGCGAGAACGTGCCTGCTCAGAAAGTGATCGATGCGTTGGTTGCGTCGGATCCTGACGCCCACCGCCGCCAAGTGGCCGTCGTGGATTCGGAGGGCCGTGTTGGGGCATGGACGGGCAGCGGATGTATTCCGGAGGCCGGGCATCACACTGGGCAGGGCTACAGCGTCCAGGCCAACATGATGACGAACCCGACGGTTGTTCAGGCAATGGCTACGGCTTTTGAAGGGGCAGAAGGCGATTTGGCTGAGCGCATGCTGGCAGCCCTGATGGCCGCTCAACGCGAAGGTGGAGATATTCGTGGGATGCAGTCGGCGGCGTTGATCGTCGTCCCTGGAGACCGTAAAAAACCTGAGTGGAGCACGGATTATGATCTGCGCGTGGACGAACATGGCGATCCAGTGACCGAGCTGGCCCGGTTGGTGCGTTTGCGTCGCGCGCAACTGCTTGACGCGCAAGGTTATGAAGCGTTTGAAGGTGATCAACGCGAGCAAGCTCTGGACCTGTGGTCACAGGCGCGGGGATTAGCCCCGGAACTGGAAGAATTACCGTATTGGCAAGCGCTTACGCTGGCGGATAAGCCGGGCGACATCCGTGCGGCAGTTGAGATTCTGAGACCTGCATTGGCCAATGATGCGCGTCGCGAGCAATGGATCGATTTGATCCGTCGCCTCGAAACGTGCGGATTATTGGAACGCCAGGGAACAGCTTCAGAGATCATTCAGGCATTAGTAGCGGAATAGGCAGGGCTTATGCGACGCGGTTTGCTGTTGGGTACATGTTTGCTTAGCATTGTTGCCGCCTGCGTGTACGGTCTTATCGGGTTGCGAGGGTCTTCGGTCAGCATGTCTTCGAATGCCGCGTTCGCGTCGTTTGATATGCCAATCATTGGCGGTTTCTCGCGCGCGATAGCCCCTTATGACTGGCAATTTCCGGCAGATTACGGTGCGCATCCTGACTACCAGACCGAGTGGTGGTATTACACTGGCAACCTTACGACAGCGTCTGGACGCAATTTCGGGTACCAATTCACGGTGTTTCGTCGCGCAATCCGTGCTGACGAGATCGGGTCGGACTCCGAATGGCGTTCGAATCAATGGTATATGGCTCATTTCACCGTGACGGACGTCGCCGGCGGACAGTTTTTCCAGTCACAGCGCTATAGTCGCGGGGCGGCTGGCCTGGCTGGTGCGACCGTTGATCCGGTCTATCGCGTTTGGCTGGATAACTGGCAGGTACGCGCTTTGAACCGGGAGGCGACGCAGACGCACATAACGGCGGCGAGTGATGATGTACAGCTCGATTTGCTGCTCGATCAGGTCAAACCACTCGTGCTACAGGGCGATAACGGCTTGAGCCAGAAAAGCCCCGGAATTGGCTATGCCAGTTACTATTATTCGCTGCCCCGTTTGTCAACGCAGGGGACGATCAGCATTGAGGGGGAGAGTTATTCGCTCGACGGGTGGTCATGGATGGATCACGAGTTTGGCACACAGTCGTTGAGTGCTGACGTGCAAGGGTGGGATTGGTTTGGGTTACATTTCGATGATGGTCGTGATTTGATGGTGGGGCAGATTCGCCGGACGAACGGCGGGATTGAATCGGTATACCAGGGCGTGCTGGTTGAGAAAGATGGGAGCTCTCGTGTGCTTTCCGCGTCGGAGTTTGCGATTGAGTCTGTGGATGTGTGGCGCAGCGCACAGACAGGGATCACGTATCCGGCTGAATGGGTGATCACAGTCGACGAAGGCTTGCCTCAGTCCATACGACTTACCGCAAAACCGTTGGCGGCGGATCAGGAATTGCGAGAAGGGGCGGTAGTGTACTGGGAGGGGGCCGTCGCACTGGGCGGAGATGTTCAGGGATATGGATACGCTGAGCTGACGGGTTATGGTGATGCTATGCTCGGGCGCTTCTAGGCACGAGCCCCAATCACACGGTTCATAAGCGAGCAAGCGGCGCACTGTAATTAGGCGCCGCTTGCTGATCCAGGTCAAGTGTCCATGCGTTGTTTTGCCAAAGACTTGACCATCGAAACCATGCCCATCAATCCCTGACCTTTTCCCATCGAGATTTCTTTGCCGAAGATATCAAGCACGATGTCGGGCGATATCTGGGCGACCTGCTCAAGGGGGGCACCCGACATCGTTTGATCCAGGATGGTCGCCAACGCCATCGCAGACATACCCTGCGGATTCTCAACTGCAAAGTAGAACTTCAACGTGTTGTCACGCTGAGGTTCGGACCACACGTAGGCTTCGGATTCGCAGAACGGGACGCGATGATCTTCTGGGTAGGGAGCGGTTGCGATGCGTTCCGGGACCTTCTGGAAATGATCTGCCATGTCGATCAGCAGCTCGGCACGCTCGCTGCGCGTGGTCACAAAGGCGAAATCCTCCAGGGTTTCCTTGAGCTTTTCCGGAATGTCAGTCATTGCACCCTACCGTTCGATCGGAACGTTGACAAGGTTACCCCATTCCGTCCAGCTTCCATCATAATTGCGCACCCGGTTGTAGCCGAGCAAATAGGTCAGAACGAACCAGGTATGGCTGCTGCGCTCGCCGATTCTGCAGTAGACAATCACATCGTCCGCGGGTGACAACCCCTTTTCTCCCTCGTAGATTGCACGCAGGTCTTCGGCAGATTTGAATGTTCCATCTTCCGGGTGAATGGCGCGACTCCAGGGAACGTTCGCTGCACCAGGAATGTGCCCTCCCCGCAGCGCCCCTTCATTGGGATAATCAGGCATGTGTAACCGTTCGCCGCTGTATTCCGCGGGGCTTCGGACATCCACCAGCGGCAGTTTGTCATTGACGTGCTGCAGGACTTGCTCCCGAAAGGCCCGGATGGAGGCTTCTTTCCGGCCCGAGGCAGTGTATTGAGTTGGGGCGTATGAAGGCTTTTCGCGCGTCATTGAGCGCGTCTCTTTTTCCCATTTCAGCCTACCGCCGTCCATGATATGGGCGTTGCGGTGGCCGAACAGCTGAAAAACCCAGAAGGCATAGCACGCCCACCAGTTATTTTTGTCACCGTAGAACACGAGCGTTGTTTCTGGTGTGGCACCGATACGTGACATAAGCGCTTCGAAATGGACACGGTCGAGATAATCGCGCCTCAAAGGGTCATTGAGATCTGTTGTCCAATCTACTTCAACTGCGCCGGGAATGTGCGCGGAAGTATACAGTAGAGGGTCCTCATTGGATTCGATGACCCGTACGTTTTTGTCATCCAGATGCGCGGCGACCCATTCTGTGGATACAAGGACTTCCGGGCGCGCATATCCGCGATCTTCGATTGCACTCATGAAAATTTCTCCCTTGGTAATACCACACACAGCAGACGTGGTGCGGAAAGTTGTGAGATCAAAACCCCTCATGGATATTATAAGGAATCGTAACAAAAAATGCGGAGAATTGGTCGTTTTTGCGCACATTGAACGGCTGCAGAGCCGATGTGTGCGCTGCTACGCAGCCTTGCCAGCTTGTTGGACGCGCGTTATAGTTCGCGTGGTCATTGCTTAGAGCGGGATAGGATGAGGAGTGGGTGTGAGCACACGCGACACTTCAACACAACTGAGGAAACAGTTATTGGGGATGAGCGGCGTTTTGGTCTATTACCTCTTCATACGCCCGCAACTTCGCAAATGGGGGACTGAACTGGGGGAGGCGCAGCGGCGCCTGCCCGGTGATGAACGGGTCACCGCGCCAAATTTCGATGTAACTCACGCGATCAACATCGACGCACCTCCTGAAGCCGTGTGGCCCTGGATTGCCCAGATGGGCCGTGAGCGAACGGGGTTTTATGGACTTGATGTCGTCACGAATCAGGGTATTCCAAGCGTGAATTTTATCCGCCAGGACCTCGAAGCGCCTCTTGCGGGACAAGCGGTGGACGGTGGGTATCAGGTGTATGAGGTCGTGGACAAGCGTAGCTTATTGTTTGGCGGCTATGAGCTCAAACGACCAGGGGGAATCGTGCAAGATATGTCCGTACTGTATCTCCTGGAACGACGATCGGACGGAAGTACGCGTCTGCTTGTCCGCCGAAGAGCTTTTACTTATGGACTGATGGGCGTGGCCTACAATCTGATGTATGAGGCGTTCTATGGCTTGTTCATCTGGCAGCAGCTGGGTCGATTGAGGCACTATTCCGAGCATATGAAGCACTTGTGGCTGCGTGGACTTTAGCCAACGTGCAACTCAGGATCGGGCAATGCGTAGTAATCTATAGCACTGCAAGGTGACTGAGAACGGAGAGACACGGTGAATACTCAAAAACGGCTGTATCGCTCGACCCAAGATCGTATGTTTGCCGGAGTATGCGGTGGCATTGGCGAGTATCTGGATGTTGATCCTACCTTGGTACGCCTGGTGTTCGTAGCGCTCACTCTGTTGAGTAGCGGTTCAGGGCTGGTGATTTACGTCATTTTGATGCTCATCGTGCCTGAACATCCGCGCGATGACCGCGCCAAGAAAACGAAAAACGATGATCTGGCGCGCTTCGAAGTTCGTTCCGAAGAATCGGCCGAATTCGACAACGTGGTCCCAGAATCTGAGGGCGATGTAGATGCCGAGCAAGAGCCATAACACGGCGACACTTTACGCGCCGATGTCGTGGTTGTCTCGTCTAGTCGTTTCCAGCGGCAGGTTCCAGATCCGCATTTTGCCGACGTATGGCGTTTTGGATCTGAATCTGATCCAGATAAGGGCCGTGGAGCGGGTATATCCATAGAAGTACGACTCCGCATGCCAGGGCGATTACAGGCAATAGCGCGGCGAATGACCGGATAACCACGACCACGGCGTCTGGTTGAGTCGCCGCGGTCAGGTCGGAACTGTAGCCAGTCATGGCCAGCCCTTCGCCTAGAATGAGTCCTGCCAGAGCGGGGGGAAACCTAAAAATGAAGCCCAGGATACCTCGGTACATGCCTTCCCGGCGCAATCCGGTTCTGGAATAGTCCTCGTCCACCACTTCAGCGAACAATAGATCCGGCCCGAGAATCAGACCTCCTACTGCAATTCCAATCAGAGCCAACACCAGCGCAGTTGATACAAGGCTGCTGGTGAATAGCAAAGGCAAGGTGCAAACTGTAGCCGCGCTCATTGACAGGATCATCGTCTTGCGCGTCCCATAGCGTTTTACGGTCAATTGCCACACCAGCACCGATACGCCCGACGTCGCGAAAAGGGCGAGCAGCAACTGCGTCAGTTGGTCTTCCTCGATATCCAGAACATAGTCGGCATAGAAGGGCATGGCAGCGATGATCGCCGCAACCGTGAAGCGCATACAAAAGCTAATGCCCATCACGATCAGGAAGATTCGGTTACTGAACACGACGCGAATTTGTTCTCGCCAACCGGTGCCTTGGGTTTGGGCAAATTCGGGGTTTTCCTGAATGCCTAACAGCGATGTGAATTGCATGATGGCAGCTAATGTGCCCCACAAGACGGCCAGGGCCGTCCAGCCAAAGCGCCCATAGATGGCTGGTGTGAGTGCCACTGCCAGCCCGTTGCCCAAGAACAATCCGATAAGTTGGCGTGTACTTGAGCCTGTCGCCCGATCATTGGTATCCTGGTACATCTCTGGAAACAAGGCGTCCTGGTTCAAGGTGACGATCGATTGAAGCATGTCGTAAATGCTGATGATCACCAGAAAATAGACGAACAAGGCGTTAGCCTGGTGCTGGTCAAAAGGTGGCAGCCATACCAGGGCAAATGCCACGGCTGTAGGAATTGCCAGCAAGGCTATATAGAATCGTCGCCGTCCCCAGCGTGTACTTGTTCTATCGGACAGCCAACCGGCAATCGGATCATTGATGGCATTCCAAAACCCGAACGCGAACCAACCTCGCCCAATCCATTGGGGAGCCAGCCCTTGCACGTCGGTATAGAAATACTGAATGTAGGTATTGAAGGTGGTGTAGGTGAGCAATCCGGCAGCATTGCCGAACGAGTAGAGCAGTGTGCGCCAGAATGGCATGCGGACCGGTGGGGTTTTTGGTGTCAAGGTTTGCGCGTCGTTTCTTGATTGAATTTACCACGAAGTGTGGTGCAGCCCAGAGGTTATGGTGCAAAGCATTAAGTGTGATCTAGCGGCTTGAGCGGACGAGATTCAGGTTGAGAATATACGCGCCGCTGGTAGTGCCGGTTTCGCGTTCGAATCGGGATGCGACCACAATATATAAACCGTCGCCTGGCAGCGCATAGCTCTTGATGAGAGCATCCTTGTCCCCGCCTCCGTCATCATCAAAGGCGATCTGTTTCCGCTCGCGATCGTAAAGTGTCACAAGAAAATCGAGATTGCCGGATGCGCGCTGCATCCGAATGTCTACGACGTCCCCCTCCCGACCCACGAATACATATTCCTCCGAGATGTTTTGATTGTCGATCTGCCCGCTGACCGTAGCCCCGTAGGAAATTTCCAACGCGCGGCCGCCCACAATACCGGCGCGTCCCGTGATTTCCAGTGTAAATGTTCCCTGAGTCTGCCCTGCCTGTTCGCCGTGACGTGTCGCGACGATGTAATATTCGCCCGTGGCGGGGAACGTGTAGGCGGCAACGCGCGCGTTGAAGCCATCGCCTCCATCATCGTCAGATGTCAGTTCGGTGAGATCGGAATCCAACACAGTGATGGTCGGGTTGAGATTTCCTGAACTCGGCCTCCATCGTAATCGTCACAACATCTCCGCGCCGACTCTCAACGCGAAAGTAGCGAGCGGGCACATCATTATCGATACTGCCCGAGAGTGTCTCGCCGTAATCAATGAGACGCGCATTAGTTGGCGACGTGCCAAGCTGATCCACTGGGATTTGGTCAATGCCGAGTACGTAACTTCCCTGGGTGTTGCCGGCCTCACGCCCAAATCGCGTGGCAACGATCAGGTAGGTGCCTGTTTCAAGTATGGTGTAACGGTTGATACCGGCGTCCAGGGTACCTTCGGCGTTGGCGTCGTCGTCGTTTGAAAAAATCACGACTCCATCGGACGTAGCAAGATCAAGATGTGGGTCAAGGTTGCCGGATGTGCGTCGCATGGTTACGGTGATCACATCGCCGCGTTGAGCGCGGACGAAATAAAACACGAGGGGATCGTCCGCCGTAATACGCCCCAAAACGCGATCACCATATCTCAAAACAGCGTTGGCGGAGGCATTTGAACCAATTCGTTCCAGCACCAGCGTGTAGTCGCCTGTCGTGCTGCCGTGTTCTTGCCCGTAGCGAGTGGCCACGACGAAATAACGCCCATCGGCTGGTATGCGTTTGAAATCGATGAGAGCATCTGTGCCTGGCCCGTCGTCGTCACTTAAGGCGAGAATAGCTCCTCGATCATCAGTCAACATCAGGTACGGATCAAGGTCACCGGATGCGGCAGTCATCCGAATGGCGACAACCTCATTGACCTGACCTGTGAAAGCATATATCTGCCGGAAGGTATCGTTGTCAATTGTGCCGGTCTGCGGTTCACCCACGACCAGTGTAATACCCCCCTGGCGTCGAAGTTCGGCATAGACGTGCGGACGGAATCCAACAATGCTCGTCGCCAGTAGAGTGATGAACGATACCGTGACCAGGACACCGTGTAGCAGAAATCTGACCGGAAGACGCATCATATCTCGATCTGGATGCACGTTTGAACACGACTAAGGTGCTTTTGCCAACGTGATCGTAAATGTACCATATGTGTGTTCGCGATCCAGTCCATAGCGATTGACTGCGATGAGGTATTTCCCCGTTTGCGGCAGAATCACATCGCCAAGCAGGGCTTCGTACGTGCCCCCGGACGGGCTGTCATCATTGTTGGCGATTTCGACCCATTGTGTGCCCACAGAACGATACAAGTGCAGTACCGAATCTAGATTACCATTGATGTTTTTGATGGTGATAGTGACATTGTCGCCTGCATTGCCGTCAAATACGTAAAACAGCAGGTATTGTTCGTCGTTGATCTCGCCGATTTCGGAACTTCCGTAACTCAGCGGCAGCGTGTAGGTGCTGACGCCGGGCAGGGCAGTTTCGTCTTGACGTTCCAATGTCAGCCGGTAGGCCCCGGAAGTGGGGTCTTCGTCTGGCCCTACGTAGCGCGAGGCGATAATAGTATATGTCCCATCGGAGGGCAGGTCGACGGTAATTTGGGAATCCCAAATCCGCCCTGGATCGATATCGTCATTCGCTTCGACCAACACGTTATTTCCGTCGTGCAACTCTAGGTAGCAGTCTAGCTGCGAACCAGCTGTTGCTTCCATGGTGATTCGTACATGTTCTCCGGCCAAACCGCTGAAGCTGTACATCTGACTTGTGGTATCGTCATCGATAGCGCCGTTCACAACGTCGCCATAGGCGAGCATGCGCAGATCGGTCGAGTTTTGTACGGGCGGCAGAGTCTCGGGAACGGTCTGGGTGAGGGCGATGATGTACCCTCCAGGCGGAGTCAGTGGCCCCAAACGAGGAACTACCAGAACCAGGTATTGCCCGCTTTGTGGTAACGTGACACCCGTCAGCATCCCGGTGGAACTCGAAAGTATTTCTTTCAGACTGGCATCCGCCAGCATGACGATGACGTCCAGATCGGGATCAGTTGTGATGGAGATATCAACCAGTGAATCGGCCTGGGATGAGAACGAATAAGCTTGTGGTGTTCCCTCAAGGGTCGCCTGGGCTGGCGTGTTTGGTTGCAGCCGAGTGGAATTGATCTGATTGATTTAAGTCCCTGCCAGAGCGGCTGTGGGTGTCTCCTGCGTGGACGAAAGATTGGACGCTACTAGAGTGAGCTGATATGGCCCCTCACTGGCGCCCTCTGCCTGATCGAAACGTGTGGCGACAATGGCGTAAAATCCAGTCTGGGGCAACGTGAAGACCACACGGGAATCGCGTTCCACTCCGTCTACGATGTCGTCGTTTTCGATCAATGGGATTCGTTGGTCGTCTAAAAGAATCAAGAGCGGGTCAAGGCCGTTTGGATCGTCCTTGTTCAAACTTGTCATTTCAGCGACGATGGCGTTACCTTCTTGACCCCAAAATACGTAGGCGTCCAGGTATTTGCTGTTTGAGATTTCGCCCTCAACCGAGTCCCCGTAAGAGATAGTGGGGAAGTCTGCGTAATCTGGCGGTACGGTTGGCGAGGCGCTAGGTGTGATCCCTGATGCGGGCGTATCGGACTCCAGTTGCAGGGTGTAGCTCCCGGTGGTAGTGCCTTGTCCCTGGCCCATGCGTGTGGCCGTAATGAGATAAACGCCATCTGCGGGAAGAGTATAGAGAATTTTCGCGTTGCCCTGTCCGCCGCTGTCATTATCTTCGTAGAGCAGCTGATTGCTGCCGTCGAGCAGATACAGATAGCTGTCCAGGTCACCACCTGTATTGTCCATCTGAATAGTGACAGTAGTACCGGCGACTCCCCGGAACCGGTAGGTAACTGCTGGAGTAGTCGTGTCGATGGTCCCCCGCAGACTTTCGCCATAAGCGATATCAATGTAGCCGGGATTTTGAGTCGGGCTGGTTTCGTTCAGCAGGAAACTGTAATCACCTCCTGGGCTACCCGCATCTGGCAGTGATACCGTCAAGAAATACAGGCCGGTCTGTGGCAGGAGAGATCTCAGAGGTTCTCCTGGTTCAGCGCGTGCCAACTCAGTGAAACCCGAATCATATAACACGTAAACCGGTTGAAAGGCGGACGTCGCATCGGGTTGAAGATCGATTTGGTAACCGACCTCACCCTGGAACCAATAGAGCCTGAGCGTAGATTCTCGGTCTAGTGTATTACGCAACGACGTGCCCGGAGTCAACTTCAGTAGGTGCCCATCTCCGCTCTGAAGTGTGGCAAGGGGTGGATTTGCTGGGATGGTACCTTCTCCTGATGAAGGAGCAACGTCGACCGCGGCTGTCAAGTTCAGGCTGAAATTCGCACCATCACCGGCAGGGTCACCTCCTGCGTTGGTAGCCTGGATTTCATAGCGTCCGGTTTCTGGAATAACAAATGTCAGACGAGCCGCCGAGCCTCCGCCGCTGTTGTCATCGGTGGCCAGCGGTGTACCCGCTTCATCATTCAACACAAGGAACGGGTCCAGTGTAGCGTCAGGACTGATCATCGTTATGGTCACAATGTCGCCGGTTTGGGCCTGAAATACGTAGAAAGCACTTGGCGTATCGGTACCAAGCTGGCCGTCAACCGTCTCACCGTATACCAGTTCAGTCGGGCCCGCCTGCAGTGGCGGACTCGCCTGGGCCAGAGGAGGTCGCACTCCGTAGAATGCCAACGTAGCAAGAAAAACGGTCAGGGCAGACGCGAAAAAAAACCTACACTTTTTCATTAATCTATCCCTCCAGAGCCCCAGAGGCTATTTAATCGCTTGATTTTACGGTAGGCGGTACAAGACCGCAACCGGGAGATTTGACTCCGATGGTGAGTATTTTCCAAATGTTGGGCCAAAGAAGAACTCTGCGTGGTTCTGGTGTGTCGACGAAATCCTGTGCAAAACAAGCATTACTGTCAAATAATTAAGACTGACAAAAGAAAGATGTAAGAAAGGGTTGGACTGCAATCGTTTTGGGTCCACCACTGTTGCATGAAACGCCGTTTCATATAAAATCAAATTAGTTGTGCAGTTCATACGGTCGAATCAAGCTAAGGCTTGAGCAGAACGCACAGCTAGCGCTTAGTTCCTGTTGTAATAGTTAGTCTAAGGAGAACACATATGTTTAAACGTCTTGTCGTGTTGGCTCTAATCGCTGTATTGGCCGTTGGCATTTTGCCTGCGGTCAATGCCCAAAGCGACAGCATGGTGAACTGCGGGACCGATCAAGATGTCACGATCACCTGGATCGCCGGCACCGTCGGTTCAGAGTACCCTACGGCGGTCGAACTTGCAGACCATTTCATGGCGGCCTGCCCAAATGTCACCGTCAAAGTCGTTGAGCGTCCGACAAGCTCCACGGAAACGCTGGCCCAGTACCAGCAGTTTTTCGAGGCCCAGAGCGGCGAGATCGACGTATTCCAGATCGACGTAATCTGGCCGGCCATCCTGTCAGAACATCTGCTGGATGTGTCTGAATACTTGGATCAGGACTTCCTCAGCACTTTCTACCCCAAGGTTCTTGACGCTTATACGGTGCAGGGTCGTCTGGTCGCGATGCCGTGGTTTGCTGGCTCGGGTATGTTGTACTACCGCACCGACCTGCTGGAAAAATACGGTTTGTCGGTTCCTCAGACGTGGGATGAGCTTGGCGCTGCAGCCCAGACGATTCAGGATGGCGAGCGCGCTGCGGGCAATGATGCCTTCTGGGGCTTTGTCTACCAGGGTCAGGCGTACGAAGGTCTAACGTGCGATGCCTTGGAATGGCAGGTTTCGTACGGCGGTGGCACTATCTTGAGCCCGACTGGCGTCATCGAAGTGAACGATCCCAACACTATCGCGATCTTCGACCTTATGGCGAGCTGGGTTGGCAAGGTGGTTCCTCCTGATGTTCTGAACTACCAAGAAGAAGACGCTCGCGCGGTATGGCAGGCCGGTAACGCTGCCTTCATGCGCAACTGGGGCTATGCCTATCCTTTGGGTCAGGCTGATGACAGCGTGATTAAGGATAAGTTTGATGTCAGCCCGCTGCCCGGCAAGGAACCCGGCATGAGCGCGGCGACCCTGGGTGGTTGGGGCCTCGCCGTGTCCAAGTACTCCAAGAATCCCGAAGCTTCGATGGCGCTGATGCAGTTCATAGGTTCAACTGACCAGCAGGTATTCTTCACCCTGGCGCGCGGCGAACAGCCCGTGAACCCGGCCGTCTACGACGATCCCCAGGTGCTGGATCAACTGCCCTTCATCGCCAAATTCAAGAACACGCTGGACTTCGCGACCGCGCGTCCTGGCGTTGCTGGTGCGCAGTATGCCCAGGTTTCGGAGCTTTATTACACGGCAGTCAATAATGTGCTGGCCGGTAACGAAGATGCCGCAACTGCGATGGGCGATCTTGAGCTAGCCCTGGCCGATCTCGGCTTCGAACTGCCTTAAGACGTAGCCCTCGCCTTTCGTACATGTAATGCAATCCGCTGAGGGCAGGGAAAACTGCCCTCAGTGGCGTTCTAAAGAATTGGTGTGCTTTCGAAAGAGCGTTACGTGAGGAGAAAGGGCGGTATCTATGACGCTGATCCCTCCTGGTTCTGGGAGACGACGCCCAACCGAGCAAGAGGTCATCGCGCTGGAACTTGTCAGCGGCCTCTTGATGGTGATTGGGTTGATTGGGTTCGCTTATTTATTTTACTCCATTGTGACCAATAGCGAGATTCGGGAAGCAACGCAAGGTCCCGCAATTCCCGGCATTGGTCTGGATGTCCGCGAAGTTATACCGCAACCCACTGTTGGGAATCAGGCGCACCTGACCCTGAGTGTAGTGGATGGGTCGGCGGCGGCACAAGCTGGTTTAAGAAACGGCGATATTCTGCTCCAAGCGGGTGACAGCGTTGTGGAGCCCGGCACTCTGACCGAAGATCAAGCTTCGACTTTTTTGTCGGATGCTGTTCAGAAAGCAAGTGGAGCAGGCGATACTACGCTACCCATCCAGGTCGATCGCGGTGGGGAGAACGTTGCTATTACGCTCCCGCTGCCTGAAAACGTTCAGAACCTGGGGCTTGAGACGACATTTGTACCGGCCCAGGACCTGAACCCTTATGTGGAGATGCGTCCGATTCAGGGCGGCCCCGCCGATCTGACTGGCGTCAACAACGGGGATCGCCTCATTTCGATTGACGGAGAAGATATAACTGGATGGTCAATCGATCAGATCCGCGCCCGGCTGAAGGAAGCGAACGTCAAGCTTTCGCAGGATGATTTTGAAATCACGGTCAATTTTCTGCGTCCTCAAGCTGATGGCAGTTTGAAACAAGAAACGCGAACGGTGCCCAAGAATGTGGCGCCGACGCTGACGATCGCATATTTGAAGAGTTTCGGGTTAGTGGTCCCCCTGATCGTGATCATCTTGGGCATTCTCCTAATCCGGTTGGGCATCAAGCTGCGCAGTTTTGATGTCGTTGCCGCTCGTTGGACTTTGGTCGTCCTGATGTGGCTCATGATCGGGCTTGCGATCGCGTCTCTGTGGGCGTTTTGGGTCAGTGGTAAGGGAGGGCTGGTCACCAAGGAGCCATTCGATTTCGGCAAGGGGATTACGCATGCAATTCCCCTGCTGCTTGCGATCATTCCGATGGCATTGGCCTATACCTGGCTTGATCGCATGATGATCGAATTGTTCCCGGGCGACGAGGCGCTGTCCTCACGCAACACACGGTTCGCCTGGACACTGTTGATTCCCACTATAGTCGTGCTGGCGCTTATCGCTGCGCGGCCGCTTGAGCAGACGTTTATCCGAAGTCTCACAGATAATGAATTTGGGACAAACCGTCCTGCACGCTTTGTGGGGCTCGACAACTACGTTAACCTGATCAGCTTCAAGCTGACGACGGTTGACTGCAAGAAGGATGACGCCACTGGTAAATGTGCGACGACGCCGAATGGCTCCATAGTGTGGGTGCAATCCTCAATTGAGCAGGCCGAACGAGACAAACTGCGGGCAATGACGAGTGAGGAGCGCAAGGCCTATGTACGTTATCAGGAAGCGAGTACGTGGAAGCTCCCGGCAAGCGACAGCGGACTGCGACTCCTGGGCAAAGACCCGCGTTTCCTGAATGCCTTTGGCAATACGCTTCGATTCTCGATTTCATCCGTTGTCCTGGAGTTATGCCTGGGGATGATCATTGCCTTGGTCGTGAACTACAACTTCCGTGGACGCGGGCTAATGCGAACGGCCATGCTGGTTCCGTGGGCAATTCCTACGGTTGTATCCGCTGTGTTGTGGCAGGTGATGTTGCGAGGTGACCAGACTGGCATCTTCAACAAGCTGCTAATAGACGTTGGGCTGATCAACAAGCCTCAACAATGGCTGGCGGCAACTGGCCCCTGGATGAATTCCATCATCGCCATTGACGTATGGAAAACGGCACCGTTTATGGCGCTGTTGCTGTTAGCTGGTTTGCAGACCATTCCTGGTGACATCTACGAGGCTGCTTCTGTGGATGGGGCCTCGAAAACGAGGCAGTTTTTCACGATTACGCTGCCACTCCTTCGACCCACGATTGCGGTTGCTTTGGTGTTCCGCACACTCGATGCACTGCGCGCTTTTGACGTCTTCCAGGTCTTGTTAGACTCTACTCGTCCCTCTATGGCATCCTACAACTATGATCGGCTGGTGCTGAGTCGGCTCGACGGCTATGCATCTGCCGTAGGCGTGCTGATCTTCATCATCATCCTATTGTTCACGGTCATATACGTTAGATTCGTGGGGATTGAACAAGAATGAACGGCCTAGCGATCTCTCAAAAAACGGTTATTTCGGTGGTCAGTCGGGGATTGTTCTGGCTGTTGGTGGTGGTCGTCGCGCTTTATACCATGGCGCCGTTCTTCTACGCAGTCAGTATTTCGTTCAGAACCAACGCCCAGGTCCTGGTTGGCGCGCGCTACCTGCCGGAATCTCCAAAACTGACCAATTTCCAAAACCTGTTGAGCGACAGCGATTTTATGCACACGATGCTGAATTCGGCGGTCGTATCAACGGTAAGCGTGATCTTCGCGCTAGTAGTCGGGTCTTTTGCGGCTTATGCGCTGGGACGTGTCCAATTTCGCGGCCGTATGATCATCATGTATACGGTTCTGGCGATGACTATGTTTCCGCAGATTTCTATTCTGTCGGGTTTGTTCAGCATTGTCGACGATCTTGGGCTGTATGGCTCGACCGTAGCGTTGATGTTCAGCTATCCAATTTTCACACTGCCATTCACTGTGTGGGTGTTGACAAGTTTCTTCAAAGGTTTGCCGGCAGAAATTGAGCAAGCGGCTTTGGTCGATGGAGCCTCGCCGTTCCAGACATTCTGGCGTATCCTGGTACCCCTGACCGCACCAGCGCTGGTGACCACGGGTCTGTTGGCCTTCATCGCCGCGTGGAATGAATACCTGTTTGCCCTGACGTTTACACTGGTGAACAAGGGAGCTCAGACCGTACCGGTAGCCATCGCGAATTTCAGCGGATACAGCTATGAGATTCCGATAGCCGATCGAATTGCCGGCGCAGTCGTGGTGACTGTGCCACTTCTGGTTCTCGTGCTGATTTTCCAACGCCGGATCATCGAAGGGTTAACGGCTGGTGCGGTGAAAGGTTAGTCGTTTATTCGACGTGCTTAGTGCCAGTTTCACAGCAAAGGAGCCGCTTGTTTGAGAGCGGCTCTTGTTTTGTGAATGGCGTCAATGAGATTTGTCTTGCAAGTGGTGTTCATGTACAATGCTGTGCAGTGATCGTGTGAAGAAGATTTGCGCTTCCATGCTGCTGAGCAGCTCAGAGAGAAAGGCAAGACCTTATGATGAAGCGCCTAGTTGGTCAGTTCAATATCATAGGTAAGGCTGCTTTAAGCTCTCTAGCCCCATCCTTGTATCGCCTGGGATTTGTTCTTCTCGGCGTGATCATTGGTTTGCTTTGGGCCTATCAGGGGGCGCCAGTGAAATTCCTGGATGCCGAGCCTGTGCATTTGGCCGACGGCTATAAAGACCAGTGGATCAAGATGGCAGCAGTGGAATACGCGCAATCTGGGGATGCAGACGAAGCCACCCGCAAGATAGTGGAGGCTGGCGTGTCGCCCAAAATGATTGAGGACCTGATCGCAGCTAACGATGCGACGGATCCGCCGTTAGCAAATGATCTGCGCGCTTTGTTGCCCATCGCAGAGCAGAATCGCTCCGCGGCAAGCAAACAAGCGGAACTCGATCAAAACCGGCTTTCTCGGCGGTCTCTTGGGCCCGCTGGTCTGTATTTTGGGAACGGGAATTATCGGCATTGTGCTGGCTATATTTTTCACCTTCTACTGGTCGGCGGTTTCTGGAATGTTGCCCCAGAGACAGTCTGCAGCGGCACCTCAAAGAGGCCCATCTGGGGTGACTTCACCTGTGTCGCCCGTCACCGCGCAAGTCCATGCCGGGCGTGTTGCGGCCCACCGCGCGGCATCCGATCAGAAGACCGACTTCGCCGCGACAGGGGAGGTGCCTCCTGTGGCGCAATACATGTCGTCCTATGTTGGCGGGGATGATCTTTATGATAACTCGTTTAGCATCGAGACGGCTGAAGGCGAATTCTTGGGGGAGTGCGGTTCTGGTATCTCGGAGACCATTGGCGTTGGCAGCCCTAAGAAGGTGACAGCTACCGAGGTCTGGCTTTTTGACAAGAATGATATTCGGACGGTCACTAAAGTGCTCATGAGCGAGCACGCGTTTAACGACCAGGCGTTGAGAGCCAGACTCGCCCCGAAAGGCGAAGCTGTCTTGGCGACTCCAGGTGCGCTGACCACACTGGAAACGCAAACCCTGAGGGTTCAAATTCGAGTGGTGGATATTCAGTATGCGGAAGGTCCGCTTCCACCGAACAGCTTCTTCCAGCAGCTTACTGTGGAGATCGCAGCATGGTCGAAGGAAGACGCCGGCGGGGATGACCGCATGAGTCAACCGCCGGACGCATCGGCAGCTTTTGGCGATACGGCAGAACTGCTCAATTACTGACAAGCACCGTTCAGCCCCCAAAAAACAGGAACCTGCTCAGCAAGTTCCTGTTTTTGTATCCGTGAAGGGGGTTGTCATCGCATGATTTTGACAATCTTGACGGTCCACTCACCCCCAGGGGTCTTGACACGTACAATGTCGCCTTCGCGATGACCAAGGAGCGCCGAGCCCATTGGGCTTTCATTTGATATCTTCCCATTGCGCGGATCGGCTTCTGCCGCCCCTACAATCCGATATGTTTCAGGGGAATCATCGTCCGATTGAATTGTCACGGTGTTGCCGGGTTGTACTTCTTTGGTGCCACGTGAGCTGGCGCTCTCGTCAATGATCGTGGCCGTGCGGAGCAGGTTTTCCAGATATTTGATGCGCCCTTCCAGAAATGCTTGCTGCTCCTTGGCATCGATGTAGTCGGCGTTTTCTGAGAGATCTCCCTGGCTGATGGCGTCTTTGAGTTGAGCCGCGAGCGCAGAGCGCTTGACATTGACCAAATCATCAAGTTCTGCGCGTAATTCGGCAGCGCCTTTGGCTGTGAGCATTTGCTGATCTTCTGACATGATATAAACCCCTCAACGGTTGAAAGGAAAATCGAAGACTCAAACAGTAATATGAGTCATCGAATTCACATTACGTGCGTGTAAACGGATCAAACAGCCTCTGCCATTCTTGCAGCGCATAGCGATCAGTCATGCCTGCAATGTAATCGGTAACGGCACGGTAGAGGCCACGATCTTCAACGGCCTGTTGCACAGACGGAGGCAACTGCTGTGGCTCCGCGATATACGTCTCGAAGAGCTGCGTGATAAAGCGCTCTGCTTTGACCGCCATGCGCGTTACGCGATAATGGCGATACATTTCACGGAACAGATAGTCTTTGAGCTCGCGATTGAGTGTCACGATCGCCGCGGAATGTGCGATCACATTTTGATTGAGTCGTTGCAGTGCTTGTGAAGATGTTGGATTGGCCTGCTCAAGATTTTTTCCCGTGGCATTGATGGCATCATCGATCTCAATCCCCAACATACGTCGGATCATCTGGTGCCGAATCTGCTCAGTGAAGGGTTGTTCCTTCCACCCGATACTGTCTCTGAGCATACGCCACAACTCCAATTCGCCGAGCGCTTGTGGCGTGAGCAGCCCAGACCTTAACCCATCGTCCAGGTCATGTGCGTTATAGGCCAGTTCATCCGCTATATTGGCAATTTGGGCTTCCAGGCTCGCGCGCAATTCTGGGTCGAACCCTTCGGAACTGGCGTCGCTGAGGTCATACTCGGTTTCGTGTTTGACGATGCCTTCGCGTACTTCGTATGTCAGGTTGAGCCCTGGCCAGTTCGGATAACGCGACTCAAGCTTGGTGAGAATGCGGAAAGACTGTTTGTTGTGATCGAATCCGCCATGACCTGCCATCAATTTGTTGAGAATCGCTTCTCCTGAGTGCCCGAACGGGGGATGCCCCAGGTCATGACCCAGACAAATCGTTTCCACGAGATCTTCATTTGCGCCCAGAGCTCGAGCTAAACTGCGCCCGATTTGGGTAACTTCCAAGGTGTGAGTCAGGCGGGTGCGATAGTAATCCCCTTCATAGTTGATAAAGACTTGCGTCTTGTATTCAAGGCGACGAAACGCTGTCGTGTGCAAAATACGATCACGATCGCGTTGGAAGGCCGTGCGAAACAGCGGCTCATCCTCCGGGAATTCTCGTCCTTGGGAGTCCATGCTCTTGATCGCATAGGGCGCGAGTACCTGCGCTTCGATATTTTCCAGCTTCTGGCGTGTGAAAAGCATTGCGGTATGCTCCACTCATTCACTGAGGTGCTCAAAAAACGCTATTTGCAGCTAAAAGGATTTTAATCAAGTTCCCACAATACCGTAAAAACTCAGAGGACGCAAAGGATTTCGCGCAGGAGATTCATCAGCCCCGGTGAATATCTTCTGCGCGAAATCGATGGAGTGACCAACTATGAATTCTTGGGGCGGCGACGCGGGCGTTCGCTCTGGGCGATGAGTTCCAAACTGGGATCCCGCTCTTCTGGTGATCGTAGTGCCATAATCTGTCTCAACTCAACGATTTGGTCACGGAGTCCGGCTGCTTTCTCGAATTCTAGGGACTTAGCAGCACTTTTCATCTCCGATTCCAGTGCGGAGATTAGTTTCTGAAGCTCGGTCTTCGGCAATTCGGCTGGTTTGAGCGGCGCTGCCGCGCGATCTTCAGGGGCGGGGGAGGATGCGACAGCCTGCATGCGTCGGGTCAAGTCACGAACTTCCTTGATAATGCTCACCGGTTCGATGCCGTGTTCCTTGTTATACGCATCCTGAATGGAACGGCGACGGTCCGTTTCGTTTATGGCGCTGGTCATCGCATCTGTCATCTTATCGGCGTACATGATGACCTGCCCGTTTACGTGGCGTGCCGCACGGCCGATGGTCTGAATCAGCGCCTGTTCTGAACGCAGGAAGCCCTGCTTATCCGCATCCAAGATTGCCACCAGGGAGACCTCTGGCAGATCGATCCCTTCGCGCAGCAGATTGATGCCCACCACCACATCGTATACGCCGAGGCGCAAATCGCGCAGAATCTCGATGCGCTCGATCGTGTCAATCTCGGAGTGCAGGTAATGCACACGGATGCTCATTTCAAGCAGATAATCCGACAGGTCTTCTGCCATACGTTTGGTCAAGGTCGTGACCAGGACACGCTCGCCATGTTCGACACGGTGCGTAATCTCAGCCAACAGGTCGTCCACCTGTCCCCCGGTGGGGCGCACCGTGATGGCCGGATCAATGATGCCCGTTGGCCGGATGATTTGCTGGACGACTTGTTCAGCATGTTGATTCTCATAGGGGCCGGGGGTGGCACTCATGTAAACCGTTTGATGCAGCCGTGTTTCGAATTCGTCAAAGCTCAAAGGACGATTGTCAAGGGCACTTGGCAGACGAAAACCGTACTCGACCAACACCTCTTTACGCGATCGATCTCCGCCGAACATACCGCGTACTTGCGGCAGCGTCATGTGGGATTCGTCGATGACCATCAAGAAATCGGGAGGGAAGTAATCAATCAGGGTCCAGGGAGGGCTGCCCGCTGGGCGCTGATCCAGGTGACGTGAATAGTTTTCGATCCCACTGGTGTAGCCAACTTCTCGAATCATCTCCAAGTCATAACGCGTACGCTGCTCAATGCGTTGTGCCTCCAGCAGGCGATCCATTTTCTTCAACTCTGCCAGGCGTTGTTCGAGTTCCTGTTCAATATCATGCAGGGCTTGACGCAGATGTTCTTCTTCGGTGACAAATTGCTTGGCGGGGAAGATCGTGATCGTATCGTGATCGGTCAGCACTTCGCCTGTCACCGGATCGAACTCCACCAGGCGCTCAATCTCGTCGCCGAACATCGCTATCCGATAGGCTGTTTGACTGTAGGCGGGCAAGATTTCAAGCGTATCGCCACGCACGCGAAACGTGCCAGGACGCAATTCGAAATCGTTGCGCGCATACTGAATTCCTACCAGATGGCGCAATATCAGATCGCGCCGCTGCTGCGCGCCGCTTCGAAGCTCGAGGGTGGCTTTGCCCCAAGTGACCGGATTCCCGATTCCATAAATGCACGAAACTGAGGCCACAATCAACACATCCCGACGGCTCAAGAGGGATGCCGTTGCGGAAAGCCGCAGGCGGTCGATATCTTCGTTGATCTCCGTCTCTTTTTCGATATAGAGATCTTGCCGTGGAACGTAGGCTTCTGGTTGATAGTAATCGTAGTAGGAGACAAAGTACTCGACCGCGTTGCGGGGGAAGAATTCCTGAAACTCCGCATACAACTGGGCGGCGAGCGTCTTGTTATGAGCCAGGACCAGAGTGGGGCGCTGTATCTGCGCAATCACGTTGGCAATTGTGTAGGTCTTGCCAGTGCCTGTTGCTCCCAGGAGCGTCTGATGTCGCATCCCCTGATTGATGCCCTCAATGAGTTGTGAGATAGCTTGAGGTTGGTCACCAGTAGGTTGATAGTCCGACACTAACTCGAAACGAGGCATGACCACATCCTTCGCATAGTAGCCGAACGGAAGTTCTAGATTATAACATGCCCGACATCATCAGGAAAGCGCACGGCTGGGATTTGCCCCTACATAAATGGGATTGCTCAAAATCCATGCTCGCTCAGAACCTCGGAAATTCCGCCAGACCTCGACACGATAGGCTCCCGGCGTACGGGCCACATAAGTCAGATTTTCGGTGGCTGCGTCCTCAGCGACAATCTCACCATGACGGATGATTTTGAAGTGTGCACGGGCAGGGGCCATGGCTTGCAGAGTGACCCCATGTCCCAACCTTATGGATTGGCCCATCATGGCGGACGTGTTTTGGCCCTGTGCTGTGAAACGAAATCCGCGTGTGTTCCCGGGAAGATCGTACCCTACAAAGGCGCGACCCTCTTTCAGCGCCTGGAAAAGCAGCATTTTGTCGTTTTCTGCGTCACCAGACAACGGCGATCGAGTAAGAATGTGTGTATTCACGCAATTGAATAGAAAGTCATATGGGAACACGGTATGCGTAATTGGCCCGCGTTTTACCTTGGTCCCGTGAGCATCTGCGCTGCCAATGCCTACTACCTGCCGTCCCGTCTCGAGGAGTTGATCCCACAGATCAAGAGTGACAGGCGATGGGCCGATCATGACGTCTTCCGGACGAAATACATTGCGCAACCCTTGTCTGAACGTGGGCAGAAAGTCTTTGAAACGCGACATGTAATTCCAGATTTCGAGTCCCGTAAAGTTGTCGACGTAGCGATCGGCCCAGGGGATTTCTGGTTCATGTAGCCAATCAACGGACTGGTCGTCTGGGTGGGCGATGAAGCTTAAGCCTCCTGAGTCTCTGATGGCATTGATCAATGTTAAGAGATCGTGGGCATGCTCGGTGACCTCTTTTTCCGCCCCATAAACGAGGAGGTGATTACACTGGGGAAGTCGCGTCCGATCGTGGACTTCTTCTCCTGAAAGCAGCAAAACGTAACCCTGATCATCCTTCCCGTAGTAGCCTTCAATGCCATCGAGGTGTACGTTATGATCCGTGAAGATGACAAAATCCAATCCGACCGCAAGAGCCGCCTCGGCTATTTCAGCGTGATAGGCCTCGCCGTCGGAGTAAGGGGTGTGGACATGAAGATTGCCGACAAACTCGTGGAATGACATGGATTCGTCCCTTCTTGCGCACCGTGAAATAGCATGCGATCGATTTAGCGGAGCGTGTAGCGTGCGCCCTCAATCGCGTGTGGTATACTTGCCATAGTAACCGTCTTCAGGGATTCAGACGATGGCAGACCCTTTATCTCAGGACCAGCGGTTGTTGCCCGAAAAAGAAGATCGGGGGCCGAATATCGGCACTCCAATTCCAGATGAGACGCAGCGCGCAGACCATACGCGGTCGGTGCCTGCACCCGCGCCCCCCACTCGATCACCCGTATCGCCGCCGTCTCAACCAGCTGGCGTCGCTCCGAGCGGCCGATCGGGAAAACGTCGGCGCACTTCATCTTCCCGGCAAGGTTTTGCGCCGGGAGAGCCCTATGCTGCTGCCCCACCCTATCGCACACCTTCGCCACAAACTCCGGCTCCTTTTGTACCCACGAGGCCGCCCGCACGACGGACTAATACCCCTCGAGAAAGCGGATTGTATTTGCCGTGGTGGTCGCTTGTCGTGATGGTTGGATTGGTTGCCGTTGCTGCCTTTGTAGTAGTCCTGACCTTTGATGCTCTGGGTGCCGCTCGTCCGCTGGGTGATCAGGCTGCTCAAGTGCAGATCATAACGTCTCAGCCAACACTTAGCCAGGATTTTGAGGCAGGCGCGCAAGTCGCCCCAGCGCAGCCCGCCTTCTGGCCCACCGCGATTCCTCAGGTCCAGTTTACACCTACGATTCCGCTGCCGACTCCTGTACCCAGCCCAAGCTTGCCCCCTGGCAACTTTGCCATTGGGGTAATGGTGCAGGTCGTAGGCGTAGACACGAGTGGATTGAACATCCGATCGGCGCCAGGGTATTCTGGCACGCCGCGGTTTCTGTCGCCCGAGGGCAGCACTTTTGTGGTGGTAGGCGGACCGCAAAGTGTTGATGATCTCGAATGGTGGAAACTGGAAGATCCGGAAGATTCCACGCGTTCTGGATGGGCGGCGCGCAACTATCTAATGGTTGTTTCCCAATAACTGCGAAGCGAGAACCGACCGTGAGTCAGCAAAACCTTACCGCGCGTGCTGAAGAACTACGTCAGTTGCTTAATGAGCACCTCTATCGTTACCATGTTCTAAGTGCCCCAACCATCACTGACGCTGAGTACGATGCTTTGTTTCACGAGTTGCGGGCTTTGGAGAACGCTCACCCTGAACTGCTTATGCCAGATTCCCCAACCCAACGCGTCGGCAGTGATCTCGTGCCCGATTTGCCGAAGGTCCGGCATGTGCGCCCGATTTTGAGCCTAAGCAATGCGTTTTCCGCTGAAGATATCCGGGCCTGGCGCGAACGCATCGGGCGGCTGCTGCCAGAAAACCACACACTCGATTACGTCGTAGAGCCGAAATTCGATGGCCTTACCGTGGTGCTGACGTATGAGAACGGCGTGCTCGTTCAAGGGGCTACGCGGGGCGATGGCGAAATCGGAGATGATGTCACGCCCAACGTACGCACGATCCGCACGGTGCCTTTGCGGATACCGGTCGCTCTTGATGGTCCGGCGGCACCGCGCCGTCTGGTTGTGCGGGGCGAGGTGCTGTTCCTCAAACGGGACTTCGAGGCCTTGAACCACCGAATGCGCGAAGATGGGCTGCCATTGTATGTGAACGCCCGCAATACCGCGTCCGGCGCCCTGAAACAGAAAGACCCACGTGTCACCGCGGATCGCCCTGTGACGACTTATTGCTATGCCGTGGTGGACGCGGACGGTCAGGTGCCAGCTTCGCAGTATGAAACGCTGCATTTGCTGCAACAGCTCGGATTCCTGACTCCTTATGAGGTGGCGCGACATTTCGATGGTTTGGAAGATGTGATCAAATTTGTCATCGGTTTTGAGGAGCATCGCCACGATTTGCCATACGAAATCGATGGACTGGTCATCAAGGTCAATGATCATGCCACGGTGGACGATCTCGGTGTGGTGGGAAAGGACCCGCGCGGCGCTATCGCCTATAAATTCCCTGCGGAGGAAGCGACCACGCGTTTGCTAGATGTTGTAGCTAACGTGGGGCGAACGGGAGTCCTGACCCCGACCGCCGTGCTCGAACCCGTGTTTGTCAGCGGTGTGACGGTTCGCCAGGCCAGTCTGCACAATTACGATCTGATCGATCAGAAGGATATTCGGATTGGTGATAAGGTCATCGTAAAACGTTCGGGAGAGGTTATTCCTTACGTCATCGGCCCGGTTGTCGGGGCACGCACTGGAGAGGAGCAACCCATCCACCCCCCGCAGCAGTGCCCGGTGTGCGAAGCGCCTGTGGAACGAGATGAGGGCGAAGTCGCATATTATTGTACAAATCCGGCTTGCCCCGAACGGGTCGCACGAAACATAGAATATTTCGTGTCTCGTGGCGCGATGGATATTGATGGGCTGGGCGAGCGAGGAGTGCGTCAGCTTCTGGATGCCGGTTTAATCAGTGATGAGGCTGATCTCTTCACGCTTACGGCCGACGATTTGATGCCGCTTGAAGGATTCGCAGAGAAGAAGGTGCAGAATTTGCTCGCCAGCCTGGACGCAGCGAAAGACCGCCCGCTGGCGCGCCTGATCGGGGCGCTGGGGATACGAGGCGTGGGTGTTACCGTCGCTGAGTTACTGGTGAAGCATTTTATCTCGGTGGATGCGTTGGGGGCAGCCAGCACCGACGATCTGCAGCTCATCGAGGGGTTAGGCCCACATACAGCGAATGCGGTTGTGACCTGGTTTGGTGAGGCCCATAACCGCGCCCTGATTGAGAAATTCCGGGCCGCTGGGGTGCGTTTGATTGAGATACACCAGGAGCACGGGTTTGAATCGACACGGTTACAGGGGCTTACGTTTGTGTTGACGGGCACACTGCCCACATTGAAGCGAAATGAAGCGGCGGCGTTGATCGAAAGACATGGTGGAAAAGTCGTCGGCAGTGTGAGTAAGAAAACGTCCTATGTGGTCGCAGGCGTGGATGCGGGCAGTAAGCTTTCTAAGGCTCAGGAACTTGGCGTGACTATCATAGGGGAGGATGGTCTGGTGGAGCTCATAGGTGAGGATGCATGACGCAAGCTTCGGTTATTGTTCAGGCTGGTCGCGAAAAGAGCGTGTTACGTCAGCACCCCTGGCTGTTTTCGGGTTCAGTTTCTCATGTAGAGGGCAGCCCAGACGATGGCGAGATCGTCACGATTCGCAGTGAAGCAGGGGCGTTCTTAGCTCAGGGGTATTGGAATAGCCAATCGTCTATTCGTGCCAGATTGTTGTCCTGGGATGAGTCTGAGACAATTGATGAAGATTTCTGGCGGCGGCGCCTCGAACGCGCGATTCAGGGTCGTCACGTCGAAAATCGGCTGCACGCCCAGGGCACTACGAATGCTTACCGCCTGGTGAATGCCGAAAATGATGGTGTGCCGGGCCTGGTCGTAGACCGTTACGGTGATTGGGTCGTTTTGCAGGCTTTGACCCTCGGCATTGATGTGCAAAAAACCATGTTGGCGTCTTTGCTTGCGGACCTGCTACATCCTCAAGGCGTTTACGAACGCAGTGACGTGGATATTCGCGAGAAAGAAGGGTTGCCACCGGTTACCGGCGTTTTGGCAGGGCAAGAACCACCGGAGTTGATCGAGGTGGACGAAAATGGCCGGCGTTTCCTGGTGGACATTCGTCACGGACACAAGACCGGCTTCTACCTAGATCAGCGAGAAAACCGTGCGGTGATTGGTGATTGGCTGCGGTGGGATGAGCACGCTTCCGATCGCACCGTCTTGAATGCGTTTTCGTATACGGGCGGGTTTGCTGTCTATGCGTTGGAGGGGCTGGCGCAACGCGTGATCAATGTCGACAGTTCCGCCGACGCGCTGGCGCTGGCGCGCAGCAACGCGGCATTGAACGGGTTTGCGGTTGACGATGACGACTTTGTGGTTGGCGATGTGTTTAGCGTCCTGCGGTATTATCGGGATTCGAGAAGGCAGTTTGATATGATCATCCTGGATCCGCCCAAATTCGCCCAGTCGCCGCGTCAGGTGGACAGCGCGGCGCGCGGCTACAAGGACATCAACCTGTTTGCGCTGCGATTGTTGAAGCCGGGTGGTATTCTCACGACATTCTCTTGCTCAGGGGCGATCAGCGCCGATTTATTCCAGAAAATCGTTTTTGCCGCGTTGGTAGATTCAGGGCGCGAAGGTCAGATTCTGCGATATCTTACGCAGGCATCCGATCATCCTGTGTCTCTCACATTTCCAGAGGGTGCCTATCTGAAAGGGCTGCTTTGCCGCGTGTATTGATTACATATCATGTTCACCTGTGGTTATGACGAGTCGCCTTCGAGATGATGTTGCGCCAGTTGGATAATCTTCTCGCTGGTTTCGCGCCAGCTAATTCGGCTTAGCCCCATTTTCTCACGTAACCGCTCCAGATCCATACCATTACGATAATCTCGCACGGCACTGGTCCAACGAAGTATCTCAAAAGACACTTTGCTGCTAACGCCTGACGCCGTTGCAACGTCGTGCAGGATGTATTCCAAGTTGCGAGCTGTGCAGCCGAACAATACATCCTGGGGCCGGTACTGTTCAATATACTCATCAAGCACGGCCAGCCACTCGGGGTCCAGCGCGATATTGCGTTCTTTGTACACATCCCCAGGTTTGGGATGCCGAATAATCAGGATAGGATTCGCCGGATCATCGCGTTGAACGTTTTGAGCCGTCAACAGCATGCATTCGCTTTTCTTGGCTCCCGTATCGAGCAACAGCCTTAGTAGCAGGTCCGGTCTGGCGTCTGGTTTGTCGGCCAGGCGCAATGATGTGGTATGGGCCAGCATTCGCGCCAGATCGCCGTCGGAGAGGATTGGTTGGAGTGGTGCTGCTCCTGACCGCTGGAGGAGTGCCTCTGCAGGATCGAAGGAAAGAATATGCTCCTGCTTCAGAAATTTGAAAAAGACTTTTAGAGTAGTCACCCGCCGAGCGTACGATTTCCGACTGCATGGTATTCCCCGACCACTCTCGACCCAGTCCATGAAGCGCTCGAGTTTTGGCGTCGTGAAATCTTTGAGCCCCGTCTCTTCGCCGAAATACTCTACCAGAAGACGTAGGTCTGAGGAGAACGCCGTTATGGTGTGCGGGCTACGCCCTTCCATCCGAAGATACTCTAGAAAGGGCTCTACTGCCTCGACCAACGCGCTGCGACGTGTTAGCGCATGATCGCGGTCACTGGGAAAGAGCGGAAGCTGTTTTGAATCCATATGATCTCAGCCAAACACCTATTTGTGTGAGATTCCGAAGTCTATTAGAATTCAATATATCCAATAATAGTGTATATTTCCACCTATGCCGCTGATAGACCGGGCTGGGAGGTAACAGATGGTCACTTATCAAGAGAAACCCTGGTTATCACGCTACGATCCTGATGTCCCCCACAGCCTGGCTCCATACCCACAGCATCCTCTTCAGCACTTTCTGAGCGCGGCCGCTGCATCCGCCGGGGATTCTCCGGCGGTGCTCTCGTCGGCACTTTTGCCTGTAGTGGGGCGCATAAAGCGAACCATGTCATATGCAGAGCTTGAACGCCGTACCAATGCTCTAGCCGCCGCCTTTGTCGATATGGGATTGAAAAAGGGAGAACGCGTCGCGCTGATCTTGCCCAACTGTGCCCAATTCGTCATCGGTTTCTACGCGACGCTGAAGGCTGGTGGCACGGTCGTGGCGGTCAACCCAACGTTTCCGCCTAAGAAGTTGGCCGAGCAGCTTGTTGATAGTGGCGCTGTTATCGCAATTACGCTGACCCCTTTCTACAACGGATTGAAACAGGTGCAGTCTCAAACGGAAGTCAAAAAGGTTGTCGCCACGAATATCAAGGAATACTTGCCGGGGATCGCTGCCTTGCTTTTCACGTTTGCCAAAGAAAAGAAGGAAGGGCATCGTATCGAAAAACATGATGACGATATGTGGCTGCAAGATGTGCTGCACCGTTATGACGGCAAGAAGCCCAGTGTTGAGGTGGATCCGAACGATATCGCCATTTTCCAATACACGGGGGGCACAACCGGGATCCCCAAAGCGGCCATGTCATCCCATACCGCCTTAGTTGCAAATACGCTGCAGTGTCAGGCATGGTTGGCACGCAAGGATGTTCAAGAGAGTTTTCTAGCCGCGATTCCATTGTTTCATGTGTTTGGGATGGTCGCAGTGATGAGCTTCGCGGTGTCGCTGCATGCTGTGATGATTATGGTGCCTAATCCGCGTCATGTTGATGACGTGGTGGGGTCTATACACGCCTATGGTCCTTCGATCTTTATGGGTGTGCCAGCGATGTTTAATGCCGTGAACAACTCGGCTGATGTGATAGCCGGTAAATATGATCTCTCGTCTATTTATGCCTGCATCAGCGGTTCGGCACCACTGCCGCCCTCTACGAAAAGACGCTTTGAGGAACTCTCTGGGGGCGTCATCCTCGAAGGATTTGGTATGAGTGAGGCTCCGACCGCCAGCCATGCCAACCCGGTAAAAGGAGAGAATCGCACTGGATCGATTGGACTGCCATTTCCTGATATGGAGATGCGTATCGTCGATCTGGATGACGGAGTCACTGATGTGCCAGTAGGTGAGGTGGGCGAACTGGTCATGCGCGGGCCACAGCTCATGCGGGGGTATCATGGGATGCCGACGGAGACAGCCAATGCTCTGCGCGACGGACCAGATGGCCAGAAATGGCTATACACTGGCGATATCGGACGCATGGACGACGATGGGTACTTCTACATTGTCGATCGCAAGAAGGATATGGCCCTCATTGGCGGTTATAACGTGTATCCGCGTATTGTAGAAGATTGTTTGATGGAACATCCCGCCGTCAAGGAAGTGGGTGTGGCTGTAATCGCTCACCCAGATCCAACAAAGGTTGGCCAGGAAGCTTTGAAGGCGTGGGTAGTCGTGCGACCAGGGCAAGGCGTGACCGAGGAGGAGTTGTTCTCATTTGCGTGCGAGCGGCTGGCACGGTATGAGGTTCCGTCGCGGATCGCTTTTGTCAATGAATTGCCGCGCACGACCGTGGGCAAAATTCTGCGACGTGAGTTAGCTCAGATGGAAATGGACGCACGCGAAACCGGCGAGTCTCAATAGATCGTGAGGGGGCGTATTGGATAACAACGTGAACCTGGACATTCAGGCCGCATTGTTTGACATCGACGGCACGTTGACCACTGGCGAGGATTTCTGGGATGTCTTGATCTACTCACCGAAGGTTTCTTTGGCACGGCGCACGCAGCTCTATGCCAAGACGGTGCCTATCTACGCCCTGGTGAAGGGCCACCTGGCCAACCAAGCCCGATTTCGCAGCCGCTGGGTGCATTATATGGCCGGTTTGATGCGCGGGTGGGAAGCCGCCGAGGTCGACGCACTCTGCAACGACATTGTTCGCGAACGATTGGTGCCTGGACTGCGTCCTGATGTGGTGCGCCTCCTCAACGGGCATAAAGCAGCCGGGCACCCGGTGCTGCTCGTGTCGACCATGTTCGAGTCTATTGTTCGTGGCTTGGCTCAACACTTGGGTGCGGATGTGGGGATTGGAACACCTGTCGAGATGCATGACGGTTATTGCACAGGATGCGTTGTTGGCGAGACTTGCTCGGGCACACAAAAAGCCCAATACGTGCAGCGTTATTTTGAAACTCATACGCCCGAATTATCTCTGGCTGCCTGTGCTGCATACGCAGATAGCCAGTCGGATGTACCATTCTTGATGGCGGTGGGACACCCTACTGCCGTATATCCTGATCATGCGATGCGGCGCGCGGCTGAGCAACATCGGTGGCCGATTCACGAAGTGATTGATTAGCGGTGATTTGTCAATGGTTGGCATTGAGAACATAGAAAACGCCCTACCAGACTGACCGGCAGGGCGTTTATGTGTTCGAGTTTGTGTAACGCTGTACCTATGCGGGGGAGGGTGCTGCTCCTAACGGAGCCGGCGGCATATCGGAGTCGGTGCGTTCGCTATCGACGCGGCCAACTTTGCCTGATGGCGTCAGCCGGTTCGCTGAATCTTCCGCCGGAGTCAGACGGCGACTCACCCATCAGCTCCAAGAACTCCTCGCGCCCGATAGTCTCGACTTCGATGAGCCGTTCGGCCAATGCATCCAGGCGGTCACGGTTTTCACGGAGCACCTGAAGCGCCTGAGCATACGCTTTGGACACGATATTGTGGACTTCTTCGTCGATTTGCTCAGCTACGCTCTCGCTATAGTCGCGCTGCTCGCCAATTTCACGCCCAAGGAAGACGAGTTCTTCTTTTTGACCGAATACGCGCGGCCCAAGCTTAGGGCTCATGCCCCAACGCGTAACCATGGTACGGGCGATGCGCGTCACGTTCTCAAGGTCGCTCGAGGCGCCGTTCGTTATGTCACCGAACACGATCTCTTCTGCGGCGCGGCCACCCAATGCTCCTGTGATCTGGTCGAGGTAGCGCTGCGTTGTCCCGAGCATCGAGTCGTTTTCTGGCATCACCCAAGTCACGCCGCCAGCCATACCACGCGCTACGATGGTGACCTTGCGAACCGGATCACAGTTGGGAAGCATGTGGAATACGACCGCGTGACCGGCTTCATGGAAGGCTATCAAGCGTTTTTCTTCTTCGCTGATGATGCGGCTGCGTCGTTCCGGCCCCAGCACCACGCGTTCTACAGCTTCTTCTAGATCGCGCATGCTGATGCTTTTCTTGTTCTTGCGGGCGGCCACGATAGCACCTTCGTTCACCAGATTTTCAAGATCGGCTCCCACGAATCCCGGCGTCGATTTCGCCAGCGTCGCCAAATCGATATCTGACGCCAGAGGCTTGCCGCGTGTGTGAACTTTGAGGATCGCTTCGCGCCCGCGCACGTCGGGCCGGTCGAGTACGACGCGCCGATCAAAGCGCCCAGGACGCATCAGCGCGGGATCAAGAATATCCGGACGGTTGGTCGCTGCCATGATGATGACATTGGTATCGGTATCGAAACCGTCCATTTCGACCAGGATCTGGTTGAGGGTTTGCTCGCGTTCGTCGTGGCTGCCACCCAATCCGGCGCCGCGATGGCGGCCCACAGCGTCGATTTCGTCCACAAAGACGATGCACGGACTGTGGCGCTTGGCTTGATCAAAGAGATCACGGACGCGGCTGGCCCCAACTCCCACGAACATCTCAACGAACTCAGAACCAGAAATGCTGAAGAACGGCACGCCCGCTTCGCCGCTGACTGCCTTAGCGAGCAGGGTTTTGCCGGTTCCAGGGCTTCCGACCAGGAGTACACCTTTGGGAATTCGCGCCCCAAGCTGGATAAATCGTTCCGGATCTTTGAGAAACTCTACGACTTCCTGCAGTTCTTCTTTGGCTTCGTCAGCGCCGGCCACATCTTCAAATGTAACCGTAGGTTGATCTCCAGTAAACATGCGTGCCCGGCTTTTGCCGAAGGATAGGGCCTGGTTATTCGAGCCTTGCGCCTGGCGCAACATCAGATAAATGAAACCACCTATCAACAGCAGCGGCAGGAATGTGCCGATCAGCCCAATCCAGTTAAAGAGATTGCTTGGTTTCGTGAACTGGAAATCGACCTGTCGCAGCATATCCGGAGATGCGCCTAACGACTCCAGGAGCGAAGCGGGATCTTGAGTGTTGGAATTGATCTGAGTTTTGCGAGTTTCATTATTGCGGTAGGTAGCAGTGACCTTGCCATCCTCGGACACCTCGATGGACCGGACCAACCCGCTGTCGATATCGCGTGCCAACTCAGTGGCAGTCAGTTCTTTGGAGCTTGCGCTGTTATTGCGTACGCCGAACACTATCGCGGCGATAGCGGCGATAATGAGGATGTACACAAAGATATTTCGCGAACGATTGTTCACTCTCGGCCTCCAGCCTTCATACCACGGCGTCCAATACGCGCGCAAATGTGGTGACGGATGTGCGTGACCTTATGGCGGGGCGGCACTGTCACAAGTAATGCGCAGATTATACAGGAACCGATCGGCAAAAACCAGGACTTGGACGGATCGTTAAATTAATGTTACGTAAGAAAACCCATAACGCGCTGAACCATTATACGTTGGTCAACCGGATGATCGTCAGCCCACCCATGCTTGATAAACCAATATCCACAACGGAATGAGCATGATCGCCGCAATGAACGCAATGAACGCCAGTACGATTGTTGCCAGATCGAGCTGGGGAGGTGGCTCTGCTGCACGGTAGCGCGACTGGAGCATCGTATCGGGAGGGCGAGGCGGCATATACGGCGGCGGCACAACCGCCGGAATGCCCGGCGAAGCTGGCACTCCGCTTGAGTAATTCAAAGCGCCATAACCATGAGTCGCCGCCTCTGCGCGTGGATCGGAAATGTGAGGTGGGGGCGATGCAGAAACAGGCGGTGCCGGAGATGGGGCTTCATAGTGAATCGGCAGCGGAATTTCTCCCGGTATTGGGGGAAGTGTCGCCGCTGTATCCTGCTGGGGTTCTTGTGTGGCGACTTCAGGAACCTGATCGGTTGTGACGTGTCCTTGTCTTCGGTAGCTGACCAGGATGCGTCCCAGTTGATCGGCAGTACGATAACGTGATACCGGCTCTTTTGAGAGAACCTTTTGCAGTATGCGATCGAGATGAACGGGTATATTTGGATTGAAATCAGCTGCGTTAGGAGGTGCCTCTCGAATATGGGCCAGTGCCAGCTCTTGTTGGTCGGTTCCGACAAACGGCAGACGCCCCGTCAGCATTTCGAACAACACAATGCCGATCGCGTATACGTCAGAAGCAGGCGAGGGCGGTTCACCCTGAGCTTGTTCAGGCGAGAAGTAGTGTGGACTACCCCACACTACCCGCTGACGGTCGCGATCGCGTGGCTTGGTGGCCGTCAATGCTTGGGCGATGCCAAAGTCGGTCACCTTCACATTATCGGACTCCGTCACCAGAACATTTTGCGGTTTCACATCGGCGTGCACCAATCCGGCGCGGTGCGCATAGCCGACTCCCGCGCAGATTTTGATAGCAATGCTCAACGCACGATCAATAGTGAATGGGGCGGACGCTCTGATCAAACGTTTGAGGTCTTCTCCATCAATGTACTCCATCACAATGTAATGAGTGTTCCCATCTTGCCCCACATCGTGCACGGTTACAATATTGGGGTGTGAGAGGTTGGCGACATTGCGGGCTTCTTGCCGAAATCGCTTGAGGAATTCAGGATCGCTTGTCAAGCTGGGGCGCAGGACTTTAACTGCGACGGTGCGACCCAGCGCCAGATCGGTTGCTTTGTAAATGACTGCCATGCCGCCGGAACCTTGCTGGCCGAGCAGGCGGTATCGTCCGTTTAAAAGCGCTTCTTGTGCCGACATGCGGTTCTGGTTACCCTCTCTGCAAGACCCGACTGACGTGCGCACCGATCCAATTGCTGATCGTTGACCACACCCTTATAATGCGCATTTCGGGCATGTGTCGCAAATTTCTGTAGGTCCTTGCGCGCGTTTCAACCTATAGTTTATCAGCAGTTTGCAAATTGGGGGTGTAGAAGGTGCGAAGAAACGACCAGAATTTCCCTCCGGGCTTGACCTATGAGGATTTACCCGCCTGGATGCGGAGAGAACGCCGGGAGTTTGACTGGGTGTTCTGGTCAGTTGTCGTGTTGATTGTGGTCGTTGTATGGCCGTACTTGACTCGTTCTGGGCTGCCTTATAACCTTGGGATGCACCAACAGGTGGCGTACACCATTGAGATGGCCGAGAGCATGCGATCGGGGATACTGTATCCCCGTTGGGTGGGTGATTTCAATTACGGTTTGGGGTCTCCACTTTGGAATTACCTTGCTCCCCTTCCTCACTACCTATCCGGTTTGCATTACGCGCTGACGCAGACGGACCCTACGTTGAGTGTGAAGGCCAGTTTTGTCCTTGGAGCCTTCTTGAACGGAATAGGCATGTGCTGCTTTGTGAGGCGTCGCTGGGGAGATTACGCCGGGTTCTTAAGCGCAGCAGCGTATCTGTTTAGCCCACAAATTCTGTTAGTAATTCCATATCTTGAGAGCGATCTTGCGATTTGGCTGGCTATGGGATGTTTTCTCATGACATTGTGGGCCTTTGATCGAGTGCTTGAGTCGGGTCGGGGATGGGATATTGCTGTCGCCAGCCTTATGTGTACGGGCGTCGTGTTGTCTCATGCCCCACTGAATATCGTGTTACTGCTGGTGGTAGCTGGCTGGTTGGGTTGGTTGCGATTCATCCGGCGAACCGATTATCATGCGTGGCCAAAGGTGGCTTTGGCGTATGGTTTGGGGTTAGGCTTGGGTGCATTTTATTGGCTACCTGCCTGGTTGGAGCGCACCGATTTCCAATGGGTGCCCACCGTGGATTATGGGCAGGGGCGTTGGTACTCGCTGACATTGTCCGAGATTTTTCAGCAACCGGCTCGTATTGATCTCCATGCCGTTAATCCTCTTCCGACGGGATCGATTGGCGTATCGGTATGGGGTTTGGCCGTGATGGCACTGCTGGCGATTGTTGTTGTAAACTGGCGACATACCTCACCTTTGACTGGGGGTCTGGCCCGAGGGGACGCTCTACAAAGTCGTCTGGTGGCTACGTTGCGCAACATCTCGGCTGAACAGCGCGAGAGCGTCTATTTTGGGATCATGGGTCTATTGTTGATACTCGTCGTATCTCCGCTTGCAGCCTCGATGTGGGATAAATGGCCAGTGTGGCCGCCATTCCACCCCCATGATTTGCTCGCGTTGCTTGCTGCTGGCTGTTGCATAGTGATCGGCCAGCTTGGGTATATATTAGGAAGAAGCAGTCGCCCGATGTTGTCGCTGGTTGGGTTGTTGTTCTGTGGTGTGTGTGTGTTGATTCCAACTCTATATATTGTGCCACTGCCCATGTGGCCGCGAAATTCCAGCGCGGACGTTACTTCAATATTGCGGGACGAAACGCAAGGACATCTTATCGCTGCTCAGATGACGGGGTGGCTGCTGCCCAAGAGTGTTGAAACTGTCCCGCCGCAGCCTTCTCGTGCGCTGCTTGCTTCTTATCAGAGCAACGCAGTGGACAAGGTGTCTCGCAGTGACCTGCCTGCCGCCGTGAATGTGGATGTGGTAGAACACCGGCCGCAGTCTGAACGGCTTGTCGTGAGCGCACCCTATGAATTTACGTTGGTCCTTCAAACTTTGTATTTCCCAGGGTGGTCTGCTGAGATAGATAACCACACCGTTCCAGTGGCTGCCGTGCCGGGTACAGGGCTCATCAGCCTGGACATGCCTGAGGGTCAGTACGAGGTTATTGTCCGTTTTGGCAGCACCTCGATTCGCCGTGTAGCGTGGATCATAAGCGCGTTTTCGTTTCTGATTTTACTTGTGGTAGGGTTTGTGCTTAAACAAAGATCTCTAATTCCTTTTGAGGGGCACTTAAAGCAAGGCGACTACAAGCAGGCGCGGCCCATGTTCTTGCTGTTAGTGATGATGGTGCTGGGTGGAATTGGCCTGGCTGTTCGGGTAGCTCCTCAACGATTTGCAGACAGTTCACCGAGAGGAGTGGTGCTGGGAGCCGATCAACAGTTGCCTCGATGGCTTCAAGGGGGAGTAGATTTACTCGGATACTCGGTCGAAACAGGCGACACGATGCACGCTGGAGATAATTTGGCCGTGCATCTGTATTGGCGGGCAGGACGACCAGATTTGCCTGATTATCAGGTCAATGTTTCCGTCCAGTCTGTTGAAGATCCTTCAAATCGAATCGCGTTTGCGCAACACCGGCATCCTGGCTTCATCCCTACCAGCCAGTGGACGCTATGGCCTTTGCTTGATTACTTTGTGCGGGATTCGTACTATCTGCAATTGGATGAAGACGCCTTCACTGGAGGGGATTACCAGATTGTCATACAACTGGGACGCTGTAGCTCTCTAAATCTATTCCCTTGTCAGGAAATTGATCCTCTGTTTGTTCGCGATGCGCGCGGGAGCCGCTTGGGACGGGAGATAGAACTCCCTGCTATAATAAGGGTTGAGCCATAGGGGATGTCGCTCGCGGTAGCGTGTCCGTCTTGCCATATCAAGCGGGGACAGGTTAAGCTATAATGCGAGTAGTAATGTTTTTGAATTCGGAGTTTATCATGATTGTTGTAAATCATCCCGGAGATCACAATGAACAATAAAAACGACTTCGACGCGCGTGTTGCCGAGGCGTGGAAAGCTCATTATGCGGGGCAACAGGATGTCGCTATTCAAAAGTTCATTCAGGTCGTCGCTGAAGCACCGGATGCGATTGATGCACGGTGGGGGCTCGGTCTGTCCTATCGCAAGGCGGGTGAACGCGATAGTGCCTTGGAAGTGTTTCAGCAAGTTGATGCCCTGTTAGCGAAGGCCCTCGAACAAGAAACAGAGAATCAGGAGCGGTTTTTTATGCTCAAACGCATGGTGAAACAGCAGATTGAGCAAATGTCGGATTTTATATAGATAACCGCCGAACGAAATGAGAATCTTTGATGTCTCTTACCAAACGAGAACGTCTTGAAAAAACAGTCTTGGGGCAGGAAGTCGATCGCGTACCGGTGGCGCTGTGGCGTCATTGGCCGGGTGATGACCAGCGCGCAGTCGATTTGGCGGAAGCGACGGTGGCTTTTCAGCGGCGGTGGGACTTCGATTTTGTCAAGGTGACACCCACAAGTAGTTTTTGCATCGCGGATTACGGCGTTCAGGATCGCTGGGAAGGAAACCCGGAAGGCACGCGCACGTATACGCGTCGCGCTGTGCAGCGGTCGCTGGATTGGACTGAACTTAGGGTACTTGATCCGACGCGTGGCGTGTTGGGCCGCCAGCTTGAGGTGCTGCGCTTGTTGAAGGATGCTTTTGGGGACGAAGTCCCATTTATCCAAACTATCTTTAGTCCCCTGGCGCAGGCGAAGAATATTGCTGGGAAAGACGTTCTTATTGAACACATGAGGACAGCACCAGATCGGTTGAAAACAGGACTAAACACCATTACTGAAAGCACGTTACGGTTCATGGATGCCATGCGGCGCAGCAAAGTCGCGGGGATCTTTTACGCAATACAGCACGCGTCGTACGCCGTGATGAGTGGGAGTGAATATTTGGAATTCGGAAGGCCATACGATCTGCAAATTCTTGAAGCGTTGTCGAGCGATTGGTGGTTTAACATGGTTCATCTCCATGGTGACGCGCCAATGTTCGATGTTATTGCGGAATATCCAGTGCAGTCCATAAATTGGCACGATCGGGAAACCGATGTCGATTTGGCTTCGGGAAAACTGAAATTTGGCGGGGCTGTCAGCGGTGGGTTGGGGCGCTGGGATCCGATGCACGTTGGCACTCCGGTTGAAGTGCGTGCCCAAGCTCGTCAGGCGATCGAACAGACAAACGGACGCCGGTTCATCTTGTCCACGGGTTGTGTGATCATGACCACTACGCCAACGTCGAATATCCGGGCCGCGCGTGAAGTTGTTGAGTCTCTAACTTGATTTACTGGAGGGTTATGTGCCTATCCGGGTAATTGCGGGTATTGCAAAGGGGCGCAAGCTTAAACTGGTTCCGGGCGAGTCGACGCGTCCGATTATGGATCGTGTTAAGGAAGCTCTGTTTAACATTTTGGGTACCGGGATACAAGGCGGTTCGATCCTTGATCTCTTTGCAGGGACGGGTAGCGTTGGTATTGAGGCATTGAGCCGTGGCGCGGCTCGTGCCGTATTCATCGATAATGATCGCTTCGCAATACGCACCATACACGAGAATCTGGCCCAAACGCATCTTGCCGATCGCGCAGAAGTGTTGCGAACGGATGCTTTCGCCTATTTGAGCCGTATCAGCTCAGAGGATTTCGAATACATCTATGTGGCACCCCCGCAGTACAAAGGCATGTGGAAACGGGCTTTACTGTCGCTCGACGAGCACCCTGAGCATGTGTGTGCCGACGGTGTGGTCGTAGTCCAAATCGACCCGTCAGAGCGAGAAGACGTTCCCCTGACGGAGTTCTGCCCTTACGATGAACGCCAATATGGAAAAACATTGCTGTGGTTTTTCGAGCGGGTTACCCCACCTGATGAAACACCTGAAGACAGTTCGTGAGCGGGTGGTGGAAGGGTTATCCATCTTGTTTTTGATTTAGGAGGCGCCGGACAAAATCCAGCGCTTCTTGTTGAGTGGAAACGATTCCCGACACTTGTGCTTCGCGAATTTGCTCCAAAATCTCGCCAATGATTGGTCCGGGACTGAGTTTGAAATCCTTCAAGAGGCGGGTGCCGTCCAGTAAGGGCTGCGGGTAGACCGCCGTTGAGCGAAACATATAATAGCGGGTGAGTAATGTTTGGATGGTCTGTAAATACCCCATCCACTGCTTCGAATCCAGCATGATATCGTACGTTGCCAGATAATCCGCCATGGCCAAAAGGCAGATGTCTACCCCCGCAGGGCCTGTGTCGCGCCAATAACGGTATATGGCGCGTGGCGTCAATGACTTGTTCGCATTCAGCCAATGGGGACGCATATGGTGGCGGATAATGGTGGTTAAGCGCTGAATCTCGTCGTTGCTCAAGTGGAAAGCTTCGCCACGAATCGCCGCCAATTTGGCTCCGAGATGTTCATGCTCCAAAAAATGAACACGGGAGTCCGCGTCCACCGCGCGCGTAGCTGGCTTGCCAACGTCGTGGAGCAGAGCGGCCAGACTCAAAAGGGCGCGGTGAGTCCTTCCATTGGGCCATACATATCCAATATGATCCCGCAATGGTTCTCTAAGATGCGAAAGCGTGGTGATCGCGCCACCAACCTGCAGATTCGCTGTGAGGGTGTCGCTATGGTCGGAAAAAAGGGCGAGGACAATCGAGTTCAGCCAATCTACAGTCGCAAGTGTGTGCTTCCACACTCCGAACTGATGAGGCGGTCCCTGCTGGGCTTCAGATAGCGGGATGGTTTCAGGGATCAAGATGGCGAGAATACCGAGGTGTCTGAGGATTGCCAGGGCAGTGGCGGGTTTGTTGCTGCCCAATAAATTGAACAACTCATCTCGGATTCGCTCGATGGAGGTTCCTGGTAGTAGATGGACACATTCCTTGATGCTCTGAATCGTTGAGGGTTCGATACGGAAGTCCAACGACACGCTAGCTCGCACGGCCCGCAAACTCCGCACAGGATCATTGGCGATCGATGTGGCCTGACACTGTCGGACGATGTGGGCCTGGAGGTCCTGAAGCCCTCTAGTAGGATCGATCACGCCATTCAAATCCCCGTTGAGTGCAACCGCCATCGCGTTGATGGTGAAGTCACGATCCATGAGATCAGTGAGTAGATCGTCTCCACGAAAACGGGCCACGTCAATGGTAATACGAGTACCTTCCCAAGAGAAGAGCGCACGCCCTACACCGCGCTCGCGATCTAGAGGATAGTAATCCCCTGCGAATCGGTTGGCGATTTTTCGCGAGATTGCACATCCGTCTCCAGAGGTTGTGAAATCAATGTCGTGCAACGGGCGTCTCAATGCAGCATCACGGACGGCTCCCCCCACGATGTACAACTCTGGTTCGTCAGACAATACATTCTTGAGTTTGGATAGCACCGGGGGCCACACCAGTGGCATGGGCGGCGTGATGGGGGTGAATGTCACTCTGCGTCGGCTCCAACTTGAACATCAGATTTGCACACGCCAACAAAGGGCAGATTGCGGAAATACTCGTCCAGGTCAAGCCCATATCCGAACACGAATTTATCGGGAATCTCAAACCCCACGTAATCAAGTGGGATTTCGACTTGACGGCGGCTTGGCTTGCTGAGCAATGTGCAGATCCGAACGCTGGCTGGAGCGCGTGTCGCGAGCAGGCTCATGATGTATTGCATGGTGTATCCGCTGTCGATAATATCTTCAACAACAATAAGGTGTTTGCCTGCAATATCGTGACGGAGATCCATTTCGATGCGAACCCGCCCAGACGAATGACGAACCCCATCGCCATAGCTGGCAATTGCCATAAAATCGATGCTGTGTGGTACGGTGATATGACGCATCAAGTCGGTCAAGAACATCACCCCGCCCTTCAGAACACAAACAAGCAATAGGTTCTTCTTGTCGGCATAATCGATACTGATCTGCTTACCCAGTTCGCCCACTCGATATTGGACGGCAGTCTCGTCGATAAGAATCTCTTGAAGGTAGTGTTCGTATGCTTCAGGCATAGTATTCTCCAGATGAATTGTCGACATATTGCGAATGTTGGCCCACTGCGGAATGTACACCTGATGATAATGTCAATGTGGGAGATTCTGGGTCTGGGACGTTTCAGAGGGGCGTATTGGATAATGGTTGGTCCAAAAGGCGCGAGCCACGCTGGCGCTCATGCCTTCAATCCAATCCGTGACGAATTCATAAAATCGTGATGTCATTACGATGTCGTTGTGGAGCTGGGATGCCATGTGCAGCGACGCCTCAATCATCTTTTGGAGAATGGCTCCTTCCGACTCGCTCATGATGATATCGCTTTGTCGCGTATATGTCATAACGGATTCGACCGTGATGAGATGATAGCCGTCCAGCTGGTCAGGCGGGGCGAGGGGGGTAATGTCCACGTGATAACTGTCTGCGAGGGTTTGAACGACACGTTCTCGGACGTCGAAGTGATACTCCCGCAGTGACATCAAACGCTGCTGAAGATCGTCCGCGATATCATTTAGTAAGGCCAGACGGGGTGGTTCGTGTGCGATCTGAGTCTCAAGAAACGTAATCAATGGGGACTCATCTGAATTTGTCAAACACGCCTCGAAAAGACGCATCGCCTCTTGACGAAGCTGATCCGCTTCCGCTTGATAGAACAAAGGGCGCCCCGTGTTGTTATCCGGCATGCCGTTCCTCCGGAGGGCAAAGGTGATATAGATAATCCCAGGTGTAAAGCCCAGTGTGGTGCCCGTCATCCCAGAAGAACTGTAGCGCATAATTCCCAACCAACTCGAGATGTTCGACGGTATATGGGCGTGGAGGTGTCAGTTCGAGGATATTCTTGGGAATGTTACGCAAGCCCATGTTCTCATGCCCACCGCGACATTCAACACAGGGGCAAGCCATCCTCAGTGGTCCAATCGGGTATACGCAGGTTCGTCCGTCTGTCCACGCGATCACAAGCGTTTCGTCAGCCTGGTTCAGAGTAATATCAGTCGGAATGATCGTGCTCATGGTTTCTTCTGGAGGGCCAGTTGGGATGCCTGACCAATCCAATCCTTTGTTTGAATACGGTGAGCGCGCACGGTAACATACGGCGCAAGCTGAGTAGCCAGCCGCTCTGGTGTTTGTTCGGCCAACTGAGAAAAGCGTGTAATGCCGATCTTTTTCAACGCCTCAAAGAAGCGGGGGCCGATATCGCTGATGATCGTCAGATCATCGGCTTCAATGTCGGCTGTATTATCCTCAAGGTCTAGTTGTTCTTCGAGGGCTTCCATGGGCAGCACGATTTCAGGCATTGGAGCGACTTCTGGAGGTTGATATTGTGAGCGAATCACACCGACAGAGGCGTTTTGATCGCGTTTTCTCTCGCGCAGTAGAAGCCAGCCCACGACTGCGCTGACGCTTAATCCTGTTCCAAGTATTGTCAATGTACGCGCAATTTTATACATGGCCCTGACTCACAAGGATTAATAGCAAATTCTGGTGGCCAGTGGGTGGTTTTAGTGAAACCAATCGGATGACCAACTCAAAATTAGCTGATACCTGGGCAATTCGTATGACCGCTAACCAACCATAAATACTTCTTGCAACGTCAATGATTGGCCGTATTGTAGCATACCCTGTTCTGATCTCCAATGTCGCATTGGGCCATGGGCGATGCGAGATTGATCCCGGCAACTGCTCTGGTGTGCAAATACGATTGGCAAGTATGTCTTACTGCTAAGGCAATCGGAGAGCGTCGTGGGGTGAGGACGTAAGCCTAAGATACGTTGGCCTTAGTATTTGCCTTATCTGAGCACTTAATCTATACTATGAACAACCAAGAGAGGTAGCTTTTGCAGAGGGATTCCTATGGAACTCAGCAACCTAATTCAAACATCATACGCGGCTTTCAAGGAGTACGGCGCGGATGCACGGGTGGTGCTACTCCACCCCAGCAGTCGTTATCGATCTATGCTTGTGCCGCAACTTATGAGCGTATCAGAGGTTCCCGTCTATTATTATGCGATGGGGCCCGATGACGTGAACATCCACTCGTTCTTGTCGGGCATCACACATGATCTGGCGAACCAACATGCGACGTTTGGGCGTCACCTCAATCTGATTCAGTTTGAGATAGAACAGGACTTCGAAGCACTTCTCGACGCGTTCGTTAAAGATGTTGCGGAACTGGACAACGATCCATTTCTGCTTGTGTTCGACGAATACGATCGCACAGACAGCGCTGACGATCTCCAGGCATTCGTGGAGCAGGTCATTTTGCGCCTGCCTGCCCACTGCCAGATCGTGATTAACAGCCGCACACTGCCACGCTTGCCGTGGGTTTCGTTGATCGCCCAGAAGAAAGCAGTTGTGTTGCTGGACGACCAACTTGTCACAAGTAACTTCTACGGCATGCGCTTCGACGGCGAAATGTTGTTGGAAGTTAATGCCTTAGGCCCCGGTTATGTCTCTTTGAATGGCCAATCCATAGACACCTGGGAAGGGCACTTGCCGCGTTTGTTGTTCTTCTTTGCGCTGGATCGCCCCGTAGTTACGCGTTCCGAAATTTGCCAGGCGTTCTGGCCTGACCTAGATAACGACCAGGCGGTGAATGTCTTCCACGTGACCAAGCGCCGACTTCACAAAGCCCTGGATTTCGACGTGCTGGTTCACGAAAACGGGTACTATCGCGTTAATCCTGAAGTATCAGTGCAATATGACATTATGGAATTCGTTGGGGCACTCGTTCAGGGTCGTTCGATCGCTACTGGGGATGCCCGCACGGCGCTCTGGCAAAAGGCCATCGATTTGTATCGCGGTCCGTTTTTACAAGGTCACTCCGATAAGTGGATTGTGGAACGACGCTCTAACTATCAAACAGGCTACCTGGAAGCCCTCAGTGAGATGGCGCGCATTCGCTTGAGCGAGGGCCGCCAGGAACATGCTCTTGGGTTGCTGCTCCGCGCTGTTGCCGAGAATGATCGCTACGAACCGATTCACCGCCAGATCATGCAACTCTATGCCAGCTTAGGACGTCGCAGCGAGGCGGCTGCCCATTACCAGAAATTGGTGGAGCAACTTAAGACTGAAGGCAAACAGCCGGAAGCCGAGACTCAGACGCTGTACGCGTCGATCATGACGTAGTTGATCGACGCGGCAGTGCGGTAAAGTAAACAAAATTGCCCATCGGTTTAGGTGGGCAATTTTTCGTGCGGGCCTGAACGCCCCTGGAGGGAATCGAACCCCCGGCCGTCTGCTTAGAAGGCAGCTGCTCTATCCGCTGAGCTACAGGGGCAATCGCGATCATTTTAAAGACTGCGATAATCGGTGTCAAGCGGGAGTTGGTGTAAGGCTCAATCCCGCTTCTGGAGAACCGGTCTGATACCTTTATAGACGGTTTGTCCCGCAATCGTTCGCAAAATGGTGGTCGGCGGGCGGCCAACGAGCTCACTTAGCTCAATGGGGGTTAGTGGGGTGTTGTGATTAGCGAGAAACACCCTGAAGATCGCATCCACAAGGGACGTATGTGGTGTGATGAAGTCGGGTTGCTGACTGGCCTCTTGCAGCGAACGCTGCAACGCATCAACTTTCAGCACCTCTGCAGTAACCGGATCGATCCAATCGATCTCTGTGTTGTCACGATGTTGGGCAAAGTATTCGCGTTGTTCTGGGCCTAAATGACTGAGCAGGTAAGCGTGCAATTCACGACCCTCACGTTCCCACCAATCATAATCAATGTGGAACTGAGTGTCCAATGTCGGTTTGATGCGTCTGCTTGCGGCGTCTGCGGATGAAGACACAATGTTTCCTTAATGTGCTGTCATTGTCAGGGGCCCCCTAACCAAGTCTCCAGTAAGGGCCACCCACGTGCTCAAATTCCGAGCGACTCGCCAGAACGGCAAATATCGGACCTGGTGGGCACCGTCGAATAACATTCACGGCGCTGTAGAGTGTTTTGGCATGCACGGTTCTCTGTGGCGTCAAACGGGACAACTCAGAGATAAGATCGCGCATGATCTCGGGGAGGCCGCGTTGCTGGTGATGCGACGGAATCCAGAGGGCATCCACGCCTTTGAGGTCATCTGCTCCCAAAACCATGAGCTCGTCGTATTCTGCACCGATAGCGCGCTTCTGGTTTTCAAAAGTTAACCGATTCTCGCCCGATGGTACGGCTAGCCTAATCCACTCTGTTCGCGGGCGGTGAGCGTTGAAATCGACAATGACCCGCGAGGGATCATCTGTGCGCTGGATCGTAACATAGGTGCCGACTGGCAGTTTGTGGCGCCGGTAAAAATCGGCGAGCCCATAAACGTAACGATGTTCCCGCACGACCCACCCTGGCATTTCCTCGTTGGTTTGTCCATCGATGAGTGTCAACAAAATGCGTGGGGCTTCGTAGGCAGTCGGGAAAAGGTGCCGAACCTGTGAGTTGAGTGGTAACGTGCCTGTACGGCGGTGTGGGAAATTTAGACTGATCGTCACTGCGTCGGCGGGTTTGGCGGGAGAACGCAAATTCGACAGCTCATCATCGATTTCTTGTTCCAGCGCGATCAATTCGTCGGACAACAGTCGCCAATCGTAGTCAATCTGTTGGTATTTCAGCCGTTCCGGAACCGTCAGCACTTCTTCTGGTTCCATTTCACGCAAGCACCACAAGACTTTGCCTGCCGGTCCCACCTCATCAAAGCGATCATCGTGAAACAGCGCATAATCAAGCGAAAACGCCTGAAGACGAGAATTGATTTCTTGCGGAAGGCCGATGTCCTTCAAAATGCTTTGTGTATCGATCGGACCACCATTGTGCATGACCAAGACGGCCTCGGCCAGATGGAGGTGGGCGATACTCACACTAGCCAACAGCGAACGGAGGAACCAGCGCCCTCCGAAACGGACAACATCATCCAAGCTGCGAAGACGATCTTCGATGAGATAGATGATGTCATCGCCGTATTCTTTCATCACTTCCGAGGCGTCAAGACCGATGGCACCCACCGTGTTAAGACTGTCGCTGATGTCCAGATTGAGTTGGTGCGGTGTGGTCAGTTCGCTGGCAAACTCATGCACACGGTTCTCGTCAAAAGCGACCTTAATCACCGTGAAGTCGCCGTGCTCAGGATTGTTTCCAGGACGCTCAGCGATCACCTTGCCGACGCTGTAATCCATTGCCGGGAAGACTAACTGTTGCCCAACCGTGTAGTGATGCTGGGGCTGGAACAACTCACCCCGCTCAATCTGACGGCGAAGCATCTGGGTTTCTTGTTCGAGGCGGAAATTAACCAAACGCTGGGCAATTTCTTGGCTTGAAAGCGGTTTTTCTTCCTCGAGAAACACCGTGAAGATAAACTCTATATCGTTATCGGTGATCTCAAAGTGGTCGGTCCAATATTGCTCTGTGGCGGTCTGAAACTGCACCAATGTGATAGCCTCTGCACTCGCTGGTGTTGGTTAGTATGCAAGGGGGTGACTTGCAATCGTTTATTATAAGCAAACTGGTCGCGTGTGGCAAGAAGAGTTTCGGCTGGTCTGACCTCGGTTCAAAATGGCCAAGTTGTCACATTAGTGCTTTCCGCCTGCTATAATTTATGTGTGTTGTTATGTTTCATGGTCTACTCCCCAGTGGTCGTATGCTGCCACCTCTCGGGGTATTTTCGAAGAAAGGATGTCTGATGACGAGTCGTCAATTGCGCGATCCTTTTGGTGCTCGTGCTGTATTGGATGTGGCTGCGGGACAACTTCAGTATTTTCGCCTGGCTGCATTGGAGGAGCAGGGCATAGGGCCGATCTCCTCTCTACCCTTCTCCATCAAAGTGCTGCTCGAATCAGTGCTAAGAAATAACAACGGGTTCGAGGTCACGGATGACGATGTAGCCCATTTGGCCCAATGGGCGAAACATTACGGCGAAGGTATGGAAATGCCGTTCAAACCAGCACGCGTTATTCTTCAGGATTTTACGGGCGTCCCATCGTTGGTCGATCTTGCAGCATTGCGATCGGCAATGCGCCGTATGGGTGGGGACCCTCGTCGCATCCAGCCTTCGATTCCTGTGGATTTGGTTATTGATCATTCCGTTCAGGTCGATAGCTTCGGATCATCGGACGCACTGCAAGTAAACGCCGATATCGAGTTCGGACGTAATCGTGAACGCTACGAGTTTATCCGTTGGGGGCAGGGCGCGTTTGAAAACTTCAGGGCCGTTCCGCCAGCTACCGGCATCGTACACCAGGTTAACCTGGAATACCTGGCGCGGGGAGTCTTGACCAAGGAAATCGATGGGGACGTGGTCGTGTTTCCAGACAGTCTGGTTGGTACTGACTCGCATACGACTATGATCAACGGTTTGGGAATAGTCGGGTGGGGCGTGGGAGGTATTGAAGCCGAGGCAGTGATCTTGGGGCAGCCGGTTTACATGGTCATGCCGGAGGTTATTGGCTTCAAATTGACGGGGCGGTTGCCGGAGGGAACTACGGCCACTGACCTGGTCCTGGCTGTGACGCAAATGCTCCGGGCTCAAGGGGTGGTGGGCAAATTCGTAGAATTCTACGGCACAGGGCTTAGCAGCCTTGCATTGCCAGATCGGGCTACGCTGGCTAATATGGCGCCCGAATATGGCGCGACCATGGGGTTCTTCCCGATGGATGCAGAGTCGCTTCGTTTTCTGCGTGACACGGGGCGCCCCGCCGATCTGGTTGATCTTGTTGGGCGATACATTCGCGCACAAGGATTGTTTCGTACGGACGCGACGCCAGATCCTGTATTCAGCAAAACGTTCGCGCTGGACATGGGGACTGTCGAGCCTAGCCTCGCTGGCCCCAAGCGCCCACAGGATCGAATTCGGCTGGCTGACATGAAATCCAAATTCGAGAAAGACCTGGTTGCGCCTACGTCAGATCGCGGTTTTGCGCTCAAGCAGGAAGATCTAGGCCGCCAGGTTAATGTCACGATTGAGGATCACGCCCGACAAGCTAAGTTGGGGCACGGCGCGGTAGTCATTGCCGCCATCACGAGCTGCACCAATACGTCGAATCCGTCAGTGATGGTAGCGGCTGGTCTGGTGGCGAAGAAGGCCGCCGAGCGCGGTTTGGCTGTGGCACCCTATGTAAAGACTAGCCTGGCCCCTGGCTCTAAGGTTGTGACAGATTATTTGCAGGAGGCTGGCCTGCTGTCGTATTTGGAGCAGCTCGGGTTCTTCGTGGTTGGGTACGGGTGTACGACCTGCATTGGCAACAGTGGCCCTTTGCCTGAAGCAGTCGCGGCGGGTATTGAGGATCAAAATCTTGTCGCGGCCGCGGTGTTGAGCGGCAATCGAAATTTCGAAGGGCGCATTAACCCCTACGTCCGTGCCAACTATTTGGCTTCCCCACCCCTTGTAGTAGCCTACGCGATTGCTGGTACGGTCGATATTGATTTGGTCAATGACCCGATCGGAAACGATAGTTCCGGCCAGCCAGTGTATTTGCGTGAAATCTGGCCGACTCAGCGTGAAATTTCGGACACGGTTGCGGCGTCGGTGAAACCCGAGATGTTCGAGGCTCAATACGGCAACGTATATGGTGGAAACGAAACCTGGAATTCGATCCCATTGACCAACAGCCCGCTGTATCAGTGGAATTCGGAGTCCACTTATATCCAGGAACCGCCGTTTTTCGTGAATTTTGCCGCCAAGCCCGAACCTTTGTCCGATATCGAAGGCGCGCGAGTTCTGGCTCTTCTGGGCGACTCGATTACGACTGATCATATTTCTCCAGCGGGTTCGATCGCTACCAAGAGCCCCGCTGGTCAATACTTGATCGAGCAGGGTATTGAGCCGTCTGACTTCAATTCATACGGAACGCGGCGTGGAAATGATCGCGTGATGGTGCGTGGTACTTTCGCTAACATCCGCCTCAAGAATCAACTTGTGCCGGGCACTGAGGGCGGTGTGACCCTGCACTTGCCCGATGCCGTGCAGATGACGATTTTCGACGCTGCCGAGCGTTATCGCGAAGAGGGCATACCACTGGTCATTCTCGCCGGAAAAGAGTACGGAACGGGGAGTTCGCGCGATTGGGCCGCCAAGGGAACCTATCTGTTGGGGGTGCGGGCCGTAATAGCTGAGAGCTTTGAGCGCATACACCGCAGCAATTTGATAGGCATGGGCGTTTTGCCTCTGCAGTTCAAAACAGGAGAGTCCGTCAATACTCTGGGGCTAAACGGTCACGAAGTCATTGATATTTTGGGAATCGATGATGCGCTGCAGCCCGGGCAGAGCTTGAAGGTGCGCGCGGCGAGTGTGGATGGTGCCGAGAAATCGTTTGAGGTGCTCAGTCGGCTGGATACTCCCGTCGAAGTGAACTACTACAAAAATGGGGGAATCTTACATATGGTCCTACGCAACTTGCTTCAGGAGAATTCCTGATCAAGGCCTCTCTTTTCCTGTTGATATGAGCGATGCGGCCCCATACGGGGCCGTTTCTATTCCTGAATGCGAAAACTATATGGTATGCAGTAAGATTAGATGAGTTGAATCGGTTTTGGTACTCAGTGGCGGTTCGACTTGGATGAAGAAGGAGTTCAAGCATTATGTCACGTGTCGTGGTCGTCGGTAGCGCAAACGTCGATTTTGTTGTTCAAACACCACATATTCCGCGGCCGGGCGAGACGGTCCTGGGACGGGATTTTGTGATGGCAATGGGGGGGAAGGGAGCCAACCAGGCGGTGGGTGCGGCCCGGCTTGGCGCTGAGGTTGTTTTTGTGGCGCGAGTTGGTCAAGATGTGTTTGGGGATCAGTGCATCGCGGCCTATACAGGAGAAGGCATTGACACGGCATACGTATCCCGCGACCCAACTGAGTCTACTGGAGTCGCGCTGATCGCTGTGGCCGCAGATGGTGAGAACAGCATTACCGTGGCATCTGGGGCGAATATGAAGCTCCGTCCTGATCATATTCAGGCCGCAGTTGCTGCGCTAAAGGGAGCCGATGTTCTTTTGATGCAGCTTGAAGTGCCGATTGAGACTGTGATTGAGGCAGCTCAAGTCGCCAAAGAGCATGGTGTGCGAGTTGTACTTAATCCTGCACCGGCACGATCGCTCCCGACAGAATTGCTGAGGTTGGTCGATGTCATCACTCCGAATCGGATTGAGCTCGCTCAGCTTACGGGAGTATCCGAAGCGGACGTGCGTGCTATGAGCGATGAACGTCTCGCCAAACATGCATTAGGCATGGGGCCGTCTGGCGCGGTGATTACGTTGGGTGCGGAGGGGTGTTTGGTCGCTGGCTCTTGGGGGTGGGTACGCGTGCCGTCGTTCAAGGTTGAGGTTGTGGACACTACTGCAGCCGGTGATGCGTTCAATGCTGGGCTGTCGGTTGCACTTGCGGAAGGGAACCGGAATCTTGAACAGGCAGCCCGCTACGCGAGCGCTTGTGGCGCGTTGGCCGCAACCAAATTGGGTGCTCAACCCTCTCTGCCAGACGCGTCGGCGGTTTCGGCACTACTCCAGGCACGGTGACCGGATGATATTGGTTCCGCCAGAACTGGAAATGTTGAGCTGCTGCTTGCGACGCTCTCGACATGTGAAGGGGTTTCGAGCGGTTTTGCGAATGGGAAGGGGATGAATATGGCAGCGAAAGTGCTTATCGTCGATGATGAAGTGGCGATTCGCGATGCATTGGGTCGAAAACTGCGCCGCGAAGGCTTTTATGTGACGCTGGCCGGCAGCGGACTGGAGGGACTCAGGGTATTTCACGCTGAAAGGCCTGATTTGGTGATCCTGGATATCGTGATGCCAGAGATGAATGGGTTGGTCGTGTGCCAACGCATCCGAGAGGTCGCTGAAACGCCGATTATGATGCTCTCGGCTCAAGCGATTACGGAGGAGGATATCATAGAAGGACTCAACGCGGGAGCCGATGAATATCTAGTGAAGCCGATTCGTCTCAACGAATTTGTGGCTCGTGTACAAGCGCTCTTAAGACGGGCCCAGATGACCTCGATCGAACCAGATGCTGGTTACAACGATGGCTATCTCAGTATCGATTTGCAGCGACGTCATGTGCATGTCAACGGCCAGAAAATTCACCTTACGCCCACTGAATTCAAGTTGTTGGTGGTGCTATTGGAGAATGCGGGGCGAGTGGTGCCTCAGCGGGAGTTGCTTGAGCAAGTGTGGGGACCCGAATACGTGGATGATGTGTACTATCCGCGTGTATACATCAGCCAACTGCGTCGGAAGGTCGAACCCGATCCCGCGAACCCCATATACATCCTGACTGAGCATCGGGTTGGGTATCGTTTTGAACGTCAGGGAGTGTCGTGAATTTCCTGTGGGGTGAAAGTAACTTGACCGCAAATGTCCTGTCGCTTCTCCTGAATGGGTTTACCCTTGCACTGGCGTTGGGGTTACTTACGCTGGCTTTATGGCAGAACTCGAAGAGTACGGAAAATCGCTATTTCTCATTGTTCTTGTTCATGGTTGTCCTGTGGACCTCTGGTGCGCTTCTGGGACGATCTACGGCGTATGTGGGCGGAGATGCGCATGTGGTGGGGTCTGGCCTGCGCCTATTGGAACTTGGGTTCACCGGGGCCAGTATCAGCATATATATCTATAGCGTTGTTATTACCGGTGTGCGCGGACGTTTCTTTCGCTGGTTTGCTTTGCTGGGACTTGGCATTGTCGTGGCTTATCAATTCCTTCTTATGTTCATTATTGATGTACCGCCTGTGTTTGAAGTGACTGCTCAAGGTGAATTGATTTATCGGTTTGACACGGCGAGTACACTCCTGTATCTCACGTTTCAGATGGCCACCATAGCTCTTGTTTGGCGAAACCGCTTGAAGATGCGATCGCGATCGCTCATGGTTGGGATTCTCTTGTTTTCGGGTGGGCAGATTCTGGGTCTGATCGGTTCGCGTTTTCGCGAGATGGGGATCTCCGAAGATGTGAGCGCCGCAGCAACTCTGATCATTACCTATTCAGTCGTCCGCCAACAAATCATGATTCCTTTGTTGGGGCGTGCCAAGCAGTTGGAAGGTGTGCGTGATGTTGGTCTGGCAATAACGAGTCGATTGCATCTGCAAGAAACGCTGTCAACCATTGCCGCGCAGGCTGCCGGGTTGTTGGGCGCTGATGGAGCTGCCATTTTCCTGAAGCGTGGTTCAGTCCTGGAACTGGCGGCCGTCTATAACATGCCCCACCAATATGTTGGGCTGGAACTGGCGATGGGCGATGGAGTAGTTGGATCGGTCGCGGTCGAACGCAGAGGGCGGCGTATCGAGAATTATCATCGCGATTGGAAAGGAGGGTCCGATCTTCCCCTGGCGCACGAGGCATTTGGGGCCGTGGCCTGTGTTCCGCTGATGTTCGCCCTAGAAGTTGTGGGCGTGCTGTTAGTGATCCAGGGAAGACAGGGGCGTTTATTCGATTCGGATGATATGTATTTGCTGGAGCTTCTGGGGCCACAAGCCGCTGTTGCCATCACGAATAGCCGTTTGTTTGAGGCGGAGCGGCATCTGTCGAGTGACCTATCTGCTGCCAAGAACCAGCTTGAAGCAGTACTCACGGGTACGGAGAATCCGGTTCTTGCTGTGGATCGCAAACTCCGTGTTATTTTTGCGAATCCTGCCGCCAAAGGATTGTTTGACGAAGAACCGGTTGGGCAATGCATTGCCGATCTAGCTGAGCGCTCTTTCTTGCCTGTGAGTATGCGACGTATGTTACGCGACCTGCGCGAGAGACACGTCCATGTCTATGAAGTTGTGACCAAAGGGCGTACTTATCTGGCCCATGTGGCTGAACTGGGGGAGGCACCTCATGAGGGGTGGGTGGCCGTATTGAATGATGTGACACAGCTGAAGGAACTCGATCGCCTCAAGAGTCAAATGATACAAATGGCCAGCCACGATCTCGAAAATCCGCTTCAGGCAGCAATGAGTTATCTTGAGTTGCTTACTGAAGATACAGAAGAAATATTTGATAAAGAATTACAGGAATATGTCAAGATTATTGAGAATCAATTGGAAAGAATGTATAGGATTATTAATGGAATACTTGATATTGAACGTGTTCAGTCTGGCCAGGGCCTGTTGGAAGAATGCAGTGTGGAAGATATGTTGGGTCGCGTGTTGGTAGATAGTGCTGGGCAGGCCAGAGAAAAGAAGATTGCATTGGAGTTGAAGATTGAGGACCGATTGCCCTTGATCTCTGGCAATTTTCAGCAGCTTTCGCATGCTTTTGCTAATCTAGTGGATAACGCCATTAAATTCACTCCGATCGCTGGGAGAGTTGAGGTGAGCGCGCACGTCTTCAAGCGGCATGTGGAAATTGAGGTGAAGGACACTGGAATAGGCATCCCACGTGAAGAACATCAGCGCATATTCGACCGTTTCTACCGTGGAAGACATCGTGGAACGGATGGGGTGGAGGGATCGGGTCTGGGGCTGGCTCTTGTCAAATCAGTCATAGAGGGCCACCAGGGCACTATTGACGTTGAGAGCGAATTGGAAGCGGGCACTATCATGCGTGTTCGGTTGCCTATTATGGAACCAGCATTAGTGCATAATGAGCGGAGATTGGAATGAAAATCTATACCCGGACCGGAGACAAAGGCCAGACAGGGTTGTTTGGTGGGGGACGGATAAGCAAAGGGCATATGCGTTTGCATGCGTATGGCACAGTTGACGAGCTGAATTCGATATTAGGATTGGCACTGACTTTTGGTCTACCCGAGGATGTTCGAGAGGGTGTTGTGCGCGTCCAGAATGATTTATTTGTGGTCGGCGCTGATTTAGCTACACCGCTGGACGCTGTATCTCAATCGATCATACGCATTGGTTCAGAATATACTACTCGACTTGAGGCTGAGATTGATAATTGGGAATCGATTCTCCCCACTCTGAAGAATTTTATCTTACCTGGCGGATGTGTGGGGGGGGCTTTGTTGCACCAGGCGCGTACGGTATGCCGCAGGGCTGAGCGGTGGCTGGTGTTGCTGAGTGAGTCGGAGAGGATCAATGAAGAGAATTTGCAATATGTGAATAGGCTGTCGGACTGGTTGTTTGTCGGCGCCCGCATAGTCAATTGGCACGCACGAGAACCCGAAGCCATTTGGCAGCCGCGTCATGTCGAGAAGTAGATGTGTTGGATTGTTGTATTTCGTGTAGTCATTCAAAGGAAACGAATATAGAATGATAGATTTGACGGGAATGAGCTTCGTATAGTCATGCGAAGGAGAAACTGATTTTAGCCCCTCTCACTATAGCAATGCACTCACTGCTTGGTAGAAATGTGAAAGCGCCTAAAATCAGTTTCTCCTAATATCTCTCTTCTTCGTAAGATACGATGGCGTATTCAAGATGAGCAGGGGAGGGGAACGTACGCTGCCGCAGAGTGGTAAGTCGTCAGAGGATCGGAACCCGCAGTGTGAGGCTGCTTTTATGACGGCATATCGCTCATGTGCAAACGGTTTGCTTTCGAACGAAGTATGGTGGTGTTTTTTGGCGAGCAACCTTTGCGCCTGTCTTCAATCGCCGCGCTTTCATAAAACGCCGGGCGGGATTGCTTATGCCAGTCTTACCATCTTTCGGCCGGTTGCCAGATGGGACAGGCATGTGTGCAGTCGATCAGTCCTGAGAACTGCGATTGCGGGCAAGCTTCGATTGGAACTGACATGGCTCAGCCCCTGCGACCATGACGGTTCGGTTGCGCGCTCAGTGAAGGCTAATAATACAGCGAGCCGCGGTGTCAAATGGGGAAAATAGATCCTCAACACCACACGAATGCTGCGGAGCAGAGCACGATCGCGTCAATGTGGAAAGCGGTTATGTCTCTACCGCCGATCATACCATTCACTGACGGGCAGACGTTAAGCAAGAGTACCCACATCACATGCTTTGTATGAATTGTATTGCTCGGACGGCAGTACTTTACGGAATCATTGTTTCGTGGCGGCGCTGGCTAGTTCTTTTTGTTGAAGCTCAGCCTGGTGCTGGCTGGCGAGAGTACACAGGTTGGCTCCACCACTGTTTAGCCATTCTTGAAGCGTGGGACTGACACCCATGCCAGAGACGGCCTCGGCATAAATACGTGCCCCCCAATAGTAATATCGTCGCGTTTCCTGCGTCCAGCCAGCCCACCCGCGATCGATGATACCGTGTCCACCGTTGTAGCCGGCTAGGGCAAGACCAGCGTGTCCATCAGAAAGCTCAAGGCCGCCGAGCAAGTAGTCCATGCCGCGACGTGCATTCGTCTGAACATCGAGCATGTCTTCACCATCCGCAAAATGGAACGGCATCACTTGGAACAACCCCTGTGCGCCAGCCGGTGAGGACACCAAAGAGTCGCCACAGCTTTCAATCTGGATAAGCGTGGCGATAAGATTAGGATCCACCTGGTAGAGTACGGCCCACGCCCTGATCAGCGTTGCCCAGTATTGCACTTCGGGCGTGAACACATTGGAAAGCGGTAATTCTGATGCATTATCACCAATGGGGCTGCCTGCATAAAGAGGGTGATTGGTATCGACTATTTTATAGACGGACCGGGTTTGGGGACGGAGCAAGAATGCTATTCCCAGGGTGGTGACAAATCCGATTGTGCCACAAAGGATTAGTGTTAACGCGGTGATGGCAAGCCAGAACTTACGAACGCGTACGTGACTTCTCTCCGCAGATTCGGGTTGACTAGAAGCTCGGGATCGGGAAACATTGGGGTGATTGCGACTAGACATGGCGTTCGCGGATATTAGAACTAATGTTCGATCTTCGATATGTCTAGCATACCAATTACGACTGCAAGCGTCAAGAGGACAACCGTCACTTCTTATGTTGCAGAAATGGATCTAGCCTCGAACGGGGTGGACAGGCGGTCGGCACGTTATTACAATGTGATCATCGATCTGGCTCTGGAGTGATGAGATAAAATTGCGAGGAACATGGCGCCACATATAGTTGCTGAACACGTCAAGGTGATCGGGGGAGGGCTGGCAGGGAGTGAGGCCGCCTGGCAGATCGCTCAGCGGAATATCCCTGTTGAATTGTATGAGATGCGCCCTCACCATATGACTCCGGCCCATCAAACTGATCAATTGGCTGAGCTTGTGTGCAGTAACTCGCTGGGATCCGATTTGCCTGATCGCGCGCCGGGAGTTCTGAAAGCGGAGTTAAGGATGCTTGGCTCGTTGCTTATGACATGCGCTGATCGGTCCGTCGTGCCGGCGGGTGGAGCACTTGCCGTCGATCGAGAGTTGTTTGCATCGAAGGTCACGGCGTCGATTGAACAGCATCCTTTGATTACCTTAATACGTGAGGAAGTGTCTCAAATCCCGGACGGGCCGTGTGTAATTGCCACGGGACCACTTACTTCCAGGAATCTCGCCGAAGATATACGTTTGTTAATTGGAGAACAATATCTTTATTTTTATGACGCAATCGCGCCGACCGTGAATGCAGAAACGATTGACATGGGAGTCGCCTTCCGGGCCAGCCGCTATGATTTTGAAGGACACGAAGGTGGAGATTACATTAATTGTCCGCTGACACGAGAAGAATATGAGCGCTTTATCGATGCGATTTTGACGGCTGAGGTAATTGAGCTGCGTGAATTCGAACGCGAAGACCCTCATTTCTTCGAAGGCTGTTTGCCGATTGAGCACATGGCCGAGCGAGGGCGAGACTCACTCGCCTTTGGTCCCATGCGGCCGGTAGGTCTCCGAGATCCGCGCACGGGACAGCGCCCATATGCAGTTGTACAACTTCGCCAGGACAATTTGGCCGGCACGCTATACAGTATGGTTGGGTTCCAGACGAATTTGCGGTGGGGTGAACAGCGGCGTGTCCTCCAAATGATTCCCGGATTGGAAAATGCAGAATTTGAGCGTTATGGTATGATGCATCGCAACACATTTCTCAATTCGCCTATGCATTTGCGCGTCACGCTGCAATCGCGTCACCGTCACGACCTGTATTTTGCGGGACAAATCACGGGAGTGGAAGGCTACGTCGGCAATATCGGAACGGGCCTCCTTGCGGGGATCAATATTGCACAGACTGTGGAGGGTCGTCCACCCTGGAAGATTCCATCTACAACCATGCTTGGAGCATTGTGCACTTATATAAGCGAGGCCGATCCGTCGAGTTTCCAACCTATGAAAGCCAACTTTGGCATTTTGCCCAACCTAGAGAAGTCACCGCGCCACAAACGAGAACGCCATCGTGCTTACGCACAACGGGCGAACGATGACCTGCGGCAGTTTCTTATCTCTCACACGCCACTCGGACTAGAGTAACTACCGGGAGTTAACTGCAATCAACGACTACACAAGTCTTACTTCGAACAAAGCTGTACTTGTTGGGGTGGAGGTGCGCGGCAGCCGTCCACTGTTCAATGTGGACGATTCGCTGGATGAACTGGCGCTTTTGGCTCAGACGGCCGGCGTTGATGTATGCGCACGAGTCCAACAACGCGTTTCACATATCGATCCCGCCACATTTATGGGACCTGGCAAGCTGGAAGAGCTATCTGAGATTATAAAGACACAAGAGGCTAACACAGTTATCTTTGATGATGAACTGTCGCCGCGCCACCAGCGCGAAATCGAAAAGGCGTTGGGCGAAGGAGTGCAGGTTCTCGATCGTTCGGCGCTCATCCTCGACATTTTCGCCATGCACGCCAGCACGCGCGAAGGATCGCTCCAGGTAGAGCTTGCACAATATGAATACCGGTTGCCTCGTCTGACACGTCAATGGACTCATTTGGCGCGTCAGGCAGGCGGCGGGACGGCGCGCGGCGGTTCGGGAGGAGTGGGGTTACGCGGTCCCGGCGAAACGCAGCTAGAAGTCGATCGGCGTGAAATCGGCCGGAAAATCTCCAGGCTGCAAAAGGAGATAGAGATGGTTCGTGCACATCGTGAACGGCACAGGTTGCAGCGTATGCGGGCGGGAATTCCAACAGTCGCCATGGTTGGCTATACTAACGCAGGCAAATCAACGTTACTCAACGCTTTGTCCGGGTCCGATGTGTATGTCGCCGATCAGCTGTTTGCCACGCTCGATCCTACAACGCGACGTGTGAGTCTACCCAGCGGGCGATTGGCGTTATTTTCCGACACAGTGGGCTTTATCCAGAAACTCCCAGTGACGTTGATTGCGGCTTTTCGGGCGACTTTGGAGGAGATAAGCGAGGCCGACCTGATACTACATGTGGTTGACGCAAGTCATCCGCGCGCATGGGATCAGATCGATGTGGTTGAGGATACGATTGCCGAGCTTGATGCATCGCGAATTCCTAAGTTGTTGATTCTCAACAAAACCGATCTGGGTGAGACTCTGCCTCCGCCAGGGATTGATATGGCCGAACTGGGCTATCGAGAGATTATCAGAACATCAGGGACCTATGAAACTGGTCTCGAAGAATTGTTGGTTAACGTAGAGCGTGCCCTTGCCGCCGATTTAGTGCGAATTTCAATCGTATTACCTTACACCCACGGAGAATGGCTGGCCGCCATATACCAGCAAGGAATTGTTGTCGAGGAGGAGCACACGGAGGCGGGCGTCCGAATAACAGCGGAAGTCTCCGAGCGCTTGGCGGGGCAATTGAGCCATGTTGTGTCCGACGGCAATGAAGACAGAAACGGAGCGATCAATCAATGAGGGCATTTGAAACAGTTGGCCGCTTCCTGTTGCTGCCTTTGCGATTCGTGTGGTGGTTCATCACGCGTCTTGGCTCTCTGATTGGGTTTATCGCACGGCCGTTTATGGTTAGGTTTGACGCGTCTCCTCGGTTCAGTGCGATAATTAACTCACTGTCGTCGGCTATGGCCACACAGAGAGGGTTTCCACTCTTGGCCGGGACCGTGCTGGTATTCATAAGCTGGATCATACATGCTGTCGTCCTTATCGTCCTGGTTTCGACCCGTGCATTCGATCAGCAGCTCTACCTTCTTTGCATTCCGTTTTCAGTGTTGCACGTGGGTGTTTTGGCAGGGTTTTTTGGGGCGATGCTCGCGATTCCGTTGGGGCAAGGTTACAAAGACAAGTGATCTGAGATATGCACTGAAATTTCGTAGCAAGATCTCAGCGAAAGCTATTCTTCAAAAAACACTTGCAGAATTCAGGGATTTGGGCTATCCCGATCGTCAAGGGATGGAAGTCGCGTATTACGTGCCGCATCATCCACGCGCAGCGGATCGGTGTGGGCGTAATATGCGCGTGTGGTCTCCACGGAGCGATGACCCAGGTAGTCCTGCACAACATCAATGGAATGCCCAGCGTTGATAAGCTGCGTTGCACGCCAGTGCCGGAAATCATGGGGCGTGATATCTCTTAGGCCAAGGGCGCGCGCTGCGCGTTGCACAACTCGCCATGCTATCACGCGGCTCATTCGTTGGCCGTCAAAACGTTGATCGTGGCTGACAAATAGCGGTACATCGCCTTTTGACGAAGCACGCAATCGGGCCCCGCGAGCTTCAAGGTAAGCATGAATCGCAGCCAGAGAGTCATAAAAACGTAGTGAATACGAATGACCGCCTTTGCCGCGGACTTCGACACGCATTACCTCCTTTTTGGTCAGATTGCGAATAGGAAAGTCTCCCACGTTAAGACTCAAGACCTCACTGATCCGACCTCCCGTTTCGGCCAGTGCATGTAGTAACGCGCGGTTGCGCAGGCGGGTGAGGTCCCAACGGTAAATTTGGTCTACATCGGCGTCAGGTTTTCGTAGTCTCGGCGGATACTCCTGTTGGTCATAGTAATAAATAACCTCTTCGATGAAGTCCGGGGGCTGTGGAGGCCCACTGCGAGTCGGACGTCCTTTGAGCTCATCACGAATTATGCGCCTGGCTTTAGCCAGTTGAAAAGTGGCTGGCAACCAGCCGTGGTCATCCATGAATTGAAACCAGTTAACCACGCCGGCGATGCGTAATTCAACTGTGGATGGTTTGTAAGGACGTTTGTCCGACCTTTGTCCAGAAGTTGGCGACAACAGCCACTGGGCGAAATGCAGGAAAATCGGAGCATCGTTTTGTTCGAGCTCTCGCAGCGCAATATCCGCAGCAGTGACAAAAGATTTCGCTTGAATGGGTACGAAGCCATTTGTGGAGTCATTGTAGCGATTGGAAAGGAATGCAAAGAATAAATCGATCGCGCGCTCATAGGCAGACAGAGTGTGGGTTGATTTCAGAGTTGCACGATTTAGGTAGGCATCGCGGGCTTTCCCAAATGTTATTGCAGGCGCTGGCGGCGGGAGTTGACGCAGTAGGGCCGCCAGTGGTTTGGCAGTGTCGTTGCTGAAGTCGTGAAGAGTAGCTTGATCAATATACCAGGGAAGAGTCTCGACGTATTGTACCAGCAATGGGATGACCACAGAGTTTTGCTGTCTGGCTAATGTTATCAAGATGGCAATGTCATCGGAGGCCGCGATGTCTGGGCTGACGATTAATAACACCACTTTGCTGGTTGTGAGTGGGTTGTTGCGGCGGTCATCTGTGTGCGATGAGAGTGATACAGTAGAGACGGTTGCATCGTAACCGTTGTGGCGCAGTTGAAGGGATAACCATTGAGCAAAATGAGCGTCTGAAGGCACAGATACGATCGAAATGGAGTGAGTCATAGCCGTTTTCCATCACAGGTGCAACATAAGAATGTAAAGTATAACATTTCTTTGGTTATGTTACAATAGCTTCGATGACAATGCAAGGTACAAATCCCGGCATGGGGTCAAACAACCGCAGTTTTCCTACACGCGAAAACATGGTAGCCACCCCCCACCCGCACCAAGATCGTCCTGCCGCCCATTGATGACAAACTGCAGATAATTATGTTGTTGGTCAAAACTCTGGTTGAGCGGGCCATGGATGCAGTTCACAGGAACACACTGTTTGCCCAGACTGTGGCCCAACGAACGCACATGGTCTTCGATCAATACATGTCATGCCGCGCGATAAATCAGGGAATTATTATTTGTATTATCCAGAAGCTCAAAACGACATAAGATGTTATTAGTTTTCGATGATGCGTCAGATTATCGGCCACAGAGCTCATGTTTAAAACTAACGGCAACATAGCTTCGGCGCGAGATACGAGCGGAGTTCGTTAGGCTTGATGGCGACATGGCTCTGTTGTAGCGAAGATATATGCCTAGCCTGCCATACATCAACCAGAAAACGGTGCCGGTATAACCGGATGTTTTCTTTTTGACATCCCAGCAACCGCTGATTATCACGGTATGGCAGGCAACAGATACGTATTGGATCTGAAAATACGACAAAACGCTTTCCACGGGTTTTGCTCAATCCGCGGGAAGATTCTCATGCGGCGTCAGTCTTACCACGTTGACACTATAGCTCCGCAACCAATGATTGCTGGAACGTACGGAGTCCGTCTGCCCAGTTACATTCTCCAACAAACAGTGAACTCAGACGCGCCCCAAAACTACGCTGGCGTTCTGGCCGCCTAACCCGTAGTTGTTGGACATGGCGTATTCCAACTTGGCATCACGGGCATCATTCGGCACATAATCCAGATCGCACTCTGGATCAGGCGTTTCTAGATTGATGGTTGGGTGCAGCCGCTGTTCGTAAAGCGACATGATCGTCGCGATACCTTCAATCGCTCCGGCCGCTCCCAATAGGTGCCCCATCATGCTTTTGGTCGAGTTGGACACGAGTTTGTAGGCGTGAGCGCCAAATACCTCCTTCATCGCTCGGGTCTCTGTTGAATCATTCGCCTGAGTTGACGAGCCGTGTGTGTTGACGTAATCGATCTGATCTGGATTCAGACCCGCGTCGTCGAGCGCCCAACGCATCACGTTCTTGGCTCCACGTCCGGATGGTTCCGGTGCGGCTACGTGATAAGCATCCGACGAAGATGCCATTCCAAGCACTTCGGCGTAAATGCGGGCTCCACGCTTAAACGCGCCTTCCAGCGTCTCCAAGATGAGCGCACCCGCGCCTTCTCCGAACACGAAACCGTTGCGGTTCAGATCAAACGGCCGGCTGGCTCTGGTCGGATCCTCGTTGTAGCCTGTGGCAAGGCCCTTCATGGAGATGAACCCAGCGATACCGTAATCCAAAATCATCGCCTCGACGCCACCGGCGATCACAACATCAGCTTTGCCATACCGGATCAGATTCATCGCATCACCAATGCTGTGCGTCCCTGTCGCGCAGGCTGCTGAAATGCAGACCAATGGCCCCAACGATCCGGTAACGCGACTGATATGGTGTGCAGGGATATTGGGAATGGCCTCGACTAGCGAGAATGGTCCCGGTCGCCGCCCAGTCGTTCGATAGTTATACGACGCTTGCTGAGCCAAGTCATGCGCCCCGAGCGACGATCCAAAATCGACACCAACACGCTCGATGATTGAGTGAAGGGCATCCAGAGTCCATCCGGCGTCTTTCAGGGCGTCCATGGCAGCCGTGACGCCAAACTGCGATGGTCTACCCATGCGACGCGCTTCTTTCGCCTCGATATACTCAGTTGGATCGAAGTCCTGCACTTCAGCTGCAATTTGCACTTCGAGATTGGCGGGATCAAAGGCCGTGATACGACGCACTCCAGAGACTCCGGCCTTCAGTTTCTCCCAAAATCCCGGGAAACGCCCCAGCGGTGTGATGCCACCCATCCCTGTAACCACCACCCGCTTGAAACCATTTCGTGAGAACTCCATCTTACACTCCCTTTAGTCCTTGTATCCCTAATCCCAGTCATTGTGCCTGGTCGACACGGAACTGCTCTTTTATACCACGACGTATGGCCTCAACAATACCCCCAGTGACTGCACTCCGCGCCTGTCGAATGGCGTTCTTGATAGCATATGCATTCGACCGCCCATGCCCAATAATGACCACGCCGTCCACACCAAGCATTGGAGCCCCGCCAGTCTCAAACGGGTCGATTTGCCGGTAAACCCGACGAAAAGCAGGTCTGGCCAGTATGCCACCCGCCTTCGAGCGCCAATCAACCATGAGCTCTTGTCTGATCAAGTCAAACATCGTCGAGCCAAACGCTTCCATCGACTTGAGCAGGATGTTTCCAGAGAATCCATCCATCACTGCTACGTCGACTTGCCCACCCAAAATCTCCTTGGGCTCGACGTTCCCAATGAAATTAACCCCACTTTGTTTCAAGAGTTCCGCCGATTCCTGAACCAGTGTGCTGCCCTTGCCCGATTCTTCGCCGTTTGACAGTAGTCCCACACGCGGCGCCTTCTGCCCGAGTGCGTTCTCCGCATACACGCTGCCCATCCATCCGAACTGGGCCAACCATTCCGGACGGCAGTCAGCATTCGCTCCAATATCGAGCAAGATCACAGGCCGTTCTTTGATGAATAAGATCGCAGACAAAGCCGGTCGGTGAATCCCTTCTATGCGTCTCAACGTTTGAAGCAAAGCAATCGCAAGCGCCGCGCCAGTATTACCAACAGTCACAAATGCCTCGGCCTGCCGATCTTTGACCAAACGCATACCCACATGCATTGACGAATTAGGTTTTGCGCGTCCCACCAGCCCGGGTTTGTCGGTCATAGTCACGGCTTCAGGCGCGTGCACAATTTCAAGCGCCAGCCCGGCTGTGTTATGCTTGGCTAATTCAGTCTCAACGCGTGTCTGGTCGCCAACCAATATGATTGTGTCGCCAAATTCACGCGCAGCCAATACTGCGCCTTCAACGTCAGGAATAGGGTTTTCATCACTACCCATCGCATCCAAAACGATTCTCATTGCGTCCTTTGCCTTATTACTACAAGGAAATTTGGGTGAACAGCTGTCCCAAATTCGTTGACTGAATTCTTAATTGTACGTCGCTCATTACTTGTCTGCCAACCATTGACAACTCATTCCAGCCGTGTATAATTCCCTTTAACTTGCCCTGGTGGCGGAATGGTATACGCGGCAGGTTGAGGGCCTGTGCTCGAAAGGGCGTGGAGGTTCGAGTCCTCTCCAGGGCACTATCACATTGAGTTTCTTCTCGAAAACGGACCTGATGAGGGTCTGTTTTTTTGTTTCTCCGTGTTGCGCCGTAGTCCAAATCAACGTACACTGCTCGGAAAGAGTAAATGAACATATATCATGTCACCATGTTATTCGTGTTCCCAGGGAGGGCGATTATGCGGCGCGCCATGTTCCATCTTTCGGTCGGCATGCTTTGCATGTTAATGATCAGCATGCTTGTCTCACCCGGTCTTGCTCTGGCACATGTTAACTCAGAATTTGCCATGGGCATTAACCAGACTGGCCCCTATGCAACATCAAGCGGGGCCGTTTATGTCCGTGGTGGCCCCGGTACAGGTTTCTGGGTTCTGGGGACTTTGTACGCGGGTGAAGTTGTCCCAATCATGAACGTGAGTCCAGACGGCGCCTGGTGGTACATCAAGGCACCTTTTGGTGACGGGTGGGTAACCACAATAGGTGTTGTCGCTTCCAACGCCAGCGGAGTAGCTATTCTTGACCCTGGGCCCATCGCGACAGTAACCACCGGGAATCTCACTGTGCGCTATGGCGCAGGCATCAATTCGGCGGCAGTTGGATATTTGAAGAGCGGTCAGCAAGTGTTTGTACTGGCGCGTAATGCCGACAGCAGTTGGTATCAGATTCAATGGTCAGACGGCACCGGCTGGGCCTCTGCTGCCTATCTGTCACTGGTCGGTTCGCCCACAACCGCTCCCGTTTCGGGCGATACGCCATACGGTGTCGTGCTGTCTGCATATCTCAATGTACGCACTGGCCCTGGCATCAATTATGCCATTCTCACCACTGTTGCTGGTGGCGATATCCTCTCAATTGTAGGACGCACGGCAGATAACAGTTGGTATCAGGTCGATACTGCAGCGGGAACTGGTTGGATCTATTCTGGATTTGTAGCTACACGCAACGAGTATGGAGCTTCCCCAGTTACCACTTCGAGCGCCGCCGGGGCCGCGATCGCGGGGCCAATCGCGATCATAAACACAGGTGCACTCAATATTCGTTCTGGTCCAGGGCCCCAATACGATCGTATCGGCACGCTCGCAGGTGGAACCGAAACTCAAATCATTGGTCATTCCATGGATTGGAGTTGGTGGTTACTAAATACGTCCGTGGGTACGGGATGGGCTAGCGCGCTCTATGTTATCGTGCGCGGTGACACTTCGTCTGTTCCATATGTTGCGCCTGGAGGGACGGCCCCCGGAGCAGCAGATGTAGCTAGCGGAACTGCTCCAGAGCCCGCTTTGGCGGCACCTATGGCGGTCGTTGTGACCGGTGCACTCAATATTCGTTCTGGCCCCAACAGCTCATTTTCCACGTTGGGAGCTGTGTACGCCGGCACGCGGATGGAGATTGTTGCCCAGAGTCAGGATCACGGCTGGTGGTTGGTTGAAAGCCCCTTTGGGCGCGGTTGGGTATCCAAGCTCTATGTACTCGTTGACGGCAATATCAGCGCGATTCCAGTGCAGCAGTAGCTTTTCAACTACCCAGTCGAACAATTCTCGGCGCCGACTTCAGTATACTTGAGGTCGGCGCTGATTCGCATCTATTCAGAAACCTGGATCCCGATAACGTAGTTTCCACTTGTGGTCCCAGCGCTTTCGCCATTTCGCGAAACTAGTAAATGATAGGTTCCATCGGCAGGCGCCACGGCGGTTACTGTTAACCCCCCATTGTCACCGGAATCTGAAGTCTGAAGCAGCAGCCCGTTTTCATCGAATACTTCCATAGAAAGCACGAGGTCGCCGGATATCCGAGCTGCCGATACGGTAACAGAACTGCCCGCTGTCGCTTGTAAGGTCCAATCATCGGTAAAATGTGCGTCCTCAAGCCGCCCCACATTGATTCTGTTTTCGTCCAGTGCGCCGCCTCCAGTAATTATGCTGGCTGGTATGAGATGCAGGTCGAAATGCCCCTTGGTCGTATTGGGACCGCCTGAAACTACAAGGCGGCTGGTTTCTCCGCCGCGCAGATAAGCTATAACCGTGGCTTGTTGAGTGGAACTGTTTTCACTATTCACAATACTCCCGGTCGGGGAAACAATATACATTCTTGGCACAAAGCCCGATGTATCAATCGTCACCAGGTAGTCACCTGAATAGTCGGGAGTGATGCTCCACTCATTGACAAAAGCAGACGCGGTCAAATCACCAGTTCCGTAATCATAAAGGGAACCTTGCCACAACGCACCGCCCGGCAGGTTGTCCAGGTCTATCGTAAACTCAACGACAGAGTCCGACTCCGTCGCTTTTCTCTCCACGACCAGGCCATAGAAACCGGTCTGCGGCAACAGTGCGTCGTCTAATCTCAGTACCCCGTCAGATACAATATCGCTGGCCTCCAAAATAGAACCATCTGGGCCAATGAGATAAAGCGTCGGAGTCCATGATCCTCTGACCAGACTGACTCGCGCACCGATTCGATCCCCACCCTGCCCCCAGAATGCCCATGCCCGCCGCCTTTCGTTATCTGTGATTGTCCCATTTTGCAACTCGCCATAGCCCAACCCGGTGGCCCGGCGCATACTTGTAACCATCGGACTTTGCACTTGACCGACGGCGAGGCGATAATCAATCGGCGCTTGATCAGTGATTGTCCCGGTTACAACAATCGAATAGGTGCCATCGAGAGGCAATAGCGCTGAAGCGATATCGGCGCCGTCAAATTCTGTTGCTGGGGCACTCTGCGCGATTGGCTCTCCTTCTGTGCCGAAAAGTCTCATCGCAAGTTCACCCGGGCCAGGATCTTTCTCCGCGCGGATGAAAACGATCTCCCCGGCCTGTCCCTGAAAATCCCAAACATCTTGGTTGTCTTCCTCGATCAATCCGCCATAAACCGTTCTTTGTCGTGCCCAGATCGTCCCACCATCAGACCCTGATATACCTGGTTCAGCGATATCGGCCCGAACAGTGAAGCCACCCGTTGTGCCTCCGTCAGCACCTATCCACGACCTAATAACTAGCGTGAAATCGCCATCTTCTGGCAAACGAACGGGACCAATAACTGTTTGCCGAGAGCTCACCCCTTCAATGGCAATCCCTATGATGTCTCCCGACGGAGCAAAAAGCGTTTCGTCAGCCGTCAGGCCGCCGCCCGTGGTGTCGACTACAAAGGTCAGCACTTCCCCAGTTTTTCCGCTCACAATCCAGTAGGTCGGTTGCGCAGGATCGATCACGTTATCCGAGAATGTCTGTGATGTTGAGAGCGCACGGGTCACGCTCCCCGGAGGCGCGTTGGCGTCTCGTCGCAAGGCAAGGAAATAAATCGCTCCTGGGGTTTCTCGATCCACCACAACTATGTAACGACCGGTCGAGGGCACGACAAACGCGCTAATGCGGGTCTCGTTTGCCACCTGCCCAGTTGACGCGGATAACAACTGCCCGTCTTCTGTTTCCAGGCTTAAGGTAGGTACAGACCCTGGGGTTTCTGTGGTCGCTGATAACGCGATCACATCTCCGGCCAACGCGCGGAAAGCGTACACTTCAGGGGACTGCCCGGTCAGATTCGCATCGATAACCTGACCAAACGTTACATCTTTTGCCCGTGCTGCCCGCGCCGATATCGGTCGACTGCGTAAAAGAATGCGATACGTCCCGGTCTGGCTGCCCAATTCACCACCCGCGCGGCTTACAACGGCATGGTACACGCCTGTAGCGGGAACCTTGATACCGCAAAGTTCTGAATATGCGCCAAGCAAAGTGCGTGCACTCTTTCCCTCGGACAACGCACGTCCGGTCGAGTCCCACAGTGTCAAAGTGGGCTCAAGATTCCCTGAAAGTGCTTCGACCCTGACGCAAATAACTTCTCCGGTGTGAGCATCGAAATCCCACATATTTCTCGCATTCAAATTTGTAATCGAGCCATAACCGTCCCGAGTCGGAGTGAGAACAGCGGCCTGTCCGTCAGCGTTATCAGCCGAGCGGAATGTCAGACGATAGATAGTTCCTGCCGTGATTCCGTCACCGCCGACCAACAGCGTGTATGTCCCACTGTAAGGCATATATACAGGATCATCAGACCAGCTTGTTAACGTGGCGACAGTGCTGCCGTCCGGGGCAAGCAGGATACCTTGTAGATTCGTCGTGCCATCGAGCGTTTGCATTAGGAATCCGACCAATTCGCCAGATGTCGCTGTGAACACCCAGGCATGCGTTGCAGGAACAGACAAAAAACGCCCGGTTACTGAAGAACCAATTACGGCATATCCGCCGGGACTCGCAGTTTCTGCGGCCATGGCGTCAAGGTGCAACCCCAGCGCGTAGGGACTAAACGCAGCTCGCGCGTCGCTCGGACGGCGCACTTCGATGTAATATTTCCCACGTGCGGGCAAAACAAACGCCGAAATATTTGAAGTCTCTCCATCACGTATGCCTTCTACCAGCGCGTTGCCGAACGGATCACGCAAAACCAGTTGTAGCGGCGAGTCGTCAGCGCTGAATCGAAGCTCTATGCTTACCGTATCACCTTTTTCTCCTACAAAATCCCATTCATCGGTGGGGGCCGTGCTATCAACGACCCCGCTTGCGCTGCTCCCGAAATTCAGCACGTTGGCTGTCGGTTCCTTCGCGTTGGTCTGGTAGATCGGCGTGATTGCCAAAGCGTAGTTTCCTGAAGTCACCCCCCACTGTCCATTGAAACGCTCAACGACAATTCGATAACTACCATTCTGCGGCAGAATTGCGTCCACTATCGGGTCAAGCGCGTGTTCGTCATCGCCAGACGCGATGAGCAGGCCGTCCATCGAATACAAGCGCAACACAGAATCGAGATCGCCCGATGTAGACTCGACCTCAAGACGCACCACATCACCCTGCGTACCGTCAAACCGCCAAGTTTCGGACGAATGTGTATTGTTAAGCATCCCGCGCTGCAAAACTCCATAGGAAGTAGCCGTAATGAGGTCTGTAGGGGATTGCACCAGATCAATCGCAATCGTATAGCGTCCGTTTGTCAGGCCATGCTCTCCCAAGAGTCGTCCAACAACAACAGTGTATGTCCCGTCTGCGGGGAGTGTGCATCCAGCGATCTGGACGGGTTGGCCGGATAAACCCTCGGTCGAGCAAAAAATATGATCGTCGGAGTCCGATAAAACCATTTTAGGAGCGAGCGAGGACCGGCTTTCGGGCGATACGGCAATTGAAACATCATTGCCGGCCGAACCGCTGATACTCCAGGCCTCTTCTGGAACTGTGCTGCCAATTGATCCCTGCCTAACCTGTGATGCTCGAATCGTATGTGTAGAATCACTGAAATTAGGCTGGCATCAAGCTGAAGTTCGTAGTGTCCCCCGGCCGGCTTCGAATTTTCCACTTCAAGGGCATACGGTCCGCTGCTTGGCAACACCACGCTTATACGACCTCCTTGTTCGCCAATTACTTGTGCAGATTGTTGAACTGCAGGTTGCCCATTCAGGCTTTCTGATTGCCAATCTGCCTTGATCAACGTGATAAACGGAGTCGCTGTGGCGTCGTCTCCGCTCAGAGTTATCGTTACCGCGTCACCCTGTTGCCCCTGAAACAACCAGATATCACCGGAATCATCAGGGAACAAGGTCCCTCGAACCGTCTCACCATAGTTGATAACCGCTCCCATCGAACGGGCATGTGTTGCTTCAAGCGTCACGGTGATTTCGTAAGCAGTTTCTCCCTGATAACTCTCGTCAGGATTTCCGACTACAACCGCATAATGCCCGGTGACGCCCAATTCCACGTGTTCAAGGCGGGCGATGGAATCTCCCCGTTCGCTAAGTGTGGTACCCAAGACTTGTCCGTTCTTGTCACGAAGCTGAAAGCCTATGAACGCGTCGTCACCGCGAATGCGCTCTACTGACACACTGACGACATCGCTTTGTGACCCAGCAAATACCCAAGTGTCCAGAAAATCAGTTCCCGTTAAGGTCTTGCCACGAGTCTCCCCATATTGCAGTATGTTGCCGCTATCTCCCAGTGCACTCGTATCGCGCGCGAGATCTATGCGGTATGAGGACTGAACGCGCTGGCCTCCTGTGATAACAATCTGATAAACTCCCAATCGGGGCAAAATTACATCATTCAATACCAGTTCTAACTGGCCCAGTTGACCTTCTCGCCGCAAAAACGGATGACCAGCGCTATCGGAGATTTCGACAGCAAACGGTGCGGGCATACGACCCTCGAATGGCTGGACTCGGACTGTGATGCGTTCTCCGGCCTGAGCTTGAAACAGCCAATGGTGGGAAGAGTTTGAAGTGCTAAGCACGGCAGTCTGTGGGCCGTTCAGCACACCCCCGCCACGTTCTGTCGATTGCTGCGCCGAAAGCAAATTCAAATGCAGGGAATAACGCCCGCTTTCAGTCTCAAGACCGTCAGATTGTGTGACTGTTAGGCGGTAGACGCTATCTGCGGGGAGTAATACGTTATGCAAATCCGCGCTCATACAGGTGTTTGGACAATCTTCTTGACCGAGAATTGTCCCGACAGCGTTTTCCAGCGTAATTTCGAAGAAACCGTTGCCTTCGGTCCGAGTCACTTGGGCCAGAATTTGGTCATCAGCGTGGCCATAAAACAAATAGCTCTCAGTAGGCAAGATCTGTCCGAGTAGTTCCCCGTAGACAGTGTCACCATACGCCATGACTTGTCCAGGAAGGACTACTGGCACGCTGCCGTCGATGTCCGTCACAGTCTCGATCCATAACGTATAATGCGTTCCTCGATCTATTCGAACCACAACCCCGTAATTCCCGCCTGTCGCGAACTGATGGGTCAGATAGGCGCTGGTAAAGTCGTGCTCGAACTTTTGAGCCACAACGCTCCCCGCCTGGTCGATCACTGTTATGTCCGGTCCGGCACCGTCTTCGAGGGCAATAACCGAGAAACTCAACATTTGCGCGGCCGTGACAGAAAATGTCCAGGCTTGGTATGGAATGGCGTCAGTAACTACGCCGCGCATTAACGTTTCAAATTCTGCTGGGCGAGCACTTTGTATCACTGGGTCATCGGAAGAAATATACGGAGTAATGGTCTTGGAGATATCGATGCTCCTGGGATTGGGCACGGGCGTGATCAAGGGCGCGATTGTTTCAGACGCATAGGCAGATAGCGCCGCCGTCTCCAGGTTTTGGGACGGCACCCACGCTACAGGCACTTTGGTGCTCGCGAAAATGTGGTAAATGACTCGGCTTTGGGCTGCTTCAGGTGGAGCCACAAACACGCGGTAGTCTCCGCCGGCTCCGCTGGCGATTGTGAGCGGATTGGGCTCCTCACTCTGTTGAGAAGATGCCGCGAGCAACCCATCGGGCCCGATGACGTTCACAACGGGTATTGGGCCGCCTTCGGGAACTGTGATATCAAGTGTGATAAGCGACTCCGGCGGCGCATTGATAACCCATATATCCAATTCATCATCAGCTGTTAATACACCTTTCTTCAACTGATCGGGGGCAAGAACTCCCCCTTCATTAGGATAGCCGTAAATTGAATAAGCTTGCGGCTGTTCTCCTGTAGGATCAAAAGCAACGACACGATACCGCCCCACATGATCGAGGTCGATCTCGATCACGGCCGTTCGCGTAAACGTGTCTGTCACGGCCACCGCCAGTGTCGTACCTTCGGGATCCTCGATAGCAAGTCCCGCGTTGCTTTTGCTATCATTTTGGATCATCTCAAAGCGCCACAGTCCGATGCGCGTAATGTCTAACTGCCAGCCGTCGCTAACTGCCGAAGCCAATTGTCCAACTGCGGCGTGCGTCCGGTCTGTCGGAAATATCCCTGCAAACTGAGACTCGAAGCGCTGTTCGAAGGAACGGTAATGGACTCCGTTGAGGTCAACCTCTATTTGGTAATTGCCACTGGTCGCATGGGGCTTGAACAACACCTCGTACAAACCATCATTCTCAAGCGCCAACGACTGGCACAGGACGGTGTCCTGTACCGCTCTTTGAGCCAAGGGATCGCCGTCCGGCCCGAGAATTTGCAGTGTCCCATTCAGGACTGGCCCTTGAGGACTCAGCGAAAGAGTGATAAGGTCCCCCGTGTGCCCCGAAAAATACCAAGCCTGCTGCTGATTTCCAAGCCACCGGGCAGTCTGCGGGATTCCATAACGTAGAGGACGGGATTCGCGTTTCTCTGTGGCCAACCAGTGAGCTGTCAACATAAAATCAGCAGAAGTAGTTGGGTTGAGACCAACTGAACTGACCTCAATAAGGGTTTCATTAGGGGACGAGATTGTTGTACTTGCCTGCAAAATTCCTACGCCCGAAAATGTATTCAGCAGCACCCCATTCGATCCGAGTATAGACGCAGTCCCAATGCGCGTGGGGTCGCTCATTTCCAGGGTAATCGCCAACACTCCACTGCCCGTCAGGCGGTACAAACTACTGGGCGCATCTACGGTCAAACGGCCGGGTTGCTGTGCTCCTGGCGTAATACTGAACGGCGTCGGCGCGCTGTCAGTTTCGCCTGCCTGACGCAGCGTCAACGATAACGTGTAATTTCCCCGTGTCTGACCGCTCTCACCCAGGTTCGGCCCCGCACGCCGCGCGACAACCGTATAGACGCCCGTCGATGGGAGCTTCACAGCCAGTAGCGAGGCTGTCTGTGGCTGATCGGTAATGCCTCTCGCAAGCAGCGTATCGCCCAAAGGAGTTATTAGCGACACATACGGGTCCAGGTCCCCCGCTGTCGTTTGCATTGACACATCAATGATATCGCCCCGTGTGCCGTGAAATGACCAATTTTCCCGATAGTTGTCGTCATCGATTGCGCCGTCCAGCGCCCGCCCGTATACAAGGATTTTCCCTTCCGAAGCAGTCTGAAAGTCGGGTTGTTGAAGATCAATACCGAGTGCATAATGCCCAATCGTATTGTCCCTTCCCGTTACGGAAATGGCATGAGGGCCACTGGTATGGAGGCTTGCTACGAACGAGGTTTCGGCCAAAGAAGGATCCGGCCAGGTCAAACTGACGAGCAGGTTCTTATTAGGGTCAAGCAGCACGATAACGGGCAAGAAAGCCTCGTCCGAACGAGTGATGCGAATTTCAACGACGTCACCTTGCAGACCGTCAAACCCCCAAGTATCCGCTTCGTTAGGTTCTGTGACTTCTCCATTAACTGTTTCACCATACGTTAGACGCGGCCCTTGAGCAGCAACAAAGAAACGCGCCTGCGTCACGAATTTGCCAATCGTAAAGATAATCCCCACGGCCAGAACGATGTGTAGCAGTCGCTTTCTGCGCATCATATCTCCGGTGTATTCATGTTTTGCCGCTCGTGGCGCATATTCTCATTATAGCCCACCTGGGCCGATTTTCACTTTGGCTTCGCAGTCGGCTTGCGTCGTGCCGCAGTCCGGATATAATGCATCTTAACCAACTCATCGTGTTGCGCGATGCACCGGAGGACGACAAAGAATGGATGATACTCTGGAACAGCTCAGGCGTGCCTATAGATTGATTAGGCATGATCGGATCGATGAAGCGCAAGCGATCCTTCGTCCTCTTTTGGACGAGGTCCCAGATAATGTACATGCCTGGTGGTTAATGGCCCATGCGACACGCGACCGCGACGAGATTCGACAGGCATTATCAACAGTTCTATCACTCGACCCACACTACGCCAATGCATCCAAAGCCTACGAGCTACTGTCCAATTTGGAACAGCGCTATCCGTCTCCGGACGATCTTGTCGGCTTTGAGGGCCAGCCTACTGAGGAAGATCCGTTTGCGGTTTTGGAGGATGAGCCTTTTCTAGCTGAAGAGCCTTTTTCCGAAGATGAGCTTCGTATGGGGGCCATGGCGCGAGATGAATTTGATCTGGAGACAGATACCGAGTTTGAACGCGAAATCTTCTCCACAGATGTTTTTTCCGAAACGCCCGGTTCGGTGAACGCTTTCGTTGTGGACGACGAAGATCCGTTTGCCGATCTGGAAACAGACGCCTTTTTCACAGATGACGCTGAAGCAGAAACGGAGGACGTTGCGGCCAACGCCCTTGCGGCAGACGACGAAGATTTGAGCACATTATTTGAAATTGACTCCGAGATGCTGGAGGATGAAGAATTACCTTCTGAATCCCAACCGACGATCCTCACGGAACGCGGTGGTCGTCGGCGATGGGTGTGGGCAATCCCGGTCATATTGTTGGTGGCGGTGTTGATCGTCGTCCTGGTGATTGTCTTGGGTTCTAAAGGTGGAGCCAAAGCCGCCGATCCGGGTCCGCTGGATGTTGTTGAAGCGCAATCAGATCAGGTTACGGCTGCGCTCAGCGCTGCTGAGACCGCGCTGCAAACTGCAAGCCTGGGCAATGAAGAACGCGCAGTTGTAGCCGAGAGCGAGTTGGGAAATACCCTTTTCGTGGAATTTTGTGTCACTCCTGGCACGAGCCTGGTATCTAGCGTGGAACAGGGCATGGCTATCGCTGCTCAGCAAGCGACCGCCGTGGAAAATGAATTGCCTGCGGTGGGCGTTTCAGTCAACCGCTGCCAAAGCGCACAGCACGACACACTCTATCGGGCGGTTGTTCCTGTTAGCGATGCCATCCGGTTCACTGCTGGTCAGTTGGGTCCGGCTGACGTGGGCATGGCAACCTTTCAATCATACTGGCAAACCTCCTGATCTGACGATACGCTGGATTTTCGAATCTAGCGCTATCTTCACATAGTATTTGGTGAACTGAGGGGCAGCCAGATTGTGAAACGGCTGCCCTCGTTTTCTTCGCTCTCGACTGTTATCTCTCCGCCGTGGCCCTGGATGATGCCATAGGTGACGGCCAATCCTAATCCCGTGCCCTGCTCTTTTGTTGAATAAAACGGCTCGAAAATCCGCGCCATGATTTCACCACCCATCCCATGACCGGTGTCATTCACTGTCAACAACACACCATCACGATCATTCGACGGATGCGTTTCAACCAAAATGCGTCCGCCTTCGGGCATAGCTTCAAAAGCGTTGAGAAGCAGGTTCAGGATGACTTGTTTGAGTTGAACGGGATTACCGTCTAACAACGGCACGGGGTCTAACCGTGTCTCAATCTGGATGTGCGCCCGTTCTGTCTGCTTGTTCAACAAGACCAAGACTTCATTGACCAGCACGGGTAAATCGACTTGGACCTTATCACCTGTGGTTGGCCGTGCAAAATCGAGCAGCCGGGACACAATACTTTTGATACGTTGCACTTCCATTTCAGCCACGCGCAACCCTTCAGGATCGACAGGCTCATCATTGTCAAGGTCTTCGATGGCGACTTCCAGGCAGTTCAATATGGGCTGCAAGGGGTTATTGACCTCGTGTGCAATTCCCGCTGAGAGACGACCCAAAGCAGCGAGCTTCTCGCTTTGTATCAACTTCTCCTGCATGTTTCTCAATTCTTGTGTGCGCGCCTCAACCATCGCTTCCAGGTTTTGTACATAGCCCTGCAGGGTGGCGTAAAGTTGTGCATTTCGCACTGCGAGCGCCGCCTGTTCACCGATCGAGCGCAGCATGCGCAGTTTGTTTTCACCGAAATGGTCTGGTTCCTCATGTTCAACAGACAGAATGCCCAAGAGTTTTCCATGATGTTTCAAGGGTGCCGCCATTGCCGATCGAAAGCGCATATCCAAATCTGCATCCAGTTCGGAATTTTCGATCAATGCGGGTTCCTCACTGCGATAGACGAGCGCCGCCGCCGATCCTTGTTCCTCGCTTAGCCGCATTTCCGATTCGCGCGGATCCCAAACAATGCCCTGAAGGTTCTGGCATAGAAGCAAATGGCGTTGTTCGTCGAACAAATATAGAGTGATTCGTTCCGATTGAAATTCATCTCGGGCAATGGTCAGAATGCGTTCGGTGAGATCGCTTAGTCCCAGCTCTTCATTGAACTGGGCACCGATTCGGGCCAGTGCTTCCAATTCTTCACTGCGCTTCTGGAGGCGATCCTCTAGCTGGCGCGCCCGCATTTTGCTGGTCGCACGCGCTAATAACTCGTGATAGTCATACGGTTTGCGGACATAATCATCCGCGCCGAGCTGCAACCCATGTGCGACATCAGATGGTTCGCGTGCTGCCGCAGTCACGAATATGACCGGAATGCGGGCCGTTTCTGGATTCTCGCGGAGACGTGCGGTGACTTCGAACCCATTGAGTCTGGGCATTTGCACATCTAGCAGGATTAGATCCGGTTTGAGCGTTCGCGCTTTTTCTAACGCTGAGATCCCATCTTTCGCGCTCTCTACGGCAAATCCATCGCGTTCAAGAATACGACGCAGCAGGAGGACGGCGTTTTGTTCATCATCGGCAACCAACACGAGAGGTCTGTGTGACTCTTGCATAGAGAATTCTCCCGACTAGCGGCCTACTTAGACAGGCGTCCCAAATTCACCTGCATGTATGATAATAGCACACCCATATTCAGGGAAATTCCGATAATGCAGGCAAAATTGAAGGACAATTCGGTTCGTGCTTAATTTCAATAGCGCGGTATGATAGAATTTCGGTGGTTTCCTAATGTAAGGGGTGCATGACGCATGGACCGGACTGGAAAATCGAGGCGCTATCTGCTGGATGCTATTACCCGAGGAGTGCTCACGGGTTTGGTGCTCAGTATTGCTTTTCTGGCGGGTTTCATTGTGCGCGATCGCGTTCCTGTTACGGCACAAGAGCGTAGCAGCGAGCAGTTTCCTTTGCTTGATGAAGTGAAGAACCTGGTCGATGCGCATTATTTGCGTGAGCTTCCTCCCGAAAATCAATTGGTATACGCCGCGATTAGAGGTTATGTGGGCGAATTGAAGGACCCTTATACCTTCTTTGTTGATCCTCCGGTCGCCCAAAATGAGTCGGAGGTCCTGGCCGGGCAATATGGTGGTATTGGCGTCCAGGTTAAACTGAACGAACAGGGTCTGTTTGAGCTCTATCCTTTCCGAGATGGCCCAGCGGCAACGGCCGGTATCCCCGACGGGGCCGTTCTTACTGCTGTCGACGGAACGCCTATTCAATCTGGAGAACGATTGGACGTCGTGGATCGCTTGCTTCGTGGTGAAGTCGGTGATGGGCGCGGCGTAACCATCACTGTTCGCGACCCAAGTACCAATGCGGTAAGCGACTACAAGATCGAATTTGCAGTCGTCATGGTTCCTTCTGTTGTCTGGCGAACTCTGGTTGAAGAACCCTCATTCGGCTATATCCAGATCATCCGCTTCACTGCCAGAACGCCGGAAGAGCTGCAGACTGCGCTCACGGAACTGAAAGGTCAAGGAGTTGTCGCGCTGGTCCTCGACTTGCGCGGTAACTCGGGTGGATTGTTGCAGGAATCGGTGGAGGTCGCATCCGAGTTTCTTGACGGCGGCGTTGTATTCTACGAACGTACACGGGAAGATGAAACGGAGACAACGGCCTCTGCTGGCGGGCCGGGGCTCGATCTGCCGCTTGTGATTCTCGTCGATCATGGAACCGCCAGCGCTGCCGAGCTTGTGGCTGGGGCCGTTCAAGACCGGGGTCGCGGTATCTTGATCGGACAGACCACCTATGGAAAAGGATCTGTGCAGCTTATTTTCAGGTTGTCTGATGAATCCTCTATTCACATCACTTCGGCAGAATGGTTCACTCCTGCCCATCGGGCTATCAATGGCAACGGATTGAATCCCGACATTGAGATGATTCCTGCCGAAGACGGGCGTGATGTCGAGTTGGGCGAAGCGGTTCGCTATCTTCGCGCCCAACCTGCCGATTCTGACCAATAACTGATGGACTGAAGGAAAGCCTGATGTCAATGAATGCTCCCGTCTCCAATGGTTCAGAATCTTCGAGCGCTCATCCAAAACCGTTGCTCGATGTTCGCGTTCTGTTCCTGATCATTATTATTGCCAGTGTCGCATTCTTAGGCGGCGTCTTATATTCCAACTCAACCGACTCGCCCCATGATAACCAGGACTTCAAGGTATTTTGGGAGGGTTGGGATATCTTGGACCAGGACTATTATTATCAGATGCCGGAAAACACCAGCCTGGTCTATGGAGCGCTCCAAGGGCTATTCGCGTCTGTAGGGGACCAGTATACGTTCTTTGACCCTCCCACTAAGGCCGAATATGCGCGTCAGGTTACGGCCGGTGAATTTGGTGGTATCGGAGCTTATGTAACTCAGAATTCTGACGGTCAGGTTGAAATCGTCTCTCCGTTTCCCGATTTTCCGGCCGATCAGGCCGGTTTGAAGGCGGGCGATGTCATCTTGGAGGTCGACGGCACATCGATTCAGGGGATGTCTTTGACCGACGCGTTGAGTTTGTTACGCGGCGAGGTTGGTACACAGATGTCACTCACCATCGATCGCCCTTCTGATGGCACTCAGTTTACGGTGCAAGTCACGCGAGCCGTCGTTGAAATGCCCATCATCAATTCTCACATGTTCGGCGATGTGGGCTACGTGCGCCTGTATATCTTCAACGAAAAAGCGGTGCAATCTGTCCAGAATGAAGTGCAACAGATGCTTGATCAAGGCGCCCAGGCGTTGATACTCGACTTGCGCGGAAATCCCGGTGGGTTGCTCGACCAGGCGGTAGGCATCGGCGATCTCTTCCTCAATGCGGGTGTCGTGGTGACCCAACGCAACCGTAACGGGCAAGAGATCGTATACCGTTCAAAGGACGGGGATCTCGCTGAGAACGTCCCAGTAATCGTGCTAATAGACGAAAACAGCGCGAGTGCGTCCGAAGTGGTGGCGGGTGCGCTGAGGGATAGAGGTCGCGCTGTGCTGGTGGGTCGCACCAGCTTTGGCAAAGGTTCAGTGCAATATGTGCACGATCTGCCGGACGGTTCGCAGGTGCATGTGACAACCGCCCTTTGGTTCACGCCGGATGATATCGCGATTCAGGGTAAGGGCTTGACTCCTGACGTATCTGTGAAGGATCAGGAAAGCGCCAATCTCGACCAGGATCCGTTCATTGTGGCCGCGTTGGCCTATATCAAAGACAACCTGCTGACAGAATCGCCGTCAGCGACTCCAGGAACAGGAATCAGTGATGGAAACCAATCGTAAAGTGATCTCGACCAACCGCAAAGCCCGGCACGACTTCGAAATATTGGACACATTTGAAGCAGGTCTGGTGTTGGTCGGCTCAGAGATCAAATCTATCCGAGCAGGTCAAGTGAATCTGCGCGAAGGGTTTGTCCAGGCGCGCGATGGTGAGTTGTGGTTGCTCAATACGCACATTGCCACCTATGAACAATCTGGCGGCTATGGGCATGATCCGCTTCGCCCGCGCAAACTGCTGCTCCATCGCAAAGAGATCAACCGCATCATGTCCCGCGTGCAAGAAAAAGGGCTGACGATTGTGCCGATTGTTCTTTATCTTTCGCGCGGACGCGCCAAAGTTGAGATCGCTTTGGCACGCGGTAAGCGGCAGTACGACAAACGTGAAAGCCTGCGGCAACGCGATTCTCAACGCCAGATAGAACGCTCGATGCGCGAGAGCAAGCGGTGATGGTATGACGACTCGCAGTGGCGCGTTTTGGCCCGGCTCCATTCGCGAGATAAACGATCTTGCCCAAGACCGGAAATACGCGATATACCGGACGTTGATCCCCAATTGGGTTTATCCCATGTTTGAGATCGACCCGGATACTGTCATATTTCAGGCAGGAACGGAGATTGTGATCCGCTGTCCCAGCGGCAGCGCATCCGTAGAGATCACCGTGTACCATGAGCCAGAATCCAAGGACCCAGCGCTATATCTGCACATGGGTGACACATTCAATTCTCAACTCGTGGTCATGATGGTCGTCGTCAACGATCCTAATTCACCCCGTTTCAACGTCGATGTGGACGCGCATGGCCAAACGACTCAGCTTGGCACATGCGGGCGGAATATCTCTGAGGAGTTGCGTGCGATGCAAGCGGGTTTGGCGCCTGGTCAGGTACGCCGCGGCCTACGTGTGTTTCGCTCGGCTCTACCCACCTTTGAACAGTTTGTGAGTGCGATGGGGCATCAACTCTTCTTAATCGAACCCTTGTTTTATCATAACGCTATCGCGTTTGAGCGCTATGGATTTACCTATGCGCGTGGTTTTCAGAAGATGAAGACAATCCAGGATGCGTTTTCCACTGGTGGCCGAGCGTTGGCTGCTCTCGATGGTTCAACGCCGTTTCGGTCTCCTGAGTTGCATCGTTCAGTGCGTGGTCGATCGTGGGCCATCCATGATGGTGTGATCGGTGACACATTCTCCGGCGTTCAGATGTACAAACGCGTAGGTGTGAACGCTAACATCGTGTCTTTCCCGAACGCTTTATGGTGACTGCATTCCCCGTTAAGTTGTAGCCGATTTCCTCGAGAGTTTCCTCAGCAGAATAGCTTTATTATGTTGCCTCTCACTACAATTTAAAGGTATCATCATGCTTATCTATCTAGTGACATAAGCGTGATCAGAGTCTTTTGTGGCAACACCGCGAGCTCAGTTTCCATCATTGAACGAGCAAGATGTCGAGCGTGTGCTTGAAGCCATGCGCCTTGGTCGCGATCTGCGTGAACATCCTTTGTTCTTGTTTCTTGACGTTCAACTCTTGCTGGCTCAGCCTCATCTTGGTTCAAACTCCGTCATGATGCAAGTGGTCGTGTTTGAATATCTCACAGCCGTGATTTCTGAGCGCTACGCTTATCTTCGGGGGGTTGTCAATCTTCCCTCCCCTGCCCCAGGGTGTGCTCAGGAGGGCTTGGAAGATGATTTTTCGTCAGCAAATACGGAATTAGAGGCATGGAGCTTGTTGTATCATCGCTATGTGTGTGTCGAACGCAATTTGAACATGCAAGAGATCGCGGGTCGGGTTCGCCAGGATATACGGACGCTTCGCCGTCGTCACCGCCTCGGAATCTACCGGTTTACTCGGGTCTTGATAGCTCGTGAACGTGATGCACGGCAGCGGCATCTTCAACAACGTTTGCGCTTGTCCCTGCCTGCCCTGCCATCGTCGACACTCCAGGGCATTGAGTCGATCTTGGGGACAGCTGAACACATACTTAACGATGCTGATCCGCCCCATCATCTTGTACTGCATGGCCCTGTCGGGATCGGAAAGACCTCTATCGCGCTGACTTTGGCGCATCGCGCTGTGGATGCCGAAATTCTAGATGAGATTCTATGGCTTGATGTCGCGGAAATTTCGGCTACACCACCCTCTCTTGCCTATGAAAGTGTGTCTAGATTGGGCCTGATTCTTGTGGATCAGACCCCGCCAGAGCGTATTCTGCGTGCCTATTTGAACTCTCATCAGGTGATGGTCGTGCTGGATCAGGCCGAGATCATCTTGGACTCGCCGACCTTGGCCGAGCAGGTCATGCGGCTGTTTGACGCCGCCCGTGTGGTGGTGACAAGCCGTGTCAAAGCGCCCGCCTCGATTTGGGCCTATGAGATTGCTGTTCCCGAACTGGATCACGCCACAGCGCTCTCCCTGGCGGAAAAAACCATGCAGCGCGAAGAGTCTTCGGGGTCGCAGGGATGGTTATCCCGTTTTGAGGCATTGTGGTCTGCGGTAGGCGGTAATCCGCTGGCGATACAGTTGGGGTTGAAGTTGGGCCAGCATATCCCGATTCAATCTGCCCTGCTCCAAACAGAAACGGTCCAGCTCTACCGGAACATGTGGGACGATCTATCCCGAGATGAGCGCTGTATTCTATTGATCACGCTGTTCTATTCGTCTCAAGGTGCGAACATACCATATCGGACCCTTCAGGCGCTTTCCGGGCTATCACAAGAGGCCGTGGCTTGTTCGCTAAGGCGCTTGATCGACACCTTCTGGCTAGAAGCGAAAACGGAATCGGAAGGATCAAGCTACGGCGTGTGTTCTCTGGCGCGTGTCTTCCTGTCAGAAAACAATCTGGCTAATTTGGTGATATCTCAGGATGAACCAACTTCTGTAGTTGTTAGGCGTCAACTTGACTGGCTGGTGTCATGGTTATTGGACCAGCCAGAACCTGCCGCCGCGTTATCCGCCCTTCACCTGGCTATGAAATTGGGCATCGAGAACGACACTCAGTGCGGTTATGCAGTCGCCCTTGCCCCTCAGATCACCGAACAGGGCTTGTGGGGACAGTGGAGCTCTTACCTATCTTTGCTGCTGGATGCTGGTTGTCCCGAGTTCGTGTAGAGCATGGTTACATCTGAGTCAAGGCATCGCGCTGCGTTGGCTTGGCCGTCTGGATCAGGCCGCCACGCATCTTGAAGATGCCGAAGCCTTCTATTCGGCGGCCAATAACTGGGAAATGGAAAAAGCTGCTTCCTTGGCTGAGTTGGCGGTTGTCAGGCGATATCAGGCACGTTGGCATGAGGCTCACGATCTGGCTTCTTCGGCGCATACCATGTATCTGCGGCTCGAATCAGATTTTGGCATTGCGCGCTGTATACACGAGTTGGGTCAGATCGCTCTGGACAGACGGGCGCCCGATCAAGCAATGGCGTGGCTCAGTCGGTTGGAAGTCTGGTCCGCGCGCTCGTGGGGTATGGCGGCACAGGCCTATCTGTTACAAGGTCGTTTTGAAGATGCGTTAGAGGCTGCCGATCGTGCGCTAACTCAGCTTCCTGCCGATCATCCCAATCGGGGACGCGTGTTGTCGACATTAGGACAGGTTCACGAGGCTCTGGGTCAGCCAGAAACCGCCGTGCGATACTTGCTATTTGCCGTGGACTTGCTAGATCGCGCTAAAGACATGGTTGGTTATGCCCGTGCGTGCAACAATCTGGCAGTAGCCTATATGAAAATACCTGCCGAAAATGACGCCGCCTCGCCTCAACAGATTCGCCGCCTGCTCACTCAGGCGCTGCGGATACAAGAACACATTGGTGACGATCTTGGTGTGGCGGTCACGCACTCCAACCTGAATTGGTTCACGTCTCCAGACCAGCGCTAAGCGGCGGGGTGCCGTTCTCGCCTTAGCGTAGACTGGCACAAGCTTCGGTTTCTCCCCAGATAGCTCTCAAATCCCGGCTTGATTCTCACTGATCGGCGTGGTACGATCAACACAGTTTTGCCGCCGTAGCTCAGTGGATAGAGCGCTAGTCTTCGGAACTAGGCGTCGCGGGTTCGAGCCCTGCCGGCGGCACACATGAGGACGGACCTGTCACGTTTTCAATCTTACAGGTCCGTTTTGATTCCTGGCTGATGGTTGCTCCTTGCCGTGGCCAATGTTACAATCCTGCCACACTTTCGCTATCATGGTAACACAACGATAAGGTGCTCGAATCTATGGTTGACAGCGGCCTGAAGACACGCAAACGAGTTCTTTCTGGCGTTCAGCCGTCGGGAAATTTGACGATTGGTAATTATGTCGGCGCTCTCAAACAATGGGCGCGCGAACAGCATAACTACGAGAGCTTTTTCTGCGTCGTAGACCTGCATGCTATCACTGTTCCTTACGATGCGGCCCAACTGCGCAACAAGACCCGCGAAGTGGCTGCTTTGTATCTGGCATGCGGCATCGACCCTGAGGTGTCGACAGTGTTTGTGCAGTCTCATATCCCGGCCCACAGTGAGCTGGCTTGGCTCCTGAACTGCGTCACTCCGCTGGGTTGGCTCTACAGGATGACTCAGTTCAAGGATAAATCTGCTAAGCAGCAGGCCGATTCTGTGGGAACGGGTTTGTTGGATTACCCGGTATTGATGGCCGCCGACATCTTGCTCTATCACGCTGATGCCGTACCCGTTGGTGACGATCAACGCCAGCACCTGGAACTAACGCGCGATCTGGCGCAGCGTTTTAATCATTTGTTCGGTGATACATTTACAGTGCCGGAAGCCATGATTCCGCCTTCGGGTGCGCGGATAAAGGGACTCGATGATCCAACTGCTAAGATGAGCAAAAGCATCGTTGATTCCGAATATCACGCCGTGTATTTGCTCGATCCTCCCGATCGTGTAAAGAAAAAACTCATGCGGGCTGTTACGGATTCCGGTCGCGAGATTGCCTTTAGCAACGATCCTGTCAATGCTGGTGTAAACAATCTCTTGGAGATTTACCAGGCTTTCACAGGAGAGACCCGCGACTCCATTGAGGCGCATTTCGCGTCGGCGCGCGGTTATGGCGATCTCAAGAAAGAAGTCGTTGAAGTCGTAAATGCTGGGCTTGTACCAATCCAGCAGCGTTACCGCGAACTGACTAGCGAAAATGGATACATCGATAGCCTGCTGGCGCGCGGCGCTGAGCGCGCGGGCGCGGTCGCAGAAAAAACTCTCGAGTCGGTACGCGATCGGATGGGATTCTTGAAACCCCTCTGATCGGTGGAGAAAAACAGGCTATGGGCGACGTCGTGAGCGACAATATCGCTGTGAGCGACGACATCCTACGCAGTCTACCCCCTCTGCAAGGCTGTTTGTACTGCCACACAGAGGGATCCACAGACCTTGTCGTCGGTCGTACGTTGTTTGGTTTTGGCAGCCAACTTCTGCGGATTAAATGCCGTCATTGTGGTGCTGTTGCGCAATTTGATTATGATCCGGATTCGCCGTTTCAATGGCGAATCCGGTATCGCCGGTTTAGCCGCGCGCCACGCTATTACTATGTCTCGATCTGGCTTGGCAAAGGTGGCTGGTTGTCGGGAGATGACGCTACGCAAATCAGCAGGAACGGCTACGTGCAAAGGATGCGCGTCCAGCAGGCCAAGGTTGGCGATTTTTCCTGGCTTCAACCTCCGCAAGATGTCTCCTGGGCGCAGGAGACGTTTGAGAGTCCCATCCTGCAAGTGTTGCGTGCGGTCAGTTTGACTGAGGCTCCCTCGCGGATGTTACTGTCGCGGGCCACTTCTCAACCCGTTATCGATTCGGGAAAGTTGTTCGTCACTGAGGAACATCTAAGATTTATCGGTCAACGGACGGATCGCATCTTTGATTTCGCTCAAATTACGGATGCGCGTTACGACGACCGGTCATGGTCAGTGATTGAGGTTGCTGAACCAACCTCGTTCCAGTACCGCGGCGCCTACTTGCAGGACCAGATCGATCCTCAGCTTGTGACCGCCGTGATCGAGGCCCTTCGATAAATGTTCAGTGCCTTGCTTGTTTCGTAATGGCGCGATTTACTCATTTTTTGTGTTGTAAATACTTGACAGTTGTCTATAGTTTCTTTATACTGTCCTCAAACGTCCGTAAAGGACATCCCACCACCCCACCCGCTAGAGCGTCGCGTTCCCCACACGCGACGCTCGCTTTTATGCCGCAGCTCAAGGCGATTAAGAGCTGTCGCACTCTTTCGCGACATTGACCGCAACGCGGATTGTCTGGGCATGGATGTCGACGATATCCTGAATATCGTGGGCGTAGCCTCCTGCCATCACAATCGCCACGGGGATCAGCCGATCGCGACAAGCTTCAATTACGAATTGATCGCGCTGCGCCAATCCCGCCTTGCTTATACCCAGGTGGCCCAACCGGTCGCCCACGTAAGGATCGGCTCCCGCCAAGTAAATTGCCAGTTCGGCATCGACCAGCGCCAGCGCAGTCTCAACCCCGTGCCTTACTGCGTCGAGATATGGCGCGTCTTCTGTTCCATCTTCTAACTCAATGTCCAGATCGCTCTGCTGCTTATGAAACGGGAAATTCCGTGCGCCGTGAATTGAAAATGTGAACACGGTCGGGTCGTCCCGAAATATAGCGGCCGTTCCATCACCCTGGTGCACGTCACAGTCTATCACTACGACCTGTCCGAGTTTCATCTCCTTCTGCATTGCTCGTGCGGCTACGGCCACGTCATTAAATACACAGAACCCAGCGCCAAAATCAGCGAACGCATGGTGCGTTCCCCCCGCTAGGTTGACGGCCAAGCCATCCTGGAAAGCGGCGCGGCAGGCGGCAATGGTACCACCGGTAGATCGGCGAGATCGTTCAACCAACGCCGGTGACCAGGGAAACCCGATCCTCCGGATTTCTTTCTCTGTGAGTGTGCCCGTAGCCACTTTGTGGACGTACTCAGGTGTATGTGCTCGCAGCAGTTGAGTATCGCTTGCTGCGGGTGGCACTTCCAAGGAAGTTTGAGCTAGGATGCCCTCCGCGACGATTTGTTCTCGCAGCAGAGTGTATTTCCGCATCGGAAAGCGATGATCGGGTGGCAACGGCAGCGTAAACTCGTCGCAATAAAAGCCTTGCATGGTGTGTGCCTTATGGCGCAAAAAGTGCCCTAATGATTGCTTCGAGCACCTTCCATAGATGCTGCGTGTTGCCGTAGGTAAATCTTCGTAGTTTCTGCGACTATTGCTGGCAGCAGAATTAACGGCAGCAGTATCGCCCATTCTGTGACGTTGAGTGTCACAGTGTCGAACACGTTCCGCAAGAACGGCACGTAGATGACCAGCACCAGCAGCAGTATCGATGTTCCGGCGGCGTACTGCATGAATTTGTTGGTCCAGAATCCGATCTTGCGCAACGCATTGAGTTCCGAGCGCGCTGTGTAGGCGCATGCCACTTCTGCCGCAGAAAGTGTGACAAAGGCCATGGTGCGCGCCAACGCCCAACTATCCGACATCTTGTGGCGTCCGATAGCAAAGGCCAACAGCGTTACGCTCGTCAATACGATGGTCTGCACCACCATTCCGACCTGCATATTGAAATTGATGATCGGTTCTTTGGCTGATCTGGGGGGATGGCTCATTACATCCGGATCGCCTTTTTCGACACCTAGGGCCAGTGCCGGAGCGCCATCGGTGAGCAGGTTAAGCCATAACAGTTGAATTGCGGTCAATGGTGACGGCGCGCCTGCCAGTGTACCCAGGAATATGACGGCGATCTCAGACAGATTGCAGCTCAACAGGAAGTACACAAATTTCCGGATGTTCGAATAGATCACCCTGCCCTGCTCCACCGCCGACACAATGCTGACGTAGTTATCGTCCGTCAATACCATGTCGGCTGTTTCTTTGGAGACATCCGTGCCAGTAATGCCCATTGCGATGCCGATACTCGCGCGCTTGAGCGCTGGAGCGTCGTTAACGCCGTCCCCGGTCATAGCTACGATGTGATCGCGAGATCGAAAAGCTTCTACGATGCGCACCTTGTGTTCTGGTGACACTCGTGCGAAGACGTCTACGTCATCGATCACCGCCGCCAATTGTGTAGCGTCCAGTTGATCGATCTCGGCTCCTCGTAGGACGCGTCCGTTGTCGCGCAACAGTCCGATCTCCTCAGCGATAGCGCGTGCGGTATCCGGGTAATCCCCCGTTACCATTACAGTTCTGATACCTGCATGACGCGCTTTGTCGATTGCCGACGCAACTTCAGGACGAGCTGGATCCATCATTCCGATGAGTCCGACCAGCGTGAGTTGGTTTTCGATTGTCTCTGGAGAGATTGTCTCTGGGAGTGTATCCAAATTACGGCGGGTCACAGCTAGAACGCGCAGCGCGTCGTGTGCCATATTTTGGTAGGTAAGCTGGATCGCCTTCCGTCGGTTATCAGTGAGTTCAATCGGATGGCCATTGTCGAGTACCGTGCTGCAGCAATCCAACACGATCTCCGGTGCGCCCTTGGTGTATACGATGTATCCTTCCCCGTTCGTGTCCCTGTGGATCGTGCTCATTCGTTTGCGCACGGCGTCGAAGGGAATCTCATTGATGCGCGGATAACGGTCTTCGACCTCGCCGCGCCATAAGTCCGCTTTGGCCGCCGCCACGACGAGCGCGCCTTCTGTTGGATCCCCAATAATATGGTTCTTGGCTGCGTCAGCGGTACTTCCGTTCGGAGATTCCAGTGTGGCATCGCTGGCTAGCAGTCCGCCCATCAGCAGCGTATAGGCGTCAGGATGGGCGTCAAGGTCGAGCGGCTGGCCATCCTTAACAAACGATCCTTCAGGCACATAACCGTGACCGTTGATGTCAAGGATCACGCCATCGACGTACAATTTGACTGCCATCATTTCGTTTTGCGTGAGCGTCCCGGTCTTGTCAGAGCAGATCGCGGACGCGCTTCCCAGTGTCTCTACGGCGGGAAGTCTGCGTATCAACGCGTTCCGTCGGATCATTTCTCGCATGCCGATGGCCAGATTGATAGTTACGATGGCGGGCAGCCCTTCCGGTACGGCTGCAATAGCAAGCGCTACGGCGGTCAGCAGCGAGTCCTCTAAGGCTTCAATTAGCTTGAAATCACCAGAAGTGATCTCGCGTCCGAAAATGACGACTCCCACCAACAGGCAAATGGCTAACGCACCGATACTCAACGTGCGACCGAGTTGATCAAGTCTTTGCTGGAGAGGCGTATCTTCGTCCTCGGTAGACTGAATCATATCGGCGATCTTTCCGATTTCGGTTTGCATACCTGTGTCGACTACGATGGCTCGCCCCCTGCCATACGTCGTCGTGGTACTCATGTAAGCCATGTTTCGCCGATCGCCGATTAACGCACGTTCCTCAGCGGTGATATCGGCTCGCTTGTCAACAGACATGGACTCACCCGTCAGCGAGGACTCGTCGATTTTCAGATTCATGGTATCAGCCAGGCGCACATCTGCGGGAACGTAATTCCCTGCGTCGAGCAACACCACATCACCCGGCACGATATTCTGGGATGGAATCACAAGCTGGTGACCACCTCGAATAACGCGCGCTTCAGGCGAAGACAGCTTGCGAAGAGCAGCTAGCGCTTCTTCGGCCTTGCCCTCCTGGATCACGCCCAACACCGCATTGAGTGCGATAATGGCGGCAATGGCTGCCGCCTCTACCCAATCGCCCAACACTGCTGATAGCACCGCTGCGAAGATGAGAATGTAGATGACGAAGCTTTGGAACTGCGCCAGAAAGCGCTGCCAGAATGTTTGGCGCGGCTGTTCGCGGAGTGCGTTTGGGCCATAGCGCGCCAGTCTGGCAGCGGCCTCGTCGTCACTTAACCCCAATTTTGGATCTGTTTGCAAGCGCTCAACGACATCTACAACTGTTTGTGCGTGCCAGGATACTTCCGGGTGGTCAATTGTCATGATCGATCTTGTCCTTATGCGTTAAATCTCACTTGCGCTGACGAAGCCGCTGCCATTATGTCCCGTGCCAACTCTCTCGACTACAGTTGGATTTCAGAAGTGGGCCGGGCGTTCGATGATCTTGTGTGATGCGTGCCTAATCTATCACATGGTTTCTCCGTTCGCCCATTTTCAATCTGTCTGTACCACAAATTGGTGTCTTCTGTGTGTGGCGGCTCGGGAAGCTTTTTCTTATACTTGGATTGCATCGAATGGATGTGCTATTTCTGGGCAGTTACGCAGTCGGGCGGCAAACAATCATGTCTCGCTTCATATTTCGTGAAGGTCCGGCAGGTACCGGCAAGACCACCAGTGCGGTGCGACATATTCGGTCTTTGTTAGACGATGGCGTGCCATCAGAACAGATTTTAGTGCTTGTGCCCCAACGCACATTGGGAACGGTATACCAGCTTGCTTTCAACGATCCGCAGTGGCCTAATGGCGCGTACAGTGACGTTTTGACTTTCGGCGGTTTGGTACGGCGCAGCCTCGAAACCTTTTGGCCCCTGGTTGCTGAACGCGCTGGTGTCGGCGATCGGCAGCGCGAGCCGGCGTTCTTGACTATCGAAACAGCCCAATATTATTTGTGGGGATTCGTGACGGAAGCCCTAAAAACAGGGGTATTTGACAGCGTAAGTCTGACTCCGTTTGCCATCATGCGTCAAACGTTGGATAACCTGTCGAAAGCCGCTGTCAACCAGTTTTCACTCGATGAGATTGGCGACCGCCTCGTGACTGCCTGGGGCGATCGCCACACCAGTCGTCCCCCTGTCTACCGCGCCAGCGTCGATGTTGCGCGCCAATATCGTGAACAGTCTTTGGCGAATAATCTGCTAGATTTCTCGCTGCAAATTGATCTCTTCATGAAGTTCTTGCTGGACGAGCCGCTTTATCGCCAATTCTTGACGGCGCGCTATCGCTACCTTGTGGCGGATAACCTTGAAGAGAGTTTTCCGGTCGTGTATGATTTTTTGCGCTGGTGGTGGCCCGATCTGGAATCGGCGTTGTTGGTATATGATACAGACGCGGGCTATCGCTCATTCCTTGGGGCTGATCCGGCTGGAATGGCAAAGTTAGCTGACATGTGCGATAGCACTGAGGCGTTTGTTGACCCTGTAGCGGCTTCTCCATCGACAGCCGCGCTGGCTGCTGAATACGATCGGCTGCTTAACTCCGTTAAGGACGATCAACTGCCATTTGAGATTAGCCCTCGTGCCGCCGTCGAATTGAGTACAAACCGCTTCTTTCCACAGATGATTGATTGGGCGGTTAACAAGGTCGTCGAATTGGTGCATGAGGGCGTCCCTCCCCGAGAAATTGTGATGGTTGCTCCGTTCCTGGGAGACTCTTTGCGATTTGCTCTTACAGTGCGGTTGCAAGAGCAGCGTGTCCCTGTGATCGCACACCGTCCCTCGCGTGCGGTTCGTGATGAGCCTTCGGCCCGTGCGATGTTGACATTTCTGGCACTGGCTCATCCTGCCTGGGGAATATCCCCTCCTGTCATGGACGTAGCTACAGCACTGCGTCTTGCTATTGCCGATCTGGACCCGGTGCGCGCGTGGTTGCTCGCCCAGATCGTATACCGATCGGGCCGTTCGGAGCTGGGATCGTTTGATGCGATTCGCTCGGAGATGCAGCAGCGTGTGTCATTTCGCGCAGGCGCCAGGTACGAACAACTCAGGACCTGGTTATTGGACTATCAATCCGATGCAGTGGATCCCTATCCCCCTGACCACTTCTTTCGCCGCCTGTTTGGGGAGGTAATGGCCCAGCCCGGTTTTGGTTTTCATGATGATCTCGAAGCCGGGCGCGTTGTCGCTGAACTCGTCGAATCGGCGCGCAAGTTCCGCCAAACAGTGACTTTAGGTAACTCTGAGGCTGTCAGTGATTGGTCTGCCATCTCGCGCAGTTATTACGACCTTGTGCAGGAAGGTCTGTTAGCGGCCCAACACGTTTCAAGTTGGAACGAAGAGGATCAGGACGCGGTTTTCCTCGTTCCGGCGACGACGTTTGTGATGCGTAATCGTTGGGTAGACTACCAATTCTGGTTGGATGTGGGCAGTACGCAGTGGTGGGAACGCCTGGAACAACCCCTGACTCACCCCTATGTGCTTACTCGCAATTACCCCGCCGATCAGATGTGGACTGATGATATGGAATTTGCGATTCGTCAGGATACACTGCGCCGTTTGATTGTCGGTTTGACGCGGCGCTGTCGGAAAAAAACGTTTGCGTGCGTGGCGGATTTGGGTGAACAGGGGTATGAACAGCGCGGCCCGTTGCTCCACATGATGCAGCGCCTGATCCAGCGTTATCCTGCAGTTCAAGACGAGGAAGCATGATGGCCGATACACTCCGGGCGGAGCAGCAGTCAATCGTAGATGGGTACACAGGCGGGAAATTGGGGATCGCTGCTGTCCCCGGTAGCGGGAAAACGTTCACTCTGGCCCATTTGGCGGTCCGTCTTATTGTCGGTCAGAATTTGGAGCAAGATCAGGAAGTGTTGATTGTCACATTCACCAATTCGGCAGTCAACAGCTTTCAGGCACGGATCGTGCGGCTGTTGCAGCAGCAAGGACTTATCCCTTACGTGGGCTACCGCGTTCGGACGCTGCATGGTTTGGCGCATGATATTGTCCGCGAACGTCCCGCACTGGTTGGGCTAGCCGACGATTTTACGATCTTGGATGAGCGCCTTTCGCAAGAGATTCAGCGCGATATTGTCTCGGGTAGCGTTTCAACGTGGTGGGACGCGCTCATTCCATATCTTGATCCCGATGTGACGGAGAAAAATGCTCGACGTTCGCTTGAGGAGAATTTGCCCGATCTAGTGGCGCAGTTTATCAAGAGCGCCAAGAATTGGCGGCTTGATCCGGATACGTTGGCCGCACGCCTGCGATCGGCTGGCGATCAATTTGGATTGGCGCGATTTGCTGTATCGGTCTATCGAGAATACCAGCGCAGCCTGACCTACCGCGGCGCTGTTGATTTTGACGATCTCGTGCGCCTCGCGCTGGACGCACTGGATCGGGATAGTGGCTATCTGGAACGTCTCCGCGATCGGTGGCCATTCATTTTGGAGGATGAAGCTCAGGACAGCAGCCGTCTTCAGCAAGATATGTTGCAGTTGTTGAGTGCCGATCGCAATTGGGTTCGTGTCGGCGATCCAAATCAGGCCATTAACACCACGTTCACTACGGCTGATCCCCGTTTTCTCCTCGAATTCCTGGCGGGTGAGGATGTTGTCGAGCGTCCTTTGTCGGTATCAGGGCGTTCCACACAGTCAATTATCGCCTTGGCCAATGAGCTTGTGCGCTGGGCAGTTGAAGAACACCCGTTGCCGGATGTACGCACCGCTTTTGAGTACCAACCTTCGGATAAGCGTGGGCCCTTGCGCGGAGTGATGCGTGAGGCGTCATCGGACGATCCGCAGCCGAGTCCTTCCGACGAAACATCTCAAATTGTTATTGAATACCAACCTGGTCAGAAGATTACCCCGGATCACGAATTGGAACTGGTCATCTCCGATTCTGATTATGCCTTGGCTTCGTGGCTGGACGAGTTGGAAGATCTCCCGCCCGAAGTGCATCCGACAATCGCCATTCTGGTGCCCGAAAATAGTCGCGGCTTCAAAGCGTCTGAACTGCTGCGCCGCCGGAATATTCCGTTCTCTGAACTGTTGCGCAGTACTTCAGAGACGCGCCAAACGGTCAAAGTGTTGCAGGCCGTTCTCGAATATCAAGCCGATCCATCCGATCTGAAACTCCTGAAAACGCTGTATTGGACGCTGATGCCGGATCTTGTACGTGAACAGGTAAATCACGATGTGGCCCTGCGCGGCGCATTGTCGAAGGTGTTTGCGCGGTGGCGCAACGTTGAGGAGTTTCTGTGGCCTGACCCAGGATCGGTGCAGGAGTTCGATCCCGAAGTTGAGTCGTTTGCTTGGCTTCGTGACGATCTCGATCGTTTTCGTCAGCGTGTTGCGCGCTGGTTAACGGCAACGCATCTGCCGATTGATCAGCTTGTACTAACCGTGGCGCAGGATATTTTCACTGTTCCGGCGGACGTTGCCTTGGCCCACAAGATCGCCGGAACTCTTGCGCAGTGTTGCTCAAACGCATCCCGATTGGCGCTTACCGCAGTTTGTTGAAGAGCTGCGCGTGATCAGCAGCAATCAACGGCGTTTCATTGGCTTTGAGGAAGAAGCGGGGTTTGAACCGAAGCCCGGCGAGGTCACCGTGGCAACTATGCATGCCGCTAAAGGTCTTGAATGGGATCGCGTCTATCTTTTAGGAGTCAGCAACTATGGTTTCCCGTCAGGGATGCCGTATGATTCTTACGTAGGTGAGCGTTGGTATGTTCGTGGAAGTTATGATGGAGTGATTCAGCATCTCAATTTGGAAGCGGAGGTAAGTGCTCAATTGATGGCACTGCGCGACCATGCGCCAGAATCCTATGTTGAGGGAGACGCTACGTATGCGGCACGCTGGGATTTTGTCAGCGAACGCCTTCGGTTGTTGTATGTCGGAATCACGCGCGCCAAACGCGAGTTAGTTGTGACCTGGAATATGGGGCGTTTCTGGAACAAGAGTCGTGAACATGAAAACCAACCTGCTCTGCCGCTGGTGATGTTAAGCGAATATGTGAAATCCGAACTGGGATGAGACAAGGTGTAACATAAGAATGTCCTCTAAAATTATAACCTTCAGTCAAAGTAGCTTGCAGGATTTCGTGGAATGTCCGCGTCGTTTTCAGTTGCGCCACCTCGAGGGACAAGCGTGGCCAGGTGTGGTTGCCGAGCCAGCCCTGGCCCACGAACAATATCTTGAGCGTGGTGCCCAATTTCATCGTTTGGTTGAGCGTCATCAGTTGGGAATGGATTCCAGACTTTTGCAGAGCGGAATTGTGGATCCCCAGGTCCAGCAATGGTGGGACGCTTATTTGTCTTTTCAGGCGTTGCACCAGCGCGAGGGTCGTCGTTACCCTGAATTTTCGTTATCTGCCGGCATTGCTGGTAGTCGGGTCATGGCGGTTTATGACTTACTGTTGGTCGTTCCGGACGAACGCATAGTTATTTATGATTGGAAAACTTATGCGCGAACTCCCACGCGGCAGTGGCTTCAGGCGCGTCTTCAGACTCGTGTGTATTTGTCGGTGCTTGTGAAAGCTGGGCGTTATATTTTAGGTCGGGAGGTAATTCCGGCTGATGTCAGTTTGGTGTATTGGGTTGCTGGTAGTGGGGAATCGGTTGAATTTGAATATTCGTATGAAGCGTATGAGCAGGATTTGGTGTTTATTGAGGGGTTGATGGATCAAGTTCGGAAGCGTTCTGAGTTAGAGGTTTGGTCTTTGACTTCGGATGTTTCGCGGTGTGGATTTTGCGTTTATCGTTCGTTGTGTGGGCGTGGGAGAGAAGCTGAAAAAATCGAAAGTAATGAGGCTGATAATATCGTTGAGAGTGGGTTTGTTGTTGGTTTTGGGTTGAGTGATGTGGAGGAGATTGGTTTTTAGGTTAATGACTACGCGAAATTTCTTAAATTGGAACGATCCATCTTACCCAAACCCTACGCCTGATCTCCTTGATCTTGTCGAGAACTACTTGCTCGTCGCACAAATCCTTGTCCGGCGCGGATTTGCTCATTCTGACGAAGCACGTGCCTTCCTCGACCCTCGTTTCTACACAGCGACCCCAGCCGCTGCGCTGCCGGATTGTGCTGTCGCCGTCGATTACCTGGTTGACGCACTTCGAAACGACCAGCCAATCCTAATCTGGGGAGATTTCGACGTCGATGGACAGACGGCGACTGCGCTGCTGATAGATGCCCTTCAAGCGCTAGGCGCAAATGTCGCGTTCTACATACCCCAACGTCTTCGTGAGTCGCACGGCATCCGGTTGGACTCCCTGCGTACTCAGTTAGCAAATTCGCAGCCTGCCATTCTCTTGACATGCGATACTGGCATTTCTGCACACGAGGCCATTGACTACGCGAAGTCTCAAGGCGTTACAGTCCTGATCACCGACCACCATGATCTTCCCCCTGCCCTGCCCGCGGCCCAGGCCGTCGTCAATCCAAAGCGTCTTTCCCCGGAACATCCGCTTGCTTCTTTGCCCGGCGTCGGGGTGGCTTACAAGGTAGTGGAAGAGTTATTTTCGCGCTTTGATCGCACTAACGACCTATCCCAATTTCTCGATCTTGTCGCGCTCGGCATCGTAGCGGATGTTGCTACTCAAACGCGTGACACGCGTTACCTCCTTCAGATAGGGCTAGATCGTCTAAAGAACACAACCCGTGCGGGCCTTCGCGTGTTGATGGAAACCGCGGGCATGGATCAATACCAGCTCTCGGCTACTGACATAGGATTTCAAATCGGTCCTCGGCTGAATGCGGCAGGCCGGTTGGACGATGCGCGCCTGGGCGTCCGCCTGTTGACTACATCCAGCGCCACCGAAGCGCAGATGCTGGCACTCCAACTTGACGGACTTAACAACCAACGCCGCTTGCTTCAGCGCCAAATCTACGCGGCTGCCCAGGAACAAATCGCGCGCGATTCGTCGTTGCTCAATTGGGAAGCGCTGATCATGGCCCAACCCGCCTGGCATGCCGGAATACTTGGCATTGTCGCGGGCCAGCTTGCCGCGCAGTATCAACGCCCAGTTGCTTTGCTCACGGTTTCCGAGGATGGAATCGCGCGGGGATCGGCGCGCAGTGTCTCGGGTTATGACCTAGGCGCGTCCCTGGCCGCGCAGGCCGATCTCCTGTTTGAATACGGCGGGCATCCCGGCGCGGCGGGATTCTCACTTCCTGTCGACAATATCCCGGCTCTACGCCGCCGTCTCTCTGACACGCTCCGCACCACACGCGACACATCCGTCAGTCCCGGCCCCGAATTGGACGCCTGGGTATCGCTACCGGATATCACCCACGACCTTGCGAGGGCACTCGAGCGGCTGGCCCCTTTTGGAGAAGGCAACCTCCGCCCCACTCTCGCGGTTCAGGACGTTACCGTGCGCAGCGCCGCCTATTTGGACCGTGCACGCCAGCACCGCCGCCTGACGATCACCGATTCCTCCGGAGCACGACAGTCCGTGTACTGGTGGAATGGCGGCGACCAGCCTGTTCCCGAGGGCGCATTTGATCTCGCGTTTCAGCTTGAATGGAGCACCTATCAAGGTGTTACGGAACTTCAACTCGTCTTGGTTGACGTGCGCCGTTCACCCCAATCCGCAATCGAGGCAGTCTCTGAAGGGCCATATATTGACGATTTCCGTTCAACCCGTGATGCCCCCCAACGTCTTAAGGAACTCATCAAGGAGCATCCCGGCAGCACAGTTTGGGCTGAGGGCTACCGCCGTGCAGCATCTCCCGGTGTGCCGCTGTCAGAACTGGCACCAGCGCCCGCGTTAATCGTCTATACGGCTCCGCATGGGCCCCAGGCGCTCTACGAGGCCCTACAACGCGTCAATCCGCGCCGTGTGGTCCTCCTAGCCATTGACCCGCCGTTTCAGGACGCTTCGGCCATTTTACGCCGTTTGCTTGAATTGGTGAAAGCCGTCATCAATCAGCAAGCAGGTCGCACGACGTTGACTGCGTTGGCCGAAGCCTTAGCGCAATCGCCTCAAAGCGTTATCGCCGCACTTGCTTTCGCAGAAGCACGCGGAGAAATCGCTGTCGAGTACGTTGATGATGACAGCCTTTGCATCCTGCGAGCCAAGGCAAATCCTTCTGCGGATCAGGATGACCGTTTCGCCAGTTTCAGAGCCCATGTGGCCGAAGTGGCAGCCTATCGCGCCTACTTCCGCCGCGTCGATCCGCACCACCTGTTTGGAGAACCCGCCCATCCATGAGTCACTATCCTGTCCCCGCTCTAACCACTCGTATCGAGAATATGGTCGTGAACTCCCGTTTCATTGCCACTATCAACCGCGCCGATACCGTCGATCAAGCCAAGTCCTTCATTCGCGCCGTACGTGACGAGATGCCCGACGCCTCTCACCATGTGTACGCCTTCAAGGTTGGCTACGGGAGCAGCGTCACCGAAGGTATGTCCGACGACGGCGAACCCTCCGGCACTTCCGGACCGCCCATACTCGCCGTTTTGCGCGGCGCCGATCTGGGCGATGTCGTCATCGTCGTCACCCGTTACTTTGGTGGCACGAAGTTGGGCACAGGCGGGCTGGTTCGCGCTTATAGCGGGGCTGCCAAAGCGGCGCTGCTAGCGCTTCCTGTCGAGCTGAAGATCGAAAAGATCATGTTAGGTATCACCGTGCCATATTCATACTACGAGCGCCTCACCTTGTTGCTTGCCGCTGCTGAAGCCGTCGTCGACAGTGCGGACTTCGCCGCCGATGTCACGGTCTATGCCACTCTGCCCGCCGATCAGCTGGACGCATTGACCGCGGCTGTCCGCGAAATGACTGCAGGTCAGGTGGCTCCTGTCGTGCTTAGCGCAGACGAACATTGACATGTTTGGCCCTTCGGTTAAACTCAAGTCTGCATCGTCCGTTATCATGAGGAAGCCATCTCATGCCCGGTGACCTTCTGGGTCAGATTCTCGCGGATCGTTATCGTGTTGAAGTATTGCTCGGCGAAGGTACATTCGCGCGCGTTTATCGCGTCACCGACCTGCACCGCCGGGCACAATTGGCTGCCAAAGTCCTTCGCAGCGAAATCGCGCACGATCCGACGCTGATCGAACGTTTCCGACGCGAGGCAAACGTCCTCGAACGTCTCCAACATCCCAACATTGTGCGCTATTATGGCTTTGTCAATCAGCAGTCCGTTGTGTTCTTTTTGCTCGAATACATTCCGGGCCAAACGCTTGAGTCCACCCTGCTTCAGCAAAAAGGTCCCTTCAAACCGACAGATGTACTTCCGTACATCACACCGCTCGCCTCTGCGCTCCACTATGCCCACGTTGAAGGGGTCGTACATCGCGATCTGAAGCCCGCCAACGTGCTGGTTCACGAAAATGGAACGCTGTACGTATCCGACTTTGGCATTGCGCGCCTGCTCAACACGACGAGCGAACTCACTATGGGGATGTCAGTCGGCACCCCCTATTACATGTCGCCCGAACAAATCAATGGCGATCCGGTCAGCCCGGCCACAGATGTCTACGCGCTCGGCATCCTGCTCTACCGCATGCTGACGGGCCTTTTGCCCTTCCGCGGGGAGACTCCTCAGGCCACTGGCACGTCGACAGCTGCGCGCGTGACATACGAACAGCTCCACACTCCACCCGTCTCGCCTACGCTGATCAACCAAAGCCTGGATCTTTCGGTTGAGGACGTCCTGCTGCGGTGTTTGGAGAAAAACCCAACCCGCCGCTACCCGTCTATCAGCGCCTTCTATGACGCTTTTGTCGAGGCGGTCGGTGCGCCACCCATCGATCTCGCTCCCGGGTCAGACAGTCGAACATCGGCTACGAATCGGCCAGCCGTCAAGCTTCCCGAATGGTCCCAATTCTTGACCCCGCCGCCCTCAAGTGTCGAGGACTTGATTGCCGACGACATTGTCGACGATGTCGAGCCGCTCCCTCCGCCACCTGATCGCATTCAGCACCCCATCCCGCAGCCACCCACACGGCCCCATCTTGAAGCGGAGCTACAGGCGGCCATTCGCACCCAGATTAACCCAGGCCATGCCTCACCTTCTCCGGCTACGATCCCGTCGCTACGGCCGGTCGCGGCCCAGCCTGCGCCACCGGGGTACATTGCCCCTCCCTATTCACCACCGCCCCGCCGAACCGTGGGCCGCTGGTCCCTCGCCATCATCGTATTCGGCGTTCTCTTGGTGGCAGCCGTGCTATGTATTGCTGTGATCTACCTCAATCAATCGAATGGTACTTCTAAGGTCGAAGACTCCATTCAAACCCCGGATATCACCAACTTTCAGCCATCCGAGATCACACCGGAGACCACCTACGCCGTGCCATCGCAAGGAGGAACGCGCATTGCCTTCGACTCACGTAGAACAGGCAACCTTGATATTTACATTATGAACGTTGATGGGAGCGGCTTGCAGCAGATCACAGGTACGTCAGGGGCGGAACGCGGGCCAAGCTGGTCGCCCGACGGAAGACAGATTGCGTTCTACGGGGCGGCATCTGAAAACGGGAATTTCGATATCTACACCATCAACACAGACGGCACCGGCCTGTTCAACGTGACTAATTCGCCCGAGGTCGACGATCGTTATCCCTCGTGGTCTCCCGACGGCGCGCGCATCGCCTTTCATAGCAACGCGGATGGCGATTATGACATTTACGCCATCAATACAGACGGCACCGGCTTGCAGGCAATTACACATGATGACGCCGACGATCTTGGGCCAGATTGGTCTCCGGACGGCACGCGCATCGCTTTTCACACAAATCAGTGGAGTGAGTTGTATGCCATCGCAGTTATCGATCTTCGCACGGAGGTCGTTACGCGCCTGACCACCGATACCCAGACTGATACCTTCCCAACGTGGTCCCCGGACGGTACGCGCCTCGCGTACAACGCCATCGATCCCCGAACCGGCATTGTGATCGTCGCCCTTCTAGCCGTAGACGGTACAGGCAGCCAACCCGTAACTTCAGCCCAGGACGGCAACAGCGCCTTTGCAGATTGGTCCCCGGACGGTTCGCAGTTGGTTTTCCAGCGCGGCGGCGATACCCAATCCACGCTCTATATTCTCTCGCTCGCCAACAACGAATCCAAAGCGATTACCGGCAGCCAGGGCAACTTCCTTCCAGAATGGGAGCCCCTCTACTGAGGCCCATTTCACGAAAAAGAAGCCAGTGGAATGCACTGGCTCCCTAATATGCACAATCTATGCTTCAGATCTTATCTGGCCGCTAACCAAAATTCCCGCCCGACGGGGTTCCCGTCGGTATAGGGGGACCCGCGTTGATTTCGTCCTCAGAATTTCCGTACACACATGAACTATACGCGCCACCGATTTCTACGCGGAAATCGACCGCTCGGTTCGGATCAGGCTGAGACACGACCTGACCGTCACTCACTCGCAACACGCGCTTCAGATCGTCTAGCGCGCTTGACTTGGTTTGGCCCGTATAATCGTAAATCACGCTCAAATCTCGCGGCCGATCAAGAGTTCCAGGCGTTACCTGTGCCGCAAATCCTTCCCACGCCAGACGATCAACCGCTACCTGATCGAATCCAATTCCGTAGGCCGATGCATCGAACACATCCACCGTAACTGCCTTGCGTCCAAGTCGGTTGGCCGTGGGCGGCGTGAGAAAATCCTGTATCAACGGCAGAAGCCGATCGCGGTTCGGAAGCACAACCTGACGCCCATCATCCGGAGTCACAAACGGGGTATATTCGTCGCCCGGTTCGCCGCTGTAGCGTGCAATGTTGCTCATATCCAGGCTAACGGCGAGCGGCACTAACCCTAGAACATCGGTGAGAGACATATCCGTCTCAACGACATTCGCTGCTTCGGGCCAGAGTTGCGTCACCTGAGAGAACAAACCCTGTTGGCGCGCTTGGTACCACATGGCACGCAACACGTCCATCTGTCGTCGCCCGCGGTCGAGATCATTTGTCGTCTTCCTGCTGCGAACGTACCAGAGTGCCATGTACGGAGAAAGCCGCTGCCGCCCGATCGGCATGGTGTAGTATTCCCAATTGTCCTCGACCAAGGGATCCAGTTCGGGCGAAATCAACCGCCAATCTGCAATCGCGCAATCCACGCTGATATCCAGCCCACCTAGTTCATCGACGATCCGCATGAAGTCGTCAAAATCAACGCGCGCATAATGGTCGACCTCGATCCCGAAGTTGTAGAGGATGGTATCTTTCATCAGCCCAAATCCCCCACCTGGATACTTACTTGACTCGCCTAAAGCGTAGGCCAGGTTGATCCGATCCATCGTGTAATTCGGGATATAGACGAACAAATCGCGTGGTATGTGCCACATCGCGACCGATTGCGCCCGCTTGTTGACAGACACCAGAATAATGACGTCCGTATGCCCTACCCCGCCCCCAGACGTATCACTCCCCAACAACAGGAAATTTACGACATCGGGGTCCTTGTCGAGCAATGGCATACTCGGCGGAATTTCCACAACTGGCGTGTTGATCGGGAGCGCGTACGTTCCCTCAATCACGTAAGTGGCCGTGGGTGGAATCGTCGCCGTAAACGTCGCGGTCGGCGTGAATGTCGGACTGGGAATCGGCGTCGAGGTGGGCAAAGGTGTATTGGTGGGCAGCGGCGTCACTGACGGACGTGGGGTATTTGTAGGTAATGGCGTAAATGTCGGGCGCGGCGTGTTGGTCGGCAGCGGCGTGGGTATGGCCGGGCGCGACGTGTTCGTAGGCAACGGAGAAGCCGTTGGGCTGGCCGTTTGAGTCGGCGACGAAGTTTCGGTTGGAATCGTCGTCGCAGTTTCGGTGGCGGTGGCAGTTTCGGTGGCCGTCGCTGTGTCGGTGGGAAGTGGAGAAGCTGTCACGCTTGGTTCAAGCGTGGGCGGGCCCTGAACCTCAAAAGCGTCAGCAGCGGAGGGTGTGTCCATGCTGGCTGTTAACACAGGTTCTGCCTGGTCAGGCGGGACCGGACTAACCACCGACGCTTCGGTCAGGCGGGCATCGAGAGCCGTCGCAGTGATTGCGATTAAGCGATCGTGCGTATCACGCATATCGCGAGCTTCAACCTCATCCCAAATCCCGTTCGCGGCATAGACTACATAGCCCAATGTACTGGCCGCCACTACTAGGGTCACCAGACCAGCCAGCGCCCGCCAAATCAATCTTGTTCCGCTCCGCATACGTCCCTCACCACATCACACTAACCCGCGATCCAAGGGTCCAAGTATACCAACAAAATTGTGTGATGCATCCGTGACCGTCACCTTTCATCCTACGAACCCTCTACGCTTTCCTCATATTGGCCTGTGCTGGACCGCAGAACGTGCTAAAATGCTAGCCTATAAACGTTTTTTAGCGCGTTTTCATCCGCTGCCAATCGGACGATAAGACCAACGTGACTGAGACAGTTCTATCAACTCCTCAGCAGAGAGTAGCCGTCATCGCGGCCTACAATGAAGATCGATTCATCGGGAGCGTCGTACTCAAGACGCGTCAGTATGTCGATCACGTCATTGTGGTTGACGACGGCTCTGCCGATCAAACGGCGGCTGTCGCCGCCGAGGCAGGCGCTGAAGTCCTCTCTCACACCACCAACAGCGGCAAAGCGCAGGCCATCAACACGGGCTTGCAGCGCGCCCGTGAGTTGAATGCAAGTATCGTCGTTCTGCTCGACGCTGACGGTCAACATGATCCGTCCGAGATCCCCGCGTTGGTCGCACCGATCGAAGCCAAGCAGGTGGATGTCGTAGTAGGATCGCGTTTTCTCACCGTCCGCAGCCGCATCCCACGCTGGCGCACCTGGGGACAGCACGCGCTCACCATGGCCACCAATGTCGCTTCCGGTGTCGCCCTAACCAACTCACAAAGCGGGTACCGTGCGCTGTCGTCCAAAGCGCTCAAATCAATGGCTTTCCGCCCAGAAGGTGGATTTTCGATCGAGTCGGAGATGCAATTTCTCGTCCAACAGCATCAGTTGACGGTCGAGGAAGTCCCCGTGCACGTCACCTATGCAGAACCATCCAAGCGTAACCCGTTCAGCCACGGCTTGCAGGTCTTGAATGGTATTCTCACGCTTGTCGGGCAAAATCGTCCTCTGCTTTTTTTCGGCATTCCCGGTGTTATTTTCGTTTTGATGGGGCTGGGGTTGGGATTAGTAGTAATCGATAGATACAACACGTACCAGAAACTGGCGGTTGGCTATGCCTTAATCAGCGTCTTGCTCACCATCATCGGAATCCAAACTCTGTTCACCGGCATCACCTTGCATTCCATCCGGGCGTTCTTTGCCCCCAGAGATCGATCCGACTGAGCACACAGCGGAGCATCACCCATGCCTTCAATCATTTTGCGTCATGTCACCAAGCGTTACGGCCCCGCCGAACACACGGATTTGCATGGGCTAGATCGCGTGATCAACTCGTCCACGCGCGTGTTCGACAGCGACGCCGCCAAATACGCGGATACCATTCGCGTCGCCCACGAACCACCCGATCGCTCGAACGCCGTCGATGATCTCTCCATGACGATTCATGACGGCGAGACATTAGCCATCTTAGGGCCATCTGGCTGTGGCAAAACGACTCTCCTTAAAATCATCGCGGGGTTGACTAAACCCGATTCCGGCGACATCGCCTACGATGGCGTGCCGCTTGAAGAAATTCCGATGGCAGAACGTGGCATCGGGATGGTGTTCCAGAATTACGCCCTCTATCCCCACATGCAAACACGAGAAAACATCGGGTTTTACGATCTAGTCCGCAAACACCCGGAGAAGATCCCGGAGCGGATTCACTTCATCGTGAACGTCATGGGTATAGACATCGAGCACCTGCTCAGCCGCAAGCCCCCTACCCTATCCGGTGGCGAACAGCAGCGTGTGGCCGTGGCGCGCTGCCTGGCGCGCGATCCCAAGCTATTCCTGTTTGATGAGCCGTTGTCCAATCTCGACGCCAAATTGCGCGTGGATACACGCGCCCAGATCAACCGCCTGCTCCGCCATTACAAGATTACAGCGGTCTACGTCACGCACGATCAGACAGAGGCCATCGCGTTAGCCCATCGCATCGCCATCATGCGTGCCGGGAAGATCGAGCAGATTGGCACCTTCCGGGCGCTGTACGATACACCGGTCAATGCCTTTGTAGCGCAGTTTTTTGGCTCCCCCGCCATGAATCTGTTTTCCGGGCGCATCGTCGAAGATCAATGGCAAGGTGCGTATTTCACATTCGCGCCGATCCGCCCCGGACTACCCGAAGGTCAGCAAGTGTGGTTTGGCATTCGCCCTGAGCATATCCAACTGGCCGACGATGGCATTCCCGGTAAGATCGAGTACGTGGAGCCGCTGTTAACCCAGCAGCGTCAACTCATTTATATGACAATTGGCAAAGAACGGTGCGTCGTCAGCGCCGGTCTGGATGTCCGGACCGACATGGGGGAGACGCTATATCTGCAATTTCCTCCCGACAGCGCCTACCTGTTTGATGTTAAAACGGGCGCACGTATCGGCTGATCTGCGTCGGAAATCCGCGTAATCGATAGTATTTCCCCCTGGGCCGTGATTTGGATTCCCTGCATTTTCCCAAGATGTGCATGCTCAGAATTTGTGTATACTAACTTACAGGAGACAAACCTCTGCATTCATTCGTTCTGCTGATTCCCCACAGCACCACGCTATCGGAATCATGTAGGTTGTGTCAGGAGGGGATTTTATGGTTCGCACTACGCGCATCTTCATCTTAACCGCACTTATAGCCATGCTGGCAGCTGCTCCGTCATTAGGTGCATTCTCGGGCACGTCCACAGTAGCATTCGCCCAGGGAGGCCCCACCGTTGTGGTGAATACTGGGGCTCTGCATGTCCGCAGCGGGCCGTCCTTCAACACGTCGGTGCTGGGCACAGTGCCCGGCGGTACAGAACTCTCGGTCACCGGGCGCAATGCCAATGGCGTCTGGTGGCGTGTAAGCTCGCCCTTTGGCACCGGTTGGGTCCGCGACGATTACGTCGTCTTCCGCGGCCAGATCGACGCTGTGCCTATCGTCAGCGAGCCTGTTGGAACGCCTGAAACGCCGATGGTCGTCACGCAAGGAATCTCTACCATCATCTACAGCAACCCCAACCGCGAATCGTTCGTCCTCGGCGTCGTGTCATCTGGCACGATCATGACTGTGCTCGGTGGCCTACCAGACGAAAGTTGGTGGCAAGTTCAGACGACAATGGGCGTGGGCTGGGTAGAAACACAGGCTGTAGCGTTCCGCGGTGATACGGCCCTTGTACCTCGCTCAGGTGACCCCGGTCCGTCCTTCAAAGGTCCAGCCGTGCGCGTTAACGCTGATTCCGCTGCGCTATCTGTGCCCGGCGGCAGCGCCGTGAGTGCCCTCGCGGCGGGTTCAACCCTATCCGCCATAGGACGCACCGCCGACAACACGTGGTGGCAGGTCACGGGCGGCTTTGGGTCCGGGTGGATACCGGTCAGCAACGTAAGCGTTCTGGGCAACATCAGCGGACTGCCCGTCGCCTCTCAAGTTACCATTTCTGGACCAGGCTACACCGGGGCGTCTTTCGCGATGGCGCTCGTGGCGATTGATCGCAAACTTGCCTACAACAGCAACTCATCCGAAATGGATCCGACCTGGGACGCGCGTCTGGGAGATACTCTCAGCGTGATCGCTCGTTCGCCGAACGGACTGTGGCTTCAGGTCATTAAAGGCGATTACACCGGCTGGATGGATTTCAGCGGCCTGACTCTTCAAGGCACCATGGCCGGAATTCCTATCGTTAACACGCACCCGCCTGTCGCCAACGTCGCGATCGTTAACACCCACCGGCTCTTCATTCGCAGCGGTCCAGGTGTCGAATATCAATCTCTGACCTCTGTTTCCGGCGGCACAACCTTGTCGGTCACGGGCGTCCATCCCACGCTCCCCTGGCTCCGTGTCCAGGGCGATTACGGCACCGGTTGGGTACGCATAATGTACATCATCTTCCGGGGCAACTGGGACGCTGTGCCGCTGGTGACCGATCCGGTCGGCGGTCTCGAAATGCCGCTTGCCATCGTCGGCACGCCCCACCATGTGTACAGCCAGCCCGCGTGGGATATGCCCGCGGGCACCATCCAACCCGATCTCTATACCATCGTGGGTCGTACGCGCGATTTCCAATGGGCGCTCATTCAAACGCCTCTGGGCGAGGTCTGGATTAGCTTTGGGGAAATCGAGATTCGCGGTATCGTGGAAAACGCACCCGTTCGTGGATAAACACGTTGCTCAGCAAATCAGGGGCAGGATGTGCACCCTGCCCCACTTAGCTCATTCGTAACGCAGCACGTTCATTGGTTTTTCCGCTGCCGCGCTCCACGCCGAAAGCGTCGCCGCAGCGATCGCCACGACGATCGACATCAGCACCAACCACCCCAGCGTGCTGAATTCGATCGTGTTCTTCAGTTCCGATGGGTTACGGCTTGCCAGCACCAGGATGACGGTGATCAGAAAACCCACTCCCCCACCAATTAGCCCAGCGAACAGACCGATAAGCCCGTTCTCGATCATCAACATGCTGAGCACGCGCCGCCCCTTCAAACCCACCGCCTTCATTACGCCGATCTGTCTGCGACGTTCTTGTGTTGCCAGCGCTACCGTATTCGCGATGATCGCGGTTCCGGCCATCAACGCCAACCATGCCACAAGCGTCGGAATGGCCTTAAGCTGATTCAAGAGATTCTGTGCGAGCTGCGTGAGCGCGCTCAGCTCAAACGCAAACACACCGGGCACATCCGACAGGGCCACGAGCACCTGATCCATATACTGCGGATTACTCTCATCGATTTTGGCGATGGTGGCGATCGCTTCGGGCTTCACAGTATCCGGCAGCGCGCCGGGCGGCAACACAGACAGATTGCCGAATCCCTCCAACCCGGTCTGCTCGGAGGTTCGCGAAATCACGCCAACCACGACGAATTGCATCAAGACATCGTCCTCTGTACCGGGGTCGTTTTCGAACAGAAACATTAGCCGGTCGCCGCTCTTGATGTGAAGTTCGTCGGTGACAAAAAACTCCCGAACCATGATGCGTTGGGTGTCCTCATCCCCCGGCGCGAGTGGCCGTCCGTTCTTCATCGTGTAATCCGGCATAGCGTCCAGGCTCACGCGTTGCGTGATTCCCAGGGGAATGCCCGCCTTTTCGACTTCCAGATTGCTGTTCTCCCGCGGGTCGCTTTGTTCGCCACCTGACGGTTGGTGCAGCGGCCTGACCGTCTCCCCATTGCGTTTGACCAACACGCCGCTGAATGTCGTTACTTGCGAATAACTCTCCACACCGTCCATACTTCCCAAAATAGCCAGCACATCGGCTCCGTGCTGTGAAGTCGGATCTCCGATCAGCAGGTTCCCCTCGACTGTATCCGCGAGTTGAAACTCAAGCAGATGGCTGACGGCACCCGTCGTGAGCGATACCACGCTGAGTCCAGCAATCCCCACACTCAGCCCGAGCAGCGTCGACGCCACGCGTCCCTGACGGCCAGACATCTCACGCAGAATCAAGCGTCCATCCACGCGGTAGCGCCGTCGCAGAAGCCGCCATAGCCATGCGCCTACGATCGCGCTCGCTGCCATACCGCCCACCGTGGCCACCTCTCCGCCCAATTTGGCCACCAGAAAACTTCCGCCAACCACGACCACGCTCAACAGGATCGCCGAACTAACGCCGCGACCAGGAATCACGACCGATGCCCTCTGGGCGAGATCACCCTCTTTTCGTGATATCTGGCGGGCCCCAAGATCGCTTGGCGGCGCATTCCTCCTTACTACTATCCCGAACACCCACAAGGCGGCCAGCGCGACAACCAAGGCGGCCAGCAGTCCGGCACCTACCATCGATACCGCAGATGCCGCCCCGATAGTGAGCGCCAGTACCACGCCGCTGACGATCGCCATGAGCATCCCCGGCGACATCTTGCCCGCGCCCCACACCAGCACAAGGTACCCGACGTACACTACGCATAACAGCGCCAGCGCTCCCTCGACCAACACCACACCGGTCGACATACCCGCCAGCACATGCCACACTTTCCCTCCGCCAATCAAGCGTTGTAGTATTGTCCCAAGTCCGAAACCGATCAGTGCCGCCCACGCTGATCCCAAGTGAGCCGAGTGCGATCATGCCAACCAGCGCGCGTGCTGTTCGTCGAATCAAAGTTCCAAAAGCCAGCGCAAGACATCCCCACGCCGCAATCCACGCCACATCTCCCTGCCTAATCGCGCTAACCACCATGTTCGGCGGCTCAACTTCGCCGATTCCAAACGGCAGCCAGATCTGACTTGCGACCAGCATAATACCCGAGGCCAGCACCACGCCTACCGCTGCGGCACCATACGTCAATACAACTTGTCGCAGGGCACGTAGTCCCCACGTGATCGCCGTACGGCCTCGTTCCGATCGTGCATCCTCGTGCCAGCGTAGCGGCAGCCAACCCACAACACGTCCTGCCGCGCCCGTGACAATTCCCTCAAGCCGTTCGTGGCGGCGGGCTAAACGAAAAGTGAAACCCGCCGGCAAGGGTTGGCCCAAGCGCGTATTCGCCGTGATAACTCCCGCGAATAGCCCTACCAAAGCCCCTGCCCCAATGATCATAATCACCGGGCCATAATCAATCGCGCCCTCCACGATCCCACTCACCAGCAGTCCGAACACCACGATCATCACCACCAACGCAAGCAAAGTCTGGAGCAATCCCGCTGCGGGCATTTGCGCTTCGTTGGGACGCAGCACAATCGCAGGGCGCACCTGACCGGCAATCAACGTCGGCAGAAATCCGAACAACCCGGTCATGCCGATTCCCAAAAACAACCCGCTCACCATCGCTTCCGGGTACAATCGCCACTCCAATGTGAGCGAGAACGCTTCCTCGCCCACCCCACGCACAAAGTACGACAGCACGACGCCCAACACCACGCCCAACAGCCCGCCGATGACTCCCATCAATAACGCTTCCACCAGAAACAGAAAGGTGACGCGATACCCTTTCAAACCTAGCGTCTTAAGTACGGCAATCTCCAACATCCGGCGGCTGACTACTACCAACATCGTGTTGACAATTCCGATCCCGCCGATCAGCAGGGACGCCAACCCCATCACCAGGATCAGATCGTCAATCACATTCGCAGTCGCCGCGTTCTGTTTTGCCAGTTCAGGCACGCTGGCCCGGTTAAGCTCCTTGTCAAAATCGGTCGCCGTGCCGAAATGGTCCGTAAGCCTGTGAATCAGGCTTTTCTCAACTGCCGCGACATCTTTGCCCAGCGGCACCTTAACGAACACCTGATCAGGTAGCGCCTTTTCACCACGCACTCTCAGGTCCTCGAATGGCAAATATAAGTAATTTCCCAAAAAAGCCGCCGAGGGATTGGTCAAGATCGTTTCAGACGTACTGCTCGCAATTCCCCGCACAATGTAATACAAGGGCGACGCGCCAAGTTGGACCAGACTGCCCACGCCCAAGTCCAGCTTGGGGTTGCGCGCCAAACCGCTCGAAATCACGACCGGACGCGGATCTTCAATTGTGCCGCTTTCACCCGCGTACGTCGCAAACAGATCCCCCAACGTGATCCCTGGCGGATCGCGCAAAACAATCGTGTCATAGTACGGGTAGACTGCCGGATCGACATACAGCCCCTGCGCGAGCTGGGCCGTCACCGCCACGCCATCTACGATTGGCTTCACAGGGGCAAACCCGGCTACCCGCGCCAAGGATATCTGTACGCCTTCATCTCGCGCCCACACGTTCATCACATCGACTGTTTCTGCGTTAAATACAACATCGCCCTGCCCCGAAAGTTCAACCAGTTCCGGCACCCCGCGCGAGGCGTACACGCGAATATCGCCGCGATTCATCTGTGCCAGGTTCGTCGTAAGCTCATCGCCCACCATAAAAGCCAGCGAACGCAACGCGACCACTGCCGCTACACCCGTCATGACGCACACCAACGCAAAAAACGTGCGCGCCCGGTTGCGCCACATGTCGCGCAGCGAGTGCCGCACGGCAAACCCGACCAGCTTCCAGAATCCGCCCGTATGCCTGGCTTGTCCGTTCATTCGCCCGCCGTGTCGCTCACAATACGCCCATCAACCAATTGCAACACGCGCCCCATCTGGCCGGCGAGTTCCGGATCATGCGTTACCAGCACGACGGTTGTACCCGTTTCCCTCCACACGTCTCGCAGCGCTTCGATCACCACCTCGGACGCTTCGGAATCCAGATTCCCGGTTGGTTCGTCCGCCAGCACCAGCGGTGGATTGTTCGCCAACGCCCGCGCGATGGCCACCCGCTGCTGCTGGCCCCCCGACAGTTCCAGTGGGCGGTGCTTCATCCGATCGCCCAAGCCTAGCAGTTCAAGAAGCTCCCGCGCACGCTTTTCTGGGTCAAATCTCGGATGCTGGGCAAACTGGATTGGCAAAGCCACATTTTCTAAGGCAGTCAGCGTCGGAATCAGGTTGAAGAACTGAAATACGAATCCGATTTTCTCGTTCCGAACCTCGGTCAAACGTCCCTCACCCATGTTAGTAATGTCGAGGCCATCGATCTCAATACGTCCCGTGGTCGGCGTATCCAATCCACCGATCAACCCCAACAGGGTGCTTTTCCCGCTGCCCGAGGGTCCGACAATGCCAACCATCTCATTTTCATACACTTCCAGATCGATCCCACGCACGGCGTGGACCACCACTTTTCCTAACGGCAATGACTTGGTCAGTTGTGACGCCCGTAGCACGACACGTCGCCCATTTGAGTTCGAATCAGTACCCACTGTAATATCCTATCGCGGTCAATGCCTCGTCCAACGCTTGTTCATCTCGGCTTCCCATGCCAATTCGTGAACTCCGATTGATAGCCGAACAGAGTGTACCGTAAATAACACGGCAGCCGGCTGTTTTCATCAGTCGTTCCCACCGAAACTTCGTGGATAGCCTGCGATTTGCCTCCGTCCCACTGTTGCACGTCCACAAGATCATTGACCTCGTTCCGCTTCGCTGCTATTCTCTATCCGTACCCCAATCATAATGAGGAAACGCGCTTTATGAACGCTCGCAAACCAACCCTGTTCAGCATAGTAATCATCTGCGCCGTTCTCGTGACTCTTATTCCCGTCGTTCCTGCGCGTGCCTATCCGGGCGATCGGCGTGATGAGCAGTGCTCAGAGCTGATCGCGGCAGCCATGGCTGCCGCGCCCGAAGGAACTACCCCGGAACTGCCCTCCGATTGCGTTGAGCACGCCGGCATGAGCGCCTTTGAGCTACGCGCCGCTCAGGCAGAAATGGCTGCCGAGCCCGCGCCGGATGTGGTTCAGGTCCCCTATCAGGAAGACATCGTGTGGTCGCGCGCCTATCGCCGCATGACGGGCCACGTCACCATCTACGACGCCCCCAACGGCAATCCAATCGGCGAACTGGACGCGGGTTATAACTACGTAACCGTAATCAACGAGTCCAACGGATTTATTCAGATCAATTATGGCCAGTGGGTACCCTCCGAACACATTACCTGGGCGACCGTTTCTGAATTCTCTGGCGTGGAGATTAAGTCACAGCCGAAACGCGCGTTTGCCTGGATGTTGGCCGAAGCTCGCCCCAGCCGCTTCCCCGGTGGTCCAGAAGATGACACCGCCGAGATCATTCCGCGCTATTCCCTCATGAATATTTACGGTGTGGAATATGTGGATGGCTGGGAATGGTATCTCGTTGGTCCGAACCAGTGGGTCCAACAGATTCGCGTCGCGAAAGTCCACCCTATCCAGCGCCCCGATGGTGTTGGCCCCAATGATCGATGGGTTGCGGTGGACCTTTTTGAGCAGACCGCGGTCGCCTATGAAGGCGACAAGATGGTCTTCGCCACACTGATTTCGTCCGGGTTACCGCGATGGAGCACGCGCTTAGGGCTGTTCCAAATCTACGAGCGCCATGATGCCATCCGCATGAGCGGCGCATCCGGCCAACCCGATTTCTATTTCATCGAAGAGGTACCCTACGTGATGTACTTCGACGGTGACATCGCCCTGCACGGCACGTACTGGCACGACCGGTTCGGCTACCGTCAAAGTCACGGCTGCGTCAATCTGTCCATTATGGACGCCTGGTGGTTATATCAGTGGACGAGCGATCCACAGTACGAAAATGCCTATGTCTACGTCTACAGCAGCGGCACCTACCGCACGGACTTGCCCAATTGGGCGCGCCGGTAACACCCACGAACATACCTGGCTCGGCCAAGGTCATTGAGGAAATTCGAGAAAGGGCTCTTGAGCTCTTTCTCGTTTTCTTTTGTGCCGTGCTTTTCTTTTCCCGCCGAACTGACTATCATGGGGATCGACGGTTGGTATGAGCAAATGGCAGGGAACACATGGATCGCATGCGGTTGTCGATTTTCGCGGGGCTAATACTCGTGCTGCTCGGGGCAGGAGTCTCCGTGGCTCTGGCGCTGGTAGTTCCCTTCAACGTCAACCAGTCCGTGACGATTGAGTCCCTTCAGGGCGACGTCTCATTAAAAGTTCGCGGCGAGCCGCAAGCCACCCTCAGTGCTGAACAAGACTGGTTTCCTTCGATCCAGGCCAGCCAGTCACTGTATCTTTCTCCTGACAGCTCGACAAATTTGCTTTTCACGCTCAGTGGTGGACGCGCGCTGCTGACCGGTCCCGCCGAATTTCGTCTCGTGGCCTCCTACCGTCGCGCCACTGCACTTGGTCACACGTTGGATTCCGACCGCTACAGCCGGAGCTACGTCCTCACCATGGACCAATCGCTTGGCGAAATCCGTTATCTGTTCAATCACACGGATCCGCCATTTGAAAGTCTTGCGATCACGATCCATCTCCCCAATCGCGACTATGTGCCCTCAACTCCGTGCTGGTCCGTTGTCGTGCATGCCGATGGCAGCGCCGACACGGCGTCCATTGCCTGCCCGTCGTGAAGTCAATCCTGACTCCATATGCCCAGATCGGTCTTGTTGTCGGACATGGTATCCGTGCCGCCGTCCGACGATAGGTGTACGGAATCCAGAGCCAGCGCCGCGACTAGTAACGCCAGTCGCCGCCCATCAAGACTCATACCTTGCCAGTCCATCACCCGCAGCGCCTGCATAGCAATGGCTGCAGAATATTCGTCGCGCCGTTCCTGCGCCACCATGCATTGGCCGACGATCCGGCGTAGTGCCTTCACAACCTTCAGCGACTGGCTAACCGGATCGGATTCGCGCACCACGCGATCCTCTCCGCGATTCAGGGCATCCAGCCGAGCCAGCACATTCCATGCCCCTTGCCATCCGGGTTGAGCTAGCGGAGCAACAACTTCTACAAGGTAGTTTACTTCCAGCAGGGACCAATCAAACAGTGTATGTCCTTCACGAGTCCACGCAAAATCAATTAGCCACGCATCGCCGCGCGGACCTATCAGAATGTTGCCCAGGTTCAAATCACCGTGAATCGTCGATAGGTAGCCATTCACATGCCGGTCCAACAATCCGATCAACTCACGCAAAGGATTCGGTAGACTCGGCAGCCCGGCATGCGCCGACGGAATTCGGTCAGCATTGAAGTCAAAATCCGGCTCCAACCCCTGCACCGTTCGCGCCAGCAGATCTTCCCTTGTGCTGACAACCCGGCCCACAATCTGATCGATGATCTCGCCCCGGTAATAACTTGTCCGGGTCACGCCCAGCCCGCGCACTTCGACCTTACCCGAACGGTTGATCGCCTCCGGCTGAGTTCCGGCGGCCAAATGCAGCACATCCCGTTCGAAGTCGGTCTTCTGCACAGCCAATCCGTTCAGCGCCACGATCTCGCCCGGCAATACTGTGTGCGTTCTGCTCCACGTGCCCAGGGGTGTCAGGATATGAGCCGTACCACCCAGTGTAATATCCGGCGTGGCTTCCACCACCAATGCAGGAGGCAAGACGTGTTCATACTCCCGCCATACGCCAAAACGGTAGTGCTGTCGCTGCATCCACCACGCCGGGCCAAATACATCAAACAGCGTATCGAGCAGCGTGCTGATCGTCTCCGCACCGTCCGCCCCACGCCGTCGTGCCAGTTGGCGCAAACTCACGGGATCGGTGTCTTCCAACCCACCCACGAACGTGTACTTGAGTCCGCCCCATGAAGAATGGTCGGGAACCACGGGCGTATCAAGCAGCCGCGCGGCCGTCGCCGGAAGGATGTCTTTGACAAACTGATCATACCGGCGCCGCTCATACAGCACCCGGTGCCGTTCGTCCAGTTTGACTACAACTGGGGCGTGTTTACGCTGTCCCTGAACGGGTCGCAACAACAACACTCGCGCTCCACTGTGACCGCCATCCAGTTCCCGCACGACCTGAACTTCCGTGTAATCGCGAAACATGAGCTGTAGAACGCGTTTCTGTTCAGAGTCAAGCTTAACCTCACCGCTAATCACGGCCTCGGGCCGCTGCGCCCGGACTGGTGTCTCCCAGGTTTGCGCGGTTTGATACAACGCACTGGGATCGGCTCCGATTTCACACAATACTCGGATCGCCACGCTGTCATTCTCAGCGAGGATCGCCAGTAGGAGCGCGCGCTCCGTAATCTCATCCTGCGGTCCGGTAAACTCACGCGCCAGGTCCAACACATGCAACGCGCGCGGCGTCAGCGGGAAACCCGGCCAATAGCGGCGACTCTCGAACCGGCCGATTGTCTCCCGTATGTTGTATCGCACAAAACGGGGAGCCAGTCCATGATGTTCCAACACGGCATAGGTCAAGCCGCCGTCCAGCGCGGTCAGGGCAATGAACAGATGCTCGACGCCGACAAAGTAGTGACGCAGCCGCCCCGATTCCTGCCGGGCCAGCGTTTGGATGTCTTGCAGTGTGATGTTATCCACTACGCTTCGCTCGAGTCCGCCTGCACGCGCATCCACGTTCGCCCTATGCGGAATAACATTCCGCGTTTCAAAGGCGTCGCGCCTGTCACGCGCACCTTGTCCACATACGTTCCATTGAGACTCCCCGCGTCGGACAACCACATTTCACCGTCCGCTCCGACTTGGAGCATGGCGTGCCGGCGCGACACCTGGGTGTCAAATGGAACAGGTACGTCGCACTCGTCGCTCCGCCCAAATACCACCATCCAAGTACCGTCAGGTTCGACAGTCCCCTGCCCGCGCCGTTGGCTCAAGTGAATGACGCGCCCGTCGTCAGGGCCACTCATAAACATGATGTCTAGATCAGTGAGACTCATCACTTGATATCGTGGATAACGGAGCTATCCCACCTCATCTTGGTCGCTCAAAGTGGCTGGTGGAAGCGAAAACGCGAACAGACTGCCCGCTCCCGGTGAACTCCTGAACCACACCTGCCCGCCGTGACGATCTACCACCGTCTTGACGAGACTCAAGCCCAACCCAGTTCCTGCAATATGATCTGTACCGGGCTCGCGCGCCCGGTAGAACCGCTCAAAGATGCGGGCCTGGCGATCTAGCGAAATGCCATAACCGTCGTCTTCAACTTCAACGACAGGTCGGCCGCTCTCAACCTTGAATCGTACGTGAATATGGCCATCCTCAGGCGTATATTTCACCGCATTTCCGACCAGATTGGCGATCGCCTGCCGTAGTTGTGTCACGCTCCCGTTGACATACGGTGCATTGTCGACGCGTTCCACCGTCAACGTTTGCCGTTTCAGGTGGGCACTGGTCTGTTGCGCTTCGATGACCTCTACCAGCAGACCGCCAAGATCGAAATGCTCCCATTCCCCCTGACGTTCGCTCTCGATCCGCTCTAGCGTCAGCAAATCTTCCAGCAGGGCTTTCATAGTCTGTGTGCTGCGCCGTAGAGTGTCGAGATACATATCCTGATCCGGCGTCATCCCCTGCTGGTCCAGCGACATCGCCAACAGTTCGAGATACCCCATGATGTTATTCAAAGGATTGCGCAAGTCGTGCGAAGCCATGCGAATCATCTCGGACTTGAGCTTTTCCAGGTCCAGAACCTCGCTGTACAGTTGTGACTGCCGCAGCGCGACCGAAGCCTGGCTGGCCAGCGTTTCGGCTTTGAATACGTCATTCGCCGAGAATATCCGGTCGTGACGACCTTCCAGGACAGCCGCCAGCCCGATCAATTCATCTTGGGCCACCAACGGCACAATCAGCATGGCATGAATTCGATCTTCGACCAGATGCGCCCGATCCAGTTGTGCCACCGACGGGTCGTTGGCACGCAGCACGAGCGGATGCTGCTGTTCGACCGCAGTTTGAAACGCCGGATACGTCACAACCGGAACCACATAATTGACCGGGGGAAGAACCTCGTTGGCATCATGTGCAGTGCCCAATCGATAGGCCGCCAATGCCCTCACAGCCTGTTGATCGGAGACGTAATCGAAAATCACAGTACTTGAGGCTTCCAAAGTGATGGTCATCGCCTGCGCGATGCGCTGCAAAATGGCATCACGTTCCAATGTGGACGTAATGGTCCGGCTCGCGGTATACAGCACCGCCATGTCGTCGGCCATCTGCTCCGACTGTCTGAACAAACGGGCGTTATCGAGTGCTACGGCGGCTCGTCGCGCCAAGCGTTCCAGGAAGCTGACATCGCGCTCATTGAACGCATTCTTGCGTGTGGATGCCAGCGTAATAACACCCAATACTTCCCCGCGCATCAGCAACGGAACCGACAGGTGCGAGCGAGAGTTGGGGTTCACGGGGATGTAATCTCGATCGGCCATGACGTCCCACACCGCCTGCGTTTTGCCTGTCCGTGCCGCCCTCCCCATAATGCCTGCCGTTAATGGCAAAGGGGTTTGGCTGTCGAATGAGAACAGATCGCGATCTATTTGCCCCATCATAATCGTGGGGATCAGTCCACGCCGATCGTCAGTCATCAGAACCAACACGCCGGTTTCAGCGCCTGTACGCCGCAGCGCCCAATCCATCGTCAGCCGCATGATGCGATCGACATTGAGATGGGAGCTTAGCTCTCGATCGGCTCGATGCATCATCGACAATTCATCGACTTGTTCGGCCAAAACCTCAGCGGTTTGGGCAGCAGCAGCCAACAGCCGCGCATTCTCGACAATGTAAGCCGTTTGCCCCGCCAAAATATCGAGCGGCCGTAGCGCTTCCCAGGACGGGCGCAGCCCGTCTACGGGATCGCCCAGCCGGATCATTCCGGCGATCCGTCCCTGCGCAATATGCAGCGGCGCAAACACGAGATCACGTGCATCCCATTTAGCCGCTTGCTTGTCTCCATACGGTACGTAATAAACGCCGCCCAAACGAACGTTCTCTAGTTTACCCGCTTCAAAACTCTGCCAAATCTCGTCGGGGAGAAGCCCTTCGCTCAGCTTGGCTTCTTCATCCGCCGAATAGCCCAGTGTCACGAGTGTTTCGGCTTTCTGAGCACCGTTATCATACAGAGCCAGCACGACCTGCCGCCATCCAAGCGCTTGGAGCGCTTGTGCCACCTCAACCAGATTGGCTGTCACGTCAGGTTCTTCCAACATTTGCCGGATCGCAACTTGGATATGCAGCAGACGTTCCTGTTCCGCTTCTAGAGATTGGGCAAACTCCTGACGATCTCCATGCGCGCGTTCAAATCCAGTCGCCGCCCCAATTTCCCGTGCGAACAACTCGACCGCCCACACCTCCGCGTCTGAAAATATCCGGTCGGGTACTTGATCCAAGGCGCACAACACACCCCAGGATTTACCCCGCCACAATAGCGGCGCACACACAGCGGCCTGAAATCCCGCATCCCCCAGCACGTCGTCAGATGTCGGCCAATGTCCGCGTGATACGATTATCGTCTTTGACATCGCGCGATCCGCCGGCAAAGTCGAAGGCAGCGTTACATCGGGTTCTGGCGCACCAGAAGCAAGTTCGAGGGCCATCTTCTCGTGGTCAACTATCCAGATCCCCACCTGTGAACATCGCAACAAGTCATATACACTGTTTGATACCAGTTGCAGAACACGTCCGACAGGCTCGCCTTCAGCTAATGCGGCAGACACATCAGACAGCTGTATCAACACATCTTGTCGTTCAGACATCGCTCCGCCTCGCAAAGCAGTCCTTACCGCAAACTGGCCGTGCCGTTTTTATGACGCTTCCCCCATTACCTGGGCCACCAATTGTCGATGCCGAGGACGCTTATCACAATCCACATACACAATCTGCTGCCACAGCCCCAACAGACGCTGCCCATCCACAACCGGTATCGTCAACGAGAGTCCCAACAACGCACGCGTACATGGCTGTGCCCGTTACCATCCCCATAGCACATTATGCAGGTATTCGCGGTTTGGCGCGACCATCTCGTCAAACAACCGTTTGAAGTCTTGCACCACGCCGTCCTCATGCTCAATCGTCGTTACGCCGCTGGTCGCGCTGGGGCAAAACACAGTAACGATGCCGCTCAGTACACCACTCTTGCGTACGGCTTCCGCTACCGACTCTGTGATATTAACGACCTGTGCGTGGCCTTCGGTTTCCAACGCAATCCCCATCGTTCGTATCACCAGATCTTGCTCCTCCTCGATCACCAACACAAGCACCATAGCTAAAGCTGGCCGTGCCTCCTCCCCCGGTCGCAGCCGCACATCGCGGGCAATGGAAGCTTGACGGGGCACTGTGCTACTCCGAAGGCACAATGACCTGGTAAACGTATATCAGCGCATCCTCAGAATGAGGATCGGTATATTTCATGGAAGTTCCATATGGAAACAATTCCTCGAGCGTTTCCCATACCTCCGCTACACGATCCGGAGCGACAACAAACGCCGTAGGGCCAGGTTCCAGGTGATCTCGCCACATCGCTAAATCATAATCGTATTCTTGTCCGGCGTTTTCGGGCGTCATGTACCTCAGCAAATCTGTCCCATTGAGAGGCATTCCACCGGAGGAAAACAGCCAAACCTGATAGCGCCCATGAAAGGATTCGAGTATACCAGCAACCTCATTAAGCTCCCATGTCGTGTTTCCATACAGCAGATAATCTGTCTTTGGCAGATATCCGAAAACATACGACCACAGATGCATAGCGGCAAGCACTATGGCCACTCCCACGGCCATTCCACGCGCCCGCCGATCACTCATTTTCTGCGGTGATGACGTATTCCGTTTTAAACTCGTCCAAAAACCAGCCCCCGCATGAGCTGCCGCGTCAATCCCCAGAGAGGCCAAAATGGCTGCGCCAGGCAGCGCGATGATATACCGGGGATAATGAGGCGGATCGACTAACAAAGCTCCGCCCGCCAAGGCCGTCCCTGTTACCCATGCCCCCAGGAACAAACCTCGCACATTTCGCCAGCGTCGCACAACAACGGCCAGCCCGATCATGAACGGCACGCCCGCAAATAACCCCATCAGCGGATAGTACCGTCCGTAGACATCGCTTTCGTCCTCATAGTGAACGAAAGCCAACAGCGCATGCTGAATTTGGTGCGCAGCATATGACGCCAGTTTCCCGTCATGCCGCGCGGCGTCAAGTTCGCCAGTCGCCCAGATGCTCACCTCTGCCAACCGGGGATTTAACGGTCTCTCCACGTCGCGATAAGTCGCGTAAAGGTAAGGAAACACCGTCACGGCCAGCATTAGGGCCGCAATGATGAGCGTATTCCGCCGTGCCCACAACCTGCGCGGTGCGGCAAATCCATACAGCACCAGGAGCCCAGCCGTAAGGGGGATCGCCAGGCGCCCTGCAAAATAGAAATACTGTGTCGCTCCTAGGAATGTCCCGGCCAACACAGCCTCGACGGGGTTTCCGTCCCGCAGCGCCCCCACGAGGCACGCGATTGCAAGGGTGAAGAACATGGCATCGCCTGTCATGTCCATCGCTGTCCGGCTAAATTGCAGATGAACCGGCAATGTCAACAGCACCAACGCAGCGATCACGCCAATCCGAGGGGTAAATAAACGCCTCGCCAGCAGATACACGGCAGGGACGTTGAGCGCTCCGAGGATTCCCCAGGGCAGCCGTGCCGCCCCGACCTTCTGACCGAATATCTCAACGCTGACTGCCATCAACGTATGCACAATATGGGGGTGATGCCATAACCCCATAGAGAACGGGTTATAGTGCCAACCCAGCGTATCTTTGAGCCAAACCGCTTCATAAGCGAACTGCGCCTCGTCGCCGGCCATGATCGACGGCACGCCACCGAGCCACGTCACCCGCACGATCAGCGCGAGCAACAGCATTACTCCTGCGAAAACCCAGGCGGAGCGCTGCGTCCTCAAGCTGTGCCGAACAGCAGTTAGCCATTCTAGACCATCCCGGAAACCGATCAGCCCAGCCCCTGTCAGCGCGATTCCCGCCACCCACAGCGCCAGCGCGTTCCACGCATAACGGTCGCCAGGAATGGCTTCCCATCCAGCGTACACACATAATGCGGCGCCAACCCCAACCAGCAGCAACGAGAAACGCAGCCCCAGCCGCGCCTCCGCTTTTTCGCTTATCAGAGCCTCGGCCGACTGGGCTATCACGCGACCCGGCATCGCCAATACCAACAGCGCCAGCCCAGCGACAATATACGGTGCGCCAGGTCGAATCAATTCCAGGTTTTCGAACCACAGACGCTGGCCCCATATCAGACACGCTATCCCCACCAGTGCAGTACACGATTGAACGAAAAGCAACCCCCGGGCGCGCAATTCAGTCGTGCTCAAATTTAGGCCCCCCACGTATCTAAACTCGTCTGTTTGCATGGCGTTATTTGCGTTGTTGTCGCAGGTGGGCGGCCAGTACTTCCACTGGATGTAACGCTTGCCGCCCAGTTCCGTGCGCGATCTGTTCGCGGCACGACACCCCGCTCGCCACGATGATGGCATCCGCCGCCCCACGAACCGCCGGAAGCAACCGCTGCTCACCGATCTTGACTGAAATATCATAGTGTTCGGCTTCAAACCCGAAACTTCCTGCAACACCACAACACCCGTCATCCAATTCCGTGATGTCGCAGTTCGAAAGCAAGTTCAGTGCTGTGTGTGTCGCCCCAGTACCCCATAACGCCCGTTGATAGCAATGGCCGTGGAGCACAACCGAGCACGGCGAGTCCTCAAACATGGCCTCATCAAGCTGACCCTGTTCAGCCGCTTCTGCCAGCCATTCCTCCACTGTGATCACGGCCCCAGCCACACGCCTGGCATCCTCGCGCATTTCGTCTGGCACCAGATCAGGGTATTCATCGCGAAACGCCGCCGCACAGCTTGGTTCGATCAGCATGAACCGCTCGCCGCGGGCCACAGCCGGTGCCATCCGCTTGACATTACGGACAGCCAACCACCGCGCGTCGTCCAACAATCCTTTCGAGATCAACGGGCGTCCGCAACAGTCGATCTCCCGCGGTCCCCACACCTCCACGACACAGCCTGCGGCCTCGGCCACGCGCAGCGCGGCCTGACCCAGGTAGGGATAATTATATTCGGTGTAGGTATCTGAAATCAGGATGGGCGCCTTGCGCGGGGATTCTCCGGGATCCCCAACGTGCTGATGTTTGCGTGCCCACACGCTAAACCGTTGCCGCGCGAAAAGCGGAAACTGCCGCCGTGTGGTCACGCCGATCCTTCCGAAAGCCCACCGCGCTACGACCGAACGCAGCACCGCATTGGCGATCCCAGGCACCAGACTGCCCAGTTGGTTCAAGCGATGAATGTGCCCGAAAATCCACGATCGCAGTGGAATACCGTGTTTATCATAATACGCAGCGGTAAACTCAGTCTTCAAACGCGCCATATCGACCAGCGATGGGCATTCCGCTTTGCACGCCTTGCATGACAAACATAGATCGAGCACGTCGTGCACACGCTCATCCGCCAACCCTTCGGTGCCCAGTACGCCACTCATCGCCAAACGCAGAATGTTTGCTCGCCCCCGTGTCGAATGCGTCTCATCCCGCGTTGCCATGAAGCTCGGACACATCACGCCGGAATCCTCTTTCCGGCATACCCCCGCCCCATTACACATTTCGACTGCTGCTGCGTAACTCCCATCTTCGTCCCAATGCAGTCGGGTTTCGCTCAATGCGTAGGGTGTTGCATAATCTGGGCCGTAGCGCAACACGCGCGCATCATCCATCCGCCCCACGTCGACGACTTTTCCGGGATTCATCAGGCCCTGCGGATCAAACGCCGCCTTGACCTCTCGGAACGCTTCGGTGAGTTGAGGTCCGAACAATTTCGTGCTGAATTCCCCGCGTGATAGCCCTTCCCCGTGCTCTCCGCTGGTCGTGCCGCCGAACGAGATCGCCAGGCTCAGAGCAGACTCGGCAATCGCGCGATACTGCGTCAGGCCGCGCGCCGTCTTCAAGTTAAGCAGCGGCCGAATATGCAGACATCCGGCGCTGGCGTGGGCGTAAACCGCCATCTGTGCGCCATTCTCGTGCACCATTTGCTGCACGTGGGCGACATAGTCTGCCAGATGCTCTACGGGTACTGCCGCATCTTCGATGAAAGGCACCGGCTTGAATTCCCCACGCATACTCATTAACAGCCCCAACCCGGCCTTACGCACTTTGAGTACATTCCCCATCTCATGCGCCAACTCAGCAATGACCGTCGCTCCGTGATACCCATGTTGAGCGACGTGCGCTTCCAGCCGCCCAACTTTGGCGGTCAGGTCATCCTCGTCCTCGCCGTAAAACTCAACGACTAGCACGATCGCAGGATCCCCTTCGACAAATGTCAGATAGCGCGAATATTCCGGATGCGCTCGCGTCATGTCGAGCATCATCTTATCCAGCAGTTCGACCGCTGATGGGTCCACCTCCAAAATCATCGGCACCGATTCCAGAGCTTCGCGGACGTCATCATAATGCAGAAGCACAATCCTCGTGTGTTTTGGACGCTCCACCAGCGCAATTTCGGCCTCGATCACCGTACCCAGCGTACCCTCGGAACCCACAAACAGCCGCGCCAGGTTCAGATCATTCGGATCCAGCCGGTTCAGCGCATAGCCCGCCACTGTGCGCCAGGTCTTGGGGTAACGTTCGCGAATCTCGTGCCCGTTGGCCAACAAAATACCCCGCACCCGTTCTTCAAGCTGACTCCGTCGCGCCGTCATCGGAGCATCGCTCCCAAACCGGATCCGTTCGCCGTCGGCCAGCACGACGTCTACACCCGGCACATGATCCCCGAACATCCCATAGAGGATGCTGTGCATGCCGGTCGCATTGTTGCCTAAGCATCCGCCCACCGTAGCACGATCGCCGCTGGCGGGATCCGGCCCTACCATTAACCCGAGTGGCGCAAGCTGCGCATTGAGATGTCCCAATACCATGCCTGGCTGGACGCGTACCGTCCTGGCATCTCCGTTGATGCCCAACACGCGTGTCATATGACGCGATAGGTCCATCACCAGCGCGTGGCCCACCGTTTGGCCCGCCAGGCTACTCCCCGCCCCGCGCGGCAAAAGCGGAATCCCATACTGTGTCGCCAGTGTGTGGATCGCTGCGACATCATCGGCGTGTTTAGGAAATACAACTCCAACGGGCTCGATCTGGTAGTTGCTTGCGTCGGTACTGTAAAGCAAACGTGTCGTCTGGTCGAACCGCACCTCACCGTGGATTTCCTTGTTCAACGCATTGGCAAATTCATCATACATCGACTGCGCAGATTTCAGTGCGGCCTCTGACATGTTTGCGCCTCTCTCATATGCCCATCACATAAAAAATGAACCGCCTGTGATCTGGCACAGACGGTCCCGAAGAATCAATCATTCACGCAGAACCCTACTGAAGAGCCTGCTCCGTCTCGGCGTCAAACAGATGCATGACCGCCATATTGAACACGACATTCACGCGCTGCCCAACTGTAACCGTCGCGCGCGGGTCGATACGAGCGAGGAAGTTCTTGCCGCCCTCTTCCAGGTACAAAATCTTCTCGTGGCCCATCTCTTCAACCACATCCACGTTGGCATCCACATTGGCGGGAATGATGCCGGGCGGCATAAAATCGGCATGCCCAATATTCTCGGGGCGAATACCGAAGATGACGCGTTTGCCCACGTGCTTGCGGTAGAGATCGTAACGTTCCTTCGGGATTTCAACCTGGAACGATCCGGTATCGACCACCATCCTGCCGTCTTTTTCGACTAACGTGGAGTTGTCGAAGAAATTCATCGATGGGCTGCCTATGAAGCCAGCCACAAAGACGTTGGTGGGATGATCGTACAAGTGGGTCGGGGTATCAATCTGCATCAAACGTCCCGCGTTTAACACCGCGATGCGCTCGCCCATGGTCATGGCTTCCACCTGATCGTGAGTCACGTAGATGAAGGTCGTTCCCAGGCGCTGGTGCAGCTTGCTGATGAAGGTACGCGCTTCCACGCGCAGCTTGGCATCGAGGTTGGACAGCGGCTCGTCCAGCAAGAACACGGCGGGTTCACGCACAATCGCGCGGCCTACAGCGACACGCTGGCGCTGACCACCCGAAAGTTGGCGAGGACGGCGATCAAGCAGTTGCTCGATGCCCAGGCTTGCCGCTACTTCACGCACACGCTCGTCAATCACCTGCTTGGGAGTCCGGCGCAGACGCAGACCAAAGGCCATATTGTCGTACACCGTCATGTGCGGATACAGCGCGTAGCTCTGGAACACCATCGCAATATCGCGATCTTTCGGCGCCACGTTGTTGACAACGCGATCGCCAATCAAGATTTCTCCCTCGCTGATCTCTTCCAGACCGGCGAGCATCCGCAAGCTCGTCGACTTACCGCAGCCCGACGGGCCCACAAAGACGAGAAACTCGCCGTCAGGAATATCGATGTTAAGGTCCTTAACGGCCTCGACATCCCCCCAACGCTTCGTAACATGTCGATAGGATACACTTGCCACGGGTTTCCTCCCAATTTATGATGATTATTGGCGAAGCGAAAAAATGCCTGGACCAATGCTAACGCTTTTTAATATGTCTTATTATTGCATCGACAAGCTATTAAGACAAGTTGTTCTATCGCTCTCTTCCATGCCATAACTCATATTATCACGCCTCTGCGCGATTTTGTAGCCTGTGCCCCCGCTGAAAACTCAGTTGGTGATGTTTGACTGTGAACATACAATAGTAGAATCAGATGCAGTCAGGAGACAAATCATCATGTCAGAGCCCACAGCCTCCCACGATCTTGAATCGCTGCTTTTGGATCTGCGCAATCCCGACGCAAGCGTGCGGCGTCGGGCTATTCGTGACCTGCTCGTCCTGAATGACCTGCGTGCATTCGATGCGTTGATCATCGCTCTTCAGGATGGCGATCCAGAAGTGAGAGCACTGGCCGCCAGAGCATTAGGCGCATTCGGCGATCAGCGTGCAATCGAACCTCTCCAAATCGCTCTCGACGACTCTGATGCCAACGTACATCAGGCCGTCGCCGCTGCCCTGGAACAGATCGCCACATGGGGTACGGGTCAGTACAACGACATGATCTCTCTGGACACCCCTTGGCAACCGGAGGACGAACTCAGAATGCGTCAGAAGGAAGAAGCCGCATCGCCGTCAGCTTCTCTCGCATCCAGCGAACAGGCTGCCGCACCATCCGAGCCAGCCGTAGCCCCCAAACCTCAACCTGCCGAACGGCCTGCCCCAGTCCAGGGAGCACCCGGATCTTCGTTCCTTGGCCGTCCCAGCCATTCGTCAGCCCCAGCGCGCACGCCGCCGGAATCGCAGCCCCCACACTTCACGGTATTTCATCCGGAAGGGGTCAAGCCTGGCCAGACATCAGCCATGATGGCCTTTGTGCACCTTGAGTTGGCCTACCAACAGGTCCGCGAAATCGCTTCAGGGTTCTCAGGGATCATGGGCGGCCCGCCGTCTGCCAGCGCGGCGCAAAGCAGCTTCAGCGTTGATGTGGGTAGTCTGATCACATTTGTCCCACATGTGGCGGGTGTCCAGTTCAGCTCCGTCGCGCTCTCGGTAACGTGGCAACCGCCCTACCAGAGCGTCACATTCTTGTTTACCGTTCCGCTTGACGCCAAATCTGATCTATCCGGTCACATAGCGGTCTTTCAGGGTCCGCTAATTCTCGGTGAAATCCCGATCCACATCCGGCTGTTAGCTGAGTCACAATCCGAATCAAACGACCTCTCGGCGGAGCGCCAAATCAACCGCTTTGATCCGGTTTTCGCTTCTTACTCACACCACGATTTCCCGGTCATGGAGTATTTCCGGCGTGTACGTCAAGCCGTCGGACAGACCATGCTCGTGGATATCTACGATCTGCGGGCCGGCGATCATTGGGCCGACCGCCTCCTGGAGATGATCGACCAGAGCGCTGCCTTCCAATTGTTTTGGAGCAAGTACAGCGCAGAATCGGACTACTGCCGTCAGGAGTGGGAGCACGCGCTAAGTTACGCGGACAGTCGTCCACGCTTCATTCAGCCGGTGTGGTGGGCTGAGCCGATGCCCTCTCCCCCACCGGAGCTGGCTGGGATTCACTTCCAACGGGTGGAGCTTCCCCCACTCACGCGGATCGAACTCGTCGCGGCACGTATCCGCAGAATGTTCAGGCACGGCTGATTTTGGGCGCTCTAATGCCTGAAGTGCCGCACGCCTGTGAATGCCATACTGATTCCGGCCGCGTTGGCCGCGTCGATCACATCTTGATCGCGGATTGAGCCCCCCGGCTGAACCACACAGGCTATGCCCGCTGCGACAGCAGCTTCAATCGCGTCGGGGAATGGAAAAAACGCGTCAGAGGCCAGCGCCGCTCCACGAGCACGCTCCCCGGCCTTCTCGACAGCCAGTCGTGCCGCATCCACGCGGCTCGGCAGTCCACCGCCGATCCCGAATGTGGCCTGGGACCCGGCGATAACGATTGCATTGCTCTTGACGTTCTGTACAGCTTTCCAACTGAATCGCATCGCTTGCAGTTCGTCCGAGGTGGGCCGCCTTTCAGTCACGATACGCCAGTTCATCCCCGCGGGATCACCGTCGTCCGGTTGCTGCACCAACATCCCACCCAGAATACTGCGCATTTCAAGCTCGGACTCGGCAACACGTTCCGGAATCCGGAGCAGACGGCAGTTCTTGCGCTGCTCGCCCAATGCCTGCTGAGCCGCGGGGGTGAAATCCGGCGCGGCGATCACCTCCACGAACAGAGGACCTAACGCATCCACAAACGCACTGTCGACCGGGCGATTCGCGGCGATCACGCCACCAAATGCCGATACTGGGTCCGAAGCCAACGCTAGCGGAAACGCCTCGGCGACGGTCGCCGCTGTCGCGATCCCCGTTGGAGTCAGGTGCTTCACAACGACGACAGTCGGCGTTTCGAATACTCCAACCGCCCTCCATGCCGAGTCAACGTCGAGCAAATTGTTGTACGACAGCACTTTGCCACCCAACAGTTCTCCCCCCATCGGTGTGGCGTTGGCCTGACTGGCGTACAATCCGGCCAACTGGTGCGCGTTCTCACCGTAGCGCAGCTCCTGGATTCGGGTCAGGCCCAGTGACAGCACCTCGGGCAGCGCGTCGAGCGCCTCCGAGGGCGGCTCAAGCTCTCGCAGCAAATACGCGTGGATCGCCGTGTCATAATCGCGCGTCAGGTGGAACGCCTTGACCGCCAACCGCCGCCGTGTCGGCTCGTCCACGTGCCCCGTTTCGCGCAGCATCTCCAGCACCAGCCCATAATCTGCAGGATCGGTTAAAACAGCCACGCGAGAGAAATTCTTGGCTGCCGCCCGGACCAACGTCACGCCGCCAACATCGATCTGCTCGATCGCCTCTTCCAGTGAGATCCCTACTTGCGCCACCGTCTGCTGAAACGGGTACAGGTTGCACACCACCAGATTAACCGGTGCATACCCGAATCGTTTGAGCGTGTCCATATCTTCGTCCGTGTCACGCGCCAGTATCGCCGCGTGAATCGCCGGGTGCAGCGTTTTGACGCGCCCGGCTAGCATCTCTGGTGCCTGTGTCACGCGCTCAACCGGGGTAATACTCAGCCCGGCGACTTGCAGCGCCCTCGCCGTCCCACCACTGGCTACCAGATCCCACCCCAGGTCAGTCAATCCGCGTGCCAGATCGTCCAACCCTGACTTGTTATATACGCTCAAAATCGCTCGAGGCATGGTACTGTCCCCTCATAATTGGCCGATTAACCGGGTCCCAATCACTTATCCGCTGACTGTACTTCGCGTTGAATGATGGCGCTCATCTGTCGCGCGCGCTCCGGCGCGTCGCCAATATGCTCTTGTCCGTCCATAAGGCGGAGTACCTCGTCTGCTGCAATATACCGCGTGATTGCCTCGTCCGCTCTCAGCAGTTCGCACAATGGGTTCTCCCCACCCCCAGACACAACCGCCCAGGCGCTCATACTGTGTGTCCGCAGCCGTTCGTGCATGTCTTGCCGGTCTGAGCCAGCTTTAACAAGCGCCATCAACAGTCGTTCCACAGCGGCAAATGTCCCCCAGGTAGCGAGATTCCGGCTCACCGCGTCCTGATTGATGCGCAAATCGCCCAAGACACCCCTAGTCGCAGACAACATCTCATCGATCGCCAGAAAAGCTTCAGGGATGAACAAGCGCCGATTGGCCGAGTCGTCCAGCGTTCGTTCGAGCAATGAAAGCGCCGCATTGTCCCAGGCGATACGTGGTAGGGCCGCCACCCAACGGGCCAGACTGTCCACCTTCTCAGCGGTGATCGGATTCCGTTTGAACGGCATGGCCGATGATCCGACTTGCTTCTCCCTAAATGGCTCCGACCATTCTCCCACCATTGGCGATTGCAGTACTCGCAAATCAAACATGAGTTTGTGCAGGCTGGCTGCCAATCCGGCCAGGGCCGTCAACACCAACCAATCCTGCTTACGCGGCGAGGTCTGCGTCGTTACCGGAAACGCATCGATTCCTAAGCGCGACATCACACGTTCCTCCAATTGTTTCGGCGCGTGGGTCGAACCGTCCAGAAGTTCCGCGTAGGAAGCCGATGTTCCTACCGCTCCTTTGATACCTTTGCCGCGCACCTGGCCGCGCACCCGGCGCAATTCCTGCCAGTCGGTGAGCAAATCCTGCCCATATTGTGCCAACCGGTAGCCGATTGTCGTCGGCTCCGCCGGCTGGATGTGCGTAAACCCAATGGTCACGACATCCGCCCAGCGATCGATTTGTTCCGCCACCACGATTAGCGCATCACGCAACCCGGCGAGCACGAGATCGAGCGCATCGCGCAGCCGCAGTGCATCCGCGTTATCCTGAATATCAGCGCTTGTCGCGCCCAGGTGCAGTATTCCGCCGCCCAACGGGCACTGTTCGGCAAAAGCGCGCAGTTCGGCCATCAGATCGTGCCGGATCTCCGCTTCAATCTCTGCGGCTCGCCCAAGATTAACATCGTCCATTCGCATGCGGACGTCACCCGCCTGTTCGGCGGTCACCAGTCCAAATTCCGCCTCCGCCTCAGCTAACGCCACCCAAACCCGACGCCAAAGCCGTCGCTGGTATGCCTGACTCCACACGGCGCGCATAGCATGCGACCCGTAACGCCAGGTGAAAGGTGATTGAAACAACGTATGGTCCAGAGAATGCTCTTGGCTCACCATTATCTCCTGATCCGTTCATGTGTCTCGGGCTATTGGCGTCCGTGTTTGCAGCCCGCAGCCGCAGATCGCCGGTCGATTATACTCACCGATAGAACTTCCGACCAGACGCCTTAAAACTACATAAAACTGTGGAATTCGCGGCGGATTTATTAGATTTATCATCGTTTATAGTGTTGCTACTAGGTGGTTACCTTGACCGTACATAGCACCTCGTGTTTGAATGAGGTTAGTATGTGCTTCACTGCCTAGATCATCCTGCTTCGAAAGGGGGACAAGCTATTCGCGGCGTGACCAGCGAAAGGAAGAACGAACATGATTGCCACTGGGACACAAGTCGGACGTGTCATTCGCGTAGGACGTGGTTGGGTCGATGTGACGATTGAACATCGTGTCTATCGCTTCAGCGCCAACCCCGATCTGTTGGTTCGCCCCGGTAATGTCATCAGAATAGTCAACGATCAGGGTGTGGCCGTTGTCCCAGCAAGTCAACGCCACACAACTACGCGGTTTGTCTAGATAACCTTCTGTGAGCTGATTTCGCTCGCCTACACCAACTAATCTCCCGTTACAGTGCCTATACAGCCGGCAGCAAGTGCCGGCTGTTTTTCGTTGTCTGCCTTAAGGGCGACGTAACACATATCTATGCTTAATCCGCGTTAAGACTACCCGATCCAGCCACAATCGAATACAATGGAACCATCAAATGCACTATGACTGGGACCGTAGCGATACCAAACGAGGATTGTCATGCCTAACACCCACAACGATCAGGAGAAAATCCGACAAATACGCGAATTGCGCGATGCCAAGGTGAAACCTCATCTGGAGCAGTATGCGCCTGTTTGGCTGGTGGATGAGGTCCCGATTCTCAATTTCGACGCGATTCAGTTCAACGTGGTGTTCTATCACCCGAGTTACGGATGGGTTAACCGTCGTTATCGATTCGACGCATTCAACAACGTGCTCTACCAACAGGGTCAGAATGTGTTGAGCGAAAATGACACCCTGTTCAATCTGGAAGAGAAGAAACCGTATATTCAGGCCGAGACCATCAACACTGTTGATTCCTATGGCGGGTAGAGCCCATCGCCAGGCGCGGCCCGGAAAAGAGTAGCAAGAAGATACCCCCGACTGCGGTTCGCAATCAGGGGTACGTCAATTCTGCCGGAACGGAGCGCGCTGGGGTTATTCCTGTGCAGTGCCGTTATGCGTGATCACGAGTTGGTAAACGGTCGTGTCGCGCCCACCCATGTCATATTTATACCCTTCGTCACCCCGCAGGAAGTCAAATTCCTCACGTCCTTGCATGATAGCATGCTCGATTAGCCGCGCTAGCAGCACAATCCCCGGGCTGAGCTGACCGGATACCGCTGGGTCCAAACCCGAATTGTAGACGAGTACACGGTTGTTATAGTCGAAGTTGAGGTAGGCAGCGGCGGCTGTGCCGTCAACCGTCAGGAATGCCAACTGCAGCCACCCCCGCTGCGCCATGATCGGAGCCATCGCTTCAAAAAAGGTCCGGTTATCCTGGTCAGACAAGAACTCAGCTTTTTCCTCGCTGCTGGTCGCCATCAAAGTGAAGAAGCGTTCCATTTCAACGGCCAGATCGTGTTCAGGCCCTACCATATACCACTCCACCAGCCCCGTGGCTCGACGGATTTTCCGCCGCAGCTCGTGACGATTCTTCTTGTCCAGAACAGCGAGATAATCCTCAAACCGCTCGGGTAGTTCAACGATCGGGCAAACCTCTTGCAGCCGGACCTCAGCGTGCAGCCCGTCTTCCTGAACCAAACCCGGCATCATCTTCAGCGCAAGCGACTCCCGCGGAATGTTACACAACTGGGCCATGTCATAATCTTGCGTGTGGTCCGCCAGCCAACGCGCCAATGCGCGAAATACATCTTCCTCAAATCCGTTCCGCGCTACGATGTCCAGATAATCCGTAACATCGACGCACCCGATTGTGCGTACCACGCGCGATCCGTCCTCGTCCGTAGCTATAAACCACGGGGCCAGTCCCAACCACCGTCCATCGTCATCGCGTACGGCCAACACCCACATCCGCCCTGGGTGATAGGCATTCCACCAGGTTGATTGCCACTCGCACGTCAGAAAGATCTGATTTGCAGCGCTGTCCGCCAGCAGATCGTCCCACGCGTCTCGCCAGTCGGCAAATACGGCCGTGCTTTCGAACAGGTCAATCTCCACCTTTGCCCCCTCGCGGGTTAGTGATCATCAGAGTTGATCTTTCACAATTATACTGGACGCCTCGCGCTTCACCCACGATTCGCACATCAGAATTGTGCTAGAATTAAGCACGTCCATACCATTGCCCCGAGGAATCATGGCCACCTGCCGCTTCCCCAGACTTCTGATCACCTGTACGTTGATCGCCTTGCTGTTATCGGCCTGCGCTGGCTCATCCAACGATCAGCCTTCCGGCACGAACCAGAACGCGAACCCGCCCATTTTTGCCACGCCGCTCCAGCGTACGCTCCTGATTTGGCATGCTCTCGACAGCGCAGACCGAGGGGCACTGGAGCAGATTCGCCTCAGTTTTGAGGTTACCTATCCATCGATCGACGTGCAATTGGAATATCACGCGCCCGCGGCGCTACTGGCCGACTTTCAAGAAGCTGTACTGGGCGGAGCTGGCCCCGATCTGCTGTTAGGGGAGCCTACGTGGATTCCAGACCTGGTGCGTGCCGGGGTGATCGAACCGTATGCGGCGAGTTTCACCTTTGTTCTCGGTGACAGCATGTCACAACCGCTCATACATTCTGGGACCTTTGGCGGTGTCGCCTACGGCATTCCGTTTACAGTCGATCTGCCCACGATGTATTACAATCGCCAAATCGTCCAAACCCCGCCCATATCCTATGCCGAGTTGAAGGAACTCGCTTCTGAAGTAGGGTTGGTTGTGTCACCGGATTTTGCCGCCACGTCGGGGTTGTACTTCGCCAGCGGCGGCGACCTGTTCGATGATACGGGCCACAGTCTGATCACTGCGCCCGCCCTTCAAACCTATCTCACAAAGATCGCTGACCTCGCGGCGAATCCCGGCGTCATATTTGCGACAAGCGTTGACGACTTTCAATCGAGAAATGCCAACCTTCTGATCGGCAGTTCCGCACTTTATGCGGACTTACATGCGGCGCTGCAAGGTGATCTCGGCGTTGCGCGCTGGCCCGCCGTTGAGACCACGCCCTGGCACGCCCTGGTCGCCGCCCATCCAATGGCGATACTCAGTCTGAACGCGACTGCCGAATCGGTGGACGCAGCCCAAACCTTCCTGCTCTTTCTAATGAAATCCAACACACAGCAGCACTGGTTTGACCAGACTCACCGGGCCGTAGTCAACCCAACCGAGTTGGCAGACTCCACGTTGGCCGCCGCGTGGCGTGCAACGCTTGACGCAGCTATCCCGGTCCCGCTCACCAGCACATTCGCAACAATCGTGCTTCCGGCGCTGAATGCCGCCGTGTACCGCGTCGCCCTGCAGCACGAAGACCCGCCGAGTGTCGCCTCAGCGACTATTGCCGAGCTTCAAAACGCGCTCGGCAACAACCCGCCCTAGGCGAACCATGCGAGCCAATCGCGTCGAATTGACTCTTGTCATGGCCTGTGGCTGTTGCTATAATGCCATTCACTTCACCCGCCACCCTAGCTCAATCGGCAGAGCAAGCGCTTCGTAAGCGTTAGGTTATGGGTTCAATTCCCTTGGGTGGCTCACTTCACAATGCCCGGCGCGTTCGCAGCGGGCATTTGTGTTATAACGTATTCTGGCTGGACCACTTGCCGCGTTCCGAAACCGAAAGATCCGCGATGTGGAGCGTAACAGCCAACCAAGTCGCGCACCCAGGGCTTGCAAATAAACCTTGTTTTTTAGGAGCGAATTATGAGCACGTCCGGGCAACCTCACCTCCTCAACCCAATCACGATCGGGGTAGCGGGCGGCACAGGGGCTGGTAAGACAACCGTCTCAAAGGCTATTCTTGACCGAGTCGGCACCGAGCACATTGCTTATCTGGAACACGATTCCTACTACAAAGATATTCGCGACATCCCCCCGTCCCACACATCCGCCTTCAACTTCGATCATCCGGACTCGCTCGAAACGTCGCTGTTGGTGCGTCATATTCAGCAGCTCAAACGCAGCCTGCCGGTTGAGATTCCCGTTTATGATTTCACGACCAATCGCCGCCTCCAGGAAGTGCGCGTCGTGGATCCTCAGCCGATCATATTGGTGGAAGGTATTCTCATCTTTGCAGAACCCGATTTGCGAAAGTTGTTTGATGTTCGTATCTTTGTAGATACTGATCCTGACATTCGTTTTATCCGGCGCTTAAAACGTGACATACTCGAACGAGGACGAACGGTCGAATCCATTATTGCTCAATACCTGGATAGTGTGCGGCCCATGCATCTCGACTTCGTCGAGCCAAGCAAACGATACGCGGACGTCATCATCCCTGAAGGCGGTCAGAATCTTGTCGCGATCGATATGGTAGCCACGCGCGTGCGGAGCATGCTTGATAATCCCGATCAGCGCAGCCCTACCCCACGCCACTAACCGGCGGGCTGCCGCGATCGCTTTCGTATCTATTTTCCTTGTTCGCCAGGCGGCGGGCATTAATTGTGGATTGCGGTATGAAACAGGTGCAACCTCTACCCTCTTCAAAGTTATCCGGCGCATTGCGCGCCTTAGGGTTGATCGCGATGATCGGCGTCACGATCGCTATTGCGTTGAATCGTGATGAAATTGCCCAGTTCTCGACATTTGGCTATCTCGGCGCATTCCTGGCCATGTTGATCAGCAACGCGACTCTTATCCTCCCTGCCCCCGGCCTGATCATCGTGTTCGCGCTTGGCAGTTCACTCAATCCGGTCCTGGTCGGGCTGGCCGGGGCGTTAGGAGCGACGCTCGGCGAATTGACGGGCTATGTCGCCGGATTGAGCGGCGTAGCCGTCATGGAAAGCACCCCCATCGCGCGCCGCGTGCGCCTCTGGATGAATCCCAATGGATCGCTGACCATCTTCCTGCTGAGCATCTTCCCCAATCCGTTCTTTGACCTGGCCGGGCTTATGGCGGGGGCCAGCCGCATGCCGCTCTGGCGATTTCTGTTTTCGGCCTTCTGCGGCAAATCTGTCCAAGCGACTCCATCGCGCTGGCTGGGACACTTTCGCTCGACTGGGTCGAGCGCTGGCTGACGCACTGATTTTCTTCGGGCTTAAATGCGCCGCGCAAGAATACAGTCTTCCCCGCCTCGTGTTCTGGACATGCCGATGTTCTGTTGCCGATAGCCCCATCCGATTCACCGTTGACGCTCGTTTGCGCGCGTGATATACTGCTCTCTTACAACAACTATGACGGAGAGGAGTACGCGGTCCGGCGCTGGCAGAGAGTGCGGGTCACTGGCTGAAAGCCTGCACAGTAGTCCCCCGCAGAAGGTCGCTCCTGAGTTGGCACGCCGAACGGCATACGCCTGTCTAGGCGTGTCCGGTCGCGCCCGTTACAGCGCCGCGAGCGCCTGGCTCTCGGCCAGGAAGCAAGGTGGTACCGCGGAAGAGCGCTCTTTCGTCCTTGAAATGACGAGAGGGCGTTTTTTATTTGTCTGGGATGGACTACATGGACGACTTCAACGATACTTCCCAGTTCTACGACGCCATCGCCGACGACTACCATCTATGGTATCGCGATTGGGACTCCGAACTGGAACGCGAAGGGCTCAACCTGCGTCGCTATTTTCGCGAATTCGGCGCGCAGACCGTGCTGGATGCCTCCTGTGGCCCAGGTACTCAGGCGATCGCGCTCGCCAAGCTTGGATTCACGGTCACCGCCGCCGATCCCAGCGCGGGCATATTGGCACGTGCCCGGCAGAATGCCGCCCAACACAGGGTTCAGGACCAGATCACGTTCGTCCAGTCCGATTTTCAAAGTTTGCTCGCGAACGTGCAGGGTCCCTTCGATGTCGTGATGACCAAGGGCAGCGCTATTCCTCATTTGCTCCTGCGACGAACAAATCGAGGACACGCTGTTGGTCTTTTACGAGTTGCTGCGACCAGGGGGATTGCTGTTGATCGGCATGCGCGATTTCGAGCCGCTGCTCGAAGATCGTCCGCGCTTGATACCGGGTCGCGTTCACGACGAGCCCGAAGAGCAAATCATTACCTTTGACATGTGGGACTGGGAAGACGGCCCACCCATCACCGTCACATTCAACCGGTTCATCGTGCGCGGATGTGGCGAGACCTACCAGGTCACCAAGCGCCCGGTCGTCTTCCGCGCGCTTACCGCTGCGGAAGTCGAAGTTGTCGCGCTTGAAGTCGGCTTCGAAAACGTCAAATCCGAACGTGATCGCTGGGAGCTAATCCTGACAGCAGTGAAACCTGGATAGGGGTGCGAACGCCGTTTCGTCAGCCTGCGGCTAGGCAGAGATTGTTTTTTTCTGGGAGGAGGTGGTGCAGGGTGTCAACTGTAGTTTCCAATTCCAGGGGCGCATCCGCCCTTGGTAAGACACTGTCTGCGGCTGGCATGAGCCTGTTCGGCAGTCTGGACGGCGTTCTTCACCGTCCGTGTACGCCCGATCCCTTATCGCAAATGAGGATGTTATGACGACTGAGATGCCTAAGACGTTCGACTTCGTGGAAGCCGAGCCTAGATTGTATGCCTGGTGGCAAGACCAGGGGTACTTCAAGCCTGAAGTTAATCCCGATGGGGAACCGTTCGTGATCAGCATCCCGCCCCCCAATGTGACGGGTGCGCTGCACAACGGACACGCCATGTTCGTCAGCCTTGAAGACCTCATGATTCGCTACGAACGCATGCGCGGACGCGCGGCGCTATGGGTGCCCGGCACCGATCACGCCGGGATCGCCACCCAACTCCAGGTTGAAAACATGCTGCGCAGCGAAGGAACCAGTCGCGTGGCGGTCGGGCGCGAGGAGTTTCTGCGACGCACCTGGGACTGGAAACGCAAGTATGGAGGCCGCATCGTGGAACAGCTTCGCCGCCTCGGCGCGAGCTGCGATTGGGATCGCGAGCGCTTCACGCTTGATGATGGTTTGTCGCGTGCCGTGCGTGAGGCGTTCGTCACCCTCTGGGAACAAGGCCTGATCTATCGCGGTCCGCGCCTGATCAACTGGTCGCCCGGTTTGCAGACGGCCGTCAGTGACCTTGAAGTCGAACGCGAAGAAGAAGACGGCCATCTGTACTATTTTAACTACCCCGTGGAAGGCGGCGGCGCGATCCCGGTCGCGACGACGCGTCCCGAAACTATCCTGGGTGACACGGCGGTGGCCGTCCATCCCGACGACGACCGCTACAAACCGTACATTGGCCGCAAGTGTCTTGTACCCATGCTCAACCGCCCGATCCCCATCATCGCGGATGAGTACGTCGACCGTGAGTTCGGTACGGGCGCGCTCAAGATTACGCCCGGCCACGATCCCGCCGACTATGAGATCGGCCAGCGGCACGGCCTCGACTTGATCAACATCATGAACAAAGACGCCACGCTCAACGCCAGCGCGGGTCGCTACGCGGGTATGGACCGTTTTGAGGCCCGCAAACGTCTGTGGTCCGACATGGAAACGGCAGGCATGACCATTCGCGTTGAGCCCTATCGCCATTCCGTGCCGCGTTCGCAGCGTGGTGGTGAGATCGTGGAGCCGCTGGTCAGCACGCAATGGTTCGTCAAGATCCAGCCGCTGGCTGAAAAAGCCATCGGCGCGGTGCGTGATGGGCGCATTTCCATCGTCCCGGAACACTTCGAGCGCGTGTACTACAACTGGCTCGAGAACATCGAGGATTGGTGCATTAGCCGCCAGTTGTGGTGGGGTCATCGCATCCCAGCCTGGCATTGTGACACCTGCGGCGAGATCACTGTCGCCCGGGAAGACCCCACTGCCTGTGCCCACTGTGGCGGCAGCGCCCTGCACCAGGACCCAGACGTGCTCGATACCTGGTTCAGCAGCGGACTCTGGCCGTTCAGCACGCTCGGCTGGCCCGACAATACGGACGATCTCCGGCGTTACTACCCTACCTCAATCATGGAAACCGGCTACGACATCCTGTTCTTCTGGGTTGCGCGCATGATCATGATGGGTTTGTGGTTCACCGATGAAGCGCCATTCCATACCGTCTACTTGCACGGCTTGGTGCGCGACGAACACGGCCGCAAGATGAGCAAGACCTACGGCAACGTGATGGATCCGTTGGAGATCGTGCAGACCTACGGCACCGACGCGCTGCGCTTCACGCTGCTCACCGGGAGCTCGCCCGGCAACGATATGAATCTGTCGGAAAGCCGCATCGAATACAGTCGCAATTTCGGCAACAAACTGTGGCAGATGTCGCGCTTCGTATGGTCCAACCTGGAAGGCTACGCTCCGCAGCCAGATCCCGATCCGGCATCTCTTGACCTGCCCTCGCGCTGGATTCTCAGTCGCCTGTCGGGGCTGGTCGCCAACGTGCAGCGTCTGTTTGAAACTTACCAGTATGGCGAAGCCGGACGTCAGCTTCTCGATTTTCTGTGGAGCGAAATGGCGGACTGGTATGTCGAGACCAGCAAGAATGCGCTTTATGGCGGGGACTCGACTGCCCGCGAGCGCACCCTGGATGTTCTGGCACACGTGCTGAACGTGTCGCTGCGCCTGCTCCATCCGTACATTCCCTACATCACCGAGGAAATCTGGGGCTATCTGCCGACCGGAGAAAGCCCGTTGATTCTGGCATCCTGGCCTAAGGCTAACTCGGCGCATCTCGACCCCGCTGCCGAAGCCGAATTCGCGATCCTGATGGACCTCGTGCGGGGCATTCGCAACGCCCGTGCCGAGTACAAGGTTGAGCCTGCCCATCGCATCAATGCGCTGATCGAGCCGGGTACCCACCGTGGCCTGATCGACGATCATCGCGATGTGTTCTCGCGTCTTTGCAATGTGGAACATGTCACTTTGCTCGACGTAGGGACTGCCGCGCCCGATCAGGCCGCCACCATCGTTTCGGCCGACGTGACGGTCTACCTGCCCCTGGCCGATCTGGTCGATTTAAGCGCCGAGCGCGAGCGTTTGCGCCGCGAAATGGAGAACCTGGACCAGCAAATCGCGCGCGCTGACGGTCTGCTCTCCAACGAGAACTTCGTAAGCAAGGCCCGGCCCGACGTGGTCCAGCGCGAGCGCGACAAACAGACCGCGCTCAGAGCCAGCCGTCAAGCCATCGAAGAACGCCTGAATTCGCTTGCCTAACACAGCAACAACGGGCACCGTTCGCATTTTGGGAACGGTGCCCGCAGTATTTTACGCTCGGCGCAATCAGCTTATTTACTCAGTGTCTTGCTTCACGAAATCTGATACGCTCCCTATTCTTCGCTGTCTTGCTGCTTCATAATACTGAACAACACGCGCCCAGCCTGCTGAGCCGCCTGCCGAACCCGTTCATCTGGGTCATTGCGATATAAATCTTCCAACCTACCGAGTACGGTGGTTGCTTCCAGTGCCGCAAGTTCCTCAATGGACCGAATTCTGACCTCGGGGTTCTTGTCCTTCAATCGCGCCAAATGAAAGGCAACCATTCGCTCTACAGCCGACATGCTTTCACCCCTACTCCACGCGGCGACCTTCCTGTGTTTTTCGAGCCCGGGCCTGCGCCAGAATATCAGCCGCTTGACGGCGTTCCTCGTCAGACGGGCCACTGTCCTCAAACTGTCTGCGAATAGCGGCGTAATAAATCGTCTTCCCTGCCGATTGTGCCAACACCCGCAATTCCGGTTCCGGATCGGTCGCGAAAACGTCTGCTAACGCAGGCAGTGCCCCCGTATCACCCAGCAACTCAAGCTGCTTGATCGCTTCTTCGCGCGCGATCGGGTGGGCAGCCCGCAGCCGCTCCAACCATGTATTGACCGCCTGATTTGATTCGTTCACAATGTCCGGCCCCAAAAATCATCTGAAAGCCCCGCGTCTAACAAATCCTCCTGCGCATCCAGGTTTTCATCACGCCGCGGCTTGGCGGCGGGCCTTGGAGCCTGCCGGTACTCCTGCGCGGCAACCTGAGCAGGCCGCGCCAGGGCCTCGCTTTGGACCTTATCCGTCTCCAAAGGAACGCCATCAGCTTCGTGCAGAGCATCATTCAATTGGCGGCGGTACGTTTGATGCAACGCATAGGTTTGGGTGTCACGGTGCTTGGCATACCGCAGATCAAACTGCCCCAGTGACGCCAAAAAACGCTCCTGACTATCAGGAGACAACGGGCGCACAAACAGCGCTTCGACCGCCTGCTGCGTCGAATGCCCACGCCGATGGGCCTGCCAGATCAACTTTCCAGCCCACCCGGCGACATCCCGCACCCCCGGCTCAGGATCGTTCCGGTACAACCACCGGATCGCCTCCAGAGCATTCGTCTCTTCGACCATCGCCAGAATGCGCAGCGTCTCCACACGTACGTGAGGATCAGGATCGCGTAATCGTTCTGCCAGACCGTCGATGTCCATGAAGGTTCCCTCGCACACTTGCTCGAGTATAGCAGGTCAGTCACAAGTCCGCTATGGAACACTTTTCAACGAAAACGAGGCAGTCTCCGCTCAAATAAGATAAATACTGCGACGACAGTCCACCCAAAGCGTGGTATAATCGCCCCTGTGCTGCTCAGGGACCCCGGCAGCCCAAAACACCAAACACGAAAGCGAGTGATCATAGTGATCGAGCAGGCTGTCATTCTTGCTGCCGGGCGCGGCAGCCGGTTGGGCCAATTGACACAAGAGCGCCCGAAGTCAATGCTCCCCATCTTGGGCAAACCGATCATGGCGCGTGTAATGGACCACCTGCGCGACGCGGGTATCCGGCGTTTTGTAGTGGTCGTAGGTGACCCTGACGGGGCGATGGCGTCCTATCTGAATATGTCCTGGTACCCGGATGCCTCAGTCCAGTATGCGATTCAGTCCGTTCCTACCGGCACTGTGGATGCCTTGCAGCAGGCAGTTCCCTTCCTTGACGGTCCGTTCTTGCTCACTGCCGTCGACAATCTCACATCACCCGCACATGTGAGTAACCTGATCGAAAGCTTCAACCGCTATCCCGACCAGTTGGCAGTGTTAAGTCTGCTCCCTGCCTCTCCCGATCAAATCCGGCGTTCATCTGGTGTCGTGATCGACGGCGACCGGATCACCGCTGTAGAAGAAAAACCCGCCGATCCGCGCGGCGCGTATGCCGGAATTATGCTCTATGCCTTTTCTCTCGCTTTTCTGGACTATCTCCCACACGTCAGAGTCTCCTCGCGCGGGGAGCGAGAGTTGGTGAGCGGCATTCAGGCAGGCATTGCAGACGGATTGCGAGTGGGTTACGCCATCACCGATTGGCGTTTGCATCTGACCCACGAAATTGATCTACTGTCCATCAATCGTTATTTTCTGGAAACCGGCACAGACGCACATATCTTGAGCGAAATTCCCTCCTCCGCCCAGATCATCCCGCCCGTGCGCATCGATCCCAATGTCAGCGTAGGGCGTGGCGCGCGCGTGGGTCCCGACGTTTACCTCAAATCCGGCTCAACCGTTGGCGAAGATGCCTTGCTCGAAAACACCATCGTGCTCCAGGGAGGATTTGTGCCGTCAGCGGACCGGTGCGTTAACGAGATCATCGCCAAGCGAGTCCGGGTGACTGCTCCCGATCCGTCGTGAGAATGGTTGTGATCCATCTGAGAAAGGAACCAATAGTTACTATGCGCAATCGCAAAACAGGTTTGCTGTTTCTCGTGGTCCTGGTCACCCTGCTTGTAGCGGCATGTGGGGGTTCGAGCGGTACCAAGACTAGCTACACTACCGTTGATGTCAAGACCGCCTACGATCAGATCAACTCAACCGCGAATGCCGTTGTGGTCGACGTCCGCGAGCCGTCCGAGTGGGCCACGACCGGCACCATCGCCGGCGCCAAGCTCATCTCGTTGGGCAACGTTGAGCAACAAGCGGCGTCTCAGTTGTCCAAAGACGACACGATTTTCGTCATCTGCAACAGCGGCAATCGCAGCAAGGTGGCCTCTGATACCCTCGTCAAGAAGGGTTATAAGCACGTCGTCAACATTGACGGGGGCATCCAGGCATGGATGAACGCTAATCTACCGACGGCACCTTATACTCCCTAAAAACGGCAACAGAGTCCTTTGACGTTTCTCGAACACAAACACGACGATCTCGACAAGATCGTCGTGTTATATGCTTAAAGTTGCCCGGTGTGCCGGGCGATCCGCTGAAAACCAGGACGTCTATTTGATGTCCAGCAGACGGTCCACTTCCGGGCGATTGAACCCCACGATGATCTTGCCGCCAATATCGATCACCGGGACGCCTTGCTGACCACTTCGTCGCACCATATCCCGCGCCGCCGCAGCATCGCGGCTTACATCCACATCACGGAATTTGACACCATGCTCACGGAAATAGCGCTTCGCCTGGTTACAATAGGTGCAGGTCGGCGTGGAAAAGACGATAACGCGCTTCTGCTTGGTTTTCTTGGGGGAATTCTCGTTCGCCATGGGTGAATATATCCTTGCGCAATAACTCATTACGGCGGTTTAACGCTGCCTTGAACCTGTTTCGCTTCTTTAGATGCAGTAGTTTGTAGAAGGTTTCATCGGTTTCGAAGCTTTTCAGAGGATTACACCGCCGCTGATTCCCTATGCCTTACCCGGCAGCCGCGTCCGGCTGGGCACCGTGCGCCGACGCGTCACGCTCTGACGACACGGGCTGAAGAAAAGTCTCCAGGTCCAGCACTTTGTATAGCCGCTCTTTCACGGCATTCGGCAGTTCAGGCTGAGGCAGCCGGTGGTACAGCGTGATCGTCTTGGAAAAGGTGTTAACCACAATTCGGCAGTTCTCACAGGACGCCATGTGCCCCTCAAGCTCTTTGCACAGATCGTCGCTGAGCGTGCCCTCAAAATAGTCTGACAGGCTGCCGAGATAGCGGAGGCACTCTTCGCGCGTGTGCTCGTGTGTAGGCTGATCGGAAGCGGTCATGCGCTCACCTCATTTCTGGCACGACTGGCCCTTGCGAAAAATAAACGCTCAGCCGTTCGCGTAGCTTCAATCGAGCCCGCATCAACCGGCTTTTCACAGCGGAAATCGAGAGATCGAGCGCTATCGCTGTTTCCTCTGTCGACAGCCCTTCGATATCGCGCAACACAAACACGCTGCGCAGCGTAGGTGACAGTTCTTTCACAGCCCGTGCCATCTCTTCGCGTGCCTCGTCTCTCAGCAAATCGCCTTCCGGCAAACAGCAGAAATCAAAAAGCTGGCGCGGCACCAGTTCCCCATCATCACGCTCAACTGGCTCGTCCACGGATACCTGTTCCGGTTCTTTGCGCCGCAACCGCATCAACGCGGCATTACTCGCAATCCGGTACAGCCAGGTGCTCAGGCTCGCGCGCTCTTCAAAACGATCAATCGACTTGAACGCGCTCAAAAACGTCTCCTGAAGCACATCCTCGGCGTCCGCTTCGCTGCCCATCATACGCAGCGCCAGCCGGTATACCTTGCTCGCATGTTCGTCGACTAACTGCGCGAAGGCCGCCTGATCCCCTTCTTTCAGACGCGCGATCAGTTCTGTCTCATCATATCTTTCGGACATAAGCGCTCATCGGATAGTTGCACCCCTTCGACTATCCAAATCATAGCGCATGCCCGGCTATTAGCCCAAGAACCCACTCCGGCCGTCGGACTTTCGTGCCGGGTTGACCAATGCCTGTATTCCATTAGATGCGCGAGTCGGGCGTCGGGTTGCGTGCGACCTGCCTGCTGCAGAATATATCTGGCAAAACAACTCCGCGTGCCGCGAAATAGCGCAGGGATCAAAAGGATGTCCCCAGCGCAAAAATGGCTTAAAATCTCCTCACGTGAAAGTGAACCGCTCCGATACACTCGAAGGAAATGGCATATGGCAGAAGGCAAGAGCATCAAAGTTGTCTGGCGCAGCGACATGATCTTCACGGGCTACAGTAGCAACGGGTACACTATCCCCCTCGACTCGGCCCAATCGCACGGGGGTCATGATGCCGGGTCAAGCCCGATGGAACTTATGTTGACGGCCCTGGCGGGCTGCACCGCTATGGACGTGATCAGCATTCTGCGCAAAAAACAGCAGTCTGTGCACGGTTTCGAGGTTGAAGTCGAAGGAGTGCGCGCCGAAGAACACCCGCGCGTCTATACCGAGATCTGGGTCAAATTTACCGTCACCGGCAGCAACATCGAATCAAAAGCCGTCGAGCGTGCCATTGAACTGTCTCAGCACAAAATACTGCGGCGCGTCCAACACGTTATCCCATACCGCAAACATTCATTACGACTATGTCCTGGTTGAAACGGAAGCAGAACCTCATGAATCGTGAACAAGCCTGGCAAATGGTCACTGAGTGGACCGCATCGGAAAGTCTGCGCCATCACATGTTAGCGGTTGAGGCCGCCATGCGCGCCTATGCCCGACGCTTTTCATGCTGACGAAGAACAATGGGCGGTGGCAGGACTCCTGCACGACGTGGATTACGAAAAATACCCCGACATGACCGCCTCAGACGGCCACCCCTTCACGGCAATCCGCGTTCTTCGTGAGCTTGGTACGGATGAGGACATCATCCATGCCATCGCCGCACACGCCTCCGAGCGCACGGGCGTCGAGCCCGAAGCCCTCATGGACAAAGCATTAGTCGCCGTGGACGAACTGACTGGATTCCTCACAGCAGTTGCCCTGGTGCGGCCCACCAAAGACGTCCGCGACATCACCAAAATGAGTTCCATCCGCAAGAAATGGAAGGAACATAGTTTCGCGGCCCCTGTGAACCGGGAAGAAATCGAGCACGCGGCAGCCGCCTTAGGCGTCGATCTTTGGGAAGAACACATCCCGCTCGTCCTGTCAGCGATGCAAGGCATCGCCGCTGAGCTCGGATTGGATGGCAGGGCCGCCGCGCCCTGATGCGGCGCACACGACGCAATCGCGCCCCCTGTCCCGTGCAAGTTCGGATCGGGTCCTGCGCTCGCCCCTGTCGCGAAAAGTTCCTCTTGCGCATACCCCCTCCTCCTTGTTATCATGACCGGGTTCACGACCGCTCGATTATTCAGCGGTCGTGACGCCCGTAAATACGTTTTAACCGTGTACACCGCCGCGTGAGAGGGTTTTTGCTATGCGAGGTTATCGCTTCTGGCTGTCGGCCATCTTGGTGATCGCCGCAGTCACAACCTGGATGAGTGTAACCGATCCCCACATCAGTTTTGCGGGCCTCAACCGGGATGTCAAGATTGTTCAGGGGTTGGATTTGCAAGGGGGCTCTCGTGTGCTGCTCCAGGTTGCCCCAGGCACCAAATACGATAGTGACACTGTCAACCAGGCCGTCAAAAATGTCGAGCGCCGCGTGAATGGCCTCGGTGTTTCCGAAGCCGTCGTGCAGCGTCAGGGCACCGATCGCATCATCGTCGAGTTGCCCGGCGTCAAGGAACAGACAATCGCCTTCAACGCGATCAAAGCGACCGGTCTGCTCGAGTTTGTGGATTTTTCCACTGTGTCGACCAGCGGGCTAGCCGAAGGTGATTGCCTCCTGACCACCGATCAGGTCGCGCTTGCCGAAGCTCGGTTGTCCGAAGGCGAAACGCCCCTGGCATATGATCAGTACACTTGCCTCAGCGAAGACCCTAACAACCCTAACCCTGTGCCAGCCAAGCTCAACAATGGGCAGCCGTTCCAGACAATCATGACTGGTGCGGGTCTGGCTGACGCTGCTGCCGTGACCCAGGGTCAGGTCGGCACGCAGTGGGTCGTAAATTTCGTGATTGACAAAGGCGCCGATCGCGTCAACGACTTCATTGACTACGTGGCGAATAACCCTAACAAACCCATGGCGATCGTGCTCGATGGCCGGCTGATCTCTTACCCCACCATCCAATCTGGGTTGTCGGATAGTGCGCGAGCCGGCACGATGGACGGAGGCATCATTACAGGCAACTTCACCCGTGACGAAGCCCGCATCCTGGCCGCTCAGCTCAAGTATGGTGCGCTGCCTGTGCCGCTCAACATCATCGCCTTCGATACAATTGGCCCATCACTCGGTAAGATCTCGGTCCAGCGATCGATTCGCGCCGGTGTCATCGGTGTGGTGACCGTGCTGCTGTTCATGTTGATCTACTATCGCGTCTCTGGCATTGCCGCTGACCTCGCGCTGCTGCTCTTCGCCGTGATCAACCTGGCGCTGTACAAATTCATTCCGGTCACCCTGAGTCTGCCCGCCATCACCGGTTTCTTGATATCTATTGGAACCGCTGTAGACGGCAACATTCTCATCTTCGAGCGTATGAAAGAAGAGTTGCGTAACGGACGCACCATGGACCGGGCCATCGAGGCCGGGTTCGAGCGCGCCTGGACCTCCATTCGTGATTCTAACTTTTCGACCATTATCATCACGATCATTCTGTATTTCTTCGGCAACGCCTTTGGCGCCAGCGCCGTGCAGGGCTTCGCGATCACATTGGGTCTCGGGTTGATCATCAACCTGTTCACCGCCGTCATTGCGACCCGTGTCTTCCTGCACACTCTTGTGATCCTGATGGGTGAGCAGCTCCGCTCCAAACCACGGCTTCTCGGCGTCTAGGCATAGCAGAGGGAGATACAATCATGTTCAGTTTCGCACAGCGCCGACGTTACTATTTCCTGTTTTCCGCTTCGGTGATCATCCCTGGCATCATCGCGATGATCATCTGTACGGCCAAATACAACACGCCGATCAAGTTGAGCATCGACTTCACCGGCGGTTCCCTGCTTGAACTGCCGCTCGTCGACAATGTCGGTGAGCAGACGGTCCGTGATTCTCTATCGGAATTCGGTTTGAAGAACTACACGGTGCAGCGGCTCGATCCGAAGAGCGTGGTCGGCGATCTGGCGGGCAGCCGCTGGGCGTTCACCGTTCCCGCTGATACCCAGATCACCGATCTCCAGACGTTTCTACAAGATCAACTGGGAGAATTCTGGTCGCCCGATTCATCAAAGGATGATCCTACTCGCACCGCGGCCTTGGGCGTGACCACGCTGGACAACGGCGATATGCAGCTCGATATTTCCTTTATGTCCGACGTGTCCGCGGACCAATTAACTTCTGCTCTCACCGATTTCGGCCTCACCGACATCGCAGTCGCACCGGTGATCAACACGCCCGGCAGCCGGTGGCAGATCCGCCTGAAAGAGCTGGATCCCGATCAAGAAACTGCGCTCAAACAATTCTTGCAAGACCCGTCCCGTCTCGGCCCGATCTGGACGCCGAACCCCAACAATCTCGACAGCGCCGTGTCTTCGAGCCACGTCTCCGCCACAGTCGGCAAGGAAGTCACTCGCGCCGCGTTCATCGCTACGTTGGCCGTCGCTGTGATTATCCTCGGCTTCATCGTCCTGGCCTTCCGGCGCGTCCCGCACGCCTTCCGTTACGGTGCCTGCGCCATCGCGGCCATGTTCCATGACATCCTGGTCACGATGGGCGTCATGGCTATCCTGGGTCTGATCTTCAACTGGGAGGCCGACGCGCTCTTCTTGACTGCCATCCTGACCGTTGTCGGCTATTCTGTGCAGGATACGATCGTTGTGTTCGACCGCATCCGCGAGAATATCCCCAAGTATCGCGGCGAAGACTTCGAAACCATCGTCAACCGTAGCGTGCTCCAGACCATCCACCGCTCCTTGGCGACGCAACTCAACGCGGTCTTCGTCATGATCGCTATCTTGCTTTTCGGTGGTGAGACGATCAAACAATTCATCGGCATCATGCTGATCGGCCTGATGAGCGGTACCTATTCGTCTATCTTCAACGCGGTGCCGCTGCTCGTTTCGTGGGAAAAAGGCGAAATCCCCTTTGTCAACCGCGAAGCCAAGCGCCGCCGGGAGGAATCACGCGCCGCACTGTAACCGGCGTCGTGCAAGAGAGTCTCGTACAATACACAGGGTCGAGAACTTCACTCGGCCCTGTGTTGCGTCTCACCCGGCAACCCCTCGACCCTTATGTTCGCCCAAACTGTCGCGCTAGATCGTCCCCGCTGATATGCAACATCGTGGGGCGTCCGTGCGGGCAGGTATGCGGAGAATCGCAGCGCTCCAACTGGCGGATCAGCCCTTGCATCTCGTCGAAGCTCAGCACCTGTCCGGCCTTGACCGCCGCCGTCTTGCACACGCGCCGGACCAATTTCTCTTCGAGCGTGATCTCGCCAGGTACATTCCCGCTTTCCAGGTCCTCCATGATGCCGCTCATGACTTCCCCGGGTTCGCGGTCCGCCAACAGTGCCGGGATCGCACGTACCCGAAACGTTGTCGACCCAAACGGCTCCAGGACAAAACCCAGCGCCGCCAGCAAATCGACGTTCTCCTCCACGATTTGCGCCCCGACAGGCGAAAACTCAACCGTGGTCGATGGCAGCGTATGCTGTCCCATCGGCTCCATGCGAGCCTGCTGCTCCATGAATTGCTCGTAGAGAATGCGTTCGTGTGCCGCGTGCTGGTCAATCAAATACAATCCCGCCGGGCCCTCAGCGACGATATACATCGCTCCCACCTGTCCGATCACGCGCAGAATCGGTAGCGTGCGTGGGCGCTCAGGGCGACCGAGTCCGGCAGGGATTGCCGTCCGATCCTGTTCGACGCCTCGCGGGGTCGTTCCCCGTGCTGCCACTGATTCATCCTGACTACGCTGCTGCCCATAACGCCCGGGTTCGAATGTGCCCAATTCCATGCGGAGTTGTTCCTCGCCAGGAATGAGGGGGCGCTGCGGAACACCCGGAGCCGCCTCGTCTCCACTGCGATAACCGCTCCACACACCTTCCCGTCTCTGCTGCATCGGCGGAACCGGCGACTGATCTACCACTGCCTTCCGGACGGCGCGCTGTACAGCCGAAAACACAGCGTCCGCGGCGCGGAAACGGACTTCCGCCTTGGTGGGATGCACGTTGACGTCGACTTCTTCGGGTGGCACACTGATCAGCAGCACCGCCAGTGGATAGCGTCCCACGGGAATCAGTGTGTGATACGCCTGAATCACAGCATAACTCAGGCTCTGATCCGCGATCGCCCGCCCATTGACAAACAGTACAATATGTCCCCGGTTGGAGCGGTTGAGATCGGGCACGGACGCAAAACCGTACACTTCGATCGGCGGCAGATCGGGGCGTGCAGGCGGCTGCGGGCTGACCTCGAGCATGTCTTTGAACGTTTCCAGCCCAAACACGTCGATCAATACATCCGCCAGATCACCGCTGCCCGCACTGTGAAATTGCTCCCTACCCTCTTGTAGCAGCCTGAAACGCACATCCGGATACGCCATCGCGTAACGCGTCACCAGTTGCACAATCTGACGCCGCTCCGTGCTCTCCGATTTCAGAAATTTCAGGCGCGCTGGTGTGTTGTAAAACAGATTTTCCACCGTGACCACAGTCCCCGCCGGAACACCAACCGCCTGTTGACCGCGCAGTTCGCCCCCTTCGACGACGACCTCCACCCCGGCCACATCTTCATGATACCGCGTGACCAGCGTCGTCCGGCTGACCGACGCGATACTCGCCAGGGCTTCTCCACGAAATCCCAGCGTCGTGATTCGATTCAGATCATCCACCGTCTGGAGCTTGCTGGTCGAATGACGTGCAAACGCCAAAGCCGCTTCCTCTGCCCTGATCCCGATACCATCATCACTCACTCGCATCAGCTGCCGACCGCCGTGATCTACTTCGACCGTAATCGCGGTCGCGCCCGCGTCGAGCGCATTTTCCACCAGTTCTTTGATCACTGATGCGGGACGCTCGACCACTTCTCCCGCCGCGATTTGCGCAGCCACCACCTCGGACAGCACATGAATAGACATACGTCACATCCCACGACACTCAAGGCTCAGAAAACAAACCCCGGAGGCTCCGGGGTGCGCATAGTCGAAACTCAGTCGATCAATAATGGTGAGAGCTCCTACCTCTGCTCTGCTTTGCTCCCCACCAGGTTATCGCCCTCCAACGGGATCGCGAAGGTAAAGGTGCTGCCCTGCCCTTCCACGCTGTCAACCCACGCATCGCCGCCGTGCCGTTGCGCCACGTTTTTCACGATGAACAAACCTAGCCCGCTGCCTTTCATCCGCTTCCATTCTTTGCGCCGCACACGGACACCGCGCTCAAACAATTTTATCTGATCTTCGGGGCTGATTCCCAGACCATCGTCAACAACATGAAACACCAGTGCGCCGTCCGTGATATGCAGGTCGAGCATGATATGCCCGCCTTCCGGCGTATACTTGACAGCGTTCTCGGCCAGATTTGTGAACGCGCTGGTCATCATGGCCCGATCCAGGTTCAAAATCGGAATTCCGCTGCCAACCGTGTGACGCAAATCCAGCTTCTTTTTGGACGCGGGTTCCGCGAGATTGCTCTCCACTTTTTGCAGGATTTCCACGACATCGCATGGTTCGCGCAGCAATTTGTAATTTCCGGTGAGCGGATCGAGCTTGCCCGCGTCGAGCACCTTCTCCACCAGGTCCGACATCTGGTTGACGCCGCCAATCCCTCGCTCGACATAATCGGCCTGCCGGTCATTCAGCGTGCCAACCATGCCCAGCATGTCAAGATAGCCCTTCACCACCGTCAGAGGCGACCGCATATCGTGCGACACCGTGCTAAGAAACTCCGACATATTGTCGTTCAATCGCTTGAAATGGGTGATGTCGCGCAGCACCAGCACCCACCCGGTCATATCGCCCCGCTCGGTGCGAACTTCGGACAAAATAGGCTGGTAGCAGCGGCCCACTTCGCTCGTGAAGTCCTGGACGGTGTGGGACTCGTCGTCCGGTTCGAAGAGAATGGCGAATTCCTCTAGCTCGCCGAACTCACTCAGCCGGTGGCCGATCGCATCCTCAGATGGCATCGCAAACATGGCATGGGCCGCCGGGTTTACGAGCTGCAAGCGCAGATCCGTGTCCACCACCAGCACCGGATCAGGCGTGCTGGCCAATACTGCCGCCAGCCACTCGCGCCCCTTGCGTGACGCCGTGATCGCACCTGCATGTGCGATTGCAATCGCCGCCTGCCCCGACACAATCGCGAGAAATGGACGTTCACCAGGGCCCAGGGCACGCGGAGTATCGAACCCCATCCACAAGACGCCCTGTTGCGTCCCATATGCGTTCAGAGGCACAGCTACTACATACGCCAACAGCTCAGTCAGAAGCACAGTGTCATCGCCACCCGAGTGCCCGCCCTGCGTCAACTCCAATTCGCCGGTTTTGGCCACCTGGTCAATCACATAGGCATCGAACTGCGCCATTCGCTCCGCCAGCGGTCCAGCTCCATATCTCTGAATATGGGCGCTGTTTTGGTTCAGTAGCAGACGGACTCCGTCCGCGCGAAAAATCGCTGAACACCGTCTACAATTGTGGGGATGCCGTCTTCCAGCTCAGAATAGTTCGCGATATGCCGGGTAATCTCGAGCAGAAGCTGCTGTTGTTCCATATAACGATCGAGCTGCATTTGTGTTGCTTCAGCGCCCATGATTTCCGCTTCCCCCGGCCACCACTTGATCCCACAACTTTCAGGACTCGCCGCTATCAGGCACGCGGAATTATAACATCGGGCCAGATCGCGGGCAAAGCAAGGCGTTTCCACTCAGGGCAGTAGAATTGCTTCATAGTCGCGCCAGGCGGTTATACAGGTGAATTTCAGCATGAGAGCGGTTGCGCCGGCTATTTATCCGTGCTACACTGACCGCGTTAAAGAAAATGCACACCTTTATTTTTGCTGTGTATCCCTTTGGTGACTAGGCATGGCGGAACAAATCCTAATTGTTGATGACGACACCGACAGTCTAAAACTCATCGGGTTAATGTTGCAGCGCCAAGGGTACGAAATCGTCGTCGCCAGCAATGGCGCGGGGGCGATGAGCCGAGCGCGCGCGGATCAGCCTAACCTGATCATTTTGGACGTCATGATGCCCGACATGGATGGCTACGAGGTTTGCCGCCGTTTGCGGCACGACCCGACCACCCAGGGCATTCCCATCATCATGTTTACCGCCAAAACTATGGTCGATGACAAGGTAGCCGGTTTCGAGGCGGGCGCAGACGATTATCTCACCAAGCCCACCCACCCAGCCGAGCTTGCCTCGCGCGTGAAGGCTGTCCTGGCGCGTAGCGCCTCCCAACGCCGCCCATCCAACGATCAAACACTGACTATTGGATTCTTGGGGGCCAAAGGCGGCGTCGGCACAACCACGCTCGCCCTGAACGTTGCAGCGGCCATGGCCAAAGCTGAAATCCACCGTGCTGGCCGATTTGCGTCCTGGCCAGGGAACGTTGGGGCTGGCCCTGGGCTTTGGGCGATCCACAGGCATGGCAAACTTGCTCTCGCGTCCCACCGCAGAGATCACGGCGCGTGCGGTCGAAAACGAGTTAGTTACCCATAACAGCGGGTTACGACTGCTGCTATCCTCATCCAAACCAAAAGAAACGCTGCTCAACATTTCGCCCGACGCCGCAGCCATGATCATTCGCCACCTGGAATCACTCAATCACATGGTCGCTGTGGACCTCGGTGCGGGTCTCAACCGCCTCACCGCCCGCTTGATTCAGGAAGTGGATCAGCTTACATTCGCTGTAGAGCCGAACCGTGTGGCACTCACACTGGCCCGCGAAAATCTCCTGGAATTGGAGCAGCTCGGCATTCAGTCATCGCACATCAACATTGTGCTGATCAACCGCACTCAGTCCAGCCTGTTGATCCCGTGGCAAGAGGCTGAGCAGATGCTCAACCACGAAATGACGGCTATCATTTCGCCGGCGCCAGAACTGGCCTTCCAGGCGGCTGAAGCTGGTTTCCCCATCGTCCTGTTCCAACCCAATTCGGTGGTCGCAAATCAGTTCACCAAGCTGGCCGAAGAGATTATCAGCCGTCGAGGGGCCTGAAGGCACACCTCGCGCGCGTCATCCCAACTGCCCGTGGGTGCCGGTATGCTGTGTTAGTTTCTATGTTGTACGGCGTCTTCGTGGCCATTTGGAAGCGGTGCCCATGCATGTCGAACAGCTTGCAGCGGCGGTAGATCTCTTGAAAAACGCCCGGCATGTGGTCGCTTTGACAGGCGCCGGTATCAGCACCCGTTCTGGCATTCCCGATTTTCGCAGCCCACATTCGGGCCTGTGGCAGCAGGTGAACTCAGCCGACGTCGCCAGTCTCCAAGGCTTCAAGCATCATCCTGAGCGTTTTTACGCGTGGATTCGCCCACTTGCCCAGACAATCCTGGCCGCACAGCCCAACCCTGCGCACTTCGCCCTGGCGCGCATGGAAGCCGCCGGCAGGCTCAGCAGCGTCATAACGCAGAATATCGACATGCTCCATTCGCGCGCCGGTTCGCGGGTCGTCCATGAGTTACACGGGCACTTCCGTGAGATGACGTGTATCTACTGCTTTGCCGTGTTCCCAGCCGAAGACCACATTCGCCGTTTCATCGTATCTGCCCAGATTCCCACTTGCCCACACTGCGGACATACGTTAAAACCAAACGTCATTCTGTTTGGCGAGCAGTTACCCGCACGAGCACTGTTGGCGGCGCGCCGTGAAGCCCAACGATGTGATGCGATGTTGGTCTTGGGCTCGTCGCTGGAAGTCTTTCCGGCAGCCGACCTGCCGATGATCGCGCAGCATGCGGGAGCCGTGTTAATATTCGTCAATCTCATGGAAACAGCGCTCGATCCGATTGCGAACGCTGTCATCCATGCCGATGTTGTCGATGTACTCCCGCTGTTGGCGGATGCGATAGAGAGCGAGCAATCACGATGACCGACCAGGCCACTCCGCTACCCCCGCACGAATCCATTGACGTCTCAGCGTACCATCGGCTGATGCGGCGTTATGAACGGTTGATGCAGGTCAGTCGCCATCTTAATTCGACCCTTGACCTGGATACCCTGCTCAAGCGCATTCTTGACGCAGCCACCGAACTGACCGAAGTGGAAGAGGCGTCGATCCTGCTCATCGATCCGGCTACAGGCGAACTCCGCTTCGAGGCGGCGTCCGACCTTTCGCGCGCCGAAATGGAAGCCATTCCTGTTCCCATGAAAGGCAGCGTTGCCGGGTGGGTCGTCACGCACGGCGAGCCTGTTCTGGTCGAGGATGCTCGCAGCGACTCACGCTGGTTTGCCCGCGTTGACAAGACCACCAAGTTTTTCACGCGAAATTTGCTGGCCGTGCCCATGAATCTCCAAAACAAGCCAATCGGCGTCGTTGAGGCAATCAACAAGCGGGATGACCTGACCTGGACCGAGGACGACATGAATACCCTATCCGCCCTGGCCGATCAGGCCGCCATCGCCATTCAGAATGCGCGCCTGTTCCAGCAAAGCGACTTCATTGCGGAGATGGTCCACGAACTACGTACGCCGCTCGCCGCACTCAAAGCCAGCACGTCGCTGCTGTTGCGCCCAAGTTTTCCCGACGACATGCGCCACGATATCGTTCTGACGATGCAGCAGGAGACCGATCGGCTGGCTGCCCTGACCACTGATTTTCTCGATCTGGCACGGCTGGAATCAGGCCGCACGCGCCTCGTTATGACTGAATTCGAGATTCAGAAATTGGTTGAGGAATGCATGGCGATCGTCGCCCCGCGCGCCATCGAACGCGGTATCACCATCAGTCTTGAGGGCCAACGCGGCACAGTGCGCGCCGATCACGACAAGATCAAGCAGGTGTTGCTCAACCTGCTCACCAATGCTATCAAATACAACATGGAAAACGGACACATTACCTGCACCATGGAATTCCAGCCCCAGGGTCACGACTGCCCGTCAAACTGCTTGCTCATCGGAGTTCACGATACCGGCCCAGGCATCAGCCCGGAAGATCAACAATTGATCTTCGACAAATTCTTCCGCGTGGCCTCCACTGCTAACACCACGCAGGGGACCGGCCTGGGACTGTCAATTGCCAAACGTATTATTGAGGCCCACGAATGCGAAATATGGATGGTGAGCGACATGGGAGTCGGCACCACGTTCTACTTCACTTTGCCGCTCGCCGGACGAGCACCCGATCACGACCGACATCTATCCGGAAGCGTAGAGATCGCCGCTTCCGATACAGAGGACTGAGAGATCAACCAGAGAGTACAGCCGCCGCCTGTGCTCTACGGTGTGAGCAGCACTTTCAGCGCGCCAGGCTGAGCGGCGTGCTCCAACGCCAGCGGAGCGTCGTCCAACCGGTAACGTGCCTGCACCAGTGACCGTACATCCACCAGCCCGCGTTCAAGGAGCCGCAGTGCCGCGTCCATCGGCCCGCACCGGCTTCCCACCACTGAAATCTCGTTGACCACGATCCGTGTGAGATCAGAGTGCCCATCGCCAACATAGGTGCTCTTGGGTACGATCACGCCGCGCGGCCGCACCAGTTGCAGCGCCTCCGTGAATCCGCTGGGATGGCCAGTGCAGTCGACAACTACATCGGCTTGCTCGTTGGGCAGATCCGGCCGTTGCGCTGACCGGATCCCCCAACGAGCCAATAGCCTCTGTTGAGCTGGGTGACGCGCTATGACCACGAGATCGGCTCCGGTCAGGCGCAGTACTTGGGCCGTCAACAACCCTAACTTACCCGCGCCGATCACGATCACACGCGCCGAGGGTGTAATCGTCGCCATTTCTAATATCTGGCAGGCCGCCGCCAGCGGCTCCGCGAAAACGGCCTCCTCATCGCTCAAGGCATCCGGAACTGCCATCAGGTTGCGCGTCACCAGACGAAACACATGTGCAAAGGCTCCGTCGTAATTCAGAATACCCAACACGCGCCGCTGGCGGCAGTGCGTACGCAATCCGCGCCGGCACATATCGCATGTTCCGCAGCTCACGTTGATCTCTCCCACCACGCGCCGCCCGACCCACGCGTCTGGACCTTCGATGACTTCACCCACGAATTCGTGGCCCAGCACACCCGCGAAATTCTTATAGCCTGCGATGAGCTCGAGATCGGTGTTGCATACGCCTGCCACGCGCAACCGGATCAGAGCTTCGTCCGCAGCTGGCGCGGGGCACTTGCGTTCCACCACGCGCAAATCGCCGTCGTAAACCACTGCGCGATGTGCGTCACTTGTCATCGTCTCTCTCTTCCCGGATGTCAGCGAAACAGTTGCCCTTTGTGGCTAGCCAACCGTATAAGCGAGTATTACGGTCAACCGGGCCTTGTCACATCAGGGCAGACTCATTTATAATCCGCCCTGCCTAATACGGTGTCAGGAGAAAGTCAATATGCAACGGCGCTTTGTATTCTTGCTCGTCCTGCTTCTTCCGCTGCTCGCTTCGGCCTGCACCGGCAAAACGGCCCTGCGTTTTTCCAATGAAACAGAGTGTGGCTCGGCCACCATCAAACTGACCAACATGGACTCCGGCTCGCTCCAGGAAATCACCGTCGAACAAAGCAAATCTGTCACGGTGGAACTCAAGCCGAATGTCGAATATCGCTACCAAGTCGATTATCCGCGCCAACCTGGCTACATCACCTGCGATTCGAAGAATGTCACAACTCAGCTCACCAAGGGGCAGAGTTTGACAGTAAGGCTGACCAGCGTGCGCGATGCCAGCCTGTTCACTCCTGAGCCAACGGCGGCGCCGGCCAATTGATCTCAGTTTATCTGCAGTGTGATCTTGACGCACCCCGCTAGGAGCTCTGGCGGGGTGCGTGTGTGTTCAACTCCGGTTTGCGTGTCGTGCCACTTGCCACTAGCCGCCAGTCCACCCAAACCGTTGTTCCGGCACCGCTTCGCTCGTCGGGTAGAACAGGCCATCCGGGCCCAGCCGCACTACCGTCACATCCCACACCAGTGTATGCGTTTGGCCGTCCGTGGGCAAAACACCGCCTGGAATGTCGAGCGAAAGCTGGCGCGTGCTTTGGCTGTACACGACTCCGCTCGCCTCGTCCCGCACCGAAACCAGGTAGGATTTATCCGCCGCCAATACACCCGTTGACAGCCACGTGAGGCGCACGGCGCCGACCACCATAGACCCATCCAGAGGATACACAGGTGATGGCGCGCGGTGTGTGGGTGTCGCAGTCGGCGTCTCGCTGCCGGTGAAGGTCGGCGTAAATGTCGGAGTTGGGGTCGGCGCGGGCACGTTGATGAGTTGGCCATTGCTCAACACGATTGGGCGTGTGCAGCAGCAATTCGGCGATTCCCACTGGCAGGCTCCGCAGTCAATGCCGTTGGGCAACGGGTTCAGTTCGCAAATCTGCCGCAGCGAACTGTCAAACGCAATCGCGATGCTGCTCAACGTGTCCCCTTCCCCAACAGAATAAGACTGCATGGCAAAGCTGGCCGCCACACTGAGCGTGGCGCGCGGGGGAGCGCTGGTCGCCACGGCGGTTTGGGTCATGTCGGCACCGATCGGCGTGGCAGTTGGCGTCGGGCGCGGGATCAGAATCGTCGATCCTGGCCCAGGCAGAAACGAGCAGTCGGCCATCCCATTCAACTGTTCGATCGCGCGTTTCACATCCGGGTGAATATGCCCGTATTCATACGCGATCCCCAGGCAGGTGTCGCCTGGCTGGATGACGTGTTCATACGGCCCTGGCGTCTCGGTCGGAGTAGTTGTCGCAGTCGGCGGCGGAGGCGGTGGCGTATCGCTGGGCGTCACAGTCGGTGGCAAAGTCGGCGAAGGGGTCAGGGTTGGGACTCCTGGTGTTTGCGTCGGGGCCGCCATGATCACGGTTGGGCTGGACGGTAGCACGACGGTAGGCGACGCGAGCACCGTTTGAGGATGCGGCGAACTGCCGCAGGCGGCTCCGAGCAGTCCAGCGGCAATCACCAACCCTAGCAAAACCCAATAACGACGGGTCATGTCTGTGTTCCTCTCGTTTTGATGTCCCCCCTCCGAGGCAATCGCACCTAGCGGCTGTCCCACGTAAACCGGCGGGTTTCGGTCATATGATTTTCGTTGAGCACGTCGTACTGAGCGTCAACCGTGGCGATGGCGACCGTCCACTCAAACCTGTGACGGTTGTGATCGGAAGGCTGCCAGCCACCCGGCAGAATATAGGTCGAATCGCGCACCAATGCCTGGTAAGTTGTCCCAGTATCAAGATCGCGCACATTCACCAGATAGCGCTCGTCTTCTGCCAGGGTGCCGGTGCCACCCCAACGCAACGTTACAATCTCGTCAGACCGGAAGATCGCGTCATTATCCGGTGTCAACAAATACGGCGCGTTGAATGTCGCCGTTGCAGTCGGTGTCGGCGTCAGCGTTCCCACTGGCGACGGCGTTGGCGTGGTCGTCGGCAGCGGCACAGGTACCCGCACGCGCTGCCCTTCGCCTAACATCACCACGCAGTCTGGTCCGCCTGAGCCGGAACCGAAATCGCATTGCAGAAACGGAATCTCCGGGTTGATCTTCGACAGCGTTTCCAGCGTCGTGCCATACTCGTACGCAATGTCGAGAATTGTCTGTCCCGCGCGGACGGTATGCCATGCCAATCCTGGTCGCAGCGTCGGCTCGATGTTCTCATATTTGGCGAGAGCATCCGGTGTCCCGAATTCATTGAGCGCAACGGCGGCAGTCGCGTCCGGCGTGTCCCCTCCCCCACCCGTGCCAGCATCAGCAGGCAGCGCGGTCGGAACGGCCGTTGCGTTCGGATCGAGCGTAGGCGTGGGCCAGGGAATTTCGAGTGTCTGTCCTTCCTTGAGTTCCTGCGGGCTGTCAAGGCCGTTGATTTCCAGGATGAGCGCCACAACATCATTGTTCCGATGTCCGCAGCGATACGCCATTCCCAACACAGTGTCGCCCTGTTGGGCCGTCTGATAACATGGCGTCGGCAGTGGAGTCTCGGTCGCGGTCGGGGGCATAGGAGTCACCGTGGGCAAATCGAGCGTAATAGGTGGCGCGGGGGTAAATGTTGCGGCGACATACGTTCCGCGCAGAGTTGACGTTGGCGGCGCGGTTGGCGGGGATTGCATCCCTCCGTTCGCCTGGAATGATCCATCGCCGTTGTCGTGTCCCGCCATCCGGCTGATCGCATAGCCCAGACCCAGCCCTAACACCAGCGCCAGCGTCAAGCCGCCCGCCGCGATCAACCGCCACATCCGTCCTGACAAATCGCCCACGTACAGGTCGTCATCGCCCACTGCCGAGTCATAACGCGCACGCGCTCCGTGTCGAGTCTGTTCTTCTGCGACAGGTTGTGTCACAATAGGCGTGCGCTCACCCGGCAGCACGGCGCCACATATCGAGCATTTCTGCGCGGCGAGCGGCTGCACTGCGCCGCAAATAGGACATTGTTGGGTCGGTCGTCTCTCACTCATAGGTCCCACTTCATCAGACAGCATCGTCCTGCATGTCGCACCAGGTCGCCTGCCCGGCCTCCTGATGCGGCTGTCGCGGGCGGATTATACCAGGACTGAGCCGCTTAGCCAGCCGCGACTATCATGCCTGCGCCCTGAAATGATGAAGAATCTCCTAAAACGCGGAATTGAATCTCCCGCGATCGACCTGTTTTGTGTTAACATTCACCCGTTCGCATCGGCATCGTTCGTTCAATCGGTTCAGGCACAAGAAAGGTCCAGAGTTATGCGCGTTGTCATTAACGAAGCCCTGCTCAACCGCAATAAAAGAATCTCACACATCTTGTTCTTTGTCAGTCTGGCAGGCATGGGGTTGGGCTTCTTCTATACCTGGACCTCGAATCCCAGCTCATCCGGTAGCCAGCTGAGCTGCTTCATCCTGCCCTTGCTTCTGCTCATGACGATTTCGTCCGTGCGCATGGCAAATCAATGGGTCCGTGAGCCGCGCCCGGTAAACGTCTTGGACGAGTCCCTCAAAGGACTGGGCAAAAAATACACCATCTTTCACCACATTCTGCCCGCACCGCACGTCCTGGTCGGGCCAGAAGGCGTGTTTTGCCTGACTACTGTCTGGCAAGAACGCGCCTATCGCGTTAGCGGCAAGCGCTGGTATGGTGACGACGGGTTGCTACGCAAGATCAACGGCTGGATGCGCCAGGATCTAATCGGCAACCCGTTCACCGACGCGACCTTCAACGCGCAGCAGTTGCAGCGTTTGCTGGACAAAAGCTTCCCCGGTTCTGGCATTGAGGTCCAACCACTGATTGTGTTCATCAACCCCCGTGCCAGCATCGAGATCGAAGATCCGCTTTTCCCGGTGCTCTACGCCGATCCCAAGAAAAAACCCTCGCTTCGCCAGTATATTCGCGACCTTAAGAACACGTCACGTGCCACACTTACACAGGAGCAGCTCGATCAGCTCGATGTGCGCTACGGCCTGTTGACGCGCGAGGAATTGGCCGAAATGCTAGGTGAAACACTTGAAGACGTAGGATCAGGGTTGGACGAAGACACTTCGGACTACAGCGCTGACGATCCCGACGTCGCCGTAGAAGGGGCGTCTGAGCCGACGGGGTCAGTATATATTGCTCAATTGGGCCAATTGTTCTATATCGGCTCAACCACAGACACGCCCGAAACGGCGATTGAATCGCTTCAAGCCGAATCGGACCAACCCATTGAACTGATTCACGATTTTCCTGCCAGTAACCCGGAAGGCACCGCCCAGTCGCTGCGCTCCAAGTTCGAGCGCAAACGCCAGAAAGAGAACTGGTACGGGTTGAGCAAGAAGGACGTGGCCTGGATCAAAGGCCGTCGGGAAGCATAATCCGCTCATGGCGACTGCCCGGCGGTACCGCGTGTGGATCTTCGTGGCGCTGATCGTAGGCGCGTTTGGACTGCGTCTTTACCGGATTGACGCAGTCCCCCTGCGCGGCGACGAGGCGTTTACGGTGCGCTACTGGGCCGCGCCGCCGCAAGAAGTAGTCCGTACGATGGTCGAACGCGACCACGAACCACACCCGATGGGCACCTTCTTGGCCTTCTGGGCGTGGAAATCTGCCGTTGGCGACACGCCTTTCGCGATGCGCTATCTTCCGGCGCTCGCCAGCCTGGTTGGGATGGCCGCTGCGGGGGCGCTCGCCCGGCGGCTCACGCACGATGATAGGCTGGCCTGGGTTGTGGCCGCCCTATGGGCCATCCACCCGTTTGAAATCTGGCATGCGCAAGACGTACGCAACTACGCGCTGTGGGCAGCCGCCAGTGTTTTTGCCCTGGCGTTGTTCGTCCGGGCATCCGCCAGCCGCCAGCGCCATAATTGGGTGCCCTATATTGCTGCTGAGTGGGTCGCACTCAACACCTTCTTCTTTGAAGTGTTGTTTCTGCCCGTTCAGCTGCTCTACCTTCTCATGTTTCACCGCACCCGCATCGCTCTGCGCCGCGCACTGGGCGCTTGGGCCGTGTTAGCCGTGCTGCTGATCCCCTGGTTCATCCAGGTCGGCTCTCTCATCACCAGTGGCTACAAAGGCACGCTCGAAAAAACCACCCTGCCCCACTTGTTCACACGCTTCTTGCCCGAGCTGCTGATCGGCGATACGCCGTCAGCACCTTGGGGCATTCTCTTGAGTGTCATCTGGATGACATTGGTCGCGTGGCTGTGGCTGAAATCCGGTTATTCGCGCCGGTTAGGGCTGTGGCTTGCAGGATTCATTCTGCTGCCAACCATCCTGCTGGCCGCCACCGGCACGCGCATGAGTGTCTTCAACCCGCGCTATGTCCTTCCAATGATTCCCGCGCTCCTGCTGCTTACGTCGGTTGGCATACTGCCACACCGCTCCGCTTCACCCGGATCGCGTTTCCTGGCTCCCGCGCGAATGGCACTGGTGGCCGTACCTGTGTTTAGCGTTGCCGTGTTGCTGCCATATTACCGCGGCGATAATCCCAAAGCTCCGGACTGGCCCGCTCTGGCCGCCTATCTTGAGGGACGAGCAGGTCCGCACGATATCATCGTACAAGTCACGGCGGACCCGTCATTCCGCTATTACTATCGCGGGCCGTCCGAGGAAACAAGTCTCGTCCCCGGTGAGGATGTAATTGAGCAACTGCGCGACAAAGTCGCTGCCTACCCGGCGATCTGGCTTGTAGGCCGCCAGCCGCAAGCTGAACAATTCTTGTCTCAGGCGATGCAATCGATCAGTTTCGATCAGTACGAGAATTTCGTAGTGACTCAGTACCGCCAGACCACCGCCAGCCTGACCGAAATCGCCACACCACTCACGGCAACATTCGGCGATGTGGCCCGCCTGCGCGGTTATACGCTCCAGGGTCCGGACACTTTCACCCGCGCAACAACTCTGCTGCTGTTCTGGGATCCGCTAGTGTCTACCACGACCGATTACAAAGTCTTTGTCCATCTCATCGGCGCGCCCAACCCCGACAACGCCGGGAGCACCCTCTGGGATCAGGACGATCACCCGCCGCTGTACGGCAGCCCTGGCACGCGTGACTGGCAGCCTGGCACACTCTATCGCGATCAATATCATCTGCTGGTCAATCCCGCAGTCCGGCTTAAGCCGGGCGTTTACACGCTCGAACTCGGCTTATACGATCCCGTCACAGGCGATCGTCTGCCCGTGGCGTCGGACAACAACACATCGCTCGGCGACAGTCTCACACTGGGCACACTCTCGTGGCCCCCACAATAAAAAAACGGGGCATGCTCTCCACATACCCCGCCTCCAAAATTCCGACGCGCGTCAGCGCCTATCCGCCCAATTCTTTCAGGCGCGCTTCCCACTTGGCATACAGTTTCTCGTACACCTTTTCCGAGACCTCGCCGGACACAAGCTTCGCGTCCAACTGATCGAGGTATGCCCGAATTTCATCGGCCGTTTGGGGAGTCGAGGTTGCCGCGGTCGCAGATGGTTGTGCGGGGGCAGCAGACGGAGCTGTGTTCTGACCCGCCTGTTGTTGCATCATCTGCTGCATCATCTGCATCATCATCATTTGCTGCTGCTGTTGCATCGCTGCCGCGTCCGGGTTGAGCGCCGCGCCAATCTGCTGCCCGACTCCCAGATCCGACACCGGCCCCGGCCAACCCACCACCCATACCGGAATTGCTCGCTGCCGAATCCGCCACCTCAAGTCGCCGGATGCGCTCCCAGGTCTCGAAATCGACATAATTGCGCAGTTCTTCGGTGCTTACGTCCTTAGCTGTGAACGGATTCGCTTCAAAGGCTTTGATCCGCAGCCCAATCGCGGCGAACTGCTCATTCAGTCGCGCCAACGCGGCCCCTTCCAGGTCCGACAGCAGGCGGTTGGCGTCCATAATGCTTTGCGCGCCGGACGATGACAGCAGCGTCGCCACCTCACCCAGCAACATGGACTGGATGCGATCCCGCACATCCCCTAACCGTGTGATCGCTTTTCCTACACCGTACTGCTTCATGAAACGCACCGCGTCATCGACACCAATGTCGATGACACCATGTGTAATCAGCAGCACGACCCCTACGCCCTTGCCCGGAGTCTCCAGCACTATCGGCGGGTTGGTTCCCCAGGGCACCTGGGGCATATCCTTCAGGTTCACAAAATACAGGTCTGCCGTGAACGGGTTGCGTCCATTCGTGACCAACCCGACCAGCCCGGACAAGAGCGGGATGTTAGCGGTGCTCAGCGTGTGTGAACCGGGTCCAAGCGCGTCCAACACCTGCCCCTGACGTACGAAAACCGCCGCCTGACTCTCTTGAACGATAACCTGCGACCCCATCCGGAAATCGCCGTTACCACCTTGCGGCTCGCGATAACATAATTCGTCATCCATAACGTTGACGTGGGTGACAACATCGATAATGCGTGGCATGTATTCCTATCTCCTTGGTTCCTACCCCGCTTCCCAGTTGGAATCAGGGCATAGCTGGCTCCCAAACCGTTATTCGATGCCTTGCAGCACGTTATCGCGCAGGCTGTACGCTTCATTCGCCTCGATCGTCAGCGCATCCAGATCGCGGATCGCCGCATCGACGCCGTCTGTCTTCCCCGCCGCCTCTTGCAGCGCATCCAGTTTCGCTTTGAACTGATCGGCGTAGGCGAGCAGAGCCTGGTCAAACGCGTAAATGACTTCCAGATCGTCCGGCCCGATCTTCGTCGCGTCGAAAAATCCTGAATAACCCGGTGTATCGGTAGCCACGCGATCGATGAAGGTCTGAAACTTTGTCTTGGCGCTGCGCGTCTTGCTCATATACGACAGCCCACCGCCATCCAGCAGCATTTTCTCAATCGTGGGCAGCCGGTTTAGCTGCTGGCGCAGCAACCCCGCCACGTGACCTCGCATCATCTGGTCGGCCTGACGACGCGCGTTCATCTCCATGTAGCCTCGAAAGCCCGGAACGCGCGCCAGCAAGTTCTCCATCGATCCACGCTCGCGCACAATACGACTGTAAAGATCGTCGCTCATGACCTGGATTCTCCTTGTGTGGTCTTGCACTGGCTAAAGCATACAACACTGCCTATCCCCTGACAAACCCCATTTCCGGGGGATTTTCGCCGTCTGTGCCTCTGCGTTGCGGAGAGAGTGTGCTATAATTTTCGAATCTCAATCATTGGGAGAATAATTCGCATGGGCGCTAAAGGACAAGGAGCCGATGCCATCGCCGGGCGCTGGCTAACCATCAACCGCACATTATGCTTTCTCACTTACGGCGATGACGTACTCTTGCTCAAACGCGCCATGACAAAACGCGTCTTCCCGGGCCTGTATAACGGCGTCGGCGGTCACATCGAACAGGATGAAGATCCCCTCACGGGTGCCATTCGCGAAATCCGGGAAGAAACCGGGCTTTCCGTCGCACAGCCCGCGTTACGAGGCGTACTTCACGTCGATGCTGGCGCCGATACAGGCATTATGGTATTTGTATTCAGCGCCGGGGCCCCCTCGCGCGACGTCGTCGCTAACGACGAAGGCACGCTTGAATGGGTGCCGCGCGAGCGTATCGGTGATCTGCCGCTGGTCGAGGATGTGCTGAGCGCTGCTCCCGCTCGTGTTGGACGGTGATCCGTGCGCGCCGCCTTTTTTTGCCCATTCCAGTTATGATGCCGAGGACAATCTGATTCTGCGCTTTGCCGGGTCCCAATCGTCCCGCTAGGTCCATAGTCGGATTGTTAAATTTGCTATTGTAGTATAGAGTACAGGCATAGAGACGTTTAGCGCCAAGTGAAACAGGGGTGGCCACCGCGTCTTGCTGTGATCCATTGCTGGACTAGCCAGGTGGAATAGCGTTTCCTTTTATTCTGTACTAAGATGTACACGATAATGTGCAAGCTACAATCACCACTCGAAGGAGGCAGGATATGCACGTGCGACGCGCACTGATTGTCGGTCTGGTCCTGGCTGCCCTCCTGCTAGGCCCAGCGCTGGCGCTGGCCCAGAATGGGGACGGGCAGGTAACCTACACGGTCCAGCCGGGGGATACGCTTTATGCAATTTCCGTAAAATACAACACTACCGTGGCCGCCCTGGCGCAGGCCAACAATATTACGAATCCCAACCTGGTTTTGGTTGGGCAGGTTTTGATCATCCCGACCGGCACAGTAATTGCCACACCCATACCGGTTCCTACGGTCGTCGGTGCGGTGACTCCTGTTCCTACCGCCATGCCACCCACAACCGGTGAAATCGTGCACGTCGTCCAGCCCGGTGAGAATCTCTTCCGCATCGCGCTGCAATACGGCCTTGCCACGTCCGTTGTCGCCGCGTACAACGGCATCGCCAACCCCAACGTGATCTACGTTGGCCAGCGGATTCGCATCCCGTCAGGCGGAACAGCGCCAGCCATTGTCGCGACTCCTGTCCCAACCGCCACGCCGGTCGCGACGCAACCGGCACCGGTAACGGCGGTCACGCCGATTGTCACGCCGGCTGAGCCGGTCAATCAGGCCACCAACGTTGGATTCGCTTACGGGATCCAGGTTCATTTGCCCAACCAGAGCATGCCGCAAGTGATGCAGGCCGCCGAAGATCTCGGTGTGAGTTGGGTCAAACAGCAGATCGAATGGGCGTTGTACGAGCCGACCGCTGGCTCGGTCAATTGGCAACCGCTCGACGATATGGTCGACGCGATGGAAGGTGCTGGCTTCAAGATTCTGCTGACGGTGACCTCTGCGCCGCAGTGGGCACGTGATTCAAGCCAGGAAAAGGGCCCCCCCGTCGATTACCAGACGTACGCCAATTTTGTTGGCCAGCTTGCCCAGCGCTACAAAGACCGGGTCGCTGCCTACGAGATTTGGAACGAACCGAATCTCCGCCGCGAGTGGAACACGTCCAAAGGCATCAGCGCTGCCAGTTATGTCGAGATGCTGCGTCTGGCTTATAACGCCATCAAGCTCGCCGATCCCAAGGCCGTCGTCATCACCGCAGGGCTGGCTCCGACCGGCTTCAACGACGGCGTGAACGCCATCGACGATCGCGTCTATCTCCAGCAGATGTACGCGGCCGGTGTCTCCGAATGGACTGACGCCATCGGGGCCCACCCCAACGGTTGGGCCAACCCGCCCGACAGCGTATGCTGCCGCAACAACCGCCCGGCCGTGCCGGCCTGGGACGATCATCCCAGCTTCTTCTTCAAGCAAACCCTGTCCGACTACCGTGAGATCATGGTTCAAAACGGCGACAGCGGTACTTACATCTGGCCCACCGAATTCGGTTGGGGCTCCAATGATGGCTTGAACGTAGAACCTCCTGCTGACTACGCATTCGTCGCCTATACCAGTCTGGACGAGCAGGCGCAGTACATCCTGCGCGGCTTCCAGCTCGGGCGCGAGTTGGGTTATATTGGACCGATGTTCCTCTATAACCTCAACTTCTGTCCGGTGGTGGGCGTGACGGGTGAGCAGTGCCTGTGGAGTCTGCTTGATCCGGCAGGTAACCCGCGCCCGGCCTATCTGGCGCTGCGTGACGCGCCCAAGTAAATCTGAATACCGGAAGGTTCCTGCTTCCTGACAGTCACACGAAATGCAACCGCCCGGCGATGTGCCGGGCGGTTTGTTGATTCTCAGAAGCTATCGCACTGCACTGGTTACCCTCTGCTCATTGACCGCTAATCAGTGTCTCGATCGGATTCGGCGTCAGCGTGCTCGTAGCCGTAGGTGATACCGTAACGGTTGGCGTGCGGCTGGGTGTCCGACTCGGCGTCCGCGTCGCTGTCGGCGTGCGCGAGGGTGTGCGCGTAGGCGTCTTGGTCAGGGTAGCCGTGTTAGTAGCCGTCGCAGTGTCGGTAGCCGTTGGCGTCCGGCTCGGCGTGCGAGTCGGAGTTTGCGTTGCCGTCGGCGTACGTGTTGGCGTATTCGTCGCAGTCGCCGTATCCGTAGCGGTAGCCGTATCAGTCGCCGTCGGCGTATCTGTAGGAGTTATGGTAGCGGTGTCTGTTGGCGTGGGTGTCAGCGTCAGCGTCGGTGATGACGTCACAGTGGATGATGCCGTTTCAGTGGGTGACGCTGTTTCGCTCGGCGTCACCGAGGTCGTCGATGTGGGAGTCAGGCTGACCTGCGGCGTGCGCGTGGCAAACTGCGTACCCTCAGGCGTCGCCCCCGTTTCCGGACCGGCCACACGCAGCACACGTACCGCCAATTGCGAATTGATTGGCAGCAGTTCGATGCGCAGCACGCCGTCGGAACCTTCCGCAAGCGTGATGGTATCCTCACCCAACACATTACCCGAAGCGGTATCCCAGTACGTCACGCGGTACCGCCCAGGAGGCATCCCCGGTATGCGCAGATTGAAACTCAGTGATTCTAGTTCGCGTCCTGACGAAACGGATTGCCACGTATAATCGCGATGTTGAATCCACCCGACCATCACACCTTGCTCGCGGTCAGCAAGAGCCAGCGCGCGCATCGGAGTCCGGTATTGGGCCAGCTCGATATAATCCAGTTGCAGCCAATCCGCGCCCAGGTTGTCCAACACCAACGTGTGCTCCCCTGCGCTGACCGGCACCGTGACCACGATATTTTCGTTATCCGGGCTGAAGTCCACGCGTGCCACTTCCGAGCCATCCAACGTGATGACCAGCACTGCGGGGGCCGTTGACGACACATTACGTACCCCGATACTCAGTTCCGTGTCGACAGGCGGCGTGATGATGAACGTCTGCGGGCGACTGCGTTCGGCGTTAAATTCCCCGTAGAGATAGCTCGACAGCCGGCTTGTAGGCGGAATCGCGCCATCGGATGTAATCCGGTAAATCGTATCTGGCGGCGAATCGCCCGGAAAATCACGGTTGAAATCATCTACGCGCACTGGGCCAAATGTGATCGCGCTCTTAGCGACCAGTCCAACCTGAATTGGCTCGAGCTGCGCCGAATTCCAGGGAATTCCACGCGCAAATAGGGCCAGCGGATCGAAAACGTCATACAGGTTTTGGCGGTCAATATAAGTGTCCCACCACCAGGTCATCGCCCCGCCTGCCGATCCGGACAGCGCGGCCGCCCAAATCGTGTTTTGCAGATGCACGCCGGTTGGGTCATCTTGAGTCGGCTCGTACCACGGGCTAAGCGAGAAATCGGTGAGCAAGACGGGGCCGTCGCTGGCCGATAGGGCACTACCCACGGCCTGCAGCACGCCGGAAACCTGGTCAATTACCGGACCCAATGGCCGCTGCTGGTAGAAACGCACTTCAGTGAAGTCGAGATCGGCAAGCCGCCCCACGTCCGTCGAAGAGTCGAGCGATCCCGCCGTGATGAGGTGGTCATAAGGATCGATCTGGCGTAAATAGCCCGTCACATCCTGCAACCATGGGCGCGCCCGGATCGGCGTAAAGCCCACGATTCCGTCAATCGCGTCCACCACTTCCCACGCGAAAAGGTGCGGGCTATAACCCCACCGCGCCACGAGATAATGAATGCGCTGGTGCAGTAGATTCCTGGCGTCCGGGTCCATGAAGAAAGCCGCCGGGCCGTTAAGTGGGCCGCCGTTTGCGCTGTTAAGTGGATTCATGCTCCAATCGGCGCTGGTATCCAAACGAGGAATGTCTGTGGGCAAGTCCACCGGCGGCGCGCTCGCGTTTGCGTAGGCCTGGTGCCAGACCATCACCACTTGCAGATAGATGCCGCGTGTGGTCGCCATATCGAGCAGCGTATCCATACGCCACGCCGCAGCTTGAGCTTCGTCGTAATTGCCAGCCGGTGAGGACCAATCCAATCCGATGAACCACGGCACGTCAACATTGATGCGCGCGTAATTCGCGCCCACGGCCGCGAGCGAATCCAGCCAGCGCTCGTACGCGTAGATGCCACCTTCGCCCGACCAGGACCATCCCAGATTCTCGCCGACTGGGAAGTACGGTGTCCCGTCGTCAAATGCGAAGTACCGCGGATTATTGCCGACGCGCACAAATCCGGGATCGTCGGATGGCAGCACGTCAAAGGTCCCCTGGCGCACAGTCCGCGATCCGTCCGAGTCGCGCACCTCAATCGTATATGACCACCGCCCTACCCGCGTCGGCGTGAACCTGACATGCCATTCGCCCGGCCCGTCCAAAACCAGGCTCTCAGACTCACAGTTGGCGGTACATGCATCGCGATAGGGACGCATGAAGAACCCCGGCGCAACCAATGTCTCCCCCGAAGGCGGGCGGAACATACCGCGTACATCGATCTCGTTCGGGTCGTACGGGTTGTCATAGGTCCTCGGCAGCCGCAGATTGATATCTACGCTGCCGTATAGCCCTACGGGGTCGAGCCGCCCTGATGGCGTCGGCGTGGGAGTCGAGTCTTGGGCCCGTGTGGCGCTTACTACCAGCGGCATCGCCACCGCTCCGACCACACACAGGATAATCACCAGGGCAAATGTCCAGCGGGTGTGAGAATATCGTGCAGACATGGCAAAAGTTTTCTTTGGCATCTTCGGGGACACTTCAATAGGAAAATCACTTGCCAGAATTTTACTGTACTCTAACCAAGTGCGCCATTTCCGCCGAATTCGTTCCCCAGCGAATTTTGATCCGCCTCTCCTTCCGTTATTTCCGCCGCGATTGGGTCGGTTTTTCCTAACAATTGAACTGGGTCACTTCAAACCTTCGCACCATCCGCAAGAGGTTGGTAAAATCCCATAGAGCGTGGGCATATTGGCGCTTACCGCCTGCCTTTCATCTGGAGGTCCACATTCCATGGTTGTTGTAAAACCCTTTCGCGGCGTACGCTACAACGCGGATCGTGTCGCCTCGTTGCAGACCGTCGTCAGCCAGCCCTACGACAAAATTGATCCTGTCCTCCAGGAAAAATACTACGCCCTCAGTCCCTATAATGTCGTGCGTATCATTCTCGGCAAAACCCAAGACGGCGACGAGCCGCTCCGGCCCGAAGGGCCAAACGTCTATACGCGCGCGCTGGACGCTTATCGCCGGTGGACTGACGAGGGTATTCTCGTGCGCGAAGATCGCCCGGCCTTGTATGCCTATGAACAGACCTTTTCAATTGCGGGCCAAATCTACACGCGACTCGGTCTGATCAGTGCCGTCCAGCTCACGAATTTTGACGAAGGCATCATCCTGCCGCACGAGAAGACACACGCTGGGCCGAAGGAAGATCGTCTGCGCCTGCTTACCACGATGCAAACCAACACCGAGCAGATTTTCATCCTCTATCCAGACGCCGAAAACAAGATCAACACGTTGATTCGTGGGACGATCGACAGCCAGCCGCCTGCGGTTGACCTCGTCGAAATCTTCGAGGACGATGTCCGCCAGCGAGTGTGGACGATTATCGATCCTGACACGCTGGGTGCCATCCAACGCGCGATGGCCCCGCTCCGCAACCTTATCATCGCGGACGGACATCACCGTTACGGGACCGGACTCACCTATCGCGATCAGCAGCGCGCCGCCCATCCAGATGCCCCTGAAAATGCCGCGTTCAATTTCGTGCAAGCGACACTGGTGAGCATGGACGACCCTGGGCTCGTCGTACTGCCCACTCACCGCGAAATCTGCAATTTCACACGCACGACGCCAGCCGAGATTCTGGATCGCGCTGCGGCGTATTTCGCGATCGAGACAGTTTCCGACCTTGATACCTGCCTGACGAAGGTCAATGCGCATCCTACTGGCCACGCCTTCGGATTCTACGGCGGCCCCGCGCTCGGCTTTCGCGTGCTGACCCTGCGCGATGCCAATCAGCCTGGTCGCCTGATCGCCGACGATCACTCGGACGACTGGAAAGCTCTGGCCGTGAGCATTCTGCACCGTGTGCTGTTGGAGCACATCGCCGAAGTGCCGGTTGAAGGCATCGAAGACAAATCCATGATCCGCTATCACCGCGATCCGTCCGTCGCGGTGGAAAACGTCGCGCAGGGGCGTGGGAATTTCGTATTCTTCGTGAGCCCTACTCGCATGGACCAGATCAAAGCAGTGGCGGGTCACGGGGAGACCATGCCGCAAAAGAGCACGGATTTCTACCCCAAGGTGATATCCGGCCTGTCAATGCTTCCGCTTGACCCCAACGAACGGCTCTGATACGGTCAGCGGCTGCGTGCCGCCAGGGAGGATTCTATGGATGCTGCACAGGCGTTTGCCCAGGCGGCGCTTTATTCGGATGAGCGGTCCTACTGCTTGATACACCTGCCTGCCCAGGCCATCACCGCAGCGGCGGGGGTCCTGGCTGAGATCGGAGAAGCCTTCAGCGCGCTGATCGTGGACAAGGATGAAGTGACGCTTATTGTGCCACAAGACGCCTGGGAGGAATTCGCGCGCCGTCTGCCCGATCATCGCATGACGTCCGATTTTCGGCTGATTACGTTTGACCTGCCGCTCGATATGGCGCTGATCGGATTCATGGCGCTTGTCGCGCGTATCGTGGCCGACGCGGGCGTGTCACTGATGGCACTGAGTGCCTTCGAACGCGACCACATCCTGATCCCCGCCGCACAATTTCCAGCCGCGTGGGGCGCGCTCCGTGCGGCCCAACAAGGGCTAAAAACCTGATCGTCGGCGCGGTGACCGTACCCGCGCAATATTAAGCAATCGTTCTGCTAGGAACTGCTCATTATGTCATCATCGTATGCTCGCATTGCTGTTTTCTGTCTGGCAGTTCTGATCGTGTTTACGGGTGCCGGCCCGTTGACTGGCTCCCCCGCCCCGATCGGGGCGCAAGATGACTCCGTCGCCTACTGGTGTACCAACCTAGAGGTCGGCCTCAGAACGTGCCCAGGCTGGCATGATTGTGACATCCAGCTCACGTATTCCCCCGGCACCCTGCTGCCTGTCATCGGTACCACGACCGGCGATCGCGAAGCCGGCAGCGACGTCTGGCTCGTCGTGAAGGACCCGGTACAGGACATCCAGGGCTACATCCACAGCACCCAGGCGCATATCTGCGCGCCCGCCGACTGGCAGACCCGCCCGGTGATCCCCGTAGTCAGCGCTGCCGCCCGCGACATTTACACCCAGGGCATCGCCCAGGGCAACGATCCGCACGCGTTTTCTAAAGTGGGCGACTGCCAAAACGTCGAGGCGTACTTCCTGTCCTCTTTCGATCACCCGCTCGAATACGATCTCGGGTCGTACCAATCACTCCAGCAGACCATTGACAACTTCCCTGGCTCTTTCGAGCGTAGCAGTGCCGCCGTGCAAGCCGGATATACGGTCGCCTCGGCACTGTCGCCCCTGTGGGCCGACCCGGCAATCTGCCACAGCGACGAAACTCCGCTGGCCTGCGAGGCCCGTCTGCACAACCCCAGTCTTGTGATCATCAGCATGGAAACGTGGAACCGCACGGGCAAACAGCCCGTCAGCCTCTACGAAGACTATCTCAGCCAGGTTGTGGAATTCTGGATTGAGGGCGGTGTCGTGCCTATCCTCGCAACCAAGGCCGACGACAAAGAGGGCGACGGAAGCATCAACGCGGCAATTGTGAGCGTGGCCGATCGTTATCAGGTGCCGGTGTGGAATTTCTGGCTAGCTGCCCAGTCCCTGCCCGGCCACGGCTTTGACCCGGCCTGGGGCGACGATTTCCACTTGCTGTGGGCACGCAGTTTCTTCAACAATCCTGATCGCCTGCGCGACGGCTGGCCGGTCCGCAACCTGACTGCTCTCCAGGCGCTCGATGCAGTCTGGCGTCAGGTATCTGTCCCTTCACAGGCCGTGCCTCAGGAGCCGTGAGCCAATGTCCCGTATGACCCGTCCCGCGATCGCGCTGGTCGCCGCCTGCCTGATTTTACCAATGCTCTTGGGCGCATGCGCAAAATCGGCTCAACCGCAAGGCAGTGTCGAAGCATTTCTCAAGGCGCTGCTTTCCGGTGACGAAGACGCCGTCTTCAACACAGTTTGTCCCGACTGGGAATCACAGGCTGCAGTGGAGTTGGACGCATTCTCGGGCGTCACGGGCCACCTGGACGGCGCGCAGTGTTTCAAGGCTGGCATGAATGGTGCTGATACGTTGATCGCGTGTACAGGGACTATGGTGCTGGATTACCAGGGCGAGGAACGGTCGCGCCCGCTGGAAGGCCAGACCTACCTCGTCCGAAAGATCAACGGCGACTGGAAAATGTGCGGCTACCGCTAAAACCACGTTACAGCTTAGGACAAATCTATGAGCATTGACCTGATTCTTCAAAACAACCCGAACATGCTCCCTCGTGACGAAGTGCGCATCACGGATGTCAAAGCGGAGGTCTATCCCGATCGCCGCCGCGTCCGGGTCGAAATTGCCGTCACGCCGTTCCGTGAGCGGCCCAATTTAGAGATCGCGATTCTTGACCCGGAGGGTCGCACGATTGCTGCATCAAGCGCAGTGGGCGTTATGAACTTCAAGACCGCGTACACGCTTCACTTGCGCACCCAAAACGATCCAGCCGGGCAATATACGCTGCAGGTCGTGCTCTATTATGACGATTTGGCCGCGCCGCAGGATCAGAAGTCGCTACCGCTGGAAATCCCGCCCAGTTCTGCCTGAATCAAGCCGCTCCAACCAGCGTACTATCTCACTGTGGGCCTAACCAGACTACAAGGGCTTGGGAGACCTATCAATTTCAGTTATACTACAAAGCTGCAATGATTTGGGTCAGGCAGCGTTCATCGCTATCAGGGGCAGTCCGAACACGGTGTCCAGAAAAAAGCTCGGAAAATACGAAATCATTGACCGGATTGGTCGTGGCGGGATGGCCGAAGTCTATCGCGGCTATCACCCTGCGCTGGATCGCTACGTCGCGATCAAACTTCTGCATTCCTTTCTCGCAGACGATCCCGAATTCAAGGATCGTTTCGAGCGCGAAGCGCGCAATGTCGCCCGGCTCAAGCATCCTAACATCGTGCAGGTCTACGATTTCGAGTACGATTCAGAGAGCGAAAGCTATTACATGGTGATGGAGTTCATCGACGGCCCTACCCTCAAGGACCGCCTGTTCGATCTCAACACCAACGGCGAGCGTTTCCCCGTTCCAGAGACGATCCGCATTGTGCGCAGCGCTGCCAACGCGCTCGCCTATGCCCATCAACGCAGCATGATCCACCGCGACGTCAAACCAGCCAACTTGATGCTCGACGATGATGGCCGCGTGGTTCTGACGGACTTCGGTATCGCCAAAATCGTGACCGGGGCGCAGTTTACGGCCAGCGGCGGCATGGTGGGCACCCCTGCCTACATGGCCCCCGAACAGGGACTCGGTGAGGCGGGTGACGAACGGTCTGATATCTATTCACTGGGAGTCATCCTCTACCAACTCGCCACGGGCCGGCTGCCCTATGATGCTGAAACACCGCTCGCCATCATCCTGAAGCATGTCAATGATCCGCTGCCGCGTCCGAGCCTGTATTGCCCGGAAATCGCCGAAGACCTGGAGCAGATCATCTGTAAGGTCCTCGAAAAAGACCCAGATGACCGATTCCAATCGGCGACAGAGTTATCCCAGCACCTGGCCATGCTCGATGAAACCGGCAAGCGCCAGGCAGAAGCGCCGGGTATCACGGCCGGAGGCTACATCCGTTCACCGTATGAAACGGCCAAGCTGCCCGCACTCGAACGTCCGGTGGCTGCCACAAGTGCGACCAACACACCGCCCGGGAACTCCCCGAGTGTGGCGTCCACACGATCGGCGCCGGCGCGTTTGCGCTGGCCCGGCGTTGCCGCCCTGGGCGTGTTGGTTATTGCGCTGGCCGCCCTGACCGGGTTGTCATTTGGCCGCGACGGACGTTGGTTTGACAACTGGTTCGGTCTTGTCAATCCAGACCACACGCAAATTCCCGTGCTGGCCGCCGCTGCGCAGACCGGGACGGCGGTCGCGGCCCTGCCCGTAAATAGCAGCGACACCCCATCGCCCGTGCCTACGCAGGGAGCACAGTCTGCAACTATCGCGACGGGGACCACATCGTCCGTCGTGCCGACCACGCGCACACCGGCCCGTACGCGCACCGCAACCCCGTCGCGCACGCCAACTCGGACCCTGACGGAAACGCCAACTCCCAGCCCGACCCGCACTCCAACGGCGACACTCACACCCACACCCACGCCAACGGTCACTCCTTCACCCAACCTGACCGGCACAGCGCTGATGGATTTCTTCGCAACGCAGGCCGCCGCCACCCCTACCCCCAACATGACCCAAACGCTGGCCGCCTGCGATTTTGAGTACATCGTCCAGCAGCCCAGCCGCTACAACGAGCCACCCGCGGTGTCAGACGTGACAAACATCCGGCTCGTGGCAGCCAACAAAGAATTCTCGTTTGACATTGTTTTTCAGAATGTGGGCAGTTGTGCTTGGCCCGAGGGCGTGCGCCTGTCCTACAATGCCGATCTGACGGATAATCCCGACAGCTCCGTTAATTTGGACCCCGCTCGCGCTGCTTGCCCCGACGATCTCCGTCCAGGGCTAAATTTCGCGCGTCAGGAACAGCCCAATTTCTTCATGACTGGCTCGGTAGACGTGACTGAGGACTCCCTGCCCGTCACATTCATGGGCATCGCCCCCAATGTCTTTGGTTGCTATTACAGCGTGTGGGACCTGCTCTACCCCAACAGCACCATCCCGATTGGGCGTCCGCTAGTCCTCACAATCCGTGCCTGGGGCGGTGGTTAATCAAATCCAACAGCCAGCAGACACAAAAAAGAGGCGTGCCACTCATATTTGGCCACGCCTCTTTTTGATACTCTGCAATACAGGAGCCTACGCCACCGGGACCGCCCGCACGACCAGCCGTTGGGCGAACACACCGTAGCTGTTGCTCCAATCCGTGCACGTGATCAGTGTCAGCGTCGGCCCACGTGTTGGCGAAGTTACCGACCAATCACTGGGATCTACTTTCTGCACGCTCGATACTACAAAGCGCCGCTTGACCTGCCCCTCGATGACATCGATCTCGTCCCCGGGGTTTAAACTCGCCAGCCCCCAGAACGGCCCCGGATTGTTGAACCCAAGCTGGACATGGGCTGCCAGAACCGTATTTCCCCAGTCCGGGTCCATCCATGTCGTGCCTTCCAGCCAGCCCACATAGTAACCCAGGCCGCTAACATCCCATTGCCGATTCACGATTGGAAGGTCCACGATTGGGATCGGCACATCAAACTGATTCGACAGCTTCGGGATCACGAGATAGCGCACACCTGCTGGCGTCGGCACGATGTAAGGCGTCGAGGCTGGTGGGATGGGCGCGATCGCTTCACTACCTGGAATCGGAGTGGCATCCAGGGTTTCTGGCGGGACAGGAGTAGCGGTCGCCACCTGAGCAGCTTCCTGCGACGTATTTTTAGTCTCATCCCCGCCCGACAGAAGCAAGACCAGCGCTCCAGCGATGATTGCCACCGCGATTACGACGAACGCCACGGCCATCCACATCCGGCGGCGCGAAATCTGCGCCCCCATCAGGACAAGTAGCACGCCCACCAGTGCGATACCCAGCATACCTGGCAAGCCGCCGCTGTGGCCGCGTGGCGCCGCGACACCGGTCGACGGCAGGCTCGTGACGCCTGGACCGATATTCACCGAAGCTGACACACACTGTGCCACGCCGCCTTCGCGTGTCGCACAGGCCGTGTTGGTGATGATCGACGGCGATGTCGCGGTTGAGGAGATGGAGGTCGCCATAGTCACTGTGGCTGTATCACCCGGATTGAGTGTGCCGATCGTCACTGTGACAGTCTGCCCTGCGACGACCGCCGCTCCGCTGGTCGAGGTCGTGGATACCATCGACAGCGTGTCCGGCAGGGTATCTTGCAGCGTCACGTTCGACTGAATACCCGTGCCGCCGTTGCGGACGGTAATTGTCCAGGTCACAGCGTCGCCTACCTGCGCATCCGTCACGCTGGGAGTCTTTACGACAATGGGCTCCGTCGCATTCGGATCGAGCGTAGGGGTGCCTGTCCCAGTCCCCGTAGTCAGCGGCGACACATCCACCTCTCCGATTGCTGTCGCGTCCTGAACGGAAAGTCCGTCACCGATTACAGTCGCAATGAAAGCGTACGGACCAGTATGGGTTTCAACCGTCGACAGGTACGCGTAGGCGGATGCCCCCGGAGCCAGCGAAGTCGGATTCAGCACCAGACTGCCGGAGCTCGCCTGACGCCCCGGGCGCTGCTGTCCGCTGACCAGCATGATACCATCCAGCCCTGGTTCAAACGCCGCATACGGCGAGATCTGGTACGTCCCAGTCAAGTTGTTGACCGTGATCGAGCCGGTATTCTGCACCTGGATGGTGAACGTTACGGGTTGATTCAAGACCGGCGGGTTGGGTGTCACCGTCACGTTGACCGTGATCTCCGCCGTCTCCAACTGGAATTCAGCAGTGAAATCGTCGTGTGCTGTGTAGAAACTCAGCAAATCGCCGAGATCGGCGTCGTAGTACCCGCCGTCCCCTACGATCGTGAAGGTAAGCTTGCCTTCCGCATTTGGAGTCGGATTCTCCGGTATGACGTAATTCCCAGCATCGACCTCGTCGCTGGCACCCGGAGCCAGGACGATATTGGCCCAGTGATCCGCGATAGCGTCGATCAGGTCGGCGAATTCCGTATCCGTGGATGCCGTGCTGATCAAGATATGGCACGGTTCATCCGCCGCAACCGTCGCATCGCAGCCTAACGGCGACGCACCCGCGTTTTCTACGCCCACCGTGAACGTCACGGTATCACCCGGCAGGCCGCCATCTGGGTCAGGCGTGAGCGTCACAATCAGCTGCAGATCGACCAGCGTGTATTCCACTTCGGCCGTGCCCTGCAGCGGCGCCTCCAGAGAGGTTCCATCGCCGGTGATTTCCAGCGTCCGGGCTAGCCCGTTCGTCACATAGTCGGCGTCACCGATCATGGGCGTGAACACGCACTCGATCGTAGTCGTATCGCCTTCCGTCCCAGCCGGGTTGAGCGTATCCGGAACGGTAACACCGGTACCAAGCGTGCACGGCATGCCGGTCAGACCTGTATCCACCGTGTACGTCAGATCGGTGATCGCTTCGGTACCCGTATTGCGTAGATCAAACGACACATCGATCGGCAGTCCGGTCAGGAAGTTGTCCGTGATCACCGTCGTGGGGTTGTCGCTTATTTCCTGAGAGACGGTCACATCCTCCACCGCCAACCCGGCCTGGATCACCTCGGACGAGGCAGAAGCCGTATCCTGTATCACGCCGTTGTAGAGCAGATCCGCCGTGTTGTCGAATGTCGTTTCCTCGTGCGTTTCAGGCACGATGATGTGTGCCAGGGCCACGGTAATGCCACCCGGCAGCGAAGCAGGCACCGGATCGTCCCAGACCCCCAGGTTCAGTGGGTCATCGATCACCGGATCATCGATCGTCACATTGGTCAGCGCCGATGTGCTGTAGTTGTGAATGGTGAACGTGTAGTCGATCTGACCACCCAGCAGCGCTGGGCTGGTAGCATCCTTTTCGAGCGCGAGCAGTTCAATCGCAACGCTCGTATCGGCCTCGTCCTGCAGTCCGTCAGCCGCCGTGTAAACCCCAGCAGTACTGCTCAACACGGTCGACGTGTAGTCGATCGGCACCTGGACTGTGAAGGTTTTGATCGCCACATTGCCCGGTCCTAGATCCGGTAGGCCCACCTCGGGCGGATCGTACAACTGCGGTGGATAGCCGAGGAACGGGTCCTGCAGTGTGATGCCGGTCTGGTTGACGGAGCTGATGTTCCGCACGGTGTAGCGCATCGTTAGACTTTGCCCCGGACGCGCCATCAGCGGCGAGACTTCGGTCGTGAGCAGCAGCGTCGCGTCGGCATTTTCCAGCACGGCGACGGCGGCCGTATCCGAATCCTGGTACGTATCACCGCTTGTGTTACCCGTCGCCGTCACAGTCACCGTGTTGTTAACCACGCTGGGCGGGCTAACAAGATCGACTGTGTACGGGGCGGAACGTGTCACGCTGCCATTCGGCGCGAGTTGCACACCCACCAGCGACGGCGGGAAGTCCCCGACCAGCGGATCGTCCACACCTGTGATCGTGATCAATTCCGTGCCGACATTAGTCACCGTCAGCGTGTAGTTAATCACATTTTGTCCGGCTTCAGCCACCACCACAGGACGATCCGCCTGCTTGGTAACCACCAGCCCGCCCTCATACACGGCGACCTCGGCGGTAGCCGTGTCAAAGACATCGACGCCGCCGTTATTGGCTTTCGCGTACACAGTTGAGCTGACCGGGCCGGGAAGTGCCGCCGTCGTCGAGCAGTACACTGTTGCGCTCTCACCTGACGCCAAGACAGTCGTCTCCAACTGCGTATTCAGGACCGCCGGGCCGCAGATGTTGTCGTCCAGGTACAGGGTATCTAGCGTAGGCGTTCCTACGTTGGTCACCGTGTAGGTGAACGTCACCGGATCGCCCACTTTGGCGAACGCCTTATTAGCATGGTTACTCACCACCAACGCGCCTCCAGCGAGGTCGTTCGCGATGAGTACTGTTGCCGTGGCGTATGCCGTGAGCGTATGCCCGGTCACGTGGCCTTCGACCGTAATCGTGTTCGTGTAGGGATCCGGATCCTGCGCGGTGAGTGTGCGTGTAGCATAACGCACTTGCTGTCCGCCGGGGATTAGCACCGAGTCCCAGTCCTTGGGATTACCTTGCGCGTCCGTGAACACAATCGACGGATCGCTGTCATCCACAACCAGTTCTGTGATCTCCCCGGTCCCGGTGTTTTTGATAACGTAGGTGTACGTCACCGTCGGATCATTCGACAGATCCACAACCGCCTTGTCAGCCGTCTTGCTGACCAGTAGCGACCCGCTGACCACGTCAAGCGTGTGCGTCGACGAGTCTGACACCGGCAGCCCGCTGGATTGCAGCGTCCCTTCCGAGGTGACCGTATTCACCACCGGGGACCCGTCCGCGAGGCTTATCACATGGAGATAATCGCACACGACAGTCGCGCCCGCGCCCAGTACCGGCGGCGAGCAGTCACCGATTGGTACCGCTCCATTCATCGGATCGGTTGTCTTCACGTTGACGATACTGTCGGTACCCAGATTTGTGACTTCGATGATGTACTTCACCGTCTGACCAATTTGGGCCTGCGATGGGCCAGTCTTGACGACTTGCAGATCCCCGTTAACCAACGACACGCTGGCCGAAGCCGAGTCTTGCACGGCAATCGCGCCCGCCTGACCGCTCACCGTCACCAGGTTTTCCAACGAGTCCGGATCGCCGGGTTGCACAGTATACGTGTACTTCCACCAGAAGTCCTGACCGGGATCCATAGTCTGGGGATCGACCGGCCACACGATACCGCTCAAGTCGCTGCGCGTATCGGTCGCGATCAGATCGGTTACGGCCACGTAGCTCGGGTTGGTGAAGTGCAGATAGTACGTGATCACATCTGGCTCAGCGTCGGCCAGATTCACCACTGTCGAGCAATCAGCGGGCGGTGTGTCAGGCAGACTATCGCCCACACACGCGAACTTTTCCACTTCGATCGCCGCTTGCAGCACATCGACCGTCGCCTGCGCCACATTGACCACCGAGCTGCCGCCGCTCACCAATCGTCCAGTGACCGTCACCCGGTTGACGTACGGGTCGTCGTCCAGCAGACTGATGACGTGCGAATACATCATCGTGTAGGTTTCACCCGGATCGAGCGTGCTTGAGTTGTCGACTTGATCGCCATCTTCCGGTGAATCGGGGAACACTGCGCCGTCAACGTAGACGGTTGCCGGGTCCATGCCCTTATCGTAGATCGTCAGGCGGTCGATCGGCGATGTACCGATGTTCGTCACCGTGACCGTATATTCGACCGAAGCGCCGATCGGGGCTGACGTAGCAGACCCGTGCTTGGTCACGTTGATGCCCTCGTCCCGGATCACTATGGTCGCCGATCCGCGATCCTGGAGCGGCTCAGTTCCGGCCATTCCCGTGATCTCAACGACGTTTGTGAACTCAGCCTCGCTCCAGTCAGTCGGTACAGAGACGGTGACCGTACCGACCAGCGTCTCTCCTGATTGCAGCTTGTGCACGGGATCGTAGGGGTGATCCGGTTGATCGCCATACGCAAACCCGCACTCCACCAGATCGCCGCCGGCGCAATCTTGGTCCAGATTCTTCGGGTTGGACGGATCCATCAGGTCCGTAAAGACCAACTGGTTCACATCCGCCCCGGCCTCGCCGAGATTCAGAATGGTGATGTCGTACGTCACCGTCCCGCCCGGCGCAGACGCCTGGACCTGTGGCACCTTCTGAATGCGCAGATCCGATTGCAGGATGTCTACCGATGCACTGGCTTCAGTCCGCAGCGACTTGCCGTCATCATGCGGGTCTTCGGGATCGTCTTGCGAAATCGGAATCGGATCTCCATTCGCGTCGAGTACCACCCCGTAGACCTTCACCTGGTTCATGAACGGGTCCAGGTCCGGCATGGCGGTCAATTGCGATCGCATCGGAATCGCCAGTGTATAGTAGCTGTAGGCGGTTTGGAAAGGCGCCAGCTCGGTACGCGTCAGAGTCAGGTTTTCTTCTACCATCTGGTTCTGCGCCACGTCGAAGTGGGTATCCCATGCTTCGATGCCCTGTACGGGCTCCGTACCCACGTTAGTGATACTAATCGTGTAGCTCACACTCACGCAGGCGGGTTTCAGCGGATCGTCGCCCACGCCATCTTTGAGTTCGCAGTTCTCAGAGCTAGGTCGCACGATGGTCGGCGTGACGGACTTGCGCACAACAAGCTGGCTGTCCGTGACTGCGACAGTCGCCAGGGCGCTGTCTCCGACCGGGGTTTGTTCTCCTGCGACGCCATCATCCAGGTTGCCCAGCACCGTAACTTTGTTGCGCAGCGGGTCCGGGTCAAACGATTGGACTGTGTACGTGTAGATCAGCGTCGCCTGCCCGCCATGCGGGTTGGTTCCCTTTGGCCCCAGCCACCCGACGGGAGACCCTGCGACGCCGCTTTGCGTCCAGTCAAACCGATCAAGTTCAAGATCGCCAAAGATCGAATCGGTGACACTGTCCACCAAGATATCGGTCGAGGCATTCAGGTTCTCGATCGTGATCAGATACGTGATGTCTTCACCCACAAACGCCAACGGAGCCGAGGGCAGCTTCGTGATCAGGATATCCCGCCCCATCACGTCAATCGACAGCGATGCCTCGACATGCACCGGGTAGAAGCTGGACGATTGTCCGTCAAGCGTTACCGGCAATTCCAGTACATCGCCCATTGAGTTGTCGAGCTGCGTCGGATCAAGACAGAACTCGACCCCTTGCCCGCCCAACAACTTGTTGGCCTCGGTCGGATCGACGCCGTACGCGTCGATCACCGCCGTTTGGAACGGCAGATCCAACCGGCCGCGCAGCAGATCGCTGGTGCTGTCGAGCGCAATGTCTTCGACCCAGGTAGTATCGGAATTCGTATTGTCGACGGTGAAGCAGAAGAATACCGATTCACCCGTCGTCACTTCGGGGATTCCGTCCGGTCCCGTGGTCGGGAAGTCGTCCGGCAGAGGATCGCCCGGAATCGGATCCCCGCTGATGGGATCGTATGCAACCTGGTACGCCTTGAAGGTCATATCGAGGTTGGCGTCTTCCAGGTCTACTACAGCCGTCGCTGTCGAGAACACCTCGTGCGTACTGTCGGCTATCATGAAGTACCCGTGCGCTTCCGCAATATTGGTCAGCGGATCGGGGTCATCGAACTGAATCGTATACTCCACCCCCAAGATCAGACAGGTCTGTCCGGGCAGCAGATCGATTGTCCCGCCGGTGCTCAGATCGCAGTCATCATTGGGATTATCCACCAACGGCGGCGCATCTTGCGCTCGGGGCAAGATCGCCCCTACCACGTCATCCGTCAAAGAGATATCCGTTATCTCTCGCGGGCTGACGTTCGTGATGGTGTAGTCATAAGTAATCGTTGAGCCGGGCGCGGCCAGAGACGTGCTCGGCGTCTTGGTCAACTCCAGCGGGTTGCCCGTAAAGACCGTCGCTGTTCCGATCGTGTAGAAGGAGAACCCTGAATCAGCCGGATCCGGGAAATCCGCGCGGGCCGTGTTGACCAGTTCTTCTGGATCGCTCGCCTGCACTTCGTGGGACAAAGAGTCCGGCACACTCGTGGCAACTTCCCCTGGCCCAAGCGTGCCTACCGTTCCAGTTCCGCTCGAGTAATCTAGCGTCACCGGGCCAAGCAAGTCATCCACTACAGTCACGCCCGTGAACGTGTCGTACGGGGCGTCATCGTCTTCAGACAGGTTTTCGACCGTGATCGTGTAATTGACTGTTTCGCCGGTAAAGGCAACGTCCCGGTCGGGAATCTTGGTGACCAGTATCGGACTATACACGGTGAATTGCGTGCTCGCAGTACACGATGAGGCATCCGCCACGCCGGTGAAATTCGCCGTGACGCTGTCTGGCATAAAGTCATCGTCGCCGAGAGTCGCGCCATAATACTTGTTCGTGATTTGTTTCTGGAAACTCAGCGAGGCGACCTGCCCCGAGCCCAGTTCACCGACGGTCCCCGTCGGCCACGAGAACTCGTTCAGGACATCGGTCGTGCCATCGTGGTACAAATCCTCTGTCAGACTCGTTACGTTGACAGATCCCGTCGTCAAGTTTTGGAGAGTAATATCCCAGTTGAGCCATTCACCCAGGATCAGGTCCGGCTCGTTGTCTATATCTACGACTTGGAAGGTAATCGCCAGCGGGCATCCGATTTCGACTTTGTGCTGACCGAACCCGGTCACTTCCCCACCATCATACTCACGATTACCTGTAGCCGTGAACGTATTGACCAATGGGTTAGGTTCTGGCTGTAGATCGTTGATCGTGAAGCTCTGCGTGACATGGTAGGTATCATCGTTCAGGTTACGCGGATTCAGCGTGCCCGCATCACCCGGCCATGACCAGCCCGCATCACCTGCCGAGTAGTTGGTCACTCCGTAATCATCCAGGACAGTATCTTCAAAGCTCAGGTCGGTCACTTGCTGGTTATACGAATTATTGGCGATATCGACCGTGTAGTTGACACTGCCGTTGATTATCCCAACCGCGTCGCCGGTCTTGGTAACTGTCAGCATCGGCACCAGCGGCGTCGCAGCGGTGCCGTTCGTCACTACGACCGTATCCTCGCCAGACACATCGCCTTCCGCCCGGAACTGGACGGTCAATGCTTTCTCGGTGACTCCCAATCCTCCCGGGGCAATCGTGTAATCAAACGAGCGCGTTTCGCTCCCACCGTTTCCAGGCAGGCTGGTTATCGGTGGCGCCAGCGTGATTTCCTGAAACCCGCCGCCGGATACCGGCTGGTAGAGGCGCACTGCGTCAAAGTCCGTTGTGCCGTCATTGGTGAACGTTACCGTGAACGGGATCGTGTCACCGACCACCGCAGGGCTGACGTCGCTCCCCACATCCAGCACAAAACTATCGGTTGCCACGTCGATAGTCGTCGCGGCTTTAACCGAAATCTGGTGATCCTTGTTGTCGTATCCGAGCATGGTCACTTCGATCAGGAACGGATTCGCATTCTCGTCTCCGGCCTGAATGGTGTAGTTGAAGGTGTCGGAGATTGTGTCGAGCGCCCCCACCTCAGTGCCCAGGTTCGTCAGACCTTGGCCGCAGTATGGCCCTCCCCCGGCCCCGTCATCCAGGTGAGTGATGCACCACTTCGCCGTGATCCCGCTCAGCGTCACGATCCCGACGTTAGTCGCAAAGAAATTAAAATCAACCGTCTCGCCCGTTTTCGCAATGCCATCTGGCCCTACGTCGGCCACCAGCTCAGCATTGATTTGCGCGTCCGAGATGTCCAGCGCACGCGTGGTGCTGTCTGTCAGGGTGTTGCCCGGCGTGCAATTCGGGGTCCCCGATACGCGGAAGATCATGGTCAGCGGGTCGCTGTCTTGCCCCGTAACCAGATACGTCGTTGCGGCGTCAGCTACGTTCGAAACGTCATCCAGGCGGCCCGGCACTGCCCCCGACCACCCGTAGTTGAGCGGGATATTGGGGATAAGCAGCTGTTCGACACCGGTGTTGGTGTTGTACAGATACTGATCTACCCGAATATCGCAGATCGGCAGCGAGATGGCGTTATCACTCCATACGCGAATGTGATACACCGCGTTGGAACCACGCAGCACGGTTCCCGTTTCCGGATCCACGACGTCTGCCGCGACGATGATATTGTCGCTGCTAACGTCCAACGTAGCCTGTGCTTGCCCATAAATAAGCTGGCCCGAAGGATTCTGCCCGCGCACGCGCACCGTGTTGATGAGTGGATCGGGTGATTCTTGGACCACGAAGTAGTCTGGTCCACTCGGCCAATAGACCGTCTTGTCAATACCAGGTTCCACCGTGTAGCTGGGTGCAAAAGCGGGCGGCGACCCCAATGTATACAGGGGGGGCGCCAGCGTCACAAATTGAAGCGACGAGATCGTGTTCGATCCGCTGTTGTGCAGGGTGAGCTTATATTGCACGCTATCCCCTACGCGCGCGTTAGGTTTCGGGTTTAGTGTGACAGGGTCTATCACTTCAAGGGTCAATTGGAGCGCCGAATCTGCGATATCGACCAGCGCGGACGCCTGCGCAGTGACTGGGTTAGGGTACCCTTCTGCGGTCCCCGTCACTCTGGCGATGTTATTGAACGGGTCAGGGCTACCTTCCGCGACCAGCCATGACGGCATCCATGTGGTGGATGTGTTACCTGCCAGATCGCCCACATAGTGTGGTCCAATCCAGTCGTCATTGATCAGCACATTCTTCAACGGCACGCTGCTGGTATTGGTCGCCACGATCTCATAGCTGATCGTGTCGCCAACATTCGCGGATGGCAGCGGATTCGGAGCCGGATTATTCACATCGTAAATCGTCTGCCCGGCGCGGATGATCTTGGATACGCGCTTAGAGAGGCTGACGCTCGGCGTGAGCACGGTAACCGCCGGATCGCTGGTCGCCTGCAACGTAACATCAAAATCCGTTTGCCCGGTGGTCCCGACTACGCCCGCATAAATACGAAACGAGCTTCCCACACTTGCCGGAACCGGCACGTTTTCAACCGTACAGAAAGCCGACTCGCCAGGAGCTAGTGCGGTGATCGGATCGCCGTCCGATGGCGATGTCCAGTGACTTGGGAAATGCGGTGCAGTTACCGGGTCTGTTGGGAAGTGTGGATACTCACTACACCAGTTATCGAGCAGGGTGAAGGCCGTCGGATCGCCTTGCGTGCCTGTCGGTGCCACGATGTCAAAGCCGGTAATTGTCGTCGATCGTACGTTCGTGACCGTCAACGTAAAGCTGATGAATTGGCCGACGGTCGCCGAATGGTCGGGGTTGCCCGTGTCCGGAATGAACGAGTCGATCCTGAAACCCGGTCCCAAGATCGTGACCATGTCGGTATCTTGATCCTGGACCGTACCGCCACCGCCGTCCTCCCCATCGAAAAACGTGGCGACATTAAGCGTTCCGGGAATGTCCATCGGAATCTGAAAGTCCACAGTTCCCCACGTGAGTTCACCGTCAGTGGAAAGGGTGTTCTTTGAGAGGGTAACGGGATACTGCCCGTAGTTCACGCCCCCGGGTGCGGTGAAAGTCAGCTTGATGGTGAAATTTTGCAGCGGCTGGGTGCGGGCTGGAGCACATGTTGCAATCTTGTCTTCAGCCACGACTAGCCATGTCGTAGTTACGCCGGGGCGCCGTTGGGCGGGTGAGCTATCAACCTGTGCCCCGTATGGGGCCGCACCGGTCGGCTCAAATCCAACCGGCAACGCATAGCCTTCTTGTAGCAGGTAAGCGTTGATGCCAACCGCACATTCACCAGGATACTGCAGGTATGGAGATGCGCTGTCCCCACTACCAGCCACATCCCCCCTCACAGACGCCGAGGTATCGCTCCCCGTGCCTGCCGCCATTACAACCTGGAGCTGACCCGCCATAAGAGCGGAAATTACAATAATGGCCCGCAGCCAGGTAAATAATCTCTTCGTCCTCATGTGGCGATCTCCTATGAGCAGATAAGCCTACCCACATCTATATTTGAGGGCTGTTCCAAGCCATTCCATCGTCCTTAAGCTCCGATTGCCGCGACGATTTCACAAATTTTTGGGGAATCAACGGAGCAATTTGGTTAGGCTTGTTTCGCCTCACTCGTATAAGCGCGTCAACCAGGGCAGTTCCTGGTCATCAGATCAGGCAAGAACAGACTGAAACACGCTGCAATTCTCTAAATCCTCTGATGCTAGAGTATCATGGATATGCGTTAAGAAGTGTGAAGTTATTGGTGTCCCGAACAATTCTTGACATCGGCCATACAGCTGTAGACTTCCAGCAGAGAATCCGCTGTCAACGCCCAGTGATATTTCGTCTTTCCCAACGATTGGGCACGATTAGTTAAGGTATCACGAGTTCGATAATCGCACAACTGGTCGAGACCCTGGATCACTCCATCAACCGTCGACGAGTTTGCTGCGATTCCACAGCGTTCGCGGCGTACCACCTCCGCGATCTCTCCAACCGGCAAAACGAGCAACGGTCGCCCCACAGCAAAAGCGAAAAAAGCGAGATTCGGCATGAAATAGAAGCTGTTGGCGTTGCTGTCGTCCAATCCGTAATACACGATGTCACTCGCCGCTACGATTCCCGCCACATCCGGCAGTGGAACCCATCCCAGCGGCAAGATACGCGGGCAGGCGTTTGCGGCGAGCTGCACTGTTTCCGTCTGCGGGCCGGTTCCGCCTACAGCCAACCACACGCGCTCGCGCTGTTTCACGGCCTCCAGCAGAGGCGATAAGTTCCGATCGGCGGCCAAATGACCCACGTAGACCACCAGTACGCCATCGTCCGATATGCCCCACGTCTTGCGGAGATCGTCTCGACGGAGGCGCATCTCGCCCTCATCTGGCAGTGGTTGGCTGTTATGCACAATGGCGACGCGCGCTCCCAGCGCCCGGTACCGATCCGCCAACCGCTCGCCTACCGTAATCACCGCGTCGACGCGCGGCGCGAACCACTTATCCAGCGCTTCCAATCCAGCGCCGATCACCTGCCCGACATTGGCCCGCACCATGCCCGGATAGTACTCGCGCGCATCAAAAACCACCGGGATGCCCCTTGCCCGCGCATATACATACGCCACGGGCAGTGTGTCCAGGTCGTTGGCGTGTACGACATCGGGACGAAACCGGCGCAGTTCGCCCCAGGCACGCCACCAAAACACTGGCATTCGGAGAGTTAGGGCACGGCCCGTCCGGTACCCTGCCCGAGTCTGCACACGGGTGACAGTCACCGCTTCTGGCGGTGTTGCCGCACGCCCAGGCCAATCAGTCAGAGCCGCCATGAGCGGAGCGGGCGCTTCCTCACGGGCATGCACGGGCAGCGTCCGCAGCCGGTCCCATGCGATTACCGTCACACGGTAGCCTGCCAGAGCCAGGGTATGCGCTTCTTTCTGGACGCGCACATCCGGCCCGTAAGCGCTCGAGATGAGCATCGCCACGCGCGTTCTGCTCATTCCAACAATTCCCGATACACTGCCCGCAGGCGTTCCGCCTCAACCTCCCATGTCAGGACCGTGTGCACTTCCAACAATCGCGCCCGAAAATGGGCTTGCCCTGCCTCTGTCAGCAGCCCGCGCAATGCCGCCGCAATTGCCGCCGGGTCGGTCGGATCGCACAGCACACCAAACTCGTGCGCTCGGACCATCTGGCGCACGGCCCCTGCATCCGACGCCACGACCGGTACACCGGCTGCCATCGCTTCGAATAACTTGTTTGGAAGGGTCGCCCGAATGTGATACGAATTCGGGCGCAGCAGCACCGCCGCGACATCAACCGCTCGCAATGTCGCCGTCACTTCGTCCGGACCAACAGGTGGTACAAAATGAACCCGATCGGCAATGCCAAGTTGCGTAGCCAACCTCTCCAGGCCTGCCTGCGAAGAACCTTCCCCCAGGAACACCAGCGCGACATCGTCAGGCAGCAGAGCCGCCGCTTCGACTAACTCCGTCAGGCAGCGCCCCTGGTTGGTAATCTCGCCGCTGTGAACAATAATCCAGCGTGCATCGCCTGCCACGCGGCGCAGATCGACTGGAGACACAAGATCATCCGGCGCCCGGGGCGGGATATTCCGCACGACGACCGGCATCTGCACACCGTGCCATGCCCGCATCACGCGCGCCATCGGCATACTGACAGTGATCACGCGCGCCGCGCGCCGGGCCAGCCACCCCTCCACTCCCAGTATGACTGGTCGAACAAAGTGATTCCACGCGCGCCGAGTCCATGTTTTAGGACGCGGCTGAAACAGATACAACTCGTGCAAATCGTAGATCAGAGGCGTACTCCCCCGTTTTCTTACGCGGACCGCCGACAACAGCGCCAGCGCCGGTAAATCATGAGCGTGATAGGCCCGCGCCGGAATCCGCCGCACGCTGCGCACAATCTGCGCCGCCTGAATCATATGCCGCACCCGCCGCCACGGCCCCCACAACCCCGTTCCAAGCCGACCATAACGTATGCGCCGCACCTCGAAACCGTGCAACAGTTCGTGGTCGGGCCGGGAGCCATCCGCCCGCTGTGTGCCGATCACCAGCACGCGCCAACCGCACTCGGCCAATGCCGCCGCTTCGCGTCGGACCCGGCTGTCATGCGCAATATCATTCAACACCAGCATCACAATGTCATATTGCTTACCGCTATCCCGCAATTGCGACACCGATCATTCCGCCCTATACTGCCGTGATAATTGAGTGACACGCGCATCTCAGTGCACACCGCTGTCTATACTTCACCATAAGCTTTACCTTTAGGGTTATGGTACGGTTTTCCTATGCCCCCTTCTGTTCCGCCTGAGGACCCGGCCCTTTCGCGCACTTTCGCGCTCACTAGCGCCGCCTGGGCCATCGGCGGCGCGCTCGGACGCTACATCCTGGCAGGTATCACCACTCTGCTCCTGACCCGCCTGCTCGACCCGGAGGCGTTCGGTCTGGTCGCGCTGACCGCCGCTGCTCAGTTGTTCATAGAGTACATTGTGCCGTCCGGCTTCCACGACGCTCTGATCCAGCGCAAAACCATTTCCGACGCCGATCTGAATGCCGCCTTTTGGAGCGTCTCGCTCACATCTGGAACTGCCGCCCTGCTCGTGATCGCGTGTGCCCCACTCATCGCCCATGTATTTGATCAGCCGCGCCTGTTCCTCTTACTGGTCGCAGTTGCCGCAGTGTCACTCTTGCGCGCAGGCGGCACGATCCCCCGCGCGCTGCTGAACCGCCGCATGGATTTTCGCGCCCTGGCCTTCATCCGCCTGCAAAGTATGATCGCTGCCGGGCTGATGGCACTCGGCGTCGCCGTCCTCGGCGGCGGCGCGTGGAGTCTGGTTGTGCGGCTGGCCGTGTTCAATGCGGTGAGCCTTTCCATTATTTACTGGCGAGTGCGCTGGCGTCCATCCTACGCCTTGCACGGGTTGGATCGAACTTCGCTCGGCACGCTGTGGAGCTTCGCACCGAGTGTAACCCTGTTTGCCGTATTGTCTTACGTCATCACCCAGGCGGATGATCAGATCATCGGACTGCGACTCGGATCAGAAATCCCTCGGCTATTATGCGCTGGCCTTCAGTCTGGTGGCATGGCCAATCCAGGACGTGCTCGGAGGCGCGGCGGGCGTGCTCTACCCGGTGTTCTCGCGCCTGCAAGACGATCGTCCTCGCCTGCAATCGACCTATCTCGAAAGCCTCCAACTTGCTACCCTGTTCGCCTTTCCGACTCTAGCCTTGCTGGCCGTAATTGCCCCGGTCCTGGTCCCTTGGCTGTTGGGCCCGCGCTGGTCGCCGATGGTGCTCACCGTGCAAATTCTCGCCATCGGTGGATTTCGCAAATCGGCATCCATGCTCAACGGCGTGATTTACCGTGCGCTGAACCGTCCTGCCGTGCACGCGCTATTTGAGTTATGCGCCGTGCCATGTTATCTCGTGGCGTTCGTCGTCGGCGCACACACCGGCATTGAAAACGTCGCGCTGCTGTCCGTGCTCACGGGGCTGTTGCTTCAACCGTTATCGTGGTGGCTGGTTTTGAGTATCAGCGAAATCAGCCTAAGCCATTGGTTAGAAGCGGTCTTTCCTGCGACGATTGTGGCGCTCGTGGTGACGGTTACGGCTGGGATCGCGATGTGGGTGATGCGCGAACAGCTTGGAGCGCCGCGCGGTTTGACGCTGGTGATGACGATAGGCATGGCCGGCTTGTCAGTGCTGCTCGTGTTGGCCGTACGAACTCCCACCGCTTTGGCAAAGACAATTTCCGCCGTAACCGTTTTTGCGCGCGGCTGGTTAGTCAACCGAAGATGACTATACGAAATCACCAAATGATTTTGGCAATTGCCAGCATCCTTAATTCCATAGTAAACTGTGAAATTGAGAATACTTATGCTGCTGTTGAGGACGACTTACCCATGAATACAAACCCGGCTGTCATTGGAGATACCATCATGACCTATGCCTCATCTCTACGCAAACTCATCCGGCTTACTATCATATTGGCGCTACTGTTGAGTGCTGCGATCATTCCACTGCGGCACACTTCCCCTGCCCTGGCTCAAGACGGCAGTGGGACTCACACCGTCCAGGCGGGCGAAAATTTGTTTCGCATCGCTCTTCGCTATGGCTACACCGCCGAATATCTCGCCAGTGTGAATGGCATCGCTGACCCCACCACGATTTATGTGGGACAGGTGCTCATCATTCCCGATCCCAACGCGCCGATCGTCCAGCCCGTTGTTGACCCGGCTCCGGTAGTGGTCGATCCGGTACCGGTCGCCGCCCCTGCGTCTGGCCCGGTCTACCACACTGTCCAGGCAGGCGAGAACTCTAGCTGCCATCGGGAGGCTGTATGGATTAGGCTGGACCGATATCGCCGCCGCCAACGGACTTGCCAACCCTAACCAGATTTTCTCCGGGCAGCAATTGCTGATCCCTGGATCCTCGTCGCCGGGCACGGGCGCCGTCGCGCCTGCGGTTGAACCCGCGCCTGCTCCGGCCCCCGCCGTTGCGGCGCCAGTTGCTACCGGTCAACGTACACACGTCGTCGTAGCTGGTGAACACCTCGCGTCGATCGCCACCGCTTACGGCGTTACCTGGCCCGCCATTGCCGCCGTGAATAACATCACCGATCCCAATCACATTTACGCGGGCATGGTGCTTGTGATTCCGGAGCCGGGCGCCGCTGCCGATGCGTATACGCAGCCCGACGCCTGGACGCCGCCCGCGGTTGCCTCGCCAACCATTACCAGCGGCAAGCAGATCGTCGTAGACCTGAGCGATCAGCGCGTCTACGCCTACGAAAACGGGCAACTGGTGCGCAACGTACTCGTATCCACTGGAATGTGGGGAACGCCTACCGTCATCGGTGATTACAATATCTATCTCAAATACAACTCCCAGCTCATGACAGGTCCCGGCTATTACCTTCCCGGCGTGCCCTGGGTGATGTATTTCTATAAGGGCTACTCGCTGCACGGCACCTACTGGCACAACAATTTCGGCACGCCCATGAGTCACGGCTGCGTCAATATGCCGACGCCCGAAGCCCTATGGCTCTACAACTGGGCGCCGATGGGCACGCCGGTCCACGTTCAATCGTAGACGTGGATTGCGCGCTCACCGCGCACCCAATCGATGAACTTGCCAAGTCGTCTGTGCGATCGTACAGACGACTTTTTTCCTGTCGCGCTCATTTGACATGCCTGGCCGCGGGTTTACAATAGCGCCATCTTGTTTTTTGCATCCAACTCACTCCGCCGAAAGCCGTTTCTCATGACCTCACAACCACGTTCGCAGTCCGACGCGCAACCTGCCTGGCGCAATCTGCCCCGCAACGTCTGGATCGTCACCCTGGTGAGTTTCCTCACCGACATCTCAAGCGAGATGGTGTTCAACCTGCTGCCGTTGTTTCTGAGCAATGTGCTTGGCGTCAAGACCAATATCATTGGCGTGATTGAAGGCATCGCGGAGACCACCGCCAGCTTACTCAAAGTCTTCTCGGGCTGGTTGTCGGACCGCCTCCACCAGCGCAAATGGCTGACGGTCGCGGGGTACGGGCTGTCCACTATTTCCAAGCCTTTCCTCTATCTGGTCACCTCATGGTGGGGGGTGCTGGGCGTCCGCTTCAGCGATAGGGTTGGCAAAGGCATTCGCACCGCTCCGCGCGATGCGCTCATCGCCGACTCCATCGACGAGCAGCACAGGGGCATCGCTTTTGGGCTGCACCGCGCCGGGGACACAGCCGGGGCCGCGCTTGGCATTCTGATCGCGCTCCTGGTAGTCCTCGCCACGCAATCCGGAGATGTCCACTTGGAGCGCGGCACTTTTCACACCATTGTGCTGATCAGCATCATTCCCGCAGCACTGGCCGTCGTGGCATTGGCACTCGGCGCGCGTGACGTCCCAATCGCCGGACAGCGCCGCGCCCCCAGTCTGACTCTGGCCGGTTTCGACCTGCGTTTTCGCTGGTTCCTGATCGCCGTGGTGGTCTTTACACTCGGTAATTCCGCCGACGCTTTCCTGATCTTGCGCGCACAAGATCGCGGTCTCAGTGTGGCGGGCGTGCTAGGCATGCTCCTGACCTTCAACATCGTCTATGCCACCTTGGCCGGTCCAGCAGGCGCGCTGTCCGATCGCATCGGGCGCCGCTCGCCTGATTCTGGCCGGATGGTCCGCTTACGGGCTGCTCTATCTCGGTTTTGCGCTGGTCGGTGAAGCGTGGCAAATGTGGGTGTTGTACGCACTCTACGGCCTGTATTACGGCGCGACTGAGGGCACGGCCAAAGCCCTGGTCGCAGATCTCGTTCCGCCGGATCAACGCGGCACCGCCTATGGAGTCTATAATGCCGCGGTGGGCGTTATGGCGCTCCCGGCCAGCATCCTGGCAGGCGTCCTCTGGCAAGGCGCCTTCGGTTGGAACGGTTTCGGAGCGGGCGCGCCCTTCCTGTTCGGCGCACTCATGGCGCTGTGCGCTGTGGCCATCTTCGTCACGACGCAGACGCGCCGCACCGCCCCGTGAACAACCCGTGTGTCAAATGGAATAGAAGCGAACAGAGGAGCGCAGCGCGTGCTCCTCTGTTTTCTCCAAATCGGAAAGCCCTGTTCACGCCATTGCCGCGACCAACTCCCGCCCGCGCCGGAACGCGTCGAGATTCTGTTCGACGACACTGTCGCCTTTCCGCCCAAAGATCGATCGAATCGCGGCTTCGAGTTCAACCGCGCCAATCGGGATAAACGCTGACGCTGCGCCCAACAACACCATATTCGATGCTCGTACGGCGCGCATAGCTTTGGCCTCGGCCGTGGCGTCGACCAGCACCGCGCGCGGATACCCGCGCAGTGCAGCCAGAATCGTGTCAAGATCGGGGTAATTGTCGATGTTCACCACCGGCGCGCTGTCCGCCACGATCACCCCATCCGGAGCCAGAAACGGCACATAGCGCAGTGTTTCCATCGGCTCCATGGACAGCACCATGTCCGCGTGTCCTTCCGCGATCAGATCGGAATGGATAGTCCGGTCGGCGATGCGCAGGTGGCTCTGCACCGCACCGCCGCGCTGCGACATGCCGTGCACTTCGGCCTGTTTGATGCGCAGCCCGCCGTCTACCGCCGCCACGCTGACGATCGCAGCAATCGACAATACGCCTTGACCGCCCACGCCCGCCAGGATCATATCGTATTTCATGCCTTCGCCTTTCTGCCGCGCTTGGCCGTTTCGATGCACTCGCGCCGCGCGATAATCACCGACACGCCGTCATACGCCAGCTCTTCGCTGATCACGGCAACATTTGCCTCGTGCTGGCGCGGCAGGGGTGTGATCACGCGCACATGCTCCGCCGGGACTCCCATCCCGACCGCGATATCCTCAAGATGCCCCTGCCCCGGTGAGTGCTGCCCGCCGGTCATGGCTGTTGTTTCGTTGTCGAGGATGAGCACTTTGATCGACAACCTGGCGTTCACCACGTCGAGCAAACCTGTCATGCCCGAATGGCTGAACGTCGAATCGCCGATCACCGCCACGGAAGGTGTGAGGCCCGCATCCGCCGCGCCTTTCGCCATCGTGACGGATGCGCCCATATCCACGCACGAGTTAATCGCGTTATAGGGTGGCATAACGCCCAACGTATAGCATCCGATGTCGGAAAATACGCGTCCCTTGGAGTAAGGCTCAAGTGCCGCGTTCAGTGCGCGGTAGGTGTCCCCGTGCGGGCAGCCCTGGCAGAGCTGCGGCGGGCGATCAGCTACAATCTCCGGTACCTCGAAGACCGCCCCGCCGTCGCGCAGACCCAACGCCTGCGCCACCAGAGAAGGATTCAGCTCACCCGCGCGCGGCAGCGTGCCATCCAGCCGCCCGCGCACATTGCCCCCGTCGAACGGATAACCGCGCAGCATCTCTTCAACCAGCGGCATCCCCTCTTCTAGAACCAGGATCGTCTCGCATTCCTTCACCAACCGGCTCACCATCTGGCGCGGTAGCGGATACTGACCGATCTTCAACACCGGGTGCGGGCAGCCGTCCGGGAAGTTTTCCATCAGGTAGTTGATCGCGATCCCGCACGCCAGAATTCCCAGCCGCTTATCTTCGCCGTCCTCGTAATGGTTGAACGGCGACGATCTCCGACTCGGCCTCGAATTCGCGCTGTTTCTCCAGCAGCGCCGCGTAATAGCGCCGCGCCACCGACGGCAGCAGCACGAATTGCAGCGGATTTTCCGGCAATCTCAGCGGATTTTCCGGCACGCGCTTCGCGCCGGACCACGTCCGCTCGCGAATGGGACAGCCGCGTCGTGATCCGCATCAATACGGGCACCTTGTATTTTTCCGAGAACGCGAAGCCGTAAAATGGCATGTCGTAGGCTTCTTGCTGGTTCGACGGTTCAAGCGCGGGAATTAGCGCGAACCGCGCGTAATAGCGCGTGTCCTGCTCATTTTGCGACGAATGCATCGACGGGTCGTCGGCGACAGCATACAGCAGTCCGCCGTTAACACCCGTGACAGCCGAATTCATGAAGGGATCCGCCGCCACATTTAGCCCAACGTGCTTCATGCAGACCAGGGCGCGCTTTCCCGCGTAAGACATCCCCAGCGCCGCTTCCATCGCCGTTTTCTCATTGGCGGCCCAATCGCGGTGCACACCGCGCGCCATCGCATCTTTGGACCGCTGGATATATTCGGTGATCTCCGTGGATGGCGTGCCCGGGTACGCATACACGCCGGACAGACCAGCGTCCAGCGCTCCTTGAGCCAGCGCCTCGTTGCCCAGTGGTACGAACTTCTCCATACAGCACCCTCTCATAATCCAAATATTGTTCTGACTATTCACGCTAACGATAATCCCAGTATACGCACCGCCCCCCCGCTCAACCATAGCATTCCGCCACTTCTTGCCGTGCCGAACGATACTACCACCCAACAGCCAGACGCTTCTAAATTGATCATTGAGCCCATTGTGCAACGCAACTCTGGACGCCCCCTTTCAGCTTAGGGTATAATGGCCTGCTCATTTGCCCGCCGGGGCCGTCTCGCGTGCCCCCACTCCCGGTCCCAATCCGGCCTTTTGGCAGCATACGCGCAGTTCATCTCGCCTTCGTACCATAGACTGACGGTCAACCTGCTTGGCTGAGGTCGCCTGTAGTTCTTCATCGGGAGAAGCGATTCATGAAGATTCTGTTACGAATCCTGCGCTACATTCGACCCTATTGGCGCGTCGCCATCGTCGTCTATGCCTGCCTGATCGGAGCAACCCTGCTCACCCTCATCACGCCGCGTCTGATCGGCAGCGCGGTCGATGCGGCTCTTGGTTCAGGCAACCATTTCGCGCTATATCCCGACAGTTGGAGCCGCGAGCATACGCTCGTCATGACCTCCATTCTGATCATCATCATCGCCATCGTCCGGGGATTCATCAATTTCGGTCAGCGCTACGGTACCCAGTGGTTGGGCCGCAAAATCGCCTACGACTTGCGCCTGGATTTCTTCGTGCATCTCCAACGGCTGCCCTTCTCATTCTACGATCGCATTCGCATCGGACAATTGATGAGTCGTGCCATCGGCGACGTGGACGAAATCCGGTTCTTTGCTGGCATCGTGATCGGCGATGTGCTCAACCTGATCGTGCTGTTGGTTGGGATTTACGGCATTATGTTCAGCCGCAACGCCGGTCTGGCCCTGATCTTCCTGCTGCCCATGCCGGTCCTGTTCGTCATTGCGTACCTGTTCGGCATTCGCATCGAGCCGCTCGTCGGCACGATTCGGTCCGCGCGCGGCGAGATGTACGCGCGTATCCAGGAAAACCTCTCCCAGATCGTCGTCGTCAAAGCCTTCGCGCGCGAAGACTACGCCAAAGACCGCTTTGAAGAGGATAACACCCGCGTATTGAATGCATGGATCAAGCAGGCGCGGCTTTTTACACTCTCGCTGCCGGTTATCTGGGCTTTCGTCGGCCTCTTGAGCTTCGTCCTGCTCTACTTCGGCGGACACCGCGTGCTCAAGGGCTCGCTGACGCTGGGCATGCTGGTCGAGTTCAACGCCTATGTCGGGCTACTGGCGCTGCCCACCAACCGGCTGGCCTTCATGATCGATGTGACGGCCCGTGCCATCGCCAACGGCAAGCGCATCTTTGCCATCATGGATACGACGCCGGAGATCAAGACTCCGCTGGGTGCCACGAATCCCGGCCCGTTGAGCGGCAACGTTCGCTTTGACAACGTGTCCTTCGTATACGGCGCGCGCGAAGACGAGCCCGAGGTCGAGGTCCTCAACAACGTGTCCTTTGAAGCCGCGCCTGACACGGTGACCGCGATCGTGGGCACTACCGGCAGCGGCAAGACCACGCTCATCGACCTGATCCCGCGCTTCTACGACGTATCTGACGGCAGCATCACGATCGACGATTATGACGTGCGCGAACTGCCGCTCAAGCTGTTGCGCGCGCAGGTCGGTTATGTGATGCAGAATACCTTCTTGTTCAATGCCACTATCCACGAGAACATCGCCATCGGTCGACCCGACGCCACACGTGAAGAAACGCTTGCGGCAGCCCAGGCGGCCCGCGCCCACGATTTCATCATGGAGTTCGAAGACGGCTACGACACCCTTGTTGGCGAGCGAGGTGTCACCCTGTCCGGCGGTCAGCGCCAGCGCATCGCTATCGCACGCGCTCTGTTGGTCAACCCGCGCATCCTGATTCTCGATGACGCTACCGCCAGCGTCGACAGCCGCACCGAGTACGAAATCCGCGCCGCACTGCAAACGTTGATGCAGGGCCGGACAACTCTGATCGTTGCCCAGCGGCTGAGCACGGTCATGCACGCCGACCAGATTCTGATGCTCGAACACGGGCGTATCGTGGAACGCGGTACCCACAGCGACCTGCTCGCCTTGCAGGGTCGTTACGCACACCTGTGGCGGCTGCAAACCGATCAAGAAGAGCCAGAAGAGGATATTCGAGGTATCGGGCGCGCCGACGAAGATACGCTTCCGGCTGCGGCCGCCCCGCTACCGCTCGATGACCGTCGCGCTGAAAAACGCGCGACCGCCGAATTCGCCGCAACGACTTCCCGCCGTGACCCGCGTAAAGAGGAATAGTTCATGAGCGAGAATACATTCAAGCGCGAACGACCCGTGGGTGAAATCCTGGCAAGGCTGCTCAGCTTCATCTCGCCCTACCGCCAACGAGTGATTGGCGTCGTCCTGCTGATGTTTATCACTTCCGGCGCGACCCTGATCTCCCCTGCCCTGGTCCGCCAGGCGATCAATAAGGGTCTGGAAGGTCGCGACTCCGCTGCCCTGGCGCGTTACGCGGTCGCCTATCTGGTAGTGATCGCGGTCGAGACCGTATCACTGCGGATTCAACTGCTGAACATGATCTGGATCGGCCAGCACGCGATCATGAAAGTGCGCGAGCAGATCTTTTTCAAATACCTCGACCTGAACTTGAGTTATTTCGACCACAATCGCGTGGGCGACTTGATGGCGCGCATCACGGAAGACAGCAACTCGCTGCAAAACTTCATTACGTGGGCTGTCGTCAACACCATCAGCAGTTCGTTCACGCTGATCGGCATCATCCTTGTGATGCTGTACTATGATTGGTCTCTCGCTCTGCTCACTTTCACCATTCTGCCCGCCATGTTTGCGCTGTCCATCTGGTGGCGCAAGCAGTCCAGCAAACGCTACCGCGCCGTGCGCGAAGCCGTTGGCGTCGTGTCGGCCACCTTGCAGGAGAGCCTGTCCGGGATGCGCATCGTGCAGGCATTCGTGCGCGAATACCACGAACAGGCCCGTTTTCGTACCGTCGCCACAACCGAGATTAACGCCAGCCTGCGCGCCGACAAACTCGCGTCGGTCTTCATGCCCGGCATCGATGTCATTTCGCAGGTCGGCGTCGCGATCGTGCTAGGGGTGGGTGGGATGCGCGTGGTTAACGGCCAGATGTCCTCCGGGACGCTGGTCGCGTTCCTGCTCTACCTCAACCTCTTCTTCGACCCGATCCGCGATCTCGCCATGCGCCTGGACCAGTTCCAGGAAGCGTCAGCAGCGGGCGAGCGCATCATCAAGATTCTCGATACGGAGTCCGAAATTCTGGACCATCCAGAAGCCGTGAGCTTGCCCCGTATTGCGGGAGCCGTCACGTTGTGCGATGTGACATTCCATTATACCAAGCCCGCGACCACGTTCTCCGACGCGCCGCCAGACAGCGTGGTGATGATGTCGGCTGCCTCAAAATCGGCGAAATCCGGCGCCAATGGATCAGATTCAGCGAACAACGCAGTCTCTGGCGACACTGCCAAGGATCTGGAGGAAGCCAACGAACACGGGGAGGTCCTGCACAATATCGATCTTGTCGTCGAGCCGGGCCAGACTGTTGCGCTGGTGGGGCATACTGGCGCGGGCAAGAGCACCCTGGTGCGCCTGTTGGGGCGCTTTTACGAAGCGCAGTCGGGCAGCATACTGTTCGATGGACACGACATCACCCATGTGACCATCAAGTCATTGCGCGATCAGATGGCCTGGGTCCCGCAGGACACCGGACTATTCGCCACGACTATCAACGAGAATCTGCGTTATGGACGACTCGACGCCACGCAGGCAGAAATCGAAGCGGCAGCCCGCGACACCGGCGCACACGAGTTCATCGCAGCCATGGCCAAAGGCTACGACACGGATGTCGAAGAGGGTGGGTCGCGCCTGAGCGCCGGTCAGCGCCAGCTCATCTCGTTCACACGCGCGCTGCTGGCCGACCCTGCGATCATCGTGCTTGACGAAGCTACCAGCAGCGTGGATACCATCACCGAGCTGCAAATGCAGGCTGCGCTGGGCAAGCTGCTCGAAAATCGCACGTCGTTTGTCATCGCCCACCGGCTCAGCACCATTGTACGTGCCGATCAAGTCATCGTGATGGATCACGGACGGATCATCGAGCGTGGCACCCATCACGAGTTGCTCGCGGCCCAGGGGCATTACTACGATCTCTATATGACCCAACTGCGCGGCGGACAGGCTGAGGATTGACTTTGACAGAAGCGTCTATGGCCCGCCCTAACCCGACTAAGCGGGCCCAGACTCATGCCGTCAGGCAGCAGTAGGCAAATCATCGTAGACAAATTCCACGTTTTCGATCACAATACTTCCCTGGAAAGCCGGGCCAGATCGGTTTGCCGTTGTCTGGCGCCGGTGCCTAAAGCAGACGACCTCCGGCCACGATCCATCACGCGAGAGAAGTGAAAGGACGCTTTACCGTGAAAAAACGCAATACCGTCATCTATGCAATACTGGCTGCCCTGCTGGTTCTCACCATGACGCCGATCGCCGCCAGCGCTGGCACCAATGCGCCCGGCGATGAAGCTGACGTCGCGCAGAGCGGCCCGACCGCTACCCCCGAAGATCCAATCTGGTTGGCGTTCTCAGCGGCGCGCTCCGCGCTCGAAGAAAAATCCGGTGAGGACCTGACCTGGGTGCGCTCTTGGACCTTTGAAGAAACCGAATTTGTTGACGGCATCGATAGCTGCCGCACCCTGCTCGAAGACGAAGAACCGCATATGCTCTATTTTGGCTGGCGCTTCATCATCACATCGCTCACCGGCCACACCTACGAAGTTCGCACGAGCTTCAACCGCCAGATCATCACGGTTTGCGATCAGGTGACGGCCGAACCGGCGACGGGCGTCGACGTCAGCGCCGATCCAAATCTGCCCGCCCCTGTCACCGGTTCCGCCGTCAGTGGTGCGTTTGAAGTTGGCGGCCAGATCACCGGCCTCTATCCCGATACCGCTACTGCCCTCACCCGCTCGCGGATGAAATGGGTCAAAATGCAGCTCAGCGTCGGGCAAAGTGGCGCCAGCCTCATCAGCAGCGCCCACGCCGCAGGCTTCAAGATTCTGCTCTCGGTCATCGGTGACAAGAGCCAGGTCATGAACTCTAGCTACCAGGACACCTATGCCCAGTTCGTCGCCGGTCTGGCTTCGTCGGGCGCGGATGCCATCGAAATCTGGAACGAAATGAACATCGATCGCGAATGGCCCGCCGGGCAGATCAGCGGCTCCAACTACGTGCCCCTGCTCGCCAAAGCTTACAATGCGATTAAGACCGCCAACGGCAACACGATGGTCATCACGGGCGCGCTGGCCCCCACCGGCTATTTCGGCGCGGCGGGCTGCACCGACCAGGGTTGCAACGATGACGCCTACTCACAGCAGATGGCGGCGGCGGGTGCTGGTTCTTATGCGGACTGCATCGGCGTGCATTACAACGAAGGCATCGTCAGCCCGCAGCAGAGCACAGGTGACCCGCGTGACAATTATCCCACGCGGTATTATGGCACCATGCTCAATCGCGCGATTGCGCCTTTCGGCGGCAAGCAAGCCTGCTTCACCGAGCTTGGCTACCTGACTCCGCAGGGTTACGGTGCGCTGCCTGCCAACTTTGCGTGGGCGCAAAACACGACCGTTGCGCAGCAGGCGCAGTGGTTAGCTCAGGCCGCGGTTCTGTCGGCCCAGAGCGGCAAAGTGCGCTTGATGATCGTCTTCAACGTGGACTTCACGGTCTGGGGTTCCGATCCGCAGGCGGGTTATGCGATCATCCGTGCGGATAAATCGTGCCCGGCGTGTGATGCACTTGCTGGCGTACTTCAGTAGCAACGACATTTCCAATACGATCGTATAATCATAACAGGGCGTCCCGAGAGTCTGGGACGCCCTGCCGGTTGTGTGCACATGAACCAGCCTTCGGGGGGCACAAGCTGGATTACGGTCGCATCACGCAAAAGAGACATATTGCAAAATTAACGAAAAATTAATCCAAAAAGAAGAAACCTGATTTATACTGAAAGAAAATGTCACGCAAACGTTTCGCGACTATGACTTCCCAGCATAACGCGAGGGTGATATGCAGTCCGCAGTACAGCCAAACACACTGTTACCCGGCAACGCCATCGATGAGTACGTCATCCAACACGTGATCGGCGACGGCGGCTTCAGCACGGTTTACCGGGCCCATGATACCCAGCTCGATCGCTTAGTCGCCGTCAAGCAGTTTCGATCCGAGGCCTTTGCGGGTAACAGCGCGCGCGACTGGTTCAGGCGCGAAGCGCAGCTCACGGCCAGTCTTCGGCATCCCAACATTGTCCAGATCTACAGTATGCGCGAAGCCTTCGGCTCGATGTTTCTCGTCATGGAATACCTGCCCGCCGATCTTCTCCAGATTGTGCGCGATCACGGGCATCTGGAAAATAACAAACTGCTCCAGGTCGCGTCGGACATGTGTCGCGCGCTTGACACCCTGCACGCGCGCAACATCATTCACCGTGACATCAAACCGGAGAACATCCTGCTCGCGCAGGCCGATCGCGATCAGTTCAAGTTGGCCGATTTCGGGTTGGCCCACGTCCACCCCACCCAGCGCTACGGGCACAACGACGCGATCGGCCCCCAACCCGGCACCCTGCTGTACATGTCCCCCGAACAAGCTCTAGGAAACCGCGTCACACCCCGCTCGGATATTTACTCGCTCGCCGTCGTGTTGTACGAAGCGTTGACCGGACATTATTATCTCGATTTTGACGAAGATCAACACGACGACAATGATCTGATTGACCTGATCACCAACGCGAATCCGCTCCCCATCCTGCCCAACGGATCGAGCAATCGGGTGGAGCTTGAACAACCGCTGCTGCGTGCCCTCAGCAAGGATCCGGCGGAACGCCCGGCCAATGCGCGTGCGTTCCTCGTCGATCTGAAAAATGCCGCCTCACGGAGCAAACGCTCCACCTTGTCGCGCAGATATCGCACGCTGTCCGGCGAAAGCGCCGTAGCGTCCCCGGAATTGCTCGGGGAGTTATACGCCGTACGCACGCTCCGCGAAGCGGAAGACCAGCCTCTGGCAGCCCACGCCCGCATGCGCGCCGTGTGGGAGATGTGGCGCGCTGTTCCGGAGGTCGGCGCCGAATGGGGCGAGACATTAGTTGCACTGGGTCAGGTTGATGAGGGACGGCGTTGGCTCGAAATGGCCGTTCGTCAAAAAACCGAGCTGCCCTACGCCCAGCTTGCACTGGCGTCGCTGTACCGCGATCTGGATGACGATGACGAAGCCGCTGATGATGCGCTCGTCCAGGCCATCGAGATCGATCCCGACCTGGTTTACGCAGTGCTTTATCCGGACATTGTCGATTCGCTTGATGATGCAGCTCGCTTTGATGAATATGTGGAACTGTTTGGCCGGGCGGTTACCGATCGCAGGTCCCCCCAGGTATTGCATGTGCTGGGACAGGTACTCGCATTATCGCCTCAGAGGGAACGTGAGAGTATAGCTGCCTTTGAAGCGGCGATTCGAGAAGATGCGGAATACGGCCCGGCCTACGTGGGATTAGCGAGTTTGCTCATCGAAGCGGGCAACGTGGATCGCGCACTCGACCTGCTTGAGCAGTCGACCTATGTCTGGTTTCCGACGCTTCCGCCCGATGAATGGCAGAAATCCGAGATGGTCTACCAGCGCCAGCACGCTTTCTTGGCGCTAGCAGTAACCCAGGCGGAAATCGGCGCCATCGAGGCCAGCGCAGACGCGGCGCTGCGCGTGCTGGAAATCGACGGCCGGGAGCTTGAAGAGGACATCACCAGCCTGCTGGATGCCTACGTCGTCGCCGCGAAAACCTGGATCAACCAGGGCAACGTGCTGCAGACCTATCATTTCCTCAGTCATATTGCGCCACTGGCGTCCTATTGGGGCTACCTGCCAGTTTTCGGCCTGATGGAAGCCACTGAACGCCAGGTCAAGCCGGAAGAACGCAGCACGTATCCCTGGGAAACCGCGCTTGATTGGCTCAGCACGGGCTTATTACACGCCTCAAACCCGCGCACAAATTCCAGCCGCCGGTGACGGCGATTCGCCACCAGCGGCTCCGCTTTAGTCACGCCCGTTCAGTACTGGGTCTGGAACGTGTAGGTGATGGTCAGGCTATCCCCGGCGGCGATTTGCGTATCCCAGCGTAGGATGTTGTTGGGATCGCGTACGGGTTCTATCGAATACTCAAATTGCCACGCGTCCTGCAGCCAGACATCGAGTACGCTCAGTGCCAGATCGGTTTCACCGAAATTCTGTGCTTCCAGCGTAACCGTGTGCAGATAGTAATCGTCCGGCCCTTCGCCGTGATACTCCTCGCTCTCGCTGCGATTCACGCGAACATCTGGCAAATGCCCTGCCGTGACGCTGCCCTCACTGGCGATAGGTGTGGTTTCGATGAAATCACTGCCCATGAATAATCCGTCTTGGTAGATGCGCACGATGCCTTGCGCCAGGGGAACGTCTGTGCTGTTCATGACTTTGTAGATCACATCGACCTGGGTGCTGGCGCTGGCGTTCCACACGTGCAACCGCCGCGCGGTTAAGGTCGCGTCCGCCAGATTCGTGAACAGCGTGTCCCCGGGCGTGACGCTGAGTGTCACTGGCGCGTATATGTGCTGCAAATCGACCGTCCCGGTGCCTAGACTCGGCAGGCTCATGGTCTGATCTGCATACCCAACCGCGTACTGATTAAACGTCACGGCTTGCCGCTGATCGACCTGCTGGCTGAGATCGACACGCCCGGCCACAAGATAGACCGTCGCGTCTTCCAATACGAGCCCGGTGCTGTTCACCTGGGCGAAGAACGCCAGATTCACCGATGTCTCATCCACAATTTGCATGTCGTACGTCGGAGTCCACGAAGCTCCGGACATCAAATACTCAAGTGTGATCGCCCGCGTGTCCTCGCCTGTGGGTGCGTCCCACGTGAGCACGTACGCGGATCCGCCGCCCGAATAGGTTGCCGTCCCATAACGGTAGCTTGCCTGGCTATAATAGACATCCGACGGTTGGGCCGTGACGCGATAGGCACGTACCCGCGCGCCATTCTCGGTCAGAATCAACGTGTCCGGGTAGGTTCCCGGCGGCAGCAGCACGCGCGCTTCGCCGGGCGGGAGCTCCACGTGATCGCGCACGAATACCATATCGTTGAGATATACCGCTGCCTCGTCCGCGAGACTCGCGTACGTGATCCCGCCCCACTGGGTGTGATTGGCCGCGGCGGCTGGGCGTAGCCCGCTTCCCAAGCTGCCGGCTCCAACAACGACGATGGTCAGCAAAACACCGATCCATTTCCGTATCATCACATTTTTCTCCTCATAAGGTTTGTATCTACCTCGCTCCAGGTAACCGGGCGTATGAATCTGTGCGGCATCCACGTCGGATCCCACCGCCCCTCTTGTGATGAGACGTTCTGCGGAGCCTTCAGGTTCCCTCAATCTGGAATTTCATTCGGAAGGTAAGACCGGGGATGCGCGGCGTATGGCGGAATCGAGACCCGCATCGCGCAAGACCGATCGCGATCCGAGCCATTCGCCTTGTTCCGTGATCAAATGCTGGACTAGATCATGCGCGTGCAAACGCCACGGTTCCCGCCCTGACTCGGACCGGTACTCCCAATGTACGATGCCCGTGTTATGCGTCCATATTTCCACGCGGCGATAAGGTCCAACGTTAAACGCATATTCAAACGCCGCGTCGATCACCCCACCGTGGCAGATCACGGCCACGGTAACATCGGGTTCGCCGTTTCCATGCTGGGCCAGCACATCTTCGAGAAACGCGCCGACCCGCAGCCGGAACATCATCCAGCTTTCCATCCCATCGCCCAACGGAGTGTAAGGGCGCGTCGTGCCCCACCACTCGGGGTATTTGATCGGCATGGCTTCCGCCGGCACTGGAGTCCCGTCGACGTAACAATTCCCAAATTCGCGCAGCCGGTCATCTGGGCGCGCTGTAAGGTCACACGCTGTCGCAACGTAGGCTGCCGTCTCAAGCGTGCGCGCCATCGTACTCGTGTAGAGGGCCTCTAGCTGTGTGTTGACTCCTAGCCAATGTGCCAGGGCTGCCGCCTGCCGCTGGCCCAAAGACGTCAAACCGGCGTCCACAAAACCTTTGTCCCACTCATCCAGGTTGACGAAACTCTGCCCGTGACGAACCAACAACAGGTGCAACATGGCCTCCTTAGGGTGGTTGCCAACCACAAACCCCAGCTTTTTGACGGTTCTCGAACTCTTGACGCAGCGCTAGTTCCCCATAAACTTCAGCCAGACCTGGCGTCGGCGCGGGCCATCGAATTCCGCCAGGTAGATGCCCTGCCAACGTCCCAACTGCACCCGCCCCTGTTCGACAAACAAAACGATGTTCTCCCCCATCAGACTGCTCTTGATGTGAGCGGTGCTGTTGCCTTCGCCGTGGCGATGGCGCGCGTCTGGAGGGACGATGTGTTCGTCAATGGTTAGAAGCATGTCGTGTTTCACATCCGGATCCCAGTTTTCGTTCAGGGTCAGGCCGGCGGTAGTATGGGGACAAAATAGATAAAGCACGCCATCCGTCACACCCAACTGCGTGATCACGCCCTGCACTTGGTCCGAGATATCCACCAATTCGGTCATGTTTTGCGTTGCGACAACCAGTGTTTCCATAGATACGGGTTCCTTCGTGTATGCCGAACCAAAACGGTCTACCCATCCGAGCTTTCCATTATACCGTCAACACGCGTACTGAAAACGGCTATTCGGTCGGCATACCGGCAAATTGGCGGAAATTTAATTGGGATATCGGTGATAGTTATGCCAATTGTTTATTTTAATTTTTGGTTAACACCATCATTCTCTCAATGCATTTAGAAAGCGTTGAGGATCTTTATATCTTGATTGCACGGGAAGATATAGCGGTTATACTTGTACGTACGTAACAGGCGTACACGTTTTTCACTCGTTAAGCTAATATCTTTCAAATTTCGTCGTAACATTGTGATTATTCTTTGCTGAGAGTGGCTGGAAGCGCTCTCATTTGATTTCCGAAAAAGGTAAAAATCATTTTAGAGCTATTGACATCTTGTCTTGAAATACGCAATAATGTATTACAGGGTTGGGTTTTGGTTTGAATGCGGATATGCCATCGTTTTATTCGTTGAATTCCGGCATCCACCGCCAGTAACGTTGTTTTGGGGGTAGTCATCAGGGGGATCCACACTTCACCACCCGGAATCGTTGATTCCGGAGGGGATATGTTCCTCGTTCTTAACTCCCATCTCAACGTTATGTGAAGACTGCTTTTAAGCATAATTACTTCAACCCTAGAAATTTAACTTGAGGGTTCCTTGGCATGTTTAATCTTGCTTCTCGCCATTCTTTGACTCGTCATGAAACGGTGTGCCCCGCCGTAACGGCCCGCACACGTCTCCTCAAAGACCGGGCCCTGCGGCGCAACAGCGCCCCAGCACCAATTTCTTGGGTTTCCCCGAGTCGCAGCCAGGGTCACCTCTCTCCAGCCATCCAACGACAACATGCGCTAAATATCGCGCGTAGTTTCGAACACCACTATCTTGCGGGAATAACGTTTGATCCCAGCACACATACGACAGTAGCCGTGATCAGGCCGGCGCGTCACAAATCTGCCGCTCACGAGCGCGCCTATTCCATCCGGATAAACGCCCATGGGGAGGTAGTGGTTTCGCCACTAGTTTCGCCCTCGTCTGCCCTATGGCAGAGGGCCATCATGCGCGCTTTGATTGTCGTTGTGCCTGTGGTGATCTTTTTCGTCACGGTTGTTTGCGTCGCCTAAACCTTGTACTCGCACAGCCATCATAGTTAGGGGAGCGATGCCCATGTCCGCACAAAGGCGTCTTTTCAATCAGGGAAACCAGCGGAATAGTGCTGATAACGTGACCGCGCTTCAAATCTACGCAGCGCGGACGGATTGCGATGGCGAGGAGGTCATCGACGCCGATCTGGTGGGCTGGCCTCGCACGCGAACGCCTCGCATGTCTGCGGAGGCAAATTTCACCTCTCCTGCCCCCCCTTCGACGGAAATGGGGCTGTTCCGCCCGCCGCGTCGCAACGTGGTTCAGTTTCCTCCTTCGGGACACCGTGACCAATCGGACGATTTTCCCCGCTGGAATCATCCGTCCAACGATCCCTTCGGGTACGACTATTTCGACGAATTCATGCGCAATCCATCGTCCCACTCGGCGATGACAGGGCCCATCAATCCGGGCGAAAACTATTTCCAGATCCGGAAACACGACGGCAGCGTGATTTTCGAGCTCAGTGATGATTTGTGTGATACGCTGCGCCGCGCGTTTCATATCTCCAAACGCGTCCTGCTAGTGCTGCTCGTGGTGCTCATCTTGTGGCTAACGGGGGAACTCCCCGACGCGGTCGATATCGGGCTAAGCATATTGTTCTAGCTTGTGAACGCGCGACCGGTCAAGAAACGCGTCGGTTTGCGTAAGGAAGCGTCCGGTTCTAGACTTAGGGCACATCAACCTGGGCAGATGAACCGTTCACACCAGTAGTTGATCGATGCTATAATACCCTTTTATTTTGTATTCTTCTGTAATAGGCTGTGATCTTATGGCACAATCACTCGCTCCTTACATCTACATTGCTTATGCAAACGCAGATGGTGTGTTTGCGGTCGAGCTCTACGATGATCTGCACCGGCTGGGCTTTAGTGCGTGGATCGATCAGCGCGACATCACCGGCGACGAGCAGTGGGATCAGGCGATCAGCGGTGCGTTGACAGCATGCACCCACATGATCCTTGTCTGGTCAGCTCACGCCACGGCCTCGCGTGAAGTCCATAACGAATGGGCCTATTTCAGCCGACTTCACAAACCGATCATCATTGCGCTGATCGACGATACGCCCGCCAGCCACAGCCTTGAGGAGGCTCCGGTCGTGGACTTCACGCGCGACCGTGAGGGGGCACTGCGCCAGTTGTTCGGCCACCTCAAACTGCCGCAGACCGATCCGCAAGCTGCCCAGCGCGCCATTCAGCAAGGCAATGTGCAGTTCAAGAATTTCGATTATACGAACGCCATCAAGTCCTTTAGCCGGGCCATCGGACAGAATCCAACCAGCGCGGTCGCCTACCATTCGCGCGGCAAGGCATACTATCGTTTGGGACACTACGAGCGCGCGCTCGAAGACTTCACCGAGGCCGTGCGTCTGGACCCCACCCTGGCCGAAGCTCATTATTACCGGGGGATGCTGGTTCGCACGCGCGGCGCGCACGAAGAAGCCTATCAGAATTTCAGTCAAGCGATTCGCTATGCCCCCACCCATGCGCCGTCCTATTTCTACCGGGGTCTCACGTGTGAGATGCTGGAGCGTTATGACGCTGCCGTGGCCGATTACACCAAAGCTCTGGAACTCAACGGCAGTATTCACCAAGCGTATGCGATGCGCGGCGCGATCTATCATAACCAGGAGCATTATAACGAAGCCCTGAGCGATCTCAACCGCGCCATTCTTCAGGATCCCAACGACGCCTGGAGCTACCTGATTCGCGCCAAAACGCATCAAGCCTTAGGCAGCCTGCAAGAAGCGTTGAAGGATTACAATCAGTCGCTGCGCCTCGATCCCACGCTGGCCGAAGGCTACCGGGGCCGGGGTGTGATCTATACCGCGCTCGGCACCTTCAGCGCCGCCGTCCACGATTTCAACGAAGCGCTGCGCCTCAATTCTGGGGACGGCATGACCTACCTGGCCCGCGCCGATGCATTCATGGCCATGAGCAATCACGACCGCGCGCTCGAAGACTATAACGAAGCTGTGCGCCACATGCCCGAAAGCCCCACCGTTTTCAACAACCGCGGCATCACGTTGCACGCTCTGGACCGCGTCGAAGACGCCATCGTGGACTACACCCACGCTTTGCAGCTTAACCCGGAATTCGCTGCAGCATTCTACAATAGAGGTAACGCCCATCACCAGTTGGGCCAGCTCAACGCCGCCCTGGCCGACTTTGACCGTGCCATCGAGATTGATCCGGACAATCCAGCTCCCTTTCACAACCGCGGTGTCACACACCGGCAGTTAGGCATGCTGGACGAGTCCATCCATGATCTTAACGAAGCGATCCGTCTCGATCCGCTCTTTGCCGACGCCTACTATAATAGGCAATTGGCGTTCCTTCAGCGCAATCAGCCCGGCGATCACCGCGCCGCGCAGCGCGATCTCGTGCGCTATCGCCAGCTTACCCAGTCGCCAAATCGCAATGGCGGCGGCGACATGCCGCCCAACCTCGACTGACAGTGATTATGCCCCCTAACCCACTCATTGGTTGGGAGTATTTTTAGCTGGGCCTCCCGCGCCTCTGTTTCTTCGCCCTTGAAAATGGAACCCATTCCGCAGCTTCGCGTCGTTGAGTCCTCCACCTAATCGGGGTACAATCGCGCCGATTTCCGCATGTCACGGGAGCCTGCCATCATGTCTGCCGAGAACCCTATCGCGCCCATCCTGCAAGCCTTCTTGCAGCCCTGGCACACCGCCCTGTCCGATCCCGCCGCTGCCCAAAAGCGCGTCTTGCAGGAATTGCTCACCATCTACGCGCGCACGGAATACGGCCGGCAGCACGGTGTCGAACGGGTGGGATCGATTGCGGATTTCCGGGCAGCTTTCCCGGTGCGCACGTATGCCGATTACCTGCCGCTTCTGCAGCGGGTAATGGGAGGCGAAACAAACGCCTTGCTCGAAGCTGAGCCGCTCGGATGGGCGATGACACGCGGTACGACTGGCGATAGCAAATACATCCCTATGACTCCGCGGGACCTGGAGGGCCGCCATAATGCTGCCCGCGCTGTGATCCAATACGTCGTGCACAGCCAGCGCTACGACATTCTGCTGGGGGCCAACCTCAATCTCAGTTTTCCAAGCATTGTGGGCAGCATGGACGTCAATGGCCGGCACATCGAATACGGTTACGCGACCGGCATCTACGTCAAGCACGTGGCCGCCCGCACGCCGATTCGTACCATCCCGTCCCAGGAAGCCATTGACGAACTGGGCGGCGACACCAGTCGCTCGGCCTGGGATGCACGCTTCCAACTGGCCTACGAAACCGCCAAGACCGAAAACATGACCATTCTTGGCGGCGCCACGCAGGTTGCGCTGAAGTTCGGACGCTGGCTGCACAAGCATCACGGGGTCTATCCCAAGGACGTGTGGAATTTCGGTGTGCTCTCGCTGGGCAGCACGCCCGGCATCAATTCCACTTATCGCCCGCGCCTGTTGGCCTATTACGGGCAAAACGCAGGCATCATGGAAATTTATGGAGCTACAGAGGGGATGTTTGGCCAGCAGTACGACGATCGCCGCCGCTGGGTACCAAACTACGATCTCTATTTTTTCGAAGTGGAAACACGTACCGGTATCAAACTGCTGCACGAGATGCGTCCCGGCGAAACGGGCAGCCTGATCGTCAGCACGCCGGTGCTGCCCCGCTACAAGATCCTCGACATCGTCCGCGCCTTCGAGCCACCTTATTTCCTGTGTATCGGACGCGACCGCCCCTGGACACGGAGCGTCTATTGGCTGCGCCGCCTGATCGAGTTCGACATTTAGCGCCAAACCGTATCAGGGAAGAAGCGTAGCGATCAGAACCTCGGTGAGCCACGCAATATAGCGATCAATTGTCCAACCCAGATCTTTGGTCAACACCGTGAACATCTCTCCACTGGACAGCGCGAATACAGCGTCGGCCAACGCGTCCTCGCTCGCTCCCTCGCGCAACGGTCCGTGACTCGCGACCGCGCGCACAAAGTGCCGCATTCCCTGACGTCGTCCGCTTAGCAGACCCAACCGCATCTCGGAGATTTCAGGCTCTGTCTTGGCCGCCGTGCGGATGATGTCGAAAATGGGAGCCATACGCCCCATAATCTGGCTCATCTGCTCGGCAAACATGCGGATCTGCTGGCGCTGATCCGGTTCCTGTTCAGTGGAACGGACAAAGGCGCGGTCCAGCAACGCCACAGGTTCGCTGTCGCCCACAACCAACACATTCACCAGATGCGCCAGAATCGCCTGTTTGCTGCCAAACGCGGCATACACCGTTTCCGGCGCGACCGAGGCTTCCTGAGCGATCGCCCCAATTGTGGCTCCCGCATAACCGCGCTCGCTAAACAGGATGCGGGCGGCTTCTATGATCGCCTCTCGCGTCTGCTGCGCCTGGTCGTGCCTGCGTGTCGAGCGATAACGCCGTCGAGTTTCTGACTTTTTTGTCATCAAAATTTGCCATTTCCGTTCCGTGCTGTTACCATCTTTTCTATTCAGTACAGTGTTGCTGTATTGAATACATTATATCTGTATTTTTCTCGATCGCAAGCAACCCTCATATGAGCAAAGGAGCCTGAAATGTCAATCGAGCAGAACAAGCGAGTGTTCGAAACGATCATCGAAGAAGCCTTCAACAACGGTCATTTTGACGTCATTGACGGGTTGTTTGCGCCGGGCTACCGCGAGCACCAGTTTGGACTGAAACCCACCATCGAAGGCATGAAAGAGGACTTCGCTTACCTGCGGCGCGCCTTCCCCGACCTGCACTTGACGATTGAAGATATGATCGCCGACGAGACCACCGTGTGGGGTCGTATGACCGCCCGTGGCACCAATCTTGGCCCGTTCATGGGACCCCCAACCGGCCGGCCGATCGAGATAACGGTCATCGATATTCTGCGCTTCGCCAATGGCCTGATCATCGATCATTGGGGCACACCGGACCGTTTCGCCGCCATGGCCCAGCTCGGTCTGCTGCCTCAGCCCACCAGATAGCCTGTAGCCGACGCGCGGGCCTAACCGTGAGGCTATCCCGCAAGGCCGGAAAATCCGCTCTTTCGGGATAGCTTTGCATATAACAGCGCTGCGGACCTATTCGACCATGCGGCTGATCAACATACTCGCCCCGATCGCGATCAAAATCAGCGGCCAGATTGACGCAAACGACACGCCGAGTCCCAAACCGATCATCAAGAGCACGACGCCCATCACCAGACGCGCGCCGGGCCGCGCCCGGAATTGGGGAATCGCCAGTCGCGCCGCGACATCGACCAAGAGCAGCGCCCCTGCCCCACCGATTATCCAGGACCAGGGACTGCTCAGCCCCATCAAGAACACGATGCCTGCCCACAGGACCATCCCGCCCCAAACAAACTGGCTCAGTTGGTCGTTCGGCGCGATGTCGCCCCAAAATTCATTCTTCTCGATGTCGAAACCCGTGCCCTTTTCGTTGTTCTTTTCCTGATTCTTCTCGTCACTCTGACGTTCTTTCTCCTGTTCCTTCTCGCTCATCTGGGCGGGATCGCGCCGCGCACGACGTGCCGCCCGGGCTGCCCGGCGCGCATCTCGCTTGGCTTTGCGCTTAGGTTTGCCCTCCCATTGCCAATCGCCGCTTGCCTCGCCAACCGCTTCCTCCTGGCTCTCATCAGCCGCTGCGATCCGGGACGCCCCTCCAATTCCGGTCGGGACGCGCTCTGCCATCGGCCCTACAACAATTTCCGGAGATGGCTCTTGCGGCGCCACACTCTGAGCCGCGGACGGTGTCCCCATGGCGTCAGTGAGCGCGTCGTACAGCGTGCTGACCGAGGCATAACGTTGTTCCGGATCTTTCTCAAGGCAGCGCAGCACCACGGCGCCAACCGCCAGACTCAGCGCCGGGTTGATCTGTTGAGGAGGCACAGGCTTTTTGTGCAAATGCTCGTACACAATGCGCACCGCGGTGGTGGTTCCCGCAGCACCCTCGCTGTTCCCCGTAAACGGCAGCTCACCCGTGTACATCTGGTACAGCATCACGCCAAGCGCGTACACGTCGGTAGCCTCGGTCACGCGCCCCACCATGATCTGTTCGGGCGACATGTAGTGCGGTGTGCCAACCGTCGTGTCCACCGTGAGTGTGCTCGTATCGCTCAAAATGCGCGCGATTCCAAAGTCCGTCACATACAGATTCTCGTTGGCGTCAATCAGAATGTTGGCAGGCTTGAGATCGCGGTGAACGACGCCCTCGCTGTGCGCGAAATGCAGGGCCGCCGACAGTGGAGCCAGGTATTTGAGCGATTCCTCCGGCGTCATCGGCCGGCCCAGGCGTCTCATTTCGGCTTGCAGCGTACGGCCCGCAATGAAATCCGTCAGGATGAAGACCGTGTCGTCGCTCTCGACGATATCGTAATAGCGCACGATGTGGGGATGTTGAAGGCGTTTCAGGACCGCTGCCTCACGCCGGAAGCGAGCCAGAAACGCCGGTTCCTGAGCTATGTCGCTGCGCAGCACCTTCGCCGCCAGATAGACGCGCCGCTGCTCGTCGAACACGCGGTACACGCGCGCAAACGTCCCCTCACCTACCAGCGCTTCAAATCGGTAGCGCCCCGCCAGGGTCTGCCCAATCAAGTCCTGGGACACGTCCGAACTGCCGGGCACAGATCTCCCACCGCGGCTGTCAGATTCAGCCGCATCGGGATCGTGCTCAGGTTCCATCTCCGGCTGACGCCGGGGTTCATGCGCCATGTGTGGTGCCCCCTCAATAAACACACGCTCTAACCCGGTCCCATTTGACCACAAACCCCCGCCGCTGACAACTGGCGCGCACCGGATTCTACACGAAAACCGGGGCAGAGGTTGCCCTCCGCCCCGGCCTGTCTTGCGCGAATTTCAGGGTTGTTTCAGGCTACGGGCAGCTGCCCTTTTGCAGCGTATACGAAATGGTCTGCACGTTGTCGCTCTCATTGGTTTCGGGGATCTGGTTGCCGGGATCGATGATCAATGTGATCGTGTGCTGATCGTCGTACCAGGTGCTGACCGTCAGCGGCATATCGACGCGGAACGTCTGACCGGGTGCCAGAATGGGGAACCCGCCGATCGTCGTCCCTTGCTGCGATCCGTCCGCCGTACGCGTATCCACCAACGATACCGTACCGCTGGTCGATGAAGGTTGTGAACCCAGGTTCGCCACGTCAAATCCTACCGTGAACGTCTGTTGGCAAGTGGGCGTGGACGGGTTGAGCACAACGATGCCAGCCACCAAGTTCGCTTGAGACGCTGGCTGCGGCGAGGCCGTAGGCTGCGGCGTGGGCGGAGCCATGAATGGTGGATTCTCGGTCGGCACCAACGCCAGGTTAATGTTCACGGTCAGTAGCGGGCGGTACACCCAACCTACCGTTCCGTTCGGCAGCCGCACTTTGACCCAACTGTTATCGGGATAGCGCGCCAGAATCGAAACCGCTGTGCCTTGCGGCATAGAGGTCAGAATCGCGGCACCCTCACCCGGGTTGGAGCGTACATTCAGTGAGGCTGAATTTACCGTTGCGTCAGGCTGACTGAACGGAGTTCGAGTTGGCAGCGGTGATGGGCCAGTTTGCCCGGTTTGACCCGTCTGCCCCGTTTGGCCGGTTTGTCCGGTCTGGACCGTTTGACCCATACCCGGCCCGCGCTCGTCGGCGGTGTCATTCGTCAACTGCCGGACGATAGCGCCGTCCGCGGAGATCAAGTACAAATCCCATTGCCCGTTGACGTCGGACGAGTACACAATATTCTTGCCGTCCGGCTGCCAGCGTGGCTGTACATCGGCGGATTGGTTGTTGGTCAGCTTGTGTAGATCGGTACCGTCGTTCCGCATCACATACAGTTCGTAGTCGCCATCGCGATCAGACGCGAACACAATAAAACTTCCATCCGGCGACCACTGCGGATCGATGTCGTTACTCGGATCGTTCGTGAGCTGCGTCATCAGGCCGGTCATCGGATCAAGGACGTAAATTTCGTAATTTCCCGAGCGGTTCGAGGCGTACACGATCAGCCCCGGTCCGGTGTCGCCCTGTGCCAGCACAGATGGTCCGTTCAACGCGGCGAATCCAGCCGCCGCTAGTACAAACGCCAAAATCAGAGAAAGTGCAATCCGTGAACCCTTCATCGCATATCCCTTTCGAAGTTTCGCTTCAAGCCCATGCATAATCTGATGCTTTCATTGTAAGGGAATTGCCGCCAAACCGGCATATCTGTCGGCCGTTCGCTCCCGGCGATTCGCCTGCTGCTGCTCTACGCTCACCTTCCGACCCTAAAATACGCAGACGGCAATCAGATCATTCACATTCGTATTCGTCGGTCCCGTGACGATTAAATCGCCCACTTGCTCCAGAAACGGGTAAGCGTCGTTGGCGCTCAATGCAGCCTCTGCCGCTTGTCCGGATGTCACTCCCCGCGCGACCGTCGTGCCGTCGACCAGGCCGCCTGCGGCGTCAGTCGGCCCATCGCTGCCGTCGGTCGCCAGGCTAGCGATCAGGATGTCGTCCCAACCCCGGATCGCCAATGCCGCCGCTAGAGCCAACTCCTGATTGCGCCCACCCTTCCCGTTGCCGCGTACATGCACCGTCGTTTCGCCGCCCATCAGAACGCACGCCGGGCGCCGCACCGGGCGATCAGCAACCGCGATCTCCTTGCCGATTGCTGCCGCAACGGTCGCCACGTCCCGTGCCTCGCCTTCGACATACGTCGACAAAAGCAGCGTATGGAAGCCCAACGCTTCCGCCCGTCGCTGAGCAGCTTCGGCGGCACGCGCGTTATCCGCCACAATTAGCGTCTGCACGCGCGCCAGGATCGGATCGCCCGGCTTGGGTGTTTCGGGAATTCGCCCCGCTTCGCCCGCTTCGAGGTGCTTCCGAATTGCAGCCGGTATCGCGTCCAGGATATCGTGCCTCTCCAGAACATCTAACGCATCGGCATAGGTTGTGGAATCGGCCACCGTCGGCCCGGACGCAATCACGTCCAGCGGACTACCCACCACATCCGACAACACCAGTGCTACGACGGCCGCCGGATGTGCCAGCCGCGCCAACTGTCCCCCTTTGACGCGCGACAAATGCTTGCGCACCGTGTTGATATCCTGAATCGGAGCGCCGGACGCCAGCAGCTGGTCGGTCAAGGTTTGCATGGCAGGCAGATCGACGCCCGGCACGGTCAATGTCATCAACGCCGACCCACCGCCGGAAATCAGGCAAATCACGAGATCGTCGGCGGTCGTGTCACCCAGTAGGTCGATCATAGCCTGTGTGCCTGCCACGCCTGCGGCATTCGGCACCGGGTGCCCGGCCTCGTGAATCTTGATCCAGTGCGTGGGCGCGGTATACCCCGTTTTTACGTTTATCCACCCTGCCGTGATCTGTTCGCCCAAAATTCCTTCGACCGCCTGCGCCATCGCGGCCCCGGCTTTGCCACCACCTACCACCAATACGCGGCGCGTCTGGTCGAGGTCGAAGAATGCATCGCCGATATGCAGCACTCTGCCGTCCAGACGCATCGCTCGCCGGACCGCCTCAACCGGGTCGACCGCGTCCAGTGCTGCGCCCAATACGTCCAATACCTGTGCGCGGCGAGAATCGCCGGACACATCCGGTCTGTCAAAATGCGCCATATGTGCTTATCTCCTCTCTCGTTCTGGTGTATAGTAAAAGAGAATCAGCCACCGTCCGGCATCTGCCAGACCTTCGCCGTTACACTGCGCCTTACTATAGCAGCCCTGCCTGCTCTGCACACTTCCGAGGAGAAGACACCATGCCATTTCGCCTTCGCTTTGTTTGCATGATGGGGGTTGCGCTCGTCATTATCCTGCTGGCCCCGTTCGCACCAGCCGGTCACAGTCACGCGCAAACCCAGGCCACTCCCCCGTCGGGCGTCGTCGCCTTTGCGGGTGTGGACGGTACAGGTCAGGCCGCGCTGTACGTAATGGATCTCGCCTCAGGGCGCGTTGGGCGCATCGATTCGGCAGTCGGGGTGGTGCCCGATCTCGCCTGGCAGCCTATCAGCGATCTCCTGATGACCGATCAGGTGCTCGCCTATACGACTCAGGATGGTGGCTACGGCCTGCTGCGCGGGCTGCGCGGCTGCTTCGACTCGGACGCCTTGTGCACCGATCTCGTTGAAGTGCTGCCGCCCTTCATGATCAGCGAGCTCGAATGGTCACCCGACGGCGCGCTGCTCTTTTTCGCCACTGATGAAGGCGCCAAAACCAGTCCGCCGCGCGGTCGCGCTGGCGATATCGTGAGCCTGGGTCTCGACTGCTCGCAGGGCATCGCGACCTCTTCGGCCGCAGATGACGTGCTGTGCATTGATCAGACCAGCGGCGGTGCGCTCCGCCCTGCGGTCTATCTACCTTCGCCAGCAGGTTACGCCGAGCGGTACTCGGTTGGCCAGTTCCCTGCCATCACGGCCTTCGATCTTGGCTTCGATGGTCGTTCCGCTGTCGGCACGCTCGAAGCTGCCGGGGATTCGGGTTTCTTCACGTCTATCTCAGGGCTGCCCGTGCGTTTCGCCAACTATCAGGTGCATATCTACGATCTCGAATTCTCGCCTGATGGTGCAACAGTTGCCATAGTCGGCGCTACCGCCGATTCCACCGGAGACGGCACGCTGCGTGATGGCGACACGGCCGAGCTGTTCCTCTACGATCCGGCGTCCAGTGTTCTGAGCCAGGTTCCGGGGTTCACAGGCGCGACGGCACTTACGTGGTCGCCGGATGGCACCAGCTTGCTCGTGGTCGTAAACAGCCCGAACGGCACCGAGTTTCAGGTTTATTCACTTGCCACGCGGCTGATCGCGACCGTGCCCGCCCTGCTGCCCGATCCGATGCTGGCAGTAATCGCCCCGGCCTGGAGTCCGGCTCAGACGGCAGCCATGCCCACGGTTCCCCCTATTGGGACTGCTACGCCTATACCGACTCTGACGCCCGCCGCGACTATCACTCCATTCCCGACTTTTACGGTGCCGCCCTTCCCAACTCTGACCCCTTTCCCCACCTTCACGCCGTTCCCGACTGTTGTCGCGTTTCCGACTTTCACGCCGTTCCCAACTGCCACGCCCGGCAGCCCAATGGGCGTCGGCTGTCAATACGTCTATCCCGGCGGGGGACCACCCGTTGCGATCGGCGACACGGCTGAAGTGACAGCCTACGGTACCGCCGTTCGCTTGCGTACCAATACCGCCCTGGATGCAACCATGATCCGCGAACTGCGTGCTGGCACGCGGATGACCATCCTCAGCGGCCCATATTGCTCGCAGGGCTACCGCTGGTGGGAAGCCCGCATGGAAACCGATGGCCGTACTGGATATCTGGCCGACAGCGATTCGGGTGGCTACTGGATCACAACCGTCACGCCCGCCCCGCCTGCCGAGTCGATCAATTTTTACGCGGACGCCACCACGATCACCAGCGGGCAGTGCACCACCATTCATTGGGATGTCGAAGGCATCAAGGCTGTATATTTCCAGGGTGAAGGAGTCACAGGCCATGACGTGCGCGTCGTGTGCCCGGCGGCGGCGTCCACCTTCACGCTGCGCATCGTCCAGCTCGATAACACCGAAGTGCTGCGGCAGATTACCATTTTAGTGGTCGCTCCCTGACGATTTCCGCATGAACAACACGCGGGCCCGGATCGCACGATCCAGGCCCGCGTTTGCACTTGACTAAAGCAGGCTCGACCCCGTCAGTGATTCCCATTGTTCTGTCGCACGATGGGAAGAGTCACCGTAACCAGCGTCCCCTGCCCCACTTTCGACTCAATCTGAAGCGTGCCGCCGTGCGCCTCCACCACCCTCTTCGCCAAAGTCAGCCCTATCCCGATTCCCTGTTGTTCGTACCGGTAGCGGTCAACCTGATAAAATGGCCGGAAGACGTGCGGCAGTTCTTCTTCAGAAATCCCCGGACCAGTATCGGCGACAGTGATCCGGGTCCAGCCATCCGATTCCCACTGGGTTACGACAATCCGCGCGTCCAGGGCCGAAAACCCGATTGCGTTCAGAACAATTTCGGACAGGGCATGGCGCAGCGCGGACTGGTCACAGCGCACCTGCACATCGGGCGCTTCCAGGTCGATATCCAGGGGAATCGGGCGCTGGCGGTAATTGAACTGCTGCGCCCGCTCTATGGCGCCGTGTACCAATTTCGTGACCGGCGTAGTCTGTGTGAAGCGTTGCGTGGCGTCAGTGAGCGTGCCCGACTCCAACTGAACGTACATCACCATTTGCTCAATCAGGCGACTCAGGCGCACGCTTCCGCCCTGCATTGTATTGAGCATGTCCGTTACCTGATCGGGCCCAAGATTGCCCAATTCCCCCGACAGAATATCCGATACCATCGTAATGGTCATCAAAGGCGTGCGCAGTTCGTGCGCGACCATCATGGAAAGATTGTTCCGAGCGGTTTCAAGTGCGCTCTGCTCCGATCGAATATGTGTCAGCATTTCTTCGCGACGTTTGAGTTTACTTCGGATCACCAGCAGCAGACGCTCGTGGTCCAGAGGTTTGACCAGGTAATCATCGGCGCCCAACATATAGCCACGCTGCAAATCTTCCTGTTGGTCGCGCGCTGTCAGAAACAAGAATGGGATATTCAGCCACTCGGAACGATCCCGGACTTGTTGGAACAGATCGAACCCATCCATGTGCGGCATGCCAATATCGCTGATGATCAGGTCGGGCAGTGGCGCGCCGCTTTGCAGTCGATTCAGCGCTTCGACGCCGTTCGCTGCCAGCAGCACCTCGAATCCTTCGAGCCGCAGCAGCCGTTCGACGCTACGTAACAGAGCGACATTGTCATCCACAAACAAGATAACGGCAGACTGGTCCGACGCCCGGTGTTCCAACCTCATTATTGATCTCCACCATGCCAGGCAGCCACCCAGCATCCCGAGGATATTCCAGCTCAATGATACCCTATATTTACGAAATCTACATCCTTTCTTACCGGAATATCAACGCAATCATGCATGCGGTCCTCGTTATTTGCCCTTTCCATGCAACCGTCTATTGCCGTTCCCTTCGCCTGAGTGGCACTCACCCATTGTCAGAATCGCCACTTTTGTGCTATAGTGCCCATCCAGACGGAGGTGTATGAAAAACCTATGAAACTTGTCATCGCTGTCGTGCAGGACCAGGACGCAGATCGCACTATATCGGCCCTAAACAAGGCCGGACATCGCGTCACACGTGTGGCCAGCACAGGAGGCTTCTTCAGCGTGGGCAACACAACGCTGTTGTGCGGCGTAGATGCCGCCCACGTTGACAGCGTCATCAACACCCTGCGCGAGTCCTGTGAGCGCCGCACCCGACTGATCCCAGCTGGCCCCAACATCGTAGAATCCGCGGCCATGATGGGGGCGTTTGTCGAGGTTGAGGTGGGTGGGGCAACGGTCTTTGTCCTGGACGTGGAGCATTTCGAGCAAACATGACGCCTCGCCTGATTTTGGCCATTCTACGTGGCGACCAATGCGATCAGTTGGTCCATCAACTTGTAGACGCCGGTTTTCGCGTGACCGAGTTCAGCAGTGTGGGCGGTTTTTTTCGGCGAAAACACACCACGCTCTTGATCGGTCTGCCCGAAGATCGGTTGGAAGACGCTTTCCTGATTCTCCGTTCGGCTTGCCCGACTTCGCCCGATAATGACGAACACAATATCACCTTCTTCGTGTTGAAGGCCAATCAAACCGTCGTCATCTGAATCCCTACCCACGCGACAACACAAACACCCGCCGGTTTCTAAAACCCGGCAGGTGTTTTGAGGCCCATTTCCATCGAACTCCCGCTCGCGATTTTATTCGCGCGCGGCCCGCATAAGCACGCTTGTATCCTCTTCTTCTTTCAGCCAACGATCGAACCACGCTTTGGCGGCAAGGCGATCATAACCGTCGCCTTCTTCGTGCTCGACAAAGCGCGTTCGATCTGGGCAGCCAAACGCCTCATACAGCGGGCGCATCTCGTCGAACCAGGCATGCGCGATCACCGTCCGGCTGTCATCCTTGGGATAGGCATACAGCACCGGGCGCGGGGCAATCGCTCGTGCTACGTCGCTCAGATCGAAGTAATGCAGCAACCCGGGCACGAAATCACAGCCGTGACCGCGTACCGTCAGCGGGTCGATGCCGCCGCCCAGGTAATTCTCAATCACCGTCACGCGAACGCGCTCATCCAGCGCCGCCGTATACAGCGCCAATCCGCCAGCCACTGACAACCCTGTTACGCCCAAATGCGTGGGCTTCACGTCAGGTCGACTTTGCAGATAATCCAGCGCGCGCAGTCCATCTTCGACGGTCATGGTCAACCAGGTCCGTCCCATCAGCCGTGCGAGGTTATCCAGTTCCGTGTGATCCACCTGTCCCAATTCACCGACACCGCGCGCCTCGATTGTTATAGTTACATAACCCGCCTGCGCGAGTGCCAGCGCGTTGGCGTGATGCGGGCTGTTTGACAGGCCCGCTGTCTGGCGAATGGTGCCATGACCCGGATACACCAGCAGTGCCGGAGCAGGACCACGCAGGTCTTCCGGGCGCATCACATACCCAGGCAGCCACACGCCGTCGGCGGCCTTCAACCGGATTTCGTTGCGTTCCACGCCGCTCACGATCACCTGGTCAACAACGGTCACCTCGACGTGATCCGCGAACGCGTAACGCAGCCCGAGCAGCTCGCCCACCCGCTCGCGCAGAGCCCAACGCCATTCGCGCCATGCGTCGCCGCGCTGCCCGGCATACGCTTGGAGCGGTCGGGTTGATCGCATCTGCATTAGCAGCTTGCCCAGCGGCTCATCCTCGCTGGGCGGAATGACGAATTCTCGCGCCTCACTCCGATCGGCAGTCAAACTGTGGACCAACCCGACCACCGACCGCGCCGCGGACTGCACGGCCCGCTCCACCGGGCTGGGCCGCTGATGACGCTCTGCGATCTGGGCGACCACGTCCCGCAACGACACCGGTGCGCCGTAGCGTTCGGTGAGTTCTTTGCGATGGCGCGACACCCACAAGTACAGGTCCGCTTCAGTACGACCCGGAAACTCCTCCAGGACCCCGGACTCGTTGATCAGGTCGACCGCCAGCGAGTAGACAAAGTCATACCAGGTTTCGGCGGCGCTCTGGTACGTGCGCGCCTCGCCGTCGATCTGCTCAAGGTTCTGGCGGTACAGCTCGATTTCTGCTTCCAGCTCGGGATAACTGCCCGGCTCGGTCAACACAATCTTCAGATCGGGGCGGCTGAGGTCAAACCGCGTCCGATCCAGAAAGGCGCGGTATTCGGCTTTGACGATCAGGTCATCGACCGCGCCATCAGGCGATACGCCGCCGACCTTCGTCTCATACTCCCACACATAGGCTTCAATGGATGTCGCACCCAGGTGCCGCGCCACTGACACCCGGTGGTTGCCATCTTTGACAAAGTAGGAATCTCCCACCTTGTATAGATCGACCGGAGGCAGCCCGGCCTCCAATTGAAGCTCAGCTACACGTTGCCAGCGTTCGCTGTCGCTCTCTACCAACGGCAAGAATGTGCGTGTGAAATCATGATATCGGCCCACACTCCCCACGATCTGATCGAGGGGTACCTGTTGCAGGCCGCGATAGGCGTTTTGATTAAGACGCAGCTTGCGCTGAACGTCTTCGAAGGCCAGCAGGCCGAAAGGCTCTCTGGTCAGACCCAACGAGTTCGACAGTTTCTGCCAGAACGCCTTGCGACGCGCCTGATTCCAATACTCTCGTGTCACAGCTTTAGTGACGGCGCTCGCTTCTTGATCCATGAGTTGATCTATCCTCTTCTCATCGGCAGCCTGTACGGCATAACCGTATCAGGCATCAATCAAACGCACCTGATAAAGACGGTTGTGTTCTTAAGTAGATCTTTTACTGTTGGACATGATCACCAACGAGAAGAATCTTCGCGGAACGGCGCGCGTGGCCCCTAGTCTTGGTCCGGCACTCGGAAATCGGTATAATGGCCCGGCCTGAGCAGCGACTCAACGGCCCAGCGCTCATAACCATGTTACCCGATCATCTGAGAATATCATGAGCAATATAACCCAAAGCCCAGGAAACGCCCAATTGACGATCCGCCCTGGTCACCGGCCCGACACCCTGCTGGATTGCGTGCGCCAGCTCAGGGCATCCAACCCAGATCGTACCGCGATCACGCTGATTCATCCTGACGCTGTCCACACGCTCACCTACCGCGCGCTCTTCGAGGGCGCGGCGCGTTATGCTTCCGCCTTGCAACGCGCCGGAGTCGGACCCGGCGATCTGGTGGTACTTGTCCTCCAGCACGGGCACGATGTTCTGTTCAGTTTTTGGGGGGCCATGCTGCTCGGCGCGATCCCCTCCATCATGCCATTCTTGACGCCCAAGCTCGATCCCGAGCGTTACTTTGCCAGCGTGCGCCAGTTGGTCACTTTGTCCGAAGTGAAAGCCGTGATCACCTATCCCGAGCTATTCCCCGCGCTGCAAGAGCAACTCGGCAGCATTCCGACTCTGGGCGCGCTGCTCACAGTGGACGATCTCGACGCGAGCGGCACGCTCACCGACTTCCTCGATCGTGCGCCGGCTCAGCCTGACGACACCGCTTTATTGCAGCATTCATCCGGCAGCACGGGGCTGCAAAAAGGCGTCATGCTGACGAATCGGGCCGTCCTCAATCAGATCGCCGCCTATAGCACTGCCATCCAGCTTACTCCGCAGGACGTGATCGCGAGTTGGCTGCCACTCTATCACGACATGGGTCTGATCGCCGGATTCATCATGCCCATCGTGCAGGGTATTCACCTCGTGTTGCTGTCTCCCTTCCACTGGGTGCGCGATCCCCAGGTGTTGCTGCGCGCCATTCAAGACTACCGGGCCACGCTGTGCTGGCTGCCTAATTTCGCCTACAACTTTCTGGCGACGCGCATCCGCAAATCGGCCCTCGACGACCTTGACCTTTCCAGTCTGCGCAGTGTCATCAATTGCTCGGAGCCGGTCCGCCACGACAGCCACGCCACCTTTGCCGACCGTTTTGGCGCGTACGGCCTCGCGCCGGGTGCACTCCAAACCTGCTACGCGATGGCCGAGAACACCTTCGCCGTCACGCAGAGTCCGCTCGGCCAGCCGCCGACATTGGATCTCATCGATCGCGCCACACTCATGGAACTACGCCTCGCCCGGCCCGCCGAAGCACCGAACGGCACCATAACCCGATTGTGACGATGGTATCATGCGGACGTCCGCTGTCCAACGTCCAACTGCGCGTAGTCGACGCTGACCATCACGACCTGCCAGAACGCCACGTCGGCGAAATCGCGCTGCGCAGCAATTGCATGCTGGCCGGGTACTATCATCGCCCGGACGCCACCGCCGCCGCGTTATCCGATGGCTGGTTCTTCACCGGTGACCTGGGTTACCTCGCCGACGGTGAGCTGTACATCACCGGTCGCCAGAAAGACCTGATCATCGTGGGCGGCAAGAACATCTACCCCCAGGATATTGAAAACGTGATAAACGACATTCCCGGCATCCATCCGGGCCGCGTCGTCGCCTTCGGCGTGCCGAATACCCAGCTTGGGACGGAAGACATCGCAGTCATCTGCGAGGTCGACACGACCGATCCCGATGAACAGGCCCGCATCACGCGCGAAATCCGCGCCAGGATCGCCCAGACCACAGACACGATGGCCCACTTCGTGCATCTGGTGCGCCCCATGTGGCTGCACAAAACCAGCAGCGGTAAAATCGCCCGCGCGGCCAACCGCGAAAAGTTCCTCACCGAAGTTCTGGACCAGCCGCCAGGAGAGTGAGCCAGAATGAACCTGATCCGAGCCATCGTACGCCGGGTGTTCAGCCGCGAGAATGTCTTCGCGCTGCTGCTCTGCCTGATCGCCATCCTGGTGATCGTCGTCACCACCGACAGCTCGCCGCAGTGGATTTACCAGGGCTTCTAGACTCGCAGTTCGCCGTTCTGGCGCATGACTTTCATCACCCCCCGTCGTGCACGAGATGTGTTACAGTCTATGGCAATGACGGGTGTGATCTATAAAACACCAAAAGCACTACATCGGCACGCCGGAGGATCCAACCACACCGCGTCCACCCAGGCAGGGCAGGCAGCGTCATCATGCACGAACTGGCTATCACGCAGAGTCTTCTAGAAATTTCCCTCCGCCACGCGCAGCAGGCGGACACCGCGCGCATAAAATCGCTCAATCTTGTGATCGGTGAACTGTCCAGCATTGTCGATGACTCGGTCCAATTTTATTGGGACATTATCAGCCGGGGGACGATCGCCGAAGGGGCACAGCTCAATTTCCGGCGCATTCCAGCGGCGCTGCGCTGTGAGGATTGCGCTCACGAGTTCCCCCTGGATCACAAAGATTACGTGTGCCCCGATTGTGGCAGTTCTAGAGTCATGGTCGTGGCGGGTGATGATTTCTCGCTCGAAAGCATCGACGTCGATCTGGCTTCCGAGGTCTCGGAAACGTCGGACCCCAATTAGCTCGCATTGCATCCCGGTTATGCACAGGATATCAACACCATGCCATCCAACATTCCCGTAGTCGAAAACATCCTGAACGCCAACGATCAACTGGCGGCCCAGATTCACCGCCGTCTTAACGACGCGGGCACCCTGGCTCTCAACATGATGGCCTCGCCCGGCGGCGGCAAGACCAGCGTCATCCTTAAAACCGTGCAGGCGCTTAAGAATGACGTGCGCATCGGCGTCATGGATGGCGACATCGTGGACATCGATCTCGAAGAACTCGCCAAGATGGGCATCCCGGTCTCGCTTATCAATACCGGCGGCGAATGCCACCTGGACGCCAACATGGTGATCAACGCCCTGCCCTCGATGGATCTCAACGCGCTCGATCTCCTCATCATTGAAAACGTGGGTAACCTGATCTGCCCGATGGCCTTCGATCTCGGCCAGCACATCAAGGTGGTGATCGCCAGCGTGCCCGAAGGTGACGACAAGCCCTATAAATATCCTGGCATGTTCCGCGGCGCGGATGTGCTACTGCTCAACAAAATGGATCTGCAGGAATACATGGGTTTTCGCGTGGACTACTTCCGGCACGGAGTCGAAGTACTCAACCCAGGCTTGGCCTTCTTCCCGGTCTCGTGCCGCACGGGCGAAGGCTTCGACGCGTGGCTGGACTGGCTGCGCGAGAAACTGGTCGCGCGCCGTGAATCGCTGGGTGCCGCGAAATAACGTGAACAATCATGTGATCGCCGCACGGCGCGTGCATGTCAGCGGTGTGGTCCAGGGCGTGGGTTTTCGTCCCTTCATCTACGGGCTGGCCCTGCGGCATACCCTGGCGGGCTGGGTGCGTAACACATCGGCGGGCGTCGATATCGAAGTCGAAGGCGATCCCGCCGCGATCGAGGCGTTCGTGCATGCCATCACCGACGAAGCCCCGCCGCTCTCGCGCATCGAGCAGGTGACCCACGCGCCGATCCCTTCCAATGGCTTCGAGCGTTTCGAGATCAGGCACAGTGAGGCGGTCGAGGGCGCGTACCAGCCCATCTCGCCCGACGTCGCGACCTGTGATGAATGTCTGGCCGAAATCTTCGATCCCACCGACCGGCGCTACCGCTACCCGTTCACCAACTGCACCAATTGCGGGCCGCGCTTCACGATTATTCAGGACATCCCCTACGACCGGCCCAAAACCACCATGTCCGGTTTCGAAATGTGCCCGGACTGCCGTGCCGAGTACGAGAATCCACTGGACCGCCGCTTCCACGCCCAGCCGAACGCCTGCCCGGTGTGCGGGCCGCGCCTGGAGCTGGTGCCCAGTCCGTGCCAGCCGGCTCCCGCAGAGTGGGACGACCTGCCCCCGACGAGATCGAGGCTGTGCGCGCCTTGTTGTGCGCAGGTCGAGTCGTCGCCATCAAAGGACTGGGCGGCTTTCATTTGGCCTGTGATGCCACTAATCCCGGCGCCGATCTCCACGCTGAGGGCGCGCAAGGGCCGCGTGGCGAAACCCTTTGCTGTCATGATGCCGGACCTCGCTACCGTCACTCGCTTCTGTGACGTGGGGACGGCGGCAGCGCAGGCGCTCACCGGGCGCGAGCGCCCGATCGTCCTGCTGCCATTGAAACCGGGCACCGCTATCGCCGAGGCTGTCGCGCCAGGGCTGCGCGAATTGGGTGTCATGCTGCCTTATACGCCGCTGCATCATCTGTTGCTGGAGCCTGCGCCTGGCTTCCCGCCCGCCCTGGTGATGACCAGCGGCAATTTCAGCGAAGAACCGATCGCCACGGAAAACGCCGACGCGCTGGATCGACTCGGCCCGCTGGCGGACGCCTTCCTGGTGCACGACCGCCCAATCCACATCCGCTGTGATGACTCGGTCGTCCGTGCCCTGGACGATCGCATTGTGCCGTTGCGCCGCTCGCGAGGCTACGCGCCCTACCCGATTCCCTTGCCCTTTGATACGCCGCCGCTGCTGGCCGTTGGGGCCGAGCTCAAGAACACATTCTGTCTGGCGCGCGACGATCGGGCATTCATGAGTCAGCACATCGGCGATCTATCCAATTACGACGCGCTGCGCTCCTACGAGCACAGTATAGAGCACCTGGGCCGCCTGTTCCGCGTCGCGCCAGAGATCATCGCCCACGACGCCCATCCCGATTATCTCGCCACGCGCTACGCTCTGCGCCGCGCCGGGACGCATATTGCCGTGCAGCACCATCACGCCCACTTGGCAAGTTGTCTTGCGGAACACAAGCACCCGCCCGGGGAACCGGTCATCGGCGTGATTTTCGACGGCACCGGCCTCGGCCCGGACGGCGCGATCTGGGGTGGCGAAATCCTGTTGGGCGATTACGCCGGGTACACGCGGTTGGGCCACTTGCGCTATGTGCCGCTGCCCGGCGGTGATGCCGCCACGCTGCGCCCGTACCGCACCGCCCTGGCCCATCTGTGGAACGCGGGTCTGCCCTGGGACGACGACCTCGCGCCCACGGCTGCCGCCCGCGCGGGAGAACGCACCATCATTCGCCAGCAATTGGAGAAACGGCTCAACGCGCCGCTGACGTCCAGCATGGGCCGCCTGTTCGACGCCGTGGCCGCGCTGGTCGGTGTCCTGCAAGTCGTCACCTACGAAGCGCAAGCCGCCATCCTATTTGAAGCTGCCATCGATCCGGTGGAGCTGAACACTGCGCAGGCGTATCCCTTCGATCTTCTGCCTGCCGCCGACCCTGCCGCGCCGTTCACGATCGATCCCGCGCCGGTGCTGCGCGCCATGTTGGACGATGTGCGCGCGGGCACGAGTGTCAGTTGCATTGCCGCACGATTCCATGCCGGGGTTGCGGCCATGATTCGGGACGCGTGCCTGCTGGCGCGCCAGCGGACCGCCGTAACGCACGTCGCCCTAAGCGGCGGCGTATTCCAGAATAACGCGTTGCACCGTCTGGCCGTGGATCGCCTGGAAGAAGCCGGCTTTAGCGTGTACACTCACCATTTGGTGCCGCCCAATGACGGCGGGCTGGCGCTGGGGCAGGCTGCCATTGCCGCCTACCAGGTCCGCCATACCTGACCGCCGCCGTCCGTCGCGTCACACCTGTGTTGGCTCTGAGGAGGACTGGTCCATGTGTCTTGGCATACCGGGAAAAATCGTCGACATCTACGTTACTGAAGGACTGATGATGGGCAAGATCGACTTCGGCGGAGTCGTCCGCGAAGCCTGTCTCGCCTATGTGCCCGAAGCACAAATTGGTGATTACACCATCGTGCACGTGGGCTTCGCCCTCAACCTGATCAATGAGGACGAGGCGCTAGAAACGCTCGAATTGCTGGACGAGATCGGCATCTTGGGCGACGAACTCGGCGAACCGCCGCAGTCCGCGCCGGACTAGCCAGTCCGATCAATCAACTGCGATTTCGTCCAGAAGAAGGGTCACACCATGAAATACATCACCGAATACCGCGACGCCGGGCGTGTCCGCGAAGTGCTAGACGAGCTGCACCGCATCACCACGCGTCCCTGGCGGCTCATGGAAGTCTGCGGCGGGCAAACGCATTCGATCATCCGATACGGCATCGACCAACTGCTGCCGCCCGGCGTTGAGATGATTCACGGTCCGGGCTGCCCGGTCTGTGTCACGCCCCAGGAGATGATCGACCGCGCTATTGCGATCGCCTCCCTGCCCAACACGATCATGGTGTCCTTTGGCGATATGCTCCGCGTGCCCGGCTCTCAGAAGGATCTGTTCCAGGTCAAAGCGGAAGGCGGCGACGTACGTGTCGTCTATTCCCCACTCGAGTGCTTGAAGATCGCCCGCGACCACCGGGACAAAGAGGTCGTATTTTTCGGCGTCGGTTTCGAGACAACCGCCCCGGCCAATGCGATGGCGGTGCACCAGGCGAAAACACTCGGCATCCCCAATTTCTCGATGCTCGTCTCGCACGTGCGCGTACCGCCAGCGCTTGAGGCGCTGCTCAGCGCGCCGGACGTCGAGGTGCAGGGTTTTTTGCTGGCGGGTCACGTTTGCGCGGTGATGGGCTATTGGGAATATCCGCCCCTCGTCGAAAAATACGGCGTGCCAATGGTCGTGACCGGATTCGAGCCACTGGACATCGTGCGCGGCATCTTGCGCACCGTGCGCCTGCTCGAAGCGGGACGTCCGGCGGTCGAAAATGCCTACGAGCGCGTCGTCACCGAAGCGGGCAACCGCCCTGCGATGGACATCATCGCGACGGTTTTCGAAAACTGCGATCGCAACTGGCGCGGCATCGGCCTGATTCCCGACAGCGGCTGGCAGCTTCGCGCCGCCTATGCCTCTTACGACGCGTCGCGCCGCTTTTCCGTCGGGCACATCCAGACGCAGGAATCACCGCTGTGCCACGCGGGTGAAGTGCTCAAGGGCGTGCTCAAGCCCAACCAGTGTCCGGCCTTCGGCAAAGAATGCACGCCGCGCAAACCGCTTGGCGCGCCGATGGTGTCCTCCGAAGGAGCATGCGCCGCCTACTACAATTTCGGACGTTTCGAGCAGACGGTCGAACGCGTGCCTTGAGACTGGCGCTGGCTTTTCTCTTGCGTTACGCTTGAATCTCTCCACAATTCATTTTTCACAGGAGATGACCTATGCGCCAATTCCTGCTTCGCCTGATCGTGAACGCACTCGCCCTGGCGATCACCGCTGCCATTCTGCCCGGCATTCACATCGACCAGAACAATCTCGGCGCGCTCGCGCTCGTCGCGCTGATATTCGGCATCGTGAACGCCCTTGTCAAGCCGCTGCTAATCATCATGAGCTGCCCGCTGATCATCCTGACTCTCGGCCTGTTCGCCGTCGTGATCAATGGACTGATGCTGCTTCTCACCGACGCCCTGGCCGGAGGACGTTTCGAGGTCGACGGCTTTTGGTGGGCCGTGCTGGGCGGCTTGATCGTGGGCTTTGTTTCAAGCATTCTGGAGAGCGTGCTTGGCGTGGACGAAGATGACGATCACCATCACAAAGGCGACCAAAACCCGGACGTGATTATCTTTCCGAAAGCCTAAGCGCGTAGCTCAGCGACCCAGATAACCAGCTCGGCCCGCAGCACGTCGCGAGTCTCGCGCGTCACCGTGATTAACGGCGTCTCCGGTTCCAGTCCCAGCACGGTGCGCGCCCGGTCGAGTAGTTCGGGCCGCACGACCACAAACGCTATGCCATATGCCCGCGCGCCGATGATGGGCAATATTGACGCCCATCCTTCGCCTCGGACCAATTCTAGCGGTCCCAACTCGTCCACAAAGAACAGGTCAGCATCGCGGCCCGCCTCAGCGTACTTCACACCTGCCGCCAGCGCCGCCGGATTGAACGTGTAATGCCCGGTTTGCACCGACCCGCTGCCCCCAACCGTTGCCAGTGGGACGGCTAAACCGCTCGCCGCATCCATCAAGTCAATTCCGGTCTTTTCACCATCGGCAAAACGCGCTACCGACAAAAATCCGCCCGTGCGCAGTCCTGCGTGCTGCGCCGCTTCGCGCAGCGCCAGCAGCAGCGTCGATTTACCGGCGAGGCGTTCCCCTGTCACGAGCATAATCGCGCCGCGCTCGTCCGGCTGCGGCAGTCCACGGGCCATCACTTTACGCCACCTTGATCACACGCCTGGGCTTCAAGCGCAGCACGATGATATCCAGGTCAGCCCAATCAGCGATGTCTTGCGCGGCTTTTTCGGGCGGTTCATAATGACGCGTGACCTTGCTCGTCCACGCGTCATCCGGATCGGGCTCGATCACAAAATCCCCCTTGATTAAGTAACCGCCTCCATCCCCTTCATCGCCGCCAATGGTCACCGCCCCTTTAGGATTCTTCTCCGCAAAGCCGACCTTACGAGTCTCGCGGACGCTGATGATCACTACATCGTCGCCGTCCAACATGAACCACACCGGGACCGTGTGCGGATAACCCTCCTCGTCAATCACCGACACGCGCGCAATCAACGCTTTCTGCAAAAAGGCACGCGCCGCTTCGTCAAACAATGAAGTCGCTACTACATCTGGCAAAGACTCACCCTCCTTATCTGCCGACCAACGTTTTGTACAGAATACCAGGTAGAGTATACTCGCCCCCACGCTGTCAGCCTATGGTGATATGCACAGCCTGCGTTGTTAATCACGTATGTAATGGACATTTGGCCTTGAACACTGTTGCTTTGGCTCAACTTGACGCACTCCCTCGCGTTCGCTTGGCGCACTTGCCCACTCCTATTGAGGCGCTGCCCAACTTGAGCCGCGCGCTCAGCGGTCCCGAACTTTTCATCAAGCGCGACGACCAGACCGGACTGGCCACCGGCGGCAATAAAGCCCGCAAGCTCGAATTCTTGTTGGCACAGGCGATCGCCGCCAGAGCCGACTGCGTGATCACGGCGGGTTCCACCCAGTCTAACCATGCCCGGCAAACTGCTGCCGGAGCTGCGCGCTGTGCACTTGCCGCGCATCTCGTGCTCTACGCGCCGGGAGGAAAGGCACCGCTCCAACAGTCGGGCAATCTGTTACTCGATCACGTGCTTGGCGCGGAAATTCATTGGACTGAGGAGCGCTCGCCTTACACCAAAACAATCGCGCAAGTTGAGAATGAGCTGCGCCGGACGGGCCACACGCCGTACGTGATCCCCTACGGCGGCTCGAACGCTTATGGACTGCTCGGTTACGTGGACGCCATGCGCGAATTCATGACACAAACCTCCGCCGATCCTCCCTTTGACGCGGTTATCTTCGCGACCAGTTCGGGCGGCACCCAGGCCGGAATGCTTCTGGGCGCGCACGTGGCAGAATTACCCGCGACCACGCGTCTGATCGGCATCAGTGTGGATCGTCCCGCTCCCGATCTCACCGCGGATGTGATTGAGCTGGCCCGTGCTGGGGCTGAGTTGCTGGGACTGCCAGCGGCGTCACTGAATTCCCAGGAGTTGAGCGTCGACGATCGATTCTTGGGCGGTGGGTATGCTGTTGTTGGTGAACCTGAAAGGGAGGCGATCCGGCTCCTGGCGCGTCATGAAGGCATCTTGGCTGATCCGGTCTACACAGGGCGCGCTCTGGCAGGACTGATCGCTCTCATCCGTTCTGGCGAACTGACTGCCGGGCAGCGCGTTCTGTTCTGGCACACGGGCGGATCGGCCGCGCTGTTTGCCTTCGCGTCAGAAATCATCCAACCCGGGGCAGACTGATCTCAGACTGTGCCGTTCCTACCCAATTGTCGTTAATGAGGAGAAACTCGTGACCGTAGCACCAGAACTTTCCACCCGCCCGCCAATAATTGTCACCGACGCGGCGTCCGACATCCCGCCCGAAGACATCGAACGGTATGGGATTACCGTCGCGCCTCTGCGCATCCTGTTCGGAAACGAATCTTACCGCAGCGGAGTGGATATTTCGCAAGAACAGTTTTACCAGCGGCTGGCGCGCGGTGACGTTCATCCCTCGACCTCGCAGCCGACTGTGCCTGAGTTCAAAGAAATGTACCGCCAGGTCGCGCGTCCTGGTACGCCGATTCTGTCCATTCATCTCAGCGAAGGACTAAGCGGCACGATCAACACGGCGCGACAGGCCGCCAAAGAACTGCCGGAGTTCGGTATCACCGTGCACGACAGCGGCACGCTGACCGCCGCCATGGGTCTCCAGGTACTGACCGCCGCGCGAGCGGCAGAACGTGGTTACGCGATCAGCCAGATCGTTGAGATTCTCAAGAAGGAATACCTCAACGGGGATATGCTCTTTTGCGTGGACGATCTCAGTTACTTACACCGCGGCGGGCGCATCGGCGCGGTGCGCTACCAGCTTGGCCAGGTGCTGCGTATCAAGCCGATCGTCACCGTCGCCAAGACCGGCGAACATGCAGGTACATACATCACCGCCGGGCGCGTGCGCAGCCTCCCCAAAGCCATCGATGCCTTCCTAGCCCACATCACTGATCAGATCGGCACGGGCGGCAAACTGCGACTCATCTCGCTTTATGGTGACGATCCCACCCTGGCCACGCAGCTTAACGCACGGCTGGCCGAACAATTCGACTGCGTCTATCTCAAAATGATTCCTACCGCCCCAGTGCTGGGCGTGCATGTCGGGCCGTCCGCACTGGCGATCGGCTATGTGGCAGGCGACTGGCCAGTCTGATCCGAAATTGTCGGGCAATCACCATAAGACATATCGTAACGATCTTGAGTGGTCGCCATTTTCCGCCGCAAAAATGGGAGCAACTCTCAAAGTTTGCCCGGCTTTTCCTTTTTCTGTAGAATTCGCTGGTAAGGGTCCGGTCTGCTGACCCTCCGGGCGGGGTTCATTCCAGGTCTACACTCAACAGGGCACATTCATGCTGGTACGCGCGTTCCGTGTCACTGACAGGCTGAGTAATGCCTTCTTGCGCATTGGTGCGTGGGCAGCCATGCTTAGCGTTGAACAGGCGTCCGTCCTTAAACACGGGCTGCTGGTGCTGGTTGTCGGCACGTGGCAGGCCATCGCCGGAACAGTCGTCCTCACGATCCGCACAGTGACACGCACTGCCACCCGCACACGTGACACTGCCCAACAGGCCTACGAAGGCACCCAGACGACGACGCGTGGCCGTCGCATGGCCCAACGCACTACGGAAGCTCAACGCCGCCCGATCGTCACCGAAGACCCGCTGCGCGCCCAAAACCGTGCGCTGAGCGCCTTTGCCGTGCTGCTGTTGCTCATTTTGTTATCCGTCGTAGTGCTGCAAACCTCCGACAACGGCTCGAACGAGCAGCCGTTGGGCCCGGCGGGCGGTTGGCCCCAGGCACAGAACACCGCCATCCCGACCGCCATTTTCCCCACGCCGCTGCCGACCGGCACGGCGATCCCGGACCCGCTGAGGGCAGGTGGCAGTTTGGTCTACACCTTGCACGAAAATGCCCAGGATGATCTATGGGTGCTGGGCGTAGGGCAAACCAACCCGCTCCGCCTGACCAACAGCCCCGCTGATGATCGCGATCCCGCCTGGAGTCCGGATGGGACACGGGTCGCTTTCGCCAGCACGCGCGACGGCAACTGGGAGCTATATATTCTCGACATTGCCACCGGGGCAATCACGCGCCTGACGCGCACGCCCGGTTTTGAGGCCGCCCCCACCTGGAGTCCTGACGGCGCGTTCCTCGCTTATGAGGGGTACAACGCCGATACAGAGGATTTGGATATCTACATCATCAGTTCTGACCCGGCACGCGCCGCGACGGACGGTGCTTATCGGGCCACCTTCGCGCCTGGCCCCGACATGGAGCCAGACTGGTCACCCGGCGGACGCAACATCGCCTTCACGAGCTGGCGCTCGGGCAATCAGGACATCTACCTGCTCAGCCTGGACCCGGACGGTGGCGATTCACGGGCGACCAATCTAACCAACACGTCAGACATCAACGAAGACTATCCCACCTGGAGCCACGACGGCAGCAGTGTCGCCTACAGCGCGGTCGTGGATGGCGTCGAGGGAGTCTACGTCAAACCATCGCAGCAGCCGGAAGCCAGCCCGCTACTGGTCGGGCGCGGCAAAATGCCGACTTGGTCCCCCAACGATGGCAGCCTCGCCTACATTTTGGACTACCGCCGTGAATCCCAGATTCTCTCAGGTACGATCGGCGGCTTCGGGGCAGCGACAGACGCCATCGCCCTGCCCTATCGCGCGACGGATCCCCAGTGGACCGCGGCGGTTCTGCCACAAGCTTTTGTGGTTGGCGGCGGCGTGCCCGCTGACCCGCAGACAACTGAACCTCTTTATGTCGAAAACGAACGCGTACAGGCTTCCGGGCGCTACGGCATGGCCCAGCTCAATAACGTGAACGCGCCGCAGGCCTTTCTCTCAGACCGCGTCAACGATTCGTTCGAGGCGCTGCGCCAGCGTGCTCTGACCAAAACCGGGTACGATGTGCTCGGCGCACTCGCCGATGCGTTTTGGAGTCAAAGTCGCCCGCCCGATCCGGGTGAGCCGCGTCAAAACTGGCATTACGCTGGCCGCGCCTTCGCCATCGATCGCAACCTGGTTTATGCCGGGCCACCCGCGCCAATCGAGGTCGTTCGCGAAGATGTCGAAGTCAATACATACTGGCGCGTGTACGTAAGGGTCGCCGCCGATGCTCAGAACGGCGCACTCGGCGAGCCGCTGCGCAAACTACCCTGGGACTTCGCCGCGCGCAGCAGCGGCAACGTGGACGACTACGAGCGCGGCGGAAAGTTGAAAACCAGCGTCCCCAGCGGCTATTACGTGGATCTGACGGCCCTCGCTGAAGATTACGGCTGGACTCGGCTGCCCGCGCAACGCACGTGGCAGTTCAACTTCGGCGCGATCCAGTTCTGGGAATTCGCCAAGACCGATAATCTGAGCTGGGATGCCGCCATGTTGGAATTGTATACACCTGAGGAATTGCAGAATTTCCTGAGCGACGCGACGGCTGTTCCGGCCCCGCCGCCGCTCCCTACCTCATCGCCAACCCCGCAGATTCGGCGCTCCCCAACGCCCGTCCCGCCGGACCTTCAGTGAGCCATCGAGACGCACATGGAACGCACGCATCACGTTGAAGGACTCATCATTATTATTATCCTGGTCGCGCTCGGCGCGGTCTATATGCTGCAAAACAACCAGCCTGATGTGACAGTGGCCGTACCTGCCGCCACCGCTACCGAAGGCGACGCGCCTCGTGCCGAATGGCAGATCGCGCTTGAGGCGCAGATCGCGGCGGCGTCAACGCCGCTGTCCACGTTGGAATCAGAGGCGACGCAGTTTGTCGCGCCGACGTTGCTGCCCTCGCCCACTGCCGCTGCCGTCGTCGAGCCGGTGTTAGTGCCGATCACGCCTTTGCCAACGGCGACAGCTCGCCCTGCCGAACCGGCAGCCGCACTCTCAGGTGCGACTCCCTTTCCCAGCCCAACGGGTATCGCTCAGCAACAAGACAACCAGACAATCGGGTTCCAACCTCCGCCCGAACAGGTCCCTCTCGGCGCGCACTCCGATGATCATTTCTGGCTGGTTCGCCCGGTTGATGCCAGTGCCAACAGCGCCAGCATTTTCTATTATGCTTTCGGTTCTGATGGCCCCACCAACGAATGGCGCGTGCATCACGGCGTCGATATGCCCAACCCGGTTGGCGAGAAAGTCCACGCGTGCGGGGCCGGTACGGTTGTCTTCGCCGATAACGGCGGCAAGGTCAACAGCCCGAAGGACATCGACATTTACGCGTCCTACGGCAATGTCGTCGTCATCGAACATGATTTCGGGTTTCACGGCCAAAAACTCTACACCCTTTATGCGCATATGACCGCCCTGCTCGTAACCAAAGGTCAGCACGTCGAAGCTGGGGACGTGATCGGTCTGAGCGGCGCTACCGGCGATGTGAGCGGCCCGCACGTCCATCTGGAAGTCCGGTTAGGAGAAGCCAAATACTATTCAGTGTACAATCCGCTACTGTGGATCGCGCCCTATGTCGGCACCGGGGTGATTGCGGGGCGCGTGACCGGTTTCGATGGCAGCTTGATCGATGACGTAATCGTGACTGTGAGCCAGCGCGGACGCGTGGTTGAGACAACTTCGACCTACATCCGGCCCAAGAAACCCGGCCAGACTCGCGATTGGGAAGTGGATTCCGATCCGGCCTGGCAAGAGAATTTTGTTCTGGGCGACATTCCCGAAGGCGAATATGAGATCAGCGTCACGCTCGGCGGACAGCGCTTCGCCAAGACGATGACGGTCGCGGCGGGAACCACCAATTTCGTTACGCTGGGCTATGAGGTCGCGGCGACACCCCAACCCGCCTCATAACACTTGTATCGGGTAACCCCGTCAAAACGGGCGTGTACCCTACGACTGTCCGCTTTTTACCTGTCACGGCGAGTCAACCTTTGCCTTTGCCGTGCCAATTGGCTACACTGTGACCAATTTTGAGCGGTGGCGAGCGGCTGCCGCGCGTAATGAGGAGTGATTTAGAGTATGGAGAGCATAACTTACCCTAGACGCCACCATCGCCTAGCACTGCGCGCGGGCGTGCTGCTGCTGGCTGTCGTGTTGTGCGCCAGCCTGGCAGGGCAGCTCACAACCACCGTGTTCGCTCAGGGCGGCACGGGCCGCCCCATCTCGGTGGGCGATGTCGTGACAGGCACGCTCAACGCCCAGAATTTTATGCAGGTCTATGCCTTGACGGCCAGCGCCGGTGATTCGATTACGGTGGATGTCACCACCGAAGTTGACGCCCTGGCCCCGGTCGTCGTGATCACCGACCAGCGCGGCAACGTCATCGCCCAGGATCTCGACCTGGAAACACCCACCACGGCTTCGATCGCCGATTTGACGATCCCCTCATCTGGGGTGTTTCACGTCACGGTGATGCGCGGCAGTGGCGCGCAGGGAGACGCGAGCGGCGTCTACACCCTGCGCATGAGTGGAATCCAGCAAGTGGGCGGGCTCACCGTGACGCTGCCCGACGGCGGAATTACCTTCGAGTTGACCTGGAATGCTGCGGTCAACCTCAATATGGAAGTGCGCGATCCGGTCGGCGGGACGGTCCAACGATTCAATACGGGCTCACCCAGCGGCGGCACCCTTGACGCGGACATCAACGCTAACTGCGACTCCGCCACCGCCGACAGCCCGACCGAGGTCATTGCATGGTCCGCAGGCACGGTCCCGGCTGGCAGTTACGAGATCATCGTCTACTATACCGATGTCTGCAACGTGGGCGGACCCCAGATGTTCACGCTGACGACATCCGTCAACGCGGAAACCAGCCAGACGCTCACCGGCACCATCAACCCCGGCCAGGAGTATCTGGCGCGGCTCGTTCTGAGCACTGATGGCACCTGGACCATGCAGAACGGTGGCGTCAACGCCGGGTTGGATACGGCTATCTTCCGCAACCAGATCACTAATGCCGATCCCGTCGCGCTCGGCAGCGCCGTGTCGGGCACGCTCACCAACGCTTCACCCGCACGCGCCTACAGCTTTGACGGCACCGCAGGGACAACCGTCCAGATCGATATGCGCGCCACCTCGGGCAGTCTGGATCCTTACCTTGTTCTGCTCGGGCCCGACAGCAGCCCGCTGGCCAACAACGATGACGCCTCCGACCAGACGACCGACTCCGCCATCACGCGCAGCCTGGCCGCCGACGGCAAATACACAGTCATCGCTACACGGTACGGCCTGACCATTGGCGGCACCGAAGGCGACTACACGCTCAGCCTCGCCACCGTGGCCGAAAACGCCACGCCGGTCGCCGGTCAGACGACCGTTACGCCCGCGCCCACCGGCACGACGCTCACCGAGGGCTTCATCGACGTCAAACTGGAATGGACAACCAATGCCGACGTTCAGTTGCTGGTTCGCGATCCGAACGGGGACTCGGTCTACGACGACTCGCCGACTATCCAGAGCGGCGGCATCCTCGAAGCGGGCGGCAATGTCGGCTGCACGAACACGACCACCAGCCCGGTGTCCTACATCTACTGGCCCGCTAATCGTCAGTTGCCCGGCGTATATGAAATCGAAGTCTGGTATCAGAATTCCTGCGACGACACTTCTCCGGTCAATTTCGGCCTGTCGGTAACGGTCCAGGGTCAGACGGTCATCAATACTGTGCAGTCCGCCAGCCTCAACTCCCGCTACATGATCACGTTCCGCGTGGAATCAGACGGCACGGCCATCGCCGGGCCGGGCGGATTCTTCGACATGACCAACGCCTCCACGCTCAACTATCAGACCATGCTGGCGTCAGCCACCAACCTGTCCTACGGGCAGACAGTGTCGGGCAGCGTGACCGATCAGCAGCGCTTTGTGGTGTACTCGTTCGTCGGTACACAGGGCGACCAGGTCACCATCGGCATGAACGAAACCGGCGGCAACCTCGATCCCGCGCTGTACCTGATCTCGCCTGAAGGCATTCAGGTCGCTTATAACGACGACGTGGTGCCGGTCGATAATCCGAACTCGGTCATCGACAAGGTGACGCTTGCGTCAAGCGGCACCTATTACATCATCGCCACTCACTACGGATTGAACGTGGGCGGCACTCAAGGGACCTATACCCTGACGCTCGTTCAGGATTAGGGTCACCCGTACGACCATAGAATGAAGACCGCGCCCGCATTGGTTCACCTTACCGCTGCGGGCGCGCTGCCTCCCACCGTTGGTATACAGTGTTCGAGTTTCGTTCGGAACATTTGACGTTTCAGAACAGATGTGCTAAACTTTGTTCTGTAACATACCATTCGGTCCGTACACTTTAACCTGGGAGTGGAGTTCCAGCTATGGCAGACGATCCCCGTCGCAAGGCTTTAGATAACACGCTCGCCGATCTCACCAAACGCTTTGGTGATGGTGCCATTGTACGTCTGGGGGATGCCACCCATCTCCAGGTGGAAGTCATCCCCACCGGGTCATTGGCAATTGATCTTGCGCTTGGCGTGGGCGGCATTCCGCGCGGGCGCGTCACCGAGATTTACGGCCCCGAGAGTTCGGGCAAAACGACCCTGTGCCTGCACGTTGTAGCGGAAGCTCAGAAAATGGGCGGTGTGTGTGCCTTCGTCGATATGGAACACGCCCTCGATCCGATCTACGCGCGGCGGCTCGGCGTGGACACCGACAATCTCTATATCTCGCAGCCCGACACCGGCGAGCAGGCGCTCGAAATCACCGAGGCATTGGTTCGCAGCGGTGCGCTAGACGTCGTCGTGGTGGACAGCGTCGCCGCGTTGGTCCCGCGCGCGGAAATCGAAGGCGAAATGGGCGACAGCCACGTCGGCTTGCAAGCCCGTTTGATGAGCCAGGCACTGCGCAAGCTCTCCGGCGCGATCAAACAAACCAATACCGCCGTGCTGTTTACTAATCAACTCCGCGAAAAAATCGGGGTCATGTTTGGCAATCCGGAAACTACGACGGGCGGGCGCGCGCTGCGCTTCTATGCCAGTGTCCGGCTCGACATTCGTCGCATTCAAGCCATCAAGCAAAAAGACGAAACGGTCGGCAACCGCACGCGCGTGAAAGTCACCAAGAACAAGGTCGCCCCGCCCTTCCGCCAGTGCGAGATCGATCTGATGTACGATCATGGGTTCAGCAAAGAGAGCGACATTCTCGATCTTGGCGTAGAAGCCGGTATCGTGGAGAAGCGCGGCGCGTTCTTCCGCTATAATGACGGCCTGATCGGTCAGGGGCGTGAGAATGCCAAGGACTACCTGCGCGAGAATCCTGCGTTAGCTTACGAGATCGAAATGCTGATCAGGGAATCCTTCCAGATCATGCCGCTCGGTGCATTCGGTGGCTCGGATGACGAGGTCGAGCCGGTAGCGCTTGAGACCGATTGATCCAGCGCTCTGTCCAAAATGTCACTGTCCCTCGTATCAATCAAACGCCTACGGGGGACAGTATTTTTGTCAACATTCCTCACAATTTCTGCACACTATTCGCCAACGCCAACTCTTGTCAGAACCTGCTCAGAACCGTATAATCGCACACACTAACCGTGTCCGAGCAACGCCATCGGCGGTTATGCTTGGGTGGTTTCTCTCATGCCCTCCGGCTGGAGATGGGCGCATTTTCAATGTCGTGCATCGTCACCGGGAGTTTGAGCGGAGTGCAGATCCCCAACTTGCTGACGGTCATTTGCTTAGCATTAGGAACCCAACATGGCAGAACATCCTACCGAACCAACTGGGGGCAGCACAAAACCGATCTCCTTGCGCGATCAGGAGCCGCCATCGCTCGGGGATATGCCCCAGCCGCGCGGCTCAACGTCGATTTATGTCTTTGGTGCGGCACTGGTTGCCGTGATTCTGATCGCCGTCGTTCTGGTCGCATTGTCGGGCTCAAGCTCCAGCGACAACCTCACCAGAGACGACGTGCGCGCCATCGTGCAGGAAGTCGTGGGGACCCAGGTCGCGGCGCTGCCGATGAGTTCCGGCGCAGGGTTGACCACCGACCAGATGCAGCAGCTCATCAACAGCTCGATCTCAACTCAGGTTGCGGCGCTGAGGCCCACCAACACGCCTATTCCCCCTACCCCGACTATCATTCCACCCGGCATCGCCGAAGATGACGATCCGTATGTTGGGCCGGAAAACGCGCCCGTAGTCATCGTAGAGTTTTCTGATTTCCAGTGTGGATACTGTGGGCGCTGGTACCAGCAGACGCTTCCCCAGATTCTCCAAGCTTATCCGACCCAAGTGAAATTCGTCTACCGCGATTTCCCCATTTTCGGCGAGGATTCGTTCCGCGCAGCGATGGCCACCGAGTGCGCCAACGACCAGGGCAAATTCTGGGAAATGCACAATCGCCTGTTCGAACGAGAAGTCAATCAAGAGCAGACACCACTGTCCGAAGAAGGGCTGACCGCCATGGCCACCTCGCTGGGTCTAGACACGAGCACCTTCAGCGAGTGTCTGTCAAGCCAGCGTTATTACGATGAAGTCGTGGCCGACTATCAGGCCGCCGCCAACTACGGGCTGCGCGGCACACCCGGTTTCGTCATCGACGGCGTGGTCTATACGATCGGCGCGCAGCCATTCGAGGTGTTTGATCAGATCATCCAGGCCGAGCTGCTCAAAGCGACATCCAGCTAGCGCGCGCCGATCCAGAGTCACAGCAGAAAATACTTCGTCATCAACCGCTTCGTTTCGGGCCGCTCACACCGTATTTTTCTAGTGGGCGGCCCGGCTATTCTCCGCTCAAGTAATCCGGCGCAACGCTGTTAGTCAATTCCGTTGACGTGCCACAAACCTACCGTTGACCCGTCAAGAAGGAGCGGGTATAATCCGCCCGATCATCATCCAGACTTGGTCCCGGTGTCACGCCGGTTCGAAACTCGAAATAAGGAGCTCACTCATGACTACCGATATGCCCGCGCCAACCACCCTCGAAGCCATCAAACCCAAGATGGAACTCAAGGGCGTTGTCAAAAAGATCGAGCTATACGGCGCATTGGTTGATGTCGGCGTTGGGCGGCTCGGTTTGCTCCACATCTCGCAGCTCACAGACGGCCACGTCAAGAACGTGACGGACGTCCTCCACGAAGGTCAGGAAATCACCGTGTGGGTGCAGGACGTCGATCGCACCAAGGGTCGCATCGGGCTGACCATGCTCCAGCCCGCCGCCGTCGATTGGAACGAGGTCACCGTGGGCAGTATCCACACCGGCACCGTCGTGCGCGTTGAGAAATTTGGCGCGTTCATTGATATTGGCGCCGAACGTCCGGGTTTGGTGCACGTCTCAGAGCTCGCCAACGGATACGTGGGCGACCCTTCCGATGTCGTGAAGCAAGGCGATCAAATCGAAGTGAAGGTCATCGGGGTGAACCGCCGCAAAAAGCAGATCGACATGAGCGTTCGTCAACTTGAACAACCTCTCCAGGTTGTCGACGAAAGCGAACCCGACGAAGAACTACCCACAGCGATGGCTTTGGCGCTGCGTCAGGCGCTCGAAGGCTCGGATATGGAACTTCCCGCGCGGCGCAGCAACACCAAGAAGCGCAGCAAGAAAGCCAAGCGTCGCGAAGAACACGAAGATATCTTCATGCGTACGCTGCGCCAGCACGCCAACGACTGATCGTCCCCTGGTTACCTTTCCAGGCATACAAACAATTGGGCGGCTCTTTTTAGGGCCGCCCGTTTGAGTTTATCGGAGAGTGCTGTCGCACCGTGCCTCACCGGCGCAGCGGTTTCAAAAAGTCGTACAGGCGGTATCCGCCGATCACCAGCAGGGCAGTAATCGTGATATACGACATCACGCACCACTGGCACCACTTGCCCAGCACGTCGGCTTCGACATACGTCAGATACGTCTGGAAAATCACGCCGAACAGAGCCATTCCAACCACCAGCGTTCGCCCGTACGTAGCAAAGAACTCAACCTGATCTTCCAACACAATCACACCCAAGATCACGAGATATCCCAGCAAGCCCATGCCCGCCACCGGGATCCCAAACGTCTTGGCATACGCGCTCTGCTGCACGGCGGCGCAGTCAATCGAGCCTGTATTGGCGCACACTGTCTCGTTGCCGGTCGCTTCCGCCCACGTCATATACCCGGCCACGAAGATGCCGAACAGGCAGAACAGGATCGCGGCCAACCGCAGCCAATCCCAGGGTGGAGCGACTGCTGCCACAGCCGTTTTATCGGATTTCGCAGTACTCACCAGCGGACTCCTTCGCAGTTTACAGAATTCTTCTACATCATTTCAGTCAATCTGGTGTAGAATATACCCAAAATGCCGCAAAATGCACCTCGACAAGTTGGTTTGATCAGTTATCTCTTGAAGAATCTTGGAGTAGGGAGGGGCGTCTTTGCCACAGGTCGTGCAGAGATCGCCATGTGAGCGTTAGGTCACCAAGCTGTGAGAGATCGTCAAAGGGCGACGCAATGCAGCAAACAGTAACGGTGGATATAAGCAGAATCTTCGACGCGATGCCCGAATTATCGCGCAGTGATCGTGCGTTAATTGAACGCGCCTACGAACGCGCCCGGCTCTCTCATGATGGGCAGTACCGCAAGTCAGGCCAGCCGTTCATCATTCACTGCGTGGCAGTCGCTCAGATTTTGGCCGAAATGAAGTTGGATCCGACCACAATTGCGGCGGCGCTGCTGCACGATGTCGTCGAGGATACTGGCGTCACGTTGGACGACATCAGCGCTGAGTTTGGCCCCAAAGTGGCTGAGCTGGTGGACGGCGTCACGAAACTGAAGCTGCTCCCGACAGGTGTCGAAGGCATGCACGGCGGAAAAGCAGGCGATCGCGAAATGGAATACCTGCGCAAGATGTTTCTGGCCATGGGTTCCGACTTCCGCGTCATCCTGATCAAGCTGGCCGACCGGCTGCACAACATGCGTACGCTCGGCCACATGCCGCCCCACAAACAAATCCAAAAAGCGAAGGAAACGCTCGAAATCTTCGCTCCCATCGCCAACCGCCTTGGCATCTGGCAGATCAAATGGGAGCTTGAAGATCTCGCATTTCGCTATCTCGATCCCGAGAAATATCGTGAGATCGCCTCGCAGATCGACGAGCGCCGCTCCGATCGCGAAGCCTACATGAAACGGCTCACCGCCCAGATTCAGGAGCAGTTCGCGCGAGAAGGCATCAAAGCCGAGGTGCAGGGCCGCCCCAAACATATCTACAGCATCTACCGCAAGATGGAACGCAAAAACCTGCCCTTCACGCCAGATTTACGATGTCCGCGCGATCCGCATCATCGTGGAATCGCTGCCGCAGTGTTACCAGGCCCTCGGCGTGATTCACAATATCTTCCACGCCATTCCCGGCGAGTTTGACGACTACATCTCGTCGCCCAAAGAGAACTCTTACCGCAGTCTGCACACGGCTGTGCTCGACAACGAGGGCAAAACGCTCGAGGTGCAGATTCGCACCAGCGGCATGCATGAAGAGGCTGAATACGGTATCGCGGCCCATTGGCGTTACAAAGAAAACCGGGCCTCTTCGGGCGGCGAAAGTGCGTTTGACCGTCGCCTGGAGATGATTCGGCGCATGATGGAGGACGTTCAGGAAACGGGCGCCACCGACGCGAACGGCTTTGTCGAAGGCATGCTCGAGCAGTTCAATACCGATCGCATTTACGCATTCACGCCGAAGGGCGACATCATCGATCTGCCGGAAGGCGCGACCCCGATCGACTTCGCGTACTACGTCCACACCGAGGTAGGTCATCGCTGCCGGGGAGCCAAAGTCAATGGGCGGCTCGTGGCGCTGGATTATCGCCTGAAAAACGGCGATCGCGTTGAGATTTCCACGGCCAACCGGGGTGGCCCCAGCCTGGACTGGCTCAACGGCGATCTCGGCTACGTGGTGACCACGCGCGCGCGCAACAAGATCAAAACCTGGTTCCGCCGCCGCGAGCGCGAAAAGGCGATCACCGCCGGTAAGGAAGTGCTCGACCGTGAGCTGCGCAAGCTCGGCAAGAGCGCCATGTCGCGCGACGAGATTGCCATCCAGTTGAACTACGCTCGCGCCGAGGAACTTATGGCAGCCATCGGCTACGGCGAGATCACCGGCTCAAACATCAGTCTGCGCCTGTTGGAGGCCGAGCGCGAAGCTCAACACGAGGAGTATCTTGAGGCGAAGATTGTCCGCCCGGACGAGCGCGTCAAAGCGGAAGGCATGCGTATCGACGAGACCGGCGGTCTGCTGGTGACCCTCGCGCGCTGCTGCAATCCCACCTATGGCGACGAAATCACGGGCTTCATCACGCGCGGCAAGGGCATCACCGTCCACACTGCTGACTGCAAGAATGTGATCAACACCAACGAGCCCGAGCGCATCATCAACGTGACCTGGCCACCCGAAAGCGACCAGAGTTTCCCCGTGCCGGTCATGATCGTCGCCTATGATCGCGAAGGACTGATGCGCGATATCGGTGCGGTCATTGCCGACGAAAATATCAATATGTCCAATGTTAACATCAGCACGCGCCAGAACATTGCTACCTTCGAGCTGACAATGGAAATCCGCGACCTTAAGCAGCTGGCACGCATCCTGGCCAAAATTGAGCGCCTGCCAAACGTGGTCGAAGCCTTCCGCCGTACCGCCTGATTCGCTCACTCGCCTCCCTGCCTCTACCCTTTCTCTGTCACACGAACAAATCCATGAATCACCGGTCAAGATCCATACCCAAACCTGTTTCATACTATTGCCAGGGCGGGAACTTCGTACTACCCATCTTGTGCTAACGAGATCATTCGTGTATAATGCGACCAATAAATTGTATAAGTATTGGCTTATAACAAAACAACCAGCGATTGTTGATCCGAACACACATTACTCGTCTTTTCAGGATGGAGTAACAACCCATGAAAACGTTGGATTTATTTTTCTACGCCAAGGAGCAGATGCAGAATCTCGATTCTTCGATCAGTCTGGTCATTCTTCATCCTGACTTCTATGGGCAACACCGTCTTTTCGCCGCGTCGTGGCTGGGTGACGACGCCGTGCCCGTCTTCGTGAGCCTGCCCTCACCAGACCTGTCACTCGCGGAATTTCTGGATCTGCTGAACGAAGCTCTTAACATCCAACTCGGCGACGACATCCCGGCGTTTCCCGCCGCCCCTGAAGCCGCTGCATCGACCGTCGCCGGAATCTTGAACGCGCATGACCCGATCCGTCTAATCATCGACGCCTACGATCTGGCCGATCAAGCGGACGTGGCACCGTTTATGGTTGCGCTTTCGCAGCAGCTTGATGTAGGAGCGCGCATCATTATCAGCACGCGCCAGCTGCCGATGGATCTGTTGGCCTATGACGATTTGCGTGGAAAAATGGCTCTGGTGCCGGTCAATCCTGACAAGATGATTCTCGACTATGCCAGCCATTCGGAGAAAACGCTGCTTGAGGTTCGCGCGCTGGGCCCCGGGCGAGTGCTCGTTAACGGGCGCCTGATCGAGCACTGGGACGGTGTACTGCCGCGCACGCTGTTCTTCTATTTCGTCGATCGCGGCATGACCACGCGCGATGAAATCTTCCAGACCTTCTGGCCGACGCTCAGCACGCGCGAAGCGACTAATGTGTTTCACGTCACCAAGCGCAAGATCTCCGAAATACTCGGGACTGACCTTACAGTGTATTGGTCGGGTTTCTACCGCATTTCGCCCGACATCAACCTGCAATATGACGTCGTCAGGTTCGCGGAAGCTGTTCAGAATGCCGCCGTGGCCACAGATGAAGAAGCGATCGCGCTGCTGAATAACGCGGTCGAGCTCTACCACGGTCCCTTCCTGAGCACGCTGGATCAAGAGTGGGTCAAGTCGCGCCGCGAGGAATTGGCGTCAAGCTACGCCGAAGCGCTTACGGGGACGGCCCGCATCCACAAACTCCACGATGACAAGCAGGACGCGCTGGGCTACTTCCTGCGCGCCGCGGCGACCAGTCCTCAACGGGAAGACCTCGCGCGCGCCATTATGGAACTTTACCAGGCCCTGGGGCTGCCTGCTGCCGCTCTGGACACCTATGAGCGACTTGAAGGTGAGCTTAAGCGTTCGCTCAATGTTGCGCCCGGCCCTGAAACTCAATCGCTCGCTTCCGCAATTCGCGCCAGCATGTAACCACCCAGACACCCTTCAATCATACGAATCTTGAGCTTTCCGGCAGGTCCATTGTAGACCTGCCGGTATTTTATCCTTTGGCCTTCTTTTTCTTCTTGTGATGCGGCTCTTGATCCGACTCGAAGGCATGATCAAGCTGGCGTTCTAGCGCGTCTACTACCGTTTGCAGCACGTGCACGCGCGCGTACAGCTTATCCGTGGCGGGGACAACCGTCCAGGGCGCGATCGTCGTGCTGGTTTTCAACAACATGTCCTCCACCGCCTGCGCGTACTCATCCCATTTCTCACGGTTGCGCCAATCCTCTTCGGTGAGCTTCCACGCCTTGTACGGCGTCTGCTGCCGCGCCTCGAAGCGAGCCAACTGTTCCTCCGGCGCGATATGCAGCCAGAACTTCACTAGCACGGTGCCGAATTCGACCAACTGCCGCTCAAATTCGTTGATCTCGCGATAAGCGCGCTGCCACTCCGTCTCAGTGCAGAAGCCCTCGATACGTTCGACCAGAACGCGCCCATACCATGTGCGATCGAAGATCGCGATCTGCCCGGCTTCGGGCAATCGCCGCCAGAAGCGCCACAAATAATGGTGTTGGGCGTCATCTCCGGAGGGCGCGCTGATCGCGTGCACGACGTAGCCGCGCGGATCCAGCCGCTCCGTGACGCGTCGGATTGCGCCGCCCTTCCCTGCCGCATCCCAACCCTCAAACGCCAGGATCACCGGGCGCTGCTGCTGATAGACCTGAAAGCCGAGTGTCCCCAGCCGGACCTGGAGCTGTGTCAGCTTCGCACGATACTCATCCGGCTCCAACCGCATGCTCAGATCGACGGTCTCAAGCATACGCTTCGTCTCCCTGCGCTTCTTCCTCGCTGATCAGGGGCGGCACAGCCCCCAGTTCGCCCAAACGAGCCTCCATGGTCGCCGACAGCGTGCGATAGATCTTGTCCAGCATGAACCAGCGATCGGTGGCTTCAACAATCGTCCACGGGCCAAAGCTCGTATCCGTCCGTTCCAGCATGATTTCGTACGAGCTTAGCCACGCGTCATAATGCTCGTGGCGCGCCACGTCTTCCGGCTCGAGTCGCCAGCTTTCAAGCGGATCCTTCGCGATATGCTTGAAACGCCGGGCCTGCTCCGCCCGCGAAATGTGCAGAAAAAACTTCACAATCACGGTGCCATCCAGCGCGATCAACCGCTCAAAATCGACGATGTCGGTGTACGCGCGCAGCACTTCGCGCTCTGGCAGTCCGTGTTCCATCGGCTCGACCGTCACGCGCCCGTACCAGCTCCGGTCAAACAGCGCCATGTGTCCGTAGTTGGGCAGCTTATTCCAGAAGCGCCACAGCCAGGGCCGTTTTTGCTCGGAGGTGCGAGCCGCGCGGATCGGCCAAACGGTAAAGCCGCGCGGGTCCAGGCGCGAGGTCAGCGTTTGGACACATGTTCCTTTGCCGGCGGCGTCCCAGCCTTCGAACACGACCACCGTGGGCATCTTGGCGTCGAACGCGGCTCGCTGCAAATCGTAGAGCCGCTGTTGATAGGCGGAACGCCGAGCTTTCCACGCCTTCTTGCCCAGGGTTTGATCCAGGTTGACGATTTCAAGCATAACGTCTCCCTTCTCACACAGTGGACGAACGGTCGCAACACCTGCAAACCTTTGTGTGTAGTATAGGATGAAACAGGGTATGGTGGAAGATTTCCCTCGCGACCCATCTCGACAATCGCGCTACAATAGGAATACCGCACGCCGATGGCGCGTGAAGCGAATCTCCCTGGAGTCTGCCCAATGTCAACCATCCTGCTTGTGGGACCCGATGGTATCACTGCACCGTTCATGGATGCCGACCTGCCGACCTTCCTTGCCGGTGAAACAAAGAACGGGCTGGTCTGGGTGGATCTCGTGGGTCCTACGGATGACGACGCGGCCCTTATGCGCGATGTTTTCGGTTTTCACCCATTAGCTATCGAAGATACGCGTAACTTTCGTCAGCGGCCCAAAATTGAGGCGTACAACGGCTATCTATTCGCGATTCTCAATCCCGCCGCGCTCGAAAACGGTCCTGACGTGACATTTCAAGAGTTGGACGTGTTTGTAGGGCCGGATTACGTGGTCACCGTGCATGCCACCGATCTCCCCCTTCTCGCCGAAACGCGGCGCCGCATCGAGCGTCAGGCGGCCCACCCGCCTCTGTCGGCCGGGTACGTATTGTACGTGCTGATGGACACCGTTGTAGATGGGTATTTCCCCATCATGGATGCCATCGAAGAGGAAATCGACCAGCTTGGCGACGATATCTTGACCGACCCGCAGGAGCGTTTGCTCAACCGCTTGTTTGAGCTGAAGCGAACTCTGTTGGAATTGTGGCGTGTGATCTGGCCGCAGCGCGAGATCCTCAACAATCTGCGCGATCACGATCTGGCGCAAATCGACCAAACGCTGCTGCAACATTACTTCCGCGATGTCAACGATCACTTGATGTGGATTGCGGACATGGTCAACACCTTTCGCGATACGCTCACCAGCATCATGGACCTCTACATGTCGGCAGTGTCCAACCGCCTGAACCGGGTTGTCAACCGCCTGACCGTGTTCACCGTTGTGATTGGCATGCTGACCGTCATCAGCGGCTTCTACGGCATGAACTTCGAACACAATTGGCCCGCCTTTCAGGGATCGATCGGCGTGCCGTTCGTGTTGCTGCTGATGGTCAGCCTCACCGGTGGGTTGCTCTACGCGTTCCGCCGCCTGGGCTGGTACTGAACAGCGAAAAAGGCCGCCCCACGCATGGGACGGCCTCGCCTATCCTCTTCTGTTTCCCAGCTGGCGCGCGCCAAGAACGCTCGTGCCGCGAAAACTCCCGCGAACAGGAACACCAACCCGCTTCCGGTCTCGACCATCACGTTACCGGTCGCCAACGGCCACTGCGCCTCGCGCATGAACCCGCCAGTGTCGAATCCAGATAGAAAACAGCCACGACGTTCACGAACAAGCTGCCCCAGGTCAAGAGTCGATCCGTCATTTCCACTTCTGAAATTGGATTCGCCCCGACCTACAGAATTCGCCGGGCTATTCGTCGTCTTCGGTCAGTTCGTCGTCGTCACGCACGTCGTATTCGTCTTCGAAGTCCATGCCGTCGCGTTGATCGGTGCCACTGGATGCCTTCGCCGGGCGCGCCACGTCCGGCACGGCGATGCGCGGCTCCAACCGCACCACGCGCGCGACCGCATCTGTCTCGGACATCGAAATCACGTAATCGCCGCGCGTGTTGCGCCCGCCCTGGGCTGCCAGCCCAACCCGCATATACTTCGGCTTGCGCTTGTCCGTCACGACCACGATGTTATCGTCAATCCGTCCGGCGGTCGCCGCAGTCAGTCCGGCAGCGTCCTTCGGCAGCTTCATCGTGATCACACCTTGGCCGCCGCGCCCCTGCACTGGATACTCGGTCAGCGGCGTGCTCTTGGCCACGCCCGTATCCGTGCATACCCACACGTTCGCCCGCTCGTCGACGACCGCCGCCCCCACCACACGATCCCGCTGTCCCAGCAGTTTCACAGCGCGCATGCCGCCCGCACCTAACCCCGTGGGGCGCACATCACTCACCGCGAACCGGATCGCCTGCCCCTGGAACGTGACCAGCACGACCTGGCTGTCATCGTCGACATAACCAACCCACAGCAGCCGGTCACCGTCCTCCACATCCATAAATTTGAACGGATGCGCCGACATGCCCGGCAGGTCTTCGAGACTGAGCCGCTTCACCTCCCCCAGTTCGGTAATCGCCACCAGGTAGCCCGCCTCCAATCCCGGCGAAAGTGACAGCGCGCAAGTGATTTGATCCTCGATCGTTAGGGAGCACAACGCTGTGACCACACCCCCTTGCTGTGGATCTTCGGACTGCGGCAGCAGTTGGACTGGGGCGGTTGCGGCCATCCCCACGTCGGTAAAGAGATACAGCGTATGTGTCGTATTGCTGGCCATCATCGCGAAGGGTGGATCCTTGACCTCCGTCGTAACGCGCGGCGCGGCGTCACTAAAGGTGCGGCTGAGTTGCGCCGCTGGCCGTCAGCGTAACCCAGGTATCTTCATTCGGGCCGAGGAAATCCTCCGCCTGCACGTTGCCCGCCGCGCCATTTACAATCACCGTACGGCGCGGGTCGGCATAGGTCTCGCGGATCTCCGTCAGCTCGCGCGCGACTTCCATCCGCATCATTTTCGGCGCTGGCAAGCAGCGCTTCAAGCATGGTGATCAGCGCGATCTTTTCCTTGTACTCGTCTTCCAGTTTGCGCCGCTCCAAGGCTGCCAACCGCCGGAGCTGCATCTGCAGGATCGCCGTCGCCTGTTCATGTCGGAGAGCTTGAACCGCTTTCGCAAATTGGCGTGTGCCGTCTCAACCGTGCGTGAGCGCCGGATGGTTTCGATAACCTCATCCAGGTTGTCCAGCGCGATTAGCATCCCTTCCAGGATATGCGCGCGCTCGCGCGCCCGTGTCAGATCGTACTCGCTGCGCCGCCGGACCACGTCCAGGCGGTGTTCCAGGTACACGCGCAGCGCTTGTTTCAGGCTCAACCGGCGCGGTTCGCCATCCACCAGCGCCAGCATGATGATGCTGAACGTGCTCTCCAACGGCGTTAGCTTGAACAACGACGATAGCACGTCGACCGGGTCCGCCGCACGCGTGACTTCGATCACGATGCGCAGCCCGTTGCGGTCGCTTTCGTCGCGCAGATCGGCGATGCCCTCGATACGCCCCGCCGCGTGACAAATCCGCGATGCGTTCGATCAGGCTGGTCTTATTGGTCTGGTAGGGAATCTCGCTGACGATAATCCGGCTGCGTCCGCGTCCCAGTTCCTCGATATGCGCTTTGGCCCGCACGCGTACTTTGCCGCGCCCGGTCGCCATACGCCGCCAGCAACTGGTCTTCGCCTGATCCGTTATCGATGCGTATAGACCACGCCCGCCGGTCGGGAAATCCGGCCCTTTGATGAACTGCATCAACTCCGGCACGCCGATGTCGTCCATGTTTTCCCAGTTGTCCAGCATGACACCAAGCGCGTCGCATACTTCACCCAGGTTATGCGGCGGAATGCTGGTGGACATCCCGACCGCGATCCCCGACGCGCCGTTCACCAGCAGATTCGGGAAATTGGCAGGCAGCACCGTCGGCTCTTGCAGCGTGCCGTCGAAATTATCCTCGAAATCGACCGTGTTCTTCTCGATGTCTTGCAGCAGGTCTTCGCCAATCGACGCCATGCGCGCTTCGGTATAACGCATTGCGGCTGGCGCGTCGCCGTCGATGCTGCCGAAGTTGCCCTGCCCATCGACCAGCTCGTAGCGCATCGCAAAATCCTGCGCCATGCGCACCATCGAACTCGTAGACGGCCATGTCGCCGTGCGGGTGATACTTGCCCAGCACTTCACCGACGATACGCGCGCTCTTCTTATACGGCGTGCCGGTTCTCACCCCATGTCAAACATGGCATACAGAATGCGGCGGTGCACTGGCTTAAGCCCGTCCCTGGCATCAGGCAAGCGCACGCGCCACGATCACGCTCATTGCGTAGTCGAGGTACGACTCCTGCAATTCCTGGTTAATGTCACGCTGCCGAACCAAGCCCAAATCGATAGTCATCCTCATCCTGCCTTTGCGTACGCGGCCACACACACTCCGCCAGTCGTTCCGGTCCTGCGAGAGCTAGTTTAGAGAATCCCCCCACACCTGTCAATGCGGCACAATAGAATCGCTCGCGTTGACACAACGAACAAATGTTCTTTTCATTATACTCGTTCCGGCTGAGTCGCGCCAAAGCTCATGCCAATCGCGCCGTGCAGTCCACGATTTGAGTATTGCATTTTGAATAAAACCATTTGAACAAATCGACCAAGTATATCTATATTTCGCTCCGGAAATGTGGTATATTCTTCAACTATTGCGCACTCTGCACAATGAATAGCGTGCAATTCAATGCATTAGGCTTGCTCGCCGCTTTAGATATACCCTGTAGCGTCGCCGAGAGCGGCGCTATTTGTGAACACACGAGGGGCGGAATATGACTGACAACTTCACCGGTGCAAGGCCCTAGCCATGAGGTAATGCTCAGCCGCGATCTGCACTTGTTTGACATCGCCATGATTGGCGTGGGTGCGATGATCGGGGCCGGTATTTTCGTCCTGACCGGTGTCGCCGCGGGTGAAGCTGGGCCGGCGCTTGATCCTGGCTTTTCTGCTCAACGGCATCGTCACCACCTTCACGGCGATGGCCTACGCTGAGCTTGGCTCTGCCTTCCCTGAAGCGGGCGGCGGTTACCTGTGGGTCAAAGAAGGCTTGGGCGGCGCCAACGGCTTCTTGTCGGGCTGGATGAGCTGGTTTGCCCACGCCGTCGCCGGGAGCCTGTATGCGCCTCGGCTTCGGGCATTTTGCCGTCGATCTGCTGAGACATGGCCGGTTTTCCCACGCTGGGCATCAGCAAACACTCTGGGCGTTGGCCTTCACCACGCTCGATCATCGTCTTCTTCACATACATCAACTACCGCGGCGCATCCGAAACCGGCGCGGTGGGCAATGTCATCACCATCGCCAAAGTGATCATCCTGGCGCTGTTCGTCGTGTTCGGCATTCATCGCGCTGCGCAAGTGGATAACTGGAGTGCCCGCTTCACCGATGATTTTCTGCCCAACGGCACCGGCGGCGATGCTGATTGCGATGGGTCTGACGTTCATCGCGTTTGAAGGTTATGAGATCATCGCGCAGTCGGGTGAAGAAGTCATCGATCCTCGCCGCAATATTCCGCGTGCGATCTTCATGGCGATTATCATCGTCGTCGTCATCTACGTCGCCGTCGCGTTCGTGTCGATTGCCGCCATCAAGCCGCCGGACGGCATGCTGCCGCATGTCTTTCTGGGTCAGCAGAAAGAAGCCGCCATCGTCGAGGCGGCCGGGCCAGTTCATGCCTGCCGGTAAAGTACTGCTGCTGATCAGCGGGCTGGCCTCGACCATGTCCGCGCTGAATGCGACGACCTATTCCTCATCGCGCGTGTCGTTTGCGATGGGGCGCGATCACAATCTGCCCGTCGATCTTCGCTTCGCATCCACCCGTTCCGCCATACTCCCTACTGGGCGGTCATCCTCTCCGGGATGTTCATGGCGCTCATGGCGTGGTCGCTGCCGATCGAAGACGTCGCCGCTTCAGCCGATATCATGTTCCTGCTGTTGTTCTTGCAGGTCAATCTGGCGGTAATGACGCTTCGGCAGAAAATGCCCACTGCTCGATCGCGGCTTCGTCATTCCCTGGTTCCCGGTCGTGCCGATCATCGGGCTGATCACGAATCTCGGTCTGGCCGTCTACCTGTTTACCTTTAGCCCGATCGCCTGGTACGTTACAGCAGTCTGGCTGCTCATCGGCTTGCTGTTATATTACATGCACTTCTCGCGCATCGAATCGATGGAAAAACCGTCGGACATTCTGCACGAAGAGGTATTGGTTTCACGCAATTATTCGGTACTGATCCCGGTCGCTTCTCCAGACCAGGCGCGCATTCTCGGACACATCGGCGCGCTGATTGCTACGCATTACGGCGGTGAAATTCTGGCTCTGTCGATTGCCGAAGTGCCCCCGCAGCTATCTCTGGCGGACGGTCGCTATCTTCTGAAAGATGGCCGTCAACATCTCGAAATGGTCATCGATCAGGCGCGCGACTACGACGTGCCAGTGCACACGATGATCCGCCTGGGGCGCAGCGTGGCTGAAGCTGTGCGCAAGACGGCAGTGGAAAATGCCAGCGATCTGCTCGTCATTGGCTGGCCCGGCACCACTAACACCGCAGGCCGCGTATTTGGCAGTGTCATCGATCCCATTGTCGACAACCCTCCTACCGATGTCGCCGTCGTGCGCTACCGCAAGCAGCGCACCTTGCACAGCATTCTGGTGCCGGTCGCCGGTGGCCCCAACAGCCTGCGCTCGATCGAATTGGCTGTTTCGATGGCGCTTCAGGAGCATGGGAACGAGCCGCCCCAAATCATGCTGTATTCAGTCCTGGCCCCTAACGCGCGCGAAAGCGCCGATGTGCGCGTGAAAAAGATGATGGATCGCTTCGCATCCACGATCAGCTATCCGCGCCTGGTCACCAAGACCGTCGAGCACGAAAATCCACTCGACTGCATCGTCGAAGAATCGGAAGCGCACGATCTGGTTGTGATTGGGGCCAGCGAAGAGCCTCTATTCGAAAATATCCTGGTTGGCAATCTGCCGGAAGAGGTCGCACGGCGGGCCAACGTCACAGTTATCATGGTGAAACGCCGCAGTGGTCGCATGCATAGTTTCTTGCGGCAGACGATTCTGGAACCGACCACCGGCGCGAGTGTAAAACGCGATAGTAACGGTGGCTGGCGCAAGTCGGTTTCGGCTACTGATTCCTCTGATTCCTGATTAATCCCTGACCGGACCCGGAACTTACCCGCCAGCGCGGCGTCAGCTCGCGGTGTTTGGCTGTGCCTGTAACATATGTGATCAATGACCAAGGCATCTGTCTATGGCAAACAACAAAGCAACAAATTTCTCGATTTCCAAACTGCTCATCGGGCAACCGCTCGAAACGCAGGCTTTGCCCCATCAACGTGTATCCAAACCAGTAGGATTGGCGGTATTCGCCTCGGACGCGTTGTCCTCGACCGCTTACGCCACCGAAGAAATCTTGATCATCCTGGCGATGGCGGGCGCGACAGCCTCCCGACTCCGGCTCTCAATCCCGATCGCCATTGCGATTGCGGTCCTGCTGGCGATCGTGACGATCTCCTACCGACAGACGATTTTCGCCTATCCCAATGGCGGCGGCGCGTACATCGTCGCGCGTGACAATCTGGGCGAACTCCCCGCGCAGATCGCCGGGGCCGCCCTGCTCACAGATTACATCCTCACCGTGGCGGTGAGTATCTCTGCCGGGGTCGCCCAGATCACGTCGGGCTTTCCATCCCTGTTGCCCTATCGCGTTGAAATTGCCATCAGCGTCATCTTCTTCATGACGATCGTCAATTTGCGCGGCGTCAAGGAAAGCGGGCGTTTCTTCGCCATCCCGACCTACTTCTTCCTGACCACCATGTTTCTGACGCTGATCGTCGGCGGCATTCGCGCCGCCAGCGGCTCCCTGCCACAGGTCACCGAAGTGGAGGTGATGCACACCAGCGTACAATCGCTCACGCTGTTTCTGATCCTTCGCGCCTTTTCGAGCGGTTGTACCGCACTCACCGGTATTGAGGCCATTTCCAACGGGATCACGGCCTTCCGCGAGCCGCGCAGCCGCAACGCCGCGCTTACGCTGGTCTGGATGAGCACCATGCTGATCACACTCTTCCTGGGCATCACACTGATTGCCCACCAGATCAACGCCATGCCGAGCGAAACCGAAACCGTGATCTCACAGATCGGGCGTACCATCTTTGGCGAAGGCAGTCCGTTCTACCTGATGGTTCTCTCTGGGACAGCCCTCATCCTGCTCATGGCCGCCAACACCAGCTATGCCGATTTCCCCCGGCTGGCAGCGCTGGCCGCTGGTGACGGATTTTTGCCACGCCAATTCGCGACACGCGGCAGCCGTCTGGTGTTCTCGTGGGGCATCATGGGCTTGGCCGGGTTTGCATCGATCCTGGTCGTGGCGGGCAACGCGCGCACGTCTTACCTTATCCCGCTCTATGCGATCGGTGTGTTCCTATCGTTCACAATTTCGCAGACGGGCATGGTGATACATCTGCGCAAGATCGGCAAGCTTAAGCCAGGCGAGGTCGTGCAGGGCCGCGAAGCGCCGATGGAATACGATCCCAACTGGCGCTTGAAATTGGCCATCAGCGCTTTTGGCGCTTTCTGCACCGGCATCGTGATGATCATCTTCGCGGTGACCAAATTCACCAGCGGGGCGTGGTTCGTCGTCCTGCTGATCCCCACGCTGGTGATCATCTTCTTCCGCATTCATCATCACTATCTGGATGTCGCCCAATCGCTCAGTCTGGCGGGCCGGCCAGTCGACGTCAGCCCACGGCCCATTCATACCATCATCCTGGTTGATGACGTCCACGCCGAAACCGTGCGGCTGGTGAACTTCGCCAAATCGTTGGGCAATCCCTGGCATGCCGTCCACGTCGCCACCAATCCTGACAAGGTCGATTCGGTCCGGGACAAATGGAACCAACGCATCGGAGAAGCAGAGGGTGAGCTCGTGATCTTGCCATCGCCCTATCGTCTGCTGGCAGATCCCATACGCGAATACGTCGAGCAAGTGCAAAATGCCATTCCAGGCGCGTTCGTGCATATCATTATGGGCCACCTGGCGATGGATACGTTCTGGGAACAGGCGCTGCACCAAAACACGGCCGTGATCTTCAATCTGGCGCTTGGCCGCATGGAAAACGTCGCGGTGACCAGCGTGCCGTATCAGATTCACCGCGAAGGATACGAAGAAGAATCACCCGAGCCGCAGCACGAAGCTGTGGCAGTCTAGCACCGCGATGCGAGTCTCCGGACTGGTCCGTGCGCGACGTGGATTTGGGCTGGCCGCCATTGTGCTGGCTGCCGGGTTGATCCTGGCGGCCTGTCGTCGCGATCAGCAATCAATCCCGGTCTATGTGACACCAACCCCAGCGGCCACGGCCGCGGCGTTGGCGCCTGCCGCCCCACCCTCGTCGCCTACACCGAGCGCCACTGCGACAGCATCTGCCACGCTGACAGCGACACCTACCGCCACCGAAACCGCTACAACATCGGCAACACCGACCGCAACAGCATCAGTGACGGCATCTGCGACCGAGACTGCGACCGAGACTGCACTACCGCCTGCCGCCTCCCCCACTGTGACCCTGGCGCCCGGCATCGTATTCGGCCCCGTTGTCGGACCGGACCAGCCCACTGCCGTGCTCGACACTGCGACTCCGGTCCCCGGCATGACCTACGGACCGATCATCGGACCTGATTACACGCTCATGCCTACGGAAACGCCGGTACCACCCCTGATTTCAACCGTCGCCGCGACAGCGGGTCCCAGCCCTACGCCTGGTCCTGGATTGCGCAGCGATCTGATGGGCATCCAGATTCATCCGCACATCAACAGCGGTGAATTTGACACCGTCATGGGTTACGCCCACCAACTTGGCGTCGCGTGGATTAAGGTGCAGTTCAATTGGTCGCTGCTGGAATCGTCGCCTGGCCAATACACCGAATTGTTCTACATTCTGCGCCTGTACGTCCAGCGCGCGCATGATCAGGGCTTCAAGGTCCTTGTCAGTGTCGCGAAGGCACCCGGTTGGTCACGCACGCCCGACTCAGACGGCATCATGCGCGAAGACGGTCCGCCCGACAATCCGCACCGTGCTGGCGAATTTCCTGAGCGGGATGCTGCCCGCAGATCGGGCATGATGTGTACGGCAGGCCGTACGTTAGCGCGATCGAAGTCTGGAATGAGCCGAATTTGCAGCGCGAATGGCACGATCACACGATGAGCGGCGACGAATATATGCGTTACTTCCGCCCGGCTTATGACGCCATCCGCGCCTATTCACCGGACATTGCGATCATCACTGCTGGCCCGGCCCCAACCGGCGACTCGGATGGATCGATCAACGATCGCAACTGGTTGCAGCAGTTATACAACGCCGGGCTGGCCGCCTACGGCACCGATATCGCGGTGGGTATTCACCCCTACGGCTGGGCTAACGCTCCCGACGCCCGCTGCTGCGCCAATCCATCACGCGGCTGGGACGATCAGCCTCAGTTCTATTTCTTGGACACCATCGAGGACTACCGGGCGATCATGGTGACCAACGGCCACGGCAGCGCCCAAATGTGGGGCACCGAGTTCGGCTGGGCGACTTTTGATGGCATGCAAACTGCCAACGGCACGCAGCCCGCGGCCCCGGCGGATACCCCGTACTTCTCGTTTATCAATCGCTGGCAGCAGGCTGATTACGTGCTACGCGCCTTCACGCTGGCGCAAGAACGCCCTTACCTCGGGCCGATGATCTTGTGGAATCTCAACTTTGCGTTGATCCCCGGCGCGGTCGACCAGTCTGATCCGCAGACAGCGTACAGCATCCTGGACAGCTATTGGAATCCGCGCCCGGTCTATCAGACGCTGCAACAAGCCTCCAAACACTGAGCGCAATGCCAGCCTCTCGCCGCCGTCGCCGAGAATCAAAACGAGCGAGTGCCGTAATTGCAGCACTCGCTCGTTCATAGTTGATTCGACTGGATGACCTGTCGGTCTACTCCTCGAAGTCTTCTTCCTCTTCGAGCTCTTCTTCATCCTCGGCGACCATCTCTAGCGAGGTGATGTCGTCTTCCTCATCCGCCACGAGCAGATCGTCCTCTTCGTCGTCATCAGCGTCGACGATGTCATCGTCTTCTTCGTCTTCTTCGAAGTCTTCAAGGACGACGTCTTCCTCGTCCTCGTCGAGATCGATGACTTCCTCGTCTTCGTCGAGATTCGTCGTCCTCGTCTTCGTCGGATCACGATCTTCAGCAAGAACTTCGCTTCCAATTCTTCCTTGTCGACCGCGATCTCGCGATCCTGATAGGTGTGGAAGCCCGTCCCTGCCGGGATCAGCTTGCCGATGATGACGTTCTCTTTCAGACCGAACAGTCGGTCCACCTTGCCCTCGATGGCCGCGCCCGCCAGCACTTTGATCGTGTGCTGGAAGCTCGACGCCGAGAGGAAGCTGTCGGTAGACAGGGCCGCTTTGGTCACGCCCAACAGCACCGGGATCGCCGCCGCCGGTTCTTTGCCGTCGGCGATCAGGCGCTCGTTCAGTCCAGCAAGCAGCAGCTTATCGATCAGTTCGCCGGGCAGCAGTATCGCTGCCGCCGCTGCGCGTGATCTGGACTTTGCTCATCATCTTGCGGATGACGACTTCGAAATGCTTGTCCGCGATATTCACGCCCTGATTGCGGTACACTTTCTGGACTTCCGTCAGCAGGTAGTGCTGGGCGGCGTCCTGGCCCAAGATGCGCAGGATGCGGTGCGGGTTCTTCGACCCTTCGGTCAACTGCTGTCCCGCCGTCACCTGCCATCCGTCTTCAACGTCTTCCAGCAGGCGCGCGTTTTGCGGAATTTCGTAGTCGCGCACGTCTTCGACCTCGGCGCGGATGAAGATCGTGTTGTCTTCAAGATAGACTTCGCCGGTCAGCTCGGCCACGATGTACTGTTCGCCGTTTCGGTCTTCGGCCAAGGGCTGCCCGTCTTTGACGTCTCGACCGTCTTCGACCAATATCTTCCCAACCGAACGGCGACGTCATGATGCTCGCTGCGCACTTCGCTGTTGATCACACGCGCGATACGCACGCCGTCTTTACGCAGCAGGCGCAGCGTGCCGCTGATGTCCACCACCACCGCTTCGCCTTTCGGCTTCTTGCGCGCTTCGAACAGCTCTTCTACGCGCGGCAAACCGCTGGTGATGTCACCTCCACCGCCAGCCGCCACACCACCGGTGTGGAACGTCCGCAGCGTCAACTGCGTGCCCGGCTCGCCAATCGACTGCGCCGCGACGATACCGACCGCCGAGCCGATCTCAACCAGCTCACCGCGTCCCAGGTCACGCCCGTAGCACTGCGCGCATACACCGTGTACCAGCGAGCACGTCATCGGACTGCGCACGTACACGTACTCGATCACGATCGCGTTCCAGCAGATCGGCTACATCTTCGCCGATCATCTCGCTCTCGCGCGACGATCACTCGCCCGTCTCCGGGTGGAATACGTATCCCGCGCCAGACGCGCCCGATGACGCGTTCGGTGAAGTCCTGGCCCGGCCACGTCGACCTCGGGCAGCGGCACGCCGCGCGCATCCTGGTTCTTGGGGTGCGCCGGGTTGGGGATTCGAATACCCGCCTTGGTTCCGCAGTCACAGGCGGTTGACGATCATGTCCTGCGCCACATCCACCAGGCGGCGGGTCATATAACCCGCGTCGGCCGTACGCAGCGCCGTATCGGCCAGACCTTTACGCGCACCGTGCGTCGAGATGAAGTACTCCAGCGCCGTCAGGCCCATACGGAAATGGCTCTTGATCGGCAGATCGATGATACGGCCCGACGGGTCGGCCATCAGGCCGCGCATCCCGGCGAACTGCGTGATCGGGCCGAAACCACCTTTCGTCGAGCCGGAGAGCGCCATAACGGCAATCGGCCCGAACGGGTCAAGCGTGTCGCTGATCACGTCCTTCAGATCCGATTTCGCCTTATTCCAGCTATCAATCGTGATCTGGTAGCGTTCTTCTTCGGTCAGCAGCCCGCGCCGGAAATCGCGCTGCGCCGTCTCCACTGTCTGTTGCGGCGTCGTCCAGAATGCTGCTCGCGTTCCACGGGCACCGTCAGGTCCGACACAGCAATCGTCGTACCCGACACTGTCGCGTAGTGGAAGCCCAGATTCTTGATCGAGTCCACGACTTCGGTCGTTTCGTCTGGCCCAAAGCGCTGGTAGACACGCGCCACCAATTTCTGAAGACTGCGCTTGGAGAACGTGTCCTGCACGAACCGCATTTCGTCCGGCAGAATCCGGTTGAACAAAGCACGGCCTACGGTCGTGATCTCAGGCTCGGGCTGTGGAGCGCGCTGCGGATCGTCATAGTAATTGCCGAGCAGGATAGGCGTATGCAAATTGACTACGTTACCCAATCCATACAGGTACTCGACCTCGTCCATGTCGCTCACAACCCGGCGCTCGAACAAGTTGGCCAGCACCAACGGCAGATCGGGTTTGCGCTTGAGATATTGGTTCGATCTCATAACCGTTGTGCAGCGCAGCATCGAAACGCCCTTCGAGCAGGCCATCCACGAGCTGGTCAAACGCGCGGTAGCGCGTGCCATCCTCCGGCGCACATCCTTCAGGATCGACACTTCGTTGTTGTAGTCGAGATCGTGCTGTTCGATCTGCCGCGAACCCGCGCAGTTATACAGCGCCGCGATCCGGAAGCCGCCGTCCACAAACGCTTCCCACGTGCGAAATTCTTCGGCACGGTCGGTCACGCACACGATTTCCGCCGTCGGATCCATGGTCAGGTAGTAGTTACCCAACACCATATCCTTGGACGGAGCTACCACAGGCGACCCATCAGCCGGCTTCAGCAGGTTACGCGTGCTCAACATCAGCTCGCGCGCTTCCTTGACTGCCTTGTCGCTCAGCGGTACATGGACCGCCATCTGGTCGCCGTCAAAGTCGGCGTTGAACGCCGCGCACACCAACGGGTGAATCTGGATCGCCTTGCCTTCGACAAGCTGCGGTTCGAACGCCTGAATACCCAGGCGATGCAGCGTCGGCGCGCGGTTGAGCAGTACGGGACGCTCTTTGATCACTTCTTCCAGCAGCTTCCCACACTTCAGGCCGCTCGCGCTCGATGATGCGTTTGGCACCCTTCACGTTGCTGGCGTAGTTGTACTGGACCAGGCGGCTGATCACGAAGGGCCGGTAGAGTTCCAGCGCCATGATCTTGGGCAGACCGCACTGGTGCAGCTTCAGCTTCGGGCCGATCACGATCACGCTGCGGCCCGAATAGTCGACGCGCTTTCCCAGCAGGTTGCGGCGGAAACGGCCCTTCTTACCCTTCAGCATGTCGCTCAGCGACTTCAGCTCGCGGCGGCCGCGGCGGCTGAGCGCCTTGCCGCGCTGGCTGTTGTCGATCAGGCTGTCGACCGCTTCTTGCAGCATGCGTTTCTCGTTGCGCACGATGACGTCCGGCGCGCCCAGTTCCAACAGCCGCTTGAGGCGGTTGTTACGATTGATCACGCGCCGGTACAGATCGTTCAGGTCGGACGTGGCAAAACGCCCACCGTCGAGCTGCACCATCGGGCGCAGATCGGGCGGGATCACCGGCAGCACTGTCAGGATCATCCACTCCGGACGGTTGTTGCTCTTGATCAGGCTCTCGACCACGCGCAGCCGCTTGGTCGCTTTCTTGCGACGCTGCTTGCTGCGTGTCGTGCGAACTTCGTGCCACAGCTCGACAGCCAGCGTTTCCAGGTTCATGTGCTTAAGGATTTCGAGGAACGCTTCCGCGCCCATGTTCGCCTTGAACACCTGGCCATATTTCTGCTTCAATTCGCGGTAGCGCGGTTCGCCCAGGAATTGCAGTTCTTCCAGCGAGATGCAGCTTCGTCGCGCGCCTCAGCGTAAACCGCATGCAGCCGGGTCAAACGGCGGTCCAACTGCACCTGGATGTCCTGGATCTCCTCTGCGGCTTCGCTGGTGCGCTCGTCCACCCGCGCATCAACCAGATCGAGCTCGGTGTGGCGGCGCGCCTCGATTTCGTCTTGAATCTCGCTCAGGCGTTCGCGTTGCTGCTTTCTGTACCGCCTGAAGCAGATCGTTTTCGATCCGATCGCCTTCGCCAGCGATCAGCACGCCCGCCGAATCGAAGAACAGGTCCGCCTGCACCCGACGGCCAATCTGCGCCTCGATGCGGTCTTGCAGCGATCTGCGCTTCGGCCATCACCCGTTCTGACAGCCGCGCCTGCTCGTCTTCGAAGGACTTGTTGATATCAGCGACCCGTTCGCCCCAGATCGGTCAGATCGTCTTCACGCTCTGACCGGACGACCGCCTGCTGGCCCTCGAACTCAGACCGGATCTGCAATTCCTGATTCTGGACATCTTCTTCAAGCCGCTTGAGCGCTTTCTGGCGTGCATCTTCGTCCACGTGCGTGATCACGTACTGGGCAAAGTAGAGCACGCGGTCCAGGTTACGACGGCTGACGTCCAGCAGAATGCCCAGGTAGCTCGGCACACGGCGCGTATACCATACGTGCGCGACCGGTGCGGCCAGTTCGATATGGCCCAGCCGTTCACGCCGGACGGACGAGCGTGTAACCTCGACCCCGCATTTATCGCAGGTGATGCCGCGATAGCGGACATTCTTGTACTTGCCGCAATAGCACTGGTAATCGTGGGTCGGGCCGAAAATGGCCTCGCAGAACAGTCCGTCTTTCTCCGGACGCAAACGCCGGTAGTTGATCGTTTCGGGCTTGGTGACCTCGCCATATGACCACGAGCGAATCTGCTCTGGAGAAGCCAAACTAATACGCAGTGCGCTAAAGTCTTTCGCCTCCAAGGCGTGCCCTCCTCTGCGCTTGGGTTACGCTATCCAACTGGAGTTAAGTCGTCCTGTGTGTTGAACGATGTTGAAGTGACCGCTGCTAACGCGGAAAATGAACGCAGCAGTCAATAAGCAAAAACGGCGCTCGAAACAAGAGTTTCAGCGCTTTGTCTAGGTGTCTCCCGCTAGTTAAGCTGGGATGGTGTCAGGTCTCACCGCCGCATTCCCGCCACGTCCGGCCCGCGTACCGGAGTTTCAGGTTGTCACTGCTTTACCGCTCACCGGCAGACAGTGCGTTGTGCGATCGTGCTCTGCCGCCGCCCAATGGGTTCAAATGACCATAACTCACATGTGCCAAACTATGATTATACCAAACAATTCCACAATCTCCAAGCCCCGAAATCGTGAAATTATCAATTTCATACCACCAGTCTATAGTGCTGTGTCGCCGCTTGTCTTTCTCCCAACACTCAAAGAGCGGCATTCCTATGAACGCCGCTCACACACACGCTATTTTCGCTTTCTTGCTTGGCCCGCTCTGCGTTCCAAAAACCGCGACTCCCCGTAAGCGCCTACACGCGCACGACCGTCCCGCAGTACTCGCACGTGAGCTCGGTCATCCCCCGCACCAGGGCGGGCAGTGTCGCGCCGCAGGTTGGGCACGCCGTCGGAGCCTGCCGCACGGCTTCCGCCGCCGCCTCGTCCACCGGGATGGCGCGTTCCTTCTCGATCTCGCCGTTGAGCACGCGGTTGAGCTGGCCCGCGTACCATTTGCTATCCACGCCGCCGGATTTGATCTCCAACGTCATCTCGGCGTAATCACCCGAACTGAGCTTGAGGTGAATCAAGTCCTTGCCGCCGAACAGCCCCTTGTCTTCTGGCGTCACTTCGCTGATCGTGCCTATCGGGATCGCCCACAATTCTTCCTGGACTTTGTCGCCGCCAAATCCGAACCGCCCGCCAACTTTCTCTTTCCGCTCGAAGATCAACCGCTGGTCCGTGACGAACAGCAGACCATCCGGGTCTTCTTTGCCCTTGCCGGACTTCACCCATTCGGCCTCGTGGACCATCACTAACGCCTCAGCCGGTGTCCACGTGACACTCGACTCGTCCGCCAGCTTGAGAAAACTCTGAATCTGCCGGATCTGCGCCTGGGTCTGGCTCACATTTTCCGGGACACGCCCGTACATGCCTTCAATGCGGCTGTGCGCCGCCTCCACATCGCTCACCAGACCGGCAACGCCACGCTCGATTTCTTCAAGCATCTGCGTCTTGTTCCCGAACACGCCTTCGAGGCGAGGCCACAACTGCGCTACCGCATCGAAACGCGCCTGGACCCGGTTGATCTCCTCGCGGACGGCCTGCTGCACCTGCTGGCGAATGTCGTCCCACTGCTTGGCCAGCACGTCGCACTTATTCTCGAGATACCCGGCGAAGGCATAGCCGCGCTCGCGCAGCCCCTTGATCTCGCCAGGCAGTCCCGCGATCTCGGTCGCAGTGTCGCCAAGCTGTTTGGTAACGTCGGTCATCGCGATCTTTTCGCGTACGTCGTCGTATTTTTGCCGTACCGCGGCGATACGCTCGGTCAGATCCGGCTGATCCGGAGGCGTGGGCGGAGTCGATCCTGACGCTTTTCCGGCCTGAAATACCATGATGATTCGTCCTCTCTCCTCGTGAGATTCGCACTATGATTTGCGATATAACCTGAACAGCGAAAAAGCGCAACTCGGACCGCCCCGCTAGTCTTTCCGCCGGACGGGATCGCTGCCCACCTGCGACGCCAGGTAGGCTTCCATAAATGGATCGAGATCACCATCAAGATCGCGCCGGTATTACCGGTTTCGTGATCGGTTCGCAGATCCTTGACCATCTGGTATGGATGCAGCACGTAGGATCGAATCTGATTGCCCCACCCCGCGCTGACGTGTTCGCCCTTCAGTTCCGCGAATTCCTCTTCCTGTTCGCGCCGCTTCAGGTCAAATAACCGCATCTTAAGCACCTGCATGGCGCGCTCTTTGTTCTGCGCCTGACTGCGCTCGTTCTGGCAGCTCACGACCAATCCGCTCGGTAGGTGCGTGATCCGGATCGCAGTCTCGTTCTTCTGCACGTTTTGACCGCCCGCGCCGCTGCTGCGGAACGTATCAATTTGCAGATCCTTCTCGTCGATCTCGATATCGATGTCGTCCTGCACGTCCGGCCAAACCTCCACCAGACAGAACGACGTGTGCCGCCGGTGATTCGAGTCGAACGGGCTGAGCCGCACCAACCGGTGTACGCCGCGTTCCGACTTGAGATAACCGTACACGTAGTCGCCCTGAATCAGCAGCGTGCAGCTTTTGATCCCGGCTTCATCGCCCGGCATCTCGGACACGATTTCCACCTTGAATCCGCGCCGTTCTGCCCAGCGCAGATACATACGCAGCAGCATACCCGCCCAGTCCTGCGCGTCGGTCCCGCCCGCGCCGGAATGAATCGCAAGATAAGCGTCTTCGTATGTCGAATTTCCCGCTTAGCTTGGCACGGAACGTCAGCCGGTCAACAAAGCGCTCAAGCTGGTCAGTTTCCGTCGGCAAGATCGTTGGCGATGCTGTCATCATCCATTTCCGCCAGTTCGAGCGTGTCCTGGATGCGTTGATGCGTTCCCTGCCAGATCCGCGACACTGCTCGCGCAGCCGCGCTAACCGTCGCATAGTTTTTTGGGCGGCTCCGGATCGTTCCAGAAATTCCGGTTGGGCCGGAGGCGTCTTCCAACGTGTGCAGTTCATCGACCTGTGTGGGGATGTCAAAGACGCTCCATAAGCTGTTCGACAGTTTCGCGGATGGTGTTCAAACTGGCTGGTCAACGCTTCCACGGCGGTTTACTCCTCATTCCCATTTTCGAACAGGCTGTCAACAAACGTACTGGGGTTGAAAAACACCAGATCATACATCGCTTCGCCGATGCCAATGTAATGCACCGGCAATCCCAGTTCCTGCTGGATCGCGAACAACATGCCGCCCTTAGCCGAGCTGTCGAGCTTGGTCACGATCAGACCGGTAATGTTGATCGCTTCCTGGAATTTCTTGGCTTGCGTCAGCGCGTTCTGGCCGGTCGTGCCGTCCAACACCAGCAGCGTCTCGTGCGGCGCGTCCGGGAATCACCTTACGCAATACGTCGCGCACCTTCACCAACTCAGCCATCAGGTTGAAATTGCTGTGCAGGCGGCCCGCAGTATCGACGATCAACACCTCTGCTCCACGCGCCCGCGCGGAACTGATGGCGTCATACACGACCGCGCCCGGATCGCTGCCCGGGAGCCCTGCCACAACCGGCACTTCGGCGCGCTCGCCCCACAGCTTGAGCTGGTCGATCGCTGCCGCGCGGAAGGTATCACCTGCCGCCAGCATCACCTTACGGTTGTTCAGCCGCATGCGGTATGCCATCTTGCCGATCGACGTAGTCTTGCCTGACCCATTTACGCCAGCCACTAAAACGACCGACAATTCCCGCCCGCTCAGGTTCAGTGGCGTTGGCTCCAACAACAGCTTACGCAATTCGTCCTTCAGCGCCAGGATCATCCGATCCTGTTTGACGATACCGTCGCGCCGCACACGCGAGCGCATGGTATCGATCAACTGCATGGTCGTGGCCACGCCGACATCGGCCTGCACCAGCAACGCCTCAACTTCATCCCACGTATCGTCGTCAATATCCGTCGCGCCTAGCGCCTGGGCGATCCGCCCAAACACCGACTGGCGCGTTCGTTTCAATCCGTCTCGTAAAGATGCCACGCTGTCTCACCTCTGGCTTGATTATCTGCCGATTCGATTGGTTTCATGGCTGGCTGCCGCCGCGATATTATAGACAATTTGCCCGGCTGCGACTATACCGCACCGCCAAGACCTCTATCCATTCAGCCCCAGTTGGGCTATACTTACCCACGTTAAGATCATCTTTATCGGAGCAGTTTGGCTCTGTTACCTGACAGTTTGGTTGATTATTCGCATGGACGAATCCGAAGATCCGCAATTTCTGCATCATCGCCCACATCGACCACGGCAAAAGCACGTTGGCCGACCGGTTGCTCCAGATTACGGGGACCATCAGCGAGCGCGAGATGCACGAGCAGGTGCTCGACGATATGGAATTGGAGCGCGAACGCGGTGTGACGATCAAAGCTTCCGCTGTGCGGATGCAGTACACCGCTGCCGACGGCGAAACCTACGAAATGAATCTGATCGACACACCCGGCCACGTCGATTTCTCGTACGAAGTTAGCCGGGCGCTACAAGGCTGCGAAGGCGCGGTGCTGGTCGTCGACGCGACTCAAGGCATCGAAGCCCAAACACTGGCCAACCTGTATATGGCTCTGGAACATGATCTCGAAATCGTGGCCGTGGTGAACAAAATCGATCTCCCCGCCGCCCACGCTGACGACGTTGCGCAGGAAATTGAAGAACTGATCGGCATCGATGCCGCCGACGTGATCCAGGTCAGCGCCAAGACCGGTCACAACGTCGAACAGGTGCTTGCCGCTGTCGTCCAGCATGTTCCGCCCCCGCATGGTGATGCCGTCGCCCCGGCCCGTGCGCTGATCTTCGACAGCCATTACGACTCCTACAAAGGCGTGATCGCCTACGTGCGCGTCTTTGATGGGACCATCGCCAAGACCGACAAGCTGCTTCTGATGGCGACCGGCGTTGAAATCGAGCCGATCGAAATCGGCATCTTCAATCCCAGTATGAAGCCAGTCGAAACGCTCACGGCGGGCGAAGTCGGTTACGTCGCCACCGGTTTGAAAACCGTGCGCGAATGCCGTGTGGGCGACACGATCACGCTGGCGCTGCAAGGCGCTCCGGCGCCGCTGCCGGGCTACGAACACGTCAAACCGATGGTTTTCGCCGGGTTCTATCCGACGGACAACGACGATTACAATGATCTGCGCGACGCCCTCGACAAGCTCCAACTCAACGATGCCGCGCTCGTTTTCGAGCCGGAGACTTCCCAGGCGCTTAATTTCGGCTTTCGGGTCGGGTTCCTGGGTCTCTTTCACATGGATATCATTCAAGAACGTCTCGAACGTGAATACGATCTCGATCTCGTGGCAACCTCGCCCAGCGTCGAATACCAGGTTCTGCTGCGCAGCGACGAGATGATTACCATCAACAGCCCCGCCGATCTCCCCGACGAAAGCATCATCGCGGAGATCCGCGAGCCCTGGATGGCGATTGAGATCTTTACCCCCGAGGAATTCATCGGCCCGATCATGGACCTCGTGACCAGCAAGCGCGGTGAATTCGTCAGCATGGATTATCTCGATGCCAAACGCGTCCAACTTCGCTACAAGATTCCCTTGGCTGAGCTGATCGTCGATTTCTACGACCGGCTCAAGTCGGCTACGCGTGGCTATGCCAGCCTGGATTATCACGTCGATGCCTACCGCTCGGAAAAACTCGTCAAGCTCGATGTACTCGTCAACAAGCAGCCGGTCGACGCCCTGGCGATGATCGTCCACGAGGACGAAGCCTTCCATAAGGGACAGCGCCTCGTCTCGCGTCTCAAGAAACTGATCCCGCGCCAGTTGTTCGAGGTCCCGATCCAGGCCGCAGTGGGCAAGCGCGTCGTCAGCCGCGCCAACGTCAAGGCGCTGCGCAAAGACGTGCTCGCGAAGTGCTATGGCGGCGATATCACCCGTAAGAAAAAACTGCTCGAAAAGCAGAAAAAGGGTAAACGCCGCCTGAAGATGATCGGCAATGTGGAAGTTCCACAGGAAGCCTTTATGGCAGTGCTGAGGTTAGATGACGATGACGACTAGCAATTGCAGGCCCGACTATCCGCCCGTTCCCCAAGAAGTTACCAGTGCGCGACTGATCATCCGCCCTTCCCGGCGCGCCGATGCCCCCTACCTCAAAGCGTGGTGGAACGATCCCGCCGTTACCGAACCGGGCGGCAATGTAGACGGGATGCAGTACGACGATGCCGACATGGACGATTGGTTTCAGCGCTATATTGATGAACGCGACTGCGCCTCACATTTTGTCATTTGTCTTCAGTCACCCACCGAGCGCCCGATCGGTGAGTTCTATATTGGCTCCGACGACCGCCCCGGCTGTGTCGGCGTGGCGCTCATCATCGGCGACACGTCGATGTGGGGTCACGGCTACGCTGCCGAAGCGTTGGAAGCCTATTCCAGGGCATTGTTCGATTCCGGTCTGTGCGAAGCGCTGCGCGTGGACATGCGCGTCGATAACTCACGCGCCATTCGCATGTGCTACAAAGTCGGTTTTGAGGTGGAGCATGTGTGGGCCAACGGCCTGTTCCAAACGATGATTCTCACTCAGGCGGCGTTCGAACTGCTCAAATTCAAGCAGACCGAGTCGCGGGCCGATTCCCAATAATGCGGCAGGCGCTGTCCGATCCAGCACCGCCGTCCCTGGCGTAGCCGTACTCAACCCTACAAGATGATATGAGCCTCCACTCGCGCAGGGTGCCTGCACAGACCATTGCTTCACGCCCGCCTTTCCCCAGGGCGTTTTATGTGTCCCTGCTCGCCACCGTGATGTTCTCACTCGGCGCAACCAGTTTGATCCCCATCGTGCCCCTGTTCATCACCGATGATCTCGGCATCGCCGAACAATGGATTGGGACAGCCACGTTGGTGGTGGCCTTTGCCGCTGTGTCGTTACGCATTCCCTCCGGCGCGCTCGCAGATCGCTATGGCAAGCGGCTGATGCTCATGATTGGCGCAGGTATCGCTGTGCTCGCCTCGCTGTTGTACACCCTCAGCTATGGCGTCGCCGTCTTCATGATCGCCCGTGTGCTGACCGGCGCGAGTCTGGCGTTCTTCACCACAGTTGGCAAAGCCGTCTCCGCAGACCTGTCCCCAGCGTCGCGGCGCGGCGAGGGCATGGGCATGACCAACGCCGCCTTTTCAGTGGCGCAGATTATCAGCCCGCTGATCGGAGAAGGCATCGGCAGTGCCCTGGGCTTTCGGGCGGTGTTCATGTTCACCGGCGTGGTATCCCTGGCGGCGCTGGCCATCGCGTCGACCCTCCCCGCCCACACTGCATCTTCCACGGGGTATGTGGGGCTGCGACAATCGTTCCGCGCTACACTCCGTGAACGCGGCGTGTGGGCCGCCTGCGCGCTGATCATGGGGTTGGCGGCGATTCTAGCGCTGATGTACACCTTCTACCCGCTGTTTTCCGAGCGTAAAGTCCTGTTTGACGCGGCTCCAGAACTCATTTCAGGCATCGCGATGGGACTCGGTCTGAGCATCTGGGCGCTAGTCGATACACTGATCGAACCGCTGGCGGGTCGCCTGTCAGATCGCATCGGTCGCCAGCCGGTTGCGGTGCCAGGACTGGCCGTGGCGGCGATCGGCGTATTGGCGCTCAGCCGTGCCCATGATTTGATCAGCACCTATCTGGCTATCGCCATATTGGCGGCCGGTTGGGGCGCAGCGCGTGCCGTTGCCGACGCCACCGCCCAGGACGCGGTCGCACCAGCCCTGCGGGCCATGTCCGCCGCCGTGTTGTATACCGCGTTTGATTTCGGCGTGGGCGTCAATGCCCAGGCCCTCAGCCCACTCATCGACGGCGCAAATTTCGATCTGTTGTTCCGCGCCACACTGGTCATTGTGATCGTGTTCGGCTTCGGGGGGATTTTGGCGTCAACCGGACTGCACACCTATGACCGCCGCGCTGCGCGCGTTAGCGTGCCGTCTGAAGGCATGGACTGATTCGGATTCTAACAAACAGGCGGCCCCAATGGGTCGCCCGCCCGTAACTGCAAGATGCTAACAAGACGCTTCCGTTTTGCTCACCTCTCACTCAGCCACCCCTCGACCGCCGCACGCATCAACGGCGGCAGCAGACCCTCCGCTTCCAACACGGGCAGACACGCGCGCAGCGTCAACGCTGTGCGAACAGTATAGCCACGCGCCAGCAAATCCTCGCGCGCCCCTCGCCCAAGGTCCATCAACGCAACCACAGCCCGTACATCCAACCCGACGCGCCGTGCCAGCGCTGTGATCTGCTGCGCCTGCCCCGCGTCGATCAGCACGTCCGCCAGCAACACCGTCGGATGGCCAACATCATATGCACCCTCGATGGCAAACGCCACCGTATAATCGCGCACGCCGCCGTAGGGGTACGCCATCGGCAGCCCGCTGTGCAAACTTACCGCCACGCCCAGCGGAATGGCTTCGACCGTGGTCAGCAAGCGATCTCCCTGCACTTCCGCCAGCAGCGGCGCGATTCCTGCAGCCGCCTCGGCCAGCAGCGCTGGATAAGATGGTAACCACCCCAGCACCACCTGGACCGGACTCACACGATCGTCCTCGTGGGCGAACCGCCCAAACTGGATCAGTCCGGCCCGCGCCAGGGCCAACGCGAAGCGATCCGCTGAAAAAGGCTCCACCATCCGCCCTAATCCTCAATCCGTCGCACCAGGTGCCACGCCATGCTGATCGCCCACGTCCCGGCCCAGAAAGGCGCTTCCGTGCCCGCACCACCAAAGGCGTAACGCCGCGTGCGCTCGCGTTCCGCCGTCATGGCCGTGATCCCCGTGCCGTGTTCGTGCGTCACGTAGGCGATCACGACGTCCGCGCCGGTTTCCTCGCGCAGACGTCGGGCCTCCGCCTTAGCCATCTCGCCATAATCCAGCGCCGCCGGATCGAGTTCCGCCGCGGGCATCCCCAGCCGTGCCGCCAACATACCCAAATCGGAGCTGGACAGCCGCGCCATCACCACGTCGGGGTGGTGGAATCGCAGGGCAACTGAAGTTTCCTCCGGCCCAGTGTACGAAACGGCCAGTTTCAGCCCCTTCTCACGCAGCAGCGCCACGAAGTTATCTTCCAGGGCTTCTTTGTCGATCCCGTACACATAATCGCCCAATCGTTCCCGGACGATCGTTTCCGCCTGCGCGATCAGCACATCAGCTTCGGCTTCGTTATCCGCGCGCGCCGTGATGCGGATGTCGGTTTGCCCGGTATGTGCCGCCAACCCTACGGTGGGATTGCTCCACGTTTCCAGATCGCTGATCTTGGCGTCAATCTGGCTCTCGCCGATGCCCGCCGTGCGCAGCACGCGCGCCTTGATGATGCCTTTTCCACCGGTGCGCTCGCGCAGATAAGGAATCACGCTCGCCGCCAACAGTTCTTTCATCTCGCGCGGCACGCCCGGCAGGCTGATCACCGTGCCCTGCTCGCCTTCCACGATGAAACACGGCGCTGTGCCAAACCGGTTATGAATCGGGATCGAGCCAGCCGGGATGTAGGCCTGCACCCGGTTATTGTCGCTCATCGTCGATCCCATCTGCTTGAACCGGTCGCGGATCTCGTCGAACAGGTCTGGCCGGAACTCCAGTTCACGACCGGTCGCCCGCGCCACCGCTTCGCGCGTCATATCGTCGACCGTCGGCCCCAAGCCGCCCGTTGTGATCACCACGTCGCAGCGTTTCAGCGCCGCCCGGATCGCTTCAACAATGCGTTCAACGTTGTCGCCGACTGTCGTCAGGAAGAAGATATTCACGCCTGTATCGCGCAGCTGCCGCGTGATATAGGCCGAGTTCGTATCAACAATTTCGCCGAGCAGCAATTCTGTCCCAATCGTAATGACTTCTGCGTTCATTCATCCTCCCATGCAGGAAAACGCCGCCGCGCTCAAAGTTCGTCTCAGGTCCGCGCGGCACGGGCCATCTCGCACCATTACCGCCGATCAAAAAACGCGCGGGCGGTTGGTCTGCCCGTGCGTCTGGCTTGTTCTATCGCCACCGGTCGCGGGAGCTACCCCAGCCGCGTCGCCGACCAGAGCAGATGCTCCCGCACCTGCAAATCCGTGTTGCGGATTTTCATCGCCAGGTCTGCGGCCAGGTTGCGCATCAGGCGGTACCCCAACTGCGGGTACGTATCGCACAACAGCATTAAGTTCGCGCGCGGAATCACCAGCAAACGCGTGTTGTGTTCGGTGCAGCGCGCCGCCGCCGATCGCACGCCTTCATCGACCAGCGCTACCTCACCGAACGACTGCCCACGCCGCAGCGTGGCGATCGTCTGCAATCCCACTTGCAGATCGCTGCCTATGATGGTCGGGTCAACCTGAATATCGACTTCGCCCTCTACGATGATATACAGTTCATCGCCCGGCGTATTCTCCGCGAAGACAAGGGCATTCCTCTCGAAAGTGCGTTCGTCACAAATCGACGCAATCAGCTCGATCTGCGTCGGTGTCATCTCGTAGAAGATATCAGTCTGTTTTAGCACGCTCGTGATGTGCATAACCGTCCCTGTTCCAAACTCATCGGGAGATGCTCGCTGCCTCTCACGGCGGCGTGCGTAGCATAATTCAGAATCCGCCGACTAACCAGGGTGGATTCATCCAGCCGGCTGCTACGACGGGCAGGTAATTCCTTCGCGCCGGCTTATGGCGACAATCGTCGGGCGGTGATCCGATGTGAGCGCAGCTTCCGCGCTCTGATCGACCATCGCGCCGGTCAGTGGCAGATGGTATGTCCACAGGTAGTCATAGCGCGCGGCTGTCCCATCCACCAAGAAGACGGTCAGCGCGTCTTGCGACCGTAAACTCGCCACCGGATCCTGCAGCGAGGGATTGCCTTGCGCAGCATAAAGAGGCGACTGCGGGCCGTTATACAGCGGTGCTTCTGGTCCGAAATTGAAGGTCCCGCCCAAGATGATCCGGTCGGTCCACGACGGATTATGCCGGGCCGCGATCCAGTCCAACATTTGGCGATACTGGCGATTTTGATCCTGCTCGCCTTCGGGAACCGGCTGCCCGTTGCGCTCGGCTTCGCGAAATCCGATCCAGGCGTTATACACGTGCAGATAGCCTAATCCAGCGGCCCCAGGATCCGCGACCAAACGCTCCGGGTCCAACACCACATGCATCACGGCCGCTTGATTGCCCTGGCTGGTCAGCAGGTGCCCTTCCGCACTGTGGACCGGCACTCGGCTGAGCACGGCCAACCCTTGCAGTACTTCATTTTGCGGGAAGAACGCGCTCTCCATATTCAATCGCCGCGCCAGCCACAACACCTGATCAACGCCGAAGCTCGCCATTCGCCCAGCATCGACTTCTTGTAGGAGCACGATATCCGCCCCGTTTAGTTCGATGAGCTGCGCCACATTTTCCAGGTTTGGATCGAAGAACTGCGAATACCCACTGTGAATATTGAATGTCGCCACCCGCAGACAATCCGGATTCGACGGGCGGCTGACCGCCGTACCCACCGCGACATTGGCCCCGGCAAACGCCACGCCGACCACCAGCACCAGGCCGCCCAACGTGTACAACACGTGCCCACCCCGCCAGGGAATACGTTTGCGCGTGAGAATCATCGGAATCGAAAGCAGCAGCGCTGCTACCAGCGCCAGCCCTAACCCCATCCCGCGGAACGAGCGCAGCAAGTTATCAACGTTTTGATAAGGTTCGGCAAACGTGCGGACGTACGCATAATCGTAGGTGAAATAATCGCCCGTGGCCAGCCCAGCGAATCCGATCACGCCGAACAGAATCGTGATGCCCGTCAGGTTACGGCTGGGGAGTCCCGTTTGCACCAGCCACCACACCGTCAGCGCCACGAGGAACTGCGCGAACACCAGCGCAAACCCCGCTGCCAGACCATCATAGCGCCGCCCAACTACTAGCAGCAGTCCCAGCAACAGCACCCACAGCCAACCGCGCCACGCCCCGTCGAACATTCCGGCGAAACGGCGCGCCTGCTCGCGCACTTCGGGCACCAACGGTAAGGTCGTCGCCGCCAATAGCCAGGGCACCAGGGCCGTGTAATCCGCGCCCGACCAATGCGCCACCACGTTGGGCAACCCAAATAGCGTGAATTCCAGGAAAAGAATTGCGCCCAGCGCCAGCCCGCCCCACAGATTCATCTGTCCGGTCAGCGGCGGGGAGTAGCCTTCGGCCTTACGTTCTGCTGCCGCCGCGCGCCGTTCAATGAACCATAACAGCACGGACAGCAGAATAAGCAAAATCGTCGCCAACGCGATCACAACGCCGACTTCGACCGAAAACGAACGGTCAGCCGTTGGACTGAACGTCAGGCTATATTCGCTCTGCCAGGATCGATCCATCGTATCACCCAGAGCACGGATAATCTGATCGCCGGTGAAACCCAGCAACAGCGTCGGGGCGAAGAATCCAGGGCGGCGAATAGCCGTCACCGCCAGGTATAGCAACCCACCCCCGATCACGAGACCAGACGCGGGCACGCGCAGGTCAGCCGTCTGCATGGCGAGCGAACGCCCCAACGCGACCAGGATAACCGCCAGCGGCAAACTCCAGCGCCAGCGCGCGATCACCAGACTGAGCAGCGGTAGCGCCAGCAGGGCGACCAGAGCCACGACTTCGGGCTGAACAGTGGTAATATCCACGACGCCGGGCACACCAGCTAACGACGTTCCCGCCGGCACGCGCTGCACCAGATCGGCGCTGCTGGCGCGCGCGTACAGAGTGGCATAGGCGAAGCGGACCGTCTGAACAAAAAACAGTCCCACCGCTCCGGCTTCAAGCGTCCGCAGTATATCCTGCCGTATTTGCGACATGTTGCCTCGTCAGGGTTGGGAGGTGAATCACCCGGTACCGTTTACCGCCTACCATTTTACGCACAGTTGGCGTTCGTGCCAGCGCGCGCAATTTCCGGCTGCTTGCGCGGCGAAACTTACCGGGACGATGCGTCACAGCAACAATACAAAGCCGGGCAGATCACCCGGCAGTGGTTTCGAACGGGTCGGTCAGCGCCCCTCACAGTCACACCTGTTGGCCCTGGTTGGAACGTGACACGCACAGATCAACGTATTCCATGCGCACGCGTTCCGCCGGCGCGATCGCCATAATGTCGAGAATTTCGGCGGTGAGCGACGCCTTATATTCGGCATCCCGTTTCGACCATGTCCTCGACTTGATCTCGATGTAGCGTCGTGCCGCTTCCGGCTCCATGATCTGATCCAGGTTGACGTAGAACAACACGCCCTTATACAACACATGCCAGCGCCGCCGGTCCTTCTGAATCTCGCATTCCTGACGCGCCTTGAAATATTCTCGGTAGAAGCGCAGCGGGCGATCGGCGGGCGCGATGAAGCGCGAATGCGACAGCAGCACTGCTTCGTCAAACTCGCGCGCCTTGTCGGGGATGGTATACGTCAGGCGCGTGCGGACCGTGACCGGCTCGCTGTCCGGGCCGATGAAGTCGTCCTCCCGGTAGCGCACCCGCCCTGCCGCATCGTCACCAAACAGAAAATACGTGTCATACTGCCGGTAATGATTCTGCTTGACCACTTGCACGGCGGAATTCTCCAGAAGCTGCTCGATGATCGCCTCACCGCCCCGATCGAGCACGGCTTTCACCTGGATTTCGAAGCTCTCCTCCTGGTGCACACCGCCGATCGCGACCAGTTTGTTGAGTACATTGCCTTCCCGCGCGATCAAGAACTGGTCCATGCGCCGGGCGTAATCTGCCGCCTGGGCCCGAATCAGGCCTTCGTCCAGCGTCAGCAGCTCACGATCACGCATCAACCAGCGCCCGTTGACTATCACATGCTGCACATCCGCCGCCTGACTTGCATAAACGACTTGCGAATAGACGCCGTTAGTGTCGCGCTCAAAGTGGGGGGTGTTGTGAAACGGGCTGTTATCCAACACGACCAGATCAGCCCGCTTGCCCACTTCGAGACTCCCGGTGATGTCACCCAGGTGCAGAGCTTCCGCGCCCCAGCGGGTCGCCATCAGCAGCGCGTCGCGCGCCGGCAGCACCAGCGGATCAAAAGTCGCGCCTTTCGCCAACAGGGCCGCCAGTCGCATCTCCTCAAACATATCGAGGTCGTTATTGCTCGCCGCGCCATCCGTGCCGATACTCATCCGGACGCCGCGTTCCATCATTTCTTTGACCGGGGCGATGCCACTTGCCAGCTTGAGGTTGCTTGTCGGGTTGTGCGCGACGGCGACCCCGTGCTGCTCCATGACCCGGATCTGCTCGGTGTCCACGTGCACACAATGCGCGGCCAGCGTCTTCGCTCTGAACACGCCTAGGTCTGCCACACGCTGCACGACCTTCTTCTCAAATTCCGTCCAACTGTCCTCGGATTCCTGGCGCGTTTCCAGAATATGAATCTGGAGCGGTACGTCGTATTCCACCGCCAGATCGGCACACGCCTGAAGTATCTCGTCCGTACAGGTATACGGAGCATGCGGCGCAACCGACGGCACAATCAACGGATGATCGCGCCAATCCTCGATAAACCGCCGCGTGTACGCCAGACTCACGTCGTAGCTTTCCGCGTCCGGCGTGGGATATTTCATGATCGTCTCGCCGCAGACGCCACGCAGCCCGGCCTGCGCCGTCGCCGCTGCGATGTCAGCTTCATAGTAGTACATATCCGCGAACAAGGTCGTCCCGCCGCGTATCATCTCCGCGCATGACAATTGCGTGCCGAGCCGCACAAATTCTGGGCTGACGAACTCACGTTCGACCGGCATCATATACCCCATCAGCCATACATCCAGTCGGAGATCGTCGGCCATCGCGCGCAGCAGGGTCATCGGCATGTGCGTGTGGGCGTTCACCAAGCCCGGCATGATGACGCGATCGCGACAGTCAATCACCTCGCGCACCTCGTAGCGCGCCATCAGGTCATCCGCCGTCCCCACGCCGACAATGCTGTCGCCCTTGATCGCCACTGCCCCATTCGGAATCACGGTCAGCGCCTGATCCATCGCCAACACGGTGCCACCGGCTAAAAGTATATCGACAGGCTCCATAAGGTAATTCTTCCTTTCGCGAGTGATTCTGATCATTATACCCCAGCCTTACCCGAAAAATGAAGCCTTCCACGCCAAACTACAACCGCCCAACGCGCAGCGATCTCTCGCGTTGGGCGGCTGTGCCACATTTCAAATGTGATTGAGCATCTGTCAGGGCATGGCAATGACCAGCAGCGCGTCAGCGCCATCCATCGCCACGAGCCCGCCCAGAACCGCTTGTCGACCGTCGGCAGAGAACATCAACCCGGCCTGCGGCGAGCGCAGATTCCGTGCCCCGCGCGTGTCCAGATTGTCCGGCAGGTTGAGCGGTACAGCCGTGGCCTGGGAGGGATCGTCCAGACGCGCAACATTCAATACGCCGCTGTCTTCGTCCACCCATGCGAATGATGCGCCGTCCGGAGTGAAACCTACGATTCTCATCGTATCCGACTTAATGATCTCCGTCTCAGTTCCCGACGCGAGATCCAGGCGATAGATCCCCGGCGTGTCAGTTGCGGAATCCAGGTATACCAATCCACTGCCATCTGGTGTGAATGCGATCTGGCTGATACCAAAGCGCAGATCAGCGCCTTGGGCCCCCTGCCGGATCAGCGTGGATTCTCCGGTTCCCAGATCCCACAACCAGATGTCCTGACTCATGCTGGCCACCGCCAGCTGCGTCGAATCCGGCGACAGGGCAAATGCCGTTGCCCCGTAATGCCCGGCCTGGAACGTGTCACTAATCACGTCCATCTGACCTTGATACGTGTCAAACCGAGGCATCATGACCCGTGTAATGCTGTGATTTTCAAGGTTCCACAGCATGATCTGACCCAAAAGGCCAGAACTGCCAACCGCAACAAGCGTCACGCCATCTGGTGCGAGCAGCATGCGGATACCACCAGGCAGCGCTGGAATCGTGTCGATCTGCTGACCGGTGGACAAGTCCCAAATCAGCATGTCACCGTTTTGATGGTACGACACCAATCGTGACCCGTCCGGCGTAAACACTACATCAGAGGCAAAATCAGTGAAGCCGGTCAGGGTAAACCGCGCCTTCCCCGTATCGAGATCAATCACATGAATTTGCAGCAAATCGGCGTCAGGCTCGTTGTTGTGAAACGCCGCCATTTCAAACACCGCTGCCGTATGCCCGTCGGGTGACAATCGATACACCGGGGCATAGGCGGGCACAGGCACCAGCCGAACCACATCCTGGGCCGACACGCCGAATACCCCGCCCACTGCCACAATCAGGCTGAGCGCTAACAACGCAATTGCCCTCACTCCAGACATCAGAATCCCTTTCGCGACCGCTCGGCCGCCCATCGAAACCTCAATTCGCCAGATCATCCTATTATGCCGAGGACACACCCGGCCCAGTTGGGCAATGGCGGGACATTTGCGTCCAGAACACACACAGGTGGAAAGTCAGCCGCACACATGCCGAATGGTCCTCTAGCCTAAGATAATAATCTCGATGACAAATCGGTGCCCAGATCTACGCACAAGACCACTGAAAACCAACGATTCGCGGGAAACCAGCCCAGCCTGCGCGTGACTGTCTTTCTCCGCAACTCTGATTTAAGATGCTGCGCACTAGATCCATAGCGATTTTTTATTAAGTGCCATAAATATCCTTAATATCCTTTGTGCGATTCTTCACTTGTATGCGTTTGGCTCGCAACATACAGTGTAACTAAAGGTCAAATAGTCCGTTGATTTATGAAGTAATTTAGTAAATCCTCCCCCAAATTCATTTGTGTTAAAGGTCAAAACCATGGCTACGACAGCAAAAAGCGGTGCAAGCGATCAGCAAAAATCGGATGAGCGCTATGCGGCAGTTGAGCAAACCATGCAGCGGTTCAATTACCAGCAACATGGATTAGTTGAAGTCCTCATCACAGCTCAGGAAGCGTTCGGACATTTGTCAAAGGAATTGTTGACCTACGTCGCACAAGCACTACACATGCCCCTGAGTAAGGTCTACGGTGTGGCGACGTTCTACGACATGTTCACGCTGAAAGAAGTCGGCGAAACGCACGTCATGATCTGTACAGACCCGGCATGCGCTGTCGCCGGAGCCAAAGAAGTACTCCAGGAAGTGTGCCGAACTACGGGCGTGAAAGCCCCCGGCCAGACCAGCGCCGATGGGCACCACAGTGTCAAGGAGGTCTCTTGCCTGGGACTATGTGATCAGGCTCCGGCGGCGTTGGTCAATAAGAAAGCCCAGGTCGAAATTACGCTGGCTGATGTGCCCGCACTTCTGCGTGGGGAAGCGTCCCCGCCTCACATCCAGGTTAGTGGTGAGCCGCGTGTTTTGACTGAACCTATTGGGAAAATAGCCCCAACTGATTTGGATGCCCATTGCAGAGCAGGCGCATTCACCGCACTTGAAAAAGCATTGCACGAGATGACGCCGGAACAGGTGATTGGCGAGGTCAAGGATTCCAGGCTGACCGGGCGCGGCGGAGCCGGTTTCCCGACCGGTGCCAAGTGGGCCTACGCACGCGAAGCACCGGGCAACCCGAAATATACAGTGTGTAACTTCGACGAGTCAGAGCCGGGGACGTTCAAAGATCGCGCTCTTATGGAAGGCAATCCCTACCGAGTTCTTGAAGGACTGATTCTCAGCGCCTACGCCATCAATGCGCGTCAGGGTTATGTTTTCATTCGTGGCGAATATCCTGCGGCCACAGCGATTGTGGAAGAAGCGTTGGATCAGTTATATGCGGCGCACCTGTTGGGCAAAGACATTCTTGACACCACCTATGATTTTGATGTGGAGATCCGACATAATGCAGGCGCATACGTCTGTGGCGAAGAGACAGCCCTGTTCGAAGCCATTGAGGGTCAGCGCGGGCACCCGCGTTCCAAGCCCCCCTACCCAACCCGTCAGGGATTGTTCGGCAAACCGACTGCTATAAACAACGTTGAAACGCTGGCCGTCGTACCCAGTCTTGTCCTGCACGGTGGCGAGTGGTTCCAACAGTGGGGGACGCAAGAGTCGGTTGGCCTGAAATTATTCTGCTTGAGCGGTCATGTGAGACAACCCGGCGTGGTGGAAGTGCCGCTCGGCTTGACCATCCGAGAACTGATAGAGCGCTTCGGAGGCGGGTTCGATGGCGATCCTCAGGCCATTCTGTTGGGCGGAGCAGCCGGAGGGTTCATACACCCAGACAACTTCGACGTACCGTTGACCCATGAAGACCTGCGTAACCTCGATGTGCCGATCGGCTCCGGTGCGGTGATGGTCTTCAATCAATCTGTTGACTTATGGCACGTGGTTGAAGGTCTAGCCCATTTCTTTGTTCACGAGACCTGCGGCCATTGTGCACCCTGTCGCCTGGGAACCAAGCAGATCTACAACACCATCAACAGGATTAACATGGGCAATGGGTCGCTTGCCGATCTTGATGCGTTGGAGAAACTCGGGCAGACGATCAAGAAAACCTGTGCTTGTGGTTTGGGCATGACGGCTGCCAATCCCGTGCTGACGTTTCTGCACCACTTTGAGCCAACATTAGGGCGATCAGCCTGAACAGAGCGTGTTTGGTTAACCCTATGGATGCCAAAATCCTGGATACAGCCAGACGACATGCAGAAGTCTGCAAAATCTTCAGCAATGTCAACCGTATCTTGATATTGTGGCTTCTGGAGAATCAGGAGTTGTCCGTAAGTGATATTGCCAAAGCGATTGATTCTTCGCTGCAGAATACGTCTCAAAATCTCCGCTTCATGAAAGACAAGGGGATTCTCGCATCGCGGAGAGAAGGACACACAATCTACTATCACGTTCTGGACTGTAACTTGAAGAAGAAGCTCCTTTTGCGCAACACTGCGCAGGAAGCATCAAGGGCGCACTCCAAGGACCAAAGAGCATCACTCTTCGGCTAAACGCAACAAATCGGTGTTTGATGGATCGTGGACGAAACCCCAGTAGGCGTCAATCGCACGGTTGGCCTTCTGCATCTCCGGTCTGATCAGATAGATCTCGCGATGCAGCTCAAAATCGGCTACCGGCACCTCGATCACACTCCCTATCTCTAGCGCCCATTCTGCGGCCAAGCGAGGCACAAAAGATACTCCGAAGCCTGCTTCCACAGCTTTGACAATTGCTTCGGAATTGCCAACTTCCATGAAAACATCCAGATCATCCAGCGTGATGCTATGCTTGCCCAGTTCAACCAGCAACGCACGATGTGTCCCAGATGTTGGCTCACGCACGAGGATAGGTGTTTCAAGTAATTCCGATGGAGTGATCTGCGTGAGCGACGCCCACGGGTGATCCTTGGGCACAATCAGAATGATATGATCATTAAAGAACGCCTGGCATTCCATCCCCTCACCGCAAAGTTCGTAGCTGACAACTCCGAGATCCGCTTCTTCACTGAAGAGTTGCTGCACAACCTGTGAGGCGGTGCAATTCAGAATTGAGACACCGACATCAGGATGGCGTTCATGAAAACGTGCGGCAAATTGCGGTGTGATATATTTCCCAGTTGTGGTACTGCATGCTATTCGGAGTCGACCGCCGATGCGGTCGTTCAACAACTCCATCATCTGTTGAACTTCAATGGCTTCATGCAGCAATTTGCGGGCACGTGGTACCAACAAATAGCCGGCCTGGGTCAACCGAAGACTACCTCCAGAACGTTCGAACAATTCAACATTCAGGTCTTGTTCAAGTGTCTTGATGTGATGGCTAACGGCAGGTTGCGTGAGGTGAAGGTGCCCCGCTGCCTCCGAAAAGCTCATACTTTGTGCCACATGAAGAAACGTCTGCAGTCTGGTAAGGTCAATCATTGATCCACCTCGACAACTTGAGTGGCTGTTTGGGGTGGCATTGGAGGTTTTGTCTGCGTTCTAGTGGTATGTCGTCAACACAACACAACCCAATCTAATCGTACAACGGACCATGCGTTCTTGGAATAACCCGGGTCCAAAGTGCCCCCGCCATCAAGATCGCACTGGGTGAAAATAGACTATCCCGGACCAAGAGGTCGTAAATCCAACGAAGCCCAGAAGCTCAAAAACCCGCACATAATGAGTGCGGCACAGGTTTTGATAGATGAGACGCGGGCCGGCTTGCCGCCAGCCCGATGTCTGATAGGCGATCGCCCGCCTATCGGCGGCCTCGTGCGAGGTCACCGTCAACTTGATGAATGGTGCCGCTAGCAATGGATCCCGCCGTGCCCGATATGCCTAATCGGCCGGATTATCAAGGCGGAATCCGTGTCCACGCACAGTTACGATATATTGGTAATCCGGATCCACTTCCGCCAGCCGGTCGCGCAAGCGCCGAACCAGCGCGTCAATCGCCTGTTCGCTCACCCCTTCGCCGATCGCGTCCGGCCACACCGCAGCGATGACCTCATCGCGCGTGCGGACTGCGCCGGTCCCGTCATACAACAGTTCCAACAGCCGGTACTGAGGCAAACTGAGCGGCGGATCGACCTCAAGCCCATTGATAAATACCCGGCGTGAATCCTGGTTGATTTGCAGCCGCCCGAGGGTATGCGGCAGTTCATCTACCAGCAGGGGAGCCGTCGCCTCCGACCCGACGAAAGTCATCTTTACCGCCAGCGCGATCTGGATCTCGTCGCCGTCACGGATTGGGATCGTGGTCGCCTTGACCTGTTTGCCATTGACCCACGTTCCGTTTTTGCTATCCAGGTCTTCGAGATAATAGCCGTCGCTGGACCGGTAAATACGAATATGCTCGCGCGACACTTGTCGTTCTGGCAGAACCAGATCACACTCTCCCCCACGTCCGACTATGAGCTCGTCCTCGCGGATCGTCCATCGCTGACCTGCTCGTTCGCCTTCGTGGATGATGAGCACTGGCTTGTCTATCGCTTCTGACATCGCTCTCTTCCTTGACAATTGGTGGGCGTCGGGCTAATGTGAACATACTCGCAGGCGGCCACACAGTCGCCGCAATCCTACTGTGGAGTATAGCCTTACTTATGTCACACCTCAAGCCCGGCGACGTGCTGCGCGACCGCTACGAAATTTGTGACATCATTGGCCAGGGCGGGATGGGCTGCATCTATCAGGCTGCCGATCTCCGCCTGCAAGGCCGCTTCACTGCTATCAAAGACATCCAGCCCGATCCCAACAGTTCGTCCGAAGACCGCAACCAGGACCGGCTCCAGTTCCAACGGGAAGCCAGCATCCTTGCCCGGCTAGATCACCCAAATTTGCCCAAAGTCTCCGACTTCTTCGAAGAAGGCGACCGCGATTTTCTCGTCATGGACTTTGTGCCGGGCGTCGATCTGCGTCAGGCCATCGATCAGGCCATCAGGCGCGGCGAGTTCATTCCTGAAGCCGAGGCGTTAAGCTGGGCCGAACAGCTCACCGACGCTCTATGCTACCTGCACGGGCAAAACCCGCCGGTGCTTCACCGCGATATCAAGCCCGCCAATATCAAGCTTACACCCGACGGTCTTATTAAACTTGTGGATTTCGGTCTCGTCAAGTTGTTGTCTACGGACGAAAATCGCACCATTACTGTCGTACAGGGTCGTGGCACAGCCTTGTACACCCCCTTAGAGCAGTATGGCGGCGATATGGGACATACCAACGTGCGCAGCGATTTATACGCGCTGGGTGCCACCTTTTACCACCTGATGACCAGTACGCCGCCGCCCGAAGCCAAGCAACGTTTTCTCAATCCGCGCTCGCTGCGCGATCCGCGCGATATCAATTCAGCGATCAGCGATCGCACCGCGCGCGCCATCTTGTGGGCTATGTCCATGCATCCCGACGATCGCCCATCTGACGTGCTGACCTTCGCCGACGCCCTGTTTGGCAAGGGAGCCCTGCCGCCTCGCCGATACACGTCCGTCCTGCGCCGCGCGGAACAGCGTCCCCAACAGCCGGTCAACGATCCCGCTTTGGGACAGGGTAATCTTGTGCTATCCGTGTTGGCGGGCGTGCTGCTGGTCATCGCGCTGATCGTGACGCTGCTCTCCCCCAGCGTGCTCTAGTCAGCGCTGCTGAACTTCGCGCCGCAGCAACCACCACGCATAAATACACCCCACGAATGCCGCGGCGACGGTCGTCAGGAGTGGGCCGCCGTGCGGCGTGCGCTCGTGCAACAGTGATACACCCGGACCGCCGAAACCGTAATAGATGTATCCGGTCAGCCCGGCCACCAGACTTCCCAGTACAACCCGTACGCCTCCCTGCATGGTCAACGTGACCGCACGTCCGACAAAAAAGGCGGGAGCACTCATCAGTGCCAGGCCAAACAGCGCCAGCACGAAATCGAATATACCCAGCCGCGCTCCGTGGTCTCCAACACCAACAGTCATCAGGTCGCCGTCGGTCGATCCTGTCCCGTTCGGGGAGAACCCAACCGATCCATCCTCACCCGCGCCCCCCGACTCGTCCGGCAAGCCATCCGCCACCACGAGCGCGGAAGCCGTCTGTGTCGCGCGATCTTCGCTCAGTGATATGGTAGCTGCGGGAATCTGAGTTTGATCATCGACGACGACGAGTTGCAGAGTCATCGAACGGCTGGTGCCGCTGGTGTTGGCCGTAATTTGGATGCGTCCGCTGCGCACGGGTTTGAACATCGTGCGCGCCACACCGTCAACAGTCAGTGCGTACTGCCGGGTCTGCAAATTGTCGGTCACGAACGTCAGCGCGAATTCAACCTGCACATCATCGGGCACGGTATGCCCGTTGCGATCTGCCAGGGGCCGGGTCCGCAGCTCGATTTCATGGCCCACTGGCACTGTGACCACGTCAGGGCCGGCAGCCACGGTGTCGATTCCATCGACTTCGGTGCTCATCTCAAGCTGCACAATCTGGCTCGGATCGGGCGCGGTCATCGCCGTCACATCGTATCCTACGGCTGGCACGCTGATAGGTGGCGCGCCGGGAAAACTGCTCTCTTGAAAGAGCGCGCGCGCCGCGGCGTCGATATACGGCGGCGTATTGCTGAATAGGCCGTAAAACGCCGCGAACTTGCTCACTTCAGTCGAGGACAGATACGTTGGCGCGCCGAGCGCAATCCCAACCACGCGCGACCGCTCCACGATGCTCGAATCGGATTCCAGCAGACGGCGTACGATCGATGAGACTTCCACATCCGGCGACACATCCAACATTACGAACACAATCCAGTCTACGTTGCGCAGTGCCTCCCCAATGCGTTGCACCGTCTTAAATTCGTTAGTATCAAATTGACCACCGTCCTGCCCCTGATCGCCCTGTAGATAGGATTGGAGCTGCGCGAACGAAAAGCTGACAACCTGCTCCGGCTTGATCAGCGCCCCCGCATATGGCCCATACATGCGCTCGATCGCCACCTCCAGTGCGTTCACCGTAACCAGTGGATAGGCTGGGCAGTACGAACACTGCTGCACCAGCCGCACATCCGTAAATACGACGATGTTATCATCCCGGCCCGGCGGCGGCGCCAGACTCTCGCGCCGAGGAGCCAGCAGCGTCACGCTTTGTTCCGCCACAGAATACATCTGGGAGCGCGAGGCGTCGCTGCCCACGCGGTCGATCGGGTTAGCCGAAGTCAGCACGTTGTCCAGGCTCAAGTCACCGCCATACAGCCTCAGTTTGAGGCGCAAAATCCGGTGAAGCGATTCATCCACGCGGGCGCGGAACACGGGATCGTTTTCATAGCGTTCGGCGAAGAAATGCAGCACGTCCAGCACATTAGCCAGCTGATCGTCCCCCGACTCGGGGCCAAAATCAGCCAGATACAACAGATCGTTGCCCGCCAGCAGCGCTTCGCGCGCCACTTGCCGGTGAGGAAACGGCGTCACGTTGTAGAATCGCCGGATCGCACGCGTACCTAATGAACTGCTAACCATCAAACCGTCGGTGCGCCACTTCTCGAATGGGTCAAGGCTGAGCAGTTGGTTGGCCGCCCGCTCGTCGATGCACACCGGACGTGTGATCGAGCGGATATTCTCCCCTTGATAGCGAATATTGGCGCACTGCATGCCGTCAACGGTTGCCAGCGTGTCTTTGGCATGGCCGGTTACGTCGAAATAGGGGATCAGATCCATGCCCGCCAGGTCGTCCACCGCACGCGGCACGACCGGAATTTCGTAATCAGGCTGCGTATCGGCCAGTCCTAACCCAGGGAAGTGCTGGGCGATGACCGCAATTCGTCCCATCCCACCCTCGTGCACGCCCGTGACATACGCCTGCCCCATCTGCCCGACCCAATACGGCTCGCCGCCAAACGTGTTGACGCCCAGGTCAAGCGTACGTTCCGCGCCGGGCTGCTGCGCCACGTCCAGCGCCGGGCCGAACAACATATTCACGCCCATCGCCGTCAACTCGGCCCCGGCGATCTGGCCCACCTGCCGCGCGTAACCGGGATTCCACGTAGCGCCGAGCGCCATGTAACTGGGCAGCGGCGTCGTATCGCTGGCGATCTGCGTTCGCGGTGAGCCATTACCGCTGTGCGTCGTCGCGATGAAAAGCGGTACAAACGCGCGTTGCGTGCCGTCGGTATCAGCCTGGGCGCTGTCGTAAGCAGTCTGTTGTATATCCCGGGTCAGAGAGAGTACAAGGCGCGGCGTGTTCACCTGCCCATTGATGTTGTCATTCTCAGCAAGCAGCACCACGCCGCCGATGTTGTAATCACCGATCAACTGCGCGATGCTCGTATCGCGGCTGAGATTGCTGCCTTCGAAGGTGACCAGCATCAACTGGCCCACGCGTTCCTGAGGGGAGAGGGAATCGATGATCTCCTCGATGTGCTGCGCGTCAGTGTCCTCCTGCGGGGGACGCGCTGACACCGTCGAGCGTGCTGGCACCACCAACACCGCTACCAGACCGATAAGCGCGAAATGACCCGCAAATAAAGCTAACCGGCGCATAACATTCAATCCCCGCCAGGTGAGGGATAACATCTAATTACGGCTCATTTTCACATTAATCACAATCGGGCTAGTCGTATTATCTGTCACAATGATTCCGTCTGCGTCCAAAGGCAGATAGCCCTTCGCACGTGCCAGCACGCTGTACAACTGGGGCTCCTCGGCGGTACCGCGCGGCAGCAGAGTCTCAACCTGGAAGTAGCCATCGCTGTCCGCCAACGACATACCGAGCACCTGGCTCTGATTCCATAGGAAATCTTCGATGCTGTATTCCGATTTTAGCACGATGAACAACGCCCCCGGAATCCCCTCGCCCGTGTCGGCAGACGTGATCCGCCCGACCATCTGCACCCCGGACGCGCTCGCAAACGCCCCCACCGGGAGCTGCCCCAAGCCGACCTTGGCGCTGACCGTCCCGCGCGTGACATTCGCCAGACTCAGCTCTAGCGTGTAAGTTCCGTCGGGCAGCGCGCCCAAGCTGTCCAGGCTTACGTAAAAATTCTCACCCTCGCCCGGCGCGGGCCACGGTTCGGTCACCTCGAACAATACATCGCCGTCGACCAGCCAGCGATAGGTCCACAGCGTGCCCTGTGACATCAGCCGCCAATCGAAAAAGGCATATAACTGCGCAATCCCAGCCGAGAACTCGGTACGGGTCTGCCCGACCGGCTCGCCCCGTGCTTCGGCGGCAGCAAAACGGAAATTGTCGAAGATCACCGCACTGTTCGCTTGTGCGCCGCCCGCCACGACAAAATCGGCGGTCGCGCTGAGCGCGTTGTTCACATACAATTCCAAACGATATTGGCCCGGCAGAAAATCTCCTTCCGCAGCGGTCGTCGCGGTACCCTGCGTATCGCCCTCCCAGGCCATCGTGTCGCGCTGCAATTCCCGCCCGGCGAAATACCAGATGTAGCTCCACGTAGTTTCGGGCGTCATGTAGCGGTAATTAAACCGCGCCTGAATCGCGCTGCCTTCCGGCAGCACATAGTTGGTACCCACAATTCCGCCCGTGTCATTCAACAAGCCAAACACAATATCTGAAAACTGCGGATCTTCGACCGGCCCACCCCCGATCTCAAGGGTTTGGCTGGCCACTTCACGACCCTCGATAAACAACCTGAAGCTGTAACGCCCATTATCCCAGGGCGTTCCGGAGCTGCCGATATACCACACCCCCTGTTCGCCGCCGCTCCACGTAATCGGTGGCAGGCTGTGCTGCAAATTCGGGACATCGTCGACCGTGACCCGCAGTTCGTAAATCGTGCCGTTGACCATATTCGCGTAATCGAACACCAGGTATAAGCTGGTGATCCCGGCGGGCACCTGACTGACCACGTTCGCAGGAACGCCTGCTTCGTTGATCCTGGTCGTGAAGAACAGGCGGCTGAACGTCGCCGCTTGATCCGGAAGGCTTTCCGCCGTCTGGAAAAGCGCCTCCCCTTGCCGAATGCCCAACGTCGAGGCGCGCACCAATCCCCGCGCCAGCCGTGACGGGCGCAGCGCGCTGATGAAACCACCGACCGGCACGCACTGATCGCTGCTGTCGGCGCGGCTGTCGCCGTTACTGTCCTGGATGATGCGGCAGTCAACGGTCTCACCGCTGACGCGCGCCGGGGCAATCGTTGGAATCCCGATCAGCTTGCCGTCACGATTGTACGCCCCGCCGCCGGTCATCGTACCTGGAATCGTGGCACGCGTGCGAATCCAGGCACGGTCGCCCGCGCGCGCCTCCGCCGTGAACCCGCTGACTGTGCCACGTGCCACTTCCACTGCGTCACTGCCGAAAGAGGGGTAGCCGAAGATCGAGATAGTGTCGTCCAGCGCCACCGTCGAGGAGTCCCCAATTCGACAAACGGCAACTGCAGCGTGCCAGGATCGATCACACGCCCATCCATATATCCATTGATGCGCACCACCGCCAGATCAAGCCCAGGGCTGGAATCAAGCACTTCCGCCGTGTACGTAGGGATCGGCGGCTCATCGATCCGCACCGTGATCGCGATCACCAGCCGGTCAGACTGGCATTCTTCACTCGTTACGGCCACGTGCGCGTTGGTCAGGATCAAACCGTCCGCGCTCACCAGCGTGCCCGTGCCCACACACGAGATCACAGGGCCGACCGGCCCCTGGTAGGTTTGCAAGATAAACACCGTCGCGCGCTTGATCACGTCTTCATTCAGCTCGACTAGCGGTGGCGGCGGCTCGGTCGGGGTCGGTGTGCCATTGTCTTGCGCGCTGCCCTGGTAGGTCGGCAAGCCGGCCAGCAGCGCGGTCAGCAGCAGCATAATCGCGCCGGAGACGATCACTGCCCGGCGATGAAACACCGTCTGAATCACAGTCTGTGCACAATTCTGCATCAGAAGATCTCCACGGTTTGCAGCAAGTCTTCGAAGCGGTACAGGTTTGCATCGAACGCGCTGCGCTCTTCGCGGTAGGTGATGATCACGGCCTGGCCGCGCCGCAGCACCACCACATCCACCCCTTCGATCATCAAGGGCACCGCCGCCTGAAATGGGTTGCGTTCAATCTGCGCGTAGGCATACACCATACGCATCGCGTCACTACCGCGCTGCGTTACGGGGAAACGCGTCACCTCGGTGTACAACGGGAAGCGCGGCGCACGCTCGGCAAATAACAGGTCGAGCACGATGTTAGGGGTCGCGTCCGGGCCAATAGGCAGCACCGACACTTGCAGCGTCGTCTTGAACGGCAGCGCGTCCGGGTCCTGGGCGCGGAACACGTACTCGGAACTGCTGGAATCCAGCAGCCATCCTACCGGAACCTGGGCGCGCACGCCCGCTTCCAGATTCTCGAAGGTCTGTGTCGAGCTAACCGACGAACGCCGCAGCGTCATGCCCAACGCCACCGCGCTGACAACCGTGGCCAGCACCAGGTAGGTGTTCCAACGCTGGTTAAAGGTGAGCGAAGTGCCCTCGCCGGTCTCGATAATCTGGCTCACAGCGTCCCTCTCCGTCCATACTGGGCTTGCATCCGCGCATCCGCACTGGCCACGATAAACGCGATGCTTGTGAAGATCACGATGACCAAGCCAAATGCCAACAGCAGCCCGCGGATCGGGGCACTGCCGGTTCCCGCCACGCTTAACCCGCTAACGATAGCAACGCCGCGAAAGGCGTAATACAGCCCGCTGACAAACGCCGCCAATCCTACGCCTAGCGGTAGCCAGAACACAGGCACGCGCCCGATCGCCATTTCGGACAGAAAGAAACCCACGATAACGCCAACCGCCACATGCGAAAACGTGAAACTCGCCACACGCAGCGCCGTCGCCGTCAACGTGGCATCCGTAAAGAACGCAAACCGTAGGTTGTACACCAGTGCATAACCGAGCGACACGGCCAGCGCATATGCGATTCCGTCAAGCCGTTGGCGGAACCGACCCGGCCAGATCGTGTAGCGCAGTGCTGCGTATTTCAGGAACTGCGCCGTCATACCCGCCGTCAGGGTATACCCGATCACACGTCCGAAAAATCCGGTGCGCGTCAGCCAATCGTCCAGCAGAAAGAGCCGCTCATCCAATACTACCCCGACTCCACTGGCCACCAGTGCTCCCAACGCGAGTAGTCCCAGCATCCCCTCGCGTGGCTGAACGGCGCGCCGCTCGCCCCGGTACGAGAACAAGAGCCACAGCGCCCCCGGCAGCAACGCGACCGCCACACGCGGCGCACCGCCGCGCGAGTTGGTGGGCAGCACGCCCAGCAGATCAGTCAGCACCACGATCAATATCACAGCCACAAACAGCAGACTCATCTCAACCCATGCCGTGCGCCACACACGCCGGTACGGGTAGCGGACTTCCTGCTCGGTTTCAGGGGCCAGCAGAATCGGCTCAAACGACACGCGGCGCGCTCCTTTGTCTGGGCTGAACTATTGATCAGCGTACAGGCTGGTGGTAGACTCCCTCAGCCGACCGGTCCGGGGCGATTCTACCGCGCGCCGTCTAATGCGCCAGACAGCGGCGTGCCCGGCAGCTTCTGACCGGTGTTTGCTGCCTGCATTGGAACCTAGCGACTGAGATAGGAATATAGCGGAATGGGTGTTGTGCCGAGTCGTCGACGGGGTCGAGTGGGCATCAGCGTCTTAGGGGCGCTGGTGCTGCTGTTGTGCGCCGGGGCGGCGCTGGTTGTGATCGTTGCGGTGGGTGAGAGCAGTAACGACAATAGAAAAGGGACCTCCATGGTCTACGGGCTGACTCTCAATCCCTCCGGCTTCGATCCCCACATCCACAGTTCGAGCGAGTTAGGCATCCCGTTTTACTCAGTTTACGACACGCTGATCTATCGCCACCCTCAAACGATGGATTTCGTGCCAGGGCTGGCCGAACGCTGGGAGATGTCTGCCGACGGCCTGTCGTGGACATTCTATCTGCGGCACGACGTGCATTTCCACGACGGCACACCCTTCAACGCCGAGGCCGTCGCCGTGAACCTGGACCGCATCACCAATCCGGACAATGCCTCGCGCAAAGCGATCTTCTTGCTCGGCCCGTACACCAGTTACACCATCGTGGACGACTACACTATCACGCTCCACCTGTCCGAACCGTATGCCCCCCTGCTGGACGGGCTGAGCCAGGTCTACCTGGGCATGGCCAGCCCAACGGCGTTGGCCAAGTACACCAAGAACACCTACCAGTGGCACCAGGTCGGCACCGGCCCTTACAAACTGGTCGAGATCGTGCCCGGCGATCACATCACGCTCGAGCGCAATCACGATTACGCCTGGGGGCCGATCTTCTACGCCGACGCGACCTCCCAATCCGTCGAGCGCATCGAATTTCGGTTCTACGAAGACCCGCCCACGCGCAGCCTTGCGCTAGAAAGTGGCGAAGTTCAGATGATTGGCGAGCTGCTGCCCACCGATGCCGAGCTGCTGCTCGGTAATACGGCCCTGCGCATCTTCCGTATCCCGATCGCGGGTATGCCGCAGCAGTTCATGATCAATACGCAGCAAGCGCCCACCGACGAGCTTGCCGTGCGCCAGGCGCTGCTCTATGCTACTAACCGCACGGCCATCGTGGACGCCGTCTTCCAGGGACAGTCCCACACAGGCTACGGCCCGCTGACCTCCAATACGCCCTATTATGACCCGTCAGTTGAGAGCCTGTACCCCTACGATCCGGACTACGCGCGCAGCCTGCTGCAAGGCGCGGGATTCGGCGACAGCGACGAGGACGGCATCTGGGATCGCAACGGCGAGCCGCTCAAGTTAACGATGATTTTCGCTTCATGGAACCAGACGCCCGACGTGGCCCAATTGATCCAAAGCCAATGGCGCGATATCGGAATCGATCTTCAACTTCTGCTCGTGCCCGACTACGCCACGCTGAGCGCCACCGCCGACGAGGGCAATTACAACCTGATTGCATTCTATGATTTCGGCGTCGACGCTAGCCTTATTAATGAGTTTTACCGCACGGACGGAGCTAACAACTGGTCACGCTTCAGTGATCCGGAATTGGACGGCTGGCTGGCGGAAGCCACGCGCCAGGTGGATGACGCTACTCGCACCGCGCTCTACGCCCAGATCCAGGCCCGCTTAATGGATCGGGCCGTGCTGCTCCCCATCCGTGAATACGTCAATCTCGACGGCGCGTCCACGCGGTTGGACGGCATTATTTACAGCGCGCAGGGCTGGTGGCCGCTGCTGCGCAATCTCCAGCTCACGCGTTGATGGCGGGACACACATGCTAAGGTCCGTCATGAGACGAATCGGGGCGGCGCTCATCGTCGCGTGGGTCGCGGTGAGCGTCGCCTTTGTGCTCCTGCGCTGGATTCCAGGTGATGCGGTCGATGCTACGCTCATGCGATCAGGCGTCTCGCGCAGCGAGATGGACGCGCGCCGTGCGGCATTAGGCTTCAACAATCCGATTTGGCAGCAGTACGCTGCCTATCTCGGCGACCTGCTGCACGGCGATCTGGGCGACTCGCTCGTGTCGGGCCAGCCGGTGACAGAGCTGATCGGCGGCAGTCTCGGCCCTACCGTGGCGCTGTCTGTAGGAGCCCTGCTGATCGCGACCGCCCTGGGAATCGGCCTGGGCATCATCGCGGGCGCGGCCCATTGGCGATCGGCACGTTATGGCGCTGAAGCCGTGGCATCTCTCGCGTTGTCGACTCCCGTCTACTGGACCTCCACGCTGGCGATCTACCTGTTCACTATCGAACTGCACTTGCTGCCCGGTGTTGGCGGTGAAGGCATCCGTTACCTGATTCTGCCTGCGTGTGTGCTCGGCTTTCACACGGCAGGCAGCATCGCTCAGGTGACCGCCAGCAGCGTGCGCGAATCCGCCGCCCAGGACTACGTCCGCACGGCGCGCGCCAAAGGGCTGCCGCGCCTGGACGTGCTCGACCATGTGCTGCGCGTAGGGCTGCTGCCCGTCATAGCCGTGATTGCATTACAATTGGGATTTCTATTCAGCGGCGCGGTCATCACCGAGACGATTTTCGTCCGGCGCGGACTGGGCCGCGTGCTGCTTGCGGCCATTGACAGCCGCGATTACCCGGTTATTCAAGGGCTGGTCGCGTTATCGGCCCTGATTTACAGTCTGGTGAACGCACTGGCCGACCTCGCCTATACGCTAGTCGATCCGCGTCTCGACATCGACAGGCAGATCACGCCGTGACTTACCTGCCGACACGCCGCCACCTCGCGGTACTGCTGCTGGGCACAATTGTGCTGCTGGCGGCACTCGCGCCCTGGCTGGCTCCCCATGATCCGCGCGCTGCCTTTCCGGAAAATCAGTTCGCGGCACCCTCGCGGGCGCACCTGTTCGGCACGGATATTCTGGGTCGCGACGTGTTCAGCCGCGTGTTATATGGCGCGCGCCGCACATTGGGACTCGTTCTGCTGGCGGCCTGCGTGACATTCCCGCCCGGATTGATCGCTGGGCTTTTAGCGGGGTACGGCGGACGGCGGCTGGATGTGGTCTTGATGACGCTCACCGATTCCTTGCTGGCGATTCCGTCGCTGTTGCTGGCACTTGCGCTGTTGGCGCTGCTGGGCAGCGGACAGAGTCAGATCGCGCTGGCCGTCGGTGTGACCGGCATTCCGCCCTTCGCGCGTATCACACGGGCAGCTGTCATCGAGGCGCGATCGTTGGAATTCGTGGAAGCGGCGCGCGCTATCGGGGCGCGGCCCGAGGGCATCTTGCGGCGGCACATACTGCCGAGCATCACACCGGCGCTGCTGGCGTTTGCGGGCGTTTCGCTCAGTTGGGCCGTGCTCAATGGGGCGGCGCTGACCTTCCTGGGCTACGGCGGCGACATTTCTGCGCCGGATTGGGGAGTCATGCTCAACGAGGGCCGCCAGACGTTCCGCATTGCGCCGTGGATCACGTTGGCTCCCGGACTCGCGCTCAGTCTGACCGTCTACACGATCCACCTCACGGCACACAGCCTGAACGTCATTCCACGCGGACGCTAAACACGCCGACCGGGTTTATTAGCCTGGATTGACGATCGAAAAGCGAATCTCATTCGACTCAGCATCGCCCGTCCATACGCCCTGACTCGTGACATATTCAGGGAACGGCGTCGCGGTCGCGTCGACGGGTTGGATCGGGCGCGGATCGCCAGGGGAATTGTTGCGATAAGAAGCCCGGATGCGGTAATCCCCGACCTGAATGCCTAGCGCCGCCAGATCTGATGCGCTGATCACGTATTCCTGATTACAGCGCGCGCGCGATCCGAGCAAATGCAGAGTGGCCGTGTCGGTGAACGTGACAGGCGGCTGATAATCGCGCGGCTGGTCCGGGACAGTCGCTGTATCGCCCACGCGCGTGATCTCGAAAGTGATGCCCTGCACGCTGGCGTTCGCCGTGAGGATTGGAGATTCACGGTTCAAATGTAGAATCATCGGGCCGGAGCTTCCGTTTGAAAAGGCAATACGCACCCGCAGCGCCTCGCCCACCACAATGGTCTGCTTTTCGAGGTCAAGCGTCATATCCAGCGAATGGCGCTGATCGTTGACGAAAGCGAGCACCGAGCGGTTGTTGCCGCCCAACGGCGCGGCCAGATCGGTGCACTGCGGACCGTTGCGCGCAGCGGGCAGCACGCGCGGAAACACGATCGCGCCCAATAGCGTGAGCGCCGCAAGGATCAGCGCTACCAAGTCGCGATCGATCGCCATCCGGTCTCGCAACCCCTGCCCCACGTTTCTCATGCGAATCTACGTCCTCTCATCCGAGAGCCAGCGCTCGATCGCCGCGATCACCTCAGCCGAGCCGATCTGGGCCGCGTCGAGCCACCGAATGCCGCTGTCATGCCCCTTGAACCACGTATACTGCCGCCGCACATAGGCGCGTGTATTCCGTCGAATCGCAGCGATAGCGTCGTCTGGAGCAGCTTTACCATCCAGCACCGGCCGCCACTCCGCGTATCCCAACCCGCTCATGGCCGGGCAATCCCAAGTATAGCCTGCTTCCAGCAGTGCGCGCACTTCGTCCAGCAGCCCGGCAGCGACCATGTGGTCTATGCGCGAGTCCACCCGCGCGTAAAGTTCCTCCCGCGACCGGGTTACGCCGATTTGCAGCACGCGATACGGCGGCGGCACTTTGCGCTGAAGCACGGAGATCGGCGTGCCGGTTTCCATGTAGACTTCCAGGGCGCGCACCACGCGCCGCACATTCCGGTAATCGATGCGCGCGGCGGCGTCGGGATCCACGGTCGCCAGCCTTGCGTGCAGCGCCGGTGCGCCGTGCTCCACAGCGAATGTTTCCAATTCCGCGCGGCGCGGCGGGTTGGGTGGCACTTCGGGGATACCCCACCCTTCGATCACGGCAGAGATATATTGCCCGGTTCCACCCACCAACAGCGCCAGATGGCCGCGCGCGTGGATCAGGCCGATCGACTGGTAGGCCGCGCGCTGGTATTCAGCCAGGGTGAAAGTTTTGTCCGGCGCGACGACATCGATCAGGTGATGCGGCACAGCAGCGCGCTCGTCGGGCGTGGGCTTGGCCGTGCCAATATCCATGTAACGGTAGATCTGGCGGCTGTCGGCGCTAACAATTTCGCCGTGCAGAGCCCGCGCCACCTGGAGCGCCAACGCGGTCTTACCGCTGGCCGTCGGGCCAAGGATCACCACCACCGTCAGCGGCGCGCGGGCGTGTGACACAGGGTCAGGCGCGGGCGCAGCCTTAGGCGCACCCCGAGTCACAGTATCAGTCGCTACTCTCGTATTCATCACGCAGATCGCGGAACTCCAGGAACAAAGCAAGCAAAAGAGTGGTCAGGGGAATAACGGATGCAGCGCCGTCGGCGTGCGACGTTCTTGACCACGCTGCAGACAGCCCAACTAGTATAACATATTCTCTCTCCTAGCCCGGCGTGATCCAGCGCTTCTACCATTCCAGCGCATCGCTGATCAGTTCCAGCGCGAACGCCCCATCACGATACGCCACTGCGGCAACGTCGACCCGCCACTGCAACATCTGTCCATCCCTGTTCGGCAAGAAAAGCCTGCGCCAGACGCAGCAGCCGCGCGCGCTTCGCAGCCGTCACGCTCTCCAACGCGGCGGCAATGGCGGCCTCCAATGGGCCGCGCCGCGTACGCACTTCAACAAAGACCACCGTGTCCGCCTGTTGGGCCACGATATCCATCTCGCCGGACGCCCCGCTGCGCCAGTTGCGCGCCAGAATCGTGTAGCCTTCGCGCCGCAGCCAACCCGTGACAAATTGTTCGCCGCGCTGGCCGAGCGTCTGTCGTGACAGCGACATAGCATGTTCTCCCCGGTCGTTACGCCAATTGTACAGTTTTCCCTTGAATTGCGCCGGGCCTCGTGTATAATCATCCCCATGATGAACAAGGCGCGTGTCCTCTAGCCGGACCACAACCGGCACCCCTCCACATCACCTGGCCTACGCGGCAATCCGCGCAGGTACCTGATTGTGATTCCTTTTGGCCGTAACCCATCTCAATTCATTCACATCGTGCCTATCCCAATCCACGAGGAGCATCCGCGTTGTTACCATCTGATCACTCAATTGCTGCACCGATTTCCACCGTCCGCCGTCTAGACGACACCCTGATTCTGCGTTCCGTCAGCACCGCCGAAGACATCGAGCGGCTGGCGCTGTTCAATGGCGAGATGCATGATCCGCACGTCGCAGACATGACGCGCGGTCTGCTGAACCATCACCCTGACACGCGACCCCACCATTGGCTGTTTGTCGAGGACAAATCCGCGCGCGCCATTGTGGCCGCGCTGGGTGTCATCCCCTGGACGTGGCACTATGCGGGCGTGACACTCAAGGTCGGCGAAATGGGCATCGTCGCCACTCACCCTGACTACCGCCACCGCGGTCTGATCCGCGCCCTCGACCAACGTTTCAAGGAATTGCTGGATCAAGAGGCGTTCGATCTCAGCCCGATTCAGGGCATTCCCTACTTCTACCGTCAGTTCGGTTACGAATACGCGCTGCCGCTCGAAGGCGGCTGGCATCTGCGCCTGGATCAGGTATCGGACAGCGCGACCGCTGGCTACAGCTTTCGGCAGGCCAAACCAGACGACGTGCCTCTGCTGAAGCGTCTCTATGACGAGGCCGCCCGCGACCTCGACATTAGCGCGCAGCGATCCGAGGCAGTATGGCGCTACTTGCTGGACCACGAAGCGCTTACAGCTAATGCGTCCGAGACCTGGCTGGTGCTGGATTCCGCGCGGACGCCAGTCGGCTACTGGCGCGTGGATCGGCTGGGATTCGACGACGGGTTGATCGTGAGCGACGCTTCACACCTGGACCATAAAGCAGGCGCAGCCGTCCTGGGTCACACGAAGACGCTGGCCATCGCGCGCGGCAAGCCTTTCATCCGGCTGATGTCCGGGGATTCCCATCCACTCATCGCGCTGGCGCATGCCTGGGGCGCCCAGGACACAGGCCGCTACGCCTGGCAAATTCACATCCCCAGCGTGCCGCGCCTTATGCTGAAGCTGGCCCCTGTGCTGGAACAACGCCTCACCGCCAGTTCCTTCGCGAACCTGTCCGAGACTGTGTGCCTCAATCTTTATAAGGAAGCGTTTGAGCTGCGTTTCGACGCGGGCCGTCTTGTCAGCATCACGCCAGTGGGTTTCCGCGAACTGGGGTCGATCAACATCCCGCCGCTGCTGTTGGCCCCGCTGGTGTTGGGCTATCGCAGCCGCGCCGAGCTGGGCGCTTGCTATCCGGATGTTTGTGTCTGGGGCGAGTCTCAGGCGCTGATCGACGTGCTATTCCCTAAGATGTCGGCCTTCCTGTACACAATCTATTGATTTTCGGTCCGGGATGCGATTACGGGGCATGAAGCAACGATGATCGAGGGCGTATCGCGTGCACGCCCTTCTGCTTAATAGGTATCGAATACGAGGGCACCGGCTTCGATCGCGGCCAGTGCATTGCGCGCGGCAGCCTGCGCTGCCGACTGCTTGCTTTGCCCGGTCCCCATGCCGCATACCACGGAGCCAAGTAGCACTTCGACCGTGAATTCCTTGGCGTGATCCGGTCCCTGGCTGGACACAGTATGGTAGCTCGGAGTCTGGCCGAGCACCGCCTGGCCCCACTCCTGGAACAGACTTTTGGCGTCCTTGTCCGACGCCCGGTTGAGAATTTCCTCCAACGCCGGGTTGAGCAGCGGTTCGACCCACACCCGCACAGCCTCCATGCCTTGGTCAAGGTAATAGGCACCCACCAGGGCTTCAAATGCGCCGCACAGGTTTTTGCGTCGGGTGCGCCCGCCAAACTCATCTTCGCCGCGACCGAACAGCATCGCGTCGCCCAGGTTGAAACGTTGGGCGAAACTGGCGAGAGTCTCTGTACGCACTAGCCCCGCACGCAGCCGTGTCAAGCGGCCCTCATCCATCTCAGGGAAGCGATCATACAGCCACGCCCCTGTGATGAAATCCAGCACAGCATCGCCCAAAAACTCCAGGCGTTCGTTATCTTCAAGCGCGTGCTCCGGATGCTCGTTGATATACGACCGGTGCGTCAGGGCGCGCTGCAACAACGAAAGATCGACAAAATACAGCTTCAACCGTTCTTGAATTCGTGTCAGGTCAGACATTACACCTACCCGTACCTGTTTGTGTATTCAACCGGTAACTGTAACGCCCGCGTAGACGCGGGCGCAACAATTTATGCTTGTCGTCGGGGCAAGAATCGCCACGCAAGTCTGGAAGGATTTTAAACGAACGAGACGCGGACCACCAGCCGCCCCAGGCGCAATTCGTCGTTGTCGCGCAAAATACGCGGTTCGTAAGGCATCAAGCGCTGCCCGTTCAGGTAGGTACTGTTCGCGCTGCCCAAGTCAGTCACGACAATCGTATCCTGATCGCGTGATAGGGCCAGATGGTTGCGCGATACGCCTTTTTCGAGTGCTTCAAACGGGTTCAGATCTACGTCTGGAAGCGGAACACCCTGTTCATTGTGCATACGACCAAGCACAATCTGGTCGTCAATGGTCACAATGATCATATCGTTCGAGTCTCGAAACGAAAGCTGCAAACGCGCCTGCCGGTCAAAGTAGGCGGTCCCCCACCGGCGGCGTGGCTCAAGGTTTTCGTAGACTTCTTCCCGCAACTTGCTGGTGCCGTTCATCGATTCCGCGAGGGCCATCGGTAAGATATGGCCGCACGCATAGCAATATGCATCCGCTTCTGCATTCTCTCGCCCACAGTGGGGACATGTTTGCATAATACTGATCCTTAATGCTGCCCGCGATCCCCAATTACAATCACGAATAACTCGCACCTCTAATCATACGTGTAGAGAGGCGAAATTTCAATTCGTAGCGTCAATGGATACGAGCAAGATAGTACGAACATCATTTGTTTTTAGTTTGTTTTCGGTTAATCGCCTGTGACACCGTTCTGTGGCGCATCATCCGGCTCAACATCGGCAGTTTCGCCCTTACCCACCGCCGCGTCAATCAGGGAATCAACTGCCGCCTGCTCCGCGCCACCGCCCCACCCTAGCCATGCCAGGAACTCGACATTTCCCGCCGGACCGATCAGTGGTGAGCGGATCAAGCCCTGCACGCGATAGCCGTCCGCCCGAGCGGCTTCCAACACGTCGTACAGAACGCGCTGGTGAACGGCGGGATCGCGCACGACGCCCCCTTTGCCGACCTGTGACTTACCCGCCTCAAACTGCGGCTTAACCAGCGCAATCAGGTCGGCCTGCTCGGTCATCCAGGCATGCAATACGGGGAACAAATAGCGCAGCGAAATAAACGACGTATCCACCACGATCAGGCTGACCGCTTCCGCCAGCGCTTCCACGTACCGAGCATTAGTACGTTCCATCACGATTACGCGCGAATCCGATCGCAAGCCGTAATCGATCTGCCCGTAGCCCACGTCCAGCGCATAGACGCGCGCCGCGCCGGCTTGCAGCAGACAGTCCGTGAAGCCGCCGGTGCTCGCGCCCACATCGGCACAGATGCGCCCCGTCACGTCGACCGGAAAAGCCGTCAACGCACCCGCCAACTTCTCTCCGCCCCGGCTGACAAAACGCGGCGCTTGCCGCACGATGAGATCGACCCCGCGCGCCACGCGCATTCCCGGCTTGTCGTGCATCGCGCCGTCCACGCGAACCTCGCCCGCCATGACTAAACGCCGGGCTGCCTCTCGGCTGGGAGCCAGCCCGCGTTCTGTCAGCAGCACGTCGAGCCGCACCTTTTCTGCCATACCCTGATCCTTTTGCCGCTTTTACTTCGCTTGTCTGCGCATCGTCTTCCACGTCACGCCGCTGTTACGGTAGTCGTTTCACTGGTATAATGCGCGTCTGTTGTCAGTCCATGAGTGAAACGCGAGTGTACACCGTGCAGACTGTAAAAACCATGCTCAATCCGGTGTGGAGCACTCTTCCCACGCCCGTGCGCGGTCTGATCCGCACCATGCGCCCGACCCAATGGACCAAAAACGGATTCGTGTTCGCCGGACTGCTGTTCGACCAACAGCTTGATCAACCGGAACCTTTGGCGCGCGTCGTGCTGACGTTTTTCTTGCTGTGCCTGTCAGCCAGCACCATCTATATCATCAACGATCTGGTTGATTTGGAGCGAGACCGGATGCACCCGCGCAAGCGCTACCGGGCGCTGCCCTCCGGCCAGCTTCCAATTCGTTTGGCTGTCGTGGCCGCGGCCATCCTGCCCATTATCGCCATCGTCGGCAGCCTGATCCTCTCGTGGAAGCTGGCGATCGTCGTGATCGGTTATCTTGTTCTGCACATCGCCTATTCATTCATCCTCAAGAACATCGTGATTCTCGACGTCTTCGCCATCGCGGGTGGATTCGTGCTGCGCGTCGTCGCTGGCATCATCGTGATCCACGTGACCAGTTTTTCGGCATGGCTTTATCTTTGCGCCGGACTGCTGGCGCTCTTCCTGGCAATCGGCAAGCGTCGTCAGGAGCTGCTGCTCCTCGCCGACAACGCGGAAGACGTCCGTACGACCTACAAGGATTATAACTTACCGCTGTTGGACGAGATGCTACGCCTCGTGGTCACTGGTTGTGTGCTCACCTACATGCTGTACACCATTGAAGCACCTACCATTCGCAGCAACAGCCACAAAATGATGTTCACCATTCCGTTTGTACTATACGGCGTGTTCCGCTACCTGTACCTGGTACATGTGCGCGGCGAAGGCAGCGCCCCGGACGAGTTATTGTTCAAAGACATGTCGCTGTTGGTCGATGTGGCGCTGTGGGTCATGTCCGTTGGATTGATTCTCTACATCCTGTAGCGATTGCAATGACACTCGCTCACGCCTCCGCCCCCGGCAAGATCATCCTCTTTGGCGAACATGCTGTCGTGCACGGTCAGCCCGCGATCGCTGTGCCGCTCTCAGCCGTCAGCGTTTCGGTAGACGCCGAACCGGCGCAGTCGGGCGCAGGGCTAACCATCGTCCTGATTGACATGAAGCGGACGTTTTCGTTTCGGACTACGCCGCCCGATGACCCGCTCTATAACGCCCTGATCCTGCCCGTGCGCATTGCGCTGCATGCCCTGGCCTGCCAGAGCCCGATCTCACACTGCTCGTCCGCTCGACGATTCCGATTGCTAGCGGGCTCGGCAGCGGTGCGGCTTTGGCCGCCGCGCTGATGCGCGCGATGGCTTCGGCACTGGGTCGCCCGTTCTCTAATGACGCTCTCAATCCGCTCGTGTACGAGGTCGAGAAAAGTCATCACGGCACGCCCAGCGGCATCGATAACACCGTGATCGTCTATCAGCAGCCGGTTTACTTCGTGCGCGGACGGGCACCAATCCCGTTCACTATCGCGCGACCTTTTACCCTGCTTGTGGCCGACAGTGGGCGCAGCAGCCCGACTCACGTTGCGGTCGCTGATGTGCGCCGCCTGTATGAAAACGAGCCGGAGCGGGTCGGAGCGATCTTCACGCGCATCGGCGAAATCGTGGAGAATGCTCGCGCCGGCATCGAATCGGGTAAAATAGAAATTATCGGGCAGTTGATGGATGACAATCACGCCCTATTGCGCGCGCTGACGGTGTCGTCGCCGGAGTTAGATCGCCTGTGTGACGCGGCTCATGCCGCGGGGGCCTCCGGAGCGAAGCTGTCCGGAGCCGGACGCGGCGGCAACATAATCGCGTTAGCCGCACCCGACCGCGCGACGGTTGTTGCGGATGCGTTGCGCCGGGCTGGCGCACAGCACGTCATTCAAACGCTTGTGGGCAGCAAGACCTGAATCGCCGGAGACCACGTGTTATGACCGTTTTGATTGTCTCCCTGATCAGCGCCGTGATCCTGTTTGGGATCACCGTCTTCGTGACGCTGCGCGCCCTGGGTTACATCCAGCAGCACCCGGAGCTGCTCACCAACAGCGCGCCGCTGGCCTACCAACGCTGCCAGCAGACGCTTACCCAGGTGATCGAGCGGTTTAAAACGCTTCAGCAGCAGGGCGGCGGATCGCTGCTGTTCGCGTGGCAGTCCCCAGGCGGGCGCGTCTTCACCGTCAGCGATAAGGGCGTCGAACAGCGGACCGAGAACAGCACCAGCAACCCGGTTATCATGCTCCGCTGGAGCGACATCGGCGGCGTGGGCGTGCGAATGCAGCCCGGATTTCGGTTGGTCGATGCCAACCGCGACGGTCACACGGATGGGCAGCACACCACCGGCTATTCCTTCCACCTGCTGATCGTCCCGTTTAGCGGGTCGACCATGAACATCTACATTCCTACCAACGATCGCGCCGACGCCGTCGAGTTCGTGGCACACACGCTCGTCATGGCCGAGCGCATGGACAAGCGCATCAATGTGTTTGGATTCGATCGTCCGCCTGCCCCAACCTGGCAGCGCGTCTCCCGTATCTGATCCCTGACCCGCCTGCTCAGCATTAGACGCTCGTTAGAGCGCCCGGCGAGCCTTGCTCTTGCCCTTTGCGCCCGTTATAATCTTCGAAGTGAGGGCTAGGTTCCGCAGTATGCCAATTTAGCGCTTGACGATGGGCGTCCTTGCGAGGCGCCCTCTTTGCGTACACAGTACAGAGTGAGGGTGCGGTACATGGAGAACTTTTTGTTAGGGCTGGCCTCGTTCGTCCTGGTGCTGGTTCCGCTCGTGATCATTCATGAATTCGGGCATTTTATCGCCGCAAAGCTGAGCGGGATCACAGTCCTGGAATTTGGGATCGGCTTTCCCCCCCGCGCGCTGACGCTCTTTCGCAAAGGTGACACGATCTACACGCTCAACTGGCTGCCCATCGGCGGCTTTGTGCGGCCCTACGGCGAGGACTTCGTCAAACCCAAAACGGAAGACGAGATGGGCGAAGACCGTCGCGAGATCGAAGAACGTGGCATCACGAACGCCAAGAGTGTGTTCGAGGCCAATCCCTGGCAGCGCATGTTCTTCATGGCCGCCGGGCCGGGCATTAACTTCATCGCCGCGCTGCTGCTGTTCATTTTCGTGGCGCTGGTTGGACAGCCGTTCGCCCGCGCCAACGTGACCGTGTACGACGTGCAGCCGGGATCGCCTGCTGCCGATGCCGGATTACAGCCCGGTGATGTTATCGCTTCGGTCAACGGGCAGAAGGTCGAATCTGCGGACGATTTCAACACGGCCATCGAGGATAACGCCAACAAAACTGTGACGCTGATCGTCCACCGTGACGGCGGAGACGTCGCCACGACGCTGGTCGCCACGCCCTCCGACACCACCGGTGTCGAGCGCGTTTATATCGACACCGTCGAAAAAGACATGCCCGCCTATGCCGCTGGCTTCCTGCCAGAAGACGTGATCGTCGCGGTGGATGGCATCGACGTGACGAGCGTCAAACAGCTTCAAGACTACACGCACTCTCACGAGGGCGACACCATTACTGTGACCGTGCTGCGGGGCACGGAGCGTCTCGACCTCCCGGTAACGCCCAAGAAGGACTCCGGCGGCACGGTGCGCATGGGGATCGGCATCGTCGGCGTGGAACCGGCCGCAATCGGGTTGATCGCCGTCAACCGTGACGAGACGACCTACACTCGCACGCTTGCCCCCGGCGCCGCGATTCGTACCGGTGTAGACGAGTTTGTGAACATGCACAAAATGATGGCGAGTTTCGTGAGCGACCTCGTCCAGGGCAAAATTTCCGCTTCCGAAGCCCGGCCGGTCAGCCCGGTAGGGATCGGCCAGATAGGCGCGCCGATCTTCGAGCAGAGCCTCAACGAAGGCAAAATGTATCCCATCGTCATGTTCGCCGCGTTGATCAGTATTGCACTGGCAATCACCAATTTGCTGCCCATCCCCGGACTGGACGGCGGGCGTATTCTGTTTGTCGTCATCGAGCTAATCCGGGGCAAACCGATGGAGCCAGAACGTGAAGGATTGATAAACTTCATTGGCGTACTGCTGTTGCTCGGTATAATCTTCTTGACGGTCGTAAACGATATCGTCAACCCGATCAATATACAGAATCTGAAGTAACATAAGAATCACACGGGGACATAATCATAGAGACTACAGCCATGCGTATCACTGACGCAGAACAAGCCAATGTCATCTTCCAGCGCACGATCGAATTGCTGCGCGAGCCTGAGGCCGCCTTCACTGCGGAGGCGATCTACAGTCTCTCCGACATGCATGGAGAGCACCTTGACCAGTTTCAGCAGGTCTGGCCAACGATGGCGGCTGACCGTCGTCTGACCCTGGTTCAGCGCCTGGTCGAAACCGCCGAGACTAATTTCGAGCTGGATTTCACGGCGGTGATTTCTGCCGCTTTGGACGACCCCGATCGCGAGGTCCGTCTTGCCGCTGTCGAGGGTGTGCTTGAAGAACACCCCCACCGCATCGTCGAACAGGTAATCAAACTCGCCCAGGACGATCTCTCGGTTGAGGTCCGCGCCGCGGCGGCCCAGGCGTTGGGCCAGTTCGTGTTGTTAGGCGAACTCGGCAAGCTGCCGGACACTCTGAACGAACGCCTGCAAGACACCGCCCTCGTCCTGCACCGCAACCCACACGAAGATCGCGAAGTGCGTCGCCGCGCATTAGAGGCGTTGGGCAACTGCTCGCGCGAAGGCGTGGCCGAGTTGATCCGCGCCGCTTATTACGCCGACGATCTGCTGATGCGCGTGAGTGCCGTGTTTGCGATGGGCCGCTCGTACGACGAAGTCTGGATTCCAATAGTCATGGACGAGCTGTCCAGCGACGAGCCGCAGATGCGTTACGAAGCCGCTCGCGCCGCCGGTGAGCTTGAGATTCGCCCTGCCCTGCCGCGTCTGGTTGAACTGGCTTACGATGACGATCGCGAAATCCAGGAGATCGCCATCTGGGCCTTGGGCGAGATCGGCGGTCAAACAGTCGACCGCGTGCTCGCCGAGTTGGCGGCGTTGGCCGATACCAACAGCGATGCCGAATTGGCCGAGGCGGTCGCCGAGGCCCAGTCCGCCGCGACGCTGTCCGGTGAAGAACTGCTGCCGCTGTTCGACTTCAGCGACTACGACGAGGAAATGGTCGACGAGCTCGACGGCCATTACCTGTATGGTAACGAGTACGACGACGAGGACGACGAAGAAGACGAGGATCTCGACGACGTGTACGGTGACATCGACGACTTTGATGAGCTCGACGAACTCGACGAGATCAGCGGCTTCGATTACGACGATATGGCCTAACCTCACCCCGCATTCAACCAGTTGCCCGGTTCCGCCTGATGGTGAGATCGGGCGACTGTGCTGTTGCCTCACAGGCATCATAACAATAGCATAGGGAGCACCGATTTATGACCGATCCCAATCAGCCCTATTCCCCCTTGCCCACCGACGATCACGCGAGCAATCCTGCCAGCGATCGTGACTCCGGTTCCGTGGATGACAGCGAGCGCCTGGATGATCAATTGGAGCGTATGTCCGACGAGCAGTTTCGTCGCCAGATGACACAGGCGTCAATCCTGCTCTCCGGCGGCAATGGAAAAGACGCGATCCCACTGTTGGAGCGCTGCCACGCCTTGCATCCCGACGATGTCGGTGTATTGATCAATCTAGGGGGCGCATTCATCCTGATTGGCCGTCATCAGCGCGCCGTTCCTTTCTTGGAGCGCGCTTCCGAGATCGCGCCGCACGATCCCGCTGTGTGGTCCAATCTCGCCGCAGCCTATCTCGGCAAACTCATCACTTCGAACGGCGCCCGGCAAGAGAAAGCTCTGGCCGCCTACAACCGCGTCATCGCGCTGGACGCCGCCTACCCCAACGTGCATTACAACATGGGCCTGATCTACATCGACCGGCGCGAATGGACCAAAGCCTACGACGCGTTCACGCGTGCCATCGAGACTAATCCTCATGACAAGGACGCCCGGCTGATGCGCGACCGCGTCGAAGAGATGCGCCACCGTCCCGCCGATCCTACCTTGAACTGAACCAACGAGCAGGCGCGGGCTGGGAAGCCATCCCAGCCGGCCTGTTCCCCGCACTTTCGCGCCATTCCTTGTCGTGTCTGCGACCCTGCTTGACCTGCGGCGATTGCCCGCCGATCCTCGCCGTGCTATACTCTCGGTGCTTCGGGACAAGCGCGCCGCGCTCGTCCGGATCGTGTACCCGTGTGCGGCGGAGTGAAATCATGACGCTCGATCAAAACACCCTTAACTCGATTCTCCTCATCGTGATCACCCTCACCGGGGCGGTCACGTCGGCCGTTTGGCTCGGCCTGATCCTGTGGACATGGCGCGACGTCCACCAGCGCTCGCGCGATCCGCTGGCTCAGATCGCGGCGACGGTATTGGTGGCGCTGCTGGGCGTCTTCGGCGTCGTAATTTACATCATGCTCCGCCCGCCGGAAACGCTGTCCGAAGCTTATGAGCGTTCGCTCGAAGAAGAGGCGCTGCTCCAGAACATCGAGGAAAAACCGGTGTGCCCCGGCTGCGGGCGCCCGATCAAAGACAACTGGCAGGTGTGCCCCTTCTGCCATACCAAGCTCAAGAAGTCGTGTATTGCGTGCGGAGAACTGCTCGATTTGCCCTGGAACTTATGTCCCTACTGCGCCACGCCGCAGGTTAATTATGAGGCGCAGCCCGCGCGCGCACCGCGCCGGTCGAGCCGCCCCGCGCCCGCCGCTCCCCCTCCCCCGGAAACCGCCCCTTCGCCGCCTGATGCGCCCCCGGCAGAAGGTGCTGTAGAATTTATCGAAGACGATCGGTACTGATTCGTCCACACAACGCGTGCCGATCCGGTTTGCATGGCCGCCTAGTTGAAGGGGAAACCGCGTATGGTCCGACGTCTGTCCTTGGTGCTCATGGTGATCATTTTAGGAATCTTCATCTTGCAGGGGCCAGTCCAGATGAGTCGCGCGCAGGACAACCCGCCGACGACGCTCATCAACGCGGCCCTGGCCGATCTCAGCCAGCGCGCGGGTCGAACGCTGACGCTCAACAGTTTGTCCGCCTGGACGTGGACTCAGTCCAACTACCCCGACACTAGCCTGGGCTGCCCTCAGGCAGGCGGAGTCTACGCGCAGGTGCTAACCAACGGCTACAGCTTCGTGTTCAACTACAACGGGGCCGTCTTCGATTACCGTGCCGCAGCGGATGGCAGTTCGCTTTTCTTGTGCTCCGGACCAGCGACTGTTCCCGCCGCGCCCGCCGTCAGCCCGACAGCGCCGCCGTTGGGGCCCACGGCTACGCCCGAAGGGCGCGCCGTCTGCGCGGACGCCATGAACACCCGTCTGGCAACGGGCATGGTCGCCCGTGTACGCGCGACCGGCCTGCCAGTCAACGTGCGCAACCAGCCCACCGCGTCCGGCGCCAAAGTCGGCCAGATTGATCCCGGCGCAGCCTTCGACATTGTGGGCACCTACACCTGTGCCGAAAATCTGGTCTGGTGGCCGATTGTGTACGGCGATGTCAGTGGGTGGGCCGCCGAAGGAGCCAACAGCGTGTATTGGGTGGAGCCCACCGATGCCCGCGTCACCCCGCCGACTGCCACGCCCTCCGCGCAGGTCGCAGCCACGCCCGTCGCCGGGACTCCGGTCGCCAGCTTGCCGGAAGGCGCGCAGGTCTATGCTCTGCCCAACTCGCCGCAGGCCATCCGCACGGACAACACGGACCAGCTTGATCGGTTTGTCGAGCTGCGCGTCAATGAGGTCGTAACCGGCCTCGCGTGGTCCCCCGACGGTCAGTGGATCGCCATGACCACACAGGACGGGCTTCGCCTGTACAACCTGCTGGCCATCCGCCAGACGCCGCGCACCTTCCAGGTGCCCAATGGCCCGACGACCGCGGTTGCCTTCAACGGGGACGGCAGCTTGCTCGTCACCGGGCACACTGACGGCACCGTGCGTCTGTGGGACATTTCGACCGGCGGTCTGCGTGGTTTGCTGCGCGCTCACAGCCTGCCCGTGCGGGCCGTCGCTTTCAGCCCGGATGGCACTCGAATCGCAACCGGCGGCGGCGATCAGACGGCGGGCGAGCTCAAGCTGTGGGATGCCGCCTCGCAGACTCAAATCGCGACGCTCCAGGGCCACACGGCTGCCATCCTGGCCGTCGCCTTCAGTCCTGACGGCGCGCTGCTTGCTTCGGCCAGTCTGGACGGCACCGTCCGCCTGTGGGATGTTGCGACCGCCAGTCCTGGCACGATTCTGCCCGAGTCAGGCGACACGACAACTGCCGTAACGTTTAGCCCAGATGGCTCCTGGCTGGCGTTCGCTGGCGAAGCGGGTATCGTTCGCCTGTGGGAGATCGGTCCTGGCGTACAGATGGCCATGCAAGGCGACGCCGTCGTACCAACCACCGCATTGACCTTCAGCCCGGATGGCAGCCTGCTCGTTACGGCGGGTGGCCCCGCCCTTGGCTCAGCGGGGCGCTTGTGGAATCCGGCCACCAACATGCAGATCGGCCCGTTACCCATGTTCGAAGACACACCCGGCCTGACAACTGCCGCCGGTGTCACCTTCAACCCGGATGGCAGCATGCTGGCCATCGCGCTCACGACCGGCAACAGCGGACTGGTGCGCATTCTGGGCATCAGCCAATAAGCTCCCCGATCGTTCTTACAGAAACCAACAGGGGCATCGCGAGGTGCCCCTGTGTGCGTTCGCCAAGAACGAACACCCAGCTACATGATGATGGACAGCAGCGCGCTGATCGTCACGATGCTGATCAGCGTATCGACCAGGATCGTTCCAGTCACAAAATCCGCATCCGCGCCGAACTCCGCCGCCAGGACGCCTGTGATCACCGCGGTCGGCATGGCCGACAGCACGAGCGACACGTCCCGCGCCAACCCGTGCAAACCGATCAGCGTCACCAGGACCAGCGCGATCAGGGGAGCCGCCAGCAAGCGCAACCCTGACGCCAGAAGGATGGCTCCCGCACTCCCTTTCAAAGACGCGCGCGAAAGTTGGATTCCCAACACGACCAGCATACACGGAATTGCCCCATCGGCCAGCACGCCGACCGCGCGATCCAACGGTAGCGGCAGAGTTATGTGGCCCGCGTTCACCGCGAACCCGGCTAGTGCTGCGTACGGCAACGGCACGATCAATACGTTGAGCAGTGCCTTGCTCGTAGACATCGATCCGCGTGACGCCAGGAACACGCCTAACGTGTAGGACACGACGACTGTCGCCACGAAAAACACCAGCGCCCGGGCTTCGCCGTCGACCCCGAATGCGAACCGGCTGAGCGGCAGCCCGTAGTTGCCCGCGTTGATCAGGGTCGCGCTCAACATGAATGCGCTTTCCCGGCGTTGGTCGAACCCGGCGAACCTGGCTACGCCCCACGCCAGCAGCGCAACCAGCAGCATCATCACGACCGCCACGAAGATCAGCCCGCCGGCCTCTCCCCCACTGACATCAGAATAAGCGATCCCGCGAAAGATCAGAAACGGCGAAAACAGGTAGATCAACAAGCGCGATAAGGGCTTGGGATCGATATCCATTATCCGGTCTATTGCCACACCGAACGCCGCCACAATGAACACCGGGCTGACGATGTTGAACGCGATCTCGAAAAAGGTTGACATCCGCCCTAAGCTTCTTCGTCTTCCCCTACCGTCAACACTTTGAGGAAGTTGGTTTGGCTGCCAATTCCGAACGGCACGCCGCCGATAATCACCATCAGATCGCCCAGATCCACCAGGCCAGTTTCGCGCGCGGTCTTCACCACCACGTCGATCATCTCGTCAATCGTCGCGAATTCTTCTACCAAAACGGGCGTCACGCCCCACACTAACGCTAAGCGCCGGTAGGTTTCCGGGTTAGGCGTCGCCGCCAGGATCGGCGTGCTGGGCCGGGTGCGCGCCACGCGCAAGGCCGTGTAACCCGACCACGTGCTTGCCACGATCAGTCGCGCCTTGAGCATGTCCGCGATCCCGCTCGTCACGTGGCTGATCGCTGCGGGAACGCTGCGCTGCTTTTCCCCCTCCAACACGGGGATGCTGAACTCCGCCGGGTGCAGTTCCTGGTGATCGCGCAGGTATTGTTCTGCGATCTGGGCGATGCGTACCATCATCTCCACCGATTGCAGCGGATATTTGCCCACTGCTGTTTCGCCAGACAGCATGATCGCGTCCGTTCCGTCGAAGATTGCGTTCGCTACATCCGTCAATTCGGCGCGCGTGGGGCGCGGATTGTCGATCATGCTTTGGAGCATCTGCGTTGCCGTGATGACGGGTTTGCCCACTGCATTGCAGCGGTGGATGATGTTCTTCTGATGCACGGGGACATTCTCGGCAGGCGTCTCGACGCCCAGATCACCACGCGCCACCATGATCCCGTCCGCTTGCTCCAGAATCGCCTCGAAATTGGTGAGCGCCTCGGCCTTCTCGATCTTGGCGATCAGCGCCGCTTCCCCTTTCAGGTGGCGGATGAGCCAGCGCATCTCGCGCAGATCGTCCGCCGTGCGCACGAAGGACATCGCCAGATAATCCACGTTATGCTCCAGCGCAAAGCGGATGTGGTCCCGATCCTCTTCCGTGATCGACGACATGGTCAGCGAGGAATCCGGCACACTCACGCCCTTGTGCGACGACAGCATCCCCCCAATCACGACTTCACACACCACGTCCGCGCCCTGCTTGGACCGCGTTCGAAACTCGATCTGCCCGTCATCCAACAGCATGCGTTCGCCCACCTTGAGATCGGCCAGCAGATCGGGATGAGGCATCGGGACGACAAACGGCTGTTCCGGATCGAGTTCGGCGCGCGCCGTCAACGTGACGAGATCGCCCACTGTCAGTTCGAGCGGGTCCTGAACGAGATTACCCAGGCGCAGCTTCGGTCCTGGAATATCGGCCAGAATCGCGACGACGCGATCCTCTTCCTCGGCCAGACGCCGCACGTTCTCAATATTGCGCGCGTGCTGTTCGTGCAGCCCGTGGCTGAAGTTGATGCGCGCCACATCCATCCCGGCGTGGATCATAGCGCGCAGCATCCCGACATCCTGCGACGCCGGGCCGATCGTCGCCACGATCTTGGTACGTTTCCTCAGTTCTATTTTGGTTGATGCCACGCCGCTATCCTTTCTCTTGATCGGTGACCGAAAACGCCTGGGATGGCAGGGTCGTCCATCCCAGGCGTAGTTGATTCAAATCCTCACTGCTCGCAGGACCGTGTCCCGCCTTATAGCGTGCGCTTGATATTCGGGAAAGCGCCGCGCCCTGCGTAGGACGCTGCGGAGCCGAGGTCTTCCTCGATGCGCATCAGTTGGTTGTATTTGGCGATACGGTCGGAGCGGGCCGGCGCGCCCGTCTTGATCTGCCCGGCGTTCAACGCGACCACCAGGTCTGCGATCGTCGCGTCTTCGGTTTCGCCAGAACGATGGCTCACCACAACGGTCCAGTTGTGAATCTGACTCATACGGCTGGCGGCCATCGCCTCGGTCAGCGTGCCGATCTGGTTCACCTTGCACAGCAGGCTGTTGCACGCACCAATGTCAATCGCGTGCTGGACGCGCTCCGGATTGGTCACCAACAAGTCGTCGCCCACGATCTGTACTTTGTCGCCTACGGCTTTCTGGAGCATCACCCAGTGATCCCAGTCGTTCTGATCAAGACCGTCTTCGAGCGAGATAATCGGGTATTTCGCCAGCCAGTCCACCCAGAACGCGACCATTTCCTCGCCGGACAGCGTGCGGCCTTCTTTAGCCAGCACGTATTTGCCGTCCTGATACAGCTCGCTGATGGCAGGGTCGATGGCGATGTAGACCTGCTCGCCCGCCTTGTACCCGGCTTTGTCAATCGCTTCGAGGATCAGCTCGATTGCGCCCGCGTTGCTTGGCAAGTTGGGGGCAAAGCCGCCTTCATCACCGACGGTCGTCACGTAGCCCTTGCCGCTGATCACTTTCTTGAGAGTCTGGTAGATTTCCGCACACCAGCGCAGCCCCTCGCGGAAGCTGTCAGCACCGACCGGCATAATCATGAATTCCTGGAAATCCGTGCCATCCGGCGCGTGCTTGCCGCCGTTGAGGATGTTCATCATCGGCACGGGCAGCATGTGGGCATAGGTCCCGCCCAGATAGCGATACAGGGGCAGCCCCAGGCTGTCCGCTGCCGCTTTCGCCGCTGCCAACGACGCGCCAAGGATCGCGTTCGCGCCCAGATTACCCTTGTTCGGCGTGCCGTCCAGCTCGATCAACATTTCGTCGATCGCCTTCTGGTCAATGGCGTCCCAACCAACCAATGCTTCGGCAATCGGCCCGTTGACATTGTCCACGGCCTTGAGCACGCCCTTGCCGCCATACCGCTTCTTGTCACCGTCGCGCAACTCTACCGCTTCGTGCTCGCCCGTGCTGGCCCCGCTCGGCACAATCACCCGGCCAAATCCGCCGTCCGCCAGAGCAATCTCAACTTCAACCGTCGGATTTCCGCGCGAATCAAGAACTTCACGCCCAACGACGTTCTCAATAATCGTCATGGTAATGTCTCCTGTACAAACCAATGCGAATGATCCCGTGATTGATCGGTCGCCGCAGGGTCAGAGGACCCCACGGGCAGGTGGTGCAGAGTGTACCACGTCATCGCGTGCCGGGCAGACTTTTTCCCCTGCCCGGCACGCACAATTTTCTTACAGACCGAGGGCCTTGACCAGTTCTTCGTAATGCATGTGCTCGGACAGCATCGCCTGGAACCGGCTCAGCTTTTCCGGCTGACCCAGACTCGTACGCCCGAAGATGCCTTCGACCTTCTCGACTGCTTCGAGCGTGTTATCGGGCACCATCAGCACGGCCACGTTGAGTTCTTCGGCGCGGCGCAGGATGGTCGAGGTCGGTTGGAGATTACCGGTCAACACCAGGCACGTGGTCGAGGTTTCGAGCGCGGCGGCCTGAATATCCGTGCGATCGCCACCCGTGAATACAGCCTTGTTGAGCTGGCGGCGGAAACGCGGCAATGCGGCCTCGACGGCCATCGCGCCGACACTCATGTGCTCAACCAGACGCTCGCGCAGATGTGATCCAGTGAGTACCTTCGCGTTCAGCACGTCGATCACTTCGCCCACGCTCAGCGCACGCAAGTACGGATCGAACGGCAGCGCCCCGAAGACCGTGATACCTTCTTTTTCAAGGAATGGGGTCACATGGTCGTGAATGTATCCCAGGTCCTCGCGCGGCACGCCGTTGATGATCACACCCATCAGGTGACCCCCCAGGCGGCGCTGCGCGGCCAGGGCGTCGTCGATCACGCACATGCCCGCCACGCACTGCTCAGAATAGCTGACGACGCTCACCGCCGGGACCTTGAGCCGTTCGACCACGCTCAGCGTGTTCACGCCCACGGCATAGCCCTCGCGCATCGTCGCGCCGCCTTCCATAATCACCACGTCGTTAGCTTCGCTGGCCGCGCTGACCGCCCCTTCGATCTCGCCCAGTAGATCGCGTTCGAGGGAGCCGTCCATCGCCTGCAGCAAGACTTCGGACGTGATGATCACCGGTGACAGTTCCCAGGGCGGAGTCTCCAACCCCAGGGTGCGCCGCACGAAATCGGCGTCTTCATCGAGCAGGCGTCCGCCAGCCAGGTACGGCTGGGTGCTCACCGGTTTCAAATATCCGACTTTGAGTCCCGCCGCTTGCATCCGCAGCCCCAACCCCAGGCCAATTGCCGTCTTGCCGGAGAACGTGTTGACGGAGGTAATATACAAACTGGTCATGTTTGTCTGTCCTTCTTGGCTAAGTCCACCACAGGTTAACTCTTCAGCACCAGGCGCATATCGAGCGCGATCGCGCCTTGCCCGCGTTCGTACACCATCAGCGGGTTAATGTCCATTTCCACGATTTCCGGGAAGTCGGTCACAAGTTGGTTGATGCGCAGCAGCGTATCGACCATCGCCTCGCGGTCCGCCGGGGGCCGTCCACGCACACCAGCCAGCAGAGAGCGCGCGCGAATTTCTTCCAGCATCTCCTCGGCGTCCTCCTGGCCAAACGGTGCAACGCGGAACGTTACGTCCTTCAAGGCTTCCACCAGGATACCACCTAACCCGAAAGTCACCAACGGGCCAAACTGTGGATCGCGGCTCATGCCGACCAACACTTCGATCCCGTTCGTGGGCACCATTTCCTGCACCAGACAGCCCCAAATGCGTGCGTCTGGCACGTAACGCGTGGCGCGGTACACGATCAGGTCAAATGCGTCGCGTACATCGGCGGCGTTGGCCAGGCCGACCTTCACACCGCCCACGTCGGTCTTGTGCAGGATATCCGGGCTGGCAATCTTGAGCACGACCGGATACCCGATCTCGCCCGCGACCTTCACGGCTTCTTCAGCGGTAGCGGCCAGCTCACTCTTGGGCAGCCGCAATCCATACGCCTGCGCGACGTCGCGCGCCTCGGCCTCACCGACCGATACACGGCCATCACTGCGTACTGTGTCAAACACCTTGCGCACGGTGGCGTGATCCACATCAAAGGTGACGAGTGTGGGGTCCTTGCGATCGCGCGCTACCACGTAGTCGCGCATGGCGGCAAAAGCGCGTGCCGCCTGTTCGGGGAACTTGTAATTGGGCACGTTGTAGCTGGCCAACACGTCTTCACCCGCTTTGATTCGTTCCTCCCCCATGAATGCCGCCAAGATCGGCTTGTCTGTGCGCTGGCTAAGCTTGCCGACCGCGTTGGCCGTGTCGACGATTTCCGTCATGGCCTGCGGCGTCACGATGCACAATAAGCCGTCTACGTTTGGATCGGCGGCGATCAGTTCCATTGCGGCGGAATAACGGTCGCTCAGGGCGTCTCCCAGCACATCCACAGGGTTGGCGACACTGGCCGCGTCCGGCAGGAATTCCTCGAGTTTCTGGATCGTTTCGCGTGTCAGGCGCGCCAGCCGCATCCCGTATTTTTCAAGCGTATCTGTCGCCAGAATACCGGGGCCGCCCGCGTTCGTGACGATCGCGATTCGCTCGCCCTTGACCAGCGGCTGGTTGGCGAAGGCCCGCGCGTTGCTGAACAGCTCTTCGAGCGTTTCCATACGCAGCACGCCCGACTGATAGAAAGCCGAGTCATAGGCTTTTTCGGCTCCTGCCAGCGAACCCGTATGGCTCGAAACAGCCCGAGAACCGGACTCGGTGACGCCGCTTTTAAGCACCAGGATCGGCTTCTTGCGGCTCATTTCACGCGCCACGCGGATAAATTCCTGCCCCTTGGGCAGCCCTTCCACGTAGGCCAAAATGACCTTGGTCGCGGGGTCTTCGACCCAGTCCTGCATCAAGTCCATTTCGTTCACGTCGGCCTTGTTGCCCAGGCTCACAAAACGGCTGAATCCCAGGTCTCGTTGTGCCAATGACCAGTCCAGGATCGCCGTTTGCAGCGCGCCCGACTGCGACATGAACGAGATGTTACCTTGCGGCGGTGTTCCGGCGGCGAAGGTGGCATTGACCGGCGTGTAGGTGTCGATGATGCCCAGGCAGTTCGGGCCAATAATCCGGATGCCATACTTCTGGGCGATCTCGATCACTTCCTGTTCGCGCTCAGCACCCTCAACGCTCGCCTCGCGGAACCCCGCGCTGATTACCACGACCGATTTAATTCCTTTTTCGCCGCAGTCACGCAGGGCATTCGGCACGTGATTGTATGGGATTACAATCACAGCCAGATCGGGAACTTCGGGCAAATCGACGACCGACCCATAGCACTTGTACCCTGCAATCTGTGTAGCGCCCGGGTTGATCGGATAGATGTTGCCTCGGAAGCCAAACTCAATCACGTTGGCGAGCACGGTGTACCCAAGCTTGCCCGGTTTTGTGCTGGCCCCAACAATCGCTACCGCGTTTGGTTTGAAAAATCCTTCAAGCATAGAAACTCCCTGGAAGGCAGACTAAGCGAAACCGCTCGCCTATTACCATAACACGCTGTCGGTTCCAACCCGGACCAGCCAGCGTGCACATCGACAACACTGCATGCAGCACGGGCACAGCCCGTCACAACCCTGCCCTGACCGCGCACCAGCAGGCTTCGCATACGGCATAAGTTCAATCGGGAATCATGATGGCTGCGGAGTGGTTGCTTCGGCCAAGACGAGGGTCATTATAACGCCCCGCCTACAACCCGCTACAGAGAGAAGTCACTCCCCAAGCAGTCAAATTGCATTCCCCTGACAAATAGTGTACCAGATGTTACAATCTCAGATTATAGTCATCCAAAATGATGAAAATTAACAGGCGCAAACATGACTCGTATTTACATGGATCACAGCGCGACCACGCCCCTTGATCCGCACGTGCTCGACGCGATGTTGCCCTATTTCAGCGAATTCTATGGGAACTCTTTGGCTGTTCACAGCTTCGGGCGCGAAGCCGAACACGCTGTCGAATCGTCGCGCGAGATGGTGGCCCAACTGCTTAACTGCCGCCCGCATGAAATCGTCTTCACCAGCGGCGGGACCGAAAGCGACAACATTGCGCTGCGCGGGTTGGCGCAGGCAGCCCGCATCGCGGATCGCCCGTTCACGCTCATCACCGGACCGATTGAGCATTCCGCCATCGCCGTGACAGCGCGCCAACTGCATGACACGCTGGGCACTGCCTTGCGCATCCTGCCTATCGACCAGCAGGGACGGGTGGACCCTGACGACCTGCGCGCGGCGCTGCGCAAGCTCCCCGCCAACGGCGTGACGCTCGTCAGCCTGATCTATGCGCACAACGAGATCGGCACGCGCAGCCCGATCGCTGAGTGCGCGGCCATCGTCCATGAGCATGGCGCCATTATGCACACAGACGCTGTGCAGGCCGCCGGGCATTTCTCAATTGACGTGGACGCGCTTGGCGTGGACCTGCTCTCGCTCTCGTCACACAAATTCTATGGGCCAAAAGGATCGGGTGTGCTTTTCGTGCGTGATTCCGTGAATGACCTGCTGGTTTCTTCGTCCAGCGGTGCCAAACATGAGGATTACCGCCGGGGCGGAACGCATAATACGCCCGGCATCGTTGGCACAGCGAAAGCGCTCGAGCTGGCGGCCAATGGACGCGAAGCCAGCGTCCTACGCCTGACGGCCCTGCGCGATCCGCTGATCGCGGGCGTGCTTGATCGTGTGCCCGACGCCGAGCTGACTGGCCATCCACAAGACCGCATGCCCGGCCACGCTTCGTTCGTATTCAAGGACGTGCAAAGCAGCCTGCTGTTGATGCACCTGGACCAGCGCGGGATCGCCGCGTCATCGGGCAGCGCGTGCAAGACTGGCGACGAGAAACCATCCGCCGTGTTGGAACGGCTGGGTTATGGCCCCGAATGGACGCGGGGCGGTTTGCGACTGACGCTTGGCCACAGCACTACGTCCGACGATATCGAAATCGTGCTCGATGCTCTGCCCGAAGCCGTGGCACTCATCCGGCGCATGCATGCCACCCTGCATTCCTAGCCCGCTCTCTTAGCCGCCTTACATGAGGGAACCCATGAGCCAGCTTCTTCAGACCACCTTCGATCGTGCCGCGCGTTATCTGGACCAGATCGACAATCGCCAAGTCGCCCCATCACCCGCTGCCGTACGTCGCCTGGAGCAGCTTGGAGGACCCCTGCCCGACCAGTCGACCGATCCCGAGGTGGTGATCGCCCTGCTGGACGACATTGGGTCGGACGCTACCGTCGCTACAAATGCCGGGCGATTCTTCGGCTTTGTGGTCGGCGGTTCGCTGCCGGTCACCACAGCCGCCAACTGGCTAGCCGCTGCCTGGGATCAGAACGCCGGGCTGGATATCCTCTCGCCGGTCGCTTCGGCGGTCGAGCAGATCGCGCTAGACTGGCTGCTGGATGTGCTGAGTCTGCCTGCCGGGAGCGGCGGCGGATTTGTATCCGGGGCGACGATGGCCAACTTGAGCGGTTTGGCGGCTGCCCGGCACGCCCTGTTGGAACGTCAAGGCTGGGACGTCAACGCGCAGGGATTGTTTGGCGCGCCACCGATCACTGTTGTGGTCGGAGACGAGGTCCACGTCAGCGTGTTGAAGGCGCTCACCCTGCTGGGTCTGGGACGCGAGCGTGTGATCCGCGTCCCGGTCGATGATCAGGGCCGCATGCGAGCGGATGCGCTGCCCGCGCTGAACAACACGACCCTGGTATGCCTTCAGGCTGGCAACGTGAACACGGGTGCGTGCGATCCGGCGGTCGAGATTTGTGCTGCCGCGCGCGACACGGGCGCGTGGGTCCACGTCGATGGCGCGTTCGGCCTGTGGGCCAACGCCGCACCATCGCTGGCGCATCTGACGGCAGGCGTCGATCAGGCCGATTCCTGGGCGACGGACGCCCACAAGTGGCTCAACGTGCCCTACGACTGCGGGTTGGTCTTCTGCCGCGATCCGCGTTACCTCGCCGCCGCGATGGCCACCAGTGCCGCCTATCTGGTGCAGGACGCCGCCCGCGAGCCATACCACTTCACGCCGGAACTTTCGCGCCGGGCGCGCGGCGTCGAAGTGTGGGCCGCGCTGCGATCGCTGGGCCGCACCGGTCTGGCCACCATGATCGAATCCTCTTGCCAACAGGCGCAGCGCTTCGCCGATGGACTGCGCGCAGCGGGTTATGATGTGCTGAACGATGTCGTGCTCAATCAGGTGCTCGTCTCTTTCGGCGATCCCGACGCCACCCGCCGCGTGATTGCGGGCCTTCAACAGGACGGCACGTGCTGGTGCGGCGGGACCGTCTGGCAAGGTCACATGGCGATGCGTATCAGCGTATCGTCCTACGCCACCACGGACGAGGATGTCGAGCGCAGCCTGGACGCGATGCTGCGCGTAGCATCCAGGGAAAAGGTGCTATAAGCTGCCCGCGCCAACCCATATGCCCACTATTTTTCTCGACCGTCTTGCTATGTCTACGGAGCACGCATGACTGCTAAACCTCGCGTAGTTGTCGCCATGAGCGGCGGCGTTGATTCATCCGTGGCGGCAGCGCTGCTCGTGCGGCAGGGGTATGATGTCGTCGGCATGATGATGCGGCTGTGGTCGGAAGACTGCGGCGACGGCGGCTCCAACCGCTGCTGCACGCCCGGCCAGATGGCCGACGCGCGCCGCATTGCGGACCGGCTTGGGATTCCCTTCTATGCGATCGACACTCAAGACATCTTTCGCCGCACGATCGTGCAGTTTTTCATCGATCGTTACGCTGCCGGGGACACGCCCAATCCCTGCGTGGAATGCAACCGACACATTCGCTTTGAATGGCTGCTCAACCACGCGCTGGGCATCGGAGCGGAGTACCTCGCCACCGGGCATTATGCGCGGGTTGTGCGTCAGCCAGACGGTGCGACGCATCTACTGCGCGGGCGCGATCCAGCCAAAGATCAGAGCTATGTGCTCAGCGTGCTGACTCAGGAAAAACTCAGCCACGCGCTGTTTCCTGTTGGCGACTACACCAAACCCGAAGTCCGCGCCCTGGCCGCCGAGCTCGATCTCCCGGTCGCGCACAAGCACGACAGTCAGGATTTGTGTTTTCTGGCCGATGGCGATTATCGACGCTTCCTGCGCGAACACGCGCCGGACGCCGTGCGCCCCGGCCCGATCCTGATGCGCGACGGGCGTGAGCTAGGCCAGCACAGCGGCCTGCCCAACTACACGATCGGCCAGCGCAAGGGACTCGGCATTAGCTACAGCGAGCCGCTGTACGTACTCGGCACCGAAGCGGCGCGCAACGCTCTGATCGTCGGCACATTGGACGAGTTGGGCCGCCGTACGCTGACCGCTGGACGTGTGAACTGGATAGCGGGCGCTCCGCCGGACGGTCCATTCCACGCCGACGTCAAAGCGCGCTACACGGCACAACCGGCTGCGGCGATGGTCGAACCGCTCGACGAAGATCGAGTGCGCGTGACATTCGACGCGCCGCTACGCGATCTCACGCCCGGACAAAGTGCGGTGTTCTATGATGGGGAAACATGCCTGGGAGGCGGGATCATCACCCGCGTGGAACAGAATTAGCAGACAGCTGATCCGGTGACAGCAACAGCGGTCGGCAAAATGTATACCGACGCTGCTCGCCTGACCACCTTCACCGCAAGCTGATCATTGACACGTGTCCGCTCACTGATACCCGCGCCACAGGATATCCTGCACCTGTTCGCGGAACAGCAGCATCACCAGCGTGCCGATCACGATGTAGGGGCCATACGGCAGCGGTGTGAACCACTGGTAGCGCCGCCGTAATGCTGCGCGCACCATCAGGTACAGCATCGCGCCGAAGGCGCCCGCGAACACGGTGATCAGCGCCGCAAAGATGAACGCCCGCCAGCCGAGAATCAACCCGCTCAGCGTAGCCAACATCACATCCCCGAATCCGAACGCGACGCCCTCATGTCGCGACGCCGCGGCAAAGACCGCCCCGCCGACGAACATTGCAAAGAACAATCCAAACCCGAACGCCCCACCGATCAGGTATTCCACAAATGGGCGGCCATCTGGCGACACTGCCGCGACGACCACCGCGAAAAGGCTCGACGGGACAATCACGACGAACAGGATCAGCCGGTGCTCGACGTCGATCACCGTGATCAGCAACATCACCGCCATGTAAACGAACCACGCCCACAGGTTTTTCTCGTGCGGGTACCCCAGTGCCAGCGCGGCAAACGCGATCCCGTTCGCCAGCTCCACCAGCGGATGACGCCAGCTCAACGGGCGCGGCGCAGGCGCGTCGGACTCTCCGTCCCCGGACAGCACGGCAGGAGCGCGCTGCCCCGTCAGGAAGGCGGACAGCCCCAGCCAGGCCGACACCGGGCGCAGTGACCCGTCCGAAAAGTGCGGAATTCCCGGATTGCGGCGCAGCGGGAGGTCGTCGGCCAGGACGTTGATCACGCCGCCTACCAGGATCCCGACCAGCGCGGCCAGCACAGCGATGACGATGCTCATCAGAACTCATCCTTCTCACAAAATATCATGGGGCGAGGTGCGGCAGTCCTTCGGGCCGGTCCAGAAAGAACGGCGCGGTAGGCGTCGGCGGCCCGGGAGGCGCTGGCAGTAGGGTCACCGCGCTGAGCAGCACGAACAAAGCGGCCACCAGGGCAACAAATACCAGCAAGAGTATCCGGCTCGACGATTTGCTGCGACGCACGGGCTCGCCTTCCCTTCCCCAGCCCTACGGGCGTTTCTCAGTTGCGCACGATCTCGGCGCGCCACGCATTATACCAGAATTCGCCGCGGGCGCGGTTGTCAGCATTTTGTGCCAGGGCGTCAGATGACTGTCAGCAAAAGCAATTGCTCCGCAGGCTGGACACACCTATAATTCAAGATGAGGGTTAATATCGGCTGAGTGTGACCAGTCCGGTAATGAGGAGAAAAGGACTACGATCGATGTTTGCCCCACTGATTGCCAGTGTATTCAGCGACCTGTTCAGCGGCAGTATGCTGAACACCGTTTACGCGCTTGCCTTGTTCATTGGCCTGCTGTATGCCGTGTTCCTGCTGTTCTTTCACGGCATCGGTGACGCGATGGGCCATGTCGGCATGGACCTGCACCTTGACACCGGACATCTCGATTTGGGCCATATCGGGCATGTCTTCGAGCATGGCCTGGATCACGGCGACCACGCCTCCGAAGCCACTCATATCAGCATGCTAGCCATTGCGAGCTTCATCTCGTCATTTGGCGCGTTCGGGCTTGGCTCGGTGACCCTGTTGGGCGCCGGAGCGGCAGCGTCTTTCGTGTTGGCGCTGCTCGGTGCCGTGGCCTTTGGAATTGCGGGACAGATATTCTTCATGTACATTTTGTCACCAACCGTCAGCAGCGAAGTTCTGCAAGCCGGGCTGATTGGACAGGTGGCCGAGATCATCACGCCTATCCCCGCTAATGGCGTCGGGCAGATCGCGTTTGTCGCACAGGGCAGCCGCATCACCTATTCCGCCCGAGCCACGGACGACGATTCTGACGTCGACCGCGGGACGCCGGTGCGGATCGAACGCATTGTGGGGGGCACGGCCTACGTCAGCCCCATTGATTCGTAACGGAGTGAAATTTCCGGCGGGGATCATGCCGCACGCCTTTCCGTCGTGCGCGTTCCATCCAGTGTGTGGTAGTTGGCAAAGTCACGTCTCGAAATGATGCAGCGATTCGTCGGCGCGTTTCTCCAGAAAGGACACACCCTATGCAAGCCCTTGGCGCAATCGTAGTTCTGTTGTTCTTCTTCATTATGTTCACCCTGGTGGCGATCTACGCCAGCCGGGTGCAGAAAGTCGGCCCGAACGAGGTGCTGGTTATTTCGGGCCGTGAAACGCGCAACGCCGTTACGGGCGAAAAAGAGCGTTACCGCCTCGTCAAAGGCGGACGGTCTTTCATCTGGCCTATTTTGGAGCGAGTAGACAGGCTCTCGCTCGAAATCATGACGATTGAGGTCACGACCGAGGATGTCTACACCAAGCAGGGTGTGGCCGTCACTCTGGAAGGCGTCGCGCAGATCAAAGTCGCCAGCGATGATGTCTCGATCCGCACCGCTGCCGAGCGCTTTCTGTCCAAGACCCGCGCCGAGATTATCAACGTCGCTCATGAGACGTTGGCCGGTCACTTGCGCGGCATCATCGGCACGCTGACCGTCGAAGAAATCTACCGCGAGCGCGACAAGTTCGCGCAGAGCGTGCAGGAAGTCTCCGCGGGCGACCTCGCCAACATGGGCATTGGCATCGACACGTTCGTGATCAAAGACGTGCGCGACAAAGAAGGCTACCTCGACGCTCTGGGTCGCCCGCGCGTGGCCGAAGTCAAGCGAGACGCTACTATTGCCGAGCAGGAAGCCGCGACCAAAGAAGCTGCTGCCCGCCGTGACTACAAGCTCCAGCAGGCCGCTTACGACAACGAAGTCGCCCGCAAGCAGACGGAAGCCAACCTGGCCGGTACGCTGCAAGAGAAGATCACTAATCAGGCCATCCGCGGCGAGGAAGTCCAGATCGAGATCATCGAAAAGCAGAAGAATATCGAAGTGCAGCAGCAAGAAGCGCTGCGTATGGAGCGCGAGCTTGAGGCCACCATCCGCAAGCCTGCCGAGGCGGAACAGTACCGCATCGAGACATTGGCGACGGCGGGCAAGTTCGAACAGGAAACCCGCGCCGCCGGTGAAGCCGCTGCCATTCGTCAGCGTGGTGAAGCCGACGGTGACGCCATCCGTGCGCGCGGTCTGGCCGAAGCCGAAGTCGTCCGCCAGAAGGGTTTGGCCGAGGCCGAGGCGATGGAAAAGAAAGCCGCCGCATGGAAGCAATACAACCAGGCGGCAGTTATCCAGCAACTGATCGACACCTTGCCCGACGTAGCAAATGCCATCGCCCAACCGCTCTCGAAGACGGATCGCATCGTCGTTATCTCCAACGGCGACGGCAATGGCGCGGGCGCATCCAAGATCAGCGGCGACATCGCCAACATCATCGCGCAAGTACCCGCGACGGTGGAAGCGCTGACCGGCCTGGATCTGATCAAGACGATCAGTGAATTGCCCGGGTTGCAGCAACAGAAGCAATCGTCGCCACCGCAAAAAGAGCAGCAGGCAAAACAGTCACCACCGCCGCCCACTGCGACACCACCAGCACCGGAGGAGCCGAAGGATAAGAAAGCCTAGTGCCGATCCGTCGCGCAGCTTGAACAAAAATTACGGGGGCAAGACACACTTTGCCCCCGTTTCATTTGGGTGAGCGGCACGCGCCGGGCCCCTTTTGGATTTCATGGTCAGGCGTCTCGCGCTTGACAAGCGGCATACTCACTGCGTATAACATGCAGCTTGAATTGTGCACTTGTTTCAGGGAGGCGTTCCAGATCATGCTTGTTTCTCGCCGGATAATCTTCGCAGTGCTCGCGCTCGCCCTGTTGGCGCCGCCGGGCCTGCCCACTTTGTCTCATTCCGCCCGCGCCCAGGCAGTGGACACCATCACCATCGGCATGACCGACCTACCCACTACCCTCGACCCCGGGGAAGCCTATGATTTCGACGCCTGGGAAGTGCTCAGCCATCTTTACGTCGGGCTAACGCGTCAGGTCCCCGGCACGCTGAATTACGAACTGGCGTTGGCCAACGCCGTCACCGTCAGCGACGATAAACTGACGTACACCTTCACGTTGCGCCCTGATGCCGCTTTTTCAGACGGCACGCCGATCACAGCCCAGACTTTCGTGGACTCGATCCAGCGCGTGTTGGCGCTGCGCCGTGACGCGACGCAGGCCGTCGAACCCTATGTTGACACCGTGGCCGCTGCGCCCAATGGGACCCTGGTCTTCACGCTTAAGCAGCCGCTGCCCTATTTCCTCGCGCTGGTGGCCCTGCCGCCCTATTTCCCCGAGCATCCCATTCTTGCAGGCACCGATCGCCCGCAGCCCTACGCAGAAAATCTGATCGGCAATGGTCCCTATGCGTTGGAATCGTTCCAGGTGCGCGACTCGATCGTGCTGACCGCCAACCCGGCTTACGCGCTTGGCCCGCAGCCTGCGACGCCGCGCATCGTGCTGCAATACTTCGACCGGTCCCAGGCACTGCGCGACGCCATGCGGACTCACGCCGTCGATATCGCGTGGCGCGGCATGTACCAGGGCCATCTAGCCGAACTCGAAGGAGTGGACGGGATCAAGATTGTGGACGTCCCATCGACGCGCGTGTTCTACATGTATCTGGGCGAGGATCGCGAACCAACTGATGATCCGCTGGTGCGCGAAGGCATCACGCTGTTGATTAACCGCCAGCCGTCCATCGACGAAGTGCTGAACGATCACGCCACCGCGCTGACCAGCCTTACGCCCGATCTCTACCCGGCGGCCTATATTCCGCTGTGGCCGGACACACCCGATCGCCCACAGGCCGAAGCCATTCTGCGTGCTGCCGGTTACAAGGATCGCGGCAGTTTGCGTTTGCAGGTGGTTATCGCCTTCGCCCAACCGCTCTACGGCGATCCCTATGCGACTGCCGTCTCGCACCTGGGGCGTGACAGCTTCCGCGAATCGACCTTCGTGGATTACGCCGTGCAGACCAACATCGAATCGTCCACCTTCATGAGCGTGATCGAAGACGGCAGCACAACGGTCGCAGTGTTCGCGTGGACGCCGCTCGTGCCTGATCCTTACGCCTATTACGAGCCATTGTTTGGATCCTCCCACGACATGCCGGTCAATGGGCGCTACGCCAGCCCAGAGATTGATGCACTGCTGGCGCAGGCTGCCGTGAGCAACTCCCCTGAAGAGCAGACCGCCCTTTACACGGGCATTTCGGACCTGCTGCTCAAACAGCACGCCATCATCCCGTTATGGCAAGATCATATACAGTTGGCGGCCTGGGACGACATCGACGGCATCCGGATCGAGGCCAATTACTTCCTGCACTACGACCAGCTCGCGCGCCGTTAGCACTATCCACCTCAGGGCCGCCCGGATAGCCTGCGGCGCGGCCCTGGAGTACAATCTCGCCATACATCAGCTAGATTGTAGGTCCCGCCCATGTCTGCTCTGAATGTCGAGATCGATACTCTGACGGAATCCGTGCTCTCCGGCACTGCTACACTTGACGACGCCCTCGGCACGCTCAAATCCTGGGTACGCGCCTACAGCTCCTCGCTGAGCGAGACCGATCGCAGAATCTTCAGCGCCTCGCTGGAAGCTGAGAGTACCGGCGACGATCGCTCGCTGATTGACAGTGTGCTCAAGCTGCACGCGACGCGCCTGCTGTTCCGCCTGGATCAGGCGCGCCGTCCCGTCGACGTTCAGGACTCCGATCAGACAACGTACGCACGCGCGCGCCGAGATTTTGACCAGGCACTCGCCGCCAGCGAAGACGCGATCAACGAAGCCCGCTTTGACATCGCCATCGCCAACGCCCATCATTTGTTGGGCGGTGGGGCGGCTAACCGCCGCTGGCTGGATGCCGCATTGGATCGTCTGCCCGATCTCGCCGCCACTGATTTGGTAGAATTAGCGGAGTCGATTCCTGCTATGCCCCTGCCGCCAGCTGGGCCGCTCAAACGGCTCGGACTCAAGTTAATCGGCTTCAACTTCTCCCGTCTGAACGAAAATAACCGGGCCAGCCTCGTCACGATCGCTCGTATGCAGATCAGTCAGGTTGCGATCCTGGCCTACTTGCTCGGCACGTCCTACGAAGCTATCCGAGAGCGTTCGCGCGCCAATCGGGCTTTTCGCGTGGCGGCTCATCTTATCGTCCGGCACCAGGGGCTGAGTCTGCCTGATGCCGATCAACTGCTCGCGATTGCCAAGTCCTTGCAGCGCACGGAACCCGAAGCCGCGCGGCTGCTGGCCGAACAGGCGCGCACACTCTATAAGCAAGCCGCCAACGCCGACGGCGTGGCGCGAGCGTCCGATTTTCTCGCCGTGTGATTCGATTCTTGGCTTCCATCTGCGGCTGACAGACTTCACAGACAAAAAAAGGACCACTCTGGCGAGCAGTCCCTGTTGTGCGTTCCGAACTTAGTGTCGTGCCACCTGGTCTACGGCTGCGCGTCGTAACCGGGGCCATCCTCGAAGAAAGTGTAGTTATACTGGGAATCGGAGGTCAGGTCCACGACCTCTCCCCCGGCAGCGGCTTCGCGCTGCTTGCTCTCCCAGGGGATACGCTCCTGGTCGGCAGCCATCGTATAGGCGTTGGGCACGTCATCTTCCGGGAAGATCGCTTCGAACGGGCATTCGGGGATGCATGCGCCGCAGTCAATGCACGTATTCGGATCGATGAAATACCAGGGCCATTCGTTCTCCGGAAATCCGGGAATTATGCAATCCACCGGGCATACTTCTACGCACGCACCGTCGCGCAGGCAGAGGCTGGTAATGATATGGGTCATGGGTTTCTGCTCCTTGGGAACCTTAAAGTATCATTCGCTGCCACGGGCCGCAGCTTCATCATGCCCAACTATAGCAGAACGGAGGGATTGTGTGCAATAGCTGAAAAGACGTGAGTCGGAGTGAATTGGGCCGCAGCCACCGCAATACGCAAGGAGGATCACCACAATGATGATCCTCTCGCACTTGATCGGGAAAATACAATTCAGGCGTAGTGCTAAGCGCGGGCTTATTGCGCGTCGTAGCCGGGGCCGCTCTGGAAGAACTCGTAGTTCCATTTGATGTCTTCGGTCAGGTCCACAACCTCGCCGCCCTGCGCCGCGTAACGCTGGCCGCCGTGAGGGACGCGTTCCTGGCCTGCCGCCATCGCGTAGGCATCTGGGACTTCCGATTCTTCGAAAATGGCCTCGAACGGGCATTCTGTCGCGCAAGCGCCGCAGTCAATGCAGGCATCCGGATCGATGTAATACCAGGGCCATTCGTTCTCTGGCTGGCCGGCGATGATCGCCTCGGACGGGCACGCATCGGTGCAGGCACCATCACGCAGGCACAAACTGGTCACTATATGGGGCATTATCTGCTACTCCTTGGCAAAGTTTCACCATTCTGGCAAGTTTTTCCCACTATACCGTGACCTCGCCGCTTGTCAGGTGACAAAACGAAGCCACTTCCTATGACGTTAAGCACAACTGCCCCATCTACCCTACCCACAAAAGAGAGCATCCCGGCCACAAGGCCAGGATGCTCGCAATACACGCTATGATAAACGCCGGACGGCAGGAATTAGCCGCGTGCCGCCTTGAAGCGTTCGGCTACGTCGGCCCAATTGACGACGTTCCACCAACCTTCGACATACGCGCCGCGGTTGTTCTGATACTTGAGATAATAAGCGTGTTCCCACACGTCGAGCACCAACAGCGGCTTGACGCCCCACTGGGTCAAATTCTGGTGCTTCTCGGCCTGCAGGACTTCCAACTGACCGCCGACAGGTTCCCAAACCAGCAAACCCCAGCCGCTGCCTTCCACGGCACCCGAAGCCGCCGTGAACTGCGCCTTAAACGCGGCAAAGCTGCCAAAATCCTTGGCGATCTGCGCGGCCAGCTCACCGGCAGGTTCGCCTCCGCCGCCCTTGCCCGCTGGCGCCATGTTGGGCCAGAAGACACTGTGCAGCAAGTGACCCGATCCATTGAACGCGGCCTCGCGCGACCAGTGCTTGACCAGCCCGAAATCGCCAGCGCTGCGCGCTTCGGCGAGCTTGTCCAAGGCTTTGTTGAGGCCGTTCACATAACCCTGGTGATGTTTGTCATGATGCAGACGCATGGTCTGTTCGTCGATATAGGGTTCCAACGCATTATAGTCATACGGCAGGGGGGGCAGTTCGTATTTCGTAGCCATGAGAATTCTCCTTATTCACATCATTATGCAAGCCAAGTGAACGGTCGGGCCGTCCGAACATCACACCGGGCCAGGAGATAAAGGGAGTGTGGGACAGCGGCCAGGCGCTTGCCGAGCCGCAGCCCTACGTCTGTGTGCTCAAGCAATATTGATTATAGGAAAGCTGATCGTCCCGCGCCCACAAGAATTTTGTATGAAGCGAGTCCATACAACAAAAAACGAGCGCGATCCTTGCAAATCGTGCCCGTCCAAATCCGGAACCCTGGGAAGGGGTGTGGTTTATAGCCCTGCCATCGTGCGCCGCAGGAACGGCAGATCGTCGAGCGCACGCCCGGCTCCCGCGGCCACGGCGACCATCGGGTCTTCGGCACGATAGGCCGGGACGCCGACTTTCTGCGTGATGTACACATCCAGACCGCGCAGCAGCGCGCCGCCGCCCGTCAGCACGATTCCTCGATCGATGATGTCGGACGCCAGTTCCGGCGGTGTCTTCTCCAGGACGGCCTGCGCTGCGCCGACAATGCTCGCCAGTGGCTCCTGGATGGCCTCCACGACTTCGCTGGTCGTCACCGTGATCGTGCGCGGCAGCCCGCCCACCTGGTCGCGACCCTGGATTTCCATGTTCAGTTCTTCGCCTATGTCCACCGCCGCCCCGATCTGAATCTTGATCGATTCCGCGGTCGGCTCACCGATCACCAGGCTGTATTTGCGCCGGACGTAGTTGATAATCGCATCGTCCAGGCGCATGCCGCCCATCCGCACGCTGTCTGCCACGACGATGCCATTCATCGCCAATACGGCGGCTTCGCTGGCCCCACCGCCCAGATTGAACACCATGTTGCCCGCCGGTGTGCTGATCGGCAGCCCGGCCCCCAGAGCCGCCAACAGCGGTTCGGGCAACAAATAGGCTACGTGAGCCCCGGCTCGCACCGCCGCTTCATGAACGGCCCGTTTTTCGACGCTGGTCACGCCGTACGGCACGCTCAGCATCACTTCTGGCCCGCGAAACTGCATACGTCCGCCCACTTTACGGAAGAAATAGCGCAGCATGGCCTCGGTGACTTCGTAATCGGCGATCACGCCGTCGCGCAGCGGGCGCAGCACCTCGATGTGCTCCGGGTGTCGCCCAAACATGTCGCGCGCTTCTTGCCCCACGGCGACAACGCGCTCATCTTCAATGGTGAGCGCGACCATCGCCGGTTCTTGCAGCACTACCTGGCCGCCTGCATAGATCAAGACATTGTTGGTCCCCAGGTCAACGCCGAGTTTGCGTGAAAACATGGTCATCGGTTCAAACACCTTCTAGGCTATTACCCAGGAGCGAATGTCCCTATCCTTCTCGCGTGCGCAGACAGCCATCAGGGCGACAACATATGCCATGCTGCCGGCGGCGAGGGCTTGGATTGAGGGACCCAGTGGGCAGCCTTTCTGTTGCGAAGAAATAGCGCCAGCACGCACACTTTACCCCATGCCGCGCTAACAGGCGAAAAAACATCGCGCCGGAGCAGTGGCCCTGGCGCGATGCAGGTCTTCAAGAATACCACCGGGAACTGGCTAGTCCTCGTCTTCCGATTCTTCAATCGAGCGCATACGAATGCTGCCGCGTCCGGTGATTCGGTTGTGGACCCGCGCAGCGATCTCCGCGCGGCGCAGCTCCTGCACGATCTCGGCGCGCTGCTCCTCGGAAGGTTCCGCGTCCATCAGATCGCGAGCACGCGCGCGTGCCTCTTCAATTTTTTCCATGTCCAGCTCATACACGGACTCGGCGTCATCGGCCAGCACAGTCACCTTGCGCGGGCGCACTTCCACAACGCCGCCGTACACCACGAAACTGGTCACATCGCCTTGTTCGATGATGCGCAGCTCGCCAAACGCCAGAGTTGTCAGCAGCGGCGTGTGGTTGGGCAGCACGCCCATCTCACCCTCACTGCCAGGAATAATCACCATGTCGGCCCCGTCGGTGTGATATAGACGGCGCACCCGCGAAACAACATCAACCTCTATCGGCATTGCGTGCCATCCTCTTCTTGGCGCTTACGCCTCGGCCTGCGACTGCTCGTAGCGCTCGATGACATCCTCGATTGGCCCGGCCATCATGAACATTTGCTCCGGGATATGATCCAGTTCGCCATCGAGAATCATGCGGAAGCCGCGTACCGTCTCTTTGACCGGCACGTAGCGCCCTTCGCGGCCCGTGAACTGCTGCGCCACGAAAAACGGCTGGCTTAGGAAGAACATAACGCGCCTGGCGCGCGCCACAACCGTCTTATCTTCCTCCGACAGTTCATCGATGCCCAGAATCGCAATGATGTCGCGCAGGTCCTTGTACCGCTGGAGCACCTGTTGGACTTCGCGCGCGGTGTGATAATGGTCTTCGCCGACGATCAACGGGTCCAGAATGCGGCTCGTGCTTGCCAGCGGATCCACGGCTGGGTAAATGCCCTGTTCCACGATGGAGCGATCCAGCGCGACCGTGCCATCCAGGTGCGAGAACACCGCCACCGGAGCCGGGTCAGAATAGTCATCGGCGGGCACGAATACGGCTTGCAGTGACGTGATTGAGCCGGTTTTGGTACTGGTAATGCGCTCCTGCAAATCGCCCATTTCCTGCGCGAGCGTGGGCTGGTACCCCACAGCGGAAGGCATACGGCCCAACAGCGCCGACACTTCCGACCCACTCAGCGAGAAACGGTAAATGTTATCAATAAACAGCAGCACATCGCGGCCTTCATCGCGGAAATACTCCGCCATAGCCAGACCGGTCAGCGCCACGCGCAACCGCACACCGGGCGGCTCGTTCATCTGCCCGAAGACCATCGCCGTTTGCGCGAGCACGCCGCTTTCCTCCATCTCGCCGTACAACTGCGTGCCTTCACGCGTACGCTCACCTACTCCGGCGAATACGGAAAAGCCCTCATGTTCTGTCGCGATGGAGCGGATCAGCTCCATGATAATGATCGTCTTGCCTGTGCCAGCGCCGCCGAAGATACCCGCCTTGCCGCCTTTGCGGAACGGCGCGATCAGGTCGATCACCTTAACGCCGGTTTCGAACAGCTCCACCGCGGTCGACTGCTCGTCGAAAGCCGGGGCGGACCGGTGAATCGGGTAGTATTTCTCAGCTTCCACGACAGGTTTTCCGTCGATAGGTTGGCCCAACACATTGAAGATACGCCCCAACGCGGTATCGCCAACCGGCACCATAATCGGCGCGCCAGTCGCATAAGCGGGCACGCCGCGCTGCAACCCATCAGTCGCACTCATTGCCACGCAACGCACTGCGCTGTGACCCAGGTGCTGTTCAATCTCAAGAATCAAATCGTCAGCGCCTTCGCGAGGCACTCGGATCGCATCGTAAATTTGGGGCAGATCAGTGCCCAGCGGAAACGCCACATCCACCACGCCTCCGAGAATCTGCGCAATGCTGCCCTTCACTTCTTGCCTGGTTCTCGTTGCCATCAGTTCTGCTTGTCTCCTCACGAAACGGCGGACCGTTCTACCTCGCTCTATTTGCCTTCGTTTTGAGCCAGTGCTTCCACACCGCCGATGATGTCGAGAATTTCACTCGTAATCGACAGTTGGCGCGCTTTGTTGTAATCAAGCTGGAGGATGTCCGCCAGTTCTTCGGCACTTTCTGACGCGTTGCGCATGGCGACCATGCGCGCGCTGTGCTCGCTCGACAAACTCTCGCGGATCGCCTGCAAGATTTGCAGTTCGGTGAAGCGCGGGATCACTTCGTTCAGGATCGCTTCGGTACTCGGTTCGTAGATATAGTCACGGTTGCGCTCGCGGACTTCCGGCTCCTCCTCCACCAGTTCCATGATCTCGCGGCTGCGCGCCTCAAACGGTCGCAGCGGCAGCAGCGGCAGCACACGCGGCTGCTGTGTCATAGAATTGATGAAATTGGTGTAGGCGATGAACACCTCATCGACCGGCACATCCAGGAACTCGTCAAAGACTACCTGCGCGATCTGCGCGACGTCGCTCAGGTCGGGGTCGGCGGGCAAATGCGAGAACTCCGCCACGATCTGCTGATCGCGTAGAAAGGCAGGTGCGTTATCGTCCACTGCCAGCCGGGCGATCCAGCGCCGAATCAAGTCGCGCCCCTTGCGTCCCACCGTGATCCAGTGGGTTGGGCGCTCGTACTGTTCCACGAAGTGGATCGACCGCCGCACAATGTTCGAGTTATAAGCCCCCGCCAGTCCGCGATCGCCCGTGATCAGCACAATGCCGATGCGCTTCACCTCAGGCCGCACTTCCAACAGCGGGTGCAGCGCCAGGCTGGAATGCTGCGCCGCCACATTGACCAACACCTCATACGCGGCCTGCGCGTAGGGACGGCTCGCCATGACAGCCGCCTGCGCCTTACGCACGCTTGAGGCGGATACTGCCTCCAGCGCGTGCGTCACCTGGTTGATGTTCTTGACCGACCGGATACGCGTCTTGATTTCGCGTGTCGTTGGCATAGATTCCGCTACCCCTTCTTAATGGACGGCGTCGCCGTCTATGCCGATTGGTGCAGTTCGGCCCACGCCTGGTTGAATGCGCTGCTGGCCTCATCGAGCACGGCCTGGATTTCATCGGTCAGTTTGTACTCTGCCGCCTTGACCTGAGTATCGAAGTCTGGATAATTGCTGTGGAAGTAGGCCAGGAAGCCCTCTTCCCAGTCCTTGACCTGCGGCACGGGCACGTGGTCCAACTTGCCGCGCGTGCCCGAAAAGATCAATGCCACCTGGTCGAGCACGGGCGTCGGTTGGTACTGCGGCTGCTTGAGGATTTCTTGCAGACGCATACCGCGATCGAGCTGCTGTTGGGTCGCCTTGTCGAGATCAGATCCGAACTGTGCAAACGCTGCCAGACTGCGGAACTGTGCCATATCCAAACGCAGACGGCCCGCCACTTTGTTGATCACCTTGCGCTGGGCGTCGCCACCTACACGGCTAACGCTCAAGCCGGTGTTAATGGCCGGGCGCACACCGGAATAGAACAGGTCGCCTTCCAGATAGATTTGCCCATCCGTGATCGAGATCACGTTAGTCGGAATGTAGGCCGACACGTCGCCCAGCAGGGTTTCGATGATCGGGAGCGCGGTCAGGCTGCCACCGCCCCGTTCTTCCGAAAGCTGCGCAGCGCGTTCTAGCAACCGGCTATGCAGGTAGAACACGTCGCCGGGATACGCCTCGCGTCCGGGGGGACGGCGCAGCAGCAGCGACACCTGCCGGTAAGCCCAGGCGTGTTTGGAAAGGTCATCATAGATGATGAGGGCATCGCCGCCCCGCTCCATGAAGTACTCGCCCATCGCGCAGCCCGAATAGGGCGCGATATATTGCAGAGCGGCCGGGTCCGAGGCAGAGGCCACGACCACGACAGTGTAATCCATCGCCCCCTGCTCCTCGAGCATGCGCACTACGCTCGCCACCTGGGCGCGTTTCTGCCCAATGGCGACGTAGATGCAGATCATGTCCTCGCCTTTCTGGTTGAGGATCGCATCCAGCGCGATGGCGGTCTTGCCCGTCTGGCGGTCACCGATGATCAGCTCGCGCTGCCCACGCCCAATCGGGATCATCGCATCGATGGCGCGGATACCCGTCTGCACCGGGCGGTACACATTGCGCCGGTCTACCACACCGGGCGCCATGCGCTCAATGGGCAGATAATCCGCCGCCAAGATCGGACCTTTGCCATCAATCGGACGCCCCAACACATCAACGACACGTCCGACCAATCCGTCGCCCACCGGCACCGAGACAATCCGCCCGGTCCCGCGCACTTCGTCACCTTCTTTGATCTCGATGTAATCACCCATGATGATTACACCGACCCTGGCCGCTTCAAGGTTGAACGCGATGCCCATCACGCCGTTCTCGAACTGGACCAGTTCTTGCGCGCGCACGCTTTGCAGCCCCGATACGCGCGCGATCCCGTCGCCAACTTCCTCGACGAAACCCACGTCCACGGCTTTGCGCTCGCGCTCAAATCCCTTAATTTGATCTAAAAGTCCCTGCGTAATGTCGTTGGTCAAATCCGCCATTGAATGCCGTTCTCCTCGCTGCCTGGGATAGTGTGGTTGGTAGAAAATGAAAAAGAAAACACAACTCCATTATGAGGGGGTCGGAAAACTGCTCGTTCCGGGCACATCGCCCGGTTGGACCGTGCCTGCTTGGGTCGTCCTGCCATTATTGTTAAATATAGTACAATTAAAGGTATATTTCAAAAAACTTTTTCGTAAAATCCGGTTTCAATGCCATCCACTCAGGGGGCACCGCATGATCACAGACACTCCCATCCGGCTTCGCACCGCGACCCGCCCAGACGCCGCGGCCATCTTCATCGTGCACCAACAGGCCGTCCGAGTCCTATGCGCCACCCACTACCCCGCAGATCTCATCCACCAGTGGATGGAAAAACGCACGGTCGAAGGCTATATTTCGGCCATTGACCGCGCCGAGATGATCGTCTGCGAGTTGGGCGACCAGGTGATCGGGTTTGGGCATGCCGTGCCAGGCGAGATATTGGCCATCTTCGTCCATCCCGACCACGTACAACACGGCGCCGGATCGCTGCTCCTGAGCGGGTGTCTGGCCGCTGCCCAACGCAGTCATAATGGCTCTGTGCGCCTGCAATCGACGCTCAACGCCCGCGATTTTTACGCCAGGCGCGGCTTCCGTGAAACCGCCCGCTACGATGTGACCATCAATCACGCGCCGATCCCGGTCGTGGAAATGGAGATTCCTTAACCATTCGCGTGGTCAGCGTCCCTCGCTTCCACTCTCGTCCCCGTTGTCATCGGGATGGCGTCCCCCTAAGCGCGACACCTTGCGCCCGCCGCCCAAGCCAACGCTGCGCTGGTAGGCCGCCCAAATCGCCCGCGCGACGACCGTCCGTAGACCGCCTTTTTCGAGCTGGTAAATGGCTTCCGCGGATGTGCCGCCCGGACTGGTCACCTGGTTACGGAGTTCTGCCGGATGCTCGCCTGATTGCGCCGCATACTCGACCGATCCGCGCATCGTCTGGATCACCAGCTTTTCAGCCACGTAACGCGAGAATCCCAGGTGAACGCCCGCATCGATCATGGCTTCCATGAACAAAAAGACATAGGCCGGCCCCGTGCCACTGAGCGCCGTCGCCATGTCGAGATAACCCTCATCCTTGACGAAGATTTCCTCGCCCAACGCTTTGAGCAGCAGGCTCGCCTGCCCGCGCTCCAATTCGGGGACTTCGGCGGTCGCAGTCCACACGCTGATTCCCTGCCCGATGCGCGCCGGTGTGTTCGGCATCACGCGCACGACTGACGCGTTCGCCAGTCCTTCGGAAATCGTGCGGATCGATGCGCCAGCGACGATACTCAGCACCAGTGAACATGATTGCGCACCGCTGCGCACTTCCGGCAGGACCTCATCGAGCACCTGCGGTTTGACAGCCAGCACCAGGATGTCGGCTTGTGTGGCGGCTTCGAGGTTGTCGGTAGTCGTGCGCACGCCATACTGCGCCGCCAGCTCTTCCAGCCGTTCGGGGCGCGGATCGGCGGCAATCATCTGGCCGGGCGTGACCATCCCCTGCTTGATCAAGCCCTGGATCATCGCCTCGCCCATGTTGCCGCCGCCAATGAAGGCGATTGTCACGTTTGCGAACATGCGTGTCTCCTCGGTTTGGGATCGCACCCGGCGTCATGCTGCTGCGTCGAGCGCTGAACAGACCGCCCGGGCAGGGCACATCACGGCACTACACAGCGCCCAATCTTAACGTGAAATCCTGTTTATTGCAGCCGTCTCACGCAAGAACAAAACACTCTCCTCGTCAGGTGGGGAGAGTGCGGTCCATTAGCGGCAGCGCGCCGCCTCATGATTCGAGATAGAACGTCATGTGCTGAAGGTGCGCCACCGGATCAATGTATTGCACGCACACGTTGGCCGGCACAGACAGCGTGATCGGCGCATAGTTGAGCAGCGCGCGCACGCCTGCTTCGATCAGCCGGTCCGCGACCGCCTGCGCTGTCTCTGCCGGGACAGCGATCATCCCAATCTTGATCCCCTGGCGGCGGATTTCGTCGTTGAGCTGGTCCATAGACAGTACCGGCATGCCGTTGATTGTCTCGCCAACCTTGGACGAGTCAGCATCAAACAACGCCGTCACGTGGAACCCGCGCGCCTTGAAACCTTTGTAGTTTGCCACGGCGTGCCCCAAATCGCCCACACCGACGATCGCCATCGACCATTCCACATCGACTTTGAGAATGTGGCGAATCTGTTCATACAAAAAGGCGATATTGTAACCCGTTCCCTGCTTGCCAAACTCGCCAAAATGTGAGAGGTCTTTGCGAATTTGCGCCGAACTGATTCCAAGCCGCTCCCCAAGTTCGTGCGACGACGTATACTCGCGCTCATCCTGGATCATACGATGCAGCGCGCGCAGGTAAATCGGCAGCCGTCCGATAACGATATCCGGGATATGTGGCAGACTACCCATCAGGCATCAGCCCCCTTCTGTGTGGAGTGCAGGAACGAAGACGTCGATAGCCAAAGACCGCGATATTCTAAATGTGAATAGTATTACAATCGTAGCACGCTTAAGGAACGAAAACAACACATAAATATGATTAATCAGAAAAATGCGCTTCGTCTTCCCCGCCAAACCAACCGCGAGCGGCCGTTGCCCGGCGTGCCGCGCCCTGCTATGATTCAGGAGTGAATAAACGCACGCACTCACTTCCTCTTGGTTCGCGGCGTCCGCCAAACCGCTTCACGCGCCGCGACTTGCTCGGACTGGCAGGCATGGCCGCCGTGGCCAGCGGATTGAGCTGCGTCGGTGGGATCGCCGGTTTCCTGGTCTTCGACCGACTGTCCGCGTCCCGGCGTGCCACTCCCTCGCCGCCGACAATCCGCCCTGCCCGCCTCAAACAGATCGACCGGCCAGCCATCACACCTCGTGCTGGCTGGAACGCTCGCGATCCCGATCACACGGCCGTCAATGAGCCGGGTTTTTACGCACCCGGCAACGATGAGGGCTGGCTGGTCTATCAAGGCGATCTGCGTGCGGTGTATCATACGGTGGTAGTGCACCATTCGGTGCTGTACGATACGGACGACCTGACGACCATGCATGTCATCCAGGATCAACACATGGATCTGCGTGGCTGGGCAGATATCGCTTACCATTTTGCGGTGGGCCGTGATGGGACGGTTTTCGAAGGGCGCGATCTGGCCTCACGCGGGACGCACGTCGAACACTACAACACCGGCAGTCTCGGCGTCGTCTTTCTTGGGAATTTTCAAGTTGAGATGCCCGGCGCCATTCAGATCGACGCGGGTCGTCGTCTGATCGATTGGCTGGCCCTGCGCTTGGAACTGACACATTTGGCCGGCCATGACGACTTCAACGCCACAACCGAATGTCCGGGGCAGTTCCTTATACCCTATCTCGGCTATCTGGCGGATTCCGCCGGGCTGCAGCTCGGGACAGGCGGCTACCAACCCCCATCCGATCTCCAGAACGCCGTGCAATAATCCTCAACAAAAACGCCCCCGTTGGGAGCGTCTGTCTGTGTCGCTGGATCTCAGCCGTCAATTTCAATAGCGGTAGGAACGCTGGCCCCGATACCACACGAACAATGCGGTGAGCAATACCATTCCGGCAGCACCCAGTGCCACCGTCAGGACCGAAGGTTCCCCATCGCCTGGCAAGTCTTCGGCTGGCGCATACCCCGTCGCGGGCAGGCCGCTCGGCACGTACAGATCGGCCATTGCTTTACGCGTCACCGACCCGGTTGAAGCATCGGCAGTCAGCAACGCCTGGTTAACCAGCATACCTGTTGGAGGGCTTTGCAGCACCGTTGTGTGAACCGTCAGCGTAACCGTCGCGCCCGGCTCCAAAACTGGAATCGTCAAGACGACAACGTGCTCGCTGACCACGACCTCGCCGCGATCGGAGGTCGCTCCGTCCACACGCAGTTCATCCGGCAGGACATCGGTGACCATCACGTTCTCGCCGGCAGCGCTGCCCTGGTTCACCACGCGCACAGTCCACGCGATCGGATCGCCCGGCAGACCCAACGCCGTCTCGTCCAGCAGTGGCTCCACAGTCACAACGGGATCGAATCCGCTGAGCATCGCCGCACGCAGATCGCATCGCGCCGTCATGGTCACGACGTGTGCGCCACTTACTTCCCACGAACCCCAATTATGCTGAAATACCGAAGCATAAACTTCGGACGGGGCGTTGGTGAACAGCAGTGCCACCGCGATGGCAATCCATACTGCATGCCTCACCCTGGCGAAATGTGGCTTCATATCCCCCCTCGGTGAGATAATGATTTTTGCCTTCTTAATCTCATTATACCTGCTATGTCCTAAGCTGAAAAGTTTTCGGCACTTACGACAAATCCTGCCCACTATCACTCATCCTGCCCAAAAAATGACTTGCAGCGCCCGCCGCAGCCTGTTACCATTTGGACAGATTTCGACTGGTGCGTGCAGGGCGCTACGCGCCAGATAACAGACAGCAAACGACGTACATGGAAAATTCGGCATCTCAGACTTCGCTCAATTCCGCGCTGGAAGCGGTGAATACCAGCATCATCGAAGGGCTGGGCCAGTTGGCGAGCTATTTCGGCTTCACCAAGGTCATGGGCCAGCTTTTCGCCGCGCTGATGCTCAGCCCCGACCCCCTGAGCCTTGATGATCTCATGCTGCGTCTGGGCATCTCTAAGGCCAGCGTCAGCACGAATATGCGCACGCTGGAGCACATGGGCATCGTGCGCGAAGTCTGGGTGCGGGATGATCGCCGCAAATATTACCGCGCTGAGCAAGACTTCTGGCGCATCTTGACCAACATCCTGAGCAACCGCGAGCTGAACGATGTCAACCAGGCCCTGCACATTCTGGAAGACAACGCGCGCGATTTGCAGACCGCCATCCCGGAGATGGACGAAGGTGATCGCCGTATCGCGGAACATTACATTGAACGCCTGGATCAGCTTCAGGAATTTTTCCGGCTGGCGCAGCTTCTGTTGATGTCGTTGATCGACCATGCGCGCACCGAACAAGACCTCACCAACGATATCAAACGCGTGGACGTAGAATGATGCGCAACGCGCGCCGCGCGTCCACGGCACGCAATAGTCGGTGTGGCGTCAAATGCATGGGGATGTTATAATTCTTTTAGAAAGTTCTGAAAGACACAAGCCGAATCGCAAATGGCGACTTTGACAGCTTCGGGAATCCATTTGCCCAATCGTTGAACCGTCCCATTGACGTGATCGCACGCGCTCGCGCGTGGCGGCAGGCTGGTACGCGAGGCATCATGGCTACAAACTCCACTCTCAATGCTGTTGAAGAACTGCTGCTTTCCGTGACGGCGAGTTCCGTCCCGCTGCTCAGCGAGACGAGCGCGCACATTTTGTCGGCGGGCGGCAAACGCCTGCGCCCGCGACTGGTGCTGCTGGCTCATGAGGCCGTTGGGGGCACCGACACCGCCTATGTCATCCCGCTGGCCGCGGCCGTCGAGATTATCCACACCGCTACGCTCGTGCATGACGACATCAACGATCACGGCACACTGCGCCGGGGTCGTGAAACCGTCAATTCGCGCTGGGGTGGGACGTTTGCGCTGCTGACCGGCGATTATATGTTCACGAAGACTTACGAGATCATGGCCCCCTACCCTGCCGAGTTGAATCGGATTCTCGCGCAAGCGGCCATCCAACTTGTAGAAGGTGAAACCCTTCAAATTCACGCCTCTCGTCAGGGATCGCTGGACCGCGACACGTATCTCGAGATCATTACCAAGAAGACCGCCGCGCTGTTCATCGCCTGCGTCGAGTTGGGCGCGCTGGCCGTGCATGCCCCGCAGCCCTGGATCGATGCGCTTGGACTTTACGCGCGCAATCTGGGTCTGGCCTTCCAGATTACCGATGACCTGCTCGATCTGATCGCCGATCCCCAACAGATCGGCAAGAATGCAGGCATCGACCGCGCGCAGGGACGCGGCATCGCCGCCGTGCGCGAGGGTGGCAACGGTCCAGCCGTGGGCGTCGCCACCGTGGATACCGCCCCGGCTCCCCTCAGCGAAGATATTCTTGGCGAGCAGACGCTGGCCGCCGCGATCATGAAGGGGCGTGAGAAAGCCGCCGAACTGATCGACGAGGCACTGGCTAGCCTTGACAAGCTGCCTCCGTCGCGAGCACGGGATGAACTGGCCGCATTAGCACATCAGGTCCTTGAACGCGATCACTAATCTGGAGCTGGCATTCGAATATGTATAATCACGAGCCGGAGGGTTACGACTGCCCGTTCTGTGAGATCGCGTCCCGGCTGGAAAATCCTCGTACCCGGCACGACGACCTCATCTTTCACGATGACCGCGTGACAGCCTTCATCAACATCGCGCGCTGGCCGAATAACCCGGGCAACGCGATCGTGATCCCTAACGCCCATTTCGAGAATATCTACGATCTGCCCCTGGAATATGCCACGGCCATCCACGATCTGGCGCGCGCAATTGCCCTGGCCATGAAGTCGACCTATCCCTGTGACGGCATTTCAACGCGCCAGCACAACGAGCCCGCCGGGAACCAGGACGTCTGGCACTACCATCTGCACGTCTTCCCGCGCTACCTTAACGACCAGTTCTACTTCACATCACCCCAGCCCGCCGACCCCGCCGAACGTGCCACTTACGCTCGCTTGCTGCGCAATGCCCTGCACGATTGGCTGCCTGCCCGTTGATCACGCTGAAACATGGCAGCAGCGGGCAAACGCCGTTTGACGCTCCCTCCCAGGCGCGCTAAACTCCACGCTATGAGCTACGATGAAGCAACAATCACAGTACGCAGCGGCGATGGTGGCAACGGTATGATCACCTTCCGCCGAGAGAAGTACGTTCCGCGCGGCGGTCCTTCCGGCGGTGATGGCGGCAGGGGTGGCGATGTCTTCATCGTCGTCAAGCCAACTCTTAACACGTTGATCGCGTTCACGCATCAGACAAATTTCCGGGCCGAAAACGGCGCGCCCGGCGGGTCGAGCAATCGAACGGGCCACAGCGCGCCCGATCTGTTGATCGAAGTCCCGCCTGGCACTGTCGTGCGCGATACCAAAACCGGCGCTCTGATCGCCGATCTGGTCGACCCCGACCAGCGCGTCCTTGTGGCGCACGGCGGACGCGGTGGCCGTGGAAACGCGCGTTTTGCCTCGTCTACCAACCAGGCGCCGCGCATCGCCGAAAAAGGCGAGCCAGGCGAAGACCGCTCCCTCACCCTGGAGCTTAAATTGCTGGCCGATGTGGGCCTGGTGGGCGTACCGAATGCGGGCAAATCAACCCTGCTGTCGGTCATCAGCAACGCGCGCCCCAAAATCGCGCCCTACCCGTTTACGACGCTCCAACCCAACCTGGGCGTAGTTGTGCTAGACGATCGCGACGTGGTCTTCGCGGATATTCCCGGCTTGATCGAAGGGGCGCACGCGGGCGCGGGCCTCGGTCATGACTTCTTGCGCCACATCCAGCGCACCCGCGTCTTGATCCATCTGCTCGACGGCGCGGCACCTGACCCGATCGCGGATTTTCACCAGATCAACACGGAGCTGTCCCTCTTTGACGACCGGTTGGCCGACAAACCGCAGATCATCGTGCTGAACAAGATCGATCTGCCCGAAGCCCAGGCCGCCTGGCCGAAGATCCGCGCGGCGCTGGCCGCGCTGGGCCACGATTCGTATGCTATGTCAGGCGCCACGCACCAGAATGTGCATGAAGTGGTCGGCCACGCGATCCAGGCCCTCGACCTGCTGCCCGACGAAGAACCTGCCGTCGATGAACTTCCGCTGTACAGCATGCAAGAAGACCCGCTGGCTTTCACCGTCACGCGTGAAGGATCGGGCGAATTCCGCGTCGCGGGCAAGCGCATTGAGCGCGCCGTCGCCATGACCTACTGGGATTATGACCAGGCGGTCACGCGCTTCCAGCGCATTCTAGAATCGATGGGTGTCACCGCCGCCTTATTGAAAGCGGGAGTCCAAACCGGCGACACAGTCTTTATCGGCGATATGGAATTGGAATGGGGCGAGTAGTTCTCGCCTCAGATCCCTACCCCGCCACCCTGCGATGAATGCGCTTCCCCTTCCACCGGACTCTTCCACCGCCGCGCCGCGCCTGGGTATCTATGGCGGCACATTCGATCCGCCCCATCTGGGGCACCTCATCCTGGCCGAGACGGCCGCCGACGCGCTCGGTTTGGCGCGCGTGCTGTTCGTGCCCGCCGCTATGCCGCCTCACAAGGACTCCGACAACGTGCGTGCTGCGGTTGATCACCGCGTGGCGATGGTGGCGGCGGCCATCGCGGACAATCCGCGTTTCGAGCTCTCCCGCGTGGACGTGGACCGCCCCGGCCCACATTACAGCGTGGATATGCTGCGCCTGCTACACGCCGCGCGTCCCGGCACGGAATTCGTGTTTCTGATTGGTGCGGACGCACTGCGTGATCTTCCGCGTTGGTCGCGCCCAGCCGAATTACTTACATTGGCCCGGCTGGGCGTGATGCGCCGGCCCGGTGTTGCGACCGATCTGGACGCGTTGGAACGCACAATTCCCGGGCTGCACGCGCGCCTGGATTGGATCGACGCGCCGCAAATCGACATCGCCGCCAGCGATCTGGCGCGGCGCATTGCACGCGGGTACAGTGTGCGCTACCAGTTGCCTGACGCCGTGCGCGCCTATATTCTTGAACACGCTCTGTACAGGGACAGGGAAATGCCATGAATCGTATGCACCAGCACCGCCTGGCCGCAATCACGCTTGTGCTTTTGGCTGTCGTCACGACCGCTATGCTGCTGTCGCTGACCGGATCATCGGCGGCGTACCAGGGCGGCCCCGCCGCATCGCCTACACTGCCCGCGCCAACACTGATCCCCCCGACGTCGTTGCCCGCGCTGGCCCCCACACCGTTCCAACCGCCGACCGAATCTGCGCTGGCGACGATCCAGCAGAGCCATGTGCTGCGCGTCGGCACGCTTTACAACGCGTACCCGTTCGTGTGGCTGGACGAGCGTGGTAATGTGTCCGGCTATGAAGCCGATATCCTGCGCGCCATCGCGATCGAACTCGGGATCGAGGTCGATTTCGTACAGGTCACGCGCCACAATGCTGATGACCTGCTGCTCAGCCAGCACGTCGACTTGCTCATCGGCCAGCAGGTTCACACCCGCGATCGCGAAACGCTGCTCGACTTCACCGCGCCCTATTACGTCAACGCCGAGCGCATGGTCGTGCGCACCGACGCGGCGTATATGACGCTGCAAGACCTCGCGGGCCACCCCATCGCCGTGGAGATCGGCAGCCGCAGCGAGCACGCCCTGCGCACGTGGAATGCCAGCACTGGAACCGCCTTCGACATCCGGACTTATTTCACAGAAAGCGACGCCCTGGACGCGCTCGCCAACGGTGAGGTCGAAGGCATGTTGGGCGAGCTGGATAGCTTGGGCCGTGCGGGTCGCCAGCAGATGCGTCTGATCGATGCGCCAGTGCTTGACGAATATTACGCGATTGCTCTGCGCCGTTGGGATGTCAACCTGCGCAACCTGCTCACACGTTCCTTGCAGCGGCTGAAGGCCAGCGGGCGCCTGGACCAGATATTCGATGCGTGGTTCCCTGGTGAATCCATCGACTTCACGACGCTCGTCCCGGTCTACGACCTGCTGTCCGCGGACACGCGCGGCGTGGACGACTTCCCAACTGACATCCCCATGCCCGCCGCTCCGGTTGGGCAGCGTATCCAGAACGGCCAATCGCTGCGTGTGGCGGGCGTCATGCTCCCCGGCGAAGAAGCCCCCGCTCAGGTGCGCATCACGAACACCTTTAACCAGGCCTTGCTGGAAGAAATGACCCGGCGCTGGGGCGTTGCGTTGGAATACATCCCCAACTCGACCTCGAATGCCGCTGGGATGGTGGCGTCTGGTATGGCCGATCTGGCCGCGGGCGTCAGCCCGCGTTGGGACGGGGCCGATATGGTCGATTACGCCCAACCCTACTTGCGGCACGGCGACCGATTGATGGTGCCGGTCGCGTCCAGCATCACGACCGGCTTCGGCGATATGCTCGGCACCGGCTGGACGATCGGCTACATCGCCGACACGCCCTCCAATGCGGACGATATCAAGAAGTACGCCGGATTGCTGGGAGTCGGCCAGAACATCCGCGAGCCGTTTGCCATTCAGCGTGAACAAGACGCCATCTACGTCATGACCGTGCAAAACAACGTCAGCGCGATTTTCGGCGACAACCTGCGTCTGGCCGCACTGCAACGCGAAGAGAATGCCACCGATGTGAAAATTCTGCCTTTACCCTACGGTGACGACATCCCGCTCACGTTTGCCGTGCCACGCAATGACGCCGACTTCCGTTCGTTGGTCACGGAGACGCTGCAAGACATGGCTAAAGACGGTACCTTTCAGCAGTTGTGGAATACGTATTTCGGCATGGGTGATCCGCCGCCGATTCCTTACTGGGCACCTACCAGCCCGGACGCAGCGCCGCAAGGCTGACTACTCGGCCTACGTGTGCAAACACAACGGAAAGTCACAGATGGGGCGAATCTATGACTCTCCGCACTTGTTTCGCTGTGATTTGAAATGCTACCCCTGCTGCTTACTCTTGCGTTTGAGTTCTTCCAGCATCCAGTCATCCGACAGATCGACGACCGCATCCACGTGCAGGAATCGCTCAAACACCTGTTGTCGCCAGATCACGCGCAGTACCAGCATGCACACGATCGCCGTCCCCGCTGTGATCGCATAATCCATCGCGCTCAGCGGCAGGATCTCGAAAAAGCGCCGCAGTCCTGGCACGAGCATCACCACCGCAAAAATGATCCCCAGAATCGCGGCCATAATCGTTGGGCGCGTGTCGCCGCTGTATTTGTCGCCCGCCACGAACCACATAGTCGGCGGCTCCACAAACAAGACCAGCAGAAGGCCGATCATCATCGAATATACCGTCAGCACCGACTGGGAAAACAACACCGCGACCTCGTAGACAAACTGGTCGTGCGTATAGATTTCGTAGTCAATGCCCGCATAGGTCTGGAACGAGGCGATATCGCCCTTCAATACCGGGATGCTGCGCCCCATGTTGACGATGGAATGGAAGGTGCCCACGTACAGCAGGAATCCGAAAAAGAAAGTCACGATCCCTGCCGGGAATGCGAAATGCAGTACGGACACGATCAGTCCGTGCCTGGACGGTTCGGGACGTGCCCACACTGCCAGGAAAAAGATCGGAATGCCGATCGTCAGCAGCGCCACCAGTGAAATGTGTTTGGGGATGTAGGGAAACCCGACCCCCACCATCGACGCGGCAAAAATCATCAACACCAACTGCACGCCGCGCGCGAGAAACAGCCGCAAAATATCCCGCATCCCGGCGGCGATGCGCTGCCCTTCCAGGAACGCAGGCGGCAAGGCTCCGAACAAATCGTTCAGCAGCACCATATCCGCGACAGCGCGCGTCGCGCTGCTGCCACTTTGCATGGCAATTCCGAGGTCCGCCTTCTTGAGCGACAGCACGTCGTTCACGCCGTCGCCGACCATTGCCACGTAATAGCCGCGCTGCTTGAGCGCCTCGACCAGTTTTTCTTTCTGTGCCGGTTGGATACGCCCGAAAATGCTGATCTCATCGGCCACGGTTGCAAATTGCGCGTCATCCAGACCCAACAATTCCGGCCCGGAAATCACCTTGAGATCGCCCGGCAAACCGGCTTGCCGCGCCAGCGCAGCAACCGTGTTCGGGTTGTCGCCGGAGATGACCTTCAGCGCAATCCCCGCCTGCGCGAATCCTTCCAACGTGGCGCGGGCATCCGGGCGCAGCTCGTCGTGAAACGCCACCAGCCCCACCGGCTTCAGCGGCGGCAGCACCGGCTGGCGCTTGCTGTCGTGCAAATACAGCGCCTCATCGCTGGCCGCCAACAGCAGCACGCGCAGCCCGGATTCGGTCCACACGATCATACGCCGTTCAACGTCCGCTTGCGCGCCGAGGTACGGCGCCAGCATTTCCGGCGCGCCCAGTACATACGTCCCGCTGCGCCCTGTGTCGCTGAATGACAGGGCGCTCCATTTGCGCTCGGACGAGAACGGAACTTCGTCCAGCGTACGTCGTTTCTGCCCCGGTAAAGCCGCGGCCAGCGCTTCGCTGGTCCGGTTTGCCGTGGACGCGCTCGCCGCGAAATCTCCCAACACCGCCGCCAGATCGTCTCGGCTGAGATCGCCCAGCGGCATCAGATCGTGAAACACAATCCGGTTGGCGGTCAACGTGCCAGTTTTGTCCATGCACAGCACGCGGACGTTGCTAAGCGACTCCACCGAATTGGCCTGCTGAATCAGCGCCCCGTGCCCCACAATCCGCACCGCGCCGATCGCATAGGCGACGATCACCATGAAGAACAGTCCGTTTGGCACCAGCCCCGCGATCACCGTCGCGATCTGCACGCCGCGCATTAACGGGATGTCCGACAAAAACGCCGACACACCGAGCAAGAATCCCAGGAACAGCGCGATCAGCATCAGCATGCGAATCACAAAATCGATGTCGCGTTGCAGCGGTGTCTTGATCACACGGAAGGTGCGCGCTTCGGCGGCGACTTTATTGGCGAAGCTCTGCGCCCCGACGCGCCGCGCCACATACAACGCCTGCCCGCTGACGACAAAACTCCCCGACAGCACATGGTCGCCCCTGCTCTTGGGAATGTGGTCGGACTCACCGGTCAGCAAGGATTCGTCAATCTCGATTTCGCCTTCGCCGACGATGATCCCGTCAACCACGATCTGATCGCCCGGCCGGGCCAGAACGATATCGCCGCGCACCAGCTCGGCAGGATCGATCTCGCGTTCCTTCCCCTCGCGGATTACCATCGTCTTGGGACGTGTCACCAACGCGATTTGCTCGAGTTTGCGTTTCGCGCGCAGTTCCTGGATCACGCCCACGATAATGTTCATCATGATCAGGCTGACGCTGGTCAGGGCCTCGTCCACCCGCCCAATCGCGACCATTACCGTCCCCAAGGTGAACAGCACGCTGTTGATCAACGTAAACACGTTTTGGCGGAGGATATCGCTCAAGGACCGGCTGTTGGGCAGCCGGAACTCGTTCCCCTCGCCCCGTTCACGCCGTGTCCGGACCTCCGTCTCGTCCAGTCCATCGATCACGTCCAACGCGTTCAACTTTTGTACCGTGGAGATCATCGACCCGTGTGACGTTGGCAGCATCAGGTGTTCCCTCGCACAGACTCGTCGCCCACACCGTTTCCCGGTTGGATGCCCCGGAGGATCAGCGATCGATAGGACGACGCCACAAAAACCCCAACAGCTCGCGGAAATAATGACGTTGTGGCATATAGGTCAAGAGTGTATCTTCAAACCGGACCGGACGCACGCCGCAGTAGTCGTACAGGTTGCCGAGCTTGGCCGTACGGTTGCTCGCCAGGATGTCGAACCATTGAGGAGCCATCGGCCAGCGCCGCACGATACGTGCCACCGGGCGATTGATTGCGCGCAGGGCATAAGGCGGCAGGCTGACGATCATGCGGTGCGCGCCAGATACACGCATCACCGTGCGGATCATCTCGTTGTAGGTCACATACTCTGCCCCACCGATCTCGATCGTCATATCCACCAAATTGACGCTATCCAATGTGTTCACCAGCGCCTGGGCGAGATCGCCGACGAAGAGCGGGTGCAACAAGCTATCTCCCTGTCCGGGTTGGAAGAATACCAGCGGATTGGTACGCAACAGCATGGCGATCCCGTTCACGAAGCGGTCTTCCGGTCCGAAAATCAGCCCGCAGCGCAGAATGGTATAAGCCAGCCCGCTGTTGCGAATGATGCCTTCCACCTGACCTTTGGCCCGCAGCAAACTGTACGCCGATGCGGGTTCCGCGCCCAGCTGGCTCAGCGTGATCACGCGTCCGATCCGCGCCGCACGCGCCGCCGCGACCAGGTTTTGCGTGCCGCGCATGTCCACCCGTTCCAGATCCCGCACAGAACCCCACCATTGCGCGCTCGCCAGGTGAAATACAGTGTGTACGCCCTGCATGGTCTGGTGCAGCACCTGGGGATCCTCCAGGTTCCCTATCGCGACATCTACGCCTTCCGGCCATTCGACACGCGGCGCGCGTCCACGCCGCCCCGGCGCGACCAGCACCCGCACCGGCCAGCCCGCCGCAGCCAGACGAGGAACTAATTCCCGACCGACTAGCCCGGTCGCTCCCGTGATCAAGATCATAGCCTCAGGTCTCCTTCGGGCGCGATTATACCATGACCCCCTGCCCCGCGAGAGCCGATAACCACCCCTATTTCGCCGGTTCCGTAGACGCACCGCCTCGCGAAATCTTCGCCTGGGTGCAACCTTTCACGCGCTTACGGGTTATACAACGTGCGCACAATACGCACACATGGTCAGTCCCCATGCCACAGGACGCCGCCTTGGGGTATAATGCCTGTGTCTTGAACAGAGCGGCTGTCCGGCAGCGCTCAGTCCCGCATATCCGGCTGCCCACGAGCAGCGTACACGACTTTTCGGAGGAACATCAGTGGAATTGAAACGCGTCGTTGTCACCGGTTTGGGCATCATTTGTCCTGTAGGCAACTCGACTGAAGAAGCCTGGCAGAACGCCGCCAATGGTGTGTCCGGTGCGCAGCATATCCCTGAGTTTGAAGAGCTCGGTCTCAAAACTACGTTTGGCGCTACCGTGAAGAACTTCGATCCCAGCGCTTTCCTCACCCGGCGCGACCTCCGTCGCACCGATCCGCTCACCCAGGTCGCGCTTTATGCCAGCAAGCAGGCGCTTGACGATTCCGGCCTGAATCTGGCAGACGAAGACGCCTATGAAGTCGGTGCGCTAATCGGCACCGGCATCGGCGGTTTCCAATCGCTGTACGAAGGCATCGAGAAGTTCATGGCCGAAGGACACGGCACGGTGAGCCCGCTGCTGCTGCCCATGATGCTGCCCGACAGCCCGGCGGGCAAGATCGCCATCGATTTTGGCCTGCGCGGCCCGAACATGGCCGTCTCTACCGCCTGTGCCACCGGCAATAATAGCATCGGCGAAGCCTACGAGATGATCCGCCGGGGTGCGGCCCAGGTGATGCTGGCTGGCAGTTCGGAGTCGGCGCTGCTCAGCCTGACGGTGGCCTGCCTGTCGAACATGGGCGCGATCTCACGCCGCAATGACGATCCTGCCGGTGCATCACGGCCGTTTGCCGGCGATCGTGATGGATTCGTGGTTGGCGAAGGCGCTGCGACACTCATTCTTGAAGACCTCGACCATGCACTGGCGCGCGGGGCTCACATCTATGCCGAGTTGACCGGCTATGCCTCCACCTGTGACGCTTACCACATTACCGCTCCCATGGAAAACGGCGAAGGCGCACAGGCGGCCATGCGCCGCGCGTTGAAGAGTGCCGAGCTGCAACCAGCGGACATCGACTATATCAACGCGCACGGCACCAGCACCCAACTCAACGACGCCAGCGAGACGCGCGCCATCAAAGCCGTGTTCGGCGAGCAGGCGTACAAAGTCGCCATCAGCTCGACCAAATCCGTGACCGGTCATCTGATGGGATCCGCGGGCGCCGTCGAGGCAGTGTTCAGCGTCATGGCACTCACCAAACAGTTCGTCCCACCCACCATCAATCTGGACACGCCCGATCCCGAATGCGATCTCGATTACACGCCCAATGTCGGCGTGTCGCGGGAGATCACACATGTCATGAGCAATTCGTTCGGATTCGGCGGGCACAACGCCGTGCTGATCTTCAGCAAATACGCGGAGTGATGGTTAATCACCAGCCAGCCCACAAGGTGAAGGCATGATCGACAATAACCCACGCTCTCGCCGTCTGTTTCAGGGCCGCGCGCTGCCTCGCACGCGCCCCCAAACTCCGCTCTACGCGCACATCGTCGGGTGGGGGATGGAGGTGCCGTCGCAGGTGCTGTCCAACGCCGACCTGGCCGCCATTGTCGACACCAACGATGAGTGGATTGTGGCGCGGACCGGTATTCAAGAGCGACGTATCGCAGCCCCGCGCGAAACGACGACGAGTCTGGCCACACGCGCCGCACAGAAAGCGCTCGAAGTGGCCGATGTACTGCCTAGCGAGCTTGACCTGATCATCGTCGCGACGGCCACGCCCGAGCACATATTTCCCAGCACGGCAAGTCTCGTACAGGATTTCCTCGGCGCGACCAATGCGGGCGCGTTCGATCTCAGCGCGGCCTGTTCCGGCTTCATATACGCGCTGGATATGGCCTCCAGCAAGATTCAAAACGGCACCGTCAAGACCGCGCTTGTCATCGGCGCGGAAACGCTCAGTCGCGTGGTGGATTGGACCGACCGGGGGACTTGCATCCTATTTGGGGATGGCGCGGGCGCGGTCGTACTGGAAGGCAGCACCGTTCCCGGTGGCGTGTTGAGCAGCGTCCTGCGCTCGGATGGATCCGGCTGGGATATGCTGACCCTGCCCACAACTAACAGCCGCGACACCTACCTGGAAGACGGCCTGCACGAGGCACAGCGCATATACATGGATGGCAAAGGCGTGTTTCGCTTTGCCACGCGCATCATCGGCGACACGATCAAAGATGCGCTCGACCAGATCGGGCTTAAGCCCGACGACCTGGCCCTGATCATTCCACATCAGGCCAACCAGCGCATCATCGATCACGTCGCGAAGTCGCTTAAGATCCCGGAGGACCGGGTCTACAGCAATGTCGCGCGCTTTGGCAACACGTCCGCCGCGTCGATTCCCATCGCGCTGGCCGAAGTTGCCAACGCGGGACGCATCCAGCCCGGCGATCTGGTCGCTTTCGTCGGGTTTGGGGGCGGGCTGTCGTGGGGCAGCGTCCATCATCGAGTGGACGGCGGTTCCCTCTAAGACGGCATACTCGATCACCTGGGGCCGCCGCAAAGGTGAGTACGCCCTGGCCGGGCTGCGCCGCCCGCTAATCCGCTGGTGGCGTAGGCTGATGCTGCTTTCGCCAACAACGTGGATTCTGACGGCGCGCAAAATGCTCATCCGCCGCCGGGACCGGATTCGGCGGCAGATCACCTCAACGCGCGATACGCTCCGCGAGCGGGACTCGGAGTCACGTGACTCCACCAAAGACGGCAAAAAGGGCTAAGCGGCACAATCACGGCGCGGGGATCCGGAAAATGGAGTCCCCGCGTTTTGGTTTTCTGCGATCTCGCTCTTGACAGCCAATCCCACGCATGTGCCCTTTTGGGCCGACTCGCACTATAATTGCCTAAAAGAACCCACTCACCGCCGACGGTCAAGACGGGTACACGCCCGCCCGAGGAGCCATTCGCATGCCGATTAAATCCTGGATTCAGAGCGCGGTCACCGGGCTGTTGGTGGAGCGTCCGGCGCAAAAAATGTCGCTGGATGAGCATGTCGCCCAACTTCAGGCGGGTGCCGATGAGATCAGCCGCAAGCTCGCCGCCGCGCCCGATACCCCAGTCAACCGCGACAAACTGTGTCACGTCATCGGGATCGAACGCTGGGCGCAGCCTCGGCTGCGCGTGTTCTTAGGAGAAGCGTTGGTCGATGACGAGCCAGACGGCTACCGCCCCTCGTCCCATCTCAACTGGGATGCGCTCAGCGCCATGTTTCGCACCGCCCGCAGCGAAACTATTGAACTAGCTGTGCAGATCGCCGCTGCCGATCCCGACTCAACGTTGATGGTCGACCACAGTCAGTACGGAAAGTTGACCGCTCAAGGCTGGCTGCATTATGTCACGTCGCACGCCAACCTTGAGGTCAAAAGCATCGGTTGAACCCATTCACCGCGTGCCTACGGCGTGCTCGCGTTGGCAGCCTCCGTCAGCGACTTGAGCGTATCGTAATTGCGTTGTTGCTGGTCGATTTTTTCCCAGGTTCCGGAATCGCCATAACTGACCAACACGGTCGGCGTACTCGTGACGCCGTTGTCGTGCGCGAAGTTCGTGTACCCGGCAATCACGCCTTTATAGCGCGCTGACGCCACACACGTTGCCAGCGCGTCAGCATCCAACCCCATGGCGTCTGCGGACCGTTTGACCTGCGCCAGGGTAAACCCGTTCTGCACGCCCAGCGAGCGCGCGACCCGGTACATTTCGTCAGACATCTCCCACAGCCCACCCTGCTCCGCCGCGCACAGCGCCGCTTCCGTCGCCGTCTCGGAATATTGCAGGCCGATGCCGGTATACATCACGATCCCGACCGTGGCATCGCCCGTGAGCGCGTAGTCGTTTATGAAGCGCTTCAGATCGGTGTCGTGAAAGTCATTGCAATGGCTGCACGAAAAATCCGACACGACGCGAAAATGAATCGGCGCATCGGGGTTGCCCAACGTGGGGACGTGATCCGAACCAACATAACGCACCACGCCCGCCACGCCGTGACTGTCCTCATCCAAAGTCCGCACACCGGATGCCTCAGCCAGCGCACCATCACCGGTCAGGGACGATCCGCCCGCAAATGGGACGCAGTATTCAGGGTAATCGGCACAGCTCAGGGTCCCGGTCGACCCTGCGTTTTGCCAGTTCATTATTACAAATGCGCCCGCCACAACCGCTGTCGCCAGCAGCACCATCCACAGCACGCTGGTTTGCTGGCGATACTGTTCCTGGCGCTGGCGGCGCGTCTTGCCGAGGGCGAACTGCGCGCGCATGCGCCACGGTCCCCGGCGGCGCGTTCCTTCTGATGACTGTGTATTCGTCGTCATTAATGGCTCAATCCTTATGGCATTTTGAACAATACTTCACAAGTGCTGTCATACTCTACCGCAGGGCGGAGCGCTGTCAAGAAATCCAGCGGGGCCCGCTCCCGTGTGGTATACTGCCATTACTCAAAATCAATCACTGAATCGCCGGATGCGATCGCGATTTTCCATGGGCGGTGAAGGACAAAAGCAGGATGCGCGCAACTGAAATTATCGAGAAGAAACGCGACGGCAAGGAACTTTCCACCGAAGAAATTCGCTGGTTCGTCGAAGGTTATACGGCAGGCAGGATACCCGACTACCAGGCGGCCGCCTGGCTGATGGCCGTCTTTCTACGTGGCATGACGCCCCATGAAACACTCGACCTCACGCTCGCGATGGCCGAGAGCGGTGACCAGCTCGACCTGTCATCCGTGATCCCCTATGCGGTAGACAAACACTCGACAGGCGGGGTCGGGGACAAAGTCACGCTGATTGTATTGCCCTTGGTCGCGGCGGCGGGCATCCCTGCCGCCAAAATGAGCGGGCGCGGCCTGGGATTCTCCGGCGGCACGCTGGACAAGCTCGAATCGATCAGCGGCTACCGTGTGCAGCTCACCGATGACGAAATCATGCAGCAATTGCGCGATCACGGCATCGTGCTGTGCGGCCAGACCAAGAGCCTCGCACCCGCCGACGGCAAACTTTACGCCCTGCGTGATGTGACGGGGACCGTCCCTAGCCTGCCGCTGATCGCCAGCAGCATCATGAGCAAGAAGCTCGCGTCCGGTGCGAACGCGATCGTGCTGGACGTGAAAGTCGGCATGGGCGCGTTCATGCAGCACGTCGATGAAGCGCGCCAACTGGCCCGTATCATGGTCGACATCGGCACAGGCGCAGGTCGCGCGATGGTCGCCGTGCTCTCCGACATGAACCAACCGCTGGGCGCCGCCGTGGGTAACGCGTTGGAAGTGCGCGAAGCGATTGAGGCACTGCACGGCGGTGGACCAGCGGACCTGCGCGAGCACTGTGTCGCCATCGGCGGTCACATGCTGCGCCTCGGGCGCCGCGACAGCAGTCCATACGCCCTGTCCGAAGCCATGGCCGAGATCGCCGATCTGCTCGACAGCGGGGCCGGGTTCGCGCGTTTCCGCGAGTTGGTCGCGGTTCAGGGCGGCGACGTGACCCAGATCGACGACCCGGACCGTCTGCCCCAGGCACGGATTCAGCATCCCATGCCCGCCGGGACTTCGGGGCATCTGGCGCAGGTCAACGCGCGATTGGTTGCCCAGGCTTGTCTTGAGTTGGGTGCGGGTCGGGCGACAAAATCGGACGCGGTCGATCCAGCCGTGGGCGTAGTGGTTCATCGCAAGGTAGGCGACGCGGTTCACGCGGAGGACGATCTGTTTACCGTCCATGCCAACGACGAAGACCGGCTGCGCCGCGCAGTCATTCTGTTGGAACAGGCTCCGGTCATCAAGCCGCGCGAGCAGAAGCCGCTGCCCACGTTCTACGATGTGATTACCTCGCCCTCGCTGTAAACGCGCACGCGCCGACCCTCAGCCAATCACCGCCCGGCGTGCAACCTTCTGCCGCCGGACGCGTATTGTGTTATGAGGATTCGCATCGCTGACCCCGCAGGCAGCGCGGCCTGTAGATCTGTCCAGGCCCGCCTGCGCTGCTGGCTGTTATGTCGTCGTGGAGTAACTGACATGTCACTCTGGAATGCGTTGGGTGCTGTAGACAAAGCTTTGAAAGCTCTGTCTATAACAGAGCGCGTGGTCACGTTGACGGAATCACAAGCGCAACCTGACTCCGCGCCCGCTGATCTTGAGGAGGAAAAGGTTATGAGTGAAGATAACGAGAAGCAAACGATCTTTGAAGAAATCGAAGTCGAAGGCCGTCACCTGGTCGATCGCGTGCGCGAACTGCTTCGCGAAGGCAACGTCCGCACGCTGCGCATCAAGGATGGCAAAGGCCGCTATCTGCTGGAAATCCCCCTGACGGTCGGGGTCGTGGCGGGCGGCGTCATGCTGATGGCCGCGCCCACACTCGCCGCGCTGAGCGCGCTGGCCGGACTGGTCACCAATGTGAAAATCGAGGTCGTGCGCGTGGATGATACGGACGGCGAAGAATCACCGACGCCGAGGACGACGCGTAAACTATTTTCGGGCTAGGCAAACCATAGCCAAACACGCCCCTCGCCACTTGTAACGAGGGGCGTCGTAGGTCGTCCGGCCCGCCTACATATGGGTCAACAGGTAGGCATGAAGATTGGCCTTGCACTCCGGATCGGTGTTGAGGCCGAGCTTCTTCCGGATGTTGGCCCGGTGATACTCCACGGTTTTGAGTGTGATCACCAGCAGTTCCGCGATCTCTTTGCTCGTCTTGCCCTCCCGTACCAGAGCCGCGACTTGAAGTTCACGCGCTGTCAGTTGTTCGACCTGCGACGCGCGTTTCCTCGTAATGGGATAAACGATCTCGTTGATCAGGCTCTCGATGATTTCTACCTCGTTCGAGGGCAGCCCCTTCTTCAGAATATCCAGCGATGGCCGTACGAAGCGTTCCATATTGTTCGCGATCGTCTCTTCAAGCTGCTCGATCTCGACCCTGCGCTGCGACAGCAGGCACGAAAACGCCTCATTCTCCTTCTCCAGCCGCTCAAACCGCTGCAAGAGTTCGTTCATCTCGTTTTTGATCTTGAGCTGAAAGGTGATATCGCGCACGTATTCGATCACGCCCAGGACGTTGTCGTCACGATCGAGGATCGGGATCGCAAACAATTCCTGCCAGCCCCGGTGATCGCCGGACAGCGAGTATTTCACAATGCCGAGGAAGGGTGACCGGCTGCTGATCGCCTTCAAGATCGGGCAGTTGTCACATGGCCTGCGCAGATCGTGATACGCCTGGTAGCATTTTTCGCCGATCAACGCGCTCGAACCGGCGTACCAGTGGCGCATTAGGGCGTTGACGTAGCGGATCGTCAGGTTCGTGTCGAGCACGCTCACGCCGTCCTGAATGCTGTCGATGATGACTTGCAGCAGCTCGGTGTTCTCGAACAGTGTCCCATCGGTGACATCCGCGGAGTCAAGGCTGATGCGCGGTTTGAACACCCACTGCATCGCCTCGATCAGTTCGATGGGATTGTCCGACGGAGGCTTATGACGGTCAGTCATGGCGCACTCCATGCGGAGAAGTATTTATGCATAATATCTTCATCGTTATTTTCATATTTGTATTTCTCTGCGTAAAACCCCGGTAACCCCTAGTTTCTTCCTAGGGTATTCATGATGTTTATATGGTATTGTACTAGGGTTTTGGTGCTCATACAATGAGTGAAACGATAGTTATAGGGAGGTTTTAGACTGTGGTTGAATCAAATGCTTTGTTCACGCCGGTCAAGATCGGCACCAAAACAGCATCAAATCGCTTTGTGATCAACGCCATGGAATGCTGTGACTCCGACGAGCACGGCAACCCGTCCGAAAAGACGTACCAGCGTTACGGCAACCTATTTAAAGGTGGCGCAGGCATGATCGTGCTTGAAGCCATCACCGTGACCTACGAGTCGCGCGGACGCGACACGCAGCTCAGCATCATGCCGCATAACCTCAGCGCTCTGCAGAAGTTCGTCGCTGAAATGCGGACCATCAACGATAAACCGCTGTTCGTGTTCCAGCTCACGCATTCCGGCGAGCTGAGCCACCCCGATTTTTCGCACCGCGTCTGCGTGAAGCCACTGCCCGGTTTTGGCGGAGACCTGCTGAGCGAAGACGACGTCGAGAAGATCATGGACGAATTCGTCCTTGCCGCGAAGATCTGCCATGACGCGGGCGCGGACGGCATCGACATGAAACTGTGCCACGGTTACCTGGGATCGCAGATCCTGCGGCCGTACAATGACCGCAAATGGAAATATGGCGGTTCATGGGAAAACCGCAGCCGCTTCGCGTTCGAGCTGATCGAGCGCATCATCAAAGAGGTCAACGATCCTAATTTCCTGGTCGGATCGAAGGTATCGGTCTGGGAAGGTTTTCCCGGCGGTTGCGGATCGGCTGGCCCGGACTCGCCCGTGATGGATCTCACCGAGCCGCTTGCCCTGGTCAAAGGGTTGGAGGAACGCGGCGCCGCCTTCATTCTGCAATCGGCTGGCAGCCCGTCAATCACACTGGCGCTATCGCAGCCAGATAAAGATATTCCCGATTACGCGTACCTGCATTTCTTCTTCTCGAAGACGGTGCGGCAGGCGTTGAAGCCGGAAACCACCGTGATCGGATCGGCGTACTCCGTGTTCCGCGATGGCAAGAACAACTTGCAGGCGGTCAACAAAGAGGAAAGCTCCCTGCTCTACTGGGGGAACAAAAACATCACCGAAGGCGTGACCGACATGATCGCCATTGGTCGGCAATCGCTGGCCGACCCGCTGCTGCCCTCTAAACTTATGGCGGGCAACGCCGAGGACGTCAACTGGTGTTCGGCTTGCGACAACTGCATCGAGCTGTTGATCCGCCAGCAGAACGTCGGCTGCTGCACGTATAACCGGCCTTACACGGCCGCCTTGAAGAAAATTCGCCAGGACGAAGGTCGGCTGAAAGCCAAACGGACCTGATCGCCAGACCTCTTGGGGGATGAGCGGAATAGATTGCGGGCGGTCCAGTGGATCGCCCGCTTTGTATGTGCGCCATGCCGTCTGTTATCCGCCTCTACTGCGGGCAGACGATGCTGTTATGTTGTTCCAGCGTGGTCGAAAACTGGTGAGTCAGATCGTTGCACGAGCGGAAATACAGGTACTCGGTCGCGGGGGCATCGAGCACGGCCTGAATCGCCGCCAGCCCGGGCGACGCGATCGGGCCCGGCGGAAGGAGGTCCGCGATCGGGCTGCCATCCGATTTGAGATAGGTGTTGTAGGCGTATTCGGGCTGAACACTGCCCAGCGCGTAATAGTCCGCTTCCCCGCTCAGACGCGGCCACCAACGCCCATCACGGAAACCGATCGCATATTGCACGGTTGGATCGGCGTCGAGCTTCATGCTGCGCGCCAACCGGTTGAGATAGACTGACGCAATGAGCGGCGCTTCGTCCATCTGCACGGCTTCGCGCTGCACGATCGATGCCAGCGTGACGACCTGATACATGGTCAGGCCGCGCGCGGTGGCTTTGGCGTACAAGTCTGGTGTCACATGGACGTCAAAGGCGGCCAACAGCGCGTCGCGCAGTCCGTCCGCTGTAATCCCCGGCTGGAGCTTATACTCACCCGGATACATGAAACCTTCCAGTGAAGCGGGCTTGCCATCGCTCAGCACGTCGGGTATTCCAATCCTCGCCTTGAAATCTGCTGGAATCACTGCCCCCCGCCCAACCACGTTCAGGAAGTCATTGCCGGAGAAGTCGAAGAAAGGGTTGCCGTCGATGGCAGTCTCGGCGATTTCTTCCAGGCGCCAACCCCCCAGCGTCTGAAAGGGAATCGAGGCCGTGCTCGCGTCCGTCAGGGCGTAAGCGATCTGTTCGATGGTTTGCGTCTGCTGCAAGAAGAACGTCCCGGCCTCAAGTTGGCTGTCGAGACGATAATAGCGCACGTAGTCAACAAACAAGTCCGCGTCCGTGATCAGACCGGCCGTGTGCAGATTGGCCGCGATGGTGTAGGCGGTATCACCGGGCCGTACGACGAATTCCTGGTAATGCATATCGGTCCCGGCGGATTTTTTAAGGTCATCATTGTGCTGCGCCAGACTAACGCGCAGACGGATTGCGGTCAGCGGGTCTAACCCCTGCTGGTGCGCCCAGGCGTATAACCCGCCGCCGATCACGCACGCGATCAGCGCAAAGCTGAGAACTGCGACAAGCAGCACCGCCAACACGGCGCGTGTAAGGTCTCGCTGCTGCATGGACATAAGATCGTTTTCTCCGTCGGCTGCTGCACACCCCTCGGATTATAGGCGCAACCCAGCCCTCCGCCAACGGCGGCTGGCCTGCGTTTGTTCACCGGATCGGCTCCGCCGTTACTCGCCGCTTGGCCGCAGCACCGCGTCGAAGAACCCGGTCACGCGCTGTTCATATTCGTCAGGATAGAGGCCAGCGGCCCGTGTATGGGAGGCGCCGGGCGCGATCCACAACGTGGCCCGTTCGCCCACCGTCTCGGCAAACAGCGTGTTGTAGGCGACTTCCAACTCCACGCTGCCGCCCGCAATGAGCAGAAATGACGTGGTATCCGCCGCGATCATCGAGTCCAGCAGCGGCGGTTCGGGCGGTTTTTCTCCGCTGAGTACCTGTACGGTCAGGTACATCACGCGCGAGACGAAGTTGCGCACCAACGGGCGCTCGGACGGCAGCGTACGCAGTTCGTCCAACGATCGGTGCGTCGCGCCGTCGGACACGACGGCGGTGATGGTCGGATAGGCCGAGGCGGCGCCAAGTAGAATCTCGCCGCCCATTGACAATCCCAGCCCGCCAATCGCAGTGATCCCATCCTGTTGCTGCAAGAATGCCACTGCCGCGCCCACGTCTCGCGTTCCCATCCAGCCCAGGCGGTTGGTCTTGCCCCCGCTCTGGCCGTGGCCGCGCGCGTCAAAGGCCAGCACGCCATATCCGTGCGACGCTAGCATGGCGACATAGCGCCGCACGCCCTCGCGCGAATTACCCGCCCCGTGTAGCACAATGATCGCCGGCCCGCTGCCGTCCGCGGGAGGGGCGTACCACGCCGCCAACCTGACGCCGTCTTCGGTGGTCAGCGTCACATCCTGAAATCCGGCTGGTGCTGCACCTACAGACTGCTTGTAAGGAAACACAACCACAACGCCGAATGCGAACGGCAGCACAAGATACACGCCGACCACGGCGACCACGATCAGGATCACCAGCCAGCGCACCCCGCGCCGGCGACTCGGCAAGTGAAATCTGCCGCGTCTCGCCTTCGTCCTTTGCACGGGCTTTGAAGTTTTTTGTCCGCGCTTCGCTGTTTTCATGGTTATCCTCTGGATTCAATGCCGCGGTTACACAGGCAGCACCCGCTCCGGCCAGGGGAAGTGCTCGTCGCGCAGCGCGTTGAGGAAGGATTGCAGAATGACCGCCGCCGCCACCGCGTCGATGCGTTCGGGCAGCGGCAGACCCGCGTCAAACAGCAGATCGTTAGCCTCATCGGACGAATAGCGCTCGTTCCACAGGATCACCGGCACAGAGATCGCTGCCGCCAGCCGTCCTGCCCACAGCCGCACCCGGTCGGCCTGCGTGTATACGGTAATATGTGGCGGCGAAACTGGTAATCCAACCACCGCCTGCACCACACCTTGCTCCGTGATCACCTGTTGGATGCGCGCAAAATCCTCGCGTTTCGACGTGCGGGTGATCAACCCCAATGGGCGCGCGATTACGCCAGTCGGATCACAGACCGCCAGTCCGATCACTTTTTCGCCATGATCGATGCCGATCAAACGCCCAGGAAAAGGCTCGCCGCTCATGGAGAGTTCACCTGGATCGAGATGCGTACCGACAGCACCGGCAAGCGTGGAAACCAGCCGGGCTGCGTCGTGATCTGCACCGGATGTTCCGGGTCGAGCAGCAGTTCGCCGTTCAGACGACTCCGGCGGAATCCACGCCCAACCCGCGTACCCGGCTGCGTACGTAATCCTCATCAATCGACACGGCGACATTGCCGGTCACCGTCATCAAGAATGTGACGCGCCCGTTTCCTTCGATCGAAACAATATCGCCGCGCTGGAAGGACAGCGCGTCCAGCGAAATCTCCATGCCCGGTTGGATATATGGGGCCAGCGCCGCATAGGCCACCTGGTGCGCCTGCTGCTCGTCGACGACCACCGCCTGCACGCGCGCCCGCAGATCGAGGCTCACGCTCTCGGCGGGATCGCCCACGAAGGCGCTGTACACCGTCCACTCGGGTCGTTCCTCCAAAATCATCACGGAGCCGGGCACCAGGAACTGATCGCCCGAAAGCTGGTGCAGCAGAACATCGCGCGCCCGCTGTAACACCTGCTGGCGACCCAACACAATCAGCCGCTCGTGATCATCCGCCGTAACAATGCCGCGTTCGCGCAGCGCGCCGCCGTAGGTCGCGTTAGGGTTGGTGATCGTCACAAGGTCGGCAAACGTTGCTTCGACCCGGTTGATTGTACCGGGATCGACGTTGCCGGTAGCGCCCGAATTTTCCAGCAGCGCTTGGATCGGCACCTGGATCGGCGTATTGCCTACAGGCAGCGTCGTTTCGATCAGGGTTTCAAAGCGGATCGGGTAGATGTCGCTGGTGCTGACCACCGTCCCCGCCGGTACCAAGATCGGCTGATCGGAAGCGTTGGACAAGGTGACGAGGCCCTGGGCCTGAGTGGCACCTGCCGATTCTTTGCCCGACGACTGCACGGTGACGCGCGCCGTCGATTCCAACGACACGACCGAGGCGGGCATGCGCCGGTTCTCGATATCGATATCGGTCAGATCGGGATCGGCCACAATCGATACCGTTTCATACACCTGGCGACTGGCTGGGGTCAGCGTAACCGTGGCGCTTGGTCCGACGATGAGCAGTGTCAGCACCACCGCCGCCACTAATCCACCGAACGCAGCCCAACGCGTCCAACGCCAGCGGCGCAGCGCCCCGGGGTTGAGCGCGTTCATGCGTTCCCGGATGATGCGCTCGACGATTACCGATTGCCGCTGCGGATCGTGCGGCGCTGCAAAGTCGGTATCTCGGGGACGCTGCCACGGGTGCTGCAATGCGACGGCTTCACTGGGAAAGACGGACAGATTGAGATCACGGGCGCAGTCAATCACGTCCAAATCGGTCGTCACCAGCGCCAGTTGAATCCCCAAACGCGCGGCGTGGCGCTGCACGAGCAGCAAATCGAGCTTGCGCGTCAGCAGACGTGTGCCGCCCGGCAGCACCAACAGCGCGCGCGGCGCATCGACGAACGCCAGCCGGTCACGAATAGTGACCGCGTCGTCATACGCTTCTAGTCGCAAAATGGTGCAGTCGTCGATCATGATCTCCCGCTATTGCCGACAGGAAGTGTCCTACCCTAGCGCCTGTGCGATCAAATCCCGTGCGTGCTGCAGCGCCGCGTCAAGCTTTTCCGGGTCTTTGCCACCCGCTTGCGCCATATCAGGACGTCCGCCGCCACCGCCGCCCACTATCTGCGCCGCCGACTTGATCACGTTGCCCGCGTGGACCCGTCCTTTGAGGTCCTTCGTCGCGGCGGCGACCAATTGCGGCTTGCCCGTCTCAGCGACAGTACCCAAGACCACTATGCCCGAATCAACCCGGTCGCGGAACCAGTCAGTCATCTCCCGCAGCGTGTCAGCCGTGGTGGATTCGACTTGCGCCACCAGCACCACGACCCCACAGATTACGGAGGCGTCCTGCATCAATTGGCCGAATGCCAGCCACGCCACCCGACGGTGCAGCCGCGCTACATCGTGCTGGCTGGCCCGCAAATCATCTTGCAGCGCCGCGATCCGTGTGGGGAGCACATCGGGGGTCGTGCCCAACTGGCCCGCCGCATCTTCCAGACGGTGCAGGCTGCGGCGGATGTACGCCTCCGCCCCGCGCCCGGTCACCGCTTCGATACGGCGGATACCCTGCGCCACGCTGCCTTCGGAGGTCACCACAAACGGCCCGATCACGCCCGTGTGGGTGACGTGTGTGCCGCCACACAGCTCGTAACTATAGCGCGACGCGTCGTCCTCCATAATGCTGATCGTGCGCACGCTCTCGCCGTATTTCTCGCCAAAGAGCGCCATCGCGCCTTCAGCCTTGGCCGCTTCGCGGTCCTTCACTACCGACAGCACCGGCATATCGGCCAGAATCGCCAGATTGATGTGATGCGTGATCACGTCTAACTCCTCAGCGGAGACCGGCTGATCATGGCTGAAGTCGAAGCGTAGACGATCCGGCGCGACCAGCGACCCGCGCTGCTGCACGTGCGAGCCGAGTACGGCGCGCAACTGAGCGTGCAGCAAATGGGTTGCCGTGTGATTGCGCATAATGTCCAGGCGGCGCTCGCCGTCCACGGTCACGACGCAGTCTGTATCGATCGCGGGCTGGCCCTCGACCACCTCGCCGCCGTGGACCACCAAACCGCCCACCGGCTGGCGCGCGTCTTCAACGTCGACTGTCCAGCCCTCGCCCTCGATCACGCCGGTATCGCTCACCTGCCCACCGGATTCGACGTAGAACGGCGTGAAATCAAGCACGACCTCAACGCGATCACCTACGCCCGCGCGCTCGACCTGCTCCCCATCGCGCAGAATGGCCAACACGCGCGCCTCACCGCTCAGCGGGCCGTATTGATCGCGCTGGACGCCGGAATCGATGACACCCCGTTCCCGCAGATCATTCAACAGCGCGCGATAAGTTTCGCCCATGTCAATCGTGCCGAACGCGCCGCCGTCCTGCCCACGACTGACGGCCTCGTGCTGCTTTTGCGCCGCGCGGAACCCGACCTCGTCCACAGTGAAGCCGCGCTCGCGCGCCACATCGCGCGTGATCTCCAGCGGTAGCCCTTTTTCCGCGTGCAGACGGAACGCCAGATCACCTGGAAGCTGGCCCGCCATCTCTAGCTCGTCGCGCAGACTGCTATCGATCCCCAGCGCGGCGATGATGTCGCTCAGCCGGACGTCTTGGCCCAGCCGGTCCACTAGCCCGGCCAATACATTCCCGGCCCCAGACGCCGCCAACGCCTGATCGATCTGGTTGATCTGCGCATCCATAGGGTCCTGCTCACCGCCCACCGCTGCCGGGGCGCTACCCGCTCCCGTCAGCGGAGCCAATAGCTGCATCAACTGGGCTTTGGCCTGTTCGGCCAGCGTGTCCAGCATGCCGTCCAATTCCGCCAGGGCGCGATCCATCGCGCGGCGGAAGCGCACCTCTTCATTGGTGATCGTGCGTCGCAGCGTTTCGCGCTGGTCGAGCAGCTCCGGGTATGCCGTACCCATTGTGTCGATCACAGCGTCGCAGACATCGGCCAAGAACGGTTCTTCAAAGCCCAATTTCGTCCCAAAACGCACCGCGCGCCGGATGACCATGCGGCACACGTAATCGCGCCCGGTCGCGCCAGGACGAACACCATCACTGATCAGGAACGTCGCCGCGCGCATGTGATCCGCAATCACGCGGTACGGCACAATATTCGCATCACGCTGGGCGTCGGTCTGGCCGGTCAGAGATTGCACACGCCGGATAATCGGCATGAACAGGTCGGTTTCATAATTGGCTTTGGCGCCTTGCAGCACGCACACGATCCGCTCCAACCCGGCCCCGGTATCCACACCCGGCGCGGGCAGCGGTGTATCCCACTGCCCCGTGTGTTGGGGATCGGGCTGCGTGCGATTGAACTGCATGAAAACCAGATTCCAGATTTCGAGGAAACGATCGTCTTCGGCTTGCAGCGCCGCGACGATCCCGTCTTCGCCATCCTGGGGCCGCAAATCCCAGTGAATTTCACTGGTCGGGCCGCAGGGACCGGTCTCGGCCATTTGCCAGAAGTTCGTCTTGGCACCCATCCGCGCCACACGCTGCGCCGGGACACCGATCTCGTCGACCCAGATGTGATACGCCTCGTCGTCGCTTTCGTAGACCGTGAAAGCCAACCGATCCAGCGGCATCTCGTAGACCTTTGTCAGCAGGTCATAGGCGAAACGAATCGCCTCGTGCTTGAAGTAATCGCCGAACGAGAAATTGCCGAGCATCTCAAAAAAAGTGTGGTGGCGCGGCGACGGTCCGACGTTTTCGAGATCGTTGTGCTTGCCGCTGACCCGCATGCACTTTTGGGATGTCGTGGCGCGCGTATAGGGCCGTTTGTCCAGACCGAGGAAGACGTCCTTGAACTGGACCATCCCCGCATTGGTGAACAACAGGGTCGGATCGTTGCCCGGTACGAGCGATGAAGACGGCACGCGCTTGTGCCCCATCTCCTCGTAGAATTCCAGAAAAGCCTCACGGACTTCGGCGCTGGTCATTTTTTTCATCAGAGCGTATCTCTCTCTGCATGTGCACGAATCGGCTGCGACCCAGCGATTATAGTTGAGCGGGGCGCGCTTGACAATGATAACCCAGGCGGGCGTCGGACCGTGCAGTTGCGCATCCGGCGGCGGTCTTTGCTATGATCTGCAACAATCGTTGATGGGTTTTTGGAACCTTACCCCCACTGTATCGTGGAGAATTCACAGCCTGATGACAACACAAACGTCACCATCCAAGCGAAAATCATTGAACGCCGGGTCGGAAACATCCACGCCGCGCCTGTTCTGGCCGTCGCGCGCCGGTTATGCCGTTGGCAAGAGCCGTCGCCATCGCCAGGAGCAATACCGCAGCCAGATCAATATGCTGGGCGGCGTTATCATCGCCACGCTGGTGATTGGACTGGTCTTCGTGCTCGCGAATTGGTCCAATGCCGGGGCCTCAAAGAACGTGAGCTGCTCCGTTTTCCCGCAGTACTGCGTGCCGCTGGCCGGTACCTCGCCCGATTACCCGCAGCTTGAAGCCGCCGATACACGCACGCTGGACGGTGAAGTGACCGCCGCGCCGAGTGTCGAGCGTTATGTCGATGTCAACGGGATCGTTACGCTGGGCAACCCGAACGCGCCGGTCCATTTCGTCATGGTGTCCGATTTCTCCTGCCCGCACTGCCAGGACTATCACAGCAGCGACGCGCCGCACTTCATCAAAGACTACGTACTGACCGGTCAGGCCACCTTCGGGCTGGTGATGGTCACCGGGACAGGCGGCCAATATTCCGAGATTGCCTCGCAGGCGGCACTGTGCGCCGGCGAGCAAGGCGCGTTCTGGGAAATGTCCGAGGAGTTGTTCCGTCTGGCGAGTTCGATGGGGCCAGTCAACGGGTTCTCGCTCAGCCAGCTCACCAAGTCGGCCAAAGCCATGGGGCTGGACAGCAGCGCGCTGTTGGAATGCGTATCGTCCAACCGCTACGCTACGCTGATGCGCTCATACTCGACCATGGCCAACGACAACGGCGTCACCGGCACGCCGACGATTCTGGCGAGCTACGGCGACACCAACCAGTGGTCGATGGTCAACCGTGATTACGCCAGCCTGGGCCAACTGACCACCGCCGCACAAAACCAGTAACGCACACGCCCAATGCAACCAAAAAGCCCCGCTCCATCCGGAGGGGGCTTTTCTTTTGCATGCGACTGGTATCGATTGTCTAGCCTGCCGGGACTGCCGTGTCGGCTTCACCGGTCACGATGGGCAGACCCACCACGTCATAGGGCTGGCCGCCGCGGGTGATGATCAGGTATTGGGCCGCGACCCATCCCTGCAGATCACCGGCGCTCGAGGTGTACAGCACCTGGACCCAGGCCCCATCACCATTACGCCCCTTGAGGATCATGCTATCGCCGCTAGGAATACCTACTACGACGCGCGCATCCGCCGAAGGTTGATCGCGCAGGTTCAGATTCGCGCCGGGGTTGAGATTCACGACGCCCACAACGTCTTGCTGCTCGACCGGGATCTGGGGAAGCTGACCCGGCAGTTCATAGTAACCCGCCTCACCAGCATCCACGACCACCAGATCAGTCAGCTCAACTGGCCGCCCCAGCTTGGATAGCGTCACGTACTGCGACGACACCCAGCCAATCGTGGCTCCGCCGTTTTCCGTACGATAGCGCACGTAGAGCCAGTTCGGATCGGACGGTTGGCCGACCAAACCCTCGCTCGGCGCTTCGGCGTAACCCAGGACCTCAAGCTGTGCCTGGGCAGGCACGAGTTCCAACGACTCGGCGTTTGTCTGCGGATTGCGCCGCAACTGCAAGCTGACTCCCGGCTCCAGTTCGACTGTCGCGATGACGGCGTCAAACAGCGGAGTCGGCGGCTTGACGTCGGTATTGACGGCCTCACCGGGCCGGTTGAACGGCTCTTCGGGTAGTTCCATTAGCTCGTCAATGGTGTCAAGCAGCTTGCCCTTCCATTCCACGCGCAAGAACTGCGCCGCCACCCAGCAGCGGAGATACCCACCGCTGGCGGGTTCCCACTGGACCGACAGCCACAGGTCTTCCACCGTCTCGACGACAGGCGTCGGTTCGGGTGTGACATTGCCGGTTTCGGGGACCAGCGGTGTGCCGGTGCGCCCGATGACGGTCAGGGTTGTGCCGCTGGGGATCAAGCCCAACGAGCGCTTTTCAGCACCGGGCAGCTCACGGCATTGCAGATTCGCGCCAGGATTCAGTTCGACATAGGCGACTGGTGCGGCCGTCTGGGGGACCAGCGGCGCAGGCGTAACCGGCGCGGGAGTCTCGGAGGGCTGCGCGACAACCAGCTCGCTCTGCCCGCTGCTCGCCTGGGCATCTTCGGTCGGGGCCGCGACAACTTCGGTTTCCACCGGGGCCGCCTCAGTCACGACAGGAGCCGCTTCAGTAGGTGCAGCCTCAACCGGTGCCTCGGTAGGCAGGGTTTCGGTCGGAACCGCGGCCACCGCCTGAGGCATCACAACCGGCAGACTGTCCACCGTAACGTCGACTTCCGTGCCGCCCACGACAGCATTATAGGGCACAGCGTTTGCGCCGCCGCCGTAGACCAGCACCGTGTAATACATGCCGCCGTTATAGGTTTCCGAAGGAACAACCAGATCAACCGGTTCTTCCACGCCCTGGATGTTGGCAGTCAGCATATAATCGCCGACGCCCGCATCGATCGGACCACTTTGGGCGTTCGCCGCCAGATCGGACGCCAGCACCGTGCCCGACGGATCGGACAGCGACACGCTGACGGTCGCACCCGGCACCGCGTTCACCACGGCAATGCGCGCCTTATCGGGCGCGATGTCGGCGACGTTATCGGGAAACACCTGCAGCGCCAGCGTTCCATCGCTCGCCTGCCCAATGGCGGCCACCGTCAGAGCTGGCGTCGTCGCGTCAAGCGTTACATCCGCTGATACAGTCGGCGCATCCGCGGCAGCCGCCCCAGCAGGACGCAGGGCTAGCGTGTGGCTGCCCGCCGGGAACGCCAGGTGCCCAGTCATCTCACCGAAGCCCAGCGAAGGCGCAATCAGTGTGTCATCGGCGTACACATCCACGGCAGGCACATCCGGGCTGCCGTGCGCAATCCGCACGCGCACCGAATCAGCGCCACCGTTAACGGGCGTCGCCAGCACCATGACCGACGGCGCGACACTGCCATCCAGTGTGCCCAGCGCGACGAAGGTATACAGCACGCCGCTTTGCAAGCCAACCTGGCCGACCTGGGCGATCGCGCTTTCGACAGCGCCGCCCGCCGGGACTAAGACCAGGTCTTGCACACCGGTGCCAATATTCACCGTACCAAACTGAGTGCCGTACGACACGCCTTGCAGCAACGGCCCTCCCTGAGTGGTCAACAGGTCGAGCGACGGCGCATCCGCGATCGCGTTGATCGCAGTCAGGCGCGCCATCCCCATACCAATTTCGTCCAGAATATCTTCGTAAAGCGCCGCCTCAACCACATTGGGCGTGCCCTGTGCCACCAGCGTAAATGCCAGAACTCGGCACCAGCGGCACGACTACTTCAATCAGCGCGGCCGATGTGGCAGCCATGCCGGACTGGCGCAGCGCCACTTGATGGTCGCCGCCTGCCACGCTGAGATGCGGCGTTACGTCGCCAAAAGCCAGACCCGACGCCACGATCGCGCCGTCAAGATACACGTCCACGTCAGGCGCGCCGGGGATCGCGTGCAGGAAACGCACGCGCGCGTCCGGTGTTTGCGCCCGCACCTGGGCGGGTTGCAATGGCCCGGCGGCCACTGCCAGCAGTGCTACCAGCAGCAGTGCCGTCACCAACCAAGTTCGACGATTCATGGTTCTATCTCCTCGTTCATCTCTTTCGCCCTGACCCTGGACCGCAGCGCCTTCATTCTAGCGCACTCCCGGTCCCTGTCCCAACAGGCGACTCCACCGCTAGCCCAACGCCCAACCGCCGCCCCTGGCCCGTGCCAGAGCGGCGACCCGCTTCGCCGATCGCGCAGCGCTGCAGACTATGTGCCTTCCTGCCATTGGTTCAGGTAGGCGACCTGCTCGTCTGTCAGCGTGTCGATCGTGACGCCCATCGATTCAAGTTTGAGCCGTGCGATTTCCTGGTCGATCTCCGACGGAATAGTGTAGACCTTGTTTTCGAGAGTCGAGCCGTTCAGTTTCATATATTCCGCACCCAGCGATTGGTTGGCAAAGCTCATATCCATCACGCTAGCCGGGTGACCTTCCGCTGCCGACAGGTTGACCAAACGCCCCTCGGCCAGCAAGTTGATCGCACGTCCGTCTTTGAGGATATACTGCTCCACGAAAGGTCGCACGCGCTCCGGCTCGCCCTTGGAGATCGACTGCAAGCCTGGGATATTGATCTCGACGTTGAAATGGCCGCTGTTGGCGACGATCGCGCCGTCCTTCATAGCCTCGAAGTGGTGGACGTCGAGCACATGGACGTCGCCGGTGGAGGTCACGAAAATATCGCCGATAGGGGCGGCGTCAATCATCTTCATGACGCGGAAGCCGTCCATCACCGCTTCGAGCGCCTTCAACGGATCGACCTCGGTCACGATGACGTTAGCACCCATGCCTTTAGCGCGCATGGCGATCCCGCGGCTGCACCAGCCGTAGCCCCCGACCACCAAACTACGGCCCGCCAGCAAGACATTCGTCGCACGGATGATGCCGTCAATGGTGCTCTGGCCGGTCCCGTAGCGGTTGTCGAACAGGTGCTTGGTCAGGCTGTCGTTCACGGCGATCACTGGGAAGCGAAGCGCGCCGTCGTTCGCCATCGCCCGCAGGCGGATGACGCCGGTCGTCGTCTCTTCAGTGCCACCGATTAAGCCGTTCAGCAGTTCGGTGCGGTTCTTGTGCAGCTCGCTAACCAGGTCCGCGCCGTCATCCATGGTGATGTGCGGTTTGTGATCCAGCGCCGCCTTGATGTGATCGTAATACGTCGCGTTGTTTTCGCCCTTGATGGCATACACCGGGATCTCGAAGTGCGACACCAGCGACGCGGCCACGTCGTCTTGCGTGCTCAGCGGATTCGACGCCGTCAGGACGACATCGGCCCCACCCGCCTGAAGCGTGCGCGCCAGATTCGCCGTTTCGGTCGTGACATGCAAGCAGGCGGAAATCTTCACGCCGTCCAGCGGACGTTCTTTTGCAAACCGTTCGCGGATCTGCCGCAGCACGGGCATATCGCGCTCGGCCCACTCGATCCGGTAGCGGCCACCGGTGGCCAGACCTAAATCGCGGACATCATGTTCAACTGTCATGCAAATCTCCTTGTGCTTCCTTCACTAGAGGGTGTTGACACTTTTGCCACAACGACCTGCGCGTCTAAAGACACCTGTCAACACGACCCAACCTGCGCCAGCGCAGGTGAACGACGATTGTAACACACTGCAAGCGCTCTGGCGGTTTTTTGACCGACCATTACACGCGTCGTAAGCCCGGTCCTTCCAGAAACGTGCAGTAGGACCGAAAGCCGAGTTTTTCATAAACATGGATAGCGGGCTGATTGTCATCCCGCACATTAAGCACCAGCGTATCGATGCCAGCGTTCAGACTTTCTGCCACGACCGCGCCCGTACAGGCCGAGGCATAGCCGCGTCCCCGGTGGGCCGGGTGCGTGAACACGTTGCCGATCGTGCCAACGCTCTCGGACGGCGACCAGACATGCGTGCCTGCCGTCGCGACCAGCGCCCCATCGGCCCAAACACCAAAGAATACGCCGTGCGCGATCTGCCACGGGCTGAACGCGACGACTTCTTCGCCCCCTTCTGCCGCATGGCGGTACAACGCGGCCAATGCGTCCGCTTGTTGCGGCGCGATGCGCTGCGCGGGGTTGCTCGCCAACGAGGTATGGGCTTCACGCTCGAACACCATGCGGATCTCGCGTTTGGCGTGCGGACGCTCGTAATAGGAATCCAGAACCGGCTCCATCTCCGGCAAGACCAGATAATAGATCTCGTCCGGCAAATTGACCGCGTCACACACGGCTCGCACGCCATCGACATCGCCGAAGCCCGTCAAAATGACGGGATCCAACCCGCCGAAAAACAACACGACGGACACCAGTTCAGCGCCGCGCCGCGCGCCGACAAACGCGCTCTGCGGCCACAGCGCATCGTCCAGATCGCCGAGTGCGTACGCGGTTTGCTGGCGATCGCGCGCCAGAAACGTGCGGATCTCCGCCCGGTCCGTCAATCGCTCGACGTCAAACACGGATCGCCTCAACTGGCCAGCCACGCATCCAGCGCACCTTCATCATCGAAGACGGTCCGGAAGCGCGCCACGAATTCAGGCAGCGTGTAGCAGTGATTCTGTGTGCCGTGCTGTTCCAAAACGTAAGCCGCCGCCAGCGCACCGATCCGCCCGGACAAATTCCAATCGAATCCGCACGCCATACCCTTGAGCAGCCCGGCGCGGTACGCGTCTCCAACGCCGGTCGGATCGGCCAGCGTCGTCACAGGAAACACGGGGATCTCATAATGTTCACCGCCCGCGTAAATGTGCGATCCTTCGTCGCCATGGGTGACAATCAGCGTTTTGCCAGCACTCAAGAACTGGTCGCGCTTCAGGCCGGTCTTAACGGCGACCATCTCCCATTCGTATTCGTTACAGATGAGAATATTCGCGCGCTCAATGCCATAGGCCAGATCGTTGGCGTCCAGCCAGATGATCTGCTGGCTGGGATCGAACATATGGGTCACGCCGCGCACCCGGCATTCCTCGGCCAGTTCGAGCATGGCTACCGGATCGTTGGGTGCGTTGATCACCACATCGGGCAACGGCGACACGGCCTCAGCCAGCGTGTAGCCCTTGGCATAAGCCATCGCACCTGTATAGAACGAGCCAATCTGGTTGTTGACTGCATCGGTGTTGGAGAAAAACGAGGCCGAGAACACGTTCGGAATATCGCGCACGGCGGAGGTATCCACTCCGTGTTCGTCAAGCCACACGCGAAATTCGGGGAAATCGCTCCCGGCGGTGCCCATCAAAATCGGATGCTCGCCCAGCAGCGCCAGGCTAAAAGCGATGTTCGCCCCAGCTCCGCCGCGTTCGCGCCGCAGGTCCTCTACCAGAAAGCTGAGGCTAACACGGTCCAACGCTTGATCGATCAGGTGGTCGCGGAATTGGCCAGGAAACTTCATCAGGTAATCGAACGCGATGGACCCACTCACGACAATTCGCATAATTTGTTCCCATCATGACTATAGACCGGCAAAACAGGGGAAGTATACCACCAAATCACGCCCCCGAAAGACCGAAACACCTCCCGGCAGGCCGCGTCGACGGCCCCTGGCCTATCCCAAAGAAAAACGGCTGCACAAGGCAGCCGCCGGAATCAGGCTTCAGATCTTCACTACTTCACGCCCTAACGATCTTTGCGGCGGCGGGCAGCACGGCCCTCCTGGGCTTTGCGCAAAATCTCGCCCACATCGACCGGTGATGGTTCCGGACTCGCGGGGCGCGGAGTTCGCGGGTTCGGCTGGCGTCTCCGCCTGTGGCGTGGGAGTTTGCAACCCACCCGTCTCGACTTTGATCGTCTTGCCCATCGCAGCCGCCCGGCGTTGCATTTCTTCGGCCAGGGCGCCGCTGCGCTCCATTTCCCAATAGACCGCGCTCCAATACAGCACCTTGCCAAATCGCTGTGCGGCCTGCCGGACCTTGGGCGAGCTGTCATTCAAGAATGCGGCAGCCAGAAATGGGAGTGCCTTCGGGTTGTTGAGTTGAGCCAGCTCGATCGTCGCCTGCTCGCGCAGCTCAGGCGTGGGTGCGTCGCGCAGACGGCGTAGCCACACGTCTATGTCCACATTGGCGGGTGCCGTCGCGGGCGTGCGTCGCGCGCCCTGACCACCGACCGTCAAACCGGAAGATGACGATTCGGCACCTGGCTGCATCGCACCGGCCATAGCCATCATCCCCATCGAAGTCCCGCCGAACATGGTGCCGCCGATCGCCGCTGCCGCCGCTAACCCGGCCTTGCGCCGTGACATGCGTGTCTGGCCGTCTCGCAAATCGCGCTCGAAGTCATGCTGCATTTTGTTGATCAGCTCGGCTTCTGTCGCGTCGGACATTTCTTCCAACTCGCGATCCACGCCGAAATGGCGGCACACTTCGTCGACCGTGCTGTACCCGGCCTGCTCCGCCTGGTACAAGCGTTTGCCAGCCCACGCGATCCCCTGTTTAACAGTCGGATCCGGCTCCTGGGTATAGCGCTCGCGCAGCGCACTCAGCGCGCGGGTTTCGTCCAACATCCCCAGGACGCGCACCACATCCAACCGGACCGCCGGCTGCGGATTTTCCAGGCCACTCAACAACACCTCAAGTCGCATGATTTCAGCCTCCCAGAACTTCTGTCTTCGATGCGTGGGCATGCGTCACACTGCCGCATGGGGTGACTGTCGTGATAGAACACAACATTCTGTTTCACCATTATACGATCGGGCGCACCGTCCGCCCCTCACTATACAGGAGTATACCATTTTTTCGGCGTCAAACTCACACGGCGCTTAATACGTCTATAAGATCGGCCGTGTCATGCCCTCACCGTATGCCGGTTGTCAGCCCGGCTCGTACCATTTGTCACTAAAAATCAGATAGCAATAACGATAACCTATAAATCGGCTTCGTTTGATAGTGGCTCATTATGAGGTTCCGCGAGGACAGAGCCGGCACACCGAAGAGGAGGAATTAATCGTTATGAACGTAGTGGACCTTGCAAAGCTGCAATTTGGCGTCACGACCGTTTACCATTTCTTCTTTGTACCCCTCACCCTGGGTTTGTCGTTGTTGACAGCCATCATGCAAACCATGTGGTATCGCACCGACGATCCCGCCTACAAACGCATGGCGAAATTCTGGGGGAAACTCTTCATTATCAACTTCGCCATGGGCGTCGTCACCGGCATTGTGCAGGAGTTCCAGTTCGGGATGAACTGGTCCGAATACGCCCGCTTCATGGGCGACATTTTCGGCGCGCCCCTGGCAATTGAGGCGCTGCTCGCGTTTTACCTGGAATCAACCTTTATCGGCGTATGGGTGTTCGGCTGGGACAAGCTGCCCAAGGGTCTGCACCTGCTGTCGATCTGGCTGGTCGCCATCGGATCGAATATTTCGGCCATCTGGATTCTGATCGCGAACTCCTTCATGCAGCAACCGGTTGGCTACAAAGAAGTGCTCGACGCGAACGGCGTCCTGACCAAGGTCGAAATGAGGAATTTCTGGGATGTGATCACCAATCCCAACGTGCAGGTCCAGTTCCCGCACGTGTTCGCCTCCGGCCTGACGACTGCCGCGTTCTTCGTGCTGGGCATCAGCGCGTGGCACCTGCTCCAAAAGAATAAGAAAAGGGATCGTGAATTCTTCGTGCGATCCGCGCGGATCGCGACCGTTTACGGGATGATCGGCATCGTGCTGGTGATCCTGGTCGGACACACCCAGGCGCAGCACATGGTCGAAACGCAGCCAATGAAGATGGCCGCCGCCGAAGGTTTGTTCGAGGGCGAAGACCCGGCTCCATTATCTCTGATCACGATCGGAGACCTCGACCAGCGCAAAGAGGTCTTTTCGATCCGCATTCCCAAACTGCTCAGCCTGCTGTCCTACAACAAGCTCTCCGGTCGCGTGGATGGTATCAACGATTTGCAAGCCCGTTACGAGACTGAGTTCGCCGATCGCTACGGCCCAAACGCAAACTACCGTCCGCCCATCGCAGTGATTTTCTGGTCGTTCCGCGCGATGGTGGGGGCTGGCTTCCTGATGCTAGTTTTGGCGGCCATCGGACTGTATTACTCGCTTAACGACCGCCTGAGCGGCAAAAAATGGTTCCTGAAACTGCTGCCCTGGGCCATCTTCCTGCCCTACATTGCCAACTCGGCGGGTTGGATCATGACCGAGATGGGCCGCCAACCCTGGATCGTCTTTGGCTTGCAGCGCACGCAAGACGCGGTGTCGCCCAACGTTAGCGCGGCGATGGTCGCCCTGTCACTCGTGCTCTTCACCCTGATATACGGCGTGCTCATGGGCGCAGATGTTTACCTGCTGGCGAAGTTTGGCAAACGCGCGCCATCCGAGGCTGACGCTGAAGCTGAACCCGCGCTGGCTGCTGCATAATTGAGGGGGAGATAATTTACAATGACTCTGAATGATCTCTGGTTTGTACTGATCTCGATCCTCTTCATCGGTTTCTTCTTCCTGGAAGGCTTCGATTATGGCGTCGGCATCCTGCTTCCCTTCCTGGGCAAAAACGACACAGAGCGCCGCACCATCATCAACACGATCGGCCCCGTGTGGGATGCCAACGAAGTCTGGATGATCACAGCCGGTGGCGCGATCTTTGCGGCCTTTCCGCAGTGGTATGCCACCCTGTTCAGCGGCTTCTATCTTGCACTCGTGGTGATTCTGTTGGCGCTTATTTTGCGCGGAGTCGCTTTCGAGTTCCGCAGCAAAGACGACGATCCGCGCTGGCGCAAGACATGGGATTGGGCCATCTTCTTTGGGAGTGCGATCCCGGCGCTGTTGTGGGGTGTCGCCTTCGGCAATCTGGTCAAGGGCACGCCGATCAACGCGACCATGCATTTCACCGGCAACTTCTTCGACCTGCTCAGCCCTTACACGCTGATCTGCGGTGCGGCCGGACTGGCGGTTTTCATTCTGCACGGCGCGATCTTCCTCAGTCTGAAGACCGATGGCTCGATCCGCGAGCGTGCCGAAGCTCTGACCCAGCAGTTGTGGCCGGTGGTGGCCGTCATCGCGGGTGTATTGGCTGTCGCCAACTACACGTATATCGACATCTTTGACAAGATCGGGGTGAATCCGGGCATCATGCCGATTGCGTCAGCCGCCGCGCTGCTGACCGTGGGCTACTACATCCGGCAGAAGCAGTACGGTTGGGCATTCGTCTTGATGGGAGCGACGATTTTGCTCTCAGTGGCAACCTTCTTCTGGTTCATGTATCCCAACGTCATGGTGTCCAGCACCGCCGCCGCCAACAGCCTGACCGTCGAAAGCGCTGCCGCGAGCGATACCACGCTCAAGATCATGACCGTTGTCGCGTTGGTGATGGTGCCGATTGTGCTGCTTTACCAGGGCTGGAGCTATTGGGTCTTCCGGCACCGTCTGACCGCCGGATCCAAGCTCGAATACTGATCCGCAGACTATACCTTGAATCACCGAGGGGGCGTTTCGAACGTCCCCTCAGCATAATGTGTGGAAGTCAGTGCAAGTCCAACACAGACGCCAAAGAGTCAAAGTCCGCGATCACGAAATCCGGCGTGGCATGTGGTGAGGGATCCGCATTGTACAAGCAGGTTTTGACCCCGGCTGCCTGCCCGGCCAGGATATCCAGATCACGATCGCCGATCGCCAGGACGTGTTCGCGCGGCAGTTCGTGTTTCTCGATCAGTGCGAGAAATCCGGCAGGATCGGGCTTGCGTGGGTAACCTTCGCCCGCGGTCAGGCAGTCGGCAAACAACCCGCTTACCCGGTACCAATCCAACAGCGTCATCAACGACTCGCGGCCGCGGTGTGTGAAGATATAATTGCGGCCCCCGCCTTTAAGCACACGTTCGCACGCACCAATCGCGCCGGGCATAGGCGGCTGATCGCGGAAGGTCGTGCCGCGCCAGTAATAGGTTACGCGCGCTTCGAATTCGCCGATCTCCAGGCAGTACTGTGCGGCCAGCGTGGCAATGGCCGAGGACAGTGTGTCGCGCAGCAGCGTGGAGACTTCGTACTCTTCCACACTCGCGTTAAAATCTGCGAGCGCGCGCTGAACGGCTGAAACCAGCGGCGGGTATGTGTCGAACAGTGTCCCATCGAAATCCCAAATGAGGTAATAAAAACGCATTGTTTCTCCCGGAACGTAGCAATAACATCACAATTGTACCTCGTTTCTTCAAGAATACACGAGTCACCATGGGCCGCCGATGAATCTTGACCACCGCCTGCTCGACCCGATCCGCCCGGTACGTACAGGGCTGGCCGCGTCCGTTGGGCTGGGATTGCTGGCCGGGCTGCTGCTCGTGGCGCAAGCGTACCTGTTAAGTCACGTCGTCAGTCGGGTATTTCTGCATGGCGCCGATCTTCACGCGGTACGGGATCTGCTGGTTGGGCTGGCGATCATCGCTGTTATGCGGGCAACCACGCTGTGGGCCAGCGAAGTCATCGCGCACGAGGTAGCGTCGCATATCAAAACCAGCCTGCGGGACCGCCTGTTCGCGCACCTGGCCGCCCTCGGACCCGCGTACACACGCGGCGAGCGCAGCGGCGAGCTGGCGAACACCGCCGTCGAGGGCGTCGAAACGTTGGACGCCTATTTCAGCCAGTACATTCCTCAACTGGCGCTGTCCGCGTTGGTCCCGTTGACGATGCTGGTGGTGGTCTTTCCGCTCGATCTGCTGTCGGGCGTGGTTCTGCTGCTGACGGCACCGCTGATCCCGTTCTTCATGGTGCTGATCGGCAGTCTGGCCGCCGCCCAATCACGCCGCCAATGGGCGCAGCTCAGCCGTTTAAGTGCGCATTTTCTCGACGTGTTGCAAGGGCTAACGGCGCTCAAGCTGTTCGGGCGCAGCCGAGAGCAGGCCGCCACGATTGCTCACATCAGCGATCAGTTCCGTGACGCCACCATGAGCACGCTGCGCATCGCATTCCTGTCGGCGTTGGCGCTTGAGCTGCTCTCGACGGTCAGCACAGCGCTAATCGCGGTCGAGATCGGGCTGCGCCTGCTCTATGCCAAGATGAGCTTCGACGAGGCGTTTTTCATCCTGATTCTCGCGCCGGAATATTACCTGCCGCTGCGCCAGCTTGGCGCGCGTTTTCACGCTGGCGTTTCCGGCGTGACGGCGGCTCAACGCATTTTCGCCGTATTGGACACTCCATTGCCAGATTGCGCGCCCGCTGCCGGAGGCCAAATTCCCGCGCCGCCCTTCACAATCGCGTTCGAGGATGTGCACTACGCGTACGATGACGGCCAGCGCCCTGCCCTGAATGGCCTCACGTTCACGATCTGGCCCGGCGAAAAAGTCGCGCTGGTAGGATCGAGCGGGTCCGGCAAGAGCACGACCGCGCAGCTTGTGCTGCGTTTCATCGCCGCCACCGGAGGGCACATCAACGTGAATGGCGGCGATCTGTGCGCCATTCCGCCTGACGCGTGGCGCAAGCAGATTGCCTGGGTGCCACAGCGTCCATACCTGTTCAACGCCAGCGCCGCCGAGAATATCCGGCTCGCCCGACCTGATGCGCCACTGGATGATGTGATTCGCGCCGCACATCAGGCTCATGCCGACGACTTCATCCGCGCGTTGCCGGACGGATACGACACAATCCTGGGCGAGCGCGGCGCGCGTCTCAGCGGAGGACAGGCGCAGCGGGTGGCTTTGGCCCGCGCTTTCCTGAAAGACGCGCCGCTGCTAATTCTGGACGAAGCCACCGCCAATCTCGATCCCGAAACCGAGGGCCACATTCAAGCCGCGCTGGCGGAACTGCTGCGCGGACGCACTGCCTTGATCATCGCGCACCGTCTCGCCACGGTGATCGACGCCGATCGCGTTGTCGTGCTGGACACTGGCCGCGTCGCCCAGATCGGCACCCACTCCGAACTGGTCACGCAGCCGGGACCGTATCGTGCGCTCGTCACCGCGCAAGGGGCGGATCAATGACGGATGGCACGCTGCGCCGCCTGTTGGGCATCGCCGCGCCCTTTCGCTGGTGGATGGCGCTGTCGGCGCTGTTAGGTTTTCTGACGATCGCCAGCAGCATCGGCCTGATGTCCGCCGCCGCGTGGATCATCGCCAGCGCTGCGCTTCATCCCGCGATCGGAACGTTGAACGTGGCGATCGTTGGTGTGCGCTTCTTCGGCATCACGCGCGGACTCTTGCGTTACGCGGAGCGCTACGTTTCGCATCAAACGACATTCCGTCTGCTGTCTCGGCTGCGCGTCTGGTTTTACCAGGGCATCGAGCCGCTGGCGCCCGCACGGCTGACAGATCGACATTCCGGCGATTTGCTGGCGCGGGCTGTCGCCGACATCGACACGCTGGAAAACTTCTACCTGCGCGTGATCGCACCGCCTGCCGTGGCTGTGTTGGTCACGCTGCTGATGGTGGTCTTCCTGGGCGCGACTGATCTACGGCTGGCAATGGCGCTGGTCGTTTGCCTGGCGCTGGCAGGCATCGGCGTGCCACTAATGACAAGTTGGCTGGCCCGTGGAACAGGCCACTGTTTGGTGACTACGCGAAGCGCGCTGACTGCCACCCTGCTCGACGGCGTGCAGGGTATGGCCGATCTCACGCTGTCCGGCGCACTGGATCGGCAACGGACGCGCGTCGCCGATCTGAGCCGGGATTACGCCGCCCTCAACCGCCGCATGGCGCGCGCCGCCGCCCTGAATAGCGCCCTGATCAGCGTCATTACCAGCACGGCGGTCCTGCTGACGCTTGTGATCGCCATTCCGCGCGTGAACAGCGGACAGATCGAAGGCGTGTTGCTGGCGGTGTTTGTGCTGGCGACACTCAGCAGCTTCGAGGCCGTCGCTCCACTGCCCGCCGCTTTCCAACACCTGGGCGCCAGTCTGACCGCCGCGCGCCGTCTATTCGAGCTTGTCGACACGCCGCCCGCCGTGTGCGATCCGCTGGACTCCGCGCCACCGCCCGCGATCACGACCCCCACGAGTGGCAGCCCGCTGTTGGTGGTACGCGATCTGCGGTTTCGTTACGCGCCGGACCTGCCGCCCGCCCTGGACGGGATCAGCTTAGCGCTGCGTCCAGGCGAAACGTTGGCCGTCGTCGGCAGCAGCGGCGCGGGCAAATCCACACTGGCAAACGTGCTGCTGCGCTTTTGGGACGTCGAACCCGGCGCGATCACACTGGCCGGGTACGATCTGCGCGCCTATTCGGGCGACGCGGCGCGCGCGTGGTTCAGCGTGGTCAGCCAGAGTACGACATTGTTCAACGGCACCATCCGTGACAACCTGCTGCTGGCCCGCCCCGGCGCCTCCGAAACGGATCTCATGCAGGCTGCCCAGCGTGCTCAACTTCACAGCTTCGTGCAGACGCTGCCCCAGGGGTACGACACCTGGATCGGCGAGCAGGGCATGCGCCTGAGTGGCGGCGAACGCCAGCGCATCGCGATCGCGCGGGCCGTGCTCAAGGATGCGCCCATCCTCATCCTCGATGAAGCTACCGCCAATCTTGACGCCATAACCGGGCGCGCCGTGCTCGATACCGTCTTCAGCGCGTTAGCCGACCGCGCCACCTTGTTGATCACGCACGATATGACCGGGTTGGAACGTGCCGACCGGGTGCTGGTTCTACAGGCGGGCCGGATCGTCGAACAGGGCACGCACGCCGATCTGCTCCAAATCGATGGCATATATCGCCGCCTGTGGACACTCCAGCACGCCGCCCTCCGCGATGTAGAGTCCCGGATTTGATGGATTTTCTATACGGCGTTTACGTTCTTCTTGCACAGCCGGATTAGAGTCTATGTAATGCATGAAACTGCGATTGGGAAGCAACAGCAACAGTGTCATGGGAGGTCTTGACTATGTCCAAATCCATTTCCCGTTGGGACCCGCTGCGTGACATGATCACCATGCGTCAGGCCATGGACCGCATGCTCGACGAAGCCTTCACGCGCGGCTCGGAAACGCACGGCACAGGGGCGTGGCTGCTGCCCATGGATGCCTACATCACCGACGAAGCGATCGTGATTCGCGCCGATGTGCCCGGCATCACCGCCGACGAGCTTCAGATCACGCTGGAAGGCGATACACTCACCATCAAGGGTGACATCAAGCGCGATCAGGACGAGAACCGGAAGTACGTTCTCATCGAACGCCCGACCGGCAGATTTGAGCGCACACTGAATGTCAACACGCCGATCGATCACGAACACGTCGAGGCGCAGTTCAAAGACGGCGTGCTGACTCTGACCCTGCCCAAAGCCGAGGCCATCAAGCCGCGCCAGATCAGCGTCAAGTCCGGGTAAGCATGCGCCGGGCATGGTCCGGCAGATTATTCATTTCGTGACACACCCCGCCGCCCGACGGTATTTCCCCCTACCGTTGGACGGCGGGTTATTCGTGTTCCCCCAGAAGTACGCTGTCGCCGCGCGCACACTCCCGGTACAATACAAAGCGTAACGGCTCACCTGCCTGACTTGTGGAGGACAGCCATGCGACGCCTGTATGTGTGTGCCCTACTTCTGACTGTAATCGCGCTGGCCCTGGCAGCTTGCGGTGGCAAAGACAAAACGCCGCCCCCGCCATCCGCGACGCCTGTGCCCAGCGTGGCCCCCACGCTGACCCCTTCGGCCACGCCGACGCCGCTGCCCACACCCCTGCCAGCATCCAGCGTTGATCCGCTCGCGCGGGCACAGATTCGCGTCGTACAGGCCAGCCCAGACCTACCACCGGTCAACATTTATCTTGACGGAGCCAACATCGGACGCGGTCTTGTTCCGGGCAGTTACCTCACGAACCCGCTGTCATATCAGGCTGGCAATTACTTACTGCGCGTCGTGCCCGCCGGGGAAAATCCCGACACCGCGCCACGCCTCTTGGAACAACGCATCATGTTGATCGAAGGCCACAGCCTCATCGCGATAGTCGCGGGCCCGGCCAACAATCTGCGCCTGCTGATAGCCGATGAATCGCTCGATCCATTATCTGCGGGGATGGCCCGTCTGACCGTGATCCAGGCGCTGCCCGATGCGTCGTCCGTCGACGTGCAAGAACAAGGGCGCAGCGTATTCTCTGGCCTGACCTACGGAGGCGCTGGCGGCCCAGAAGTACTTGCCGAAGGCGATCATTCCTTGATGCTGGTTGGCCTGGCGTCGCCGTTCTCTTTCGATCTGCCTCTGACAGCCCGCTACACGTACACCGTCGTGCTCTTTCCCGGAGAAGACGGCACTGTACGCACGATCAATTTCCGCAGCCGGGTCAAAGATCAAACCCGCGTGCGCATCATTAACGCCTCGCCAGACTCTCCGCCTTTTGATGTGACCCTGGACAACACGCTCGTCGCTGGGCCAATGGGCTATCACGGCGTCAGTGCCTGGACCACTTTTCCCTCGCTCGGCTACACGCTCCAACTGCGGCCAGCAGGCGAACCAGACGCCTCACCCACGCTGGAGAAACAAATCGCGCTGATCCCGAATGCAGCGCTGGATATTCTGATCTATGGCACGGCCGACCAACTGCGCGTGACGACCTTCGAAGAAGACCTCTCGCCTACCGCCGACGGCAGCACGCGGTTCGTGTTTGTGCTGACCGCACCCGATGTGCTTCAGACCAGCATCCGCACGCAGACGGACGCCGATATTGGGCTGCGCCCGATCTCACAGGGGAACGCCTCGCGCCCGCTCGATTACTCCGCAGGTCGAGAGACATTTGTGTTCGAGTCCGGCAGCGGCAGCAGCCTTCAAGAGATCGGCAGGCTGTCCGACGCGCAGTGGGATGCGGGTTACGCCTACGCCATTGTCATCACCGGGGATCCCGGTGAGCCGCCCATGATCCTGCGCACGGGTACAGGTACCACGGGCCAACCTGCCGCGATTGAATCGTCGTCCGGTGCCGGAGGCCAGACCGCGTTCAAACTGCGCGTGGTTAACACGCTGCCGGATATATCAGCAATCGACGTCGCTTTCGACGGCACGCTGACTTTCGAGCGCGTAGAAACGGCCACGTCCAGCTTGTATCACACTTTTGATGCTGCGCCGCACGCGCTCACAGTCCGCCAGAATCCCGGAGGAACCGTCCTGCTCGACGAACCGCTCACGCTTCCGCCGGTAACCTACCCCGGGCAATTGGTGATCTTCGTCCTGCGCAACGAGGGCATCATAAGCACGGCGATTGGGCTGGACATCCCCACTATCATTCCCGGCGGACAGGCGCTTGTGCGGGTCTTTAACTTCTGGAGCACAGCCAACGCGATCAACGTGGATTACCTGCCCGGTGAAGCCGCGTTCGCGCCGCCAACCGAGGTGCCCGACACCGCACCGCCCACTGCGACACCCAATCCGGAAGACACGCCGACCCCACCCGGCCCGGCCGTAGTCCATCTCGCACAGGCCCTGAGCTATCTGATCGCTTCGGACTCCGTCGCCATTCCGTCCGGCCCTGGCTCGCTGCGGGTCGTGGATGCCGCAACACGTCACGAGATCACGACAATGTCGGTCAATCCGGAACCAAACACAACCGTCGATTTCGTCTTCATGCCCGATACGAGCGGCCTGGGGATAACGCTCACCGTTATTCCTCGTCCAAACAAGTGATCGGGCGCGGGACCGCACGGCGGCTTGTGCCCCGCGTTAGAGGTGCTATAATCGCCCGCGCTCCGGGCAAAGCCGCACGCCGCCTGCCGACCGCTGGCGTGCCCGGCGCGCCAAATCAGTGGAGATAACGCTGTGCGTGTATTCATCACCGGCGCTGGCGGGTTCGTCGGCGGCCATCTCGTCGACCATCTGCTCGGCCTGCCCAACCTGGAACTGTACGCGGGTGTGCTTATTCCTCCGGGAAACAATCCCCGGCTGGACAGGCGCCCCGTGATTTCAGCAGCAATGCGACCTGCGCGATCCGGCGGCGGTGCGTGAGGTCGTAGCTGCGGTGAAGCCCGATCTGGTTTTCCACCTGGCCGCGATGGCGGAGGTCAAGCGCTCGTTCGACGCACCCTGGGAAACACTCGCTAACAATATCGGCGCGCAGGTCCATCTGTTGGAAGCGCTCCGTGAGACCATGCCCCAGGCTCGCGTGTTGATCGTCAGTTCGGCAGAGATTTACGGGTCGGCGGGCGGCGTTCTGGATGAAGATGTCGCTTTTGCGCCGACTAACCCGTACAGCGTCAGCAAAGTGGCGCAGGATATGCTCGGCCTGCAATACTATCTGGCGTATAACATGCCGATCATCCGCGCCCGCCCCTTCAACCACCTGGGACCGGGCCAGGCCAGAGGCTTCGCCGCCTCGGATTTTGCCAGCCAGATCGCCGCTATCGAAGCGGGGCAGCATCCACCCGTGATGTACGTGGGCAATCTCAACGCCGAGCGTGATTTCACCGATGTACGCGATGTCGTGCGCGCCTATTACCTGATGCTGACCCAGGGTGATCCCGGCGCGGTCTATCACGTGTGCAGCGGCCAGGGTCACAGCATCCAGGAAGTGCTCGATTTGCTGCTCAGCATGAGCTCGGTTCAGATCGAAGTGCGTCAGGACCCTGCGCGGATGCGTCCTGTGGACGTGACGAGCCGCGTGGGCGATGCCTCCCGGCTGCGCGCGCGTACCGGCTGGGAACCCGTTATTCCCCTCGAAGAGAGTTTGCGCGATATTCTAGGTGACTGGCGGCAGCGCGTGAATCGTGCGCCAGAGTCCCGCTAGCAAGCCAGAACGGAGTTGGAATGGAACCACGTGCGCTAATCACCGGGATCACAGGCCAGGACGGCTCATACCTGGCCGAGTTCTTGTTGGAGCAAGGTTACGAGGTGTACGGCATCGTGCGCCGGACAAGCACCGTCAATTTTAGCCGCATCGAGCACATTCAGGACCGGCTGCACCTCATCCCCGCCGACATGCTCGATCAAACCTCGCTGCAGCTCGCCCTGCAAGAATGCGAGCCACGCGAAGTATACAATCTGGCCGCGCAGAGCTTCGTACAGACGTCGTGGACGCAGCCCGTGTTCACCGGGGACGTGACCGCGCTGGGCGTGACCCGGCTGCTCGACGCGATCCGCCATGTCAATCCGGAAATCCGTTTCTATCAGGCGTCCAGCAGCGAGATGTTCGGGAAAGTGCGCGAAGTTCCCCAGCGCGAAAGCACGCCCTTTTACCCGCGCAGCCCGTACGGCGTGGCGAAAGTCTACGGACACTGGATCACCATTAATTACCGCGAAAGCTACGGTATGCACGCCACCAGCGGGATTTTGTTCAACCACGAAAGCCCGCGCCGCGGCTTGGAATTCGTCACGCGCAAAGTGACCTACAACGTCGCGCGCATCAAACTCGGTCTGGCGAGCGAACTGCGTCTGGGCAATCTCGACGCGCGCCGCGACTGGGGCTTTGCGGGCGACTACGTGCGCGCTATGTGGCTCATGCTTCAGCAGGACAAACCGGACGATTACGTAGTTTCCACTGGTGAAACGCACGCTGTGGAAGAACTGGTTTCGGTGGCGTTTGACTACGTCGGGCTGGATTGGCACGATTACGTGGTGCAGGACCCGCGCTTCATGCGTCCCGCCGAAGTCGATTTGCTCGTCGGCGACGCGGGAAAAGCCGGGCGCGTACTCGGCTGGGAACCGCGTGTCAGCTTTTCCGAGCTGATCCACATGATGCTCGACGCCGATCTGGCGCTGCTGCAATCGGGCCGTTCGGCCAAGTAACCACCGTCGCACACCAGCCGGGGCGCAGGCGATCACGCTGCTCGCCCCGGCCAGATCACAGGCTCGGGCTATGACACTCATCGACACTCACGTCCATCTCGACTTCGACGCCTACGACGACGCCCGCGACACCATCGTCAGCGAGGCCGCCGACAATGGTGTAACCCGCCTGGTCAATCCCGGCACGGATCTGTCGCGCTCGCGCGCCGCCGTAGCGCTGGCCGCCAGATACCCGGGCGTGTACGCGGCGGTGGGCATTCATCCCAACAGCACGGCAGATTTTTCGGAGGAAATGCTGGCCGAGGTACGCGCGCTGGCGGGGCAACCGAAGGTCGTGGCGATCGGCGAGATCGGCCTGGATTACTACTGGGACGATTCGCCAAAAGACATGCAGCGGCGCGCCCTGGAAGCCCAACTCGCACTCGCGGCAGAACTCGAACTCCCGGTCATCATCCACAACCGACAGGCCAGCGACGACGTGATCGCCGTGCTCGGCGCATGGGTCTCCACGCTGCCGCCTGCCCTGCGCAGTCACCCAGGCGTGCTGCATTCGTTTTCCGCACCGCTAGAGATCGCCCAGCAAGCGCTGATGTTGGGATTCTACATCGGCTTCACCGGGCCAGTGACCTTCAAGAACGCCGACGACCTGCGCCACGTCGCGGCTCAGGTGCCGCTGGATCGCACCCTAGTCGAGACGGACGGCCCCTTTCTGACCCCCGAACCGTATCGGGGCCGTCGCCCCAACCGCCCTGCCTATGTGCGCTTTGTGGCCGAACGTCTGGCAGCGCTGCACAGACTGCCGGACGAAGAATTCTTCACGCAGACCACGGCCAACGCCGAACAACTCTTTGCGCTGCCCCCGGAAAAACCGTAAACCGGCGTAGCCGCAGCGCCCAGCTTTCGTATACAATCGTCCTTACAGGATTGCGCACAGCCGGGCTGGCCCCGACTGCCTCGCCAGCCTGTCCATGAGACGGCGTAATCTTTCTCCCCCAAAAGAGGTTTTGCCGATGCACAGTATTCGTCACGACCGCAGCCTGTTCGCTTTGATCCTATACGCGCTGCTGATTGTCGTCCTGGCCGCGCCTGCCGCCGCGCCCACAGCCGCCCAATCCGACACTCGCGTGTCGCGCCCCGGTGAATACCAGGGCTATTCCGAAATGCTGTACGATGGCTGGGTGCGCACGTCGCAATACGTAGCAGTGCGCGACGGCACCCGTCTGGCGGTTGACATCTTCCGACCGACTCTGAAAGGTGCCGTTGTGGAAGACCCGCTGCCTGTCATCTGGACTCACGACCGCTATCATCGCGCCAACCTCGACGAAAACGGCAACGTCGTGTCGTTGGTGGACAGGACGCCCGGTCTGGCGACGATCATTGAATATGGCTATGTGGTCGGCGTGGTCGATGTGCGCGGCGGCGGAGCCTCCTTCGGCACGCGGCGCGGTGAATTCTCGCCTGAAGAAACCCGCGACGCCTACGACATGACCGAATGGTTCGCCGCCCAACCCTGGAGCACCGGCAATATCGGCATGTTTGGCCTGTCCTACCTGGCCATCACCCAGTACATGGCCGCCAGTACACAACCGCCCCACCTCAAGGCGATCTTCCCGATGATGGCCATGTTCGATATGTACGGCTTCGTCTACCCGAACGGCGTCTTCCACCAGAATTTCGTCTACACCTGGGGCGCGGGCAACATCCTGCTGGACAAAGTGCGCGCCGCCGCTCCTGTGGACGATGACCCGAACGGCGTGTTGCTGCACCAAGCGATGGCCGAGCACAAGGATAACTGGAATATCTACACGATCGCCTCGGAGTCGCCCTTCCGCGATTCCATCGGCCCGGAAGATACGCCGATCTATTCCGTGTTCAGCCCGTCCACCTATCTCGATCAGATTAACGCGTCCGGAGTGGCGATTTACACGCTGGCCGGGTGGTACGACATGTACCCGCGCGATGCGCTGGAGTGGTTCAACAACCTAACGGTGCCGCAAAAACTGCTGATCACGCCCTGGTCACACAACGGCACGGGCGGATTCGATATCATCGCGGAGCATCTGCGCTGGTTCGATTATTGGCTCAAAGGCATTGATAACGGCATCATGGACGAACCGCCGATTACCTATATCGTGATGGGCGCCAGTGGGGATCGGCTATGGCGCACGGCGGATTCGTGGCCGCTGCCGGAAGCGGTTTCCACGCCGTTTTACCTGGACGCGGGCCCATCTGGCAGCGCGCGGTCGGTGAACGATAGGCTGCTTAGCCAGACCACCCCTGCGGACGCCGCCCAGGATGATTTCACGGTCGACTATTCCGCCACAACCGGCATGACGACACGCTGGACTGACGGCTATGGCGGCGGATTCGGCTATTCCGATATGGCGTCCAACGATGCGAAGGGTATGACCTATACCACCCCGCCACTTGAGGCGGATATGGAAGTTGTGGGCAGCCCGATCGCGGACCTGTGGGTCAGCGTCAACGCCACCGACGCGGACGTGATCGTCTATCTGGAGGAAATCGATCCGCGCGGCCATTCAGTCTACATCAGCGAAGGCGTGATGCGCGCTTCATACCGCGCGTTGAGCGACGCGCCTTTCAACACCTTCGGCCTGCCCTATCACAGCGGACTGCAGGCCGATGTCGCCCCGCTGACGCCCGGCGAGCCGGTGGAGTTGACCTTCGATCTGCTGCCAACGGGCAACGTCTTCAACGCCGGGAACCGCCTGCGGATCACGATCCAGGGCGCGGACAAAGACACCTACGGCACGCCGCAGCAGACGCCGCCGCCCGTAATCAGCGTGTACCGCGGTGCGGACCATGCGTCTTATATCGATCTGCCGCTCATTCCGGCGCAATAACCGTCGTTCGATGCTCGATACGCAAAAAAGACCGCCCCCGGCGTGATCCGAGGGCGGCTAGTTATGCGGCTGTGCTGGTTTGTCCGATAGTGAACTAAACGCCGCCACCCATCCGGTTGCCGAAGCGGTCGCCCATGCGCCCGCCGCGCTGGTTGTTGATCCGCGGCAGGAGGCGCAGCGGAGCATCAAAACGAGTCGTCAGGCGGTCGTGCAGACCAGCGAGCAGTGTATCGGCGCTTTCCTGGGTCAGCTTGCCATCGGCGACCATCTGGTTCACTTCGTCGGTGATGCTCGTCTCGGCTTGCGCGATGATGGCGTCGGCGTCCAGGCCGTAATTCTCAGCGATGTCGCGCAGTGACGGAGGCGTCAGCGCATCGCGCATAATCTCGCTCGGCTCAACTCCGGCCATGTCGGCCAGCACGCCGATCAGGCTGTTGTCGATCTGGTTCTGCAGGCGGTCGCGAATTTCATTGCGAAGGGTTCCCTGGGCAGGCAGCGCGGTGTTGAAGGCGCGGTCCAGGGCATCGTCCAGGTTGGCGAGCGCGGTGTCGGCGGCTTCCTGCGTGATGTTGCCATCTGCCAGTGCCTGCTCGACTTCAGCAGTCAAGGCAGCTTTGGCAGCGTCGCTCACGGTCTGGGGATCCACACCCTGTGCCTGGAGCAGCTCAGCCAATGTCGAACCGTCCGCAACTCCCGCGATCACATCGGCGCGCGTCAGATCGGTCATATCCTGAACGGCCGTCATCACTGCCGCGAGCACCCGCTCACGCGCGGCTGGAACACGCGGGCGCGCATTGTCTGGCCCTTGTGCCGCGGCCATGCCTACAGCACCCAAAGCGATCGCAACGACAAGCACGACTGCACCGGTTCGCATCATCCATGTTTTCATTTCACTGTCTCCTTAGTTGTTCTGCGTTCTGAGTGATCCGCCGCTCAAGGCTGCGCTGCCCCCTCAACTGGTGTGCAGCGCCCGCATGCTATGGCGACCTCATCACTGTGCGTTGGAATGATTTCATTATCTGGGCAAGTTGTAACGTTTGTATGATCCGACTTCGAGAATTCTGTAAATTGTTGGTAAAATCACAGCACGTCCACCCGCCGCGGGCAACTGCAACCCGCTCGCCAGATTGGATCGCCGCTACGCCCGATGATTGATACACAATCGCCCGACCTGTCCGTCCTCATTGTCAATTGGAACGTGCGCGATCTATTGGGTGCGTGCCTGGACAGCATCGCCGCCGGGCCGGTGACGCTCGTCGCAGCCGATGGTTCCGAGCGCGGCGGATCCGGTCCGTGCGTTGAAGTGATCGTCGTCGATTCGGCCAGCACGGACGGCAGCGCCGCCTGGATCGCGCGAGCATTATGCCTGGGTCCGGCTGCTGGCAGAGACTGAGAACGTTGGCTTCACACGCGGCAACAATCGCGCATTGGAGGCGGCATGCGGTCGCCACCTGCTGCTGCTCAATCCTGACACAGTCGTTCACGGTGACGCGCTCCCGCGCTTGATCGCCGCGTTGGATGATAACCCTGCCGTGGGTATCGTCGGGCCGCGCGTGCTCAACGCCGACGGCACCACCCAGTCCACCCGGCGGCGCTTCCCGACCGCGCTCACGGCGCTCTTCGAGAGCACGTGGCTCCAGGGCTACGCGCCGCGCCGCGTGCTCGATCATTTCTACGTCGCCGACCAGCCCGACGACGGCACGTATGAGGTGGATTGGGTACAGGGCTGCGCGTTGATGGCGCGCCGGGAAGTCTACAACCAGATCGGCGGGCTGGATACGGGCTATGTGATGTTTTCCGAGGAACTGGACTGGTGTCGCCGCGCCAAAGAAGCGGGCTGGCACGTGCTCTATCTGGGGGGCGCGACTATCACGCACTACGGCGGCCAAAGTACCGATCAGGTTGTAACGCGTAAGCATATCTATTTTCAGCAAAGCAAAATCCGCTATTTCCGCAAATTCCATGGGCGCGGGTTTGCCCTTGCGCTGCGAGTGTTCTTACTGTTAAGCTACTGTTCCCAGGTCGCGGTGGAGGCGGGCAAATGGCTCCTCGGCTCCCAGCGCGATCTGCGCGGGGCGCGAATCCGCACCTATCTCACTGTCATTGGCGCGCTGGCTGGCCTTCAGCCGACAACGGGCGCGTCTTCAGACTGAGCGAGCAAACGACTGATGCGAATCGGACAGATCACGGGGGAATATCCCCCCATGCAAGGCGGCGTAGGGGCGTTCACCCGAGAGCTGTCGCGGGCACTCATCGCACGCGGTCACGAGCTGTTCGTGTTTACCGATCATCAGGCCAACGGCGAGCGCGATCACGGTCCAATTCATGTCACGGCGGATGCGCACAGTTGGGGCTGGGGCACGCTCAGCCGCATCCGGCGCTGGGCGACGGCCCAACGGCTCGACGTAGTCAACATCCAATATCAAGCGGCGGCTTTCAACATGGCAGCCTTCATCCACATCGTGCCCATGCGTCTCGACAACATGCGCGTGGTGACGACCTTCCACGATCTGCTCGTGCCGTATCTGTTTCCCAAAGCCGGACCACTGCGCTACCAGGCCGTGCTGACTCTGGCGCGCAGCAGTGACGGCGTGATCGTTACGAACTACGCTGACCAGGAACGGCTCGTTGCAGAGAAATCGATCGCCAGTCTGCGGCACATTCCAATTGGCTCAAACGTCGTTCCGTGTCTCGCGTCCGATTACAACCGGTCAGTGTGGCGGGCCGCCCTTGGCTTCCAGCCAACGGACACCGTCGTGGGCTACTTCGGGTTTCTGCACGCCATGAAAGGGATCGATACGCTGCTCCAGGCTGTCCGCATCGCACGCAACAATCACTTGCCGGTCAAGCTGCTGATGATCGGCGGGCGCACCGGCTCCAGCGACCCGGCCAATATCATCTTCGCGCGCGAAGTCGATCAGATGGTCGAAGATCTCGACCTGACCGAACACATCCGTTGGACTGGTTTCGTGGATAGTGCCACCGTTAGCGGGCATCTCGTTGCCGCCGACATGATCGCCCTGCCCTTCCGAGACGGCGTCTCATTCCGCCGTGGCAGTCTGATGGCGGCCCTGGCACACGGCTGCCCGATCATCACCACGCATCCGGATACCCATTTGCCCGATCTGGTCGAAGACTACCACTGCCGGCTGATCGCCCCCGATTCCCCGACCGCGCTTAGCATCGCCATTGAAGATCTGGCGGACAATCCCGCGTTGCGTGCCGAGATGGGCCGTCACGCCCGCGAGTTAGCCGATCAGTTCACCTGGGACAAAATCGCCGCGCGCACAGCCGACTTTTTCGCGGAGTTGGTGGAGACGTAGCACAACCACGCCTTCCCCCATGTCAGATAATGCAGACGGGCGGCCCATCGGGGTCGCCCGTCTGCGTGTTCACAAGCGGAGAAAACGCCGTGAAGCCGTCCGGAACTCAGTCGCCAGCCGCAGCTGCCGGAGTCGCCCGTTCGGGCAGTCCTGCTTCAGCCGGTTCCAATTCGTACGATTCGTCTTCGGCGGGCCGGCGCACTTCCGATGGCAAAATCGCGAAGGCGACCAGCGAGGCCACCGTCATAATCACGGACCCAATCAGCATGGCGTCGTTCATCCCGGCCACAAAGGCATGGTTGGCCGACGTCATAATCAGGTTGGCCGCTGCCGGATCTGGCACCATCCTGGCGGCAATGTGCGCGCCTTGAATGCTATTTTCGACGGCTTTGTAGACCTGTGCCGCCAGATCTGGTGGCAGCTTGGACTCAAGCGTCGAAATCTGGGTCAGATAGGTGTTATTCATGATCGTGCCCAGCACGGCTACACCCAAGGCACCGCCAAGCTGGCGCGTCGTGTCGTTCATGGCCGACCCGATACCAGCTTTGTTAACCGGGACACTGCCCATAATCGAGTCTGTTGCCGGGCTCATCGCGATACCCATGCCGGCGCCCATGATCGCCAAACCGACCAGTGCGGTCAGGTAGGACGAGTCGGTCTTGAGCGTCTGCGACATTAAGAACAGGGCGAAGGCTGCCAGCAGAATGCCCAGCCCGACCGAGGCTTTAATGCCGATCCGCCCGGAGATGCGCGCCGAATTCGCAGCAGATACCGTGATCACGATCGCCATCGGGAACAGGCAAATCCCGGCTTGCAGCGCGGAATAGCCCTGCACCGACTGGAAATACTGGCTGAAGAAGAAGGTCGAACCGAACATGGCGAACATGACCAGCGTCAGCGCCAGATTCGCTCCGGTAAAGGACATGTTCTTGAAGAAGCCCAGCGGCAGCATGGCGTTCGGAGTGTGGTATTCCCACACGCCGAAGGCCGTCAGGAAGAAACCGGCCGCGCCGAATGCGATCAACACGTTTTGCGCGGTCCAACTGCTCTGCCCGGCTTCGATAATGGCGTAGACCAGCGCGAATAGGCCCACAATAGAGAGCACAACGCCCGGGATATCCGGCTTGGGAGCGTGCTCATCGCGCGATTCTTCCAGCGTGAGGTAACCGCCAACCAGCGCGAACACGACCACCGGCAGATTGACGAAGAAGACCGCGTGCCACGCGTAGCGTTCCAGCAACCAACCGCCGATCAACGGGCCAATGCCGATCCCTAGCCCGAACACGGCTGCCCAGATGGCAATCGCTTGCGAACGTTCTTTCCGCTCGCGAAACGTCGAGGTCACCAACGAGAGCGTCGACGGCATGATAGTCGCCCCACCCAGGCCCAACAGCGCGCGCGCCACGATCAGCATGCTGGTCGACGTCGAAAGCGCAGCCATCAATGAGAATCCGCCGAACCACAGCAGGCCAAATTGCAGCGCTCGTTTGCGTCCGATCCGGTCGCTCACGGACCCCATTGTCAGCAGCATCGCCGCGAATACCAGCACATAGGCATCCACGATCCATTGCAGTTCACTGGCACTGGCCCCCATTTCCGTGGAGATAGAAGGCAGCGCTACGTTGAGCACTGTGTTGTCCAGACTGATCACGATCAGCGAAACGCAGATGAAAAACAGTCCACGCCAGCGGTTGCGAGATCGCCGTGTTGTCTCTTCCACGTTGTTTCCTCCTGTTATGCCATGACAACAGAGCTTCTGTCTTTAACCTATACGAACCTATTTTTTCAGACGTTCGTTAAGTTAAAGCCTCAAAAACACAGCAAAAAATAGAGAGAATCAATTCTCTATGCCGGTCTTCGCCTGCCATCGCCCGTCAGTTGAGCGAGCCCATCACCTGCGCGATCTCAGCCAGCCAGACCAGGCGCGTCTCCTCCGGCAGTGTGCCGGCATCGCACAGATTCAGCCATTGAGTGCGCTGTACACCGCAAAATTCTAAAATCCCCTTGCATACCACGGGCTCAACCGAAGTGTAAATCGGCCTGGGTGCGCCCATCGTCGTGATGACCGTTGCGCCGGAAATGTGTGTGAGCATCGGCTCGGCACCATCCTCGGTGAAAGCCCATTGTGGCAGAAACACCTTGTCGAAAAAGCCTTTCAAAAGCGCGGGCATCACTTCCCACCACACCGGGAAGATGTACACGAGATGCTGCGCTGCCATGATCCGCGCTTGATAGTCACGCACTTTCGGATCAAGCACGCCGCCCCGCGTGTACACCGCCAATTCCTCGACGCGCATCACAGGGTCGAAGTCGTCGCGATCCAGGTCCAGTACATCGACTGTGTGTCCAGCCGCCTTCAACGTCGCGACCACCGTGTCCAGAATCGTGAAGCTGAAGCTTTCCGGCCAGGGGTGATCGATCGTCACCATGACATGCATACGTGGCTATCCCTCGGGCACGCTGGCATTGAGCCGCGTATCCAACCGCGTCTGCTCAACCTGACCGCACGACAGCCGGTCCGCCAGATCATAGATAAAAGCGTTAACGTCGAACGACACCGCCTCTTGCAGCCCCAGGTTGACCATCAGGCTGGCGTAGCCGAACATCACAAACATAAAGATCCATGTGAGGCGCTCGGCCTCGACCGGATCCGGCTCAAATCGGCTGACCTGTTCAAGCAGAGCCTGGCGGAAGATCCCATTCTTCTTGTAGAGAATGTTGCGTTCTTCCTGATTCAGGCGTGGGTATTCCGTAACCATCCAGCGCAGATGGCTGACGCCAGAAGTCTGCGCCTCCTGGGCCAGCCGCTTCGCCACCGACACAATGAACTCGTGCAGCGATTTAGCTTTACGACAGGCGGTCACCAGCGGGACCCAGGTCGGCATATTCTGCTCGGCGACTTCCCCAAACAGCGCCCGCTTGCCGCCAGGGAAATGATAATACAACGCAGCTTCCGTACAACCAACCTGCTCGGCGATCTGCCGGACAGAAGTGGTCTTGTACCCATGTTCCATGAACAGCCGCGCCGCCGCTTCGAGAATATCCTCACGCCGGTTTGTTCGATCGGCCATCGCTTACCCACTTCGCAAACTTACTTAACGAGTGTTAACTAAGGTCAGAGTATAGCAAACTCATCAAGCCAGCGTCAAGACCGGATTTGCTAATTTGCCCGATCAATTTTGGAGTGTCTCGCGCCCCCGCCCGATTCCCCTTCCGATCGGCGCGCGGCGGTCACGGCGCAGTCACGTTCATGGCGCACAGTATGTATGCAGCAAGCTCGCGACGAACTCGTTGCGCGGCTGTGCACCTGCTGGCAATCTATACTACACTTTGAGCACGGCGTGACATCGTATGACACAAGGAGGCTAACCGACATATGAGGACTTTACAGCGGCTTTTATTCCGGTTGTTTATCGGCATAGTTTTGGCGGCGTTGATTGTGCCGTCAGCGGTACAGGCGAATACAACGTTGTCCGGCGACGCGCGGGCTACCCACCCCGATCAGCCATCCGCGGACGCGCTCCGCCACAGCGTCTCACAGGAAGACTTGCAGACCCAGTACGAGCAAACGGCGGCGTGGTTGGAAAACTATCAGGCGTCACGTCCGACCCGCCCACCTGTTGATCCGGTCCAGCAGTCGCAGAAAGTGGCTGAATGGACGGTGATCGTTCATCTCGCCGCCGACAACAACCTGGAAATCGCCGGACTGTCGGACGTCAACGAGATGGAGGCGATTGGTTCGTCGCCCGATGTCAACATCATCGCGCAGTTGGATCGCTCCGCGGAGTACACCACTGCCGACGGCGATTGGCACGGCGCGCGGCGTTATTACATCCAACAGGACAACGATCCCCGCGCTATCACATCACCCGTCATGCAAGACCTGGGCGTGATCGACAGCGGCGATCCGAACTCGATCGCGGATCTCGCGATCTGGGCCATTCAAAATTATCCCGCGCAGAAATATATGCTCGTCATGTGGGATCACGGTGGGGCTTGGACAAGCCATTCCGCCGACGAAGACACCGGCAGTGACATTGACCTGCCCGAAACCGTCAGCGCCCTGGAACGCATAAAAGCTGAAACCGGCGTCGGCCAGTTCGAAGTGATCGGCTTCGACATGTGCATCATGAGCCAGGTCGAAGTCTGGCAGGCCATCACACCCTATGCGAAATACGGCATCGGCTCAGAGGAAAACGAGCCCGGCGCGGGCTGGTTCTATACCTTCCTGGGTGAAATCGTCAAGAATCCGGCGATGGATGGCCGCCAGCTTAGCCCGATGGTGGTCGATTACTTCATGTACTACCTGGGCGAAGTGGTCGGCGACCAGGACGTGTACACACTGGCCGCGGTCGATCTCAGCCAGGGGGCGAATCTGATCAACGCCCTGGATCAGTTCTCGGCGACGTTCCAGGCCAACCCCCAGGCCGGCCTCAGTCCAATCTCAGATGCGCGCAACAACACGATCCAATACGGCGGGTTCAACGATCCGCAAGTACAGGATTACTGGTCGTCGGTCGATCTCTACCGCTTTATGGAGCTGCTCACCCAGATTTCGACCTCGACCGATCTGACGAACGCGGCACAGGGTGTGATGCAAGCCGTCAAGTCGTTCGTAATTTACGAGCAGCACGTGGACGCGGAGGCCGGGTCCAACGGCACCGCGATCTTCTTCCCGGCCACGTTCAAGGCTTATAAACAGGGTGTGCATAACGAGCGCTACCCGCGCGAAGTGCCAACCACCATGGCGGACTGGATTCAGTTCCTGGACTCCTATCACGGTACGGCAACTACCACCGTCACCAGCGCACCCGGCGTGAGCATTCGCGGCGTGTATCCTGATACAGCCAGCATCTATAATCCAGCCGTCGTCTCGCTGGAAGTGTCCGGGCGCGATATTCTACGTGTGAATTACGCGGTATCGTACATTAAGAGCCAGGACGAGCGCATAGTTTTGGACTTCGACTACCTCGTCTCGCGTACCACAACGGCCACGGGCGCGAATATTGTAGACTGGTCCGACGGGGTGACCTCCCGCACCTTCACCTGGGAAGCGGAGGTGCCCATGCTCACCGATGGGACCACGTCCACCTACGCGCTGCTGGTCCCGAATTCCGATAACCCCGGTGTGGCGCTGGTTAACGGGACGTATATCCCTGCTGCGGGCGGCAACCCGGTAGACGCGCAACTTCTGTTCGACCTTAACACGCGCCAGTCAACCGCGTTATGGGGCATCAACCAGACGGCCAGCGGCAATATGCAGCCCTTCGAGCTTCAGGTTCAGCCCGGCGACATGTTCCAACCACTGTGGCTCACGATGGACGCCAATAACAGTCTGACCAGTACCAGCCACGGCGATACGCTGACCCTCAACGACGCGTCCTCGATCTCGTTCGACAAGGTGCCCGCACCGTCCGGCCAATACTCAATCTCGTTCGTCGCGGAGAATGTCTCCGGGGCCAACAATCTCAGCGAAGCGCTGATCCAGGTCAACAATGACGGACTCGATCCCACGCTGCGCGGCTACACCGATCTGACTTACGGCGTGAACTTCCTCTACCCGTCCTCGTGGATTCGCCCGCGCTTCACACCGGACGGCACGCGCCTCTTCACGGCAGATCTGTCCACCAATACACTGTTGAGCTTGTATCCCTACACCGGCGTCAGCTCTGCTGAGGAAACCGACGCAGCCATTCGCGAAAGTTGGAATGACTTGCAGGACCTCGTGATCGTGCAGCAACAGTCGGTCGAGATCAACGGGCTGCCCTCCTACGTGACAGACTACACCTACACCTACAATGGCGAGGGACGCGTCGGCGTGGTGATCGCGATCTTCGTGCCAAGCCAAAGCGTGGGCTATGCCTTTGATCTGGACGCGCCCGCCTCCAACCCGGCACCGGCCCAGGAAGCGCTGCAAGCCCTTGTCAAGAGCATCACCTTCTTCGATACCGGCGCGGCGGCCGGTCAGAGCGCGTGGCAGACGGTGTCGTCGGCTAACGGGTTGGTGCAGTTTCCCGTCCCGGCGACGTGGACTCCCGACACCAGCGGAAGCTGGACGCTGTACGGTCCGGTAGGCGACACGTCGACCTTTGCGGGGATCGCCTTCGCCGCTACCACCGGCCAGACCAACGAACAGTTGGCGCAGTTCTGGCAAGCCCAACTTCAAAGCGGCGTGCAGGATTTTCAGGTATCGGCTTCGCAGCCGTTCTACATCGGCGGTCGCGAATGGTTTGTGGTGGTCTTCACCTACCAGGGCGACGTCAAAACGGCGGGCGCGTTCTTCACGACCACCAACGTCGGCGGCCAGGACTATACCTTCTGGATCGAGGCGCCGGACTCCAACTTCGACCAGTTATACGCGGATGTGTTTTCGGTGATCATCGGCGGGTTCGCGTTTAGTGGGTAACCAGCTCGACCTTTAGCTCGCGCGCCCTCGGTGAACGCTTGGCCGGGGGCGCGTTATGTATCGGCTTACTGCGCTCCGCCGTACTCCGGTTGCCAGCCCGAAAACTCTGCGCCATAATACGCCCCCTTATGTTGGGAGGGGATATGACACGCATCGCCATAGTAGCCGACATTCACGGCAACATGCCCGCCTTTGAGGCTGTGCTGGCCGACCTCAAAGACACCACACCGGACGCGGTCTATGTCAACGGTGACATCGTCAACCGGGGTCCGCAAAGTGAAGAGGCGCTCGACACCGCACGCCGCCTGGGCTGGCCAATCGTGTTCGGCAACCACGAAGAATATATGGTCAAGATACGTGCGGGAACCATTGAGCCAGAGCTGCGCACGGAATTCTGGCAGCCAACGCGCGATGTCGCCCTGACCGAGTTGAGCGCCGAAGAAGTCGCCTATCTGGATACTCTGCCGCGCCATCTCACAGTTGATGTGCCTGGACTGCCTGCCATCCGGCTGGTACACGGCAGCATGCGCGCGCTGAATGAAGGGCTTGGCCCCTGGCTCAATGACAGCGAACTGCAGGCGGCCACCGACGGCGCGCCCGAGCCCATCATCGTGGGAGCCCACTCGCACCGCCCCTTTAACCGTCGTCTGCCCGATCGTTGGGTGCTCAACAGCGGCGCGGTCGGCATGCCCTACAACGGTGATCCCGGGGCACAGTACCTGGTCATGACCGGCGAAAACGGCCAGTGGCAGACCCTATTTCGTTCCATCCCATACGATCGTAAGGCAGTGTATGCAGCCTGGGAACAGCATCCCCGTTGGCACACGCACGCCCTCCACCACGTGCTGCGGCTGGAGTTGGAAACAGCAACCTACCACCTGGGAATCTATCTGCGTTTCTGCGAGTTGCGCGGCCTCGACACTAACGCTCTCAGCTCATTTGATGCCTACGTGGATTATGCGCGCACGGCACCCCCGCACACGATCATGCAGCCGACCGGCAAATGAGACCCCGATGCCCCGCCTGAAACTCCAACGTTTTCGCGCCCGGCCCCCCGCCCCATCCATGTGGGCACACTTCGTGCGCGATTACGATGGGCGGGCGCTGCATTACGCGCCCGAAACGCAGCCGCCGGTCACCATGAGCGCGTTGTTCGGCCCGATTGCCGAGGGGCAGCCCATGGTCATCGATCTGGGCTGCGGGCGAGGAGAGTTCATCGTACAGCAAGCGGAAGAACGTCCTGACGAGTGGTTTGTGGGCTTCGACTGGCACCGCAAATCGATCTGGGATGCGGTCAGCCGGGCGCGCCGGGCGGGCGTCGACAACGTGCGGTTTGTCCGGGCGGACTTCCGGCAAACGCTGGAACTTGTGCCGGACGCGGTGGTCAGCGAGGCGTTTATGCTGTTCCCACCGCCGACCGTCGCCTACAAACAGCGCAAGGCCGATCCACTGACGGAGACAACCTTACGTATGATTCACCGGGTCTTGCAGCCGGTCGCGATCTTCCATTTTGTGACCGATCACCAGGAGTATTTCGAGATCAAGCGGGCCCTTATCGAGGAAAGCAGGCTTTTTGTCGTAGAGACGGAATCAGAGGCGCTCGAAGGTGGTCAAACGCGCTTTCAACAGTTTTGGGAGCAGTTCGACATCGCCTCAAGGCGACTCGCCTGCCGCAAGCTCTGACGCCGAATCTGGCGCGATCGCCGCCAGCCGAGTCGCCGCCAGCATCAACCCCAAGATGATCCACACCAGGACCATCGTCGCCAGAAATTGATCGGGCTTGAAGTAGAAGTGATCGAACATCCCTCCGCCCAGCGCCCCGACTAACCCGGCCGCCAGTCCTAACCAGATATCGCCCAACAGCGGATTGGCGCGCAGTCGCCGGTAGTGACTCCAACCATACACAAAGGGGCTACCCATCATGAGCAGGTAGGCGGCCAGCCCGACCAACCCGGCATTGGACGCGATGGTCAGGTAAGTGTTCGCAACGCCGAGATAGAGGTCGATCTCCGGCGTGCCCGAAAAGCCCACGCCCATCACCGGATGTCGCTCGATCAAGCGCAGCGCGTCCTTGTATTCGCCGAAGCGCATCTGCGTTTCGACGTCCTGATTGTTCAGCCCGGCTTCGAGCTTGGCAACATAGCGCTGCGTGATGGGCAAGAACAGCGCGATCACGACCGCGATGCCCATGATCACGAGCAGGCGGCGGTAGCGCAGCGTCGCGACGAAAGCCAGGGCCACCGCCAGCGACAGCATCGATCCGCGCGAATCGGTGAGGAAGATCGCCAGCACAATCACGCCCAGCAGGCCGGCCACGATCCAGCGTTTGAAAACAGGCCGTTCAGCGAAAATCTGCGGGGCCGTCACCGCGCCCACCATCAGCAAGAAGCCGCCAAACGCATTCGGATCGATCCACAGGCCGATGGCCCGCTCGTTGAGCACACTGCCATAGGTCTCACGGTAGCGCAGCACGCCGCCCACCGGGTAACCAAAGCGCCCCATACGGTTGAGCAGCGCCTCAGCGGTGAAATCCGGCAGCGCCCACACCACGATTCCTATGAGCGCCGACGCAGCACCACACAGGATAAGCACCTGCATTACACGGCGCAACTGCTGCGGTTCGCTGATCACATCGGTCAGCACCGGGATCAACAATAGGCTGAGCACCAACTCCATCATCACGCGCAGCGTGCGCGAATCCAGCGGGGCGTAACGCAAGCCCAGCAGATATGCGAAAACGATGATTCCGGTGAAGCCAAGCACCACCGGCGTGACGGGCGTGGTACGGAACAGACGCCGCTCGCCGGTCATCCACTGGGCGGCATACACCAGGAAGAATCCCCCCAAAGCCGCGTCCAGGAACGTCGGCGTGGGCGAAAACGGCACGGGCAAATTGCCAAAAGGAATCAGGGCTACGACGGCGATCAACACCCCCAACGCCCCGTACAGATTACTTAATGCGTACAGCCCAACGCCGAGTCCAAGCAGCGCGCCAAACGTCATGACCGGGCCGAGCAGTACGATCAGCAGCGCAAACACACCGCCTAACACGCCGATGAGTCCCCCAACCACAAGCGCGGCAGGACGGCGATCGTCAGACAGCAGCAGAGAATTCAGCATTATCCCATCCAAACCCGGGTTAATCGGGGATACGCTCGGACAGCACAATCCCGCCGATAAACAACACAAAGGCGATAAAGAGGGCTATCGTCGCGAAGAATTCCAGATATCGTGAGAAATAGCGGTATGAGATCAGGAGAAACACGGCGGAGATAGCGGCAGTCACCCCTGCCACGCGCGCGCCGCGCACACTGGTTCGCGACGTTGGGAGTCGCCCGCGGATTATTCCCGACCACGCGAAAATAATATCAATCAACAGCGCGGTGAGCAGCACTAAGAAAAGGGGCGATAGCGGATCGTCAACATTCATGGTCATAGGTTGTTCGTCTCGTTTCTGTCAAAAGTCCAGTTCACCGTCGGTGCCCATGTCGATCAAACGGTTATTAGGACCCGGTAGCGCCAACGCCGATTTTACCACCAAAATCCGAGACTTTCGCCCCATGAAATACGGCCACCTCACCGCAGAGAAATATTCCATTCTGCAGAATCACGGGCTGTGCGCCGACGGCGCAGCAGGCTAACCCCCAGCGCGACAATCACCGACAACAAGGTGATCAGGCTGATCGCGCCGCCAATGATGAAGGAGCGCGGACGATAGCGCAGCGTGACTGTGAAGGCGCCCGCGTCGTGCAGGGCGATCGCGCTCAGGCCACCGTACGCCCGCAGAATCGGCACGTCTCGCCCGTTAAGCTTAGCGACCCACCCCGGATAATCTGGCAGGGCCAGGGTCAGCACAGCGGGCGCAACGGCGTCGCCCTCAATCGCAATGCGTTCCGGCTCGAACAGCGTGACGGTCGCCTGCCCCGGATCGGCGGGAGCCTCTCCCGGCAAATCCAAACCCGGATCGCGATCCAGGATGACCCACTGCCGTGTGTCATACGACGGTTCGTGCAGCAGACCGCGCGCTTCCGCGTCATTGTGGACCACCGTCACGCCGTAGGTCAGGCGCGCAAAACCGCGCGGATCGGCCACTTCTTGCACATTGTATGCCCCATAAGCGTCCGTGGCGGAACGAGTGATCGTGCTGGGGACTGGCAGCTCGTTCCAATCGGTGAGCACGAAGCGCACCGCCAATAAATCCCACACCCGCTCGATCGGCAGATCATCAAATAGCCGCTCGATGCTGCCCAGTCGCAGGGGGCTGATCGTGCGGATGTCGGGCACCTTGTACAGCGATCCGTAGTTGTCGCGCAGACCGCGCATGCCGTCCACGCGCTCGCCGGGCAGCAGTGCCGCACCGACGGCCACCAGATCGGCAAATTCCGCCAGCCGATCGCGCGCCGGGACCGGTTCCCAATTCGCCGCGCCCATTGTCACACTGAACAGGTCGAACACCATCAGGGCAACCAACAACACGCGCCACCGAGGATCAGCCGGATCGCGCAGCAGCCAGTTCAGCACCCCGACTGACAGCGCAGCCAGCATCAGCGCCAGGGCTGCCGATCGTAATGCTGCATCATACGCGGCACGATCTCCGGTCCACAGCACGAATAACACACCCGCCACCAGACCGCACAGTGCCAGCAACCCCACACTTCCGCGCACGATCGCGCGCTGCACGACACGTTGTACTGTGCCGCCGCTCATCAGGTGGTGGGCGCCCAACCCGGCCAGCACAGCGACACACTGCGCCACGACAAACGCGGCGCGTTCCTGCCCTCGGAACCAGCCTACGCCCGGCACCAGCACATACGCCAGATCGTAAATCACGGTCCCGGCCCCGAACGAGAGCCCGAGCGCGATCAGGCCCGTCACGGCGAAAAACGCGCTGAACCCCACGCGCCGCGCCACCGCGATCACCGCCAGCACCAGTCCGGCGATTCCAAAATAGAGCGGCGACCACAGTGTCATGAAGCCCGGCCATATCACTTGTGCCACGTCGGCCAATGGGAAGCCGTTACCCCGGTCGTCAAAGGTCAGGTTGCCGCGTGAGGTCAGGCGCAGATATTCCAGACCCGGCAGCAGTTGTACCGCCGCCAGACCGCCCGCCACAATGCCCACGACCAGCGCGGCGGGGATCACGGAAGGCAGCCAACGCCGCCAGCTTCCGCTCGCGTGCTGCCACTGCCGCCAGCCCAGGAAAGCCAGCGTCACGTACAGGGCGAAAAGGGTCGTCTGGGGATGCCCAGCCAGCAAAGATAATCCCAGCGCCACGCCTGCCAATACCAGGCACAACCGGCCGGGTCGTACGTCGCGCGTCGCCTGAAACACGCCGAGCAAGGCCAGCGGCAGCCAGATACCCGCTTCGAGGATCGCCAGTTGAAGCTGAGGATACCCGCTCAGGTAACCGCCATACCCGAAGGTCAGCGCGGCGATCAGCCCGGCGAAGGCTGATGATGATGCGTTTCGCCTCTCTTCGGAAGCCGTCAGACGCCGCACGAAGGCATACATCAGCAGCGTGCCGAGCAGCACATGCGCGGCCATCTCGGCTTGCAGCGCAGTGTACAGCTCGCCCGGCGACGGCGTCCCGCCTGCGGTCGTAATGAACTCAGTAAGCAGGCGCGGCGGATAAAATACAGCGGTCTGAGTGTCAGCCAGAAACGGAAATCCGCCATACTGGTAAGGGTCCCACAGTGGAATCTCGCCCTGGGAAAAGCGCTCGACCTGGTACCCGAACGTGGCGACGAACTGCCCGGAAAAATCCCCCTCAATCAGCGACAACTGGTCCTGGGCGACCGGCGTCAGAATGCGCCAGAAATAAAGCGCCCACAACAGCGCCAGGGCCAGCACCGCCAGCGCATCGGGCAGCGCACGGCGGCTCATCGATCGCTCTTCTGGATACGGTTCAACCATCATCAGTCCATTCTGTTGGCTGCTGGCCCGATGGCTACGGGCGACCACGGCCCCGGCAACTCCGCGTCAATCGTCACCGGCAAATCATACGCGTTGTTTACTGCTCCAGGAAGATCACTGAATTTCTCGAAAAACTGCACGGTAACAGACAGCAGCAACCGTGCAACGCTCTCAATTATACCCTGTAAGCGCAATGGGGTTGAGATCAGGAGAGCAAGCTCTAGGGCCTCGCTCTCTCGGCTGCGATATCCAGCGAAACGTGTCGTAGGGCCAGCGCGATTCAAGCCTTGTCAAACCCCTGGTCCTGGGGTAGACTTCTGACGTTTATTCGCCCGCACACCTGACAAAGTGGGCGACTTTCCGCTTCTACGGGCGGCACCTCCCGCGTCGTGGAAGCAAACCCAGGGAAAGGAGATATCCCTCATTATGAATCGTGCCTACGAATTAGGCTTCATCGTCGCCAGCAACGTCCCGGAGGCTGAGACGCAAAACGTCATCGGCGTCGTGCGCGGCTGGGTGGAATCACTCGGCGGTGAAGTCACGAATGTGGATCAGTGGGGCCGCCGCCGGTTGGCCTATCCAATCGAAGATTTCCGCGACGGCTATTATGTCTTCTTCAAAATGGACTTTCCGCCGCAGCAGGTCAACGAGTTGGACCGCAACCTCAAGCTGGCCGAACACGTGCTGCGTCACCTGGTTGTCCGTCTGGACGAGTAACCAGCCCGGCAGCCGGGCCGCCGGCACAGAGAGGAGCAGCGCAGGATATGGGGCGTGGATTGAATAAGGTGATGATCATCGGTCATCTGGGCCGCGATCCTGAGCTGCGTTACACTCCCAGCGGCCGGCCTGTGGCCAGTTTCAGCGTAGCCACTAGCCGGAGCTGGACCTCCTCTGATGGAGAGCGCCGCGAGGAAACCGAATGGTTTAACGTCGTGGCGTGGGGCACTCTGGCCGAAATCTGTAAGTCGCATTTGTCCAAAGGCCAACAGGTCTACATCGAAGGACGGCTGCAGACGCGCGGCTGGGAAGACGACAGCGGCACGCGCCACTACCGGACGGAACTGGTCGCCAACGAAATGATCGTATTGGGCGACCGCGCACCTCAGGACCTGGACGCTGATCCGTCGGATGATGATCGGGAATCGTTCCCATTCTGAACCACCCGTTAGGGGTATCAGGCTGAGTCACGCAGAAAGCTTGCGTCAGAACCGGGCCGCACGCGGCCTGCGATCTGGCATGACCATATGACCATAAGGAGATATTCAGGTGCCTTACTTCAACAACCGTGATCGTGATGACGATACCGACGACCGTCGTATGGACGACGATTCGTCTGATGGTGGCGATCGCCGCCGCCGTGGACGCCGCCGTAAAGAAGACTACTTCAACGCAAACAGCTCCATCCCGGATTATAAGGACGTGGACACGCTGCGCCGCTTCTTGACCGAGCGCGCGAAGATTCGCCCGCGCCGTCAGACCGGCCTGACGTCCAAGCACCAGCGTATGCTGGCGCGCCAAATCAAGCGCGCGCGTCACCTGGCGCTGCTGCCCTTTACCGACGAACATAATCGCGGCTAATACCCTGTCGCGGCGGGTGTTCCTGCGCGCCGCAGCCGTGCGGCGCTGGCGCGCGGGACTCCTCACGTGGGCAGGCATCTTCCGGAGGAGAATACTTTTTTATGGCCAAGAAAGGCACAACCGGCGGTCCCCGTACTCGCCGAATAACGGCAGAAGATACGTCGCGCCGCCAGACTTACAAATCGAAGGCTGAGCGCGAGAAGATGTGGCAGCAGCGGACACTGATCATCATTGTGGCTATGGTCTTGGTCAGCGTCGCCGCCCTGCTTGGTGCCGTTGCGTACGAAAACGTGATTCGCCCCAATCAGGCGATCACGTCCGTCAATGGCAGTTCGGTGAAGACCAACCAGTTCCAGGATCGCGTTCGCTACTTGCGTTGGCTCACGGCGCAGCAGATTCGCGATTTCTATTATCTGGTCGGCGGTGATGCCAACACTATCCAGCAATATGCCGGTACCCAGATCAACAATCTGCGCCAGCCCGAAGTATTCGGCAGCCAGGTGCTTGACGAAATGGAAGAGGAGAAGATCCTTGATCAGGGCGCCAAGGACATGGGTATCAAGGTGGATACGGCAGCAGTCGATGAGCAGGTCAACCGCTACATGGCCCAATTGGTCGGCCTGACCGCGCCTGCCCTGAACACCCCTACGCCAACCAACGTGCCGTCACTCACACCGACTCCTTTGGTGTCGCCCACACCATCCAACACGCCGCGCCCCACGAGCACGCCGACGCTGGAACCCAGCGCGACCCCGTCCGGCACCGAGCCGACACCGACTCCTGGCCCCAGCGCCACGCCGACTGTGCCGCCCACCGAAACGCCGATCCCCAGCCCGACGGCCACGCTCGAACCGAGTGTAGTCGCCGCGACGCTGCAAGCTCAGGCCGACACGTTCTACAGCGAAGCGAAGAAGGTGGCGGATGTCACCCGCAGTCAGGCACGCCAGCTCTTTTACTACGACGCGTTGCGCAGTGCCATCCAGGACTACCTGGTTAAGGACTTGCCCGCTGAAGAACTCAAGGTCAACGTGCGCCACATCCTCATCTCGTTCAACCCCGACATCCCAGCGGGTCAAGCTCCCCCGCCGACAGATGAGGAAAAGGCCGCCGCACTTGAGAAAGCCAATGCGGCCCTGAAAGCGCTGCAAGATGGTGAACCGTTCGCCGATCTGGCGATGGCCGTTTCGGATGACACCAGCGCTTCAGCCGGCGGTGAATTGGGCTGGGCCAGCCCTGACAATTACGTGGCAAACTTCAAGGACGCCGTCCTGAACGCCGCCATCGGTGATATTGTTGGACCGATTGAATCGGAATATGGCTATCACATCATCCAGGTTCACGGACGTGAAATCCGTCCCCTGTCGGACAGTGAGATCACGACGCGCAAAACCAACACGTTCCAGACCTGGTTGGATGGCGAGAAAGCGGCCGCCAAGATCGATCGACGCAGTGACTGGATCGACCGGGTCCCGGCGAACCCGTCTTATAACAGCCTCTTGGGCGATATCTTGCCGGTGAATTAACTCACGGCTCCCCCCGATCGCTGACTCGGCGGCGCGTAGGAAATGCACCTGCGCGCCGCTGTTGTTTTGGTTTTGTCCTGAATTATGCAAAAATCGTCCTAGAGACCGCCAGACGTCAGGGGGGACGATGAGCATGCCATACGCGGACGACAAGCTGGTTACCATTGAGCGCCACATCCTCGATCAACAAGAACGCCATCCCGCTGCGACCGGGCGCTTGACCGCCCTGCTCTACGACATCGCACTTTCGGCCAAGCTCATAGCGCGCGAAACAACCCGTGCCGGAATCGCTGACATCCTCGGAGCAACCAATTCGGCCAACGTCCACGGCGAAACCCAGCAAGTACTCGATGTGTACGCCGATCGTGTCATCTTCCGGATGAACGATCACACCGGGCGTGTGTGCGTGATGGCCTCCGAAGAACACGAGGACTTGCTACCAATTCCGGAACGCTATACGCCCGGCTACTATGTGCTGATCTACGATCCACTCGACGGCTCGTCGAACATCGACGTGAACGCCTCAATCGGGACGATCTTCGCCGTGCACCGCAAGATCACGCCCGGAACCGGACGCGGTACGCTGGCCGATGTGCTTCAACCGGGGACGCGGCTGGTAGCCGCGGCATACGTCATCTACGGCTCAAGCACGATGATGGTGTACAGCACGGGTGAAGGCGTGCACGGTTTCACGCTCGATCCCAGCATTGGCGAATTTCTGTTAAGTCACCCCAATATCACGATCCCCTCCCCTGGTAAGTATTACAGCGTAAATCAAGGATATCAGAAATATTGGACTGAGGGCGTCCGGCATTACGTGGCATGGCTCCAGGCCATTGGTGACGATCGCGCCCCGTTGGGACAGCGCTATATCGGTAGCATGATCGCCGATTTTCACCGCACGTTGCTGTTAGGTGGCGTCTTCTTGTACCCTGCTGATGCGAAACAGCCCGACGGCAAACTTCGCCTGACCTACGAGGCCCAACCTCTCGCGTTCATCGCTGAGAATGCGGGCGGCTGCGCGTCCGATGGCGCGGGCAGTATCCTCGAACTCCAGCCCCGCAGTTTGCACCAGCGCGTACCCTTCTTCGCGGGCAATCGCGAACTGGTAGAACGCGCCGAGCAGTTCATGCAAGAGTACGATGCGGATTGGCTGGCTCGCTACCGCGCCGCGCGTTGATCGTACGCATGGAACCAATTGGGGCTATGCAGCGTCTTCCTGACAGCGATCGAAAAGCTCTACGCGATCGCGACGTGTGAAAACGCTAGCACAGGGAGCAAAGACGCCATGCAACGGTCAGCCTCACGAACATCTGTCTACTTTCTTGTCGCAGCAGTCCTGGCGCTGATCGCGCTGTCCGCCACGATCGCTGCCGTGCGTAACAGCAGCAATGAAAACGCCAATCCGCAGGCCATTGTCAGGCAAATGTTCACTGCATACGAACAAAGCGATCTTCCGTCCGCAGAACGAGTTTTCTGTGATCCGCAGTTGGCCCGAGTCATGGTTCCGTCGACGGATCCTAATGGTTGGAAATCGTCGTTCAGCGGTGTCCGCATCGAAGCGTACGCCCGCGAAAGCACATCTCCCGCAGTATCCGAATCGCAGAATATGGCACTGGTTCAAGTCACAGGAACAATGACCGCGCAGTTAGGCAGTGCAGTGGAGACGCGCGATCTGGCTTGGGCTGTCACCACACAGCGCGAAGCAGGAAAATGGTGCATCAGCAGCATTACCGACGCCAGTCGGGACTGATGCGCAAGCGGTAGCACACCTTCGGAACATTTTCCGCCCCGAGTCCCCTGTTCAATGCCCGGTTAGCGCCGCACGTCTGGCGGTTCGGGCTTATAGGGGAACTCTTTTCGGAATTCCCCAAGATTGGCCCTTGCCACACCCCTGGTGCTCTGTTAGAATACCCCCCGCTCAGATGGAACAAACAAGACAGCACACTACATAGTCAAGAACCTACTGAGCGGCACCTTAACAACAGCAGAGTGGTAGGAAGCGAAAGCAGTGCGAAAGCACAACCAGTAAGGAACTTACACAGGTCTGAAGAGGCTTGTGAGCAAAACTCTGTTAAATACGGAGAGTTTGATCCTGGCTCAGGATGAACGCTGGCGGCGTGCCTAATACATGCAAGTCGAACGTGAGCTCAATTTCGATTGAGTGAAAGTGGCGAACGGGTGAGTAACACATGGCTGACCTGCCCTTCAGCGGGGGATAACTACTGGAAACGGTGGCTAATACCGCGTACGTTCGTGGGGATTAGAAGCCCACGAGGAAAGCTTCGGCGCTGAAGGAGGGGGCTGTGACCCATCAGCTAGTTGGTAGGGTAAGAGCCTACCAAGGCGAGGACGGGTAGGGGGCCTGAGAGGGTGACCCCCCACACTGGCACTGAGAGACGGGCCAAACTCCTACGGGAGGCAGCAGTAAGGGATATTGCGACAATGGGCGAAAGCCTGACGCAGCAACGCCGCGTGCGGGATGACGGCCTTCGGGTTGTAAACCGCTTTTCGGGGGGAAGAGGAAGGACGGTACCCCCGGAATAAGTCTCGGCTAACTACGTGCCAGCAGCCGCGGTAAAACGTAGGAGGCGAGCGTTATCCGGATTTACTGGGTGTAAAGCGCGTGCAGGCGGACGCGTAAGTCGTGCGTGAAAGCGCCCAGGCTCAACCGGGCGAGGACGTGCGAAACTGCGCGACTAGAGGTAGGTAGAGGCGTGTGGAATTCCGGGTGTAGTGGTGAAATGCGTAGAGATCCGGAGGAACACCAGTGGCGAAGGCGGCACGCTGGGCCTGACCTGACGCTCAGACGCGAAAGCATGGGGAGCGAACGGGATTAGAAACCCCGGTAGTCCATGCCGTAAACGATGTGGACTAGGTGTTGCGGTGGATAGCTGCAGTGCCGAAGCAAACGTGATAAGTCCACCACCTGGGGACTACGGCCGCAAGGTTAAAACTCAAAGGAATTGACGGGGGCCCGCACAAGCAGCGGAGCGTGTGGTTTAATTCGAGGCTACACGAAGAACCTTACCTGGGCTTGACATGGCGGTGGTAGGGAACCGAAAGGGGACCGACCTTCGGGAGCCGTCACAGGTGCTGCATGGCTGTCGTCAGCTCGTGTCGTGAGATGTTCGGTTAAGTCCGGTAACGAGCGCAACCCTCGCCGTCAGTTACACGTGTCTGGCGGGACTGCCCGTTGAACGCGGGAGGAAGGTGGGGATGACGTCAAGTCAGCATGGCCTTTATGTCCAGGGCTACACACACGCTACAATGGCCAGTACAATGGGTCGCCAACCCGCGAGGGGGAGCCAATCCAGAGAAAGCTGGTCTCAGTTCGGATTGTAGGCTGCAACCCGCCTACATGAAGCCGGAGTTGCTAGTAACCGCAGGTCAGCTATACTGCGGTGAATACGTTCCCGGGCCTTGTACACACCGCCCGTCACGTCATGGGAGCTGGTCATGCCTGAAGTCGGTGGGCTAACCGTAAGGAAGCAGCCGCCGAAGGCAGGGCTGGTGACTGGGACGAAGTCGTAACAAGGTAGCTGTACCGGAAGGTGCGGCTGGATCACCTCCTTTCTAAAAGCCTGAGGAGGAGCGCGCGAGCGCCCCACCCCAGCACGCCTTCCTACCACTGAGCTGTTGTTAAGGGGACGCCGGGTGACCGGCGCAGCACCTTAGCAAGCTGAGGCGCGGTCCGCAAGGGCCGCGACGTGCTATGGAGGGTCTGTAGCTCAGTTGGTTAGAGCACTCGCCTGATAAGCGAGAGGTCAGCCGTTCGAGCCGGCTCAGACCCACAGGGCGGGGACGTAGCTCAGTTGGGAGAGCGGTGCCTTTGCAAGGCATAGGCCAGGGGTTCGAGTCCCCTCGTCTCCACAGAGGCCGCACCGGTCGGTGAGTGGGTCCAAGGGTCTTGGGCACACTCACCGGGGGGTGACCCTCGGGCGCACCTTAACAAGTGCATACACATGCGAAAGAGTAACGCGAGAACATCAGGGACTCCGTATCACATGCGGGATAAGCTACTAAGAGCGTACGGGGGATGCCTTGGCGTCAACTGCCGATGAAGGACGCGGTACACAGCGAAATGCTCCGGTGAGGGGTGTGCACCCGCACGAGCCGGAGGTGTCCGAATGGGGAAACCCACGCGGGGGAATGCCCGCGTATCGTCTCATGAACACATAGTGAGACGAAGGGAACCCGGGGAACTGAAACATCTCAGTACCCGGAGGAAAAGAAACGATTTCCCGAGTAGTGGCGAGCGAAAGGGAAACAGCCCAAACCAAGCGGCATGCCGTTTGGGGTTGGAGGGCAGCGCATAAACGCAGCGACCAGAAGTGGAATGGCTCTGGAAAGGCCGGCCAAAGACGGTGATAGCCCGGTACACGGACGGGGAGCTGCGGGGCGCTGTACCTGAGTACCACGGGGCACGCTAATCCTGTGGGAAGCTGGGGAGCCCACTCTCCAAGGCTAAATACAGTTGACGACCGATAGCGGAGCAGTACCGTGAGGGAAAGGTGAAAAGAACCCCGGTAAGGGGAGTGAAATAGAACCTGAAACCGTGCGCTTACAACCAGTCAGAGGGTCGCAAGACCTGATGGCGTGCCTCTTGGAGAATGAGCCAGCGAGTTTATTTCTGTGGCGAGGTTAAGGGAGGAACACCCGGAGCCAGAGCGAAAGCGAGTCTGAAGAGGGCGAGCAGTCGCAGGGATAAGACACGAAACCAGGTGAGCTACCCATGGCCAGGCTGAAGCGACGCTAATCCGTCGTGGAGGGCCGAACCTTTCAATGTTACAAAATTGAGGGATGAGCTGTGGGTAGGGGTGATATGCCAAACGAACTTGGAGATAGCTTGTTCTCCCCGAAATAGCTTTAGGGCTAGCGTTACGCGAGACTGTCTGGGAGGTAAAGCACTGGATGGGCTAGGGGCCTCACGGTTACCAAACCCAACCAAACTCTGAATGCTCAGACAGGGGCGTGGCAGTCGGACTACGGGAGATGAGTTTCGTGGTCGAGAGGGAAACAGCCCAGACCCCCAGCTAAGGTCCCCAAATATACGCTTAGTGGGAAACGAGGTGGGAGTGTTTAGACAGCCAGGAGGTTGGCTTAGAAGCAGCCACCCTTTAAAGAGTGCGTAATAGCTCACTGGTCAAACGCTCCTGCGCGGATAATGTAACGGGGCTCAAGCGTATTACCGAAGCTAGGGATGTCGCCTTCGGGCGGCGTAGTAGGGGAGCGTTCACCGGGCAGAGAAGCCAGACCGGCAAGGGCTGGTGGAGCGCGGTGAAGTGAGAATGCTGGCATGAGTAGCGTAAAACATGTGAGAACCATGTTCGCCGAACGTCTTAGGGTTCCGACGGAAGGTCAGTCCGCGTCGGGTTAGTCGGGCCTTAGCCGAGGCCGCAAGGCGTAGGTGATGGACAACTGGTTAATATTCCAGTACCACCGGGATGGAGCGATGGAGGGACGCAGTGGGCTAGCCCAGCCGCCGCAGTGGATGGCGGTGCCAAGCGTAGTAGCCGGTGAGGGGGTTGGTAAATCCGCCCCTGAGGCCAAAGCGCGATGGCGGTACCTACGGGTCACAAGTGGGTCAAGCCGGCTGCCGAGAAAAGCTTCTAAGTGATGAAGTTCCGGTGCCCGTACCGCAAACCGACACTGGTAGACGGGTAGAGAATACCAAGGTGAACGGGGAAACCCTCGTTAAGGAACTAGGCAAAATGGCCCCGTAACTTCGGGAGAAGGGGCGCCCCCGCGAGGGGGTCGCAGTGAAAGGGCTCTGCCGACTGTTTAACAAAAGCACAGGTCTCTGCAAACGCGAAAGCGGAAGTATAGGGGCTGACGCCTGCCCAGTGCTGGAAGGTTAAGGGGAGGGGTTAGGGGAAACCCGACGCTCTGAACCGAAGCCCCAGTGAACGGCGGCCGTAACTATAACGGTCCTAAGGTAGCGAAATTCCTTGTCGGGTAAGTTCCGACCCGCACGAATGGCGTAACGAGTGGAGCACTGTCTCAACGAGGGACCCGGCGAAATTGAAGTACGTGTGAAGATGCGCGTTACCCGCAGCAGGACAAAAAGACCCCGTGGAGCTTTACTACACCTTGTCATTGCGTTAGGGCTTGGTTTGTGCAGCATAGCTGGGAGGCCGAGAAGCTGGGGCGTTAGCCTCGGTGGAGCCAGCGTTGAGATACCAGCCTGGCGAAGTCTTGGCCCTAACCGCTGACCGTTAGCCGGCAGCGGGACAGTGACAGGCGGGTAGTTTGACTGGGGCGGTCGCCTCCGAAAGAGTAACGGAGGCGCCCAAAGGTGCCCTCAGGTTGAATGGAAACCAACCGATGCGTGTAAAGGCAAAAGGGCGCTTGACTGCGAGACCAACGCGTCGAGCAGAGACGAAAGTCGGGCTTAGTGATCCCACGGTACCGAGTGGAAGGGCCGTGGCTTACCGGATAAAAGCTACCCCGGGGATAACAGGCTAGTCTGGTCCAAGAGTTCACATCGACGACCAGGCTCGGCACCTCGATGTCGGCTCATCGCATCCTGGGGCTGGATCAGGTCCCAAGGGTTGGGCTGTTCGCCCATTAAAGCGGTACGTGAGCTGGGTTCAGACCGTCGTGAGACAGGTCGGTCTCTATCCGCTGTGGGCGCAAGGAGGTTGAGAGGGGCTGCCCCTAGTACGAGAGGACCGGGGTGGACGCAGCGCTCGTGTGCCGGTTGTCACGCCCGTGGCATCGCCGGGTAGCGACCTGCGGCAGAGATAACCGCTGAAAGCATCTAAGCGGGAAACTCGCCTCAAGATGAGCCTCCTCACCGGGTAACCGGGTAAGACCGCTGGGAGACCACCAGCTTGATAGGCCGGAGGTGGAAGCGTAGTAATACGTGCAGCTGACCGGTACTAATGGTCGAGGGCTTATCCGCCGTGATACGGAGTGGCTGGTGTTCTGGCAGCTTACTCATACGCATGTGTCCGCACTAACCATCACCTTTGTGTAGTCGAGGTCGAGCGGTTTGGTGATTTTAGCGGTGGGGGTACACCCGGTCCCTTCTCGAACCCGGTCGTTAAGCCCACCCGCGCCGATGGTACTGGGGGGGTAGCCCCCTGGGAGCGTAGGTCATCGCCAACCCTCTCGACCTCTTCTCTTTTCCCCCTCCCCCTGGCATCTACACGCCGGGACATTTTCCAACAGCCCTTATACCGAACCGAAAACTAACCGAAACCCGACCTTGACGGTTCGGGCTAAAACCGTTACTATTGCACCTGTTGCGGGGCGTGGCGCAGCTTGGCTAGCGCGCTTGCATGGGGTGCAAGAGGCCCCCGGTTCAAATCCGGGCGCCCCGACACAAAAAAGAACTACCCGGCTGATACACCGGGTAGTTTTTTGTTTGACCAACTTCTGAGATCCGGTTTCACACAATCAAAACCGTGCGAAGATTAGATCAGTTGACAACACCCGTGGGCAAAGGTTTGCTGTTCCACACGCTGTCCGGGTTAGGACCCATCGCCCCAACTGGCACCCACAGATAATCGCATCCCCAAACGATTTTATAGTAAGCGCCCGTCTGGTCGACGCCCAGCACATAAGCCGTCTTGCCAGCTTCGAGGACCAGCTCTGGTTCAATCGCCGATCCCGGTTCGAAGAAGAGGCGCGTATCAGAGACGACTGCCCCGACAACCGCGCTTGCGGGCAAATTCACCATGAGCGGACATCCCGCCGTCAGTTGGCAGCCTGAGTACGCAGTCAGTGTGACGGTGGTCTCCCAGCAGCCTTCATCCACATCAGGCGGCAAACCACCGATACAGAATTCATACGTTCCACCGTCTGAGATGAGCAGTGTCGTTTGCGCGGTGCCAATCCCGCGGGCCTGAGCCATTAGGGTTCCGCCGCAACTGCCTTGATGGATGTTGCCTTCCACCGGGCAAGTTGGATCGGAATTCTCGGCGACCAGCGAAACGAGTGTGCCCGCGGCAAGATCAGCGGGGACGCTGCCACCTTCGGGGGGCCCCGAAACCGTGGCGATGAACTCGCAGGTCAGGTTGACCGAGTCGCCCTGGCATGTAGCTTGAACCAACACCCGCACCATAGCACCATTGACCGTATCGCTGCCGGCCCCAGCCTCGATGGTATAGTTGCCGCTGGACGGAATTACAAATGATCCACTCACCGGGGCGGGACCGTCGTCGCTGTACACGTCCGGAGGAGACCCACCCGGATCGACGATACCGTACCAAACACCGATACCGCCCCCGCCGTCGTACAATTCGTAATCCATGAAGTATTGAACAACTGTCCCCTCTTCCAAATACCCCTGCCAGCGGCCCCCCATACCCTCACCAACTTCCTGAGGCTCCGCTGGTGCGTAGATGTCTATGAGCGCGCACATCGCGCGGGCATGGACAGTATTCCGGGAGGGGATACCTGCGGCGGCGGCGACAACGACCGCCAAAAGAACAACACAACGTGCCAATTTCATGATTTCCTAGCTCCTTTAGGTGATTCTGTGTTCGTGCGAAGAAACAAATCGGGCGGACAGAAAATCACACGGCCAAGTTTTCAATGGAATAGGCAACAACGGGGGGAGCAAAGTTTCCAATGCCAACCATACGCGTGACCGTAATCATTCTACCATAGGACAGTCATCGACGAATTCACACGAAACCTAAAAACTCATGAATATGGTACTGATGTCCTATCTTTCCCAGTCTGAATGCAAAGCTGCGCGCTTAAACCATGTCTGAAATAGAGATTTGCGCAACGTGCCTAAGGCGTTTGCCTCCCCCCCACCCCAGTTCTGGCGCGCGGCAGCCAAACATGGTATTGGTAAATCTCGTGACGTGACCCATCCTTTACCGGCTGCAAGAAGCAGCGAAAGAGGCGACCCCATGCCCACGCCATCCGACCCACACGATCTCTCGGACTTCGAACTCCGCACCCTGCCCGGGTTGTGGAATTTGTACGACACTACGCCGCGCCAGCTTGCCTTCAACGCGGCGACGCAGTCCGAGGCCGAAGCATGGCAGCAAACCCTGCGCGCCAAAGTCACACAGTTATTGGGCGGTTTTCCCGCCGATCGCTGCGTGCTCGATCCGCACACGCTTCGCGTCACCGAGGCCGAAGCCTTCACGGTGGAACTGATCGTGATCCAGACGTTACCAGGCGAGTATATGCCGGTCTATGTGCTGATCCCGCACCAGCCCACCCTACCCTTACGCCCGCTGATCGCTGTGCACGGACACGGCACCGGCGGCGCGCGGCTGGTGATCGGCGCGCCGGGTAGTCCTGTTGAAGTGGAGGTGATGCGCGCCCTAAATTACGACTACGCCCGCCAGTTGGCCGAACGCGGCTACATGGTCTTTGCGCCCGTACTGCGCGCAATGGGCGAGCGCATGGAAGACGAGGCATTGTCCGACCGTAATGATCCGGCCTGGTACGCCTCGTGCTATGCCGCCGGGTTGACGGCCATGCTGTGTGGCAAGACCTTGCTCGGTCTGCGTATATGGGACATCATGCGGCTTGTGGATTACATTAGCATGCGCCCGGAACCGATCAGCGCGCGCGTGGGCTGTGTCGGATTGTCGGGCGGCGGGACCGTGACGCTGTTCTCTGCAGCGCTCGAACCGCGCATCGACTGCGCCGTCGTGAGCGGTTACGTCAACACCTTCCGCGATTCGATCATGGCGATTCGGCACTGTGGCTGCAACTACATCCCCGGCATCGTCCAATACGCGGAAATCTCGGACATTGCCGGGCTGATCGCGCCGCGCCCGCTGTTTGTGGAATCCGGCAAGCGCGATCCGATCTTCCCCATCGCGGGCGCGAACCGCGCCTACTCAGATCTTCAAGCGATCTATGCGTGTTTCGGCGCGGAGGACCGGCTTGGCCGAGCGATCTTCGAGGGCGAGCACGCCTGGAACGGCGCGCAAGCCTATCCCTGGCTGGAACGTTGGTTGTAGTGCAACCAAAGTTATTTGTGATGTTCGTCACTTTTGCACGAACAGACTTTGGGCGACCTTGTGCGAAACGTATGATGATTTCCGGGGTTTTACAGCGTAGAGTAATACTTGGGTGGTAAGACCGTGACGGAGGAAGATCATCATGCAAAGCGATCTTTACAGTATCCTATGGGAAGACCTCGCCGAGGCCGAAGGGCGCATCATGAAGGCGCTCTCCGTCCTGCGTGAGCTTCAACACGCTGTGGAACAAGGTCAGATTGACCAACCCGATCGCCAGGATAGCTACCGGCTAAACCGGCTGATGGTGCTGGCCGATCTGCTCTATGCCGAGACCCGCCCCTGGACCGATGAAGTCACGCACAGCAACGGACAGCCTCCCAGAACGGCCGCAGCGAGCCTTTAGGGCCCGCGCCGTCCGCCTATTTGCCCACTTGCTCCAGGCTGACAATCGCATCTCGCACAATCTGGGCGCTGGCATGCAGCGCCCGATTTTCGTCCTCGCTGAGCGCCAGCAAACACTGTGACAACACCCCCGCCCCGCCGACCAGGTTAGGCAGCGCTACCGTCACATCGGGCACGCCTGCGATTTCCGCGACTGGCGTGCAGACCGTCAAGATTGCCCGCTGATCGCGCAGAATGACGTCGACTACACGCGCCATCGCGCTGCCGATTCCATAATAGGTTGCCCCTTTGCCCTCGATAATACGGTAGGCGGCGTTACGCACCTGGTCGTCAATCGCGCGTTTGACTTCGTCGGTAACCTCCGAGCCCGGCGCGACACAAAACTCGTCGAGCGGAATACCGCCAATGCCCACGCCTGACCACGCCAACACCTCGGAATCGCCGTGCTCGCCCAGCACATACGCGTGGACATGCTGGGGATCGACGCCGATATGCCGCCCCAGCAGGGCGCGAAAACGTGCCGTGTCGAGCGTCGTGCCGGACCCGATCACGCGGTGGGTCGGGACGCCGAATTCCGCCGCATAACGCGCCGTGAGATGCGTCATGATGTCGACCGGGTTTGTCGCCACGATCAGCACAGCGTCCGGGGCATAGCGCAGCACTTCCGGCACAATACTGCGGAACACGCCCGCGTTGCGTTCCAGAAGTTGCAGCCGTGTTTCGCCAGGCCGCTGAGCGACGCCCGCCGTAATGATCACGATCTGGCTGTCTTCCAGATCAGCATACCCCCCGGCGCGTACATCGACCGCGTAGGCAAAGGGTGCCGCGTGCAGTAGATCGTCCGCTTCGGCCTGCGCGCGCGCGCTGTTCAAATCCACCAGAACGATCTCGCGCACAGTTCCCCGCATGAGCAGCGCGTAAGCCGTCGTTGCCCCGACAGCTCCCGCGCCGATTATCCCGACCCGCATACAGCCCTCCCGCTTGGCTCGATACCCTTCGTTGTGATCGATTTTGGCAGGACTTCGCCCTCACGCCAACTCGTTTGGCCCGATCGCATTACGGGCATGCGGCCAATAGGAGCACAGCGCGGCACTCTATCTTATAATGGGGAGAGCACACAACTTCAGCGATCGAGGATCAGTATGAAAACTCTGCATCTGCTTTGGATCATAACGATGACCGTCGCGTTTGCGGTCGTGCTGTCGGCTTGTGGCGGCAAGACCAAAGCCACGCCATCTCAGCTCGATGCCCCCTTTGAAAACGTGACACCCTCGCCCATTTCGTATGCTACCAGCACCCCCTGGCCGACGGTTAAGCCGACCGCCACCCGTTTCCCCACGCAGGTCCCAAACCAGGCACCCACCGCATTCCCCACCCTGGACCGGCTCGAAAGCACAGCGCCGAGCGTCGAGGGGGCCATCCCGCCGGGCGACTGGCTGTATGCATCTTTCACGGACGACCAGGGACAAACTCATACGTTGGCTGATTATCTCGGCCGAGGGGTTATTCTGAATACTCTGTCTGCATCGTGCAGCGAATGCATCGCGCAGCAACGCATGTTGTCGCAGGCGATTCTCGACCGTGAGGCGATCCACGCCCTGCCAGATTCGGTTTTCGTCGCGTTGAGCGTGGTCCGTACCGACACCGGCGCGCAGCTCAAAGGCGCGCTGCAGCGCAAGCTCGGCGATGACTGGGCCGGGATGGACCTCGTGTTGAGCGACGCTACGCCCGCCGAGGCAGTGTTCGGCGTCGCCAGCCAGGATTTGCTGGACGCCTTGGCTGCGGCGTTTGGACCCGAAGTGAACGATCCCGAATACCTGACCGTGATCGCTGTCGAGCGCGACGGGTACGCGCATGTCCTGATGACCGGGCTGGTGGATTGGCATGTCCTCCGCGACGCCATTTCCGGCTACGGCAACATTCCCGCCGGGGCCGAATAGCGCGCCCTGGCTTATTCCACCGCCTGACCCATGCTCGCCCACCGTCTGACCACCGCTGGTACGCGGTTCGCTGGGCGGCGACCCACCCCGTGTTGACGGGCACTGTGCATCCGTCATAGACTGGGGATACAGCGATCAGCCGGGCCGATGGCCGGGCTGTTGCTCGATCGCGCCGTGAGGCGCACCGCAACCTGATTTTCAGCCGGAGGAATGCTATGACATCCAGCACACGCCGCACGCTCATCCTGGGACCGGTGACGCTCGTTGTGGTCTTGCTGCTGCTGGCCGCGCTGGCCTGCAATCTGAGTACCGGCAAGCAAAAACAGCCAGGCGCACAGCCGACTCCCATCAGCCAGGGTGGCAAGCCGGCGGTGGTCATCCAAGCCCCCGACGATAACGCCGAAGTGCTGCTGGATACCGATGTTCTGATCTACGCCATCGCGACGGATGTCATCGGTGTGACGCGTGTCGAGCTGCTCGAAAATGGATTCGTGGTCGGATCGCAAGCGTCGCCCAACCTGGACGCAGGGGATCGGCAGTTTCAGGTGCTGCTCACCTGGCGACCGCTGACGGTGGGTGAGCACACGCTTGAAATCGTCCCCTATCGCAGCACCATTCAGGGTCAGTCCGCGACCCTCACGCTGATTGTGCGTGCGCGGGCCGCCGACATCACCCAGACGCCCGCCCCTACCCTGCCGTTCGCAACTCCGTTCCCCACGCAACAGAGATCTCACCTGCCGCGTGCAGGTGTCTGTCGGCGCGCTGAATGTGCGTGTCGGCCCAAGCCTGGCCTATAGTATCATCGGCGCGTCCAGCATCGGGCAAGAGCTGATCGTCACGGGTCGCCAGATTTATCCGGATTCCTGGTGGCAAGTGCTGTACGGCGGGCTCACCGGCTGGGTGAGCGGGTCCTACGTCCGCCAGTTGGGTGACTGCTCGCGCATCGGCATCACGCTGCCGCCGCCTACTCCGACGCCACGCCCCAATTCGGTGCTACCGACGCTGCCCCCCACCAATACACCGCTTCCGCCCACGCCGACGATTTACTACCCGCCGACGCCGCTCCCGCCCGGCACACCTACGCTCACTCTGACGCCGCTCCCGTGCCGCGTGACCGTCGTCCAAAATGGACTCACCGTCTACAGCGGGCCCGGTCCCAATTACATGCTCATGACGATCGTGTCTGCGGGCCAGCAGTTCGCGGTCAACGCACGCGACCCGCAGGGGCAGTGGTGGCAGATTGCGATTGCGGGCACGTTCGGATGGGTGGATGCGCGCTTCACGACGACAACAGGCACGTGTGCGACCATAGGAATCGGTGTAATTCCGCCAACGCTGACCTTCACGCCGTCGGCCACGGCAAGTCCGACCGCGACCGCCACGGCGACCACTACACCTACCTTTACGCCGACGCTCACCCACACGCCGACCTTTACCGCGACATTCACTCAAACTCCGACCCCGACCCTGTCGCCCACCGTCACAATGACGCCCAGCGATACACCGACCGGGACATTGTTGCCGACTAACACGCCGACCGATACGCCAACGTTCACGGCTACGCCGACATCTACGGCGACACTGACTGGGACGCCATCGCAAACGCCGACGTTTACGCCGACGTTCACTGAATCACCGACACCTACGGCCACATTCACGGAAACGCCCACGGCGACTGCGACATCCACCGTCACAATGACGCCCAGTGATACGCCGACCGGTACGCTGCCGCCAACCGACACGCCGACGGTAACTCCGACTCCATCGGACACGCCAACATCTACGGCGACACCCACTGAGACGCCGACGTCTACGGCGACCTTCACCGAAACACCGACACCTACGGCCACGTTCACGGAAACGCCTACGGCGACTGCGACATCCACCGTCACAATGACACCGAGCGATACGCCTACTGGCACGCTGCCGCCGACCGACACGCCAACGGTAACTCCGTCTCCATCGGATACGCCCACCTATACGCCGACCTTTACGGAGACGCCGACATCTACGGCAACCTCCACCGAAACGTCCACTGCATCACCAACGCCGTCCGATACGCCGATTCCGACGGATACATCGACGTTCACGCCGACCTTCACGGAAACGCCGACCGATACGCCGATTCCGACGGATACACCGACGTTCACGCCGACCTTCACGGAAACGCCGACCGATACGCCGATTCCGACGGATACACCGACGTTCACGCCGACCTTCACGGAAACGCCGACCGACACGCCGATTCCGACGGACACACCGACCTTCACTGAAACGCCGACCGATACGCCGATTCCGACGGACACGCCGACCTTCACGCCGACCTTCACGGAAACGCCGACCGATACGCCGATTCCGACGGATACACCGACCGTCACGCCGACGTTCACGCCAACGCTGACCGATACGCCGATTCCGACGGATACATCGACCGTCACGCCGACGCCGACGAATACTCCAACGTTTACGCCGATTCCCAATCGCAACCCGGTGGTCGACCCCATCGCCCCGGTGTCGCTCAATCTTGGCGAGGCGGTGACCGTCAATTTCAATGCCTCCGATCCGGACGGCGATCCGCTCTCCAACCCGGTCGCCATCAGCGACAACGGCGGCATCGTCGGCGCGTCCGTCCCGCAGATGGGGCAAATCGCTCTGACCGCCAACGCGCCCGGCACAGCCAACATCACCGTTTCGGTCGATGATGGGCGCGGCGGCACCGGCTCGACGACCTTCAGCGTGACGGTCATCCAGCCCAATCGCAATCCGGTCATCGACCCCATCGCTCCGGTGTCGCTCAATCTCGGCGAGGCGGTGACCGTCAATTTCAACGCCTCCGATCCCGATGGCGATCCGCTCTCCAACCCGGTCGCCATCAGCGACAATGGCGGCATCGTCGGCGCGTCCGTCCCGCAAATGGGGCAAATCGCGCTGACCGCCAACGCGCCCGGCACGGCCAACATCACCGTTTCGGTCGATGATGGGCGCGGCGGCACCGGCTCGACTACCTTCAGCGTGACGGTCATCCAGCCCAACCGCAATCCGGTCATCGACCCGATCGCTCCGCGTGTCGCTCAATCTCGGCGAGGCGGTGACCGTCGCTTTCAACGCCTCCGATCCGGATGGCGATCCGCTCTCCAACCCGGTCGCCATCAGCGACAATGGCGGCATCGTCGGCGCGTCCGTCCCGCAAATGGGGCAGATCGCGCTGACCGCTAACGCCCCCGGCACAGCCAACATCACCGTCTCGGTCGATGATGGACGCGGCGGCACCGGCTCGACTACCTTCAGCGTGACGGTCATCCAGCCCAACCGCAACCCGGTCATCGACCCCATCGCTCCGGTGTCGCTCAATCTCGGCGAGGCGGTGACCGTCAATTTCAACGCCTCCGATCCGGATGGCGATCCGCTCTCCAACCCGGTCGCCATCAGCGACAATGGCGGCATCGTCGGCGCGTCCGTCCCGCAAATGGGGCAGATCGCGCTGACCGCTAACGCCCCCGGCACAGCCAACATCACCGTCTCGCGTCGATGACGGACGCGGCGGCACCGGCTCGACTACCTTCAGCGTGACGGTCATCCAGCCCAACCGCAACCCGGTCATCGACCCCATCGCTCCGGTGTCGCTCAATCTCGGCGAGGCGGTGACCGTCGATTTCAATGCCTCCGATCCGGATGGCGATCCGCTCTCCAACCCGGTCGCCATCAGCGACAACGGCGGCATCGTCGGCGCGTCCGTCCCGCAGATGGGGCAGATCGCGCTGACCGCTAACGCGCCCGGCACAGCCAACATCACCGTCTCCGTCGATGATGGACGCGGCGGCACCGGCTCGACTACCTTCAGCGTGACGGTCATCCAGCCCAATCGCAACCCGGTCATCGACCCGATCGCTCCGGTGTCGCTCAATCTCGGCGAGGCGGTGACCGTCACTTTCAATGCCTCCGATCCCGATGGCGATCCGCTCTCCAACCCGGTCGCCATCAGCGATAATGGCGGCATCGTCGGCGCGTCCGTCCCGCAGATGGGCCAGATCGCGCTGACCGCTAACGCCCCCGGCACAGCCAACATCACCGTCTCCGTCGATGACGGACGCGGCGGCACCGGCTCGACTACCTTCAGCGTGACGGTCATCCAGCCCAACCGCAACCCGGTCATCGACCCCATCGCCCCGGTGTCGCTCAATCTCGGCGAGGCGGTGACCGTCAATTTCAACGCCTCCGATCCGGATGGCGATCCGCTCTCCAACCCGGTCGCCATCAGCGACAATGGCGGCATCGTCGGCGCGTCCGTCCCGCAGATGGGGCAGATCGCGCTGACCGCCAACGCGCCCGGCACGGCCAACATCACCGTCTCGGTCGACGATGGGCGCGGCGGCACCGGCTCGACCACCTTCAGCGTGACGGTCATCGCGCCCGCACCTCCGACTCCGGTCCCGCCATCGAACGGCCCCAACTTGCGCGATATCCCGGTCATCCCGTCGCTGGACGATCCCGTATTGGGCAACGTGCGCGGCCTGTACCAGCGCGGCCAGGGGGTGATGAACCCAGGCGTGTTCAGCGTCGTCGGCGATATCACACCGGGCGACTTCCTGAGTGATTTAGGTGATGGATCGGGGAACTTCGGCGCGCTACCAGATGCAAACGATCTGAGCGATCTGGTCTTCTACTTCGTCAGCACGCCCCTGCCCACCGGCGGCAACAGCTTCCAGATGGGCGGCGCGCTGGCCTCGGGTACGGATTGGCGCGCGGCGGACCTGCTCAACCCGGGGCTGGCCAACGGCAACGTCTGCCAGCCGGGTGAAACACCACTGGCCTGCGAACTGCGCGTGGATACGCCCGTGGCAGTCTTCGTGGTGGTGGGCCGCAATGACATGCTGTCCGGCACACCGCCCGACCAGTTCGCGCAGAGTTTGCAAACCATCGTGCAGACCATCGCCGGACAAGGCGCGATCCCGGTCCTGACGACGATTCCCGCTCCGGATGATCCAGGCTCGCGCGCAGGTGACTACAACAGCGCGATCGTGAATCTCGCGACCGGCGCGAATCTTCCGTTGGTCAATGTCTGGCGCGCCGTCAATGAGGCGGCGCCCGGTAGCGGTTACGCTTCTGATCTACGTCTGACTTCGTCCGGTGCAAATGACAGCTTCACGGATGCCGATCTCGCCTCGTATGGTGTGCCCAATCGGGGTCTCGCCGCACTGCGCGCGCTGCAACAACTCCGGCTGCGCGTCCCGATCCCGTAGTGGGCGCGGTGCGCAGTCCGCAACACGCACAAAGGCGCGATCGCTGGTGATCGCGCCTCTGACTGCATAGTAATGGGATGGGTGGCTTGGGTTAACCCAGACCGAACAGCGCCTGCAACTTGAGCGCCAGCCCCATGTCACCCTTGACCTTGATTTTGCCCTGCATGAAGGCCATCATGGGGTTGAGATCGCCGTTGACCAACGCGAGATAATCTTCGGCGGTCGATGTAATCGTCATGGTCGGATCTTCGCTCTGACCTTCGTGGACCTCGGCCTGGTTATTCGCCACCCGGATCCAATACGTGCCGCCGTCATCACCTGTCAGCACAAACTGGAAGATCGCATCAACGCCTTCCGCTTTGGCTGGCTGGAATCCCTGATCAATGTTCTCGAAAACTTCCTTAACGCTTGACGCTCGGGGCATGCATAACCTCCGTTGAGTGCCACTATCGCCCGTTAATGCCGCTGCCTCCCTACTATACCAGCACACCTGCCCGTTTGCCTAATCGTTGTCGGGATTTTCAAGGCGGAACAAGCTGGGCGGCTACGCTCGCAGGCCATCGCCAAATTGCCTCGCCGGTCCGACCTGCATCTGTTGCCGACGGATGACGGCTTGGCTACAATGGGACGCACTTAGAGGGAGGAGAGTGTAGCGTGATCTTCAGCGCGAGTCGCATCGAACAACCCGTCCTGGAAAGCCGCGTCTTACGCGACAACCCACTCGGCGATCCGTTCATCCGGCGAGTCACCGTTTATCTGCCGCCAGGCCACGATGACGCCACCAACCGCCGCTACCCGACGCTCTATCTTCTGAGCAGCCACGGCAGCACCGGCGAGTCGCTGATGAACTGGCGGCCTTGGGATGTCTCGATTAAGCAACAGCTTGACACACTCATCACCGATCGCGTCATCGGCCCGGTGATCGTGGTCATGCCGGATATGTGGACGCGCTTCGGCGGGTCACAGTACATCAACTCGGCGGGCATGGGGCGCTACGAGGATTACCTGATCGATGAAGTTATCCCCCTGGTGGATCGCGATTACCGCACGGCTCCAGATCGCGCTCACCGGGGCATTCTGGGCCGCAGCAGCGGAGGATTCGGCGCGATCACGCAGGCTATGCACCACCCCGAGGTTTTCGGCGCGTTTGCCTGCCAGAGCGGCGATCTCTATTGGGAGTATACCTGTCTGCCGGGCCTCAGCCGGATGCACCAGCAGCTCGCCAAATTCGGCGGAATCGATGCCTTCATTCGCGACATTCCCACGCTCCGCCCCAAGAACGGTGCGTTTTGGGACTTGATCATGACGGTCTGTTTCGCGGCGGCTTTCGGCTCCAACCCGGACCAGCCGCGCGGCTTCGACCTGCCCATCGACCCGGACACAGGCGCGCTGGACGAATCCGTCTGGGCGCGCTGGCTGGAACACGACCCGATCCGCAAGCTGGACGATCCGCGCTACGCCGAAGCGCTGCGTGCCATGCGCGGGGCCTTCATCGACGTGGGCACGTTTGACGAATACCAGCTTCAGGTCGGGGCGCGCCTGCTGCACCGCAAGCTGCAAACTTTAGGCATCCCGCACACTTATGAAGAATACCCGGACGGTCACCGCGACACCCATTATCGTTACGCGCAGTCCCTGGCCCGGCTCTATGAGGCGCTGCAATGACGGTGGCACCGCCCCCCGCCGCGTCTCATAGCCTGACCCGCTCCGCACACATCTCCGGCATGGTCGCGTTCGTTATCGCGCTCGCGTGCACGGCCCTATTGGCCGCCTGTTCAGGATCAGGAAACAAGGTGATCTACGTCACGGCCACGCCCCAATTTGACGAGAACGGCAACGTGATCCTGGCCCCCACTCTGACGCCGGATCGCCCCACGGACACGCCGATCGTGGCCACGCCCAACCCGATCCGCTACCAGCCGCAGCAAGGCGGCCAATACGCGGTGCAGCCTAACGACACGCTTGCCACTATCGCGCAGTTGTTTGGCGTGACGATTGACGATCTGCTGGCGATCAACACGCTGGCCGACCCCAACTCCCTTGAAGTCGGGCAGATGATCACCGTTCCGGCCGGATCGACGTTGCAGGGTCCGGATCTCAAAATCATCCCCGACAGCGAACTGATCTATGGCCCCACTGCCGCCGATTTCAGCATTGCAGCGGAAGTCAAATACAGCCAGGGCTTCCTCAAAGCCTATTCTGAGGATGTCGGCGGCGGGGAGATTTCCAGCGGGGTTGAGATCCTCGACTTCGTGGCGCGCAATTACGGGGTGAATCCGCGCCTGCTGCTCGCACTGCTGGAATACCGAGGCGGCTGGCTCAGCCAGGCGTACCCGTCCGAACAGCAGGTCAAGTACCCGATGGGAATCATTCAGGCGGGGCGCGAAGGTCTGCTGCGCCAGGCGCTCGACGCTGCCGACGCGCTCAATTACGGCTATTATGGTTGGAAATACCGTGGCATCACGGCGTTATCGCTCAGCGACGGCCAGCGCGTGTTCTACGCCCCGACGCTCAACGCTGGGACGGTCGGCGTCGAATACATGCTCAGCCTCACGACGGATCCCGCCCAATGGCAGCGCGACCTGTTCCCGACGGGCTTTTTCCAGACCTATCTCAGCCTGTTCGGGGACCCCTTCGTGCACGCGTTCGAACCGATGACGCCGCCCGATCTCACCCAGCCCACCCTGACTCTGCCGTTCGCGCCGGGCGAAGAATGGGTCTTCACGGGTGGGCCGCATGGCGGTTATAACAGCGGATCGGCCTGGAGCGCTATCGATTTTGCCCCACCCAAACCTCCAGATGAACTGATCGCGGCGCAGGGCTCATGTTATGTTTCGCCCTATTTCGCGACCGCCGTCGCCCATGGCGTCATCGCGCGCAGCGGCCAGGGCTACGTCATTCTCGATCTGGACGGCGACGGCAACGAATTCACCGGATGGACGATTGTATATCTCCACATGGACGACTTCGAACGCATCGCGGCAGGGACGGTCGTGCAGGCGGGCGACAAACTGGCTCATCCGTCCTGCCAGGGCGGAGTGCAGCAATGGGACGCACCTGCACATTGCGCGTCGCTACAACGGAGAATGGATTCCGGTAGAATGCGAAGACTGCGCGCCGGGCGTGGTCGTCCCGCCCTTTGTGTTGGGCGAATGGACCGCGCACGGCTTTCCCAACCAGGAGTACCAGGGCTATCTCACGCGTCCGGGCGAAGACGGCTACCGGCAGGCGGAGCAAACCCGCGACTATGATCTGAACAAGGTCATGTGGTAGAGGGCAAAGCGGAAAAAAGCAGACCATAGAGGAATGCAGGAGGAAGACAGGAGAACGTAGAGAAGGATCAAATTGAATTATGGATTTCCTCTGTGGTCCTCGGTTTTTTGTCTGTGTCCCTCTGTAGCCGTCTTGCTTGCCCCCAGGCGGTCTTTCCGGTATGCTAGGCCGCGCGAAATTGTGGGGGCACGGTGACAGATCGGAGACATTTTACCTTTGAGGAGCCATTACCTCTCGCGAAAACAGACCACCGCCCTGTGCATTGCCCTGCTGTTTGCAGCCGGAATTCTGTTATTAGCAGCCGGCACCCGCAGCCCACACGCCACTGCCCGCGCCCAGGATAACCCGACGCCGGTTCAACTTCAATTTCCCACGCCGACCGAAACGCCCGGCCCGCCCACCGAATCGCCAACCCGTACCCCGACCTCGGCAGGTCGCCCGTTTGTCGAAGCAATCCAGGATGCGACCAACGTGCGTGCAGGTCCCGACATCAACGAAGATCGCCTCGGCCAGATTTACCCCGGCACGCGTTACGCCGTGCTCGGCAAGCGCTTTGAGTGGTACTGGATTGAATATCCGGAATCACCCATCGGGTCAGCCTGGGTACACAACAGCGTCGTCACGCTGACCGGCGATCCCGCGCTGATCCCGGATGTCGAACTGGACCAGATTCCGACAATTGATCCGCAGTTCATCAACCAACAGGGCACAGTGCAGGCTATCCAGGCCACGCCCGGAGCGCTCGCCACGTTGACCGCCCTGGCGCTCATCACGCCGACCGGCCTCTTTACGCCCGAAGGCGGCCAGGCTGGTCCCACCTTGATTCCAGGACAGCCGCTGCCGACCTTCACTTACCCGCCATACACGGTGACGCCGGTGCTCGTACCGCGCACTAATCCGCCCCCTACCCAGCAAACCGGCGTCGCGCCGATCATGATCATATTGGCTCTGGCCGCGTTGGGATTGATGGGCCTGCTGGTGGGCTTCCTACGCCGCATCTAGCCCGCATTAATCAGGTAATCCGGTCAAGTGCTAGCATATCGCGGGTGGCGCTGGCCGTGCGTTCCCCAGGGTGCCGCGCGTCACCGTCCAGCGCGATCAGAATGATCACGCCTGTCAGCAAGATGATCGCCGCCAGCCACACCACCGCAGGGTGTTTCCGCAGGCGATCCGGCTCTGGAGGACGTTCCACGCGGTAACGGATCGCCTGCAAGCAGATCGCCGCGCCATAAGTACCCAGCAACAGCACCGTCAGCCAGGCCGGATCCCAATAATCCTTCCCGGCAAACTGGCGAAACAGGTCGTCGCGCCACGCAAACGACGCATACGCAAATGTCGCAAACGCGGTGAAGCCCGCCCAGGGCGAGCCGGTCAGGTAAACAACCCACGCAGCGACCAGCCCGATCACGACGTAACCCGGTACGGATGCCGTACCCCATGGCAGCGAGGGTGCCACATTTTGCACGGAGGTTAGCGCGAAGAACGCGCCGCCTGCCAACCCGGCGGCGATGGCGGCCCACCGCCGTCCGATCAGCGCATCCAGTTCGGGCTGAACCAATCCCCACAACAGCCACGCGGCCGCCAAGGGCAGCAGCACCACGGCGAACGCAATCCCCAGCTCGTAACTGGCTGAGTGCAGCGTCACACCCAACAACCGGTCCTGCAAACCGGTGATCGGCTCCGGCAGGTTCAGCAGTCCGACGTGCCGGTCCAGCACGTAATTGAGCGCGTCCATCAGCCACCAGGCCGGTGCCCACAGGCACAACGCCGCCGCCCCCGCCAGCACCAGACTGATCGGCTCTGGTGCTGGCCCATGCACCGCACGCACGCCCCGCCGCGTGATGATCATCACCAGCAGCGCCGCACCAGCGATCACCCCGGCGTTGAGCAGGTAGCGCAGCGTCAGCCGGTCGTTATCGGCCAGGGCCGTTTGCGCCGCGAACAGACCGATCGCCACCAACGATACCGCCCAAAGTGCCGCGTTTGTTCGCTGTTTCATGATTGTGCGATCCCTCTCGATGGGCTGTCTCTAAGCAGATCATAGATCACACCGCGCGGACCGCAACTTCCCCTGTCGATGCCCGCCGTCGATTACCCAAAACTCTCGGCGACTTTCCCGAAAATGCGCCAAGCCTACCGTCCCAATGCCGCCGGTTTGATGGTATAATCCCCGCACACATGTGGTTAAGGATGGATGTCCTATGGCGCGAATAACGCTCTTTGAGCAAGGTGATGTGCGCATCATCGAGATCATCGGGCGACTGGACGGGGGTTCTTCCCCGGAATTCGCCCGCCTGCTCGACCAGATTCTCGACCAGGGCTTGCGCAAAATCGTGTTGGACATGGGCAGCGTGGATTACATAAGCAGCCCGGGCTTGCGCGAGATCGTGCGCGTATTCAAACGCGTTAATGCTGACGGCGGCGATCTGCGCCTCGCCAACCCGTCCGACCCGGTCATGACCGTCATGCAACTGGCCGGGCTGGACGACACACTCCAGATTTATAAGACGCGCAGTGCTGCCGCAGGCAGTTTTTGATTGACCCGCGCCCGGCCTCTCGACCGGGTGCGCTGTTCCACCTGGCAATCAATGGTATAATGCGCCGCATAGGCTGAAAGGAGTTTGTAACATGGTCATGGAAATCAACGCTTCTGAAATGCGACGCGTCCAGTTGTTTGAGGTCATTGGGCGTGTGGACAGCAACAATGCCAACGACTTGGGCGCGGCACTCGACAAAACGGTAGACGAGGGCAAGAGCAATCTCGTGCTCGATTTGGGCGGGGTCGAGTATATGAGCAGCGCGGGCCTGCGCGAAATGGTGCGCGTCCTGAAGCGCGTCAAGCGGACCGGCGGCGATCTGCGCATTGCCAGTCCTTCCGACCGCGTGAAGGAAGTACTCGAGCTGGCCGGGCTGGACACTATTTTCGAGATCTACCCGAACTCAGGTGGAAGCTGTCGGCAGCTTCTAAGCTGCCCCCCATCCCATGTCGCGGATTGACCCCAGCCTGACACCGAGGATCGTCATGCCAGAACAAAGCCGCCTCGTTATTCCTGCTCGCCTCCAAGACGTGCGCAATGCGTGCGATTTCGTGGTCGAGGCGGCTGAAAGCGCGGGTCTGGATGAACGCGCCGTGTACCACTGCCAGATGGCCGTTGATGAGGCACTGACCAACATCATCGAGCATGGCTTTGATTTTCACGGCGAAAACGCGCCGATCGAAATCGATTGCCAGATGGACGCGGAATTCTTCCAGATCGCCATCATTGACACCAGCCCGGCCTTTAACCCGCTGGAACACGAATCCCCCGATCCGGCGGAACCGCTCGACTCGCGCGAGCCGGGCGGCTGGGGTATTTACTTCATCCGCCGACTGATGGACGACATCACCTATGAGCGTCTCAACGACCGCAACCGGTTGACCATGTTCAAGCGCCTTCCCGCCGATCGCCCGGTGCCCACAACCGCCGAAGTCGGCGACACCTTCCCAGTACGCATCCTGGATCGGGGCGCCGTGGTGATATCGCCAGAAGGCCGGCTCGACAGCAACAGCAGCCTGCTGCTCGAAAAGTCTCTGATGTCCCAGTTGGGTGCGGGACGCACCTGGCTGTTTGTCGACATGGAAAATGTGGAATACATTGCCAGCAGCGGGCTGAAAGTGCTGGTTGCCGCGTGGCGGCGGGCGCGCGAAGGCGGCGGTGACCTCATCCTAAGCGGTCTGCAACCGCGCATCGTCGAGATTTTCGAGATGGTGGGTTTTGATATGTTGTTCCAGGTCTTCCCTACCCTGCCTGCGGCGCTCGACGCGCGATCCTCTGGCACCTGAGGCACTCGGCAGGCGCGGCGGCCAGCGTGCTGCGTCGCCGCGACACTCCTGCTATCACAAGGATTCCCTGCGGTGGACGCAACGCTGATCGTGGTCATGGTAGTAGCGGCAGTGTTGGCCGTGGCAAGCGCCAGCCTGGGCATCGTCGCTGGCTACTGGCGCGGTCGCCAGCGCGGACGGGCTTTGGCCACTGCCGAACACGCCAGCCCGGAGCTGGATATCATCGCGGGGATCGGGAACGCCATTCTGAGCGTCCAGCTCAAAGTCGACGCGTTGTGCGAAGTCGTCTACCAGCAATCCACGCGCATCGTTGACACCAGCAATTTCCAGATCGGGCTGTTCGACGGGCACGATTACCAGATCAAAGTCTGGTTAAGAGACGCCGAGCGCCTGCCGCCGCAGCGCTTCGAGCACAAAGCCGAGGAAGGCATTATCGGCTGGGTCCATCGCACCGGCAGCGGCCTGTTGGTCCGCGATTTCGAGCGCGAATGGGACAGCCTGCCCGCCCACCCCACCTATCACACCACGCGTCCGGCGCGCTCCGCTGTGTTCGCCCCGCTGATCTCGGGGGGGACGACGCTCGGGGTGATCGCCGTGCAGAGCGACCGCACCAACACGTTCAGCGACGAGGATATGCGTCTGCTGACGCTGCTCGCCAACCAGGCATCGGGCGCGATCCGCAACGCGCAGACCTTCGAAGCGACGCAAGAACGCGCCCGGCAGTTGCGCCTGATCAACGATGTGTCGCGCCAGGTGACCGCGCTGCAACCGCTGCCGAACCTGTTCCGCCAGATCGTCACGTCGATCCACGACGCCTTTGGCTATTACGCGGTGAATGTCTTCACCGCCGAAGACTCTGCCGACACCATCCGGCTTCAGGCCAGCAGCCACGCCCAATTTGCCCAGGACGAGCTGGTCTTGCAGCCCGGTCAGGGACTCGTCGGCTGGGCCATGCGCAACGGCAAGACGACGCTCGCCCCTAACGTCAGCACCGACGATCGCTACCTGCCGTTGACCACGCTGGACGCAACGCGCTCCGAAATCGCGGTGCCGCTGACCGCGCAGGAAAATGTTATGGGCGTGCTGGATGTGCAAAGCGATCGGCTCGACGCTTTCGGCAGCGATGATGTGTTCATGCTCGAAACGCTGGCGGGACAGTTGGCGCTGGCACTCCAGGAAGCGCAGACTTACCACGCCGAGCGTCTGCAAACCGAACGCATCAATGCCATGACCGAGGTCGCGCGCGCCCTGGTTTCGATCCTCAACATCGACGACCTGCTCGACGAAGTGATCGATCTCGTCAACGAATACCTGGGCTACGACCGCGTACATTTGTTTCTGCGTGTGGGAGATCGACTCGTGTTCCGCAGCGGGAGCGGCGTACATAGTGGTCGCTGGTCGCTGGAACAGCTCTCGTATGACATTCACCAGGAGAGCGGCATCATCCCGCGCGTGGCGCGCAGCGGCGTGCCCGCCATCAATGGCGACGTTCGCGAAACTCCCGATTATCTGATCGGCCCCGGCGTGGAGGATACGCGCAGCGAGATGACTGTCCCGCTGCGCATTGGCGCGACCATCCTGGGCGTGTTCGATATCCAGAGCACCCGGGTCGACGCTTTCACCGACGACGATCTGGCGCTGGTGCAGGCCCTCGCGGATACCGTAGCGATCGCCCTGCGCAACGCCACTCTATTCGCCAACGAGTCGCGCCGCCGCATGCTGTCCGAAACGCTGCGCGAGCTGAGCACCGTGCTCGCCTCGTCCTTGGACCTCAGCAGCGTGCTCGACGGCATTCTGATCGGGTTGGAGCGCGTCGTCCCGTACACCTGCGGCGTGATCCTGCTGCTGGACGAAGACAACGACGTCTTCCAGATCGAGACGGCGCGCGGCAGCTCTGCCGGGTCGGAGTCGGATGTGTGGGACGAGACGCTGCCAGCGAGCGAGATCACGGATGCCCAGCTGATCGACCTGCTGCACCGCATCAACACGCGCGCACAAACGCCCAACCAACTGCATGACGAAATGCTCGTCCGGTTGTCGATCGCGGGCAAAGTGATCGGTTATCTGGTGATGGAGCGTGTCGAGCAGGATCGTTTCACGCCGGAAGACAAAGAGATCATCGCCACATTCGCGAATCAGGCGGCGGTCGCCATCACCAATGCCCAACTCTACATGGCCCAACGCGAAGAAGCCTGGGTATCGACTGCCCTGCTACAAGTCGCTGAAGCAACGGCGCGCGCCACCGATCTGGACGAAGTGCTGCGCACCGTCGCACACATCACACCGCTGTTGGTCGGCGTCGAGTGGAGCGCGGTCCTGCTGGCGGACACACCTGACAGTTTCCGCGTGGTGGAGATCGCCGGGATCCAACCCGACATCGCCAGCGCACTGATCAACTTCGTGATCACGCCCGCGACGTGGCCCCCTCTTTTGCAGTTGCAGCAGGATGGCCAGCCGATTCTGATCGATTCCTCCACACCCCAGCCAACCAATATGACGGTCGAACTCGAAATCAGTCAAGGCGTGATGCTGCCGCTGTTCGCAAAAGGAGATGTCACCGGCCTGCTGTTGATCGGGCAAGGGCAGGATGCCGAACCTATGACCGAGCGCAAGATCGAGTTAGTGAGCGGCATCGCCAACCAGGCGGCCCTCGCCATTGAGAGCGCCCAACTGGTCACCGCACAACAGGAAGAGGCATGGGTGACCACCGCCCTGCTCCAGGTGGCCGAGGCGGTCAACACGCAGATCGACGCCGATCAAAGCCTGGAGACCATCGTGCGCCTGACGCCATTGCTGGTAGGCATCGAGCGCTGCGGGATCATGAAATGGGATGCGTCCGAGAACGAGTTCTGCGGCGGTCCGTCCTGGGGTCTGACTCCCGAAAACAAGACCATTTTCACGCACATGACTTTTCCCGGCGCGGAGGACAGCTTCGTCGCGACGCTGGCCACCGCCAATGAGCCGCTGGCTTGCGGCACCGGCACCGATCATCCCCTGCCCCCGGCCATCGGAAAGCTGTTCGAAAGCCCGACGCTGCTTGGCCTGCCATTGGTCGCGCGCGGGCACTTGGTCGGAGCTATGCTGGTCGATCATCCTGCTCTGGGTGGGCCGATCGACCAGCGGCGACTGAATATCCTGAGCGGTATCGCGCATCAAACGGCGCTCGCGCTCGAAAATACGCGCCTGCAAGACGAAGCTTCTGCCGCCGAACGTCTCGAACGCGAGCTGCAAGTGGCGCGCGACATCCAGACCAGTTTTCTGCCAGACATCTTCCCGCAGATCGCGGGATGGGAAGTCGCCGCGTTCTATCACGCCGCACGTCAAGTCGGCGGTGATTTCTACGACTTCTTCCAGATCGACGATCGCTTCTGGTCAATCGTGGTGGCCGATGTCGCTGACAAAGGCGTGCCTGCCGCGCTGTTCATGGCCCTGTCACGTACCTTGCTGCGCGCGGTCGGTTCCAACCGCCAATCTCCCGCGGAGACGCTGGCGCGCGTCAACGAGCTGCTGCTGCGCGACACCCATTCGGACCTGTTTGTGACGGTCTGGTACGGGCTGTGGGACCCGCAGACGGGGCACATTCGCTATTGCAGCGCCGGGCACAACCCACCGCTGGTCATTCACGCCGACGGCACAGCGGAAGTGCTCAGCTCGCGCGGGATTGCGTTAGGTGTCATCCCCAGCGTGCAACTCCAGGAGCAGGAAATTTGGCTGAAGCCCGGCGACCTGCTGATCGCGTACACTGATGGTGCTACCGAGGCCCTGCGCTCCGATAAGGCTGAGTTCGGCGTAACTGGCCTGCAATCCGCCGTCGCCAATTTGCGCCGCCGCCCGGCGCAGGCCATCGTGGATGGCGTGGCAAGCGCGATTGAGCGGTTTGTGGCGGGCGCGTCGCAGTTCGATGATATTACGTTCGTCGTACTCAAACATCTGCCGGACAACGTGCCCGGCGAGTCGTGACGGCTCCCGCTGTGATCTCCAAAAACGCGTTTGTCTCCGCCAGTTTTGCGCACAAAGACGCCCTCGCGCCCGTACTGGACGCCATTGCAGCCGCGCTGGCCGCAGTCCAAATCCAGGCGCATATCTTTGTGCGAGCCTATCACTTTGGGCCGGACGATCAGCGCGCAATGATGGCCAAGACGCAGGCCGATCTGCGTGCCGCCGATCTGCAGATCGCGGTAGTCACCTACAAAGCGATTGGAGTTGGAATTGAGATCGGATACGCCGCAGCGTTGGATATGCCGGTGATCGTTGTGCGCAGCGTCGACGCCGAACCCTCAACCACCGCCGAAGGAATCGCGGACGCGGTCATCGTGTACGACACGCCCGCCGATCTACACGCTCGTTTGGAAGCCCTGCTCGGCGAATTATTCCCCGATGCGTGATCACCTGGATCAATTCGATCAACGCGACCGCAAAATGACCCAGGCACCACCGACCGCCAGCACGATTTCGATTCCTGCGATAATGACCAGCGCTGCGATCAGCACATTCTGTTCCCCGGCTGAAATGCCGGAATCGCTCTTTTGAGACGCGCTGACGGCCAGCGGATCGGCGGGCGGAGGCGTCACACCTAGAGCGGCCACCTTGACCGGCGTAGTTGTCGGTGTGAGGCTGGCCGGTTCCGGCGTATATGACGCCGCAACCACCGCCTCTGTCTTCGTCGCCGTAGGCGCAAACGAGGCCGAGGGGAACGGCGTCGAAGATGGCGTGAGCGTCGGTGGTGGCGTATTAGTGGGTGTCGGCGTGAGCGTCGGCGGAACTGGAGTCGGAGTAATCGAGGGCGTCTCGGTCGGAGTCGCGGTCGGTTCGGGCACCCACAGCCGCAGTTCGTCGCCCGGCTTGACGATGTCTCCGCGCTTCAACCCGTTGATATCAAGCAGCTCGTCGAGCGTCAGACCGTGCAGCGCGGCCACTGTCCACGGGGTTTCGCCTTCCTGCACGACGTGTATCAGTTGGGGCGTCGCCGTAGGTGGAGGGGCCATCCCCTCGCCCAGTTTGACCAGCAGCTCGTCGCCCGGATAAACCACCGAGTTGCGATCCATGCTGTTGAGCGCCAGCAGCTCATCCAGACTTACTCCGTATACGGCCGCCACGTCCCACAACGTCTGACCCATCTGCACGACATGCCACACGCTGCCGTCCTCCCGTGGCGCCGCGCGCGACACTGGGATGACGATCGGGCCTGGCGTGTCAGTTGGCACAGGCGGACCCGTTTGCGTCGGTGGTTTAGGTGGCGCGGCCTGACCCATAAGCAACACATACGTCCCGTCTGCGTAGCCGATGCCTGCGTCGGTGTGGTTAGGCAGCAGCAGGCCTTCGTTGTGGATCGGGCTGCTGGACCACCACTGGACTGCCCCCGCCGGTGATCGTGACGAAACCCAATTCTCCCAGACATACACGCCGGTGTACCCGGCGGCGGCGGCGCGCTGGGCCGGCGTCGTGCCGCCCTCGCCGGTATGGCCGTAACTGTTGTTGGCTACCATCCAGTCAACGTGACGCTGGGCCGCCGCCATCAACGCGCCGTTCATGGTGTAAGGCGGCAAGCCGTGTGCTGCGCGATATTCGTTCACCAGCCGGAGCGTTTCGGTGGCTTCCGGCGACTGGGCGTGCGCCCGGCGCGGCGGGAGCAGTGGTCCCACCATTGCCACGCATATCACCAGCCCGATCGCAATCCGCCATATGCTGCGCATTGTCATTCGCCTACTGACCCGTTCCCCAATTGTCAAATGGCTTGCAGTGACCGTAACCGCCATAGCACGCGTCGGGCAGCGGCAGACCGTTCGCATCCAGCCGGTTCTTATTGATGTCGTTTAGATCTACCAGGTCCGGCGAACTGACCGTCACGCAATCGATCGCGCCGTATGGATTCAGCGGCTCGCGGGCCTGCGTCAGGGCCTCCGTCGGGTTGAAGAAGTTGTACACCATGCGGCTGATCTCTTCAATGACTTCCCAACTCAGCAGCGTGGGCAGATCGTTGCCGTCAGTATCCAGTTCCCAGGTGAAGATCGAGAGCACATAATCGCCGCCCGGCGAAAACACGATTCCGGCATCGGCACTGGTTTCGCCGCCCCAGCCGTTCTTGTGCGCGAACTGCGTCCCCGGCGGGAGTCCCAATTCGATCAGCCGGTCGATGTGGTTGCCGGACAGCAAATTGATCATCTGTTTGCATTCGGTCTGCGTGATGTCGTCGGGATAGATGGCCATTAAACCGCTGCCATGCTCCGCGCAGTCATATATCGACGTGAGCAGCACGCCCATATCGCGCGCGGTCGTCTGCGAGTATTGGTCAGGGTTGGTGTTATGCGTGGTGTCGGCTTCCGTCGTCGGGCGGCAGACTGGCGCTGAGAACTCGAAACGCGTGTCGCCGACGAACAATGGCGCACTCATGAAGGTGTGCTCCGCGCCGAGCGCTTGTGCCGTGCACGACACCTGGTTCAGCCCGTCGCCCATTTGTGACTGCATAGCGTCCCCCGTACCCACTGTCTGGATTAGCAGGTTGGACGAGGCGTTATTGCTGCACAAGATCGACTCGGTGAGCAAGAAGGCTTCGTCCTGCGAGACGAGCAGTTCGTGCCGGAAGACGTTGATCATGATCGGAATCTTGATCACGCTCTTGGCGCTGTGTACGACGTTCGACAGGATGTTGACTTCCGCCCCGGTCTTCAAATCCATCACATACACCGAGGCCAATGTCTGCGACCCTTCGTAATCAAACCCCATCTTGGTCATCAGCGCGATAATGCCATCGTGCAGCGTGTTCATGCTGACCTGGGCCGCATCGACCTGCGTCGTCGGAAGCACGATGCGGCGATTGGCCGGTTCTGGGTCGTACAGCGCGCGGTCGATCAGCGGAATCGCGGCATCGATGTCCAGCCGCTGACCTATGGTCGCTCCGCTAAAGGTCAGGGTGTTGAGGTCATATCCGGCATTGGACGCCTTCGCATCATAGCGCGCGGCGATGTCTTCCAGAAATTTACGCAGATCGCTTTCGAGATAGGTCGCGTCAAGCGGCACGCTCACCGCCGCCACAGGGCGGCTTTCCAGGTAATTCCAAAATCCCGCCCAAAAATTCTGTTCGCGGCTGCTTTGGTCGCGCGCGGTGGCCAGCATCGCGTCGCTGTTCACGCGGAAATTAATCTCGGACGGATACAGCACGATCGGGCTGCCCTCGTAATACAGTTGAATCGGCTGCTCGACGTAGATCGATTCCCAGCGCGTCCGGGCATCGGTTTCGCTCAACCCACCGACCGCGATTCCGGCCACAGTGAGATCGGTCGGGAGGGAGTCGCGCTGGTCGCTGTAGCGCACCAACTCCAACATCCCCAGCACAATCGCGATGAGCATCAAAATCGACGAAAGGATTTCCAACACAGGGAACTGCACGCCCCGCTGTCGCTCACCCAGTCGCCCATAATCATAGCTCATATACCGCACCTCCTACGGCAGCGCTCGGCGCCGCCTCAGTCTCATTTCCGGACTCGTCCGCCAGCGCCGCGCGAATGGCCCGAATTTGGATCTGGAACAACTCCGGCAGTGCGTCTACTGGCGCCCACTGATAATCCAGCAGTTCATAGCACAACCGCACGGGCTCCACGTCGCCCTTTAGCTCGCACAGATAGATGATGTCAATCGTCGTGCGCCAACTCGCGCCGAGCTCGATCACCAGCGGACGGACAGCCCGCACACTCAGGCCGGTTTCTTCTCGGAACTCGCGCTCAACAGCGCGCGCCGGGTCCTCGCGGCGACCGATCCAGCCACCGGGCAAGCCCCACGGTTTTACCGGGTGAAAAACATGTTCCACCAGGAATACATGGTCGCGTGAATCGTCAAGCAGCACGCCCACCACGCCTACCGTATAACGCGGCTGGAACAGGCGAACTGTGCGCTGCAAAACTATGCCAGTCCAGGGATTACGGCGCAGCATGCCCGCCAGACGACGCATCGCCCGGCGGCCTCTCGGTTCGAGGCGTTCTGCACCTGCGCCCGATCCTGCCATTATCGCCCCTAATGTGATACGAATTTTATACGGGTCCTATAAACACCAAAAGGCCACGATCGCCTGACGGCGGATGGCCCCCCACTGGGTCGGCACAGCCCGGCAGCCTGCCCGGTTGCGGCCAAACCCGGGGGCAACTATACCGTGCCCCGCGCCGGAATGCCAAATCCGACAGGGTTGAGTATAATGACAACCACGCGTAAACCAAATCCTTACCCGTTATCGGCGCGAGGCGCGTTGGCGCGTGACCATGCTATACTAAGGCGTGATGTTTCAGTGGTTCAACCCCTGCGGGTAACAGCAGGCTTTGTAGAGGACGGAATATGGATTCAGCGCCAGAATTCCTGAACCTGTTCGTCGAGCCGACGGGCGAGTTGATCTATTTCCTGGCCGTATTTGCCATCAGCCAGGCGACCCTGCTCATGGCATTCAACCAGCGGCTGCGCGGACCTTCCGAAAGAGCCGCCGGGCGCTACGCTATCTTGCTGACCGGCATTGTCGTGGCCTGGTTGGTAATGGGCGCGGGCGGCATGGTCGCGCTGATCACGGACACGCCCGATAACGCCATCCTGCCCCCGCTCGAACGTGCCGTCAACGCGGCGGTGATTCTGTTGGCGAGCGCCGCCCTGCTGACTGCCGATAGTCCGACGCCGCGGCGCGAGATGTGGCGTGCATTGGGCGGCGTGCTGGCCGGGTTGACTGTATGTTACGCGATCACCGCAGTGATTTGGCACGGACAGGCCAGCGATCATGCCTTCAACGATAGCGTGCTGGGCTATATTTGGACTTTTGTGCCCGGCCTTGGCCTGATTTTCGCCGCCAGCCTGCTGCTGACCCGCTATAAACAAACCGCCGACATCCCGCTCAAACTGATCTTCTTCGCGGTTCTGCTGGCCGGATACAGCTACACCCTGGTTCGCATGAGCGCCAAGGAGCTCGAAGGCGACACATCCGGCGCGCTGCGGCTGGCCTTTCTCACCGGGATGCCCACCGTGACGATTGTCGTCTACCGTCTGGTATTGGAACGTCTGACCGCCGCGATCGACGAGGTCTCCGAGTATGCCGAGGCCGTGTCGCGTCCGCAGCTGCCGGTCAGAGCGCCGGAACCGCCGCCGCGCCCGTCGCCAATGCCGATGCGATCTTCGCGCCCCAGCATGGCCCAGGCCGAGTTGATGACTCTGCTCAAGGCTATCGGTCTGATGTTGGACAAAGAGGAACCCGACCACATTCCGCGCCAGATCGTGATGGCAATGGCCAACGTCCTCAAAGCCGACGTGGCCGTGCTGGTCTCGCAGGATGAAAATAGCTGGGCTGATGTGCTAGCCGCCTTCGACAACATCCAGCAGCGGCTCATCCCCGGTCTGGCGCTCAACCTGGAAGAACAGCCCACCCTGGTCGGCGCCTTGAGAGCAAAACGCAGCGCGCCCTGTATCCGGATCGCAACCTGGACGAGTTGGTCGATCTGTATACTCGACTCGACATCAGCCAGTTGGGCCCGGCCTACATCCAGCCGTTGCTGCGCGCTGGGCAGCTTGTCGCCGTCGCGATTGTCGGCCTGCCCTACACCAATCGCGAACTCAACGAGTTTGAAACAAGCTTGCTGGAAGGATTGGCTCCGGTGGCCGCGCGCTTGCTGTCGCTCAGCCGGGCCGCCCAGCGCATCCGCGTGGATGCCGAAGACGAAGCGATCAAGGACATCGTCGAAGGAGCCGCGCCCGATGCCATCGACCGCCAAAGCGTGATCGCCATTCGCCAGGAGATGCAGTCCAGCCTCGAACTCGCCCAGGAACAGATCGGCGAACTCAGCCGCATGGTGCGCGATTTGCAGGTCGAGCTGGATTACGAGCGCAGCCGCGTCGCGCAACTGCTTGAAGACGGCGACGAGGCCATGTCGATTACCCAGCGCATCGAAGTCCTGTCGCACGAGCGCAAAGAATTGGCGGCAGAACGCGAATTGTTGGCGAAGGCGCTGCACGAAGCCCAAGCGACGCTGGTTTCCGCAAGCGGGGATACTGAGGATGACGTTTACGGGACGATGATCGACTCCCTCAAGCGCGAGCGCGACGAGTTGGAAGTCCAAAAGACCAAGCTTGAACGCCAGATTCACGAGGTGCGCGAGGCGCGTGAAGCGGCGGTGCCGCTCGCTCTGCGGGAAATGCTCGACGAACTCAGCACCGACAAGGCCCGGCTCGCCACGGAGCGCGACGAGCTGAGGTCGTCGCTCGAAGATGTGCAGTCGCAACTGCGGGCCCTGGGGGTCGAAGGCGGCCCTCTGGCAGTGGCCAAAGTGCTCAGCCAGCTCACGGATGAACGCAGTTATTACAAAGCCCGCGCCGAGAAAATCGCCAAAGAGCGCGATCTGTTGTTGGCCGAGCGCAAGAAATTAGAGGATAAGCTGGCGCGCGAGGCCGAGCGTGAAGCTCAGATCGCCGCGCTCGAAGCCGATCTGCGCCGTCTGGCAGCCGACCGTGAAGCGCTGATCAATCAGCGCGACACCTCGCGCAACGAGCGCGACGAGCTGCTCAAGCAGCGCGATCAATGGATCGACCAGCGCAAGCGCCTCATCGCGGAAGCCACAGCCGCCCAGGCCGAGCTGGAAGACATGGTCTACGATTTGAACGAGGCCAACGGCGAGAAGAAACGCGCCGCTGAAGAACGCGCCCGAGTCGAAGCTGAACGCGATCGCATGCTGGCCGAAGCGCGCGCGCTGCAAACCGAACGCGATCAACTGATAGCGCGTGCCGAAGGTAACCGCGAGCTGCTTCAGCAGCTCGGCGCGGATGGCGTCGGCGCGCTCAAAGAGATGATCGACGATCTGACGCGCGAGCGTGAAAACCTCGAAAGCGAACTGGCCCGCGCCCAGGAGCAAATCGCCCTGCTCGATCACGCGCAGACCCGTGCTGCCGCTGGCGGTGTCACGCAGGCGACACAGCCCGTTGCGCCCGCCAATGCCGAGGTGGTCGTCTCTATCGCGCAGGAACTGCGCACGCCAATGAGCTCCATCATGGGGTATACCGACCTGCTGCTCAGCGAGTCGGTGGGCATTCTGGGGGCACTGCAGCGCCAGTTCTTACAGCGCGTGCAGGCCAATATCGACCGGCTGGCCCATCTGGTGAACGATCTGGTCAGCATCACCAAGCTGGACTCCGACGAGCTGCGTCTGACACCGGCCACGATCAACATGCTCGACGTGATCGACGATGCCATCACGTCGGCAGGCAACCAGTTCCGCGAAAAAGGCATCACGCTGCACATGAATCTCGAAGAGGAGCTGCCGCCGCTGCGTGCCGACCGCGACGCCATGCACCAGGTGATCCTGCAGCTGCTTTCCAATGCCTATCTCGCCTCACCGGCCAACGGCGAAGTCGCGATCACGGCGCAACAGGTGACGCACTTTGTCCCGCGGCTGAGCGATGACACAGGCGCGCCGCCCAACCCGACCGAGGCGATCCTGGTCGAAGTGACCGACCAGGGCGGCGGCGTGGCGCCTGAAGAACAGCGGCGCGTCTTTGGGCGGCTCTACCGTGCCGACAATCCGCTAATCGAAGGATTGGGTGATACCGGCGTGGGACTATCCATCGCCAAAGCGCTGATCGAGGCCCACGGGGGCACTATTTGGCTTGAGAGCCAGCCCGGCCAGGGCAGCACTACGTTCTATTTTGCACTGCCACTGTCGGGTCATCATGTATTTGCAGAGGAAGGGTAGAGCCCCAATGGAACGTCGCCGCGACCGCAGCAATGAATTAATCGTGGCCATCGCCGTGATCGGGACGCTGGCCCTGGCTCTGACGTTTGGCATCATCCTGACGCTGAGTAGCAACATGGATGATCTGACTTCCGGCGAAAAAACCAGTACGGCAGTCGCCCAATTCCTGCCTATTGATTCCAGTACGCCGCCGGCCGCCGCCACAGAGACTTTCACGCCCACAGCGACCGCATCGGACACGGCCACGCCCAGTCGGACGCCCACCCCGGTCCCGACTGATACGGCGACAGCCACGAGTACGCCGCTCCCGGCTCCCACCGATACGGCCCTGCCCGCGCCGACGGCTACTGACACGCCAATCCCAGTTCCGACTGACACGGCTCCGCCCGCGCCGACCGATACGTCCGTGCCCACCATCGAGCCTGTGGCCACGGAAGTGCCAACAAGGGAGGCCGTCGCGCTGGCACCGTCCGCCACACCGGAACCGCCGACCGCCACTGCAACTTCGGTCCCAACAGACACTGCCACGCCGGCTCCGACCGACACGGTGACGGCTACGACCACATCGACGCCGATCCCGACGGATACCGCCACTTCTACAGCGACAGCAACGCCCATCCCGACGGATACGGCGACGAGCACTGCCACAGCAACACCGATTCCAACCGATACGGTCACCGCAACCAGCACCGCGACCCCGATCCCAACCGATACCGCCACGGCTACGGCCACGGACACAGCAACGCCGATTCCAACAAACACGGCAACCGCTACAGCGACGGAAACAGCAACGCCCGTCCCGACGGATACGGCGACAAGTACGGCTACGGACACTCCAACGGCAATCCCGACGAGTACGGCTACCGCAACGGCGACAGCAACGCCCGTCCCGACGGATACGGCGACAAGTACGCCTACGGACACTCCAACGGCAATCCCAACGAGTACGGCTACGGCGACCAATACCGCCACAGACACGCCAACTTTGACGCCAAGCCTGACACCGACTGTCACCGCGTCGGCGACACCCACATTCACGCCAACGGCTACCACCACGGCGACAGACACGCCCACGGTAACACCGAGCCTGACGCCAACGGTGACCCCGAGCTTAACGCCAAGCCTGACACCGACCGTCACTGCTTCGGCGACACCGACATTCACGCCAACGGCTACGGCCACCAACACGCCGACGGTGACGCCGAGTCTGACCCCGACCGTCACTGCGTCGGCCACATCGACATTCACGCCAACGGCTACGGCTACTGATACACCGACGATGACTCCCAGCCTGACGCCGACGGTGACCCCATCTCGTACGCCAACCGCCACAGCCACCAACACGCCGACTGTGACGCCGAGTCTGACTCCGACTGTGACGCCATCACGAACGCCCACCGCCACGGCGACCGCAACTGCCACCGCTACAGCGACCAATACTCCGACCAACACGCCAACGGCAACGGCGACACCGACATCTACACCGACGGCGACACATACGCCAACGCCCACCATTACGCGGACGCCCAGCCGGACCCCTACCCTGTCGGCAACGCTGACCTTCACCCCCTACCCGACGTTGACGCCCAGCATCACACCTTTTGGCGGCGAGCAGACAGCGACACCCGGTGCGAGCGGCTGTACCATTCCAGAAGAATGGATTGCCTACACGGTCCAGTCCGGCGACACGCTGTTCGCGCTTGCGCTGCGCTTTGGTCTGACCACGGCTGAACTGGCACAAGCCAACTGCATTGACGACCCCAACAATATCACCACCGGCCAGATTCTTTACGTGCCGCCGGGCAGCAACGTCACACCCTCCGCACCAACCGGACCCACCGGTCCCGCCAGCAATTACAGCGCGTTCAACTGCGGCAACCCCAACGCGACCATCACGCAGCCGGTCGCGGGTACGCTGTTGCGCGGCGCGGTCGCCATCTACGGCACCGCCACCGATCCGAACTTCCAGTTCTACCGGCTGCAAGTGTCCGGCAGCGGCACCAATGACCAGGACTTCGCAACACTCCAGGTCTATAACGCGCCGGTCGCAGGTGGACAATTGGGGACGATCAATACGGCGGCCTTTGCACCCGGCGATTACTGGCTGCGCCTGACGGTCGTCGATATGACTGGCAATTACGTTCCACAGTGCACCGTGCAGGTGCGATTTGAGCGGTGACGTGAATGAGTTGACCGAACCTGTAACCGCGTTTCTCGCTACGCCGATCGGTGTGCTCGAAATCCGGGGCACACCGCACGGACTCCAGGTCGTCCGCTTCTTGGACGAGCCGCTGGCGGTCCTGCCCGATCCGGACCCACTGCTACTGGATGCCGTCGTGCAGCTTGACGAATACTTTCGAGGCGAGCGCAAGGACTTCGTACTCCCGCTCGCCTCGAATGGGACACCCTTTCAAGAACGTGTGTGGGCCGAAGTGCGCCATATTCCCTTTGGCGAAACGCGCACTTATGGCACCATCGCCGATGCGCTCGGCGACCGTAACGCCGTGCGCGCAGTTGGCGCGGCCAACGGGGCTAATCCGCTGGCGATCGTGGTGCCGTGTCATCGCGTGATCGGCAGCGACGGCGACCTGACCGGTTACGCGGGCGGCTTATGGCGTAAGGAGTGGTTACTGGCACACGAGGGCCGTCCCACCCAGGCCCGTCTGTTCTAGCACAGCGCTCCCGCCTGTTCCCCAACGCCCGACCACCGCCCACTTGCCAAACCCGGCACGCGCGTTACACTTGCCAGCGGCTTGTGATACCCGCTGCGTCCTGCGCGACCCGATCCCTGGCCCGTGTGATGCTGCGCAGTTCACATCTTCCCATCCCAGCCCATAACGGAGTGGCTTATGTTGTATCGTATGCGTTTCGCTGCGCTTGCCATGATCGGGTTGATCGCATGTGTGATCGCCCTGCCCGCCCTGCCATCACCGGGTGGCGTCTCGGCGGCCCAAGGGCCGACCGCGTTGCCGACGAATACACCGCGCGCAACCGCTTTGCCGACCAACACGCCGCGCTTCACGCCGACGCCGATCGTCCCAACGCTGACGGCTACACCTTCGCACGACCGCCTCACTGACGCCCAGTCCGACGCTCACTCCCTCGGAGACGCCTACGCCAACGCCCACCGAGCAAACGTTCCTGCCCACGCCGACGCTGTACTATCCGCCGGACTACGAACCGCGCCAGGCGCAGCCGACCGCGATACCGACGGCCATGCCACGCTTCCGCTCGCTGGACGAAAACGGCCAGCCTTACGAGCTGCTCAACGTGCTGCTCATCGGCAACGACGGCAACGTCCAGCCGGGTGAGCCGTTCCACACGGACACGATGATCGTCGTTTCGATCAACCGCGATACCAACACGGTCAGCATGATCTCGCTGCCACGCGACCTGTTCGTCTACATCCCCAACTGGGGCATGGCGCGTCTGAATTTAGCCTGGGGCTACGGCGAGTCGATCGGCTGGACGGACGGCGGCTGGGGCATGATGCGCCAGACCATTCTTTACAATTTCGGGATCGAGACCCACTATTACGCGATGGTCGATTTCACCGGATTCGAGGAAATCATCGATGCGCTGGGCGGCGTCACGATTGCCGTGGATTGCCCGATTCTCGATTACGTTTGCACATCAAATTGCGATGACAACATCGCTGATAATGAAACCTACGATCTCAAGACATTGGGCGTCGGCGTGTACGATATGGACGCCGAATTGGCGCTATGGTACGCCCGCAGCCGCAAGAATACTATCGACTTCGACCGGGGCCGCCGCCAGCAGCAGTTGCTACGCGCCATGTGGGCCAAGGCCAAAGACAGCGGCTTGATCACGCAGGTCCCGAGTCTATATGATCAGATCACGTCCGTCGTGCAAACCAATATGCCCCTTCAGGAAGTTCTGCCGCTAATTCCGCTGGCGCTCAGCATTCAACCTAACGACATTGAAAACCATTTCTTCCGCAAGGGGATCGAGACGATCGCCTGGTCGCCGGACGGCGTAGCCAACGTCCAACTGCCCGATCCCACCGGCGGAATGAACCGCCTGATCGAGAACTTCTTACAGCCGCCGACCCAAAACCGTCTGCGCCTGGAAAACGCGCGTATTGCCATCTATAACGGGACGACCAACCCCGGTTGGGATCTCGTCGCCGCGGACCGGCTGGTGTGGGAAGGTTTCGCCCCAGTAGCTATGGGAGCGGCGGACTCGACCGACTACCCCGACACGATCATCACGGATTACACTGGGGCCAGCAAAGGCAGCAGTCTTAACGATCTCGTGAGCCTGCTAAACATCCGTCCCGAAAACATCCGTGTCGAGCCAGACCCCAACCGGACAGTAGATTTCAAGATTGTGCTGGGCGGGAGCTATAACTCGTGTGTGGGCCGCCAATGGGTCGATCCGGCGACCATGCTTGGAGACGGATAACCGGGTGTCCGGTTGCGCTGGGCTTCGTTTGCGCATAAGCTAACGAGAGATGCGGGCCGCCGATAGCCTGATGGTCTGGGAGGGTGGAGTGAAACGAGCGCGCGTACCCCTGGTGTTGTGGATCGCCGTATTGCTGGGCGTCTTGGTGATCAGCGCCTGCGGTGATGATGGCGACAATCTTCCGCCGAGCGTCATTATCACCATCCAGCCGGAACCAGTCGCTACGGTGCTCCCCGGCTGCGTCAGTACCGACCTCGAAGGATGGTACGAAGTCGTAAGCACATTGATCATCACCTATCGCGACGAAAGCCGCGCCGCGGTCGATGTGGAACCCGCGGAAGTCGCCCCGGTCGTGAATCGGCTCGTCGAGTTGCGCGACGCGATGGGCCGCCAGCCAGCACCAGAATGCGCGGTGCTTACTCACAATATGGTCATGCTCTACGTGCGCGACATCCTCACTGCCTACCAGCGTTATGGCAACGGCGTCCTGTCACATGATGCACTGCGCACTCAGATCGATGCCTCCACGGGTGAAATCGATACCAGCATCTCCGATCTGCTCAAAACCGTGCAGGGCACGCTCGAGCAGGAACTGGCCGACACGCGCGCCACTGAGGGCGCTCCATCCCAATAATCGAATGAAACTGACCCCATCCCTGTGACAGGCGGCCGGTGTCCGAGTTAACTCTGCGGTTTTGCTCCACCAAACCCGGAAAACAGGGCTGCCAGCCTCACCTCATCCCTTGCTTGCCATCCATCGGGTCAGGTATAATGAAGGCGTCATATCCTGCCAGAAACAACCTGGGAATGTGACACCCGAATGGACAATGTGAACCGATAATGGTACTCGTTTGAGGCACAACCAGATCGTCACGCATGTGGAAAGGTTGAAGCATGTCTGGTCACAGTAAATGGTCAACCATTAAGCGCAAGAAAGGCGCAGAAGACGCCAAGCGCGGCAAGATTTTTACCAAGATCGCACGCGAGATCACGATGGCGGCCCGCAAAGGTGGTCCGGATGTTGAGTTCGAACCCCTCGCTGCGCCTGGCAGTTGAAAAAGCGCGCGCGGCCAATATGCCCAAAGATAACGTTGAGCGTGCCATTAATCGCGGCGCGGGCACCGGCGACGACGCGGCAGAAATGGAAGAAATTGTCTATGAAGGTTATGGTCCCAACGGCGTCGCCCTGGTGATCAACGTCGTCACTGACAACCGCAACCGCACCCTCGCGGATTTGAAGTACGTGCTCAACCGCAACAACGGCAGCCTCGCCAGCGGTGGATCGGTGACGTGGCAGTTCGATCAGAAGGGCTATATCGAAGTCGACGGCAAGAACGTGAATTACGACGATCTTTTCCTCACCGCCGCAGACGCTGGCGCGGACGACGTGCAGGACGAAGAGGACGTCTATTCGGTCTACACTCCGCGTGACGAATTGGGCGCAGTCGTGTCGGCGCTTGAAGACGCCGGGTATGCCGTTGGCGAGCGCGAGCTGATCTGGGTGCCCAAAAACGAAGTCACCCTGCCGGTTGACGACTCGATTCACGTCATGAACCTGATCGAAAAGCTCGAAGACCTGGACGACGTGCAGCGCGTCGCGTCTAACCTGGAACTGACCGACGAAGTCGCCGAAGCACTGGCCGCCGCCTGATCGGACCAACACCTCTCAGTTTGCGTGAGATACTCAGCCGCGTACCCCGTGGGCGGTTCGCGGCTTGGTTGTTTTGGACGGGAGATACTCCATGCTGGTGCTCGGCATCGATCCCGGCACCGCGACGACCGGCTTTGGACTGGTCCGCGAACACGCCGACGGCGCGCTTGAAGCGGTGCATTATGGCGTAATCACGACTCCGGCGCGCACACCTATGGCCGAACGGCTGCAGCAGATTTACCGCGAAATGACGACGCTGATCGCCACCTATCATCCCGACTCGGCAGCGGTCGAAACGCTGTTTTTCGGCAAGAACGTCACAACGGCGATCACGGTTGCGCAGGGGCGTGGCGTGATCCTGCTGGCGCTGGCCGAGGCCGGATTGCCAATCCGGGAATACAAGCCTTCGGAAATCAAGCAGGCCATCGCCGGGTACGGCAATGCGGACAAACGTCAGGTACAGGAGATGATTCGCCAACTGCTGGAGCTGGACGAACTGCCGCGCCCAGACGATGCCGCTGACGGCCTGGGCGTCGCCATTACCGACCTGAACGCCAGTCGTTTTGAGCGCCTGTCCTCGGACTGAGTTGCCCTCCGGGCCGGAACGCGCACGAAAGCGAGAAACGCTATGATCGACAGGATCACCGGGCAGGTCGTCAGTGTGAACGAGTCCACGATCGTGGTTATGGTGGGCGGCATCGGGCTGCGCGCCCGCGTGCCGCGCACGGTGCAGCAAGCGGTCGGGACGGGCCAGCACGTGACGCTCTACACCCATCTCGCCGTGCGCGAAGATGAGATCGCCCTGTACGGCTTCGTCGAGCCGGACGAGCGCGCACTGTTCGAAACGCTGATCGGCGTCAGCGGCGTCGGGCCGCGCATCGCGCTGGCCGTGCTCGGCACGCTGACCGTCGAGCACCTGACCAACGCGGTCGCCCGTGAAGAACCCGAAATCCTGACGCGTGTCCCTGGCGTGGGCAAGAAGTTGGCCCAAAAACTGGTGTTCGAGCTGCGCGATCGCATCGCCGCCGGGTCAGTGAGCGGGCTGGCCGCGATCAGCGATCTGGATACCGACGTGCTCGCCGCGCTGACCGCACTCGGTTACAGCGTGGTCGAAGCGCAGGCCGCGCTGCAAGCTATCCCGCGCGACGCGCCACCCGATGTCGAGGAGCGCGTGCGCCTTGCTCTGGACTATTTTGCGTAACGTGCCAATTCCCCGTGAGAGATGATCCTATGATCGACCGCGACGCCCTGATCGGCAAACGTGTAGACGTGCTGGACAAAGGCTGGATCGAGCTGCAAGACCTGATGGGTGACGATCTCGCCATCGTCAACGCGGCCCGCGTCTCGTATATGGGCGAAAGTAAAGGCGGCGACCGCGACAAGAAACTGCTGTTTTACCTGTTGCAGCACCGCCACACGTCGCCGTTCGAGCAGGTGGAATTCAAGTTCCGTGTGCGCGCTCCGCTGGTCACATGGTGGCAGTGGGTCCGCCACCGCACCTGGAGCGTCAACGCGCAGTCCGGGCGCTATACGCCCTTTGCCGAAAATGATTTTTACGTGCCGGAAGTGTGGCGCAGACAGTCCGAGGATAACAAGCAGGCCAGCCAGGGCGAACTGACCGGTCCCGACGCAGATGCACTGACTGCCAAACTCGAAGCCCATTACGCGCAGGCGTTCGCCTTATACGAGGAAGCGTTACAGGCGGGGGTCGCGCGCGAGCTGGCGCGCATGTTTTTGCCCGGTTTTGCGGTTTATTACACGTGGGTGCTCAAAGTGGACGCGCACAACCTGATGCATTTTTTGCGGCTGCGCATGGCGCCTGATGCCCAGTACGAAATTCGCGTGTACGCGCAGGCGCTCTATGAACATTTCTTCAAGCCCGCCCTGCCCTGGACTGCCGAAGCCTTCGAGCGCTTCATCCTGCCGACGCTTGGCCCCATCAAGCCATAGCCGTCACCACACCGAACATAACGCGAGCGAGCTTATGGAGTTCGCTCGCCGCGTGTCTATCGATCTCGCCCGCCGGATTCTGGCGATCAGTAGTTCGTCACGATGATTTCGGCACCGGTCGGGTAACAGGTATCTTCGCCAGTCGAATCGAGCGGCGACACGCTCCACCCATACGCCCCTGCGACGGTAAATAAATCGCCCGAGAACTCAAACGATGTACCAGCCACCAGTTGGGTCATCACCAACCCGCCACCGGGATGGCGCAGATCGATCCGGTAGGTCTCGATGCCAGGGATCGGAGTCCACTGGACCAGCAGCGCCTGCCCGACCTTGGTGCTCGAGTCCTCTCCAATAGCCGTCAGTTGCGCGCAGATAGCAGGCAGCGGTGTGAACGACGGCAGCGGGGTCCAGGTGGGCGCCGGACTGCTGGTCGGCACCGCGGTGCTCTCCGTGAGTACCGGCGTAACCGATGATCGGCGGCCGGGTGTCCAGGTGGGCGGCAGCGGTGTCGCTCCGGTATCCACATTCTCAACCGGAACCAGCCGTGTCGGCGTCACGGCTGACTCCAGGGTGGGCGTATCGGACGGTTTGAACCCGGGCGGGACATCCGTCCAGGTGGGCGGCAGCGGTGACGATCCTCCCAAAGGTGTCACGCTGGCGCTGGCCGCAGCCGGCTGGGTAGCCTGCTGGCCCTTGTTATTGTTCCCGCCGCACCCAGCCAGTCCAAGCACCACAATCACAGTGATTACGCCCCACACAATTCGCATCACTCACCCTCCGGCTCCGTCCCTGTGCAATTTGCTGCGTTCGGACGGAATTTGCTCAAGGCGTCAGAGAACATAACCAAACAGCACCCCAAACAACGCCAGCATAACCAGCAGCGCCAGCGCGACCGCTCCGCCGGTGACGTACAACCCGGCCGGGTTACCAGCTCGCCAGGGGCGATCGGGATCGATATCGAACCCAACCAACGCCCACCAGCCGATTCCATAAAACACCACGCCCAGCCCGGCCGCTATCCAGGCGGGCACCAGCGGTTCCACATCGCCGGACAGCACCGCATCGATCAGCAGCCGGTCGACCACGAGCGATACCAGGATCACATATTCGATCGTGATCCCCAGGCTAAGCAGCACCCGCCGCAGGCGCGACATCTGGTCGAGCCACGCCACCAGGCGTTCATAACGCGTCTGGCTTCCCCGTCGGGCCATAATTCCCCCTCCTGTCATTCAGGCACGACCGTGTTGATCATGGCCGTGGCCGTGCGCTCAAAATAGTCGAGCAGGGCAGCGCGTGCTGGTTCCGGGATCGCGACCTCGTCTAGCGCGGCGTGCATGTGCGTTACCCACACGTCACGCGCCTGTGCGTCAATCCTAAATGGAGCGTGTCGCATCCGCAAGCGTGGGTGCCCCCGCTCGTCCGAATAGGTCCCCGGTCCGCCAAAAAACTGGACCAGAAACAGACGCAGCCGCCGCGCGGCGGGCGCGAGATCGTCCTCGGGGTACAGCGGGCGCAGCACCGGGTCAGCGGCCACGCGCCGGTAAAAGGCGTCGACCAGGCGTTCGAACCCCTCCGGCCCGATGCGATCGTACACTGTCTGTGATGAGTCTGGCATGAGTGCAGTCCCCTGTCAGTGGGCTAACAGTCCTACCGGCTAGAATGGGAATGTGGGCGGATAGCGGTCTTCCCAGCCGACCTGGGCCTCTTCCGTCTTCAGATAGGCCAGGATAAACTCGTCGATGCGCCCCTTCTGCATCACGTCTTTGACCTGGCTCAGACGCAGCCCGGTCCGTTGATCGCGCACATACTTTTCGCCCCGGTCCAGGCTGTACAGCCGGATCACCGAGAGCTTTTCTTGAGCGGGCTGTGGGCGATCCCCGTCGGCGATCTCGGTTTTCATGCGTTGGTAATCGGCCAGCCAGCGATCGACGCGCGTGCCGTCCGGCAGCGCGAAGACCTGCACGCGGGCAATCTCCTCGCTGTTGGCCGTGTCCGCGCCCAACAACCGGTGCAGACCACGCTCGCCCTTCAAGAAACCAAACACGTTGCTGCCTTCCAGCCACAGCGCGATCTCGTCGGTGTGCTCATAGGCGGCGAAACGCGTCATTACGTCCTTGAAGCTGCCCGCCGTCAGGTGCACGAACGAGCGCCCGCCCGGCGCGTCTGGATCCGGCGTGAGCAGATAAAGATCGCGATCGTAGCCTTTGCGCTCGGCCCACCACAGATACATGTCCGAGATGCGCCGCGCCCACTCATCGGCGGGCTTGTCATGCGGCGCGGGCTGCGCGCCCAACGACGCGATCAGCATCATGGCCTGGTTGCGATGCGGCAGGCGCGCCGTCAGCAGCTCGATATCCAGGAAACTGATATCGTTGTACAGCTTTTCGTAATCGCGCGCGAGATCGGACTGGTAACGCAGGTCGCGCTCGCGGTTGACCAGCACAGCCAGATCTTCGAGATACTCGGCCCGCTCCTGGAGTTGTTCCAGGCGGCGCGTCAGCCGATCCAAAAAATAGAAACGACGCATGCTATCGCGGGCGTCTTCGTTATCGTCCCAGAAATCCGCCGAGAACGTGGACGACTGCAGATCACCCTTCTCGCGCTGCATCTCTTTGACCGTATCCGCTTCTGCCCAACTGCTGAGCTTGCGGCGCAGCATCGCGAAGCCCTCAACCAATTGCGGCAGGTCCAGGCGTTGTTTGCGCACGGATGCCGCGTCCAGCCCACCAACCAGCATCACCGTGCTGCGCTGGCCCGCATCATCGATCGGCACGGTTTTCAGCGCGAGATCGCCGTCTTCGACCACGACCCGCATCAGATTCTGGTCCTGCACGCCGCGCTGCGCCAGCGCACGCGCCATCGGCGTGACCACGCGCCGCTCGATCTCGCGTTTGAGCGGACGCGCGCCGTATTCGGGACTGTAGCCGTGCTCCAACACCAGATCGATGACCGCCTCGTCCAGCTCGACCAGGATGTTGCGCCGCGTGATGCCGTCACGCAGCAGCACTTCATTCAGCTCGCGCCGCGCGATATCGCGCACGGCCTGCGGCGACAACTGCCCAAACACGACAATCTTGTCCAGCCGGTTGATGAATTCCGGGCGGAAATACTCCTCAATCTGTTCCAGGTAGTGCGTTTTGAGCGTAGCGTTCACCAGTTTGGGATCAGCCCCTTCGCCCACCTGGAAACCCGGCGCGCGAAACGCCCGCGAACTACCACCCAGGTTGCTGGTCATGATCACGATCGTGTTGTGGAAAAAGGTGGTCTTGCCCGCCGCGTCCGTCAGACGTCCCTCACCCAACACCTGCAGGAAGATGTCGTAAATGCGTGATGACGCCTTCTCGAATTCGTCCAGCAACACGACGCTAAACGGCTGCTCGCGTACGCGGCGTGTCAGCTCGCCGTCCTTGTCAAACGCACCAATCAGCCGTGCGACTCCATCCAGATCGCCGTACTCGCTCATGTCGAAGCGTACCAGCCGCGCCTCGTCGCCAAACAAGTACGACGCCAGCGTCTTCGCCATCTGCGTCTTGCCGACGCCGGTCGGTCCGATGAACAGGAACGTGCCGAGCGGCTTATAGGGATCGTTCAGCCCGGCTTTGACGGTGGCCATCAAGTCCACCATTGCGCTGACGGCTTCGTCCTGACCCAGAATACGCTCGTGGAAGTAATTCTCTACTTCCTGGATCGACATACGCGTTTCGTCGTTGACGATGAATTCCGGCAGCCCGCTAAAGCGCGAAAACGCCTGGATCACCTCCTGGCGGCTCACGCGCGACGTGCGCAGCCGTCGCAGCAAACTCCCCGACGACGCCGAAGGGGCGGGCGCGGCCTGCCGCGCCAGGTCTGCCGTGGCTTCTTCCAACAAACGGATCGCCTTGCCAGGGAACGCGCGGTAGGGCCAGAAACGGCGGCTCAGGACGACGCTGGTCTGGATGGCGTCGGGCAGCACCCGCACGTTCAGATCGCGCTCGAGGTCGCGTGCGACATTGCTCAGCAGAGAGAGCGTCTCGTCTTCCGACATACCCGCCACTTCGACGCGGCGGAACAGCGTCATAAAGCTTGGGCCAACGTTCTCGCCCATCGTCAGACGTTCGGGCGATGTTTCGCCCAAGATCGTTACCTCGCCCGACGCGAGATGCGGTTTGAGCGCCATGGCCACATTGGCGTCACTTTTGGACCAACGCCCAACTTCCAACAACCCCGGCAGATCCGGCACGTAGAGAATGTGGCGCCGCTTGCGGCACTCGTCCACGATGTCATTGAGGCGTTCTTCCCACGTCCCGACGAACTGCGCCCCAGCGATAATACGGTCCGGTGTCAGCAGCCAGACCTGCCGGTCGCGCAGCACATCGTCCGTGTCTCCCGCGTGGATGCGCCGGATCACTTCATGAATCACAGCCGTCTTGCCGGACTCCGTGGGACCGGTGATCAACGCGCTGTTGTGGCGCGACCCGCTCAGGATATGCAGCAACGCTTCCACCTCGGCATCGCGGTGATAGGCGCGGCGAAAGCGGTTTTCCGCTGCCTGGGCCGTCATGTTGACCCCGATCTCGCTCAGGGCCCAGAAATCTTCTGAAGTGCTACGATCGAAGAACGAAGCCAGATCGTCTTTGGTGCGCTCGTTTACCTTCTTGACTTCGACGTCGACTTCCAGCATTTCCAGGAATTCACTGCGCGCGTGCCGGAAAAGCTGGAGATCCTCCAGCGTTTCATCGTCCAGCCAAGCGCTGATCTCCGTGCGCGCCGTCTCTTCCAACTCGGCTGCGTTGAAGGCGTAGAAACTCAGCGGAGGGCTGCCCAGGCGCGGTACGGTCACCACCAACTGCCCATCCTCGTCCGGCTTGACGACCAAGCTGAACAGCAGTGTCACCTGTTCGCGGCGCTTCTTCCGCTTCTTGCGGTCGATGGGACGAATCTCCACCTGCACCTTGCGCATCCCCAATCCGGAGTCGAATTCCAGGTGCTGAAGCATGCCCGCGGGCATATCCGCAATGCGCGCCTGGATCGCCTCGACCAGCTCCGCCTTGACCTCTTCGAGGTTAGGCCCAAAGCCCGTCATGTCATAAAACGGAATAGGGGTTACAGTGTAGGTCTGGTTCTGGTGCTTCTGGACGTAAAGATGGAATTTGAACTTCATTCGGTATCCTGGATACGCGTGTAGTCCGATGCGGCACCTTGCCAACCGCTGTGCTAAGCTATTATAACATGACCATTTCTTAAATCCGTAAAGCCACTCCTGCGACCCTATGACTGAATTCCTTGACCTGCTCATCCGCCTGCTGGCCGTCGTCATTGGTTTTGGGCTGGTAGGCCGCACACTGTTATCCGCCATTCGCCTGTTCTTGCTGCCGCGCAGCGCGCGTGACTGGATCGCCGCGCTGTATTTCCTGGTGTGGCGCAAGCTGTTCGTCTGGCGCGCCAACCGGGCCAATACCTACGAGGGCCGCGACGCGATAATGGCCTATTTTGCGCCCATAAGCCTGGTGATCTTGCCCGCGTTCTTGCTTGGGCTCGTCGCGTTGGGTTACACGCTGGTTTACCGGGCGCTGGGCGTTTCCAGCTTCTACGAAGCCTTCGCCCTCAGCGGATCGTCGCTCACGACATTGGGCTTTGCGCGGCACGATGGCTTGGGGATCATCATGCTCGAATTCTCTGAAGCGGCCATCGGCCTGACGCTCGCGGCGCTGCTGATCTCGTACCTGCCGACCATGTACGCGGCCTTCTCCGCGCGTGAAGCCGTGGTAACTCTGCTCGAAGTGCGTGCCGGGTCGCCGCCCTCGGCGGTGCAAATGCTGATCCGCTCGCATCGCATTCATGGCCTGGACTATCTGACCGAGGTCTGGGACCAGTGGGAAACGTGGTTCGCGGCCCTTGAAGAAAGCCATACGTCCCTCGCGGCGCTGGTCTTCTTCCGATCGCCCAAACCGAATCGCTCCTGGGTGACCGCGGCGGGCACCGTGCTCGACTGCGCCTCGATCTACGCGTCGACTGTGGATCGCCCGCCAAACCCGGAAGCCCAGTTGTGCATCCGGGCGGGCTTTTTGGCACTGCGCGCTATCGCCGATTTCTACCGCATCCCCTATAATCCTGCTCCAGCCCCGGACGATCCGATCAGCATCAGCCGCGAGGAATTCGACGCCGCCTATGACGCCTTGCAGGCCGAGGGGATGCCGGTTAAGCATGATCGCGACCAGTGCTGGCGCGATTTTGCCGGATGGCGCGTCAATTACGACCCGGTACTGCTGCGGTTGGCCGCTCTGACGATGGCTCCCTACGCGCCCTGGATTTCGGATCGGTCGGTGCCCAAACTCGCCCGAAACAGCGCAGCGCACTAAACTCCACTCTGCAATCAAGCAATCTCGCCGCCTGCCTTTCGTACCTCCCTTGGCGCGGCCTTCTGTCGCGCGCATCGTGAAGGAAACGCCATGGCACCGTACAAACACACGCTGGTCCCCTGGGCCGTAACGTGTCTATTGGCGCTGCTAATCGGCGGCTGCGTCGTCAGCGTGCCCCATCTCAAAGAAAAACAGGCGGGTCTTCTGTGGAATACGAGCACTGTTACAGTGGACACGGTACTGTGTGGCGTGGACTGCGCCTACGAGGCCGATCTGGTTCGCACGGGTTATACGGCGTCGGTGCCCGCGGTCTACTTCGCAAAATATCCGCTGATGAATACCGCGGCGCGGATCATCTGGCGCATTCGGGACATCCGGCCCGAACTAATCCTGTTCCTGCTCAGTAAGGCCGGGCTGTGGTTCGGACTGGCGGAGCTTTACCGGCTAATCACGCATCTGTATGGCGCGTCGACCGCGCGCCGGACGGTGTGGTGGGTGTTGTTTCCGCCGACATTGGCTGCCTATACATGGCTCACAACCTATCCCGAAAGCTGGCAACTGGGCTTCACCTGTCTGGCGTTCACGTTCTACTTCGCTGAGCGCCCCTGGCGCGCCAGCGTACCTACCGCGTTGTTGATCCTGGCGCGTCCGCAGGGCATGTTCTTACTGGCGGCGCTTGGCGCGGGCGTGATCTGGCACAGGCGCGACGATCGCTCGCGGCTGATCGCCGATCTGGTCGCGCTGAGCCTACTCCCCCTGCTGGCGTGGGCGGGCTGGATGATCGTGACCTACCACCTCACCCATAGCGTGCTCGCTCCGATCAGCGTGCAGGCCAGCGAACACGGGCGCGAACTGCTCGGCCCGCCCTTTGCGCTGCTCGTCCATTTCATCAAGCAGCGTTTCGCGGTCGGACTGGTCAACACCCGCGTCACCCTGCGCGGCGCGCAGCTCAGCGTGCTGCTGGTCGAATGCGCGCTGATGGGTAACGCCTGGTGGCGCGGACGGCTGCGGGCCGAATTTGCGGTTTTCGCGCTGCTCGCCTTCCTGCTCCCGCTGCACACCAGCCTGTTGGGAGCCGCCCGTTTTGCAGTCGTCACGCCGCTGGCGTGGCTGCCGGTCACCCTGCCGCCGTCATGGGACCGGCGCATACAGCGGGCGGAACCCGTTTTTTGGACGATCAGCGCGGCGGGCGGTGTGCTCCTGACGCTGGTCATGGTGTCCTATCTCAACGTCGAATGGCACGTCAACTGGCTGCCATGAGCTCCCTCCAGGCGGAGCCTGCGTCTTGACCTTTTGGCACTTCCTGCTACCATCGGCGGCCAGACCACTTTGTAGAATTGTCAGCATCCGGGGGAGAATTTATGGCAGAGCGCACAAGAGTAACGATTTACACCGACGGCGGCAGCAAGCCCAACCCTGGTCCCGGCGGCTGGGGAGCTATCCTGATCCAGCAGGGCGCGCGTGACATTGAACTGAGCGGAAGCGACCCTGATACCACCAATAACCGCATGGAGCTAACCGCCGCCATTGAAGCCCTGCGCGCGCTTGACGGACCGTGTAATGTCACGCTCTACACCGATTCCCAATATGTGCGCAACGGCATCACCTCGTGGCTGGCCGGATGGATCAGGCGCGGCTGGCGGACCGCCAGCGGAAAAGCCCCCGAAAATGAAGACCTGTGGCACGTCCTCGACGCCGAAACGCGCCGCCACACCATCGACTGGAAATGGGTTCGTGGCCACGCCGGGAATGTCTACAACGAGCGCGTGGACCAACTCGCCACGCGCGCGCGGCTAGGATTTTCTCCCGACGAGGAAAGCTTACCCCGAGTCGATGTGCCCGCGGCACCACCACTCGAAGCCGCACGCTTTGAAGTCGTGCTGCGTATCGCGCTGGTCTACAAAGATAACAAGCCTTCCGGCGGATGGGCCGCCATGATTCGCGACAACGTTCAGGACTCCGCCTCGACCTACAGTGGAAGACTGGCCGCCAAATCCAGCAATCACTTATGGCTGCTCGCCGCTCACCAAGCCCTGACTCACCTGCCCGACGGCGGTCCGGCGCGCGCTTACACGCCGGATGATTACCTATATAACGGTATCACGCAGTGGATTTTAGGCTGGCGCAAGCGCAACTGGCGCACCAAGGACGGCGGCGCGGTGAAATATCGTGCCGAATGGGAAGCGCTAGCCGCCGAGGCGGATCGTTGCGGCGTCACGTGGGTGCACGAAAACGATCACACGCCACCAGAAACGCCCAACCTGTACAATTTGGCAGAAGAAGCCGCGCGCTCGGCGTAATGCCTCTCGCCGGCGACCGCAGGAAGCTCACACTCTGGGAACAGTCAACTCTGTGTTAAAATCACGGCATGACACACGCACACACCCCTAACCCCAAGTCTATTGCCGCCAGCGAGAACACGCGCGCTGTCAGGCGTGTGCTGTGGATCGTCTTAATCCTCAACGCGCTGGTCGCGGGCAGCAAGCTCGTCGTCGGACTGCTGACGGGGGCCGTGTCGATGATCGCGGACGGCTTCCATTCGTCGATGGATGCCTCGTCGAATGTCGTAGGGCTGGTCGCGCTGCGGATCGCATCACAACCGCCGGACGAGGATCATCCCTACGGGCACCGCCGCTTCGAGACACTCGCCACACTGGCGATCGGCGGGCTGCTACTGGTCGCCGCCTGGGAAATTCTGCGCACAACCATCGATCGCCTGCTCAACGGCGGTACAGCGGACGTCACTGCTGCGAGCTTCATCGTGATGATCGCCACCATGGTGCTCAATTCGGGCGTGACGATCTACGAGCGCCGCCGGGGCCACGCGCTCAATTCAGATATTCTGATGGCCGACGCCGCCCACACTTCGACCGACCTGTTTGTGTCGGCCACGGTGCTGGTCAGCCTGACCATGACGCGATTAGGCGTGCCCGGCGTGGATATTGTCGTCGCGTTGGTGATCGTGGTCGTGATCGGACGCGCGGGCTTGGGCATCATCGGCCAGACCGGCAACGTCCTTGCCGACCGCCAGATTCTCGATCCCCAGACGATCATCGACCTGGTCCGCGACGTGCCCGGCGTAGTGGAAACGTCACGCGTCCGCAGCCGGGGCACGCCCGACGCCGTATATGTGGATATCGACACGCGCATCAAACCCGCCGTCACGACTGACCACGCTTACGCCATTTCGAAGGCGATCAAAGAGCGCGTGCGCGAAACCTACCCCCAGGTGCAGGAAATCACGGTCAATTTCGCGCCGCAGCGGGATGGCGGCGTCGATTACATGCTCGAAGCGCGCGCCGCGGCTGATGCGCTGGGTCTACAGGTTCACGAAGTGATCCCGGTGGCGTATCACGATGGCATCGCGCTGGAAATGCACGTCGAAGTTTCGCCCGGCCTCACGCTGGGCGAAGCACACCGCCAGGTGAGCGAACTCGAAAAACGCCTTGCCAGGCAGCTTCCCGAAGTCCAAGAAGTGCTGACGCACATCGAGCCGGCAACGATCTCCTGCGCACCCATCACGCAGAGCCAGGCCGCGCTCGATCTGCGCGATCAGGCTCTAGCCATCGCCAACCGCCTCTATCCCGACGCCAACTGGCATCATGCCGTGATCCGGCTGGCGCTGGGGGGTTACGCGCTAACCATGCACTGCCACCTGCCCGCGTCGGTCAGTGTCGAAGATGCTCACGCCATCGCCGAACACGTCGAAACTGCCATTCGCAATGAGCTAACACTGGTGCAGCGTGTGACCATCCACACGGAGCCCACCCCCAGCGGCAATCAGATCACGCCCTGAAGAGGTATTCGGGCCGCACAAGACAGTCCGCGGATAGTCCGAAATGTAATAACTCATAAAATTCTTTGCATAACATCACTTATTGACTATATACTCCAATTAGACAAGTCACCCCCTCCCGGAACTTCGTGAGTTTATTTATCACGGTAATGGAGCCAGACGTTATGTTCACATCTCGACGATTGCTTAAACTCATTCCTTTTCTGGTCTTGCTGGCCGCTGCGCTGCCCAACGTGGCGCTTACGCCGCCGACCGCCGAAGGCCAGGCCGCCAACCCGGTCGCCACGTTGGAGCCAGTCCAGGGCATGGTTCAGATTCGCCGAGCCGATGCTGGCGAGAACGACTGGCAGACGCTCACCCAAACTGATCTGGTTTCACAAGGGGATTGGATTCGCACTGATAACGTGGGTCTTGCGACTCTGACGTTCTTCGAGGGCGTGCAAAGCGAAGTGCTGCAAGACTCGCTGCTGCGCGTCGAAGAATTCCAGGCTACGCCCGCTCCTGACGGCACCAACGCCAATTTCCAGGTCACGATCGAATTGGGCGTCGGTGCGATGCACCACCAGATCAATCAGGTGCTCGATCCACAGTCGCGCTTCGAGATGTTCACGCCGAGCGCCTTCATCACCGTGCGGGGCACCGACTTCTGGACCGCGTCCACCTGGGAAGGCGAATCCTGGATCAAGACGCTGGACGGCTTCGTACAGACCAATCTCATCCTGCCGGGTGGCCAGATCGGGGATGCGTCTCTGATCCCTGCCGGGGATGCGCTGAACACATTCCCGGACGGCACCCAGAGCGAAGTCGGACCGATCACCAGCCTGCCGCAATATCCCCAACCCGCCCCCTTGGCCCCGGCTTCCTGCGGCAACGGCATCTGCGAAGCGGGCGAAACCGGCGTCTGCAACACGGACTGCCTCGTTTTGACGAGCTGCGGTGACGCCGTCTGCCAGGCCGATCTGGGCGAAGGCCCGACCACCTGTGCGCAGGACTGTGTCCCGTCCTTCTTCCGGTGGGGCGACACCACCCCAACCACCGGCCAGACAAATCCTGTGCCGCAAACACCCTGCGAGATCACAACGCCCAACGGCAACGTTGAAATGCGTGTTGGCCCGGGCTTTAACCGCGGTGTGCGCGATTATCTGCCTGCCAACCACACGTATACCGTGATCGGCAAGGCCACAGCCAACGACGGATCGCTGTGGTGGCAGATCAGTGTTATGGGAGTTCCCGAAGCATGGGTCTTGCAGACCGCCGTTGTTCCTGCGGGGGCATGCGACCAGGTGCCAGATGTCAACGCTCCGCCGATCATCATCGCTCCGCCGCCTGCGACCTACACTCCGGTGCCCGGCCAGCCTACGGCAACGCCTAGCCCGCAAAGCATCAGTTTCTACGCCGACAAATATGTCGTCGATTACGGCGAGTGCGCTACGATTGGCTGGGACGTAGAAGGCATCAAGCAGGTCTATTACGAGAATCAAGGCGTGACAGGCCACGAAACCCGCCAGGAATGCCCGTACCAGTCGACGACCTACCATCTTGATGTCATCACGCTAGACGGTCAGACACTGCACTACACGGTGACCATCCGAGTATTAGGCTGATCCGCGCTCCGGGCGCGCGGCGGTTGACGCCGCGCAAGCCCCATCGTTATAATGAACCGGGCGTGGCGCTCCACCGAGCACCGCGCCCGCGTGTGTTAAGCCACTGTAGGAGTGTTGCTCGTGGACGCGTCTGGCAGCAATCATCGCTATCCATTCGATCTTTCCGTCGTTCTCCCCATCTACAACGAGGAAGACAACATTCAGCTCGTTCACGACGAACTGGTCGCCGTGCTCAGCGGACTGCCTCTCCGCTATGAGATTATTTACGTGGACGACGGCAGCCGGGACTCCAGTGCCCGGCAGATCATCGCTCTGGCCCAGTCGCACGCGGACGTCGTGCGGGCCGTCCTGTTCCGCCGCAACTTCGGGCAAACGGCCGCCATCCAGGCCGGAATCGATCACGCCAACGGCGCGATCATCGCCCTGATGGACGCCGATCTGCAAAACGATCCACACGACATCCCGCTGATGCTTGAGCAGATGGAGCATGAAGGTTACGATCTCGTCAGCGGGTGGCGCAAAAACCGCCAGGACCGCGCCCTGAAACGCAAACTGCCCTCCAAGATTGCCAACCGTCTGATCTCCTCGGTGACCGGAGTCCGCCTGCACGATTACGGCTGCACGCTCAAAACCTACCGCCGCGAAGTGCTTGACCACGTACGGTTGTACGGCGAGATGCACCGCTTCATCCCGGTGCTGGCCAATGCCGCCGGGGCTCAGATTGTCGAGCGCGTGGTAAATCACCGCGCCCGCATTCACGGCAAGTCGAAATATGGGCTGTGGCGCACCGTCAAGGTAGTGCTCGACCTGATGACCGTCACCTTCCTGACCAAGTACAACACGCGCCCGATGTATATTTTCGGCGGAATGGGCTTTCTGCTCAGCGCGTTGAGCGGGATCAGCGTAGCGGTGATGGCACGTGAGCGGTGTCGTGACGGGCAACCTGCACTGGAACTCACCCTGGCCCGTGCTGGCGGCGCTGTTCGGCGTGCTGGCGGTGCAGTCGGTGCTGTTGGGGCTGATGATGGAAATGTTGATGCGCACGTACTACGAAGCGCAGGGTAAAGGTCCCTACGCCATCCGCCGCGTGATCAATGGCCAGCGGCATGTTCCGCACGGGGTCGAAGAAGGTGCGGAGATCGTCGCGGCGCACTGACCCGCGCTAGGCGGGGGCGAACGGCTGCCCGAGGGTTCGGCACAACGCCGCCGCTTCGGCCCGCGTAAGCACCCGGTAAGAGGGGTAATAGACCATCGCATAGGCTGGCGAGTGACGAACCGCCGGCCATTTTTCATGTTCGCGCGCCTGCCCGAACAACTGCATCTCGCGCAAATTCCAGCGGTCCGCGCCAAACTGCCCCGCGCGACAGTCCTGCTCAAATCCTGTCCAACGCTGCGCCATCAATGCTGGGTCACCCGCGACCTGGTCCGCCGAGCGCACGAACGCTTCCAGCAGCGGTTTGACGTTGCCGCCCAACGCCACATAGGGGCGCAGGTGCAGACGCACCAGTGCGCCATCTGGATGGATATTTTCCACGAGCGGATCGTCCGCCCGCGGCGCCTTCCGTTCGAGATCGCGCTCCAGCCATTCGCGAGCGATCTTCTTGTTGGTGACCGCATGGCCCGGGCCAAACGTTGCCTGGTGCAGCAGCTTGTACACGTCGGCGATTTCCAGCGTGGGATAACGAGTAAGATGCGTGTGTATTAGCGCGCTGACGTGTTCGTGGCTCATTCCTGATTGTCCTTGGTATGCGGGCCTTTTGGGCAACGGTGACTCTGTATGCGGAACCTAAGACGAAGCGCGCGACGCGCTCGGCGTGTTGCCTTCGCACCATTTTACACGCTGGCGCGCGCTTTTGCTTTGTCGCGCAACCCCACGCGTACGATCATTGCGTCGCGGCCCGGCCATTCCTCGCGCAGCATGCCGTACCACAGAAAATCGCGGAAATCGCCGCCGAAGCCCCCGAGGACTTTGGCCCGCTGCCTACATTCCAGTTTAAATCCGCATTTTTCAACCTGACGCTGGGCACGCGTATTGTGGCCCATCGTCGTCAGGTACAACCGCCGCAGGTCGAGCCAATCGAATGCATACTGCACGAGCAGCAGCATGGCATCGGTGCCGTACCCCCGCTCCAATAATCCGGGTCCCCAATCCCCGCGCCGACCTCCGCGATGCGGTGCAGCGGATCGATGTCGGCCAGCGCGAAGAGGCCAATCGGCACGCCCGCTTTGGTTTCCATTCCAAAGCGGACAGCCTGCTCGCGGGGCTGGGTGTCGCGGTTTTCGACGCGGCTCCCGTGTGTCGCCGCGCTCAGCAGTCCATCCCGGCCCCACCATTCGCGCATGGGGCCATTGAGCCACCCGCGTTCAAGGTCCAGGAAACGTTGATCAAACGGCACCAAATCGAGCAGCAGCCCTTCCAAGCGCATGTGATTCCCCCTGACATGATCGCGTATATCGTGTCTACACTACCGCGCGCGGCACACTTTTTCCAAAACTGATTGCGGCGCGCTATAACAAAAAAACCGCCCCTGATTGGAGCGGCTTTCCATTTTCAAGGCGTAGCTGAGCCTACTTGATCACTTTCAGCGGAATAGCCTGCTTGTTAGCCAGCATGAGCATGCTCAGGCGCGCGGCAACCGCTTGCGCGATCGCCTGGAATGCCTGCCCAGCCTCGGAGTCGGGATCGTCGGCTACAACAGGGTGACCGTTATCACCGCCGACGCGCACATTCGCCATCAGCGGCACGCGTCCCAGGAAGGGCACACCGCGCTCGGACGCCAGTTGTTCGCCGCCGCCCTCGCCAAACAGGTCACCCGCCATGTTCTCAATCACGCCTGCGATCGGCACGTTGAGCTTTTCGAACATCGCCAGCCCGCGCCGCGCGTCGTCAACGGCCACGCTTTGCGGCTGAGTGACAATGATCGCCCCGGTCAGCGGGACTGACTGCGCCAGGCTGAGTTGGGCATCTCCCGTGCCGGGCGGCAGATCGACGACCATGTAATCCAGGTCGCCCCACTGAACATCGCTGAAAAACTGCCGGATTGCGCTGTGCAGCATCGGCCCGCGCCAGATCACCGGCGTGTTGGGATCGGCCAGGAAACCCATGCTCATCACCTTCAACCCAAAGACTTCGAAGGGAATCAGCTTCTGCTCGGGCGTAATCGGCGGTTGGGCGAAGCCCAGGCCCACCATCTTGGGGATGTTCGGCCCCAGAATGTCCGCGTCCATCAGGCCGACGCGCGCGCCACTCCGCGCCAGGGCGACAGCCAGATTGGTCGCGACCGTGCTCTTGCCGACGCCGCCCTTGCCGCTGCTGATCGCCACGACTGACCGGATAGGGATCTGCAGCTGCCCGAAGATGCGCCCATCGGTCGGGACGTTCGAGTCCCACTTGATGGCCACATCGGTGATCCCATCGACCCGCATCACAGCCTCTTTGGCTTGCGCGTAAATAACATCTTTCAACGGGCAAGCCGGAGTCGTCAGCATGACGGTGAACTGGGCCACCCCCTCAGGCGTGATCGTCAGATCGTGCACCATTTTCAGCGTCACCAGATCGCGGTGAAGCTCTGGCTCGATCACAGTCCCCAAAGCGGCCATCACCGCTTCCTGTAACTTTTGATTACTCACAAAACACCTCGCTCTTAGCACGGGACGCCTACCGGCTGAGTCCGCTCAACGCGCCCCGGAACCGTCAGGTAACAACCAGATTATAACGCATCTCGCCCCAGAGTCCCGCTCATTCGATCGCTCGAATGGGGAATCGGAGTCCGGGATCCGACCGTGAAATACACATTACCGTATTTATGGCATAATGGGACTGGACATAAGTCATCGCCCAGAAAGGAGACAGGCGCAGCATGCCCTCGAACCAGAGTCGTGACCGCCGCACTGAGCGCCTGAAGTCACCCATGAATCGACTCGATGTCGCCCCACCCCTCAACCGGTGCTTGCTGCTCTTGACAGCCGTGATCTTCACGCTGGCAGCCTGCGGCGGCCAAGAAAAACAAGGCGTATCGCTGGAAGTGGCGGCGCAGCGTCCCACGTCAACTCCGCTGCCCACGCCTGTGCCCACCGCCGCCCTACCAGACTCGGCGGGCGGGTTGGACGCGCTGACCGGTCAACTTCTGCTGCTGCAAGGCCACCGCTACGCCTTGTTTGATCTGGCGACCGGTGAGGTTACACCCATCGCACCGGACACGGCATCGTATTCGCCCATCCAACTCATCCCAGACCAGACGCGCGGCGCATTCGTAGCCTTCCCCGATTTTGGCGTGCTCGACCTGACCACTAGGACCACCACCGTGGTCCAAAACCGCGCTTCCGATCCGCAGAATTTCGGGCTCTCGCCGGATGGGCGCTGGCTCGTCGCGCTGACCGGGTCGTTCTCCATACGCCTGAGTTTGCTCGCGGCCGATGGATCGAGCGTCCACAATGTCGCCGCGGGCGGCGGGGCGATCTTCAACTGGGCCTGGACCGCCGACAGCCAGTTGGTTTGGTGGCGCACAGATCAGGACTCGGCTCCGCAGGTCTTCGATCCGGCGACAGACAGCTCGGCGCCACCCGAGGATACGTCCGCGCCGGTGCTCGTCACGCTGCCGCGCGTCGCCTCACCCGATGGGACACGGGCCGCGCTGGTACCGATCGCGTTGTTGAACCAGGGCCAACCCGATCCGGATACTTGCTTTGATTCCTCGGTCGAACTAGTGCAGGCGCCCTTCACGATCGCGACGCTGGACGCTCCTGGTCAGACCGTGTGGTCCGAGCCAGGGCTGGTCGCGTCGTCGCCGCACTGGCTGGATAATGACCGCCTGCTGTTCGTCAAAGTCGGGACCGGCACATGTGGTCTTGTCCAGGGGGATGCCGCGCGCGAGGTGATGCTGCTCGATTTGTCCGTCCCGAACGCAGGTCCCGAGCCACTCGTCGGGCCGCTGGGCAACGCCGATGACACTAACGACCGCGCGCAGTTGTTGGGGCGGCAGTACGGCCACCTATACGCTGTGTCGCCGGACAGCCGCTATGTTGCCTGGATCGCGGGTTCGCTGAACGACGGCGAATCGATCCTCAACATCACTGCGATCGACAGCGGCGAGACGCGCATCGTGCTGCACGTGACCCGCGCTGACGCGCCTGACACCGCGACTTTTATTGAAGGCATGATGCTGCGACAGGTCGTTTGGTTGGAATAATCGCTGAAATTCGTAAGAAGTCGGTGACAATTTCAAAGATTAATCCCTAACTCGAATCATTCTCAAACGGTTCGCTAGCGTACGCGCTTTCGCGCGAGTAGAGCGTACGGTACAATGAACGCATTATCGACCGACCTACGGTGAGGTATGGAGTGTCCCACGTAGTCAGAACTGGATCGGATTTCGTATTCATGCCACGCCGCCTCGGTCGCGCCGTTATTCTGATCGTCGATTACGATCACCGCACCCTCAACGACCTGCGCCACTCGTTGGCAGACTGGGGGTACGGCATCCTCACAGCCCGTTCCGCTCCTGAAGCAATGAGTATCGTCCACACCGCCCCGCCCCAGCTCGTGATCATCGGCAATCACCTGCCAGACGCTGATGGCGTGATGTTGTGCCGACACATGAAAGCTTCCTGCCACACCTTCTTTCTGCCGGTCATTCTGGTCACACCCGACGACACCGAGATAGAAGAGCGCGGCCTGCTGCCGGATGTCGTCTTGCAGGGTATGCCTTCGGGTGATGATCTCGCCCCGTGGATCGCGACGCTGTTGGGCGTCAAGCAGCAGGTTGATCGCCGCTTCGAACAGATCGAAACCCAGACACGCACGCTCGACGCGCTGAAGTCCGACATCATCGACAACGTGTCGCACGAGCTGGGCACGCCGCTGCTCCAGGTGAAATCGGCAGTAGCCCTGCTGGTGGAGGACATCCGCCGCCGAAAGGAGCGCGAGCAGTACCGCATCGGCGACATGGCAACCCAGGCTGTGGCCCGCCTGGAAGGGGCGGTCAACAACATTCGCCAGTTGGCGCGCACGCATAACATGCAGTTCACGGCGGTGGTACTGCACGAAGCCGCCGATAACGCGATCCGCCAGCTCGATCGGAACTGGATCTCACGCGGGGCAAAAGAGCGCATCGAAAATCACCTGCCGATCGGGATGCCGCCTGCCTACAGCGACAAGCGCGTGCTCGGCCATATCCTCCAACTTCTGCTCGACAACGCCCTCAAGTTCAGCCCGGAAGATGCTCCCGTGCACATCATCGGGCACGCGCTGGACCGACAACACGATCTGGATCGGCGTGCGCGATTTTGGAATCGGGATCCCCCGGGAAGCGCATGATCGCGTTTTTGAGCCATTCTTCCAGGTGGACGGGTCCGCCACGCGCCGCTATGGCGGCACCGGCACCGGCCTGGCCCTAGCCACCCTGCTTGCCAGCGGGCTGGATACGAGCATCACCCTCGACAGCGCGCCCGGCGAGGGCAGCACGTTTTCGTTTCTGCTCCCCGTAGCAGACCTGGACACGATCTACTAATCTCCTGCGCTGCGATCGCCGCGATTTAACCCTTTTCCGATCCCCTTTTGCCTCGTATAATGGGGACACGCTTAGGGGAAGTGGCGGAATTGGCAGACGCGCATGACTTAGGATCATGTGGAGAAATCCGTATGGGTTCGAGTCCCTTCTTCCCCATCGCGCTGGGCGCCCACCATACGCGCCCTGTTTTTTATGTGTAAGACCTCCGTAAGAAGCGTGGGCGGCTGTGGTCGCCGTCCAACCGTGATGCTATAATCGCCACGTGCGAGGCAGTGAAGGACACCATGTTGAACGTTCAAACCGAACATCTTGAAAACCATACCGCGCGTCTGACCGTCGAGCTTGAGGCGGAACGCGTCGAACAAGCGATGCGACAGGCTGCTCGCCGCATCAGTAAGAAAAGCCGCATTCCCGGTTTTCGTCCGGGCAAAGCGCCCTACAACGTCGTCCTGAACCTGTTCGGGCGCGAGTATGTTTTGGGCGAAGCCATCGACGATCTGGGCAATTCCATTTATCGCGAAGCGCTCGAAGCCGCCGACGTCGATCCCTATGCGCCGGGCAACCTGGAAGATGTGGAAGACAACGGTCTAAAGCTTATTTTCGTTGTTCCCAAGCGGCCCACCGTAGACCTGGGCGATTACCGCGCCCTTCGTTTTGAAGAAACGCCTGAAGAAATTACCGACAAGACCGTCAACGATGCGATGGAACACATCCGCCAGAGCGAAGCCCTGGTCGAACCGGTCGAACGTCCCGCCGCGTTGGGTGACATGGTGACGTTCTCACACTTCGAGGTCCTCGCGCTGGGTGGTGAAGACAGCGCCGAGGATGCCGACGAGGCTGAGGATGCTGACGCAGCCGAAGACGCTGAAGCTCCAGAGGCTGTGGAAGCCGTCGAGAATGAAGCCGAAGCCGAAGTCGTTACCGAAGACGCTGCCGAGACTGACGCCGGTGAGGCTGAAGCTGCCGAGGACGCCGAAGACGTTGAAGCAGAAGATATCAGCGATCCGGACAGCCAGGCGTGGGCAGAGGGCGATCTCGTCTTGCACGAGCACGATTTCGAGCGCGTGCTGCGCGATGATGAAGACGATTTCTTCCCCGGCTTTTCTCAGGAATTCGTAGGGGCGAGCGCGGGTGATGATATTGTTTTCACGCTCAACATCCCCGAAGATTTCGACAACGAAGAAATCGCCGGGCGGACCGCTGCGCGTAGAAGGCAGCAGTCAAGCAGGTCGCGCTGCGCACCGTCCCCGAATGGACCGACGATCTGGCCTCACGCAGTCAGCGAGGGCAAGCAGGAAACGATGTTGGAGCTGCGCGTCGATACCCGTCGCCAGCTTGAAGAGAACGCGGCCAAGATCCGCCGAGCAGAGATCGTCGCCAACAAGATGCTAGAGGCGATGGTCGAAAACGCGGACGATCCATTATCCAGACGAGCTGGTCAACGATTACCTGGACGATCTGCTGCAAGACCTGGAACAAAACGTTCTGAAGCGGCAGGGTCTGACGCTCAAGGATTACATGCGTATCGTGCAGATCAGCGAAGAGGACCTGCGCGACACCTACCGCGAGCAGGCGTCCAAACGGGCCGCGAACACGTTGGTCTTTGGGCAGTTCGTGGTCGATGAAGGTCTGCATATCGCACCCGAAGATATCGACGCCGAGATCGAGCGCCTGAGCGCGTTGATGGGCGGCAATGATCAGGCCGAGCTGTTCAAGGGCTTCCTCTCCACGCCGCAGAGCCGCACCAGCATCTTGAACGATCTCGTATCGGCCAAGGCAACCGACCAACTGGCGGCCATTGCCCGCGGTGAGAATCCGCCCAAGGGATCAGCGCAGTCTGAGGCTGCCGAGGACGCCGAGTCGGACGTTGAGGCTGCTGCCGACACCGACGCTGAACCAGTCGACGCCGTCGCTGAAACGCCTGATACAGACGCACCCGCCGCAGAAGCGGATGTCGAAGAGGCGGTTGAACCCGCCGAATCGGACGAAACAGCATAAGCATTCCCCAGAACACCTGATGACTCAGCGCATTGGCAGCGCGACGTGGGTTGTGCTGCCAGATGAGTGACAAGGAGCCTGAACTATGGACCTGTACAATGGCCTGATCCCGATGGTGATTGAGACCAGCGGGCGCGGTGAGCGAGCCTACGACATCTACTCGCTGCTGCTTAAGGAACGCATCATCTTCCTGGGCACGCCCATCAATGATCAGATGGCGAACCTGATCGTCGCCCAACTGCTCTACCTGAACCGTGAAGACCCGGAACGCGAAATTCAGATGTACATCAATTCGCCAGGTGGCATGATCTACGCTGGCCTGGCCATCTACGACACCATCCGCCAGATTCCGGCCCCGGTGATGACCGTCGCGGTCGGGCTGACAGCTTCGTTCGGCACCGTGCTGCTCACGGCGGGGACCAAGGGACGGCGCTTCGCGCTGCCCAACGCTACCGTGCACATGCACCAGCCCTGGTCATCGGGCGGCGGCGGGCAGGCGTCGGACATCGAGATCCAGGCGCGCGAAATCTTGCGCCAGCGCGATCTGCTTGAACAAAATCCTGTCAGAACGCACCGGGCAGCCGCTCGACCGTATCGAAGAAGATACCGATCGCGATTTCTACATGACCGCACCGGTAGCCAAAGAGTATGGTCTGATTGACGACATCTTGCAGCCGACCGGCATGGACAAGAGCAGTAAGGACGGCAAGTGATTCGAGTAGAAGGGACTGATTTGTGAGCTACCTGATCGGACCGCAGCGCTGTTCATTCTGCCGGCGCCCGATTGAAGAAGTCAGCCAGCTTATCCCTGGGCCGGATGGCGTGTTCATCTGCGATGAGTGCGTCCACCTGTGCTATGACTTCCTCCATCAGGAAGATACGGCCAAAGAGGGCGCGTTCCGTGTGGAACGTGTTCCTTCGCCGCGTGAAATTCTGGAAGAGCTGGACCAGTACGTGATCGGCCAGGATAAGGCCAAGCGCGTGCTATCCGTGGCGGTCTATAACCACTACCAGCGCGTCAACACCGGCGGGTCCATCGCCGACGTAGAACTGGACAAGAGCAACGTGATGCTGATCGGTCCTACCGGCAGCGGCAAGACGCTGCTGGCTCAGACGCTTGCGCGCATGCTGGACGTGCCGTTCTGCATCGCGGACGCCACCTCGCTTACCGAGGCAGGTTACGTGGGCGAAGATGTCGAGAATATTCTGCTGCGCCTCATCCAGGCGGCGGATTTCGATATTCCGCGCGCGCAGCAAGGCATCATCTACATCGATGAGATCGACAAAACGACGCGCAAGAGCGGCGATAACCCGTCCATCACGCGCGATGTAAGCGGTGAAGGTGTCCAGCAGGCGCTGCTCAAGATTATCGAGGGCACGCTCGCCAATGTCCCGCCGCAGGGCGGACGAAAGCACCCGCACCAGGAATTCATCCAGATCGACACGCGCAACATCCTGTTCATCTGCGGCGGCACTGTTCGCTGGGCTGGACGAAGATTATCGCGGAGCGCGTCGGGACCAAGGGTGCGATGGGCTTCGACCGGGGTGGCGCGACCAGCCCGACCACCGCCGCAGGGCGAACTGCTGCACAAGGTCGCCCAGAAGACCTGATGAAATTCGGATCTGATCCCCGAACTGGTCGGGCGTATGCCGGTCACGACGGTCGTCGATCCGCTGGATCGAGATACGCTGGTGCGCATCCTGACCGAGCCGAAGAACGCTCTGACCAAGCAGTACCAGCAGATGTTCAAGCTGGACGGCGTCGAGCTGGTCTTCACCGACGAGGCACTTTCGCGCCGCCGCGGATCTCGCGCATCAGAGCGAGACACAGGCGCGCGCGGGCTGCGCAGCATCGTCGAAAAGGCGCTGCTCGACATGACGTTTCGAGATCCCGTCCTACAAGCACCTGATCAAGCAGGTGATCGTCGATGCCGAAGCTATCAACGGCACGGGTCAGCCCACGATCGTGACGGAAGGCAGCCAGCAGGTCATCTGGCAGGATGACGGATCACTCGGCCTCGCGCCTACCAGTGCCGCCGCCTGATCGGTTCAGCCAAGCAGCAAACCAATATCAGCAATTTCAGCCGCCCCCGCGCCGCTTCCAGCGCCGGGGCGGTTTTGCGCGTGCCGCCCAAGCGGTCCACAATACTTGCAGGTTCCCGCCTGTCCGGGAACCGAGCCCGCTTGGTTTCGGAGGAGGACTGCACATGACGCAAACATCCACTATCATGGCACCGGACGGCGCGCGCATTGCGTATGATGTGTGTGGCAAGGGCCCGGCGCTGATGCTGCTGCACGGCTTTGGCGGCACGCGCCAGACGTGGCACGACTGCGGGTGGGTCACGCGCCTGAGCACAGACTTCACCGTGATCACAGTTGATCTGCGCGGCTGCGGTGAGTCAGATGCTCTGCTCGATCCGGCGCGCTATTCCCCGGCGTCTCACCTGAGTGACCTGCACGCCATAGCGGACGCCTGCGACGCGACCCGATTCGTGTTGGTTGGCTTCTCGTGGGGCGCGACCGTGACGCGTAATGTCGCCGCGCAGTCGGATCAGGTGTCGCGCGCCGTGCTCATCGGCACATACTTCGGTCATTTCTTCACGGAGCAATACCTCGCTACGCTGTTGGACCACTACGGCGTTGATCCTGTGATGGCAGTGCGTGTCAACGGTCTGCGCGCCTGGCCCGGTGTCGCTCCTGCGGATTTGCGCCCTCCGGCGCTGGTCATCACCGGCACGCAGGACGGCAACGTGGTCAATGTCTTGCGCGAACAGCGTGCGGCCATCGAGTCGGCAGGAGTACAACTACTCGTCTTCGACAACCTGGATCACTCCGGGCTGGTCGAGTCGGTTGACACGGTATTGCCGCCGATCCGAGCCTTCCTAGCGGCACCTGCGGATTCGTACGGCTAGCCCACCCGGTGGCCACCGGCCTGTTTGCGCCCCTTTGACCTATGGTATACTCCCGGGGCGAATACCCACTGCCGGAGATGCTCCCTAATGCGACGACCTCTGTCCTTGCTCGCGCTGAGTGCCATAACCCTGCTGGCCGCGGCCTTGAACGGCTGTACGCTGACGCGCAGCACGCCGCCGCCGACCCCCAATCTCGTCACAGCCACGCTGTCCGCAAGCGTGCAGACCGAAATCGCCCCGACGCTCACGCCGACGCCCAGCGCCACGTTTACGGCGACCCCGATTCCCACGGCCACAGAAATCCCGCCGACGCTCACCGCCAGTCCGGTGCCCAGCGCCGTGCCGACGCTTGGTCCTTCGATGACACCACCGCCCACACGCACCATGCCCGGCCCGACGGCCCTGCCACCGCTCGATGAAGGTGGCGGACAAGTCGTCCCTGGGACAGGCAGCAACACGGTCGCGCAGTCGCCGGTAGAGGGCGTTTCGGAGCTGCCGCAGACGTTATATTACCTCTCGCCCTATGGTGATATCGCGCAGGTCTGGCGGCTGCGGGTCGGCCTCACCTACCCCGATCAACTTACGTACAGCACCACCGGGGTGATTGCTTTCAGCGTGGCTCCAGTGGGCACGCTGGCTTACGTGTCCGCCGATGGAATGCTCACGGTTGGCGGGCTCGCGGTGCTGCCCCCGTCCGTCCCGAACGGGCCGCTCCCGCGTGTGAGCGCGCTGGCGTGGTCGCCGGGCGGGGATTGGCTCGCGACGGTCCTTACCACGCCCGGCGCGGCGGACGCCCTCGGCGGCGCGCACCCAGTCGACGGACTAAATCTGCGCAGCACGAACGGCAGTCTGGTGCAGCTTCAGCCGAATATCTACGCCGACGACGGATCGCAGCGCATCTTCACCGGCCCGATCGTGTGGCGGCCCGACGGATCCGAGCTGCTCACGGGCGTGACGACGGCGGCGGGTACGTCGTTCGCCCGCGTGAACATCACGACGGGTGCGATCGCCCCTCTGTGGAACGACTCGACGCTGCCGCCCGAGGCTTATAAGCAGGCATCCTGGACGAATGATGGCGGGGCGATCATCGTCAGTGGGGCCGACAGCGTGTTGCAGATCGATCCCGACACGCTGGCCGCACGCACTCTGGTCGCTAATGATACGGGGCTGTGGCCAGAACAAGCCATCGAGACGCCCAGCGGCGCGTTGAGCTTCATCAGCCGCCCGCCGGGAGGATTAGCGCAACTGCACCGCGTCCAATTGGGGCAGGCTCCCCCGGCCCCGATTTCAAACGGACTCACGCCGACCGGCAAAATCGAAACGCTGTGGGATAGCACTGGCCAGCAGGTGATCATTGTCGTACACGATACGCCGGATTCGCTGCTCGGTACGGCCTTTTTGCGTGACGCGGATGGTCTGCTACACGATCTGTCGCCGCTGACCGGGGCGATGGGATCGCCGCAGTGGGGGCCGCTCTTCAAACCGGGCGATACCGCCCGCGTACGCACCACAGCCGGTGATCCGCTTAATCTGCGCGATACGCCGGGCGGGAATGTGATCCAGGGGCTTCCTGACGGGACGCGAGTTTTCGTGATGGAGGGGCCGCGCAGCGCGAGCGGATACCGCTGGTGGCGCGTGCAAACGGCCAGCGGCATCGCCGGGTGGGCGGTTGATTCTGTGACGGACGAGCGCGGTCAGCCGCTCCGCACCTTGAATCCGGCGGATTAGTGACTACCACACGCCACAACCTAAACAAAACGCAAGCGGCCCCCTGATTGATCGGGAGCCGCTTTAAATAATGTAATCGCCAAAGTGCGTCTAATTCGTAAAGTCTTTCTATTGGGGTGAGGTGGTCAAATCCTCGATTATTGGTTAAATCTTTAATGGGCCAAAAATATAGAACCCACAGCATCGAAAGAAGTGGCGCACCACTTCATGTATTCTTTCCGTTCGCCCTTTGACCAAAATCCTTAGAGATTTAAACCTAACTCATCAAACATTAATGTCACTTTACCGCATTTTTTCTAACATGACAAGTTTTGATCGGCCCCCCAACGCCTGCTCAAAAGCCTGGACATCGAGCATCGTCCCGCCGAGTGATCCCCAATGACTGGGAATAATCCACGTCGGTTTGAGCACGTCCACCAGCTGCATCGCCCGATCGACGGTCATCGTCCCCTGCCCCGCACCTACCGGCAAAATCGCGATATCACAGCAGATGGTTTGCAGCTCCGGGATAAAATCCGTGCTGCTGGCGTAGTATATATCAAAATAATCTATGGAGATCACGAACCCCAGTCCGCCCTTTGAAACTGGGTTGTGATCGGTAAAAGTATAGGCGGGCACGGCGGTTACACGCCCACTGCCGATATTCATACTTTGCCAGGGTCGGAGAACTGTGGAGTCGTCGTTGAGGACGGCAGACGCACCGGGATTCGACACCACGACGGTATCGGGTCCGCGCAGCTTCTCCACATCACCGGGTGAGCAGTGCTCGTATTGATCGTTTGAGACCAGGATCGCATCCGGCACCAGGGACGAACGCGCCACCCGCCAGGGGTTGATGTAGATCAGCGGGGGTCCCTGTATCCGAAAGCTGCCGTGTCCCAACCACTGAATGCGGTTGATCATCGACGCTCCCCGGGATTCGAGAGGTACCTAGAGTGTAAAAGAGTCGTAAACACAGCGCACAGTGTACCATCCGTCCCGCGGGCATGCAAGGCCCGAGCACCGGATTTTGCCTTAAAACTAGATTAACGTTTGATGAGTGACAATTCGCAGATGCGCATTGCGAGCGCGGGTTTATAATTACTGCAATGTCGTGCTCATCATGGCATTTGCCCGTCTTCATTCATATGGCGTAGGTTCTTGAAAGGATTTTCTGTGTCCCAGCTTCCCGCTTACGATCTCAACCGTGTCCGCCAGGCGTTTCCCATCACCCAACATCTCACCTATCTCAACCATGCCAGCATCTCGCCGCTGCCCCAACCGGCTAAGGCCGCGGTAGAAGCCGCTGCCGCGCGTCTGGCCGAAGACCCAATGGCGTTCTTTGGCGGCGCGCCCCGTGACGAACTGGGCAACATCTTGCAGGTGTTTCTGAACGAGATCGCCGGGTTGATCCATGCCGAGCATATGCACGAAATCGTTGGTGTGCAAAGCACCTCCACCGCGATGAACACGGTCGCGCAGTCCATCGTTTGGCGGCCCGGCGATAATATCGTGCTGGCGCGCGACGAATTTCCTTCAAACGTGTATCCCTGGCTCGTCCTGGGGCGGCGCGGCGTCGAGTGCCGCTTTGCCGAGCCCGATCAGGGTGGTGCTTCGCCGGAAGCTTTCGCTCCGTTGGTTGACGAGCATACGCGCCTGATCGCTGTCAGCGCGATTCAATTCCTTTGTGGTCATCGCGCCGACCTGATGGCGCTGGGTGCGTTTTGCCGGGAGCGGGGCATTATCTTCGCGGTCGACGCCATCCAGGCGGCAGGACATATTCCGATCGACGTGCAGGCCATGCACATCGATATTCTGGCGGCAGGCGGACAGAAATCGCTGATGGGACCGCCCGGCCAGGGTTTTCTATATGTACGCGATGCCGTATGCGAGACACTTGAGCCGGGTCTTGTCGGTCCGAACGCGACCGAAGACTGGGAACACTGGATCAAATACGATCTCACACCGCGCCAAGGCGCGTTCCGCTTCATGATGGGCACGCTCAATCTGCCCGGCATGGCTGGACTGGTCGCTAGTGTTCGCTTCTTGTGCGAATTGGGATTAGCCAACATCGATGCCTGGACGCAGCACCTGTCGCAGATCGCGATTGAAGACCTGTCGGCGCGCGGCTGGACAATCATCACGCCGACCGATCCCGCCCACCTCGGTCCGATCGTCACGTTCCGCGTAGGCGACCCCGACGACCTCCCCGCGGCAGAAGCGCGCGCCGTCGCGTTGCACAAGCATCTGACGGCGCAGGGCATCCGAGTGACCAAGCACTGGAACGCCTACGACGTGCCACATTTGCGCATCTCCACTCACTGCTATAATACGGAGGACGAAGTGCGCCGCGTCGGCGCGACGTTGGAGGATTATCATGAGTAGCAGACAGCCATCCCCTACCCCGCTGACGGGGCAGCTCCGGCAGGTGGAATGGACATCCGCCGCCGGTACGCACTGTCGAGGGCACCGGTCTTCATCTTGGCATTTTATCTGATCTTGCCGTCAAGATTCTGTATTTCGGCGGTTACCTGTCCGGTACTCAGGTCGCCGAGCAAATGCATCTACCCTTTACTGGCGTCGTCCAGAACGTGCTAGAGGGCCTCAAACGCGAGAAGTTCGTGGAAGTGCGCGGCGGAAGCGGTTTGGGGGCAGGTTCGTTCGAATACGTGATCACGCTCAAAGGCATCGAAAAAGCCCAGGAAGCGATGGCGCGCACGCAGTACGCCGGGCCGTGCCCGGTGACGCTGGACCAATACGTCAACGCCATGAAAGCCCAATCCCAGGCCCGGTTGCAGGTCCACCGCGAACACCTCATCCAGGCGCTGAAGGGACTCGTGATCAGCGATGAGATGATGGGGCGCGTCGGCCCGGCGGTCAATTCCGGCAAAGCGATCTTCATGTACGGCCCGCCCGGCAACGGTAAGACCACCATCGCCCAGCGCGTCGGCAAGATGATTCTCGGCAAGCCGATGTGGATTCCCTATGCCGTCGATGTGGACGGGCAAGTCATCCGCGTGTTCGATAACGTCAACCACGAGATCATCGCCGAGCGGGATGACGGGGGACGCCGGACGATGGCCACCGGCGATCGACTCGACGCGCGCTGGGTGCAAATTCGCCGTCCCGTGATCATGGTCGGCGGCGAGCTGACGCTCGAAACCCTCGATCTTGTTTACGATCCGATCAACAAATATTACGAAGCACCGTTCCAGATGAAAGCCAACGGCGGCATGTTCCTGATCGACGACTTCGGTCGCCAACAGGTTCGCCCGCGTGATCTGCTCAACCGCTGGATCGTGCCGCTCGAAAGCCGCCTGGACTTCCTGACGCTGTCTACCGGGCGCAAAATCGAGATTCCGTTCAACGTGCTGATCGTGTTCAGCACCAACATGCCGCCCGGCGATCTGGTCGACGAGGCGTTTCTGCGCCGCATCCCGCACAAGATCGAAGTGGGCGATCCGAGCTACGAGGAATTTCGCGAGATCTTCAAGAGCGTCTGCGAAGTGCGGCGCGTTCCCTACGACGAAAAAGCGCTGGCCTACTTGCTCCAGGAATGGTACATCAAGCAGGATCGCAACGTGCGCGCTGTGCATCCGCGCGACATCATCGAGCAGATCATCGACATCTCGCGCTACCAGAATACGCCGCCTGCGCTAACCAAAGACCTGCTCGATCGCGCCGCCATGGCCTATTTTGTCGACCTGGATTGATCGGGCTGACGTGCCCAGCGCAGCCCAAAATCAGCTAAACTCTTATGGCACATGTTCTCGCTATTGATCGCAAGGGCGCGGCCTTCCGGCCCGCCCTTCTCGTGTGCGATCCCTGATAACGTGAGGTGTAAGGTATGCCCAAAATCGTAACCATCGAACAAATGCGTGCCATCGAGCAGGCCGCCAACGCGAAAAAACACACGTACGCCGACATGATGGAGCTGGCCGGGCATGCTGTGGCCGAGCGCGTTTACCAGTTGCTCGCAGGCACTCCGGAGCCACGGATCGCCGTGCTGGTCGGCCCCGGCAACAACGGCGGCGACGGGTTGGTCGCCGGCGCGTATCCTGTCCAGCGAAATTGACGGCGCGACGGTCGGCGCGTTTCTGCTCAAGCCGCGCGGCGACGATGATGACGTCTTTGTTGAGGCGCGGGACGGTGGCGTGCTGGTCTATGACCGCCGACGACGACAAATCGGGCGGTTATCGCGCTCTGCACAACCTGATCACCAACGCGGACGTCGTGATCGATGCGCTGTTCGGCACCAGTCTGCGCCTGCCGATCAAGGGAGACGCGGCGAAGGTGCTGCAACATGTTCACCGGACTATCAACGCGCGCCGTGCAGCAGCGCCCTGCCCTGCCCTTTGTCACACCCGCCGATCCAGCCGAGCGCATTGACGACAGCGGCCCGATCATGGTTGCGGTGGACTGCCCCAGCGGCCTCGACTGCGACAGCGGCGAGCTCGATTCGAATGCAATCCCCGCCCACGAGACGATCACGTTTGGCGCGGCCAAACCCGGTCTGTTTATTTTCCCCGGCGCGGATGCCGTCGGGACGCTTCACGTCGCGGATATCGGTTTGCCGGACCGGCTGGCCGAGCTGGACGAGATCGCGCTGACACTGGTCGATGCCGCACACGCCGGATCGCTGCTCCCGGAGCGCCCGCGCAACAGCCACAAGGGCACGTTCGGCAAGGCGATGATCGTCGCCGGGAGCCTGAATTATACCGGTGCAGCCTACCTCGCGGCTGCAGCCGCCTACCGCGGCAGGCGCGGGATTGGTAACGGTCGCCGCGCCGCAGATCATCATCCCCACACTGGCCGGGATGCTGCCGGATGCCACCTGGATTCTGCTTCCGCACGATATGGGCGTGGTCAATGAGGCGGCACAAAGAGTGCTGCGCAAAGAAGTGGAGGGCTACTCCGCGCTGCTGGTCGGTCCAGGGCTGGCCACGAGGACGTGACCGCGAGTTTCTGCGCGAATTGCTGCGTCCGAAAGAAGAGGTCCGGCATTCACGGGCGATCGGGTTCGTCCCGATGGAGCCCGCTTCTGGCGGCGATGACGCCCCCAACGCCAATCTGCCGCCGCTGGTGCTCGACGCGGACGCACTGAACCTGTTGGCGGGCATGGACGACTGGCCCAGCCTGCTGCCGCCCGACACAATCGTCACGCCCCACCCCGGCGAGTTCGCGCGGCTGGCGCAGACTCGAGCGGGACGATGTCCAGGCCAACCGGCTGGCACTGGCCCAGGCCAAAGCCGCCGAATGGCAGTGCGTGGTCGTGCTCAAGGGCGCGTTCACGGTGGTCGCCGCACCGGATGGCCGCGCCGCGATCCAGCCGTTCGCGACGGCAGCACTGGCCCGCGCCGGAACCGGCGACGTCCTGGCCGGGACTATCACCGGACTGCGCGCCCAGGGTTTGGAGCCTTACGAAGCCGCTGTAGCGGGCGCATGGCTGCACGGCATGGCCGGGACGCGCGCGGAAACACTGCTCGGCACGGCAGCCAGCGTCACGGCGGACGAAGTCTTGGAGATGCTGCCCGAGGCGGTTGCCCTGGCCGAACACGCGCAGGGGTAATAGACGCACTGATTCCGTATCGTAATGCAACACGGCGACCCGTGGGGGCCGCCGTGTGATGTTTCTGCTGACGGTATGCCTGCAAAAACCCGCAGCTACCAGAAAAATTCTCGGCGCGTAGCGATCAGCGGCAGACCCACCAGGATCAGCAGCGGAATGTTGACCGCGAATGCGTTGAAATAGACGCCCTGCGCTAGCGAAATCGCCATGTCCAGCACAAACCACAACCCGATTCCTGTCGCCAGACTCAGCCACGCCCACGCCTCACGGCGGCTGAACGGCCCGACCGCGATGAAGACGATCATCGCGCCCCATCCGGCCAGCGTCGCGCCCAATACGCCGTACACCCACTGCTGGAAATCACTGCTCTCGGCGTCGAGCCCTGACGACCAGAATACGTCATCGATCTGGTTGTTGAAAAGTGTATCAAAGACTCCCGACTGGTTGAACAGGGCGATAAACAGGCCGAATCCGACCAGCGCCAGCGCCACGATCACCAACCAGCGCCGCCAAAAATCGAAGGAGCCGAAAGTACTCATCACGCCTCCTCGGAGGCGGGCAGCTTGCCTTTACGGTTATAGATGATCCGCCGCATGTCCACCGACATCCGGAAACGCGCCAGATAGAAAAACACGCCGCCCAAGGTGCGCCGCCGGGTATCATCGGAAACCATCATCCCCTCTTGGGCGTCCATCGCGACGGCTTCCTCGACGAGTGCCTGCACAAAGCCCAGTCCGCATAACCTCACCATCGTTTCGATCTGACGCAAAGGCGTTTCGTCCGTCTCGCCCAGCGCTGCGACGATCTCTTCGATCGCTTTGCGTTGTTTCGCCGTCAACTCGCGCGACAGATCGACGTCCGGATAACTTACCGACAGGTGCCGCTCTCCCAAAACGGAACCATTCAGCCCGTGATAGGCTTTGGTCGCGATTTTTTCGGATGCCAGTTGCGCCACAGCATAGCGCTGCCCAGTCTTGTCATCGGTGCCCACATCTAGCGCCGTCAGTTCGCCGTAAGTGGCGAGCACATCACGCAGGTCCTGTTCCGTCGTCTCCGGCGGGAAATTCGCAATGTAAAGTTCACGGCCCATCAGACCGCCTCCTTTGTGCGTGACAGCGCCTTAATCATCAGCACGGCGCGCCGTCTGCCGCTGTGCCGCCAGTGCCCTACCCTCATCCAACGCGTCCTCAATCGACTCTCCGCGCATACTGGCGATCTGCTGCTGCACCTGCTCCACGGGTCGGCGCACCGTCCCCCCGACCCGGCGGCGGATGATCATGCCCCGCTGGGTTATCGTCTCGCGGACTTGAGCGCCGCTGCGGGGTGCGAGCCACGCCGCAATTGGCGCGCTCAACAAAAATCCGGCCATCAACCCCGCTACAAAACCAAATGTTTCTCCAGTGTCACGCCGGTCCGCCATGGCTGCCTCTCTACGCTTTCTTCTCAATCTCATCCGCGCTGCTATCCGCCGCATGAGCGCGCTCGGCGTTGCGCAGCGTCCGACGCAGGCCCAACGCCTCACGCAGCAGACCGCCCATGCCCGCCGCCAAAACGCCGAATTTAACCACCGGCTCAACGACATTCTGGCTCATGAATTGAGCCGTGCCACGCACGGTCGACACCGTCTCGCTGGCGTTGTCCACAATCGGCTGAATCTCGTTTTGCAGCAAATTCACCAAGGCCGCGACTTGCAGCACCAGGACAATCAGCGCCAGCCCCATCAACATGCCTTCCATGGCCAGCACAATGATGAACAGGTCGCGGATGATGCCGACCCAGTTCGCCGCGTCATCCGGATTGGCGAGCAAGGCGACCAGCAGCGCCACCACCAGCCCTACGACAAACACTCCTAAGATGGCCGCCAGACCCACCAGCGGCCAGAAATACCAGCCGCGCTTCTTGCCGTTATCCGGTTCGGGGTCAGCGGCGCCGGCCGGCGCTGTCGTCTTGTCTGTCATGACTGTCGATCTCCCCTCCTGAGGCGGGACAGCGTCCCGGCAGAGAACAGGTCACTCGCATTGAACGGCTGTGATCGGGACACGATCAGCGCGCATGCTTGCGCGACGCACGCGCCCGCGCGGGTTGGCGCGTCAGAATACGTGCGACGACCAACGCCAGCCACGCGCCGATGGTCGCGCTAAGAATGTGCAGCGGCCCGATATCCAACAGCATTACGTTGAACACCTCGCCCAACACATGCCCCATGCCAAACCCTAACCACGCTGCCAGCAGAAACAACGCCAGACGCCGCGCGTCCCCGCCGCTCACCAGGTGAAACGCCGCGCCGTATAGAGTTGCCAGGATGAAACTGAACACAAATGATGGGCTAAACATACGCTGTCGGAACCATGGGTTTCCGCTGTTTTTATCTTCTCAAGACTGCGCTTAGCTGCGTCTAGTGTAACACAGAGTGCCTCAACTCACGAGAGGCGAACACGCTCGTTTGCGCCTGCCATGGCCCGCCAAGTTCGGTGCCGCAGTCATTCCAGGTGGCCCCGACTGGCGCGCCGATATTTGCATGTCTTGCAACGCAGGACGGTTTGCCCGATAGCATACCTAACCCTATACTGTACACACTATTTCGCAGCCGAACGATAACAACTGTTAAGGTTCTGCGCTCCACACGTTCGAATCATAGTTATTTTTAACGGTCATTGACATGCGTATCGGGCAAGTATCACTTAAAAGGAGCATTCGCCATGTCGCCCATTACGGTTTTTGATGACGAACACATGACAGTTGAATATCTTGCAGACAAAAAGATCGTGTACCACACCATTCACAAACCCGTTGGTGGGCAGGTTTTCCGCGATGCGCTGATGGCAGGCACCGCCGCCCTGAAACAGTACGGCGCCTGCAAATGGCTGTCCGATGATCGTAAGAACGGGCCGCTTTCGCCTGACGACATTGAATGGGGTCTTCACAACTGGAACATTCCCACCATCAAAGCCGGCTGGAAATACTGGGCAGTGGTCGTGCCCGAAGAGTTGATCGCGGCTGGCAGTCTGACTCCTACCATGGAAGGGCTGTATGCGCTTGGATTACGCATGCTCGCCTTCAGTAAGTTGGACGAGGCCATCGAGTGGTTGGACTCGCTGGAATGTTAGGCAGCTGTACCCAGTCGGACGCCGCATAGCGCGTTTCTCATCGTGGCTCCTAAACCGAATATGCCCCTTTTCAGCGAGCGCCAAGTCCGCCTACCACAGGTTAGCGTCTAGCGCTCCCGTGAATTACGTGCCTCAGATGGAGCCGGGCAAAGACTGCCGCAGCGGAAATATACATCCGCATGGCGCTTTGAGTCCCGCTCACATTGGGATAGAATGGATGAGGAATTGGGCGGAGAAGTACCGGTACATAGCTGTGTGCGCCGGACTGACCAGCGGTCGCTTCTCTGTTAGCTTATGGGCAGCATAGGGTGCGGCGTTCGCATCTTTCGATTGCGTAGAATGGACGGTTCGCTGTGACGCTGATTGACCAGCGCATCCTGATTGACGCTCCTGCACCGGTCGTGTGGGAATTCCTGTCAGACCCCGAACGCCAGGCCGCCTGGCATGTCGGATACAGCGGCATTTCAATCCTGACAACGCAGCGCACCGGCCAGGGCGTGCGCCGCCGCTGTACGCTTGCCGGTCAGGGCAAGGACGTGATCGAGGAGATCACGGCCTGGGTAGACGGTCTGGGGTATGAATACCGGTTAATCGAGGGCGGCCCGTACGGCACGTTTCAGGGGCGTTTCCGGCTCCAGCCGGTGCCCGACGGGACCACCGTGCAGTGGACGGTGTCGTACAAGACCAAAGGCGTCGCGGGTTGGCTCAAAGACCGGACCTCAGGACGTAATACGCTGATGGCGATGATGGCCGACAGCCTGCGCCGTTTGCGCCGCCAGGTGGATGAACTGGGCGTGCGCGCCGATCAGGATTACCGCGCGCGTGTGGGCATCCGGGCTCGTCTCAACGCCGACGAACGCGCCCAATACCAGCGCCGCCACGCGCCGCCGCCGGGTGTGGACGTGTACGGATCTGCAGAGCAATCCGGCGTGCCCGTGACTCTGGATGAGCCAGCATCCCAGCCAGCGGAGACAGCGGTGACCGAGCCGCCTGCCCCACCATCCATGCCGACGCCCTCCGTGCCAACACCGACGTTCTCCCCGCCGCCGGATCCAGCCTTTGTGGCCAGTCTGGCCCACAACGCCGAGACGTCCGCGCCGCCCGAAGAGGATTCCACTCACACGGCGGATACCGAACCCAAGCCGCCCGCCGGTCTGCATGAGATCGTCGCGGAGCAGCACCGCGAGCCTGATCAGCCTGCGGCACTGGCTGTGACGCCGGACTCACCGTCTCCCTCTGCGCCCCCCGTGCAGGGTGCCATACCCGAACCGCCGCCACCGCCAGCTATTTCCCCGCCCCCAGTCCGTCTGCCGACTCCCCCGGAACCGCAGCAACCCGTTCCTCCGGCAGAAGAAGAAACGCCCGATTACAATCGTCCGACGCCGCCGCGCGGTATTCCGTCCGTGCAGCGCCCGGCTGCACCTGAACAGCCGCGTGAGATGCCCCCTGCCCCACCCGCCGCACCGCGCCGTGCCAGCCCAGCCCGCATCTAGCCGGCCAACTCCAGCACACGGCATGCCCTCAGTTGCGCGCCGGTTCGGTATGGTCTCCGAAGAGCCAGGGCCAGGACTGCCGCCGCCTACACCGAAAACGGACACGGGCGAAGTCAGCATTTGGGAAATATTCGGGACGAAACGCCCCAGCGATATGGATTCCGAGGCGCTCGATAACCTGGTGCGCGAAGTGCAGGCTAAGGAAGTCGCCAGCGCGCAGGATGATTACGCAGCGACGCTTCTGCCGCACAAAGTGAGCCGTGTGCGCCCCGCGCGGGCGGGCATGGGATTGCGGTTGAGGTTGGCGCTGCACGCGGCGCGCGTACGGCGGCGGCTGGCGCGGAATGCACACTGAGAGTAGAAATGAGGTAGCAAAAAACGGCGCGTGTGCGCCGTTGGTTGGGGTGGCTGGTGGGATTTGAACCCACGACCTTCTGATCCACAGTCAGACGTGCTAACCCCTGCACCACAGCCACCGTGTAGGGTGCAAGCATTTTAGCACACCTGATCAGGGCACGCCAGACCGAATTTAGTCGTTTCAGGCAATGGGCGGGGAGAATCCATGATGACTACACGCAGCCGAATCGTCTTTATGGGCACGCCCGATTTTGCGGTTCCGACGCTCCAGGCCCTGCTCGACGCATCCGCCTATGACGTGGTCGGCGTGGTTACCCAGCCGGATCGCCCGGCAGGACGGGGTCGCCAGGTGCAGCAGTCGCCCGTTAAGCGCGCGGCCATTGCGGCGAACGTGCCCATCATCCAACCCGAAAAAACCCACACCCCGCCTGCCTTCGAACAGCTTCAAGACTGGCGGCCCGATTTCATCATCGTAGTGGCTTTTGGGCAGATTCTGCGCCCCTCCGTGCTCAGCCTGCCCCACGTAGCACCGATTAACGTTCACGCTTCGCTGCTGCCGCGCTGGCGCGGCGCAGCCCCGATTCAGGCCAGCATCCGGGCAGGGGATTATTCGACCGGCGTCACGACTATGATCATGGACGCGGGCCTGGACACCGGGCCGATCTTGCTCCAGGATTCGATCCCGATCAGCCCTGACGAAACCGGCCAAAGCCTGCACGATAAGCTGGCTCCGCTGGGCGCGCGGCTACTGATTCACACGCTGGATTGGTTGCTCAGCGGCAGCATCCAGCCGCACCCCCAGCCAGATAACCCGGCGCTGGTCACATTCGCGCCGCAGATTTCAAAAGACGATGGGTCGATCGATTGGACGCAACCTGCCGGGGCCATTGACCGGCACGTGCGGGCTTTCACGCCCTGGCCCGGGACGTTCACCATGTGGGACGGCAAACGGCTAAAGATTCTGGCCGGTTACGCGGCAGCAGGCGCATTCAACGCGTCGCCGGGCTGCGTAATTGCAGCGCACGATCTCAGCGCCCCGCTGACGACGCCCTTCGCGGTCAGCACGGGCAAGGGGTTGTTCGCCCCGACGCGGCTGCAAATCGAGGGAAGGGGCGCGGTAGACGCCGCCGCGTTTGCCAACGGCGCGCCCGGTTTCATCGGCGCGCAGTTGGGCTAGCCCTTCGTCCTACCACCGCTCCCACTTGATGACCTCGGCAAGTTGGCGGCGGCCCGACGCTCGGGCGGGACGCTGACGTGGATCGGCTTCGGGGTCCGGGTAGCCAAACGACATCGCCCAGGGAATATCCACGCTTTCCGGCGCGCCGATCGCCGCCCGCGCGCAGTCCGGCTCATAGATGGTCGCCATGCACGAGCCAATGCCCTGCTCCCACGCGGCCAGGATCATGTTTTGCGCAGCGCGCCCCAGGTCGAAGGGCGTGGTCAGCGTTGGCGGAGTCTTCAAATCCTCGGTGACGAGCACTACCGCGAAAGTAGCGCCCGCAAGATGCCCACACCACGGCCCGCACTCGCTCAACGCATTCAGCGTCGCGCGCTCCGTCACTACGATGAACGTCCAGGGCTGCCAGTTCTTGGCTGAGCCAGATAACCGTCCGGCGTTGACGATCTGCTAAATCGTCTCGCGGGGAACCGGCGTATCAGCGAATTTTCGCACCGATCGATTGAGTTTGATGGCTTCAGATACCTCCACCGTTCTCTCCCGTCCTTATTTCCTCAATGTGCGGCAGGTCCGGTTCGTGACGGTGTGCATGCAGCGTGCTCAACCGTTCCAACTCTTTGGAAAAGATGCGGCGCAGCGTGGCGATCGCGGTCGCATAGGTCGGTTCCGCGCCGAGATAGCTCAGGCCGCCCTCGCCCAGTGTGCGCCCCCGGCTGCGCGGCATATCACTCGCGTAGTGCAAAAAACCGATGTCGAAGGGCGATATGTACAGGTTGACGATTTCATCCACCGGGTGACGCTGCGCGCGTACCATCTCGTATACGGCCGACAGGTACGGCCCGGACTCCATCTCCACGATCGAATAACCCTCGCGGTAGAACACGTCCACATACTGCGCGTTTTGCAGGAACGTCCCGCGCACGCTGACGACTTTCTGGTTATCCAACACGCTGTTCATTGTGAGGTAAGGAATCACGTCCGAAGCTGAAAAACAGTTGCCGAACAGGTATGAGTTCTGGCTGTGCTCGTCATAGACGACATTGGCGATCATCACATCGCCCACGCGCGCGTTGAGCGTCGCCGCCTTGCCGATCACGTAAATGCCCTGCATACGCGGCACATACTGGCTGATCTTCGCCAAGACATGATAGGCCGCCATGCCCAGTGGGTAGTCGATGTTGACGATCAGAGCGTCGCTTTCGGCCAACCGCGCCATCTCGCTGTCATTGCCGCACAGCAGGCGCGGATCCATATCGTGGCGGTTAAGCTTGTTGACCTCGATCACTTCCGCCTCAATGTCGAAGCCGTGCTGGCTGGGCACGCGGGTGATCCCCGCGGCCGCTTCCATCTCGTGGCGGCGTGCGTCGACTTTGGGCAGCGTGATGTAGCGGCGCAATGCGTAATATAAGAAGTTGTTGCGGTTGTTCATCTCTTCGCGCACGTTGGCGTAATCGTATTCCGCCGTCAGGCCGGGATCACCCGCGCGCTCGACGAACTCAAAGATCTTTGCTTCCTCGCGCAGAGCAAATCCACTTAGCAGGTTCGGGACGGCGTGCACGTTGCTGGAAATGAAATAGATCGGGCGGTCCTGCACTGTGATCGGTTGAACCGCCTGGCGCACATTCGCCCACCAGTCAGAGGTCGCGCGCTGGTAATTGATGTAGGTACCGGCCAGCAGCCGCACCCACAGCCGTTTGGGCACCTTGGCAATCCTCTTGAGCGTGGGGATCGTCGCCTTGCCCCACGCCTCTTGCAGACGGCTGAGATCGTCGGCAGCCATACCCAACGCGCGCGCCAGATCGGCGGTGCGCGCCAGCGTCGCGTCGGCGGCATAAGCGGCCAGGCTGGCCTGCGCGGCAACAGATTGCAGCATGGTATGCAGCTTGTTCCACTCGATCTGGTAGGCCACCAAGATCGGGATCATGTCGTCGATGTCGGACCGGCTGGCAATATAGGCGGCAAGAGTGCTTTTGCCGTCATAGCCCATGCGGCGACGGCGCGCGGGAGACACTACGCGCTCCCAGTCTTCGATATCGCCATAACCATGATCGCGGAAGACGCGGTCGGTCTGCCCCAAGACGACCATTTCCACGTCGACCATGCACGGTGGCAGGCGCATCACCGCGTAGAACAGCGCTGATGTGTCTGGCGTATCCTGGCGCGCCTTGGGGTGCAGTGACGAGCTCATCGCCAGGTGCCCCTCTACCAGCGCGTCAAGCTGAACGGCGTGGCTCGATCGCAGCAGCGAATAGTACGTCCGGATATACAGTTCTATCTCTTCACTGCCTGTTTTGGGTACGGTTCGATCCATGCTAGCCCCTGATATGTCATTATTCCAATAACAACCTGATTCTCCTGATCCTACACCGGAATCACCCCGAACGCGATCCCGATCAGCAGACACGCCGCCAGCAGCCCCAAAATACCCATCGCCCACGCAATTCGGCGCTGGCGACGCGGCGGCTGGTGCGGCGGGCGGCGCGGCATGCGCCGCAGACGTGCGGGCGGCGCGGCCAACAAGGAGGTGGCCGTCGGCAGTTCCGAAAGCAGGCGCTGCAAGGCCAAATCGTACTCCGCCGTGAAATCGATCTCGACCCCGTGTCGTCCGAAGCGCGGCAATTCGCCGGGCGAGCGCCGCAACACGATCAGCGGCTTCTGGCCCCGGATCGCGAGCACGCCTTCGTGCCGCGTCCCGACGCGCCGTCCCTCCTCCGGGGTGAGAATCATCAAGACGGCCCCGCTGGCCCGAATCGCGCGGCGGGTTTCGGCGGCCCAGGCCATCGACCCGGCCGCAGTCACTGCGTCCGAAAACACGACATAACCCGCCGCCTGAAGATCATCAATCAGGCGGTGGGCGAACGCGTAATCGTTCTCAGGGTAGCTGACGTACAAGTGGCGCATAAGGCGGCATTACTGCGCGAATTTCTGGACAAAGTAATCCGGGTTCAGCTTCTCCCCGGTGGCGAACTCCAACGCCTCGTTCCAATGCAGCGTCGCGCCCAGGTGGAATATCCGCTCGCGGAAGAACGCTCCCGCCTCCGGACGCCCGACAATTCCGCCGACGTGCTCGCGCAGCCAGCCATCCCACTGCAGGGACATCATGCGCCCCAGCAGGTAATTCTGATAATAGGCCGGGGCCAGCGCGATGTGGTACTTGGTCGCCCAGTCCGGCAGGTTTTCGCGCCCGGCGGGCACGTTGAGCAGTTGGTATTTGTGGACCAGTTCCCACCACGCCGCGTTGAGATCGCGTGACGGATCTTCATACAGCATTCGCTCGAAGTTGACGACGACCATCACCCAGCGGGCGAAGATCAGTTCTTCCAGGCGCATCCGTTCGAATCCGGCCCGGCCAATGCGTTCGGCTTCGACTGCTGGAACATTCAATATCTCAGAGTAAAAATCCGGATCGAGTGTCGACGCACCCATCAACATCGCCATCGCTTCCGTGCTGAGAATGTGCGGGATCGTGCGCAGCAGCCACGGCAACTCCTGCGGGATGTACTGGTCAAAGACGCCGTGCCCCAATTCGTGCAACACCGTTTCCATCCAGCGCAGCACCGGTTTGATGTTGCACAAAATGCGCACGTCGCCTTCACGATCGATGTGCGTACAGAACGCGTGTTGATCCTTGCCTTCGCGCTCGTACAGATCGCTGCGTTCCAGAATGCCGCGCACATCCATGCCCAACCCATCGTAATACTTTACGCCCAACTCAACCAGGTCACGCCCGGCGAATGGCGTATTGAAATCGTACGCGCCGATCATGGGGGCCTGCTGGAAAAACGGCTCAGCATAATGCCATGGCATCAAATCACCTGCCGGAACGCCGTAGCGTGCGCTGAGCTGGGCGTCCATCTCCGCTTTGGCATGGCGGAATGGCTCGTCAGTCTTGGCGGCCAGATCATCGAGCATGGCGAACAGCCAATCGGGGTCGAGTTCGTCGAGAGTCAGACTCATGCAGTGGTAATTGGCGTAACCCATGCGCTGGGCGGCCTCGTTACGCAGCTCCGCCAACCGGCGAATCTGGTCGGCAATGCGCGGGCCGATGGCTTTGCTGGCTTCCCACGCTTCGCGCCGCACCTGCGAGTGAGTCTCACTGCGCAGCACGTCCACGATGGCGTTGGCGGTCAGGCGCTTGCCATCCACCTCGGGCCGGAAGTTCGTGTGCGCGTCGTCCAGCGTCTTGGCGAGCGCCGTCATTTCAGCGATCGAGGCGGGATCGCGCTGGCCCTTAGCGAATGCATAATGTAATCCGTGCACCATCCGCCGCAGGTAGGCGTCATCGCCCGCCGCGCCGCTTTCGTCCCACGCCTTATATTGCGCGTACTGCGCGGGATCCGCCCAGAAACGCATCGCCACCCCGCGCGCCTCCGCCGCCGCATCGAGCGCTTGCGGCGTGCCGGTTGTGGCCGAATCCCATTCTTTCGTGTTCGCGTCGATTTCCAGGGCACGGATTTTCGCGGTGATCGCGTCTACCGCCGCCTGTACAGAGTCCGTCATGCAGCACCTCTCCACAATCATAAAAATAGTCCAATAGCCCTGCTTCACGCAGGTGCGGAATCGCTTATCACCGCGCGGCCCTTTTCGGACCATCGCCCGCTCAAGACTACCACAAAGCCCACCGAAAATCGAAGCGAAACAAGCTGCTGCCAAAGGCCACTATGCGGTGCAAGAAACGTCGAGATACGCTCGTGCCGCGCGCCGATTGTTTTTCATTTCAAAGCGAACTAGACTATGATCCGAATAAGGCAGAATGCCTATTTTCCGCCGCTGCTGAGCGGGCCATAACTCAACCAGGACAGCCGGATGAAACAACTCATCGTCAACGCCGACGACTTCGGAGCATCTCCCGGCGTTAATCGGGGTATTCTCTACGCGCATCAGAACGGCATCGTAACATCGACCACCGTGATGATCAATTTGCCGGACGCCGCCGCCGGGCTGGAACAGGCCCTCGCGGACGCGCCCGATCTGGGCATCGGACTGCATCTCAATGTGACCGCGGGTGAGCCTGTATCGCCGCCAGAATTGGTTGCCAGCCTGCTGGATGAGGACGGCCAATTCATACACATCGATGGCTGGGCCGCGCGCTTTGCACAGATCAATCCCGATCAGCTCCGGCGTGAAATCCACGCGCAGTTCGAGCGGTTCGCCAGCTTGGCGGGCCGTCCGCCCGATCATCTCGACGCGCACCATCACGCCACCTATCTGCACCCCGCGGGCCTGCAGACCATGATCGCGCTGGCCCACGCGCACGGCGATCTGCCGATGCGGGGCATTCCGGTGTCCGACTCGGACGAGCAGATGGTCGCCACGCTGCGTGGAGTATTTCCGACCTTCGACGATGCGTTAGCGCATAGTCTGGTCGAACAGCTTGGCAGCGTGCTATCGGCGGGTCCCTTGCCATTTTGGCCAGCCCGCCTGGAAATGGGATTCTTTGGCCCCCACGCCACGCTGGGCGATTTGTTGAATATTCTGACCGGATTGGCAGATCCCAGCCTGACCGAGATCATGTGCCACCCCGGCTATAGTGAGGATTTACCGGCGCGCAGCCAGTATCGCGACCGCCGCCCCCAGGAGCTGGGTCACCTGACGCATGCTGCGACCTTAGAATGCGTGAAGGCGGAGATTATCCAGCTCGTCACTTTTGGTGATCTGCCGCGTCCGGCATAACAAGCGCGGCACGGAGAGACGTGTATGAGCGAAAACTTTATACCCGACGACGACCAGGATCATCTCGACGATGAGCCCCAAGACGACGCTTCTAACGACGAAGTATCTTACGAAGCCTTTGATGATGTACTCTGGCAAGACGCTGCCGAAGAACCGGAAGTGATCGATCTGGACGCGCTGGACGAGGCGATCGAGGAGGAGGACTCCATCCGACCCACCGTCCCTGACCGCGCCACACAAGGGCTGTTCGACACGTTGGAAGCGCTCGACGACGACATCAGCAGCCCGCCGACCGCGCCCACGCGCACCGGTCTGCCCAGGCCACCGTCTCGTCCGCACGTCGTCGCCCCGCTCTCGACCGAAGCCAAGCCGCCGGCGCGTACCGCCCTCCCGGCGCGACCGTCCACACTGGCGACCAGCGCCCTACCCTCTCCGCCGAAATCGGCCTCGGCGGCTCCCGTTGCGTCGTCCGACGAAGACGCAGACCTTGCGACATTGCTAGCGACAGCCCTGAAGTGGCCCCGGTCGCGGTGGAAACGATCTACGCAGTGCTGCTCGGCGTTCCGCCCAAACTTGGGGCCCAAGTGCTCGAACTGCGTGCGACCGGCGACATTGCCGATATGGCTCCGCCCGGCATCGCACTTACGGCACCCTTCCGCGCCAGTGACGCGCCTGCCGTCGAGAGTGCGCTTGAAGAGTGGGCCGCCGACTACCTGCCTGTGTCCATCACGCTGAACGGAATCCTGGCGGAAGTCGTCGGCACAGATCAGTACGTCGCAGCGTGGGCGCTTCAGCCCGAAGATGAACTTCGCGAGGCTCAGCGCGATCTGGCGCAGTCTCTCTCCCCGCTGATCACGGCCGAACCGGGCCAGTCCGGCACGTTTCAGGTGCGGCTGACCATTGGGGAACGCATCGCAGCCCGACGTTACCCGCACGTCATCGCCCAGATGCAGCGCGACTTCGAGCCGTTTGCGTGGGAGGCAGAAGAACTGCTGCTCGTACGCCACCGCGTCGACGCGGCACCAGATGAATGGGAAATTGCGCGACCGTTTGCCGGATGATATCGCCCACCAGCCCGATGACCGGAGGACGTTATGCCACAACAAGACAGCACCCTCGATATCCGCGTGACACAAACCGTGCAGACCATGGTGAACGCGGGCGAAGATCGTTCACTGTGGTTCTTTCGACGGCGCGTCCCGCTGCGCCGCATTGAACGCGAGTGGACGCCGCCTAAGGACCCGGAGGATTACAGGCGACAGCAGCTGCAAGAAGGATTCATCACCGCCGATCTGCTCCAGGAGGAAATCTCCGATGAATTGTTCGCCGATCTCCGCGAGTTGGACCAGCACCTGCTGCCACACTTTTGGCGCGTGAATCAGATCGCCAAGTTCTACCAGAACCGTTATTACCAATACCAATGGGCGTTCATCCTGGCGGCGTTTTTCACGACAGCCTTCGCGGCGGTGAACGTATACGTCTACGCGCAAAACTGGCAAAACGGGACCCATACGCTGCTCGGCACGATCAAATGGACCGAGCTGCTCGGTCTGCTGACAGCCATTATCAGCGGCATCGCGGCCGCGGTATCCTTCCTGGACGCCAACGAAACGCCGCAGAGGCGCTGGTACAAGGCCCGCGCCCAAGCTGAGACGCTGCGTTCGCTCTATTTCTTATTTCTGGCCCACCAGACGCCATTCAACCAGGCCACCGGCCGCGATCGGGTGCAGCGCATGCGCGAAAAGGTGATCGACGTAGTACGCGAAACGCGCAAGTCGGCCCAGGCGTCGCCCGCCGCCAAGCCACCCAACGCGCCGCCCGCCGACGACACTGCCGGCACCGTCGACGACGCAGCCAACACATCGCCTCGGACGCCTTAACCGCGCGCCGCTCCTGTACGGACCCTGGATCGAGAGGAAGCTATGAGCACCCAACCGATAACGAACCCTACTCCAGACTCCCCTGTTCCGCTCAACGAAATCGAGGCCCGTCTGCGCACACAACTTTACATTCAACAGCGCATCGATGTGCAGGAGAGTTTTTACCGTAACCGCATCACGGAATTCAGCTTCAATTCCGACCGGATGTTGTGGGTTTCAGCCGGGCTGATGGGCATTTCGACCGTAATCTCGTCCTATTCGGTCGTTTCCGACAAGCCGTTTTTCGCCTTCATCACGGCCCTGCTGCCCGCGGTTGCGACGGCGGTAGCCGCCTTCAGAGCGCTGTACCAGTGGCAGCGCCAAGCCGCGATCTACGAGGATACGTGGCTGGCCCTGCAACAGGCGCGGCTCACGATGCCCGACGAGGATTTCCTGGAGCCGGGCGATTATGGACGCTACTTCCCGTTAATGGTTCGACGGACCGAGGACGTGCTGCGCTCGGAGGCCAGCCAGTGGGGTCAGATGGAGCAAGCCACGTCCACGCTGGATATTGCCAACGGCGGACACAGCGATACCATCGAACAACCGGAAACACCGTAGACTATCACTCGCAGTTGACGTTCGCCAGATGTTCCTCAAAGGTGGCGGCGAACACTTCGCCCTCACCGTGGCAGCCCTGTGTATGATAGCGGTAATCGGTCTGCGGCGGATATAGCGCGGCCACAATCGCGCTCAGACCAGGGCTGTCAATCGGAGTCGGTGGCAGCCCGGCGTGCGTATACGCGTTGTATGGAGAATCGACCTCCAGATCACTGCCCACGACGCGTGGCCACCAGTTGCCCGGCCCACCTAGCGCGTACTGCACGGCGACCGTGGTCCCCAGCCGGTTGCCGTCCCGGTAGCGATTGTAATAGACGCTGGCGACCAGTTTCTGAGTTTCCGGGCCGCCGACTTCCCGTTGCACAATCGACGCGATGATCAACGCCTGGTAAAAGGTCACACCCTGCGCAGCGGCATCCGCGCGCATCTGCGGCGAGACGTTAGCGGCAAACGCACCCAACAGCATATCGCGGAAATCGTCAGCGGTCGTATCGTTTTGCACTGTGTACGAACCTGGAAATAAGAAGCCTTCCATCGAGGCACCGCCAGGGCGCGCCATCACGAAATCGTAGGCGGTTGACGCGCCAGAGCCGGTCGCGTCGAGAAAATCCGCGCCGGTGAACAACGTCTGCGCGGCGTTGATCGCGTCCGCGATTTGTTCGCGCCGCCAGCCCGTACCGACCGTGATCGTACAGGGGCAGTCAGGCGTGCGCGGTCCATGTACGCCCACCAGCTCGACCGGTCCGGCGGGGACGGAGGGCGGCGCATTCTCTGCCGCGCCGGGCGGCAGGAAGATCACTTGATTCACTTGCAGATAGCGGCTGCCCAGACAGTTGGCGGCAATCAGATCGTCGACGGTGAGTGTCGCGCCCGCGCCCAGCACGAACGCGAAGAGTGTATCGTCTTGCTGCACCACGTAGCGTTCCCAGCCGTCGGGCGGCACGCACGTCTGCGCAGCGGCATCATTCTCTGGTGCTGCCGCGACGGCCTGCGGAACCGCGCTCAATGCGGCATCGGTCGGCAGCGCAGCAGGGGACGCGGTTGGCGTGGGGAGCGCGGCAATGTCATCGGTGGCGGAGTCTCGGTAAGGAGTGGCGCTGAGTATCGGCAGCAGCGTGACCGTAGGCGACGGCACTAATGTCGGCACAGTGGGAACAATGGTCGCCGGGACCGGGGTCAGCGTTGCGGTGGAAGTTGGCAGCGGTGTCACAGAGGCTGCCGCCAGAGTCGGGACTCCGACCACCACCGCCGGAGTAGACTCCGTCTGGTCCGAGTCGGTGCTGCGGGCCGTCAGCCACACGGCGGTCAGGGCAATTCCCCAGGCCATTACGCCTGCCACCAGCGCCAGTCGCGCAAACCAGCCCGTTCGGCGGACCGGGTCAGAAGAAGATTCTGGCATCATGGATTCCATTTTAGCGTCACGCGTGGGGTCAGGCCACTTTTGACCGCGCAGAGCGCTTTCCCAATTCTCCCGGGATCGCATATACTCAATTACATTACAGAAACGTCTATTAACGAACCTGGCCTTATCGTTGGAGAAGTCAAATGACCCTGCCGGTCCTAATCCTGGACAAGGACGCGCTCACTGGCGCGTGGGTGCAGGATCAACTCAAACAGATCGGTATCGTGGCATACTGGCTGCGTGCTTTGCCTGATCTGCTAGCGCAGGCAGAAAACTCAGCCGCCGTCTGTCTGTCTGATCGCGCTGCACCCGCCAGTGGAGCAGGCGCTGCACCTCATCACGGATCTGGCGCAAGAGCCGCGCTTTGCCCGCACCGCGCTGATCCTGATGGGGTCGCTGCATGACAAACACCGGGCGTTTAAGGCTGGCGCAACCGATTACCTCATCACCCCGCTGGATGTGATCGAAATGCGCAAGCGGGTGCGGCTCTACCTCAGCCGGGCCGAGCTTGAAACTCGTCTGGTCGCCGAAACACGCATGACACAAGAGATCGAAAACCTGGGAGGTATCGCCGCGTCCGGCATGTCTGGCGGTGACCAGATCGATTTGGTGGAGTTCGCCGCGCGACTGACGCAAGAGCGTGATCTGTTCAACACGGTCCTCAGCTCGACGGACGCTGCGCTGGCCCTGGTGGACCCGCAAGGCACCCTGCTCTACGCCAACCGGGCCTGGAGCGCAATTTCGGGCCACGACCTGAATGCCATGCTCGGCCAGCGCATCCCCTGGCCGCCCGACGTCGCGTCGAATGCCGCCGATTACACGATTACCGAGGCGATGGAACACCATTGGGCGTGGCAGGGTGATATCTGGATGCGTCATTCAGATGGCCGGACGCTGGCAACCGGGCTGCATCTCACTCCCGCCCACGACAGCTCTGGCGCGTGCACCGGGTTCGTGCTGCTCATTTCTGCCGACCAGGCACGCCGCGCGTCGGACGAAGCCAAGTTGCGTTTCTTTGCAGACTCGATTTTGCAGATGCGCACGCCGGTGACCAATATCAAAATGCGGGGATACCTGCTCCATCAAGCGCCCATGCTCCAGCGCAGCGCCCATTTGCAGGCGCTCGAACGCGAAACCGACCGCCTGGCGCACATGGTCGATTCCATGCTCGAACTGGCGCGCCTGGATACTGGCGCAGTGACGATCGTCCAAGAGCCGATCGATCTGTCGCGACTTGTCGGAGAAGTCCTGGTGCGTTTCAGTCCGGCGGCTGAAATGCGTGGCGTCACGCTCAGCCAGCAGCACAGCCAGTTGCCTCCCCTGATCTACGGAGATCCGACCCAACTGGCACGCGTCTTGGGCATCTTGATCGAGAACGCGATCCAACATACGCTCAAAGACGGTTACGTCGAGCTGCGGCTCGACTGCGAAGGTTGGACCGGCGGCGAATATGCCGTGGTCCAGGTCAAAGACACGGGGATCGGCATTGAACCTGAAGCACTGCCGCACATCTTCGAACGGTTCTATCGCGGCGAGCGCGCGCGCGACATGGCGATTCGCGGTGTCGGTTTAGGGCTGTCGATCGCCGAGGAGCTCACAAAACGGCTGGGGGGGCACATTGTGGTGGAAAGTGCCTTTGATGAGGGCAGCACCTTTGCCCTGTGGTTACCCATCACCTGACTACCACTACCCCCCAAGAGACCTTTGCACACTGCATGAGAAGCCGCCAAACCCAATGCTAACCTGCATCTGCCGCAAAGCGCGCGCAGACCGCGTTAGAGAATTTGAATGGCTTCCCAATGGACCATCAAAGGCGTACGCGGCTGGTTAATCGTTGGCCACCAGATACGAACACACCTCGTCGTCGTCTTGCTTCCAGTTGATCCGCTCTGTCGAACTGCCGACCAATGTGTCAACCAGTCGCTTATCCATCTTGCACAGTTCGGGGTTACTGCACGTAACCTGTTCGTAGGGGCAGTTGGTGATCGCCAACACATGACTGCCATTGTTGCGCGCCCAGTTCGCCGTATATCCGTGTTCTTTGAGGTAAGCCACGGCGTGATCCAACCGCACCTCGATCGGGCCGTCCGGCACCAGCGCGTCACCAGCCATGTTCTCGGCCACGCCTTCAAGAATCTGGGTAACCTGCGTGGGCGGAAGCTGGTTCTTGATCTGCTCAAGCAGCCCTGACGCCAGCCCCTGATAATTGTTCGGAAACTGGTCTGCTGCCCGCTCTGTCAGCGTATACACGTACTGCGGACGTCCGGGTGCGCTGCGCCGGCGCACGGTAGGGGCGGCAACCAGCGCATCACCTCGCAAGATTTCGAGATGGTGGCGCACAGTCACTGCCGTGATCTTGCCAATGCGCTCGCTCAGCGCGGTGACAATTTCGTCAATCGTTGCTTCTTTGCGTTCTTTGAGGATGTCGAGAATATGTCGTCTTGTCTGTTGCATTGCTCACCGACCCATTGACTACATGATATTTACGATATTATTCATAAATTTCAAAAATCTTAGCACGCGAGGTTGGGCCCTGTCAAATGACATGCTTCATAAGCAATATAGACGATTGACATATCTTGCTTTCGAACAGCGGCAGATCGGGACCAAAACGCGTATAATTCCGCCATTTGCTGTGCATGGGACCGTGCACACGCCCGCCCCACAACGAATGTCAGGCAAACCGTGCCAATCGTTTGAAAGCTGGGGCACTCTCGGCTACACTTGTGGGCGTGCGCTCGTCAAAAGACTTCGCTCACGTTTAAGGAGCTTCGAGCATGACCTTACGCTCACAAACTATTGCACTCGTTGGACTGTTCGTCGCACTCGCTGTGGTCTTTGTCCTGGTGGGTAACGCGGGGGTGTCAACCGGCGTCTTCCTGCCCGAACCGACCGTCACCTATACCCCCACCGTCGGCCCCTCCCCGACACCTGTGCCCGAAGGAACCGCGGGCAATTGGACCGAAGTGGGTACCGGCCAACTCAGTTATGCTGGCACTGGCGGTCAGCAGGCGACCATACAATACCAGATGCTCAGCCTGGCCGATTTCGTCGCCTCTTCTTCTGGCCTTCAGCTGCCGCCCGACGGTACCGCCCTGCCCGAGCTTGACGTTCTGACTCAAATCCGCGACCAGATCAAGGATCAGATGGATCAGTTGGGTCTCGTCGCCGCGTCGGACACGTTTACTGGCCCGCTGGTAGAGAAGATCAACGGTATACCGGTCACGCTGTTCCGCTTTGCCGTCGGCGCGCAGCCGCGTTCGGACGGCAATATGTTCAACGGCACGGACACGGCGCTGATTCTGATACCTGCCGGTGACCAATACATGCTCGTCCAATACCAGCTCCCTGGCCCGCCGGACGCGACAGTCTATAATGACTTCCTCGCCTGGTTGGGTGCCAACGCGGCGGACCTGGTCGCCACGGTTGCGACGCCCACGCCGGCCGCTGCCGAGTTTGGCACGCCTACCGAACCGGCCGCCACGCCTGAAGCGACTGAAACGAGTGCCACGCCGGAAGCAACAGAGGCCGCGCCAACCGCTGAAGAATCAGCTACACCGGAGCCGACCACGGCTGCCGCCGCAGTGCCAAGCAGCACCAATCGCAGCGGCGACTGGGCCGAAGCTCAGCCGGGCCAGTGGACGAACACCGCCAATCCCAACGCGATAATTCTGTACAACCAGTCCACCGTGCCGGAGTTTGCCCAGAATATGGGCGTCGATGTCCCGGACACCGCCGACACGCAGGCCGCGATTGACACCCTGCTTCAGTCGGCACGCGATCAGCTCCAGGCGCAGATCGATCAATTGGGCATTTCGGTCGATGCTGAGAATTTCGTCGGACCGCAGACAGATACGGTGAACGATGTACCCGTGTCGTATATTCACATCGCCAGCTCGCCGGAAACGCTGTCCGACGGCACGGCCAACCAGATGCAGGAACTCGCCATTGCCATGATTGACATCGGTGATGGCCAGATTCGCGTCGTCAACCTGATTTACCAGGGCGAACCGGATGAGGGGTTGTTCAACTCGTTTATGACGTGGATCGGCGATAATATCGCGCTGCTGACCACGCCTGACGCGGTAGTACCTACCGCGGTACCAGAAACGCCCACCCCAGCGCCCGGCGGCTAGACTCTGGACATGGCGTCACGCCCGGCACCGACCGCGCGTTCTGGCCCGGATGGGCCGGGTGTGACATAATCGGGCGCTATGCACGACGACGAATCGCCCAAACCGTTGTACTGGGAAGCCTCCTATGAGCTTGTGCTGTCGCTCATGGAGCAGCACCCGGATGCTGATCTTGACGGATTGGGTTTGCAGCAGCTATTCGAGTGGATCATCGCGCTGCCAGGGTTTGCCGACGATCCGGCACTGGCTTATGACGGCCTGCTGACCGCCATCTTGCGCGAATGGTATGAGGAGCAATGTGAGGCGTCATGACACAAGATGATTTCTTGAAGGAATTGCACAATCCAGAAGTTCCCGTCCCCAGGGATATGCAGTCGTCGGTTGCCGTGACGAACCTCGGCAGGCTCGCCGACTCGATTTATAACTGGGGCCGGCGCAACTCGGTCTGGCCGATGGCGTTCGGTCTGGCGTGCTGCGCGATCGAAATGATCGCGACCGCGTCGAGCCGTTTCGACCAGGCGCGCTTCGGCATGGAAGTGCTGCGCGCCAGCCCGCGTCAGGCCGATTTGATGTTGGTCAGCGGCACGGTCACCAAAAAGATGGTCGTGCCGATTGTGCGGCTCTATAACCAGATGTCTGAGCCGAAGTACGTGCTGGCGATGGGCGCGTGCGCGGTCGGCGGTGGCCCGTTCAAAGAGGGCTACAACGTAGTCAGCGGTATGGACAAGTACATCCCAGTGGATGTCTACGTTCCCGGCTGTCCGCCGACGCCCCAGGCGCTGCTGCACGGGCTGATCATGCTGCAAAAGAAGATCGACGGGCAGTCGTTTAGCAATCTCAACAGCATGCCCTGGTATGGTCGTGGCCCCAGCGACGAAGTGCCGGTACCGATTCTTGGGCCGGACATCGTCGACCCGCGCCAGGCGTACCAACTACGGCGTCAGGCTGCCGCGCCCGTCGAAACTCCCGCCGAGTCCGCCGACTCCGCTGCGGAGTAACGCGCGGGATACGGAATCGCACTCATGGTTCACTCACCGGGTGAGGCGCCGCCGACGCTGTGCCGAGCGGCCCTCCCAGACAAGTTTTCGATACAGGAGTCAGCATGACTGAACAAGCCTCTGTAGCCGAGACCCGCACGTCCACTGAAGACGCGATCAGCCGCCTCATTGATCGTTTTGGCGATGCCGTCCAACCGGATACGCGCGAGGGATACAGCGGGGTGATCGTGGACCCCGCCCGGCTGGTCGAGGTGGCGACGTTCGTCCGTGACGAACTGGATTACGCCTATCTCGCCAATGCCGCCGCGGTGGATTACCTGGGCAAGAGCGACACCGATCACCTTGAGATGGTGTATCACACCTACCAGATCGCAGGCGGCCCGGCGCTAGTCGTCAAAGCGCAGACGCCGCGCAGCAGCGCCACTCTGCCTAGCCTGACGCCCGTCTGGCCGGGTGCCGATTTCCAGGAGCGCGAAGCCTGGGACCTGATGGGCATCCGCTTCGAAGGGCATCCCAACCTCAAGCGCATCTTGATGTGGGAAGGCTTCGAAGGCCACCCGCTGCGCAAAGACTGGAAAGAAGCTTATTACGAGCAGGACCAAAAACCTTTTGACAGCCGCTGGCCCGGCGGCAATGTGTCCCGCGCGGAAGAACACAACCCTTACGGCAAAAACGTCGCTTATCCGCCCGGCTTCACGCTCGACGGGTACGAAGAACTGGCCGAAAAAGCCCTCTACGACAATCTGCCGCTGGGCGTCGACGTCTCCGAAGACATTGCCACTGAGCATGTGGTCGTCAGCATGGGGCCGCAGCATCCCAGCACGCACGGCGTGTTCCGCATGGTCGTCACGCTGGACGGCGAGACGATCCGCACGCTCGAACCGGTGATGGGCTACCTGCACCGCAATCACGAAAAGATCGGCGAGCGCAACACGTTCATTCAGAACATGCCGTTCACCGACCGTCTCGACTATTTTTGCAGCATGTCGAACAACCACGCCTACGCGATCGGCGTCGAACAACTAATGGCGACGGGAGCCCGCTGGGAGCCCCCAACCATGCGCGCCGAAGTGATCCGCGTGCTGGTGGTCGAGCTGACGCGTATTCTCAACCACCTGGCGGCGATCGGCTTCCTGCTCAACGACCTGGGCGCGTATTTCACACCGCTCATGTATGCCCTGATCGAACGCGAGCTGATCCTCGACTTCTTCGAGGCGCTGTCGGGCAGCCGCATGATGTGCAACTACATGCGTTTTGGCGGCGTAGCGTACGATCTGCCGGAAAGCCTGCGGACCGTTGCCAATCTGGTTAACGACCGCGTGCGTGACTTCGACACGATGACCTACCTGCGCCACCTGATCAATGACCGCCTGCCGCGCGCTATCGAACAGACTGACGAACTGCTGACCACCAACGAGATCATCACTCATCGCGCGATCGGCGTAGGCGTGCTCACCCGTGAGGATGCCATCGCTCACAGCGCTGCCGGGCCTGTGCTGCGTGCCAGCGGAGTGCCTTACGACGTGCGCCGCGCTGAGCCGTACAGCATCTACCCGGACCTGGATTTCGATGTGGCAGTGCGTTATCACGGTGATATTTACGACCGCTATCTGATCCGCATCGACGAGATGCGCCAGAGCATTCGCATTCTCAAACAAATCTTGCCGCTGCTCGAAGAAACCAAGGGCCAGCCCTTCTTCTCAGGACGTGGGGGCATCTACAGCCCGCGCGTTCCCGCTGGCGAAAGTTATGGGCGCGGCGAGAATCCGAAGGGCGAGTTGGGCTATTACGTCGTCTCCGACGGCGGCCAGAATCCCTGGCGGTATCATGTCCGGTCGCCAAGTTTCATCAACCTGACTGCCCTCGAGCCCATGTGCCGCGGGCACAAAGTCGCGGACGTGGTCGCCATTTTGGGTAGCATCGATATCGTGCTTGGCGAGGTCGATCGCTAATCGCCGTCAGCCGTCAGCGGGCCAGCCCGTGCCCCTCGCGGGCGGACTGGCTGTCAGACAGTGTTAAGGAGCGTGAGCGTTCATGTACGGATCAGGAATTGCGCGTGGCCTGGGCGTCACGCTGAGACATTTCATCAACACCTATCTCGAAGACATCAAATGGGGATTCCGGCGCAGTGGCCCCGATGAGGCATTTCCGCTGCGGCAGGGTCTTGAGACGCGCGGTATCTTCACGGTCGAATATCCAGACGAAAAGCTGGCCGTGCCGGAACGATTCCGCTTCATCCCCTTCCTGGTGATCGAAAATCACGACAACCCGGAGCGGCCCGGCCATGACTGGTGCACCAGTTGCGGCATCTGCGCCAAAGTCTGCCCGCCGCAGTGCATCTGGATCGTACGCGGCAGCAATCCCGAAACCGGGCGCCCCATCCCAGAGCCGGAAGAGTTCTACATCGATATCGACATCTGTATGAACTGCGGTCTGTGCGCGGAGTTCTGCCCATTCGACGCAATCAAGATGGACCACGATTACGAGTTGGCCAGCTATGATCGCACCTCAGCCCACATCTTTGACAAGCAGCGGCTCTCGAAGGAATTCCGCTATTGGCAGTCCATCGCCCCGACGCGCGCCCAGGAAGAAGCCGACGCGCGCGGCGGCTGGGAACACAAGGACGTGATCAAGCAGCGCGAAAAAGAGGCCAAGGCCAAAGCCAAAGCGGCTGACGCCGCCAAGAAAGACGAATAAGCTCTCTCGATTTCTCAACGCAAGATACTACCCCACAGTGTCGAATCAGCTTTACAGCCGGCGCTGTGGGTTTTTTGTATCCTGGCGAATGTTCCGATCCTGAGACAGAACAAATGTTTTGCGTTTTGATCCTGATATTCCTATAATCAGCATATCCCGTATCAAAGTCACTTATGTGAGGAGTCGTGCCCCATGCCCACCAAAACCCAATTGCTGGATCTATTCGACTGGGCTTACCGTGAGAAGTTAGCCTTTTTGGACAGCCTCACGGCTGCCGAGCGCGACATTCCCGGCGCGGTCGATGCCTGGGGATCAAAAGACCTGTTGACCCATTCCCTGTATTGGGAATCGCGCATGATGGACAACCTGATGCGCACCGACGGGGAACGACCACCCCAGATCGACGACATCGATCATGAGAATGCGCGCATCTTCGAGGAAATGCACGGCATGACTTGGGACGAAGTCCGCGCGCTGCTCGACGCCACGCACCAGCGCATCGCCGACTACATCACCGCCACGCCGGACGGCGTGTTATCCGGGTCGGAGCATTCGCCCTGGCGCGATAACCGCGCCATCTGGCAGGGCATCATGGGCAACACCGTCAGTCACACGCTGCTGCACCTGGCGCAGTGGCACGCCGAGCACGGTCGCCGCGACGCGGCAACGCGCATGCAGGAATTGCTTGCCGAGCGCGTGATCGCTCTGGACGACTCGACCGACTTGCGCGGCGTTACGCTCTACAACCTGGCCTGTTACTATTCTTTGGCGGGATACAAGGAGAAGGCGATCGCGCGCCTGACTGAGGCTCTGATCAGCTACCCAAATCTAACGGAATGGTCGAAGGAAGACCCAGACTTCAACTCGATCCGGGAAGACCCGGAGTTTCAGGCGATCTACAGTCAATTGGCCTAACCGGGGCATACCCCAGTCAACCTCTGGGGCACACTCTACATCATAATGTGACAGATCCGCTGCGACGCGGCGTTCAGTCGTCGTCGGGGTTTTCAAGCGCTTCACGGAACAGGCGCAGCGCATCATTTTCCTGCACGTCAAGCGGACAGCCCACGTAAGGATTCTCGATTGGAATTTCGTGTTTTTCGCACCATGCTTCGACCTTGATCTGGCGCACAAAGCCCAGCAGTGCCCCGCGAATCGTCAACGTCAGACGCATGGTCGGGCTGGCATTGGCCAGCACGATCTCCGGCACCGGGCATTTCGCGCAATCGCCTGGCTTCCACATCAGCGATGCCGGATTTTCCTGCACCAATCGGCATTCCTGTACGTTCCGTCCGCGATTGAAATCTTCGTAATAGTGAGGGCATTCTTTGCCCGCCGGTGTACGCATAGCTTTCTTCCTCTGAAACAGGGTCCGTGGTCGCATCCTGGGCGGGGATCAGTGCCCTACCCCTTACGCCCTTGAGTGTAAGCTATCCCCGGCGCACCTGCCAACTGCTAGAGGCCGCATGCAAGCGCTCAGGGGTGTGGGTGGTGTGTGCGTATGCCATGGACACCCGCTTCTATGCCCGCTGTAGCGCCTCACAGCGGCATACTATCTCGGAAACACAAACAGGCCGGACTATTCGCCGGCCTGGTGATGATCGTGGATTGTCAGATGTATATACGCTAGACGCGTGTTACGTACGAGGCATCGCGCGTATCAATGCGGATAACGTCGCCGACCTGCACAAATAATGGGACCGTCACCTGCATGCCCGTTTCGGTCACGACTTTCTTGGTCGCGCCAGTAGCCGTATTCCCGGCAACCGCCATCTCAGATTCGACGACTTTCTGCTCGACATTAGTCGGCAGCTCGAAGTCGATAATCTCGGTCCCATAGGATAGCAGCTTGATCTGCATGCCTTCCTTCAGGTAGCGGAAATCGTCTCCGAATTTGTCCTGGCGCACCTGCGGCTGCTCGTAGGTCTCGACGTCCATGAAAGTAAGAAATTCGCCATCGGAATACAGGTATTCGACCACAGTGGTTTCGATCATGATGTCTTCCACGCGGTCGCCCGACGTAAACGTCATTTCACGCGTGGTGCCGGTACGCAGATTGCGCACTGTAACGCGAATCGTCGCGTTGCCGCGTCCGGTCTTGATGTGCTGGTAATTGAGCACCTTGAAGATTTCACTGTCTACGGTGAAATTAGTGCCGTTGCGGAGTTGATTTACGTCGATCATAAGGAATGCTCTGTCCTCGCCGCTGGTTCTAAAGTTTGAGTGTCTTCGTAGTCAGGGCAGGATTATACCAAAGATTCGCCGCCGTTTGAATGGACAATGTCGGGTCCAGGAGGGTTTGCCCTCTCGCTCACGAAACAAGCTCAGTGGGGTATTGGCGAGGGTATGTGACGACGAACGTCGTCCCAGATCCGGGCATCGAAGTAAACATCACCGTGCCACGCAGATAACGTTCAGACAGCAGCTTGACGCTGTAAGTCCCCAGGCCACGCCCCTGCCCTTTGGTCGAAAACGACCGCTGGAACATTTGAAGCTGGACTTCAGGCGGCATAACGGCACTGTTGTGCACTAGAAAGGACACGAAATCGCCATCGGCGACGCACGACACCGTGACCGTTTCGCCGGGATCGCTGGCCTCTAGCGCGTTCTTGATCAGATTTTCAGCGACTCGTTCGAGTAGGTGGAAGTCGGTCTCGAACAACACGTCGTCCGAATCCGGATCGATGACAATTGACCGGTTGTTCGCCGCTGGCATCACTGTGCAGTCGCGCACAAAACTAACCAGCATCTCCAGCGAAGATACTTGTCTCATCCGCACCGCCAAATCCCCGGACTCGGCGATGGACAGATCGCGCTGCGTTTTGAGCGTGTCGACCATCAACTCGACGGAATCAATCAGCATCGATCTCAGATCTTCGATGTGGGCGTTCGCAACCGGCTCATCATTCAGCAAGTGAGCCGCGCCCATCACCACGCCCGCCAGATTTAGCACATCATGGAAGAACAAGCGCTCCAAGACCAAGCGCCGTTTCTCATGGCTGATGTCTTCGACGGCGAACAAAGAGAAATGCTCGCCGTTCGCCACTAGCGGCGATCCGGACACGCGCAGATCGAGCGCGGTGCCATCGGCCTGCGTCATCCGGCATTCGTCGATCGATTTGCTTCCTCTCAGGCTGCTGAGAATCGTCTTGACGGCTCCACACGTCCGGCAGAACTCAGTCGTGCCGCAACCGGACTCATTTTCTCTAGCATGGACGCAGCCCAGTAATTCGCCGGGCCGCCGCCCGTTGGCAGCCGCCCGGTCTTCAAGACCAAGCGCGTCCATCAGTGCACGGTTGGCATAGACCACTTGGCGTTGTGCGTTCAGCACCACGAATATGATCGGCGTTGCGTCCAGGAACTCAGTGAGATGTGTGAGAGAGGCGAAATAGCGATACTGACGATCGACATCTTTAGAGACCGCGCGCTCTGGTGGCGCGAAGAAGGTAGTCATCGATGGCGAAAGCGACATTGGATGTGGACCTCGTATACTCTGTAATGCCTCGTTTGATGGCAGTTTGGTCGACGTGTCCACCCACGGGCAGGCACAGTCAAACTGTCACGCATGTCCCCCCTGAAACACCCCATCTTACTTCCCCACAAGGACCAGATTAACACATGGCCAATGCACTAACAACTATTAGTGCTGTTTTTTTTACTAATCATGACAAATTACATATCGATCCAGGCTGCCGCCACGCGTGGCAGGTCGGCCATTAACCCGCGCCGCACGGTGCAACCGGGCAGGCTGTCCAGAAAGACCTGTCCGTAGCGCTTGGTAATCACACGGTTGTCGAACAGCACCACCACCCCGCGGTCGGTCTTGGTGCGGATCAGGCGGCCAAACCCTTGGCGGAAGCGCAGCACGGCATCGGGCACGGCGATATTGCATGAAACTGTTCTCGTACAGTTCCGAGCGCGCTGCGAAGATCGGATCGGTCGGCACGGAGAACGGCAGGCGCACGATCGCGACGACGCTCAAATCTTCGCCGGGAATGTCCACGCCTTCCCAAAACGAGCGCGTGCCCAGCAGCACAGCACGCTCCGTCTTGACGAAGCCTTCGACCAACGCCTGGCGGCTGGTGCCATCACTTTGATCGAACACCGTGATATTGCCCAGCGCCAGACGCGGCGCGATAGCCTGCGCCGTCTGGCGAAGCTGCGCGTAGGACGTGAACAACCCCAACAGCCGCCCATTCGTCGCCGCGGCTAGCTCGATCAGCCCGCGTTCGACGGCGCGCTGGTACTCGTCGCGGCGGCTGGGATCGGGCATATCGGTGGGGATGTAGACGAGCGTGCTGCTTTCGTAATCGAACGGCGAACCCACCACCGCTTCCGCTACGTGATCGGCGCCCAAACGGTCGCGCACATAGTCGAATGCGCCGCCCGTACGCAGCGTAGCGCTGGTCAGCACCACCATGTTTTTCACGTCCCAAAGATGCTCCTGGAGCAGCGGACCGACGTGCAGCGGCGCGGCGTGAATCGAAAGCCGGGTGCCATCCTGATCCACCTGCGCCCAGTAGATCATGTTCTCAATGCGGGTTGGTGGCGAATGCCCCCAACTGCTGGTGGACCTGTTCCAGATGGCGCGCCGCCGCCGATACACTGGACAGCAAATCGTCGTAGTTGATGACGTCGAACTGATCCAGCCCGCTCAACCCGCGCGCTAACCGGCTCATGGCGTTGGAAATCGCCAGCGTGAACTGGCTCAGCACATCCCACGCTTCTTCCATCGTGCTCCAGTTGGACGTCTGTCGAAGCTGAGACGTGATGCGAATCTGGTTGGAATATTCCCCGGCGCGCAGCAAGCCCTGTCCGTCCAGGAAGCGGTACAGCGTGTCGAAATAACGCTCGACGTGGTGACCCATCGCCTTCAGCGATTCGCTGATGATCCTGACGTATTCCTCGACCTGCGTGAAATACCGCCCGGCACGCTGCCGCGCGTGCTGCGGATCACGTCGCCGAGCATGCCGCGCCGCATATCGCCCAGGTCATCCAAACGACGCTCCAATAGCGATTGGCTGATCTGGAACGACAGGCCGTTCGTCGTCGCGTCTTCGAGATGGTGCGCCTCGTCGATAATCACATAGCGATAATCGGGCAGCACGCGGCTGCCGATCTGCACATCAGCCAGCAGCAGCGCGTGATTGACGACGATCACGTGCGCCGCCTCGGCGGCGCGCCGCGCTTTGTAGAACGGGCACGCCCCGTGCATCTGGTCGTTGCAGCGTTCCAGCGTGCAGCCTTCGTCCTCCGCGCTCAGGCGCGCCCAGATCGCGTTTTCCTCAAATCCGCGCAGCGAGATTTCGCCCTTGTCGCCGCTCTCTGAATCCAGCAGCCAGACCAGGATTTTCGCCAGCACGCGCAGCTCCGCCACCGAGGTCGGGCTGCGGCGGCGCAGCGTCGCCAGACGGCGCGGGCACAGGTAATTGCTGCGCCCTTTGACCAGCGCCGCGCGGAACGGCACGCCCAACATGTCGCGCAGCAGCGGCAAATCCTTGAGGATCAGTTGATCCTGCAAGTTGATCGTCGCCGTGCTGATCACTACCCGCTCGTTGTTAGTGATGGCCCACTCCACGGCGGGAATCAGGTAGGCCATGCTTTTGCCGACGCCGGTCGGCGCTTCGATCATCAGGTGTTCGTCTTCGTTGAAGGCGCGCGCCACAGTCCGCAGCATTTCGACCTGTTCGGGCCGGTGCTCGTAGCCGGCGAAGGCCCGCGCCATTGGGCCGCCGTCTTCGATCGACGCGGCCAACGCTTCCACGTCCAATTCGCGGCGTTCGGCGTTGGGTCGCAGCGGCTGCCACGCCGCCGTATCGGGCCGGAAGAGGTCGATCGGCTCCGTCCCCGACGAGGCCCGCTCCGGACCGTCGCCGGTGAGAGCGGTGCGGCTGCGTTCCTGCAATGCCGCCTCGAAAACCGTTCGGGCGTTCCAATCCAGGTCGCGCGCCGCCTCGACGATCTCGCGCAGCGTGCCCAACGGCAAATTGAGCACGCGCTGCCACAACTACCCAGTACATCATGCCGGTCGCGGCGGCGTCATCCAGCGCGCGGTGCGCATTCTCCAGACACGAGCCCGAGCTGGCTCGTCAGGCTGGTCAGGTTATAACGCGGCGCGGTGGGCAGCAAGATCGACGCGAGGTCGTAGGTATCGATCGCCGAGGTTCGACTGGCCAATGGCGTGCCGCGCCAGGAATGCCAGGTCAAACTCGACGTTGTGCCCGACGATAACCGCGTCTCCGACGAAATTGCGCAGTGCCTGCCGCACCTGGAAAAACTCCGGTTGGCCGATTAGATCCTCGGTGCGGATGCCCGTGATCGCGCTCACCCGGTCGGGCACGCTGCGGCCCGGATTGACCAGGGTGCCGTAGGTCTCGACCACCACGCCATCTTCAAAGCGCGCGGCGCCGATCTCGATGATGTCGTCTTCTTCTGGGTTCAGACCGGTCGTTTCCAGGTCGAGGGCGACGTAGACACCGCGCATAATGCACTCCGTTTCTATGCTGGCCGCTTGCTATCATCCAAGTACGGCCCCGTCAAACACAGTCCGAACGCAAGCCCACCAAGTATACCCTACTCCGCCTCCTCCGTCGCCCCTGAACGTGTCTCCGACACTATCCACGCATTACGGGCTATAATACAGGTTAGAGGAGGGTGCCATCCTATGAATCTGGATGAAATCTGGCAAAAAGTCACGACCATACGCGACGACCAGGAACACATCGTCGCGGTCCAGCTTCCGATCGATGTGTGGCGTGAATTGCTGGACCACATTCAGCAGATGGAACAACGCGAGGATGCCCGCCAACGACTCGCCCGCCTGCGTCACCAACCCGACTCCACGCGCCCGGAATCGACTTGAAACTACGCCTACCCGGAGTAATCACGATGTCAGTATCTCGCCGGTCTGTGATCGCCGTGTTATCCGCCCTCCTGCTGGCCGCTTGTGGCGGGAGTACGTCACACGCTACGCCCCCACCCCCGCCGACGCCTGTTCCTCCCACTACGTCTTATGTCGAACCGGCCGCGGGGCCGTGGAGTCTGTATTACGAGATCACGCTGAGCGGCAGCCCTGAAATTGAACAGGTGAAGTATGCGGGCGGCGTCACGCTCGACGTAACCACAGAGGGGACCGTCAGCGGTAGCGGTTATTTCTCCCCGCAGGCCACCGAAACTGGCTGTGACGCGCAAGTGCTCGACACCGAAGCGATCGGCTTCACCGTCAACGGAACCACATTCCCCGACGAGGGCGGAGTTGGCATTGCCATCGATCTGGTCCCCGATGCGCCCGATCGCCCGGAGAATTACCGTCTGGTATGCGGACCAACCTTCGTCACGCACGACGTCAGCGTGCCCCTGTTGTGGCCAGCATTGTCGGCAGTGCAAGAACGCACGCTGGACAATGCGTCCGGTACCGGACTGACGTGGCGCTTTCTGCTGCAGTCGGGAGTAAGCTACCACATCGACGCCGACCTCAATGCGGAAAGCGGCAGTACGCTCGCCGGTTCACTCAGCGTGGATTTCACTCTGACGCGCAACTAACGCCGGATGGGCCCCTTGAAACACCCCAGGGCAGAACGCACCGCGCCCTGCCCCAGGTCAATTATTGATGATTACACCGCGCGGCAGACGACTAACGCCTCCGCGCGGTGTTTTTGCTGACTAACTAGCTGCCGCTCGAAGTGGCGGTCGGTTCCGCCGTAGGCTCTGTTGTCGGCTCGACGGTGGGCTCAACGGTCGCTTCGGCTGTGGGTTCCACCGTTGGTTCTACCGTCGGCTCGACAGTGGCTTCGGGCGTTGCCTCAGGGGCGGCCGTCGCTTCGGGTGTCGGCTCGACGGTCGCGGGCTGCTGCGCAGCGTATGCAGCCAGCATCTGGTAGACCTCTTCGCGCTGAGTCTTGCGCATGGCTTCCACGTCCAGACCCGCGTAGCCCGTACCCGCGAACCGGTCGAGCGACGCATCACTGAACAGATTCCACAGGTAAGCGCGCACAAGATCGTTATCGAACCTGGCGCGGCTCACGACGACGCGCGCGTGGAAGGCCAGCGGATACGTTCCATCCATGATCGTGTCAAGGCTGGGCGCGACACATCCTGTGCCGCTGTCGACCTCGAGTAGATTCACATCGGCCGTGCTGTTTTGGAGATCCGACCACCACAGGTAAGTGAAGCCATTATCGGTGTTGGCGACGCCCTGCGCGCGGTAAAGCGCGTCCGAGCTTTCGACCATGTCGCCGCGCACCGGGAAATTGATATCCTTGATCAGCGTATCGACCAGGTAATCCGTCTCGCCGGACTTGTATGGCGGCACGACCAACAGCAGGTCGCGGTCCGGCCAGTCGGCGTTCAGCCCTGACCAGTTGGTAACAGCAGGCGTTTCGTCAGTTCCGGCGCGCAGCATGTTTTCCAACAGCGTCTGGTCAACACAGGTCACCCAGTCCGCCGACGCAGGCACGGCCATGACCAGTGCCTCGTAGCCCAGATCGACGACGTAGGGATCAACCCCGTTCTCATCGCAGGCCATCTGCTGCTGGTCAGTGGGCTGGGAAGTCGTAGCGATCACATCGGCGTCACCCGCGCAGAAAGCATCCCATCCAGCGCTGTTCCCGGCGGCATTGAAATTCGCCTGGGCATTGGAATAGATTCCCTGGAAGTCGCCGCGGATCCCCTGCATCAACGTGTAAAACATCGTCGTGCCGGTCACCGTGACGGTGCCTTCGGCAGTCGTCGCGATTGCCACCGGCGAAATCGGGCGCGAGAAGGTGCGGCCCAGCGTGCCGTCAGTTACGGCGCTAGCGCCCGCGCTGTAGGTGGTGTCAGCGGCCAGCGTATAGCCCTGATCCAGTCCTACAGTCTTGACCCCGGCGGCGTCATCAAGAGCGAACTGCATAAACGCCTGTACTTCGGGACGCTGCGCGCTGTCCGCGTTGACGTACAGGTAATCCGTCCGCGCGAAGGGATAGGTGCGCGCAGCGAGGCTGTCCACACCGGGAGCGACGCAATCGCCGCCTTCTTCGGACACCGACAGCGGCACGACATCACCAGCCGGGTCCGCTGAGGCGAGATCGGCCAGCGACATGAAGGCTGCCGCGTTGGAACCGTCCTCGGCTACTTTGGCGAGCGTGTCCGCAGCGTTCAGCGTGGTAATGTCCGCGCGCAGATCGCCCGCAGGCATCAAATTCTTGAACAGCAAATAAGCCGAGCTGAGATCGTCCGGACCATAGAACGCGATATCGGCGTCCAGTGCCGAATCGCCCAACGCAGTCCAGTTGACCTGATCCGGCGCGCCAAGCTGCCACGCTTGCTCGACCGCGGCGCGATCGACGCAGGTCAGTGCGGCCTGGGGTGTCGCCAACAGCGCAACCGCCTCGTAAGCCAGCACCGTCTCGACGAAGTTCTGACCGGCATCTTCGCAGGCTTTGATCTCCGCGTCCGTGATCGCCTCGGTCGACATCACGACATCGACCGAACCGCTGCACAGATCCGCAAACCCGCCACGCAGACCGCCGCGCGGATCAATCTCAACCGTCGCGTCCGGCGTGGACGCCGTGTACGCATCTCGCACCGCACCCACCAGGGCTTCAAGCTCCGGCGTGCCCTCGATCACGACTTTCGCCGTGCTGCTCTCCTGAGCATATCCGGCAGGGACCGCCAGCGGAACTAGCATCAGTGTTACCAGGGTGACCAGCAAAACTGGCCGCAATAAGCGCCATACATACGGCATAGGGAAATCTCCTCCAAATCTTGTTGCAGGCAAACCCGGCGCCCCATGCGCCTGGGTGAGGTGCGACGGCATTCACGCCAACAACCAGCGGCGGACGTCACTCAGGGGGATCGCGTCCTGCCCGCCGATCGATGAACACTCGACTACACTAAGGCGAAATTTTACACGCTCGCGGCAATATGTCCAGAATGAGTACCGCAGACCCGCCCGCACAGCCTGCTATAATCAGATGGAATCGCGTCACTGGCATCGCCAACAGGAGTCCCAAGCGCCCATGCCCACCGCCTTTTTCGGTCGCCACCCGGTCAGCCCTCGCGTGATCCACCTGCTGATTCTGATCGCCGTGGTGAGTGGCAGTCTGACGCCAGGTCGCGCCCTGGCCGGTCCTGTCCACCCGGAGGTGCTGCGCCTGATTGGCCAGCCGGACAGCCTGAGCGCCTATTGGCACGATCAGCGCTGGAATCCGGAGGACAGCTATGCCTGCGCATTGTATGCCCAAGCCTCGGTGATGGAGGCGTTGGGTTATTCCTTCGCGGATGCGCTGGAAGACGCACGCGCCCTCGGTCTGCGCGACCACTGGTACGATCCGAACCAGGGAACGATCGGGCTTGGGCAACCGCTCCGCGTATGGGGCATCCCATTCGAAGTCTACGGCAGCCCGATCCGATCGCCGATTGCGCCGCAGCGCGCTATGGCCCGGCTGGAATTGGAACTGCTGGCCGGGCACTACCCTATCGTCAACGTGGACGCGTGGCAGCTCAGCGCCTATCGCGGCTCCGCCGTGCGCTGGCACACCCTGTGGATTACGGGCATTCGCCTGGACGCGGCGGGCCGCCCTACCGCCGTGATCGCCAATGACAGTCTGCGCGGTGCGGCGGTCGAATACGCGCCGGGCGAGTTTCTGGCCGCGTGGGGCAGCGATGCCTTCAATTTCTATGCGATCTTCGTACACACACCGGATGAGTCGCCATGATACCGTCTGAATCACCCACCACAGCGCCGACGCCCGCCTCGCCAACCCTCCCACCCATTATGCGGGAAGCATGGTGGCGGCTGGTTCGCTTCGGATTCCGCCTGTTGTACAACGAGTTGGCGTTCACCTACGACGCGGTAAGTTGGGCCGTGAGCCGCGGCCAATGGCACGACTGGCAGCGTACGGCGCTGGGCCAGCTCGATCTGCCGCCGGGCGCGCAGATGTTAGAGCTCGCGCACGGGACCGGCACCTTCACGCGCGATTTACGCGCGGCGGGCTATCGCGCCGTGTCGCTTGACCTCAGCCGCGCGATGGGACGGCTCGCGCGCCGCAAGCTGCACCGCTGGGGGTATCACGCCCCGCTGATCCGCGCCCGCGCCCAGGCGCTGCCTTTCGCCTCCGAACAGTTCCGCGCCGTGGTGAGTACCTTCCCCACCGATTTCATCGTCGATCCGGCCACACTATCGGAAATTTACCGCGTCCTGATGCCGGGCGGGCGGCTGGTCGTAGTCTTTGGCGGACTGCTCACCGGTGGGGATGCCGCCGACCACGCGCTTGAATGGGCTTACCGGGTGACCGGGCAGCGCGGCCCCTGGCCGGTCGCGCTGGAGCCACGTTTCGCCGCTGCCGGATTCCGCGCCCGGATCGTCACGGAGACGCTACCCCACAGCACCGCCCTCCTGCTCGTAGCGGATAGACCCCTGACATGAAAAAACGGGGCGGCCTGTCAGGCTGCCCCGTCATGTGTCAAGCATACGTTGGATTCCGTCTCTAATCGCCCGCCGACTCGACCGCCGTGCCGGTCACGCGCGCTTCCGCCAACGGTACGCCCGCGCGTTCCGCCGCCAACACTCGCTCCAACGCCGCGATGCCAACTTCAAGCATACTCTGATCGGGCTGGCGCGTAGTCAGGTTTTGCAGCGCGAGATTCGGCTTGATCAGCACTTTGATCAGCGGGTTGTCGAGGTGTTTGGACGTGAAGCGGATCGTCTCGTAGGCCACGCCCGCGATCGGCAGGATCAACCCAAGACGCGAAAGCAGGAGCAGCGGCACCGTGTCCGGCCGTCCGGTGATGATATGGATCATCACGGACAGAACCACCAATGTCAGCAAAAAGGCCGTGCCGCAGCGCGGATGCTGGATCGGATAGCCGTCGACGATGGCGGGTGTCAGTTCGGCCCCTGCCTCGTAGGCGTTAATCGTCTTGTGTTCTGCACCGTGATAGCCAAACAGGCGCTTCACGTCGTTCATATGACCGATCGCCCAGATGTAGCCGATCAACATGCCGAGCTTGATCACGCCTTCGATCAGGTCCGCCGCCAGCTTGCTATCCAGGCCGGTCACTTCTTTGACGGCTGCCGAGGCCGCCGCGGGGAGCACGAAGAACAGCCCGATCCCCATCGCCACCGAGAAGATCACCAATCCCATCCCGGCAGCGCCTTCGAGGGTGAAATCCGTGTCCTCTTCCTCTTCAAGCGCCACATCAGCCGACCACATCAGCGCGCTCGTGCCGAGCACCAGCGCATCCCAAAGCATGACTAGCCCGCGCACGAAGGGCGTTCGGGCCGCGCGGCCACGGTAAAGCGCTGCGTTGAGTGGAACTTCCCGGACGACAATGTCGCCTTTCGGGTGGCGCACCGCGATGGCGGAGAGATACTGCCCGCGCATCATCACGCCTTCGATCACGGCCTGCCCGCCATACGAGAAATTGAGTGGTTTCTCGCTCGTCGCGGCGTCGGCTGCTACGAGCAGCGCCGCCGCACTGATGCGCAGCTTCCGCGCCGTTTTGCTTCGCTTATCACCCCAGGGTTTCCACATCTGCCTAAACTCCGCTCATGACTTCCGGTAATTTCAACGTGATCGCGCTCAGTTGAGCCGCTGTACCATTCTCGCATGCCAGGGGCCACGCCGCAACAAATCCGACCGTCCCACCCACATCACTCCACGACGATGCCCATCGAGCACATGTCAAGCTGGCGCGTGAAGCCTGCCGCCAGCGCCGCGTCGATCGTGTTTTTCTGCCAATGGCGGAGATGCAGATCGATGCGCCGTCCCGGACTCGTACGTCCAATCTCGGCCAGCATCATACGCACCAGGTGGGGCGCAATCTCGCCATGTGCCGGATCCAACACAATCCGTAGCATGTTCAAACCGCCAGCCCGCATACGCACGTTGGCATGTGCCTGACCCACCACCTGACCGGAAGGCGAAATCGCGTTATACAGGAATGAACGTCCTCCAAACGCGCGCTCCAACAGGGGGAGAAACGGTCGCAGAATCGCAGGCTGACGGTAACGTCCTTCCTCGACCGGCATGTAAAGCTGTTCCTGCGCCGGGATGATGCGCTGGGCCATCTCGAAGCGGGGCCGCCAATCCGACAGCGAAGTCGCGACAACCCTATAACCACCCGGCAGCGGCACTATAGCAGGCAGCGCAGTGTCCGAAGAGAATACGAGCTCCGATTGCGTCGAGAAATGCACGAAGCCCATCGACTCATACAGGTTATACGCGGGCACGTTGCCATCGACCACATCCAGGTTGATCGTTTTCGCGCCGCGCTCGCGCGCGTAATCCACGGCTGCCTGGACCAGTCGACGCGCGATGCCGCGCCGCCGGTAAGCGGGCAGCACCCCCACATTGCCGATCATCCATTGATCCGTCATGCCCTCGCGGATGACATTCGTCAGACCGACGGGTTGACCGTCTTCATCCCACACATAGCCGCGCATCACGTCGCGCAAGGTGGGTACTACGAGCTGCAACATGCGAATCAGCAGCCACATCCGGCGCACGCCGCTGACCATATCGACCATGCTCTCGACTTCATCCTCCTGAACGTTCCAGGCTTCGTTTTCCGGGTACTGGAACATTTTAGGCAGCACATCGACCATCATACTGAGATCGCCGGGCAGCTTAAAAGGGCGCAGTGGCATCGTCCAAACTCCTTTACAAAAATGGACTCAAATCTCCTTGCATATGGTCTCTTACGTTTCCCCGCTCAGATCGTCGCACACTCTGCCCGACGGCGCACCTTCCAGACGCTCGTCGCCAATCCGATAAGCAGCAGCGCCGGAGTGCCGTATATCCACGTCGGCGGCAGGCCGAGATCGCGCAGATGGAATACAGCCAGCGGCTCCGTCTTGCCCTGGATCAAGCGCGCCACCGCGTCCGCCCAGGCCGCACCTCGCAACGACCAATCCACGCTGCCGCCCGCCGCATCCGCGGCTGCAAAATGGGGTGTCACGTCGGTGAGCACGCCGGGCACCTGCACGACGATCCCCGCCGCGATCAACATCAGGGCTGCCGCCCGCCAACCGCGCCCAGCCGGGAGGACACTCAGCGGCAAGACGCTCAATGGCAGCAGCGGCACGAGGAAACGCGGTCCCCAGCACCAGCCGCCGCCCCATGCCCACCACGCGCCGAACACGGTCAGCGCGGAGGCCCATGCCAGCGCCAGAAAGATTCCCAACGCCGGATAAGCCCGCCGGAAGCGCGGCCATAACAGCGTACACAGCATCAGCGGCGGCGCGTAGATCAGCACGCCGCGCCCCGGGCTGATCAACAAGCCGGGCGCGCCCTCCCACAACCGCGACGTGAATCCTTCCCCCGCGTAGCCAGAGCGCAGCGGATCGCCAAAACGCAGCACGTTATGGGCCACCAGCAGCGCCACGCCCGGCAGCATCCCCGCGAAAAATGAAATACAGCGCGCCGCAGAGGAAGATAGAGGCAAACCCGAGAGCAGAGCGGGCAGCTTCTCGGCAGTAACCCGTTTTTCTTCTGCACTTCTCTCTTTCTTCCCTTTTTTCTCTGTGTCCTCCGTGGTCCGCTTCTGCTTTTCTTCGCACACGATCAGCGCGGCCAGCGGCAGCGCGTAGAGTCCAAAAGCGGCGCGCGTCGCCAGCCCGATCCCGAACACCGCGCCCGCCAGCACCAGCCGTCGCCGCGATCCCCCCGCCCCATGCGCGATCAGGGCTGCCGCCGTCAGCGCGAACGCCAGTACCGCCTCAGCAAACAACTCGCGCGCATAGACCCACAGCGGACTTGCTAATCCGGCGGCTAGGAGAGCCAACCCGGCGGATCTGCCGCCGTGCGCGTTCGCGATCCAGCCCGCGCTCAGTGCGACCGCACCCGCCGCGGCCAGGACCGGCAGCAGCAGCACGCACAGCGCCGCCAACCGGTATCTGTGTGCGCGGTTGACCGCCGCCACCTGGTCGCCCATCACATAAAACGGGACCGCCAGCAACGGCAGTCCCGGATCGTATTTGCTGTAGAACGCGCCGCCCTGCCCCGCGACGATCTGCGGCAGGCCGGGATCGGGCGCGAGGCGCAGCGTGTGGTGTTCAACCAACGCGGCGGCGGTCTGGAACATAACCTCGCCATCGCTGCTGTAAAATCCGCGACCGATCGTCAGCGCGTACAAACACGCCAGCCCGACAAATGCCCATCGAGCAACTCCGCCCCGCGCCGTTGGTCGCATCCTTCACGCGTCCGTCAGCGCAGAGTCCACGTCGACCCTGCGATATCGACCCACACCTGGCGCGGCGGCCCTTCCACCGCCAGAAGCACCGGCACGCCTTCGGTCACAATAGCGCCAGAATCATCCGGCAGCGCACCCGCTGTATCGACCACAAACCACGCGCCATCGGCACCCGCCTCCGTCCCGGCTATTGTCGTCTCGGTGCTGCCGTCGAGTGCGATTCGTTGGGCGGTTTCAGCCGCGTTGCTGGCTCGTACATAAAATCGCACTGGGTCCGACGACCGCGCCCACATCACGTACACTGTGCGCTCCGGCTGTTCGAGCGTCACCAATGAGGATCGCTCACTCCACAGGCGCTGGGCATGGGTCGTCCCGGCGAAAGTCTCTATCACGGTGCGATACGCATCGAAGGCGGGGCGACGCGATCCATCGGCGCGCACCAGGCCCCAGGGTTCGGTCTGGCCCGACACAAAATGATCGTCGTACAGGCGGTAGACCGCGAAGCGTTCCACGTTAGCCGCCAGACTCAGCGCTGCCGCCTGCACGATAAACGCGCTTTGCTGCGTTAACGACTCGTCATAGATCGGATCGGGGGGCAGCACTACGCCCGGATCGCGCGAAGGGGCGGCGTTGGTTTCGTCCACCCACATCGGCTTGTCGCGCAGATCGAAATGCCACAGAATGCCTTCGGTTTCGACGATCATATTCCACACGTTGATCGTCTTGAAATAGACATGTACGGTCGCCACATCGAAGAAATACCCGTTGGCACGCGCTTCGGGGTCGCGTGCGGCGACCGTCAGCAGCCGTTCGAGATAGGGCCGCCGCCCGGCGAGCACGTCCGTCCACCACGCCATGCCCGCGAGGTGGATCACCGTGTCAGGATTGGCCCGCTTTGCGGCCTGATAGGCCACCTTGAGCACGCGGTAATAGTCTTCGACATCGCCGTCAAATTCATAGATGCTGCCGAGTTCGCCGGGTCGAATATCTGGCTCGTTGTAGATGATCCAATGCGTGACACCCCAACGCTCACCGTAATACGCCACGACCCGCTGTACGAACTGCGCCCAGACGTTACCCGGGTCGTCCAGCGGCAGATCCAGCCCGTCGGGCGGCGCGCCCAGTTGGTGACTGGCCGAAGCCCAGCGCGGCGTGTTCTTCAGCAGGCCGACCACCTCGCGCCCTGCCTGCTGGGCCGCGATCAACCAATCGTCGGGGATGACTTCAGTGTGAAATTCATCAGGGGACTGGGGCTGGAACTGCGCCCATTCGAAGACGATGCGTTCCCAACCCACGCCGAGATCGCGCGCATCGTCGGGCCGGTAATAAGCTTCGACGACGCCGAAACGCTTCGCCGAGAACCCGCCATCGGGCAATGCCGCCTGGGAAAGACCGGGGAATGCTCCCAAACCGATCGCGATCACGCCCAGCACGGCTGCCAATCCGGCCAACGCCCGGCGTGAAACTCGGTTCACCTGCGGTCGATGCCTCATAAATCACTGAGTCCGCATGGATTGGAAACCGATGGCGCGCACGGGGAAAACTAGCGCCACCTTAGTCGTCCACCAGGCCAGCGCCGCGCACGTCCTGCACGTTCATTTGCAGCTTGACGAAGCCATTCCACTCGTTGATTTCCAGATGATAGACCACGTCCACCACGGACGGCAGATTCTCCGCGCGTTCGCCCAGCTTAAACCCGATCCCGTCGATCATCGTCGTGCCGTTGGAGAACTTGAGGCGCAAATGCTTGCCTTCGAAACCTACGCGCCGGCAGTCAACGACTTGCAGGCGCCGCGTCACGAACACCGGCGCTTCGTTGCGCGCACCGGTGGGTTCCAGGGCGCGCAAATCTTTGGCGAGTTCCATCGTCAGGTAATCAAACGGCACTTCCATATCGACCTCGATCGTCGGGCGGAGATCCTGCCCGGCGAGTTGTTGCGTCGCCATGGCGATCAGACGTTCACGCAGCAGGCCGATATTTTCGTTGCGCACGGTGAAACCCGCCGCCTGGGCGTGTCCACCGTGTCGCACCAGCAGGTCGGCACATTGATCGAGCGCGTCGGTGATGTTGAATTCGGGGATGCTGCGACACGAGCCGCGCGACTCTTCTTCGTTTTGCTCGATAACGACCGCAGGAATATAGAACTCCTCGCACAGCCGCCCGGCCACCAACCCGACAATTCCAGACATCGAGACATGATGATCTGTTTCGTGGCTGATCTGGTAGAAGATGAGCGGCGCGGCGGCGCGTTCGCGAAAGACTTCGTCACGCGCCACTTCCACGGCTTGCATGGTCAGACTCTGGCGGTCTTCGTTCAGACGCTGCAATTCCTGCGCGAGCGCTAGCGTTTCGGGCATGGGGCGCGTCAGCAGCCGGAAGGCGATCATGGCATCCGCCAGACGACCCGCCGCATTGATACGTGGGGCTAGCATGAATCCGATGCTGGTCGTGGTGATTTTGCCCGGTTCCGCCCCGGCAATCTGCGCCAGATCAAAAATCCCGGGTCGCTGTGCCTGGTTGAGCACTTCCAGCCCGCGCCGGACCAGCTCGCGATTCTCCGGACGGTCAAGCGGTGCCAGATCCGCCACAGTGCCCAACGCCACCAGATCCAGCAAATCCTCAAGTTTGAAATTCGGCTTGCGCCGGGACATTTCCTGTTCAGCGCGGAACAGCGCGTCTGCCAGCTTGTACGCCACACCCACCCCGGCCAACATATCTTCGGGGTAGCCGTTGGTAACGCCTTCTTCCTGGCGGCGCTTGAGATCGATCTTGGGATCGATGACCGCGAGCGCGGGCGGGAGCTGTTCCCCGACCGAATGGTGATCGGTGACGATCATGTCCAGGCCGAGCGCGTTACCCGCCGCGACCTCATCCACTGAGCGAATCCCGCAGTCCACCGTGATAACCAGCTTCACACCCTGGTCGCGCAGCGAGCGCAAGGCGTCCTCGTTGAGGCCGTACCCTTCATCTACGCGGTTGGGAATATAGGGCATCACGCGTCCGCCCAGCGCCTCCAGCGCCTGCGTGAGCAGGGCCGTGCTGGTCACCCCGTCAGCGTCAAAATCGCCATACACCGCGATCGCCTCACCCGCTTTGATAGCGCGCCGGATGCGTCCCACCGCTTGCTGCATGCCATGCATGGCAAACGGATTGTGCAGCTCATCGGGCGAGCCAACCAGAAAAGCCTGCGCTTTTTCGGGTGTGTCCTGGCCCCGGTTGACAAGAACCTGGGCCATTACAGGATGAAAGGCACTCAAACGGCGGAGAGCCTCAGGCGAAGCCGGCGGCAAAATGCGCCAGTGTTTGACGGATGCGGCAGAGTCGCGCACGATACCCCTCAAGCCCTACAGTCGTTCAGGCGAAAACTGCACGATGTTAACACGCGCTAACTCGCTTGTGCAAATGCGCCGCGCCGTCGGGGAAATCGCGAGCAGCGATCGGCCCGCAAACGCAAACGGACCGGGCCATGTGCCCGGTCCGCGTCGATCACGATCGTGATCAGATCTGCGCGACAACCGCTAGTTAACGACGGTCGTCGGCAGCGGTGTGCCGTTCCACACAGCGTCATAGTTCGGCCCCATCGTGCTGACTGGCACCCAAAGCAACTGCCCGGCTAACTGCACCTGATAATACTGACCGCTGGCATCCACGCCGTACACCCACAGCGTCTGCCCCGCGTTCATCACAAATGTCGTCGCTGCATCCGCGCTGGGCGCGGTGTAGAGCGCCGTCGTCGCTACGAAGCTACCCACCACCGCACCGGATGGGATCGCCACTTGGTCGGGACCCGCCCAGGTCGGCAGACCGGCGCATTCGCCCGTGGCCACAAAGTCGATCTGCTCAACATAGCCGTTGCCTGCCACACTGGTCAAACGCCACGTGATCGGGTTGTTGTTCGGCGCCGTGGTCCATATACCTGAGCCGATGCCACCGGTATACTCCGTCAATACGTTCGAATAGCTAAGACTGTAGAGCAGCGTTCCATCGCCGTCCCAGGCTTCGATCAGTAGACTTTCTCGACCACCATTTGTATTATCGCGGTCAAGAATGTGGGACCCCGTGTTTAATGCGGTCCAGCCTGTACACGTAATTTCTACCGTGCCATTGTACACGCTGGCCTGTGCCACGTTTGCCGGAAAGATCGCAAATATGCCGGCGACAAGCGACACCGCTATCATCAGGCAGATAGCCTTTGATCTGTGCATCAAACATTCCTCTTCTTCAAAGGGAGATCCACACCCGGAACCTTGGGGAAGCCTTGTTATCAACGAAGTATGCAAAGTCCGTCGGGAGATTCCCTCCGGCTAATAGCGTGCTTTATAGACTGATTCATATCACTCTGCAAGTCGTTTCAATTCATACAGCTTAGTGATCGCGTCCAACGGTGACAGCTCGTCCACTTTGAGATCGCGCACGAAGGTGATCACCGGGTCGGGATCGGTCTGGAAGAAGGAGAGCTGCGTCGGGCCGTCCGGAGTTTCGCGCGGCGTAATCACGAAATCGCCGCCTGCCTCTTCCAGCTCTTTCAGAATCTCGCTGGCGCGGTTGATCACGGCTTTGGGGATGCCCGCCAACTGCGCGACGTGAATGCCATAGGACCGGTCCGCGCCGCCGGGCATCAGCTTGTGGAGAAAGACCACGCTGTCGCCTTCTTCCGCCACGGCGACGTTGTAGTTCTCGACGCCGGGCAGAATATTCGAAAGCTCGGTCAATTCGTGGTAGTGCGTGGCAAACAGCGTCCGCGCGCCCAGGCGCGGATTGTTGTGGATGTATTCGACGACCGCCCGCGCGATCGCCATCCCATCATACGTACTGGTGCCGCGCCCGATCTCGTCCAACACCAGCAGGCTGCGGCGCGTGGCGTGCGTCAGAATCAGCGCCAGCTCGACCATTTCAACCATAAACGTCGACTGCCCCGCGTGGATTTCATCCTGCGCGCCGATGCGCGTGAAGATGCGATCGGCCAATCCGATCGTCGCGTCACGCGCCGGGACGAAACTCCCGATCTGGGCCATCAGAACGATCAGCGCCACCTGCCGGATCATGGTACTCTTGCCCGCCATATTTGGCCCGGTGATGATGTGCAGGCGTTCGTCCGCGTCGAAATGGGTGTCGTTGGGCACGAAGCGCTGCCCATGCAGCATCTGTTCCACCACCGGGTGACGTCCGTCGCGGATGTCGAGCGCGTCGTCGTCGGACAACAGGGGACGCGTGTAGCCTTCGCGCGCGGCGACTTCGCCCAACGCGCTGAACACGTCCAGTTGGGCCAGCGCCCGCGCCGTGCGCAAAAGGGAATCCGCAGCGCGCGGCCACACTGGCGCACAATTCCGCGAACAGGCGCGCCTCCACTTCCATCTGGCGCTCTTCCGCGTTGAGAATCAGCGCTTCGTAGTCTTTCAGCTCGGGCGTAATGAAGCGCTCCGCGTTGACGAGGGTCTGCTTGCGAATGTAGTCAGCCGGGGCTTTTTCCGCCGCGGCCTTGCTGATCTCGATGTAATAGCCGAAGACCTTGTTGAAGCCGACTTTCAGCGTCTTGATCCCGGTACGCGTGCGCTCGGTGTCTTCCAGCCCGGCCACCCATTCTTTGGCGTCGCGGCTGGAATGGATGACTATGATCCAACTCGTCGGAGTAACCGCGCGGAAAGCGCCCGGCGTGTTGAGCACCGCGGGCGGCTCGTCCACCAATGCGCGCCGGATCAATTCCACGACATCCGGACACGGGTCGAGCGCTTCATAGATGCGGCCCAGGGGCTCCGCCGCCGCGATGATCGCGCGCAATTCGGGCACCGCGTCCAGACTGTCGGACAAGGCCAGCAGGTCGCGCGGACCCGCCCGCCCCACCAGCAGCCGGTTGGCGAGCCGTTCCAGGTCGCTCACTCCGTGCAGCGCTTCGCGCACGGCGGCCCGCGCCGCCCCGGAAGTCGTAGAACGCTTCGACGGCGTCCAGCCGCGCTTCCAGCCGGGCACGATCCAGAATCGGCTGGCCGATCCAGGTACGCAGCAGCCGCCCGCCCATCGGCGTAACGGTGCGATCCAGCACGCCCAGCAGCGCGCCGCGCTTGCTGTGCGAGCGGATGGTTTCGGTCAATTCGAGGTTGCGGCGCGTGGCCGCGTCCAACATCATGAAGCTGGCCGTCTGAATAGCTGTGCAGTCCGACTAACTGATCCAGCGCGCCGCGCTGTGTTTCCCGCAGATAGGCTACAATCGCCCCTGCCGCGCGCACCGCCAGCGGTTTGTCTTGCAGACCAAACCCGGCCAGGGTGGATACTTCGAACAGATCGAGCAGCGCCTGACGCGCCGCGCCGTGCTCGAAACGATAATCGGCCAGCGGCGTGGGGTGCGTATCCGCGGGCAGCGTGACTCCGCGTTCGGCCCACGATGCGGGCAGCAGTACTTCGCGCGGCTCCAGGCGCGCCAATTCCTCAACCACGCCGAGCGGTGCTTCGTCGCCATCGAGCTGCGTAGCGGCAAAATCGCCCGTGCTTATGTCCACGTAGGCCAACCCGACCGCCGCCCAACCGTCGCCGTTGCGATCTGGCTCCGGGGCCAGCGCCAGCAGGTAATTGTGACGCGTGTCGGCCAGCATGCCCGGGTCCATGACCGTGCCGGGCGTTACCACGCGCGACACTTCACGCGGCGTAAGGCCACCGACCGGTTCGTTGCCCACCTGCTCGACCACCGCGACGTGATAACCTTTTTCGACCAGCCGTGCCAGATAGGTTTCCATAGCATGATGCGGTACCCCACACATCGGGACGCGCTCGCCTTTTTTCACCGGGCGGCTGGTCAGCACCAAATCCAGCTCGCGCGCGGCAGTTTCGGCGTCATGGTCGAACATTTCGTAGAAATCCCCCAGGCGGAACATTACTATCGCGTGGGGGAACTGCGCCTTAAAATCAAGATACTGTTGGCGAGACGGAGTCACATCGGACATGGTGGTTTCAACAATCCCTGTTTTGCGCTATGATCGGGCCGGTTGTCTGCCGGAGCTTTGGGCGTAGCATGCCAACCATGCACCTATCCCGGCACCCATACACCCATGAATACCCGGCGTATTCTAACAGGGGACACTGCCGCCCGACAACCACTACCGACTGCCCAGGCCGCGTCCCCGCTGATCGACTCGACAGCACACCCGACCATAACGTGCTACACTCACAGAATAAGGATGGGCACACCTTATGGATGAGACAATTATTGGGATCGATCTGGGGGGCACGCAAATGCGCGTCGCCCGCTTCGACAGCAACCTAAATCTGCTAGAGCGCGTGGCCGAGCCGACCCACGCATCTCAGGGTCGCGACGCCGTGCTCGATCATCTATTGGAGATGATTGATCGCGTAGCCTCGAAAGACAAAGCAACGCTCAAAGGGATCGGCATGTCAGTGCCGGGACCGATCAACCCGCACATGGGCACCGTGGTCAAACCACCTAACCTGCCGGGCTGGCACAACGTCCCGATCCGCAAGATCGTGCACGAGCGCTTCGGCTGCCCCACTTACCTGGGGAATGACGCCAACGTCGCCGGGCTGGCCGAAGCGGCACGCGGCGCGGCGCGTGGGTACCGGTACGTGCTCTTTCTGACGGTCAGCACGGGCATCGGCAGCGGCATCATCGATGATGGGCGGCTGCTGGTGGGCGCGCATGGTTTAGGCGCGGAGGCCGGCCACATGATGTTGGTCGTTAACGGCGAAGTGCTCGATCTCGAACAGGCCGCCGCCGGTCCAGCGATCGCTCGTCACGCAGTCAAACGCTTGAAAGCGGGCGAAGCGTCCACGTTGAGCAAAACAGTCGACGAGCAGTGGGACAAAATTACCGCGCAGATGGTCGGCCAGGCCGCCGCAGACGGCGACGCGCTGTCCATCGACGTCATCCGGCACGCGGGCACCATGGTCGGGCTGGGTATCGTCAGTTTGCTGCACGTCCTCAACCCGCAGATTGTGGTCATTGGTGGGGGCGTCTCGCAGACAGGCGATCTGCTATTCGGGCCGATCCGTGAAACCGTGCGCGCCCACGCGCTGGACAGTGCCTATTATCATGACGTACCGATCGTTCAGGCTGCCCTGGGCGACAATGTCGGTCTGATCGGAGCAGCGGCGCTGGTGAGCACACACGGCGGCACATGTTTGTTCTGATTACAGCATCACGGGTTCTGCTGTCCGGCGGAGAACGACCCGGTGGCAGGGCAAAATGGCATCTAGCATAAAGTCGAGGCGCGATGGAGTCAGGGCGCTTGATTGTACGCGAGGGAAAAAGGGGAAACTATGTCCGAACAGGCCTCGATCCTGGTGATCGACGACGACCGCGCATTGGTGGGGATGATCTCGAGCGCGCTAAAGGGCCAGGGGTTCACTGTTTTTACAGCCTTTGACGGGCAGGCCGGGTTGCGCCAATTGTACGAGAAACGTCCAGACCTGATCATTCTTGACATCAACATGCCTATGATGGACGGTTGGGTGGTCTGTCAGCGTGTGCGCGAAGTGAGCAACGTCCCGATTTTGATGGTCACGGCGCAAAGCGCGCCCGAAGAGATCGTCAAAGGGCTGGAAATGGGCGCAGATGATTATATCCTCAAGCCGTTCGACATCAACGTTCTGGCCGCACGCGTGCGGTCCAACCTTCGGCGGGCGTCTAGCGAACCGGCTCTTTTCAAAAGCAGCGTACTGTACAGCGATGATCATCTCGTAATCAACCTGGAGGAGCGGCGCGTGATCGCAGCCGGTGAACCCGTGCGCCTCACCCCCACCGAGTTCAACCTGTTGGCGCGCCTGGTTGAAGCTGCTCCGCGAATTGTGCCCTATCGCGAATTGCTCGAAAACGTGTGGGGATTCGAATACATCGACGACATCGATTACCTGCGCGTCTACATCTGGCATTTACGCCGCAAGCTGGAGCCAAACCCCAAAGAACCTGCCTATGTGATCAACGACCTGGGCGTCGGGTACCACTTCGAAAAACAGGGGTGATAGTGCGCCATCCGGCTAGGCGTCCGACGACAGACAACCAGCTTATCGGGTAGAGATCTTCGCCGTTCCGATCTTGTGGTGCGCCAGGTTGAGTTTCGCAATCCCTCGCAATAACGGCCTCACACATTCACAGTGTGACAAACCGTCCTCCATAGCAGCGCCTGTGCGCAACGTGGGTCCCCTTGTCGACGGCGCGTCAACACCCTGTGCTCGCCAGGAATAGGACGCCCCACAGTGCCAAACGTCACCTTGCGTTCTCACTCGCGCGGCGGGATAATCTCACTAGATTTGTACATTTTGACGAATGACCGGCTTCCCCCTCCCGCAGTTTGCCAACGGCTATCCTGTGTCACGGGCTGCCGGTTGCCTGTTCCACTACAGAGTGGGCAGGCCCCGGTTCGCATCCTCGCTCATTATGTCAGGAGATTTCGTCGTATGGTCACACCGACACGGACGCTACCCGGCCCGAAGGCCAGAGCGTTAATCGAACGTGATTCGGCAGTTATCTCGCCGTCCTACACGCGCGGCTATCCGTTCGTGATAGAACGCGGTGAAGGGACTTATGTCTGGGACGTCGACGGCACGCGTTATATTGATTTCACAACCGGTATCGCCGTGACTGCCACAGGACACGCCCATCCTAAAGTCGTGCAGGCGATCAAGGATCAGGCGGAAAAGTTCATCCACATGTCGGGGACAGATTTTTATTATTCTCCCCAGATCGAGCTGGCGGAGCGCCTCGTCTCGATCGCGCCTTTCAAAAACGAATCGATGGTATTCTTTTGCAACAGTGGGGCTGAGGCCATCGAGGCGGGAGCCAAGCTCGCGCGCTATTACACTGAGCGCCCGCGCTTCCTCGCCTTCTTGCACGGCTTTCACGGGCGCACGATGGGCGCGCTCAGCTTCACGGGCAGCAAGACTGTCCAGCGCGAGGACTATTTTCCGCTCATTCCGGGCATCACCCATGTGCCCTATCCCGATCCCTATCATCCGCTGTTGAATGACGACGGCTTTGCCAATCAATCCGAGGCCGTGCTGCATTACATCGAGCACGAAATCTTCAAGACCATTGTGCCGCCCAAGGAAGTCGCGGGAATTCTGATCGAACCGATCCAGGGCGAAGGCGGCTACGTCGTCCCCGAAGATAATTTCTTGCCCGGCCTGCGCGATCTGTGCGACCGTTATGGCATTCTGCTCATCGTGGACGAGGTTCAGACCGGCATGGGCCGCACCGGGAAATGGTGGGGCGTCAACCACTGGAACGTGCAGCCCGATATCGTCTGCACGGCGAAGGGCATCGCCAGCGGCATGCCATTGGGCGCGATCATCGCCCGCAAAGAGATCATGCAGACATGGTCACCGGGCGCCCACGCCAGCACCTTTGGCGGCAACCCGGTGTCGTGTGCGGCAGGGATCGCGACTTTCGACCTGCTCAAGAATGGCCTGATCGACAACGCCGCCGCGATGGGCGCGTATTTGATCGACAAGCTGCACGCCATCGCTGAGCGCCATCCCGGAATCGGCCAGGTGCGCGGCAAAGGCTTGATGGTCGGCGTGGAATTCGTGAGCGATCTGGCAACGCACGAACGCGCGCCAGCCCTGCGTAACGCGGTGGTGAACAACGCCTTCGAGGAACAGCTGCTCGTGCTCGGCTGCGGTATCAATACCATTCGCATCATTCCGCCACTTAATGTACAAAAGGATGTTGTTGACGACGCCCTGCTGATCTTCGAGCACGCTGTCGCTCGTGCCGAAGAAGATCACTTGTAGGGCATCCGTCCTCCTCCGAGGACATATTCCGATCCCTGTGGACCCCGGCAGGGAGAGCAACTCTCCCCGCCGGGTACTATGTTCAGGACAGAGCCGCCCATGACGCCTCAGCGTCACGCCGAACGTCTCGCCCGCGCACGTTGTGCCCTCGAAGGGCTTTCGGTCGGCGATGCTTTCGGCCAGCATATGCTGGTACCCGCGCCTATCCTGGCCTGGATGGTCAAGACGCGCAAGCTGCCCAGCCCACCCTGGTATTACACCGACGAAACCAGCATGGCGCTGGCGCTGTATGATACGCTGCGCGTCCACGCCGGGATCGACCAGGACCGGCTGGCGCGTGCCCTCGCGGACCACTACGAACGAGCGCGCGGCTACACGCTAGCTATGCGCAGCCTGTTTCCTGCGCTGCGCCAGGGGGCTTCGTGGCGCAAGCTCGCGCCGACTCTATTCGGCCAGCAGGGATCGTACGGCAGCGAGGCCGCGGCGCGAGTCGCTCCAGTGGGCGCTTACTTCGCGGACGATCTCGATGCCGCCGTCGATCATGCGCGGCGTTCCGCCGAAATCACTAATACTCACCCAGAGGCCGCCGCCGGAGCGATCGCTGTCGCGTGCGCAGTGGCCCTCGCCTGGCAGCAGCGCGCGACCGCCGCGCCGCCCCCCACGCGTGACGCCATTCTGCGCTCTATCCTGCCCTGTGTGCCCGCCAGCAAAGTACATGAAGGCATCGAGCGTGCGCTCGACCTGCCCCCTGATGCGCCCAGCGATATGGCCGTGGCAGTGCTGGGCAACGGCAGCCGCGCCACAGCCCAGGACACCGTGCCCTTCGCACTGTGGGCTGCGGCTGGGCACATAGATAGCTTTGAGGAAGCGCTGTGGCTGACGGCCGGGGGCATGGGCGATCTCGACACGACCTGCGCTATCGTCGGCGGGATCGTGGTCATGTACACCGGCTGCGACGGCGTCCCCACCCACTGGCGCTCCAACCGCGAGGCGCTGCCCGACTGGCCATTCGGAGTCATGCCGTAACGTCCCCCGGTATTAGAAACGCGCAAGAATTCCACAAAAAGCCTGTTAGAAATCTCCCGCAAACCTTATCCCGCGTAGATCAGCCTGCTACAATACAGTAATGGATGAGTTGATTTCCGCCCACCGCCCGCACACGTTTCGGGTGTGAGCGCGCGGCGCCGCCCGTGCCGCACATCCGAACCGCTCACCGTCAACCACGAGGCTATCGATCCCGCCATGTTCCTGCTGCCCGATTACCGCGTCCGCCAGCGTGATTACCTGCTGAACATCAGCCGCGCCATCAGCGCGCAGCTCGATCTGACCGAAGTGCTGCGCATGGTCTTGCAGGCGGCCACGTCGATGCTGTCCGGTGATGTAGGCATCATCGCGCTGCGTGAAGGCGAACACGTCCACACACGGGCCACGATCGGCGTCCAGCCGGAACAGGTGCCGCTGTTCGATTCGCTGCTCGAGGACCTGAGCGCGCAGCCGGAAAACCAGGTCGACGTGTCGGTCATTCAGGCCAAGCTGCGCAAGGTCGCCCGCGAGATCGATTTGCCGCTGCGGCAGGCCGTGTCGCTGCCGATGTCGGTGGCGGACGAGTTGCTGGGTGTGTTGTACGTTTTCCGCGCCTACGCGGGCAATCCCACGCCCAACGACTACCGCCTGCTGCAAAGTTTCGCCGATCAGGCAGCGATCGCCGTGCACAACGCGCGCATGTATGAATTTGCGAACCGTGAGCGCCAGCGTCTTGCCGCGATCCTGGATCACAGCGCGGATGGCGTGATGATCCTGGACAGCGCGCTGCACATCGAGCGGTGGAATCGGGCGCTGGCCCGCATGACCGGTTGGACCGCTGAGTATGCCGCGGGCCGTCCTTTTGACGCGGTCATTCGCTGGCAGCGGCGCGAGTCCGGGCCAGACCTGACGGACGCGGTCGCACGCGGCTGGCCGCGCGCCGCCAACGGCGAGCCGTCCGCCGATACACTGTACGTTGAGGGCGATCTCGAACGGCTGGACGGCGGCACGCTGAGTGTGGGCATCACCTATGCCCCGCTGCTGGGATCGGACGGCACGCTCCAGAACGTCATCGCCAATGTGCGCGACATCACGCATTTCCGCGAAGCGGAGCGCCTTAAATCGACGTTTATCTCGGTCGTCTCGCACGAGCTGAAAACTCCGGTTGCGTTGATCAAGGGCTATGCTGACGCACTCAATCGCGAGGATGCCGACTGGGATCGCGCCACCATCCAGAACGGGCTGGAAGTTATCGAGGACGAAGCCGACCGCCTCGCCGAGCTGATTGAGAATCTGCTGGCGGCGTCCAAGCTGCAAGCCGAGGGCATGCGCCTCACCCTGGACGATGTGAGTCTGCCCTCGATCGCACAGCAGGCCATTGACCGTTTCCAGACACAGACCACCCAACATACATTGAGCGCGGAGTTTTCTGAGGGATTTCCTATCATCCAGGGCGACCGCACGCGCTTACGCCAGGTGATCGACAACCTGATCAGCAACGCGATCAAGTATTCGCCCAAAGGCGGCCCGATCGTCATCCAGGGAGCCTACAATGATGATGAGGTGCAGGTGTCGGTGTGTGACGAAGGAGCCGGGCTGCCCCCCGACCAGCTCAAACGTGTCTTTGACCGCTTCTACCGGGTCAACAACAGCCTCGCGCAAAAAACGCAGGGCACTGGCCTGGGGCTATATCTGGCGAAGGCGGTAGTCGACGCGCACGGCGGCCACATCTGGGCGGAGAATAATCCACACGGCGGCGCGACATTCACCATCACGCTCCCGCGCGGCGGCTGATCCCCCGTCATCGCGAGCTTTTCGCTTTAATGATTTCACTATCGCGGCGTGGCGGTGTCGTGCGGTATACTAACACACGTTTGCACGCCACCGCTGCCGGCGTCTATCCCAGGAGCACTGCCGCATGTCTCAAGTTGTCCGAACAACGTTGTCCTGTCCGCGCTGCGGGCACACCTTCCCGGCCATTGTCGAACAAATTGTTGACGTCGGCCAGGATCCTCAGGCCAAAGCGCGTTTTCTGTCTGGGCGAGTCAATATGGTCACCTGCCCCAACTGCGGTCATAACCTCGCGGTCGGCACGCCCCTGCTCTATCATGATCCAGCCAAAGAACTGCTGCTGATCCACATTCCGATGCAGCTTAACATTTCTACCACTGAGCGCGAAAACATCATCGGCGATCTGACGCGCCGCCTGACCAACGCGCTGCCGCCCGAACAACGCCGGGCCTACCTGCTTCAACCCAAGCAAGCGCTGACCTTGCCCGGTATGATCGATATGGTGCTGGACGCGGATGGCATCACCGCCGACGTGCGCGAGGTCCAGCGCGAGCGGATGCGCGTGATCGAGATGTTCTTGCAGGTCAGCCCGGAAGAATGGGAACGGCTGGCGCAAGAGCAAGACAGCCACATGGACGAAGAATTCTTCCAGATGATGATCGCCACTGCGGAAAATGCCGCCGCGACCGGTCACGCCGATATGGCCGACGCGCTGATGCTGCTCTACAACTTTCTGATCCAGAACACGACTGTCGGGCAGGAAGTTATGCAGGCCGCTGAAGCGCAGGAATCGACCGTGCGCGAAGTGGCCGAGACGCTGCAAGACATGGGCGAAGATATGACTCGCCCCGACTTCATGAATCTGGTCATCAGCTACGCGGGCGACGACGAGCGCCTCCAAGCGGTAGTTGGTTTGATGCGTCCGGCGATGGACTATCTGTTCTTCCAGGAATTGACTAAGCGCAGCGATGAGGCCCCGGAAGAAGATCGCGAAAAGTTGACCCATCTGCGCGATCGTCTGGTTGAGCTCACCAGCGCCATCGACGAGCAGACGCAGGCCGTGTTGCAGCGCGCAGCGGACACGCTGCGGACCATTGTCAACAGCGAAGACATCGACGCGGCCATCCGCCCGCGCCTCGAACAGATTGACGACACGTTTCTGGCGGTTCTGCAAGCCAACATCCAGTCCGCCGAACAAAACAAAGACGAGCGTCTGGCCGACCGTCTCAAACAGGTCATGCAGAAGATCATGGAGATTTTGCGCGAGAGCGCCCCGCCACAGATTCGTCTGATCAACGACGTCATGTCGGCCCCCAGCGAGTCCGAAGCACGCAAAGTGCTCGAAAAGGGCGCGCCCAATTTTGGCCCGGAACTGCTCGACCTGATGGACGCCATCGCCGACGATCTGGAACAGAACCAGCAGTCCGGCAGCGCGCAGCGCCTGCGCGGTCTGCGCGAACACGCGGCGTCCTTCGTGGGCAGCGCCCCAACCGCCGCGCCGGAGCCACCGCACAAACCGAGCCTATTGCTGTAAGGTCGCGCATCACATTGTGGAAATCGGAAGGGCTTGTTCGCCAGAATATTGTCGGCAGGCCCTTTTTCGTTACCAGTCTCTATCGCCGTCCGGCAGTCTGCCGAGTGGAGTCGTGAGTCGTTGGCGCGTAGGCATGCCACCTGCTACAATGCCCGCATTCTGCCCGGCCCATGCGGAGGACCGCCTTATGACTCACCCCACCCTGACGCGCCTTGCCACCAGTCGCGCAAGGCTGCTTGCCGCCGTGGAATCGCTTGCCGACGCCGCGTTTGATCAACAACTGACAGGGGGGTGGAGCGTGCGCGACATTCTGACTCATCTGCTCAACGCGGAAGAGGATCACTGCGCGGTGGCCGAAGCGATCGCGCTCGGCCAGCTCGACCGGCTGCCCACGGAATTCCACCTCGACGCCCACAACGCCTCCCGATTAGCGGCAAGGGGGCATCTGAGCCGTGACGCTCTGCTCGCCGCGTTGAATGCGCAGCGCGCCCACACCGTCGCCCTGTTCGAGCGTCTCACCGAGGATCAGCGTGAGGCCGTCGGCCCTCACCCGGTCTTGGGCGAGATCGCGGCGGGCGATATCTTCCGCGTGTTGGCGCTGCATGACGGGCTGCACCTGCGTGACATCCAGGCGATTCTCAACGCCAACGATCCAAGCTGACTCCAATTCCTCCACACAATAAACGCGGAGCCCGCTGTAACCTGGGCCCCGCGCTCAGTCCGTTTGGTGATGTGTCACAGCGCTAACGGCGTTTGCCCCGCCCGGTGATCGCTCCAAAGACCATCGCCAACACGACGGCCACCAGTCCAACGACGATGGCCAGGGTTCCGCCCGACGAGTCATGCTTGACGCGCGCCGGGATCGCGTCGGTTTGCTTGGTTCCGCCTTCGCCACCCGCCAATGTCAGGCCGACCAGCACCGGATCATGGTCCGACGAACGGAACGGGCTGGTGTCGTACCACGCGTCAATTTGGTTCTCGGTCTTAAATTCAACGTTGTAATCAAAGACGCGCGACTCGTCGGCGTTAATGTGCCAGGGTGCCGCGCCCATCGCTTGAGGTGCCAGGGTCGGCGATCCGAGCGCATGGTCGAGCGAACCCGCCAGCCCCATGTAAATGTAGGTGTAGTCCCCGGCGCCGCCGAACTGCCGCACTAGATTGGTATACCCCGCGTCGGCAAACACGACCAACGGGTCTTCCTCGGCGTACGAATTCAGATCGCCGATGACGAGTACGTCCGGATCCCCGGTGCCGGTCGGATCAGTGGCCAGCCAGTCGAGCAAGGTGCGCGCCGCTTGCACGCGCTCCTGATTCCAACAGCCCTGGCCGTCGCCGATGTCGGGATCGATTCCCGCGCCCGTGCAGCCCTTCGATTTGAAGTGATTGACGACGACCGTAAAGTGCTCACCTGTACTCACCTCTTCGAAAGCCTGCGCGATCGGCGGACGACGTCCACCAAACGGCGCGTCCGTCGTCGTGACCGGATCGCCGAGCGGCGTCACGACGGCAGGCTTGTAGACGATGGCCTGCTTGATAGCATCGCCGCCCACCTCACCTTCGGGTGCGGGAGCCATCAGCCCAACCGGATCGGGCACGTAGGCGTACACGTCGCCGCCAGCCGCTTCGTTTAGCCCGGACACCAGATCGGCGACCGCGCTTTCCGGCCCATCGCCGTCATTCTCGATCTCAATCAAGCCGATCACATCGGCGTCCAGCGTCGTGATCGCGGTAATGATCTTGGCACGCTGCCGCGCAAACTCTTCGGGAGTCGTCGCGCCGCGCTCCGTGGGGAACCCGCCGCCCAAACCATCGCCGTTGAAGTAGTTCAACACGTTGAACGACGCCACATGCAGCCGTCCGGGGACGTCTGGCGGCACCGCCGAACGCGGATTCGTCGGGGCAAAGTCGGCCGGTTGGGTGACCTGAACGCGGTACACACCAAACCGCTGATCGAGCACGCCCGTTACTCCGGTGACGGAGTCCCCGGCGCGCAGCACGTTCGACAAAGTTAATCCGCCCGGCGGCAAGATCGTCGGGTCAATATTCTGCTCGTTGTTGCCATCATCCAGCAGAATTTCGCGCAGAGCGTTGTCGTCCTCGACGGCCAACGCGGGTTCACCGGGCGCGGCAACGTTGGTCGGCTGGTAGGTCCGGCCATTTACACCCATCAAAATCTCGCCGTAACGCCCCAGGTTGTACAGTTCCTCGACGGTCAATTCCTGTGGGAAGGTGACCAACATCCCTTCCCAGCGCTCCCAGTCGGACATCTTCGCGACCGGCAGCGTCACCTCAGTCGGTGTGACACTCGCCCCGCTGCCGCAAACCGTGATCGCGCTCACCCGACGAATCTGGGTGAGATTAGCGCCGGAATCCGCCATTTCGAAGGCCGTGCCCGTCACACGCACCACGTCGCCCACATTCACATCCACCCTGGACAGCGAGGAATCGACGAAAATTCCCTCAGAAGTCAGCGGATCGGAGTCGGCGTCAGCGTCTTCTTCCTGCATGAAGAAGCCTTTGAACTGAGTGAGGGTGTTTTGAAAATCCCCGATCACCACACCCTCAACGGTGTGAACGTTACCACCCTCGGGTGTTTGATCGGTGGTTCCCTGGATATCATGGATCATCGTTGCCGGATCACCGCACCCGTCCGACTGGCGGGCTACGGCGACGCCCGCGCGCCTCGGGACGATGCCAACGCTCAAGACCAGTACCATACCCAGCGCCAGCGACAGACTCAGCCCGCGGCGACCAGTGGTCTTCAACCAACCAGACATAACATTTTTCCTCCCCTGAAAACCGCCATCAGCGCTGCACAGATAAGATGTGCTCTGCGGTGGCTCAATCCTCAAGTTTCTGCGCGATCAGCAACTCGCGGTGGACATTGGTCGCGATGCCGCGCGGCGTACTAAAGGCGTCCAACGCGTGATCCACTTGCGACCAGTGCCGCTCGATATCGAAATCCTCCGGCACGGGCACCGCTTTCAGCCAGAAGATCAGCGACTCCGCGTCAAGATAATAATAAGCAACATCATACTCACCGCGACAGCGCACGGCGAATCCCTGCGCACTGAGCGCGTCCGCCCATGCGACGACGGTCTGGCCCGCAGGAGGTTCATACTGCCCGCCCGGCCCACATCCGAACAGCTCGCAAATGTTGGCATGATTGCGCGCTCCGACTTGCTGGGTAATGAAATAACCGCCCGGCTTCAGTACGCGCGCGATCTCATCGGGAAAAGCAAGCGCGTGCCGGTTGAGCACGACATCAAACGCCCCATCAGGAAACCTAAGATCGCGCGCGTCCATCTTGCGGAAGGACACGCGGCAGCGCAGCACTCTGGCCGTGTTCTCTTTCGCCACTTTGACCATCAGCGGATCGGCGTCAATACCAACGCCGCTGCCGAAATATTCCGCCAGCTTCACGAAGCGCTCACCGCCCCCCGTACCGATATCCAGGACGCGCTGGGTGCGGCTGAGGTAGCGACGGGCGATCCCTGTCCACGTCCAGGGCACTGGATCGATCGAATCACGCACACGCGAAAAGTCCCAGCCGCGCCGCGCCTCGACCGAGTTCACCATCTGTCGGAGTGCTTCCAATGGCATGCCTAATTCCCCGCGCCAGCCGACGCTGAGCCATTCAGACTCGCCGCGGCCGCCTCGAATACAACCCCGGCAGCATTGGCCGCCGCGGCCGCATCGGGTTTATCCTCTTCCACGACGACCACGACCGCGATCGCGCCAGTCGTGCCTTCCGCGTGTTCGGCGAACCCAACAAACCAACCGTCAGGCGTGGCATCCGGCCCGCCATAAGCCAGCCCGCCATGCCCGTAAATCACCAATCCATCGCGCGCCGCTCCGGCCAGAGCCGGATTCATCGCAGCCGACTGGCGCAGCGCCGACCGCAGCGCCCCGGCCACGTCTGTACGGAGCAGCGCCGGACTCTCGGTCGACACTTCGACTGGCTGCCACGCTTTGCCAGGAGGCCGCACAGCGTCCACGATATGCAGCGGCACCCCGTTACCCCGGTTGGCAATCGTGGCGATCACCTGTGCCATTTGCAGCGGCGTCACCGTCAATGTCCCCTGGCCAACCAGCGCCGCAACCAGCTTCTCCGGCGAGGAATCCGCCGTGAGCGGAGCGGACTCCGGTCCCGCCGCCGTTTCGAAGCCCGGCAGATCAGGCGCCTCCAACAGGCCAAAAACCTTGAAACGATCCCACAACGCCGCCGGAGTAAGCCCGTCGTCGAAGGCCAGTGCGAAAGCTGCCGGGCAGCCGTAAGCATACGCCGTCAACAGCGTCAGATCGCCTGACGGAGCGCCCGGTTGGCAGGCCAGCGTCAGATCGCCGACCAGCACCGAATCAGCCGCGTCGGGCACAACGGCGTTGAGCACTGTCGATCCCTGCGCGCCGAGATCGGGCGCAGCGCCCAGCAGCGCGGCCAACACGACCGTTTCTAGCGCGCCGCCCGGCTGGTACACGCCCGCCGTCGCCCGGTTGAGCAGCGGCGAAGTTGCGACATTGGCCGTAAGCGCATCCCACTGCTGATCGAGCGTATTCGGATCATAGCCGGGGCCGCTGGCCATAGCCAACACGCGTCCGGACGGTACATCGATCACGAGCACTGCCCCACTGTAATCACCAAGAGCCTGTGACGCGGCCTGCTGCACCGCCAGATCTATCGTCGACCGTACGTCGCCGCCCTGCTCCGCCCGGTGCAGCGCATCATCCACGAAGGCGCGCCACGCGCTGCGCCAGGTGTCCCCGCGCAATTGGGAGTCGTATTCGGCTTCGAGACCCGTCACACCATAGCGGAAACTGTAGTAGCCCACCGCCGCGACAGTTTCCGGATAAGGATACACGCGCTGCATCAGTCCGGACGGCAGTTCCTGGCTCATGGCCAGCGGCGTGCCGCTCTGGTCGAAGATCGTCCCACGCTGGATGCGCTGCTGCGCGATCACGTTGCGGGCATTGTCCTCACGCCCGCGCAGCGCATCCGCCCGGAGCACACCCCAGAAGCCCGCGGCCAGCGCCACGATTCCAAAGGCGACCAGCAAGCCCAACGTCACACGGTTCAACTCTCTGACCATGCTGTTCACCGCGCGACTCCTTCCTCGCCACTGAGCATCAGCAGCAGGCCGACGATCACGCAGTTGGTCAATAACGAGCTTCCGCCGTAACTCACGAACGGCAGCGTAACGCCAGTCAGCGGGACCAGTTTCAACACACCGCCCGCGATCAACAGACTCTGCACCGCCAACAGCACGCTCAAGCCCGCCGCCAGCAGAGTGCGGAACGGCCCGCGCGACAGCACGGCGATCCGCATGCCGCGTACGACCAGCGCCGCAAGCGCGAACAGGACGGTCAGCACCCCAGCAAGCCCCATTCTTCCGCAATGGCCGCGAAGGCAAAATCGGAATGGACGACCGGGATGATCGTCGGCTGCCCTTGCGCGATGCCCTGCCCGAACACGCCGCCCGAGGCCACGGCCAGTCAGACTCTGCACGACCTGGTAGGCTTGGGCGTCGGCGTTGGGCCAGGGATTCCACCAGATGTCGACGCGCAGCGCCACCACCGAAAACAGTGTATAGGCCACCGCCCCCGCCGCGATCAGCAGCAGCGCGCCGCCCGCCAACAGCAACGTCTGCCCGCTGGCGAGATAGAGCATCACCATGAACACTACGAAAAACAGCGTCGCCGCGCCCAGGTCCTTCTGCCAGACGAGCACGACCATGCACACGCCCCACATAAGCAGTACCGGGGCCAGAAACGCCGGAGAAGGCACCCGCCACGGTCCCAAGCGGACGGTGTCCTCGCGCAAGTAAGGCTGGTGATCGGCGAAGTAGCTCGCCAGGAAAACCACCAGCAGAATCTTGAGCAGTTCCGACGGCTGGTAATACACGCGCCCAAAACCGAGCCACAGCCACAGGCGCGGCCCGGTGTGGGCTGGGTTCTGCCCGACCAGGATCGTAATCACGAGCAGCGCCAGCCCGCCGATCAGCCACGTATAGCGGTAGCGCCGCAGCCAACGCAGATCGTCGGGCAGCAGCGTCACGGCCAGCATGGCTCCTAGTCCTATCACCAACCACAGCGCCTGCCGGTTGACGTAGGGTGGCACCAGGCGCGCCACCAGGGTCAGGCCCCACCCGGACAGAAACATCGCCAGCGGAAACAACAGGGGATCGCGCGCGGGCAGACGGCGGTTGAGCACCATATGACCGGCCAGCGCACACGCCATCCACACCCCGACCGGCCACAGGCGCAGCCAGGACCACTGGCGCGCCAGGATCAACGCGGACTGGTTCACCGCGAGGAAGATTCCCGCCAGGATCAGCAACAGCCGCTCACGCCGTATCGCGAACGGCAGCCTATCGTCTACATCGAGATCGAGCGTCACTCCAATCGGAAGCACTCGCGAAGATAGCCGCATAGAGTCACCCAGAATCACACGGCGGCAGATCGCCGGCATAGGCCGCGCTGCCGCCCCCACTCATTGTGTACCGCGCCGCTTGCCTCCCCAACTAAACCTGCGATGGCCCCTCGAAATACCTGCCGAGGATTGGCCACAGCCGTTCCAAAGTGGCGTGCGGCACACGCCGCCGGTCCGTGATTACCGCCGTCGCCAGCGCGTCAGGGCAATCGCACGCACGATCGCCATCCGCCAACCGCTCGACCACACCGACCAGCGCGCGCTGCGCCAGCCGCACATTCGCGTGCAACACTTTCAATACCAGCTCGACCGAGACGTCTTCTTCCGTCTCGTGCCAGACATCGTAATCGGTCACATGCGCCATCACGGCGTAACACATCTCGGCCTCGCGCGCCAGGAAAGCTTCCGGCGAAGTCGTCATGCCGATGATGTCGAAGCCCCACTGCCGGTACAGACGACTCTCGGCGCGGGTCGCGAAGCGCGGCCCCTCGCTGGTGATGAACGTCCCGCCGCGAAACACCAGTTCGTCCCCTTCGGACGCGTCTTCGACCGCGTCCGCGACAATCGCACTCAGCCGCGGGCAAAATGGATCGGCAGCGGAAATGTGAGCGACGATGCCGTCGCCGAAAAACGTTCGCCCGCGTTCGTCACGCGTCCAGTCCACCAGTTGATCCGGGATTACGACACAGCCGGGTGGTAGTGACTCCCGAAGCGATCCGCAAGCACTGACCGCGATCACCTGCTCGACGCCCAGCAGCTTCAGCGCGTAGATGTTGGCGCGATAGGGCACCTCGGACGGCATATGCACGTGACCGCGACCGTGCCGCGCCAGAAACGCCACGCGCTGCCCCGCCAACTTCCCGATCCGGATCGCATCACTGGGCGGGCCAAAAGGCGTGTCAATCTGCCGTTCCTCCACGTCGCGCAGTTCCGGCATATCATACAGCCCGGACCCACCGATCACCGCAATGCGTACAGCCTCCATCGATTCTTCTCCCTCAAAGGTTGCCGGTCAGCGCGTCAGACCACCAGCCGCCCAGTGTACCGCCAAATTCTGTACGCCCCCACTGATTGGTACATCGGGAGCGTCCAGCCCTCCCGCGTCGTGTCGACTGACCGGGGCCGTCGTCGGGCCGGTGGTCGCAGTAGGAGTTCGGGCTGGTGACGGGCGGCACCGGCGACGGCGTGTCGGTGACACGAACGTTCAGCGTAGCTAACAGGTTGCCTTGCAGCGGACCCGATGACACGCGAAACAGGGTCGTCAGCGACAGGCCGTAGATCAAAATGCAGCCCACGATCGCGACGACCCACACCCCGGACAGGAGCGCACCGATCACGCCAAAGCGACGGGTACGGCGAGGATCGTAGGATTTCTTGGCTCCGAACACGGCCATCAGCGAGAGCACCAGCCCTACAACGGGCAGGCAGTATACCGCGCCGCAGCATGCCCCCGCCGAGATGATCCCGATCATCATTCCGATCAGCGACATAACGTCGGTAGAGTTGCCCTTATACAGGTCTTCGTCACCAGCGGATTCACTGCGTTTACGCTTGCGCAGTGCCCCGATCTGCGCCCCGATCAACTGGTCAGCGTAGATGGCGGGTTCTTCGACCGCTACGCCGAGCTTACGCGCGTCTTCGGCATGTTCTTCGCACAGCCGCTGACCGTCATCAGTGTAGTACAGGCAGTAGGCGCACAGTGGCTTACCGCACACTTCGCACCGCTCCAACGCGATGCGCTCCGGGTGATTGGCGCAGTTAAGCGTTTCCCACCCACTCATAGGGCAAGCTCCTCAAAACGCGGCGGACGGCTCGTCGTGCATGCCGTCCGCGCAGTGCCCAATCCAAACTCCCTGCGGGGCCGCGCCGTCACGTCAGCGCGATCCCTTGAATGACCTTATCCAGCGCCGAGGCGTGACGCTCAAGCCCCAGCCGCACTAACTGCTCACGCGAGGTGACAGCCTGTTCGCGCGTCTGCTGCCGGAAGGTGGAATCGGCGCGCTGGGCATGCTTGGCGCGCAGTTGATACACGCGAACCAGGACGCCCGCCGCCCGGTTGAGCACGGCGCCGCCGTCGTCAAGCTGTGAAGCGCAGTCGAGTGCCTCGTGTAGAATCGTCTGCGCGGCAGCTGCGTCTCCCTGCGCCAGCCGGAGCTGGCCCAACGTCACGGCGAACTCGGCCCGGTCGCCCAAACGCTCTGACCCGTTGAGCAACACGCGCCCGCGTGCGACGTGTGCCGCGCCGTCCGCCACCCGGCCCAACCGCGCCTGGACACGTCCGAGATCGTGATAGGCTGCCGCCAGCCCTGCCGGATCGGAAAGACCCAGTAAATCGGCGACAGCATCGCTGAGGACACGCTCAGCCTGAACCAGCGCCGTACGGGCCGCAACTTTCTGATTATCCGACTGGGCGACATCCGCCCGCCGGACGTACACACGTCCCAACGCCAACCGGAGCGCCGCGCTGTTTGCCTGCCGTCCTAGATAACCGGCGGCTTCCAACGCCCGCCGGAGATCGTCCTCTGCCCGGTCGAGATCGCCCAGGCGCAGGCGCGCCTCCGCCAGATCACCTTGTACCTCGACCACCCGCGCGGGCTGCTGCGTCCGCGCGAAACCGGCCAGCGCCCCCTCAAAGCGGCGCACAGCTTCCGGCAGATGCCCCTGAGTCACCAACGCACAGCCCCATTGATGCGCCAGTGCGGCCACCAGCCCAACGTCGGTTCCGTCGGGTTGGGCGATAACCGATCTGAACGCCTTTGAGAGCAGATCCGCCGCGGTTTCGACCTGCCCCACGCGGATCAGGTGGCGGCCATAAGCCAGCGTAGCGCGCACCTGCACCGGACGCGGCACACCTTCCAGCGTAACTGCAACTTGCAGCAGCCAACCGGCTTCATCGGCGTGACCGTCGAGTCCGCCCAACACATCACCCAGCGCCACCTGGAGATCGGCCAGCGCCTCACCTTGAGGCAGCAATTCCCGCAAGCGCCGCGCATGCCCGGCGAACTCCTCGCCCAGCCCATTCGCGACAAAAGCCGGGGCCACCGCTGTCACCAGCGACGCGATCACGGCGGGGTTGAGCTGCGGGTGTTTGCCAAGCTGGCGCGCCAGCAGCCCGCGCACATTGTTCAACTGCGCCGCACGCTCGCGCGAAACTGGTCCCGGTGCGGCCTGTGTATAATAGGCCATCAGCACGCGGTCGATCTGGTCCTGCTTTTGCGGGATCAGCGGGAAGCGCTGCGCCACTACGGTGCGCACATTCGACGGAATGTGATACAGCGTATCGTCCTGCTCGACCAGCCCAGCTGCGATCAAGCGCTGGACATGCCCGGCCGCGCCGTTGCCGCCCAGCCCCAACGCAACCTTCTTGTCAAAATCATCCGGCAAGCCTTGCGCCCGCACCAACAGCTTCAGCGCGGCGGGATCGTCCTGGGCCAGCCGTTCCAGGCGCCGGCTGATATAAGCAGCCTGTGGATCGGCGGTCACATCCTGCGGGTCATGCTGCAGGCCGCGCAGCACCTCCATCGCACGCTCAATACCGTGCACCTTCACCAATCCCACACCGCGCGCGATCAACCAGGGGTGGTTGTGCGTCAATTCCAGGAAATCGTCGATCGTGTCGACGTCAATACTCTCTGCGTTTTCCGCGACAGCCAGTCGCATCGCCAGCGTACGCGCCGACTTGGCATCGAAGCTTTCCACCAGCCGGACGCGCCCCACCCCGTCACGCACGAAACGCTCATCAGGCTGGCGAGTCGTCAGCAGGACGCGCCCCGTTGTTTTCTCAGCGAAGGTCCGCACCAGCGCACTAATTCGATCCGCCTCAGCGCCCGCTGGAATCAGATCGACTTGATCCAGCACGAGCAGCACATGCTGCCCGGCCAATGCCGCCCAGATCGCGTCATGAGCCGCATGCGGCGGCAGATCGACCAGTCCAGCCAGTTGGGCCATGATCTCTTGGGCCGTGGTCACCGGCGTGCAGTGCACCCACAATACGCCATCCGGGAAGCGCCACGTCACGCGGTAAACGACATGGGCTGCGACGCGGCTCTTGCCCACGCCGCTGACCCCGTGCAAAATCACGATCGGCGGACCATCGCCGGAAAGGTCACCCGACAGGCGCGCGATCAACTCGCGCCGTCCCACCACGTCGACCGGCTCCGGAAGCCCGATCACACGCACTGGTCCCGCGCTCCACAGAGGGCGCCGCGCACGATCTTCTGGCGACGCCAACTCCAGAGTCACCTCGTGGCGGTCATCGGCGATCATCAATTCGTAGCGGTCAGCGTTCGCGCCGGGAATCTGTTTGAGTTCGGCAATCGCCGCGCGATAGGCCGCGCGCACGCCCGCCCCGTTGCTTATATCGGCATAGAAGCGCGCATTGAACACCCGGGCGTGTTCGTCCGCCAGCCGCCGCCGCGATCCGACCACGGCTTCGACCTGTGTTTCGGCCAGCAGCGTTTGCCCAATCCGGCGGCTGAAACAACCATCCAGCACGACCATCCGCGCGTTACCCGCCTTGAACAGCCGGGCAAGCTGCTCGGCGACGGCATAGGCTTCCTGCCCGTCCTCGTCTTCCAGGTAAACCATGTCGCGCTCGCCATAGCACACGAAATGCACCACCCGGAAGGCGTCTGCCTCGCCGACCTGTACCGCCGCCTCAAGCTGGGCAGTCGTGGGCGGCATCAAACGGACCAGCGCCAGACGCGCCGCGCCGGATGCTTGCAGATCGGTGATCGCGGCCAGCGTCCGCAGCATGCCGTGCCATTCGCGCACCGGATCGAGCGGGTTGAGCGCGTCTTCAGTGCCGCCCAGGCCAGCATAAGGCGCGCCGATCACCGCCAGCACAGGCAGATAGCGGCGCAGCAGCGCTCCGCCAGGATCGCCGAGCACACGGTGCCCGCTCGCCAGGGTGTAACCCTGGGCGGCCAGACGTACTACAAAGGCGTCAGGAGTGAGTTCAGTTCCCATGCCTAGCAGTATAGTCGAAACCTGAAAAAAACGAAACGCGCCACACAAGGGATTGAAACGCGCGTCGACATGAAAAAAGTACGCGCACTGCACTCACCGATCGGACAGGGTGACCTGCCTACGCTTGTCTGACGCCCTGTCGCCCTGAACGGGCCAGCCTGTTATAATTCCCCACATGGACAGGAACCGGTTTTCACAGTTTGAGGAACGCCTTCAGACGCTTATCGAAGGGGGATTCGCGCGCCTGTTTGCCGGACGTTTGCAGCCGCGAGAAGTCGCGCTGCGGCTGGCGCGTGCTATGGAAGATGGCGCCGATCTCGACCACGCGGGCAATCTGGCCGCGCCCAATCATTACGTCGTCCATCTCAACCCGGAAGATCACGCCGCGCTGCTGGCCGCCCAACCGGACATCGCCGTGTCGCTGGCCGACCATATTGTCAGCCTGGCCCGCCAAAGCGAGCTGTGGCTCGACACCCCGCCGGAGGTCGTGCTCGCGCCCGATCCAGCGATTGCCCTACACGGCATCCAGGTGAATGCCGCTCACGCCGATCTCGCGCGCCAGACGACGCAAATGTTGCTGGTTGACGACGAGACGCCGCCCCTGCCTGAGGAGCCGCCCGAGCTGCCGCCCGCCTTTCTCATCGTGAACGGCAGCCGTTACGTACCACTCGACCGCACGGTGATCAACATTGGGCGGCGGCGCGATAACGCCATTGTGCTCGACGACCGGCGCGTCAGCCGCCAACACTGCCAGCTTCGGCTGCGTTTCGGCCAATGGGTGCTGTACGATCTTGCCAGCCGAGGCGGAACTTTTGTCAACGAGGCCCGCGTCTCGGAATGCGTGCTGCGCTCCAACGATGTAATCTCGTTAGGCGGAGTCAAAATAGTCTATGTAGTCGAAGAAGGCTCATCCGAGAAACGCCCACCGGCCGGAGACACACAGATCAGCAAGAAACGCGATCACACGGGGAGTGATCACGAGTGAGCATCTCTGTCGATTATGTACTGCTAGGGCTGCGCGTCGTGTCCGGCGCACTGTTGTTGATTTTTTTGGGGACGATTTTTGCGATGCTGTGGCGCGATTATCGCGCGGCGGCACAGACGGTGGCGCAAGATGGCCAACACCGGGGGCGACTGGTCGTCGTCCGCGTGCAGGCGACCGGCGGCAGGTTAGTGGACGGGCGCGGCGCGCTGCCTGCCGGGCAGAGCTACCCGCTGCTGCCGCTGACCAGTCTGGGCCGCGCGCCGACCAACACGATCGTGCTTGACGACACCTTTTGCAGCCAAGAACACGCGCTCGTCGTGCGGCGCGGCGGCCAGTGGTGGCTGGAAGATCGGCGCAGCAGCAACGGCACGCGCCTCAACGGCCAGCCCGTCACGGAGCCGGTCGTCGTGTCGTCCGGCGACGTGATCGAAGTGGGCCACACGCAGCTCAAGGTCGAAATGGAATGACATCGGCGCAGAGCCGCGCCAGAGACATGCAATTTCGAGGGGGAAAACGCACCGATGAATCTGTCCGCACCAACCCGGCACATCACGATCCGACCGTTTGAGCTGGCCGATCTGTCACAGATCGTCGACGTCGAGCACGCCGTGTATGGCAGCGCGGCCTATTCGCGCTATGTATTCCGCCAGCTTTACGACTTGTTCCCCAGCCTGTTGTGGGTCGCCATCGACAATTCCACCGGCAAACTGGCTGGGCACCTGTGCGGCGCGATCAGTGAAGACCACGCGCTCGGCTGGCTGCTCAACGCGGCCGTGCTGGCGCATTACCGGCGGCAGGGCATCGGGCGGCGGCTGGTCGAACGCGGCGTAGCGCAGTTGCTCACGGTGGGCGTGCGCTGCGTGCGCACGACGACCGAAGTCGGCAACTCGGCGGCCAATCGGCTGTACACCTCGCTCGGGTTTCGCGAAGTGCGCACGGCAGTCAATTACTACGATGACGGTGTGGACCGCCTGATCTTCGAATACTACCCGCCCTCACCTGCTGACCAGTAACGTTCGGACCCAGAGGCACAGCGTGTCGCTCTGGGATATTTGGAGGACATCCGCGCCATTGGCGCTTTGTGGTGTTCACAAGGAGATTTCATCTCATGGACCTCGGTTTGACAGGAGCAAGAGTCTTCGTGGCGGCCAGCAGCAGCGGACTGGGCGCAGCGGCTGCCCGGCGCTTCAGCCTGGAGGGAGCTGCCGTAGTCGTTAATGGACGCGACGCTGCTCGGCTGGAAACCACCGCCGCCGCCATTCGCAGCGAGTCCGGAGGCACGGTGATCGCCGTGCCCGGTGACGTCACAGATCCTGATGTCGTCACGCACATGATTGAGATTGCTGCGCAAACGCTCGGCGGGCTGGATGTGCTCGTCACCAACGCGGGTGGCCCACCACCCACCAGCTTTGAGACGACGCCGCCCGACGCCTGGGAAACCACCTTCCAACTCACTTTTCACAGCGCCGTGCGCCTGATCCGTGCGGCCCTGCCCTATCTGCGCCAGAGCGATCGCCCGGCCATCCTGACTATCACGTCCGTGTCGGTCAAGCAGCCGATCGACAATCTGATCCTGTCGAACTCGGTGCGGATGGGCGTCATCGGCCTGACAAAATCGCTGGCGAACGAGCTGGGACCGTACGGCATTCGCGTCAATAGCATTCTACCGGGGTACACGCGAACCGAGCGCGTTACGGAGTTGATGGCCGAGCGTTCAGAGACGCAAGGCATCCCCATCGCCGAAGCGACGGCGCGGCAAGGCGCGAACGTACCGCTGGGCCGCATTGGCGAGCCGGAGGAATTCGCCAACGTGGCAGTCTTCTTGTGCTCACCCGCCGCCAGTTACGTGAACGGCGCGATGGTGCCCGTAGACGGCGGATCGCTGCGGGCGTCGCTCTGACATCCCTCGCGAGTGTAACCGCGCAGCATGAAAACGCGCCCGGTTTTCCCGGGCGCGTGTGGTTATAGCATAGCTTGCTGACCGGCGCGCAGCCGATCAGCGTTCGACGGGCCGGTGATTGAGCACGAAGTCCAACGGATCCACGTAATTCGTGCGCAAGGCGTCACGATCCATCAGCGGCCAGTGCCAGGGCTGCGTTTCGAGAATCGACGTGTTGCTCAGATCGAAATGCAGATGGTAGGCAAACAGTCCTTCGGCGTTGCCCACTTTGCTGATTTGCTGCCCGCGCACCACCCGATCGCCCACCTGGACGCGCACGTCCTCGATGTGCGCGTAACGCCCGTACATCACCTGCCCTGTGGAGAGCAACGGGTCGTGCCGGATGATAATCACATTCCCCCAGCCGGGCAGCCGGTCTGCAAACGTGACCACGCCTGAGGCCGCCGCGTAGACCGGCGAATGTGCGTCCGCGTCCCAATACGGCTCGTTCAGGTTGAGGTCCGCGCCAGTATGGTACGCCTGGCCCGAAGTACCGACACGGTACAGCCGGTCGTAGCCGGTCGCGTCGAACCAGTTGCCGGGCCACACCTTCGTGCCGCTGCGTTCAGACGCTATCCCGATCGGTGCGTCGTAGCCATCCGCGAGATACTTGGCAGTGGGCGTGATGCCGACAATCTGACGCCAGCGGATCGCATCAAACGAGATTTCAAGCCCGTCTTCGCCGGTCAGATCGTTGAGAAATACCACGCCCGCCGTCGCGTCGTTGGCGTCGAATTGGAAAACCCCCAGCGGGACCCACACGGCGTAATAGCGCGATTGGCGGATCGGGATCAGTCAGCTCGGTCGGTGATCCGAGCGCGCCATGCAGTTTGTAACGCGCCTGTTCAGTTGTGGCGTGGCGCGACGGCACAAACGCAGACACTTCATACCAACCGCTTGCCACGAGCTGCGGATCCCAGCGCGCCCAGACCGTGCTGCTGGTCTTGGTGGTCGTCTTCCATTTCGAGGTCCAGCCCCAGGTTCCGCGATAGCTTTGCAGCAGCGTGTTGACATCTTCGCCGCCGTGCGCGCCGTCGCGATACTGCGGCTTGTCGGGCGTGACGACGATTTCGATTCCGTAACGCCCGGTAGCTGCAGGCGGGTTGGGCGGATTGGTGCCACCATCGTCCACAGTCCCCATCGGCACGCTAATCACCGGGAACTCGACCGGGCCGATCGTCCCGAAACGCCACCAGCTCATCCCGGCAGCCTTGTGGCGGCTAATCACATAGGAGCGCGCGGTACTGATCTCGTCGCGCGGGGCGTCACCCGGCATGACCGGGAACATCGGCAGGCCATAATCCTGCCAGGTGCTGAACGCCTCGTCCAACACTTCGTCATAGGGGCGCTGGAACGTGTTCCAGTACACCTGCAAATGCACACTGTTGACGAAGGGACGCCACTCTTCGGGGAAAATCGCCGGTTTGTGGCGCGGGCGCGGGTCGACGGCAATGCCAATATGAAACCGTCCACCGACCCCGCGCCGGATGCGGGTCATCAGCGGGCGAATTGGGTCGCGCCCAACAGTCCAGAACCCGGCATAGGGTTCGATATCGAGAAGCATGGATTTCACGCCGGTCCGGTTGCAGACCTCGATGATCCGATCGGCCTCGGTGGTGACGTTCTCCCCTTTTACGACCGCCCAGGCGTGAAACTCCATGTTGTTGGCTTCCAGAATCCGGACCCACTTATCCACGCTGGCGACGCTGTCGATCGCCATGTCGCGGTCCGTGTCAAACTTGCCTTGCCAGTTATCGCCATCGCTGGTTTTCACAAAAACCTGCGTGATGGCCGGGGCCCATTTCTTCAGGGTGCGGCACAGCTCGTCAATCGTGTCTTCCGCGACCGAATCACCCTTCCAATGCCAGATGCCGATCTTACCGTCATACGGCGTCGCCATGTTTCGCTCCTCGCTAAACCGCCCGAATCCACTGCTGAGCGCATGGTAGTATAGAACTCGAAAATTGACAATGTCCGCGCGGGTCGCCCCGGCGCGCAACAGTGAACGCCAGCGCCTTCAGCCGTGCTCACCCGCGCTTAATGCCTGGGCTTGTTCTCCCGCCCTTCCCATCCAACCGGGTATAGCACCTGATCGAGAGCCGCCCACAAATGCCGCGCCTGAACTTCGCTCAACACGGCCCGCCAGGTACTGCGCTGAATCCAGCCCACGACGGTGTACTGATCGCCTTCCCGGCTATGCACGACTTCGGTATGGGTCGTGAGTGTAACACCTGAGGTGGTGTGTAATGGGGCTGTGACGGCCAGGCCGGTCACGACAGGAGCTTTGTCGGGATACAGCAGTTGAGTCAGCCTGAACCACATGATCTGTGCTGCCCGCCAGGTTAACGTGTGTGACCAATGCCCGCCGCTCTCTCCCGTGCCTTCCACCACGACGCTCTGACCTTTTTCGTCGCCGTGTGCGGACAGCTCCGTCGACATGCCATATTGACGGTGGAGTATGTTCACTCCCATAGCAGGCTGATCCTTCTCCACGCGATATTACCTGTGATATGCCAGACTGATATCCCTTCAATTCAGTATACGGCGTCTGGAGTCGCGTGACAACTCTTGGTGACGCCGGGGGTATTGTACCTCGCATCGCGCCAGCGGGGGTTTGCTGCGCGATCATCGTCGGCTGGGCATCCGGTAGGAGCCGACCTGCTGTATAATCAAACAACGAAATCTGTGACCCTCTCTCAAGCTCATGAAAGGACACGACCTTATGCTACGCTACCGCCATTGGCTCGGACTTCTCCTCATTCTGAGCCTGTTCGTGAGTGCCGGGCCGCTGTTGGCGGCAGAGTCAGGTCGCCAGGATGCCACACATATCGCCTACGGTGACGTTGTTCGAGGCCAGGTCGACGACAACGTGCCCGAGCAGCTCTGGCAGTTTGACGGGCAGGCGGGCGATATCGTGGTGATCGACATGCGCGCCGATTCGATCAACTCGCTCGACACATATCTCACGTTGATCGACCCCTCGGGAGTCAGCCTGATGACCGATGACGATGGCGGCGATAACGTTAATGCCCGCATTGGTCCGTTCACGCTGACCGACACGGGGCTTTACAGCATCTACGCCTCGCGTTACAGCGGCTCTGGCGATTACTCGCTCGCGCTGCAAAACCTCGCGACGGTTGCCGCGTTAGCGTTGAACAAAGAGCTCATTGGGCACGTCTCCGCCTCGGCTCCGACAGAATATTTCTCGCTCGACGTGGCGGGCAGCGAAGACATGCTGCTGCGCTTGCAGGTGTCTGACGATGACGTGTACTACGATCCGTACATGTCGTTCTATGGCCCCAACGGGTTAATCGCCACCTCTGAGGCGACCTACGATACCAGCGCCCTCGATCCTATCCCGGTACGCCCGGGCGAATCATATACGATCGCCGTGGGCTGGAACTCCAGCAGCGCGGGCGGCGCGTACCAACTGCTCCTGACGGAGTCAACCGTCACGCTGCTCGAACCCGGCGCCCCGCAAACCGGCAGCCTGAATTACGACACCGAAACCCAGTCGCACTTCTTCCGCGGGCAGAGCGACCAGAACATGCGCATAACCGTCAGCACCACCGACGAGATTCCGCTCGCCTTGTCGGTCCAGACGACGGATAATATGTCCAGCCTGTTTTATTCGTATGGAGATTCGACGCACGAGATTTCGATCGTAGTCGTGATTCCGCAAGACACCGTGTACCGGATCGATGTCAGCGACAACCTGTATACGGGGATTGAAGGAACGTATACCATCGAAACCGAGATCGTGGATTAAGTGGAATAGAAAGAGTCACGCAGCCTGCGGCGGGGGTGTTTGAACAACACTCCCGCCTTTTTTCTCAGGTTTGCGTTGTGCCGCATACGGGGACCTAGAACAGGCCCCAATCGCTTAACACACCTTCTTCGGCCATGCTGGGGTCCCACATCTCCATCCCGACCTCGATCGTCGTCGGCACGCCGACCGCCTCCTGCACCACCTGCCGCGACGTTTCGAGCAGCGCCGGAGCGTATGGGCAGAACGGCGTCGTCATAATCATGACGATATGCGCGCGCTCGTCCTCGATCAGCATATCCCGCAGCAGCCCCAATTCTACGACATTCAGCCCGATTTCAGGATCCACCACTCCGCGCAGGGCTTCAACCGCCCGCTCGTGGCGCTCGTCAGTGCTCCCACCGGCCTGCTGTTTTTCGTCCGTCATAGTTGGCTTTCCTCCGCCACTCATGCACAAAAGTGTTTGGGATGACACAGTTTCATGCTCAGAGTATAAAGCACGAGTCGACAATTCACCACCAGCCTTGGTAATTATTTTATTAGATAAATGTTTATTTAATTGACGGACTTCCCCTTGAGATGGTATAATCCCGCTGAATGGTATTGCAAAACATTCTCATTTGAGGGAAACTCAAAGGCCGAACTGGAGCCTGGCACACCCCTCAATCCACCGTCTCTGTCAGTCACCATTCACCGGCGGCACGCCGGCCTTGTCATTTCGTAGATTATCACGAGGAGTCACATCATACCGATGGGCGCTGCGCTAGAAATCCGCAATTTGCATGTGAGTGTCGAGGGCCAGCCTATACTCAAGGGCGTTAACCTGGTCGTCAAACAGGGCGAAATTCACGCTTTGATGGGGCCAAATGGGTCCGGCAAAAGCACCCTGTCGAACACCATCATGGGCCATCCGGCCTACGAAGTCACCGCCGGGCAGGTCATTTTCAACGGGATCGATCTGTTGGAGATGGAAGCCGACGAGCGCAGCCGCGTAGGTCTGTTTATGGCGTTCCAGTACCCGGTCGCCATTCCCGGCGTTACACTCGCAAATTTTCTGCGCAACGCGCTCAACGCTCGCCGCAAAGTCGACAATCCAGAAGACAAAGGCATCCCGATCCCAGCCTTCCGCAAGCTGATGATCGAGAAGATGGACATGCTGCAAATGGATCACGGCTTTGCCGGGCGTTATCTCAACGAGGGTTTTTCCGGCGGCGAGAAGAAACGCGCCGAGATTTTGCAGATGGCGGTGCTCGAGCCGAAAATCGCCATCATGGACGAAACTGATTCCGGCCTGGACATTGACGCCTTGCGCATCGTGTCAGAGGGCGTGACCAAACTGTATGGACCGGACCTGGGCGTGCTGGTTATCACGCACTACCAGCGCATTCTGAATTACATCAAGCCCGAGTTCGTGCACATCATGATGGACGGCCAGATCGTGGAGAGCGGCGGACCAGACCTGGCCCTGCACCTCGAAGAACAAGGCTACGATTGGCTGCGCGAGAAATACAACGGCAACGGGTAGCCGTGCCGGACGGTCTCCATGTCGGGATCGTTCCAGCACGGCCGCCCTTTAGCACAACGGAGCATACATCATGAGTGATGCAGAGCAGCTTCAAGGCATACGCGAACATTATGACGAGCAGTACGGGTTCAAGGACCCGGAACAATCCGTCTTCAAAACTCGTAGAGGGCTGGACGCCAAAGTCGTCGCCCAGATCAGTGAGATGAAGCAGGAACCGCAGTGGATGCGCGATTTCCGGCTGAAGGCGCTCGAAATCTACCAGAGCAAGCCTGTCCCCACCTGGGGCCCGGACCTGTCAGGTCTGCGCGAAGACGATATCTATTTCTTCGTCAAGCCCGCCGATAAGGAAGCGAAGTCCTGGGAAGATGTACCCGAGAACATCAAGCGCACCTTCGACCGCCTGGGCATCCCCGAAGCCGAGCAGAAGTTTCTGGCCGGGGCCGGGGCCCAGTACGACTCAGAGATGGTCTATCACCAGATCAAGAAAGAGTTGGAGTCGCAGGGCGTCATCTTCAAGAGCATCGAACAGGGCTTGAAGGAAAACGAAGACCTGTTCCGGGAGTATTTCGGCACGGTAATCCCCGCGCACGACAACAAGTACGCTGCGTTGAACGGCGCAGTGTGGTCCGGCGGCTCGTTCATCTATGTCCCGCCGGGCGTCAAGATCGAGATGCCGCTTCAGGCGTATTTCCGCCTCAACGCGGCCAGCATCGGCCAGTTTGAGCGCACGCTGATTGTCGTGGACGAGGGCGCTTTCCTGCACTACGTTGAAGGCTGCACCGCGCCCACCTACTCCACTGCCAGCCTGCATAGCGGTGTGATCGAGATTGTCGTCAAGCGCGGCGCACGCTCGCGCTACAGCACGATCCAAAACTGGTCGGATAACGTCTACAATCTCGTGACCCAGCGCGCCATGGTCTACGGCGACGCCAGTCACGAATGGGTGGACGCCAACCTGGGCAGCAAGCTCACCATGAAATATCCGTCACTCTACCTGATGGAGCCGGGCGCGCACGGTGAAGTGCTGTCGATCGCGTTCGCAGGCCGCAACCAAACTCAAGACGCTGGCGGTAAAGCGATACATATCGCGTCCAACACCACCAGCCAGATCATCAGCAAGTCGATCTGCAAGAATGGCGGGCGCAGCAGTTATCGCGGCCTGCTGCGCGTCTATCCGGATGCCGAAAACGTCAAGAGCACGGTCGTATGTGACGCGCTGCTGCTGGACGATCACAGCCAATCGGACACGTACCCGTACATCGAGATCGAAAACCCGAACGTGACCGTCGGCCACGAGGCGACCGTCAGCAAGATTGGGGACGATCAGATCTTCTACCTGATGAGTCGCGGCCTGAGTGAAGACGAAGCCAATGCTATGATCGTCAACGGCTTCCTGGAGCCGCTGACCAAAGAGCTGCCGATGGAATACAGCATCGAAATGAACCGCCTGATCCAGCTTCAGATGGAAGGCTCGGTCGGCTAAACGAACGTTACCGAACCGGTGGGCTGGCGCACGTCCGCGAAGACGCGTCCGCCCGTCCACCGCTGTGTGCTACCCGCTGCATTTTGGAGAGGAAAGACTGTGGCAACTCGTCGTCGTGTTGCACGCGAATTTCAAGCCCCGCCGCTCAGCCAAGCCGATGTCGAAGCGCTGAGCGCGCGTTATAACGAACCCGAGTGGCTGTGCCAGAGACGGTTGGAGGCCTGGGAGTTGTACGAATCACTGCCCATGCCCACCACCAAAGATGAAGCCTGGCGGCGTACCGACTACCGCGCCATCGACTGGACCAGCGCGGGCGCGTTGCTCGCGCCCAACGGCGGCCATGTGGACGACATCCCCATGGCGAACCGCCAGCCGCTGCTAGGCACGGACCAGGGCGGTATGTTGGCCTTCGTAGATGACACCCTGGTCTACAACGACATCAATCCCGCGCTGGCGGAACAAGGCGTGATCTTCACCGATCTGCGCACGGCTGCGCGTGACTATCCGGAACTTGTACAACAGCACCTCAATACGCACGCTGTCGTGCCCGAAGAAGGTAAGTTCGCCGCGCTCAACGCGGCGCTGTGGACCCACGGCACGTTCTTATATGTGCCGCGCGGCAAGGCGGTGACGCTGCCTGCGCACAGCATTTTCTATGCGTCTCGCCCTGGCGTCACGCTCGGACACCTACTGGTAGTCCTTGACGAAGGCGCGTCGATCGATTACCTTCACGAGACGCTATCGCCCGATCAAACGGTCGATGCCTCATTCGTGGGCGCGGTGGAACTGATCGTCGGCACCGCCGCGCATCTGCGCTTCGTGAATTTGCAGGACTGGGGCCGCAACATGTACGAGTTCAGCACCCAGCGCGCCCGCGTCGGACGAGATGCCCAATTGGACTGGATCACCGGGCAGATGGGCGGCAAGCTGATCAAAGCGTTCATGGAAATCGAGCTGGACGGGCAGGGATCATGGGGACGCATGAGCGGCCTCTATTTTCCGGACGGCAAACAGCACATGGACCTCGATACGCAGCAGAATCACAACGCGCCGCATACGACATCCGACCTGTTGTTCAAGGGCGTGCTGAAGGACCAATCGCGCAGCGTGTGGCAGGGCATGATCAAAGTGCTGCCCGGCGCGCAGAAGACCGACGGCTTTCAGGCCAACCGCAACATGATTCTGGGCAAGAAGGCCCGTGCCGACAGCATCCCCGGCCTGGAGATCAAGGCTGACGACGTACGCTGTACCCACGCCTCGGCCACCGGGCAGATCGAGGAAGAGGTGTTGTTCTACCTGATGAGTCGTGGCCTGCCGCGCAACGAGGCCGAAAAACTGGTCATCGATGGCTTCTTCGTGCCCGTGTTGGACCGTATCCCCTTCGAGAACGTGCGCGAGCGTATGATGGCCTACGTCGAGCGCAAGCTGTTGGGCGAACGGTGACCGGAGCCGGCTGCCTGACACAGTTGTCCATACAGACCGGGTCCTCTGTGACCCGGTTTTTTGTTAATTTGTTCTGATTTATGTAATCTATTTCTCGGCTGGTCGTAACTGCCGGGCACGCCGCTGTCTCGCTATAATCTGCCCCATAGACCACTTTACCAGCGCCGCGTCCGCTATTATAGAATGATGTGAGCAACCATGACCCAAACACGCCCTTCCCCACTGGATATTGACACCATCTGCGCGGACTTTCCAGTGCTCGATCAAGAGGTCCACCCCGGCAAATGGCTCGTCTTCCTGGATTCCGCGGCCAGCAGCCAAAAGCCGCGCCAGGTTATCGACGCCATGAGTGCGTATTACACCACCAGTCATGCCAACGTCCACCGGGGAATCCACGTGCTGTCGGAACGTGCTACCGCGGCCTACGAAGCCGGGCGCGACAAGGTGCGCGATTTCATCAATGCCAAATCGCGGCGCGAGATCATCTTCACGCGCAACACGACCGAAAGCGTAAATCTCGTTGCGGCGACGTGGGGCCGTGCCAATCTGCACTCCGGCGACGTGGTCGTGCTTAGTGAGATGGAACACCACAGCAATATCGTCCCCTGGCAGATTCTGGCGGAACAAATCGGCTTCACGATTCGCTACATCCCCGTCACCGACGACGGACTGCTCGATCTGGATGCTTACGCGGCCCTGCTGCGCGACGAGCCGGTCAAGCTGGTGAGCGTGATGCACGTCAGCAACGTGCTCGGCACGGTCAATCCGATCGCGGACATGATTGCGCAGGCGCACGCGGCAGGCGCGTTGTTCCTGGTCGACGGCGCACAAAGCGTCCCGCATCTGGCTGTCGATGTGCAGGCCCTCGACATGGATTTTCTGGCGTTCTCCGGGCACAAAATGGCCGGTCCGACCGGGATCGGCGTGCTGTACGGCAAGCGCGCGCTGCTGGAAGCTATGCCCCCGTACATGGGCGGCGGCGACATGATCAAGCGCGTCACGCTGGAGGGCAGCACCTGGAATGACCTGCCCTACAAATTCGAGGCGGGCACGCCTGCGATCGCTGAGAGTGTCGGTTTGGGCGCGGCGGTCGATTACCTGACCGGGTTGGGCATGGACAACATCCTGGCCCACGAGCGGATCCTCACCAATTACGCGCTGGATCGCCTGTCGGAGATTCCCGGCCTGACGTTGTATGGCCCCGGCCCGGACCAGCGCAACGGCGTGGCGAGTTTCATGCTCAAGGACATTCACGCCCACGACGTCGCCCAACTGCTGGATAACGAAGGTGTCGCCGTGCGCGCCGGGCATCACTGCGCCATGCCGCTCCACAAACGGTTGGGCGTGGCAGCGACCGCCCGCGCCAGTTTTTACGTCTACAATACGACGGAAGATGTAGACGCCCTGGTCGAAGCGATCTACAATGCGCGCCGCGTGTTCGGCATCGGCGCGTAAATTCCGCATGATGGCAAGGTGAGGAAACCTGATGGACTTGTATCTCGACAATATCATCGATCACGGGCAGAACCCGCGCAATTTTGGCGCGCCGCTCGATCCCGCCGACATCGACTTCGAAGACGAAAACCCGTTTTGCGGCGATCATCTCCACCTGACCGTGCAGCTTGACGCCGATCAGCGCGTCACAGCAGTGAACTGGGAAGGGCACGGCTGCACGATCAGCCAGGCGTCCGCGTCGATTCTCGGCGAAGAGATCATCGGCAAGACGTTGGACGAGCTGCGTCACTTCGATCGCGAAGCCCTGCTCGACCTGCTCGGCATCGAGCTCAGCCCGACGCGGCTGAAGTGCGCGATGCTTTCGCTCAAAGTCCTCAAGGCTGGCGCCTACGGGCTGACCGGCTGGCCCGGCGAAGACGACGAAGATTAGGTGCTATGGAAACCCTCGGTGAGCGTTTAAGTGATGAAATGCGCGTCGTGCTCGAACGCGCGCAGCAAGAAGCCGCCGCACGGCACAACCCGTATGTGGATATTGAGCACCTGCTGCTGGGCCTGTTCTATCACCCGGAAGGCTCGGTCCGCGAGCTGCTGCGCAAATACGGCATGGCGTCAAGCGACATGTACGACGCGGCTGCGGATACGGTCGGCGTAGTGCACCTCAAACCGATCGAATTGAAAGGATACAGCCAGGATGCGAAGGCCGCGCTGGATCGCGCCGCGCGCGAAGCGCAGTTGATGGGTCATCACGTGCCGGGCGCGGGGCACCTGCTGGCGGCACTGATGGAGCGCGACGACGCGCCCCCTGCCCTGGCGAAACTGCCTTTCTCCGCCGAGACATTGCGCGCCACGGTGCGCGCGGCAGAGCCACCGCGCGTCAGCCCGCCCAAGGCGTTCGTCCCGACCGATGCCAAAACCCCTGCATCCCAAGCGTCTGGCAAGACCGAATTCGTACTCATCCCGACGCGCAAAGGCAAACCGGTTGTGCCGCGTCGTACGGGGACTACCACCGGTACGCGCGTTTCGCGCCCGTCCTGGCTGGATCGCGTGGGCTACATGCCCTGGATCGTGCTGGGCCTCGCGTTGTTCACCGCTTACATGATCTTCGTGCTGCCGGGCAACAAGGCGTTCACCTTCGTGTTTGTGCTCGTCGGTTGGATATTCTCGGTCACGCTGCACGAGTTTTCGCATGCGGCTGTCGCTTACATCGGCGGCGACCACACGGTCAAAGACAAGGGCTATCTGTCCTTCAACCCGCTGAAATACACTCACCCCATGCTGAGCATCGGCCTGCCGCTGCTCTTCCTGGCGATGGGCGGCATCGGGCTGCCCGGCGGCGCGGTATACATCGAGCGCCATCGTCTGCGCAACAAATGGTGGGGCGCGGCCGTCTCGGCAGCGGGTCCGGCGGCCAATCTGGTGCTGGCGTTCGTGCTGGCAATCCCGTTCATCATCGGCAAAGTCGATGCCAACGTCATCCTGCGCAACTACTACTTTGGCCTGCCCAACCATGGCGGACTGTGGCAGGACACGACGCTGTGGGCGGCGATCGCGTTCCTGGCGATGCTCCAGATCACGGCCGTACTGTTCAATCTGCTGCCGATTCCGCCGCTGGACGGCTTCGGCATCCTGGAGCCGTTCCTCGACCCGCGGACGCGCGCCCAATTGGCACAGTTTGGCATGATGGGCCTGTTCATCATCTTCATCGCCCTGTGGTACATCCAGCCGCTGAACAAGGCGTTCTGGGATATGATTTACCAGGCGACGGGCAGCCTGAACATTCCAGACTGGATGATCGCTATCGGTCACAACCTGTTCATGTTCTGGCAGCATTAGCGTGGCGCGGGACCGTTTTTTGGCCCGTATTGATGTCTGTCTATTGACTATACGAAAGGACGCGCGCATGTCCCGTTTTGTAACGGCTGGCCCTGCCGCCGAGATTTCTCCCGGTGAGCGCGAGATTTACGAGATCGAAGGGCTGTATATCGCCGTGTTCAACGTGGGGGGGACATATTACGCGATCGAGGACGTGTGTACCCACGACGACGGGCCGCTGGTCGAAGGTGATCTGGAAGGCTTCGTGATTGAGTGTCCACGCCACGGCGCGCGCTTCGACATCCGATCGGGCGCGGTGCTGAGCATGCCCGCGGTTGTGCCGGTACGATGGTTCCCGGTCCGCCTCGAAGAGGGCAATATTCAGGTTGACATAGAAGAGTAGAGTGGGACGGCAGGCTGCGCGCCTGCCGGTTCTTGCTTGTGTCTGAACACAGGTGGCTGAACGCTCAACCAATGGAGCCGAGCTCATGTTATTTCGCTATGATCCCGATCTGCTGGCTCGCTATCCGGATATTCGCGGCGGCGTGATCCACGCGCGTGGGCTGCAAGGCGGCCCAACTCCACCCGACCTGCTGGCGGCCTACGAGGCTCAACAGGCAGCAACACTGGCCCGCCTGGGCGATACACCGCTGTCTGACGTACCGAGTCTGGCTGCGTGGCGGCGGGCGTTCAGTGCGTTCGGTGTCAAGCCTACCCAGTATCGCAGCGCTGCCGAAGCCCTGCTGCGCCGCCTGACCAAACAGGGCGACATCCCCTCATTGAATCTGCTGGTCGACATCGGGAATCTGGTCAGCATACGGCATGCGCTGCCGGTGGCCGTGTTCGACCTGCGCGCCACGACCGGCACGATCACCGTGCGCTTTGCGATCGGCGACGAACGTTTCACCGACCTGGGCACCGAGGAAATCACGCATCCGACGCCGGGCGAAGTGATCTTCGTGGACGATGCAGGACTGGTCAGCGCACGGCGTTGGTGCTGGCGGCAGAGCGATCAAAGCGCCGCCCGCGAAGATACCGTCGAGGCGCTGATCACGGTCGAAGGGCACCACGAGCGCGCCGAACAGGATGTCTCCGCCGCGTTGGAGGATCTTCAGCAGTTGTTCGCGGCGTACTCACCCGGCGTCAAATTGCATGCGGACCTGCTCTCGCCGGATCACCCCGGCTTCGCAGCGCACCGCTGATCGGTCATTCCCACACCCGCGCGCACCAATCGTCCAGCTCGGACTCGCTGAGGAAACCATCCGCCGCGCCCGGTATGCCGATCTTGTACGAGGCGAAGACCGTTGCCCGCCGGATGGCCGCGTAGGGATCGCCCGACCGCTGATAGCTGTGCACAAAGGCGGAAAACAGTGCATCGCCCGCCCCGATCGTGTTGACGACGGGCCGCGTCGTCACCGCCGGGACGCGCACCAGGGCGCGATCCGCGTACACGCCCAATAGCGCCCCCTGCCCTCCCATGCCCACCACCGCGATCGGCGTCTCCCAGCGTTCCCACAGGGCGCGCACCCAGTCTTCGGGCGTGCCGGGCAACTGCTCGTCGCTCATGAACAGGATCGTCGCGGCGCGCATGAAATCGCGATTGTACGCGTCATCCAGGCTGCCGATCGCGTGGACGTCCGTAGCGATGGGCACGTCGCGTGCCTGCATGCGACTCAGAAATGGGCGCGAGAAATTGATGTTGCACAGCACGGCGAGCGCCACATCCTCCGCCGCTTCCGCGAACAGCCCGTCCGGATACGCGCGTTCCTGCAGATCCTTCAGGTCCACGTTGATCATACGCTTGCCGCTGGCGTCGTAGAGAATCACCGAGCGCGCCGTCTCGGCAAGCTCCTGCGTGACAAATCGGTCGGGGATATCGTCGGCCCGCAGTCTGTCATACACCACACGCGCGTCCGGATCGCGTCCGATCATGGAGAGAAACGTCACCGGGCTGCCGAGCGTGGTCAGCGCTTTGGCGACGTTGTAGCCCACGCCGGATACGCTGGTGTGGATGCCGCCAAACGGGTAGCGCACTGGCACGTACTCGACGGGAAACCCGTCGATGCGGACGGTAGTCTCGATGTTGATCAGCCCTGAAACGAGCACGCGCCTCATGGTTTTTTTCCTCTCGGTGACAGTGCCGCACACGCAAAGCGCCGGGTCTGGAATTGGACCCAGACCCGGCGATTATACGACTTCGGTTGGATTCGTGCTGGTCGATCAGTAGCGGAACACAGCCGCCAGCAGCCCGCCGCCGGGCACGTCGTCCGGTTCAACCACGTAGACCAATCCGCCGCCTGCGAACGCCGCCGCCGCGGCCAGATCGAGCAAATCTTGGTCGCCGGGCTGTTCGCTGGGATGGACGTGAACCTTGTGGCTGTGCGCGCGATACTGGCCCCACTGGTGCATGCCTTTGGGGATGAACAGCGCTCCGACGCGGCCTTCGTGCGCTGCCCTGACGACCGTCACGAGGTCGTTCGAGGCTTGGGCATCACTGCGCCCGGCATATGTCGCGTACAGCGCCCGCTGCTCAGCCTCCGCCTGTTCGAACTGAGGCTTGACAATCTCCCAGGCCCGTTCGTGCAGCTCTTTGGCGCTCAACAGGTCAGGATTACCGATAATGCCCTGCGATACGATGTGCGGGTAGCTGTTGGCTTCCTGGTAGATCGGCAGCAGGTAATCCACACCCGCCAGCACCAGGGGATCATGCTTATCCGCCAGCGTCGCGCGCAGCCCGTGATCGACCACCTGGCAGTAACGCACCAGATCGGCCTTCACCTTGGCGTCCCCCGACCCGCCCTGCCCATAGTAGATCGAGCCCGCGCTCCCGCCAGAAGCAGCGCGCCCTGCTGTCCGCATCTGGAGCTGCGGCTCGTCCTTCCCCAACGCCTCGGACAAGCCGGTCGGCATTCCTTTCAGTTCGATCGTACTCACGCTTTCGCGAGATCCTTCCAACAGCCGGACCTGATCCTGGCTGAGTGCCAGTACGTAGAACCGGCCATCCCCGTTGAGCAGTGGCAGCAGCGGCTTGATATAAAACCGGCGCTTGACGTAGGCCGCCTCCTCAAAGGGCTGCGACAGCCTCATCACGCTGAAGTGACCAACTGCCGCAAAAACAGCCAACCCATCGCTTGTGTGTCGCCACAGGTCGGCATCGTCGAGCAGGTCTTCAGCCGGGCGGAGCAAGCGCTCGGCGTCCGGCACCCGCATGTCAAACTGGACCAGACGCTCCTCAGCCCGTTTCAGCAGATTTCGATAGCGGATCGGATTCTGCTGGGCTTCGGCCCCGGCACGGACGGTGGGCATAAAGATCGAAACGCACCATTCTCCCTCAAACTCAATAAGCGTTCGTAGATCATCTCTAGTCAGGGAATCCACAAACACCTCCTTTCTTTGAGTCAAACATAAGGGATTTTTGACTTTCGCGCCAACTGGATCGCAGCGATTGGTGAATCGTCACAGATAGAAATAACATGGGAGAAAATCAGGGAAAAGAGAAGCAAAAAGAGCGCGGGAATCACCGGTTTGTCGCCGCGCCAGACGACGCGGCGGCAGCAAATCAATCAGGGGAATCGCTCACCCGCCACGACATGCCAATGCAAGTGTTTCGATTCCTGGTAGCGACCCAGATTGGTCACGACGCGGCAGGCACCCGCCTCCGCAAGTACATCGGCGGCGACGCGCTGGATCACCTTCAGCAAGTCAACCATCAGGGCTTCGTCCTCGAGCGCCAGCAGCGACTCGACATGCTGCCGGGGAATGACCACAATGTGCACCGGATAAGCCGGTCGCGTATGGTGGAAGGCCAGCACGCCCTCAGTTTCGAGGACGACGCGCACGGGCGTGCGCCCGCTGAGCACCTCGTCACAGTAGAAATCGCTCACAACACCGTGTCCTTTTTGTGACGATCAGGCGCGGTACAGCACCTGATCCGGTATGTCGGCGCGCACCACTTCGCCGCTCGTCATCACGCCGGGGTGTTCCACCCACGCGACGATACCGCGTAAATGGAGTGCCGCCTTGGGGAACGCGGTCGTCAGATCAGGGATGGCCGGGTAATGATCCTGGACGGCTCCGCCAGCGATGGTGCACGGGAAGTTCTCGCCCTCGACCACCAGCGTCGCGCCTGAAGCGAAAAACAGGCGTGTGCTGGGGGGCAGCAAACTCAGCTCGGGGATGCCGCGCAGGAAGATGTTAGCGCCCAACCATTCCGGCGCGATATATGGCACGCCCAGGTTGCTGGCCGCCCGCGCCAGCTCTTCCTCAGACAAAATCGATATCTGCCGCGCGTTGCGGATTTCGGTGCCACGCGGATAATGCGGGGCGCGGCTGCCGGAAGCCATCGTTATCCCGGCGTGACGATCCCCGTCGGCACCCTCAAACGTCATAATGAGCTGCGGAACACGCACGCCTTCTATGGTGGATTCGGGCGGAGTCACCATCACAGCGATGACCTCACCCTGGACGATCTGACTCATAGAATTGCTCCTGATCTGCTTGGGCTGCTGCAGGACAATGGCGACCGCCCTCAGGCGACTGGAAGCAGTATACCGCTTTTGTCGTTTCGGGCCAGTCTGTGGCACAATAGGGGCACACTTTACCCCTGAAAAATCTGCATCCAACGGTCTGTGACTAAAGAACGGAAGGTTTGCCGTGCCAGCACAAGATAAACTTACTCCGACTGAACAATATCTCGCTTATTTGACCGGGTTGGGCATTACTATCAGCTTGATCGCCCTGCTGCTGATTGGCATGGGCACGATCGATAATTCCAACGTGACCAACAGCCTGCTCATCATTGGGCTGGCCATGGTGATTATTGGGGTCGGCGGTTGGCTGGTGATGGTTCGCCCCTGGGAACACTTTGACGATCTCACTACCCCGTTTTACACCGGTCACCACGAGCACGCTGCCACTCCCGAGACTCCCGCCAGTGCGGTCGCCGAAGCCGTCAGCGAAACTCCGGTCGTCGAAGCCGCCGCACCTGCCGCTGAGACTCCCGATGAACCCGACGATCTGACCACGATCGAAGGCATCGGCCCTAAATCGGCGCAGGCACTCCACGCCGCCGGGATCACGAGCTTCGCGCAGATCGCTGCTATGACTCCTGAAGCCCTGGAAAACACCGTCAAATCGCAGGGCGTGCGGTTGGTCGGTGGGGCAGAACATTGGCCGCAGCAAGCCCGTCTGGCCGCCGCTGGTGACCTCACTGCATTGGAGGACTTTCAACAGCGCGTCAAGAGCGGGCTGGTCACCGACGATCTCACCATGATCGAAGGCATCGGTCCCAAGTCAGCCCAGGCGCTGAATGCCGCCGGAATCACGCGCTTCATTCAGGTCGCCGCGATGTCTCCGGAAGAGCTGGAATCGCTTATCAAGTCCAGCGGCGTGCGGCTGGTCGCCAGCACGGAGACATGGCCGCAGCAGGCCCGGTTGGCTGCAGAAGCCGACGTGACTGCGCTGGAAGAATTGAAAGCGCGCATCAAGAGCGGCATAATAACCGACGGGGCTTAGCCAAGAGCCATTCAGTGATTTCACGCACGGCGCGGACCAGTAACGATTGCGTTCGCGCCGTGTCAATTCCGCGAGTCAGCGCTGACCACCTCCCCACATCAAACAAAAAGCGGCACGGGCCATCTGGCTCGCACCGCTCACTCCGCATAACCCCTGCCTCCGGGCGTTAGTGCAGTTCTTCGACCGCCTGATTGTAGGCATCCGTGAAGCGCGCTTCATAGTCGCGCAGGACGGAATCGCCAATTGAGAACAACTCGCGCAACGGTGGATCGAGTACGACTTTCAGCGGCAGATCCTCGCTCAGCGGATAGAGGCAGTGATAGATCGCGATCTGCTGATCATCGAAGGTATGCACGACCTTGCAATAGCGGTCCACGAAGCGGTAAACCGGCTCCAGGTTGGCGACATCGCGCCGCCCGCCTTCAGCGTACCACTGCTCGCGGCGGACAGGATCCAGCGGCGGGACGCGCAGCCCGTCTTGCAGAGCACTGTCCACGATGATCGTGGGCCGGTTGGCTTCCAGATCCTTGACCATTTCGTGAATCATCTCGTCGGTGGTCTGGTCCGGCACCACCAGCGGATAGCCATACGTAAACTGGGTTGGGCTGTTGCGGTCGGCCAGGAAGTTGACGACGGTATTCGCACCCCACACCAGCACGGTGTCGGTCGGGCTGGTGTTATCTGCTACATAATCGACGACCTCTTGCTGGCGCTGCGGCCCGGTGATGCCCAACTGGGCCATCGTCACGCGCGTCACCGTCGCCACCACGGGCACGCCGACCAGCAGCACCACCAGATACACGCGCGCCGCTTTCCACACCTTGCGCTGACGGCCCTGGGTTTCGGCGGCCCACTGCGTGATCTGCGGCAAGCTGAATACGATCAGCAGCGTGATGGCGGGGATCATGGTCACATAATAGTGCGCAAAACCCCGGTTCGTCACGTTGACCAGGCACAAGTCGGCGAAAAAGGTCAGCGCCGCCCACACGATCAGCGTCGACTCAGTCGCTTCTTTGCGGTCATCAGACGGACCGGCGCGGAAACGCCGCCACGCTACAAGCATCCCGGTGAACAGGAACGGCGACAGCGGGATAAGCACCAACGGGGCTTCGCTGTGCATGAAGGTCGTGATGATCGTCGCGCCGATCCACGAAGATTCGTTGCCTACCCAATGGTGAAAAGCTGACGCCGCGACGAAGGAAGCCTCGACTGCGTCATCCAGAATGCCGTTCGCGGCCAGGAAGATCGCGACCAACCCCAGGCACGACAGCCCGCCCAGCACGATCACGCCCAGGGAATGCCAGCGCCGCCGTGTGCCCAACACCGGATGGCGCGTGAGTAGCACCGCGGGAATAAATGTCAGCGCGACGCCAATCGTCGTCTGTTTGATCAGCAGCGCGGCTCCGGCGGCAAACCCGATCGCAAACGCCCAACGCGAGCGTGGCTCGCGCAGGAATTTATAACCCGCCGCAAAGACCAACACTTGCGGCAGCAGCGCATAAGGTTCCGTGAAATTGGTGTCGGAGATAAGCGCGGGGTGCCGGGTCAGCATCACCAGGATGAGCGGACCGGTCAGGGCTTCGATCAAGCGCGGGTAGACATGCCGCAACATCCAGAACAGGCCCATACTCGTGGTGAACAGAACCAGATTTTCGGACAGCCACAGCGCCCAGCGGTTGGTGCCGAAGACAAAGAAGGCCAGAGCGTTGATGTAATAGATACCGGGGAGCTTGTTGTCCCACGCATCGACGTAGGGCAGTCCACCGTGCAGCACAATCTTGCCGGTATACGCAAAGATCCCACTATCGCGACGCTGCTCGATCACCGAGGGCGAAAGCTGCCAGGACACGAGGAAAATAAGAATCAGCCACGCCAACGCGAGTCCTACCCAGGTCATACGGTTGTAGGTCAGCCAACGCGTTTTCGTTCGTGGATAAGGGTATTGACTCATACCGTCCCCGCCTCTACCACTTTCCCTTCAATTATACCCGCAGTTGCCGCCAGAGCTCAAATCGGTGACGGGTCCAGCAAGACAGCAGACACGGCGTGAGCAAGAAGTCTCACGCCGTGTACATTGGGCGTTCAGTGTAGCACAACCGGAAGGCTATTTCAAGAGTTCTTTGATCGCGTCGCGCTCTTCAAGCAACTCGTTGGCGCTCGCAGCGAGCTTGCCTTTGGCGTATTCGCTCAGCGAAACGCCTTCGACAACGTGCAGCGCCCCATCAGGTTCGACACGCAGCGGGAAGGAATAGATCAGACCTTCTGGCACGCCGTACGTGTTGCCGTCCGACAGCAGCGCCCCGCTGAACCACTCTCCGGCAGGCGTGGGATTATTGAGCGATTGCAGGTGGTTGACGACCGCGTTCGCGGCGCTGGCGGCGCTGCTCTTGCCGCGCGCATCGATAATTGCTTTGCCGCGCTGCTGCACCGTCTTGAGGAAATCCCCTTCGAACCAGCCGCGATCCGGGATCGCCTGCAAGGCGGGCTTGCCGTTTACCAGCGTGTTTTCGAAATCGGGGAACATGGTCGGGCTGTGATTGCCCCAGATCGCCAGATTCTTCACATCGCCAACGGTGACCCCGCTTTAGCGGCGATCTGCGATTTAGCGCGGTTCTGGTCGAGTCGCGTCATCGCCATCCACGAGCGGCGCGGCACGTCCGGGGAGCTGTGCATGCCGATCAAGGCGTTGGTGTTACACGGATTGGCCACAACCAGAACACGGATATCGTCAGCGGCGTGCTCGTTGATGGCCCGCCCCTGGCCGACGAAGATCGGCGCATTGTCTTTGATCACGTCGGCGCGCTCCATGCCTTTGCCGCGCGGCTTGCCGCCCACCAGGATTGCCCAGTTAGCATCCTTGAAGGCCACATTGGGGTCGTCCGTGGCCACGATGCCCTGCAACAGGGGGAACGCACAGTCCTCCATCTCCATCACAACGCCGCGCAACGCGTCTTGGGCCTGGGGGATCTCGAGCAGTTGCAGGATAACGGGCTGGTCGGGGCCAAACGGTTCGCCGTTGGCCAGTCGGTAAACCAGACTGTACCCGATTTGACCGGCGGCACCGGTCACAGCGACACGAATCGGTGATTTCACGGTAGTACTCCTTAGCGCATGCGGACCTAACAAGGAATTTTGAGTCGCTTGTTCAACTCATCCAAAAATATTTTATCGACAAAGTATTCGGTTGCCAACTGTCTCCCCGAAGCGGGAACTGACCATCCCCTGCTCCGGCGCTTTGTGGTATACTGGTGCGGCTTTTTGTGGGGAAGGTGAAGGTCTGACCAAAGGGGTCTCATGCCCAATCGATTCCTCGACATTCACGATGGCGTCGCCATGATCGTGACTGATCTCCACGGCGACCGTGACGCCTTTGAACGCTACATCGCACGTTTCAATACACTCTATCGCGCCGGGGATGTCCAACGCCTGATCTTCCTCGGCGACTTGATCCACGCCTATGGGCCACCGCGTCGTGACGACAGCCTAAGCATCATCCTCGACACGATGGCGCTGGTCAACACGCTCGGTCCGGATACCGTGACCATGCTGTTGGGCAATCATGAAATGCCGCACATTTATGGCGTCCAGCTCGCCAAAGGTGATCTGGAGTTCACGCCGCGCTTTGAGAACGCCCTCGGATCGCACCGCGAGGCCGTGCTGGAATTCTTCCGCAGCCTGCCATTCTATGTCCGCACGGCGGCCGGGGTGATGCTCGGCCACGCCGGGCCCTCACACGAAGTCATCGCGCAGGCGGGGGCCCTTCAGAATTTCGATCACGATGCCATCTTGCACGAGGCCGATCAGACTCTCGCACAAGCGCCTGACCTAAACCGACTCTACCAGCAGTATGGGCAGCTCCTCGGCGCGCCCTATGCAGAGGAAGCACGCTACTGCCTCGGCGTTACCGGACCGGACGATCCGCGCTATGCACATTTGCTGCGGGCGTTCATGATCTCACAACAAAGCAAGCCGTTCCAACTGCTGTGGGACGCTCTCTTCACGCAGAATGAGCTGGGAATGGTCGAGTGGGCCTACGTACAGGCCGCGCAGGATTTCCTGGCCGCGTTCTCACAAGGCGCGCCCGCTCCTCAGCGCGCCATAGTGAGCGGGCACATCATCACGCCGTTGGGCGGGTATAATCTGGTCAACCGTTATCATCTGCGTCTGTCCAGCGCCACCCACGCGCGCCCCCGCGAAGCCGGGCGTTACCTGCTGTTGGATTGCGCCAAACCCGTCAATGGCGCCAACGAGCTCTTGACAAGCCTGGGCAGCGTATTCACTGAGGGGAATGACGATGACGACGACTGATCCCAAGCCGACTCGCGTCCTTTGCGTTCGTCATGGTGAAACTGACTGGAACGCCGTCAAACGCTGGCAGGGGCATGCGCCCGTACCGCTCAATGACACCGGGCTGGCGCAGTCTGCCGCCCTGGGACGCTATCTCTCGCATAACGGCTTCCAGGTCGACGCTCTCTACAGCAGCGATCTGCGCCGCGCAATGCAGACGGCCCACGCGATCGCTGCGGCGCTGGGGTTGACCATCCATACCGACGAACGCCTGCGCGAGATCGATCTCGGCAACTGGCAGGGCCTCACGCATGACGAGGTCGCGGCTTGGGACGGTGATCGTTTTGCGCTGTATCAGGAAAACTGGCGGGCTGTCCCTACCCCCAACGGGGAGTCGCGCCTTCAACTGCAAGCGCGGGCGCGGGCAGCCTTCGACGACATCACCGCGCGCCATTATGGCCAGACGATCGCTTTGGTGAGTCACGGCGGCACACTGGGTATGTTGATCGAGAGCCTATTCGGGATCATCGAGCGCCCCTCGCTGACCAACACGTCGCTCACGCTGCTCGAACGCGATCGGCCTGACAGCGCGTGGACACTCGCCAAAGTAGCGTGGTCGCCGCACCTGGAAGACAATCCCCTCGGCGAAACGTGGTGACCCACGCACCGCGTGCCGCCGCGACAAGGTATAATTTTCTAGCGCACATCACTTCGCTTGTGTGAAACCCACTAGCTAACTTAACCCGCTTTCGCTACACTATCCGCCGTGTATGGTCTATCGTTCCATATGATAACGTGCTACTTAATTCAGCGATGTTTTTCGTTTCATTTTGTCACATGAGGCACACACCACGGGAGGCACCACATTATGAGCGATGACTATCGCAGCACCTACGGGCTGGAACACCACGGGTTTGTTAATGTTGAGCGTGAGTACTGGAATCTGACCACTCCGGCCCTCTATGAGCAAGCGATCCGCCACCGCGAAGGCGTGCTGGCCCATATGGGGGCGCTGGTCGTCCGCACCGGCGATCATACTGGGCGCTCCCCCAACGACAAATTCATCGTACGCGAGCCCTCGTCGGAAGGGGATATCTGGTGGGGAACCATCAATAAGGAATGCAGCGAACAGAACTTTGACGACCTGCACCGCCGCATGTTGGCCTATTTCGAAAACCGCGACGTATTCGTGCAGGATTGTTTCGCCGGGGCTGATCCCGAATACCGCCTGCCGATTCGCGTCATCACCGAGACGGCGTGGCACAGCCTGTTCGCGCGCAATATGTTTATCCGTGTATTCGACAGTGAGCAGTTGCGCAAGCACGTTCCGGAATTTGTCGTTATCGCCGCGCCCAATATCACGGCCATTCCCGAAATTCACTGCACGTCGTCAGGCGCGTTCATCCTGCTCAACTTCGCGCGACGCATGGTGCTGATCGGCGGCACACGCTACGCGGGCGAAATCAAGAAATCCATCTTCACGGTGATGAATTACATGCTGCCCAAGCGCGGCGTCCTGGCGATGCACTGCTCCGCCAATTATGGTCGGGATCGCGACGACGTGGCGCTGTTCTTCGGATTGAGCGGCACTGGCAAAACCACCCTCTCCAACGACCCGAATCGGACATTGGTTGGCGATGACGAACATGGCTGGAGCGACAACGGCGTCTTCAATTTCGAGGGGGGCTGTTACGCCAAGGTGATCCGGCTGTCGCCCGAAGGCGAACCCGCCATCTGGGAAGCGACGCGCTGTTTCGGGACGATCCTCGAAAACGTGCAGATTGACGCCAACCGGCGCCGCTTCGATCTCAACGACGCCACCTTCACCGAAAACACACGTGCTTCCTACACCATCAACTCGATCCTCAGTGCGGATACAACCGGCATGGCCGGGCACCCCAAAAACGTCATCTTCCTGACGGCGGATGCCTTCGGCGTGATGCCGCCCATCGCGCGCCTGACACCCGCTCAGGCCCAGTACCATTTCCTGGCGGGCTATACCGCCAAGGTTGCCGGGACGGAGCGCGGTGTCACCGAGCCTCAGGCGACGTTCAGCACGTGTTTCGGTGCGCCGTTCATGCCGCTGCACCCAACCGTCTACGCCGGGCTTCTGGCCGACAAGGTACGCCAACACAACGTCAAACTGTGGATGATCAACACCGGCTGGACCGGTGGCCCGCACGGAATCGGCAGCCGCATGAAACTTGCCTACACACGCGCCATGGTCAGCGCGGCACTCAACGGCGACCTGGATGAGGTGCCCATGCAGACCGATCCGGTGTTCGGTTTCGCCATTCCCAGCGCCGTTCCCGGCGTGCCGACGAAGGTCCTCCAACCGCGCAACACGTGGGCCGATCCGGCTGCCTACGATGCCAAAGCGCGCGATCTGGTGGCGCGCTTCCACAAATACATGCTGCAGTTTGAGAACACCATGAGCGACGACGTCGCGGCAGCGGCACCGGTTGCCCCGTAAGTTCCAGGATTTCCACTCATAAAATCAGAGGGGGCCGGACGTGGCCCCCTCTTTGTTCAATCACGACGATTGCGCCGCCGCTACTTGATCGCCCAGGTGTTTTCCACCAGATAGATCACGGTGCCGTCTGGCCAATCCATGTACGAACGCGTGTATTTGAAATCTCCGGACGCCTGGTACGTCATCGTATAGCCCTGCTCCAACGTGGTAGCCCAGCCGATCCGCGCCCGGACTTGCGGATTATCCACCCACAGGCGACCAAAGCCGCGCACCGGCTGATACAGCCCATCGGGCGGCGTCTCCGGCACGCGGACTTCTTCACCCTGCCACGTATCACGATAGTGCTCGACGAGGTGTGTGTCGTTGTAGAGCACGATGATCTCGCCAGTATCGCCGCGCCACAACATCACACCGTTTTCGAACGCTTCGAAGGCGGCCTGTACCGTACGGGCGGGTTCCTTGGGGCAGGTCTCACCCTCGTAGGGACCGCCGAAGAAATAAGTGTAGGGGCAAATGATGTCGCGCGTCAGCCCTTGCTGGACCTGATTCCCGGCGGCATCGGTCGCAAACAGCATGAACGTGACCGTCGTCGTGTAATAGTCGGGCAGCGTCACCGTCCACGCGCCAGAGGGCTGCGGATTGGGCGCCGCCTGCGACAACCGTCCGCCCGGTTCGATCAACCACACGCCGATGTCGACGGCATTAATCACCTGCCAGCCAACCGTGATCGAACCGCCGCGCGGCACCGTCTCCGGGGCCGCCGTGAACGACAGAATCTGCGCGGGCGGCACTGCAACCGTGGGGACTACGGGCGGCGGTGGGACGGGTGTCAGCGTGGGAACGGGCGTCGGCCCGACCGACACAAGCGGCAGCGGATCGAGAAGTTGCTCGGCAAGCGTGCTGCCGTCCGTCATATCGACCACACGCAGCCGCAGCCGGACCGGTTCGCCAGTCGACGGGGGCACCGGTGCAACCACGCCCTGCCCTGACGACGGAATCCACAAATTAGGACGCGGCAGTTCGACCGACTCGGCGCGCCCGCCTTCGAGCACCTGCTCGAACACGAGATTCGCGCTAGGGGGGCGGTGCAGGACGTTCCACGTCACGGCCACGCGCGCGGTGCCGGTGAGCACTGACAGCGTATCGAGCGCTTGCACGTCCGTCGCAAACTGCGCAATCTCCACGTCGGGTGGGTTCTCGGGCAGATCATAGGGAATCATCAGGACGCGCTGATCCAACACCGCGCCCGCCGCGTCCACGATCATCAAGTTATAGGTGGGGGGCCCAAAATTGAGCGGATGCTTTACGGTGAGCACGTAACTGCCATCTGCCTGAAGCGGCGGCGAATCCGAAGGTATTAGCGCTTCCCAGGCATTGAGCCTGTAAGCATAGAGTTCGATGCGATCGCTGGCGGTCACGCCGACGGTCTGCCAACTTAGCAACGCGGTTGTCTCGCCAGCTTCTGCCGCTTCCGCCGCGATCGAGGGCAGATCGCTGGTGAAGCTGATGATTGTCGGCGGCAGCACGCCTCCAACCTGCGCTATCACTGGAGACTCGCCCGGCACGAGACCCGCACCCCAGGCAACGCCCACCGTCAGCGCGACCGCGCTCACCAGCGTTGCGACCGCTGCTATGCCGATCAGGTTCTTTCTCATGTGCTTTCCCTCCGCGCCGCACGCCGCCGGGCACTCCCGGCGCTCCGGTCATCATTTTCAAGTATACTCGATCCCGCACGCGCGCAGAAAAGCGCCGCCTGTCCGTAGAGAGAAAGCCTTCTCGGCGTAGCAATTGCGCAGGCCAGTGTCAGATTCGAGGGAGCGTCGACAGAAGCACGTCCGCGTTGAAACGAAAAAAAGGCCGTCCCGATGATTGGGACGGCCTTCGGTGTTCAATGGTTTAGCGCAGCGCGCCTACTTGGTGGGATCCTTGACGCCCAGTTCACCCAGGCGGTCCCAACCCTTGTCGCGCAGAACGGCGTGCGCCGCTGCTAGACGCGCCACAGGGACGCGGAACGGCGAGCAGCTCACGTAGTTCAGGCCGATCTTGTGGCAGAAGTCGATGCTGTCGGGATCACCACCGTGCTCGCCGCAGATGCCAACTTCCAGGTCTGGCCGGGTCGCGCGGCCAGCTTCGACGCACATCTTCATCAGCTTGCCAACGCCATCGCGGTCGATGGTCTGGAATGGATTGCGGGGCAGGATGCCTCTTTCGACATATTGCAGCAGGAAGTGACGCTCGGCGTCATCGCGGCTGATGCCGTAGGTCATCTGCGTCAGGTCATTGGTGCCGAACGAGAAGAACTGCGCCAAATCGGCAATTTCGCCGGCGGTCAGAGCCGCGCGCGGAATCTCGATCATCGTGCCGAACTTGTAATCGACCTCGACGCCCTTCTTGCCCATCACATCCTTGGCAGCATCTTCCAGCACCTTCTGGAGCAGCTTCAGCTCGTTGATGTGCGAGGTCAGCGGGATCATGATCTCGGGATGGACGTCGAAGCCATCCTTCTGCGCATCGCACGCCGCGCCGATGATGGCGCGTCACCTGCATCAGGGTGACATCGGGCATCATGATGCCCAGGCGGATACCGCGCAGGCCCAGCATCGGGTTGAACTCGGCCAGTTCTTCAGCCTTGTGCAGCAGGAATTCCTTGTGTGCAGACGTCTTCGCCGCGCTCGTGCCCAACCGCCACATCCACCATCAACTGATCGCGCGCCGGGCAGGAACTCGTGCAGCGGCGGGTCGATCAGGCGGATGATCACAGGCAGGCCGTCCATCGCGCGGAAAATGCCGTAGAAGTCGTCGTGCTGGAGCACAGCCAACTTTTCGAGCGCAGTCTTCTTGCTGGCGTCGTCGGCAGCCAGAATGTAGTTCTGGAACAACTGGGTGCGGTCGCCGAGGAACATGTGCTCAGTGCGGCACAGGCCGATACCCTGAGCGCCATAGCTGCGCGCACGGGAGGCCTGTTCTTCATCATCGGCGTTGGCCCACACCATCAGGCGACGGAGGCTATCAGCCCAGCCCAGGATACGCAGCAATTCGGTTTGTTCTTCCAGTCTGGGGGCTACAACCGGCATCTTACCGGCGTAGACGGTGCCTTTGCCGCCGTTCAACGAGATGAAATCGCCCTCGCGGATGGTGACATCACCCGCGATGAAGTACTTCTCTTCCAGATTAATCTTGAGCTCAGAGCAGCCCGCCACGCAGGGCTTGCCCAACTGGCGGGCGACCACTGCCGCGTGGCTCGTCGCGCCACCTTCGGCGGTCAGGATACCCTTTGGCCGCGAGCATACCGTGAACGTCGCTCGGTTCGGTCAGCGGGCGGACCAGAATCACGGCCTCGCCTTCTTTGGCTTTTTCCGCCACGATATCGGCGTCAAAGTAGACCTTGCCGACCGCCGCACCGGGTGAGGCGTTGAGGCCCTTCGCTATCGGCTTGGCAGCGTCCAGCGCCGCGGTTTCGAAGCGCGGGTGCAGCAACTGGTCGATCATATCGGGCGCCACGCGCGCGATCGCTTCTTCCTTCGAGATCAGGCCCTCTTCCACCATGTCCACCGCGATCTTCACGGCGCTGGCGGCGGTACGCTTGCCGGAACGCGTCTGGAGCATCCACAGCTTGCCGCTCTCGATAGTGAATTCGATGTCCTGCGTCTCGCGGTAGTGGTGTTCCAGCGTGTCGGCGACCTTCATCAGGTCCTGCCACGCATTGGGGATTTCTTTCGCCAGCTCGTACACGTCGCTCGGCGTGCGGGCACCGGACACCACGTCCTCACCCTGCGCGTTGAGCAGGTATTCGCCGTAGAAGCGCTTCTCGCCGGTAGCGGGGTTACGCGTAAAGGCGACACCGGTGCCGCTCGCGCCGTCGGCGAAGTTGCCGTACACCATCGTGACGATGTTGGCGGCAGTGCCCCAGGTGTGCGGATACCCGTAGTGATTGCGGTAATCAATGGCGCGCTTGCCGTTCCAGCTCTTAAACACGGCTTCGATACCCAGGCGAAGCTGGTCGTAGGGATCCTCGGGGAACGGTTGACCGGTGTGATCTACGGCCAGTTTCTTGAACGCGACGGCGCACTTTTCCCAGCCTGCTGCCGAGACGCCCGCGTCATTCTTGGCGCCTTCTTCTTTGCGTACTTTCTCGATGATTTCTTCAAACGGCTCGCCGGGGACATCCAGCACTACCTTAGCGAACATCTGGATCAAACGGCGGTACAGGTCCCACGCGAAGCGCATATCGTCGAATTTCTTGCCCATAGTCTGGACCGCGCCGGGCGTCAGGCCCAGGTTGAGGATCGTGTCCATCATTCCGGGCATTGATTCACGTGCACCAGACCGGACTGAGACTAACAGGGGGTTGCTGTCATCACCAAACGTCTTGCCCGTCTTCTTATTCAGGTCCGCCATATACTGGACGACCTGATCCCACATTCCCTCCGGGAACGCGCCCGTGTTCATGTATTCGATGCAGGCTTCAGTCGTCACGGTGAAACCGGGCGGGACCGGCAGGTCAATGCGGGTCATCTCGGCCAGGTTACAGCCCTTGCCGCCCAGCAGGTTACGCATCGTCGCGTCGCCTTCTTCAAACGCATACACCCACTTATTTGCCATTCAAACCTCTCCTGAAATTCAGTTGACAGGATTGTATTTCCGCGCTGCATCCTGCCGAACAAAACCGATCAATGCGCACGAGTTTACCGGCCCCCTGAATGGCGCATGCAAAATCACCCCCCAGTTCCGGCACAACCTGGAGGATTTTGCCGCCGCATGCAGGGGAAACCAAGTGAAGAAAAACACCTCGTAGAGTGACGAGTGTTACAACCGCTCTACATTACCCCGTCCGGAGCCTGTCGTCAACCGATTTTCACGTACGGACTGCCGCCCGCGCCCCACAGCAAAACGCCCCCGATCGCTCGGGGGCGTGCGGATACCCTGCTGCCACGTCCGAACACTACTGCGCGGTCTGCGTGACGGACAACTGGTAGGTACCGGTCGTGACACCGGTATCTTCGTTTTCGCGGAACACGACGATCGTGTATGCCCCGGTGTAGCCTAACTGGTATGACTGGAGCAGCGCGCGGTCTTCAGTGTTGTCTGGATAGACACTGCGCAAGGATTGCCCGTTTGAGTCGCGCAGCTCGACGCGCGGAGCCAGCGTACCGCCTGTACGCTCGGCAAGAATATCAATCCGCTGGTCCGCCTGCCCGTTGAACGTCCACGAGTTCCGCCCATCGCACATTAGTAATCTCGCCCTGCGCTGGCGTACCTAGGGTCACTTCACCGCTGGATTCGGCAAGGCTGGGGCTGTCCGGGCCAATACCATCCAACGTGATCGTGACCTCGTACCCTCCGGTCGTGAGACCGTCCTTGCCCCCGTCACGCTCGACCCGCACAATATACATCCCCGCGTCGCTCAACGTATAGCGATCAATGCTGGCGGAGGCGTTGTCATCGTTCGGGTAACCCCGGCGCATTTCGTTGCCGAGCGCATCGACCAACACCACGTCCGGAATCAGCGTGTTGGGTGTATCAGGTGAATATTCAGGCGATCGCTGCACCGAGATCGTGAATGTGTCGGCGGACACGGTGCGGAATTGCCAGTCCTGGTACCAGTTCGCGTTGGTGATTTCGCCGGTCTGCGTGGTGTTGTACTGCTGAATCATGCCGGGCTGCGTCCCCGTCAGCCGATCGCTGTCCTCGCCCGATCCCAATAGTTGAACCGTCAACGCATACTGCCCGCCTGTAACGCCATTGATGCCGCGATCGCGCACGACGGCGACACTGTATTGGCCGGTGTAGGACACTTCATAACCACTCAGGACGGTCGTCACGCCGATGTTATCGGGGTAGCCCGTGCGCAGTTCCTGGCCGTTGTTGTCCAGCAGCGAAAGCTGCGCGATCAGCGTGCCGCTGGTGCGCTGCGATGTGGCGCCAATATAATCGCCCGCCTCTGCCTCAAAAGTGTAGACCTGGGACCAATGCATCGGCGTAATCTCCCCGGTGACGGTGTCGTCCAGGTTCACCGACGCGACCGGAGTCGTATTGGCGGGGTTGTCTTCGCCCACACCCAACGCGGTCACGCTCAACTGGAACGACCCGCTGGTTTCGCCATCGGCATCCTGGTAACGCGATACCACAAAGGTGTAGGTCCCGGCTTGTGGCAGCGTAGTATTGTCAATCACGGCAGCAGCATAGGTGTGATCGGCCCCATAACTCTGGGCGACGTCGTTACCATCCGAGTCCAGCAAAGTCAGATTCGGAATCAAATTGCCGTCCGTTCGTTCTACGCGCGCGGTCAGCCGGTCGGCGCCCTGCGCCGTAAACGTCCAGCTCTGCGGCTGGTAAGCCGCCCCGTCAATGGTGCCCTGTACCGGGGTATCGTATGTGATCTCCCCCGCGCCATCCTGGTGAATCGCCAACCCAGGGCCAGACTGTCCTGAGGCCGCAACCACGCCTGCTGGCAGTGCCGCGATCGCAGCCACCATCACTATGATCCAGAATCGTTTCACCGTTTTCATGCTGTCCTCTCCAATTGGGTCCGCCAAGTGCCTGCCCCCCATCCGTCTTTGTACAACTGTTATTGATCTTAGCTACGACGCTAAAAACTGCCGACACAGATTCCAATTTTCGGCAACCTGTGCAGCACACACCAAAAGTACTACACTCGCCGCTTGACATTCCCCGGCTTACGCGCCATAAACAATACAGTCGTGGCGTCGAGCATGGGCTAGGCGTCCGGCAACCCGCAGATCGTGCGCCACGGGCATCGCTGGCGGCCATCAGCGGACGGCTGCACCATCCTCGCGATGATAGTTAAGGAGCGGAGTTTATGGTCCGAAAAGCTGCCCTGCTCATTTGCGCTCTGAGCGCATTTATCCTGCCTGGAGTCACTTTTGGCCAGAGCGGCGCGTTCCCCACGCCGCCGGGCCGCCTGGTTCTGGGCGATGACGGCGGACTGTTCACCATGCTGGCCGACGGTTCGCAGAAGACGTATATCGTCAACGAAACCGAACCAGGCTGCTGGCTGCGCGACGGCGCGTGGAGTCCCGATGGGATGAACATCATGTACACGTCGATCTGTGGCGGCAGTTCTCCCACAGATTGGCGACCCGATCCCACCCGCTCCGATCTCGCCCCGCGCACCGCCGCTGTCATGTTGTTTGATGTGGCGACCGGTACTGCGCGCCCGTTGGTGCCCAATGATGGCGTTCACCAAGATTACGCGGGCGGTTGGAATCCCAATGGGTCGCAGATAGTCATCTACTCCGACCGCGACGAAACGCAGACCTTCAATTTGTACGTGTACGACATCCCTACCGGGCGATTGACGCAGCTCACCAGCTTCGACTCCAACGCCAGCCGCGTCTCGTTCGATCCGACCGGGCGCTTCCTGCTTTACAACCGGCGCATCGTGGATGGCAATGATATTCATTTCGAAATCCGCGCGTTTGACACGAATACCCAGACAGACATTTCCGTCGCGCACGGCGTCACACCCAACTGGAGCCCGGACGGGCAGTGGATCGCCTATACGACCGAAAGCCCTGACGCCGATATTTACGTAATGCCAGCCACCTGCATCTTTAACGGGGGCGGCTGCAATGCCGACGCGGACGCGCACAACGTTACTTACACGCCCGACGTCTTAGAGCGTGAGCCGATCTTCAGTCCGGACCAAACTCAGATCGTCTACCTGCGCGATACCGATTTCGACCTGGGGACCGCCACTTGGGATGTGTTCCGCCAGGAATTACGCACCGGCCTGTTGAGCAACCTCACCAACACGACCGATAGCGAAGAACGCCACCGTTCGTGGGAACCGGTCGCGGTTGACAATCGCGCGGCCATCGCGGACGTGCTGCCCGTTGTCGTGCGCGTCAGCACGGCTCAGGGCGCGGCCAATCTGCGCGATCAGCCAACCACTAATGGCGAAATCGTAGGCGTACTGAGCAGTGGCGCGCTGCTCTTTATCCAGGGTTCGGCAGAAAATGAGACCTGGTACAAGATTACGCTGCCCGCCGACGGCACTTCAGCGTGGATTTACGGCAACCTGCTCACACCGATCGCTGGCGACCTGGGCACTGTGCCCGCTATTCAATAACGCCGTGAACACAGAGCCGTGCCCAGGGGGCACGATCTCGCCTGTCCCGGTGTACCTACCCGTGAAGATGTTCCGATGGGTACACCGCATCCGCTCCGACGAAGCGCTGAATTGCGTCTCGCCGGAGGTGACGACGCCTGCGGCTCCCGGGGCAGTCTCCGGCCCGAATCCCGCAGCACGCCTTCACAATACCATGAGTCAACTGGTCGCTTATGCCTTCGATCCCGACGCGAGCCAGGTCGATTACGCGGGTCTTGGCGCCGTCGTCGAGCTAGACGAGATCACGGCGGCGGCGGTAGCTCTGCGTACCTTCGATCTGCTCAGCCTGACCGAGCGCGGACAACGCATGGCCTTCTGGATCAATCTCTACAACGCATTGATGATCCACGCTGCGATCGCGTACGGCGTGCGGCGCAGTGTCCGTGAGATCGACGGGTTTTTCGAGCGGGCGGCTTACGTCGTCAATGGCTACCGCTTCAGCGCCGACGACATCGAGCATGGTATCCTGCGCGCTAACGCCGGGCACCCCGCCGTCCCCGGACCCCGCTTTCTGGCACGCGATCCCAGGCGGAGGTTCTGCCGCGACCCGCTCGACCCGCGCATTCATTTTGCACTGAACCCATCCGTAAAGGCCCTGCTCCCTATCGAGTTGTATCGCGCGGACGCGCTCGACACCCAGCTCACCCACGCCGGCTATTATTTCATCGGTGCGAACGGGCTGATCCTCGATCGGGACACGATGACGATCTACCTGTCTTCAATTTTCCGTCGTTACGCGCGTGATTTTGGAGGAAGCTGGCGCAACCAGGTGGGGATCGGTGGCTATGGTTCGTTGCTGTGCTGTGTGGCACGTTATCTGCCTGACGAACGCGATCGCGAATTCATTACCGCCCACACCGACGATCTGCGCGTTCAGTTCCTGGAATATGACTGGCATTTGGACGTGGCACGGGATCGCGGCTAACTAACGACCGTGGCAAATAGGCATTTGAGGTACGCGCCCTCCGGGAATCCCACCGGATGATCGAGCGCGTGCCCCGTGGTTAACACTTCGCCCAACGTATGTCCTCTTTCACGCGCAACACGCGTCACCGCGTCAAAGAACGCATCCGGCGTCACCCGGCTTGAGCACGATGCCATTACGAGCACGCCACCCACGGGAGTCAACACGTCCAGCGCGAGACGCGCCAGCCGCACATATGCGGCCAGCGCCCGTTCCACTTCTGCCGCGCTTTTGGCAAACGATGGCGGATCGACAATCACCATGTCGAAACGCTCGCCCGACCCACGGAAACTCTCCAGGCCCGCGAACGCGTCGGCAGTGATCGTCGTGTGTTCGACTGCCGCCACGCGGGGATCGTCCCGATTGAGCGCCATGTTCTCTACCGCTGCGGCCAACGCGGGCGCGCTGGCATCCAGACTCGTCACGCTGAGCGCGCCGCCCGCGGCCGCGTAGACCGAAAACCCGCCGCTGTAGGCGAACACGTCCAGCACGCGTCGTCCTGCCGCTCGCGCGCGCACCTGGGCTCGGTTCTCGCGTTGATCGAAGAAAAAGCCAGTTTTGTGTCCGCGGACCACGTCAGCGGCAAACCGCAGACCGTTTTCACGAAACCGCACAGTCCCGGAGAATGACTCCCCGGCCAACAGTGTGCCGTCGCGCAGATCGTGGCGGGCGGTGATAGCCTCCACACCCCGGCTGACGCGCAATACCACGTGCTCGCTGGGCTGCACCGCCGCTAACCCTTCCACCACGGCGCGCAGGTGCGGCAGCCAAGCCCCGCTATACAGCTTGATAACCAGGGTGTCCGCGTAGCGGTCGATTACGAGGCCGGGCAAGCCGTCATTCTCGCCATGTACCATCCGGTACCCATCCGTGCCCTGCCCCAACAGCGGATCGCGCCGCGCTGCCGCCGCGCGCAAGCGGTCCACGAACCACACCGCGTTGATCGTGGCGGGGGTGCGGTGTTGGAGAATGCGCACCCGGATCGGGGAATCGGGATCGTACAGTCCGACGGCCATGAAGCGCCGTTTGCCGTCGAAGATCACGGCCAAGTCGCCGGGCATACCCTCGTGGCTTTGGGAGAGAATCGCCTGATCGAATACCCAGGGATGCCCGCCGCGCAGCGCGCGTTCTGCCGCCGGGGTGACGCGCAGCGCTATGCGGCGCTCAGCGGGTTGGGGCAGATGATCGAGAACAGTCATCACGGGAGCCGGCCTCACCGGCCAGCGGGTGACTCGTCAGCATCCGGACCAGCGTTGTCGACTGATCCTTCGGCGGAATCACCGGGCCGACAGCCGTCTGGACCGGAATCACGAGTCACAAAGCGCACACGCGCCACGCGCATCTCGTCCATTTCTTCGACGCGCACGCGCAATTCCCCAAATGGCACACAGTCGCCCACGATAGGGATCCGATCGAGGCGTTCGGCCACGTACCCGCCGATCGTCGCTGACTGGGGGCTGCCACCCGGCTCGCCGAAGCGCTCGGTCACGTCGTGCATGCTCGTGAGGCCGTCGATCAGCGCGGCGGCGTCATCCAGATTCCCGTGGGCGGCCTCCAGGTCGAATTCGTCTTGCACTTCGCCGACCAATTCTTCGAGAATATCTTCCATCGTGGCGATGCCTGCCATCCCGCCAAACTCGTCGATCACCACGGCAAAATGCATCTTGCGGCGCTTCATTTGCTCCAACACGCGATCCACGCTGGCCCGCTCCGGGAAAAACAGCGGCGTCCGCAGCACGGTCGACAGGTCGAGCGGGGCATCTGGCACGTCCTGGGCCAGCAGCTCCGGCTTATGGACGATCAAATCGAACAGGTCCTTTGTATGCAGCACGCCCACCACCCGGTCGATCGAGTCGCGGTATACGGGATAGCGCGAATAGGGGCCGGTCGAGACTTTCTCTAACACGACGCGAAACGGCGCATCGACGGCAATCGCATCGACTTCAACGCGTGGCTGCATTACCTCGTGAATGTAAATATCGCCGAAATCGAAGGCCGCCTGTAAGAGTTGTTCTTCGGTGTCTTCGATCAACCCGGCTTCGTACGCGGAGTGTACTAACATGCCCAGCTCTTCCGCCGAATGGACGTGCTCGTGTCCGCTGGCGGGCTGGAAGCCCATCAGGCGCACGACGCCGTTACCGATTTCGTTCATGATCCAGATCACCGGGCGGAACACGTGGAAGAACACGGTCGTGGGCCGCGCCACGATGATCGACGTGCCTTCCGGGTATTGCAGCGCGATCGACTTAGGCGCGAGTTCTCCGAAAGTGATGTGCAGCATCGTCACCAGCGCGAATCCGACCGCGATTGCGAAACCGTGACCCAACCCAACCGCGAGATGGTGCGGCAGCACCGCCTCAAATAAGGATTCCAACAGCCCGCCGATGGCCGGTTCACCGATCCAGCCCAGCCCCAGGCTGGCGAGCGTGATCCCAAGCTGGGTAGCCGCAATGTAGTTATCCAGATGGTTGATAGCCTGCTGTGCCGCGACTGCCCCCGCGTGCCCTTCTTCAGCCAGTTGGGCAATGCGCGTGCGGCGCGATCCAACCAGGGCAAATTCGGCAGCCACGAAAAATCCATTGATGAAAACGAGGACAAAAACGGCCAGCAAGCCGCCCACTGCATTCGCCATGATGCGCTCCCGGCGTGGGCCGGGCTTTTCAATCAGATGCCTGAGCAGCCCACGCTTGCATAACCTTAGCACACCTTACGGGAGAAGCCCAAAGCGCGGGAAACAGCGAGGAAGTATTGCAGCAAACAGGACCAAATAAGACACAGAGAAGATCACAAGAGCGCAGCGAGGAAGGTCTCAATTCCCCGCTGCGCCCTCAACAGATTTTGCACCGCAGCTCTTTATTTTCACAGCACCGCGTGTGCCATTTCCGGCGCGTTTTGCAGCACGCGCCGCATGAAGGTCAGCGCCTGAAGTTCCGAAGTGCGGCCCTCGACAATATCCGCGATCCAGGCGAGTGCCTCGCGTTCGTCCATGCAGTAGGCCAACACAACCGTCTGCGCATCACCAATCGCACCGTTCGCCCGCCCCTGTGCGATCCATTCGTGCAGCCGCATGTTCTGGTAGGAATTGTTCATGACCGTGGTCCTCTTGCACCCGTATGCCGTGTATCGACATCATTTCCTGCTTAATATACGTACTATACGCGCGAACAGTTCCACAATCTGGACCGCCCCCTGACGCCCATCCGACCCCATACCGACGCTCCCTACGCTCACCTGACAGCGCGCCCGCCCGCACAGGATGCGTCAGGACGGTCAGCTTTTTCTTTTCTCATACGGCAGGTTGTGTTATGCTGCGAGCAGTCTTACGACCGCCTGAGCGCGGCACACCTGCCGCCGCGGTTCTCAAGCAGAGGAGAGTCACTATGATCACCCCGACCATGCTGTCTGCCAGCCCGATTTTCGCCGGCCTAACCGAAGACCAGTTGACAGCGTTCGCCATGTTGGCGGAGGATGTCACCTGTGTGGCTGGCGAAGCGCTCTTTCGCGAAGGCGAAGAGGCCAGCCGCCTGTATATCCTGATCAGCGGCAAAATCAGCGTGCAGGTACAGGCCACTTCATTGAACCAGCCGCTCACGATCGTCACGCTTGGGACGCCGGGCCAGCTTGTCGGGTGGTCCGGGTTCATGCCGCCCCACTACTACACAGCCGCAGCGGTCTGCCAGGAGCGCAGCCGCCTCGCGGCGCTGGACGGTATCGCCTTCAACCGTCTGCTCGACGATAGTCCGACGCTGGGACTCACCATCATGCGGCGCATCGCCGAAGTGATCAGCGACCGGCTGCGCAACACGCAGCGCATCGTGCTCAAGACACTCTACCAGAGCGACCAGTAGCCCGCGCCACTTCCATCACATACGATTGAACTATCTCCCCCGACTGCTATAATCTGGGCAGATTGATGGGTTGGAAGAGGTCAAGGTGTGACACATGACAGAAAACAACCAGGCCAACACAGTCACTTCGGCAGCGCCCACCAAAACTGCGACGCTCACCTACCGCCGCGAAGCCTTCACCGTAGCGCCAGGCACCAGCCTGCACGACGCGATTTTGGCCTGCGGACTGAATCCGGAAACCGTCCTCGCCACGCGCGACGGCACCCTGATCACGGAAGAAGTCATCGTGCGGGTTAACGATCACATCAAGCTGATCGCCACTATCTCGGGAGGCTGAGCGTATGGCCGGACGCATTCGCGGGCCGCTCTACTGCCGGGTATGTGGCGAAAAAGCCGCCGTCAACATGCGCCAGCACAAGCTGGCGCTGTGTGGTCCGCACTTTGTTGACTGGGTCCACAAGCAGACCGATCGTTTCATCGAGAAATACCACATGGCGACCCGCGACGAACGGATTCTCGTGGCGGTGAGCGGCGGCAAAGATAGTCTGGCCCTGTGGGACATCCTGCTGACGCTCGGCTATCAGGCGGACGGGCTGTATATCGGTCTGGGCATCGACGGCGGCATCGATTACAGCGGTCAATCCTACGGTTACGTGCAGGACTTCATCGCCGCGCGGCCCGATCAGGCGCTGACGCTGCACACCGTCGACGTGGAGCAAATCTACGGCGCGACGATTCCGGCAGCGGCCCGCCTGACGCTGCGCGGACACAAAAAACCGTGTTCGCTGTGCGGGCTAACCAAGCGCCATATCATGAACCGGGTGGCGCTCGATCACGGCTACGATGTACTGGCGACGGGCCACAATCTCGACGACGAAGCCGCCGTGCTGTTTGGCAATACGCTCACCTGGCAAACTGATTATCTGGCGCGCCAGGGTCCAGTTCTACCGCCGAGCCATCCGGGCTTAGCGCGCAAAGTCAAGCCGCTGTTCCGCTTCTACGAGCGCGAGATGGCAGCTTATGCCATTTTGCGCGGCATCGACTACGTTTACGAAGAATGCCCACACGCGGCAGGCGCTACGAGTCTGCGCTATAAAGAGATTCTCAACCAGATGGAACTCGACAGCCCGGGCGTCAAGCTCCAGTTTTTCCTGCGTTTTTTGAAGGCGCGGGATGATTACGGCGTGTTCGCGTTGGCGGATGCCGGCGAAGCCGTCGCGCTCAACACCTGCCCGCGCTGCGAGCAGCCGACCACGAATGACGGCGAGTGCGCTTTTTGCCGCACGTGGGATCGCATTGCAGCTCGTGCCGCCATGCCTGATTGAAAGCGGTTACCACAGAGGGCGCAGAGATCGGAGCGGGAAAAGCGAGAGGACCTGTTTCCCCGGATTTTTTTCATGTTTTTCTCCGCGTCTTTTGCGATCTCGGCGGTGAGTTTGGTTCCTGGCCGTCCCCGTTCTGACCATCCCGCTCGCCCGCGAATGTGGTACAATACGCGGCGGCGCAGCGGTCCTGCGCTCCCCACTTCACAGGGGTGCTAGAACGCCACATGAGGAATGCTGATGACCGACGATTTTGACGATCTGCTCCCGATTCCGGACGAGGACGATCTGCCTGAAGGCCACAAAAGCGGCTTTGTCGCCGTGATCGGGCGGCCTAACGTGGGCAAGTCCACGCTGATGAACGCGCTGCTGGGCGAGAAGATCGCCATCGTCAGCCCCAAGCCGCAGACCACACGTCTGCGCCAGCTGGGCATCCTGACGCGCGACGACGTGCAGATCGTGTTCGTGGATACGCCGGGCATTCACAATCCGCGCACGGCATTGGGCGAATTCATGGTCAATGTCGCGGTCGAAGCCCTGCGCGATGCGGACGTGATCGTCTTCGTGGTGGATTCCAGCGCGCCGCCCAGTATCGAAGATCAGGCGCATCGCGGAGTTGGTACGCTCCGCGCTGGATGTCACGCCGGTCCTGCTGGTGCTCAACAAGATCGATCTGGTAGAGTTGCCGGAACAGCTCGAGTCCTCGTGCGCGACACTGCACGCACTGGTGCCCGACGCGGACGCGCTGCGCACCAACGCCAAAGGCGGCGACGGCTGTGCCGCCGTGCTGGCACACCTGATCGATAAGCTGCCGCTTGGCCCGCGCTATTATCCCGCCGACCAGATTTCGGACACTGCCGTGCGCGACATCGTCGCAGAGATGATCCGTGAGAAGGTGCTGCTCAACCTGGACCAGGAAGTGCCGCACGGCGTCGCCACGCAGGTGGAGGAATTCAAGCGCCGCAGCGACGAGATGACTTACATCAGCGCGACGGTGTATGTCGAGCGGGACTCGCACAAGGGCATCGTGATCGGCAAGAACGGAGCCATGCTCAAGACGATCAGCCAGCAGGCGCGCGAGGAGATTGAAACGTTCGTTGGGACGCGCGTGTACCTTGAATTGTGGGTCAAAGTGCTGAAGAACTGGCGGCGCGACGATAACGCTCTGCGCCGCCTGGGCTACCGCCTCCCCCGGAAAGGGTAGCGCGGCGTGTCGGATTCGAAAGTGCCCGTCCTGACGGCGCGAGGGATCGTCCAGCGCGGCGATCGCGTGCTGATGGTCCAGCACCACTACATGAATCCCGCTAACACGGGCAAGTGGTCACTACCGGGTGGACGAATCGCATCGGAAGATGTCGACCTCGAAGCGACGCTGCGCCGCGAACTACGCGAGGAGTTCCAACTTGAGGTGGAGCTGGTGCAGTTCGTCGGGGCGTTTGTGCACCGCGGCAATGAGCATCACCTCTTCCACGTGTACCCGTGCAGCGAGGTGATCGTCGCCGCGCCGGACGAGATCGCGGCGGTCGCATGGCTGACACTGGACGAAATTGTGGCCCACGACGCCGAAGGGCGTTTGTTCGCGGATTTCATGCTAGAGGCGATCCGGACTGTTCTGAGTCCGCACAACAACGCCACTGCCTGATCAGCTACGCGCCCGGCGGCTCGTCTAGCAGCGCACGGCCCCGCTCTACATCCTGCCCGATTTGTTCCACGAGTTCATCAATGCCGCTGAACTTCAACTCCGGACGCAAAAAAGCGATCACATCGAAGATCAGATGCTGGCCGTAAATGTCACGGTCGAAGTCGAGCAGATAGGCTTCAACCGTCACGAGCTTGCCATCAAAAGTGGGCCGGTTCCCGATGTTGGCGACAGCTTTGAACGTCTCGCCGTTGAGATGCGCCCAGCCCGCATACACGCCCTTCATGGGCAGCACTTGCTGGTCCCACACGTCGATATTGGCCGTCGGAAAACCGATCGTCCGGCCGCGACCATCACCGCGCACGACTTCGCCTTCCAGCCGGTATGGACGCCCCAGATGATGCGCGGCCCGCGCCACGTCTCCCGCTTCAAGCGCCGTGCGGATGCCACTGCTGCTAATCACGTTACCCGTGTTATCGTTCGTCAGAAGATCTACCAATTCGACGCTGAACCCTTTCTCAGCTCCCTGCGCACGTAAAAACGCGACATTCCCTTCGCGCTTGTAGCCCAGCGCGAAATCCGGCCCGACCCACAGCCCGCACAGATCGAGATGCGTCACCAGACGGTCCACGAAGGCCGCCGCTCGAATCTGCCGCACCTCGTCGTCAAAAGGATGCGTGATAACCAGCTCGACGCCCAGCGATCCCAGCAATTCTGCGCGCTGCTCCGGAGACGTGAGATAATAGCGCCCGCTTGCACGGCCCAAAACCACGTCCGGATGAGGATAGAAGGTCAGTACAGCGGGAACACAACCCTCAGCGCGAGCGGTTTCGATCAGCCGGGTGAGCAAATAGCGATGTCCCAGATGCACGCCATCGAACATCCCCACGGCGACGATCGTCGGCCCGGATGGCCGCGCGTCTTCCAAACGAGTCACATGTCGCATAAATTCATCTTGCCCCTGTGGGTGGAATGAAGTCCAGTAGAGTTTACACAAAACTCAGGTCACTGACGAGGATGGGGAACCAAAAGAGGGTTAACCGAACACCTTGTGCGGCTGCCAAAGGTCGCCCTGGCGCGCCAGCACCGCCACAAACCGCCCCGCGGGATCGTAAGCCCGCGCCAGATCGGGGTCCGCGCTGTCCGCACCGATCATGCGTCCGTGGCGCACGTCCTCGACGGCCTCCGCCGTAAGAACGACAACGGGCAGGTCCGCTACGGCGTGATCGGCGGGCAGCAAATGGGCGCGCCACGTCGCGGCGCGCATGGACTCCTCGAACGCGGCCCATGGCACAGCCTCTTCGACACGAAACTGGCCGCTCGCGGCGCGCCGCAGCCCCACCAGATGGGCGCCGACGCCGACTGCCTGGCCGAGATCGTGCGCCAGCGAGCGAATGTAGGTGCCCGGCGAACACTCCACCCACAGATCGGCGAACGGCGGCGCCCACGCGGTCAAATCGAGGCGCGTAATCGTCACTGGACGCGGCTCCCGCTCGACCTCGATACCCGCTCGCGCCAGATCATAGAGCTTGCGCCCGCCCTGTTTCAACGCGCTGACCATCGGCGGCACCTGCAGGATCGCGCCGCGAAACGCGTCCAGCGCCGTCTCGACCGCGTCACGGCTAATCGGGCGAGGGTCTTCGGCGACGATATCGCCCTCGGCGTCGTAGGTGGCCGTCACCACGCCGAAACGCAACCGCGCAAGGTAGGTTTTCGGGTGACCCATCACATACTCGCTGAGACGCGTGGCCGGGCCGAGACAGATTACAAGCACGCCGGTCGCCATCGGATCGAGCGTCCCGGCGTGCCCCACTTTCTTGACCCCCGTGCCGCGCCGCACTGCCGCCACCAGATCGTGACTGGTCGGACCCTGGGGCTTGTCGATATTCAGCAAGCCGAAAATCGGATCATCGCGGTCGGGATTCACGCGCTCACCGGACCAGCGGATTGCCCGCGTCCACAGCGTCGCACAGCATGGCCACGACGCGCGGCACGAGCGTCTCCAGCGTTTCGCCCCGCACGGTCGCGCCGGATGCCAGCTTGTGACCGCCGCCGCCCAACGCCACCGCCACATCCGACGTATCGAAACCCGGCACGGCGCGCATGCCGATTTCGATCGCGCCGTCCGGCTTTTCGCGGAACACGATCGAAATGTACGCTTCGTCCGCCATGACCAGCGTGCTGACCAATCCCGCGTCGTCGGAGCCGGTGTAACCGGAGGCTTCGTACATGCCTCGCGTGATGGTGGCCCAGATCACGTGATGATCAAGCTGGAGGGTGGGCATCACCTGGGACCACAGCCGCAGACCGGCGTATGAAATGTGACTGACCGTGCGCTGCACGATCTCGGTCAGCGGCGCACCGAAACTCATCAGGCGCTGGACTTTGCCAAAGGTCGCGCTCGTCACGGTATCGGTACGGAAGCACAGCGTGTCGGTCACGATGCCGGTCAGCAAACAAGTTGCCACCGCAGGCGAAATCCCCACTCCCATGTGATCCAGCCAGTCGAGCACGCCTTCCGCCGCCGCACAGGTCATCACATCCACCAGATTCGCATCGCCGAAGAGCGTATTGGTACGATGGTGGTCCAAATTGATCAGCGGCGCACCGCTGCGCTTGCCGACCTGTCCCACCTGGCCCATACGCGATTCATCACCGCAATCCACGGCGATTACCAGATCCACCGCCACGCCATCCAGCGCCGGAAGCACACTGTCCGCGCCGGGTACGAACAGCAGATCGGACGGGACACCTTCGTCAACCGCCGCGATCACCGTTTTGCCCTGCTCGCGCAGCGCGTTGACCAACCCCATCAGCGATCCAATCGCGTCGCCGTCTGGCGCGACGTGCGTCACGACCAAAACGTTCTGAGCACCGCTCACCAACGCAGCAGCTTTATTCCAATCCATCGTCATCGACGTCTTGTTCCCCCTCAGCAGGCGCATCTTCAGCGGGCGGAATATCGAGCGTTTGCAATATTGACTCGATCCGCTCGCCCCGCTCAACCGCAAAATCCCAGTGAAATATCAAGGCGGGTGTGCGGCGGAAATGCGTACGCGCCGCCAGCTCGCGCCGCAAGAACCCGGTCGCGCGCTCCAACCCCGCCATAACCGGATCGCGCTCGTCGAACGAATGCACGTAGATATCCGCGTATTCGATCTCGCGATCGACCGTCACATCGATTACCGTCACATCTTGCAGCGCAGGGTCTGTGACTTCGCCCATCAGCAGTTCGGTGATGATCTCGTGAATCAGACGCGCCGCGCGTTGTTGTTTAATCGTAGTCATATCGTTCCGTCCATTCTCTCACAACCAACCAGCCCTCCCCGGTGCATGCACGCCACCTCGTAACGAACTTCAGGTGCGGTAGGCAGCCAGAGCGGCGGTGAGTGTCGCGCGCGTGCCATGCGCCGGAGTCCAACCCGCAGTGCGCAGCCGCCCGGCGTCCAACATACAGGCCCGGTACAGCGACCGTGTCCAATCCGGCGGAACCGGCTGGCCGCGCCAGCGCCACTCCCACCACGCCCGCAAAACGATTCCGGCCAGCGGCATACAGGCCCGGCTGTCGCCTAACAGGCTCGCGAGGTCGCGAAAGCTCACACCGTCATCGGGCGCGACATTATACGCCCCCGGGAGCGTTTCAGCCAGCGTCAGCAGCAGCGCCGTGACCAGATCATCCTCGTGGACGACCTGCAGCACGCGCTCCTCGGCCCCGCACACTAAGACTGGCTGCCCCGTCAGAACCCGAATCGGAGTCATGTGGTGCGGTCCGCAAATCCAGGCGGCCCGCAGTTCGGTGATCGTGGTTTGCACGAACCGGGGCGCGATTGCCACCAGGAAATCCGACATCTGGGCGCGCGCCCGCGCATACGCGCTGGCGGACTGCCCGCGCAGTGGTGCCGATTCCGTCAACGGGCCGGGAGGCTGCGCGCCATACAACGCGGCGCTCTGCGCAACGACGATCTTCGATACGCCGGCCCCCAACGCCGCCTGGACGACAGCCTTGCTGTTTGCCACAAGCGCAGATTCCGGCGTTTGGCGGCGGCGCGGCCAGTGCAGCCCCATCAGCAGCACGACGGCATCCACACTCGATAGCTGCGCGGTCCATTCCGGCTGATTATAGGGCGCACGCACAAAGTGCAACCCGGGCACAGGCGGCGTACAGCGCCCTTCGTCGAGGCCGATCACACTTTCAACGCCCGGCATCGCCAGCAGCCGTTCGGCCAGCATCCGGCCACTGTTGGCGGCCACTCCGGCAATCAAGACGCGCATCGTCGGGCTCTCAAACAAGCGCGGGCCAGCACACTTGCCTGGCCCTCGCAATCATTCTCTGCGTGATGCGCCCTGGCGGGTTAATTCACCCGCTCGCGCACGTAGAATTCAATCCGGTCACCTTCGGAATAGTCGTGGAAATTATCCAACCCGATCCCGCATTCAAAGCCGGTACGCACTTCGCGCACATCCTCTTCGAAACGCTTCAGGCTGCCCACCGACAAATCCTTGGCGAGCACTTCGCCGCGCCGCACAACGCGCGTCTTGGAATTGCGCCGGATCGTGCCTTCCAGCACGTAACAGCCCGCGATATTGCCGATCTTCGGCACTCGGATCACGCGGCGCACTTCGGCCACGCCAATACGTACGATCGGCGTATTCAGGTTCCAACAGACCGTGCAGCGCCAGCTCGACGCTCTCAATCAATTTGTAGATGATGTCGTAGGTCCGCACGTCCACACCCAGGGACTCGGCCAGATGCTCGGCAGCGGAGTCGGCGGTAACGTTGAACCCGATCACGATTGCATCAGACGCACTGGCGAGATTGACATCGTTCTCGGTGATGTCGCCCACGTCGGCATGCAACACGCGTACCTTCAGACTTTCGACATCCAGGTTCTCAAGCGACTTGACGACCGGCTCTAACGAGCCATCCACGTCCACCTTGACGATGAGCAGCAATTCTTTGGTCTCGTCCGGCCTGGAAGCGGCTGAACACGTCTTCGAGCGTCATGCCCATCGGCGGCTTGATGGCCTGTTCGGCCAGCACCGCGCGGCGTTCCTGGGTCGTCGTGCGCGCTAACTTCACGCTCTGCACGACCTCAAACATCTGCCCGGCATGCGGCGGTTCGTCCAGACCCATCACCGACACGGGGCGCGACGGCCCGGCCTCGGTGATGACGGTGCCGTGCTCGTCAAACATACGCTTGATGCGCCCTTGCGCCACACCGGCCATGACGATGTCCCCGGTGTGCAGTGTGCCGTTTTGTATCAGCAGAGTTGCGACTGGGCCGCGTCCGCTTTCCATACGGCCTTCGAGCACGGTGCCCGCCGCTGGCGCGTCGGGATTCGCGAGGATTTCGGTTTCGTCGGCCACCAGGAGAATCGCTTCGAGCAGATCCTCGATGCCCTGTTCCGTCTTGGCGCTGACCGGGACGACCAGCGTATTCCCGCCCCATTCATCCGAGCGCAGGTCGAGTTCTTCGGCCAACTGCTGCTTGACGCGTTCCGGATTGGCATTGCGTTTGTCGATTTTGTTGAGGGCGACGACGACCGGCGTCCCAGCGGCGCGCACATGGGCCACCGCTTCGCGCGTGGTGGGCATGACGCCATCGTCCGCCGCCACGACCAGCACGGCAATATCCGCGCCCTGCGCCCCGCGCGAGCGCATTGCGGTGAAGGCTTCGTGACCCGGCGTATCCAGGAAAGTGATCAGCCGCCCGTCGTGCGTGACCTGATACGCGCCAATATGCTGCGTGATCCCGCCTGCTTCACCTGCCGTGACGTTCGCCCGTCGAATCACGTCGAGTAACGAGGTTTTGCCGTGATCGACGTGACCCAATACGGTCACCACGGGCGGGCGCGCCACGAACTGCGATTTGTCCTGGCCCTCGTACAACCGCCGCCACTGCTGTGTGCTTTCCTGTTCGGACTTTTCGGGTTCGGGCGCTTGCACCGGGCGGGCTTCATAGCCCATCCCGTCGGCCACAATGGCCGCCGTGTCATAATCGATCTGCTGGTTGATCGATGCCATGATCCCGTTGGTGATCAGTTCCTTCATCACCTCAATCGGGCTGGCTTGCATCAAATCGGCCAGTTCCCGGACCGTAAGAAACTCTGGGACTTCCAGAATTTGTTTTTCTTTAGGCATAGATAGTGCGGTGAAGCTGTCGCAGAGGCGGCAGGACCCGCTTATCTCCTTTCATTGGTCTGACAAAGAACGAAAAACACAGGCTGCGCCTGTAAAGGTTATCCGCTGCCGGGATGCGCCACACGCAGACGCTCCAGGTCTTCCTCGGTTAGCGCCGTACGCAGCGCACGGGCCAGAACATCCGTCGTCAACGCGCGATCCCAGCAAGCGGGCTGGTCACACAGATAAGCTCCACGGCCGCTGCGCTTACCCGTCGGATCGACGTGTACCCCCTCGTCGGTCGTGCGGACCACCCGGGTTAGGACGCGTTTGTCGGCGGTGGTGTGACAGACAACACATGTCCGCTGTGGTACATGCCGTCGCCGGGGTTGTGCGCCAGTCTTGCTCATGCCATCCTGCCTGCCCCGCCAAAGCACAGATCACGCAGCAGCCTCACGCACCAGGGGCGACGACGGCCCGCCAATTGTGGTGCGCGCCACTGCTGCGCGTCCGAATATTCGCTAGTCGAGATACTCGTCCCACTCTTCGCGCTTGCGGCTGCCTTTACGGCGACGCTTCGCGACGACTTCACCGCGATCTTCGTCGAAGACCAACTGTCGTTGCTTTTCTTTCGATTTCTTGCCGCGACGGCGTAGTTCTTCTTCAGAATCCGGGTCGAGCACCACTTCTTCATCAGCCGGCGTAGCATGCTTCACCGGCTTGCGGCGCGGCTTGTCATCGAATTCCTCATCCACGCCTGGAACGACCGGAACAATCGGTTCCGGCTCGACAAACGCCGGTGGCACAGCTTCAACCTCGTCGTCAACCACGGTCCCGACTTCACCCAGCAGCTCAGCCTCGGTTTCTGCCATTTCCGCAGGCTCGAGCGCCGCAGGTCGTTCTTCTACAGGGGCCGCTTCGACCTCTGGTTCTTCCAGTTCGGGTTCGGGTTCCGGCGTCGCTGCCTCACGTTCGGGTGCCAGGATGACGAGATCGTCCAGCGCATACCGGATCGCTTCCATGGCATCATCCGCCGCCCCGCCCTGCTTGAGGGTTTGGGTCAGGTTCTGTTCGTCCGACAACATGCGGATCATCAGATCGCCGACATTGTCCATGCGCGACAGTGCCCGGTTGATGTCGTCGTCCAGTTCCAACTCGGAGATCTGCATCTTGAACGCGCGATCGGGCACCAGATAGCGCACCGCATCCATCGCGGAACGGCGCTCGGTACGCGAGGATTCGCGGTATTCCAGCAAGCGGCGTTCCGCCACTTTGGCGAACTCGGTCAGCGTCCGGAATTCCTCGGGCTGTACGGGACGGCTGGCGCGCTTCTTCTCCATGATGCGCAGCACTTCGGTCATCAGATCGGGCATATCATCCTGGAGATCATCCAGCGGCGGCTGATCCAGCGTCTGGAGCGCCTCTTCCACCGATTCCGACACGCTCTTGATATCGATGCGCCAACCGGTCAACTTGGCCGCCAGCCGGGCATTTTGACCTTCACGGCCAATTGCCAGCGAAAGCTGGTCATCCGGCACGACCACCGTGGCGGTGCGCCCGATGTCCAGGTCATCTTCAAGCAGCATATCGCTCACGCGGGCCGGGCTGAGCGCCTTGGCGATGAACAATCCCGGATCGGCATTCCATTCGATCACGTCGATTTTTTCATCGCTCAGCTCTTTAACGATGTTCTGGATACGCATGCCGCGCATCCCTACGCAGGCACCCACCGGGTCGACGCCTTCTTGCAGCGCGGCCACCGCGACTTTGGAGCGATGCCCCGCTTCGCGCGCGATGTTCTTGATCTCAACCTGCCCGTTATAAATTTCGGGCACTTCGTATTCGAGCAGGCGGCGCAGCATATTTTTGTGCGCGCGACTGACCAGAATCTGCGGGCCGCGGCTGTTTTTCTTGACTTCCACCACGTACGCGCGGACCTTGTCGTGCGGGCGGTAGCGCTCGTTGGGCATTTGGTGCGCGCGCGGCATCACAGCCTCGGCGCGGCCCAGGCTGAGCGTGATCACGCCGTGCGCGACGCTCTGCACCGTGCCGGTCACCAGGTCGCCCTCGCGCTCGACAAATTCGCCATAGAGCGATTCGCGCTCGGCCTCGCGGATGCGCTGCAAAATAACCTGTTTGGCCGTTTGCGCAGCGATTCGTCCGAAAGTCGCGCCGGTCTGCACGGGCACCATAACGGTATCGCCAAGCTGCGCATCAGGCACGTGCTGCTGCGCTTCTTCCAGCGACACCTCGGTCTGTTCGGTCTGAACCGAGTCGGTTACCTCTTTTTCGAGGTAAATGTGGGCCTGCCCCGCAGTGTCGATCCGGGCCTCAACGCGCTGATTGTTGCCAATATTGGCATCGCGCTTGTAGGCGGAGATCAACGCCTGGGACAATGCGTCCAACACTACCTCGCGAGGCAGCGAACGCATTTCGACAATTTCGTTAAACGCCAGTGTGAAGTCACTCTTCATGGTTCTGTTTAATTCTGCCCTACCTGGACACTCATCGCGACCATTTACGGGGCGAACGGATGCCCATATACAACGAAAAGTGGGGGGTTCCCACTTTCCGCAACGCATCTTCGCCTCAACATCTACAGTATAGCACGGGACGTCCCGCTTGACAAGGGTCATATCCTCGCTAGGATAAATGTTATTAACCCTGGTCCAACTGGTCGCGCACCCATGCGAGCACCGCATCTGCGGCGACGATCTGCCGGTCGGCGCTGTCGCGCCGCTTGACTTCGAAACCGCCCTGATCCCACGCTTTCGGACTGACGGTGATCCGCAGCGGCACACCGATCAGATCGGCGTCCGCGAATTTCACGCCCGGCGACTCGGCGCGGTCATCGAGCAGGACATCCACGCCCGCTGCGCGCAGTTCCGCGTACAGGTCCGCCGCGATGCGCAGGAAGTCCGACCCTTTGCCCAGCGTCACGATGTGCACATCGAATGGCGCGACCGCAGCAGGCCACACGATACCCCAATCATCGTGATGCGTCTCAATGATGGCCGCCAACAGCCGTTCCAGCCCAATGCCGTAACTGCCCATCACGACCGGGTGCGGAGTCCCGCCCTCATCCTGGTAAAACACGCCCACCACGTCGCTGTAGCGCGTGCCGAGCTTGAAGCAGTGGCCCAACTCGATGGCGCGCGTGAGATGCAAATGCCCGGATCCGCAGCGCGCGCAGGTCGCGCCGTCGAAGGCCGCGGCGAGGTCGACCACCTGCGCTGGATCGAAGTCGCGCGGGACGTTGACGCCGATCAGGTGATAGCCGGACTCATTCGCCCCGGCGACGAAATTGGTCCCCGCTTGCACGGACCGGTCCGCGATCACAAGTACGTCCGGACCCAATCCCAGCGGGCTGGCGTAACCGGGCACCGCGCCCACCGCCAGAATCTCGTCGTCGGTGGCCGGACGCAATACGCCGCCGCCCAGAGCGTTGATCAGCTTGGTCTCGTTAATCTCCAGGTCGCCGCGAATCACGCCGAAGACAAAGCGCTCCAGTTCGCCCGGCTGCGAATGCATGAAGAACACAGCTTTGAGCGTTTGCGCGGTCGGCACGCCGATGAAGTCGGCGACGGCCTGGATGGACGTGCAGTCCGGCGTCGCAACCTTGCGCACCTGTTCCAGCGCGGAGGGAGTTTCCGCGTCCGGCAAGACAAACTGCGCCGCCTCGACGTTGGCCGCATAGCCGCACGCGTCGCACACGACGAAGGTGTCCTCGCCCTGTTCGTGTACCAGCATGAATTCCTGACTCGCCTGCCCGCCCATCGCGCCGCTATCCGCCTCGACGGCCACTGCGGGAACGCCTACCCGCGCGAAGATCCGCGCGTAGGCCGACACCATGCCCGCGTAGAAACGTTCCAGATCGGCCTCGTCGGTGTGCAGCGAATAGGCGTCTTTCATAGTGAATTCGCGCAGACGCACCAGCCCGCCGCGTGCACGCGGCTCGTCGCGGTATTTGGTCTGAATCTGGAAGAGGTGCTGCGGAAGCTGTTTGTAGCTGTCGATCTCGCGCGCCGCCAGGAACGCGATCACCTCCTCATGCGTCGGCCCGAGCACAAAGCCGCGCCCTGCCCCAGTCTCGAACTTTTGCAGCGCTGGGCCGAAGCTGTCCCAGCGCCCGGTCTGCTGCCACAGCTCTGCCGGGTGTACGACAGGCAGATGCACTTCCTGACCGTCCAGCGCCTCCATCTCGTCGCGGATGATGGCTTCGATCTTGCGGATGACGCGCCAGCCGAGCGGCATCAGCGCGTAGATTCCGGCAGCCACGGGCCGCACCAGCCCCGCCCGGATCGCCAGCTTATGATTCGCCAATTCTGCATCGGCGGGCGCGTCGCGCAGAGTACGCGTGAATAACTCGCTCAATCGCATGGGGTTACGTCCTCCTTTGGCATCAATGCCAGTCAACAAAAAACCGGCCTCGGGAATGTCCGAGCGCCGGTTATGAGCGTGTGATCGTGCAGCCGTTACACAGGCGTCACCGAACGGACCATCCTCGATCGGAGGTCATCGTATGGACGCTGGTAGGGGACGGGCTGTGTGTCATCATGGCCATCATCGTATGCGATTTCACACCGCCTGTCAACACCGATCAAAGATATTCGCCGAAATGGTGGTCAAGGGCACCAGGGAAATACCGAGACGCTTTTCCCTTGATTTTTCTCTGCGTTTCCGCTTTTTAACCCTGGCTGGGATTGACCAGCACGACGCGGAAGCCGATCGAATTGACCGCCGCAGACGGGTCGCGGGCTTCGTGATAGGTCGCGTTCGAATAGACGGACGGCACATCCCATGCGCCGCCGCGTACCGCGCGTTCGGTGCCCTCGGCCGGCCCCGTCGGATCGAAAGTCTGGGCGGAAAGTCCCGCAAATGGGCTGTCCCCAAACCAATCCGCCGTCCATTCCCAGACGCTGCCCGCCATATCCAGCGCGCCAACCCACGACGCGCCGCCCGCGTGATCGTCGCCGCCCACCGGCAGCAGTCCGCCGCAGCCTTCGGTATTCGCCAGGCCGCACGTCGGCGCGGTCGATCCCCAGGGATAGAAGCGCCCGCTGGGACCGCGAGCCGCGTATTCCCACTGAGCTTCTGTTGGCAGACTACCGCCCATCCACGCGGCGTAATCCGCGGCCTGCTGCCACGTCACATTGACCACTGGCGCGGCGGCAAAATCAGGATCATTGTAGAAGGTCGTGTCGACGGGCGGAGTACACGCCCCAGCGTCCACGCATTGCGCGTACCGCTGGTTTGTGACCTCCGTCCGCCCGATCCAGAAGGCGTTCAGGCAGATTTCGGTGCCGCTCTCCGGCCCGTTGAGGCTGTCCGGCCCGGCGCGCAAACACCCAGACGGTACGTAGTCGAACGCCACATTCTTGAAGCTCTGCACGACAGGCGACCAGTCCGAGGTATTGGTGTCTGCCGGGTACGCGACCAGGGGATTGTTCGCTCCGCCGGGCACATTCGCGCCGGTATCTCCGCCGGACGGCTGCTGCTCTTGACCCGAACTGCCTAAGTCTGAGCTCTCAGGACCGGTACCGGTCTCCGCGTTGGGTATCGCGCCCTGCACCGGAACCGGCAGCACTCCGCCCGATACTTCCGGCGGCGGGAAGACGTACACCCGCGCCTGTTCCGAATCCACCACGTACAGGCGTCCCGTGGCGTCGACCGCCAGCCCGGAAGGCGAACGCACGCCGAGCACACCGGCTTCGAGATCATCCGGCTGGTTGAAGGAAAAGACCGGCTGCCCATCCAGTGCGTAGGCCACGATGCGATGATGATCGTCCATGTCGGTCACGTAGATCAGCGTGCCATCTGGACTCACCGCGAGATAGGGCCGGTTGAAGGATTGGCGGTTATTGAACCACATATTCACGTCGAAACTTCGCAGCGGTGTGCCGTCCGGGGAAAAGACGGAGACACGCTTGTTCCACGATTCCGCGACGTACAGCTCTTGCGAAATCGGGTTGAACGCCAGCCCGACCGGTTCGTCGACCTGCCCGAAGTTTGATCCGCCCTGCCCGATGTCGCGCACCCAGGTGCCGTCCGGCGTATAAACGCGAATGCGCTTGCCACCCGTATCGGCCACATAGACATTGCCATCCGGTCCAATCGCGATCGCGCGCGGCCCCCACATCGCATCCGGCGAAAGGTCCGCCGAAGGGACACCCTCGTGGCCCCACGCCCGCAGAAATTCACCTGTCGGCGTATAGACGGCCACGCGGTTGTTCCACGTATCAGCCACGTATATGTTGCCATCCAGCCCGATCGCCACGTCCCAAGGCTGCTTGAGGCCCTCGCCTTCGGTCATCTGGGTGGGATCACCGATACTGCGCACGACGTTGCCGTCCGCATCCATCACAACGATGCGGCTGCGTTCAGTATCGGCTACATACACGAATCCATCCGCGTCTACGGCGGCACCGCGCGGCCCGATCATCCCAGCCGCATCGCCGAGGATGCTCTCCGCGTCGCGGTCTTCGTAGACCTTGTCTTCGGCATATTCCGGCGCGCGGATGTTCACCGTCGCGCTGCCGATTCCCGCGTCCCATACCTGAGCGGCAATCTCTTTATCCACGAAGAAATACATGCGATCCGACACGGGCCACTTGCTCACGTCGAAGCGATCGTCGCTGCTGCATTCGTTGACGACCGCCATCTGGCACGAGGCCAGGAACTGATCCCGCTCCTGCGGCGTGGTGCCCATATTAGCTTCGTCGGCGCAGCGGAACTGCTTGCCGTCGATGCACATCGCCTGGCCGTAGGTGTCGTAGTTGCGAGTCCACCAGATATCCCAGATGCCACGCCGGTAGTAGCGCGCGGCAATGTTGGTATCGCTGGTGCTGAACACATTGGCGACACGGTCAAACGTCAGGTTGAAATATTCCTGCATCGGCCACCACAGCCGGATGTAGCTGAATTCGTAGTAGCGATCACCCAGGATACGCCGCACGTCGCCCGCTTTCTTGCTGCCGACAACCACGATCCGCGCGCCGTCCAGCGATGACGGATCGACCGATCCAGCCTCGCCACGTATATAGCCGTAATTGGGATAATCGCGGAAGTACCACGTATAGGGCCACGAAGATTCGTCGTCAAAGACGATGCGCATATTCGTGCCTTCGTTGGTGATCTGCGCGATGTGATTCACCTCGTCCAGCACGGTTTTGACGGCGGGCCCGGCATGCGCATAGACCAGCATTTCGGTGGCGTAATCGTAATTGATGTAAGCCGCCAAGATCGCCACGCGTGCCGTCAGCACGGCCAGGATCAGCGCGCCTGACAGAATCGCCAACCGGCCCAACTGCCCCATTCCAATGCGACGCGCCATACGACCCACCACATACAGCGCACCCAGAAAAATCAGCACCGCGGCGAGCCAGTTTCCGGTGGCCGTCAGCGCCTCGACCGTCCGGCCATGGAAGGGCGGATGCGCGCTCCACAAGCCCCAGCAAGACCTGTGCGCCCGCCATAAACGCCAGCGGCAGCGTCACTAACAGTGCCAGCCAGCCGCCATCACGCAGCGCGCGCCGGTCGACGCCTTCCACAATCTCGCCCAGCCACCAACCTGTCAACAGGATCAGTGGTACAGTGAGGTGCGTGGTGAGCCAGGGCATTTTCTCGCCCGCGATGGTCAACGCGAACAGAATCGCGATGGCCCAATAGCCGACCAGCGCCAGGAACGGGAAAGCGCCGATCCATTCGGGATCGGCTGCGCGCCGCGCAAGCTCTTCAGACCATTTCCAGGGGCGCAGCAAGCGCGGCGTCCAGACGGGCACAGCCTGCCGCACTGCCCTCGTCAATCTGATCGCCGACATCGAGCGCATCCTCGCCCTCGCCATCCGATTCTTCAGGGAGCGACAGCGGCAGCGCGGCGGTGCGGTTCGTCGCGGCGATCATCGTCTCGGGCGCGACCGCGGCCTGTTCCGACTCCGGCTCGATGCTGCCAACAGTATAGACCGCTTCCGCATCCATCTCGGCTTCGATACGCGCCCGACGCCAGCCCCACAACTTGCCCAGGCCGAACAACCCCGCGCCCAGCGCGCCAATCATCGGCAGAAATTCGTAGACAGGCAGTTGCGTCAGCACGTAGTAGTACTGCGGCTGACTGCCGCGCCTGACTCCTTGCTGTTCCAGCCAATAGCCCAGGGATCCGATCACGCCTGTCACGAGGCCGTACTGGTTGCTAAAGACTGTCGTGAAGAAGAATGCGAACAGTCCCACGAAGATCAGCGCCGCCGGAACCCAGCGCCGCCAGTTCCACGATACGCCGACCGAGATCGACAACAGCAGAAACGGAATCAGCGCAGGCAGTGTGGCTTCGAGGGTATCGCGCCCGGCCACCGTGTTCGGATCGTACGACTCCAGGTCATAACCCGCGCGGTACAGCGGGTAAGCGGCCAGCCAGGGCAGAATCAGCGTGCCGAGCACGATCAACACGTCAAACAGCGGCTGACGGCGCAAAAAAGACCACCAGTCGGTCAGCGCGCGAGTCGCTAACACAATCAGCGACGCCAGCACGCCAAGCACCCACGCGCCAATGATCCAGTTGTTGTTGTAATGCCCGATCCCCGACGAGCTGACCGCGTTGGGATCGGCGGCAAACGGCCCGTTGCCGCCCTCCGTCACGAAACTGCGCCGCTCGAACATCGTCAGTATGCTGACAGTCACGAACGCGATCAGAATGATGATCAGCACGTCGCGCCAGGGCAGCGGCACATGTCCGGGGAAGCGCAGCACCGCCGACAAAAACAGGGCGAAGGTCAGCGCCAGCACCGGGAGCGCGATCCACGTCAGCAGGTGAACAAATGCCGCCTCGTCAAAGCCGATACGTGTCGCGTATTCCTTGGTGCTGTTGGCTCCATATTGGAGGTCGTAGGCGCTGCGCACGGTCGTATGCGTCCACACCTGCGCCGGTTTGATCACATCGACCACGCACACGATCAACAGCGCCACGATCGCGCCCAGAATGATCCCGGCAATGATGGCGTTAAAGGCTGAGCGTCCGCTGCTCAGCCAGCCCATAATGCTCGATGCTGCGCCGCCTGTGCCGCGTCCCAGCGCCCGCCGGATCACGCCCGACAGCGCCAGCGGCAGGTACACGACGATGAACAATGGCAGATCGATCCAGGCATCCGACGGAATCCAGATGGAGGGGGAGAGCAGAAAACGGATGAAACTACCCATCGTCACGACGATCGCCAGCGTCAATCCCAGCAGCAGCGCGTGTCCCAGTGCGCTCTGAAGCACCGGCTCGCGCCACGCTACATCGTCCGCCGTCCGGCGTTGAATGCCGATGTCCTGCACGATGCGCAGCAGCCAAACCAGCGTCATGAAGCTGCCGAAAATAGCGATGTAGATGAACGAGACTTCCTTCGAGGCCAGCATCCCCAACAGCCCCACGCTGATCACACCGATCCACACGGGGCGGCGCGGGTGCACGCCGTCAAGGTATTGCAGGATCGCCCACAGGACCACCAGCATGAAGAAGATCAGCGGGATGTCGTGCCGGATGTAACGGCTGTAATAGAGCAGCTCTGGCGAGATCAACAGCAGCAGCGACGCGATTAACGCGCCCGCCCGCCCCAACCAGCGCCGCAGCAGCAGCGGGAACATGACGATCAGCACACCCAGCAGCGCAGGGTAGATGCGAGCCGTAAAATCGTTGTCGCCAAACAGGAAATAGGACAACGCCGTCATGTGGAACAACAGCGGCCCGTGCATCAGCGGCGTGTGGTTAAATTCCCCGAACTCGTAAAGCCGCCACGAGTAGTACGTGTGCAGGCTCTCGTCATGACTCATCACGCGGGCCCCCAGGTCGATGAAGCGCGTGACCAGCGCCAGCACCAGGAGCGCGGCATAGGCCACGACTTCCCAGTTGATGACATACGCCCGTGTGAGCACCTGGGTGATAGCCCGCTCGTTCGAATCGGGGTAAGGATATGTCTGCTCTCGTGTTGCCATACGCTAATTGCCCCTGCGTCCAAAAACGGCGTGCGTCGCGGCCATGCTGCCGGGACTACGCGCTAACATCAAAGCGTTTCACGAACCGGTAGCCCGTGATCTCGTAGCCGAGATCGGCATAAAACCGGTGCGCTTCTTCTTCACGCGCAAAACTGCTTACCAACCACGTCCCGATGCAGCCCTGCTCGCGGGCTAACGTCTCGGCAAAGACCATCAACGCGCGCCCTACACCCTGCCTGCGCGCCGCTTCATCGACCACAATCACCGAAATCTCACCGTAGCGGCTGACGCGCTCCACGTTCTCGCGCAGCCGGAAGCCTAATACGCCGCCGATTTGACCGCCGATTTCCGCCACGTATAACCAGTCGACCGGGCTGGCGTTAGCCCATTCCAGGCGGTTGATCATGTCCGCCGCGGTGACCTCGGTGTGAATGAGCTGGCCCATCAGGAAGGCCACCGCTTCGGCGTCACGCACTTCCATCGGGCGGATTGAAATCTGCACGGGACCCCCGTCAGCGCCGCGCGTCGCTGCCCGGCCACGCTTCCGGCGAAACTGTCGCCTGCGGGACCGGCGCGGGCGTCAGCCCCACGTCAAAGGCATAGGCGACCGTGGCCTGCGGTTGGAGCGCCCCGGCCAAAGCGTACACACCAGCCTCGTTAGTTTCCGTCGCACCGGGGGTCGGGGATACCGGGCGCGGCTGCAGCAACGCCGCTTCCGCCCGGACACCGCTCCCGGCCAGAATGGGCAGCATGATCGCAAGCGTCACCGCGACCACCAGCACCACGCTGACGCCGGGCAGCAGCAGCATCCCTGCCGAAGCACGGCGCGATCGCTTGGGCGTGTTGATGTCCGCCCACACGCCCACCCATACATCGGACAACGGCCGTGCTGCAGCTGGTCCAAAGGCGGGCATTTGGCGGCGCAGGTCGGAATCCAGCAGCTCGGCACGGGTCAGGGCCGCGCGACAGATATCACACGTCCGTACATGGTTAACCACACGCGCTCGCTGTGCCGGACGAAGCTGCCCATGCACATAGCGCGTCACTAAATGGGTTACATGTCGATCGACCATCGTTATACCCTCAACCCGGGAATGTGCTCGCAGTGAACATCGCTCGGGCCATCATACGTTCCATAGTTCCGCCAGCGCGGCCTGATCCGCTCCGCTCATCGACTGCCGCAGTTGTTCATGCGCCAGCCGGATTCGACTTTCGGCGGTCTTCTGTGGACAGCCGATGATTTCCGCCATCTCGCGATAGGTCAGCCCTTGCCCATAACGCAGTGCGACCGCTTCGCGCAGACGTGGCGACAGCGTCTGCAGCGCCCGGCCCAATGATTCGCGCACATCCTGCCACGCGGCCCGATGTTCGGGCCGTTCGTCGTCGGGTGCGGGCGGCTCGACTCCGATCGAGAGCAAACTGCTTAGGGCCACGGTCGGCAGCCATTTACGCCGCCGGGCGTTGCGGCAGCGGCTGATCGTGATGGTGTACAGCCAGGTGCGGAAAGCTCCGCGCGCCGCGTCGTAGCGTTCCAGGTTGCGAAAGGCGTAGACCATCGATTCCTGAAGCACGTCCTCGGCGTCTTGCTCGACCAGCAGAATGCTGTAGGCCAGCCGGTATAGCCCCGGCGCGTAACGGTCGTACAGCACGCCGAAGGCCGCCTGATCGCCCGCACAACAACGTCCAATCAATTCCGCCAGATCGGGATCGTTGGTGCTCTGCCGCCCCACAGGCGGCGAGTCGTGCCTGGGCTGCAATATGTCCATAGTACACCCCGCTCCCCGGTTAATCCTCAGTGACCTGCTGGACCCCGTAAACGTCCTTGCGCACCCACAGCCGCGCCACGACGCTGTCCGCTGGCTTGACGCGCGACTCGTGCCGATAATACCACATCACATCGTCGCGCCAGCTAAGCGAATCCAGGCTCCACGTTTGTGTAATGATCAGTGTTTTGCCCACATAATCCGCGCCCATGCGCGGCTGATCGGGCACGACCGGCATCAATACCGCCGATGAAGTAACTTCTGGGCCTACGCCATGCACGAATACCGTTTTGGGGAAATCGCGCAGCGCCCAGGCCAGCGCGCCGTCTTCCGGGACCCACGCCGTAATGTCAATCAAACGCGGCTCGCCGGTCGCGCGTAGACTCATTTCGTGCAGTGTCGCGCGCAGGTCATAGACATCGTCCGTGACGGGATCGGTGTACCAGTACTCGCGCGGATCGCCCGGCGTGCCAAACGCGGCCCGCCCGCCCAACCCGGCCGCGAACAGAATCACCGCCGCCAGCGTGCCCAGCGCGAAACCGCGCCACGCGGCGCGCGCACCCCACAGGCTGCCCACCAGGAAGAATAGAACGCCGTTAAGCAGCGTCACCAGCAGGGTAATCAACATACGCAGTTGGATGAAGCCCAGCACATATTCGAACGTGAGCACGCCGGGCTGAATCTCGACCGACTGCACCGGGCGCAGCGCGGAATTGGTGTTGCGGTCATACACGCCGACCAGCAGCTTGCTTAACAGCGAGCGGAAATTGGTCGCTTCGGGCGGCAGATCGAACAACACCCGCTTGCCGAGCAGCACGATACTCAGCCCGACCGCCAACCACAGCCCCAAGGTGATCAGCGCGTGGGCCGAAATCGCCCAGGACGGGACACGCCACAGATGGTCGGCGCGCTCGGTGATCCAACTGGTGACCATCAAGCCAACCAGGACGGTCAGCGGCACGGTAATCCACAGCGCGTGGGCCGCGCCCGCACCCGCATAACCGATCGCCCACACCATCCCAGCCAGCGCCCAACCCACCAGCACGCGCTCGAAGAAGCCACCCTGCCGCACGCTGTGAATTATCGCCAGGAGGCCAAACAGCATCAAGCCGGTTTCGTAACGCAGCGCCACCCACATGGGGAAGGCGACCGGCACGCCGGACGGACGCGTTACAAAGCCGCGCAGTCCTTCCCACAGCGCGCCGCCGACCACCGTCAACCCGGACGGCACCCAGAATAACCCGGTCGCGATGACCGCCACACCGATCCCGGCAGCGGCGGCGCTGTCAGCCCAGGGCCACGCGCGCGCTACCCGCCGGATCGCGGCGGGGATATCGGCTTCCAGGGGATCGCTCGTTAGCCACGCGAACACTACTCCGAACAGCAGCGCCAATAACGTCAGCAAGCCTGCTGGTTCTGCCAGCAGCGCCAGCGTCGTGACCGCTATCGCCGCGCTAAAGGCATAGGCACGTCGCTGTGTCTCCGCGTAGCGCAGCACCAGCCAGGGCGCAACCAGCGCCAACAGCATACTCCACACCGCCGGACTCGACGTACGGGCCGCAAGTATGGCGACGGGCGACACGGCCAGCAATCCACTGATAACCAGCGGCGGCAGCGGATGCAGATAGCGCCGCCACAGCGCCGGTGCCAGCACCAGCAGCACACCCGCCAGCGCAATTGGCAAGCGCGCCGTCACTTCGTTGGCGGGTAGCACCCCGAAGGTCAACGCATTCAACGTGAAAGTCAGCGGGCTGTCGGCAGTCGGCACGTCACCCGGCACGCGCGTGTCAGCGGTTCGCAGGGCGGCAAGCGCCTGCCGAGCTTCGGCATTATCTAGCGGCGCGCGGTCCAGGGCCCCGACGCGCAGCACCAGCGCCAACAGCGCCAGCGCCGCATATAGCAGCACTTCCAGCGTGATGCTCACGCGGAAACCCACGCCAGCGCTCGTTGACCGCACGGCAGGTGATTCACTGGCGGACAACGCCGCCGGATCAGGGTATGTCAGGGCCATACGCATTCACCTTCAAACCGTCATAAACAAGACCAGCAGCCCGCGCAGCGCGGATCGCCGGGGACGTGCATTTACTCTGGCGCGACGCGATACACCGCCGTACCACCAAACTGGCACACCGGCGTGAGCACCTGCGCGAACTTATCCAGCCCATTTTGATAATCGGTCAGGCGACTGGAATCTCCCCCAGCCAATTGTGAAATCATCGTGCGCTCCGACGCGCCGACGACGATGTAATCAATCCCATAGCGATCGATCACTTGCCAGACCAGGGCCCAATCCTGCGTGGTATACAAGTCCTGCACGTCCGACACGCGATCGCGCCGCTGGCCGTTTTCGATGCGGGCATCGGTCACTTCGGGGTACGTGTCACCCCGCCACTGACGCTCGTGATTTTGCCAGCCGACCAGCGTCGGAATGCCGGTCAACCCGCTGAAACGGCTGTTCTGCGGCTCGTAGGCACCGCCCGGCGCTTCGGCCAGCACCGCCTGCGTCTCATCCGCGATGCGAGCCAGACACTGCACCGCCGCGTACTCGTCCGCGCTGATCATGGTTGGCGCGCCGTCCAGCGTCAGCGGCATCTGCTGCGGGCAGCTTCCGTCAGGGTTGGTGGCCCAGGCTTCGCCCCGCTGGCAGGCCGCGATGCGATCGGCTGTGGTCAGCCGCCCGGTGTCGACCAGCGCCCGCCCGCGCACCGCGGTCAGGGGATAGAGCAGCCCCGCGCCCACCAGGACGATCACCGCCAATGCAAATACTCCCCGGCCCGCCCACACCCACGCGCCCGGTCTCGACGCGACCGACGCGGAATTGGCCGGTTTTGCAGGTGTGGCCGTTTCGAGTGGCTCGGACGGTTCCAACGTCGCCGCACCACCCGCCAGCACCGACCATACTGCGAAGGCTCCCGCCACGCTGAACATGATCCAACCCTGATAGTAAAGCTTAAACACAGTGTTGATGCGCACGCCAAAATTGTCGTGCAGGTAGACGAAGTCCGGCGCAAGCGTTAGCACCGCCCCCGCCCCGATCAGCAGCAGGGCGAACCCGGTCGCGGGGCTATATGAAATCGAGCGCACGGGCCGGAAGGCCGACGCATCGTCATCGGCGGAGGAATCGCCGTTTGTCGTCACGCGCAGCAGTGCCGGGCGTGCGAACAACCGTCCCACCACCAGGAAAATGAATCCGAGCAACAGTAGTTCGGATGGCAGACCGATGCCGCGCCGCGCCAGCACATCCGGCACCAGATCGCCCAGGCTGCTGTTGGCAGGCACGGCGGAATAGATCGCGCCACGCAGCCCGGCGTTATTCCAGGCCGCCACTGCCAGGAAAGCGACCGCGACAATCAGCACGCCCGCCACAATCGCCAGGGCCAGCAGGCCCGCCTGCCAATAGAAGCGCCATTCTGCCCGGCGCATCTCTACCAGCAGATACACGCTCAAGATCACCAGGAACGCGCCGAATTGCAGCACGTACTGCTGCCAGGGCGTCGGGTAAATGACGTTGGGCAGCACGCCGCTAGCCTGGGAGGTAAACGAGACGATCCAGGGCAAATAGGCGATCGCTGCCAGCCCTCCGATCGCCACCCCAAAACGGAGCAGCGCGCGCAGATCGTCCCAATGGAGCACGCCGCGCCCGTTGCGCATCACGCGTCGCAGCGCCTCCGCACCGATCAGCAGCGGGATGTAGATCGCGTCCCAGGAATTCATGAAGATCATCCCGCCGACCCACACCGCGTAAAACGGGTATTCCCAACGCGCCAGCGATCGCCCGGCCAGCACGAGGTTGAGTGCCAGCCCGATCGCCAGAACGGCGAACGGCAGCCCCAGCACGTGCGGATGCAGATCGGCCAGCGTGAATGAGAAATTGGGGAATTCGGTGATGGGCTGGATGGGATGCGGGTTGCCGGACAGATCGCGATCGTGGACGATGCGGCTGTAGCGCCAACCCACGCCATAGGTGAAACTCCACTTGTCGAGCGGGAGCGGATCGTCTTCCCAGTCGGGGATACCGTTGTTGTTGGAATCGACCGGGACGGTGGCCGTCGAGCCGTTTTCCAAGGTGACGGTCGTCGTACCATTGCGGCCTTCGACATCCCAAAAATCGAAATACTCCGCGTTGACCAGTCCCGGCGTATAGCCGCGATAGGGAAACTCGATCAGTGCCGTGCCGAGATTGCCCATCAGAATCAGCAGGACCAGTCCCAGCACCCCTGCGCCCAGCGCCGCCGTACGGCTGGCCCGCAGCGCCCGGCGCGATGCGGCGCGCACCAGGTTGTAGACCAGCCCAAACACGCCGATCCCGGTCAGCGCGAAAATCAGCGCGATGGTGGTGTTGAACGCGATGCTGCTCGTCACGCCGCTGAGATCGGCCAGCATGGCGATCAGCACGTAGCCGAAATAATAGTAGCTGATGGCGTAGCCGCTCATCCAGGCGTCATGCGGCGGAAAAGTCGCGCTGGCCCGGATGCTGTTGACGAACATGATCTCCATCGGTTTTTCGGTGCTGGCCATTTCCGGATTGGCGGCGCGGATGATTGCCCAACCGAAGAACAGCGCCAGGAACAATACCTCAGTCACGAGGATCAGCGGCCAATGTTCGCGCAGCCAGGGCAGCAGGGCCGGACGCTCGCGCCAGCGCAAAAAAGCCGCCAGTCCCATCGCCAGCACCAGCAGCCAGGCGACGACCATTCCGGCGGGCGTGTTGCGCAGCAGGCCCAGGCTACCCAGGAACCAGAACAGGAAGCCCGTCAGCATGACGCCTGCCGCACGTGCCAGCGTATAGCCCCGGTCCGGCAGCCCACCCAACAGGCGGAACAGCAGCGGCCACGCTGCCGCCCCGGCCAGCGTCACCAGCAGCCACCAGCGCAGCACATCACCGCCCTCGCGGCCCAACCAGTTTGAAATCAGCGCAGCATCCATCGACAGTCCCGACCGTGTTTCCGCATGCCTTATGACCCCGCCGCGAGCGGTGTCGCCCCGGCGATCACATGATAGATTTTGTCCGTGTAAAGCTGTTCCGGCGCGCAGTCTTCCGCGTGCGCGACGGACGAGTCCAGGCACCAATCCTGGCTGTACACCACTTCCAACAGCCCCATATCGACCATCGTGTCGAACTTCGCCAGCCCGGCGGAATGCCCCGCCGTTTGCAGGCCAGTCAGCGGGTCGGCCACGACGTCGCCATAAAAAGCCCGCTCCAGCGCCCCGACCACGATGTACTCAATGTCAAAGGTGCGGATCATGGTTTCCGCCGTGTTGATGCCCTCGGAGCCTTCCATCCCGTAAAACGCCGCGACGTTATTCTCGCGCGTCTGGATCATCATATCCATATCCGGCAGCGTGTGCTGCTGAAGCTGGTGGAAGCGCCAGCCAAACAGAGTCGGGAAGCCGGTGTAAATGCTGATGCGCCCGCCCCAATGATACTCGGACGGGTAGACGTGCGCCTCGGCAACGACGGGCGTGCCATCGACGTTTTGCTGCAGCCAGCGGATGATGTCGTAGTCGCCTTCCAGGCGGAAGTACAGCCCGAACTCGCCATGAATGGCGTATTTCATGTACTCCATGCCGTCCAGCGTGAGGGGCGTATCATCCTTGTTGAAGCGATCCAGGAAGCGCGCCTGGGTCCCCAGCACGGGATAGGCCAGCGCAATCGAGAACAGCACGGCCAGCCCGGTCTGCCATAGCGTGCGGATTCCCCCACCCCAACGGCCACAACTGCGCAACATCCAGGCCAGCGTCACGCCGCCGACGATGCTGAGCATAAACCACACCTGCAAATAGAACTTGAAGACCGTGTTCTGCCGCCCGATGTCACCGTCCAAGACAACCAATTCCACGCCCAGCGAAATCGCCAACGCCAGCACGATCACCGCGTAGGTGACGCGCAGCAGCGGATTCTGACGCGGCAGGAAGAACAGCACCACCGCCCACGCGATGAGCGGAATGACCAGCTCGCCGACCGCGGCGCGGCGCACGCCAAAGATGATGCCGCCGACGACCCCCACGAACAGAAACAGCGCGCCCAGTGCGAACGGCACCAATTGGCCTCGAAGATCCCGTATGTGCACCGATCGCAGATGGCGCGCGGTCTGCCATACCAGGAACGAGATCACGATGAAAATGAACGTGCCGTGAATGTACAGGTAAGCCCACAGCGGTGTGGTCTGCTGAGTCCAGGGTTTGACCGAGTTATAAGCGCTGGCGAAATAGTGTGTAAACGGCAGCGCGACGACAAACGTCAGCACCACGAACAGCCCCACGCGCCCGAGCCAGTCGATGAGCAGCGGCTTGGTCATCCGCGCGCGCGCCGCAACTAACAAGCCCAGGTAAGCCAGCACCACCAGCATGGCCGCGGCTATCATCCATAACACGGCGCTGCCCGGTGTCAGCGTAGCGTGAATCCACGTTTCGCCGGGTTTTAACCCGCTCAGAACCTGCTGCTCGGCCTGCGTCTTGCGCAGCAGGTAATACGCGATGCGCGCGGCGAGCGCCACCGGCAGCACGCCCAGGATAACCCAGCCAAGCCAGCGCACGCGCCCCGGCTTGAGCCATCGCCACAGCCAGAGCTCGGTTGGGGTGCGGGCGTCACTGCGGCGCAGTCGCACACCGCCTACCCAGGCCGTGTAGGTCAAACCCGCCACGCCGAGCAGCAGGTACGTGATCCAGTCCCAGGTGTTGGTCGGACGCAATAAGCCCACCGCAAGCGCGCCCAGACCCAGCGCTAACCCGGCTTCCCACCAGGTGCGCAACTGGTGCCCCGCTCCGATAATCTCGGCCAGCAGCCACAGGATAACCAGCAGCGTCACGGGGAACGCGATCATGTGGGCGTGCAGATCGCCATAGAGGAACGTGAAATAGGGCATTTCCGCGATGGCCCCGCCGCCCGCGTTGTTGGGCAGCTCAGTAATGATGCGCGTCGGCTGCCAATACCAGCGATGCGTGCCCATCGGCAGCGGGGTGCCCTTCATGACCTTTCCCAGCCCGGTAAAGAACGATCCGATTTCGTGGCTGACATTGGTCAGTTCGTAATTCCACAGGTTGAAAAGCGGCGGGCGCTTGGTATAGGCCTCGATCTTGTCATCCAGGCGTTTCTGCGCCGCTTGGGTGACGCTAAGCAGATCGCTGCCGGACGCGGGATCGTAGCCGTGATCTTTTTTGAAGTCGCTCACGGCATCGGCGTAATACTGCTGGTAGAGCGCGTCGCGGTCGATATTGATCTCCGCCGAACGCACCTGGCTGTACAGCAGCGGCTGGGACCAGCCATCAATTGCCGCGACGTTGGTCACCAGGACATAAAGCGTGCCCAGATTACCAAATACGACCGCCAGCAGCAGCGCCAGTATGCCCGCCAGCCAGGCGCTCCCAGCGGGCGCGCGCGGCTCTGATCGCGTGGGCGGCACATCTGGCACCGATTCACCCCAGGTAGCCGCGGCTGCTGAGCGCACGACCACAACCGTTTCAGCAGGCGTGCGAGTGGCATCTTCGATCGCGCCGGGCGCCACATCGCGCGAGCGCACCCAGTTATAGGCGATGCTGAACACGCCCAATCCGGTCATGCTATACAACGTGGGGATGATCAGGTTGTAAGCTACGGTAGGATTGAGTCCCAGCAGTTTGACCGGCGCGCCTACAATCACATAACCGAAATAGTAGTAATTGATGTAGCCGCCCGAAAACCAGGGATCGATCGGCGGAAAGATCGTGCTGCGTAGGACGCCATTGAAATAGGCGAAGTCCATTGGTTTTTCGCCACCCAGGAAGGTATGCCACAGGTCGGGATTTCCCAGTCGCACACCTACGAACGCGCCGAACAGCAGCAGCGCCAGCCCTTCCATGGCTAGCATGTGCCGCCAGTTGGCGCGCACGTAGCGTCGCAGCGCGTCACGCCGCCGCCAACCTAATACGGCACTCAGGGCAGCAAAGCCCAGCATAATCAGGGCCAGCCCGGTTCGCGTCCACGTCAGCAGGTGCACCGTCCCGCCCACCCAGGCCACCCAGGCCACGATCAGCCAGGCGGTGATTTTGGCGGCGGGATAGGCACGATCGGGCAAGGCCGGGAAAATAGCAAACAGCAGCGGCCACGCGATCCAACCCGCGATCACCATCAGCAGCCACCAGATGATCACGGCGGCCACCTGACTGCGGTTAATGAGCGATCCCAGGTCGAACAAGGCGCGCCACGTGCCACCCTCACGCTGGATGCGCCACTGATCGGACGTGAACTGGAGCAGCGTAGGCGCTTTGCTGGCTTGCTTGGCGCCCCAGGGATACAGTCCGATCGGCTCCGGATCGGCAAAATAGCCGGGAACGGCTGTCCGAACGGATCGCCGCGACACGCTGTCCAGGATCGAGACAGTGTTGTCGTGGCTGTAAGCATCCGTCTTGCGGTAGACGAACACCACCGGGTGATCGTAGACGCTGAACGCCTCCTCCGATTCCCAATGCTCATTGAGGAAATCGAATGGCAGGCGCGGCGGCAGAATCTGATCTGGAATGCTGATCGGACCGAGGCGCGGCTCCGATTTGAAGGTCTTGACCAGCTCAAAGCCCAGCCGCCCGTCGAACAGCGCGTCGTAGTACTGCTTGGTCATCGGCCAGCGCATCGGCAAACGCAGCAAGGAATCGTAGAACCGGTTGCTGGTGATGACGACGTAATCGGCCTGATCGAGCGAGTTCAGCAGGGCCGTACGTTTATCGTCGTTGTCCTCGGCCACGATCCACTGCTGCAAGCTGGGATAGTAGGCGGGATACATGTTGACCGACGCACACGTGATCGACGACAGACCGGACGGGAGATCGTCGCTGTACTGCACGTCGTCCGGCAGTGGGCAGACCGGCCAGGGCACCGGGTCATCCCAAGCCCCTTCCCAGGCGACCAACGGCCCGGACGTGTAGACCGGGTCCAGCGCTTCGACTGTGAGCGTCGCGCGCTGCCGCTGCCCGGTCAGATCGGTCCGGCGTACCGTCAGCGGCGGATCGAATACGACAGTCTGGGGCTGGCCCATCGGATCCGCGCCCTGACTGAAATCGCCGGAGACGGTCGCGCTGGTCTGCGTGCCGTCAGGGCCGGTCAGCGTCAGGCGCACGGTTTCGACGCCTGCGTCATTCAGCGGATCGCCCAAGTGGGGAATATCGATCTCGCGAATCACGCCATCGATCGGAATGTCGAACCCGATCGGGTCACTGCCTTCGAACGTCCACGTGGTCGGCGCGTCGGGAACGTCGTCGCCGTAGCCAGTCAAAATTGGCTGCGAGGGCAGGCTCACATCGGCAAAGGTCAGTGTTTGATCCGGAACTACCTGCATGCCCACCGAGAAATCGCTGTTGACCAGACCGCCCGCGTCCGACACGTTGTGCACGAAGGACACCGGTCCACCCTCAAGCGCCGTCACTTCGATCACATAGGGCATGGCGGGCTGCGTGATGTCGGGTTGGCCGACCATCAGCACCGGTTCCGGCGGAGAAACGACGTAGGTCGTCCCGTACGGCGATCCAACCGGCGTAAAATCCCCCTGAAGCGTGTCCTCAAACACCAACTGGCGACCCAACGCAGGATCGTCGCGGAAGACCCGGACGCGCACAGTCTCTTCGCCGGAATCGTAGAGCGGATCGAACAGCCGGTTGACGATCACGCGCGTCAGGTTGGAGTCCAGAGTCAGTTTGAAGCTCGCTTCAGCGCTTTCGCCCTGCTCCAGGCGATATACGGCGGGCGGCGGCGCGACGTAGGTCTGCCCAATGTTGACCATCTGGCGGCTGCCGTCGGTCCCGTCGACCCAGATCCCGAAATCGCCGGGGACCGTCTCCTGGAACCAGCGCGACGCCGCAACGCGCGTCAATTGTGTGCGCTCGATGGTATGAAAGGCGAACCCATAGAAGATCGTGAAGCCAACCACGATGATCGCGAGCGCCACCACAGCGCCGAACGCCCACCGCGACGACTGTCGCGGTGCGCCCCGTGGTCACGGGGCCGCGCGTGGACGCGCGGCGTTCGGCGCGCCATCGCGCACTGTCGACCCACATCGCCCACAGCGCCCACGCGCCAAACAGAATCAGCGGCGGATAGATCGGCAGGAAATAACGCATCGTGGTGACCCAGCGACCAGCCATCCACCCAAACGCGACCAAAATCCACGCAAACGGGATCACGTGACGCGTCCATTTGCGCCGCCCGCGTGCAATCGCCACACTTGCCCAGACCCACGCGCCCCATGCCAGCAATCCCAGCGGAATACCCGTGCCCCATTCGACAATGTTCCTCCAGGGGAACAAGTAGGGAATGCGGCCCTCCCATTGATGGTTCGGGGGTGCGTCCCAATCGCCTGACGTGAGATAAGCTGCCTGGGACATATCGTCGCGCCAGCCGGGGTTGAATTTCAGCCCGAACAAACCGGGTCCGGCAAAGGCGTGCGGTTGGAGTAGCCGGAACACGATGAACGACATCACGCCAGCCGTGATCACACCCGTGATGGCATACGCCACGATGCGCGTGCGCTGCGTGCGGTGAAGCGCCACATCCAACGCGGGCAGCACGCGCAGCCCAGCCGCCAGGACGATTACCCCGGCCAGCGGCGCCATGTTGATCCGGCTGGCGACTGCTGCGCCCAGCGCCACGCCAAACAGCGCGTAGTCGGTCAGGTCGGTAGCGTCGAAAATCAACAGCGCGACCGCGCTCAACGCGACGAAAACAGTCGCCCAGGGCGACAGCCCGCCGAGCGCGTACCCGGCCATCAAGGCGACCCACATCACGCCGATCGCACCAATCGCCAGCGTGTTCGATAGGCTGGCCGCCCAGCCAAGTACATGCCGCCGAATTGCGCCCGCTGCCGCGAACGCCACCAGCGCCGCCAGTGCGAAGACCAGCGCCACTAGCCCCTGATTGAACAGATCGCCCGCGATGGTCAATCTGTGCGGAGCTGCCAAACCGATCGCTCCCCACGCAACCAGGTAGACAATCGCCGCCAGCACACCCGACGCGCCAACCAGCAGATCGCCGCCGTTCCGGCCTGACCAGCGCCACAGTCCGCGCAGTCCCGCCGTGAGGGCCAGCATCACCAGCGTCAGACCACCCAGGCTCAGCAAACCCAGGATCGGCGCGCCCCGGTAACCGGTATCCCATACCGCGCCGCCAAAGCCGATCAGGATGTACACCATCGGGCGCGGCCCCTGCTGCGCGCCTGCGCCGTCCATTGCCCGCACGGCAAAATAGAGCGCCAGCGTCACCCAAAACGTGGTGAAAGCGTCCACCGTAAAGAAATGCGACTGCTGGATCGCAAAGGCGGTTACGGCGTACAGGCCCGCGGCCAGCAGGCCAGGCCAGCGCCCATACAGCCGCCGTCCCAGGAAGAACAGCACCACGATCGTCAGCCAATCGGCTAGCGCCGACACGCCGCGCCCAATCAACTGCGCGCCGCCGTAACCTTCCCACTGGGTCGAGATAGTATGTTTTTCCGCGGCTGCCGGATCAAACGCTTGCAACAGCGCGTCATAATCGCGCGACAACTGCGTGCGCGCCACGCCCGCGGCATGCACCGTGAACAGCGGGAACTCGCCGTAAACGTACATCCCTTTGCCGATGTTGTTCGGATTCAGCGAGGAGCAGTCGGCGTCGAAATATCCGCCCTGCCCCACATCATACATGGACAGCAGACCGTCACTGCCCACCGTCCCCGGGTAGCGCTGAGCGCACAACGCGGCGTGGGCATCGCGTTCCGCCTGGGTATCGTCGGTAAATTGCAGCGGGCCACCGAGTTGGGTTACCACATCGGTGAGGAACCGCTCATCGGGGTGCAGATGCGTGTAATCGTCCCAGTTCAGGTGATCGAAGCGCAGCCACCCACCCACCGCCAGGATCGCGATGAACAGCGCCCAAAACAGCACGTCGACGCGGCGCACACGCGGACGCATCCGACGGGGAGTTGCCGAAATCTGATCGGAATCGGGAGGCGGCTCCGCCGCTGTGGCTGGCTCCACAGGAATAAGATCCGGGTCGTCGTAGGCGAGGGGATCGCGGATGCCCGGTTCATCATCTGGATTGTTCACATAAGGAGAAAAACTGCTGTCCGTCAAGAGAACTGTCCCATAATAATCGCTAACCGGCGCGCCCCACCCAACACGCGACGCGCCATACCTATACACGGGCAGCGCGCGGTTTCCTCATCGGAGCGTCTGTACCGCCCTCTCAGTTGATATTCCCGGCCCACACGATGTAAATGTAGAAATCACCTTGCAGGTAAAAGCCCGGTGACGCCTCGTAGCTGTATTGGTAAAACTGCGTCTCGCCGCCGGGGAACAATGCTGTGAGATAGGCGGCGGTCTCGGTGTCAGCGGCATTGTACATCACAAACAGCGGACGCGTCGGATCATACTCGTAGGGCGTGCCCTTGTTGCGTTCGATCATGGGCAGCAGCTCGTCACGCGTCACCAGTCCATTGGGCCAGCGAATGTCGCCCGCCATCGTGCCCAGGATGCGGTGATCCAGCCAATAGGGCCAGGCCACCATGAAGGCGTTGCCATAGCTGCCTTCGCCCTGCGCGAATTCCTTCATCGGCTTAGCAATCAGAGTGTAGGGCTTCCAACTATAGACGTAATTCACGCGGTAGTCGGTGAAGAAGTTCTTCCAGTCGGACTGCATGCCATACACCAGCAGCGCCGCCAACACCACCAGCCCAACGCCGCGTCCCAACGGCAGGCGCCGTCCGCTCGCACTGAGCGGAATACGCCACCGCACCCGGCTTGCACTGCGCAGCAGCACCGCCAACGGCAGCGCCGCCAGCATGAACACTTCCGGAATCGTGCCGCTCGCCCTGGTGAAAGACGGATTCTCAATGGTGTATGCCAGTGTGAGCGCGGTTGGCAGCAGCATCACTAACACGCCGACCGGCAGCAGCCAATCTTCAGGCCGCCGCCGTCGCGCCGCCAATACGACCCACACCACCAATCCCAGGATCAGCAGCCCGCCTGCGACAGCATCCAGCGCCGGATAGGCGTAGGCGTTATTGATCCACGCCCCGTCGCCTTCCCAGTTGTACATGCGCAACGCGTCCTCGTAATTGTTGACGAACACATCGCGATGTTCCCAAATACGTTTGACCTGTTCCCACAAGCTCGGCTCGTACGACACCAGATTCCCGGCGGAATCGGTGCGAACGAAGGCACTTTCGCCAAACATACGCCCGCGCGTCCGGTTCCAGAACTCGGCCGGGGCAATTTTGGTATAGTGATACATGGGAATATACAAGGCCAGCGCTACAACGATCACCGCCAGCAGCCCGCCACCATATTGCAGCAAGCGATCGCTGCGCCGCGCCCGAACTGCCAGCGCCACCACGCTGAACCACACCATCGCGATCATGGGCAGATATGTGTTGAGCTGGTTGCCCAGGTCGCGCGTGTTGGAATAGCCGCTTTGCTTGAACACGCTGGACAGGTAAAGCACGACCAGCAGCGGGAACGCCACCAGCGCCGCGAACCCCGCCGCCGATCCGGCCAGATCCACCGCCGCGCGCAGGGTGCGCACGTGCCACACCGCCGCCAACCCAAGTCCCGCCGTTACCAGGATCGGCAGCATCCGGTCCGCCTGGTAGAAATACACGCTTGCACCCAGCATCGCCCCCAGCCAGACGTAATCCACCATGCGGTTGCGGCGAATCGCTCGCGCCAGAAGTCCGATCACCAGCGTCGTGGCCAGCGGCGTCAGGACAATGCGCAGACCCAGGCGTGACAGCATGACATGCCACGAGCTGACCGCCACCAGCCCGGCCAGCGTGATTCCGACCCAATTGCCGAGTTGACGCGATTCCTCGTCGTCCGTGCCGATCACCTGGCGCGCCATCCACCATAACGCGGGCAGCGTGAGGATGCCTTCAAAGGCCGTCGCCAGTTTGAGCGCGGTGAAGTTGAAGCCCACCCCCAACGTATGCGCGACGAACGCGACCACGTACATCTGGAAGCCTTCGCGCCCGCCGTTGTTGGGGAAGAAGACCGCGTAATACCCCTGGCTGACGTGCAGCGAATCGAGCAGCTTCTCGATGTGATCGCTCGTCATCTCCGGCGGTGACGCGCTGAGATTGTGCAGCCGAAAATACGCGCCCAGCGCCGTCATGCCAATCACGCCCAACACGACCCAGGTCAGACGCAGGTGCAGACGCGGTCGTTGCCAGCGCCGCAGCCGGTCCGGCAAGCGGCGCACATCCACGGCCAAGACCGCCATCCACAGCACGATGCTCAAGGCCCAGGCAATGCTGCCGGACCCGGTCAGGACCACGTCACGCGGCTGACCGAAGGGATCTTTCAACACGTTCTGGCTGTAGGCCAGCGCCGAAAATAACAGCGCGATCGGCACGAGCGCAATCTGGTAAGCGTGCGCGTAGAACCAGCCCCAAACGCCACCGCCCGCCGCTGAACGCACCAGGGACGGCGCACCCCCGCCGGGGACTGTGCCGCGCACAGCGGAGCGCACGACATAGGGGAAATCGCCCGCGATGGGCGCGGCATGCTCTGCGCCGGATTCGGGCGGCGTATCGTCCGGCAGTATCTCAGTTACGGGCGCAGTCCCGATCACCAATGTGATCCACAGCCCGCCCGCCAATAGCAGCAGTGCGGCGGGTAACACTATTCCGCCCGACAAGCCCGCCAACACCGTCAGCACCATCGCGGGCAGCGTCAACCCGATCAGCCACATTTGCGGCAGATCGTTCGCGTAGAAACGGCGGTGCAGGTTAAATGCAACGCGTGGGAAGCGCCCTGCCCACCAGTCGCGCCCGCGCCAGCTCTCAAATCCCAGCACCAGTGCTCCGGCTAACACAAACCACAATCCTGCGCCATTTGGATCGTACGCCAGTTTGTATTTCTCAGTGAGCGCCGCCGCGCGCAGGACCGCGCCACCGCGCAGCGCTGCGATGACGGCGAGTGTCCAAACCGCAATCCGCACCCACACACCCGATCCGTCCGTGGTCAGACCCAACCATCCGCCTGTGCTGCGCGGCAGCACGGACTCCGTATTGCCCCATTCTGCCAGGCGTTCTTCGTCTTCCGCACTCGCGAAAACCCTCTCCTCGACGGCGAAATCCTCTGCCGCGTCATCGTCCGAGATCCGGGGGTCTGCCGTCTCCACCAACGCGCCGCCCTGGGACCCGTCCTCGTCTGCGCTCTCGTCCTCATCCCGGGCGCTTCGCGCCTCCGGATCGTAGGCCAGGACGCGCCACAACAGCCGCGCCGTCGTAACCGGCCGCCAGACCACGTATAACAGCGCCTCCGACAATGTGAGGTCTTCAAAGACCAGGGTACGCGGCGCGGGGCGAGGTGGGACAGGATCAGCAGGCGGCATTGGCTCCAAGATGGATTCAACGGGAACCGCGTCCGCAGCGTCGCCGGAATCAAACGAGCCAGCCTGCGGGGTTTCCTCAGGCTGAGGCTCAGATGGATCGGAATCGGCGGATGGATCGGAATAGGGGTCGCTCATGGGCAGCGGGCCTCATGGTTTGGTGGGTGGTTCAGGCTCCAGCTTCAAGGCTACTGAATTGATGCAGTAGCGCAAACCTGTCGTGTCGCGCGGACCGTCGTCGAACATGTGGCCCAAATGCCCACCACAGCGGCTGCATACCACTTCAGTGCGCACCATGCCATGGCTGCGGTCCACACGCAGTTCAACGTGGCCTTCTTCGACCACGTCCCAAAAGCTGGGCCAGCCCGACCCGGAATCGAACTTCGTATCGGACGAAAACAGCGCCTGCCCACAAGCCGCGCAATGATAGACGCCGGGCGTCTTCTCGTGCACGTACTCGCCCGTGAAGGGCCGTTCGGTGGCGGCCTGTCGCAGCACTGCGTATTGTTCCGGCGATAACTGATCGCGCCATTCGGAGTCGGGTTTGGTTACTTTGTCGGCCATGATGAATCGCTCCTTCATTGCTTTGTGTCGTGCCTATGTATCAGTCTGGTTCCGAACATAGCACGTTTGGACGTGTCCCCGCCACCTGGCGCGAGCACGGCGCAGACCATGACAACCCGTTGTGAGTTCCGCTCAGCGCGGTTTGCGCGCCTTGATCGCCAGGTTGACCGTGCTGCGACCCGGCGGCTCATCAAGTACGTTGGGCCGGTCGAACAGGTTCAACACCCCGATCGCCGCGCCCATCAGGTTGAAGCGCCCGCGCGGCTGGTCGAAGCGCGTGCGGTCGGCAGCGGTCGCCATGCCATCAGGCAGCAAGCCAGATTCCAGCAGCGGCTTGCCCAGCCCATACACCAAATTGTGAATGAACGGAAAACTATAATGGGTGAAGGCGCGCTCGGCTTCAACTTCCAAACCCGCCGCCTCAACCGCTCCGCGCAGCGCATCCCGCGTGTACAGCCGGACATGGTTGGCCCAGATGCCCGCCAGCGGTCCACGCCCAACATGTGTGCGCAGCGTGCGCTCCAAAGTCCAGTTGATGGGATCCCACAAAAAAGGATAATTCGCATTCGGCACGGTGATCGCCACAACGCCGCCCGGTTTCAGCACGCGCCGCACTTCGCGCAGCCCAGCCACATCATCGTCGATGTGTTCGAGAATCTCGGAGAGGATGACGCCGTCGAACGTGGCATCCGGCAGTGGCAGCGCGTAGATGTTGCCGCGCGTGAGCGTGATATCCGGCAAATGTCCGATGTGGCACTGCGCCTTGCGGATCACGTCGGGATCCAGTTCCAGCCCGACGAGGCGGCAGCCGCTCACATAACGATACATGTTCAGATAGAAGCCGCGCCCACACGCGCAATCGAGGATCGTCCGGTCGTCGGCAGGAGGGACCCACTCGAAAATGGTTTCAACCCGCTTTTTGAAGGCCATATCGGCCTCGTTGCGGGTCATGTGCCGGATCGTCTCGGCGTCTACGGAATGGTGTGCTGTCACGGTGCTCGCTTACCCATTTTCAACGTCCCGGCAGCAGATCACAACCTGCCGCCGGGACCGGAATCACACGACATAGTCACGCTGAAACCGCTGACTGCCAGTTAGCCACCGCTCTGGGCGAAGGTCGCGTTCAAGCCGGCGATCAACTGCTGCTTCTCGGCATCCGTGAGTTTGGCGTTGGGGTGCATGATGGTGTAATACCAGGGCGGCATCGAACCCCCATTGATCGCTTCGGCCATTTCACCTACGCGGCCGCCGTGCCAATCAGAGAAATTAAACTGATCGCGACCACCCACTACATCGCGATAGAGCAGCCAGGACGACGGCGCAATCTTGGCATACCACGGCCAGACCGTTTCGTTGCTGTGACAATCGAAACAGGCGCGCTGCGCCAGGTCATGCGTCTGCTGCGAATCCCAGTTCACCTCTTTCACGATGGGGGGATTGGTTTTGTTCACCGGGATAAACTGAATCAGGACAAGAACAACGATGACTGCGAGGACAGCCAGTCCTACCTTCCGAACGCGATTACCACTCACTGCGTACTGCCTCCTTAACTTCACCATTCGCGACTTTGCAAATCCCGCTCAGGAAGCATAACGCCAACCGCCCTGCGCAACAAGATCCACAAAGTTTGAATTTCTTGAATTCGCGCCGCCGTGCTGCAATCCATCAGCGCGCGCGGAATGCGCTCACCGCATCGCGCAGATGCGCTTCGTACTGCTCGACCGTTTGTTGCAGATTGAAGACGCTCTCGACCTGGGGGCGCGGTTTGTGATAACGGTCCGGGTGCTGCACGATTTCCACGACCGCGTTGCCAATCGCCGCCGCATCCCCACGCGGGACGATCAACCCCATGCCGCTTTCGGTCACGGGGACGCGCCCGCCAGGGGTGTCCGTCATGACGACCGGCGTGCCACACAGCATCGCCTCGACCTGCACTAGCGCGAAACACTCCGTATCGCTCGGCATGACCAGTACATCACACGCCGCGAAGAAATTCGCCATGGCCTGCATGCTGCTGAGCTGTCCCAGGAAAATGAGCTGGTCCTCGTAGCGCTGAATGAGTGCCTGATTGCGCTCCCAGGTGTCTTCGTAGCGGATGTCATATTCGCCCGCGAACACGACGCGCACCGACGGAAAAGACCGGTTGATGACCTCTAACGCGCGGATCAACAAATCGGGGCGTTTTTCCTGCACGAAGCGCCCGGCGTAGCCAATGATCGGGCCGCCGTCGCGCTGCCAGCGGGAACGCAGCTCGGCGACGCGCTCCGGCTGCGGCTCGGGCACCTGAATCGGCGGGTAGATCGGTGACACTTTGTCGCGAAACGGCTGGAGATAATAACTGTGGTCGGCGTAATCCTGGCTATAAGCCACCAGGCGCGCGGCGCGAGCGGCCATCACGCGATAATTCTGGAAAGTGAACCAGCGCACGAAGCGGTTGAAGAGTCCCGGAGGCAGGATCAGGTCGCCATGATGCGTGGCGATGACCGGACGGTGCGCTGCCCCAGCAAGCAGCGCCATCAGCGCCGTTTCGATCATGGGCGTGTGCAGCCACAACACATCATGGCGGCGCAGCAGACCCCACGCCGCCCAGGGATAGGCCGGCATGAGCATGCCCCGGCTGACGCGCAGCGGTGCCCATAACCGTACCAACCGCACACCGTTGATCGTTTCGTCGCGCGGCAAGTCGATCGAGTGGCGCGCCGTCAGGATCGTCACGCTGTGCCCACGTTCGATCAGGGCTTCCGCCACGCGCTGCAAATGGATCGGCACGCCGGTGCGGTGCGGCAGGTAATATTGCAGCGCGGCCAGAATCTTCAGAGGTTTTTCGTCCGAAAAATCAGTCATTGTCATTTCGCCGGAGCAGTGTCAATCCAGATTACGCGCCTGAAGGCGTGCCGGTCGGCGGACCCACTTCCTCTACCGGGCGCGGTGAGCGCACGCGCCGGGCGGCCCGGGACAGCTCACCCAGGCTCACGTCTTCGGCCCACAACCCGATCAGGCCCATCCCGATGTACGTCAGCAGATTCACGACGTGTACCAGCAGCGCAAACGCGACGGCAGGTGCAGCGGTCGGCTCGGGAACCAGATCGGCGCTCGCCAGCCCAAAGACGACCGCCGCCTCAAACGGCCCCAGATTACCGGGCACGGCGGGTACCGCGATCGCAAAAGACGCGAAAACGATCATGGCGGCAGACGCGCCCCAGGTCGGCTTGTCGAAGATCGCGAACAGCAGCGCATAGCCCGCCACAACCGACACCACCCAGGACGCCGCGGTCCACCACACCGCCGCCAGCGCCAACCGTGGCGACGCCAGCGGTCGCGCGCCGTCCAGGGCATGATCGAGCCAGGTATGCAGAGCCGGACGGCGCAGCAGCGGAATCACGCGCCCTACCCCGTGCAGCACAGCGTGTGCCCAGGCGGGACGCGCAGCAGCGGCGGCCAGCACCACCACCCCAATCACCGCGCCGACACCCAACAACGCCCCGACCAGCCCGATCTCGACACCCGCCGGAATCAGAGCCAGCGTCACGCCCAACAAGGCAAATACCGCCAGGGTATCCAACAGCCGTTCAACCACGATAGTGCTCAATGCCGTAAACACGGGGATCGGCGGATCCAGGCGCGCCGCCAGCACTGCGCGCGCGAGCTCACCGATCCGCAACGGCAGCACGCCGTTCACGAAATAGCTGACGTTGAGAATATGGAAACTGTGCCGGATGGTGACACGCTCACCCAGCAGCACGCGCCAGCGAATGCTGCGCAGCCACAGGCCCACGATCGTCAGGGCCACGCAGGGGATCACCGCCCAATAATGCGCGTTGCGCAGCACGTCGCGGACGCCGCTCACATCGCGCCGGAGCAGATACACCAGCGCGACCACACTCAACACCAGCCCAAGCACGATGCTTGGCCACCGTCGCTTCATATGCACTCCCAGTCAACGCGGCGGGCCATTATAGCCCTGTGCGCCGTGTTAGCGCCACAGCCATTTTACACAGTCCCGCCCACATTTCCTCGATCGCAGCCACGGGAATCGGCACCCAGCGCACAAAAAAGCCGGGCTCAATGCCCGGCTTGCATTTCCTCAACACAGCATGCGTCAGAATCCCGCAGGGGCGGCCCCTTGCTCTGGCACGCCCCACAATCGGATCGTGCCATCATCGCTGACCGCAATCACCAGGCGGCCATCGGGCGAGAAACGGATCGCCTGTACGACTGTGGTCAAGCCCGGCAAATCGCGTAGCATCGACTGGCGACGCACATCCCACAGTTGCACGCTGGTCTGTCCGGCGCTGGCTAACACGCTGCCATCCGGGCTGAACGCGATCGTCGTGATGGCGGTCGACGGGCCGGTGCCCATTGTTCCGATCACTTTGCCGTAGGTAAGTGCGGCGGACCGCACATCCCATAACTGAACCTGGGAGGGCAAACCGCACACAGCGACCGTCTGGCCATCCGGATCGAAGGCAACCTCGTACACGCCCACAATCCCCGTGAAGAACTTGGCGACGTTCTGCCCAAACGTCGGAGACGTGCGGTTGACATCCCACAACATGACGACACTGTTGCTCGATCCGCTCGTCGCCAGCAGCGTGCCATCCGGGCTGAACGCCACCCCATAGACCCGGCGGTCGTGGCCAGTCAGGACGGCAACCAGCGCGCGCACTGACGTATCCCACACGCCGACGCGCCCTTCCTGGCTGCCCGCCGCGACCAGCGATCCATCTGGACTGAAGGCCACGCGGTAGAGCGCCTGGGTGGAAAATGGCGGCAGCGATCCCAACGCACCGCCGGTCGCGACATCCCACAACCGCACGATACCATCCCCACTGGCCGAGGCTAACACCTGCCCGTCCGGGCTAAAGGTCAACCCAAAGGGCGCGCCCACGTCGCGAATAGTGTCTACGGGCTGGCGCTGAGCAGTGTCCCAGATCAAGATGGTATTGTCACCGCCCGCCGTCGCAAAGCGCGATCCGTCGGGCGAGAAAGCCACATCATAGATCACATTGCCAGTGTGCCCCTCGAGCACATCCAACGACTTGAAATCCAGCACAAGCTTGGACTGCGGCAGCGGCGTTTCGGTAGGCGTGGGCGTGATAGTTGGCGTCGATGTTGACGTCGGCGTGTAAGTTGCCGTCGCTGTCGGTGTTGCTGTGTTGGTCGGCGTGGGCGATGGCGTAGCCGTATTTGTAGATGTGGGAGTCGGCGTCGAGGTATCCGTCGGCGTGGACGTCGGGGTCGCGGTGAATGTCGCCGTGTGCGACGGAGTCCAGGTCGGCGTGAGTGTCGGCGTAGCGGTCGCGGTGGGTGTATCCGTCGCGGTCGCTGTGGCGGTAGCTGTCGCCGTAGCAGTGGGCGTATCCGTGAACGTCGCGGTAGCCGTCGGCGTGGACGTGGGCGTATCGGACGGCGTGGAAGTGCGGGTCGGCGTATGGGTGGCCGTATGCGTCGCGGTGGGCGTGGGCGTAAACGTCCGCGTTGGTGTCGCTGTAGCGGTCGGAGTATCGGTAACCGTCGGCGTGAAAGTCGAGGTTGGGGTCGGCGGCGCAGCAACCGGCACGACATCCAGATTACCGGACGTTTCAACCATCGCCACGGAAGCCGTAACCCAACCCAGGCTACCATCGGACAGCGCTACTTGGAACCACCCGCCATCCTCGCTGATCCCGGTAATTTCGAAGCGTTCCCCCGGAGACAACGTCATCATCACCGGGTAAATCGGCCCGGGACCCAACCGCACGACCACGTCACGGCGCGTCGCGATTTCGGGAATCGACGGCGTCGCGGTCAGCGTAGGCAGTGGGGTCGATGTTGGGAGCGGCGTATTTGTCGGAGCGGGTGTTGCGCTGGGTGCGGTTGTCGCCGTGGGCGCGGGTGTATCAGACGGGGCCGGAGACGAGGTCGCGCTCGGCGAAGGCACCAGCGCTACCTCCGGTTTCTTCGATTTTCCACCGCCCAGCGCCCCAGACAGCACCAGCCCGGCGATCACCAGCAGGACGACCACGACTCCACCGATCGCGATTCCGGCGCGGCGCGGCACTCTGCGTGCTGGCGCCTGTTCGATGCCGGACCGCAGTTGGGTCGGTGCCTCGGTGAAACGCTGGGTTGGCATCATCATCGTGCCATGTTCGAGCGAGCCGGGCAGGCTCATGCCGAGCGCCTGCTGTAATCCCAACGCCATGTCGCGCGCGGTCTGGTAACGTTCAGCCGGGTTCTTCGCCAGCGCCCGCACAATGACCGCCTCGACTGCCCCCGACAGGTCGGGCCGGACGGTGCGCGGCTGGGGCAGCGGCTCGTTAATGTGCTTGAAGATGACGGCGATCGGCGTATCTCCCGTGAAGGGCAGACTCCCGACCACCATCTCATACAGGATAACTCCCAGCGAATACAAATCGCTGCGGGCATCGATTTCTGTGGCCTGACCCTGTTCGGGAGCCATGTAGGCCGGCGTGCCGATCAGCCCAGTGCCGGTCAGCGTGCTGGACGATTCCGCGATACGCGTCAGACCGAAGTCGGTCAGCAGGGCGTTGCCGCTGCTGTCCATCAACACGTTGCCCGGCTTGATGTCGCGATGCAGCACGCCGCGCCGGTGCGCGTAGTCGACGGCCTCGCACAACTGCGAGAAAATGCGCGCGACTTCCGGCAGCTCGAGCTTCTTCGAGTTCATATAATCTTTGAGGGTGCCCGTCGATATGTAGGGCATCACCAGATAGGTCACGCCGTTTTCTTCACCGTAGCTGAAAACCGGGAGAATGTGGACATGCTGAAGGCTGGCGACGACCCGCGCCTCGCGTTGGAAGCGCTCTACGAACCCCGCATCGGACGCCAACTCCTCGGGCAGTACTTTGATTGCCACGTAGCGATCCGTGGAGGCTTCGTAGCCCTTGTACACGGTCGCCATGCCGCCCCGGCCAATTTGCTCAACAATCTGATACGGTCCTAGCGTGGAACCAATGAGCGACGCCATCTGACCGCCCCCTTATGGCATACGGTGCTCTCCGCAGACAGAATGCGCGGTTGGAGACAATATGTGCCTGCCGGAAATTGTAGTCTGAGTATAAAGATAACACTCGTACTCAGCAAACGGCATTAGACAGAGGGTCACTCATCCAACCCGTGATCCGTTGGATGCGCCCCGGTTCCTCGTATTTGCCTCATCGGGATTTTGAAAACAGTGCGATAATAGAGAACGACACACTGCCCTGCCCCGCATCGACCGGGTGACAGGCGTTTTGAGCACACCTCGCATGAGCACACACGAAGGAGATAGAGCTTATGAACCGATACGCATTCTCGCGCCGTTCCTCGCTGTGGTCTCTGATCGGCGTCGGAACGACTGCGCTGGCGCTCGTCGCCATGTTGGCACTGCTCCCGACCGCGGGCGCACAAGGTGGCCCTACCCCCACCGTTGCCCCGCTGGGTAACCTGATTATCCCGACCGCAACACCCGCGGCGTCCAACCAGGGCGGCGGTGGTTTGCTCATCCCCACGGCGACTCCCGCTCAGGGCGGTGGTGGGGGCGGTTTCACGATCCCAACGTCGACACCGGGCGCAGCTCAGGCCGGGCCTGCTATCCCCGTGCTGGATGACAGCGGTCTGACGGCGATCAATCTCCAGCCCGCGGACGTTCCGGGCGATTTCGCTGCGAACCAATCTATCGATACGTATGACACACAGACGATGCTGTCCGGGCTGCGCGACGGCGGCTACACCGACCTCGCCAACCAGTTCGAGCAGATCGCGACCACCTATGGCTGGACCAAGTCCATCGGCGTGACGTATACCTCCTGCCAGCCGAACGTCCCGATCAGCGAGATTTACAGCGAGATTGGCCAGCTCGGCAGCGCGGACCTGGCGCGCCGTTTCTTCGATGATCCGAACGTGCTGCAATTGCTGAGTTCCTTTGGCTACGATCTGAAGGACGCCGGAACAGTGCACGGCTGGCGCGGACAACTCGCGCCCCAGGCCGGAGCTTGCTTTGCCCAGGAAACGGAACACGTCCTGTTCTTCGAATACTGGGGCATCTTTGTTACCCTGACCATGACCGCCGACGCCAATACCGATCCCGCGCTGGTCCAAGGACTGCTCGACCAGCTCGCGCCGGTTGTCACAAGCAAGATCGACGCCATGGCCAGCTCACCGTTCCCGCCCACTCCGGTGCCGGGTGCTGCTGTCCAGCAGCCGAATAACCCGATCCCGACTCAGGCTCCACCCCCACCCGTCAACCCACCGGCCGGCGCAGGACTCACGCTGGCCGATCTTGAAAAACTCATGCCGACGCAGGATTTCCTGGGACTTCCGGCCGATACCTTTTCCTTCGACCAGTCCCTGAGCGGTTCGTTTACGTTGGACCAGCTCGTCACGAATCTGAACGGCCTGGGCCTGACAGAACTAGCCAATATCACCGATCAGGCAGGTAAGCGTGACGGCCAGGTCGGCATGGTCGGCTACGTGTGGGACACGGGCAACGCGTGCCCGAACACAGCGGCCTACTCGCTGGAAATCGACCTCACGTTGTTCCAAACGCCGGAAGGCGCAGTCAACAATATGAACGATCGGACCATCCAGCAGGCTTGGATCAACACGGGCGTGGTCAGCTCGTTCACGCCATCGGGCAACGGCGTTCTTGCCAGCGGCACCTTCTCGAACCAGTGTGGGCAAGTCGGCTTGCTAAATCTGATCGTGACGGAGGGCCGGACGCAGGTCGCGGTAGCGGCGATCTTCCCGACCTCAACGGACTCGCAGCAAATTCTATCGGCGCTGCAAACCATGAACGATTACATGGTGCAGCAAGTCGCACAGGCTGCCGCGCAGTAGATCCGCTGTTTTGCACGCTCGCTGATCGCCTTTTCGCAGAACACTGCCGCGCCGTCATTTGCACGACACGGCAGTTTTTCTGTATTATTCGGGTACAGGCAGGCGCAGTTGTCGCCAGCCTCATGATTATTGATAACCTATGAACCTATGGCGCATCGCGTGCAGGAGATTGTGATGAGACGACAAACGGTTGGACCAAGAAGTCCGAATTTCCGGCGCTGGCCGCTGGCAGGGCTGGTTGTGCTGGCGCTGCTGATCGCCGCGCTGGTGCCCGCCGTCGATGCCGCCCCCGCCGCCGCCCAGGTCGGCGTGCTGCGGATCGGCTACCTCGGCGCCGCGGGCAGCGATGCCGCCAACGGTGCCCAACTCGCCATTGACCAGATTAACGCGGCAGGAGGTTTCACCGCCGATGGGCAGAATTACCAGCTTGAGCTGCTCTCATTGGCCGCCGCCCCCACAGTGGAATCGCTGATCGCTGATGCGCAGGCGTTGGCCGCCCAAGGCGTGATCGCGTATCTCGGCCCCGACGACAGCAGCGTGATGTCGCCCGAAAACGTGCAGGCGCTGGTTGCCGCAGGGCTGCCGATCCTGACTGGCGCGACCGCCGACAACTTGACGCGCGACGACGCCAGCGATCTGATCTTCCGCATTCGCGCGCCGGAACGCGTCTACAGCAGCGCATTGGCTGCCTATCTCGCGGATGACCTCCAGTTGACCTCGTTCCTCCTGGTGCAGACCGATGTCGATTCTACTGAAGCACTGCTCGATTTCCAGCAGTCGCTGCAAGGGCGCGGCATCACGCCACGAGGGACGATTCAGGTGATCGGCACACCCGACCTGCTAAGTAAAGTGCAGGATATCGCTGACCTGAACCCCGAAATCATCGTGATGTGGGGGCCGCCCAGCGACGCGGGCTTGCTGCTCAAGGCGCTGCGTGCGAACGGCTGGGGGGGCACGCTGGCCCATCGTCGCGCCGAAGAAGCCGCCCGCTCCGGGGCAGTTTCGCTGAGTCTGGTCGAAGGGTTGATCGGAGTCAACGGTTGGTCTTACGGCTACGATGCGCAGGCGTCAACCGTGTTTCTGCAGGATTACCTGCTGGCCTTCGGATTGGTGCCAGGACCGTTGGCCGCCGCGGCTTATGACTCGATCTGGTATCTGCGCGCGGCGCTGATCGCCTCCGGTACCGACTCGGCGGCGCTGCGCTCCGGGCTGATCAATGGCGCCCCGATGAGCCTCGTCACGGGTCAACTGCGCCCGGCAGAACTCGGTGGTGGTGATTTGGTCCGCACCGCTATGGTGTATACGCTCGGGCCGGGCGGCGGGCCAACCGTGGTCGCCGTGTTCGACGACGCGACCCGCGTCCAGTAAGGTTCGGAAGGCCGCCAGGTCACCGCGCCGACGCAGGGTTCGGCATTTTGCCTCGCTGCTTTTCTGGAGACGCTGGTATAACAAACAAGGGATGGCTCGGGCCATCCCTCTCTTTATTCTGATTACCCTATTCGCCGATCTCCAGATCGATGTGTTCCGGCGTGGCCGGCGTGATTGGGCGATCCAGCAGCGCCGCCAAAGCTTCAGCCGTGGTGACCGGCGCCGCACACACGAAATTCTCGCAAACATACGCCGCCGGGCTGCCGTTGATCAGCTTTCGAGACCGCAATAGTGCGGGCACGGCGTTGGAGTCCGGATCTTTGGGCGCCAGCGCGACCAGCGCCAGCGGGCGAAAACGCCCGCGAATGATATCCAGCATCGCGCCCATGCGATCGTCGCTGGGATCGCCCACTAGAGCAATCTCGATCGGGCGACGCAGCGTAAAATGGACCCCGATCAACATTTCCCCAAAGGCCGACGGGTATTCGCCCAGCGCCGTGCCCAACGAGCGGTACAGACCCAGCGCCGCTTCTTCGTAACGCGTTTCCGCCGTATATCCGGTCAGGCGCAACAGGTCATAAGCAATCATCGCGTTGCCGGACGGAGTCGCATTGTCCTGCATACTGCGCGGGCGCAGGATCAAATCCTCGTGATCGTCGCTGGTATCGTAAAAACCGCCGTCATCGGCGCGGAACCGCGCCAGCACAACCTCCGCCAGCCGCTGCGCCTCGGCAAACCAGCGCGACTCAAACGTCGTCTGGTACAACTCCAACAGCCCATCGATAACGTGGGCGTAATCTTCCAGTACGCCGTTCAGGTGGCTGACACCTGCCCGGTGGGTGCGATAGAGCCGCGCGGCGCCGTCCACCTGATGGAGCATGTCGCGCAGCAGGAAATTCGCGTTGGCGACGGCTGCCTGTTTGTAGAACTCTTCGCCCAGCACGCGCGCCGCTTCTGCGAAAGCGGCCAGCATCATGCCGTTCCACGCAGCGATGATCTTCTCGTCGCGACCCGGCGCAACGCGGTTCTTGCGCAGCGTGAACAATACCATCTTGGCTGCGGTCACGTCAGCGCGCATCTGTTCCACGTCCAGCCCGTGCCGCACGGCGACGCGTTCCAGCATGTCCGCTACATGGAGAATCGTCTTACCCTCGAAATTGCCGTCTGGCGTGACGCCCCAATACGCGAACAGCGCATCGACATTTGTCACGACGCCGTCCAACGCTGCCCGCAACTCGTCCGCCGTCCATACGTAAAAACGCCCTTCCTCGCCCTCGGAATCGGCGTCTTGCGTGCTGTAGAACGCGCCCTCCTCCGACGTCATCTCGCGCAGTACGAAGTCGAGCGTGTCCTCCGCGATCTCGCGGAAAAAGACATCTCCGGAGATCTGCCACGCGTGCAGGTACACCCGCACCAGCAGGGCGTTGTCGTACAGCATTTTCTCAAAATGCGGCACCAGCCACTGCTCGTCCACACTGTAACGATGGAACCCGCCCCCCAACTGGTCGTACATGCCGCCCTGCGCCATTTTGCGCAGCGTGAACAGCACCACGTCCCGCGCCTGGGGATCACCCGTCGCCGCGTGGTAACGCAGCAGCAGTTCCAGGTTGACCGGGTTGGGGAACTTAGGACGCCCACGCGTCAGCCCACCGTGGACCGGATCGGTGCGAGACATTAAGCCGCGCGCGGCGGTATCCATCAGCGCTGGAGTGAGCATGCCCGGCCCGGTGGTCAACCCTTCGAACAGGCTGCGGTTGAGATCAGCAGACAGGGCACGGGCCGACTTGTCCAACTCGTGCCGCCGCGTGCGGAAGGCGTTAGCCGCTTGCTCCATCACCTGCCGAAAGCTCGGCATACCATAACGCGGCTCAGGTGGGTAATACGTCCCGGCGTGGAACGGATGGCCCTCCGGAGTCAGGAAGACGGTCATCGGCCAACCGCCATTCCCCCGGTTGAACACCAACGTAGCCTGCATGTAGATGTCGTCCACGTCAGGTCGTTCTTCACGATCGACCTTGATCGCGATGAAATGGTCGTTCATATACTTTGCGGTGGCGGGGTCTTCAAAGCTTTCGTGCGCCATGACGTGACACCAATGGCACGCCGAATAGCCAATGCTAAGCAGCACGGGCTTATCCTGTTCACGCGCCGCCGTAAAGGCTTCGTCACCCCAGGGATACCAATCCACCGGGTTCTCGGCGTGTTGCAGCAGGTATGGGCTTGTTTCGCCTTGCAGATGATTGGGCATAATCAGCGATCCTCATGGACGGCGGCACACCAAAACACAACATTTGGCTTGATCAGAATGATCTCACGATTATAAAAAACGCGCGCCGGGGCACCACACACCCGGCGCACCTGAAAGCTAGAAACTGTTTCCAGTCGCGCAATCCGGTCGATTATGTCCCGCTAGACCAACCGGGCATCGACTGTGATCTCAACACCGGTCAGCGCGCGCGCTACGGGGCAGCCCTTACGCGTCGCTTCGACCTGCTCCTGAAATACCGCCGCATCTATGCCGGGAGCCCTGACTTCAGTGGTCAGCTCAATGCGCGTTATGGTCATTCCGGCGTCGGTCTTTTCGAGGTGGACGCGGGCCGAGGTCTGGATGCGCTCCGACGGGAACCCGACGCGCTCCAGATTTCCGCCCAGAGCCATCGAGAAGCAGCCCGCTTCTGCTGCGCCGATGAGTTCTTCGGGATTGGTGCCGGGTGTTTCTTCGAAACGCGTTGAGAACGTGAATGGACCCTCAAACGCGCCGCTCCCCAGCGCCATCTTACCTTTACCTCCGCGCAGCGTGCCCTCCCACACTGCTTCAGCTTTGCGTATGGCCATGCCTGATTTCCTCCTGGTGGTTAAGTCCCGTTACCAGTCAGATTGTAGCAAAGCCGCGCGCCCAACGGCATCACCACCCCATTGGCACCCAATAAGCAGTTGACAAAGAAAATGCCGGACGATTGAATTCATCCGGCATAACACAGGGTCTTGCGAACTTTGCTGTACTCCGGCCAATCAATCATCCCCACACCCACAGGAATACCGCCAGAGTTTCTTGATCCCCACAGCCGAGCACAGCGTCCATGTCAGTTAGTCGCTCGTCTATCCCGCTGTGTTGTACTAATTGTACGGGCAAAGTGGCCAATCAAAACTGAAAAATTCATAAAATTGGGTGGGCGCGCGCAGTTGACAATCCTTCCCACGACCGGGATAATCGCGTGCATGAACTCACAACACCTGCGTTTTCCCCTTATGGCAGTACTATTTATCCTGGTGGCGACGCTGGCCTGCAACCTGGCGGGCCAGTCACCCACGATCGTCGTGACGGCAACGCCGAGTAACCCCGCGCTGTGGGCTGGGGGGACACCGACCGTCCCGTATATTACGCCGACGCCGCAGATCGTCCCGACGCCGACGCTGCCGCCTGGTGTCGCGATGGGCGACGCCCAACAGGCGCTGCACAACGGGAATTACGTGTCCGCCGTGAGCTATTTTACTGCGGTGATCTCCCAACCTGACGCCGATCCCGACCTGCGGTCGGCGGCGCTGTACGGATTGGGCGAGGCCGCACTGCGCGAAGGGTTCTATGATCAATCCGCCGACGCCTTCAGCACTTTCTTGCTGGATTATCCCGACGATACACGCCGTCCGCACGCGTACTTCTTGCGCGGAGACGCCTACCTCGGCCTGGGATTATGGAGCAACGCCATCTCCGATTTTCAAGCGTATCTGGCTCAGCGCCCCGGTCTGATCGACAGCTACGTCTACGAGCGCATCGGGGACGCCTATCTGGCTTTGGGGCAGCCCGTCCAGTCGCTGGACGCCTACGCCAAGGCCGCCGACGCCACTCGTGAGCTGTCGTCGCTGGTCGCGCTGCGCGAGCGCGTCGCGGCGGGCTATCTCAACGCGGGTCAACCGGCGCAGGCCGTCGCACAGTATGACGCAATCCTGGATGTCGCACAAAACGCGCCCTACCGCGCCAGCATCCTCTACCAGTCGGCGCAGGTGCTCATCCAGCAAGGCGACGTCGCGGGCGGCTATACGCGGCTGCAGCGCGTAATTAACGAATACCCGGAGACCTCGCCCGCCTATCAAGCGCTTGGCATTCTGCTCAATGCCAACCTGCAAATCGACGCGCTTAAGCAGGGCATCATCGACTATGCTAACGGCGATTACGGGGCCGCAGTCCAGGCGCTCAACACCCACACCAGCGCGCTCGGCTACGCCACGCCCGATGTACTGATGATGTTGGGGCGATCCTACCGCGAGATGGGCAATAACCAGGCCGCGCTGACCACCTTCCAGACTGTACTCGACACGTACCCCGACGATCCTGCTTTCGGTGAGGCGTGGCTCGAACAAGGGCGCACCCTCTTTCTGAGCGGGGACATCTCCGGCGCGATTCTGAAATACACCGCACTGGCCCTCCAACATCCCGACGTGCCGGAAGGCGCGGAAGCGCTGTGGCGGGCGGGCTATCTATACAGCACGCAAGATGACACAGCCTCCGCCCTATCGGCGTTCGACATGCTCGGCCAGAAGTACCCCGGCACCGATTGGGCGCAGGAAGGGTTATTCATGGGCGCGACGATGGCCTACAACGCGGGTAACGTTGGCATGGCCGCCCAGTTGTTCTCGCAGCTTGCCGCGACCGGAAGCGGGGAAATGCAGGCCGCCGCCTATTTGTGGGTCGGGCGGCTGTACCAGTCGGACCAAAAAGACGACCTTGCCCGGCAGGCGTTCCAGGCGGCCGCGTCCGCCGATCCCGGTGGTTATTACAGTCTGCGCGCCGCCGATCTCCTCAGCGGGCGGGGTCCGTTCGAGCCGCCGCCCAACGCGGTCTTTACGTTCGACGATGGGGCCGGTCTGGCGGAGGCCGAGGCGTGGCTGCGCGCGACGTTCGGCATCACGCAGACCGACGCGCTCTACCCGCTCAGCGCGCAGTTGCAGGCGGATCCGCGCTACGTGCGCGGCAGCGAGCTGATGGTCGTGGGCGCGTCCACAACGGCGTATGAAGCGGCCGAAACGGAATTTGACGCTCTGCGCGAAGATTACAAAAACGATCCGCTCGGGACCTACCAGCTCGCAATCGCGTTTCGCGACATGGGTCTCTACCGCCTCTCAATCACGGCGGCGGCAACCCTCATCGAAAGCGCTAACGTCGAAACGCCCCAGGCCCCCGGCTTTATCGCCCGCCTGCGTTACCCAATCTATTACAGTGATCTCGTGCTGCCCGATGCTGCCGAATACGATCTCGACCCGCTGCTGGTGTTCGCGCTCATCCGGCAGGAAAGCCTGTATGAGGGCTTCGCGACGTCCTACGCGGCTGCACAGGGCTTGATGCAGATCATTCCCGATACCGGGCAATGGATCGCCACACAGTTGGGCTGGCCGAATTATCAGAACAGCGACGTCTACCGGCCCTATATCAACGTGGCGTTCGGCACTTATTATCTGCGTTTCGTGCTGGATCAGGTGGACGACCTGCCCTTTGCCGCCCTGGCCGGTTACAACGGCGGACCCGGCAACGCGATGCAGTGGCTCGGCATCTCCGGGCCGGACCTGGATCTGTTCGTCCAGGCTATCGGCTACGACGAAACGCGCACTTATGTGCGCCGCATCTACGAGCAGTACGATGTTTACCGCGCCCTGTATGGGTCGCCGTGATGGCGCAGCACGCCCATGACTTTTGATGTCCCGCGCCCCAGACCGCCCGAGCCACCTCCCCCGCCGCCGCGTTCGCGCGCGGCCTACGCGCCCGTGCTGTTCGTACTCGGCGCGATGATCGGGCTGCTGTCGGTGATGGGGCGCATCACGCAGGAGCTTGAATCGTCGCTGCTCACATCGTTAGGCACTCTAGGCCGCGGGCAGTTGATAGGCGCACCGCGCGGCGACCAATCCGCACTGCCGTCGATGATTCACGGGATGGACACGCCTGAACAATGGTTGGTTCTGGTGGGATTTGTGATCAGCGCTGTGCTGATCGCGGCAGCGGCCTACGTGTGGCACAGCGGCGGCCAACCCTCGACGGAAGCCGCGCGCATCCTCACCTCGCTAGCGACGTGGGTCGCCGGACTGCTGGCGTTGTGTGTGGGAGCCACCCTGCTGGCCAGCAATCCGACCATGCGATTGGTGGTGCTGGCTGGAGCCGGAATGCTGGCGCTGCTGATCTATACGCGGCTCGTACTGTTGTTGGCCGCGTTCAGCCTGCCGCGCGAGTGAGGAGCGCTGGGTTCGTGCTAGGACGGCTGATCAGGGATGATAGAAATACCGACCGTGCCGGGCCCGCTGTGCACGCCCAACGCCGGGGATAACTGTGCCACCACCCATTCGACCACCGCGTAATGCTCTTCCAACAAGGCGCGAAAAACCTCAACCTCGTCTGGCGCAGCCACATGCATCAGCGCAGCGCGAATAGTGTTGCCCGTCGCGACCCGCCCCAACGCGAGCGACACGATGCGCCGGTATGCGCCGGTACGCGTGCGCGCCACGCTCAACGTGGCGGGCATCCCGCCACGTATCCCAATCACCGGCTTGATGCTGAGCATACCGCCCACTGTGCTGGTCACTTTGCCGATCCGTCCGCCGCGTTGAAGGTATTCCAGGGTATCATTCGTGAAAGCCACAAACGCAGACTCGGCCACGTGTTGCGCCACCGTCGCGACCTGGTCGACCGGCAAACCACGCAGTGCCGCCCGCGCCGCCTGGATCACCGACCAGCCGTGTGCCATTGCGACCTGCTGCGTGTCGATCACTTCCACCGACAGTCCGGGCAGCTCCTGCTTGATCAACTTGCAGGCGAGTGTAGCTGACTGGAATCCGCCGCTGCCGGTGCCCGTCATACTGACCGCCACGACGCCATCGCCCCGCTGGGCGGCGCGGCGAAAGGCTTCAAGATATTCCCCGGCGCTCGGATTGGCGGTAGTCGGCCATTCGGGGGCAGTCTTCACCCACCGGTAAAACTCATCGGCCGGCATGCCCACGCCGTCGAGGTGCGTCCCTTCCGCCGTGTGGATGTGGTAGGGCACCACTTCGATCCCCAATTCTTCCACCATCGACGCGGGTATAGACGCGCAGCTATCGGTAACGACCACGATCACGTCAGAATCTCCTTATGGCGGCAAAGAACCCGGGGCGCGCGGGCCAGCGCGCAGATGGGGCGTCCAGCAGTCAAACAACGCTGGTAGTGCACATATTATGCACTTGATGCAATGATTGTACCTCACATCGGTTCGCGTGCAGAACAAACTTCGTGCATAATTCGAAAACGGCAACCATAGGGGAGGATGTGTATGATCGAACACTATGTGCAACAGCTCCAAAGCCGTGACTCCGTCGAGCGCCGCGCGGCAATCAGCGCGCTAGCCAATTTGCGCGATCCGGCAGCGCTCCCCGCGCTCGCGACCGTGTATCGCACCGATCCCGATCCAGCGCTGCGCGAGCTGGCGCTCCAGGCGGGGCGCTACATCCGCCAGCACGGGACTGCCGGGGCCGGACCAGGGCAAGCGTCACCTCCGCCGGGTACGGATGCTCCCCCCTACGAGAAGACGGCCCGTCCCGAGCGCGAGATCACTGAACGGGATCGCGAACTGGCCAAGGGGTTTCTCAACGCGGCCACAACCTTCCATCTCAACGGGGACAAAGCGCGCGCAATCGACAACCTGGGCAAAGCCCTCAGCATGAATCCTGATTTGCGTAAAGACTCGTTCGCCACGAACCTGATCATGACGCTGACGGACAAGTCGATCGATGAAGGATTCGCGCTGTTGACTCATCCGGATCGCCGGGCGGCGCTGGTAGCGGCCGCCGGGGGCAAGAAAAAGCTCAAGGCGGAGTTGGACCGGCCCGGTATCGAAAAGGCGACCTGGGATAACGTCGCGATGGACTTCGGCGTGTATTGGCTGGTCGCCACGCTGAGCATTATCGCGATCTTCGTGCTGGGGATGAGCATGCTCCGCGATCTCATCGACACGATGCCCGCCAGTGCTACCGCCACTTCGACCGATCTGGACGCGCTGTACAACGCGAGCGTGATTGCGCTGGTTCTCATCGGTGTCTTCTATGGCTTCTCGACAACCATCTCCTTGCTGATCCAGGGTGGCGCGATTCACGTGGCGGCGACGTATGTGCTCGGCGGCGACGGCACCCTCGCTTACCTGTACCGGCGGCTGGTGCCCTTCCAGACGGTAATCCTGTTGATCACGGCGGGTCTGTTCGTGGTCTTGGCGCTGGCAGGCTCAATAGTATCGCTGATGTTCGTGATCGGGCTGGGATCGGCGTTCGGCTCAATCGCCATCCTGTATTGGCTGTCAAAACTGGTAGGTGAAGTCTACGGCTTTGGAGCAGGTTCGGGCTGTGGCGCGATTGTGATCGGCAGCATCCTGATCGCCATTGTGTCCGCTTGCGGCAACTACGTAATCCTGTCGATTGTGGGCGCCCTGCTCGGCAGCGCGACGTAAGCGCGGACGATCCTCCACATGCGAAAAACGGGGTGTATAAAGCACCCCGTTGGTGACGTTCACTCACATCCGATCGCTCACAGGCTGGCGATTGCCTGCCTGATGCGCTTCAACACGCGATCGCGGCCCAGGATTTCGTTGGTCTCGAACAACGGCGGCGATACTGGGCGCCCGGTCGTCGCGGCGCGCAGACTGCCAAACAACTGGCCCACTTTCAGACCGAGTTCCTCGACCAGAGCGCGCATCGCAGCTTCCTGGGTCTCGGCACGGAAATCTGGCAGCGCCTCCAACCGTTCCAACGCGGCCTGGAGCGCGACCTTGGTCGTGGCCGCGTCCATTTTCTTTTGGATGAGCAAATCCAGCGGAACTGGATCGAGGTCCTCCTCGAACAGGAAGCCGCCGACCTCGATCGCATCGGCGAGCACTTTGATACGCGGCTGAATCAGCGGCACGGCTTTCAACAGGTCGGCCATGTTGACCTCGTAGCCCGCCTGCTCGAAGATCGGCTTGAGCAGCACGGCCAGCCGTTCGGGACTCATCTCGCGGAAGTACACGCCGTTCAGCCAGTCCAGTTTTTCGACCGGGAAGGCGCTGCCCGACGGATTGACGCGCATGAGATCGAAGCGCGCGATCGTCTCGTCCACGCTGAAGACCTCGCGGTCCTCGCCAAAGCTCCAGCCGACATTGGTCAGGAAATTGACGATCGCTTCCGGGATATAGCCCATCTCACGGAATTCGCGCAGCAAGACCGGCACGCGTCGCCCGGAATCACTAAACCCGACGCTGCGCTTTGACAGCTTGCCCTTGCCGCTGGGATTGAGGATGACCGGCAGATGCGCGATCTGCGGCATGTCCCAACCGAAAGCGTCATACAGGTTTTTGTGGACGGGCGCGGTCGGAATCCACTCTTCGGCGCGCAGAATGTGACTGATCTGCATGAAATGGTCGTCGATCACGTTGGCGAGATGGTACGTGGGGAAACCGTCCGATTTGAGCAGGACAAGGTCCTGAAGCTGGCTGTTGTCAAAGGTAATGTCGCCGCGCAGCAGGTCGTGAACCGTCGTCGTGCCATCAAGCGGCATCATGAAGCGGATCACGTACTGCCCGCCGGTTTCGTCGTGCAGGCGAGCGCGCTCCTCCGCTGACAGATAGCGGCAGTGGCGATCATAGCCAAAATCCTGTTTGGCGATTTTCTGCTGTGCGCGCAGCGCATCGAGGCGTTCCTCGGTGCAGTAACAGCGGTAGGCTTTGCCCTGGTCGACCAGCCAATCCGCCCATTCGCAGTAGAGCGCCGTACGCTCGGATTGAAAATATGGCCCAAACTCCCCGCCGACCTCCGGCCCTTCGTCCCAATCGATGCCCAACCAGCGCAGCCCATCCAGCAGTTCTTGCATGGAGGCGGGATCGAAACGCTTCTGGTCGGTGTCTTCGATGCGCAGGATGAAGCGTCCGCCGTTGTGGCGGGCGAACAACCAGTTAAAGAGCGCGGTGCGCACCCCGCCGATATGCAGCGGACCAGTCGGGCTGGGCGCAAAACGCACGCGAACGGGAGTCGTTGATTTCTCGATCACACTCATCTCTCCTTGAGACTCGAGGCTTCGAGGTGTGTAGAAGCGAGCATTATACCAGAACTCCCCCTACCCTTGAACGGGCAATCGAGCCTATCGCTCCTCCATTTGTGCGGTTATGTACTTGTTTATCTATCGTTCCGCCTGTAAGATCTTTACTGTGCTTTACAGGGTCATACGGCTGTGCTATAACCCTTTAGCAAGTTTGATGCGCGTGAGGGGGCAACCAGTGACGAATAATGAGGCGTGGCAGGATTTCTTGACCGTAGCGCATGGCGGAGTACCCGAGCGGACTCCTGTCGCGCTGATCGTGGACAGCCCATATATTCCCGGCGCATTCGGGATGAACACGCTAGATTTTTTCATGTACCCGGATCGCTGGCTCAACGCCTATCTCACGCTGATGGCCCGCTTCCCGGATGTCGTCTTGCTACCGGGGTTTTGGGTTGAATATGGCATGGCCAACGAACCCGCCGCCTATGGCACACCGGTTATGTGGCGGCAGGATCAGCCCCCCGCGATTCACCATCTTGCGCTGCCGCTGTCAGCGTGGAACACGCTGCCACGGCCTGATCCGTACGCTGACGGATTGATGGCGCTCGTCTTGCGCCGCTATTGGAATCTTGAGCACGAGGGTGAGCTGCCCGAACCCCATCGCATTCATTTTGTGGCCGCGCGCGGTCCATTCGCGGTGGCGACCAACCTGTTCGGTGCGACGAATTTCCTCACGGCCGTGGCCGACGAGCCGGATTCCACGCGCGCCGTGCTGGACGTGCTCGAGGTGCTGACCGACAACACGATCCGGTTCTTGCAGGCACAGCTTGGCTGTCTGCGCGAGCCGCTAGGGGTGCTCGTGCTGGACGACGTGGTCGGGATGCTATCCCCCAGCCAATTCAACCGGCTGGCGGTGCCGTTCATGCAGCGCATTTTCAAAGCGTTCGACGGCTTGATCCGCATCTACCACAACGATACGCCCTGCAAACACCTGCTGCCACACCTGGGCGCGCTAGAGTTCGAAGTGTTCAACTTCAGCCATAAGCTGCACATCGGTGACGTGAAATCCGCGCTGGGACCCGGCCGGGCCGTGATGGGCAACGTCCCGCCCCTGGAAGCCATGGTTTATGGCTCGGTTGATGAGGTCAGCTCGATGGCGCACGAGTGCATCGCGCGCGCCGGGTCAGGCGGAGGGTTGATCCTGTCGGCGGGCGGCGGGTTGAACATGGGGACGCCTCCAGAAAACATCGACGCCCTGGTCCGCGTGGCGCGCGGCGGATAGCCCGCGTTTGATTGGAGGGTCATTAGAGTTTTCGCATGGGTGGTGCTGTCCTTGCGATGATATGAGTTGTGAAATTTCATTCAATCACTTGAGGACAGTGAACCCTATGGCGACAACATCCCCGCACAACATGGATGGCAAGGTCGTGCTGATTACCGGCGCGACGAACGGAATCGGCCAGGTGACGGCTCGAGCGCTGGCGGCGCAAGGTGCGACCGTGGTCGGCGTAGGGCGCAGCGCAGGGCGTAACGCGGCCTCAGAGCGTATGATCCGCGAGCGCACCGGCAGCGATCGTGTGGAATACCTGTTGGCTGATCTTTCCTCGATGCAAGCCGTGCGCGATCTGGCAGCCACCTTCCGCGCGCGCCACGATCGGCTCGATGTGCTGATCAATAATGCAGGCGCGATCTTCATGTCCCGGCGGGAATCCGCCGACGGCCTGGAGATGACCTTCGCACTCAACCATATGGCGCCCTTCCTGCTAACTAACCTGCTGCTCGACCGCCTCACGGCGAGCGCACCAGCCCGCGTAATCACTGTATCCTCGGCCATGCACCGCACCGGCCGCCTGGATTTCGACGACTTGCAGCATGCACGCTCCTACAGCGGGACCAAAGCCTACGCCGATTCCAAGTTGATGAATGCGCTGTTCACGTATGAGCTGGCGCGGCGGCTGGCCGGGACCGGCGTCACCGCGAACACACTACATCCTGGTTTCGTGCGCACCGGTTTCTTCACCAACAACTGGGGCATCTTCGGCACGTTGGCGATCCGTGCGGCAGGTATCGCAGCGATCAGCGCCGAACGCGGCGCGCAAACCAGCATCTTTCTCGCCTCGTCGCCCGACGTGGACGGAATCAGCGGCGAGTATTTCGCCCAACAGCATGTTACTCAGTCGTCACCTGCATCGCACGACACCACCGCCCAACACCGTCTGTGGACAGTAAGCTCGCAGATCGCCGGGCTGGACGATGACCAACCGGCCGAGATTCCCCCTGCTCCCCAGCTCATCCTGCTTGGGAATTTATGATTGTATTGATTAGAATTATTAATACAGACTGCATGATCGTCGGTCACCAGATCGTGCCGTCCGTACCGGTTGCGTGGGCGTATTAATCAGAACTGACAAGGAGTCCATCTGTGGCAGTGCGAGAGTATGGTCATTACATCAACGGGCAGTGGGTACCCTCGGAGGGCGGCCAGTGGTTCGATACCGTCAGCCCGACGACTGGCGATGTCCTGGCGCGGTTCCCCAAAGGCACGCGCGCCGATGTCGTCAAGGCGATTGACGCCGCCGAGGCCGCGTTCTCCGACCTGGAAGCAAGACTCCACCACCCAAGCGCGGCGAAATTCTGCTGCGCGCGGCTCAGATCATGCGCAGCCGCAAAGATGAACTGGGCGCGCTGGTCACGTCCGAAATGGGCAAGGTGATCGCGGAAGGCAAAGGCGACGTTCAGGAATCGATCGACTTCCTGGAATACATCTCCGGCGAAGGCCGCCGCCTGCTCGGCGAAACGACGCCGTCTGAACTGCCCAACAAATTCTGCATGACGGTGCGTCAGCCGATCGGCGTCGTGGGCTGCATCACGCCCTGGAATTTCCCGACCGCGATCCCGATCTGGAAGATCGGCGCTGCGCTGATCTCTGGCAATACGATCGTTTTCAAGCCCGCCAGCCTGACGCCGCTGTGCGGTCGCGACGCTGGTCGAACATCTTCGACGGAGGCCGGGCTGCCGCCGATGGCGTGCTGAATGTACGTAACGGGCAGCGGCGGCACCGGCGGCATGGAAATCGTGGAGAATCCGCGCGTGAAAGCGATCTCGTTTACGGGTGGCGTCCCGGCGGGCCGCGAGATTATGTCGCTGCCGGCGCGAAAGCTCAAAGCCGGTCGAGGTCGAGCTGGGCGGCAAGAATCCGCAGATCGTCATGGAAGACGCCAACCTCGATCTGGCGCTGGAGGGCGTGTTGTTCGGTGCGTTCGGTACGGCGGGCAGCGCTGCACGGCGACGAGCCGTTTGATCGTGCACGAGGCGGTCTACGATCAAGCTTCATGGCGATGCTGGTCGATCGCACCGAAGCGCTGCGTTGTCGGCGATCCGCTCGATCCCAAGATCGGACGTCGGACCGGTCGTGGATCAGGCGGCGGGCGAATCGATTATGGAATACATCGAGATCGGCAAGAAAGAAGCGCACGCTGCTCACCGGTGGCAACCGTCTGACAGGTGGCATGTACGACAAAGGCTTCTTCATCAAGCCGACCATCTTCGCCACCGCCCACGGTACGCGCATCAGCAAAGAGGAAATCTTCGGCCCGGTGTTGAGCGTGATCAAAGTCGAGCAGCTATCGAGGAAGCGGTGCACGTGGCGAACGATGTTGAATACGGGCTGTCGTCATCGATCTACACCAAGGACGTCAATCTGGCTTTCCGTGCCGTCGAGGACCTGGAAACCGGCATCACCTACATCAACGCGCCGACCATTGGCGCAGAGGTGCATCTGCCGTTCGGCGGGACGAAGAACACCGGTAACGGTGGCCGCGAAGCGGGAACCAGTGCCATTGACGAATTCACCGAGATAAAAACCGTATTCGTGGATTACAGCAACCGGTTGCAAAAAGCGCAGATCGTGGACTAGAGGTAGCGCGGGCAGCATACCGCTGCGCAGGAAAATCAAAAGCGCCCCGCATGATGCGAGGCGCTTTTTTCTTGGCTGGGGGACGTGGATTTGAACCACGACTGATGGATCCAGAGTCCACTGTTCTGCCCATTAAACTATCCCCCAAGGACGGTCGAAATTGTAGCACAGGGGTACAGGCTTGACAAGGGCAGATTGGGACAAATAGCAGTCAAATGTGTGATGTAAATGGCGTAGGCAAGAGAGCATTGGTTCATGGTCTTGAGGGTCCCCAGTACCCAACGCGCCGCTGCATCCTTACTTCGAGAAGTACGGGATTGAGCTTTGACAGGCGGACGTGGCCCGAATAGGTGGTGAAAACGACCCGAAGCGGATGATTCCTCCTGCCAAGCAGCGCATCCACCATTGACGCCTACGGCGCGCTTGGCTACAATTGCCCCGCGTTAAGTCTTCTTGATCAGAAGATCGCAGGCCCCCGGCGGCGGGGGTTGGCGTGGTGACGTAGAACTTTCCACCGCCCGCGCGTGCCGACCGGCCCGGCGGGCTTGACGTGTACCGGGGCGCAGGCCCCTTGGCGCAGTCGGTGACGGATACAGGAAAGGCGGGTCGCTGAGGACCGCCGGCCTGCCCTGGTAGACTTTAGGAGAACATAAGTCAAAATGGCTGAAAGAATTGTACTCGAAGCGACCGAACGGGACGTGGTCGGCAAACAGGTCAAGCAACTGCGCGCCAATGGCGTAATCCCCGGCGTGATGTACGGCCCCACCTTTGAGGCCGTCGCGCTGCAAATGGAATGGGCGAAACTCCATCCCGTGCTGCGCGCGGCGGGTGGCTCGCATGTCATCCAGATCCAGATTGGCAGTGAAGAATATAACGCCCTGGTGCGTGAAGTCCAGCGCGACCCGCTGCGCGGCAGCGTACTGCATGTCGATTTCTACCGCGTCCGCATGGATGTGGCGATCCGCACCGAGGTGCCGATCGTGGTCGTGGGCAGCGACGAAGCGATCGTCCGCGCCGGTGGTGTGGTCAGTCACGAAATGGCGTCGGTCGAAGTGGAATGCCTGCCCGGTGACCTGCCTGCCCTGATCGAAGTCGACATCTCAGGGTTGAAGGAAATTGGCCAACACATCTTGACCTCGGCCCTGCCCGAACTGCCGGGTGTAACCTACATGCTGCCCGATGAAGATGTCGTGATTGTCTCCACGTCATACCTGGCGCGGGAAGAAGAAGAGGAAGAGGAAGAGGAAGTCGAGACCGGCTCCGAACCCGAACTCATCCGCCGCCGTCCCGAGGACGAAGAAGAAGAAGAATAAGCGCGGTTTGTTTATACGCTACATGGCAACGGGACCCACATGGGTCCCGTTGTTGTGTTTGTAAGGTCGATGTCAACGCTCGAACGAGGCGTCAGGGCTGAGATCGGTCTCTTCGCCGTCGGTGTCGACCTCGCCATTGTCCGAGCTATCAAATTCCGGCTTTTGGCGGACGTCACGTTCTACCGCCCGCGCAAAGATCAGATACCCCGTATGGCCGACCATCTGCTCGTCGGGCCGGATGCGCGCGGGGATCGTCTTGTAAGCGCGCAGGATTAACTCCTCTACTTCCATCATATACCAGGGGCCATGATACAACGCTTCGGTCAGATCGATGATCTGGTTGGCAGTCGGCACGATTGCCCCGAAAAATCCGCCGCCGCGCAGTGCAGCACGTGCCTGCGGCAGATAGAGCCAGGGTTCTTTCACATCGAGAAAGAGCGCATACACATCCGTCTCGTCGAAGCCCTCACTAATATCGCGCTGTTTGAATGTCACGCGCTCCTCCAGCCCGACCCGTCGCAGATTGCTGATCGCGCGGTGCTGCATTTTGGCGCTGCGCTCATAACTTGTCACATGACCTTCCGCGCCGACTAACAACGCCAGCATCAAGGTCAACGCGCCGCTGCCCGTACCCGCCTCGACGACATGCACGCCGGGCTGAATCCCCAGCTTGAGCGCGATATAGCCCAGGTCTTTGGGATAAATGATCTGCCCGTCGCGCTGCAAATACCGGATTACGTCGTCGGTGTGCGGCGGCAGGACAAACACTTTGTGGCCCAGATGGGTCCTGACCTGTGTCCCAAACGGCACACCCACCAGGTCCTCATACGCGATATAGCCCACGTTACATTCAAAGCGCTGGCCCGGCTTCACCACGCGCAAATAGGGGTGCCGGTCTTTGCCCACGATCAGAATCATGTCTTCGTAGGCGATAGTTTTGGCGGTCGAAAGTGGCACAACTGACTCCTCTGGTCCGAGCGTTTAGCACAGCGCAAGCACGGCGGCTATTATAGGGAAGCCCCGGCCAAAAGCAAACGCGTCGCGGGATTGGCGGTGATCCTGCTGGCGCGCCAGCCGAAACCGTTGTATAACTGTGGTCTGTTGGCAACGCATTTGGGTAAACGTGGTGGGGTACCCGAAAGTATTGCACGGCGGGCTTTTGATGTTAAACTAAACTCAGATAGCGGATGGGGTGCTATCGGCAGGCATGACATGGAGAAGCCGGGTATGAAACGGATTCTGGTGGTGGACGACGAGATCGGCGCGCTGACGCTCATCGGGATCATGCTGGAGCGCGGCGGCTTCGAGGTGCTCAAAGCCAAAGATGCCGATCAGGCGTTGTCTGTGCTTGATATGGAGACGCCGGATTTGGTGATTCTCGACGTGATGATGCCCGGCATGGATGGTATTGAACTGTGCCGCGTGCTCCGGGAACGTCCCGACACGGCGGAGCTGCCGATTTTGATCCTATCAGCGCGGGGTGACGCCAAGAGCGTGATGAGCGGTATGGATGCCGGGGCCAGCGATTACCTGCCCAAGCCCATCCTGCATCACGATCTGGTGGCGAAAGTACGCCGCATGTTGAGCATCGAGACCGACGAGGATTTGCGCGCTAGCTATTAGGTGACCGCGCTCACATCGGCTCCCGCAGCCGGATCACCGTGATCGCGATCGTACTGTGCACAGTCCTCCACACATGATGGCAGCGTGCGCCCCCTGGGAATCCTTCTACAGGGGGCGTTATGTTTGCCTGCCCCTTCCCCTCACAAATTCGACGTCGTGCCCGCCGCACAGTACAATCGCAACCCGACAGTGGGCCGACAAGACCGTCCGTTGTGATGTGTGGCCATCTCGTACATTCCTATTCAAGAGGGGATACTCACCGTGCAAACACCCCTGCTCGTCATCCTGGCCGGAGGGGCCAGCTCGCGGCTGTGGCCGTTGGAAGAAAAATCGCTGATCAAATTCATGGGCCGTCCGCTGCTCAGCCTTCAGCTTGAGCATTACGCGCGCCTGGGTCTGACGGACGCGATCATCGTCGCCAACCCCGATAACGAAAAACTGATCAGGGACCTGATCTCGTCGCTCTCGGGCGTGCAGGCGGAGGTGGTCGTTCAGCGTGAGCCCAAAGGCATGGGCGACGCCCTGCTTCAGATTGCAGGTCCACTGGCGCAACGCGGCAATGGCCCGATTTATGTTACGCAGGTCCACGATCTGACTGATGTGTTGCTCCACCAACGCATGCTGACCGAGTACCAGTCGGAGAGCGCGATGGCCTACGTGGCGGGCTACCGCGTGCAATCCTATTTCCCCGGCGGGTACCTCCAGGTTGGGCCGGAAGGGCGTATCGAAAACGTGATCGAGAAGCCGGGCGCGGGCAACGAGCCAAGCGATCTGGTGAGCATCGTCGCGCATATCCATTCGGACGCCGCGCTGCTGCTCGACGCCATACGGCGCGAATATGCCAGCCCAGTCAAGACCGACGACCATTACGAGCGCTCGATGGCCCGCCTGATGCGCGATCGCATTTTCAAGGTTGTGCCCTACGAAGGTCCCTGGCAAGCCATCAAATATCCCTGGCACGTGCTCGACGTGATGAACGTGTTGCTGGGCGGTATTGAGGGCCAGCGCATTTCCTCCGAAGCGATGATCGAGGACGGCGTTTTGATCAAAGGCAATGTCGTGATCGAACCCGGAGCACGGCTCTTCCATGGCGCGACCGTGATCGGCCCGGCCTATATCGGTGAGGGCGCGATTGTAGGCAACGGCGCGCTCGTACGCGAATCGATGATCGGCGCGGGCGCGGTGGTCGGCTTCGCAACCGAGATCGCACGCTCGTACATGGCTGACCGGGCGCATACGCACGCCGGGCAGGTGCTCGATTCAATCCTGGACGAAGACGTGAATTTCTCCGCGACCTGCACGACGGCCAATCTGCGCATCGATCATGGGCCGGTGTGGAGCGCCATCAAGGGTGAGCATATGAACACCGGGCGCGACAAGCTCGGGTTGATCGCAGGCAAGCGTGCCTTCGTGGGCGTCAACGTGATGACTATGCCGGGTGTCAAAATCGGGCGTGACGCAGAAGTCGGGCCGACGACAGTCGTCCGCCACGACATCCCCGATTGTACGCGTGTGTGGGTCGAGCAAACGCTGGGCCATTCCGAAGTCAAGGACGATTGAGAGGCTGAGCGTGATTGATCCGGGCATTTTCAAACGCTATGATATTCGTGGCAAGGCGGGCGTCACGCTCACCGGGCCGGTGGCGGAACAGATCGGGCAAGCATTCGGCACCACCTTGATACGCCAGGGCGTGAACAAGATCATCGTCGGGCATGATAACCGTCTGTCGTCGCGCGGACTGGCGGATTCCGCCATCAGTGGGCTGGTGCGCGCGGGGCTGCAAGTGACCGACATCGGGATGGCGGCAACGCCGGTCGTCTACTGGTGCGCGGTCGAGGCAGGCAATATCGGCGCATTGATGATCACCGGCAGCCACCTCAAACCGGAGATGAACGGCTTCAAGCTGGCGATCGGCAAGCGCAATCTTTACGGCGAGCAGATCGACGCGCTGCGCGAAATGATCGACGCGGGTGATCTCGTGACCGGCGACGGGGCCAGCGCAGCCGATCCCGCCGCCAATATGCGCTATCTCGCGATGGCCGAAAGCCGCTTGACGCATGCGCGCCCGCTCAAGATCGTGGTCGATGGTGGTAACGGCATGGGCGGGTTGTACGCCGTTCCGCTGTTGGAGGCGCTCTGCCACGAAGTGATCGCCCTTTACTGCGAGCCGGACGGCACCTACCCCCATCACCAACCCGATCCCCAGGACCCCGACAACCTGCGCGACTTGTGCGCCCGCGTGCGCGTCGAACATGCCGACCTGGGATTGGCCTTCGACGGCGACTCCGACCGCGTGGGCGTGGTTGACGACCAGGGCGAGCCGGTCCCGGCGGACCGCGTGCTGGTGCTGCTGGCGCGGGATACGCTGCGCCGCCATCCCGGCGCGACAGTGATCGCGGACGTGCTGACCACACAGGTTCTGTTCGACGAAGTGACCAAAGCGGGCGGCAGACCGTTGATCTGGATCAGCGGACACTCGCTGATCAAAGCCAAGATGGACGAGGAACAGGCCCTTTTGGGCGGCGAGATGAGCGGCCACATCTTTTTGGCCGATGGTTATTACGGGTTCGACGACGGGATCTTCGTCGGCGGGCGGATCGTGCAGCTGCTCACCGCGCAGGATCAGCCGCTCTCCGCGTTGATGGCGACCGTGCCGCGCCTGTGGGCCACGCCCGAATATCGGCCCCACTGCCCCGACGAGCGCAAGACCGCCGTGATCCAGGCCGTACATGATACGCTCAAGGATCGCTATGCGATTAACGCGGTCGATGGGATCCGCATCACGTTTGAACACGGCTGGGGACTGCTGCGGCAGTCCAACACCGAGCCGGTGTTGAGTCTGCGCTTTGAGGGTGAAACCGAGGCGGACGCGCTGGCCTACAAGCAGATCGTCCAGGCGGCGCTTAAAGCCGCGTACCCGGAGGTTGAGGACTTCTAGCGGACGGGCGAGAGCACCTGATCAAAGCGATAAATTACTACCCTGATGGGGGGACCTGTGTCCTCCCGTTTTTGATCGACCGCGCAGTTCATACAGTTTTTGCGAGTCTTCGCGTCAGGGGGATCATCAACTAATGAACACACAACTTATTTTGCTCGTAGCCGGAGCCGGGGCGGTCGTGCTGATCATCATCGGAGTACTCATGGATTCCGGCGAGAAGAAGGTCGCACCCAAACCCGTCGCCCAGGCAAAACCCAAACGCTCGCGATTGCCCACCATCGTGTTGGAATTGATTCTGCTCGCAATCGTCGCCGCGGTGGCCTATTACCTGGTCGTAATCGAGATGGAAAAGCGCGACGTGCGGCAGAAATACGGCACCGCCATCGCCGACATGTGCAAGAATCCGGGCGGCATCGCCAGCGCGGCCAACCTGCCCACCGCCGCGGCCCCGTGGAAGGTCGTGGTGCTCGACGGCGACGGCACGCGCAATGGCTGGCACAACAAGCTGCCTGTCGATCGCCGCGCGGCCGATCAAGCCTCAACTCAGATTGTGGCGTGCGTCCAGGGGCACAAGCAAATCATCGCCACCTGCGAGTACGCGACCCGCAAGCTTGACCGCATCCAATATTACGCCGACGTCACGCTGATGAATCCCGAAACGGGCCTGCCGATCACAGCGTTCCAGGTGTGGGGATCGACTCCGCGCGACTGCCCCGAACTTGTCACACGCAACACGGGCACGTTCAAGGGAGACGACCCGGCAGGCAGCGCCTATGCGAAATATTACGACATGTTTTATTCTGAGCTGATGAAGACAGTCCAGTAGAACAGGTCAGGCGCGCGGGGAATGTCCCGCCCGGGTAACAACACCGGGCGGATTCATGGTTTACGGCTCGGGGAAACGCAGCAGCACACCGGTCGCGTCGTCGTGGGTTTTCATGCGCGGGTACTGCTCGTGATCGGGATCGGCAGTCTCTGCCTGGCGCAGCTTGCGCGCATAGCCCGCCAGCCCATGCCGGGCGATCTGCTCACCGACATAGGTGCGCCGCCGCTGGCCGAGATCGGCAGCTTTGGCCGGGTCTTCAGCGAACACTTCTTCGGCGGGGGCGGGCCATTCCAACCCATCCGTCATGACGCACACGAACGCCGCCCCGTCCAGCGACAGCGTGCCGCCGCGCAAAAAGTAGCGCAGCTCCGGCAGCCCATCGATCACGCCGATGCCCTGCGCGGGCTGTGGCAAGCCGTGCTCGTCCACGTAATTGTGACGCAGCCCGGCGTATAGGTTATAGCGTATCACTTCCGGCTCGTGCGTCAGGTCGCGGAACGAACGATCCGGATGATATTCGCGCATGGCGAGCGCCGTACGCTTCAACCCGCCATCAAACTCACCCCCCTCGGCCAGCGTCGGCACGACGATCCGCCCGTCATGGTAGCCCACCATCAGCAGCGTATCACCCGCATGGATCCAGCGCAGGCTGTGATCGGCGGGCGAGTATTCCGCCAGCGTCACTACAGCGGCGGGCAGCCCCAGCCGCACCAGGCGCCGATCATCCTTGAGCGTGTTGTACACCTCTTCGGGGAATTGCAGGCCCTCCAGCGTCAGCGCACCGAAAAATCCGATCAGTGCGCGGCCCAGGTCGGCGTTGGCTTCCAGCAGCAGCGTGCGCAGCTCGGGCGGCATGCCCGTGCCTATCTGTCGCGCCAGCGAATCGCGCGCCAGCCGCGCTGCATAGGCCGCCGGAGTGAGCGCACCGGGCTGCCCGTCCAGGTAATGTTGCAGCGGCGGCGGCGTGAGGCGTGTCGTCGCGCCGTCGATGGCGGCGATCACGAGCGTATCATCGAGCGGGCCGCCCTGCATGGCGATCCAGGCATCCTCGTTGAGGCGGCCTTGTACGGTGTGGGTGAACACTTCCAGAGTGGGTTGTGGCTCCGCGCGCACGGCAGACTCCTTTTGGCGTGGCCGGACAGATGGCGTATCGCAGTGGAAAAAAAGAAGCATCCCGCTGACCGGAATGCTTCTAAGAGCGGGTAATGGGATTCGAACCCATGACATCCAGCTTGGGAAGCTGACGTTCTACCGCTGAACTATACCCGCAAATCTGCCGCTATTATACGCGCGGGGGCCGGGCGCTGTCAAGGAAAAATCGGCTGCTACGCGCTCCATATTCAGGCAAATCGTCCAATTACGCAATGGCGGGGTGATCTGCTACACTAGGGCGAAGTTCAGCTTCACCCGCACTTACCACACACGAAAGAGCCGAGAGCAATGGCGAGCAGCGACAACATTCAGAGCAGCACCTCGGAGAACGCTCCAGGACTGCCGTCCAACTTCATACACGACATCATCGACGAGCACAACCGGACCGGGCGCTTTGGCGGACGCGTGCATACGCGCTTCCCACCGGAGCCCAACGGCTATCTCCACATTGGGCATACCAAGGCCATCCTGATCAACTACCTGACAGCGCAAAAATACGGCGGCAAGTTCAATCTGCGTTTTGACGATACCAACCCCGCCAAAGAAGAGCAGGAATTCATCGACGGCATCCAGCGTGACATTCGCTGGTTGGGCGTCGATTGGGAAGACCGCCTGTTTTACGCTTCGAACTACTTCCCGCAGTTGTACGAATGGGCTGTCCAGTTGATCAAAAAAGGGCTGGCCTACGTCGACGATCTGAGCGCGGACGAGATCCGCGAATATCGCGGCACGCTGACCGAACCGGGCAAAAACAGCCCCTACCGCGACCGCACCATCGAGGAAAATCTGGATCTGTTCCAGCGCATGAAAAACGGCGAGTTTCCCGAAGGTTCGCGCGTGCTGCGCGCCAAAATCGACATGGCCGCGCCCAACCTCAACTTGCGCGACCCGGTCATGTACCGCATCCTGTACGCTGAACATCCGCGCACGGGCAACGAGTGGTGCATCTACCCCATGTATGATTGGGCACACGGTCAGTCGGATTCGATCGAGGGGGTCACGCATTCGCTGTGCTCGCTCGAGTTCGAGAACAACCGCCCATTGTACGACTGGTTCCTCGATCAGCTCGGTATCTACCACCCGCAGCAGATCGAGTTTGCCCGCCTCAACGTGACTTACGTCGTGATGAGCAAGCGCATGTTGATCCAGTTGGTGCGCGAAGGGCATGTGCGCGGCTGGGACGACCCGCGTATGCCCACTCTCACCGGGATGCGGCGGCGCGGTTACACGCCTGAAGCGATCCGCGCTTTCGTGGAGGCGGTCGGCGTGGCGAAGGCGCATAACATCGTCGATATGGAGTTGCTGGAACATCACGTCCGCCAGGATCTCAACCTGCGTGCCAACCGCGTGATGGGCGTGCTCGATCCGCTGAGGGTCGTGATCGAGAATTACCCCGAAGACGAGATCGAGATGGTCGACGCCATCAACAACCCGGAGGACGAGTCGGCTGGATCGCGGCAGGTGCCGTTTGGCAGAGTGCTCTACATCGAGCGCGAAGACTTCATGGAAGACCCGCCTAAGAAATTCTTCCGGCTCGCCCCTGGGCGCGAAGTCCGGCTGCGCTACGCCTATTTCATCACCTGCACAGACGTCGTCAAAGACGAGAGTGGCCAGGTCATCGAGCTGCGCTGCACTTATGATCCCGCCACCCGCGGCGGTGATGCGCCAGACGGGCGCAAAGTCAAGGCGACGCTGCATTGGGTTGCGGCAGATCGCGCGGTAGACTGCGAAGTCCGTCTGTATGAGCAGTTATTCAGCGACCCGGAACCCGGCGGTCGGACCGGCAACTTCCTCGACGATCTCAACCCGGACTCGCTCGAGGTGATCACGCATGCCAAGCTGGAACCGAGCGTCGCTAGGGCTGCCAGCGGGCACGATCGTGCAGTTTGAGCGTAAGGGCTATTTCTGCGTCGATCTGGACTCGACTGAGGATACGCTGGTGTGGAATCGCACGGCGACCCTCAAGGACAGTTGGGCCAAGATTCAGCAGAAAGGCAAGTAGGCTTCACGGGTCCCGGTGCCATCACCCCGGCGGGACTGGCGCCCACAGAAAGATCCACCTCATGGCAGAGTCATCCGCGCGCGGCCCGGCCGCCCAGCCGTTCCTCAAATGGGCAGGCGGCAAAGGCCAGCTTCTGAAGCAGTTCGCGCCCTACTTTCCCACTGCCCCCATGCGCGGCTACTATGAGCCGTTCGTGGGCAGCGGGGCGGTGTTCTTTCACATTCGAAGCCTGGACCTGTTCGCGTCGTACCGCGTGGCCGACATCAACGCCGATTTGGTCACGTGCTATCTGGTCGTGCGTGAGGACATCGATGCGCTGATCGCCCGGCTGGCCGAACACCGGGCGCGCCATTCCGAGGAATATTACTACGCCGTGCGCGCTCTGGATCGCGACTCCGGATGGGCACATGCGCCCGATGTCGAGCGCGCCGCGCGCATGATTTACCTCAACAAGACATGCTATAACGGGCTGTGGCGTGTCAACAGCAAGGGCCATTTCAACGTACCGATGGGCCGCTATCGCCATCCGGATATCTTAAACGAGGCGAGGCTGCGGGCCGCGTCAGAGGCGCTGCAGAACGTCACGATCGCGCATGAGCCGTTCACAAGCGTGGTAAGGCACGCGGGCGCGGGGGACTTCGTGTACTTCGATCCGCCTTATATGCCGCTCAACGCGACATCGAATTTCACCAGCTATTCCGCCGAGTCCTTTGGTCTGGCAGAGCAGGAGCGGCTGGCGTGCGTCTTCGCGCAGGTGAGTGCCAAGGGTGCATGCGCCATGCTCAGTAACTCGGACACGCCAATTGTTCGGGATCTGTACAAAGATTTCCGCGTGGAGACGGTCAGCGCGCGCCGGATGATCAATTCGAAGACCGGCTCGCGTGGGGAGATTAACGAAGTTGTCGTGCTGAATTGATGGAGCGCATCCCATGCCCTCTATACAACGCTGCCCTGAATGTGGAACGCCGTGGCCGGACAATGTCACGTGTGAGAGTCTGTTCCACCAGATGCTGTTTTGGGAAGCCGAAAATCCTGCGTTAGGGGAGGTGCATCACCTGACGGTGCTGTGCTATCACCTTCAACACCCGAGTCTGTATTCTCCGGACGGTCTGCGAGAGGGGCGGCGTCTGCTGGTCGGCTTTCTTTGCGACCATGACACACCGTCGCAGGCGCGCCGGACGACGCGCGCTAACGTCGATTCCAGCCGCCGCACGTGGAAGATCAAAGGCACGCCTGGCCTACAGGGTGCAGTACGATCATCCTCCTCGCTGGACGCTGACCGCGGCGGATGTCGTGGCACACGGCGCGGACAGCTACCGCACAAGTGTGAGGGCGTGGGCGGAATCGGTGCTAGAGGCAATCGATGGCGCAGGAAATCCTGATGTGGGGTAAGAACACTGGGTCACGGGGACAGGAAACGCCGGCAAAAGAACACATATAGCATGCGGCACTTTCCCCTAGATGAATTCCCGTAAGCGGCGGCGCATGACCACGCTTTCCACCAGCCCGATACCCATCATCATCGTGACCAGCGACGATCCCCCTGAGGACACAAACGGCAGCGTCAACCCGGTAACAGGCAGGATCGACAAATTCATGCCGATCGAGACCATCGTCTGGAAAAAGATCATACCGCCTACGCCATAACAGATCAGGCTGCCCAATGGATCGGCAGCCAGTGCCGCCGCACGCAAGCAGCGCCAGATCACAATCCCCATCAATACGATCACAATCGACGCACCGACAAAGCCGGTCTCTTCCGCGATAACGCTGAAGATGAAGTCCGTGTGGCGCACGCGCAAAAAGCGCCCGCGCGTCTGCGAGCCATTGGCGTAGCCCTTGCCCATCAGCCCACCGGATCCGATGCTGATCAACGCCTGGTCAATGTTGTATTGGGCGTCCTTGTCGGAGCCGGGGAACGCAAACGACACTATGCGCTGGCGCTGGTACGGTTCCATGCGCTGCCACAAGACCGGCATCATGATCAGTCCGGTCAGCACGAACAGCCCCAGGTGTTTGAGTCGCAGCCCGGCGGCCCACACCATCACGAACCATACAAACGCGATAACCGACGTCGTGCCCAGATCGGGCTGGATGAAGATCATCCCGGCGGGCACGGCGATATGTCCCAGCGAGATCAACACGGTGCGCAGCCGGCCCATATCTTCATAGTGATCCGCGAGATGCTGACCGAGCGTGACCACCAGCAGAATCTTGCCCAATTCCGAGGGCTGCACCTGCAAGCCGACGTTCAACCAGCTCTGCGCACCCGCCGCGCCGACCGCGCCTAAGCCCGCCACCAGCCCTAGAATGAACAGTACAAAACTGTAGATGAAGGTGTGCAGGCTGCCCAGCAAACGGTAATCGATCGAGGCCATGATGAACATCACGGCCACTCCAACGAACGTAAACTGAATTTGACTGGGAACACGGCTGATCAGATCGGTATCGACGGCATCCAGGGTCGCGCTGCGAATGAACAGGATGCCGATGATAATCAACAGGAGAGTTACACCCAACAGCGTGAAATCAAAATCACGCCAGATATTCGGTTTGGTCTGCATACGTCACAACTCATTCCAACTCAGTTACGCTACCAACACAGGTCGAATCAATCCGCCCGCCATTATAGCGAGTGGGGAACACATGGCAACAAAAACAGGGCACACCTCGCCCTGTGATCGGCCTGCGCCCTGGTTATCCGGCTGTGTGTTGGCGCGCCGCGTTCAGTCGTCGTCGGATTCCGGCTCGTCGATCCATTCCGGATCGGCTGCCAACTCAACATCAAACTCGGCCGGCGCGTCTGGTTGCGCCTCAGCGGGCAAATCGGTCGCCGAGATTTCGACCGAAAGGCCCATTTCATGCGTGTCACCGCCTTCGGGCGGCTGGTAATCGTGCTCGCGCTGGAGCGGAATATCGGCCACAAGGAAATGCTTGCGTTCGCGCTGCTCGATCTTGATCTGCACGTCCATCGCGTCGATCGGGATATAGCGCCGGATCACCTCGATGATCTCCGCTTGCATTTCGGCCAGTTTTTCTGGCGCGAGATCAGAGCGATCGCTAACCAGGACCAACTTCAACCGCTGCTTGGCGATTTCGGCACTGGTCGGTTCCCGCCGTCCTTTTAAGCGCTCGAATAATGAAGACATCGATCATCCCCGTCTAAGGCTAAAGAACGGACATGCCGATCCGGCGAAGTAGCCATCGCCAGACCCCACCCTTCTTGGGCTCGATCTCATCCATCGGCACATTCTCACCCGCGATGCGCCGTGCGATGCGGTGAAACGCCTGTCCCGCCGGGCTGTTCTTGTTGTCCAGCGTGAGCGGCGACCCCCGGTTTGACGACACCAGGATCAGCTCATCTTCCGGAATGATGCCCAACAGGCGAATAGACAGAATTTCCAGCACGTCGTTGACCGAGAGCATGTCGCCGCGCCGGATCATTTCGGGCTTGGCACGATTGATGACCAGGCTCGACGGGAGCTTGCGCGCGTCGGCTTCGAGCAGACCAATGATACGGTCCGCGTCGCGCACGGCAGGCGCTTCGGGGTTGGTCACGACGATAACCTCGTCGGCCGGAGCCACGGCGTTGCGAAAACCCCATTCGATTCCCGCAGGGCTGTCGATCAGGATAAAATCGTAACTTTCGCGCAATTGGTTGGTCAGCAGAACCATGTCCTGCGGGCTGACCGCCGTCTTGTCGCGGGTTTGCGCGGCAGGCAGCAGGTACAGATCCGGCAAGCGTTTGTCCTTGACCATGGCCTGCCGCAGCTTGCAGCGCCCTTCCACCACGTCTACCAGATCGTAGACGATGCGGTTTTCCAGCCCCATGACCACGTCAAGATTGCGCAAGCCAATGTCGGCATCGATACAGACGACCCGCTTGTTAAGAGTCGCCAGCGCCACGGCCAGGTTGGCGGTAGCAGTCGTCTTGCCCACGCCGCCCTTGCCGGACGTAATCGTGATAATTCGCGCCCCCATCCAGCATCCTTTCGTCAGGCGCCGCCGCGCAGCCCACCCGCGTAGACGCGCCCCCGTATGACCTCAACGGTCGTCATTCCCACGCCACCGCCTCGATCCGCCCGTTGCGCACCATCGCTCTTTCGGGCCGGGGCCGGCGGCGTTTATCCTCTGGCGAAATCGTAATATACCCCGCAATGCGCAGCTGCAACGGCGCGAGATAGAGCGCACACACCGTCGCCGATTCGTCGCCGCGCGCGCCCGCATGGACTCTTCCACGCAGCCGCCCCCACACGATCACATCGCCTGCCGCGACGATTTCCGCCCCGGCGTTGACGTCGCCCAGCACGATCACATGCCCGTCGCTGTGAACAGTGCGCCCGTTGCGCAGCGTCCGCTTGATCAACACACCGGGTGTGCCGCGCTCCTCCGGGTCGATGGGCGGCGGCATGGGCGGCAAAGCATCTTCTTCTTCGGGCGCTTCCAGGTCGGGCTGTGAGAGATCGGTTTTCAACCCCAATTTCTGCGCCGCGCCTACCGTGGACACGCTGTCGCTCAACACGCCCAACAAGCTGATATCGCGCTTCGACAGCAGCTTCTGGACATTCGCCAGGTCTTGACGGCGCACTTCGCGCGTCCCCAGCGACAACGTGACCTGTCCACCCCGGAAGAAACTTCCCTGCGAGTCGATCACCGTCATCAAGTGATTGGCGACATCCGACCATTTGCCGTCCGGTTTGACGGTGACGAGCAGCCCTTGTTTGATCCCCTTGAACGTAATCGAATCATCCATAATGCCGAGGGTCTACGCTATCCTTTCCAAAGGCAGAAGCCCGCCGCGCGATCGGCACAGCTTTCGCGCCACACACAGCGCCGAGCTTGATCATAACTATACTCATTTTCGAAACACGTGCTATTCACGCCGGGGAAAACGGGGCCGTGCCACGTTCGGAGCGAAAAACTCGCCGTCGAGAGCGCAGAGGAAAAACGCAGGTGCACGTGCCGCCTTGTGCTCTCCCTCTGCGTCCCGGCGCGGCCCTACTGTTGAGCACGCTCCGTCTTGAGCTTGAAGTAGGCGTTCAGCACATCCTGAATCACAGGCGCTGCCACGCCCGACCCTTCACCGCCGTTATAGACAAACGCAATCGCAATGATTTCGGGATTCTCATAGGGCGCATAGCCCACATACCAGGCGTGCGCGGGCCACTGTCCTGGCACACAGAGCCGCAGTGAGCTGGCGATGTCGTCGCAATATTCCGCTGTGCCGGTCTTGCCCGCCACGTTGACGTATGGCAGCGCCGCTAACGATGCTGTCCCGACCAGCACCGCCTCGCGCATACCGCGCTGTACCCAGCCGATCGACCAGTCGGTCGCGAAAGGCGGCAGATATTTGTGATTGGTCACCGTCTCGCTTTCGCGATTCAGACTGTCAAACTCCAACGGGTCACACACGCCCGCGTTGAAGGTGTAGTTGTAGGGGATGTTGACCGTGTACTTGACCCAGTCCTTGACGTCGTCGTCCGGATTGGGATCGCGATCATACTGCGAGCGATTGGTTTGCAGCTTCTTGGCACACAGGTCCTCGTCGTACCACTCGCTATCCGTCTCACACGTACAGGCGATGCTGTTCTGCCCCTGGATGAGCATATCCTCTTGCAGCAGCAGGACGACGTCTTGATCGGGGCGCGGCACGACGGTGCGGTCGACATGCGGATCGAATTTCTGCAGGATATTGCCGTTCGCGTCCTGCAAATTCATGATGATCTGCGGCTGCCAGAGCGTGCCCCCGTTGGCGATCGTGGCCACCGCCGACAACAACTGGAGCGGTGTCACCGTGACGTATCCCTGACCAAAGGCCGCGTTATACGTGTCGCCAGTTGACCAACTCTCCCCGTAATTACGGCGCTTCCATTGGGCGTCAGGCATTCGTCCTGCCAGCTCGCCGGGCAGCTCGATGCCCAGCTCGGAGCCTATGCCGAAGGCCGTCGCCCAGCGGTACAGATCGAAAATTCCCAGCCCGCCAGGACGCAGCGAATTGGGATTCACGTCGGGGTTACCCCCGCCGACCTGGTAGAAATACACGTCGCAACTTTGCGCGATACCTTTCAACAGCGCCACCGAGCCGTGACCGTCGCGCTTCCAGCAGACGAAGGTCTGGCCCGCGTTGGACTGATCCAGCGCCGCATACTGGTTAGGCAGCACGAGACGCCCCGGGCAGTTGAGCGGTTGGTCCGGCGAAATGACTTTTTCCTCAAGCGCACCCATGGCCGTGATCAATTTCCAAACCGAGCCGGGCGGATACAATGCGCTGATGGCGTGGTTCACCAGCGGCTTGAGCTGGTCACCCGCCTGACTGTAGTAGTAATCGGCATCGATGTTGCGCGCAAAGCGCGTATTGTCATACGTTGGCCAACTGACCAGCGCGAGAATCTCGCCGTTGCGGGGATCCATCGCGATGACGACGCCCTGCTGAGTGATGACGCGCCCGGCGTCGGCATTCACGATATTGAGGCGGCGCGTCAGCGCTTCCTGGGCGGCTTCTTGCAGTTGGAGATCGATCGTCAACTGGACGGTTTTTCCGGCTTCGCGAGGCTGCTCGTCGACCATACGCAACTTCTCACCGGCCACGTCGACGACCCAGGTCTGAGTACCACGCGTCCCGGCGAGGTCATCCTCGAAGTACGCCTCGATCCCGGCATAGCCGATGCGGTCAAAGGCTGGATCATAGCCCAGCTCGCGCAAACGCGTTTCTTCTTCCGGGCCGATCGGCCCCAGATAACCGATGATCTGCGTCGTGCTCGCGCCAGTCGTGTACTGGCGCACGGATGCCACCTGCACCGAAACGCCCGGCAGCAGCTGCGATTGCTCTTGGATCTGCGCCATAACTTCGTACGGTACGTCGGTGGCCACCACCACCGCGCGGTACGGCGCGATACCGGCCCCTTCGCGTACCATCTCATCCAGGCTGCGCTCAGTTGTGCGCCCGGCGGCATCGGCGACAGCCCGTGTCGCGGGTACGTCGATCAGCGCGGACAGCCGATTGTACACGTCCAACACCGCGGCCGGATCGTTGGGCAGCCCGGCGGGCGTGATCGAAACATTGTAAGCGGGATCATTCTTGGCAAGCGGAGTCCCAGATCGATCGAGGATCGCGCCACGCGGCGCGGGAATCAGCGAGATTTGCAGCCGGTTTTCCTCAGAGTCTGCCAGAAATTGATTACCTCGCACGAACTGCAAATCCGCCATACGGATGACAAGCACCAGCAGCGAACAAATCACGATGGCCTGAAAAAACAGCAGCCTCCATCCTTGAAACGGTAGAATCCGCCGGTTATTCATTGCGTCACACTCTCACAACTCACTTATTCCAATACAGGTCAAAACCATGGTGTTCTCACTGGATTTTGAGACCCAGCGATTGAGAGTCTTCCAAACGGTCATTGTCCCAACCGAACACGCCGGGGGGTCAGCCAACGGTATACTAACCCTACGACGCGATAGACCGGCAGGATCAACAGCATGTTATACACGGCGGTTGGCAGCGTCACGTAAACCAACCCCTGCCCTACCGGCACCGAAATTCCAACCAAGATCAGCGCCAGCAGCAACCCGATATGGTAGATCACGGTGCCCACACCCGCCACTAACGGCGGGATCAACACGTTGCCGCGCCCGACACGGCCGAACAGCATGTCGGCTACAAACGCCACGATCACCAGCCCCAATGCCGACGATCCGAGCGGCGCGACCGAAAACCAGTCTTGCAGCACTCCGCCGATGATCGCCCACAGCAGCGCGTCCTGCACATCGGCCATCAGCGCCCACGACACTACGAGCAGAAAGACCAGATCGGGCGCACCGCCCCCGATCCGGAATAGACTCATCACTGTTGCGTTCAACAGCGCAGCCAGCAGCAAAATGGGAATGCCGATATACCGACCCATCGTACCCTTACAGCCCTATGGGCCGGATCACGCTAAGGCGCGGTCTGTCCTTGATCGCGCTGAAACACAGACAAATCAACCGGCTCGAAGTTGATGATCACCTGGACGATCTCCAGCCGGCCAAAATCCACCAGGCTGCGCACGCGCGCTTCCTGGTACAGTTCATTCTCCGACAACGACACGCTGAGCACCGTCCCCACCAGCAAATTCGCGGGGAGCATCTGCCCCAGGCCGTTGGTCATGACGCGGTCGCCTTCCTGGACCTGGGCGTCAATGGGGATGAACGACATCACCAGATCGCCGCCCAACTGCCCGAACACAACGCCATCTTCACGCGTCGTTTGCAGGCGCGCGTTGACTTTGCTGTTCGGATCGCTCACCAGCAGCACCTCTGCCCCGGTCGCAGACACCTGTGTCACGCGCCCGACCAGCCCCAACTCCGTCACGACCGGGTCGAGAAACCCGACACCGTCGCGCCGCCCACAGTTGATCTGGATGGCGCGCACAAAACCGACCGTGTCCGTGCCGATCACGTCGCACGTCGCGTATTCCTGATCCTCCGGGCCAAACTGGTTGTAATTGAGCAGCGCGGCCAGACGGTCATAATCCGCGCCTTTCTCGTAGAGCTGCGCCAGGTCCGCCTGGTAAATGGCGAGCGCCTCTTCCAGATCGCGATTGCGCTGTTCCAACTGCTGGTAATTCGCCATCTGGTCGACCAGGGCGCTGGCCGCGTGTGTCGGATTGCCGATGACGGTTTCGATCAACGTCAGCGGCACGGCGACCACGCCTTCCAACGGTGTGAAAGCGCCCTGCACGCTGAAGTACAACAGCGCCATCACGATCAGCAGCGCGATCGCAAATGATACAACACGATTCCCTCGTAACATGCGCGATCCCTCATAACCCCGGCCTGATTATAGCGCAGCGGCGCCCCCCGTCGAACACAACGCCCCGAACCAACCGATCCGGGGCGTCGCCTGTCATCATCTCATGGTCCAACCGGACACCTGCGCGCCGGTCCAAGGTCATCGCCTGCACGCCTAATGCTGAGTCGAGCCGCGCTCCAACCCGGCCAGCAGCGAATACAGGTTGTCGTAATCTTCCAGGATGCGGCCCGCGCCGCGCGCGACGCACGTCATCGCGTCTTCGGCCAGCCACACGCGCACATTGACTTCGTCCGCCACGCGCTCGCACAGCCCTTTGAGCTGGCTGCCGCCGCCCGCCATGCAGATCCCGGACTCCATCAGGTCGGACACCAGTTCCGGCGGCGTTTCGTCCAGCGCATCGCGGATCGTGTCGATGACGATGCTAACCGAGGGATTGAGCGCCTCGCGCAGCTCGATCGACGAGACTTCGACCGCTTCGGGCAGGCCGGTGACCAGGTTGCGCCCACGCAGGACCATCGTGCGCTCTTCGGGCAGCGGATACGCCGACCCGATCTCGATCTTGGCGCGCTCGGCGGTGCGTTCCCCGATCAGCATGTTGTACTTGGAGCGCATGTACTGGACGATATCCTCGTCCATCTCGTCACCCGCCACGCGGATCGAGCGGCTGATCACGATGCCGCCCAGCGAGAAGATCGCGACTTCCGTCGTGCCGCCGCCGATGTCCACCACCATGCTGCCGCGCGTCTCCTGAATGGGCAGACCCGCGCCAATCGCGGCGGCGACCGGCTCCTCGATCAGAAAGGCTTCGCGCGCCCCGGCGCTGATCGTCGCATCATAGACGGCGCGTTTTTCCACTTCGGTCACGCCCGAGGGAATGCCGACCACGACGCGCGGGCGCGGGATGGGCACCCAGCTTTGTTCGTGGGCCTTGCGGATGAAGTAGTCCAGCATGGCCTCGGTGATCTCGAATTCGCTGATTACGCCGTCGCGCAGGGGCCGCACCACCATAAATTTAGACGTCGGCGTCTTTCCAAACATTTCTTTGGCTTCGCGCCCGACACTGATCGGGCGGCGCGTTTTGCGCTCTATGGCTACATACGACGGCTCATTGATAACAATGCCCTTTCCTCGCACGCTGACCAGGGTATTTGCCGTTCCCAGGTCAATGCCAATATCGAGCGAAAACAGGCCCAGAAGCCAGTCCAGTGGGCTAACCAACGGTGTGCACTCCCCTCATACGACGTGTCGGCGGCATTATACCACGCGGCGCGGTTCAGCGTCAGCGCATTCATGAAATACTCATCAAAAATCCAACCGAAACCGGGGACGCGCTAACCATCCCGTTGGCGTCCCCTGGCCCGATGCGCTTAGCTGCTGAAAGCGGCGATCTGCTTGCGCAATCCGCTGCGATCCACCTGCGGATAATCATCCAGCAGTGCGTCGAAACGCTTCATATATTCCACCAATTGAGGCCGCGTGTGCGCTTCAAAGCGCATGGTGATGGCGGGCTGCGTGTTGCTAGCGCGGACCAGTCCCCAACCATCCTCGAATTCAGCGCGCGCGCCATCAACCGTAATGACCTCGTAGCGGCCCTGAAGCTGGTCACGCACCGCGTCGATGATCTTGAACTTCACATCGTCCGGGGCCGACATGATGATCTCGGGCGTGGCGGGCAAGATCGGCAGTTCGCCAAGCAGCGCCGACAGCGCTTTATCAGTCTTGCTAACCAGTTCCAACGCTTTCAGCGCTACCAGCGGCGCATCGTCGAAACCGTAATAATCTTCGCCCACAAACAAGTGACCGCTGACTTCGCCGCCAATCGGCGCGCCGATCTCGTGCATCTTGGCTTTCATCAGGCTGTGCCCGGCTTTCCACATCACCGGTACGCCGCCGCTCTCGCGGATCAGGTCCGGGAGTACCTGGCTCGACTTCACGTCGAAGACCACTGAAGCGCCGGGCATGCGCTTCAAAAGGTCGCGCGCCAGCAGCGCCAACAACCGATCCGCCGCGACGTGATGCCCGTGCTCGTCGATCAACCCACAGCGATCCGCGTCACCGTCGAAGCCAATGCCAAAGTCAGCGCCATGCTTGACGACAGCCGCTTCGAGGTCTTTGGTCAGTTCCGGGTCTTCGGGGTTGGGCAGATGGTTGGGGAAAGTGCCGTCAGGCTCGCAGAACAGACAGATGACTTCGACGCCCAACGCTTCCATCACGGGCGGGACCATCGAGCCGCTTAGACCGTTGCCGGAATCCACCACGACCTTAAGTTTGCGGTCGCCAAAATGCACTTTGGATGCGATCACGGCCATGTGTTTCGACACCATGTCGAAATCCTGAGCGGGTACACCTTCCGCCGCAGCAAAATCGTCGGAATCGATCAGAGCCAGTAGGGCCTGAATCTGCTGATCGGCCAAAGCCAGCGCGCCGTAGGCCATTTTGATCCCGTTGTAGCGTGTGGTGAGGTGGCTGCCGGTGATCATAATGCCGCCTGCGTTTTCGTTTGAGGCGGACGCAAAATACACGGTGGGCGTCATCACGCCGCCGATGTCGATTACTTTGAGGCCGGTGCTGAGCACGCCGTCGATCACGGCCTGCTTGATTTTGGGCGTGGAGAGCCGGTTGTCTCCGCCGACGAAGACCTGGCACACCGCCAGCTCGCGCTGCACGTACGTGCCATAAGCTTGACCAACCAGCCGGGCTACAGCAGGCGTAAGCTGGGCGTCCGCGCCCTCGACTGTGCCGCGAATGTCATATTTGCGGAATATTTCTCTCGGAACCTGCGCCATGATTCATCCTCCCGGAATATGATTATTCCACTACGGCCCCACCAGCGCGCCGTCAGCGCATTATACCGTATCCCGTTCGTTCTGTGGGAGAAGAAGTCTATAAGAATTCGTGTACACCCGGCACGATCAAGAACTCCCCGCGTTTTACGCGGGGAGTTCGGGTCACACACCAGGGTGCTTAACGTCTGTGCTGTTACTGCTTACCAAACTGCATAGGCGTCGGCGGCGTCAGGAAAGCGGGCGGCGTCCATGTCGGAACCAGGGTGGGCGCGTCAGAGGCGGCTCCCAGCCAACTGCGCCATGCCCGTTCCAGGGTGTTCACCGGCATCCCCGTCGCCTGTGCGATGGCATCCGTGAACTGCATATCCTGCGCGAGGAGGTCCATGATCTGGCGGTGGATCGCGATACCCCACTGCGAATCGAGGTACTTGAAGAACAAGTAGCCCATGTAGTAGCCGTTCAACGCGTCTGCGCCGGTGATGGTCGGGCCGCTGCCTTGCAGCAGGTTGGGCAAACTGTTGGATCGCACCATCCGGTTGACGTAGTTCGTGGCCACCGTATCGATGTCGTCTTGCTGGTAAAACGTGGCATCGCCCTCGATGAACCAACCCGGCGTGAAGACGACGCGCTTGGCCAGATATTCGCGCTGGTAGAGGTGTTCCACTTCGTGCAGCACCGTGCCATAGGCCAGGTCGCGCGGTTGTCCACCATACAATACCTGGACCGTGCCGCCCCACACGTCGCTCGTCAGGCCGACCGTGATCACACCAAGACCGGTCGTGTCCTGGTGCCCGACCTGCCATTCCAACCAGCTCGCCATATCACCAAACAGGATCACGCGCGGGCGATAGGGCAGCAGTTCGCCCCAACCGTCCAGATATTTCTGGCGTTGTGCGTCCATCGCTTCGAGCACAAGATCGCCCATATTGGCGGGCAGATTCTTGGAAAACACGAGCACTTCGTCCGATTCCTGGCGATCCCATTGGTCGGGGTCAGAGGGGGTGTATTCCGCCTCGGTGCGATCCGTGGTGTACTCGTTGCCTGCCTCATCCCGCAGCCGCCAGCGGTAATATACGCCGACCCACGGCGGAACCGCCGTGCCACCCGTTGCGGCCCACGTCGCGGTGATGGTGCCCGTCACCGGGTCGATCACGCCATCGGCTCGGCGCACCGTCAGCGGCACCCCGACATGCTCCTGCGCCCGGTGAACCCACTCTACCCGCGCGCTAACGATCTTCCCGCCGCTGCTCGACGCCTGCAGATCAAAGGTAAACCCGTTGGGATACTGGCTGCTGAAGCCCATATCCGCCACCGTCCATTCGGCGGTGCCCAGAACCACCGGCCCCGCGCCCCAGTCAGAGACCACGTCAGTGGCCACATCCGCACCTACGCCTGCGCTGCCATCCGCCGCAAGCGCCTGCCCGGCCGCCAATGCGGAAGAGTCCGGCAGGGCGCTGTCACCTGCATCGGCGCGCGGCGCGCTGACATTGAGCCAGCCTAACCCGGTCAAAGCCACAACCAGCGCGAGCGTTATCCCCACTATTGCACGACGATTCATGTTCTGCCTCACCTTCCCAACTTTGCTGCTCTACCGGACCACTCTAGCGATCGGTGCTGCCCGGTTCACCAATGGTTCAAGCCTGCTCCAACCCATTTCCCGTGCACGTTTGCCACCACGCAAGCTCCATAAGGGTTTAACCCAATCGCCATTAATCAGCAAGATACGCGCCCGGCGTGACTGCGGCGTGACCGGACTACACAGAGGGTTAGCGCTTTTTTGAGCAGATTGGAGTGCGCGTTCGCTGCACGTCTTGTTTGCGCGGGTGTTTCGAGCAATAATCAAACGCACCATTGACCCAAGTCAGGAGGAGGGTTCAGCCTGATGCGTAAATGGATCGCACTCTTATGGGGAGGGCTGTCGGCAGCAGCAGGTGTGTTGAGCATCTGGCCGTCGATCTCGCCTTATCGCCGTGAAAAATGGGCGCTGGCCCAACAGATCGCCACGGAAGATCCCGGTCTCGGACTAATGGCAGGCGTGATGGGCCTGTGGCAAGGGCTCCGCGCGGGCAACCGCCGTGCGGTGCTGCTCAGCATGACGGGGATCACGCTGCGTCTGCGGCCCTGGATGCAGCGCGACGGCTTGATTCGCGCCCAATCTGACGCGATGCGCCAGGGATTGGGCCACGGCTGGCAGCGCGACATCCCCGCCCAGCAGCACCACGCTTTTCCGCAGCAGCATCGCGCCGATTGGTCTGGGCCGCTTCGTCACCTGTTGACCGCACGCGTCCAGGTGACCCGCGATGTGCTGTACGCCGCCCCAAACGGCCAACCGCTGCGTCTGGACGTGGTCGAACCCGCGCACGCCGCTGGACCCCGCCCAGCGGTCGTCATGCTGCACGGCGGAGCCTGGTTCCAGGGAGACAAAGGCCGCTATCTGTTCGGGTGGCAAAACCGCTGGCTGGCCGGTCAGGGTTATGTCGTGTTCGACGTCCAATACCGCCTGGGTGAACGCTGGCCCGCTCCAATGGCGGATGTGCGATGCGCGATCCGCTGGATCAAAGCCAACGCCGACCGCTACCACGTCGATCCGGAGCACGTCGTCCTGTTCGGGCGCGCGGCAGGCGCGCACCTGGCGCTGATGGCGGCCTACACCGTCAATGATCCGCGCTTCCCCGGCGGCTGCTTCGGCGGCGAAGATCACGACGATTCCGTCACCGCCGTGATCGCCAGCGCCCCGCCCACCGATCTGCGCCTGTGGCCCGCCGAACCCGACAGCGCGATCGCCGCCCTGTTGGGCGGTCTGCCGGATGCCATCCCCGATGCTTACGCGCTGGCCTCGCCGGTCACCCACATCAAGCCCGGCCTACCTCCGACGCTGCTCATCCAGGGTCAACGCGACCGTACCGTCCGGCCCGCCCACAGTGAACTGCTGACGAACCTGCTGCGTGGCGTGGGCGTACCTGTGGTCCTGCTGCGTACGCCCTGGGGACGTCACGGCGTGGACGGCCTGCCAGTTGGGTTAGCCGGACCGCTGGTGCAGTACGACATCGACCGGTTCTTGGCCTGGGCCTGTCACGCTCACTCTTCCCAGGAGACACACGCTTGATGCAGCCTTCATCCTTGTGGCGAAAAGCCATTCGTCAGGCAGCGCGCTGCACCCTCGCGCTGATCGTCTTGGCCGCGTGCGGCGGGGGTGAGGAGACTTCCCCGCAGCTTGCCGCCCCACCCACCCGCACTCCTCAGCCGCCGACCGCCACCCCCAGCATCGCGGACGAAGTCGCTGAGGTGAACATCGTGCCGCTGGACGGGTATGTCACCAATTTTCTGGACATGTCGGCCAATGTCAGCGCGCTGGACCGCACGCAGGTCTTCGAAGAACAGGTGCTCAACAAAGTGCCGGAATGCACCCGAGCAACATATTATCCCGAAATGCAGCCACTGGAATTGATCAACCTGGATTTCGTGAGCCTCGATCTCGACACGTGGCGCGCCTCGGTGGAAAGTCTGCCCGGCGATGCGCTGGTGGCCACCATTCGCGATACGCTGGCGCAGGCTTTCACGCTGCTGCCACCCGTCGACCCGCTGACCGTGTGCATCCTGCCCACCCCTCCCCCACGCAGCCGCGACCCACAAGGTCAGCAGGAAGACCAGCCCTTGCAGGACGGCGGTCTGAGTGTCACGCCGTTGAGCAGCAGTCTGCTCGTCGTCACCTGCAACGGCGGTGATGCCTGCCTGGATGCCGTACCGCGCCTAGTCGCGACCAATTACCACATCGCCTACCAGATCGGCCAGGAGGGATTGACCTACGACAAGGTCCCGCTGTTGAGCTTCATGCTCTACACCACGCGCGCGGCGGACTTTGTCCACCTGCTCTATCCCGACGCCCCGCCGGATCCGTGGGCGAACGCGCTGCCACCCGACCAAGAAGCTACCCTGTGGGACGCCATGCAGCCCTATCTGGACGTGACGTACACCGATCGGGCGACGAACCAGAAGATCGAGCGCTACCTGTACGGGCGCGACAATTCGCCGGATTATCCGCTGTGGGGCGGGCTGTTCATCGGATCGCAGATCGTACGGGCGTACCGCGCCTCCCATCCCGCTGTGACCGTCCCGGAACTGGCCAGTTTGTCGCCCAGCGTCGTATTACAGAACAGCGGTTATGCACCTGGGCAACCATAACCGCTTCCACGCGTTGGAGGGAAACATGAGAGTTTCGTTTACCGCGCGAGCGCCACAGGGGGTGCTCGCCCTGGTTGCGCTGTTGATCCTGCTGGCTGCCTGCGGATCCGGCAATGACAGCACTCCGCCCAAACTGGCCACACTGCCGACGCGCACGCCCGTCCTGGTGACGCCGACACCGGCGGTCGTAGACGTGCAGCCGGTCCGCGTGCTCTCGATGGGCGACCCGCTGACGCACTTCCTGGATCGCGCCGCGACCATCGCCCCGCTAGAACAGAAGATCGAATTCATATCGCAGTTGCAGACTGAAACCGGCGACTGTTTCAGCGCCCAGCAGTCGGGCGGCGCGGATTACTCGCTAATGACGACGCTGACGACGATTTCCCTGCCGGTCATGGATCAGACCGCGTGGCGTGACGCCATCGCCGCCCTTCCGGACACGGCACTGGCTGACCAGATCGTGACCTTGTTCACCCAATGGTCCGCCGATATGCCGCTGCCCCGCCCAGTGACGGCCTGCCTGCTGCCGATTCCACAAATGGACACGCCGCCGATCGATCCGCAAAACACGGATGCGCCGCCTTATCCCCTGGCTTTCGATCCGCTGAATGTGATTCTCGCGGAAGGCGATCTGATGTGGATCACATGTTCAGCGGGGCCCACCTGCCTGGACGCACTGGAGATTGAACTGGCGCGGGGGTACGCGCTGGCGTACCAGTATCAGGCACAGGGCGTCACGATCTCCACCGCCGACGCGCTTACGCGCGCGATCGATGAGGGACGGGCCAGCGTCTACGCCCGCACGCTCGATCCCGCGGCGACCTTCCGCTGGGACGCCGGACTCAGCGCCGAAAACGAGGTTATGATCCGCCGCCAGTTATACTATGCGGTGCAGGGAACACCCTTCTACTCGGCCACCAACGATATGATCATTTTCGGGCGATTGGATCGGGTGGCATTCCCGCCCTGGGGCGGCTTGATTCTGGGTGAAAAGATCGTCAATCTGTATCTTGACCAGTATCCCAGCCTGGCCTGGACCGAACTGGCTGCGCTGCCCGCCAGAATGATCCTGGATGCCAGCGGGTACGATCTTGCGGAAGAGCAATAGATCTCAACGGTAGCATTCAACACCAGACAAAATCACAAAACGGGGATGAAGTGCGTACCTTCATCCCCGACCAGATTCCACGACAAATTACAGGCAGCGCTAGGTCTGCCCTGCTTTCACCATCTCGAACTTCAGACCGCGCACGTCGGCCGTAATACGCACGGTCGTACCCGCTTCCGGATTTTCGCGCAGCAGGTAATCCGCCAGCAATTCGCGGACGCTGCGCTGGATGATGCGGCGCAGCGGGCGCGCGCCCCACTCCGGGTGATCGTTCTGATCGAGCATCCACTGTTTGGCTTCCGGCGCGAATTCGAGTGCCAGCCCGCGCTCGACGGCCAGCTTGCCTTCTTTGGTCAGCAGCAGATCGAGAATCTGCGCGAGATGTTCCTGGGCAAGCGGGTGGAAGATCACGATCTCGTCAACGCGGTTGAGGAATTCCGGGCGGAACTGTTCGCGCACGGCTTCCATGACGGCATCGCGCGTCTCATCATCGATCACGGTCGTTTCCAGTTCGTCCGCGCCGGCGTTGCTGGTCATGATAATCACGGACTCGGTGAAATTGGCGACGTTGCCCTGCGCGTCGGTCAAACGGCCCTCTTCCATCACTTGCAGCAAAATGTCCAACACACGGCGGTGCGCCTTTTCGACCTCGTCGAAGACCACGACGATATAGGGCTGCTCGCGCACGCGGTCGGTGAGCTGGCCACCGCCCTCGTAGCCGACATAACCCGGCGGCGCGCCGATCAGGCGGCTGACCGTGTTTTCATCCATGTATTCGGACATATCGAGCTGCAGCATAGCATCTTCGCTGCCAAACATGAACTCGGCCAGCGCCTTTGCCAGTTCCGTCTTGCCGACGCCGGTTGGTCCCAGGAACAAGAACGAGCCAATCGGTCGTTTGGGGTCCTTCAGGCCAACGCGTGCCGTCTTCACCGCGCGGCTGAGCGCGATCACGGCTTCGTCCTGTCCGATGATGCGCTCGTGCAGGTGTTCGACCATGCTGGCGTACTTTGTGCGTTCGTCTTGCCCCAGCTTGGACACGGGGATGCCGGTCATCTGTGCCGCCGCAAGTGTCACGTCTTCGGCGTCGAGCACGGAGTCGGCAACTTCCTGTCGGAAGGCCAGATGGGTCTGATCATTGAGGCTGACCAGCGAAGCGGCTCGGTGCAGTAAATGCGCCGCGCTGAGGGGCAGCGGCGTGCCGCTCATATAGCGTCGTGCGAGATTGGCTGCCACCTTGAGCGCGTCGTCGGCTATTTCGATCTCATAATCAGCGGCGAGATGTGGCGCATGGACTTTAAGAATCTCGATAGTCTCGGCGATGCTGGCCGCCGGGACGTGCAAGAGCTGCGCATTCTCGGCAATGGCGTTGATGCCGCGCAGCCGTTCGTCCCACAAGGCTTGTGTCGTCGAGCCGATGATCACCGGATCCGCGCCAAGGAAGGCTTTTTGCAGCGAAGGCGCGGCTTTGGGAAATTCAGCCCGGAGCTGCCCGCCGAAAAAGCGATGGACATGCGGCACAAAGATAATCCCGCCGCGCGCGCGGTTCAGGCCAGAATCGACCGCCTTCTGCTGCTGGTCGAGCAGCGCACGCTCGTCGATCTGGACCAGGTTAGCCAAACCGATCGGGCCTTTTCCTTCCGCAATCAGCAGAGCCAGGCTGTACGCTAGCGTGCGTTTGCCCACGCCATCGGGCCCGACAAGAATCACATGGCGATGAACCGTCTGGCTGAGCATCTGCATCAACTCGCGTAGCAAATCCTCGCGGAAATACACCGCCTGCAGCGAACCAGACTGCGCCGCCGCGACCATGTCGGCACTGACTTCGGTCGTCGTGCGGCTGATCACGGTCGCGGTCGTCGCGGAACTGGTCAGCAGGTCGCGAATTGCGGCTTTGGTGATGCCAAACTGCGTCAAAATCCCCGCCGTGCCGACTTCGCGCTCGGTCATCACGCCCAGCAGGTGGTCGGTGTCGATGGCAGTTTGGTTGAGCGCTTGCGCGACACTCAGCGCCTCGTCCAGCGCGATGACCATGCCGCGGCTGAGTTCAAGCGCGCGTTTGTCGCCGCCGAGATAGGTCAGCTCGCCGTTGGTGTCACGGCGACTCTGCACAGCCAGGCGAACGGTGCGCTCCAGCCGGTCGAGGTCCGCACCCCGCCGTTCAGCAAAGGCACGCAATACCTGGGCCGCCGTCGTGTTCTTGCTGCGAATCAGAGCCAACAGCACAGATTCCGGCGTCATCAGTCCCTTGCCGTAAACCGAAACAATATCTACCGCGTCATCCATGACGGCCTGCGTATCACGGGTTAACAGGTTGGGATTAAGGTTACCCATAATTTCATTATCCCTGGCAAATGCGGATCGGATGGGAAATGGAAAGCGCTCCCACAACAGTACTGCGAAACGGGCGCGCGATCAACTGCCCAGCGAAGTCCACTGGCCCGACGCAGCACAAACCGGTTGTGCGGAAATGGTCGCGCACAACCGGAACAGGCTAGTGGATCGCCCGCGCCCCTATCGGGCCGGGTGTCATAACTCAGAAAGCCGCGGATATCTCGTTGGCTCAGTTGGTTTCGGACAGGCGATAACCGATCCCGCGCACGTTTACGATGATGTTCGGATTTTGGCCGGACGCTTTCAGCTTCCGGCGCAGATTGCTCACATGCGGGCGGATCACTTCGCGCGCTTCGTGCTCTTCGAGCGTATAGCCGCGCACCTCGCGCACCAACTCCGAACATGGCACCACCCGCCCCCGGTGAGCAGCGAGATAGAGCAACAGATCGAACTCGGTCGGCGTGAGATCGATAGGCTGATCGCCCACCGAAATCTGATAACGCCCAGGGTAGATCGTCAGCGGGCCGATCGTCATGGTGGTCACCGGCGTGACGACCGGCGTATTGGCTGGTGCCGCGCCGCCCTTGGTGGCCGCGCGCTCTAGCTCGATACGCTCGCCGGTCAACTCCTCGACGTTGTCGCGGATTGAGCGCAGTAACGCGCGGCGGTGGCGCATGTTGCGCGCCCGCTCCACGCCCTCGGACACGCTGTTACGAATGTCCTGGCTGCTGCTGGGCTTGACGAGGTAGTCGTGCGCCCCCAAGCGCAGACTTTCGATGGCCGTTTCCAAGCTGGCATAACCGGTCAGCAAAATGACAACGGCATCCGGCGCGCGCTCTTTGATTTTCGCCAACAGATCGACCCCGCTCAATCCGGGCATTCGAATATCGGTGAGGACAACGTCATAATCCTGACGTTTCATCAAATCTAAAGCTTCTTCGCCAGACGCTGCTGTATGGACCTGGTACCCCACACGCTGAAGGGTTTTGCTGATCGAATAGCGAATCGCGCCCTCGTCGTCTACAACGAGAATTCGTGCATCGTCTCCATTCACCATCAGGTCATTGCCTCTTAACATATCGCTGGTATCGAGAAATTCATGCTATCTTAACTATAGCTGAAGGTTTGCAAAAGTGCAAGTGGTTGTTAATCCTTGTAGTAGTCATTACACAAACGGACCATTGAATTATACCAGATTTTCTTCGTGCAACATTCGTTGATCCACAATCAATTGTCAGAATCATGATCAGACGCGCCGCCAGCGCACGCCGATCAGCGGTTCTGGAGACGGTTCGCTGACGGCAAACTGGTCCCCGACTCGACCACGCGTGCCTTCCGGAGTCGGGACTACCACCCACAAAATGTCACTGTCATTCTGCGTCGCCAGCAGAGGCACGCGGTCGCGCCACGCGGCAGGCACACGCATATTGATCAGCGTGTCAGACAGCTTCTGCCGGTGTCCACCCATGCCGTGCGGGCGGAAACGGTCGCCCGGTCGACGCGTGCGCAGCAGTAAAGGCAGCTCAAAGCCGCGCAGCGCCGCCGCCAGCGGATCGGCGTGCCAGGACGCGAGATCTGTCCCTGGCGGCAGCGGCTCGGATTCGAAGACCCATGCGCCGCACACATGGCGCACATGTTCCCCACCCTGAAACCGGGTCGCCTGCCCCGGCTCCAGCGCAGGCGCGTCGTCCGCGTCCAGCAACGGATCAGCCTCCGCATCGGCGATCACAAGCGTTTCATAGTCTGCGCGCAGCATCAAGCCACCCGGCAGTGTGGCCTGGGCACCGGTCGCGCCGCTGTCGGCCGCGTGACACGCGGCTGCAACGTGCTCGAATGACACGTCACGCAGGTCGGGGCGCAGCCGACCCACCGCCGCCCGAACCACGTGCCGCTTTTCGCTTAGCGACAGCGTGTCCCAGGTTCCGCGATCGAGGATGATCGCGTCAGAAGTCGATTCCGGGCGCAGCGCGCGTCCCAGCGCCGCCTCGCCCGTCGCCGCGACCAGCTCGGCATCGGCCCTCAACACGTCGGCGGTGCGAGCCAACAGGGCGCGCACGTTCGGATTGAGCGTTTCGAGCAGAGGAATCACTTCGTGGCGCAGGCGGTTGCGGAAGAAAGTCCGATCGGCGTTGGTGGCATCCTGGCGCGGCGTGAGCTCGTGGGTGGCGGCGTAGGTATCAATGTCAGTGCGGGGAATCGTCAGCAGCGGGCGCACAAGGACCGGCCACAACGCCGCATCGGCAGGATCATCCGATAACGGCGGATCGCACAGGACCGGCGCGTCTTCGAGCAGGTGATACGCATCCAGCGGCGTGGCAGGCAGCATTCCGCGCAAGCCGCTCAAGCCGCTGCCCCGGATCAGATGCATCAGCACGGTTTCGGCCTGGTCGTCGCGGTTGTGCGCCACAGCGACACGCCACGCCCCGATGTGGCGCGCCACGCGCAGCAAGAATGCGTAACGCACCTGCCGCGCGGCTTCTTCCAGGCTCAGATGGCGCTGACCCGCCTGGGCACGCACATCTGCACGCCCCACCGTTACCGAAATCCCCCAGGACTCGGCGGTTTGGCGGACGAACGCGGCATCGTCCGCGCCGACCGTGCCGCGCAGTCCGTGATCGAGCGTGGCGACGTGCAGACGCAGCGCCAGCGCCTCGCGCAATTGGGTGAGGACGTGCAGCAAAACAAGCGAATCCGCCCCGCCGGACACCGCGACCAACAGCGTATCACCCGGAGTCACCAGCGCGTCCCGATCGATCCTGCGCGCCACACGTCCCACGAGATCCGTCATCGAAACCCCCGATGCCCTACCGTTCGTGACGGATAAAGCGCCGGAAATAACCCTGAGAAATCGCGCGGAGTTCTTCCATCATGATGAAGGCCTGCGGGTCAACCCCGTGCACGATGCGCGCCACGTCGTTGACCTCCTGATGCCCGACTACCGCCGTCACTGACCCGACGCGCCCTTCAGCCCCCTGCCCAAATGTCTCGGTCGCCCCGTAGCCCGCCTCGCGAACTGCGACGGCGATGTCATGCGCCAGCTTGGACGAGATAATCTGCACCGAGACAAAACGCTGGATCAGGCGGTGTTCGAGCATCAGCCCCAGGTATCCACCGACGGCGAAGCCCACGCTGTAAGCCGCGAGATTCCAGATGTTATCCAGGTTGGATACGACGCTGCCCAACACTACCGCGAAGATCAGCGCTTCGATCATGGCTAGCAAGCTTGATGACAATTTCTGGCCGCGCACGGTCAGCACCAGGCGTACCGTCGTCATCATATTGCCGATCACACGCAGCACAAAGATACCGCCTGCGGTGATCAAAACATTGGCATTCATGGGCGCGTTCGCTCCTTTGGGTTGCAACCTTCAGCCGGCAGCAATCGCCGATCAGCGATCAGCCCGCTGGCAGAATTTCACTCGTCATCGCGGAAATTGAACAGCACATTATGACAGTTATAGCACGAGCGGGCATTCACCGCGTTGAGCATGCCACAGTGCGGGCAAGTCAAATAATCGCCGCGCCACAGGCGTTCGGCTTCGTCCACCGCTTCGTCGAGCGGCTGCGGGACAGCCCAGGCCGATCCGGTTCGCGAATCAAGCTCTCGGTGAGAATGAGCACACCGAGGATCATCGCCGAGGACGTCGTTAGCCAGAACCCCGGCCGGATGTTCCCATCCTTGAGCGGCGACGACGACGCCAGGTTGTGCCCATAGTTGATAAAGAAATGCGCCAATGCGAAAGCCGCCAGCGCCCACGTCGCGAATGCCACTTTGCGATACCACACCGGCACGACCAGAATACCCGTCATGCCGCGCAGCAGCGACACCACGATCACCGGCCCCGCGAACCACAGCATGAATAGCGGCTCCAGCACGACAAGCGGACTGCGCCCGCGCAGCCGGTCCACGCTGCGGCTGAGGATGTCGAAGCCGGTCAACGAGTCGCCAGTCCCGCCGCCCCACCACGTCAGGAACATGCCCGCCGCCATCGCCCCTGCGGCAACCACCTGCAGGAAATAGGCGATGCGGAAATAGGGATCCAGGGTGGACTTTTTGTCTTTCGCCGTGAACACCTGCTGTCTCCTGGTCGTGGGGGGGATTGTCCGATCGGGCGAGTTTCCCCTAGGATAATCGCTCCAGCGAAAAAGGACCAGTCACCACGGAAGAAGTTCAGTCACCCGGTTATTTGCCGCGTGACAGCGCTGTGTTTACACTTGCATAGAGCTACTATCACAGACGTGGAGGAACTATGTTCCCGCGAAAGGTTTTTCCGGTTCGATGGATCGCCCTGCCCGTGCTCGTCGCCCTGGTGGTGACCGGCTGCGGCAGCAATAACAAAAAGGCCGCCGCACCGACGTCCACCCCGGCCGTCACAGCTGTCCCGCCCAACGTGGCCCCCACGGACTCGCCAGTCCCGCCGACTGCGACGAGCGCGCCCACTGCAACGGAGACCCCGGCCCCACAAAGCGCTGACGCTTCGCTGAGCGTCGACGCGGATCAGGTCGAGCTGCGCAGCGGCGCGGATGGCGCGTGGACCGCCGTCACCGACACGCAAATTGTCACCAGCGCCGACGCAGTCCGCACCGACGCGACCGGGCAAGCCGTGTTGACCTTCTTCACCGGCACGCAGGCCGAAATTACACCCAACAGCGAACTCGAAGTGTCGAGCTTTGAGACCGCCGCTGACGGCAGCACCACAATCACGCTGAAGCAGATCAGTGGTCAGACCTTGCACCGAGTGGCGCAGATGGCAGACAGCAACAGTCGCTACGAGGTCGATACGCCGGTCGCGATGATCACTGTGCGCGGGACGGAGTTCGGAATCGCCGTGGCCGAAGATGGCGCGACCCAGGTCAAGGTGACCACCGGCACCGTGCGCGTGGACGCAGGCGGACAGCAAATTGACGTGACGCCCGGCCAGGCGCTCAAGGTGGACGCCAACGCCGTGCCCGGCACGCCGTACCCGATCGATCAGGGCGTACCGATGACGCCACAGGCCACACCGTCGATCGCGGCGATCCTGCCGCCCTCAAGTAAATAGCCAGCCGTCATTGCGCGGGCGTGGGCCTCAGTCCGGCCCGCGCCCGTGTTGGCTGTGTGGGTCTGGGGATTGCCCCGGCGGGTCCAGCGGGACGGTGTCAAACGCGCCGTGTGACAGCGCGATCGCGTCATCATTGGCAGAAGAAGAGCGCGCAACGTCGCCAGGCAGAGTCAGCGTCACCGGGGCGGTGAGCGGCAGACGCAGCGTGACCTGCGTTCCGCCTCCGGGCTGGCTTATCAGGGTGATCGTCCCGCCGTGCGCCTCGATCACCCGCCGCGCAATGAACAGGCCCTGACCCGTGCCGGGCTTGATCACGGGTTCGCCGTCCGCGTCGCGAGGAACGCCGCGCGCAAAACGCACGAACGCCCGCGTCAGGTCTTCGGGCGCGATGCCGTAACCCTGATCCTCGATCGTAATGACTGCCATGCCGCTCGCCTCGTCCTCGCCGCCGGGCACCTGCCCGCGCAGCGTGATGATGGTGTGCGCCGGGGAGTACTTGACCGCATTGTCCAGCACATTGCCGAGCGCCCAACGCAGCCGCCGTTCGTCGCCCAGGACAACCGCCCCACGCGGCCCAAACGTCACGCGCAGACGGATGCTCGCCGCGCGCGCCAGCGGATCCCATTCCGCCGCTGCGCCACGCAGCAGATCGTTGAGCGGCAGCGGGCGCTGCCCGGCGCTAAGATCGCGCGGCTCGAAGGTGCTCAGGTCGCGCAATTCGGCGATCACACGCTGGATGGCGCGCGTATTGTGGACGACTTCACGCGCCAGCAGCGCCAGCGATTCCGCCGGACGTTCGCGCGCGGCCTCGTCCGCGCTGGCAATCTGTTCGGAGAGCCGGTCGAGCAGCGTGTCACGCGCCTGCTCGCGGGCGATCTCGTCGCTGATGTCGCGCACCACGATCACCGTGCCGATGCGCTGACCCGATCGCACCGTAATGGCAGCCGCCTGCGCCTGCAGCACGCGCCCATCCAGCGGCACACGGGCCGGATCGCCCACGGCATAGATGCCGGGAGCCAACGCCGGACCCAGTTCGTCATGCACAACGCGCGTCAGGTCGTGCAGACGCGCCTCGCGGAATCCGCGCTGTCCGCCTAACAAATCGCGCGCAGCGTCGTTGATCAGGACGACCCGCCCATCCAGATCTTGCACGATCAATCCGTCGGGGATGGCCTGCAATACGGCGTGCAGGCGCGCCACTTCGACGCGCTGGCGGCGTAACGCCAGTTGCAGCCGTTCCTCGCGCCGCTGGACGCCCTCCGCCAGCCGGTCCAGCGCCATACCCAATTCGCCGATCTCGTCACGCGGCTGCATCCCGGTCCGTGCCGCGCGATCGCCGGAAGCCAGCGCGTGCGCCGTCCGCGTCACGCGCTCGACGCGCATCGCGAACCCGCCCACGACGCCAAAGGTCGCCAACACGATCGCACCCACCAACCCCGCCGCCAGCAAACTCAGCGCGTTGGTGCTCAGACCGGTCGTCGCTCGTACGCCGTCATCCACGTAAGCGCCCACCACGCCGAGCGGCGTCCCGGCGATCACCAGGGGGATATACGCGGCGCGGTAGGCATGCCCGCCCACCATCACCCGCCGCAGCGGCACCTGTTCGGGCGCAGCCAGCGCGTCGGCCAGCATCTGCGCGGATAGTGCGAGATCAGTGCGCATCTCGCGGTCTGCGAGCAGCGTCGTGCGCAGTACCTGGCCGTCCGGACCGAACAGCGCCAACTCCGCCGGTTCGTCACCACGCAGCAGGTTCAGCGCGCGATCGAGCTGCGTCCCGACGATCACCGCGCCGATCACGTCGTCGCCGCGCAGCAGCGGTACCGCCGTCAGCAGCGCCTGATCGCGCGCCGTCCAGGTAATCGCGGTGAAGACGCGCGGCGTGGGGCCGCCGATAGCCGGGCCAAGCGCCATCAGGTCGGACAGATCGGTGCCGGTCGTCATGGCGTAGTCAGCCGCGCCATCCGCACCGTTTACGCGCCGCAACCCGAGCACTTCGCGGCGCCCGGCATCGGACAGAATCACGTAATCGAGTTCAGCCGCCGCGGCCAATGGTTCGAGCAGAGGTTGCAGCGCCCAGGGATCGGCTATGATCACGTTTTGGGCGACGCCCTGCGTATACGCGATGCGGGCGGCTTCGCGGCGATGCTCGGCGCTGAGCAACTCCATGCGGCCGACCGCGACCCGGCTGGCCGCCATCAGCCGTTCGATCTCAGAGTCTTCTGCGGCACGAGCCAGCGCCATACTGAAAACGTAGGCAGCGATCATGCCTGCCGCTAATGTCAGCGCCAGCACGGGGAAGATCGCCCGCCAGCGCAGCGACACGAAGCGCCGCGAGCGGGCCGTCTTGACTTTCGGGGCGACAGGTTGTCGGAGTGCGGGCGCGGGCGGTACCTGCGGCACTACATGGGGCCGGGCCTGGAGCTGAGTCGGCGGTTGAGCTAGTGATGGTGAATCCTGGGGTTGTTCTTTCATGGTCGCCTGCCCATGATGCTGTGACCGCCTGCCGCACGCCAGCTGCGCGCCCTCATTGGGCAAACAGCGAAAGCAGGAAATCACCGGTGCTTGCGCCGCCGGATGCCTCCACGATGACCCGATACGAGCCGTTTTCATCCAACTGCGCCACGATTGCGGCAGTCACATCGCCCACGCCGCGATCATCATTTTGAAGGAGCAGCGCGCCCGATGGCGCGTAGAGACTCAGCGCCGGATCGAGCGAACTACCGAAGAGCGGCTCCGCGGTCAGAGTCCACACCTGCCCGCGGGTACCTTCAAACTGGTACCCGCGCCGCCCGTCGGGCACGTCGATCACATCCTTGATCATGGCTGGGACGGTTTGCCGGACAAACACAACACCGGGCGGCCATGCGCCCGCTGCCGCCACCGTGGGTGAAGCGTCTGCCGGACTGCCCGCCGAAGGTGACTCACCGGAATCGCGAGTCAGTAAACCCCCCACCCCAAGCCATGCCGCTAGCAGCACCAGCGGAATCACAAACGCGATCGTGTTGACAAGCCGCTGCCCATGCTGGCGCAGCCGATCCCAATATCCGGCCGGATGCCCGCCGCGTGTGGCGGCTGATCGGGCTGGTGAATAGGCGGTATCGCGGTCGGCGGCGTCACTGTAGACGGCCTGTGGCGCGTCGGAATAGGAGTCGTCGTAGACTTCGCCAGACCAACCGCCCGGCTCGCCATCCCAAGGGGTATAACTGGCCTCGTCGACGTCGTCGTCAAACGCGTCATACTCGTCTCCGCGCTCGTCGCGCTGATCAGGGGGAGCCATACCGCCCGCAGCCGCCGTTATCCGTCAATGATCGCATCAACCGCCTGGCGGGCGGTCGCGTTATCGATGCGTTCTTCGGCCAGATAATCGCGGCGTAGAATCGGGAACAGCGTCGGGATCTCGCAGATGGGCACGACCGGCCCGTCCGCAGAGAGATGGACGTTGGGCGACGTAAATACGACGATGGCATAGACCGGGACGCGCTCCAACCCGCGCTTGGACAGGTACTTGCGCAACGCGTAAACGTCGCGCACGCATTCGCGCGTGGGGTTGGCCTTAGCGGAGCGCAGCTTGCCGGTCGGAGTTTTGTTGATCCATTCCGCGCGCTCGTTCATCCAGGCCCCGGAATAATCCACGATGCGGAAGACCAGCGCGCCCGGCGGTCCGACTAACACCGCGTCAATATAGCCCACGCTGCGCTTGCTGACGTTGCGCAGATAGGTGTAGCGGTTGTCGAGGAACTGGCCCAGCCCTTCCCCCACGGCGAACGCCAGCGGGTTATCTTTCTGCAACGTCAGGCCGCGCACGATGCCCGCGATGCCTAACCCGAGCGCGATAATCCCGCCAATCAACAGCAGGACGTCGAATGCGTCGAACAGAAATGAGTCCCAAAGCGGCACGAAATAAAACAACACGACCAGCGCGATCGCAATCGCGCCGCTGAAGAAGGCCAGACACCCGATGAAAAGATAGTAGCGCCCTCGGCGCGTAATGTTGCTGGAGGGGTTAATGTTCTGCATGGATCGCTTTTCCGCCTTGTCAGGCCGGGTCTGCCGGGGCAGAGCTGGTCCCCTGCCCGGAATCTGCCGAATGATCCGTCTCGTTCTTTTTCGCCGTCTTGGCAGGTGCCGCGACCTGCTGCTCCGGCTCATGCTCAAGCTCGTCCTCAGCCTGGTCGCTGGTTTCATCCTCCGTCGGCAGCTCCGGCTCTTCGGAGTCAGCGGCAGACTGGCGCTGGGCCATGATCTCGTTCAACTTGGCACGCAGCTCCAGCATGTTGGGCAGCGGTTTATACAGCAGATCGTCCGCTCCCGACTCCAACATCACGTCGGCTTCCTGTTCCACAGACAGGCGGTACGCGGTGATCAGCACGATAGGGATGTTTTTCAACTTGGGGCTGAGCCGCAAGCGCGCGGCGACCTGTGGACCCTCGATCTCGGTATCGGGCAGGCGAATATCTATGATAGCCAGTACTGGCAGCTCGCCCCGCACCCGCCCTTGATCGACATCTTCGATCCACGAGACGGATTCTGCGCCATCCACAAAGGCTACGCCCTCAATCCCCCATAATTCGAACATCGCGAGCAGCAGCTCGTAGATGTCGGGCTCGTCTTCAACTACCATCCAGGTAGGCACAGCCGTGCACCCTCCCTTGAAGCTTCGCAGCGCTGCGCACCAGCACCGACCCAACACAACCCCCTCCACTATAGGCGGGGCCGCCCGAAACTGCAAGTCGCAGTTCATGAAGGGCAACGCCGGCGGCCAGAGCATGTTTTTGTGACCAGAACAGTATCTTTCACGACGAAAACGCGGTACTATTGTTACTGAATTGCTGCATGGTATGGAGGACGTGAGTGAATCCCTGGCTGGTGGTCGAAGACGACGACGATATCCGCAATATTGTGAAAGTGCTTTTTATGACGTGGGGCCACGAACCGGTTGAGTTCCGCGATGGGCACCGCGCTTTTAAATGGTTGGACGATATCGAGGCCGGGCGCGTTTCCGGCACGTTACCCGAACTGGCGCTGATGGACATCCGCATGCCGGGCCCGCGCGGCAACGAGATCGCCCGGCGGATGCGCAGCATGGAACAGTTTCGCAATATCCCGATTGTGCTCATGACCGCGTTCAAGCTAGAGGCGGACGAGAGCCAACGCTTTATTGATCAGGACGGCGTGGACCGGGTGATTCACAAGCCGCTGCCCGACCTGTTCGAGCTCAAGCAGATGCTTGACGATCTGTACGCCCAAAAGTCATCCTGAGCGCACACTGACGTGCGCCCCGCGAAAAAGTGAGGTCCGGACATGTCCACCCCACCAAGCCCTGTCCCCAATGACGCGACACACCCCATCACCACGATGGTCCAATCGGTCGATGAGCTGGGCACCAACACGGAACGTCTGTTTGGCCGCTTGTACGGCGCGCTGCGCCGCAAACGTCACCAGCAGGCGATCAGCGCGCTGCAAATGGAATTCCAGGTTGACCAGCTCAAGCAGTTAGTCAACACCCAGGCACTCAACATCGGCCAACTGACGGGCGTCTTGGCGGCTATCAGTGAAGGCGTGGTGATGCAAGATAGCGACGGCCGCATCGTGATGATGAACCAGGCGGCCCGCGATTTACTTGGATCGATGCGTCATTTTTGGGACAGCGAATTGGGGCATATGTTCGCCGCCGCGCGGGGACAGGCTCCCGCCCACGGCGAGATCAAGCTCGGCGAACCAGAGCGTGTCGAGGTCAATCACCGCGTGTTGGGTGCCCAGATCGCCGTCGTCGCGGACGAGCGCGGCGAGCGGTTGGGAACAGTCCTCATGCTGCGCGACGTGACGCGTGATGCCCTCAGCGACCGCCTGAAAGACCAGTTCGTCACGCAGATGAGCCACGAGCTGCGCACGCCGCTGACGGCCATCAAAGGCATGAGCGAGGTGTTGCTGGCTTCCCCGGCGGAAAAACCGCCCAATCGCAAATTCTTGGAAGCGATCAGCCGCAACGTCGCCGTGCTCGACCGCATGATCGTGGAACTGCTCGACATCTCGGAGATCGGCGCGGGGAGTTTTGCCGTGCGGCAGAAGCCGGTACATCTGCCCGAGCTCATCTTTGACGTGATCCAGGGTTTTCAGCCACGTCTCGACGAAGCCCCGCTGGAAATCGCGGTCAGTGTCACGAACCGCGAGCGGCTGACCGTCATCGGCGACGATCGCCGCCTGCAATGGGCAATCGGCCATCTGATCGACAACAGCATCAAATACACCGAACCGGGCGGCAAAATCATGGTCGCGATGGGCCGCGTGCGCTCCGGGCATATTCATATCGAGGTCAGCGATACGGGCGTTGGCATCTCGCCTCAGGACATGCCGCATGTCTTCGAGCGCTTTTACCGGGGCGAAGCGCGCACGCCCACCGGACGGATCATCGATCCGCGCGGTCTGGGTCAGGGTTTGTTCGTCGCGAAAGCCGTCGCGGAAGCGCATGGCGGATACCTCAGCGCGGCCAGCGTCCAGGGTGATGGCAGCACCTTCACATTAGGGCTGCCGCTGGATCCCAAGAATCGCCGCGCCGCGCCGCACCCGCCTATGCCTGCCGCGCCGTCGCTGGACGAGCCGTCCGTCGATCCGTCCTCCGCGACGATCCCCAATTCTCGCACGCTCGAAGAACAGGAAGACAATCGCCGGGCCGCGTCCGGCGACACCAGTCCCACCCAACCGCCCCAGGGCCGTTAAGGGTTTTGGAGCAAGCCGCGCGCCGCTGTGATGCCACCATTGTCACGGCGGCGGCGCACCTCTCGAGCTGCGTCAAAACGCGCACCCAGACATTGACTCACTTTGGCAAATCCTGGGCAGCTTGTTATGCTAAACGACAGGCGAAGATGCATAGTTGCAGACTCGCCCGGCGTTGAGCGTTTGCCTATGCCCGGTTTCTGCACAATTAAATGGGAGAAATCACCCATGGTTAACCCTGTTGCAAAGGTTGATGTTAAGCCCAACCTGCCCCCCAGTCTGGAGCGTCTGCGTGAGCTTGCCTACAACCTGCGCTGGTCGTGGGATCACGAGACGATTTCCCTCTTCCGCCGCCTGGACCGCGATTTGTGGGACGAAACAGGCAGCAACCCGATCTGGATGTTGGGGCGTATCAGCCAGGATGCGCTGCAATCGGCTTCGGAAGACGAAGCCTTCATGGCTCACCTGGACCGCGCGTGTGCCCAGTTCGATAACTATATGTCGCCCAACGCCCGCACCTGGTACCGGCGGCATTATGGCGAATTCGATAAGCCGTATATCGCTTATTTCTCGATGGAATATGGTCTGACGGAATGCCTGCGCAACTATTCCGGCGGCCTGGGCATCCTCTCCGGCGATCACATGAAAAGCGCGTCGGACCTGGGCCTGCCCTTAGTTGGCATCGGCCTGCTCTACCAGGAGGGTTATTTTCACCAATACCTCAACGCCGACGGCTACCAGCAGCAGTCGTACCCGATTAACGATTACGCTAATCTGCCCGTCCAGCAGGTTTACCGCGCCGATGGCACGCCGCTCATCCTGGAATTGCCGATCGCGCAGCACACGGCCAAGATCGCCGTGTGGAAGGTGCAGGTCGGACGCACCCCGCTCTACCTGTTGGATACCAACCTTTCCGAAAACAACCCAGACGTCCGCGATCTCACGGACCGCCTGTACGGCGGCGACAAGCGGACCCGCATTCGCCAGGAGATCGTGCTGGGGATCGGCGGCATCCGGTTGTTGGAAGAATTGAACCTGCGTCCTACCGTTTACCACATGAATGAAGGCCACAGCGCTTTTCTGGCGCTGGAGCGCATCCGCATGATGTTGAAAGAACACCCCGATATAGATTTCTGGAAAGCGCGCGACCTGTGCGCGGTGGGCAATGTGTACACGGTGCACACGCCCGTCCCCGCCGGGTTGGAGCGTTTCGGTTACGACCTGATCGACGAGCACTTTCCCTATTTGTGGCAGCAGCTCGGACTGACGCGCGAGCAGTTCCACGATCTGGGCCGCGAGCACATGGGCGGCTTCGATCTGTTCAGCCTGCCGGTGCTGGCGCTGAAGGTATCGACCGGCACGAATGGCGTCAGCCAACTGCATGGCTCGGTCAGCCGCACGATGTGGCAGTGGATGTTCCCCAACGTCCCCGAGCAGGAAGTCCCGATCGGCGCGGTGACCAACGGCGTCCACATTCAAAGCTGGATCAGCCGCGAAATGGCGAGTCTGTACGACCGCTATCTCGACCCGGCCTGGCGCACCGATCCCGACCGGCCCGAAATCTGGTGGGACGTGGACCGCATTCCCGACGCGGAGCTGTGGCGTACGCACGAACGCCGGCGCGAGCGGTTAGTGTCGTATGCGCGCGGCAAACTGCGCACCCAGTTGGAGTCGCGGGGGGCACCTCAATCGGTGATCCAGGCTGCCAATGAAGTGCTGAACCCCGACGCCCTGACAATTGGGTTTGCGCGACGGTTCGCCACCTACAAGCGCGCGACGCTGCTCTTCCGCGACAAAGAGCGTCTCGAATTGATCGTGAACGATCCACTCCGCCCGGTGCAGTTCATCTTCGCGGGCAAAGCCCACCCGCACGATCACCTGGGCAAAGAACTGATCAAGGAGATCGTCAAGACGGCGGAACTGCCGGAATTCCGGCACGCGATCGTCTTTCTGGAGAATTACGACATCAGCGTCGCGCGCTACATGGTGCAAGGCGTGGACGTGTGGCTGAATACGCCGCGCCGCCCCAACGAAGCGAGCGGTACCAGCGGCATGAAGGTCATCTACAACGGCGGCCTGAACGCCAGCATCCTCGACGGCTGGTTTGCCGAAGCCTATGACCCGTCGGTGGGCTGGAGCATTGGCAGCGGCGAGGAATATGAGCAGCCCGATTGGGATATGCAAGACTACATCGAAGCGCAGGCGCTGTATAACCTGCTGGAAAAAGACATCATCCCGGCCTTTTATGCCCACACCCGCGACGGCTTGCCCCGTGAATGGATCGGGCGCATCAAAGCCAGCATGCGCAAGCTGGCCCCTTTCTTCAACACCTATCGCATGGTGCGCGAATACACCGAAGAATACTACCTGCCAAGTCACCATCGCTTCACCAGCCTGACCGAGCCGGACATCGAGCGCGGCGTCTCGTTCGCCAAGTGGCAGCGCCACACGCGCGAAAATTGGCACTCCGTGCGTATCGAGCGCGTCGAGGTCGAGCCGCAACAACTCAAGGTGAACGAGGAAATCCACGTCCGGGCCTGGGTTCAGCTGGGCGCGCTGGAACCGGAAGACGTCACCGTACAGCTGTATTACGGCCCGCTGGATAGCAAAGGTCAGATCGTCGCGGGCGAAACGCTCGACATGGAGCACTGCTGCCCTGATCAAGCAGCCACGCCGGGCCACAATGTCCACGAATTCTTCAGCGATCTGGCCTATACTTCGACTGGCAAGCGCGGCTTCTCGGTGCGCGTCCTGCCTCATCACGACGATCTCGCCAACCCAATCCTGATGAACCTGATCGTCTGGGCCTGATCGCCAGCATGAACCGCGATACTCTCTAGCCGGAGGCTATACGCAGTCTCCGGCTTTTTTTCTGGCGGTTGCGCGAGGCACGGAGCGCCGTAAAATCCCAGAATAGCGGGCAAGACGCACCACGCGCAGGAGCGATCGGCATGGACTTTCTCAAGCGCTTATTTACCTTCACTCCATCGAATCTCATCTACCTCCCGGGCCCGATCGTCGTACTGTACTTGGCCGCGTTTTTGGGCTTCTCATTCGGACAAACGCTGCTGTTGCTCGCCGCGCTCGTGGTCGTAGAGGTGCTGCTCGTGATGATGGTCAACCGGGTGCGCTTCGCCTGGTATTTCCGTTTTCGCCATGTGATCAACCGGCTGAAAAAAGGCGACGCGGCAAGCGTGATCGCAGAGCTGGAAGCGAAGCGCGAACGGGGCGATCGGTCCTATACCACAACCCTGTGTCTTTCGGCGGCCTATGCCTACCAGGGACACGGCGCGTTGGCGGAACCGCTGGCCCACGAGGTAATGGCCATCATCCAGGCGCAAGGGCTTGAGACGAAGAAAAGGCAGCCCGCCGTCCACAAGTGCGATCTGGCCCGCATTGCGCTGGCCGATGCCTGGGTCGCACAAGGGCGTTTTTCTCAGGCGGCCCACTTTCTCCGCCCATACGCCTCCGGTGCGGTCCAGCCCAATTTCATCACGGCGATCATCGCCTGGTTCTTCTACCTGGCGGGCGACACGTATAACGCCAGCGTAGCGCTGAACTTCGTGAAACCCGAGTCCGGCAAACGCACCGACAACGCCACCCGCATCGGTCCGCAATACGGGCTGATGGTGGCCCTAATGCGGCATAAGCTTAACGGCGAGGATCAGCGGGCCGAGCTGCACAGCCTGAGCGACACCCTGCCCTTCTGGGACGATTCCCTTGCGCGCAACGCAGCCAACCCCTACGGCGCGCGTCTGCGCGTAATCCTCGACGATCTACACACTCTCCTTGGCGATTTTGCCTGATCGATTGGGGTAGGCAAACCGGCGGAAATAGCGTATTATTTTGGTACCAAAGTATTTTTGCCCGCCGGAGGATAACATGACCCTGCCGTCACACGCTGCACCACCCGACGTGATTCGCATGTATGGAGCCAACTGGTGCCCAGACTGCCGCCGCGCCAAACAGTTTTTTGGCGAACAACGCGTTCACTATGACTACATCGACATCGACCAGCATCCGGACGCCGTCGCCGAAGTGGAACGGCTCAACAACGGGATGCGCAGCATTCCGACCATTCTGTTCCCGGACGGAACGATCCTGGTCGAGCCGAGTAATGCCGTGCTGGCCGAACAGATTGGACTTAAGCTGCAGGCCTCGCACGATTTTTACGACGTGATTATCGTGGGCAGCGGTCCCGCCGGGTTGACGGCGGCCATTTACACCAGCCGCGAAGGACTCTCGACCCTCGTTTTGGAGAAAAGCGGCATTGGTGGGCAGGTTGGCCTGACGCGCCACATGGAGAACTTCCCCGGCTTTGACGAAGGCGTCAACGGGGCGGAACTGGCGGGGCGTCTGCGCCACCAGGCGGAGCGTTTCGGCGTGGAAATCGTGCAGGCCCAGGTCGTCACTGGGCTGGCCGAGGATGGTCGCTACCGGTTGGTACGCACTGCCGACGGTCACGAATACGCCGGGAGCGCGGTCATCGTTGCGACGGGCAGCCATTACCGCCGCCTGAATGTGCCGGGCGAAGGGCGTTTGATCGGCATCAATATTCATTTCTGCGCCACTTGCGACGCGCCCTTCTACACCGGCAAGCACGTCTTTGTGATCGGCGGTGGCAACAGCGGCATGCAGGAATCGCTGCATATCTGCCAGTTTGCCGATCGCGTCACCATTCTGGAATACGAGCCGGAGCCGCGCGCCAGCCTGGTCGTGCAGCAGAAGATCAAGGACTGCCCCAAGATCGAGGTGTTGACTAACCAGGACGTGCGCGAGTTCCTCGTCAGTTCCGACCGCAAACTGGCGGGCGTTCGTGTCCGCGATCGGGTGACCGGCGACGAACGAATCGATCACCCCGATGGGGTCTTTATTCTGATCGGGATGGACCCCAACAGCGATCCGTTCCGGGACACGCTCCGGCTGGACGATCGTGGCTTTATCGTTACGGAGGACTCGCTGGAAACGAATGTCTCGGGTGTTTTCGCGGCAGGTGATGTCCGCGCGCGCAGCACTAAACAGGCCGCCGCTGCCGCTGGCGAAGGCGCGAGCGTCGCGTTGATGGTGCGGCAGTACCTCATGCGCGTGGAAGAGATGTAGAAGCGGATCGTTTGCAGCGATCAGGGTTCAGTTGTCAGCTATCAATGAAGAGCGGCACCGCCTGAGTGGACTGGGCGCGTGCCGCCTATGCTGTTCGCTGTTTGCTGTTCGCTTATCGCTACGTCAGTATGTCGCCGGTCAGATGCGGCGTGTAATTGATGCCGCGCACATCCCACAGACCATCCTGCCAAGTCAGGTAATGCATGGCCGTGTTGTGCATCCAGATATTGAGATGGTGACATTTGAGAATCATGCGCACCATCGTGCCCGCTGAGCCACCGTGGCACACCACGACCTTGGTCTGCATCGCCTCGGGGTTGTCCAGCAGGCGGTTGAGCACGCGCCGGTTCTGTTCCGCGAAGCGCTGGTAATAATTGTCCGCAGGCATGACGAAATAGTGCGGACCGTTGTCGGACGGGTGAATCAGGCGCGGCAGCTTGAGCAGCAGGTCATGCGAGGTTTCGCGCAGATCGTCGTCTACCTTAATCGGCGCGGAGACGTAACGATTGAGAATCGAGGTAGTTTCGCGCGCCCGGCGCAGCGGGCTGCATATGATCTGATCGATCCCTGGCTCGTGCGTCGCCAACCATTGGCCGAGCAGTTCGACCTGGCGTTTCCCCAGGTCGGTGAGGTAGAGGTCATCCGCCTCGCTACCGCGATGTTCCGCCTGCCCGTGCCGCACCAAGATCAATCGCATGGAGTTCCTCTCAATCTGGATGGATGCAAGTCAGCTAACAACAGTTCGCGATTATACGGACCCCGAAGCGTTTGGTCAACGTGCCCCGTGAATTTTGCAGGTTTTTTCATACGCGCCGCGGCGCGAACAGCTTATAATCATTCATGAGAGTTCAATCACAAGTGGCGCACAGGAGGCCCGTAGATGTTTGAACGCCTGAGTCGAAGTTGGGAGCTGGTCAAAGCCAGTTACGCCGTGCTGCGCGCGGACAAGGAATTGCTGTTGTTTCCGCTGGCTTCGTTCGTCGCGACCGTCGCCGTGATGATTGTGTTCGCCGTACCTATGGCGCTGGCCGGTGTCTTCGGGAATATGTCGAATAATGGAAACCCCGGCCCGGCGGGGTACGTGATCGCGTTCCTGTTCTATGTCGTGATGTACTTCGTCGTGATCTTCGCGAATTCTGCGCTGGTAGGCGCGGCGATGATCCGTCTGCGGGGCGGCGATCCCACCCTGCGCGACGGCGTCAACATCGCGATGGAGCATGTCACGCAAATTCTCGGCTATGCCGTGATCGCGGCTACGGTCGGCATGATCTTTCGCGCTCTGCGTGAGCGGGGCGGGCTGGCCGGGCAGATCGTCGCGTGGCTGGGCGATCTGGCCTGGAACCTGGCGACGTACCTGGTCGTGCCGGTGCTGGTCATCGAGAATGTCGGACCGGTGGAGGCGATTCAACGCAGCACTGCCCTGCTCAAACGCACATGGGGCGAGCAGATCATCGGCAATTTCAGCATTGGGCTGATCTTCGGACTGCTCACGCTGGCAGCCGTGATCGTGATCGGCGGGCCGGTGATGCTGTTGGCCGCCGCGACCGGATCGGTCATCTTGATCGCGCTGGGCATCGCCGTGATCGTGCTGATCATCGCCGGGATGAGTCTGGTCGGCTCAGCGCTGAACGGAATCTACGTGGCGGCGCTGTATCGTTACGCGGTCGAGGGACAGGTTAACGCCTCGTACTTTCCGCCAGAACTGATCGAAGGTGCCTTCCGCCGCAAATAACATATGAGCGTGTAACGGGGATGGTGGCTCACGCTGTCATCCCCTGTCTTCCTCTCATGACTACGCGAAGAAATCCGCTTCAGGCGGGAGATCGTCGAGGATGAGCGGTTCGGATCCGGTGTCCGCGCGCAGTGAAGCGCGCAGTGCGCCCCACAGCGTCCCGTCATAACGGCGCGCGTTCCCCAAGCGGGTACGCGGCAGCAGCCACGTCGTCAGCAGGCCGAGCAGCACGGCCGCAAATCCGACGACGAGTCCCAGCCCGGTCGCGATGGCGGCGAAGGTATGGTCGTACTTCAGCAGACCATATTGCCGCAGCAAGTTCCACCAGTCGTGATGATCCTTGCTCATGCCAAACAGCAGCGGCAGTTCGCGCGCGCGGGCATCCGCGATGTAAGGCGCGGCATTCATGAAGCTCAGACCGACCACTGTCCACAGCAGCAGTGGCAGCGTCAACTGCCGCCGGACCAACAGCGTCCACGTACCAAGCAGCGCGTAAAACAGCAGCTGCCATATCGTCCCACCCGCGACGGTCAGGAACCAGCCGAATGGCGCGCATATGATGTGCCCCATCTCGTGCGGGCCAATCGTCACCAGCCAGACGCCATAGGCCACCGGTCCTTCGCGCGGGCTAAGCGCCATCGACACCAGCACCCACGCCGCGCCGATCCAGAGTCCGCTCTCGATCAAGCCCAGAACCGGAGCCGGGTGACGCGCGGCGGCCTGCATCAGACGCGCCGCCAACCCAGGGCCGCGCGTCACCGTCGCCGAGACAGGCGGCGGCACAAAGGAATCAATCGGCCGAATCACTGGTTGGGCGCGACCGTGCATCTCGCGCCACACGCCCACAACCATCAGCGCGACGGCACACCCCAACAAGGTCCCCAATACAACCGCTGTGATCGACATGAATGGCTCGCTCCTTCGCTGAGTCCATTGTGCCCCAAGCCTGCGCACGCGGCAACCCGCGCCGCGTGTGTTACAATGGCGAATAATGCACGGTTCTGTGCGTTGAAAAAGGGCCAGATGATGCGGTTGTTCGTGCTCGTTGCGGGAATTTTCATACTGTGCACGGCGCTGATCGCGGCGGCGCGCTCGTCGGGCAGCCTGATCCCGCCGCCGCCCACCTTTTTGGATAGCGGAGCGTGCGCCCTGCCCTGCTGGGAAAGCTTGCTGCCCGGCGCGGCCAGCGCGGAGGCTTTCGCGCAGCGTCTCGCGCAAACACCTTTCACGGGACACACAACACAGCGTGCGGATGGAGTTGCCGCCGCCTTCGAACTGGTGCCCTTCGGCGCGATCGCATTGGCGGATGTGCTGCGCATCTACGGCCCGCCAGAACGCGTCGGCTGCTTCGGCGTTACGCATTCGTCGTTGTTCCCTGGCCAGCGGTTCGTGATCACCGCGACCGTGTATTTCGCCGATGGGCTGGTCGCGGTGGAAGTCCAGCGCGGAGACGAAAATGCAGCACTCTCGCCCAGCATGCGGGTACGCTCCGTGCAGTTCGTCGCACCTGGGGAACCACTCTATCCGATCGGTATGTCCACCGCGTGGCGCGGCTTCACGAGCGCTGGCGCGGGACGTTACTTGATGTGCCACCCGTGAAAGGCTGCTCCTGGTTATGCACGTCCCCACGCCCACCATCCTAACTCACCGCTCCACCTTCTATACGCGAGCGCTGATCACAAGCTGCGCTGGTCTGCTGCTGTTCGTGCTGATCAGCGGGGCGGTCATCAATACCTCGCCCGTCTTGAATTTCGACACGCGCTGGGCAACGCGTATACACGATAGCGTCGGGCCGACCACGGTCGATGCTTTCCAAACCATAACCGATCTGGGCTCGCCAGTACTGTACATACTGGGATTCGGAATGGCGGCGATCTTCATCGTGCGCAGCCAGTGGCCGTTGCTCATTGGATGGGGCGTGGCGACCGGCGTGGGCAAATTGCTCAACATAGCTCTCAAGCTGCTGTATGCCCGCCCGCGCCCCTCGTTTCCCGACGTGACACTGCCCAAGGAATACGGCTATCCCAGCGGGCACGCCATGCAGGCGATTCTGACCTATGGCATGCTCGCCTATGTCGTATGGATCAGCGTGCGGAGCCCGCGCGCGCGTGTCGGAACCGTGTGGGCAGCAGCGGCGCTCACGGCCCTGGTCGGAATTAGCCGCCTGATACTGAGCGTGCATTTCGTCAGCGACGTGATCGGCGGGTGGATCGCGGGCGGACTGTGGCTGATCACGGCTATCAGCGTTACGGAGGTGCTCCGCGCGCGGGAAGCGCTATACTTAAGCAACGTTCGGGCAGGCTCAGACGTACCAGAGTGAGAATGGATCGAGCCAGTCAACAGGAGGGGTCACCAATGAAACGTATCGCGGTACTGACCAGCGGCGGCGACGCGCCCGGCATGAACGCGGCCATCCGGGCCGTAGTGCGGACCGGCCTCGACCGGGGCTGGGAGGTATTCGGCGTGGAACATGGCTATCGCGGGCTGGTGGCGGGCGACTTCCGCCCCATGGGGCCGCGCAGTGTGGGCGGCATCATCCAGATGGGCGGGACGATTCTCGGCAGCGCGCGCAGCCCGGAATTCAAGACCGAAGAGGGCCGTCGCAAAGCGATCCGCGAGATGAACAAGCAGGAAATCGAAGCGCTGGTCGTGATCGGCGGCAACGGGTCACAGACCGGCGCGCACGAGTTGTTCACGATGGGTTTTCCGACCGTGGGCATCGCCTCGACCATCGACAACGATCTGTTCGGCTCCGAGATTACGTTGGGCGTCGATACCGCGCTCAATATCGCCCTGGAAGCCATCGACCGGCTCAAAGTCACGGCGTCTTCGCACGAGCGCGCTTTCTTGGTGGAAGTCATGGGCCGCAACTGCGGCTATCTGGCGCTGATGTCGGGTATTGCAGGCGGCGCAGAAGCGATTTGTCTGCCGGAATTCGACACGTCGCCCGAACTGGTCGGCGACGCGATCGGGCTGGCTTACGAGCGCGGCAAACCGCACGCGATCATCGTCGTGGCCGAGGGTGCTAAATACAACGCCGTAGCGCTAGCGCAGTATTTCGCGGAGCACAACGAGGAACTTGGTTTCCAACTGCGCGTGACGCAGCTCGGGCACGTCCAGCGCGGCGGCGCGCCGGGCGCGTTCGACCGACTGCTGGGCACGCGCCTGGGCGGTCACGCCACGGAACAGATCGCGGCGGGCAACTTCGGTGTGCTGTGCGGATTGCTGAAGGGCGAAATCATGACGACGCCCTACAGCGAAGTCACCGGCAAGCAGAAGGTGTTGGATCCCAAACTCTTCGAGCTGGCGAACGTCCTGGCAAAGTAACCTACCGACGGTTGATGCGCCAGTCACGGCACAGTCACGGCCGACTGCGACACTAGACAGTGAATTCCGTTCGCGAACGTCAGGAGATAGTGGCTATGAACCGAGTCCGATACGCGCTGCTTGGGCTGGCGCTTCTTTTACTGATCCCGTTGGGACTCCCGGCAGGGGCCCAAGAACCCGACCCGACCTTGTACGATTACCGCGCAGAAGCGCTCCACGTGGACACATCAACGCCGCTGATTGTGCGCATCGGCCCGCGGCGGGCTGGGGTCTTCGTCGATGAGGCGTCGCTCACGGGCGTGCTGCGCTGCGTGACTCAGGATGACGGCTGTCTCGCCAGCGGGCGCGACGGCACCACATTTTCGGTCACGCTGGGTATAGATACGACGCGCGTCGCTACACCGAATGTGCTGTACGACATGACCTTCGTCGGGCGCGCCAAGGGCATGGGCGTGCTGGAAGTCGAAGGCACGCCTCCCGTCGGGTTCAACAACTTGATCGTGGGAACATTCACCTGTGAGACAACAGATTGCACCACGCTCAGCGTGGAGATGTTGTCATGCGGGCATCTGCGTCCGCTGACAACCGGCCGCATGGCCAGCTTTTTGATCACGGGGGAAATCACAGCGACCGGCGGCGCGGACTGGTTGCAGACGCCCGGCGAATACAACACCGAATGGCAGTCCGCGTCTGGCGTCGCCTATTTCACACGCGATGAAGGGTCGAATCCCGTGTGCAGCCGGATGCGCGAGATGGCGCAGGAACAAGACGGGAGCACGATCGATTTTGAAGACAGCGGCAGCGCGGACGCTATCGCCGCTGGGATCGTCGGTGAGCCGCAAGCCAACACCACCGGCGAAACTCAGATTGACAGCAGCGCCGTGATCAACGAAATCGAAGTGCAGCGCGACGGCGAACAGGGCGAGGTCCATATAACCGGCTATTGGGTCCAACGCTGCCCGGTCGAGACGCAGATGCCGCACAGTTACAGTGACCAGGACAACGTGTATCAGGTGCAGGTTCAGCGTGAGATCGCGCCGGACACCCTCTGCCTACCGGGCGTGCAGCCCTTCGACCAGGCGGTCGACGTTGACCTCACGCCTTTGGAGAGCAAAGCCCCGGTTCCGCTGTCGGTGAACGGCATCATCGCCGTGCTGATCGGGTGAGATGAAAAGAACGCGCCGGGTCCACCCAAAAGCGGACCCGGCGTTATGATCATGATGTGGAAATGCACACTCGCGGTTATTGCGGCCCGATCAGCGTGTCACGCGTGACCCAGCCCTGCATGCCCATGCAGTCCACCTGGAAGTATGCTACACCGTCCAACTGGCCCATCTTCAGGATTTTCACCGGCATATTGGCGAAACACTGTCCGCTGGACAACGAACGCGGCACGGGATCCTCTTGGAGCGGAACCAACGGCGGCGTGCCCGGCAAGGTAACCGTGTCTCCCACCGCTAGCATGGAATCCTCGTAGGGTTCCAGCGCCAGGGACGGATCGAGATCGGCGGGCGTCAGCGGGCGAAAGCCCAGGTAGGTACGCCACTCGTTTTCGATGTCGAAGAACGGCTTGCCGGTCAGTTCTTCGATCGCGTCAAAGACCGATGTGCCATAATGCATTTTCTCGGCGATCTGGCGATGCAGATCCAACCCGCCGTAATTCGCCAGCAGGAAGTTGATAAACGACGGCCCCACGTAGTACGACAGCGCATAACAGCCATCCGCCTGGTTGAGGTCTGAGCCGATCGGCGTGCGCAGGCTGGGGATATCTTGCAGCGCGGCGAGGTTGCGCAGGCGCTCGTCATAGTTGCGCGACGTGCTGGAGAACCATTCCGCCTGCCCCTCGAACCACCATTCGAAGCCCAGCGCCCCACCCAGAATATCATACTGGTAGAGATGCGTGGTCTCGTGCCCGGTCACCTGGTAGATGGTGTTGATGCGGCGTTCCATCGTCCACTGATCGGGCGGCGTGGCGTAGATACAATTTTCCTGGCCCGGCGGTATCTCGTTGCTGCGCAGCACCTGCACGCTCATGCCCAGGTCGCTGCTGGTGAAACCGGCCACGCGGTTATTGGACACGTTCGAGCCATACATACCTGACAGTGCAGCGCGATCCGGGAAGATCACGGCGATCGGCTTATAACTGATGGCTGCCCCAAACCCCTGCACGCGCCGGTCCTGAATCGATGCCATGTAATTCGCCATCTTCTGGCCGATCGCGTCCGGATCATCCTCGCCAAAGCCGCGCCAGTACACGATCACGTAATCGTCTTCAGTGCGGAACCATTGGTTCTGCGAGTCGAAATAGTCCATGCTGTTGGCTTCAGTATCGATCGACGCGCCTGTCACATCACGCACGCGCCAATAGAAATCAAAGGCCGTCCAGGGTGGTCGACCGCCCGTATCCCAGGGCCGCGCGACCCACTGCCCACGGTCGGGGTCCCATGTCGCGGAGAAGCGCGTGCCAGTTTCGTGAGGGAACCAGACGAACAGGATCACATCCTGGATCGCCCCGTTCGCCGACTCCGGGGCCAGCGTGAAGGTCATGCCGAGCGGATACTCGGAAGAGACGGTCGTCTCGCCCAGCGTGAAGCCATCTTGATCGGGATAAGAAAAACTGAGGGTTTGCGGCGCGCCGCCGACCACTGACACCGTGTACGGCGCGTCTTCGATGTCGGGCAGCGTAGGAGTTGGCAGCAACGATCCGCCTTGTGCACCGGGTCCGGCCAACGCCAATCCGGTCACCGCCAAGGCGATCGCGATTGTCACCGCCATGGTGAGCGCGATCCCCACCCCGCCTAACCGTCTTTTTTCAATTTTCATGAGAACTCCTGACCGTGTCGTGGCTTAATGAGCGCAATTTAGTCAAAACAGCGCGTCTCACGATCGCATGCAGCCAATCATGAGACGCACCCATGCCCTGCTACCAGGGCGCAATCTCGATACGGTGACCTTCGTGGCTGGACTCGTAAGCCGCGTCCAGCACACGCTGGATCGCCAAACCATCGTCAAAGGTCGGCGGCAGCACGATGCCCCGGCCGCGAATCTGGTCCACCATCAGGCCCACCAGTTTGACGAATGGACCCAAGCAGGACGCTTTCGTCCGGGATCCACAGCGGCGGCTCATATTCCGGCGTGATCTCGATCAGGTGCAGCGGCTCGCCGCGCTGGCGTCCCCACAACTGCAGATCGTCCTGGACCACCAATGCGCCATCAGTGCCGTGTACAGCCAAACGCTGCACTTCACCGCCCGCCGTCGCGCACAGGTTGATCACGCCGCGCAGCCCGCCGTCCATCTCCAACACAAGCGTGGCCGCATGGTCGCTGGTGACTTCGCGTGCCCCGCTGCCATCCGCCAACGGGCGCGTCTGGTAAGCCGGGGCCGTCTGCAATGACGCCGTCACGGCGAGCACTTCGCGCCCGCTCAACCACCGGAACGCGTCGATGAAATGCGAGCCGATCGCGCCCAGTACCCCGCCGCCCTGGTCCGCGTCCATCCACCAATTCCAGGGCCGCATGGGATCCCAGCGGCTAGGAGACATCAACGTTGCTTCGAGCAGCACTGGCTCGCCGACGAATCCCTGGTCGAACAGCACGCGCTGGTAATAACGCGCCGGGAGGTAACGAAACTCATGGTCGACCGCCCCAACACACCCGAGGCGGTCGGCTTCGGAGCGCATCTCCTCCGCTTCGGAGGCGTTCATCGCGAACGGTTTTTCGCACAACACATGCGCGCCCGCTTGCAGCGCCGCGAGCGTCATCGCGTTGTGCATCGCTGGCGGTGTAGTGATCGAGACGATATCCGGCTCTACATCGACCAGCATCTGCTCGTAATCGGTATATACGGCCTTAACGCCAAACTGCGCGCCGACATCTTTGGTCTTCTGTTCGTGCGCGCCACACAGCGCCACGACACTAGTTTCCCCATGAACTCATGAAGCCGGGGAGCTGTACCCTGCTCCCAAAACCGGTTCCAATCACCGCCACGCGGAGAGGTGGTTCACGCGAGGGTTCCATGATCAGTCCTTTTTCGGTATGCCCGATAGGCCGCCCATCACACACGTGCTGGATTAGTGCAGTTACCCTTAATCATAGCCATAGACGGTCAAACAGACCAGCCGCCAGACCAGACGAGGGTAGTTCAATCGGGAAGAAACGAACGGAGTCACAGGGCACGCTTATCGCGCCTTTTTGGGGAGCATTTCACGCATGACCGTGATGCCTCCCTCCAGCACAAGTCCGGAGAGAGGCGGCACAGATTTTGGCAGAAACTGCTTCACCCTGTTTCGGTCAGCGGGCCAAACAGAGAATCGAATGGCGACGGAGTCCCGGTCGTGTCGGGCAGTATGAAATTCTCCGTACGCAGCAGCGGCGACACATCCTGCGGCAGCGGCTCCTGCGGCGTGAAATCGATCCAGTTGTCGAAGTCCTGCACATACTCCGGGTCGTCCATGCGCGATTCGATCCAGTTCAGGAAATACTCCTTGCGCAGCGCGTCGATATCCTGAGGCGAAAGCACATCGAACACTTCCTGCCCGACCACGCCCACATACCAGCCCGTCCCAACCTCGAACGGCCCGACGATCGCGCCTTCGTCCGCGCCGAAGACGGCGTTCAAGACTTCGTCGGTCACGCCTGTGTCGCTCCAACGCAGCACGCGCGACGCGCTAGACCCGCTGGCGGGGGTATAGCCCATACTGGCAGAGATGGCGCTCATCGCCTCTCCGGCTTGCAGTCGTGTGACGACCGTATCAGCCTCTTCGCGCGTCTTGACGATGATGTCCTGCATGTCTCGACCCACGCGCGCTTTCTTGTCCTGAGGGATGACGCCCGGCTCGTGGCTGATGATCAGTTGAAGCTGTGAGTACAGCGTACGGGCGCGCACGATACGGCGGAATTCTTCTTCTGACATATTCGCGTAGGTCTTCAAGCCCTGCAAGAATTCCTGGTAGCGCTGATCGGCTTCCGGCGGGAGCTTGCCGCCCTCGCCCACCGTCAGCCCCAGGTATTCACCCAGCTTGGCGTCAAACTGCTCCGGGCTGACCTCGACCCCGCGCCGCAACGCCTCCTGTTCGATGATCCGGTCGATCACGATCAGGCGTTGGCTCTGCGCGCCGAAGCTGTAACTGTCGGCCAGCGTGGCGAACAGACCCGACACATAGTTATTATCCGAGCGCGTCAGGTCCAGAATCTGGCCAGGACCATACTTTTCCACCAGCTTAACGATCTGGTACAGCAAACGGTAGCGGTCGAAGCGCACGCGGCGCTGATATTCCGCCAGGGTGACGTCCGTGTTGCCGACACGTGTAATCACCAGATCCGGATCTTCGTCTGGCGTGTTGGTCGGGATCACATAGGGCGTGCCCGCCTCCGTCGGCGTGAGCGTCGGGCTGGGCGTTGCGGGGGTTTTGGCCAGGGCAATCGCTGTCAGCGTCGCCTGGGACTGATCCGCACCCTCCTCAACAAATACGTATCCTCCCGTGCTAGACGACTTATCAGACGAACAGGCCGTCACCACCACTACAAAAGCAGCAAGCAGCGCGCCCGCTATCCCTAACCTTCGGCGTTTCATATTCGTAAAGATGCCTCCATCATGCTGTGCCTCGCTGTCATCAGTGCGGGCTTTTGCCGCGCAAGCACAAAACGGCGCGGCGAGCGCCTCGACCGGTATTGAGTGGGGCAGCACGTGCCACCGCACTTCTTCTCCTCCACAGGTCGAGATACACTCACCGCACACCGTCTGTAGAGTTATACGCGCTCACCTGCTGTGTCAGACCAGACTGCCAGGACTGCCCCGGCTGCAAGTGCAGTGTCCAGACGTTCAACAATACCGTGCCCTGGTAGCCGCGCTCGTAGCCAGCCTCGCTCATGGTCACTGTTTCCAATGGGAAGGTCCATAAGGCGCATGGCTGATCGAGCATCGTCGTCAGGGCCAGACTGTGCAGCGTGCTGATGCAGGCATGTGACGACACATTGTCCAGCTCGCGAATCTCGGCCAACGAAAGTCGTTCGTCGCTGCTATTGATCGTCAAATGGCCGTAATCTACATCCTGCCCGCCATCGAAACCGGACGCCAGCTCGACCGCGAAGCGCACATCCGCCGCGTGGTCGGACAGATTGGTCACGATGTAATCGCAGCGGAAACGATCCGCGCCCTGTTTGAATGTGAACGTCTTTTCGACACGCATTGGACAGAGATTCGGCCCCACCCAGACGTGCCCGTCGCGGCTGAGTGTGATACGGGCTCCGCCGCCTTCGGTCGATGTGCTCGCCGTGTAGGGCAAATTGACGAAATCGCCCTGCTCGCCATAAAACGCGCGGTAGACGGCGTGAACGTCCACGTCCTCGCGCAGAAAATGATCGAGAAATGCGCCGCGCCGGTGCCAGTCCGTCAGCAGAAAACGGTCGATGCCCAGTTCCTTGACTTTGACCGCGCCGTAGCGGGCGTGGTCGGGGTTGGAGTCGAAGACCTCTGGCAGCAGCAGCATGCCGCGTTCCGCCGCTTCGCGGATTTCCTGGTGATAGCCTTCTTCGCGGCGCGTCATGACATTGAGCACATTGTAACGCAGCGGGCGGTGATCCAGTTCCAGCAGCATCCCGCCCAGATTCGGTTTCCAGATGGCGTTGAGCGGTTCGCCGGTCAGTACGATCTCGTCCAAGCTGTCCTTGGTGAAATCGAATCGGCGCAGCGTCAGCGGCGCGTCCGCGCCTTCGGCCAGGGCCTCCGCGGCGATCAGGTTGGCGTAGTTCGCCACGCGGAAGTTGAACAAATAGACACCGCCAAACAGCCCGTGCCAGTACGCGTCGTTGGCCTGCGCGCGCCACAGCAAGTCGAGCGCCTCGGTTTTTTGCGGGCCGTCGGACATAGCATGGACTTTCTCGGCCACGACCAGCATGCGTTTGTGCATGTGATTGACTTCTTCGTATTTCACCATGAAATTCCGCCACACGCTGCCGCGCAGATAGCGCAGCACATCCTCGCGACCCGCGTCCTGAAATTCCTTCTTGACGCGCTTTAGCTCACGGAAACGGTCAGGCGGCAGCGCCCACTGTCCCATCTCGAAATAACTGGCCGTTGGCAGGTACACGCGACCTAGCGCGGCGACCTCGTCAATGTAATCCATTGGGCGTACCGTCCCCAGCCAGTCCTGATTCTCCTCGATGGCGTCGAACAGGTGCTCCATATACTGGCTCTCGCCCCAGTTGTGATCAAAGGTACCCGGCCATACGCCAAACTTCTCGCCGTCGTCGCCCATAAAGGCCAGCTTGGGCTGCAAGTTGGGCAGCGGTTCCGCCGCGTGTTGGCGCAGCCACCCGATGACGTTCGGCACGGTGTCCCAGGGGATCGCATAACGTAGATAGGACAGCGTGGGGAACACGCGCAGGGTATCGCCCTGCTCCTCGCTGACGAAATAACCGAACAGCTCGCGCTCTTTGTTGTACCCGGCGGCCTCGAAATGCGTATCGTCGATGATCACGTAGTCGATGCCCGCCTGCGCGATAGGCCGGACCAGGTGCGGCTCCCAGACACGTTCCGCCAGCCACATGCCACGCGGACGCATCCCGAACCACTGCTCGACCGCCGTCACTCAGTTTGCGAATCTGGCCGAGCTTGTCCTCGTCAGGCAGCGTGGTGAGGATCGGCTCATAATAGCCGCCGCCGAGGATTTCAAGCTGGTCGCGCGCCACCAACGCGTGAATCCGCTCGATCAGCGGCTGCTGAGCGCGAATCAGGTAATCCAGCAGGGATCCGGTGAAATGCATCGCGCACCGCGCGGAGGGGTGGCGCTCCAACAGGTCCACGAGCGGCTCATAGGCCGACTTGGTGCAGTGCTCGCAGACGAAATCAAATTGCCCAACCGGCTGGTGATTGTGAACCACCAGGCAGAGATTGATCTGTGCTGGCATGTGCTTTCCCCTTGCGTGACAAAGTGCAGGCCCGGCTTGCGCCGCCGCAGATTGTAGCACAGTTTGGCGGGCACCGGTCGGAATTGGCGGGGAGGGATCTACCTCACACCGTCCCAACAGGCGGCATGGTTTCCGTGCCAACCATACGCGCCTGCACGCGATTCCACAGTTTGCGCACCGCCCACGCAGCCCCCACCGCTACAAGTAGACCTTGGGCGAAGCTTTGGAGAACGTCAAACACGAGGAAAAACGCGAGGAAACCAACGACGAGCGCCAGCTTATGCCGGTCATCCCAGGTGGTGCCGTTGCCCGACCAGATCAGCACGAGTCCAAACAGGATCGCGTCCGCCAAGGCCACGAACGCGAACATCACTGGCCAGGGCGGCAGCCACCTTTGGGAGATCTCGGGCAGCATGAAAACCGCCAGGAACACGACCGTCATATTGACCGCGGCTACAACCGCGTACCACAGCGGGCGCGTGGACGTGCCCGGCCTCCCCGGGAGCACCCGCGCTGGCAATGCCCAGGCCAGCGCCAGCAATCCGATCATGCCCAGCCACGTCAGTACAAAGCCGACCGCCGGCGGCGTGAAGGGGTTGATGAGCCACAGGACCGGAATCCACAGCCCTAACCCGACAAAGCAACCAGCCAACTGCCGGTTGGTGACCCAGCGCTCTCCTCGCCGCTCCGGGAAAAGCAGTTCCGTCAGAATCACGGGAGTGAGAATGCTCACCGTCAGGTGAAAATGCAGCAGGACTTCGGCGTAGGTCCAGGTCAGACCGTGCCAATAGGAATAATCACGGATAGCGCCCAGCTCCGCCCAGGACGGATCCCAAACCGAGCGCGCGACGACGAATTCCTCGAACAGGCCATAGGCAATGCCCAACAGAACCAGGCTGAACCAGCCCTTGCGCCAGCGCACGGTCAGCTCGCGGCAGATGATTGCGCCGAATCCATACGGCAGCGACGTCAGCACAAACGCCAGCGGATTGACGAATTCGAACAAGGATTGATGGCCGGACAGCAATTCGCCGCAAATCGGCCCTAACAGCAGCAGAGTCAGGCCAGGGGATAACCGTTTTTCGAACATAGAGTGGCTCCGCACATGGGTGATCACTGTACGCGCAGCCGCACGCGAAGTTGCGCGCCGGGCGTGTGCCTGACGCCCCGCCCAAATCCTCGGACGGCGCTATGCTCACCCGTGCCGATTTTCGCGGCTTTCGGGGCCTGTGATACAATGATGCAGGTCAGGTGCAGCAGTATAGGCGGGGAAGCCAGTGTAAAGGGATGCACCATGCTTTATAACGTACTTATTGTGGAAGATGATCGCCGGACTGCCCAGGGGTTGGCCGCGCAAATTAGTGTGCTCGGCCACACGGTTGTGATCGCCTACGGTCCCCGCATGGCGCTGCAACAGCTCAACCAGGTGATCCCCGATGTGATCTTCATGGACATCAATATGCCCGGCGTCAACGGGATCGAGGTGCTGCGCTTTTTGCGGCGCGACCCGTACACGGAAAAAGTCCCGGTAGTCATCGTCTCCGCCAATGACGATCAAGACACCATCAAAACAGCGATGGAAGCGGGCGCCAACCACTACCTGATCAAACCGCCGACAATGGAAGACATCGAGGGCGCACTCTCTAAGGTGCTGAAGGCGTTTCCCCCACCTGACGGCGCGAAAGCCAGCTAGATCAACTCTCCAACGCCATCCAACGGGGCGCGCGAGCTTCATTCACTCACGCGCCCCGCACTGCGTAATCTCGCTCTGTTGCCCAGCCAGACTAGCCCACGTACCCCCATGTCCCGTACCCGCTGCCGACGACTTCACTGCCGGGCAGCGTCAGGTAAAAGGCATACTGCGGGCGCGGCTGGCGGCCCGGAGCTACGGCCTGAATGCGGGAGGTATAGCCCTGCTCATCATCCAGGGCCCAGCCCAGTTTGGCGCGCACGTTGGGGCCGTTGGCCCATACCTTGCCAAAGCCCTCAACCGGAGCCTGCCGATCCAGTGGCGGCGCTTCTTCGAGAGTTGCTTCGGGCAAATTGGCGTAATCACTCTCCAAGAAGTACGCGGCGCCGCCATCCTTGAACATCACGTAAATCTCGTTGGTATCCTGCCGCCATACCATGAACCCACCCTCAAACGCCTGGTAGACCGTGCCAACTTCTTTGGCCGGACCAGTCGGGCAGCCGTCACCCGCGCCGAAGAAGAACGCGATCGGGCAGTAGACCTGCACCACCGCGTCGCGGCTAGCGGAACGATCGGCGGTGTAGACGGTGTATTGCACACTGTAGGCCGCGTAACCGGGTACGTAGACCAACGCCGTGCCCTTGGGCGCAGCAGCATTTACGACCGTTTCCACCGTCGTGATGTTCGGGACACGCTGCTCGATCACCACGCCGCCCGTGCCGACTACTTCCCAGGCCAGCGTCACCGCCGCACCAGGGTTAACTGTGCCGGGTGTCGCCGAGAAGGACGTGATCGAGTTCGACTGCGGCGGAGGCGCGGGTGTTGGCGTCGGTGCGGCAGGCGGCGGTTCGGGCGTGGGTTCACCGACGATCGGCAGCACCAGCTCTTCTTCCGCGTAGACCGCGCCCGAAATAACGTCGATTACGCGCAGACGCAGCGTCACATTTTCTTCACCTTCGCGGTAACTCGGCGCGACCGGACCTTCACCCTCAGACGGCACAAACAGGTTCAAGCGCGGGAGTTCCACCGACGCCGCTGATCCGTCTTCCAGCACCTGCTCGAAGACCAGATTCGAGGCCGGGGCCCGGTTGGTCACGCTCCATTTCACCATGACGCGCACCGTACCGGCCTGCAGTTCGGCGGCATTGATCTCGGTCGTTTCGGTCGTGAAGGAGTCAATCGCGGGCGATTCGGTCACCGATCCCGTATCATAGGGGATGGTGAGAATGCGCTGATCGATGACAGCATTCGATCCATTGTTAATGATTGATAGCAGATAGGTCGGCGGGCCGAAATTCAGCGGTTGGAAGATCGTCACGACGCGCGCGCCGTTCGCTTCCAGTGGCACGCTTTCCTGTGGGAAAACCAGCTCCCACTTATCGAGCACATAAGCGTGCAACGTCAGGCGGTATTCGTCACTCATATCCGCCGTGTGCCAGGTCAGTGTCGTGGTCGTCTTGCCGGCTTCGGCATCCGGCAGCGTGATCATTTTGAGCGACGACTCGAACGCCACAATCGTCGGACGTGACGCAGCTCCCGTCACATGGACCGCCCCCAGCAGCAGGGTCAGCAAGAGGAGTGAGACAAGCAAACGCGTTTTCATCAGCATCCCTCGTCAAAGATTCAAACGGCTCAGTCACCGTCAAGCGAAAGAAGAGCGCCAAGCCCTCACGGGCGCTCAAGGCAAGCCTTTACTTTTCACAAGCTTACAGGCATGTGCGGCAGGAGGCAAGTCGGGCAGCTCACACAGAAACGCAGCGGATCGCCGGGAAGCCCGTCCGATCCGCTGCAAATACCTGCATTTGGCAAGAATTCCGGACCCGCGCATCAACGCGGCTGGATGTTCAATCGCTCGATCATGGCCGGATAGCCCGGCCAGTCCTCGCTGAAGTATCCGAACACAACCTCGTCCACCCACTCCATGGTGACCCATGTCGCGGCGCGGTGGCGCGCTTCGAGCCGGAACCCGACTTTGTCCATCTGACGCAGCACGCGCGCGTTGAGCGCCATCGTGTCCAGCCACAGCTTGCGCAGATCAAGCCATTCGAAGCTGTAGCGCATGAGCAGCAGCAGCGCGTCCGTGCCGTAACCGCCGCCCCAATAGGCGGTCTCGCCGATGACCGCACCGAGATTCGCCGTGCGGGAATGGGCGGCGAGCCAGTTATAGCCGATATAGCCCAACGGCGTGCCGTCTTTAGCCTGGACGCCAAACGCGACGCCCGTGCGGGGCCGGGTGGACTCGCTCCATTCCTTGTGTTCGCGGTCTACCTCGTCCTGCGACACGATATTGTAGCCGCCCATGCTGCCCCAAAACTGGAACTCGTTATTCCACCAATCATGGTCGCGCGCCATGAACGCCTTACCATAGGGTACCAGATCGACCAGTACCCCCTCAAGCAGCGGTGCCGTCATCGAAGAGTGCCTATTCCTTTCGCGCGCGCAAGCCCAATTGTTCCACCATCGCGGCCCGACCCGGCCATTCCTCGCGCAGCAGGCCATACAGCAGGCCATCCGTCCACTGACCATCGACCCAGAACGCGCTGCGCTGGCGCGCTTCCAACGTGAACCCGACTTTTTCCATCTGGCGTACTACACGCGCATTGTACGCCATCGTCATCAGCCAGATTTTGCGCATATCCAGCCAGTCGAAGATGTAGTCGACGCCCAGCAGCAGCGCGTCTGTGCCATAGCCGCCGCTCCAAAACGTGGGTTCGCCAATCGAAGCGCCGAGCATTGTCCAGCGGTGATGCGCTTCCACCCAGTTGAGCGCGAACTCTCCCAGCGGCTGTCCGTCTTTAGTCTGGATGCCCCACATGACCTCCAGCGAGCCATGCTCGGCCCTCCATTCGGCCCGTTCCTGCTGGCGGCGTTCGATCCGCGCGCGGCTGATGGTGTGCCGCTCGCCAACGGTCGCCCAGAACCAGCTTTCGTTGTTGCGCCAGCCGTGTTCCAATTCCTTAAAACGTTTGCCGTAAGGCACCAGGTCAACCAGGAGCCCTTCAAGCATCGGTGTTGTCATGGGTAAATGCCTAGTCCTTTCGCGCACGCAGACCCAGCCGTTCCACCATCGCGGCCCGGCCCGGCCATTCTTCGCGCAGCAGGCCGTAGATCAGGTTATCCGTCCACTGACCATCCGCCCAAAAAGCCCCGCGATCGCGTCCTTCTAATGAGAAGCCAACCTTCTTCATCTGGCGCTGCACGCGCTCGTTAAGCCCCATCGTAGCCAACCACACCTTGCGCATGTCAAGCCAGTCAAACGCATAATCCACGATCAGCAGCAGCGCGTCGGTTCCATAGCCGCCGCCCCAAAATTCGGGCTCGCCGATCGCCGCGCCCATCATCGCCAGCCGGGAATGGGGCAGCACCCAGTTCAGCCCGATATCGCCCAGTGGCTTGCCGTCTTTGGTCTGAATGCCGAACAAGGTGCGCATCGATCCCCATTGGGCAGTGCGTTCGGCGCGTTCTTCATGATCGCGCTTAATTTCCGCGCGGGTCGCAATGGGCCGATCACCGACCGTGGCCCAAAACCACGCCTCACCATTGCGCCAATCGGGCTCGCGTTCCAAAAAACGCTGACCATACGGCACGAGATCGACCAACAATCCTTCAAGCATCGCAATCACTCATCCTTTTGCGCGGTAAGCCCCAATCGTGATACGACGGCCGCCCGGCCTGGCCATTCCTCGCGCCGCAGCCCGTAGATCAACGCGTCGACCCACGCCCCGTCGACCCATGTCGCCTCACGCGGGCGTGCTTCCAAGGTGAAGCCGACTTTTTCCATCTGGCGTACGACGCGCGCGTTGGCGGTCATCGTCATCAACCAGACTTTGCGCAGATCCAGCCAATCGAACAGGTAATCGATCAGCAGCAACAGAGCGTCCGTGCCATAGCCGCCACCCCAATACTCCGGCTCACCGATCAACGCGGTAAGCATCGCCAGCCGGTGATGAGCCAATAGTTGGGTAACGCCGATCCTGCCGATTGGCGACCCATCCTTGGCCTGGATGCCAAATGTCATCCGCATATCGCCGCGCTCGCGGTCTTCGGCGCGCTCCTGCTGGTGGGCCGTGATGCCCGCCTGTGTCACAAACCAGAGTCCGCCCATCGTCCAAAAATACACGCCCGGCCCATTGAACCAGTCATGCTCGCGCGCCATGAAGCGCTCGCCATACGGCACGAGATCGACCAGCAGTCCCTCGAACACTGCTACCCCTCCTGACGTGCTTTCAAACCGAGCTTTTCGACCATTGCCACTCGGCCCGGCCACTCCTCGCGCAGCATGGCGTACACCAGATGCTCGGTCCACACGCCATCCGCAAAGAAGAAATCGCGATGACGTGCTTCCAGCGAGAACCCGACTTTGGCCATCTGCCGGATCACGCGGGCGTTCAGACCCATCGTGCCCAGCCACACTTTGCGATAGTCCAGCCAGTCGAAGACGTAATCGAGCATAAGCAGCAGCGCGTCCGTGCCATAACCACCGCCCCAATATTCCGGCTCGCCGATCTGCGCGCCAAACATGCAATGACGATGGTGCGCCGACAGAAAACCCATCCCGATCGTGCCAATCGGTGTACCGTCCTTGGTCTGGATGCCAAACCCGGTATATTGACGCGGTCCGGTCTCGTCGCGGTGTTCCTGTTGAAAACGCTCGATGGTGGCCCGCGAAAAGAACTGGCGATCACCGGCATCGCCCCAATAGGCTGCCGGGCCGTTTTCCCATTTGTGTTGCAGCGCATCGAACCGTGCATTGAATGGCACCAGGTCCACCAGCAGCCCTTCGAACATGATCCGTTCAATCCTTTCGTGCAACCAATCCCAGTCGTTCGACCATCGCCGCCCGGCCCGGCCACTCCTCGCGCAACATGCCGTAAGCCATCCAGTCCGCCCACTCGCCGTCGATGAAGGTCGACTCGCGTTGACGACCTTCGAGCGCAAACCCGATCTTTTTCATCTGGCGATGGACGCGGACATTCTGGCTGGTGGTCATCAGCCACGCCTTCCGCACGTCGAGCCAGTCAAACGCGTAATCGAGCAACAGCAGCACGGCGTCCGTGCCGTAGCCGCCGCCCCAGTAGTCCGGCTCGCCAATCTTCGCGCCGAGCATGGCCAGCCGGTGCGTCGGCTCCAACCAGTTGATGGACACGTAGCCGATCGGTATGCCCTCTTTGGTTTGCAGACCGAAACTCACCCCAGGCGACGGATCTTGCTGGCGACGTTCCATCCAGCCGCTGAACTGGGCTTCCAGCGCGGCGCGGGTGAAGATGTACCGCTCCCCGCCGCTGGCCCAAAACGACGCCTCAGCGTTGCGCCACGTGTGTTCCAATTTCTGATACCGTTTGTCGTAGGGCACCAGATCGACCAACAGCCCTTCTAACATACGATCTCCTTTACATCAAAACCGCGCGGTCCGTTCGCGCAGCTTCCGCCGCCTGAACGATGCCGCGCGGTCGCATTTTCCCGTGCGTCGTTACTCCACCACGCCGTAGCGCTGCGCCGCGCGCTCGCGCAGACCGAGTTCCTCGACCAGCACGTCGCGCCCGCGCCATTCCTCACGCATGAGGCCGTAGAACAACTCGTCCACCGGCTTGCCCTGGAACATGGATTCCTCGCGGCGGCGTGCTTCGAGCACAAACCCGCAGTGTTCGACGTTGCGCTGCGCGCGAATGTTGAGGTCCATCGTGCCCAGCGTCAGGCGGCGCATGTCAAGCCAATCGAACGCGTATTCCATGAGCAGCAGCAGACCATCCGTGCCGTGACCGCCGCTCCAATAGCTCTCATCGCCGATCCACGAGCCGAGGTTCCCGGTACGGTTGTGATTGCTGATCCAGTTGATGCCAATGTCGCCGATGATGTTGCCGTCTTTGGCGCGCAGCATGAACCGCACACCGGTGTAGCCACGCTCGCGCATTTCAGCGCGGTGCTCGTTGATGCGCTTGAGCTCGGCGCGCGTGATCGGCCCCGCATCACCCATCGTAGCCCATTCGCGTGACTCGTTGTTCCAAAACACAGGCATTTTTTCGTCGTAGAATTCCCGCGTGAACGGTTCGAGATCGACGAGCAGCCCCTTTAGCATAATCCACCCTTTCCCGTGATTGTGGCTGGACCCAGCTACTTTTCGCTGACCTTCTCGTCCTCTTTCTTGTCGTCCTTCTTTTCGGGTTTGGGCTTTGGCTCAAGCTCGCTGGCCTGCAACTCCAGGCTCTCGACCTTCTTGGCATAACCGGGCCACTCGCCGTCGAGCATGCCGAAGACTTCCAGGTCGACGTAATCGCCATCCCAGCGGATATGCTGGCGCAGCGTGCCCTCGTGGACGAAGCCTGCCCGCCGCAAATGCTCAATGCGCACCTCGTCGAAGGCCAGTGCCGCCGCGTCCAGGCGGTGGACATTGCGCGTTTCGAAGCAGTAACGGGCCAACATCAGCAGGCCGTCGAGCGCCTCGTCGGTACCTTCGTAGCGCGTGTCACCCACGAAGAAACGCACATCCACTTTGCGAACGCGCGACCACTCGTGATCCCAGATCACGCCGCCGATCGGATCGCCGTTCTTGGCCTGGAAGCCGATCAGCGCACCGTGCTCGTTTTTCTCCATGCGCTCGATGAACTTCTTCACATCGTCTTCGGTGTGCGGCTCGCGCCGGTCCCAGATATTCGCCCGGAACCAGGATTCTTCGTTCATCCAGGTTTCCAGGTACGTCGAAAAGTCGTCCTCGAATGGGACAAGATCAACCAAAGTTCCTTCAATCATGGTGAATCCCTGTTCTCCTTGAACGTGACGAACGCGCGTCGCTATTGCACGACGCGGATAAAGATGATTGGCCGCTTACCAGACGTGTGCTCTTGCCGTTTGCCCTGGTTCCTAAGTGTGGCGGACGTGCTGCAATTTGTCAACGCGGTAATGCCGCTCTGCTGAGGTATACGCACGGAGTGTTGTACGCGTTTCGCGGGGAAAATGATCAGCGTACTGCGCACCGATTATTGCTCTACTTAGGTTTCTGCGCGACGAGCACCGGCGGCGGCGCGCTCTGCCCCCCGGCGAAGCGTTCGCGCAGATCGAGCAGCGCCCCGCGCCAGCCCATACGGCGCGGCGTGCCCATCATCACGAGTCCGGCCTCAGCGAACAACGACGGGATCACCGCCGTGCCGTTAGGAGACTCGGCGTGGCCGCCCATCACCGCCACCCAACCACCGGGTCGCACGGCGCGCAGCGCCGCTTCAAAGGCGGCCCGCTGACTGGCCGCGTCGCCAAAACGAGTCAGCCCATCCTGGAAGATCAGCCAATCGAACGCGCCCCGGGCCAGTGGCGGCTGCGCCAGATCGGCCTGGACGCGCAGGTAACGCGCAATCGGATAGACGCCCAGCCCATAGCGTTCACCCGCGCGCACGTCCAGCGCGACCGTGGTGAACCCGGCCACGTCCAGCCCGTAAGCCAGCCAGCCGCTGTCCGCGCCGATCACGGCGGCTTCGCCCATCGGGCCCACCGGCAGCTTGCCCGCCCGCAGCCGAATCGCTTCTAGAAAACGCCACAGCAGCGCCGTGCGGGCGGCTTCACGCGGCCAATAATCAAGGGGATAGCCAGACAGGCCGCTCTGCGGCAGCGCTTTGAATTCGTCCTCGTCTGGCGTCTTCCAGCCTGCTGCCGCGCATCGTGCCTCGTGTTGCGCGGACTTCGCGTCCAGCTCGGACCGCCGATCCGGAGATGCCAGCCGCAAAATGCCGTCTTCGAACTCGTAAGTATGCCCGGCCTCCGCCGTACAGCGCAGCGTCCCGCCGTGGTAATCCAGCGGCGCGCCATCCACCGGGCAGGCCAGCAGCGCGACGTAATCGCGTCCCCGGCCCTTGAATGTGCCATTGATCGGCCTGTAATCACGCGTATAAAAACTACTCACACGCTATCCTGTTTCGCTAACCTTGTTTGCCTCGTCGTCCGCCGCCAGATCTGACTCAGTGCGCCGCAGCACCATCAAGAAATGATCGCCCCGGCCGCGCATCACCCGCCACGCACGCGTGCGGCGCTCGCGCGTCTCCAACTGCTTATACGCAGCTTCGCGCTCGCGATACAACTCTTGCAGGTGAACCGGCGGCAGCCACAGCGGGAACGCCATCACCGATTCTACGGCGAAATAGGGCGACATGGCGGCGGCGAACTCGTCCGGCGTGTAGAAACAGACAGGAACCGTGACGCCGGTTGCTCCGGCGCGGCCCTCAGTCCAAGTGGCGGGCCGATCGAGCACGGATGTCCCGCCCAGGCTGCGCAGCCATCGCAGCCGCTCAAACAAACAGTGACGGCTCATCACGGTCGCGATGAAAGGCGCGCCCGGCTCCAACAGGGCATGCAACCCGCGCGCCACGCCCTCCAAATCTGGCTCGCTATTCAACGTACCCAGGCTGGCATACGCCCCATGAAAGGGGCCGCGCTCGTCCAGATCGCCGATCTTCCCGGCGGGCAGCGCGCGGAAGATCACGCCGCGCCGCAGCCCCAGGCTGGCCGCTTTGGCCTGAGCCTGCCACACCATGCCTGCGCTGATGTCGATCCCCAGCACGCTGTACCCGTCTTGCACCAGTTGCAGCGCTTCTTCGCCGGTGCCGCAGCCCAGATCGAGCAGCGCACCGCCTTGCTTGACGAGTTCGCGGACGTGGGCCAGATGCTCGTCGCGCAGCCAGCACAACAGCGGGCTGCCGGGTCGACTGCCAGACGGTGGGCCGAACGTCATGTCATAGGTTTTGGCTGCCTGATCAAACCGTGTTTGGAGCAGTTTGTAATGTGCGGCCAGATCGAGGCCGTCCGATTGACTGTCACTCATGACCCTCCATCCTCAAAACTCACCCCTTCTGGCGACTCGTCGCGCCCGGCCCCGCGAACAGAATCGAGCGTCGGGCGACGAACTACCCACCACGCCACAATGCCCGCCGTCCCCAAAACCGGCCCGGTACACATGGCACACAACGCCCGCGCTGTTCCCGACCAGCCAACCACGCCCATCAGCAAGTAAATTGCTATGGTGACAAGCGTGAATACGACTAACCAGACCAAACCCAGGCGCGCCCCGCGTCGCCATACATCCCCGCTCAAGGGGTTCGCAGAATCCGCCATACACCTTCTCGCAGTCTACACCCGTTGCGCCGATCCGAAAAACCCGTAAGAACTGCTGCTCACTGTGCCAGCGGCCACACCCAAATATCGGACCAGTAGCAATCGGTACGCCGTGCTTCATAGTTGAACAGTGCCACACCTGTGCGCCCCTGCTCTGCCTGGACAGTCTCCTGCGTGACTAGCGCGCCGTTGACGTAATAGGCGATGTGCTCGCCCTGCGCGACAATCAGCAGCCGGTTCGGCTCGGCGGTGACCATCGAGCTGAGATCGTAGACATTCGTCAGAAGCTGCCCGTCACGAGTCTGCGCCAACCCAAATCCACCAGATGTATCCACGTAGGCCACGTCCATCGAACTGTCGTCGCGCCAGCGATAGACCAGCCCACAGCCCGCGTCGCCGTTGGGCGTAAGAATGCTCACCGTCGCGCTGAGCACAAAATCGTCGTAAATCGCGAGGTCCGATCCGATCAGTTCTACGAGAGACGTGCGATCGGTGGCCACCAGGGATTTTTCCATCAGGTACAGGTCGCGCGCGGGTTGCGGCTCCACCTGTCCAGACTCCGCCAGTTCATTGATGACCACAGCCGGATCGGGCGAATTCCAGGTGCGCAGCGCCAGCGGCAGCCCTTTGTACGTAGTGCCGAGCCGCGCCGTGATCTTGAGATTGTCGAACAGCACTGTCGCGGGGTCGGTCTGATCGTCGCGCGACGCGACCAGCAGTCCGACCTGCCCCGCCCCAGTCAGGCGGTCGTCGTTGACGCTGCCGACCAGTTGGTTGTCCACATACAGCGCCAACGTCCCGCCATGAGCCAACACGCCCAGGGTCCAGACGCCAGTTTCGGAGGCCAGCACATCCGAGTCCGTCCAGGTGCGCAGCGCATATACGCCGCTCTCGTCCTGGTACAACGCCCGCCAGCGGCCCTCCGTGTTGATCTTGATCTGGTACGATCCCGTCAGCCCTGCGCCCTGCGCTCGCACCACGAATCCCAGTTCAGCATAGGACGGCGATCCGAACAGCCGCGCTTCGACCTGCATGTAGAGATCGTCAAATTCCAGATCGCCGGGCGGAAAACCGATCAGGGTCGCGCCAGGATCGGTGACACGCATGCGCAGCCGTTCCTGCGTCAGCGGAATCGGCTCGCCGTCCGATCCCGTCCACAGGGGCTCGCCCTCCGTAAACATGTCCTGGAAGGCCACACGAGCGAAACCCGGCGTCAGCGTCAGGTCGTAATCGCCCGCCGTCTCGCCCTGCTCGGCCAGATAGCGCGCCACGCGGATGGTGTACGTCCCGTCTTCGGCCAGAATCAGCGCTTCCAGCCCGGCATCGTGCACCAACGAATCGAGATCGTCGTTTTCTCCGGCGACTGTGCCGGATGGCGCGACCACCTGGAGGACTGGATCGAGATCGCCGCGCGTGGTCACGGCCAGCACCGCGATCACCTGCCCGGCGGACCCTTTAAAGGTCCAATCCGCGGACGGGGTTGTATCGCCGAGGGTGCCGCGCACCGTCTCAAAATAGGTCAGCGTGTGGTCGTCCGCGCTTTGAGCACGCGCCCGTGCGGTGATGCCTATCGCCGGAGCGACCAGCGATCCGGCCAACAACCCTATCCAACTCCACATCAAGAATCGGCGCACCAAACCTGCCATCACCTTCTATCCGTTCTGCGCGTCCAAACGACAGGGGCAAACTCCCAACACCGGAATTTGCCCCACCATGTTACCACGCTTTGGCCCAATATGGCTCTAGAGAACGCGTCCCCGTACTGAACCATGTGTAGCCGGAACGCGCTCAGCGAGTCACGCCTAGTATTGCCACAGCCAGATATTGTTGAGCTGGCAGTAGCTCTCAACCGTCGCGCCGCTGTCGTCGGACGGCACGTACATTTCCAGCGCGATGGCACCGGTTTGAGCAACGAAATTGCCGCTGGCGTAGAACTGACCGTTAACGTACATCAGCACCGTGTCATTGATCGCGACAATCAGCACGCGGTTGGTTTGATCCTGTCCGGCGTTCACCCCGGCGAACAGAATCCAGCGAGCTGGCGTCCGTCAGATTGCCGTTAGTGTCCCACTGACCCAACAGCGCCCAGCCATCTTCAAAAATCATCGCAGAATGACTGGCCTGATCATTGTCGCGGAAATACATCCCGCAGCCCGCCCCTGCTCCCGAATAGACCAGCCGCTCATCGAATCCCAGTGCGAAATTGGTGTAAGTCGATCCTTGGGCCAACGGGAAGAACGAGAATCCGCTGGACGAGGTATCGCCGTAACTGCTCGGCACATTCACCACCTGTGAACCGCTGTCGGGCGCCAATCCAAGCTGGGCCAGCTCACCTACAATTTTGCGCGGATCAGTAGACGACCAGTTGGCGAGCGTGGACGGGTACGTCGAGCTGCTCTGAGCCGGAGTCGCGGTCGGGACGAACAACGCGGGAGTGGTCGGCGTCGGTTTGGCCGGGGATGGACTGGTCGGCGTTGGCGTCGCGCCAAACAGGCTCATCAAGCCAGAGCCGGGACTGGTCGGCGTGATCTGCGAAGCATCCACCCCATTGAATGGCGAACCGTTCTCGAACGGATACGGGCTGGTGACCACGAAGTTATCCTCGTACATGGTCAGCGTGTCAGTTTGATCGACCGTCGTCGCCGCTGCCAATGCGACCTGGCCTTCGGACGCAAAACGGTTCGTGTCAGTTACTTCCGCCACGAATCGATCGTTCCAATACAGCCGGAAGACGTTATCCCTCAGCAAAACTGCCGCGCTCATCGACGTCGCCGTCGCATCAACTACCGGTGACACCGTCCATTCCGCAACCGCCGTCCAGTTGTCGTTGTCCAGATAATAGACGGAATAATCGCCGTCGGTGCTGAAGGTGACCGTGTAGAACGCGCTCGAATCGTCGTTTACGCGCAGCGCAAAGCCGTACTCCGCATAACTGGGCGCGCCATCGATCGTGAAATCGGCCTGCACATAGACGTCGCTCCAGGTCAATGTTTCGTCGGGGATGGCATAGGCGAACAGGTTATCGGTCGTCACTTCGATGCGCAGCTCCTGATTGCGTGGAGCCACCGTCATATTGTCCGACGCATACGGCGTCCACGTCAGGCTGAGCGGATTGTTCGATCCGTCGAAAGCATCCCACACGTCAAGCTGGGCGAACCCGTGCAGCAAGCGCAGCGCGTAATCCCCAGACGTGCTGCCGGTGCGCGTCAGCTTGACCGTGCACAGACCATCCGAGGGCATATCGAACGCTTCCGCCACAGTGACGTTGGGATCGCGGCTGGCCAAGGTTCCGGTCGCGAAGGTGGCGCCACTCGCGTCCATCACGGCCATGTCCACAGCCAGATCGCCAGAGGACGTTTCGGCGGTCACAGACCCAACGCCGCCCTCCACGCAGTCAAAACCATAGGTCACCGTGGTCACCCGGTCGTCTAGCGATCCAATCGCAGGATCCCTGGCGTCAAACTGGAGTTTCTGTTGGGCATGGGGAGCCGCCTGGACCGGACTGGCGGTGTGCGCCACGCCTGCCAGCGCAGCCAGCACCATCAAGAGAGTGATCAACCGCACGCCGTGCCTCATACTCATAATGATTCTCCTTCGTGCTTGGGTCAGATGAACGCTGCGCCGCGCGAAGATCCCTGTCCGGCGCTGAGATGCTGATCCTACAAACTAACCTCACGCCTTGTTAACGCCAGCCGGGCACGTTTTGTTCCAGGGCAGCCAGCACCGCCTTGAAATCTTCCCGTGAGATTTCGGCCCCGTCAGCCCAGCGCGCGTCCTCAAGCTTAAGCAGCCGCCGCTGTTCGGCCACTGCGCGCAAATCGGTATTGGACCGCGTCTCCTTGCGGGGCCGCAGCCGGGCGAAATTCGGGTAGCCGTGCAGCGTCTCGGACTCCTCGGGCGATGCGAAGGTGTAGAGAATGATCTCCTCATCGTCTTGCAGCAGATGCAGCGCGAGACACTGCCAGCCTTTTGGGATGCGCGTGCGGCGGTGCACGGTGAAGCGCCAGGCGTTGACGTTCACCGTCTTGTCCCACGCGATATGCGCGACATGCGACGGATTAAACCGCCGGTCATCGAGAACCAGTTCCTCATCACTCAAGGAGGCCCTACGGCGACTCGGCAACTGACGCTTCAGCCAGCGCTCGATGAGCATGCCGCCCCCCACGAATACCACAATATCGATGGGCAGCATAATACAGACTGTGTTAAGGCCCTCCGGCGCGACCTGTTCCAGCAGGTTCATCCCGGTCAAGTGCATGCCGATCACCAGGCCGATCGTCAAGATTGGCACTAAGAACCGGATTCCGAAATGTTCAGAATCAACCGTTATGGATCGTCCTTCAAGGCCAGGCACGCCGCCCGCTTCAAAATCGTGAGTCGTCATCCGTGCAATACTCCAAAGTTTTCGGTGCCCACGCGCACTGCGGGGGGACTATTCAAATAGCGATGCAATGTCGGGCGACGGCGGCTCCCACAGCTCGATGCCACCCAACATACGCTCGACGGCACGCCTCAGGCGTACAGCGTCGAACGGTTTAGTCAGGTACAGATCGCGCGAACTCTGCTCAAAGATATGTTGACGTTCGGGCGCTTCGGGCAAGACCGTGATCATCACAATCGGCGTGTCGACCAGTACGGCGTCAGCCCGTATAGTGTCATACACTTCCCACCCGCTAACCCCCGGCATCATGATATCCAGAATTACCACGTCGGGTCGGGCATGTCGGATCAAGGCCAGGCCCTCGACCCCATCGCGCGCGGCCAGCACTTGGATATCCGGATGTCGGAGCACAATTGCCAGCAGATTGCCTATTTCACGGTGATCATCCACCGTCACAATGGTATAACTCATCATCCGCCCCTGTTCACTTATCCTGGCCCTATCGCGATGATGGTAGTTGGTGATCGCATTTCTTGCGTAAAGGATAACACGGTTTGCGCGTTCGCGGGATTACCTCCGCGCCAATCTGGGTATCGTGTCCGAACATCACCTACCACTGGCCAGTCGTCGGCACACAAGCCATACCCGACTCAACTATATTACTTTGCTCATTAAACCACATTTTTCACGACCTTAAACCTTGCCATTCTGCCCCATTCGTGTAAAATGAAAGATTGTTAACTGTTGACTTCTGGCATCTCCGGCGTCTTTTGTCGCATCCGATCGCATCCTAGCAAGTCCGGGTGAGCCACACAGGAGACTTCTACGTTATGACGCACAGTATGAAGCGCTTTTCTGGGACGACCAAACAGGCGCTCCTCTATCAGTTCGCAATTCTGGTCGTCGTCGGGATAGGGCTGGAAATCCTGGGGTGGCTTAGCCCATCACAGGAAGTCGCCCTGCTGTTCATCGCCGTGTGGGCTACCATGAACCCCAAAGTGCGGGCGTTCCTGATCGATTTTGCGCCCCTGGTGTTGCTGGTGCTCACATATGACATGTTGCGTGGTTATGCCGACGAGTTCACAGCGTCGCGCATCCACGTGCGCGACTTGATCGACACGGAACAGTCCATCTTTGGTACTGTCCCGGCTTATTATCTGCAGCAGCATCTGTGGAACCAGCCATACACGCCGATTCTCGACGCGTTCACCAACTTCTTTTACCTGTCACACTTTCTATCGCCCCTGCTGGTCTCTGTGCTGCTGTGGCGGCACGACCGGTCCAAATATTGGGCGTTCGCGTGGGGGCTGGTCGCGCTGTCCTATGCCGCGTTTGCAACCTACCTGATCTTCCCGGCGGCCCCGCCCTGGTGGGCCACTCGCTACGGCTATCTGCTCGATCAGCCGGTGTCGCTGTCCCATTTCGCGATCTCAGCAGACCAGGTTGCACGCGCGGCCAACCCGGTGGCGGCGATGCCCTCGTTGCACACAGCCTACCCTACCTATTTCGCTCTCGTCGCGATCTCGGTCTGGGGACGCAAAGCGCTAGGGGTGATCGCGCTGCCCATCTCGGTCGCGTTCTCGACTTACTATCTCGGGCACCACTGGGTCATCGACTCGATGGTCGGCGTAGCCTATGCGTCCGTCGCTTTTGGGACCGTGTTCCTGTACCTGAAGCACCGTCACATCACGATGGAGTGGCTGGGGCAACTCACTCACACAAGCCCCAATACCGCTCACACTCAACAAACTCACCGTGGACACAGGGCGTAGGACTGCTCCGCCCGTAGTCTCTGAAACTAAATTAAATAAGGGCCGCTGAATCCAGTGCGATCAGCGGCCCTCACTTTTATGTCGGCATCATTCGGTCCCGACTACCCGCGCAGCAGGCGCGGCAGATCGCGCATGCGGGGCATGTGGCCCATCAGCAGCGTGTTGACGCGGAACAGCCGCGCGGAAAACCAGATCGCCCCGGCGATACCCAGCAGCAGCAAGATCATGCTGACCGCGAGCTGCACAAGCGGCACATCCGTCACTGCCAGCCGCATGATCATCGAGAGCGGCGCCGTAATCGGGATCATCGAGAAGACGACGGCAAATGTCCCGTTGGGGTCAGTCGTGAAGATAGTGATGAAGAACATCGGGATCATGGCGGGCAGCGTGACCACCGTGACGAAATTCTGACTCTCACGCATGGTAGTGCTCACCGCCCCTATCCCCGCCATCAGGCTGCCGAACAGCAGGAATCCGAGCACGAAATAAACCGCGAGCATGGCTAACAGCCCCGGACTTACGCTGACATCGCCTAACGCCGTGGAGAGGGAGCCCGCCTGGCTGATGATGACGACAAACGCGCCGGCGATAGTCGCCACTTGCAGCAACGAAAGCACGCCCATCGCCAGGATCTTGCCAAGCAGCAGCGCTAGCGGTCGCACCGAGGACAGCATGATCTCGATGATGCGCGATTCCTTCTCTTGCACTACGCTTTGCATCAGGTAACCGCCACCCCAAAACACGGTCATCATGAGCATCAGCCCAAAGCCGTAGACCAGCAGAAAATCGCGACTCTCATTGGTCTGCTGCGTCGCGCCCGTCTCCGTGATGGTGTGCTCCATCACGAAGGCCGGATCGCGCAGTCGCAGATAGAGTGCTGCGTACTGCTGGGCGTCGACGTTGTAGAGCAGGCTGCGCAGCATGTAATCGTGCAGCAGCGTTTCGGTGTTGCTCACCTCGATGTTGAACCCGTTCACATAGACCGACACATCACCGGTGGCGTAGAAATCGGACTCGAAGACATACAGAGCGTCGATGGCGTTGTTATTGAGCGCGGTCTTGCCTTGCTCGAACGTCTTGAAGTTCAGCACGTTGTCACGCTGGCAGTACGGCGAGCTGATGCGCTTAATCGTCTGATCGCGCGTGGCCGTCAGGTTGACATCAGAGCCAATGGCGTTGATCTCCTCCTGAGAGGGCGTGCAGTAGACGACAGGATAGGTTCCCGGCGCCGGAAACAAGTGTTGCGGTGTCAGGTCCACGTAGCCGATCGTCTGGCTCGCCTTGTTGACGTCTGACACAGGAGTTGACTGTTTGGAAGAGCTGCTGTTGGTCACGTCTTTGATCGCGCGGTAGCCGAAGAAGCCCGCGAGCGCCAACACTGGCAGCACGAACGTCACAAACAGATAGGCCTTGCGGCGGAATTGCTGCCGCACTTCGTATTGAAACACATCCAGCCAGTGAGTCATCGGTGCAACCATTCATCCAGAAGAGAGAGCAGCGGTCCCCTAAACTTCGAGCGGCGACGCGTGCGGGACGCGGACTGATTCCCGTATTCGGTCGAAGCGGTAGTCAGTGTCATACGGCCCTCGCGCAGCGCAACCAACAGCGTGCGCGGAGTCAACGGCTTGCCATACATCAGCATGCCCAGCCGGAAGACTTTCGTCGCCAGCCACATCACGGCCAACACCGACACCAGTTGGATCGCGACGCTGAGCGCGATTTGCCAGGCAGGCAGCGTCGTCAACCCCATGCGCAGAATCAGACCGACCGCCGCCGTCAGCGGGAAGAACGTAAAGAACACGGGCAGCGCGCCATTCGGGTTGCCGAAGATGACGCCTATCAGCGCGATCGGCAGAACCGAAATCAACACCAACACCCCCGCGATCTGGCGACTCTCGGCCTCGGCGGTGACTGCCGCGCCGATGCCCAGCATAATCGCAGAGAACAGGAAGAAGTTGATGAAGAACATCACCACGATCAGCGCCACATCACCGGGCTGGAAGCGCGCACCCGACAGAAACGATTGGGCGTCCTTGTTGCTGGCTGCGATCACAACCCCGGCCAGCGCCCACAACCCCACTTGAGTCAGTGCCAACGCACCAAGCCCTAACAGCTTGCCCCACAACAGTTCCGCCGGGCGCAGGCTGGTGGCCAGAATCTCCATCAGGCGGTTCTCCTTCTCCTCGACGACTCCGCTCATCAAGAATTGGGCCGTCGTGTTGGTCGCCATGAAGTAGACCATGACGAAGATGAACGGCAGCAGCAGCCGTCCCGCCAACGCCGCATCGCTCAATGCCTTGCCCGTGTCCAGATCGCGGATTGTGTAGTTGGGCTTGTCAAGGCGCTGCACCGGCACCGGCAGCACGGACGCCTGCGCGGAAATCTGGTCACGCATGAAGGTGTCGATGTGGTCTTGCAGCTTCTTCGGCATATTCTTGCGCGTGTAGACATCCACGCGCCCAGTGACGACGTAGTTGCTGCCGATCACGAAATACGCGTCCAGATTGCCATCGACCAACTGCTGGCGTGCATAATCTTCCAAGGCATTGTAGTAGTCGCCGATGGTCTGGCCCCGGCTCGTCTTGACGGGTTGTTCCAGCGTCGGATCGATTATCTGCACATACCCATCAGGGTTTGGCGCATCCGGGCTGACGATCTCGGCGCGGTCGATATAACCGACGCGCTGAAACTTGCTGAGGTCCTCTTCCTGGTTGACCGTGATCCGGAAAATCACGAACATCGCCACGAAAGAGATCAGCGGGACGCCGAAAGCCGTAAACAAGAAGGCCGGGCGTCTGAAATTGAACAGGTACTCGCGTTGGAGCACCAGTCTGATCTTGGTCCACGCCATAACAGCTATCCCCCGTTCTGGCCGTTACTGCGACCGGCCCCCGCCACCTGGATGAAGATTTCGTCCAGTCGCGGCACGGCCAGCTCGAAGCGCCGGACATGGTAGTCGACTCCGGCGGCCATCTCAGACATCACTTCATCGGGCGTCACGCGTGCGGCCAGCCGCAGCAGCACTTCACGGCCATTCTCGCCCGGCTCAACGGCGGACACACCGCCCAGCGCCGCCCAATCACCCTCGCCCTCCACCACGACGGCATTCGTGGCGAAGCGTTGGCGGACTTCCTGCACGTCGCCATAGAGCACGGATTTGCCCTTGTCGACCATCAGCAGGCGGTTGGCCATCTCTTCGATCTGCTGCATCTGGTGGGTGGACATCACGATCGAGACGCCATCGCGGTTCATCTCATACAGCAAATCCTTGATCAGCCGCGTGTTGACCGGATCCAACCCAGAAAACGGCTCGTCAATGATGACCAAATCAGGCTTGTGCAGCAGGGTGGCTATCAACTGGACTTTCTGCTGCATACCCTTGCTCAGCTCGCTGACTTTGCTGTGGATGTTTTCGCCGAGGTCGACCTGCTCCAGCAGTTCTTTGGCGCGGCGCGCCGCATCTGGGCGCGACATCCCTTTGAGCCGTCCCAGGTAGATCAGCACTTCGAGCACAGGCACGTTGCGATACAGGCCGCGCTCCTCTGGCAGATAACCAATGCGTTCTTTGGTGGCGTCGCTAATCGGCGCGCCCAGCACTTCGATCCGGCCCGTGTCCGGCTTGAGGATGTCAAGTATCATACGGATCGTCGTCGTCTTGCCGGCGCCGTTCGGCCCTAGCATCGCGAAGATCTCGCCACGCCGGACCTCAAACGATAGATCATTCACCGCGACGAAATCGCCGTAGCTCTTGGTCACATTCTGCACGGCAATCGCGCGGGAAGCGCTCGAAACACTCATGGGAAACCCCTTTCTTTCCTGCTCGACTGTAGGAGCATACGTCGGGGAACGAAATCTAAAAGATAATACGCTGCAAGAGCCCGTATTGTACCGGATTCCAACCCAAAATGGCGCGTCGTCAGGTGGATTTCAGGCTGGTGTCAGACTCTGGCCCCCGTACGAGAGAAAAAGCGTTTTCGCGGGTCATGTGGAATTTTGTCGCGTGGCAGTCGATAATTAGAATGACGCAATAACCGCACTGAAACCAACAGGCAACCCATCCCGACCCAAGGAGACATCATGTCCAATGCAACTCCTGCCCGCTCATCGCAGTGGCTGACCACGCCCTGGCACCTATCCGATTTCGCTCCCGGCGACGGCGTTGCCGCGGGGGCGCACACACCCGCGCTAGATGATTCCGGCTGGTTGGCGGTAGCTGTGCCTGGCGACGTACACCGCACGCTAATCGCTGCCGGACGCATAGCTGACCCCTTCTATGATCTTAACGAAAACGACTGCGCCTGGGTGGAGGAGCGCGAATGGTGGTATCGCCTGACCTTTGATGGTCCCGCCCAACCACCCCACCCCGGCGATCGGACGCGGCTGGTCTTCCACGGGCTGGACACCTTCGCAACCGTATGGCTGAACGGTGAGGTGATCGGCCAGCACGAAAACATGTTCCGCCCTGCGGTGTTCGACGTCACTGACGACCTGATCCCCGGCGCGCCCAACACACTGGCGCTGCGCTTCGATCCGCCGCTGGACCGGGTCCGCGCCCTGACGGAACAATTCGGTGAGTTCCAATCGTGGGGGCCGCACACGGAGTCGCGCCTGTTGATGCGCAAAGCGCAGTTTGGCTATGGCTGGGATTGGGGGCCGCGTTTGCCCACGGTGGGCATCTGGCGACCGGTGGAACTGCGCCGTGAACGGCTTGCCGTGCTGGACGGCGTGCAGTTCTCGACGGTGGCGATCGATCGCGAGGCCGGGCGAGCCATCGTTCGCGTGCGGGTGGAGGCAGACCGCTTCGCCACTGATCGCCCGCTAGAAGCCGACATCCGCTTGACGCCGCCCGATGGCCGCCCGGCGCTGACGGCCCACGTGACTCTCGACGGCGAGGGCGCCCGCGTCAGCGGAAGTGCCTATCTTACGGTAGGCGATCCCAGGCTGTGGTGGACGCACGATCTCGGCGACCCGGCGCTGCACACGCTGACCGTCTCTCTGTCAGAATACGGTCAACCGCTAGACGTCGATCAGCAGCATGTCGGCATTCGCACTATCGCGCTCGACCAATCGCCCGATCCGGACGAGCCGGGAACGCGCTTCTTCCGCTTTGTGTTGAACGGCGTGCCGATCTTCGCACGCGGCGCGGACTGGATTCCGGCGGATTCTTTCGTGGGAGCCATCGCGCCCGAGCATTACGCCGATCTGCTGAGCGCCGCGCGTGACGCCAACATGACGATGCTGCGTATCTGGGGCGGCGGCATCTACGAGCACGACGTGTTTTACGAAACCTGTGACCGACTGGGGATTCTGGTCTGGCAGGATTTCATGTTCGCCTGCGCCGCCTACCCGGAGCATATCCCGGCCTTCAATGCCGAAGTCGCCGCCGAAGCGCGCTACCAGGTGCGCCGCCTGCGCAGCCATCCGTGCATGGCGTTGTGGTGTGGCAATAACGAGAACCAGTGGGGGCACGACACAGCGCACTGGTCGGACGTGGGCGCGTATGTGCCGGGCGCGCTGTTCTACGACGAGGTGCTGCCGGGCGCCGTGGCCGAACATGATGGGAGCGTCCCCTACTGGCCGGGCAGCCCCTATGGCGGCAACGATCACAACAGCATGGAAGACGGCGATCGTCATAACTGGGATGTCTGGCACGGGGGATCGCCGCGCCGTTTCGGCGAGAAACCGCGGAACGGACAGGGTCCGGACGCCGTCTCGTACCGGCGCTACGCCGATGATCTGGGGCGCTTCATCAGCGAGTTTGGCATGCACGCCGCGCCCGTATTCGAGACGCTGCGCCGCAATATCCCGGCGGATCAACTCACGCATCACAGCCCATCGATGGACCATCACAACAAGGATAACCCTAAGAACAAGGGCGACAACCTGATGCTGACCGTTACCGGCCTGCCGGATACGCTGGAAGACTACATCGATTTCAGCATGATCGCGCAGGCGGAAGGGTTGAAGTTCGGAATCGAGCATTTCCGCCGCCGCAAGCCCCACTGCTCCGGGACGCTGTTCTGGCAGCTCAACGACTGTTGGCCGGTCCTGAGTTGGAGCGTGATCGATTACTACGGGTTCGGCAAAGCGGGCTATTTCTATACCCGGCGCGCCTACGCCCCGGTGCTGGCCTCGTTCAAAGCGCTGGACGATGGCGGCGTGGAATTGTGGATCACCAATGACACGCTGGAGGCCGTGAACGACACTGCCAGTGTGACCCTGCGCAGCTTCGCCGGTGTGACCTTCTTGCAGGAAACGCACCCGATCAGCGTGGGACCGAACAGCAGCGCTGCCGTCCTGCGCTGGGAAGCCGGGGCCATCGCCGCCGGGCCGAACCGTTACCTGGGCGTGCGCGCGGACAATGACAGCTTCGCGCCGAACCGCCACTTCTTCGCGGAGATCAAGGATTTGCAGCGCGACGCGGTCACACCGCACATGTCCGTCACGCAGATCGACGATCAGACGCTGCGCGTCGATCTCAGCGCGGCGGCTTACGCCTATTTCGTGCATTTGGTCGTTCCGCACGAAGCGACCCGCTTTAGCGACAATTACTTCGATCTTGAGCCGGGCGACCAGCGCACGATCACGGTCACCAATGCAGTAGTTCCACTTGCGCCCGATATGGTGACGCTGCGTGCCCGCTAGGATCGTAATCATCGCCGCAAAGAGCGTGGAGAAGATCAGAGGAAACAGAGAGAGTAGAATGGTGATTTTCTGGTTCTTCTCTGCATTCTCCGCGACCTCCGCGCTGAATTCCCTTTTTTCAATCCGGCGCGGGGAGTTTACAATCCACATAGAATCGGACTTCGATCTCGCTTCGACTGGAGTTACTCTCATGGCGCGTCCCGCCCTCCACCGGATAACGTCGGCGCTGCTGATCACCGCGCTCGGCGCGCTGATCGCTGCCGGACTGCTGGCCGTGCCGCCTGCCGCCTCGCAAGAGGCGACCCACGTCCCCACCCCGACTCCGGTCGATGTGACACCGACTCCGAACGGCCCGGTGAATGGCGACATCGACTCCATGACGCTGGTCTACGCGACCGATCACAGCGCCTACTACGCGATCAGGTATTGGAGTGACGGCCTGCGCGTGGCCGGATTCCTGGGCTTCCCGCTGGGAGACGGCCCCTACCCGGCCATCATCCACAACCGGGGCGGCTACGATGGCGTCGGCGCGCTGACGGGCATCGAGCTGGTGAATTACGTCGAAGCGGGCTACGTGGCGGTCGCGTCGCAGTATCGCGGCAACGGCGGCGGCGAAGGGCGCGAGGACTTCGGCGGGAACGACGTGGACGACGTGCTGAACCTGATCCCGCTGCTCAAAGCCATGCCGATCGTCGATCCCGGCCGGATCGGCATGTTTGGCGGGTCACGCGGCGGGATGATGACCTTTATCGCCCTCAAGCGGCAGACCTTGAGCGGCACGAACGACATCAAAGTCGCGGTGACGGTGGGCGGGCTGGCTGACCTGTTCGCGTGGGACCGCGAGCGCGGCGGATCGCTGACGAATGTGCTGTGGCTGCCCTTAATCGGCACAACCCCCGCCCAGAACCCGCAGGCTTTCGAGGATCGCTCGGCGGTCTACTGGCCGGACCTGATCAACGTGCCGATTTTGCTGCTGTACGGCGAGGCGGACACAGAAATCTCCCCGGACGAGTCGCGTCACCTGGCCGAACTGCTGCTCGCTGCCGGGAAATCCGTCGAGACGGTCGGATACCCTGGCGGAGATCACCCGCTGTCCAATTACAACGGCGGCGCGCCCGACGCGCTGGCATGGTTCGGGCTGTATCTCGGCGGAGATGGCATCGATCGGTCCTACGCGACGCATAAAGACGCGATCAACGCCGTGGCGACGTGGTTCCTCGCGAACCGGTAAGAAGCGCAGGCAGACCACAGAGAAAAACAGAAGAAAAGCGAGGAGGGCACGGAGGAAAACCTTGAGATTCCTCTCTGTGGTCCTTTGCCCTTCCTCCGCGTACTCTGTGGCCTGTTTTCTACGCGCTCTTCCCGCACGACGTGCCGCGCGGCGGGAATGAGGCTATAATGCACACATGCCCTTACCGGGCACGCGCGAATCAGGCGAACACCGGCGCACTGCGCCGCACGGAAATCACACCGAGGAGCAAACCGATCATGCGTGTGCTGTTCATATCGGCAGAGATGGCCCCCTTCGCCAAAACGGGCGGGCTGGGCGACGTGGTGAGCAGTCTGCCGCGTGCGCTGCGGGCCAAAGGCACCGACGCCCGCGTGCTGATCCCGCTTTACGGGCCGGTCAAGGACCGTTTCGGCGACCGGCTGACCTACCAGTTTCATTATCGATTCTCGCGCCGCACGGGCACGGCGGATGTCTACGTCCACACCACCGAGCAAGACGGCGTGCCGGTCTATTTCCTTGAAAGCTGGCCGTTCTTCAGCGGCGGAGATTACATTTACTCCGATCTCGATTGGGATCGCCAACGCTTCGTTTTCTACGCGCAAGCGGCCATGGCGCTGACCTGGGAACTCGGCCACGGGCAGCACGGCGGCGAGGCGTGGTTCCCGGATATTCTGCACGTCCACGACTGGCACACCGGGCTAATTCCCTTCCTGCTGCACGAATCGCGTTACTCCCCCGGCTGGCAGAACGTCGCCAGCGTGCTGACGGTGCACAACATGGGCTACCAGGGCTGGGACGCGGGCGGTTATCTGTGGGATGCAGGCATTCCGCCGCGCCGCTCGCCGGATCTGATCTACCAGGATCGCGCCGATAACCTGCTGGGCATCGGACTCGCCTACGCCCACAAGATCAACACGGTCAGCCCGCGCCACGCCTCCGAGCTGCATTACCCGCGCTTTGGCGAAGGGCTGGAAGGCATGGTCTGGGTGCGCGACGCGGATTTCACGGGCATCCTCAACGGGCTGGATATGCAGGTCGCTAACCCTGCCACCGATCCCGCTCTGCCCCATCACTTCGACTGGCACACCTTCGTCACCGAGCGGCCCAAGAACAAGCTGGCCCTGCAAAGCGAGCTTGGCCTGGAACAAAACGCCGACACGCCACTAATCGGGCTGGTGAGCCGCCTGGTTGAGCAGAAAGGCATGGATTTCGCTACGCCGGGCCTGCGTCGTCTGCTGGCGGAAACCGACGCGCAGCTGGTCGTGATCGGCAAAGGTCAGCGCGAGATCGAAGACGAACTGCGCCGCCTCGAATGGGATTTCGGCTGGAAGGCGCGCATCATCATCGACTACCGCGCCGACCTCGCCCAGCGCATCTACGCCGGGGCTGATCTGCTGCTGGTGCCCAGCCGTTACGAGCCATGCGGCCTGACCCAGCTTACTGCCATGCGCTACGGCGCGCTGCCGGTCGTGCGCGAAACCGGCGGGCTGGCCGACACCGTAATCAACTACGACGGCGGCCCGGCGGATCAGGGCACGGGCTTCGTGTTCCTGTTCGAAGAACCGGAAGCCGTGCGCTTGACGCTGCATTGGGCCATCGAAACCTACCGTTACCGGCGCGACGCCTTCCTACGCATGCAGGAACGGGCCATGCGCATTGATTGGAGTTGGGACCGGCCTGTGATGCAGTACCTCGCGCTGTATGACGCGGCCCAGGCAAAAGCCAGCGGCAGCGAAGTTGATCTGTCGACGATTGGGCGCGGTATGCCGCGCTAAGTGGGATTAGTCAGGACTAAGCAGGCATGGCACAGAAACCCAAAAAACGAAAGGTGCCGCGCTACACGGCAGATTTCATCACAGCACTGTCGCCCGCCGACTGCCGGTCGCGCCTGGAACGCGATCCCTATGATATGCCGCGCGGGTTGGGCGGGTCGCTGGCCCCCATGACCCAAACCACACAATTGACTGGCGAGGACTCGTTCACGGTCGAGCGGACCTTTCCTGGCGCCGTGGCCCCGATCCGCTTCACCGGCCAGCTCAATCGCAACGAGTCCGGCGGCGGGACGTGGGTCCACGGGGCGGTGACCCATGACCCGGCCAACCAGATAATGCTGGAAGGGCTGGGCGTGTTCGTGTCGTTCTTCCTGCTCTCGACCCTGCTGTTTTTCCGGCTGGAAGCGGATACGTTTGTCGTCACGATACCGCTGGTTATGGTACTTCTGGCTATGCTGTCGATCCGCTGGCGGGCGCTTCAGCGGGCCGCCGAGGACCTGCCGCGCTGGCTGCGCCGCAAACTCTACCTGACGAAAGAGCAGGAACGCGTGCGGCATCAGTAACTGTGAGATATCGGCCTGACGCGAGACTCTGAGGAAGGAGGCGGCGGGCGAGCATGGCGCAGGAAGAATTGCCGGACAAGTCTGCTCGGCTGGATCTTGTGACGGCGCTCTCGGCTGATGATTGTGTGGCCTGTTTGCGGCGCGGCGCGCGGCGCGTCGCTGATCATAAGCTCGTCGTGCGAACAGACGGCACCACCGTGCGCATTGTGAAGCTGCCGCGCGGCGTGCGCTCGTCGTCGCATATGTGGCTGCTGCGCTTCGAGGCTGAACTGCTGCCCTCCAATGCCGGGACGCTGGTACGCGGCGTGGTTGTCGCCAACCGCGTGGTGGAGATTTCGCTGGCCGTGTGCGGTGCGGCGACGGCGACGTTCGGCGTGCTGGCGCTGGCAGTTGGGATGCCCTTCGTCCCGGTGCTGGCCTTGGGTTTGCTGGCGCTGTACAGCGGATATTATGTGCATTTCCGGCGGCTGGTGGGCCACCAGCGCCGCGAACTGCGCGATTGGGTCATCGAATGGCTGACGCTGCCGCACGGGCGCGCGGGCGGCGCAATCGGGTAAAAGAGAGCAACCCGACAGGTCGGATCAACGTATATATTGGCAGACAGTGAGACAACAGCACCGTGACGACACAGATCGATCGCAGCCAAAAACATCATTTTCTAAGTGTGGATTTCGTCACGGCGCGCAGCATCGCCGATTGCCAGGACTGCCTGATCCACTGCTCGCAGGTGGAGTCGCAAAGCCTGACGCTGAACGAAGACGGCAGCTTTGCGATCCGCCGGGTGGTGACCGCGGGTGAACGTCCCAATGAGGTCAAGTTTTGGGGGACCCTCGAACCGGCCCGGCGCGGCACGTGGGTGTGGGGTACCGTGATCGAGATGTCCAGCCCGACGCGGGACCGGCAGGTTTACACCCTGGGCGCGGTGGCGCTGGTGCTGGCCCTGATCGCCGCTGATGGCTGGCTGCGCGGCGCGGCGCTGGTTACGTTAATCGCGGGCGGGCTCTTGTTGGCGGTTGGCGTTGTCGCGATCTTGCTGTGGCGGGGCCGGCACTACGATGCCCTGCAGGTCGTGAACTGGGTCTATGAGACGCTCTACATCCCGCCGGATCGCGCGTGATGCACCCGTCCATCGAGGAGAACAATGAACGCGATGTACGATCGTTTTCGTGAACTGCCGTTGATCGCCCAGGTGGTGGTGGTATTGATCGTGCTGATGGCCATCTCGGTCATCGCAGATATGGTCGTGGGGATCATCAAAGCGCTGATTCCGCTGGCGATTCTGGCAATTGTGATCGTCGGCCTGCTGACGTTGTTCGACAAAGCCCGCACTCGCTAACGGCGTGCTTTCAGTCCGTGCGGGGCGTTCCGATGGCGCCAGTGCTTGAGTCGACCGGGTGCAAAGAGTCAGGACCCAGAGTGCCGTTCCCATTGCGATGCCCGTTGGCATGCTCGCTGAGGTGGTCGCTGGCATGACCGTTGCTGCGCCGCACCGATTGCAGCGGCGTAAAGACCGGCGTCCCCGTGTGGGGATCCTTGCCGACGATGCCTTCCACCTGAAAGACTTCGCGCAGCATGTCCGCCGTCAGCACGTCGCCCGGACTCCCGGCGGCGAAGAGTTTCCCCTCACACATGACAACCAACCTGTGACTGAAACGCGCCGCCTGGTTGAGATCGTGCAGCACCATGACGATGCTGAGCTGCGTTTCGTCATTGAGCGTTTGCAGCAGCGCCATCACCTCAAGCTGGTGACTGATGTCGAGAAAGGTCGTCGGCTCGTCCAGCAGCAGGATACGCGGCTCCTGCGCCAGCGCCAACGCGATCCACGCCCGTTGACGCTCGCCGCCGCTGAGCGTCGTCAAGCGGCGTTCCGCTAGCGGATGCAGCCCGGTCGCATCCAGCGCCCAATCGACCACGTCGCGGTCGCGGCGGCTCGACGCGCGCCACCACGCCTGCCGTGCGAAACGCCCGCGCCCAACCAGATCGCGCACCGTCAGGTCTTCGGGCGCGATCGGATTCTGGGGCAGAACGGCGATCTGTTGCGCCAGTTTACGCGGTGACAGCGTGTGAATTGCGCGACCATCCAGGTATACTGCCCCATCCTGAGGTGTCATCAGGTGCGCCAGGGCACGCAGAGTCGTGCTCTTGCCAGACCCGTTGGGCCCGACGAGGGTCACGATTTCGCCCTGCGCGACTGTCAGCACGAGATCGCGCACGACGGCAGCCCCATGCCTGTAGCCTAGCGAAATATGATCAGCGGAAAGCGTCGGCATAACATGTCACCTGATGAACGTCGAGAAGTCCCCTTCCACCGCGCACAAAAGGATTCAGGAAGAGGCTAAAACAGATTCTAAACCAATCTCCAAACCAGTGGAGTCGCGGCCGCCAATTCTACCACTGCGCCCGCCGCGCGCGCACCAGCCACAAAAACAGCGGGCCGCCGATCAGCGCCGTGACGATGCCGACCGGAAACTCCACATTCTTGACGCCAAACAACGCCGGGAAGGTTGTACGAGCTGCCGTATCAGCGACGACCATTAACGCTGCGCCTTGCAGCGCGCACGCCAGGATCAGGAAGCGGAAATCCGACCCCACCAAACGTCGCGCGACGAACGGCACCAGCAGTCCCACGAACGCGATCAAGCCGCCCACCGCGACCGCCGCCCCGGCCAGCACCGCCGCGACGGCACTCATGAAAAAGCGCGTGCGCTCGACATGCAAACCAAGCCCCTGCGCCATATCGTCACCTAACGCCAGCACGTTAGCACGCGTCGCGAGCAGCATCGCCAGCACAAATCCAGCGATGCTGTACGGCAAGATCAGATGATATTCATTCCAGCCGACCGTATACAGCCCGCCAACCAGCCATTGAAAAATGATCTGGCCGCCGCCCTGCACCGACATCACGACAATCGTCGTCGTGAACGCGCCCATCATAGCCGTCAGCGCGACTCCGGCCAAGGCCAGGCGCGTCGTCGTGACGCCGGAGCCGTCCCACGCTACCGCGTACACGATCAGCGCGCCAATCAACGCGCCGATAAACGCTGCCATCGGTACCGCAGTCGCCGGGAGACTGGTCAGACTCAGCGATGTGGCCGCGGCGGCCAACCCGCCCCCGGCAGAAATGCCCAGGATATACGGATCACCCAGCGGCGAGCGCACCACGCCTTGCAGCAGCGCGCCCGACACCGCCAGATTCAGCCCCACCAACGCCCCAACCAGCGCGCGCGGCAGCCGCACCTGGTGCACGATGATCTCGGTGGAGCGCTTGACGCTCGTACTGTCAAGCAGCGCCTTGATCACTTCCTTCGCGGGGATGGACTGCGACCCGCTGCCCAGGGCGTAGACCATCGCCCCAAACAGCGCGAGGCCGCTCAGGGCGATAACCACCAGCCGGATCACCAGCCGCCGCCGGGCGGCCTGGTTCTGCGCGAGGCGCGTGGAGGCAGAGATTGCCGCCTCCGCGCTCACGATTACATTCCCTCGCCGTACAGCAAGCCGTACAGATTCACGATCGCCTGCGTGAAGCGCGGGCCGGGTGATTCTACGTACAGGCGTGAATCCAACTCGTACACATGGCCGTTCTTCACGGCGGTCAACTGCGACCACACCGGGTCACTCGCCATGGTGTCTGGCATGGGCGTATCCGAACCGCGCGTGATGGTGAAGATCACATCGGGATCGGCGTCCAAAATGGCTTCGATGCTGAGCTGCGCGTAGCCGGGGAACGGGCCAGCGTCGGCCTCGCCATCAGCGACATTGGTCGCGCCCAAACGCAGCGCCATGTCGCCCAAATAGGTGCTCGATTTGCCGTAGTTCGGAACGTCGAGCGTGCCCACGATGATCAACACGCTTGGCCCCTGCTGCATCGCGCCCACCGTGTCCACGAGCGACAGGTAATCGTCGTAGGACTTGGCAACATACTCGGCGGAAGCATCGTGCCAGGTGGCCTGGCCGATGGTGCGTACATTCTGAGGCACGTCAGCAGCGGTCAACGTCATGAGCACGATCGTCGGCGCGATGGCGGTGAGCTGGTCGAGAATCTGCATGCTGAGCTGGCCATCCGCGAAAATGAGATCCGGTTCGAGCGCGGCCAGCGCTTCAAGATCGGGCTGGTAACCCGAGCCAAACACGGGCAGATCGGCGGCCTGGGGCGGGAAGTCCATCCCGGCCGTCACGCCAATCGGAGTCAGCCCGGCGGCGAACAGCATCTCGTTAATCGATGCGCTCATGCCCACGACGCGCTGCGGCGGCTGCTCGATCGTCACCTGGCGACCCATGAAATCAGTAATGGTGCGGGCGCCGCTGTTGTCTTGTGCGGCGGCGAAAGGAGCACCCAACGCCAAGACAAACGACAGCGCCAGGAGTCCGACCAGGACGCGGCGAAACACAGGTGTGTATGTCATACAACAAGCTCCTTGGAGAATTATTAGGCTGTATCAGTCTGCCCAGGGCGGTCCCCAGGCTGCGAGTGCTGCCCATTTTAGCGGGCGGGCGCCTGTCTGACAATACATGAATTTATACAAATCTGAGTCATTTTGGTAGATTCTATGAATTTCGGGTGTTCCGCGCGCGCCAGAACCGTGGGAAGTGCACGCTCCCCCGATCGCGCTCTGTTTGTCCTCTCGGAGTCGTGCCGCTACAATGTGAATCAGCATTGCATCCCACGACACGACCAGACCGTCACAGGGTGGGAACCGCCCCACCTTAACCATGAGAAGGGTGGCAGTATGAGTTCAATCGGTGCGTTCACATTCGTGCTTCACAGCCATCTCCCTTACGCGCGGCTGGCTGGGCGTTGGCCACACGGCGAAGAATGGATTCACGAGGCCGCGTGCGAAACCTACATTCCACTGCTCAATGCGCTCTACGAGCTGCGTGCCGAAGGCGTGAAATACAAAGTGACCATCGGCATCACCCCCGTACTGGCCGAGCAGCTCGCCGACGCCGATGTGCTCAATCATCTGGACGAATATCTCGAAGACAAGATCGCCCGCGCCAAGCAGGACGTGCTGCGTTTTCGAGGTGAGGACCAGGTGTACGGCGTCCCGCGTGAAGAAGCCGAAGAAGGCGATCTGCCTGCGGTAGACCGCGGCGGCGTCGCGGCGGCGCTTGACGATCTCGAAGCGCTGGACGATGCGTTGGAAGATCCCTTCGATGAGGAAGCCATTGACGTCGCGCTCGATACCGTGAGCGGCAGGCTCCCGCCGCCCAAGCCCAAACCCTGGTGGGTCGGCCACAAGCATCTGGAGTCGCTTGCGCGCTTCTACCAGCAATATTACGAGCACATCAAGGACTCGCTCGACCGCGCTTACAGTCGCGATCTGTTGGGCGCGTTCAAGCGGCTACAGGACGAAGGCTATATCGAGATCACGACCTGCGCGGCCACGCACGGCTATCTGCCGCTGCTGGGTACGGACAGCGCCATTCGCGGCCAGTTGAAGACTGGTGTCGAGAGCTATCGCCGCTTCTTCAAACGCGCGCCGCGCGGCATCTGGCTGCCGGAATGTGCTTACCGCCCCGCCTACTACGACGAGCGCGGTCGAGTCCGTCCTGGTATCGAGTATTTCGTCGCCGAACAGGGTCTGAAAGTCTTCTTCAGCGAGACACATCTCATCACGGGTGGCGCGCCGGTCGGTGTGGCAGCGGGGGAAGCCATCGGCCCTTACGGCGAGATCAAACGTCGCTATCTGATCCCCATGTCGGACGCGCCGATGCCCGGCGAGCCGCTGACCACCTTCCACGCCTATTACGTCAGCGATACGACGTCGGGCACGGGGACGGACGAGCACAGTGGCGTAGCTGTCATCGGACGCAACAACGAAACCGGGCAACGCGTCTGGTCAGCGCAGTTCGGCTACCCCGGCGATTTCGATTACCGCGAGTTCCACCGCAAGGATGGCGTCAGCGGCCTGCAATACTGGCGTGTGACCGGGGCCAAGGTCGACCTGGGCGACAAGGATTTCTATCACCCGGATTGGGCCGGACACAAGGTTCGCATGCACGCCGCAGACTTTGCAGCGCTGGTCGAACGCATCTTGCAGGCGCAGTGGGATACCGGCCAGGGCTACGGGCTGATCGCGTCGAACTATGACACGGAGCTGTTCGGTCACTGGTGGTTCGAGGGCGTGGAATGGCTCAAACAGGTATTGCGACTGCTGGCACAAAATCCAAACGTGGACCTCACCACCGCGTCTGATTACGTCGAGCAGCACCCGCCCCAGGAGGTGATCCACCTGCCGGAAGGCAGTTGGGGCGCGGGCGGGACGCATTTCACCTGGGACAACACCGAAACACACTGGATGTGGGCCCCGATTCACGATGCCGAGCTCCAAATGCAGCGGCTCGCCAATAAGCACAAAGCCGATTACGGCGACGACCTGATTCGCGGCGTGCTCAACCAGGCAGCGCGCGAACTGCTGCTGCTGGAAAGCTCCGACTGGCCGTTCCTGGTCACGACCGGGCAGGCGCGGCAGTACGCGGTGCAGCGCTTCAGCCAGCATCTTGAGCGTTACCTCACGCTGGCGACCAGCGTCGATCGGAATATGCCGGACGGCGCGCTCGCCTCGCAGTTGTGGGAACGCGATCGGCTCTTCCCGGATATCGATTACCGCTGGTGGTGCAGCGAGTGATCGTGGGTTGTCAGGGGTCGGGCGGCGTTACACAAACGCTGCCCGATGTATTCTATTGGACGTTCATTTCCGCAGCGTCCTGAATGTGAACAACCGGTGAAACAGAATCGCGCCCTCTGCCAACTCCTGGTCGTAGCGCGCCTGCACGGCAGGCGGATTCAGTAGGGAATGGGCCGCCGCCGTGATGCCTGTCGCATACGCCCATGCATCCGGCCTGCCGCCCTCAAACCAAGCCAGGTCGAGCACCACCTGTTCCCGCGCTGCGCCTGTTCCGAATAAACCCTCCCGGTCGAGCGTACGCAGCACCTCGCGCGGGATCTCCAGTACTTCGGTCAGTTGATCGTCAAGCCGCGTTTCCGCTGCGAGATCACCGTCGGAATCCGGCACGATTCGGGCCCCATGTTCCAACGCGTCGGCGTAGCGGACTCCGAACGCGGCCAGCAGATCGGTCGCTTCAGCGAGAGACGCACTAGAGTTTGCTGTCACCCGGTAATGAGGTCCTGGGACCTGATAGCGCAGCGCTTTGGCGACGTCACCAGGGGCAACTTCGATGCCCCGTCCGGACAGCGCCCGCACCATGCGATCCACCTCGCGCTGAAGCGCTTCCTCAGAATTGATGCCCGGCTCGATGCAGTCAAAGCCCGCCGAGAGCACAAGCGTGTAGTGGTAGACTTGCTCGTGGTGATAACGCGCCTGCAACTGCAGGAAACTCTCGCGGGCACCGGCCAGCAGAACCTCGAAGAAACGCTTATGGGGAAAAACAACCGGCCCGTCCAACGCTCAGCGCCCGGCTTCGCTGGGCAGCGCCGCCACTGGCGACCGCCGCGCGATCCACCAGCCCCAGAAGACGCCCGGCAGCACAACCAACGCCGTCATCAACCACAGCAGGTGCGAAATGCTCAGTCCGGCGGATTCCAGCAGCCAGCCGCCCAACGTCGCGCCGATGGAATAACCCAGCGTGAACAGCGCATATTCGCTGGAGAACACACGTCCGCGCACGTCCCGCGGCACGAGTTGGAGCAGCAGTTGCGTGGAGAATACCCAGTTAATTCCGCCCGCCGCGCCGCGCAGCATGATTCCGATCAGCAGCACCGGGAAACTCACCAGCGGGGCCATGACAATCAGCGCAACGGACAGCATGCCATAGCCCAGCAAAATGCCGAGACGCTGGCGGCGATCGTCGTCGCCGGTGAAGCGCCGCACCAAAATCGGTCCGAGGCCGGTGCCGACGCCTGACATGGCGTACATCAGGCCTAAGCCCGTGCCACCTTCGTGCCCGATGATGAACACCTTCTCGGCCAGTTTGACCTGGAGCACTTCGTACGCCCCGCCGACGAACATCGCAAAAGCGGCTTTGTGGGTGGCGATCACCAGAATATCCCTGTGACGGCGCAGGTAGCGCAGACCTTCGAGGTAATCTGATACCGCGCCGCGCACCGTCCCGCCGCGGCCTGCACCCTCGTGCGGCCGATAGAGCACGCGCGAAGTAAGTGCAGCAGATGCGAGGAAAGTCAGGGAATCGATCACGAAGGACGGATACACGCCCCAGCGCCCGGTCGCCACGCCGCCCAATGCTGCCCCAAAAGCCAGCATTACCGACCATGTCGACGAGCTGATCACGTTGGCGGTGCCCAGTTCGTGCGGTTTGACGATGTCGGGCAAAATGGCGTTGCGGGCCGGGAACGCGAAGCCGCTCAGCCCCAGTTGAGCCGCCGTCAGCACGTACAATAGCCACAATTGCGACGGTTGGCGCACCAGCAAGAAACCCATTACCACAACGGCGCGCGATAGATCGGTCCCCATCAACAACCATTTGCGGTTATAGCGGTCAGCCGCCACACCTGCCAGCGGCGTCACGGCGAAGGGCGCCAGCGCCCGCACCACGAACAGCCCGCCCACGGCTAACCCCGACCCGCCTAGGGCCGCAATGAGCGCCGCCGACGCGATGAGATCGAACCAGTCACCCAAAAGGCTGATGATCTGCCCAAACCACAAGAAGCGGAAATTGCGATTCTCGCGGATCAACTCGCGATAACCGGCTGTGCGGGGAAGTGCGGAACCGATGCTCACTGTCATCCTCGATCGTGGCGCGTGACCGCGCCTGGGTGCGGATCAGGGGGCTGGAGGAACGAGTGTAGCCGCTTGCGCCGCGTGTGGCAAGAACAAGGCCAATCCCCGAAACGGGCTACGGAGATCACTGGAAGAAACAGAGAATGTAGGGGATACAAGGGAACAATCGACGGCACGCGCCACTCGCGGCGGATCGAACTCACAAAGATTCTGTAAATATTCCGTAAAACTCGCCAATAATTGCGCACCCGGCGCAACTCTGCGCGCAACCCCTGCGTAATAGTGTGTAGATGATTGACGATAGCACAATGGAACGTCCGACGCTCCAGTCGATACACAAAGGAGAATCCCATGAACAGCACACTCAATAACCTGCCCTCGTTCGGCCAGATGTTCAAGCTGGTTTTCTTCCTGATCCTCGCCCTGATCGTGTTGGGCCTGGTGGTGGCGATTATCAAGGTCTTGATGCCCTTGCTCGTCATCGCAGCGCTGATCGCCGGTGGGCTGTATTTCTACAACCGGACGCAACACAACGGGTCCGCTGCCTGACGCAGCGCCCTGTCTCACCCACCATCGCACGCCGGACTGTCATAGCGACAGCCCGGCGTGTTTGTCTTTCCGGGCGAGATCGTGCTACAGTGAACAACAAATAGGGCAGACCGGATCGTGGGCACGGCTCCCGGAAGTCATGCCTGGGCCGACCGGGCGTGTTATACTGAATTAAAGTTTATACAAATGAAAACAATCGGAGTACTTAATAGCGCAGCATCTCCCAACATCACTACACACAAGGAGCGAGTTCTGAATGCGAACACGAGCTGTGATCCTCGCCGGTGGTGAAGGCAGCCGCCTGGGCGTTCTGACGGCCAAGCGCGCCAAACCTGCTGTTCCTTTTGCCGGAAAATACCGCATCATCGACTTTGCGTTGAGCAACTGCGTCAATTCGGGCATTTTCGATGTACTCGTCCTCACGCAGTATCGCCCTCACAGCCTGAATGAACACATCGGGCTGGGGCGTCCCTGGGACCTTGACCGTACGTTCACCGGCGGGATACAGATGCTCCAACCCTATCAAGGACGCCACGATACCGACTGGTACGCCGGCACTGCCGATGCCGTCACCCAAAATGTTAATTTTGTGCGACGCGGGCACCCCCGCAACACGTTAATTCTGTCGGGGGATCACATTTACGAGATGGAATACGACATGCTGATCGACCACCACGAAGATCACGACGCGGACGCCACGGTTTGCGTGATCAAGGTGCCGCTTGACGAAGCGTCGCGGTATGGCATTATGGCGGTGGACGACAATAATCGCATCATCGACTTTGTGGAAAAGCCCGCCGAACCCCCCGGCGATCTGGCCAACATGGGTGTGTATGCCTTCAAGACCGATGTGCTGGAAGTCCTGCTGCGCGAAGACGCTGCCCGCCCGGATTCGCGGCACGATTTCGGCTACAACATCATTCCGCGCATGATCGAACTGGGCATGAAGGTTATCGCTTACCCTTACGGCGGCTACTGGATCGACGTGGGGACAGTGGACGCCTATTGGGAAGCCCACATGGACCTGCTGACGACGCCGCCTTCGCTCAACTTGAACGATCGCTCGTGGATCATCCACACCCGCAGCGAGGAACGTCCGCCCGTGCACGTCGCCAAAGGCGCAATCATCGAAGACAGCATGATCACCGACGGCTCGATCATTTGCGAAGGCGCGCGCGTGGTGCGCAGCGTGCTGTCGCCCGGCGTCTACATTGGGCCGAATGCCACAGTCATCGAGAGCGTGATTCTGACGGACAGCTACATCGAGCGCGAAGCCACCATCATGCGCGCGGTGGTCGACAAAGGCGCGGTGGTGGGACAGGGTGCGGTAGTCGGGGAGCGGCGCGAAGTCGGCGATCTGGGGATCGTGTGCCTGGGCAAGAATTCAACCATCCCGCCGGGCTTCAAGGTTGGGCGCGGGGCCGTGGTCGGCGTGGATATGCTGGCCGACGACGTAACCGAACAGTTCCCGGACGGGATCATTCCGGACGGCAAGCGCGTGGGCTTCCGCCCCGCGCGTTGAGAAAACGCCGATCCTCTGGCGGCACACTGTGGATCACATCGACGGCGCGCGCGACAAGCGCGCGTCGCTGTTTTCTAGCCGGACCGCTTCGTTTTGAGCGCCGGTTCCAAGGCGCGGTACACGCGCAGCAGCTCCGCCACGCTCCACGCCTGGGCGTGCAGCTCCGCGTGGCGCATGCGGCGGATCGCCGTCGAAAATCTCGCTGACGGTGCCCAATCCGTGATCGCTCAGGTGATCGCCGAGCGGCTCCAGGTAGCTCAGTGCCGTCTGCGCGTTGCCGTACACGTTGTAGTGCGCCAGCGCGAACGGCCCGATCAGCCATGCCCAGACGGTCCCCTGGTGGTAGGCGCTGTCGCGCTGAAGGGGGTCGCCGCCGTAATACCCGACATAGTCGGTTTCGTCCGGGGCAAGGCTGCGCAGCCCGTACGACACGACCAGCTCACGCGCGCAAATGTCGACCACTGCGCGCGCCTTTTCGTCTTCAAGCAGCGGGAACGGCAGCGATACCGCGAAAATCTGGTTGGGCCGCAGCGTCGGATCGTCGCCGTCCGGTCCGTCGATCACGTCGTAGAGATAACCGCCGCTGTACCAGAAGCGCGCGTTGAAGGCGGTGTACGCCTCGTCGGCCAGTGCGTTGATAGCGCACGGCGTCTTCAGCATTGCCGAGCACGGCGGCCAATTCAGCGGTGATGCGCAGCGCGTTAACCACAGCGCGTTGATCTCGACCGGCTTACCGATGCGCGGCGTCACGACCCAATCATCGATCTTGGCATCCATCCAGGTTAATTGCAGGCCCGGTTCGCCCGCGAACAGCAGCCCGTCCGCTGGATCGCGCTTGATGTTGAAGCGCGTCCCGCTCGATGTGCCAGCGCAAAATCTCCGACCATGCACCGGGTACAATTCGGCGAAAGCGGGATGATCCGCCCCCAATGCCTTGAAAGCCGCATAAATCGACTGGAAATACCACAGCGTGGCATCGACCGTGTTGTATTCCGGCGCTTCCCCCGCGTCGGGGAAACGGTTAGGGACCATGCCCTGATCCACAAAACGCGCGTAGGTCTGCAAAATCTGCACGGCATCGTCCATGCGTCCGACCGCCAGCGTCAGACCCGGCAGCGCGATCATCGTATCGCGGCCCCAGTCGCTGAACCAGGGAAAGCCCGCCAGTACGCTTTTGCCGGGCTGGCCACCGATGTCGCGGGTGACAATGAACTGGTCAGCGGCCAGCGTGAGCTGGCGCACCCAACCCGGAGCTTCGGCCACACCCGCCTGTTCTAGCAGCTCGCGCTGTCGCTGCTGTTCGGCCAACAGAGCATCATGCCAGGGCGCGGGATCGCCGTCTTCGGCGGTCAGCACGACGGCCAGCGTACTGCCCCGGCTGAGGTCGGCGCTGATGGTCGCGGCCGCGAATAAATCTTCCTGGTTATCCAGGCCGCGCCGTTTCTCTTCCGCCAGATGGAACGACCACCACCATTCGGCATCGGGCGTGATCGTCCCCCGATTAGTCGCCACGCGGAATGGATGCGCCGGTTCAGCCGCGCGATCGGGATGCGCCGTCACGGTCATCATCGCCTCCGCTCGGCCAGGGCGGCGTCGCCGCCTGAATGTCGATCGGAAAACCGCCTTTCGTAACGCGGTGATGGTCGCGGTACGTGCACAGCGGCTTGACTACCAGCCGGACATTGGCCGTGCCGCGCGCGTAAGTGTAGGTCACATAGGTGGTGTTGCTGCCGTGCTCCATCCATAGCCGCTGGACGATGCGCACATCCCCCACCCCCCACACAAAGACCGGGATGCCATCTTCCAGGCTGAAGCTTTCCAGGTGACGATACCCGTCGGGCAGAACCACGCCCGCCGCCCACTCATGCGTCACAATGGGCGACCGGCGGCCATCAATCTCGACCCAGGTGTCCAGACCGGCGACGAGCATCGTCCGGCGCGCGGGCGGCTGGAATGACGCCGTGAGCAAGCCGTGGTAGCGCCTGGTGCGTGCCCCAGACAGCGACCCCATCGCATAGCCGCCCAGGCCGTTGGTAACCAGCCATTCCCGGCGCAAGATCGTGTCAAGACTACCCGTAATTTCGCGTCCGAAGTGGATCATACCCTGTCTCCGCTGGTGGCATGCAACCTAAGCAACACCCGCCCGTCCAACCCCTGAAGTGAGGCTGACACGGGCGGGTCTACTCCAAAGCTCCCGACAGCGCGTGGTGACGCGCCCCCCTGCAGGCAGGCGTGGTTATTCTTCCGGGGTCGTATTGACCACCGAATTATCTCCGCTGAAGGGGTTGGCGACATACCGGTCAGCGTCCCAATCATTGTGCCACTGATTGCCGTTGACCAAGTAGCGGAACTGGTATTCCCGATTAGGCTCAAGCTCAAGCGTAATCTTGAACTTGCCATTCTTCAGGCGCGGCATGGGCGTGGCCGATTCATCCCAATCGTTGAAATCGCCAACGAGGAAGACGCTCTCGGCTTCGGCGGCAATGGCGTCCGGCAGCGTAAATTCCACTTTGACCGATCCGCTTTTCAGGTAACGCTTCTTGAACATGGCTGATCTCTCCTTGTGCAAGCAGGCTTGCTAGCTTGATTTTACCATACGTGACGAGCAACCGCAGACCTAGCCAGAGATGCTACTGTACAACACCACGGGGGATTTTAAGGGAGGAATGCCGGGTGTCAAGGGTTTTACTAATTTTTTGCGATTATTATCGCCCAGTTAGGCGTCATTTTAACAGGGTGGATAGCCCCGATTTTCGAAGGTGAGCGGGTCGACTTCACCCCCATCGATCCGAATTTCGTAATGGATATGCGGGCCGGAGCTGTTCCCCGTGCTCCCGCTCCAGCCGATCACCTGTCCCGCGCGTGACGAGCTGCCCCTCGCTGACGTTGAAATCGCTCAGGTGCGCGTAATAGGTTTGGAAGGGGCCGTTTTCCAGGATGATCAGGTTGCCATAGCCGTCCGTGCGCCACCCGGCGAAGATCACCTGCGCGCTGTGCGTGGCGATCACCGGCGTATACAGCGGAATCCCCAGGTCAATAGCGGGATGCCAGCGGTGGAAATACTGGGTCAGCACGCCGTCGACCGGCCAACCGGCAGGCGCGCAGCCATATCCTCCATACCCCGCTGGCAGCAAGCCCAACCCTAACAGGCCAGGATTGAGCGGGCCGCGCAGTGACGGCAAGCGCAGCGCCTCGCCGGTCGAGCGTACTGGCGGCGTAAAAGTCGGTGGGGGGACCATAGAGGGCGTCACCACGATCGTAGCGGTGGGCGAGGGAGTTGGCGTACGCGCGGGAGGGGTACGAGTAGGCGTGCGCGATCCGGTCGCCGGGACCGTGACACGTGGCGGGGATGCGGTCAGACTTGGAGTAGCCGTCGGGACAGGCGTAAATGTCTGGGTGGGGGTACGCGTAGGCGTGAAGGTGGCGGACGGAGTCATGGTCGGCAGCGCGAACATGATGCGGCTGGGCGGCAGGTAGGCTCCGATAGGAGGCAGGCCCGCCAATGCTGCCGCCTGCCCCAGTCCACCGCCGTAACGCGCACTGTCCAGCGCCGCAACCAATGCCGGATCCACTGCAGCATACGCGCCCGCGATCAGATTGGAGTCTTCCGCATCGGGCACGGGCGCGAACCCGGCACGCTGGCGCGAATCCACGCGTCGGGCGGCGCGGTCCGCTGCCAGCCGAGCCAGGCCAAACGCCACCACGAAAACTCCGATCACGAGCGCGGCCAGGCGCAACCGGCGCGCGGTATCCGGTGAACGATCCATGTCTTCCCCAGGGCATGCGGACAGCGTCACAACAGCCTGCATTGTACCATGCCGTCCGGCGGGCGGTTAGTCGGTGTGCAGCAAAGCCGACGGGGAGGATAGGGCGCTTCGCTCAACGTCCCGGTTTACAGCGCAGCGCGAGACGCGCTATAGTTTATACTATAGCGATGGTGTTTATAGCAGCGCGCTTGTGCGTTGACACGGGGGACCTGTTATGCCAACTGCACCGCTCACCCTGGGCATCGAAGAGGAATACCAGATCGTCGATCCTGAAACCCGCGAGCTCACCTCGTATGTGCAGGAAATGATGGGCGAAGGGCGCGTCACGCTGGGCGATCAACTCAAACAGGAGTTCATGCAGTCGCAGATCGAAGTCGGCAGCAAGATCTGCAGCAACGTTACCGAAGCGCGCGAGGAACTGGTCCGGCTGCGGCGCACCGTGTCGGAGGTCGCCGCGCAGCACGGCAGGCGCATCGTCGCAGCGGCGACACATCCCTTCTCACGCTGGCAGGATCAAAACATCAGCGAGGGCGCGCGCTACGACGACCTCGCCAACGAAATGAAAGACGCCGCGCGCCGCCTGTTGATCTTCGGGATGCACATTCATTTGGGCTTCGGCAAATCTCCCGAAGCGTTCGATCTGCTGATCGATGTGCTCAACCAGCTGCGCTACTTCCTGCCGCATATCCTGGCGCTGACCACCTCGTCGCCGTTCTGGCACGGGCGTAACACGGGTCTCAAGAGCTATCGCAGCCTCGTCTTTGAGAACATGCCCCGCTCCGGCATCCCACCCCAGTTCTACAGCTGGGCCGAATACAACCATTACGTGCAGCTCATGGGCAGCGTGGGATCGCTGGGCGGGCAAGCGGAAACGCTCAAACCGACTGGCGGTGACAAGAATCTGGTGGGCGATCCGACCAAGATCTGGTGGGACGCGCGCCCTCACCCCAATCTGGGCACGCTCGAAATCCGCATTTGTGACATGTGCACGCGCATTGACGACGCGATCGCGGTCGCCGCGCTGCTGCAAGCCGTCGTCGCCAAACTGATCCAACTGCGCAATCAGAACCAGTCCTGGCGCATCTACCGGACGATCTACATTGAAGAAAACAAGTGGCGGGCCGTGCGTTACGGCATCGACGGCAAATTGATCGATTTCGGCCGGGGCGCTGAGGTTCCGATGCGCGTGCTGGCGGAGGAATTGCTCAACATCGTGGATGATGTGGTCGACGACCTAGGATCGCGGGCGGAAGTCGGCCATATCCGCAACATCATCACCCAGGGCACCAGCGCCGACCGCCAGATCCAGATGTTCAACCGCGCACAGGCGGAAGGCGCGACCCCGATTGAGGCGATGCACGCCGTCGTCGATGGCCTGATCGACGAAACCGCTGAAGGCTGGCGCAAAGTCGCGCCATGAGCGGCCAGCGCCGTCCACCCGGCCACGCGTCGGATCACCTCGCCGTCATCCGACACCTCTTTGATGCGTCCGCCGCGTCGACCTTCCATGACGCGGAACCGCTGCTGGCTCCCCTGACTGCCGACTTCATCGCCAATTTGCCCACCGATCCGAGCGTGCGCGCCCTGGACGCCGGGACCGGTACCGGACTGGCTGCGCGGCTGCTCGCGCCGCACGTCCGGCACGTCACCGGGGTGGACGTGTCGCCGTGCGCGCTGCAGTTAGCCCGGCGGTATGCGCCCGCCAACGCCGCGTTCGTACGGGCGGATCTGGCCCAATTGCCCTGCCCGCGGGGCGCGTTCGGACTGGTGATCGCGAACTTCGCCCTGCACATGACGAATCCCTGGCCGACCGTGCGCGCGCTGCGCCGAGTCCTCGCGCCGGGGGGATGGCTCGCCATCCAGGAATGGGGACCACTGGACCCGCTCCAGGGTGCGATTCTCGACGCGTTGGCCGACTTCGCGACGGATGATCCGCCGCCAGGGCTGGCCCGTCTGCGTGAGGCGGTGCACTTCCCAGGATTGTTGTGGGGAGATGTGCTGCAAGACTCGGATGATTATCGCGACGTGCTATCAGAGGCAGGTTTCAGCGTGGAAACAGCAGACGAGATCGCACCGGTCGCGGTGCGACTGGAATCGATGGGCGTGCTGCTCCGTTTTGTACTGGCCCGGACGATCTTCCGCGCTGAGTTCGAGGCTCTTAACGAGTCTGATCGAGACTCGTTTGTGAATACTGCTAAGGCACGTGTACGCTCTTTCGTCGCGCCGGATGGGTCGTTAAGCTGGCAGCCGGTGGTGCTGCGTGCCACCGCACAGGCGCGCGCCGTTCAGTCGCGCACGTAGACCGCGATCAGTCCGCCGATCAGACCGGCTCCCAGGGTGAGCAACAACAGCGTACCGAAGACTGTCTCCATCAGGTCCGACGGGTTCAAAAACAGGTACAGCCCGCATACGACATACACCACAAACAGCCCCAATCCGATGCGGTATGCCCAGCGCTCACGTGAGTTGATCGCCATCATCCTTATCTTTCGGTGACATCCTGACGCCCGACGAGTATACCGCGCTCCGACGCAGCGCGCGCCCGCTTTTTTCTGTTCAAGCGAGGACAGGACGCGCTGCACGGCGCGCTGCCAGATTTAGGAGCCCGTTCGTCAGCACGATCTCGACGGTGAGCGCGGCCAGCAGTGCCGCCCCCAGCAGCACGCCATAATCCACATCCGGCCAGGTTTGGAGCGTGGTTTCAAGATCCATGAAGCGCAGCCCCTGGTCGCCCCACAAGCCCAACGCCAGCAGTCGCAGCCAGCGCGCGCCCATGCCCAAATGCTGGAACGCCGCGCCGGATTTGCCCGCGTCCAACACGCGCATGCCGCCGCTCAGCGCCAGCCCAAAGATCGCGATCTCGGCGGCCAATACCGCCACGCGCACCGCCAGGGCCACTCTACCTGGTGTCACCGTCGACGCCATTACCAGCCCGATTGCCGCGTTCAGGCCCAGCAGCACCGGCAGTTGCAGCAATGTCGCCGTCATCAGCGCCGCCAGCAGAACGACCCCGGCCGCGAGAGGCAGATCAGGGATGATGCCCATCAAGTAGAAATCGAGAGCGTGCCCCTGGTAGTGCGTCAGATCGGCCAGCATCAGCCCGGCAAACACCACGCGCGGAACCAGCAGCGCGATCAACAGCGGGCGCATCTGGTAAAAGAGCGCAGCCCAGCGCGCGCGAATAAGTGTCTCCGCGCCGTGGCTCGTGATGCGCACATCGTCCCAGGCGCCGCGTTGACGCTCATCGTCCAGCGTGCCCGACGCCAGGAGCAGAACCGCCAACAGCGCGACGAGCTGCCCGATCAACACAGGGAAATAGAGCACTGCGTACACCTGAGAATCGCCCGTACCGGACAATCCCAGGGGAGAGTCACGGCCGGCAAACACGGCGCTAATCGTGATCAGCACCAGCGCCGCGCCCACTCCCATCACCAGCCGCATGACTCGCTGGGTGCGACGCAAGGGGATGGCCTGCCCACGCCGGAAATAGCGCACCGCCGGGTGATCGGGACGCGCCCAATCGGGCAGCAGATTGGCCAGAATCGAGAACGCGCGCACGCTCATTCCCTCCCAGGACGGGCCGCGCGGCGTGCTGACCAGCGCAGCAGCCCGATTGACCACACGATTAAGGCCAGAGCCAATGCCAGCAGCGGTACGCCCAGCCATATACCGTAGTCCACCCCGCTGATGATCTTCAACAATGTCTCCCAGCTCAGCAGCCGCAGCCCTTGATCGCCCGTGACTAGCATGGCGAACACGCTGCCGATCCGCCAGTCTTCACGATAACTGGCGGCCCATTGGTGGGGAAACAACGCGATCCACCCGATCAGCATCGTCGCGGAAAACGCCAGCAGCGCCACGAACACAATCCCCTGGTGGATCACGATCAACAGGCCCCGCCGCTGATGCGAGATGACGGTCGATACGAACACGCCATAGGATGTCGCAAACAGCAGCAGCGCTGGGAAGATTACCTGCGTGCCCACCACCAACACGAGCACCAGGATCCAGCCCAGCAGCGGCGGCAATCCTGGCGCGCCAACCCCCAAGGCCATGTCCAGGCGATCCCAACTGACTACCATCTGGAAGACAATTATGAGCGCGAACAACAGGCGCAGCCCGAGTATTGCGGTCAGCAGGATGCGCACGCGGTACAACAGCGCGATCCAGCGCGCATGCGTCACCAGGGACGCGCCATCACTGGTCACCTTGACCATCTCCCACGACTCGCGCTGCACGTCAGCCGGCGTGCCGGACAGCGTCAGCCCCAAGCCAAAGACCTGGCGAGGCGCGCCCATCAACAGACCCGCCTGCAGCAGCAGCAGGGGGAAATAGGCCACGACGAACCACCACGCTTCACCCTTCAAGAACAACTCATCCAGCGCGCCATTCCAATAGGCCATCACGCTGCTGGCTGTGATCAGCGCGATGTACAGCGCGCCCAGGCCGCCGCCAATCCAACGCGCCCAGCGGTGCGGGCTGGTCATGGGCGCATGGCGCAGCACCATCCTAGTCACCGGGTGATCGCGACTCATCCAGTCGGGGAGCATCACCCGGCGCGCGCCTGGCAAGTGGCTCATACGTCACTTTGCCCCGGGCCATCCAACGCCGCGCGCAGCGTCTCGTCGAGCTGGTCGAGCGCGGCGCGCCAGTCCTCCGTCCGGATCGTAACGAGTCGCCCAGGATGGATGTAATACAGCGCGACGTTCGGATCCTGTCCGGTCTTGGCCGCGACAGCCTGCGCGTAGACGCCCACCTGGAGCCAATAGCGGCGCGCGTCGAGCAGCGCCTGATAATGTCCGACCGGAGCCGTTTTGTAGTCGAGAACGGTCCAACGCCCATTCCGTCGTGTGTCGAACATCAGCACATCCAAAACCCCATGAAAGGTATGCCCGTCCGCCGCGTGGAAAAACGGTATCTCGCGGTAGATCTGCGTCGCACGCCGGACCTGTTGGCAGATGTCGCTGGCCTCATAGCGCCGCAGCAGATCGACCGCCTGCGGGATCACTTCGTCGAGCTGGCGTTCGTCGCTCAACCCGGCTTCCCAGGCGTAAACCACCAAACGCCGCTCCAACTCCGCCGTGTCAGTGTTGCCGGGCAGTAAATCCAGGCGCAGCGCGCGATGCACGACTTCGCCCGCGATGCGACGCAGCGCGGAATCGCTCAGCGGGCGTTCCGGAAGCGGGCGGATCGGGTCCGGCGCATCGTGTAACACACGATCGCGCAGCACCGTCTGGCGGTGCACCACCGGGTCGCGCCACCGCGGGTAGTCGGGCTCGGCCAGATGCGTCGCCGCGAGTTCGCGTGCCGGAGCGAGCCGATCGACCGGCACAGCCATCACCAACGATGGCCACACGGGCGCGATGCCCGGTACAGGTTGGCCGGACGCCACCGCCGGATCATCCCACCCGCTCACGGTCAAAGCGGTGAGTGACCGCGATGGCAAATCCGCGGGCGGACCAGGCGGGAGCGCGATTTCGCATGCGCCCCACGTATATGACCACGTCACCGTTGCGTCCGAATTCGGGATCGATCAGACCGGCCAGATCGTCAGGTTCGGCGCTGAGCGCGTCGAGCCACTGGCCCAACCACGCTTCCGGTGGGCACCGATCCAGCGACCCGCTGATCAGCAGCAGATCTGCGGCACGCGTCGCCCCGACATATAGCAGGCGGCGGCGCTCAGCTCTATCGCGCCGTTCGGCCAGGCGACGGGTCAACTGGTACGCAAACGGCTCGGCCACTTCCTCGCCGGGAGTGGCTTCGGGCAGCAGACAAGCCGCGCCCGCCTCGGGATCAATGCGAAACGCTGGCGATTCTGTGCCTCGCCGGGCCCAGGAGGCATCCACCAGGGCCACGATCGGGAATTCCAGCCCCTTGCTGGCGTGGACCGTCATCAGCTTGACGGCGTTTTCCGCCTCGACGGCGGCTTCGCCTTCGCGCACTTCGCGGGCGGTCAGGTCGCGGGCATAGTCCAGAAACGCGCCCAATGCCACGCGCCCCGACTCACGCGCCAGCCCCAGCAGCTTTTCGACGTTACCGCGCCGCCGCGCTCCATTCGCCAACCCGGTGAGCGCGGCCAAAATGCCGGTCAGATCGAGTGCGCGCGCCAGCACTTCGGCGACGGTGGCACGCCCGGCCATGTCACGCAACTCAGCCAGCACATCGCACGCAAAGTCGCGCGCGGATTGCTCGTCGCCGGGAAACAGGGGGGCCGCGTCTGGCGACATGAGCGCATCCCACAACGTCAACGATCTCCCTCCCGCATCGCGAGCCAGACGCAGCGCCAGCAGCGCGTCATCGCTCAGACCGAACAGCGGCGAGCGCAGCACAACCGCCAGAGCGAGATCGTCGCCGGGGGTACGCAGCGCGGCCAATAAATTGAGCAGATCCCAGACTTCCGGGCGATCGTAATATCCACGTCCGGCGATAGTCAGATAGGGCAGTCCCGCCGCCTTGAATACATCCTCATACAGCGTGACGCTGCCCATCGCCTGGAATAGCACCGCCATATCCCCATAACGCGCCGGACGGTAGGCGCGCGCCTCGCGATCCCACACCGGGGCGGCTTCGTCCACCCACTGGTGAAGCTGCGTGGCGACTTCCCATGCTTCCCAACGGCGACGATCACCCGCGTTCAGACGCGGGCTGTCGCCGCCCGGCTGGCGGATCGCGATCACACATAAGGGCGCGGCGTGCCACGTTTCGCCGGGCCGGACAGCCGCCATCGGCATGCCTCGTTCGACCTCGTAACGCGCCCCGGGCCCACTGCCCGGCGTCAGAATGCGGCCAAATACCGCGTTGAAAGCGTCGATCAGCGGGGCATGCGCTCGGAACGAGATCGAGAGCGGCAGTTCCGCCCCGCCCCGTGCCAACAAATCTTCGCGCACGGCGGCGAAAACGCTGACGTCCGCGCCGCGAAAGGCGTAAATGCTCTGTTTGGGATCGCCGACCACGAACAGCCGCCCGTCCGAGCCTGGGCCGCCGATACCTGCCAGCCGGTAAATGATGTCGCGCTGGGTGGCATTGGTGTCCTGGAATTCATCAACTAGCAGCTGCCGGAACTCGCCGTTAACCGGGTGCGCGTAACGTTCTGCCACCGCCGGAACGCTTTCCAGCAAATCGTGCGTGCGCGCTTCGAGATCGTCGAAATCCAGCACACCGCGTTCGACTTTCAGCGCATCGTAGACCTCGGCAGCCAGCGCGATGACGTCGCGCCAGCCCATCAGTAGATGGGCGGCATTGGCGTCGGCCTCGGCGGGTGCGGGGAGACTGTCTTTTAGCACGGCTTTCGCCCAGTCACGAATTGTGCCCAGCGCTTCCTTTGACGCGGCGACCGTTTCCCTGTCGCCCCACGCCTTGGCCGAGCCGACGTTCAGCTTGATGCCGGCCGCCAATGCTTCGACAGTCCGCGCAAACGCGTCCGGGTCGCCGTTGAACAGCGCGTCCTCGTGCGCGAAGACCGCCCGCCAGATGTCGGCGAGCTTGTCGTCCGCGGGCAGGGTCTCAGGCGCAATCCAGCCAAAAGCGTCGTGCAAAGCCGGATCTGCCAGCGCAGTGTGCATGGTTTCCTGCGTAGTTTCCGCCCACGTGGCCTGCCAATACGCGAACAGCGCCTCCGGCGTCACATCTAGCGCGCGCTCCACGTCAGTCGCCGCACCGCGCCGCGCATAGCGTCCCAACACGGCCCGCACATCGCGCAGATCATACAACGCCAAAATCTGCGAGCCAGGGCGATCTTCAGTGGTCAGGCGGGCCAGCGCCGTCTCGACCGCGTCGTCCAGCAGCAGCCCGGCTTCGGCCTCGTCCAGCACTTCGAAATCGGGATCGATCACGGCTTCGGCGGGGTTGGCGCGCAGAATCGTCGCGCACAGACTGTGAATGGTCCCGATGCGAGCTTGAGCCAACGCGGCGCGGTGTTCCAGCCAGCGGGCCAGACTCCGCTCGTCGCGAGCGGCAGCATCCGCGCGGATGCGATCCTCGATGGCGGCGCGCACGCGGCTGAGCATCTCGGCGGCGGCCTTTTCGGTGAAGGTGATCGCCACGATGGAAGGCAGTGGCCAGTCCGGATGCATGTCCAGCAACGCGATGAAGCGTTCGACCAGCACGCGCGTTTTGCCACTGCCCGCGCCCGCCGTGACAATCAGGTTCCGGTCGTGGAGAGTCACCGCCGCGCGCTGCTCTGCTGTCAAATCCATGGTACAGGGCCTTTCAACAGAAGCGATTCGCCGCAGAGGTCGCGGAGGAGACAGCGAGAAAACATGAGACGAACAATCGCCTTATGCACGTCGATCACCGCTCCAATGATTGCTTGAGCGATCGCGTTAATGCCTTGCCTTTCTCCTGTTTCCACTCTGTGCCCTCCCTCTCCTCCGTGTCCTCTGTGGCCTGTTCTACCGCGCCGACCGCCGGTCAAGGTAATCGGAGGTTTTGGAGAGCAGCGCCGCCACGTAGACCGCGATCTGCTCAATCGAGTCGGCGGCTTCCAGCGAGATCGCCTCAAGGTTGGAATCCTGGGAGAGCACACGCGACCAGCCGGCGATCGCGTTGAGCGGCGTGCGCAACTCCCCCACCAGGATTTCGAGCAGCTCGTACGGCTCCAACGAAGAGGGGAAATCGGGCAGCGTAGGCAGATCGCTGTCAGAGGTCATCGGAGGTATCTCCTTTGTTCAGAGCGGCGCGGTTCAGACGACACAACGCGCGAAAATCACAAGTCCGGGAACAGCGATCATCATCCGGTTTCGAGGGTCGCACGGGGAAATATCCGGCCCGCACGGCGCGGATATGCGCATGCAGCCACTGGTGCCCAAGCTCCAGAGCGGGATCATCCGTGCGAATCTCGCCGCTGACCGACCCCTGCCGCACATGCCAGAATAACCCGCCCGCTACCGTCACGGACGGCACGGCCTGGGTGAGCAACGTCCGTGCCGCTTCGAGATAGAGCAGCATCTGGAAATCGCGGCCTTCGGCCATATCGTCGGTTCTGTGAGGCGTGGAGCCAGTTTTGTAATCAATCACCACGATCCGATCGCCTACCCGATCCAGCCGGTCGATCAGGCCGCGCACACGCACCCGCCCGGCCTCGCCGTCCAATTCCAGGGCGGTCGCGCCGTCCAACCCGAAGGGCGCTTCCTGCCAAAACGGTTCGCGCATCTGGCCGACAAGCTGAGCGGCGACGGGGTGTGCTTCGGGTTTCTGATTGCCATGCAGGGTCAGCGGCGTTGTATCGCTGAAATCCAGCGCCACGAGCGCCGCCAGGCGCCGCACAATCTCGGCCTGTTCGTGCTGCCAGACTGGCGTCGCCCGGAAGCCGTAGGCGTGCGGAGCATCGGCCAGAACCGTGCGCGCCGCCGCTTCGAGAATCGCCATGGCGCGCGATTGGTGTTCCGGCGTAATGGCCAGACCTTCGTCGGCAATGCGGGCGTAGGTGTGTTCAAGAATGCGGTGATTGATCAGGCCGAGGATCTGCGGATCGAGCCCTTCTTCAGGTTCTTCCAGCGCTTCCAGATGCAGCAGCCGCGCCGCGAAAAACCGGAACGGACACACGCCGTAAGCATTAAGCTGGCTGGCGCTCCACACGTGGTCCGGACCAAAGGCATCCGCCGCCGCTGCGATCAAATCAGGGTGCGCCAACACGCCCGCGTAGCGATCAAAGGGCTGGGCCGGGTCTTCGCGCCGGGTTTCCAGCGCCCTCCCGCGCAGTGCATTCGACCAGCGCGCGCCCCACGTGGCATCGGCCAGCAAAGCATTGTGCACGCCCACAGCAGGGAGCGCCTCAAACGGCGCGTGCTCGCCGCTCCACGCGGCGGCAAGCGCGATCGCCGCTTCGCCGGGGGTGGCCGCTTGCTCAAGCGTCGGAGCCGCCCCCACTGCGACGCGTTCAATCATCTCGGTGGACACGTCCAACACCGATCGCAGCGCGTGCCAATAAGGCGAGGCTGGAACCGGCGCACCGCGATCGTCCACGGTGAAGCGGCTGACCGTCAGATGACGACGGGCGAGCGCCAACGCCTCGTAAAACAGGCTCATATCGTCGGCACGCTCGGCCAGCGTGATCAAAGCGATTCCGTCGTGCGCCAGTGCCTGCCGCTCGCGATCGCTGTAGAACGGACTTTCCGGGGCCGAGGCGGGGAACACGCCTTCCGCCAATCCGACGATGAACACATGGTCATGCGGGAGACCGCGCGCGTTGAACACATCCGTCGCCAGGACGCGCCCGTCGCGGTTGAAGCCGCCCGGCGGGGTCACGGTCGCTTCGTCGACGGCTTGCGCCAGCGCCGCGCGGAAATCTTCCCAGGTCATGACTTCTGGCGCACCGCTGCGCGCGATCACGTCGTGGGCGGCCCGCAGCCCGCGCAGCACACGTTGGAAAGCTGCCAACGCTGCCACGTCCCGTGCAACTCGCTCGGCATCCCGCCCAGAGCGGACGCACACAAGCACCGCGCAGTGCGAGCGCGGGCAACGCCACCGCGTCCGCCTCAGCGGAGGAGCTTTCTTCGGAGGTTTCGTCTTCAGGGCTGGGCTCGGCATAGTCCGGATCAGGTCCAACCAGCGACTCGATCCAACGCGCGAAGTCATACACCGTGCCGCTGGCAGGCGGTGTCACACGCTGGAAAAAGGACTTTAGCGCGGTGGCCAGCTCGTAGCCGGACTCCGTGGTGAGAGCAGGCGATTGGATGTCGCCGTCTTCGTCGGCGCGAACGCGCCCCGACGTCGCGCACTTCGCCCAGCCACACGTCCCGACCGCGCACGATGCGCTGCGCCTGACTCAGACGTTCCAAGGCGCGAATGGAATCGGGTGTGAGATCGGGCGGGTCGAGGTAGGGGCTGCGCAGCGCATCGATCAGGTCGCGACGCGGGAAATCGTGCGCCGCCAGATCGATTACGTTCAGCAGCAGCGCGACCGCCGGATTCTGAGCCAACGGCAGTCCACCGCGTACGACCAACGGTAAGCCGTAGGCGCGCGCGGTTTCGCGTAGAGCCGGGCGATAACGCGCCAGATCGCGCGTGAGTATCAGCACGGAGTCAGGGGCGGTACCATCCAGCAGCAGGCGCTTGACACGCCGCAAGACCGCGCTCACTTCGCGGCCCACATCGGGCGCTTCGATCAGCGCCAGCGCCCCATCCGCTGGACCCTGTGTCGGCTGCGCCGCGAATACGTTCCGAACGAGATGATCGAGCGCGGGTTCCCGTACCGGATCGGCGATCGGCGGCAGCGGAGTCACACGCCACAAAGATTGACCGCGCGGGTCGCGTCCTGCCTCAAGCAGCAGTTTGCGCGCACGCTCAAAGCGCAGAAAATGCCGTGCGGCATCACCGGGTGCGTCCGTCAGCGTGACGGCGGCGCGCTTGGCATGTGCGGCCAACGCCGCCAGCAGCCGCACATGAACGCAGTTGAACTGGTCGAAGCCATCCACGATCAGCAGTTCGAGCGGGAACGGCGCGTCCGGCTTTTTGCCTGCCTTGAGCGTTTGCTCCAGGTGTTCGACGGCCAACCAGCCCGCGCCATGATCATCGACCAGAGCGTTGTCTTGCAAAAAGCGCTGGTAGGCCGCATACAACCGCGCCAGATCGCGATCTTTGGGTCCGCGCCTCGCAGCGGCAGCGCCAAAAGCCTCCGGCCCAACCAAACCTTGCTTCAACTCGTCGATCAGCACGGCGGCCTGCCTGATGAAGCCCGGGAGATGCGCGATCGGGGCAAAGTGATCGAGATCGCCGCGTGCGGCCAGTTCAGCCGCTAAGTGACGCAGAATCCGGGAGCGGGTCGTAGTGTCAATCAGGCGCTGCGGATCGCCGTGGAGATCAAGTAGGCGAGCATACAGCGCATCGAACGTGAAGAACTCGACGCCAAACTGCACCCCGTCATCGCTGCGCGCCGCCAACCGCGTGCGGAAGGCGTGAATCTGTTGGCCGGTGGCCAGCAGCGCCCAGATCGCGCCAAACGCGCTGAATTGGCGCGCCAGCACGATTTCCTCGATGGCAGCTTCGGTCTTACCCCCGCCCGCCGGAGCTGTGATCACCACGGCGTCAGGTGGCAGAGACAGGTCAAACCCATCGGACAACATGACACCTCCCTTTGCCGGGAGTGTAGTCCGGCCCGGATTTGAGAGCAAACGCAGCGCGCGGCAAATCCTGGTAAAATAAGAAATGATCGCATGACCCCGACATCCAGATCGCGCGGTCCGCCCCCGGGCCAACCGATCCTGAGACTCAGTGAGGATGATCGATGGACTGTGACTCCGGATGTTTACTTACCATTTTGTTCTCTGCCGAGCGCATCGTTTTTCTGACCAACGGACTTGACCTCTCGGCCTTCGAGTCAGACCTGGCACGACAAGATATTGTATTGCGACGGTTCGCGATGATCCGCGACGCGGCGTGCCGCGTGTCGGCGGAGTTTCGCGGGCGGCACCCTGAGGTTCCCTGGGAGAATTGGACGAACCTGGGGATTATGGCACGCGGCGGGACGACGCGCCGCCAAGTCGATACGCTGTGGCGCATCATCACGCACGATCTACCGGGTGTAGTCACGGCGATTGCACCGCTGGTTGAGGCGGACTCGGTCGCCTCAGATAACTCATTCTAGCTAACGGGGGGCGCTGGCAGGCGCGCTCCATGTTTTCTATTCGAACGTCACTGTCCCCAGCGTGATAATCCCGTCTGCGGCGTGCGGCCCATCGCCGTACACGGTCAGACGATCACCGCTCACGGGGTCGAACCAGCCCGCGTTGATGGCATACGTGCCATCGGGCGTGTCGTTGTTTAGCGCGATCACCACGTCCGACACCCACTGCGCCTGGCCATCCCAATGCGTCGTAAGTACCGACGGGTAATCTGCATGCTGCGCGACCGGCTCACGCGTGACGGGATCAGCGATATGCACGAACAGCGCGTACGAGTGTGCCAGCGGGTGCGCCGACTCCCAATAGAGACGAACGCGGACCACGCGCTCGCCCGGCACGTGATCGATCGTGTAAGCGCGCAAATGCAGCCCGTCGCCCAGCGTGACCGGCAGCGGAGTCGGGGGCGATTGGGGTGTCCAGGTGGGCGGCTCCAGGGCCGCGCTGAGACACAGCGGCGGATCGACCGGCGTACACGGCAGGCTGAGATCGGCGGAATTCAGACATTCTGCCGTGAAGCCATACGGCGCGCAGCCGTCCAACAACTCAAAGCGCAGGGTGTGAAAGCCCGGTTCCGCCCAGACAGGCACGCTCTCGGCCAACCCGTTCGCAATCCACGTGCCAATCAGGTGATCGTCCAGCCACACGGCGATGCGGTGCGGCGTGTGATAGGGCGCGCTGCGAAAGGTCAATTCACCAAACGGCTGCCCGGTGAAGATCGACCACTCCCCTGCCCCGGTCAGAAATGCGCCCGTGAAGCCATCGGAGATATCGACCGGTGTGCTCCACCCCTCGGCGCTGGCGGCAACCGCAAAGGCGTCGGGCGGGAAATCAGTGCGCGGCACCACGAAGGCGGCGATCTGATCGTCTTCGTACTCCGGATCGCCGAACACGCCGCGCAACCGGTCCACTACGCGCACCGCATCCGCGTAAAACTGTTTGTGGATGATCACGCGATCAGCGCCCGCCGTCGAGAACAGGTACGGGATCATTTCGGTCGAGATCTCCGGTAGACCGCTCGCGTCTGGCCCGGCGGTGGCGCGATCCAGTACAGCCAGCAGGGCAGGATTTTGCGCGGTGCGGCGCAGCGTGTACCCGGCGATCAGCGCCTGATGGTGGGCGATCTGTTGATAGAGGCCGATCTTGAGCGCCAACCGGTTTTGAGACGGGAGATCGAGCACGGCACGCACATCGTCGGCCTGCGCCAGCGTGTCAAAATAGGCGGGCAGGTGCGCGTCTTGCATGGGGAACGGCGAGAAAAGCTGGTATTCGACCACGATCACTGCGCCGCAAGCGATCACCAATGCGACCTGCACCGCGCGTCGCCGCAGCCCACTGAAAAGAACCGCTGCTCCCAGGCTGACACACGCGCTCAGCGCCAACCCGGTCAGGGCGTTGAAACGGCCCGGCGTACGCGAGGAGTCGAGAAAAGGTAACTGCTGGAAAAACGCCCAGGGCAGTGTAACATAAGAATGGTAGTCCTCGAAGCGCACCTGCACCAGCTCGTGCCGTACGTTGAGCAGCGGTCCGAGCGACAGCAGCATAGCGCCCAATCCCACAAAACCCCACAGTCGCGCCTCGCGACGCTTGACAAGCGCCAGCAGCGCCAGCCCGAACGCGATCACGCCCAGGTAGGCTGTGCCTTCCGCCGAATTGACGCCGAGCACGTCGCGCGCGTAGTCCGGCGACAGCCCGAGATCGTCCAGCGGTCCGAACGGCGACGGGCTGATAAAGGCCAGCAAATCCGCACTGAAAGCGACCCGCCCGGTTTCGGCCACGTCGCCTAGCTCGGCGCGACCAGCGTCGGTGAGCAGCGGCATATAAAACGGCGTGATCAGCAGTCCGCCCAGCGCCAGCATTGCCCCAGCCTGCAGCCATGGCTGACTGCGCAGTGCAGCGCCGCGCCTGACCAGCCGCGCCCGGTCCCACAGCAGCAGGTACAGCCCAGACAGTGCGACCAGCGGCAGCAGCACGAACACGAGCTGCGAGATATAGGTCAGCGCAGTGATGGCGAACCACACCCCGCCCCACCCCGCCGCCCGCCATGCGCCACGCGCGTCGCGCTCCTCATCGGGCGCGAACAACACGCGCCGCCAGCACAACGCGAACAGCGCCAATCCGTACAGCGAAATGATGCCAGGATGCCCCACACTGAGATGGCCCTGCACCACCGGCAGCGCCTCGAACACCAACCCGCCCAGCACTGCCGCCGCACGTTTTCCGTCACTGAGCGCCATGCCCAGTGTGTAGGCCGCCCAGCCGTTGAGCGCCAACGTCGCGATCATTACGAGATTGACTGCCGCTACCGGCGACATCACAAGCGCGAGCAGTGCGCCCGGCAGGTGTTGCAGCGGATAAGCCCACATCACCCGGCTGGTGAACGGGTGTGGATACGTCAGCAGCGGCTGGTCAAAGGGGTTGTGGCCGTGCAGAATTTGCTCGCGCGCCCACCACGTGTGGCGGATCACCTCGTAGGTGTCGGTCACGCCCAGCCCGGCGATGGCGCTGTTCAGATGGCGAACCAGCGGCCAGGTGATAATCAGCGCGACCAGCGCATAGACCAGTAACGGCATTCCGGCCCACGCGGCGCGGCGGGCGCGTTCAGAAGTGACACGAGGCATATCCCCATCCACATCAGGCGAGCCGCTCAGCGCGGCGGCGAATTCCATATGCGCAAGTGTACCACACGCGGCAGACCACTTCACGCGCGGATCAGGTGAAAAACCTTTGACTTTTGCTTAACCGTCTCGTACAATCACCACGTTCAAACCGACAGCCGAACGAAGCCCGGCAGACGGTATTCATCGGTGCCGGGACTTTGTTTGCTTTATGCGCACTGAATCTAAATATTGGAGGTTCGACCCACATGAAGGTGTACACAACAGATCACGTGAGGAATATTGCCCTGGTAGGCCACCAGGGCGCCGGTAAGTCAAGCCTGGCAGAAGCCATGCTGTTCAGTACCGGCGCTATCACACGCATGGGTAAGATCGAAGAACGCAACACCGTGGCCGACTTTGACGAAGACGAAAAGGACCGCGGCCTTTCGATATATACGTCGCTGATCCCGGTCGAATTTCAAGATTACAAAATCAATGTGCTCGACGCGCCCGGTTTTGTAGACTTTCAAGGTGAAGCGAAAAACGCCGTGCGTGTGGCCGATGCCGTGATGCTGGTCGTGGACGCTGTTAGCGGCCCCGAAGTCGGTACCGAGCTGGCCGTTGAATATGCGAACGAATTTGAACTGCCGGTGTTGGCCGTGGTCAACAAGATGGATCGCGAGAACGCCAATTTCAACACCACGCTGAATGCCCTGCGCGAACGTTTCCCGGCTTTTCGCTTTGTGCCGGTGCTGCTGCCCATTGGCTCGCAGGCTGATTTCGCGGGCGTGGTCGATCTGCTGACACAGAAGGCGTTCATGGGCGCGGGCAAAGACGCCAGCGCCATCCCCGCCGATCTGGCTGACGACGTCGAAGCGGCCCGCTTGGAAATGATCGAAGCCGCCGCCGAGACCGACGACGCGCTCGATGGAGAAATATTTCGAGACCGAAACGCTCGACGACAGCGAGATTATGTCCGGGATTCGTGCCGCCGCGCGTAACCCTGAGCTGCGCGTCGTGCCGGTCTTCGCGTGCAGTTCTACGCACAACATCGGCGTGTTGCCACTGATCTACACCATCGCATCGCTGGTCGCCGCTCCCGGCGAACGCCGCTGTCAAAGTGCAGGAAGATCTCGGTGAGGAAGTCGAATATCTCGATCCCCCGTTGACCGACGGCGGACCGGTGGTCGCGTATATCTTCCACAGCCACACCGACAAGTACGGCACGCTGACCTATTTCCGCCTCTTCAGCGGCAGCATCAAGGGCAACGACACCCTGCAAAACCTCGAGAAGGGTCACGAAGAACGCATGGGCAGCCTGATGACCGTGCGCGGCGACACCCAGATTTCGCTCGATATGCTGCACGCGGGTGATATTGGCGTAGTCGCCAAGCTGCGCGACACGCAGACCGGCAACACGCTGGCCAAGGGCTTCAAGAAGCTCGTCGTGCGCCCGCACTTCTCGATGCCGGTCTACGCCGTGGCGCTCCATCCGCGCACGCAGAGCGACAGCGCCAAAATGGGCGAGGTCCTCACCGGACTGGCCAACGCCGACCCGACCCTGCATTGGTATCAAGACGCCGCGCTGAAGCAGACCATTTTGGAAGGCATGGGCGGCACCCATATTGACATTGCGATCAGCCGCTCGGCGCGCATGGGCGTCGGGCTGGACACGAGCATCCCGAAGGTGCCCTATCAGGAAACTGTCACGCGCGGCGCGAGCGCCGTCTACCGCCATAAAAAGCAGACCGGCGGCGCGGGCCAGTTTGCGGAAGTCCATCTGCGCGTGGAACCACTGCCCTCGCCCGTAGGTGATGAAGAAGATGTGCCGACCTTCGAATTTGCCAACGAGATCGTCGGCGGCGCGATCAGCCAGTCATTCGTCGGCTCGACGGAAAAAGGCGTGCGCCAGGTCTTGGACGGTGGCGTCATCGCAGGCTACCCGGTGAAGTACGTGCGCGCCGCGGTCTTCGATGGCAAGATGCACCCGGTCGACTCCAAAGACATCGCGTTCCAGATCGCCGGACGTGGCGCGTTCCGCGACGCATTCGAACAGGCCGGACCCGTGCTCTTGGAGCCGATCATGAAAGTGCGCGTGACCGTGCCCGAAGAGAAGATGGGCGACATCATGGGCGACATGAACACCCGGCGCGGGCGCGTGCTCGGCATGGAAACTGAAGCGGGCCGCAGCATCGTCACCGCCGAAGTGCCGCTGGCGGAAATCCAGCGCTACAGTAACGACCTGCGTTCGATGACAGCCGGTCGCGGCGTGTTCGTGATGGAATTCCTGCGCTACGAGCGCGTCCCCGGACAGCTCCAGGCGGAGATCATCGCAAAGGCTGTGAAGGAAAAAGAAGAAGAGGAATAACCCGCCCCCTGCACATGGCGACGACGATACAACCCCTCGACCAACACTTTGGCGAGGGGTTTTTCTATGCCTGGAGCGCTCCGGACTCGCGATCGACGGGGCGGGTTTTGCCCCCCGGCTGGATCGTGTACAGGCGACCGTCCCATAAGAAAGTGCGTTGGTACAGGGCGCGTGCCCACAGCGCCGGGGCGATAAACGTATCCAGCATGAACAATTGCGCGTACGCCACCCAGGTGAACCCGCGCCCAAAACGCAGCCGGTCCAGCTCATAGGCGATCGCCATGCGCAGCCACACGGCGATCCACCACGTCCGGCGGCCCCACCAACGCCCCTCGTGCTCGGTGATGAAGCCCAACGCCAAACCAACCGTCAGCGGATTGGTGATCGGCCACGCGAAAAACGTCGCCGGGCGGTACATGCGGTGGATGATGAAACGGCGCAGCAAGTGAGCGATCGCCTCATTGAACGTTTCTGGAGCAAACTCGACCCTCACCGGGACCGGCACCGCCACGATCCGGCAGCCGATTTCGCGCAGAGCGCGCCCCAGGGCGTCACCCTCGGATGCATCATCAAGCAGATGCAGCACGCCGCCCATATCGTCCAGTGCGCGCCGCCGGATAAGCATGAAGCCGCTGGCCAACGCGCTGATCCGACCGTTCAATGCGGCGAACGGCAGCACGGCCGTGCGTGCGTGGTTGACGTGCAATGCGGTAAACATCTCGCCGCCGCGTTGAAACGCGCTCAAGCCGTGCGCTTCCGGTTCAAGAACCAATGGCGGGCAGAAGACGCCGCCCACCCCCGAATCGGCCAGCGCGGCCAACGCCGCATTCCACAATTCCGCGTCGGGCTGCGCGCCCGGTTCCACTAGCGCAACCAAATCGCCCTGCGCCGCTGCGATCCCGGCTTGCAGGAGATTCAATTTGGCAACGTGGTTGCCCGGTGGCCCGGCGATCACGACCCGCACGGTGCCGGGGTAGGATCGGGCCACCGTCTGCGCTACGGGCAACGCCGGGTCGCTATCGCCTTCGACCACCAAAATCACATCATAGCGATCGGTCGGGCCGCTGACCGCCAGGACGTGCAATTGAGCCAACGTGTCGGGAGTCTTGCCGCGCAGCGGCATCACCACGCTGATCGAGGGCGGCACCTCGACCGGCATAGCCGGAGTCTGCCGCCAGAAGCGGCGGTTGGCGAGGTAGACCAGCAATTGGTACAGCGACGAGACAATCAGAGCGTTAACGAGCAGCGTCTCGACGGTGTAACGCAGGCGTTTCGACATGGTCCCTCCAGGGGACGGGATTAGAGCGTCAGGATCACAATGGCGATGACGACCACCGCCAGCGCCGCGACCAGAATCACGAGCGTCCAAAACACTGTATCCGCCGTCTGGGGTCGCACGGGTTGAGTTGGCAGCAGCGGGCCGAGGGCTTCCAGCTCAGGCTCGGGCATCCCCTCGCCCGGATCAATATGGCCGTAGCGGGCCAGCCGCTGCCGACCGGCGGGCGGTGTTGGGCGTGTGGGCGCCAGATAGCGCAGCAGCTCGTCAGGCACCGGCGGCGACTGATAGGCGTTGGCCGGTTTGGTGAAGACAGGATTGGGTCCTACGGGCGGCATCGCTTCGGACAGCGGCCCCGTGCCCAAGGTGCGGCGCATCACAGTGTTGAACGCGCTGCTCATCGCAGAGGCCGTCTGATAGCGTACGGCGGGCAGCTTGGTGAGCGCCTTGCGCAGCACCTCTGTGACCGAGATCGGGAGATCGGGCCGCTGCTTGAGCGGGTTGGGGATTGGCTCGTTGATGTGCTGGTGCATCAGCGCCAGCGGCGTCGCCCCGGCGAACGGCAGCGTTCCCGTCAGCATCTCGTAGAGCACGACACCCAGCGAATAAATATCGGACGTCGGCGTAATCTCTTCGCCCCGGCATTGTTCCGGCGACGCATAAGCGGCCGTGCCGATGAAAGCGCCATTTCCGGTGAGCGTTTCCGTACCGGCGGTCACGCGTGCGATCCCGAAATCACCAAGATAGGCGTTGCCCTGGGTATCGAACAGGATGTTCTGCGGCTTAATATCGCGGTGAATCACACCCTGGGTGTGCGCGTAATCGAGCGCGTCCCCGACTTGGGCCAGAATCCGCACGATCATTAGCAACGGCAGCGGCCCTTTGGCGATGCGATCGGCCAACGTGCCGCCATCGACCAGCTTCATCGCAATGTAGGGCACGTCGTCATCTTCACCGAAGTCATACACGGGCAGGATGTGTGGGTGTTTGAGGCGCGACGCCATGCGCGCTTCGCGCAGAAAGCGTTCGTGGACGGTCTCGTCGGCGGCCAGATGCACCGGCAAAATCTTGATTGCCACTGAGCGGTGCTGTCCGTCTCGCTCGCGGGCACGATAAACAGAAGACATCGAGCCCGCGCTCAACCGTTCGAGCAGCGTGTAATGCCCGACGCTTCTCCCGATGAGATCGTGATTCATCCGGCTACCACCTGCCACCACCATCAGGGCCCCCTGTTGCCAGTGTAGCACAGGTAAAAGCGCCTCTGCTGCTAGAATACTGTTAAGAAGAGTGTTGTCTACTTAACATACGTGCGGCGGTCAGCGCACCGAACGCGCCACCCGTGCCAACAGTTCGCGGGCCTCGTCGTACCCATCCCAGTGGACGATCGCCAGTGCCACCCAGCGCGACTCCCCGGTCGCCAACAAGATGACGGGCGGCGAAGCGCGCGTGGGAGGCAGCGTGCCGGGCAAGCGTGCGCCCACATAGCGAGCAGTATCAAACCGCTCGAATTCCGGCGCGGCAAAACGCCCCGCAACCATACAGTCAAAGGTGGACGGTGGCCCGGCGGCGATGCGATCGCGGCACGCGGATTGGCACGCGAAAGACCTCAACCGGATCGATGCTTTGCACGGCGATCACCAGTCTGGCGGCATCGTAGGGACCGCCGGGCGTCACCGGGCGATTCGAGAGGAACAGCGCGGGCGCGCTGCTGGCCGACAGCACCGCCAGATCGCCCTCGGTCAGACTCCACGCGCGGGGGTAATCGAACACGGTGGGCAAAGCTGGCCCACGATAGGTCGCGTCGAGCGCCAGCCCGGGCGAGAACAGCGCGCCGTAAACCAGCAGCATCCCCATAGAGATCGTCAGCAGCGAAACGGCCATGCTGGCGTAAACGGCCAGTCGCGTCCACGTCCAGCGGCGCGTCTTCTCCGGTGGTGTGAGCGGCGTCAGAGGACGCAGCCGAGGACCATCGTGCGCGGCATGCAGCGGGCGGATCGACGGATCGGGTGCGTCTGGCTGCGCGTCGTGATTCAATACGACATCGTCTGGCGGAAAATCACCGATCGTCGGGTTCTGGGCGGCCGCAGTCTTCAACCAATCCTCGAAATCATCTGAGAAATTTGAACCCACATCAGCGGCATCCGCGAAATCTCCATCCTCGAACTCGGGGAATCCGTCAATGTCTTCGTCCTGGCCCGTCTCGACATCCGGCGCGGGCGCGTCGGGCACCGCCGCGTCGCTGAAGGAGTTGTCGAACAGGTCATCGAATGGAGCGTCATCCTGATCGTCAAACGCGTCGTCGAAGGTATCGTCGAACGGCTCGTCCGCGGTACCCGCGCCATCGTCCGCGGCCTCACCTTCTGGGGGAGCGGGCAGCAGGATCACGTTGTCGTCAGTTGCTGGGGTGTCCTGAGGTGTGCTGGGCGGTCCCATCCCCGACACGGGGCCGGATACCGGGCGATCGGGATCGACCGCACCAATATTGCCCACCAACCAATCGTCCCCGGAGACGGCATGCGACGGCGGCGGGTGCAACTTCAAAGCTTCGTCGAGCGCCAGGCTGAATTTCATGGCAGAGGGGTAACGACCATCCGGCAGTTTGGCCAGCGCCTTGAGCAACACGAAATAGAGTTCCTGCGGCAGTTGAGGATTAAACGCGCGCGGATTGGGCGGGTCTTCGTAGAGTTGAAGCTTCAGCAGGGCGAGCGGGCTGGGCGCCTCGAACGGCAGCCTCCCAGTCGCCATCTCAAACACCATTACGCCGAACGAGTAGATGTCGCTGGGCCGGTCGAGCGGCTCGCCCCGGCACTGTTCCGGTGACGCATAAGCCGCTGTGCCCAAGAACGCGCCGCGTAGGGTCACCCGTGCCGCTTCCTCGGTTTCGGCAAAAAAGGCCACGCCAAAATCGGCCAGAAAGGGCGTGCCGTTTCCGTCGAGCAGGATATTCTTGGGCTTTATATCCCGGTGGATAATGCCGCGCGCGTGGGCGTAGTCAAGCGCGCTGGCAATCTGGCGTGTCAAGCGGCCAAGCTGGCCGACCGGCAGCGGGCCGTTCCGAATCAGGTCATCCAGCGATTGTCCGCTCAGCAACTGCATGACCAGATAAGGCGTGCCGGCATCCGCGCCGTAGTCATAAACCGGCAGGATATGCGGGTGACTGAGCTGGAGCAGCGCCCGCGCCTCGCGCTCGAAACGCACTCGCACCGCTTCGTGCTCGACAAAGCGGCTGGCCAGTACCTTCAGCGCCACTTCGCGCCCATCGTCCGGGTGATAGGCGCGATACACGGTTGCCATCCCACCAGAACCGATCTTCTCAGCGATGGCGTACGGCCCAATGCGTGCGGGCAGCGGCCCCGTAGTGCCTCTGACCATCTACCGCAGTCTCCCTGTGGGCGCGCGACGGCTTGCGCGAGGTACGGTGTTATTCGTCTGAATCGGTGTCGGAATCGGTGTGTTCCGGCGTGGGCGGCAGACCTGTCCCGGTCAGGCGACCGCGCAGACTCAGCATTTTCCGCATCATCTTCTGGCGGGCGTTGGGATGTTTGATGAACTCAAGCCCGGCCTCATAGGTAGCCGCGGCTTTCATGAGCTGGCCGCCGCGCAACTGCAAATCGGCGATGGCGAGCACGGTCTGGCCGTAATTTTCCTCGTCGCCGCGCTCTATAAAGATCGCCGACGCTTCGCGGTAATTGGTGATAGCCTGTTCCGTGTTGCCCAATTTGGCATAAACACGCGCCATATTGCCGAGTGCCTGGGCTGTGCGTTCAGGATCGTTAATCTGCACGAAGACGGCGTGCGCCATTGTCATTTGTTCCAGCGCTTCGTCATACTGGCCCATCGAATGCAGCGCCAACCCCAGGTTGACCTGCATCTCCGCGACCATATCGGCGGTGCCTGCGTCTTCATAGGCGGCGGCGGCCTGGCGGAATGTTTCGGCGGCGATCTCGTAATCCCCGCTCATAAATTCCGCGACGCCCTTCTCTTTCAATTCATCTGCCGTTGGCATAGTTGTGACTCCTTACCTGCTGCTGGGAAATGGAATTGTGCCCCCGTGCCTGTTTTACCCGGATTGGGCAAGTTGTGCCAGCGGGCCGCGTCACCGGACCGCGATCGTGCCGAGTGTGGCATATTCCGCGCCGTCAGCAGTGGGTAGGATGGTGCCGTCCCACCACGTGTACAGCTTGACGCCGACGGTATAGGTACCCGGCGCGAGATCATCGGGCAGTGGAACGACATGCGCGTCGAAGACCAGTGCGTCGGGCGCCCAGGTCGTCATCGGCGCGTCGTCCCCGGCAGGCATGCCGTCATGTTGGGCACGCAGCACGCCGTTTTGATCCAGCAGGAACACGGAGACGGTGTAATCGACCAGGGGGACGGTGTCCGCGCTCCACCACAGCAACACGTGAGCCTCCGACCCGGCGCGGGCGGAGTTTGGCCACACGGCACGCCGCAGCGCGATCGGCGGTTGGTCCGGCCCGGCGAACTCTGCCACACGGTCCATCAGCGCGGGCCGGTCGTAACGGTAGGCGTAGATCGGGCTGCCGAGATGTTCGAAGCGCAGCGTCGCCGTGCGTTGGAATCCAGCCAGGGCCAGCACGTCGAACACGTCGTGTTTCTTGGTTTCGTCACCCCAATAAGCCAGCCACAGCCCGGGCGTATCGGCGATCAGCGCCTGCAAATGTGGGACAAACGCCGCCCCATAGCGTTTGCGCAGATCGTAGAGCGAGACGGCGCGGTCGATGCCTTCCGCTTCGCTGGGCAGCAGGTTAAGGACACGGTGCATATCATCCCCCGGCAGGTCGAGCGTCAGATGCACCCACAGCGCGGCGTGCGCGCCTTCGACGTCGATCAGGACCGGCTCGTCCCCGCCCGGATAATCGGCGGCTACGGCGGCGGCCAACTCGCGCCAAGGCGGATGGTGGAAATAGGAACTGGTCACCAGCAGGCCGTTAACGATAATCAGCACGGTGATGAACAGCGCGCCCCAACGGTCAAACGCGCACAGTCCTACCCCTACCAGCAACGCGATGGCGGGCATGATGACCGCGATATTGCGATCGGTGATGAGCGGGTAGCGGGTGTGCAGCGCCCAGGTGATCAGCAGCGGGACGGCGAACCACAGCACGCCCAGCAGCGCTCCCGACAGCCGCCGGTCGCGCGCTATGCGCATCAGCGGGCCGGGCAGCCGCTCGCTGATCGGCCCCCACGCGCCCACGAACATCAGCAGCAGATAGAGCGCAACCGGCTTCCCGAATGACTCGGAAGTGAGATAGTCGATGGTGGCGCGATTGAAGGGCATGCCGTGGATGTTCAATACCTCGGAATCGACCGGCGTGTTGACGAACTGGTGCACGACGACCGGCAGCCACGGCGCGAAAGCCAGCGCAATCAGCCCATTCAGCGCCAGGAAATGCCGCCACCCGGCTCGATCGCGCAGCGTCAGCAGCGCGTGGACCAGGATCGCGAGATTGACCATGTAGCAGTAGTAATGCAGGTACAGGCCGAAGATGCTCGCCGCCACGAATCCGAACGCGGCCCCGCCGCGCGGGGACTGCCGCCAGCGCACGTAGAAATAGGCGATGGCGATCATGGTAAAGAACACCATTGGGTAATCGCGGACTTCCTGCGTCAGGACGACCTGCTTATCCATTAGTGCGAAGGCCAGCGCCGCGCCTACACCGGCCGCGCGGTTGAACATTGCCGCGCCGAGCCGGTAGATCAGCGCCATGCTCGCAATGGAAAACAGCACCGTGATCCAGCGCAGCGCCAGCACGGTGTCGCCCGCGACCAGCGCCCAGCCGCGCAGCAGCACGGAATAGACCGGCCCGTGATGATCGACCACCATCGTCATGGTCAGGTCGCGAACGGAATCTCCACGCGCCAGCCACAGCGACCAGCCTTCATCGCCCCACAGGCCCTGCGCGTTGAGGCCGTGAATGCGCAGTGCCGAGGCCAGCAGCAGCACACCGACGGCAGCGTAAAACGTCCAATGGGATGAGGTTGAGCGGGATGGGTTCGCGGTCATGGCGGGCGATTGTACCGCGTTTGCGGGCGGGCGAGTATCGGGCAGGCCAGCCAGGGCGAGCGGATGTCGTCACCCTGGCCGGAGTGTGTCACAACGTGATCTCAAGAATCGCGGCAGCGATGTTGCGCAGTTCCGACGTACCCAGGCTGGCGAGCTTCATCGCCAGATCAAGATAGGGCTGGTTGCCGGGCAGCGAAACAAACTGGCGCACCTCGGCGGGCATCTCGCTGAAATGCTTGAGGTCCTCTTGCAGACTCAGGAATTCACCGACACGGTTGGCGCGTTCCAGGAAATAGGCCATGCTCACGCCACACGCCGACGCCAGAGTCATCAGTACGGGCAGCGGCACCGGGCGCGTTCCCAGCTCGTAGGCGGTGATGTTGCCCGCCGACACACCTGACTGCTCCGCGAGCTGGTCGGGCGTCAAATCACGTTCCTCGCGGATGCCGCGCAACTGTGCCCCGATCAGCCGATTTCGCACGTCAACGTAGACCTCCGAGTCCACATCGCGGTGCTGTTCTTCGCGCAGCACAGGGTCGGCACCGAAGAAGTGACTGACCGGCAGTCCCAGGCAGTAGGCGATCAACTCCAGTTGGGGCAAGCTGGGCATCTCCGTGCCCCATTCCCAACTTTCGAGCGTATCCGTCGTAACGCCAATGTGGGCCGCGCAGCTTGGCACGGTCAGCGCTTCCGCTTCGCGGGCATCCCGAATCAACACGCCCAGAATGCGGGCGCGCAACAGGTACAGCTCGCGGAAATCGCGCGGGGCATCCTCAGCCTGGCCTTTTTTCTCTGTTTGCCGCCGTATCCGTGCAGCAATATCGTCGAAGCTCATTCCCACACCTCCGAGGGCGGCCACCGTTTGGAGCAATTATACGAGGTCACTCCGCACGGCGCAAAGCCGCAAGCGCCTGGCAGCCGTTGAGCGACCGTAGGGCAGCCAAGATGCGCCCGGCCCTCGCCTATGCCATACTTGCATTTACAGATCAACGCATCAACTCGACCCTGGCAGACTTGATGGGAATGCGCTATAGTGCCGTGCGTGGTTATCGGCGCATGGGATGGTATGCTGCGCACATTGGAATGATGGTCAATCGCATCGTGTATTGGAAGCTCTGGCTCACGCAGCGGCCAGTGAGCCAACCGCAACAGCGCGCCGGCTGGGGGATTGGCGAAGGAGTATAACAAGTAATGGGATCGAACCGGACGGGCAAAACAAGCACCGGCGAACATCAACGTGTGCCCTCGACGGTGCCAAACGATTACGATCACCTGGGCGTCCCCACCGAAGTCAACATGCCCCTTAACGCGACACGCCGCAAGAAGGGCCACGCCCGGCGACGGCGCAACCGTATGCCCAACTGGATGAAGGCGCTTCTGGCGCTGGCGGGCGCGGGTCTGGCCGTGGCGGTAATCGGGCTGGTGATCTTCGCTATCGCGTTTCCGCCGTTTTTCCGCTCATTGGAGCCTCGCTACCAACAGCGGTTGATCGATATGTTCCCGCCCTTTGACGCTTTGCGACCTACCGTACCGTTCGAGGTGATTCCGACAGTGGCAGGAGGTTCTAGCAGCGACGCGGCCCAGCAGTTGCTCTTCGCGGAGGAAGATACGGCGACGCCCAAACCTACGGAAAGCGCGGGGCAAGACCCCGCGACGCTCCAGCCGTTGGTCGATCCGGCGGACGTAGCCACGCCTGCTCCAACGCTGACTCCGACAGAAAGCGTGGGTGGCATCCCGGTCGGACAGATCAATACGCCCGTGCCGACCATGCTCCCAGTGTACAGCGCGCCGACCCAATCTACGCAATTGCTGCCTTCGGTCACTCCGGTCGCGGTAGCGGCGGCACCCCAGGCAGCCAGCGATACTCCCCTGCCCGCAACGTATAAGCTCGATCTGTCGCGTGTCCGCTACGAGCAGCAGGGCTGGAACAACTGCGGCCCCACGACCATGACCATGGCGCTATCGTATTACGGCTGGACGAGCAATCAAGAGGTCGCGGCCAGTTGGATGAAACCCAACGTCGAGGACAAGAACGTCAGCCCGTGGCAGATGGTACGCTTCGTCAACGATAATACCGGCGTCAAAGCGTTGTACCGCTTCGGCGGCACGACTCAGGTGCTCAAACGGCTGCTGGCGGCGAATTTTCCGGTCGTGATTGAGGAGAGCATCCAGCCGGCTAACGAAGGCTGGATGGGCCATTATGTGCTGTTGATCGGGTATGACGATTACCAGCAAGAGTTTCTCACGTTTGACAGCTATCTGGGCAGCAATCAGCAGCAGGGGCGTCCCAGCCCATACAGCGCCTTCGACGATCACTGGCGGCAGTTCAACCGAATGTTCATCGTCGTGTACGAATCTTCGCGCGAAATGGAGCTGCGTGCCGCACTGGGCGACTATGTCGATCCGCAGTATGGCTATGTCACCGCGCGCGATCAGGCTCGCGACGAGGCCCGCCGCGACCGCGAAGACAAGTTCGCGTGGTTCAATATGGGATCGGCGTATGTATTGCTGAAAGAATACGACAACGCCGCCTACGCTTTTGACGAGGCGCTGCGCCTGGGCCTGCCGTTCCGCATGTTGTGGTACCAGTTCGGCCCGTACGAAGCCTATCTTTACAGCGGGCGCTACAGCGACGTGATCGTCTATGCGAACTCGACCATTGGCACGACGCCCTACGTAGAGGAGTCGTATTATTACGAGGGCATGGCCTATGCCGCGCAGGGCGAGACGCAAGCTGCGCTCAGCAAATTCAATGAAGCACTGAAATACAACAAGAACTTCTTCCCGGCGACGGAAGCCAAGGCCGAGGTCGAGGCGGGGACGTTCTCCGTTGCCAACGCCGGTTCTTAAACCCGGCATACGACCTGTCACCACCAATTGAGGGCGTCAGTGATCGCACGGATGGCGCCCTCATTGTTATCTCTGCTGCACTCACGGATTCACCCAGCGGACACCAGCCGACCGGAGCATTGACCCATGACCGAATCCGCCCTACCTGCCTCCCACCCTGCGCCCGAAGCCGACTCACGCAGTATGGCGCGCAACACCTTGATCTTGATGATCGCGTTCGCGACCGCCAAGGCAATCAGCCTGGCGCAGACGTTCATTATCGCCAGTGTCTTCGGCGTGGGCGACGAGTGGGATGCCTTCGTCACGGCTAACCGTATCCCCGAGCAGATCGTGCTGTTGATCGGCGGGGGCGCGCTGTCATATGCCTTTATTCCGATCTTCAGCAGCTTTCTCACGCGGGAAGACCGTGCGGGCGCATGGCGGCTGGCCAGCGACGTGATCAATACCGTGTTCATCGTGACGCTGGCGCTGAGCGTGGCGGGCTTCGCGCTCGCTCCATGGCTGGTCAAGCATGTAGTCGCACCCGGCTTCGACGCGGAAAAAGTCGCCCAGTCGGTCAAGCTGATGCGCATCCTGTTGATCAGCACGCTGATCTTCAGCGTGAGCGGCATGTTTCAAGGGATTCTACACAGTCATAACCATTTTCTGCTGCCCGCCCTCGCCCCGATTCTCTTTGACCTGGGGATTCTGTTCGGAGTCGCGTTTTTGATCGGGCCGTTTGGCGTCTACGGCATTGCGTGGGGCGCGGTGATCGGCTCACTGATGCATTTCAGCGTGCAGATCCCCGGTCTGATCCACTACAAGATGCGCTGGTCGCTGCGCCTGGGCTGGCGCGATCCTGCCCTACGGCGGGTGATCGTGCTGATGCTGCCGCGCGTGGCCGGGTTGGGCGTGGTCACCTTCAACACGCTGGTCTTCAATAACATCGCCTCACGCATGGGCAGCGGCGCAGTGAGCGCGTTTGACTGGGGCTACCGCTTGATGAATATCCCCGAAACGCTGATCGGGAGCGCCATGGGTTTCGTCGTGTTCCCAACGCTGGCCGCCTTCAGCGAGATGGGCGACGACACGCGCAAACGCGGCGCGATGTCCGGCGCGCTGCGCTTCATCCTGGTGGCGACCATTCCTGCCGCTGTTGGCCTGATCCTGATCGGCAGACCGATGATCAGCCTGTTGGAGCGCGGCGCGTTCGACGCGCAGGACAGCGCGCTGGTCTATGGAGCGCTGCAATTCTTCGCGTTCGGGCTGATCTTCCAGAGTCTGCACGAAGTCATCGCGCGCAGCTTCTACGCCGATAAAGATACCTACACGCCGCTGTGGACGGCGCTGATCGCTGCCGGGGCGAACGTGTTGATCGTCGGCGGGCTGTACCTCGGTTATGTCAACCGCGTGGACGACGCCTTGCGCGGCGCTTTCGTGCAATGGGGAGAACAGTTTGCGGCGGGCAACACTCCGGCGGCGCTGGCCGCGTTAGAAGCCGGACGCGCCGCGTTGTATGACCGGCTGGCGAGTGTGACCGGCGTCGGCGGGTTGGCGCTGGGCTATTCCGTGACTTTTCTCATCGAACTGGGCTTGCTGCTGGTGATCCTGCGGCGGCGCTGGGGCGACATCGACGCGCGCCACCTTGGCCAGACAACACTGCGCGCCGTAGCCGCGACGGCGGTAATGGCGGCGGCTGTGCTGCTGGCGGACGCGGTCTTGGGAGCGATGGGCTTCCACGACGCGGGCACGATTCGCACGGCACTGCGCGTCATGGCGCTGGCGGGCGTGGGCGCGGTGGCGTATGTGGTAGCCGGACTGGTGGCGGGCATGGGTGAATTGCGCGCGCTGCCGGGCTTGATCCTGCGGCGGCGCGCCGCGCGTGGAATCGCCGGGGCCGATTGAGGTCAGAGTGAGTACAATACCGGTCGCCATCTGTGCGGGCGATTTGTTGCGCCGATCCATGGTAAGGAGTGTACAGCGTGAAAATCTTTGTGCCGGGCCGCATTTGCTTGATGGGCGAGCATTCCGACTGGGCCGGAGGTTACCGGCGCATCAATGCCGATATTGAGCCGGGGTTCGCCCTGATCGCGGGCACCAACCAGGGCATCTACGCCAACGTCGAGCCGCACCCCACCTCGCTGGTGTTGTCGGCTACGACGCCGGATGGCCAGCGCGTCGGCCCTTACGAAATCCCCATGGAGCCCAAAGCTCTGCTTGATGAAGCCCAGCGCGGCGGATTCTGGAGTTATGCCGCCGGAGTCGCCTACCAGGTACTCACCAATTACCACGTGCGCGGGCTGGTGATCGACAACGTCCAGACCGATCTCCCCGTGAAAAAAGGGTTGTCCTCCAGCGCGGCGATTTGCGTGCTGACGGCGCGCGCGTTCAACCGCGTCTACGATCTCAAGATGACCACGCGCGGCGAAATGGAAATCGCCTATCAGGGCGAGATCACGACGCCGTCACGCTGCGGGCGCATGGACCAGGGCTGCGCGTTCGGCAACCGCCCCGTGCTGATGACCTTCGACGGCGAACGACTGGACACGGTCGAACTACGTCCGGCTAAAGAAATGCATTTCGTGATCGTCGATCTCAGTGCGCAGAAGAACACCATGGAAATCCTCGCGCGGCTGAATCGCTCATTTCCGTTCGCGGACAATGAAGTCGAAGAAGGCGTGCAGAAGCTGCTCGGACCGATCAACGCGCGCATCGTTCACCAGGCGGTCGACGCGCTGCAAGCCGGGGACGATCAACAGCTTGGCGCGCTGATGGTCGAGGCGCAGCAGTTCTTCGACCGCTACGCGATTCCCGCCTGCCCCGAAGAGCTCACCGCGCCCGTGCTGCACCGCGTCCTGAATTACGAGCCGCTCAAGCCGCACATCTGGGGCGGCAAAGGCGTCGGATCGCAGGGCGACGGCACGGCGCAGTTCGTCGCGCGCAGCGCCAGCGATCAGCAGGCGATCATCGAGATCGTAGAGCGCGACCTCAAGATGCCTTGCCTCAAACTGACGATCGCGCCCGGTCCGAAGGTACGCCGGGCCGTGATCCCCGCCGCGGGTTTCGGCACGCGCCTGTTCCCCGCCTCCAAGGCCACCAAGAAAGAGATGTTCCCGATCGTGGACCGCGACGGCATCGCCAAGCCCGCCATCCTGCTGATCGTGGAGGAAGCGCTGCAACGCCGGGATCGAGGAATCATCATCATCGTGCAGGAAGAAGACCTGCGACGAGTTCGAGTCGTTCTTCAAGGTGCAGGTGTCGATCGAGAATTACAACAAGCTGCCCGCCCATTTCCAGGACTACGCGCGCCGCCTGCTCGACATTGGCCAACATGTCCGCTTCTCGATCCAGCGCGCGCCAGGAAGGGCTAGGCCACGCCGTGTACTGCAGCCCGCGAGATGATCGGCAACGAGCCATTTCTGCTGATGCTGGGCGATCACCTCTACCGCTCCGAGGGCGAACGCTCGTGCGCGCAGCAGGTAATTGACGTGTTCAACCAGCACGGGATTAGCGCCTTAGGTCTGCGCCGCACGCCCGGCAGCCAGATCGGCAATTTCGGCACGGCGACCGGTATCTGGCTGGAAGAGAACGAACTGCTCAACATCACCGAGTTCGCCGAAAAGCCGACGCTCGATTACGCGCGCTCCAACCTGGGTATGCCCGGCCTGGACGAGGATGAATTCCTGACCGTCTTCGGGCAGTACGTAATCAAGCCGCAGATCTTCGATTACCTGGAAGAACACATCAAGCACAATGTGCGCGAACGAGGCGAGTTCCAACTGACTTCGGCGCTGGACCGGCTGCGCAAGGAAGACGGTTTTCTGGGCGTGATCGTGCAAGGGCGGCGCTTCGACATCGGCCTGCCGGAGTATTATCTGGAGACGCTGCGCACCTTCCGCGAAGACTGATACAACCAACCGGTAGACGCCAACCCCACGCGGAATCCGTCCCCGCAGCGGGCCGAAATATGCTACAATGGCCCGCTGTGTTGCATGCCGATGAGACAATTCTGGCGGCCAGCGTGGCCGCCTGCCGGACCAGGAGTATGTGTTGTGAACCTGTTACCCGCCGAACTTGCCACCGTGATTCGCCGCGCGCTTCAGGCCGCACAAAGCGCAGGCGATCTGCCGGAGTTTGAGATACCCGACGTGCTGCCGATCCAGCGCAGCGCCAAGCCGGAGATGGGCGATTACGCCTCGCCGGTCGCGATGCAGCTTGCCAAAGCCGCGCGGCGCAAACCGCTGGACATCGCGCAGGCGATCGCCAACCACGCGGTCCTGCCGGACTTCGTCGCGGCCTTCGAAGCAGCTCCGCCAGGGTATCTGAACGTGCGTCTGTCCGAAGAATGGGTCGTGTGGCCAGGTGGACGCCATCATCGCCGCCGGGGAAAATGTTGTCGCACTGACGATCGGGCAGGGGAAGCGCGCCCAGGTCGAATGCGTGAGCGCCAACCCGACCGGTCCGCTGACGGTCGGGCACACGCGTAACGGCGTGATCGGCAGCACGATGGGCGAATGTGCTGCGGGCGCATCGGCTATGACGTGCAGATGGAATATTACTTCAACAACGCGGGTCGCCAGATGCGTATGCTCGGGCAGAGTTTGCAGGCGCGTTACCTTCAGGCGCTCGGGCTAGCGACGGCCCCTGCCCGACGACGGCTACCAGGGCGACTACATGATCGACATCGCCAAGGGGCTGGTCGAGCAGCACGGTGACACGCTCAAAGATGCATCCTGGGAACGCTTCAAGAGCGAAGCCGAGAAAGCCATGTTCGAGTGGATCACGCGCAGCCTGGACCGCATCAACATCAGCTTCGATGTGTTCTTCAACGAGAACAGCCTCTACGAAGATAAGAGCGTGTGGAACACCCTGGAAATTCTAGAGAATAACGGCCACGTCTACCGCTCTGTGATCCGCGAAGGTGCCGGACGAGTCCGAGCGCGCCAAGTACCCCGCCGACGCACAGGAAGCGGTCTGGTTTCGTTCGACCTCGTTTGGCGACGACGAAGATCGCGTGCTGGTTAAGTCGACGCGGCGAGCCCACCTACGCGCTGCCCGACATCGCCTACCACATGAACAAGCTCGATCGCGGCTTCGACTTCCTGATCAACGTGCTCGGCACGGATCACATCGTCGAGGCGGAGACGGTCAAGCGCGGGCTGCGGGCCGTGGGCTACGATCCGGACGCCGGTGCACGTGATCCTGTACCAGTTCGTGACGCTCATCGAAGGCGGCGAGCAGCGCAAAATGAGCACGCGGCGCGGCGAGTTCGTCACGCAGGACGATCTGGTCGATGACGTGGGCGCGGACGTGGTGCGCTATTTCATCCTGGCGCGTAGTCCCAACAGCCATTTGGAATTCGATCTCGATCTGGCGCGTCAGCAGGCCAACGAAAACCCGGTCTATTACATTCAAAACGCGCATGTGCGCTGCGCGGGCATCTTCCGGCAAGCGGAGGAACGCGGTGTGACCGATGACGGCGCGGACTTGGCGCTGCTCGGTGCGCGCGAGCGCGAATTCATCCGCAAGATGCTGGAGCTGCCCGAAGTACTGGTGCAGTGTTACGAGGACACCGCGCCCCACAAGCTGGCCTTTTACGCGCTCGAACTGGCGCGCCTGTTCCACCCGATGTACGACGAAATCCGCGTGCTGCACAGCGAAGTGCCGGACGATGTGGCCAAAGCGCGGCTGCGCTTGTACGGGGCGGCCAAAGTGATCTTCCAGCGCGTGCTCACATTGATGGGCATGTCCGCGCCGGAAGTGATGTAGTTTTGGCGCGGGCGCCGTTTCAAGTGCTGATCTATCCCTACCGGCTGATCGGCCCCGATACCGCCGTCTATGCGCTGCTGCGCCGCTCGGATGCGGGCTGGTGGCAGGGTGTAGCCGGGGGCGGTGAGGACGACGAAACGCCGCTGGAAGCTGCGCGGCGCGAGGCGCTCGAAGAGATCGGCACGCTGCCCGACGCAATCCTGCTGCCGCTGCAAACGGTGTTTTCCGTGCCGGTGACGGAATTCCGGGAGAGCGCGCTGTGGGGAGAGGATCTGTATGTGATTCCGTGCTACTGCTTCGGGATCGCGGTCAAGACATCAACGCTGCGTCTGTCCCGCGAGCACATCGAATACCGTTGGCTAGGCTATGGCGACGCCCGGACGCTGCTGCATTTCGACAGCGATCGCGTCGCGCTGTGGGAATTGGACCAACGCCTGACACGGCGCGGCCCGCGTGGCTGAGATCGCGCACGGACTTATGTTATCGTTCGACGGGTGACGACACGCCCGGCTGAATATAACTCCAGAGAAAAGGATAAGACCTCTTGGGACTAAAACCTGACCATTGGATTCGCAAAATGGCGCTCGAACACGGCATGATCGAGCCGTTCGAACCGGCGCAGGTGCGCCAGGGCGTGATCAGTTATGGCGTCTCGTCATACGGGTATGATATCCGCGTGGCGGACGAGTTCAAGATTTTCACCAACGTCTACAACACCGTCGTGGATCCCAAGGCGTTCGATCCCAAGTCGATGGTGGATTTTCAGGGCGAGGTGTGCATCATCCCGCCTAACTCATTCGTCCTCAGCCGCACGGTAGAATACTTCCGCATCCCGCGCAAAGTGCTGACGATCTGCCTCGGCAAAAGCTCCTACGCCCGCTGCGGCCTGATCGTCAACGTGACGCCCTTCGAGCCGGAATGGGAAGGCTTCGTCACACTGGAGATCAGCAATACGACGCCGCTGCCCGCCAAGGTCTACGCGAACGAGGGTATCGCGCAGGTGCTGTTCATCGAAGCGGACGAAGAGTGCGACATCTCCTACGCGGACAAGAAGGGTAAATACCAGGGGCAGCAGTCGATCGTGCTGCCAAAGATTTGACCGATTTCGCGTGCCGTGGGTCGAAGTCATTACCGGTTATCGACAGGCTCCACGCGGGGCCTGTCTTGGTTCCCGGCATGCGCCAAATGCGCTGTGACGTGCTAAGATTTAAGGTGACTCGACTGCGCGCGGGAGTCGGAGCTTGACTCCCCGCGCTGTATCAACGACGAAAGTATCATGAGCTTATCTGAAACCACCTCCGGATCCGTGACCAACCCCAGCGGCGCACCTGCCCCTGACGTGTCGCCCGGCCTGTCGCACGCGCCCGCCCTGCCCCCCGTCGATCCCCGGCTGGTGCGGCTGCGCGCGGCGTTGAGCGGTGTACTCGCCATCGCAGGCGAAGAACACCGCGAAGATCGGCGCCGCAAAACGCGCGTGTACGTGTTTCGTGGCACGTTCGAACCCGCCGCGCCGGGCCGTGACACGCTCTATGACACGGTGGAAAGACGTTTCAAGCCGCTCGGCTTCACGCCGATGCTCCAACGCGACCGAGGCGAAGACGTCGTCGTCGCCATCGAGGGCCGGATCAACGATCGGCCCATGGCGTCACGCTGGTGGCTGCACCTGGGGTTGCTGCTGGTGACGATCGTGACTACCACGGCAATGGGCGCGGCATTGACTGGTATTCCCCCAATAGAAACATGGCGCGCCCTGCGGAACTGGGACGTTCCGCGCCTGTGGCCCGCGCTGCGCGATGGCCTGCCCTTCTCGCTGACGCTGCTCCTGATCCTGGGCGTGCACGAGATGGGCCACTATATCGCTGCCCGGCTGCATGGGGTCCGCGTGACCCTGCCGTTCTTCATCCCGCTGCCCGTGAGCGGATCGCTGGGCACGTTGGGCGCGGTGATCTTCATCCGCAGCCCCTTGATGAACCGCCGCGCGCTGTTCGACGTGGGCATTGCGGGGCCGCTGGCGGGTATGGTCGTTGCGATCCCGATGTTCCTGATCGGGCTGCGCGCCCAACCAGTGGTCGGACTGCCGCAGATGTGGATCGATATGGGTATCCGGCGCGTAGCGAATCCGCCGCTGCTCGACGCGCTGGCCGGGTTGGTCATCCACACTCACAACCTCGACCAGTTTGTGTTCTACCGGCACCCGATGGCACTGGCGGCGTGGTTCGGGGTGCTGCTGACGGCGCTCAACCTGCTGCCGCTCGGCCAGTTTGATGGCGGGCACGTGGCCTATGCGCTGTTGGGCCGCCGGGCGTGGCCGCTGGCCATGATCGCGTTCGCGCTTCTGGCCTTTTTGGGGCTGTTCGGTTTCTGGTTCGGCTGGATGATTTGGGCCGTGATGGGATTGCTGACCGGCCTGCGCCACCCGCCGCCACACGACGATCTGGCGCCGCTCGGCGCGGTACGCACGGTGATCGGGATCGGGACGGCGGTGCTGTTCGCGCTGATCTTCGTGCCTGTGCCGTTTTACGCACCATAACATTGGCTAACTGCGACACCAAAACCAGACAACATGGGAGCGTAGTAAAGCGCCTCTGACTTCATCATATTTCCCTTGTTAATGCTTTTACTTTCCCCGTACTTTCGGGCTGGTGATCCTGGTGTATAATGGTACACGATAGGCGAATTACATAGGGCTGCGGCCTGTCAGACGGAAAGTGGGGAACGGCGGGAAGCATGAAGACCACCGAGGACCAGCCGGGGGGGACCGGCAAGAATCACGTCATACGTCTGGGCCGGAACGATATCCTGATTCTGGCCGTGGGTGGTGGTGTGTCACTGGTGGCAGCGGTGATTGCCCTGGCGGGTGGACCAGGGGCAGCCGTGCTGCGCTGGCTTGCACTCCTACCAGTATGTCTGAGCGCGTTGTTCGTCTGGTCAGTTGTTCAGGCGCGGCGCGCGAGCGCCCCGATCGTCGCGGTGGAAAACGAGCTAAAGCAGGCGCGGGCCGCGTTGAGCGATCGCGAAGGCGGGCTGGTCGCGCTGCGCGAGGTCATGGCGGCGATGGGCGAAACTTCGGACCAGGCCGCGATTCTGGACGGGCTGATCCACGCCCTGACCGACCAACTGCATTTCGAGCGCGGGCTCGCGTTGCTGTTCGATGAGGAAAAGAAGGCGTTGGTCTATGGCGCGTTCAGCCATGCCGCGCCCGACCCTGAAAGCCAGTTTCTGCTGGAACAGATCGAGATCTCGATCGTTAAAGAGAGACTCTGAAGAGAGTGATCCGCTGCTCGACGAATGGGCCGCGGGCCGGGCAGTCTTCGTGGAGCCGAGCAAACCCTACACCGGCACACGCCTCAACTGGCTGTTGAGCACGCTCGATCTGCGCTTGTTCTACAGCGTGCCCTTCCAGGTGAGTGATCGCCTGAAAGGTGTGATCATCGTCGACAACACACCGACCCTGATTCCGATTTCTGCCGAACAACGCACCCTGCTCGACGCACTGGCGGCTTATCTCGCCGTCATGCTGGAAACCGTGCGTCTGTACCAGAACACAGACGAGAAACTCTCGTCTAAAGTGCGCGAGCTGGAAATCCTCAGCCGTATTGACCGCGAGCTGAATTACACACTGAGCGTCAACCGCGTGCTGACGCTGACCGTCGACTGGGTGCTGCGCTTCACGAACAGCCATGCGGCAGCGGTGGCGCTGGTCGATACTGAGGCGCAAACACTCCAATTTGTGGCAGGCTACGGCTATGAGCCAGCGCTGTGGGAGGAACTTCAGCGCGATGGCTGGCCGTTGACGAAAGGCTTGATCGGCCGCTGCGCCCGCAAGGGTGAGTCGGAAAACATCGCCGATGTGACGCAGGATGTGGATTATGTGGAAGTCGTGCCGGGTACGCGCTCGGTGCTGATCGTCCCGGTCACGCGCGAAGATCGCGTGATCGCCGTAATTTCGCTTGACAGCCAATCCGAAAACGCCTTTACCGAGGATAATCTGGAATTTTCGAAACGTCTGGCCGCTCGCGCCGCCGCCGCGATCGACAACGCGCGGCTGTTTGATGCGATGCGCGTCGAGCGGCAGAAGCTCGAGATCGTACTGCGCAGCACAGCGGAGCCGGTGGTCGTAGTGGATCAGGAAGGGAAGCTAGTGCTGGTCAATCAGGCGGCGATCGGAGCATGCCGACTGGCCGCCAAAGAACAGTACACCGGACTCCCCTTTGAAGAAGTCTTCCAATATACCAAGCTCATCCCGCTATATCAGCGCGCGCGCGAACTCAAGCAGGCTGTCGTGGAGGAGATGCGCCTCTCCAACGAACGCACCTATCACGTCTCGATCGTGCCCGCGCTCGAAGTAGGCTGGTCGGTGGTCATGCATGACGTCACGCCGTTCAAAGAAACCGAACAGCTCAAAAACGAACTCGTCGCCACAACCTCGCACGATCTGAAAGATCCGCTCAGTACTATTCTGGGTTACATAGACCTAATCACGATGACCAACACGCTCAACGATCAGGGGACGCTGTACGTCAAGCGCGTGCAGCAGGCCGTGTCGCACATGCGGCAGCTGATCGATGATCTGCTCGATATGGCGCGCATCGAAAGCGGCATCCAGCTAAAGTACACGCCCGTGCCGCTGCGCAGTCTTGTGGAGCGCGTGACCGACCGCTTTGTGCCCCAGGCTAATGAAAAGGGCATGACTTTGGACGTTCGGGTGCCGCCCGATCTGCCACCCATTCCCGCGGACGAAAACCGATTGACACAAATTCTGGTCAATCTGGTGGGTAACGCCATCAAGTACACCCCGCCCGAGGGGCATGTCTGGGTGCGCGCGGAGATGATCGACAATTTCGTGCAAATCGCAATCCAGGATACGGGCTTAGGCATCAGTCCGGAGGATCAGGCACACGTGTTCACGCGCTTCTACCGCGTGCGCACGCCTGAGACGGATGGCATTGAAGGGACCGGCTTAGGGCTGGCCATCGTGCAGAGTCTGGTGGAGTTGCACGGCGGGCAGATCGGCCTGGAGAGTCGGGTCGGAGAAGGCTCGACGTTCTACTTCACGCTGCCGCTCAGCCCGCCCGTCCCGCCGACCTCGGACGCGCAGACGACCGTCGCGGCGTGACCGTGATTTTCTGACAGGCAAGTTAAGCGCCCGGAGGTATACACCGGGCGCTTTGTGATCTGGGTGCCGCTTAGTCCACCAGGACGACCAACTCCAACGGCTGCGGACGGTGTCCGTATTGCGTGGGTAAGATGGTATCCGGGGCGGCCCAACGCACCGCATTGGCGATCACGCGCTGCACGTCCGGATGATAATAGATCGGGTAACTTTCGTGCCCGGGTCTGAAATAGAAAATCCGCCCTCGACCCCGTTGGAACGTACACCCGCTGCGGAAGACCTCGCCGCCCTGAAACCAGCTCACGAAGATCAGGCTCGTCGGCGTGGGGATATCGAAACGCTCGCCGTACATTTCCGCGTGGGGAATCTCGATCGTCTCGCCCAGCCCGGCGGCGATGGGATGCCCCGGCTCCACGACCCACAGCCGCTCTTTCTCCCCGATCTCGCGCCATTTGAGGTTGCACGAGGTCCCCATCAGGCGAATGAACAGCTTCGAAAAATGGCCAGAATGCAGCACGATCAGGCCCATGCCCGCCAGCACCCGCTCGTACACTTTCTGGACGATCTCGTCGCACACGTCGGCGTGAGCCATGTGGCCCCACCAGGTCAGGACATCCGTTTCGGCCAACACCTCATCGGTCAGACCGTGTTCCGGCTCGTCCAGCGTGGCAGTCCTTACGGGGAACCCCTCGGCGCGCAGCGCCCCGGCGATGACGGCATGCATACCATCAGGATAGATGGCACGCACGGCCGGGTTGGTTTTTTCGTGGCGGAACTCGTTCCACACAGTCACACGTGGTAATGCGCTCATTGCGTCCTGATCTCCTCCCTGGAAGTGGCTCACGCGGCTAATTCGCCCGGACCGGCGCACCGTTTTGCGCGGCAGAGGCGCGGATAGCATCCCACAACAGCGCCATACGCAGACCCACTTCGGGCGGGCTGGGATTCACGATCGCGCCGCTGCGTACCAGTAAGAACTGCTCCCACGTCCCTTTCGAGGCCGGGACCGGAACCTTGCGGTACGTTTTGCGATTTTGACGCTGCATTTCCAGCCGCTCGCCCCATGCGCCGGTACGTAGAATCGCCTTGGTGCAGAACACGCGAATATCCGACTGGCAGGTCTTGATGGTAGTGCCGCAGGCGTTCATCGTCACATAAGCACCGGACTCGAGCCGCCCCATGATCACGCTGGTGATATCGACTGGAGCACCCCGATTATCCATCCACGCCGCCACCTCGACAAACGGCTGCCCGGCTAGATCGGATACCGTATTGAGCATATGCGCCCCGGTGTCGAACAGCATGCCGCCGCCCGCGATGACCGGGTCCTGACGCCAGGTGCCTGTGCTATTCTGTCGCCAGTTCTGCCAGATCGACGCACTGATACCGAGCATCTCGCCGACCTGACCGGATTGCAGCATGCTGACGGCAGTGCGGACCTGCTGCGAGAGGCTGCCTTGAAAGGCCACGACGAGCTGCCGCCCGGTGCGATCGCGCGCGGCGATCAGGCTGCGCGCTTCGGCGGCAGACATCACCATGGGCTTTTCGAGCAGCACATCCAACCCAGCCTCAAGGCAGGCTTTGGCCTGATCGTGGTGGTAGGCGTGCGGCGTGAGGATGAATACCGCGTCCAACGCGCTCGCGCAAGCGCTGAGAAACTCCTCAAAATCCGGGATGTTAGGAGGAGGCGTCAGGCCGCGTTCGGTGAACAGCGGCGCGGCGGCGGCGTATTGGTCGGCGGACGGTTCGCACAGCGCGACGATGCGCGTGTCTTGCGCATGCTGATCGAGAAGGCGCCGGATATAACCGCGCGCCATGTTACCCACCCCGATGATTCCGACCCTGACGGGTTCCGTTTGTGGCATTGTGTCCTCTCCGCTGTCAGGTCAAAAACGAGCGCAATAAACCACGTTACGCCGGGGGCTGGCCCGGCGTATCATCTCAACTATAGCACCGATCGACGATCGGACGAGTCAGCAGTGCCGTGAATTTCTGCCGAATTTTGACCGGCACAAAATCACTATCTTGCCAATAAGTTAAAATATTAGTAAAATCGTCTTAACTAAAAACGGTTCAACTTCCGCGTGACACAACGTGCGAACCGTTTCTTGTTTAATTTTAGGTAAAATTCAATTAACCAGGAGCGGCGCCATGTGCTTCCAATTCACCCAAATCGCCCCCGACGTGATCCGATGCAGCCCTCATGGGCGGGTGACATCAGAAGACAGCCGAGAACTGCGCAGTTTCCTCAAAGGCTACCGGGGCCGCCTGTTGGTCGATCTCGCTGAGGCGTGCGTCGGCGACTGCACGCGCGAGTTTTTCCGTGTGCGGGTCATGCTGCCGCAGACGGCGTTCTATGGCGCGCCCATCCCGCGCATGCTGACCAATGCTCTGCCTGGCAAAGAATTCTATATGCATGAAGTGAGGGCATTCGAAACAGAGGAAGCGGCGTTGAACTGGCTGACCAGCGCCGCCGCCTGATTTCACGCGGCGCTCATCGTTTCGCCAACCTCAGGCGAGGGATTTCCCGCCAATCATTCGGTGGGAGGTTCCTCGCCTGTGCCGTTGAGGTGCAGAACGCGCAGCACGCCGGGTGTGATGCCGGTCAGGTCGTGCAGCCCGGCGGCGAAGGCGTGCCGCGCCGATCCGATGACCACGGTCGGTACGTCGTTGGTGGTGTGGTGGCGCAAGCTTAAGTCTTCGAGGTTGCCGTGATCACTGGTGATCACGATCAAACCGTTGGCGTCATCCCACGCGCTGAGCAGCCCGATCATCACCGCGTCGAAAAGCTCCAATATCGCGACCCCGCGCTCGAACGGCCCCCGGTGCCCGATGACGTCCGTCACCCAATGCTCGAAAAACGTGAATTCGCGCTGCTGCGCCAGCCCGGCGAGATGCACACCTGCGGCTTCGGGCTCGTAGAGCGGCGTATCGCTATATCCCAGTTCAGCCCGCCAGCCTTCGCCCGTCCAGTCGGGACTCATCGCCGCCTGCGCGTACAGATCGTCCTCGGTCAACAGGCGCAATCCCGCCGCCAACGCCGCGTATTGAATCGATGAGGGCAGGCGTTTTCCCCGTTCCACGGCGGCGAAGAAACGCGGCGGAAAGGCGTTGATCAACGCGGCAGCGCCGCCTGCCTCGGTAACTTGCTTAAACACGGATCCCTGGTCGAGGATCGCGCGTACGGCAGAATTGGGGCGCGGGCCGTAGTGCTCGCCGATCTCAGCGGGGACGTTGCGTCCGGTGACGATCGTCGCCTGCCCGGTAGCGCTCTGCGGGCGGCCCGGCAGACCCAGGCGCGGATCGGTCGGGATGAAGAGCGCCCGCCCAGTGTCCACGCGCGGCGTGGTCCGCAGCCAGCGCTGACCGCCCGCCAGCGCGTTGAGCGTGGGCGTGTGTGCGGCAGCAAAGGGATTCACGCTGGGATCGTCATCGCCCAGCCCTACCCCATCGATGAACATCAGCAGCACGTGCGTCACGAGCGGCTCTCCTCACGGCGCAGCGTGTACCACGCACTTGCGGTAGGGCTCCTCACATCTTCGCCGACGACCCGATCGATCACACTGAAGGCCGGGAAGAACAACGCGGCGACTCGTTCCGGTGAGATACCTAACGCGCGCCCGGAATCGGTGATGTGCGGCATGAAGGCGTACAGCAAGAACTCGGTGCCGGGACGTGTCAGCCGGGCGAGATGTGCCGCGTAGATCGGGCGCTGTGAGTTGGTCAGGCTGTGCAGGCAGCCCACGTCAATGACCAGATCGACGGGTGGTGCATTGCTCAGAAACTCCGGTGCTGCAACGTTCGCCACCCGGAACGTCAGCGTGCCAGCCAGCGACCGCGCCCGCGCTTTGCGGCGCGCCCGCCAGATGGCGTTGGCGGCAAAATCGACGCCCGTGACCGTCCAGCCGCGCGCCGCCAATTCGATGGAGGTCGTACCCGTTCCGCAACCGATATCGAGCGCGCGACCCGCTGGTCGCCCGGCGGCCTGCGCCGCGTCCAGCCACGCGATCACCTCGGGCGGCACAATGCCAGAGTCCCACGGCGTGCGTCCGCGCCAATAGCGCCACATGAACTGCCACTGCCGCCGCACGCTGCCTGCCATAGGCGTTAGCCTCTCGTTCAAATGAACCTGTAATGAACTCCGTGTAGACTTTAGCACGTTCCGCGGTCAGTTAGTCCGGCGCGCGATAGGCCAGCGCAAAACGGTCGTGACCGCCCAGGTCGGGCGGCGCGAGCAGATCTTCGTCGAGCGGGGCAAGGGTCGGGACCGGCAGCGCCAGCGCGACCTCGGCTTCTTCCGGCGCGTAGAAGGTCGCCAGCAGCGCGCCCCCTGGCGCCAACATCGCGGGCAGGCTGTCAAAAATACAGGTCCAGGCGGAGTGGTAGCGGTACAGGTCCGGGTGGCGTACCAGCACCAGCCCGAAACGCGCATGCAGCAGTCCAGGCAGGCTGCGCGCGTCCGCCTGGATCAGCCGTGTGAACGGCGCTTCTCGGCGCGCGGAGCGCAGGGCAGCGCCGTCGCGATCCAACCCGTACAGCGTCCAGCCCGGCAGCGTCTCGCGCAGCACCCACGCCGACGGGTACGCGCCGCAGCCCACACTCACCGCGCGCGGCGCCAGCCCATCCAGGGCCAGCGCGGTGAGGAGGCTTTGCAGGCGCGCCAGACGTGGATGGATCATGGCACGCCCAGGTAATCGAGTATATAGGGGTTGTTTTGCCGTTCGTAGCCGATCGTCGTGTTCTGCATGTGGCCCGGCGCGACGACGGTATCATCATCGAGAGTCAGCAGTTGGGACGTGATCGACTGCATCAGCGTCTCGTAATCGCTGCCGGGCAAGTCAGTGCGCCCGAGGCCGCGAAAGAACAGGCAGTCTCCGCTGAAGACGGTTTTTTCGCTACGCAGCAGATAGGAGACATGGCCCGGCGCATGGCCCGGTGTAAACAACACCTCGAGTGCGATCCCCCCCACGGTGATTGTATCCCCCTCGGTGACAAACGCGTCTGGTTTGGCTGCCGGTGGGACGTTGATCCCGATCCACTGCAACACCATGCGGGGCATCGCCTCGACGATCGGCAGATCGAGAATATGGCAGCGGAACGGCGCGCCGGTCAGGGCTTTGAGCGTCGCGCTCGCCATGATGTGATCGAAATGGCCGTGCGTCGCCAGAATTTCGCGCACGGTCCAGCCGCGTTCTTGCGCGGTTTTGAAGATTAACTCAGCGCGATCGGACGGATCGATGACAACGCAGTCGAGGGTGTCGGGGTCCCCGATGATATAACAATTGGTTTGCAACGGGCCTAAGGTGAGTTTGAGAATATTCAGAGTCATCCAGCCGCCTTTGAAGTGAACCGCAAGTAGTGCTGCTTCCATGCCCCGTTTCTGGCCCGACATAATACTACCGCCGTGCCAGCCCCCTGCCAAGCGCGCGGCGAGAGTGGACCAATCGCGCCGAGTCCGGTATGATCGGCGGGCTGGCTAAGCGGCTGAATACACGCGGCAGGGGACGACATTTCGCTTATGAATACACGACCGGCCTGGGGACTGTTGCTGATCGGCGCGCTGATCGTGATCGCGCTGTTCTTTTCGCCGATCTGGCTCAAACAGTTTTCGGGCTATATTGAGCAGGCGGCAGTCGTCGCGCCGTTTCCGGACGCGTTTTATGATCTGCCGAGTCAATCACAGGACCGCTATACAACGCTATACGCCACCAATCCGCAGTTGGCGATCGACCTCGTCGCGGCCCGGCTGGCTCCCCGTGAAGACATCGAGGAGCCGAATCTCCCGGCGATCGATCCGAATCCGGGTCTGGTGAAGGAACTTTTGTCGGGCAATTTCGTCACGTTGGACAATATTCGCGGCGCGAGCGGCTCTGCGACGTTATACCAGCTTTCGGACGGGCGGACCATCGTCCGCCTGCAAAATCTGGACTCGATCAACGGCCCCGATGTGCGTGTGATCCTCAGCGCCTATCCACGCCCGACCACCAAAGAAGATATGGATCAGGTGGCGCAGTACCAGCTTGACCTTGGAGAACTGAAGGGCGCAATCGGCAACCAAAATTATCGCATTGATGATCCGGCCTTCAACGCGGACAATTATACGGAAGGCAGTGTCGTGCTATACTCAGCACGCTACGATCTCGTATTTAGTTTTGCGCCGCTGAGCGCGCCTCAGTAATAAGTGGCGCGGCCTGCGCCCGCAGACCGCACCGGTCGCCGTGCTATTGTTTTGACAAGGTGGTGTTCCATGTTTGAACAGTCGCCCTATCTGGTTCCCCCCTACAGCGCGCTAGCCGAGGTGTACGATCGCGCCGGGCTGTCCGACTACACGCGCGATCACGTGCACAACTATATCAATTACGTGCAATCCATCGGATGGGCGGGCCGCCGCGTGCTTGATTTGGGCTGCGGCACAGGCGTGAGTTCCTGGCTGGTGGCCGGTCACGATCTGCGCGTCGCCGGGATCGACGCAAGTTCTCATATGTTAGCCCGCGCACAAGCCAGGGAAAAGCAGAATAACACCGACAACGGCTCGCCTATGGTCTTTGACCCGCCCTCGTTTTACCAGATGGACATTCGCGAACTGGAGTCGCCACTGGGCGAAGTTGATCTCGTGCTGGCGATGGGCGGCGTGCTGAACGCGATCCAGAGTTTGCGCGACCTGGAAACCGTGTTTCACCGGGTACACGGCGTGTTGGAGGACGATAAGCTGTTTGTATTCGATATTCGTACAATCCGAGGGCTGAGTTCAAACTCAAGCAGCGACGATATGGTCCTGTATGACAACGGATACAACCTGATAGTCATCGTGCGCAGCCAGTTCTCGTTCGAGACGCTAAGCTGCACGCAACAAGTGATTATGTTCCAGCAGCAGGATCTGGCCTGGGATCGCAAAGACGAAGTCCATATCGAGCGCGGTTACCCGGCACAAGGCATATCCGCCCTGCTGGAACGCGCGGGCTTTTCCGTGGTGGCTGTGCTATCGCCGGACCTCTCCCCGTTCGATCCGATGGTCGACCCCGAAGGGCGCGCCGTTTTCGTGGCGCAGAAACACGCCTGACGTTTTGTCGCCGCGCCAGCGCGAAACCGAGCGGCTCACGTCGTCCAGGGAACAGCAGGCGCGGGTTTTTCCCACATCTGGATCACGATAGCGTCGCGATCACTTTGTACGACCTCGGTCGTCGTCGCATCTAGCCATTCCGGCGTACGCCCAACCAGCAGCCCGGCAGCGACCAGCGCCAACTGCAGCAGAATGGTCGTTTCGTGTACATCGGGAGCAGCCTGGGAATAGATCAACTGGATCGACACGCCGCGCTTGCCTTCCGCAGGGGGAAACCCGGTATCTTTGGCCAGCCAGGTGAGCAGTCTGCCCCAACGTTCGACGACGTTTTCGTCCTGGTCGCTGCGTTCCAGCGGCGGAAACGGAGCTGGAATCGTCAACTGAAAATGGGACCGGCGGCGGCCCTCCTCGCGCAGAATCGCATCGCGCAGTCCCTCCAATTCTTCATCAGTCACATCTTCCAACAACCGTTCGAGGGGTTCTCGTGGTATCATCATCTTCTCCCGCGCGTGCGCTGCGCCGCCACGGCATGACGGGGCGGCGACCTCTGCTTAGCAGCGTATCACAAGCGCCGGTGGAGTGCAATCGTGTTGGTCCTCGCAGCGGTATTCCGGCGCGCAGAGGTCCAGCGTAGGTGCGCGGTGGGTTCGGCGGCGGTGATCCGACCAGCCCGCGCCACACGATCGATCCATAATGAAGATCAAGAAAGACGGGTGAAAAATCCCTGCAGCGCCGGGCATGAATATGCGGGGCGTGTTATGATTTATATGAGGGGTTTTCACACCTCCAGTCGCCGTCTGGCAGCGCAACCGTCAGAACACGGGCTGGTGGGCATAGTGACGAGACAGAGGGCGTGTGTACGCCGTTGAGTTGAGGGAATGACGATGACGAGAGGGTCAGCCGTGCGGACAAGAATATTGATCATCCTGGTGATCGCGGGATTGGCAGTGCTGCCCGCCGCGAGTACGCTGGCACAGGAACCGCTCCGTGTGTGGCACGCCATGGGTAGCGATTCCGCACGGGTATTGGCGGATGCTGCCAACAATTTCGGCTCGCAGGCGGGCGTGCCGGTCGAAGTACAAGCGGTTGATGCGCCGCTGCTGTTCGAAACGACGATGAAAGCCGTCTCCGGCGCGGACAACCCCGACGCGCTCATCGCGGGTGATGAAGCCGCCGCGGGTTTGATCGAGAATGGGACGTTGGCAGCGGTGGATAGTGGCGGGGCCTTCTATCTCAAAGACTTGCTGTCCAATCTGCCCGATCTCGTCACCAAGAGCTGCGGGAATCAGGCGGTGACAGACTGTCTGTGGTCCGGCGCGGCGACCTCGCTGCCTGTGGCCACCCCCGATGCGAAATCCGTCCAGCGCGCGCTGGATTGGCTGTGCGAGAATCCTGACCGGCTGCCCTTCTGCAAGGGTGGCACGGAGCCGGGTGCCCCGGTGGCGTGGAGCTTCACGGTGTATCTGTTCAACGGGGATTGGCTGGCCAATAACGGACTGGAACCGCCGGTTAACGTCAAGGATGCGTTGGCGCTGCGTTCCGATTACGCGCTGTCCTTTGCGCAGGCGAGCGCCGACCGTATACCGTTGGCGAGCGACGTGGCACCCAATGTGATTGTGACTCTGCCTTCGACCGTTCTGGCCGCTCATCCGGCAGCGTTTCTGAACAGTTTGGGCAGCTTCTTCGATGCCGGGTACGTGGCGGTGGTTGGTGTGGAAACGGATAGCGTCTACGTATTGTCCGGCGCGCGCAACGCCCGCCAGGCGAACGCCTTTGCCCAGTTCATGGCCGCCAATGGGCAGGTCAAGGCGGCGCTGCTGTCGAACGCAGGCCTGTTGCCAGCGTTCACGTCCAGCGATCTGGCCAACTGGGGCCTGGATACGGACGAAGCGCGGGCTGTGCTGGGCGGGCTGGTGCTGCTTGTGACGTACGCGCAGCTCGCATACTAACACCATCTGAAAGGCGACCGTTTGCCGACCGTGTGCCTCTTCCTTCAGTCAGGCTGAGGGAAGAGGTGTTTGTAGTTCTACTGCCGATATCTGGCTGGCAACGATGGTTCTCCGCGCGCAGTATGTGATGATGCTTTGCTGTCTGCTAGAATCCCGGCATGACAACTCTCGAAGACACTGCATTTCTGCTCGATTTTCTATTCCGCACCGCCGCCGAAGGGATTCTGATCATGGAGTCACAGGGGGCGGTGGCGCGCGTCAATCCGGCGGCCGCTGCGATTCTGGGCGTGTCGCCCGACGCGCTGATCGGCCAGCGCACCCCGGTCGTGCTCCGGTTTTCGCCGGGGCTAATGCGCCTAATGCAGGGGCGCGGCGCGCGGCAGAATCTGATCGATTTGCCGCACAAGCGTGTCGCGATGGGCATCTCCGAGGATCTGCCGGATGGCGGGCGGATCGTGCTGCTCCACGACATCACTGAACGCGCAGATCTGGACTCGCGCCGCGAAGCTTTGGTCCGTCAGGTAGCGCACGATTTCCGCAATCCGCTAAATGCCCTGGACGGGTACGCAGATCTGGTCGCGCGCCTAGGAAATCTGTCACCCGAGCAGGACAAGTTTGTGGGCCGCGTGCGCCAGACAGCACAGAAGCTTTATGATCTGTCCGAGACACTTGTCGATTTGGCATGGATCGAAGCCGGGATGGCGCTCAACCCCCAGCCGTGTGAGCTGGCGCACTTGATCCGCGAGGCGGCTGACGAAGTCGCCAAAGAGGCGCAGTTGAATGGGATCACCATCGTGATTAGTTTGCAAGACCCCATCCCCACGTTGATTGGCGATCCGCAGCGCCTGCGCCAGATGTTGATCTGTCTGCTGAAGAACGCCGTGCGCTACTCCTACCCGGAATCGAACGTGGCAATCCATGCCTGGCAGGACGGCGTCGAGGTGTACTGTTCGGTGGGTGACCAGGGTTTTGGCATCACCCCTGGCGAGGTGGACATGATCTGGGATCGGATGTGGCGCTCCAACGACGAGCGAGTGCGAAATGTGCGGGGCGGTGGCATTGGCTTGACCTTCGCACGGGCGATCATTCAGCGGCACGGCGGGCGGATCTGGGCCGAGAGTGAGCTGGATGTCGGCACCACAGTCACGTTTGTGCTGCCCTTGGCGGAGGGGTGGTGAGCATGGCCGATCCGCTGTTGGTGCCGGCGCTGGCGTGTATCGACGATTTTTATGCCCGCATGTTCCGCGACTGGCCGAGTGCCGTCACGCAGAGCCAGATCACCCACACGCTTTCGTTCAGCGGCGATCGCTACCTGACCGGCGCAAACCACCTGTGGCCGCGCCGCGCGGACGCGCTGTCGCCGGGCGTGCTGGCCGAAGCGGAAACCTTCTTTGCCCCTTTCGGAGCGGCGTGGAGTGTGATCTACGCGGACACGGCCATGCCGGACGCCGAACTGCGCTTGGGCGAGCGCGGCTATTTCATGCGCTGGCAGTCGCCGCTGCTGGTGCTCGACACACCGCCGCCACCGCGCGTGCCTCTTGAGCCGGGTATCCGTATCGAGCGCGCCTCCACACCGGAGCAACTGCGCGACGCGCAAGCCGTGATGGCGGAAGCCTTCTCGACCGGCGCGGCGGTGAACGATCGTGTCGTGCGACCGTCTCACCTGGAAGAACCGGGCGTATTCCATTACCTGCTGACGGTGGACGGCGAACCGACTTCCTGCGCGACGCTGGCGTATTACAATGGACTGGCAGGCATCTGGAATGTGGGCACACGTTACCCCCACCGGCGCAAGGGTTACGCGCGCATGCTGATGATGGCCCTGATGACCGATCTCGCCCGGGATGGGCGGACGGCTTCGGTGTTGATGGCGTCCGCGAGTGGACGCCCGTTGTACGATCAGCTTGGCTACCGGCAGATCGCCACCGTGTGTTATATGGCTCCGCCCCCGCCTCACCGCCTGCGCGGTCCGCGCCGTTAGTCCAAGTCCTGGGGCAGCCACTGACCGGCATCGGGTGCATCCAGCGCGAAGATGCTCAGCAGCAAGCGGCTGCGCGCGGCGTAATATACCGCGTAGGGCGCGCCCACCCGCATTGGCAGATCGTCGGGCACGAGAAACGGCGCGAACGAGTAATCCCCGATGATATACGAAAACGGCAGTTCCGGGCGATGCCCCTCGGAAATGTGGATTTCGAGCGGGCCGTGAGCCACGCGCACCGGGCGCCGCATGAATCCTTCCGGCAGAAACATATCTACGTTGACGCCGATCAACCCCACGAACATCACCAGCAGCAAGACCGCCACCGCCGTGAAGATCACGCTGCCCAGCGTCGGGATCGGCGGGTTGTCCATGACGTACACCGCCCCCACCTGAACCAGCAGCGCCAGCGGGCACAGCAACAGGATCAATGCGCCCAACCCGGTGATCAGCGCCAGACGACGCTGGGAGGACGTCAACCGTCCAGCGCGATTGACGGTCAATTTGAGGGCCATTTCCGGCGAAGCGGTCGGGACAGCGGGATTCGGGGGATAAGGTGTTACTGAGTTCACGGGCAGCATCTCCGGCAGAGCCTATGCAAGAAATCAGGGCGCGGGGGTAGCCGTAGGCGAAGGATCGGTGATCGGGCGCGGGCGGTAGCGCAGAATGCGCCCCTCCTCCACGGCCACGTAGATCCAGCCTTCCGGGCTAACGGCTACGTCCGACGGATGAAACGGGAAGAAACCCATCCCGGCCAGCGACAGCTCGGATTGAGGCAGATCGTCAAAGGTTGAGCCATTCTCGGTGGTTGGCGCGACCCAATCCTGGCCGCCGTCTGGCTGGCCGTCCGCGCCAAAACCGATCACGGTTACGCCGAAGCCGGTTGGCTCCAGCACGTCCCACGATCCGCGCAGCGCGACCAGCAGATCGCCCTGCCAGAACGGATAGCGATCCGATGGGTAGAACGCTACGCCGCTCGGGCTACTCTGGGCCGGAAACGTCACAGCGGGCGGCAGCGCAGCCGCACAAGCGACCGGATTTGGCGCGGGCTGTGCGCCGGTGCCACAGACGCCGAACCCGAAATCCGCTATCTTGCCGTCCAGATCGCCCGGCACGCGGTTCAACTCATCGGGCGGGCCGTGTTTGTCCGCGCCCGGCACGATGTGCCCCTCGTCGGCGATCCACAACTCGCCCGTCAGCGGATTCCAATCGAAGTCGCGCGGGTTTTTCAGCCCGGTTGCGATGACGCGCGGGTCACTGCCGTCAGGCGCGTAGGATACCACCTGGCCCGGCCGATTCGTGCAGCTTTCGCACGCCGCGCCCACGCTGATAACTACACGCCCGTCTGGCCCGATGCGCACGCTGCCCGGCCAGAAGCCCGGGCCGCCGGGCAGATCGCGTACCAGGACGTGCGCCTCCCCAAAGCGGCCATCCGGCGTACGATCCAGCCGCAGCAGTCCACCCACCGACAGGACGTACAGCGAGTCGCCATCGGGCGCGACGCTGGTCGGCAGGGTCAAACCGTCGGCCACAAGGCGCTCGTCATCCGGGAAAGTGTCGCCGTCAGTGTCGGTCAGCGCAGCGATCGTACCTGCTGCTGTATGCACGAGGTACAGTGTGCCGTCCGACCCAAAGGCCAACGCGGAGAGATTGGGCGCGGCTTGCGGCGCGATGACCTCATCGTAAATCACTTCAACGCAGGTGGTCGTGATATCGTAATAGGGTAGCCCGTAGACGAAACGGCACGGCGGCCCGTCCGCTTGCAGCGGGGGATGTGGCGTACGTAGTGGCGCATCAGCCGCGGTACGGCCAGACGCACAGCCTGCCAGCATCAACACGACAATTCCCGCGCTCAGGGCGGCCATCAGCCAAGCTATCTGCCGGGATCCGCCCGTCGACGGCCCTGATGTGTTGGAATATGCCATGCGCTCCATCCGTGAGAGTCGCTGCCTGCCTTCGGGCGCGATCATAGCCTGCCCTGCCAGATCGCGCTATGTGCACGCGAACGCCCCCAGAGTTGCGCACCTGGTTGACTTTCGAGGATGGGTTGTTGTTCAATTAGTGAGGGACTAAAGTCCAATAAGCGTCGCATGCGAGGACCTTACGCCGCCGCGCGCCTGAATTTAAGCACTATGTCATGTTCGTGCCCTGGTGTCTAGTGCGCGGGAGGGCTTGTGAGGTGTTCGACCAACCTAAGGAGAGATCACATTGTCACGCAGATATTTGAAATCACTTATTTTGATAGCCGTACTACTTATGACCGCTTCTGTCCTGACCGGTTGCAAGGGGGGCACAGGCGAAACTGGCCCGCGCGGCCCTGCAGGGCCTCAAGGCGAGGTTGGGCCAGCCGGGCCACAAGGCGAGGTTGGTCCAGCGGGTCCGAAGGGCGATACCGGCGAGGCTGGCCCACAGGGTCCACAAGGCGAAACGGGACCCGCAGGTCCCGCAGGACCGCAGGGTGACGTGGGCCCGGCTGGGCCGCAGGGCCAACAAGGTGTGCCAGGGGAAGCGGGTCCGGCGGGCCCGGCAGGTCCAACCGGTCCCAAGGGGGACACTGGGGATACTGGCCCGGCGGGTCCGCAGGGTGACGTTGGCCCGGCTGGCCCACAGGGCGCACAGGGTGCGCAAGGCGACACTGGGCCCGCGGGTCCAGCAGGTCCGGCAGGGCCGAAAGGTGACACCGGTGCAGCGGGCGCGCCGGGCGAAACCGGTCCGCAAGGTGAGACGGGACCGGCAGGTCCGCAAGGTGCGCAAGGTGCGCAAGGACCTCAGGGCGATCAGGGGCCGCAAGGCGAAACCGGGCCTGCTGGCCCCGCGGGCGGCTTGAGCGGTTATGAAATTGTGTCGAGGTCTGTCTCGATGAACGGCAGCGGCAATGCTCTGGTCGCCTGCCCGGATGGCAAGATTATCCTGGGCGGCGGCGCGGAAGCGTCGGTCGATTCGGTCGTGATTTCGACCAGCCGCCCGGTCAGCAGCATGCAGTGGCTGGTGGTTGCCAAAGGTGACGGCGACTATGATATGACGCTGTACGCAATCTGCGCGCAGGCCGCCGAATAGTATCAACGTGGCCATCAACCGGGGCCGGGGACATCCCCGGCCTTTTTTGTTGGGCGTACGGTGTACGCTATTGGCGGCGACGAACGAGTCTGCTACAATGCGGCGCGGTGTGCCGGGAGGGGTCCGTATGCGCAGGTATCGCAATCAGGTTGTGGCGGGCTTGTTCTTCATCAGCGTGGTGCTGATCGCGGTCGTCGCCGTGACTGGCGTTGATTCACTGGCTGCACGGCTCGATCAGTTTCCTCTGTGGGTCTTCGCCCCCGTGTTTCTGCTCAAATGCGTCAATTGGGGATTGCGCTATTTAGAATGGCGCTACTTTCTGGGCGTGTTGGGCGTGCGTACGGTGCGCGGACTGCCCGAACGCCCCATTCCCGCGCCGGATGCCCCGCGCCGCATCCGCGAGCGGGACAGCCTGGTACTGTGGCTGGCGGGGCTAACGCTCTCGATCAGTCCGGGTAAGCTGGCCGAAGTGCTTAAGGCGCTGGTACTCAAGCACCTGTCGGGATTGGATTTTTCGCGCGGCGCGCCAGTCGTATTCCTCGAACGGTTGGTTGATGGGCTGGCTGTGATCCCGTTGACGGCGGTGGCGATGTTCAGCGTATCGTCCACCTTGCGCACCGGAGATCTGTCGCCGTCCACGGTGCGCCTGATCCTGGCTGCCGTCACGACTGTGCTGATCATCGGAATCACTGTGATCCAGATCAAGCCGCTGGCTTTCTGGATTCTGGATCGCGTCGCGGGATGGCCGGTAGTTGGACGGCTGGACGGCATTCTGCGCAACCTCTACGAATCATCGTATGACCTGATCAAGCTGCGTCACCTGCTGCCGACGATCGCGCTTGGCCTGGGTGCCTACCTGACCGACGCCATCGGGTTTTACCTGCTGCTGCGCGGCCTGGGCGTGCACGGATCATGGACGCTGTTCGGGCAAGCGACCTTCATCCTGGGGCTGTCGGTCATCATCGCGTCGTTGTCAACGCTGCCCGGCGGCGCAGGCGGGCGCGAGCTGACGATCGGCCCGTTGTTGACCGCGGTCGTCGGGCTGTCCAAAGCCGACGCCGGGACCGCTACGTTTCTGATCGGGCTGTTCCAGTTATGGGTCGGAGTGCTGGTCGGACTGGTGGTGATCGCCGTGTTCCGCGAGACGCTGTTCCCCCCCGCGCTGGAAGAGGAAATCACCGCGTACGAGGCAGCACATCAGGCGTAATCGTGATGGCATAAAGCGAACAATTGTGCTATCATTTTGGGATACTTGTTCGCTGTTTGCCAACTTCCCCGGAGCGCCGCCATGTCCCAGATTCCGTCACCAGTTCCCCTCTACGCGGCGCGCGCGCTGGCGCTGCACGCCCAAGGCCTGAATACACCCAACGGAGCAGAAAAACCGCCCACCCTGTCCGAGATCGCCATGATGGTGGAACGGCTGGGCTGCGTGCAGATCGACACGCTGCACATGGTGCGCCGCAGCCATTATCTGACCTTGTGGAGCCGCCTGGGGAATTACGATCCCGACGATTTCGACCGGCTGATCTACGATCCGGCGGAACGCCGCCTGTTCGAGTATTGGATGCACGCCGCGTCGATCGTCCCGCTGAGCCTGTATCGTCACCGGCTGCACGAGATGGAGCGCAGGCGCAATGGCGGCGGCTGGTGGCCGGAGTGGAGCACGCAGGAGGAAAATCAGGCAATGGTGGCCGAGGTGCGCGCGCGGGTCGAGGCCGAAGGCGCGCTGCGCGCTTCAGATTTTGAGCATAACGGGCCAAAGCGCGGCTCATGGTGGGATTGGAAACCAGCCAAGCATGCCCTGGAACACCTCTACAACGTGGGCGACTTTATGATCAGCGACCGGGTGAATTTCCAACGCGTTTACGATTTGCGCGAGCGCGTGCTGCCCGATTGGGTCGATACCTCCCTGCCGACCAAAGTCGAGACTGATCGCGTCCTGGTCGAAGCGGCGGTCCGCGCCCTGGGACTCGGCGCGGCGCGACATATCGCGGACTACACGTTTATGAAACGTGGAGAGGTCGCCCCAGTCATCGCGGATCTGTGCAAGTCGGGAGTATTGGTCGAAGTGGAGGCGGAACAGCACGACGGCGCAACCTCGTCCGTACTGGTGCATCGTAAGGACCTGCCACTGCTCGAACGCGCTGCCGATGGCGATCTAATCCCGGCGCGCACTACCTTCCTTAACCCGTTCGACAACCTGACGTGGGCCAAGGGCCGCGACGAACAGTTTTGGGGATTTCAGCAGAGACTCGAAGCCTACAAGCCGGAAAAAGACCGTATCTGGGGCTATTACTGCCTGCCGATTTTGCACCGCGACCGGCTGATCGGACGCTTCGATCCCAAGCTGGAACGCAAGTCCGGCCGCTTGATTCTGCGCGCGCTGTATCTGGAGCCGGGGATCGATCCGGCTGAAGAGCTGGTCGCGGATGTGGCAGGGGCGATGCGTCCCTTCATGGAGTGGCACGCGGCAACCGAACTCGTGATCGAGCGCAGCACTCCGGCTGAGTTTGGCAAGAAATTGTTGGCAGCGATGTGAGGAACCGTTCGAAAAGCCCCATCCCTGCCCTTCCCTCACGTAGTGGAGGCAGGGAAAGGCTTTTCAAGTCTCTCTCCGCCGCGCGGGGAGAGATTATGGGAAGGGCCGAATCAGCTTCTCCAACAGTTTCTGAAGCCCCCGCCCAGCGACCTACTCTGGCGGTTCTTCTTCGCGGCCCAATGCCTCAAAGCGCGCGCGGACGGCGCGCTCGTAACCGATCGGCTTGGGCTGGTACCAGCCGGGCGGCTCCATGTCGAGCGGGAGATACTGCTGGCTGACCCACCCACCGGGATAATCGTGCGGGTAGCGGTATTCGCCGCGATCACCGGCGGATTCCTCGACGGCACGCTGGTAATTTTCTCGGGCGGAGGCGGCAATATTGCTGGATTTGTCGCGCAGATAAGGCGGCACGTCGCCCGCGCCGTTCTGCTCGATGTGTCCCAGCGCTTTCCAGACCGCGCCCGCGCTGTTGCTTTTGGGGGCCGTTGCCAGATAGAGGCATGCTTCCGAGAGAAAATACGTACCTTCCGGCATACCCACCCATTCGAATGCCTGCGACGCCGCCGCCATCACGACCAGCGCGTTGGGATCGGCCAGCCCGATATCTTCGCTGGCCAGGATGAACATGCGGCGCAAAATGAAACGCGGATCTTCGCCTGCGTGGATCATCTTCGCCATCCAGTACAGGGCCGCATCAGGATCGGAGCCGCGCACGCTTTTGATGAAGGCGCTGATCGTGTCGTAGTGCTCGTCGCCGCTTTTGTCGTAACGCACGGCGCGCCGCTGAATGCTCTCCTCCGCGACTTCGAGATCGATCAGGATCGCGCCGCCCGGACCCGGCGGCGTGGTCTTGGCGGCGAGTTCTAGCGCATTGAGCGCGCTGCGCGCGTCCCCCCCGGCGACATGGGCCAGATGCAGCGCCGCGTCCTCCATCAGGCGGGCTGGCAAACGTCCCAAACCGCGTTCCGAATCCTCCATCGCGCGCCGCATGATCTCGACAATGTCAGCCTCGGTCAGCGGGTTGAGCTGAAACACGCGGCTGCGGCTGAGCAGCGGCGTCACCAGGGAGAAGAATGGATTCTCGGTCGTAGAGCCGATCAGCACGACCGTTCCATCCTCGACGAAAGGCAGCAACCCATCCTGCTGAGTCTTGTTCCAGCGGTGAATCTCGTCCACGAACAGCACCGTGCCCTGCCCATACATGCCCAGCCGGTCCTGCGCGGCGGCGATCATCTCGCGCAGTTCTTTGACGCCGGACGTGACCGCGTTCAGCCGGGCAAAATGGCGGCGGGTCGTGTTGGCGATGATGTTAGCGAGCGTGGTCTTGCCGCTGCCGGACGGACCCCACAGGATAATCGACGTGAGCTGATCGGCCTCGATGGCGCGACGCAGCAGACGGCCCGGCCCGACGATGTGATCCTGCCCGACGAATTCATCCAGCGTGCGCGGACGCATACGCACCGCCAGCGGGCCAGAGATCTTCTGGCGCTGCTGGCGACCATAATCAAAGAGATCGGACATGGTGGCAGCCTCACGGATGATCAAACAGCGGCATTAGGACCGTGATTATACCGCACGCCGCGCGGCTGTGCGCGTGAAGCGCTGGAAAAACCTTCACCCCAAAACGCGAAGTCCGGTATACTGGAATCAGATTCGCGCGCCCTCCCCGGCGGCGAGTGGCCAGAAAGAGGATTATTGTGAACGACGTGTACACCCCCGAAGAACAACGCATTCTGCTTGAGCTCGCCCGCCAGACGTTGGAACGCATCACCGCGCGTATCTCCCCGCCTGTGGTCGATCTTGACGCGCTGCCGTCAGCGCTGGGGGAGCAGCGGGCCTGCTTCGTGACACTGCGCCGCCGCGACGATGATTCCCTGCGGGGCTGCACCGGCACGTTGATCGCGCGGCGTCCGCTGGCAGAAGAAGTCGTGAGCATGACGATTCAAACTGCTTTCCACGATCCGCGCTTCATGCCAGTTCAAAAGCCAGAAGTGGAAGAACTGCACATCGAGATCAGCATCCTGACGCCTTCGCAGCCGCTCGACTTCCGCGATCCGGATGATCTGCTGCGCAAGCTGCACCCCGGTCAGGACGGCGTCACGCTCCGGCTGGGAAACCGCCGTGCCACGTTTCTGCCCCAGGTCTGGGAGAATTACCCTGATCCGCGCGTATTCCTCAGCCTGCTGACGCAGAAGATGGGCCACCCACCCGACGCCTGGCAGCATCCCGATCTCACCGTCGAAATCTACCGGGCCGTCATCGTCGAGGAAGCTCTCTAGCCCTGCCAAGCCAGCCTGCTGCTGCCCCACGTCTGCCCGCCGCTGCCCCGTCGCCGCTCGCCAAGCCTTTGCATTACCTTAGGCGTCTGCTACAATCGTCCCGCGTAGGACCCTGTGTAAGGGGACTTGACGCTGATGGGAGCATGTCATGCGCAAACTGTTATTTCTGCTGGGGATCGCGGCGTTGGCGGGTCTTTTGGCCGCCTGCGGAGACAATCCGCCGCCTACCCAGATATACATTGTGATCTCGCCCACGCCCGAACCCATCACACCTTCGGCGGTAGAGAGCAGCCCCTCGCCCAGCGAGACCCCTGCACCGACCGTAACCGAGGCTCCAACGCTTACCCTGGCAGCGGCGAGCGCGACGGCCGCGCCGACCGTCGTGTGGTCGGCTTCCGCCACGCCTCAACCGGAGCTCTTCCCCACCAATACCGTGGCAGAGGTTCAGGCCGTAGAAGCCATCTTTCAGTATGGGCGCATGTTCTGGCTGCGTCACAACCGCCAGATTTGGGTGATGGTCAATGTCCCGCCGGACAATCCCAACAGCGGCGACTGGTTCTGTTACAATGACACGTTTGAGGACGGTGAGCCGGAGATCGATCCGAGCCTGGTCCCGCCTGAGGGCCTGTACCAGCCGCGGCGCGGTTTTGGCAAGCTGTGGCGCACGCACGAAGACATCAAAGCAGCGGTCGGCTGGGCCACTACGCCCGAATTCGAGCTGACCAGCAATTACACCTATATCGCGGGCGGCTATGTGGAGAACAATGTCTACCTCCCCGGTCCTGGCGAACACCGGCTGACCACGACGCAGAACGAAAGCATTTCGTTCTTCGAAGGCGACATTCGCGGTGACTGCCGGGGCGGCACCTGGCGCAAAGCGCAGTAACGTGTCAGCCTGACGCGTCACCTGACAACCTGCCGACAAATGCACCGCCGCGCTTCCCCTCGCGGCGGTTTCGTATTATGGTAAGGATGAGCAAACCGGCGGCAGCGATCAGTGATTGCCAACTCGCTTCCAGTTTTCTGCTGTTGCCTGTCTACTGTGGGCTATTCGCTACACCCGCGAGGAGTCGTTATGCGTGAATGGCATCTCACCGCGTCTGATCCGATGGCACCCCGCATCGCCGCCGATGCCCGCGCTGGTGGCACCCGTTACGATGACGACCAGGTGTGGCAGCTCAGGCTGGGCGATCCAGAAGAACCCGCGCTCAGCCTGGAAACTCGTTACGGCGGGCGCGTGGGACTGGCGCGCATCGTGCCGGTCTGGTTCGCCGGGAAGCGGCAGGTCTACGAAACACAGGGCTACCACTCACCGCCCGTGCTGACCGCCTTCGCTCCGGATTATCTGCGGCTGCGCGCCGATCCAACGCTCGCGTTACAGGTGACGATCGAGTTCTGGGTGATGGAATCGCAGGCGGTTGGCGGGCGTTTCATCTGTCATAACGCGGGCAGCCAGCCCCAGCCGCTGCGCCTGGACTTATCAGCGCAAGTCGCGCGCGAGAATGAGGCGCTCCAGATGTATTTTCTCACGCTCGAAAACGGGCAGGTTGCGCTGCAGATGGGCCGCCTGGACGCGCTGCAACCGGTGCTGATGCTCGACGGCGCGCAGGACCTCGGCGCTACGGCACAACTCAGCCACGCGGCGACCATCGCGCCAGAGGAAACCGTGACGTTTCGCTGGGTACTGGCCGGGTTGCCCGATCGCGATGCCAGCTTGCAGCTGGCCCACCATTGGCTGACAGCCGAAGACTGGGACGCCCACATCGCCGCTATCGAGGCGCGGGCTGCTGCCGAGCCGCAGATCGCCACCGGGCACGCGGATTGGGACCTGGCGCTGGCGTGGAGCCAGCAGCTTGTGCTGCGCAGCCTGATGGGCGCCACCGGTAGTCTGCCGCACGCGTCGTTCGTTGGGGCGCGCAAAACCGGGCTGGGATATTCCGTCGCGCCAATCCGGGGCGGCTTCACGCATCCCTGGGCCGGGCAAAGCCTGCCGGATGCGCTGTTGGTCGCGCCGCTGGCGTCGCTGGTCATGCCGGAAATGGGGCAAGGTATCGTGCGCAACTTCCTGGCCGTTCAGCGCGATGACGGCTGGATCGATGCGCGTCCCGGGCTGGACGGCCAGAGGACCAACGTGCTCGCGCCACCGCTGCTGGCCACGCTGGCCTACCGCGTCTACCTACTGACACAGGACAAAGCGTTCCTTGCCGAGTGTCTCGACGGCGTGTTCGCGTTCTTCCTGCGCTGGTTCAAGACCGATACCGACCAGGACGGCGATGGCGTGCCCGAATGGAGCAACCCGGGGCAAGGCGCTTTCACGGATGGCCCCACCCTGGCGACCGGCCGCCGTTGGGCGCAAGGCGTCGACCTGACGACGATTGAAGCGCCCGATCTGGTGGCCTATCTAGTGCGCGAAGCGCGCACGCTGCTGGGCATCTGCAAAATCCTCGACCGAGACGACATAGCGCGCGAGATCAAACCGCGCTTTGAAGCACTCAAGACCGCGCTGGATACGTTCTGGGACGACGAACGCGGCGCGTATGTCTACCGCGACCGCAACTCCCACGCGTGCCCGGACGGCACGATCCTGTTTGAGGGCAAGGGCGATCAAACCCTGCGCGACCGGACGCCGCTATCCGAGCCAGGGCGGCTGATCCTGCGCGTAACCGGCGGGCTGAGCCGCAAACCCGCGCTGAGCTGCGCGATCGAAGGCGTGGATGTGGACGGTAACCCGGCCAGCGAAACGATCCCCGGCGCGGCGTTCGGCTGGTACCGGGGCATGGGCTCAGCCACATCACACACCGTGTGGAGCGCGATCACCATGCTGACTTTCGACGGACTGAGCCGAGTGTTCAAGGTTGAGGCCAGCACAGTGGACCTGACCCGCCACGACCAGGCGCTGTTCATGCCGTTGTGGTCGGGAGTGCTGGAGTCCGAGCGCGCGGACCGGCTGGTGCGCGATCTCACCACGCCCGAACGCTATTGGCGCGCCTATGGCATCCCGGGTTGCCCCGCCACCGATGCTGCCTACGATCCGACCGGGCAAAATGGCCCCGGGACGTTGTGGCCCGCCTGGAATGCACGGCTGGGCTGGGCACTGCATGAAGCGGGTTTCGCGCAGGAATTGGCGGAGCTCTTCAGGCGGTTGCTGGCGGCTCAACTACACAGTCTGAGTGTCGAAAAGACGTTCCGCGCGCTGATCAATCCCGACACGGGCGAAGGTCTGGGCGATGCCGAAGTAATCGAGGGCGCGGTCGCGCTGGACTGGTTCACACGGTTATTTGGGGCGTTCGTGCTCAATCCCGGCGCGGTCATGATTTGCGATCCGTGCGCGTTTGCGGGTGAGTTAATCACATGGACGCAGCACGGCGTCGGCATTCGGCGCGACGCCACGGGCACGACGATCACGTTTCCGGCGGGCGAGACGGTCACACTGCCGCCGGATGCCAGCACGCAGATCGTGCGCATACCCCGGCCCGACACCCCGGAGCCGGACGTCGTCTAGGTGAAACAGCGCTGCCGCATATTCCCCGACCACGAAAAACTGGCTGAGCCGTCAGCGATCCTGAGCGGTCTCAGGTACATGCCTACACAATCACAATGGGGACTCTTACAACCTCCACACGGTTTATTAATCCGATCTTGATCCCTGAATGTTTTAATATCTATAGCTTAATCAGTACATGGTATCAGGCTTCGGAGGCCAACAACGATGATTCGCTATTCATGGGACCCGAGCGTCCAGCTTACCGGGCAGACCGTCCTTTCCTTCTTCTCCAACCTCAACTACGACACCATCAAGCCATTTCTGGATACGCACGGTGTCACCGAGGTCGATCCTGAAGCGTGGTATTCTTTGGACGAGGTGCTGGCGATCATGACGTCCATCGGTCGGTCTAGCGACGCCTCCTCCAACTTTGTGGCGATCGGGCTGTCCGCAGCGGAACTAAGCCCGCTGACGCCTGAGATGGAACACATGCCGTTTGACAAATTCCTGGGGCTGTACACCAAAATCTACCCGACACGCCATCGCGGCGGCCACGCCGGGCGTGTTATCGTCGAGCCGATGGGAAATCAACATATCGCGATGATCTTCGAAGTGCCCTACCCTGACGGCGTTATGTACGGGTTGATGTATGGGTTTGCGCGGCGCATTTTGCCTGCGGGGACGGGCTTCACCGTCTATTACGATGAAGACACCCTGCGCAAAGACGAAGGCGGCTACCAGACGATCATACATATCGCCTGGGACTGATCGCACGAGAGAACGCTGGACCAGAGACACGCACACGGGCGGGAGCGGCAGCTTACCGCCCGTTTTTTGTGTGCCGCGCGACCTCAATCACACCGTCGGCGGCGAGGGGAACAAACGACTTCGCACGCCATACAGCGCCAGCCGTCTGCCACAGGGACCAAATCGACGGTGCCGCAAGCCGGGCAGCGCCAGACCTCTTCGAGCGGGCGCGGACCAGTCACCGGACTTTGACCCGGTTTGACCGCCCAGCCTAACCGGTAATCGACCTGCCAGGGGCGAATCTCGACGCGCGTCAGGCCGAGATCGTCTTGCAGCCAGCGCACCAAATCCGCGTGAGCAATGGTTTTGCCGGGCATCAGTTTAGCATCAAAGCCCTGCCGGTTGGTGAAGACGACCAGCCCACCCGGTCGCAGCACACGCACCAGCTCCCGCCACACCGCGCGCCAATCCATCATGAATTCGAGCGCTTCCAGACAGGTAACCATGTCGAATGTGTCGTCGGGAAAGGGCAGAGACTCCGCCGCGTTGTGCATCAAGTGGACGCGATCGCTGTAAGGGGCGAGCTTTTCCGCCGCGACGCTGAGCATCCGGCGGCTTAGATCCAATCCAATAACCCGTCCCTGGAAATCAGGCTGGTCGAACAACGCCAGCGGCAGCCGCCCGGTGCCGGACGCCACATCGAGCACAAGCGGCGCCCGCACACCCAGGCGCTGCACCACGGGCCGCGCCAGGTAATGCGTTTCGCCGTCGGCGTCGTATTGCTTGATGCCATCATAGCGCCGCGCGTACACATCGTACAGCCAGACCACCGTCCAACGCCCCAGGTAAACGCCTTCCGTTTTGATGAGCAGCCACCACGCCGCCAGCGCCACAACCAGCGCCGCCACCAGGCCCGCCGCGATCGAAATCAGCATGTGCACTCACCTTGCCTGGAGAACCTCTACTGCACGAGAATGTTGGCGATCTCGCTGCTAACAGTCTGCCCGTTGGGCATGGTCGCGACGGCCTGCAAATGGGCGGACATGCCGCCCGGCACAGTCCACACAAACGACGCGCCGTCCGCCGGAGTCAGATCGCTGCCGATGGTCTGCGGTGTCATGCCCGTGCCGGTGGGCGCGAGGGTGAAATCGACGCGCACCGCCCCTCCGGGCTCGTCCGGCCAGATCACGGTGACACGCGCGCCGCTCGCCAATACGATCCAACCGCTGTCAGTGCCCAAGGTGGGCGACAGCGTCAGAGTATTGTACTGCTGGGCGCCGGGCGGGGTATAGTTGGGATCGTAACGGACCGTGACCGCTCCACTGTTGGCGCTGATCGACTCGTTGTTGGCCGTCGCGCTGAAGGTGTACGTGCCCGGGGCGGGGAAACTGTAATCCACGTACGCACCGTCCCACGGATCGGAATCGGTGCCAATCAGAATCGGCTTACCGCTGGCGGGATCATTGACGTAGAACGTGACGGTCGCCGCATTGTAGACTTCGCCCGCGCTGACACGGACCGCCTTATAGTAAGTGATGCTTCCGCCGCCGGTATACGGCCAAACCTGCGTCACGGTGATCTGCGCGCTCCACACCGGGACGTTGGGCTGCGGTGTCGCGGCTGGTGCGGGAGTCAGAGTCCGGGTGGGCGTGGGCGTCCCGGCGACAGGCAGCGCGGGCACATACAGCTTCTGGCCGGTGAAGATCAGATTGGAATCGCTCAGGCAGTTGGCGGTCATGAGCTGGGCGGTGGTCGTCCCGGTACGCTGCGCGATTGCGCCCAGCGTATCGCCGGACTGCACGGTATAAACCGGCCACTGCGTATAGGGCGCGCAGTTGGTCAGCGTAGCAGCAGAACGCGTCGCGGGGATATAAGCCGTCGCGAACGGAGTTGCCGTGACGAAGATCACCGGCTGGGTCGGCACGAGGGTGATCGTCGGCAGCGCGGCTGGCGGATAGGTGGGCGTTGCCGTAGGCGCCGGGTTGTTACCCGCGCCCAGGTTGCATCCCAGGCTTGCCGCCAGCAGCGCGGCCAACACCACCACCACAGGATGTCGCACGATCCGAAAGCGTCTCGCGTCCACAGTCTCTCGACCTCTCATCACCGGCTGAATATTGAAACACACTGTCCTACAGTGTATCACCGGGCCGACCGCGCCGCACTACGCGCGCCCACCGAAATCCATTTCCTTTCAAGGCGGAATCAACTCGCTGGAGGCTGTGCCGCAGTCGCCTACCACTACACGGATAGTTGGCAGCACAGCGCGGCGTTTTCTAGAATTGTAGATGACACACTGAGTTCACAGCGATGGGAGCATCTCTTGACGCCACCACAGACACAATCACAAACTACACTCCACACAACCTACCACGCGGCGCGCACGTCCGCCGCGCTGTACCGCGTCCCTGGCGCGGGCTGCGTGCGGATCGCGGGAGCGGACCGGGCGGATTTCATCCAGCGGCAGACCACCAACGACGTGCGCTTGCTCGCGCCCGACCACGCGATGACGACTGTGCTCACGACCGGCACGGCCCGCATTCTCGACGTATGGCAGTTGGTCGAGGTGCCTGGCGCGGACGCCATCGACGCGATCACGCTGCCCGGGCGTGCGTCGGACACGCTGCGCTATCTTCAAAAACGCATCTTCTTCAAGGATCAGGTCACGGTCGCGGATCGTAGCGCGCAAATCGCACAGGTGGCGCTCTTCGGTCCGACGGGCGGCACGTTGTTAGCCGATGTGAGCGGCGCGCCTGCTCCGCAGCCCGGCGCGATCAGCAGCACAGTAGACAGCGGCGCGGGTCCCGTTCAGATGATCGGCGCAGATGGTATGATCGGGAAGGGTTGGCTGTTATGGGGAACGCCGGAGGCGGTGAACGCGATTGGGGACAAACTCATGGCGGCGGGCGCGGTCGATCTCGATCCCGGCACATATGATGTGCTGCGCGTCGAGGCGGGACTGCCCTCTGCCGACCACGAATTGACCGGCGACTATACGCCGCTGGAAGCCACGCTCGACGGCGCAGTCAGCGGCACCAAGGGCTGCTACAGCGGGCAGGAAATCATCGCCCGCCAGATCACATATGACAAGATCGCGCGGCGGTTGATCGGGCTGCGCTCGACGCCCCGGTAATCAGCGGCGCGTCGGTGCAAGTTAACGGGCACACTGCGGGAGCCATCACGTCGGCGGCCGTCTCGCCGCGCCTGGGGCCGATCGCGCTGGCGATCCTGCGCCGTCCGCACTTCGAGCCGGGGATCGCGGTGACCGTGGCAGGCGAGTTGAGCTTGATCGCGGGCCAGACGGTCGCCCTGCCTTTTGGTGACTAGGCTGGATACCGGGAACACGCCATTAGTGATACCAACACAGAAAGCCGGGCAGTGTTTTGTGCCCGGCTTTTAAAGGTCTTCCCCACATCGACCCCGAAAAGGTCAGTGTTAACCGCAGTGCGAACAACCGCCGCCAGCGGCTCCCTGAGCGTCTTCGTCATCGGTGCGGAAGGAATGTCCGCAACCGCAGGTTGAAACCGCATTGGGATTGTTGATGGCGAAACCACCGCCCATCAAGCTGTCCACGAAATCGATCTCGGACCCTTGCATGTACGACAGGCTCATCGGATCGATAACGAGACGGACGCCGCTCGTTTCGACGACATTGTCCTGCTCGTAGATGTTATTCTCGAACGCCATGCCATACGACAACCCCGAACAACCGCCGCCCTGCACGAACACGCGCAGCGCATAGCCTTCGAGTTCGCGCTCCGCTAGCAGTTCGACCACTTTCTCCACTGCGCCGGGGGTAATCGTCAACATAGGGGTTTCGGTACCAACAGCCTGGGTATCCGTCTGCACGTCAGCCATGATAATCTCCTGATTGAGGTGTCGTCCTCGACTTTGTGATAGTTTAGCAAGCTCTGCCCGTTAAGTCAATTTATATCATGGAAATCGTACATATAACAATCAGAAACAGGATAAAACTCACCCGGCAGGGAAACGAGCTATCGGTCCGCAAGCCCGCGTCGCGCTGCGATCATCAGCGTGATGTCGTCGAACTGGGGCGCGCTGCCCGCGTGCGTCATCACCGCCGCGACCAGCGCCGCATGCAGATCCGCCGCCGGGCCGTCGCAATGCGCCTGCGCGACCTCGATCATGCGATCCTCACCAAACAGCGTCCCGACCGAATCCTGGGCTTCGCTGACGCCGTCGGTGTACAGCAGCAGAATATCGGAAGGTTCCAACGTCACCTCGGCGCGGCCCCAGGCCATCCCATCGAATAACCCTAACGGCACGCCCGTGTGTCCCAACGACTCGATCGCGCCACCGTTCCGGCGCAGCACGAAGCCGGGGTTATGCCCCGCGCTGGCATAGGTCAGCGTACCCGCTGCCGGATCGAGCACGGCGTAGAACACGGTCACGAACTGGTCGGACTGCGCGTCGGTCAGCAGGCGCTCGTTTGCGGCGCGCAGCACGGCGTCGGGATCGTCCGGATATTGCATCGCGAATGTGCGAATCAACGTGCGGCTTAAGGCCATATAGAGCGCGGCCGCCGTGCCCTTGTCGGCCACGTCTGCCACGACCAGTCCGATTCGCCCATCTGGCAGCGCGACGAAATCGTAGAAATCGCCGGAGGTCTGGCGCGCGGGCGTCAGTCCCGCCGACAGCTCCCAGCCCTCGAACAGCGGCACCTCATACGGCAGGAAGCGCGCCTGAATGCGTCCCGCCAGATCCAGCTCCTGACTCATCTTGTGCGCAGCCAGCGTCTCGACGTGGACTTGCGCGCGGTAAAATGCAGACGCGATCTGTGAAGACAGGGCCTGCAAAGCCGAAAGCGACTGGCTCACCGGGCCGACTGACCTGTGACGCAGCAGCGCGATCCCGCCAAGCAGTTTTTCCTTTTCTCCCCCTTCGAGGCCGGGATCGTCGGCGGCGATTTTGACAAGCAGCGCGTCGCCAAAGACCGTCGTCAGGTCGGGCGGCACGACACCCCTTCGCAGCAGCACCGACTCGTGCGCACTGGGCAGCTCGCCCCAAACCGACTCGGCCACAGGTGGGCGGTTCCCCGGGAAATTCAACCGGAAGACCGGCCATTCCAGGCCAACGGGAATCGCGTAATTGGGCTCAAACAGGCGAATTTCTATGCGGTCTTGCGGGAACATCGATTCGATATGGTCGGCTAATACGCTTTCCAGTGTACACAAATCGGGCGGAGCCTGGATCAATGCCTCACCCAGCGCTTCGAGGCGGGCTAACTCGCGGGCACGCTGCTGGCTGCGCTCGTTGGCGCGGCTGAGGATATGCGCCAGATAGTTCACCAGCACCATCCCGGCTACAAAACCTAGATACAGCCCACTCTGTTCTTCGGAATAGATCAGCGCGCCCAACGTGGCAAAGGGCGTCACTGTCACCAATCCCAGCCCGACGAGGGCCGCCCACCAGCGCGTCAGGGCATTCTGACCGCTCCCCGCACCGGTTGCCTGGTTAATTAACAGGATCACCGGCAGCAAAATCAGCGGAGGCAGAAGCGCGCCGGGCAGTGACGCCGCAACAGCAGGCAGCCAATCCGACGGTGACAGTCCGGTCAAGGGGAATGTACCGCCCAGCAGCCGGTATATCGCCCAACCCAAGCAGGTCCGCGACCAGAGTTGCACCAGCATCCTGGCTAAACATGGACAGCAGCGACCAGTGCACGTTGGTATGCAAGCGGCGGCGGGTCCACCACATTTGCGCGTTCGTCACCATCCGCACCAGCAGCGGCAGCCACAACACAGTGGGACCCAACAACAGGGCCGCGCTCCACGACACGACGCTCGCCAGCGATGTGGTGATTGGGATGATCTCACCGCCGGGCATCTCGACAAAGACAGCGAACTGGTGCTGGGCCATCACCAACAGTGCGGCGAAGAGTGCGATCAGTAAAGCAGTGTGATCGGCGATCACACTCAGGTCCGTCACGCCGACCAGCGCGACGAGCGCGATCACGGCCAACGGACCCGTGATGATGAGTGGAATCACTTCGACGAGCGCCATGGTCTGCGCTGGAGCGTCAATCTTCGCCGCGCCCGGGCGCAGCCGCCGGGCAATCGACCACATTCTTCCTTGAGTCATCAGTGTGTGTCCCTTCCGGCGAACAACTCTATAGCGACAGCCCCAGTCAGGTCGGCGCTGTTATTCCACGACGCTGATTACGACCCCCTGCGAATCGGAACCCAGCGCCCACGTCTGCGCTTCGACGCCCGCCGCCCGGAACGCGCCGTGCATGGCGCTCTCGATGCTCTGATGATTGAAGGTCGCGAATGCAACCAGCGCAGGCCCTGCCCCGCTCAACGTGACGGCGATCGCTCCTGCTTCTTCGGCAGCGGCGACGACTGCATGGTAACCGGGGATCGCGTCGCGGCGGTACGGCTCGTGCAGCCGGTCGGTGATCGCCTGACGCAGCAGCTTGACATCACCGGAGCGCAGCGCCTCGACCAACAGTGCGGTGTGGCCCATGTTGAAAACGGCATCTGCCAGCGGAATCCGAGCGGGGAGTTCGTCACGCAGGCGGCGTTTGAAGTCCGGCAGCAGCGGTACGGCCACCACTACGCGCAGCGGATTAATCTCGATCGAGCGATAAATCAAGCCATCGATTCCCGCGCCGCACAGCCCCAGGCCGCCGCGCATGGCCGTGACCACGGCTTCGGGCTGCCCGGTCAGCGCCGCTGACATGGCGATCAGTTCGTCGTGGTTAAACGGACTGCCGAGCAGATTATTGGCGCCCACCAGCCCGCCGACGGTCATCGCCACGCGGGCGCTCAGGCCAACATCGAGCGGGATCATGTTGGAACAGACCACGTTCAGCCCGGCGGGGGCTTGCTCCATGGCCTGAAACAAACGGATCGCCGCCCGCATGGCCGGATTATGGATCGTCTCCGGCACGCTCTCTTCGCCCACTCCGCTGACGCTCACGCGCAACTGCGCATCCGGGCGCAAACTCATCTCGACCACGTTGCGCAGATTGAGCGCCAGCCCCAGCGTGTCGTAACCCGGCCCGATATTCGTGCTGACTGCCGGAACCGAGACATTCACCTTGTACATGCTCACCGCCTTACGCACCAGTGCCACCGGACCCATTTCGGCACGATGATGCGCGCGTTTTCTATGGTAATGGGGACGCGAGCGCGGCGCAAGCGCAGCGCGTCTGTTTGAAGGGCAACCGCATCAGAAATGGTCCGAGGTATGCGATCAGCAGTGCGGCTTTTCGCGACCCGTTTACGGGTGCGGGAGGCTGTGCTATAATGCGCAAGCACAACGCCGGAAAGTGCGCGTCCGTTTATTCGAGTGGCTGGGAGTGCACCACATCGCCTGACAGGCGTCGATCTTCTACCGACCATTACTAAGACCCGGCGACGGGGAGAGAGCCAGACCACCGGCCACCGAAGGGGCAAACGGGACGTCCCACGACTGAGGAACCCGCGAAACTCTCAGGTTACCCTACCCGCCGCACGGCGAATCCTCTGGAAAGCGTACGTACGCGCCGAAGGGGCAATCTCACCGCGCCGGTGAGCGAATCTCTCAGGCCAATGACAGAGGCAGACAGTCAAGCGTTGCTGTCTGCCTCTGTTCTGTTTACACTTTGGCCTAGCACGCTGTGTGATTTCAGGATGTAAACTTCAACCGTATGAAAGGATGTGGTCACATGTCATTATGGAAAACACCTAAGGAATTGAAATACACCGAAAACGACGAGTGGATTCGTGTCGAGGGCGACACGGCCAAGATCGGCCTGACCGATTATGCCCAGGATCAGCTTTCGGATATCGTCTTCGCCGATCTCAGCGAAGTGGAGAGCGGCGGCAGCCTGACCAAAGGCGAAGCGTTCGCCACCGTCGAGAGCGTCAAGGCGGCGTCGGACGTGTACGCGCCCGGCCAGCGGCAACCGTGGTCGCGACCAACAGCGCGCTGGAAGACGAGCCGGAACTGATCAACAGCGATCCGTTTGGCAACGGCTGGTTGGTCGAAATCAAGCTCAGCAATCCCGGCGAGCTGGACGGCCTGCTCGACGCGGAGGCCTATGAAAAACACTGCGCCGAGCGCACCAGTTGACACTGAGCGGCAGCCTCTGCCGGGCGCGCGGTAGTGCCCGGCAGCCCGCCCTACCCATCGATTAAGCAGTTTGTTCAGGAGTACATGGCTTATGACTTATATTCCTCACACCGATGCCGACCGGGAAGCGATGCTCAGCGCGATCGGCGTGCAGTCGTTTGACGACCTGTTCGACGCCGTGCCCGCCAGAGGTCCGCTTCCCGGCGCTCGAACCTGCCGGACGGCCTGAGCGAGATGGACGTTGCCTGGGAACTCGGCGGGCTGGCGAACGCAAATGTCTCCGCCAACGAATACGCGATCTTCCTGGGCGCAGGGGCGTATAACCATTTCATCCCCAGCGTGATCAATCACATGCTGCTGCGCGGCGAATTCTACACCGCTTACACGCCCTACCAGCCGGAACTGAGCCAGGGCACGCTGCAAGCGATCTTCGAGTATCAGAGCATGATGTGTGCGCTGACCGGCATGGAAGCCGCCAACGCCAGCCATTACGACGGCGCGACCTCGCTGGCCGAAGCCGTCACGCTGGCGAACGCGCAATTTCGCGGCGCAGCGCACCAAGGTGATCCTCAGCCCCGGCGTTAACCCGCAGTATCGCGCCGTGGCGCGCACCTATCACCAGGGCAGCGGCATGAAATTCGTGGGCGACAAAGGCCGCGCGACCATCCCCGATCTGGTCGACATGCTCGACAAGGAAACCGCGATGGTGGTCGTGCAGTATCCCAACTTCTTCGGCCAGATCGACGATCTCGACAGGCTGGCGGACGCGGTTCACGCGGCGGGCGCGCTGTTGTGCATCGTCGCCGATCCGATCGCGCTGGGGCTGTTCAAGTCACCGGGCGAACTGGGCGCGGATATCGTCGTCGGTGAGGGGCAGTCGCTGGGCATTCCGATGTCGTTCGGCGGGCCGTACCTGGGCTTCTTCGCCACGCGCACCAAGTACGTGCGCAAGATCGCCGGGCGCATGGTGGGCGAGACGGTCGACAGGACGGGCCGCCGCGCCTTCGTCATGACGCTCCGCCCGCGCGAGCAGGATATTCGCCGCGAAAAAGCGACCAGCAACATCTGCACCAATCAAGGCTTGATGGCCCTGGCGGCCTGCGTCTACATGAGCGTCATGGGCAAGCACGGGCTGCGCCATGCGGCGGAACTGGCTTATCACAAAGCGCATTACGCGGCGCAGCAGATCGCCCAATTGGATGGCTACAGCGTCGATCTCAGCAAGCCATTTTTCAAGGAATTCGTGGTGACCTGTCCCAAGCCGGTCAGCGAGATTAACGAGATTTTGTTGGAGCATTGGGGCATCGTCGGCGGTTACGATCTCAGCCGCGATTACGCCGGACGCGTCAACGAGATGCTGCTGGCCGTCACCGAAATGAACACCAAAGACGAGATCGATACGCTTGTGGCGGCGCTCGGCGAAGCGCGCACGCACGATCACAGCCATCACGAACACCACTAACCGGGCGTGACACTGAGATAACAGGATAGACTGACCAATGACTGAACAACTTTTGCACACCAATGGAACGCCCGCGCCGCTGGAACCGCTGATCTACGACCTGGGATCACCGGGGCGTGTGGGCATCAATTTGCCCGATTGCGACGTACCAGAAAGCGACCTGCCCGCCGATCTGCTGCGCGCCGATCTCGATCTGCCCGAAGTCAGCGAGATCGACGTCGTGCGGCATTTCGTCCGGCTGAGCCACTTCAACTATTCTATCGATCAGGGCTTTTACCCGCTGGGGTCGTGCACCATGAAGTACAACCCCAAGCTCAACGAAGATATGGCGCGCCTGCCCGGTTTCGCCGACATCCACCCGCTGCAAGACCCAAGCAGCATCCAGGGTGCGCTTGCGCTGATGTACGAGCTGCAAAACTGGCTGGCCGAAATCAGCGGGATGAAAGGCGTCAGCCTGCAACCGGCGGCGGGCGCGCATGGCGAATTCGCGGGCATCCTGATGATCCGCGCCTATCACATCGCCAACGGCGAAGCGCACCGCACCAAGATCATCGTGCCCGATAGCGCGCACGGCACCAACCCCGCCACCACGGCCATGACCGGCCTGGAAGTCGTCGAAATTCCGTCCGATGCCAACGGCGACGTGGACCTGGACGTGCTGCATTCCATCTGCGGCGACGACATCGCGGGCATGATGATCACCGTGCCGAATACGCTGGGTGTGTTCGAACGGCACATCCAGGAGATCGTCGACATCATCCACGGCTGCGGCGGCCTGATGTATATGGACGGCGCGAATATGAATGCCATGCTGGGCATCGCCAAGCCGGGCGAGCTCGGTTTCGACGTGATGCATTACAACCTGCACAAAACGTTCAGCACGCCGCATGGCGGCGGCGGGCCGGGGTCCGGACCGGTGGCGGTTAACGAAAAGCTGCTGCCGTTCCTGCCGGGTCCGATCGCGACCATTCAAGAAGAGGGCAACGAGGACCTGCCCCCGCTCTACGGTTTCACCATGCCGGAGAAAAGTATCGGCGCGATGAAAGCCTTCTGGGGCAATTTCGGCATGATGGTACGCGCCTTCAGCTATATCGGGCTGCACGGCGCGCAAGGGCTGCGCGACATCACCAATCATGCCGTGCTGAACGCCAACTACATTCGCGTCGGCCTTAAGGACGTGTACCCGATGCCGTTCGAACGCATCTGCGGGCACGAATTCGTGTGCCAGGGGAGTTTCCCGGACGCCGAAGGGATTCACGCGCTGGATATTTCCAAGCGGCTGATGGATCACGGATACCACCCGCCGACCAACTACTTCCCGCTGATCGTGCCGGAAGCCCTGCTGATCGAGCCGACCGAGACGGAATCCAAGGAAGAATGCGATCGCTTCGTGACGACGATGCGCACCATCGCGCAGGAAGCGCACGACACGCCCGATCTGCTGCATGAGGCGCCGCATAATACGCCCGTGCGCCGCGTGGACGACGTGCGCGCGGCCAAGCAGCTCGTAGTGTGCTGCCGCCCGGCGCTGTCGCAGGCCGAGGGGTAAGCGTTATCACCGCTGAGAACGCAGAGGAAGAACAGAGCGGAGCCTTTGTTTTTTCTCTGCGGAATTTCTGGCTCATCGTATTCTCCCCCGTGGTTTTTCGTTTTTTCCGTCCCTGGTCTATACTCGCAAGCTGACTCACGATGATTGCAGGAGCGCACGCGTATGGCCCGCCGTTTTTGGTATGATCGCCTCCCCCGCCGCTGGATCGCCGGCGCGCTGACGTTGGGACTGCTCGCCGCCACAGGTTTACCGCGCGCGGTGATCGCCGCCCCGCCCCGCCAGACCGGCACCGAAATCCATTACGGCGAGACGGTGACCGGCACGATCACCGAAACGGTTGCGTGCCAGATGTACTGGTTCGAGGGCATGGCGGGCGATCCGGTCACGATCGACATGCAGCGCACCTCCGGCGGGCTGGACGGTGTCTTGACACTGTATCAAGGCGTCAACGGCCCCGCCAGCGCGCCGCCCATCGCCGAGAACGACGACCGGCCCAATGGCCGCCTGGACCCGCTGATCACGCTGCAACTGCCCGCCACGGATCGCTACACGATCGCGGCCTGCCGACTCGATCATCCGCAGATGCGCGTCACGATCGGGACGTTTTCGCTGACTTTGACCGGCCCCGACTCCGCTGCTCCGGTCACCACGCCGACCGGCCCGCCAGTGCTCAGCGCGAGTATGTTTGGCACGCCCGAAAACACGCCCACGGCAGCCGAAACGCCAACGTCGGCCAGCGCCAGCTTGTTCGCGAACATGGCGACGCCGGTCGCCGAGCAAGCATTCGCCGATCTCAGCAGTGGGCAGCCGCTTCCGGGCGAACTATCGGCCCTCACCGATCAGAGTGAGTACGTGCTCCCGGTGCACACCGGGGATCTGGTGCAGATCACATGGCAGAGCACAGGCGGAGCGATTCCCCCGCGCCTGACAGTATTCGATAGCCGCGACGAGGTGCTGGCGGAAGCGTCCGCGCCGGTGGCCGTACCGGGTTTGGTGCTGCGTTTTCGCGCTCCTACAACGGAAACGCTGCGCGTGGTCGTGACGCGGTCGATTGCAGGAGACAGCACGCCGAGCACCTTCACAATGACTGCCCAGATCGAAGCAACGCCCGGTACAACTACCGACGCGTTGCCCAACCCCGCCCAAGTTGTGACGCCAACTCCCGAAGCGGCCCAACCGGCGAATTACCTGGAAACCCCCTGCCAGACCGGCGGACAGGCGGTTAGCGGCATGACGAGCAGTGCCCGGCTGATTGATGTGTTCACCGCGTCGGGCGACAGCTATTATGTCGACCAGCTCACGCGCACAACCGTATTCAAGAACGACGACGATCTCAACGTGGTCTTTCGCGTGCAGAACATCACGCAGGCGATCAATGTCGCCGGCGTATTTTGCGCGCCCGATGGAGATTATTACGACGCGGGAGAGAATACGTACGAAAACGGCGGGCCGTATATGCTGGGCATCGACTGGGAGTACGAAGGCGTGCCCTGGGTGCCGGGCGACTGGTTCGCCGAGGTGTACGTCAACGGCGCGCCGGAACTGACACTCGGTTTCAGCGTCCAGTGATGGGAATTTCGGCGCTGCGCGTAGTTGCGCGCGGTGACGGTTTCTACAATAATAATTTCATTCTCCATTAATCCTACGCAGTATCGGGCCAGGTAATGCGGTGAACTATTACGATCTCAGCGGTCGCAGCTTTGGGCAGTACCAGATTCGCGCGCTGATCGGCCAGGGGGGCATGGGAACCGTCTATCGCGGATACCAAACCGCCCTCAAGCGCGAGGTCGCGGTCAAGATTCTGCCGCCCCAGTTGGCCGGACAGGGCGACTATCTGGCGCGCTTCACGCGAGAAGCCGAGACAATCGCACGGCTGGAACACAGCCACATCGTCCCCGTGTACGACTATGGCATCCATGAGTCGATTTGCTACGTCGTGATGCGTCTGCTCACGGGCGGATCGCTGGAAGACCGGCTCAGCCGCTGCGGCGGCGACATCACGCGGCTGCCGTCCTTGCACGAGATCGCACGGCTGCTCGACCAATTGGCCGGGGCGATGGACTACGCCCACCAGCGCGGCGTGATTCACCGTGACATCAAGCCCAACAATATCATGTTTGATGACCAGGGTAACGCTTTTTTGGTCGACTTCGGGATCGCCAAAGTCGTCTACGCCTCGACCGTCCTGACCGGAACCGGCAATACAATGGGCACGCCGCCCTATATGTCGCCGGAACAGTGGCGCGCCGAAACCCTGACGCCGGCGTCGGACCAGTACGCATTGGGCATTCTGGTCTACGCGCTGCTGACCGGCAAGCCTCCCTTTGACGCACCCACGCCCTACGGATTTATGCTCAAACACCTGAACGATCGGCCCACCCCGCCCACTGAACTGCGAGCGGATCTGCCACCCGCGCTGGTGTCCGCCGTGGAACGAGCGCTCGCCAAAAATGCCGCTGACCGCTTCCCCACCGTAACGGCGTTTGCCCAGTCTTTCGCGCTGGCGGTGCCCAACATACCCGCCGAGGCGACCGATTTTTTCACCATCCCAGTGACATCCCTGGTTTCCGAAACACCGCCATCTGCACCAGCGTCCACACCACCCTCCGCGCCGCCAGACTCACCGCCCAGCACGGCCTGGAACGGCCCGATCGACACGACACGCCCCTCGCCGTGGACGCGGCTGGTCCAGCAGCGGGAACGCCCAGTCGGCATGAAAACGCTCGGCGCGGTGATCGGCGTTTTGATTGTGGGCATGCTGGCGTTGGCGTTCAGCGGCTTATTGAGCGGTAAGAACAATGCCTCACCGGGAAGCGGCGCGCCAGAGGTGGGAACGCCGCTGGTTGTCAGCCCGACAGTGTCGCCGGATACGCGCGCGATCATCATCACCACCCCCATTCAGACTGCCATCGCGCTGCAGCCCAGCCCGACGGCCACCGAGTCACCCGTACCGTCCGCCACTGAAACGCCCACATCGTCGCCGTCGGCCACCAACACGCTCGATCTGCCCGCAACGGCCGATGCACTGCTGGCGCAGCGTCTCACCGAAACAGCGACGCAGTGGACCGCCACGCCGACTCCCAACATCGAAGCGACCGTGTTCGCCGCCATGACCGGTACGGCCCTGGCCTGGACCGACACACCAACGCCAACGGCAACCGCGACTTCGACATTAACCCCAACGCCAACGCCGACTGTCACAGCCTCAGCGACGCCATCGCCCGCCCCCAGCGCGACGCCTTCGGCCACGCCAACCGCGCTTCCCACGTCCACGCCCTGGCCAACACCAACGCCGTTTCCATCCAGCACGCCTCGGCCCACAGCCACAACGGCACCGGGCGGCATCCCGGCCGAGTGTAGCTCCTTCCTGACGCCGCGCTTGACCGTGGGCCAGCAAGGCTGCGTGTCTGACAGTGAGCCCAACAATCTGCGGCCCTTCCCCGAGAGCGCCGACGTGACCGGCCAGATTCCGCCGGGCGGGGTGTTCACCGTGTTGGAAGGGCCCGAATGCACGCGCGGAACCGTCACGGTGTGGTATTACGTGAATTACCAGGGCGCCCTCGGGTGGACGGCTGAAGGCAGCAAGCGCGTGATGACCTACTGGCTCTCGCCGCTGCCCTGCCCACGCGACACCAGCCAGAGCAGCCTTATTCCCGCGCTGAACGGCACCGTGCTCGAAGTGACAGAGGAAGGCAACAGCCTGAATGTCCGATCCTCACCCAGCACGGCATCGGGCACCAAGATCGACACAATTTTGTGGGGCGACCGAGTGTTATGGACGGGGAACACCGTGCAAGGGGACGGTTTCACGTGGTATGAGGTGATTCTTTACAGCAACCGTACCGCGTATATTGTGGCCGATGCGCGCTATACTACGCCGCGCGATCCCAGCCAGACCACACCGGGCATTCACGTTGGAGCACAGATTCGCATCACGCACGACGGCGACGACACGCACTTGCGTAACGGCACCAGCGTGATCCATTCCGGCGAGGTGCAGACGCTGTACGAAAACGACACGCTGGTTGTGATCGGCGGACCGAGCTATGCGGAATACTTCCTGTGGTGGGGGCTGCGTCTCCCTGATGGCCGGACGGGCTGGGCTGTCGACGTGCCGGGCTGGTGGGTGGTTATCAACTAACCTCACCGCACGCGGGGCACGCGCGCCATCACCGCTGTGATGACCTCGTAGGGCGTTGTGCTCAGGAATTCCGCCACATCGCCGACGGTGATGCGTTTGTCGCCCTGCGACCCGATCAACACGACCTCGTCGCCTGGTTGCACATCCGGCACCAACGTTATATCGATGGCCGCCAGATTCATGTCGACCGCCCCAATCACTGGCACAAACTCCCCGCGGATCAGCACATGCCGCCAGTGATGCGGCGCGCGTCGGAACCCGTCCGCGAACCCAACCGGGATCAATCCGATGATCTGGCGTCCCTGAACGCGATGGCTGCCACCATCCCCCACCAGGCTGCCCGACGGCAGACGCTTGATCTGAGCAAGGGTGGTCTTCCACGTCAACGCGGGGCGGAAATCCGCCGGGATGGGCGTGTTCGGCCCCGGACTCAGCCCGTACAGCGCGATGCCGGCGCGCACGAGATTGAAACGGGCTTCTGGAATGTGGATCGCCGCGGTCGAGTTGGCGGCATGGATGTACGTAAAGCGAAAACCCGCTGCCAGCAACGGATCGACCGTATTCTCGAATACGGCAAGCTGGCGCGCGGTGAGGTCCGGGTTGTGATCGGACGCGGCCAACTCAGTGTAAACGCCCTCGATTGTGATGTGCTCCAGCGTGCGCAGCGCGCGAAAAAAGGCGGTCACATCGTCCGGCAGCAGACCCAACGTCCCGCGCCCGCTGTCAACCAGCACGTGCGCGTTCAGCGTCGTCCCCAGGTCGCGCGCGGCGCGATCCAATGCGCGGGCCAGGTCCGCGTCGTACAACGTCACAACCAAATTGGATCGGATAGCACGCCGTCCAGCCCAGGGCGGGACATAACCCATCACCAGGATTGGCGCGTCAATGCCTGCCGCGCGCAATTCCGCGCCTTCATCCAACGAAGCTACGCCCAGCATCGACGCGCCGTTGTTCAAAACGGTCGTGCTGACAGACACAGCGTCGTGCCCATAGGCGTTATCACTCACGACGGCCATCAGAGTCACCTGCTCGCCGACGATGCCTTTCAAGCGCCGTGTGTTGTACGCGATGGCTTCCAGGTCGATCTGTACCCAGGAGGGGCGATCCTGCCGGCCGGACAAAACCGCGTCAAACACGCCGGTCTGGCGGGCCAGATGGGATACGTCGCGGTCGTCGGCCAGCAGGCGGCGTACCGCGCCGTTCATGCGCTGGCCCTTCACCCACACCACATCGTGGGGGCCAAGATCGGCGCCGACCGCCACCGCCGCATCTTCCACACTGAACGTAATCGCGACTTGATCACGCCCCAGCCCACTCTCCTGTGCGACACGTCCCGCCTCGGCGGCCAGATCGCCACACGTGACCAGTCGATCAGCGACCTGGGCGGCGCGTTGACCCGCCAGGTTATGCGCCAACGTGGCATATCCAACCGGCGCTTCCAGGTCGCCGAGCACGCAAATTACACGGCCTCGTTCATCCCGGACGTGTTTCAGCCAATCCAGCGCGGTCAGCGCACTCTCGGCACTGGCCCAACCGCTGTCGTCAATCAACAAGCAGCCGCCGTGCCCCTCCAACGGATGCATGATACCCGGCAGCGGCTCAAGCTCGGTCAGGGCGTGTAACCCTTCTTCGATCCCCACATCGTAGCTCAGGCCGACCGCCAATCCCGCCAACGCCCCGCCGAGCTGCGGAGTTCCCAGGAACGGCACCCACCGGCCCGGGAAACGTTCGGTGCTGCGCCGCACATCGAACCCGGTTTTATAACGATCCTGGATGATATTGTAGGCTAACACGTCAGCTCCAAATGCAGGGCCGCCCAGGTCCAGCCCCAGGGTGATGACCGTCGCCACCGTCTCGAACGCAAGATCGCGCGCCGCCGGATCGTCGAAGTTGAGCACTGCCAGCCCTTCGCGCAGCAGCGCCCGCACCAATACACGCGCCTCCGCCGCCGCCTGATCGGCCGTACCCAAACCCTCGGGCGGAGTCAACGCCGTCACCACAGCGACGATCGGATGTGCGATGGCGACCATCGCCGCCATTTCGCCCGGTCGCTCGATGCCAAACTCCAACACAGCAATACGGTGATCGCGCGTCAGGCGGCCCAACGCCAACGGCAGACCCAAACGGCCCTTCAGCCCGCCGGGATGCGTATAAACCGGGTAGCGGGACTTGAGCACACCGGCAATCGCCGCCGCCGCGCTGGCTCTTCCCTCAGTGCCGGTCACGGCGACCACGGCCGTTCCGTATTTTTGCAGGACCATCTGCGCCCAGCGCAGCAATGAGTCCTCAACATGGCGCATCACGATCACCGTTAAACCGTCGGTTTCGAAGGAAGGCGGGATCGTACACATGATGCCTGTCACGCCGCGCGCCACAGCGTCTTCCATGTATTGATGACCGTCGCCCCACTCTGTCTTGAGCGCGACGTACAGATCGCCCGGCTCGGCGGTCTCCCAGTCGAAACAGAAATCAGTGAAGATTTGGGCTTCCGGCTCACCAAACAATTGGCCGTCTGCCGCCTCCAGGATGTCGTATAGATTGATCATCGTGTGCTGTTCGCCTCTGCCCGCCAGTAGATCACGGCGCATGTTCTGATCGTAGTGTAAGGTGACGAGCGCAATCGCGCCAGTAGCCACGGGGAGAAAAAGCAGAGCAATACGGTGAAATCACCAGACCCTGCGAAGATCAGAACCTGACCGAAAAGAAAACCCAAAGACGTGATTGCGTGGGGCGTTGAGCAGCTCGATCTGTGCGAAATGCTACGACCTGGACAGGCCGCGATCTCCGCTTTTTCTTCGCGATTTCCGACTTTTTTCTGCGTCTGACAACGCCGCTCTACGGCGCGGGGGGAATTCGCCAAATGGTGAAGCCTTGCTATAATCGAACACTGCGATTGCCTTTACAGACGCCTGTCAGGGGATCATAAATACCTTGCAAGCACCCATCCCCCGGACGTTGGACCCATTATGACGTTTGCATTCACTCTCGAAACCCAACAAGGTCTGGCTCGCGCCGGGGTATTCACGACCCCTCACGGCCCCTTGCATACGCCTGTTTTTGCGCCGGTGGGCACGTTGGCCACTGTCAAAGCCATCCAGCCGCGTGAGTTGGTTGAGATGGGCGCCTCGCTGGTATTGGCGAACACCTATCACCTGCACCTGCGGCCCGGCGATGAACTGGTCCGTGAAATGGGCGGTCTGCATCATTTCATGGCTTGGGATGGCCCCATGCTGACCGATTCAGGCGGATTTCAGGTGTTCAGCCTGGCGTCCATGCGCAAGATCGATGCAGACGGCGTGACCTTCCGGGATCACCTGGGCGGGGCGCTGCACCGTTTCACGCCGGAATTCTCAATCCAGATTCAGCACAACCTGGGCGCGGATATCATCATGGCGTTCGATGAATGTCCGATCCCTGACGACCGTGACGCGGTGTGTGCCGCGATCGACCGGACACATCGCTGGCTGGGGCACTGCGTCGATGAGCACGCACGCAGCGGCGACAGTACTCAGCAGGCACTGTTCGGTATTGTGCAGGGCGGCATCTTTCACGACCTGCGCGATCTTTCCGTCCGAGCCGTGACGGGCCACAATCTGCCCGGTTACGCCATAGGCGGACTTGCTGTCGGCGAGTCCAAACCCGCTATGTACAGTACCCTCGAGCATACTACCTCTCAACTCCCGCCCAACAAACCCCGGTACTTGATGGGGGTGGGCAGCCCTGAAGACCTGGTGCATGGTGTAGCACGCGGGGTCGATATTTTCGACTGTGTGCTGCCGACGCGCGTCGCCCGCAACGGGGCCGCGCTCACCCGGCAGGGGCGCATCAATCTGCGTAATCAGCAGTACGCCGCCGATCCTTCTCCGCTGGAAGACGGCTGCACCTGCTATACCTGCACGCACTTTTCACGCGCCTACATTCGCCACCTCGTCAAAGCCTCGGAAATTCTGGCGCACCAACTACTCAGCATTCACAATTTGCATCTTCTCCTCACGCTCATGCGTGAGATGCGCGCCGCCATCTTGGCGGGAACTTTCAACGACTATGCCACCGCTTTTTTGGCTGAATACCAGCCAGTAGGTGCATCCCGAGGAGCGCCGGCACTGCCGATTCCAGTCGGGTAATTGTTGAAGAGGCCAGAGGCGTGCTGCGCGCCAGAGTGGACCTTTAACCTTCATCGCTTTTATTGAAAGGAACGCTTGTGGACCTGCTCAAAGCGCTCTTCTTGGGCATTCTGCAAGGAGCGACTGAGTTCTTGCCTGTGTCTAGCTCTGGTCATCTGGTGCTAGTGCCCTGGTGGCTGGGGTGGGATGAGCCACCCCTAATCTTCGATGTCATTTTGCATCTGGGCACCATGGTGGCCGTGCTGGTGTATTTCTGGCGCGACTGGCTGAGACTGCTGTCTGCCGGGCTTCACGCGCTGCGTATCCGGTCATTCCGCGATCCCGATTCACGTTTGCTGCTGTTGCTTGTGGTGGGGTCGATCCCCGCCGCTGTCGCCGGGGCCTTGCTCGAAAGCACATTCGAGTCGGCGTTTTCTGACCCGGCCATTGTAGGGCTGTTCCTGGTGGTGACGGCGATGCTGCTGTGGTTTAGCGAGCGCGCCTTTACCGCTAGTCGCCAATTGGACGATCTGACTCTGCGTGACACGCTGGTGATCGGCCTGGCGCAAGCTTTCGCCATCTTCCCCGGAATCTCGCGTTCGGGCAGTACTATTGCGACCGGAATCTGGCGGGGGCTGCCGCGTGCTGACGCGGCGCGTTACAGCTTCTTGTTGGGAACTCCGATCATCTTTGGCGCAGGGGCCAAAAAGCTCCTGGATGTTGCCACCGGCTCGGTGACCGTCGAACACGGGATGGCCAACGCGATGGTGGTCGGATTTCTGGCAGCGGCAGTGGTTGGCTTTGTCTGCATCTGGGGCCTATTGCGCCTATTGCAGCAGCGGCGGTTATACGGGTTTGCGATCTACTGCGCAGCGTTCGGCACACTGAGTCTGCTAGCCGCCCTTCTCCTTTGAGAGGGACGGGATGTGAAGCGGGCGAAACGCACACTCATCATCCTGGGGCTGGCATTGGCAGGTTGCGGCGGCGCTGTTGCCACTCCGACAGCTACACCGCAAACCGTCGAAGTCCGCCTGCTGGCGACCACGACCACCTATCCATTGCTTGAGGAAGTGGCGTCTGCTTATGTGCGCCCCGGTACCCTGTTGGCCGTGAACGGCACCAGGGGCAATTGGGACTCCGTCTACACGCGCCTGCGCGCAGGCGAAATCCCGTTTGCGCTTACGACCTACATCCCGCCGGACAGCGGGCTGTGGGCTGCCCCGATCGGAATGGACGGGATCGTCATCATTGTCCACCACACCAACACGATCGCCGGGTTGACACCCGACGAACTGCGCCTGCTGTTTCAGGGACGCGTGACGACGTGGTCGGCCCTCGGCGGGCCGGACCTGTCAGTGCAAGTGGTCAGCCGTGAGGCGGGCGACGATACGCGGTTGGCGCTTGAAGCGCAGGTGATGGGTACCCAGCACATCACGCTGGGGGCACGGCTGGCGCTGTCCAGCCAGACGATGATCGACATCGTGGCCGGACTGCCGGGCGCGGTGGGCTATGTCAGCATGGCCACTCTGGCGCGTGCCGCATCCGGTGGTGTGCGGGCCGTACCGCTGGCGACCACAGATGCCACTCCGCCGATCAGCGCGTCACCCGACACTGTGACTTCGGGCACGTACCCGCTGCGCACCCCCCTGCTGATCGTAGGACTGGCCCCTCCGTCCGAAAACAGCCTTTACCGCGACTGGTTCGCCTGGATGCAAAGCGATGCGGGCCAGCGTGTGATTGGGCGCTGGTATGGTGCGCTGGCACACTAAAACGACGTTTTGCTTACGAATTCCATAAATGAATGGCAAAACAGTCTGCAATTAGAGGGTGTTTTGCGTATAATAGGAACGTGGCTAGTTGAGTGGAGTCCGTACGCCGTTTGTAAGGCGTGTAGAAGTATAATCAAAAGGATTGGAGAGAAATTGAACATGAAGAACCGTCTATTGGTATTTTTGCTCGTGCTTACTCTATCCCTCGCGAGCGTTGGCATTGCAGCAGCGCAAGGCGGGAGCGACCTCAAAGCTGTGACCACGGATGCGGCCACGCTTTACGCCGCACCCGATGCAGGCTCCGAGGTAGTCGCCGAGCTCAGCGCGTATTCGGTGGTCATGCTGCTTGGCACCGATGCGTCTGGGGCATGGCTCCAGGTATCCGCGCCAGAAGGCGACGGGTACATCATGGCGGATGCAGCCAACGCGCTCAATCTGCCGCTCCTGGCCCCCAAGGTCGTCGTCGCTACGCGGGCTACCGGCACAACAGCGCTTTATGCAGTGCCTGATTTCAGCGCGGACCTGTTGGCCTCACTACCGGATGGCACCGTGGGCAGCGTGCTGACGACGATGGGCCAGTGGGCCTTCGTCCAGACGAGCATGGGCACCGGCTGGTCGATCGCGTCGGCGTGGGACTCAGTCCCCGATGGTGCAATGCAGGCGATGGCCGATGTCAGCCAGGCAGACGCGCTGGGCGTGTTCTCGCAACCCGCGGTCGGAGCCGATATCGTCGCTATGCCAGCCAATGGCTCGGTCGTGTGGGAACTGGGTATGGAAGGTGAATTTGCCAGTGTGCTGACCCCCGATGGCACGATGGGCTACGCGCTGGCCAACAACCTCAGCCCGCTGCCGATGGTCATGGCAGACATCGCCACCGGTGCGCAATCGAGCGCCGGGCTGTATGACGCCGCCGATTTCGGCGCGAACTTGTTGGGCGAACTGGAAGACGGCACCACCGTCACATTCCTGAGCGCCGTCGATGATTTCTGGGTAGAAATCTACGCGCCCGGTTACGGCGTAGTCTACACCCTGGGGCGCAACCTCGGCCCGAAGTACGGCGTCGCCACGGTGCAAGTGCAAGACGCCGTTGTGCGCGCCGGTCCGAACGACAACCTGTATAACGCCGTCGCCACCCTGCCGTTGGGCACCAAAGTGATCGTGAAGGGTGTCAGCGAGAGCGGCTCGTGGGTTCAGGTCGCGATCGAATTCAACGAAGTTGACTTTGGCTTCAATGGAGTCAGCGGTTGGATGCGTGACTTCCTGTTCGAAGACGCCAACGGCAACACCGATCTGGACACCAGCTACCTGTCCGTCACGGAATAATGACCTAACAGTGGCGGGCCGCCACCTATGCGGCAGCGGCCCTATGCAAGCCTGGTATGCCCGGTCTGCCCAAACAGACCGGGCGTGTTTTTTAGGTGGGGAGGCGCAATGCACGCGTGGGGTCAGCGGGCGATGTTGTTGGCGGTGCTGATCGCGCTGACCGCAGGCCGGATCTTTCCAGCCGCGCTTTACGCACAAACCGGCGACTTTCCGCGCACCGTTCAGGATCAGACCGGAGTCGCGGTGGTGATCCCCGTCCGGCCCGCGCGGGTAATTGCCGTTGGTCCGGACTCCGCGTTGGAGCATGTCCTCGCCCCAGGCGATCTCACCGTAATCGACCGCACCAGCGATCCCACCGCGGCAAATTGGGAGCACGCCGGATTGTTAGTGATCCGCGCAGGCGATGCGCGTGCGTTCCCCGGGTGGATTGCGGCAGCGGAGGCGGCGAGCGTGCCGGTCTTTCGGACCGTGCCGATCACAGACTTCACCGGGTGGCGCTCCGCTCTGATCCAATTCGGCGCTGCCACCGGGCGCGATGCCCGCGCGGCGGGGGCTGTCACGCAACTGGACGCGCGCCTACACGCCATCGAGGCCCACGTTGGGAGGCGGGCGCCAGTCTCCGTGCTGATCCTCACGCCTGAGGGTTATACGTTTGGGCGCGACACAATGATCACCGCGTTGGTGAGCGCGGCAGGTGGGGTTAACGCAGCGGCAGCAGCGGGCTATGCGGATTTTCGCCAGATCAATAACTCGGCCATCCGGGCGCTGAGGCCAGAAATTATCCTGCTGACCTCAGCCTGGGGAGACACAGGGCGCGCTGCGTTCCTGGCTCAGGCCGCCTATGCGAGTATCCCGGCGGTGCAGACCGGGCGTGTGATCGTGCTCCCCTTTTCGACCACGACTCCCGCCGATCCGGGCGCGGCGGCGCTGTTGCTGGCGCTAATGCTGCACCCGGCGTCGTTTCTGCCTGGCATCACGACTCCGGAAGTCATGACCGGCAGCGCGTCACACTGTCCCGACGCGCGCACTGTCGAAATCTCGGAACTCACCCAGGCGGACGTGCCATCCGCGTCCACGTGCCACCAGGTACTGTCGGCGCTCTGCCCATCAATCGGGAAGACATCATTGGGCGTGGCAACGTCCAGAACCGGGTAATCTGTGCCCGGTCCCAGGCGCACATTGACCTGCGCCCGAAAGTGGACCTGGCATGGCCCGTCATCCTGAACGGGGGGCAGCTCGTCCTCGGCGTAGCCATACACACAGGAGTTGTAGGCCGTCCCGATTTCGACGCGGAAATCCACCGTCCGGTTGGGGTCCGGCTGCGCGATGACAAGGCTGTCGCTCACGCGCAGCAAGCGCTGTAAATCGGGCAAAGGGCTGGCCTTAGTGCCACCGGTGTAATCGTAAATCACGGTACCCTCGCGCTGGGTGGGCGCGATTCCGGGAATGGGCCGCGCGGCGAATCCTTCCCACGCCAACCGGTCCGCGGCCACGCGCGCCAGACCCATATTCCACCACGTCGCGTCGGCGATGTCGACCGTCACAGCAGCACGGCCCAGTCGGTTACCGGTTGGCGGGGTGAGGAAGTCTTGCAGCATGGGGAGCAGCGCCTCGCGCAGCGGAACCAGCACCTCGCGCCCGTTGTCGGGGGTGTAGACGATCTCGTACTGCACATCGAGCGTCCCGCCGTAACGCGCCACGCGTGACAGATCGATTGTAGTAGCCAGGGGAGCCAACGACAGCACATCGGTGAGCGTCATATCGGTATCGACGATGGCAGAGATTTGCGGCCATAACGCCTCGAGATTGCTGATCAGGCCTGTAGAGGTCACCTGCTGCCAGATCGCCCGCAAGACATCCATCTGGCGGCGGCCCCGGTCTAGATCGTCGGTCGTCTGGCGGCTGCGCACGTACCACAACGCCATATACGGCGATAAGTGGTGCAGCCCTACCGAAAGCGTGTAATTTTCCCAACTGTCTTCGAGGCCAGGATCGAGTTCGGGATCCTTGAGCCGCCAATCCTGCAGCGCGCAGTCGACGCTGATATCCAGTCCGCCGAGCCACTCAATTAGTTTCATGAACTCGGTGAAGTTCACGCGCGCGTAATGGTCGAGCACGATCCCGAAATTGTAACGAAACAGGTCCTTAAGGTTGCCGAATGCGCCACCGGGGTAGTCGTTGGACGCACCCCAGGCGAAGGCCGTATTGATGCGCTCCATCGTGTTGTTGGGGATGTAGACCCACGTGGCGCGCGGAATGTGCCACATGGCCGCCGTGCCCGCCTGTTTGTTGATCGAAAGCAGGATCATCACGTCGGTGCGGCGATAATAATCGTCCGGCGAATCACTGCCCAGCAGCAGGATATTCTCGATGGCGTCGTTATCCACGGCGATCAGCGGGACGGGCGGCGGCACCGGCATCGGCGGCGGTACCGCGGGCGGGGTATAGGTGCCCTCGAAAGGATAGGTCGGCGTGGGCGTCTCTTGAAACGCACCCGCGCCCGGCAGCGCGGCTTGCGCCACTCCGACCAGCAACAGCACCGCCAGGACGGACAAAATCAACGTGCGGCGGTGATATGGCGACTTGTAAGCAGACATCCCCTACCCCCTTGAGCAGAACAAGTGGCGCGATGGCAGGGGGCGTATCCCGGTTTTGGAAAAAGCTCACCGCGGAGGACGCAGAGAACGCAGAGGGTAACAAGAACACATCTTTACCCAGCTGACTTGGTCTTTCTCTGCGACCTTGGCGTCCTCTGCCGTGAAGAGGCTAGACCCCCACTCTGGGGCGCACCCGTGCCGTATAAAGCATACCGCAATGGAAGAAACTACGCCGGGCGGACTCCCTACGCGCGTGCGCCTATTGGGTGATGGCGAGGCGGAAACCCAGGTGGGCGCTGGCAGTATCCGGCGCGAGCGACGCGCGCACCACGAGACGCACATCCTCAGCTGTTCCGTCGAACGCGCCGCCACGCGCCACCCGGTTGAATCCCTCCGACGGGCCTTGCGGGTTGTCTTGCTGAGCGGAATCGTACTCTCCGTAGTAGTCTTGGACCCACTCCCATACATTGCCGGACATGTCTAACGCGCCCGCCCACGACGCGCCCGCCAGTCGGGTCTGCGGGCCGACCGGCAGCGGACTGCCTGAGCACCCGTCGAACACCGCTCGATCGCAGGTCGGATCGTCGCCGCCCCAAGGATAGGGCCGCGCGCTGAACTCACCGCCGGCGGCATATTCCCACTGCGCCTCGGTGGGCAACTGCGCGCCCGCCCAGGCCGCGAAATCCTGCGCCTGCTGCCAATCCACGAAGGCAACCGGCGAGTCCGGGTAGTACTGGTAATAGTCCTGGTTGGCAGGAGGCGCACACTGCCCCGCGTCCACACAAGACCCATACTGGTCATTGGTGATTTCCGTCCGGCTGATGTAGAAATTGTCCACGCAGACGCCATGCGGGGGGGCCTCGTTGGGCCGCCCATCTGCAGTGCCCATCGTAAAACACCCACCACGCACAAACACATACTCGATGCCGTTCGCCGAAATGAACTCCTGCGTCACCAACATGACCGGATGTTGAGTCGCCACTGGCGATGGGATAGGAGTCAGCGAGGGCAGCGGTGTGACGCTGGGCGCTGACGTGTCAGTCGCTTGCTGCGCCAGCTCATCCGGAGTAGTCGTCTGGCCTCCGCCCTTGCTGCCGTTGCCCATGCCGCGCAGCGCGAAAACCAGGGCGATCGCGATCACCACCAACACCCCAACTCCGGCCACGATCCAACGCCAGGGGATGCGCCGCTGTCCTCTAGACTGGCGCACCGATTGGCGCACGATGGCAGCGAGATCGTTGAGCGCCTCGTCCACGTAGATGTTGCGCACGTCCAGGAGATGCACTCCGTCGCTTTCCAGCAGCGCCATCAGTGCCGGACTGAGCGGCGACTGGAGCGGAACATAACTTTCCTGAAATACAGGGATCATCAGTTTGCCAAGCTCGTGCGCGTGTTCGATCTCGCGCAGCACCCAATCGGACTCAAACGTACCCTCGGCGATCAGGCATACGAATACGTCCTCCTGTTCGATGGCATGCAGCAGCCGTTCCGGGAACGGGCCGCCGCCATCTGTCTGGCGCGTATCGACGTAGGCCCGAATGCTGCGCGCTTCCAGCTCACGGGCGATCAACTGGGCTAACATGGCACTCGGCAGTCGCCGGTAACTGATGAAAACCGAAGGCATGCGTTTCTCCCCTGGGATATGCGTGCCGGGTACAGATCGATTATAGGATGTTCGCGTCCGGGCTGCACACGCCACGGCATGCGGCGGCATTCGTCCTCAGGGCGGGATCTGCGTTACACTCGGCCCGGCGCGTCGGGCGCAGCCCGCGTGGGTGGTGTGCTGGCGGTTGATTTCTGAGAGCGACTAGCCGTATGTGAAGGAGCGTTCGTGTGATCGAACCGTGTAACCGGCAGTGGGAATACTGCGAACTGCGCCAGGAGATCGCGCAAGGGGTGATGCACCGGCAGTATATCTTATTTTACCGGGTGGATGGCCTGAGCGAGGAAGTCCACGTCACCAACCGGGAGAGCGCCATTGCCCGCCTGGGAATTGAGGGCTGGGAGATGGTGGGTACGTCGGGATCGTTCACGAAGGACAGCAGCGGATTCCGGATCTTCTTCAAGCGGATCGTGCCGCCCAGCGCGGAATGACTGGCGTCGGACTGGATAGTACAAAGAACTGGGAGCGCCATGGCTCCCAGTTGTGATGGTTACGAGATCATCCTCAGCACGCCGCGTCAATAGCGGCGACTGCGCCGGTTGCGGCGATCTTCTTCTTGCTGGCGACGGCGGCGACGGCGTCGCCCGCCAAACAGCAGATTCCAAAAGAATTCGATGAACTTGTCCGCCAGCGGAATCTGGGCGACGAACCCCACCACTGCCAGCGCCGTGCCCAGGTAACTGGCCTGATTCACTGTGATCAATCCAAACACGTACTTGGTTTCGACCTGAAGCGTCTGGCCCCAGATGGGAACGTTTGTTGGGCCGGGCGGCTGACCGACGTGGGGCCTCCACGTAATCGCGAGGCCGATCGAAATGATGGAGGTGTGGGAGTTGCTGGCGGTGAGTGTCCAGCGCCATTCGGCTTCACCGCCGCGCTGTAATGGTTGCTCCGCAGGGGTTACGTCCTCGATATGAAAATCGGGCGCGGACAACGTCGCGGTAACAAACGCATCGTAATTGTCATAGCGATCGGTGATCAGAATCGGAGTGGCGACTACGGCGTTATCCGCAATCTCGGCCACGGGTTGGAGCGCGCCACCCTCAAGCATTTTGAGCTTGATGCGCACCGATCCGCCCCGCCCCACCTGAAATTCCTGCGGCCATTCCAGCTCTACGACGCGCTGCTCGTACCCGGCGACGGTGCTCAGCATGCCGCCCTGCCCTTCGCCGGTGGGAGCCGCTGCACCCGAAGACAGCGGCGCGACTTCGACCGCGGTCGAATCATTCAAGGTGATGTCGGTCGTCAGCGGGACATTCGTCTGGCCGCCAGACGCCATGAGTGGCTGTGGCATTGAAGCCGCCTCGCCGGAGTCGACAGATTGAAGATCGGCCTGGGCCGCACTCTCAAACTGGGCTTGCATTGGAATCATCGCGGGTCCAGCAGTGGTGTCGGTCACGGTATCCAACTGAGTTCCGCCGCCAGAAGCAGCGATCTCCTGCTGCGAGTAGAGCACGCCGCCGGTGGTGCGCGCTTCGGTGGACTGCGGTCCGAAAACCAGCCACAGGGTAAACGCTCCGGCCACGATCAACACCAGGCCAAACAGCATCAACAAGAATCTACGCATCGGGGAATCCTCCTGCGCGGCTGCGCGTGGTCGTCATCACAGCGAACAAACAAAGAGCGCAGAACAGCATCTAGCGGCTATCAGACTCGGGATTACTCGGCACGATCCCCGTTTGCTGGAGGATAGCGTCCCAATAGTCACCATACACGCCCTGGTGACGCTGGCCCAATTCTTGCGGCGGGGTGCCGCTCATCAGCGCGAGCGTGTCATCCAGCCACGCGCCCAACTCTTCCATGCCGCCTTGGGTAGACGCCGCGCGCATCTGGCGCAGCTCGTGCGCGATGTAATCGCGCTGCTCTGGCATCTGAGCCATGACCGCGATGACAGCTTCGGCAATCGAGCCGAGCAGACGGTCGAGCGACATGCTCTCGCCTTCGGTAGCGGAGGGGCGCGCCACCCCTGACCGCAGCCCGGACACCAGCGACTGCCATGCCGTGTCGTATACGGTGCCGGTCGGCAACGAATCATCGGGCGAATACAGCAGAGTCAGAACCGCCGCCACGAAGATCGCCTCATCTTCGAGCTGCGCGCTTCGCGTCTGTTCGAGCAGATTGAGCAAATTTGTTTGCCATTCCGGCATAAGATCGGGGCGCGAGAGTAGGACCAGCAGTGTGTTGTTTACGACGCGATGTACCTGGTCGGACGTCAACCCGTAAGCCATCAAACCGCCTTCATGTCTCTCAACTGAATGGGGACCCTGGTTCGTAACCACCTATTCGACACGATCATACCGCATTCTAGTCCAGAGCGCAGATCATGCGCGGACATGGCCGTCGTCGCCACGGCTGAGTCCGGCTTCAGTCAAGGCCCTCGAACAGGTCGTGCTCGACCGGCGCACCAGGGAGTGACTCGGGCCAGGCGCGAGTAAATTCCTGGTGGCGTACCATCACGCGCCACACGCGGTCGAGCAGACCGCCCGACTGGCGCGGGTTCTGCTGGCTGGCATGGCATCCGGCGGCGGCATCCCACGCGGCCTGATACGATCCCACCTTGATGCGTGCATTGGTCGGAAGCTGGCGATCCAGTGCGGCCTGCAAATCCAGATCGTGATTGCGGCCCATGTGACGCACGTCCTCGCCCCGCAGTCGTGCCGTCCACAGCATCATGCGCAGGGATAGACGGGGGAAAGTCATGTAATAGAGCTTGGCGGGCTGGTACGCTTCGACCCCATCAGCGATCTGATCGGGGTATTTCTCCGGATCGCCCGCCTCATGAAAAGCGCGCGTGGTCGTCTCGTGCATCCGGATATGATCGGGATGCCCGTAGCCGCCGTAGGGATCGAAGGTCACCACGACCTGCGGACGCAGCCGCCGAATCTCGCGCACAATGCGCCCGGTCACGACATCAGGCGGAGCCTGCCACAAGCACTTGGGGTGTTTGTTTTCCGGGGTTCCCATCATGCCACTGTCGCGGTATCCAAAAGTAATCACGTCGTTGATGCCCAACACGCTGGCGGCGCAGTGCAGCTCTTCCAAACGCAGATCGGCTATCGACTCGTAACCGTTCATTCGCTCTGAATCGACCGTGCCTACGTCGCCGTTAGTCGAACAGATCAGACTGACCGCTACGCCCTGCTGGGCGTAATAGGCGATCGCGCCGCCCATGCCAAACGATTCGTCGTCTGGGTGGGCCAGGCTGATCAGCATGCGATGCTTGGCTGTAGTGTTCGGTTGCTCATCCGGTGACTTCATCATCCATCCACTTCAGATACTCGTGGGAGCCCAACACAACAGGCATCCCGATAATTTCCGGCGTATCGTACGTGTGCAGCGCGAGCACGGAATTCATCAACTCGTCAAACTGTTCCGCACGTGTCTTGATGACCATTAACGTTTCCTCTTCCTCTTGAATTTCGCCTTTCCACAGGAACATGGAGTCCACTGGGACGAAATTCACACAGGCCGCTAACTTATTTTGCAGCAGGCGGCGCGCAATACGCCGTGCCTGGACTTCGGAAGAGGCCGTGACGAGAACCACAAGATGTTCGTTCATTGACAACTCCGGCTTGCAGATTGTGCCATTTATTCACGGTAAACGTATCGTCCCGCAAGGACGACGCGGCCTGCTCGCGCCCGTCTAGGAATCAGGGCGCCGTAGGCGAGATTATAGCACGGCAGGCCGGGCGTGATAAGCGTTTGTTGCGAAGATGGCCCGCCGTACGGACGAGACAACGCGTCGAAGAATCTGGAAGGATTGCCCAGAGCGCGGCATAATCAACGATTTGTGTATCCGGCAGCCGGTAGGCTACAAGCATACCGGAGCCAGAGAATGGGACTTACTTGTGAGGGGGCTACTCTGTTTAACCGTACAACACTGCCTGCCGCGCTAGACGCGACCGCTGCGAACGGACTCGCCGGGCCGGTGGCCACCTTCGAAGATGAAGCCGCGATCGGGCGGCGAACGTTCTTGATCGCGAGTGTGGCGATCACGCTGGCCGGGCTCGGTCTGCGCGTGTGGAATCTGGGCGCAGCGGGCTTGTGGACGGACGAAGCCATGACTGCGATGCGCGCCCAGGCTCCGTTCCAGGAATCGCTGGATTCGATCGTCGCGGCGGGTAACCAAACTCCGCTCTATTTCTGGTTGCTGCGCCTGTTCCCCAATTCGAGCGATCTGCTGCTGCGGCTACCTTCAGTTTTGGTGGGCGTATTGGGTATCGCCTTGATGATTTTCGCCGTGCTGCGGCTCTATCACAGCCGCGAGATGGCGTTGTGGGCCGGGACACTGCTGGCCGTGAATCCGTTTCACGTCTGGCTGTCGCGCACGGCGCGACCCTACGCGTTGGTGTTCACGTTGGCGCTGTTCACGTCGTATCTGTTTCTGATGATACTGCGCGGGCATCGCAGCCGTGCCATGTGGATCGCGTTCACGATCAGCAGCATGGTCACGTATTTCGCGCATTTTACATCGCTGGCGTTGTTTGCCGCGGAGTACATCACTTTCGCGCTGATCGTACGGCGCGAGTACCGGCTGTTCCGGCGCTGGATTGTCGCGCAGATCATTGCGGCTATCCCCACGCTGACCTGGGTGTACTATTCGCTCAGCCAGCCGCACGGGATTAAGTCGGAATGGATTCCGCACCCCGTGCTGCGCGACCTGCCACTGACGCTGTGGAACCTGACGCTGGGCTATGACGGGGTTTTTCATTGGGCGGTGGTGCCCGCCCTGGTCATCGTCACGTTCGGGATCGGCGCTGGGTTGATCGTCGGGCTGCGCAGCTATCGCAGCGATCTGACGACCTATTACTGGGTCTGGCTGGTGCTGGCCCCCTGGCTGCCGGTGTTCGTCGCGTCACGCCTCGTCGTGTCGATCTACGTGGATCGCTATTTCACAACCTTCGAGCCGGCGCTGCTCGTGCTGTTGATCCTGGGTCTGCGCATGGGGACGCGACGGATGTGGCGCGCGGCCCTGATCGTCGTGATGCTGACCAGCTTGTGTACCGTCGCGTGGGCCTTCCACGACGGCTCCTACCAGCGGGCGGATTGGCGCGGCGCGGCGCATTACGTCGCCGGGCATCTCCAGCCGGGCGACGTGATCCTGTTGGAGCGTGACAACACGCGCGTAGTCTTCGACCGCTATTTCACACCGGCCCCAAACACGGACGCGCCCGCGATCGTCCTGCTGTCGGACGCCCCCGATCCGGCACAGATCGGGCAGGACGCGGCGCGCGTGTGGGTGCTCTACCGCAACCCGAACGAGGACGTGCACCGCATGGGCGCGATGCCCGCCTTCGATCCGTGGGATCCGGCGCTGTCGGATATGGGCGCGTGGCTGAGCGCACGTCACGGCGATCTGATCGAGCAGCGCACGTACAAGGGTGTGACGCTGCTGCTGCTCAACCCACATGCGGCCGCACCGGATAGAAATTAGCGCGTAAAGACGCATCAAAAAAAGGCCGGGAGATGATTTCCCGGCCCTCATGATTCCTTATCTTGGATATCGAGATCGGCGCCGGCTACTCCCACACGCGCAAGCCAAATCGGCTGAGGTAGATCGGCAGGCTCTTGAAGAGCGGGTTGGCTTCCTCGATGGCTTTGATCATCTGGCGTTTTTCGCTGGATGTCGAACCACACAACAGCGTAATCGAGCCACCGTCGCCCCCTGCCCCGTTGACCTTCCAGCCCAACGCGCCATTTTGCTGGGCCACCTCGATGAGTTGGTGCGCGTCCTCGCTGATCAAGTCGGGATGCAGCACGCCCTGCGCTTCGGTGTTCATGGTCATGGCACGGCCAAGCTGTTTCCAGTCGGCAGCGTAGACAGCATCGCGTGCCATCTCGGCGGTCTTGCGCAGCGTGTCGAGTGCCGAGTGATCCGCCCCGCTTTCCAGCCGGGCGATCACCTGTTTGTGCACCTCGGACGACTGGTGCGCCTTCCCCAGGAAGAACAGCACGAGCCGCCGTTCCAATTCCCACCAGATCGAGTTGGGCACCTGAATCTGCGAAACGGTGGCGTGTGGGTATTTGAACATCTCGATGAAGTTCACGCCGCCATAGGCCGCACACAATTGATCTTGAATGCCGCTTTGCAGCCCGAGCAAATCCGTTTCGACGCGGTGGGCGGCATAGGCGATCTCGTGGGGCGTCATGGTGCCGGGCGTCAGGCGATCCAACGCGCCAATCAGCGCGACGGTGATCGAGGCGGACGTGCCGGTCGAGCACCCGGCGGGCACTTCGGAATAGACCGTGATGTGCAGCGCGATGTCCTCAGGCACGCGCATGATTTCGATCGCGGCTTCCAACAAAGGATGGCGATCCCAATCCGCATGACCGGGCACGATGGGGTACACGTCGCCATAGTTTTCCGCGTAAAGAATGATGCGGTGCTTGCGTGACTCTACCGGGTAGACCTTGACCTGCACTTCGACGTAGGGATACACACCAATATTAAAGATTTCGCCATGCCCCGCGAACCACGTATCGGTCCAACCGCCGTTATCGCAAATGCGGATGGGCGCGACACTGTTGATCACGCGTAGGGGCTTGGCCTGTATCTCGGCACTCACAACCAAAATCCTCTCTTCAGCACGCCCAACCCGGGTCTATTTAAGTTGCGCACAGTATACAACCCTGCCCGCCTTCGTGCGACCGGAAAAAGCGAGGCACCGCCAATCCAATATTACAGTTTGTTGCAGTCAGGGTTACGTAGCCTGCGGCAGCAGCGCGGCGATCTCCGATACTTCCGGCGCGTGCAGGATCGTGTAGAGGCGCAGGGCCTCACTCAACAATTTTTGGGCAGCCTGGATCTTCCCATCGGCCTTGGCGAGCGCACCCTGAGCCATTAGGGCATCAGCATTACCGCGCAGAAAACCCATCTTGCGAGCACGCGTTTCGGCCTCGGACGCCAGGGCGCGCGCTTCGTCGGCCCGCCCGGCCTGGGCCAGCAGCAACGCCAGACGCGCCTGGGCGCGGACCCACGTCTCCTGATCGCCCGTCGCCTGACTGCCCTCGACCGCTTCTTTCAGCAGCGTTTCAGCCTCGTCCCGGCGGTCCAACGCGATCAGAGTCTCGGCCATGTCCGATCGGAACGACGCCAGCCAGCGCTGGTTGTCCAACGCGGTGGCCGCGGTGATGGCCTGTTTGTGCAAGGAGCGCGCCGCTTCATAATCTTTAAGCAGGTAATAGGTGCGCGCGAGGTTGTTCGTCTGCACGGCGACCAAGAGCAGATCGTCCAGCGTGCGGCTGATCGTCAGCGCGCTTTCCAGGCGATCGATCGCAGTCTGGGGCCGGTTAGTGAGCGTATAGAACCATCCGAGATTCCCCAGACGCAAACTTTCGGCGTGGGTATCACCGATCTGCTGGGCGATGGTGATCGACTCGTCATAAAATGCCTGCGCCGTGTCGATGTCACCCATTTCGGTGTAGACTGTCGCCGCGTTGGAGAGTACGAGTCCGCGCGTCGGCGGGTGATCGACATAGTTGAGCAGCATCAGCGCTTTTTCGTATTCGTCCAAGGCGCTCTTGAATTCGCCCGCTTCGCGCCGGGCCGACGCGATGTCGCAGCGCAACCGCGCTAGCGCCGGGGCGTGACCGGGGCCATCGAGGACGCGCAGCGCCTCCTGCCAATAGCCGAGAGCCCGCTCGCGATCGCCGCGGCGGATGGCCAACCCGCCGAGAAGACTCAGAGCATCAGCCTGGCGCGCGGGAGACGTGTCGGAGGTGGCAATATTACGGGCATGTTCGGCGAATTCAGCGGCCTGGTCCAGCGTGCCGCGGCGCATGGCTATATTGCCCAACGTGAGCAAAATCTGGATGTGCTCTTCGTGATTGTTTAGCTGTCCTTCATCATAAAAATGGAGCGCCTCGGACAAAAAGCTCTGCGCGCGCTCCATGTCGCCCATCGCCTGGGCAGCCATGCCGAGCCGGGTCAGCGCGACGGCTTCGTGCGCGGCGTTGCCGGTGCTGCGCGCCTGGGCCAGCGCCCGTGTGGCGTATTCTTCGGCCTGGGCGCTGTCGCCTGTGCGGCGGTATGCGGTGGTGAGGTCCAGCGCGCTGTTCATGAAGAACTCGGCGGACCGGTTGCCCAACCGAAGCGCGAGATTTTCGGCTTCCTGCAAATGCTGGATCGCGATTTTGTAATCGCGCAGATCCATTTCGAGCCGGGCCAGCGCCTGCAAAGAACGCAGCTCAAGCTCCGCCTGCCCCGATTGCCGCGCCAGACGGACCGCCTGCTGGTACAAGCGCAGCGCCTGTGGGCGTTCGCCAACGGCTAAGGTCGCCTCGGCCAGCGCGCCCATTACCTGCGCGGCGAGCTGGAACTGCTGACCCGCCTGGACAATCGCCACGGCTTCTTTGAGCAAATGCTGGGCGTAGCTCGGGTTGTCTTGATTCATATAGTCGCGGGCGAGATTTTCAAGCGTCAGGGCGACGACCTCGGCGGCACCGGACTCACGGGCCGCTTCGAGCGCCTGCTGGTGGTAGGACTGCGCTTCGCCCCACTGGTCCTGCTTGGAATAGAACGATCCCAAATTGTTGAGGCTGCGTGCGCGTGCCCGCGCATCCTTGAGCGTCCCTGCGATTTCAAGCGCTTCGTCGAAGACCGGGCGAGCGGAGGCGAAATCGCCCTGCGCGACATACGTTGCGCCAATCCCGCTTAAGAAGTGTTCCACGTTGGCGGGCGTGCCTACTGTACGCGCCAGTGTGAGTCCGCGCTCGTACGTTTCGAGTGCCGTCTGGTGATAACCCTGTTCGAGCGCCGTCGCGGCTGTCTCAAGCAGGGTGTTCATTTCCTGCTGGGCTGGAGTCAGAGTTGGCTGTCGGTTCTGCGTTTTGGTCCCTAACATCCGGTTGAATAAATTTTGCATCAGTCAATCCTTCTCACCTGACAACAGTTTTCCGTCTTCGGTGCTCCCCGGCGGAGCCGGTCTTACAGGAAGCGCGCCACAGCGCGCAGAAGAGTTTTATAATACCCGCATCAGCAGCGGAACCAGCATTTCGCGGTCGGTCAACCCGCCATGACGGCTAAGCGAACCATTCTGACGGCGCGGCCGATCGTCGACGACCACCCCCTGCCGCACGAGCACCGTCAGATCACCGAGCCGGGGGCCGCTTTCGCTGTACGGGGTTTCGGGCCCAAACAACCCGGCCCGCAGCGCCTCAGTCGTGGCCAAGGGAGCTACCTTGTTCCCGAACTGCTCGCGCAGCAGCGCCGCCACTGGCTCGCGATAGCCATCGCGCAAATACAGGTGCGTGAAACGCCCCTCACCCCCCAGACCACAGCGCAGCGCCTCGTTAACCAGGGCGCACTCACCCACGTTGACCGAGTCAGGGACCGGCGTGTGCCCATGATCGGCAGCCAGCATAAACAAGGTGCGCCCATCGCCGACGCCTTGGGCGGCCAGCGTGTCGCGCAGATCGGTGAACTGGCGGCGAATCTCCGTGATCGAGTGCTCGGTCACGGTCCCATGCAAATGGGAAATTCCGTCTACGGCCCCCCAGTAAATGTTAACAAAACAACGGTTGCGGCGGGTCTTGTGCAGCAGATTTCGCAGTTCGATCCACAAATCAGTATATCCATAATGCCGGACGGCCTGCCGCACACCGCGATGCATTACGCGCGACAGGCCACTGCCATACAGATCATTTTGCAGCAGCACATAAGCGGGAATATCGTGCGCGGCCAGCGTTTCACCCAGCGTAGGCACCGGCAAGAAGGTGTCAAAGTCTAGACCCCATTCTTCGAGCGCCTCGTTGCGATGCCTGCCATTGAGCGGCCTGTAATGCAGCAGACTGGCCAACACGCCGAACTCACGCAGCAGCACGCGCGTGCCGACCATACCGGTCGCCGCCGGGCTGGCCCCGCTCCAAATACACGGTAGCGCGGCGGCGGTCGTGCTGGGCGCGATGGAAGTGATTGGGGTCAGCGTGCCACTTTCGCCGACCAGGTCCGCGACCGCCTGTGCAGTGGCCGCGTCCTCGGCAATGACTTCGTTTAGCAGCCGCCAGCCCAACCCATCGGTGATAAAGAGCACGACGCGGCGAATATCACCTTGCAGATGCTCCCACAGGCGACCATCTAACGGAGCCGTTCCCAGAGTCCCGCCCGATGTTTTGCCGTCCAGCAAGCGGACAACGGTGTGGGCCAGATTGCGGATGGACAACCCGTCGTAACAGGGAAAGACCAGCTCGTCAGCCCAGGGGGAATCAATGGTCATGGGACGGTGCCCCAAAATGGTCTGTTCGAGGGTGGTCGCCAACGGTTCGGGCATGCGGATTCCTCATCATACGGGTAATAAAGGCGCAAAACAGGGTCATTATACCGCAACTCGCCACCAGCGTCGCCTGTTAATGTTGAGTGATCCACCGTCCGAATAGGAGTTCAGGCGAGTATTCAGTTAGAAAACGGTTAAGATGTCCGGAACAGCCTACGTCAAGCTGTCGCCTGGACTACGCTTGCTGGGCTGTTGATAGGCGGCCTCTTGAGTTTGGAACGAATATTGTTTAGACTCTTATTAACACACCAGCTAAGGTTGCAAATCGCACAAGGGGAATGGGAGCAATGAGAACTACACATCGATGGATCGTCGCCGTGCTCGTGGCGACACTGCTTATGGTTTCGGTTGGCGGCGTGGGGCGCAGTTTCGCCCAGGCCCCAACCGGGACGGTCAACACGGGCGCGCTGCACATTCGCAGCGGGCCGGGGGTGCAATACGGCGTCGTATTTTCCGTTTACCGGGGGACAGTGCTTACGCTGCTGGGCCGCAACACAGAGGCGTCATGGCTCAAGATCGCACTGGATAACGGCATTCAAGGCTGGGTCAATGCGTGGTACGTCGCCACCGGCACGTCAATCTGGAGTTTGCCAGTCGATGGCAGTGGCGGCTCTACCGGAACGACTGGGTGGATTGGTACCGTGAACACAGGCGCACTCAACATCCGCAGCGGACCGGGTGCGGGTTACGGCATCGTCACCTCCGCCTATCGCGGGACCACGTTCACGCTTTTGGCGCGCACCGCGGACAGCAGTTGGTTGAAGATCGCCCTGAACAGCGGTGTGCAGGGGTGGGTCAGCACCAGTTACGTGACCACATCCGTTTCGATCTGGACGCTGCCAGTCGATGGCAGCGTGTACGTCCCGCCGCCGGTCTACACGCCGGTGCCAACTCCGGTCCCGACCACGTATTACCGTACGCATGTCGTCCAGGCGGGCGAAAACTTGTTCCGCATCTCGCTGAACTACGGCGTGAATATGTGGGAAGTGGCGCGACTGAACGGCATCTACGATCTGAGGCTGATTTACGTGGGCCAGGTCCTGTTGATTTCCCTAAAGGCGTGAAAGCACGCCACAGGGAAAGACAATCCGAAAAAAGAGAGAAAGGCGTCTAGGCGACTTTCTCTCTCGTCGTCATGCACTCAAATGCGCCGGTATCAACCGTAGATGCCGCGCTTGACTACAGAATAGCGTCAAATTATGGGGAGTCGGCGGCCGGTCGCGACCTTCCCGATCAGCCCGCCGCCGGTACGCTGTCCGTCGCGCCAACCGTGAACTTCGTGGTCTTGGCCGGTTGGGCGTTGTCGTCCACGAAAACCTGCACCGACCAATCGCCCGCTAGCCAGGGGACGGATCCCTGCGATTCCCAATCCAACCCCAGTACAACCTTGCCGACCGTTTCGTCCGCCTCAAGCGGATCGGTGGCGAACGTGTCCCCGGCGGGTGACGAAAAAACCGCGTGAATGTTAAGCGGGCGGTTGTGGCTGTTGAGCGTCACCACCACGTTGAGATCGTCATCGGTATGAAAGGACGTCGTCTTGACGAGGTCAGCGGGTGTCGTGCCGTCACCGGAAGCGGTATAGACGCTCTTTACGGCGGCATCACTGCTACTACATGCAGTCAGGATCACAGCCAAGACCATCAGAACGACGAGAAGTAGTCGCGGAAAGGTGCGTTTCATTCGCAAAGACTCCTTACGGGCGAATGGGACTTTCAGCCAGGGACGCGCGACGACGCGCCTTTTATGGTACACGGTCGGCGAAAGGATTCATCATCTCTTATTTTCGCAGAAAGAGCAAAGCGGCGCGAGTGTAGGATTGCCCAAGTATAAAAGACGACGCGCTGATTCAGATCGTCAGGTGGGAAGTATGCGAGATGGAGATTGTTTTGAATCAGTCAAACCGAGAATTGCTTTATTTCTTCGCAGCCAATAGACTCGGCGACTACGTGTCTCCAGGGGAATACAAGGCTAAATCCGCATGGCAGATCTCAAGAGAAACACAAACCCGTATTATGTCATACTACTGTGCATCCTTGTGTTTGGAATCGCTGTGCGGGTGGGTCATCTGCTGCTGGTCGACACACATTTGCCGTTTGCCCTCGGCGGGCTCTACCTGGAGTTTGCTCAAAAGATTGTTGACCATGGCTATGCGCTGCCCAAGACTATCCCGTTTTACACGTTGGGAGGCATACCTTTTGCCTATCCCCCTCTGCCCTTTTATATCGAGGCAGTCGCTCTCGATGTCTTCGCGGTGCCCTGGTACGCGGCGGTTAACGGCCTCCCCATTGTGGCGTCTATCGTCGCCCTGCTGTCGTTCGTGTTCCTAATTCGCTCGCTCCAGATCAACCGCCGTACCGAATTGATCGCAGTCGCGGCCTACGCCAGTATGACTGCGGCTTTCTCCCAGCAGGTCGAAGGGGCCGGTATCGCTGAGAGCTTTGGGAGCCTAACGCTCATCTGGGCAGCATTCTTCCTCACGCGCAGTTATCGTCGCAGATCGTCAGGTGATGCGATGGCAGGCGGCGTAATGCTAGGGCTGTGCGTTCTGGCATCTCCCGGTTCGGCCTATGCCTCACTGCCCACGTTCGTCATCTTCGGGTCGGTGATGGTGACCCGCCTGCGTGCGTGGAGTTTAGTCGGGCTGGCGGGGATACTGTGGTTGGCGGTATGCGCGCCCTACCTGATGATCGTTACGAGCAATCATGGACTGCACGTCTTCCTATCCCCGTTTGTCCATGCGCATTGGGGTGGGTCAATGGGAATGCTGATGATAGACGTCATCGCGCGTTTCTTGAGCTTCCGCGTTGAGAGTGGAAGTTACTTCCTGTTTTGGGACGCGCTTACCCTGTTTGGCGCGCTACGCGCGATGACCGAACGGCGCTGGGCGCTTATCATGTGGTTCGTTGTCTTGTTCGCCATCCCACGCGAAGGGCAGTGGATGGCGGCCATTCCCGCGTCCGTGTTTGCGGGTATGGGGGGCGACGAACTGTTGAGATACGTCGAGACGAAGACGGCCGTCTTGCCGAGCGAACAGGCACGCCGCATGCAATTTTGGATGACGATTGCTGTCGCGCTAGGTTTCATTATTGGGAATCTCTATTTCTATTTCAATTCTATCCCAGGAGCAAATGAAGTCCTCAGCCAGGACCAGTTCACCGTTTTGAAGTGGGCGGAAGGTCACCTTGAGGGCGATCAAGCGCTCGTTGTCATGGCTTCCAATGCTGCGTTGGAATGGGCCCCGCAGATAGCACGCCGTACCGTACTGAATGAACCCTACGGCGCGGAATGGCAGCCCAAAGAACTCGATCGTATTGAAACGATCAACGAGAATCTGAAAAACTGCGGTGACCTGGCGTGTGTAATTAGCCAGGTTGTGCAAACTGGATACACTGCCGAGTTCGCTGTACTTGTTGTGGGATGAGACATTTTTCCCTCAACTGGGTATACAGCCGGGCGAAGGGATCACGACGCGGGAGTTATTCTCAAGTTCACATGTTACCCTGCTGGAAGTATCTGGGGTGAGTGACGCTCCCAAGCCATATCCCCGTTAGCGCACAGTCTTCCCCTCGATATTGACGAAGTGGTTCAATTTCGGCATCACTGCGACTTCGATGCCGAACCGGTGTGATGGTCCATTAGGCATTCGGGCGCAGACTACCGCGCACCCCACATGCCGATGGGCTGTTCGACAATTGGTCGTTCATAGTACACTGTACAGAATGGGCGGTCAGCCGATCGGCGTCCGTCCATCCATTGCCCTAAACTCAAAGGGACGCGGAGCTTCCCATGACTCTTACCATCCAACCTTTCACGTATTCTGAGGACGAGTATCGCGTTGCGTTGGATATCAACGCCGCGGTCTTCAACGAACCGCCGGATACGCTGGACGAGTGGGTTCACGATGACCAGATGCTCAGTCCGGATTACCCCTTTTATCGCGATCTGGTGCTGCGGGACGACACCGTCATCGCATACGTGGAGACGTACCAGAGCCGTTACGCCTATCATCCCCAGAAGTACGAATGTCGTATCTTCGTCCACCCCGAACATGATGCACCCGACATCCGACCGACCGTCCTCACGCATGTGCTGGATAGGCTGCGCGACAACACGGTAATCGCGCTAACATCTGGCATGCTGGATGATAAACCGGAAGCCATGCGGTTCTTTGATGCCTACGGTTTCAAGCGAGTTGCGGAAGAAAAGATCTCCAAACTCGACGTGAGACATTTCGATACGACGCAGTACGCCGGCGCGCTGGAGCGCGTGCGCGCCGCGGGGATCGAAATCGCTACGCTGCGCGCGCTTCAGCAGCGCGATCGCGACTGGCAGCGCAAACTGTTCGACCTTGAAGTGACCGTCAGCGCCGATATTCCGTCTATTGGAGAAAAACATTACCTGCCGTTTGAAACGTGGCGCGTTATGCGGTTGGAGGCCCCCACCTTCGACCCGGACGGCTGGTTTGTGGCGCTGGATGGCGATTACTACGTCGGGCAAAGTCAGGGCAGCATCAACACGGAAGGTACACCGGTCCAGTTTGTCACCGGGGTGACGTCCGTGCGGCGCGAATATCGTCGCCGGGGAATTGCCACAGCACTGAAAGTGCATGCGATAGGGTACGCCAAAGCTCACGGCGTGGGAGAAATCTTCACGACCAACGACTCGCAGAACCCGATGTACCAGTTGAATCTGGCGCTCGGTTTCCAGCCACAGCCGTCCTGGGTGCGCGTCGAGAAATCGCTGGTCGAGGGCGCGTGACCCAATGAGACTCATGCCTTCTTCGGTTACCAAACGGCCCTGGGAAATCCCAGGGCCGCACGATTCGTGAGGCGAGCAGCAGACGTCAGTTGAACGGAGTCGGGCCGCCAACGCACGCGGTCGGGATATAGTAACGCATAGTTGTCCGACATGCGGCAGTGAGAACAAGGTGCGCCACTGTTATGATTACATAGATCATCACTACCATGTAAACGGCTCTGATGCAAGATGGTTATTCCTCCTGCAATATTGCCTCAATGTCATTGCGAAGTGAGGCGGTCAAGATCATTTGGTCTCTGGCAGCACGCGTTAACCTTCCTGGCGAAGGTGTTGTGCATTCAAACGCGGTTGAGAGCCGTCTAGATCAGTAACGCCGTAGATATCAGCTAGTTCGCTAACGTCCATAAGTTTCCCTGTAAAACGCATAACATCAGGGTCGCCTGCAAGCGCAGCAATGCCTCGGGCAGCATAGTGTGGTGTCTCTGTCTGTCCTTCGAGTTCATCCATCGAGTGATGAGTGATCATTAACTCGGTTCGCATCCACCCCGGTGCAACTGCAATCACGGGAATACCCTTGTCTTTGAGGTGGTAACCCAAGACATAGACCAGACGATTCTTGGCAGCCTTGCTGGCCTCATAAGGCAGCCACATCGGCGGTTCGGCAGTGTGCCAGGTAGTGGTGATAATGAGACCCTTCTGGAGAGGGCCCATTAGATGTTTGAGCACCAACAGACTCGTAATATAGTCCGAGTACGGTCCCGCCAGGAGCATATGTCTGAATTGGTCCAGCGGCTCTTCCCAGACTTCCTCACCGCTCTCCGACTCGTCATGTGCGTCGTGCGCGCCCCACGCATTGTTCACGAGGATATCCAGCTTGCCGTGTTGTTTTCGGATGTAGTCGACAAGCGCTTTTACCGCCGCAATATCGGTATGATCGCACTTGACGGCCTCGGCCGTACCTCCGGCTTCGTGGACCGCATCGACAGTGGCATCAATCGTCGTGTCCGGTACCTCGCTCTGGGTGCTATGACCCCTTGTACTCCGACCCGTAACGATGACATGTGCACCAGCCTGAGCAAGTTCCAGAGCAACCGCTTTGCCCAAACCTCTAGAAGCGCCTGTTACCAACACAGTTCTTCCTGTTAACTTCTGCACCGTGTTCATTGATTTCTTTACTCTTTCTTGATCTTGTGTTATCAGTAATTCTCAGAGAACGCGTAGGCAGTGGATACCGATTGATCAGCGCAATCGCACCAATATGAGTTTGGACCTCTCTGACCCGTTCTGGACCTCGTTACCGGTTAATTTCCCGGTGTACTATGCTCACAAACCGCAATCATCAGCACAACAAGACGGTATCGCATGGTGTCCTCTAAAGCCTAATCATTGAGTTAATCGGGCAGTTATGTTCATTATGCGGCAGATTCCGTGAATCGCGGAGTAATTCAACGATTTTATGTGAACTCGTTTATGTTTCCTCCATAATATCGTATGCCGGGCACGATTTAATATTCCTTGCGTCGTTCTGCTCCCACAGCCGGCATGCCACAAGATCGATCGTAACCCGCGGAGGAAAGTTGCCCACCACCAACACGTGGGCCCTCCGCAGGCTTGCGCGTCCGCTTAAGTCTGGGCGGGGACCTGGCACGCTACGTCGAACAGGCTGTGGTGTTAGCCGCGTTCAAGGGCTGCTTCGCCGCCTTCCGATCCGGGCACGGCACAGCCGGTTTCATAGAGCGTGGGCCCAAGCGAGGGTAACGGGGGATAGTCGATCTGGGAAGATCACTGATCGTCGGTCCCCAACCTCATCAGACGGTCGAGGCGTTCGGGTTCGTGCGCAGCCAGCCAGCGGTCCTGGCTGAGTTCCGCAAACGCCTGGGCAAAGTTGGGCCGGGCATCATCCGGCATGCCCAGGGCCAACAGGCATTCGCCCAGTTCTTCGAAGATGTAACCGTCGGTTGTATTGTCCTGCTGGTGTTCTTTAAGCAGCGTACGCTGATCGGCAAGCGCTTCGTTGACACGTCCTAACAGGCGCAGGATCTTCGCTCTGGACCAGCGCGCAATACGTTGATTCTGTGGGGTGCCATGTTGACTCTGCCAGCGCACAGCCTTATCGAATAGGGCCAGCGCCGCCGCGAAATCACCCATGCTGTGATAGGTCCAACCGATATTGTTGTAGAGCGAACCCATCCAACGCTGCGCCCCACTGTCTGTTGACCTTTCCGCCAGGGCGAGCGCCGTCAGGTTCCACTCCAACTGCCGCGACGCTTCGGTTTCGACAATGGCCAACATATGTGCCGCGTCCACCGCATAGCCATCCTGGTGCGCTTCGCGCGCTTCGTTCCAGGCCCGCTCAAAGAGAGGTTTGGCGATCTCTGGTTGGTCTGCGGAATTGAACACGCGCCCGCGTTCCAATAGGTAGCGTAGTTGGGCGATGGCACCGGCAGCAGGCAGCAACGCCTGCACTGTGTCCAGAGTGGCATGGGCTGCGTCAAAATGCCCCTGCAATCCCTGGGCGCGCGCAATCTGCGTGAGAAGTTGGGCGTGATAGGAGCGGTCCGCCCCAGCTTTCGGCCGCGGGAAGCAGCTCGCGAAATCGCTGCTCGGTACGTTCAGGCTGACTGTAATCCCACAGACTGTCGAAGTTGGGAAGTGCCGAGGCGCTGTCTGTCATGCTAAGGTTTCCTTGGAAAGACTCGCTTTTCCTGGGATCTTAATGAATGCTGCCCAGGATAGCCATCGGAGTGCAGACTTGTATTTTTGATAGCGTGAAAGTGAGCCAAAGGCACCAAGAGCTGCTAAGCTTGAGCGCTGGAAGAGCGCAACCCCAGCATGCAGCAGAAAGCATGCAAGAGTGGCCGATCAATGGCGTGGCCGACGGTCCCATTACAACGAAACCAAGTCACCACGAGCGAGCGCGAGCGGCGGTGGCGTACAGGGCAGCATCCGCACCAGGGCATTATGGCGCAATCGACACACGGACTGGTTCGGAATGTACCAATTTGAACGTAGTGCCAGGAGTACACAGCGTATCGTAGAATAACGCATCCCCATAGACTTCTGTGTGCAAGGTTATGGTTCCCGGCCTAAGCGCGCGCAAGGTGAATTCTGCCGAGCCGAGACTGCTTCCAGTCGAATTGGGTAGCACTTCAATCATGGGTAACGGGTCAATTACTTCTAACTCAGGAACCACAGCCACTCGATACGTTACATACAGGCGCGTTTGAGCCAGGCCCGCGAACCCTGAAGCCGAACTATGCAAAACAAAGGTGTCTCCCACATTGACCCTGGATGCGTCAACGTTTGTGACCACTTCATACCTAATGGTCGGACATGCCGTGGGGTGTAACGGCACTGGCGTTTGTGACGCGGGTTCCCTGGAAGAACCAGAAGAAGAAGGTGGTACATCACCGCCTAATGTGGCCGCATGGAACCACAGTGTCGCGGCAAGAATTAGCGCCACGACGGTAACCATGAAAAAGCAAGATTTCGAAATCATGAGGTGTAGCTCCACCAACAACTACGAAGCCGCAGACGACGGGGTGCCCTCTTCACCGCGAAACGGGTTACCTACGCCCGCTTTCCTCATTCCGCCAACGTTCAACTGCCGCACAGGCTTCGGGCGTGCCGAAGTGAGCGAGGGCATCTGCCGCAGCGTCACATACACGAGTATCCCCATAATACGTGCGGTCTGTGTCATAAAGAGCCGCTGCCAACTGTGGAACCACGCTGGTATCTTCAATCGCAGTGAGCGCTTGGATGACCTGAACACGGACATCGGGGCCAAATATCCTAACCAGAGGGTTACTGGATTGGCTGGGGGTCGTTTGGAGAGCTTCCAACAGCGCCGGTACGGCAGTCGGGTCGCGCAGCTCGCCCAGGAAGCGGGCGGCGCGCTCGCGTCGTAGGCCGTGCATCAAAACCGTGTCTTCCTCTGCCTGTCTGTTCCACGGCGCCTCTACCCAACTGAGCAGGCCCTCATCAGAGGTCAGCATAGCTACCATCCGCGACACAATTCGACTATGCACCGTTTCCGAAATCTGAATGCCTGTTTCTTCCCATTGAAGTAACAGCCACGGGTCGACCTCTGTTATCTGGATTAAGAAATCGTCAGGATTAAGCGCCAGACCCATCGCGGCGATGAGAACATAGTTCCAGCGGGCATAGAACACTTGCAGGTCCGAGGACACCAGGCGGATGTCATCACGAAGACGCCCATCGCGGGCCAGTCGTTCAACAACTACGGCGGCAAAATACTCTTGTAGAAGCTGGTGGTAGAAACGTACTTGCTCGCCGTGCAAGGTCAGATAGCTGGCGCTCGCTCCAACGCGAAGTAGGTTCTTGTTGCCGAGGTATTCGAGGGCCAATGATATTGGCACATCGATAGAGGTATCTCTGACTATCATACTGAAGGCTAGCTGGCCAAACGCCGTCTCTGCCTGCTCGAACAGCATCCAGCCGGGCGTGTCACGCTGCCGCTCGCGTTCCCAGAGCGCTTGCGCCAGCTTTTGAAACAGGGACCCGGTCAAGTGCGGCAAGTCACCGGAGGGCGAATGGTCGTACAGGTACAGCAGCGCGCTGAGCATGTATGGGTTCTGCGCAAGCTGAAACAGGCTTCGGTTGCCATGGGCCGTAAAGTGGTCGTCGAGAGGTAACTGCCCTAAGAAGGCATCCGCTCGGGTGCCAAGGTAACGCGCTGCAAACGACCGAATTTGGTCATGGGTCAGCGGCTGCACCAACACTGTCGGGATGTTCCCAAGTTTCAGACTGCCGCCATAGTCGGCTTGGCGGCACGTCACAATCACCCGCGCGGGCGCGTCGGGAGCCTGGAGCCAATCGTAGAGCTGCGCCGCTCTCTGGGCTCCAGCAGCGCCCATCTCGTTTAGCCCATCGAGGAACAGGAGCCCGCCATCTGCGTGCAGCAACCGGATGGCGTCGCTCTCGAAGGGCCAGCGCGCGCGCACAAAATCGGCGGGAGAACTCTCATCCGCCCACTCAGGCAGATACAACAGCAACGGCAGAGGGGCGGTGCGCGGGTTGTCCAGACGAGCGCGGGCTGCGTCGCGTGCGAGACGCCGGAGCGTGGTCGTTTTTCCGGCTCCGGGCTCCCCGATGAGGACCAAGCGTGCATGGTTTCGGACAGCATCAACGATGGTCGCGAACGGGATACTCACCGGTTCGCCTGGGGTATCTGCTGCCTGCCGGTCCTGTACCAGCAGCGAAAATCCCCACTCGTCCTCGGGCCGGGGACGCGGCCGTACTGGTTGAAGGGAGTCAGCTTCTACCGCCAGTTCGACGTATTGCAGCACGCCCCGCTTGGCTTCCAGCTCAGCAATCAGCGTGGTGAGATAGCGAGTCTCCGCGTCGGGAACGACGCCTTTTTGCTCAGGATACTGCGCCGACAGGACCGCGAGCAGATTTTGGAGTTTTTCACGGTAGATTGGCTCGTCCAGCCACTGCTGGAAATTGACGAACTGGATACGTTCGATTTCCAGTGGCCAATCCGCATCGGGCACAGGACGTAGCAGCACCGGATAAATCGGGATGGCCAGCCGGTTGGCGCGCGCCAACTCATTCCGGCAGTATTCGCTCTGCACATAGTCCGGCGATAGCGCGGCTACGACGGCTGCACATGTATCTTCGGTTAATGCCTGCTCGATGGAGCGCCGCCAGTCATCTCCACTCTGGATGCCGTCCAGGCGGTCCATCCAAAGGTTAAACCCCGCATTTTTCAGGTCAGCCGCGAGCTTGAGCGCAAAATCCGCCTCGAGGCTGCGGTAACTGAGGAAAATGTGGCGATCTCGTGGCATGGCAGTCCACTCCTGCTGGTTACGATGATACGTTTCAGTGTAGCATAAAGCTTACCTTCTGCCCTGGTTCCAGGGAATTCTCAGAAATGCGTCGGTCGTACTGTGCGACGGTTGGCTGTCAGCAACCGGGAGTGTCTATGGTCTGACATAATAGATTTCATTCCATCCGGATAGTGCGCGATGCCCCACGTCTTCATCAGCTACAGCCCTACAGCCGCAAAGATACCGACTTTGTCGAAACACTCGAACGCAATCTCAATGCGCGGGGAGTAATCACCTGTCTGTAGGGAACTACGTTCTACCGCCCTTCACGCTCACCGCCGAATAGATGTGCCCCAGGAAGCTGCTGGGGCGTACCTGCAAGCGGCGCGTCTCAGTGAAGCCACTTTCCCGCGCAAGCCGTTCCCAGGTCGCATCGCTGAACGGATACGGCACCCAGCGGTTGCCATGATCCGTCTGATATTCCACGACAATCAGGTGCCCGCCGGCCTTGAGATAGTCGTATAGACGGCGCAGCACCGGCCCCTTCTCGCGGACGAAATGCAGCGCGTTCGCCATGACGATGCCGTCCAGCGGCGGCAGGTCGAGCGGCTGTGTGAAATCGGCGGCGCGGTAATGCACGGTCACATTGGGGAAGCGCGCCGCGAATGCTTGCTGCTGGCTGCGCAGGGCAGCGGTGTCGCGGTCGACTGAGAAAATCTCGCCGTGCGATCCGAGCAGGTCCGCCAGGGCAAGCGTGAACGCGCCGCGTCCCGAGCCGAAGTCGGCCCATACGCCGTCTGGAGCGTGAATGCCGTCGCGCAGCAGGTAAACGTGGTCAGTGTGATTCATACGATAGATATTAGGGCAGAGGAGAAGAACAGACCACGCGGAAACCCCACCCATACCCTCTGAGGTCAGGAAAAGCGCGGTTGCGGAACGGGCAGCGCGCGTAGAGAATGTCGTCAACCCAGCTTCCCCCGCTCGCGTACTTCGGCATGTGCCGCCAAAATCCGGTACATCGTGCGCCAATGACACAGATACGTTCCCTCATCCAGCAAGGTCGCATATACTTGACGCGGGGCTCGATCCATAAAGCGCTCACTGTTCAACTCCGCCCGTACTTTGGCCCGTTCTGCAACCGATAACGCATGTTTGGGCGCAGGGCGTGCCGCTGACGCTGGCGCACGGCGCGGATACAGGCGGCTGCGGGGCATATCCAGCGCTTGACAGGCGCGCGTGATGCCGACCACCTGACTCAGTTCTTGGGCAATGGCGGTCACCGCGTCTTGTCCTCCTGCTGGCTCTCGAGCAGCCTGGCCAACTTTTTTTGGGCGTCAATGATCGCCTCTGCTTGTGCCAACTGGCGTTGTAATCGAGCATTCTCTCGTTCCAGACGTTTCACGTCGTCGGCATTCGAATTCGCGCGTGGAGCACGGGCTTTGTTACTCAAGGTTCCCGCTTCATATTCCGCACGCCACTTGGTCAGATACGAGGAGTACAACCCTTCACGGCGCAACAAGGCTCCGATCTCGCCATGGGCACATTGCGCTGCTTCTTCTACGATCTTGCGCTTGTAGGCTGCCGTGAACCGGCGACGTGTTGCGCGTGGTCGGACCTCGGTGTCTGGACGGGTACCATTTGATGCTGACATGTTTCTGATCCCTTTGCTCCGCCCCATAATTCTACTCTAAACTTTGGAGCAAAGTTGTTGCAGTCATTCTGGCACAATGGGCTCATAACATCGCTCCCTTCCGCGATGGGCCTGACCCGGAGGCGGAAGCATGGCGTAGATACCTTTCACCGCCGTCGTCAGGATAAACTGGCCTCCAGCTGGTCGTGTCTTTATACTCCTTCCAACAGCATTCACCCCATGAAAGGACCTCCAAGATGGCTCAAGATGCCTATCACTTGCTTCTGAACTGCCGTGCGGTGCGCCACTTTACTGCCGACCCTCTGCCCGATGACGCTCTGAGGCGCATCCTGGAAGCCGGACGGTGGGCGGGCAGCGCCAAGAACGTCCAACCCTGGCAGTTTGTCGCGGTACGAGACCCGGCCCTGTTGAACAGCCTCGCTGAGTGTGGGCGATATGCCAGCCATTTGCGGGGAGCGGCAGCGGCGGTCGTCATCGTGACGGCAGCAGGCACCTGGGCAGACTTCGATGCTGGACGGGCCGCTCAAAATATGATGCTGGCAGCGTGCGCGTTGGGTGTTGGCTCGTGTATCGCCTCCCTGCACGACATGGAACAGGCCAAAACGCTTCTTAACATTCCGGCGGAACTTCAGGCGCACATCGCGATTTCGTTCGGCTTCCCGCTGAAGAACGCACCTCAGACCATCGAAGACCGTCCGCGCGAGCAAATTCTGGCGTCTATCGGGCGCAAACCTCTGGAAGACCTGGTGCATTGGGAGACGTGGTAACGGAGATGGACCACCATCCGACCCTGTACGGCATTGGTTACAGCGGTCGCACTCTGGACGAACTGAGGCATATCCTCGAACAGTTGGAGGCTGTCCTGGTCGATATCCGGTTTGCGCCCTATTCGCGCAACCCCGATTTCAGGAAGCCGCATCTTGAGACAGTTTTTGGTGACCGCTATCTCTATCTACGCGCCTTTGGCAACCGCAATTACAAGGGCGGCCCGGTGGACCTGGTCGATTACGAGGCGGGCAAGGCTGCGCTCGAAGTCCTGGACAAGCCCGCGCTGCTGATGTGTATGTGCAAGGACCCGGCCACCTGCCACCGGGCGGTGGTCTTGCAGCGGCTGGCTGAGGATGGGTTTGAGGTGCAGGAATGGAACGACGGTAGTGATCGGCAGTTGTCACTGTGGTAGCGTGTCGTGATCAGCCGCCCCTACTTGCCCTCGACAAGCCGCGCGGCCGTCCCTCCACAGCGCGTAAGTTGGCCCTGGGGACGGTATCACCGTGCTCCCTGCCTCAAGGTGGCGCTCGCTGAGGCTTGACGGGAAAGGACCCCGGCGGCTATAATTCTCATCACCAACGGGTGACTAGCTCAGTTGGTTAGAGCGCTTCCCTTACAAGGCGCTCCCCCTGCCCGAGACTTCATTCGAAACCGCCACATATACGAGTTGGCAACGCTCGACACCGCCATATCTGGCGGTTGTTTTGTTTTGACGCAACCCTCTTCCAAAATGAATGCTGTCAAACTGTGGTCAAACTCCCAAAATTGGCTCGAATTTGACGTCTTTTGTGCTTCGCCAGACCACTATTCGGTTGTTAAACGTACATTGTGAATGGTAGCGGAAACGGTCTTAACCGCAACCCGCAGCCGCCCTCCCCCAGCATAGCAAGAGCGCAGTTTCCCACCACCCCGCGTTGAACGGGGTGTTTTCGTTTTCGGGCGCGGCCTCAAAGTGAACATGGGGGGTGTTTGCGCACAGTGCGCACAGTGCGCATGAGGTTCTACGTACTGCGTTCAAGCTCGGCGAGGACTTCCCGCGCCACTTCGAACAGGTCGCGCTCTTTGCCACGCTCGATGGCCGCTTCGACGGCGTCGGGGCCGAATTCCGCTTCGAGTTGGGCAATAAGAACAGGTCTTTCATCCTGCTGATATTTGTCGAGCCATTGAGCGGACGATGTGGCGCCCACCCACTCCAGCGCCTTGTCATGCTGCCCCAAGCCAGTATATGCCAGCGCGCTGCCGAGAATGCTATCTGCGACCAAATAGGGGTCAAACGTGTCAGCGGCCAAAGCATAACGGAGCACCTGCACCAGGTGACCGCGCGCCTCCCCTGGCTTATGCAGTTTGAGCAGGCAAAACCCAATGCGCAGGTGAGGCACCACCTCGAAACCCGGTCCCAAGACTTGCGGCGAGGTTTTGCTGAAACACCAGCAAAGCCGCTTGGTAATCCTCTATTGCGTACTTCACGACGCCTAGCGTATCGCGATATCGCAGCACGAAATTGCGGTTGTTGACTTCTTGGCACAGGGTAACGGCGTCTTCCGCATAGCGTTGAGCAGTCAAGGCGTGGTTCTGCTCCAGTTCCACGTAGGCCAGCGCATTCAGAGAACCCGCCAGGATGCGGCGATAGTTTTGGGCTCTGCACAGTGCGACAGCCTCCTTTAGCGGGCCCTCCGCTCTCTGCCACTGGCTTGAAAACACCAGGCTTTCCCCCATCGACGCCAGATTGAGTGCCAGGTCAAAGGAGTGTCGAGTTCCTGAGCAGCGCGATGCTCTCCTGGTAATGAGCTATGGCGTCTTCAAGATGGTGTTCACGTGGCTCGAGAAGTGTTCATATGCCTCAAGGCTAGCCAACCTCGTGAGAAACCCCGGAATATGGTCGGGCCAGATTGCGACTGCGGCAGTAGGCAATGCATTCCGCGATACACCGCCGTATGAACGCCCGGTCCGGCTCCATATTCATCCACATACTGCATTCCTCGGCCTGGACACGTTCTTTCGACCAACCAAGCTGGCGCAAGGGGTTCAGCCCTTCCAGGATAAGCCCTCCTTCAGCGGGATATCCGCTCAAGATGGCAAACCAGCCTTTGAGAGCCACAGACAGGTGGAATAGGGGCGCGGCATCTGGCAGCGAGGCGACATCTGCCAGGGCCTCGACGGCAGAAGAGAAAAGGTCATAGCCCTGCTGCGGCCAGTTCTGCATCTCACATAGGGCGAAGAGGGCTTGCCACATTAATCCGACGGCGGTGAGGTCGTGTCCGGCAAGCGCCCAGTCCCATGCCATCCAGATGTTATCCGCGTCGAGCAGTGTGTCGAGTTGAACCCCGCCATAGAGCCTGCTTTCACGCGCGCTCAGCAACTCGGCGAAGAAAGTGCCATGCCGGTCCAGGACTGCCTGGTGTTCATCAGCCGAAGTGCCGAGTTTCTCAAAGGCATATTGACGCAGCAGCTCGTGAAACCCATAGCGACGACTGGCGGGATTGAAGTGTACGAGCGACTTGTGCACGAGTGCGACCAGGATAGGCAGCGAGGCTCCGGCCACGTATTCGGCAGCCTCGCGGCTGAAGCCGCCCCTGAAGACGGATAGCGCACGCAGAACGCACTGCTGGGGAGGTGGCAGCTGCGTCCAGGTGTGGTCAAACAGGATACGCAGGCTGTGATGGCGCTGGGGGATATCCCTCTGCGCGAAATTCAAATCCAACAACTCTGTGGCGATGGCCTCACATGGCAGCATCCGCAGCCACGCCGCGGCAATCTCGATGCCCAGCGGCATTCCTTCCACCAGTCTGGCGATACGCGCAATATTGTCCAGTTCGTCACTCCACCGAAACCCAGGGTTGGCTCGGCGGGCGCGCTCAATGAACAGCCGTATGGCATCGTACTGCTCGAGGGCGGCGGCTTCAATACCGTCAGGCTGAGACAATCCGTGCACCTCGTAGAGCCATTCCCAACTGAGGCCAAGCACCTCCCGCGATGTCACTAACAGCGTGACCTGTCGTGCGGCGGACAGGAGCTGGTGAGCCAGCTCCGCACCGTCGAGAAGGTGCTCGAAATTGTCCAGGACGAGCAACATCTGTTTTTGTTCCAGGTAATTGAACAGTATTTGGCCCGCGCTCTCCTGTCCATGTGAAAACGGGATTTGGAGGGCCGTCGCAATCGCCATCACAACGCCACCGGCAGAAGCTACCGGTGCAAGCGGCACGAACACCACACCATCCGTGTAATCATCCACCACCCGTTCCGCGACGGCCAGTGCCAGGCGGGTCTTGCCCATGCCGCCCGGCCCGACCAAAGTCAATAACCGGCAGTCCGGGTCCGCCAACTGGTCGAGTATGGCGGCCATGTCATCTTCCCGTCCGACAAACGAGGTCGCCTGTACAGGCAGGTTGTGACGCGGGCGAGGCGGGATGTACGATACGGGTTCGGCAACCGCCGACTGCACCGCCGAAAAAGGCTGGCGGACCTCGACCAGCGTTCCAGCGCTGATGCGCTCGTAGAGCTGCACAGTATCGGGTGTGGGCGTCACGCCGAGTTCCTCACGCAGCACCCGGCAGCAGGTCTGATACTGCGCTAACGCCGCCGCGCGCTCGCCTGACAATGCGAGAAGTTGCATCAGTTGGCGGTAGGTCTTTTCGCGTAGCGTGTCCATGCGCAGTAGCTGTGTCGCCCGCGCGATGCCGTTGGTGTAGTCGCCGCCGTCCAGGTGGCTATTGATGAGCGTATCGAGCGCCTCCATCGCCCGGAAACGCAGCCGCTCGCGTTCAAGCAGCGCCCAATCCTCGTACACCTGGCTGTCGATGTAGAAACCATCCAGGAAGTCGCCGCGATACAATTCGAGTGCGTCTTTCAGTTGAGTAAAGTCCTCATCCGCGGCCTTGAGCTGCGCCTCAAATGCGTCCGCATCAAGCCAGATAGCACTCTCGGTATTCACGCTTACTGTCTCACGGGTGACACAGACATACTCGCCGACCGTATGGCGCAGGTCGGTCAGCACCACGCGCAGATTGGCCAGAGATTGGGATTGCGTGCGGTCCTCCCACAGCATTTCTGCCAGCACCTCACGCGGATGCGGGCGCGGGTTACAGGCGAGATAGACCAGCAGCGCGGGCGTCTTACGCTGGCCGAACGACACTGGCTGGCCGTCCAATTGGACCGACAGGCCACCAAGGGTATTGAGTGTGAGTTGCTCGCTCATGACGGCCTCCCGGCCTTGCCGTAAGAGCGGACGAGGGTGAATTAATGAGAGGACGGGATAGGAAGCGAGCGGATACCCTTAATCATAGGACGGAGCGGGGCAGATGGTCAAGCGTAGCACTCGCGCCGTAATTTCCGGGTTCGTGTCCGCCATGAGATAATGAAGCTAATTGGGTGGATGCTGCTACATTATGGGATATACGCAATCACAGGTGGTGAGCCACAGGAGGATTGAATGGCATACGACGAAGGTTTGGCGGAACGCGTGCGCGAGGTCATAAGCAGTCAGGTTGATGTTATTGAAAAACAGATGTTTGGAGGACTGGCCTTCATGGTGCACGGGTACATGTGCTGTGGAGTGAGCGGCGATGAGCTGATGCTGCGCGTGGGACCCGACCAGCACGACCAGGCCCTGTCTCTGCCACATGCGCGCGTTATGGACTTCACGGGGCGTCCCATGAAGGGGTTTATCTATGTCTCCCAAGAAGGATTGGCATCAGATGAACAGCTCGCAGAATGGGTCAATCGCGGCCTGGACTACGTGGTGTCGCTCCCGCCTAAGTGAAGCTGACGGTGAACGGTCAGGCAGCACCGGTCACCGGGTATCGGTCCCCAAACTCAGCAACCGGCTGAGACTTTCGGGTTCATGTTCGTCCAGCCAGAAGTCCTGGCTGAGTTCGGTATGAGCCTGGACGAAGTGTGGCCGGGCTTCGTCCGGTTTCCCCAGCGCTAGAAGACACTCGGCCAGTTAGTCAAACACATAACCATCCGTCATGTTTTCCTGCTGGAATTCGCCAAGCTGATGACGCTGTATGACAAGTGCCTCGTCGATACGGCCCAGCAAGCACAGGGTTTTTGCCTGAGACCAACGCGCTATACGTGCTTTGTCCGGCCTATTCTGGTCATTTTCCCACTGCTCTGCCCCTTCGAATTGAGCTAGCGCGGCGGTGACGTCGCCGGATAACGCCAGAAGCTGCATGAGCTGGCGATAAGTTTTCTCGCGTAGGGTATCCATGCGCGGTAGTTGTATGGCACGGTCGATACCGTTTCCGTGGTCGCCATCGTTGAGGTGGTGAGTGATGACGGTGTCGAGCGCCTCCATGACCCGGAAGCGTAGGCGTTCACGGTCGAGCAGCGTCCAGCCCTCTAAGCCCTGGCTGTCGATGTAAAAGCCGTCCAGGAGGTCGTCCTGGTAGAGCGTCAGGGCTTCCTCAAGTTGAGGGTAGTCGGTTCCCGCTTCAATTGACAGTGCGTCAAACCCGTCGGCGTTAAGCTATACACCGGTCTCAACATTGATGCTAACCGTCTCGCGCGTGACGCACACATGCTCCCTGACCGTATGACGCAGGTCGGTCAGTTCCCCAGTCTTACGGGAAAGTGGGCTGCTGCTGCAAGCGGGCAGCTTGTGACCCGGTCACGCAGTCTTGGGAGATGGAGCATGCCCCTCGTTTTGGAACCCCGCGCGTCGAAGTGTTGTGGGTTATAGATAACCGCTCGAAGGTCCGGAGAGAGCATCGGGGCGAACAGGAAGATACGATGGAGAAGTGCCGTGAATTTTGGTGTACTACTCGAGGTGGGTGGATGCTGCTGAGAGCCTGTGATGTCTGACACGCACCTCTGCACAGGTAAGACCAGTTTCACATCGAACGCGATTGGGAGCGGCACGTCGGCCCTGGTGGAGTGCCAGGGCCGCGCGGTGTGGTGCGTACTATGTTAGTCAGTTGTAAGGAGTGGGGCCACCAACGCATGCGGTTGGTATGTAGCCGGTGTGTACGCCCGCGACGAAAATCTCGGTCCAGTTCTGCCCGTCTGGACCGGCGACCGGCGTCAGGTTGAGATACCATGCCTGGCCTGTGTGGACCATATTATCACCAACCGCTCCAGCCACCGCGCGATCGTCGCATCCTTGTGCCCCGTGTAGCGCACCAACACCGCCGTATCGACGCCCTCGACCAGAAACCACAGCACCCTCTCCACTCGCTCTGGTTTCGTCTTCAGGTAATACAACGGCGTCCCTTTCCGACTGCTGAACACCTGTTGGCAACTCTGGCACCGCACGTAGGGGATGTCCTTGTCTTTGCCTCGCGTCGTATGCCGCACGAGCGCTTGCCGCTTTTCATCTCTTACTCCATAATACGGACACACGCGGTTCAGACACGCCAATCCCTCGGTCGCATAGCGTTTCTGCCGTCCCCGCTTGCTCCTCACTTCACCCCACGGCTTGACCTGCTCGTTGATCCGTGCCGTTTCCAACCGCACCCCAGCACAGCACTGCAGGCAGTCTTTCGGCGACTTCGGATGCCGTTTCCGGGGCCGGTGATCTTTGACCTGCTCCAGCCATCGTTTCACCCGCCCACGATTCAGCTGCCACCATAACCGCAGCACCTGGATCGCCAACGCCACCATCACCCCTGCTTCCAGTCCCCGCATCCTGCCCCACCCCATACTTCAGCCTTCGCTACACTAAAAACGCGCGCCAGCTTATCGCTCCACGCGCGTTTGTCAACTTTTCGGTCCGCCCGATTTAACTTACAGTCTGCGGGGTAGCACCCCCTGCCTCAAGGTGACGCTCGCTGAGGCTTGACGGGAAAGGACCCCGGCGGCTATAATTCTCATCACCAACGGGTGACTAGCTCAGTTGGTTAGAGCGCTTCCCTTACAAGGAAGAGGCCAGGGGTTCGAGTCCCTTGTCACCCACTCCTGTCATCTTCAATTTCGCGCCCTGCCATGCCCGGCGGGGCGTTATATTGTGAGACAGCCACGCCCTCGTTTGGACAGTGGTAGGCCCTCGTTCGGCGTGTTAGAATGCAGTGGACAAACTGGTGTTTGCTCCCGCCTCTGTACACCTGTTAAGGAGTTCTAATGGACGACTTTCTGTTCCGTGGTGACCTGTCCGATCTCGACCCAGATGTTGCTGCGCTGGTCGATCTTGAGGCGATCCGGCAGGCCAAACGGCTCATCCTCATCCCGTCCGAATCCAGCGTACCGGCCGCGGTGCGACAGGCTGTCGGATCGGTTTTCCACAATATATACGCTGAAGGGTACCCAGACGACGCGTGGCGCGCCTTCACACAATCCGAAATTCTCGATATTGACATTCGCCTGGCCGAATTCCGGCGGTCGTCCGACCCGCGCTATTACAAAGGCACCGAGTTCGCCGATATCATCGAGAGTCTGGCCCGCCGCCGCGCCGCCGAGTTGTTCGCGACTGAGGATTTCCCGCCAGAGCGCCTGTGGGTGAATGTTCAGCCCTTGAGCGGGTCCCCCGCCAACAGCGCCGTGTACAGCGCGCTGATCAAGCCCGGCGACATGATCATGGGCATGAACCTGCTGCATGGTGGGCACCTGACGCACGGCAGCCCAGCCAACCGCAGCGGGCTGGTGTACAACGTGGTCAGCTACGCCGTGGATCCTGAAACAGAACGCCTCAATTACGAGACGATTCGCCAGCAAGCGCTCGACGCCCGGCCCAAAGTGATCGTGGCGGGGTTTACATCCTACCCGTATGCCCCCGACTGGGCGGCCTTCCGCTCGATCGCGGACGAAGTCGGCGCGTACCTGCTCGCGGACGTGTCGCACGTCTCCGGGCTGCTGGCGGCGCGCGTCTTCCCCTCCCCGGTAGGCATCGCAGACGTGATTTCGTTCACGACGCACAAAACGATGATCGGGCCGCGCGGTGCCGTGCTGATCGCCACCGATCCGAAGATCGGACACCGGTTGGATCGCGCCGTCTTCCCTGGTGAGCAAGGTGGACCTCACATGAACGCGATCGCCGGGATGGCCGTCGCCTTCAAGCTGGCCGGAACCGAACAATTTCAGGAACTACAGCGCCAGATTGTGGCAAACGCGCGGCGCCTGGCCGAACGTCTGGCCGCGCGTGGGCTGCATATTCCGCACGGGGGGACCGACACGCACCTGCTGCTCGTGGACTGCAAATCGGTGACCAGCGCGGACGGCACCCCGCTCAGCGGCGACATGGCAGCCCGTATTCTGGATCTGGCGGGGATCGTCTGCAACCGCAACACCATCCCCGGCGACACCTCGCCGTTCCGCTCGACGGGCATCCGGTTGGGCACGCCCTGGATCACGCAGCGCGGCTTCCGCGAACCGCAAATCGACCGGCTGGCGGAGATCATCGCCGATGTGCTGCAAAGCTGCGAGCCGTATACCTACGCCGGGCGCAACGGCAAGCAACTGCTGCGCGCCAAGATTGATTTCATGGCGCTGTATCATGCCCGGCAGGAAGTCAACCGACTGGCCAGTTCAGCGGGCCTCGACTTTCCCACGCCGGACCTGAGCGCCTATCCGAAAGAAGCCGACGCTGCCGCCGAGCACTTCTGCGTCCTGCCCGATTACCCTGAGCCACAAGACGGCTGGAAGACGATCGACGTATACGGGCCGCAGGCCACCGCCTTTCTTGAAGCGATCCTGACCTGCGACGTGGCCGATCTGGGCGATCACCAGTACCGGCCCGGCTGTTTGCTGACTGCGGACGGCACGCCGCTGACCCGCGTCATCGTGCACCGCCTGTACACCGACGTGTATCACCTGCACGTAGATCGCAGCGCCGATCTTGCGGCAGCGTGGTTGCGCGCGCTGTCGGACGGCTTCGTATTCTCCGATCTCAACGATCCGTACGCGAAGGTTCCCGGCCCGGTGAGCATCAGCCCGCTGGCGGAACCGCCCGACATGAGCGGCTTCGACGCGGTCGACCTGAGCGTGGATTGGACCACCGACGAAAGCGGCTATACCCCCGGCAAAGCCAGCTTCATCGGCTGCCAGGGCGAGCACTACGTCGGCCCATCCGGCAACCCCCTACCCGTCTTCACCTGGGATGAGCCAATCGATCCGCCAGTCAAGGAAACGTCGCTGCACGCGCTGCATAAAGCGTTAGGCGCGAAAATGGTGCCCTTCGCTGGCTATGATATGCCGGTGTGGTATACGTCTGTGGGCGCCGAACACGCCGCCACGCGTACCAGCGCGGGCCTGTTCGACGTGTCGCACATGGGATCGTTTGACTTCAGTGGTCCGGGCGCGGAAGCCTTCCTCAATGCAGTGACGGCCAACGATGTGACCGCGCTCAAGCCGGGCAACGCCCATTACAGCTACCTGCTGGGCGTGGACGGCATTCCGATCGATGATATATTCATCTACCGGCTGGCCGACGACTATTTCCTGATGGTCGTCAACGCCTCCAACAATGACAAAGATTGGGCGTGGATCAATGCGCTGCAATGCGGCAATGTGCAGGCCGACAGCGCACGCCCCTGGATCACGCTGCCGGGTCGCGATGACGTGGTCATTCGCGATTTGCGCGATCCCGCGCTGGGCGCGGAACGGCGCGTGGACATCGCGCTGCAGGGCCCGGCCAGCCGCGACATTTTGCTGAGCCTGTCGGGCGATGCCGAGGACAAAGCCCGCGTAAAGGCCCTGCCCTGGGCGAGCGTGACACGCGCTGTACTGGGCGGCTACGATCTGATCGTGGCGCGTACCGGCTACACCGGCGAGCGTGTGGCGTTTGAGATCTTCGTCGATCCGGACCGCGCCCCGGCTCTATTCCAGGAGTTACTGGATGCGGGAGCCACACCGATCGGGTTGGCCGCGCGTGACAGCCTGCGCACGGAAGCCGGGCTGCCGCTCTACGGACACGAACTGGCGGGCGATCTCGGACTCAACCCGGCAGATGCGGGTTTCGGCAGCTACGTTAAGACGTGGAAGCCGTTCTTCGTGGGCCGTGCGCCCTTCTTGCAGCACGAACGCGTGCGCGATGCGGTCGTGACGCGCTTCCGAATGGACGCCAAAGGCGTGCGCGCCCCTCACTCTGGCGATCCACTCGTGGACGGACGCGGACGCGTCGTCGGGGCGGTCACGTCATGCAGCATTGACAGCGAGGGTTATTCGCTCGGGCAGGCATACATCAAGCTGACCCACGCCGACGAAGGCACGCCGCTGCTGGTCTTCGCTGGATCCGACAAGCTCGATCTCAAGAAGCCATTCGGCGCACTGGCGATTGGGGATAAGACCATCGTCCCCAGCCCGGCGACGGTGCTGAGCCGCTTCCCGAAACCGGTCAAAGCGAAGAAGTAAGCGAGGCAGGATGGCCTGCCCTTTCTGCGCAATCACTGGTGCCCCCGGTCCATCTATGATCCGGGGGCTTTTTCGTCTCGAACCGGGTACAATGTGGCCGATCTTTTCAAGGCATTGCCAGGGAGGGAAACCAGCATGAGCGCAGGGATTGGCCGGCAGTTTATGCGTGAGACACAGTATCAATACATGGAACCATCTGCACAGCAGCAGGGCCAGTCCCAGCCACCGTTGGAACTGCCCTATGACACGACTCAGCGCCCGGTCGCTCTGCCCGATCCGGATGCGCTGCCGCTGGACCCGGTCGATCTGCGTGCGATGATCCGCGACCGCCGCACCGTACGTAACTATCTGGAACAGGAAATCTCGCCAGAAGAGCTTGCATTTTTGCTCTGGGCGTCACAGGGTATCACCGATGTGCGCGGCTCGTACGCGACGGTGCGCACTGTTCCATCCGCGGGGGCGCGCCATGCCTTCGAAACCTTCTTGCTTATCAGCCAGGTAGCGGGCATCGAGCCGGGGCTATACCGCTGGATCGCCAGTATGAACCAGCTCGTCCCGGTGACGCTGGCGCGCGACATCGCGGAGCGCGTTACGCGGGCGGCTCTGAACCAGGAGCAGGTGTTGCGCAGCGCCGTGACCTTTATCTGGGTGGCGGTGCGCGAGCGGATGGCCTACCGCTACGGCGAGCGCGGCTACCGCTACCTGTTTTTGGATGCGGGCCACGTCTGCCAAAATCTCTATTTGGCTGCCGAGCCACTGGGCTGCGGCGTGTGTGCGATGGCGGCCTTTGACGACGAGGAGGTCAACGCCGTGCTCGATCTCGACGGTGACAATCTCTTTGCCGTGTATATGGCCAGCCTGGGTAAGCGCCGCGTGCGATAACTGGCCCGCGTTGGTGTTATGATCTGTCACAGATCACAGACTTTCACTGCAAACCAGGACAATACGACTCATGCCGCCCGAAAACAATGCCCTCAACTCGTCAAATCCTCTCAGCGCCGACATCAAGTTGCTGGGAAATCTGCTGGGGATGGTGATCCGCGAGCAGCACGGCAGCGCCGCATTGGAAACTGTCGAAACCGTGCGCGCCAGCGCCAAAGATCGCCGCGGCGGTGACCTGCTGGCCCATGTCAGCCTCATGCATATCATCGACGGGCTGGACCTGGACGCCAAACGCGTCCTGATCCGCGCTTTTGGTAATTACTTCCAACTGATCAACATCGCGGAAGATCAGCAGCGTATCCGCGTACTGCGCCAGCGCGAGCGCAGCGGCGCTTTGAGCGAATCGATCGTGGAAGCGATCCTGCATCTGCGCGCGGCAGGCGTCAGTGCCGCCGACCTGCGCGGCCACCTGGATCGCTTCGGTGTGCGGCTGGTGATGACCGCCCACCCTACCGAGGCCAAGCGCCAGGAAGTCCTGGTCAAACTGCGGCACATTGCAGACAGCATCGCGCGTTACAACCGCGAGGCCCTGCTCCCACGCGAAGCGGACGCGCTCACCGATGCGCTGGCGGAAGAGATCGAGGAACTGTGGCAGACACGCCCCACGCGCGCCGCGCGAGCGACAGTCGCCGACGAGGTCGAGTTTGGGATCTACTTCCTTACCTCGGTCATCATGGACACAGCGATCGACGTGTTGGACGATCTGCGCGCCGCCCTGCAAACGCATTATCCCGAAGAGGACTGGTCCGATCTGCCGTCGCCGCTGCGCTTCGCCTCGTGGATCGGCGGCGACCGCGACGGGAATCCCAACGTCACGCCGCAGGTCACCTGGGACGCGTTGGCAGCACTGCGCACGGCGGCCCTGCGCGTTTATCTGGGCGAGATCGCCTTCCTGCGTGACCACCTGACGCAGGACACCGACGAATTCGGCGCGGCTGACTCCCTGTGTGCGGATCAAGCCGCGACGCCGGACGACTGCCCCACCGAACTCTACCGCGCGCGGCTTGACGCGATCTGGGCGCGGCTGAATGACGACAGCGGGCCAGAGGCCTACGCCAGCGGGGATAGTCTGCTGCGCGATTTGCAGGCGATTCAAGATAGTCTGCGCGAGCATCACGGGGCGCGGGTGGCGGCTGGACGGTTGGCGCGGTTGGTAGAAAAAGTCCGGCTGTTCGGGCTGCATCTCGCCCCGCTGGAAGTGCGGCAGGACGCGCGCCGTCACGCAGCGGCCCTGGACGATATTTTCCGCGAGTATGCCATTTGCACGCATTATCTCGACCTTTCTGAAGAAGAAAAACAAGCCTTGCTGCGCCGCGAGATTGCCAACCCGCGCCCGCTCTTCCCGCCGGACCCGGCTTTTTCGGAGGCGGCCAACGAGGTCATCGCCACGTGGCGCATGGTTGCCGGAGCGCTGCACCGCTACGGACCGGGCGTGATCGATACGGCTATCGCCAGTATGAGCACCGCGCCCAGCGACGTGCTGACCCTGCTGCTGCTGGCGCACGAAGTCGGCGTGGCGGACCAGATCGACCTGGTGCCGCTGTTCGAAACGGTAGACGATCTCGATCGCGCGCCGGACGTAATGGCGACGCTGTTCGCCATGCCGGAATACCAGCGCTATCTCAACGGGCGCACGCTGCGCCAGCAGATCATGTTAGGTTATTCCGACAGCAGCAAAGACGGCGGTTATATCGCGTCAACCTGGGGGCTGTATGTAGCTCAAGAGCGGCTGGGCACGCTGTGCCACGCGCACGGCATCCAGCTCGAACTGTTTCACGGGCGCGGCGGCAGCATTGGGCGCGGTGGTGGCCCGACCAACCGCGCCATCCTGGCGCAGTCGCCGGTGGCCATGCAGGGCCGCATCAAGATCACCGAACAGGGCGAAGTGATCGCCCACCGCTATAGCAACGCCGACATCGCGCGTCGCCACCTGGAACAGGTGGTCCACGCGGCGTTGATCGCCACATGCGCGCCGCCGGGGACGGTCGTACTGCCAGAGTGGCGCGCCGCGATGGATATGCTGGCGGAGGCCGGTCGGCTCGCGTATCGTTCGCTGGTCTATGAAACACCCGGTTTCATGGAGTACTGGCAGAGCGCCACGCCGATTCAGGAGCTGGCCATGATGCCCATCGGCTCGCGACCCGCCAAACGTGGCGCGGGCGGTTTCTCCCAGATTCGCGCGATTCCCTGGGTCTTTTCCTGGATGCAAAGCCGCGCTATCATCCCCAGTTGGTACGGCATCGGGAGCGCGTTCGAGGCGTACTGCGAGTCAGATGACTGTGCAGGCGCGGGCATGGACCGTCTGCGTGCGATGTTAGCGGAATGGCCGTTTTTCCGCGCGCTCATCCAAAACGTCGAGATGGACCTGGCGAAAGCCGACCTGGGGATCGCGGAGTTATACGCCGGACTGGTCGAGGACGTCGCACTGCGCGAGTCGATCTTCGCGCAGATCGCTGCCGAGCACGCCCGCGCATGTGGCTATGTCAGCCAGATCACCAAGCAGGACACGCTGTTGGCCAGCAATCCGGTGATGAGGCTGTCGATCGACCGGCGCAACCCGTATGTGGACCCGTTGAATTTCATCCAGGTGGCGCTGCTGCGCGAACTGCGCAGCCTGGATGCGGACTCGCCCGACTATGAAACGCTGCTGCAAGCCGTGATGCTGACGGTGAATGGCATCGCAGCGGGCATGAAAACGACCGGTTGATGTCCGGCCCAGTTACTTTTTCAGGGGATGATCACAGGATTTGGAGCTATGCGACTGATAATTGACCGCATCACGGTTGCTGTAAACGACATGGCCGCGATGGTGGCCTTCTATAACGCCGTATTTGGCTGCAAGCTGGAGCTGGTCGATCCAGCTAGCGAATTTCCGTTTCACGTGGGCCGCCTGGGGGACCTGGAGCTGGTGTTTTGCCCCAACAGCCTGACCCAGATCGAGGCAACGAAGAATCGCCAGCAGCTTCGGCTGGTGGTGGATGACATCCAGGCGACGATTCTCACTGGATTGAAGGCGGGCGGCACGACATTGGGCGACATCCAGCGCACGGATGACGCGGTCGTCGGTGGCCTGAGCGACCCGGATGGCAACTCGATCGAACTCATCCAATACCGGCGCTGAACGCACGCAGCCAGACTGTGAGCCCTTCCACACGACGCGGGCGCGAATGACCATTGCCGCGCCCTGTCCGTTTTGGTAAACTCTCCATGTTATGCGGGTGGACAAAACAACCCACAGAGGACACATAGTTGAGTTGAAGAACCCGGAGGTGAAACGAGAGGTCTTCACCCTCTTTGCCTTTCTCGTTTTGCCTCTGTGGACTGTCTTTTTCCCCGCGCAGCAAGTTGACATGCTCCGGCGCGCGCAGTACACTATAGAACGTGCGTTCGTGGCACATTCGTTCGCATTCCGGCTACCCCCGAACCGTCCGCCGAATGTTAGACCGTTATCCTTAGTTGTTCAGCACGAGGGACAGGCAAACTCATGGCGCAGAACCAGATTGTTGTGCGCGGTGCTCGCGAGCATAACCTCAAGAACGTCGATGTGGTGATCCCCCGCGACAAGCTCGTCGTGATCACGGGGTTGAGCGGCAGCGGCAAGAGCTCGCTGGCGTTCGATACCATTTTCGCCGAAGGCCAACGCCGCTATGTCGAGTCGCTGTCGGCCTATGCCCGGCAGTTTCTCGGCCAGATGGAAAAACCCGATGTCGATCAGATCGAAGGGCTGTCGCCTTCGATCTCGATCGATCAGAAGAGTGTCAGCAACAACCCGCGCTCCACGGTGGGGACCGTCACTGAGATTTACGACTACCTGCGCTTGCTGTACGCGCGCATCGGCATTCCCCACTGCCCCGTGTGCGGTGAACGCGTCGTCGCGCAGTCGGCTCAGCAGATCGTCGAAGCGATCGAGGCGTGGCCGGACGGCAAACGCATTCAGATCCTGTCGCCGATCATCAAGGCGCGCAAGGGCCGTCACGAAAAAGTGCTCGAAGACATCCGCAAGGCGGGTTTCGTGCGCGTGCGCGTCAATGGGGAAGTCCACGACGTGGGCGACGAGATCGAGCTAGAACGCTACAAGGCGCACACCATCGAAGTCGTGGTGGACCGTCTGATCGTGCGGCATTATGAGGATCCGAACGACGAGGAATCCCAGGCCGCGCGCAGCCGCCTGACCGACTCGGTCGAAACCGCTATGGAGATGGGCGACGGGATCGTGATTGTCAACGATGTCAGCGATCCGGACAACCCGGTCGATCACCTGTACAGTGAGCACCTGGCTTGCGTGTATGGGCATGTCAGCTTGCCAGAGATCGAGCCGCGCACGTTCTCGTTCAACAGCCCGCACGGCGCGTGCCCAACTTGCCAGGGACTCGGCATGAAACGCGAGTTCGACCCGGAACTGATCGTCCCGAACCAGGAACTGACCATCGAAGAAGGCGCACTCGCGCCCTGGAATACGAGCAGCCAGGATAGCTGGACACGCACGATCCTGCTGGAAGCGTGCCGCAGCTTCGGCATCCCGACGGATGTGCCGTGGGTCGAGCTCTCCGAAAAACAGCAGAAGCTGCTGCTCTACGGCTCCGACAAGAAGATTCGCATCCAGCACGAGCGCGACGACGGCAGTCATTTTTCGTTCAACACGCAGTTCGAAGGTGTGCTGAGCAGCATTGCGCGGCGCTACCGCGAAACGACGTCCGACTATATGCGCAACAAGTATGAAGAATTCATGAGCGAGCGCCCGTGCGAGACGTGCAACGGCAACCGTCTGCGGCCCGAAGCCTTGGCGGTGACCGTCGCCGATAAGCCGATCCACCATGTCACGGCGCTGCCGATCAAAGAGTCTGCTGCGCTGGGTGCAAAGTCTGCGCGGGACCGGTCCTCAGGCTAACGGGCATCCGCTGTTGAGCGAGCGGGACATGCAGATTGCGTGGCAGATTCTCAAAGAGATCGAAGCTCGCGCGCAGTTCATGGTCAACGTCGGGCTGGATTATTTGTCGCTGCACCGCACGGCGGGCACGCTGTCCGGCGGCGAGGCGCAGCGCATCCGGCTGGCGACTCAGATCGGCAGCCAACTTACGGGCGTGCTATACGTTCTGGATGAGCCGAGCATCGGCCTGCACCAGCGCGATAACGCACGCTTGTTAGCTACGCTGGAAGGCATGCGCGACCTGGGGAATACGCTTCTGGTGGTCGAGCACGATCACGAGACGATGCTGGCCGCGGATTGGATCATCGACCTGGGGCCGGGCGCAGGCGAGCACGGCGGCGAGATCGTCGCGGAAGGCACGCCCGAAGAAGTCATGGCGAATCCCAACAGCATCACCGGGCGCGTACCTGTCCGGGCGGCAGTGCATCCCCCTACCCACGCAGCGACGGCCTGGCAATGGGCTGGAAATCGTGGTACGTGGCGCGCGAGAGAACAACCTTAAGAATGTGGACGTGGCGATTCCGTTGGGCAAGCTGATCGTGATCACTGGGGTGAGCGGTTCCGGCAAGTCCACGCTGATGATCGAGGTACTGTACAAGAAACTGGCGCAGTCAATTTACAGCGCCAAGGACCGTCCCGGCGAGCACGACCGGATCGACGGGCTGGAACACATCGACAAAGTGATCCACATCGACCAGTCGCCGATCGGGCGCACGCCGCGCAGCAATCCCGGCACGTATACCAAGATGTTCGACTCGATCCGCGAGCTTTTCGCGGAGATGCCGGAAAGCAAGATTCGCGGCTACAAAGCCGGGCGTTTCTCATTTAACGTCAAAGGTGGGCGCTGCGAGAACTGCCAGGGCGAGGGCCAGCTTCGGATTGAAATGCAGTTTCTGCCGGACATTTACGTGCCGTGCGAAGTGTGTCACGGCGCGCGCTACAACCGCGAAACGCTGCAAGTCAAGTATAAGGGCAAGAGCATCGCGGACGTGCTCGACATGACCGTCAGTGAGGGGCTGGAGTTCTTCGACGCGATCCCGTCGATTCGCCCCAAGCTCGAAACGCTGGCGGCGGTCGGGCTGGGGTATGTGCGCATCGGGCAGCCCGCCCCGACGCTCTCCGGTGGCGAGGCGCAACGCGTCAAGCTCAGCCGCGAGCTGTCCAAGCGCGCTACCGGACAGACGCTCTACGTGCTGGACGAACCTTCGACTGGCCTGCATACAGCCGACGTCGCCAAGCTGATCGAAGTGCTGCAATCGCTGGTCGACAAAGGCAACACGGTGCTGATCATCGAGCATAACCCGGACATCATCAAGGTGGCCGACCATATCATTGACATGGGGCCAGAAGGTGGCGACGACGGCGGCTATCTGATCGCGGAAGGCACGCCCGAAGAGGTCGCGCGCGTGGAGACCAGCCATACCGGGCGCTTCCTGGCCGATTACCTCGAATGGGCGCTGTGCGGGGACTGAGGGCGCACGCCGTAGAAAACCGGTTGGCAGCAGGAGTCAGCTACCCGTCCGATTACCGGATCAACTTCGCTACGACGGTGTACAACTTCACCGGGGATCTGGGGGTATTGCCCCAGGCCGACACCCCGATCCTGAGTCCGCTTTCGTTGGAGCCGTGGAAACGGTTAGCCGCAATGTATGTGGCGGACGAGAATTGGGATGCGGCGCGCACCGTGTACGACCGCATCCTCTCCGCCGATCCCTATGACGAAGATACCCGCACCCTTCAGGCGGCACTCCCACCCGCGCGATAAGCAAGCGACCCGTCCGGCTTGATGCTATACTACGCGGTGCTCGCGTGCGCTCGCACCGGTTTATGGCGCGTTGGTGTCCGGATTCCGCATGACCCGACAGTACAGTTTGCGTTTTACGGTATTTCTCCTGGTGTCCGATCTGGCGCTGGTCTGCCTGACGCTGCTGCTTGCCACTCGCCTGAGAACAATGCTGTGGCTGGGCAAGAACGCCGATCCGACTACTTGGACCATGCCGCTGCCAGTATATCTGCTGGGCATAATCGTGTGGGGCACGACGTTTGTCTCGCTCAATCTCTACAGCCCGCGCCAATCCGTGCGACTGGGCGTAGAACTGCTGCGTGTTGCGGGCGGTACGCTGTTTGCCTGGATGGTCCTGGCCGGACTGCTGTACTTTACCTATCGCGATGTATCGCGCCTGGAATACGTCTATTTCCTGTTTTTCTACGTGGTGCTCATCGTCACGCACCGCAGCGTGCTGCGCGCCTGGTTCTGGCTGCGCGGCGGGCGACGCTACAGCGTGCGCCAGGTGCTGATCGTCGGGACGGGGTCGATTGCCCAGGAGATCGCGCGGGGTATTCGCGAGCAGACCTGGATGGGGCTGTCCTTGGCGGGCTTCGTGAGTCGCGATACGGCGGCGGAGTCACAGGAGGATGTGCGCGTGCTGGGGAAAATGGACGATTTGCCGGATCTCGTCGCACGGTACGACGTGGCCGAAGTTGTGATCGCACTGTCACGTCAGGAAACGGAGGGCATGGGACCGTTCATTTTCCGGCTGCAAGCACTGCCAGTCAACATTCGCCTGATCCCCGACTATTTTGATATGGCCTTTTTGCGCGTGGATATCGAGGATTTCAGCGGTATGCCGATGCTCAGCTTGAAGGAGCCAGTCCTCGATCCGTTTCAGCGGACGGTCAAGCGCGTGTTTGACGTGGTGGTAACTGTTGTGTTGTTAATCCCTGCCCTGCCGGTGATGGGCGTGGTCGCCGCGTTGGTCCGGCTGGACAGTCCCGGCCCGGCGCTGTTCAAGCAGCGACGCATCGGCGAGGGAGGGCAGCCCTTCACCATGTTCAAATTCCGGACGATGCGTGACGGCGCGGAAGAGGAGCAGCAACAGGCGATCGCGCCGGACGATCCTGAACCTATCGCGCACAAACGGCAGGACGATCCGCGCGTGACGCGGGTTGGGCATTGGCTGCGGCGTACCAGTTTGGACGAGCTGCCGCAGTTCTTTAATATTCTGCGCGGCCAGATGTCGCTGGTCGGCCCTCGTCCAGAGATGCCCTGGCTGGTCGATCGTTATGAGGAATGGCAGCGCAAGCGTTTCGAGGTGCCGCAAGGACTCACCGGCTGGTGGCAGGTCAATGGGCGATCGGATCGGCCCATGCACCTGCACACCGAGGACGACCTGTACTACATCCGGAATTACTCGGTCTGGCTCGATCTCAAAATTATGTGGATGACGGTTCAGGCTGTATTCCAGCGGCGTGGTGCGTTTTGATATCAGGAGATCGGGTATCACAGCAAGCCTGCCGCCAGTAAATTCGTACGCTGTACCGGGAATTCAGATGAGAGCCCCCAGTATCGACCACTTTTGCCTGTATTCGTGCGAGCATAGAAAATTGCGCTCCCCCCTGATTTTCCCCTCAGGGAAGCGGCCTCACCACCAATTTCAGCCCCGGACTAATTGACAAAAGAATCGAAATTTCCTATACTGACAAATAGATGGAACCGTTTCCACGCATGAAGTTATTAGGAAGTTCTTGGTTGTGCCCACCATTCGAGACGTTGCCAGACGAGCCGGGGTAGGTGTAGGTACGGTATCCAGAGTGCTCAACGGAAGTCCTCAAGTGCGCGAGGAAACGCGCGAGAAAGTCCTGGCGGCTATCAAGGAACTCGACTTCAGCCCCAACAGCGCCGCCCGCCAACTTTCTGGGGGGAAAACCTTTACAATCGGCGTCGTCAGTCCCTTTTTCACCTTCCCCTCCTTCGTCGAACGTCTGTCGGGTATTCAGGACGTGTTGGACATGTCCCGCTATGACCTGACGCTGTACAGCATCCGCTCCCCAGAACAAACCCGGCGGCGTCTGAATGCGTTGATCAATCAGGGCCGCATCGATGGGCTGATCATGTTGTCACTGCCGTTTGACGAAGAAGCCATCCAACGTGACGCGCCGCTGTTGCCTATCGTCATCATCACCGACAGCGTCGCGGCCGGGGACTATCCCCGGATCGTGATCGACAATGTCGAAGGCGGACGGCTGGCCACGCAGCACCTCATCGCCCACGGACACCGCGCGATCGGCTTCATCGGGGATTGGATCGATAACCCCTTTGGGTTCACGGGCACGCGCGATCGCTTTGACGGTTTCAAGCAGGCACTGGACGAAGCCGGGCTGGCGGTTAACCCGGATTGGTGCCGTTTCGGCGGGTACAGTCAGGCGGCAGCTCGACAGGATACGCACATCATCCTGACCGGAACGCAGCGCCCGACGGCGTTGTTCGTCGCCACCGACACGTTGGCGATGGGAGCGCTGGCCGCCGCGAATGACGTGGGGTTACGTGCGCCTAGCGATATCGCCGTGATCGGCTTTGACGACATCCAGGCCGCAGGTTATATGAATCTGACTACGGTCAGGCAGCCCTTATTTCGGAGCGGCCAATTGGCCGCCCAATACATGCTAGATTGGCTCAGAGATGGCCGCTTGCAGTCTGACTTATGGTACACCAAGCTGCCTCTGGAAATTATCGAACGGGCGACGGTCTAATCGGTTGGACAGGGGTTAATTGTTTTTTGGTGCCATTGTGGAACCGGTTCCACAATGGCTAGAAATGAGGTTTTTTCGCGTGCTATATACTCCCCCCGACCCAACGCGCAGCCTGTGGGATACGTGGTTGTTTCCACAAGGTGACCTCGTTCACCTGTTCCATTTGCAGCGTCAGCGCTCGGAAATCGGCTGTTCATCCATAGGACACGCCATTACGCGCGATTGGCTGCATTGGGACACGCTGCCGCTGGTTCTAGAACAAGGCACGGGGGATAGTTGGGATGCGGGCCCGTTGATGACAGGCATGACGCTGACCCACGACGGGCGGTATTACCTGATCTACGGCGCGATGGTCGATCGCGTGCAGCGCATCGGGCTGGCAGTATCCGACGACCTGATCACCTGGGAAAAAGTCGGACATGCGCCGGTTCTGGAACCGGGCGGGCCCTGGTACGAAACCGATCCGGCGCGAGCCATCAATTACGAGACAGCATGGCGCGATCCGTACGTATTTTTCCACGCGCCGGAGAATGCCTATTTTGCATTTTTGTGCGCGCGAGCTGCAGGCAGCCCGGATACTGGCGGTGGATGCATTGCCGTTGCACGCAGCGAAACACTGAGTGACTGGACACTGCTGCCCCCAGCCTATGTGTCCGATGCGTTGACCTGTCTGGAAGTGCCCGAGTATTTCAGCCTGAAGGGGCGGCACTACCTCACATACACCACCAGTTACCATTTCGGCACACCCTATCCGGTGCCCGATCCTTGCCAGGCGACGGGGACATTCTATCTCGTCTCAGACAACGTGCTGTCGGGCTATCACATGCCCGAGCACGCCAACACGCTGACCGCCAGCTTGCCGAATAGCGTCGCGAACTACGTCAGGGCGCAGCGTCCCTGACGCGCAACACCCGGAACGGCGCTGGTATTACTACCATCACGTCTATCCACCCCACCCCGGCGAGAGTCTCCGGGGATCGCTGAGCGCGCCGAAGCACCTGCATTCCGAGACAAACGGGCGGCTCCGCGTGCAGTATGCCGCCGACGTACTGGAACCGTTTGTGGAAGACACGTTGCCCGTCACCGCGCCGTTGAATAAAAAGACGCTGTTCGCGTTGCTTACAACCGACGCTCCCGACGGCATCTTCGAGGCGACAGTCACGGTGCCGTATGCGGGGGTATGTTTCCGTATGGGGCCGCAGCGCGAAGGTTTGCCCGAAGGGTTCGCGATATGGACTGCGCCGCAATCCCAAAACGGCCCACGCCATGTGATCCTGGGCACCTTGCATATTGCCAACGGACCGGACGGACTGCGCCCCGGTTTCGGGAGTCCAACGGCGCTGCGCGCATTGGAAGACACTATTGGGGGTGACCTTCACCTGCGGGTGGTATGTCGGGGTCAGTGTGTGGACGTGTATGTGAACGATGTCTTGTTCCTGACTCACACGTATGCCAGCGCGGATGTGCCCGCGGCAGGCGGCGTTGGCGTGTTTTATGCCGGTGCACCCAAGGAGTTCCCCGTCAGTTGGGGACGTGCCCGGCGTTTCTTAGCGTAGATGATGGCAGCGCCAACCGGGGGATTTGCGGCTTCTCGATCCCGTGCGCTCCGGTTTTGCGTTCGACACGATCGCAGTCCGGGAGTCCCCTGATTTCGCGAGTTGGTTTGCATCTCAATCTGCCCATGTTATAATTCTCATCAAATGGTATTGTTTTATCATAGAATGAAAATTATGAGTGACGAAACAGGGAAATCATCCGTTATTCACCGCGTCCTGGCCATTCTGCTGCTGTTCCAGGACCGTCAAGAGCGCTATTCCGTCGAGGAAATCAGCCAGGTGCTCGACATGCCCAAGAGCACTGTGTACCGCTATGTACGCATTCTGCACGAGACGGAACTGCTCGAAAAGATCAGGCCCGGCGGAATATGGCCCAGGGCTGGTTCTGATCGAGCTGGGGCGTAAGGCGCTGGCTGGCAATCGCGAAATGCGTTTGATTGCGCTGCCCAGCATGAAGCGCATCGCGGAAGAGACGGGCGAATCGGTCTCGCTGATGCGGCGCTACAACCGTCGTGCAGTATGCATCGAGAGCATCGAAGGGCAGCAGGCGCTGCGCGTCACCATTGAGCGCGGGCGGACGCAGTCCTTGCACGCGGGCGCATCCTCGAAAATTCTGCTGTGCGCGATCCCCTACGATCAATGGGATGAAGTGTTGGATCCGCCGCTGCGCCGGTTTACGAATACAACGATTACAGATCTGGAACTTCTCCGCACTCACGTTCAGGCTGTCCGCAAACAGGGTTACGCCGTGTCGGACGGGGAGATCGACGTAGGGGCGCGCGCGGTCGCCGTCCCGCTGGCCGATCACCGCAGCGAAATCGTCGCCGCGCTGAGCATCGAGGCTCCAGCCTCGCGCATGGCGGACGACCTCGTGATGCACTATGTCGAACTGCTGTGGCGCGAGGCCCGCGTGATCCAGAACGAACTTGGTTAGGTGTTGGGTGTGTCGCTCCCCGGCGACGCACAGATTTGAAGACGATAGAACACAAGAAGCCAGATTTCAGGAGGAAAAGAAGATGAAACGTTTGGTAATCGTCATGCTGCTGCTCAGCCTGTTCGCGACGAGCGGACTCGCCGTGGCACAAGGCCCCAAGCAAGGGGGAACGCTGCGCGCAGCTTGGCAGGCTCCCTGGGAAAGCCTGGACCCGCACTTCGCCAGCACCGAAGCCAGCTTCCAGATTTTGAACAATGTCTTAGAGACGCTCACATTCTTCGACGACAACATGAATTTGATCCCCTGGCTGGCTGACAGTTGGTCGCGCTCGGACGATGGTCTGACGTGGACCTTCGTGCTGCACGATGGGGTCACCTTCAGCAACGGGCGCGCCATGACGGCAGATGACGTAGTGTGGTCGTTCAACCGGCTGATCGATCCCGACACCGGCTCCGGGAATGCGTGGCGCATCGGCGGATCCTCAACCGTGATCGAGGCGGTCGATGATCACACGGTCACGATCACGACCGAGTCACCTATCGCCAACCTGCCCGCGTCACTGGCGGCCAACAAGTCAACGAGTATCCTGGCGAAAGAAAGCCTGGAAGACGATGGCACGATCCAGATTCCGATCGGCACCGGGCCGTTCGTGATCAGCTCGGTCGAAGGCACCACCCAGGTGGTTCTGACCGCGCGCAAGGATTACTGGCAAGAGGGTTTGCCCCATCTTGACGAAGTCGTAATCACGCCTATCACCGATGACGCCGCGCGCGATCTCGCCCTGCAGGGCGGCGAAGTGGATTGGAGCTTCACGATCTCCCCGCAGAATCTCGACACGCTGCAAAACGATCCCAACGTCGTCGTCGATCTCGCGCCCCGTCTGGCCTACGACTACTTTGGCTTCAACATGACCAAAGCGCCGTTTGACGACGTGCGCGTGCGGCAGGCCATTGCCTACGGCATCGACCGCGAAGTGATCTGCCAGTTCGCGTTCTTCGGGCTGTGCGAACCGACCCAGGGGCCGACCGGATCGGGCACGCCCTGGTATTTCCCTTACGCCCCGTACAGCCACGATCCTGACAAAGCGCGCGCCCTGCTGGCCGACGCCGGTTACGCGGATGGCTTTGATATGGAAATGATGACCGCCATCGGCTTCGACGAGACGCTGCGCGGCGCGCAGGTGGTCCAGCAGCAGTTGGCCGAAATCGGCATCAACGTGACGATCGATAACATCGACTTCGGCGAATGGCTGGACCGCGAAGCCGCCGGAGACTTCGACACCTTCATGCTCAGTTGGATCGGGCTAACCGACGTGGAGGATTACTTCTACTTGCAGCACCGGACCGGCAATCCGTACAACTACACCGGGTTCAGCAACCCACAGTTTGACCAGTTGGTCGACGAGGGCCGCACGATTGACAATTTCGACGAGCGCTATGCGGTTTACCAGCAAGCGAATAAAATTCTGGTCGACGAAGCGCCGTACATCTTCCTCTACGTCAAGAAGGAAGTCAAGGCATATGCGCCTTACGTGAAGGGCTTCGCGACGCGTTCGGACTCAGCGGTGAACTTCTGGACCGTGTGGTTGGATAAGTAACACGACAGGTGATCTGCGTGGGGCGCGGCAGGGCTGCGCCCCACCCTACCCGCGAAGTTTGTTTTTGAGCCTGCCATGAATACACGTTTTATTGTGCAGCGTCTGGCGTTTTCTCTGCTCGTCGTGCTGGGCGTGACGGTGGTAGTCTTCATGATCATCCAGCTTGTGCCGGGCGATCCCGCGCGCGTCTCGCTGGGCCAGCAGGCCACGGAAGAAAATCTGCGTGCGCGCCGGGAACGCCTCGGCCTGGATCGCCCTGTGGTCGAGCAGTATTGGACGTGGGTCACGCACGCCGCCCAGGGTGACCTGGGCAAAAGCCTGATCACGAACCAGCCGATCGGCCCGCAGATCGTGGACCGGCTGCCGACGACACTCCAATTGGCGGGATTGGCGCTGCTGATCGGCATGATCATTGCGTTTCCTTTGGGAATCATCTCGGCCATGCATCCTGGCACGCTGATCGACGCGGTGGCGACCTTCATCAGCCAGTTGGGAGTCGCTGTGCCCGATTTTTGGATGGCGATCCTGCTGGTGCTGCTGTTTTCCACGACGCTGGACTGGCTGCCGCCCAGCGGCTACACCCCCATCACTGAAAACACCGATCAATGGCTGCGGCACATGATCTTGCCCGCGCTGACGGCCGGATTCATTAGCGCCTCGATTCAAACGCGCTTCATTCGAAGCGCCATGCTGGAAACGCTGCACCAGAATTATGTCATCACGGCGCGCGCTAAGGGTTTGCGCGAGCGCGTGGTGGTGCTCAATCATGCGCTGCGTAACGCGCTGATCACCATCGTCACGATTTTGGGGCTGCAAATGGCGGCGCTGTTGAGCGCGGTGGTCGTGATCGAGATCGTGTTCGTGCTGCCCGGCCTGGGCAGTCTGACGCTGGACGCCGTGAACTCTCGCGATTACCCGCTGGTACAGGGATCGGTGCTGGTGATGGCGATCCTGGTTACGTCCATTAATCTGGCGGTAGATATCATCTACTTTCTGATCGATCCGCGCATTGCGCACGGGCAACAATGAGCGAACCGGCTGTTTTGAAACTGCGTGACGGCGAACAGATGCCGCCCGGCCTGCTGGCCGAAACTCTGCGGCGTTTCGTTCACCATCGGGTGGGCATGCTGGGCGCGGGCATCATCGGCGTGCTGATCGTGGTGGCGATCTTCGGACCGTCGCTGGCCCCACACAACCCGACCCACATGTATTTCATGTCACCCTTCGCCGATCCTTCGCGCGAATTTCCGCTAGGCACGGACGATTTCGGGCGCGATACGCTCAGCCGCATCATGGTCGGCGCGCGCGTATCGATTCAGGTCGGCTTCATCTCGGTAGGGATCGCGGCCACTATCGGCACGACATTGGGCATGATCGCGGGCTATACGCGGCGTCGACTCATCGACGAGACGATCATGCGCTCGATGGATGTGCTGCTCGCCTTCCCGACAATTTTGCTGGCCATCGCCATTATCGCGATTCTGGGCAAAGGCGTGACCAACGCCATGATCGCGATCGGAGTCGTTTACACGCCGATTTTCGCGCGGATTGCGCGTGGCGAAGTATTGAGTGTCAAGAATGAAGAATACGTGCAAGCCGCACGCGCCATCGGCACGACCGACACGGGCATTCTGCTGCGCCACATCCTGCCCAATATCCTGCCGCCGATCATCGTGGAAACCTCGTTGAGCCTGTCCTTCGCCATCCTGGCGGAAGCGGCGTTGAGCTTCTTCGGGCTGGGTACGCAAGCGCCTAATCCCAGCTGGGGCCTGATGCTGTCCGAAAGCCGAAAATTCTTCCACCGCTCGATCTGGATGGGGATTTTCCCCGGATTGGCGATCATGCTGACGGTGATGGGCTTCAACTTCCTCGGCGACGGCCTGCGCGACGTTCTCGATCCTCGCATGAAAAACACGCGCTAGACGTTCACATTTCCTGCCCCATAACGCAAGTTCCCCGGCGTCAAGACTTCAACACCGAGGAACCGCCCCATCATCAGCTTCCCTCTGACTCTGGCCTGCCTGCGAACAACAGCCCGCTTGCATATTTCCATTGTACAGATCTATCGGAGGACGGAGGGGAGGGGAAACCGATAGTTTCCACGTGCGGCCATTCGCGCTGTACGCGATCCCACTATAATGAAAGCAATCACAACCACACATCTGGACAACACGCCATGCAAAAACCGGCTGCGGCGGGCGACGCCGATCACCTGAGCGGGACGAGTATTAAGGGTTACGAACTGCTGGAACGCATTGGCGCGGGCGGCTTCGGGGCCGTGTATCGCGCACATCAGTCGACGATTCACCGCGAAGTGGCGATCAAGATCATCCTGCCAGGCTGGGCCAACAACCCCGAATTCATCCGGCGTTTCGAAACCGAGGCGCAGGTCATCGCGCGGCTGGAACACCCGCACATTGTCCCGCTGTACGATTATTGGCGGGACGCCAGCGGCGCGTACCTTGTGATGCGCTACCTGCGCGGCGGCAGTGTCTCCGATGCCCTGCGCGACGGCCCGTTGGACCTGCAATCGGTGTCGCGGCTGTTGGATCAGGTCACGTCGGCGCTGGACCTCGCCCATCGCAACCAGGTGATCCACCGCGACATTAAGCCCGGCAACATCCTGTTGGACGAGGACGGCAACGCGTATCTGGGCGATTTCGGCATCGCCAAAGACCTGGCTGGACCACAGGATTCCAGCACCGCGCCGGACAGCGTGATCGGCTCGCTGGACTACATTTCGCCGGAGCAGGCGCGCAGCGAACCCGTCAGCCCGCAGACGGATATTTACAGCCTGGGCGTGACGCTGTTCGAGATGATCGCCGGACAGCATCCTTTCAAGGACAGCTCCTCGGTGGAAAAACTGTTCCACCATATCAACGATCCCCTGCCCCTGATCACCGATCTCGATACTGAGGTGTGCGAAGCGGTCAACGCCGTCATCCAGACGGCGACCGCCAAGGCCCCGCCCCGGCGCTATCCCGACGTGTTGTCGCTGGCGGTAGCCCTCCGCGAAAGTATCGGGCGCGGCGACACCGCACACGAGCTGCAAGTGATCGAGCAACTCACGTTACGCGAGCACGAAGTCTTGCAGTTAATCGCGGAAGGGAAAAGCAACCAGGAAATCGGCAACCAGTTGTTCGTCACCGTGGCGACGGTGCGCTGGCATATCCGGCAGTTGTACAAAAAGCTTGGCGTGCGCAGCCGGGTGCAGGCCATCATCCGCGCCCGCGAGCTGGACCTGATCATCACCGAGGCTGCGTCCGATACGAGCTTCAGCGACGGCGCAACGATTATCTCGCGGCCCGAACCAGAGAACCCTTACAAAGGGCTGCGCCCGTTCCAGGTGGCGGACTCGCCCGATTTCTTTGGGCGGGAAGTCTTCGTAGCCAAGCTGCTGGAACGATTGAGCGATCACCACCGGTTCAGCCGCTTTCTGGCGATCGTCGGTCCCAGTGGCAGCGGCAAATCGTCACTGGTACGGGCCGGGCTGATCCCCGCGCTGTGGCAGGGCAAGCTCCCCGGATCGGAGCGTTGGTTCGTGGTCGATCTGATCCCCGGCACGCGCCCGCTGGATCAGCTCGAAGTGGCGCTGACGCGCGTCGCGGCCAACCACGCCAGCAATCTGCAAGAGCATCTCATGCGGAACGCAAACGGGCTGCTGCGCGCCGCTGATTTGATTCTGCCCCGCGACAACACGGAACTGGTGTTGTTCGTGGATCAGTTCGAGGAGCTGTTCACGCTGGTCGAGGAAGAGAGCGTGCGCGCCCATTTTCTGGCGCTGCTGCACGCCGCTGTCACGGATCCACGCAGCCGCATCCGGGTGATCGTGACGCTGCGCGCGGATTACTACGATCGGCCCCTGCACTATCCAGAATTCGGGGAGCTGATCCGCACGCGGATGGAAACCGTCTTGCCGCTCAGCGCCCAGGGTCTGGAACAGGCGATCACCGGACCGGCGCAGCGCGTGGGCATTACCTTCGAGCCGGGATTGGTCGCGGCGATGGTATCGGAAGTGCATTACCAGGCGGGCGCACTGCCCTTGCTGCAATACGCCTTGACCGAGTTATTCGAGCGGCGGACGGGTCGCGTGCTCACCCAGGCAACTTACGAGCAGATCGGCGGCGCGGTCGGCGCGCTGGCCCACCGGGCCGACGAGATCTTCCTTGACCTGGATGACCAGGGACGCGAGCTCACGCGCCAGATGTTCCTGCGGCTGGTGACGCTGGGCGATCGCAGCGAGGACACGCGGCGGCGCGTTCCCCGCAGCGAACTGCTGGCGCTGGACGCGGATAGCGACCTGATGGAAGACATCATCGACGCCTTCGCGGATTACCGATTGCTGTCGTTGGATCACGAACCCGACACGCGGCGGCCTGTCGTCGAAGTGGCGCATGAGGCCATCTTGCGCGAGTGGGGACGGCTGCATGCGTGGTTGGATGAAAGCCGCCACGACATCCGCCAACAGCGGCTGCTGGCCGCGGCGGCTGCCGAATGGGCACAGGCCGGTAAGGAATCGAGCTATTTGCTGCGCGGCGCGCGGCTGGAACAAATGGATGTGTGGGCCAGGGAAACGACACTGGCCCTGACGCAGCACGAGCGCGCCTATCTCGACACCAGCCGCACCCAGCAAATCCGCGAGGAAGAGAGCGAACGCGCGCGGCAGGCGCAGGAGCTCGCGTTGGCGCAACAGGCGGCGCAGTCACAGCGCCGGGCCGCTCAGCGGCTGCGCGCTCTGGTGGTAGCGCTGACAGTGTTCCTGGCAGCCGCGGTCGGATTATCGATCTTCGCATTCGGCAAACAGCGCGACGCCGAACACGCCCGAGCGACAAGCGCCGCTAATGCCGTGATCGCGATGAATAATGCCGCCCAGGCGCAGGAGTTGGCCCTGGTCAACGGGGCACAGGCCGCGCTTGGCCAGAACAACCTGGAATTGGCGCTGGCGCTCGCTGTACCCGCCAACCGCTTCGGTAACCCGTCCGGCCAGGCGCAGCGCACGCTGTCGCAGGCCGCCTACGCGCCCGGCCCGGTGCGCGTCTTCGAAGGCGGTGCCTTCGGTGCGATGAGCGTCGCCTACAGCGCCGACGGAACGACGATCCTGGCCGGGTTTGGCGACGGCACAGCTTCTGTATGGGACGCCTCAAGCGGCAGCCTGTTGCACCGGCTGGTGGGTCACACGAACTTCATCTTCGAAGTTGAGATTGCGCCGGACAAGCGTACTGCCTTTACGCTGGGCGCCGACCGTAACATCATCCTGTGGGATTTGACGACGGGAGAAGAGATTCGGCGCTTCGGCAGCGACCTGATTCTGGGGCCGGACGCGCTCTCAGCGACGTTCAGCCCGGATGGTCGCACGATTCTGTCCAACAACGGAGCCAAACCGCTGAGCAACCCCGGCGAGATCGCGCTGCTGATTCTGTGGGACGTCGCCACCGGCCAGCCGATCCGCACCTTCAAGGGGCATACCAGGGCGGTAGGTGCGGTGGCAATCAGTCCGGACGGGCAGCGCGCGATCTCCGGCGATCGTGAGGGTGAGATGATCCTGTGGGATCTGGGCAGCGGAGCGATCCTTCGTCGTTTCAACGAGGGAACCGGCAACGTGCGCAAGATTCCGAGTGACCTCGCCTTCAGCCCGGACGGGCGACGCGTCTACGCCAAGACAATCGACGGGCTGCTTACGGCGTGGGATTTGGAGACCTTCGCTCCGCTCTATGACGTGGGCACCGCGCTTGAGGGCGATCTCTGGCAGTGGAGCCAGGTGGCTCTGAGCCCCGACGGACGCCTGCTGGCCGCGGACATCGTCACGGGCGGCCTGGGCGTATGGGACGCGGCCACAGGCGCAATCTTCGCCGAGCTGCCCGCCGGGACTGGCGCCGCCTTCAGTCCGGACAGCCGCCGGATGTTTGCGAACGGTTCGTCCGGCATGACACTGTGGGAAATCACTTCTGGCGCGCAGCTTCAGCGCTTCGACGCCGCCCTGCCGGTGGGCGGACTCGCCCTCAGCCCGGATGGATCGATCCTGGTCGCTGCGACTGCAACCATCATGTTTTCCCCCTCGCCGCAGTGTGAATTTGTCGTATTCGACGTAGCGGCCGGGCAGCCTTTGCGCCGCCTGAAGATCGGGCCGGACGAGATGGACCTGGCGGGCTGCACGCTGTGGTCCAGTCCCGCCTTCAGCCCGGATGGCAGGACGATCTTCACCGGGGTGGACGAGCGCGTTATCGCGTGGGATGCCAACACCGGGGCGCGCCTGGTAACCTTCAGCGGGCATCACGCCAGCGTCACCAGCATCGCGCCCAGCCCGGATGGCCACACAGTGCTCTCTGGCGATTCCAACGGCCAGCTTCTGCTGTGGGATGCGGCGACCGGGCAAGCCATTCATCGGCTGAGCGGCCACACGCTGGACGTAACAGGCATCATCTTCGCTGGGGAAACAGCGCTGAGCAGCAGCGCCGACGGCACCGTCATTGCCTGGGACGCAATCACCGGGCAGGAGATCCGCCGCTACGCAGGCGTACAGAGCGGTGCTTACAGCATTCAGATCAGCCCTGACAGGCAATCGGTGCTGGCCTGCGATGACAGCGGACAGATGCTGTTGTGGGATTACGAATCCGGGCAACTCACGCGCAGCATTGCGACGCCGTCCGGCTGTAAGCGGGCGATCTTCACGCCTGACGGTCACCACATTCTGACCAGCGGCGTGCTGCTGTGGGATTTGGATACGGGCGAGATCATCCGGCAATACCCCTTTGCCGGGGATATGGTGATGAATCCTGACGGCAGCAGCTTCTTCGCCGATACCGGCATGTTCCGCGCGGCGGTGGTCTACCAGTTCCGCATCGACGCGCTGGATCAGCTCGTCACGTGGACGCTGGATCACCGCTACGTGCGCGAGATGAACTGCGACGAACGAGCGCTTTACCAGCTTGAGCCGGGCTGTGACGCGGCGCTCACCTTCCCTACGCGCACGCCCTACCCCACGAACGTTCCTACCGCAGAGCCGATCTCGGTCCGGCCCGCCTCCACAACCGGCGCAGGGACCGCCACGCCGTCCATCACGCCTCCCCGGCGCTTGATCGCGCAGCTGGGCGACAACCGGGGTGAGATAAGCGTAGGCGGCGAGCAAATCTGGCTGTACGAGGGTCGGGCCGGGGAAACGCTGACGATCGAGGTGTGGGCCGATCACCCGGCCAACTGGGCGCTGAACGGCGGTGCCGCCCCCGATGCGCCGGGTGTGTTGGACACGCTGGTGATCGTGACCGCGCCCGATGGCCGCGACCTGAACGTCTACAATACCGGCGGCTTGATGCCTTCGAACCGTCCCAGAGCGACGACATTGAAGCGGGCATGAACACCGATTCGCGGTCGACGGCCTGGTGCTGCCGGTGAGCGGCACCTACCAGATCATCGTCAGCGGGTCCGGCTATCGAACGGGGGGCGCTTACACCATGGTTCTTAATTCGCAGGAACCCAGCGACGTCGCCCCTGCGTTGGGCGAATGACAGCGCGCGATACCGGTCGGGCACGGTGGCACAGCTTCAACCACAATAGTTGGGCTATTGGCTCCCGATCGGACATAAGCAGCCACATCACCCGACACGTCACCCATAGTGATCGAAGCGGCGGTAGCGACCTTCTGCATCTTGCCCTATCCGCTAGTTGGCTGATCGGCTGGGTAAGAGCGAGGAAAAGGCACGTGAAACGTACATTAGAATCGATCGTTGGAATTGTGGTGCTTTCGGTCAGGAGCTCGCCGTCCAGACAGCGTCGATAACCGGGCACGGAGTTTTCCGCGCCCGTATGATGCCCCATATGCGGTTCCGCCGCGGCCATCAGCCACCCGCGTTGCGATAGACCGGATCAGCCGTGCTGAGTTCAAATGATGGCATCGCGGTGTCTTTACCGAGCACCGCCCGCACAAACGCTGGCCACCAGTTGACCTGCTCGGCGCGATCGGTGTAAGCGTTGAGCGCCTGTTCGGATTCGATAGCCTTTTGCTGACCCAGGGCGACCGCGTCCTCACGCCGCAGGCCGCGCGCCTCTAACAGCCAGCGCCGCCCGATTTGGGCGTGCAGCACTTCGTCGGCCCAGTCGAAATCCTGAAACAACACCGCCAGATCGTCACCTGCTCCGATAGCAGTTTCCCACTCATACCGTTTGCCGGTTTTGGCGGGCATCAGGCTCTGCTCGATGGTGTACAGGACGGCGTGTGCTTCCTGCGCGGTCATGTGCTGGTTGAGGCGAATCGCAAAACCCGGATGGATCGGGATGTCTTTTTTCCAGTCGATGCCGTGCTGCTCGAAATAAACCGATCCCATCATGGCGTGACGGGCTTCGTCCCACAACTGGCGGCACATGTCCACGTAGTAATCCCAGGGTTGGCCGCTGGCTTCCGCGATCATTCGTGCCATCGCCTCCGGCACGTCCATTTCCAGCGCGCGCTTACACATCAGGGCCAGCGTCTTCTCGTCGACGGGCACGCCTTCCGTGCGAGCGACTTCGTGCGGCGGAAACGTAAAGTTCCAGCGTTGGACGAAGCGATCGTCACGCTGCGGGAAGAAGTCCGGCTGGAAGTCCCCGGTCGCGCGCGAGTCTGGCAGCGGGCCAGCGAATGACCGGTCGCCCAGGATGCCTCCGGCGGAATCCAGATAGGCGCGCAGATGCTCGGACCACGTGTCGGCCTGGGCCTGCCGCCCCGGCTCGTCGCACAGCGCTTCCAATGCGGCCCGCCCCCACGCTACGGCGTCTTGCTCCTCCAGAATGATGAAGCGCAAAATACGACGCGTCGGGTAGTCAACCAACGGATTGGCGTGCGCGTAATGGGTTTGGAACGCCTCCAACAATGCCGTGCGCAGGACTCCGTACAGACCCGCGATTTTCTCGAGGGTGTTCGCGGCAGTCAGCAACTCATCGAAAAAGCGATCCACGGCGGGATCGGGACTGACATCCAACCGCGGCGGCGGGTTGCGCATCTCGCTGACACGCGTCCTGATCAGCCGGGCGTGCTCGGTGTCCTGGTACAGATGCAGGCTGAGCGCCTCTTTGGCTTCCCATTCGGGCGTGGGATTCAACCAGTACAGGCTGGTTTCCATGGCCCGTTTCTTGATCCAGGCGTAACGTACCAGCAGCCGGACGGTATCATCGATGGAATAGCCCAGCGTGGCGGCTTCAGGATAACTGCACAACCCGGCAAGGGATGGAAGCGGCATGATCGTATTCTCCTTGAAAAACCGATCGAGCGATCATGTTGAATATACACAAGAACGGGTCGAGTCCGCACGTTGAGCCGGACATCGACGAGGCGATCCAGGTCATCGGGCGCGACGTGATCCCCTATTTCCGGTCGCACGCGCCATGAGCGACGACTTCGAACTGTACAATCTGCGCGTGGTGGTCGAGCGCATCGAGGGCCGCTCAGTGTGCGGGCTAGCGGTGGGCGACTATTTCGAAGTGACCGAAAGCAGCCGCCTGCGGATTCCGCGTGGCAAACATTTTTGCATGTACGCGCTGGGCGCGGTCCTGCCGCTGTTGGCGGCGAAACAGCGCCAACTTGCCGCTAACGACTGGTTGGAATCGGATTCGCGGGTGGCGTGCCCCGATCCGGACGAGCGGCTGATTATGCGGATCGAGCGCGTAGCCCGGCGCAGCATGCAGCGAGATGATCTGACATGACGCGTGCGATCAGCATCGCCTTTCAGACGGATAAGACCGCCGCCGAGTACATCGCGCTGGCCAGGCTGGTCAACACATACGCGTTCGACACCGTGACCGTCTACTGCGACGCGCCCTACCACCCGCCCTACGCCCCGCTGATGTTGATGGCCCCGCACATCGAGCGGGCGCGTGTCGGGTCGAATTTGGCACACCGCACGGACTGAGTTCAGAGGAGGGCATCCGGCTGTTGGGGGAACGCGTCGTCCCGGCACTACAGCGATCGTGGGTGTAAGGGATGCCGCGCTACTGGATGCGCTGCCACATGCCGGGTGCATTAGGACGAGAGGATACAGCCGCCAACCGGTACACCTCACCCTCCTCTGTGCCCATGTAAAACACAAACGCATCGTTGGCGCTGCCGACCTGGTAGTTGAGCATTTCATCGCGCACCGGCCCGGCGGGGCAGCCCAATATTTCGTCGGGCACGTTATCGGATCCCAGCGCTTCCACGAAACCGCGGGTCAATTCCAGCACGCAGTCCCCTACGAAAGCCGAACTGAAATCCCAGTCACCCGCGAGCACCTCGAACGAGCCATCGTTACTAAGGAGGACATACTGCGCCTGGTCACCACCCGAAATGGAAATACCCAACAGTACCCCGTCTCCGAATTCTTGGACGAGTCCGGTCACCTGGGTTTCGTCAGGATCTGGGGCACTCACCGCCCACCGCAATCCCTCCGGAGAAAAACCAATCGTACGCGCAGGAGCTCGCGATCTCTTCTCCGCCGTCCGGTGACGATGTCTGATCGGACGACCGGCTGTTCAACGCGACGATCGCCGCGAGAAGCAGAACTATCGCAGCGATCCCGCCTGCGACAGCGCGCCACAGCATGCGGCGACGCATCCGCCAGGGAAAATCAATCTTCGCTTTGCGTGCGGGTCGGGTCGGGACATTAGGCGCGGGCTGCGGCGGGACTTCACACGCCTCTGGTGCGGTGACATTCGCGCCGTGGCCCGGTCGGCGTGGCGCGACCTCGGCTACTTCGTCCAGGAACGCCGCTGGTGGAAGCTCTTCTTCGGCCAGGTCCACGTATTGAACTGACACATAGCGGAAAAACACATCGCCGCCCAACAGCAAAGGGAACGTGGGCTTTTCCCGGTGGGCGGCATACTCACATTCGGTCTGGACCCATTGGCTTTCACGCGCTTCCTGAGTTCATGACGACCACAAACGCGGAGCAGTCCTCAATAGCCTTTTGGATGACATCGACCCACAACGCCCCGTAATCAATCCGATCGTCAATCCACACGTCGAAGCCAGACGCGATCAGATAATCGGCCAGACGACGCGCGTAGGCTTTGTTATGTTTGCTGTAGCTGATAAAGATGTGGGCCATGCATTGGAAGCCACTGTGTGATTGATGTGAATGGGAGTATAGGGTTTCACGATCGCAGTGTCAAATACACACGGCACGACGGGAGAGACACACCGTCCATGTCCGGAGCAACTGGCGGGCCTGATTTCACCAGCCAGGAAGCGAGGAGAACTTGCCCCGCGCCTGGCTCATGTAACCGGCTGTGCGCCATTCGTTTCAGAAACGTGTACGGGCAGCGTGACGATTACGGTCGTGCCATGCCCCAGCTCGCTCTCAATCTCAAATTGCCCGCCCTGCAACTCAACCGCGCGACGCACGATCGTCATGCCCAACCCGGTGCCTTTGATCGTTTCAACGTTATCGCCGCGATAGAACGGCTCGCCAAGATGCTCCTGGTCTTTCTTCGATATGCCAATGCCCTGATCGGATACTCGAATCACAGCATGGTCATCTACATAACTCAGATCGAGCGTGACTGTCCCGCCCGCCGGTGAGTATTTCACCGCGTTGGAGACCAGATTGTAGATGATTTGCTTGACCATCTTTTCGTCCATCACCACCGGATCGTTCTCGTCGCTATGGTTGAACAGCAGCTCGAGATTAGGGCCGGCCACTGCTTGAGCAGCGTCCAACGCATCCTTACATAGCGCGCGCAAATCCAGCAGCGTGGGCTTGACGGGTACACGGTTCGCGTCGGCCCGTCCAAAGAACAGCACATCCTCCAACAGTTGGATCATGTGGTGGATTGCGGCGTCGATACGCGCAAAATGGTTGTTCTTTTGCTCAAGACTCATCCGCTCAATATACCGTTGCAAGAGTTCGGTCGATGAGGAAATGGTGGTCAGCGGCGTGCGGAATTCGTGAGAAGCCATAGACACGAAACGCGACTTCAGCTCGTTCAGTTCCTTTTCTTTTTCGAGGGCTTTACGCAGCTCGGCTTCGGCTCGTTTGCGCTCGCTGATGTCGCGCAGCATGCATACCACGTTGCTGCGTTGGCCAGGTCCGCCTGCGATAAGAGACAGGCCGATCTCAGCAAAGAACGTGCTGCCGTCTGTTCGGCGCACTTCAATCTCAACCTGTCGGATTTCCCCTTTACCCACCACCGCGTCCAGAGCCTCTGCTACCGGGGTCGAGTGGCCCGGTCCGGCAATAGTGGTCAGGTGTTGATGAAACAGCGCGTCGGGCCGACAGCCTAACAGCCGGTCAAAGGTCGGATTGGTCTGCATGATGGTGCCGTCCGCATTGGCCAGCACGATCCCGTCGCTGCTGTTATTGAGGATGGCTTCGACGCGCTGCATGGCCCGGTTAAGTTCGGACGTGCGCTGCTCGACCCGGTTTTCCAAGTCCGTGGTATGAAGCTGGCTGCGCTGGCGCAAGATGGCATGCCGAAAAGCGATCGCCAGTTGGTCGGCGACTTCCTGCGCAATCTCACAGTGGCGATCATCGAACGCATTGGGCCCGTCCGCCCCCAACCACAACTCGCCGAGAAGATCGTTGTCGGCCACGAGCGTCGTATTGAGGAAAGTGCGCATCCCGCGGGATCGTACCCATTCCGGCACCGCGGCGTCTGTCCCCAGCAGATCGCGTACCAGACGCTGTTTGGGAGCATGTTGCGTCTGGACAGCCCATGATCTGATCGAAGGCAAGACCACCGCCGAACTCGGCGGAAGTTCGGCCCGATTCCCCAGAAGGCTCACATTACCAGAATCAGGATCGCGCAGCGCGAGATAGGCGTGCGAACAGGGCAGCAGCTGGCATAAGCTTTGTAGCGCGCTCTGTCCGATGATCTCCAACGGTTTTCCCGTCAGCACACTCCGATCCAGAGCGTGCAATACATCCAGTCGGCGGTTATACAGGGACAACTGGTTTTCGGCCTGTTTGCGCCCGGTAATATCGCGCCCAATGCCAACCATGCCGACTACTTGGCCGCCATTGTTGCGCAGCGGGACTTTGGTCGTCAGCAGCCAGCCGAGTTGCCCGTCGGTATCGACGGTGAGCTCTTCATGATTGATCAACGGCACGCCGGAATGCATCACCTGATAATCGTCGGATTGATAGCGTACGGCGTATTCCGGCGGGTAGAAGTCGGAATCCGTTTTGCCTACAAATTCTTCATTGGAATGCACACCCATTTTTTCCATAATGGACTTGTTCTGAAACATGAAACGGGTTTCGGTATCTTTGACGTACACGTAGTCTGGCACATGGTCGAGCACAGCGCGCAGCAGGTTGCGTTCGGTCGCGAACGTGGCCTGACGCTCCCGTTCGATGATTCGCCAGTGGTGAGCCGCCATCATGACAAGAATTGACGCCACCAGTACGAAACCAATCCAACTATCGTTGGAGGACAGCCCATAACACTCCTGGTAGCCCAACATGCCGAGCACCTCGCTCGACAGCAGAACGCTGGTGGCCAATGTGGACAGCAAGAGGCTGCTCAAGATCACCGGGATTACGAGGTAGACCAGCAGCGCCGGTTCGGGAACCTGGGCATCAGGCACGGCCAGCACAAAGGTAATCACGGACAGGAACACGACCGTAAACGAAGCAGCAGCGGTGTAGTGCTTGCTCCGGCTCAACAGATATAAGAACATCATGGTCTGGATGGAGACGGCGACAAGGTAGAAATAGCGATCCGGCGCGACATTGAAGAACATGTACGGTGTCAGGCCAATGCCGACTGCCGCTGCCATCAAGATCAACAGTACGGAGGACAACAGCCGCCGTTGGTGAAGCGATCCGGGTCCCCCTTGGCCGAAAATCGGCTCGGTCAGATAGTGCCACAGGTTTTTCGGCAGCCACGTTGGTAGCCTACCAGCCGATACCGGAAAACTCGTCGGCACCAGGGGATATGCATCACTGTCGGTTGGGACGTCCACCAACCACCCCATGATCTGGTTCCGGTTCATTTTACGAGCCTCCTACAGCGTGACATATCGGGAAGCGCTGGCTGAAGGACATGGATGGCATCGATGGCTACGACGTTGCCTGCACTGGACGGATTGCGCCGCGCGGTATTACGCAGCGTAAGTGTGTGAATGTTTTGGGTCAACCCACCCACCCGATACACCCGACCGAATGTGCCTTCCGCCGCATACGAGTCGACCTCGCCCTGCAAAATGCCGTCAACGTAGACTTCGAAAATGCCAAAATTCTTGAAGGCGACATACTGTATGGCGGCATCGGTGCCCACGAACACAAGCTCCAGCGAGGCGGAAGTATCTTCGCTGAAGTGGTAACTGCCCCCGTACCCACTGATCGAATCGATGCTTTCCCAGGTGCCGGCCACGTAGCGTATGGCGGAATTAGCGTCATCATAGGTGCCCAGGCCGACCACCGGGCCGCTGATGGTTGGGGTGGGAACTATGGTTGGCGGCGTAGCTGTCGGTGTGGCTGTAGCCGTAGGGGCGGGCGTCACGGTCGGCGTCGGCGGCAGCGGGGTCGATGTTGGCAACGGCGTCGGCATCGGCGCGGGCGGCGTCACAGGTGGCAGGCTGGCGAGAATGTCGCCCGGCGCGTAGGGTGACGTGTAGAGCAGCATGTCCATCGTCAAGGTGGAACGCGGGTCGCCGTGCACAAGGTTGACATTGTCAAGCACTACACCCGGCACGGAGGCTTCTTGAAACAGGGCCATGAACCCGACGATCTGCGGCGTACCGCCTTCGATTTGGAGTTGGAAGGTGCGCACATCGACTAGATCGGAAGATGTGGTGCTCGGCGATTCTTGTAGTTGCAGATCGGTGATCTCGACACCGACCGAGCTGGCGTAACCATACAGCCGGGTCAGGATGCTGTCCGCTTCGGCCGCAGAGAGAAAGACGCTGCCCGCTTCGCTCATGTTGTCTTCGGCCCGCGTCATCTGAAGCTGAAAAACTTGCGCGTTATCCTGCTGGCTGCTGACCAACGCATCGAGCGCTTGCTGGCGAGTCGTCACCTGGGAGGCCAGATCGGTGTGATCAAACCACTGCGGCGCGATCAACACAGCACCTGCGGCGATATTGCCCAACAGCAGCAGCATGATGATCACCACCGGCAGCGCCGCCGCCAGTTTGTCGCGCAGTTCGTCAAATGCGATGTTGTCATTCATTGCTGCCTCCCGTGGAATCGCATTCAACTAGAATGACAAACTCAACCACCTGGGCTTGTGGCACGACCGTGGGCACGCTGGCAGGTGATGCCAGGGTCGTCGTGGCGACGGGCTGAGTCGTCGGCGGCGGGGTGGGCGTTGGCAGGACCTTGAGCGAGATGGACTGCACGATCACTTTAGAAAACTGGCCCGATTCTTCCAGCATCCGCGCGTAGGTCATTACGATCGATTCTGCCTGGGCCTGCCCTCGCAAGACGATTTGATTGTCCGCCTGCGAGAGACTCAGCAGGTCCATGTGAACGTAGCCGTTGTTCCCAATGACGGCCATCACCGCTGGCCAGTTAATGTGGCTGGCGATCAGGTTCGTCTTGCCAGCCGACAGTGTTTCGAGCCGCTGGCGCGCCTTGATCAAATCGTCTTGAAGCGTCTGCTGCGTGGACCCCGGCTGCGACAGGTCGGTTTGCTGCTGCGCGATTTCGGCGAGATCGTTGGTGAGAGTCTGGTTACTCTCTTTGATGGCCCCGCTGATCAGGTAAAGCGGCAGAAACAGCACGGCCAACCCCAACGCCATCAACCACGTGACAGCGTGCGATGAGCCACCAGCCTCGATCACATCCTCTTGTTCTTCAATGTCGTTGAGTTCCAGGGTCGTCAGCATGACGCGCCCCCTTTACATTAGGTTGTTGAACGGATTAAAGAGCAGCGCCACCATCGCGCCGAAACACAAGAACGGCGCGTACGCGATGCGGGTCTGGCGATCGCCGCGCCCGGAGAGCAACAGGAAGACCGCTACCCCGCCGCCGCTGCCAATGCCTATCATCAACGCCCACAGCACTTGCGGAAACCCGAAGGCAAACCCGATCAGCGTCGCCAGCTTGATGTCGCCGATGCCGATATCGCCGGGCTTGATTATGGCCGTGAGTGCAAAGACCCCGCACGCCAGAAAACCGCCCAGCAACAGGACCAGCGTGTTGCCCGCCATCACCACGACGATCAGCGCGGCTGGATAAACCAGGATATTCAGCACCAGGCGGAACTTGAGATCGATGACCGCCACGAGCAGCAAATAGGTGTAGCTCCCGGCATAGAAGGCCATCGTCTGGCCCGGTCCCAGCCAGCGCCACAGCCCCCCAAACATCAACGCGCTCAGCAGTTCGGCGCCCGCGTGCAGCCGAAAATTACGATTGCGTGGGCGGGACGGCTGGCGAGCAAATGTGTCCTTCAGAGCTACGATGAGCGCGGGCACAGGCGGCGGCAAAAACGTGCTTGCCGAGCCTTCATAGTTCGATGAGAAGCGCGGCAGGATCTCGGCGACCCAACAGGTCAGCCACCCGACAATCCAGCCCGCCAGAACAACCAGGATTAACATATTCTCAAGCTCCATTCTGCGTTATGACACACGCAGCATCCCCGGCAGCGTAATGATGAATTCGGCCCCGCCCAGCTCGACATTGCGGGCAATGACCCCGCCCCGGTGAGCTTCGGCAGTCGCCCGCACCAGCTCCAACCCGAGCCCTACCCCGGCCTGCGCCGTCTGTTTGCCGCGATAGTAGCGATCGAACAACAGCGGCAGATCGTCCTGGGGAATGCCCGGACCAGTGTCGCGCACGCGGATCAGGATTTCGTTGTGGAAGAAGCACAGGGCCACAAACACTTGTGACTCGGGCGGCGAGTAGCGGATCGCGTTGTCGACCAGGTTGTAGATGGCGCGGTAGAGGTGCGCAGCATCACCCTGAATGATGTACGGATCGCCGCTGACCTGATAATCGAGACTGGTGCCTTTGTTGGCGGCGGCGCGGTGCATATCGTTCACCGCCCGCGATACGATCTCGATCAAGTCGCACGGAATCTGCTGGGGTAAGAAGTCTTCGTTCAAGGCCATGATTTCGATAAGCTGGTCGATCAGACGGGCCATACTTTCGGCGAACTCACCGAGGCGTTCCACGATGTCGGAAGCGTCATCGTCCAGCGACTGCGAGACTTGCAGCAGCCCGGCATAACCGATGATCGAATTGACCTTGTGTTTCAGATCGTATGACAGGGCGTAATTGAGGGCTGTCATCACCTTGACGCGGCGAGACAGCGCGCTGTCGGTAGTTTGATAAAGCCGGGCATTCTGTACAGCCACGGCGGCGAAATCGGCTACGGTCATGATGATCTTCTCGTCGCGGCTGCTGATTTGCTTACCGGTCGCACGGTGCGCGGCCAGCAACACACCAAAAGTCACGCCGCCCAGCGTCAGTGGCATATACAGCACAGCCTCGACCAGGTAGCCGGTTTTCACCTTGATCTGCTGGCCCCCTGATTGGCGGTTGGCACGGACAGACTGGCCCGTCTCGATCACTTTGCCCGCCAGACTATCTACGACCGAGAGGCGCATATGCCGGATCTGGTCATCTTCGATGCCCTGTTCCGCTTCGAGAAAGAGCTCGCCAGTTTGTTCATCGACCAGCCAGATGGAGGCTTCCTCGACACCTGTGAGCGCGATCGTCATTTCGAGCGCCTGCTTGAGGACATCATCGATCGCGAGCTGGGTAGTAATCGTACGGACCAGGGGCGACAGCACATCGGCCAGATCGGTTTCGTCGCGCTGCGCAGTCGAGTGACCGCTTGGGCGCTTGATGATGCGGACGACAAACTCAAGCTGGCCCAGTGCCAGGATATCGCCGTTGGACACGCTGTAAGGTGTTTTGACCCCAATCGAGCGCCCGTTGATGCGGGTGCCGTTGGTACTTTCGAGGTCGATGACGTACAGCTTGGCGGCGGTGGGGCGCAGCATGAGGTGCTGGCGCGAAACGCCCAGATCGTCCGCATCAAACTGACTGAGCGACACCATATCCGGCATATCGTCGGCGCGCCCCAAAATGATCTCGTCGTTGATGTCCAACCCCAGATACTGGTTCGAATCGTAAGTCAGGTCGAAGCGGATCCGCCACACGGGGGTTTCCGGCGAGATTTCTCCCCGGTGAGGCACGGGCCGGTAGATAACATCCGTCTCTTTGAGCTGCAAGTCCCACAGCTTTTCTGCGCTTAGCTCGCTGGTGACTTGCCGGACCATATCAGATGGACGAGGGGTCATGGTACTGCTCCTTAACTCTGAGCGTCTGGCGCGTGCTGCGCCCGCATTTGTTGGGAAATCTGAGCGGACATCGTCACGAGCAGCGAGGCTTCCACTTCGGGCAATTCCGACGCAAGGGTTTCAAGGTGAGCCGAAGCCTCGTCATCGACAAAAACGCTGGACAGAATATTCTGAAGCTCTGGTGATTCTGGGGCGCCTTGTTCGGAGCCTTCTTCCGCGACGGGTTGATCCTGCGAGTCCTGTTCCCCGGCAATTGGAGTGGCGGCCGCTGCTGGCGCATCATGTACGGTCACAGTCTCAGGCATATGGTCTGCCTGAGCGAGCAGCTCGGCCTCCTGAGCAGCGATCAGGGCTTTGCGCGCCGCGACACGCGCCGCAGCGCGAGCGCGTTTGGCGGCATTCCGTTTGAGCCGTGCCACCAGGCTAAGCGTCATCGCCGCCAACAGCGGAACAACCGCAAAGATAAGACTCAACAGAATCAGTTGGTGGCCGAGAATAATGTCAATGACCGTCATGGCTGCCCCCGCACTCCATTTAGGCTTTCAAAATACCGCGAACTATTGGCGGGACGAACAGAAAACTCGCCCCGGACACAAACATGGACAGCGCCAGGTAGAACGACACTTTGAGCTTGGTCCCGCCATCGCTGAATATGATGGCAGCCGCGCCCACCAACGATAGAAACACGATCATCGTGATGGTCAACATCGACAAGAACTGGATATCGCCCGCCGTCAGGCTGATCAGGCTCATATTCATAGACGACTGTCCGTCCGCGGCGGCAGCCGTGGTGGGCATCAGCGTTTCGACCAGGTGCGCAAAACTGGTCACGATGGACAGCACAAACACCATAATCCCGGCGACGACCGTCTGCATGACGGTCGTCAGACCGGCGAACGTGCCGCCGATCAGTCGGCGCTTGGCACGCAGTTGCGAGGTTTTAGCCGTGAACAGTGAGCACAAATAGCCGACGCGCTCGGGATCGCCGCCGATCTTGATGGCGCTGTAGAAAATATCAACCACTTCGCTGATCAGCTTGCTGCCGGTTTCCATGCCGAATTTGTGCCAGCACGCATCGGGCTCCACCAGGGCTTGCAGCCGCGTGCTCAGCCGATCGATATCGGGCTCAAGGGTGGGAAACGAGGTCAAATCGATCTTGGTCAGCGCCTGTTTCAGAGTCGTGCCGCTGGAAGTCGCCATACCGCCGGTTGAGCGCAAGAACGTGCTGAATTCTTCGTCCTTCTTGCTGACCTTCTTGTCGGATTTCAAGGTGATGAGTCCGACCGGCATCAGGCACAGCGCGAACCCCATGAAGATCCAGCCCGTGGGAACACCCACCATAAACAGCACCGACGCCATCGCCATGCCCATTGGCACGGTCGTTCTGAAGAGTTTCAGCGCCAGGACTTGCTCCGCCGACCCCTCCGCGGGCGCAACAGTCATGATCTCGCGCGGGGCCGAGCGCCAGATGATCCACGCGCCGAAGCCGCTCATCAGCAGCCCAGCGCTGATCAAGCCTGTCATTGACGCGCGGTTGACCGAGTAGAGCATGGAGGAGATCACCTGGATAATCACAATTAGCGCCACCGAAATCACGATAGACGAAAAGGCGTTGGACCACTGCTTGAGCGCTTCGAGACTGCGCTCATATTTGTTCTCATAGTCTTCGCCCTGGACTTCGGCTTCACGGGCCAGGAAATCGGCCAGCGGCTCACCCGAGCGCAGCGCATCGGACAGGCGCAACAAGAAACTGCGCATATTGTCCGACTTGGCTTTCGAGCCAATGCGGCGGCAGGCTTCGGGATAATCGAAGCGGAACTCATCCACGAGGGTGTTGATCGCCGCGAAATACTCCGACGCGCCGGAAGATGACTGCGCCGCAATCTGAAACGTTTTGCTCCGCGAGATACCCGCAGCAGCCATCGCCGACATGTACGTGATCTGGTAAAACATGTCGAATGGCGAAACGGGTTTAAAAGAGACCTTGTCGCCGTGCTTCGGCGAGGATTTGGAAGAACTCATGGAAGTCGGTGACCCCCTTCTCCGTGTGTAATTTCTCAAAGATACTGGCGCGACGTTTGACTTCGGTATAGATCGCCTTGCGTTTGTGCGGCGGAATGCCGCGCTTGATGGCGATGTGTTGTTCCAGCAAATAGCTGTTCATGTAACCCGGAAAATCGAACGTGTCGGTGGCCGGATTCCAGCGAAACGCTTCGAGAAACGAGAAGCTCTCCGACACCGGGTCGTACCCGATGATCTCATTGATGCTCAACACGCGGCGTGCCGATCGACCGTCGGCCAGACGCACCGCCGATTGAATGACGGCCAGGTGCAGGTTGTCGATATAGGTCTTGGGGATATTGATCGGATCGCCGGTAAGACGCTGGATCAGCTTTTCGACCGAGGCCGCGTGGAAGGTGGACATCACGCCGTGACCGGTTTGCATGGCCTGGAAGGCCACCACCGCTTCGATGCTACGAATCTCACCGACAATGATCCGGTCAGGGCGCTGACGAAGGGCTGCTTTGAGCAGCTCGAACATCCCCACTTCGCCGCCTTTATTTTCGGCTCCCATGTGCCGTGTGACTTCCTGAACCCAGTTTTTGTGCGGCACGACCACTTCGGGCGTGTCTTCGATGGTCACGATCTTGGCGTCAGGCTTCAGGAAGGTACTGATCGCATTAAGGGTAGTCGTCTTGCCCGAGGCGGTCGCCCCGACCATGAACAGGTTCATGCCTTCTTCCAACATCAGGGACAGGTAAGCGGCCATCATGTAGTTGAGCGTGCCATATCCGACCAGCTCCAGCACGCTGGTGGGCGTGCCGCTGAATTTACGGATGGTGAAATTGCTGCCCCGCTTGGAGATTTCGCGCCCATAAACAATGTTGATACGGGAGCCATCCGGCAGCACGGCGTCTACCAGCGGGTTACGCACCGTCACCGGGCTTTTGATCCACTCGCCCAGCCACACAGCGAATTCGTCGACCTCATCATGGGTGGAAAAATAGACGGATGATTGCACGCTCTTGAAAATCTTATGCTCCACGAAGATGTGCCCCACCCCACTGCAACTGATGTCCTCGATGTAGGGGTCGAGCAGCAGCGGTTGCAAAATGCCCAGGCCGATTTTGTCGCGCAAAATGCGGTACTTGATGCCATCCAACTCTTCGACTGTCACGGCGAGCAACCGGCCTCTGCGTCGGTTAGACGCCGCCGCCGGGTCAACGACGCACATGCTGTCTACCAACCGCAGCAGCAGATCCCGCTTTTCGTCTGGATCTTCGATGCGCCCGATCTCATCAGCCCACGCGACCAGCCGGTCGTCGATCTCGGCGATTAGCGGGGTTATGTCGACTACGACCGTCGGCTCAATGGCGATGTGGTGATCGCGCGCGCCGGAGGGGTCGGGATAGATGTGTACGAACAAGCCGTCTTTGATTGGGTAGATCAGGTTGAGGTAATCAAGATCGCTCAGGTTGCGCGAGGGCTTGGGGTAATACTGCGGCACGCCAATCTCATCAATAGGCAGACGCACGACATATTCGGTTAAGAAAGCCGACTGTTCGCACGCGTCACGCAGGCCAACGGGCAGTGCCGCCAGGATTGATTGTCTTTCGCGCTGGGAAATGGGCGATCCAGTTTCAAAGGGCAGCAGGTTCTGAGCCATAACAATTACCCCCGCGCCTTGCTAATCGGGATTACACGGATGCCCCAGCCCGGCTCGACGTCGAACCCGACGATCGACCCGGTAACGCTGGCGGCTCCCCGAATCTTGGCCACTTGCAGGGTCTTGACCAGTCTCTGCCCATCCTGCTCCGAACGCAGTTCCAGATGCGCATCACACATCGATCGCAGCGCCTCAATGAGATCGCCCTGGACCACGTTCGCGTGCAGCGTGATCATAATGGTCGTACCGTGAGCGCATAACCGCTTGCACTGTTCGAAGAAGCTGAGTACGTGCAAGTCCGTCGAGGCGTGTGCAATTGCGGACGTGAAAGAGTCCACAATCAGAATGTCGCGGGTCCGTTCCTGGGTCATGGCGCGCGCCAGGGCGGCAGGAGCCTGTGCTCCCAAACGGGCAACGCGCATGGGAAAAACCCGGAACTTGCCCAAAAGCAAGAAGTCGAGCGTATCGAGGTCGATGCTCTGCATCTGGCTGACCAGGCTTTTCACCGAGTTTTCGCTGGTGAACAGCGACACAGTGAAGCCCTCATTCAGCGAACCCCATACGATCTGCTGTGACAGCACCGATTTCCCGGCGCCTGACATCCCTTCGATTAGAGTCAGCGAACCGGCAGGAATGCCGCCGCCCATTTTGCCGTCCAACTCGGGGTTGCCCGACGAGATCACACGCTTGGTGTCGTCTTTGGAGCCGCTTCTATCGTCGCTCATGGTAGTTACCCCTTTCGGCAGCGCGCCCTAATGCGCCCAGATGATCATGTTGTAGGGGCCGATCACGGACTCGCCATCCGAGACGACAAACTGAAAACTGTCATCGCCCAACCCCGTATGGTTGTATTGCAGCGAGTCCTCATCAAGATCTGCCTGGGTGAATGACGCGCCAAGATTCAACTGGCCTTGCTTGGGCGGTGTGATGACGCTGTAAACCAGATCTTCGGGTGCATCGTCGGAGTCGGTGACCTGCAATTGCGCGCTGTCGATCGTGACTGTGCTGCCCGCCAGCATCGTCAGACCCGTGTTGAGCACCAGTTCGGGCGGCGCGCTGGGTGTGATTGCGAATATGAATGGCCCGATCGAGTCTTTGCCGTCCGACACCGTGAATTGAAACGCATCCGGTCCGGTGCCGGTGTGTGTATACATGAGCTGGCCCATGTCAATATCCGCCTGCGTGAACATGGTGCCCAGGTTAAGCTCGCCTTGCGCGGGCGGGATCGTGACAGAGTAGAGCAGATCCGCCGCGGGATCATCGGCGTCGGACACGGCCAGCACGCTGCGGCTAATCGTGGCGCTGCTGCCTTCGGCCAGCACGAGTCCTGTGTTCGTTTCCAAGACGGGGTACACATTGGTCATAAACGCGAACGACACATCCACCCCGTTCGCTGTGGTCATGACCACTTGGGCACCCGTACCCTCACCCATCGGCACGGTGCCGCGCAGTTGGAGCACCATGTCTTCCCCTGGATTAAGGATGCCCGGCTCAACCATTTCCGGCCTGGCGTTGAGGTAAATCCCCGCAACCGTCCATTGGCCGCCATTGGGCGCCTGTGTAACATAAGAAAGCCGAAGCGTATGGTTTTCAGGCGGTGTGCCCGCGTCGGTATACATCAAGAATGCATCCCAGTGTTGGAAGTCCGTCAGCCGTGCCATACCAGTATTGGTCAGCGTGAATTCGGCCACAGTTCCCAGGGTCTCAGTGTGTGCCTCAACCGGCACCAGACTGGTCCGAGCCTGCTCGTCCTGGCGAGCTTGCATCGCCTGCCAGGCCTGGCTGAGCGCATCCTGCGTTGACATCAGCGTTTCAGAGAAGGTCAGCACGCCGAACAGCAGAATGAAGATGATCAAGAACGCAACCAGCACGTTTTCCACGGTTACATGCTCCAGAAATAATCAGCCGACACGCCCGCCGGGACCGTCACTTTGAAGTAGTAGCGTCCTTGCGCGAGTGGCCCAGAATAATGGAGAGTGATCCTTACGGTGCCGGTAGGCGACCACTGCGTATCGTTTTCAACCTGGGCGGTCCAATAGGGCGCCGGCCCACCGGCCGCGCTTTGATACGGGATGCGGACGAAATCTCCCTCAGGACCGAAAAATACATCCATGCGATCCAACGCTGTGATGCGCGTCGCGCCTACGTTCTTGACCCAAACGAACACCTCAAACTCGCCGATGCTGTTGCCGTCGTGCCACACACCGCTGCTGTCCAGCTCGCTGGTCGCGTGAATGATAGTAATTTGGGTCTTCATGCGATCCTCAGCCCGACTCGCCATACTTGAAATGGCGTCGCCGCCTTCGACGATGGCGGGATAGGCGATGTTGAACAGCACGATAGCCATCACCATGCTGATGATGATCAACAGGGTCGTCGTAATGACCTTATCCATGATTCTTCCTCCGCCCGTTCTTGGTTCCGGCGTTTTGAACCCCTGCGATCAGCTTCAGGATCAGGTGCTGCGACAGGGGATCGGACTCGGAGGATGCCTGAGCGGGTGCCGCGCGTTTGGACGCCCTGGACGATACCGGGGGTTCCTGAGCAGAAGCGGCGGCTTGAGCACGTTCATCCTCGGAGTCGATGATCGTCACAAGCTGCAGCAGAGCGTCCTTCATTTTCGCGTCAAAGCGCCCCTCGGACGCGTAAGCTCTGATCAAATCTTTGGTACGTTTGGTCCCAATCTGTGCGACTTTCTGCTCGGCCCAGCTTTCGAGCAGCGCGAGACTGGCCCAGTCGGCCTCGCTGATTAACTCCGTCTGTGTGATGAATGGGGGCGCGTCATCGCCTTCGGTCAGGAAAGGCAGCGGCGGCATCCCAAACCCATGGGAGGCGAGAAACTCGGGAGGCGCCTGGCGGTAATTGTCCGGAGCCGTGCGATAGGCGGGGGGATCGCTTCTGCGGCCGTTCTCAGGGATGTGATGGCGTGTGGGACGCGTCTCCATCTCGTCCTCCTCATAGCATCGCCCTGCACCATTATCGGGCTGGGCTGGCCGCGAAGCAGCGTAAGCGCGCGGCGCGATATCTTCGAATTCATCGTCGGCTGGATCGGGTGCTTGCAGGTCTTTCAGAGAAACTTGCCGGACCTGTGGTCGCGATTCTTCCTGCCGGGACGGCTCGACGGGCCGCACGTTTACAGACTGGGAATCGGGTGGTCGCGATGCCGCTTGAGAGACGGAGGGGCCTTGCCCGGGAGTGGAATTCTCCTCCTGAAGAGATGGGTACGTGTTGTTCAGCAACTGCTCTCGAATATCCAGCAGTGTTGCTTGTACCTGATTCTTCAGGATTTGTAATTCCTGTTCTAGCGCCGTTACTCTTTGCTCGAGGTTCATCGGGCCACCTTCCTGACCAGGGCACTACCACATCCAGTAGTGTAAAAACTATCCCCACCAGGCACGGCCAAGTGAAGGTGGGGATAGCTGTCCTGGCTCGAAATTGAGCCTTAAGACCTGGTATGATGAGATTGTTTTAGGCTTGGCCGTGCCTATAATTACATTGTTGTACAGGTGTTTCTGGAGCTGTTTTTCTGAGATTGGTGGTGCGTTGCTTTGGTTTTCCTTCGGATGGTACCGGGTTCGGTGAGCGGCCCGGTGACCGAGCCGCTCACACCGGAAGTAGTCTTAGTTGTTAGTTCAGGTCCATCACCTTTTCGATAGAAGGCGGGGTCGTGCGGGTCAGGTTCATGACCGAGCCGGTCGGGGGCTTGACTTCGAGCGTGAACTCGGTGTTCGGGCCCAGGACGATAGGGGTGTCCAGGGTTGAAAGGGGGATGGTCAGCTCAACCAGTTCGCCGTCTTCGAGCAGCGTGTCAGCTTTGATCTTGGTAGCGTCGTCGGGGTCGGGATCATTCGAGACCAGCCAACCGTCAGCTTCGATGGTCCAGGGTAGACCATTCACAACCTGTGTCGAGTCACGGTAGCCGATTACGATCTTGCGGTTGATCTGGTTCAGGTCGATCGGTTCGCCACCGGCAACCAATGACAGCGTGAGGGTGATAGAACCAACGCCGTCCCCATCGGCATTGTCTTTGGCGATGATGGCGCCCTTAACTTCCATCGAGGACTGCACGCCCTGCAACCCGGCGTTGATGGCCTGCTGGCCTTTTTCGGTCGACTTCGAACCAGATGACAGAATGGCGAAAGCAAACACTGAGGCGACTACGATGAACGCAATCAAGATGATTGCGGCTTCAAGTGCGGTCTGACCACTCTCGTCCTGATGCAGTTTCTTCCAGTTGAACATTGTGTACTTTCTCCCTTTTGTGTATGTGATTAGAAGATGGTCTTGCTCGTTGAATTGGTTTCGATTGAGAACTGTCTACAATCCTAAATGGTTTGTTTGCTCTCGTATATTCGTAATTCACCGTATTTTGAGGGGTGCAAAGTACGCATTTTGGTGCGGAAAAATACGTAAGTGAGGGAAGCAATCTACGTAGTTATACGCAGATCAAGGCTGGCGGTAAGGTGCCCCACGCCAGCCCTGGAATGAACACAGGCTATACGAACAATGAAGGGGAGTGATAACGAAGAGATCAGCCTTTGAGGGCCACAATGCCACGCTGCAACGCGTAGCGTACGAGGTCGGCCTGGGTACGCAGCCCTAGCTTGCGCATCAGATTGGCTCTGTGAAGTCTCGACGGTGCGGCGGCTGATCGTCAACTGATCGGCGATTTCTGCGTTTTTGGCTCCATCGACGATCAGCTTCAGGATTTCCATCTCGCGCCCCGTCAACACGCCGCCGTCGCCTTCAGGGGCATCACCACCGGCCATGTTCAGGTAGAGACTGATCGCGCGTTCGGACAGAGCACGGCTGAGGGATCGCCGCCCAGCGGCCACGTCGCGCACCGCCTGGACCATCTCCTCCGCCGTCGATTCCTTCAGGACATAACCGGTCGCGCCCAGGCGAAACGCCTCCTGGATATACGCTTCGTCATGATGCACAGACAGCAGCAGGATATGAGTCTCGGGACAGCACGCGGTCACCTGGGTGACGATATCCCAGCCTAATCCCAGATCCGCGATCAACACCTGCGCCTGATAGCGCTCCACCAAAGCCAATGCTTCGTGACCGGTTGCTACATCACCCACCACGAGGAATTCTGGTTCGGCTTCCAGCAGACTCCGCAGCCCACCGCGCAACAAGGCGTGTCCGTCCGCCAGCACGACCTGGATGGCCCCATCCCCTTTGGACCGGGCGCGGGACCGGGCGGACGAGGCCGAGGTTGGCGGAGCGGCAGAATGCATCGGCGCGCTATCGTACTGGCGAGCTGGCACCGGCTGCAGCAGAACCTCCCCCTGCTGGCTCAACGGCAGCCAGGCGATCACTTGCGTGCCAACGCGCGGTTCCGAAGTCACCGTGAACTGGCCGCCCAGCAAGGCCGCCCGCTCGCGCATGCCATTCAGGCCGGTGCTCTCGGGTGAATTGACAGCCTTCTCGACATTGAACCCCGCGCCCCGATCTTCGATCTGGATGCCCAGACCATCCGCGTCGGCCCAAAGCTGGGCATCCACCTGATCGATGCGCGCGTGACGCGCCACGTTCTCTAGCGCCTCCTGCACAATCCGAAAAGTGGCGGTCTCAATTTCCGGCAGAAAACGGCGATCCAACCCGGCATGTTTGAAGATCACGCGGACCTCTGTCTGGTCGGTATACCGTTTGAAGTGTTGCAACAACGCAGGCAGCAAGCCCAGATCATCAAGCACCGCGGGGCGCAGATCGTGGGACAGCTCGACCACGCGATCGATCATTTCCTCAGCCAGGCCTTTTGCTTCGTCAAGCCGCGTGACCAGCGCGCGGTCGGACAAACGCTTGCTCATCTCCAAGACAACCTTGAAGCCCATCAACAGCTCGACGACGTCACCTTGCAGCCGCTGCGCGACCTGTCGGCGCTCCGATTCCTGCATTTCGAACAGGCGGTGATACAGCACGCGCAACCGTTGGCGCTCAATGGTATCACGACGCTCCAGGCGCATCTTGACCGCTGCCAACAGCTCAAACGAGGAATAGGGCTTGGTGATGTAGTCGTCTGCGCCCAGCTCCATGCCTTTGCGCATATCTTCCCGCTCGCCGCGCGCGGTCAGGAAGATGAACGGGATCAGCACGGTATCCATATCGCGGCGAAGCTCCTGAAGGACCTCATAGCCGTCGATCCCCACCATCATGATGTCGCAGATGATCAGATCGGGCTGCATCTCGCGCGCTAATTGAATGCCCAAAAAGCCATTCTCGGCCCCCCGCACTTCATACCCTTCAAAGCGCAGCATCTCAAGAATGTTTTCCAAAACGGGAACTTCGTCTTCGACTACCAGTATTTTCCTCATCGAAGCGTGTCCTTAACTCATACGACCGTCTTTGCTGCGGACATGTGCACCCCACGCCCTGCCGCAGCACCGGGGATCACTTGCCAGAACGTGTTCTTTTATGCGAGATCCTCGAACCCTTGCGCGAACTGCGCATCCCCAACACGTTCGCCACGCCGGATGCGCGGTTACCACAACCTTAGCGTTAGAACGACATGTGATCCAAAACACAAACAGCACTCCGAAGCATATGTTTAAAAGTTGTCTGATAATTGTGGATCAATATCGAAAAGTTGACAAACACCTGTCACGCCAGCGCGTTTAGTGTCGATCAGCGTGGGAAGCCCCAAGGGGCAGCAGTTTCGAATGAATCAGACGCGGGGAACCCACATAGGTCCGTGCAGCCTCGGATCATACAGGGTCCCCCGCAGATGCGGTCACCATCAGCCGCGAGTTATCGCGACTACCCAGGAACGACGAAATACTGACTCTGAGTGCCCTCGGACACCCACCCAGTTACAAGCTGATTGTTCATGCTGAACTGGATCTGCCAGAACCGGTAGCCGTTCTGGCACGACGGACCACCGATGACTGTGCCATGTGTGCCGGGCGAAACTTGCTGCTGCGGCGTCGGGTCGTTGAGATTGTAGCGCAGCGCATACGTTCCCGAGCCAGAGGCGGCGACCACCGACATACCGGTCTGAAGCTGCGACGTCGGTGCGAGGTGGCAATCCTGAATGGGCTGGATGATGTTCGGATTGATGATCATCGGAGTTGCGACCGGGGCAATCGTCACGATTAGAACCTGAAACGGCGTAGCGGTTGGCAGTGGCGCGAGATTGCCCACGCCCGGATTGATCGGGCCGACGCCACCCGACTGCCACGGTTCAAGATAGTAGCTGCTGGGATCGCCTTCAGCCGCCCACCCCGACACCGCTGCGCCGGACACTACGTTCACCTGCCACCACGTGAAATTGCCCTGACATACCGGCCCACCCACGACGGTCAACTCGGTGCCCTCGGCGATTTGTGCCAACAAGGCGCCTTCGGGTTGGTTGCGCAAATTTACGGGCTGGCCGTTGGTATACGTCACGCGCGCCCCCTGACCGACGGTCAGGCGCTGCGGCGGCGCACCGGGGCAACTCTGCACGGGGGGCGCGAGATTGCCCGGACCACTTCCCACCACACCGCCGCCGGGCGGGTCCGCCAACGTGTTGAGGGTGAACTGCACGCCCGCCGGAGTCACATAGAGAATTTCCATGCTCTGGCTGGGGTCGCCCTGGAAAATGAGCGATCCGTTAGCATCTTGCAAATTGGTGCTGAGATAGAGGAGATTACCGCTGGCCTGCATCAGAAAACCGTCCGGCGTACCCACCGCGTCGACAATAGACGGGCCGAGCATCGTGCGCGTATTGGTCGTGGGCGTGCCAAAGGCATTGATCACGTTCCAGTTCTGTGTCCCCTGGCCGTTATCCGACAAATACAGGACGCCCTGCCCGCCCGCGGCCCAACGCGCGTTGTACTGGTAGGACGTGCCATCGACCCAGATGGTGGTCGGGGCGAACGCGCCCGGTTGCTGGATGCCAATGGCGTTCAGACTCGGCGCAGGGCCCTGCGGCGGCAGCGCTCCGTAGTTCGTATCCTGAAAGGCGAACACCTCGGCGCCGGACGCAAATTGAATATCTGACGACGCCTGCGTGTACATACTGGTCGTGACCGGGTTAGCCGCGTTGATCGGTGCGGGCGTGGGCAGCCAGGTATAGGCTGACCAACTCATCGCGCCGCCCACTCCATACGGAATCAACTGGAAATGAACCGCTTCTTCAGCCTGCCCCGCCAACACGCCATAGTAACGCACGTAGGGCGTGGCGAGCTGGGTCGGCGTGAGGCCGGGATAGGTGTTGTCAAGCACAGCGACCACGTTGCCGCTGGCGAGATCAAAGTCGATCAAGCGCCAGGCCGGATTTTGGAAATCGCTGGAACGAAAGCCAACCGCCACTCGCGTCGACGTGAGGTTGAAGATATGCGGCGAGCCCAACATGATCTCCTCGCCGGGCTGGGCCTGGTGCGTCTTCACAAACTGGCCCGTTGCGAAGTCGTAAAAGCCCAGGCCCCTGAGGTTGTTGTTCAGTCCTGCCGCGATCACAGCGTAGCGACCGTCAGGCGAGATGGCCACTTGCGGTTGGCTGCCCACGGCTTCGTCGGGCAGCTTGGGGCGCGCTATCGACGCAACCTCGCCCAACGGGCCGATCCAGTGCAGCGTGTCCGTAGGTGTCTCCCAGACGACGGCGTACCATGCATAAGGCGGCAACCCTTGGCTGGCATGCGTGGACGGCGCTGAAATAAAACTCACACCCAACAATGCGAGGGCCAGCACGGCGGCAAGCAGTGCACGTCCATAGCGGTTACAAGTCCAGCGAATTGGATTCATGGTTAAGGTTCCTTTCAGCTGACGTGGAAATGCCCACAAAGAAAGCCGGGTTTCGCATCACGTTTTAAACAAAATAATAGTTTCATTATCTATAATATAACCGCGAATAATGTCAGTTCCAGTAAAAAACCTGCAAAGACCGTCCGAACCCAGACTCTTTGTACCTGCGCGCTCCGCCAACTATCCCCTACCCTGCCCTTACCACCGCATGGATCCGCTGTGCCCGACTCCAGATGCGGATGGGGATCGCCCGGGGATGTCGGTTATAATCGAACATACAAGTGTGGCGTCACGTCCGCTGCCAGAATAGTGTTTTGGCGCAGTCGTCAGCAGCACAACCGAGGCTGCAAGCGCGGCTGGCATGCGCGGATTTTGAATGGACTCGTTCCCCATGACCAACGAATTCAGTGTTTTCATCAGCTCACGGATGCAGGAACTTGCCGCCGAACGCCAGGCGGTGGGCCAGTTTCTTTCCACGCTGAGCGATGAATTCGTCACCCTCCACCCCTGGATTTTCGAAGCGGATGCCCCGGCCAGCAACGCGTCGATCCGGCAGGTCTATCTGGACGCTTTGAAACGGTCGACGCTGTATATCGGCCTGTTCTGGAACGATTACGGCGAGTGGACGATTGACGAATTCCGGCAGGCGACAGATTGGGGAATCGATCGCCACATCTACGTCAAGAATGTGGAGGCAGAGCGGCGCGACCCGCGCCTGACCGCGTTTCTGAACGAACAGAGCGACGTCGTCACCGGCATCACGCCAAAATGGTTCGATACCCTGGACGACCTGACCGACCAGATCAAGAAATCGATCGACGTCTGGATCAAGGATCGCTTGCTGCGGCGGCCCGGCGATATGAGCGCCACGCTGATCGAATTCAGCGATGATCTGCCCGACCTGCCGCGCCAACTCATCGGACGCAGTGCGCAGCTCGACGCCCTGCGTTCGTCACTGGAGCAAGGGGACCGCGTGCTGCTGCAGGGCTTTGGAGGCATGGGGAAATCGTCCCTGGCTTCGACCGCTGCTGCGAATTGGTTGGACGACGACAGAGGATCGGTATTGTGGCTGCACGCGGGCGATGAAAACGCCGACACCGTGCTTGAAGCCCTGGTGCGCCCGTTTGATGGCCAACGCCAGATCGCGACGTTGAGCGGCAGCGCCCGGCTAAAAGCGGTGCGCGACGTCCTGAACGGGAGCGATGCGACGCTGTTGGTGCTCGACGATGTCTGGGACGGGGCGGCGCTCAGCCAAGTATTGAAGGGCATCCCGCGCAAAATGCCCGTGATCGTCACATCCCGGCAGCGCTACGCCCTGGATCACATCATCGAAGTGGGCAAACTGGGCGAAACCGACGCCCTGACGCTGCTCGCACATTACGCCCACCAGGATTACACCGCCAACGATTCCGCGCGCGAGCTGGTCCGCCAGCTTGGCTACCACTGTTTTGCATTGGAGATCGCCGGGAAGACGCTCCAGGTCGACCGCATCCTGCCGCACGAGCTGCTTGATCGGATCAAAACCGCTCCACACGAGCTGGCCATGCCCGAGGATTTCGCGGAAGAAGGGCGGACCAGCATCGTCGAATTGATGAACGCCAGTCTTTACGTGTTGGACGAGAGCGCCCGCCAAGTCTTTCTGGCCTATGGCGGACTGTTTGTTCCCGCGGCGACACCGGACCTGTTGGCGCGTTGTCTGTCTGAGGATGTCGACGCCGTGCGTGAAGCGGTGGCCGTGTTGCAGCGGCGCGGGCTGGCCGACTACGTCCGGATTGGGACGCGCACGTCAGGTCCGAGCGAGGGTTATTACCGGATTCACGATCTGGCCTTCAGCTATACCAAGACGATTTTTTCCCAACACAGCGCAGGTTTCACGCAGTCCATAGCGGCGTGTCTGGCTTATGCCCAGGCCCATACCGATGATCTGACGGCGCTCGATGCCGAGCAAAGCAATCTGCTGGGCGCGGCCCAAATGGCGCTGGATACAGGGGATGAGCGTGCCCTGGTGGACCTGATGCAGGTCTTGGCCGGGACCTACCTGTTAGCGCGCGGCCACACGTTGAACTTCCTTGGGCTGCTGAACGGGGCCATCGCCGCGGCGGAACACCTCGGTTCTGAGCACGACACCATCCGGCAATTTCTTCTGGGGAAGCGCGGTAACATCTATTACGATCGCGGCGATCTGCCCAACGCCCTGCTCAGCTATCAGTCCGCGCTGGATATCGCGCAGAGTCTGGCCCTGCCCGATCGCTCGGTGATCCTGCTGTGCTCCGTGGGCAAAGTCCTGTCGGATCAGTACGCGGTGCAAGAGGCACAAGACCGCTTCGCCCAGGCCTACACCATCGCGACGGACCTCGATGACCCGTTTCTGCTCGGGTTCGTGCTGGAACATCAAGGCTACCATGCCCAGGCACGGGGTGATTTCGAGGCGGCCCGCGGCATCTTTGCAGAGGAAGTCGCGTTAGCGGAGCGGCTTGACGACACCGATACACTGTTCTTCGCGCTGCTGAATCTTGGATCGACGGAACACGAAATGGGGCACTTCGCCGACGCCCTGATTTACCACCAACGCGCGCTTGAGATCGCGCGCGGTCAGGATAACCAGGTGTGGAGCGCGCACGCCTTGCAGTCCCTGGGGGAAGATCACAATCGTCTGGAACAGCGCGACCTGGCCGAAACCTGCCTGCGCGACGCGCGCCAGGGATTTAGAGACAGCGGCATGCAGGCCAAAGTCGCAGAAGTCGAAGAATATATGGCAACGGCCGGATACCCGGTGAACGCACCATGAGCGTCCGAGTGTTGACGGAAAGGGAAAGACCGATGGTCAAGAAACAGAATGTGAGGGCGGTTTTTGCACTGCTGCTGATCGCCCTGATCGTCTCGCCCGCCCTGGCGGTCCGCCCGGTTCACGGGCAAACGCCCTACCGCGTGGCGATTATCGTGGCCGACGATTTCAGCGGGGTGGACCTCGCCAGTGTGGCGACCGATCAGTTTGGCGCCGATAGCAGCTGCACGTTGAGCCTGGAAGGCCAGGCTTTCGCAGTGCGCGGCGCGTCGGCGGAGCCGATCGATATGCCGCACGGCGAGCTCGTGGCCGGAGAACTGCAGGAGTTGATCGACGATGCCGACGTTGCCGACTCGATCCAACTGGTGACGGTGGACGTGCAGGCCAAATCCACGCAGGAAGCGGCCAACCGTATTGAAGACGCTTTGAACGCGACCGACGCCGATGTCTACGTGGTGAATATGAGCTTTGTGCTCATTCCGTGCGAGAACATTCAGGATTTTGCCGAATTCGCGACGCAGGCGGCGGACGCTAACAAGAAGAACGACAAGAACGCGTCGCGCGCGGTCTTCCAACGGGCGGTGGTTTTTTACAACGGGACCGCTTTCCCCGCCATGTCCAAAAAGGCACAGCGCGCCCAAGATCTCGATCCGATCCAAACCATGCTCGTCAGTTGGGGCAGCAAAGTGGTCCCGGTGGCATCGGCGGGCAATTTCGGGCTGGACTACCCATTCTGGCCGGGCGCGTGGGGGCAGGTGATCAGCGTCAGCGCGAGTACCGGCGACGGCTTCACACCCCCGTCCGCTTGGGAAAAGAAGGGCGACACGCCGCTGCTGTCGGTCGAAGGTGACAAACCCAACAAACCGCTGCGCATCTCCAACTATGGCGAAATCATGCTGCCGGGCGAATGGACCGGACCCGAAGGGCCAGTGCTGGGAACGTCGTTTGCCGCACCGCGGCTCAGTCTGCTGATGGCACAATATCTGGCTCAGGTCGGTGAAGATTTCTGCCGCAAGGACGATGGCAGCGTGGCGCTGGCCTTTGGCAATTGGGACAACTTGCTGTTGTCCGATGCCGTGCAGGAATACTGCCCTACAATGGCTCCCTACGTGCCCTAGCGCGCGGGCGCGCGTCGATCGAAATCTTACGAAGCCCTGCCAGCATTCAACTGGCAGGGCTTCGATTTTCTTATCATTTCCGACGTTTGATCTAGCCCGGAGTCGGAGTCGCGGCGGGCGCTTCCGCCGTGGCCACAGTGGGCGACACCTGCGGCTCAGTCGTCGGTGGCTCCGAGGTCGGGGCCAACGTCGGCTCGGCTGTCGGTGCCGCGGTAGACGCTTCCGTGGGCGGGACGCTCATCGGGAGCGGAGTTTCGGTGGGCGGCTCCGGTGTAGCCGTGGGCGGGACTGTCGCAAAATCGGCCTGCGTCTTGGTCGTGAAGCGGTCGGCGTTGGTCTGCGAAATCAGAACATAGTAGTCCGAGTTCGAGCCTTTGAACACCACACCGTCATCCAGCGCCGCGCCGATCTGGAAAGTGTATTCCTTCGCGACCTTTTCAGGTGTGGCAGTGGGCGCGGGGGTGTTCGTGATCTCCGGTGTCGCGCCGAGCAGATTGGACGTGTCCGGCGCGGCGGGAGTCGGCACTTCGGCAGCGACCGTTTCCATTACGGTCAGCGTGATGATCGCCTGAGGTGCATCCATCCCGAAGGTGTCTTGTATTTCCGTGCCGATCGGCTCGGTCATGCGCAGCGTCGTGAGCGTGTTGAGGAGCGGCGTCAGGTTGGCCTCATTGAGGACTTCGCCCTCCCCCAGCCCTGACACAGTCCACGTGTCGCCGTCCCTGGTGAAATCAAACTCGCCGTTGGCATTTTGCAGGCGCATACTCACCACATCGTCGACGGCGGCTGAGAAATACGCTGTGTCGATCCAGCTTGACGGCAAGGCGCTCGCGTCCTGGCTGGTCAGGCTGCTGGTGAGATAGACCTGATTCTGATCGTCCAACCGCACGTGTACCGTGTTGCCGCCGCCAGTCTTGCCGACGTAAAGCGTGTGTGTGGCATCGTCCTGGTTGAACGTCACCTGCCGGACGAAATCGTCCGGGCTGACCTGCAGCGACCGGAAGCTCGTGGCCGACTGGGTGATCAGGCGATCCGCACGCAGCTGGCCGATCTTGGTGAGCAGCGATGTTACCGTCGACGCCGTGACCGGGTAATCGCCGTAATCCGGCAGGACCCAGGCGTCACCGGATTTCTTGAGTGTGATCTGCTTATCGGAATTGTCGGCGACCGTAAGCTGCGAGACTTTGGCCGTGTCGAAATTCGCGACCAGCGGCCCACCCGGCGCAACCTGTCCGTTGGCCAACTCCGGCCAGGCAGCTTGCACGCCCAACAGCACCAACTGGATTACCAATACCGCCGCGAGAATCTTATTGGTTCTACTCATGGTTCACCTCACCCCTCAACCGCTTCGGGCAGCACCAACGGCATGGGCTGTTCGGCGCGTTTGCGCCACTGCCATACTCCCGCCACCGCCAACAACCCGATCAAGGCCACCGCATAGTTGAGCACCTCCCAACGCGTTTCCTGTTGGTCCGTCAGCGAATCGAGGACGCGCACTGTCGAGCCACGCGACCGGATCGCCAGTAGATCGGTGTCCTCAGTCGCCCAATCGACCGTATTCTGGACGAATTGCAGACTGTCAAGGGTGCTGTCACGGCTGAAGTTTGACGCCAGTTGGAAAACCGTATCGTTCAAGAACTCGCCGCTGCCCACCACGATTAAGCGGGCCGTGTCGGGCGAGGACGCGATCAGGCCGGAAGGCTGTGTCGTGGCCGTGGTATCGGTCGCGGTCTGATCGGTGGCTGGCGGGTTATCCTTGAAGAAACTGTCGAAACTGCCCTCGACCACCACCGCCAGCGGGTAGGACTGCTGGGTGCCTTCGACCGGAAACCCATACTGCGGGTAAAGCGAAGTGTTCGGCTGGATATCCAGGTTGGTGGTCGTCCACGCACCCGAACTCGACTTGAGCAGCGTCGTCACGGTGCGGTTGGCGTTCTTGTCGGGATCGACCTGAACCGGTGACGCCCAGCTGAGCGTCAGCGATTGCAGCCGGGACAGGATCGGGCTTTTGCGATCCATGCCGCTTTGCCGCACATCGACGAAGAACGGGTAATCCAGCGCCTGGATTTCCTGCACGGTCATGCCCGCCACGTTGCGCTGGACCTGCACCGGGAACGGCGCATTTTGTGTGTCAAGCACCAGCGACGGATCGACGTTAATGCCGTAACTGGCGAGCATATCCTGCAAGCCGCCGTCGATGGCCTGCACCGTCAGACCGCCGCCATATGGATCGACCGCGATCTTATAGTTGCCCGCTGCGACGAACACGGTGCCACCGCGCATCAGGTATTGGTCGATCGCATACTTTTCGAGGTCGGTCAGGTTTTCTGGCGCGATGATCAGCAGGATATCGATCCCCGCCGGGACATCCCCGCTGGACAGCGATACCGTCTGCACGTCGTAATTATCGCTCAGCGACTGAAGCACGGTCTGGTAGGTCTGAAGCGGCTGCTGGGTCTGGCCGAACATGTCCTGCGTCGGGGTAGCGGGTGGAGTCCACACGCCGACCACTTTCAGGAAGCCGGGCGCCGCGCGCTGAAGCGCGGACTCGATCTCGTTCTGGATGCCGGTTTCGCTGGTATCACTGCCGGGATAGATCACCTGGGATTTGCCGCCCGCGGTCAGCACCATGTGCAGATAGTAGCTGTCCGACGAGAAGAAGCTCTGCGCGATGGGCTGGATGCCATACTGACTGTACAGCGCGTTGCCATCCACCCCGCTGGAGGGATCGCTCACGTTGACGGCCTGATAGGAGAATTTGCCGTTCGAGGTGTCAGCGATTTTGCCAGCCACCTGCTGGATGGTATCCGGCGCGTCCTGCAACTCACTGGGCAGCGTGTCCGGCGTATAGTACAGCACCAACTGCGCGGGTTGGTCCAGCGAGGCTAGCACCGCGTCCACACTCTGGAAGCCGTAGACCACCTTCTTGATGCTGCGCGTCAGGTCATATTCGAGATTGCGCAGCCGGACCTCAACATCCCGTCTGCCGTACTGGTCGACCTGGATCAGGTCGCCGAAGTTGAGCGTCACGTCCTGGTCGCCATAGCGGATCAGAATGTCAAAGTAGACGTTGAGCACCGACGCCCCGTAGCGATCCTGTACTTGCAGCGGGGTCGGATTGATGCCGTACACCTGGTTGGCTTCGGCTTCTTTCTCCGGGTCTTTGATCGGATCGATGATTTCGACCTTGAGCTTGCCCCCGGCGGCGATGCGGTATTCGTCCAGCAAATCGCTGATTTGCGGGATCAGCGGGGAGAGCAGCGGGTGGTTCTTTTCGCTGAAGTAACCCCGGATCAAAAGCGGCTCCTGCAAATTGCTCAACAAGTCGCGCGTCGCGGTGGACAGGCTGTATTCGTGATCCTGGGTCAGGTCCAGGCGGAAGGTGTGCAGCGGGTAGAGCAGCCCGTTGAAGACGAGCAGATTCGCGGCGATCAGGGTGACCATCACGTGGCTGTTGACGCGATGCGACTGCGTCGAAGCGCCTGTACCCCATCGCTGGCGATCCAGCGAATAGACGTTGAGGAACAGGAAGAAGACAGTCAGCGACAGGTAATAGACCAGGTCGCGCATGTCGATCACGCCGCGCCCGATGCTTTCGAAGCGGCTGCCCGAGCCGAACGCCCGCAGGATTTCCGCGCTGCTGCTGCTGAACAGGTCGGTGATCTGGCTGCTGCCGACCAGTTGGAGCAGCCCGCAGACGACCATCGTCAGGATCAGCGCGACGATCTGGTTGGCCGGTGCGCGAGGAGATGAACAGGCCGATGGCGATATAGGCCGAAGCCAGCAGCAGCGTCGCCAGGTAGCCGCCGACGATCGGGCCGAAATCGGGGTTGCCGAACGACGCGACCGAAATCGGCAGGAAAAGCGTCAGCAGCCAGCGCGACCGCCACCAGGATCAGCGCCGCCAGGAATTTACCCAGCACCAACTGGTAAAGTTTCATGGGCATCGTGAACAGCATTTCCAGCGTGCCGGTTTGCTGTTCTTCGCTCCATTGCCGCATGGTCAGCGCCGCCGCCAGGAAGATCATCAGCGTGGGCATCCAGCGGAACATGGGGCGCAGATCGGCAATGCCGCGCGCGAAAAATTCATCCACCCAGAAGAACGTGAACAGCGTCGCCGCCAGAAAGACGCCGACGAAAATCAGCGCCATCGGTGAGCTGAAAGTAGCTGTTTAACTCTTTGCGCGTGAGTGACAGCACCTGTTTCATAGGCGTAATCGTTATTCCGCTTCGACCGCTTCGGCCTCGGCCAGCTTCGGCTTCTGCCGCCGCGCAGCTTCTCCAGGCTGCGGGTCGCCAACTGGTTGAAGACCGTTTCGAGCGTGACGACGTCGCGGCGCAGCTCGCGCAACGGCCAGTCTTCGCTGCGCGCCAGATCGTACACTACCGGGCAGATATCCTCCCGACTGGCGATGCGGAAGGCGGGCCAACCGTCAGCGCTGTCGAAGGTTTCGACGCTGGTCCACGCCGGCCAGCGCGGTCAACTTCTTCTCGGCGCCCTTTGGCGGTCTTCCGCAGGACCAGGATCGCGTTGTTGGTCGTGGCCAGATCGTCCAGGCGCGCGTCAGCCTTGATTTCGCCGTTGAAGAGGATGATCACCCGGTCGCAGACGGCTTCGACTTCCGACAGGATATGTGACGAAAATAGGACCGTGCTCTTCGCGGCCAGCCGCTTGATCAGGTGGCGGATCTCGACGGTTTGCGTCGGGTCAAGCCCGACGGTCGGCTCGTCGAGGATCAGGAATTTGGGCTTGTGCAGGATCGCCTGAGCCAATCCAACACGCTGGCGCAACCCTTTACTGAGATGGCCGATCAGGCGCGCGCGGTGATCGATCAGCCCGGTGACGGTGATCGCCTCGGAGATGAGCGCGGCCTGCTGCTCTACAGGGATGTTGCGCAGCCCGGCCACGAGCTTGAGATAGCCCTGCACCGAGAGATCGTGATAGAGCGGCGTATTTTCTGGCAGGTAGCCGATATCGGCCTGGACTTCCTGCGTGTGAGTCAGGATGTCCAGATCGTTAACCGCGACGGTCCCGCCGTCCGGGTGCAGGTAGCCGGTCAGAATTTTGATGGTCGTGCTCTTCCCGGCTCCGTTGGGACCCAGCAACCCTACGATTTCGCCCGGCTGAATCGTGAAGCTGATGTCCTTGAGCGCCTGGACCGTCCCGTAAGACTTGGTGAGATTTTCGACTTGTATCATAGGCGTGACTCCGCTAAAAAATGCCGAACGCAAAACGTGCCTTACATCGCACGAAAGGCAGGCATGATTGGGTATAAACAGCGGCGTGGAAGGAGTTAGGGGTAATGATAGTGGCGCAGCATCACGCGTGTGCTCTGTAGAGTCTGGAGCTTGTGCGTGATCCAGAGAAGAAGCTGTATCCTGATCTGGCAGATCAACCGTGTATTCACGTTGAACCAGCTTACTGACCGCTTACACCACAGAATCGCTGAGTTTCATCACAGCGTAGCATAACGCCGGGGATCGCAGAGATCAAGGGCCGTAGATAAATGTTAGATTAATATTTTCCGTGATTTCGATCGCGCTGACCCCTCGAAACCAGAGTGGCGCGGCTTGCGTAATGGGGATGTGTAGGTAACGGCGGCGCATTCAGCTATGATCTGTGCGATCGCAGAAGCCAGCACAGTGCTGCCGTCGGGCGGCTGAGCCATCTCGGTTGCACAAGTGTGTATGCATTGCGTTCTTTACCCATGAGGAGGCTGTTATGCAAATCACGTTGAAACACCAACCCGCGTTTTCCGAAGCTGTGGTCACATTGGCGGGGAACGAGCAGGTCAAGGTCGAGCCGGGTTCGATGGTCGGGTACAGCGACGGCGTGACGATCGAGACGAAGGCGGAGGGCGGCCTGTTCGGGGGCCTGAAGCGCATGGTCGCCGGAGAGAGTTTCTTCCAGAATACGTACACCGCGCCCGCGCAAGGCGGCGAACTGCTGCTGGCCCCAGCCCTGCCCGGCGACATGATCGTGCTCGACATCACCGGCAGCGATTTCATGCTGCAAAGCGGCGCGTATATCGCCAGCGAAAGCGGTGTGGTCACCGACGCCAAGTGGGGCGGATCGAAGGGGTTCTTCGGGAGTGGGAGTCTGGTGCTGCTCAAAGTCAATGGGCAGGGCAAGCTGTTGTTGGGTTGCTACGGCGCGTTGGAAGAGCTGATCTTGCAGCCCGGCCAGAAGTACACGTTGGATACCGGGCACATCGTCGGATTTGACGGCGAGATCGGGTTCAACATCCGCCGTGTGGGCAACTGGAAATCCACGGTACTGAGCGGTGAAGGGCTGGTCGTCGACCTGACCGGACCCGGGCGCGTCCTGATGCAGACCCGGTCCGAAGAAGCCTTCCTGGGTTGGCTGCTGCCCAAGATTCCGCAAAAATCGAACTAACGCGGGCAGGCGTTTTGTGGGCAGATGGCGGACTGACTGCGCCCGCGATCTGCCCTGGGTCGCATGCCTGATTGCTGTTGGCTAATCGCTTTACTTTAGGAGCACACGATGTCACTGCCCCCTCTGGCCGGTTTGGCGACGTATGCCGAGGCCGCCCGCATCGGATTGGGCGTCGAGGAAAACGCCAGGCGTCTGGTGCGCTACGCCTGGATCGAAAAACGTGCGATGGAGATCGGCCTCTATTGGCTGGCGTCCACGCCGGAATGGGAAGCCAAAGAGGCGTTAGGGCTGCACCTCAGCCTGGACGCCGCCCACGCGGGAATGATCCGGGCGCGAGTGGCCGAGATGCGCAATCCGCCGCCCAATATGGACGTGAGTCCCGATCCGGCGCTAGATCGTTTCTTCGACGAACTGCTGACCGCTCATGACACGTTGGAAAAGATCATCGCACTATATGGTGTGCTCAAGCCCGCGCTGCTGGCCGCTTACGAACAGCACCGCGACACGATCAACCCGATCATCGACTACCCTACCCGGCATCTGCTCAAGCACATCATTCTGGATGAAAGCGAGATCGCCGCGTGGGGATCCGTGGCGGTGCGTGCGGTCGCATCCGACGAGTCCGAACGCATTCGGGCCGAAGAGTGGGCGAACCATCTGCGGGCGTATCTGGCGGCGGCAGGCGGGATCGACGGGACGGCCCCAACCCCGGCCACGCTTCCGTCGTCGCGTGTGCAGGCGCCATTCGAGCCGGACTTCTTCCCGCAGCGGGATGAACGCTTCGCGCTGCGCTGGAATTTCGTCAATCCTCAGCGGCAGGTATCCCTGGACGAGCGGGTACCGTTGGACGAGCGGACGCTGGCGCTGATGTGCCGCCGCATCGTGGAAATGGATGTGCCAGAATACATGACGCGCATCATCGCGCAGGCGAAGGACGAACCCTGGGCGTATTATGTGGAAATGACCCGCCAACTGTGGGACGAGGTGCGGCACGCCATGATGGGCACCCTCTATTTCGAGCAGCGAGGCATCGACTGGAAACGCCATATAGCGATTCATCCCGGCATGGCGATTCGGCTGGGGACGCTGGATGCCAAGACAGCCCACAATGTGCTGTACGCTATCGAGCAGAATTTGATGCCCGCCAAGACCGGAAAGCGGCTGGAATACGAGATCAGCGTGAATGCCCACGATCCACTGGCGGCGTATATTCAGGATTACGACTGGGCAGACGAAGTGTTACACGCGCAGCTTGGACGGCGTTGGCTGCTGCCCAGGCTCGACCTGCCATCACCGGAAGCCGTGCAGCGCGGCATAGAAGCGCGTGCCTCGACCGTGCATGTGCTGGATGACTACGCGAATCAAAGCGAACAGTGCAACTGGTGGCCCGATTTCGTGCGGCTGGCGCTGGGTCGCGAAACCGCCATGCCCGAATTCGATTTGACACGACGGTGATCCCCTGGAGTGCCGTGGTATCCGTGAAAGTTTGAGCACAATTGCGAAACCGAGAGAAACGCCGGGCAGAGTGCCCGGCGTATCGATTCTCAGCCGATCGGAGACTCTCAGTGCACGCAGCTTGTCGGCACAAAGGCGTCGTGAATCCCGCTCACGAAGATTTCTGTCCATGACTGGCCATCGGTGCCCTGGACTGGGGTCGGACTGACAAACCAGGTTTGCCCATTGGTAACCGCGTTATCCCCCACGGGGCTGCCACCGGGCGTATCGTACACAGGCGTGTCACAGCCGATGGTGTGAAGGACGAACCCGGTCGGGATAGGGACTCCCTGGAAGACCAGATCGGAGCAGGTGCCGGTGGCGGTGAAGACGACCTGCTGAAGAAAACCATTCTCCGCCACACTGATAAACGACACAGTGATCGGATTGGCCGTCGGCGGGGTGGTGAACACGAGGTCGCCAAAGACGTAATCCCCTAGCGGGAGCGAGTTGTAGAAGTCACGCAGCACGATGCCAGCGCCATCTGTGGCCAGGATTCGAAAATCTTCGTTTCCTACGGTCGAGTTATTGCGGTCAAGCGTGACGACACCGGGGCCAAAGTCAAAGGCATCCGTACAGGTAATCTGGAGGGTTCCACTGTACGAGCTAGCCTGGACCACGTTGAAACCGTTCGATAGGACGAAAAGCAGGACGAGACTGGCAACCAAAAATCCCCTGCGGAACATGGTAGATCCCTTTCCCTCATCCAGCGATATACATATATCGTACGATTGAATTGTATTTTTTCAAGTAGGATAAAATATATTACATGTAAATACTTGTATATAGAAACATATTGGTATAATTATCTGATACGCGGCGGGTTTCAAATAAGATGTGTCTTCAAGCCAAAAAGCTCACCTCGTCCAGCCAGGAAAATGGATCGGTCTGCTATAATCTCGGAAAACCTATGAGACACCTCTATGTCTGAATCCGACACGCAACAACTCGAACGGCGCAATCGCGAGCTATCGATCCTGAACAGCATCGCCGAAGCGCTCAACCACAAAGTCGATCTAGCGCAGTCGCTGCAAACGGCGCTGGCCCAGGCTGCCGAGCTGCTCGGGTTACGCACGGGTTGGGTCTGGCTGCTGCGCGAGGAAACCGGCGCGGCTTACCTGGCCGCGGCGCTAAATCTGCCCCCTGCTCTGGCGAACGCGCCGCACCGCATGGAGGGCCGCTGTTACTGCCTGGACACCTACCGCGCGGGCGACCTGAACGGGGCGGCCAACGTCAATGTGGTGACGTGCAGCCGGCTCAAGTGGCTGGTCGACGGCACAGAAGGACTGCGCTATCACGCCAGCATTCCGCTATACGCGCATGGCAAACAACTCGGCGTGATGAACGTCGCTAGCTCGGACTGGCGCGAGTTGTCGCCGGACGATCTGCGGCTGCTGTATACGATCGGCGATCTGTTGAGCATCGCGATCGAACGCGCGCGTCTGTTCGAGCGCAGCGTGCAATTTGGCGCGATCGAGGAGCGTAACCGGCTGGCGCGCGAAATCCACGACACGCTGGCGCAAGGCTTGGCCGCCATCGCCCTGCATCTCGAAACTGCCGATGCCCTGCTCGACAACGAGGCGACGGCGGCGCAGGCCCAACAGACCGTACAACAGGCGCTCGCACTGACTCGCAAGAACCTCGATGAGGCGCGCCGCTCGGTGATGGACCTGCGCGCCGCACCGTTGGAAGGGCGTAGTCTGCCCGAAGCGCTGACCTCTCTGGCGCAGGAATGGGCGACCAAAGGCGATCTGGGGCTCAACGTCACGCTGACCGGGCAATATCATCCGCTGCCGGTGCGCGTCGAGGCCGGGCTGTATCGCATGGCGCAGGAAGCCTTTACCAACGTCGTAAATCACGCGCGCGCCCAACATCTCGACGTGACGCTGATCATCACACCCGAAAAGGCCGAGCTCGTGATTGAGGATGACGGCCAAGGCTTCGACGCCGACCAGATTCCGAAGGGCCGCTACGGCCTGACCGGTATCAACGAGCGTGCCCGGCTGTTGAGCGGTCACCTAAGTCTGGCTACCTGCCCCGGCGAGGGCACACGCCTCACCATTACCGTCCCGTTGGAGGTATGAGTATGGCCGATCCGATTCGTATTTTGGTCGCGGACGATCACCCCATCGTGCGGGATGGATTAGTCGCCGTGCTGAATACGCAAGCCGATTTCGACGTAGTGGGCGAAGCGGGCACCGGCCCCGATACCATCGCGCGCGCCGCCGACCTAGGTCCTGACGTCGTGCTGCTCGATCTCGAAATGCCGGAGATGGACGGACTCGCTACGCTCGAACACCTGCGCCAGCGCGACCCCGCGATCAAGGTCATTATCTTCACCGCGTTCGACACAGACGAGCGCGTCCTCAAGGCGATTCAGGCCGGTGCCCAGGGATATCTGCTCAAGGGCGTGCCGCGCGAGGATGTTTTCCAGGCGGTGCGCGCGGTGCATGCCGGGGGAGCCTTACTGCAACCGGTGATCGTGTCCAAGCTGCTGCGGCAGGTGGAGCAAGACCAACACGCCGCCAACGATCCTGACGCGCTGACCGAGCGCGAGCGCGACGTGCTGCGCCTGATGGCGCGCGGTCTGACCAACAAAGCGATCGCTGCCAAGCTGGTGATCACCGAGCGCACAGTCAAATTTCACGTCAGCGCCATCCTCAGTAAGCTGGACGCCGGAAACCGCACCGAAGCGGTTACACTGGCGGCCCAACAAGGCTTGGTCGACCTCTCGTAACAGCCAAAGACTGGACCTTCGTACAGGTGCGGACTGGCCCGTCGACCGGTGTGGCGGGCCGGGTTATCTGCGATCATGTAACCAGGATAGGCTGCACGAGAGGATGATCACATTCTATGGATCGCAACACATTCGACACCTGGATACACGCCCTGGGCCGCGCCTGGGAAACACGCGACGCCGATCTGGCCGCGCAGCAGTTCACCGAGGACGCGACGTACCAGGAAAACCCCTTTGACGACCCCTTGCGCGGGCGCGACGCCATCCGGCGCTATTGGGCCGATCTGCCCCGCCAGCAAGACGATATTTCGGTCACGTTCGAAATCCTCGACGTGACGGCGGAAACCGGCGTTGCCCGCTGGATGGCGACTTTCACACGGCTGCCGTCGGGCGACCGCGCCCGGTTGGATGGCGTGCTGGTCGCGTCTTTCAAGGATGGATCGAAGCAGGCGCATGCCTTCCGCGAATGGTGGCACGCACAGGATACACCGCCGGATCGCCGCGTGGCACTCATCACCGGGGCCAGCCGCGGGCTGGGCGCTACGCTGGCCGAATTCCTGGCCGGGCAAGGCTACGCTCTGATTTTGACGGCGCGCGGCGGGGACGCATTGGCGGCGGCGGCGAAATCGCTGGCGCATTTTGGGACCCCGATCACAACGCTGGCGGGCGACATCACTGACCCGGCGCATCGCGCGCGGCTAATCGAGGCGGCGCGCAGTCTGGGACGGCTCGACCTGCTGATCAACAACGCGTCCGATCTTGGCCCCAGCCCGCTGCCCACGCTGGCCGATTACCCGCTGGATGCGCTGGAGCGCGTCTTCGCGGTCAACGTAATCGCGCCGGTTGGGTTGGTGCAGCTAGCGCTGCCATTGCTCAAAGCGAGCCAGGGGCGGATCGTCAACATCAGCAGCGACGCAGCGGTCGGCGGCTATGACAACTGGGGCGGCTACGGCGCGAGCAAAGCCGCGCTCGACCTCATCTCCCTCACTCTGGCCAACGAACTACGCGACGCCGGAGTGAGCGTTGTGAGCGTCGATCCGGGCGATATGCGCACGGTAATGCACCAGCAGGCTTCCCAGGCCAGGATATTTCGGACCGGCCCGAACCGGAGGTCACGCTGCCGTTTTGGGCGTGGCTGTTGGGGCAGGATCCGCTGGAAGTGAGCGGCGGGCGCTACCAGGCGCAGGCCGAACAGTGGGAGGCGGTGAGCGCATGAAACGCCGAGAGCTGATGTTCCCCCGCCCGCCTGAACTGCAAGCCACCGCTCCGCCGGAAATGCGCGGTCTGGCCCGCGACGAGGCGCGTCTGATGGTCAGCGACATCAGACGGGCATGTCCATACGCAGTTCCGTCATCTGCCGGACTTTTTGCAGGCGGGCGATCTGCTGGTCGTCAATCACAGCGCGACGCTGCCCGCCAGCCTACCCGCCAGCGGCTCCCCTGGCGCGTTTATCCTCAACCTGTCCACGCATTATGGGCGCGGGTTGTGGGTCGCCGAGCCGCGTTGGAGCGCCGGACAGCCGGGGCCGCTACCACTGGTCGCCGGTGAAATGATCCGCGCGGGCGGCTTGAGCGCCCGGCTGGTCGCACCCTACCCCGGGTCTGCCCCGGCTGTGGTTCGTGCAGTTCGAGGGCGATGTGGACGCCGCTATGCGGGCGTTTGGCACGCCGATCCACTATGGGTACGTAGAGAAATCGTATCCGCTCGACGCCTACCAGACCGTGTTTTCCACCGTGCCCGGCAGCGCGGAAATGCCCTCGGCAGCCCAGCCGTTTACGCCGCGTGTCGTGGCGGCGCTGCGCGCGCGGGGCATCGCCATCGCCGGGCTGGTGCTGCATACGGGCGTCTCCAGCCTGGAAGTCGACGAGGAGATCGTGGAAGATCACCCGCTGTACGCGGAGCCCTTTGAGGTGCCGCTGGCAACCGCGCGGGCGGTCAATGAGGCACGGCGCGCGGGGCGGCGCGTGATCGCGGTCGGAACAACAGTGGTCCGCGCGCTGGAATCGGCGTGGGATGGCGCGCAGGTGCGCCCCATGACCGGCTTCACACGCTTGTACGTGCATCCGGGACGCGGCGTGCATGTGATTGACGGGCTGATCACCGGGCTGCACGACCCCGTGACGAGCCATCTCGCGATGCTGTACGCCCTGGCGGACCAGGAGACGATCCGGTCAGCGTATGCCGAAGCGGTCGCCGAGGGGTATCTGTGGCACGAGTTCGGCGACAGCCACCTGATTCTGGTGAACGATCGTGCGGCGCGGTCCCAGGCGGATCAGTCCGCCGCGTGACGCCGGGCAGTCTCGATGTATGTGAACGGGTTGGCCTTTACTTCTCGGCCAACCCGTTTTGATCATTTAGTTGCCTGCGAGCATGTTGGCCACCGGCGTTCAATTGCTGGTCGCTCACTTGCTCTCATTTTCAACAGGTCACGGCACGAAGTGTCCTGTGATTGTGCAACTGGTAGTCATCGTGATAGACACGGGATTGGAACTTCCGCTCGCGCCGCATCCCGTCCAGTTGCTGAAAGTGAATTTTGATTCGGGAACAGCGCTGACCTGTACGACGGTACTCGAGAGATAACCCGAAACGCCAGAATTGGTAGTGCAGTTGGTCGACGTCAGGATATTCACCGCATTGCCGACGTTTGGCGGATCAGCGACCGCCGCCAAGGTGTGGCACTGCCCGCCGTCGTCCGGTCCACCGCCGAGACACGTCGCCGGATCCCACAAGCACGCGCCGTCCGGTGAGGTCACGCACTCGTTAGCCGGATGCCCGCACGTATCGCACGATCCGCACGCCCCCCAGCCGCCGCCGGGGCCCTCGCCGGGTTCTTCGTCGTCCGGAATGACCGGCGGAATCTCCACTTGGGGCACTTGCGTGCACAGTCCGACAGTGGCGACATCACTCTGCGCCACCCACAGACTGAGCGCCATGATGCCGCCAGGAATCTGGGACTTGTCGATCTCCCACCAGGGATTACCGTCGGTGCCGATGGCCTGTCCAACGACCAGGATTTCCGTGTCGGGCGGCAGGTAGGCAAAGATGCTGCGGTCCGGACCGGGTCCGACCCGTACGGGGATGTCCAATCGATCAGTGCGCACAGCGCACGGCACGTTCGGCTGGACTTGCGAGTGCAGCGTGAGTTCCGCCGTACACTCGATCGGCCAGCCGAGCACGCGCAGCACGAAGTGGAACCCTCCGTAGCCCTCGGTTGGAAAGAAGGTGAAGGTCGACTCGCTGGGCATCAATGTAGCGCCCAGAACCTGCGTCTCGCCGCCGCCTTCCGCGATGCCATACGCCGCCAGCTCGTAACCGGTGGCGCCGTCCAGCGGCGCCCAGTTGAGCACGATCGCGCCGGTGGCGGGGTCGCTGCTGGCCGTCAGACCGAGATCAGGGCACGTGAATTGTTGGGGCAGGAAGTTCACGATCACTTCGTCCGAGCAGAGCATGCCGCCGCGCGTCATCCATAGGACGAAGCGCACGCCGCTCAACGTCGGCGGGAAGTGGTCGAAGGTGCGCCCGGCCGAGTCACCCGGCATGATCAGACGCCCGCTGAAAATTTCTTCGGTGCCGATGATGCTGTACAGATCGATCGCGAATTGGTCCGCGCCGAGCGTGGGATCCCAGTTCAGCGCGACGGCGTTCATCGCGGGCACGATGATTTCCGCCGCCAGCCCGAGATCGGGGCATTCTGGCGAGGTCTGCTCGATCGTGATCGTGGTGTTCTGCGCGCAGATCACAGCGCCATCGGCCAGGACTTCCAGCGTGAAGCGGTAGCCGATATACCCTTCGGTAGGCAGAATCCATGTGAACTCAGTCGGATCGCCGGGTGTCCAGTCGGCGTGCGTCAGGTAGACTTCGCCGCCGTCTGTCGTGATCCCGATCACGCGCACGGTGTAGCCATCCGCGCCCGGCATCTCGTCCCAGAAGACCGTCGTGGCGGCGGCCATGTGCAGCCCCTGCTCCGCCCGGAGATGGAGATCGGGACATCCGCCGCCGGGCACGAAGGTATTCGTGCCGGGGCATGGCGTGCAGTCGCCCGCCAGACCGCCCAACGTCTGCCCGCCCGTGCAGCCGGGATTATCGCCAGAGCACGTGACCAGCAGCCGGATCATCCCGGACAAAGCCGGTTCGGCGGCCAGCACTTCGACCTCGTAGCGCCCGCTGTCGGGCTGGACGGTGACCCAATCCTCGGTTTCCTCCCCGCCACGCAGCAGCGCGACGGTCTGCCCGCGCTGATCGCGTACCTTGACCACGAACGGGAACGTGAACGGTTGGCCCTCATCCAGATCGGTCACGACCAGGGTCGTAGGGCAAGCTTCCGTCTCGAAGGTGAAGAACTGGGGATCGGCGATCTGCGGAATCGTCACGTCCACCGCCTGGCCATATTCCAGGGCAGTCGCCGTCGCCGGGCCGCGCCCTAACAGGCTGAGCAGGAAATCGCCGGTCGTGCCGTTCTCGCCACTCAGCCGCACCAAGTAAGCACCCGCATCCTTCAAAAACGCGGACAGGTGCGCGCCCGCGGGCTCGCCGCCGAGCGTGTTCTGTATCCTCTGGCTAAGGAGCACCCCGTTCGGGGCGACCAGTTCCAGCCGGAGATCGAGACTGCCGGTCCAGGGTTCGGCGGTGATGTCCACGAAATCACCCGCCGCGCCGGTGAAACTATAGGTAACGAGGGGTAGAGAGACCGAGATCGTCCCATAGACTTTTGAGCCATAGCCGAGCGATCCGCCCGCCTGGGCCTGGGTGGTCGCAGCCGGATGCTGCGCCGTCGCCACGATCGCCGCCAACAGGGCGATCCCGAACAACGCCAGACGGAGTCTGTGTGTACGCTTGTGATTCATCGCTTTTCCTCCCTCTCCTGGCGTCACGCCGCCGGTCCCCAATGTACTGGACCGGACTCTTCGAATTCGATGTCGGCGCTGCCGCTGCACAGGTAGCCCTGCGGCATATCGCCGAAGGCGCCACCGCCAGCCGCGTCACGGTAGGCATCGACCCCAACGCGAAACCGGTTGTAGTCTGAGGGGAAGACGCCCGACAGGTGATACGAGTTGGCGTCGCCGGGCACCGTGAAGACACGAATCCCGATCAGGCCGCCATCGTCGCCAATGGCATAGACGTGGAGCAGATACGCGGCTGCGCCGGGCACCCCGCCCCAGGAGGCGACGGCCATGCGTTCACCGGGCACGATGTCGGCTCCCACGGAGATACCCGAGCATTCCGCGGTGTGGCCTTCAGTACCGATTGGGGCGTCGTCGCTGCACAGATAGCCGTCCGTCTCGTTCCCCGCGTTCACGATAGCCGTGAACGGTCCACGGCTGAGGTCTTCAGGACGGAAGGTATAGGTATGGCTGGTCTCGCCTTCCAGCATGATCGGCGAATCCAACAGCATCACGCCGGAGGCGTCGATGATGCTGAAAATGTAGTATTCGGCGCCTTCGACGGGCGGCCAGGTGAAGGAAGCCGTATCGCCGTCGAGCGTGGCCGCCACCTGGAACGCGTCGCACATCTCGCCGCCGAAGTCGTCGCCGAAGCATGGCCGGCAGAGCGCGCCGCCCGCCGCCCCACCGGACAGACCGCCGGGGATGCAGCCGGGCGCTTGATCGCCACAGCTCACCAGGATGCGAATGCTGCCCTGCGCCAGCGGATCATCCGAGCTCACCGCGACTTCATAGTGTCCGCTATCGGGAGCCAGGATCAGGCGATCCTCCAGGGCGTCGCCGCCGTACAACTGGGCGATCTGGATGCCCTGCTCGTCGCGCACTTTGACCACGAACGGGAACGTGAATGGCTGTCCCTCGCTCAGATTGGCGACCGTGAACACGGTCGGGCAGTCCTGCGCGTCGAAGCTGAACATTTGGTCCGGCGCGTTGGGCGGAATCGTCACGTCGACGCTCTGCCCATACCCAAGCGGCGTGGCCGCGGTCGCACCGCGCCCATACAGCTTGAGCACAAAATCGCCGGCGGTCGAATTCTCCCCGCTCGCCAACAGAGAATAGATGCCGGTCTGCGGCAGGAATAATGACAAAGCGGCACTGAGATTGTCCTCAGAAAAGGGGTTTGTCGTGCTGCTGCCTACCGTCTGTCCATCCGGTCCCACCAAGACCAACTGGGGATCCAGGGTTCCGGTCCAGTTGCGGATGGTAGCCTGCACCAGATCACCCGCCGTGCCGTTGAAACTGTAGGTCAGCGATTGGCCCGCTGCCAACGTCCCATAAACGCTGCTGCCGTAGCCAATCGATCCTCCGATCTGTGCCTGGGTGATGACGGGCGCAGGCAACAGCAATACCGCGCCCACGATCACCAACCCCACCCTAAGCCATCGTTTCGGTCGAATCTTCATGATGCCTCCTCAAAGCTAACGCGATCCATCGATCGGCCGTGCGATTTAGTTGCACTTGGTGCGATGTTTCACAATCATCGTATACCAGTTATGTATTAAAATAATTGTGAAGTCATAAATTCAGCGTAAATGTGATAGGCAAACACGCTATCGCAGTCGGCGAAAAGCGAAGAGAGATCGCACCGCGAAGGCGCAGAGGTGGCGGAGAAGACCAAACAAAGGACAGGAATACGGCTGCACGGCGCGGCGAAAAATCCGAGGACCGGCCTGGAATGCGCCCGTCGCGAAGCGCTTGTTGCACGAAATTCACGGCATATGCTAGAATGAGCGCAAACGATTACGTAAACGTTTACGATCTGACCCAAAACAACTTATGGAAGAACACAGTAACGCGCCCACCATGCGGGATGTAGCCCGCCACGCCGGGGTTTCAACCGCCACAGTTTCTCACGTCATCAACCATACCCGCCCTGTCAGCGATGAGCTGCGCGAGCGGGTACACAGTTCTATGGAGCAGCTGGGTTACCAACGCAATACGATCGCTCGGGCGCTGCGCAGCCGGCATTCACACACGATCGGCGTCATCGTGCCCGACGGCAGCAACCCCTTCTTTGCCGAGGTCGCGCAAGGCATCGAAGACGGCATTTTGGAGCAGGAATACAGCCTGATTCTGTGCGATTCTAACAATGACCTGGGCAAGGTCCTGCTGCATACGAAGAATCTCAGTGCCAAACAGGTGGACGGGATCATATACGCCACCTCAGGCGAAGATTTCGAAGGGATCACCTCCCTGCTGGACGGCAGCGTCGCCGTGGTAGCCTTCGACCTGGATACGGCGGGCTTTGCGGCGGACGCGGTGCTGCTGGACAACTTCAAGGGCGGGCAGGTCGCGACTCAACATCTGCTTGACCTGGGGCACCGCCGCATCGCGTGTATTACCGGGCCATCGCGCCAATCGCTGCGCCGCGAACGCGAAACAGGGTACCGCAATGCGCTCAATGACGCGGGCATCGCGGTCGACGAAACCCTGGTGCGCGAAGGCGATTTTCAGCCTATGAGCGGCTATCGTCACGCGCTAAGCCTGCTGCAACAATCAAAGGATCGCCCCTCGGCGATCTTTGCGTGTAACGATCTTATGGCGATGGGCGTGCTACGGGCCGCTCACGAGTTGGGGATCAACGTCCCCGACCAGCTATCCGTCATCGGCTTTGACGGCATTTACCTGGCATCCTTTACCACACCCACTTTGTCCACCATCCGTTTACCCAAGTACGACATGGGCAGGCAGGCCGCTCACTTGCTGCTTCAACGGATACGGAACAGTCAAAAACCACCGGAAAAGTGTATTTTCGAGTTCGAGCTGGTAGTCCGAGAGTCAACCGCGCCGTATCGCATCGACCATCGATAGATCGTCATGGAACGAGGAGGTTCAGAGCAACGGGTTTTTCGGTATTCCGCTGTCATGCGCTCAGCAACCGTTTCTTAATTCAAGGAGGTTTATGGTGAAGAAATTCTTGGTTTTGGCACTCGTAGCAGCCCTGTTGGTGGGTGGCATCGGGCTGAGCGGCAAGAGCGCCGCGAAAGCCGCCGATAAGCCAGTTCTGGTCGTCTCAACATGGGGCTACAACCAGGATTTGCTCGACAAGAACATTACGATTCCGTTTCAGGACAAGTATGACGTTGAGATCGTGTACGAGACCGGCAATAACTCCGAACGTCTGAGCAAGATGGTCGAGCGCGGGGATGATCCCGGCGTCGATGTTGTGCATTTTGCGGACTCGTATGCTTACACCGCGTACCAGGAAGGGCTGCTCCAGCCCTACAACCCCGATCTGCTGCCCAGCCTGGGCGATCTGTATGATTGGGCCGTAGACCCGATCGGCGGCCAGTATGCCGTTGGGTACGCCGTAAGCAGCTATGGTTTGTTCTACCGCACCGACGAAGTCAAAGAACCGATCACCTCGTGGAAAGACCTGTGGCGCAGCGACGTCAAGGGCTATGTCACCGTGCCAGATATGGGCACTACCAATGGCCCCGCTACCCTGCTGATGATGGCACGCGCCTGGGGCGGCGACATTGACAACCTGGAACCGGCCTGGGAAAACCTGCCCGATCTGGTTGATCAACTGCTGACCACCTACGTGCGTTCGTCCGAATTGACTTCGCTGGTCCAGCAAGAAGAAGTCTGGGTTGGCTCGGTACCATCCTTCTCGTTCCCCGCCCTGACCGACACCGGCCTGCCGCTGGAATTCGTGATTCCCGAAGAAGGGCTGGCGGGCTTCCAGAGTGTTGTCAGCGTGGTCAAGGGAACCAAGCAGGAAGAACTGGCGCACGAATACATCGACTTCCTCATCTCGCACGACGTGCAGCTTGCCGAAGCGATGGACCTGGTCGACTCACCGACCAACATGACGGTCGAAGTCCCCGATGACGTGGCCGCCAAGCTGACCTATGGCCAAGACATGATCAACTCGCTGACCTTCATGGATTCGGCCTTCGTGTCGGATCATCTGGAAGAATGGATCACCCGCTGGAACGAACTGCTGGTCCAGTAGGTCTGACTCAAACAGAAGTGCGGGAGGCGGTGGCGCGAGTCACCGCCTCCTCGGCCTTTTTGGCCCGGCAGCCACTCGCCGAACGCGCAAGCGATAGATCGGCAGTTATTGACTATTTGTGGTGCCGCCAGCGGCACGGACACTTTTTATGAAATCACACGGAAAAACGCGCTCTGTTCTTATGCTGGTCAGCCCGGCCTTGATCTTTATTGTTTTGCTTTTTTTGCTGCCGCTCATTGCCGTCTTTGTGGACACCTTCAAGACCAAAGCGGGAGCGTGGTCGATCCAGGAATACAGCGACTTCATTCAGGACCCGGTCGTACAGAAAGTCTACCAGCGGACGATCCGGTTGGCGGCGATTGTCACCGTGATTTCGGCGCTAATCGGGTATCCCGTGTCGTATGCCATCGCGCGCATGCGGCCCGGACGCCGGTCAATCGTCATGTCGCTGATCATCCTGCCGCTGATGACCAACCCTGTCGCCCGCACCTACTCCTGGCTGGTGATCCTGGGCCGGTTGGGGTTGGTCAACAACGTAGTCGAGACGTTTCACCTGTCCGAACGCCCGCTGCGGCTACTGTACACTGAAACGGCGATCATCTTGGGGCTGCTGCATCTATTCTTGCCTTTGATGATCCTGTCGCTAGTCAGCGCGATGGAAAATATCCGTACCGATGTCGAAGAGGCGGCGCAAAGCCTGGGGGCTAACCGGTTGGTGGTGTTTTTGCGCATCATCGTGCCGCTGTCGGCCGACGGACTCATTTTGGGCGGCACGCTGGTGTTCACCGGGTGCATCACGGCCTATGTCACGCCCGCTATTTTGGGCGGCACCCGCGTCTTGATGCTGGCGACGCTGCTGTACCAGCGCGCGATGGTGTTGATCGACTGGAACAGCGCCACGATCATTGCCATGTCGATGGTGCTGACCACACTGGTCGTTAATCGCATCCTGCGACTATTCCGGCCAAAAATGCAATGAAAAACGGCATACTCATTAACGTCATTTTGGTGTTGACCCTGGTCTTCCTGCTGGGGCCGTTTTTGCTGATCTTCGCGGCGTCGTTCGGGTCTGCGCCAACGCTGGCTTTTCCGCCGCGCGGCGAGCTGTCGCTGCGTTGGTTCGAGCAAAGTTTTCTCGGTCAAAGATTTCATCGACTCCTTCGAAACGAGCCTGGAAATCGCCATGCTGGGCGCGTTGACGGCGCTGGTGTTGGGTATCCCGGTAGCCTATGCCATCGTTCGCTACCAGTTCAGGGGCAAAGACATGATCGAGGTGCTATTTTCCTCACCGGCCATCGTGCCGGGGATTGTGGTCGGGTCTGGCGCTGTTGCGCTATTTCGTGCTGATCAGCCACATGCCCGTCACGACTAGGACTCTACCTGGGCCACACCGCGATCCTGTTTCCCTATTCGGTGCGCGTGGTGTCGGCCAGCCTGCGCAACCTGAACCCATCCATTGAGGAAGCGGCTGTCAGCCTGGGCGCGAACCCGTTCACGGCGTTTGTGCTGGTGGTGCTGCCCAACATCCGATCGGGCGTGGTGGCAGCGTTCATCCTGGCGTTCATCACGTCCTTCAACAACGTCCCGATTTCGCTGTTTCTGACCGGGCCGGGCGTGGCGACGCTGCCAATCCGGATGATGTTGTACATGGAATACAATTTCGATCCCACGATTGCCGCGCTGTCGACGCTGCTGATCATCTTCACCGTGACGATCGTGCAGGCGATGGAACGTATTTTGAAGGTTTCGGCCCGCATCTGAATTGGGGGAGCTAACGTTCTATGTCGTTTCTCAGATTAGAAAATATCGAGGCGGGTTACGAAAAGAACAAGCCCATCCTGAGCGGTTATAACCTGACGGTCGAACAGGGCAAGCTGGTGTCGCTGCTGGGCCCCAGCGGTTGCGGCAAAACGACCACGCTGCGCACGATCGCCGGGTTCATCGCTCCGACGCAGGGGCACGTCATCATCGGGCAGAAAGATTACACGCGCCGCCCACCTCACAGACGGAATATCGGGCTGGTTTTTCAAAATTACGCCCTGTTCCCGCATCTCAGTGTCTATAACAATGTCGCGTTTGGGCTAAAGATGCGTCGCCGCTCGCGCAGCGAAATCAACGAGCGGGTGCTGCAAGCCCTGAACAGCGTGGGAATGGCCGGGTTCGAGGACCGGCTGCCCGCGCAGCTCTCCGGCGGGCAGCAGCAGCGCGTCGCGCTGGCGCGGGCGATCGTCATCCAGCCGGACCTGCTGCTGTTGGATGAGCCGCTCTCGAATCTGGATGCCAAGCTGCGCGTCGAGATGCGCGCCGAGCTGCGCCGCCTGCAAAAGCAGCTCAACATCACGATGCTGTATGTGACTCACGATCAGGCCGAAGCGCTCAGCCTGTCAGACTGGATCGTCGTGATGAACCAGGGGCTGATCGAGCAGATGGGTCCGCCGCAGGAGATTTTCCAGCGTCCAAAGACAGCCTTTGTGGCGCGTTTCATGGGCTATGATAACTATTTCGACGCGCACCTCACGCAGGTCGACGGCCGGGCCGCAGTGGCTCAAGTGGGGAATCTGACACTGCGCGCTACGCTGACAGAGCCGGGCGCTGCCCACGCAGGAGATACTGCTACGCTGTTCTTCCGCCCCAGCGACGCGACACTGCGAACCGAACCCGGCGACAATACGATCCCCGGCAAGCTTAATTTCAGCATCTTTCAAGGCGAAACCACGCAGTATTCCCTGCATACCGACCTTGGGCAGTTCAGCGTGTTTGAAGAGGAAGAAGCGCCGCGCCCGTCCATGGCTGCACTGCATATCGCGATTCCGCCCGAAAAGCTGATCATCACGGCCCCTGACATTAGGCTTCAGTTACAAGACTCGCACGGAAGGTGATTTCGAATGGTCGAAAAGCATGACCCAGGAGTTGAAGTCCAGAAACATATCCGCTGCCTGCCCGGCGATGTAGCGCAGTTACGTGCTGCTGCCCGGCGATCCGCAGCGCGCCAAGCGCATCGCCGCGCGGATGGACGACGCCAAGTTCATCGCAGAGAACCGCGAGTTCGTCGTTTACACGGGCACCACCGCTGGCGTACCCGTCAGCGTATGCTCGACCGGCATCGGCGGCCCATCGGCCTCGATCGCGCTGGAAGAATTGGTCAACGTAGGGGCGCGCGTGTTCATCCGTGTCGGGTCCGCGGGGGGCCGTCAGAAAAGCACACCAATCGGGACGCCGGTTGTGATCACCGCCGCCTATCGCGGTGAAGGGACTTCAAAAGCCTACCTCCCGGCGGAATTCCCCGCCGTCGCTGACCTGAATGTCACGAATGCGCTGGTCGCGGCGGCGCAAGAGTTGGAAAAAGAGTACCGGGTCGGGCTGGCCTTCACACGCGACGCCTATTACGTACAGGATCACGCCCTCAACGAGCTGCTGACTGCGCACGGCATCGAAGCGGCCGAGCAGGAAGCCTCGATCCTGTTCATCACAGGCACGCACCGCGGCGTGCAGGTGGGCGCGGTCGTCACGACAGATTCGAATATCTGGCTGGCCCAGCAGCCCACCCTGGCCCAAAAAGAAGCGCTCTACGCGGAAGGCGAAAAGAAGGTGATCGGCATCGCGCTGCGTGCCGTGCAGATCATGGCGGAGCGCGGCCTCTGATGCAGCTCGATCTTCTGTTCACCAACGCGAAAATCCTGGACGTTTTCCGCCTGCGCGTGTTTGAGGGTTGGGCGGGAGTCCGGGGGAACCGGTTTGTGTACGTGGAAGAGGGCGCGCCGCCGTCGGACGCCAGCGCAAGCTATGTGCACGATCTCAACAGGCGCATGCTCGCCCCCACGCTGATCGACTCTCATATGCACATTGAATCGAGCCTGATCACGCCGCGCCGCTTTGCGGAAGCCGTGCTGCCTTTCGGCACAACCGCCGTGCTGGCCGATCCGCACGAGATCGCCAACGTGGCCGGAGTCGAGGGTATCCGCTGGATGATCGCCGCCTCGCAAGGTCTGCCGCTGCGTGTATATATCGCGATTCCTAGCTGTGTGCCCGCAACGTCACCCGAGATCGAGTGGACGGCCCACGTGTTTGACGCGGATAGCATCCGCGCGCTGGCGGACGCGCCGAATGTCCTCGCGTTGGGCGAAGTGATGGATTATCGAGGGCTGTTAGGGCAAAACGACCGCCTGCCGCCGCTGGTCCGGGCGGCGCGTGACGCGGGTCTGCGCCTGGAGGGGCATATCCCCACGCTGAGCGGCGTTGAGCTGTCAGAATATCTGTCGCACGGCATCACGTCCGATCACACGCTGACGTTCCCAGAGAAGATTCTCGAACAGCTTTCGAAGGGCGTGACCGTGATGCTGCAAGCTAAATCGGTGACGGCGGAAAACATGGCGCTGGTGGCGAGTCTGCCCGATCGCGCCAATATCGTCTTTGTGACGGACGACATCGAGCCGCCGCTGCTGCAAACCGGGCATTTGAGCAGCATCCTGACGCAGGCCGTTGAAGCCGGGCTGCCAGCCCTGGAAGCCTACGCGTCGGCCAGCATACGCCCGGCACGCTACCTGGGGCTGCGTGATCAGGGCGCGATCGCGCCGGGTTATCGCGCGGATTGCATGATCATGGACAGCCTGACCGCGTTCCCGCCCAATGCGGTATACGTCGACGGGCAGCAGGTGGCGTCAGAGGGTCGCATGCTGGCGCACAGTTGGCCAGCGCCGCCCCCGCTTCCGGATTTTCCACCGGTGCCGGACGGGCTGCAACCCGCCGATCTGCGGTTGGATAACTCTGGCGCGCCTGCTGAGGCCGTCCTCGCTAACGTCGTCGTGCTGGACAACGAACGGAATACCCAAACCCGCCTCGAACAAACGCGCATCCCCATGCAAGACGGATATGCGGTCTTCACGGAAGGCGACGAACTCAACCTCGCGGCGGTGATCGCGCGTAACAGCACATCACGAGCGGTTGGGGTCATTAAGAATGTAAAACTGGAACACGGCGCGTTCGCGACCAGCCTGGCTCACGACAGCCACAACCTGCTGATCATCGGGCGCGATCCAGCCTCAATGATCGCGGCGGCGCAGGCTGTGCGGGCCCAGGGCGGCGGAGTCGCGGTGGCGGTCGAGACGCAGGTGGTAGCCGCGCTGCCGCTGCCATTGTTCGGCCTGATCAGTGACCAGCCCGCGCCCCAGGTCGCGCATGATCTGGAACAGGTCGAGGCGGCTCTGGAAACATTAGGCGTCACGCATCAGCGCCCGTTCTTGACGCTGTCGATCATGGCGCTGAGCGTCAGCCCGTACTACAAATTCACCGATAAAGGCATTGTCGATACCGAGCAGCGCGCGCTGCTGCCCACCTGGGAAGACGCGCCCACTCATGACTGATCCCTTGCACCAGACCCTCATCGACCTGTGCCGCATCCCCAGCCCATCGTGTCAGGAAGGAGCCGTGGCCGCGTATATCCGCGCGGCAGTGGCGGCGCTGGGTCTGTGCGTCGAAGAGGACGACGCGGGCGCAGCCCTCGGCTCGGACACAGGCAATCTGATCATCCGGACGGAAGGCGTCGGCGAGCCGCTGTTCCTCTCGGCCCATATGGACACCGTGCCCCCCACCCTGGTCGATGGACAGGTGCCCGTGATCGTGGACGGCGATCGCGTCCATACTGGCGGGCAGTCGATCCTGGGCGGTGACGACAAGGCCGGGATCGCTGTGGCGCTGGACGCGCTGCGCTACGCCGTCGCGCACCCGACCACGACGCGCCCGCTGGATGTCGTATTCACGATCCAGGAGGAGCAAGGCGCGCGCGGCGCGGATCACTTCGACCCGGAGCGAATTCGCGCCCGGCAGGGCTTCAATCTGGATGGGGATACGCCGGTCGCCAACGCCATCTACCGCGCGCCGCACAAAGCGCGCTTTTACCATTGAAGCGTTCGGACGCAGCCGCGCACGCTGCCGTCAACCCCGAAGACGGCATCAACGCCATCAAGGCGATCGGCGCGATCGCGGCCGCCCTGCCCACCGGCAAGCTCGACCAGTACAGCATCGCCAACTTGGGCAAGATCGAAGGCGGCGGCGTGATCAACGCCGTGCCCGCTCACGCGCTGCTGGTGGGCGAAGCGCGCAGCCTGAGCGCCGAACGCCTGGCGGCGCTCCACCAGCAAATCGAACAGACGGCGATTGAACAGGGTCAGGCGGCGGGCGCGCGTGTTGTATTCCGCTGGGAACAGCTCTACGCCGGGTACGATGTGCCGGAAGATGCGCCGATTGCGCGGTTGTATGCGGAAGCATGTGCGCGAGCCGGGCAGCAGGCAGTCTTCAGCGCCACGTACGGCGGCGGCGACGCCAATCCTTACAACAACAAGGGCATGGCGTGCGTGGTATTCGGGCTGGGTATGCAGGCTATCCACACCCCGCACGAGTCTATTTTGCTCAGCGATCTGACGCTGGCCGCCCAGATTCTGCACTACGCGATCGCAGCTTCGACGTGATGCGCTGTTTGGGCGCCGACAGCGGAACGTAGCGGAATAGATCTGGACTTTTTGCTACCCGCTGGTGGCCATGTCGTGGTACCCTCAAGAGTGTTGCCTGTGCGTGCCGGATGGCGCGCTGTATCCACCAGAGAAAACCTGTATGAACGACCCTTGGGATGACTTTTGGAAAGAAGATTGGGATCAGACTCGCCGCCGCTACCTGGATTGGTGGCAGCACGACGGGTTGATCTTGCATGTGACGGCCCCGCGCGAAAATCCGAACCAGCCGGTCGCGCAGGACACGGGCTGGCGCGGCGGAAATTCCGGCATCGACGCGAATTATCCGCTGACGGGGCGGGAACCCGTCTCGATTGAAACCGCATGGCTGGACGCGGAACGCCGCGCACAACTGGCGGAAATTTACATCGCGAACACGTATTGGGGCGGCGAGGCTATTCCCTATTTCGATACTCACATCGGTCCCGGCAGTCTGGGCATGTTCCTGGGCGCGCGAACCGCTATCGACGCCGAGACCGTGTGGTACTACCCCTGCATCACTGACCCGGACAGCCATCCTCCACTGGTCTTCGATCCACAGCAGCGCTGGGTCCAGGCGCACAAAGCCATCATCGAAGCCGGACTGCGGCATAACCAGGGGCATTACCTGGTGGGCATGCCGGACCTGATCGAGAACATCGACGTGCTGGCGGCGCTGCGCGGCACGCCAGAACTGTTGCTGGATATGATCGAGCGTCCGGAGTGGGTAACAGAGCGCGTGGCGGAGATCAACCGCGCGTTCTTCGCCGCGTTTGACATGCTGTTCGATCTCATTCGCGATCCCTGGGGTGGCAACGCCTTTTGCGCGTTCAAAATCTGGGGACCGGGCAAAACGGCCAAAGTACAATGTGACATGGCGGCTATGATCTCGCCCAAGATGTTCCGGCAGTTCGTCGTCCCGGCGCTGACCGAACAATGCGCGTGGCTGGATTTTGCCATGTACCACCTGGACGGCACGCAGGCGGTGGTGCAACTCGATCACCTGCTGGCGATCGAGCCGCTGCACGCCGTCGAATGGACGCCGCAAGCGGGACGCCCGCAAGGCGGCAGCCCGGAGTGGTATGCGATGTACCGGCGCATCCTGGCGGCGGGCAAGAGCGTGCAAGCGATCGGCGTTGAGCCGGACGAAGTGATCCCCCTGCTGGACGCCATCGGCGGGCGTGGCGTGTACATCATGACCGAAACCGACACCGAAGCCGAAGCGCGCGCCCTGGTCGAGGCGGTCGAAGCCTACCGGTGACGTTGAACGAGACGTTGCAGGCTGCGTTAGGCTGGTCCGAGTGCGTGCTGTGCGGGCGCGGCACGACTGCGCTCTGGCTGGCACTGCGCGCCATATGGCGGCGGGACGGGCCGGGCGAGGTGATCGTACCCGACATCGTGTGCGGGTCGGTACTGGACGGCGTGCTGTTGGCCGGGTTTGCGCCCGTCTTCGGGGACGTAGTGCCCGCGCGCTATACGCTTTCGGCGGAGAGCGTGGCAGCGCTGGTCACGCCGCGCACACGGGCGGTGATCGTCGCGCATATCTTCGGCCACGCCGCCGACGTTGCCGAAATTCGCGCGGCCGCGCCGGGCATTCCCATTATTGAAGACGCCGTGCAGGGCATCGGCGGTCACACGAACAGCGGCGCGGCGCTCGGATCGCTGGGTGACCTCGCGTTCCTCAGTTTTGATCCGGCAAAAATGATCGGTGGACGTGGCGGCGCGCTGTTCTTCGATGATAACAGGCTGGCCGAGGGCATACGCGCCGATCTCGTCCAGCTACCCCAACCGCTCGATCTGGTATTCGACCTCCCCGACAGACTGCTGCCACCAAACGCTGCGGCAGCGTATGAGTCCCAACTGCGCCAGTACGCGCCCACCCTGCTGCGACCCTTCGATCCTTCGCCCGCCAACGTGGCGCACATACTGCACGATTGGCACACGCTCGAAACGCGCGTGACTACACGCAACGCCCAGGCGCAGCGGCTGCACGATCGGCTGGCCGGGCTGCCCCTGACGCTGCCGGATCTGCGGCCCGGCGACGCCGTGTGGTGCACTACGCTCACGCTCCCCACCCCGGCGCTAGCCCGGCGTCTGATCCACGATCTGCACCGGGCAGGGCTCGCGGCTTCGGCGCTGTATTTCCCGCTCAGCCAGATGTTCGGCCTCCTCACCGGCGCGGCCCCCCTAACTCACCGGCTGGTTAACCTGTGGGTGGAAGCACCGCCCGGCCCGGGTACGGTCGATCGCATCGCGGATGTCGTGCGCGCCGTGCCCTGGCCGCACTCCGCGCCGGACTGACGACGCATGTTACAGAAAACGGGCCAACGTATCGAGCATAGCGCGGTACATTCCGGGCGTGTAGTCGTGGCCGACGCCGGGATAGATGATCGTCTGGAAGCGCTCGCCTGCTTCGTAAAGATCGTAGACGTGGCGGGCGTAAGCATCAATGGTGCGCACGCCATCAATGGGCGAGAGCGCGTCGGAATCACCGATCAGGATGCATTGGGCACGTGGGGCCATCAGGCTGACGATCTGCTCCATATCCACACCTGAGGCCAGCGCGCCGGGCACATAATAATAGATGCCGTGATCGTTGACGTTACCCGCCGCCAGCAAATTCTGATAACGCGTCATCTGCGCGACGGGGATCGCCACTTTGATGCGATCATCGAGCGCGGCGAGCCACGTAGTGCGCGATCCGCCGAGGCTCATGCCGGTCGCGGCGATGCGGGCAGGATCCACGTCGGGCCGCGCGCAGAGGTAATCCAGCGCCAGCAAATCGTCGCGTAGCATCATGCCCCACAGCGTCCGTCCCTGCCATAAGAACTGTTTGAACAGCGCCAGCTCGGTATCGGCTCCGCTCTCGCGATCACCGGCAGGCCCTTGCTGCTGGCGCTCGCCAAAGGCGTAGGCGTCAATGGCCAGCACAACATACCCGGCCGCGGCCAGGGCTGGCCCCAGCGGCGGCACAGTGACGCGATCTTCGAACATCTCGTTTTTGCCAAGGTGGTATTTGAAGCCGTGATAGTGGTGGTAGAGCACGGCGGGCGCTGGTCCCGTTAGCGTCTTCGGGGCCAGGACATAGCCAAACACGGTGGCCCCCACCCCATTGTCAAACGCGATCTTTTCAATCGTGAACCCAGGCCGGTCGAACGTCGCGAGGCGAGTTGGCTCCGGCAGCGTGCGCGACGGGACTTCACCGAGTAGCCGCCACAGCGTCGCCTGGATTTGCATGCGCTGAGATTCCCAGTCAGAGAGAGTTGCAGGATTCATGGGTGGATCTTCTCCAGGTATGAACGTCACCGGCGCAGGCTATTCGTTGGGATACGCGAGGCCCCACTGGGCGCGCAGCGTGTCGAGAATGTGCATGATGGCCAGCGATTCGTCCAGAGGCATCACGCTACTTTCGCGCTGACCGGCGCGGATGCACTCTCCAACCGCGATGGCTTCGTAGTTGTAGCCGTTGCCGGCAGTGGGCAGATGCACGGTGCGCGTGTCGTGGACGTTTCCCTCGAAAATGAGGCGGCTCTGTACGCCGGGCGCGGCAGGCTTCGCGAGCGTGACCACGCGCGGATTGATCCACGGCTCGTGGATTTTGATGTAACCCTTTGTGCCGATGATGTCCGCTTCAACCGGGACACCCAACTGCACCGCCGACGAAAGCAGCGCTGTTTTGCCACCTTCATAGCCAAACATGTAGGCGGAGCGATCGTCGGTGCCGGTCTTGCCCAGCGCGGCAGTGCCGTAAATCGTTTGCGGCGTACCGAGGATCATGTGCGCGAAGGACACCGGGTAGATGCCCACGTCGAGCAATGCACCGCCCCCCATTTCCGGCGCAAACAAGCGGCTAGCGGGGTTGAACTCTGCCATGAACGACAGATTGGCGCGTACCAATTCCACCGTGCCGATCTCGCCCGCGGCGATCCACTCACGGACCTGAACCATCGCAGGTAAGAAGCGCGTCCACATTGCTTCCATCAGGAACAGTCCCTGCGAACGGGCCAGATCGATCATGCTGGATGCCTGGCGCGCATTCAAGGCAAACGGTTTTTCGATGAGCACGTGCTTCCCGGCTCGCAGACACAGCAGTGTATGTTCGTAATGGTAAGGGTGCGGGGTACCGATGTAGATTACGTCCACGTCCGGATCGTGGGCGAGCGCCTCGTAACTGGCGTGACGATGCGGCGCGCCCCAGCGATCGGCAAACACGTCGGCGGTCGGCTGTTGGCGCGATCCAACCGCGACAAGCTCCGCATCCTCGACCACGCTCAACCCTTCGGCAAACAAATTCGCGATGTACCCGGTGCTCAAAATTCCCCAACGTACTTTTTGCATAGCAATTTTCTCCTGTTGCCGGACACTAACCCGTGACGGCTCTAATTTTAGCGTGTTTCTCCCGCGCCGCGCTGTGTGAGATTTGCCCTGTTGCGAGCAGCGGTGGATCCCAAGTGGCACAGAGGGCAGTTCCAGATTAAGCGTGCACGATTTCACCAATAATTCATGTACGGAACCGTTATTCTCTTGTAGAATAACAGGAACATTTTAGTTATAGTGGGATTATAACTTTCCAGGTACTGGCTGCATTCAATAGTGGCCGCTCCGAATTGTAGGGTCGACAATCGTCTGCCACGCGTTGGCTCGTCGTGGCAACGGCATAGCAGATTTGAGCATTGGCGCTCATTCTCCGATCCATGATTGGTGTGTTTTCATCCTACTGAACTTGCGTAAGGACTCCTATGCCCGGTCTGCAAGCTACGCCTTTTGTGATTCCGCTTATCTTGGCCTCGCTCTTGTCGCTTGGCATCGGCCTGGTGATCTGGAGACGCCGTCCCGCGCCGGGCGTTATGCCGTTCATCGTCCTGACCGGGGCCGTGGCGTTCTGGGCGACGATGAACGCCGTCGAACTGGTCCAGACTACGCTGAACGCCAAGTTTTTCTTTTCGGGCATCCAATACTTTGGGATTACAGCAGCGCCCGCCGCGTGGATGCTGTTCGCCGCCGAATATACGGGGCGCGAATCTTGGGTCACGCGCCGGAACGTCCTGCTGCTAATGATCGAGCCCGCGCTCGCGATCCTGTTCGTTTTCACGAATCCGCTGCATCATCTGTTTCATTCTGAATTCGCGCTGAGCACCGAAGGATCGCTGCGCACCTTGCACGTCGCCTTTGGGCCGCTCTTCTGGATTCACGCTGTCTATTCGTACATCCTGATGCTGGTAGGCACAGGGTTGTTGATCCAGGCGTTTTTCCGCGCGCCGCAACTTTACCGGGGGCAGGTTCTCACCCTGTTGATCGCCGCGATCGCTCCCTGGATCGCAAACGCCGTCTCGATCTTTGGGCTGAGCCCGATACCCAGCATTGACCTGACACCGCCCGCGTTCACGATTACGGTGCTCGCCATGGGCTGGAGTATCTACCGCTACCGGCTCATGGATATCGTGCCTGTCGCCCGTGACACCGTGATCGAAAGCATGAGCGACCCCGTCTTCGTGCTGGATGGCCAGAACCGCATTGTGGATATCAACCCGGCCGCCAAGAGTCTGCTCGGACAGGGAGCTCAGAAGAACGTCATCGGCAAACTGGCGGGAACGACGCTGGCCGACTTCCAACCCCTGGTTGAACAATATCGCACTGTTACGGAGGCCCACAGCGAGATTGCATTGGGCGAGTTTGAGAGTGAGCGACGCTATTTCGCGCTGCGAATTTCTCCGCTCACCAACCGCTACGGCGATCTCACCGGGCGTCTGTTCGTCCTGAATGAGATCACCGCTCTTAAACGTGCCGCGCAGCATATCCAGGAACAAAACGAGACGCTGCGCAGTACAAATTCGGCGTTAGCCCTCGCGCGTGAAGAAGCCGAAGAGGCTAGCCGACTGAAAAGCGAGTTCCTGGCGACTATGTCGCACGAGCTGCGGACGCCGCTCAACGCAATCATCGGGTACGCGGACTTGATGCTCACCGGGCTAATCGGCGAGATGAGCGAAAAACATCATAACTATGTCGAGCGCATCGTGTCGAATGGGGAACGACTGCTGACGCTGATCAATGAACTCCTTGACCTGTCCAAGATTGAAGCCGGACGGCTTGAGACCCTCAACCAGCCCCTGTCACCAGCGCAACTGCTCACCGAGAGCCACGCGCGTATGCTGAGTCTGGCCGAGCAAAAAGGCTTGGGCCTGGAAACGTTTCTCGATCCGGACCTGCCACCGGAGATTATGGGCGACAAAGGACATCTGGAACACGTGTTGACCAATCTGGTTGGCAACGCCATCCGGTTCACGCAGAGCGGCAAGGTCACTATTCGATTTGAAACCGCCGCCGACAGCAGATGGCAGTTGTCCGTCACTGATACTGGACTTGGCATTCCACCGCACGCATTGGAATTCATTTTCGACGAATTCCGGCAGGTGGACGGCTCGTCACAACGAGAGTATGGGGGGACCGGTCTGGGCCTGGCGATCGTGCGGAAACTCACGGTATTGATGGGTGGGACAGTTCAGGTGGAAAGTGAGGTCGGAAAAGGCAGCACATTCACCGTAAAACTCCCGCTCGTGGTTCCCGTACAGTTTACGGAAGGATTGCAGACGTCATAATGGACCTGACAGAAGATATTTCGAGCTGGCGCGTTCTAGCCGTCGATGACGAGCCTGATAACCTGGATTTGATCGTCGATCTGCTACGTTTTAGCGGGGCCGAAGCGACGCGCGCAGAAAATGGCGAGCAAGCATTGGCGCGCGTTGAGGACTTCCATCCCAATATCATTTTGCTTGATCTGGCTATGCCTGACCTCGACGGGTGGGAAGTTCATCGGCAGCTACGATCCGACGCGAAATATGATCCCGTCGTGATCATTGCTCTGACTGCCATGGCCATGCCCGAGGATGCCGAGCGCGTACACGCAGCCGGTTTCGACAGCTATGTCACGAAGCCGTTTCGAGTCAAAGCCTTGCTGGCCACTCTGAGCGAGTGCATCCGCAATCACGCTCAACGCGAATCGGGTACATCATCTCTTTCTCCAACGAAGAATCATAGCCATGCCTGATGTAGCGGATTGGACGGTCCTCCTGGTAGATGACGAGCCAGACAGTCTGAATTTACTGCATGACATCCTGGATCTAAACGGTGCCCACGTCTACCAGGCGGCCAGCGGGATCAGTGCCTGGTGTGGCTAGATGAAATCGTCCCGACGGTAATTGTCCTTGACCTCTCAATGCCAAGGCCAGACGGGTGGGACCTGGTGGCCGAAATACGTGCCAAGCCGCGCCTGGCGTCAGTTCCGGTAGTGGCTGTCACGGCGTACTATTCTGAACGGGTAGCCGCGGAAGCCTTTCAGGCGGGCTTTGATGCCTTTTTCCCCAAGCCTATCAAAGCGAGCGGATTCCTGAACAGGTTGAAGGAAATCGTAGGCTGATGAGGGGTCACGTGAGCGGTTCGGGCTGCTATCCGGATTACGCGCAACGACCTGAATCGCCGCTTGACGATCCCTAGGCAGGCTGGTACAATGCTCGCATTGTTGCCCCATTCGTCTAGCGGCCCAGGACATTGCCCTCTCAAGGCAGAAACAGGGGTTCGAGTCCCCTATGGGGCACAGCTTGCTTCACCTCTTGAGGTCGAGGCATTTTCTTTATTTTCAGGGGAGGCTTCCGGGCTCGTCGTCGAAGCCTCTTTTTCTGCCTCATACAACGCGCCGCGCAGGATGATGAAACGGTCCGCCCAGGGCTTGAGTCTGAAGTTGGTAATGCGCCGCGCGTCCAGGTCGTACTCGACCCAGTCGAAGAGGTTGCGCACAAGGCCCTGGCGGTCCTCATCGTCGCTGTTATCCCAGATGTAGGCCAGCTTTTCAACCACCTCGATACACAGCGCCAGTTCCAGCGCCATCTGCTCGTTCTCGGTTGTCCAGCTTTCCCAATGCGCGATCTCGCGCTCCAGCTTCTCACGCCGGCGGACAAACTCATCCTGGTCGATCAATCCCTTCGGAATACAGATGCACCGCCGCGTCGAGCTTACGCTTGGCCAGGGCGATGGCCTGCTGTTTTTCGACTTCGGGGTCCAGGCCGCTCTCGCCGGACTGCTGCGCGAGCTTGAGGTGTACGGCCAGGTCGTTGAGCTGCTGTGGGCGTCTTCATCGACCGTCAGCAGGTGATCAGCCGCCCGAAATCCTCGTGGAAGATGTCACACGGCACGGATTTGTTGGTGCAGCCGCAGGAGACGCCCGCCGACGTGCCGGTAACGGCGCACGCCGTTCATGTTGGTGCCGCCCAGATGAGTGAGCAGCCGGGGATCGTCCTGCTCTTTGGCGAGCCTGCGCGCAGTGCGCACAGCGCGTTATGCGCCGACAGCGGATAGGGGTAGTCCTTGCTTCTTGACGCCGTTATCCACCGGCCTGAAGGAGCGGCTCTTGCGCAGCTTGGCGACCTTACGCAGCAGCTTGACCGGAAACACCGCACGGTCTCGATGATGCGGCATCTCGTCCACGTCCGGCTCGCTGTAGGCCGGGCGGTCCTTGGCTTTCTTGTCCAGCACCATCCCGCCGTACTCCGGCCAGTTGGCGAGCACGCGCCGCACGTCGTCGCGCTTGATGGGCCGTGGACGTCCTTGCGGTCGCAGAACGGCCAGCCCTCCTCGTTGAGCTTGTAGGCGATCTTGTCCGCCCCGATGTTGGTGTCGGCGTACAAGGCCAGGATGTACCCCGCGCAGTCGTAATAAGCTGCGCCAGACCACACCCCCTTCCGGCTGCTCCTCGATCGTTGCCAGCCACAAACCGCCCATCCTCCAGCAGCCACGCCCCTTCAGGTGTAGGAATCAGATGGCCCTGCTCATCGCGCACGGTGCCAAAGGGTGGATGCCAATCGTCACGCCCTTGCACTTGCGGTACCGCACACTGTCGCTGGCTCTTTGCGAGATGTCCTCGGCGTAATACTCATCGAAGATGGCGGCGAACTGGATGAAGATTCGCCCCATCGGGGTCGAGGTATCGACCTGGCGATTAGGCGCGGCCAGAACCAGGCGATATGCCGTGCTTCTCCAGCCGGTCGATGAGGTCGCCGACGCGCCAGCCTTTGCGGTGCAGGCGCGCCAGATCATTCCCAACCAGCGCGACGACATCGGCGTCACCCAGTCGTTTTTCGAGCGCCAGCCAGCCGGGCCGGTTCTTGACTGTGCGCGCGGACTTTGTGCCCTTCGGCGTCTTCGTACCATTCCGGATCCAGCCGTTTTCCTCGCAGACGCGCTCGATGTTGGCGCGCTGGCGCTCCGGGCTGTCCTTGTCGGTTTCGTCACGAGTGAAGGATTGGCGTACATAACACAGCGCGATGGTCCGATCAGCGGCAGACGAGGCGGTTTTTTCTTGCGGGACATGATCAGAACTCCTTGTTTGTCTGGATGATAGATACGAGTCAGTAGCGATCCGCCACCAGACAGGTTAGAGTCTGAGGCGGTCGGTGCGCTACCTACCTTAGTGCATCGTCCAGAGTGCCGGGGTGTTGCAACCACCTCGGCGCTCACCTTGATTTCGTGTAGCTTACGCAGTTTCGTGGTCATTGTCAAGCTCTTCGCCCTCGTTTTCACAATTCAGGTGATGCGCGTACGCACGAGCAATCGCCTTCAGCAAACCGCTGAACCCATCCTCAAACTCGCTGTCACGATCCATCTTCTCAGCCAGCATCGAAGCGGCTTCCTCGATATCGTCCGGTTCCGGAGGAGCGTAAACACGACGTTTCGGAGTGTTGCTCATGGCTCACTCCTCCTTCCCCATCAAAATCGTCTTCTCGCGTGCCCGACGCAGCTCGCGCGCCAGCCAGGAATACAGGTTGCCCTGCTGCTGGTGAAACTCGGTCAGGTCTTTGCCCCACGGCACCCGCACGCGGTGCATGCGCTCCGAGCCCAACCCTAACCGCGCCGCGCCCTGCTCGCCCGGCGTCATCGGCATCATAGGCCAGCAGGATCAGCGGCACCGCCACCAGGTCGGCCAACCAGCGCGGACTCAAGGAGTTGGCGGCGCTGCCGACCGTCACCGCCGCGACCAGCGGCTCCGCTTCCTGGTAGGCCAGCAGCGTGTCGAACTCGCCTTCGCAGAACAACGCCGCTCGCGCGCCGTGCAGACCATCAGCCTGATACAACCCGCCACTGCTGCCGCCCTTGATCTGCACATACTTCGGGAATCCGCCCGCGCGGCGCACCTTCACCGCCCACAGCCGTTCCGCCCCGTCGGTCAACCAGGGGATGGTGATGCCGCACGGCACGCTCAAGACCGGCGATGGTCCGCCACTGGCGTGGACTGCCCGGCAGATAGCCCAGATGCGCCGCCTGGATCGTCGCTGGCTGCAAGCCGCGCCCGACCAGGTAGCGCAGCGCCGGTTCGCCCGAAGTGGACCACAGCGCTTCTTCCGCCAGGTCCATCACCTGACGGGCTGCCGTCTGCCAGCGTACCGGCGGTGGCGCTTCTTCGGGCCGCGTGCGGCGCGGCTGTGGTTTTGGTTTTGGCGTGGGCATCTCGTGACTCAACACCTGGACCGCCTCCTCAAAACTCAGATGGCGCATGCGCTGCAGCCAGTCGAACACATCGCCATGCAGCTGGCACGCCCCGAAACACGTGAAGCCGTTCGCCCACACCGCCAGGCTGTAGCCGCGCTTTTCCTGGTGAAACGGGCAGCGCCACAGCAGCGCGCCTCCCCCCTGGCGCGGCGCGGGTCCCAGGTCCTGTTCGACAATCCGCCGCAGATCGTGCTGCTGCCTTCAACTGCTCAGTCGTCTGTGTGCATCGGTGGTCTGCTCCCATGTGAAACCTGACAGTGGTATTGACAGGTTGACAGGTTGACAGGTTTTGAAACCTGTCAAGTGCCCTGACGGGTTTAGATCACTCGGTCAGCCGGTAGACTTCCGTGCGCGGACCCCGGCTGCCCTGGCGTCCCAGGTCGGATTGCACCCGCCCATCCTGCTCCAGCGCTTTGAGCGCTTCGGCCACCACCTTGCGCGGGGCACCCAGCGCCCGGTAGATGTCGCGCGCCGAAATGCCCGAGCGGCTGTCCGCCCAACAAGCGCAGAATGCGCTCTTCCAGGCGCGCTTCTTCGCTCTCGCCCAGCCCGCGCAGCAGCCGGTGGGCCGATGCCCGCCAGCTTTCCGCCATTTGCTGGGCGCGGTACCAGTGCGCCGCCCGCACCACCGGCTTGCTCTGGCGGCGCTCTCCGAGCGCGATCCAGTCCAGCGCCGCCAGGATGATGGCCGTTTTCAGTGCCTGGACGTGCAGCCGCCCATACACCCCGCGCAGCCGGTCATCCAGCGGCGCATCCGGTGCAGTCATGGCCCGCAGCGCCTGCTCGTAGGCGCGCAGCGGCTCCCATAACTCCGTCGCCACCAGCGACCACGGTTCCAGGGGCGATGCATCGCCCACCGCCTGCGTCTCCGGCGGCAGCGGCAGCGCCTCGTGCAGATGGCGCAGCGGCGTGACAAGGGAGTCTGGAAGCCGCCCATCGCCGGTCGCCGGTACGCTCCGCGTAGTCCGGTTCCGGCGTCAGCAGGATGAAGCGCGCCAGCGTGCCGTTGTGCCAGTCGGCGGAGGTCAGGGCCGCGCCCAGTTCCGCCGGGGTCGCCGCGCCGAGAATGGACAGCGCCGCATCCCGAATCACGACCAGCCCGCGATTGTTCGTATTGGAGTCGAGGTGCTCCGGGCAGTCGTAGAGCTGCATGATGAGCTCTTTCATCCCGGCCATGAAGTCGCGTCCAAAGGATTTGAACAGCGCCGACAGCTCATCGCGGGCGATGCCGCGCTGCGCCGCGAAGGTATTGCCGCGCGTCAGTCGCTCGCGGTCACGCTGCGGCAGGCTGTCGAAGTTGGGCGGCAGCACCCCGCCCAGCATGCACATGAACGCTTCCGGCGATCCCGGCTGGGGCAGCAGCATGTGCGGTACGGCCGTGCGCGCCACGTCCACCGCCAGGCTCAGCCCGGCGGACTTGCGGTAGTAGGTGGAGACAGCCACCAGCACGAGATAGACATTGGGAAACACGCGCTGGCCCCACGGCGTGTGGATGTACAGCCGCCGCCCGATCGCCAGCGCTGCCAGCCACAGCGCCGCGCCTTCGTGAAACAGCAGCGGCGTCTCGTTGGCGACTCCCCCTGCCCACGCGACATACTCGCGCAGCCACGGCCCGACTTCCGCCGCTTGACGCTGCTTGTTCCGGCGTCAGTTGGGCGGACGGTGGCAGTTCAGGGATGGTGTTGAGGTCGGTGCGGTCAGAGGGTGATTGGGTGGCGGGCCGTTGGGGTCGATCTTGAGGATGGTGCCCAGCCCTTCCTGACCGAGCAGGCGGCGCAGCACCTTCACTTCATCCGGGCACGGCCATGTCGGTGTGCGAGAGCAGCAGGCGGGTCAGCGGGCTGCAGGGCAGATCGCGCCAGTCCAGCCCGACCAGCGCGCGCGCCAGCACATAGGCATCCGGTTCGGACAGCGAGTCAGCGGCGGGATGAGCGATCATGGCGGGCACTCCTGGAACACATCTCAACGATGATTCCAGCATAGCAGACCGGATCGCCCGACAGATTCAATTTTCGTATGTCGGGGTATGCAAAATTCCACGCGGGCGAGTGGAATTTTCCACTCGGGTATTAGTTAAGGGTGAACAGACAGGACACAAACTGTGCGGGGATTGCCGGGATGGGGCACATAGGATAGAGTTCTGCAAATCGCATGCCGGTGATCTACTCGCCAAACCGTACGGATGATCCACAATGAGCAAGACGATGTGCGGAGTGTGAACAACGATGCCGCGCAAGATTCTTCACCTGGACCTGGACGCCTTCTTCTGTGCCGTTGAGGAAAACCTCGATCCCTCTCTGCGCGGGCAAGCCTTCGCGGTTGGCGGGCAGCCGGATCAGCGCGGTGTCGTGGCATCCTGTTCGTATGCAGCGCGGGTGTACGGGGTGCGCTCAGCGATGCCCATGGCCCAGGCCGTGCGCCTGTGCCCCAATCTGATCATCCGACCCAACCGGCGCGGCGTGTACGGGGACGTATCGCGCAGCGTTATGGCCATCCTGCACGATCTCACGCCGCTGGTCGAGCAGCTCTCGATTGACGAGGCGTTTCTCGACGTCAGTCTGCTGCCCGATCCCGCTGAGTTGCTCGCGCGTCGCCTGCAAGAACGCATCAACACGGAACTCCATCTGCCGTGCTCGCTCGGTGTGGCCAGCAACAAGCTGGTCGCCAAGATTGCGAACACGGTGGGCAAAGCCAGAGCCCGTTCCAGTATCCCACCCAATGCCATCACGATCGTACCGCCCGGTGACGAAGCGGCGTTCCTCGCGCCCTTGCCCGCCAGCGAGCTGTGGGGCGTCGGTCCGAAAACCGCCGAGCAGCTGGCACGCCTGGACATTCACACCATTGGTGACCTGGCGCGCTGGCCGGAAACGGACCTGATCCGCCGCTTCGGACAGCACGGTCAGGCTCTCGGCGCAGCACGCACGCGGACTTGATGAGCGCCCCGTTCAGCCGGAACACGATACCAAGTCCATCAGCCAGGAAACCACGTTCACACAGGATGTGTCGGATGCGGTCACGCTCAAACGCACGCTGCGCAGGCTGTCCGATGGCGTCGGTCACCAGGTGCGGCAGGAAGAACTGGCCGGGACGACCATCAAGCTCAAGCTGCGGTGGTCGGATTTCACCACCCTCACCCGACAAACCACGCTGCCCCACACCACCGATCGCGACGATGAAATCTATGCGGTGGCGGAGCAGTTGTTCGACCAGCATTGGCCGCGCGGGATGCCGGTGCGTCTGATTGGCGTGGGGATCAGTGGCTTCACCGAACCCCGCCGCCAACTGGGTTTGTGGGATGACCTTGAGGCGCAGGCAGAGGACAAACGGCTGCAGGACACGTTGGAGGATCTACGCGACCGCTTTGGGCGCGATTCTGTTCGCCGGGCGAGTGATCTCGATTGAGCGCTCTGGCGGGCAAAGTACCTGTCGCAGTGTCAGGGGATAGGCCAGCATCAGGCCAGATTGAAAACTCCGAACAGCGTCATGACACCGAATGCCGCGCCGACCGACACTATGCCGCGCGGCAAATTCATGGGCAGCGGCTGAAGAAGCCGGGTTGACGCCCAACTACGATCTGACCGACGTGCAGCCGGGCGAAACCAAAACCTTCACGCTGGCGGCGTATGGTCCACGCGGCACGGCGCGGCGCATCGCCTACGTGCTGGACGTGACCGCGCGCGGCGGCGGGATTGCCGACCGTCGTGCCGGGTCAGAACGTCGTGACGTGGCTCAACGAAGTCAACACCGTCTGTTCCGGCGAGATTGAGGAGCCGTAGATGCCCTGGGTCGATGACATTCTCGACGGTCTGCAAGTCCAGATCGACAAGCTGTGGTACGACCTGCTGCACCTGCTGGCGGTGGCGGGCTGGACGCTGCAAAAAGGGCTGTTCATGATGGGCCACGCCATCGAGCTGGCCAACCTGTGGCTCATCGACCACGCCTTCGCGCCGCTCATCGCCCAGACCAACAGCCAGATGCGCGTCACGGCCAGCCTCGCTTTCGTCATCGCACTTTTCGTGCTGGGTATCACGTACCTGCTGGCGGCCTTCGTGCGGCTGGACGTGGTCAGCCCGCGCAGCGCCATCGGCTGGTATCTGGCCGGGATCGTCTTCTTCCAGTTGGGACCGGCGCTCTACCAGGGCATGAACAGCTTCCGGCAGGACCTGAGCTCCGGCTTCTACAACGTCGCGCTGGACAGCATGCAGAGCGCGGGCAGTCCCTTCGGTTCGCTGGCCGCCGTGACCAGCAGCGATCTGCCGCCGCTGCCCGCCTGTGACGCGCTCGGACCGTACCTGCCCGGCGCGACCATGACGCCGTTCGGCTACGAACGTCGATGGGCTGGACATCGCGCTGGCGTACCTGCTGGCGGATGGGCAGGACGTGATGGGCTACCCGCCGCCGGTGCCGACCGCCTGTTTCCAGCCGCGCGGCGCGCTGTACGACCCCGCCCTGCCTGCCAACTGGCAGTTCTACCCGGACTCGTACTTCTACATCGGCCAGCAGCTCGCAGTTCTTCGGCGATCCGCTGAATGAGGACCAGCGCAAGGCGTCCATCGACAAGGCGGGCGCGGCGCAGTTTCGCATTTTCTCCGCCTGGCCGCTGGTCATTTTCGGCGTGATCGAGCAGTTGATCTTTCTGCTGCTGACCATCGCCCAGGGTCTGACGTTTGTCAGCTTCAGCATCGCCATACTCTTCGCCTTTTTCAAGAAGACGGAAGTCATCGCCCGCTCGATTCTCGACCTGTGGATTGAGCTCATCGTGCAGACGGTGGTCATCGCCCTGATGCAGTCGCTCATCGTCTCGTTTCTGCTCGGCGCGGCGGCCACGCAAAACGCGCTGGTGGTGCTCGGCGTATCGCTGCTGTGCACGATCTTCATCCTGGTCCTGCTGTGGAGCGGCATCAAGGCGGTGTGGAACAGCTTCAACCGGCTGTTCGGCGCGATGGGTCAGGTCACCGGCGGCGTGATGGTCGCGCCCGGCGCGGTCGGGCTGGGATTGGCGGGAGCCGGAGCGGCGGCAGCGGTCGGCGGGGCGGCGCTGGCGGCCAACGTGGGCAGCAGCGCCCTGGCCGGGGTCTCCGCTGTGCAGCAAGGCGCGACCGCCTCCCAGACTGCGGGGGTGATGTTGGGCGGATCGCGGCGGCTTGCAGTCCGCCGCGCGCACGCTGGCGTATCTGCCCGGCACGCGGAATACGGCGTTGGGCCAGATGGCCGACGAATTCACCGAAGGCTCCGTGCTGCGCCAGGTCGGGCAGAGCGTGCCGCTCGTGGGCGGCATCGCCGGGCCGGTGCTGGGTGCGCAGTTACTCAGCGACCGCGCGCAGACTCCGCGCCGCCAGAGTTATCGCCTGCCTGCCGAACCGGAATCTGGGGGATGATGCGAGAAACGCGCGATTCCACGCCCAATCGCTCCGCGTCGCATGGGCACCTTCACACCGCTGGCTGAGACGGTTCCGCCTCCGGCCGACATCCGCCCGCCTGCACCGGACGCCGGACAGGCCATCGCGCAGCGCGTCAGCGCGGTGAGTGAAGATGTGCGTTCGCAGGCAAGCCAGGCGCAAGCCAATGCGGAACGTTCCACCTATGCGTCGGACATGCAGGGCGAAGAAGTCGAGGACCGCATCGCCGCGTTGGGCACGACGCTGAGCACGCGGCAGACGCAGCCCGTTTTGGGCACTGATGCGCGTCGAAGGGACGCGAGGATGTGGCGGGCGTGCTGGCCGACTTCATCGCGCAGATGCGCGTCCAGCGCACGCTCGCCGGGCAGCCGGTCGCGGGCGGCGCGGATACCTTCACCGTCGCGCAGGGCGTCGCGCGGGCGATGGGCGTCACGCCGCAAGCGGATGACCGCGCGCCGATTCAGGGTGATGTGGCGCGGCTGGGCTTGTTTGGCGACCTGGCGCTGCGCCTGGGTCTGACCGGCCAGCAGGCGCAGACCGTGATCTCGGAAGTCAAAAACTCGCCCGCCGGGGAACTGACGCCGCAGACGCACGCCGCGCTGGTCGAGCAGGCGCGCGACACGCTCAATACCGGTTGGGAAGGGGCGGAACGCGCGGTCAGTGCCTTGCAGCGCGCCGCCGCGATGCTGCCCAACGCCCTCACCGCGCGGGGCACGGCGGCGGTCCCGAATGTCACGGTCAATCCGCACATCCAGGTCAACGTCAGCGCGCCGGAGCACAGCGGATCTTGATCGAGGCCATGCGATCGCAGGCGGCGACTGGCGGGCAGCCAGACTGCCGCGAACCAGGGGAACGATGCATGAGCGAACGAATTGACGTACCACACCATCGAAGAACTGCGCGCGCTGAGTCTCGACGAGCTGCGCGCCCTGTGGGAACTGGTGCCCACCGACCGCCAGCACCGCTACCAGACCGTCTACCAGCGCGAAGTGCGCACCAACGGCGCGTCCGGCGCGGATGCGCTCGAACAGCAGGTCGTGAGCGCGCTCATCCAGCGTTACGAGACTGGGGCGCTGGTCCCGATTGGCGCGCGCTGGGCCAGAACGCCCGCCCGCATCCAGGAGGCGGTGAAGGCCGGGGAGTCGCTGATTCCGCCCGAAGCGGAGTTCACGCCGCCCACCACCCACCGCGCGCAGATCGTCCTGATCCTGGGCGGGGCGGCGCTGTGTCTGGTGATTTTCGGCGTGCTGCTGATCTCCCGGCGCGGCGGGGATGTCGCCCAACCACCCGGCGGCGGAAGTCGCGTTACGCCACGCCCACGCTGCGCTACACCCCCTCCCCCACGCCGATCGCGCTCGAAGAGCAGGATGTCATCATCCGCGACGGGGTGCGCGACCGCGCCCCCGCCTACCCGGTCAACCTGCAAGTCCTGCCCGCCGGGCAGACCCAGCCGCGCGTCTTCGTCGTGCAGCGGCGCAAGGTGGACCTCTCCGAGTGGCAGTACGACCCCAACCCCGACACCGCGTCGTTCATTCACGGCGCTGAGCGTGCGCCCGGTGATGGGCGTGCCCTGGTCGCCGCAGAACGAGGCGCTGTTCCAGGCGCTCGGACCGGGCGCGACCTTCAGCCTGCGCCTGAACACCGGCGCGGTGCAGCAGTTTGAGTTCGCCAGCCAGACCGAGGTCAGCCGCAGCGACACCAGCGCCTTCCGCCAGATTGAGCCGGGACTGGTGCTGGTGCTGATTGGCGAGCGGGACGCGCGCGGCGCGCCGACCGCCACGCGCCTGCTGGTGCTGGCCACCTACCCGCCGGAGCAGGAACTGTCACGCGATGACGTGCTGGCGGTGCGCGTCGAGCTGCCGGTGGTCGAGGAGACGCCCACCCCGCCCGCCCCACCGCGACGCCGCTCCCGGCGCGCGACCTGCTGCACGTGGACGTGATTGGCGTGGAGACGGTGCCGGGGCGGATGACGGTGCGGCTGCGCGCCTACAACGGCCAGCCGGACCCGGTGGACCTGCGCCCGGAGGATTTCGCGCATGGCGTTTGGGTACGCGCCGCAGCCGCCCGGCCCCTGGAGTCCGGCGGAGGGGTTGGAGCCGTTTACGCTGCTGCCCGGTCAGGCGGTGGACCTGACGCTGATCTGGCCGTGGGCGGGCGAGCCGTATGCGAGTCTGCGGGTGGCCGTGTATCGGTATGCGGTACAACTGGGTTGAATGGGCTGTTTATTCTTCACCGGGCCCGCCGCAGCCCGCCCACCCTGCGGGCAGAACGCTGCAAGATTACCACACGAACCACGCATCTCATTCTGCCGGGAGATTAGCTCCTTTTGATTTTTGCCTGGTGCTATATCGCCTTATAAAGGGAAACTGAGAGGGGTTCGTAGTGAGCTTGAACCCGGGTACCATCTGACAGCACACAGTCCACTTGCGGGTTTTCCGGTGAGACCACACCACCGCCCGCCGCGACTATACTTTCGATGACCTGCCGCCGCTGGTTCTCGCTCTCGAACGTGATGTTGCTGGAATGCGTCACTCCAGCTTTTTCATAGCGAATCGCGTCTGTATCCAGGTGAATAGCGGTGATCGCTGAATCTGCCAACAACGGTTCCAACGGACCTACGTTGATTGGTGGCTGGCTCATGATGAATTCCTTTCATTGAGACTGGTTTATTATGCCGACAATAGCATAAATCACGCCGTTGGCAAAACGGATATCCAGCAGAATGGGCAGGTCTTCGATTTGCCAACAGCCGATGGGAGTGTCGTCAAAAGCGATTATCAAGGTACTGCGCCGGGAGGATATCGCGATGGCGTTTGGTTACGCGCCGCAGCCGCCCGGCCCCTGGAGTCCGGCGGAGGGATTAGCGCCGTTTACGCTGCGGCCCGGTCAGGCGGCGGATTTGACGCTGATCTGGGCGTGGGCGGGCGAACCGTATGCGAGTTTGCGGGTGGGGGTGTACCAGTATGCGGTGCAGTTCCAGTAAAGCGGCTTGTTTGAACCAACTGCATGAGCATAATAAACTGTGAGACCGGGGTAAAAGCGAGTTTCTATAGGAAAGAAAAAGCCCGAACGTGATCACACATCGCGGCAAACGCATGTCAGATGCGTAGCGGCTTTTCGCTCCTGTGCATGATTTTGAACATGCTTCTAGGGGTTCAGGTCCGGGTAGCCTTGCGGAAAATTCATTGGTTCCAAACAGGGATTTTCATCCAACCCAAAAGCAAAACAGCCTGAGTTCTCTTTCTCAGGCTGCTTCGATTTATCAAACCCAAGAGGATAGCTGAACAGCTACTCTCCGCGGGGTAGGCCTATCAGCCACCGGGTAGAGCAACAATGAAAGTCCACGGGCCTTCGAACTGCTCACTTAGAGCGGCAGACACTTTCTCATTGATGGCCTGCTCACTCATCCCCTCAGGGGCGCTGAGGATATTCCAGCCGAAGTGCCCTCTGCCTGTTTCGAACTCAAGCACAATACCTTGCGCGACCAGCCGTTCCTGCGCCCGCGCCAAACTTTCGGGGGAAATTGACTCGCTCGTCTGCAACCGATCAATATTCACTTCGAGGGTTCTTGACTCTGGCGTATACCCCACCATTATTTCATAGTCGGCACAGCGCTGTGTGTCGGAGGGATCGGGTCGTTCGGTCAGTCCATATCCTGCCAAACTCCCCGCTGCACCATCCACCCGGACCTGCAGTTGCGGCTGCCAATCGCCGCCGTCGGGCAGATCGAAACATAGGCGCAGCGCAACCTGTGAGGGGGCGAGAGTCACCTGTTCTAGCGTGATTCCTAAGCCGTTGGCTTCCACAGTCTGCTGCGGTGTCAGGGTCAGTGCCTCTTGGACGCTGAGGCGGAATGTGAACACGAAGGGATCGATCGGTGGAACCTCCACCATGTATTCTGGCGGGATCGAGCCGGGTTCTAGTGTAACTCCTTCGGGGACTACGGGAACCGTGATGCCCCCAGCGTTCACAGTCAACCGGAGATCAAGTGGTTGGTGATCGGGCAGAGGCTGAACTGGGTCGAAATTGGTCAACATCCGCCACATACCGGCGTCCGTCTCTTCAAGTGGCGACATATTAAACCCGACGTCGAGCAAGTCGCCGCTGGCATCACTCAAGACAGGGTTAAGTGTCCACAAAACAGCGGGTTGTTCGCCGGGCTCGATGGTCAACCACAACGCTATCCGGTTAGCGTCGGCGTAGCCTTCAGTGAGGGTGACGGTTACTCCACCGTGGGTCTCGACGAGGTTCAGCGGCTGTACCAAGCCCGCCTCGCGGACATGATCCAGGCCCGGATCGTCGGAGGGACCTTGAGAAAATGCGTAACCTACCAACCCGATGAACACGGCAACAAGCACTGCTGCTGCACGTCTGACGGTTCGCATCATGTGGCGTGAGGGTGCACGATGCATCATGAGTCGCGCTTGAATTTCTTGCCATTTGTTCATATCGTCGGGAATCTCCTTTGCTGCGATATGATCTAGATGATAGGTAAACTGTTTTTCATTCATGCGTCACCTCCCCGCGCCGGACCGAGATTCAGATGTGCCAGCAAACCTCGTAGTCGCCTGTGAGCCGCATACAGCCGCCAGCGAACGGTCCCCAATGGCTCCTTAAGCTCGCGAGCCATCTCGCTTTCGGTATATCCCAGGTAGTAGCGAAACACGACGACCGCCCGCTGTTCTGGTGAGAGTACAGCCAGTGCCTCCCGCACTGCTTGTTCCTCCTCGTGTGTTTCAGCTTGCGCATCCGGGTCTGGTGTCGGATCAGGCAAGACGAGCGCGTCTAGATCCACCAGTCGCCGCTGGCTGCCGATCGCTTGTAGGGTTAGATTGATCACAATACGCATAAACCAGGGTTCAAAGGGGCGGGTCAGATCGAACTGATCTATCCGGTCGTAGACTCGCAGGAAAGCATTTTGCATGATGTCCTCGGCCATCACCGCGTTCTGGGTGATCAGGTAGGCAGCACGTGCGGCTTTGACCTGATAACGGTCTACCAGCATATGCAATCCTTCGATATCACCGCGTTTCAGGCGTTGGATGGCATCTTGATTGTCCACATGGGCCTCCCATGGTGTGTGAGTACTCACCCTTTATATCATGAGTGGTGCGAAATCTATTGGTTTTGAGCCGATTCTGGTCTATTCGAAGTCAGTCATTTGTATTTTTGGGCCCACACCGGGGTCGGAATTTTACCTCTGGAATCGGTCAGAATTACCTGCCTGAAACCGTAATCCTCCACCGTCCGACCGCCCAGGCTGCTATCCTGAAACTGTCAGGCAGCGCGGGGTGGCGCGGTCGCAGCGAGACCCTACCTCGACGACGATACCAGCGTCTGAACGCGCGACTCCCACCCCGCCCCTGACCGCATCGTCCTCATCCACCGGCAAAGGAGCTCACCGTGTCCCTCTCGCAAACCATCCAGGCCTGGTTCACCGAAGCCCAGGCCGTCGCCCAACTCGTCGCCCCCATGGCCGCCTTCCTCGGGTTTCATCGGGCTTGGGCCTGATGTACATGGGGTCGTCCTGGCCCATCCTCGGGCAGTGGAAGCAGGACAACCCGCGCGCCGCCAACCAGGTCGTCATGGGCCTGCTCTTCGTCATCGCGGCCTCCACCGTCGCCAGCCTCATCTCGTTCGCCTAGCAGCGCTCAGCCGTCAGTCCGGGCAGTCAGCGCGTCTGGCTGCCTGGGGCTGGCCGCGCGCATCAGGATCACACCCATGGCCGCCGACTTCAAATCCCACGTGCTCCGCCGCGACGAAAAAGGCTTCGCCGGGCATTCCGTTCAAACGCCTGCTGCTGGGCGGCGTCAGCGGCGGGATGACGCTCATTCTCGCCCGCTTCGCGGTGGGCAATCTGGCGTTTCTGCTGGCCGCGCTCACCTGCATCCTGGCCCTGACCCTGACCGCGTCCGCGCGGCGGGTTGCCGCTCTGGCAGCGCCTGCTCTACCGCCTGCGCGGCAGCCTGCTGCTCGCCGCCGAACGCACGCCGGGCAGTCTCGCCGGGCGGTTGGGGAACGCGCTCGACCTGCCGACCGGGCTGGTCACGCTGGACGCCGAGGCGGTCTTCGCGCCGCCGGAAGGCGAGTCCGAGGCCGACCCGACCGAGTGGATCACCTTCGCCCGCGCCGACGAGGCGGATCACGACAGCGGGCTGGTCATTTGTCGACCGCGCCCTGCCCCAGGAGGACTGATGCCCGACTCCAGCGACACCGCCCGCACCTTCCTGATCGAACCCTTCGACATCATGCTGCACGCCACCGAAGAAGGCGTGCAGGCCCTGCAAGCGCGTTTCGCCACCTGGCTGCGCACGCTGTCCGGCCCGGCGCGCTTCTTCTGCTGGCAGACGCCCGCCAGCCTGGACGAGCAAGATCGCCCAGGTCAGCCGCACGGCGCGAGAAACCGACGACGAACGGCGCGCCGCCCTGCTGATGGAATACCGCCGCCACTACGAACTGCTGCGAAGCGGAAGCCGACTACCAGCGCACGCTGTGCGGCATGGCGCTGTGGTCCGACGAAACGCCGCGCGCCCTGGCCGGAGGCATGCTCTCCGCCTTCGACACGCCGGTCGTTTGCCGCGCCGCTGCCGCCGCTCTTTGAGGGGCGCTACGACGCTGCGCGAATCCCCGTTCTGGCACCTGGCTCCGGTCGGGCGTCCCGGTGGGCGTCCGCTGCTGGCCATCCTGACCAGCTACGAGTTCCTGCCCGCGTCGTGGAACTTCTTCCGCCCGCTGGCCGCCGCTGCTGCGGCTGAATATGCCGCTGGCGCTGGCGGTGGACATTCCCGAAGACCTACGAGCGCAACGCGGCAGTGGATGCGGTCGAGAACATCATCGCCGCCTACCAGGTCCATCTCTCCGGCGTGCGCGGCGAGGACAGCCGCTCCGTGACGCGCATCGCCGACTGCCGCCGGACGTTGCAGGAAATCAACGCCGGGGATGCGCTGCACCAGGTGCAGATCAGCGTGGCGGTCTTCGCGCCGGACCGGACACGCTCAAGCAGCGGGTGCACGCGGTCATCGACCGAGACTGCGGCCCTGGGTCCTGCTGCGCCAGGAAGTCGGCGAACTGCTGGCGCGCTCGGTGCAGTTCTTCTCGCATACGCCCACCAAACAGATCGCCATTCCGGCCACCACCTGGCCGGTCACGTCGCGCGAGCTGGCGCTGCTGCTCGCGCCGCTGGGCTATCGCAAGCTGTCCACCACCGATGGCGTGCTGCGCGGGGAGGCGGTCGGCGCGGCCTACCCGGTCTTCCACAACTCGTGGCGCGACCGGCGCGCGACGCATGAGGTCTGGGTCGGGCACGACCGGCTTCGGCAAGACGTTCCTGCTGAACGGCTATCTCTCGCGTGAATACGCCGAAGTCCGGCATCCCCTTCGACTTTCTCGAACCGATGGGGCACGGGCGGCACCTGGTCGAAGCCTTCGACCTGCCCTGGTACGTGCTCAGCGCGCAGCACACCTGCCTCAACCCGCAGGACGTCATGTTCCCGACCCTCATCGAGCAGAAGTCGCACACCATCCGCATCTACGAGACCGTGCTGGGGCGGCAGCTCTCCGGCGGGCAGCGCGAGAACCTGGAACGCGGGCTGCTGGGTGAGGCGCTCGACCTGCTCTACGCCGGGTTTGGGGACCTGGAAGCCGTGACGCCCGACATCGCGCCGCTGTGCGAGACGGTCTGCGACGTGCTGGCCGGGCTGGGCGACAAGCCGCATATCCAGCAGATCGCGCGCGACCTGGCCGACGAGATCGCCGGGCTGTGCACCGGCTCCGGTCCCTGGGCGCAGTTCCTCAACGGGCACACCACCGTCGATTTCGGGCGCGGCGGCCGGCAGCACATCGGGCCGCGCGTCTTCTCGTTCCACGAACTGGAAGGCGACCCGGTCATGACCGCCCTGGCCTATGCCCAGGTGCTGTCCGCCATCCGCCGCGACAGCCTGGTCGACGAGCAGCCGCGCATCATCGCCGTGGATGAGGTCTACCGCCTGATGCGCCACCCGTCGCTGCTGGATTTCCTGATCGAGGCGGCCAAGACCTTCCGCACCAAGCGCAAGAAGTTGATCGTGATCGATCAGCAGATGAGCGTGTTTCTGGAAGGCAAGGCGCGGCTGGTGTTCGAGAACTGCCCGATCCGCGTCATCTTCTCGCAGCGCCAGGGCATGAACGTCTTCCGCGAGGATGCCGCCTTCCAGCACCTCAACCAGCATCACCGCGAGACATCATCGCCAGCCTGCCGCGTTTCCAGTACGTGCTGGACATTCAGGACGAGGGCATCTGGTGGCTGCTCAACCGCGCGCCCGGAGCCGAGCTGGCCCGTTTCAGCGCCACATGAGGAGGACCCGATGGCCAAACCACCCAGCACCAGCCCGTTCAAGGCGATGGAAGAGGAAGCCTATCACGCCTTTCTGGAGTGGCCGCTCTGGCTGGTCCTGCGCGAGAAGGAACTGGCGGTTACCTGCACCGCAAATCGACCGCAAACGAACCAGGATACGTCTCAAGCAACTGGCGATCACGATCACGCACACGAGGAGCATCACACCCAATGACCGACACAACGCAAACCACTGACACCCCCCTGCCCGTCACGCTGGACGCCGACCGGACGCCCGTCGATGCCCAGGGGCGCTATGTGCCGCACTTCCGCGACGAGGCGGATACCGTCCACTTCTTCGCGGTGGTGGAGCGTCCGCCGGACAGCCCGCTGCCGGAGATCGCCGCGCACGAGCTGCGCTACTTCCGCGTGCCGCCCGGCGAGGAGGCCCAGATCGCCGCGTCCCAGCCGGTCATGCCGGTGAACGATCCCGCCACGTCGCCCTGGCCGCTGCCCGCGCTGGCGTGGTATCTCGAAGAGGGCGATCTGGCCGCCGCGCAGGCGCTCGCGCGCGACACGGCGGAGCAGTTCAGCCTGCCGCGCACGCCGGACAGCGGCTGGTATCACTTCGACACCGCGCTGGTGGCGGCTCCGCCGCAGGGCGCCGCGGATGGCACCAGCGTCGGCGTGGTCGATGTCTACGCCAACCACGAAAACGGCGGCTGGGCGGCGCGCTACCTGCCGCTGGGCGAGTTCGACACGCGGGACGAGGCGCTGGCCTACCAGCAGGACACGCTGCTCACGCGCCTCAGCGAAGACCGCACGTCGGCGTTCGCCCCGGCAGGGCTTCAACGCCAGCCCGGCGATCTACGAGCGCATCGCGCTGGCCGAAGCCGACGCCGCGCTGACCGACCTGCTCGAACAGCTCGACGGGCAGCTCCCGCCCGACTTCGACGGCGGCGCCGCGCCCGCCTGGGAGCCGCTCACCGCGCGGGAATGGGACGCCTATCGCGACCACGTGCGGAGTCATGACCGAACGTCCATTCCCGGCACCGAGCGCGATCCGGGCAGGGCTGCCCGCCGAAACGCCGGGGTTGGCGGACGAGGCGCTCATCGCGGCCAGCGAGCAGCCGGACGCGCCCTATTTGCAGCCGGAGGACTTCGCCTACGAGGACTTCGCGCTGGTGGACGCTGCGCCGAACTGGCGGCTGGACATCGTGCCCCGCGCGCGATCCCGACGGCGCGCCGTTGGGTTATGCGGCGGTGTGCGTGGTGGAGTTCGGCGATCTGGCGGAGGCGGAGCCGCGCGCGCAGTGGCTCGAAGTCGCGCAGTTTCAGACCGAGGACCGCGCGCTGCAGTTTCGCGAGGATTTCATGTGGCTGGTGGGCCATGACGGGTCGGGCGGCATCACCGGACCGGCGCTCGCCGGCGGTTGATTGCGGAGGAGCTGGGGGTGGACGGCGGGTGGCAGGTGATGGAGGGCAGACGTTGGAGCAGACGAGGCTGGGGAGTGGTGGATTACGCATCCAACTGGGTGACGTGGGAGCCAGCGACGCGGAGAAACATCGTCCATTCAAGCGGTCGAAACGGCAAGTCCTGATCTCGACCTGTAATCAAGAGCGGATTCCACTGGATTGCGACATTCCGCCCATCAATTTCGGCGCGTGGTAGGGGCTTCTTGTATCATGTGCAGTGAGAAACTGTATACTGAAGGGGTATATCACAAACGTACCGACGAGAACAGTAAAAACAATGAAGACAAAAACTGTGGTTCTGCTCCGTTCTGTGACCATTCTTCTTCTTTCAACGATCTTCACAAGCAGTGGGGCGCTGCATCCGGCCACTGCTCAGGAAAAGCCCGAATACCAGTTTCTGCTACGCATTTGGGATGATTCTCTGTTTCGTCTGGACTGCGACAACAAACAATGCACCACGTATTCAATCCCGTTGCCTCTGACTGATCAATGCCCTTTTTACGACACAATGGCCCCCACGCCCGACGGTGAGCGTATTTTGTTGAAGCAAATCTGTTATGGCACTAATCCACAACCCAAAATTTATCTGATGGACCTTGCGGGTAGTATCCTGGCAGAATATGAAATAGGATCCTATACAGCCTGGTGGGCAGCGCAACGACTCGCATATTGGTCTTCGGATGAAACATTTATTGTTCTCAGCCAGGCTACCGGACCAGGTAGTTTTGCTCTCTCGTTTTATGATCCAGCCAGAGGCTTTTCTGATACATTCCGTGTTGGTGGCCGATTTGCTGCTTTCTCCCCCGACGGTACGCGCATGTTGTTCATGATTCAATCTGATAGGTCTCCGCTTGTGGGGGAACCTGCAATTGCCTATGTCGCACATGTTTCAACTTTTCACGAACTCTCAGAAACGCTGCTGCGGTCTAAATGGCCGACGTTACAGAAGAATTTCGAGGCACTTGGCTGGCTTTCGAATCACACGATTCGGCTGGCAACCTTTGACCTGGAAACCGAATATATGTTTGATCTGGGCACGGGTGAGTTGACGTTACTCGATCCCTTGGATAATCCCTTACCGGATCCCTATAACGGTGGAATTCAAGCACGGCGTACAGGCAATACGGTTACGATCTGGGACACTAACACCGGCACACAGCTTGAAGAGATGACATTCGCCTTACCTGATGGGTACGAAATAGACCTCGCAACGTGCGAACACTGCATTCACTACTGGCTTAACCCACCGAGGTAATGACGATCATGCAGCTTACGCTTCTCGTACCCGGTTGTAGGTATCGGATGAAAAACTAGAAAACTTTCGTAAATTTTCCCTGATTTGTTTGCCCGGTCTGACCTTCAATCGTGAATCACACAGCGCGGCTGACCGGTACTCAACATCCCGCGCCGCTCGCCCCGGTCGATGCGCTGCACCTCAAGTACCAGGAAGTTCTCAAGCTCAATCCGCCCTCCTTGCCTCTACTCTCGGCGCTCAAGTTCGTCGGGCGTTGGGCGTTGGAAGAACGCAATCCATGGCTTCATCATCGCTTCGGGAATATAGAAACTTGTTGGCGAAGGCTGCGAATTTCTTACCGCAAGCCGATGCAGCAACTCATCCGCCGATACATCGAGAAAGTGTACTTCGCTGCTGGCCCCAAGCTGCTTCGCTCGAGACCGATAGTCTTCGCGTTCCTCTCGTGCCCAGAAGCCGAAATCGAGGATTACATTCGTTCCCAATTCAAGCGCTCGACTTGCGATGTTCCAAAGCATCGCTTCAATGAGACCATGCCGAGCATCATGTTCTGGCTCCTCAGCATCTTGACCGAAGAGACGGATGTGCCATTCATCGGGTGTCAGTCGAAGGGCCGATTGCTCACGCTCAAGCTTCTGCGCAAGCGTGGTTTTTCCCGAGCAAGGAAGTCCAACCATCAAATGGAGAGTCGCCACACTTGCTACTCCTGGAGTTGGTAGGCTACAAAGGCAGCGGTGAATCTGGATAAGATCAGCAAATCATCGATGCTTCAGTTTATGCCTACCACTACCTGTTTGTCACTACCGATTTATTCGCATCTTCAGTTTCTTGCTGGGCCGGACCACCAACCGGTGAATCACCCGGCGCGGCTCGCCGGTACTCAACATCCCACGCCGCTCGCCCCGGTCGATGCGCTGCACTTCCAGCACCAGGAAGTTCTGCAAGCTCAATCCGCCCGCCGGATGCCAGTTCTTCGATCCAGACGTCAATCAACGCTTCCAGCATCCGCTGCACGTCGTGGTTGCGCAGGCGCGTGCGGCGGCCAATCTCACTCACCATCTTGTTTTTCGTCAAAGCCATCAGTCACGCTCCATGTCGATCGATTGGGCTGGCTGCGCCTGCATCAGTTCGGTGATCGGCGGCTGGCCCGGCGGCTTCTGTTCCAACTGCGCCATCACGCGCCGGTGCGCGCGTTCCAGCATTTCGCGGTCCATGCCGGGCGTGACCGTCGGGGCCGGCTGCGGCGGCTGGACCGGCTTCAGGTCGAGCGCGATGCCCCGCTCCAGCAGCAGCGGTTCCACGTTCTGCGCAGCGGCGAAGCGCTCCCGCCAGTCGCGGCGCTCGTAGAGGCGCGTCAGGCGCGCGGTCAGGATCACCTGGGTGGCGAAGTTCGGCTCGACGTAGCGCGCGAAGATGGTGCAGTTGCCCGACTGCGGCGTGATGACCTCATCCACCGTCAGCAGCGGGCGCTGCCGCAGGTGGCTGTTGGGGTCGTCCTTGTTCGCGTCCGCGGTGGCGATGCCGGACGCCTTCGAGTAGTATTCCGCCGTTTCCGCGTCACAGCCGCCGAACACAATCTGCGTCGCCAGACCGGTCAGCAGCGCCTGCGTGCCTTCCTGCCCGTAGATCAGGTGGAACTGCCCCTTGGTCTGCGCGCCAATCAGGATCGAGATGCGGCGCTTGCGCACCAGGTTCACGTCGGCCACCAGGCTGTCGAGTTTGCCCAGCGTCGGAAACTCATCCAGCACCACGCCCACCGGCACCGGCAGCGGCCCGCCGTTCTGCTCGCCGATGGTGTCCAGGTCGAGCATCAGCTTGCGCAGCGTCGCGCCGAGATACGACGCATAGACCGCCCGCATCCGGCCCGGACAGGTCAGCACGACCACCGTCGGCTGTGAGACGATCATCTCCGCGCCGAAGTCGGAGGCGCTGGTGTTGGCGCGCACATCCGCCGACGCCCAGCCGGTCAGTGCCGTAGCGAGCGTGGCGACCACGTTGGCCGCGACTTTGCCATCCGAGCGCGCGCTGGCGATGAAGGCATTCGCCAGCAGCGAGGCATCGTCTTTGCCTGGACGCGAGCGTGTCCGCCAGCGTCTTGAGGTCGTTGAGCGCGTTGTAGATGTCGCCCAGGGTGTCGAAGCGAATGAGGCACGCGGCCAGCAGCGCGGCGGCGCTGTCGCTCCAGAAGCGGTTGTCGCCCTGCGCGCTGGGGACCAGCACATCGGCAATCGCGCGGGCGTCGGACACGCTCAGGATGTCCGCCGCCAGGTTGTAACGCGGTCCGGCGCTGCTGGTCGGATCATGCACGGCGACCAGGTGCCCGGTCACCTGCGCAAAGCGGATGACGTGGTCTTTCAGTTCGCCCTGCGGGTCGGCCACGATCAGGCTGTGCCCGGCCAGCATCCGGTCGCCGATGACCGGCAGAATCACGCCCTGCGTCTTACCGGACCCCGCCGAACCGAGCGTCAGAATGCCGCGCGCCGCGTCTTCGCCGCTCAGGTGAAACGTGCCGGTGCCGTAATCCAGCCGCCATTTGTTCTCGCCCCAGAACGCGCCCAGGAAGCTCACGCCTTCCCGGTCCTGGCGGCGGTAGCGGCGGTATTCGCGCATCGTGCAGAAATGCGACGATCCCAGCGAGCCACGCCGGATCGCCGGGCGGCGCAGCCGGTCCACCCGCTCGCGCAGCCACCCACCCTGCCGCAGCCCGTCGTGCAAGACGACGTTCGCCACACACACCACCATACACCCCATCAGTCCGGCCATGAACAGCCGTGTGCGGTGAATGGTCGGGCGGTCCGCCGGTGACTGTCGTGATGAAGCCGTGATCGACCTGCGGTATGCGCGTGTGCTGGATGGCAAAATCGCCCATCAGGGTGAGATAGAGCGCTGTGATTCCCAGCGAAACAATGAGGTGCGCCAGCAGTCGCAAGACATGATCCCGCGCCGTGCTTTGCTTCTCCTGATCGGTGCGGCGAATCGATGCGCCCATCAAGGCTGCCGCCATGACCGGAGCCAATGGGATCAGGCACAACAGCGGCGCAAGACACCCGCCCAGCGCCGCGCGTCCTTCGGTGAACAGCCAGTAGAACATGGGCTACTTCTGCCCCTGTTCGGTCAGCACGTCGCAGCGCGTTGCCGATCAGGCGCGCTATGAAGCTGCAGCGAGCGGAAGCAGACACAGATGCGATGCTAGACACCCACCAACGCGATGCGCCAATCGCACCTATCGACCACAAGCACATCACCTCACTTCTCCCGTCGCAAACGCCATTCGGTCACGCCGTAGCCATCACGGCAATCCCAGCACAGACAGATACAGCGCTTCGCTGACACTGACGCCAGCTGCCTCAACACAGTGTGGCAATCAACAGAGCACCACTGCTGACAAACCGCCCGTATATGACAGCCAGCCCGCTCAAACAAATCCCCTCTCCTATCGCGGAAACCACACGTCCAGATCGTCTGACATGTCTTGCCGTCGATTTCTGGCTCTTCCCGCAGCCGCCGCCACTCCGGGCCAATGGTCCGATCCAACGCCTGCTCGAATTCCTCGCGCGCGATGTCGTTGAACAACTCGCTCGTGGCCCTTGCGCTGTGTTGATTGTAGAGCGGCTCCCAGCCTGCGACGGTCGGAGCCAACCCTGGCAGAATCACATGCGTATGCAGCTGCTGCTCGCCTTCTTTGGTCAAACGGTCGTGCAGAACGTAGCTGTAGGGCGGCGTCTGAAAGCCGCGCGCATCGTAGTACGCCTCGACGATGCGCTCGGTCACATCCATCACCAGGTCGCGCCGTTGGTCTTCGGGCACCAGCGCCATCAGGTCGGGCGCGGGCGAGATCACCCAGGTCCAGGCCAGGACGTGCTGGCTCTTGAGGCGATCGCAGTGCGCCGAAGATTTCGCGGTAGTGCGCGCCCAATCCCCGGTCCTGCCAGCGATCCCGCAGCTTCTCCGGGCTGGCTTTGGTGTTGCGATCTTCGCGATATTGGAGATACTTAAGGTCGACGCGCAGCCCCTTGTGACCCGGAGCCGCGCCCGCGTCGTTTCGGGGACTTGTATTTCAGGTCGGGGACAATGATGGCTTTGTCATGCTCGCGCACCGCGTCGATCTGTGCCGGAGTGTCATCCGCGTTTTGTTGCGCCGCGACGATGGCCGCCTGAATCAGTTCTCAGGCTGTGATGGGCTGCTCGGTGAATACGGGCAGCATGACCGCCAGCCCATGCGCGAGCAGCGCGAGCATCACATCCAGGTGAAAGTCCAGGTCGTCTTGCAGATCGTCGATGCGCATCTTGAAACGTCTTGCGGAAGTGCGCCCGGCTGCCGGCGATGTCTTCCTGGCGATCCAGGTACTCGCGGATGGCCTGGCGGATGAGGTCCGCTTCGGTGACGTCACGCGGTTCTGTTTGTCGAGGAGTTGTTGAAGACGCTGCGCGCAGTGGGGGCGTCATGGCGACGCTGCGCCGCGACGGTTTTGGTGGCTGGCATACCCGTAATCCTCCCTGATTGGCTCTCCTCATTGTCGCAAATCAGGGGCGCTGGTTAGGCTGAAGGATTACGGTGTTGGAGCAGCAAACCAGCGGAAGGATAGGGCAGCATTGCGCAGGCGGGAGCTGCCCCGCTCATTCGCGACAGTCTTTCGCCAACTGGTCACAAGAGTGACCGCGCGACACTCCAGACGACGGGCAATCCGCTCGTTACGCTGGGGGGTGTCGCCTCCGGGTCCGGGACTCCGTGCCCGGAAACCGCGCGGGTTCGCAGAACCGCGCGCGGGTGGCGCGGCGTGAGCCGCGCTACGCCAGCCCCTCCGGCGTCTGAGGGGCCAGGTCTTTACCTGGCGACCCTCTCCGGGCAGACAGCGGTTGTCGTGCGCAGCGTGAACACGTCCGCACACCGCTGTCTTACACATCCGGCTCACTTGCCCGGATGAGGGTCGGTCTCCGCCGCACGGCGGAGACTGGGCGTGGCTGCGAGGCACGCCCGAAAAGCGCACACGTCGGGGAATCGACACACGTTGTAATGCAGCGAACGTTCCCCACTGCTCTTCAAAAGCGCGACCGGCTGAACACCAGAAACGACACGCTCGCGCGTGCCGCTCTTTGTGATGAGGAAGTCGTGCGAACTAAAAGGGTAGAATGCTAATATCACAAGTCTACGGCTGCAAGACATCGCAGAGCTTGTAACGCCATCTATATTTCCGCGCCTTTCTCAAAATGCTGAACCGTAGTTCGCGCAGCCGAAAGCACCTCCGCTGCCAACTCTGTGGGAGCAATCACATCAACATCCGTCCCTAATCCGAACACGAGCATTTTTGCCAACAACGGAGAATCCATCACCAATTGAAGCGTTGCCCACCCTGCCTCGTCGTCCACCGCTACTTCCTGCCACCGCCCTGGTGCCAGTCCTTTGACAAACGCGATCCGATCCGGGTGCACACGCAGCGTACAGTGGTATTGCGCAAAGCTATCGACAAATTCCTGTAAATGTGTTTCCCAAAAATGCGGGAGGTCAAAATCCGGCACGCGCGAAAAGTGGTGTTCGCTCAAGCGCACGTCATGAAACCGTACAGTCCGATAGATGCGGAATTCCCCGTCGCGGCGCGCTACCAGATACCAGTGACTCGCTTTGTAAATCAGGCTGTAGGGTTCCAGCGTACGTTCCACAATGTCTCCCGCATACCGTTCGTAGACGCACTCGATCAAACGATCTTCATAGACAGCTTGCTGCAAATCATCCAAAATGGCGGCGGCTCGAAATCGCGCCACCACCACGTTGAATCGATCAGCAGTCGCTGTCGAACATGCTCGACCGAAAGACGATGAGCCGCTGGTAGTGCCGCGAGCAGCTTCAACGTCAGCTGCTGTGCTGCATCCTGCAACCCTACATCACGCAGTACCGTTGAGTTTTCAGCCACGAACAACACTTGCACTTCGGGTGTATGCAGTCCTGTCAACTGAGTACGATACTGCTCATCCAGAGCAATGCCACCCCCATGACCACTGTCGGTGTAGATCGGAACACCCGCTATCGACAGCGCATCGACATCACGGAGAATGGTACGGCGCGAAACTTCCAATTCCTCCGCAAGCATTTGCGTGGTCAGCTTTCCGCGCGTCTGTAGTAACAAAAGCATCGATAACAATCGATCTGCACGCATTTCGCCCTCATTTTGCACGCTCGTTTTTTGAGTGACATAAGATGTCACCTAAGTCACTCTATCATAGAAACAGGTCTTCTGAAAACACAAGGAGTGGTTTGAAAGTGCAAACGACAGCCGGGCATCTCAATCTCAATCACGGAAAGTTATACTATGAAACCGCAGGTGAAGGCGAAGCGGTCGTGCTCATCCATGCGTCCTTTCTCGACAGCCGGATGTTTGACGCGCAGTGGACAACAATGGCAGAGCAGTTTTGCGTCATCCGGTATGATATGCAGGAATCCGGTCGGATCTGATCCAGCATCGGGTCCGCTGTTCGTCGAGAAAACCTCGCCAACTGCTCAACCATCTCAAAATCGATCAGGCCCATTTCGTCGGATGTTCAAATGGTGGCACGATTGCGCTGATCTGCTTTTGGAAGAACCAGCACTGCGCTTTCGCTCACTGTGCTGGGAACCACTCCCAGCGGAACTGAACTCCAGGGGGCACCGCCACCTGAGATATTGGCGATGCTTGAAGCCTTCAAACCGGAGATACCGCACGGGTCAACGAATTGCAGACCCATATCTGGTTTGATGGGCTGTCACGCCACCGGCGAGGTTGATCGCCACTTGCGCGAACAGGCCATGACGATGAACAAAATCCCCGTTCAGCACCGCACGTTCCTGGTTGCAGACATGCAGCCGGATCGCCCCCTGGTTCCGCCTGCCCTGACGCGCCTGGAAATGGTAAATTGCCCGGTATTGGTCGTGGCTGGCGCCCTGGATCATTCGGAAGTTTTGCGTGCTGCCGATATGCTGGCAGAGGGCATCCCCGGTGCGCGCAAGGTGATCATTGAGCGATCCGGTCATGTTCCCAGTTTTGAACGGCCTGATGTGTTCACACCATTCCTCCGCGAGTTCTGAGCAACCATAACCTGTACCCCGTATCTAAAGATGACTGAGGGGACAGTGACGCAACTGCTCCCCTGCGCGATTTGCCTGAGAAAGGAACTAATTTTCCGTACCGGTGTCGGCCGTCTGTCCGCGCTTGGTGATGATGAAGTCGACGCGCGGGCGGTCACTTCAACTACCCCTGCGGCACCGTCCGGCGCGCCCCACATCGATAGCTAAAGGCGGGACAATGACCGCAAACGCACACCCCTGTGTTGGTTGTAAGATCATCAGCAAACTAACCTGCTCGGTGCATACGCCTGACAGCGTGTCCACGCAAAAAAAGAGCGGCACCGAAGCGCCGCTCTCGATGTCGTGCGAGGATCAGCTAAAACGGCATCTCCTCCTCAACCGGTTCGTCCCCATTGGCGCGGTCCAACAGGACCAGGCGGGAGGCGCTCATGTCCAGGCTGACCTGCGGATTACCGCTCTGGTCAACCCAGGCGCGCGGGCGCAGCCACTCACCCGTCACCTGCAGAGCGAACCCTTGTGGACGTACTTCTCGACCACGGCCACCAGGCCATTCCAGCAGCTCACGCGCACCCACAGCGTCTGTTCGCCCGAACGGGTCTTGCGGTTGACTGCCACCGAAAGCTCGCGACCTGCTGCTCCCCAACGGTCTTGACTTCAGGCTGACCACCCACGAAACCGACGACCGAGATATTGATGCTGGTACCCATGATGTTGTCTCCTTGCGCCCTGGGCGCTTTATTTCCACCGGCTCCATTGCCGATTGGCTGACCTGTGCATCAGCAGGTGTCAACAGCCGGTGGTCACCCGGAGGGCGCTGCCTGCTTGCAATGAGCGCAGCGGCACAAGCCCGGCGCAACAGGCGTAGCGACATCTGCCTCGCAATGTTGACGACCGGCGCACCTGCTATGCTGTCAGCCTCCAAATCGGCGTGATGGACCGGCGAATGCGCCAGGCAAAAGGAAAACTGGAACGCGAAATCAGTGGCTGATTGTGGTCAAGCCGAAACGAGTGACAGCAGCAGCAACAGCGATCATCGCGTAAGACAACCCATGTTGGGCTAAGCTGCGGAGTAAGCCGTATGCTGGAACTGCTCATCGTTCAGACCACAATCACAAGGTTGCCAGAGGTGGCTGCTAACGCTTGGAAAACAGATAGATCAGCCCAATGAGAGCCATCCACCCCTGCACGCGCAAACCGGGATATGGAGGAATATCGAATCACATCGCACGACAGGCGCGCTGACGCTCTGAAACTGGCGTGCAGCACGCGCCACCAGTTGGTCAAAATGTGAGACATGAATTACTCAGGCTTCATAGTCAGGATGATTGCAATACAAACAAGTTGAACCAGTTTCGTGTCGCCAGATGCCCAATTGGTGACCTCTACCTCTCATCGGATGTAGTGAGTCGCCACCGATAGCGCTATCATAAACGCTTACCCAATTAGCATCCTAAAAGGTCACTCTAATGGACACAACTCGACGATTGGCATTGATGATTGATGGCGACAATGCCCAAGCAGCGTTATTACCACAGATGCTTGCGGAGGTGAGCAAGTACGGCATTATGACCATCCGCCGAGTGTATGGGGATTGGAGGAGGCACCCGCAGCTCAAGAGTTGGAAGGAAGTGCTGCAT
>CAWGXG010000009.1:0-296917 GCA_963826505.1 uncultured Chloroflexia bacterium
AATTCGAAGCGCTGCGCGGCAAGCTGACCGATTACAGCCTGTACGTGCTGCTGGCGCCGCACATCGGCAACGCGGGCTGCAACAACACGGGCTGGTCCGGCGATTACAAGGGCGTACCGATGTGTTCGCCCCGCGCGGCACGCGCTGGCGCTGGCCTGTTCGTCCCGTACAGCGCATGAGCTGCGGGTACGTGGGCGCGAGCGACGGCTGGCAGGACATCAACGCCCACAGCGATGACGTGGTTCTACCCGCGGCCGACGAGGGCAACATCGCGCTGACCGGCGGAGATCGATCTGGCGGCCAGCGGCGGCGAGTTCGTGCTCGCGCTGGCCTTCGGACGCAAGGAAGCCGAAGCCGGACACCGGGGCGCGCCGTCGTTGCTGCAGTATTTCGCGCGTCGCAGCGCGTACGTGCCGGGCTGGCGGGCGGTATCAGCGCCGCTGCGACCGCTGGACGGACCTCGAGACGATCCCGAACGGAGAAGCCGGACAGCCACCACGACGATGATCGCGACCTGTACCGCATCAGCACGGCCGTGCTGAAAGTCGCACGAGGCCAAACATTTCCGGGCGGCATGATCGCCAGCCTGTCGATTCCCTGGGGCGCGTCCAAAGGAGACGACGATCTGGGCGGTTACCATCTCGTCTGGCCGCGCGACCTGGTCGAGAGCGCGGGCGGGCTGCTGGCGGCGGGGGACAGCTACCAGCGCGCGCAATACGCTGGTTTACCTGATGTGCACGCAGGAAGCCGACGGGCATTGGCCGCAGAATATGTGGCTGGACGGGACGCCGTACTGGGGCGGCATCCAGATGGACGAAACCGCGTTTCCGATCCTGCTGGCCGACGCTCTGCGCCGCCTGGACGCGCTGGACGGCATCGACCCGTGGCCGATGGTGCGCCGCGCCGCCGCGTATCTGGTGTGCAACGGCCCGGTCACCGGGCAGGATCGCTGGGAAGAAGACGGCGGCTTCTCGCCCTTCACGCTGGCGGTCGAGATCGCGGCACTGCTGGCCGCGGCTGATTTCGCCGATGCCGCCCAGGATCCCACCGCCGCGCGCTATCTGCGCGAAACGGCGGATATGTGGAACGACCAGATCGAACACTGGGCATACGTCACCGGGACAGAACTCGCGCAGTTCGCGGCGTTGAGGGTTATTACGTGCGCATCGCCCCGCAGGAAACCGCCGACGCCGCGTCGCCGGTCGAAGGCTTCGTCCCGATCAAGAATCGTCCACCCGAACACAGTCAGGCCCCGCTGACGCATATCGTCAGCCCAGACGCGCTGGCGCTGGTCCGCTTTGGGCTGCGCGCAGCGGACGATCCGCGCATTGTCAACACAGTGCGCGTGATCGACAAACTGCTCAAAACAGAGACGGCGACCGGTCCCATCTGGCACCGTTACAACGAGGACGGGTACGGCGAGCACGAGGACGGCTCGCCCTTCGATGGAACCGGCATCGGCCGCGGTTGGCCGCTGCTGGCCGGAGAGCGCGCCCATTACGAACTGGCGCGCGGCAAGCGTGACGCCGCCGAAAAACTGCGGCGGGTCATGACCGCGCAGTCCGGTCCGGGCGGCCTGTTCCCCGAGCAGGTGTGGGACGCGGACGATCTGCCCGATCGCGAATTGTTCAACGGCCAGCCGACCGGCTCCGCCATGCCGCTGTGCTGGGCTCACGCCGAATACATCAAGCTGCTGCGCTCGCTGCACGATGGGCGCGTATTTGATTTGCCGCCCCAGCCGGTCCAGCGCTACCAGGTGGAGCACACCACCACGCACCTGCTCTCCTGGCGCTATAACCAGCGTCGCACCGTATTCAAGGCGGGGACCGTCGTGCGCGTGGAAGTGCTGTCGCCCAGCGTGGTGCATTGGAGCACGGACGGCGGGCAGACTACGCAAGAAGCGCACACCACCGACACGACACTTGGCATGCATTTCGTGGACCTGCCCACGGAGCAGCTCCCGCCGGAAGCCGCGATCGCGTTTGAGGTGGTGCGCGACGATCAGACACAGTCCGGGGAATCGATGCGTGTTACGCTGACGGCGAGCGAATAGGCAGATGCACCGCTTTACCACAGAAGAACAGCGAGCAAGGAAGCAGGGGGTTCGAGCCCCCTGTTTTGTTGTGTTTGCCTGATATTCATTGTGGTTATCCTATTTCCGCCCCGATTCAGTTGCCGAAAATGCCAATCTGTTATAAGATGGATTATGGTGGTATATACCACATGTCGGGAGACACACGATGACGCTCCAACCGGAGTCAGCCATCCCGTTGTATATCCAGATCAAAGAGCTGCTGCACGAGCAGATCGAAGCGGGCCGTTACGCCGCTGGATCACGTCTGCCCTCGGAGCGCGCGCTGGCTCGCCAGTTTGAGGTCAGCCGCATGACGGCGCGGCAGGCGCTGCAAGCCCTGGCGCGTGAAGGGCTGGCGCGCATGCAAGTCGGCAAAGGGACGTTTGTCAGCGCCCAGCCGATCAGTCAGGAGTTATGGACGCTGACGAGCTTCAGCGAGGATATGCGGCGGCGCGGGATGCGGCCTTCCAGCCGGGTGCGGCGCGCGGCCATCGTCGTGGCGGACCGTGATCTGGCGCTGCATCTCCAGGTCGCGCCGAAAACCGAAATCGCCGTCCTCAGCCGCGCACGCCTGGCTGACAACCGCCCGCTGGCGCTCGAAACGACGCATATCCCGCACTACCTGTGCCCCGGTCTGCTCGACGGCAACGACTTCAGCCGGGAATCGCTGTACGACGTGTTGCAGCGCGATTATGGCGTGATCGTGACATGGGCCATGCAGACCATCCGAGCGGGACTGCCCGACGACGACGAACGCGACGCGCTCGGCATCGACGCCCATACCCCCGTGCTGCGCCTGTCACGCGTCACCTACAACGATGGGGACCGGCCCATCGAATATGTGCAGTCTGTCTACCGGGGCGACGAATACGAGTTTCGCGCTATCCTGCGCCACGCGCGGATCACCGGCAACGGCGGTCCCAACAGCGCGGGGTATCGCCCGGCTAACCGCTAATCGGCGCGCGCGGAGACGCCGAACGCGCCCGCGCCCCAACCTGAAACCGAGATCGCAGTGGATACCCTGACCATTCGCCCTATGGATCCGTTGGACAGCCCGATCGCGGCTGAGTGGATGGCCGCGACACCGCTGTGGCAACGCTACCAACTCACGGCGGACAAAGCTCGCGCGGCGCTCGCCGCTGGACTCACCGCCGGGGATCTGCTGCTCGTGGCCGACATGGACGCGGATCGGGCGTGCGGGCTGGCCTGGGTGGTGTGGTCGGGAGCCTTCGGACGCAGCCCGTACCTGCGCATCCTGGGTGTGAACGCGGCCTACAACGGGCACGGAATCGGCGCGGCGCTGCTGGAGGCGGTCGAGACGGAGACGGCGCTCAATAAAGCACACGAATTCTTCCTGCTGGTGTCGGACTTCAACGCCGACGCTCAGCGTTTCTACCGGCGGCAGGGCTACACGCAGATTGGCGCGGTGCCGGGCTACGTGCTGCCGGATGTGACCGAATTGATCTACTGGAAGCGGTTGGCACCACCGGGTTAGGCGCGTGCAGCGTGCATCCCGGCGGCGGAGTGCGTGACGAAGGAGGTGGACCGCCCGTAAGTTCACAGATCTGTTCAGACTGTGGTTTGGGTTGATCGGATTTGAACGTCAATTTGTTGGATCAGGAGAGAGCGCACAATGTCTAGAATCACTCGTTTGTTACTGGTAGTAGCGCTGGCGCTGGTAGGTATCGGCGTTGGCGTAGCGGGACCGGCAGCGGCCCAGGGCGGCAGCAACACTCTGATCATGGCCCGATCAGTCGACTCAACCGGCCTCGATCCGCACACGCAGACGGCGTTTTCGTCACTGCTCCTGCTGGGGCTGACCTACGATACGCTGGTCCAGACAGATGCCAACCTCGCCATCGTGCCCGCGCTGGCCGAAAGCTGGGAATTCTCTGATGATGGCTTGACCCTCACCTGGCATCTGCGCCAGGGCGTGACCTTCCACGATGGCTCGACCTTCGGGTCAGAAGATGTGGTCGCCTCAGTCAACCGCATCCTGGACGAAGCGACCGGCGCCGCCACGCGCACCAACCTGGTCAGCATCGACTCGATGGATGCCCCCGACGAATACACCGTCGTCATGCATCTGAACCTGGTGGATGTGCCGCTGGTCGCCGCCATGTCCAGCATCAACACGGCGATCCTGCCTTCCGAGCTGATCGAGAGCGGCGATCCAACCACGACTGTGATCGGCACCGGCCCGTTCACGCTCGAAAGCTGGGAACCGGACCAGAAGACCATCCTCAAGGCCAATCCCGACTATTGGGGCGAGGGTCCGTATGTGGACGGCATCGAAATCCGCATTATTCCCGACGAATCCACCATCATGGCGGCACTGCGCGCAGGCGAGATCGATTTTGCAACATTCCTTGATCCGCTGATCGCAACGCTGCCCGTCGAAGGTACTAATGTCACCATCAACCGCGCGCCGGATATTGCTTACCATGTGCTGCAGCTGCGTGCCGCGGTCGAGCCGCTGAATATCCTTGAGGTACGCCAGGCGATCTCGTGTGCCATCAACCGTCAAGAGGTGATCGATGTGGCGAGTCTGGGTGAAGGGAAAGTCACCGGCCCAATCACCATCCCCGCCTACGAAGTGCCGCTAGACGAGCTGTTCTGTTACACACAGGATGTACAGAAAGCCAAAGACCTCATGGCTCAGGCCGGCATGCAAGACGGCTTCGACCTGCCCATAATCCTCGCTAACGACGAACCCCCCACCGCGCTGTCCGAAGCGCAGGTGATCCAGGAACAGCTCAAGGCGATCAACATCAACGTGCAGATCGATGCGATGGAGCTGGGCGTCTACGTCGATCGTTGGCTGGCGGCGGACTTCACCGCGGCCGTCGCACTCAACGGTGGCCGCGCTGACCCCTATGCCATGTACTCGCGCTACTGGCAGTACGGCGCGCGCTTCGAAGACGTGGCGGGCTACGTGGACGATACGCTCGATTCGCTGATGAAGCAGGGTCAGGTCGAGACCGATCCGGCCAAGCGTTACGACATCTTCGCGGAGCTCCAGAAGCATCTCGCCGAAACCTCGCCCTGGATCTGGCTCTACACCGGCTATCTCTACACCGGGCAGCAGAACTACATCGAAGGGTTTGTGCCCAATCCGACCGGTACGATCCAATCCCTGGCTCAGGTGAAGATCAACCGCTAACGGCGCGCGCGACGCGGCGTTGACGGCCCCACCCTCCGGGCGGTCGCCCGGTGCGCCTCGCCAGTGCGAGGCGCAGCAAACCGGCGGTTTGCAGGGTGGGGCCCCGCAGCCGCCCACAAAGGAGAGCCATGTTTCGTTACATCGCGCAGCGCTTGATCGCCGCCGTTCCGACCCTGGTGGGAGTGACTCTGTTGGTCTTCATCGCCATTCGCCTGGTGCCCGGAGACGCGATCGTCGCCATGTTGGGCACCGAAGCCGGCATGCTGACCGACACCCAACGCCAGTCGCTGGAGCAGTATTTCGGACTCGACAAGCCGCCTGTCGAGCAGTACCTGATCTGGATGGGCGACGTCGTGCAGGGCAATCTGGGCTACTCCATCCGCCAGGGCAAACCCGTGCTCACCTTGCTGCTTGACCGCTTCCCGGTGACGCTCGAACTGGCGATCGTGGCCCTGATTTTTGCGCTGACGATCGGCATCTCGATCGGTACGATGTCGGCGGTGCTGCACAATTCGTTTATCGACCTGTTCGGACGGCTGTTCTCGCTGATCGGGCTGGCCGCCCCCAATTTCCTGATCGGCACGCTGCTGATTTACGTGCTGTCGGTTTATTTCAACACGCTGCCCAATGCCGGGAACTACGTCGAGATTACGCAGGACCCGCTCAAAAATCTTCAACAAATTATCTTTCCGGCGCTTCACGCTCGGGTTTGCGTTTTCGGCCTCGGTGATGCGCACCACGCGTTCTGCGATGCTGGAGGTCCTCGGCGAAGACTACATCCGCACGGCGCACAGCAAAGGCTTACGACCGCGGGCCGTCATCGTCCGACACGCCCTGCGCAACGCGCTGATCCCGGTGGTGACGCTCGTGGGCGTCGAGTTGGGATATCTATTGGGCGGCGCCGTCATCATCGAGCAGGTCTTTGCCCTGCCCGGCATCGGCCGCCTGGCCCTCAACGCGATTTCGCAGCGCGATTACGCGCTGATTCAGGGCGCAACATTATTCATCGCATGCAATTTTGTCGTGATTAACCTGGTCGTAGACCTGATCTACGCGGTCATCGATCCCCGGATTTCCTATGCCAAGCACAATTAATACTCCCAGCACCCTGGCCTTGACGGGCGCGCCCACCAAGGAAATGCCCATCATGCGGCGGCTCTTGCGCAGTCGCAGCGGCACGATGGGTTTGATCATCATCACGACCTATGTGATTGTGGCGCTGATGGGCGCGCTGCACGTCACTCCTTACCCACCCACCGAGCAGCACCGCATCGACCGCCTGCACGCGCCGGACGCGGAATACCGTTTGGGCACCGACCTGTTTGGCCGCGACGTGCTCAGCCGCCTGATCAAAGGCGCGACCAATTCGCTCTACGTGGCGCTGCTGTCTGTGGCCATCTCCGGCACGCTGGGCACCCTGATCGGGACGATCTCCGCCTACGCCGGGGGCAACGTCGACAATGTCATGATGCGCATCATGGACGTATTTTTCGCGTTCCCGGCCATTCTGCTGGCGCTGCTCGTGGTGACGATTCTGGGGCACGGACTGAACAAGACGATCATCGCAATCGCAGTTGTGTACACGCCCATTTTCGCGCGCGTGGCGCGCGGCCCCGTGCTATCTGTTAAGGAAATGGAATTTGTGACCGCCGCGCGCTGTGTCGGGATGTCGAGCCGTCGTATCGTGCTGCGCCATGTCATGCCCAATACACTCGCCCCGCTGATCGTGCAGTTCAGCCTGGCGCTGTCGTGGGCGCTGCTCACCGAGGCCGGTTTGAGCTTTTTGGGATTGGGCGTACAGCCCCCTGAACCTTCATGGGGCGTCATGCTCAGCGACAGCCAGGGCATCGCGGAGATCGCGCCCTGGTTGATGATCTACCCCGGACTGGCGATCATGCTGGGCGTGTTGGGCTTCAACCTGCTGGGCGACGGCCTGCGCGACGTGCTCGATCCACGGCTCAAACGGCTGCGCTGATCCCGCCCGTCCTTACAGCGGCTTCGCCATCGAGATATCCGTCACCGTATAGCCCAGCCCCTCGTACAAGGCGCGCGCGCCGTCGTTATAGCCGAAGACATGCAAGGCGATGCGCTCCGCACCCAGCGCGCGCGCCTGTTCTTCGACGAGGCGCAGCGCCGCGCGGGCGTACCCCCGGCGGCGGTAGGACTCGTACACGATGACATCATACACAAAGGCTATGGTACGCGGGCCGCGCCGCATCAGGCAGAACCAGATCACCCCGACCGGCTCGGACTCCGTATCGACGTGCATCACGTTCAGAAAATGATCGGGCGTCGCCACGCCCTGTGGCAGGACCTCTTGAATCTGGCCTTCCGCGAGCGTTTCGGCCTCTTCAGCCGGCCAGTTCCCGGCGCGGACATGCTCCGCCGCGTACTCCGGAATCAGAACAGCACGGTAGGCCGCAAATTCAGCATCAGTCATGGGCACAAGCTGCATATTGGTTCTCCTTCACCGGCGCACGCGGTAGCCGCAGCGTCCAACTGCGTACGCGCACGCTGCCTGATAGGATTATTGGCACACGGCGCGACTTTGCAAAATGGCGCGGCGCGGTGATGCTTTTGTTAACCCTGCTTTGGTGTACTATGACCGGCGTGAGACTCCCTGGAATTGTGGTATCATGGGCGGAAAGTGCCATGCTTCACACATCATACACGTTTACAAGAATTAGAAGAGGACTACCACTATGACCAGCACCGTGTATTGGGGATCACCTCGTCAGGCTCAACTTGAGGCGGGCGAAACGCTGCCTGCCAAGCTCGATCTCATCCTTGAGCGCCTCAACGTGCGCGAGCGCGTCAACGGGAAGCGCGTCGCCATCAAGATGCATCTGGGCTACGACGTCGGCTATTCGATGGTTCACCCGGTCTTCGTGCGCAAAGTCGTTCAGGCTGTGCTGGACGGCGGCGGACACCCCTTCGTCACCGATGTACCGGCCTCGGTAGCGACCGCTCACACGCGCGGCTACACCGCCGAAACGCTGGGCTGCCCACTCTATTCCAGCACGGGCATCGACGAAAAATGGTTCGTGACCCGTCAGCACACCTATCGCGGCGTAGAGGAATTTCACATCGGCGGGGCCATTGCCGAAGCCGACTTTCTGATCGATTTCGCCCATATCAAGGGCCACCCGGCGACCGGTTGGGGCGCTGCCGTGAAGAATCTCGCGCTGGGCTGCATGGACGGCAAGACGCGCGGAGCCATGCACGATGTGTCGGAATTCGATCCCTATTTCCATAAGGACCTGTGCCCGGACGAAGCGACGCGCGTCGCCATTCGCGAGTCCTGCCCGTACGGCGCGATCGTGGACGACCGCGAAGATCCCGACGGGTTGCACCTGCACACCTATAAATGCAACCAGTGCATGCGCTGCCAGGCTGTCGCCAACGGCGCGTTCGAGATCAAGCTCAGCAACTTCATGGCCTTCATGCACGTCGTGAACCTCTCCGCCAAGCTGGTGCTGGACACTTTCGCGCCGGGCAACACCACCTTCCTCAGCCTGGCAACCATGATGACGCCGATGTGCGACTGCTTCGGCTTCACCAGCATGCCGATTCTGCCCGACGCGGGCGTCTTCGGCTCGGATGACATCGTCGCGATTGAGAAAGCAGTGCTGGACATGACCGCGCAAACTCCGATCATCGAGGAAAATCTGCCGGGCATGATGGAGATCATCACGCGCGAGGGACACCCGTTCCAGTGGATTCACGGGCCGTACAAGGATCCTTACGAGGCATTGGAACACGCGGAAGCGATCGGGCTGGGCTCGCGCCAATATGAGCTGGTGGACGTGCTGCCCGTCAAAGAGCCAGATTTCAAAATGGACACCTACGTCCCTGCCGCCCCGATTTAACGGCGATCAGCCCTACCCCCGGTCCTCTGTCCACGCGGTGGAGAGGGGCAACCAGGCGAGCGTCAAGTCTCCTCTCCGCTATGGAGAGGAGACTTAGGGCTGGGGAAAACTGCGCGTGAGTGGTTCCCCGCGATGCGTAGTAGTTGGGCCAGCACATCACGCCATCGGCAGCGCGTGGCGGCGCGGAGCCGCCGCCTGCACCGAATCATCCTCAAAGAAGAAGCGTTCGCCAAACGCGGGCTTCAGGTCCGTGAACCAGGTCGCTTCCGGATCGAAGCGGGCAAAGAACGGCCGCTTGACCCAGTCGGGATTGCGCGCCTGCAAGAAGGACAACACGAAGACTTTGTGCCCGCCGACGTGACTCACGCCGTGTATCAGCACTTTGCCGGGCGTGGTGGACATCACCGGACCACGTACCGTGCGCCCCAATCCCGATACCTGCCGGTAGGCATGGCGAAATATCTCGACCGAACGCGCCAGCGGCAGCTCGAAGTAATTCTTCGGACCGGTATCGCGGCTCACGAACATATAATAGGGCAGCATGCCCTGACGCACCCCGTCACGCCACAGGGACGCCCAGCTCTGTTCGCTGTCGTTGACGTAGCGGATCAGCGGGGCCTGCATGCGGATTTCGCAGCCCACATCCCGCAGACGGCGGATCGCACGTTGGGCAATGGGAGTCGCCATTTCACGCGGGTGGCTGAAGTGCGCCATGATGGCGACGTGCCGCCCGCTGGTGATGATCTGTTCAAACAGGCGCAGCAGGTCGTCAGCGTCGGGATCGGTGACGAAACGCTGCGGCCAATAGGCGAGCGCCTTCGTCCCGATGCGGATCGTCTGGACGTGAGACAGTTCCAACCCCAACAGCGGCTCCATATAACGCCGCATAGCGCGCGTACTCATCACGCACGGGTCGCCGCCGGTGAACAGCACGTCCGTGACTGCGGGGTGCAGCCGCAAATACTGGACCAGTCCATCCACCTCGCGCGCCGCGAATTTCAAATCCTGATTCCCGATAAACTGGGCCCAGCGAAAACAGTACGAACAATAGGCGTGGCAGGTCTGGCCCTTGCTGGGGAAAAACAGCACCGTTTCGCGGTATTTGTGCTGGAGTCCGGATAGCGGCTTGCCGTTCAGCGTAGGGATGTTGTGTTCCATCTGTCCGGCGGGGTGAGGATTGTGGCGCATCTGGATGGCATGCGCTGCCGCTTTGATCTGCTCTTCTGGCCCTTTGCGGCGGATCAGACGCGAGATGGCGTGGAATTCGTCATCGGACAACATGCCGCGCTGAGGAAATGTGAGTTGGTAAATAGGATCGTCGGGCACTTTGCTCCAATCGATCAGATGATCGGCCACGTAGCGGTTCGAGCGGAACGGGAAAACCGTCGAAACCACATCGATCCCGTGTCGCACATCGGGCGGCAATGCATGGACCTGGGGCAGCTCGTCCAGGTTGCCGCGCGTGAGCGGTCGATAAATCCGGTCGCTGGGTGACATTGTTAAAACTCCTATTCTTCTATAAGCCATATTTCATTAATGGCGAATGATCACACCCTACAGGGCCCTCTCCTTGGCAGCCTAAAGCGTCGCAACACAAGCGCGGCGCCAGCGTCGACTACAGAGAAGTCGTTCAGAACGGCAATCAGCGGCCCGGCCATATCGGAAAGGACAGCATGGTGGTTGGCGACAGGGCCAAAACGAGCTAAAACCCCATCAATGCGACTGAGCGCGTGCAGAAAATGTCGATGTCGAGCAGCGGCAGCGGTACTACATGGTCACAAACGCACGGAAATTTACGCGCAACTTCGCCCCCAATGACGGGGACAGCTGAGGAACAGCGTCATTCGGACACAATTATCCTTACCTGTTATTGTACCCTGAAAGGGCCGTTTTTCCAACGCGGCGGAAGTGTGAAAATAATAAAGAAACCATTGACGCGTCTACCGAACCGGCCAGCGCGACGCTTCGTTTTTGGCGTGTTACGGGAAGACCTTCGAACTTCCGATCCAGTCACATCACGACTTTCTTGACTCAAAAACCCGATCCGTGATACAGTGAATGCAGTAGCCAGTGTGATGTTCGATGGCTACCTGTCAAGAAATGAAGGATCCTCGAAAGGAGCGACCATACATCTTGACAACCGAATACGAACATTGAGCCAGGATCACCCTTTGATGTGGTCCTGGCTCAATGTCTATTGGCCCATTCTCCTCGTTTGTCACCCCGTTCCCCGGCCAGCGTAGTTCGTGCGTAGGACGGCCGCCCACGCGGCGTAAGGCACTCGTATCTAATGATTTTGCCCACTTTCTGCTATGATCGTGCTACCATAAGTCCTAACCTTAAACAGGAGAACTACCATGAAACGCTCGCTCTTCGCCCTGGTCCTGACGCTGCTCCTGGGCCTGTCTCCGGCGCTGGCGCAAAACGGGGGATCAAACACGGTAATGTTCAATCATTTCAGCTTCACACTTGACCCGATGCTCGCGTCGAATGTCAGCATCGCGCAAGTGCCCGGCGACCCGCCCGATCTGGCCCAACCTGGGGGACCGCAGGCAGCCCATACCGAATTCATCCTGACCAAGGAACTCCTCAGCACGGGCGCACCTGTCCCCAGTATTCTGGACGCTGATGTCGCCATTCTCGTCTTCCCGGTGGAAAACTTCGCGCCCTACGATTTTTACGCCATGCGGCGCGAGGCGATGCAAGAACTGCTGCTCACGCGGCCCAATCTGGACGATTACATGGTCCCCTTGTCCAACGAGAGCAACACTGAGCTGCCTTTCCTGCCGGTCTTCCCTGCTGCCCAGGTGATCCGCGCGCGGGCGCAGTATGTGGATGGCGTCGACGTGTCGGGCGTGAGCTATATCACGTTCTTCAGCCAGGGCATCACGCCCTTCACCAGCGACAGCTTCATGTACACGTTCCAGGGCCTGACGCATGACGGCACGGCCTATGTCTCGATGATCGCCAAGCTGAACACCGACCTGTTCCCGGCACAAATCGCGCCCGATTTCAACATGGACAGCTTTGTCGCGACCATGCAGCAGTACAACATCGACAGCATCGCGACATTGAACGCCGCCAGTCCGGACGCTTTCTCTCCGTCTCTGAACACGTTGGACGCGCTGGTCGCCAGCTTTAGAGTCGTGAAATAGGACGCGCGCCGGGTTATTCGGCCGGCAGCCGCGCCAGGAAGTGATCGATCGCCGCTAAGGCGTGATCGAGATCGGGATAGAACACCAGCCGCAGTCCCGGATGAGGATTGCCGGTCAGCATAGCCGACAACGAGGTACCTTCGCGACACAGGCACAGCACGGGTCGCTCCCGGTGGTGGAGCATGTAAGAAATCTCGTAGCCAACGCCAAGCGAAGGTACCGTCACCTCGGCCACCACCGCGTCAGCCATCGCCAACCGCTCTAAATCATGCACATAAATCTGCGCATCAGTCAGACCGCGCTCCTCCTCGTCAAGAGTCGCCGAACCCACTTCCTCCGACAGCACCACACAGCCCATATCAATAAGGTGCGCGACCAACGCGGCATAGGTGGGCTGCAGCGCGCGTCCGGCGCGGATCGCTCCGGCAAAATACACAGCAGGTGAAGGGTGATCGGTCATCGCTGGCTCCTTCAATATTGAAATAAAGCATAAAGAACGGTCTATTTTCTAAGATTCCCCGGCAGACTGCGGCGTCAGCTCCACGATCAACCCGTCGCTCCACTCGTATTTCGCCTCCATCAGCGCCGCAACGGCAGCCGCCAACGCTGGTTCGGCGGCGGGATCGATCGCGCGCCCGGTGCCGGGTGACGTCGTCTCACCCACGCGCAGGGTGATCGCCGGGTTGTGCCGGATATTTTGTACCCAGTGCGATTGCTCGCGGTGTTCGGATACGATGTAGTAGCGCCCCTGGTAGGCGACAAACCAGATCTCAATTGTGTGGGGATTGCCGGACTTCCACCCGGTGGTAGTGACGTATAAATAGGGTGGTTCGGTGTTTGCGTCCTGACTCATGTGCAGTGGTCCTCGGCTCGGCCATTATGAATGGGTGTAACACATCGCTCCCTCGCGTGCCAACTCCAGGCGCCGCCCGGGTTGCAAATTCACGCCAGATAGTTTAGCTTTCTCAGCAGAGGCAGATGCCTCTGGCGTTCCCATGCAGCTGAGGGGAGCACAGCATGCGATTCCCCGAACGGTATTATCACTGGCAGTGGCGCTTGCAGGCCAGCGTCGAGGCGCTGTGGCCGCTCGTCAGCAATACGAACCGCTTCGACCACGACTCCGGCGTGCCGGCGGCGACGGGCGTCATCTATGCGCAGTCGCCACAGGATTATGGGCGCCAGCGCGTGCGGCTGGCGAAGTTTGGTGTGCCGCTCGAATATGTGCAAGAACCGTTCGAATGGACCTACCCTCAGCGCTTTGGTGTCGTGCGCCAGTACACGCGCGGTCCGCTGGCTGAAATGCGCATCCGGTTGGCGCTCGCGCCGCAAGACGATGGCAGCACTCAGCTCGACTACGAAGTCTGGGCACGCCCGCGTGGGCTGCTCGGCCTGCTCGGCATCCCGGTGCAGATCGGCATCATCTCACGGCGCGCCTTCGCGCGCAGTTTCGCCGCGTATGATCACCTCCTGGAAGCGGGACAACCTCCATTAGGAGCCGCGCACGCGGAACGACTCCCGGCAGCGGCGCGCAAACGAATCGAAGCTGCGCGCGCGGCGCTGCTGGCGGATGGCGTGGACTCCGCGTTGTTGGACCGCCTGATCGACACGATCGAAAGCGCCGATCCGATCTCGCTGGCGCGGCTGCAACCGTTTGTGCTGGCCGATCATTGGGGCGCGGAACGCAGCGCCGTGCTGACGCTGTGCCTGTGGGCGACGCGGCGCGGTTTGCTCGATCTGCAATGGGATTTGTTGTGCCCGACCTGCCGGGGCGCGAACGAGAGCGTGCCCACGCTGGGCGGGATCAACCGCACGGTGCACTGCAACATGTGCAACATGGACTACACCGCCAACTTCGACCGTTCCGTCGAGCTGACGTTCCGCCCCAACGCGGCCATTCGCGCCGTGGAACGCGGCGTGTATTGCGTTGGTGGCCCGCAGGATACGCCGCACGTCACCGCGCAGCATCTGCTCGCGTCCGGTGAGAGCATCGACATCACGCCCCTGCTCGAAGAGGGGCATTACCGGCTGCGCGCGCCCGCGCTGCCCGGCGGGCAGAGTTCTGGTAGCCGGGCCCGGAGGCGAGCGCGAAACGACCCTCGACGCTCACCCGCACGGCTGGCACAATGACGAGCCGTATGTCGACACGCATCCCACGCTACATCTGGTCAACCAGAGCGGCAGCGAGCAGTTGTTCATCCTGGAGCGCACCGCGTGGAGCGACCTGGCCGCCACCGCCGCCGAAGTCACCATGCAGCAGAGTTTCCGCGACCTGTTCGCCAGCGAGGCGTTGCGGCCCGGTGAACGGATTTCGGTCGGGACTTTGGCGATCCTGTTCACCGATCTGCGCGGCTCGACGCGGCTCTACCGCGAGATCGGGGACGCGCCCGCCTTCGGGTTGGTGATGGATCATTTCGACATCCTGCGCGCGACGGTCAACGCGGAAGGGGGCGTCGTCGTCAAGACCTTGGGCGACTCGATCATGGCCGCCTTCCGGCAGCCGGTCGCGGCCCTGCGCGCCGGGCTGCTCGCCCAACAGCGGCTGGCCGCGCCCGCCGGGAACCAACCCGCCCTCCAACTCAAGGTGGGGCTGCACTTCGGCCCGGCGATCGCCGTATCGCTCAATGACCGGCTGGATTATTTCGGCTCGACGGTCAATATCGCCGCGCGGCTGGAGAGCCTGTCCAGTGGTGCGGACGTGGTCGTTTCGGCGGAAGTCTGCGCCGACCCGGAGATCGGGGAATGGCTGTCTGCCCAGGCGGATAACCTGGACATCGCTCCTATGCGGGCCGTACTCAAAGGGTTCGACCAGGAGCATTTCGACCTGTGCTGCGTTAAATTGACCGGCCCGCTGTGAGCCTGCCCTGACCCGATCGGACACTTGAAAGGACCCGGCTATGCCGCTGTTCGACCATCTTAACGCGCCATCCGATCCCGCCCCTGACGATCCGTCGGGCAACGGCAATGGCAACGGCCACCGCCCGCCTGCCGATCTCTCGCCGATCGTGCCGGGGCGTGGGGGACGTCCCAGTTTTTCTTTGGAAGCGCTGCGCGAACTGGTCCAGAGCCAGTTTCACGCCGAAACCGCCCACCGTCCTGACATCCTGCGCGACCTGACCACGGAAAGCGAGCGCCGCGCATTGGTGCGCGAAGTGACCGAGTACGTGCTGGCGGTCGAAGCGATCACGCTGTCCGCCGCCGACAAAATTGCGCTGATCGAGCGCGCCTACCGCTACCTGTTCACGTTCGGTCCGCTCGATGACGCGCTGCGCGATGACAGCGTCACCGAGATCACGATCAATGGTCCTGCGGCGATCCACGTCCGGCACGGCCTGGGACCGCTCGAACCGGTCAGCGCCGCGTTCGATGATCGCGAGCACCTGGGCACGCTGATCCAGCGCCTGCTGCCCGGCGATAATCCGTTTGTCGAAGCTGGTCTGGTCATGCTCAACCGCACGGCGCGCGTGAGTCTCGTCGCGCCGCCCATCAGCCCGGATTACAGCCTGACAATCCGCTTGCATCCCGCCCACGCGCTGACTCTGGACGATCTGCGGGAGCGCTTCGGCGTACTGCCTGCCGAGGGCGCAGATCTGCTGCGCGCGGTGCTGGCCGCCGATCACGGCTTGCTGATCGTGGGCGATGTGGCGCTGGGCAAAACGACGCTGGCCGGGGCGCTGATCCCGGCGCTGTACGGCACGCTGACTGCCGTTGAGCGCGCGCCCGAATTGGATTTGCCGCCCGAAGCCATGCGCCTGACGCCGGTTCCTCCGGCGGAGGATCAGCCCGGCATCGGATTCGCGGAGCAGCTTAGGGCCGCGCTGGACGGGTCGCCGGACTGGCTGGTCGTGGACGAGATTCGCGGCGACGAAGCCGCCCCGCTGTGGGACCTGCTAGCGCGTGAGGACGCGCCGCGCTGTCTGCTGGTTTTTCGTGGAGCCGGACAGCCCGACCGGCTGCGCAGCGCGTTGAGTATGGTCGTGCGCAAAGCCCACCCGGCCATCGAGCAGGCGGCGATTCACCGTGCCCTGGCGCAGCATCTGCCGTTTGTGGCGGTCCTCAAACGCACGGCGAGCGGTCCGCGCTTGAGCACGATCGGCGCGTGGGCGCTCAGCCCGGACGCTGAAACGCTCGACTTGCGCCCGCTGATCACGCTGCACGGCGAGCATTGGCAGATTACCGGTCAGCGATCTCCGCGCGATGTGACGCTGCCGCCGGACTTCTGGGAGCCGCGCGACCTATCCTGATCCGTACCCATTACAGAATCGCACCTCGGAGTAGCCCGCCCTATGAACGCTGACCGCCTGCCCCGTCTGTTATCGCTCGTGCTGATCGTCGCGCTGGGCGCGGCCCCGTTGGTCGGATGGGCAGCCCCGATCCCCGCCGAGGCCCAGACGCCCGATCACGGGATCCCGCTGGCGGCCCTGGCCGGAATCGTGTTCCCTGGCGTCAAATCGCCGCCGTCGGCCTTCGGCGTGTATCTGGGGCGCGGGCTGGTGATCACCAACTGGCACCCCTGGACGCTCGACGGGCGCTATTACACGGTCGACGATCCGCCTATCTCGCCCAGCCGCCAGATCGCCGAATACGACGGGGACGGGATTCCCGAGCCGGGCGAGCAGATGGCCGATTTCGCCGATTGTGACGGGACCTGGACGCCGCTGGCCGAAGCCGAGGGCACCTGCCAGCCGTTCGTGCGCATGGCGGGAGCAGGCTTCGTCTTCCCCGGCGCGGGCGATGCGCGCGACGCAGAGCCGGTGCCGATCCTGGGGCTGGTCTACGCCAACCGCGCCCACGACATCGCGCTGTTCTCGGTAGACGCGGACGCGGTCGAGGCGCGCGGCGTGATCCCCGCCCGCCTGAGCTTCGAGCCACCTACCCTGGACACGACCGTCGTCAGCACGGCCCCACACGCCGACCAGCCGCCCGACGTGATCGGCGGGACAGTAGACTCCTGGCAGGATACTCCCCTGCCCGCCGACGCGGCCACGCCTGGGCGGGCCGTGGCAGGTGCCGTCTGTGGTGCTGCACGCGGATAGTCCGCTGCCGGAAGGCGCGCCCGTGTTCAACACGAGCAGTGGTGATCTGATCGGGCTAGTGTGGCGGGGCGGGGACTCGGCCGGGGATACCTGGGTCACACCCGCCGCCGCGTGGAGCCAGGCGCTTGACGCCGCTAACGCCGTGCTCCCCAACACGGCGCTGACCGCCGTATTGGTGAACGCCCGCATCACGGCGGCGCTGACTTCGGTCAGCCGGGGCGATCCGCTCGCGCCGGAACTGGGCAGCCGCGATCTTGACGTGCTGCATTACGCGCTCGACCTGGCCTTCGACGTGGACGCGGGCACGCTCAGGGGGACGGCGGTGCTCGACGTGCGCATCATGACGCACCAGCTGGCGGCGTTGGCGCTGGATGCTGCCGAACTGGACGTGACGCGCGTCAGCGTGGACGGAGCCGACGCGCCCTACACCGCCAAGCAGAACAAGCTGGTGATCCAGCTTCCCAGACCGGTCGCCTATGGGACGCTCGTTCAGGTGGCGATCACCTACAGCGCTGCACCGCAGCCGTTCCGCAGCCGCTATATGCCGTTTTTCGACATCGGCATGTTTTTCACGGAGGGGCGCGTCTCCACGCTCAATGAGCCGGACGCCGCACATACCTGGTTCCCCTGCAACGATCACCCCTCGGACCGCGCGACCTATGACTTCCGGCTGCGTGTGCCGAAGGGATTGGTCGCCGTGGCGAACGGGCAGCCAGTCGGTGATCCCACCGATAACGGCGACGGCACGCGCACCTTTGTGTGGAACATGCCCTACCCGATGGCGACATATCTGGCGATGGTCGCCATCGCCGATTACACCGTCAGCGAGGAACAAACCCCCGACGGCGTGACCATCCGCAATTACGTCTACAGCGACCACGCGGACGAGGCGGGCGACCTCTTCGCCGCGACCGCGCCCGCTCTGGACGAGCTGGCCGCGTTGTTCGGCCCATACCCGTTCGCCAGTTACGGGCATGTGGTTGTACCGCGCGTGGGGATGGCGCTCGAAACGCAGACCATGACGATCATGCCGGACAGCGTGCTGGATATGTCGGGGGTTGAGATTCACGATCTACTGGTGCACGAGCTGGCGCATCAATGGTTCGGCAACACCGTCACGCCGGGGACGTGGGCCGATATCTGGCTGAACGAGGGCTTCGCCACGCTGGCCGAGTGGCTAGCGCGCGAAGTGGAACAGGGGGCGACCTCGGCCATCGCGGCGCGCAGCACGTCAGAGCAGTCGCTGCTGACCGATCAACGCGCTACCCCGCTGATCGCCCCCGAGCCGGGCGAGATGTTCGGCATCGCCAGCTATGACAAAGGGGCGTGGGTGCTGCACATGCTGCGTAATACGCTGGGCGACAGCACGTTTTTCGCGCTGCTGCACGCCTATCTGGCGGAGTTTGCTCAGCGCCCGGCGACAACGCTCGACCTGTGGCAGTTGGCCGAACAGGTCAGCGGACAGGACCTCGCGTGGTTCTTCGATCAATGGCTGCTGCAAGGCGGCATTCCGCGCTATACGCTCTATTGGACCGAATCAGACACGGGCGCGGATGTGCTGCTGTGTCCGACGCGGCCCGGCACGTATACGCTCGACCTGCCGCTGCGCTTCGCCGCCGACACCCAACAGTGGGACGCGCTGCTGCCGGTGCCGGGCGCATCGGCGCGCGGGACGTTCGATCTGCCCTTCATCCCCACGCGCCTGATTCCCGACCCCGATCAGAACGTGCTGGCGGGCGTGCAGGTCCAGCCGATCACTGCGCTGCCCGTGCTGTGTCCGCCGCCGGTGGCCGTGCCGTGACTTCTTAGAGACCTTTGAGAAGCTGATTCAGCCCCTCCCAAAATCCCTCTGCGCGTGGCGGAGAGGGACTTCTGACGCCTTTCCCTTCCCCCACGGGTTGGAGGAAAGGCCGGGATAGCGGCATTTCGAGCAGTTTCCTACATGCCGTTCGTGTGTGCCTTGACCGCCTGTGGCAGCGTCACGTTGAAGGGCGGCAGCAGAATCCCCATGTCGGTGATCAGCCCGGCCAGATATTTTTGCGGGGTTACGTCAAAGGCGGGATTGCGCGCGTGGAAGTGCTCCGGGACCAGCTCGCAGCCATACGGCGCGCGGACTTCGGCGGGGTCGCGCTCTTCGATCGGGATGTCGTCGCCGGTGGCTTTGCTCAGGTCGGCGGTAGAAATCGGGAACACGGAATAACACGGGATGCGGTTTTCCCGCGCCAGCACGGCGATCTGGTACGATCCGATCTTGTTGACTACGTCGCCGTTGGTCGCCACGCGATCCGCGCCAAACAGCACGAGATTGACCTCACCGCGCCGCATGAAATAGCCCGCCGCCGTGTCGGGGATGATGTCGTAGGGGATGTCGAGTTGTTCGCATTCCCACGCGCTCAGGCGCGCGCCCTGCAAACGGGGCCGCGTTTCATCCAGCAGCACGTGCACGCGTTTACCGTCCTCGTGCGCCATGCGGATCACGCCCAAGGCCGTGCCGTAATCGACGGTGGCCAGCATGCCGGTGTTGCAGTGGTGCAGGATCGTATCGCCGTCTTTGATCAGGCTCGCGCCATAGCGTGAGATGCGCCGGTTCGTTTCGACGTCGGCGTCCGCCATGCGCATCGCTTCGGCTTGCAGCGCCGCGCGAATATCGTTGGCGCGCTCGTAGCGCACGTCGCGCGCCACATTCATCATATGATCGACCGCCCACGCTAGATTGACCGCGGTAGGCCGCGCTTTTTTCAGGATCACTGACGCCACTTCGAGAAATTCCAGCAGGCTGCCCACATCGAGCGCAGGACATTGGCGGCCCGCCAGCGCCATTCCAAACGCCGCCGACACGCCGATCGCCGGTGCGCCGCGCACGACCATATCGGTGATCGCCGCCGCGACATCCCGGTAGTCGTCGTATTCGACGTAGACCAGACCCCACGGCAGCTGCCGCTGATCGACCATCACCACTGTGTTATTCGCCGTCCACTCAATTGTACGCATCATCCAGCCTTAACAACGTTATAAGGATCCGCCATAAATTGAGTCTAATTCGATCCGGCAGAGACGCCAACCGGGAATCGGCGGCACGCGGCGCTATTGACAGAGGGCGGCCCTTCGCTCTATACTTAAGCCATGATTGGGAGCGCTCCCAGAACAAAGTTTCAGCGGTGATGATTGCGTTTAGGTTATTTTTTTTGACCTCTTGCAGGAGTCCGTTATGCGCTACGGCTATTTTGACGACCAACGTCGCGAGTACGTTATTTCCAGGCCTGATACCCCACTGCCCTGGATCAATTACCTGGGCAACGAAGATTATTTCGGGCTGATCTCCAACACCGCCGGGGGCTATTCGTTTTATCGCGACGCGCGTCTGCGGCGCATCACGCGCTACCGTTACAACAATGCCCCGCTCGACATGGGCGGGCGCTACCTCTACCTGCGCGACGACTCCAGCGGCGCGTTTTGGTCGCCGTCCTGGCAGCCTACGCGCCGCGATCTCGACGACTATACCTGCCGGCATGGGCTGGGCTACAGCATCATCGGCTCGACCGCGCACGACATCCACGCCGAAACGCGCTACTTCGTCCCGCTGGGCGAAACGCTCGAAGTCTGGCAGCTCACCGTCACCAACCAGCGCGCCACGGACGCCGCACTCTCGGTATTTTCCAGCGTGGAATTCTGCCTGTGGGATGCCCAGGACGACGCGACCAACTTCCAACGCAATTTCAGCATCGGGCAGGTCGAAGTCGTGGATGGCGTGATCTACCACAAATCAGAGTACCGCGAGCGGCGCGATCATTTCGCCTATTTCGCCTGTTCCGCCCCGTTGAGCGGCTTCGATACGCAGCGCGAAGCATTCTTAGGACCCTATCGCGGCTGGGACAATCCGCTGGCCGTCGAGCGCGGCTCGTGCTCGGATTCGGTCGCGCTGGGCTGGGCACCGGTCGGAGTGCACCACGTCCGGCTGGACCTGCGCCCCGGCGAGGAGAAGACCGTCCTGTTCGTGCTGGGCTACCACGAGAATCCCAAAGAGGACAAGTTCGATCCGCCCGGCTCGCAGGTGATCAACAAGAAAACCGTCACGCCGACGATCGCGCGCTACATGACGCTCGAACAGGTTGACGCCGCTTTCAAGGCGTTGTGCGTTTATTGGACGGGGCTGCTCGACAATTACACCGTGAAAACGCCCGACATCCACACCGATCGCATGGTCAACGTGTGGAACGCCTACCAGAACATGGTGACCTTCAACCTGTCGCGCTCGGCGTCCTATTTCGAATCCGGCATTGGGCGCGGCATGGGCTTTCGCGATTTTAACCAGGATCTGCTCGGCTTCGTGCATATGATTCCCGCGCGGGCGCGCGAGCGGATTCTCGACCTGGCCGCAACGCAGCTTGAGTCGGGCGGCGCATATCACCAATACCAGCCGCTGACCAAGCGCGGCAACGACGCAGTGGGCGGCAATTTCAACGACGATCCGCTGTGGCTGGTGATCGCCGTCGCCGCTTACCTGAAGGAAACCGGCGACTGGGCGATCCTGGACGAGCAAGCCTCTTATGACAACCAGCCCGGCTCCGAGCAGCCGCTCTATGATCACTTGCAGCGCAGCATCCGCTACACCATCGATCAGCTTGGCCCGCATGGGCTGCCACTCATCGGGCGGGCGGATTGGAACGACTGCCTGAACCTCAACACATTTTCCGACGCGCCCGGCAAATCTTTCCAGACGACGTCGAACCGCGAGGGCAAAGTCGCCGAGTCGGTCTTTATCGCCGGGCTGTTTGTGCTGGCCGCGGACGAGATGGCCGCCATCGCCGACCGGCGCGGCGATCCCGGTGAGGCGCAGCGCTGTCGCGCCGCCTCCGCGCAGATGGACGCTACCGTCCGCGAGTACGGCTGGGATGGCGCGTGGTTCCTGCGTGCGTATGATGACGCCGGACACAAAGTCGGCGCGCAGGAATGCGCCGAAGGCCAGATTTTCATCGAGCCGCAGGGCATCTGCGCCATGGCCGGGATCGGCATGGAAGACGGCATCGCCAGCGCCGCGCTGGACTCTGTCGGCGAGCGGTTGGCCACCGAGCATGGCATCGTACTGCAACAGCCCGCCTTTTCACAGTATTACCTGCACCTGGGCGAGATTTCGTCCTATCCGCCCGGCTACAAAGAGAACGCGGGTATCTTCTGCCACACCAACCCGTGGATCATGATCGCGGAAGCCATCCTTGGGCGCGGCAACCGCGCGCATGACTACTACACGCGCATCAACCCGTCGGCCCGCGAATCGATCAGCGAGGTGCACCGCTGCGAGCCGTATGTCTACGCACAGATGATCGCCGGGCGCGATGCCGTCACCTTTGGTGAAGCCAAGAACTCGTGGCTGACCGGCACCGCAGCCTGGAATTACGTGGCGATCACGCAGTGGATTCTCGGCATTCGCCCGACCTTCGAAGGGCTGCAAGTGGCCCCGGTCGTCCCGACGAGCTGGGATGGCTTCGAAGCGACGCGCATCTGCCGGGGGGTGACCTATCACATCACGGTCACCCGCGCAGGGACCGGCAACACCGTCGCGCTGACGGTGGACGGCCAGCCCATCGCCGGCGACGTGATCCCCTGGGACGACCGCGCCACTGAAGTCGCGGTCGTGGCGACGTTGCGCTGATCAGTAAGGAGCAAGTTCCCATGCAGTACGGTTATTTTGACGATCCGCAGCGCGAATATGTCATCACCGATCCCAAAACGCCCGTGCGCTGGATCAATTATCTGGGCACGCTGGCCTTTGGCGGATTCGTGGACCAGACCGGCGGCGCGCTGATCTGCAAGCAGGACCCGTCGCTGAATCGCATTGTGAAGTACCTGCCACAGCTGCCCGCGTCGAGCTTCAACGGCGAAACACTCTATGTGCGACTGCACCAACCGGATGGCTTCCGCGTGTTCTCGCCGTTTTTCGTACCAACGCTGGACGTGCACGATCGCTACGAGTGCCACGTCGGGCTGGGCTATACGCGCATAATCTCGGAGTTCTACGGCGTGCGGACTGAGGTGACGATCTTTGTGCCGCCAGGGGCCACCTGCGAGCTGCGCGACATCACGATCACCAATCTGACCGGCCAGCCGCTGACCATTGACGCGATTCCGGTCGTGGAATACACGCATTTCGACGCGCTCAAGCAGTTCACCAACGCCGACTGGGTCCCGCAGACCATGCAAAGCGACGCACATCGCGACGCGGACGGCTGCACGATCCTGACCCAGTACGCGTTCATGCAGCGCGACACACAGATCAATTACGCCACGTCCAACGTCCCGGCGTCGTCGTTCGAGACGGATCGCAAACGCTTCCTGGGCGCGAACGAATACGGCACTTGGGCGGATCCGCTCAGCCTGCACGCGCCGGAATTGGGGAATTACGAAGCGCGGCGCGGCGACAATATCGCGGCCCTGCTGCACCCGCTGGGATCGATCGCGCCCGGCGAGTCACGGCGGCTGATCACGCAGTTGGGCCAGGCGTCCAGCCTTGAGGAAGCGCGCCCGTCGATCGCGCGCTACCGCGATCCGGTGGCGGTTGACGCGGCCTTCGCCCAACTCCGGCAGTTTTGGGCGGACTATCTGGCCGTGCTCCAGGTCGAAACGCCGGACGCCGCCATGAACAGCATGCTCAACATCCACCATCCGCACCAGTGCAACACTACCAAGAACTGGTCGCGCTTCCTGTCGCTGTACCAGCTTGGGATCGGCTCGCGGGGGATCGGCTTCCGCGACAGCTCACAGGACGTGATGGCCGTGGTCGCGCACATGCCAGACGAGGCGCGCGCCTTTATCACCCAACTGCTCAGCGTGCAGCGGCCCAGCGGCGCAGCCATGCACCAGTTCTACCCGCTGACGATGGAAGCCACGGTCGGGGATTCGGCGGAACGCGACGACCGCCCGCACTATTACAGCGACGATCACCTGTGGATCGTGCTGGCGGTGGCGGCTTACCTCAAGGAAACTGGCGATTTCGGCTTTCTGAACGAAGTCGTGCCGTACTACGACAAAAACGCTGACGGCGCGCCGCTGGAAAGCGGGACGGTCCGCGATCACTTGCAGCGTGCCATTGCCTTCACGCACGGCGACGTGGGCGCGCACGGCCTGCCGCTGTTAGGCTTCGCCGACTGGAACGACTGCATCAACTTGCGGACCGGAGCGGAATCGGTGTTCACGGCCTGCCTGTATGGCCGGGCACTGCGCGAATTGATCGATCTGGCCCGCTTCCAGGGCGATCACGAAGCGGCAGACGCCAGCATCGCCCTGTACGAGCAAATGCGCCAGCGCGTCAACGCCGCCTGGGATGGGGCGTGGTATGTGCAGTACTTCGACGCGGATGGCACGCCGCTGGGCTCCCAACGCAACGCAACCGGGCAAATCTACGCGTACGGGCAGGCGTGGGCGGTGATGTCCGGGTTCGCGCCCGGCGATCGCGCCGTGGCCGCGCTGGACTCCGTCTACCGGTGGCTCAATACCCGGCACGGCATCAAGCTGAGCACACCCGGCTACAACGGCTTCGATCCGAATGTGGGCGGCGTGAGCACCTACCCACCCGGCGCGAAGGAAAACGGCGGATCTTCCTGCACGTCAACCCGTGGGTGATGATCGCGGAGACGCTGACCGGGCATGGCGACCGCGCTTACCAGTATTACGCCCAGATCAACCCCGCCGCCAAGAACGACCACATCGACGAATACGAGTGCGAGCCATACGTTTACGCGCAGAATATCCTGGGCGATGAGCATCCCCAGTTCGGCTTGGGGCGCAACAGCTGGCTGTCCGGCACAGCGTCGTGGGCGTACCAGGCTGCGACGCAGTACATCCTCGGTATTCAGCCCGCGTACGACGGGCTGCGCATCGCGCCCTGCATCCCATCAACCTGGGACGGCTTCCGCGTGACACGCCGTTTTCGCGGGGCGACGTATGCCATCACCGTGACGCGGGCGGGCGCGGGCAACACCGTCGCATTGACGGTGGACGGTCAGCCGCTCCCGGGCGACGTGCTGCCCCCGTTTGGCGACGGCCAGACGCACCGGGTCGAGGTAAAGCTGGGCGGGTAAAGGCGCGTGCATTGGCCTTACCCCTAATCGCATACGCATTAAGCTTAGCGGCTGCATACCTGGTTTGCCCCACCCCCAACACGGCTGCCCTCGCCGCAGGGCGGCGGGGAGAAGGGGAGCACAAGCGTCGCTCGGGACCCCCTCCCGAAAGCTAACCTACCCCACCGGATCATTTTGCCTGAATTAAAAAAGTCATTATCATCATAATTATCAATCGTCGTCGCGCCACGCTGGCCTGTGAACTACCGGAGGTTCCCCATGCTCGACCTGAGAGCTATCCAAAAACCCCTCAAAGATCAGTACCGCGCCGATCCTGATGCCGCGCGTATCACGATTACCGCGTCGGGCAGCCAAACTGGCACACCGCTGTCGTGTTCGGTGGACATCGGGCGGGCGATTTACGAAGCTCAGGCTCATCTGGGAGTTGGCGGGCCGGGGACGGCGGCCTGTTCGGGCGATCTCTTGCTGGGGGCGCTCTCGGCTTGCGCGCAGATCACGTGCCAGATGGTCGCGACGGCCATGGGCATTCCAACGCGGCATATCGCCGTGACGGTTGAGGGCGATCTGGATCTGCGAGGTACGCTGGGCGTGGCGAAGGATGCGCTGGTCGGGTTTGAGGATATCCGGGTTCGGTTTGCGATCGACGCGCCGGAGGCTACGTCAGAACAGATCGACAAGCTGCGCGAGAAGGCCGAACAATACTGCGTGGTGATGCAAACCCTGCTCCATCCCCCGCGCATTCACACTGCGTGGGAACAGACCGGCACAACGGGCTAGACGGTTACGGAGTCAACAACGCGCCAGTGGGGAATTACCGGGCGGGGCGCTGCTGAAAATCCTGGTAGACACTGCTGAGCAGTTCATCCACCTGCATACGCAGGCCGATCACCAGGTCGTTCTTGGGCACGAAGGCATTCGCACCACACTCGCGAGCTTTGTTTCGAGAACGCGGCGTATCGAGCGCCGAGACGATAATCACCGGGGTCGCGGCGGTGTGCGGTGTCTGGCGGATGTGTTGGCACAACTCGAAGCCATCCATACCGGGCATCATCACATCCAGCAGAAACAAATCGGGCTTGAGGGATTTCACGAGATGGAGCGCGCGTTCAGCACTGGGCGCTTTCATCACCGCGACACCCATGCGCCGCAGCAGCACAGTCAGCAGCTCAAGCATATCTGATTCGTCGTCAACAACTAATGCCATTTTATTTATCATAGTCTCCCCCTCACCTGTTGAGGGTCGCCGAGGTGGGCGTCAAAGAAAACCGCAGGGGGCCTAGCTTGCGCACCAGGCCCTTTAGCGGCCAACGGTTTCGGCTTATACCGGTGGGAGAGTAGCGGTGCGCGCGCTATAACCCGAGCATTGCTTCGCCTTGAATTTTGTAGACGATCGCCTGCGCCAATTCCGCCAGTGAATGCGCTTTAATCTCTTGCAGCCAGTGCTGGGTGTCTTGCGACAACCCGAAGGCCGTCAGCAGGGAGCTGTCGCGCTTGTTGACCAACCGGTCGCGGATGTCCGCGTCCAACAGGGCGATGCCCATCAGGTTGTCCAAACGCTGCTTCTCGTCTCTGCCCATCACATCTTGCCACCACATCTGTGCGCCTTCAAAACCGCGCCCCTGTGGCCAAGGAGAGATATCCATTACGGGTGCTTGATCGATGATAGCCATTACCTGTTGCTCCTTCGTTACAAAAGAACCGTTCGACTTAGCGTTAGCGAGAGTAGACATCTAGCTACCGGAGGTGATCTCACCCGCCAGGGCGATGTGATTCGGGACAACGGCCAGAGTCAAAGCAACGACGGTCAAAACAATAACTGCTACCACAACAACACGGCGAGGATCGCAAGCAAACCAGTTCGTGACACCAAAGAATGCGCGCTTCATTTTATAATCTCCTCATGTGACTAGTAGTTGCCAAAAGTGAATTCATGACCTCACTTTACAGGCCACTGCTCAACAAAGTGCTTACCAAATTAGGGAAATCTTAATCTTTCTGGAAACTCGTTTGACTTGAGGGGAAAATTGGACAGAAAGAGGGCACCAAAATCGCAGGAAGTGACTTTTAGCACCCGAAGAGGGTGACAAATGGCGTGCTTACCAGCCCGCGCATACATTCATCGAGGACGGTTTCTTAATTTTTCTGGCGCGCTGATGACCGTTGACTGAAGCGCAACTACGACACTTCGACCCGCCGTGGAAATGGTGAGTTGAGAAACACCATAAATCAGGCCCGGATCGAGATGGATCCGGGCCTTGCCGTGTGCGGTATGGAATTGTTCGCGCGGATAACGGCCAGCCTTATGGGGAAGACAGCGCGACCCGCGCGGCGCTGCCCTGACTGATCGCCTGGAGTCTAATCCAGCCCGATCACCTGCAAATCGCGATCAAAGGTGGTCAGGCTTTCGGCACCGTCAGGCGTGATCAGCATATTATCCTCGATGCGCACGCCCGCCACGCCCGGCACGTAAATGCCCGGCTCAATGGTGAAGGTCATGCCCGGTTCGAGCACCTGGGTATTGCCTTCGACGATGTTCGGCCCTTCGTGTGCTTCCAGCCCCAGCCCGTGCCCGGTGCGGTGCGTGAAATACATGCCGTAGCCCGCGTCTTCGATCACCTTGCGCGTGATGCGGTCCACCTCTTGCGCCACGACGCCCGGTCCCGCTGCCGCGCGTCCGGCGGCGTTGGCCGCCTGCACGACCGCGTAAATCTCCGCGAAGCGCGCCGACGGCTGGCCCACGCTGAAGGTGCGCGTAATGTCGGACGCGTAACCGTGCGCCGTCGTGCCGAAGTCAAACAGCAGCGGCTCGCCCGCGTTCACGACGCGATCACCCGGCTCGCCGTGCGGCAGCGCGCTGTTCGGCCCGCTGAGCACGATCGGCTCGAAGGGGTGTTTGCCGCCGCCGCGTCGCAACTGCTCCACGACCAGCAGCCCGGCGATCTCGCGCTCGGACATGCCGGGCCGGACCTGCGCCAGCGTCGCCTGCAACGCCGGCTTCGCTGATAGCGATCGCCTCCCGCATGGCGGCCACGGCGCGCTCGTCTTTGCGCAATCGCAGCTCGGCCAACGTACTGCCGATCGGGACGAGCTTCCCGCCCAGCATGGTTTCTTCGAGCAACTGCGCTTCGAGCACGCGCATACGCAGCTCTTCCACGCCGATGCGCTTGTTGATCAGCTTCAGTTCGCCCGCCGCTGCCGCGAACGCCGCGCTGTAGCCTTCGGAATCCGACCAGGGGAAGCGCGTCATGGGGATGCCGCAGCCCGACCAGGCGATCTTCTTCCAGCGCGGGGATCACCGCGACCGGGTCGCGCCCCGGCACGAAAAACACGACCAACGGACGTTCCATCAGGTGAAAGTCAAGGCCGGTGACGTACTGCAAATTCGCGCCAGGGATCAGGACGATGGCATCGACTTTGGCCCTGTCCGCCAGCCTGTACAAAGTTTCTACGCGAGGATCAGTCATCCCAATCACGCTCCCTCAGATGAGTGATGCACGGTGCGCCATGCGCTGTCAGTGGCGTAGAGCCTAAAGCGCCGCGCCGAGTTTGTCAAGCGGATAGCGACCAGCAGATAGCAACCAGAGAACAGTAAAAGCGGGAACACTGAGAAAAACCATTACTTTCAACTCACTTGCTTTTCTCGTTCTTCCTCCACAGCCCCTGCGGCGAACTGTTTTGCTATTTGCTGTCCACTGATCGCTGTACCCTGTTCGCTGTTATAATACAAGCGGAATATCGCGGTATCTGATTGGGAGGAGAAAGCGTTATGCGGCGTATGCTGGCATTTTTCGGAGGACTGTTGAGCGGGAGCGCTATCGGGACGGCGGTCGTACTGCTGTTTACCCCCGCATCCGGGGATGCGCTGCGCGGCGGTCTGCGCGAGCACGTGAACCGGGCGGTACGCGCCGGTCAGGATGCCGCCGCTCAGAAACGACTCGAAATGGAATCCCAGCTAATCGACATGACCGGCCCGCATCCGCCCGGCTCACCGATGGCCTCCGTCAACGGCCACGATCAGCGCTAAACGGGCCGCTACGGCGCGGCGCGTTGGACCTGGACCAGGTACGTTCCGCGCACCGTCGAGAAGGGAGCCATCGCGCCCACAATGATAGTGGCGGAGCCGCCCGCCGGAATCGTGAAGGTACTGTCTCCGGCGTTGAGCAGGTCCAGAGCAACAGGCTGCACGACCGGCGTTTGACCGGGTGCCTCGATCACCAGACGGACCGCCCAATTCTGCGGCACCGATGCCGGAATGCGCAGGAAGCCATCGGCCACCCAGGCCGAATCGGCATTCTCCACATCATCCAGCGGCCCCAGCTCGACAATCCCCAGATCATCCAGCACCACGCCTTGCAGCGCCTGTGAGGCGTCGGTCAGATACTCAAAGCGAACCAGCACCTGCTCGCCCGCGTAAGCGCTCAGGTCGATCTGCTCATCAATCCAGCCGCGCGTCTGGCCGGTGTAGTAGGGGCCGGGCGCGCGCGTGCCGCGCGTGGACGCACGCGGACCGCCCACCACATTCCACGAGGTTCCGCCGTCATCCGAGACGAGCACCTGGAACCAGTCGTACCCTTCTTCGATGTCCCACCGGCCGCTAAAAGCCAGGGTCGCTGTCGTCAGCCCGGTCAGATCGAACGCGCCGGTCAGGCGGGAGGCGCTGCTGTCGTCGTTGAGCGACCACCACATCCACTGGCCAGAATGGGGCGACGTGCCCGCAATACCCGCCTCGTCGCTGCCGTCGAAATGCAGCGCATACGTGCCTGCCTCGTCCAGCTGCAGGTAATCCGCGCCGTATTGGTGCACGCTGTCGCTCATCAGGTAGCCGGTCGGCATGGCGAACAGCTTCTGTTTTTCGACCGGCTGCGGCAGATCGAGCGTCTGATAATAGTAGCGCCCGTCGCCCACATAGGGATCGTCCAACGAATTCGCGACGAACCAGTCCGCGACCACCTCATCCACGTTCACGCCCTGCCCCTGCGCGTCCAGCGCCGCCTGGATCGAAGCCAGCCCATCCAATCGGACTGCGCGCGATCATCTGGATGAACTCCAGCCCAAAGCGCTCGTAGAGGTACACCAGGAACAGATAGCCCGCGCCGTAATACGCGCCTGTGCTCTGCATGCCGTAGGCCCAGCCCAACAGGTCATGATCGGGATTCGCCAGGAAGGCCTGGACATTGCGCCCACCGATAACCGCCGGGGCAAAACCGTTGAAGTGTTCGGCCAACTGCGACAGCGCCTCGTTCAGCCAACGCTGCTCGTTACCATCGGCATCGAACTGGATCAGGTGTTGGTGCTCGTGGGCGAGCGTAGTCAGGTAATCGTCGGAACCGAGCGCGGCCTCGCTCAGACTGAGATAGATGATGTCGCGCTGGTTGCTGTTCGGGACACGACGTGCGCGGGCACTGGTCTTCAGGACTGAACGCGCCCAGAATCCCCGGTCCGATGATCTGCTGGTTCACGACGTGCATGCGGGGATCGCCGTCGATGCCGTCGCTCGACACGCCGCCGTAGATGCGCGTGTTGAGCGGCCAGATATGGCTTTCGAAGAAATCGGCGGACCGTTGGAGCGCGGCGGGATCGGGCGTCTGGCCGCGCTCGAACCAGAAATAGGCATGCGGCGTCACAGTGGCCAGCACGAAGGTCTGGGCGGCTCCATTCGACGAGCCCAGCGGGACAAACGTCTCCGCATCTCCGACGGCGTAGGGATGCGTGGGGAACGGGCCGTAAGCGTCAGCGGCGGTTTCGCGCCCCACGTCGACCAACCAGTCCGCCTGAAAACGGTAGCGCGGCACCAGCGGCGTATCGGACCATGTCAGCGTATCGCCGCGTTTGCCGTCCTGGGCATGGACCGCCCCTGCCGACGCGGGCGATGGGAAGACGGCGGTATGCGGCAGAATGAAACTCGCCGCTGTGACCAATACCAATCCCATGCGGAACCGTTCTCGCCTGCGGTTGTGCTTACCGTTCATGCGGACTCTGTTTCCCGTTCTACTCATGCCAGACGCTGTGCCCGGCATGCGGCAGTGACGATGACTCAGTGATGGCGATTCAGCCTACCGGCGCGATCGTCAGCGTGTAGGGCGCGGACTCGGTCGTGACCGGGGCCAGCCCTGACACGACGATCACGGCACCGCCCTGACGCGCCACCCAGCGTAATTTCCCATTCGCCCTGTGGGGCATCTTCGGGCCCCAGCAGGCGCGTCACCGGCATGGCGGTGTTGCCCGTTTGGACGAGCTGCACCAGGAAAGGCTGCGGCAGCACGTTATTCGTCAGCAGCCAGCCTTCGCTGGTCCAACCGCCGTCGCCGCTCTCGAAATCGTCCGCGTAGCCGATCTCCGGCACGCTCACATCGTCGATCAGCATACCGGGCTGCGTCACGGAGTCATCCGTGATGTACTCGAAGCGCACCAGGATGGTTTGCCCGGCATAGGGCGTCAGGTCGACGGATTCCTGCACCCAGCCATTACTTTGGCCGGTGTAGCCGGGGCCGTAGGCGTTGCCGTGCGGATCGGCGCTGGTGGTGCGGGTAGTCGCCAGGGCGGTCCAGGTGGTGCCGCCGTCGGTGGACACGGTGACATAGGCGTAATCCCACAGGTTTTCGATGTAATACCACGTCCAGAAGTTCAGCGTCGCCGACTGCACGCTGGTCAGATCGAAGGCGCGTGTCAGGTGCGTATCGCTTTCGTCGCTGCGATTGGACCACCACATATAGCGGCCGCTGTGGGCCTCGGCAGGCACGATCGAGACGGTGTTCGCCCCTTTGAAGGTCACGCGCACGGCCTGCGCATTGGTCCCGCCCGGCACGCTGATGTAATTGGGCCCCCACTGTGGCGCGGCCAGCGACAGCGGCACGCCGTTCGTCGCGGTGGTGGCCGTGAATTCCGCTTTGGGCAGGTTAGCCATATCCGGGTTGGTGAAGGCATAGCGTCCATCACCAACCGTCGGATCTTGCAGAAGATCGGCAATCAGCCAATCGCCAAACAGATCGACCAGCTTCACGGGCGCGCCCGTGGTGGGATCAGTCGCGCCGATAGAAGCCAGGGTATCCTCGATGCCCAACAGCCCATTGGCCGGGTCGCGGACCAGGGTCGTGGTTGCCGCTTCGCCGTAGCGCTCGTAGAAATAGTCCATGAACATGAACGACGAACCGTAATGCAGCCCCGACGGGTCGTCTTCCGGCCAGGTATTGAGTTGGAGAGCGGGTGCGCGCAAGAAGTCGGGCGCGAATTCGCTGGAGCCATACCCGGCCAGCATCGCCGCCAGCTCGGACAAGCCCTCGTTGGTCCAGCTATCCTCGTTTTGATCGACGTGCCAATGCACCATGTGCTGGAATTCGTGGGCGAGCACACCTTCGTAATAGGGCGTGCCGATGTAACGGCCCATCGTGTCCAGATTGACGAAGAACATCTCGTGCTGGTTGGAGTTCGCCACGGCCTGGACGGGGTATTCACTGGTGCTGCCATAATAAGCGGCGACACTCCGACCCAGGTTGGCCGCGTGAAGAATGTAGATATGCGGATCGCCGTCGATACCGGGCGACCATTCCTCGCCAAAGACCGCGTGGACTCTGGGCAGAATCGTGTTTTCGAAGGTGTCGGTCGAGCGTTTGATCGCCTGCACATCTACGTTTTGGCCATCTTCGACAAAAACATAGATATGCGCTGTCTCGTACACCAGCCGGGCTTGAATCTGCGATGACGTATCCGCGTCCAAATTATCGATCCAGAACATCTCCTCCGCGCCGAGTTCGAGAACGGGCGGCGGCGTAGTCGGCGGGGCCGGGATATCAGACACTCCCAGGAAGCGTTCCGCCAGATCGAGCCGGTCACGCGGGGGGATGGTCGTATTTTGCAGCAAGGACAGGGTGTCGGACCCGCCGGGAGCCGGTTGCGGCGCGATGGGCGTCGGATCAGACTGCGCGACGGTCACGCCCGAACCGGTCGCCACAAATGCGCTTACGACCAGCAGCATGGCCACCAGACCCGCCGCCCATAAAGAAAACCGCTGTATCTTCATCTCACAGTTATCCTTTTGGTGCAGTTGTTCGAACCGGCAGTTGGCCCGGCTGTCAGGTTATACGTGCTGGCGCGGGGAATTTCTGAGTCTGCGGCGCTGTTGGCCCCGCGTGGGCCGGATCGGCGGTGATGGACCGCTCACCTCAGTTCGAAATCCATGTTCAGATCAGTTTTACTAGGTTTAGCGCCCGCTTGCCCACTCACGCGCGGGGACCCCTGTCAGGGGTTGATAACTTATATCGTACAAGCCGTCCGGTCGCCGGGCAAACAGGCTCCGCCACGCCTTCATAGGGATTTCACACACCCGTCCGCACCCGGTCTGAGTCGGCGCTTGGTGTTCGTCCCGTTTTGGTATATCCTGAAGACAACCTCCAAATACGACCGGGTAGCACATGCGTTCTGATGTGTTATAATTAAAATACAGGTAAGACTGACATAAGGCGTTCGAAACCACGCGGGCGCGTGCGCTGCACAGCCGGTGCGATTCGTATAGAATGTTAAGCATGTCAGTCGGGCTCCTCTGCGCTGCGGACGGCGATCGGGTCCCAAGCGGGACGATCAGTCGCGCGGGCAGAAGGGTGAGCTGTTCAGATGAAAACCGACCATGGTAGAACCCGATCCCGCATGCGGACCCCCAACGCGGTGAGTCCATAGGGTAAGCAGGTGTTGAAGGATGTCCTACTTTTCACGCAGAAGACCTGACGACGACGATGACGATGATGAGGAGCGCTCGCAATACGGCGAGCGTCCGCGTCGCCGCGTTGACGATCCCCTCGATCGCATCCAGGACGATTACGGGGGGATTCGCGATCGCAGCACTACAGGCAGTCCTCCGCGCGACCGGCTGGCCAACTTCGGCAACCGACCGCCCGCTGGCGGCCTGGATGATCCATCAGGGGGATACCGGCGGCAGTCGCCCGTTGATCCGGGCGCGCGTCCCGGCCCGTCGAGCGCCTTCGGTGGACGCAGTTTCCCGGCCAGAGATGACGCCAACAGCCGTCAGGGATCCAATGATAGGCTGAGTCCGTTGGACAGGTCGGGATCGCGCACTCAGCCAGAGGACGAAGGGCGGCGCGAACTCTTCCGGCGCGGCGGCGGCGACAAGGACAACAAATCCTCCCGGAAATCCGAGCCCAAATCGGGCGGGCGCTTCCCGCTGCGACGCGGCGGCGATGACCAAGATAACCGGTCCGCCCGGAATGCCGAGCCTAAGTCCGGCGGGCGCTTCCCCTTCCGGCGAGGTGACGACGACAAACCCACGTCGAGCGCAGATCCCAAGTCGGGCGGCGGGCGTTTCCCGCTGCGGCGCGGTGGGGATGACCAGCCCGCACAGCCGACCGGCCGTTACAACTCCGATCGCGGTGGGGTTCCGTCCAACCGGCGGGCTTCATCGGGCCGTGACAAGTCTGGCGAGGGGAAGAAAGGCGGCCTGGGCGGCCTGCTCAGACGCGGGTCAAAGGGTGCGAACGACAAAGATAAGAATAACCGCGGCGGCAGTCGCAGTCCGTTTCTGCCGGGTGGCGGCCAACCGCCCGGCGACCGCGCGCCGTTTTCGCGTGGGGCCAGCCCAACCGGGCGACCCGATGAACGGCCGGGCGGAGGCTTCGGCACCGCGCGCGATCGTCCCCCCGTAGGCGGCGATCGCGCGCCCGGCGGCTCACCCTTTGGGCGCAGCCCTGGCGGTGTCGGCGATGATGACGGCCCGGGCGGCCGCTTCGGCACCTCGCGTGATCGTCCTCCTGTAGGTGGCGATCGCGCCCCCGGTGGCGGGTCATTCCAACGCGGGTCCAGTCCAACTGGGCGACCCGATGAAAGGCCGGGCGGAGGCTTCGGTACCCCGCGTGATCGTCCCCCTGTCGGCGGCGATCGCGCTCCGGGTGGCGCGCCGTATTCGCGCAGCTCTACCTCTCTGGGCGCGAACGACAACGCACCGGGTGGATCGCGTTTCGGACGTGGATCACGCCCACCCGTCGATCCGAATGCTGGCGGGCGCAGCGCGTTTGGCGGTGCCGCACAGCCAGGATTGGCACGTCCAGGAGCCGCGCCCAACCGCCCGCTAGATCGATCGTCGGGCAGCCGTGATCGCGGTAAGGATACAAAAGACACCGGCGAAAAGCGTAAGTCGTTCCTGGGAGGACTGCGCGGCAGTAAGAATAAAGAGACGGCGCGCGCCGCCGCTGCGTGGTACGACCGGACGCGGCAGCAAACCGGCTGCGCCTGCCGGACGCGGCCTCCCCCGCGATCGCGCAGAAACCCCGCCGGTGGGCCGCGGGCGTTCTCGCCCGGCAGACCTCAGCGCCGATCGCCGCCGTTCGGCCACAGCGTATTCTCCCGCCAGGCCGCTGCCCGGCAAGGAACGCGGCGCGTTCACCCTGCACCAGGGGCTGGATCTCGATCGCAAGATCGATCTGATCGGCGTGGCGCTGTTCGGGTTCGCGCTGATCGCCTTTTTCGCCGTGATTCCGTCGATAACATTTGGGGTGCTGCCCCAGCCCGAAAACGGGCTGAGCGGCTCACTCAATCACCTGTTGGGGCAGCTTTTCGGGTGGGGCAAAGTCGTCGTCCCGCTGGGCGCGTTTACGGTGGGCATCTGGCTGATGCGTAAGAGCTTCGCCGACACGGGCTTCGAGCTGGATTACACGCGTATCGTGGGCGTATTGAGCCTGTTTTTCTGCGCGCTCACCTGGATTCAGATGTTCTCGCTAGTCAATGACGTGGCCCCGTCGGTGGAGGCTTTCCGCCCGATGTCCTATCACCTGGGGGTGGACCTCGGCAAAGGCGGCGGCTGGATCGGGCATACCGCCTATCTCTTCTTGTTGAGCCAACTGTTGGACCTGGGCACGCTATCGGTGCTGCTGGTCTGGCTGATCATTTCTCTGATGCTCTCCTTCGATCTGTCAGTTGTGGAGCTGACCGGGTTCGCGATGCGATTCATCGCACCGCTGCGGATGAGCTCGGAAGAACGCGCCCGCAAGAAGATGGCGCGTGAGGTTCTCACCGCGCAGATCGTAGAAGCCATGCGACCCGCCGACGAAGCCAGCGTCCAGCTTGCCCTCGAACCGGCGCCGCGCGCGCGGCGTGGCGCGCGTACTGGGGCTCCCAGCGGCACGGCGGCCGCACCGACTCAGGCGGAAGCTTCCAAGGCTACCCTCGAAACCGGCGCCGTTCGCACGGCAGGGGCTGCCCTGGCGGGCGCGGCTGCCGGAGCGGCGTTGGGCGGCGAGGGCGGTCCCCCGCGCCGTGCCTCCACCACCGATCCGAACGAGCCACCCGCCCGCCCCGGTCCAGTTATCAACCGGCGCGGCGGCGCAGCCTTTTCAGAGTCACTTGGCACGGAAGCCAACGGCACTGACCAGCCTCTGAGTCCGTTTGCGGCGGCCGGGCCTGATGCCGCGCCCGGCGACGATCGCTCCGAGCGAATGCCGCCGCCGCGCCGCATGCCGCATATGCGTTCCTCGACCCCAGCAGATTCTTCAGCCGCCGGAGAAAAGACCCAAACCGCTAATGCGGTTTCCGGTGGAGTAGAGAGTGATGGCGCAGAAGCTGAAGGCGGCCGTCGCTTAGGGTTCCTGCGGCGGGGCGGCAAGCCATCCGCGGACGAGACATCGCCCGCCGAGGACTCTGGCCCACGCGCATCGTTTGCGCGACGCACGCCCGCCGACGCGCCTGACGGTTCGCGCCCCGGGATTCCGGTCCCGCCGCGCGCGCTCTCATCCGCAACTGAATCAGCCGATGCCGACGAGTCCGACCAGCCTGCGCGATCCGGCCGCTTTGGTCGCCTGCTGGGACGCGGACGCGGCAAGAACGAAGACTCCGGCGGGGACATGTCCGATCTGCTGGATGCTGCTGTCGCCGCGACCGTCGAAGAAAAGCCGGGCCGGCGCTTCCCATTCCGGCGCGGCGGCGGTGACGCCGCTCCCGATGCGGAAAAAACAGCGTCCGAAACCGAAGAAAACGGCGCGTCCGAAGCGGCCCGCAACACGATCACGCACGAGGCTGTGACGCCGGGTCGGCGTTTCCCGTTCCGGCGCGGTGGCAGTGATGCCGCTCCCGACGCGGAAGAAACAGCGTCCGAAACAGGAGAAAACGACGCGTCCGAATCCGCCCGCAACACGATCACGCACGAGGCTGTGACGCCGGGTCGGCGTTTCCCGTTCCGGCGCGGTGGCAGTGATGCCGCTCCCGACGCGGAACAAGCGACCTCCGAAACCGGAGATAACGACGCGTCCGAAGCGGCGCGCAACACAATCACGCACGAGGCCATCACGCCGCGCCGACGCTCTCCGCTTGGATTGGGCAGCGATTCTGAGGCCGACGCGGCCTACTCCGGTGACAACGCATTGTCTTCATTCACCCGTGACGGGCTTGCCCAACGCCGACGCTCCCCGCTCGGATTGGATAAGCTCGACGCCGAGGCAGAGTCCGAGGCCGGTGCGGCCAAGCCGGAACCGCCCGCGACAGATTCATTGCGCAATACCATCACGCACGAAGCTTTGACGCCGCGCCGCCGGTTCCCGCTTGATCTCGACGTCGAGTCCGATGCTGACGCACTCAAGCCAGAACCGCCCGCGACAGATTCGTTGCGTAATACCATCACGCACGAAGCCTTGACGCCGCGCCGCCGCTTCCCGCTTGATCTCGACGGTGATTCCGATGCTGACGAACTCAAGCCAGAACCGCCCGCGACAGATTCGTTGCGCAACACGATCACGCATGAGCCAGTGACCCCGCGCCGGCGCTTCCCGCTCGACCTGGATGACGAGTCCGACGCTGACGCACCCAAATCCAGCGCCCCCAACGCTGATTCCGGCGAGCGTGCGCCGTTCGCCTTCAGCCGTGACGCGCAAACTCCGCGCCGCCGCTTCCCGCTCGGAGTAGATAAGCTCGACGCGGAGGCAGAGTCCGAGTCCGACGCTGACGTTCCCAAGCCGGAACCGCCCGCGACAAATTCATTGCGCAATACGATCACGCATGAGCCAGTGACCCCGCGCCGGCGCTTCCCGCTCGACCTGGATAACGAGCCGGACGCTGACGCGCCCAAGTCCGACGCGCCCACCGCTGACTCCGGTGAACGGGCGCCGTCCGCCTTCAGCCGCGACGCGCAAGCTCCGCGTCGACGCTTCCCGCTCGGTGGCGATGATGCGGCAGCGGCAGACGCCGCTGCCCGTCCAGCCCAACCGGAACAACCCGGCCGGCGCGGACCGTCCGCCCTGGATGCGATCGCAGGTGCCGCGGCAGGAGCCGCCGGAGCAGCTTCCCTGGCCGACCGGCTGACTCGCCAGCGGGACCAGCTCGGCGACGCGTCTGAGCCGGAGGTAAGCGCGTCCAATCTCGCGCCCGCGCGCGCTCAGAGCGAAGTTCCCGGTGCCGCGCCGCGCCGTATCGTACCAGACGAAAGCGAAACACCTGCCGCGCCGCCTGAAAAGATGGCGCAACCTTCCCGGCCCGACATCCTGGCGCGGGCGCCGTTCCCGCTGACGCGCCGTCCTTCGGATCCGGCGAATACACCGCCCGCTTCTGTGAGCGAGGCTGCCGCGCCGGATGAAAATCCGGCCCCAACAGCCCGGAGAGTCGACAATCAGGCCACGCAGCGCGCCGCCGATGCGCCTACCGTCCCGGTGGAGCCGCAACCCGAACGCCGCGCGCCTGTTCCACCGCCGGCACGCCCAGCAGAACAACCCCGGCCTTCGGTGGTTACACCTTCGGCACGGGCGGAAGCCGTCCAAAATTCCGCGCCCACCGAACGCGCGCCACTCACGCCGCGCATCGGCAGACCGCAGGCCCGGCCCGAAGCACCACTGGCCGCTCTGCCGCGCCGCGAACCTGAGATCGCGACTTCGGTCGCCAGCGGACCCAATGCGCCCGGCGAACGTCCCCAAGCGCCCGGCCGCCGCGGCAAGATCACCTACCAGCCGCCGGACTTCCGCCAACTGCTGCGCAAAGGCGACGAGCGGCGCATCAATGACGAAGTGCTGCTGGACAAAGCGCGCGTGATTGAAGACACGCTGGAGAGTTTCGGCGCGCCGGGTAAAGTCGTCGAAGTCAACCCCGGCCCCGTGATCACGCAGTTCGGCATCGAGCCGGATTACCTGTTCGGGCGCAGCGGCAAGAAGATTCGCGTCAAAGTCGGGTCGATTGCCCGCCTGGACGCCGACCTGGCGCTGGCGCTGGCCGCGCGTTCGATCCGTATCGAAGCGCCCGTGCCCGGCAAGGGCATCGTCGGCATCGAAGTGCCGAACGACGAGGTCACGCTGGTGGGTCTGCACGACATCATGGAAGCGCCCGAATTCACGCGCATCAATTCCAGGCTGAGGATCGCGTTAGGGCTGGCGGTGGATGGCACGCCCGTCGCCGCCGACCTGACCGCGATGCCCCACCTGTTGATCGCCGGGACGACCGGCTCCGGTAAATCCGTGTGCGTGAATGCCATCATCACCTGTTTGCTGCTGGAAAACACGCCCGAAGACGTCCAGTTCATCATGGTCGACCCCAAGCGCGTCGAGCTGACGGGCTACAACGGATGCCGCACCTCGTCGCGCCAGTGGTGGTGGATCTGGAGCGGATCGTCGGGGTGTTGCAGTGGGTGCAGCGCGAGATGGACGAACGCTACCAGAAATTCGCGTCTATTGCCGCGCGTAACATTCTCGACTACAACAACAAGCGCGGTCCGGACGTGCACAAAAATGCCGTACTACGTCGTTGTGATCGATGAGTTGGCCGACCTGATGATGCTCGCCCCAGACGAAACCGAGCGGCTGCTGGCCCGTCTGGCGCAGATGGCACGCGCCACCGGCATCCACCTGATCATCAGCACGCAGCGCCCCAGCGTGGACATCATAACCGGGCTGATCAAAGCCAACTTCCCGGCGCGTATCGCGTTCGCGGTGGCGTCGTCGGTGGACTCGCGCGTCATCCTCGACCAGCCGGGCGCAGAAAAACTGTTGGGGCGCGGCGATATGCTCTACCAGTCGCCAGACGCCGCTGCTCCGCTGCGTATGCAGGGTGTGTTCGTCTCGGACGAGGAAATCAACCGCATCACGACCTATTGGCGCTCGCAGGCGCTGCAAGCCGGTGCGACGCCGGGCATCGTCTCGACCGCGCGCGCCCTGGACGTGGAGCCGGATCCGCTCGCTCCGAGCGGCACACCGCGCCGCCGGTCGAGCCGTCCCGCCCAGCCCATGCTGTGGAACCAGGAAAACATGACCGACGATGATGGCGGCACCGATGACGAAATGTACGAGGAAGCGGTCGATCTGGTGCAGCGTCTCAACAAAGCGTCGATCTCGCTGCTGCAACGGCGGCTGCGTATCGGTTATACCCGCGCCGCGCGCCTGATCGATCTGATGGAAACGGACGGCATCATCGGCCCGGCTCAGGAAGGCAGCAAGCCGCGCGAGGTGCTCAAGCCGAAGATCGAAAGCCGCGACTAATAGCAAGTCACAGAGGGAAAAGCGGCCTCACCACCCAAACTCGTTATGCTCATTTCCCCCTCTCCAGCTCAACTCTGGGAGGGGGATTTTCCGTATGCACCTTCTCCATAGCGCGCCTGGAAGTACACAGTCCGGATCACGAAAAACCCTGCCATCGGTCCGATTAAGGGCGAGAGAAACAGCGCCAGCGATCTCGCCGCTTGCTGGTGCTGAAGGCGAATTACCGCCACCCGGTGATCGCATTGGCCGGTGCAGCGTGCCTCCCTGTGATCGGTTCCCGCAAGCTGCGCAACCGTGCCCACCGGCAGCATTCCTCGCCGCATTTCGAACGTAGCAATGAAGCAGTCAGGCCAGGGGGAACTACTCCAGCGATTCGATATACAGCCAGATCGCGCTCAACTCGTCATCGGTCATGCGCGTGTAGTAATCCCAGGGCATATAGTCGGAATTCAGTTTTTTCCCACCAGGGTCAATCCCTACGCGGATAGTGTTCACGAACTGCTCCTCGGTCCACTTATTACCCACGTTGATCAGATTGGGTGCGCTGAAGATCGGGATATCCGAATGACCATCCAGTTTGTCCCCGTGACAGGACTGGCACCCGGCCATCGATACCAGGTATTTGCCATAGTCTGCCGTAACGCCGATGTCAGGGGCCACGGGACGCGGGGCCTCGTGATCGATCTTTTCGGCAGGGAGGCTGCCCGCGCTCCCGTAAATAATCGTGCCGAGAAAGCCCGGTTTCATCAGTTTGGTGTTTCTGTCCACCGGCGGCACGCTCTTCACATAGGCGATCACCGCGCCCAGGTCCTCGTCGCTCATGGCGTAGAAATCGTCTGAGGGCATTGCCCTGATCGCATCACTGTTTGGCTTGACGCCATGCCGGATCGCGCGCACCCAGTCTTCGTCGGTAAACTCTGCGCCAATCCCGCCCGCGCCCGCCGTCAGATTAGGCGCATCACCAGTGACGATGATCGCTGGTTCGCCAAACCCCTTGCCGCCCAAATCGTCACCATGGCAGCTTTCACATATGCTGATCGCCTCAGCAATGTGTTGGCCGCGTGCCAGCGCTTCGTCTCCGGTGGGGATGACCACCGACTCCACCTGGATGTCCTTGAATGTTTTGTTGAGTTTGTTCCTGCCGACAAAATACAACACAATCGCTGCGGCGATGATCACGATCAGCAAGACTCCGACGATGATTCCGATCCATTTCAAGACTCTGCGTATCATGTTCCCTCCCTAAAAGATCCATGAGGCTTCGATGCGGACGTACCATGATCAATATATTAGATAATGAAGATAAAATTAGTATAATGCAAACTGCGTCGGATTTCCAGAAACCCGATCGCTTCTCACGCGGGATCGGCGGTCGCTCATCAGCGCTCTTTTCTGCGTTTTAGCTGGCATCCGGCGCGCCCGCCCGTTACAATAGCTCCCTGGATAGAACAAAGGAGCGAACGCGGTGACTGCATCGGACTCATCGAATATTCTCAAAGGCTTAAATCCACAACAGCAGCAGGCAGTGTCGGCGGGGGATGGACCTGTGCTGGTCCTGGCCGGGCCGGGCAGCGGCAAAACGCGCGTCCTGACACACCGCATCGCGTTCTTGATCGAAGTGCGGCATATCCCCGCCTGGCACATCATGGCCGTGACCTTCACCAACAAAGCCGCCCGCGAGATGGAAAACCGCGTGGTCGGCATGCTGACCGACTCCGGCAAGCGTGATGGCCTGTCGATCGGAACCTTTCACGCCATCTGCGCGCGGTTGCTGCGCATCGAGGCGGATTACACGCGTTTCAGCCGCGATTACGCCATCTTCGACACGGACGACCAGACTCAGGTGATGCGGCAGGTGATCGCCGATCTCAATTTGGATCCTAAGCGCGACAATCCGCGCGGTCTGCTCAACCGCATTTCCGCCGCCAAGAATGAACTGATCGGGCCGGACGAGTTCCAGCCCCAGGAGTACACCGAGGAGAAAATTCGGCGGGTCTACGCGCGCTATGACGAGCTGCTGCGCGCTAACAACGCCCGCGATTTTGACGACCTGCTGATGCATACCGTGCGGCTGCTGCGCGACCAGCCCGACCTGCTGATGAAGTACCAGAATCGTTATCATCACATCCTGGTGGACGAATTTCAGGATACAAACATGGCGCAGTACCGGCTGGTGCAGATGCTGGCCGGGGAACGGCGCAACCTGTTCGCGGTGGGCGATCCTGACCAGAGTATTTACGCCTTTCGCGGCGCGGATTACCGCAACGTGAAGCGCTTCCGCGAAAGTTACCCGGATGCCCAGGTGATCCTGCTGGAAGAAAATTACCGCTCGCACCAGGCAATCCTCGATGCCGCGATGGGCGTCATCGATCAGAACAGCGACCGCACGCCCAAGGACCTGTTTAGCCAGCGCAAAAAAGGCCCGCTCACGACGGTTTACGAAGCCTACAGCGAGGACGACGAGGCGCGCTTTGTCGTGGAGACGATCGCCGATCTGGTTGCCAGCCGGGATAACCCTCTACGAGCCGCGCGATTTCGCCGTGATGTACCGCACCAACGCCCAGTCCCGCGCGCTGGAAGACGGCTTCCGCCGGGCGAACATGCCGTACCGGTTGGTCGGCGCGACGAGCTTCTATGCCCGCCGCGAGATCAAGGACGTGATGGGTTATTTGCGGCTGATCCACAATCCCGACGATGACGTGAGCTTTCACCGCGTGGTCAACACGCCGACGCGCGGCATTGGCCAGAAAACGTTGGACACGCTCGCTACATGGGCCAACGATCATGGCCTGACGGCCGTGCAGGGGCTGGTCCTGCTGATGGATGAGAGCAGCGACTCCCCGCTATCGGGACGGGCGCGCAAGCGCGTTGGTGGAATTCGGCAGCGATGGTGGACGAGTGGCGGCAGCTCAAGGCCGATCTCGCGCCGGACGAGTTGATCACCCGTGTGCTGAACGATACCGGCTATCTGGCTTATCTGGACGATCGCACGCCGGACGGCGAAAGCCGCATCGAGAACGTGTTGGAGCTGCGTGGCGAGGCCGAAAAATACGACGGGCTGCCGCTGTCGACCTTTCTTGAGGATGTGTCGCTCAAATCCGACGTGGACACGCAAGACGACGACGAAAACCGTCCCAGCTTGCTGACGCTGCATTCCGCCAAAGGGCTGGAATTCCCGGTGGTGTTTATCACCGGCGCGGAGGAAAACATCCTGCCGCACACGCGCTCGATCGTCGCGGAGCGTAAACCTGACGCCACGCTCGACGAGAAGGCCGAAGCGCGGCGTGCCGTCGAGGAGGAGCGCCGCCTGATGTACGTGGGCATCACGCGCGCCCGCGACCGGTTATACCTCGTATTCGCGTCGTTCCGCTCGCTGTACGGCGACAGCCGATCCAATCTGCCCTCGCGCTTTCTGTACGACATTCCCGACGCCGTACGCGCGGGCGCGCCGCTGCCCCGGCGTGGCAGCCAGGAGATCGCGCAGCGCAGCTATAACGCGATGACCACCTGGGGGAAGCCCGTGTCGGACCTGATCGGCGACAAAGGGAAGTCGGGCAATCGCCAGGGCGGGAATCGTCGCAGAGGCAGTCGCAAAGAGTCCGAGCGCCCGGTACGCGCCAACGCAGCGACACGCTTCAAAGGCGGCGATGTGGTCTGGCATGCCAAATATGGCGAGGGCGTAGTCGTCAGCAGCACGCACAGCGGCGGTATGGAACAGGTGGACGTGCTGTTCCCGGGCGATGTCGGCCAGAAAACGATCATCGCGGATTATCTCCAGCCGATCCCGGACTGATCGCCCCGGGGCCACGGCCTAGGGTAAGTTCGAAAGGACGCGCGCTATGCATTACACACGCTTGACCGTGGTTCTGATGCTCGTCGTGGCGCTGAGCGGCGCGATCAGCGCGCCGTTCGCAGCCCGCGCCCAGGACGCGCCGCCGCGCTTTTCACCGGACGCGGAAGCCGCGATGCAGGCGGCATTAGACAGCGTAACGGCGACAGGTGATACCCCGGGTGGCATCACGCTGCTGGTCGATGCGCCTACCGCGCGCTTCGCTGGCGCGAGCGGTCTGGCCGATCTCGAAGCGGGCACTCCGCTGCAACCGGATGACGCCTTCCGCATCGGCAGCATCACCAAGATGTTCACGGCGACGGTGATGCTTCAGCTTCAGGAAGAAGGTGTGTTGAGCCTGGACGATCCGCTGAGCGCGTGGCTGCCGGAGATCGCCGACGGGCTGCCCAACGGGAGCCTGATCACGCTGCGGATGCTGCTCAACCACACGTCCGGCATTTACGAATACACGGAAGACACGGAATCGATCCTGGGCTTCTTTCACGATCCGTACCAAAGCTATACCCCCCAGCAGATCATTGACCGCGTGATCGCCCTCGGAAAAGCGAATTTCGTACCCGGTGACAGCTGGTCGTACAGCAACACCAATTACATTCTGGCCGGGATGATTATTGAAGCCGCCACCGGCATGAGTGCGGCGCGGGCCCTGCGCGCGCGTATCATCGAGCCGTTGGGTTTGACGCACACTTACCTGGACAGTTCCGAGCCACCCACCGCCGATCTCGTGCCGGGCTATACCTCCGATCTCTCCGGGCAAGTGACTAATTCCGCCGGGTGGAATGTGTCGTTTGCGTGGACGGCGGGCGCGATGGTGTCTACGCCGTCCGATCTGGCGCGCTTTATCCGAGCGCTGTTCGCGGGCGAGCTGTTCGCGTCGCCGGAGACGCTGCGCGAAATGCAAACGACGATCGACCTGGGCGACAGATCTGGCTATGGGCTGGGCATCCTCTCCGCGCCGCTTGACATGCGCGCCCTCGGTGCGCTGGACGATACGTTGTGGGGCCACAACGGCGGCATCTTCGGGTACGCCTCCACGCTGCTCTACGCGCCGAACGCCGACCTGGTGCTGGTCGTGCTGATGAATTCCGATCACGGTGAGGTCATGAACGATGTGCTGATAAGCGCCTTACGGGCCGCCGTACCCGAGCTAGCCACTGTACCCGCGGATTAATCAAATGCTCATGCGGGCCGCCGGACGCGTCCGGTATAATCGAGCGCGCTCATCTAGGTCAGGAGCGGGTCGCGGGTGGCGTTTTCGGACACACTGATCGTTTTCAGCACGCGTTTTTTAGGCATCTTCATCGAGGCGGTGCCGTTTTTGCTGCTCGGTACGTTGGTCTCCGGGCTGATCGAAGCTTTTCTCGATCCGGCTGATCTGGTGCGCATCGTGCCGCGCCAACCCGTGCTCGCCGCGCTGACGGGCGGGCTGCTGGGCTTCGCGTTCCCCGTGTGCGAATGCGGCGTCGTGCCGGTGACACGGCGGCTGTACCGCAAAGGACTCCCGCCGCCGGTCGGAATCGCGTTTCTGCTGGCGTCGCCGGTCGTCAACCCCATCGTGATCGCCAGCACCTATACCGCTTTCCACCAACGCGCGCCGCATATGGTCTTGATGCGCGTGGGCGTGGCCTTTGGCGTGGCGGTGCTGATCGGTCTGATCTTCGCCTTCGAACGCCAGCCAGGACGCCTGCTGCGCGCACCTGATCCCGCTTCCCCCATGACATTAGCGCTGCACCTGGACGGACTCGGCGGCGGCCCGGACAAGCCCCTCCCTAAATCAGGCTTGCTTCCCTCACTCCACAACACGGGGGAAGGGCCAGACATGGGGGACGTTCCCCGGCGGCCCGGTCTGTGGGCAGGGCTACGCCAGGCGCTCGACGTGGCGGCGGGTGAGTTCTTCGACATGGGCCGCTACCTGATCATCGGATCGCTGTTGGCGGCCAGCGTGCGCGTGTTCATCTCGCAGGGCGCGCTGGAAGCGCTGGCAACCAATCCCGTTAATTCCGTCTTGGTGATGCAGGCGCTCGCCTTCGTGCTGTCGGTGTGCAGCACGGCGGACGCCTTCATCGCGCTCGATTTCAGTACCACGTTCACGCACGGCGCGGTGCTCGGATTTCTCACCTTTGGCCCGATGGTCGACATCAAAAGCACGATCATGTTCTTGGGCGTGTTCCGGCGGCGCGTGGTGGTTTACCTGATCCTGCTGCCGTTCCTGTTCACGACGCTGGTCGCCGTGTGGGTCAATCTCAACCTGCAATTTTAGCGGAGAATTGCGTCATGCAGCGCTTATATGCCTGGGCGCAGATCGCCATTCTGGCCGGGACGGGGCTGTACCTGGCGGTCACACTGGTGGGCGGCAACATCACCAATTACATCGCGGCGCGCTTCGCGTGGCTGGCCTGGGTCGCGGCGGCGCTGCTGCTGATCATGGCCGCCGTGCGGATGGGCGCGCGGCTGCACCCGGGGAGGCACGATCACGCTCAGGGCGAGCACGAACACGATCATGACCACCGGCACGCCCTCGGAATCGCGACCTGGGCCGGGCTGGGGATCGCGGCGCTGCCCGCGTTGTTGGGCTTCCTGGTGCCGTCCGCGCCGCTGGACAGCCGCGCCATCGATCGCCCCATCAGCCGCGACCTGGGCAGCCTGCAAGTCGCGCCCGGCCACGCGCTGGCCATTGCCCCGGAAGAACGCACCGTCCTGGATTGGTTGGGCGCCTTGAATGCTTCGCTCGATCCAACGGAATTCAACGGACAGCGCGCGGACGTGATCGGTTTCGTCCACCGCGAGGCGAGCATCACCGCGCCCGATCAATTCATGGTGGCGCGCTTCGTGGTGAGCTGCTGCGTGGCCGACGCGCAAGCCATCGCGCTGACCGTGGAATGGTTCGGCGGTGCGACGCTGCACGAAGATACCTGGGTCCGCGTGCGCGGCAGCTTCGAGGTGCGGACCGTGGATGACGCGACCGTGCCGGTGCTGGTGGCCGATCCGGGATCGGCGGGCGTGACGGTCATCACGCGGCCCGATCACCCTTACCTGTACCCTTGAGGAAGCGGCTCTAACGTTAATGTTAAGGTATTACTTTATTGTGAGTGGGCACCATTTTCTGTTATGATCGAGGTATCGTGAAGCCGAGTAGAAAGGCCCACCCGATGAAGATTCACGCCGTGCAAACCGGAACGGTGAGCATCAAAGAAAGCCAACGCAGCGGCACCGACGGACGCGGCTATATGCGTTTGATCAACACTCTGAGCGATCCGCGTTGGACGGAACCGCTGCCAATCTACGCCTGGGTGATCGAGCATCCCGAAGGCGTGATCGTGGTCGACACAGGTGAAACCGCCCGCGCCACCGCGCCCGGCTATTTCCCCTGGTGGCATCCCTATTACCGCTGGGGTTTGCAGGAATGGGTCTCGCCGGACCAGGAGATCGGCCCGCAGATCGAGCGCTTAGGGATTCCGCTGGGAGATGTGCGCTGGGTGGTCATGACGCATTTGCACACGGATCACGCGGGCGGGATGTATCACCTCCCCAACGCGGAATTCATCGTCTCGCAGAAGGAATATGCGGCGGCAGTGGGAATGAAAGGCCGTCTGGACGGCTATCCGGCCAATCGCTGGCCGGGTTGGTTCAAGCCGCGCCTGATCACGTATGAAGCCGGGGGCCCAGTCGGACCGTTCCCGGAAAGCTTCACTCTGACCCAGGCGGGCGACGTCCAGATCGTACCCACGCCGGGCCACAGCCCGGGACACCAATCGGTCATCGTGCACGACGGCCTGACCTCCATTTTCATCGCGGGTGACGTGACGTATTCGCTCAGCAGTCTGTTCGACCAGGTAGTGGACGGCGTCACGCTCGATATTGACACGGCCAGGCTGACGCTGGAACGCACGCTCGACTTTGTGAGAGACACGCCCAGCATCTACCTGCCCAGTCACGATCCTGAGTCGGCGCAGCGGCTGGCCGAACACAAACTCGTGCAAGATGCCGCCATGCTGGCGGTCGCGTGAGAACTGCGCGGGCAGCGTCCCGTCTGACCCCGCGCAAGTTAGAGCTGACCCGTTTCGACGGGCTGGTGATGGCCGTCATGATCGCGCTGACCGCGGCGATCGTGGGCGTGGTCCTGCGCGGCGATCGCGTAGGAGTCACCGTCAAAGCGGGCGATTATGGCCCGGTTGGCAGCGTGCGCGGCGCTGCCGCCGTGCGCGTGCGGTTCTCAGAAGCGATGGATCGCGCCTCAGTCGAGGCGCGGCTGCACATCGATCCGGCACTGGCGGGCCAGATCGCCTGGTCCGATGCCCGCACGCTGATTTTCACGCCCGCTGAGGCGTTCGCCGCCGGGCAGACGTACACTGTCACCTTAGACAGCGGCGCGCTGGCGTCAGGGCGACATGCCGCGCTGGCGGACGATCTGCGCTGGACGTTCCAGGCGCTGCTGCCGCGCGTCGTCTATCTCGGACCGGCGCACGCCTACGTCCGCAACCTGATGCTGGCCGATCTCGAAAGCGGCGCGATCACCCCGCTGACCAACTCCAGCAGCGGCGTCGAGGATTTCGCCGTCCGCCCGGACGGCCGCGCAATCGTATATTCTCAAACCAACCCCGATCACACCTCGGACCTGTGGCTGCTCGATCTCGCGGCGGGACAGTCGCGCCCGCTGACGCGCTGCGTCAACGCAGTCTGCAGCGCGCCCGCCTGGACGCCGGACGGATCGCGCATTGTCTACCAACGGCAGGAATTCAACACCGGGCAGGCCGTGGGCAGCGGCGAAGTGCGCGCCTGGATCGTAGACCCGGAGACGCTACAAACCGGCCTACTGTTCGATGATCCGCAGCAACTCGGCGCGGAGCCGCTCTGGTCGCCGGACGGGCAGCGTGTGGCCGTGTTTGACGCGGCGTCCGGCGGCATTCGCGTGCACGATCTCCAGGACGGAACCGACACCATCATTCCCAGTCAGGTAGGCAGCGTGGGCGTATTTTCGCCGGATGGATCGCGGCTGGTATACCCGGTGCTGGTGCGCGGCGCAGTCGGCGATACCTTTTACACACACCTGGAAATGGTCGAATTCGCGGCGCAAGAACGCGTCCGCCTGAGCGGCGAGCCAGACGCGGCAGTCGAAGATGGCAGCGCGGCCTGGTCACCGGATGGAACGCGGCTGGTCATCGCGCGGCGCTACCTGGACGAACGTTACACGCTCGGACGCCAGCTCTACCTGTTCGATCCTGCCAGCGGGGAAGCGCAGCCGCTGGTCGTGGAGACGGATTACACGCACGCCGCCATGCATTGGGACGCCTCCGGGCGTTACGTCGTCTACCAGCGTTTTTCAGTGCTGGACCCCGACACGCAGCCGGAAGTCTGGCTGGTAGACGTAGTCACAGGCGAGACGCGGCAGATCGCGCCGGATGCGTTCTTTCCGGCGTGGCTGCCGTAGAGCGGACGGGGATCAGCGAACAGCGAAAAGCAAAAAAACAGGCGACACGTCGCGCCATAAAGCAGTACAGGCGCGGGGGGTATCGCGCCTGTACGAGGAAAGGGTAGGGTTCTATCGGCTTAGCGCCGGTCGGCTAGGCCGCCCAGGTGAACGTGTAACCGCTGGGCGATGAAATCCAGAAGTACCCTGTCGCCGAATAATTCACGGTGAAGCCATTGCTCGCGGCGATCTGCGCATCGTGTCCGGCGGCAACCGCGGCGTTAAGCTGCGCGGCGGGGACATTCAGCACCATCTGGCCGACACCATCACCGTCGATGGCCCACAGTTGGAGGCCGCTCACCACGTGGGTGTCATAGGGGACGCCGTTCGCGTCCCAGGCCATTACGGTGTTGTAGGTATAATAGACCGCCACCGACTGATTGATATCGAAGGCATTCAGGCGGCCATCGGTGTAGGCCGACGTCCAGGTGCCATTCGACGGAACATACACCTGGTGAGGGTCAGAACCGCCAGATGCAAAGGCGTTCACAGCCCCGAATGCAAATACAAGAGCAAAGACCGAGACGATGAGCACGAGTTTCCTAGACATTTGAGGTTCTCCTTATAGAACACGTTTGGCTTCACAGAGAAAGCCATGACCGGCTTGTTTGGTGTGTTCCAATGACAGGGTGCCATCTGGAACTGTCCTAAGGATCTCATCTTCTGATTACAGCCGGCTTACAAACACTTTACAAACCTGAAATGTCCGAAAATTCGCCAAGGGACGCACGGCGTCGCTTAGCCCAAGAGGAAAAAACGCCATGGTCGGACGTTTGATTGCAGCGTTGACTTTGTTTTGTGCGGTTGTGATCGTAGTGTCAGCGGTCGGGACTCCGCCGCCCAATACCCTGGCCGCGCCGGGACGCGTCACACCTACGCCCGGTGCCAGCCCAACGCCTAACCCGTACGCCGCCCTGACCGTAGACGCGCTCACCGCGCGGACCTATGGCGGCGGATCGGTCACGATCCACCAGACGTTAGGCACTTTTCCCGAGTTCACGCGCTATACCATCTCCTACCCCAGCGACGACCTGACGATCTACGGGTTTATGAATGTGCCGGTCGGTGATGGGCCGTTCCCGGTAATCATCGCCGTGCACGGGTACATCGATCCGGCCATTTACGGCACGCTGGACTACACCACCAGTTACGCCGACGACCTGGCTCGCGCCGGATTCCTGGTGCTGCATCCCAACTTGCGCGGCTATTGGCCGTCCGACAGCGGCGACAACCTGTTCCGCGTGGGGATGGCGATCGACGTGCTGAATCTGATCGCGCTCACGCGGCAGTTGGGAGGCTTCCCCGGCGCGCTGGAAAAAGCCGATCCAGGGCGGATCGGGCTGTGGGGGCACAGCATGGGCGGCGGCATTTCGCTGCGCGTGCTCACGATCACTCATGACGTGCGTTCGGCGGTGCTGTACGGCGCGATGAGTGGGGATGAGCGTCAGAATTACGAGGCCATTTACGGCTGGTCCGGCCATACGCGCGGGTTGGCCGAGTTGGACGTCCCAGTCGAGGCGCTGGACACAATTTCGCCGATCAACTATCTGGATCGCATCCAGGCGCAGGTGAGCATCCATCACGGTGGCATTGACGAGCAGGTGCCGCTCGAATGGTCGGTGGACCTGTGCTCACGCCTGATGGCATTGGGCAAACCGGTCGATTGCTTCACCTACGCGGGGCAGTATCACAATTTCACGGGGGATGGGTACGCACTGTTCATGCAGCGCATCATCGGATTTTATAACGTTACGCTGCGTGGGTAGGCGGAGAGCAGACAGCCGTCAGCGATCGGCGGACCGTAAAAGCTCACCACAGAGGACGCAGAGGGAAAGCATGAGAAAATCCTCGTCTTCCTCTGTGTTCCTCCGGCTTTTCTCTGTAAATCTCTGTGGCACTGCACTTTACCACGCAGGCAGATTGGGCACGATGTACGTTTGCAGCGCGTAATAGGCGAACGCCGCCAGCGCGAAGACGGCGCCCAACGGCAGCCATGCCGCCAGCGGAATCCGGCGGGCCAGCGGCGTCGTCCAGCCGCCTAACCCGATCGCCGCCATGAAGCCGAACGGGATCAGTGCGGCGTAGAGGTAGCGCCCCTGGAACTGCACGAAGGTCAGGTTGTACAGCGCGTATTCCGCCGCGGCCAGCACGATCATTACGGCGAACAAGACCAGCAGATCGCGCTGAGCAGGGCTGAGCGTACGCGGCCAGCCGTGTTCCCAGGCGAACAGCAGCGCGCCGATCAGCAGCGCCAGCGTGACGAGTTCCAACACGCGGTAGACGTTGCCGGGCATGGGCAGCGCCATCCAGCCAAACTGTCCCCAGAAGGAATGAAACGTGGTGCGGGCGGCGTTGTCCAGGTACAGCCGCAGACTGCCGCCCATCTCGTGATCGAAGTAATCCTGTGTGCGCATCTGGCCCACGACAACCGAGTCGTGCCGTTCCAGCCCGGCGAAATCCAGCCCGCCGTACACGCTCAGATTGCGCGCCCACCACACCCCGCCGATCAGCAGCGCGGGGATCACCACGGCGGCCACCTGCGCGGCCCCCTGCCGGAATGGCCAGCGAGTACGCCGCCAGCGCAGCAGCACGGCCAGCACCGCGATGCCCGCCATGAAATAGATCGTCGTTTTGGTGATCAGCGCGACTCCGGCCAGCCCGCCCAACACCAGCGGCGACAGCGTCACCGGGCGGCGCAGCAGGTAGATCGCCACCGCCAGCAGAGTCAGCCCGGCCACCAACTCGGCCAGCGCGTCGTTGTTGACGCTGCCCAGGATGCTGAGCTGCTGCGGGATGAAAGCCACCAGCCCGGCCCCCGCCAGCGCCAGCGGCGGATGATCGGGCAGCGTCAGGCGCAGCACGGCCCACGCGCACAGCACCGCCCCCGCACCGATCAGCACGGAGACGAGCCGCAGCGCGGTCAGGTCGCCATCCGTCGCGGCGAAGACTGGCGCTTGCAGCAGGTAATAGAGCGGTGGCTGGTGATCTTCGTACTGGATGCTGTCCAGCCGATCCAGCAGGGCCGGATCGAACCCGGCGGCTTTGAGCTGGTCCTGGTAATCCTGCTGCCAGTCGCCCATTTCGAGCACGGGCAGCCGCCCGTCGTCCGCGATCTGGCGGATGACGTTGTAATGGGCGGGTTCGTCGGGAGCCTGCCAGGCAGGCGTGCGCACGGCGTACAGCGTGCCCAGCGCCAGATAAACCAGCAGGATCAGCCCCAGGGTAAGCCATTCGATGCGGCGCGTCATAGGCGTTTCGCTTTCTGTGAGAGTCATTGTGCCGCGAACTGCACGGTATCGACCATCAGGGCCAGACGGCGCGGATCGCTCTCGGTGCTGCCAGTCGGCGCGTCGGCCCCATCATAAGTCAGCGTGACGGTGATATGCCGCCCATCCCCGATCGCCTCCGCCGGAATGTCGAACGTCACCGGCGCGAGTCCGTCCGGCGCGATCTGCGCCGTGCCGAGCGCGACGCCGTTGACGGACACGTCCAACTGGCGGACGCGCTCGAAGGCCTGCGCGGTGATCGTCAGCATATAGCCGCCCGGCGGCAGATCGACGTACAGATCGGCCTGCGGGTGCGGGCCGGGATCGCGCTGCTCCAACCCGAACACAGTCTGAGCGCGGTCGCCTGTCCAGCGCACGCTGAGATCAAAAATCTGCTCGGGCCAGTGCCAGCCCCAGCCAATATAACGCCGGTCGTCCGCCGACCCAATGTCGATCTGGTAGACGCCGGGCGCGATCTGCGGCGGGGTGCGGTCGGGGCAGCCATCCGGGTGCCACGCGGTGCGGTAGACGATGGCGTCCTTCTCGACCCACACCGGGCACAGCAAGTCCGGTTGAGCGTTGAGATAACCGAGCACCTCGGCCACGGTCGACGTATTCGCACCGATCAGATCGGTGTGGACGACCACGTAGCCGACCGGCCAGTCAAAAATGATTTGGCGCAGCTCCGGCGTGGCTAAATCCGGATCAAGCGGGCGGCGCTGCCCCAACCAGCTCAGCAGCGGATCATCCGTGCGCAGATACCAGTAATTCTCGACCGGCGCGCGCGCCAGCAAGCCGTTGACCATGCGCTTGCCGTGCGTCATGCCGTAGAACTGCGTCTGAAGCTGCTCGAACTGCCCCACCCAGGTTTCGCCCGTGCCCGCCGCGACCGGCACTTCCAGCACGACGTACTCGTCGTAGGGCTCCCCGGTTTCATGGCCCATCGCGGAGTAAAACTCATAGGTGGGCACGACCGGCTTGATCGGCATCGCCACGAACAGCCGCGCGTCCACAAAGACGATCAGCAAGGCTGCCAGCGGAACGATACGCCGCAACCGGACGCGCCCGATCAACAACGGCCCCCACGTTTGTCCGATGAAGATCAGCGCGGGGATCAGGAACACCGTCCCGAAGCGGTCCGGGCGGCGGAACATGTTCCCTAGCAGCGGGTGGAACCAGTGGTAGGGCATGCGGATATCCGTCCCGCCGATCGTAATGTGATCGCCCGCTGACAGCAGCAGCGGCACGATCGCCAGCGCCAGCCAGAACCAGCGCCGCCGGTCGAGTCCGCGCCCGCGTAAGGCGGTCAGGTTGGCGAGCAGCGTAATCAGCAGCAGCGGCACGATCACCGATCCGAGCGTAACGCGCCGGTCGCCGGGCGCAAAACGCCAGATATACCCTTCGGGAAACGGGATGAAGTGCGTGCCTTCCGCCGAGGCCGGGGCCAACGTGCCCCGGTCGAAGTCCAGCAGCGGGTGCAGCGGACCGGCGATCCAACCGAGGACCAGCATCAGCGCCACCGCCAGCAATCCCAATGCCGCCAGCCGCGCCCGGGCGGACCACGTCCGCGCCCGGACGAGTGTCAGCAGGCCGAACGGCACGAGGATGAAGGCGTCATACAGCAGATAGCTGTAATCGGTCATGAGCGTGCCGTAAAACACCAGCCCCATGATGACCGCCCACGCCAGCCCGCGCCGCCAGCGATCCGCGCTGCATGCCACGCGATCCCAGGCCAGCAGCGCGGCGGGCAGCCAGAAAAAGCACAGGTAGGTCAGGTGTGTGAACGTGATCGACAGCCACAGCGAAAAGGTCAGCATGAACAGCGCGCCGCCCACCAGCGCCAGCCCGCCTGAGACGCGCTCGTGGCGCAGCAGCGCGAAGATCAGCGTCCCGTTGAGCGTCTGGATCAGCACGATGATGACCTGCATGGCGATCAGCGTCCCGGCCAGCGGCTCGACCAACGCCCACACCGGGAACCAGAACGGCGTCAGCGTGTGAAAGGCGAGATTGGTCGTGTAGGGGAACAGCACGAAATTCGTCTCGTAGACGTGCAGGCCGGGTGTGGTCAGCGCGTGGCGGATCCACCAGTAATTCCAGTTGAAGTGAAAATAATCGTTGAGCGGCTCGGCGGGGACGTGCGTGCGCACGTGGAACAGCGGCCAGTACACGACGATGCAGGCCAGCAGCCCGTAGAACGCCATGACGGCGGCGGCATGCCCCACCCGCAAATCCCCTCCCCGTGTGACGGAGAGGGGATTTCTCAGCCTGCTAACTCCTCCCCTCCACCGCGTGGGGAGGAGGGCTGACCGCAGGTCAGCTTGGGGGGATGGGGCTAGTTTTGTCATGACACGCCGTATTAATCCGGCTCAGTGTCGAGCGGCTAGGCCCGCGCGGGCAGGTCCGACTGTTCGCGCGGCTGGCCCAGGCGGGCGCGTTCCTCGTCGATCAGTTCGGGTTCCAGCTTGCGGTAGAGCGGCTGCGGCTCGCGCAGCGTCTGCCCGACCGGCAGTGCGCTCGGCTCCCAGCGCCCGACGACGTCGTCTCCGGCGTGATACGTCAGCGCGGCGTGCGCCCGCTCGGATTCCTGGAACGTCTCGATGCGCAGATCGCCGAACAGCGTCCCGTCATAGCCCAGGTATTCGTGCACCTGCTGCGACGTGAAGGGCAGGAACGGCGCGAACAGCGTCTTCAGGTTATCGATGCAGCGCAGCGCCGTGTAGATCGTCGTGGCGGCGGTCTGCCGGTCCTCCTTGATGACCTTGAACCAGGGCGCGCGGTCCAGGTAACCGTTGACCTCACGCGCCAGCGCCATCGTTTCGGTGAGCGCGTCGCGCAGCCGCACGGCTTCCAACAGCCCGCCGATGCTCGCGAATCCGGCCTCGACCTTCTCGAGGATCTCGCGATCGTCCGGACGCAGCTCGCCCGGATCGGGCACCTTGCCCTCGAAATGCTTGGCCGTGAACTTCAGCACACGGTTGACCAGGTTGCCCCAGGCGGCGAGCAGCTCGGTGTTGTTGCGCGTGACGAAGCCGTCCCAGCTCCAATCGGAGTCGCGACTTTCGGGAAAGGTCATGGCGATGTAGTAGCGGATCGGGTCCGGATCGTAGCGATCGAGGATGTCTGGCACCCACACGGCCCAGTTGCGGCTCTTGGAAAACTGCTGGCCCTCGATGTTCATGAATTCGTTAGCGGGCACGTCGTAGGGCAGATTGAGATGCCCATCGCCCTCGACGGCGTACAGTCCGTCCGCGCCGATCAACTCAGCGGGCCAGATGATCGAGTGGAACTCGATATTGTCTTTGCCGATGAAGTTGTAGATACGCGCCCCCGGGTTGTACCACCACTGCTTCCAGGCGTCGGGCTGGCCGGTGTTGTGCGCCCATTCGATCGACGCGGTGAAATAGCCCATCACCGCTTCGAGCCAGACGTACATGCGTTTGTCTTCCCAGCCTTCGAGCGGGATGCGGATGCCCCATTCGATGTCGCGCGTGATGGGCCGCCCCTTCAGTTCTTCGACCTTGTTTTGCGAGACGCGCAGCACGTTGGGCCGCCAGACCTCGGCTTTGACCGGGTCGGACAGGTACTCGCGCAGCTGGTCCTTGAAGGCAGGTAGATCGAGAAAGTAATGACGCGTCTCGCGGATGACGGGCGTGCTGCCGTCCGTTTTGCTGCGCGGATTGATCAGCTCCACCGCGTCGAGCAGGTTGCCACAGTTGTCGCACTGGTCGCCGCGCGCGTCCTTATAGCCGCAGATGGGGCACGTCCCCTCGACGTAGCGATCGGGCAGAAAGCGCTGCTCGGTCTCGCTGTAGAGCAGACGCTGCGTTTCAGTGTAGAGATAGCCGCGCTCCAACAGCTTGAGGAAGATATCCTGCGCGACGCGGTGATGGCTCTCGGTGTCGGTGTGGGTGAACAGATCGTAGCTGATGCCGATCCGACGCTGGGTTTCGAGAAAGCGCGCGTGAAAATGCTCGAAGACTTCGCGCGGCGTCACGCCCAGTTTGTCCGCTTCGACCGAAATCGGTGTCCCATGTGAATCCGAGCCGCTGACCATCAGTACATGATTGCCCTTCAGGCGGTGATAGCGGGCGAACATGTCCGAGGGCAGATAGCACCCCGCCATATGACCGGCGTGCATGTCGCCGTTGGCATAGGGCCAGGCTACGGAAACGTGGATGTATTCAGGCATAGTGGTTTCACCTTGTGTGCGTGTTAGGGTCGTCTGTGACCGCCGGACATTGTAACAGGGCGGCGGGCCGCCTACCAGTATCGATCCCCCTGCGCCGCTCGCGCCAGACAACAAAAAACCGCCGGGGAGTACTCGACGGTTGACTTGCCGTGGTCGCCAGGACGGGTGCGGCGCGATCGGTGAAGATCAGTCGCGCGCGCAGCGCCGTCGCCGGAAGCGGTCCGACCACGGCAAGCCGCGCATGCCCATCATACTGCGCGAAAGCGTGAGGTAACTCGGAATATGTGTCATGCCCTAGACTATAGGGGATTCGGCGGCGCGTGTCAACGCGGATTTTGGGCGGAGAACGCAAATTCTGGTGTGCCAGGTGCCAACGTCCTCCGGCGTAGCGAATGGCGTCTTCAGGACGTTGCCGGCACCTGGTGTATTGCGTTTGTGTGCTGTTCTCCCTGAAGTGTGGGAATTGCCTGACCACCTCCAGGGCGGAATTCACCAGCGATAACTCACGCTAGCATCATGCGTTTGCTACATGCCGGGCATTACAACGACCACACCGCTCATGCCTGGATGGATGAGGCAGACGTACGGGTATACACCCGGATCCGGGAATGTGGCGGTAAACGTCTGTCCGGGCATGATCAGGCCGCTGTTGACGGGACTGTCCGTTACCCAGTTATCACCGTTTTGAAGCGTCGGTGCGACCAACGCGGGCTTGAGTTCGAGGATCGGGTTGCCGTTTGCGTCGGTAGCGGGTGCCATCTGCTGATCTTCTGGCAGCGGGGGCCATGACACGGTGTGCAGCTCGTTTGCGGACGTGTTCGACCAGGTCACCGTCTGACCGGCCGTGATTACGGCGACCAACGGGAAGAACTGGTTGACGGTCGCCAAACCAGCCTGGCTGCCGACGGTCACGGTAGCGCCGTCGCTGGTCGAGGCGGACATGCTCTGCTGTTCAGCAGATGCATACGCACCCATACCCTGGTTGACCGCATCCCCTATCTCTTTGCCCGCTTCCAACATGACATCGGTTGGGCTGGGGATAGTGGTGCTGTCGTCCACGACGGTGAACGAGCCTTCCATGTGCTGCTCGGCGTCAGGCGCGCCATAGTGCACATCGCAGTGGTAATAATAGGTTCCGGCGTCAGCGTCGATCACCAACGACAACGTCGGGGTTGGCACAGGCAAGCCGCTTTCGGCTGGCCCGCCCGTGTAGGTGTCGCCACTGTGGACGGTGGGCGTCGTGGCTTCGGGATTGAAATAGGCCGTCTGCTGGCCGTTAATCTCCGACGAAACGACGAGCTGTTCGGCTGCATTTTCGTCCATGCTGGTGCCCACAATACTGATATTGTGGAAGCCGTTGATCAGCCACGTGATGGTATCGCCGCGGTGGACCTGAATATCCTTAGGGAAGAACTCCAAGAGATCCATGTTGGCAGGGCCGGCGCCACCAGCCAGAACGACAAAGGTCTGGTGGTCCATAGATTGTGCGTGGGCGAGAGAATGCACACTGAATCCCGTGCTCAGGGCGACAAACATAGTCGCGACGAGTACGATTTTGGTACTGTACTTCGCCATACGGGCAAACATGTGATTCAGCTCCTGTGAAACTTAGGTTGCAGTAGTGACTGCAGCTACGGTGGTTACGATGTGCGCACGGGCCCCAATATAACTCTATTTTTATGATATACAAGTTATTACCTATAAAAACTTGTAAAATATTGTAAATATTTTGTGAGGACTACAAAAGTGGGAAATCGGTTTGAGGAGATGCCGCCGCGAGACGGCCGGGTAGCCAGCTTAGCCGTTCTTGCCCTTCTGCCCGACGGTGATCCGCACGCTGTTAAAGGCACCGAAGGCACGCTGCTCGGTGACTTCCAGCCCGGCGGCGCGCATCAGGGCGGCTTCGTCGCGCATAAGATCGCCGAACAGCGCCCAGGTTCGCGCCAGCCCGTGCGCGATGCGCTGCTGTGGGCCAGGGTCCCACGCATCGACCAGGACCAGCACGCCGTCCGGTCGCAGGACGCGTGCCATTTCATCCATGGCCTGCTGCCCGTCCGGGATCGCTGTGAAGACGAAGGTCAGCGCGACGGCATCCAGCGATCCCGACGCGAACGGCAAACGGATCGCGTTGCCTTCCACCAGGCGCGGGCGCAGCCCGGACTGCCGCAGGTGATGCTGCGTCCGGACCAGCATAGCCGGTGAAAGGTCCAGCGCTGCGGCGAGACGCGCCCGGCCGGGCGATCTGCGCGTGGAGCACACCCGGTCCCGGTCCGATTTCGAGCACTGTGGCGCCCTCTGGCAGCCAGGGGAGCGCCGCTTCGCAGTAGCGTCGCCACATGGGCAGCAGCCGCAGCGCCGGGCCGTAGAAGGGAGCCATGCGGTCGTACAGGCGGCGGACGCGCGCATAGGGGTTCATAGGGGGTGATCCTTAAAACCAAAACAGCCCGACCGTGAACCCACTGGCCGGGCTGTGCAGGTACAGCATGGTGCAGGGCAACACGTTACGACAGCGGCCCGTGACATTCCGCGCAGGTGGTCACGTTGTCGGCGTACGTCAGGCCGCAGGTCGGGCAGTGACGGCGTGTCCCATTCAGATGCACGTCGATCATTTCCTGGGCGCGGGTGCGATCCAGCCCGGCGGCCGTCAGGTCGCGCAGCACATATTCGATCGGTGTCCCATCACGCAGACGATCGGGCAGCGCGTTGATCTGGCTGGCGAGCGACGCCCGTATCTTGCTGGTAGCGGACGCGGCGCGCAGCATGGACCCTTGCGAGAGCACATCGGGCTTGAAGGTCGTGTGGCACGTCTGGCACTCTACGTATTCACCCAACGAGCCCATCGGCACCAGCGGGACGAAATAGAGCGCGAAATAACGCGACGCCTTTTTGTGGAGGTAGGGCCGCGTTTGCTGGCATTTGGGACAGAAAAACTGGCCCTCGCCGATCGTTTTGTACTTCACCCGTGTGCCGAAAATAATCATCAGATACTCCCGTGCCGCTCTGTCTGTCGGAATCAGCGCCCGGTGGACATCGGCATGATGACGTGTACGAAATCGTTGCGTCCAGCGGGGCGTACAACGCCCGGCGCGGTGGGACCGCTGGTTTCCAGAATGACCTGATCCTCGCGGATGACGCTCAACACTTCGATCATATAGCGAATGTTGAACGCGATTTCGACGGCCTGCCCATCGACGGTGGCGTCCAGCGGGGCTTCGGCATCGCCTTTTTCCTGCGATTTCCCGGCGACGATGACGCGGCCCGGCACCATATTCGCGCCGCTCGGTTCGATCATCACGCGCGCCGTGTTGGCCGAATCCTTGGCGAAGACTTCAGAGCTGCGACAGGCGGCCAGCAGCTCGTCCGTGTAGGCGAGCACCTGGGTCTGGTAGTTGCGCGGGATGATGGCCTCGTAGTCCGGGAATTTGCCCTCGATCAACTGCGACACCACCAATACCGACGTCATCTTAAACATGACCTGACCGCGCCCTTCGGGCAGGCCGATCAAGACATCCTCGTCTTCCTCGCTGATAATGCGCGACACCTCTTGCAGCGTGCGTCCGGGCACGATCAACGGATCGGGCGCGCGATCGCCGACGCTAAACTCAAGCTCGGTGGTGCGCACAGCCAGCCGGTAGCCGTCCGCCGCGGCCATCGTGAGCACGTCATCTTCAAACCGCATCAAAATGCCGGTCAAAATCGGGCGATTATCTTCTTTAGCGGCTGCAAAAACGACCTGGTCGATCATCTCTTTGAAAGCGCGGGCGGGGATGGCGATCGCGCGTTCCGGATCGAATTCCGGAATTATCGGGAACTCGTGAGCGTCCATGCCCTTGATGTTGGCGGATTTCACGCCGCAGGCGAGATGCAGGGCCAGCGTCCGCACGTCCAGGTCCATATCGACGCGCTCCGGGGGCAGCGTGCTCACCAGTTCTTGCAGCGTGCGCGCCGGCAGCGTGATCGTCCCTGGCTCATCGACCTTGGCACCGATCCAGGCGGTGATTCCCAGGTCGAGATTGGTGGCGGAAAGTTGCAGGCGCGCGTCATCTGTGGCGAGCAGCACATTCGCCAGAATGGGAAGCGTAGGCCGGCTCTGGATCGCACGGCTGACCGTGCTCAAGCCCTTGTGTAGATTTTCCTGTAATACCGAGACGCGCATTCAACTTCTCCTACTCGTGTGATGTCGATTGTGATGACTGCTACGGGTGTTGTGATTGAAGATCCATTATACCTGTGAGCCAAACCCAAGCCAAGCGTCGGGTCAGCGCGCACGAGGGCGGTCTTTTGCTCGAAACGCCCCTATCCCCTCGCCCGACTCAACAGCCGTTGGGCACCGAGATATTGGGCTGAGAGTCGATAGCCGCGACATCCAGATCATAGGTCAGATGCAGCGTGCCTGAGACGGTGCTGGTCGTGTCGGAATCGGCCCACAGCAGGCGCACTCCGGAAACCGTCGCGGTGACCTCGTAATGCAGCACGGCATTATAATACGGCGAAAACCACAGATCGGCTTGCACATTGACGGCGCTCTCGCCCGTGGCGCGGATAGCCGGTACGATCACATCACCGGGGGCGAATCCGTACTGCCAGGTGGGCACACCAGCGATCTCACGACGAAAGCCAGTCGGGGTGGCGCTGGCGACTCCGCCGATAATCTGGCCCGCGGACAGATCCGCGATCACCGCGCCGGGGGTCTGACCGCCCGTGTCGGGCGTGCATTTGCCGTTGACATCCACCGTATAGCTGTCATTGATAAAGCGCACGCCTTCCAGCTTGAGCGGGGCATTGCCGGGCAGAAAAGCCGGACCCTCGACTGACAGCACCACGCGCCGCGTTTGGCCCAGCTCGTTGGCTTGCACTTCGGCCTTCAGCGCTCCGGTAGCGGACTCGCCTGAATCGTCGAACTGTCCGTCGAACGTACCCGTCACCTTGTAAGACCATCCAAGGCGCTCGGACAGATGCAGATCGATGGGGTTGGCCTGGATGACCGAATAGCCCGCGGGCGGCGCGTTTGTCGTCAGAAATATGGACGTCGGAAGCGTTTCGAAACTCGCGACAGTGGGCACGACCACGTCGCCCCGATTGGCTGACCCGCACGCCGTCAACATGACGATCAGGCCCACGATCCCTGCGGTGAGTGCTGAACGGCGCATAGCAGACTGTCTCCGTAATAGAAAAACCCTATATAGGCGCTTGCGAAGCATAGAAAATCCTCTGATAATGGTGGGGGAATTATAGCTGTTTCGGGGAATTTGGGATAGCAGCGCAAGGTGCAATCAAATTCTAGTGTAAAAACATAAGAAATTACCAAAATATCAGCAAATGTGATATGATGTTAGTAGATTTGACATGGGTACAAATGATACGTATAATAATTTGCCAATCCATTAGTGAAGGACTTTAGGAGTATGTAGTTATATATGAAGTTCTTTGAAAGTGTCGGACCAACCTAATATTGGGTAATATATTCTTCTTGAAATGAATAATTCTGGGATGCAAAGGTATAATGTTTTGGGGCATTGCGGTCCGAGGGTGGGGCATTATATGCGGAGCATACCAGTCGATCCTTTTGCCGGAGCCTGGAAAGCACCATAAGCGGAGGTCTTCCAGAGGCAACCACCAAGGAAGTGCACTATGCCATCGCAAATAACGCAAGTGGCGGATACCACTGTTGAGTTGTTCGACGAAAAAACTCACAACAAGCCCTTGCTTCTGATCTATCCGCGCCACCGCAGTCACAGCGCGCTGGTCGCGATGTTCCTCGAAAAATTCGGTCAGAACGTGCTCTATTACAGTCTGCGCGAGGACGACACCACGCTGACAGACTGGCTTGATCATCTCGTCAATGACTTCTCGTTCCCCGAATCCTTTGGGACCCAAACCCGCGCCGCACTGGCAGAGCACGCCTCCCCGCGCGATCTGGCGGCGGCGTTTGGCGCTGACCTGTTTACGCTGCGCTCCGATCCGTACATTCTGCTGCTTGACTCGTTCGACAACCTGTCGCGCTCAAAAGACGTGGCGACTTTCTTCGAGGCATTACCCAAGCAGATGCCGTCACAGGCCCAAATCGTGATCAATGCACGATTATTGCCGCTGCGCCCATGGAACGATTTGATTCTGGCTGGCAAGGCGGAGGTCATCGGCAACGAGTCGGCGCTGAGCGATGGCATCTTTGGCGAGGATTCCCGGCGGGGCCAGTTGGAAGTCTTCGCGCTGTCCGGCGGACACGTCTATATCGACGGGATTCCGGTCGTGAGTTGGGACGGATCGCTACCAAAACATTTGTTCTACTTTTTCGTCGATCACCCGATGGTGACTCGCGATGAGATTTTCCAGGTGTTTTGGCCACATATGTCCGTCAAAGAAGCGACCAACGTATTCCACGTCACCAAGCGCAAGATCAGCGAGCGGCTGGGGCACGAACTGACCAAATATTCAGGCGGATTCTACATCCCCTCACCCAAGCTCACCGTCCATTATGACGCGCGCCGCTTCGAAGATTCCGCCAATCACGCGGTCGAATTCGAAGACGATGCCCCCGCTGAATGGTATCGTGCGATACAATTGTATCGCGCCGAATTTCTGCCCGGCATCTCCATGCCCTGGGTGCAGCAGCGGCGTGACGAGCTGCGCAACAAGTATGCCCAGGCGTTGATCGGACTGGGGCGTTTGCACCGGGGATTGGGCGAGCTGGATGAAGCGTTGGGTTATCTTCAGCGCGCGCTGCGCGAAAAACCAGACTGGGAAGACGTGCATCGCGACGTGATGATGATTTACTACCAGCAGGGTTTGCGCGAAGAAGCCATCGGCCAATACGAACAGCTAGCCAACACCCTGCATCGCATGTTCAACATCAACCCCACCCGCGAGACGACCCGCCTGTATGAAGTCATCAAGGCGGTTTAGCCGTCGCATGACCGTCAGCAAGGGCGGTCGCGGTTCCGACCTGATCAGCGCCGTTTTGGAGAATGCGAACGGCGCTGTTTGTGTTCCTGGGTGGCTGCATCCCAGTCCGCCATCACGTGCTAGCCTGGTCTTCTGAGCATGCCGGTGAAACGCAAAACCGAGTCCCCCAACCGCCCGACCCCAAGATCGTGCGCCATATTCCCGATGGCGACCACACGCTGACCGTCCAGGTGACGCCGGATGCACGTCTGCGGCGCACCGCGCGTTGGACCGTGCAGCAGGACGCGATCGTCGTGCGCATTCCGCCGCAGATGCCCGGTGCCGCCCTTGACCGCGTGTTGGACGACATCGTAGCCCGCGTGCTGCGCCAGCGATCGCGCGCCCGCCGTCAAAACGACGGCGACCTGGAACAGCGCGCCCGCGCCATCAACGACAAGTATTTCGACGGTGCGCTGGCATGGCACACGATCCGTTGGGTGAGCAATATGCAGCGCCGCCTGGGAAGCTGCACGGAGGGCGGCGCGACCGATGGCGATATTCGCATTAGCGATCGCATCCGCGACTGGCCGCCTTACGTGGTGGATTACATCATCGCGCACGAGCTGGCTCACCGCCGCCATCCCGATCACAGCCCGGCCTTCTGGGAGTACCTGGCCCGTTACCCCCACCTTGAACGCGCGCGCGGCTTCATCGAAGGCATCGCGTACGCGCAGGGTGACGATCCTGACAGCCTGATGTGAGCGCTCAGCGGCGCACGATCACATCGCACGGCTGGAGCGTTTCCCCATACCCCAGCTCAATCTGCAAACGGACCGCGTAATACCCGTCTGGCTGCCCATCCATGTCCACCGGCGCTTCGGTCAGCAGGCCGTCGACGATGGCCGGTTCGGCGATGCTTTGCGGCTCGGGCGGCGATCGCACCTCAACCCATTGGCTGGGAACGGAATTAAGCGTCATCGTGCGTCCCAGGTAGCCGACCTGAATGTGGTAAGCCCACATGGCAGGATGGTTGACCGTCCCCCGCACCAGGAACGTATCGCCGACCCGATCGCCGCTGACGGGCGCGGTAATCTGGATCGCTGGATCCGAACAGTCCGAATAGAGCTGATCCGGCGTACCGGGCAGCACGGTCGGCGGTGAGGTAGGCAGCGGGGGCAAGTGATTGTCAAACAGGGCGGGCAGTGACGCGTTTTGTTCCGGCGTGATAAACAGGTATACGATCAGCGCCACGTTGAAGGCCAGAACCAGCGTCAGCATCGTGAGCAGCCCGGCGTAGGGGCTGCGCCACAGTCCGACCAGCGTCATCCAGGACGGCTCGAACGCGGCGAGGTGATGACGTTTGAGCCACGTCGCCACGCTGATCCAGACTGGCTGCGGCGGGCGTGCCGCTGCCCGGCGGCTTGCGCCCGGCGCGCGGCGACCCGGTGCCGGTTGGGCAGTGGCCTGTTCCCACCAGGGCCGGTTGGGATCATAGGGCGGACGGCCAAACGGAGCGCGGGCGGCGGGCGGCGCTCCGCGATCTGGCGCGGGCGTCGACGGCAGGTGCGGCCAGCGCAGCTGATCGTACTCACGGCGCAGAGCGGGTTCGCGCAGCACGTCGTAGGCTTCGTTGATGCGTTGGAGTTGTTCGGTCGCCCAATCGGTGCGATCGGGGTTGAGGTCGGGGTGAATTTCGCGCACGCAGCGCCGGTACGCCTGACGGACGTCATCGGGCGCGGCCGTCGCCGGGATTCCGAGAATAGTATAGTAATCCTGGGCGGGATCGTACGTGATTTTACGGCGCATGTGCGATGCGGTTCCCCCGGGACTTAGCGGCGGCCAAAGCGATTTTCTGCCTCGGCGAATTCTTCCGGGTTGACCTCAAGCATCACCAGGCCACAGTTGCGGCACACCTGCGCGCTGACATTGACCATACGCCTGAACGGTCGCAGCAGCCGCGAGATTTTCGGCAGTTTGAGCGCGCGCGGGGCAAGCTGAAGCTGGCGAAATTTGTCGCTGTAATCGATGAGATAGGCCGAAGCCAGATCGGGTGAGGAACAGCGCGGGCACTGCCAATGCCGGTAACTGCCGGGGGCATAGGGTCCGGCCTCCGGAATCGAGGGAGGCGGTGCGACCGTGGGCGGATGAGAGCCGGGTTGATCGGGCATGAGTGGTCACCTTTCGTACAGAGTTTGGGCACGCGCTGGCGGCGCTGCGGCATACTCCCGATTATACACAACAATCGCGCTATTTTTGGTTGACTCTACGTGAATTTTCCGATCGCAGGGTGCAACTTCTGGCATAGCGCGTGCGTATTGTATGTAGAAATGAGATTGGAACCTGCTCTGACACTGCCAGCAGGATTGCGGAGGCAAGCAGCTATGTGTGGAATGCGCGTGCGTAGACGTGACGATGGACGTTTCCTGGGTGGTTTCATCCTGGTCGCGCTGGGACTCATGTTCTTTATGGGAATCGGGTCCTGGTGGCCGCTCTTTATTCTGGTCCCGGGTTTGATGATGCTGTTTGCTGCAATAAGCGGCGGTCAGGTCGGCGCAGCCGTGTTCTCCATCCCCGGCATGATCGTGACCGGGACCGGTGCCCTGCTGCTGGCGGCGTCATGGACTGGTTATTGGGAAAGCTGGGCCTACTCCTGGACACTCTACGTCTCCTTCATCGGGCTGGGCCTGATGTTGATGGGCAACAGCTTCAACGAGCGCGGGCTGATCGATGCCGGGCGCACGGTGGTCAAGATCGGGATCGGGCTGTTCGTCGGATTTGGGCTGCTGTTCGAGATCATTTTCAACATTGGCGGGCATACCGGGTTGGTGCCGGTCCTGCTGATCGCGCTGGGCGCGTACCTGCTGCTGCGTGATGGCACCGGCTCGCGGCTGCTGTCCGACGACTCACTGGGCGGCAAGCCCAAGCGCAAAGCCAAGCGCTCCGACGAGGTATTGTTCACCGGTCCGATCGTGTACGGATCGCGCGCGCCGCGTAACGGCTCGCGCCTGACCATCGGCGACGCCGAGGATATCCCGGATTCCCCGCTCTCCGGAGACCACGTGTAACTCTTCTCAGACACCATCATCCAGCGGCCACGCGTAAGCTTTCTCCCGGCGCGTGGCCGCTGTCTTTAGCACACCCGTGCGAAACATTTGCAACTTTTTTGCACTCTTCCAACGCGATGCGCGTTATAATGGGGAGTGTATTTATTCCACGTTTGGAGTTGCCCGACCCGATGCCAACAGATCGAGGAGCGGGCGTTCTATTCTTTGTGATGCCGGACCGGGCCGGATCACACATCAACTATTTGAAGACATGCAGCACTCTTGATAGTCCTTCGCCTGAACGCGGCGCGCTGGCCGTGGTGTGTTGCGCGCCGGTCAAACCACCGGAATTTAGGGGCGGCAGGCGGAGGGAAGCCGGGCACAATAGCATTCAACGTAGCGGTAACACAGAGAAAGGCCAAGGGGAACAGCGTGGGAGAAGCAGGCCGTATGAATACCGGTCGGAAGACCTATTTCATCCGTGTGACGAACGTCGTGCTGTTCAACGCGATCGTGCAGGCGGCAGAGAAAGCGGCCGCCGCTAGCGGGGCGACGTTTGACGCGCGCCGCGTCCAGGGCTATTACGAGCTGGTCACGGACGGGGCCACCCTGTGGCAGGAGCTGTATCTGTACGGGCAGATGCTCGCCCAGGCGCAGGACGAGAACATCGAAGGGGGCGAGGAACATCTCGCCTGACGGCGCGCAGCGCCTCCGCGTAACACAAAGAGCCATGACGGATCAGGTCATGGCTCTTTTGATCAGGCGGGGAGGACAGGATTCGAACCTGCGAACCGGTTTTAAGCCGGTTAACCGCTTAGCAGGCGGCCCCAATCGTCCACTCTGGCACCTCCCCGTTCGGAATATACAGTTATTGGCGGAGGGAGAGGGATTCGAACCCCCGGAGACGTATAACGCCTCAGTGGTTTTCAAGACCACCGCCTTAAACCACTCGGCCATCCCTCCGGGTTTGCCGTCAGACGGACAGTCCCTCCGAGACGGTGACAGTATAGCATGTTCAAAAAGCACGGTCAACCGTCAACCGGGGGGTAAGAACGGGGCCGCAGCGATGAAAATCGACCTCACCGCCTGACCTCGCTGCGTTCGGTTTTCCGGGTGTGAGCAAAGGTTGACAGTCAAGCGCTTGACAATCTTACGCTAGCGGGTTAGCTCCTCCCTTCCGCCTGCGGGCGGCATTCCCTCCCCGCGAGAAAAAGGTCGGGGGATAAGCGCTTGCTCAAACCTCCCTGACAGGTTTTGCCCGCGTTGACGCGTTTTCCCCCTGGCTGGACGTAAACGCAAACCTGGTCTAAACTGATACTCAGTACACGCTAATGTTAACCGGTGCCGAAACGGCACACCCTAGCACATCATGGAGAAGGCAGATGGCGGTGTGGCCCCTGCCCCGGATCATGTTCCGGGAACTGAGTACAGTCCAAGAAACGCGCCGGGTGGCCCTGCTCACGTCCGACGAGACGTGGAGCGCGCTCAGCGACAAACTCGTGCTGCCGATCCTGATCCAGGCAGAGCCCGCGCGTTATGATCGCGAGTTATTTGATTATCTGGCCGGTCATCTCCCCAGCCGCGCCGAGGTGGTGTACGTGGTGGGCAGCGGCGCGCCGGTCGAAGCGGGTAAGCTGATCGCCGCACGCAATCACATCCCACTGGTGATCGTACCCACGGCGCTCGACAGCACGACGATGCTGCTATCCGAAGCGCTGGTCGAAGACCGCGCCGGGGATCGCCGCAAATGCCGGATGCCGGTTGAAACCGTACCTGCCGACGAGATTATCATTGATTGGGACGTGATCGAGGCCGCGCCGGATCATCTGCGTGGCGCCGGGATCGTGGACGTAATCGCCATCGTCACTGGGCTGCTGGACTGGCGTTACGCCGCACAGAAAAGCAAGAATCCGCGCGAGCAGCGCTTCGTGCCTTGGGCGGCGGGCGTCGCGACCGATCTGGCCAAACAAGCCATCAAGGGCGCGAGCGCAATCGGGGAAGGCGATCCGGAGACACTGCGCACCCTGCTCGACCTGATGATGATGACGGTCCAGTTGAGCAACCAGCTCGGCCATATGCGTCTGCAACAGGGCAGCGAGCATTATCTGGCGAACATCGTCGCCGCCACGACCGGGTCCGATCTACCCCAGGCGGAGATTGTCGGGCCGTGTCTGCTGTTCTGCGCGGCGCTGCACGGCCAGGATCCCTCCCCGCTGCGTGACGCGCTGAGCACCGCCGGAGTCCGGCTGGACCAGGTGCGCGCGACCGACTTCAATCTGATCGTCGACAACCTCCCGACGCATCTCGGCGATTTTGCCTGGCCGTACAGCATCCTCAACGATCTCGATCCGTTCTCGGAGACAGTCACCAAGGCGTTGGATGCGTCCGGGCTGGCAATCCTGCGCGAGACGTGGGAAATGCCCGACATCACCGAAGCGACGCAGCCCGTCGCGCTCGAATCGCCGTCCGAAGCACCGCATACCAACAAAATTCTGGCACCCACGACGGACGCCGCGCCCGCCCCCGACCCAACAGCCGATCCGGCTGCCGCACCGGCCGTTGAGCCAACCGTCGAAAACGGCGATACGCATCCTGCCGAGGGTACGGCCAACATGACGGCGCAGCCGTAACCGCTGCGATCGTCTTTATCATGATCTCAACGAGGCGCTATGAGCGCCTCGTTTTGTTTCCTCTTAAGTGGGCACAATCCAGGTGTGCTTTACTTCGACGACCCGCCGTCCGCCTCGTATTTCTCGATCGCGACATAGTCTTCGGTGCCGCCGCGCTTCCAGTAGATGCGCGGCACGATCGAGTCCTTGACGATGCGATCCTTGTACTGCACCACGCGCCGGATCACCTGTTCGACCAATGTGTCATCCAGCAAATGCGGCTTGAGGCCGAGATCGTACAACTCGTTGTGATCGGGATGGTAGTAATGCTCTTCCATCTCGACGCGCGGATTCTCATAGTGGGCAATCGCCACATCGATGCCGATCTCTTTGGCGGCTTTCTGGACGGCGCGCGCCAGCTCCATCACGGAGAAGCTCTCGACCCACTGGTTAAAAACGCGCATGCGTCCGGGCGCGGGCGCGTTGAGCGCGGTCAGCTCGACGCATTGCAGCGTATCAAGAATGTTGAGATAGCCGCGCGTCTGCTGGCCCTTGCCGAACACGGTCAGCGGGATACCCGCCACCGCCTGCACGCAGAACCGGTTGAGCGCCGTGCCAAAAGATTCGTCATAATCGAAGCGGGTCAGCAGCCGGTCGTCGAGGTTGGACTCGGCGGTTTCGATGCCGTACACCACGCCCTGATTCAAATCGGTGGCGCGCAATCCCCAGATTTTGCAGGCAAACATAATATTGTTGCTGTCGTGGACTTTAGTCAGGTGGTAGAACGAGCCGGGCTGTTTGGGGAACGGCAGCGTATCCTTGCGCCCGCGATATTCGACCTCGAAATAGCCTTCTGCGATGTCGATATTGGGCGTGCCATATTCGCCCATCGTCCCCAGCTTGATCAGGTGGGCGTCGGGCGCAAACTCGTGCATGGCCCACAGCACGTTCAGCGTGCCGTTGACGTTGTTCTCGTGGACGCGCACCGCGTGATGCACGTCGATCATCGAATAGGGCGCGCTGGGGATTTCGCCGTAATGCACGATCACTTCCGGTTTGAAGTCGGCGATCACGCGACTGATGAAGTACCAATCTTTGATGTCGCCGACGAACAGTTCAATCGACTTGCCAGTGACTTCTTGCCAGGCATCGACGCGGGCATGCAGGGAACGAATGGGAGTCAGACTGTCCGTACCGCGCTCAGCGTGCATCAAGCGCCGTGTGAAGTTATCGACCACCGCGACGGTATGCTCGCGTTGGCTGAAATACATGGCGGTGGACCAACCCAGATAACCATCCCCGCCCAGAATCAGAATGCGCATAATGAGTTTGCTCCTCGCATCGACACCGCGAAACCGGCCAGCGGTCCGCTGCACCGGGTAAGTCCATGTGTGATAACCCAAAACAGGGCCGAAAGTTGCCCCGACCATTATACCTTACGCGACGCGGCTGGCGAGTGAGTCATACGGGAGGAGCGGAGTTGTCTCCAGAATAGGGCTTGATGCCGAACAGCGGATGCTTGAGCGACATAAGTGAGCGCCTTTTAGAAGATATTACGTATACATATAGTGATAATCTATGTGCGGCCGCATATAGATCAACAAACCTATGTTATCGTGACGGACCAAGGAGGCACCAGGTGGACGCACCACGACGATCAGGCGGCTGGACACGGTGGGCAGCGCTCGCCGGACTGGTACTAGCGTTAAGTCTCGGCTCAGCCGGGCTGGTCAGCGGGCAGGACGGCGGCGCGCTGCATCTGACCCTGGACGCCGATCACCCGGTGATCATGCATGGCGACACGGGCGCCTGGGATGGGCAGTACACCGATCCCGGCGCGGTGATCTTTTATGACGGGCAGTTTCACATTTTTCGCAACGGATTTGTTGGCTGGCCCGCCTGGGTCGGCATCGCCTACCACACCAGCCCGGACGGCTATACCTGGACGCAGCACGGCGACGGTCCGATTCTGACGACGGACGACGTCCCTTACGCCGAAACCGCCGCGCTGGCGTCGAGCGTGCTGGTTTTGGATGATGGCACGTGGGTGCTGTATCTCTATACGTGGGGCAATCAGTTCGCCAGTTCGGGATCAGCGTCGTGGGCTGTTGGGCGCGCGACAGCGCCCGCACCGGAGGGCCCGTGGACCGTCGATCCCAATCCAGTGCTGCTGCCGGGGCCGGAAGGCGATTGGGATGCTGCCCAGGTCAGCGCGCCGAGCGTGGTCCGCACTGATGACGGCTACTCGATGTACTTCGCGGGACACGATGCTCAAAACAACCGCATGATCGGCATGGCCACCAGTCCGGATGGCATCACCTGGACCAAATACGACGATCCAGCCACGACCGCCGCGCCCTATGCCGCCAGCGATCCGGTGTTTAGGATGGGCGATCCGGATACTTGGGACGCATACTCGGTGTGGCAGCCGCGCGTGGTCGTCACGCCGGGCGGCTGGGTGATGTCCTACCGCAGCGCGACTCCCGGCGGAATAGGTAAAGGTTATGGACTGGCGCTCAGCCAGGACGGCATCACCTGGACGCGCTACGCGGGTAACCCGTACCTGTTCGACAAAGATATTTTGCGGCGGGCCATGTATTTCAACACGCTGGTGTACCACGACGATATGATCTATGTGTTCGTGGAGATTCAGCGCGGCTATCAGAACCAGACCGACATTTACACCGCCACATTAGACGGCGATCCGTTTGCGGGCTAAGCCCTGGACGGAAAAACCAGATCGCACCGGCCCCGGAGAACCATGTGACTGTGGTTTTCCGGGGTCTGTCGGAATTCAGTCCCCGCCGCCACTCGCCGAGGGCAGTATGGGCGAGGCCGGATACCAGTACGCGCCAGGGAAATCGGCCGCGACTTCCTTCTTTTTGCCGCTCCATGCGTCGATGTCCAGACGGTAGACGCTGGTGCGTTTCAGCTCGGCGTCGATGGGTGGGCGATAGTCCTGGCCGGGATGCAGGTGCGGCGCGTATTTGTCCAACAATGCTTGCAGCGCACCCATTGCTTCATCCCGATCGACCACCATGTGCACCCGCCCGAACACGACTACACTCGCGTATTCAACGCTGAATTCGAGCGCTTCGGCGGCGGGCAGCAGCCGTCCCATCTCCATCACGCTGAAACAGGCCCGCGCGCCCTGATCGCCTCCGCCTTCTACGTTGGAGCGGGTGCGGCCTTTGAGCGCCGTGTGAAAATAAAGGCCGTGCGCTGGCTCGTCGTATACAAACAGGTTGCTGTGCAGAAACGGTTGGTCGCTGTCCGCCGTGGCCAGCACGCCGACCGGCGCGCGCCGCAAAAAAGCGCGAATCCATGCTTCATCCGTCACGGCGCGGTCGCGGCGGCGCACCTGGGCCAGCGCGTCAGCCGGGCTGGGATCGGAAACGGGTGAGTCTGACGGAAAAGTCGTCATAGAAGGCTCCTGTGTAGTACGCGATGTGGCTGGTCCAGCGCGCCTATTGTACCGGCAAAGGTCCATGCGACACACGAAATAACCCTTACCGCCAGAGCAATAGCATCAAGATTGAATCGGGCATATAGAAGCCGATCGTGCGGAACATCCGGCTGAATGTGTCTGCCCCACGATCCCGCCGTCTCACCGTTGACAAGCGTCCCGTGCGCCGCTATACTGACCCCGTTCTTATGGGCGTAACATCGCGCCCGATCCCATCGCCCGCTTGCTAGTGCTGAAGAAAGGAGGCACCCGGTGAACGTGTTCTACCTGGCTCTAAGCAAACCACCTGCCGAACTCGCTGCAAAAGCCGCCGCCGGGTCCTGCCTCTGAGCGCACACAGTGCGCGCCCCCGGTGATGCCCTCTAACGCCGTGAGTGTCGGTTGGTGATACTCACGGCGTTTTTCGTACTTTTACGGTTGTTTTTCAGCCAGCAGCGGGCCGCACAACCACCCGCTCACCGTCTAGCGTACACTGAGCGACGCATTCCGATGATCCATCTTGACACAGGACTGGCAAGCGATGAACGACAAATCGGCACACACGCTCGAACTGCCGAAAATTCTCGAACAACTGGCCCGCTTTACGGCGTTTTCGGCCAGCCATGAGCTGGCACTGGCACTGCGCCCCACCCCCTATTTGGACGAAGCACGCGACCGCCAACACGAAACCACTGAGGCGCGGCTCCTGCTCAACACGCACGATCACATCACGGTCGGCGGCTCACGCGATGTGCGCCCGGACGTGATCGCCGCCCAGCGCGGCGTCGTGTTGGAACCCCAGACACTGCTCGACATTCGCGGCACGCTGCGTCAGGCGACCACCCTGCGGCGCATCATCGGGCGGCTAGGCAACCAGTTCCCGACGCTGGCGGCGCTGGCCGATCGCCTGGAAGAGTGCACGGGCGTTCAACATGAGATCAGCCGCGTGCTCGATGATGCGGGCGAAGTGCTGGACTCGGCCAGCCCCAAGCTGACCAACATCCGGCGCGATATGCACATCGCGTATGACCGGCTGCACAGCAAGCTGCAAAGCCTGATCAATAACGTCGATAACGCGCAGTATCTCCAGGAAAAACTCATCACTCAGCGCCATGGACGCTACGTGATCCCGCTGCGCGCTGAATTCAAAGGCCGCATCAACGGCATCATCCACGATCAGAGCGCCAGCGGCGCGACGCTGTTTATCGAACCGGCCAACACGGTCGAACTCAACAACACGTGGCGCGAGCTTCAGCTTGAAGAAGAGAACGAGATCCGCCGCATCCTGCGCGAACTGTCAGATCTCGTCGGGCGCGAGGCGAAATTCATCACACGCACGGTCGAAGTGCTGGCCGAGTTGGATCTGATCTTCGCCAAAGCCAAGTACGCGGACTCGCTGACCGCCTCCGCGCCGGAGTTGGTCGGATTCCGTGAAGCGCCGCACCCGCACCCCGGCAGCACCATCGATCTGCGCGTGGCGCGTCACCCATTGCTGGACTACGACACCGCCGTGCCGATCGACGTGGAGATGGACGAGGATACCTATGTGCTCGTCATCACCGGGCCGAACACGGGCGGTAAAACGGTCGCGCTCAAGACAGTCGGACTGCTGGTGCTGATGGCGCAGTGCGGGCTGCACCTGCCTGTGTCGGAAAACTCGCGGCTGTCGGTCTTCAAAGAGGTTTTCGCGGACATCGGCGACGAGCAGAGCATCGAACAATCGCTCTCGACGTTTTCGTCGCACATGACCAACATCAAGAGCATTCTCGACCAATCCGATCACGAAACGCTGGTGATCCTGGACGAGCTGGGCGCGGGCACCGATCCCGCCGAAGGCGCGGCACTGGCCCGTGCTCTGCTGGACGATTTGGTCGGGCGCGGCGTGACGACCCTCGTCACTACGCACCACCCGGAGCTGAAAATCTACAGCCACGAGAAACCCGGCGTGCAAAATGCCAGCGTCGAGTTCAATCTCGAAACGCTCGCGCCGACCTACCGCCTGATGATCGGGCTGCCGGGACGCTCCAACGCGCTGGCGATTGCCGAACGGCTCGGGCTGCCCAAGCCGATCATCGAGCAGGCGCGTGGCATGATCACCGAAGACGATCTGATCGCGGACGACCTGCTAGACGAAATTCACCGCAAGCGTGACGAATCGCGCCGGGCGGCGCAGGCCAGTATGCAGTCCTTCACCGCGGCGGAAACGCTGCGCGCCGAACTGCGCGGTCGGCTGGAAGACATCGAAAACGAGCGGCGCGAGATTCTGGCGCAGGCGCGCGAAGAGGCTGAACGCGAAGTCGAAGCGCTGCGCGAGGAAACTCGCCGCCTGCGCAAGCGGTTAGGCGCGGCAGGCCAGCCGCTGGACATCATCCGGCAGGTGGAACAGGAAACCAAACACCTGGATACCGGCCTGGATGCGCTGCCACGCCCGGTGATGCACGTCCCCGGTGACGACGAGGACGCGCCGGTCTTCCGGCTGGGAGATCTCGTCTGGATCGAGACGCTGCAAGCCGAAGGGCAGATCACCGAGCTGTCCGATCAGGATGCGGAAGTAGCGGTCGGACGGCTGCGGCTGCGCACGCGACTGGAAGAGCTGAGCTACCGCTCGAAGACTGAAAGCAAGCGCGACCAGAAAAAGCGCGCGCGGCGCGGCGCGCGTGCCAGCGCGGCGACACCCGCGGAAGTAGCGGTCAGGACGTCGCCGGGCCTGGAGCTTGACCTGCGCGGCCAGTCCGTCGAAGATGCCGTGCCGGAAATGGAAGACTACCTGGACGCGGCCTATATGGCGGGCATGCCCTTCGTGCGCATCATTCACGGCAAGGGCACAGGCGTGCTGCGCGCCGCCATTCGCGAAAGGCTGCACGGCCATCCGCTCGTCAAGAAATACGAGCGCGGCGGCGAAAAAGAAGGCGGCGACGGCGTGACAATTGTTACTTTGGTGCCGAACGCCTGATCGAGATGTCATCTGGGCCGGACTTGCGTCTGGCCCTTTTTTGCACCCGTTGCGGTTAGATTTCGATTTGAATAAATCGGCCTTACCCTGTTGCAAATTACTGGCGAAACTACCAAAACGAGATACAATGATTTTTGTAAAATGGGCATTGATACAATGCCTTTTGATAAGTTGAGGACGTTCACCGCACAAGCTAGTGATAAACGTCACTAGTCGTTGATGCAATATCGAAATTATCCTAGTGTGCTGTACAATGAAGTCATTGCAGCACCTAATTGAGTCAATTCAGGTATGTGTAAACGATTTTGGCCGTGCATTTTAGGCATCGGCGCGCTGCTGCTAGTCGCAGCGGTGGCGCTGGTGGTGCAGACCCAGTCTGCGAGCAGCCACACGCGTGCTTACCAGGTATTGCATGTGGCCGAGGCCATAAATCGCGTCCAGGATAACTGTGGCGACTGTCACGATGTCGATGATGATGCTAACTTGCTCGCGCTGACCACGTCCGAGTTGGCACGACGCTCTCCGTTCGATCCAGATGGCGACGGCGACATTGACGCCCCAAGCGCCCAGCAAATCACAGCCGCCAACTTACTCCAACAAAGCGTGGACACGCAGCTTGTCGACCTCGGCCAGCGGATTCAGGCGCTGCCCGCCGTCGCACAGCCGCGTCAAGACGTGGTGGTGAATGCCTTTCTAGAAACCGTGAGCGCGACGCGCACCATCGCCGCAGCTCGCGATCTTTACGCCGCAAACCAGATGGCCGAACGCGCCCAGTGGCGTATCGATGCCCTCGACGCGCTGCTGCGCGACCTGGAAAACGCCGCCAGCCCGTTCAAATGGGCCGCACAGGCGAGCGCATCGCTACAACCGCACGCTGCTGCCGTGACGGTTTCTCCGGTTTCCCCTGTGACCGTAATCCTACACGCGGACGCGGCGGTGAGCGCCCCCGTATGGACAGGGTGGACCGTCACCGATACAGCCCAGCTAGAGATGCCCCAGGAGATCGTCTATGCGACGCATCGCCGTGGCCCGCCTGCTGCTGGTCTGTCTTTGGATTCTGTGGGGTCTGGGAGATTGCTATCTCGTGATATGCAATCTCCTTTTCTTTTCGGTGATCGCAACAACGCACGGGCGCTGTAATCCGGGCTGAGGCGGATCACCGATTGTACTGTGTGGGTAGTTATCTGCACTTTGGTTAGACCTAATAGGAGGAAATATGTCAAAAAAGGTACTTTTTGTGGCTGGGCTGGCGCTGCTGCTCGTAGCGGCTGCGCTCGTAGCCTGGAATCTCCACTCGCCTGCGAAGGTATCCGCGCAAGACGGCGAATGCCCGCAGAGCACCCCTTGCCCGACAGGGATCGTCGAAGCGTGGTCAGGTTCTGCCCACGCAGACATGGAAGCTGAAGCGTTCCATCACTGGGACAGCTCCGATCCGCAGGAAATCCCGACGACCTGTGCCCGCTGCCACAGCGAAACTGGTTATGTCGATTACCTGGGTGGAGACGGCACGGCGGCAGGTGTGGTTGATGCCGCGGCCCCGGTGGGCAGCGTCATCACTTGCAATGCTTGCCACGATCCCGCCGCCATGTCCCTGACCAGCGTGACGTTCCCGTCCGGCGTGGAAATCACCGGTCTTGACGAATCGGCCCGCTGCATGGTTTGCCATCAGGGGCGTGAGTTTGGGCTGTCGATCGCCAATGCGGTCGCCAGTGCCGCCGTTGGTCCCGACGACGTAAGCGCCGATCTTAAGTTCATCAATATCCACTACTTCGCCGCCGCGGCCAGCCTGTTCGGCTCTGAAGTGCATCCTGCTTACGAGTACGACGGCCAGTCATACATGGGCAAATTCCTGCACGTTCCGGGCTATGATTCTTGCGCGCAGTGCCATGACCCGCACTCGCTGCAGATTAAAGTCAATGAGTGCTCGACGTGCCACACCAACGTCGCCAGTCAAGAGGATCTGCACTCGATCCGTATGAATGGCTCATTGGTGGACTACAATGGCAACGGCGATGTGACCGAAGGTCTCTATGCCGAGCTCGATGGTCTCAAGAGCCAGTTGCTGGACGCCATGACAGCCTACTCCACCGAAGTGGTCGGTACCCCGATCCTCTATGATGTGAACACGTACCCGTACTACTTCGCGGATGCCAATGGCAACGGCGCGGTGGATGAGGGCGAAGGTGGTTACGCCAGCTTCACACCCCGTCTGCTCGAGGCCGCCTACAACCTGCATGCTTACGTGAAGGACCCCGGCGCGTTCGCCCACAACGGCAAGTACTGGGCACAGGTGCTCTACGACTCGATTGCGTCGCTGAATGAAGCGCTCATGGCCCCCGTGGACATGTCGGCCGATCATCGCAATCCTCCGGGACACTTCGACGCGACTGCCGAAGCCTTCCGTCATTGGGACGCCGACGGCGAAGTCCCGGCAACGTGCAGCAAGTGCCACAGCGCCGAAGGTCTGCCCTTCTTGATCAAGAACGGCGTGACCATCGGCTTCGAACCGCAGGCCGCGCTGCAGTGCTCGACCTGCCACGACAGCATGCCCGAGTTCACCCGCTACCAGGTGGAACAGGTTACATTCCCCAGTGGCGCAGTACTCGGCTTCACCGACAATCTGGACGCGAACCTGTGCATTAACTGCCACCAGGGTCGTGAGTCCACCGTATCCGTCAATGCCGCGATCGCCTCGGCGGGCGTGGGTGACGACGAAGTCTCCGACTCGCTGCGTTTCCGTAACGTTCATTACTTTGCGGCAGGCGCTTCGCTGTTTGGTGGCGACGCGCAGGGCATGTACCAGTATGATGGCAAGGACTACGTCGGCCAGTTCATGCACGTGCCGGGCTTCGACAACTGCACCGCCTGCCATGATGTCCACCAGTTGACCGTACAGTTTGACAAGTGCACGATGTGCCATGTCGGCGTGACCAGCGTGGATGATATTCGCATGGCGACCGGCGACCTCGATGGCCAGAACGGCACCGAGGGCGGCGTCAGAGGCGAAATCATGGGCATGGAAGACGCACTGCTGGTCGCGGTCCAGAACTATGCGACCAACACCATCGGCACGTCCATCGCCTACAGTTCGGCCAGCTACCCGTACTTCTTCGTGGATGACAACGGCAACGGAACGCTGGATGAAGGCGAAAGCACCGCCTACGCGACCTGGACGCCTCGCCTGCTGCGCGCGGCGTACAACTACCAATATGTCCAGAAAGACCCCGGCGCGTTTGCGCACAATGCCAAGTACGTCGGCGAAGTACTCTACGACTCGATCGAAGACATCGGCGGAGCCGATGCCGTTGCGGGCATGACTCGTCCGTAACTACGGTTCGGGTTTGCTCTAACGGGTGACATGAACGGCCAGGGGTTTCGCACTCCTGGCCGTTTTTTGCGCCGGAGGCGTATTTTCGCACGAACATTCGGCCCGCCGTCGTGTATAATGGGCGGCGTGCTATGACGGATTAAGCGAGGTTCACCGTGCAGCGTGACATAATCGGCAAGCTCGCCAGCGCCCTGACTCTCCGCCGCGACCAGGTCGAGCGGACGGTCGGCCTGTTCGACGATGGCAACACCGTGCCCTTCGTGGCGCGTTATCGCAAAGAAATGACGGGCAGCCTGGACGAAGAACAACTGCGCAGCCTGCTCGACCAACTGACCTATCTGCGCAAGCTGGCCGAACGCCAGGACAGCGTGATCGCCAGCATCACCGAGCAGGGCAAGCTGACGCCAGAGCTGGAAACGGCGATTCTGCGCGCCGAGACGCTCCAGTCCGTCGAAGACCTGTACCTGCCCTACAAGCCCAAACGCCGCACGCGCGCCATGATCGCCCGCGAGCGCGGCCTCGAACCACTGGCGCAGCTCATCCTGGCACAGCCCGCCACGCGTGACACCGTCGACGCGCTGGCGCGCCCCTATCTCAGCGACGACGTGCCGACCATCGACGACGCTTGGCAGGGCGCGCGCGACATCGTGGCGGAAACGCGTGGCCGACGACGCCCGCGCCCGCGATCTCGCCCGCCGACAGACGCAGCGCGCCGGGACGTTGGCCGCGAAACTGATCGACGCGGACAAGGATCCCAAAGGCATCTATCGCACCTATTACGAGTTCAGCGGCGGGCTGCGCAGTCTGCGCCCGCATCAGGTGCTGGCACTCAACCGGGGCGAGAGCGAAGGCGCGCTGCGGCTGAGCCTGGACGCGCCCGATCTGGACATCACCGCCGGGCTGCTGCGGCTCTACCCGGCGAACCGCGCGCTCGCCGCTGGCGGAACAACTCGATCTGGCGGTCGGCGACGCTTACAAGCGCCTGATCGCGCCCGGCCATCGAGCGCGAGCTGCGCCGCGAGCTGACCGAAGCACGCCGAACGGCACGCGATTGAAGTCTTCGCCACCAACTTGACGCGGGCTGCTGCTCCAGCCGCCGCTGGCCGGAGCACGCCGTGCTCGGCCTCGATCCGGGCTTCCGCACGGGCAGCAAAGTCGCCGTGGTCGACGCGACGGGCAAGGTGCTGGCGACCGCCACGATCTACCCGCATCCGCCGCAAAACGAGCGCAAGGCCGCACTCGACACGCTGCAACGGCTGGTCACGCAGCACAGCGCGGACGTGATCGCCATCGGCAACGGGACCGCCTCGCGCGAGACCGAGCATCTCGTCGCCGAGCTGATCCGCGAGCGTCTCCCGGCGCAGTACATGATCGTCAACGAGGCGGGCGCGTCGGTCTATTCGGCGTCGCCGCTGGCGCGCGCCGAACTGCCCGATCTGGACGTGACGATGCGCGGCGCGGTGTCGATCGCGCGGCGCGTGCTCGATCCGCTGGCGGAACTGGTCAAGATCGATCCGCGCAGCATCGGCGTAGGGCTGTACCAGCACGACGTCGATCAGAAGGCGCTGGCCGCCAAGCTGGACGAGGTGATCGAAACGGCGGTCAACCGCGTGGGCGTCAACGTGAACACGGCCTCGCCCGCGCTGCTGCAACACGTCGCCGGGCTGGGGCCGAAGCTGGCCGAGCGCGTGGTCGAGCACCGCGACGCCGCACGGCCCTTCCGCATCGCGGCTGGCGATGCAGCGCGGTGAAAGGGCATGGGCGATAAGACCTTCGAGCAGGCGGCGGGCTTTCTGCGCATCCCGGACGGCGACACGCTGCTCGACAATACCGGCGTCCACCCGGAATCGTACCCGGCGGTGGAAAAGCTGCTGGAGCGCGCTGCAGCTCGACCTGGCCGATCCCGATCTGCCCGGGCAGGTGCGCAAGCGCGCGCCGCGCTGGACGTGCCCGCGCTGGCGGCGGCGCTCGGCGTCGGCGTGCCCACGCTGGAAGACATTCTTGACCGATCTGGCACGGCCCGGACGCGATCCGCGCAGCGAGGCTGCCGCGCCCGTGCTGCGCTCCGACGTGCTGTCGATGGAAGATCTGCGGCCCGGCATGAAGCTGACCGGGACCGTGCGCAACGTGGTCGATTTCGGCGCGTTCGTGGACATCGGCGTCAAGCAGGACGGGCTGGTGCACATCTCGGAGATGGCCGATCCGCGCGTGCGCGATCCGTACGAGACGTGGTCAGCGTGGGCGACATGTGTGGAGGTGACGGTCATTGAGCGTGGACCTCGACCGGGGTCGCGTCGCGCTCAGTTTGCGGGGGTGAGCGCGGGCATACGATCCGGCCCCACTTCTGACCGTGACGCGCGCGGCAGGTGAGGCCGGATTTCGCGAACAGACTACCGCACCGACTGGTTGAACGCCCGCAGCGCCAACCCCATCCCGGCCACGGCAAACCCGATCACCACCACGAAGCACAGCCACAGCGGCAGCACCTGCGATCCGGACATCGCGGTCCCGTTGACCAGCACCATCTGGCGCAGTCCATCCACGACGTAGCTGGTCGGGTTGAAGCGCGTGCCGATCTCCATCCAGGTGGGCAGCTCGTTGAGCGGATAGAGCGCGTTGCTGAGAAACAGCAGCGGCAGGTTGAGCAGGAAAATCAACATGTGATAAGCGCCGGTCGAGGTCGTTTTGGACGCGACCGCCAGCGCGATACCCGTAAAGCCCAGCCCATAGGCCGCTGTGAGGATGAACCCGCCGATCCACCCCAACGGATTCCCCTTGATCCCGGCGCCCATCAGCACGCCGACGAACAGGATCACGGCAGCTTGCATCAGGCTCTTGGTGACGGTGCTCATCGCGTTGCCCATCAGGATGCTCAGGCGCGGAATCGGCGCGACGAGATATTCCTTGACGATGCCGCGCAGCGCGCTCGTCCAGCCAGACGGTACCGCCGCCGATCCCGCCGCTGAGCGCACTCAGCGCCACGATGCCCGGCACCATGAACGGAATGTAATAGTCCTGCGTCCCGGTCATGGACTGCATCATGCTTTTCATGCCCACGCCAAACAACACCACCCACAAAATCGGCTGGAGCAGCATCCCAAAGGTTTCTTCGGAATGGCTGCGCAGCTTCACCATATGCTTGGTCCACAGCGTCAGCGCTGCATTCATAGTGTCTCTTCCTTTAGCCCGCTACAGGAGTCCGGTGGTTAGCGGTCGCGCAGATCGCGCCCGGTAAACTTAAGGAATACGTCGCCCAGCCCTGGCTTGGCGATCGAGATATCTTCGATGGTGACACCGATCTGGTTCGCCAGCGTGACCAGCTCGGCCAGCCGCTTGTTGCCCGAATCCAGACCGATCTGGATGACGCAGTCGGCCAGCGTCACGCTCTGGACGTAGGGCAGCGCGCGCAGCGCGTCGACGAACGGCTCGCACGGCCCCTGCCCGACGATCCGGATCGTGTCCGCGCCCATCTGATCGATCAGATCGCGCGGCGAGCCTTCGGTGACGATCGTGCCCCGGTCGATGATCCCCACGCGCTCGGCGATGTGCTCCGCCTCGTCCATGTAGTGCGTGGTGAGCAGCAGCGTCATGCCGTGCTCCTCCTTCAGGCGGCGGATATAGGCCCAAATGCTGGTGCGGTTCTGCGGATCGAGTCCCAGCGTCGGCTCGTCCAGGAACAGCACGTCCGGCGTGGACATCAACCCGCGCGCCAACTCCAGGCGGCGTTTCATCCCGCCGGAATAGGTCCGCGCCGGGCGATCGGCGGCCTCGTCCAGCTCGACCAGCGCCAGCAGTTCGTCAATGCGCGCTCGGCGCTCGGCTTTGCTCTGGCCGTACAGCCGCCCGTGAAAATCAAGCACCTGCCGCCCGGTCAATTCGTCATCCAGCACCGTCTCCTGGAACGTCACGCCGATCCGGCGGCGCACCTGGTCGGCCTCGCGTACGACATCCAGCCCGAAGATGCGCGCCGTGCCTTCCGTCGGCATGATCAACGTGGTCAGCATCGAGATCGTCGTTGTCTTGCCAGCGCCGTTCGGCCCCAACAGCGCATAGATGGTGTGGGCGGGGATCGAGAGCGATACCCCGTTCACAGCCAGGACGTCTTCGGAGTAACGCTTGACGAGGCGCTCCGCTTCAATCGCCAATCCGTTCGGGTTTTTATTGCTCATCGTGACTATCCTTCGCGTGCGTGCTCAATCGAGTCATCAAGTCATTCACCCATTCCAGTTCCGCGGCCAGATGCCGTCGCTGGTGTTCGACTACCCACTGCATCGCGCCGGGGTGCGACGCCAGCCCCTCGGACTCATCCAGCAGCGCGGCGATCGCGCTGCGCCGCTGCGCAAGCAGTTCGATCGCCTCGTCCGGCGGCAACTGATCGACAAAGGCTACGCTGAGATCGCTTAGAAATTCGGCGGGCTGGTAGCGGGCCAGACTCTCGCGCAGCATCACCTGGAACGCGGCCTCACCCTGCGCCGTGATGGCATAGACGCGCCGCGCCGGGCGCTTGCCAACCTGGTCGCGGTAAGCCGTGATCCAGCCATCCGCGGCCATCCGGTCCAGCAGGTCATATGCGGTCGCGCGTTTGAGTTGGAGACTGCTGCCCAGGTGCGTGTCGATCACTTCGCTTAACTGGTACCCGTGCATTTCCTGCACGCGCAGCAAGCCCAACAACAACAGTTTGCGTTCCATGCGCCGTCCCCATAGCGCTAATGACATTAGTCGGTTTCGACTATTCGATCTTGATTATAAAGGCAATCTTCTGAAATGTCCACAGTGACGTCCGCCAAATGCGCCTGGAATTTTCACGCCGGGGCGGGTATCCTGGGTGACGGTACCACGCCCGGTGGGCCGAGTGATTCAAAATCGCAGGGAAGGTCAGATGAACAGCACGCAGGTTGATGTGATCGTGATCGGCGCGGGCGCGGCGGGGCTGTTGGCCGCCGGACAGGCCGCGTCACAGGGGGCGCGCACGCTGCTCCTGGAAAAAATGAGCCGTCCGGCGCGCAAGCTGGCGATCACTGGCAAGGGGCGCTGCAACCTGACCAACACCGCCCCGCTGCCCGACTTCATCACCCATTTTGGCAGCAATGGGCGCTTTCTGCGGCATGCCTTCTATACTTTTTTTTCGAGCGACCTGATGCAGTTGTTCGATCGCCTGGGCGTACCCACCGTGGTCGAGCGCGGCGGGCGCGTCTTCCCGGTCAGCAATGAAGCTCAGGACGTGGTCGACGCGCTGCTGGACTGGGTGCAGGCGTGCGGCGTCATAGTGCAGACCCATGCGCCGGTCGAGCAACTGCTGCTCGCGGACGGGCGCGTCACGGGCGTGCAGATCGCGCCGGTGTCCGTACGCAGCTCGCGATCCAGCCCGGCCCAGGATTTTCCACGCCGCAGCGTGACTGCCCGTGCGGTGATCGTCACAACCGGCGGCGCCTCCTACCCCGGCACCGGCTCGACCGGCGACGGCTACCGGCTGGCGGAATCCGCCGGGCATACGATCATCCCGGTGCGGCCCGCACTGGTCCCGCTCAACACGGCGGGCGATGTCGCAGGGCGCTTGCAAGGCCTCAGCCTGAAGAATGTCAGCGCCAGCCTGTGGTTTGACGGCAAGAAAGCCGCGAGCGAATTCGGCGAGATGCTGTTTACCCATTTCGGCGTGTCCGGCCCGATCATCCTCTCGCTGAGCGGCCGGGCGGTTGATGCGCGGGCGGCGGGTCAACGCGTCAGCCTGTCGATCGATCTCAAGCCCGCCCTCGACGAACGTAAGCTGGACGAGCGTCTGCTGCGCGACCTGAGCGCGCACAACAAGCGCCAGTTCGCCACGCTGCTCAAAGACCTGCTGCCCGCAACGCTGATCCCGGTGTGTATCGACCTGGTGGGCATTCCCGGCGACAAACTGGGTCACCAGATCACCGCCGTCGAGCGCAAACGGCTGCGCGCCTGGCTGAAGGATTTCAGACTGGAGGTCACCGGCAGCCGCTCATTTCACGAGGCGATCGTCACGGCGGGTGGCGTGAGCACACGCGAAATCGATCCGCACACCATGCAATCGCGACTGGTGGCGGGCTTATACTTCGCGGGAGAAGTGCTGGATCTGAACGCGGACACCGGCGGCTACAATCTTCAGGCGGCCTTCTCGACGGGCTGGCTGGCCGGGCAGTCCGCCGCGGCACAGCCGTAAGTTAAGCGCAAAGCAACCAGAGGGACACAGAGAAAGGCGGTGACGGCATTCAGAAACCTATATTCTCCGCGTGCTTCTTTTGTTCTTCTCCGTGTTTCTCGATGGTGGACCTGACCGGTACCGCGTAACAGCAGTTTCAGGTTTTGGGTCAGCGTAGGCTATAATCATCCCGGCTGACCGCACTGCGCCCCATCGCGGGCATACAGCCCACACGTTACATAGTTTTTGGCGAGATTGTTGAAGGACTTTCTATGACTACTTCGGTATCTCAAGCGCCGCCAGCTGGCGCGCCTGCCGCCTCGCCCCGGCAAGTTGGCTGGGCCGAGCGTCTCTGGCCGGCGGTGCAGAGTTTGCTGATTCCGCTCTTGTCGGTATTCACCGCGGTGCTGCTCGGCTCATTCTTGATTCTGCTGGATGGGCGCGACCCGATCACCGCGTTTCGCGGGCTGATCGAGGGCGCATTCTTGGAGCCGCGCGGCCTGTTGGCTGCCTTCCGCAACATGACGCCGCTGGTCCTGTCCGGGCTGGCGGTCGCCTTCGCGTTCAAAAGCGGACTGTTCAACATCGGCGTGCAGGGCCAGTTGATTCTCGGATCGGTCGTGGCGGCCTGGGTCGGCTTTGCTGTGAAGGGACTGCCGCCCCTGCTGCATATCCCGTTGGCGCTGGTCGCGGCGATGATCGCGGGAGGGCTGTGGGCCGCTATTGCGGGCGCGCTCAAAGCGTTTGCTGACGCGCACGAAGTCATCACAACGATCATGCTCAACTATATCGCCATGCAGTTTGCCGGGTGGCTGATCTCGACCCCTACCGAGGGATCGCGCCCGGGGCCGCTGGCCAGCCCTGAAGCCGCTACCGACGCCATCGCCCGCACGCCGGAAATTCTCAAGAGTGCCCGGCTGCCGGTGATCTACACCGTGCCGCCCAACTTCGATCTCCACGTCGGGGTATTCATTGCCATCGCCGCAACGGTTGTCATTGCCTTTCTGCTCTACCGCACCACCTTTGGCTTCGAGCTGCGCATGACGGGCTTCAGTCCCAGCGCCGCGCAGTACGCGGGCGTCAACGTCAAGCGCGTGACCGTGACCACCATGCTCATCGCGGGCTGTTTGGCCGGGCTGGCAGGCGGCATTCAGACGCTTGGCGTCAACCACCACTACGAGGGTAATCAAAGCCTGGGCCTGGGCTTCGACGGCATCACTGTGGCCTTTCTGGCTGGTAACAATCCGGTCGGCATCAATGTGTCGGCCTTCCTGTTTGGCGCGATGGACGCCGGTACCACCCGCATGGCGCTTGAATGCCGACGTCGCGAAAGAGCTGATCCAGGTGATCCAGGCCCTGATCTTAATGTTCGTCGCTGCCGACCAGATCATCCGGCAGATTGTATCGCATCCGGGCGGCGGCTCCTGGCGCGCGGCTGACGATCGGTCGCAAGGATTGAGGCGCGAGAGATGAGCGAAACTGAACTGGGACTCGCGATTATCGCCACGATCAACTTTACGATCCGCTATTCCATCCCGATCACGCTGGGCGCGTTGAGCGGGATTTATGTGCGAGCGGTCGGGCATCGTGAATATCGGCATCGAGGGCATGATGCTGATGTCGGCCTTCACCGGGTTTATGACCAATGTCGCGCTCAGCAAGCCGGAAGTCTCCGGCCTCATTGCAACAGGCGGGTGTGCGTCTGGGGATATCGCTGCTGGTCGCGCTGCTGACCGGCGGCGCGATGGGCCTGCTGCACGCCCTGCTGTCGATCCAATACCGCATCGATCAGATCGTCAGCGGCACCGTGATCAACATCCTGGCGCTGGGCCTGACCGGCTATTTCTACCAGCTCGAACACGCCCACGTTAGGCAAGCTGCCCGCGCTGATCGACAACCCCTTCTCCAAAGATGGCTCGTGGACGCTGCATCTGGCGCACAACCTGACGTTTTACCTGCCCTACGACATCGGGCGCATTTTGTTCGACAAAGACCTGATCACCTACCTGACGCTGGCGCTGGTCTTCATCATCGGTTGGGCTATGACCAACACGACCTGGGGCCTGCGCACGCGCTCGGTCGGTGAGAATCCCCGCGCGGCGGACACGCTCGGCATCAACGTCTACCGCCTGCAATACACCAACCTGTTTCTGGGCGGGATGCTGGCCGGGCTGGGCGGCGCGTTCCTGACGCTGGCCGCCGTTGGCCTGTTCGAGCAGCAATATGACGACTGGGCGCGGCTTCATCGCGCTGGCCGTGATGATCTTCGGCAATTACCGGCCCTGGGGTGCGCTGAAAGGGGCGCTGCTGTTCGGCTTCGCGACGGCGCTGCAAGGGCAGCTCCAGCAGTTCGGGATCGACTTCCCGCACCAACTGGTCGGGATGCTGCCCTATATCCTGACGATCGTGGTGCTGGCCGGGTTCGTCGGCGAGGCGCGGCCCCCGGCGGCTGAGGGTAAGGCCTATGTGGTCGAATAGCCTGCGCGTTGGAGCATAGGAGGCGAAATCATGACTGACCATTCCAAACAAACACCGCGCCGGACTCAAAACACGCCCGCCGTGCGCCCGCGCTCGAAGATCGTGCTCGCCCAGACGGCCTTTCTGCTGACCAGCCGCCGACGGCAGCGCGAAGTCTTCGGCCCAGCGGCAATCGCCGCAATTATCGGGCTGGCGCTGTTCCTCGACACCTTGACCGGAACGGCGATTCCCATTGGTTTCGCGCGCCTGATGGCGCTGCTATTCGGCGCGTGGGCGGGCTATGCCGCGTGGCAGCACAGCCGCCGCGTTTTGAGGTGGACCGCGCTCGACGTAGCGCTGGTGATCGCGGGCGGCCTGCTGGTGATCGGCGCGCTGGCGTTTCTGGCCTCCGGCGGCGTGCGGCAGGCCTGGGCGGTGCTGCTGACCGTGTTCGCCGTGTCGTATATCGTCCAAACCGCTGCGATTTCCTGACGCGGCTGCCCTGACGGGGTGCCGCGCGTGATGACACTGGAAAACGTGTATGTCTGAATTCAACCACGATGCACCAGCCCTTGAAGTCGAGGGCGTGACGAAACAATTTCCCGGCGTGCTGGCCAACGACGACGTCAGTCTGACGCTGCGGCGCGGCGAGATTTTGGCGCTGTTGGGCGAAAACGGCGCGGGCAAAAGCACGCTGATGAATATTATCTACGGGCTGTATCGCCCGGACGGCGGCACGATCCGCCTGAAAGGGCGCGAAGTCCATTTTGCCAGCCCGCGCGAAGCGATCCACAGCGGGATCGGCATGGTGCACCAGCATTTCCAACTGGTGAACGTGATGACCGTCGCCGAAAACGTGGTGCTCGGTGAAGAGTCAACCGTCGCCTATCGGGGCGAAGAGTCACGCCGCCGTGGCCCTCGTGTTGAAATGGCTGCCCAGCCTGGTGATCTTCGCGCTCTGTTTCGTGATCGGGCTGTCGCTTGGCGGTGTGAAATACGCCCTGGGCGGCGCAACGTTTGGCGTGATCAACGGCGTAGCGGTCGCCGTGCGTCCCGTGGGACGCATGTTGTGGGCTATGACGTGGCGCGTCGGGTTGGCGTTGTTCGCGATCGCCATCGCGGGCCAGATCGAGCGCATCTCCCAGATGGGGCTGACCGCGTTCGCCCTGCAGCGCAGCGTGGATACCGTGTACGTCGAGCGACCCCAGGTGATGGACGGCGGCTACACGGTCAAAGCGGCGACGGTTTCGCACGGGCCCATTGCGTTTGACTGGGCGAGCGAAGGCCGCAAGGCGAGCGAAGCGGGCACCGGCGTCGACGGCGTGCTGGCGAGCGCGCGCGAGCAGATCGCGGTCTACCGCGACAACGGCGTGCCCGGCTGGCTGATCGACGCCATCGACAACGCGCCGCCGGTCGTCTACACGCTCAGTGTGGCACTGCTGCTGTTGCTATTTGGGGCGCACGCGCTCGTGTCCTGGCGTGGGATCGCGGACCGGCCCGAACCGGTGCGGCAGATTGATCGGCTGGCGCTGGGCGGGCTGATCGTACTCCACGGCGCGGTACTGTGGCTCAACACCACGGACAGCGCCCTATGGGCGCGCGCGGTGCTGTTGGCCCTGTTAGTGATCGGGTTGGGTGCGGTGGCGCTGCGCAGCGTGCGCGCCCGCCAGCAAACGGCCGTCCTGGGCCGCGTTTCGCCGCTGGACGGGGCGTTCGACGCGTTTTTGGTCGCGCTGTACGCCGCAACGGAAATTCGCAACGTGCGCGCGGCGAGCCGAGCGCGTGGCCGAATTGTCGCGCCAGTACGGGCTGGAAGTCGATCCCGACGCGATGATCGAGAAACTGCCGGTCGGGATGCAGCAGCGCGTCGAGATCATCAAAGCGCTGTACCGCCACGCGGATATTCTGATCCTGGACGAGCCCACCGCCGTCCTGACGCCGCAGGAAAGCCGCGAACTGTTCAAGATCATGCGCGAGCTGGCCGCGCAGGGCGTGTCGATCATTTTCATCACGCACAAATTGAAAGAAGTCTTCGAGGTCGCGACGCAAGATCGTCGTGATGCGCGGCGGGCGCGTGGTCGGCACGACGACGCCCGACTCAGGCGACCGAAACGTCACTGGCCGACGATGATGGTCGGGCCGCGAGGTGATCTTGCAGGTGGAAAAGGGCGAGGCGCAGCCCGCCGGGCCGGTGCTCGACGTGCAGCGATCTCAGCGCGATGGACAACCGGGGCGCGCAGGCGTTGAACGGGGTCAGTTTCGACGTGCACGCGGGCGAAGTGCTGGGTATCGCCGGGGTGCAGGGCAACGGTCAGACCGAGCTGGTCGAAGTGCTGACCGGGCTGCGCGTGCCGCAACGGCGGCTCGGTGAGACTGCTGGGCGTCGATCTTCAGCCGGAACGCCAGCCCGCTGCGCGATCAGCGCGCGCGCATCGCGGCGTTGGTGATCGATTTGCTGACCGTCGCCGTGCTGAGCTATTTCTTGGGCTATTTCGTGTGGTACTTCCGCGACAATTCGCTAAGTGTCGCCCGGCGCCAGCGCTGAACGGCGTTGATCATCGTGAGATGCGCTGTATTTCCTGGGCAGTTGGCTGGCGACAGGTGCGACGATCGGGCTGGTGCTGTTTGGGCTGGCCGTCGCCGATCAGGACGACACCCGGCTCGCACGCTGCGGCTGGTCCAGCGCTACCTGATCGTTTTGATGCTGCGCCTGCCCGCTGCTGATTCCGCTATCTGGTGTCGCGGCATGCGCGCTGGTGACGGAGCAGCGACGTGGTTCGACCGCCTGTTGGGGCTGCGCGTCATCCGAGCGCGAGCGCATCACCCCGCGCCATATCAAGGATCTCGGGTCAAGCCACGTGCCCGAAGATCGCCAGCGGCACGGCATGGTCAAGCTTTACAGCGGTGGCGGATAACCTCATGCTCAACGATTACTACGAGCGCCCCTATGCCAGCGAGCCGAACATGGCCGAGCTGCCGGGGGCGCTGCTGCGCTACCTGCTGCTGACCGGCGCGATCATCGCCGGGCTGACCGTGCCGGGCTGTACACCTGGGATCATGGACTGTGGACGGCGCTGCTGGATGCTTACAACGTCCCGCCGGATCCATGCGCGCCATCTGCCACCGCGCTGACGCGCGCGCAGAAAAACCGCGCTGCAATACCCGATATCATCGGCGTGCTGCTGCTGCTCGGCGGCGGAAATCGTATTTGCGGGCGGTGGCGCATTTGCTCGCGACGCGGATTGCTCGGGCTGAAGTCGGTCGCGGCGCCATCATTCGCGCAGCGCGAGTGGCTGCGCGGATGTCGTGGCGCGCTGCACGGCGGGCCGGGGAACCGCCCGCGCCGCAGGGCGGACTGCTGCGCAACAGAGCCGCCATCGATGCAGCACGCCGTCCGCCCTGATCGAACAGTTCGACATCCGCACGCCGTCCGGCAGCATTGATGGCGGCAACCTGTCCGGTGGCAACCAGCAGAAAATGATCGTGGCGCGCGAGTTCAGCCGCAAGCCCCGCCTGCTGATCGCCGCCCAACCGACGCGCGGCATCGACGTCGGCTCGATCGAGTTCATCCACCAGCCAGATCATCGAGCAGCGCGACGCAGGCGCGGCGGTGCTGCTGGTCTCGGCAGAACTGGACGAGATCATGGCGCTGTCGGACCGGATCGCCGTGATCTACAAGGGCGAAATCATCGACACGCTGGACGCCAAGACGCCAGCCGCGAGCAGATCGGTCTGCTGATGGCGGGCATTGTCCGCGCGTAGAAGCCGAAGGACAGGCCCCACCCCCGGCCCCCTGAACCACGCGGTGGAGAGGGGAAACCGCCCGCAGGGCGGAGGGGTGGGCCAAACCACATGACGCCTTGTCCCGCGCCCCAAAAACCTTATCTTAATGCGTAGAGGGATTAGGCGGGTTATCCGACCGGCACGTCGCCCACCCACTCCGTGAACAGCGCCGAGAGATCGAGACCGAGCGAAGCTTCGTACGAGGCGCGCATATCATCCGGCCCGGCGATGCGGTAGCGGTAGGCCATGAAATAATCGCGCAGCATGCCGATCACCGCGTCGTACCCGACTAAGTCCTCCAACGCGGCGTAAAACAGCGGTCCCTTTTCGTACACCATGTAAAAATACGCCCCTCCCGGATAGCTAGTCACCGGCTGCCCGATGGTCTGATCCGGGTACATCGTGACGTACTGCTCGTACTGCGTGCGGAAGCTGTCGAGCGCCGCCCGGTACGCGTCTGCGCCCTCGCGATCGCGGATGAACACGGCGACGGAATACTGTGCCAGCGCCTCGTCCATCCAGGGATCCAGCGTCTGATCGCTGCCCACCAGGCTGTACCACCACTGGTGCGCGGCTTCATGGGCGATCACGAACTGGAAGAACTCGTCGTCTTTGTTCCACACGTTGGTGGCGACCACGAATACGCCCGGATACTCGATACCTCCGGCGGTGGTGGGCGTCTGCACCATGTCCAGCTCGCTGAACGGGTACGGGCCGAACGCGCTGTCGTAGATGCGCACAGACTCGCGAGCCAGCTCCAGCCCGGCGCGCGCCGCGACGCGGGCGTCAGGCCGGGCGGGATCGTAGTACAACGTGACGGTCACGCCGTTTTGCTCGCCGCTCAGCGCGACGTAGTGCGTGCTGGCAAACAAGCGCGAAATCACGCATCAGCGGCGCGACGTAGTGATGCGTCAGCGTGCCGTCCGCGTTGGCGACCAGCCCGATCTCCGATCCGCTGGCGACCAGCACCAGCGCGGCGGGCGCGGTCACGTTCACGTCATAGAACGCCGTCTCGCTGAAGACCGCATCGCCCTGCGGATGATCCGTCACCTGCCACCAGCCTTGCCCGGGTTCGTAGACCGACAATACCGGGTAGGCATTGGGCAGCGCCAGCACGCCGTCCAGATCGCTGAACTGGGCGTACAGCGGTGCGCGGTCCGCCGTCAGCGTAATGGCGAAGCGCATGCCGATCGTGACGGCGTTGCCGGGCAGCAGCGGCGCCGTCAGCGGCACCGTCAAAACGGTGCGTAACAGGTCCACGGTGGGAGTCACCGGCGCGCCGTCTACGGTCACGTCGCTGACCGTCATGTCGCCGCCGTAGGATTCCAGGTTGGGATACAGCCGGAAGACGATGCTCGCCAGCGCGGTGATCGCGCGGTTGGTGTAGATCACCTGCTGCGTACCGGTGATCGTGGCACCGGCGGCCGTATCATCGAGCGTCAGGTCGAGCGTGTAGCGCGGGCGCGTCAGCGTAGCTCGCCATATCGCCCACGAAAGCGGGCAGCAGCGCCGGACGATAAAGTGCGGACCAGTCGTCGCCCTGGGCGCGCGCCCGCGGCGGAAGCGCGCCCGCGATCACGCCCGCCACCAGTACAAGCGCGATCACCACTCCCGCTATCCGTCGAGCCTTCATACCGGACTCCTAAGGAGAAAGCAAACAGCAGGCCCCCCAACACGGCTTCCGCAGGCGCGGGGGCTAACCGTGTTACTGCCCGGCCTGTGCATCCGCGATAACGGCTGGGTCCAGCCCGTCAAACTCGCCCACCCACTGGTAAAAGAACGCGTCGAGATCCTGGCCGCTGGCGTCTTCAAAGGCTTGCAGCACATCCTTCGACGTGACGATCTCGTAGCGATTGCGCTTGTAATAGAGCTGCAAGCCCTCGCGGAACACGTCACGCCCCAGCTTCTTTTCCAGCTCGGCGTAAAACAGCGGTCCTTTGGTGTAGACGATCACGCCGTATTCGTTGTCGTTGTAGGCCGACACCGGCAGATCGAGCACCAGATCGGGCGCGCCCGTGCTCTTGTAATAGTTGTAGCGATCACGATCGCCCTGCACCATATCCTTGAAGCGATCCTCGCCGTACTTTTCGCGCGTGTAGATGTATTCCGTGAACGAGGTCAGCAACTCGTCCAGCCAGGGGTGATCCACCTGGTCGTTGCCAACCACGCTGTAAAACCACTGGTGGCCGATCTCATGTGCGGTGGCGATCTCCATGAAATCATCGCCCGGCGTCCAGTAACGCGCCGCGACGACCACGATCCCCGGATATTCGATCGCGCTGAGGTTGTCCGTCTCGGCCACGTCCAGTTCTGCGAAAGGATAGGGGCCAAACTGTTCGTCAAAAATACGCACCGTGTCGGCAGCAATCTGGAGCACCTGCTCCGCCGCGATCTCGCCGCCCGGCCAATAAAAGACGTTGACCGTCACCCCGTCGGACTCGGTCGTCAGCTTGCCGAACAGCGGGCTGGCCACGAGCAGCAAATCACGCATGGGGCCGCTTACGTAGTGGTAGGTGGTATTGCCGTTGCCTGCGGGATAGGAATCGATCGCGGATCCGCTCATCGCCAACGTGAAATTGTCGGGCACCGTCATATAGGTTTCGAACAGCGCGGATTCAGAATAACCCGCGTCCCCGGCAGGCGAGGGCCGCTCCGTCCACCAGCCGCGCCCTTCTTCGTAGACCGACAGAGCCGGGTACCATTCGGGTGCGGCAAAGACGCCCTTCTCATAACCGAACGTGCCATACGACGCGAACATGCCGGTTTCGGCGGCCACACTGAACTGAAACGCCATTTCCGCCGAGTCGCCGGGCTGCAATGGCTGGTCCAGCGTGAGGATGAGCACCGTGTCGCGCTCGGTCAGGCGCGGCTCGACAGGCGCGCCGTTGAGTTCGGACTGGTAAATGACCATACGCCCGCCCATCACGGACAGGTTGGGGTACAGCCGGAACACGATCTCGTTGAGCGTGTCGGCGGAGTGATTGGTATAACGTACCCGCTCCGCGCCGCGCAGGATGGCGACGCCGTTGTCAAAGACCAGGCTGGCCTCAATGTAATAGCGGTTGCGATTCACAAAACCTGCAATATCGCCGGTGAACTCCGGTCGCATGGCCGCTTCGAACTGCGACACCTCGTCCCAGTTGACGGCGGGCAGTTGGATCGGCTGGAACGCGGGGACATCGGTGGGCGTGCTGGGCGGCACGGCCGTAATGGTCGGTGATAGTGTGGGCAGCGCAGACGCTTCCGTCCCCGCTTGACCGCAAGCCGAAACCGCCAACATCCCGACTGCCAACAGCAGCGCCCCTACCCAAAAACGCTTACTTATCATCACGCTTCAGAACTCCTCGTCATGGTTAAATCGTGGCGCGCGGCGCAGCACGCGCCGGCACAGTCGAACGACACAGTATTGTACCAGTAAGCCCTGGTTCATGAAGATATACGCGCCCAGCCGCGCGATTCGTTGCTAAATGGAATTGCTGCCCCGCTTCCCGCCTGCCCGGTCTGAAGCACAATGTTAAATCCGGTCAAACAAACCTTAATGTGCGGATCGTTGCCGGGCCAGCCCGCCCAGAGTATAATTCCTTTGGTCTGAGATGGCATACCTTCCCCGCACCTCGCAGCGATTGCCATCGACCTCTTTCGTTTTGCTTGTTCCGGTAATCTGCTCATATTGGTGTATTGATCCAGGAGAAAAATCCATGAAGATCCGTCTTTTGCTTGTACTGTCGTTGTTAGTCACGGCACTGGGCTTCGCCTCTGTGTCGGCCCAGGAGCCGGTCACTGTCTCGATTTACTTCCCGATCTCGGTGGATAGTCCGATCACCGACATCTTGAACGGCTATGCCGACACCTATATGGCGGCTAACCCCGGTGTCAACATTTCGTTCTCGTTCGAAGGTGGCTACGCCGACGTCAAGACTAAACTGCTGACCACCAAAGAAGGCGGCGGTGACCTGCCCGCGCTGGCCATCATGCTGGCGACAGATATCTACGATTTGCGCAACGCCGAAGCGATCCAGCCGCTGGATTCCTACGCCAGCGCTGATTACCTGGGCGATTTCTTCCCGACCTGGCTCTCCAACAGCTATTACGACTACAACCAGGACGGCACGCCAGAGCTGTACGGTATCCCCTTCCAGCGTTCGACCGTGGTGATGTACTACAATCTCGACCTGCTGGACGCAGCCGGTCTGCAACCGCCCCAGAATTGGGACGAGCTGGCCACTGACGCCCAGGCGCTCACCACCCCCGATCGTTGGGGCATCCTGATCCCCAACAGCTGGCCCTACTGGGAACTGCAACCCTTCGCCATCGGCGCGGGCGAGAACATCGTCACCGAGAGCGATTCCGAAGTGTTCTTCAACACTCCCGCGGTGATCGACGCGCTGCAATACTGGCTGGACCTGTTCAAAGTCTATAAAGCCACACCCGTCGGCGTGCAGGACAATTGGGGCGATGCGACCGGTATGTTCGAAGACGAGTTCCGCCGCGATGATCGTCCACAGCACCGGCTCGCTGAGCGGCATCAACGCCAACTCCGACTTCAACTGGGGCGTCAGCGCGATCCCCGGCAAAGATGGCGGCTTCTTCACCACCACCGGCGGCGGCAACCTGTACATGGTCGCGGGCATCGACGACGCGACGGCGCAGGCCGCCTGGAAGTTCGTGGAATGGCTGACCTCGCCCGAGCAGGCTGTCGATTGGAGCATCAAGACCGGCTACATCGCCACCCGCATGAGCGGCCTGGATCTGGACACCTGGCAGAATTATGTTGCCGAGGTGCCGCAGGCTGCCGAAGCCGCCGCGACGATCGACGTAGCGGGCCGCGAGTTCTCGACGCAGTCGCTGAACGACGTGCGCAACATCTTCCACGGCTACATCCTGAAAGTGCTCAACGAAGAAATGTCGCCCGCAGACGCGATGGCCGCGGCTCAAACCGAAGTCCGACGCGATCTTGAGCATCTACCAGTAAACCCGGATCGTCTGGCCCACTGAGCCAACCCGGAGACGCTTGCCTGCGTGCAGGCGTCTCCTCTTTTTTCCCGTTCTCGATCAGTCCAGCGATCCCTTACACGCCGTTGAAGGACCACCGCATGACTGCAACCGCATCCTCCCTCAAAACCTATTGGAATCAGCGGCTGCGCCACCGGCTCAAACCGCTGCCCTACTTATTGCTGCTGCCGACCTTATATTTCGTGTTCTTATTTACGATCCTGCCCACGTATAAAGTGCTGCGCGACAGCCAGACGTATTACCACCCCAGCCGCCCGGATCGAAAGATCGTGACCGATCTGCAACTGCCGGGCATCACACCCGAACAGCGCAGTATTCGCGGCCCGTACAACGTGGGCACGGCCTACTTCCAGGCCATGCTCGACAGTCAGAACACGATCGGTAAGTATTTTCAGCGGGTGATGCGCAACACGTTGATCTATGTCGCTGGCGACGGTACCGCTGAGTATGCTGCTGGCCTTTGCCTTTGCCGTGTTGGTCAACCGCAGCGTGCGCTGGATCGGGCTGGCGCGCATTGCGTTCTTCTATCCTACTATGCTGCCGATGGTCAGTGCGGCGACGATCTGGCTGTTCTTCTTCACGCCCGGCTACGGGCTTTGGAATACAGCGCTGCGCTTTCTTGGCTATCACGGCGCGGAAAACTGGGTGATCAATTCCAACCTGGCGCTGTGGAGTCTGGTGATCGTCGCCGTTTGGAAAAACGCTGGCTACTACATGATCTTTTACCTGGCCGGGCTGCAAAACCTGCCCGAAGACGTCTACGAAGCGGCGGCGCTGGACGGCGCGAGCTGGCTCCGACAGATGGCGAGCATCACCTTGCCGCTGCTGCGCCGCACAACGTTATTCGTCAGCGTGATTGCCGTGATCGGGGCCTTCCAAACGATCGATCACGCCCTGGTCATGACGTACCAGCTCGTGACGGGCGAGGCGGATCTATTGCTATATGCCATCTACCAGGAGCGGTTTACCTTCCAGGATTACGGACTGGCTAACGCGATGACGGTCGTCATGATCGGAATTCTGCTCATGCTGACCGTCGCGAATTTCTTGATCTCGGAGCGTGACAATGAGTAGCAGCGCCCTGTCCCTGACCGCAGTCCCCACGCCCCCGCGCCGTCTGCCCTGGCAGCGTTGGTTGCTCAACGCCGTGACGGTCGCGCTGTGCGTGTTATGGTCCGTTCCGATCGCCTGGGCGACGGTCGTCTCGTTCCGCCCGGCGAGCGATGTGCTCGGCGCGGGCGATGTCTGGTTCAGTCACAGTCTGTACGCTCAACAGCTACGAGAAGGTGGTCCAGCTCGCGCCGTTCTTCCCCAATTTCGAAAGAGGACGGCTTCCCAGGCCATTCGTACTACGCCAACACATTGGAATGGGTGCTGCTGGCGCTGGTCGTGCAGGTCATCACCGTGACGCTGGCGGGCTTCGCCTTCGCCCATTACGATTTCGTGGGTAAGCGGCTTGTTGTTCGGGGTGATCCTGCTGCAAATGATGATTCCAACGGCGGTGCTGCTGGTGCCCAACTTCATCACGATCCGCGAGTTCTCGACCGCGACGCTGGGCATCCCCCGCGCCTTGTTTTACAAACAGATTTCCGCTCTACGACACACCCATGGCGATCGCGCTACCCTATTTCGGGTCCGCGTTTGGCACGTTCCTGATGCGGCAGGCGTTTCTGGGCGTCCCGCGCGATCTGGTCGACGCCGGGATCGTGGATGGCTGCCGCTGGTATCACCTGCTGCGCCACGTCTATCTGCCGCCATGCTGGCCCTCGCTGACCGCGTTCGGACTGGTGAGCGTGAGCTTCCACTGGAACGAGCTGCTGTGGCCGCTGGTCATCACCAGCGAGAAAGCCCGCCCGCTGACGATGGGGCTGCTGCGCTTCACCCAGCTCACCGACATCGGCGCGCAGTGGAGCCTGGTCATGGCCGCGACGATGATCATCGTCGCGCCGCTGCTGCTGGCCTTCCTGTTCTTCCAGCGCCAGTTTATCCAGAGCTTCCTCTATTCCGGCATGAAATAGCCGGAGCGTCTCCACACGGGCGGGCCGCAGGAGTCCTGCGGCCCGCCCGTTTTTGTTGGCATTACGGCCTTCCGCGATTGCGTTTTCTTGCCGCGTCTGCCCCGGTTGCCAAACGCGCCCCGCTGTGGGATGATCTGGCGACGAAAGGAAGCAACCTGATGACTTATGGCGATCTGTTGGCTGCTGCGCAGGCCGATCCCGCTGGGGCGGATTATCACGCGCTGCGCATGGCCTATACCCAATCGGAAGTATACGATCCCTATACCCAGGCGGCGGAACAGGTCGAAGGGCTGCGCGCCGCGCTTCAAGCCGGTAACTTTCCGGAGGCGCTCAACGCGGTCGACGCGCTGCTGGACTTCAACTATCTCGACATCGAAACCCACATGACCGCCGACTTCATTTATACGCGCCTGGAGCAAGCCGATCCTGCTGCATACCACCGTGCCTTCGCCCAGGGGTTGATCCAGGCAATCATGGCGACCGGCGACGGGCGCGATCCAGCCTCGGCTTTTATCGTGATGGCCGTGCGCGAAGAATATCTGCTGCTGCGCCTGCTGGGTTTTCGCCCGTCGGGCCAGCGACTGCTGCAAGAGAATGGTCACTGGATCGACGTGATCGATGCGACACATCGCGAAACAGGCGAACAGGCGCAGTTTTATTTCAACGTTGACTTGCCGCGCGGCTGGCTGTCGGAGCACTTACAAGAGTGAGCCGCGCGGCGCCGTCTCATGCACCGGATCACGGCGCGCGCTATTGCGGGATCTGACCGGGTGAAACGGCCATATTTGAGGGTATTTTTTCAAATAAAAACTGTTTTTTATTCTAAATATGGGTATAATTGTGAATAAGGGTTCTTTTGGGGTTAAATTGCGTAACGCGTCACTCTTTGCACCCTCGCCCACCGGCCCGGTGACGGACTGAGCCAATAATCCCCACAGCTTATTCAACGTGCTCCCAGGCTGATGCCTGGCAGGCACGTGACGTCACAACTGGTACGGCCTGGCGCGGTTTTCATGCAGGAAAAACAACATATGACACTCAACGCTCGCAAAACACGAATCGGAGTGATGGCAGGAATCGTCGTGGTGCTGGCAGCACTGCTCTTACCTTCGACGGCTCTGGCACACGGTGGCGAAGGTGGCGCGCCGCAGAGCAGCATCAATGGGCTGTTCGACATCACGTTTTGGATCGCGCTCCCGATCTTCATCCTGGTCGAAGGGTTGATCCTTTTCGCGATTTTCCGCTACCGGCGGCGGCGCAAAGATGAGATGCCGGAACAAATCGAGGGCAACAAACCACTGGAAATCTCCTGGACGGTGCTGTCCTTCGTGATCGTGACCGTCTTGTTCATTCTGACACTGCGCGCCCTGCAAACCGATTACAAAGCCAAAGCCGAAAACGGCAGCACCGCGCCATTTATGACCGTGCAAGTTGACGCCTACATGTTCAATTGGGATTACACCTATTTCATGGGCGAAGACGAGCCGACCGACCTCATCACGACGCACACCCTGACGATCCCCGCTCAACGCAACGTCTTCCTCAAGATCGAGTCCAAGGATGTGCAGCATAGTTTCTGGGTGCCGAAACTGGCCGGTAAGGTTGACGCCATCCCTGGCCGGACCAACACCATGTGGCTCAACGTGGACAAGCCGGGCACCTATCTCGGCAACTGCGCCGAATACTGCGGCGCGATGCATTACGAAATGACCATCGAAGTCGACGTGCTCGCCCCGGCCGATTTTGACGCGTGGATGGCTCAACAGATGACCGCGATGGGGCAGTTTGTGCCAATGGGCGTCGACATGGATACTCCGCTGCCGCCCGGTGACGCGACACGCGGCGAACAGAAATTCACCGAACAGGGCTGCGTAGCCTGCCACGGACCCGAAGAGGGCATGGGGCCGATGCTGCCTAACATGATGCGCGACGCGAGTTCGCACGAGGGCTATACCCCCGAGCAGTTCCTGCGCGAATCGATCCTGATGCCGTGCAATTACGAGACGCCCGGCTTCAACTGCCAGATCATGTCCCCCGACTACGGTAAGAAACTCGACGCGCAAGGGCTGGCGGACATCATCGAATATTTGAAGACGTACAACGGGCCAGGCGACTCAGAATCTCAGGACTAAGGGGAGATAAGCACGATTATGGCAACTGCAGCGACTACACAAGGGGTGATGCGCAGACCGTCCGGCATCATGGACTGGCTCACCACCGTCGATCACAAGAAGATCGGCATCATGTACGTGATCACGACGTTTGCATTTTTCGTGGTCGGGCGTCGTCCTGGCCGAGATCATGCGCGCGGAACTGGCCCAGCCCGGCAAGCAGTTGGTCACGCCGACCGAATACAACGAGATTTTCTCGATGCACGGCTCGACTATGATCTTCCTGTTCGTCATCCCCATGCTGGCCGGGCTGGCGAACTACGCCGTGCCGCTGATGATCGGCGCGCGAGACATGGCTTTCCCCCGGCTGAATGCACTGAGCTACTGGCTGCTGCTGTTCGGCGGTCTGACCATGTATGGCGGTTTTCTGACCGAAGGCGGCGCGGCGGCTAACGGCTGGACGGCCTATCCGCCGCTGAGCAGCAAGGAATTCGCGCCCGGCTATGGCACGGACCTGTGGCTGATCGCGGTGGCGCTGGTCGGGACTTCATCGCTGATCGGTGCGATTAATTTCATCGTGACGATCACGCGCATGCGCGCACCCGGCATGACGTGGATGAAGATGCCGCTCTTCCCCTGGACCGTGTACGTGATGGCCTTCATGATCCTGTGCGCGACGCCGGTGCTGACCGGCGCGGGCGTGATGCTGCTCATCGATCGCAACCTGGGCACGCAGTTTTTCAGCGCGATCGGCGGGCGGCGACCCGGTGCTGTGGCAGCACCTGTTCTGGTTCTACTCGCACCCGGCGGTCTATATCATCGTGCTGCCCGCGATGGGCATCATCTCCGAAGTGATCCCGGTCTTTTCGCGCAAGCCGATTTTCGGCTATACGACGATGGTCATCTCGACGGTCTTCATCGGGGCGCAGGGCTTCGCTACGTGGGTTCACCACATGTATACGGTAGGTCTACCGCCCGCGCTCGAAGCGCTGTTCGTATTCACGACGATGGTCATCGCCGTGCCGACCGGCGTCAAAATGTTCAACTGGGTCTTCACCATGATCGGCGGGTCGCTGCGCTTTGATACGCCGATGTTGTACGCTATCGGCTTCCTGGGGACCTTCCTGATCGGCGGCATTACCGGCGTCTTCCAGGCGATTCTGCCCATCGACGAGCTGGTCCACGACTCGCAGTGGATCGTCGCCCACCTGCATTACACGGTGTTTGGCGGCGGCGGGTTCGGCATCTTCGCCGGGTTGTATTACTGGTGGCCGAAGATGTTCGGCTATAAGCTCAACGAACGGCTGGGCAAGATCCAATTCTGGACGCTGTTCGTCGGCTTCCACATCACCTATTTTCCGCTGCACATCCTGGGCATTTGGGGCATGCCGCGCCGCGTCTACGATTACGCGCCCGATCGAGGCTGGACCGATCTCAGCCTGATGTCGTCCATCGGCGGGGCGATCATGGGCGTGTCCGTCGTGATTTTGATCTACAACATGATCCAGAGCGCGCGGCAGCACGCGCCAGCGGGTGATGATCCCTGGGAAGGCGACACTTTGGAATGGATGACCAGCTCACCGCCGCCGGAATACAATTTCGCGCATGTTCCGGTTGTTCACAGCCGCCGCCCGGCGCGCGATGCCCGGCTCGGCCTGGTTGAGGGGGAAGTAGACGCCATGACAACCGACATGCAACTTGCGTCTGAAGACATCCGCATCGCAGAGCAAACTCCCGGTGCCGATCACGACGCGCCCGAAGATATTCACCTGCCATCACCGAGCATTGCGCCGCTGATCGTCGGCGGCGGGGCCACGCTGCTGCTGATCGGCGCGATTGCCCATGTGCTGCTACCCGTGGGTTTGATCCTGGTGGTGGGCGGCGTACTGCGGTTGGCGCGCTTCCCCGAAGTGGACATGCACGCCACGTATTTCCCGCAGCTCAACAGCCGCAAACTGGCGATGTGGGTCTTCCTGGCGTCGGAAGTGATGTTCTTCACGTCGTTGATCGCGGTGTTCATCGCGTTCAAAGTGTTGAATCCGGAAGCCTTCCATGAAGCGCACAACATCCTCAGCCTGCCACTGGCCACGTTGGGCACGTCCGTGCTGATCATCAGCTCGTTCGCGGTGGTGATGGGCCTGGAAGCGCTGCAAGCCGACGACCGGCGCGTCTTCTTCAACTGGATGGGCCTGACGCTGGTTTTTGGCCTGGTGTTCGTCAGCATCCAGGCCATCGAGTGGTCGGCGCTGATGAGCGAAGGCATCAAGGGCAGCAGCATCTTCGGCACGCCGTTTTTCGTGACGACGGGCTTTCACGGTCTGCACGTGCTGGGCGGGGTGGCGTGGCTGGCGCTGCTGTTAGGGCGCGCCGCGCGCGGGGAATATTCCTCCAAGAATTACCTGGGCGTGGAAATGTTCGGGCTGTACTGGCACTTCGTGGATGTCGTGTGGATCGTGCTGTTCACCGTCATCTACCTGATTCACTAGTGGGGCGCTGGACGCTGAAGGCTCTCAGCCAACTGTGTGACGTTGCGACGAGGACATCATGAATTCAGATACCGTGTTATTGCTGACCTTCTGGGTCATGACTGGGGCATTCATCGGCGGCGTGGTCACGCCGGTTATCGCGGCCAACAAGCGCGTGGACGACTGGCTGGCGATGGTGATTGGGGTCGTGGTCGGTGCCGTGGGGAACGTGATCCTGCTGGCGGCGCTGTGGCTGCTGATATGGATGCAGGCCGATCGCGGTCTGGTACAGTCAACGTGGCGCGCGGACACGTCCAGCCTGGACGAAGTTCTGGCGTCGGTGGGCGCAGGCGGATCCCCGGCCGCCGAAATGACCGCCATGCTGCGCGCGAATTTCTGGCCGGCTCCGCTGGCGTCGGGCCATTCGCACCGCATTACGTATGTGGGCGTGTTCGCGGCGCTGGCCGTGATCACGTTTGTCGAAGTGCTGCTGACCGTGCTCAGTCTGCCCTTCCCGGTCACCGGGCCGCTGGTGGCGCTGTCCACCAGCAAAGTGCTGTTGGTCGTGCTCTATTTCATGCATCTGCGCTATGACAGCCCGATCTACGCGGCGATTTTCTCGTTCGCGCTGCCGTTCGCCTTCCTGGTAGTGGCCGTACTGGCCCTCGCGGCGTAACTCCCCGGAACACCCGGCAATCTTTGCCTCCTGAGCCCCTCTCCTCCGCGCGAATTGTAGCCGGGAGAAAGGGGCTTTTGCGTTTGCGGGTTGGGTGGGCAAGTCCTCCTGCTATCATCCATATCCGAACATGCGAAAATATGTTAGGCTAGAGCCATATCTCACCACCGTAGCTGCCTTGGACAGGCACAGCGCCTGCAAAAAAGTGATTCCGACTATGAACGACACCCCACGCCAACAACCTCCGGACCAGTGGATCCGTGAGAAGAAACAGCTCGAAGCGCGTATCGCCCAGTTGGAACAGGCGGAGATCGCCTTAGAGCGCGTCCGCCGCCAGAACGAGCTGCTGCTCGGCGCGGCGGGAGAGGGTCTGTGCGGCCTGGACACCGACGGACGCATTACGTTTATCAATCCCGCCGGGGCCAGGATGTTGGGCTACGGCGTGGACGAATTGATCGGTGAGAGTCATCACCACCTCATCCACTACGCCCAGCCGGACGGCGCACCCTACCCTGACGACACCTGCCCGATTCTGCTCACACTGCGCGATGGGCAGTCGCGCAGCGTCGAGGATGAGATGTACTGGCAGAAGGACGGGACTGGCCTGCCTGTGAGTTACATCGTCACCGCGCTGGTGGAAGCAGACGCGATCGTCGGTGTGGTGATTTCCTTCCGTGACATCACGCCGGACAAACAGGCCCAGGCCGCGCTCGCCACCGAACGCAGTCTGCTGCGGACGGTGATCGACTACGTGCCCGACTACGTCTACGTCAAAGATCGCGAGGGCCATTACCTGCTGCAAAACAAAGCCAACCTCGCGCTGGTGGGCGCGCAATCGGTGGACGACGTCTCCGGAAAAACATCGTATGACCTGTTCCCGGAGTCCCTTGCGGCGGAGTACGCCGCCGCCGATCAGGCCGTGCTGGATTCCGGTAAATCGCAGCTCAACGTAGACCTGCCGGTGATCGATGCCCAGGGCGGACAGCGCACCGTCCTGGCCACGCGCGTCCCGCTGCGTGACGATCAAGGCCAGGTCATCGGGCTGGTGGGTATCGGGCGCGACATCACGGAGCGCAAGCGCGCCCAGGATGCTCTGGCGCATTACGCCAAACGGCTGGACGTGCTGCACATGCTGCACCAGGGCGTGCTGGCCGGGCAATCCACCGAGAGCATCGGCGTGGACGTGCTGCGCGGCTTCTGCCGGTTGGTGCCGTGCCACAGCGTGAGCCTGGCGCTGTTTGATTTCGACACGGATGAAGTGCTGATGGTGATTGTCGGCGGCGGCGGTGATCTGGTCATCACGCCGGGCCGCCGCGTGACATCGGACGAATTCCGTCTGCCCACCGATTTGCAGCGTCGCCGTCAGGTGATCATCAGCGACCTGAACGATCCCACCTACAGCGACGAGCGCAGCCTCGTGCAGGAAAAACTGAGCGCCTACGGGACGCGCGCCTACATCAGCACGCCGCTGGTAGTCGAAGACCGGCTGTTGGGCGAGCTAGGGCTGGGCGATAACACGCCGGGCGCGTTTGGCGTAGCGCACCGCGTCATCGCAATGCAGTTGGCGGACCAGTTGGCGATCGCAGTGTCACACATCCGGCTGCGCGAACAGGTGCAGCGTCACAACGCCGAGCTTCAGCAGCGCGTGATCGAGCGCACGTCCGAACTGGAACGCACGCGCAGCCGCGTTGAAGCAATTCTGAACAACAGCAGCGACGCCATCATCCTGGCGCGGCCCGATGGCACCATCTCGCAGACGAATCTGACCTTCGATCGTCTGTTCCGCAGCGACCCGGATGAATTCTTCCATCGCCCGCTCACCGCGCTGGTGCACGACGAATCGATGCCCGCCCTGACGGAGGCGATCCAGGTCGTCACCGAGGAAGGCGCGATCCAGCAGCTCGAGATTGTCGCCCAGCGCAAGGATGGCACGTCCTTCGATGCGGAAATCGCGCTTTCGCTGATCCAGGCGACAGCCGGACAGCGCGGCGGGATCGTCTGCCATTTGCGCGACATCTCAGAGCGCAAACGCGCCGAAGCCGCCATCCGTGAGAGTGAGGCCCGCTACCGTGAGCTGTTCGAAGGCATCGACGATGTGATCTTCGTGCATGACGTCGAGGGGCGCATCCTGGCCGTCAACGAGGCCGCCTCGCTCCGCCTCGGCTATACCCACGCGGAACTGCTGCGCATGAAGACGTCCGACATAGACGCGCCCGAATATGCCGCCGAGTTTGAAAAACGGGTCACACAGCAGTTTACCCAGGGCGGCATGACGGAACGCGGCGGGATTCACGTCACTAAGACGGGCCGTCGCATCTACGTGGATGTCAACAGCAAGATCATCACCTATCAGGGCCAGGCAGCGGTCCTCTCGGTTTATCGCGACATCACCGAGCAGTTACAGATGGAACGCGCCCTTGAGGAGAGCGAAGACCGTTTCCGCGGCCTGTTTGAGCACGCGCCGGTGTCGCTGTGGGAAGCCGATTTTTCTGGCATCGCACCCATCACCGAGCGGCTGCGCGCAGCGGGCGTCATCGACTTTCTGGCCTATTTTCACGAGTATCCCCAGGTTGTGCACGAGTGCGCGCAGCAGGCCCACGTCTTGCAGGTCAACCGCGCCACTTTGGACTTGTTCCAAACGGAACAGCAAGCCAGTTTGCTGCGTTCGCTGGACGACCTGTGGAGCGAAAATTCATTCGAGCTGTTGTGCAAGATATTCGCCGCCCTGGCGGAGGGTCTCACCCGTGTTGAAAACGAGGCCGTGTTCCAGACGCAGACCGGCGTGACGATCTTCACAGTGGTCGGGTTGTCGGTCGCGCCAGTGGCCGAGCAGAGTTCTGGCGCGTGTTCTGCTGTACGTGGTCGATATCACCGCGCGCAAGCAGGCCGAGGTGGAACTACGCAAGGCGCTCGAAAAAGAGCGCGAGCTTAACGATCTTAAAACGCGCTTTGTGTCGATGGCCTCGCACGAGTTCCGCACGCCGCTCACGACTATCGTCTCGTCCACCGAAATCCTCCAACGGTACACCGACCGCATGGACCCCGACCAGAAGCAGAAGCATTTCGACAAGGTGCAGAGCGCGTCTCATCACATGACCCAACTTCTGGACGACGTGCTGCTGCTCGGGCGATCGGAGGCGGGCCAGCTTCAGTTTGACCCGGCCCCGCTGGACCTGACCCAATTCGCCCACGAAGCGATCGAACAGGCCCAGGTGACTGCCCCGGAATCGCTGCACTTCGACACGCAGATCCAGGGCGTGTGCGGCGATCTGCTGTTGGACGAAAAACTGCTGCGGCATGTCTTGACCAATCTACTGTCCAATGCCGTGAAATATTCACCGGCGGGCGGGACGGTCCATTTTGCGATGGAGTGCAATGAAGCGGAAGTTACGTTTCGCGTCGAGGACGAGGGAATTGGGATTCCGGAAAAGGATCAGATGCACCTGTTCGAGCCGTTTCATCGGGCGGACAATGTTGACACCATCCAGGGCACGGGGTTAGGGCTGGCGATCGCCAAGCGCGCGGTCGATCGGCATGGGGGTACAATCAGCTTTGAGAGTACCGTTGGCAAAGGAACGGTGTTTACGGTTGTAATTCCAATTCCGAAGTCGGGGGATACACGGAGCGAAGGGCATGACCAAGATTTTAGTGATTGAAGATGAACAGCCCGTCCGCGAGAATATTTTAGAGATTTTGGGTTACGAGGGCTTCGAGGTCCATGGCGCGGAAAATGGCCGGGTCGGGATCGAGATGGCGCGCAGCGTGCAGCCCGATCTCATTCTGTGCGACATCGCTATGCCCGAGATGGACGGCTACGCCGTGCTGCTCGAAATACGTAAGATCAGTACGGTTGCGGCGGCCCCGTTTATTTTCCTCACCGCGCGCACTGACCGCACTTTTATGCGGCACGGGATGGAGTTGGGCGCGGACGATTACCTGACGAAACCATTCTCCGCCGCCGAGCTGATCGCCGCCATCATGGCGCGGATCGATCGCCAATCGGTCACCGAGCAGGAGATGCAATCCAAGATCGAGGACACGAAACGCCAGCTCGTGCAGATGGTGTCCCACGAGCTGCGCACGCCGCTGGTGTCGATCGATATGGCGCTGGACATCATCTCGCGCCAGATCAGCCAGCTTTCCACTTACCAGATGCAGGAATTACTCGAATACATCGAACGCGGCAGCAACCGCCTGAATCACGTCGTCGAGCAGATGGTCTTGACCACCCAGATCGAAGCCGGGATGCTGACTCCGGACGCGCTGCAGCGCCTGGGGCTGCGGCTGCACACCGGCGACCTGTTGATCGCGGCGATCAATCTGGCGCGGCGCTTCACCCCGCGTAACCCGGATGTCAGCGTGCGGGTGGACGAGCGCGATCAGGACAGCACCATCCTGTGCGAGCCGAGCGCCCTCAAACACGCGCTGGCCGAAATCATCGCCAACGCGCTGAGTTTTTCGCCCCAGGGTGCCGAGGTGCTGGTGTCGCAATGGGAGTCGGAGGACACGATTTATATTGCGGTGCTGGACCGGGGACCGGGCATCCCGCCCGAAAAAGTAGATGCCGCCCTCCGCGAGTTCTATCAGGTGGATCGCGGATCACAGGAACAACAAGGGATGGGCATGGGGCTGCCGCTGGCCAAACGTCTGGTCGAAATTCACGGTGGCGCGCTGGAGCTGGAATCGGTGGTTGGGCGCGGCACGCAGGTCACGCTGCGGCTGCCGGTTGCGCTGCCCGAAAACTGACCGGCTCAGCAAATACGCGGCAGAATTTCGCCGAGCGGCATATCGACCACGCGCCGCCCGCCGATGGCTGTGCGCGCCACGACCATGCCGGGATGCTCGGCTACCACCTGCCCGATGATCGCCGCGTCCGCGCCCAGCGGGTGGGCGCGCATGGCAGCCAACATGGCTTCGGCGTGCGTCGCGGGTACCACCGCCACCAGCTTGCCCTCGTTGGCCACGTAGAGCGGGTCCATACCCAGCATTTCGCAAGCGGCCATCACGGCGGGACGCACCGGAATCGCCGTTTCGTCGAGCGCAAACCCGGCGCTTGACTGTTCGGCCAGCTCGTTGAGCACGGCAGCGACTCCGCCACGTGTGGCGTCGCGCAGGCAGTGGATGTCCGGCGTCACAGCCAGCATAGCCGCGACCAGCGTATGCAGCGCCGCGCTGTCGCTGACCAGCTCAGTTTCGAAGCTCAAGCCCTCGCGCACCGACATGATCGCCATGCCATGATCGCCGATCGTCCCGCTCAGGATCACCACGTCGCCGGGCTGCGCGCGGTCGGCGGCGATCGTCACGCCGGGCGGCACCAGCCCGATGCCCGCCGTGTTGATGAAGACGCCGTCGCCCTTGCCCTTGTTCACGACTTTGGTATCGCCCGTCACCAGTTGGACGCCTGCGGCGCGACAGGCGTTGGCCATCGACGTAGCGATGCGGCCCAAGTCGTCCATCAGCAGCCCTTCTTCAAGGATGTAGCCCGCCGACAGGTACAGCGGCTGCGCGCCGCTCATCGCCAGATCGTTGACCGTGCCGTGTACGGCCAGGCTGCCGATATCGCCGCCGGGAAAGAACAGCGGATTCACCACGAACGAATCGGTGGTGAAGGCCAGCCGCGCTCCGTTGATGTCCAGCACGGCCTGATCGTTGAGGCCGGACAGCGCCGGGTTATCGAACAGGGGCACAAACAGATGGCGCACCAGTTCGGCGGACAGCCGCCCGCCGCTGCCGTGCCCTAACACGATGTTGGGATAATCGCGCAGCGGCAGGGGGCAAACAAAACCGGTGAAGTTGGGTTGGTCGGTCATGCGGTTACACTCTCGATGTCAGGTGGTGTGATGAGTTGATCCGGCAGCATAGCGCTCGTACTGTACTCCAAACGCCGGACAGAATCAACCGCCGGATAGGACCAGTACTGTGCGACCTTCGCATTTTTGCCCCGGCAGTGGTACCTTAACACTCAGCGCGGTTGGTGAGGGACTCTGGACATGCGAAACCTGTTATTTGTGTCGTCCTATACCGGTTTGGGGGGCGGCGAAATCATCCAGCTCAATTTGATGAAGGCGCTCGATCCTGCCCAATGGCAGCTGCACCTGGTCTGCCCGCGTGAGGGCCAGCTCACCGAAGCGGCGCGCGCGATCGGCGTGACGGTGCATCTGCTACCCTATCGCGGCGCGACGATGTGGTTTATCCCCGCGGTGTGGACGCGCTTCCCCATCACCGGCAAGCTAGCGGCGCTGATCCGCGCGCAGCACATCGACGTCGTGCATAGCGATTACCACTCGCTGCCATTTGCGGCCACTGCGGCGCACGCAGCGGGTATCCCGGTAATCTGGAGCGCGATGGGCTGGTGGTTCCCGGCTCGGCCCTGGCAGCGGACGTTCTTCCGCGAGCGCGTGACGCAGATCATCACCATCTCGCAGGCGGTAGCCGATCGCTGGCCTGGCGCAAAGCCCTGGCTGCCCCCTGGACGCATTCGGGTGATGATGCCGGGCGTGGACCCAGATCATTTCTGGCCGGGCGCGTCGGATGGAAGCCTGGTCCGCGAACAAATCGGAATCGGGCCGGAGGTTCCGCTGGTCGGACTGCTCGCCCGCTTCCAGCATGTCAAAGGACACGAGATATTCCAGGCGATGGTGCAGCGCATCCACGCTCAAATGCCGGAGGTGCGTTTTGTCGTCGCCGGCGAGAATGTCTTCGGCGTGACGCGCGATGAAGCCTATAAGCGCGCTATTCTCCACGCGGCGCAAACTGATCCGGTTCTGCGCGATTGCCTGACCTATATCGGCTTTTCGTCCGACACCCGTCAGGTGATCGCCGCGACGGACGTGATCGTGTGTCCATCGCGTTTCGAGTCGTTTGGCATGATCCATCTCGAAAGTATGGCGATGGCGACGCCCGTCGTCAGCATGGACAACGGCGGCCCCGCCGAAACGCTGGTCGATGGCGTGACGGGTTATCTCGTCCCGCCCGGCGACCCTGACGCACTGGCGGAGCGCGTGCTGGCCCTGCTGCGCGATCCCGATCTGCGGACGCGTATGGGCGCGGCGGGACGCGCGCGCGTAGTAGAAAACTTCACGGCGGCGGGTTATGCTGCTAGATTTACGAGTTTGGTCGAGAGTTTGATCGGATAGAGGGGGATGGCCCTGGTATGGACCTGTTGTTGATTTCGCGCTGCCCACCGTTTCCGCTGTATCACGGCGACCGGCTGATTCCGTATCATCTCGCGCACGAATTGACTTCCCGGCTAAATCTGATCGATCTGATCGCGTTCTACGATCGGCCCGCCGACATCGCCGATGTTCCGCGTTATGAGCGCCTGTTCCGCAGCGTGACGCTGATCCCGGAGCCTACGCGCAGCCGGTCGGACTACATGGGGCGGATGCGCCGCCGGGGGGCGCGCTTCCCGCGTCTGGCCGAGGACAGCTGGTCACCGCAAATGTGGCACGCGATCGAAACCGCGCTGCGCACGCGCCGCTATGACATGGTTCACTTGTTTGGTGGCATCCAGGTCTACGAATACCGCGATCTGGTGCGCGGACTGCCCAACGTGATCGTGCCTTACGAGTCCTACAGCCTGTGGCTGGAACGCGCCGCCCAGGAAGCGCGCGGGATCGCCGCGCGTTGGCAGATCCGGATGCAGCGGCGGGTCGCGCGCAGCTTCGAAAGCTGGATGTTCGAGGGCTACGATCGGACCGTCGTCTTGACCGATCGGGATGCGCGCGCCCTCAAGGACTTGAATCCGGAGCTGCCGCTGATCACGATCCCTAACGGCGTGGACGTGGATTATCTGAATCCGACCGGCTACGAGCCGGACGATCCCGTTTTGTTGTTCGTGGGCAACTATGACTACCCGCCCAACCTCGACGCGGCGCTGCGCCTCGCGCGTGACATCTTTCCGCGCGTGCATGCCCGCGTGCCCCAGGCGCGGCTCTACCTCGTGGGCGGCAATCCCCCGCCGCAACTGATGGCGCTGGCCTCGGACGCGATCACGATCACGGGGCGCGTGCCCGATGTCCGAGCCTATTTCGAATACGCGATGATCATGGTCTGCCCGTTACGCTTGGGCGCGGGCATCAAAAACAAGGTGCTCGAAGCGCTGTCGATGGGAGTGCCAGTCGTGGCGACGCCGCTGAGCTGTGACGGCATCCCTGTCATGGACGGTCAGCACGTGATCTTCGGCGAAACGGACGATGCGCTGGTCCAGGGGATTTTCCGGCTGCTGAGTGACGCGCGGCTGCGTGTGGCGCTGCGCCGCAATGGTCGCCAGTTGGTCGAGGAGCATTTCACCTGGCAGCGTGTCGCGGACCAGTACGAACTGCTGTACCGGCAGGTCATCGCCGAGCGCGACGAACGCCGCCGCGCCCGCATGAAGTAGGGTCCGCTTTGGTCCTAATTGGCCCTGTACATGGACTTATGGCCCTGTTAGGATCGCAGTATGATGCTCAAACGGATGGACGTTTCCCTCACCAAAGACTCGGTCGAACCGATCTACCAACAGCTTGCCCGCTACTTTCGCCTTCAGATCGAAAGCGGACGCTTAGGGCCGGGCGACCGGCTCCCACCCACGCGCGATTTGGCGCGGCAGTTGGCGGTAGGCCGGGTCAGCGTAGTGAATGCCTACGCCCAACTTCAGGCGGAAGGGCTGATCGCAGCACATACCGGGCGGGGAACGTTCGTCAGCCGGACGCGCACACGTCCGCCCGGCGCTCAGTCGTCTACGCTGACGCCCAGCGCCGCGCCCGATCTCAGCGTGCGCGAAATGACGCGGCTGGCGCGCCAACCCGGCGTGATCGCCTTCAGCGGCGGCACGCCCCCGGAGGAATTTCTCCCGGTGGAAGCGCTACGCAATGCACTCAACGCAGTGCTGGATCGCGACGGCGGCGCAGCGGTCGCGTACGAAGACCCAGAGGGCTACCCGCCGCTGAGAGCCAGCGTCGTCGATTACGTCTCGTCGCTAGGGATTCGCTGCCAGCCAGACGACGTGCTGATCACGGGCGGAGCGCAGCAGGCGCTCGATCTGGTGATCCAGACCGTGCTGAGCGAAGGGGAAGCCATCGCCACCGGCAACCCGACCTATTTGGGGATGCTCGACATTGCGCGCGTCCGGCGCGTGATCCCGGTAGGCGTGCCGCTGGACGGTGACGGCATCCGGATCGATGCGCTCGAAGGCGTTCTGCGCGACCATCACCCCGGCCTGATCTACTGCGCGCCGACTTTCCACAACCCGACCGGTTCCGTCATGCCGCTGCACCGGCGGCGGCAGCTGCTCGCGCTGGCGAAGGATTACGGCGTGCCCGTGCTGGAAGACGCGGTCTATCACGAGCTGGGCTACGGCATCACGCCGCCGCCACTGCTCAAAACGCTGGACGAAGACGGCATCGTGCTGCACACCAGCGGCTTTTCGAAAATCCTGCTGCCAGGGACGCGCATCGGCTATCTGATCGCGAGCGGCCCCCTGCGCGACCGCCTGGCGCACGTCAAACAGGCGGCGGACGTCTGCACACCCGGCCTGAATCAACGCGCCATGCACGTGTATCTCGCCAGCGGAGCGTTGGTGGGCCACCTCAACCGCGTGCGCGCCGAGCTGCGTGTACGCTGCCAGACGGCCTGCGCGGCAGCGCGGCGCTATTTGCCGCCCGGATCACAGTGGCAGGAGCCGGGCGGTGGGTTATATTTGTGGGTGCGCTTGCCGGATGAGGGGCCGACCGCCGCCGAGCTGTATATTACGGCCATCCGGCACGGGGTCGCCTACGCGCTGGGGACGCTGTTCCACACAGACGGCGACGGCAGCCGCTATATCCGGCTCAATTTTGGCACGCATCCTCCGGCACGCATCGAAGAAGGACTGCGGCGTCTGGGCGAGGCGTGGGTGGCGTGGCGCGAAACATACAGCGACACGGTCACGCGCACGCCGATTCTGTGAAGTATTGATCGCTGTTTACTAGAGGAGTAAGCGCATGGGCCATTTGGGCCGCTGGGTGATCATCGTAATCAGTGTGTGCAGTATGGTGTTGGGCGCGGGCACCAGCTTGGGACTGGCCGCCCGTGTGCAGGCGCAGGGAGTTGATCCGCAGGCGGTGGCGCAGGCGCTGGTCGATAACCTGCTTAAGGGCGATTTTGTCGCGGCGACCGCCGATTTCGACGAGACGATGCAGACCGCGCTCCCGGCTGACGCGCTTCAGCAGGGCTGGGAAAGCGTCATGCAGCAGGTGGGGCCGTTTCAGGAACAGACCGGGGTCCAGACCCAAGAATTACAGGGCTACACGGTGGTGGCCATCACGCTCCAGTTCGAGCTGGTGGCGCTCACCGTTCAGGTGAGCGTGGATGCCGACGGCATGGTAGGCGGGCTGCATACCCGCGCTGCCGATTCACAGGCCGCCGTGCCACCCTATGAGCTGCCCGCCTACGCTGATTCTTCCGCGTACACTGAACAAGACGTCACAGTGGGCGACGGCACGCCGTGGGCGCTGCCCGGCACGCTGACGCTGCCCGTCGGTGAGGGGCCGTTCCCGGCGGTGGTGTTGGTCCACGGATCCGGTCCCAACGACCGCGACGAGACGATCGGTCCGAACAAGCCATTCAGCGATCTGGCGCTGGGGCTGGCTTCCAACGGGATCGCGGTGCTGCGCTATGACAAACGCACGTTCGTTTACGCCTCGGAACTGGCCGCACAAGTGGTACTGCCGGACGCCAATCTCACCGTGCAGGACGAGACGATCGACGACGCGCTGGCGGCGGTGGCGCTGCTGCGCGCCACACCGGGCATCGATCCGGACCGGATCGTCGTGCTAGGGCACAGCATGGGCGGCAATCTCGCGCCGCGTATCGCCCTGCAAGACCCGGCCATCGCCGGTTTGATCGTGATGGCGGGCAATGTCCGCCCGTTAGAAACGCTGGTCATCGAGCAGGCCGCCTACCTGGCCGGGCTGGACGGCAATATCACACCCGCTGAACAGGACCAGCTCGACGCGATCGACGCGGCGGTCCTGGTCACGCTGAACGCCAAACCGGGCGACGATCCGGAGTTGTACCTGTTCCCTGCGCCGCCGTCCTATTGGATCGATCTCAACGCGTACGACCCGGTCGCGACTGCGCAGCAGGTCACGCGCCCGATGCTGTTCTTGCAAGGCGAGCGCGACTACCAGGTCACGCAGACGGATTTCGCGCTGTGGCAGGCCGGATTGGCCGGGCACGACAACGTTACATTCCATCTCTATCCTGGGCTGGATCACCTGTTCCTGGCGGGCGAAGGCCCGGCATCACCTGAAGAATACCAGATGCCCGGCCACGTCAGCGCGGACGTGCTTCACGACATCGTGGCCTGGGTACAGGGCTTGTAACGCGTTTTATGGATTTCGAAGTCGAAACCTGATCATCAAGCAGTGCGCGAGTGCCTTTACCCGCGCGAATACAAGGAGAGACCAGCATGACAACCCCATCCAACTCCCGGTAACGGCGCGCAGAAGGGCACCGAAACACTCAAGCGCGGTCTGGCGCAGATGCTCAAGGGCGGCGTGATCATGGACGTGGTCACGCCCGAACACGCGCAGATCGCCGAAGACGCGGGCGCGGTCGCCGTGATGGCGCTGGAACGCGTCCCGGCGGATATCCGCGCGCAAGGGCGGCGTCGCCCGCATGAGCGATCCCGGCCTGATCGAGCGCATTATGCAATCGGTGACGATCCCGGTCATGGCGAAGTGCCGCATCGGGCATTTTGTCGAGGCGCAGATTCTCGAAGCGCTCGGCATCGACTACATCGACGAGAGCGAAGTCCTGACGCCCGCCGACGAGCAGTTCCACATCGACAAGCACGGCGTTCAAAGTGCCGTTCGTGTGCGGGTGCCGCAACCTGGGCGAAGCGCTGCGCCGCATTGGCGAAGGCGCGGCCATGATCCGCACCAAGGGCGAGGCCGGTACGGGCGACGTGGTCGAGGCGGTGCGCCACGCGCGCTCCGTGCTGGGCGAAATCCGCCGCTTGCAGACCATGCGCCCCGACGAGATGATGACCTACGCCAAAGAGTTGGGCGCGCCCTACGAGCTGGTCAAAGAGACGGCGGAATTGGGCCGCTTGCCCGTGGTGAATTTCGCGGCGGGCGGTGTCGCGACTCCGGCGGACGCCGCGCTGATGATGCAGTTGGGCGTGGACGGCGTGTTCGTGGGATCGGGCATCTTCAAGAGCGGCGACCCGGCCAAGCGCGCCAAGGCCATCGTCGAGGCGGTGACGCACTTCAACGATCGCGCAGATTCTCGCGCAGGTCAGCCGCGATCTCGGCGAGCCGATGGTGGGTATTGGAGTCACCTCATTGCCGGACGAGCAGCGCATCGCCGGGCGCGGCTGGTAAGCCGTTTCCGCGCAACAGCTTCACAGCACAAGACTCGTATACGTCCGGCGTGTGCGAGTCTTTTTCGTTATTCCCCATGGCGGCGGAGAATCAAGCGATGGACGCGGGGCAAAACTAGTCACGGTGAGGGCATAATAGAAAGCAGACATTGGCTTTTTGATTCCTTCATCTGCCTACTAAAAGCCGGTGCGAGAGCTGTCATGCAGCCGATCCGTGCGTTGGTTTCCCATACGTCAAACAACACACGTACCGGGTCCGGAATATCTCTAGGGCAGAAGCAAATTCCCTGCGTATGATTTGTAATTCGCGTGCACGCGAGTCGTAGTCTAAGCGTGTCTGTCGCCTCGCGCCTCTCTATAAAGATCGCGAACTTGCTCCATAGGATTTTGCCCGTCCCATATCCAGAGGTCTTCAAGCTGCAGGCGGGTGAAGATCGTGGGCGAAAAGAAGGAGCGGGCTTCGCCTAACTCGAGCGTGGAAGCAAGGTATTTCTTGAGCCACACCGCATACGCCGCCGCTTCCTCATGGTACATGCCCGTGACGAAGGCCATGTCCTCTATCGCGGCGAAACGTTGCGGTGACATCACGTCAGCCGGAATAGCCCTCAATGTGGATGTCCACGTCACCAGATTGAGGAAAACCTTCCACTGCCACCCATAAACTGGGTGCACAGCCAACCATACGGCAGGATGGAAGCGCTCGCCGGTAGCAATGAACACCATGTGAGTCAATTCTGTCAGGTCAAACCAGAGGGTGCCCGGTTCGGCATGGTCTGGCTCGGCATCGGCGACCACACAGGGAACTCCCTGCCACGTGCCATCGGGCATGATATACGTCGCCCCATATCCCTGATCGAGGTAGGCCGCGAGCGCCCCAGCCGGATCGCTCAGCCCGGCCCGTTGCAGCACGGCGGCCATGCGAGCCGCTGCGGCAGGCTCAAGATTGGAGAGCAAATACTCCTGGTACAGTGCGTGCAGAGGTTCGTTGGCTGTCATGACCATTTATCTCGCGTCACCGGGCGATCATATCTTCCACCTGTCATTATACTCGACTCGCCGCGAGACTCCGTGCGCCGAGCGCCCCGCGCCAGCCGATCGTGTTGGAGCCGCGCAGATGCGGTCGGAGTCTCACAGGGCGTGCGTCGTCCGTGACCGTGGGCTACGAATCACCCTCAGAACGACAGCCGCTGTATCCCGGTGTGTCACCCTGTCACGCCCGGTACAGCATTGCGGTAAATTCCATTTCCCTCCATACTAAGGCTGTTCGATGCTGTGCACGGGATCGTAAAGATCCGTCTTACAGACAGCGTCTTGCTGTTGTTGCCTGGAAATGGGCGCCCAGCCTCCGGGGCCAACTTATAGCGTGGTGTACAAAATGTAGGGGAAGGACATCCCAGGTATGACTGATCTGAGTGGGCAATCGGTTAAGGGCTATGAACTGCACGAGATGATCGGGGCCGGCGGGTTTGGAGCCGTCTATCGCGCCTATCAACCGCTGATCAAGCGCGATGTCGCGATGAAAATCATCCTGCCAGAATTCGCTAACCACCCCGAGTTCATCCGGCGGTTTGAGTTCGAGGCGCAGTTGGTCGCCCGGCTGGAGCATATTCACATCGTGCCGTTATACGACTACTGGCGCGAGCCGGACGGCGCATTCCTGATCATGCGCTGGCTGCGCGGTGGCAGCTTGCGCAGCAGGCTTAAAGAAGGACCCCTGCCGATCGAAACTGTCGTGCATATCGTGGACCAGATCGGATCGGCGTTAGGATCGGCGCACCGCCGGGGCGTGGTCCACCGCGACATCAAGCCCGACAATATTCTGTTCGACGATGAAGGTAACGCCGTTCTGGCCGACTTCGGCATCGCCAAAGACCTGCGCGCGACCGCCTATGGCGGCACGGACACCATCGACGAAGGCGCGCTGACCGGGTCGCCGTTCTATTTGTCGCCCGAACAGGCGCAAAGCAAGGCCATCACGCCTCAAACCGACCTGTACAGCCTGGGCATTGTGATCTACGAAATGCTGGTCGGCCAGCCGCCGTTCGCGGGCGACCAAGGGCTGATGGCGATTCTGCTGCATCACATCAACGACCCGGTGCCCACCGTGCTTACCAAACGTCCCGACCTGCCCCGCGAAATCGATACGGTCATCCAGCGCGCAACGGCCAAAGACCCGGCCAGCCGCTACCTGGATGCCAACAGCATGGCGACCGATCTGCGCCGGTCGCTGGTGGCGACCGCCAAGCCGGTCGAAGGCGAGTCGCTGATCATTGACGAAAACGCGCCGCTGGACGAAGTGCTGGTCATCACCAAGCCGATCTCGGCGTCCACGCTCATCATCGTGCCTACCGCCGAAATCGTGAATCCCTACAAAGGCTTGCAGCCTTTCGAAGAAGCCGACGCCGAAGATTTCTTCGGGCGCGAGATGCTGGTCGAAAAGCTGTTGGAACGCCTGCAAGAGCCGGGCGACATCAGCCGCTTCCTGGCGGTGATCGGGCCGAGTGGCAGCGGCAAGTCCAGCGTGGTGAAAGCGGGCATGATCCCGGCCCTGCGGCGGGGCGCGCTGCCCAACTCCGACCGCTGGTATATCGCCGAGATGATTCCCAGTTCGGACCCGTTCCGCGAGCTGGCGAGTGCCCTTTTGGGTGTAGCCGTCGATCCGCCTGAAAACCTGATGGCGCGCCTGCGCAGCGACGAAAACGCGCTGGTCGATCTCGTTGCGCAGATTCTGCCGCCAGGCGACCAGACCGAGCTACTGCTGTTCATCGACCAGTTTGAAGAAGTCTTCACCATGCTCGAGGACGAAGCCGCCCGCGCGCACTTCCTCAATTTGCTGCTGATGGCGATCGCCCAGGCCGACTCCCGCATTCGCATCATCATCACCTTGCGCGCCGACTTCTACGACCGGCCCCTGCTCTACCAGGGCTTTGGCGAAATGGTCCGCCGCCGCAACGAAGTCGTGCTGCCGCTGGCCTCGGACGAAATGCGCGAAGCGATCATCGGCCCGGCGGAGCGCGTCGGGATGACGGTTGAATCCGGGTTGGTGGCGGCCATAGTGGCGGAAATCGCCGCGCAGCCGGGCGCGCTGCCCCTGATGCAGTACGCCCTGACCGAGGTCTTCGAACGGCGCGAAGGCACCGTGCTGACCCTGAAAGCCTATCACGAGAGCGGCGGCGTGCTGGGTGCGTTGGCCCGCCGCGCCGAGGAACTGTTCCAGCAGACGCCCGAAGCCGGGCAAGAAGCCATGCGGCAGGTGTTCCTGCGATTGGTGACGCTGGGCGAAGGTACCGACGACACCCGCCGCCGCGCCATGCAGCACGAGTTGATGCGGCTGGGCGAGGACGAGAACGTCGTCAACAACGTGATCAATGCGCTGGGGCGCTATCGCCTGCTGACCTTCGATCACGATCCCGACACGCGTGCCCCGACCGTTGCCGTCGCCCACGAAGCGCTGATCCGCGAGTGGAAACGGCTGCGCGGCTGGCTGGACGAAAGCCGTGAGGACATCCTGCTCCAGCGGCGACTGGCGACCGCCAACGAAGAATGGAGCAAACTGAACCGCGATGCCAGCTTCCTGGCGTCCGGTGTGCGGCTCCAGCAGTTCGAGAGTCTGGCCGAACGCGGCACGATTGCGCTCACGCCTGAAGAACTGGAGTACGTGCGGGCCAGCGTGCAACGGCGCGAAGCGATCGAAGCCGAAGAACGCGCCCGCGCCGAACGCGAAGCCGCGCTCGAAAAACGCTCGCGCGACCGGCTGCGACAGTTGGTCATTGGCGCGTCCATCGCCGCGGTGATCATGGCGGTGCTGGCTGTGTTCGCACTCTTTGCGCGGCAGGACGCCGTCAGCCAGCGCAAAAACGCCGACCGCCAGCGGACCATCGCCGAACGCAGCGCGGTCGTCTCCGACAGCCTGGCGCTGTCCGCCAGCGCGCAGACTGAGCTGGTCAGCCACAACAACGACCTGGCGATCGCGCTCAGCCTGCAAGCCAACCAGATCACCGATCCGCCGGTCGAGTCGCAGCGCATCCTGGCGCAGACGGCCTTCTCGCCGGGAGCGCGGCGCGTCTTCACCGGGCATGATACGTATGTGTTCGGCGTGGCCTACAGCCCGGACGGCACTTTAGCCGTGTCGGGCGACTTCAACGCCACGCTCTTTTTGTGGGACGTCAAGACCGGCGAAGTCGTCCGGACGTATGGCCCCGACAATCCCGATACACCCGAAATCGAAGGCCATTCGAGCTTTATCCGCGCCGTCGCCTACAGTCCGGATGGCAAGACCTTCCTCTCCGGCGCGATGGACAACGCGTTGATCCTGTGGGACGTCGAAACGGGCGCCGTCCTGCGCCAGTTCGGGCCGGACGATCCCGACACGCCCGACATCGAAGGGCATGCCAAGCCGGTACGCGGCGTAGCGATCAGCCCGGATGGCTCTCAGGCGCTGTCAGCCTCGGACGACTACACGGCGATCCTGTGGGATCTGCAAACCGGCGAGATTGTCCACCAGTTCGGGCCAGACGATCCCGACACGCCCGAAGTCGAAGGGCATGCTGAGCGTGTACGCGGCGCGGCCATCAGCCCGGATGGCAAATACGGGCTGACCGGATCGTATGACACGACGTGCATCTTGTGGGACCTGCAAAGCGGCGATCTGGTGCGCGTCTACACCGGCCACGATGATAAAGTTGCGACGGTCGCCTTCAGCCCGGATGGCACGACCTTCCTCTCCGGCTCCGCCGATCGCACCATCCGCCAGTGGGACGTGGAGAGCGGCCAGGAACTGCTGCGCCTGCAAGGGCACGGCACCTGGGTCAAGAGCGTGTCCTACAGCCCGGACGGACGGCAGGCGCTGTCCAGCTCGGATGACAGCACGGTCCGGCTGTGGAACCTGGAAACCGGCGACGAAATGATCCGCTTCACCGGCCACACGGATTTTGTGGAACAGGCCGTGTTCAGCCCGGACGGGTATCAGGTGCTCAGCGCGTCAGGTGATGGCACGCTGCGCCTGTGGGATCTGACTAACGGGGCCGAGGTGCGGCGCTATCGCGGCCACACGCAGGGCGTGCTCAGCATGGCGATCAGCCCGGACGGCGCGACCGCCCTCACCGGCGCGTTCGATAACACCGTGCGCATCTGGGACGTGGCGACCGGCCAGCAGATCGGGGAATTCGACAAGCATTCCGCCTTCGTCGATCCGCTGATCTTCAGCCCGGACGGCACGCTGGCCGTGTCGGCGGACGCCAGCGGCACCGATCCTGAATCCGACACCGACGACCCGGTGTGGATGTGGGACATCGCCACCGGCGAGATCGTCAAGCAGTTCGTCGGCCATAAGGACTGGGTGCTGTCGGCGGCCTTCAGCCCGGACGGCGCGAGTCTGGTCACCGGCGCGAAGGATAACACCGCCATCGTGTGGAACGTGGACACAGCAGAACCCGTGCTCACGCTGGTGCGCAGCGACGCCGATCCCAGCGCCGACCAGTGGGTGAACGCGGTCGCCTACAGCCCGGACGGCGGCCAGATCGCCACCGGGACGCAGGACAACCTGATCGTCCTGTTCGACGCCGCTACCGGCGAAGAACTGAGCCGCATGGAAGGCCACGACAGCTCGGTGAACAGCTTGCAATACAGCAACGATGGCAAGCTGCTGCTCTCTGGCTCGGATGACACGACGATCCGCCTGTGGGACGTGGCGACCGGTGAAACGATCCGGACACTGGAGGGCCACACGGCCTCCGTGCAGGGCGCGCTGTTCAGCCCGGACAACACGCTGATCTCGTCGATTTCCTACGACGGCACGATCCGCCTGTGGGACGCGACGACCGGCTCGGAGCTGCGCGAGCTGAACAATGGCGCGGCGGTCTGGGCGCTCGCTTATACGCCCGACGGCCAAACCGTGATGACCGGCTCCGAGGACTCCACCGTCCGGCTGTGGGACGCGACGCCGCTCACCATCGAGCGCCTGATCGACTGGATTCACACCAACCGTTACGTGCCGGAGCTGACATGCCAGGAGCGCGAGAAATTCCGCGTCACGCCGCTGTGTGATGCCGAGGGCAACCTGCCCACCGCTTCATAACGTCTGCCGCGCTGGCGGCCAACTGATAACACGATACAGGGGCGTGCCCAATGGGGCGCGCCCCTATGCTTGTAACGGGAGTTTGACGTCGTAAGAAATAAGCATTTGGGGTTGGAAAAACGCCGTATAATAATTTCCCAACATCGTAAAAAATTATGAATAATGGTTGCATCCTATTGCTAAACACCGTGCGATCAGCATATGATTTAGGGTGACCACAGTCAGTTGACATAGAACTAATGCACCCTCATACAGGCTTCATCACTTTATCTCTCAAGGAGAAAGACTCACATGACGCGTAGAACGGTTCATTTGTTAGGCATGGTGGTGCTGTTGGCGGCCTTGCTGCCCGGCTTGCAGATGCTGCCAGCAGCCGCGTCTGATACCGTCGTGATCGGGTTGTCGGTCCTTAATTCGACCGATGCCTTCAGCCTGGGTATGAGCAAGGGCGCGCAGGCTGCCGCCGATGATCTGCAAATCGATCTGGTGGTCAAGAGCGCGGACGGCGACGCGGCGGCTGAGCTGGCTAACGTGCAAGACCTGATCGACCAGGGTGTCGACGCGCTGGTGATCGATCCGCTGGATGAAGGCAGCGCGGCTGCGATCGCGGCTGCGAATGAGGCGGGCATCCCCGTGCTGTTGGTGGGCGTGGACGTCAGCCCGACCATGTTCGAAGCTGACGTGGTGGCCTCAGTCAGCCCTGATAACCTGCAAGGCGGTTGGCTCGGTGCCAGCGTGCTGTGTGACGCGCTGCAGGCCAGCGGGGTGGCCGTGGAATTGGTGGGCGATCCGATGGTGCAGTCTGCGGTGGAACGTGCGGACGGCTTCAATCAATACATGAGCGCGCATTGTGTCGGTGTTACCGTCCAGACGTTCGACACGGTCGGTATGGATCACGACGCGTTGGTGGATGCGTTTGTGGATTATGTGCGCGGCAACACAGTCAATGGCGTGTTCGCCTATGATGACGTGAGCACGCTGGCCGCGCTGGAAGCCACGATCATCGCGCGCCAGGGTGGTATCAGCTTCGTGGGCTTCGACGCGACCGACGACGCCATGTCGGCCTTGCAGCAGGGGCGCTTGCAGGCAATCGTGACTCCCTCCGGGTGGGCGTTGGGCGCGGTAGCCGTGGACGCGGCCAACTCGGCGGCCAATGGCACGCAGATCCCGGCAGACATCCGTGTCGAGCTGGGCCTGCTGACGCTCGACTCGGTATCTATGTTCCGCGACCCCGGCAGCGGTAAGTTTGAGGGCGATCCGCGCGAAGGCGACTTCGAAGGCGGCCCCGGCAGCGGCAGCTTTGAGGGCGGCCCAGGTTCGGGCCGGTTCGAAGGCGGCCCCGGCAGTGGCCGGTTCGAGGGTGGTCCGGGTTCGGGTCATTTCGAAGGCGGCCCCGGCAGTGGCAGCTTTGAGGGCGGTCCAGGTTCGGGCCGGTTCGAAGGTGGCCCCGGGTCGGGCAGTTTCGAGTAAACACGCAGGGCTGTCAGCCCTGACCATCAAGCATAACCAAACGCCGCTCCTGGCTCCGAGGGCGGCGTTTTTATGTGCATGCGGTAATGGCGATCCTACGGGTATTCGATCGCCCCGATATCGCACTGACCGTCGCTGCGCGCGTTCCCGCGCTGATCGGTGGCCGGGCACGGCGCGCTGCCCACGTTGATCGCGGCGCTGTTCGACCGCAGCGGGTAATACGCGGGCGCGCCGGTCGCGGCGTTGAGCTGCGGATTCCCCGAAGTGGGCGGCGGCGAGAAGCCGCACAGGGATGAGTTCCATTCCAAATTGGTGCCGCCGTCGGTGACGGGCGACATACAGTTGCCTGAAGTCGAATTGGCGACGAGGGTGTTGTGCAGCGTCAGCGCGCCGCCCATGAAGTCGACCCCGTAAGCGTTGTCCGCCAGCGTAACATTGTTGACCGCTACCGTGCCGCCGTTGACGCGCAGCCCGGTGTCCGTATTCGCTCCGAAGGTCGTGTTGGTGATAGTCGCGCTGCCCGCGGACACCTGGACGCCAATCCGGTTGGTGAAAAAGGCCGACCGGGTGACCGTCAGCGAGGTGCCGCCGCTGTGCATGGCGCGGTTGCTGTTGTTGGCGAACGCGCTGGTCGTCACGGTCAGCGCCCCGTCATTGTGCACGGTGGACAGCGTGCCCGTTGACCCGCCGTTAAACGTGCTGCCCGTGATCGAGGTTGTCCCGGCGTTGTAAATCGCATCGCCGATGCTGGACGCGTTGTTCGAAAACGTGCTGCTGTTGACGGTCAGCGTGCTGCCCGCCGCGTTATAGATCGCCCCGCCGTTCCAGCCGCCCACGTCCTGGGTGCGATTGTTGGAGAGCGTGCAGTTCGTTACGGTCAGGTTCCCGCCGTTGTTGGCGATCCCGCCGCCGTTGCTGGCCGCGTAGCCATTGGCGATGGTCATGCCGCTAATCGTCACCGTGCCCGGCCCCACGTCGAACATGCGCGTCAGGTTGCCCCCGCTGACCGTCAGCGATCCCGCGCCAGGACCGTTAATCGTGAGGTTGCCGCTGACCGGCAATGGCGATCCGACCGTGATCGTGCCCGTGACGGTGAAGACGATCGGCTTGCCCGGCAGCGACGCCGCCACACTGAGCGCTTCGCGCAGCGTGCAGCCGCCGGTCGCGCACAGGCCGTCGCCCGGATCGCTGAGCGACGAGACGGTGATGTCCGGATCGCAGGCATCGCCGATACCGTCGCCGTCGGCGTCCGTCTGGAGCGGATTGGGAACGGCCGGGCAGTTGTCGCAGGCGTCACCAAACGGGTCGGCGTCACTGTTGGCCTGAGATGGATTGGGGATCACCGGGCAGTTGTCGTACGGATCGCTCACGCTGTCGGCGTCGGTGTCAAGCGCCACTCCGGCGCTGATCGAGACGCTGTAGCCGGACCACAGGTCGAAATCGATAGTGCGCCCGCTGGCGTTGACGTCGCTGTCCCCGCCCGGAGTGGTGAAAACGAAGCCGTCAGGCAGTGAATAGGTCACGTAGTATCTACCGGGGTTGGTCCATCCCGCAAAGCCCGAAGTCATGCTGGAGATCACGCCGTTCGTCACGGCATCGTACAGCGTGATCGTGCTCGCGCCGGGCATGGAGACGTCGCCCCCTTCTTGCGCGCCGTTCCCATTGATATCCAGCCAGGGGTCGCTCACCGACAGGTAAGGCCGGGTGTACCAGCCCGCATCCAGCGTATCGTCGAGCGTGCCGGACGTGATGGTGAACGGCGCAATCTGGCCGCCGACCACGTCGCTGTCGAGCGTGACGTCGCCGCCCTGGTGGGCCGGGCTGATCGCCAGATCGCCCAGAGCGGGGAAGTTGAACACCAGGCTGTAGGAGCCGGGCGGCAAACCGCCAAAGCTGTAGTTACCGCTGGCGTCCGGGTAGGCGGAACTGTACAGGCTGCCGCCCCGATACAGATCGATCGTGTTGGGGCCGCCAAAACCCGGCTCGCTGTACGGCTCGGTGCCGGGCACCTGGATGCCATCGGCATTCATATCTTCCCACAACTGGCCGCCCAACACGCTGACTTCCCACACACCCGCGTCGAGATCGGTGCGGTTCTGTGTGGGGATCAGCGTAAACGGCGCGGTGATGCCACCGTTGTCGGCGTCGCTGTCGAGCGCGTCGTCTCCGCCAGCGTCCTGCGGGCTGAACTTCTGCGTGGTGGGATCGCTCACGACGAACGACAGGATATAATCGCCCGCCACGATACCGGTGAAGCTGTAGCTGCCGTCCGCCGCGCTGACCGTGCTGGTGATCGGAGTCCACGCGCTGTCGTAGAGATCTACGCCGATCCCGCCATAGCCCGTGCCGCCATCGTTCTGAATGCCGTCCGCGTTCAGGTCGTGCCAGACGGTGCCGTTGATCTGCGCGGGCTGATACAGCGCGGTTGAGTAGGATACAGCATCGCCAGACTGCGGAGAGAAGACTGTCGTGCGCGCCGTCGCCGGGTCGAAATCACCGCCCGGCACCAGGGCATAGGACGGCGGGAACCAGTACTTCCACCTGATACTGAATGCCGGGGATCACGCCGCTGAAGGTGTACGCCCCGCCGCCGTTGGTGGTCTGAGAGCTGACCATAGTGCCCAGGCTGACGTTCCACAACCGCACGGTGACCCCGCTCATGAACGGCTCACCGCCATCCTGATTGAGATCCGCGTTGAGATCGTTCCACACCACACCGTTCAACGTGACAGGCCGGAACATCCCGGCATTGATGTCAGCATAACTACCTGAGATCAGCGGATAGTCGGGCGTGCGGCTTAAGGCCGGATCGATGGCGCTGTCGCCGCCCGGCTGCGTGAACACGTACCCGCCGGGCAGCGTGTACGTGACATAGTACATGCCGGGATCGACGAACAGCCCGTTGGCGTTCGCGCCGGACCAGACGAGGCTGCCGCCGCTCGTGAACAGGCTGATCGTGCTGAGGCCGGTCAGTTCCGGTTCGGCCCCGTATAGGCCGTCCCCGTTGAGGTCTTCCCACGGCTCGCCCATGCTGATAAAGGGTTGAATGTACCACCCCGCAGCGCGCGAGGTGTCGTTCTGACCGGAGATCAGGCTGAAAGCCGCCGTCTGCCCGGTGATGCGGTCGACGTCGCTGTCGAGCGCATCATTGCCGCCCTGGTCCATCGGTGAGAACATCAGGCCGGTGCGCGCGTTCAGCCAGGTGATTTCCAGGTTGTAGCTGCCCGGCGTCAGGCCGGTGAAGCTGAAGGTGCCGTCCGGGTTGGGATTGATAGTCGTCTGAGGGACGCCGCTGTGAACCAGCGTGATCGCCGTCAGCGTGGGGTCGTCGGGCGGATAAGCCCCCAACTCGCCCCCGTCCTGCACGCCGTTGCCATTCAGATCTTCCCACAGCAGCCCGTTGATCTGCGCCAGCCGGTACAGCCCCGCGTCGAAGGGCACCGTCTCGTTGGAGATGGCGGTATAGTCGATGGTCGCGCCGGTCGTGATGTCGGCGTCGCTGTCGAGCGCATCACTGCCCTGGTCTTGCGGGCTGAACAGCCAGCCGCCCGGCAGCACATACTGGACGTGATAGGTGCCCGGCGTCAGGTTGGGGAAGCTGTACGTCCCGGTTGCGACGGAGGTGGTCGAAGCCGTGACGCCGCCGCCACCCCACAGACGCACCGTCACAGCGCTCAGGCCCGGCTCGCCGGAGTCCTGCACGCCGTCGGCGTTGAGGTCTTCCCACACCCGCCCATTGAAGGTCGTCGTGCGGTAGAGGCCCGCGTCGAAGGGCACCGTCTCGCCGGAGACGGCCGTGTAGTCGATGGTCGCGCCGGTCGTGACGTCCGCATCACTGTCGAGCGCATCACTGCCCTGGTCCTGCGGGCTAGACAGCCACCCGCCCGGTTTGACGAACTGCACGTGGTAAGTGCCCGGCGTCAGGTTGGGGAAGCTGTAGACTCCGGTGGCGGCGGTGGTGGTCGACGCCACGACGCCGCCACCGCTCCACAGGCGCACGGTGACCGCGCTCACGGGCGGTTCGCCGGAGTCCTGCACGCCGTCAGCGTTGAGGTCTTCCCACACCAGCCCGGAGACCGTCGCGTTCTGGTACATCCCGGCGTTGATGTCGGCAGATTGGGCGGACAGCAGGGGATAGTTCCCCGTGCGCCCGGCGGCGTTAACGTCGCTGTCGGCACCGGACCGGCTGAACAGGTAGCCCCCGGGCAGCGTGTACGCAGCGTAGTACGTGCCGGGCTCGACCCAGATGACCGTGCCGCTGGTGACGGTCTGGACCACGTTGTCGCCCGTGTCGTAGACCGTTACACTAACGGGCGGCAGTGTGGGCTCGCCCGCGTCTTGCACGCCGTCCGCATCGAGATCGTGCCAGGGATCGTTGAGCGTGAGGTGTGGCAGGCTGTAATACCCGGCGTCGCGCGTCGTATCGTTCTGATTGGAGATCAGATTGAACGGCGCAGTCAGGCGGGTGGCCGGGTCAATGTCGCTGTCGAGCGCATCGTTACCGCCCTGGTCTTGCGGGCTGGTGCGCAGTTCAGGCGCGGGCGCCCACGTGATGTCGAGGTAATACTCGGCGGGCACCAGCCCGGGCAAGCTGAACGTCCCGTCCGCGTTGGGCGAGATCGAGGCTGTGAGCAGGCCGCCGGGATTGCGGAACAACGTGATCGTGGTCAGGGCAGGGTTGGCGTAGGGCACTCCGCCCGGTTCGCTCGCGCCCTGGACACCGTCGCCGTTGAGGTCGTGCCAGATCTGCCCGTTGATCTGTGCCAGACGGTAGATTCCCGCGTCGAAATCCATCATCTCGCCGGAAACGGTGGTGAAGCCGATGGTCTCGCCGGTGTTGACATCCGCGTCACTGTCGATGCCGTCGTTGCCACCCTGGTCCTGCGGGCTGAAGTGATAGCCGTTGGGCAGGACAAAGACCACCGAATACGAACCGGGCGTCAGATTATCGAATAGATAGTGTCCGGTGCCATCCGTCGTCTGTGTGGCGCGCTGTGCCCCGCCCTGCCACAACTGCACCCCCACGCCGGGCAGTTCGGGCTCGTCCGTGGTGTACACGCCGTCGGCGTTGAGGTCTTCCCAGACGTGCCCGCCGTAGGACACGGGGCGGTAGAAGCCCACGTCGAAAATCGGCGTATGGCCGGACAGCGGCGTGATCGAAGCGGTCTGGCCTGTGGCAGGATCGGGATCGCTGTCGAGGGCGTCATTGCCGCCCTGGTCCTGAGGGCTGAACAACATCCCACTGGGCGCCACGAAACGCAGGTGATAGGGCTTGCCCGGCGTCTGGTCGAGGAAATGATACGTGCCATCGCTGGCGTTCATGACAGTTCTGAGCAGCGTCGTACCGCTCCACAACTGGATGGTATTGACGCCAGCCTGGCCCACTTCACCGGAGTCCTGCACGCCGTCCGCGTCGAGATCGTGCCAGGCGCGCCCGGTGATGTCGACCGGGCGGTACATCCCAGCCACTTCCCGGATCGACTGGTCCGAAATCAGGGTGAAATTCGCGGTACGCCCGGCCGCATCGACCGTGTTATCCGCGCTGGGCAGCGTGACGACGTAACCCGCCGGAATGGAATACATCACGTAGTAGGTGCCCGGCTTGACCGCGATCGGCGCGGCAGGCGCGGACGTTCCGGAGAAGATCACGGTATCGGCGCTGTCGTACACGGTGATCGTACTCGTGCCCGCCAGCAGCGTCAAAGGCTCGCCCGTGTCGCGCGTGCCGTTGGCGTTCATATCTTCCCAGGCGTCTTCGAGCGCGATATGCGCCCGCAGATACCATCCGGCGTCCAGCGTCAGGTCGTCGTGCCCCGACACCAGCGCGAACACCTCCGTCAGGCCGGTGGTGGGGTTGACATCGCTGTCGGCGCTGTCGCTGCCGCCCTGGTCAAAATCGTCAATCTCCAGATCGGTGACGCCCGGCCAGAAAAAGCGCAGATAGTGATCGCCGGGCCGCAGATTGCTGAAGCTGTAAGCCCCGCCGCCGGACACGGTCGTCGAGCCGACCAGCGTGCTGTCACTGCGATACAGCTCGACCGTCAGCGGCCCGGGGATGTTGCCCGGTTCGCCGGAGTCCTGCACGCCGTTGGCGTTGAGATCTTCCCAGACGCGGTCGCCCAACGTCACCGGGATGTAGAAACCGGCGTCGCTGGCCGTGATGTGCGTGTCCTGCGGGAAGGTGGTTTCCACGGTCAGGCCGGTGGTGCGATCGGCATCGCTGTCGAGCGTGTCGTCGCCGTCCTGATCTTGCAACGCGAAGACATACGCGCCCGGCGCGCTGAATTGCAGATAATAGGTGCCCGGCGGCAGCCGGTCGAACAGATAGCCGCCCGTGCCGCTGGTGGTTGTCGTGGCGACCAGCGCTCCACCCGGCCGGTACAGGCTGACTCCGACGCCGCTTAAGCCCGGCTCGCCGCTGTCTTGCAGACCGTTGCCGTTCAGGTCGTCCCAGGCGAAGTCGCCAATGCTGCTGATCAGGTATAGTCCGGCGTCGAGCGTGTTATCCACCTGTCCCGAAATCAGCGTAAAGTCCGCCGTGTGGCCGCTGGTGGGGTCGAAATCGGAATCGAGCGTGTCGTCAGCGCCCTGGTCCTGCGGGCCGAAATTGTAGGCGGCGGGCGCGGTCACGGCGAGGGAGTACGTTCCGGGCACGATCTGCGGGATGGAGTAAGCCCCGTTCGTGCCGCTGGTGGTGGACGCGACCAGGGTGTGACTGGTGTCGTACAGCGCCACGCTGAAACCGCTCAATCCTGGCTCGCCCGTGTCCTTGATACCGTTGGCGTTGGCGTCATTCCACACCACATCCCCCACGGTCGCTTTTTTGTACATGCCCGCGTCGATCGTGACCAGATTCGTGCCGTACACGGCGGAGAAGACCGGCGTATTCCCGGTGACGGCATCCGGATCGCTGTCGAGCAGATCGCTGCCGCCCTGGTCCCGCGGGCTGAGGAAATAGGTAGCCGGAGTGACGAACTGAATATAGAAGCTGCCCGGCTGCAACCCGGCGAAATAGTACTCCCCGTAGGTCGTGGTGACGGTGGTCTTGAGCAGCGTACCCACGCCGGAATACAGCCGCACGGTGACGCCGGGAATGCCCGGTTCGCCGGAGTCCTGCACGCCGTTGGCGTTGATGTCGTGCCAGACCAGATCGCTAAACACAGGGTTAGCCACGTTGTCGCAGGCGTCGCCGGTGCCGTCGCGATCGGTGTCCACCTGGGCCGTGTTGGGCGTAAACTGGCAGTTGTCCACGCCGTCCGCCACGCCGTCGGCGTCGTCGTCCACGTCGCAGGCGTCCCCCTGCTGATCGCCATCGGTATCCAGTTGATCTGGGTTCGAGGCAAGCGGGCAGTTGTCCTGATCATCTGGCACACCGTCGCCGTCACTGTCCAGCCCGGCGTCGCACGCATCGCCGACGCCGTCGCCGTCTGCGTCAGCCTGCGTCGGATTGGGAATCAACGGGCAGTTGTCGACATTATCGGGCACGCCGTCACCGTCGCCGTCCGCATTGTTGTCGCACACGTCCCCGATGCCATCGCCGTCCGTGTCGGCTTGACCTGGATTGGCGACCAGGGGGCAGTTGTCGCTGCCGTTGGGTATGCCGTCGCCGTCCACGTCCGGGTTGGCCGTATCGCACGCATCGCCGATCCCGTTGCCGTCGCTGTCCGCCTGACTCGGGTTGGGGACCAGCGGGCAGTTGTCGCTGCCATCGGCCCGACCGTCGTTGTCATCGTCGGGATCGCAGGCGTTGCCCATCCCGTCGCCATCAGTATTGACCTGCTGCTGGTTGGGCACCGCCGGGCAGTTGTCGATGTCGTCGGGGATGCCGTCCCCGTCACTGTCCACGAAGACTTCGCAGACGTTGCCCACGCCGTCCCCATCGGAATCCGCCTGATCGGGGTTATAGGTGGAGGGGCAGTTATCGGCGCTGTTGGCGACACCGTCGCCATCCACGTCGCGATCGTCGAACAGGTCGCACGCATCGCCGATCCCATCTTTGTCAGCATCACCCTGCGCTGGATTGGCAGTCACCGGGCAGTTATCGTCCGGGTTCAGAATCCCGTCGCCGTCCATGTCGTCGCTGGTCGGATCGATGGTTGTAATGTCCAGCCCTTCGCCGTCGCCCACCGCGACCGCCATTTCGTCGCCGGTCATATTTCCGGCGGCGTCTTCCAATTGCACGATGATGTCATAGGCTCCGGCGGGCGCGCGCTTCCAGACCAGGAACAGCGGCTCAGTGTTGAAGATCACCTGCTGGTTGGCAGGCGATGGCACGATCACATTGCCAGGACCCAGAGACAGCCAGTAGGGCTGGAAGATGTCGCCGGGCTTGACGGTCAGCTCGTAGGGCATAATCGTGCCGACTGTGCGGCGCAATCCCCATACGCTGGTTGCTTTGCCGGTGTCCAGATCGAACACGACCTGCGCCGTGATCGGGTTGCCGTCCTGCGGGTAGACCTTGCCGTTGACGATGCCGACCGTTTCATCGCGGCGGCTGCGCACGACCAGCACCGGGATTTCAGTTTCGCCATCGCTCAGCCAGGGCACCTGCCCGGACCACGTCACCGTTTGCTGATCGCCTTCGGTGTTGAGCCGGGCATAGTCGATGATGATGCTTTGCCCGTTGCCGAGATTGAGCACCACTACAAAGCGCGCCTGCGAGACGACGCTCTGCCCAAAGCCCAACTCGACCAGGGCTTCGTTGGCCGACGACGAAACGCCCTCGACCGCGCCTTGCAGCGCGGCGACGTTGGCCTGAGCGGTGGCCGTGTCGTAGAACGTACCGAGGAACTGCTGCCACAGGCTCAGGCCCGAGGGCGCTTCTTCGACATAACGGGTTTCGCGGTCGCCCTGCCGGTACAGCGCGGCATTACGTGGGAAGAAGATCGACACGCCGCCTTCGGCGGTTTCTTCCTCGTTGACGCTGTAGCCGCGATAATAGAGCATCATCGACGCGATCTGGTCATACGCGCTCTGCGCGGCGTCCGCCAGAGGAGTATTGGTGTCGGTCGCGATCTGAGCCAGCAGGCGCATGAATTCCAACATATCCGCCGCCGCCCAAAAATCCACGAACTGCGGATCGTCGAACGCGCCGAATTCGTGCGTCTGGCTGCGCGCCCGGCTGATGACTTCGAGCGTGCCCTCCGGATCGGCGCTGACGGCGTCCAACACGCCCTGGAACGCACTTAGCACGCCGTCCGTCACGTCGAGATCGACCAGCCCTAAATTGAAAATCTCGTAATTGGTGACGATGTCGGTGTAGAAGGACATGAAACTGTCCACCACCGCGCGGCCTAACGTGGACCCGTCCATGTGGGGATCGGCGACCAGGCTGTCGAGTGTGCCCAGATAATCCCAACCGTTGCCGGGGATTAATTCCGCGCTGCCGACGCCATAACGGCTGTAGGCGGCGATGGTGCGGTAGACCTCGAACGCGCCCATCAGGCAGGCGTCGAAGCCGACCAGATCGAGCTTGGGGACACCGGTCTCGCTCGTCACCGTGCTGAGCGCCTGGCTCATTTCGGGCAGGGTCAGATCGTCATTTTCGGCGGAGTCGTCGGTCGCGACACCTAACCACGATCCACCATGATCCCAAATGACCAGCGCGTAATGCTGGGCAGGATAGGTGGTCATCGACCAGACGACGAAGTCCGACAGAGTCTCCGGGTGCCCCGGTATTGGTTTCGCCGACGTCATCGACGACCTCTGAGGCGACTTGAGTGAGATTCGTGTCACGCGTGACGAAGATGCGGCGGGCGTCGGTCCAGTTGCCATTTGAGGTGTCGTACAGCTCCGAGCGATCGAGCTGGACGACAATGTTCACGTCGGTCGTGCTGCCGACGAATTCCATCTCGTTGAGATCGGCCAGCGCGAACGCCTCAAGATCGTTGTCGGCGGCCATGTAGACCATGAAGGTCCAGGCGGCAACGGATTGGCGAGCCTGATCGCTGGTGGTCGGCGTCCCGGCGACGTGCGCGCCGCGCTGCTGCATGTAATTGACGTATTCGGGCTGGGGCCACACGTCCGGCGTGAGGTCAATGCGATCGAAGCTGTTGCCCGAGGCGGCGGCGCGGGGCGCAGGCACACCCGCCGCCGCGCGCGGGTACAGGAACGTCCCCGCCAGCAGCACTGCGACGATCGATAGCAGCAAAAAACGTGAACGCGTGGCCTTCATAAAGCCATTCCTTGAAATCAATAAATGCGACACGACAGAGTGACGCGCCCGGCCGGGCTGGCATGGAGACGCCCGGCGGCGATGGTTCGACGATAGGATGATGGGCGAGCGGTGACTGGCTGATCAGGGTGTGGGCGCATTGGCCGCACCACGCGCGTCTTTTTTGACAAAACAATCATCGGATCAAACACCGCTAAGTATAATCTACGGACGGGTTTATTGGAAAGGAATACGCGAGGCCACAAGGCGCTACAAGGTTTGGACAGTGCAGCCCGTCCCAAACGGCTAACCCACTTTCGCACGCATGCGACCCCACTGCGACCCGATTCCGTGCAGATTTTCCATGTTAAAACGCCCGTGATCGCCCCTAACGATCAGCTCCGAACATCCGTGCGCCGCCCGCATAGGGCGATCTTCGCCCAGGTCAGATGCCTGCTAAGGACCCATTAAATGTTAAAGACCTTGACATCGAACATCAGTTCGGCCTATAATTCTGTTAAATCCGAACTATTGTGCGATTCTGGCACGGAGCAACTCACATGGACACTAATTCACTTTCCGCACGACAGAAGAAAATCCTGAAGTTCATCACGGCCTTCATCAGCAATCACGGCTATCCACCCACCATCCGCGAGATCGGCGAATCGGTCGGCATCGCGTCAACGTCCGTCGTCAACTACAACTTGAACAAGCTGGTCGATCGCGGCTTGATCGAGCGCGCGCCCAAAGTCTCGCGCGGGTTGTGGCTGTCAGCGACCGAGGAAGCGCCAGAGCTGCCCGTCACCTATGCCGAGCCGCGATCGCTCGTCCCGGTGCCGCTCGTCGGCAAGATCGCGGCCAGCGCGCCCGTCGCGCTGCCGGGTGACGACGTGGGCTATTATTACGACGCCGATGATCTGATCGAGGTGCCACAAAGCATGGTCGGCGCGACAGGCCGCGACGATCTCTTCGCGCTGCGCGTGACCGGCGACTCGATGATCGATGCGATGGTCGCGGATGGAGATATTGTGGTGCTGCGGCGGCAGAACGTCGCGCGCCACGGCGACATGGTGGCCGTATGGCTCAACGAGCGCGGCGAGACCACCCTCAAGAAATGGTATCCCGAAGGCAAGCAAGTCCGGCTGCAACCGGCCAATCCGACCATGGGCCCGATTTACGTCGACGCCGACAAGGTGAGCGTTCAGGGCCGCGTGTTGGCGGTACTGCGTTCGTTGTAATACCTGGCGCATTTGGCGCGTAGTTCGATCACCCGCTTTGCGGTTATTCTCAATTCCCCATTTTCGCCGAACGTGCTCCGTGCCGGTGAGGATTGGGGAGTCTGTGTTTCCGGGCCGGGCGCTATTCACCGGTTTACAGCGTGAAGCTGCCGATAATCCCCATAGCCGCTGGCTCACCCAGCGCATCCTCGCCCGGATGGGTCTGCACGTTGAATGCCACGTAGCGCGTGTCGCTGATCGGCGCGCCCACCCAGAACCCCACGACCGACATCATCGCAAAATCCGACCGCACCGCGTGCATGCCGCCGATCGACAGACCACAGAGCGGAATCGAAGTTATAAATTTACTTATATATCTATTAAGGAAAAACTAAATCCTTACGAAGTTAGTGATTTGTTAAGATCGAAATCACGTATGATAGTTAGAAGACGCAATCGTGGGAGCTGACCCTGTGGGTTGGCATAGTGTTTGGGACATACCCCTCAACGGGACATCTGACCATCTCATTTCTGCATGAGCGATTCCCACGAACACAGCAATGGCAATATTGGAATAATTGACGTAAAATAAAGATACATCCTCACGCATACATTAAGTCTTATGCAAAGCCTTCAGGAGAACGGGGTAATGGCCACAGTACTCGTGATTGAAGATGAGGACGACCTTCGAGACAATATCGTCAACATGCTTGGCTTCGAAGGGTTCGACGTAATTGGAGCAGAAAACGGGGCAATCGGGTCGGACATGGCGCGCCAACATCTGCCCGACATCATCGTATGCGACATCATGATGCCCGCGATGGATGGATACGATGTGCTGCTCGGCCTGCGTAGCAATCCGGTGACCAGCGTGATTCCGTTCATCTTCCTGACGGCCAAAGCTGGGCGCGATCAACTGCGCGCCGGAATGGAATTGGGCGCTGATGATTACATCGCCAAACCGTTCAGCTATTCTGAACTACTCTCGGCCATCTCGTCCCGTCTCGAACGCAATCGCGCGATCCAGGCCGAATACGAGGCGCAGATCAACACCATGCGCCAGGCCATTGTCCACGCCCTGCCCCCTGAGCTACACGCGCCGCTCACGAGCGTGATTGGCTATGCTGAACGCATCAGCACCCAGTCGGAGGAACTCACGGTCACGCAGATCGCGACGATGTCCGAAACGATTCTCCGTTCCAGCCAGCGGCTTCACCGCGAGATCGAGAATTACCTGCTGTACGCCCAGCTCGAAATCATGCATATTGCCCCAGAACGCGTGATCGTGGCACGCGAGCGCCATATCAAGCGCCCTGACCTGATCATTGCGTCGACCGCACGTGACAAGGCAAGCGAGTACCACCGTGAGGCCGACCTCCATGTGGAGCTGGAACCCGCCGACATCCAGGCCGCGCGCGATACGCTCGGGCGCATCGTCAACGAAGTGGTTGACAACGCGTTCCTATATTCCGGTCCTGGCCTGCTGGTGACGATTACCGCGCGGGTCGAAGCGGGTCATTACGCCGTTCGCATCACCGATCAGGGACCCGGCATTTCGCCCGAGGTCATCGAGCGCCTTACGCAGCCGTGGCACTTCAACCGCCAGCTCAACCCGTATGAGCGCACTGGCCTCGGCCTGATCATTGTGGGGCACATGGTCAGAGCGCATCACGGCACGCTGACTATCGAGAATGTGCCCAACGCGGGCGCTCAAATCACCATCACTTTTCAGCTGGAACCGCCCGATGATTTTATCGCTGAGAATCAAGATCAAGGAAGCTAAACCCTTTGACTTAACGGCCGACAGCGCCAGCCTGACAGGTGATGTCTGACATCCTTGATTTTCCGTAATACAATGAGACGGAGAGATGCTGCATGTCACGAACAGGAACTTAGGGGGCGACCTAGGGAAAAGCAGAATCATGGACGAACACCCACGCGGCGACATTAAAACCATCTCACTGGCTTTCGATCAAGACCTGTTTATGGTGGCAATCACCGATTTAGAGGGTCGGATTCAGTCCGTTAATCCTGCTTACACGCGTCACACTGGCTTCACCCTGGCGGATGTGGAGGGTACCCTCGCCCCTGTCCTCAACAACGACGCCGCCGATCGCTGGGCGGCGCTGCGCAGTCAACGAGCCTGGCGCGGCGATTTCTTGAACACCGCCCGGGACGGATCCCCCTATTGGGAGCAGGTCACGATCCTGCCCCTTCTGGATGATCACGGCAGCCTGGCGCAGTGGTGCATCCAGTCCGAAGACATCACCGCGATCCGTTGGGAACACGCCGCACGGGCCAAAGGGCGAGCCAACACCCAATTTCTGCACGAGACCACCACTCGCCTGAACAGCACGCTCGATCTGGACGAGATTTACGATACCCTGCAGGCGATCCTGGCCCAGACCATGCCGTGTGACGGCATGTTCGTGTCGGCCTATACACCCGAAGATAACCTGATTCGCTGTCGTGCAGGCTGGGGCGACGAAGGAAAGTTAGATGTCAGCCAACTGCCCCCCATCCCGTTGTCACCGGAAGGCACCGGCACCCAAAGCATCGCTATACGCACTGGCCAATCGCTGCTCCTCTCCGATTATCAACAGTACATGCGCACCGCCGAGACGAGTTACTACGTTGACAGCCAAAGCCAGCTGCACGATGTCGAGACGATTCCCGAAGAGGAAGATGTCACCCGTTCCGCGCTGATCGTGCCGCTAAAGCTGGGCGAAGAAGTGATTGGCGTGGTGCAGGTGTTCAGTTATCGTCGCGATGCGTACACCCGCGACGATCTGAACATTCTCGAAGCGCTTGCCCTGCACGTCGCCTCGGCAACCGCCAACGCGGAGTTGTACGGCAAAGCCCAACGCGAGCTGATCGAGCGCCGCCGGGCCGAAGAAGCCGAGCGCGAACAACGGACTCTGGCGGAAGCCCTGGCCGATATGGCCGCGACGATCAACAGCGCGCTCGATCTCAAGGAGGTTTTTGAGCGTATGCTGGCCAACGTTGAGCGGGTAGTTCCGCACGACGCCGCGACGATCGCGCTGCTGGAAGACGGCTATTCTCGCTTCGTCCACTTTGATGGTTATGATCGTTACGGTCCCACCGATAGTCTGCTCACTCTGCGCCTGCCCGTGGATGCGTATGAAAATCTGCGCGTCATGGTCGAAACGCGCCGGCCCTTTGTCATTGACGATACGCGCCAGGTGTCCACCTGGATCAAACCCGCCTCAGAAAATGCCCTCCGGGCGTATCTGGGCGCGCCGATCCAGCGCGAGGGTGACGTCCTGGGCTTCATCAGCCTGCGCAGCGAAACGCCGGGGTTCTTCACATCGCAGCACGCGGCCCGTCTGCAAGCCTTCGCCGATCAGGCGGCGGTCGCCATCCGCAACGGGCGCCTGTTCGAGGCCGTGCAGCAGTACGCGCAGGACCTGGAACAGCGCGTCGCAGAACGTACGGCCGCATTGGTCGCCAGCCAAGAACTGGCCCAGGCCCAATATCGCGGCGTGCCGGTGCCGACGCTCACTTGGCAGTATGTCCCGGACGAAGACGATTTTGAGCTGATCAACTTCAATGACGCAGCGGAAGAAGCGACAGCGGGCCTCATCGTCAACATGCGCGGTGGCAGAGCCCGCCAATTGTACGCCACGCAACCACACACCAGCGAACAGATTGCGTACTGCTACCGAGAACGCACGCAGTTGGAAGAAGAGGCGTATTACACTTACATCACCACCGGTCAGACCCGCTTTCTGCTGATGCGCTACGCGTACATTGCGCCCGACCTGGTGCTGGTTCACACGCTCGATCTCACCGAGCGCAAGCGCGCCGAACAGGCGCTCGAAATGGCGTTGCAGCGCGAAAAAGAGCTGAGCGAAATGAAGACGCACTTCATTTCGACGGTCTCGCACGAATTTCGCACGCCGCTGGCCATCATCCAATCCAGCGCCGAAACGCTGCGCTCGTACAGCGACAAGCTGTCCGAAGATGAGAAGTTGACGCGTCTTGAGCGCATCGAAACCGCGGTTCAGCGGGCGGCAAATTTGTTGGACAACGTGCTCACGATCAGCCGGGCCGAATCCGGAAAGCTGCGCTATCAGCCGGTCGAGATCGACGTCGCGGCACTGTGTACCGAGATCGCCTCGGATGTTGCCCTGGGATTTTCGGACGTCCCGATCAAGGTTGTCGTGGCGCATCCGTGCACCAAAGCATACGTCGACGAACAGCTTTTGCGGCTGATTGTGGCGAATCTGCTCTCCAACGCCGCCAAATATTCCTCCCCGCCCGATGCCTCGGTCACGATCACATTGGATTGCACCGATTCCGACCTGATGCTGAGCGTGCATGATGAGGGGATCGGCATTCCTCACGACGACCAACCTCATATTTTCGATACCTTCTACCGAGGCAGCAACGTGCACCGGCGGCCCGGCACCGGGCTGGGACTGTCCATCGCGCGACAGGGCATCGAGCAGCACGGCGGCTCGATCACCTTTGCCAGCGAAGAAGGACGCGGCTCGACTTTCACGGTCCGGCTGCCGCTCCACGCCGCCGTGCTTGACGAGGGTCAGGCCACTGTGAAATAGGCAAACTCGGCCCGCCTTTACTATGATCTTAGGCGGGCGTGGTGGTCGATCCCCTCACCGCACACACTCCCGCCCACTGCGCAGCCAAACTTCAGCGCCACATGACAACACACGGGAGGAAGCCAGCATGTTGACGGGTAAAACCGCTTTAGTGACAGGGGGAGCCGGTGACCTCGGCAACGCGATGGCCCTGGCTCTGGCGCAGTCCGGCGCGAACGTAGCCGTGTGGGATGTCCGGCCCCGGCACCAGATCGCCGGGCGGCTGAAACCAATCGCAGCGACAGGCGCGCGCGTCTTGTACCAGCAGGTGGACGTGCGCCAGCGCGCCAAAGTCGATGCCGCGCTCGAAACGCTGGTCAGTGAATTGGGCGGGCTCGATATTGCGTGTGTGAACGCGGGCATCGTGGAATCCGCGCCGTTTCTGCAAATCGCGCTCGAAAGCTGGAAGCGCCATCTGGACGTCAACCTGACCGGCGCATTCAACGTCGCGCAAGCCGCGGCCCGTCAGATGGTCAGCTCTGAGACGCAGGGGCGCATCATTTTTACTTCAAGCTGGGTGGCCGAAATCCCCTGGCCGGACATCACCGCCTACACCGTGAGTAAAGCCGGACTCAACATGCTGATGAAACAGATGGCGCGCGAACTGGCCGTGCATGGCATCCGCGTCAACGCCGTCGCGCCGGGCATCGTGCGGGCCGGGCTGGCCGGTCGCCAGCTCGAAGAAGAAGCCGATTACGCCGCGCGCGTGGCGAAAGTGATTCCGCTGGGCGATCCCGGTACGCCAGTCGAGATCGCGCAGGCGGTGCTTTACCTCACCAGTCCGCAGGCGGCATACATGACCGGCTCCGTCCTGACGATTGACGGCGGCTGCTCGTTATTCCAGTTTGACCAGTAGCGCGCACGTGCGGCGACAGCCGCGAGAAGGGATGCGACTGGCGGGCAAGATCGCGCTGGCGACGGGTGCTGCGCGTGGGATCGAATGTGGGGTGGCGAAGCATTGGCGCAGAGCGCGAACATGGTCGGCGAGGCGCAGGGCTGCCCGTAAAGCACTGGGAGAACACGATGACAGAAGATGAAATGGAGCGTCGCCTCATGACCGAATCAAATGAGCGTGTGTTAGTGCGTGTGTACGTGCCCGAATTGGGCGAACGGGTCGGGCTGCGCCTGGGACAGCAGGTGTACGACGTCAGCGACCAGATCGCGTCCGTGGGCGCGTGGCTGCACACGAGCGAGGGCCGGGTCGCGCAGGCGATCGACGAGTTGGAACGAGTCGCCCGCACGCTGAATTCGCCCTTCCCCGCCGCCAGCTTCGCCGCGGTCCCGTCCCGGCAGCACCGGCATTGGCTGGCCCCGGTTGATACTCAGGACGTGTGGGCGGCGGGCGTGACGTATGAGCGCAGCCGCACCGCGCGCCAGATAGAAGCCATCGACGGCGGCGACGTTTACGCGCGCGTTTACGCAGCCGATCGCCCGGAATTATTCTTCAAAGCGCAGGGATCGCGCGTGGTCGGGCCGGGAGCCAAGGTGGGCATCCGCGCCGATGCGCGCTGGTCCGTGCCGGAGCCGGAGCTGGCGGTGGTACTCAACCCGAAGTTGGAGCCGGTCGGGTTCACGGTGGGCAACGATATGAGCAGCCGCGACATCGAAGGCGCGAATCCGCTCTATCTGCCGCAGGCCAAAGTTTATACGGCCTCGTGCGCGTTGGGGCCGGGCGTCGTGTTGGGCGCGGTCAGCGGTTGGCCGGAGGCGTCCATCGCCCTGACGATCGAGCGTGACGGGGCGATCGCCTTTGAGGGCGAGACGCACACGGCGCGCATTCACCGCCGGTTGGCGGAGCTGCTGGCCTATCTGGGCCGCAGCAGCCAGTATCCGGATGGTGCGGTGCTGCTAACCGGGACGGGTGTCGTCCCGCCGGATGATTTTACGCTGGCGGCGGGCGACACGATCACGATAACAATTGAGGGCATCGGCACGCTGACGAACACGGTGATGGTGGTGTAAGACTGGCCTCACCCCCTAATCCCCCTCCCCATTCAAACATGGGGAGGGGCCGGGAGTGAGGCCCTCTTGCTCAACGTGAGGGGAAACCATGAAAATTACCGCGATCGAATCACTGCAATGGGCGGAATACCCGCGCTTGCTGGTCGTGCGCGTCCACACCGACTCCGGGCTGATCGGCCTGGGCGAGACAGTGGACAAAATTCCCGGCGCAAAAGGCGCGCTGCACGGCACGATCGCGCCTCTGGTGCTCGGCCAGGACCCGCTCGACATCGAAGGGCTGTGGCGCTTCGTGATGGACAACATCATGTATCACGGCTACGCGGGCGCGGAAACACGCGCGCTGTCGGCGGTCGAGGTGGCGCTGTGGGATATCATGGGTCAAGCATTACGGCGCGCCGCTGTATCACCTGCTGGGCGGCAAAACGCGCAACCGCATCCCGACCTATAACACCTGCATTGGCTTCGGCCCAGTGCAGGATTACGCCGCGTGGCACGACCGACGCCGGAGCGCTGGCCAAAAGCCTGCTGGCCGACGGCATCCGCGCCATGAAAATCTGGCCGTTCGACCGCTTCAGCGAAGCCTCGTTCGGGCAGTACATCAGCCGCGCCGAGCGTCGAGGCCGGGCTGAAGCCCGTGCGCCAGATTCGCGACGCGGTCGGGCGACGCGATGGAAATCGGCATCGAGTGCCATTTCCGCTGGAATCGCACCAGCATCGAGCGCATCGCGCGCGGCGCTGGAACCTTACAACATCCTGTTTCTGGAAGACGTGCTGCCGCCGGTCTATCCCGACGAGATCAAGCTGGTGTGCGCAGCCGCACCACGATCCCGATCATCGGCTCCGAGCTGCTGATGACGCGCTGGCAGCTCCGCGAATGGCTGGAAAAACACGTTTCGCAGATCGTCATGACCGACCCGGTGTGGAACGGCGGCATCGGCGAGACGCGCAAGATCGCCGCGCTGGCCGAGACGTTCGGGGTGCCGCTGGTGCTGCACAACGTCGCCGGGCCGATCTGCCACGCGGCCGCGATGCACCTGGGCAGCGCACATTCCCAACCTGTATTTATGTGGAATCGGTGCGCGCATTCTACCAGACCTATTTCCCGATCCTGAGCGATCTCAGCGTGGAAGTGACGGCCGGCACTCTGCCCGTGCCAGAGGGGCCAGGGCTGGGCGTGACCCTCCGCCCGGAAGTACTGACACGCGCTGACCTGACGCGGGACGTGTCCGAGGGCGAAGGGTTGGCGCAGGGTCGCCGCGCGATGGGCGATCATTGGGCCGTCGAGAATATACGTTAACCGGTATTGTTTTTCTGTGCGTTCTCCGCGTTCTCTGCGGTGAATGCTCTTGTATTCATCGGAGGACTGCATGACTGATCTGACCGGCCACAACTGGATCGCCGGGACGCCCAGCCGCGAGGGCGACCGCACCTTCACCAGCATCAATCCGCGCACGCGCGAACCGGGCGACATCGCCTTTGCCGACGCCACGCCCGCCGAGATCGACCGCGCTGTGACGGCGGCGGCGCATGCCTTCGAGGCGCTGCGCCACGCGTCCGCGCAGCGTCTGGCGGAGTTTCTCGATCGCATCGCGGACGAGATCGAAGCGTTGGGCGATGAGCTGTTACAGACGGCCGACTGGGAAACCGAACTCGGAATCCCGCGCCTGACCGGCGAGCGGAGCCGCACGACTGGCCAACTGCGCAAATTCGGCGCGCTGCTGCGCGAAGGCTCCTACGTGGGCGCGATCATCGATACCGCCCAGCCGGACCGCCAGCCCGGCCCGCGTCCCGACATCCGGCGCATGCTGTTCCCGATCGGGCCGGTGGGCGTGTTTTCGGCCAGTAACTTCCCGTTCGCGTTTGCGGTGGCGGGCGGCGATACGGCGTCGGCTTTTGCGGCGGGCTGCCCGGTGATCGTCAAAGGGCATCCCGGCCACCCGGCCACCTCGGAACTGTTCGCCAGGGCGATCGGGCGCGCGGTGGAGGCGTGTGGGTTTCCGCCGGGGACATTCTCGTTGCTGCAAGGCGCGGGCACCAACGTTGGGCAGATTCTGGTGCAGCACCCGCTGCTGGAAGCGGTCGGCTTTACGGGATCGCTGCGCGGCGGGCGCGCCCTGTTCGATACGGCGGCCCGCCGTCCGCGCCCGATCCCCGTCTACGCGGAGATGGGCAGCGTCAACCCGGTGTTCTTGCTGCCGGGAGCCGTACGCGCCGGGGGCGAGGCGCTGGCAGAAGGCATCGCCGCCTCGGTGACACTCGGCGCGGGGCAGTTCTGCACCAACCCCGGCCTGATCCTGGTACAAGAAGGCCCGGACAGCGCCGCGCTGATCGACGGCATTACGGCGCGCATGAGCGCCCGCGCGCCGGGCGTCCTGCTCAACGAATCGATTCAGCGCGGGCTGGCCCAAACCGTCGCCGGCACGCTGGCGCGGCCTGACGTGGTCCAGTTGACTGGCGGCGCGATCGTGGCCTGCGCGCCGTACTGCTTCGATAACACCGTCATGCAGACCACCGCCGCCGCGCTGCTGCAAGATGACGCCCTGCAAACCGAGCATTTCGGCCCGGTGACGCTGATCGTCGTGTGCGCGTCGGAAGACGAGATGCTGCGCAGCGGCCCGCCATCTACACGGCAGCTTGAGCGCGTCGATCCATGCAACGGCAGACGAAGGCGACGCAGCGGATCGGTTGGCGGACATCCTGCGCGAGAAAGCGGGCCGCCTGATCTGGAACGGCTTCCCGACCGGCGTCGAAGTGGTCGCCAGTATGCAGCACGGCGGGCCATACCCGGCCACAACCGCGCCCGCGACGACCTCGGTCGGCATGACGGCCATCACGCGCTTTTTGCGCCCGGTGGCCTTCCAGAATGCGCCACCGTCTGCCCTGCCGGACGCGCTGCAAGACGCGAATCCGCTCGGCATCTGGCGCGTCGTGGACGACGTGCTGACCCGCGATCCGATCGACTGACCCTGACGCGCCAACGGGTTACAATCGGCCTCACCTCTGGGTAAGAGGGGAACCCGGCTCTGCCGGAAGGGCCAGAGGCGAAGCTGGTGAATTCTGTTCATGAGTGTGGGAGGATACGGTTATGCGCGTTTACCTGGTCCGGCATGGTAAGGCGTCGAAAGACCCGCAGTACATCCACGACGAGGACCGCCCCCTGACGCCGCGCGGGCGCGCGGATATGGCAGGACTGGCGGAGATCATGGTCCACGGCGGCATTCAGGTGCAGCAGATTAGGCACAGCGGCCTGCTGCGCGCCCAAGAAACCGCCGCGATCCTCGGGGGACATCTCAACCCGCCGGGCGGCGTGGTCGCGGTGACGGGTCTGCTGTTCGATGACCCGGTGTCGCATCTGCCGCGCGAGCTAGCCATCGAAACGGAGCCGGTCATGCTGGTCGGGCACAACCCGTTCATGGAGCGGCTGGCGGGGGCGCTGCTGAGCACGGAACCGCTGCGCACGCCGCTGCGTTTCGCCACGTCCAGCGCCGCCTGTTTCGAGCTGGTCGACGGCCAGTGGTCGCTGCGCTGGGCGCTGCACCGCGAATTGCTCGGCGACAGCGGGGATTAATCAACGGCATCCCCAGCGACTAAATCTGGCGCCTGCCATCGATCCCTTGCCGTCAATAAGGCGTAGAGCGCACTCCGCTAGTCACAATGAAGTATACTGATAACAGAGACCCGGCGGGGTAAGCTGAGGGGAGGAATGCCGTAATGTTAATATTCGAATCGCAGATTGAAATCAATGCACCGGTTGATGTCGTCTGGCACCATCTCACCGAACTTGCCAGCTACCCGGAATGGAACCCCTATATTTTGTCGGCAGAGGGTAATTTGAAGCAAGGGGATATCGTGAAATTCAAAGTTGCCGGCATACCGATGACGCTCTCTGCACCGATCGTCAGTTGTGTGGAGAACAAGGAATTGATCTGGGAAGCACGCGCACCCATACCCGGCGTCAAGCCACGCTACATTCGCCGCCTCGAGGCAATTGACGCCAATCGTACACGCTTCATCAACCGCGAGGAGTTCGCTGGTTGGGCAGTGCCACTCATAAGCCCGATGCTGAACCGCACGAGCAAACCATTGTTTCCAAAGACGTGTGCGGCCCTGAAAAAGCGTGTCGAAGAGGCAGTGGCCGAGTCTAGTTAATTGAGGTCACGGGTTTGACCGCCGAGTTTTCGCCCGTGACCTCTGAAGCGGGCTTAGGAATCTGCCTTGTTTCAAGCTACCACGCTTTGACGGGATCGCCAGTGCGGGCCGTTGACTCGACCGGCGGGGTGTAGTGGTCCACCGACAGCCCGTACGCCTGCGCGACCAGCTCGACCGGGTGAATCGTCGTCGCACCGGTCAGCGATTTGATCTGCCAGCGACACGTCTCCGTATCGCAGACCACCGTATCCGCCGAAGCATCATACACCTGCTGCGCCAGCGACCAGCCCACCGCCTCGGCAATATCGCGCTTTTCCGCCTTATAGCCGTACGTGCCCGCGATACCACAGCAGTCCGCGTCGATCTCCCACACGCGTAATTCGGGGATCAGGTCAAGCACGTCCAACGCCGGGCGGCCCATGCCGTGCGCTTTGAGCTGGCAGGGCGCGTGATAGGGAAGCTCGCGCGGGATAGCGCGGAAATCTGTTGGCAGGCGGCCTTCATGGTGCAGCTTGGCGAGGAATTCCATGAAGTCGTAGGTATTAGCCGCGACCAACTTCGCGTCGTCGTCTTCCAGGCCGAGCACATGCTGGTAATCGCCCTTGATCGCGGTCATGCAGCTGGCGGACGTGCCGACAATCGGAATCCCGCGCCGGGCATAGTCTTTGAAGGCGTCGATATTGGTCCGCGCGTAGCGCCGCGCCGCGTTGAAATCGCCGTTGGACTGCGCAGGCAGCCCGCAGCACGTCTGCGGTGGAATCTCAACGTGCAGCCCGATGTGCTCCAGCACGGCGACCGCCAGTTTGCCGATGTGCGGCTCGTAGGTATTGGTCGAGCAACCGTGAAAATAGACCACGCGCTGCGCGTCGGATACCGGTTCCGGGCGCGGGTGCGCCTTTAAGCTGCTTTTTCCACCACCCTCGGAAGGTGTAGCCCGCCCAACCCGGCAGCGGTCCGCGCGCCGACACCTTGAACAACTTCTCCGCCAGCCAGCGCAGCGGGCGGCTGCGTACGCCGAAATTGGCCAGCGGCGCGAGGGGCGTCCCCAGGCGGCCCCACAGCTCGTTCCGGCTGAGGAACCAGTTGCGCGGCGACATGCCGTGCGTTTCGGTCATGCGGGCTTTGGCCTGCGTGTTGATCTCCATAACGCGCACGCCGTGCGGGCAGACCAGCGTGCAGATGCCGCACCCGGAACAGTAATCGATAGCGTGATCGGGCGACGGTTCACCGGGTAGACGCATGCGCTGCGCCTGCGGCCCGACCGTCTTGGGACCGGGGAAGAGCGGCGTCACCGCGGCGACCGGGCAGGCTGACGTACACACGTTGCATTTCAAGCAGTGATCCGCCGTGAACGGCGTTTGTTCGATGAGATGAAGCAGTGAATTTTCGGTCATCGACGGTCCCAACACTCCACATCGTTCGCCGCGCGCCGCGCACCTGCGACCGGACGGCCCCGCTTATAGACTTTATCAAACCTGCCGCAGATCGGGGAACACGTCCGCCAGCAGCGACAGCCAGCCATCCTGCGGCGCGATGATCGGCGGCAGCGCATCCAGCCGCGCCCAAAACAGGGTGAACACATGATTATCAGCGTTGACCTGCCAGCGCGGCGCGCTCTCGCCCGCGTACTCCAGGTGAAAAAAGTGCCGCACCTGCCGGTAAGCCAGCGCGTCGTCGGGCACCCAGCCGGTAATGCGATACGTGACGTAGTCCCGTTCTGGCTCGCGGTCGTATTCCACATAGGTGACCAGCTCATAGCCGTTGATCGCGCGCGCGGCGCGCTCCACCCAGTTACCGCGCGGAAAGTGCGCCCAATCGAAGCTGGACGGATCGGGCCGGGCGTAAACCGTTGTCGAACGGATCACCACGGCGCGCCCTGCCAGCAGCGGATCGTCGCGCTGGCCCAGAGCGTGCTTGAGAACCAGCCCGTCGGTCAAACCAGTTTCCTCGCGGACTTCGCGCCACACCGCCGCCTCGACGACTTCGCCCTCTTCGACCGTACCCGCCGGAATCTGGTTTCCGGCGTAGGGATGCGCGATCAGCAGCAGCTCGTGTCCGTGCGCCGCCGGACGCGTGACGAACGCCGTCACCTTGTGCATGGTCGATCCTGTACTGGGCCGGGTGGACATCACAGCCACCTCCGCACCTAGAACGCATTCTTCGGTGCGAGTTCCAATGCCGCCTCGACCGCCCGGTACGCGGTCGCCAGCGCGACGCCCTCCGCGCAGCCGTCCGTCAGCGGATTAAAGCCGGCCAGCAGGTGCCCGGCGGCGAAGACGTTCTCCAACACGGGCGCGCCTTCCGCGTCAAGCGGCCGCATGTGGGCATCCACGCGCAGCCCGGTCTGGCGGTGGATGGGGTGACCGCGTTCTTGCAGCAGGTGCGCGGCATACCAGCCCGCGCGCCCCTCGCCGGGCGGAGCCAGCACCGGCAGATCGAAGATCGGCTCCCAGATGCGACCCGTTTCGTCACTTTGCAGGCCGCCGTTATACAGGCCGCCCGTCGCCAGAATGAAACGGTCGGCGTAGAAGGGGTTAGTGTGCCCCAACGCATCGACGTTGACGCCCAGACAGCGCCCATTCTCCACAAGCGCACCCACGACGGCGTGCCCCACCTGGACCCGCGCCCGTTCGCGCAGCAACCAGCGTCGCAGCCGGTTACCCAGGCGCGTCCCGGCGGTGCTGGGCGGCAGCGTGGGAATTTCGAAAACGAGACAGCCCAGTCCATCAATGAAATCGGCCAACGCTTCCTCGTGGTGATCCAATCCGATCACCGCTGGAAAGCCCACTTTGGCCGCGCCCTTGACGTGCGGCTTGACCTGTTAAATCACGGCGGCACGAGCGGCGCGGTCATCGAGCAGACGCGCCAGATCGCCCGGCCACCAGTCCCAGGCGCGGCTCGCGCCCGGCAGGTCGACGTGCAGCGCGCGCGCCGCGATGCCCGCCGCGCTCAGCGTATCCGCCGCCAGATCCGGGTAAAAATCGCGCCAGCCGTTGAAGCCCACCAACAGCAGCCCGCCCGCGTCCAGCCCGGTCAGATCGCCGTTGGCGATGCCGCGCGGGGCCAGCAGCGGCGTCTGCAGCGCGCCGAGCATGGTCGGCAGGCGCAGGTTGTGGCCGTCCTTGTGACGCATGGCGTAGGGCAGCCCGATCTGGGTGGTCAGCACCTGGAAGTTCTCCAGGCCGCACACCAGCGCATCATGCCCGGCGCGCGCGTAGGGGTGATCGGGGTTAAGCGCCGCGAAGCCGCGCACCTCGGCGATCACATCGTCTTCGGCCCGATCGCACACGCTGATCCAGCCGGGCGCGACTAGCTGCTGGCCCCAGCCCGCGGCGATCAGGCGGACGCGTGCGCCCGCTTTGACCGCGTGCGCGGCGGCGGTCAGCCCTGCCAGCCCGGCCCCAATCACGATCACATCCACACCGTCGCTGCGCCGGACGATCGCGCAGCCTTCCTGCGCGGCTTTGACCGTAGAAGGCGATTTTGAGTCACTCACGGTTAGCCTCCTCAGTGCGGGATGGTGCACTGTCAGGCACCGTGTCGTCAATCGTGCTACTGGGCGGCTCGACCAGTCGGTCCAGGCCGAGCGTACGGCGGTAAATCAGCTCGTCCAGGTAGAACTGGCGCAGTTGGTGACCCCACAGCAGCGGCCTGACTCCCCGGAAACGCTCGCTCACAAAATCGGACAGCGCACGAGCCGGATCGACCTGCTGGGCGCCCTGCATAGCACGCAGCACGCCCGCCGCGCGGACCGCGCAGAAACCCGCCTGACACGGCCCCATGCCCAGCCGCAGATCGCGCCGCAAATCGTCCAACGCGACTGGCGCATCGCCATAGGCGGCGATGGCCGCTTCGAGCTGCGGGCGCGTGACCATCTCGCATTCGCAGATCAACTCACCGGGCGTCTCGCCGTGTTCGAGATCGTGCAGGCGGTGGTCCAGCCGGTGATAATGCCGTTCGATGCCGGGCAGTACTTCGCTGGCGGTGGTGCACGGTTGTGTGACGCCCAACTGCGCGCAGACCGCATCGACCGCTTTTTCGGCCATCAAGCGGCAGGTGGTCAGCTTGCCGCCCACGACGGTAACCAAGCCCTGCAGACCGTCGCGCTCGGCATGATCGATCACGGAAAAGGTGCGTTTAACATCGCGGCCCTCGGCGTCGGCGTTACCCGCTTCGGGCGGCTCATAGAGCGGACGCACTCCCGCCCAGGCGCGCAGCGCGCGTCCGTATTGGATGCCGGGCACCACGGCGTTGGCTTCGTGCAGAATCTTGCTGACTTCCCACGGCTCGATGCGAATATCATCGGGCTGCCCGGTGTGCACCGAGGTCGTGCCGAGCACACACACCGTCCCTACCGGCACCAGGATATCGCCATCATCCGCCGGGCGCAGCCGGTTGACGACCGTGTTAACCCAGCGCGTGTTCATGGCGATCATCGCGCCCCGATCGAAGCGAATGCGCACATCCAGCCCGGCCAGCGCAGCCACCACGCCGGACCACGCCCCGGCCGCATTGAGCACACAGGTGGCGTGGATGGTCTGGCGCTCGCCGGTGCGCGTGTCTTCCAGATGCGCGCCACGAATCGCGTCCCCTTCGCGGATCAGGCCGGTCACGTGGCGGTAGATCAGGGCGTCACTGCCCAGGGCGCGCGCTGCCTCCACAAAAGCGTGGATCAGGTCGAAGGAGTCGCACGAGCCGTCCGGCACGCGGTAGGCCGCGGTGATGGCGCGCGTCAGGGCCGGTTCTTCGGCGCGAGCCTGCTGCGCCGTGATCGCCTCTGCCGGGATGCCACTCTTGCCGCAGCCAGCCAGCCATTGTTGGGGGAAATCGGCGGGATCGTCGGGCGTGGCGATGAACAATCCGCCCGTGTCCTCAATCGCAAAGGGCGCGATGCGCCGCAGCGTGCGGTTTTCTTCGATGCACTCGCGGGCCGTTTCCAGGTCGCGCCCGGCATAGCGACCGCCGGAGTGCAGCAGGCCGTGATAGCGGCCCGAGGTGCCCGTCACGAGGTCGTTCTGCTCGACCAGCACGGCGCGCAGCCCGCGACGCGCCAGATCGTACAACGCGGCGGCACCCGTCGCGCCCCCGCCGATCACCAGCACGTCAACCGAAAGTGTGGACAAAATCAGACTCCTGAAGCGTTCAAAAAGAGGCTCTCTTACGCCTGAATGTCAGCGTGTCTCTATTTGGGGAGCATACCACGCGCTCCCGGCAGGTGATAGTTATTTCTGTCACAATTACCCGTGACGGTTAGTAGCGCCCTCATTCCGCTTGAATCTGCTGGCGCACCCCGGCGACGGCTTCGGTGGGATATCCGTCCACGCAATCGCGCAGCAGGCGATCCGCCAGATCGAGCATGCCCAGCGCCGTCTGAACCAGATCGCGCCGCAGCAGATCGTTGATCTCCGCGCCGAGGGCCGGGTAAGCCGTCTCGAAGCGGCGCAGCGGATCGAGATTATCGAGCGCGCCGGGGTGATCGGTGGCGACGTGCTTGGCGATCAGGCGCAGCAGCATGTGCAGCGCCGATGCCGTGATGAACTGCCGGGCGCTCAACTGCTCGCCGCGCCGGTAGCGTCCCGCGCCGACCAGCAGATTGGTGAGGAATTGGCCGAGCAGGTAGGAATCGTCGTGAACTGCGCGCTCGAACTCCGCGACGGTGACGCGGCGCATCTGCTCCAACTCCGTCACCAGATCGTCCCGATCGATCAACAGGCGGTAATCGTTAACTTTGGCACGCCGCAGTCCTGCCCGGTCGAAGATGGCGAATTCGAGCAAGTGGCCGCTGCGATAGACGACTTTGTAGCCGTCCTGCGTTTCGCGGAAGCGCAGCACGATCTGGTCGCTGTCGGGCAGCCAGTCGAAATGCGCGTGATACCATGCCAGCGCGCCCGGCTCTACGATCAGCCAGAAATCGTGATCCGACCACTGATCGGGCTGGTGCGAGATGCCCGCCATTGAACCCGCCGCCATCAGGCCCAGGACACGCGGATCGCGTTCGAGCGTGGTGCGCAGGGCGTCGGTAAAAGCCTGGTAATCGTGTGGATCCATGGGCGATGATCCTGTTCTTGAATACAGGGAGAACACGTGCAAGAAATCGGATTTCGCGAACGTTCGACGCGTTTTTGCCCCACCGTTTACCGCAACTTCTTACCCCGCCAGCAGACCACGCACCGCGTCCGCCACGCCCGCACGCGGAGTCGTGACTTCCTGCCCGTCACGCAGTCGCTTGAGCTTGACCACGCCCGCCGCGATCTCGTCCGCGCCCACGAACGCCACAATCTGCGCGCCTTTTTTGTCGGCGTATTGAATCTGCTTGCCGATGTTGCGCTTGGGATTCATGTACACTTCGGTGCGGACCCCCGCGGCGCGTAACTCGTTGCCCAGCGCCAGCGATGCACCTTGCGTCGCCGCGTCGAAGACGGTGACGAAGGCTTGCACGACGGTGCTGCTGACCTCTGGCGGATAGAGGTTGAGCAGGTCCATCAGATCGATGATGCGCTCGATGCCCAGGCTGGAACCGGTCGTGGGCATGCTTTCCTTGCGGAACATGCCGATCAGCCGGTCGTAGCGCCCGCCGCCGGTCACACTGCCCAGGTTATCCGGTTTGGTGATCATCGTCTCGTAGACCGGGCCGGTGTAATAGCCCAGGCCGCGCACCATCGCCAGATCGACGGTGAACATGCTGTCCGGCACGCCCATCGCCGTCAGGTATTCGACGATCTGCTCGATCTCGGTGATGCCCTCCTGCGCGCTGGCGATGCCATCCAACTGCGCGCGGACCTCGCCCAACGTCTCGACGCCGCCCTCGCGCAATTGCAGCAGCGCCATCATGCGGTCGATGACGTCTGACGGGATGCCGCTGGCGGCCAGTTCCTTGTCGACGCCATCCAACCCGATCTTGTCCAGCTTGTCGATGCTGCGGTACAGATCGCCTAACTGCGTATCAGGCACGCCCGCGTAGATACCGATCCCATTGAGGATTTTGCGGTTGTTGATATGCACCTGGAAATCCTGAAACCCCAAACGACGCAGCGCGGTCCCTAACAGGCTGACGATCTCGGCGTCGGCGGCCATGCTCGACACGCCAACGATATCCACATCGCATTGGAAGAACTCGCGGTAGCGGCCCTTTTGCGGGCGATCACCGCGCCAGACCGGCGCGATGTGATAGCGCCGGAAGGGCATCGACAGATCGTGTTCGTGCATCGCCACGTAACGCGCCAACGGCACGGTCAGGTCATAACGCAGCGCGAGTTCTTCTTTGCCGCCGGGATGCTGCGCGTAGAAAATCAGTTTGTCGGTTTCTTCGCCGGATTTTCCGAGCAGCGTTTCGAGCATTTCGAGCACGGGCGTGTAGATCGGCTCGAAGCCGAATGTCTGGAAGGTGTCGGTGATCACGCCCATCACGTACTCGCGCTTGATCACTTCTTGCGGCAGAAAATCGCGCATCCCCTTCGGTAAACGGGCATCAATTTGAGGCATTGGCATTTACTCCGTAGATGAGATCAGCCGCCAGTGGGCTTATTCCACGGGCGACAGGGTAAACACATCATCCAGCCACAGCGCGATCTCGTCGCGCACGCGGCGAAAGACAGCGAGCTGTTCGGACTCAGGGAAACGGGCCGGGTCGGTGAAATCGCGGTGATGGCGCACTGCCTTACCCGGAAAGATCGGGCAGGCTTCCGACGCGCGATCGCACACCGTCAGCACGTAATCGAACGACTGGTTGAAGAATTCCGCCATGCTTTTGGAGCGCGCGCCGCTGATGTCGATGCCGATCTCGGCCAATGCCTGAATCGCACCGGGCAGCACGTGCCCCGTCGGATGGCTGCCCGCGCTGAACACCTCGAAGCGCTGGCCCGCGCGGGCGCGCAGCAGCCCTTCGGCCATCTGCGAGCGGGCGGAGTTGCCGGTACAGAGAATCAACACGCGTTCTTTAGGAGTTATCGTAGCTGTCCTCGCGAAGTACTCTTTAACCGAACGAATCCCATCCCCTGGACCGTCCCCAGACGCAAAAAAAGCGTGGCGTCTATCGACCACGCTTCAACAGGCGTGCGCTAGCGCCGACTCACGGTCTATCACAATGATGATGATGGTGAACGCGCTGCGTCATGGGGATCACTCCTTGACTGATGTTATGAGTATAAACGGGTTGCCCCGCCTTGACAAGCCATGCTCGTTCTTGCAGCATGCCCCGTCTGCGCTTACAATTTCAGCGCATCAATCCATTGAAGGACCGGCCTAGCTATGGCGATCTGCATCGTACCTCTGACCCCCACCACACTGGCATACCAGTTCGAGGGCCGCGTCACGTCTGACGACCTGGTCGCACTGCGTGACACAGAACGTTCCTATTTCGAGACTCTGGCAGCCGATACAGCCCTGAGCGTGATCGTGGATTTCAGCGGGCTGGACACCATCCCCGCTGACCTGTTCCCGCAGCTGCCCCGCATGCGGTTTGTGGCTGATCCGCGCGTCAACGTGGTGATCGTCGTCGGTGCCAACGCTTACCTGCGCGCCCTGGCGATCAGCCTGGGCATGATCGTCAGCCACCCGCCGTTCGTATTTCGCCGGACGATGGACGAGGCCCTGCGCAACCTGACCCCGCCCAGCAACCCGAATCCGGTTCAAGCCTCACGGAATTTCACAAACAGCAGCGTATCGCGCAGCTGATCCTGCGGGTCCCGCATATGGTGGTGCAGCCGCGCTTCGAGCGCGTACCCGGCCCGCTCAGCGACGGCGGCGCTGCGCGTGTTGCGCGCATCACAGCGAATCTCCAGGCGCTCAGCGTTCAAGTGTTTGAAGGCAAAGGCCGAGATGCCGCGCACCGCCTCCGTGATGTAGCCTTGCCCGACCAAACTGGTGCGGCACCAGTAGCCGATCTCCATGAGCGGCACAGACCAATCGACGCGTTCCAGGCCGCTCCGGCCCACGAACACTCCGTCGGAGCGCCGGATCAGCACCAGGGCGAGCTGCTCGCGCGTGATCCAGCCGCCCGCCGCCTTACGGTACATCATTTTTGTTTCTTCGAGAGACGGCAGTGATTTCGCCCAGTCCATCCACAGGCGCAGTTCCGCCTCCGACTCGCGGACCGCGGCGTAGCTCAGTTCGGCGTCTTCGGGGCGCGGCGCCCGGATGATCAGGCGCTCGGTCTCGAAATGGTCAGGGAAATCAAGCAGCAGTGGGTTTATCACGGCGTTTCAACCCTCCGGCAAGCATCAGCCCTCGCGGAATTTCACGTACTGTAGCGCGTCGCGCAGGTGACCCTGCGGATCGCGCAGGTGATGTTGAAAGCGTGCTTCGAGCGTGTATCCGGCGCGCTCCGCGACGGCGGCGCTGCGCGTGTTGCGCGTGTCGCAGCGAATCTCGATGCGTTCGGCGTGCAGCCAATCGAACGCGAAGGTGGTAAGCCCGCGCACCGCCTCGGTGATGTAACCCTGTCCGGTCAGGCTGGTGCGGCACCAGTAGCCGATCTCGACACGCGGCACCGACCAGTCGATCCGTTCCAGCCCGGCCCCGCCTACGAACGCTCCATCCTGCCGCCGGATCAGCACCACCGGCAGACTCTCACGCGCAAGCCAATGAGCGGCTCCCCGGCGGTAGACAGCTTCGGTTTCCTCCACAGTCGGCACCGGATCGACCCAGGGCATCCAGGGACGCAGTTCGGCCACGGAGGCGCGAATAGCGGCGTTACCCGCCGCGCCGTCACCCGCACGCGGCGCGCGCACGATCAGGCGCTCGGTTTCGAAGTGATCGGGGAAGTCCAGCAGCAGCGGGTCTGTCACGGCGCGTTACTCCTTCAACAAACGGTAAATCACCGAGAAATCTTCTTTATCCAGTCCGCGCGGGAAGGCGCGCGCAAACAGTTCTTTGACATGGCTGCCGGTCGGCATGGGCATGCCCAATTCCCGCGCGAGGGCCTGCATGTAGTGCAGGTCTTTGTAGATCAGGTCTACGGCGAAATGCGGGCTGAAATCCAGGTCCGTCAGTTTTTGGCGCTTGGCGTTCAGCACGCCGGAATTGCCGCCACCGGCGCCCAATACTTCCAACACGCGCGCCCGATCCAACCCGGCAGCCTCGCCCAGCACGACCCCTTCGGCCACCGCCGCCATGAACGCGCCCAGCACCAGGTTGTTGATGACCTTCATTTTGCTGGCTAATCCTGGCTCGCCCAGGAAGAACAGCGTGCTGCCGATGATCTCCAACAGCGGACGCGCCGACTCGAAGGCACTCTCTTCGCCGCTGATCACGATGGTCAGCGTACCCTTGGTCGCGGGTGCCACGCTGCCCAGGACCGGCGCTTCCAGGTAATGCGCCCCTTTGGCCTGGGCCGCCGTGTGAAAGGCCAGCACGTCCTCGAAATGATTGGTCGTCGTGTCGATGATCAGCTTGCCCGCGCAGTCCCCGGCCAGCAGACCGTTTTCGCCGTTGAGGACCGCGTCCACCGCGGCGCTGTCGCGCACGTTGACCACCACAACCGGCACGCGCCCGATCAGGTCCGCCGGGCTGGACGCCACTGGCGCGCCGAGTCCCTCTGCTTTTTCCGGCGTGCGATTCCACACGGTCAGATCGACGCCCTGCGCGATCAGGCGCGCGGCCATCGTCCGGCCTAAAACACCCAGTCCTATAAATCCAGCCTGCATGAGGTTGTCCTTTCTACCGAATCAAGTCGTCGCGTCTCAGCCATTCTACAGCGCCGCGTGGATCGCGTCGAGCAGCGTGCCTTCGCGCACCACGCGGATCAGCGCGTCCATATATGGAGTCATGGCGACGTCACGCGGAATCTTGCGCAGCGGCACGCCGGGCGCGATCTCGACCGCGCGCAGCGCTTCCAACGCCGCCGCCGTGCCGCGTCCTAACCGGGCATCAGGCATCTGTTCCAGGCGCAGCTCCAACGCCTGATAGGCGCACAACAGCTCGATCGCGATCACGGTCTGGGCGTTACGCGTCATCTCCGCGGCCTGACGCGCCGCGATGGTGCTCATGCTGACGTGATCCTCGCGGTTGGCGCTGCTGGGGATGCTGTCCACGCTGGCGGGATGGGCCAGCACCTTGTTTTCGCTGACGAGCGCCGCCGCCGTGTATTGGGCCATCATCAGGCCGCTGTTCAAGCCTTCTTCGCCGGGCGGATCGGTCATCAAGAACGGCGGCAGGCCCCGATTCAAGCGCCCGTCAAGCAGCGTAAAAGTGCGCCGCTCGGCCATGCTCGCCACATCCGCCACCGCGATCTTGAGGAAATCCAGAGCATATCCAACCGGCGCGCCGTGGAAATTCCCGCCCGACACGGCTTTGATCACCCGTGGCAGGTGCAGCGGACCGTCCTCGTCCAGGAAGATCAGCGGGTTATCCGTCACGGCGTTGATCTCGCGCGACAGCAACGCCCTCGATATAGCGCAGCGCGTCGAGCGCCGCACCCAGCACCGTCGGCGCGGCGCGCAGGCAGTACGGATCCTGGGGCGGGCCTTCCGCCGGATCGAGATCGATGCGCAGCGTCGCCGCGTACCAGCGTGCTGCCTTCCAGCAGACGGTACACGAAGGCCGCGACATCCGCCTGACCGGCGTGGCCGCGCACCGCGTGCAGATGGGGCAAGAAGGCGTCACGGAACCCGCGCAGCGCCTCCGACCGACAGCGCCAGCGCGATCTCGGCGTTAGCCAGCATACGGAACGCGTCATGCCAGGCCAACACACCCACCCCCGCGCTGACCGCCGTCCCGTTGATCAGCGCGACGCCTTCTTTCGCGCCCAGCACGATGCGCGCAATTCCAGCGGCATCCATCGCCGCGCCCCCGTCGATCAATCGCCCCTGCCAGTACGCCTGACCGTTCGCGCCGGGGTGCGGTTCCTCGCCGGGCGCAGGCGCGCTGAGGACGAGCGCCAGGTGCGCCAACGGAGCCAGATCGCCGGACGCGCCCAGCGATCCCTGGGCGGGCATGGCGGGCAGCACGCCGCGATTGAGCATCGCGATGAGCGTGTTGATCACCTCGGGCCGCACGCCGCTGTAGCCCTGAGCGAGCGTATTGGCACGGATCAGGATCGCGGCGCGGGCCGCATCCGGCGGCAGGTGATCCCCTGCGCCAACCGAGTGACTCAGCAGCAGATTGCGGCTGAGCAGCGCCGCTTCCCATTCGTGACGGAAAATCGCGCGCCCGGCGTTGTCGCCAAAGCCGGTATTCACCCCGTAGATGACGCGCGGGGCGCGCCCCTCGGCGTCCGCCGCCTCGATCTCGTCGATGGTGTGCCGGACCCAGGCCGCGCTGCGCTCCACGCGACCCAAGCGCTCCGCCAGTTCGGTTCCCTCTGGCGCGTGCTGGGGCAGCGGCTGGACCGGCGTCCCCGCCCGCGCCACGCGCACCACATCCGCAATTTGCAACGAAGCCGCCCCTAACGCCAGGGCATGGACTGCATGAGCATGTGAAACCATTTTTTGCCTTTCTCAAAAATGTCTAGCGGTCAAAAAACGCCGCCCATGTCGGGACGACGTGTCAACCGAAATCGCTGTTGTGTGAGCACGAGCCGCCGTGTGAGTAGTACGGCATGCCCAATGTGTGGAAAAAATATACGATTTTCATGAAAACCCTGCGTCATAGACGGTCATCCCAGTGTACAATGATATTATCATTTCTTCATCGGTGAGAGGCTTTATGATTCATCATGTTGTACGACAAACTGCGCTCAGCAGAAAGGGGACAGGGTTTAAGCGAATATGCCCTTGTGCTTGTCCTCGTCGGGATTGTCGTCATTGTTGCACTGGCGGCTTTCGGAACACGGGTCCAGAAAACCTATTGTGAGATTGTCTTTTCGCTCGATCCTAACGCTGAAGCGCCCTTTTGCGAAGCGTTGGACGTAAGCTGCGCGCAGTCCAGCTCGCCCTTCAGGCTGGAGGCCGTAGTCCAGGATAACGCCGGCGATGACAATATCACCAAGGTGGTGTTCTATCGCAACGGCATCTTCCAGAACGAGGAACTCCATTATCACTACTGCCTGTCTGGTGGTGACGATTCCTGCGCGGCCTACAGCGGTCCGACGGGCCAGCAAACCTTCAAGGCGATCGCCTACGATCTCGACGGCAACACCGGCTCGTGCGAGGTCACGGTTAACATTCCACCGCCGTAAGCCACGCGTTCTCAGGCAAGAAGAGCGGTGGCGCACCGGCGTCACCGCTCCTTGTTTACGGTAGTCGAACTCGCCAGAACCATCGCCTGCCCGCGCTAACCCAACTGGTGGTCGGGCGGAACATCCTGTTCCCAATAAGTGAAAAGCGCCCCCACTGAGCGCCCTTCGTTGTTACACAGAATCGCGTCGCCCAACACCGACGCCACCGATTCCACATGCAGCTTGGACAGGTCCTGCGCGTGCGGCGCGTAGACCGTGTCGGTACACACGATCTCAGTCACACACGAGAGATCGTTGAGGCGATCGACCGCATCCACCGTGAACAAGCCGTGCGTACAGGCCAGGCTGAACGTTTCCGTGCCCATCTCGCGCATGACATTGACGATCTCGACCATCGTGCCGCCGGTCGCGATCTCGTCATCGACCACGATCGCGCGGCGCGGCACCGGCCCACGCGAGCCGAGCACCGTCTTGATCTCGACTTCCGTGTCCGTCAGACGGATTTTGCTGCCGACTGCCAGCGGAAGTCCCAGCGCACCAGCCAGTTTGGACGCTTGTTTGGCGTAGCCCACGTCTGGCGAGACGACGACGGTATCGGTCAGGTCCTGCTTCTTAAAATAATCGACCAGCACACGCAGGCTGGTCAAATGATCGAGCGGAACGTCAAAAAAGCCGTGCACCTGAGGCGAGTGCAGCGTCATTGCGATCACGCGATCGGCCCCCGAGGTCTCGATCAACTGCGCAATCAATTTCGCAGTGATACAGATGCGCGGCGCGTCCTTTTTGTCGGCGCGCCCGTAAACAAAATAGGGGATCACCGCCGTGACGCGGCGGGCATCCCCGTGCCGGGCGATGTCCAACATCATCAACATCTGCATGATATGGCGGTGCACCGGGTCGGTGAGGGATTGGATGATGTACACATCTTTGTTTCTCACGCTCTCCCCCAGTTGAACCCGCAGCGTGCCGTGGCTGAAACGCCGCACATGGGTGGGTTGCAGAGAAACGCCTAAATAGTCGCAGATGCGTCGAGCCAGCGGCTCGTTCGCCGTGCCGGAGAAAATAAACAAGTCTTCCGGGGTCAAGCCGATCCTCCTTGTGCAGGTCATCCGAGCGGGATACCCTCTCCTACTTTACCGTCCACTTCAAAATGTGCAAGCACTAATCTGGCACGCGTCCGGCAAAACGACTTAACAAGCAGCTCACTGCAAGAAACGCCGAGGACACAGAGGAAAACAATAGCAAGAGAAAAGTCTGTCTCTATAATATTCTCCGCGCTCTCCGCGACCTCTGCGGTGAGCCTGGTTTTTGAACGATTAAATTGGGCGTGGGCCCTACCTCAATAGCGCGAACCGCGCGCTGTCAGTACACTGGGCGAAGTGCCGGGTCAACCGGTTGTGCGGTCGACATCAACGAGTAGAAGGCTATGCGCCGTTTACAACATTCCCAGGTTGCGCTGACCGTGATCGCGATCCTGATGGTGGCCGGGCTGTTCCGCGCGTGGTTGATCGCCGATCACCGGCTGGCCTTCGAGTCGGATGAGGCGGTTGTCGGCCTGATGGCGCGCCACATCAACACGGACGAGGCGGTGCCCACCTTTTTCTACGGGCAGAGTTACATGGGCAGCCTGGACGCGCTGCTGGTCGCGGGTGGTTTCCGGCTCGCAGGCAACTCCGTACACAGCATCCGGCTCGTGCAGTTGGGGCTGTTTCTGGTGATTCTGATGGCCGGGTTCGCCCTGGCGTGGGAAGTCACGCGCAGCCGCCGCGTCGCCGCTATGACGCTGCTGCTGCTCGCCATCCCGACGCCGTTGGGCGCGCTCTACACGGGCATCACTTTGGGCGGTTACAACGAGCTGGTGCTGTTTGGCGCGCTCGTGCTGCTGCTCGGCTGGCAGGTGACGATCGGCGGGCGGCGCGAGCTGTGGCGGTGGGCCGCATTGGGACTGGTCGCCGGGCTGGGCTGGTGGACTAACAGCGCCATCGTGACGCCGTGCCTCGTGGTCGGGCTGTTGGGACTGCGCACGTTTTCCGCGCGGCAGTGGCTCGGCTACGCGCTGGCGGCGGTGGGTTTTCTGATCGGCGGCGCGCCCTGGTGGGTGTACAACCTGCGCCACGACTGGGCCGCCCTGCATTTCCTCACGGGCGGTTTCGAGACAGCACCCGGCGTCACGCCGATTTCGCCCGGCGAGGCCGCGCTCGGCCTGCTGGTGTTGGGAATTCCCGCGCTGTACGGGCTGCGTTTCCCGTGGGAAGCCGGATTTTCGATCACGATCGGGACGGCGCTCGGCGGGCTAATTCTTCTTTTGCTGTTCACCGATCTGCTGGCCAGCGCCAGCGCCCGCCGGCGCGGGGAATCGCCCACTTCCGATCCGGCCGCATTCGGATGGGCGCGGCGCTGGGTCTGGCTGACGACGTGTGTATTCGCGGTGGTGTTCATCGCGTCGCCGTTTTCGGACGCGACCGGGCGCTATCTCATGCCGGTTTGGATTCCGGTGACGATCGGCCTCGCGCTGGGATTGGACCGTCTGCGGCGGGCCGGACGGATGATCCCGGCGCTGGCGCTGGCGATCCTGCTGGTGATGCAGGCCGGGCAGGTCATCCGCGCCGCCCATACGGGGACGGGCCTCACGCCGCAGTTGGTCGAACGCCTGCGCGCGCCCGCCACCGATGACAACGCGCTGATCGCGTTTCTGAAGGATGAAAATTACACGGCGGGTTATGCCAGCTATTGGACCGCATTCCGAGTGATATTCCGCGCCCACGACGCGATCATTCTGGACACGGCGCTGCCCGCTGAGGATCGCGGCCTGATCGCGTCCGACAACCGTTACCCGCCCTACCGCGCCGAGGTCGAAGCCGCGCCGCGCGTAGTGTGGATCACCCAGAATTTCCCCGAACTGGACGCGCTGATCGTCGCGCGGCTGGACGCGGCAGGTATCGGCTATCAGACGCAAGCGATCGGCCTGTACCGCGTGTACTACGCTTTCTCGACGCGCGTCTCCCCGCCAGAGTTAGGATTCGTGCCGGGACGCACGCTGGAAGAGATCGAGTTGGCGGGCTGGCCGTAAGAGCAATCCACAGAGGGCCACGGAGGAAAAAATAGAGAAAAGCAAGAGTTTCTTAGGGCTGTTGCATCTTCCCTGTGCTGCTCTATGGCCCGTTCTTCGTCGACTGCTTTTCCGGGTGCGAGCAAACGTTGACAGTCAAGCCCTTGACAATCTTGTGCTATGGGGTTGGCCCCTCTCTTCCGCCCTGCGGGCGGCGTTCCCGCCGTGCGGGGATATGTGCTTGCTCAAAACTCCCTGACAGGTTTTACTCGCACCTGCTTTTCCGCTGGTCAGACGCGGCAAGCTGGATTACACTGAACCCCATCCGCAGCCCGCGCCTGAACCGCGCTAGTCCCGGCGAGAAGAGTCCCGATGGCCCGTTACTATCCTGTCCACTACCGCAGCGACGTGGTGTCGCCGATCGTCGGCGCGCTTGACCAGGGCATGTGCGTGTCAGTGATCGGCCCGCCCAGCGTCGGCAAGTCAAATTTGCTCAAATTTCTGGACCAGGAACGGGTGAACACGACCGATCCGGACAGTCCCTGGCTGCGCTATGCGCCCAACGCCGTCCACAAGGGGCGGTTGATCAGCATCTCGCTCGATCCGAACGCGCTGCTGCCCCCGCTGCCCGACGACAAAGGCAGCGTGGCCGCGACCGCGTGGCCGGGTTTCGAGCTGTTGGTCCACCGCATGACGGTCATGCCGGAGCTGTATCCCGCCGTACATCACCCGCATGGCCAGCCCGTGGACGGCGAACTCGCGGCGCGCATCGCCCGCCTGCAAGAGCAATTCGAAAACGCGCATCTGTCCATCACCGATTACGCCGATTCGCTGCACGGGCATATGGCGCTGCGCTACCTGGAAAGCATCACCGACGCGGTGTTGGCCGCGCGGCGCGTGCAGGAATCGCCGGTGCGGCTGGTGTTCATCATGGACGAGTTCGAGCGGATGCTGGACACCATGCCCGATTACTTTTTCGTGGCGCTGCGCAGCCTGCGCGACCGGTTCAAGTATCAGGTCATGTTCATGACATTTTCGCGCAGCGGGCTGCCCTATCTGATCGGCGAGGGCGAGCGCATGCTCGCGTTGGAGCCGTTCATCGAGCTGTTCAACGATAACCCGGTCTATCTGGGACCGTTCGGTGACGAAGACGCCTGGGGCATGATTCAGGAGTTGGAAAAGCGCACCGTCCCGCGCGACGATCATCCCGCCGGGCTGCTGATCCGGTCCTGCGGCGGATTTGCCGGACTGATACGCGCCGGGTTCGTACATATCGAGGCGCTGGCGACCATCACCGACAGCGATTATTCCAGAGCGGTCGGGCTGGCAGCCGCGCATCTGGCCGCCGAAGCTAACATCCAGGCGGAATGCCGCACCCTGCTGCGCGGTTTGACTCCGGCTGAGGTGAAAACATTGTATGGCGTGGTCCACGAGCAAACCGGCCTGGACCAGGAAGCGCTGGGTGAACTGCTGCGTAAATCGCTGCTGGCGCAGTCCGCCGAAGGCAGTGTGATTCGCGTCAAGCCGCCGGTGTTGGCTGCTTTCATTCGCAATCACCCCACGCCGCCGCCGCCCGCGCCCGTCTTACGCCCGGTGACCATGCCGCGTTAGGCGGACAGCATGCGCGCCAGTTCCGCCAGCAGTTCTTGCATGCGGATCGGCTTGGTCAGGAAGCCGGTCGCCCCGGCGATCTCGGCGCGACGCCGGGCGTCGTTATCGGTGCGCGCGGTGATCACCATCACCGGCAGCGCGGCAGACGCGGGATCGGCCCGCAGGCGCTTGATCACTTCGAAGCCTTCTATATCCGGCATCATCAGGTCGAGCAGCAGCGCGTCCGGCTGTTCAGTCCGGACAACGATCAGCGCGTCCTCGCCCGAATAGCCGCGACACACGCCATAGCCTTTCATCTGCAAAAACGAGCACACCATGTCCACAATATGCGGCTCGTCATCGACGACAGCGATCAATTGGCCGGTCATAATTGCGTTTCCCCCTCCCAATACCCTCTGTGCAGCGGCGTGAGCTGTTCCCAGCGGTGACGGGTCCTGAGTGCTAGATCAGCACACGCTCGTAAAAACGATAGTGCTTGTAATCATCGCCTGAGTAAGCGCGCGCCAGGCGATTCATCGGCTCGTTAGTTTCGAGCACCCACCCGGCATCCGCATGCTGCCAGCCGCTCTCCGCACTGATCTCGCGCGCTTTTTCCAGCAGATGGACGAACAGCGCCGCCTCGACGCCGATCCCGCGAAATTCCTCTTTGACGCCCATCAGCGCGATCCGGATACGCGTCACCTTGGAGCGGATTTTCCAATGCCACACCAGAGACGCCAGGGTGAGCACTTCCGGCTTGCCGGGGCGCGGATAGGCCGCGCGCAGCGGCTGGTTGAGATCGGGAAATGCCAGCATAAACGCGGCAGGCTCGCCTTTGACTGAGGCGAAAAACGCCAGTCGCGGCTCCAGGTACTGCCCCAGATCACGGATCAGCGCGTCCAGCTCGTCATCCGACAGGGGCACAAAGCCCCAGTTGTTATCCCACGCCTGATTATAGATCGTCTTGAGCAGCGCCAGGTCACGCTTGACATGCCCGCGCTCGACGGTCCGCACGGTGATGTCGCGTCGCGCATTGTTCTTGGCCGTGACGCGCATCGTCTGCTGCAATTTGTCGGACGCCAGCCAGTCTTGCAAAGCAAAATTATAGCACAGCGTATCCATCACCTTGCCGAAGCCGGGCGCGTTGTCCAGCAGACGCCGGTAGTAGGGCTTGTTGTAGGGCATCAGGATCACGGGCGGATCGTCGAAACCCTTGATCAGCAGGCCGCATTCGTCATTGGTCGTGAACGAGGCGGGACCGCGCAGCGCGTCGTAACCCTGGCCGCGCACGTATTCGGCTGCCGAGTTGAGCAGGAAGTTGGCCGCTTCCTGGTCGTCGTAGACCTCGAACAGGCCGAAAAAACCGATGTGCTCGTGCTGAAACTCGTTGTGCCGGTGATTGATGACCGCCGCGATCGTGCCGACCGGCTGGTCGCCGCGCCACGCGATGAAATATTCGCCGTCCATGTGCTTCCAGGTGGGATTTTTGCGCTTGTCGAGCTTGGTACGCTGCATCGAGACGAGCGGCGGCACCCAATACGGATCGCCGTGATAGAGCGTCCAGGGGAAACGCAGCAGGGTCTTGAAGTCCGCTTTGGTGGCGACTTTGCGGACGACGACCGGAGCTTGCATATGAGTCCTCCCTCAAAACAAGAGCGCGCCTGCGAACCCGCGTGGCGATGTGCAGAGGGCGGCGGTTTGCGGTTAAGGCGTCAGATCGCGCTGGTAAAAGCGAAAACGCTTGTACACATACCCGTTATGCGACTCCGACAGGCGATTCATCGCGTCGTTGGTTTCCAGCACCCAACCGCCATCGGCGGAGACCCAACCCATCTGCGGCGCGATCTCCGTCGCCCGGTGATAGAGCGCGGTGAACATCGCCGCCTCGACACCGATCCCCCGAAACTGCTCTTTAACACCCATCAGCGGGATGCGAATGCGCGTGATCTTGGAGCGCAGCTTCCAATGCCACAATACCTGAAGCTGAGTCAGCAAGTCGGGCTTGCCGGGGCGCGGATAGGCGCGCCGCAGCGCCAGATTCATATCGGGCAGCGCCAGCAGAAACCCCGCCGGTTCGCCGTGCACCTGGGCGAAGATCATCACCCGCCGGTCCACGAACATACCCAGGTCTTTGACCAGCTCGTCCAGCTCGTCATCAGAGAATGGCACGAACCCCCAGTTTTTCTCCCACGCCGAGTTGTACACGTCCTTGAGCGTCGAGAAATCTTCTTTGAGATGCTTGCGATCGGGCTCGCGCACGGTAATCCCGCGCCGCGCATTGTTTTTCTCCGTGATGCGCAGCATCTTCTGCACTTTTTCCGACTGCTCGGTGGCGTGCAGCGTGAAGTAGAAGGCTACCGTATCCATCACGCCGTGCAGGTCGGGCGCGTTGTCGAGCAAGTCGACGTAGTAACGCGGGTTGTAAGGGTAGAGCACGACCGGGATATCGTCGAAGCCCTCGATCAGCACACCACATTCTTCGTTGGTGGAGAACGTCACCGGGCCGCGCAGCGCGGTCGCCCCTTTGGCGCGCACCCACTCCGCCGCCGTGCTCAGCAGCGCGTCCGCCGCCTCCTGATCGTTGAACAGCTCGAACGCGCCGAAAAAGCCCATGCGCTCGTTCCAGAATTCGTCGTGACGGTGGTTGATGAAGGCCGCGATCGTCCCGACCGGCTGGTCGCCGCGCCAGGCAATGAAGTAATCGCCCTCCATGTGCTTCCAGCTTGAGTTTTTGTGCTGGTCGAGCTTATGACGCTGCATCGACACCAGCGGCGGCACCCAATAGGGATCGGATTTATAGACCGACCAGGGGAAGCGCAGAAACGTCTCGAAGTCGGCTTTGGAGTCAACTTTGCGTATAGACAGCGATGCAGCAGCCATGTTACGTGTCATCTCCGGAACTAGTGGCCGCCTCGGCGGTCAGCGGACGCTCGTAAAACCGGTAGCGCTTATACAACTGTCCACGAAACGATTCGACCAGACGATTCATCGGATCGTTGGTTTCCAGCACCCAACCGCCATCCGCCGCAGGCCGGCCCAAGGCCGCGCCCGCCTCATAGGCTTTGACGAACAGGGCCGCCTCGACGCCGATATTGCGGTGGCCTTCTTCCACGCCCAACAGCATGATGCGCACGCGCTGCACTCGACGGCGTACCTTCCAGGCCCACAGCAGATGCAGCAGGCTGGCGACCTCCGGCTTGCCGGGGCGCGGATAAGCGGGCAGAATGGCCTGATTCATATCGGGCAGGGCCAGCAAAAACGCGATCGGCTTACCGTCAATTTCCGCGAAAAAAGCCATGCGCGGGTCAAAGAAGCGCCCAATCTCCTCGACCATCTCGTCCAGCTCGCGCGGGGAAAACGGCACGAAGCCCCAGTTCTTCTCCCACGCCTTATTATAGATGTCCTTCAGCAGCGCGAATTCGGACTTCAGGTTATGCGTATCGGCCAGCCGCACGGTGATCCCGCGCCGCTCGCTGTTTTTGGCGGTGATGCGAAACAGTTGGGCGATAGTGGGCGACTCGATCGCGCGGTCCAACGTGATGTGATAGGCGTACAGCTCCATCACTTTGGCAAAACCGGGCGTATTTTCGACCAGTCGCTGGTAGTACGGCAGGTTGTAGGGGTACATCAGCACGGGCGGATCGTCGAAGCCTTCGGTCAGAATGCCGCATTCGGCATTGGTGGAGAAAGTCGCCGGGCCGCGCAGGGCGTCGTAGCCTTTGCCCGCCACATACTCCGCCGCCGTGTCGAGCAGCGCCGCAGCCGCTGCCTGATCGTCGAACAGCTCGAACGCGCCGAAAAAGCCGATGTGCTCGTTCCAATACTCGTTGTGGCGGTGGTTGATGAAGGCCGCCACCGTCCCGACGGGCCGGTCGTCGCGCAACGCGATGAAGTAGTCGCCTTCCATGTAATCCCAGGCCGCGCCTTTGGCCTGATCGAATTTGTGACGCTGCATGGAGAGAAATGGCGGGACCCAGCGGGGGTCGCCTTTGTAGACCGACCAGGGGAATTTCACGAACCGATCAAAATCCGCGGGGGTAGACACTTTGCGAATCGACAGCGAGGCGGACATGGCGGGCCCCCTAAGTGCAGGTGATGGTGTGATCATCGTGACGCAGAACTTAATCTTACTCCACCTGACCCATCCGTCAAAGTTCTTTAGTGCGAGGCCAGCACAGCCCACGATCGCGGCAGAAATGGCGCGGTCCGAGAGGGCACGGAAATGCCCTGCAATTATGCCGCCGCGCGCCTATTAATCGGCCTCTGTGGACCCCCTTGTTTTTCGCCTGAATTTCTGCGCGGTCCGGCCATCTTTGCCCCGAAAATCCATCTTGACAGTGAGGGGCGCGTCTGGTATGCTTTTGCACGCATCACGAGGTATTCCTGAGTAGCTCAATGGCAGAGCAATCGGCTGTTAACCGATGGGTTGTAGGTTCGAGTCCTACCTCAGGAGCCTTTTTTATTTCCCCCGCAGAATATTGAGAAAAGCCCCCTTCGACAACCAGCACTTTTTCACGCTCGGCAATCCCTGATCGCGCGGACGCGCACCAGCTCAATCCGGTTTTGGCCTACGATAACTATTCGCGCGCCCCTGACCTGAGTCCAGTGGTCAAACCGCCGCCGCTGTTCTACAATGGACCTCGTACAAGCGCAGCACGTTTTGACTTGCGCAGGAGGGGACCGCGTGACTCACATCGCTTCCGCAATTCGTCCGATCCGGCGGTTGGCCTTCGCCGTGCTGATGGTCGCTGTCCTGGCGTTGGCCGGGTGCAGCAGCAAAAAAAGCGGCGACATAGTCGTGCCCACGCTCGCCAACCTGTCGGAGATGGCGACCCAGGACGCGCAAGGCGTCGCGGCTGTGCCATCGTCTACCCCATCCCTACCGACGGCCACCGGAGCCGCATCCGAAGAACCGACCCAGCCCGTGACACAAGCACCGCCGGGAGTCACCGTCAGCGCCACTCCGAGCGCGACCGCAACGGTCCCACCAGCAACGGCTACCCTCACGGTGACGGTGACACCCTCTGTCACGCCGACAGTGCTGTCACCGGAACAGCGCACCGCGACGGCGGAAGCGGGCGTGTTGCCCTTCACGCAGACAGCGGTCGCCATCATCGCGGCCACGCAGACCGCGCACGCGCGGATCACCCCCACGCCGACCGCGTCGCTGACGCCGACACCGCTGCCCGGTCCGGCGGAGCCGTTCCAGGTGGTGTACTACACCAACCGCAACGGCAGCGACGACATTTACCTGATGACCCTCAACGGCGTCGAACGCCCGCTGCTTACCAGCGCGGCTAACGAGCGCGAGCCGTCCTGCTCGCCCGATGGCAAATCAGTAGTGTTCGCCTCGGACGCGACCGGCACCTACCAGTTGTACCTGCTGTCCTTCGACCAGACGGAGCCGATTCCGCTCTCGCCTTCGGATGGATTGAATTTCGCGCCCGTCTTCAGCCCGGACGGTTCCAGTATCGCCTTTGTATCGACGCGCAACGGCGGTATCCCCACCATCTGGATGGTGAACGCCGACGGCAGCAACCCGCACCAGATCACGACCGACCTGGGACGCGACACGTCGCCGTCCTGGGGACCGGATGGCCGCCAATTGTTGTACTCTAGCGAGCAGTTTGGCCCGTGGGACCTGTTCCTGACCGTGTTGGGCGAGAATATCGAGGGCGAGTTCCCCGTCATGCCACCCGAATTCAGCCAGGGCAACGAGCTCTGGCCGTTCTTTGACGCGGTGGGTGAGCGCATCGCCTACACGGAATGGGCCAATCTCGAAGACCCGCAAAGCGCCGATATCTACCTGCTCGATTTCGAGCTGCCGGAGCCGGAGCCTGTGCGCGTTCAGTCAGGCGCGGACATTGCCTGGGCGTGGGGCGACGACACGCACCTGTTAGCCTCCGTTGGCGGGCCGGATGACGTGCAGATCGCGCTGGTCGATATAACGAATGGCTCAGCGGTGCGTCTGACGCATGACGGAACGTTTAGCGGCGGGGCGCGGCTGTGTACTGTCGCGCCGGAGATCCTGCCCCCGATCCCGACGCTGGCCCCGACGCCGACCATCACCCCGACCCCCAGCATCACACCGACCGCGACCCCCAGCCTCACGCCGACCGTCTCGCCGTTCACGGCGGAACTCCTGGCGGCGGCGGGACATCCGCACATCGTCCAGCCGGGCGACACGCTGATGAGCATCGGCTACCATTACGGCGTGAACTGGATGGCGCTGGCGCAGATCAACGCGCTGCGCAACCCGGATATTCTGGCGGTCGGGCAGCGGCTCACCATTCCGGTGACACGCGTCGGGCGGCATTTCAGCGGCTACCAACTGCCCGACGACGAAGATCAATTCACGCGGATAGGCGTGCGCAAGGAAATTGTGGTCGATCTGAGCGAGCAGATGGCGGAGGCAGTCGAAGATGGGCGCGTGGTTCGCACGGTCAGCGTATCGACCGGCCTGCCGGGGACGCCGACCGTCCTGGGAGAATACAGCATCTACTACAAAGCCGAGGCCCAGACCATGAGCGGGCCGGGCTATTTTCTGCCGGACGTGCCCTATGTGATGTACTTCTACCAGGGCTACGGTCTGCACGGAACCTACTGGCACAACAATTTCGGCCACCCGATGAGTCACGGCTGTGTCAATCTGCCGACCGACGAAGCGCGCTGGTTCTACCAGTGGGCCGAAATCGGCACGCCCGTCCTGGTGCGTGAGTAGGACCACTGGCCAGAAAAAACGAGGGGTGCACCACCGCGCACCCCCCGCGAACAATCCCCTCAGCCGTGAAGCACGATTACCCGCAGACGTCCCCTGGCGCGATAAACTGGTAGGTTTCGGTCGGGTATTTGATGTCCGGCCCTTCAAATTGCAGCTGGTTCGAGGCCAACGCGTACAAGCTGTTGCCCAGACCCTGACCGATCATCACGTTCTGGCCGGAACTTTGCGCCTGCGCGAGTGCGTTGTGAATCGCATCAAGCGACGCGCTGAAGGCCAATGTACCCTGGCTGTCCGCGCCAATATCCCACACGCTCACCCCGCCGTTCGAGCAGTAGGCGGCCAGCGGTGCGGCAATGTCATACAGGTTGAGGCGCCCGTCCGGGATGCTTGAAGGGAGGCAGTTGGAGTCGTCCACTACCCCGAATGCCCCGAAGCCCACAAAAGTCAGGCCGGGATCTCCAATGGCGGATGCGCTGGCTCCTCCGCCTGTGGTCAGGAAACCGTAGAGAGTCGTGTCTTTGGTTTCGCCGGGTTCCAACGTCCGCGTGGCCGAGTATTGGTGAACGGTTGGGATATCCTGGAGCGTCAGATCAACCTTAATCGGCACAGCGCTGTCGTTGCGATAGATGAAAGTGGTTATCCAACAATCCAGGCCGGCTGCGGCCTTGGCCTGCGTAGGAGCGAACACGACGAAGCTTGAAAGCAAAAGGCTGAGCGAGACAAACAGAACCACAATGCGTCTCATCTTGGAACCGTACCCTTTCTCATTAAAAGCATGTAGTTACAATATTATGATAAAATGATTCTTCATGTCTGTAAATATCGCATAAATAGTTGTAGTGATCTCATAGCGCGCCATCAACGCGCAACACCTGCGCGCCAGACGTGTTATATTTACCAACCATACCAACCAGGAGGGAATACACATGGGTTCATTGGATGGCAAGACTGCGCTCGTCTTCGGCGTGGCCAACAAGCGCTCGATTGCGTGGGGCATCACCGAGGCGTTTTTGCGCGAGGGCGCGACGGTCGGCCTGAGCTACGCGGGCGAGGTGCTCGAAAAGCGCGTTTTCCCGCTGGCCCAAGAGGCCGGGATCGATTTCGTAGAACAGTGTGACGTCACGTCGGACGAACAGATCGAAGCGGTGTTCGCCAAAGCGCGCCAGCGGTTCGGGTCGATCGATATTCTGGTGCACGCCGTCGCCTATGCGCCGGGCGAAGACCTGGGCGGACGCTTCCGCGATGTGAGCCGGGCCGGGTTCAAGATGGCGCTCGACATCTCGTCCTATAGCCTGATCCCGATGGCGCGCCATGCCGCCGAGATCATGCCCAACGGCGGCAGCATCATGGCCATGTCGTACTACGCCGCCGAGAAAGTCATGCCACGCTACAACGTCATGGCGATCGCCAAGGCCGCGTTGGAAAATATCGTGCGCTACCTGGCCTATGACCTCGGCCCGCAAGGCATCCGCGTCAACTCGCTCAGCCCGGGTCCGATCAAAACGCTGGCGGCGGCAGGCGTGCCCGGCTTCCGCATGATGCTCAAGTACAGCGACAAAGTCACGCCCATGCGCAAGCTGGCGACTCAGGAAGATGTCGGCAATGTGGCAGCCTTTTTAGCGAGCGATGCCGCCGGATTGATCACGGGCGAGACGATCTACATCGACGGCGGCTATCACGTCCTGGGATTGACGCTCACCGAAGAGGACCTGGACGCGACGGAGTAGGCGCCCGCCCGGCGAACAGAGCATTAAGTGATTTGGGGTCAATAAAAACTGGCCTCGTTCCCTGGTCCCTCAGCCATTCAAGATGGCACTGGACGAGGAGTGAGGCCGGTTCTTCAGTCCTGTGATGTCGCCCGCCAAGACGGCTTCCCCCAGGAGAAGGCTATTTCTTTTGCGCCTGCCACCCGATGTTTTTAAGCGGGGACGGCCCGCTGTTGCCGCGTTTGTGGGCGGGTCGTTCCAACGGCTCGACGCGCGCCTCGACGTAATGGTAATCGATCTGGATGGCGTGCGTGCCACTTGGCCCGCCGCCTATATTTCTGGTGCCTTCCTGCAGATTGGTTTTTTCTACGAGCGTAATACTTAGCTCTTCGTTGGGCAGCAGGTACAACGTATGGTACTCGTCCCAGATGGCGTTCCGCCAGAACACCATATTCGCGTCATGATCCAGCTTGCGGATTTCCCGGCGTGCTTCGTTCATTTTCATAGCGCCCAGGCGCTGGGCCAACTGTTTGCGCGCAGCCTCGTCCACTGATCGTCCCTCCACATCAGGCCGGGCGGTCGTTCACCCGTCATCACCCATCGCGGCGAGCGCCCCAACCACAGCCGCTCGCAGGTCTGCCATGCCAAGTGACGGTATTTTAACACAGTTTAGCGCGTGGGGCGCGTGGTCATTGCAGGCCGTGTAGTGTACAATGAGAGAAATTCAGCACGATCAATGGCGCACCTAAATCATGATTTAGTCTTATTCCGTCTGGGACCTGACCGCCTACATTCGCAGCCTGTTCGACCAGGACCCCGCCTTGCAGGACGTGTGGGTACAGGGCGAGGTCAGCAAACCCGTGCGTGCCTCGTCGGGGCATCTTTATTTCACGCTCAAGGACGATCGCAGCGAGTTGAGCTGCGCCATGTGGAAAGCCCAGGCCGACCGTCTGGCGTTCAATCCGCAGCATGGCGACCTGGTGCTCGCGCACGGGACGGTGACCGTCTATGAGGGGCGAGGCCGCTACCAGTTGTATTGCGACGCGCTCCAGCCCGCCGGAGCGGGCGATCTCAATCGCCAGTTCGAGCTGCTCAAAGCGCGTTTGGACGCCGAAGGGCTGTTCGACGTTGAGCGCAAACGCCCGATCCCGGCCTTTCCGCACCAGATCGGCGTGGTGACATCGCCTACGACGGCGGCCTTCCAGGATATTCAAAACGTCTTGCGGCGGCGCTACCCGGTCGCGGAAGTGATCCTCAGCCCGACTCTGGTCCAGGGCAAAGAGGCGCCCGCGCAGATCGTGGCGGCGCTGGCCCGGCTGAACGAGCACACCGAGGTGGACGTGATCGTCCTGGCGCGCGGCGGGGGCAGCCTGGAAGACCTGTGGTGCTTCAATGACGAAGCTGTCGTGCGGGCGGTGGTAGCGTCGCGCATTCCGGTCGTGACCGGCGTCGGGCACGAGATCGACTTCACATTGGTCGATTTCGCCGCCGATCGCCGCGCCCCGACTCCGTCCGCTGCCGCCGAGCTGGTGACGCCGGACGGTCCCGCGCTGCGCCAGGCGGTACGGCTGAACGTGGCGCGACTGGATGACGCGATCCAGGCGGGAGTGAACACGCGGCGCGACAGCATCGACGAGGCCCGCCGTTGGATGACCCGGCTGTCGCCGCTCAACCGCATTCAAACGGCGCGCCAACGCGTCGACGATCTGACGGGTCGGGCCAATACGCACCTGCTGCACGCCCTGGCGCGGCGGCGTGACCGTTTGGCCGGGCAGCGACGCGCGCTCGAAGCGGCACACCCTCATGCGCTGCTGCGGCGCGGGTACGCCATCGTCACGCGGGCGGAGGACGGCCAGCGGATCGCCAGCGCGCGCGACGTCAGTGAGGGGGGGCGCATCGTCGTGACGCTGCATGACGGTCGCCTGACGGCGGCCATCGAACGGCGCGACCTGGGCGAAAACAGTCATTGACGTTATGGTCTTATTATTAAATCCAAGAATATCAGCATGAGCGACACGCATTTCAAGGTTGTTGTATGAGCGACGAGATGTCTTTAATCGCCGGGCGCTACCGGCTGGATGAACTGATCGGGCGAGGTGGCATGGGCGACGTGTACCGGGGCACGGATGTGCAGACCGGGACCACCGTCGCGATTAAACTGCTGCACGAGTCCATTCTCGCTGACAATCCCGACATCGTCGATCGCTTCACGCGCGAGGGCGAAGCCCTGCGCCAGCTCGATCACCCCAATATCGTCAAAGTATTGGACACGCTCGAAGAAGACGGCCGCCACTATCTGATCCTGGAATATGTGAGCGGCGGCTCGCTGCGCGATCTGATGGACGAACAGGGACGCCTGCCGCTGCCCGCCGTGCTCAATGTGGCGCTGGACCTGGCCGACGCCCTGACGCGCGCTCACCGGCTCAACATCATTCACCGCGACATCAAGCCCGATAACGTGCTGCTGGCCGAAGATGGCACCCCGCGCCTGACCGATTTCGGCGTGGCGCACTTGGGGAACCGCACCCGCCTGACTCAAACCGGATCGGTGATTGGCACGTATGCCTACCTGAGTCCTGAAGCCTGCAACGGGCTGGAGCTGGACTCGCGCACCGACATCTGGTCGTTTGGTGTGATGCTGTACGAAATATTGACCGGGCGGCTGCCTTTCCAGGAGGCCAGCACGGGCGCGATCCTGACGGCCATCCTGACCAAGCCCGCGCCCGACCTGGACCGGCTGCGCCCTGGCCTGCCACGCCCGCTGGTCGATCTGATCACGCGCATGCTGGAAAAAGACCGCGAACGCCGCATCAACAGCGTGCGCCTGATCGGGGCCGAGTTGGAAGCGCTCATCCACGGCCTGGATACGCCGCTGCGCAGCCTGCTGCTCAACGTCCACGAGTCGCGCGAGTCACGCTTCAGGACCCCGTCCGATCAGGGCGTCGGGGACGTGCCCGCCATGGTACGCGGCATACCCGAACAGACACACGGACTGTCACTTTATCCCGGCTCACCGGAGACAATCCCGCCGCCCCCAACAAGCGGCCTGCCGCCTATGATGACGCCGGGCGGCACGCCCATCACGGGGGAATATCCCGCCGTCACCGGGGCGAAGTGGAAGTGGATCGCGCTGATGGTGATCGTCACCGTGCTGGCCTGTTCGGTCGTCGCGGTGATCGCGATTTTGCTGGGCCCTGAGACGCGCAGCAGCAACAATAACAGCAATAACATCACGACTGGCCAAACCGAGACACCTCCGACGCCGAGTCCCACGCCGGCCCCAGTTGAACCGGTAGCCGAGGGCGAAGTGATGGTGTTGGTGGCGCAGTTCGAACCGTTGGGCGGACTCGCGCTGCGCGATATCAGCCGATTCATCGTGGATGACCTGACCCGCCAGATCGAAGTCGGGGTGCCCTATTCTAAGGTACGCGTCCGCACCATCCGGGAGATCATCCGATCCGACACAGAGGCGCAGGAGGTCGCGGCAGCCAACGGCGCGACGGTCATCCTATGGGGCGCTTATGCGCTGGATGGCATCGACGCCCAGATTCAGATCGGCACGACCAGCGCTTTCCCGCATATCGGGCTCGATCGCGACGCGCTGGCGCGCACAGCTAACGTGCGCGTGCATCTGACCGACGAACGCACCGAGTCCGTCGCGGCGAATGTGCTCGGCGTGCTGGCGACGCTGCAAGGCGCGGACGGCAACATCTACGAGTTCATGCGCACGCTGGCCGTGATGGCCGAGATCACCGGCACGCCCGCCACAATCGTCGGGGATGACGTCGCAGCCTATGTCCACCGCTATTTTGCCAATTATGCCGCTGACACCGCCGAGTCCCTGCGCGACATCGACGGAGCGATCGACAAAGACGCGGCCAACCCGTTCCTGTACGCACTGCGCAGCCTGGCGCTGCAACACGAAGGCCAGAGCGCCGACTCGCGCCGCGCCGCCGAGACCGCGGCCCGCCTGGGTCCGGACCGCTGGACCGTGCCGCTGATCCTGCTGGCGATCAACGCTGACACGCTCGACCAGTCCATCGGCTATTACGACGCGATCATCACGGAGCGTCCGGATGACTGGTTCGCCCTCAGCTCGCGCGGGGCGCTCTATTACCTGCTGGGCGATTACGATCACGCCCGTTCCGATCTGGACGCCTCTATCGCGCTGCAGCCAGACGCCAATTACCCGTATGCGATGGCGGGTCTGACGGCCATCGCGCAGGGGCGCTTCGCGGACGCCTTCGCCAATATCCAGGTCATTTTGGACGATTTCCCCGATCCTGACCTGTACAGTCGCATTGTCGGCGCGACGGTGGGCGGCCACGACACCTTCGGCCCGCTGATCTCGACCTTCATCAACGTGAGCCTGGGGCGCTACGAGCAAGCTATCAGCACTGCCAACACCGGGATCGAGCGCGTGGGGACGGTCAGTGCGCTGATCGTCATGCGTGGTGTGTCCTATTGCAACCTGCACGATTATGTCGCGGCCGAAGCTTCGTATGCCGAAGCGCTGGACAACACCTCCCCGCCGATGGCGTCGTCCGGCAGTCCCTACGACGGCTTTATACACCTGCTGCGCGGCGAGGCGCGCCTCAAACAGAATGACGTGAGCGGCGCGCGGGATGACTTCGCCGTAGCGGCTACGACCACCCTGTCACCGGACATGGTCGAGGCCTTCAAGACGGGGCAGATCGGCTGTGAAAATCTGTTTGGCACGGCGGCATTGATGGCGATAGCCGGACCGTCCGGCACCACGACTCCCGTGCCCACCGCCAGCCAGACGGCGGGCGCCACGCTCGTGCCAGGGGCCGCCGACGTCGTCGAGCCGGTCGCGCCAGGCGAAGTGATGGTGCTGGTAGCCGAGCTGGAAAACCTGGCGGGAATCGGGCAGATCGCGGCGACGAGTCAGCGTGATGTCACGCGGCTGGTGGTCAACGATTTGCAGGAAACGCTCGAAACAGCGGTGCCGTTCTCCAATGTGCGCGTGCGGCGCTTCCCGGACGTGATCAAGAGTGACAGCGAGGCGCGCGCCGCCGCTGAAAGCGTCGGGGCGACGGTCATCGTGTGGGGCAATTACACCGCCGACCTGACCGAACTCGAAATCGAGACCGGCGTGCTGACCGCCTTCCCGCACAACACTTTTCCGCGCGCGGTGATCGACCGGACGACCGACGTCCGCGTGCACCTGACCGACGCTCGCCGCGAATCGGTCGCGCCGTACGTGCTCAACGTGCTGACCCTGCTCGAATTGGCCGATGGCAACGGCTACGAAGCCCTGCGCATCGGTGCCATCCTGGATGCGATCGAAACCACGCCTGCCGAGCTGGTGGGCAACAGCGTCGCCGCGCAGACGCACCGCGCCCTGCTGGCCAAGGGTCAGGCCGCCAGCGGCGCCGTTTCGTCGGCGCTGGAGCTGGACGCGGGCAACGCGCTGCTGTATGCGCTGCAAAGCATTCTCGATCACCGCCAGGGACAGGCCGATGCCGCCGTGCGTGACGCGCAAACCGCCGAGCGCGTCGGGCCTGAGGGCTGGACCATGCCCAAGCTGTTGATGGCAAACTATCTGCACGATGAAAGCGTCATGCAGTTGTTTGACGAGATCATCGCTGCGCGCCCGGACGATTGGTTCCCGCTGTTTTTCCGGGCAGCGATCTATTACTCCTTGGGCAGCACGCTGCCGGACGGATACACGCGCGCTCGCGCCGATCTTGATGCCGCGATCGCGCTGCATCCCAACGCCAACTTCCCCTACATCTATGCGGCACTGCTGGCACTGCACGAATCACGGCTGGACGATGCCGCCGCGCTGATTCAAACCATCCTTAAGGAGTTCCCCGATCCGGGCTTCATGGAGCGGCTGATGGGCTCCACGTTTGGCGACAGCGGGCCGAATCCGTATACCGTGACGATGTCGGCTTTCGTCAATCTGGTACTGGGCCGCCACGAGTCCGCGCTGGCGAATGCCGAAACCGGCATTCAGACGCTGGGTTCGACGATGGACACCACCGACCTGTACCTGATAGCCGGGCTGTCATACTGCGCGTTGGATCAGTTCGACGCGGCGCGCACCAGCCTGGATAATGTTCTGGTCCACGCGCCCGACTTTGGGCTGGCTCGCCTGATGCGCGCCGACATCCTGCTGAGCCAGGACCAACCGGACGCAGCCGATCAGGATTTCGCCCTCATCGCCGACAGCCCTCAGGCCGACGCGCTGGCGCCCTACGTGGCAGCGGTACAGTCGCGCCAGATGACGTGCGCCACCCTGTTCGACCCGGACAGCCCGTTGTTCAACCCGGCGGGACCCGGCGCAGCGGCGACGCGCACCACGCCGGAAGCGACCCCGACTGTATCCGGCGACACGGCGTTCTGGGCGGTCGAGCCGGTCGCGCGCGGCGAGATCATGGCGCTGGTAGCCGAGCTGGAACCGTTGGGGGGCGTAACGTCGCGCGATGTGGCCCGCTTTGTGGCCGACGACCTCACCCGGACGCTGGAAGATGAACTCCCCAATTCCCGCGTGCGCGTGCGGCGCTATCCGGATGTGATCACGTCAGCGGATGAGGCGCGCGCCATCGCGGAAGCCAGCGGAGCCGCCGTCGTCGTGTGGGGCAATTACACGGCGGTGGTGATCGAGCTTGAAGTCCAGGTAGGCGCGCTGAAGGATTTACCCTACAACCCCTTCACGCGCGATGTGCTCGAACAAACGGGGAATATCCGCGTGCGCCTGACCGACGAGCGCATGCAGTCGGTCGCCGTGCCGGTGCTGGACGTGATCAACCTGCTGACTATGGCCGATGGTGACCAGTTCCATTTCATCCTGACGCTGACCATGCTCGACGCGGTCGACGTGACGGGCGGCGAGATCGTGGGCAACAGCCCGGCGGCTTACCTGCACCGCGCTCTGGCCGCCTACGGACCCAAACCCAGCCAGGCCGAATCCGATTTGAATCAGGCCATCGCGCTCGACAGCAGCAACCCGCTGCTGTACGCCTACCGGGGCGTGGTCCGCATGCGGATCGCGGCCTTCGCCGCGGCGGCAGCCGATCTGCGCACGGCTGGGCGGTTGGGGCCAGACACCTGGGCCATGCCGACCTATTTCGCCGACTCGGGCACACCTGATATCGCGATCGAAGCCTATAACGCCGTGAGCGCGCTGCGTCCGACCGACTGGTTTGTCTATTTCGAGCGCGGCCTTGCGTATTACCTGAACAAGAGCGATCTGGTGCGCGGCAACAGCGACCTGGAACAAGCCATCGCCCTGATGCCGGACGCTAACCTGCCGTACGTGTCCGCCATGATGATCGCGCTGCGCGAAGGCCGCATCACCGATGCGCAGGCGCTGGCGAGTACCGTCCTGGCCGAGTTTCCGGATCCGGAACTGACTAACCGCGCCTTCACCACACTGTATGGCAGCGCGGACGTGAATCCGGTGTCCGGGGCCTATTTCGCGGCGGCAACCAACATCATCTTGGGGCGGTACGAGCATATTGAAAACGATCTGAGCGACGTGCTGGCCCAGGCGCCGCTGCCCGCCGACGGCGGTACGGTGCAAGAACCCTTCGCAGTGTCGGACCTGTTGATGATGCACGGGCTGGCGCTGTGCAACCTGGACTCCCCTGACAAGGCACGGCAGGCGTATGATCAGGCTATCGCCATCACGCCCGACGATCCCCTGCTCTACGTGCTGCGCGCCGAAGTGGCACAGCGGGCCGGTGATTCCACGGCGGCTGAGCAGGATTTCGAAGCCGCACGCGAACGCAGCCTCGACCCGACCTTCGATCCCTGGATCGAGGCCGCCGTCGCCGGGCAGTGGACCTGTACGAATTTGTTGGATTATGCGCTGCCGGAGGCAACCACCCCATGACCGACGATCTCACTAGCCTGACCTTTGAGCAGGCTTATGCGCAGCTTGAAACCATCGTCGAACAACTTGAATCCGGCGAGCTGACGCTTGAAGAATCGGTCGCGCTTTACGAGCGCGGCCAGCAGCTCGCGGAGCTGTGCGGCAGTCTGCTCGATGCCGCCGATCTGCGCGTGCGCCAGGTGACGGACAGCGGCGCAGTCGTGCCGCTGGACCGCTGAATCCCCGGATAGCCCCCGTGTGACTGGACTGCCGCTCACTCGTGAAGACGTGATCGCGCGGCTGGACGACCGCCGCGCGTTTGCCCAGGCCGATCTGTCCAGCCTGGATCTGTCCGGGCTGGATTTTTCAGGTGTGGATCTCAGCGGGGCACGTCTGGTGGGGGCCAGCCTGCAAAGCGCCACGCTAACCGCTGCCGCGCTGCATGGGGCCGATCTCTCAGACGCCGATCTGACCGGGGCAAACCTGATCCGCGCGCGGTTGGCCGCCGACCGCGATCTGCCGCCCGCCGTGTTGGCGCGCGCCGATCTCAGCGGGGCGGACCTGACCGGTATCGATCTGCGTGGCGCCGATCTAACCGACGCCCGGCTGAGCGAGGCGGTGTTGATCGGCGCGCGAGCGCAGCATGCGCGGCTGGTACGAGCCGTGCTGCTAGGGGTACAGGCCGGGCGTGTGGATTTCTCCGAAGCCGATCTCAGCGACGCCAATCTGCGGCAGGCTGAACTGGTCGGGGCCGATCTGCGCGGCGCGCTGCTCAATGGAGCCGATCTGGCCGGGGCCGATCTGCAAGATGCTGACTGCGGCGGCGCGGACCTGACCGGAGTCGATCTCAGCGGATTGGACCTGCGCGGCGTGCATCTGCCGCGCGCTCAACTGCTCAACGCCGTGCTTAGCGGGGCCGATCTCACCGGCGCGGATCTCAGCGAAGCGCATCTGATCAACGCGGTTCTCCGCGAGACCCAGCTCAATGAAGCGGTGCTGAGCAGCACGGATTTGACCGGGGCGGACCTGTCCGGCGCGGGATTGCGCGAGGCACGGCTGATGGGCGCCAACCTGACCGGCGCGCTGCTGATCGCCGCCGATCTGAGCGGGGCACGGCTGGATCATGCCACGCTCACCGGGGCGGACCTGACCGGGGCTACGCTCAAAGGGATCGATCTGGCGTCGGCGGGCGTCACACTGACCGGGGCGACCCTCTACGGGGTGCGGCTGCGCGGGCGCAATCTGACCTACGCGCGCGATGCGGGCGCGCGGCTCGGGTCGCTGCCGTCTGAAATCAAAGCCAAACGTGGCAAACGCGGCGTGCGCCCTTGTTGGCGCGACCGTTTCGACCGCTGGCGCGAGAAGAAATAGCGGACAGCCAACAGGTTACAGGGATCGGTTTTCAGCCATCAGCTAGAAAAACAATCGAATTTGGGCAGCCTCCAGCGCGGGGCTGTTTCTACTGTCCGCTGAAAGCTGATCGCTACCTTCTCACCCGGCGCAGTACCATACGCGGGACGAGCGCCGCTTCCTCAACGCGCAGCAGCAGCGCCGATCCCCAGAACACGCCCGAGCCGATCGCCATCGCGCCCAACGCGCGGATCAGCGCCGGCGCATCCGGCAGCAGCCGCAGAAATCCGCCCGCCGCCGCCGCCATGAACAAGGAGGCGATCAGCGTACGGGCCGCGCCGCTCAATACGCGTCGATCGTCCAACCCGCCCGTTCGCCGCCGCAGGATGATCCACAGCGTCGTGCTTTCGATCGCCGTCGCGATCGACATGGCGAGCGCCAATCCCCCGAACGGCCCATGCGCGAAATCGGTGCTGCCGGGGTAGCCGAAGGCGCGGATCAGCACGAGGCTGAGCGCGATATTCAACACCATCGCCCCCAGGCCGACTTTGACCGGCGTCCAGGTGTCGTGCAGCGCGTAAAAAGCCCGCACCAGGATTTCGAGCACAGCATGCCCCGCCAGCCCAATGCTGAACAGGGCCAGCGCCCAGGCGGTCCCGGCGCTGTCGGTGGCGGTCCACTCGCCGCGCTGGTACAGCAGCGTCACGACCGGCTGACTGACGATCGCCATCCCGATCCCGGCGGGAATCGACAGGAACAGTACGCTGCTCAATGCTCCGGCCAGCGTGCGGCGGAAGTCGTCGGCGTCTTGCAGCGCGCTCAGCGCGGACAGCGTCGGGAAAACCGCCGTGCCCACACTCTGCCCCATAATGCCCAGCACGGTGAACATTAGCGTGAAGGCTACGCCCAGCGCTGACACACTGCCCGCCATCATGCCCGAGGCCAGCGCCGTATTCACCCAAAAGCTGACCTGCACCACGCCCAAGCCCAACACGCGCGGCCCCATCAGCACCAGCACTTCGCGCACGCCGGGAATATTCAGGCCGAACGCAGGCCGGTAGCGGAAGCGCGTCCGCAGCACAACCGGAAGCTGGATGCCCAGGTGCAGCGCGGAACCGATCACCGCGCCCCATGCCAGCCCGTGCACGTTCCCATTACGCGCCAGGACCAGCGCCCCGAAAATCAGCCCGACGTTATACATGCTGGGGGCCAGCGCCGGGGCCAGGAAATGTTGGCGCGCGTTGAGGATGCCCATCATCAGCCCGCTGAGTCCGAAGATCAGCACGGTCAGCAGCATGATACGCATCAGCTCGACCGTCAGGTCTTGCGTCAGACGCGGCGCTTCGGGGACCAGCGCCAGCCGTACGATCGGCCCGGCCAGCACGAACGCGGCCAATGCCAGCACGGACGCGGCCGCCATCAGCAGCGTGATCACGCCATCCGCGAGCCGCTGCGCGCCAGCTTCGTCATCCGCCGCTAGAAAGCGCGTGAAGACCGGGATGAAGGCCGATCCGAGCGCACCGCCCGCTACCAGGACGAACAACGTCTCCGGGACGCGCTGCGCCGCCAGAAAGGCGTCATATTTCATCCCCGCGCCGAAGGCGGACGAGATCGCCGCCGTGCGCACGAGTCCGAGCACGCCGCTGGCGACGTAGGCCAGCATGACGATTCCGGCGGCGCGGGCGATCTGGCGGCCCGACAGTGCGCGGGCCGAGCTGGAGGCTTGGGACATGGCGATTCCCCAGGGTGGCGGTCATGAAACAGGCGCGGCGAGAGTATAACAGGAGTCCTGCCCAGTGTGCAGGACTCCGTTTAGGGTCGATACAGGATAGTGGGAGGTTTTGGGCGCTTAGTAGTCCCCGGTCACGTCGTCGATGGCGATGTCGAAAGTCGTCAATGTGACCAGTTCGGCGGTCATCTCGACCTTTTCCGGCACGACGTTCTCGTACACGTCGCCGGAGGTATGCATCACATCGCCCTCGGCGGTTTCCTGACCCCACCAGATATCCTCGGCGGGTTCCCACTGCCACGCCTCGAAGTAGGCGATCGGCACACCGGCGAGCACGAAGGCGTAGTGATCGCTCCAGTCACCGGTGTAGCCGCCCCAGGTGGAATCCGGGCTGGTGCCAAATGCCAGGCCCAGCTTCGCGGACAAGTCCAGCGCCAGGTCGCGCACCCAGGTCGGTCCGCCGTCGAGCGTCGGCGCGCCGTCGTCGTCCGGCCAGGTGACCACAGCCCCGGCGTAGACGTTCAGATTCGTGCCCACGCCGACCGAATCGATATTGAGCATGGCGATCACGTTGTCGATCTGGTCGCCCAGACTTTCGACGAACACATCCGCGCCGGGCGGATTGCCGCCTTCTTCCGCGCCGAAGGCCACGAACATCAGCGTGTGGGTCGTCTCGACGTGAGCCAGCTCTTGCGCCGCGGCCAACATCACAGCGACGCCGGACGCGTTATCGCCCGCGCCGGTCCCGGCAGTCACGGAATCCATGTGCGCGCCGACCACGACGATCTGATCGTCGCCGGATTTTATCCCGATCACGTTACGCGATGTCACCGTCTCGGCAGTGTCGTCGTCCGATGGTGGCGTCGTCTCGAATTCCTGTACATCGACGTGATAGCCCCAGTCTTCAAGCTGAAGGGCAATGTAGTCAGCCGCGGCCTGCTCGGCCTCGCTACCCATCGGGCGCGCGCCGATGTCCACCGACAGCGCGCTGACATGCGCCATCACCATGTCGGTGGTGATGTCTGCGATGAAATCCGTCGGTCCCTGCGCGATGGATACCGCCGACGGGAACAACAGGCTGGCCGCCACGACCAGCACAACCAGGGTGCGTGTGTTGAGCGGTCTCACTCCATCCTCCTCAAATAATCCAACCAAACACCGTACTCGCCTCACGCGGACTCCGCGTGTCAAGCCTTGTCATCAAACAACCGTGCGAAGCCAGGATAAGCTACCAGGGGGATCAGCTCGAACGAGATCGCCCCGGCGCGCACCAGCGGAAGCGTATCGAGGATTGCCTGCGCTTCTTCGACGCTGGCGCATTCCAGAATCAGCACCGCTTCGGTACGATCCGCGCGAAAATACATCTCGCGGAACACCCCAGCCTGGACCAACTCCCAGGCGCGGCGAGCCTCAGCCTTGCCATGCCGCGCGAAGATGGCCTCGGTCGCGCCCGGCAGCTCATGTTCGATCGCCAGTATTTTCACGGTTTCGTTTCCCCGCTGGACCCGTGTGACAGTGTGGAGAATGTATGAATAACACAAATATACGCACGGCGGGCGTGGTTTTGTTAGTCAGAAATGCGAAAACGCCTTGCGATCCCGCCGGGCTGGCTGTCAGCCACTCGTAGGGTGCGGCGCAGCCAGTAATTCCTCCACCAGCGGGTAAAATGATTGAGCTATGGCCTGGTGACCCGCAGCATTAGGATGGGCATCGATGGGCGAGAGCTGTTGGTCTTTGGACAGTAGCGGAATACCGAATACGGCTTGACCCATGTCGCGCACGGCTTGGACGAGCAACTCGCTCTCGAACCCGGCAAAACGCACTCTGGGGTCTGCTGCCATATCGCGGATCGTGGCGGCGAAGGTATCAGGATTGCGCTCTACGTCGGCTTCGCGAATCCAGCCTTCTCGCCCGGCCCACAGGCCTGTTCGCCAGGCGATGAGCTGCATATAGCGCACCGCATAGAACGGCGAGGGCGGTGCGCCAGGGATCGGGTGCACGAACAGGCCCATGTCATCGTTTTGGAAAATGAAGTAGATCACGTAATCTGCATCGGGCGACACGACCTCCTTGAGAGTCAGCGCCGCTTGTTCGACATTGTAGCCCCACTCGCCCAGGTTATAAAAACAGGCAGCAGGGAAATGTCGCGCCAGGAGATCGGCCCAGGTTTGTCCATCGTTGACGTTCGGCCCCCAGGTGTACGAATCGCCGATCAGTGCGATCGTGATGCGGCAGTCTGGTGCGTTATCGGGGACCAGCCGGCTGCCATCGGCCTGCGTGGTCACCCTCCAACCGCTTTTGAAGGTGAAGGCTCCCTCCGGCAGACGCAGGCGTATACAAGCCTGGTCAGCGCACTCGAAACGCGATACCAACTGGTACACGTCGTCCTGGTAGCGCATTCCGAGAGGATCGTACACCTGCGGAATGATCAGGATAGGTGCGACGATGACCGCGACGAGCACAATGAGCCGCACGATCCTTTTTATCACGCGTTTCACGGAGTCCATATTCCCGCTGTGGTTCCTGTCATACTTACTCCTCGCACATCGACACAATGCTCGCTAGCCTTTTTCCACCCGGAGCGCGAAACGTTCATCCTGGGCCATGACCCGGCGCAGCCCCTCCCGCAGGAACACTTTGGGTGTGTAGCCCAGCAGCGTGCGCGCCAGCGAAATATCGGCGCACATGCGCGATACCCCGCTGTCCTGTGATCGCACAAACAGGGCATGGGCTTCGCGTCCGGTGCTGTCCTCGATCAGGCGGATCAGGTCTTTAATGCTGGTTTCGGTCCCGCTGCCGATGTTGATCACCCGGCGGTCGATGTCCGGGGCGGCCGCCGCGGCCACTAGCGCGTCCACGACATCGTCTACGTACACGAAATCGCGCGTTTGCGCGCCATCCCCGTGCACGACGAGCGATCCGCTGCGCAGCGTCTGCTGGATGAAATGCGGAATCACCGGGGGATGTGTGGCGGGCAGCGGTTGGCCGGGGCCATAGGCGTTGAAGACTCGCAGGCTGACGGTTTCGATCGCCCACAGGCGGCCAATCGTCAGGACATACTGCTCGGCGGCCAGCTTGCTTACGGCGTAAGGAGAATGCGGATCGGGGGCCAGATCTTCGCTCAGGGGTTGTTCCTGGTGCTGGCCGTAGATGGCACCGGAGGCGACGAAGACCAGCCGCCGCACGCCAACATCGCGCACCGCTTCCAGCACGCTGACAGTGCCGCCTACATTGACGGCGTTGTATTCACGCGGGTAGCGCATGCTTTCGGGCACGCTGACGCGCGCCGCGAGATGGTACACACACTCGACGCCTTGCAGCAGCGTCCACAGCCGGGGCAGATCGTTGACGTCCCCGCGAGTGAATGAAATGTCAGGCGGCAGTTGGCTGGGATCACCCGCGCTCAGATCGTCCAGCACGCGCACATTGTGCCCCAGCTCCACCAGACGATGGACCAATGCACTCCCTAAAAAACCAGCTCCACCCGTAACCAATATATGCATCAGATTATCTCCAGGCGCGTCAAAGCGAGATACGATCGCGGCAACAACGGCAGTTGTCACGCCCTAAAGCGCAGGGCCGTAGATATGCGCTCGTAATTCCCCACACGGGCGAATTCGCACGAACCTGCATCTGTCATTATAACTGACTTGTGTCCCGATCGAACAGTTCGGGCATGGGTTTACGTAACACCAACAACTCCCGGAAACGAAAGGTCCGCCGCATGCCCGCCCAACACGCCCTGGATAATGATCGCACAACCGCCGACTTCTTCGCGCCGCCCGCGCGGCCCTATTCCCGCCTGACGCTGTGGATCATCGGGCTGGTGGGCGCGCTGGTGATCGGCGTGTGGTTGGCGGCGACTCCTGGCGGGCTGATGGGAAAAGCCGACGCCATCGGCTACGCGATCTGCCATCGCATCGCCGCGCGCAGCTTCTTTGCCGGGTCGCGCCAGCTTCCGCTGTGCGCGCGCTGTACAGGCATCTACATGGGCGTGATCACCGGGCTGGCATTCGTCATGGTGCGTGGACGCGCACGCGCCGCGCAACTCCCGCGCATCCGCGTGCTGGTGGTGATGTTGGCTTTGGGCGCGCTGTACGCGGTGGATGGGCTGAACAGCTATCTGAGCCTGTTCGACAGCTACCACCCGATTTACCAGCCCAGCAACACGCTGCGGCTGTTCACCGGCACGACCTTCGGGCTGGCGATGATCACGCTCGTGGTGCCGGTCTTCAACACAATCGTGTGGGCCGCGCCGCAACGCCGCGCCCCGTTGGACGGATTACGCGAGCTGGGGATGCTGTATGGTATGGCCGGAGGTGTGGCGCTGATCGTGCTGAAAGGCAACATCACGCTGCTGCGCGACCTGGTCGGGCTGCTGAGCGCGGTGGGGACGTTGATCATGTTTTGCGTGGTGGGCTGCGTGTTGTTCTTGACGATCACGCGCCGTGAAAATACCATGCGCCACTGGCGCGAGCTCGCCGTGCCCGCCTTCGCCGGGCTGGTCTTCGCCATCCTGGTGATCGGCGGGATCGATGCTGTGCGCTACCTGTTCACGGGGACGTGGAACGGGTTCACGCTGCCGGGCTGACCTGGACTGCGCTCACGGCAGAGGGTCGAAGGGAGCCTGCCGCGCTGTGATGCGCGCGAGCAGCGCATCTAGCCCGTGTAGTGCATCCGCACGGGTAACCTCGTCCAGCGGCAGGGATGCGAACTCGTCTTCGTCCAGCACAGTGAGCGCGCCGTCCGGTCGAACAAAAACATCGAGCGCCAGATCGTCGGCCTGCACCCTTTCTGGCAGCAGCAGAGCCGGGCGTGTCACGTTGCAGTACCAGCCGACCAGATGATCGTCGTCGCAGTCGTGCATCTCGAAAATGTTGTACCAGCGGTCGCTGTAAAACCACTCGACGAAACGATCCCCCTGGTGAAAGGTGTGGTAGCTGGTCTGTACATCCGCGCGGTTGAAGTGCGCTTCGAGCTGCACCCAGGTCGCGCCGCGCGCCAACACATGCCCATTGTAGCGAAACACTTCGTGCCCCATGTGATTATTTTTGATGACCGTGATCGGTGCGTGCGAGGCCATTACAGGCTGTCTCGACACGCGCTGTCGCCGCGCAGCTCTACCACCAACGTCACTCCGCAGCCGGAATTGTCCTCGATCACAACGGATCCATCGTGCAAGCGGATGATCTCACGCGCCAGCGCCAACCCCAACCCGCGCTGGGCGTTGTCGCCTTCGCTGGCGTGGTAGAACGGCTCGAAGATGCGATCGCGATCCTTTTCGGGGACGCCTTCACTGCCGTCGCATATGCGCAGCACCGCCGCCGAGTTGCCCTCACACTCCCGGTGTTCCAGCATCACGCACACGCTGCCCCCCTCCGGCGTGCCGTAGATGCCATAGCTCAGCAGCCTCGTCAACGCCTGTTCAATACGGCGCGTATCGACGCACAGCAGCAGCGGTTGTGCGGGCGGCGTGAATGTCAGCGTCACGCCGCGCTGAGCGGCATCTTCCTGGCGACGCGCGACGACCGCGCCGACCAGCGAACGTAGATCGGTTTCGCTGAGTTCCAGGGCGACCGCGCCACGTCCCATGCGCAGCACGTCGAGAATATCTTCGATGAGCTGCGTCATGCCTGTTGCGACAGAGTCCAGGACGTGCAAGTGATGGTCGATCTGGTCTGGCTGGCGGCGCAGCAGGTAGAGACGCATCTTGAGATTCGCCAGCGGCGTGCGCAGCTCGTGGGCTGCGTGGGTCAAGAAGCGATCGCGACGCTCTTGCATCTCGCGCTCTTCGCTGATGTCGCGCAGCACGGCCGCCGATCCGATCATCTGCCCGTCCGGGCCATTGACCGTCGTGACCGTCACGCTGCCTTCGAACCGGTGGCCGTCGGTGTGATGCACCGTGATCTGCCGGTTCCAGACACCTGTGCTCTGCAGCCCGCGCATGACTTCGGCCCGCAGCGCGTCAACGCCGTTATCTTCGTGCAGGATCAGGCGGTGCGCGTCGGAGACGGTTGCCGGGAAATCCCGATCTTCGTAACCGAGCATGGAGGCCAACGCGCGGTTCACGAAGCGGATTTCTCCATTTTCCAGGTACGCCACGCCCTCGTTGATCGAATCGAGGATGGAGCGGAACTGCGCGCGTTCCTGCTCAAGCTGGGTGGTGCGCTCGGTGACGCGAGCCTCTAACTGCCCGGTGTATTCTTGCAGTTGGGCAAACAGGCGGGCGTTGCGGATGGCGACCGCCACCTGATCGGCGAAGACATTCAGCCGCCCGGCGTCTTCGGGCTTGAAAAAACCCGGCGTGGCGCTGTCCAGCTCCAGCAGGCCGATCGTTTTGCCGTCGTTGAGAATGGGCATCAGCGCACACGAGCAGAATCCAGTCCGCTTCAGGGAAGTCGATCCAGTCGGGGGCGCTGCGCGTGTCGGATACAACGTGCGGGCGGCGTGTTTCGACGACGCGGCGCATATCGGGCGTGTCCTCGATGCGCAGCCGCAATACGTGCGGCCAGACGTCGCGATCGCGCCCGGTGTTGTCGTGACTGCTCACCACACGTGTGAAGCCGTCTTCGATCAGCATGATGCTGGCTACATCGTGCGCGACGACACGACCTGCATAGGCCAGAATGCGTTGCAGCACCTGGTCAAAATCAAGCGTGCTGTTGAGCACAGCCGTGATCTCGCTCAGCACTTCGTTGAACGCGCGCTGCTCGCGCTCGGCCGCTTCGGCCGCCTTGCGCGCGGTGATGTCCTCTTTGACGGCGAGATAGTGTGTGATCGTCCCGTTAGAGCTGCGTACCGGCGAGATCAGGGCCGATTCCCAGTACATCTCGCCGTTTTTCTTGACGTTGTGAAACTCGCCGCGCCATTCCTGCCCGGCAACAATCGTACGCCACAGGCGCGTATATTCTTCGGGTGGCGTTTCGCCCGACTTCAGGAGATTTGATCCTCGGCCTCGTACTTCTTCCAGCGTGTAGCCGGTCAGCGCGGTGAACTTGGGGTTGACGTATTCGATGCGGCCCTTGAGATCGGTGATCATGACCGTGCTGGGACTCTGTTCCACCGCGCGGGACAGTTTGCGCAGCTCGTCATCGGCACGCCGCCGCCCGGCGATCATCAAGAGGATGCCCACTCCCAGAATCATAAAAAAGCCCAGATCGGCGATCGCGATCGCGCTGATCGAAGAATCGACGCCCAGCGGATGGCCGGTCGCGATCAGGTGCAGTGCCATATCGACCAACCACAACACTCCACCCAGCAGCAGCCCCTGGCCCAACGCTTGCCCGTGATCCGTGAGCAAACGTGTGGGGCGAAGTGAGCGGACAAATCCGACTGGAAACGGTTGTCGGTTACGCACGGCAGCGTCTCCCTCGAAAAGTGCAAAACAGAAGTGGGTTGCAGGGTGTGGTCATGCAGGAACCATGAAGAATCCGTTGGGCGACCAATGCTTACTCAAAAGAACATTATACATGATTTATTTAATGTATGTTGAATAAATTCAGCATAAATTCTGTAAAAATCCTCAAGACAATGATCAGGGTGTGGGGCCGGGGTATAGTGGGACAACCGCGCCCAGCGTCACAAATTCGGCGCTGGCAGAGGTGGGGAATGGGCCTGTGTCGATGTCGAAAAACATGCCGCCTACCAGCACCAACTCGTCCTGGTCAACGCGCTGATAGACTTCCAGCCTGAGGCGCAGCGAGCCGATTTCTTCCGGCGCGACGCGGAACTTGACCGGTCCGGCGGCGGCGGCGGGCGAAATGTCGAGTGGGACTTCGGGCGGTTCAACGCTGCAATGCGGCGCGCTGAGGCGCAGCACGACGTGTGCCGCGTGGCGCAGGGCGGGCGCTCCACGCTTGGGGCCGTCGAATCCAGCACGCAGCAGCGCGGTTGACTGCGCGACCAACTGCTTGGGCACAAAAATCGACAAGCGGCGCGGGTGGCGCGCCTGGGGCGCAGGGCTGGCGGACGCTGCGGCCGGGGCGGCGGGCGCGCTGGTGGACGGTGCAGGGGCGGCGGGCGGAGGCGGTTCGGGAATCGGCGGAGCCGATGTAGCAACGGTGGCTGGCGGCGAGTCGGGAGTCGGGGCCGGTGGATTAACCGTGGCTGGTTGTTCTTCGGCGAGTGGCGCTTCGGCGATCACAGCGGTACCCAGCTCGCTGACCGCGTCACGACCCCGTTTGGTCAGGGCGTACACGTCACGCGAAGACATGGACACATAATAGCGCGTGACGAGCCGACGGATCACCTTGCGGAAGATGCGCTCGCTCAGGCCCGTCTGCTCCATGATCACGGTGGCGGGCGCTGTCGCATCGGGCATGGCGCCGAGGCACAATAACACATCCGTCGAGCCTGGCGGCAGTTTTTCGAGGTCAGATATCAACGCATGGTTCTCCCACGTCACCACTTACGAGGCTCACCGTTTTACGGGACCACCGCTCCACCAACTATACCGGTACACGGCATTCTCGACAACTGGTTTTAAGTTTGCGCGCGTCACGAGTATAATGCCCTCACGTTTAGCTCACGCGGTCCTCGCGCCTCCCGCTGACCGCTGTACCCGCGCCTACAGGCTTATGCATCACCAACGCCGCCAACCGGATTTAACCCTCACACCGGCCCCCTCACGGCTTCGACCCTGGGGCGTGGTGCTGGCGGTCTGCCTGATCTATCTCGGCGTCATTTGGGGGGTCAACGATTTCGACACCAAAGTCTTTGTCACCCTGGGCGACTGCTATTCCACCTGCCAGTTTGACGCGGCGCAGGGCTGCGCGGACGGCACCGAAAAGGGCTACGACGGTCAGTTCGCTTACTATATCGCCCGCAACCCGGCCCATGCCGCCGGATGTATGGACGTCGCCGCCTACCGCTACCAGCGTATTCTGCTGCCCATGCTGGGCTACCTATTGTCCTTTGGCGTGACCAGCCTGATCCCGGTGATCTTCGTGGCAGTCAACCTCGCGGCGCTCGTAATCGGCGTTGCGATCCTGGAGTCGCTGCTGGTCGATTTGGGGGCGAGCCGCTGGTACGCGCTGAGCTACGGCTTGTTCTTTGGCACGCTGGCGGGCGTGCGGCTGAGTACCGCTGAGCCACTGGCCTATGGCCTGTTCCTCGGCGCGCTGCTGGTGCGCCAGCGCCGCCCGCAGAATCTATGGCTGCCGCCGCTGCTGCTCCTGCTGGCCGTGCTGACCAAAGAAACCGTCGCCGTGCTGGTGGCCGGATTCGTATTGTACGAGGTCCTGCAGCGCCGCTGGCGTGCTGCGCTGCTGATGGCCGCGATCGTCGGGATTCCGTTCATCGCGTGGCAGGGCTATTTATACAGTTGGCTGGGATCGTTCGGGGTCGGGTCGGGCGGCCGGGACGCGACATCGTTCGAGTTCGTGCCCTACTACGGCGTGCTGCGCATCTACACAGAGACAGAGAGCTTCCGCGTGTTCCTACTGTTGGGCGCGCTGGTGATCCCGCTGGCCGTGCTGCCGGGCGTGTGGGGACTGTGGGCGATTCTGCGCGTAGTGTGGCGCACACGCACGTGTGATTTGTGGATCTGCCTGCATCTCGCCAACGTGATCGTGCTGATGACAGTGCCGTTTTCCACTTACCGTGAATTTTTGGGCCTCTTCCGTTTTATGCCGCCGCTGATTCTGACGCACCTGCTATTTACGGCGCGTTATTACCCGCGCCGCCCCCTGTTGTACAGCACGTTGTGGTGCACATCGCTGATCTTTATGGTCAGCGGTTAGGATTCGCTAACCTGCGCCGCACGGCGCGTTTGTGCAGAATTCGCTGCAAAAGAGCCCTGAAAATTCGGAAGACAAAAGGTTGCGTTTGACGGGTTTTCTACTAAACTGAGGGGTATAATATCCGGGCATCGGTTCCGGAGAAGCATTTCTGAACACGTGTCAGAATGTGTTATGAGGAGAAACGTATGATTAAGAAACTAGCAGTTCTTTTGGTGCTGGCGGCCATGGTCGCCGGTGTCTTCGTCACGGCGGCGCCGCGCGCTACCGCGCAAGATGAATTTGTTTTCGGCGTGATCCTGGTCGGCCCGCAGGATGATCACGGCTGGAGCCAGGCGCATTACGAAGCCGGACAGTACGCGGAAGAAAAGGTCCCCGGCGCGAAAATGATCGCGCTGGACAGCCTCAACTCGGCTGATCGTCCCGAAACCACGCTGGATCAGGCGGTCGAGGAAATGGTCGGTCAGGGCGCCAAACTGATCCTCACCACCTCGGCAGACTTCGAAGTGGATACCTCGATCGTGGCCGGAGTTCTACCCGGATGTGACGTTCATCAACGTTTCGGGTGATGATGCGCTTGTGGCCGGCTGCGCCGTCCAACCTGGGCAACTTCATGGGCCAGATGATCTACGGCAAGATGATGGCTGGCTGCGCGGCAGCGCTCAAGACCGAAACCGGCAAGATCGGTTACATTGGCCCGCTGATCGACCCCGAAACCACCCGTCTGGCGAACTCGGTCTACCTGGGCGCGCGCTACTGCTACGAGCACTATCGTGGCATGGACCCGGCGGACATCGACTTTGCCGTGACCTGGATTGGCTTCTGGTTCAATATCCCCGGCGTCACGCTGGACCCGACCGAAGTCGCCAACGCCTTCCTGGACGAAGGCCGCGATGTGCTGATCTCCGGTATCGACACCACCGAAGCGATCGTCGTCGCCGGGCAGCGCGCGCGTGAAGGCCAGAGCGTGTGGGCGATCCCCTACGACTATAAGGGTGCCTGCGAAGAGTCGCCGGACATCTGCCTGGGCGTGCCCTATTTCAACTGGGGTCCCCAGTACGTGCAGACCATCCAGGCCGTGCAAGATGGTACGTGGACCGCAGGCTGGGCATGGAACGCGCCGGATTGGTCCGACATCAACAATCCCGATACGTCAGCCGTGGGCTTTGTCGCCGGTAACGGTATGTCCGCCGACGATCAGGCCAATCTCGATGACTTCATCGGCGCGCTGGCCAAGGGTGCGATGGGCGAAGATGGCGGTATCAATCTGTGGGTTGGCCCGCTGAACTTCCAGGATGGCTCGACCTTCCTCGCGGACGGTCAGGTCGCGACGGAGAAGCAGATCTGGTATCAGGCTGCCAATGCCGACGATGCCACCACTCCCGACGAAGTGACGCCGCCTCAGCTTCTTGAAGGCGTCAAGGGCGCGAGCAGCTAAGCTCCGCATGACGTGAACGCGCGGGAGAGGGGGCGCACCCCTCTCCCTGTTTTTTAAGGGGTATGGCTAACTGCCAGTCGGTTGAAGAACCGGCGCAACATTGTACAATGATGGGGTGCGCGCCGCGCCGGACGTTCCGAGCCGGTGAATGTGCGCCCCAGCAGTCTCTAATCCGATGCTGTTAACAGAGTTTATGTGAAGAAACTTATGCATGTAGAACTGCGAGACATTTCCAAAACCTTTGGACGGGTGCGCGCCAACCAGGCCATCTCCATGACCTTCGAGGGCGGGCACATTTATGCCATTTTGGGCGAGAACGGCGCGGGCAAAAGCACACTGATGAAGATCATGGCCGGTTACCAGCCCGCCGACAGCGGCCAGGTGATGGTCGATGGTGAAGCGGTGACGCTCAGCGCTCCCACCGACGCTATCGCGCACGGAATCGGCATGCTCTACCAGGACCCGCTCGATTTTCCCCCGTTCACCGTGCTGGAGAATTTCATAGCCGGACGGCCCGACCGCTTTTTCCCGGACGCAGAAGCCGCGCGCCAGCAGTTGTTGGCGCTGGTCGAGCGCTTCGATTTTCAACTCGATCCAGATGCTTACATCGACGCGCTGACGATCGGCGAGCGCCAGCAGCTCGAAATCCTGCGCCTGCTGTCGCTCAACGTGCGGGTCTTGGTGCTCGACGAGCCGACAACCGGCATCAGCGCAGAGCAAAAAACCGCCCTGTTCAACGTGCTCAAGGCGCTGGCACGCGACGACGGTCTGACGATCATCCTCGTCTCACACAAGCTCGAAGACGTGATCGAGTTGTGCGAGCACTCGTTCGTGCTGCGGCGTGGGAAGCTGGTCGGCGAGCTGGAGGTCCCCTGCTCGATTTCACGATCTGGTGGCATTGATGTTCGGTAAAGTGGTCGAACGACAGGAACCGCCGCCCATCCCGCACGGGAACGCCGTGCTGGAAGTCACCGATCTGAGCGTGGTGGGCCGCCGCCTGACGGTAGATAACGTCTCGCTCACCGTGCGTTCCGGGGAAGTAATCGGGCTGGCCGGGCTGGACGGCAGTGGTCAGGGCGAGTTCATCCGCGCCTGTACCGGGTTGGTCCCGCCACTGAACGGCTCCGTGCGGGTCGCCGGGCGCGACATGTCGCGCGCGACCTATCACCGCTTTGTGCAATCGGGCGTTGCATTTTTGCCAGCGGGCCGCCTGGAAGAAGGCTTGATCAAAGGCATGACGCTAACCGAGCATTTCGCGCTGACCATGCCCGGCAAAGCACCCTGGGTCAACTGGCTGCGCGCGTGGCGCAGCACCGAGCGAGCGCATCCAGCAGTTCAACGTCAAAGGGCGGCCCGCCAGCCCGATTCAAACGCTATCGGGCGGCAACCAGCAGCGTTTCGCGCTGGCCCTGCTGCGCGCCAACCTCAAGGTGCTGCTGCTGGAACATCCCACGCGTGGCCTGGACGTGGAGAGCGCCAATTACATCTGGGAACAGTTGCTGCGGCGGCGCGAGGAGGGCACAGCCATCGTGTTTCATTTCTGCGGAACTGGACGAAATCGTTGCGTACAGCGACCGCATACTCGTCTTTTTCGGCGGGCGCGTGACGCTGGTCGAGGACCGCGCCGATATGACAGCGGACCGGCTGGGTGAGTTAATCGGAGGGAGGCTGTAGCCATGACGACTGCACCGGCCACACCCCCATCCCGACCACCCGCCAATGCCGCGCCGCGCCCCAATGTCACCGGGCAAATGCTGGTGGCCGCGGTCCGCGATATGCTGCCCGCCGCGCTGACGCCGTTCCTGGGCATCGTGGCCGCGCTGGGCATCATCATCTTGATCCTGGAATGGCAGGGCGCGGATCCGCAAGTCGCCTGGCGCTACGTCTACGAAGGCACGCTCGAAACCGCCGCCAAACGCGCCGATCTGGTCGCCTTCTGGATGCCGCTGGCGATCACGGCCTTTGGGCTGGTGCTGACCTTCACTGCCGGGTTGTGGAATATCGGAGTCGAAGGCCAGATGATCATGGGCGCCATCGGCGGGACATGGGCCATTCGCCTGTTCGCCGAGAGCAGGAATCCGCCGTTGGGCCTGAACCTGGGACACAACGAGATTCTGGTCGCGTGTTTCGTATTTGCGGCGGTATTGGGATCAGCGTGGGCGTGCTATCGCCGCGGTGCTCAAAACGCGCGGCGGCGTCAACGAGATTTTCGGCGGCGTCGCGCTCAACTTCATCGCGCAGACCTTCAACATGTACCTGATCTCCAACGGCGGTCCCTGGCAGCCCGCGGGCAGCCGCGCCACCGAAACCGCCCGCTTCCCGGAAAACGCCCGCCTGCCCGTCGTTCGATCAGTACCGGCGGCTCAGCCCGACGACGATCTACATTACGGTGGGAGCCTTCGTGGTCGTGGCGGTGATCATGTACGTGTCGCGCTGGGGCTTGCAGCTCCGCGCGATGGGCAAAAACCAGAAGTCGGCGTTTCTACTGGGCGTGCGCACCGAGCGCAATATCATCTTCTCGATGATGCTGTGCGGCAGCATGGCCGGGCTGGCAGGCGCGTTCCGCGTGCTGGCTCCGGACGTGATCAAGCTGACCGCGTCACCGTCGGGCGGGCTGGGCTTCCTGGCGATCCTGGTGGTGCTGCTGGGATCGATGTCGGCCCTGCTGACGCCGTTCGTGTCGTTCGTGTTCGCGGTCCTGTCGAAGGGCGGTCTGCGGCTCGAAAGCGGCTTCCAGTGGGACTACAACCTGACGCTGGATCGCTCGTTGGTGCGCGTGCTGCAAAGCACGGTCGTGCTGATGGTGGTGCTGGCGTTCGGCGTGCGGAATCGCTTCTTCCCGCCGCGCAGCGCGCCGCCGGATGAGGACGAGGAAACCGTTGACCGGACCTAAGTCGCCAGCGCACGCGCAGGGCTGGGAATACCTGACAGCCTATCTGTCCGGCGCGTTGGAGTTCCCGGATCGGGTCGAGCGCGAGGTGTTGCTGGGTTGGGCGGGCAAAGCGCTCACGCAGCAGTTAACGAGCACGCCGCCCACGGCTGGGAAATCATCGATCTGCGCTGGCTGTCGGACATCGAGATAATGGTCACGTTTAAGCGTGTGTATCAGGAGCCGGAAGCATGAGCACGGGTACGCACAGCCTTTTAGGGTTATTTGAGGACCAACACTTATGACCGGATTAGAAAGCTCACTGCGCGGATTGTACGCGCCGCCGCTCCGATTGTGATCGCCGGACAGGGCGAACTGCTGACCGAGCGATCCGGCGTGATCAACCTGTCGCTGGACGGCTCGATCATGCTCTCCGCCATGACGGCGCACGCCATCGTGCGCGATACCGGCAGCCTGGCCTGGGCGGTGCTGGCCGCGATGGGCGTCGGCGCGCTGGTGGCCTTTATCGTCGTGTTTTCGAGCATCACCCTGCGGCTCAACCAGGTAGCGGTCGGGTTCATCCTGACGATCCTGTGCGCCGACCTGGCGATCTTCCTGGGCAAGCCGCACTTCAACCAGCCCGGCAAAGAAATGCCGCATATGCCGATCCCCATCTTAAAGGATATTCCGCTGATCGGCCCTATGCTGTTTCGACCACAACATTCTGATCTATTTCAGCCTGATTCTGATCGGCCTCATGTGGTTCTACATTTATCGCACGCGGCCCGGCCTGACTCTGCGCAGCATCGGCGAGCAGCCCGAAGCAGCCTTCGCGCGCGGGACACCGGTCAACCGCCTGCGCTACATGTATACCATGATGGGCGGCGCGCTGGTCGGGATCGCGGGAGCGACCTATTCGCTGTCGGTTAAACTGGGCTGGAAAGAAGACCTCAGCGGCGAGGGCTGGATCGCACTGGCGATCGTCATCTTCGGGCTGTGGGTGCCGGGACGCGTAGCGTTGGGCGCGTACCTGATCGTCGGGCTGCGCTCGGTGGCGATCGATTTACAGGACAACAACGTGATCGACTTGCCCGCGCAAGTGCTCAACATGCTGCCCTGGTTCCTGATGATCGTCACCTTACTATTCGCGACGAGCGGCGTGCTCGAAAAAGTGGTGCGCTATACGCCGGATCGTTTGAAACCGACGGTGCGGCGCTTCTTGCGCGCTGCACCGCCGCGCGCCCTGGGCACCGCCTTCGAGAAACATTAACTTATCTATCCGGATCGGCCTCTACACACAGTAGGGGCCGGTTAATATAGGGTTCTTATTTCATTTTTTGCGATTTTTTGAAATAACGGCGATCCTAATTGCAAAACATTGAAATAACGTATGGGGCGGCCTCTGGTATATGGACATAAAAACGTTTAAGAATAGTCCGAGCGGTCGTATAGTACGGACCCCCAATCGTTACGATGCTTATGTACCCGACCCCTTATCTCCTGATTCTGTGCCCATCGATCGGCAGTTATTCAGGTTAGTTGCGGACGCGGAGCGCGCCTTAGGGCGGTTAGCTGGAATTGGTTACCTGGTTCCGAATCCAGATTTTTTGATCATGCCCTATATGCGCCTTGAGGCCGTTGCAAGTTCGCGAATTGAAGGAACGCAGGCCTCCCTCTCCGAATTGTTCTATTTTGAGGCTGCCTCAGAATATGTGCGCCCTACTGATGACATAGTAGAAGTGAGAAACTATCTTACGGCATTACGATATGGAATCGAACGATTGAAGACGCTTCCGCTAAGTCTACGTTTGGTGCGGGAACTACATGAAAAGTTGATGGCGGGCGCGCGCGGCGGAACTACACATAACACGCCGGGCGAATTCCGCAGGTCTCAAAATTGGATAGGCCCAGCTGGATGCAGTTTGAACGATGCCGTCTTCGTTCCCCCTCCACCAGATGAACTCATGCGTGTGCTAGGTGAATGGGAATTATTTCTTCATCAACGCGATGAACTTCCTCTTTTAGTGCAGTGCGCACTAATGCATTATCAATTCGAGACCATTCACCCATTTCTGGATGGGAACGGACGCATCGGTCGATTGTTGATTGTCCTGTTGCTCTGCGAACGCGGGGCGCTCTTAGAACCGTTACTCTACCTCAGTGCTTTCTTTGAGCATTATCGAGATGAGTACTACAACCGCTTATTGGCGGTCAGCCGTGATGGTGATTGGATCGGTTGGCTAACGTTCTTTCTGCGTGGAGTTATTCAACAAAGCGAGCACGCGATCACTGTTGCGAGACATATCGTTGACAAACGCGAAGAATACAGACGGCTACTCCAGGCCGATCGTGCGTCGGCCAGTGTGCTTGATACGCTTGAACATGTGTTTACGCAGCCCTATCTGACCATACAGCATATATCTAAACGACAGGATATCACTTTCAACACGGCCAAACGTGCCATTTCGCAGCTTGAACGGTTGGGAATTGTCGAAGAAATCACGGGGCAGCAGCGCAACCGTATCTATATGTCTCGCCAGTTACTCATGCTCCTGTCGGAGAGTGAACCGATCTACCAACCAGGGCGTGAAGAATAATGATTTTGAACGGAATCAGGGGTTTTTACTCAACGATCCCATTGCAGAGTCAGCAGATCGCGGCGTTTTAGAGTCGATTTCCATATGCCACCCAGTGTGCCCGCGCACGTCGCCAGGGCTGGAGAATAACACCATGCAGCTACTCAAAGATCGCATTCGTGCCGAGGGGCAGTATCTCGGCGATGGCATCCTCAAGATCGATGGGATCCTGAATCACCAGATGGACCCCAAACTGATCAAGGCGATGGGCGAAGAAATCGCCCGCCGCTTTGCACACCTCAAGCCGACGCGCATCCTCACGGCGGAGGTGTCCGGCATCGCCCCGGCGCTGATGGCCGCTTTAGCGCTGGACGTGCCGATCGTCTACGCGCGCAAGCACAAGCCGGTCACCATGTACGGGCCGGTCTTCCTGGAAACCGCGCCCAGCCACACCAAAGGCGGCGAAACCTACCTGATGGTCGCGGCGGAGTATCTGCCGGAAGGCGAGCGCGTGCTGATCGTGGACGACTTTCTCGCGTCCGGCAAGACGCTACTCGCGCTGGCGCGCATGTGCGGTGAGGCACGCTGCACGCTGATCGGTGTCGTCGCGATTGTCGAAAAAGGGTTCGAGGGTGGGCGCGAGGCGCTCGAAGAGAAATATCATGTGCCGGTCGACGCGCTGGTGACGATCACACATATGGATAGCAAGGGCCTCGTCTTCGCGGGCGATCCCGCGCCGGGCATCGAGATCTGACGCGATCCACTTCGCGTGAGAAACCCGCAACGTATTTCTTCCTGACCTGCACCGCCGCGCGGTTGCCGCGCGTCACCGGAGGGCTTGTGCTATGTCGCTGAAATCCGGCGGAATTGTGATTCTGGATTATGGCTCGCAGACCGCGCAGTTGATCGCGCGGCGCGTGCGCGAGTTGGGTGTGTACGCGGCGCTGCTGCCCTACACCACACCGCTCGACGCGGCGCGCGCCGCCGTGCCTGACTTCAGCGGCGTGATCCTGTCAGGCGGTCCGGCCAGCGTCTATGACGCCGGTGCGCCGCGCCTGCCGGATTGGGTACTGGCGGGTGAATGGCCCGTGTTGGGCATCTGCTACGGGATGCAGCTCATCACGCAGGCGTTGGGCGGCGTCGTGGCAGGCGCGACCCAGCGCGAATATGGCATGGCGACGATCGCCGGTGCAGCAACCGGGCGCGCTGTTCGCCGGGCTGGACGCGCAGCAAACGGTCTGGATGAGTCACGGTGACCGCATCGAGCGCCCGCCGGATGGCTTCATTCCGCTCGCATCTACGGCTAACGCGCCCTACGCCGCTATGACTCACCCGGCGCGGCATTTGTTCGGCGTGCAGTTTCACCCGGAAGTCGTCCACACGGCGCACGGCGCGGCTATGCTGCGCAATTTCGTGATCGACATGTGCGGCGCGCCCCCGGATCTGGACACCGGATCATTTCATCGAAGCGGCGGTCGAACGCCATCCGCGCGCAGGTCGGGCGACGGGCGCGTGCTGCTCGGCATGAGCGGCGGCGTGGATTCGTCGGTGGCCGGGCGAATTGATTCACCGCGCGGTGGGCGATCAACTGGTGGCGGTCTTCGTCAATCACGGCATGCTGCGCCAGGACGAAGCCGGATCAGGTGGTCGAGCTCGGGCGGGAGTTGGGCTGGCGGAATCTGATCGCGGTCGATGCGACCGAGGAATTTCTCGACCGCCTGGCCGGCGTCACCGAGCCGGAAGCCAAGCGCCGCATCATCGGCGGAGACGTTCGCGGCGGTCTTCGAGCGCGAGGCTGGGCGGCTGGGTGCGCTAGACTGGCTGGCCCAGGGCACGATTTATCCCGACGTGATCGAGAGCGCGGGCACCGGACGGCCCGGTGCGAAGCGCATCAAATCGCATCACAACGTGGGCGGCCTGCCCGATCACCTCAAGACGCGGCTGGTCGAGCCGCTGCGCGATCTGTTCAAGGACGAAGTGCGCGAGGTCGGAGCGCATCTCGGCATTTCGGACGCGATCCTGTGGCGGCAGCCGTTCCCCGGTCCGGGCCTGGGCGTGCGCTGCATCGGGGAGGTGACGTGGGAGCGGCTGGAGATTCTGCGCGCCGCCGATGCTATCTTCACGAGCGAGCTCGCTGCCGCCGGGCTGCTGCGTGAGGGGACCGCGCAGGCGTTCGCGGTGCTGCTGCCGGTGCGCAGCGTGGGCGTGATGGGCGATAACCGCACCTATGACGAGGTGATCGTGCTGCGGGCCGTCACGACGCGCGACTTTATGACCGCTGACTGGGCGCGCCTCGATCACGATTTGCTGGCGCGGGCCAGCAGCCGCATCGTCAACGAGGTCAAAGGCGTCAACCGCGTGCTGTACGACATCAGCAGCAAACCCCCCGCCACGATCGAATGGGAGTGAGTTTGATGTCAGACGATTTCAAATTCAATCGCGATACAGATCGCCCTGCGAGCGTCGCGATCCGCGACGGCAAAGTCTGGGTGACCCTGGCCGATGGATGCATTATCGCCAACCCGCTTGAGTGGCATTCGTCCCCAGTACCCCCACGTAACAGGGACCGCCAGCACGGGATAACATGGTATACTTGGCCGTGTAACCCGGACAATCATACTTCAGGACGGCCAAGCCATGCCGCTCGTGTTTATCAGCCATTCCAGCCAGAATGACGACGATGTGACGCGTTTTGCCGCTGATCTGCGCGCGGCGGGCGTCATGACGTGGGTCGATCACGAAAACATCGGCCCCGGTGACGATTGGGATCTCGCCATCGAGCGCGCGCTCGACGCGGCTGACGGCATGATCGTCGTCCTGACCCCGGACTCCGTGAAATCCGACGAAGTGCGCAGCGAGTGGCGCTACTTCGTCAAACACGGCAAACCGCTCTACCCGGTCATGTTCGATCGATGCAAAATCCCCTACCGGCTCGAATCGTACCAGTGGGTCGATTTCACGCGGCGTGCCCTGGCGATCTTTCGCAAGCTCGTGCGTGTCATGCTGAAGGAGGCCAGCGCGCCGGACGTGCCCGCGTCCGCGCCAAAAAGCGAGACGTTCGACGGACCGTTCGTGCCGATCGGAGCGCACAACGCTCGCCAGGTCATCCCGGTACGCGTCCTGACCGGGCATCGCGGTGCGGTGCGCGGCGTGGCCTTCAGCCCGGATGGATCGCTGCTGGCCTCGTGCGCGGAAGACAGCAGCGTGCGGTTGTGGTACACATCCGGTCGCAAACCGATCCGCCCCCTAATCGGCCACGAAAAACCCGTGCTGGCCGTCGCCTTCAGCCCGGATGGCGCGCAGATCGTGTCGGGCTCGGAGGACGGGACGCTGCGCCTGTGGGACGTCAAGAAACGGTTTTGCCTCACGGCGCTGCGCGGTCACACGGCCAAAGTCGTCGGCGTGGGCATGTACCAGATCGGTCCGACCGCGATCAGCAGCGCCACCGATGGGACGGTCCGGCTGTGGGGATTGGTCGGCCGCACGCAGATCGGCCAGCTTGACAAAACCGGCACACCGACCGCCAGCGCCGCCGTCGCTGCGACCGGGCTGTGGACCGCCATCCCCGTGACGGACCAGCCGCAAGTGCACCTGTTCGGAACCCTGCAAGGGTCGCCCGAATTCAGCATCGATCTGCCTGCACCGCCCAACAGCGTGGCCTTTAACTGGGTGGGATCGCTGTTGGCGATCGGGATGGAGGGCGGCGGGCTGGTGGTGTGGGATGTCATGCGGAAACGCGCGCAGGTCGCGAGCATGACCTACGCCGATTACAACGCCAACTGTGTGCGCGGCGTGGCCTTCAGCCCGGATGGATCGCTGCTGGCGCTGGGCTCGCTGGATGGGATGATCCGGCTGTGGCGTGTCGATGCCCTGCTAGACGGCAAGCGCAGCGCGTTGCGCAGCCTCGACAGCCACGAAAGCGGCGTGTCCGCCGTGACCTTCAGCGCCGATGGCACGTTGCTGGCCTCTGCTTCACTGGACGGTACGGCGCGCCTGTGGGCCGTGACTGAATAATCCCGGCCTCTTCCCCGCATTACCCTTCGGTAACCTCCGGCTCTGATCCGTGCGCGATTGTGCGCTCACCATCTCCCTGAACAAAACCTGTGCTACAATGCGTTCAGGGACGCACGAAAGGACATCGGAGTCTATGATCGAGCCGGTTTACCGTCGCTTGCTGCGCGAAGGCGGCTTTCCTGGGCGAGTCTGTCAGGCCCAGGAGGCGCTGTCTCACTGCGAACTGTGCGCGTGGAGCTGCGGTGTGAATCGCCTGCGCGAGAAGGGGTTCTGCCACACGGGCCAGCAGGCAGTCGTCAGCAGCGCGTTCCCGCATATGGGCGAGGAAGATCCACTGCGCGGCGAGCGAGGGTCGGGCACGATCTTTTTTGCCCACTGCAACATGCGCTGCCAGTTTTGCCAGAATCACGAAATAAGCCAGGACGGCGCGGGCCGCGCGGTCTCACCGGAAGAACTGGCCGCGCTGATGCTCCAGCTAGAAGACCAGGGCTGCCACAACATCAATCTGGTGTCCCCTAGCCACGTCATCCCCCAGATCGTAACCGCCGTACAGATCGCCGCCGAGCGTGGGTTATCGATTCCCCTGGTGTACAACACGGGCGGATTCGATTCACTCCCAGGGCTGGCGCTGCTGGACGGCATCATCGACATTTACATGCCAGACATGAAATACGCCGATCCGAAGCTGGCGCAGCGTTATTCCAAAGCGCCCGGCTACCCCGCGCGCAATCAGGCCGCCGTGCGCGAGATGTACCGCCAGGTAGGCGACCTTCAGTTTGACGAGCACGGCCTCGCGACGCACGGCGTGTTGGTGCGGCATCTGGTGCTGCCGGAGGGCATCGCCGGGACTGAGGCGATCGTGCATTTTTTGGCCGAGGAGATTTCATCGCAGACTTACATCAACGTCATGGGTCAGTACCGCCCTGCATGGCGAGTGCAGGAGCGTCAAATCGTGCCGCTCAACCGCCCGGTGACCGCGAACGAGGTCGCGGCGGCCAGAGCGATCGCGCTGCGCGCAGGGCTGCGCCTGGACGACCGCCAGGATCGGTCCGCGCGCTGGTGTTGAGTGCGGCGACCCCAGCGGGCCGCTGCGAGAGCATCAGCCGAAGGAGGCGCTCGGTGGACTACCGATATGTTGGCGTGGTGACACACTTTTTCGCGCGGATCGGCGTGGCGGTGATCCTGCTGGATGACGAGCTGTACGTCGATGATTGGGTCATGTTTACCGGGCCGCGGACCGAGTTCGAGCAGCAGATTTATTCCATGCAGATCAATCACGCGCCCATCGACAAGGGACTGCCCGGCGAAGAAGTGGCGATCAAGGTGCAGGAAGTCGTGCGCGAAGGCGACGAGATGTTTCTCATCGTCGAGTGAGCGCGGGCCGGGGCTAGCGCAGGTCCTTGATCCCGGCCATTTGCCCGATCGCGCGCCACGGGCTGTCGCCTTCGGCGCCCAACTCTTCGTTGACGTTGTAGTCGCTCTTGCGGATGTACTCGGCCAGATCGCGCTGGAGCCGTCCCCAGATCGCCTGCTGGACGGCGACAAGCTGCACTTTGGCCGCCGTCATCCCGCCGAGATCGAGCGCCAGTCGCAGGTGCGGCAGGCAGATGCCCGCCGATCGCTCGTAAGCTTCCGCGAAGGCCGGTTGGTCGAGGTGTTCGAGCAGATTGCGCAGCAGGTGCCCCTCGACCTTATCGCGGTGCTCGCAGGCCGGGCACGCGGCGCGCGGCTTGAGCGCGTTGGCCGCCTGGGTGAGCTGGCGTCGCCCATCGCCGGGTTGTATCTCGCCCATGTCCTTCAGCATATTGCGCACCAGTCCTTCGTACAGCAGCGCGATGCCTAGCCCGCTGGCGTTGATGTGTTCCAGCGCGTGCCAGGCGTGGATGGTGCAGAAACCGCGGGCGGCGCGTACAGCCATGTGGGTGGCGGGTTTGTTGACGTATTCGTAGACCAGGCTGTCGAGATAGCCGTGGACGCTGTCCGCCGTCAGGCGGCAGATGGGGCAGCCGGGTTGGTCGAAAGCCTGGAACAGGTCGTTGGCGTGGGATGAGAGTTTCATAGTGAGATTTTCCGGGCGGTATACACGGTCACATGCGCCCATTATACCGTGTCTGGCGCAGGTGGGCGGAGCGTGCGCGGGCGGGGAGCGCGTGGAAACACAGAGGCTGGCTATTGCGCAGTTGGCCGCGTTCGGGTAAGATATTTTCAGATCGCCACGCGGGCATGGTGTAGCGGTAACACAACAGCCTTCCAAGCTGTTGTCACGGGTTCGAGTCCCGTTGCCCGCTCTACAAACGCCCAGGGTTTCTGGGCGTTTGGGTTGTTGCCGGGCCCGTAGCTCAAGGGCAGAGCAGCCGGCTCATAACCGGTCGGTTGCAGGTTCGAATCCTGCCGGGCCCATACACAAAGCTCGCATCGCGCGGGCTTTTTTGATTCGCGTGAGCTTCCTGGCGAACTCGGTATCAAAGGGCAGCGTTCCTCTTTGGCTGTGATCGTTTGGGAGAGATCGCCATCACCACCCGATAGACCAGCACGCCGATCGTCACGCCGATGATGTTCGCAGTGAGATCGAGCAGTGAGGTGCCGCGCTCCGGCACGAACAATTGCGACAGCTCCGCGCTCACGCCCCACACGATGCCGCCGATCAGAATCAGGCGGGTAATCCGGGCTTTCGGAACGTACAGGCTGAGCGTCCAACTCCACAAAAAGGCCAGGATCGCGTTGATGATGACGTGCCCGATCGCGTCGGTGATCTCCGTGCCGCCGAACGAGTGTGAAATATTGGAGACGGTGCCGCCCTTAGTCCCCGGCGACAGCATCAACCAGACGGCGACCGCCGACCATGCGAGAGTGAGCGTCCACCGGACAGCCGCACTCTGGACAACCGTCGAGACTCCGTTCAGGTGCTTGATTCCTGGCAAATCATTGGCCTTCCGCATGCATGGTCCTCTCCCTGAACGACTGCGTAGTGATCTGACAGAAAAACCGGCGATCTGTCAAGTGATGAGTGCGCGCTGGCGCACGAACATAGGTCATCGTACAGTTGAAACTGCCCACCAGTTGATGCACAATGAAGCCATGACCCTCCGATAAGGTCGATTACTGGCAAACGCGGCGGGCGGAACGGTGCATCATGGTTGATTTCCTGAATCTCAAACCGGCTTACCTCGAGTTGCAGCACGATCTGGACGCGGCCTATGCGCGTGTGATGCATTCGGGCTGGTATGTGTTGGGCGAAGAACTCGAAGCGTTCGAGCGCGAATGGGCGGCTTATTGCCAGACCGAACACTGCGTCGGCGTGGGTAACGGGTTGAGCGCCCTGCACCTGGCCCTGCGTGCGATGGGTGTCGATCCGGGCGACGAAGTGATCGTCCCCTCCAACACGTACATCGCCACGTGGCTGGCCGTCAGCGAAGCGGGCGCGATCCCGGTGCCCGTCGAGCCCGACCCGGCCACGCATACGATCGACCCCACGCTAATCGAAGCCGCCATCAGCCCGCGCACCAAAATCATTCTCCCCGTACACTTATACGGCCAGCCCGCCGATATGGACCCCATTATGGCGATCGCGCAGCGGCATGGGCTGCTGGTCCTCGAAGATGCGGCGCAGTCTCACGGAGCCCGCTACAAGGACCGTCCGTGCGGAAGTCTGGCACATGCGGCGGCCTGGAGTTTTTATCCCAGCAAGAACCTGGGAGCCTTTGGCGACGGCGGGGCCGTCACCACCAGCGATCCGGCCCTTGCCCACAGAATCAGGCTGCTGCGTCATTACGGTTCCCCCAAAAAATACGAGTTCGAGCTGCAAGGCACCAATTCCCGGCTGGATCCGCTGCAAGCGGCGTTTTTGCGCGTCAAACTGCCCCGGCTGGATGAGTGGAACACGCGGCGCAAACAACTGGCGGCGCTCTATCTCGAAGGACTGCGCGACGTTAGCGGGCTAATCCTGTCCAGCGTGCCAGACTGGGCCGATCCGGTCTGGCATGTGTTCGTAATCCAGGTGAAGGATCGCGACCGGGTCCAACACGCGCTGGCCGAGAACGGGATCCAAACCCTCATTCATTACCCCATACCGCCCCACCTATCGCAGGCTTACGCCGCGCAAACACCGGCGCGCGCGTTTCCACCGCTGCCGATCGCCGAGAGGCTGGCCGAGTCGGTGTTGAGCTTACCGATGGGGCCGCATCTGCCGCCCGAAGATGTGGCGACGGTGATCGACACCCTGCAGCGCATCCTGTAGGCGGCGAAGACGGCCCACCCGCGTCCCGCCAGCTCACTGATCCGGGTCGCGCGGCGGCAGCGGATCAACCGTCACCGCGTCCGGATCGTTCGGGTTGCGCGCTGGGATGTACTGGTCATCGATGTAGCGCTCCATCACCGCCAGCGCATAATAAGCCGGGCGGCCCTGCCAGGCGTTGTCATAACCCGCGACGTTGATCGCCCACCAATATTCCTCGTTGTCGGGTGTCCAACTGATGTCCGCGATGTAGATCGTCGTCATCAACCCGACCCAGGGCCGCCAATGCAGCGCTGCCCACTGGTAAGCCCCCACGAGGTAATCGGCTTGCTGCTGCTCGGTGACAGCGTGCCACGCGTAATCGGGATGGATGGTGTCGGTCGTCCATCCGACCTCAAGCAGCGCCACCTGCTTGGCCGCGTCGCCCTCCGCTACCATGATCCCGCGCATGTCCTCGACGTGGCGGAAACACATCCAGCGCTGGCGATCCTGCTGTTCGGCCTCGTCCGGAGACAACTCCGGCGGCGCGCCGTAGCCGGGCGCGTTGAGGCCCAGCACGTCAAACCAGGGCGACGCCCCCGCCGCGTACATCTGGTAGAGATAGTCCATATCGGGAATCGCTTCGGGTAGTTGGGTGCCGGTCGGAGCCAGCCCGGCGGAAATGATCACGGCGTCCGGGTCCGCTGCGCGGATCGCCACGGCGCACGCCTGGAGCAGCGCGACATAGCCTGCCGCGTTGGGCGGGTTATCCAGCCATTCACGGCGCAGATTCGGCTCGTTCCATACCTGGTAGGCGGCGATGCGGCCCTTGTAGCGCGCCGCCAGCGTCCCGCAGAACTCGCCCCATGCCGCCAGATCAACCGGGACGGCGCTCGGATCGTGGGCGGGGAGCGATTTCACCGCCCAGTCGGGCGGCCCGTCCAGCCGCGCGACCAGCTTGAAGCCCCGGTACTCGACCTCGTCGACCACGCCGTCGGCCTTACTCCAATCCCATTGGCCGGGCGCGGGTTCCATGTTCAGCCACGAAAAGCGCTGCTTGATGTCGTTGAACTTCATCAGGCGCACGTTATCGAGATCGATCGTGCGCATGGTTTCGTTCCACCACAGAAAGGTGTGGATTCCGTAAGAAAGGGAAGGGAAGGGCCGGTTGACAACGGCCTCGGGCGCGAGATCGCGCGGGATGGGCGGCAGGGGCGTCGGGGCAGCGGGCGCGGACGATCCGTCACGGGCCAGCCAGGCCGCCCCAGCTCCCCCGGCGATCACCACCAGCAGCGTGGCGGCCAGCGCCACGCGCGTCCCCCGGCGCAGCCGCGCCAGAAAATTAAAAGGAGTGCGTGAAGGGTTCATACGATCTTTTCGTTTAGCGTACACTGGCGGACGCATCCGCGACCGGCCATCCATCCAAACAACAGGCGGGCACACAGCCCGCCCATGGTTACACGTTTACTATCCGGCGGGGTGCAGCAGCGCCGCCCCCGCCGCGCGCCTTACTGGTCGCGGAAGTCGTACTTGGCGATGACCTCATAGGCCGGGGCCGGTTTCCATTCGGGCCGCAGCAGCGAATAGGGCACGTTGTCGTTGGATGCGTCCCAGCCCGCCTGCGGGCCGTAGTTCAGATTCCAGACCCACGCGAACCACACGAAACCCCAATCCTCCATCTGCTGGATAGCCTGATCGATGAAGGTCGCCTGCTCGGCCAGGGTATTATCGTTGGCAAACTCGAAGCCTTGCGGGTACCCGTTCAGGTCTTCGGTACTCGGCCAGCCGAACTCAGTGATGCACAGCTTCTTATCGCTGCCCGCCTGCTGGATGCGCTGCGCGTAACCCATCAGCGTGCTGTAGAACGACCACGAGTGGTGCGGGTTGTCGAACGGCCCACGAAACGTCGCGGTCGGGTCGTTGGGCACGCTGTTGTACGGCACGGTCGGGCCGATGTTATACCCGTTGTGGTGCGCGCCGACGCAGTCCACTGTGGTAAGCAGCCCGGCCTGCACCAGCATATCGAAATAGACAAAATCATCGTAGGCCGCGATGCCGTCATTCCAGCCCGTCGGGGACAGCGCGCCGCTGATCACGACGATGCCGGGATCGACCGCTTTGATGGCCGTATAGGCCGTGCGCAGCAGGGTCACGTAGTTTTGGGCGCTCAGGCCGTAAATTGATGCCCACTCACGGTCGATGTTCATCTCGTTCCAGACTTCGATGGCCTGCACCTGCCCCGGATAGCGGTAGAGCAGCGTCGTCAGGAAGTTGGCGTAATCCTGCGGGTCGCCGGGCGGTCCGACCTCGGTCAGCCGCTGGTTACCCGGTTCGCGCGCCCAATCGGGAGCGGTCACCACGCTGAGCATCACCTTGATGCCATATTCCTGCGCCAGCGGCAGCGTCACGTCCAGCGCGGTCCAGTCGTATTGACCGGGCTGTGGCTCGACATCAGCCCAGCGGACTTGCTGCTTGATCCAGCCTAATTTCAGTTTATCGCGGACTTCGCCCATCCACAGCTTATAGACTTCGGGATCGGCGTTAGGCTGCACCTGAATCCCCAGTTGGAACCCGCTGCTGGCCACCGGACGCGGAGTCAGGGTCGGGATCGGGGTCGCGTCCTGGCGGGGAGCAGACTGCGGTCCGCTCAGCGGGGCCACAACTGCGGGTGCCTCGGCCGGGCCGCCGCCCTGACCGTCCGCGGCTTGGGCAGCTTGCGCTGCGGCGTCAGGCACGACCGCGTCAGGGGCCGCCGCCTCTGGTGGCGCGGCTTCGAGCAGCGCGGCATCGGCAACTGTTTGCGTTTCGACTTCACGTTCAAGCTCGGCATTCGGCAGCGCGGCGACGTTGGCGTCCTCTGCACTGGCCGACCCAACCAGTCCGGTCGCGTAATAAATGCCCACAAATGTCAGAGCGCCCATCAACAGCGTGATCCCCAGCCAGGCAATTACGAAACCGCGTATCTGCCGCTGACGGGTGGTCATCGTCGTTAAAGAATGCATAAGATGTAATCCTCCATTACTCGTTTGGCCGACCGCCAGGCGGTCGCGGGGAGTAGAGCCTTGATCCGATTGTAACCCGAATCGCGATTCAGCATGCAACGATTACTCTACGCCTGCGCCACGCCCCTCTAGCAGCGGAGCAAGCGCGTCACAGGCCGGGCAGGACCCGTCGGGCCGGACGAGCGCGTACCCCGCCAGGGGGCTGTCCGCCTCAATTCCGGTCGCATCCAACGTCCAGGCGATCAACAGCCGGACCTGCGCGCCCTCCATGCTGAGCTGGACCGCTTCGGTCAGCCATTGCGCCTGTTGAGCCGCCGTGGTGTTTTGCGCCCAGGCGTAATCATCGGGCAGAGGGGCGTAGCCCTCTGGCGACAGGTAACCAAAACGCGTGTAACACACCGGTACCCCGTCGGGGAAAGCATTCCGGGCGCGATCCAAAGACGAAGGCAGGTAGTAAACCGGGTTATCCCCGCGCGGATCGCCGCTGGCGCTGGTCGGTGAGACCGTGCCCAGCAGATATTCCGCGCCAATGCAGTCCGCGAAGCGGTCAGCGCCCAGCTCGGCCATGCGCTGATAGTACACGTTATCGCCCTGCTCCAACGTGGGGCTTTCGGCGGTAGGAGCCAGCGCGCCGGAGACAACCAGCACGCCCGGATACGACGTCTTGATGGCATTATACGAAAGCGCCAGCAGCCACACATAATCGGCGACGGGCATCTGGTCGTTCATCTCGCGCCAGATTTCGATCCCGTCCGCGCCATAGGAGGCCAGCCCGTTGACATAGGCGGCGTATTGGGCGATGTAGTCGGCGCGCGGCACGGCGTTGAACTCCGCCAGATCGCCCGTGACCGTGAGCAGCACTTTAAACCCATTGGAGTGCGCGTCCTCGATCATACGCTGCTGCGCGCCGGGTGTAGCGCCCAATTGGTAGCGCACGTCCAGCGCAATCCACGTGAAATGCGTCCGCCCCGCATACAGCAGCGACTGGTTCAAGCCGACCATGCTCACCCCGGCCTCAAAGGCAGTGCTGAGCTGGCCCGCCGCCAGAATCGCCGGATCGACAGTGGGCAGGGTCCCGAAATCGATCGAGTCCACCTCACTCGTGGGAGCGGCTGGCACTGCCTCGGGCGGAGTCGCCGTAGGCACAGCCGTTAACGGCTGGCCGGGCAGCGGCACCACTTCGACACCGGATGGTCCTGGAGTGATAGGAACCGGCGTCGGGGTGAGCGTGGGGTGCGCGGTCGCCGTGGACGGCACGGTTGCGGTGGGCGGGACAGTCGCCGTAGGCGATACGGTCGGAGACGGCGACGGTGTTTCAGTCGCGGTGGGCGTCTGGCTGGCTGTGGGTGTCGCTGAAGGCGTGGCGGTCGGCGGCACCGGCGTCGTTGAAGGCAGCAGCGCGATAATCCGCGTGGGAACGGGTGATGGCGTCAGAGTGGCGGATGGCGTGGCGCTGGGTGTGACGGAGGGCGTCGCCGAGGGGACAGCCGTCAGCGTGGCCGAGGCTGTGAATGTCGGAGTCACCGACGGAATCGGCGACGGCGGATTGGTGGGCAGCGCCGTCGGCGTGAGCGTCGCGGACGGCAGCGGCGTCTGGGTGGGTGCCGGGCTCGCGCTAAAGGTGGGCACAAACGTGGCCGTGTCAGCGGGCACATCGGTCGGCAATTCAATCGGCGTTTCGAGCAGCTCAGGCGCCGCCGTTTCAGTCGGGAAGGGTGTACTCACGGCCACGGGCGGACCGCTCTCCGCCACCACGTTCACATTCGTGCTGCCGATGATGTCGCCTTCCAGCCAGGCCCCCAACGTATACAGGCCCGTGGCGGGCCACACGCCGTACGCAAACGGTTGATCGGGCTGCGTCGACACTTCCGCCACTTGATAGGTTGAGGCATAGACCAGCAGCCAACGGAAATCCAGCCCAGCCGTGAGTCCATCGGCCGCGCGCCCCTGCCGGTAAGCGAGCAGCGGCTCGTTCAGCCGGGTCGATGCGCCGGAAGCGAACACGTCGCGCACGAATATTCCGCCCAAATGATGGTCGCGGGCTCGCGCGATACGCGCGTCAAGCGCACCGGCATTGGTGATCCACATCGTGCTGAGCAGGCTGCCATCGGGCGCCAGATAGCGCAGATAAGGCGTTTGGACGGCGTCATCGTATCCCGCTTGGGCCGTGATGCCGGAGGCATTGACGAGCCGCGCGCTGATGCTCAGATCACGCGGAATGTCGCCCGCGGGCTGTACGACCAGATCGCCCAGAGTGCTCTACGGCCTCTTGCAAGGATACGGGCACAAAGGTGCCGTTTTGTTCTTCGACGCTGGACGCACTCAGCCCCAAGGACAGCTTGTTACGCGCGACAACTGTTGTCGCCCAGTCGAGCACCTCATCGACCGTCGCCCCGGGCATATAGGCGTGCGGATCGATCGGCGCGGTGATCACGACTTCATCCGCCGCCAGGCCCAACGCATACCAGTCATAGCCGCCGCTGTCGAGGATCGTACCCGCGGCGTCAAGCTGCGGAAAAGGCAGCATGACCGTTAGCGTGCGGTTTTCGTCATGCAGCAAACCGGCCAGTTCGCCGATGAACGCCGAGTAACTGTCGCGCAGTTCGGGCGCGATCGCCCGGTAATCGACCGCAATCCCCGTGTAGCCATCGCTCAACGCGAAGGCCGCGATCTGGCGGGCGTGCTCGCTGCGCAGCGCGGGAGTCAGCACGATCTGTTCGACGGTCGAGCGATCGATCACCGCCGGATCGTCGAAGTTCTGAATCAGCGGCAGGACGGCGTACCCGCTGCGCGTCCGTATGCCGGTCGGCAGGACGACTTGCAGCGCGCCAGTCACGGTGGGTCGCAAACTGCCGGGATAAATCCGTCCCTGGGTGGCCGTGATAGATTCTTGCGTTTGATCGTCGCTGGGACCCAGTGACAGACCCAGCCGCCGCGCCGTCTCCGCTTCACGCAGGATCGTCACGCAACGCGGGAGATAACTCAGATCGGCGGTGATCGTACCGGTTTCGTCCGCGCCGCCTGTTACGAATTCCCAGCGCGCCGACGACGCATTCCACACGAACAGTTGCAGTGCCGCCGCGTCGGTGCCATCGCCCGGCAGCGCCGTCACACGCACGGTGAAGTGACTCGGTGGCGTCCCCTGCTGGGCCAGGCTGAACACTGTGCTGCTCACGGTGTAACCGGCGGGCAGGCTCACCGGGCAGAACCACCCCTCGCGCGGAAGCTGGCCCGCCTGGTATTCTGACGGCGAGAGCGCAGCCACATGCACGCTGAAAGGAGCGCTCAGGTCTTCCGGCGGGACAGCCACGTCCAGCCCTTCCGCCGTGATGTGCGAGCTGTCAGGCAGCAGCGGCTGGAACGTCAGGTCGGCCACCGATTCGTTGATCGAAGGTGTAGCCGGTTTCGATCCGTTGAACTGCTCATCTATCCGGCTCCACAGCGAAAACGGCGGGAGAAACAGCGCCAGCACAATCAGCGGCAGGACCACCAGGGCAATCGCCAACAGCGGCAGCCCGCACCCACGTCCCAGAACCGTCATAGGCTGCGTCGATTCCGGCTGATCAAATTGGGGCATGACCGGCACACGCGGCGACATCGCAGGCCGCGCGGGAGTGGCTGGACGCGCCCGTTCTGGCTCTGGCGCGCGCCGTGCCACCGCCGGACGCGCCTGGGTTGGCGGCGGGCCGCGCCGCCCGGTGTCGGCGGGCCGGATCGTTATCCGTTCAACCTCTTCGTCGTCGGGCGGCAGATGCTCTGGTTTGTCATTCATTGAGATATGCTCAGCAAGATCAGAATCCGGCTCCGATGGTACGCAAGCGGCCCCACCCAGGGGCCTCGCGCCGCGCTGTCTCCTGCGGATTCAGCAGAGAGCTACAGGACACGACGTGTCACGATACGGGTGAGACCGCAGCACCGGACACTTTCGGTTAATGTCGTGATGGTATCGACCTGCTCACCTACCCGATACGGGCCAGGGCATCACAGGCCGGGCAGCCGCCGCCGGGCCGCACGATGGCGTAGCCCGCCATCGGGTCAGCACCATACGCGGTGAAATCCACATTCCAGATGATGACCAGCTTCACCTTGCCGCTGCTGCGGGCCAACTGCACTGCGCTGGCCAGCCATTGGGCCTGCTGCGCGACGGTGGTATTGGCTCCCCAGGCGAAGGAGCCGGGCAGCGCGCCTAAGCCTTCCGGCGACAAATAGCCCAACTCGGTGAAACACACCGGGCGCGCGCCACCGAAGGCGCTCGAATAGGTGTTGACCATCCCCCAGAAATAGCGGGTGAAGTAACTGCCGCGCGGGTCGCCAGACGTCTGCGACGGGGCGACGATGCCTTCGTTATAGTGTGCTCCGATGCAGTCCATATAGCGCGCGGCACCTGCGGCTGCCATACCCCGCACATAACGATCATCGTTCCATACCGCCGCCGTGCCAAATGCACCTTCGGCTCCGGTGGGGGCTGGTGCCCCACTGATCACGGCCACGCCGGGGTTGGCGCTCTTGATGGCGTTGTAGGCCAACGCGAGCATCTGCGTATATTGGGCGGGATCGATGTGGCCATTAGCCCATTCGCGGTCGATGTTCATCTCGTTCCAGACTTCGATCGCGTCCGGTCCTTGGGCCGCGACTTCGCCCACGAAACGCGCGTATTCCTCAAAATAGCCCGGCTGCACCACATCGCTGGCGTTGCCCACGACACCCAACAGCACCTTAAAACCGTTAGCGTGCGCCTGGCTAATCGCGCCCGCCGCTACCGATCCCGGCGTGCCCCAGTTAAACCGAATCTGGCGCTTGACCCAGGTCATACCAGCGTTGTGCATCAGGTTGGGATAGGCGAAGCTGTCCACGTGACCGCCGTAGCCAAACCCGGCGATCCCGGCTCCGCCAGCCACCGGCGCAGGCACGCCGCCGGCGGCAGTGTCCGCTGCAGGCGCGGCGAATTCCGTGACGACAGTATTCGTCACAGGCAGCGCGCTCAGGTCGCCGGACAGCAGACGCACATAGGTGTAGTAAACCCAGCCGTCCTGGCCGTTCACGCTGACCAACACCCACTCGATCAGCGAATCGCGCCCTTTCGCCAGCGCGGATGCGCCGGGCGCCAGCGTCGTGATCACCCGGAATCCGGTCCCCGGCCCCACGCGCTGGTTGACGTTGGCCGTAATCTGCGCGGGCACGCCTGTGCCCTCGGGGAAGCCTCCACCGGCAGCCGGAACGATGTCTTCGACCGGGGCCGCGGCCTCAGTCGGTTCCTCATAGGGCGTGCCATAATCGGAGGGGGCGGCCTGTACGGGCAGCGCTTCAAGGTCCAATCCCTCGCGGACAGTCACGTAATCGGATAATACCCAGCCCTGCTGGCCGTCAGGTGTGCGCGCCACCAGCCAGAGGCCGTTATTGGGCAGATCATCGCGCGCGATCAGGGTGAGCGCCGTGCCACGTGCCAGCTTGGCCACGATCGCATACTCCGAGCCAGGGCCGTGGCGCATGTTGAGCATATCCGGGACGACGGTGGCATCCGGCCCGCTTTGGGCACGTACCGGACCGACCCACACACCAGCCCAAAACACGCTAGCAACCACTGCCCAGACCAGACACCGAGCCAGGAATCGCCTGATCATAGTCTCTACTCCTCGCTGAAAAAATACCCCGGAACGCGCCTGAAATACGTCAGCGGGCGGGGTGGAGGGTAGTGTAGCACGCGGGATCGCCTTGTGCAAGGCATGGCGGCATGGAGGGCCGAGGGCGATTGAGAAGTCGATTGAAAAGCCCCCAATCCCCGGCGCGACCTGTGGTCGTGGTGCCCTTCCCCCACGTAGTGGAGGAAGGGAGGGGCGCTGAAGTCCCTCTCCATACCAATGGATTTAGGGGTGGGGAAAATCTACAGGACGGTCGCCCAATGGCCCCGGCTGCGGAACTGGCTGTGAACGTCCCAGCACGTAAAGACCAAAGAGAAAAACAACTCCCCGGCAAGGCACTTGTAGTGCGCCTTGAGGACTTGTCGAAGATAAAGGGGATGCCGCTTACGACCCGTTACATTGCGCTTAGATCGATCTCAATGTAGCGCTTCCAGACGTCCGGCCCATTGCCCATTTCGATCACCAGGTAGCTTGTACGGGGAGTCTTTGGGCTCCCACAGCAGTTTCATACCCGCTTCGCCGGGCAAGCGGTTGCCCTTGCGATGATTGCAGGCGAAACACGCACAGGCCGTATTCGTCCAGGTGTTCTTGCCCCCGCGTGACTGTGGCACGATGTGATCGACCGTCAGGTCGCGGCGTGTGAGCGGCTTCCCGCGCACAATATCGCCGATCGTCGCGCCACAGTAGATACACCGATGGGCATCGCGCACCAGGACCCCCTGGCGGCTCCAGCTCGCGTGACGGCGCGGGACATTAATATAATGCCGCAGCGCGATCACTGAGGGAACCGGGTATTTGGAGCGAACCGTCCGCAGAAAGTGCCCTGTCTGTTCGACGACAAACGCTTTGCCGGACAGCAGCAAATTGATGGCGCGCGGGATGCTGACCACCGTCAGCGGCTCCCACGTGCCCCCGTTGAGGAGTAAAACACGTCCCTCGACCATCAGATTTCCGCCCGACCGCTTTTGATCAGACGCCTACACCAGTGAACCGATGACTGTAATTATATCCAAATTCGCGGGCTTTGCAGCCCACCCTGCCAGGGAAACTCACGCGCATCCCTGGGTGCGCCACTATGCAGTATAGCACACTATCAGGCACCGATAAAGGGTCTTAAAGGGTCACTTGTGAAATTTCCTCGCTAATCCAACGCAGCGGCGCGCCTACCGTCTCTGTGTAACGATAGGCGCGCCGCTTTCGATCATCGCGATAGAACCGTTAAAGACGCGTGTCAGGCTGGCAAAGCCCCCTTAATCCGCGCTCATTGCGGATAGACCAGCGACGTGCTGTATACGTCGCCGTCATGCGCCAGCGTAGCGCCAATCAGGTCGACGACCTGACCGTCCGCCACCAGCGCCAGCATGAACTGGACCGGATCAGACGTGCCCGCGCAGTTGAAGCGGTAGCGCACGCTGACCGTATAAGTTCCGGCGGCCGCCGTGCCCGTATCCCAGATAGTGCGCTCTACGGGCGCGGGCAGCGCCTCAGCGCAAAAATCATTGGCGCGGGCGGTGGTCGTGCCGCTATCGCCTTGCGGGCCGCTGACCGCCAGATCGAGATCGGCGGAAGACGCCCAGATCAGCACGACTTCGAGGTCCAGGCCGGGTGCAGACTCAAACGCGCCCGCCGCTTCCGGCCCCGGCCCCGCCAGCGCGATGACCCGGTAATCGCCCGAAGTCGCGAGGTCTTCGAGCACGACATCGAGCGTATACGTCCCATCCGCGGGCAGTTGGACGCGCCGTACCTGTGCTTCTGAAGGGTTATTGCCGCCTTGCGCCGAAGCGAGCGCCACGCCGTCTGGATCGCGCAGCACAAGCGCCAGATCGAGATCGCCGCTGGTGCGCTGAACAGCCGCCGTGATATATTGCCCGGCCTGTCCTTCGAACGTGTAGCGTGTCGCCGGGTGTTCGATGGCGAGTGCCCCGCTGGCAATGTCGCCCAGGGTGAGCGCTTCGGGCGTCCCGGTATCCCCGGCGAAGTCCGGCGCGGAGGCTTCAGTTTCGATGGTCAGCGTGTAGTCGCCGCTGGACGGACCGTTGGCGAATCCGTAGCGCGTCGCGCGGACCAGGTACGATCCATCGGCGGGCAGCACATAATCGGTGAGTACGGCGTCCGTGCTGCCGTCAGGACTGTCATCGACGCTGGCCAGCTCCACGCCTTGCTTGTCGGTCAGGATCACGAAGGTATCCAGGTCGCCACTGGTCGCGGTCATGCGCACAGTGATAGCATCCCCCGCGCGCCCCTCGAACAGGTACCAGTCATCGACGTGGGCACTGCTCACCGTGCCCCCAATCGGCGTATTATAGAACAGCCGCCGCAGGCCGGGCGGCAGCACACCGCCGGGCAGCCAGCGAATGCCCGCCGCGTTCGCCATGTTGTCAGACGGCCCGGACTCACCGCTCAGCAGTGTCAGCGTCAGTAAATACTGGCCCGATGACAGCCCATCGACCCCCGCGAAGCGCGTCACCACGACGGTATACAGGCCATCGTCGGGCAGTGTAAACGAGTCAATGGCGGGCATAACGCTCTCATGACTGTCGTCCACTTCTTGCAGCACGGACCCGTCCGGCCCTCGCAGGATCAGGTAACCGTCCAGGCCGCCCGGCTGATCCAACGTACGCGCCATGTTCAGCGCGATCGTGTCACCGGCCTGCCCCTCGAAAGTCCAGGTCGCTTCGTAGTTGTTGTCGTCCAGCACCCCGTTCACCGTTTCGCCGTAATGCAGGGTCGCACTGTCCCCCTGGCGCGGTGACTGCGAGCCATCGGACGGCGTGCTGGCGCTGATCGTCACCGGGGCCAGTTCAACCTCGACGGCCTGCGGTGCCTCCGGAGCCTGAGCGGTCGGCGGTTCCGACGCGATCGTCAGACTGTAATCCCCCGGCGCGAAGCCTTCGGCCTCCAAAAAGCGCGTGGCGACGATCAGATAGGTGCCATCGTCGGACAGCGTGACGATCAGCCGTGAGTTGGTGATTACGCCCGATTGGATATCGTCATTCTCCGCGATCCGCGTGCCATCGGCCGCCATCAACACCAGGTAAGTATCCAGCTCGCCAGGGACCACGGACGTTAGATTCAGTGTGAGCGTCTCTCCAGCGTGACCCTCGTAGCGGTACGCATGATAGTAGTCGGAGTCGTCGATCGTGCCGGTCACGGTGTCACCGGCTTGAATCGGATCGGCGCTGGCCGGGCGAATGGTGGGCAGTGTCGCGCCGGGGATGTCATCGCTGTGATCGGCGGCCACGAACTTGCCCACGCCCGGATGAGCAGCCACCGCGTCAATAAAGGCGGTCACGGTCGGCGTCGCCAGACCCACGTGCTCTAGCAGCACCTGACCGTTGGTGTCCAGCAGCACGCTGGTGGGGATCGAGCCGATCCGCGCGCGGTTCGCCATGCTGTTGTTCTCGTCGACCGTCACATGCAGATCGGGGGAATACTGGGTCAGGAAATCGTGCGCATCTTTCGAGTTGTCCGCCATATCCACGAACACCACGTCGAAGGCGTGCGCGTCGGGTTCCTGCGCAATGCGCGCCATATGCGGGAATTCCAGGCGACAAGGCGTACACCAGGAGGCCCAGAAGTTGAGCAGTACAGGCCGCGTCAGATCCGCGGCGGAGAGATCCGGATCGCCCTCAAAGCCCGGGAGCGTCCACCCATCCAGAGTATCGCCCAGAACCATCGACACGGGGCTGTTGGCGGGATCACCCAGCCCGCCGCCGATCCAGGCTGTAAAGCTGTGCGTACGCAGATTTTGCAAATGGGCGCTTAAAGCCAACGCTTCAATGTCATCTTGCGGACCCTGGGCGCGCGTATCGCGCACGCCAGTGAGCAGCGCCGTGATGATCGCCAGCGCCACACACAACCGAAGTCCGTTTCGCAAACTGGACATAAGTCACGCTCCAAGTGGGAATCCAGCACGTCGATGACAAGAGTCTAACACGGGTTTCGCAAAGCTGCGCAAGGATCGGGCAAAGGGATGGGGCTAACCGAACAAAAAACGCCGGCACTGGCCGGCGCTGTCACTCGGTTTGTCACGAGCATGCCCTGCTGAACACCAACAGGCTTGTCTAGCTGCTCGTCTGATCGCTCGCCTGATTTGGGACGGCTTCCTGATACTTGGTCGGGCACTTCAGGGTAATTTCATCGGCGTGGAAGACATACCCGCCGCCATCCACCGGTACCAGCTTGCCCGACAGAATCGCCTGAGCTTCGTTCTGGAGCAGATCGGGAATTTCCTTGTTGTAGGCGACTACGGTCAGGCGCGTAGCCTCGGGATCGGTCACCGCGTTGTGCAGCACGGCGGCCAGGCCACCTTGCTTGCGGATCGAGTCGTTATCGTTAGGGATATTGACGATGGTGAACGTCAGTTCGTTGGTGGCCGGATCGAAGACCGGCGCGCCGTCGACGGCGCCCGATACGCGCACCGTTTTGTTCATCATCTTGGGATCGGTGACCAGATCGTTCACCGTCACATAATAACGCGCGCCAATGCCCGTGCTGGAAAACATCAAGTAAGCGATTGCGCCCAGAATAACCAAACCCGCGACCAGGAATTTCCATCGCCCGGACCGCTTCGCTATAGCCCGCCGTTGTTCAGGTAAGACGTGTTCCTTTTCCCAATGAATTTCTGCCATGGTCCAACCCTTCTCAATGACCGGCTCGCCTGAAGGACAGACGATAAGGCCCTCCGTTACATCAGTCCCTATTGTATCATCATTCCCGGCCCTGACCAATAGTTATGTCAGGCAAGCGGCGTTTCTTCCAGGTGTGATGTACAGTTCGGGCAGCGCGTCGCCGCAAGCGGGATCTCCGTGTGGCAGAATGGGCAATCTTTGGTCGTCGGAGCAGCCGGAGCTTCTTCGGGCTGGGGCATCATACGGTTGATCTGTTTGACCAGCAGAAAGATTACAAACGCGATGATCACGAAATTGATCAGCGTGTTGATGAACGCGCCATAATTGATCGTCGCCGCGCCCGCCGCCTGCGCATCCGCCAGGGAGCTGTAGTGGTCGCTGGTCAGGTTAATGTACAGATTCGAAAAATCCACGCTGCCCAGAAGCATGCCGATCGGCGGCATGATCACATCGTTGACCAGCGATTTTACGATGTCGCCGAACGCCGCGCCGATGATGATCCCGATCGCCAGATCGAGCACGTTGCCGCGCATGGCAAACGCTTTGAATTCATCCAAGTATTTTTTCATGTCGCTCTCCGAAAACCCGCGTTAAGGAAAAACTCATGAGCACACTTACGCCCTTAATTATAACAGAATTTCCAGCTCGATCTCATCCCGCAGTGGAATGTCATCCACACCTGTCAGTGGGATTTCGGGTTTGAGCGCGCGCGCCGCGTCGACAGCCCGGCAGTGCAGCGCCACCAGCGCAAATCCCCGGCGTTGGTAATAGCGGAGCGCGGGCGTGTTGTCGTTGGTAGTGATCAGCCACACACGGCGACAACCCTCCGCGCGGGCGATCGCCTGAACGGCTTCCAACAGCGCAGAACCAACCCCCGCCCCGCCGATGACGCTGTCCAGAGACATCACCTCGCAAGCCGTCCCATCCAGGCGATAGGTCAGCAGCCCGGCCCGATCGCCGCCCAGCCACGCGATCAAACCGGGCAATTGAGCGAGATCGTACAGGACGCCGCGTGATACCATGCGCATGCTGCCCCAGCGCTCGGCCAGCAGCGCGCACGCCCACGCGCGGTCTGAAGCGGTTTCACCGTCGATAGCGTCGCTCAAAGGACGGACAACAACATGCGAATGCTCGTGCATGGATCGTCCCCACCGGCTGCATGACCCGGCAGCGGCTATTCCTCGTCGCGCTCGGGCCTCATACGCCGGATGTAGCTCAGCCCCACCAGACCGATCGCGATGACTCCTGCCACCACGATCAACAAGCTCAGACCGCGATCCTCGCTCTTGGATTCGGCGGGCTGCTGCCAAGTCGCGAGATAGGCGTCCAGGTCAACGAGCTGCGTGTCAGTCAGAGGACCGCCCGACGCTGCCGCGAAGGCGGGCATCGTCGTACCGGCGCGCCCTTCGCTCACCGCCATCAGCGTTTCGCCGGGCACCACCTCAAACTTGGGGAAACCCGATACGCCGCGCCCACTGCCATCCATGTCATGACAACCCGCGCAGAACTTGGCATACACCACCGCACCGGCCATCACATCCCCGTCAAAGCCTTCGACGTGTTCCGGCAGTTCGGCAATATTCGGCTCAGGCAGCGCGGGAGTTGAGTTGGTGCCCCAGGTTGCCATATAGGCCAACAGATCGTCGATCTGAGCCGAGTCTAGCAGCTTGTCATAGGCGGGCATCGGGACGCCCTCCGCCGCGCTCGCGGGCTGCCCACCGGTGATCACGTCGCGGGCTGTGGCAGAATCGTACGCGATCGCTGCGAAGGCGGGGCCGCTGCCCAACGACTCACCTTGGGGGCCGTGGCACGCCTGGCAGAACTCGGCATAGACCGCCGCGCCGCGCAAGGGCGCCTGGTCCTCACCGGCTGGCGATTCGCCGCCTGTACCTTCTTGGGCGTAGACACCGGGCACTAAGCTCACTGCCGCGACGACCAACAGCACGCCAGCGATCAGGGTCAAGATCGGGATCATACGTTTCATCGGCCAAATCACCTCCTGTTGGGCCTGCTCGCATCGTATTATACAGCGGACCGAGGGAAGATAAAACGCCGGGCCAGAATCGGACAGCCGCACTCGTCTGCCTGATGCCCAACCCGTTAGCCCCCCGGCGGACTGCCGGGCGAGACAAGCCAGTCTACGATCAGGGGAATCAGGTCGGGCTGGGTCGTCAGCATGTCCATCCCGTGCCCCGCCGCCGGGTAAATCACCAGACGGTGATTGCCCGCGGTCATCCCGTCGAGCGCGATGCTGTCGGACGGGTTGTTGTCGTCGTTGTCGCTGGCCACCATCAGCAGGGACCGCGCACCGAGGCGCGCCAGCGCGTCCGGCGTGGTGATGCCGTGGTAATCCAGGCCGGGACTCAGCAGCACTGCCGCCACGCAGCCCGGCAGATCGGCGCAAGCGTCCAACGCCAGGTTAGCGCCCACACTGGCCCCCCCGGCGATGATCTGCCCAGGGGCAATACCGGGCAATTCGGCCAGCATGCGCAGCGCGACGTGTGCATCGTCTCGCGCCAGGGTCCAGTCTTCGGCGGCACTGTTCGCGCCACTGCCGCGCAGATCAACCGTCAGAACAGCATACCCTCGCGCTTGCAGCGCCTGAGCCAGCGCGTCCCATTCGGATCGACCGTGCCCGCGCTGCGGGATTAACAGCACACCCGGCGCAGGCCGGGTGATCGGGCTGTAAAACGTCGCGCCCAGCGGCAAGCCATCGCTCGCGCTGACAATCATGGGCAGCAGCGCCTGGGTCGGACCGGGCGTCAAAGTCGGCGCGTCCTCGGTCTGCTGACCCTCGGCGGGCAGTCCGGCCATTGTCGCGCTGCTGACGCCGCTATCACCCAGACCCGGATCGCGAATCGTCTCGCCTTCCGCCAGCGGCATGACCGGGTCGACCGTAGGGCTGGCCGGGATCAGGGGCGTCACCGGGGCGAGCGTAGCAGTCGGCGTCGGGGTCCCGGTCACATTGCCACAGGCCGCGATCACCAGCGCCAGCCCCATCATGCCCAGACGCGCCCTTCGCCGCGAGGTCAAGTCCCACGCTCCGACCCGCTGGCCCGATCGGACTTCAGCGCGGGTTTCGCCAGGACGATCATACGCGGGCAGCCATCCGCGAACGGCTCGCCCGTGTAATCGCCGTAGGTCTGCACGCGGCGCAAATCGCTGGCGGCCAACAACAGGTCCATTTCGCCGGGGAATACATAGCGCAGCAGCAGCGGTGCCAGGGTGCGCCGCACGCCGCCGTCCGCGCCGATTTCGTCGTAAATCCAGGTGATCGCCAACTGCTGCGCGACGCGGTACAACGCGCTGACCGACTGCTGCATGACGACATGCCCGCTTTCCGGCTCGGTGAAACTGCGCTCGAGCACGATTGCGCCATCATCCTGCGTGCCGTACACTTCGCCTGCGTTGGGCAGATCGAGCACGAGCAGGCCATCATCGTCCAGCAAAGACCGGAAATGGCGCAGCGCGGCGAGCTGTTCCGCCTGTTCGCTAAAATGCATGAAGGTGTTGTACGGCACCAGGATCAGCTTGAAGGAGCACGGCAACTCCGCTTTGAGCGCGTCGCCCTGCACGAAGGTGACCAGCGGCTTGAGGTCCGACATGATCTCCAACTTGCGACGCCCGCGCGCCAACATCGCGTCGGAGTGCTCCACGCCGACCACCTGCAGCCCCTCCTGCGCGAGATGCAGCATCACGCGTCCGGTCCCGCAGCCGACGTCCAACACAGGTCCGCCCGTATCTTCGGCGAGCAGACTGTACAGCGCGAGATCGTCCACCATTTCGGCATTTTCAGCGTCATAAAAGCGCGCGATCGTTTCATAAAACGTTACGTTCTGATTCGTCATCCTGTTACGCTCATTTCCAGCAGCAAGATTTATCTTCGCCGTGCGTCGTCCGAGTCACCGCCTGCACGTAGCAGGCACAGGCGCAGTGTAGCCTAAAAGCGCGGGCTGCTCAACAACTCCCGCCCGCAGAGATTGCGCAAAGCCCGTCCCGATGCGTGTCCCGGCAATTGCTGGTATGATCGAATGAGATCGGCATCTCCAGGAAGTCCGTATGAGCGAAGAATCGGCAGTCCTCGAAGGGTTCGTGTCGGTGCGCGCCGCGTTTAAATCCGGCAGCCGCGATATGCATGTCATCTATATCCGGCACGGGAAATGGGACCGGGGCATCGCGTGGCTGGAACACAGCGCCGCCGCACGTGGCATCACCGTGCAGCGCGTGGATGACAGCGTCATTGCCGCCTATGCCACCGGGCACAGTCACGGCGGCGTGATGGCACTGGTGGGCCCGCGTCATTTCGTGGAGCTCAGCGATCTCGCCGAACGCGTGGCTAAACCCTTTGTTGCGCTGCTGGACGGCGTGGAAGATCCGTTCAATTTCGGACAGGCCGTGCGCGCGCTGTATGCCGCTGGAGCAGACGGATTGGTGCTGCGTCCCCGCAACTGGATGTCCGCGGCGAGCGTCGTGGCGCGCGCGTCGGCGGGCGCGACCGAGATGATCCCCACCGCCATCGCCGAAACGGCATTCGACGCCGCCGATCACTTCCATGCACGCGGCGCGCGGGTCGTCTGTGCCGACACCGAGGACGCCGTCCCGATCTACGAGGCCGATCTCAGCGGCCCGCTGCTGCTGGTGATCGGCGGCGAGAAGCGCGGGATTACGCGCTCGTTCCGTGACAAAGCCGATCTGCGTATCGTCATTCCGTATGCGGGCGATCTGGATCAATCGTTAGGCACAGCGGCGGCGACGTCCGTGATCGCCTTTGAGATCATGCGCCAGCGCCGTTACAACACGAACCGACGTGCCTGATCCAATCGTCGGGTTAGAGCTGAAACGGAGGCCCCCCAATGGCCGACCCTCATCGTCCCCCCAGTGGCCCACGCGTGCGGCGCGGTCCGCGCCGTGACAACGCCGTCGAGAGCGTCTACAAAGGGGCGTTCATGCGCTCGCGGCTCGAAGTTGACTTCGCCAAACAGCTTGACGCGCGCGACATTCGTTGGACTTACGAACCGGAGCGAATTGGCGGCGGGCGTTATCTCGTGGATTTCTACCTGCCCGATCTGCGCTGCTGGGTTGAGGTCAAAGGGCGCTTCGAAGCGCGCGATCACCTGCTGCTGCCCAACGTGGCCGGGCATCTGCGCGCCGAGCGCGGCGAGCGGCTGTACCTGTATATGCGGAGCAAGACCTACCGCGTGACGTCGCACGGCTTTGACGAGCTCGATCGCGCCGCGTTTTGGGAGGCGCTGACCACGCCGCCCGATCCGGATGGCGGACTGCGCTATCTCGCCCGCCGCCGCGAGCGCCAGACTCCCGACGACAGCGCCAACGGCGATACCTGATCGGCTCGCGGACGAACACCAACGCAAACGGCGTCAAACAAGGGAACACTTTGCCTTCCTCTGGTTCTCCTGCCCGCCTTTGTGATCTTTGCGGTCCTGCTTTTCCGGCCCCGAAAACCGTCCTCATCGCGTGCGCCAAATGCCTTGACGATATGCCCCTTATGACTCATAATAGAATTAGTTGGTTGACACAACAAATAAAACGTTTCGGTTGGAATAGCGCATCCTTTATTGAACAACCTTATGCCATTACGTTCTCCCCTCCGCACCGGCGATCAGGCCCTCGTGCGCGAAATCAATCTGTCACTCATCATGCAGCACCTGCTGCAATATGAGTTGATCTCGCGTGCGACGCTGGCCGTTGTGACCGGTTTGAACAAATCCACGGTGTCCAGTCTGGTGCAGGAACTGCTCGACCGCCGCTTTGTGCGCGAAATGGGGCTGCGATCGGTCGGTGTGGGCCGTCCCTCCATGCAGCTTGAGCTGAATCCCAATGCGGGCATCATTGTCAGCGCGGAGCTAGGCGTGGATTTCATCTCGGTGATCTGCGCGGATTTTGGCGTGAACATTGTGTGGCGGCACAAAGAACTGACCCCGCCCGGCATAACCCAACCGGCTATTCTTGAGCGTCTGATGGCCCTGCTGCACCGGGCCATCAGCGAGGGGTCCGCGCTGTGTCCGCACTGCGGTGGGCTGCTGGGGCTGGCGGTCGGAGTGCCGGGCCTGGTAGACGAGTCCAGCGGCAAACTGTTGTTCGCGCCCAATCTGCGTTGGGAAAACGTCCCGCTGCTGGACATCTTGAAACAGGAATTTGGCGGCGTGCCGATCTTCGTCGACAACGAGGCCAATCTGGCCGCCCTGGGCGAGAATTTGTTCGGTGCGGGCAAGGGTTACCACGAGGTATTGTTCGTCAGCGCGGGCGTTGGTCTGGGCGGCGCGGTGGTGCGTGACGGCCAACTGGCGCGCGGCACGACCGGTTTTGCCGGGGAGTTCGGCCACATGACAATGGATCCCAACGGCGAGCGCTGCAACTGCGGCAACCGGGGCTGTTGGGAAACCCAGGTCAGCCAATCGGCGCTGTTTCGCGCGGTGCGTGCAGCGCTGGACTCCGGCCAGACCAGCCTGATTCCCGATCTGTGCCCCGACGGCCCGGAATGTCTGACGGTGCCGGTCGTGGTCGAAGCCGCCCGTCAAGGCGACGCCGTCGCCCGTGACGCGCTGGCGCGGGTAGGTCATGCCCTGGGCACCGGGATCGCGTCGTTGATCAACGCGCTCAATCCCGATCTCGTTGTATTGGGCGGGATTCTCAGCCTGGCAGGTGAATTCTTGCTGGCATCCATCGAACAAGAAATCCAGGCGCGGGCGTTGCGTTGGAACGCCGCCGCGACGCACGTGATCCTGGCAAAACACGGCTTTGACACCTGCGTCATGGGCGGCGTCGCGATCCTGTTTCAGACCATCGTCATGCAGCCCGCCCTGTATCCCGTCCCGGTTTCATAGCGACCGGGCACATTTCATCACACCATGTGAGGGGGTCCTATGCGTTACTTATTAGGGTTAGACGTCAGCACAACCGGCTCCAAAGCCCTGCTGATCGATGATTCGGGCGCGGTGATCGCCAGCCATACGACGCCACATCCCAGCAGCCAGCCTAAACCGCTGTGGAGCGAGCAAAACCCGGCGGAGTGGTGGTCCGGTATGGTGACCTCGATCCGCGCGGCGTTGGGGCACGTCCAGGCGGGCGACACCATCGCCGGGATCGGGCTGACCGGGCAAATGCACGGGTTGGTGTGCCTGGACGCGTCAGGGACGGTCCTGCGCCCGGCCATTCTTTGGAACGATCAGCGCACGCAGCCGCAGTGTGACGCCATCACGCAGACGATCGGCGCGAAGCGCTTAATCCAGCTCACCGGCAACCGCGCGCTGACCGGCTTCACTGCGCCCAAAGTGGTGTGGGTGCGCGAGAACGAGCCGGACGTCTACGCCAAAATCGCGCATATACTGCTGCCCAAAGACTACATTCGCTTCAGACTGACCGGCGAATACAAAACCGACATGGCCGGGCGCGGCGGGCACCCTGCTGTTGGACGTCGCCAACCGCCGCTGGTCCGCCGAAGTGCTCGACGCGCTCCAGATTCCCGCGGACTGGCTGCCGCCGGTCCATGAAGGCCCGCAGATCACCGGGCAAGTCAACGCCCAGGCCGCGCAGGAAACCGGGCTGCAAGCCGGGATTCCCGTGGTTGGCGGCGGCGGTGACCAGGCCGCCCAGGCGACCGGCGTGGGGGCGGTGGAGCCGGGCATCGTCGCGCTAACGGTCGGCACGTCCGGTGTGGTCTTCGCGCCGCTGGCGAGTTACGCCTACGAACCGGACGGACGGCTGCACGCTTTTTGCCATGCGGTTCCCGGTCAATGGCATTTCATGGGCGTGATGCTCAGCGCGGCGGGCAGCTTGCAGTGGTACCGCGACACGCTCGCGCCCGGTGAGGACTTCGGCGCGCTGACCAAGGAAGCCGAGGGCATCGCGCCCGGCGCGGAAGGGCTGATCTTCTTGCCCTATCTCACCGGCGAGCGCACTCCCCATCCGGATCCGCTGGCCCGTGGGGCGTTCGTCGGCCTGACGGCGCGTCACGCCCGCGCCCACATGACACGCGCCGTGTTGGAAGGGGTCGCTTTTGGACTGCGCGACAGCTTCGAGCTGATCAAAGCCAGCCCGGCGGGCGTGATCAACGAAGTGCGCGTCAGCGGCGGCGGAGCCAAAAGCCCACTGTGGCGTCAGATCATGGCGGATGTGATGGGCGTGCCGCTGATCGTGGCCGAAGCGATCGAAGGGGCGGCCTATGGTGCGGCGCTGCTGGCGGGAGTTGGCGGGGGCATCTGGCCGGACGTGCCCAGCGCAGCCCGCGCGACGGTCAAACTCGGCGATCGCGTCGACCCGGGGCCAGAATCCGAGCGTTACGCGGAGGCGTACGGACTGTACCGCGACCTCTATCCTATGCTCAAACCGGCCTTTGACCGTCTGAGCACGCTCTAGCTTTTCCTACTGACTGTTCCGCCCGTTTCAGGGCTAAGCGCGCATACCGCAGGGGTTCGACCGCCCCTGCGGTATGTTGCCCTATGGCGACGGGATTGAGGGGTAGGGCAAACTGTACACCGCCCCATCACCGGCAGAAACTCAACAGGGGCACCACCGGGTACCCCTGACAACCACTTCAAAAGGCCTCGTCAAACAGACGCCGACGCTTACACGCCCATCAATTGTTTGGCCTTGCGCACGGCCGCAGAAGCATCCTGAGCATAGCCATCCGCGCCGATCTCGTCAGCATAGGCCTGCGTCACTGGCGCGCCGCCGACCATGACGATCGTCTTCTCGCGCAGCCCGGCGGACTTGAGCGCCTCGACCGTGTTCTTCATGTTGGGCATAGTGGTGGTGAGCAGCGCCGACATGGCGACGATCTGCGCGCCGTTGTTGACGGCCTCGACGAATTTCTCCGGCGAGACATCGACCCCCAGGTTCATGATCTCAAACCCGGCCCCCTCCAACATCATCGCCACCAGCGATTTGCCGATGTCGTGCAGATCGCCCTTGACGGTCCCGATCGCGACCTTGCCGACCGGCTCCACGCCCTGCGCCACGAGCAGCGGCTTGAGCAGATCAAGCGCGGCAGCCATCGCGCGCGCGGAGATCAGCATCTCCGGGACGAAAAACTCGCCTTCTTCAAACAGGCGGCCCACTTCGGCCATGGCATCGATCAAGCCGTCGTGCAAGATTACATTCGGGTCCGTCCCGTCTTTGAGCGCCTGCTCGACCTTGGGAACCACGACCTTGGCCTGTCCATCAATCACAGCCTGACGGATTTCTTCAATTAACGACATGTCAAACAACTCCTTTGTGCCATCCACAGCTTTAAGTTCGGCAAACGTGCAATCGATTAATCTGCTGGGCGGGAGCGCCCCTCCCAGCGGCGCAATACACACACCCCGCTAGCTCAGCGGGTAATCGCGGCACTCGCGCACCGTTTCGTACAGCGCGAGCAGGTTCTCCACAGGGACGCGCGCCTGAACGTTGTGAATCGGGTTGAACACAAACCCGCCGCCCGGCCCGAAAATCTTCAGGCGTTCGCACACTTCGTCATGCACGGCGTCCGCTGCCCCAAATGGCAGAGTCTTCTGCGTATCGACACCGCCGCCCCAGAACGTGACCCGATCGCCAAATTCGGCCTTGAGGCGGCGCGGATCCATCTCCGCCGCGCCGGTTTGTACCGGGTTGAGCACATCGAACCCGGCGTCTATGATATCGGGCAACAGGCGATAGATCGAACCGCAAGAATGGATCATCGTCTTCCAAGACGTGTTCTCGTGAATCCAGTTGTTGACTTTGACGTGAAACGGCTTGAACAGCTTGCGATAGGACCGCGTAGAGATAAACGGCCCGTTTTGCGCGCCGAAGTCGGTCCCGGTGACGAACGCGGCCACCACGCGATCCCCGACCACCTCGTACACCTTAGCCAGGTTTTCGAGCGCGATTTCGCATTGGCGCTCGAATATCGCATAGACATAATCAAAGCGCGACACCGTGCTGACGTACCATTCTTCGATACCCCGGATGCCCTTCGGATTTTTCAGCCAGGGAGCAGGCACCAGCGCGATATCGCCAAAGCCGGTCCCACCGAAATTGCCGAGAATGGCTTTGTCGGTTTCTTCGTACAGTTGTTTGGCCAGGCGCCCGTAACGTTCCAGCTCGGCGTCCGTGATCGGGCCAAACTCTTCCAGGTTGTCCTCGACGTTGAGATTGTCATCATCGATGGGCGGCTGCCGCACAATCGCGTCGAAGTAGTAGCCTTCATTGGGCATCCGTCCACTGGGAGCCACCGATTTGTCGCCTTCGGGGTATTGCATGATGTCGCCGTTCGGCTCCGGGTCCGTGTTGAATCCGCCAGGGACCAGCACCGGCGTCCCATCGTGGAGCGTCCAGGGCTTCCAATCGACGGTGTGGTACCCGAAAAACGTGCGCGAGGTTTCCAACGGCACTACATCCCCGCCGATCGCTTCCAGCAGGTCCAACTTAATCTCGCCGAGCATCTGGTACGGCTCGACCACCTTAACCGGCGTGCCGGGCGGGTCCAGTTTGAGCGCCTGGCGCAGCAAATAGACCGAACTCACCTGCATACCGCTGGTGACAGAACCACCAAGGTCCAGGGGGACTTTGTCGGGTTCCTGATGGTTCAGCGCCATTAATACGCGTTCGCGTGAGGTCATCATGATTAAGGTACTCCTTCGAAATAGTTCAGCAAAACTCTAATGATAACTGCTGTCCTGTCCGGAGCGCTGCGCGCCGTCACGCCCGATGATACAAACAGTTTTCATCACCCCCAAAATGTTAACTTTAACATGATAATCAATCTCCCTCCAATCTACCAGTAGCCTTCGGCAGGGTATGGTGTGATTTCCCTCACGCATCGCCGCGTTCGCTGGAGTGTTTTCGAGGCGAATCCGTTAGACCATGCGCATGGCTCGTCCCGGAGCCAGCAAAAACGGCGGGAGATAGGCGGGGAGATTCGAAAACGGCAGCACTTCGGGCTTGAGATGGATGCCGAGCGCGTTTTCCATAAAGGCGCGGCGGGCCTGGATACGCTGCCAGCCTTCCGGATAGCGTTCGACGAAGGCCGCGCGCAGCGCCTCGTCCGCCAGGGCGACGCCGTCCTCGATATTAGTGGTGAAGTAGGCGGTGCCCGTCGCGGGGATGACATCCACTTGCAGCGCCATGCCCGCTTGCAGCCGTTCCGTCGACCCGGCGTAAATGGGCGAATGGACCCACTCGTCCAGGTGAATCAGGTGGCCGGGATTGAGCCCCAGGCCGAAAAAGGGATCGCCCAGGCGCGTGGCGATCACGTCGTACAGCGCGCCGCCCGTCACGCCGATCCCCACCGTTTCGTACCAGGCCGCGATCGCCTCGAAATAGGGCGCGACGAGTTTGGGCACATAGTCGCGGATGTCTTCGGGCAATTCGGCGGCGTCGGCAACGACCCAACCCGCCCGGCAGTTCAGCGCGCCCCATACGCCATAGGCTGTCGTGAAGGGCTCGCCGCGCTGAATCGGCTTGAGCGACGGACTCGGCAGGCCCATAAAAGCGCGCCGTCCGCTGGAAAGCATGAGATGGCATGACAGCGGCAGCCCATTGACGTGCATCGCCTGGACGGCTTCGAACTCGGTCATGCCGGGCCGCAAATTGAAAATCGCGTCGCGCACGGCCTGAGACGTGTATGTCGCGGCGAACTCGAAGCGTGCAAGCTGCTCGACCTCATTAATCGCGCGCAGGCCATGAGCGGAGTCCATCAGGAGGGCGTTGGCGTTGTGGACGTGGGACGGGCTGCCTGCCAGCGCGCGCAAGCGTATCCACGATATACGCCGGAATTTCGAGCCAGGTCTGGGGACGGTCGGTTTCGGACAGTCCGAAATGCTTCCAACCTGCGACACCGACCTGCGCCCCACGGACCACGCCCGCCGCGCCGAGAATATCCGCCAGGAGCGGGCTGCGGCTGCGATCTTGCCCCAACAGGCTGAAGCTCTGAAACAGCACAATGTCCAGGTCGTCCTGAATCGGGCTGATGGGCGTGTACCCCCAGCCCTCGTTGCCGACGAGCAGTGTCGGGCGCGCGGCGGGCGCGTCGAGGTTAAACACCAACAGCGCCTCTTCAAAACGGGGATCATAGCCAGTCAGGTAGGCCAGATTGGCAAAATGCTCGCGATCGGCGTACACCACGAAGATCGTGTACTCCTCGGCGCGGGCGCGTTCCACCAGCGCGGCGATCCGCTGGCGGTACACCGGGGCCGGGATCGCGGGTTCGACAGATGGCAGGCCGAAATCGGGCAGAGCCACGTCGGCCAATTCAGCGTAACGTGTCATCAAACAGACTCCCTTGAGCAGCGCAAACTGCGCCTAAGTGTAGCAGAGAATCAGCGCTGACGCGGAAAGCGGCGGTTGAGAGCTTTCCCGGCGTGGTGCTATAATGCGCTCACCAAACGTCATATGACGGAACGAAGACCAGGAGGTCGCGGATTATCATGCCCAAAGCGGATGTGATCGCCGATCTGCAGGCGGCCCGCGCCGCCCTGTTGGACAGCATCGCCGGGCTGACGCCCGACCAGATGGTTCAGGTTGGAGCCATCGGTTTGTGGTCGGTCAAAGATGCGCTGGCGCACCTGGTAGCCTGGGAGGCAGAACTCGTCACCACGTTGGCCCAACTGCCGCAGCTTAAGGCCCAGGCACCGCGCATCGTTGACATCGAAGACATCGACGAATGGAACGCGGAACAGTACCATCTCAATGCGGGACGCCCACTGGCGCTCGTGCTCGAAGATTTCGAGGGCGTTCACAAGCATCTCGTCCAGGCCATCAACGCCCTGGACAGCCGCGTATTGGACGATAACCGCCGGTTCGTGTGGATGGAAGGCGAGCCGATCAGCTACCTGATCCTCGAAAACGCCACCTGGCACGAGGAAGAACACGCCGAAGATATTCGCGCCTGGCGCGAAGCGCAGGGCATCTGACCCTGACTCAAGCGGCACGTCACGCACACCAAAGAGAGACATTCGATGCATTTCTTGAGACGACTGTCGGACCCCGACGCCCCGCCCGATGGCCCATCCCCCAACCAGACCGTGCTCGCTTATGTCACGCCGTCCGGAGAAATCACGCCGGTGCTCGCGTCCTTCCCCGGATCAGACAGCACGCATACCCCGGCAGGCAGCGTGACGCCCGCCATGCCAGTGGGCCGGAGGCCCGATCAATGATGACTCGCTCACCGTCGACAACCGCTGCAAAGGCGGATCGCGTCCGCCGCCCGTTGGGGCTGACGATCGCCATTTGGGGCACGGCGGCGCTGTTCGGCGTGCTGCCGCTGCTGGAAGTGTATTTTCTCAAGCGGCTCAACGCGACCGCCTACGAAGCGTTTATCCTGGGTGGTGTGGATATTTCCACCTGGAACTGGCTGGAAGGCTTGTTCGGTGGCGTGATGTTGATCATATGCGCGCTGGCGTGGTTGGGCCGCCCCTCATGGATTCGGTTCGCGTTGGTTGGCATGCTGCTGATCATGACCGCCATCAATTGTTATCGCATCTACCAGGCCTGGACGACGTCCGCCGATCCGATTTTCGGCGGCCAGACGCAACAGGGGCTGCGCGTCCTGCTGCGCTGCCAGCTTCCGGGCCTGCTCGTGCTGCCGCCCTACGTGGTGTGGTACATCAATCGTGCCCCGGCCCGCGCCTTTTACCGGCGTGTCCCCCTGGCGACGCTGATTCCGGAATCGCAAAGCACAGAACGCTAAGCCCGATAAGGCTGTGCCGTGCATAGAATTCGCGTAATGCAATCTTAAGCGATCTATTTTTCGCATGTTTGGCAACTTGCACGGTACACTATGAAGTTCTGTTCGCAGGCTTCCCCGCCCATCTAATTCGTGCTATAATTTTCTGAGCGTGCTCCTACATTCGTAAGCTGATGCGGAGCCGTGCTCTTTTGTTGCCTATTCACCGTTTCAGAAGCACGGATTCCACGCAGCAGTACCCTCCAGGAGGCAACAGGAACCACGTGATCCAGGAATTGATGAACCGCGCAGAGCAACGAGGCTACGTCACGTTCGAAGATGTATTGGAGCTATTGGATGAAGACAGTGATGATGTAAATGCCATCGAAGCGGTGCTGGACGAGTTGGATGAATTGGGGATAGAACTGCGTCAGCACGAGATTGACCCGCGCGACGACATTGAGCCTGTCGATGGCGAGTTCCAACCCGCGGAAGAGTCACACGATCCAGGTGTGGGTGATATTAACGCCGTCTCCGCCGACGACCCGGTGGGTCTCTATTTTCGCCAGATGGCCCAGGAACCCCTGCTCACCGCCCTGGAAGAGATCGATCTGGCCAAACGGATCGAGCTGGGCCGCGACGCCACCGAGAGTCTGGCCGATCCTGCGCTCTCCTTCGACGAACGCGACCACCTGCTCCAATTGGTCGAAGACGGTCAGGCCGCACGCGAACACCTGGGACGGGCCAATACACGCCTGGTGGTCAGCATCGCCAAGCGCTATATGGGCCAGGGTCTGCCCTTCCCTGACCTGATCCAGGAAGGCAACGTCGGGTTGATGCGCGCCGTCGATAAGTACGACTACAAGCGCGGTAACCGCTTCAGCACCTACGCGACGTGGTGGATTCGACAGGCGATCACCCGCGCGCTGGCGCAAAAAACGCGCACCATTCGCATTCCGCTGCACATGACCGAGCGCATCCGCCAGATGTACCGCACCGCCCAACTGCTGGAGCAGACGCTTGGCCACCGTCCCACCCCCGAAGAGATCGCCCAGGAAATGGAACTGCCCGCCGAGAGCGTGCGCGGCATGATGGATGCCAGCCAGCACGCCATCGCCCTGGAACGCCCAGTTGGCGACGACGGCGACAGCGAATTCGGGGATTTTATCGAAGATCAAGACTCGCCCAGCCCGGTCGAAGCGGCCACGCAGCATCTGCTGCAAGAAACGATCGAAGAAGTGCTGAGCGAACTCACCCCGCGCCAGAGCCACATTCTGCGACTGCGGTTTGGCCTGGGTGGCGGTGAGCCGCATACCCTCGAAGAAATCGCCAACAAATTCGGGCTGAGCCGCGAGCGGATCCGCCAGCTCGAAAAAGAAGCGCTGCGCCGCCTGCGCCATCCGCGCCTGGCTCATAATCTGCGCGACTACCTGAACTAGTCCCGCACGCGCCGCCGGGCGTGACAACTGAATAGGCTAATGGTGAGGCCGGGGCAGAGCTGCTGTCCCGGCCTTTTTGTGTGTGCGAACAGCGATCAGCCAGCCGTAAGAGGCTAGCCCCATCTCCGGCTGCCTTTCTCACGCGATACGCCCGACAGCGGCGTTCCCTGGTATAATCGGGGCGTTAGCAGCGCGACAAGTATCCATTTGTAGTTGGCGTGTGAGGAGCACCGCATGAATCCGTATGAATTTGCTGCCGCTCACGAGGCGGAATTTCTCGACGATTTGAAAGAACTGCTGCGCATTCCCAGCATCAGCACCATGTCGGAGCACAAAGCCGACATTCGCCGCGCAGCAGAATGGCTCACAGCGGATTTCGAAAGCATGGGCATGACGCGTGTAGAGTTGTTCCCCACCGGCGGACACCCGATCGTGTACGCGGAATGGCTGGGAGCCTCTGGCGCACCGACCGTTTTAATCTACGGGCATTACGACGTGCAGCCCGCCGATGACGCCGCCGGGCAATGGCTCAGCGATCCCTTTGAGCCGGATATCCGCGATGGCAACTTATACGCGCGCGGGGCGACCGACGATAAGGGCCAGACCTTCACCCAGATGAAAGCCGTGCACAGCCTGTTGGCGACAAATGCGCTCCGCGTCAATGTCAAGTTCATCATCGAGGGCGAAGAAGAAAGCGGCTCGGTCCACCTGTACGAATTTGTCGAACAGCATACCGATTTGCTCGCCGCGGACGTGGTCGTTGTGTCCGATACGCACGTTCTGGGGTTGGACACGCCGTCACTCGTAGTCGGGCTGCGCGGCATCACCTACACCGAGATCGAAGTCCAGGGTCCGACTCAGGACCTGCACTCCGGCACGTTTGGGGGCGCGGTGCATAACCCGATCCAGGCGCTCACCGAGATCCTCAGCGCCATGCATACACCAGATGGCCGCATCACCATCCCTGGGTTCTACGACCGCGTACGCGAGCTGAGCGCCGAAGAACGCGCCGAACTGGCCAAGGTACCCTATCCGCTGGCGCGGCTCAAAGCCGAAACTGGCGTCAGCGAAGAATGGGGCGAACAGGGTTACGCGCTGCACGAGCGCCTGGGCATCCGGCCCACCCTGGAGATCAACGGGATCGTGGGCGGCTGGACAGGCGAAGGCGGCAAAACCGTGCTCCCCGCGCGAGCCATGGCGAAAGTCAGCTGCCGCTTGGTGCCCGACCAGGACCCGGACGAGATTTACGACCTGATCGCGCAGTTCGTGGCCGATCATACGCCCGCCACTGTTACCAGCAGCGTGCGCTCGCTGCACAACGGCATGTGGGTCACCGTCGATCCGACCTCATCCCTATATGCAGGCCGCCGCGCGCGCGTACGAATACGGGTTCGGCAAGCGCCCGGTCTTAATGCGCGAGGGCGGTTCAATTCCGATTGTCGGCACCTTCCAAAAATCGCTCAACGTGCCCGCCATCCTGATGGGCTTCGGCCTGCCGGACGATCATCTGCACGGTCCCAACGAAAAATACGCGCTGGAATGCTTCCACAGAGGCATTCCTACCGCGATCCATTTCCTGCAAGACGTGGGTGAACAAAGCTAACCACGATCTCGCGCCCTAGACGAACTCCAACGGCCCCCGCTGCATCCGGGGGCCGTTTGTTTGCGGGCGCCCCGCGACCGGCGCCGCCGTGATTCATAAATTTAAAGTTGATTTTAATGCCATTTTTATGGATGGGCATCGTGTGAGTGTTAGGATGGTTTTAGAAGATCATCCTGTTTCTTCATTCATCATCAATCATTGATGGTTCACCACAGGAGAACACAGTAAGTCAGCGGGGAGAGGGTACAATGCTAAACTTCGTCAAGCAATTATTCCGGCGTAATCGCGCTACCCAACACGGTCAAGGATTGGTCGAGTACGCGTTAATCCTCGCGCTGGTCGCCGTTGTTGTGATTACTGGACTCAGCTTCACGGGAAGAACAGTCGCCAGTGCCTACTGCGTCACCAGCAGCGCGCTGGGCGCGGATACGTCGACCGTCGATTTTTGCTCCTACATCGAAGCTAAGGCTATCTGCAAGCAGACGTCCGGCGTTTTGGAGCTAACTGCCTACTTCAATGCAGATGGTGGTCGCGTAAAAGACACTGGGCTGGGCATCACGGCCTCGCCGGGTGGAGACATGACCCGCACCAATAAGAAATACACGACCTCCATGCCAGTCAATGGCGAGTGCCCGGCTTCGGTTACCTTCCGCGCCACGAACGGCTATGCTCGGACGGTAGACGTAAAGATCAAGAAGAACCAATAGCGCGGATATCACCCGGACGAGGGTCGCGAACCCCATCTCGATCGCTTAAACAAACACTCCCCAGGCAGTCAAGATTCCTGGGGAGTGCGTTATTATGCTGACAGAAGGCGCTGCGTTTACGTCGTGACGCCGATTCCCTGCCGCTCAGCCGCCGATTCTACGATCGTATTGATCAGCCGTTCGTAGGTCCAGTCCGCGCCGTGAGCCTGGATGCACAAATCACTGTAACCGGGATTCAGACCGGGCAGCGGATTGACTTCCAGGATATAGGGCTTGTCGTCGTTGGCGGCATCCAGCCGGAAATCCACGCGTGCCACGTCTTTGCAGTCCGTCACGCGGAAGACCGCCGCCGCCAACCGCTTCAGCTCAGCATCCAAGGCGGGATCGAGCGGAGCCGGGCAGAAATAGTGAAAATCGTCGACCAGTTCGGTTTTTAGGCGATTGGTATAGACACCACCCTCGGTGCCATCGTAGCCCGCGAAATTGACTTCCAACGGGGCCAGGAAGGTCAGCCCTTCCGGCAGGATATTCGGCGCCGTACGCTCATTCAGACGGCGCGCCGCCGGGGATTTCAGGTTGCCGAGCATGCCAACCGTCAGCTCGCGCCCTTCGATGTAATGTTCGACCAGAATCGGCTGGTTGTAGCGCCGCAGCTGGTCGGCTACCTGGACGCGCAGCTGCGCGACGGTCCGTACGACACTGTCCGCGCTGATGCCCATACTCGTGCCTTCGCGGCTCGGTTTGACAAACAGCGGGAAGCACAGCTCACCGTGCTCGTCGAGCAGATCGGGATCGAGCTGCTCATCGGCGTTCTCGAACACCTGGAACTCCGGCGTGGGCAGCCCGTGATAATAGAGCACGCGCTTGGTCATGGGCTTGTCGAGCGCCAGCGCCAGCGTCAACACCTGGCTGCCCGTGTAGGGGAGCCGCAGCATTTCCAGCACCGCCGGAATCTGAGCTTCGCGACCATCTCCGAAATGGCTCTCGGCGATGTTGAAGCACAGATCGGGCTGGTACGCCCGCAAACGCTCGACCAGATTATATGGCGGCTCGATGATCGCCTCGAAAAAAGCCGCCTCGTGACCCCCGCTTTGCAGCGCGGCCACGAGCGCGTTAACCGTCTTGGGGCTGTCCAGGTCGTCCCACTGATCGGGCGACATGCCTTCCCAGGTGGGCGCATTCTTCTTCAGATTAGCCAGGACCGCAATCCGCATCAGTTCGTTCCCTCGCCAGAGTGATCGCCGCTGTCGTGTTCATGCTTCGGACCGTGGCCGTTGCCATTCCCATTGCTGTGGCCATTTCCGTTGCCGTTACCGTTGCCATTCGGCGCACCTTTGCGCCCGCTGATGGTGGCAGGGCCATTGGCGGTACTGCGCTTGCCGTTGTGGCCGTTCTTGCTGCCGCCATTCCCATTTGCGCCGCCGTTGGCTTTGCCGCTGACTTTGAGCACGGTGCGGCTTTGCTCGGTGCTGCCCATGTGGAAACGCTGCCATTTCGCGGCGTTGGCGTTCAAGCGGTGCTGGATGCCGTTGCGGCGGTGGATGTCGTCGAAGCCTTCGGGCTTGATCGACGCGGCTCCGCCCGACAGCAGCAAACTTACACCCCCCTGGCCCGCCTCGCGCCGCTGGTTCGCCTGGGCGTCGAGGTGATCGATCTGGTGCGGGTCATAGTCAAGCGGTTCATCATAGGTGGTGATGTAGCCTTCGTAGTTGCGCAGCACGATTTTGCCGGGAGCCTGGCTGATCAGGTACTGCGGCATGACCGGGATCTTGCCGCCGCCGCCCGGCGCATCGACCACATAGGTCGGCACCGCGTAGCCGCTGGTATGCCCACGCAGCCCTTCGATGATCTCGATTCCTTTGGATATCGTCGTGCGGAAATGCCCCACGCCCTTGACCAGATCGCACTGGTAGAGGTAGTAGGGCCGCACGCGGTTGCGTACCAGCGTGTGGACCAGCTCGCGCTGGATGTTGAGGCTGTCATTGATCCCGGCCAGCAGCACGCTCTGGTTGCCAAGCGGGACTCCGGCGCGCGACAGTTTGTCAAGTGCGCGCGTCAACTCGGGCGTGATCTCTTTGGGGTGATTGACGTGAATATTCATCCACAGCGGGTGGTAGCGGCCCAGCATCTCCGCAAACTCGTCGGTGATGCGCTGTGGCAGGAAGACCGGCACGCGGCTGCCAATGCGGATGATCTCGATATGCTCGATGGCGCGCAGGCTGGACAGGATGTATTCCAGCGTCTTGGGCGCAATCGTGAGCGGATCGCCGCCGCTGAGCAGCACATCACGCACCTGGGGCGTGCGGCGCAGATAATCGAGCTGTAACTCGAACTCTGCCCGACTGAAGTTGGCTACCGGATCGCCGACGATGCGACTGCGCGTACAATACCGGCAGTAGCTCGCGCACTGAGTCGTGATCAACATCAGCACGCGATCAGGGTAACGGTGCACCAGGCCCGGCACAGGACTGTGTTGATCCTCGGCCAGGCTGTCCTCCATCATGCCCTCGAACGCTTCCAGTTCGCGCCCCAACGGAATGACCTGTCGCCGCACCGGGCACAACGGGTCGTCCGGATCGATGAGACTGGCAAAGTAGGGCGTGATATCGACGCGGAATTTGTTCTCGGCCGTGAGGCCCGCGATTTCTTCCGGCGTCAGGTGAATCAGTTGTGAAAGCTCCTCGACGGAGTTCAGGCGATGGGCTAACTGCCACCGCCAATCGTCCCATTGGCTGTCGGGCACATCGGCCCACAGCGCAGGACGGGGAGTCCGCGTCAGCGTGACAGCACGGTCAGCGACAGGCGCGGGGACATGCGGAGTGAGCGTCTGGGGGCTAAGACCAGGGGGCTCCTCCAGTTCCGGTGTTTGAGTGGTATCCTGCTCGGTCATTGTAGTCCTTCTCCCATAAAATAAGCCGATCCGGGATCGGCTTAACGGGCGAGACCCAGTATAGATTTGGAATGAGCGGAACCTGCGGCTCCGCCCTGCGCTACCATCTGCATATAATTATAGTGTCAACTGGTACAGGTGCAATCCCCTATTTTTAGGGGGCGCGCCAACCCGATTCCAACCAGCGGACCGCACGTCTTTCCGACTCTTCCTGCCCTGCTGCACGGACTCCGCCAACATCCCTCGCGCCTACACGATGCGGGCATCCGCACTATTCGCAGATCTGCAGGATCGATCGCGGCCTGGGCGTTCGTTTCTTTTTCACGAATGACGGCCAAAAATAAGGAACCATTAACAATAATTTTATCCACGGCAAATGACGTACACCTATAGTGAGCTTAAGGCTGACAATCAAGGTCAGCAGGATTAAGAGGCGAGGCAGGAATGCGACGCCTGCACTCTAGCGATGGGAGAGGGGATAGACCTGTGACCACCACCTTAAAGATTATTGATACGGACTACGCAACGCTGATGTTCCACCCTGAAGCCAAAATCGTGCATCATGTGTTTCACAAGCCCATTTCCGGGCCCGAGTTTCGAGCTATTTTGAACGGAGGAGCGGAGCTGCTCAAGATACATAACGCTCAGAAATGGCTCTCGGACGACCGGAATAACAGTGCCCTGTCCGACGAAGACACAGAGTGGTCGAAGACCGATTGGTTCCCGCGCGCGGCGGCGTCCGGGTGGAAGTTCTGGGCGCTGGTGGTCCCGGCCGACATCATGGCCCAAATGAATTTGAAGGAATTCGTCGACACCTATTACGAGCACGGGTTGAGGACGATGGTCTTCGACAATGCCGACGAAGCGCTGGAATGGCTGACCCATGTTATCGAAGTGAGTCCGGTGCGGGAAACCCCGTAGGCGATCGTCCGGGTACAACGTAAACGCTACTGCTGGTCATAGGCACGGCCAAACCACGCTGAAGGTGCTCCACAGGTGAGCTTGATGCTCATCCGCGAGCACTTTTTTGTTCCCCGGCTATCATACGCCTTCAACTATCGACGAAGCTCTTTCGCTCATAAGCCTCACCCTTTAGGGAACGAACTCACTCCCGATAAAAAACTGGTTTATAATAAAAAAACCGAAAAGTTGGGCTGATTGCTAAGCCTAAATAGGGGGTAAATGAACTCATGGTCGCTTCATCGAAAGACGCCGCAATGCAGCTATTGGACGCCATGACGGACAAAGACATGGCACGTACCCTCGCCTCCTTCACCGACGATGCTGTCCTGTTTGACCCCCACTATCCGAATCCAACCATGGTCGGCAAGGATGCTATTCGCGCGGGGATGGATTTTGCCTTTGGGCTGCTTAAGCAGCCCAAATGGACGGTTCTGCGCTCCTGGGAGACGGCTAATTCAGTCGTGCTCGAAGCAGACACACACCATGAGTTAGTCAACGGAATAACTATGGAGGTCAAGCAAGTTTTTGTGGTGGATGTCAAGGATGGCAAAATCACCCATTGGCAATCGTTCGTCCCATATCCACCGCCGCCTCCTCCAGCATGATTGAGCAGGCCAAGCTGATCGGATTCGCGCCCCTCGAAGCAGGCGACACCAAACGGATCAGGTGCGCCTGATAGGAGCGTATCCCGTCATGCAACAACCGGATCGTCAGTAATTCAAATACGGGAACTCCTCCTGAGGTGTGATCACGGCTGGAACCGTGATCGCATCTTTCCTGGTGTAGAAGGTTTGTGGCGGCCCGAGTTTGACCGTCTCAACCAAATCGTGTTATCATCGGGCTAAGTGTGTATTGACCTCCGGCGGGTCAGGTCGCGTGTGCCTGGGGCACAGCGGCGTTGAGTATCCTCGCTCACCGAAAAGTGCTTGCCGCCGTCCATCCGCGAATCGTTCAACCTGTGCCAGGCGACTGGATTAGAATCTATGACTCTGTGGACCACTTATCATACGCCTTCAACTATTGACGAAGCTCTCTCGTTGTTACAGTCTTACGCAGGCCGCGCGCGGATCATCGCGGGCGGGACCGATCTGCTGCTCGACATTCGCCAGGGGCATTGTCCGCACCCTGAAGCGATGGTCGACATCACGCACATTGACGAATTGGCGCGCATCACGCAGGACGGCGACTCCGCGCTGATCGGCGCGGCGGTGACGCATACCGCTATCGTGGCTTCCCCGCTGATCGCTGACCGGGCGACCTGCCTGGTCGAAAGCTGCGGGGTGGTCGGCGGGCCGCAGGTGCGCAACGTGGGCACGCTGGGCGGCAACGTCGCGCACGCGCTCCCGGCCGCCGATGGCACGACCTCGCTGGTCGCGCTCGACGCTGAAGCCGAAGCCGTAATCGACGGCGTGCGGCAGTGGCTGCCGCTGGTCGACTTGTTCGTGGGGCCGGGCCAGTCGCGGTTGGATTGGACGCGCGACTTGCTGCTGGGTTTCCGCGTTCCTTTGAGCCGCGTGTATGAGGCGACCGCCTTCAAGCGCATCATGCGCCCGCAAGGCGTCGCGCTGCCGATTCTGGGTTGTGCGGCTTGGGTCCGGCTGGACGACTCCGGTACGCACTACGTGGACGCGCGAGTATGCGTCGGACCGGTAGCAAAGGTCCCCCAACGGGCTGCGGCGGTCGAAGCGGCCCTGCGCGGCCAACTCGTCGGAGAGGACGCTGTAGCGGCAGCGCTGGAAGCCGCCCGCGCGACGCTCAGCTCGCGTACCAGCAAGTACCGCGCCACTGCCGAATATCGCCAGGAAATGATCGACGTGCTGCTGCGCCGTGTGCTGCCGTTGGCCGCGCAGCGCGCTCGCACAGGTGAAGCGATCCCCGAAGGCGTGGGGATGTAATGAACAAAATTCCGGTGGAGGAAAACCGATCATGAGCAAACTGCAACTCACCGTCAACGACACCCCTTATGATCTGGACGTGCCGGAATCGCGCACGTTGGCCCAGGTCCTGCGTTACGATCTCGGGCTGACCGGCACCAAGATCGGCTGCGAAGAAGCCGAGTGCGGTCTGTGTACCGTCCATGTGGACGGCGTGCCGGTCGATTCGTGCATTTACCCGGCCTTCAAGGCTCAGGGCGCGTCGATCTCGACCATCGAAGGCTTAGCGCCCGATGCCGAGACTTTGCACCCCCTGCAAGAAGCGTTCATCGAGCACGGCGCGGTCCAATGTGGATTCTGCACGCCCGGCCTGATCATGACCGCCAAGGCGCTGCTGGACAGCAACCCCGATCCGAGCGACCAGGACATCAAGATCGCGCTCAAGGACTCGTACTGCCGCTGTACCGGCTACACCAGCGTGATCAGCGCGATCCACTCCGCCGCCAGCGAACTGCGCGGCGAAGGGGCGCAGCCCTGGGGTGGCACTAGCCCGCAGCCGATGACCGCCGTCGGGCTGCCGGTTGCGCCGCAGGAAATGCGCGACAAAGTAACTGGGCGGGCGCGCTTCACGGATGACTACGCCTTCCCCGGCATGCTGATCGCGCGCACGTTGCGCGCCGGGTTTCCCCACGCGCGCATTCTGAGTATCGACACCAGCGCGGCCAAAGCGCTGCCGGGAGTCTACGCCGTACTGACGCACGCCGACGTGCCCGGCACGAACATTCACGGGCTGATCATCGACGACTGGCCCGTGCTGGCGGCGGAAAAAGTGCATTACATGGGCGACGCGGTCGCGATTGTCGCCGCGGATGATGCCGATATCGCCGCGCGCGCGTTGGATCTGATCAAAGTCGAGTATCAGCCGCTGCCGGTCGTGGCCGATCCGCAGTCGGCCCACGCGCCGGGCGCGCCCAAAGTCCACGAGAACTGGCCGGACGGCAATCTGCTGAAGCATATCAAGGTCCGCCACGGCGACATCGAGCAGGGCTTCGCCGAATCGGATGTGATCATCGAGCGCGAATACCGCACGCCGACCATCGAGCACGCTTTCATGGAACCGGAATGCGCGATCGCGGTCCCGGCGGGCTTCGACAAGGCGCACCAAAAACTGACGATCTACGTCGGCTCCCAGATTCCCTACGAAGACCGGCGTCAGGCCGCCCGTGCCCTGAGTTTAAACGAAGACGATGTGCGCGTGCGCGGCACGCTGATCGGCGGCGGGTTCGGCGGCAAGGAAGACATCGCCGGGCAAATTCACGTCGCCATGCTGGCGCGCGTCACCGGGAAACCGGTGAAAATGCTCTACACACGCCAGGAATCGCTGCTGTTCCACCCCAAGCGCCACGCGACTGTAATCCGCATCAAGACCGGCGCCAAGCGCGACGGTACGCTGATGGCGGTCCAGGCGACGCTCTACGGCGACGGCGGCGCATATGCCAGCCTGTCAGACAAAGTCATGACGCGCGCCACGACCCACGCCACCGGCCCGTATGTGATGCCACACGCCAAGATCGACTGCTACGCCATGTATACCAACAACCCGCCGTCGGGCGCGTTTCGCGGCTTCGGTGTCACGCAGTCGGCCTTCGCCGTCGAGCAAAATATGGATCTGCTGGCGGCGGAACTGGGCATGGACCCGTTCGAGCTGCGCCGCAAAAACGCGCAGCGCGTCGGGACGGTCACCGCGACCGGGCAGCTTCTGCGCGAGAGCGTCGGCCTGATGGAAACGATCGAGCGCGTCGAGGGCGATATGCGCGGCGGCGATCAACCTTTCCAGTGGGGCTGGCGCGAGGGCAGCAAAGCTTACGGCTGGGGCATCGCCTGCGCCTACAAAAACACCGGGTTGGGCGGCGGCGCGCCGGACTGCTCCGTCGCAGAGATCGAGATGTTCCCCAACTCGATCGCGGAAGTGCGCACGTCGTCCGCCGATATGGGCCAGGGCTTGAGCGTCGTGCTGGCGCAAATCGCGGCGGAAGAACTGGGCATGCCGGTGGCACGGGTGCGCGTCCTGCTGTCCGACACCGATCTGACGCCCGACGGCGGTCCGACTACAGCGTCGCGCCAGACCTACGTCAGCGGCAACGCGGCGCGTTACGCCGCCGTTACGATGCGCGAGGCGCTGGCCTCGGTCGCGGCGGAACGGCTGAGCGTCGCGCCCGATCAACTGCGCTTCGAAGGCGGGTGCGTGCGTTATAACGGCTCCTCGGTTGACATCGGAGAAGTCGTAAACTGGATGCACGAACAGGGCCAGGACGCCAAAGTGCGTTACAGCTACAACGCTCCGGAAACCAAACCGCTGGGCACCGGCGGCGACATGCATTTCGCGTTCTCCTACGCGACGCAGGCCGCGCTGGTCCAGGTGGATACGGAGACAGGCGAAGTCAAAGTCCTGAAGATCATCGCCGCCAACGATGTGGGGCGCGCTATCAACCCGCGCACGCTGCAAGGTCAGGTCGAGGGCGGGATCACGATGGGCATGGGCAACTGCCTGACCGAGGATTACATCATCGAGGACGGCGTTCCGTGGAGCACGCTCTTCGCTCGCTACAAGATTCCGAGCATCAAGCACACGCCGGAGATCATCTCGCACATCGTGGAAGACCCGGTCAGCACCGGGCCATTCGGCGCGAAGGGTGTCGGCGAGATCGTGTCGATCAATACCACGCCCGCCATCGCCAACGCGATCACTAACGCGACCGGGGTGCGTGTCTACCGCATCCCAATCGATCAAGACGCACTGCTGCGCGCCATCAAAGCTGAGCAGGCCGAGGTCTACACGACCTGGCATGACGTGAAGTAACTGAAGTAACGCGCTGAGGCCGCCATTTCACCTGGCGGCCTCAACATCACTACAGAGTTCTATCTGTAAATGGCCGTGAGAGAAGCGACGTTACTTCCCCACCAGCCGCTTACGGATAGTATGTTATTTCGAACTGCTATCCATTGCGGTTCCGGTGTCGATGACGACCTGGGGCAAGGGTGTGTTGTTCCACACGGTATCAGGATTTGGCCCCATCGTGCTGACCGGCACCCAGAAGAAATGGCCCGCGATCATGGCCTGATAATATTGGCCGCTGCTGTCGACCCCGTATACCCACACCGTCTTACCAGCTTCCATCACGATCGTGGTAACGGCATCCGCCTGCGGCGCGTAGTAGACCGGCGTATCGGCCAGGAACATTCCTACGACCGCTTCGGGCGGGATGTACACCATGTCTTCGCCTGGAACGTCAGGAGCAGCGGCTTGGGTGCCCAAGGTAATCGTGCCCGGACCTTCGATCTTATTTTCAAATGGTCCGTAGTCGCCATTCCCGAAGCCTGTTGTGACCAGAACATAGATCGTGCCGGCGGTCAAGGTGTAGTTGAAGTCTGACGTACCAATCCCGCCAGATCCATCATCATCGCCACTCAGGCAGTTTACCTGGGCGTCGCCAGAGTTGAAGGGATATGTGTAAAGAAACAAATATCCGTCAAACCCATTCTGGATGCTGGAAAAGGTGTATAGTCCGTCTGCCGACACAAAGAAGGGTTGGGTACGGTAGGCTACGGCAGTACCGGTACCGGACAAACCGCTGCAGCTTGCGAAGGTGCGGTTGAAGGTGGGACCGCCTGTAGTATCACCGGAATAAGTGACGGAGTCGGCCAGAGCGGGAGAAACGGCGAAGAGCACAATCATTACGGTCACGGCCAAGGCAATACTGATACGACGGAACATGTTGATTTTATCTCCTTGAGAAGTTGATTAATAGAAGATGTATTGTCAATTCTTTCTTCATGCTATCAGTATAGGGCTAGCAAGGTAGCAATACTATAGAGCATCATATTTCTTTGAGTCTTACTGCATAGAATTCACAATTTATTCGAAAATGGCCTTCACGCTCTATTCGAGACAGCCGAAGGCGTGTATTGTTCCCTTTGTGCTCTCCGGTCTTCCTCCGTGACTCTCGGCAGCCCGCCATTGCAGGCTAGACTCGCGCGGGGAGTGCGCGTATACTGTGCGGTGTCCGGGCGACACCGTCCGAACATCGTTAGCTGAGTGTGGATGAACTGTGATGAAATATCGGGTCACTTCCGTAGACGCGACCTTTCTTCCGGATGGCTGGCCGGTGCCCTACAGCGTGCGCTGGGATGGCGCGGACCTGCCCGTGATCGATGTCGGACGACGCTGGCGCGCCCAGGACGGGATTCACCTGTTGGTGCGTGTGCCGGACGGCCGCGTGCTGGAACTGCACACCAACGGTTCGCTGTGGCGGGCGACGGTCCTGTCGGAGCCGCCCCACTTCGTGTGACCAGCGGCCAGATTTTTGACGAACGGCGGCGAACGTGCTACCCTACACGCCTGAATTTCTGATCGCATCGAGGCAGTAATGAGCGCGCGCAATCTGGGCCTGACTCCCATGATGATGACTACGACCACCGGTACTATGGGTACCGGGCGGGCGCTGCCGGCTGCTGCGTGCGAGAGGGACGCGTAAGGATCAGTTTCCTACATCAGAACACCCTCAAGCGTGGAGCGTAAGCCGGCTCCGCGCTTTTTTGATCGCGCTGGTGGTGCGATTGTTGGGGATCGTCATTATTTTGCGTCTGTGCGCACAGGCCCGGCCAACATGGGAGAATCTTCATGCAAACATTGACTATGAAATTCGGGGGCACTTCGGTCGGCAGCGCCGAAGCTATCGCGCAGGTGGCCGACATCGTGGGCCGGTCGTGTGCCGATCACGAGCGCATTCTGGTGGTTTGCTCCGCGATGGGCGGCGTCACCGATCTGCTGATCCAGGGCGCGCAGAGCGCCGCCGCTGGTGACGCGGCGCGCTATCAGACCAACGCCGCCCTGCTGCGCCGCAAGCACGAGGACGCCATTCGCGCCCTGATCACCTCAGACGTGGAGCGCATCGCCCTGCACGACGAGATCGCAACGCTGATCGATGAGTTCGAGACGCTGTGCTATGGCATTTACGTGCTGCGCGAAGTCTCAGCCAAGGCGATGGACAAGGTCGGCTCGCTGGGCGAGCGCATGAGCATGCCGATTGTCTCGGCCCGGCTGCGCCAGATCGGGATCGCGAGCGTGACCGTCAGCGCCAGCTATCTGGTCGTGACCGATGACCAATTCCAGAACGCGGGCGTGCTGTTCGAGGAGACGGAGGCGAAGGTCCGCAGCACGCTGCTGCCGCTGCTGACACAGGGATTTGTGCCGGTCGTGACCGGCTTTCTGGGGGCCACGCGCGAGGGTGTGATCACAACCCTGGGGCGCGGCGGGAGCGATTACAGCGCGGCCATTTTGGGCGCGTATGTGGACAGCGACGAGGTATGGATCTGGACCGATGTCGACGGCGTCATGACGGCGGACCCGCGCATGGTGCCGGGCGCGAAAGTCATCCCGGTCATCTCGTATGGTGAAGCGGGCGAAATGGCTTATTTCGGCGCGAAAGTCCTGCACTCTAAAACAGTACAGCCGTTGTTCGAGCGCGGCATCCCCGTGCGCGTCAAGAATACGTTCAACCCGTCCGCGCCGGGCACGCTGATCACGCACCGCGAAGAAACCACGCCCGGCACGGTCAAAGCCGTGACCGCGATTAAAGATGTCAGCCTGGTGACAGTCGCCGGGCGCGGTATGGTTGGCGTACCGGGTATCGCCGCCCGTACGTTTTCAGCGGTGGCGCGTCAGGCGGCCAACGTGCTGATGATCGCGCAGTCCTCCAGTGAGCAGAGCATCTGTTTTGTGGTGCCTCAGAAGAAAGCCAGTGATGTCGTCCATTCGATCCAGGCCGAGCTTGAAGCGGAATTCGGTCGGCAGGACATCGAGCGCGCGCTGGCCGACAATGACGTGCAAATCATCGCGGTGGTTGGTGCGGGGATGCTGACGCAGTCAGGAGTTGCGGCGCGGGTGTTCACGGCGCTGGCCGCCGAACGGGTGAATATTCTGGCCATCGCCCAGGGCGCGAGCGATTACAGCGTGTCGATTGTGGTCCGTTCCGACGAGGCACTGCGCGCGGTGCAGTCGATCCACGAGCTGGCCGTCCTCAACAATGGCGCGCACTAACGCGGGATAACGGCAACGCGGCGACCGTTTCCCCTTCCCCCATGTAATGGAGGAAGGGGTTAGAGGATAAGGGCTTAACGGGCCCCACGCCTAGATGACCGGCTCAAGATTGCCTTCGAGAATGGCGGTGATCGCCTCGATTGACGGTTCGACCTGATGCAGCGGGTTGGGATAGGCCGCGTCCAGCCCATCCAGCGTTTGGGCGTGATAGCCAATCGTCGCGTCCGGGTCTTTGAGAATATGCCCGGTCAGGATGCCGACCACCGTCTCGCCGGGGCGGATGATGCCCGCCTGGGCCAGTTTGCGCGCTCCGGCCAACGAACACGCCGACGCCGGTTCGCAGCCGATCCCGGCCCGGTCGATCAGGGCTTTGGCGTCCATGATCTGCTGATCCGTGACCTGCTCCACGACGCCGTTGGTCCAGCGTACGGCGCGCGCCGCTTTGGGATAATTCACCGGATTGCCGATCTTCACGGCGGTCGCGATGGTTTCCGCGTGGATCGGCTCGAACTGCTCGAACCCGTTCCTGTAGGCGCGGTAGAGGGGATTCGCGCCTTCCGCCTGGATAATCGCCAGACGCGGCAGCCGGTCGATCAGTCCGATAGCGTGCAGCTCGTGCAGCCCCTTGCCAAAAGCCGAACTGTTCCCCAGGTTGCCGCCCGGACACACGATCCAGTCCGGCACCTGCCAGCCCAACTGCTGGATCGTCTCGAACATGATCGACTTCTGGCCTTCCAGCCGGAAGGGGTTGATCGAGTTCAACACATAAATCCCCAACCGGTCCGAAATCTCGCGCACCAGCTCCAGGTTCTTATCGAAATCGGCGTTGATCTGCACGCACGTCGCGCCGTAGGCGATGGCCTGTGCCAGTTTGCCGAGCGCGATCTGCTTGTTCTGGAAGAAGACGATGCCTTCCATCTCCGCGTAGGCGGCGTAGGCGGCCATCGAGGCCGAGGTGTTGCCGGTCGAGGCGCACGCCACGCGCCGCATCCCCAGCCGCTTGGCCTGGGTGACACCCGCCGTCATACCGCGATCCTTGAACGAACCGGTCGGGTTTTCGCCCTCGTGCTTCAGGTAGAGCGTCGTTACACCCGCCCAATCGGCCAGACGCGGGACATGGTAGAGATTGGTATTGCCTTCGTCGCGGCTGACGACCTGATCAGGCTCCAGGTCCGGATAGATCAACTCCTTGTAGCGCCATACGCCGCTGCGATAGGGCCGTTCGAGCGTGCCCATCCGGCTGTCGAATAAGGCGCGCGCCGAGCCGCGCAGACCGCCCAGATCGTGCTGCACATCGAACAATCCGCCGCACGATTCACAGGTGTACAGGACAGCATTAATGGGGTATTCTCGACCGCAGTCCATGCATTTCAAAACGCTGGGCATCATTCACCTCTTGCCAACACAGGGATTACTCGCACCAAGGATAACATTGATCATGCCAAATGCCAGAGCAGAAGCCTTCGCACCGGCCAGTATGGGCAATTTCGGCGTGGCTTTCGACGTAATCGGCGTCGCGTTTGAGTCACCGGGCGACACCGTCTGTGCCATTCCGCGCGACGAACCGGGGGCCGTCCTCACGACCATTGAAGGCGACGGCGGGCGCTTGTCGCGCGATCCGCAGCAAAACACCGCCACGGTCGCGGCCCAGAGCGTGCTCAAACGCATTGGCGCGAAACACGGCGTCAGCCTGACGCTGACCAAGGATCTGCCGCTGGCAAGTGGATTGGGCAGCAGCGCTGCCAGTGCGGTGGCGGCGGCGGTGGCCGTCAACGCGCTGTTTGGCTATCCGCTGGCGCGCAGCAGTTTGCTCCCGGCCTGCCTGGACGGTGAAGCCGCCGTTAGCGGCTACCATCCGGACAACGTGGGACCGAGCCTGTTGGGCGGCATCACCCTGATCACCGGCGCGGAATTGAGCGACATCCGCATGCTGCCCGTGCCTGAGACTCTGCATTTTGCCCTGGTGACACCGGATATTTCCGTGCCCACCAACGACGCGCGCCGCGTGCTGCCCAAAATGGTGTCGCTGGGAGCGATGGTCGCGCAGACGGGCGCGGTCGCGCGGCTGGTCGATGCGCTGCACCGGGGCGATCTCGAAGCGATGGCCGTCGCGATGGAAAGTGATGGCATCATCGAACCCGCGCGCGCGCATCTCATGCTCCGGCTGGCCGACGTCCGCGCCGCCGCCAAACGCGCCGGGGCGCTTGGCCTGGTGATCAGCGGAGCCGGTCCGACGCTGTGCGCCGTGTGCGGGTCGGCTGAGACCGCCGAGTCCGCCGCCGCCGCGATGCGCGCCGTCTACGACGAGATGAAGGTCGCCTGCCTCACCAACGCGACACGCCCTTCGCGTCATGGCGCGCGCGTACTGGTTGTCGAGTAAAAGAACGTTGGCCCCACCCTCTCCCTGGGGGAAAACAGGCAGCAATCGCGTTGAGGATTGGGGGCAAATCACACGTTACACATCCCCGCGCGCGACCAGCATCTCCGCGTTCAGAATCGAGCAGCCCGCCGCACCGCGCACCGTGTTATGCGCCAGCGCCAGGAATTTCCAACCGCCGATCACCGGGTCCGGACGCAGCCGACCGACGACGGTCGCCATGCCGTTACCGGCATCACGATCACGGCGCGGCTGGGGACGATCCGGTTCGTCGCGCACGATCACCGGATGGACGGGCGCGAAGGGCAGCCCGGGCACCGGTTCCGGCCCTTTAAACGTGCTCCACGCGTCGCGCAGTTGTGCTTCGGTAACCGGATCGGCGAAACGCACCGCGACGGCAACCAGATGCCCATCCAGAACGTGTACGCGCGTACAGGTCGCGCTCATCACACAGTCGAGCAGCTCGACATGATCCCCGGCCAGCGCGCCCAGCATCTTGCGCGGCTCAAGTTCGAGTTTGGGTTCTTCGCCATTGATGAACGGGATCACGTTGTCGGTGATGTCCATGGCCGATACACCCGGATAGCCCGCGCCGCTGATCGCCTGCATGCTGACCACCTGCGCCGCCTCGATTCCAAATTGACGCAGCGGGGCCAGGGCCATCGCTACCGGCGCGCTGGTGCAGTTGGAATTGGTGATCAGGCCGCCAGTCCAGCCGTGCATCCGGCGCTGAACGGCCACCAGATCGGCGTGTTCGGCGTTGATCTCCGGCAGCAGGATCGGGACTTCGGACTGCATGCGGTAAGCGCTGGCGTTCGAGCACACCATGTGATCCGCCGCCAGCCGCCACTCGACCGTTTTGGCGATGTCGCTCGGCAGCGCCGAAAATACGATCGGTGACTGGACATCCGCCTCCAGGGGCAGCACTTCCAGCCCGGCCACATCAGTGGGCGGATTGCCTTGCAGCACCCAGCGCGTCACGGTGCCGTAGCGCTGTCCGGCGCTGCGGTCGCTGGCGACGACTTCCGCCACGCGGAACCAGGGATGCCCCTCAAGAAGCTGGATAAAGCGCTGTCCGACCGCGCCTGTCGCGCCCAGCACGGCGACATCAATTGGGTGTTGTCTTGCGTTCATCACTCACCGTCCGTCTCACGTAGATCGAAGCATGGCGCTCCATCCTATCATACGCGGTTTACAGCGGCAATGGATCACCCTGGCAAATCTGCCAAGCCCGGCGGCGCGACGACGATTCGAGTAGAATGGAGTGAGGTCACGTTCGCCACCCTATGAGAGGTCCCACGATGTCGCTCTACGTCCACGAGATCGGCACGCCCGGCGCGCCCTGCATCGTCTTCCTGCACGGCATCGGCACCAGCGGCTGGATGTGGGCGCCGCAGATCGCCGCGCTGGACGACTTCCACTGCCTGAACGTCGATCTGCCCGGACACGGCCAGAGCAACCGCGTGCCCTGGGTCTCGCTGCGGGACACGGCCCGCCAGATCGCGGCCATCATCGAGGCGCACGCCACACGCGGACGGGCGCACGTGGTCGGGTTGTCGCTGGGCGGCTACCTCGGTCTGGCCCTGCTGGAACGCCACGCCGAGGTCCTGGACCGCGTCGTGATGAGCGGAGTCACCGCCGCGCCGATGCCCAACCGGGCGCTGCTGAGACCGCAGTTGGCGCTGCTCTCCGTCCTGTTGAAGCGGCGCTGGCTGGCGCGGCAGCAGGCGCAAGCGTTACACCTCTCGCCGGAGATGCAGGCCGCCTTCACCGCCAACCTGCAGGCGCTGTCGATGCCCGCCTACCGCCGTATCTACACAGAAGCGGCCTATTATCGCGTGCCGCCGTCGCTGCGCAGCGTGGACACGTACACGCTGGTCGTGGCGGGCAGCCGGGAAGCGAAGATCATCACAGACGCCGTCTGTGTGATTGCGGGCATGCTGCCCCACGCAGAGGGACGGTTCGCACCGGGTCTGGGCCACGGCTGGAACATCGAGGACCCCGACCTTTTCAGCGCGATGGTCCGCGCGTGGATCACCGGCAAGCCGCTGCCCTCCCGGTTGCAGGCGGTGGGCGACGGTAACCGCACGGCCTGAACGCCCCGATCCCCCGCGCGACCAGTGGTCGCGCACCCTCTTCCCGTAAACTCCCACAAGGCACTCGCCCCGTGATTCGCCTACAATCACAGCACCAATTGAATCCACCCTCGCGGCGTGAGGTGCAGCGGAGTGTTCGGCAAGTAGGGGGTCCCCATGTCGAAATTGATGTTGAGCGGGTCTGTGGGCTGTGTACTGGCGCTGGTGTTGAATGTTATCGCCTTTGCCGCGCTGTTTGGGCTGGCGGTGCTGCCCGTCATCTTCGAGAACAATTCCACCTTGATGAACCTGCAGGAAACGCTGTACTGCAAAGGGAACGAAACCTTCGTGCAGGATTTCCACACGCAGAGCGATCTGCGCGGCACCGTGCGCGGCGGGCAAATCTACTGCATAGACGGAAGCGGGAATCAGCGCAACGTGACCGGCAAAGCCTTTTTGTATGCGGGAGCCGGGTTCACCGTGCCGTTTCTGATCGGGCTGGTGCTCAGCATGGGCGGCCTCACGGCCGTGACCGGGTCCGGCATCCGGGGCGTAGTGAGACGCGCGAAAACGGAACTCCCTGTCTGGCAGTTCGCCAATGATTGTGCGCGTAAACAACCGCGAGATTGCGCTGGACGATTTGCCCCCCGAAAACGCGGAAGCCATCCAGCGGGTGATCGACTTCGCCCGACAGGCGAGCGCTACTGAGATCGGCGCCGGGAACGGCACGCTCTCCGAGCGGCTCCGCCAGCTTCAGGATGCACGCAGCGCGAATCTGATTTCGGCGGAAGAGTACGAACGCTTGCGGCACGAAATACTGGATAATATGAACACGTAGGGCAAGCTTTGAAGAAAGGGAATGATGATGAAAAGAATAGTTGGACTGTTGACCTTAGTCGCGCTGGCCGTCGTGTTGGGCGCGGCGCTGACCTCGTTCGCCGGACACCACTCCGCTCGAGCGCAGACAGCACAAGCACCGCTGACCGACTGGCAAGTGATCGACCTGACCCAGCCTTTGTTGAAGACTCTTCCCCTCTGGCCGGGCGATCCGGCGTTCGAGGTCGAGGCGTGGGCCTCGTATGACGCCGACGGTTACTTCATCAACCGCATTTCGATTGGCGAGCACAGCGGCACGCATTGGGGCACGCCCAACACTTTCATCGAGGGCGCGCGCAGCGCGGATATGGTGCCCGCCTCGCAATTGGTGGTGCCCGCCGTGGTGATTGACATCCGCGACAAAGCTGCCGCAGACGTGGATTACCGCCTGACGGTCGATGATGTGACCGCCTGGGAAGCCGAGCACGGCCAGATCGCGCCGGGCAGCGTGGTGATCCTGTTCACCGGCTGGGAAGACAAATGGACCGATCCTACCGCGTTCATCAATGAAGACGCGGACGGCGTGCTGCATTGGCCCGGCTTCGGCGCGGATGCCGCCGAATTCCTGGTGAGCGAGCGCGGCGCGGTCGGCCTGGGCACGGATACGCACGGGGCCGATCCCGGCAACGATGAGGAATTTGGCGCGAGCTTCGCCATGTACGACGCCGACGGCATGATCCTGGAATGCCTGGGTGGTCTGGATCAGATGCCGCCCGTTGGGGCGACGCTGGTCGTCGGCGGCCTGCCGATCGAGGGCGGATCGGGCAGTCCGGCGCGCGTGTTTGCCTTCGTTCCGCCCGCGGATTGAGGCAGTGGGTGCTTTGCTGGGCACGGAGTTGGGAATTTGCACAAAAAGATTCACAATGCCTTGAGAAATTCATTGACAAATTCTGCGAGCCGTGCTAACCTTTCCACTGTTAACAAGTGAATAGCAGCAATACCCCCCTTATCCAGAGAGGTGGAGGGACCGGCCCTTCGAAACCTCGGCAACCGACCGGCAGCATCATCGCACGGTACCGGTGCCAATTCCGGCAGAGATTGATTCTGGAAGATGAGAGGGAATTTGTGCAGAGACCCGTCTATGCAAATCCTTCTCACTCCGTAATGAGAAGGATTTTTTCGTTCTCGGAGGGGTGAGGGGTGGTCACTGCTACGCACACATCGTACCCGAGCTATTCCAAGCGTAGGAGATGAACCACAATGTCTGATTCAACAAGCTCTAACGGTAAGACTTCGCGTCAGTTCAGTTTCAACACGCAAGCCCTGCACGCCGGGTATACACCTGACCCGACCACAGGCTCACGCGCCGTCCCGATTTATCAGACCACGTCCTACCAGTTCCGCGACTCCGATCATGCGGCGGCGTTGTTCGCGCTGCAAGAGGCGGGCAACATCTACACGCGCATCATGAACCCGACCAATGACGTGTTCGAGCAGCGCATCGCCGCGCTCGAAGGCGGCATCGGCGCTTTGGTGACGGCGTCCGGTCAGGCGGCGGAAACACTGACCGTGCTGACGCTGTGCGACACCGGCGACGAGATCATTTCCAGCAGCGCGCTGTACGGCGGAACGTATACGTTGTTCTCGCAGAGCCTCAAGCGGCTGGGGATCACGGTGCACTTCGTCGAAGACAGCGATCCGGCCAGCTTCGAGCGGCTGATCAACGACCGCACGCGCCTGATCTACCTGGAAACCATCGGCAACCCCAAGCTGGAAATTCCCGATTTCGCGGGCATCGCGGCCGTAGCTCACGCGCATGGGCTCCCGGTAGTGTGCGATAACACCTTCGCCACTCCGTACCTGTGCCGTCCCTTCGAGCACGGCGTCGATATCGTCGTGCACTCCACCACCAAGTGGATCGGCGGGCACGGGCTGAGCATCGGCGGCGTGATCGTGGACAGCGGCAAGTTCGACTGGAAAGCCAGCGGACGGCATAACGGCATCATCGAGCCGGAACCGGCCTATCACAACGCCGTATTCGCGGATGTGCTTGGCCCGGCGGCCTTCATCGGGCGGGCGCGCGTGGTGGGTCTGCGCGATTTCGGCGGATGCCAGGCGCCGTTCAACACCTTCCTCAACCTGATCGGTCTGGAAACGCTCGCGCTGCGCATGCAGCGTCACGTCGAGAACGCAAAGGCTGTGGCGGAATATCTGCAAGCCAGCACTCGGCGGTGACCTGGATCAACTACCCCGGCCTGCCCAATCACGAGAGCTATGCACGCGCGCAGAAATACCTGCCGAAAGGCGCGGGCGCGGTGCTGGGCTTCGGGATCAAGGGCGGCAGAGACGCCGGGCGCACGTTCATCGACAATCTCAAGCTGTTCTCGCATCTCGCCAACGTGGGCGACGCGCGCTCGCTGGCGATTCATCCCGCCTCGACCACACACCAGCAGCTCAACGACGCCGAACAGATCGCGTCCGGCGTCACGCCTGACTACATCCGGTTGGCGGTGGGTATCGAGAACATTGACGACATTTTGTGGGACCTGGATCAGGCCCTGGCCGTCGCGCAAGGCGTATCACCGCAGGCCGTGACGCGCTAATTGCGTATGCATAAAAAGGAGAAGGACCGCGCTATGCTGCCCGTTAAAACAACACCATCCCCGGTGGTTGCCCCCGCACCGCGCTGGCAGCCCACCCCGTTCCAACGGCCCGAGCGCAACGGCTCAGTGGGGATTGTGCAGCGGCAGTACGCGCACTTCAGCGACCCGTTGAAGCTGCGCTCTGGCGCGGTCCTGCCTGCCTTTACCCTCGCTTATGAAACGTACGGCACGCTCAACGCCGACCGCACGAACGCGATCTTGATCTGCCATGCCCTGTCCGGCGACGCGCACATCGCGGGCTATCACACGGATTCCCCGGATGAGAAGCCCGGTTGGTGGGATGACGCCGTCGGACCGGGCAAAATGTTCGACACGGAGCGGTTTTTCGTCGTGTGCTCGAACGTGATCGGCGGCTGCCAGGGCAGCACCGGGCCATCCTCGCTGGCCGTGGACGGCAAGCCCTACGCGCTGCGCTTCCCGATGGTCACCGTGCCCGATATGGTCGCCGCGCAGCGCCGCCTACTGGACCGGCTGGGCATCGACCGGCTGTTCGCGGTGACCGGTGGCAGCATGGGCGGGATGCAGGCGCTGCAATGGGCCGTCGAGACGCCGGAACGTGTCGGCCAACTCGTGTTTCTGGCCAGCACACCGCGCTCTTCGGCGCAGCAGATTGCCTTCAACGAAACGGGGCGACAGGCTATCTACGCCGACGCGAACTGGAACAAGGGTGAATATTACGGCGGTCCGCGGCCTGACGGCGGGCTGGCCGTGGCGCGCAGGGTGGCGCACATCACCTATATGAGCGAAACGTCGCTGGATGCCAAGTTTGGGCGGCGTTTGCAGAATCACGCAGAGCTGCCCTACACGTTTGATACGCCGGAATTCGCCGTCGAGAGCTACCTGGCCTACCAGGGCGAGAAGTTCGTGCAGCGGTTCGACGCCAACAGCTACCTGTACATCACCAAAGCCATCGACTATTTTGACATTGGCGCGGATTACGGCTCGCTGGAGGCGGCGGTGAAGCGCGTCACGGCGTCATCGCTGGTCGTGAGCTTTTCGAGCGATTGGCTGTACCCCGCCAACGAAGGGCAAGAGCTGGTCCACGCACTGGAAGCGGCGGGGCACCCCGTGGAATATCACCACATCCAGGCCCCGTTCGGCCACGACTCCTTTTTGGTCGAAGTGGACCGCATGACCGATGTCGTCGGCGGCTACCTCGTGCGCGAATGGGACGCGATCGAAGGATTCTAAACGCCTGCGCAGCTCCCGATCGAGACTTCCCCCTTCAACATAGATCACAGCGCCGGCGTGTGAGCGTCCTGTTCCCAAATGCATGCGGTCGCCGTGCCAATCGTCATGAATCCAAAGCGCTCCAAGATCGGGCGGCTCATCGGACTGGCGTCGACCGTCAGAAAGCGTTTGCCACGCGCCTGAGCTTCCTGGGCGCGCACGCTCAACAAGCCGGTGTAAAGTCCCTGTTTGCGAAATTCCACCAACGTCGAACCGCCCCACAGCCCGACAAACTGGCTGTTGTGCATAAACTGTCCCCAGGCAACGCTGACCGGGCGTCCGTCGACAAAGGCCGCGTACAAACTCAGCGCATCGGGTGTGTGCTGCAACTGCCAGGCCAGTTCCTCGCCCAGCGGCGCGAAATCTTCATCCCAAACTTCGGTTAAGACCGCCATCAGCGCCGGAACTTCGTCGGGCGCGGTCACCTGGCGGATGCACGCCGGAACCGGTTGGCGCAGCACGGCGGGCGCGTCGTCCAGATCGAGCACCATGATCGTGTCGGAGGGCAAACGCGACTCAAAGCCCCGCGCGACGAGCCGTTCTACCAAATCCGCGGGCTGATCGTAGCTGTAAACCTTCCACTCGAAATCACAGTTGAGGTCCTTGAACACGCGGATCTGCTCGTCGATGGCCGCCTCCACCGACTCGGCGGTCAGGTCGGACCACAGCACCCAGCCCTCCTGCCTGCCCGTGGTCTGGATATGCCGGACGACGCCACCGTCGACTTCCCGGCGTGTGTCGGGATATTCCGCGTTAAAGCGCTGTTCTTCGTTATAGAGAGTTCTCACGTCATCCACTGGCATGGCGATTCGCTCCTGGTTCACAGAGTCAGCCCAACATAGCGCGGTAGGCGGCGACCGTCTGCGCGGCGACCTGAGCCTGGGTGTACTGCGCCAGGACACGCTCGCGCCCGCGTGCGCCCAAATCCTGCCGCAGTGCGGCGTCACGCATCAGCCGGGTTAACGCATCCGCCAGCGCAGCAGCATCGCCTTCCGGGACGATCACGCCCGCGTCGCCGACCACGTCTGGAATCGCCCCGCTGGACGAACCGATCACCGGCACGCCGCACGCCATCGCTTCGACGATCACACGTCCGAACTGCTCTTTCCAATTGGGACGCGTCAGGGATGGTACCGCCAGCGCATCGAGCGTCTGGTAGAAGGCGGGCATCTGCGTGGAAGGCCGCGCCGCGCCGAACGCGACGCGGTCCGCGATTCCCAGGCGGGCCGCCTGATCGCGCAGAACGCTTTTGTGCGGACCGTCGCCGATGATGTCCAACCGCCACGCGCCCTCTACCCGTGCCAGCGCGTCGAGCAGCAGCGCGCCGCCTTTTTCCTCCACCAGCCGCCCGACGAAGCCCACCACGAACGGATCCGCGCGGCGCGGCGTGGGTGGCGGCGTGAACAGGTCGGGATCGATGCCGAACTGCGGCACGACCGCCAGCGGCCCGGTGTAGCCTTTGGCGCGCCATACCTCGGCGGCGCTCTGCGTGCCCATCAGCGCATAATCGACCGTGCGCAGCACCCACCCCTCGCCCAACCGCACGGGCAGCGGGTAGCGCCGATCGATGTTCTGCCACGAGAAAAACAGCGTCCTGACCCCGGCGCGGCGCGCGTGCCACAGGGCGTGCCACGTCGCGAGGTTGTACGGTTCTTCGTCGATGTGGACCACGTCGGGCCGGAAGCGGCGCAGCTCGCGCCCGAAGCGCGGGTAATAGTGCAGGTGGAAATGCCCGTTCAGCCGGATCGGCGTCACGTGCAGATCGTAGCCGGAGGTGTAGGCGCGTTCGAGCGGCAGGGGGCCGCGATCGGGATCGCGCCACACGGGCGGGACCAGCACGCACAGCTCGACGTCCGGCAGCGCGGCCATTTCTTCGAGCTTGCGCTGGTACGCGCCCACCACACAGGCTTTCGAGAGCATGAGAATACGCATACGGCGACTACCTCAAGCAAAGCGGGCCACAGAGATTCGCAGAGAAAGACGAGAGAGTCACAGAGGACAAATCGCCTCTATGGCGATCTGCTCCCCCCGCCTATTCTATCCCAATCTCCGCCTCAGCCCAGCAGCGGGACGCGCACGTCCTCAGTCAGAACACCGTCCGCGATATACCAGACGGTCGTGGCGAAGCGATCCACGAAATAGCGATCGTGGACGACCGCCAACACGCTGCCCTGAAACGCGCCCAGCGCCGTCTCGAACTGCTCGCGCGAGCGCACGTCCAGGTGATTGATCGGCTCGTCCAGCACCAGCACATTCGCGCCGCGCGCCACCAGCACAGCCAGCATCAGCCGCGCCCGCTCGCCATATGAAAGCGTACCCACCGGCGTGAAAACATCATCTCCCGCGAACAGAAAATAGTGCAGGAACGAGCGCGCCTCGGTATGACTGAAAGCCGCTTCCGCCAGGATCACGTCCAGCGCCGTGCTGTCTGGATCGAGAATTTCCTGCTGCTGAGCCAGGTAGCCGATCCGAACGCTGGCCCCGATGCGAACCCGTCCATCCAGCGGCGGCAGCGTGCCCACGATCGTTTTGAGCAGCGTGCTCTTGCCGTGCCCGTTCGGCCCCAGCACGGCTACGCGCTCCCCGGCGCGCAGCGTCAGGTTGAGATCGCGCAGCAGCGGCGCGCCCGGATCGTAGCCGATGGTGAGACCGTCCAGCGCGATCACGTCCTGGCCGGTGGTGGGCAGATCGCCAAAATCGAGCTTGAGGCCCCAGGTGGGTCTGGGCTTGTCGACGCGGTCCATCGAGTCCAGGTAGCGCTGCAAGCGCGCCTCTTTGGCCTTGGCCCTGTGCGCGACCTTCTTGGCGTAGCGCCGCTGCGTAGAGTCTTTAGTCGCGTTTTCCTTGTGGACGGCGCGCGCCATCGTCTGGCGGGCATCGGCTTCCAGGCGCGCAACCTCGACCTGCTGATCGCGCCACTGCGCCCACTGTTTATCCAGCTCAGACGTCACCGCTGCCGCGTAAGCGCTGTAATTGCCTTCGAAGACGCGCGCAGTGCGCGTCCGGTCGTCCATCGCGACCACGCGCGTGACGGTTTCGTCTAAAAACGTGCGATCGTGCGAGACGATCAGCGCGCCTCCGGCGAAGCCTTGCAGCCAGCCTTCGAGCCATTCCAGCGCGGTCACGTCCAGGTGATTGGTCGGCTCGTCGAGAATCAGAAGCTGCGGATCGTCGAGCAGCAGCGCGGCCAGTCCCAGACGCGTTTTCTGCCCGCCGGACAGCGTCCCGACCGGCGCATCCAGCGCCAGCCCGTCGAGGCTCAGCCCGGCCAGCACGCGCTCGACCTCGCGGGATTCCACGTCGCGGCTCAGGTGTTCCAGTTGATCCAACGCCGCGCCGTAAGCAGTCATAACCGCGTCCATCTGATCGGCGTCCGCGCTGCCCAACGCCACCGCCAGCCGTTCGACTTCGGCCTCGGCCTCGCGCAGCGCCGCCGCACGTGGCAGCAGTACGTCCAGAATCGGCGTATCGTCCGGCACGGCGAGTCCCTGCGGCAGGTAGCCCACGCGCAGATTGGGCGGGTTGCGCACGACGCTGCCGCTGTCCGGCGCGATCTCGCCCTGTATGGCGCGCAGCAGCGTGGTCTTGCCGCAGCCGTTGGGGCCGATCAGCCCGACGCGCTCGCCCGCGTTCACACTGAACGAGACGTGTTCGAATAACGGCGCATCCGCGCCGGGAAAGCGTTTGGTGAGATTAGAAACGGTGAACATGACTGCTGCCTTTCGCCTTGCATCGATGATTAGATGATGGGAATCAAAAGCGCCGCCGGGACCAGCCCATGCGGCGCGCGTCGATGCAAGCAATCAAGATATGGAGCGGCATTCAGCCAGCATGCAACAGAGGCACAGCATAACGCAGTCCCACCAGCGGACTAGCGATCGACGATGCCGTCTGTCATGCCTTTAACTCCTTAACTCACCGGGCGAAAGACGGAGAACGACGCCGTGCGCCGCGCCCCGACGCCTTTATTGTTGCAGAAAGCCGGGCGTCCTGTCAAGGTACGCTCCGCTTTTCGCTTACTTTTCCCACACGGCCAGCTCGATCGTCGCGTAGTCCAGAAAACTGCGCTGGGCGAGCGTATCCGAGAAGCCGTAGCCCATGCTCAGCACGCGCAGCCGCAGCCGCAGCCACGGCGTTTCGAGCTCGGCGACGACGTCCTCATCAATCGCCAGCAGGGAGTGACCTTTTTGGTAGAGCGCGCGCTTCAGCGTGCTGTCGCGCAGCGCGTATTCGCTCGCCAGGATCACGTTCTCGGTGACGGCGGCGTTTTGATCGAACAGCCACACCTCCAGCGCCGCCACACGCTCCGGATCGTACTTATTGACCGGAGCGGCGATGCTGACTCCGCACTGCCCCAGGAAGACGCTGTTTTGGTGGGACGACCCGGCAGGCTGCTCGACCGCGAATGTTTCGTCGAACAGCTTGTCGCCCAGCACGTAAGTCGAAAACACGTGCGTCACGGGCGTGGGCAGACCCAACGCCGCGAAGTCGGTCGCTTTTTCACGTGCGGCACGCTCGATAGCCAGGCCGCGGCCATGCGTGCCAGAGATCGAACCGCGCTTCTTCTTGCGTTTTTCCGGCGCGCCCAGCGTGGCGATCCGATCGATCAGACTTTGGGCCATCCCCGGACCGTCGGGAACCGGGCGCAGACGGGCCCGCCCTGACCGGATGACCACACTCAGCGCCGCCAGCGCCAACACCAGCCCGACGATCAACGCGCGGACAGGAGACCAAGACGTTGCGCTGTCCGCCGTTTGGACCGGTTGTTCGATGGCGGGCTGCGTCGTCTGCCCGCCGTCCGACGCGCCGGGTGACAGCGCGGGCAGCATGGCTTCAACCTCGCTCCGTGTGGAGAGATTCATCACGAATACGACGTTGGGGTAGAGGTCAGCCAGGGTGTCCTGGGTCGCGCTGGGGGAATGCCCTTCCGCGATGAAGATCACGCGTGCGCCGCGCTCTTCCATCGCGTCAACGACCCAATCCAGCGTGATGCCGGGCCGGTCGATGAGGTTCACCCGGTCATAAAGGATCGCGGTCGCGCCGGGGATCTGCACCCGGCCAAAATCGACGTTGTCCGGCACCAACCCGCCCCAGCCGGACGCTGCCGCCGGGCCGGACAGGATCACGCCGATAGTCAACGGATCGCTCTCGACCGCTTGCTGCACGGGCATCCCGAAACCGACCTGAGGTGCAGGTGGTGTGCTGGACGATGTGCGGATTGTTATGAACAGCAGAGGCGGCAGCACCCCTATGACCAATAATACGAGTATGCATCCCAGCACAGACCGTCGTCGCATAGCGCGTCCCCTCAACTCAACCGGATCGAATGCTCTTTATGCCTATGATACGCGAAATCGCGCCTGTGTTACTCCCCAAAGAATCAGGTTCCGCCCCCGAAAGTGCCGCAGACAGGTGCGGGCTGGCCGTGGAACGCGCAGTGGCGCTCAGGATCCGGCCAACGGGCTGAGGTCCGCGCGCGCCAGTGCGGGCAGCAGGGCTTCGACCTCGGTCCGCGCGGCGAGATTGATCACAAAGACGGTGTCCGGGTAACGCTCGCCCAGGTTGGCCCAATTCGCGTTGGCGAATTGCCCCCCGGCGATGAAGATCGTGCTGGCCCCGCGTTTGATCATGGCGTTCACCACCCAATCCAACGTGACGCCGGGCCGATCGGCGGCGTTACACCGATCGTAGAGGATTGCGGTCGCATCAGGGATGGCCGCCCAGACAAATTCGACGTTGTCTGGGACCAGCCCGCCCCAACCGGACGCCGCCGCCGGGTCGCTCAGGATCACGCCGATAACCAGCGGCGACTCGGTCGACTCGACGCGGCTGGCCTGCGCCACACCGTCAGACCCGGCCGCGGAGCGAACGTTCACAGACAAATTGACCCGGACCAGGCCCGTGACGATTAACACCACAATGACCATCAACAGTACAGATCCTCGCCGCATCGCGCGTCCTTTCGACTTGATCGGATCGAACATCTTTATGTCCAATCATAGGCGAAAACGCGCCTGTCCTGCCCCCCAAAAAATAGTAGAACCGCCCGCCTTCGAACGGAGTCGAGCAGGCGGGCGGTGAATTCTTGCAGCGGCGAGCGGCGGCGCTTAGAACCCGGCCATCTGGCTGAGGTCGACGCGGCCATGCGCCAGACTGGCGACGGATTGCAGCAAGCCCAACCGATTTTCGCGTTGAGCGCGATTCTCCGCATTGACCAGCACCGCCTCGAAAAACTGCTGGATGACCGGCACCAGCGGCTCAAACGCGGTCAGGAACGCGCCCACGTTGGCGCTGCTATCGAGTTCGGCTGCGGCGGCATGGTAACCCGCGTGCAGCGCGGCTTCGGCATCGGTTTCAAACAGCGAGGGGACGACGGTGTAGGCGTTCGGCTCGTTGCGCGTGATACGCACGCAGCGCGCGTAATTGTCCAACAGCAGCGGCCACTGCTCGCGCCCCACCCACTCGGCCAGCTCGGCGATCCCTTCGACGGCGCGCGCGGGGTTAGACCCCTGCTCCGTCAGCACGGCGGCGATCACGTCGTGCGCCCAGCCCTGCTCGTGCAGCAGCACGTCCAGCCGCCCGATGATAAAGCTGACCACGTCACGTTGAACGTCCACGCTGACCGGAATCGGCTGGGCGGCCGCTACCAATTCGACCGCCGCGTACAGATCCAGATTGATCGCTTGATCCAGCACGATCTGGACGACGCCCAACGCCGCCCGGCGTAACGCAAAGGGATCGGCACTGGCGGTCGGGGCAAGGCCCGCCGCGAACAGCCCAATGAGGCTGTCCAGGCGATCGGCGAGCGCCAGCAGCACGCCCGGCACCGACTCAGGCAGACGGTCGCCCGCGCCGCGCGGCAGCCAGCCCTCGAAGATGGCATGCGCTACTGCCTCGGATTCGCCCTGGTGCAGCGCGTAATAGCGGCCCATGATACCTTGCAGCGAGGTCATTTCCACGACCATTTCGGTCGCAAGATCGGCCTTAGCAAGCTCTGCCGCGCGCCGCGCCACCGAAAGATCGGCGGTTGAGACGTCCAGCAAGTTGCCCAGGGCCGGAATCAGTCCGGCCACGCGATTATTCTTGTCGAGCATCGAGCCAAGCTGTTCCTGGAAGGTGAGCGTATTCAGGCGCGGCAGGTAGGCTTCGAGCGGTTTCTGGATGTCGTTGTTATAGAAGTAATCAGCGTCGGCAAAGCGGGCGCGCAGCACGTGCTCGTTGCCGTCGATCACGATATCCAGGTGCTCGGCGTCGCCGTTGCGCACGGCGATGAAATAGGGCATCAGGCGGCCCTGCGCATCCTCCACCGGGAAATAGCGCTGGTGTTTGCGCATCACGCCGATCAACACTTCGCGCGGCAGTTGCAGGTATTTTTCCTCGAAGGTGCCGCGCAGCGCCGTCGGCGTTTCGACCAGGTTGGCGACTTCGTCCAGCAGATCGGGATCGTCGGGGATGGTACCGTCCACTTCGGCCGCCAACGCGGTCACGGCCTGGGCAATCGCGAGACGGCGCGCGTCTACGTCGAGGATCACGCCCTGGCGCTGCATCTCGCGGAAATAGGTTTCGACGCTGCCCAACACGATCTCCGGCGAACCGAACGGACGAATCCCGCGCGTGATGCCGCCGCTCGCGATCCCGGCGTATTCGAACGGGATCACTTCGCTGCCCAACAGCGCCACGAACCAGCGAATCGGGCGCGAAAAGCCGATCCCGCTGCTGTTCCAACGCATCGACTTGCCGAATCTGAGCGCCGCGACCAGCCCAGGCAAGGCTTCGGACAGCACCTCGACGGTCGGGCGGCCCGCGCTGCGGACCAACGCGCCGACGTATTCGCCGCCGTCGATGGCGCGCACGTCCAGATCGACCACGTCCACACCCTTGCCGCGCGCGAATCCGATGGCGGCCTGAGTGGGCTGGCCATTGGCATCAAAGGCGCGACTGGCGGGCGGCCCCTTAACCCACGACTCGACGTTACGCTGGCGCAGCGCGACGGCCTGCGCGTGGATCACCAGGCGGCGCGGCGTGCCCATAACGCTCACCTCGCCATGGTCCAGCCGCAGATCGTCAAACAGGGCGGTGGTCAGCGTCTGGAGCTGGGCCAGCGCGTCGGACAGATCACCGGCGGGCAGCTCTTCGGTGCCGATCTCCAGCAGGACATCGGTCGGCCCGCTAGACGCGGTGCCAGTTTCGCGGCGGCGCAAATTGACCGTGTCATCTTCGGGCACGAACCGGTCCATCAGCGGGTGGCCCAGTTCCTCTCGCTGATCGGCATAGGCGCGGGCGATGCTGCGCGTCATGTCGCGCATGCGGCGGAAAAAGGCCGCACGCTCGGTGACGCCGATCGCGCCGCGCGCATCGAGCACGTTGAACAGGTGGCTGCACTTGAGCACGTAGTCATAGGCCGGGGTGATCGCGCCCGCGGCCAGCGCGCGCTGGTATTCGCCCTCGTAGATGTCGTAGACCTGCTTGAGACCGTCCACGTCGGCGATCTCGAAATAGTATTTGCAGTGTTCTATTTCCGGCTGCAAGCGCACGTCGCCGTAATGAATGACCGGATTCCAGTCGATGTCCCAGACGGCGTTTTTGCCTTGCAGCGCCAAGACGATGCGTTCCAGCCCGTACGTGATCTCCACGCTGACCGGGTCCAGGTTGATGCCGCCCGCCTGTTGGAAATAGGTGAACTGCGTGATTTCCTGCCCGTCGAGCCAGACTTCCCAGCCCAGCCCCCACGCGCCCAGCGCCGGGGATTCCCAGTTGTCTTCCACGAAGCGGATATCATGCTCGCGCGGGTTGATGCCCAGGGCTTCCAGGCTGGCCAGGTACAGCTCCTGCGGGTTGCCGGGATCGGGCTTGAGGATGACCTGATACTGGTAAAAATACTGCATCCGGTTCGGGTTTTCGCCGTAACGTCCGTCGTCAGGGCGGATGCTCGGCTCGACATAGGCCACGTTCCAGGGTTCCGGTCCCAATACGGCCAGCAGCGTCGCGGGGTTACCGGTTCCCGCACCCACCTGGACGTTGTGCGGCTGCCACATCACGCAGCCTTGGTCGATCCAGAACTGGTGCAGTTTCATGATCGCGTCTTGGAAATATAACGGTTTCGACATCCCTGAACCTCGATGCTTGCAGGCGGGCACGCGGCGCCGCGCCCGTGAACGATTGCGTTGATTGCGCCAGTCTCGCATAACGCGGCGGGAATTATAACATAGCACAGCGTCAGCACCAGGGCGCGCCTGAGCGGTCGGCGTTGTGTAGGTTGGCCCTGACGCCCTCTCCAGCATAGCTAGAGAGGGGTAGAAAGCCGACGGGTGAGTCCGTTGGAGGAGTTTTAGGGGTGGGGTCTGGCTCTTAGCGCACGCGGCCGGTGAGCAGGCGCAGCCCATTGAGCACCACGATCACGGTGCTGCCTTCGTGAGCCACTACGCCCAGCGGCAGCGGCAGGTTAATCGCGAAGGCGCTGATGATCAGCACCACGATCACGCCCAACGCGAAGGTGATGTTCTGCCACACAATACGCCGCGCCCGGCGGCTGAGCTGCATCGCGTAGGGGATCATCTCCAATTTGTCGCCCATCAACACCACGTCGGCGGTTTCGAGCGCGACATCCGTGCCCGCCGCGCCCATCGCAATCCCGATCGTGGCCGTGGCCAGCGCGGGCGCGTCGTTGACCCCGTCGCCCACCATCGCCACCGGGCCGTACTTCGCTTCGAGCTGTTCCATAATCGCGGCTTTGTCGCCCGGCATCAGCTCGGCGTGAACCTCGTCCACCCCGGCGTAGTCGGCGATGCGCTGCGCGACGACTGCGTTATCGCCGGTGAGCATCACGACGTGCTCGACGCCGGCCTGCCGCAGTTCCTTGACAATCGTCGGCGACTGGGGCCGCAGCCGGTCGGCCACAGCCAACGCGCCCATCCACTGCTCGTCATAACACACCAGCAGCACGGTTTTGGCTTCTTCGTGCAAACGCTCGTAGATCGTTAGCAAATCGGAGGGCGGCGCGCCCGCGCAGGAGGACACGTACCGCATCTGGCCCACGCGCACAGTGACGCCGTTCTTAAGCACACCGACCACGCCCTGCCCCGTCTCGGCCAGAAATTCGTCGACCTCTTCCAGAACCAGACCGCGCGCTTCGGCTTCCGCCCGCACGGCGACCGACAGTGGGTGCTCAGACCGTGCTTCGACGGCTCCCGCCGCGCGCAGCAGTTCGTCCGCGCTGAACCCGTTATAGGGAATTACGTCCGTGACGGCGGGCTTGCCTTCGGTGAGAGTGCCGGTTTTGTCGAAGGCTACGACTTTGATGGTGGACATCTGTTCCAGGTGCGCCCCGCCTTTGAAAATCACACCGCGCCGCGCCCCCGCCGCTATCGCCGAGAGGAAGGCTGCCGGAACCGAGATCACCAGCGCGCACGGAGACGCCACCACCAGGACCACCATCGCCCGGTAAAAACTGTCGTGAAATGGCCAGCCCAACAGCAGGTCGAGCACCGCCAGCACGACGATCGCCGCCCCGATCACGGCCAGTGCATAATAGCGCTCGAAGTCGTCCAGAAAGCGCTGCGTGGGCGCTTTGCGGTTTTGGGCTTCTTCCACCGTTTTGATGATGCGCGCCAGCGTGGATTCCGCCGCCAGTTGGGTCACGCGCACGTCCAGCACGCCCTGCGTATTGAGCGTCGCGGCGAACACCTTGTCGCCCGGCTTCTTTTCGACTGGCATCGACTCGCCCGTGATGCTGGCCTGATCGACCGCCGACTGGCCGCTGATCACTTCGCCGTCCACCGGGATTCGCTCGCCCGGCTGGATCAAGACGATCTGCCCGATCTGAATCGCGCTGATGGGGATAGTCTTCACGCCGGACTCGGTTTTGATCTGGGCTTCTTCGGGATACAGTGCGAACAGGGACCGGATCGCTTTGCGGCTGCGCCCGATCGCGTAATCTTGCAGGACGTTGCTCAACGAGAACAGGAACAGCAGCACCGCGCCGTCGCGCCATTCGCCGGTCGCCGCTGCGCCGAAGGCCGCCAGCATCATCAGAATATCAATGTTGATCTCGCGCTGCACGAGGCTGTTCAAGCTGGCTTTCAGCCCATAATAGCCCCCGGCGAGGTAGGCGATCACACCTAACACGGGGATGATCCTGTTGGGCCAATGCGCCGCCTCAGCCACCAGGCTGATCGCGACAGCCAGCAGGGTGATCCCGACAAACGACGGCTCCAGAACGCGCCGTTCGAAGAGGCGGGTGAGGAAGGATAGAGAGGAATCGGCCTGAGCGGTGGGGGTGCGATCATAAGTGAGTTGGGTCATACCTATTCCTCGATGTCTCCAGGCAAGCCGCAGCGGGTGACTCGCGCGCTGGGCTTACCGCTTTCGTTTAGGATTAAGTGGCCCTGCCACCGTTTCGAGCACGCTGCGGTCCTCGGGATCCAGGCGATCCAACGCATCCTGGCCAAGCTGCGAGAACACGCGGTGCGCGAACAGTTCCATCCACACGAACTGGCGACCGATCTGGACCATGTTGCTGTTGGTCGTGACGGTCGCGGTGTAGGATGTCAGGGTTGAGCTGGCGATCAGGACTTCCTGCTCGTCCACAACGACGATCAAGCTGTCCGCCAGCTTGTGCAGTTGGCTTTCGCGCGGGGGATGGTATGCGATCTGGCCGACCGGGAGATTTTCTTCTCCGGTGAGCAGCGCCCCCACGCTGACGCCGCGTTCGTTGGCGCGCAGAATGACATCGCGCAGACGGACCAGATTGCGATCGGTCAGCACCAACATGGTTTCCGTCGCCGCATGGGTGATCATGTCCTGGGCATAACTCAGGACCGAGTCCTCCCCGGCAAACGTCCAGAGATGCCCCTCATCACGCGCCGTGTAGAGCGTGTTCAGGCCCACGCGCAGGACTTCCATACGCCGCTGATGCTCGTCGGTGAGCCGGGTCAGCAGGGCGTCCGGCGGCATAGGACGGTAGAGGGTGGCTTTCACCTCTTCGGTCTTGAGCACAGCGCCGCGCACGTCCAACCGTCCGAGGGCCTCGTACACCATCGAGCGCGGGATGCCAGCCAGCTTGCTCAACTGGTATCCCGTCGCGGGATGCTCTTTGAGCAGGGCCAGATAGACTTTTGCCTCATATTCGGTGAAGCCGATCGCGGTCAAGTCTGTGAGCTGATCCATGATTAATCCTTAATAGTTCGAATCCGAACTACTATCGTAATTATACGGCAATTTAGAATGATTTGGCAAACCATTTTATCGCTACCCACAGCCCGCCCGACTCGACACGCTGTGTTCCGTCTATGATATTATCCCGGTTTTCAAACGCAACAGCGGCCCGGTGGGGCCGCTGCGGTAGTGTGATTGTGCTGTGGAATTCGGTAGAGGAAACGTCGACAACGACGCGCTTAGCGCAGCGTCTCGCCCTCGACCACCGATGTGTGAACGTTGAATGTGGGCGGATTTTCCAGGTGCTTCTTGACCGCGCACAGTTCCGCCGAGCGAACCAGCGCGTCCTTGTACTTTTCCGGGAAGTCCGCCGGGACCTGAATGTCCAGCTCGATGCTGTCGATCATACGCGTGAGTGGGTTGGACTGCATACGCTGGATGATGCGCACGCCGTCGGTGGGCAGACCGCGCTGCTGGCAGAAACTCAACACATAGATGCCCGCGCAGGTACCAATCGACGCGAGAAACAGTCCAAAGGGAGCCGGGGCCGAACCATCCTGATTGGTAGGGATGACCATATCACCGCTGATCGCATCAACGCGTAAGCCGCCGGGGAAGACGATTTCCATTTCCATGAGATTGTTCAGTCCTTTGCTCAGTGATTTTAATGGGTGTGATGGGCTGCCCACACCAGCCGATCGTGTGCAGCCGTATTCAAACACTTAGATGCAAGAATTCACAAAAAGTTGTCACGCGATATTCGCAATTCCGGCCATGGCGCTTCAGAACGGGTCAGAGTTGGGGATGGCCCACCCGCTGCCCTACGTCCGCGCGGCGGCCGCCTGACCGGGCGGACCGAGTGCGCATCCGGCGCGCTGGGCGTGTATGGTGTAGTGCCTTGCAGGGACGCGCCGCGCTGCTGCCCGTCGTCCACGAGGTTTGACAACCCGGCATGAATAGGCGACAATTTTCTCTCACTAGTGCGTGCGGGAGTTGGCCGCAGGTGTGAGACGGTGGGCAGTGGTGGACGCCTCCTTCAGCGTTCAGCCTGAGATTTCAGCCCAATCGGCTGGATTACCAGCGCCCACAAACCAACCCCTGACGCCGATTCTATGTGCCTGGTCTGCCAGCAATGGCTGCGTGTACGGAGCGTAAACCATGATAAAAGATGTTTTGAAAGACGCTGAAGATCGCATGAAAAGCGCCGTCTCGGTGCTTGAAGAAGACTTGCGTGGGATGCGGACGGGCCGGGCCTCAACCGGGCTGGTCGAAAAGCTGCATGTTGATTATTACGGCACGCCCACGCCCCTCTACCAACTGGCCACGCTCTCTGTGCCCGAACCGCAGTTGATCAGCATCCGTCCGTTCGACAAGGGATCGCTCAAAACGATCGAGAAAGCGATTCTGGCCTCCGAATTGGGGCTGACTCCCAACAATGACGGCACCGTGATTCGGCTAAACATCCCACAACTGACCCAGGAACGCCGCCTCGAGCTGCAAAAACTGGTCGGTCGCCGGGTGGAAGAAGCGCGTGTCGCCGTGCGCAATGTGCGCCGCGGTGCGATTGATGACCTGCGTGAATTCGAAAAAGAAAAAATGATCTCCGAAGACGAGATGAAACACGGTCAGGACGAGGTCCAAAAGCTGACGGACAAATATGTTCAGGAAATTGAAGACGTAGGCAAGCGCAAAGAAGCCGAAATCATGGAAGTCTAAGGCCGCGTCGCCCGCTGAGTGTCTCGGCGGATGCGCGGGCCGGACGGTAACGCGCCTGGGGAGTCTGGACGTTTGGCAGGCCAGATCACCGGGCTTAGTCAGTGTGGAGCAGGACGAATGACGGATGAGGCGTTGACTCTGCCGGACCGTGTGCCCTATCATATCGCCATCATTATGGACGGCAATGGACGCTGGGCCAAAGCGCGCGGCCTGCCCCGGGTAGCCGGTCACCGCGCTGGCGTCGAAAATCTGCGGCGCATTCTGCGCGCCTGCGGTGAGTTCGGCATCAGCATTCTGACTATCTACGCATTTTCGACCGAAAATTGGGGCCGTCCAGAAGCCGAAGTGCGCGGCCTGATCAATATTCTTGAAACGGTGATCGATCGCGAACTGAAGCAGCTGCACGCCAACGGCGTCCAACTGCGGCATATTGGCGAACTGGGCGGGCTGTCGCCAATGCTGCAAGAAAAAGTGCTCAAAGCCGTCGATATGACCCGCAACAACGACCAGTTGATCCTCAATGTCGCGTTCAATTACGGCGGGCGGCAGGATATTGTTGAGGCGATACGCCGCATCGTGCGCGATGGCATCCCGCCCGAACAGATCGACGAGATGCTGGTCGATTATTACCTGTACACCGCCGGTCAGCCCGACCCGGACATGGTGATCCGCACGGCGGGCGAGATGCGCTTGAGCAATTTCCTGCTGTGGCAGGCATCCTATGCGGAATACTACGCGACGCCGGTCTACTGGCCCGATTTCGGGCGCGAAGAGCTGCTCAAGGCCCTGCACCATTACAAACAGCGCGAACGGCGGCATGGTCTGGTCCCCCAACCCTAGCCGGACCCGCCCTGTTTGAACACAGCCACACGGTCCAACGCGGAGCACCTATTCCGAACTCGTGGCCGGTGTGGAGTGGGCCCTGGCAGGCACCACCGCGTAAATTTAGTGACTCGCACCACGTACTGGCAGGCGGTCGCCGAGGACCGCAAGGCGGCTCTATGCTCAAAACGCGCGCGTTGGTGGCGGTGGTGGCGCTGCCGATTCTGATCGCGATCACCGTCATCGGTGGCTGGCTGTTCGCGCTCGTCGTGCTGGTGGCGCTGCTGCTGGGTGGTTGGGAATATGCCGGGCTGTTCAAGCAAGGCCATTTGCAGCCGCCGCTGTGGCTGATCGCCGGGCTGATCGGGCTGCTGTGGGCGGCCACATGGTTCGATCATCGCGGCTGGCACCAACCCGGGATCGCGTTCGCGCTGATCGTGGGCATTCTGTACGCGATCTGGAGCATGGAGCGCGGCAGCAGCACCCAGCCGATCACCAACCTGGCGCTGGCCTTGTTTGGAGGAATCTACCTGGGCTGGCTGGGGAGCTATCTCGTCGCGCTGCGCAAGCTGGACGAAGGCGCGTACCTCGTCATGCTGATGTACGGCTGCGTCGCCTTTTCGGACAGCGCGGCCTATTTCGTGGGCCGGACCTGGGGCAAGCACAAACTGTCGCCGCGCGTCAGCCCCAAGAAGACCTGGGAAGGCTACGCGGGCAGCGTGGTAGGCGGCGTGTTGTTTGGCGCGGTGGTAGGCGGGCTGGTCCACAGCGACGTGATGACCGCCGGGCACGGTGCGGTGATCGGCCTGCTGATCGGGACGCTCGGCACAGCGGGCGACCTCGGGATGTCGGCCATCAAGCGACAGGTCGGCGCAAAGGATTCCAGCCACCTGATCCCCGGTCATGGCGGCATTCTGGATCGGATCGATTCGGTGTTGGTGGCCGCCGCCGTGAGTTACTATTACCTGATCTGGGTCGTGAAGTAACGCGCGGCTGTGGTGGAGAACGGCAGAGATCAGGCTGACTTTTCCTCTGCATTCTCTTGTATTTCTCCGTGATCTTGGTGGCCCTACTTTTCCCGTACGGGCCCGACTCACGGTTGACAGGCCCCGGCGAATCCGCTAATATCCTCACCATATTAACGTCAACCGTTGGGCTGCGTGACAGCCACTGGACGGTGGATTACTGGCAAGTTGCTCGGACCGGGTCCTGCGCGGCAGGGCGTCCGAACCGTGTCAGGGCCGGAAGGCAGCAGCACTAAGGGCCATACCCTGGGTGCCGCAGGGGTGCCTGGCCCGAGCAACCTGCTTATAATCTACCGTCCTTCTTTTGTGTGGCAGATACGCCTGAGCGTGAGCATAGAGTAGCGGTGGAACCAACACACACCAGCCTGGTTTCTAAACTCCGACAGCGGTGGTCGGGACGGCGTCCGCGCCCGCGCACCGTCGCCGCTGCTGTGATTCTGGTGGTGGTCCTGGTGATCGGGCTGGCCTGGGCCGCCGATCGCATTCAGCGCCGCACCATCACGCTGACAGTGGATGGCAGCGCGCGCCACATCCACACGCGGGCTGAAACAGTCGGCGCGGTGGTCCGCGAAGCGCACCTGACAATCGCACCCGAAGACCTGATCCAACCCGCACCGCAGACCCACGTCACCAACGGCATGACGATCACCGTCCACAAGGCGCACGTGGTGGCGCTGCTAACCGGCGACGGCGCGCTGGCCTTGCGCACGCAGGCCGTTCACCCGCTGGATGTGCTGGCCGAACAGGGCATCACGGTCGGACCGTATGACGTGGTGGAAGCCGATGGACGCGCTTTCTCGCGAGATGAACTGTCCCGCATGACGTGGAGCACCCCCGCGGCGACGCTGCGCGTGCTGCCCAGCGCCACCCTGACTGTGATCGATGGCGAGCAAACCCTGACCCTGCATACCACCGGAGCCGATGTCGGACGCGCGCTGGACGCCGCCGGGCTCACGCTCTACCTGGCCGACCGCGTCACACCGGGTCTGAGCACGCCGGTCACCGATGAAATGGTGATCCGCATCGATCGCGCTGTGCCGGTCTCGGTGACGGCGGACGGCCAGCGGCTTAAGACGCGGGCGCTCGGTCCCACCGTCGGCGATGCGCTGGCGGAGATCGGGCTGGCCCCGCTCGGGCTGGATTACACGCTGCCCGCGCTCGAAACGCCGCTGGAAGCGGACATGACAATCCAGCTCGTGCGCGTGACTGAGATGGTCGAAACCAAGGACGAAGCTATCCCGTTTGTGACGCTCTACCGGCCCGACTCGACGCTGGAACCGGGCAGCGAACGCGTCATCCAGGAGGGCGCGGACGGACTGCGTCGCGGGCATATCCGCGTGCGGTTCGAAGATGGGCGCGAAGTGTCGCGCGTCTTCGTGGAAGATACCACCGTACGGCCGGCCGTGCCGCGCATCATCGCCTATGGCAGGAATGCTGATGAGTGACCGCGATCTCTTAGAACGGCGGGGCATCTCCCCGAAAAAAAGCCTGGGGCAGAACTTTCTGCACGACCCCAACGCGCTGGACAAAATCGTCGCGCTGGCCGATCTGACCCCCGCTGCGACCGTGGTCGAGATCGGTCCGGGGACGGGCAACCTGACGCGGCTGCTGGCCCAGCAGGGCGCGCGCGTGATCGCCGTCGAGCTGGACGATCGGCTGATCCCGATGCTGCGTGACGAGTTCGCGGACCAACCCCAGGTCGAGATCGTGCACGGGGACATTTTAGAGCTTGATCTTGGGACGTGGGTGGGCAGCGCGCCGTACACCGTGGTTGCCAACCTGCCCTACTACATCACCAGCGCCATTCTGCGCTACATGTTGGAACGCCCCCACCGGCCCGCGCGGCTGGTCCTGACCGTGCAGCGCGAAGTCGCGGAGAGGCTGGCCGCAGCCCCAGGGGATATGAGTCTGTTGGCGGTCAGCGTGCAGTTTTACGGCCAGCCCGAAATCGCCATGCGGCTGAATCCGGCGGCCTTCTGGCCGCGCCCGGACGTGGAGTCGTCGGTCGTGCGCATCGACGTGTACGCGGCGCCGCCCGTCGAAGTGCCTAGCGAGCGTGAGTTTTTCCGCATGGTGCGGGCTGGATTCGGGCAGAAGCGCAAACAACTGCGCAACGCGCTAGCCGCCGGGCTGAATATCGACAAGCCCAGCGCGGACACGCTGCTCACCGGGGCCGGAATCGACCCACAGCGCCGAGCCGAAACACTGAGTTTGCCGGAATGGGCCGCGCTGACGCGCGCGTTCGAGGGGTTAGAAGAAAACGGGCGCGCCTGATCGCTCAGCGCGCGCCCGGTACTGCCGGATCAACCGCTTCCGCCGGAGTCGTCTTTGGGAACCTGCCGCGTCTGGCGAATGGCGCGCGCGGCTTCGGACAGCCGCTCGAAGTAATCGCTTTCGGTGATTTCGTTCACCTGCTCGTCCACCTTGTGCCGGTCGATCTGAATTTTCAAGACTTCCAGCTCGCGTTTGGCTTCGCGCAGATCATCCTTCACGCGCGTAAACAGCCGGGCGTTCTCGATCGCAATAGCGGCCTGCGTGCCGAACGCCGTCAGCAGTGGGATTTCATCGCTGCTGAAGATCCCCTGCTCGATGCGGTTATCCGCGTAGAGCACACCTACCACACGCCCATGCAGACTCAGCGGGATACACAGAATCGATCGCAGCCCGTGCTGGACCACACTCTTGAGATCGGAGAAACGTGCGTCACCCTGAGCATTGGTCGAAACGATCGGCTCCAGGCTCTCGATGGCCGCGTTGACGATACTGCGGCTGAAAACAGCCTCTTCATCGTCGATCGTTTCGCGGTCCCAGTTGCGGGCCGCGCGGATGCTCAATTCCTCGGTGTTCCGGTCGTGCAGCATCAAATAGGCGCGCTCGGCCCCGGTCAGGTGGATCACCGTATCCATGACTTCGTTCAACACCTGGTCAAGCTCCAGCGAGGACGTGATCAACGCGACGGTGCGCACCAGCTCTTTTTGCTGTTCGAGCTGTTGGATCACACGGCGGCTCTTTTTGTCGATGTTGCCGAGATTCTGCTGGACCGTGTTCACCTTGCCATTGAGATCAACTGAAAGCTGGATTCCATGCTGAGTGAGCGCCTGGAGCGTCCGACCCAACGTTCCCCCCAGGTCATCGACCTGTTTTTTCGCCTCGTCAAGGCTCGCGGCAAACTCAGAAACCACCTTATCGCCTTGCTCGCTCATAATATCTCACTCTCCACATGCTGGTCCACGCGCCAGGGCTGTCTGTCATGATTAGATTGTAGCGTATGCCTGCCTGTCCAGCAGCGAACGTCGTACCGGGTATTATGCACCGCCTATAATGACGCATGATAACATCCCGTGGGGTCTGTCGTACGCCCTATATGATTCCGGCTCACCGTTCGAAAACCATGATAACCCGAAGTTCGAAACACGACGAATCCGGACGCGTGCGCGCGTCTCCTGGCCGCGTGTCGACCCAGCGGCCAGAGAACGGACTTACCGCGCTCGCGCAATGTCACGGGCCGGGTTTCCGCGTCGCGTGAGATTGTGCGGCACGGCGCAATTGCTCCTATAATGAGGGATCATGACCACACAATCACTCACCCTATTCAATCAGGTGCAGGCCGCCGCTGCACGTCTGCACGGACAGGCTCACCGCACCCCGCTGGTGACCTCGCGCACGCTCAATGCACGCGCGCGGGGCCGAGGTCGTGCTGAAGTGCGAGAACTTCCAGCGCGTCGGGGCGTTCAAATTTCGCGGCGCGTTTAACGCCGTTAGCCTGCTGTCGGACGCGGAGCGCCAGCGCGGCGTGATCACGTATTCATCCGGCAATCACGCCCAGGCCATCGCGTTGGCCTGCCAGATGTTGGGCGCGGACGCGCACGTGGTGATGCCGCTCAACGCGCCCGCCACCAAGCGCGCCGCCACCGAAGGCTATGGCGCGCACGTCATCCCCTACGATCCGCAGACCGGCGATCGCAAAGCCATCGCGGAAGAACTGGCTGCGCGGCACGGTTACACCATCATCCCGCCCTACGATCACCCCAACGTGGTCGCCGGACAGGGCACGGCGGCATTGGAACTGTGCGAAGATGCCGGGCCACTGGATGCGCTGCTGGTTCCGTGTGGGGGCGGCGGGCTGTTAAGCGGATCGGCCATCGCGGCGAAGGGCCTGTGCCCGGCCTGCCGCGTGATCGGGATCGAGCCGGAACTCGCCGACGACGCAACGCGTTCCTTCCGATCCGGCGTGCTGCACACGGTCCACAATCCGCCCACCATCGCGGACGGCACGCGCACGCCGTCGCTAGGCACGGTGACGTTTCCGCTCGTGTTGGAATACGTGGATGCCATGCACACGGTCAGCGAGGCGGCCATCATCGAGGCCGTGCAATTCCTGTTTTACCGGACGAAGCTGGTCGTCGAGCCGTCCGGAGCACTGGGCGTGGCGGCCCTGCTGAGCGGCGCGGTACAGGTCAGCGGGCGGGTGGGCGTCATCCTGAGCGGCGGCAATATCGACGCCGCCACCATGACGACTATTTTGGGCGCGCCGAGCGAGAGCTAAACGGCAGGGCCACAGAGAGCAATAAGAAGAAAATTTCTCTCTTATAGCCCCGGTTCTTCTCTGCGATCTCCGCGCCCTCTGACATGAATAGTGTTTTCAGGACTGTGGCACAGCCTTCGCCCGGCCCGATTGCCCGGATTGGACGCTACAGTTAAAATCGGTGTGCAATCACAACGAGAGCTTAATAAGGAAAGATCGCCGTTATGCCTTCTCTACCATCTGACGATCTGGCGCGCACCGTCCAGCAGATTCAGGATACGTTGGTCAGCAGCGATGGCGTGCGCGATGGGCTGCACGACGAGGAAGCGATCCCGCTCATGGAATGGGGCGCCACCTGTGCGGAGCATGTCGGCACGCGGCTGGCATCTCCCGACACGCCCGCGCCCGACTCCGACCAGGTCGGCGCGGCGGCGTATGCGCTGACGCGCCTGCTTACGCGGGTGAACTGGGTGGTGACGTTCCGTAACAAAAAAGACGTGGCATGGCTGACGCGCACCTTCGCGACGATCAACCAGCTCAGCCGCGAGTTGTACGGCGACTCCGCGCCGGTCCTCTCGGACGAGGCCATCGCCCAATGGATCGCGGACCATCCCAACCACACCAACGCCGACCTGATCCAAGACTTGATCGCGCGCTTGACCCCGCCCTCACCGGCAGCGCCAGCCGCGCCGCTGCCCGGTCGCGGCGAGCCTCCCACACCGCCCGTGACGGAGTCACCGGCGAGCGGAACACCTACAGACGCACCCACAGGCACGTTGTCTAGCGCCGTGTTTGGCGCGGCTTCGTCCTCCAACCCAGACTCGCAACCTTCAGGAGAACTCAATGACCAAGCGTCAGACGACCTCTAGCTCCAAAACGCCTAACAGCCAGCGCGCCGTGGTCGGCGGCATTTCAGGCGCTGTGATTCTGATCATCGTTCTGATCGCGCAGTACGCGCTAGGGGTCAATGTGCTGAATACGACCAGCGCCACGAGCGTACCCAACGTGCCAGCGGATAACACCGGCGGCGAGACGTCCAGCACGATCCGGACCATTCCCGGCGGAATCGATGGCGGTTGGTTCCAGCTCTATTTCACGCAGCCGATTAATTCTACGAATGAAGCCGATTTTCACGGCTCGCCAGTCGAAAACGCGCTGGTCACGGCGCTGGACGGCGCGCAGACGTCGATCGACGTGGCCGCCTACGAGATGAACTCGCAGCCCATCACGGACGCGCTGCTGCGCGCCAAGACGCGCGGCGTCACCGTCCGCATGGTGACCGATGGCGAATTCGGCATTGAGAAACCGACGACCACCGTCGATCAACTGGAGGCCGCCGGGATCAAAGTCGTCTCGGACGGATCGCGCGGCGCGTTTATGCACAACAAGTTCTTCGTGATCGACGGGTTGTATGTGTGGACTGGCTCCACCAATATGACGGTCAACGGGTTCTATAACAATAACAACAATTCGATCCTGATCCGGTCCAGCCGTCTCGCGCAGAACTATACCACCGAGTTTGAAGAACTGTTCGCTGGGAAATTCGGCAAAACCTCGCCCAACGTCGTGCCGAATCCCAGCGTGACGGTGGAGGGCACGCGCATCGAAACTTATTTCGAATCCGAAGGCGACGTGCCGACGCGGCTGGCGGAACTGGTCAAACAGGCGCACTCGGTGCGCTTCATGGCGTTCTCGTTCACCGAAAGCCTGGATTACAAAGAAGGCAGCACAGACACCAGCCTGATGGATATGATGCGCGACCGCGCACAGTCGGGCCAGCTCGATCTGGCGGGCATCGTGGAGGCGAGCAGCCGCCAATATGTCAAACCGCTGGTGTGTGCCGGAGTGACGGTCGAGCAGGACGGCAACCCGGACGTGTTCCATCACAAGGTGTTCATCTTCGACGACACGATCGTCGCGATGGGTTCGTTCAATTTCTCCAGCAGCGCGGCCAATGACAACGACGAAAATGTATTGATCATCTTCAACAAAGATATCGCCAAAGCCTATCTGGACGAGTACAACGCCCGTTGGGCACAGGGCAAGATCATCGATAAAGCAAACTATGGGTGTTGATCGGGGGGATTCTCTATGGGCGGTGCCGACGTTCCATCGTCTAACGACGTATTACAGAGTTTGCGCCTGCTGCGCAGTCCTGACGCGGCAGAACGTAAGCGCGGGATTTCTATTCTAGGCGGGCTGCACGAGGATCCGCGTGTGCAGCAGGTTTTCGAGCATCTCTACGAAAAAGACCCCGATCCCAGCGTACGCGAAGCAGCCTGGCGCGCGCTCAACGAGGTCGAACCCGCGATCCCTGGGCCAACCATGATCGAGGAAGAGCTGCCGGAACCGACGGACAGCGAGATGGTGGGCCCGGCCCTAAAACCGGCCCCGGTCCGCGCGGAAGCACCGCCTGTCCAACCCGTGCAATCGGCGCAACCTAAAAAGGCGCGCGCCGCTGCCTCTCCGAAGATGTCCCAATCGGGCAGGCGGCGTGGGGCAACGACCAAAGCGCAGCGCGCGCGTGCGGCGCGCCCGTTGTTCTTGCTCAACCCGGCCAACGCGGCCCTGGTCGCCAGGGAACGTGCGCGCGTCGCGGCCAGCCGTAGACGCGGCGGCGGCGCTTACTTCCTGCTGGCGCTGATCGTCCTGGTGGTGGCTGTAATCCTGGGTGCGGTTTCCTTCCAGGACCTTTACCAGCGCTACCAGCTCAATCAGGACGGCGTCCAGACGGAGGGCGTCGTCACGGCGCGCACGGAAGGCAACAATTACACCATAGGGTACCAATATCAGGCCGAAAGTGACGGCAATCTCGCGCCGTATGCCGACGAACAGCAGGTCACGCAGGCCGATTACGACCGGCTCAGCACTGACTCGCCGGTAACGGTGTACTATCTGCCAAATGATCCGGCTGTGTCGCGCCTGGGGCTGACCGATCCGGACTATCAACTCAAACAGAAGATGGGCATCGCGGGCGGCGCGCTGGCCGCGATCGCGCTGCTCTTCGCGATGCTGGGGCTGGTCATGCGGGGACGCGGGCGTTCGGTGGGGCGGCACGTCGTGATGGGCCGCCTGCTCGCGTGTGAAGGCACGGCGGACGACGACGGCGATTTCAAAGTGCGGCTGCGCTTCCGTTTCCGCACCCCATCGGGCAAAGTGATCGATGGTCACACCAGCCAGATTCGCAACGATCTGCGCAAACGTAAGCTGCCACGACCGGGCACGACGGTGGCGGTGTTATATCGCAGCGAGAAAAGCTACAAATTACTGTAGCATGATCGGGGTGGCGGCAGCGTCCGCGCGATAGCACGCGCCGGGCGCTGCCCGCTGAACACAGAACCGAAGGTGGGATGCGTACCCCAAAACCCTCCGATGTGCCGCGCATGCTGCGCCGCCTGGACAGCTCCGACCCACGCGAGCGCGCCCAAGCGGTGCGCGATCTCAGCCCACTGCTGGGACACGACGATCGTGTCGACAGCGCACTGAGCGCATCAGCGAAATTCGATCCCGATCCCGATGTGCGCGAGATCGCCCGCCGTGCCGTCGAGGACACGGCGTCTGACGCGCCAGCGGTCGAGACATCCGCGCCGCCGCCCACCATCACGCCACCGCCCGAGACATCCGCGCCGCCGCCCGACGTCACACCCCTGCCCGACATACCCGTTCCTCCTACTCGCAAACAGCCTGCCCGTATGGAGCCAGCGCGTCCGGTGGGTACGCCGCCCGCGTCGCAAGGCACGGGTTGGACGTGGGATGATGTGCCGTTCTTGCTTGATCCCCACAACGCGCGCTTTTTGTCGGGGCAGACTCGGCGCAGCGGGCGGGCGAGCCTGGGCTGCCTGATCGGGCTAGGATTGCTGTTTATGTGCAGCCTGGGGGTATTACTGTGCGGCGCAGTGCCGGCGTGGTACCAGACCTGGGAATTGGATCAGAAGGGCGTGGTCGTCAAGGGCGTGGTCGAGAGCACGCGCACGGCTACATCCAGCAGCGATAAACAAGTTACCTATTACGTCACCTATCGCTTTCAGTTGGACAAAAACGGCGAATGGCACAGCCGCGAGCAGGAAGTCAGGAGCAGCACCTACGCCCGCCTGACGCCTGGCGCGCTGGTACAGGTCAAGGTTTTGCCGTCGGACCCGACGCGCTCCACGCTGGTCGGCGAAGAGCAGGATCAGCGTCTCGGCGTCGTTCTCATGCTCTTATGCGTGATCGGCGTGGCCATTGTCTTCGTCATGGTCTATCAGGCGCGCCGGCGCGGTCTGGGCAGCGCCCGCCAGGGGCGGATTCTGCGCGGTGAGGTCGTGACGTGCTCAACCGAAACCCGCAGTCGTGGCGACTTGTGGATCAAGCTGGAATGTCGCTTCAGCGCGCCGGACGGCGCCACGATCACCCATACTGAGCGCCGCATGCGCAACGATCTCAAGCAAGGCGGGGTGCCTACTCCTGGTACGCCCCTGGCGGTGCTCTACCACGGCACTAGCCGTTTTGAGGTGCTGTAGGGGCGCCCCCCGCCCGAATTTGGAATCCGCACGGGAGCGCGGGTAAAATGAAGGCCGCGTATATCCGTTGAGTGGTCGCTGCGCTGTTGTGCCGCGTTGCCCCCAGTGCGATCGCTCTTAATTTTCTTACAGGACGACAAACTTATGAGCCAGGGCACTCTGCAAAAACGCGCATATGGAACCACGGCAGATGGCAAAGCCGTCGACGAATACACCTTGACCAACGCGCAAGGGATAGAAGTAAAGTTTATCACCTACGGTGGCATTCTCACTTCGGTCCGCCTCCCGGATCGCTCGGGCAGCATGGCCAACATCGCGTTGGGCTTCAACACGCTGAAAGAATACGAAACTAAGAGTCCCTACTTCGGCTGCATCACGGGGCGCTACGCCAACCGGATCGGCAAAGCCCGCTTTGTGCTGGATGGCGTCACCTATACGCTGGCGGCCAACAACGGCCCGAACTCGCTGCACGGCGGGCTGAAGGGCTTCGATAAAAAAGTGTGGGCCGCCACCGAGATCGCGACCGAAGAAGGCGTCGGCGTGACGCTGGCGTACACCAGCCCGGACGGAGAAGAAGGCTACCCCGGCACGCTGGCGGTCACCGTGACCTACCTGCTGACCGCGGAAAACGCGCTACGCATCGACTATGGGGCCACGACCGACAAGGCGACCGTGCTCACCCTGACCAACCATTCCTATTTCAACCTCGCGGGTGAAGGCTCCGGCACGATCTACGATCACATTCTGACGCTCAACGCCGATCATTACACGCCCACCGACGAAGTCGCCATCCCGACCGGCGAAATCGCGTCAGTGGAGGGCACCGTCTTTGATTTTCGCCAGCCCAAAGCTATCGGCCCCGGGGAGCGTTCCAACGATCCGCAGATCGTGTGGGCGCACGGCTACGATCACAACTGGGTTTTGAACCGCCCCTCGGCGGCGGATACGTCCCTGCTGCCCGCGGCGCGCGTCTACGAGCCGCGCTACGGGCGCGTGATGGAAGTCTGGACGACCGAGCCGGGCATCCAGTTTTACGCCGGGAATTTCATGGACGCGACGCTGGTCGGCAGCGGCGGGCACCTCTACCGCCAGAGCGACGGTTTCGCGCTCGAAACGCAGCATTACCCGGACTCGCCCAACCAGCCGAATTTCCCGTCCGTCGTGCTGCGCCCTGGTGAGGTCTACGAGTCCACGACGATCTTCAAATTCGCCACCGACTGACCTCGATTCCCCTATGCTGTTAAGCGATGTGCGGGCGCTCTGTGATGGCAGGGTGCCCGCGCTGCATTCTGACGTGTGAAGGAGCACCAACGCGTGAAGATTCAGATATACACCATGCAGACGCCAGACGAAGCGCGGGCGATCGCCGCGTTGGGCGTCAATCATGTGGGCGTGACGCCCTCCGAGCGCGGCCTGCCTGGCGAGATCGGTTTTGACGCCGCACGTGCGATCTGTGACGCCGTGCGCGGCGCGGCGGTGTCCGTGGCGCTCTCGGTGGAGGACGATCCGGACGCGATCGCGGCGATGGTGCGCGCCGTGGGACCGGACGTACTGCACCTGTGCGGCCTGACCGGTGCGGTATCCCCGGACGCGGTGCGCGCCCTGCGCGCTGACCTGCCCGGCGTGCGCATCATGCAGGCTATCTCGGTAGGCGGGCCGGACGCGCTCGATCTGGCGCGGGAATACGCACCCGTAGCCGACTTCTTGATCCTTGATACGCAGGCCCCCGACATCGCCGGGATTGGTGCGTCCGGCAAAACGCACGACTGGTCGATCAGCCGGGCTATTGTAGAGGCAGTGAACGTGCCGGTCATCCTGGCGGGCGGGCTCGGGCCGGACAATGTCGCGGACGCGATCCGCGCGGTGCGGCCGTGGGGCGTAGATTCGCTCACGCACACCAACCGCCCACTGCCGGGCGGCGGCTTCGTCAAAGACCTGGACCGCGTACGCGCCTTCGTCGCGGCGGCGCACAGTGCCACCGAGGCCGGCACATGACCGGCCCTGTCCTGGTGCTTGGGGATGCCAACGTCGATCTGGCGATCCGCCTGCCCCGGCGCGAATCCGGGGGCGCAGCCCGCGCCCTGACGCAGCCGGAACCGCAGTTGTTCGGCGGGGGCTCAGCGGCGAATGCCGCCGTCGCGGCGGCGCGGCTGGGCCTGTCAGTAGCTTTTGTGGGGACGGTGGGCGATGACGGCTACGGCCGCTGGGTGCGGGCCGATCTGGCGGGCGAAGGGATCGACGTGAGCGGTATGCGAGCTCGTGCCCGACGCGTACACGCCGATGGTGATCGCCATGATCGAAGCCAGCGGCGAGCGCAACATCGTGGTGTGGCCGCCGCACGGCGGCGCGGATAAGCGCCTGTCCCCGGACGATCTCGACCCGGCGCAGATCGAGGGCGCGGCCTGGCTGCATACGTCCGGCATGATTCTGCGCGATTCCCCCGTGCGCGAGGCGGCGCTGGCCGCCATGCACACCGCGCACGCGGCCGGTGTGCCCGTCTCGCTGGATCTCAATTTGCGGCTGGAACTATGGGGTTGGCGCGACGACATCCGCGCGACGCTGGCCCGCGCGCTGCCGCTGTGTGATGTGGTCTTCGGCAGCGCCACGGAAGAAATCGTCCCGCTGGCGAATCTACCCGGCGCTCCGACCGTTGCACAAGCCGCCCAGCATCTGGCGGGCGATCAGCGCGTCGTCGTGGCGCGGCTGGGCGCTGAAGGAGCGCTCGCCGCCGGACCGGACGGAGTGGTACAGGTGCCCGCCTTCCCGGTCGCCGTGGTGGATACGCTCGGCGCGGGCGACGCCTTCGACGGCGGGTTCATCGCCGGGCGATTGAACGGCGGCAGTATCGCGGACGCGCTGCGCTGGGGCAGCGCCGTCGCCGCGCTGAAGATCGGCCAGCCGGGCGCGCGTGGACTCCCAGCGCGGGCAGACGTGGAGCGTTTGTTGGCGGGAGTGTAGAGGCAAATTTGGCCTGTTTCTTCTACGGCTGTACCGCGTCAAAGGCCGGATAGGCAGTCAGCGTGGCGATCACCAGCGGCGCGGACTCGCCCAGCGCAGCGGCATTCAGCGTGATTGTGCCGTCCGTCTGCACGGCGCTGAACACAGCGCGCTCACCGCTGACCCACAGCAGATATACCACGCGCGTGTCGCCTGAAAGGAAGCGCATCGGAGAACCGCCCGGCCCACCAATCCATACGTCGCCCGGCGCGGTCGTGTAGGCGAAGCGCGCCGCGCCCGGCAGCCAGCCCAACACCGCTACCACTCCGGACGATCCGAGCGTGCCGTCCGCGTAGACGGTCGCGTCGCTCCCATCATAGCGGGCCAGCATAAGCGCGATGGCCGTCTTTTGAGTCGACTCGCGCTGCGCCGTATAGGCAATCCACGCGCCATCGGCGGAAAACATCGGCAGGCCAAAGAAATCCGCATCCAAGCCGCCGACCGGCTGCGCCGTGCCCGTGACCGGCACCCACCACACCGTCGTCGAGGGCGAAGACGGTCCGTAGAGCAGGTCTGGCAGAGGAATCGCCACGCGCAGACCGCTGCTGTCCGGCAGCCAACGCGGTGACGGTCGCCAGTGCGTTTCGCTGCCGGTCGCCACCGCATCAAAGGTGAAGGCTTCCGTGCGCTGGCCGGTCGCCGTGTCGAGCCATGCGATGGTACCCGGCGTCTCGCGGTACTGTCCCGCCGCTAACAGCGCCAGCCGCGATCCATCCGGCGCGGGGACGATATCGCCGCCGTCGCCGTCCGGCAGCAGACGCGCCAGCGAACCGGATGCCGGATCCACGCGCCACAGATCGTCAGCTTCGCGCAGGGTCATGGCCTGACCGATGAAGGTGTTGAGATAAATCGTGAGGGAATCCGGCGACCACACGATCTGGCCGAAGCGCCGTCCATCGCCCAGGGATGCCGCGTCGGCAATCTGGCGCTCGCTGGTGCCCGCCGTATCCGCGATCCACAGGCTGAGCGGATCGCCTGCCGGGCCGCGCAGATAGGCCACGGATTCCCCATCCGGGGCGAGAAACGGCTGGATCACTGCTCCGCTGGCGATACGGCGCGGGAAAGCGTCACCCTCACGCCAGATCATCAGGTCGCCGCCCTCGGTCCACGCCACAGTCAGCGCCGGGCCGGGTACCAGCGACGGGGGCGGAGTCGCGGTCACCACGGCGGGAGTCGACTCTGGGAGCAACCCGCAGCCCGCCACCAGCACGATCGCGCCGCACAGTGCAGCAGTCAACATCACGCGCGAGGCGTGCATCGGGCGGCCCTCCTTGAAAGTGGACAGTCTTAGGCGTGGTCCAGCGGCTTGCGTCCGACAAACGTGCTGACCGTGTCATCGTCGCCCGCGTCCTGCGGCAGCACATCCACGCTCATGATCGGCGTCCAACCGGGGAAAAACTCCGGCAGCTCGCCCAACGCCAGCATGTGATCCGGGCTGAAGGTGGGACGCAGGCGCAGACGGTGGATGTTGAAGGTCTGGTAGACCACCAGCCCGCCCGGTCGCACGCAGGCCCGAATCGCCGGAAACAGCGCGCGATCCAGAAAGCGGAATACGGCCACCACGTCATACGCGGCGGGCGGCAGTGGAAAGTCGTCCAGGTCGGCGGCGATAAACGTCACCCCACTGAGTCGCCGGCGCAGCATCTCGGCGCGCGCGAGACGCAGTGCTGCCGGACTGATGTCAATGGCAGTGACGTGGTAACCTTGCGCGGCCAGCCATAGCGCGTTGTGCCCCAGGCCGCACGCCAGATCGAGCGCGCGCGCTCCTGGCGCTGCTGGCGGCACAACCTGCGGCAGCAGGGGATTCGGTCCTCGGTCCAGACAGGCGCGCGGATCGGTGTAGCGCTGGTCCCAGCGCTCGCGGTCAGTGAGAGCCATGAGGTTACACCTTGCCCATATAAACAGCTACGTAATCCGCCACGCCCGGTACCGCGTCCAGGGCTTCGCGGTCCCCAGCCATCGCCGCCATGCGCGGGTAGCGCTGGCGCATGCGGTGCACCTGATAGGCGTCGCGCACAGCGTCCAGATCGGGCACCCGCCAGTTAGCGGGCAGCGCCAGCGTCTCGGCGATGGCGCGCACGCGCTGACCGGACAGGCTGTTCCAGATGTCACGCCCGCCGCCTGCGAAAATCGCCCGCGCCTGCTCCTGATCCGCCCCGCCGCCGCTCGATTCGCCCGCCAGCCTGCCGAACAGATTCCCGCCCAAGCGGTCCACCAGCTTACCGGCTTTACGCGCGTCGACGCCCTGTTCCTGGGCGAGCTGCTGCAATTCCGGCGGCAGCGTGGATGAGGATGTATCCAGCGGCCCGGCCAGCCGTTTGCCCGCCAGAGCATCACGCAGATGGTCGACCGGGTGATCCGGGTGGCGGTGCGGTTCGAACGCGCCGGGATCTTCGTAGCGCTGACCGCCGCGATACAGAGCAAAGCCACCCGAGTCGGCGGACAGCCACGCACACAGCAGTGGGACATCCAGCGCCGCGCTGAGATCGGTGCAAAGACTGGCCAACCGGGCGTCGTCCAGCTCGCCGAGAATGCGCACCCAACCCTCTTGAGCTGGTGCGACGAACAGCTTAACGACGTGCGAAAGTCCCGGCGGAGTCCCGGTCCCGCCAGGAAACGGATCGTAGGATGTGAAACCCGCCCCCGCCAGCACGGCCCGCAGGTGCTCGATCACGGCGGCAGCATCGGAGGTGGGCGCGTATAGACTGGTCCAGGTGTCGCTCATGAGCGGGATCTCCTTCGGCATTACCATTAGTAACGTTCCGCAGCCGGATCGTCATCGCTGTCATCCGGCAGGCGGAAAATCAAGATGTCGGTCAGATCCACAAAGCCGATCCGGCGGCACAACCGGGCGATCAGCGGTGTGGGCGCGAGGGCGAATACAGTTTCGCTGCCATGCCCCAGCGCAGCCCGCACGCCGGTGGCGATCAAGGGGCCTTCCATGCCCATGCCCTGCCACAACGGCAGTGTCACGACGATTTCCAGCCCGGCGACCTGATCGAAACAGGATACGTAAGCCGCCCCGCGTGGGACGCCCTCGTAACGCGCCAGCACAAACAGCTTGTCGCCGCTGTGCGTGACCGTCGCCAGCAAGGCAGCGTCTTCTCGTGAGGACTCGCCCACCTCGACCCCGGCTTCGGCCGACCGGACGATGGACAGCCACGCTGCCAGCCCGGACTCCGTGACGGTGAGCGACGTGTCAATTTCGGGGGCCATGTGCGCTGGCGGACTGCCGTATAGGACTTCATCAGGTAGGGCGGGGCCATATACAGGCCGGTAGACCAGGATCGTGCGCACTTCTTCCCGGACCAGGCCCATCAGCGCAAGCTGCTGCTGGAAAGCCGTCGGGAAAAGCTCCCGCATAAAAACCAAACGCGGCACCCGTCCCAGGCGTTCCAGCCCGATGAACGCGACGCGCAGGTCTTCGCGCCGAATCCAGGCAACCCCTTTATGGGGCATGATGCAATTCACGTCCGGATCGTGACTGGTCGGATGTACCAGAACATCGACAGTGCCCAGTCGCTCGATCACAGCGCCGGTTTCAGTGCGCGCCGCCCGCAGATGGTCCTGGATGCCGCGCAGCACGTGCCGTTCATCACGATTGAGGGAGTCCATCACGCGTACCGGTTCCCCTGCTGGCATGCTCATCAGGGAGCTATGTGGCCCCCACTTGTGGCCCCCAGTGTACACCGGTTACCCGCGCCGGGCCAAGCGAAAAGCGACAAGCGATTCACCGCGGTAAATCTATTTTTACGGCGGTTCCTGGTTTTGCTTGACGGTGCGGATCAGGCCCGCGATCAACGCCGTCTTCTGATCGTCCGTCAGGTGCGCTTCGGGATGCGCCAAGCGGTACGTGCCGGGCGGCATGCGTCCGCTGGTGATCACCTGCGCGATGCGTTCGCTGAGCGTTTTAGGCGGAAAGGGATCGTTGGGGTCGGTCAGGTCGCTGGTCACGAAGCGGTCCCACTCGGAGAAATTGAGGTGTTTGCGGCCCTGCGTCACGTCGTACCACAGAATCCACGACGCGGGCGCGACTCGTCCGTACCAGGGATACTGCGTCTGGTTGCTGTGGCAGTCAAAACAGGCCTGCGCCGCCAGGGCGCGCGTTTCCGGTGAATCCCAGACGGGCTCGCGCACGACCGGCGGGTTATGGTGCGGCACCGGCACAAGCTGGATCGCGATGAACACCACCGCCATGATCAGGCCGTCGATCGCCAGCGTGCGCAGCCACCATTGGCGCGTAAACGGATCACCGGCAAAGTGAGGCAGCCACGCCTTCCACATGAAATCCCTCCCTATGTGCGGACTTGCCCACAGATTATAGGCCAGGACGCGCCTAAAGGGTTATGGTGTTTCAGGGTACTCGGCTTCGAATGAAGCGAATTCGACCGTCTCTTCGACGGCGCGGCCAATCTCGCCCGCGCGGGTGATCGCCACTTTGACCAGGATCGGGCCGATCAACTGCACGACGAAGGTGGTCGCCGTGACGACGTTGAGCACTAATAGCGCCAGCTCGGCGCCTTTCGGCCCCAGGGAAGCAAAACGCGTCTCGCACGTCAGCGCGAGACCGATCGCCACCCCAGCCTGCGACAGCAGCGCCAACCCCAGGTTATTCCGGATCAGCGGGGGAGTCCCGGCGACCGCGCCGCCTACCCAGGCCCCGGCATATTTGCCCACGATACGCGTCACGATGTAGACCACACCCAGCAGACCCATTTCCGGCAGCAGGCGGACATCCAGCCCGGCTCCGACCAGCGCGAAAAACAGCACATAGATCACCGGCCCGGTTTGTTCGATCGTGAAGCGGATGTAGCGGCCATTGTGCGGCGTGTAGTTGACTACGAACACACCCATGATCATCGTGGTGAGAATCAGCGACAGGTCCATCGTGTGAGATAACCCGGTGGCGATGAAAATCACCGCGATCGAGAACGCCATCGCGTCATGTTGGCGGCGTTCCTGGGCGTGATGCTGCCCGATGTGGTTCATGATGCGCGTCAGGAACAGCCCGAAGAGAATCCCCACCGACAGCGATCCGGCGATTTCGAACAGCGGCAGCTCGATCATTTTTAGCAGCGACAAATCGCCATGCCCGGCCAGAATGTCGCCGAGTGACAGGCCCTGGGCGCCGAGCATCGGCTCAGCCAGCGCGGCGGCGATGCTGAAAAAGATCAGCGTGATCGCGTCGTCAATGCCGATCACGGCCAGCAGCGTCGTCGTCAGCGGACCATCGGCAGCGTATTCGGCCAGCACATCGACCGTGGCCGCCGGAGCCGTTGCCATCGCGATCGCGCCGAAGATCAGCGCGGTGGGCGTGGACTCGGTCACCAGGAAGACGCCGATCGCCACCAGGACGAATGCCCCCAACGCTTGCAGCACAACGATAATCCCGATGTGGCGTCCGTGATGGCGCAGCTCGTCAAACCGCAGGTGCTCGCCCATATCGAACCCGATCAGGCCCAGGGCGATCTCGCTGACGAACACGAGGCCATCGGTCAGGTCACGCGGGATGACGTTGAGAAATGAGGGACCAAGGATAGTCCCGGCCACGATGAAACCGACAACCTGAGGGATATTGAGGCGGCGGAAAAACTGGCCCACCATTGAGGCCACGACCAGTGTAATTCCAACCAGAGACAACGTGTCAAGGTTGAGGCTGCCGGAAAACTCCATAGCATGCTCCTGACAGGGTGGCGCAGCGGCAATCGTCGACGCACGGCGGTTGCAGTGTGGAGTTTTTCGACAGGTAGTGCGTGTCGTCGAAAGCTCGGCGGCGCGCTTCAAAGGCAGTCATTTGCTGTATTATTCTAGTCCCTATCATACCTGAAGCCATTGCGCTGAAGATGGGACGAAACTAACCTTCCCGGCAGACAACCGTCCCGATCGGCCTTCTCAGGCCGCAAAAAACGCGGGACAGGGTAGTGATCTCCTGTCCCGCGCCAATCCGAGCGATACGCTCAGACGCCGAGCTATTCGCCCGGCAGCTCGATCGTCCACGTGCTTACAGCGTGGCGAGTTCCTTCGAGGGCTGCCAGACTTCCCATACCTTGCCGACCAGCTCGGGACCAGGCTTGAGCGTCGTCTTGCCCGGTTCCCACCCGGCGGGCGTAGCCTCACCGGTCGCGCGCACATGCTGGAACGCCTTCACCTGGCGAATCAGCTCTTTGATATTGCGCCCAACCGGCGGCGTCATAACTTCCATCGCCTGGATCACGCCGTCGGGATCGATCAGGAAGCGGCCCCGGATATCGACACCGCCCTCTTCGTCGTACACACCGTACACCTGCCCAATGCGCCCGCCCGCGTCGGACAGCATCGGCCAGGGGACGCCACCTTCGACCATCTTCGAAAGTTCTTCTGCTTGCCAGATCTTGTGGGTGAAATGACTGTCCGTGCTGAGGGAAACCACCTGCACATCGAGCGATTGCAGGATGTCGTAGTGGGCGGCAACTGCCGCCAATTCGGTCGGTCAAACGAAGGTGAAATCACCCGGATAGAAGCAGACCAGGACCCAATGCCCCTTAAACTCGGACAACTGAACGCGCTTGAAGCTGCCGTTCTGATAGCCCATCGCTTCAAAATCAGGGGCTGGTTTGCCCACGCGTGCCAACATAGACGGTACCTCCTCAGGGGGTGTCGTGTGATCTGAACCAGGACTTGCGGCGAGCGCGGCCACGATCGGCCCGCGCGCCTTTGACGTACAGGATACTTCTTCTCCGGCCATAACTGCTCCTTTCGAACCCGGTCGGCGAATTACAATTACGGTATGGGTACTTTCAGTGTAACGCAGCCGTACAGCCTGCGGACAGTGTGAGTGGTCACGCCCTGGGTGACGGATGTCACGTTACGGCCGTGCGCTCAGCGGATAACGGCCCAGAACCCGCACGCGGTCGTGAGACATATACCAGTCGTTGAAAGTCAGTTCGAGGGATTCTACCTGGAACGCCCCCAGATCGCGCCCATGCTGAGCGGTCAGAAAAGCCGCCAGCCGAGGCAGATCGGGCGGGATCGTGCGGTAACGTAGGATGGTGCTGTGCGTGGTCACACTCTGATAGCGGCGCTCCATACCGTCCGACAGCCCGGCCTGAACCAACCGCGCGCGCAGTCGGTCACGCAGCGCGTTGATCCCGTCGTCGACGGTCTGCCCGCACACGAAGACGCTGTCAGCACTGGCTCCCACGCTCGTGAAATGCACGCTCAACGGGCTTGTGTGCGCGCACAGATCGGTCAGCAAAGCGTGGTAAGCCTCCAGCGGAATTGACGCCAACTGCACAGCCTCAGACGCGCTGATCAGTGACAGCACCGTGACGTGTAATTCGTCGGGGCGGTAGATGTGCTGGCCCGGTGCGATAGCGTCCAACTGGGCGATCAGCGTGGCGATACGGGCGCGCATCAGGCGCGCGGGGCGCAGCACCAGCGTAAGTCCGCGCCGTTGGTCGGCTGCGCGATCGTCCAGATGGGGATCGGTCTGCACGGTCCCAGCGGCGAACGCGGCTTGCGCATCCTCCCATAATCGCGCGTAGACGGCCTCGGCGGCAGCCTGATCGCCGGTCATGAGCGGTCGCCTGCCAGCGGCTCCCGGAGTAACGCGAGCATCTCGTCGTTGTGTTCGCGGAAAAATTCAAGCAGATTCATTGGCGGCGGTCATCTTCCAGAGTTGATTGTGGGCTATGCCCCAAGAAAGCGATCGCTTCTTGGGCTGCGTCCAGCATGTGCTGGATGCGAATACGATCATCCGTGTTCATATTGCTCCGCGGCATGCTCAATCACATCCTGCCGAAAGTAACGGCTGTGAAATCGTCGCGTAGAACGGAGCCAAACAAGGACAGGCGGCGGATGTGGTATTTTTGGCAAAACGCTGCCGTTTGAGCGGGGGAAAGTTCAACCTTGGGTTTCATGAGACAATTCCACGTCTATTCCTCATCACCGCGAATAGCATCCAGCAGTCCGGCACACCCGTTGAGGTTCATCCAATGCGCCAGTTCGCCGATGCTGTCTTGTCGTCGCATGGCGTTATACACGTCGCGCGGGATGTTGCGAAAGAACGCCGCCGAAATAACGGGAGTCCCGATGTATGGTTCGCCGTAGGCCACCAGGGTCAGCGTGCCGCCCGCGTAAAAGCCCAGTTTCGAGCCATATTCCGCGTACATGCTGTCCACGTAAGCGTTATCATGCCATTGCAGGGCCGAGCGCGCCATCCATTTGGTGACATCCGACAACGGCCCGCCGTCGCCGTAGATCGCGGTCAGCACGTTGAGAAAATCCTGCGCCGTCCCTTTGACCGTGTACCGCTGCAAGACTCGCGCCTGGGCTTCCCAATCCACTGCCGGACCGTGCGCCACCCGGTAAGCGATCTCAGCCTCGCGCCACGCCGGGTCGGAAATATAGCTGTCAAACTGCGCCTGCGCCTTCTCCACCGACAGCGCTGTTACGCTGGCCTGGGTGGTACGCCCGGTCTCGTGGTTATCCATCAGCATCGCGATCACGCCTAACGGCTCCGGCGTGTCGGTGCCTGTCAGCTTGAGCGCGCTGTACAGCGCGTCCCAATCCACCTCACCCAGGCGATGCAGCACGTAATCCGAGGCCGCGTTGGAACTGTACTGAATCATGCCCAACCGGGCCACATCCCACAGACTGATGCTCTGCGTTCCAACCGGATACTCACTCATGAACTCTTCGTGGGCGCCGCTGTTGGTCTGTGGAATATCGTAATGAGTGAGTGTCAGCACAGGCACCTGCTCATTGAGCGGGATGATCCCCGCGTCGACCTGCTGAGCGTAGGCGATGAAGATCAGCAGCTTGGACACTGACGCCAGTGGGAACGCCTGATCGGCGTGATATTCGACCGCCTCCGCCGGACGACCCAGCGGCATACAGGCGGCGCTGAAGTCAGTCGGTTGGGCGTGGACCTGATCCCACAGCGCCTCAAGCGCCTGGGTCGACGTGAACGGCTCCTGCGCGGCTGCCGGGGAAAGGCCCACGCCGAGCAGGATCAGGATGATAACAAAGCGCCTCATAACCCGTCTCCTGAGGACCAGCGGCGGCAATGCCCCG
>CAWGXG010000010.1:0-196989 GCA_963826505.1 uncultured Chloroflexia bacterium
TCCGCGCCGTCGATCGTGTCTGTACCCAGCGTATCCTTGGGAATAATACACGAGGCCGAGGCTTTGCGGTGATCGGCAAGGTTGCTGAGAATACGCAGATTGACGCGCCCGCCGGTCAGCTCTTCGATCAGCGGGGCGAGCCGTTCGCAGGTGGTATTGATTGCATTGGCGCCCATCGCGTCGCGCACGTCAAACAGCACGTGCACGATCAGCATCGGACCAGCGGGCGTTTGAGGAAACGGGCGAACCTCGATCTCACGCGAGCCGCCGCCCAGCTCGACTAGCGTCCGATCGCAGCAGTTCGCCTCCGCCAGCAGGTGATCGCGCGCCTCCCACACGCGGCCCGCCGCCGCGTAGACGTTGTCCACATCGAGCACCTGAATCTGCCCGATCATGACGGGATCGTCCGCCGTGACGATGAAGCCGCCGCCGCTGCGCGCCAACCGCGCCGCATAACTCACACCCGCCACGATGCTCGGTTCTTCAACTACCAGCGGAATCAAGTAGTCGACGCCGTTAATCAGGAAATTCGTGGCGATCCCGAAGGGCAGCGCGTAGACGCCGACCACGTTCTCGATCATATGCTCGGCCTGGGTCGCGTTCAAACCGGCCAGCCCCAGCAGCACGGCCTGATCATCGCGATTCAGCCCGGCCCACTGCGCCACGATCGCCGCGCGCTCGGGCAGGGGGCGCTTATAAAATCCGGGCAAGCGCGAAGGACGTCGCCCGCGTGAAGTATCAGTCATGACAGCCTCGATTCGTCATTAATTATTCTTTAACGACTGCACCCATTTGCATGCCGGGCAGCGTTTGACTAAATTAAGGACTAACAACCTTGGAGTAGGTTACCTGCTTATATAAGTTGCGTAGAAAGACCATTTACGATAAAACAGTTACCTTGGAGATTTGATCGGAATTCAATAGCGTTTTGATCGCCCTTTAATAGGAAGCTGGCACAATGAAGATAAGATCCGAGGCTTCGCAAAGGTTATGGTCAGGGTGCCGAGAAAGTGCACCCGCTGGGGAGAGAACCCGAATGATAGCGCCCTCGGACAGCCAGATGACATCATTTTCTACCAACATATTGCCCGATGGGGTCTGTATTATCTATCTCAACAGCCAGCTTCTACCGGCCCACGCATCGGCCATTGTGCGCACCATCCAGACCCACATTAGCCAGGGCCAGGTTTGCGGATTGATGCTCGACGTGCGCGATGCAGCGTTGTTGAGCATTGTGCGCCTCGCCAGCTTGCTCGACATGCTGAGCGCTCAACATCTTCCGCTGGCTGTGCTGTTCGGCAGCCCAACTCAATACCAGCTCGCGGGCCTGCTGCATAACACACTCGTCAACAAAGCGCGGGTCGCGTACTTCCTGGATTACGAGGACGCCCATGCTTTTCTCATGCGCGCCCAGCACCCCCCCAGCAATCTCTCATAAGCCGCGGAATCCCCGATTTAATCCCGCCCTAACAGCGTCCGAAGCAGCGCCAATCCTTGAGCCACCGTCAGCGCCAAAATCGCCACCCAAACAGCTTGCTGTCCGCGCGCCACGCCTTCGAGAGCGGGTGATGCGGGCGTCACGATCTCCACGATCTCGCCGTCATCCGCCGCGAACAGATCGCGCCCTTCGGCCCGGCCCAACGCTGCCGCTCCCGGTGAGAGCACTTCCGGGCGGTACACGTCGCTGGTTACCAGCGTGAAGTTGGTACCGTCGGGGCGGGCCTGCGTCACGAGGTGAGCACCGCGTGCGTTCAGCACATCGTGGACGTAGATTTCGCGGACCAGCACCATCGCCACGATCGCCAACGGCAAGGCTAACAGCACGCCCATGAAGCCAAACAGCGCCGCGCCCACGATCTGCGCGACCAGGATCGTCGCCGCCGGGATCGAAATCTGGCGGCTCATGATACGCGGCATGATGACGTTGCTCTGCACCTGCTGCACGACCAGGTAGGCCAGCACGGTGAACGGCACCAGGATCGGGTCTTCGGACAGCGCGATGATCACCGCCGGGACAACCGCGATAATCGATCCGAAATTGGGGATGAATTCCATCAGGCCGGAGATCACGCCGAGCGCCGCCGCGTTGGGCAGCCCCAGCACCAGTCCGGTCACCAGCGCGATCAGCGTGCCGCTCATGGTCATCGAGATCAACTGCCCGACAAACCAGCGCTGCAGCATGGCCGCGAGCTGTTCAAAGATTTCCAGCGCGCGGGGCCGGTAGCCGCGCGGGACCAGCGTCAGCAGCCCTTCGAGGTAGCTGGCTGGCTCGGTGACAAAGAATACCGCGATGAAAAAGGTGAAGACCGAGCTCGTGATCGCGCCGCCCACCCCGCTGAGAAACGGGAAAATGTTGCGCGTCAGCTTGGCAGCCTGGTTGATCACGAAATCCTTGATGTCACCATCGGTGATCGTGTCCCATTCGATCTTGGGCAGCCAGTCATTTTCGGCCGCCTGCGCGTCGTACTGCACCTGCGCCGAATCGATAAACGTGGGCAGCTTGTCCACCAGATCGGATACCTGCGACACCAGAACCGGGACGATCACCACCAGCAGCGCGACCAGGATCACGACCGTGCCGACCAGGGCCACGCCGATGCTCAGACCCCGGCTCAATCCCAATCGCTGCAAACGGTTGGCTGGCACTTGCAGCACGATAGCCAGGATGATCGCCAGAAAAGTCAGCAAAAAGATGTCGCGCAGAGTCCAAAACGCCAGAAACAGCGTTCCAAGCAGCAGCGCGACGAATACGCGCAGCGTCCAGTCCCCCAGCGTGAGGCGCTCCGTTACAGGCTGCATCAAGATGTCCGCCCTAGACCGCGATCTTGTCCAGGAGCAGAAGCAGGAAAAAGCCGCCCAGGCTGGTCAGCATAAAACAGCCAATCGACACAAACATGCGCTCTGCGGCGGTCATGCCAAACATCTTGTCGCTGTGGACTTCGCCCGCCAGATACGACTCATACGCGTCGACTTTGACGTCTTCCTCTAAGGCAGACCGGCGAAGAGAATCAAGATCGTCAGACATGCGTTGCCTCCCACACTGCGTCAATCCGGTGATACGCCCTAGCATACTGAAAAAACGCCCGCGCGCCAACACTTGCCCATCGACCGCGCAGGGACAGGCGACAAGCGCAGCAGAGAGCCGCAAGGAGAGCACAGAGAAAAACAGGGGTGTCTTCCACTATTGCTCTGCTCTTTGTCATCCGTTCTTCTCCGTGTTTCTCTTTGGTCTGAAGCTTTTTACCCCTACACGACGCCTATTAGCCTTGCGGCAAGGGCGCGCCTTTGGCGTACAGCCCGGCTTCGACGTAATCCCACATGCCGTCTTTCTGCGCGTAGAACCACACCATAAACGCGTTCCCGCTGAGATTAAACATCGAACCTTCGCAGCACTGGTTGTGGATCACCTCGCTGAAGCGGTACGGCTCGATCGTCGTGCAGGCGTACGACATCGCGATCTGCCCGCCCTGCTGGAAGAAATAGAAGGGCTGCCCGCCGATCAACTGCCAGCCGAATGCCGCTTCATACCCCGCCTGCGCGCTGAGACTCTGGCCGTCGATAATGATGTCGTTTTCCAACTCGAGCACCCAATGTCCGTCCCAGGACCACAGCCCTTTGGTCGGCGGCTCGACGAACGGCCCGTCAGGAATGACGGTGTACACCACCTGCCCGGCGCGCACCACGTCGAACTGGCCGCTGTCCCAGTTGGCGGCGACCTCGACCAGATCGTCGCCCACATAGACCGGCGCGATATAGGCCCACGTCGCGATATTCACATTGGCGACCGTGTCCGGCACGACGAGCAGCGTCGCGGGCGCGGACATGGCATCCAGCACCAGCCGAAAATCCGTGTCCAGAAGCGTTCACCGCGATCGGCCAGACGTGTGTCACGTCCGGGATCAGCTCCAGGCCGCCGATGTTCAGCGAGAAATAGTCACCGTTGGGGTCCAGGCTGTAGCCCCACGGTGCGATCACATCGTTGGGAGCAGCGATCAGGCTGGACGCGTCCGGCTCGCGCCACGCGCGGCGCAGGTCCAGCACCGGACCCGGCAGACGCTGGCGAAACTCAAAATGATCGGGACGGTCTTCCGCCGCCGATACCAGCGGGTAGTCCTCCACCACCAGCGCGTAGCCACTCTGGCATCCGGTCAGCGCACCCCCGCTCTGATCACCGCCGCCAGCTTGATCCCCACCGCTCTGGTCGCTCCCGCCGGATTGATCCCCACCGGACGTGACATCGACCTCGCCAGTCATCTTGATTGTGTCCACAAACCCGGCGAAGTCCCACCCGCTGCCGCCGATCAACACGTCGGTCAGTACGGCAGGCCGAGGCAGCGGATTGCCCTGCGTATCGACCCACTGGACGGGCGAGAACACGTCAAACAGCACTTGCGTCGACTGCCCGGCGGACACCAGCATGAAGTTTTTCAACTGCGTGCTGCCGTCATGCTGGGAGAGAAAGCCATACGTCCATTCGAACGGTTGGCCCGCCGTGTCCAGGAAGCGCAGCGTCACCTTGACCGGATACTCGCCCGTGCCCGCGTGCGAATCGCTCCACCAGCCGCTGTTGAGCAGTGTGTGTGCGTTGACGGCCAGTTCCAGTTGGAGCAGCAGCCGCGCGTAGCCACTCACGTCGGCGTTGACGGTTTGCCGGGCGGACACTGCTGCGCCGTTGTTGCCGCTGCCGGTGCGTTCCCAGGCCAACCGGCTGCGGCCCGATACGGCGTCGCCCTCGACGCCCATCCAACAGCCTGAGCATGTCTCCGCCATTGTCCAGAATTCCATGTTCTGCTCGAAATCGCCGTTGTGAATCAGCTCATCGCCACCCTGAGCATGCGCGCCGCCCGGCATCATGGCGGCCCAGCCCACCACCAGAATCGCCCAAACCGCTACCAGGAGAAACGCCCCGATTTTTCGCATGGTGTTTATCCTCCTCGCACTCCTGATATGACTCACGTGCTTCTATTGTAAGCCCGATGCAGCGCGGGCGAAATCGGATCTCCTACACATTTTTAATGATAAATCTCACGCAAATCTGTTATATTTCTTAACCAACCTTAATGTATTCTCGCTATCCTTTATCAGTTATGTGGCATCTAAGGGATTAAAGTGAGCATTTCACTTCAGGCCAATCGCAAAGGATGGGGACAATGACAACGGGCGAGAACGGAATCGGCAGCAACGATCACCACAACGGCAACGGCGCTCACGGTTACGACGACCCGATCTACGACATCGCGGAGCAGATCTGCACGCAGGAGTTTGAGGCGCTGGACGCAACGGCGGCCATCGAAGATGCTGTGCGGCTGATTCTGCTCAATGTAGGCGAAGACCCGGAACGCGACGGCCTGCTACGCACGCCGCACCGCGTCGCCAAGATGTATGGCGAACTGCTCGAAGGTTACCAACAGAATGTCGAAACCATCATCAACGGCGCGCTGTTTGATGTGGAGTACGGCGAAGGTGAGATGGTGGTCGTCGCCAATATCGAATATTCCTCGATGTGCGAGCACCACATGTTGCCTTTCACCGGCAAGGCGCATATCGCCTACATCCCACGGGACAAAGTCGTCGGGCTGAGTAAGATTCCGCGCATCGTGGATATGTTCGCGCGCCGCCTGCAAATTCAAGAACGCATGACCAACGAAATCGCGGACGCGCTGGAAAGCGCGCTCAACCCGCTGGGCGTGATGATCGTGGTCGAAGGTCAACACAGCTGCGCGGCGCTGCGCGGCGTCAAGAAGCACGGCGTCAACATGGTCACGACTGCCAAGCGCGGCGAGTTCCGCACGCAGGCCGATCTGCGCGACGAATTTTACCGCCTGGCAGGTATCCGGTAGGGAAAGCCTCCTTCCCCGGCCCTTCCCCCACGCGCTGGAGGAAGGGAGAGGGGATGCAAACGCGGTATCATAGGCAACAGGCGGGGATGGCTCGAGCAATCCCCGAACTGTGTCCGAGGGGGGAACATCATGCAGCTTCGCGATAAAGTCGTAGTGGTGACCGGCAGCGCCCACCGTGTCGGCAAGGCGATCGCGCTGGCGCTGGCGCGCGAAGGCGCGCACGTCGTCGTGCATTACGGCGGGTCCGAGGATGCGGCGCGCGATACCGTCGCCGAGATCAAATCGCTCGGCGTGCGCGCCATCCGCGTGCAGGCCGACCTGGGTAATCCGGCCCAGATCGAGACACTGTTCCAGACCATCGACAACGAATTCGGGCGGCTGGACGTACTGGTCAACAGCGCGTCGAACTTCGTCAAGCAGCCGTTCGACACGGTCACCGTCGACGATTGGAAAACGGTCATGCAGGTCAATCTGCGCGCGCCGTTTTTTTGCACGCAGCAGGCCGCCCGCCTGATGCGCCGCACGCCACGCCCCGCCGACCAACCCGCACTGATCGTCAACATCGCCGATCTCGCCGGGGTGCATCCCTGGGCGGACTTCGTACAGCACGGCGTCAGCAAGGCCGGTCTGATCCACCTGACGCGCATCAGCGCGGTGGAACTGGCCCCGGACATCCGCGTCAACGCGATCGCGCCGGGTGCGATCCTGCCGCCCAGCGGCATGGACCCCGACGGCGAGCGCTGGCAGCACCTGGGCGAACGCGTGCCGCTCAAACGCACGGGTAACCCGGGCTTCGTCGGACAAACGGTGGTCTTCTTGGCCGCGAATGATTACATCACCGGCGCGCTGATCCCGGTCGATGGCGGCGAGCACCTGATCGGCGCGTTGGAATAAAGAACAGGTCACAGAGAAAAACAGGAGAAAAGCCGGAGGACACAGAGTTTCTCAGTTTGCGTTCTCTGTGCCCTCCTTCAATCTCCGTGGTCTCAGTGGCTCGCTTTTGCTTTTCTGATTTGCTTTTTGTGTGGGTTAGTATTTGGGGGTGTGTTTTGTTTGTGAGTCTTCAATCTCCGTGGTCCTCAGTGGCTCGCTTTTGCTTTTCGTTGTTCGCTGAAGGAGTAACGCCACGTGCCCGCATACGATAAAATCCTGGTCAAGGACCTGCTGCTGCGCGGCATCATCGGGCTAAACGACTGGGAGCGCGAAAAACAGCAGGACATCCTGATCAACCTGACCCTGTTCACCGACATGCGCCGCGCCGGCAAGTCCGACAACCCCGACGACATCCTCAACTATCGCACCATCACCAAGGCGATCATTGAGGCAGTGGAGGGATCGCAGTATTATCTGGTGGAGGCATTAGCGACCGCGATCGCGCGCATTTGCATTACGCGCGGCGCAGAACGCGTCATCGTGCGCGTGGAAAAACCGGGTGCGCTGCGCTTTGCGCGGTCGGTGGGCGTGGAGATCGAACGAGAGCGAGGCGATTTTGAGTAAGCTTGATTCACCGCAGCGGGCCGTGATTACGCTCGGCTCCAACATCGATGCAGAAACCAACCTGGCACGGGCGATGGTGATGCTGCGCCAGAATTATCACTTGGCGATTCTGAGCGTGTCCCGCGTTTACGAGTCCGTGCCTATCGCGGCGACAGGCAGCGTCGCGCCGGACCAACCCGCGTTTCTCAACGCGGCGATCCTGGTCGAGACGGACTATCACCCGCCGCTGCCGCTCAAATTCAATGTGCTGCGCTTCATCGAGGAATGTCTGGGCCGCGTGCGGAGTGAGGATCGCTTCGCGCCGCGCCCGATCGATCTGGATCTCGTGCTGTACGCCAACCACGTGCTGGAATCGCCGCACCTGACGCTGCCCGATCCCGACCTGCTGACGCGCGCCCACGTCGCGCTGCCGGTGGCCGATGTCGTGCCGGAGCAGCGCCACCCGCTCACCGGGCAGACGTTCGCGGAGATCGCGGCGGTGTGCGTGGACAGTACGGGTATCACCGTGCGTGACGATCTCGATCTGGCCGTGTGGTAGCGCTTAAGTTTCCCTGGCGGTCCCATTCGCCAGAGGCAGCAGCCACGCCTGAAACGTCTTCTTGCTGGCCGCGAGATCTTGACTGAGTGGGAAGCGCATTCCCGGAAAATGGCGCGCATCGTCGGCCACGCGCCACAGCGCGTCCGACAACCAACCACGATGCGTCCCGGTCGATACGCGGCGCACAATCCCCGCCGCGCCGATTTTGTCCAGCTTATCTGCGTCATGCAGAATATCGGCCAGCACGCCGCCACCGCGTTTGCGGATAGCGGCCTGAATCGCCCGGATGTCCGCGGGCGGGAAGTGTTCGCGCAAAACACGGCCGGCGAAGGCCGCGCCCACGTCTTCGTGCGGCTCCCCCGTGCGAAACTCGTCCAGCTTGGCGACGTCGTGACACATGCCCAGCGCGAAAGCCAGCGCCGGGTCAACCCCGGCTTCGTCGGCCAGCGCCACGGCCACGCCCGTCACGCGCAGGATGTGCGCCCACAGGTGCGGCCAGCCGGGATGCCACGCCGCCAGCCGTCCGCGCACCTGTTCGGCGAGATCGGCGGAAAACGCATCGGGCGGATCGGCGTCGAACCACTCGTCAGCAAGCTGGTTCACGAAGCGCTCCGCCAGCGGTGACGCCTCGTCACCAGACAGGCGCTCCGCCCACGCGCCAACCGAATCCAGCGGACGATCTGCGCCCGCCAACAGTCCATCCAGCAACGTCTGTATTTCGGACAACTCAGCCATAGATTTCGGGTTTCCCTTCGGATGCATTCAGTGTTTCATTAAGTTTAAATTTTCTTAACTACTATAAAATTTATTTAATGACTGCTATACTAAGACAAGGAATCGGCTGCAGCCGTCATCGATTATAGCGCCGTTTCCCGCTGGTAGGCATCTGAGGGGGGTATTACCGCCGTCGGACGCCGTTTTCCCATCCCCAACTAGCACTCAGGAGTAATGTGTATGTCCGACCATCTTTCCGAGTCCGAGCGCCGCGTGCTGCTCACTCATCGCGACGGCACGCCTGGCCCTCACACACGCCGCGCCGAGATCGTCCTGCTCAAAGCTGAGGGAGCTACCACCGCCGAGATCGCCGCCGCCGTACAATTGAGCACGGTTCAGGTGCGGCACTGGCTGCGCGAGTGGAATGTCCGCCGCCTGGAGATCTTCCCCGCCGGTGATGAAGCCGCGCCACCCGCCGCCGCGCCAAAGCCCGTCAAGAAAACAGTCCGCCGCAAAAAGGCACCCGCGAAAATTGCGCGCCCGAAGGCTATATCTGTCGAGGCCGCCATCGCAGCGACGTCTCCTGCTGAGGCCGCACCGGCACCCGCTGTACCGCCCGAACTTCCGCAGATACCAGGGGTAGACGTGCCGCGCCTGCCGCTCGCGCTCAATATAAATGTCGGCCTGCTGCCCGATGACCCGATGGCCGAAGCCGGGCGCAAAGTGATGCTCTTCCATATGGAGCGCATGCTGCTCAATGAGCCGGGCAGCCGCCTGGGCGAAGACATCGAGGCCGTGCACGATATGCGCGTCTCTACGCGACGCATCCGCAGCGCCATCCGGCTGTTCGACCCTTTTTTCAAGTCGGGCAAATTGGCACGACACAGCCGCCACTTGAAGCGCGTCGCCGCGACGTTGGGCCAGGTGCGCGATCTTGAAGTGCAGATGGACAAAGCCGCACGCTATCTCGATGCGCATCCCGGCGAGGGGCTGGATCCGCTGTTTGCGCGCTGGCACGCCGACGTGGACGCCGCGCGCGCCGACCTGATTGACGAGCTGGACAGCAAGAAGTTCGCCCGCTTCGTCAAACACTTCTATGCCTTCCTCACCACGCCCGGCAAAGGCGCGCGGGCACTGCCCGAACCGGGACAGACCGGCGTCTACCAGGTGCGGCACGTCGCCCCACGCCTGATCTACGAGCATTATGAGCGCGTGCGGGCCTACGAGGCCGTGTTGGACGATCCCCCGCTGACGACACTGCACGCGCTGCGCATCGAATTCAAGCGGCTGCGTTACGCCGTCGAGTTTTTCGAAGAAGTGCTCGGTCCTGAAGCGCGTGTCGTGATTAACGCCATCAAGCGCATGCAGGATCACCTGGGCGATCTCAACGATACGTGCGTGGTATCGGACATGCTGCGCGATTTCGTCGACGCGCACAACAACGAGTACAGCGGCGTGCCGATTTTCATGCGGCCCGACATGAGCGGCGTGATCCATTACGCGGCGGCCCAACGCGCCGAACAGCAGCATCTGCTGGACACCTTCCCGGAAGCGTGGAACGCGTTTATGAGCGAGGATGTCCGGCGTAATCTGGCGCTGGCTGTCGCCGCGCTTTAGTCTGGAAGTATAATGCAGCGCGGGGCGTCGACACATGGGGATGGGGATACGCCCCGGCGCTGTATAAACATCACATCACACCATTGCACCTCTCTAATCCGAAGCGATCTGTGCGGCGCTCGACCCAGCGCTTGAGCTGACTATGTGCCCGTTCGATCCGGTACACCTGACTCCTGAGATTTCCCTCAACCGCGTGCTGCTGGCCGACCTGCCCGGCCTGCCGGTAGAACCCGGCGTTATCGGGTACAGCGCTTACGACCTGATCTCGTCGGCGGCGTTGGCGACGCTGGTCCGTGCCAGCGCGGACGCGCTTGACGTAGACCCCGATCAACCGGACAGTGCGCTGTGTGTGGCGCTGGACGCGCGCATCGACAGCCCGGATCCGGTCGTACGCGCGGCGACGGATGCGGTCGTGCGGCAGATTGGGCGCAACCTGGGCTGGGTGCTGCTGGCGCTGCGGCGCGGTGACGCCGCCAACCGGGCCGCCCGCCCCGAATGGACGGACGAGCATTGGGCGCATTGGGGACGCGTGCGCAGTGTATGGCTGGGCGGTGGCATGGTCAGCAGGTGGAGCGGTCCGCCCATCGTCGAGCACGCGCGCGAGGTGTTGTCCGCCTACGCGGCGCAGGATGAAATCGTGCGCCTGTCGCCCTATGGGGGGTGGCTGCCGCTGGTCGGGGCAGCGCGTCAGGCTCCGGGGGAAGTGACATCGGCGCTGGTGATGGATTTCGGCGGGACGCGCATCAAGCGCGCGCGGGCGATTTACACGGATCAGGGTCTGGCCGCGCTGAACATATACCCGGCCTGTCCGACCGACTGGGATGCTATCACGGCCAGCACGGCGGTTCCACGCGAGCGCGCGGCGCGTCTGTTAGAGCGCATGGTCGACGCGGCGGTTGAGGCATGGCCGGGCGCGGACTGTACGACGCTGGTGGCCAGCATCGCGGCCTATGTGACAAATGGACAGCCGCAAGAGTACCAGGGCGGCGGCTATGTGCTGCTGCGCGATCTGAGCGACAACGCGGCACGCCTGTTGGCGGACCAGCTCAGCACGCGGCTCAACACGCCAATCCGGGTCACGCTACAACACGACGGATCGTGCGCCGCGGCGGTGTACGCGGGCGACGTGGATGCCGCCGTGATCACGATGGGGACAGCTTTAGGAATCGGCTTTCCGCCCTCCGTTGGCCGGGTGCGTCCGTTTGCCCCGCAGTTTGTATTTTCGCCGTCAGGCGGAGCTATTCCCCCGGCACGGTAATGCGATCTTCGATGATCACGCCGTCCCCGGCGGGCTGACCGTCGATGGTCACAGGCAGGCGTTCCAGCGAGATGGGATCGTAAATGCCGACGCGCAGCGCGACCGGGCCGGGCGGCGTACCCTCCGGCAGGAAGAATACCCAGTAGTCCAGCAGCGATTCGCCGGGTCGCCAGAAGCGCGTTGGGTATTGGCCTTGCAGCGGCTGACCGTCCCAACCCGCCACGCAATTCCCGTCCGGGTCGAGCAGGTGCACGAAGATGCTGTAATCATAGGGCGGCGGCGCGGAATCAGTGGGCCGCCAGTAGAGGATCAGCACGATCTTTTTGCCGGGCGCGAATTCCAGCGTGTTCAGGTCGTGGCCGATGAACTGCGCAAAATCGCCGATGATCACGTGTGTCGTGGCGCAGAGCGGCGGGCTGCATGGGCGTAGACCGCGCCTCAGGCTGCACGGCGAAGGCGGTGTAGCGGAAGTTGCCATCATCGGCAGCCAGCGACCCATCCGGATTGAGCGGGATCGGGATCGAGCGGCGTGGGCCAGGGTTCCCCGGTCCAGCCGACCACGCGCAGGCGATGATAGGTCTCGGCCACGGCCACGTCGGCCTGCAGCGAATTGGGCAGCAGGTGATACACGCCCATCAGGAAGACAGCCGGCGAGGTGTTGACGAACACGTCCACGCCGTCGAGATCCTCCATCCGTACGGCAGTTTGTCAGCATCGCGGCTGTTGCGGATGTCCCAGTGGGGAAGAAGAACGGCAGACGGTCTTCGGCGGGAATCGCGACGACGGGCGGGCGTCCGAGCTGCGCGGCGTAATCTTCCAGCATGTGAACGACCACCATCAGCGAGGGGTTGCCCTCGATCATATTTGGCGGTGTCGTCCGGCAGACCGCCGTCGCGCCACACCTGGACGCTATGCTGTACGCTGGCCGCCAGCGCGACGCTCGACCACCCCGGCCATCAGCAGCGCGCCCGAGCGCGCGCCCGAGCCGCCGCGCGGCCAGCCAATCCCACAGCCAGCCGTCGATCAGCGCGGCGACCTGGACGCGCCAGCAGCGGCACGATCGCGAAGCTCAGCCGGTAGTGGTATGAAAAATCGAAAAACCACACGACCGCATAGGGCAGCAGCAGCGCCCACAGCAGCCAGCAGAGTTTCGCGTCGCCGCGCAGACCACGCCGCGCCAGATGCGGAACCCAGACCACACCAGCAGCCCGAACCCAGCCGCAATCGCGACGACTTCGAGCGCGCTCAGACGCCGCGCCGCACCAGATCGCCGCGCACCCAGGCCCACACGTTGTCGCCGGACGTCATGCGGTCGGGATTGAGCGCGGTGGGCAGGATGCCCGCTAACAGCAAAATCAACGCCAGCAGGAGCAGCCCGCGCCGCGCGCGAACTCATGCCAGCCCGCGCCGTGACGACGAGTCCGCCCGCGGCCAGCAACGCGATCAGCAGCGGCCAGCCGAACTCTTGCCCGGACCGCTGCGCGAAGTCGTGCCAATAACTGGCCGGAAACGTCACGATCTCATGATGCAGCAGCGCGTTGCGCACGTACCACGCCCCGCCCAGCGGCACACTCGCAATTCCCGCAACCAATGCAACGCGCAGCCGCGGCCACCACTCTGACCACCGTCCGCGCCCGGCCACTGCCGCACCGGCGACCGCCAACCCGATTCCTAGCGCCAGCGCGCCGCCCGTGGGCTTGGTCCACAGCGCGCCACCCAACAATATGCCGCACAGCAACGCGTAACGCGTCACACCCGTGCGCCACGCTTCTACAAAAAAGATCGCCGCGCCGGTGACATACAGCGTCAGCACGATTTCTAGATCGCCCGCACCGGCCCAGGCTGCCACATGTGGGTACAGCATCCAGGTCGCTGCGGCCAGCACTCCGACGCGTACACGGCCAAATAAGCGCCGTCCCAGCACGAACGCCATCAACACCATGGCCGTGTTGAACCAGGGAATCACCACGCGAGCGGCGTGATCGTTCATGGCCGGACTGTGCACTACACCCCACGCCTGCTGCATGGTCGTATACATCAGCGGCACGAGCTGCGGGTAATAGCCTATGCTGGACGGGATGCGTTCCTTCAGCAGGAAGACGCGCGCGTTGTAGCCGTAGACCCACTGCGTGTCGTAGGCAATGAACGGCCAATAGGCCGCGATGATCACGTTGACCGCCAGCAGCAGCGCAATCCCGGCGATCAATCCGCGCGCGGCAGGCGTGAGTAGGGGCGCTGGAGGCAGCTCCGCTGCCTCGGTGGGCGGCGCGACGGCTGACTCCGGCAGAGGTGCACGCGCGCGCCGCGCCGTCCACGCCGCGCCGAGCGCGGCCAGCGCCCCGCTGCCCAACAATGTCGATTCAAAGGTGATGCGACCCCACGTCCCTAACACAAACAGCACTGCCGTGACTCCGAGCGGACCCAACGCCAGGGCAACCGCCGCCACGCTAACCCGGTCGCGCCAGTCAGCGCGCGGCAGCAGCACCAGCGCCCAGGGCAGTCCCACGCCCAGGAAACACCACGCCGCATACGGCAGCAACACGACCGTTGGTTGGAACCAGTCAGGCACCTGCTACCGCCTTTCCGCGCAATACAAAAACGAATCAACCGCGATTTGCCCCAGCGCCAGGCTGTTTTCCGGCGCAGTCCACGCCGACGGCTCCGGCGGGAGTTCGCACGCCGTCCCACCACTGGTACACGACCAGCCGCACCGGGTAGTCACCGGTCGGGCAGACAGTGAGGGATCCTCAGCGACCGGTCGTCCCGGTAGAATCCGCCCGGCTGCCACGCCGAAGTCTGATCGGGCGTGAACGCGCCGCTCGGACCGCTGTCGATTTGAGCAACAGGCCGTCCGTCGGGACCGATTACCTGTAGGCTGATCGAATAATCCGCGTCCGGGGGAGCATCCACCGTCCACCACGACTCCACAGTCAGCCGGTCGCCCGGCAAATAACGATCGCCGCTCGTGATCGCCCCGCCGCCGAAACGCAACACGTCACCCACCAGCAAACCCGGCGCCAGCGGCGGGCCCTCGTACAGCGTGGCGATGAAATACCAGGGCCCCCAGAACTCGGTCGGAATGCGGCCCGCCTGCACCGATTCCAGCAGATCGGGGTCTTCGCTGCCCTGCCGGACGAGATTCCACACGCGCGACCCGGCCTCCTGACCATTCTCCGCGCGAGGAATGGTCCCACCCTGGAAGTACAGGCCCTCGTAATACCACCACGCCAGCGGCTCGTAGATCACGCCAGGATCGATTACCAACACATCGCCCGGCTCGAAACGACGCGCCATCTCGATCACGAGATCGCGCACAGGCGGGGAATCCGAATAGCGGGGCCGGTGGTCGAACGGCCGCCAGCCGTACGACGCCATCACCAGCAGCAATATCCCGCCCACGATCCAGCCCCGGCGGGGCAGCGACGCCAGCCCAACCGCGATCAGCAGCAGTAGCGCCGGGAGCGTATAGACCAGGTAGCGCGTCGAATACAGCCCCTGGCTTTCGCGCGACAGGTAGGCGTACATCGGCAGCCCGACGCCCCACAGCGCCAGCCACAGAGCCGGGCCCACCGCTGACCGCCGTCGCCGCCACAGCCATAACCCGACCCCGACCGCCGCCACGATCACCAGCGCCGCCCACACGACGTCATGATGCAGGCTGTAGGCGCTGATCTGTGTCCCCGGTCCGTGCAGCAGATGCGCCCCCGGCGGATTCGTGCGCAGGGCGTCGCGGCGCAGTTGGTACGAGTCCCAAAACTGCTGGAGCACTGGCAAGAACGCGACTCCGACCACCGCCTCGACCGCGATCCAGCGCGGCCATTGGCGCGGCGGCAAACTCGCCGCGACCCACACGGCCGCCAGGGCCAGCACCAGCCCGCCCGTGAAATGCATGTAGAGCACGGCGATCTGAACCAGCACGTAGGGCACCGCCCGCTGCCAGTTGGGACGGCGCAGCCAGCGCGCTTGCAGCCAGACCAGCGCCATCAGCAGCGCGAGCAGCGGGCCGTAGCCACGCATCTCCAGCAGGAAATAGATCGCGTAGCCCGACGTGCCAAACGCCAGCCCGGCCAGCCATCCCGCCCGCCAGGAATGCAGCGTCCGACCGGCCTGGACGGCGCACGCCGTCCCCAGCAGCCCGACCAACGCGCCCAACGTGTGCAGCGCAAAGTCGTTCGCGCTGGCGAGCTGGCTCCACGCCTTGAGCAGCATCAGGTAGCCCGGCGGCCAGTTCAATTCGCGCTCGCGCAGCATCTGGCCCCAGGGATGCGCGATCATGAAGACCGACCACTGCTCGTCGAACCAGATCGAGAGATCGTTGGCGTGCGGCAGGATAGCCACCGCCGCGATCAGCAGCACCGCCGCTCCGGCCCACACGCGCGCGGCGCGCTGCTGACTCCCGCCCATCTTCACGCGCATCACGGCGTCTCCTCCACGGCATACACGCGGAAGCCCGCGATCTCGGCCAGTAGACGCACGTCCTCCGGTTGCACAAAAGCGGGAAGATCGTTCCCCGGCGAATAGACCAGGTAATCGTACTGTGCCAGCGCAGCATGATCCGGCAGCCAACCGACGACCACGCGCACGACGCCCGCCTGGTTGAGTTCAAACGGCAGCATGTTTGTGTCGGACAATACGAGTCCGCGCGCAGGCAGCGCCCGGAGCATCAGCGCCACGTCATACACCGGCCCCAACGTGACCCGGTGTCGCGCGGCGTCGCTCATGGTCGGGTGGCGCAGCAGATCGCCCTTGAAGCTCAGCGCCTTGCGCGCCGAAGGAACCGCGAGCGCGATCAGGAGCAGCACGATCCCGATCTGCGTGGCGGGCCGTAGCGCCCAGCGCGTGGACGGCAGCGCCTCCCAGCCGCGCGTCAGCGCGTGCGCGCCCAACACTGCGCCCACCGGCAGCACCGCCAGCAAGAAGCGCGTGTCATACGACGCCATCCACCACCACGCCGCGCCGAAGGGCAGCCCGACCAGCATCAGCCACAGCGCCCGATCGCGCCGCCCGCCCGCGTCGCGGGGGAGAAAGACATTTGAAGTCCCTCTCCGCCGCGCGAGGAGGGATTTAGGGAGGGGCTGCGTTCCGCGCGCCATGTCGATCAGCGCCAGCACCAACCCCACCGTCACAATGACACCCGGCAGCAAAAACCAGCGCCACGCCGTCACGAATGGCACCAGGTTCGCCAGCGTGCGCTGCGCCTGATCAGTCCACACCGTTTGAGTCACGGGTCGCCCAAATTCGATCCAGTTGCGCACGTACCACGGTCCCGCCGTCAGTGCGAACGCGCCCAGCGCTGCTGCGCCCGTCCTCCACGCGATGCGCCGCTGCCACACCAGATAGAGCATCCACAGCCCTACCGACACCGCCAGGGTCAGCGCGCTGTTCTTGGTCCAGGCGGCCAACCCGCCCAGGATACCCAGCAGCACAGCGCTGCGGAATGATCCGTCCTCGTACAGCCACCAGCCCGCCACCGCGCACAGCGTCACGAAAAACGCGACCGGCACATCTGTGTACCCGCTGGGTGCCCAACGCGCGAAGGATGGCGTCAGCGCCAGCAGCAGCGCCGCGATCAGCCCGGTACGCCCGTTGTACAGCGTGCGTCCCAATAACCACGCCGCGCCCAATACGCCCACGCCCAACACCGCGACCGCCACTTTCGCCAGGTATTCGTTGATCGCGCCCGCGATCAGGTACGCGTAGGTATGGCTGAGCGGCAGCAGCATCGGATAGGCTTCGTACAGCCGGTCGCCAACCGGCAGCGCCCGCGTCTGGTAAAACTGGCGGCTGAACAGGGCGTAAATCGAGACGGCGTCGTCTTCGTGGAACGGCCAAAACACGGCGTTCAGTGCGATCAACCCGGCGATGACCACCACAATCAACACGACACCCCATGTCAGCAGATTCCCCCGCAACTGTTGGCGCAGCATGCGCCGCCATCCGCGCGGAAACACAGGCATTCGCCATGTCAGGGCCGCGCCTATGCCGCCCGCCGTCACGATTCCGGCCAGCACCCAACCCAGGCTCAACCCGCCAACTCCTGCCAGGAGCGCCATCCACAGCGTTAACGCGCCCAGACTCAGCGCGAGAGTCAGCAGCAGGACGGCGGGCCAGTCTCGCCACCGGGGTGGGATCAGCAGTGCCGCCCAGGGCAGCGCAAACAACAGACCAACGACCACCCCGATCAGGTCCAGCGGGCTGAACAGCAGCAGCTTCACGCGCCTTCTCCTCCGGTCCGAGCCACCGCCCGCCGCAGCCAGATTCCGGTCTGCCACACGCCCATCCCGGCCACAACCGCCAGCGGAATTTGGAGCGGGAGGTAGTAGCGCTGCCAGTGCATGGGGATCGTCAGCAGCAGCATCGCCGCCGTGCCATACGCCCACACCAGCACCAGCCACGCGATTCCATCCCGCCAACGGCGCACTAACGCCACGCTGCCCACACCACAGGCCAACGCCAACAGCGCCGCCATCAGCGGCCCGGTCGGCCGTCCAGCATACCAGCGGTTTTCGTAAATTTCGATTTCGTGCGTGATAACCGGGTAGGTTCCCCAGGCGGGATCTTCGTACCACTGCGGCTTGCCGACGAAGCTTTCTTGCGCCAACGCCTTCGCTTGCGCACCCAGGTCGGAAAATCGCCCGTAGGTATCGGCCTGACCTTCGAGCAGATTGCTGCGCAGCTCGCCCACGCGCCCCGGCATGCCAATCGGATCGGTCCACCAGGCCGGGTTGAGTGCCAAAAAGACAATGGCGGCCACCGCGCCACCGCTCACCACGCGCCCCCAGTGCTCCCACACCAATAGCTGTCGCCAGGCCAACCCAGCGCGCCACAGCCCGCGCCCGATCGGCTGGAGCGCCGCGACGCTGCCCGTCAGCCCAATGGCGAGCGCCGCCGTATGCTTGCTGGCCAGGGCCAGCCCTGCCGCCGCGCCGAACGCGATCCACACGCCCCACAAAGTGCGCCGCTGCTGCGCCGGGCGCGCCTGCATCCGTACAATCACCAGCGCGGCCAACACCGCCAGCGCCGTGAAGCCCAGGTGCGAGCCTTCCATCATGGCGCGCCGCCCATTCAGCAGGACGGCGGGGGTGGTTGCGAAAATCAGGCTGGCGGCCCAGGCCGCGACGCGTCCGCCCCCGGCCAGCCACGCGATCCCAAATACACACCAGACGCCCAGGATCGTGAACAGTACCGACGATAAACGCGCGGCGTTCAACAGCCGCTCCGATGGCAAATGGCGCGCCGCCAGATTCCATTCCCAATCCGCGCCCCAGTCCCATCCCCAGTTCAGATCGGCCTCGGTCAGCCCATCAAGATCCCAGGCCAACCCCATCGCCATTTTGCCGACCGTCCCGTTGAGAATGCGGTGTTCCTGAGCCGCCGGGTCATCGGGCGAATCGCGGTAAAAAACGGCGCTGAAATCATGCTGCTGGACCAGCAGGTGATAATCGCGGCTCATGTCGATCAGCGTCGACTCGTCGCCGTGAAACGGGACATCCTTGTAGCCCGACAGCACGTACAATGCCAGCGCGACCAGCCACACGCCGTCTAGCAGCCAGCCTATTGCGCGCGTTTTGTTCATCACCGCTGCGCTATGCATCCCTTCGTAACAAAGACCGGTCGCCCAACGACAGCGACCGGACCTCACACGCCCGAATCCTGTGCTGGGCGCTCTATTATACCGTTTAGGGGCGGAGCCGTTCACCCCGCGCCCGCCCTACGCGATCGTGACGAGCCGCTTGTTCTGTTCGACGTTGTCGCCCACTTTGACGTTGATGTGATGCACCACACCGTCACGCGGGGATTTCAGCTCGTTTTCCATCTTCATCGACTCGAGGATCACGACCGTCTGGCCTTTCGACACCGCCTGCCCCTCTTCAACCGTCACGCGAGAGATCAGGCCGGGCATAGGCGCGCGGATCGCGACTTCGCCGCCCGTATCGCCAAACGCCATGAAAGCGCTGGCCAGCCGGCGGCTGCGCTCGTCCGTGACCTGAACTTCAAACATCTCGCCACCCATCAACACATGATAGGTTTCGTCGCGTTCTTCGACCACGGCCTCAAAGCTGCGATGGTCGAGCAGCATCGAATACAGCTCGCCCTGGCGCAGCTCGCGAAAATCGATGGCGCGATCTTCGCCATTGACCAGGATGCGGCCATCCTCGTTGATCTCGATGTCGAACGTCTGCCCGTTGACTATCGTCTGGTACTTCATGCGCGCCGCCTTGTTTTTGCTCGTCGTAATGCTCAACAAGCACCCAGTTAGCCCCACCCCTCCGCGCGGGGGATAAGGGCTAATGTGTGCGCTCCGGCTTCACCGGGATTGAACGCGAGGGCCCAGCACCATAACCCACGCTGGCGCCGAGTCTAACTCACCGCGCCGTTGCCGCGATCCAGCGTCCCGCCCAGCGCGTTGTACAGCAAGTCTTGCAGAACGTAGACCAGGTACTGGTCAGCCGACGGATCGGTCGTCGCATTGATGAAATCGCCGTCCAGCGCCAGCTCGGCCACCAGCACGTAGCGCCCATACGCCATTTCCAGCCGGTAGAATGTCCCGTTCGGCCCGCAGCTATCAGCCGCAGGCAGCGTCTTGCTGAAGACGCGCGACGGGACATCTGCTGGATCGTCATATCCCTCAAAGGCCACCGTCTCGATCAGCTTGTCGCTGCGCGCGCTGTCCGACACGATCGCCTGCGTATCGTTGTCCGGGCCGTAATCCATCACGCGGAAGCCCACCCCCCAGATCGGCAGATCGCCCGCGTTGGTGGGGCAGGTTTCCAGCGGCAGCCAGATCGAGGCCGCGCCCAGGAAACCGTGCTCGGTCAAGAAGCCTTCCATATAGCTCGCCAGCGCATCGCCGCCCAGCGCGCGCCACACCTCGACCTCACTGGCCAGATCGGTCGTGTGGGACGTGGTGGGATCCATCACGAACTGCGCGTTCAACTGGCTGACAACATCCTGCTCCAACAGCGTTTGGAGGTGATCAACCGAGGGCGCGCCGTCCGGCGTCGCGGCGACGGTGGTGGGATCATCCACGATCACGACCGTGTACAGCGTCGAGCCGACATAGTCCGGTGCCTGATCGGGATCGCGCGGCGTCAACAACTCGGCGACGTCGATCCCCTGGAACACCTTGCCGAAAATCGTGTGCGCGCCATCCAACCAGGACGTTTGCGCGTAGGTAATGAAAAACTGGCTGCCATTGGTATCCGCGCCCGCGTTGGCCATCGCCAGCAGCCCGATCGAATCGAACACGAGCCCGTTGCTCGTCTCGTCTGCGAAGGCATACCCCGGCCCACCTGTGCCGGTCCCGGTCGGATCGCCGCCCTGGGCCATGAAGCCCGGCAGGACGCGGTGGAAACTGGTGTTGTTATAGAAACCATGCTGCGCCAAAAAGACAAAGTTATTCACCGTCAACGGCGACTCGGTTTCGTACAGATCGGCATAAATCGGCCCGGCCTCGGTACACAGTACGGCCCAGTAGTCAACTCCGTCTTGCAGCACCTGTTCGGCGCTGTCGTAACTGCGCGTAGCGGGCTCCTGAGCCTGGGGCACTGCCTCAGCGCACAGATCAGCGGGAGTCAGTGAAGTTTGGGCGGTTTGGGTGGCCCCAACCCGCACGGTTTGTGCGCTGACTCCCCGCGCTGCCGGAGCAGCGATCAGCACGATGAGGGTTGCGATAGCGAGTCGCCGTAAAGAATTCATTTCGTTCTCCTGATTAAGCGCCTACGAATGGTGACCCGGCACAGCGACGCGCCCGGTCGTGCCGTTATTCTACCCTACCCGGCGCGCGAAACCTATGACGACTTAGGTACGGGTGCGATTAATGCGGCAGCAGGAAAAAGGCCAGCGCCACGATCAGATACACGGCCAGCAGCATCACGCCCTCGAACCAGTTGGATTCGCCGTCTTCGGCGACGAGCGCCGTTACGTAGGACGCGGCGGCCAGCGCGATGATCTCCGGCAGCGAGAAAGCGAGCACCAGCTTTTTGTCGAACAGCAGGCTGATGAAGACAAGCACGGGCGCAACGAACAGCGCGATTTGCAAGCTGGATCCCAGCGCGATCGAAACGCTCAACTCAATGCGATTCTTGAGCGCCATCTGGACCGCGACGAGGTGTTCGGCCACATTCCCGATGATGGGCACGATGATCACGCCGACGAACAATTCACTCCACCCCAGCTTGGCGACCACCGGCTCCACCGACCCCACCAGGAATTCCGACATGATCACGATGCCGAGCGTCGACCCCGCCAGCACGCCGATTGCTAGCCGAGTGGACCAGGTCTGGACGTGACGGGCTTCTTCAACAACGGCATCATCGTCATGACTGAAGAACGAATAAATCAGGTTAGCGATGTAGAGCGCGATCAGGATCAGCGCGATGCCTTCACTGAGCAGCAGCTCCGAGTCGAATTTCTGGTTCTCGACGAAAGTCGCGTCAAAGAACGATGGGATCGCCAGCGCCATAAAGGCCAGCACCAGCAGCGTCGCGTTCATGGAGGCGCGGCGGCGGTCGAAGGTCTGTAAGCCGTTTTTCAGACCGCCCAACACGATCGCCAAGCCCGGTGACCAGCAGCAAATTGCCCAATACCGAGCCGATGATCGAGGCGCGGACCAGCTCGACCAGCCCTTCGCGCAGCGCGAAGACCGTGATGATCAGTTCCGCCGCGTTGCCCAACGTCGCGTTGAGCAGCCCGCCGACCTGCGGACCGGTACGCGCGGCGATTTCTTCAGTGGCGGTGCCGATCAACCCGGCCAGCGGGACGATGGCCAGCGCGGAGGTGACGAAGATCGCCACGTCGCTGCCGCCCGCCAGGCGCAGCACGATCGCGACCACGCCAAACGCCAGCAGCGTATTCAGATTGAGCAGTTTCTTGGGGGAAATCGACAGCGCTTGAGTCATAAATCGTCCGATCCTTCGCAAGATGTGCCCTTTTCCGCGCGGCGGGGGAAGGGCCGGAGATAGGAGGCCGGTCTTACCGCCGTTCGGACCACTTCCAGTGGGATGCGTTGCGATTGGGCACCACACTGAATTGAAGCGCGTGCTGACGCTGCAGGTGCTCGACCAGCGTGGCGGCGATGGCGGCGGCCTCGGCGGAGTCACCGGCGGCTTCGTCATTAGTCAGCCGCATCGACTGCTCGACCCACTGCGTGTTATAGCGCCCGGCCACAAAGCTTGTCGCTATCCATCAATTTCTGGTGAAACGGCAGATTGGTCTTCAGTCCCATAATCTTGTATTCGGACAGCGCGCGCCGCATGCGCAAGATCGCTTCGCCGCGCGTCTCACCCCAGGCGATCAGCTTGGCGAGCATCGAGTCGTAATAGGGCGTCACGTCGTAGCCCGCATAGATGCCGCTGTCCAGGCGGACGCCCGGCCCGGTCGGCGCGACATGAACCGTCACATGCCCAATCGACGGCAGGAAGTTGTTGTAAGGATCTTCCGCGTTGATGCGGCATTCTACCGCCCAGCCGGTGAAGCTCACGCCATCGACCGGCCCCATCTTGCGCCCGCGCGCGATACGAATCTGTTCCTTGACGAGATCGACGCCCGTCACCAACTCCGTGACGGCGTGCTCGACCTGGAGGCGCGTGTTCATCTCCAGGAAATAGTAATTGCGGTCAGGGTCCACCAGAAATTCAATCGTCCCGGCGTTGACATAGTTGACCGCCTCCGCCGCGCGGACCGCCGCCTCGCCCATGCGCTGGCGCAGCATCTCGTCCATGAACGGGCTGGGCGATTCTTCCACCAGCTTTTGATGGCGGCGCTGGATGCTGCATTCGCGCTCACCCATGTGGATCGTGTTGCCATGCATGTCGGCCAGAATCTGGAATTCGATATGGCGCGCGCCTTCGAGCAGTCTTTCCAGGTAAACCGTGCCATCGCCAAAGGCGGCTTCCGCTTCGCGGTGAGCCGCCGCCAGCGCGGATTCGAGCTGGTCCTCCTCGCGCACGACGCGCATGCCCTTGCCGCCGCCGCCTGCCGCCGCCTTGACCATCAGCGGGAAGCCAATCTTCTGAGCGGCATAACGCAGCGCCCCATCATTGAGACCCGGCTCCGTACCCGGCACGACTGGCACGCCCGCCGCCTGCATCAGCTCACGCGCGGCGAGCTTGTCGCCCATGCGCGCGATCGCGTCCGGCCCTGGTCCGATCCAGATCAGGCCCGCGTCGATCACCGCCTGCGCGAATTCGGCCCGCTCGCTGAGAAAGCCATAACCGGGGTGTACGGCGTCCGCGCCGGACCGGCGCGCCACGTCGATCATGCGGTCAATATTGAGATAACTCTCACGCGGGGCAGGCGCGCCGATGTTGTAGGCTTCGTCCGCATAACGCACATGCAGCGCCTCGCGGTCGGCGTCCGAATAAACAGCCACGGTTTGAATGCCGCCCAGCTCGCGGCAGGCACGGATCACGCGCACGGCGATCTCTCCGCGATTGGCAACCAGGACTTTACGTATCAGGGTGGTTTCGGTCATGGTGTCTCGTTTCCCCGCTGGGCGCGGCGGGCGCTCAGCACTCCTAAAATCACAGGTGAGTCAGATCGTCGCACCGCCCGGCGGACGCGCTCAGTGAGCGCGCTCGGCAGGCGGACCGAGGAAATTTACGATTTAGCCGCGCGCGGCGTGCCTGGTGTCCACACCTGGGCGGGCCGTTGGAGCGTGTGCCCCTGACGGATATCGCCACAGGCCGAACGCACACTGATCGCGAGCGCATCCCCGGGAACCATCGCACGCACGGCGGCGTGCGCGCCGGTCCAGGCGGCGCTCGGCGTCACCCCTTCGGGCGGAACAGCGGCCCGCAGCATGACATGGCTCAGGATGCGGTAAAAGTCCCACTGCCAGACGACCTGCACGCGGCGTTCGGCGTCATAGCCCGTCCAGGTGACGATCCGCTGGGCGGGTGGTACATCGCGCGGCTCGCGGCTGGTTAGGGTAAGGTCGAGCAGCGCCAGACGTGCCGCGCCCGACGCGTCACGCACGAAAAGCTCGATGCACAGCGTCGGCGCGGAGTTGGCGTCGGGCGCGATGCGAGGCTGCGGATAGTGCGGCACACCGCCCCGCCCGTAACACGCATAATTCGCCGTCGCTACCGTCTCCAGCACCGCCGAGGTCTGCACGATCAGCCATTCACGCGGCACAGGGGCCGGTGCGACTGGCTCGTCTTTCGCCAGTACCCGGCCCGGCTTCCCCATCCAGACGGGACCGTGTCCAAATCGATTCATGCTCGGTCTTTCCCCTCATGCGGCCCAACGCGCCCGGCCCCGCGCGCGCAGCGCCTCGACCATCGCCTCCGTGACGGGCGCGCTGCCCATCAGCGGCAGGTCTGGCGACCAGCCGTGCTCATCCGATCCGCCGGTCACCAGCAGGCCCAACTCCGCCGCCAATCCGGTGAAGTAGGCGCGCGCGCGGTCGTCCATCGCGCGGTGAACCGCTTCAAGCCCATCCAGCCCGGCCTCGACCAATGGGGCGAGGTCGTGCGCGGACGGCCAACGTTCCTTACATCGGATATAACCCGGATGAGCCAGGATAGACACGCCTTTAGCGGAACGAATCGCGGCGATCTGCTCTTGCACGGCAAAACGGCTGAGTCGCACCGGCTCCCAACACGGGTTGAGCACCGCCCACGATTCGGTCTCCGAATGCGCGTATCCTTTGCGGATCAGCGCCTCGCGCAGGCCGCGCACGCTGGGAACCAGCGGGTTGAACGCCAGTACATCGTCCAGAGTGATTGCGATTCCCTCCGCGCACAGGCGTAAACACGCCTCGTCGAGCCGCTCGCGGATGTCGTCGAGGGCGGCCTGCTCGCGCGCCTGGAACGCGTCATCGTCCAGATCGACGTAATACCCCAGCACGTCCACGTCGGCGCGTGCTTCCGGCCCGCATACGGAGTCCCAGCGCGCGGTGAATTCAATAGCCGGGATGAATTCCAGCCCCAGTTCTGCCGCCAACGGCTGCGCGACCCGCGCGCCGCGCGCGTTATCATGGTCGGTGATGGCGATGGTCTGCAAGCCGATCTGCGCAGCGTGCCGCAGCAGCGCTTCCGGCGTGGCGGACCCGTCGGAATAGGTGCTGTGCATGTGCAGCTCGCAGCGACAGCCTGCGTCAGCGCTCATCAGGGCTGTTCTCATCTGCCTGCGCGGGGACTTCGTCCAGGCGGTGATGCAGCAGCGAATCGATCCCCACGCCAACGGCTAACCCGGCGGTCATCCCCACCGGGATCAGGCCCGCCGCCCAGCCGATTGCCGCGCCAGTCAGCAGCCCGGCCAACATCAGCCAGCCGGTCGGCCAGCGCAAGCGCGTGTCGTGCTCGTGTGGGTCCATCGTCTCTCCGGGCTGTACCCAACCCGCTACAGCGGAACGTTGCCGTGCTTTTTGGGCGGGTTGCTGTCGCGCTTGTTTTGCAGCATGCCTAGCGCGTTGATCAGGCGCGGGCGCGTCTCCGATGGCAGGATCACATCATCGACGTAACCGCGCGCCGCCGCCACGTATGGGTTGGCAAACCGTTCGCGATAGTCCTGCACCAACTCCGCCTTGCGCGCCACCGGGTCTTCGGCCTCGGCGATTTCGCGCCGGAAGATGATATTTACCGCGCCATCCGGCCCCATGACGGCCAGCTCCGCCGTCGGCCAGGCCAGATTGAGATCGCTGCGAATGTGCTTGCTGTTCATGACGCAGTAGGCCCCGCCGTAGGCTTTGCGCGTCACAACCGTAATTTTGGGCACGGTCGCTTCGCAGTAGGCGTACAGCAGTTTCGCCCCGGAGCGGATGATCCCGCCGTGTTCCTGATCCATGCCGGGCATGAAGCCGGGCACGTCCTCGAAGGTAATGATCGGGATGTTGAAGGCGTCACAGAAGCGGATAAAGCGCGCGGCCTTCTCGCTGGCTTTGATGTCCAGCACGCCCGCCAGATAGAGCGGCTGGTTAGCGACGATGCCCACGCTGTAACCGCCCAACCGGGCGAACCCGACCACGATATTCTGCGCGTAATGCTCGTGAATCTCGAAGAAACGTCCCTCGTCCGCCAGCAGCTTGATCACGTCTTTGATGTCGTAGGGCTTGCTGGGATCATCGGGGACGATGTTGTTCAGTTCGTCTTCGGTGCGCAGCGGATCGTCGCGCGTGGTCTCGAACGGCGGGTCTTCCATGTTATTCTGCGGCATATAGCCCAGAATCTCGCGGATCAAAAAGAGCGCGTCTTCCTCGCTGTTGGCCGCCACATGACTCACGCCGCTGAGCGTGTTGTGCGTCATGGCGCCGCCCAACTCTTCGAAGGTCACGTCTTCGTGCGTCACAGCGCGGACCACGTCCGGCCCGGTGACGAACATATAGGACGTGTCTTTGACCATGAAGATGAAATCGGTCAGGGCCGGGCTGTAGACCGCCCCACCCGCGCACGGCCCCATGATCACGCTGAGCTGCGGCACGACGCCGCTCGCCAGCGTATTTTTGCAGGAAGATGTCCGCGTAACCGCCCAGGCTGACGACACCCTCTTGAATGCGCGCGCCGCCGGAATCATTCAGACCGATGATCGGCGCGCCGTTCTTCATCGCCATATCCATGATCTTGCAGATTTTCTCGGCGTGGACTTCGCTCAACGAGCCGCCCATCACAGTGAAATCCTGGGCGTAGACGTACACCAGCCGCCCGTTGATCGTGCCCCAGCCCGTGATCACACTGTCCCCGAGAAACTGCTTATCGGGCTCGCTCATGCCAAAATTGCGCTCGCGCTGCACGACGAACGCGTCAATCTCGCGAAAACTGCCGGGGTCGAGCATCAGGTCGAGCCGCTCGCGCGCCGCCAACTTGCCAGACTTGTGCTGCCTGGCGACACGGTCCGCGCCGCCGCCTGCTGCGCTTTTCAGGCGCATCTGATTCAGTTCGTCAATTCTGGAGGTTTTGGTCATAACGCCTGTACTCCACGGTAGTGAACCTGCCCGATATCAACCCGGCTCAAAAGCCGACCGAACGCGCCGCCAGCGCAGCATCCAGGCCAGCAGCCCGATCAGTCCCGCCGTCAGCACAGCCTGGAACGCGACGCGCTCCCGCCCAAAATCCGACGCGGCGAAACCGATCAACCATAACACGCCAAACACACCGTAGTTACTCACGATCAACAGAATCCAGCGACGCGCCCAGGGCCGCCGCCGCACCAGTCCCCACGCCAGCGCGGCAAACAGGACACCCCACGCCAGCGCCAACCCCGCGCGCAGCAGCGGCGGGTAGGACACGCCGAGCGCGCGCCAATGATCGGCGCGCCGCGCCTGATCGGCGGCCAACAGCAGGTTATACAAGCCGATCACGCCCATCACCAGGCTGATCGCCCACAGAGTCCAGGGACGGCGGGAAGCACGCTGTGATATTTCAGACATGTTTGAGCATTATAGCCTAGCGGCGGCGGCGGGCCAACCCGCAGCGAAAATGGTGTGTGTGCTTGGGGGTGATTGGGTCAAATTTGAATCATGTGCGATTTACGGTTAGCCCCAGCCCCCTCCCCACGCGGGCGTGGATAGGGGAAACAGGGGCGGGCTAATCGCGACAACGCTGATTCACGGCGATCGTTCGGAAAATCCAATTTGATGCAATGGCCCGTCCCCGCAGATGTGGCCCAAACCCCAGTTTTGCAGCATAATTCACGGTGCGTTCAGGCGCGTGCCGCCCACCATCCAGGAGAGTTGTGTCCATGTCCACGATCCTGCATCAAGCCGTCGAGCTGGCTCAAACTGGCCGGCGCGATGAAGCCCGCCAGCTTTTGCTTCAATTCATCCAAACCCAACCCAACAGCGAGGTGGCGTGGCTGTGGCTGGCGTCGGTCGCCGCGGATCAGTCGGAATATGAGCACGCGCTCAATGAAGTGCTGCGCATCAATCCCGCCAGCACTCGCGCCCAGCAGTTATTGGCGGAGTTCCACCAGCAGTACCGGACTCCGTTCCAGCCGCCTGCTCCGGCTGCCCCAGCCGCGTATACACCGGGGCCAGTGCCGAGCACACCGCCACCTGTCGCGCAGATGCCCGCGCAACCAGCGGTCCCCCCGGCCTATCCGCCCGCCCAGCCGACTGCGCAACCGCCGGTCACGCCTTATTACGGTGCGCCTCCGTCCACGCCGCCCGGCTCGGGCTCGTACGGCGCACCGGTGAGCGGCGCGCGCTATGACAACGCGGTGGAGCGCAAAGCGACGCCCCCCGAAGTGCGTGTGATCCACGAGCGCAAGCGGAGCGGCTGTTTGGGATGCAGTTTTCCGGGGTGTTTCGGGTGTCTGGGCTGTGGCGGATGCGGGCAGGGCTGCCTGATCGCGCTGGTGGTGCTGATCGTGGTGCCGATCGCGGCCTGCCTGGGATTGAGCCTGCTGCCGGTCAGCCTTGGCCCGGTCGATATCCCCGCCAGCTATTTGCCGGGCAACATGGGCCGCAAAGAGATCGGCTTCCAGACCGACCAGTATGACGTCAACTTGAAGGTGCCGCGCTCGTGGTATCTGGCCTCGGCCAATAACGATATGTGGCGCGTGTGGCGCGAAATGCTGGATTCGACCGTGCCGTTCGAAGACTTGTCGAAAACATGGGCGAGCTATGAAAACGCCGGTCACACGTATGCGATCATAGACGTCAACCCCGCCTTGCTGCAAAAGGGCGGCGACGTAACGCAGCTTGAGGTGAATTTTGACGGGACATTCTCCGGCACCTTTACGTGCGCGGCAATCAAGGGAAATTTGCCAGCGGGTGCGGTGGTCGTCACTTATTCCAACGGGTTATGCGGCTACCGGCAGACCTCGGTCAGCACAGGGCCGGGCGTGACCGTGTTGAAAACACTCGATCCTCCTGCTCAGATTCACATGATCACGTTTGTGACGCCGGTTAACAGCAGCATGGCGGTGGGCTGGACGCTGACCATGCCCGAAAAGATTTACAATCACTATGCCGACGATATCGACACCTTGATTGGATCGGTTCAGATAAAACAACTGTAACGGTAGTGTGGGGGACGCGTGTATAATTCTGTGGGCTGCCGATCACCTGGGGCAGCCCATGCTTATGAACATTCTGCGCTCAGAGAACGAGGAGCTGTAACACATGGCAAGTATGCGACGTATCGCGGTGATGACCAGCGGCGGCGATGCCCCTGGGATGAATCCCGCTATTCGTGCGGTGGTTCGTACTGCCGCCGCGCACGGAGTGGAGGTGTTCGGCATCCGCCAGGCATATTCCGGCCTGCTGGCGGGTGATTTTGAGCGGCTGTCGGCGCGCGACGTGAGCGGCATCATCCAGCGCGGCGGGACGATCCTGCAAACCGCGCGCAACCTGGAATTCAAAACGCCGGTCGGGCAGAAGCGCGGGCTGCGCCGTCTGAACGAGCATGGCATCGACGGATTGGTCGTCATCGGTGGGGATGGCAGCCTGCGCGGCGCGCTGACGCTGCACAACCTGGGATTCCCGGTGGTGGGCGTGCCGGGCAGCATCGATAACGATATGTGGGGCACCAACATGAGCATCGGCGTCGATACGGCGCTGAACACCATCCTCGACGCGATCGACAAACTGCGCGACACGGCCAGCAGCCACGAACGCTGTTTTTTGCTGGAAGTCATGGGGCGCAACTGCGGCTACCTGGCCACCATGGCGGGCATCACCGGGCGGCGCGGAATTCATCATGATCCCCGAACACCCGACTACGCTCGAAGAGATCGGCAAGGCGCTTGAAGCGGCGTACATGAAGGGTAAAAGCCACGCGATGGGCATCATCGCCGAAGGGGCCACGCCCAAGATTCACGAGGTCGCCACCTATCTGGAAAGCCACGAAATCGGCTTCGAAGTGCGCGTGACGGTGCTGGGCCACGTGGTGCGCGGCGGCAGCCCCAGCCATTTCGATCGCCTGCTGGCGACCCGACTGGGCGTCAAAGCGGTGCAACTGCTGCTCGAAGGACAGTCGGGCATCATGGTCGGGCTGCACGGGCGCGAGATCGGCACCGTGACGATGGATGACGCCACCACCAAGCAGCGCGAAGTCTCCGAGGAATTCATCCAGATGGCGGATATTCTGTCGCGCTAGACCACGCCAGGATCTCCACGGACGCAGTGCAGCGTGCGCCGAGGGCCCACACGAGACAGTGGCCCCGGTCTGCTCGCGCTGCGTCTCTGGCGGCAACCCGCCAGATTTGGGCAATTTTCATGATGAATGTCAACGGCAAAACGCGATGAGGTTGGTATAATACAGTCGGCGTGTGGCACATACGTCAGCTTGAACACTGCGAAAATTACCTTACATCCAGGATTCGACCAGGGGTGCCAGACCGGTGGCGGTCGGCGCCGATTTTGTGAATTGGAGGAGAGAGTATGTTACGCATTGGTGTATTGACGGGTGGCGGCGATGTTCCGGGCCTCAACCCGTGCATTAAGCAAATTGTTTACCGTGCCGAGGATGCCGGACACGAGATCGTCGGCATTCGGCGTGGATGGGGCGGCCTGCTCAATTACCAGGTGGGTGGTGATCCTGAAGAAAACGCCAAATGGGTGATCCCACTGGACAAACAGCGCGTACGTACCGTCGATCGTACGGGCGGCACCTTCCTGCACACGTCGCGTACCAACCCCGGCAAAGTACTGTCGAACAGCATTCCCGAACATCTCAAGGGCGTCGCGGCAGTCAAGCACCAGGACAAGCTCGATCGTGAAGTGCTCGATTACACCGAGTCCATCCTGGGCGTGCTCGATCACCTCAAGCTGGACGTACTGATCCCCATCGGCGGCGATGACACGCTGAGCTATGGCGAACGGTTGCACCGCGAAGGCATGAAGGTCGTGGCCATCCCCAAGACGATGGATAACGACGTGTACGGCACGGATTACTGCATTGGATTCTCGACCGCCGTTACCCGCTCGGTCGAGTTCATCCACAATCTACGCACCAGCGCGGGCTCGCACGAGCGCATCGCGGTGGTTGAGTTATTCGGGCGCAACTCCGGCGAGACGTCGCTGATCGCGGCCTATCTGGCCGGGGTCGATCGCGCGCTGATCTCCGAAGTGCCGTTCGACGTCCACCGTCTGGCCGAACTGGTGCTGGAAGACAAGAAGACCAACCCCAGTGGCTACGCTATGATCACCTGCTCGGAAGGCGCGCGTCTGGTCGAAGGCGAGATCATCCAGACCGGCGAAGCCGACGCCTACGGGCACCAGAAGCTGGGCGGCATCGGCTCGATCGTGGGCGAGATGCTCAAGAATATCACCGGCCAAAACATCATCTACCAGCAGGTCGCGTACCTGATGCGCTCCGGCGCGCCGGACTCGCTGGACTTGATGGTCGCGGCGAACTACGCGCAGATGGCGATGAGCCTGGTCGAACAGGGTCGCTTCGGGCGTATGGTGGCGTTGCAGCGCGGCCTGTACACCGACATCAACCTGAGCACGATCAGCCAGGGCGTCAAGCGCGTGAACGTGGCCGAGTTGTACGACGTGGAGCTGTACCGGCCGAAGGTGCGTCACGTCTTCGGCATGCCGATGTTCTTGATGTAAGCCGAACATCCGCGGAGTTTCGATCGACCAGAGAAGGGACGGCGCGCGCCGCCCCTTTTTTTGTGTCGGACGTGGCTGTCCGCTCGCGCCGATCATGATACAATGAACGTGCGCAAAGTCACCCGGTTTTGGCATAGGAGAGGGCACAATGGAATATAAAATTCACGGTACGGTGATGCAAGCGCTCGAAGTCACCTTAGAACAGGGCGAATCGATCTACACGGAATCCGGCGGCATGGCCTGGATGACCGACGGGATCGATATGAAGACCAACAGTAAGGGCGGCATTGGGAAAGCGTTGGGGCGTGTGCTGTCGGGTGAGAGCTTCTTCATGACGACGTACACCTGCCATGCGCCGAAGGGCATGATCACCTTTACGCCCGAAAGCCCTGGCAAAGTGATTCCACTCAATTTGCAGGTGGGCTACAGCATGATCTGCCAAAAAGACGCCTTCATGTGCGCGCAGGAATCGGTCGAGCTGGCGATGCATTTTCGCAAACGCCTGGGCACGGGTCTGTTCGGCGGTGAAGGCTTCATCCTGCAAAAACTGACCGGTCCCGGCCTGGCCTGGGTCGAAATCGCGGGCGAAGTGCAGATGGTGGATTTGGGTCCGGGCGAAAAGCTCAAGATCGATCCGGGCCATATCGCCATGTACGAGCCAAGCTGTGATTATGATGTAGAGATGATCAAGGGTGTGATGAACTGGATCGGCGGGGGTGAGGGTTTGTTCCTGGCGACGATCACCGGGCCGGGCAAAGTCTGGCTCCAAACACTGCCGCTCAGCAATCTGGCGGGCAGCCTCAAGCGATATCTCCCCTCCTCTGGCTGATCGCGATCAGTCACGCATTACACGAACACGAAACAGCCCGGGTCGGAGGTTCCGATCCGGGCTGTTGGTTGCGTCCTTAATCCGGGGAAACCGGTGCACGGGCGGGGCAGTCGTGCTGGCGGATGTACAGCGGACCAAGCTGGCCCTCCCACCACGCCTGATAGACATCGTTGCTGATATCGAAAATGAAGCTCGATCGCTGGCGGCAGCCCCGACAGATGCACACCAGCTCGCTCAGTCCCTGCCAGCTCCGGTTGAGCTGCGCGACGACGATCAGCCGCCCGCCGCAGTGAGGGCACGTTGTGGTCTGGGCGAACTCGCGCTGGCAGGCGATGTCTTCAGCGATGATGTAACCTTCAGCCGTGCGCCAGTACAGATACTCGTCCCGGTCCGGGTTGACTTCCGGCGAAAGCTCCGGCTCGGCCTGAACAGAATCATCGCTGGTTGGGTGGTTGGAACGCCGCAGCTTGCGCAGCATAGTCTGTAACTCCCCCCGTCAATCACGCGCCTCACGCGCGTGCGTTCACTTCCCGGTGTCGTCCGTGTCGGGCTGGTCAGCGGCGTCTTCGAACCCTTCGCCCGGCTCCGACACGTCGACTACTTTGGCGTTGAGCGCCTGCACCAGATCGGCCACCTTAACTTCAAGATTCACGCCGCGCTGCCCGGCATTGACCAGGATTGTCTCGTGCGCTTCGGCGGCCTGATCCACATAGACGCCCCAGCGCTTATGAGTCAGCGCCAGCGCACCGATCCCGCCGGTCTTCAACCCGGTGACAGTTTCCGCACCACGCTTGGTGGTCATGCTGGCTTTCTTCTGCCCGATGGAACGCGCGAAGCGTTTGAGATCGAGCGTGCGGTCAGAGGCGATCATGACCAGGGCGTGCTCGTTGGCTTTGAGCTGGACGACCAACGTCTTATACACCTGTTCCGGCGAAAGCCCCATCGCCTGGGCAGCCCCGACGCCGTTGGTGATCGTGTCGTCATAGGTGTGCACGGTGTACGCGACATCGTGCGATTCGAGAAAGCGCATCGAGTTCAGCTTATGAATTTCTGCGGTCATACTTATCCGCTCCTGTGTGCGTTACCGGTCTTCTCTCACCGGCTGGCCCAAATAGCCAATGACGTTGCCGCGTAGATCGAGCAAGGCGTCGCCGTCGATCACCCAGCGCCGCTTGCCGTCTGTGTCCACTACGGTGCGCCCGACCAATTCCCCGATCCGTTCGCCGTCAAGGTTATAGAGGCGGGTGCCTTCGACAAAGCAGAACAGTTCGCCATCCCGGTCGTGAATTCCGCGAGTTGGCATAAGAATCACTCCCTTCTGGTCTTGGATGGTGCGGTCTTAGGTTGGTAAAGACTGTACCCGGACAATGGGCGACACGGCCCGTTCACTGGACTCCTATAGCTCTATTATAGAGACTTCTGGTCGATTTTGGACTGTGGCTTTGTTCCTATACCGTATGAATTGGCGGGGAGCGACCAGGCTTGCCCCACACCGCGCGGCCGTGGAGAGGGGATCTCCACGGCGGCTTATGCCCCTCTCTCCACCGGCGGAGCGCAGTGGGGAGGGGTCAGGGGATGGGGCAAACCGGGCATGTCGCCGCTATGCTTGATGCCTATGGGACCGGGATCTACGGCCCGAACACAACCTGAGTCAGCGAATCCGCGGCGAGATCGAGCACGTAGGCGGACCCGTCCACCATCTCGATCAGCGCGGCGTCGGCTCCCTCAAAGGGGCGTACCTGCCGGGGCGCGACGCCGGTCACGGCCAGATCGCTGGACAGGCGCGTCCAGTCGCCAGTACGCGCATTCTGCACGACGAAATTGCCACGAATCGTCACCCACAAGAAGGCGGTCCCACCCCGGATCAGCCGCACGGCTAACCGGTTGGGCGCGGGCGCGAGGTCCGGCACGCTGACCGGGGTCGTGAAGGCGCGATCGTTCAGGTTGAACAACATAACCTCGTCCGCGCCCGCGTTGCCTACCATAACGCGCGTCCCGCTGGCATCCCAGGGGTAATCCAGCCCTTGCCGCGTGCCGGACATATACACCGCGCCGCCGGGCAGCCACACTTCCTGGCGATTCTGCCCGTCATAGTGGATCGTGTAGAGGTGGGCGCGCTGCTGGCCGTCGCTGTCGTAGACCCAGCGGAAAAAGCTCAACGTCCCGCCGCCGCCCCAGCCCACGTGCCGCCCTTCGCCGGGCACGTACAGCGCGCCCGTGCGGCGATCCAGCACGTAGAGATGGAAGCGATAGCAGGTCGTGGTGCCGCATTGATCGCGGTAGGCGGCGACGATCGCGACCTGCCCTTCATCCGGCGACCAGACCACCTCGTCCAGCGATACGGACCACGCGTCCGGCTCGCCCGGCAAATACCAATCCTCCGACGCGGGCACCGAACCGTGCTGCGGAAACGGGAACTGGTCCAGCTCCTGGCCGTCCGCCAGCAGCACGCTCACCACGCTGATCCCGACGCGGTCCGGCACGACGGTATCACAGCGCGGCACCAGCAGGTGATAATGCCGCACCAGCAGCAGTTGATCGCCGCCCGGCGCGGGGTAGAGATCGTATTCCAGTGGCGGCAGCGGCAATTGGAGCGCCTGTTCCAGCGTCAGACCATCGAAGGGCGTGCCCGCCAACCGCTCCGGGCATTGGGCGCGCACCGAGTCGAGGGCCTGGCTCAGATAATCGATCTCAACCTGCTGCCACATCTGCTGCGGTGTCGTTTGGACGGGCGCTACCGCCAGCGTCCCGCGCAACTCGGCGCGTCCGTCGGGAGTCACGAAATAGTGCGCGATCTGCGCCCCATCCTCGGACCGGCGGAAGACGTGCAGCCCGACGGTATACGGCTCGACGAAATAGGTCGCGCTGTCGCCTTCGGCGGCCCAGCCGGTGCGCCCATCGGGCAGACGGAACTGCCACCAGCGGTACCCAAAATTGCACGACGATCCGTCGATCACGGTGGCGACTGTCCCGAACGCCAGAAGCGCCACCTCGGCGGCTCCGGCGGCTCCGGTCGCGGGGCGATCCTTCAGGCTCAGCCCATAGCCCGAAATTACGCGACCCGCGCCGCCGGTCGTCAGACGCGGCGCGACCAGCCCATCACAAGGACTCTGGGCGGCAGCCGGTGCGATCGCGCCCGGCCTGGGCAGCGCCAGCGCGATCAGCGGAATCAGTGCCAGCAGGGCCATAACACGCGGCAGGGGTTGAAGCAACAAACGGGATACACGGCGACTCATACGCAAATCCCTCCTTCCGATCAGCCCGCCGATCTTACCACGCGCCGCCCCGTTTGGGGGACGATCTGCCGCGCGCCTACCGCACGCACGCCCGCCGCTCGCCTTACGGGCGAGGAATAACAGCCAAGGCGGCCGTGGGGCCGCCTCGCTGGGGGGTGGGTACATCTGCTGTCCGGTTAGATAAGGGAGGTTACAGACCGGCGCACCGCTCGAAGGCGGGGAGATGCTGGAATTCGGACGCATCGCGCAGTGCCGTGAAGACCTGCGTGAGGTCGGGATAATTCTGCACGGTGGCGAGCCACTGGTCATACAGGTCGAAGTTGGCAATCTCAGCGGCGGCCCCGGTGGCGCAGGCATCGGCCAGCGTGGCGAATTGGGGCACGGTCGCGAGTGGTTGGGCGGCGGGCACGGGCAAATCGTAGCGATCGAACAGGTTAGTGAGCGCGGCGATGTGTGAGGCTTCCGCCGCCTGGATGCTGGTGAACGGACGCACCGCGCCGAACTGGTCAATCACAGCCTGATAGGTGGCGTAGGCGTTGTATTCGTCCTTCAAACCGGCGATCAGCGCGGCGACGACGTCGTCCGGCACGGGACCGGGAACAGCGGGCGGCAGAACAAACAGGCTCTGCGACTGCTGGCGCGCGCTGGTGCTGTACTGGTTCTGCGTGCCATTGCCGGTCATCGTGCCCAGCCCTTGACTGGTGCCCGCGGCCCCGTTGCCCTGGCCACCGCGTCCACCCTGCCCGCGTCCGCCGCCGGGACCCTGCGCTTCACTTGTCCCGGTGAGCACGGTCAGCGTCAGCACGGCGATTCCGACCACCGCAATCGTGAGTACACCCAACGTAATCAGGCGTTTCTTGGTCATCGTGTTTTATCTCCTGGTGAGTGCGGCCCGCGCCTTTGGTGGAACGCGCCGCGTCCTGCGTTACAGTACTATGGCCAAAGATAAAGTAAGATTGTGTAGAACCTGTGAAGGGACTATGGGGAACTTATGAGGAACCGAGAACTGGCGGAGATTGAAACTCCCCGTTTTTTCCGTCCCTCAAATGCGCTTTTCCCGAAAACTGACGGTAGTCAAGCAGGTGGGTTCGTGTTATAGTTTGGAGACAAAGTAATTCAGACGCGGCTGGGCGCGGGAAGCACACCAGGGTGGCCAGGACCGTGTCCCGAACCAGCCCGATCAGACACAGCCATAATCTAAGGAGACAAGCGCGAGATGGGTGATAAGACCTTCGTCGTGACCGAGCAGACCTTCGAACAGGACGTTCTCAAGTCCGAGACGCCTGTCTTGATCGATTTTTGGGCAGAATGGTGTGCCCCTTGCCGTATGATCGCGCCGCTGGTGGACCAGCTCGCAGAGAAATACAATGGCAAACTCAAGGTCGGCAAGGTGGACGCCGACACCAACCAGGGCATCCTGATGCACTACGGCATTATGGGTATCCCGACGCTGATGCTGTTCAAGAACGGCGAAGTGGCCGAGCGGATCGTGGGGTACATGCCCATGCCCGCGTTGGAGCCGAAGATCGTCCAGCATCTCGATTAGGTCAGCTCACCGCAGGTTACGCGGCACATGCGGCGCGTCTTGGCATAAGGCGCGCCGTTTTTTTATGCGGGTCGATAGAGCACGGCGCGCCCGCGCTTGCCATCGGCGATCACCAGATCCAACGCGCGCAGCGTGTAGACCATCTGCTGCGCCAGCCGCCGCGACCGCCCTAACCCTGCCGCCAACTCCCCTGTAGTGAACGGCACGGGCAGATCGGCGGGCAGCAGAGTCAGCAAATCCGCCGGAGACGCGAAGGTCTGGCGTTCCACCACGCTGAGCAAGCGGCGCTCGTGCGTCACCCAGCCCTTACGCCGCCAGGCACGCCGCGCGTCGAAACGCCGCGCTTCTTCCTCCTGGATACACACCACGTCCAGCACGAAGCGGGGATGGGCGATCAGCGTGGGGATATACACCAGCTCGGCGAACACATCCGCCAGCACGCCGCGCTTGGGCGAGCGGCGGCGGCTGATCGGCGTGACGCCATCCGCGTCCAGCCGCACGATCCATTTTTCCACAGGCAGGGGGTAAACCAGCCGCAGCGTATGCGTGTGGTCGTCAGCGTCTGCGCGGGCCAGCAGGCGCGGCAGCTTGGTCTTGAGCGCCGCGAAATGACGCGTCTGGATTTCGATCCACTCGTCCTCGCGCACGAGATCGACCACGTAGCGCCCGACACGCACCTCACAGCGATCGCCGGGTGCGCTCAGCCAGCGTTTGAGCGCCTCATGCAGCGGCTTTTCGTTGAGCGTCCCAATATGAGGGGATGGCGCGGGCGTGGTCGGATCGTCGGGCATCACAGGCTCACGGATCAGCGCCCGAAACGCAGGCCGGTGATCACGCGGAAGAACGGCCCCGAACACCCGGTCGCCGCCTGTCCGCCGCCGATCTGCACGCTGATCGGATCGCTTTGAAGGCCCACGCGCACGCCGATCACGAGCTTGAAGACCCACAGCGGCAGCGTCAGGTCGATGCCGAGTCCGGCGTGCAGCAGGATCATAAACCACATGGGCGTATCGGTCTTGCTGCGTGGGGCGTCGCCTTCGGACTCGTCAGCGGGTACTTCCGGTGCGTTCGCGCTGGCGTCATCCAGTCTGGGCGGTTCGCCTGTGCCGCCGCCCATGCCCCCGGCCCCCACCAGCGGATAGACGCGCACAAAGCGATTTTGATACAGGATCAGCCCGACGGCAACTTCACCCGCGCCCGCGCCGACCGTGATCGTGCGTCCGTCCTGCTCAACCGTGTGACCGCTACCCTGCCCGCTGCCGTCCAGCACCAGCCGCCCCAGCGTGATCGTACTGCCGCCCTCGCCCTTCAGATAGGCAGGCACGCTCACGCCCTGCTCGGTCAACCAGTCGACGAGCATCTGGCGCACCGAACCCACGATAGGCCAGGCGCTGTAGCCGGTGAAGGACAGGCCAGGGCCTTTTTTACGCGGCGCTGAGTCTTGTTTCGTTGGGGCAGTAGGAGTTTGCGCGGACGCGCGTTTGCCGGTCGCCATCACCACACCTCTCTCTCAACTTATGGAAGGCGCTGCCATGACTTCAGTCTAACACGGATTGCGCCTCACGGCAGGCGGATGACGTACAGCAGCATTTCCGTATCGCGAAAGGCAAAGGGTGGCGCGTCCGGCAAAACCGGCGCGGTCTGGAATAGCGTGGATATTGGCCCACCGTCCAGCGCCATCGCCTGGACACGCCCTTCCCCGGACTCGATGCTGTTGTCCGTCCAGATGAGGTGGGTCTGCGCGGCGTCGAGCGCGTACGAGGTGCTCCACAGCAGTTTGTCGGAATTGTCGCTCACATAATCCGGCTCGGCAGCGACCAGGGCATGCGGAGCCTCGCCCAATTCCCCGATATAGATGCCGGAATCCAGTGACGTGCAGACTTTGTCCGCGATGCCGCGAAATACGATGCGCCCATCCTTCAACCACGTCGGGCGATCCATGTAGAGTCCGTTCAGTTCAAAGGCGGTCGCTTCGACAGCCAACCCCGTGCGCGCGGCCACGTACAGCCATTCTGGCCCGGTCAGCGCCAACGCTCCGGTCAGGCACGCACCCTGATAGCGCGCGTCGTCCCAGGTCGAGGCGGCGTAGACTTGCTGCATGCCGTCCGGTGATCGCCAGGGCGACCAGGGCTGCATGGTGGTGACGTCAGGCGGCAGGGGAATGATGTCGCCGGAGGCGGGATCAAATAGCTGGTAATGGGCCTCGAAGCCGCCTACTGGCCCCAGCCCCAGCGCAATCGACACAGGCATGCCTTCCGGCAGCCAGGCGACATCCAGCGGCAGCCCAGAGGGGACACGCGCCATTTCGCGCGCGGTGAGTGAGCCATCGGGCAGAGTGTAATAGGCGATGCGCTGCTGCGAGGTCTGGACCACGTAGGCGATGGCGTGTCCATCGGGCGCCCACTGCGCCAGGATCAGGTGGGCGTCCTCATCCAGCACGCCGACGATGGCAGCGCGGCGAAGGGAAACGTCCAACACCATGACGGTGCGCTCGGTGGCGTACAGCACGCGCGTCCCGTCGGGACTGGGCACCAGCGGCCATGTGATGACCGCGTGATCGACTTCCTGGGGAGGATCGCTGCCGTCCAGCCGCACGACCACCAGGCGACGCGCGGTGAGTCCCTGGATCACGACCAGCGTATCCGGCGGGGGGTCCGCTGCCTGGGCGGGCGCATCCAGTGCCAGCGGTGTCGCCGATAGATCGTCCCACTGCGCGGCTTGCCCATCTGAGGAATTCCCCCGTAACGCGCCGATCAGCAGCCAGGACGCCAACGCGACCACGGCGGCCAGCAGGACGTTTCGCCAGGAGAATCGCAGCGCCATGGGGCTAGCGGGCCGGGACCGCCACGCCCTCTTTGACGCGTGACTCGATCAACCGCCCGTCGGCCATCTCGTGCACGATGTCGGCCTCGGCCATGACCTGCGGATCGTGCGTGACGATCAACAGCGTGACGCCGCGCTCGACCACCAGACGGCGCAGCAGGTCCAGAATGCGGCGGCCCGTGCGCGTATCCAACTGGCCGGTCGGCTCGTCGGCCAGCACAAGCTGCGGATTCTCGGCCAGCGCGCGCGCAATCGCGACGCGCTGCTGCTCGCCGCCCGACATCTCATAGGGGCGGTGATGCGCGCGTTCCAACAGCCCAACCCATTCCAACGCCTCGTCGATGCGATCCTCGCGCTCGCCGGGGGCGATACCGCGCATGCGCAGCGGCACACCGACGTTCTCGCGCGCGCTGAGCAGCGGCATCAAGCCGAAGCTCTGAAAGATGAAGCCCAGCCGGTTCAGCCGCAGGTCGAGCCGCTCGCGCTCGTCCATCTGGCTGAGCTTGCGGCCCAAAATCCAGATTTCGCCCCGCGTGGGTTCGTCCAGCCCGGCGATCAGGTTGAGCAGCGTTGTCTTGCCGGAGCCGGACCGCCCGACGATGGCCGTCATCAGTTGCGCGGCCAGACGTCCAGCGTCACGTCGTTCACAGCGTGGATGTCTTCACCGGCCAGATGATAGATGCGATGGACGCCGTCCAGGCTGACCGCCGGATCGGCGCTGCTGGAATAGCTGCTGGTGCCGTTGCTGCCGTTATTCATCTGCTCTGCCTCTGCCCTAACCATTGCCGTTGCCGCTCAACTCGCCGTGCTCGCTGTGTTCGCCCTGTGCGTCATCTTCGGGCCACACCTGGACGTGATCGTCAGTCAGACGCAGCCGCACGCGGTCTTCCATGTCCAGCGCTTCGATATACGCTTCGGGAAGCTGCAAGCGCCCGGCGCGGTCCAGGATGGCGTATTCTTCCTCACCGATCGCCACATCGCCCTGCCGCCGCCGCAGAATTTCGGTGCTGGTGCGCCCGTCGCGCATGCCCACCACGCGATCGACGCGCGTGGCGACCGCCATATCGTGCGTCACGATGATGATCGTCACGCCGAATTCTTCGTTCAGCGCGCGCAGTGACTTGAAAATCTGCTCAGCGGAATGGCTGTCAACCTCGCCGGTCGGCTCGTCGGCCAGCAGCAGCTTGGGCCGGTTGGCCATGCCCACCGCAATCGCGACGCGCTGCTGCTCGCCGCCCGACAGCCGGTCGGGGCGGTGCTTCATGCGCTCCGCCAATCCGACGCGGTCCAGCAGCTCGGCGGCACGGGTGCGGCGCTCACGCGCCGGGAATCCGGCCAGCGCCATCGGCAGCTCGACGTTTTCGATCGCAGTCAGATACGGCAGCAGGTTGCGGGCCGTCTGCTGCCAGACGAACCCCACCTGGTGGCGACGGTAGCGCACCTGGTCGCGCCGGGTCATATCGAGCAGGTTGTAGTCGCCCACCCGCACGCGCCCGGCGGTCGGCGAGTCCAGCCCGCCGAGAATGTTCATCAGCGTCGATTTGCCGGACCCCGACGGCCCGACCAGCGCCATCATTTCGCCTTCACGGATCAGCAGGTCCAGGCCCTGCAAGGCCACGACTTCGAGGTCCGCGACCTTGTAAATCTTCACCAGGTTCTCACACTCGATGAAGATCGGGCGCTGGCTGCCGTTGTTGTCTGGGGAGCTTTCCCGCGCCATGCGGGGTATTGCTTTCGACCCGTCAGTCATGCCTGTTACCCTCTCACCTCACCCGGCGCCGTGACGCGCCGTCTGCGTCTGTTGTCCTGTGTCAATCGTTGTTGGCCCCTGCCCATACCTTCGGTTCGGTAAGCCGAGATTTCGCCCTGGTTTGCCCCACCCCTTAATCCCCTCTCCACCGCGTGGGGAAGGGGCTGGGGCTGGGACTGACTTTGCCTTACTCTTCGCCCAGGCGCAGGACCTGGTTCACACTCATGCGCCGCAGCAGAATCGCCGCCGCCCCCATCAACACCGTGAAGGACAGCACCAGCGACAACAGCAACCCGGCCAGCGGCAGCAGCGGCAGTTGCAGCGACTCCCCGCCGACCAGCGCCAGGAATGGCAGCAGCAGGTAAGCCAGCCCGGCCCCGATTACGCTGCCGATCAACAGCGCGGGCGTGATCAGCGCGACCTGCTCGATAAACAGCAGCCGCCAGATATGGCCCGCGTTCCAGCCCAGCGAGCGCAGCACCGCAAACGTGAACAAGCGCTGGCGCGCCGTCACCACCAGATAGAACGCGAAATCCAGCAGACTGAGCAGCAGGCTGATCCAGAACCCGGCGAACAGCATGCCCGCCACAGCGCTGGGCAGCGGCTCGCGCTGTATCTCGCCGTAGCGATCCCAGGCCCACACGACCGTCGTGATCCCGTCCATCTGGCTGACGGCGTTCTTGAGCGCCGCGCTCGGCTGGCGATCGGGCAGTTCCATCCAGACCTGATTCGCGCCGAAATACGTGGCGGACGAGGCCGCCTGATTGATCACCGGCTGGATCAGCGAGAGGCGCGTCAGCATGAGCGGATTCTGCTCGCTCAAGCCGGGGAAGCTGTCCACGATGCCCACGACCGTATAGCCGATCTCAACCGAACCGGTGCCCACGTTGAGGATGATGTTTTTCTCCGCGCCGACTTCCAACGGCAAGGCCGAAGCGGTGCGCCCGGCGAATTCCTGCGCGAAAGTGCGGTTGATGACCACCGGCACGCGTCCGATGTCCGGCGTATTGACCACGACGCTCGGCTCGCGCTGGCGACCGCCCACTTTGCCCATGCGGTAATCCAGGCGCAGCGCCGACGCGCCGTCCACTTCCGGCACTTCGCCGGTGACCGGCGTCATCGTCAGGCCGCCGACCAGACTCAGGTTGGTCGGTTCGGTCCAGGCCGCCGCATACGGATTCGAGACGGTGGCGGGCGCCCACGCGTTCACTTGATTCTCGAAGCTCTCCAACGGGGTCGTCGTGCCGAACACGTCCTGCGTAGCGACCCGGTCGATATAGACTGTGTGATCGAACACGTCCAGGTTGCCCTCAGTGCTGCGCAGCGCCAGCCGCATCAGCGTGAAGGGCAGCCGACCCTGCCCCGGCATCGCGCCGGAGAAATTGACCCATTCATCGGTCGGCGTAGGCGGTTGGGCGTCTGGGCTGAGGGCCGTCGCGTCGGCGGTGACCGTCAGATCGGGCGGCGCCAGCACCACGCGGTACGGCACGCCGAGCGTATCTTGCAGGTAAGCATAGATGACCACCGACACCGCCGGATCGTCCGCGTTGGCGGGCGGCAGAGAATAGACCTGTACCGACAGCGTCGACGCGTCTTTGGGCAGCAGCAGGCCGGGCTGCGGCGGCGCTTCAGCCGATTCCAGGGGAGCAACGGCCGTCTTCAGGGCGGGGAAAGCCGCCGCAAACGCGTCCGGATCCACGCCCACGATATGCACGTCATGCTGTGCCGACGATCCCGGATCGCCAATCACGTGCAGCAGCGGCACCGCCGCCGCTACGCCGGGCAGACGATCCCAACCCACGGTCGAGGCATCGAGGCGCGTCGGGTCGATCTCTACGCGGGCGCTCGCGCCGGTTTCCGCACGGGCGGTAGACCACGCGCCTTTGTCGCGCGTGGCGGTCAGCCCTAACGAAGCCGTTCCCAAGGCCAGCGTACCGATCAGCAGCAGCACGAGCTGAGCATAATGCCCCGGATCGCGCGCCACATTCCACAGCGCGAGAGGCGTGGTCAGGTGGCGGCTGTTCTGCACCATACGCGCGATCACACCCATCAGCCAGGGGAAGAAGCGCAGCCAGACCAGCGCCGCACCGGTCAGGACCAGCGCCGGACCCAGCAGGTTGAACGGATCGTTGAGGCCGCCGGTCTGGTTGAGATTATCCGCGATGAGCTGGATCACCTCGCGCGGGGCGGCGACCAGATTGTTCAGCAGCCGGCTGAAATCGCCGCCGACCAGATAATACAGGCGCAGCATGAAGCCCACGCCGATCACGATCAAGATCGCGTCCAGACCATAGCGCGCCCAGGCGGGCCGCGTCGGCGGGCGCGAGACGAGCTGTTTTAGCCGCAGCAAACTGTGCCGCGCCGCCGGTAAGGCAGGCAGCGTCAGCACCGCCACGGATGCCAGCGCCGCGCCCACGCTCAGATAAATCGAGATGCGCGGGACTTGCGTCGAGCCGAGCGGACGCCCGCCCAGCGCGGTCGCCAACGGGCCGAAACGCTCCAGCCCGTGCATGAACGCAATACTCAGCAGCGGTCCGGCCACCATCCCGACCAGTCCTAACACGCCGACCGTCGCCAGTTGGAGTCCCACCAACTGCGGGATGCTCCCGCCCCGGCTGACGATCGAGCTCCACTCGGTGCCCTGCTGTTCGAGCACGAGCGCCACCGTATTGATCAGATGGTAGAGCATCAGGATCAGGATCGCGCCGGACAGCAGTACGATCGGCCCTTCGGTGTCCTTCACGTTGCCGGAATAGCCTTCCAGCACTTTCGAGAGTCCGGTCAAGACCTGGATGCCAGGGTGATAGGCGCTCAGACGGTTTTGCAGCACGGCCAGCCGCCGGTTGATGTCGGTAATGTTATTGGCCGAAATCGTGTCGGTGTTCGTGTCAAACACATAATAATAGTTGTTGCCGGGCGTCACCGGTTTGAGCCAGTCCGTATAGGATTCGGGAATGGTCGCCAGACCGTAATCGTAACGCTCGCTGGTCAGGCCGACGGGGACAATACCGCCTTCCAGGAAGTTACGACTGCCGCGCCAGAACGGATCGTTGGGATCCTTAGGCTCGACGATGCCGACCACCACCACCGACGCGATCGTGCCCGTGCCGTCCAGGCGCTTGGTGCCCAGAATCATGCGACTGCCGACTTCCAGCCCGGCCTGTTCCGCGACCGTCTTGGTGACGACGATCTCGACTTCGCCGCGCGAGTAGATGCCGATCTGGCGCGCCTGCTGTTCGGCGTCACTCAGACCGGTCGGGTCGACCACGTCCGGCGGCGGCAGCCGCACCGGCCAGCGCCCTTCGACCAGATTCAACACGTCGGGCATATTGTCGAACGCATAGGGCTGAAAGGCGTGGTTCAGGCGCGGCGAGGTGGCGACGGTCGTCTCGCCGTAGCGGAAGAGGTAACCGGCGGTCGCCAGACCGGGGTTTTCCATGCCGCTGGCGGTGGTTGGCGGATTGTAGTCGGCGCGGATGAAGTGGCGATAGCTCACCACCAGCCCGCCGAGTTCCTCGTCCACGACGCGCAGCGCGTCCGGCGAGAGCGATTCGTTGTCCAGCACCAGCGTGATTTGCAGATCTTCGGGCGGCGTGTTGTCCAACTCGAAGCGCAGGCCGACTTCAGTCACGGCGCGGATGTAAAACGGTCCCAGCGCAAAGAAGCCGGTCAGCAGGCAGACCGCCAGCAGCAGAATCGCCAGCGCGCGCCATTCGCGGCGCATTCGTTTGAGAATAAGTCCGATGGTCATGCGTCAATGTCCCTAAAAGCGGTCAGCGATCAGGCTTCAGCGATACTTCAAGCCGGTACTTCCCGATCACGCTCTGCCCACCGACCGTTCCCCCTCTCCACCGCGTGGGGAGGGGGCCAGGGGGTGGGGCAAAACACTGACCGCTGTTCGCTGTTCACTATCCGCTATTCATCACCCAGGCGCAGCGTCCGCGCCAGACTAAGCTGCCGTACCAAAAGCAGGCTTGAACTCAGCACCAGCAGCATGACGACCAGCATCAAGAGCGCATACTCGATCAGCCGGTCCACGCCCACGCGCATTACGAACGGCGGCGTCACGCCCTCGCCCGCCGCGCCCAACGCCAGCGTCGGCACCACCTGCGACGAGAGCACCCAGCCCAGCAGCGCGCCCAACGCCACGCCGATACCCATCACAAAAAGCTGTTCGAGCGCCAGCGCTCCCACCACGCGCAGTGAGGACAAGCCCAACGCGCGCAGCATGCCAAATTCAGTGCGGCGCGCCTGGGCCGTCAGGCCGGAATACGTCAGCAGGCCGACCACGCTCAGCGCCAGCGCCATGATGAACGCCAGATACATCAAACCGAGCAGGCCCAGCCCTAACGGATCGGTGCGCAGCTTGCCCAGTTCCTCGGCCACCGACTGGTGACTCAGCACCACCACGCCGCCCAATTCCGCCGTATCGAGGCTGCGCACGAACGGCGTGATCGCCGCTTCGTCTTGAGCGTCGATGCCGCTGCCCAGCCGCAGCCATGCCTCGTCCGGATAAAACGTCGCGCTGGGCCGCCGGTTGAGCTCGTACAACAGGTCGCGCACGTCGACCACCATGAAGGCGTTGCCCTTCGGATCGGCCAGATTGGGCGCGACATCGTAGAGCGAAGGGTAATAGTCCGTCACCTGCACGGCGCGGAACTGCGGATTGCTGCCGCCAATGTTGATCAACATGAAGGGTGCGGCGTCGAGGCCCCACGTCAGCCCGTTTTCGGACTGCATGCGGCGGCTGACGACAGCATCGATCGGGCCGAGATCGGGATAATTGAGCAGCGCGCCCACCGTCGAGCGCTGCGCGTCCTGGTCCCAGCGGACATACATCGCGTCGTCCGGCTCGCCTGCCAGTGCCCAGGACGAGTCGATCTGGCCGGTCGCCGTAGCGCCCCGGTCATACGCGAACTGCCACCCGGCATCCTTGAAAATCGGGTAGGCGGTGGAGTCGCCTTGCGCGTCGATCAACGACATGTTGGCGAAGGTCAGGCGCATGCCACGCTCGCCGCGCGCGCTGGTGCTGCGATACTGCCAGTAAATCGAGACGAGGTTGAGCGAGTCCTGCGGCGTGTATTTCAGCGCCGTGAGATCGGCCTCGCAGTACACCCAGCCGCTCGTCACGAAGCCGCGCGCGTTCATGCCCGGCTCGTCACTGCCGACCCGCAGATATTCGATCTCGACTGGATCGAGTGGCACGCGCACCCACGCGCCCGCCGCATCCTGGAAGCGCATTCCGATTACAGTCCGTTGAATCAGCCGCGTCACGTCGGCCTGATAGGTGGACGTGCTGCCGGGCCGGAAAGCCGTCACGTCGAAGCGCACCCACACGCCCACGCGATCGGGGATAAACGGCAGGGCGCGCCCAGTCTCCGGAAGCTGCGGCGGATCGCCGGGCGCGTGCGGGGTATAAACCGGTCCCAAATCGCTGCGCCAGTAGAGCGTCTGGCCGAACGTATCCGGGTTAATCGCCAATATCGATCCGCGCAGATCGCCCGCGAGGCTGGTGCTCAGATTCGTATTCACCACGCGGTAGGCCGTGCTGGCCGCGACAACATCATCATAGGCCATGTACGCGTCGACGGTACGAGCGCGGTTGGCATTCAACTGGGTATCACGCTCCACGATGCGCACATCCGTGCCGACTTTGTAGCGGGCCTGATCGCTGTGGCTGTTGGTCACCGTGGCGCGGAACGACGTCGCGAACCAGCCGATACCGATCGCCAACGCCAACAAAAAAGTGATGCGCCCGTAATGCACCGGCTCGCGGCTGAGCTGCCAGCTCGCCAGCGCGTTGAGCAGTCCGCGCCGGGCCGACGAAATACGCGCCGCCACCGACGCCAGAATCGGGAAAAAGCGCAGCGCGATACTACCTAAGGACAGGAACAGCAGCGCCGGGGCCATCAGCATCAGCGGGTCGGCCTGCTTGCCGCCCAGGTTCACGTCGCTCAGCGGGGAGCCGCGCCGCACCAGCAGCGCCAGCGCGCCCAGTCCGACGACGGCCAGCACCACGTCCAGGTAATAACGCTGCCACCAATGCTGGTGTTCGCTGCGCGTGGCCGCGCCGCCCGCCAGCACCAACGGCAGCCGCAGCACGGAGCGCAGTGTGAAGATCAGCGCCAGGAAGGTCACGCCCGCCGCCAGCGCCGCGTAGAGGAACACGCTGCGCGTCAGCGGCAGGGGGAAATCGCTGGTATTGGCGACGGTCGGGCCGAGCGCGATCAACAACTGCTGCGACAAAAACGGCGCGATGGCCACCGCCAGCACACAGATCAGCAGCGCCTCGATGCCGCGCAGCAGCACGATCTGGCTGTCCCACGCGCCGCGACTTTGCAGCATGGCGATCTCGCGCCGCTCACCGCGCCGCACGAGGGCCGCCGTCACCATCAGGAAGAACAGCACCAACGCGCCGACTTGCAGCAGCAGCAGGCCAAACGGCGCGTCCAGCAGTTCCTGATCTTTGGCGTAATCGAGCAGAATGCCGTGATCGACGTCCTTACGGATCGCGTCGTAATCGATCAGGCGCGTGTAATACGAAAATCCGAGGTCCTGGCGGCGTTTGCAGCGGCGCGCTGGAATCCGGCTCCAGCGTGAACGTATCGCGCATGTTGGTTTCGAAGGCGTGCAGCACTTCACGCGCCTTGTCGATGCGCGAGAACGGCAGGTTGTCGTGGTTGAACAAAATACGCCAACCGATCTTGGTCGGCGTGTCGGGCAAGAAATTCATCGCCGCGCGGTAAATCGCGTCCTGCGAGGTCAGCACCGCAAAATCATAATCCCACTGGCCGGAGCCGCTCTGCTTGTCGAGCAGGCGCAGCGGTGAGGGATCCATCCAATAGGGATCATTCTCATCGATGGGCGCGACCACACCCACAATGCGCGCCCGGATCGGCTGGCTGGTCGGGTGACCGCCGCCGGTCGCGCCGGACGCGTCCATACCCTGATCGAGCACGACAACCGTGTCCGCGTCAAGATTTCAGCTCGTTGGCGGTCGTCAGGCCGATCACGAACTCCAGGTCTTCGCCGCCCGGCGGCGGGTCCTGGGGCAAACGGCCCGCCACCACGCGCACGCGGTCCGTCCAGCCGTCAGCGTAGGCCAGCCGCACGCGCGCGCCCACCAGCGGGATCAACTCGCCGGTATCGGGCGCGATCTGCGAAATGCCGGTCGCTTCCGCCTCATCGTACGCGACGAAATTGCCGACCCAGCCGTGCAGCTCGCCCAGATCGCGATCGACCAACTGGCGGACGACGACCGTCGTCTGGTTGGCCTGATCGATCAGATCGGCGGCATTTGACCATTCGGTGCTGGCGCGCAGGCTGATGCTCGCGGAGACATTGACATCGCGCGCGGGCGCATCCCCTAAACGCTGCGTCATGCCGACCTGGGCGACCGCTGTGGTATACAGCGGCACCAGCGCCCCGATCGACGCGCTGAGGATGGTACCCGCAATAATGGTCAGCAGCGAGCGCCACTGGGTGATCAGGCGCGCCACCGCGAGGTGAAACGCAAACCGGACAGGTGTCCGGCGCAGCTCATTCAGACCTTCAAGAATCCGTCTGAACCATCGGGAGTTTGCTTTTTTTGTTCGACGACCCTGCATGCATGCAATCCCTTAGGCGATCCAAATTTTCTTCGAAACCGAACCGAGACACGCGATTCCGCACTTGGATTATACGCAGCCACTGCCGCGAATTGTCACCGCGACGCTCTATTGTAACGGATTTAGCGCCAGTGGGGAGTGTTGATTGTGCAACTGGGTGGGCAAGACGCATCTCACCGGAGTTTCCAGAGGATCTACACTGGCAAGCGCCGTGTGACTTAGCCCCACCCCTGTCAGAGTGTACAGGCCGGGGGCCAACCCACCGCCTTGGGCGTGTATAAGTTACGTTAAGGCCCGTGTCCCCTGTCAGCCGGGAACTTTTCCTGACAGGCAAACGTCATGAGAATATCTGCGGGCCATCGGGCGGGCCAGGGGCGCGGTGGAGTATACTGGTAGAGAAGTGAGCGACCGTCCGAAGCGCGTGCCGGATGGCAGCGGAGTTTAGACCAAACGGAGATGCTGTGGATCACACCCTCATCGGACAAAATGTCAACGGGTATATTGTGACGCGCGCCATCGGCGGCGGCGGCATGGGGCGCATCTTCCAGGCCATCGAAGTCGAAACACAGACTCCGGTCGCCATCAAGATTCTGCTGCCCGAATTCGCCGACGATGAGAACTTCCGCACGCGGTTCTGGCGCGAGGCCGAACTGATGATCACGCTGCATCACCCGCACATCGTGCCCATATACACCTATGGCGAATGGTCGGAGTATCTGTACATCGTGATGAAACTCGTCAAGGGTCCATCGTTGGAACGCATCCTGCGTTACCAGGCATTCTCACCGCTTAAAGCCTGGCAGATCGTCCGCCCCGTGACGGAGGCGCTCGAACTCGGCCACGAGCATCACGTCCTGCACCGTGACCTGAAAACTGCCAATATCCTGGTCGAGCCGCGCGGCGAAGGCAACCACGTCTATCTGGCCGATTTCGGGTTGGGCAAACGCCCCGGTCTGGATACCACGCTGACCGCGGCGGGGGTGTCGGTCGGCACGCCGGAATATATGGCCCCGGAAGCCGCGATGGGAGCCCCGGCCGATCACCGCGCCGACCTCTACTCGTTCGGCGTGATCCTGTACGAGCTGCTGTTGGGCCGCCTGCCCTTCCAGGAATCCACGCCACAAATGACGGCGCTGGCCCACGTGGATGCACCGGTACCCGTGCCGCGCACATTTCAGCCAATCTTCCCGCTGCGACTGCAAAGCCTGCTGCTGCAAGCGCTCGCCAAAGACCCGAACGCGCGCTACCAGTCTGCCGAGGCTCTGCGCCAGGCGTATTATGCTGCGGTCAAACAGTTGGACGACGACGCGCGCAAAGCAACCTACTGGGTCGACGATCCGCCCGATCTGCGCGAATGACGCGTATTCAATCCGGGCGCGGCGGACGGGGAATGAAGGCTGAAGTGCGGCGGATGTAGTCGGCGTATTTGGGCTTCTCGCGCATGTGTTTTTCCAGCAAAGCCACGCCCGAAACGTACACGATCAGATAATTCATCAGCGCCGGACCGACGATCGTCAGCACGCCCCACCCGGTCCCCAGCGCGACCAGGTACAGGCCCCACCACACGGTGGCGTCGCCGAAATAATTGGGATGGCGCGTCAGCCGCCACAGCCCGCGATCCATGACCTGCCCCGCGTTGGCCGGATTGCGCTTGAAGCGATCGAGCTGCCAGTCGCCGACCGTTTCGAAATACAGGCCCACACCCCACACCAGCACGCCCAGCCCATCCCACACGCTGAAGTGATCGGGCGTGGTGGCGCTCTGCGCGGCGACCAGCGGCAGCGCGATGATCAGCATGAGCGCGCCTTGCAGCAGAAACACCTGGAAATAGCTGAACCACCAATAGCGATCCGGCCCGAACTGTTGACGAAAGGCTTGGTAGCGGTAATCCTCGCCTTTGCCGATGATTACGCTGTGCGATATGCGCGCCGAGCCGCAATCCCCACAGCGCAACCAGCAGCACGATCAAGGCGCGGCGACCCTCGAAACCGCCGCCCAACGTCAGCCCGACCACGGCGATCAGGACGAAGCCCGGTCCCCAGAAGATGTCGACGATGCTGGCATTCTTCAGCGCGACGGACGCCAGCCAGATCAGCGTCACGTAGACCCACACGGCCAGAGCGCTTGCGGCCCAGAGTGAAAAGAATGACATGGCGGCTCCTTTGAATACGCGATGAGCAGTCAGCAAAAGCGATTTGCGCCTGTTTCGCCATTCAGCCGGGAACCAGGGCAAATCGCATTACTTGAAACCTGGGGAGATCAGTCGCGCGCTTCGAGCCGTGCGACGCGTTCGGCCATCGATCGCAGTTTGCCCTGGGCGCGCATATAGGACAGCAGCAGGATCAGCGCGATCACGAACATCAGCGCCAGCCCGACGGTGTCGATATGCGCCCCATTTTCGGCCCGCTGGTAGAGATTCCTCATCTGGACATCCGGTTCGACTTCGCTCATCCGGTCACCTCCTGATCCGTACCAATGCTGGTTACCTGCCCGCCGCTATTGGGATTTCTCCCAATCACGGACCACGCCGCTCAGTAGGGCGCGCACGTCATCGTCTTCCACCGCGCCGATCCCGTCGAAGAACTGCCCGTCAACCTCGATCCGCACGCCGCCGCCCATCGACGGGCGCACATGGATTTCGCGCCCGCTGAACGCGTCCAACCCGGCCAGCCGGTTCTGGAGCAGCAGCTCGATCTGGTCGGGGATGGACAGCACAGGCTGCGATTCCGGCAGGTCCGGAGCCTGGCCCATCGCCACGCGCCGCATCTGCCGCAGCATAGAGCCGGAACTCATCGAGGGCATATCGTCGGGCGTGCCTGACACGGTAGGCTTCGTCGGCGGCGGCGCGTCCTGTGTGGGCGGACTGGCCTTGCGCAAGGGTGGAGGCGCGGGCTGGGCTGCCGCCGGGGATGCCGGCATCTTAGCCAGGGCGGTGAGATCGCGCACGACGTTGACGAAGCGCCGTTCGAGGTCCGTGCCGCGCAGCTCGCCCATGGAGCGGAAGCGCCGCCCGCCGATTTCCAGGATCAGCCCGCCATCTGACAAATCGCGCCAGGCGCGCAGCAACTCGACCGAGTCAGCGGGTTCGCCTTCGGCGCTAGACGCCGCGGCGAGCACATCGTCGTCTGGCGCGGAAAAATCCGCCTCGTCCACCGGGATCGCCTGATCAATGTTGGCGGCGGGAATGGTGGTCGCTTGCGGCTCGTCATCATACACCGCGCTGTCTTCGGCGTCGTAGTCCGCGTCGTAATCCGCATCCAATTCCGGATCTGAGTCTGGCTCCGGTTCAGGATCGAGCGCGGGCGCTTGGGCGTAGGGGGCCGTGAAAGCTTCCCCGGCCAGCATATCGTCCAGGTCCGGCTCTGGCAGGTCGTCCAGCAGCATGGCGAGATCGGGCGCGGGCATCGGTGCAGGACGGCTGCGCGTCACGTGCGGCGCGCGATCGCGCGTGGGCATCTCGCCTTCGGGAGTCACCGCCGCGCTGGCCTGCGGCGAGAGCAAATTCTTGAGACGCTGGGCCGCTACCGTATGCAGACCGGGCAGCGGCTCGAGTCCCATCCGCTCACGGCGGCGGCGTTCGGCGGCGCGTTGGATCACGACCGCCATCAAAATCACCCACAACACACCGGCGACGCAGGTGACCGCCAGCAGATTGCCGATCTGGCGCAGAAAATCCGTCGTCTCGGACCCGGACTGGGCCAGCAGAGGCGCGAACAGGGGCATAAGCAGCTTGTCGAAAGGCATGTTGGTTTCTCGCGTGGTTCTCTATCCTAACGCTGTTACCAGTATCGTTGCGCTTAGCGCGCTTGGCAAGCGGGGCAGTAGTGCGTTCCGCGCTGCCCCACGACGATCCGTTCGATGAGCGTTCCGCAGCGCAGACAAGGCTCGCCCGCGCGCCCGTAGGCGCGCAAACCGTTTTGCGCGGAGCCTTTAGTGCCGTCCGGTTTGCGATACCAGTTCACACTCGCCCCTTCGCGTGCGATGCCGTCGCGCAGCACCTGCCGGATAGCCGCGTACAGCGCTGCGACGTCGTCCGCGCTCAGGCTGTCTGCCGTGCGCAGGGGATGCAAGGCGGCTGGCGTACAGCGCTTCGTCCGCGTAAATGTTGCCGATTCCGGCGATGAACGTCTGGTTGAGCAGCAGCGGCTTGATCTGCCCGCTGCGTCCCGCGATGCGCGCGCGAAAGGCATCCAGCGTGAAGGCGTCACTCAGCGGCTCTGGACCGAGATCGCCGACGACGGCTTCCGCGTCCGGCACGAGATATACGCGGCCAAATTTGCGCGCGTCAGAAAAACGAAGCTGGTGGGCGTTGTCAAGCTGGAAGGTGAAATGCACCCAGCGATCGGCGTCGTTGACGGCGGTGTCGGGCGCGACATACAGCCGCCCGGTCATCTTCAGGTGGATGATGAGCACGTCCGGGTCAAGCTGGATCAGGATATATTTCCCGCGACGATCCACGCCGCGCACCGGTTGACCCACGATGCGCGCGGTGAAGACCGGCCCATCGGGCGTGATCAGGCTGTTGGGCCAGTCGTAGGCGGCGGCGGTGATGGTGCGTCCGGCCAGCGGATCGCTCAGGCCGCGTACGACAGTTTCGACTTCGGGCAGTTCGGGCATGGCGGTGTGTTCAGTCCTTCATCTCAGGCGGCCCGATCAGCCGCGCGCGGCGATCAGACCGATCCAATCGCTGCCGGGCGTGTAGGGCGTGCCTAACAGGTCGGCCCACAGGCCGCGCACACTGAAGCCGCAGGCTTCCAGCGCGGGGGTGATCGTCTCGGGGGCGTAGTCGTGAAACCAGTTGTGGTACACGCTGATCGGCTTACCCGGCTCGATCACGATGTACTGGTCCAGATAGGTATCCTCGGCGGGATAGTCGAAGCCCTGTTCGAGCACGAGGTGCGGGCCAGCTTTCCAAAAACCCGAGTCAGCAGTGTACCAGCGCTGCGTAAGTGCATAACGGGCACGCAGCGCGCGCGTGGTCACATCGCAGGCGAACAGGCCGCCGGGCTTCAGAGCACGGTGGATCGCCTTCAACAACCGGTCACGGTCGGGATCGGACAGCACGCACAGATCGCCGTAGATCAACAGCACGGCGTCGTACTGCGGGAGCTCGTCCAGCGTGCGGTAATCCTGGTAGCGATAGGTAATCGGCAGACCGCGGGCGGCGGCCTGTTGGCGTGCATAGTCCAGCGAGCGCCGCGAATAGTCGATCCCGGTGACCTGCAGACCGCGCGCCGCCAACTCAGCAGCATAGAGTCCCGGCCCGCAGCCGAGGTCCAGCACGGCATCGCCCGGCGTCAGCCCGAGTGACTCGACCAGCCACGCCACCGTCTGCGCGATGACGTCCGGCGGGCGGCTCGCCGCTTCGGTCGTAGGGTCCAGGTGCGCCGCGAGCATCTGCGAAGAGATGTGCGGATCGTCCCAAAACAGCGGTTCGCCGGGCGCAAACAACGCCGGCGGTTGGCTGAGTGCCTGGAGTTGGGCCAGGTCCAGAGTGAGGAGCATGGGTTCAGGTGTGTTAGGTATCATGCCCTAAGTGTAACGTATTCGCGTCCGCTTGAGGATAGGACGTTGGCGGGATAGGCGCGGGCGGGTATGCTATGCAGACGTGAGTGATGTGTGTTTGCGGAAGGATGCTCCGAATGATGCGACCGCGTTTCCGATTCTCGCTGACGACACCGTACCTGCGCGGTTTGATCGTCGTGGCGCTGCTGGCGCTGGCGGCGCTGGCGTGCGATCTGACGTTCAGCACGGCCCATTTTGAAAACGCTAAACTTTACAAAGAACCCGATAGCCAGACCGTAGCGCGCGTCTTCGGGCCGGACGAAGCCATCTACTGCCGCGCCCAGCTCAAGAATGCGTCCAGCGATAGCGCGATCAAAGCGATCTGGATTGCCCAGCCCAATACGATCGTACTGGCCGAGGAACTCACCGCGGGGAATGGCGATATCGCGCTGGAAGCCACGCCGCCCGACGGCGGTTGGGCGATCGGCGATTACCGGCTGGAATTGTACCTCAACGGCGACCGCGTCCAGACGATCGAATTTCAGGTGCATTGAGCGGGAAGCGTCCCGCAGTGAAGGTCCGCAACAGAAAGGCATTACCCCATGAAAGCCGCCCTTTTTACCGAACACGGCCCCGCTGACGTGCTGCGCATCGTCACCGATCTGCCGGTGCCTGAGCCCGGACCCGGCGAAGTCCGCCTGCGCGTGAGGGCGGCGGCGCTGAATTACCTGGATGTGTGGGTACGTAACGGCTGGCCGGGGATCAAGCTCAGCCTGCCGCATATCCCTGGCGCGGATGCGGCCGGGACGGTCGACGCGCTGGGGCCGGGCGTCACCGGCTGGGAAGCGGGCGAGCGCGTCGCCATCGATCCCACGCTGAGTTGTGGGGAATGCGAGTTCTGCCGCGCCGGGTACGAAAACCGCTGCGTGCATTTTGGCATCAAAGGCGAGCACACCAGCGGCACCTGCGCGGAATACATCACGATTCCGGCGCGCAATCTGCTGCGGCTGCCCGATCACGTGTCATTCGAAGAGGCCGCGGCGGCATCCCTGGTGTTTGTGACGGCGTGGCACAGCCTGATCACGCGCGGCGGACTGCGCCCGGCCGAAAGCGTGCTGATCGTCGGCGCGGGCGGCGGCGTGAACACGGCCAGCCTGCAAATCGCCAAGCTGGCGGGCTGTACCGTGACGGTGATCGGCAGCACGGAGGACAAACTCGAACGGGCGCGCGCCCTGGGCGCGGACTCCGTCGTTCTGCGCGACATCGAGGGCGGCTGGTCGCGCGCGGTGTATCAGCTCACCGCCAAGCGCGGCGTGGATGTGGTCGTTGATAACGTGGGCGCGCCCACCTTCAAGGACAGCCTGCGCGCATTAGCCCGCGGCGGGCGTCTGCTGACGGTGGGTAACACCGGCGGCCCGGCGTTCGAGATCGATAACCGGTTGCTATTCGGCAAGCACCTGACCATCATCGGCAGCACGATGGGGCCTCACGCCGATTACGTGCGCGTGATGCGCCTGCTGTTCAAGGGACGCTTGCAGGCCGTGATCGACCGGACGTTTCCGCTGGAAGACATTCAAAGCGCCCACCGCGCGCTGGAATCCGGCGACCATTTCGGCAAGATCGTGCTGACACTGTAGGGCGGCGGGCAGGTTTCAATCGGCCGTTCACCCCTTCGTGCAGACCAAAACCAGCCGCGCCGCGCCTATGGCGAACGGCAGCACACTCGGCCACGTATACCCGGTCACCGTCGCGAATCCGGCCTCCGTGCACAGCGCGACCAGCCCGCGATACGTGTAGAGCCGGAGGATCAGCGTGTGCTGGGCCCGTTCCGCCCCACGCAGCACAGTCAGATCGCGGATCAGCGTGGCCGCCTCGTGATCGTAGCTGTGGCGCTCCAGCACGAGCAGATCATCGGCGATCCACGTCCAGTCGCGGGATTGCTGACCCCGCGTGAAAAATGTCTCGACCGTGTGCGTATCCATCACGAAGCGTCCGCCCGGTTTCAGCGTGCGGGCAACGGCGGCCAGAAAAGCGCGGTTGCCGTCGTCGTCGAACAAACCGAAGCTCTCCCAAAAACAGTAGGCCGCGTCGAATTCCCCCGCCCAGGGTAGATCGCGCATATCCCCCTGCTGTGTGACGACCCGATCTGCCGCGCCGCGTTCGGCAGCGGCGCGCTGCGTGTCGTCCAACAGCGGGGCGGCAATATCCACGCCCGTGACCTGATAACCGCGTGCCGCCATCTCGACCGCCAAGCGCCCCACGCCGACCGGCACATCCAACAGGCGCGCAGGCGGAGTCAGGTCGAGCAGTGTTTCGATGTAATCGGCTTCGCGGCGAGTCTGGTCGGCGGTTTTGCCGTGACGAAAGACTTCTAGCAGCAAATCGGGTGTAGGCGACTCCATGAGCACGGCCTTTCGGGTACGTGGTTGAACAGGGGAATGCAGGGCGCGCTAAAATCCGCGCGGCGACGGCAGTTCCGCGCCAAACGACGACGCGAAGCGCGCCGCCATGTCGAGCATCGCCGACAAGTCGGCGTCACCGTCAATCACCATGAAGCGCTCGCGCACAACGAACGCGACCAGATAGGGCCCACCGCTTCCCCCGGACTGATCGACTACAGCGGTATCAACCGTGCCTGCCGTCCAGACCTGCACGCCCGGCTTGAATTCCAGCCGGTTGGCCGCCATCCATTCGCCCACCGTCAGGTAGATAGCCGGGGATTCGGTGATGCGGATCACCTGGCCCGCCGTGTTGTAGTAGAGCATCTGCACGACTGTGCCGCCCGATGGCGCGTTCAGCGCGACGAAATCCGCGCCAAGCTCGTCCGCGTTGACGCCGTAGACGCTATCCAGCTCGTACCCGTCCGGCGCGCCGCGCGGCGTAATGGGCGTGAACGGCACGTCGACCTGTTGAATCTCCTGGTTGATGTCGTACTGTGTCTGCGCGAACGGGTTGTGAAACGGCACCTGCGCCGGATCGGTGACGGCTTCGACGCGCGGCGGCGTGAAATTGGGCACGGTCATGCGTGAGGCAGGCATATTCGTGCCGCCCTGCTGCGGATCGGCGACCGTGATCGTATAGCGCGCGGTCGCGCACCCGGCCTCGTTGGGAGGCCGCGTCTGGTTGATCACGGCCAAGTAGGCGTGATCGTAGCTGCCGAAATCGACGGTCGTGGCGCGTCCCGCCGGGTAGATGTCGGCCGACGTGCCGCGCACGCCCACCACGATGCCTTCGACTCCGGCGTCCTCGCTGTCCAGCGTGACGCTGTATGTTCCCGAGCCGAGCTCCAGGCCGATGTAATCCATCGCGTAACGCTGCACGCCATCGGCGGGACTCAACTGCCCCGGCGCGCTGATCGTGTCTTGCAGACGCGCCACGTCAAACGACGAGCCGTCCTGAAAATCGCGCAGCAGCACGGCCAGCGCGAAGCGTCGCAGCTCTGCGGTGAAGGTCGTCCCGCGCGCGGCGAACGCATCATCAAAGGGGCCATAACCGGCCTCGTCCGCCGTGCGCAGCCAGATATCCAGAATGAGATCGGAGCCGTAATGCTCGCTCAACATCTCGTCAAAGACGCCACATCCCATACCAATGCAGCCCGGACTCGACCCGGTTCACGCCGCCGTAACGCAGCATGCAGGTATCCGGCGACTTGAAGACGGCCCCTGCTGATTGCAGGTTGTCGGGCAGATTGGGGAAGACCTGCGTCTCCATCCAGTTCGAGGTCGCCTCGTAAAACCAGCGCATCGGGTAAATGCCGTTGATGGCGATTTGCAGCATGTGGTTGAATTCGTGCGCGGCGATGATCCGCATCCAGTCCGCGGGCGGCCAGACTTTCAGCCCGGCGGGCGGGTTGGGATCGATGTAGTCGTTTTCGAGCACGAGATAGCCATAGGCGGCCTGCTGCTCCTGGCGGGATGTGTTGGGGTTATCGCCGACGAAGCCGCCGTCAGGTGACACATACCCGCCCAGGTTGTGGCTGAACAGCTCCATCATATAGACGTCGAAGCGGGTATCTCCCCCTTCGCCGCGATCGGGCAGCGGCTGGGGCCAGCCCAATGTGTTGATCTCGACGCGCCAGATCGTTTCCATCGCGCGCCCCACGTCTTCGATCCAGTCGGGGGTGCCGCTGCCGTTCGTGTCGGCGCTGGGCACGGCGTCCACGCCGACGAACGTGTAATGCACCAGAAAATGCTCGGTGCCGTACGTGTGCTCATCGCCAGACAGCTTGGGGCGCGACTGCGCCGCGTGCGGCGCGGCTTCCACCACCGGCGCGGGCAGCGCCGCACTGCCTCCCACGCCGACCAACAGCAGCACGATCACCAGCAGGCTGATAGTCCGGGCCATGCTACTCCCTCACTTCAACAATGCTCTGCCCCCACTCATCAAAGGCGGCGCGCGGAGATGTGCGCGCCGTTAATCAATCTCGCCAGACGGTCTGGCGTCCGTCACGCCACCACAGCGCGACCTCGCCGCAGTCGGTGGGCTGAAAGCCAAGCTGAGTGCACAGCAGCCGGACCGGGTTGCGCGTGGTCAATCCCAGGCTGACCCGCACGACGCCCAACTCCATACACGCCGCCAGACTGCGTACCGCCAGCAGCCGGGCCAATCCGCGCCGCCGGTGTGACGCTTGAATACCCAGATCGATGATCTGCGCGTTTTGATCGTCGATGGTCAGCGCCACATAGCCCACCACGTTCCCGCGCCGGTCCAACGCCACCAGACTGGCTGCATCGCTCCACGCCTGCCCACGACTGGCCGTCGTGCCGCGCCAGCGTCGGAGCACTTCCGCCGCGTGACCGCCACACAGTTCCGGCGCGGCCACCTCGTCGACCGTGCCGTTGCGCACTTCGGCCGCCAGCGTTTCGACGGCGGCCTGGTGTCTGTCATCCCAGCGCACCACCTGGTAACCCGCCGGAGCGGGCAGCACCGGCAGCGGCAATACGCCCAACGTCAACACCAACCGGCAGCGCTCAAATAGCACCGCGTCACGGCGCAGCCAGCTTTCGCGCACACCCGGCGATTCGTCGCGCATGCGAGCTTCGATGACCGCTAACGCGTGCTCGCGCATCAGCTCCGAAAACACGTATCCGACCAGCGCGTCGCCCATATCCGGCGGGGACTCGCTGACGGTGTATTGCAAGATAACCTGGGCGTGCGTGCTACCGGAATCCACCCAGCGCCATGCGGACAGCCCGCACAGCGTCCCGGCATCATCGTACAGATTCACCGCAGAGAGACGGCCTGCGCTCAGCGCGCCGCTGATCTGCTGCACGCTTTGATCGGGGTCGCGGGCATTAAATTCCGCCCGCTGCCGCAGCAGCGCTTCCCCATCCTCACCCAGCGTGCTCACCGCAGAAAACCGCACCACGCTGCCCGTCCTTTCACCGTCGCCTGTGCACCCGCCCACCGATCAGACCGGCGCATCCTCCGCACCGTACACGGCGTCATAGGCATCGTCGCCGCCGTGCTCCGCCAGATAGCCACGCACGAATCCCGGTTCCACCGCGCGATTGAGAGCATTCGACTGGCCCGCCAACTGCGCCTGAATCGCGTCGTGCAGCATCAGGCGCTGCGCTGTCAGCAGTTTACGCTGCTCGCGCCCGATCTGCCAGTTCTGCCACAGCGCGGCCAGCGTGGACGCCGTCTCGGCGGCGGTCTGGAGCATGTTCAACGCACGTTCGGTGCGCGCCAGGCGCTCGCCCCATACGCTGCGTGATGGGAGGTAAGCTACGGTGTCCGGCGGTCGCACCATCGGCACACGCACCGGACTGGCCGGGAGTTCCGCGCGCGGCAGCGTACCGCGGCCACAGCGCCGCCTGCACGGGGTCATCTCCGGCAGTCAGCGACAGCACGCGAAACGGATCGTCGGAATCCAGCAGAGTTTGCAAGCGTGGTGCCACGGTTTGCTGCACCAGTTCGGCAGCGGCGCGCGGATCATCGGCGTAAGCGGCATCCAGCAGCGGTGTGTTCGCCAGTGGCGTGAACGTGTAACGCAGCGTCATGATGCGCACCACCAGCCGGGCCACGCCCGGCGTGGGCAGCGCCGGAACGGCGGCGGGCAGGCGTTCCACGCGGTGCAGCGTGTACAACCGCACGTAGCGGGCGAACGCAAGTTGCCTGGAGGTTGGTTCCATAGGGTCACCCCGCAAACAGTTAATGGACTGCGGAAAGCCGTGCTATGGACTTTCGCGAGTCCAATTCTCAATTCTGATATCCAGATCGGCGAAGTCTTTCTCGTTATCGGTCACCAAGATCGCGTTACGAAGTCGGGCATATACGCCAATCAAAAGATCAGCGTCTGCCACCGGCCTACCCCGACTGCGGCGTTCAGCCCATAAACGAGAGGCCAGCGCCCAATCATCCGGGCCATAATCCTGCCATATAAATGTTCTAAAGAGACTGTCGAAACGATCCAATTGCTTCTCGGCATCTTTGGCCAGAAGTCCGCGCCGAACTTCGTAGTACACAACCGGGCAGCCCAAAATGATGTCCGGATAGGCAATTTGGTCCACTTTGATTCGCACGCGTGGATCGCGGCGCAAAATTAACGACACCGTACTCGAGTCGTAGACGTAATAGGCCATGCCTCACGTTTACCGATTTCTTGAGTTTGCAGGCTGTTCGCCACGCAGCAAATCGGTCAAATCATCCCACCATTCATCAGGTTCCTGTTCAGGATCAGCGTCCCATTCTCGGAGCAGCGCCTTGATATTATCGCTCTGGCTTTTCAGTCGAATCTCGCCATCACGATTTTGGACAATTACCTCTGAACCTTGTTTCCCTGCGATCTCAATAGCAACGTCGATGGCTTCGCGCTGGGTAGGCATTACTCTGGTGAAACGCTGGTTTCCTTCACCTTTGACCGCCCATCCGTCAGGATGACGCACGACCCATTGGTTTTTGCGCTGTTTGCGGCTTGAGACAGTTTTCTTGTGCGAATCAGCCATTGGCTTGTCCTTCCCCAAGTCGGCATTACTCACTACGTTGATTCTATCATCAAATAAAAAAGAGGCGCGTTATCGGCCTCCAGGAATCAAGATTCGGACAAGCAGGGTATTTTTACGCGCCGTTTGGCAGAGGAACGTTTTGCAGCACGGTCAGCACATGGAAGAACGCGTCCATCTGATCGCGCGTGACCAGCGTATCCATCACCGTGCCCAACTGCCGCACGACGGTTTCCACGCGCGGTTGGAAGGCACGCCCCTGATCCGTGAGGAAGACGCGCACGCTGCGGCGGTCGTTGGGATCGATCTGGCGACGCAGCAGGTCTTTCTCTTCCATGCGATCGAGCAGTGCGGTCATCGAGGACGGGTGACGGCAGACCAGCGCCGCCATACGGGAGGCGGTGAGTCCGTCTTCTTCATACAGCGCACGCAAGGCGTACCATTCCAGGATATTCAGACCTAGCGGCGCGATCATACGCTCGTAGACCTGTTCCAGGTGGCGATAGGCTGCTTCAACATTAGTGGCCATGCAGCCGTCAAAACGCAGGGGTGTTAGTTCGTCCATGTCCCGTATTGTACAGCATTATTGCTTTGGTGCCAAACGATTTTTTCATATGGAAAAACAGGCCCACGGAGGTCACGAAGAAAAGCAAGAGAACACGCAGGAAAAACAGGGAATCGCATTAAAATATGACGCTGTGCTCTCTTCTTCCTCTCTGTGATCCTCTGAGGGCCGTTCTTATCGCGTCACAGCGCGAAGCCGTCCACGTGATAGGGCGCGACGGTGGCCGCCGGGGCAACCGCGCGCACCTGCGTTTGCAGCGTGTCGCGCTGCGCGGCGATGGCCGCTTCATCGAGCGCGCCAATACCTGCCGCTGCGGCTTCCGCCGGGTATTCTGTTCCCGGCGCGGGCACGTAATTCGACAGATAGACCTGATCGCCCGGGCCAAGGTTCATCGCGCGTATTGCTTCCACGGATCGTGCGACGTGTTCTGCTGCGAAGCGATCCCCGCCGATGCCCGCCATCAGAATTACGCCGACCGAGACACCCCCCGCCCGCAGCGATCCCACCGCTTCGATCGCGTCGGACACACTGCCCGGCTTGCGCAGAAAACGCAGCAGATCGTCGTCGCCAGTTTCCAACCCGATGTAAGCCCGCTCCAGACCCAACCCGGCCAACTCCGCCCACTCCGCCGGGGATTTGCGCCCCACGTCGAACGCGCTCACAAACGAATAAACCGGGCGCGGACGGTCCGGCAGGGCGAAGAATTCCTGCGCGATGGTGAAAATCGTGCGCAGACGGTCCATCGACAGCACCAGCGCGTTGGCGTCCGCCAGAAACAGCCCGCGCCGCAAGCTGATCCCCTCCCCGAAGAAGGCGCGCACGCCCGCGCAGTGCTCGCGGAAGGACTCCGGGGTGTGGGTGTGGAAGCGGCGATCACGGTACAGGCCGCAGAACGTGCAGCGATTCCACGAGCAGCCTTCCGTCGCTTGCAGCACCAGCGCCAGGTATTGATCGGGTGGGAGAATGCTCACGGGTTTGTACAGGCGGCTGAAAGCCGCGCCATCCTCCGCCAGCCGATCCGGTCCAAACGCGAGTACAGTCGCCAGCGCCGCCGCCATGCGATCGCGGTCGTCTGGCGAGAGGCCCAGGCGCGGCACTACGGCGGCCAGCGCGCGCAAGTCGGCGAAGACGCGCGCCAACAGCGCGTCGCGTTCGGGGAGCGGCAGCTCACGGCGGCGCGGGCCATGCCCGTTAGCCACCCGCTCCAATACGCGGTGATCGAGCGTGCGCTGGTAGCTGTGCAGATCGCGGAACAGGCCGAGCAGCCGCCCGGCACGGTCGAAGCTGTAACTCTCGCCATAGCGCGGCGAAAGCACCAGCGACGCGCCCGCGACGTTGGCGGTAATGGTATCGCCCGTGTCAGGATGTCGGGCATGAATGGGCATATAGACAGACTCCCGATAGCAAACAGTCAATGGCAAAAAACGGTAAAAAGCGAAAATCAAGGGCGCGTGAACCGCTGCGCCTCTCTTCAGCGGTGAGGCTTTTCCGCCGTGCACGCGTAAAATACCCCAAGAAAATGCGGAGATGCGAATCTGCGCAAATCCCATTACACTTAGTGCAGTTGAGCAGATTATACGTCATTGGCCGGCCTGACCAGCATGCATTACCGATCAAGGGAAACAGGGATGAATGCGTTTAATGCCAATGAATCGTTCGAGCTTTCGGACTATAACCCACTCTGGCCGCTGATCTTCGACCAGGAAAGCCGCCTGTTGAGCGACGCGCTGGGGGACGAAGCGATCGATATCGTCCATATCGGCAGCACGTCGGTCCCCGGTCTGCGGGCCAAACCGATCATCGACATTTTGCTCGCCGTGGAGAGTTTCGCGCTCATCGAGGAATACGTCGAGCTGTTGGCACCACTGGGATATCATTTTCACTCGCAGGAGAATGACGACGAGCGCCTGTTCTTCTGGAAAGGCATCCCGCGCACGCATCACCTGCACATCGTCGAGTATGCCACCTGGGAGCACCAGCGTCACATCATCTTTCGCGATTATCTGCGCGGTCACCCTGAGATCGCGCGGCTGTATGAGAATGTCAAGCAAGAGCTGTCGGCCGCCTTCAAAACCAATCGCCCCGCCTATACGAAAGGCAAGACTGCCTTCATCAAGTCGATCATGATGCGCGCCGTCGAGGAGATCATCGATCCCTCACTCAAGCAGTTGATGGATGATACGCAAAACGACGCGGAAATCTAGGCCGCCCCACCCGTAACCCCGGGTAGGCACCCACACTCGATCAAATAGGGTGTATAATATGAAATGTAACCGTTGCACACATGGTTAAAGAAAGGAGGAATATTCCTATGGACAGGTTGCAGCGCTGGTATTTGCGATGGCTCGTCATTCCCGCCGAGGACGGACAGGGGTTGTTAGAATACGCGCTCATTATCAGCCTTGTCGCGACCATTATGGTCGTCATTATCGGCATCTATGGCGGAGAAGTAAAAGACCTCTACCAGTACGCCATCGACCGTCTGCCATTCTTCAATTGAAGCGTCAGGCCATCGAGCCCCAGTGCGGCTATTTATCTTCGGGTATTATCATCGCGCACCACCTCCGGACCTCGCAATCGCGGGGTCTTTTGTTTTTGGGCCGTAGCCCTGTTATTAGGGGGACGCGCGCGGTCGTGATCGGAGTATGATTAAGACAGTATCGCAAAGCTGCCAGGACCAATCCTATGCCCGCCACATCTGATTCCTTACTGCGCTGCCCTCACTGCGGCGCGCAGCTCCTAGAGAACCCGGACGGCACCGGACTGTGGTGCCAGTTCTGCGGCGCGATGCAGCCTGACCCTGCCGCGCTGGCTGCCTTCCAGAAGCGGCAGTCCGCCGCCGGAGTGCTGAGCGATTACGACCCACCCATCCGTGACTGGGAGATGCCCCACGAGGAACGCAACGCCTACAATGAGGCGTGGAAGAGTATCCAGACGGGCGACCGGGCGACGGCGGTCTTCGTGCTGAACCGCTTGCTCGACCGAAACCCAAACTCCGCCGACGCGTGGTATCTCATGTCGCTGACCAAAAGCGATCCGTCCGACAAATGGGAATGCCTGACGCGCGCGCTCAATGCCCAGCCGCACCACGAATACGCGTGGCGCGATCGCGGAATCCTGGAAGGCGTCATCCCGGCCGGTGACGCCCCGCCCGCCCCCGCACTCGAACCGGGCGAAGCCGTCCCTGCCCAGGCCGAAACGCCCGTCTGCCCGATGTGCGGCGGCGCGTTGAGCTACGATCCGGACACACGCGGGCTGCGCTGCGCCCACTGCGATTACCAGCCGGACGCCACTAAATCCGCGCCACCGCCGCGGCGTCACGTGGGGTACCAACCGCTCGATCACGCCCTGCTCCAGCGGCGCTTCGGATTCTCGCGGGCGTGGGACATCGGCGCGCGGGTGCTGGTCTGCCCATCCTGCGCCGCCCTGCTGACGCTGGGTGCGGGCCAGCTTTCGACGCGCTGCCCGTTCTGCGACAGCGCGCAAGTCCTGGTCAAAGACCGGGTGGGATCCTTCGAGCAGCCGGACGCGCTGCTGCCTTTCGCCGTAGACAAGCGTGCCGCCGCGCGTGCCCTCCACGAACGGATGTCACCGGAGCAGCGCGCCCAGGTCGAGCGCGGCGAAATGTGGCCGGTGTACCTGCCCTTCTGGGCTTTCGAAGGGGCAGTCTTCGTCTCGCTGCCGCCCCAACCCGGCGCGTGGAACAACATCATGCCCGGCGTGTACAGCTTGCGCGATGTCCTCGTGCGCGGCGTGGACCGTCCGGGACAGGCCCTACTGTACGCGTTGATGCCCTACCAATCTGGACGCGCTGCTGCCCTACGACGCGCGCTATCTCGCGCGCTGGCCCGCCCAGGTCTACAACGTGGATGTGGTGCAGGCGTCCGTCACGGCACGCGGATTCTTTAAACATACGGCGCGGCTGCGCGCTTCGGGCGTCATGACTTACGCGCCAGACGGCGATCTGGCTCGCTCCGACCAGTTCGACACCAACCCGCCCGATACGCCATTGTGGCGCGCCACGCAGGTCGAGCTGCAAGACCTCAATTACCGGCTGGTGCTGCTGCCCGTGTGGATGATCACGCTCATCCAATCTGACGGCACGCACCGCCCGGCTGCCGTCAACGGCCAGACCGGCGAAGCGGTGCTGGTCGCCGGATTCGACCGCGCCAACACGATCCTGGCCGGGCCGGATCGCCCGCCAGTGGATCCGCTGCCGCTGATCCCGCCAGAGAACACCGCGCCGCGTCGCAACGTGATCCGCCCATTGGAGCCGCCGCGTAAGAACGTGATCCGGCCCCTCGCGCCGCTGCCCCGCCGACGGGGAGGTGACTAGCCCCAAGCGTCAGACTCTGCTCCACTGATCGCTGATCGCAACAAAAAACGCTCCCATGCGGGGGCGCCTTTTGTTCATCGCTGCGAAGCGCTTACGCGACTTCGACCTTGATCTTCTTCGGTTGGACTTCAGGCAGCAGCGGCAGGCTGAGCGTCAGCACGCCGTTTTCAAACGCCGCACCGATGCTGTCCACGTCGACGGTATCGGGCAGGCGCAGTTTGCGCTGGATGGCCCCGAAACGGCGTTCGCGGTGGTGGTAGCGGACTCCTTCTTGTTCGTTGTCCTCGGCCACGTCGCTCTGAATAGTCAGGATGCCGTCTTCAACTTCGACGTTCACGTCATTCGGCGCGAAACCGGGCAGGTCCACGCGCACGGTGTAGCCGTCGGCGTTCTCGATGACATCCATCGCCGGGCGCAGGACCGGGCTGGGCTGTTCGCCCTCGGCACGTTCCGGCCAGCCATACCAGTTACGCCAATCGTTACGGGGATTCATGCGAACTAGCCTCATCATGGTGTTTTCCTCCAGGGGATCATCGTTGCCATAGCATTGCATGTTCTAATGGCTATCATGATGCCACACGACTGTTAGAGGAAAATCAGCGCTGTATAGGAAGTCCATAGGCACTGCATAAACGTTGTGCAAGAAGCGCTTACGCCGCCGCCCGGCGCGGTCTGCGCCGCCGCATGACTGGCCCCCAATCCACACCGTCCAACCGGATGAGCACCCCCGCCAGGAAGCGTAAGCCCGATCCCAACAGCATGACCGTCACCACGCTGAGCGACGACCCCGCCAGTTGGCTGCCCACCATCGGCCCGATGAAGACCGCCAGCATCACGATCTGGTTGTAGAGGGTTGAGAAGCGCGTCAGGCTGTCAGCGGGCGTGTTCTCCGCGAAAAACGCGAAACCCGTAATCGCGGCGGCAGTCCAGGCCGCGCCGGAAATCGCGGAGCCGATCAGCATTACCGTCAGGCTCGACGACAGGCTGAAGATCAGCCCGGCCACGCCGGTCAAAACGAGGCCCGCCGCGATCACATTCAGCGTCCCGATCCGTCGCACGAGCTTATTGGTTTGAGAGGCCATCAGCGCCGCCGCGCCCAACTCCGCCAGCGCGAAGATCGACATATAGCCTTCGTTTGCGCCCAGATCATCCACCAGCCGCAGCGGGATGATCGGCAGAATCGAGAAGAAGGAAACGTTCATCATGATCGTCACGAAGGCCACGCGCCGGAAGCCCGGGGACTGCCAGGGCCGCAGCGACGGAATACCCGACGGGACGGGCGATGTCTCGCTGGGCAGCACTTTGACGCGCTGCACGCTGACAAAAGATAGCAGCCCGAATATATACGCGACGACGAACATCACCGAGTAGTTCATGGGGAATGGCGCGCGCTGCAGCCAGAAGCCCATCACCAGCGTGGAGGCGGCCACCGTCAGGTTGAAGATCAACGAACGGCGGCCCATCAGCGCGGTGAGCTGGCGATTTTCGACCCCTTCGCGCAGCATCACCAGGAACAGCACCGAAGCCACGCCCATCGGCAGCGCGGGCAGTGACACAGCCAGGACCAGCCACAGCGGCTGTAAATCCGCCGGAAACAGCGGCGTGAAGGCGGGCAGCAAGAACACCAGCCGGTACAAAAAACTCGGCCAGCGGATGGCGGTCACCGAATCCACATAATGGGCGCGCCACCAGGCCGCCGCCGCCGAAGTCAGCAGGGCGACGATCGAAGGCAGCGCCGTCATCCAACCCAACAGCGCGGGAGAGGCATCCAGGCGGATGGCGTAGACTGACAGAAAACGCGCTGTCGCCGGGATCGCCACCCCGAACATCCCCACATCCATCACGAAATTGCGGAAATTCGCACGCGACTGTTCTGATGGCGAGATAATACCCCCCGGTTCGTACGGGGCCTCACCCGCGTGTTCAAACTCGAGCAATTCGACAGAGGTTCCAGGCATAGCCCTCACGGCTCCACCCACGGCATTACGCTATAAAAAATAAAAAACCCACCACGCGGGAGGGGCAGGTAATGCCAAGTCTTCGGTTAGCGCCTTCATGATCGCCAAATTTTCCCCAACTGTCAAGACACGATCGCCCTCCTTTCAGCCCTCGAAACGCAACTTGTGGACAGCGTTGTGCGTAAAGATCTTTTAGGATCTGTCATGCGGCAGACTACAAATACATTAGCTCTGCCATTGGCGGCTGAAAAGCTGTCTGCTATAATTCTCGCCTATTGGCGAACAACACATGCCAGCGCCCCATCGTCCGCCACGTTACAGAAAGACTGTCACTCTATGGCCGAAAATCGCTTGCCATTGGAACACCAACAGCGCCGATCGCTGCCAGCGTGGGTGAAGACCCATCGATCGCGCCTGTTGCTCTGGCTCCGCCTGGCCGTTGCCTTTGCGCTCATGGCCGTCGTAGTGGCGTTGGTCGCCACGGACCGCGAAAAACTCACTGACGTCGATTGGACCCTGATTCCGGTCGCATTCAGTTTCATGCTGGTCAGCATGGTTGTCAAGTCCATACGTTGGATGCTGCTCGTCCGCGAAAGCGGCATGAATGTCACGTTCCGCCGCTTGCTTGGCACCTATCTGGTCGGCGCGTTCTTCAGCACGGTGCTGCCCACCTCGGTGGGCGGGGACGCTGTGCGAGCCGTCGACACTGCTGCGACCACCGGACGCATCGCCAATTCGACCTCGTCCGTCCTGCTGGAACGCGTGATCGGCCTGGTGGCGGTCTTTGCCGGCGGCAGCTTCTTCGCGTTCTTCATGGAGCCCAATAAGGCCCCCCAGGGTTTCCTCGTGATCGTTCATATGCTGTTTCTGGGAGCGCTGGCCGGGCTGGTAATGCTGCGCCAGGGCTGGTTCATGGGGCCGATCGCGCTCGTGCTCAACCGCCTGCATTTCAACGGCATGATGGGCAAAGTGCTCAGCTTGCAGGAAGCCTTTTCAGAGCAACTTTGGCGGCCCAGCGTACTGGTCGTGATGTTCGTGCTATCGCTGATCGCCAACGCGCTGACGATGGGCGCCACCTATATCGTGCTCATCGCCGTGACTGACCCGATCCCGCTGGCCGCGTTCGTACCGATGATGGCACTGGCTACTGCCGCCGAGCTGATCCCGATCTCCCCGGCGTCGATTGGCGTCAAGGAATCGGCGTATGTGTTCTTCCTGGGGCTGGCGAGTGTCGGCAGCGTGGAAGCGGGCGTGGTGGCGATCATCACGCGCGTACTCACCTGGGGATTGGCGATGTTAGGCGGAGTGGTCTTCTTGTGGCGTACCCTTCAGGCCCAGTCCGCCAAAGACCGCCAGCCGCCCAGCTCACCGTCCGGTGGAGCGGGACGTCGCAACGGGCACGAGCCGCGACTGGCCGATTTGCTGGAGCACGAAGACACCCGTCAGGACGACATGGTCGGCCTGCCTTCGCGCACCTGATCGCCTGACGTCGCCGGAGAAATAGCCCCATGCCGAACCCGTTTGCCTCTGTGCGCAAAGGAGCCCGTATCCTGACGCGCCGCCTGCGTGACCAGGGTCTGCGCACAACGTTGATCTGGGTCTACGGGCGCGGCCTGCCCAAGCTGACGGGCGTGCCGCTGGTCGCCTTCAGCCGTATCACGCCGCAGGTCTACGTCGGCGGGCAGTACGGGCAGCGCGGCAAACGCAAGCTCGAACAGATCGGCGTCACCGGGGATGTCAACCTGCGCACGGAGTATGACGACGCGGCGCACGGGTTGGCGCTGGCACATTATTGCCACCTGCCCACCGTTGACGACGCCGCGCCCAGCCTGGACCACTTGCACGCGGGTGCGGCGTTTATTCAAAACGAGATCGCGAGCGGCGGCAAAGTCTACATTCACTGCGCGGGCGGAGTCGGACGCGCGCCCACCCTGGCCGCCGCCTACTTCATCACCCAGGGTATGTCGCTCGACGACGCGCTGGACCTCATCCGTCACAAGCGCCCCTTCATCCGCATCATGCCGCCCCAAATGGCCCAACTGCGCCACTTCGAAACCTTGCATAAGGATGGATCATCCGCATGATCATCGCCGTCAGCATGACTCACCGCGCCGGGGATTACGCCCTGGACGGCATCGCGCCGCGCTATCTCGCCTTGCTGGACGATCTGGAACTCATCCCAGCCCTGATCCCCAACCACGTCCCCGATCCGGCAGGACTGGCGGAGACGCTGGGCGCGCAGGCGCTGCTGTTGATCGGCGGTGGCGACATCGCGCCGGAGGAATATGGCCAGCCCAACACCGCGTCCCAGGCCATCGTGCCAGAGCGTGACGCGACCGAGCGCGCTCTGCTCCGCTACGCAACAGATCGGCGCTTGCCCGTGATCGGCATTTGCCGGGGCTGCCAGATGATCAACGTCTTCTTTGGCGGCGGGCTGGTGCAGGACATCGCCACGCAGCATCCCGGCGCGATCGCGCATGAAGATGCCGATCCGCACCCCGTGACGCTGGTCGATCCGGCCATCGCGGCGCTGGCGGGTGGTTCTACGCTGACGGTCAACAGTTTTCACCACCAGGGCGCGACTGCGGCCACCCTCGCGCCTGATTTGCAGCCGTTCGCGCTCGCGCCGGACGGCATCATCGAGGGGATGCAGCACCGCACGCTGCCGGTGCTCGCCGTACAATGGCACCCGGAGCGCCCCTCGCCCTCGCACGATTTCGACCGCGCGCTGCTGCGCGACTTCCTAAAGCGCGTAGCGCAGGTTGGCCCCACTAATCGCTGATTACTGTCCGCTGTTTGCTAATCACTGCTTACGGAGTCATCTCGCTTGGCAGGCTTGGTGGGGACAATCGGTGTAATCGTCTCATCCAAAATGACGGTTTCGATCGGGGTGTCCGGATCAACCAGGGCATCCAACTCGACCGTGGCGGTTGGTGATGGGGGAGCCTCGCGTGTCGTATCCCGGGAGAGATCCTTCAGCACAGCGGCGATCGCGTCGCGCGATGCTCCGGCGGACGGCGTGCGGTAGGTCAGCGATTTGGTGAGCATTCCCCCGATCAAGGCGACGACCGAATCCGGCACATCCGGGCGAATGGTCCGAATATCCGGCACGTCGTCGTCGAGAATCGCCCGCGCGATCTGCTCGTCGGTGCGACCCACGAAAGGCAGCGTCCCGGCCAGCATCTCGAACAGCATCACGCCCAGCGACCACACATCCCCGCGCGCGTCGAGCGTTTCGCCCATCACGCCCTCTGGACTGAGATAGGGCGTCGTGCCGATGACGGTATGCGGCAGAGTCACGCGCTGGTGGTAATTCAGGCGCGCCACGCCAAAGTCGGCCAGCCGGGGCATGTAATCGTGGGTGAGCATGGTATTCGACGGCTTGACGTCGCGGTGAATCACTTCGCGGGTGTGGGCATGTTGCAGCGCGTCCGCGATCATACGCACGATCTCAAGCGCCTGCCGCAGCGGCAAACGCCCCTCGCGGTTGAGCCGGTCGAACAGCGAGCCGCCGAAGACGTATTCCATCACGATGTACTCGAAATCTTCATCGCGGAAAGCGTCGATCAGCTTGACGATGTTGGGATGATCGAGATGTTTGAGCGCGTCGGCCTCGCGTTGGAAGCGGTGCCACGCCATCTCGTTCAGCTCGCGCGACACCATGAGCTGCTTCACGGCGACCTGTTCGTTGGTCTGGAGATCGGTGGCGCGGTAGACGTAGCTCGTCATGCCGGGGTGCAGCACATGATCGAGCCGGAAACGCTCGCGCAGCACGGTGTGATCGGCGTGCAGATTCATGGCGTGCATGCGATGTCCGCGCGCGTGTTCGGGTTGCGTGCGCTGCATGGAGTAGAACACGCTCTCGTGAACCAGACTGTGCAGCGTGCAATAGCCGGAAGTGTCGGACTTGATCGCGCCTTCCAGCCAGGCCACCATAATATGCCGCTGCAGCAGCGTGAAGCGCACGGATTCGCGGTGATCGAGCAGCGTCTTGATCAGCGCGGCGATCTCCTGGTCGGCCTGCACCTGCCGCCACATCTTGCGGAAAATTTCGTCCTCGTACAGGTGGCGCCGCGCCGCCCGATCGACGTCCGTCAGCAGGATCGCGCCCTCCGACACGTCACGCGCCAGCCCGGCGCACAGCTTGTGCGTCAGGTAGACATCGCCCTCGGTCCATTCGTAGATCCGTGCGGGCACGTCTGACGACACCTGCCGCTGATCATTGTCCAGGCGTGCCACCAGCCCGGCCACGCCTTCGAGATCGGCATCATCGATATACACGATCTCCGTCACGCGGAACGGGGAAATGGCTGGGTCTTTGATCAATTCGTCCGGAACGAACCGGCCCGCCAGCACAAAAATGACGTTGTTCAGCGCCGGGCGCATCCAGCGATTGACGAACATCTCGCGCAGCGTCGCGAAAAACGGCGTACAGACAGCCTCTGGCGTGGTTTCGATCTGGTCCAGCATGACGACCAGCACGCGCCCGGCCAGCGGCCCCTCCAACGCCATGACGATTTCTTCTTGCAGGGCCAGCGCGTGGGGGGCCGGGTCGTTGGGAACAGGCAGCAGCCCGTTGCTCTGGCGCGCGATCTGCGTGTGCAGATGGCCGTACCAGTGGGCTTCGGGCAGGCCGCTGATCGGACCAAACGAGACGTACACCGGCAGATAGCGCGGGGAGTTGCGCAGCCGCGCCCATTGGCGCAGCAGCATCGACGACTTACCGCTGAGACGTGGGCCGATCAGGGCGGCATAATCGCGCTGGGACAGCAGCCGCTCCAGTGCCTGATCGGCATGCCGTACCATGTAAAGATAGGTCGCGTCAGGCGGGATTGGTCCCTGCGTATGGAACGACGTATCGCGAGATGTTGGCTGATCAGTTACCTGCATAGCGCACCATGCTGATACTCACTCACCCCTACGAACAGTATACATCCCTGGCACTCAGCGCGCCCCCTGAGGATCGGCCTCGTAATGACGGCGCATGATCTCAATTTGCCGCTTTTTGTCAGTCATGAAGTCGAGAATAGCGGGAAATGCCATAGGAATCAACTCCAAACGGTCATTATCACGCGGGCGCACGAAACAATACAACTCCAAGTCTTTGGCGGTGCGGTCGAGCCGTTCGGGCGGGATCGGGCCGATCCCGGCGTCGTGCAGCAACTTTTCGACATCCGCCAGCGTCAGGAAGCGCTCGCCTTCCGGCCAGACGAGCGTCACCAGCCGGGCCAACGGGTTCATCTGGCCCCAGATCGTCTGCACAATTTCTTCTTGAAGCGTACGGCGCGAGGTGGCCTGATCGAGATGTTCCATCGTCAGCAAGCTGGCGTTTTGCGGCGTTTTGTCCAGCTCCTCGACCATCGACTGGCAGATCATCTGCACGATGTTAGGATGCCCGGCGGAAATCTGGTAGATGCGGTTGATCAACTGTTCGGACTGCTCGATCCACACGTTCAGCATTTCGAACGGTTCCGCGATCAGATGATGGACCACCTTGGGCGGCAGCGGCTCGAGCCGGACGGCCTGCGCGAAATTGAACAGAGCCGAATAGGGATCGCCGATGGAGCGCATCAGCCATTTTTCGCCGCTCAGCACATACTGGCAGCGCTTCTCGTTGGACAGCGACCGGAAAGTGCGGAACAGCGTTTCCTGATTTTCGGGCTGGCGGTCGAACAGCAGCAGGCTGTCCACCTCGTCAAACAGGATCGCGATGTTCTTGTTCTTGTGCCGTCCCTGCAGCGTCGTGATCACGTCCTCGAACTGCACGGGCGTGACGTCCTGGTCGATGTTCACGTTCCAGCGACGGTTGATCAGCCAAAAGAACGCGCGGTAATTGGTCGCGCCGTGACAGTCGAGATAATACGGCGCGTAGTCGCCGTCGTTGGGTTGCAGCAGGCGTTGAATGCGTTGCAGCGTCGACGTCTTGCCGATGCGCCGCCCACCGATTAACGCCACGCTGTGCGAGCGCAGCTTGCTGCGCACCTCGTTGATCTCGCGCTCGCGCCCGAAGAACATATGCTCCGGCACCGGCCCGCGCGTGAAAAACGGCGACACAGTCGTCAGGTTGACGTGATCCAGCACGAGATCGCTCAGCGCGCGCGTGGGCAGCCGCGCGCCGACCAGATGCTTGATGTCGGCTTCGGTCAGCACCAGCACCGTGAAATCGACCCGGCGCAGCGGCTCGATGATCGCGTCGATATCCGAGCGCCCGGTGACATTGACAATGAACACAAACTGTTCTTCCAGCGGCAGCGGCGCCACCGCACGCAGAATTTCCTCGCCGATCTCGTCGGCGCTGCGATTCGAATGGAGGAACAGCACAGCGCAGTTGGGTGGCGGAAGTTTGAGCCGGAAGGGTCGCAGCTTGTAGACGACCAGCCGGAAATCGGGCGGGACGCGCGGCGCGGGGACCGTCTCCACGACGTCCAGCGCCACGCCCAGCGCCCGGATCAGCGCGTCCAACGGCTCGTTGGCGGCATCCGGCCCCTGGCGGATGGCCCGCAACAAGGTCTCCCAAATGATTGATATTTCGCGCCGCGCCGTCGTCTGCACCAGATCCGCGATAGTGGCGTCCCAGCGGCGGTCGACGTGCAGCGGCAATCCTTCCGCACCCGCGCGGTCATACGCGCGGCGATAGGCTTCGCGAATGGGCTGCAGCGCCTCGGCCATGACGCCGTGCAGCACGCGCAGCACGGTGATCTCGTCGGGATCGGGCGACGGAATAAAGGCGCGCGTGGTGTCCTGGGTCGCGGGCGGCACCGCGCTGAAGGCACGCGGCACTTCGCGCACCAGTTCATACGCGGTTGGCGCGGGGTGGCGCTCGTCGACGGTGGGCACCATCGCGGGCGCGGCGGACTCGGCCAGCTTGCCAAGCATGGCCTTGAGCATGGCGTTGCCGGGATAATCGGCCAGAAAATCGTACAGGTCTTTGAAGGTGAACGCACCGGCCAGCGCGCGCCGCGCCGCGTCGAGGATGTCCGGCAGGAAGCGGCTCAGCCGCCGCTCGGACGGCACACTCCCACCGCCCCAGGCGGTATACACCTGGCTGAGCAGCTCGCGCGGCTGCAACTGGGCCATGCCAGCGACGTTTTGCACCCCAGCCACATACCACTCCTGTGTCAGGACCACCGCCGACGGAAATTCCGGCGGACGTCGGACCGCTAACTCCATCGACCGGCGGCAAGTGATTTCGAAATCGTGCAGCGACTGGCTGGCCTGTTCCACCAGCGGGATCACGTCACGAATTTGTCCGGTCAGCTCATCCACGTGCTCGCGCAGGGCGCGCCACATGTCCAGGCGGGCTTGCAGCGCGATCAATTCCGCCATCGCGGTGAGCGCCTTCCCGGCGCGCGCGTCAAGCTCGCCCACCGACGCCTTGCGGCTGCCGCTGAAACGCACGCCTGAACGGGCATCGTGCTGCTCGGCAGCCTGAAAGAGCGCGTCCCGCGTCACGATGACCGCTGCGTCAGCCTCGGGGAGCGCTTTCTCCAACACGGGCAGCTCGGCGCGTATCTGGCGATCCAGGTCTTCGAACGCGCTCACCAGCCAGATCAGCCCGTAGCCTTCACCATAGGCCAGCTCGGCCGGGCTGCCCAGCAGCACGCCGTACAGCTCGCGCAGATTCACGCTCAGTGCGGTGTCGACGCGCGAGCGCAGCGTATCCGGCACGGTGCCGATCGCGCTCTGATCGAGCGCGTGCACGGCGATCGCTTCGCGCTCCAACCGCCGCCATTCGGCCATGACCAGATCGAGCACGCGGATCGACTCACCGCGCGCAGTACGCATCTCGTGGCGGCGCAGCAGTCCCGCGGCGCTAAAATCATACGTCCACTCGCGCATACGGTTGATCACGTCTGGCGTGTTCAGCACATCAAACGCGACCAGATCGGTCCGCGCCCGTTCCAGGAACTCGCCTGCCCAGCCGGATGTTGACGTGGCCGCGTGCGTACTCTTGAGCGCCTTCAAGACGGTTTGCGCCAATCCGACCGCAGCCAGATCCATCGCGGCGCGGATCGGCAGCGCGATCTTGCTCGCGCCGAAGATGCTGTAGCCCGCAAAGCGATCGGCTTTGGCATCTGAGGGGACTGGCTGCGGCAGCACGGGGACCGCTTCAGGAGCGGTCAGGTTGGCGCTGATCCAGGTAACGACTCCTTCAGCCAATGTGTTTTCGGGCGCTTCATCGCTGGGAGACAGCGCGTCATCGCACAGCAGGATCATATCCAACGCGCGATGCAAGGTCGTGCGCGGCAGCGTGTGGCCGATCACCGGCAGCGTGGAGGCGAATAATTCGGGTTGAAGGGTGAAGGCATCGATCTCGCGCAGAGAAGCGTACACGTTGGCCATCGCCAGCATGTGTTCCGGATCGTTGGCGGCAGCGGCGGCCCGCATCGCGAACAGCCCCACGATCGTCGCGGGTTGCTCGCCACACAGGGCGCGCAGCCGGGTCACCACGTCGAAGATCATGCCGCTGCCTTCCGCCTCGGCTAGCGACGCGAGCACATAAATGCGCCGTTCCGGGTCGGAGTCGCGACCCCGGCCTACGTCATGCAGCCAGCGCACCATTTTGAACAGAGTTTCACCCACCAGCGCGGCGTTATCATAGAGCGCCAGCCGGTTGTAAGCGCGCACCTGGGCTGGATCCGCCAGAATTTCCGGCGATCGCGGCGAGTGAGGCCACCACTGCGCCACGCCGACCTGTGAATAGCGGCCGGGCACATCCGTCCAGGCGATTGCGTCCATGTCGATCATCAGGCGTTCTTCGCGGGGCAGCAGCGTTTCCTCGCGCAGCGACCGGCGGCGTGCCAGCGCCAGGAGGCGCACGTTATTTTGCAGCTCGCGCCGCGCCACCAGCCCGTTGAGCATGGCATGGACGCGCGCGATGGCATACAGCCCGGTCTGGCCGAGGCCGATCACAAGAGATGCCTCGCGGAGCTGGCCTTGCAGTGGGCGGGCGCGTTCGCCAAACTGGCCGAGCGACACCAGGGAATTGTCAGATAACAGGCTGCTGTCCTGCATGAAGGTCCCTTTGAATGGCAGGCTGTGTTCGTTCAATCATAACATGGCACACAGGGGGGTGACGCCCCACTTTGTGAAAAAGCGTTGAATTCTCAACCGCGCGGGTGTCTGGAAGGGACACTCGAACTTCAGGGTACAGTTAACATTCTAATAAATTCTGGTGAGAGTTACACATTCGGGGGTCAGGCACGGAGCACCGCCCGGCGGTACTGCTCGACCATTTTAAGATAGCGCTGCTCGGCAAAGCGCGGACTGTTGACCGCCGCCCAATCGAGCGCAAGCTTGCGCCCGATCACGTTCGCCACGGGGGCACTCTGCCAATAGCCCATATGGCTGGCCGGGTTCCAGCTCGTCAACCAGTTGCCCGCTCTGACCTGGCTGTCGATCACGCCCGCCGCCCGGTAAGACCGGATCGGCTGGAGCGGGAACGCGATCGGATCGTTGGTGTCGTACAGATTGATCCAGACTCCACCGTGCGGATCAACTTGAATCGGCGAGGGGAGGCTGTTCGCCAGATCCTGTTTGTCGGCCTCCGTCTTGCCGCGCAGTGCGTAGATCGCCAGCGGCGATCCCATGGTAAACATATTGGTCAGTGCCAGGCCATACGCGCTCATGACGTGTTCGGGCGACGCGCCGCGCGTATGATCCCACACGAAATCCGACGCGACCACGCTGCCCAGACTGTGGCCCACAATCGAGAGCGACCCAGGTGCGTCGCCGGATTCAGCAGTGCAGCCCGCACAGAGCTGCCCCGCCCCTTCTTCTATGAGGGTGTGAATCGCTTTGTAGATCGAGTTGTGCGGCCCGCCCTCGTAGGTGATCACGTCACCCAGCAAGCCGATCATCTGACGCCGTGCGATATACGCCAGATTGAACTTGCGCAGCGGCCACCACCCGCCAAAACCCATCAGGCTGAGCAACGCGTCCTGCGGCTGTTGCGTCACGGGGGCCCAATAGACCGGCGCAAAGCGCAGCGCCCGATCGGGATCAGTGTCGCGCGCGCTGACGTCGCGCAGCCGCAGCCGCCGTACCTCGCGTCTGAAGGCCGCGCCGATGTTCGCTTGCAGCCGTTGGGCGTACTGCTTGCCGTGTTTCCCGCCCCAGCCTACGCCATGCACAATCAAGACATTGATCGCCCGCGTTGTGCCCATACCAGCACTTTCCTCATAGTATTTGTCGGACCCGGCGCTCCATCAGAGTTTAAGCGGAGTGCGCTCGTTGTCAAAATTGAGGGCCAATGGAAGGACTCTCGCACCAAACCTGATTCACCTAACAGCCGTTGTGGAATCGCGTACACATGGGTATTGTGTGATCCAATAGAGCTATGACTTCTCAGTCCGGTAGGGGTGATTCTTCAACCGCAGCCAATCACGGAGCTGGTCAGGAAGTGTTTTTTCGGTGGAAGCTTGCTGGCCTCGGAGTATAATATTCATTTGGCCCTGTATGGCTAAATATGCCGCAAAGTTGCGTTATATGCACTAGTCAGACCCTGGAAGTACAGGGAGGAGAGCACGATGAGCAACGAACAGGTAGCGCCTGAGACGAAAGGTGTTACGGTGAAGTTACTTGCATCGGTTGACCTGGGCCCTGAGATCGAGGGCATGGCCGGGCGCCAACTTCGGATGCGTATGGTGACCATCGAGCCTGGAGGCGTCTTTGGCCCGATTCACGACCATAAAGACAGACCGGGCACCGTCTACATACTGCAAGGAACGATCACTGACCATCGAAATGGAGTCGCTACCGACTATGGGCCGGGAGTGGGCTGGCCCGAGGATAGGAACACCATACACTGGCTTGAGAACAGAGGGACGATTCCGGCAGTGGAGATCTCGGTCGATATAGTCCGGCAAGAGTAAGCTCAGGCTCGACATCAACCACGGTCGGGCCCAACACGCGGCTCAACCGGGCGTGCTTGAGATCGTTTCTTTGCGCCAGACGGACTGCTTCATATGAAAGGCTCTCCAGCCGGGTCAGCGCCACCAAGCGATCGGCCAGCAGTTGCAACGTCCAACGCACGCCCCGATCCGAGGGCTGGGTGATGAGATCGTGGGGCAAACAACGCATGAAACGAAAATCCTCCCACCAGCAAAGCTGGAGGGAGGAGTGTGGGACAAGGTATTCTCGGCAAAAATGCTGGGAGATCAGGCTTTCTTGGAGGCGCGCGGATCGAGCGCGTCGCGCAGGCCATCGCCCAGGAAGTTGAAGGCGAACATCACCAGAAACAGCGCCAGCGCCGGAAAAATCGCCTGATTTGGATAACTGATGATCGAGTTCGAGCCGTCCGCGATCAGCGATCCCCAACTGGCCGTGGGCGGGTTGACCCCCAGCCCGATAAAACTGAGGAACGCTTCAAACGAGATATAGCGCGGGATCGCCAGACTTTCGGCCACGACGATCGGCCCCAAGATATTGGGCAGCACGTGGCGCAGCAAGATGCTGCGATTGTTCGATCCAATAGAAACCGCCGCTTCGATATATTCTTTCTGCCGGATCGAGAGCACCTGTCCGCGCGCCAGACGCGCCGTGTCCATCCACGAGGTGAGGCCAATCCCGATGAAGATGAACAGCAAGCCGCCCGTCGCCGCGTCGATGCGGTTCAGGCGGTGCGTAATCGAGCCAACATCCCCCTGGTTGAAGCTGGCGCGGAAGAACACCATCAGCAGGATAACCAGCAGCAGCGTCGGGAAGGCGTACATAATATCCACCGCCCGCATGATCAGGTTATCCACCTGCCCGCCCGCATATCCGGCGATCATACCGACCGCCGTTCCCACCAGCAGACTGAAGAACGGGCCGATAAACGCCACCAGCAGCGACACCCGCGCCCCATAAATGATGCGGCTGAGCAGATCGCGGCCCAGGTTGTCGGTTCCCAGCGGGTATTCGTCGTTGATACGCACATAACCGCCCGGCTCGCCGACCGGTTTCATCTTGGGGAACACGTCGATCACCCATTTGGGCGCGGAATTCAGCGCGAGATAGTCTTGCCGGTACGGATCGTGCGGGGCGATCTGCGGCGCGCCGACGGCCATAATGATGTTTAGCAGGATGACGATCAGGCCCACGAGCGCCGCGCGGTTGCGCAGCAGCCGCCGCCAGGCGTCCAACCAGGGGCCACGGCTGGTTTCAGGGTGCGCCAAACTGATTACAGGCCCGGCATCCGCCGCGGACTGTTCAATATTCGAGGTTGTGGCACTCATAGCACGTCCTTTTGACAAGCGCAAAGCAGCAGTCTGCGGCGGCTGGCCGCGGGCCTAGTCGTACCGGATGCGTGGGTCGAGCCAGGCATACGTCAGATCCACCACAAAATTCGACGACACGATGAAGAAAGCAAAGAGCAAAGTCGTCCCCATGATCACCGGGTAATCGCGGCTCGTGATGCTGGTGATGAAATACGCCCCCAGTCCGGGGATGCCGAACACGCGCTCAGTGACAAATGTCCCCGTGACAAGCGCGGCAAACAGCGGACCGAGGACCGTCGCCACCGGGATCATGGCGTTCTTCATGGCGTGGATCATCACCACCTGGCGCTGCTTCAGTCCTTTGGCGTGGGCGGTGCGGATGTAGTCCTCGTTCAGCACCTGAAGCAAACTGGCGCGCGTGAGGCGAGCCAGCAGCGCCGACTGGGCGAAGCCCAGCGCAAAGGCGGGCATGATCGCCTGTTTCCACGTGCCCCACCCGGAGGTGGGCAGCCAGCCCAGCTCGACCGCGACCACGTATTTCAGAATAGGACCCAGGATGATGACCGGCACCGATACACCCAGGATCGCGGTGCTCATGCTGAAGTAGTCGGCGATGGTGTTCTTGCGCAGCGCGGCCAGCGTGCCCAGCGGCACGCCGATCGTAACCGCGACCAGCAGCGCCCCGATCCCAAGCTGGGCCGACACCGGCAAGTGTGATGCGATGATGTCGCTCACGCTCTGGGTGCGCGACGTGAACGAGGGGCCAAAGTTCATCCAGCGCAGCGTGGTTTGGTCGCCGACCGGCAGGTCCAGATTCAACAGGAAGCTGTCGGTGACGGAAAACTCACGCTCGCCGGTCGTAATGCGCGGCACGAACACGCCGATCAGGTAATCGGTGTATTGCTTGTAAAGCGGGTCGTCCAGGTGGTACTTGCGGTTCACGTTACGCAGCACCGCCGCCGGAAGTTTTTTCTCCCTGGCGAACGGTCCACCGGGAATCTGGTGCATGATAAAAAAAGTGATAGCCGACAGCACCAGCAGTACAACAATCAGATAAATGAAACGCCTGACCGTATATTGTCCCATAAGTGTTGCGGTGCGGCGCGGTGGCATCAGACGCCGCACCTTCCTCCCTGTGATGACCTGACCCAGAAACTAATCAGGAGAGATGGGGCCAACCTCTCTGGCGGAGATTGGCCCCGAGAGTCATATCTATTTTACTCGATATCCCAGTTCTCCAGGTTCTCGTTACTGCTCTTAGAATACGTGCGCATCACGTAAGGCGCCGTGATCTGCTGGAAGGTGTAGAAGTAGATCGGCGCGATGGCCGCATCGCCCTTGACCAGAATGCCGTCCGCCTGCGCGTAGAGCTGCGTGCGCTCGGCGTTGTCGGTCAGCACCATGGCCTGATCGAGCAGCGACTGGAATTCCGGATTCTCCCAATTGCTGTAGTTCAGCCCCACACCGGTGATGGCCGGGAAGCGGAACACATCATACAGGAAGTTGTGATCGTCCGGATAGTCCGCGCACCAGCCCATGCGGAAGACCTGCGGCGCGCTGTCTTGCAGCGTATCCTGGTAGACGTTGAAGTCCATGGTCGAGATCTGGACATCAATGCCCAGAGTATCGTGCCACATCTGCTGGACAGCCTGCGAGATGATCGAGTGTGACTGGCTGGTGTTGTGCATGATCGTGATGGACGGCATGGTCGCCAGTGTCTCGCCCGTCTCCTCTAAGTAGGCCATCAGCTCAGCCTTCGCGCCTTCGACATCGCTCCAGATCGCCAGATCGGGAAAGTCCTCTTGCAGCGGCGCGGCAGCCAGCCCTGGCCGGCTGAAGAACCCGGCGGGCAATTGGCCCGCGTTGAGAATCTGGACGATCGCGTCACGGTCGATAGCCATCGAGAGCGCGCGGCGCAGGTGCACATTGTCCACCGGCGGTTTCATGACGTTAAAGCCGTAGTAGTAGGTACAGGCGCGCGGCGCGAAGTTCAGCTCGTCGGGGCGCTCGGCGCGCAGACGGTCGAGATCGCCGATCGGCAGGGTGCTGAGCCAGTCCAACTCGCCCGCTTCATAGGACGCCAGCATAGCGGGTTCGTCGCCCAGGTAGACAAAGTCATGTTCGTCGATCTTGGCCTGATTGACGCCGGTGCCAGGCCAGTAGGGGTTCTTGATAATGGTGACGCGCACGTCGTGCTGCCAGTCTTCAAGAGCATACGGGCCGTAGCTCACGTAGTTTTCCGGCTCGGTCCAGGCATCACCGTATTGCTCCACCACATCCTGAAGCTGCGGACGGGCCAGCCACAAGCCATAAATCATGGGGGCGAAGCCTGCCGTGATGGGTGCGCTGACCTGGACGGTGAAATCGTCCAGGGCCACAATGCCCAAGGCGGCTTTGAGCGCGGCGATCTCGTCCGCTGAGGCGTCAACTGCGTTCAAGAGCTCCGTGCCGCCGTCCACCCAGGCTGCCAGCACGTAGGCGTATTCGCTTGCGGAGTTCGGGTCCAGCGTACGCTGCCAGCCGTAAACGACATCCTGCGCCGTCACCACACGTGGATTGCCAGCGTCGTCCATGACCTGTACCACCTCGCCCGAGTCCAGGTCGAAACGCACCCAGGGGATGTTATCGTACAGTTTGAACGTCCAAACCATGCCATCGTTCGACGCGCTCCACTCAGACGCGATGCCGGACACCAGGTTATTGTCTTCGTCGAGAGCGGTCAGCCCGACGTAAGTCTCATTCAGGATCTGGATCGAGTTCGAATCAGTCGCCAGTGACGGATCGAGTTTGATGTCACCGGGAAGGAACGCGCTGCGCAGCACTTTGAAATCCTGCGCGCCCGTAAAGGCTGCGCTTGACAGCAGCATGGCTGCCGCAAGCACCAACGCCAAAACCATAGTTGTGCGACGTTTGGTCGCTCTCATCACAAAATCCCTCCTCCTCAAAGCCTGCGATAGGTGAATAAGCTTGCACGTCGACCGCCGGATAAGCGGTGCACTCTGCCCTGATATACGGAGGATGAGGCGTTTTTGATCAGATCAGAATGTCGGGAAATTCGGATCGAGGGGAGGGATGGAACGAAATCGCGCCATCACAACACGCAGCGACGCCCCCGCCCTGAACGTACAGGCGGGGGCGTCGAAGCTAAACGCAAGGAGCGATCCGTCAGTCTAGACGCGGACTAGCGGACACCAGCCTCGATCAACGGAACGATCGCGGCCACATTGTCCGGGGTCACAACGCCGACGCCGGTGTCAATGTGCAGGCCGGGGATCAGGTAATTCTTGGTCAGCCAGATCTGCTCGACCGGGAAGAAGCCCTGCAGGTACAACACCTGATCGAAGCTCGCGCTGATATAGCCGCTCTGGATCGCTTCGATGGTCGCGGGGGCCAGGTCGATACCACCAACGATGATGTCGCCGGGGTTCAGTCCTTCTTGCTGGAGCACCTGCATCATGATGGCAGTGATGTTGCCGTGCTGCGTGCCGATGGCTTTCAGGTTGGGGTGGGACTCGATGTAGGCGGTCAGGATCGGGACGGCCAGGGACGAATCCGAGTTCACTTCCTGTGATACATCCAGCTTGTCGACCACGAGGCCAGCGTCGGTCAGCGCGTCGAAGACGCCCTGCGAGCTGCGGCTGCGCAGTTCTTCGTGCCAGATGTCATAAACCAGCGCTTCGTCACCGGCTTGCAGACCAGCGGCGACCATCGCCTGGCCGGTCAGATACCCACCGTTGTACAGGTCCGCGCCGGAATAGCCGAAGCCCATGCTCTTGTACTTGGCTTCGAGGTTGGGCAGCGGGTTGTTGTTGCTGGTGACGATGATGCCATTCATAATGGCTTCGTCAACCAGGGGCGAGAAGGCGTCTTCACCGGGGTGACCCATGATGACGATGCCGTCCGGGCTGGCGGCCATGGCTTCGGTAAACTGGTTGAGCATGGTCTGCTGGTCCCAGCTTGAATACTGGTCGTGCAGTTCGATGCCCAGCGCATCAGCCGCCGCGAAGGCACCATTCGTGCGTGCCAACGTGGTCGGATCACCCTGCGTGCCGCCCATCTGCATGTAGATCACAATGCTGTCTGCCGCAGACGACTTGGTCGCGGGCGCAGCCCAGACCGCGGTGACGCCCATAATCACGATAATCAACGCGAATACTATACGCTTCATTTCGAGTTCTCCTCTTATTCGTGAATCACTATTGTTGATGCGATCCAGGTTAAAGATAGTAGAGCCTTCGGAACACTTCAAATGCCCGATAACCCGCCTCCTTTCTGTGCGTGGATGACCAGCACCCACGCCGTACCCGAACCGTTACAGGATAAGTCCTGATTATTTGGCTGGTGTATCGTCGTGCAGCGATCCGTTCATTTCACGCCTGATGCGGAACAGGTCCGCCCAACGGCGCAGATAATTCGACGCCGTCGCAAAGCGGTTCTCGCTGATGATGATATTGAGCACAACCGAAGCGCCCATCACGACCCCTTCGACCAGTGAGACCCAGAAGCCGTTGATCCCGCTGGCGACGACGCCCGCTTCCAACGAGCCGATGATGTAGGACCCGAAGAAAGTACCCACCACAGAGCCTAACCCACCGGCGATCGACGTACCGCCGATGAAGACTGCACCCATCACGGGCAACAGCAGACCCTGGCCTTGTGTCGGGAAGAAGACGTGCGCTTGCAGCGTGAGAATCACACCGGCAAACCCTGAGATCACACCCATCACCGTGAAGAGGCGGATGCGCGTAGCCTCGACATTGATGCCCATCACGCGCGCGACATTGGCGTTGTCGCCCAGAAACATGATCGCCTCGCCGAAACGGTGCCGGTTCAGGACGAACCAGAACACTACCGCGATGGCCAACGCCCAAAAAGCTTGCACGGGGATACCGATCCGCCCGCGTGCGGGGTCGGGGATGACGCCGTAAATCCGCCCGACGAAAACGTCATACATGAAGTTGTTTTCGATGCCCTTCAACGTAGCCTGCAACCCGCTCGCCAGCCTGAGCGTGACGCCGTACCAGAAAAACTGCGCGGCCAACGTGGCCATGATCGACGGGACGCCTACCCTGGCGATCAGGATGCCGTTCGTCCAACCGACGAAACCGCCCGCCACCAGCGCGAAGAATATGCCGATCAGGATGGCGAAGTTCGGGTTGATGTCAGGGCTGAGCGTGTTGTAGGTATAGGCAAAGATGTAGCCCGTGAACGCTATGACCGCCGGAAAACTCAGGTCGATCTCGCCCGCCGTGATGACCAGCGTGAGCCCAACCCCTGCGATCAGGGGCGGAGCCACCGTCTGCAAGAACGACATGTAAATGCGCCACTTCAAAAAAACATCGGGAGCGGTGAAGATAAAGGCGATATACAGTACCGCCAGCACCATGCCGACCGGTAAACCCTCTATTTTGCCTAAAAATCGAATAACAGAGCGCACCTGTTTCATGATAATGTCGTCATTCCTTATTCTTTGTCCTTCAAACCATGCGCATATTCGAGCAGGAATTCATCAAGGTCTTTGAGCGTAATGTCTTTTTTGTCGATGCTCGCCACGACCTCGCCGCGATCGAGTACGACGAAGCGATCGGAAATCTCGAACACGTCCTGAATGTCGTGCGAGATGTAAATGCAGGCTTTGCCGGCCTCTTTGATTTTGTGCACGAAGTTGAGGACTTTGCGTACCTCCTTCAGCGAGAGAGCCACCGTCGGCTCGTCGAGGATAATCAATTCCGCCTCGAAATGCATGGCGCGCCCAATGGCGACACCCTGGCGCTCACCGCCCGACAGCTTGCTGACTTTGGAGTCGACGGTGATGCCTTTGCCGCGAAACCCGATGGTGTTGACCATGATCTCGTGGGCGATCTCTTTTTCCTTCTTGACATCGATGAAGCCAAAACGGCGCGTCACCTGACGGCCAATGAAGAAATTGCGCCACAGGGCCTGTTTCTCGCCGAGGGATTTGTCCTGGTAGACGGTTTCGATGCCGTAGTCGTGGGCGCGCTTCACATTGTAAGAGGAGAGGTTGACTTTGCGACCGGCAACGTAAAGCTCGCCGCTGGAGGGGCGAAATACCCCGGTCAGGATTTTCACCATGGTCGACTTGCCAGCGCCGTTGTCACCAATCAGCCCGATGATCTCGTTACGCCCGATCTTGAGATTAATATTCTTGAGCGCGGATACGAGGCCAAAATTCTTCTCGATGTTGACCATCTCTAGAGCGTACGGATGATCAGGTGTTCCAGCCACGATAACTTTCTCCTTATTCAGTGACCAATTCAGGCGCTGGTGAGCGTCGGGCCAGCGGCACTAAACGCGGTTGACTGCCCCTTCTCCGATATCAAATACTAGTTCGATCACAGGAGCCTGGCTTGCTGGTATGCATTCTCTAAAAGTGCCAACGTCTGGCGGTGAGCGGCTACTCCTGAGCGTTTCCCGGCGCGGATTAGTTGTAGTATACAACTATTCGGGTTTTGTCGAAAGTCACGCCGGGGGTCGTCAGCCCTGTACCTGTGCGACTTCGTGATAGCGGAAGCACCCCACGATGTGATCGTTGACCAGACCGCACGCCTGCATAAACGCGTAACAGATCGTAGGACCGACAAACGTGAAACCACGCTTCTTCAGATCCTTGCTCATCGCTTCGGCTTGCGCGGTCTGAGCGGGAATCTGCCCCAGTTCGGTCCAGGCGTTGACGATCGGCTGCCCATCCACGAAACGCCAGATATACGCGTCAAAACTGCCGAACGACCGCTGCACTTCCAAGAATCCCCGCGCGTTGGTGACCGCCGCGTTCACCTTGAGCCGGTTGCGGATGATGCCCGGATCGGCCAGCAGCGCGGCGATCTTGTCCGCGTCATAGCGCGCAACTTTTTCAGGGTCGAACTGATCGAACGCCGCGCGGTAGGAGTCGCGCTTTTTGAGGATGGTCAGCCAGTTTAACCCGGCCTGCGCGCCTTCCAGAATCAGCATTTCGAACAACCGCTGATCGTTGTGTTGCGGTACGCCCCATTCCTCGTCGTGGTAGGTGATATACAGGGGGTGCGAGCTGCCCCAGGCGCAGCGCATACGGGGATCATTCATGGTCTGGTTCTCCCTTCACACTGAAAGAACACATGTTCCGCCCATTATACACGTTTCTCGGCCATTTGGGGAGTATGAAGCCCAGGGGGGTGCGGGCAAAACCTGTCAGGGAGTAGTGAGCAAGCCCCTATCCCCCGGCCCCTTTCCTCGCGCGGCGGGGGCCGCTTGGGATTTTTTCCCTCTCCGCCGCGTGGGGAATGCCGCCCGCAGGGCGGAAGGGAGGGGCTAACCCGCTCACGTTTCGACGGCTAGCACCACGCCGATTCCGTCCGGATCGCGCAGCAAGATGCCGACCGCCGCGTCTTCGTCGGTGGCTACGCTATCCGCCGCGATTGCGCCCGCCGTCCGTGCACGATCGATAGCAGTCTGCCACGCGCCATGATCGGGGATCGCGACCGTGAACGAGATCAGTCCGGCAGCGTCGGGCGGTGCTGGCGGCGCACCTTGCCCCGCCCAGATATTCAGCCCAATGTGGTGATGGTAACCGCCCGCGGCGACGAACAGCGCGCCAGGGTAGCTGCGCTGCGTGACGTCGAAGCCCAGCACGCCGCAGTAGAACTCTTCCGCCCGCGCCAGATCGGAGACATGCAGGTGCACGTGTCCAATATCGGTCCCGGCGGCAAGTCCTGTCCAGGGAGTATGTGCCAGCGCCAGCAGCCCGCGCGAATCCAGCGGATTGCTGGCCATCGCGACGGCGTCACCCTCCCAGGCCCACGCGCTGCGCGGGCGATCGGCGTAGAGTTCCAGGCCGTTGCCATCGGGATCGGCCAGATAGAGCGCTTCGCTCACCAGGTGATCCGCCGCGCCTTCCAGCGGCCACTCCGAATGAACCAGGCGGTGAAAGACCTGGCCCAGCGCGGGACGGTCGGGCACGCGGATCGCGACGTGATAGAGTCCAGTGGTGCGTGGGGGTTTGTAACGCGCACCGGGCAGCTCGGTCAGTTGCAGGATGGCGGGCGCTGCGCCCGTCGAGGAAAGCGCGGCGGTCGGGCCTTCTTCCTCAATCACGAGCAGGCCCAGCAGATCGCGGTAAAACACGATGGCGCGCTCCAGGTCCGAAACGCGCAAATGCGCAGCGCCGATATGCGCCGCGTCAGGCAAACGAAAATCGCTCATAGACCGTTTCTCCTTCACATGCCCAGAGTTTAGCAGGGTTGGCCGGACGTGTGGGGTTTAAGGGTGTTTTGACGGCTGACATTCGCTCTGCGGCCCTGCTCTTTTGGCGCCGCCCGCGCCGCGCGCAATTCGGGAGTACAATACGGGTACTTGCCTTCTGACTGGAAAGGGGGCCAGAGCAATGACCGACCCGCATCACGCCGCACTCACCCAGTGGTGGGACAAGCTCGTAGTGTCGCTGGAACTGGCCGATCTCAACGACCCGGCCACCTGCGACCGTCTGGATTCAGCCGCCGCCAAAGCCAACAACCAGGGATTTCAGACCGCCGCCGCCTGGCATTACGCCCGCGCCCGGCCGATGCTGACCGCTGCCGCCGAAATCTGGACGCGGCTGGGGCACGCCCCTGGCGCAATGACCGCGCTCAATGCGCGCGGCGCGGTGGCGCGCAAGCTGGGCGATTACGCCGCGGCCCTGGACGATCACGAGACAGCCCTGGCGCTGGCTGAAGAATACGGTCTGATCTCCGGCGCGATCCTCGCGCTGACCGGCATGGGCGCCGTCTACGTGGAACTGAACGAATCCACGCGCGCGGTCGCCCTGCTCAATCAGGCGTTCGAAGCCAGCCTTCAGGACGACGACACGCGCGGCGCGGCAGGCGCGCAGCACGTCCTGGGATTGACGCGCGAAGCCTGCAAAGAGTGGGACGCTGCGTTAGCCGCGTATGGCGCGGCGGTGGAGCGTTGGCGCACCTTGCCCGCCCCAGTGGAAGAGATCGAGTCATCAGCGGGCGTGGCGCGCGTGATGTTGTCCCAGGGTCAGACGGTCGCCGCGTACGCGCTGATCGAAACCGTGCTGGAACACCTGGGCGCGCACGGTCCCACCCGTCTGGACGAGCCGCTGCGCGTATATTGGACGATCTACCGCGTGCTGTACGGAGCGCGTTACGTCGACGAAGCGCATACCGTGCTCGAAACGGCGTATCATCTGCTCCAGGAACAGGCGGACGGGCTGACCGAGGCCCAACGCACGACATTTTGCGAAGGCGTCGCCGTAAATCACGCCATCGTCAAAGCCTGGCGCGACGCGGGGAAACGCCCGCCGTCACCGGAGTAACAGCCGCCCGGCGTGTGAATTTCCCTGTCTGGCGTGACCCGCACTGGACATTTTGTCACTTGCCAGCGACAATGTGAGGACTGATTGCACTAGCTAATGCGAAGGAGCATTACCACCTATGACCAACAATGGCGACCTGCCTGAGATTCCGATCGACACCCTGGCCGAGACCGAAAATTACACCGTGTGGAGCGCGGTCGAACCTGACGGCGAAACCACCTACCATGTCGAGCTTGGCCCGGTGACCGTTCACTTCTTCACCGAAGAATGGGCAGAATTCCTTGAGATGATTCGCGACGCCGCCGCCGACAACAGCGGCCCGGCCAACGATGACATCGAGGTTGAGCTGGACTGGGGCACCCTGTTCTTCAGCCGCGAAGAGTGGACCGAGTTCGTTTCGCTGGTCGAGCAGGTCTAGCGCTGGCGCGCACGTGCGGCGGGGGCGGCCCTGATGGCGGACTCTCCGCTCAACGTGCGGACCTTTGACCAATTAACCAGCGCGGCTGGCCGTGCCATTCTGGCCCGGCTGGCCGTTTCTGATCTGGGGGAAGCCCATACCCTGGCGCTGCTGGCCGATCTGCGGCGCGAATTGCCGCCCGATCTGGCCGGGGCGGCGCTGACCCTGGCGCGTTTACGAGTCCGTGCGGCTGTCAAATTCAGCCGGGCGGACTCGTTGTTTTTCACGGCGGAAGCGCTCGAACAGGCCAGCGGCGAGATCGTCGCGGCGTGGCGGGCGCGACGCTTCGGGTTGGCAGGCATCACGCGCGCGGCTGACCTGGGCTGCGGCATCGGGGGCGATACATTGGCGCTGGCAGCTCTGCCGGGCGCGCGCGTCGTCGCGTTGGACCGCGATCCACTGCGTCTGCGTATGGCCCGCGCTAACCTGGACGCGTGCGGACTCGCCGCGCTGACCGTCCGCGCCGATTTGCGCGAACCTCTGCCATTGGCGGGCGTGCAGGCGGCGTTCTTCGATCCGGCGCGGCGCGACGACGGGCGGCGCGCGTTTTCCGTGCGGCAGTACACCCCGCCGCTGGACGTGATCCGCGGGTGGCGGGTGGAGGGGCTGGCCGTCAAACTGTCGCCGGGCGTGGACCTGGACGAGCTGCACCCCTACACCGCCAGCGGCGCGGGCGTCGAATTTGTGAGCCTGGGCGGTGAGCTCAAAGAGGCGGTGCTGTGGTCAGGGCTGTTCGGGTTCAGTGGGCGGCAGGCATCGCGCCTGGAAGACGATGGTTCCGCCGACACGCTGACTCCGGAGAATCTCCCCGCGCCGCCGCTGTCAGCGCCGCGCGCCTACCTCTACGAACCCGATCCGGCAGTGATTCGCGCCGGGCTGCTGAGCGAGTTAGCCGAGCGGTTGGGCATGCCGCTCTTTCGCCTGGACGAGCAGATCGCGTACCTGACCGGTGACGCCTTTAGCGACTCCCCCTGGGCACGGGTCTGGCCGGTATTCGAGTGGCTGCCCTTCAACCTCAAACGGCTGCGGGCCGCGCTGCGCGCGCGCGGCATCGGGCGCGTGACCGTGAAGAAACGCGGGAGTCCCCTTCAGCCGGACGCGCTGATTCGCCAGCTCCGTCTGGATGGCGATGGCGACTCGGCGGTCGTCGTGCTGACGCAGGTCAACGGGCGGCACAGCGCGCTGATCTGTGGGGAGATGATCACGCCATAACGCACAAAAAAACCGGAAGCGCGCGGCTCCCGGTTCAATCTCCACTTCAACCCACCTAGTACGGCAAATCCTCCGGCGGAACGTTGCGCTTCTCGCGGCTGCGGCGGATGATGTCCTCAATGCGCGCATCCAGGTCGGAAGGCTGCTGCTGGCCCGCCTGTTTCTGAGGTTGGGCAGGCTGTGAGCGGCGCGCTTGCGGACTCACGCGGCGGCGATCCGTCACCTGACGGCGCGCGGCCGGTTGGCGTGGCGGCGGCTGCTGCCGGGCGGGCGGTTGGTAAGCCTGCTGTTGGTACGACTGCTGCTCCGGGTATGACGGCGCGGTATACCCGCTCGGCTCCTGGTAAACGCCGCGCGGATCGCGCCCATAGCCGGTGTTCTCATTGATGGGCGGCTGCTGCTCGTAGCCCTGGTCATAAGCCGGATCGCCGTTGGGATCGTAGCCATAGTTCTGGCCCTGGTCGTACGGTACCTGCTGCGGCGGCGGTGTATAGCGCCCCGGCAGATCGCGCCGTGTGCCCGGACCGCGCTGAGTATACCCGGTCTGATCGTAGGCGGGCGCGTCATACCCGTAATCGTACTCGTCACCCTGCTGGTCATAGCGCGGAGCCTGATTCTGGCGCGACGTGCCCGTGGTGCGCCCCTGATCGTAAGGTGCTTGCGGCGGCATACTGCCCCGTCCCGGCGCGCTGCCATACGTGCCGCGCTCTTGCGGCGAGGGAATCGATCCGTAGCTGAGGTTATCGTACACGGGGCGCGGCGCGGCCGGGCGCTGATCGCCGGAATAGGGCTGTTGGCCGCCCCGGCTCCGGCTGGCGTCTAATGTCAGGTTCGGGCCGCGTATCATGCGCAGCACGACCGCGACGCCCATCGACACCAGCGCCACACCGAGATAGACCCACAGGTCGATTTGCAGACCAGAACCGCCCGTGCTCGTTGTCAACATGACATTCACCAGTTCGAGCACGCTGGAAATCGCCATCCAGACCCCGAACACCCAAATCGACAGCGACGTTTGCCAGCCCCGGCTGCGCTGGTAGATGGCCGAGCTGAGCAGAATGATGCTCAGACCCAGCACCACCAGCCAGACGTAATCCAGCAGGTGCATGAGCAGCGCCATTCCCAGCCAGATTACCACCGACGCCCAGGTCAGCGCTTCGATCGTCCGTTCGGCAGTTGATTTCACGCTCTGTTCTCCTTCACCGGCCAGGCGGTGCGCATCCCAACACCCACGATGCTACACACCCATTATACCCTGACCTGTGTGTAAATTATCCTTAAGTTTATGGTGAGTTGCAATCGAGTTGGTACGCAGCCGCTGTGTGCCTGCGGCAAAGTTGCATTGGGCGCGCGAATCGGTGACGCAGGGCTGACCTATCCTTGCCCCGCCCCCGCTGAACCGTTTGGGACCCGGCCGCGATTGATGCTATAGTGTGGCTGTACGGTAGTGATCGCAGTGAGACCGGACTCCAGCCCGCACGAAACCAGCAGGAGAAGATAGCATGGCACGGCACGCGATGCGTTGGGCGGGACTCGTCGGGGTGATCGCAGCGGTGGTGGTGAGCGTATGCGCCGGGCCGGCGCTGGCTGCGTCACCCGCCGTGCCCGACGCTGCCGCGCGCGTCCAGACCGGCGAAGACTGGCGCTGCATGCTGGTCAACGGACAGGCCGGGCTGAATGTGCGCTCCGGCGCTGGGACGGCCTACGGCGTCCTGATTACACTCCAACCGGGCGCGACCGTCGACGCCGATATGAGCCGCGTGCAGCCCGCCGACGGCTACCAGTGGGTGCCAGTACAATATTCCGGCGGCGAAGGCTGGGCCATCACCACACGCCTGGATCCCTGCCCGATCACGCCCGCTCCCGCGCCCACGCTCACTCTCACTCCCGTGCCCACGTCCGTCATCGCGACGGAACCATCACCCACCCAGACCAGCATCAACTCGGACGGCGTGCTCGATCACAACGAAATCAGCATCGTCGCGCGCAGCGTCGTGTTGATCGGCGCGCTGGAGCGCAGCCGCATCTACGCCACGGGGACAGGGACGGTCACCACGCCGGATGGCCTGATCGTCACCAACGCGCACGTGGTAGAAAACTCCGATCGGGTGGCGATCGCCCTGCTGAATGACATCAACGATCCGCCCGATTTTAAATACCTGGGACGCGTGGTACGCGTCGATACGGATACCGACGTCGCGCTGATCGCCATCGACTCCGATCTGAACGGCAAACCGGTCACCGCCGCCGATCTCGATCTCCCCTATATCCCCGCCACGCTGCGCGCCGATCAGGTCTATCGCGGCGACACCGTGTACATTTTCGGTTACCCGGCCATCGGCGATGATTATCTCGTGGTGACGACAGGCGTGATCGTCTCGGTGGAAAACGGGGTGGTCAATGGCCAGCGCCTGCCGGTGTGGTACCGCACCGACGCCGAGATCGCGCCCGGCAACAGCGGCGGGTTGGCCGTCAGCGGCAACGGCGAATTCATCGGGATTCCCACTTTCGTCCAGACGGAATCCGAGACGGGCGGACGCCTGGGCGGGATTCGTCCCGCCGAAGTCGCGTTGATGGCTGTGCTGGACGAGAGCGCGGTCTACGGCACGGCCAGCGAGGCGCCGTCCAGCCCAACGACTCCGCCTGCTGAGGCGGTCGTGGTGACATTTGGCAGCATCACACTCGATCATGGCACTGTGATCGACGGTCAAACAGGGCTTGCGCTGCATGCCGCTTTCACGCTGACGGGCTGGCAGGGCCGCGACGCGACGATCTTCGCCCGCTTTTTCAACGATGACGCCGCCTCAACGCCGCTGATCAATGCGAACGCGCCGGGCCAATACCGCGACAAAGCCAATCAGGTGCTCACGTCCGCGCCGGTGCTGCCCTGCTGCGCCGAGACGTTCTTCCCCGATTTGCCCCTGTTCATTCCCTATGAGGCGCTTGGTCTGACCGAGCCGGGCACGTACCCGCTCAAGATTCAGATTGAGGTCGTGAGCGCGGACGAAGCGTGGCGACACACACTTAGCTGGGAGTTCATCGTTTACAGCGTGGGATGAAAACTAAACGCCAGTCCACAAAGGCCACAGAGGAGAAGCTGATTCAACCCCTCCCTAAATCCTTCCCCGCGCTGCGGAGAGGGATTTCGAAGCCCCACAGATCTTGAGCCGGTATCGCCAGGGGTGGTCTCAGCCCTGGCTGGTCCCTGTTCACTCCGACCCTTACGCGTGGTTTTGCTAGACTCAAGGATAGACTATACTCTCCACTTATCTGGTGTAACGGCTGTTAGTGGCGAAGGAGAGAGGCGCATGACGCCCGGAAAACGACGCGCACTACGTATGGCAGTGATGATCGGGTGGCTGGTGCTGGCGCTGGTCGTCGTGATGCCGGTTCTGGCCCAGGACGGCACCGGTACAACGCAGCCGCCGGGCGACGCGGTGACGACCACCGCCCCGCAAGACCTCAACGCAGTCGCGGCGCGCTTGGCGCCGCTGTTGGTCGGGGCAGCACTGATCGAGCGCACCATCGAGTTTCTGTTTAGCTGGTCGCAGCGTGCCATGCTGGACACGACAAGTTCATTGCGCGGCTTCGCTACCCGCATCTCCGGGCTGGTCCAGGTCGATGTACGCCAGCTTTACGATCGCCTCGACAGCCTGAGCGGCGCGCTGGTCCGGCGACAGAATATGGACATCGACCCCGCTGCGGGCGATCCTAACGCCAACGATCCGGCCCATTGGCCGCTGGAGCAGCTCGAAGCACAGCTTGTGACGGCCAGCAAGCAGTTGACGCTGGCCGAAAGCCAACTTAAAGAAATCATGGACTCGCCGCTTTACAAAGAGCGCAAAAAGATGGTCGCGGGTGTGATCAGCATCGTCATGGGCATCTCGTTGGCAGTCGTGGCCAACCTGCGCCTGTTCCAACCGCTGGATATCAACGTCGCGGACTGGTTCGCCAAGCCGTTCGACGTGGTCGATATGATCATGGCGGGTGTTTTGATGGGCTTGGGCACCGACTGGGTGCATCAGGTGATCAGCGTGATCACCAAAGGCCAGCAGGCGCTCGGCAGATCGGGCAGCGACGGCGAATCGCTCGATCCCGATATGGTGAAAAATCTTGTCTCGCAGGCCATTCAAAACGAGTTTGGCGCGCAGTTGGACCAGGCACGCCACGACATCGCCAATCAGGTCAGTGGCCTGGCATCGGATGTGCTGAAGCGCAACGATCCGCCCGGTTGAAGAGAAAACCCGGCGTCCCCACCGGCTAAGGCGATGCCACTGGCGGATGAGCCAGTGCTCGCTGCCCCGCCTGGGACGCCGTTTCCACCGCGCCCGCCCGATGCGCTGGCGCTGCGTAACGTCACCGTCACCGTGCGGCCCGGCGGCGCGGACGTGTACGCCGATCCGGATTCGCCGGATGACCCGCTCGGATTGCTGGACTCCGGCGCGCACGCCCCGGTGGACTCGCTGGTTTTTGGCGAGGCGTCGTGGCTGGGCGTGACATGGCCGGATGGGGGCGGCTGGATTGCAGGCGAGCAGACCGATTTCGCGCGGTCGGTGGCCTACACGCAGGCCGTGCCCGCCTGGACCGAGGCAGAGCCCGTGCTGGATTACCGCCGCGCGTTGGTGCGCGATCTGATGCGGGCCCGCGGTGCAGATGCCTCGCAAATCGCGCGGGTCGACACGCTGAGCGGGGCCGCCTTGCGTCAGCTTGAGGACACCGTCACCATGCAGACGCTGCTGCCCGGCGTGCGCAGCTTCCAGGATCAAGCGGTGCATCTGGGGCTGCCGGAACCGTTCGACATGCTGCCCGTGCAGATCACGCCCCCGGCGGCGTTGGATGCGCTGGACGTGCAAGGTTTCGGCCCGACGTCGTTTGCCTTCGAAAACTGGGAGGTCTACTACCCGGACACGCGCGGGCTGAGTCCCGGCCTGGATGTGCTCGTGCCGGAAGGCTCACCGCTGATCGCGGTGGCGGACGGCGAGATCGTGGCGTTCGATTTTCTGCCGGATCCCGCCGATCTGACGCTGGCGCTGCGGCCCTATCTGCCGGACACAGTGCGCGCCCGTGACGGATCGCGCGTGCCGTCCAACGTGATCGTGGGCTATGGCCACCTGCGCGGCGATCCGAGCGCATCGCTCGTGCGCGTGGGCGACGTCGTGCGCGCCGGTCAGGTGATCGGCACGTCGGGCTGGCCCGCCTACACACGCGCCGATGGCAGCGTCGAAGTGCGGCGCAATGACGCGCATCTGCACCTGGAAGTTCATTTTGTGACGGATGGGTCGCGCGACTTCGGCGCGCAGATGCCGGTCAACCCGCTGCTGTTCTGGCGACCGCGCCTGATCGCGTTCCAGGCGCGTCTGGCGTCGCACAGCGGCCTGCCGCCTTATCCGTCATCGGGCCAACCGTGGGGACGGCTGGGCTTTTTCACGTTGGGATGTTTTGAGGTGGGCGGCGACCCGATCTGGGGGTATGATCCGCGCGCGGATGCGATCTGGCCGGAAGGTGTGTACGATCTGGCCGCGCTGCTGCGCTATGGTGAGACGTTTACGCCGTATCGCTCGGGTACATAACGAGGAGAGACGACAGGCATGCCGGTGTGGGTACCGATAGTGGCGGCAGGATTGGCCGCCGTCGTGGCAGCCACAGCGGGTTACATCGTAGCGCGCGCCCGGTGGGCGCACGCGCCCCGCAATCTCGCCGAAGCTCTGGCGGAAATGAAGCAGTCGACAACGTGCCAGCAAACGTTGCTCGACGCGCTGCTGTCAACGACGCCCGATCTTTTTCACGTCCATGACCGCCACGGGCGGATCCTGTACGCCAGTCCGGCGACCCTCACGATAGATGAAACGCCGATCCACAATCTGATCGGCAAGACGTGGGCAGACCTGGGCAGCACCTCTGAATCTGCTGCCGCCTTCAATGCACGGCTGGCCCAGGTCTTCGAGACGGGCGAGATCGTCCGGGCCGAAGACCGGCTACCGCTAGAGGATCCGCTGCGCGCCTTCGAGCAGGTGCTCAGCCCGCTGCGCGACGAATCAGGTCAGGTGATCGCCGTGGTTTCGACGCTGCGCGACATCACCAGGCGCCGCCGCGCCGAACACCAACTGCGCGATAACGAGGAAAAATATCGCCGCCTGTACGAGATCGAATCCGACGCGATCTCCCTGATCGACAACGAAACCGGGCGCATTCTCGAGGTGAATCCGGCTTTCGAGCGGATGTACGGTTACAGCCGCGATGAACTGCTGGCCATGCGCAACACGGATCTGTCGGCCGAGCCGGACCAGACGCGCAGCGCGGTCCAGGATGGGATCACACGTATCCCGGTGCGGCATCACCACAAGCGCGACGGAACGGTCTTCCCGGTCGAAATCATGGCGGGCTACCTGACGTGGCAGGGCCGCCCCTGTCACGTGGCCGCCATGCGCGATATGACCGAATGGGTCGAAACGCAGGAAATGCTGCGTCAGCGTACCAGCGACCTGGAAGCGCAAAATGCCGAGCTGGACGCGTTCGCGCACACCGTCGCCCACGACCTGCAAAACCCGATCGGCGTGATCATGGGCTACGCGGCTTTTCTACGCGATAACCTCATCACATCGTCGATGGATCAGCTTCAGGCCGGGCTGCACTCGATCGACCAGTCCGCCCAGAAGATGAGCCGCATCATCCGCGAGCTGCTGCTGCTGTCGATGCTGCGGACCGAGGACGTTAAAACCGAGCCGCTGGAAATGGCGGGTATCGTCGCGGGCGCCCAGTTGCAGGTATCGGCGCTGGCGGAGGAATATGGCGCGCAGATCAGCTTGCCGGACGCATGGCCGTTGGCGCTGGGCTACAGCCCCTGGATCGAAGAGGTGTGGGCCAACTACCTGAGCAACGCCATCAAATACGGCGGGCAGCCGCCATGTATCGTTCTGGGAGCCGAGCTGGAACCCAGCGGTATGATCCGCTTTTGGGTGCAAGATAATGGCATCGGCATCGGGCCGGAAGATCAGGCCCGCCTGTTCACGCCCTATACGCGCGTCAACGCCGCCCACACGAAGGGGCACGGCCTGGGACTGTCGATCGTGCGGCGCATCATCACGCGTCTGGATGGCGAGGTGGGCGTGATCAGCGCACCAGGGAAAGGCAGCGAGTTTTACTTCCGGCTGCCTGCGGCCCCAGAAGACGATGCCTCACCAAGGGATAAAGGGCCCCATGCATAATGCTCCCCCGCCCTATTTGATGACCGGGATTCAACTCGTGCAGGCCGGACGCCGGGCTGACGCCCTGCCCTACCTGCGCTATGCCGCGCAGAACGAGCCTATCAACGCGGAAGGCTGGCTGTGGCTTGCCGCCGCCACCGACGATCTGGAAGAATACCGCGCCTGTGTCAATCACGCGCTGCGGCTAGACCGGACACATCCGGTCGCGTCCCGGATGCGCGCCGAGCTGGAACGCTTGACTACCCCCGCCCGCACACCGTCGGGCGGCATGGAGGCAGTTCCCAGTTGGCTGGGGGCGTCCGTGGTCGCACCGGATGAGGATACGGCAGCCCGGCGGCGTGGGCAGCATCGGCCCGCGCGTCATCGCTTACGCTGGGTGTTGGCGGTGATGGTCCTGGTGGCGATTGTGGCGGCGGCGCTGATCGTGTCGGGCGTTCTGCAAGATGCCGTCGACACGGCGCAAAACAGCAGCAACGCGACAGGCGCGCACACGCTCGATTTCACGGTAGGCGCGACGGACGGTTACCGCTTCCGCGTCGAAGTGCCGGACAGTTGGCTGCCCGCCAACACCGACAGCCCGGATTGGAAGGCCGCGCGCGACAGCATTGCGGCGGCGTTCCCCGTGCCGGAAGGACAGATCGGCGTATGGCAGCAGGTCGAAGCATCGTTCAGCGCGGTGACGCGCGATCCGGTCTACGGCGTGATGCTGCCCCAGCCGCGCCTGGTCGAGACGGACATCGCCCGACTGACGCAGAGCGGTGTCGTGACGACGCTCACCCTGTCGGAGATCGTGCCGCTGCCCGATCTGACCGACGGCCAATCGGGCGATCTGTGCGCCCGGATGCAGCTGCTCCAGGCGCAGTTCCAGGCGGACAATGAACTCGCCACGCAGCCGGGAAACACGTTGCTCAAAGCGGAGCTCGTCACACGCGGCAATCTCGGAGACTGCGCCTACTGGATCGAACGGCGTTATACCGGTCAGAATCCTTCGCAGGTGCCGTTCCCCGTGACGATCGATCGCGCGCCAGATACCATCCGCACGGTATTGATCGCGGTGCCGGTCGGGACCGAGCGTTACGCGCTGTGGACGGTGTCGCTGGCCGATTCCGCCTACGACGATTACGCCAACACGATCGCGCGCATTGTCGATACGCTGGTTACCGTCAGCGGGGATTAGCCATTTAGGAGCGGATTCACACTGGGGAAGACTCACCCCCGGTCCTCTCCGTCACACGGTTCAGGGGCGGCCAGAGAATAGGGCAAATACCGGTTTGCCATTTAAGGCGCGGGCGAACCCGGCAGCGTGAAAGCAAAGGTGCTACCGTGTCCGGGGGTGCTTTCGACGAAAACTTTGCCTCCCAGCTTTTGTACGATGCTCAGCACAATGGACAGCCCCAGCCCGTGGCCATCGGTACGCAGTTGGTGAAGCTCTCGGAACGGCGTGAACAACTGCGCCTGCTGTTCCGCGGTCAGCCCGGGGCCATCGTCCTGGACTGAGAACCAGATCGTCCCGTCGGGCTGGGCGACAGCACTCATTGTGACCAGCGGCGGTGTCCCGCCGTATTTGATCGCGTTGCTCAGGTAATTCACCCACACTTCTTCCACCCACGGCGCGTAGCCCAGCGCGACTGGCCACTTCTCCGGCGCGCAGAGCTGCGCGTGATGTTGCTCGATCAGCACCACAAGACGCCGGCGTGCCTGCGTTACGATCTTCCCCATATCGAGCGGCACGATCGGGATCGCATTCATGTTGTCGACGTGCGCGAACAGCAGCAGCGCGTCGATCACGCTGTTGAGCTTCTGGCCGGACTCGACCATCACGCCCAGGTAGTCGAAGATTTCCGCCGCTGATATGGTTTTGAAATCCTCTTGCAGCGTAACGCTGTAGGTCAGCAGCACCGTCACGAGATTTTTGAGATCATGCGCGACCGTGTGCGCGAAGGCGTCCAGGCTGGTGATCAAGCGTTCGCGTTCTTCATCAGCGCGTTTGCGCTCGGAAATGTCGCGCAGCACGACCAGCGATCCATCACTGTCCCCGAAGCGATTCATCAGAGGGGACAGCCGCACATCCCAACAGTGCGTTTCCCCGTTTTGGATAAACGGGACCTCGTGCGATCTCACCTCGGGGGCGGACTCCAGCACGCCGGTGAGCTGCTCTGGAAGAATCAGCGAAAACGGTTTGCCGACCTGGGCGGCTGCCTGGGGTCCGATCAGGGATTGGGCGGTAGGATTCAGGTGGACGACGCGGGATTGCGCGTCTACGACGATCACGGCATCGGGCAAGTTGTCGAGCACAGCCTGCCGCGCCACCGGCATCAGGTCCAGAAACTGGTTGTTGAGCACCATCCATGCCATGACGATGGACGTCAACGCCAGCGAGTAAGCCGTGACATCAATGGGAATCGAGAACACGCCAGCGAGGTACAAGGTATAGGCGATCATCGGAAACGAGAGCGCCAACAACATCAACCCGGATTGCGTGCGATATATCCCCTGTTCGCGCACAAAGATCGGAACCAACACGATCAGCCCGACCGCGATCATCGCCCAGACCTCGGTCACGTTGACCCAATACCAGGGTCCGGTCGAGAACGCGAACAGCCATTGGCGGCCATAGGCTTCCATGTGCATGTCTCGCCACAGCCAGTCGTGATAGCCACTGGTCCAGGCGAACACAATCGTCATCATCGGGATCACGGCCATCACTGTCACATTCAGTGGCGTGAGGAACCGCTCGTGCCCGGTATAGAGAAGTATCAATGCTAAAAGAGCGAATGGCACACAGGCGATCCCGATGTATTCGATTCGGATCCAAAACATGACCCAGTCGAGCGTCGTACCGCTCAGCTCAAAGGCGTAGCCACCCACGTACAGCATGGTGGCCAGACTCAAAATGATTAAGGGCCGGGCGCCTTTGGCGGCGCGCTCCCGCCAGGTCAGAACTATAATCCCCAGCAGCAGCACTGCGCTCGCGAACAACGGCACTGCATAGGGACTGAAACGCCATGCCATCGAGGATCACTTTCGTTGAGCGTGCATTCCCATTCTACGGGCATTATATACCGATCTGGGATTTACTACCGCGAAAATGCTTGCGTTCACAGTTGTTCGGCGCGCGCCCCAGAGTTCCCGTGCGGGTGCGTTGACTTTCGCCCCATCTATGGGCATAATGACACGTTATTCACCGATGTGCATAACGGCCCGGCACACAATTTGCGGGCGGTAGGGGGGAATGACCATGGACCCATCGCGCCGACCTTTACGCCACGAGCGCTTAACGTGGGCAGATGTAGACAAATTGATCGACGTGTTGGTCCCGCAGCTTCAGATCGCGGGGCATTTCGATGCCATGATCATGATCACACGCGGCGGGATTGTCCCTGGCGGGATGTTGTGCGAAGCGCTCGACATTACGAACGTGCTCAACGCCGCCGTCGACTTCCCCAGCGAGCAGACACTGGGCGAGTCCAGCCGCCTGCTGATGTGGCCGAATTTTCTGCAATTCCCCGAAAACGATCTGCTTGAAAACCGCCGTATCCTGATCGTGGATGATGTCTGGGGCAGCGGCCGCACAAGCACCGCCGTCAGGAGCCGGGTCGAGGCTGCGCACGCATCGCCGTTCACCTGCGTGCTGCACTTTAACCCCTACCGCTCGCTGTTCAGCCGGGCCGAGCCGGATTTCTACGGCGCGGTGACGGACGCATTCATCGTGTATCCCTGGGAAATAGATCGCGACGTGGATGGCATTGTCGCGCCGGGGATTCCGCCCGGCGACGCGAATTAGAGATCAGCAACGAGGTATCAGGTAACAGCGAATGCGTCGCTGCTTGACGGCGGGATTTTGCTGTTCGCTGTCTGCTGATAGCTGAAGACTGTCCGCTGATCCCCTAAAACGGCGCGAGCGGCGCGCGATCAAACGGAGGCTGCCGCTTGTGCCACAGCAGCAGAATATCGAGCACAGCCAACGTGGCGGCGCGCCGCACGTCGCGTGGATAACCGAACGCCGCCGTATGCTCCTTGAATTCGTCCACATCCAGCACCTCGAATTTCCCGTCCGGCCAGATCTCGACGTCCAGGTCCATATCGACGAAGGTGAGCGTTGTGCCTGTGATATGCGGCGGCAGGCTGACGTTGCAGTAGTAATTACGCAGCGTGCCATCTTCCTGGAAATTCACGTACACGTTGTACCAGCGTTCGGGCCAGAAGATCATCTCGGAGCGGCGCGTGATGGGGAAGCGCCGCCCGCGTGTGATGTGGTCGATCGCGCCGCCCAACTGCGCATCAAACCACCAGCCATCGCCCGCGTGCTGGCGCGCGTAAGCGGGCAGCGTGTAATGCAGTCTGCCATCGAATTTCCGTGCTGTGATGGTCCACACCGGCGGTGTGATGGGAGGTTGGGCATCGGTTGGATCGGAGTGATCGGTCATAACCGCGCGGCCCGGTGGGAAAAAAGTGATAAACGACAAAAAGCCTCATGGTTAGTCAGAGGCTTGCCGGATGTTGGATCACACGAGGGCTACCGATTCTCGGATTCTTCCTCTTCCGAAGATCCACCGCGTTTCTTATAGCGGTAGGTGATGCGTCCACGCGCGAGATCGTACGGGGTAAGTTCGACGCGCACGCGATCGCCCAACAGGATGCGGATATAGTACTTACGCATCTTGCCGGACAGGTAAGCCAGAACCCGGTGACCGTTTTCCAGTTCGACCTTGAATTGAGTGTTGGGCAGCGCCTCGACGACGGTCCCTTCCATCTCAATCTTGTCCTCAGTCTGTTTTGCCATAGAAAAGTCTCTGTGCCTTTGCCCTCTAGATAGTTCCGGTGCGCCGGGTGGCGAGCAATAACTCACCACCCCCCGGCGCGTACGGTGCTCAGGTGACCTGAAGTGAAGTGCTGCGTTACAAGCAGGGCCAAGTCATCAGCGGAGAGCCAGTGCGGCCTGCTCGTTAGTAGGACGTCTTGCGCTGTTTACGGCGCGCACGACGGATTGCTTTTTTCTTCTGAATACGACGCAGCTCGCTTTTAGAGACATACCAGCGCTTGCGGCGCACGGTGCTCAAAATGCCGCTTTTGGCCACACTTTTGCGGAATCGCTTAAGAAGCTGTTCCTGCGACTCGCCGGGTTGAAGATCGACATGTGCCACTGAGTATCACCACCTTTCTGAACCAGTTTTTCAGCGTGAAGCCGCTGGCCTTACAAAACAAGGCAGGTCGGGAAAACCTGCCTTGTTCGAGTACTTCGTTACAAGATGCTGTTTAGCAAGCGTTTATTCTCCAGCGCCAGGTTCCACGCCGGCTAATTCTACTTGCTCTGCGGGCATTTCGCCAGCCTCAATTTCCGCGTCCGGCTCGGCGACTGGTTCGGCCTCTGGTTCCAAATCCAGTTCGGCCTCTGCCTCGGCGTCGGGTACAACGGGCAGGTCCAGCCCATTGTCCACGTCGCGAATACTCAGGCCCAGACGCTGGCGGTGCGGCTCGATGCTGATGATACGCGCGCTGATTTCCTGACCTTCGTGCAGGATGAGGGTCGGGTCAGCCGGGGGCGGATCGGTGATCTGGCTGGCGTGCAGCAGGGCCTCGATGCCGGGGTCCAGGCTGACAAACGCGCCAAACTGCGTCACGCGACTGATGCGCCCTTCGACCAACTGGCCGACGAAGTACATCTCGTCCACCTGGGTCCAGGGGTTGGGTTGCAGCCGCTTGAGCGACAGCCCGATGCGGCGGCCTTCCTGATCCAGACGCAGCACATACACATCAATCTCGTCACCCACTTTGAGCAGTTCGCGCGGGTGTTTGACGCGGTGCCAGGCCAACTCGCTGATGTGAATCAGACCGTCGGCTCCGCCGAGATCGACGAACGCGCCGAAATCGCGCAAGCCGCTGACGATACCACGCCGGGTTTCGCCTTCGACCAGCGATTCAAGCAGCTCGTTCTTGTTAGCGTCGCGCAGCTCGCGCTGAGCTTCGCGCTGGCTGAGCACAAGACGACGGCGGCGGCGGTTGACCTCGATCACCTTGACGGAGATCGGTTGACCGATCAGGGCAGCAAGGAAGTCTTTACGCTCGTCTTCGTTGAGGCCGCGCGGCAGGTTGATGACGTGGCTGGCCGGGATGAACCCGCGCAAGTTGCCAAACGGCACGATCAGCCCGCCTCGGTTCGCATCCGAGACCTGACCGTCCCAAATCTCGTCGGCGTTCATCAGGTCTTCGGCCTTCAGCCAATCTTCGTTTTGCTTGGCCTGGGCCACCGAGACGATCAGATTGCCGTCGTCATCTTCGGACCGGACGATCATGACAGGGACTTCGTCACCCACGGCGAATTCCACATCATCGCCCAGGCGTTCGAGGTCGTTGCGGGGCACGATTCCGTCGCGCTTCATGCCGAGGTCTATCAACATACCCATATTGTCGATAGACTGAACGATGCCCGTGACGATGTCGCCACGCACGGGCTGGTCGGCGAGGGATTCCTCAAGCAATGCCAGGAAATCCATCTCTTCTTCTGCCAAGTCGGTAGTTAAGTTAATCTGATCAGCCATGACTCTACTATATCCCCCTAGGGATCGATGTGTGTTTGCTATGGAAAAGGCAACAAAAAACCGGCACGATCACTTCCGTGACCACCGGCCCGTTATGCGGCTAGCCGCGCGTTACGCTTTGGCTGGTATGGAATTGGTTACGCAGATCAACAATCAGCGATAAACAATCAGGCGAAAACTTTCCAGAACCCAAGCGAAAATCAGCGCAGCGCGCCCCCCTCTCCATAGTGGGAGGCATTATAGCCGCCACGCGAGGGTTTGTCAAACCTTTTTAACCAATTGAGTCGGCGCACACGGGATGATTAAGGGAACAAAAAAGCGTATTGTTGAACGCTTCCCCGCTAAATCTCCGCTCCAGCTAGAGGGGAGACTCGCAGCCACCCGCTTTTCGCCCGCCTTCAGGACAGCAGCGTCTGCACGGCGACCCCTACGACCATCGTCAATGTGCCCAGCAGCACCGAAGGGAGAATCAGCCCGACGCTGCGGTTAATCTCGCCGTGATCCTGCGCCATGCGCTCCTGGGCGCTGGTGTTTTCCATCGTGCGTGTGTAGAGGTATTGGAAACTGCGCGTCGTGCCCCAGCCGCCCATCATACTGAACGGCCCGATGGCGAAAATCAGCGCGCCGAAGCCCAACAGAGCGAGCGAAATTTCGTTGATGCTGTGCCAGCCCGCCACCAGACACAGCGCAGCAATCCCCAACAAAATCGCGGCTTCATACGTAACGAGCCGCTTGATCACAAACAAGGCGTAATCTTTACTCATAATGTCCTCAACGGTAAGCATAATCAGGACGCGGCGCACTACGCGCCGTGCGCTCACATATGCCTATTCTACCCCGTCCTGCGCCCGATGGGGGCGCGGTGAAAAGCAAACAGAATACCTGCTTTAGCTGATCACTGTCCCCTGTCCCCTCACCGCCAATTTTTAAGGTTAGGGTTCGGTTTTGGATGGTCTGACGGTGTTATAATGCGGGTGGGCCGCAGCGGTATCCCACCGCACAATCGTTTACCAGATGAGACGCCATGCCAGACGAAAAAGAGTTCGTCCACATTCACGTGCACACGGAATTCAGCCTGTTGGACGGCTTCAGCCGGATCAAGAAGCTGGTGAACCGCGCGGCTGCCACCAATATGCGCAGTCTGGCGATCACCGATCACGGCACGATGTTTGGCGTGATCGATTTTTACCGAGCCTGCAAAGACGCCGGGAGTCAAGCCGATCATCGGCATGGAAGCCTATCTCGCGCCGTGGGGCCGCCCCATGACCGGCCGCGAGTCCGAGTACGACAGCAAACCGAGTCACCTGCTGCTGTTGGCCCGCAACGAAACCGGCTACAAAAACCTGCTTCAGATCGCGTCGGCGGCACAGTTGAAGGGCTTTTACTTCCGCCCGCGCATCGATCACGATTTTCTTGCGAAGCACTCTGAAGGGCTGATCGCCACGTCGGGCTGTCTGGCCGCCGAAATTCCGCGCCTGGTCGAACGCGGCCAGGAGAACGAAGCCAAGAAGCGTATGGGCTGGTACCAGGAGGTCTTCGGGCGCGAGAATTTCTTCCTGGAATTGCAGCATCACAACATCGACCAGCTCCACATCCTCAACCGCTGGCTAATCGAGGAACAGGGCTACGCCAATATTCCGCTGGTCGCCACCAACGATGTGCATTACGTCCTCGAAGAAGATTACGACACGCACGATACGCTGCTATGCATCCAGACGGGCAGCATGAAGGCCGAGCAAAACCGGCTGCGCTTTGAGAGTCCGACCTTCCACCTGCGCACGCCGGAAGAAATGTGGCGGCTGTTCGCCAACATCCCGGAGGCGCTGACTAACACGCTGCTGATCGCGGATATGTGCGACGTCAACCTGGATTCGGAGGGCTATCATCTGCCGGTCTTCCCCGTACCGGCGGGGCACTCGCCGCGCACCTATTTGCGCCACCTGTGCGAGCGCGGCCTGGCGTGGCGCTTCGGGGATCGCGCAGACGATCCCGACATCCGCGCCCGGCTTGATTATGAGCTACACGTCATTCACGACATGGGCTTCGACACCTATTTTCTGATCGTGTGGGACCTGTGCGAGTTCGCGCGCCACGCCGACATCTGGTGGAATGTGCGCGGTTCCGGCGCGGGCAGCCTGGCCGCTTACTGCCTGGGGATTACCAACATCGATCCGATGCACAACAGCCTGCTGTTCGAGCGATTCCTGAACCCGGGCCGCAAGACGATGCCCGATATCGATCTCGACTACCCCGAAGATCGCCGCGCGGAGATGATCGAATACTGCGCCAAGAAATACGGCGAGGACAAAGTCGCCGCGATCATCACGTTCGGGACGTTGGGCAGCAAAGCCGCGATCCGCGACGTAGGGCGCGCCTTCGACCTGCCGCTGCCCGAAGTCGATCGCATCGCGCGCCTGATTCCGTCGGCGGGCAAGCCGATCAAGTTTGACGATGCGCTTGGCGACGATCCCGACAAAGCCCTGCCCGATCTCAAAGCCGCCTACGCCTCTGATCCGACCGCGCATAAGCTGATCGACGCGGCGCGGGAGATGGAAGGCATCACGCGCCATGCCAGCACGCACGCCGCCGGAGTCATCGTGGCCGATCGCCCGCTGGTCGAATACATCCCGCTGCATCGCCCCACGAAGGGATCGCCCGAAGACGCCCCAGTCAAAATGGTGACGCAATTCCCGATGGAAACCTGCGAATCGATCGGGCTGCTCAAGGTGGACTTCCTGGGGTTGTCCACGCTGACAATCATGCGCAAAGCCTGCGAGATGATCGAGCGCTACCACGGCATCCATTACGACCTGTCAAATATCCCTTACCGCGCTGATCCGGATGATCCGGATCAGGCGCAGGCCATCGCGGAGATGTTCGAGATGATCGGGCGCGGCGAGACGATCGGCGTGTTCCAGTTGGAGTCGCAGGGCATGCGGCGCATGCTGACCGACATGCGTCCCAAGCGCTTCGAAAACATCGTGGCGGCGGTGGCGCTCTACCGCCCCGGCCCGATGGAATACATCCCTAGCTACAACCGCCGTCTGCACGGCGAGGAGCCGATCGAATTCAAACACCCGCTGCTGGAGCCGATCCTGGAAGAAACCTACGGCATCATCGTCTACCAGGAACAGATCATGCAGATCGGCGCGGAATTGTTTGGTTACTCGCTCGGCGAAGCTGACTTGATGCGCCGCGCTGTCTCCAAGAAGAAAGAAAAAGACCTGCGCAAGCACCGCGAGACTTTCGTCGAGCGCGGCCCGGAACACGGCGTCGACGGCGCTACCGCCAACCATATTTTCGACGACATCGAGTTCTTCGCGCGCTACGGCTTCAACAAAAGCCACGCCGCTGACTACGCCGTTCTGACCTGCCAGACCGCGTTTTTGAAGTGCCATTACCCGCACGAGTACATGGCCGCGCTGATGAGCGTCCACCGCGACAACTCGGCCAAAGTGGGGCTGTTCGCGGCGGACTGCTCGCGTATGGGGATCGCCGTGCTGCCGCCCACCGTCAATGGCAGCCTGCTTGATTTCAGCATCGAGACGCAGCCCGACGGGCAGCGCGCCATCCGCTTCGGGTTGGCGGCCATTAAGAATGTGGGCGTCGTACCGCTGGAACACGTCATCGCGCAGCGCGAGCACGACGGCCCCTTCCGCGACCTGGACGATTTTTGCCGCCGCGTGGATACGCGCGTCGTCAACAAGCGCGCGCTCGAATCGCTGATCAAGGTCGGCGCACTGGACGAGTTCGCGACGCGGCCCACGCTGTTAGCGGCGCAGGATCGTATCATCTCGTTTTCGGCGGAGGAGCACAAAGCCAAAGACAGCGGCCAGATGAGCCTCTTCGGCGAGAATACGGGTGTGTCCTTCGGCGCGGATGAGAGCATCCTGGCCCATCTGCATGATGTGGAAAGCATCTCCAAGCGCGAAATGCTCAACTGGGAAAAAGAGCTGGTCGGCCTGTACGTGACGGATCACCCGTTGAAGGCCATCGTCAGCTTGTTGGATCGCGTCACCACGTCCACCAACGCCGAGCTGATCGAAGCGGGCGACGCCGCCAACGGCCACATGGCAACCGTGGCCGGGCTGGTGACCAATCTGCGCACCTTCTTCACCAAGAAGGGCGATTCGATGGCCGTGCTGGCCGTGGAAGATGTCACAGCCACGATCAGCGCGGTGCTGTTCCCGCGCACCTGGGAGAATTTCCGCGACATGATCGACATGGACGCCGTCGTCATTTTGCGCGGCAAAGTGGATACCTCGCGCGGCGACGTGCAGATCATCGTGGAGGAAGTCCGGCTGGAGCAGGATATCTCCGTGCCCGACGAGCCGTTGGCTGATCTGCAAGAGCGGACTTTCAGTTGGCTCGAACCGGAGGACGACGCGCCCTCCGGCGAGGACTCCGCCGACGATCTGGCCGAACAAGATGATCTGTACGACGACACGGGCGACAGCACGCCCGGCACCCTGACCGACGATGTCCCGCCCATGACGGAAGCTATGATTCCGGCCTCTGCCGGGGCCAGCGTCGCGACTGCGCCGCCCATCGTGCCTGCGGCGCTGCCTCCCGACGAGCCGCCACATTCAGCGGGCCCGCTCACCGATCGGGAAATGCCGGGTTGGCTCGAAGCCGAAGAAGGCGACTGGACCGAACCAACGGCGTACGTTTATCACAATGGCACGGGCCACATCATCGGCGTGGAAGAGCCAGAACCGGAAGACGAGCCGGACGAGACACTCGCCAAACCTGCGCCTGCCTTTGACGCGGCGGGCCGTGTAATGCCACCCCCGGCCCCAGCAGACCGTCCGCGCGCCGTCGAGTCGGCGCATGCGCGCCCTCCCGAGGCTGAGTCGCCGGTTCCTATGCGCCGGCTGCGTCCAGCCGCGCCGCCCCCACCCGCTCCCGCTGAGGATGAGCCGGGCCGCCTGCTTACGCTCTATATCCCGCGCTCCAACGATACCGCGCATGACCGGGCGTTGATCCGGCGGCTGCACGGCTTATTGACGCAGTACCCCGGCCCGGATCATTTCCGTTTCGTGATCGAGACAGGCGACAAACGCGCCTGCCTGGATTTCCCAAATCACAACATCCACATCAATGACGACGTGCTGAACTCTGTGGCAACGATGATCGGTGAGGAGAATATCACGATCGACGCGTGAGGCGCGCCCGGTTTTACGGTATAATCCCCCTAACGGGGAGCCATTGGGACAAAGGGAAACGGGCCATGGACACGCGACGCGCCGATCCGATTCGGCTGATTGCGCTGCGGTTGCGCCAGGACGAGCTGCGAAACCTGGTCCAACAGCCCAGCGTTAACGAAGCCTTTCGCGTCACGATTCAATACCACTCCGCCGACCATCCCAACCAGGTCGCCACGCTGACGCGCGGCCATGCCGGAAACGCGACACTGCTGGTGATCTACGACAAGCCCAACCGCGACGTGCATTTCACACATGCTATCGACTCCGATCGCGGCCGCACGCTTCAGGCCGCCCTGCGGCGCGTGCATTTCGACACGCTGGACGATCAGCCAGATGTGCCGTTTTTTGGCGTGGACCTGTGGCTGGTTGAACGCGCTTCCGGGAGTTTTTATCACGATGTCGTGCTCTCACCCGACAGCGCGCGCGGCTTCTACCGCGAGCTGATCCTGGCGATCCGCGAGCACCTGAAAGAAGCGCTGCGTCCCATCGCGCCGTAAGCACGCGCCAGAATCGTACCCAGGCCGCCCAACGGCTGCCGGACAAGGAAAAATCAGAATGAATTCCAAGATGGTCGAAACCGAAATCAAGTTGTTCGTGCCGGACCTCGCGCCGCTGCCCGCGCGGATCGCCGCCGCCGGGGGCACGCTTGCCGCGCCGCGCGTGCGGGAGCACAATATCCGCTACGATAGCCCGGACGCGAACCTGAGCCAGCAGGGCACCGTGCTGCGCCTGCGGAGCGACTCACGCACGCGCCTGACCTACAAAGGGGTTCCCCAAACGGCGGACGGCGTGGTCACCCGCCTGGAGGCGGAAGTCACGGTGGATGATTTCGAAAAGATGGATTTCATTCTGCGGCGGCTCGGCTTCACACCCTATACCATTTACGAGAAATACCGCACCACCTACCAGCTCGGCGAGGTTGAGATCGTGCTGGATGAAATGCCGTACGGGAGTTTCGTCGAGATCGAAGGCCCGGCCCCGGCCATCCACGCGGCGATGGACTCGCTCGATCTGAACGCGTGTGTGTCCATCAAAACCAGCTACCTGGGTCTGTTTGCGCACATGCGGCAGGCGCTCAACCTGCCGTTCAACGATCTCACCTTCGCCAACTTCGAGGGGGTGACGATCCCAGATCGGTTTTTCGAGTCCTTGGGCTGAAACAAGACGCGTGGTTATCCACATATCCACAGGCTGTGCATAAGCTGTGCATAAGTCGCGCGCCGGGGTGGTGCGCGCAGCTATCGCAGGGGAAAGCGAGTTGATGATGCTGTTAGGAGCCATCGAAGGCGGCGGGACCAAGTTTGTGTGTGCGATCGGGGATGCGAGCGGCCAACTGTTCGCCCAACAGCGCTTCCCGACGGTGGCCCCGCAGGCGACCGTCAGCCAGGCGATCGCGTTCTTCAAGCAGCAGGAAGTGCTGCGCGGCGAGCGGCTGGCAGGCATCGGGATCGGGATGTTCGGCCCGATCGACCTCAATCCCGCGTCCGAGTATTACGGTTACGTCACGCGCACGCCCAAAGCGGGCTGGTCCTTCGCCAACGTGTTAGGCCCGGTCCAGTCGGCTTTCCCGGATATTCCCGTGGGGTTCGACACGGACGTCAACGTCGCCGGGCTGGGGGAACACCAGTGGGGCGCGGCCCAGGCGTGGCAGACCTTCGTCTACCTGACGGTGGGGACGGGTATCGGCGGCGGTGGGCTGATCGGCGGGCAATTGATGCACGGCCTGATCCATCCCGAAATGGGGCACATCCTGGTCCCGCGCCGCGCGGATGACCCGATGGACGAGGGCGCGTGCCCATTCCATATCAACTGTCTCGAAGATCGGGCGACCGGTCCGGCTATCCACAAGCGCTGGAACGCGCCCGGCAAATCACTCCCGCCCGATCACCCCGCCTGGGACCTGGAAGCCTATTACCTGGCGCACGCCGTCGCGGATTATATGCTGGTGCTTTCGCCAGAAGGCTTAATTCTGGGCGGCAGCGTGCTGCACCAGCGCCAGCTTTTCCCGCTGATCCGTGAAAAAGTGCGCGCGCTGATCAACGGCTACATGGTCCACCCGGTGATGGACAATCTCGACGCTTATATCGTGCCGCCCGCGCTGGGCGACGATGCCGGGATCAAAGGCGGGCTGGCGCTGGCTCTGCGCGAGCTTGGGAAGGACTAAAAGCTGTTCAACACGGAGGACGCTGAAAAGGGCTAACCCCGCCCGGCGGCGTGAGCCATTGCAAAATCTGCAACACGATCTATAGTGTGAAGCGTAGAAACGCGACATTTGACCACCTTACAAGGAGGTTGCATGACCGGCCCCAAAACACTTTTTCCGCGCGCCAGCGGCGTGCTGCTGCACCCGACCGCCCTGCCCGGCCCGTACGGGCTGGGCGATCTCGGCGCGTGGGCCTATCGCTTCATCGACTGTCTGGCCGCCGCCGGACAAAAAGTCTGGCAGGTGCTCCCGCTCGGTCCGACCGGGTTCGGGGAATCGCCCTACCAGACGTTGTCCACCTTCGCGGGCAATACCAACCTGATCAGCCTTGATCGGCTCGTCCAGCGCGGTTGGCTGACCGCCGCCGAAGTGGCCCAGCGCCCCTATTTTTCGCAGCGCAAAGCCGACTACGCCAGCGCCATCGCCTATCACGACGAGCTGCTGTCGCTGGCCTTCGATCGCTTCGTGCGCAGCGACTCCGATCGCGCCGCGTGCCAGGCATGGGCCGACACCCAAAAACACTGGCTCGACGACTGGGCGCTGTTCATTGCGTTGAAGGAATTCCACGGCGGCCAGCCCTGGACGTGTTGGACCGAAGCCGAAATCTTCCGCGAGAAACGCGCGCTGCAAGATGCCAGCACGATGCATTCCTGCCGCATCGCGGAGCACCGTTTCCGCCAGTGGGTGTTCTTCCACCAGTGGAACGATCTGCACACCTACGCGCATGAACGCGGCCTGCGTATCGTGGGTGACCTGCCGATCTACGTCGCGCACGACAGCAGCGACGTGTGGAGTCACCCGGAGCTGTTCGATCTCGATTTTTACGGCGAGCCGAACTTCATCGCGGGCGTCCCGCCCGACTATTTCAGCTCGACCGGGCAGCGCTGGGGGAATCCGCTCTACGTGTGGGAGGAACACCGCCGCACCGATTACGCGTGGTGGATCAGGCGGCTGCAAGCCCTGTTACAGACGGTGGACATCGTGCGTATCGACCATTTTCGGGGCTTCGACCTGTTCTACAAGATTCCCGCCGACCGCCCCACCGCACAGGGCGGGCGCTGGGTCAATGGGCCGAAAGAAAATTTCTTCAAGGCGATTGCCGAAGGCTTGAACGCCCCCTTGGACCAGCTTCCGATCATCGCGGAAGACCTGGGCGACGAGATGGAAGCCGCCATTGCCCTGCGCAAACGGCTCAACCTGCCGGGCATGGCGATCTTGCAGTTCGCGTTTGGCGGCAGTACCGACGAGCAAAACCGCTTCTGGCCCGATAATCTCGAAGAACAGCAGGTCGTCTACACCGGCACGCACGACAACAACACCGTGCTCGGCTGGTGGACGTGCGAATCCAGTGAGGAGGCGCGCCGCCAGATGGCGGCTTACGTGCACCAGGAGCACGTCAGCGAGCCCAATTGGGCCATGATCGAGATCGGCATGAAGTCCAAAGCGCATACCTTCGTCGCGCCGCTGCAAGATGTGCTGGGGCTCGGCGGATCGGCGCGCATGAACAAGCCGGGCGTTCCGGCCAACCAGTGGCGCTGGCGCTGCCTGCCCGACGATCTGCCCGAAGTGATCACCGGCACGCCCTGGGAGCGGCTGGCGCAGCTCACCCGGCAGTACGGGCGCTGAGGACGCAGCCGCACGGACGGATCTTAGTCTGCGTCGTAGGTCGCCAACGCGGCGGGCAACGCCTGGGTCACGCGATGGCCTGCCGCAGGCAGCCCGACCAGCAGCGCGCTGATCACTTCCTCGCGCGAAGCGCCCGCCTGCTTGGCGGCCTGTACGTGAAACGGGATGCCGCCCTCCATGCGCAGCGCGGCCAGCACGGCCAGGTAGGCCAGGGCTTCGGTCTTGGGGTCGAGCGCGCTGGCTTCTGCCAGACCGCCCACCATCTGGCCCCAGGCTTGCGCGTGCTGGGGTGCATCGCTCATGAACAATCGAAAGGCGTCACTGATGTGCTGGGTCATGGGTCCTCCTCCCACGGATACGGTGTTAAGCGCCTATGATAGTACATGCGTTCTGTCTGCGCTACTGGTGGGCATTCGCCCCACACCCGACGCTGCTGGCGCTGTTCACTGATCGCTGTTGACTGATTGCTGATCGCTGTAAGCTAAGGAGATTTCGCAATGATCAAGCGCTATTTCGGCGGCCTGCTGGCCGCGTTGATGTTGGTCACGGCTGCGGGAATCCAACCCGCCGCCGCGCAGGAACAAACATGTACCGATACAGGTGCCATCTGGGATGCCACGCGGCAAAAATGCGTCGTTCAGATGGATCTTAGCATTGCGATGGATTATCCGGTCGAGCTGGCCCAAAACCCGTTGATCGACAGCACTGTGCAGCAGTTCTTGAACGACCAGCGCAGCGCTTTTCTGACCAATCTGACGACCTACGGCCTGTACTCACCGCGCGGCCCGATGTATCTCAACATCACCTACACGACCACGCCGTTTCTCGATCAATTGCTGGGGCTTAAGTTCGACGTGGACGCCTTCGCGGGCGGCGCGCACCCCTACCAGATGTTCGGCACCTTCACCTTCGACCTGGTCCAGAACCGCGTGCTGACGCTGGATGACCTGTTCGTGTCGGGCGCGGACCCGCTGAGCGTGATCGGGCCGCTGGTCGAGCAGTCGCTGCACACGCAGTTGGACGCTTCCGGCGATCTGACCTGGATTGAAGATGGCACTGGCACCAACCCGGATAATTACCAGTACTGGCAGATCACGCCCGACGCACTGACGTTCTATTTCCTGGGTGCGCAGGTCGCGCCCGATTATCTCGGGCCACAGACGGTCAGCATCCCGCTCACGCAGCTCGCCGATCTGCTGCAACCCCGCTTCGCGACTCCTGCCGCAAGCGGCTGATCGGTTGCGCGATCGCGCAACCTCGCGCCGCGTGGGGGTTATAACAGGTGAACGTACGCGCCTCACTCCCGAAGAGGGAATGAGGCCGATTTTCCATCCGCAATCACGCATCATGCAGGCAAACAGACTATGACTGACTCGCTTCACGATCACCAGCTCGGCTGGGAAGAGTCCACCCTCAAGCCCACATTGGAGCGCTTCCCGGAGCGCAAACCGGCCTTTTCGACCTCGTCGGATATTCCGCTAGAGCGCGTTTACGTGCCCGAAACCTGCGACGCCGACGCGTACATGGAACAGATCGGCTTCCCCGGCGATTACCCGTTCACACGCGGCGTGCAGCCGACCATGTATCGCGGGCGGCTGTGGACCATGCGCCAGTACGCCGGGTACGCCACCGCCGAAGAGATCCAACGCGCGCTACCGCTACCTGCTCGACGGCCGGGCAAACCGGGCTGAGCGTGGCCTTCGACCTGCCCACGCAGATTGGCTACGACTGCGATCATCCGTTGGCGTTGGGCGAAGTCGGCAAGGTAGGCGTCAGCATCCCCACGCTGCGCGATATGGCGCGGCTGTTCGAGGGGATTCCGCTCGACAAAGTCTCGACCAGCATGACGATCAACGCGCCCGCCGCGATCCTGCTGGCGATGTATATCGCGGTCGGCAAGCAGCAGGGCGTCGAACCGCGCTAAGCTGCGCGGCACGGTGCAGAACGACATCCTCAAGGAATACATCGCGCGCGGGACGTATATTTTCCCGCCCGGCCCGTCGATGCGCCTGATCACCGACCTGTTCGCGTACTGCGCGCACGAGGTGCCGCGCTGGAACACGATCAGCATCAGCGGCTACCACATCCGCGAGGCGGGCAGCACCGCCGTGCAGGAAGTCGCGTTCACGCTGGCGAACGGGATCGCTTACGTGCAGGCGGCGCTTGACGCCGGGCTGGGCGTCGACGATTTCGCGCCGCAGTTGTCGTTTTTCTTCAACGCGCACAACCAGTTCCTCGAAGAGGTCGCCAAGTTCCGCGCGGCGCGGCGGCTGTGGGCGCGCATCATGCGCGAGCGCTTCGGCGCGCAGGACCCGAAAAGCTGGGCGCTCAAATTCCACACGCAGACCGGCGGCAGCACGCTCACCGCGCAGCAGCCGGAAAACAACATCGTGCGCGTGACGCTCCAGGCGCTGGCGGCCGTGTTCGGCGGGACGCAGAGTCTGCACACCAACAGCATGGACGAGGCGCTGGCCCTGCCCACCGAGGACGCGGTGCAGGTCGCGCTGCGCACCCAGCAGATCATCGCCTACGAGTCCGGCGTCGCGGATACGGTCGATCCGCTGGCGGGCAGCTATGTGATCGAGCACCTGACGGACGAAATCGAGCGGCAGGCGTGCGAGTACATCGAGCGCATCGACGCGATGGGCGGCGCGCTGCGCGCCATCGAAGGCGGCTTCGTGCAGGGCGAGATCAACGACGCGGCCTACGCCTACCAGCGCGCCGATCGAGAGCACCGATCAGGTCGTGGTGGGCGTCAACAAGTTCACCAACGACGGCGAGCAAGCCTCCACGCGCGCGATTCTGCGCGTCGATCCGGCGGTCGAGCTGGCGCAGCACGCGCGGCTGGCGCAGCTCCGCGCGGAACGCGATAATGAGCGTGTGCGCGAGCTGCTGGGTCACCTGGACAGCGCGGCGCGCAGCAGCGACAGCTTGATGCCGCTGTTTATCGCGTGTGTCGAAGCGGACGCCACCCTGGGCGAGATTTGCGGGGTGCTGCGCGGCGTCTTCGGCGAATACCGCCCCAGCGTGACGATTTGAACAGCCTCAATCCCCGCCCTCTGCGCTGTGCGGGGCGGGATTTTGGGAAGGGGCTGAACAGGGCCATCAGACGCAGGAGATTTGTGAAAAATTCATGAAAAACACTCTCACGATTGCACTGCTCCAACTGGTCTCTCACGGGCTGGACCTGGACGCCAACCGCGTTACGGGCGAAGCCGCGTGCCGTCGCGCCGCGCAAATGGGCGCAGACATCGCCCTGTTCCCCGAAATGTGGAGCGCGGGCTACACCTTCTTCGACCCGGCAGAACCGGGCGCGCGGCAGGCGTGGCACGATCATGCCATCGGGATGGACAGCCCCTTCGTGACGCATTTCCGCGATCTGGCGCGCGAGATGAACATGGCGATCGCGCTGTCGTACCTCCAACAGTGGCCGCTTGCGCCGCGTAACACCGTCTCGCTGATCGACCGGCACGGTGCGATCGTGCTCACCTACGCCAAAGTGCATACCTGCGATTTCGACATCGAATCCGAGCTGACGCCCGGCGATCGTTTCTTCGTCGGCGCGTTGGATACCGCCGCCGGACCGGTGAACGTCGGCGCGATGATTTGCTATGACCGCGAGTTCCCCGAAAGCGCCCGTCTGCTGATGCTGCAAGGCGCGGAAATCATCCTGACGCCCAACGCCTGCGATCTGGAAGACAACCGGCTGGGCCAGTTCCGCGCGCGGGCGTACGAGAACATGGTCGGGTTGGCGATGGCGAATTACGCCGCTCCGCAACTCAATGGGCATTCGGTCGCGTTTGATGGCGTGGCTTTCGACGCCGAGGGGAACAGTCGCGATCACACGCTTGTCCAGGCGGACGAGTCGGAGGGTATTTTCCTGGCGGAGTTCGATCTGGACCGTCTGCGCGCCTACCGTGTGCGCGAAATTTGGGGGAACGCCTATCGCAGGCCAGGCTGCTACGGGCCGCTCGTGGCGACCGACGTACAACCGCCCTTCGTCCGCCCGGACGCCCGGCGCTAGGGTGCGGCGTGCATTTTCGGTTATAATAGACCTCGAACGAGCAGCACACCGTATCACAGCGAGGGTGTACCACACTACCAACTGCGCCACGCCCATCCAGGGGGGCTTTGAGCCGGTGCATTAACGGCAGGTGTCTATATCGTCGGCTTGTTTAGGGCCACTTTGTGGCAGGAACCTCCCTGATCTTCATGTTCGGCTCGCGACTCACCAAGATCATACGGGACATCACCGCGCGCAAGGTTCGCACGGCGCTAGTGGCGCTGAGCGTGTTTGTCGGCGTATTGGGCGTGGTCGTGGTCAGCGTGATGGGTCAGTTGGTCTCGCGCCAGCTCGAAAAAGATATCCACACCAATGAACTGGCCATGCTGCGCATCTTCGTGGACTTGCCCAGCAATACATCCGTGGATAACGCCGCCGTGCTGCGCCAACTGCGCGATTACCCTGGCGTGACGGCGGTCGAGGGGCAGGCTGTCTACGAATTTCAGTGGAAGCGCGCCGGTGAGCTGAACTTCCGCACCGGTGAGCTGTACGCCTATTCCGAGCCGTTCGAGCAAATCACGCTGGAACCGGTGCGCCTGTTGTCGGGCGCTTATCCCGTCGATGGACAGAACGAAATCGCCATCGAACAACGTATGGCGACGCGCTATCACCTATCGATAGGCGATACCATCACCGTGCGCGTGGACGGCACCGGCGAGCGCGACGTGCACATCTCCGGCATCATCTTCCAGCCCTATCTGTACGTGGGCGGCAGTGACGGATCGAGCAGCGCCTATGCCACCTATACCGACGCGCAAGCCATCGTCGGCTTCACCGGGTACAGCTCGTTTTTCGCCCGGTTCAAAGACTGGCAAACCTCGCGCCAGGAATCGCACAACTTCCGCCGCGAGCTGAACAACCAGACGCCCTATGAGATCGTCTTCTACCTGCTTAACGATCCCGACCACAACCTGTTCGTGGTGGGCGTGCGCCAGTCGGCGCGCGTGCTGACGATCCTGGCGGTGATCGCGCTGGTCGTGTCGTCCTTCGTCGTAACCGATGTGATCGGATCGGTGATCGCAGAGCAGCGCAAACAGATCGGCGCGATGAAAGCGCTCGGTGCGACCCGTTGGGATGTGCTGGCAATTTACCTGGGCATGGCGCTGATGTACGGGCTGTTGGGTTCCATCCCAGCCATGATCGTGGGCGTGCCGCTCGGCCAGCGCGCGGCGGAATCCATCGCCCCAGCGGCGAATGCCTACCTGCAAGATACCAGCCCACCGGTGACTTCGCTGCTGCTGGGCGGCGCGTTAGGGTTGGTTGTGCCCGTGCTGGCGGCCTTCGTCCCGATCTACAACGGCACGCGCGTCACGATTCTGGAAGCCATGACCGATCAGGGCATCAGCGCCACCTACGGGCGCGGCCTGATGCCCTCCCTGGTCCGCGTGTTGGATCTGCCCCCGCTGTTGTTCCAGTCGGTGAATAATATTCTGCAACACAAGGCCCGCCTCGCGCTAAGCTTCACCACGCTGATGCTGTCCGCCGCGGCCTTTATGGGCATCCTGGCCGTGTACGACACGCTGCATGGCGTCGTCGGATCGATCGAGTCGACCTTCAACTACCAGATCTCATTCGATCCGAGCAATATCGAAGTGATGGACCTGCTGCGCAGCGTGCTGACCGAGGAACAGATCCGCGAGATCAAGCCGGGTGTGGCCATCCAGCTCCAGGCGCAGTTGGACAGCCCTGCGCCGGATTTCGACCTCAAGCAGCAGTTCCTCTCAGAAGGAATCGCGGCTGGTCGATCTGTACGTGACCGCCCTCAACACCCGTACCGATCTGTTGAATGTCGTGCTGGAAGAAGGCACCGGCTGGCAGGACGACCCCGACCGCGCCGGGATCGTGATCACGCCGCGCATGGCGGAGACGTTCGACAAATCCGTGGGCGATACGCTGCACCTCATCGCACCGGAAAACAGCGGCGATTTCGAGATCATCGGCATCGCGGAGTTCCCGATCGAAACCGCGTTCATGGAATCACAGCAGTTGGCCGATTTTGTCGGATCGATCCGCGATGCGCCGATCCCCAATGCCTACTGGGAACAGGTGCGCGTCCGCGTGCAAGACGGTCTGACCAACCCGTTTGGGGATACGCCGATCTGGGCTTTGGGCATTGACGCACGTGTTGGGACGCTGCTCACGGCGAATTTCAACCCGGACGAGCCGGGCGTGATCATCACCAAGGCGCTGGCGGATGCGATGGGGCTGACCGCCGGAGACGAGATCACACTGGAACCGGCGGATACCTCGCTGTTTGAAAACCTGATCGACGGCAGCTCGGTTACCTACCCGGTCCTCAAGGTGACGCTCATCAAAGCGCAGGATTTGAGTCTGGTGGCGCGGCAAGTGCCCGCCGACCTGCTGCAAAGCGGCGGTGATCCGCCTGTGGTGGCGATGTATTGGCCGGAGCTGGCGTCTCTGGTTCACCTGGATTACAACGCCATCTCGCCCAATACCTTTTACATCGACGTGGCCAACCCGGAGGCCAGCAGCGCCAACAACAACACGCTCTACAAACCGTCGGCCATCTACCACAACGCAGGGGCCTTCGAGCAGCGCATCACCCAGACGATTTCGAGCATGGGCTTCGTGACGATCATCACCTCGATCCTGATGGCGTTCGTAGGCGGGATCGGCCTGCTGACCGTCACCTCGATCAACGTGATGGAACGCCAGCGCGAGATCGGCGTTATGCGCTCGGTGGGAGCCACCTCGCGCACCATTCTGCGCGTGTTTTGGATGGAAGGCTTGCTGGTCGGGCTGCTGGCCTGGATCGTCGGACTGCCGCTGAGCTTCGGGTTGAGCAAACTGCTGATCGCGACGGTGCCCTTCGGCGACGTGCTCGTCGCGCATTATCGCTATTATGTGCCCTTCGCCGGACTGTTCGGCATCCTGCTGGTGACCGGTATCGCCACTTTCTACCCGGCTATTGCCGCCGCGCGTAAGACCGTCTCCGACATTTTGCGGTACCAGTAAGCGGACCGCACCCACATAGTTATAAAAAACATGTTGCTATTTTCCTGATAATCTTCCAGTTAATCTAAAAAATGTTAGAATGTGGATAGGATATCGTCCGATCAGCACGCACGAGGCCGCTATGACTGACACCACCGACACCACCGAACAAGAAAGGCCGCCGCTCAATTTCAACGATACCGAGCTGGCCTTTGTGACGAAAAATTACGAGCGGCTAATCCTCCCCGCCGGGGAAGAATTATTCCACGAAGGCACGACCGGCGACTGCGCGTATATCGTGGTGGAAGGCGAATTAGAGGTACTCAAAGTCAGCGGCAACCGCACGATTCTGCTCAACCGGCTGCGGCGCGGCGAACTGGTCGGCGAGATGGCGCTGCTGCAAAACCGCCCGCGCATGGCGAGCGTGCGCGCCAGCGTCGACACCGAGCTGATCGGCGTCAACCGCGAGCAGTTCGACGAGGTACTCAACACCATCCCCGCCGTCACGCGCGGCGTGCTGGACGTGGTGCTCCAGCGCGAGCGCGCCACCGAGGCCCGGCTCCAGCAAACCCAGCACATGGCCAACTGGAACGCGCTAACCGCCGGAGTCGCGCACGAACTCAATAATCCCGCGGGCGCGATCCGGCGTGGGGTCGGCCAGCTTGATGACGCGTTGGGCGAATTTGCCGTGGCCCAGGCCGCGCTCAGCCGGATCGACGTGACGCCCGATCAGCAGCAAGTGATCGATGCGCTGCTGCCGGAAATCCGCGAGCGGGCCACGCATCCCAACGAGCTCGACGCGCTGGCGTGCAGCACGCAGGAGATGTTCGTCGAGGACTGGCTGAGCGATCGCGATTTCGACGACGCGTGGGACCTCGCACCGGTGCTGGTCAGCCTGGGGATGGACGTGGCGCGCCTCGACGCGCTGGCCGAGCAGTTTGACGCGGCGCAGTTGGCGGCCGTCATCCCGTGGATCGCGGCGACGACCACAGCCTACAGCCTCTTGGGGGAACTGGCGGGCGCGTCCGACCAGATCTCGCAGGTGGTGGGCGTGCTGAAAGGCTATTCCTTCCTCGATCAAGCGCCGGTCCAGACGGTGGACATTGTCGAAGGGCTGAACAACACGCTGCTGATCCTGCGCGGGCGGCTGAACGATGGGATCAAGATCCAGCGCGAGTACGCGCCCGACCTGCCGAAGATTTCCGCCTTTGGGCGCGAGCTCAACCAGGCGTGGACCAACCTGATCGACAACGCGATCACCGCGCTGGACGGCGGCGGGACGATCTGCGTGCGCGCGGGGCTGGACCCCGACAAAACGAACTGGATTCGCGTGGAAGTGGAAGACAGCGGGCACGGCATCGCGCCGGAGATCGGGCCGCACATCTTCGAGCCGTTCTTCACGACGAAAAAGGTCGGTCAGGGGACCGGGCTGGGGCTGAACATCTGTTACAACATCATCGTGGAAAAGCACAAGGGCGAGATCACGTACGAGTCCGAGCCGGGCAGACGATCTTCCGCGTGCGCCTGCCGGTGGATTTCGAGGCGATGGGGTCGTGATTCCCGCGCTGCCGGTCAGGACAACTACTCTTCGGGAGTACGATCCAGGTTATCCAGCATGGCTTGAATAGCGGCCTTTAGCGCGGGAATATCATCCTTCACAGCGCGCCAGACAATGACCACATTGACGCGATCGTAGTTGTGAATGAGAAAATCGCGAAACCCTGCCAACTGCTTCCAAGGAATTTCAGGATAGGCAGAAAGCCAATCCGCAGGCAGTCGCTTCACAATCTCGCCGATCACTTCAAAACAGCGAATGACCGCTTCTTGGGTCTTCTCTGATGCGAGAAAATCCGCCTGCCCTGGCGCGGTGAAATCCTCAATCATGCGAATCCGGGCCAGCAGTTCGTCCAGATATACGCGCTCGTCTTTCACAACGGAATCGCCTCGGCCAGCACATGCGCCCGGATACCCTCAAGCAGCGTGTCCTCGGTAGACACATCCACCGGACGCCCAAGCAGTTCGGACAGCGCCTGCATCAGCCCGATATGATCCCATAGCGTGTAATCCGGCTCGAACGTGACCAGGAAATCAACATCACTCGCGGCTGAGGCGTCCCCGCGCGCGACGGAGCCAAACACGCGAATATCGCGCACGTTATGCGCCCGTGCGATCTGCAGAATCGCTTCACGCTGGTTCCACACCCGCTCCGCGATCGTCGTACCGGATCGAGCCATATCCCGTCGCTCTCCGCTCTTACCCCCGCGCTCGGACCGCGGCGCGTTCCTGTCGTGCCGCGATCGGCAGCGTGAAGTGGAAGGTTGTCCCCACGTCGATCGCGCTCTCGACCCATACCTTGCCGCCGTGCATGTCGATCAGACCGCGCGTGATCGTCAGGCCCAGGCCGGTGCCGGGCTGTTCGCGCGTCAGGGGGTTTTCGCTGCGGAAATAGGGGGTGAACAACTGCCGCAGATCATCGTCAGTCATGCCGATGCCCGTATCGCGCACCATGCAGTGCACCACTTCGGGCGGACCCTGCGGATCCCACTGGTTGCGCACCGCCTCGGCCCGGATGATGATCGTTCCGGCGGGCGGCGTGTACTTGTAGGCGTTGGAAATGAAATTCGTCATGACCTGGATCAGGCGGTTCTGGTCGCCGCGCACGTAGGGCAGGTCTTCCGGCACGTCGAGCACCAGTTCCTGCTCTTTTTCGTCGATCATGCGCTGCTGGGCGCGCAGCGTCTCTGTGACCACGTTGCGGAAATTGACGTTAGTCAGGTCCAGGCGCAGGTTATCGGTCTGCTGCTTGGTGAGGTCGTTGAGGTCGCTCACGAGTGTTTCCATACGCGCCACGTTGTTGAAAATCGTGTGGAGGAAGTCCGACTGCTGCTCGTTAACCGGTCCCACCACACCCTTGAGCAGCAGGTCCGTGTAGCCCTTCATGCTCGTCATGGGATTCTTCAACTCGTGCGCCACAAACGACACAAATTCGCTCTTGGCGACGTTGGCGCGCTGGAGCTCGCTGAACAGTTGGGCGTTCACGATAGCGGGTGTGGCGTGCTCCGCAAGACGGGCCACGAAGTCGAGGTCGAGCAGCCCCAGCTCGCCCTCGCGATCACTTTCAAGGATGATCACGCCGATCACGCGACTGGCACTGAACAGCGGGACCGTCATCTGCGCGACACAGCCCGGCAGCGACTCGGCGGAACCGGGTTCCATGCCAAGCTCGGTATTGAGCGACGGGCGTCCACTACGCACCGCGCGCCCCAACGGCCCCTGATCATCGGGGAAATCGCGGCGGGTCGTGCCCCGGTAATACATCGTCCCTTCCGGGTAACCATACGAGGCCAGCAAGCGCACGATCCCGCGCTCGTGGTCGCGAATGAACAGCGCTCCAGCGGCGGCACCACTCTTACGCAGCGCCCAGTCCATCGTAATATCGACCACTTTTTCCAGGTTGAGCGTGCGGTTTAATTCCTGGTCGATACGCTGCATGGTGTCGAGTTCCTGCACGCGCAGGGCAAGCTGTTGGTCGGTCATATCGAACAGGCGCGCGTTTTCGATGGCGATAGCGGCCTGCCCGGCAAACGTCGCCAGCATGTCGGCGTCTTCGGTGATGAAGATCCCGCCGCCGCGCTTGTTGAGCACCTGCAGCACGCCGATCGCGCGACCAGCCACCATCAGCGGGACAGACAGGATCGCCCCGGTACGGAAAGCGGGTGCGGGGTCCGCCTTTGGCGGGTGATCGTGCCCGTTGTCGCCTACGGTCAGCGCCTGTTCTTCCCCGGTGGAACGGATGTCACCAAACCAGCGCGAGTCGCGTACCGGGTCGTTGACGATGATCGGCTCGCCGCGCTGGACGGTCGCGCCCGCCAACCCGGTCCCCGCCGGGAGCCGCGTCCCGATCAGGTCTTCGCCCGCGCCGCCGACCACCACGCGGAACTGGAGATCGCCCGTTTCCTCCTCCACGAGCAGCAGGCTGCCCGCTTCGGAATTGAGGATTTGCACGGCGTTTTCGGTGATCAGGCGCAGCAGGCGGCTGACGTTGCCCATCTCGGACGCCAACTGGTTGGCGATTTCGTTGATGGCGGCCAACTGGCGGGCGCGCTGCTGCGTCTTTTCGAACAATTGCAGCTTATCGATCGCGCTCGCGGCGAGATTGGCGATATCCCAGAACAAATCCTGCTGTTCATCGTTGAAGGAAACGCCAGATTCGGTCGTGGACGCCACCATCACCCCCAGCACCCCCTCGCCGGTATCGGCCAGCAGCGGGACACCCATCCATGCTTTCAAGCTGGGGTTATGGGGCGGCGTGTGGGGATCGCGCAGCAGCGATTCGCGTACGTAATCGTCGGTGCGCAGCGTTTGCTGCGAGCGCGCGATCTCGCTGATCAGGTCGCGGCCCATACGCCAGCGGCGCCCTTCGCGCTCGACGACGCGGTCGTCGCCTTCGTTGTAGAACACGTAAAACAGCTCGTCAGTCGCGGAATCGCGCAGGGCGATATAAAAGCACGGCGCTTCGATTACGCGCATCGTCTGGGCGTAGACCAGCTCCAGCAGCGTGTCAAAATCGATGGCGAAGTTGAGCGCGCGGCTCACCTGGCTCAGCACGTCCTGCACGCGGACGCGGCGTTCCAGGTCGTCCACGGCCTGGGCGCGTTCCACCGCCAGCGCAATCTGGTCGCTCAAACTCTCGATGAAGCGCAAATCCTCATGCACGTAGGACGCGCCGCTCTTGCGCGGTCCGATGGCCAGAAAGCCGTTCAACCCCTTCTGTCCGCGCAGCCCCACGATGATCGGCGCGCCCAGCAGCGCCAGACGCGCGCGGTCGCTCATCACTTCGAGCGGCAGCGGGCGACCTTCTTCGAGATAGAGCACGCTGGCGCGGTCGCGCAGATAGCGCAGCAGGCCGCTTTCGGCCACGAATGTGATATCGGTCTGGCGCACGCCGGTGACGGCGTCCGGTTGGACGCGATACTCATAGGTTACTGCGTCGCGCACGAAAAAGAGCAGGTGCGAGGGGATCAGGCTGGCATCCAGCGCCCGGTGAATCAGTCGGTTGACTTCGTCCAGGCCGATGGCGTTGGTCACATCGCGCGAGAATTGTTCCAGGTGCGGTTGGAAGGCACGCCGCGTGCGAAAATATGTCGCGTCGATCATGCGCTGGAGGATGACGCGCAGCGGGTTAAAGGCCAGCGCCACGCCGAAAATGGACAGCACGATCAGCACCGGGCTGAGGGCCGTGCTGCGCATGGTGCGCCCGATCAGGATAGTCACCGCAGCGACGATCAGGAAATAGGTGAGCGTCATCGCGCCCAGCAGCGCCGCGTATAACGCCGTTTGAGTGATCAGCCGGTCGGTGTCCACCAGGCGGAACTGCAAAATCGCGTACATGGCGCTCAGCGGCAGCAAGACCGGCAGCAGGTGATTGAAGACCACCAGGCTGCCATCCAACCCGCCGCCTACCCACAGTGCCACAAACCACCACACGATCGGCACGAGGGCGGGCACCAGACCCAGGATCACCATCGTGCTCTGATTGCGCGCGATGGGTGACGCCGAGCGCGTCCGCCGGTAGACCAGCGTACCCAACAACAGCAGGCCGCCCGCCGTCAGCGCCGCCAGCGTCAACCCGTACCCGGCCCGATTAAGCGACGGATCCGACGCGGAATAGAGCACCACGCTCGCGCCGCCTAACGCCAGCGCCACCACGACCGGTGCCAACCCCATCACCGGGGCCTGCTGCACGATCGAAAGGCGGAACGGGAATTCCAGCGCGAACATCACCATCAGCCCGGCTGCCAGACACGAGGCCGCAAACCACACCCAGGCGATATGATGCATCCCGACAGCGTCGAAATAACCCGCCAGAAAGACTACCAATGCGGAGGCCAGCACCGTCACCAGCGCGATCTGCCCGCTGGACGACTGCCGCAAGTAGAGCAGTCCGGCCACGGCCCACAGCCCCAGGGCCACCACCCAGCCAATGCCTTCGTACGCGATCAGATCGCCCAGGGTCGGCTTGGTGAGAGTCAACGTGAGCGCGCATTGGTTCAGGGCGGGATCGTCCGGGAGCGGCGCGCAGTCCGCGCCTACAGGTGGGGCTATCTGGGCATCTCGCAGGAACATAATCCCGATCATGTCGCCTTCAGCGTGATGCGCCAGCAAATTGTTAAAGGCTTCGAGCCGCTCGCCCACCGGGCGGGAGGCCAGATCGGCACCGTCGACACGCGTCAGTTGGTCGTCGGCGCGCAGCCCGGCAGCGCGTGCGGGCCAGTCAGCGCCAGTCAGGGATTTAGCGGGGCCAATCTCCAGGTCGCGCAGGGGCAGCGCCCCCATGAAAGGCCGGTCGTACCAGGTCAGCGCCAGGACCGCATAAACCACCAGCAGCGCCCCTGCGACCAGCAGCGACATCCCCGCCGCTGTGCGCATCGCCCATCGCCCCCGGAGAAGTGAAAACAAAGAACGCTGCATTGCCTCTGCTCCGCCTGCGCCTGCCCAGATTCGACCTTAAGACTGCCTGCATTGTATCACACAACCCGCGATCGTCCCATCCGCTCAAGGGGCCATTAGACGCGCGCAAACCGAACTCTAACTGGCAGCAATCAGCGGCCAGCAGACAGTGGAGCCCCCGGCAAAGCCGCCCCGTATCTTGGGGGAGGATGCGGTGTTCCCATCTTCATACGCGCCCGGCGCGCTATCCGGTATAATCGGGCGCAATCGTAACGCCAACCGCAATCCAGACATGGAGCCAGATCGCACCATGAGTGAAAAGAAAATCCGTGTACTGCTGGCCAAGCCCGGCCTCGATGGGCACGATCGCGGCGTGAAGGTCGTCGCCCGCGCGCTGCGCGATGCCGGTATGGAAGTCATTTACCCCGGCCTGCGCCAGACCCCCGACATGATCGCCGAAGCCGCGCTGCAAGAAGATGCGGACGTGGTCGGCCTGTCGATCCTCAGCGGCGCGCATATGGCGCTCGTCCCGCGCATCGTCGAGCGGCTGCGCGAGGCTGGATTAGACGATGTGCTGGTGCTGGTCGGCGGGATCATCCCTGACGAAGACGTGCCCACACTGCTGGACAGCGGCGTCAGCGCAGTATTCGGCCCCGGCACCAACACCAACGCTATTGTCGAGCATATCCGCGCGGCCCTGGCCGCCCGCGCCGAGTAACGCATCCGCATGTCTTCCGAAGCTGTGACGACCCTGGTCCGTGCCGCGCTGGACGGCGATCGCCGCGCCCTGGCGCGTTTGATCACGCACGTCGAAAACCGCACGCCGGAGTCAATCGAAGCGCTGGCCCTGCTCCACCCGCACACGGGCCGCGCTTATCTGGTCGGAGTCACGGGCGCGCCGGGCACCGGCAAATCGACGCTGGTCAGCGCCCTGACGCGCACCCTGCGCGCGCGCGGCCAGACCGTCGGGATCGTGGCCGTCGATCCGACCAGTCCCTTCAGCGGCGGCGCGGTGTTGGGCGATCGCGTGCGCATGGGCGATCACGCCGGGGATCGGGGCGTGTTCATTCGCAGCATGGCCAATCGCGGCAGCCTGGGCGGGCTATCCGCCACGACCGGCGACGTGGCCCGCGTGCTGGACGCGGCGGGCTTCGATGTGGTCCTGATTGAAACGGTCGGCGCGGGACAAAGTGAGGTAGACATCGCCCGCACGGCTTATACCACCATCGTCGTGGATGCGCCCGGTCTGGGCGATGACGTGCAGGCTATCAAAGCGGGCATCCTCGAAATCGCGGACATCCTGGTCGTCAACAAAGCCGACCGCCCCGGCGCGGAAAACACCGTCCGCGCGTTGAAGGCCGTGCTCGACCTCGGCCACCGGCTGCGCGCGCCTGTACATCACGGCCCACGCCTGTCCGAGCCCGATCCCGCCGGGCCGGAATTCGACTTTTGGGCCGTGCCCGTGCTGAGCACCGTCGCCTCGGAGTACAAGGGCATCGATGCGCTGGCGGATGCTATCGACCGCCACCGCGCCCACCTGCACGAGTCCGGCATTCTGACCGAACGCGAGCGCGGGCGCGTCGAGGCTGAGCTGATCGACCGGCTGCGCGAAACGCTGCTGGCGCGGCTGTTGGCCGACCGGTCGCCGGACGCGATCGACACTGTGATCGAGCAGGTGCTGCGCCGCGAGCTGGACCTCACCGGCGCGGTCCGCGCGCTGCTGGACGGAGATTCAGCGTGATGGGCGTGACGCTGGAAGACCTGACGACCTGGCTTGAGCGCTATTTTGCGGCGTGGCGGTCCAACAAGCCCGCCGATGTCGCCGTGCTGTTCGCCGAGAACGCCGTCTACTATTACGGCCCGTTTAAAGATCCGGCGGTCGGCCGCGATACGATCGTGCAGCGCTGGGTGTCCGATCCCGAAGAACAACGAGACCTCCGCATCTCGTATACGCCGCTGGCGGTCAACGCCAATCGCGGCGTCGCGCACTGGCAGGTGTCGTTCCGCCCTGGCAAAACCCCGGATGTGCGCATCACCATGGACGGCATCCTGGTGCTGACCTTCGACGCGGAGGGGCGCTGCATCGAACATCGCGAATGGTACGCGCTCAAGGAGTCGTCGTAAGTTTCCTCGCCTTCTGCTAATATCAATTTAGGTTTTCCGACGTTAGAAAACAGAATAGTCTGTTCAGGAGCGATTCCTAATGAAACGTCTGCTCGCCATCGCGCTGATCGTCTTGCTGCTTGCGCCTGCACTGCCCACCCGGGTTCCCGCTACCGCCGCCGATACGCCACCGCTGCTGGCGCTGCTGGCGACCGTCCCCGACCGGCCAGAGAATTACGCCGATCCGGCCACCGCGCCGCGTTTCGTCGATTTTCAGGCGCTGTACGACGTGGAGGGCATCGCGGACATGCGTGGGATGACCTTCGACGCACTGAATAAGCTGGTGCCGCTGCCGGGTATCCTGATGCGTATCGCCTACATGCCGGACGGCATGTCCTCATTCTTCATAAACATCGGCCAGATGCGTGACACGGTGGGCTTTCAGTGGATCGCAGATGTGAACCAAAGCCTGGAATTCGGCGCGCCGCCGCAGGTAGGGACGGTCCTGAGCGGGACGTTCGACGCCGACGCCATCGGCGCGGCGCTGAGCGCGCGCGGTTTCACGCAGACCACGATCGATGACGTGCCGGTCTGGTCGCACCTTGACGACGGCGCGATCAGCATCCAGGACCGCGATACCAGCGATCCGTTTGGCGGACAGTTGGGCTCTGCAGCTCGCGTCGCGCTGCTACCAGATGGCATGCTGGCCAACGCGCGCTTCAGCGCCGTGACCGAAAGCATCGTCCACGCGGCGCTGGGTGATGTCCCCACGCTGGCAACGAATCCGGCCTTCGCCGCTCTGGCGAACGCCATCACCGCGCCGGACGGCGTGCTGATCCAGGCGTGGTTCCTCAACGGCTCGGACTCTGGCATGATCGATACCAGCCGACTGTCTCCCGATCAACCCGATCCGCTGGCCGGGTATGGGACGCTCGCGCCGTATGCGCTGGCCGTGATCGCGGACCGGCAGGAAGGCAGCGATCAGGTTCACCTGATCGGGCTGGTCTATCCCGACGCCGCCAGCGCGCAGGCCGCCGCCGATGAGGTAGCGCAGCGCGTGCGCACCTTCACGCTGCCCGGCCAGGATTCCAGCCAGCCTCTGATCGACCGCTACGGAGCACAGGTCAGCAGCCGCGTCTACGACAGCCCGACGACCGGTAACGCCGTCGCGCTGGTCGAAGCACGCTACCCTCTACCCACCGATCGTACCGATCCCGACACGGGCCGTTTCATCTCCGGCGGACTGCTCTACCGCGCGTGGGCCACGGCTATCCTGCGGCGCGCTTTCGCGCCGTTGGCTATTACGGGCGGGTAAGGGACTCGCATTCAGATTGCCCCCTCCCCACGCGGCCTGTACACGGTTGTGGAGAGGGGGAGATCGGCCAAGCACACCCCCTTCTTCCTCCACTGTCTGCGCGCAAACGCGCTCCGCCGAAGAGGAACGAAGAAATCAGGGGGCGAAATTCGAACGTTTCATTCGATCGCAGCTTCCTCTGTATGGCCTCGCTTATGTTTTTCATACTACGATTGCTACGTTTGCGGAGTAATGGGGACGAATGTTTGCTTTCCGGAGTCTTTCACGCGCGCCATGTACTTGATATCTATAAAATCTGTAAAAATCTCTCTTACACCGTCGCGCGCCCACCTCAATTGCGCTACACTACCCACAAGGCGAGAAACGACCCATCCTGTCCGGAGAGGGTGCGAATATGTTATAATTTCGCCAGACTTTTCTCGCATTACACTATCGTAACTAACGCACGGGCCGCGGTGCGTGTCACTTCCGCCCGGTCATGGTGAGACATCATGTTCAAATCAATTGTCAAAACAGTCTTCGGCGATGCCAACGAGCGCGAGCTCAAGCGTCACCGCGACGTGCTCGACGCAATCAACGCGTTGGAGCCGGACATTAAGCGGCTGAGCGACGCCGAGCTGCGCGCCAAAACTGACGAGTTCAAAGCCCGGCTGGCCGAGGGCGAAACGCTGGACGACATCCTGCCCGAAGCCTTCGCCGTCGTGCGTGAAGCCGCCGTGCGGACCATCGGCCAGCGCCATTTCGACGTGCAACTGATTGGTGGGATCGTGCTGCACCAGGGCAAGATCGCCGAAATGAAAACCGGTGAAGGTAAGACGCTCGTCGCGACATTGCCGCTCTATCTCAACGCGCTGACCGGCGAAGGCGTTCACCTCGTCACGCCCAACGATTACCTGTCCAAATTCGGCTTGCAGCAGATGGGACCGATCTACCACTTCCTGGGGCTGTCGTCGGGCGTCATCCAGAACCGGGGCGTGAACGACGACATGCACTCATTCCGCTTCAATCCCGAGTGGATGAGCGACGACGCGCGCTTCCAGTTTCTGCAATCGGTCGACCGGCGCGAAGCCTACCAGCTTGACGTAACCTACGGCACGAACAACGAATTCGGGTTCGACTACCTGCGCGATAACATGGTCCGTTCCCTGGACCAGCTCGTGCAGCGCGGTCACCATTACGCCATCGTGGACGAGGTCGACAACATCCTGATCGATGAGGCCCGTACTCCGTTGATCATCAGCGGGCAGGCCGACCAACCCTCGGACCTGTACGGGCTGTTCGCGCGGCTCGTGCGCGATCTTCAGCCCAGCAGCGAAGACAGCGTCGAAGCGGAAGAACCGGACGGCGAATTCGTCGAAGAGCTGCGTCACCGCAGCGCCTACCTGACTGAGCGCGGCGTCGAGCGGATGGAGCGCAAACTGGCCACCGAAGGCGTCTTGCAGGGCGACAACCTGTACAGCTCCGAAAACTCCGACATGCTGCCCTATCTCGACAACGCGCTGCGCGCCCACGTGTGCTACCACCTCGACAAAGACTACGTGATCATGGGCGATCAGATCATCATCGTCGACGAGTTTACCGGGCGTCTGATGCACGGGCGGCGCTTCTCCGAAGGGCTGCACCAGGCTATCGAAGCGAAGGAAGGCGTCGAGGTCCGGCGCGAAAACCTCACGCTGGCGACCATCACCTTCCAGAATTACTTCCGCATGTACGACAAGCTGGCCGGCATGACCGGTACCGCGGTGACCGAGGCCAGCGAGTTCGAAGAAATCTACGAGCTTGAAGTCACGGCCATCCCCACCAACCTGCCCTGCATCCGCGACGACCAGCAGGACCTTGTCTATATGACGGAACGGGGCAAGTGGAAAGCCGTCGCCGAAGATATCAAAGAGCGCCAGAAACGCGGCCAGCCCGTGCTGGTGGGTACGGCAGCCATCGAAACCAGCGAGCGACTGAGCAAACAGCTCGACCGCGCGGGCGTGACGCATCAGGTGCTCAACGCCAAGCAGCACGAGCGTGAAGCTCTGGTCATCGCCCAGGCCGGACGCCCCGGCACCGTCACGATCGCCACCAATATGGCCGGGCGTGGTGTCGACATCCTGCTGGGCGGCAACCCCGAAGGGTTGGCCCGCGAGAAGCTGCGCCGCCGTTACAGCGTGGACGTGACCGAAGCGACGCCCGAACAGTGGAGCGAGGTACTGGCCGAAGCCAAAGCCGAGTGCGCCCGCGACCGCGAAAAAGTGCTGGCTGAAGGCGGTCTGTACGTGTTGGGTACTGAGCGTCACGAAGCCCGCCGCATCGACAACCAGTTGCGCGGACGGTCGGGCCGCCAGGGCGATCCCGGCGCCAGCCGCTTCTACCTGTCGATGGAAGACGACCTCATGCGCCGGTTCGGCGGTGAACGCGTGCGCAACTTCATGAAATGGGCCGACATGCCCGAAGACCTGGCGATCGAAAACAAAATGATCAGCAAGTCGATCGAGCAGGCCCAGGTGCGCGTCGAAGGCCACAACTTTGACATCCGCAAGCGCGTGCTCGAATACGACGACGTCGTCAACAAACAGCGCGAGACAATCTACGCCCAACGCCGCAAGATCCTGACCGCCCAGCCCGGCGAATTGCGCGACCAGATTCAACACATGATCACCGAACAAATCGGGACAGCCTGCTCCGAGCATCTGGCGGGAGACGCGATCGACTGGAAGCTGGAAGACCTGCATCACGCGGCTCTGTTGATCTACCCGGTACCGGACAGCATCACGCCGGAACGGCTGGCCGAAGAACACGACGCCGACGAGATCGAGCTCATTCTGGTTAAAGGCGCGTTGGAAGCCTACACCACGCGCGTGGAACGCTTCACCTCCGACTGGATGGCCGGGGCTGAGAAATTCGTCATGCTCAATTCGGTGGACGAGTTCTGGCAGCGCCACCTGACCGACCTCGACATTCTGCGCGAGGGGATCGGGCTGGTCGGCTATGGGGGACGCGATCCGCTAGTCGAGTATCAGCGCGAAAGCTTCGAGATGTGGACCGGCCTGCAAGAAGAGATCAAAACGAAGATCATCCAGGATATCTTCCGCGTTGCGCCTGTCGAACAACAGCCGCGCCATCGCCTGATCCTGGAACGCCAGTTGAGCAACATCCAGGCCCGTCAGGCGCCTGTTATGGCGCAGGCCGGAGCCAACGTCGCCCCACCCGAACCGCTGCGTAAAGTCGGGATGTTCGACAACGTCGGGCGCAACGATCCGTGCCCGTGCGGCAGCGGAAAGAAGTTCAAACACTGTCATTACCGCGAAGTGCAGGGCCAGCGCCAGACCGTCGATCAAGAGACGGTCAAGCACGCGGCAGGGCGGCGGCGTCACCGCTAAGCGGCCTAGCGCAGCGCAAACCGGACGCCCGCCAGGTGATCGCCTGGCGGGTTTAGCATTGCATCACGACGGTCACAACCTGACCAGCGCAGGTGAAAGAAGGACGCCATGTCGGACCTGGACGATGAGACGACAAGTTTGATGGACGACATCGATCCGCGTTTTCTGGAGCTGATCCAGAACCGGCTCAATTCCTTCATCAAGTGGGATCTGGTGGTGTTTTTCCACCGCAATCCTCATACGACCGACACTGCCGACAATATCGCGCGCTATACCGGGCGCGACGTGCGTATTGTGGAACCAGAACTCATCGCACTCGCGCGCGACGGCATCCTTGATATGGAAGAACTGGGCGAGCTGCGCGTCTTCTGGCTGGCGAATGACGCCGATGTGCGTGAGCTCGTAGCCCAATTCATCGCGGCTTGCGATGACCGGCAGTTTCGCGTCAAAGCCATTTATCACGTCATTCGCTGCCTGCACTGAGAGGACGGGCCGCATGGACACCCGACGGTTAGCGACCGGTATCGCGGGCCTCGACGAAATGCTGCGCGGCGGGTTCTTGCCTGGCACGGCTAACCTGGTCGAAGGCGCTCCCGGTACCGGTAAAAGCACGCTGGGGATGCAGTTCATCCAGCATGGCATCGCTGCCTGCGACGAGCCGGGCCTGATCCTGACCTTCGAAGAATTCCCGGATCAGTACTACCGCGACGCGGCCAACTTTGGATGGGATTTCGCTGCCCACGAACGCGCCAACCAGCTGCGCATCCTGATGACCAGCCCTGAAGTTTCGCGCGCCGATGTCCAACAGATCGCCGGGCGCATCGAAACCCTGGTCGAGCAGATCGGCGTGCAGCGCGTGGTCGTGGACAGTCTCAGTCATTTCGAGCGCCTGAGCGATGACCCGGTCGAGCTGCGACGCATCACGTTTGAATTCATCAATGCCCTGAAACGCCTGGGCCTGACGACGCTGTTCACACGCGAGAATCCCGCGCTGCTGGGCGAAACGCCCGAAGGCGAAGAAGACCTGGCCTTCGTGGTCGATTCGTATATCATGCTGCGCTACGTCGAGCTGCAAAGCGTGGTCGATAAGGCGCTGCTGGTGCTTAAGCTGCGCGGCAGCGATCATGCCAAAGAAATTCGCCGCTATACGATCACTGGGCGCGGGGTCGAAATCCAGACGCGCTTTGAAGGCACGCAGGGCATCATGAGCGGGTCACCGGTGATGACCCATGCCGAGGCATTTGCCGCCGCCTTCCTGGGGACAGGCCGGGGCGATGCCAGCCAACGTGGAAAAAAACCCAGGCAGTGAGCCTGTAGGCACCCTGCCATACCATCGTCCGACAGGCGTTCGCGGCACGCGTTGCGACAACGCACAAGATGGGTTTAGACTGAATTCTGGTTGGGAAAGCGTCACCTGAGTCCGGGCCAAGACATCCGTGAGCACTCCGAGCGCACACCAGTTTTTGACGTTGTACACCTGGTTCGCCGTGATCGCGGTGGTCGGGCTGATGGCGTTGATCGCACGCTTCTATGAGCGGCTGTCCGGCGAGCGGACGTTCTATCGTTGGTTTGTCTTGCCAGGGGTGGCCTTCACCGGGGCCGTGATACGCCTGTCCATGTTGGATCGCATGACCGGCGATACATGGGCGGACATGTGTTTGTTGTCCGGGGGGGTGAGTTTGGGCGTGCTGTGCGTGCACATCTACCGGCGCATGACCAGCGGCCACTAATACCCCTTTTGGGGGGATTCCCCACGACACAATAGGATGACTGGCTGCCAGTCGTTAGGGACATGACAGGAAATATCACGACATTGTTGAGTACCGCCGGAGTGCTGGGCCTGATGATCATGCTATGGGTGGTCGCCCAGATCAGCCGCCGCTTTGGCGAAGTGACCCACCGCCCGCCGTTGTACCGCGTGTTTTACGTCGCGTTGGGGCTGCTGGCGTTTCCTTTGCTCGTGCGGCTGCTGGCGATCGGGCAGTCCGATGGATCGCGCTTCGCCGCCGATTCATCGGCCACTCTACTGCACGATATCCCGCTGGCCGCCGGACTGACGCTGGCTCTGATCGCGGCGTGGCAGTACTGGGGCTGGTTGGTATACGCTCACGAGGGGCAATCAGCCGCTCGCCCACCCGCCAAAACACCGCAACGGGCAGGCAAACCAAATTGAGATTAAGATAGGGGCACGGCCAGTTCAAAGGCGTCATTGATGATCGACTATGTGCTTTCGCAACCAGGATCGCTGCCGACGACGGATGTCGATCGTATAGAAGTGCTGACCGTCATCGATACGCGCGGTGTGATCCGCTTCATCACGCCTGCCGCGGCCCAGTTTTACGGCTACGAACCAGGCCAGATGATGGGGCACTCGGCCCTGCGCTTCATCCGGCTCGATCAGCGCGCCCGTGTCGCCCGGCGTTGGCAGGCCATCGTTGCCGACCCGGATTGGACCTCCGAAAGCTGGCAGGTGACGCTGGTGAAAGCCAACCAGCAGCAGGTCGAAATTAATGCGGCCATGTGGCGGCTGCCCGAGATGGACGCCTTCTTGCTGGTGCATCAAGTGACTGAAGGCATCCGCGACCGGCTCGACACGCTCTACGCGATTCAGAATGCGGTCGCTCGCTCGTTGGACCTGGACGATATTCTGGACACCGTCCTGCGCGAAGTCCACCGGTTGATCCCGTGCGGCACCAGCACCATTTTCATCTACGATCCAGACAGCACGGTTCGCGTGCGGCGCTGGCAGGAAGGACGCATCGAGCACTACCGCTCGCCCATTCACGAGCACCTGCCCGAATTCGAGACCAGCCGCCTCCTGCGCGAGAACAACGCCCCGCTGATCATCAACGATACCGAGACTAGCTCGCTGTGGGTCAGCCTGCCCAATCATCGCCCCATCCGGAGCTGGTTGGGCGCGCCGCTCAACCATTCCGGCTTGTTCCTGGGCGAGCTCAATCTCGACAGTCCGAGCCCGAACCAGTTTACCGAAGAAGACGCGGAGCTGGTCCACGCGCTGGCGATCCAGGTCGCCGCCGCGCTGCACAAAGCCCGCCAGCTCGAAGAAGAACAGCGCCGCGCGGCCCGGTTCCGCGCGCTCAACGATGTCAACCAGGCGATTAGCCAGCTCGATCTGCGCAGCGTCTTGGAAGTCGTCTACCAGAAGATCAACCGCCTGATGGACACCTCGACCTTTTTCATCGCGCTGCACGATCCCGAAGCGCACCAGGTGCAGCTCGTCGGGTCATATGATCACGGGGTCAAGCGTGCCGACGAAGTCCAGGCCGACGACGTCGGCATTACCGGGCTGGTGCTGCGCACGCGCAAAAGCCTGATCATCCACGACAGTCAGATTGATGAGCTCCCGCCCGAAGTGATCGTCCAGGACGAGATGCCGCATAGCTTGCTGATGATGCCCTTGATCGCCCTGGACGAGATCGTCGGCGTGATCACGGTGCAGAGCTACGTCCCTTACGCCTACACCAAAGAAGATATCGACATGCTCGAAACCATCGCCGGGGCAGTCGCCACGGCGGTGCGCAACGCCCAGCTTTACGACCAGACGGTCTACCGGCTGCACGCCCTGGAAACTCTGCACAGCCTGAGCCTGGATCTCGCCGCCGTGCAGGACCCGGAGCAGATCGCGCATCTGGTCGCGCGGGCCGCGCTGGGCCTGTTTGTGCCGCGCACCGTCGCGCTGTGTCTGTGCGAAGGCCTGCCCTGGATCCGGGAAAGCTGGATCGCGACGCTTGACCCGCTCAGCCATCAGGCTCAGATCGATACCTTGCCCGGACCGATCAACAATGCCATGTTCGAGCGCGTGCGCATGACGGACGAAGCGGTAGTCTTCCCCGATCTGAACCTGGAGCCGGATTTGCAGGCCGACATGGATATGCCCTGGCTGGTCCAGGCAGCCGCCGTGACGCCGGTCCGGCGCGGGGACACGCGCTTCGCCGTGTTGGGCATGCTTTACGATGAACCGCAGGTCTTCCGGAGCGATATGCGGCGCATTCTCGACCTGATGAGCCTGCAATCCGCCTCAGCCTTCGAGAACGCCCGCAACACCATTTCGCTTCATCGCCGTCTGACCGAGGCGTGCGCCCTGCAAGACCTGGCCCGCCGCGTCAGCGAGATGCAGTCGCTGGACGAGATTCTGAACACCGTCGTGGACACTATCCGCAACGTGTACCAATGCAAATCAGCCTCGATCGCGCTGCTGGACGAAACCCTGGGCGAAGTGATCACCATGGTCGGCGCGGGGTTATCGCCTGAGCACGTCGCGAGCGCGCGTTTCAAGCTGGGCGAATACGTCGCAGGGGTGGTCGTGTCAGAGAACCGTGTGATCTATGTGCCCGACACCCTCTCCGACCCGAATTTTCGCGTCGTTGATCCTGAGATACGGTCGATCATGGTCGTCCCGCTGACCGTCCAGGGCCGCGCGATCGGTTCGCTGGGGATCGACAGCTCGGCTGTAGACGCATTCAGCAAAGACCACGAGCGCGTGCTGACCATCGCGGGCGGGCAGATCGCCGCCGCGATTGAGACGGTGCGCCTGTTGCAGGAAACGCGCAAACGCGCCGAAGAACTGGCCGGGGCCAATCTGCAGCTCCAGGCCCAGGACTCGCTGCGCAAAGAGCTGACCTATCAAGTCACCCACGACTTGCGCAGCCCGCTCCAGATCATCTACGGTTACACCGACATGATGCACAACGCCGAGCTGGGGCCGGTCACCGAGATGCAAAAAGATGTGCTGGATCTGATCCTCAAGCGCAGCAAGACCATCGAGCGCATGACGAAAGACATCATGGGCGCCAAGCCCATCAACCGCGAGTCACTGGAATTCGAAACGGTGGATCTGACGCAGTTGTGCCAGCAGGCGATAACGGATATCCAGCTTGTATTTCGCGACGATCGCTTCATTTTCGAGACGGAATTGGCGCCAGTGTCCTTGAAAGTACGCGCAGATTACCACCGCTTGAGCCGTGTGCTCGATAATCTCATCAACAACGCGATCAAATTCTCGCCGGACGGCGGCACGATCACGCTGCGCACCGCTCACGACGCTACCGGCGGACGGGCGTTAGTCTCGGTGTCCGATCAGGGGATTGGCATTGCTCCCGACAAAATCGATTATGTCTTTGAGCGGTTCTACCGCGCCGATCGAAAACGGTTTGATGGCAGCGGCCTGGGGTTGTATATCGTGCAGCAAATTGTCCACGCGCACGATGGCAAGGTCTGGGTCGAAAGCGAGGAATCGAAGGGCAGTACATTTACCGTGGCGCTGCCGCTCATAGAAAGGTAAAAGACTGTGGCTTTCAACGTACTCAACGTTATCGACCGTGACAGCGACGTGTGGCAGACCCTCTGGCGCTGGCCTAAGATCGAACTGCATCGCCACCTGGAAGGCTCGATTCGCCTGAATACGCTGATCGATGTCGCCCGTGAGTTTGACATCGCCCTGCCTGCCTACGATTCCGAGCAGCTGCGTCCGTACGTGCAGATGACGGACGAAGACGAGGCCAGCATGGCCGTATTTCTGAGCAAGTTTGAAGTCCTGCGGCGCTTCTACTGCTCGATGGACATTATACGGCGCATCACGCACGAAGCGATCGAAGATGCTGCGCGGGATAACGTGCAGTATATGGAACTGCGTTTTACACCCCACGCCCTGGCCCGCCAGAACAATTTCAGCTATGACGACGTGATCGCCTGCGTATGCGAGGAAGCCCACCGCACCCAAACGCTGCTCAATATCCGCGTGAACCTGATCATTTCGGTCAATCGCCACGAGAGCGTCACGATCGCCGGTAGCGTGATTGACGCCGCCATCGCAGCGCAGGACAGCGCTATCGTCGCGATCGATCTGGCCGGGCAAGAAGCGGGTTATTCGGCGCGTCCCTTCGAGGAAATCTTCCGACGGGCGCGCGCAGCCGGGCTGCACGCCACGGTCCACGCCGGGGAGTGGGATGGCGCGAACAATGTGCGCGAGGCGATCGAAGTGCTGGGCGCGACGCGCATTGGGCACGGCGTCCGCTCGATCGAGGATTCGCGCATTATCCAATTGGTGCGCGAGCGCGGCGTCACGTTGGAGGTCTGCCCGACTAGCAATTTGCAAAGCGGCGCGGTGCCGGATGTGAGCCACCACCCGCTGATCGATCTGAGCCAGCTCAATCTGGCGACGACGATCAACACCGACGATCCGGGGATCAGCAATATCACGCTCACCGACGAGCTGGCCCTGGCTCACAGCGGGTTGGGATTGTCGCTGGAAACGATCAGGCGCAACATTCTCAACGCGGCAAGAGCCGCCTTCATCCCGCAGGACGAGCAGGCCAAGCTCGTGGCGCAATACCGTTCCGTGCTGGGCATGGATGATACGCGTCCGCTCTCACCGGATCGGCTGCCAGAGTAGCGCGATATGGCAGATGCAGCCGCCGGTCAATAACAACCGGCGTTAAGCGCCTGCGCAATCGCATAGGTGCTGGGCGTCACGCTGAAAGCCATCGGCTGCACGTAGGATGCCCACAGGCCCCACTGCTGGCTGCTGTTGGCGTTATAGGACAGGCCCAGGCAGCCCTGGTAAGCCACCAGGCTGCCGTCGTTATGGTAGCCCATCATCACGACGGGCACGCGCCCGATCTCCCCATAGCCATACACGCCGCTGTACTGGTACGCTCCATAGAACAACACTGTTTCCGTCGTGTCCGCCCACCCGCTGACAAATTGGTCGTAGGTCTGCTGGGGGTTGGACCAGATGGCGTAGGCCCGCGTGTAATCGCTCAGGTTGACCGCCGCCGCGTAATCGACCAGCCGCGCTTGCACCGTGCTGTACGTCCCTTGCGGTGAGAACTGGTCATAGCAGGAGCGGATCATCAGCGTATTGATTTCGATCGTGGAAGGCACCGCGCTGAGCGGCTGGAAATTCGCACCGGTGATCGGCCACTGGGCCATGCCCGTCGCGTTGGGGTTGTAACTCACATCATAGCAGCCCGCATAGGCGACGGTGCTGCCATTGCTGTGCGCCCCAACCAGCACACCCGGCACGCGCCCATACTGCGCGCCGATGAAGCCCGCCTGGAAACTGCCAAACCACGCCGTCACATAGGTTGTGTCCGCGTAGCCTTGCACGAAATCCTGGTAGGTCTGTGTGGGAGCCGACCATTGGCTGTAGGCCGCTGCGAAATTGCGGCTGTTGATCAGCGTGTAGTAGCTGTAGAGCATCTGGCGCGGTCCCACCGATCCCCCGGCCAGCGCGCGGCCAGGCACGCCGACCGTGCCGATCACCGCGATGATCAGCAGTGCCGCCGCCAAACGCCCCCATGAACGCCCGGATCGTCGTATGTGCACCATGCTACGCCATCCTCTCCTTCATGCGATGTTCACGTTGTTGATTTGAGTATAGCAGGTTGCGTCCGGGGCGGGGATACGGCGGGGCGACGCTTGCCCTACCCGGCCCGTTCGATCAGCGTAGGGTCATCGTTGGTGGGGCTATTCACGCGGCGCGACACGGGATAATAGGCCATCGCCTCGGCGGGATAGGGGCGCAGCAGCGGCATCACCTGGGCGGCGTCCGTCTGATCTGCGTCCAGCCACGCGGAGAAATCCTCGCGGGGCAAAATGACCGGCATGCGGTTGTGCAGTTGGGCCATCAATGCGTTCGGCTCGGTGGTGATAATCGTGCAGGAGAAAAGCGGTGAGCCATCATCAGGATTTTGCCACACGTCCCACAGACCGGCCAGACCAAACAGGGCCTGATCCTTCAGGTGAATGAACATGGGCTGCTTGCCGCCGGGCTGCTTCTGCCACTCGTAGAAACCATCCGCCAGAATAAGACAGCGGTGATAGCGCAGCGGGGCGCGGAAACTCGGCTTTTCGGTGAGCGATTCGGCGCGGGCGTTGATCATGCGATTGCCGATGCTGATGTCTTTGGCCCAATGCGGAATCAACCCCCAGCGCATGATCTCGACGCGGTTGAGCTTGCTGTCGCGGTCCTGCACGACAGTTGCGACCGGCTGCGTGGGCGCGATATTATAGCGCGCGGGCAGATCCGGCACTTCGGTCGCGCCGAAGGTGTCCGCGATGACAAGGGGGTCAGGCCCGGTGAGGGCAAATCGTCCGCACATATGTTCCATTATAGCATATGCGCCTGCCCCTGCCAACAAAAAAACTATGAAACGGGTCGCAGAGATCGCAGAGGAAAACAAGGAAAAAACCATTCATGTAAAAACTCTGTGTTCTCCCTTTTTTCTCTGTGGCCCGCTTTCCCTTGATGGAGTGCTCAAGCACGGAAAATACGAGGCGATCTATGTTCAGCATTGGCGAGATTGAGATTCACGCGATCAGCGATGGCGTCGTGTGGATGGACTCCGGCGGTCCCTGGGGACTCGTGCCGCGCGCATTGTGGAGCCGCTACCTTCAGCCGGACGAGCTGCACCGCGTCCCGATGATCCTCACCTGCCTGCTGGTGCGGGCCAGTGGCCGGACGATTGTGGTCGACACCGGGCTGGGCGACAAGCTCGACGCCAAGACGCGCGAGCTGTGGAATCTTCAGCGCCCGCGCGGCACGCTGATCGACGGGTTAGCACGGCTGGGAGTCACACCGGGCGCGGTCGATCTGGTGATCGACACGCACCTGCACGCCGATCACTGCGCGGGCAATACGTGTCTGGATGCAAGCGGCACGCCCGTCGCCACTTTTCCCAACGCTGAGTACGTCGTGCAGCGCCGCGAATTCGAAGACGCCATGCAACCCAACGAGCGCACGCGCGCCACGTACTTCCCGGTGAATTACGAACCGTTACACGCGGCGGGGCAGCTCCGTCTGCTGGACGGCGACACGGCCCTGGTGCCGGGCGTACGCGTGGCGGTCACGCCAGGGCACACGCCGGGACATCAGTGCGTCGTGTTCGAAAGCGAGGGACAGTCGGCGCTGTTCGTGGCCGATCTGGCGAGTTATGCCGTTCACTTTGAAAAACTGGGGTGGATGACCGCTTACGATGTCGAGCCGCTGGTCACGCTGGAAACCAAACGTCGCTGGCAAGCCTGGGCGCTGGACACGAACGGATTGCTAATCTTCCAGCACGACACGCACACGTTAGCCGGGCACCTGGTCGAAGATGAGCGGGGCCGCCGCACGATCGTGCCGATCACGGCGGAGTGGGAATAACCGGCTGGCCCCACCCCCCACGTCTGTTGTAGGACATGGGGAGCGGAGGAGCCAACAGAGTCAACGCAACCGGGGCGCTAGAACTCGTCGTTGGGCTTCAGCAGCCGGTCGAGCATCACGACGACATCTTCAGTCTGGCCGTCCGCCACCATGAAGAAGCCTTCCAGCGTGCATTTCTGCACGAAACCCACGCTTTCAAACGCGCGGATCACTTTGGGCTCTCTGGCGAACACTTCCGCGCACAGGTAATGCAACCCTTCGCGGCGTGCCAGATCGATCGCCGTGCGCAGCATCTCAGTGCCCAGCCCGCGCCGCCGGTAATCTTTTGAGAGAAAAATCCGTATGTCGCCAATGTGACTGTACGGCCCTTTACGCCGCTGAATGGTGGCATCACCGACAATACGCCGGTCGATCAGCGCCAACAGCGGCAGCACCTGGCTGTAATCCAGCTCCGATTTCCAGCCCCGAATCACATCAAGGTCGGTAAATTTGTGGCGCAGCCACAGCACATCGTCCGCATACACATCGGCGTAAAGCTGAACCAGCTCCTCAACATCATCTGCGACTAAGGGTCGCAGCAGCAGCCGGGCACCGTCTCCAAGCGTAACGATTTTTCGAAAAGTATCTTTGACAGAATTTGACATCACACTCACCTTACCCCTTTCGGGCAAACACAGCACGTAGGCGGGAACGACCCGCCCAACTAACCACCGCGCAGCCACGGACTGCGCGACGACTCCGGCGCGGGCGAAAGCAGACCACAGGCATAGCCGGACCCGCTGCCGCACGTCGCCGCAACCGATACAATACCTACATTAAAGCACCGGACACTTGATGAAGTCAATTCCTTGTGAAACATAGCACGAGCTTACCCGTGCGGCAATACATTCATCGAGGAAAAAAAACGGCGGCGTCCGTTCCCATCTCATTTTATGCCACACGGTACGGCAAACGAGATAGGATATTAGGCGCCGCCTGAGAGGTCAGGGAGGCATTAGAAGATGAATTTCGGGTCCGTGTTGGTCTCCTTCTGTGCAGCACGTTCCTCATCGCGCCGGCAGCAGCCCGTCAGAGCCAGCACAGGCACGACCACCCCGAGAAACAGGTGAATCAGCCAGAACGCCAATGTCCCTTCAATCATGGTACACCTCCTCTAAGTGAGAACCCCCATTTCCATGTCACGTCGGAGTGCATGGTGGAGTGTTCTATATATATTAAACCATTGTTAATCACTCTGAGTCAAATATTCAATCCCGGTTGTACTATTCAGAATTGATACAGATTTTGAGGATAGAATTTATAGACTGCCATAGAAATGCACAGGTTGAACCAGTTTCGCGGTCAGACCAGGGGGCAGCGCATCCGATCGCACGCACAAAGCCCGCTCTCCAGACAGGCAAAGAGCGGGCTTAAGAATGAGGCCAGACCGCGGGAGCGGCTTAGCGTGTGAGTTTTTCCTTCAAGAAAGTTGTGACGACGTGCAGCGGCACCGCGAAACCCACGTCCGGCCCGGCGATCATGGTGTTGATGCCGACCAGCCGCCCGTTGACATCGACCAGCGGCCCGCCCGAGTGGCCCGGGCGCAGATGCGCGCTGATCGCGATCCAGTCGCGGCCGTCCGGCGGCAGCTCGGGCAGATGTGGACCGCTGCCGATCACTACGCCGCCGGTGACCGCACCGTGTACGCCCCAGGGGTGCCCCACCGCCAGCACCCAATCGCCAGCGCGCAGCGATCGCGAGCTGCCTAGCTCGATCGTGGGCAAGTCCTCGGCCAGCACCGACAGTGCGGCCAGGTCGCGAGCCGGGTCGAAAGGCGAGCACCTGGCCGGGCAGCACGCGCCCATCTGGCAGTGTGACCTGGATCTCACTGCGAGCGGCGCGCCCGCGCCAGCCCTGCGGCGCGACGACATGGGCATTCGTCACGATAAGGCCCTGCGCGTGCCAGATCGTGCCCGCGCCGTTACCGGCACCGTTGCCGATCTGGACCAATGCGCGCCGCGCCGATCCGGCCGCCAGCGCGAGATCGTCATTGAGTTGTTGCAGGATGCTCACCGTATCATCTCCTTGAGCATACAGCGATCAGCAATCAGTAAAGTACCATCTCACCCACAGACCAGCCGATCTCCCCCTCTCTAGCTCGGCTGGAGAGGGGGTGAAGCCTGTTTTCAATTCCTTCGGTTCGCTGCGACTACTCGCGCGCGCCGATCGTCACGGCGCGATCTTCCAACTTGCCGCCGCGCAGCAGTCGCACGGGCACACTCTTCCCAACGCGATCGCCGCCCAGCAGAGCTTGCAGATCGTCCATATGGCGCACGGGCTGGCCGTCCAGCGCGACAACCGTGTCACCCATCACCAGCCCACCCTTTTCGGCAGGGCTGTCCGGTTCCACGGTGATCAGCATCAGCGCCGTTTCCTGCCCGAGCTCAGACGCCAGCGCGTCCGGCAAGCGCACCGGCTGCGCGCCGACGCCCAGATACCCGCGCCGGACGTGACCGTGCTCCAACAGCGTGGCGACCACGCTGCGCATGGTCTCGACCGGGACCGCGACGCTCACGCCGTTGACGAGCGCCGAGGTATTCAGACCCAACACCGCGCCGCCCGCACCGACCAGCGGGCCACCCGAAAATCCGGGATACATCACGACATCCGTTTGCAGGTAGCGGTCGATCTGGCCGCCTGCGGGAGTGCGCCACGCATCGCCCAGAGCGCTGACGACACCCAGCGTCGCCTGGACTGTCTCACCCGGGCGTCCCAGCGCCAGCACAAGCTGGCCCACACTCACCTGATCCCCGGCACGCCAGGCGGGTACAGTTAACCCGCTCGCCTGCACGCGGAGCACGGCCAGATCGGTGCTCGGATCGCGCCCAACGAGCGTGGCATCGGCGCTGGAGCCATCCGGTAAGCCGACGCTCAGGTTATCGTCGCGCGTGATGACATGGTGGGCAGTGACGATTGCACCATCCGCCGACCACACGATCCCGGTCGCGGGCATCCGCCGCCGTCCGTGAATGCGCACGATGGACGGCGAAGCGGTTTGTACGGTCTTGGCCAGGTCATCCGAAAGCTGCTGTAAGATAGTGTCAGGCATGAGAGTCTGCTCCTTTGAATTCTTGGCTACGTTTTCAGTGTACGCGCGGCAGGGGGCAGCCCACATCCGCTCTTTGGTGAGCGCGCGCCCTGCCCTTTTGGGTAGGATGAAGGGAGTAGGTTGTTCTTATGCGGGTACGCGGAGGTAGCGACGTGCAAATCAGACCGCGATCAGGCCCAGCCGGATGGCGCGCACGACGGCATCCGTGCGGCTCTGCGCGCCGAGCTTGCCCAGCACAGCGTTGAGGTGGAATTTGACCGTGTGCTCGCTGATGTCGAGCCGCTGCGCGATGGCTTTGTTGGCGAGTCCTTCCGCCAATAGACGGACCACATCTAATTCGCGCGGAGTGAGGTCGGCGGTGGGCGGGTCCGGGCGCGCGACGGGTACCACGCTCGCCAGCGCCGGATCGAGCGCGGCCAACCCGGCTCTCACCGCCGCGATTGCGGCCAGCAGACGCCCAGCAGGCGCGTCACGCGGCAGCAAGCCGCGCGCACCCGCGCCCCAGGCTTCCGCCGCACCTTCTGTGCCCGGCAGCAGCGCCACGACCGGCGGCGCGTCGTCATCCGCATCGGGCAGGCGTTCCGCCGCGTGGAGCGGCTCCCAGCCCAGGTCCCACACCAGCACATCCGGGCGGTAGACGTCCAGCGCCGCGGCGAGATCGTCCGCTGCTGCCATCTGCCCGATGACGCGTGCGCCATCGCGCCCGCTTAGCAGCGCGGCCAGTCCGGCCCGCGCCAACGGATCGTCAGCCACGATCAGTACGCGCGCCCCGGCGGAGTGTCCATCCTGTGAGGTGGGATCGGTGTGGTCGGTGTCCATGCGCAGATTATAGCCAAAAGCGTCTTCAGATAGGCCCCTCCGCTTTTCCCTTACCGCCCGACCTGCAGCGCGAAGCGCACGATCAGCGCGTCGTCTTCCTGCATCGTACCGAGGACGCCCGCTACCCGCACGGGATCCCCGGTAACCTGTTGGGCATGGACGCGCAGCGTATCCCAAAGAAACTGCCCCGGCTGCGCTTCGACCGTGATGGGTGGGCGATCCCCGGAACCGTTGGCGGCGTATTCGCCGCGCGCCAGCACGGGGCGGCGTGCCAGCGGCGCTTCCGGATGGCCCTGCAAGCGATTGCGCAGCTTGCGCAGGCGCAGCCCGACCGGCAGCACCAGCCGCAGTCGCCGGGACAGTACCTGCAAGCGCACCACGCCCGGATCGCCGTTGCGCACGCTGAGTGCATCCGACAGGCGCTCGGCGTGGATGGCGGTCAGGCGCGGCGGCAGCGCACTCAGCGGGAAGAACCCCACGTCGACCGACTCGTTAGTGAGGGTCAGCGCCCCACCTGCCGCGTGGCCGACGTACACAAAGCTCAGATAATCCGGCTTCGTCGCGTAGATTCCGGCCAGCCGGTCGATCGCTACGCGGATGCCCGTTTCTTCCCACGCTTCACGCGCCGCACACTCGGCGGGAGTTTCGCCCTGTTCGGCGCTGCCACCGGGCACCACCCACACGCGAAAATCCTCGCGCTTGACCAGCAGCACCTCGCCGGAGTCGTTCATGGTGACGCAGTCCGCACCCATCGCCATCAACATCGAGTTCTCTCCCATAACACACAGCCTCACTGCTGCCGCCAATCCATCCGCCGCCCCACCAGCCACAGCGACCCGATCAGCACCCCCGCCAGCACGCCCAAATTGATCGCCAGCGGTACGCGGTCCGGCATGCCCAGTACCGTCTGGTGCGGGTAGACCTTGAGGAGATCGATCACCTCATACACGACATCAGCGGGGGTCATGGGCGCGCTAGCCTCTCACAAGAGCAGAGACGATCACTTAGTCTGCCTGAGTATAAAAGCAAACACGCCCAAATCCCCACCGTTATCAGGTAAGCGCCGGGTACTCGGCAGCTACAGCCCATAGGACGCGGCTCACGCAGGTAGACATTGTGCCCTTTCCGATTTTCCTCACGGCGCGTTCGGGATTATTATTGACCCTATAGCGTACGCGCTTGAAATCAGGAAAGTGCATCAAAACTCGCACCACTGGCCACACCCTGAAGTAGAAGAGGAACGCCCGATGTTGACGCCCGAACAGATTCGCCCCACGATCACTACCGCCCTGGAAGCGATCACCCTGCCCGGACTCACGCTCGAACGCGGCCAAGTGCGCGACAATTACCGGCTTGCAGACGGGCGGCGCGTGGTGATCGCCACGGATCGGTTCAACGTGTTTAACCAGCACGTCGGCCAGGTGCCCTACAAGGGCCAGGTGCTCAACCAATTGACCAACTGGTGGTTCGAGCATACCGCCGACATCCTCCCCAATCACGTCATCGACGTGCCCGATCCGAATGTGACCATCGCCCTGACGGCCAACCCGCTCCCGATTGCCGTCGTCGTGCGGGGTTTCGTCAGCGGCATTACCTCCGCCAGTCTGTGGGCGCAGTATGAAGCGGGCCAGCGCACGATCTACGGTGTCGAGTTTCCCGACGGGTTGCGCAAAAACCAGGAATTGAAACACCCGATCGTTACCGCGACCTCCAAAGAATTCGGCAAAGCCCACGATCACCCGCTGACCGATGCCGAAGTGATCCAGGCCGGGGTCGCGCCCGCGCTGTGGGAACGGATTCAGGAGATAGCGCTCAAGCTGTTTTTGCGCGGGCGGCAGCTCAGCATCCTGGCCGATCTGATCCTGGTGGACAGCAAGTACGAGTTCGGTCTGGACCTGAACGGCGATCTGATGTTGATCGACGAGCTGCACACGCCGGACAGCAGCCGTTTCTGGCGCGCGGACACCTACGACGAGCGCTTCGAAATGGGCGAAGAACCCGAAAATTTCGACAAAGAATTCGTCCGGCTGTGGTACCAATCCCAGGGCTACGGCGAAAAAGATAAGCTCCCGGCACTGACCGAAGACATGATCATCACCATCAGCCAGCGCTACCAGCGCGTGTACGAGCTGCTGAGCGGCAACCCCTTCCAACCCGCCAGCTACCCGGCCCAAAAGCGCGTCATGATCGCGCTGCATTACGCGCACGTCGTCGGCTAGTGGTGCATCGCAGCAGCGGAGGAACACGTTATGACTCATGTGATGGTCGTTGGCAGCGGTGGCCGCGCGCATGCCCTCGCCTGGAAGCTGGCCCAGTCCCCGCGCGTCACGCGCATCAGTGTGGCCCCCGGCAACGGCGGCACGGCGATGCTACCCCACACGGCTAACGTCGACATCGACGCCACCGATGTTGTGAGTTTGCTCGATTTTGCCGAGTCGGAAGGTGTCAGCCTGACGGTGGTCGGTCCTGAGGACCCGCTGGCACGCGGGCTGGCCGATCAGTTTGAGGCCGCCGGATTGCGTATCTTCGGCCCGCACCGCCAGGCCGCCATGATCGAATCGTCCAAGAGCTACGCCAAAGAATTGATGGTCCGGCACGGCGTCCCCACCGCGCCCTATGAAGTCTTCCATGAGATCGAATACGCGCTCGACTACGTCATGACGCACGCCATCGGCGACGTGGTGATTAAGGCTGACGGGCTGGCACGCGGTAAAGGCGTCTTTCTGCCGCGCGGCGAAAGTGACGCCGAAGGCATTCTGCGCGCGCTGCTTGAACGGGACGCACTGGGTCAGGCCGGGCGCACGGTGTTGATCGAGCGGCGGCTGGTCGGCCCGGAAGTCTCGATCATGGCCTTCACCGACGGCAACACCATCGCCATGATGCCCGCTGTCAGCGATTACAAGCGGCTGTACAACAACGATGTCGGCCCGAACACGGGCGGTATGGGGGCCTACGCGCCCGCGCCGGCGCTCACGCCTGAGATCGCGGACCGGGTGCGCAAAGACATCATCGAGCCGACTCTGGATGGGCTGCAAGCCGAAAGCTGCTGCTTCCGGGGTGTGCTGAATGTCGGCGTGGTGATCACGCAGGACGGCCCGATGGCGCTCGAATTGAACGCCCGCTTTGGCGATCCCGCCGCACAAACCGTGCTGCCCCTGCTGCAAACCGATCTGCTCGACGTGCTCGACGCCTGTGTCGATGAGAAGCTCGACCACATCGACATGCGCTGGCGAGCGGGAGCCGCCGTCTCGATCGTGATGGCGACCGCCAATTACCCGGAACGCCGCGATCCCGGCCTGCCCGTGCTGCTGTCCTCCACGCTGGAGGACGGTGTGCTGGTCTTCCACGCAGGGACACGCTACGCCGACGATGACACTCTCGTCACGACTGGCGGGCGCGTGGTCACCCTGGTGGGAACCGGGCCGGAACTGGCCACCGCGATCGCGCTCGCCTACGACGCGACCCGCCGTGTCCACTTCGACGGTGCCCACTATCGAACGGACATCGGCGCGCGCGCGCTGTGGCCGCGCTGATCCGGAGGACTGCCCCCTATGCCTGTTTTTGACCGCGCGTTTTACGCGCAGGACGCGACGATCGTCGCTCGGGCGCTGCTCGGCGCGATCCTGGTGCGCCGCCTGGATGGGCAGCGCGTCAGCGGGATCATCGTGGAGACCGAAGCTTACCGCCTGCAAGACGATGCCGCCTCGCACGGACACGCTGGGCGGACAGCGCGCAACGCACCCATGTGGGACGCGCCCGGCCACGCTTACCTGTATTTCACTTACGGCATGCATTGGATGCTTAACGCGGTGTGCGAGCCGCCCGATCGCCCGGCGGCGGTGCTGATCCGTGCTATCGACCCGCGCGAAGGACTCGATCTGATCGCGGCCAACCGGCCCGGACGCAGGCCGCGCGAATGGACCAGCGGCCCCGCTCGCTTGACGTCGGCCCTAGGCATCACCGGCGCACAAAACCGGGCCGATCTGGTGGATTCTTCTGGGGAAGTGTGGATCGAAGTCGGTACGCCCGTGCCAGACAATCAAGTCCGCACCGGGCCGCGCATCGGACTAGGCAAGAATGTTCCGGAACCCTGGCTATCGGTCGCGTGGCGCTGGTGGATTGGAGATAATCCCTGCGTCTCGCGTTGACCTGGATCCGCGCCTCAGACCTGTACGTGCAGTCCGTACACCCTCAAACGGCTGTGGACCCGCAAGAACGGCGCGACCGACTCGACGGTTGCGACCGCTTCGGGGATCAGATCGGGGTGGGTCACCGTGCCGTATAGCATAACATCCTCGCCGGAAACCCGAACCTGAATCAACTGGTCAGCAGTGAATGTGTTGCGTTTCAAGGCGCGGACGATTAAGTGGTGGAGCGTCTCCCGTTTGTAGCGGCGCATGACCGATTCTCTCCTCCGCCCATCTCCGGCACTTATCGGGACGGTCTACGACTGCCGACTGCGCCGGTCGTCCTGATCGAGTAAACCGTTTACCTCCCCCCACTCACCGCGCCCAAAGCCCAACTTCAGTGCTTCACCCTGCGTGCATTCTCGCACCGTTTTTCGATTTCCACAACTGAGGGGCAAAGGCGCTCACGCGGAGGAGTGCGCGTCGTTAGCTGAGAAATCGGTTAGAAAATGACGGGATTACAAACGATCGTGCCGCGGCTCACGGTTGGCGGGCCAGGGCGCAGGAATGGATCGGATAAGGGGTTGGGCTATCGTTTCACTATTGCACGACGGTCGTTGGCAGCGGCGCGCTGTTCCACACCGCGACCGCGCGTCTCGCTTGAAACGCAGCCCAAAACGCTCTACCATTACGGGTAGTGTTTACTGCCCTTCAACGTCTGCCCACCGGGATCGGAACTTGCCCATGCCGATGAACCAGGCTACCCGCGAGACTCTGCACGAAGCCTACCGGCTCATCAAAGCCGGTGACCAGGATTCCGCCCGCGCGCTGATCAAGCCCGTGCTGGCCGCGCGGCGTGATAACATCGACGCGTGGTGGCTGGCCGCTCACGCCGCCGCGACGCCGCACGACCGGCGGCTGGCGCTGGGACAGGTGCTGCGCATCGACCCGGATCACCGGCCCGCGCGCATCCTGCTCGACCGGCTGGACGCGGAGAATCCGCACGAGATCGAAGACCTCGCGAAAGACCTGCCGCTGCCCCCGCCCGGACGCAAACGCGGCACCGCCGATCAACCGCTGGTGCAAAACCGCTGGGTGTGGAATGTTGTGATGCTGTTCGGCTGCCTGGGGATTTCGTTCGGCAGCATGGCGCTGATCAGTGGGGTGTTGGGCTTGACGTGGTTCGACAACACAGTCAACCGGGTAGGCAAAGCCGTCCACCTCTCGAATGACAAACAGGGCGCGGGAGGGCAGCTTGGCACGGTGCAGGGCGGCAGCCCAGCCATGCCCTACGAGATTCCCATCACTAAGCGCGTGGGCGTAGCGCCCAGCAGCAACACGCCGACTCTCGGCACGCTCAAAAAGGATGAGGCCCACATCTACACCTTTTTTGGCGACGCCGGGCAAGAGGTCGACGCCCTGCTGCAATTCGCCGTCGCCGGAGACGCGCACTACGTTGTGGAGCTGTGGGACAGCGGCTACAACCGGCTGGCGTACGGCACGGGCGCGTCCAACAGCGGCACCGTGACGCTGATCTACACCTTACCGCGATCCGGCCAATACGCGCTGGTGATCATCGGGCGACCCAATGGCCCGCGCGGGGATTACGCCCTCGGCCTGGACGTCCTCGACTGATTCGGTCTGGAGAGTCCGATCATTTCTTGCTCTTGCCGTTAAGATGGCACACCACCTGCACCTTGCCGCTGGGCGTGTAGACATTCATGGAATCCGATGTATAAATCACGCCCCCATTCCCGTCAAGGACATTGCAGCCCAGCCCTTTGATCGTGATGGCATGCCGGGGCGGCGTGATGTCGGGCGGAAGCTGCCCGGTGCATTTGAGCATGGAGTTCCCACTGGGAGTCACCACGGCGTGATATCCGGTCGGGAACAAATAGTAGCTGGGGCCGCCCGCATCAAAGGGAGCGACATAGATCCAGCAATTGTCGCCATTGATTACGTTCGCCCCGCCGCCTTGGGCCGCCACAGACGGCAGACCAGCGACCAAAAGCCCCAGGACCAGCACTAAACCGACGATAATGAAGTTGCGTCGTGTATTCATTCGGCACTATCTCCAGATTAAGCTATCTGTGATTACAAATATGACAAAGAGTGTGCCCCATTGCCAAGCGCCGGATGCCGTGTCGCCCCATCCTGCAACCCCGGCTGGACAGTGTCCGCCCGGCGCGGTATGCTTTTCCCCGCTTGTTTGAAATGCATGGTGTAGGAGTGAACATGACAGCCCGGAGCAGCAGGTGTGGTCGGACAGCGTTGAAGCTGAGGCAAGCGATCGGTGTCTTCGTGGGTATGCTGGCAGGCGCGATTCTGGTCGTGGGGATCGCCGCGCCAGTCGCCGTCCACGCACAGGACGACGTGGATACGGCGCGGGCCGCCGCGCAGCGCTGGCTGCTGGCCGACCTCGGCAAACCGAACCTGATCCTCGTGGAATATGCCTATTACGGCACCACCTGGCCGGATTCGAGCATGGGCTGTCCCGCGCCGGGCGAGACTCCGGTTCCCGGCCTGGTCAACGGCTATGTGTGGACCTTCACCTTTGACAACATGGTGCGCTACGAAGTCCACAGCAATTACACCGGAACGCCCGCGGTGCTGTGCGGCGCGGTCAATATCCGGCCCGATATTCAGCTCAGCACCTTCAGCAATGCCACGTTCAGCCTGCTAATTCCGGAGGCGTGGCTGGTTTTCCCGACGACCACGGGCGGCAGCGTCGCCTTTGGGCCGACCGCCGCCGCAGCCGATGGCGATGACTGCACACTGCCGGGCGCGCGCGTTGACCCGGTGGGGCGCGTGGCGAGCGGCGTCACGCCCGACACGCTGCTGGATGATACGCTCTCAGAAATGAACGCCCAGGATGATCCGACCGCCCGCACTGGTGTGGGCACGTTGGGACGCTCCACCACCTTGCAAACCGATTGCGGCGACGCCGGGCGCATCTGGCGTCTGACGGCGTTTTTGGATTACGGCAGCGCCTTTCGCGTCACGCAGTGGGCACCCGCTAACGAGTTCGCCCAATGGGATGATGCCTTCAACAACATGCTCAACCAGTTCAAACCGGCGGGGTCCACGTCCGCCGCCGATGCGACTGCCAATAACGGCACCGCCACGCCCGACGCCGCGCTGACTGCGCCGCTGGCGCCGCTGCCGCTGGGGCATATCTTCGTGGGAGATGTGTTTGTGGGCGCGCTCAACGATCTGCCGGGACGCAGCGTGACGATCACGCCGGACTTTGTCCGGCGCTATCTCGCCTTCTCGCCGGACGGCCTGTGGCTGTCGTACATCGACGCGACGAACACAGAGCTGCGCGTGCTCGACGCGGCGGCAGGACTGTCGCCGCACCGGGTCGCCCAGGACGTCGATCCGCGCTTCCCGCCCGCCTGGAACGCGGACAGCACGCGCGTGGCGTTCGTCACCGCGACGGACGAGCAAAACGACGATGGCACCCCGCTGCTAGCCGTCGCCGCCGTACCGCCGGATGGCATGCCCAACGGGACCGATCCCGAACGGGTGGCCGCCTTCCCGTTCCCCGCCGACTGCCCGATCACGCTCACTGACCCGGCAGACAGCGCGTACTTCCGCGAAGCCGGACCCGATGGGCAAGACCTGGTGCTGGCCTGGATGATGGACGAGCGGCTGCTGGTATCGACGCGCTGCGACGGCGGGCTGGGGCTGTTGGATCCGGCGGACGGGACGCTGACCGTGCTGGGTGACGATCTGCGCGGCGGCGTGCTGTCACCCGACCGGACACGCTTCGCAGCGCGCACCGACGCCGGGTTGGCCGTGCTGGATTTCGTCAACTGGCAGCGCAGCAATCTGCCGCTGGGTGCGGACGCTCAACAGCTCGCCTGGAGCGCCGACAGCCAGACGCTGTATTACTCCACGCAAACCCTGGCGAACCAGATCGCGCTCGACGATCCGGCGGAGCAAACACGCGGCACCGACGTGTTCGGCACGTGGCCGGTGACCGTCAGCTCGTATGAACTCACGCTGGTGAAAGTCGATCTGAATGCGATCAGTGAGGCGGTGATCTGGCAAGGCGAAGGACGCGGGATCGGGCGCATCGCCCCCGCGCCGGACAGCAGCGGGATCGCCTTCAGCCTGGTTACGTCCAGCCAGATGCTGGCAGACGCCTTCCAGGCTAACGGAGACGCGCTCGCGTTGGAGGCGGCGACACCGCAAGCCATCCTGTATTGGCTCCCTACCGGAAGCGCGGGCGCGCGCGTGCTGGCCTACACCGGCCAGCCAGCCTTCGCGCCCATCACGCTGGCGGGTACGCCCTAGAACATAAAACAGAACCCGCACGATGTGCGGGTTCTCTGGTTATTGCGCGAGCGTGAGCCTAGCCAACTTTGAGCTTAAGGCTGTCCCATTCGCTCTTGGAAATGAACTTGGTCAGATTGCGACCATCCTTCGTCTTGGCGCGCAGCCCATAACGAGTCTGACCGTTCTTGGTGGTGAAGGTCACCTTAACCACATCGCTATCGTTGATTTCGACCTTCTGACGAACCTTGACATCGTAGAATGTAATCTTCGCCACGGTGATTACTCCTTTTGTTTATGGACCATACCTAGCAGTCTGGTAAGTTTGCTGCGTACCCTACGCTTGTGATTGTACCACGATACGCGAGAACATGCACACAAGTTCCCCTTAGCAGGTCAAACTGTGTGCGACGAATGTAAAAGTACTTTAACACAGATCGCACGCAAGGCACCAACTGGTCCGCACGGCGGCGGCACGGGTAAAGAGGCTAAACGGGCCCCAAAACGGCTGGCTCAACAGGTATCGGATCGCAGAAAGAGGCGTTCTGAGGCGTGGTCACAAGACTCGCTGACGAATTCTCGGTCGCTCACAAAACCCCCTGGAAATGCCGTTTCACGCAACATGCGCCAAAATCGGCAGGTTGACTATAATAGACATCATCAAGTATGTCGCTTCGAACCGGCACAGACGCAGCGCGCCAGACGCTTCCGCAGCGTTGTTATTCACAGGAGGAACCCTGATGACCCATGTACCTACTTTGTTCAAACGGAAGGCCGCCGCGATCCTGATCGTCGTGCTGGCCGCCGCGCTGGTGGTACCGCTGGCCCTGGCAGGCACACCGCGAGGCGCCGCCGCACAGGCTGGCAGCGTGTTGCGCATCGGCTACCTGGGGATGCGCGGTTCTGAAACCGCCAACGGCGCACAGCTTGCCATCAATGAGATCAATTCCATCGGCGGCGTGACGGCGGTCGATGGGACCGTCTACCGGCTGGAGCTGGTCCCGCTGAACGGGCCGGTCACGTTGGACACGCTGCCCACCGCGCTGAACACCCTCACGGACCAAGGCGTAACCGCCATACTCGGTCCTGACACCAACGCGCTGATCACGCGCGAAACGATCGACGCCATGACCACTCTGCGTTTGCCGATCCTGACGCCCGCCACGGGCGACGCGCTGACCGACATCGACCAGACGGATTTCATCTTCCGCACGCGTGCGCCCGAAGTGGTGATGAGCCGCGCCCTGGCCGCCTATCTGGCGCAGGACCTCGGCCTGGCGACCTTCGCCGCCGTGCAGACGGACGTCGAGTATACCGAGGCACTGATCGACTTCGAGACAGCACTGGGCAACCAGGATCGCACGCTGGCGACCAAAATCCAGATGACGGGCGGATCTTCGCTAATGGATCAGGTGCCCGACCTGCTGCAACTGAATCCCGACACGGTCGTGATGTGGGGCGGCTCGAAGGATGCGGCTGACCTGCTCGGCGCGCTGCGGGACGGCGGCTGGGACGGCGTCTTCGCCTATCGCAAGGCGGGCGAAGCCGTGCGCAGCGGCTTGATCCCGACTTCTCTCGCCAACGGCGTGATCGGGTTCGATTCGTGGTCGTTCGGCGATCCGTCGGACGCGTCGCGGATTTTCCTGCGCGAGTACGTCGTCAACTTCGGGCGGGTCCCCGGCCCGCTGGCCGTGGCCGCCTACGACGCGGTGTGGTTCCTGCGCTTCGCGATCATGGAGCGCGGCGCATCCCCCGCCGAACTGCAAGCCGGATTAATCGGGGCCAGTCCGCGTACCCTGGTCCAGGGCGTGCTGCACCCGATTGACTTTCTCAACGGCGATCTGGCGCGGCTGGCCGAAGTCTACCAGCTTGGGCCGCACGGCGGGCCGACCGTCGTCGCGCGCTTTGACGACACGCGCCGTCTGCGTCTGGACGAGGCGGGCGGACCGGTCGCCACGCCTGAGCCAGCCCAGCCCACGCAGCCGGCTGTAACCGCCGCGCCGACCGCGACCTTAGAAGGCACCTGGGTGCAGGTCACGGTCAACACGCTCAACGTGCGTAACGGCCCCGGCGCTTATTACGATAAGATCGGGACGATCAAGCTCGGCGATCTCAGCCGCGTGTTGGGTGTCTCGCCCGACTACGCCTGGGCTGCCATCGACTTTAACGGCTCGGTGGGCTGGGTCGCGGTGGAATACGTGACGATCCTGGGCGACCTGACCACGATCACCGTCATCCAACCGCCCGCGACGCCGACTACCGTCCCCACGCCGACGATCACGATCTCGCCCAATCCGGACATTGTGATCGATACGGTCGTGCTCAGCCCAACGCAGCCTGTCCCCGGCAAGCCGTTCTCGGCCACGGTGATGGTGCGCAACGCGGGATCGGGCGCGGCAGGTCGCTTCGCCGTGGCGGCGACGTGGCTGCCCGGTGATGCTTACTCCGCGACGTTCGTGGATGGGCTGGCGGGCGGTCAGACGATCCAGGTCCAGTTGAGCGCGACGATCAGCGGCACGGGCGTCTACAACGTGGCGGTGGTGGCCGATCTCAACAACGAAGTGGCCGAAGCGGATGAAGGCAACAACAACTACACCGTCACCTACCGGGCCGATTACCCCCTGTTCGCCAACCAGTCGGGCTTGCAGCTCAACGTCGGCACGGATTGGGACTTGTTCGGCGGAACGCCGGATGTCAATTGGGACGGCTACACGCTGTGGACGCGTAACGGCTCCACCATCGCGTTGATCCAGGGCATCCCCTACGACAACGTCACCTATGACCAGTTGGGGTCGCTGCCCTATGACTCGGTTGGCGCCGGGCCGGACAAAGTCACGACGGGCGCGGTGCTCGGCATGATCACAGCCGAGGGCAAGCGCGCTGTGCTGCGCGTGGATAACCTGCAAGGCGGCGGCCCGATCTGGCTAAGCTACCGCGTGTACAACGACACGCCGTAGGGAAGTCAGCCCTCATCCCCCACGTGGTGGAGGAAGGGAGGGGAGTCAGCCGCGCGCCCATATCTGAAATTCAACGCCCCTCGTCGAGCAGATCGGCGGGGGGCGTGTGTGTCTGCGGAAAGGTAAAACGCGATTGATCTTGTATTATCTAATCGGGAAGACACAAAAATGATGTGACGCTGTTCGATTCCCGTTTGGCTAAATCGTGCATTTGGCTGTGCTTACTCTGGTCAACGGGAATGCCCAGATCATCTCTGAGCTGAACCCATCATTCTGAAAAGGAACTGACATGGCGACCACAAACAAACGACTGGTTATCCTCATCGCAGGTCCATACCGCGGCGGCACCCATGACGATCCGCGCAAGATGTCGGAAAATCTCGCACGCCTTGAAGCAGCCTCGTATCCCATTTTTGCGGCGGGACATATTCCAATGATTGGGGAATGGGTCGCAATCCCGGTGTGGAAATCAGCCGGAGGCAAAACCGTAGGGGATGCTCTGTACGATGAAATATTCTACCCGACGGCACACAGGTTACTCGAACGATGTGACGCGGTTTTGCGCCTGGAAGGCGAATCAAAAGGTGCGGATAATGATGTTCGTATAGCGAAGGACCGCGGTCTTCCGGTGTTCTTCAGTGTCGACGAGATCCCAGAATACAGCCCACAGTGAGGGTATGCCATGCTCGCCGATAGCGATCGAGGTCACAATATGACGCGAAGAAGCAGGCTCGTCGCGGGCCTGGCGCTGGTGTTGGGCGCACTGCTCGGTTATCTCGATCTCCACAGCACTGAAGTTCTGCTGCCGATGCTCAGTTTGCTGAGTTTCTCGTTTGTGCTGGGGTTCCTCCAACCCAAGACAGCCTGGCTGTGGGGCATCATCATGGGACTCAGCCTGCCGGCCACATACGGCGTGGCTTCGGCTGTCCACTATACGGCAGCCGATGCCCCTGGTCGCCCGATCACACTCGTCGTGTTGGTGGTTCCGGCGTTAGTCGCTGCGTATGTGGGTGCGCTGGCCCACAGGATGAACGCGTCAGCAGACTGAACGCCCACACCCCTACACCCGCTCGAAGATGCCTGCCGCGCCCTGCCCGCCGCCGATGCACATCGTCACCATACCATAGCGCGCCTTGCGCCGCCGCAGCTCGTGCACCAGTTGGACGGTCAGCTTCGCGCCCGTGCAGCCCAGCGGATGCCCCAGCGCGATCGCGCCGCCGTTGACATTGACCACGTCGGGATTCAGGCCCAACGCGCCGATCACCGCCAGCGATTGCGCCGCGAACGCTTCGTTCAACTCGATGACGTCGAGTTCGACCAGCGTCATGCCGGTGCGCTTCAGCACGCGTGGCACGGCTTCAACCGGTCCGATACCCATGATCGCGGGAGGCACACCCGCCGCGTTGAAGCCCACAAACCGCGCCAGCGGCGTCAGGCCCAGGCGCGCGGCGGTAGCGGCTTCCATCACGATCACGCCCGCCGCGCCGTCGCTGAGCGGGCTGGAATTACCCGGCGTGACCGATCCGCCCTGTTTGAACACGGGCTTGAGCTTCGCCAGCGCTTCGAGCGTCGTGTCGCGGCGCAGGTGCTCGTCCGTGTCGAAAACGATCTGCTCCGCGCAGCGCTGCCCCTCGACCAACGTCACCTGCTCGAACGTCACCGGGACGATCTCCTCGCGGAATTTCCCGGCATCGGTCGCGGCAGCAGCCTTCATATGGCTGGCGTAGGCGAAAGCGTCCTGATCTTCGCGCCCGATGCCGTACATCTCCGCCACGCGCTCCGCCGTCAGACCCATACCCATGTAGATATCCGGCTGGGCGTGCGTGGCAGCGAGATCGGGACTGAGCCGGAAGCCGGTCATCGGAACGAGCGACATACTCTCCACCCCGCCCGCGATGATCACGTCCGCGCCGTTGGCGAGGATGCGCTCGGCGGCAGTGGCGATGGTCTGCAGACCGCTCGCGCAGAAGCGATTGACCGTCTGCGCGGGGACGCTCTCCGGCAGCCCGGCTTGCAGCCCGACTGCTCGCGCCAGGTTCAGCCCCTGGGGACCTTCGGGCATGGCGCAGCCCAGGATCACATCGTCGATTTGTGCCGGATCGAGCCGATCCTGGGTCTGACGCAGCAGATCGTGGATGACCGCCACAGCCAGGTCTTCGGGACGCGTCGCGCGCGTCGTCCCTTTTTTGGCGCGGCCCACCGCGGTGCGACTCATGGCGACCACTACGGCTTCTCTCATGACGACCTCCTCACCCGTGCCGGTCTCAGTCCCCGGCCAGATCCAGCGTGACGGTAAACGTGCTGCCCACCCCGACTGCGCTCTCGACGTGAATATCTCCATCGTGCATTCGGACGATCTCACGCGCGATGGTCAGGCCCAGCCCGGTACCCGTGGAAACTTCCTCGTTGGCGCGGAAAAACGGCTCGAACACCTGCGCCATCATCTCGGCGCTGATGCCGATCCCCGAATCACGCACGTGCATTACGGCGCGCTGCCGGTCCGGGTCAGGATCGGGCAGCAGCTCGACCACCACCTCACCGCCCGCCGGCGTGTAGTTGATCGCGTTGTTGATCAGGTTGGTGATCACCTGCATCATGCGTTGCGGATCGACCGAGACACGCAGCGGAGTCGGATCCAGCCGGGCAGATAGTTCAATGCCTTTGCGATCGGCTTCGGCCTTCTGGACGCTCACTACGTCGTCGACCAGATCTTGCAGCACGATCGCGCGCGGACGCAGCTCGATCACGCCGCGCTCGAAGCGCGACACGTCGAGTAGATTCTCGACCAGATCGCTCATGTTATTGGCGACGCGATCCAGAATCTGGAGATGCTGCCCGAAGCGATCCGGCTGGTGTTTGAGCAGGTAGAGCCGCGTCTTGATGTTGGCCAACGGCGTGCGCAGCTCGTGCGATGCGCTGGCGATGAAGCGATCCTTCTGGGCTTGCAGCTCTTTTTCCTGGCTGATATCGCGGATCACCGTCACCGCGCCGACGATCGCGCCTTCCACGTTGCGCACCTGGCTGGCAATCAACGCCGCCTCGAACTCGGTGCCGTCTTTACGCCGCAGCCGAAGTTCACCATGCCACAGTCCTTTGTACTCGATCTCGTCGTAAATGGTACGGGTCAGCGCGTGGAAATCCGTCTCCGAGTACAGCGAGCTGCGCAGCAGATCGAGATAGCCCGTGTATTCGTCGGGCGTGTAGCCTGTCAGGTCTGTGAGCGCCTGGTTAATGAATTTCGTTTCAAGCTTTTCGTCGTAGATCACACCCTCCCCGATGTAGTCGAGGATGGCTTGCAGTTGAGCGCGGCGCTGTTCAAGCTCGAGCGTGCGCTCTTCGACACGCTGTTCCAACTCAGACGCGTAGCGCTGCACGTCGGCGAAAAGCTGCGCGTTTCGAATGGCAACCGAGGCTTGATCCGCGAACGCGCGCAGCCGTTCGGCATGGGCGCCAGAGAAGAAGCCGCGCGTGGCGCTGTTGAGCGTGATAAACCCGATGATGCGATCATCCAGCCGGATGGGTGCCCCCGCGAACGATCGAATCCAGACCGTTTCGGGGATTTCAAGCCAGCCCTCATACGCCTGTGTATCCTCAATCGCCAGGGAATCGCCGCTTTCGGCCATCCAACGCAGGTTGGGCGTCTGCTCGATCTCCAATGACAGGTTTTGCAGAAAGTGATTGGACGCCGTGTCGAAGGCCAGCGGATAACTGCGCGCGACGTGCGCGGTCCCCTCGTCGACCAGCATCAAGGTGGCCGTTTCATACGGAGCCACGCGTCCCACGTTCGCCATGATGCGATCCAGCACGATATTGAAATCCAGCGTGCTGTTGACAGCGGCGGCGCTGTCGCGCAGAGCTTCTGACAGAGTGCGCTGGTCGCGCTCCGCGGTGAACAGCTCGGCGTTGCGCAGGGCGATCGCGGCCTGATCGGCGAAGGCTTGCAGCCGTTCCGCGTGAGTCTGGTTGAAGGTGCCGGGCGCGGCGCTGTCCAGGTGCAAAATCCCGATCACGCGGCCTTCCACCCGGATCGGCGCTTTGACCGTCGACAGAATCCAGCGTTCTTCCGGCAGGTTGAGCCATGCCGAATCGAGGCGCGTATCCGGGATGGCGAACGGCCGCCCGGTGGCGATCATCGGCTGCCAGACAGGGATCTCGTCCACGACAAAGCGCAGATCGCGCACCCATTGATCGACCCCATGCGCCTTATAACCGTGGCCGCGTACCACACGCGCCACACCGTCTGTAATCATCATGATGTTGGCCGCGTCGTGCGGGACCACACGCGTGATGCTGTCCAAAATGTGATCCAACACGCTGTCGAAATCGAGCGCGCTGTTGATCGCGGCAGCGCTGTCGCGCAGCGCATCTGACAGGGCGCGCTGCTCGCGTTCGGACGCCAGGAGCTGCGCATTTTGGATCGCGATCACCGCCTGGGCGGCGTACGCGCGCAGCGGATCGGCCTGGGCCGCCCCAAAAGCGAGCGGGGTCGCGCTGTCCAGCATAAGGAACCCTAGCACCTTGGTTTCGAACATCAGCGGGACCGTGACATGCGAGCGAATCCACCCGGTTTCAGGCAGCGTCACCCAGTCGGGCGCGTTGGCGGTGTCCGAGGTGATGACTGGCAGCGTAGTCTTCACCGCCAGCCGCATATCGGGTGTGGAGTTGATCGGGATCGACAGGGTCATGATCCAGTCGGACAACTCGTAACGTTCAAAGCCGTGCTGCCCGACGACGCGCGCACTGCCGTCTTCCTCCGCAAACATCAACGCGGCTGCATCGCACGGGACGACACGCTCGACATTGCTCAGGATGTGCTCGACGACCGCGTCGAAATCCAGCGTGCGGTTGATCGCCGCCGCCGTGTTGTGCAGCGCTTCGGCCAGCGTGCGCTGTCCACGCTCCGACGCGAACAACTGCGCGTTGTGGATGGCGATCCCAGCCTGATCGGCGAACGCTTGCAGCGTCTCCGCGTGGGCCATGGTGAACGCGCCTGGCGTGGCGCTGTCAAGATTGACGATCCCGATGATCTTTCCCTCGACGCGAATCGGGGCTTTGACGGTGGATCGCAGCCAGTCTGGAGCAATCGGCTGGTCGTCCACCTCGGACACCCAATCGGGTTCGTCAGTGATGTCGGCGAGGACCTGCGGCTCACCCGTCGCCAGCATATTTCGCCAATAGGCCACCGCCGTGATCGGGATGCGCAATCCCCTCACGGTGAACTGGGTACCGCGCTCGGCGTAACCGGTGCTGCGCGCCACGCGGATCACATCGCCCTCGATCAGCATGATATTGCCCGCGTCATGCGGAATCACGCGCTTGGTGTTGTCGAGAATCCGGTCCAGCACCACGTCCGGATCGAGCGAGCGACTGATCGCGGCGGAGCTGTCGCGCAGCGCTTCGGCCAGCAGACGCTGCTCGCGCTCAGACTCGTACAGGTGCGATTTCGTGATGGCGACCGACGCCTGGCTGGCGATCGTCTGGGCGACTTCGCGCTCGGCGGCGCTAAAGTCGTGAATCTCCCTGAAATCGATCCCCATCGTGCCGATCACCTCGGTGCCCACGATCAGTGGAGCCAGAATCAATGAGCGCGTCCCACGCGCCGACAACACGTCGCGCACCGCCGTAAACAAGGGATCGGTCTGCACGTCGTGCGAGACGACAATGCCGCGCGTCTCGCGTACCAGCTCCGTGGACCGGTTATTCTTCAGGTCTAGCAGCACAGTGCCCGCCGGAGGCGCATCCGGGTGCGTGTCACACACCAACCGCCCCACGTCCTCCGACTCGAACAGCACCAATCCGGCGAACTGGCCGCCCAGAGCCTGCTGCATCTCAGTCAGCGCGATCTCGTAAATCTCCTGCCGGTTCAGGGTTTGAGCCAACCGGACCGACACCCGGTTGATCAGGGCCAGGCGGCGGGCCTGGTCCTGCAATTGGGCAGCGTGTTGCTGCTGGGCCATGAACAACTGGGCGTTACGAATCGCGCTGGCCGCCTGATACGCGAACGCTTGCAGGCGTTCGGCGTGAGCCGGGGTGAAGAAGCCCGTCTGCGTGCTGTAGACGTTCAGGAATCCGATCACCTGGTTGTCGCGCTGGATGGGCGCGCAGGCATACGAGTGGAGCCATTCTGTTTCGGGCAGCGGAATCCAGTCCGGATCGCGATCGGTGTCCGTGACGATCAGCGGATGGCCCTCATCGACCACGCGCGATAATAACCGGTTGTCCTCGATCGAGAAGTGAAGCTGGTGTATCCATTCTTCCAGGTCGCGCTGAGCATACCCGCTGCCGCGCACCACGCGCGCCTCGCCGTCTTCGATCAGCATGATGTTGGCGGCTTCGTGCGGGACCACACGCCGGATGTGTTCCAGGATGGCATCCAGGACGCTCTCGATATCCAGCTTTTCCGTGATGGTGGCAGCGATGTCGCGCAGCGTCTCGGCAAACAAGCGCTGCTCGCGCTCACCGCTGAACAAGCGGGCATTCTGAATGGCGATCGAGGCTTGATCCGCGAACGCTTTCAGGCGTTGAGCATGCGCTTCGTTGAAAAAGCCGGGCGTCTCACTGTCGAGATTAACCACACCGATCAGCCGTCCGCCCGACCGGATCGGGGCACCAATGTAGGATCGAATCCATTCTGTGCGCGGGTAAACCACCCATTCGGGCGCCGCCTGCGTATCGGGAATACACACCGTACGCCCTTCGTCGCGCATACTCTTGTATTCGATCAGGCTTTCAACGGGGTAGCGAACTGTTTCGATGGCTTCTTCCAGCCCGCGCTCTTGGAAGCCCACGTGCCGCACGACATAGGCGACGTCGTCTTCAATCAGCATGACGCTGGCCGTATCGTGCGGGACGACGCGCTTGATATTATCCAGAATGCGGTCCATCACCACGTCCGGATCGAGCGACTGGTTGAGCGCGGCGGCAGTATCGGCCAGGGCTTCCGCCAGCGTGCGTTGATCGCGTTCCGCGGCCAGCAGCCACGCGTTCTGCATCGCGGTCGCAGCCTGGTTGGCCAGCGTCGCAATCAGCGTCAGGTCGACCTCGTCGAACGCGTCTTCATCCTCGTCCTGCGCGATCAGCACGCCGATCACTTGATTGCTGCTGATCAGCGGCACGTATAGCGCCGAGCGTGGATCGGGCTGGTCATCTTCGACCATCATATAGCGCGCGTTGGGCGGCAGAGGGGCCACACGCGGCTGGCGCGTGCGGATCGTGTCGCTGACAGGACCATCCCCCAGCGGCAGCGGCGGGAAGCGCGCCGGTTCGACCGGCTCACCGCCGCTCACCGCATAGCCACACCTTATCGTCGCGTCGGACTCGTCGTACAGCGCGACGAGGATATTGTTCACGCTGAGCAAACGCTGACCCACCTGCTCGACGAGCACGCGGTAAATAGCGTTGATGTCGAGCGTCGACGTCAGCGCCCGCCCGATCTCGTGCAGCACCAGAAGATCGCGGTTGCGCGCTTCGAGCCGGGCATTGAGCTGGCGAAGTTGTTCCTCCTGCTGTACGCGCGCAGTGATGTCGCGGCTGAACACAGTCGCGCCGGTGATGTCACCTTGTTCGGATACGATCGGGCTGAAGGAGACTTCAATATCGCTGATCGCAAAACCCGGCAGGTCGTAGTGTTCGGTGATGACATGCTGCTCGCCGCGCAGAGCGCGATCGTAATAACCCTTCCAGGCGATCTGCTGCGGCTCCGGCAGGGTATCCAGGATGCGCGTCCCGGGTATCAGTTCGAAGCCAAACGCCTCCTGATAGCGCCGCTGGAAATTCGTGTTGATGGTGATCACCGTATAATCGGTATCCACCGACCAGATAAAGTCCTGCGTGTTCTCGATCAGCGCGGACAGGTTGGCTTCCCCCTGGCGCAGCCGTTCCTCGGCCTGACGGCGCTCGACACGCGTGCGCAGCGCCATCACCCCATACGTCAGATCGCCGGCCAACTCTTCGAGCAGCGCCACTTCTTCAGGATCGAAGGACTGCGTCCCAGCGGAAAACACGGTCAGCACGCCGAGCGTGTGGCCGTCGGCCACCAGCGGCAGCGCGATCATCGCCCGGTAGCCGCGCTGGATAGCGTCATTGCGCCAGGAGGCGACGGACGGATCGGTCACGATGTCGCCCACGATCTGCGTCGCGCTGCGCTCGTAGGCGACGCACGACGGGCCCTGCGACAGACTGGAACGCCGGTCCTGAATCAGATCGAGGTAGCCCTCTTCGTGACCGGCATGCGCCACCGCGCGCAAACTGCCATCCGGGTTGCCATAACCCACCCAGGCCATGTGATACTGCCCGGTCCCAACCACGATCTCGCACACGTCGGCCAGCAGCCCGGGTTCGTCGCCGGCGCGGACCATAACCTGATTGCAATCGCTCAGCATGCGATAGGCGCGAATGGCTTTGCGCAGCGCTTCCTCATTGCGCTTGCGGGCGGTAATGTCGAGATGGGTGCCCAGTGCGCGCAGGGGCCGCCCATCCGAGTCGCGCGTTACGACCTTGCCCCGGTCCAGCACCCACTGCCACGCGCCCGACCTGGCCTGCACGCGGTATTCCGCCTCGTAGGCGGGCACGTCGCCGCGCAGGTGGGCATCGAGCACGGCCATCACTTCGTCGCGGTCTGCGGGATGGATCAGCGCCTCCCACATCTCGATCGTTGACTCAAGCTCGTCGAGCTCATAGCCCAACATCGCAGCCCAGCGCTCGTTCAACACGACCGTGCCGGACGGCACGTCCCAGTCCCACAGCCCCAGGTCAGCCCCTTTCAGTGCCAACTCGAGCCGTTCTTCGCTGGTCCTCAGCTCGGCTTCGGCTCGCTTGCGTTCGGTGATTTCGGTCGCGATGGTCGCCAATTCGCGGGGCTGGCCGTACTCGTCGGGAATCGAGAAAATGGCCTGCTCGACCGGGATGATCGAGCCGTCACGCATCTGGATTTCGCACTCGCCGCGCCACAGCCCACGCTCAGCCACCAGGGCCATGACGTCCTTCCGGAGGAAATGCGCGGTCGCGGCGGGGTAGAACGCGGTCGGCGAACGCCCATTGATATCGTCCGCGCTGCCGTAGCCCAACATATGGACCCCGGCGGGATTGATGTAGACGGTCCGGTAAGCACCGTCGTGAATATCCGCCAACGCCACCAGATCGTTTGAATTCTCAATAATCGCCAGCCGTCGCGCGTTTTCGGAAAACAGGCGCGCGTTTTGCAGGGCGATCGCCACTTGGGCCGCCAACGATGTCTGGATGACGACGTCTTCGTCTGTGAAACGATCCACTTCATCGGCTTCGGCATTGAGCACGCCCAGCAACTGATCGCCGACGATCATCGGCAGGGCCAGCTCCGAGCGTGTTTTGGGCAGCAGTGGATTGGGCAGAAAATCAGTGGCTCCCCGCACATCGTTCACCAGCATAACCTGCCGGGTGCGCGCGGCACGAGCCACGATGCTGCCCGAAAAGTCGATCGAAAAACTGACCTCGTTTTCGACCAACTGCCGCCCGATCTCGCCGCCCCCCGCAACCAGTGACAACCGTCGATCCTCGGGGTCGAGCAGATAGATATGAACGTTGTACAGATCGAACTTCTCTTGAATGAGGTTCGTTACAGTCTGCAGCAGATCGTCGATGTTGAGGATCGTCGTCACTTGCTGGCTGACCTCGGCCACCGCCGCCAGCGCCGCCGCACGCATCTGGGTCTGATGCAGCAGGCGCTCGCGTTCGGCCTCGTCTTGCTTGCGGGTGGTGATGTCGATGGCGGTGCCCTGCACGTACGGCTCAACGTCCGGCTCATCGACAAGAACGACCTCTTCGAGCAGCCAGACAGGCTGCCCATCCTTGCGACGCAGGCGCGTTTCGCGGTTGGTGAGCGTGCCGTGCGTGTGGAGTGCCTCCAAAAACGCCGCGCGATCGCTGTTGTCAAAATAGAATGTCGCCGCGTGGACCTGGAGAATGTCCTCGCGCTTGTCGTAGCCCAACAACTTGACGAACGCGTCATTGCAATCGACCACGACGCCCTTGAGCGTCGTCCGGTAAACGGGAGCCAGGCTGCGCTCGAACAGCAAGCGATAGCGTTCTTCGCTGGCGCGCAGCGCGGCTTCGGACAGCTTGCGCCCGGTGACGTCGGTAGTGACGACGAAGCGCGTCGGCGCCTGCCCTTCCTGGCGCAGCGTGGTATAGCGGTTATGGATACAGCGGCGCGAGCCGTCGGGGCGCTCGATCCAGAACTCGACTTCGTAGGATTGATCGCCATAGCGCGCGGCCAGTTCCAATTCCTGGCGCAGGCGTTCGCGTTCTTCCGGTACGGCCAGCTGCAAACTGCCTATGCGCTGCAAGTCAGCTTTGGAATAGCCCAGGATCTCGCTGGCGCGGTCGTTGAGATAGACCACGCGGCCCTCTTCGATGATCGTCAGGCCGTGCTGAATATTGTCCGCGATGCGGCGGAAGCGTTCTTCGCTTTCGCGCAGCGCAGCTTCGGCGCGTTTCTGCGCGGTGATGTCCTTCAGGCTGCCCTCGTAATAGAGCACTTTCCCGTCGCTGCCGCGCACCACCCGCGCGGTGTCCTGCACCCAGATCACCGACCCATCCGCCCGGCGGAGCTGGGTCTCGAAGTCGCGCACCACGCCCTCGCGCTCGATCTGCGCCTGCCAGCGCAGCCGGTCGCCGGAGACGACATACTGGTCCATGGCATTGGTAGCCTTCAACGCCTCACGATCGGGAAAACCGAGCAGTTCGGAGATCGCGGGGTTGGCTTCGACCAGCGTGCCGTCCGGGCGCGTGCGGTACAGGTTGACCGGGACCCGATCAAAGAGCTGGCTGTACCGCTCTTCGCTCTCAAGAGCGGCCATCTCCGCCAGTTTGCGCGCTGTGATGTTGCTCAGCACCCCGTAGATCACCAGCCCCGGCACATGGGGCGGCGGCCCCATGTGGGCGCTGTCGCGCACCCACAACACCTCGCCATCAGCGCGCCGCACACGGTATTCGATCTCGCCGTTTTGCTCGGTGGTCAGCCGCTGGAAATAGTCGCGCACGGCGGGCAGATCGGCGGGTTCAATCAGCGTGGACCACAGCTTGTCGTTAGCGCTAAAACGGCTGAAGGGGTAGCCAGTCAGATCGGCGATCTGGCTGGATTGCATGTAGTGCGTCATCACAGAGCCATTGGGTGATAGCTGGGCGGTGTAGATCACGTCGCTGATGGACGAGACGATCTGCTGAATCTGGACGCGGCTTTCGGCCAGCGTATTCTGCGCCAGCTGCAAGCTGGCTAACATGCGGTTGATGTCGCCCGCCAGACCGGCCAGCTCGTCGTTCCCGGTGACCGGCACGCGGGCGCCCACGTCGCTGGTTTCGCCAATGCGGCTGACCGCGGCGCTCACACGGCTCACCCGTCCCAACACCTGCCGGTTGAGCAGCCACGTCATCACCAGGGCCATCATCAGGCCAGACACCAGAAACGCCAACAAGAAGAAGTTGACCGTCTCGCGGCCCTGGTCGTAGATCTCACGGGGCAGCGTCACACGCAGGATCAACACGGGATTGCCCGTGACATCATTGACCAGAGCATAGCCCGCTGCCGTCGAGTGGTCGATCACGCGGTACAGCGGGCCGCCTTCTCCGCCGTTCAATGACGTCGCAGCTTTCTGGAAATCGGCGGGCAGATTCGCGTCCGAGAGCGTATGCAGATCGAAAGTGAGCGCCATCGTATTCGAGACAAAGGCGATGGTCGACGTATCCAGATAGCGCCCGACGACCAGCGTGCCGTGGCTTGGCCCACTCCCATCGCTGCGCAGAATGGGGTTCACCGAGATCAACATCGGTCCGGGCGGGGCAAGGACGATCCCCCCCGTAAAATCGGCGATGTTACTCGTTCCCAAATACAGCGTCAGCAGGCCGCCCGACAGGTAACTGGTGACGGTTCCCGGCTCGATCGCGATGATCTGGTCGAGGTCAGGGCGGTACAGTTCGCCGTAGATGATCTCGTCCTGCGTATTGATGAACAAGACCATATCCAGCCGCACCCGCTCAAGCGCATCGCGGGTCAAAAAGGTGCTGCGATAGTAATTATTAAGGTCCTCCGCAAAGCTATAGGTGTCATCCCAGGTAGCCCAATCCCTGCCAATCGTATCGACATTCGACAGTTCGTTGTCCAGCGCGTTCAGCACACGCTGGATGTTACGTTGAGTGTTATCCCGTTCGATATTTTGGAAGCTCCGCAGCAAGACGGCATGCGAAAAGGCGTAGAGCAGTACGGTCAGACTTACCAGCAGCAGGCCGATTAGCGTGAGCGTTTTGGCACGCAAGGAGAACGAGACGTGAGGGATCGGTCGTTTCAGAATTCCGTCCATGACGGAACCCCTTTCTGCTGACATTGCTGACGGACGGACTGGCGCTCAGTTACGCAGCGGCTTAGCAGTTTGGAGCATATGTCCAATGCGCTCATGCGTCTTCGACTCGTGACACAGGGCCACGAAAGCTTCGCGTTCCAGGTCGAGGATCACTTGTTCGGGCACCCAACCAGGTTCGGACAGATCGCCGCCGCACAACACGTTGGCGATATGTTCGGCGATGCAGGCGTCATGCTCGGTCGCGAAACCGCCTTCGCGCAGCGTGAAGACGGCCATACGCAGCGCGGCCAGAGCATCGCGGCCTGCGGCCCAAATTTTACCCGGTTGCAGCGGCACATACCCACCTTGTGCCAGGTGCAGCACTTCGCGCTTGGCTTCGGCCAGCAGGTGATCGCGGTTGAGCACGATGCGATCGGCGGGTGAGAGGAAGCCCAACGCGCGCGCCTGTTTGGCGCTCTCGGACACGGTCGCCAGCGCAATTTCTTCGAAGATGGCTTGCAGATGCGGCAGCGGGTCAGCATTCGGAATCTCCATCACCGGGTTCAGACGGCGGCGCAGCAGCTCTTTGCAGCCGCTCCCGGCGGGCAGCAATCCGACGCCCATTTCGACCTGCCCGGCGTACAGCTCGGCGTGGGCGACCGCGCGCGCGCCTGCCATCAGGAATTCGGCCCCGCCGCCCAACGCCATCCCAAATGGCGCGGTCACGACCGGACAGGGTGCGGCGCGCAGCGCCTGGAACAGGTTTTGCAGCTCGCGCACAATGGCGTCAATCTGATCCCATGCGCCCTGCTGAGCCAGCATCATGATCAGCAGGATGTTCGCCCCGGCGCTGAAGTGCTCGCCCTGGTTGCCGATGACCAGCCCTTTCCAGCCGCCGGAACCGAGCAGCTCCAGCGCGCGCCAGCCCATCGCGATGATGTCGTCGTCAATGGCGTTGGCCTTGCTGTGAAATTCGAGCAGCAGCACGCCGTCGCCCATATCCAGCAGCGACGCGCCCGCGTTGCCTTCGAGTCGTTTACCCGCGGCGCGCAGCCCGGCGGACCGTCACGACGCGCGGATCAGGTTCGGGCACGCGGTACCCGCCAGAGGCGGGATCGTAGACGCCCGTGATCACGCCGTTTTCGCGGCGATAGAAGGAGGAGCAGCCGTTGGCGAGCATGGTCTTGACCCAGGGCGCGACCGCGTAACCATCGGCTTCCAGGCGCGGGATCGTCTCGGCCACGCCCAGCGCATCCCAGATCTCGAACGGGCCGAGTTCGTGGTTGAAGCCCCATTTGTTCGCGTCGTCGATGGCGGTAATGTCGTCCGCGATCTCGCCCAGGCGGCGCGCGGCGTAGGTCACGTAGAAGGCGTGCAGATGCCATAAGAACTGCGCGGCGCGGTCGTCGGCGTTGACCATCGCCTTGATGCGCGCGCCCGTGTCTTCCAGTTTGCGGAACTGCCCCACGCTGTCAAAGCGCACTTTGACCGGCGGATGGTACTCGAAGTCGTCAGATCGAGCGTCCAGAACTCCTTACTTCCATCAGGCAAGTCCACGCGCTCTGTAAAAACCCTGGCCGGACTTGTTGCCGAGCCAGCCGCGCTCCACCATGCCAGCCACCAGCGCATTCGTCCCGGCGTGGGCCAGCACTTCGCGCGACTTCGTCGGCGGGGATGGCGGGGTACAGGTTGGCATTGACGTGCTGCCATGATGTCCGCGCCGATGAGATCGTATAGGCGGAATGTCCCGGTCTTGGGTCGCCCGATCAGCGGGCCGGTCAGCGCGTCGACTTCGTCCACGCTGTAGCCGTGATCGAGGGCGTAATTCAGGGTGAACGTGCCCGCCACGCTGATAAAGCGGTTGGCGATGAAATTGGGCGTGTCTTTGCACACAACCACGCCCTTACCCAGCACATTCGTCCCGAAAGCGCGCATGAACGCCAGCACGTCAGGATCGGTCTGCGGATGGGGGATGATCTCCAGCAGTTTGAGATAGCGCGGCGGGTTGAAAAAGTGCGTGCCCATGAAGCGCCGCTTGAAGTCGTCACCGCGCCCTTCCGCGACGGCAGCGACCGGCAGCCCGCTGGTGTTGGTGCTGATGATGGCCGATGGCTTGCAGGCTGTTTCCAGGCGCGCCATCAGGTCCTGCTTGATCGCCAGATTTTCGACGATGGCTTCGATGACCCAATCGACGTCCGCCAGCAGCGCGAGATCGTCGTCCAGGTTGCCGGGCGTGATGCGATCGCGGTCGGCGGGCGCGAACAACTGGGGAGGGCGACTTTTCAGCATGGTTTGAAGATTGCCCAACGCGATCGCGCTGCGCTCTTCCGGGGGATCGCCGGGCGCGGTCCCCTTGGCGGCGATGTCCAACAGCACGACAGGAATCCCGACCCCCGCCAGCAGCGCGGCGATGCCGCTGCCCATCGTGCCGGAGCCAATCACCGCCGCTTTTTGGATATGCCTGCTCATCACACCCTCCTCGTGATTCGTGAACGGCATAAGAATGGCGTAATTATGGCATAAGGGAGCACTGATCGAAAGCAGACACTATCCGTAAGCATCGCTTGCCCCGTGACGATTGCCCCAAATGCGGTTACAATCGGGCCGGTGTGCGGCGCACGCCGCCGCGCGCCTGGATTTTCGATCACCAGACTATTCTCCGCGAAAGCCGGATTTCCGGATGTGTCACATGTAAGGAGCAGACCACCGTGTCTCAGCAGGGCGTCACACCACAGTCTGAAGATTTTTCCCGATGGTATACCGATGTCGTGCAAAAAGCCGACCTGGCCGACTATTCGCCCGTGCGCGGCTGCATGATCATCAAGCCCTACGGCTATGAGCTGTGGGAAGGCGTCAGGGATGGGTTGGATCGCCGTTTTAAGGAAACCGGCCATAAAAACGCCTATTTCCCGCTGTTCATCCCGGAGAGCTTCCTCAAAAAAGAAGCCGAGCACGTCGAGGGCTTCGCGCCGGAGCTGGCCGTTGTGACCATCGGCGGCGGCAAAGTGCTTGAGGAGCCACTGGTCGTGCGCCCGACCTCGGAAACGATCATCGGCTGGGCCTTCCAGAAATGGATTCAGTCCCACCGCGACCTGCCGCTGCTGATCAACCAGTGGGCCAACGTGGTGCGCTGGGAACTGCGCACGCGCCTCTTTTTGCGCACGATGGAATTTCTGTGGCAGGAAGGTCACACCGCCCACGCCACATACGACGACGCGCATGGCCGAAACCATGCGTATGCTCGACATCTACACCGATTTCGCCGTCAACGACGCAGCGATCCCGGTCATTCCGGGCCGCAAGAGCAACCAGGAACGGTTCGCGGGGGCGATGTACAGCTTCAGCATCGAAGCCATGATGCGCGACGGCAAAGCGCTGCAAGCCGGGACCAGTCACCACCTCGGCCAGAACTTCGCCAAAGCGTTCGACATCCAGTTCACGGACGAAAACAACGATCTGCAATACTGCTGGACCACGTCCTGGGGCGTCAGCACGCGCATGGTCGGCGCGATCGTCATGACGCACGGCGACGATCAAGGGCTGCGCCTGCCGCCCAAGCTGGCCCCGATCCAGGTCGTGATCGTGCCGATCTTCCGCAACGACGATGAGCGCGCCCTGGTCATGGACGACCGTGCAGCGTCATCGCGCCCACGCTCAAAGCCGCCGGAATCCGCATCCACATCGACGACCGCGAGACGCTCTCGCCCGGCTTCAAGTTCAACGATTGGGAAATGCGCGGCGTGCCGACTGCGGATGGAGATCGGGCCCAAGGACGTCGCCAAGCAAAGCGTCGCGCTGGCCCGGCGCGACATCCCCGGCAAGGCGGGCAAGGAATTCGTGGCGCAGGACGGGCTGGTCGAGACGATCCGCGCGCGGCTGGACGTCAATCCAGGCCGGGCTGCTGGAACAGGCGACCGAGTATCCGCGACAGCCATCTGCACGAAGTCACCGACAGCTACGAGCATTTCATCGACGTCATCAACGACGGCGAATGGGCGCTGTCGTGGTTCTGCGGTGGGGCCGCCTGCGAGAATACGGTCAAGGACGCCACCTCGGCGACCAGCCGCTGCTTCCCGCTGGACCAACCGCATCCCGGCGAGCACGGCAAGTGCATCATCTGCGGCGGTGACGCCGACGAAATGGCCTATTTCGCTAAAGCGTATTAGGCCGATTGTGGGCGTGCCAGGAGATTGACATAGTGGATGCAATCCGGAACCGGCTGGTGCCGCACATCGCCCGGCGGGCTGTTCGTGCTGATGGCACGCGAGCCACAAGTTCTGGCCCATAATCCGGTATTCGTCGAAGGCGGCTACCCGGCATATGCAGGACCAGACCTGATCGGTCTGTTCCACGAGGCGGGATTTGCCGACGTGCAGCAGATCGAGCTGCGCCCCGACCCGACGGTGATCGCGATCGTTGCACGCACGGCATCCCCGGCGTGACGCGTTGCACAAGTTGTGCGTGACTTAACCTTTTTCTCGCTTGACCTGTTTAGGAGTTGTTCGTTCTATGCCCATCTATATTCTGCTCAGCACGTTAACCGATAACGGCGTCTCCTGCATCGTCCAAGAACCGGCCTGCCTGCGCGAGATTGGCCGCGATATTGAAAACCTGGGCGTCAAAGTCCTGGATCAATACGCCACACTCGGCCAGTATGATTTCGTACACGTCATCGAAGCGCCGGATAACGAAACGGTGGCGCGCGTCAGCATGGAGTTGATCGCACGCGGGCATATCAAGCCGCTGAGCTTGCCCACGATTTCGATTAATGACTTTATCAGCCGCCTAAGTCTCGACCGGCAGCCCTGACCATTAACGGATCGGGGCAATTCGATCACTTTTAGGCATCCTACAACGTCCTGTATATTTTGCCCTACGGACTCCGATTGTGCCCTATTTTCCGGTTTTCGCGTTCTGTCCGTCTGAAAACCGGCCTTTTCAGGGAGAATAAGCTTGTGCAAACTACACGAGACTGAGGCGAGGACGTAAAAATCGTCTAAAAACGACTTGGCTAACTGCGTACAGCCTGCTACAATGAGAACTAGCAGGTGAAAGAGGTAAACAGGCTATTTTTGGTGGTAGCGTTACCAAGTGAATACTTTCGAAAACACACGCGTCTGGAAAAGAGTTTTTGTGTAGAACCGTATACTCTCCGCGGCAGAGCAATGCGCTCTGGAGAGGTGATCATTAGTAGAGTATTATGGTTTTGACGAGAATGCCCCGGCGCGCCTGTTTGCTCCCCGTGTGATTTCTCTGCACCCACCTGCGATGTGTTATCAGGTTGACCTTAGCCAACCCTGGGCTGGGCTGGGGACATTTGTGGGTTGTAGAGAGCATTAGCTCATGACTGCATATCTCATAGTTGACGTAGATGATTTGTTGCAACGCCTCGAATCGCGCGGCGTAGCGATCGATATTCAAACCGTGGCTCGCACTCTGTTCAACAGTGCGATGCTGGCCGCTGGTGTGGGCGAGCCGGACGAGCTGGTCGCGATCGCGGTCGCAGATTGGAATCGCTACCGGCGGCCCGGCGCTAACGCTGGCGTCAGCGTGCAGCAGGTGTTTGCCGGCGAGCATTACGATCTGTTCAACGTGCCGGACCGCTCAGAGGCGGTTGACGCGCTGCTTGGCCACTATTTTTCGCAAGAAGGTCAGGTCGTCGACGAGCTGATCGTGGCCACCACGCGCATGGACATTTCGACGCTGGTCAGCCGCGTGCGGACCACCGATCGCACCCGCGTCCGGCTTTGGGGTGATGAACCATCGGCGGAACTGAAGAAAGTCATCTTCCAGCCGCTCGAAGTGATCCTGGGCCTGCCCAGCAAAACCGTCGCGCTGTATATCGACTTCGAAAACATCACCATCAGCCTGAGCGAACAGGGCTATATCATTAACATCGACGACCTGCTCGAAGGCATGATCCATCAGGCGCAGACCTACGGGCAGGTGGTCCACATGACCGCTTATGCACCCTGGGGCCAGCGCGGCAGCCTGGGGCCGATGGTCGACCGCACGGGCCGCGAAGTCTCCGACGAAGTCCCCAGCCGCCTGGCGCGCAACAATATCGATCCCGTTTTCAGCCTGCCCGGCAAGAACAGCGCCGATATGCGCATCGCCAAAGAAGTGCTCGACGACAGCGCCCACATCGGCAGCGCCGACGTGTTCATCATCGCCAGCGGCGATCGCGACTTCAACGAAGTGTTTAGCGCCGTCCGCACCCGCAACAAGCAGGTTGTGGTGTGGGGCGTCCACGGCAGCACCAGCCGCCTCGTAGAGTCAAACCCGGCGCTAGTGGTCGAGTATATTGAAGGCTTCTGCAAGCTGAAACGTCACGCCGACGTGCTGGCCGCGCACGCGGTCGCCCGTGATGTGGGCGAAGAAGAGCCAGAGTTCCGCCCGTCGCAGTGGTCGAGCGTGATCATGCAGCTCGATTTCCTGCTGCACGGAACCGAAGCGGCGGAAGTCCCGCTGGATCGGCTCGTGCGGCGCTTGATCGAAATGCGCGCCGTGCCCAACACCGCGCGCGCCGAAGACCTGATCGTCCAGGCGGCGGCGCAAGGCATGTTGTTGATCGATCCCGAAGCGCATACCGTGGGACTCAATCCGGATGATCCCGTCGTGACCAAAACGCGCCTGATCCGCGATCGGATCGTGCACCGCGTCGCCAATACGCTGCACGTGCGCGGCTGGGAATACGTCAATTACGGATTCCTGCTCAAGGGTATCGGCATGGATCACGGGCTGATCGGGCCAGGGCTGAACACCAACGACACCTGGCGCTCCGAATGGGTCGATACGCTGGTCCGCGAGGACATCCTCAGCCGCGAGCTGGTCCCGCACCGCCATAACCCGGAAGACCTGGTGCCGGTCATTCAACTGGTCGAGCACGAGCCGGGGCAGATGCCTGCCCTGCCCAGGGTTGACCGCGTCGACGTGGAAGATATGATCCGCCGCGTGATCGTCAGCGTGGAGCAGTTTACGTCGTTCCGCGGTTTCGCGTGGTGCCCGCTGGGCAGCCTGCACCGACGTCTGCGCCCGTTTGATCCCAGCACGACCTTCCAGCAAAGCGTCGAAGAATTGCAGGAAGACGGTGCGATCGACATCAACGAGTACGAAAATCCGCAGAGCGACTTCACGACGAAGGGTATCTCGCTGGTCGAGGACGCGCCGCTGGTGCGCGACGTGTTGGACGAGCGCAACCGCTTCGTCGAGGCGCTGCTCGATCTGTACGACCGCCGCATCCCAATCACACGTGACGCCATCCACGAGCTGGTACCGACCGACGAGCATAACCTCGATTTGTGGATTTCGATCATGCAGTCGGAAAACGTGCTCAAAGGGGTCCCCGGTCAGCGCGACCTGTTCAGCCTGTTCCGCACCCACCATACCGTGTGTATGGTCGCCGGAGATGCCGCCGAAAACTGATCGTGCGCCCGATCTTCTCTCTGCATTACCCCGTGTGGACTACGCCGGGTATCTTTTGGCGTTTTGCACAAATACCGCCGTTTTTGAGCCAGGTTAAGGCGATATTGCCGTGCCCAAATCAATTCAGGCTTTCAATGCCCTTGGACGAGTGGTATAATGCGTGCGATTTCAGTGGTCGATGACCGGCATACCAACGTCCGGTGTGCCCGGTGACAGAGCTAACGAGGGATAAGGGACGCTATGGGTATCACGAAGAAAGAAAAAGAAACCATCATCCAGAATTATGCGCGCCACGAAGGCGATACGGGGTCGCCAGAAGTGCAGGTCGCCCTGTTGACGACGCGCATCGAGCAGCTCACCGAGCACCTCAAGATTCACAAGCACGATGAGCACAGCCGACGCGGTCTACTCAAGCTTGTGGGGCAGCGTCGCCGCCACTTGAAGTACGTGAACCGCAAGGACCCGGCAGCCTATCGCGAATTGATTCAGCGACTGGGTCTGCGACGCTAAGAGAGACGAGAAACGCACAGCGCGGATCACAAGTTGGCCCGCGCTGTCCTGCCTATGATAGATAGACGCTGGTTTTGCCCGGCCCGGAATGCGCCGGAGGGATTTGCCGTCGTTGGCAAACGTGAAGACATTCCCGATTGATCGATACGTGGCCCAGAGCGGCAGGAATTGGAACATGCGGTCAAATGAATGGGCGCAAGTGGCCCCGTTTGACACCACGTTCCAGTCCCTGACCTCTGGGCCAAGTCTATGACGGAGGTTTAGATGACCCCATTTACTGCGATGCCCGAAAATCATCGCTTCGTGGCCAAACTTGGCGACCGCGAACTCGTAATCGAATCCGGCAAGCTGGCCGAACAGGCTGGTGGCGCAGTCACCGTGCGCGAAGGCGATACCGTCGTCTTTGCGGCGGCCACGATGAGCTCCACAGCCCGCGAGGGAATCGACTTTTTCCCGCTGAGTGTGGACTACGAAGAAAAGCTGTACGCGGCGGGGCGTATCCCCGGCAGTTTCATGCGGCGTGAAGGCCGCCCCTCGGAAGCGAGCATCCTGATCGCCCGCGTCACCGACCGGCCCCTGCGTCCGCTCTTCCCCAAAGACATGCGCAACGAAGTGCAGGTCATCGTCACGCCGCTGAGCCACGACCAGGAACACCACGCCGACATGCTCTCGATCATCGCGGCCAGCGCCGCCCTGACGATCTCGGATGTGCCCTGGGACGGACCGATCGCCGCGATTCGCATCGGCATGGTAGACGGTGAATTCGTCGTCAACCCGCTGATCCCGCAGATGGAAGACAGCGCGCTCGACCTGCGCATGGCCGGTACCGCCGATGCGGTGATCATGGTCGAAGCGGGAGCCTCGGAAGTGGACGAGGAAACTATGGTGCGCGCCCTGCGCTTTGGGCACGACGCCATGCAGGACGTGATCCGCATTCAGAACGAAATGCGCGCCCAGTTGGGTAAGGCCAAGCGCGAATACACACCTGCCAAAGTCGACGCTGACCTGGCGGCCGAAGTACATGGCAAAGTCTCGAGCGCCGTGGCAGACATCGTGGCCAACCAGTTGGACCGCGACGAGCGCAACGCCGCCATCGACGATCTGCGCGAGCGCCTGCTGGCCGAATACGAAACTACCGCGCCGGTCGATGAAGACGACGTGGTCAGCCTCAAGGACGTGCGCGAGGCCCTCAACGAGTCGATTAAGAAGGAAGTCCGCCGCCGCATTCTCGAAGACGGCGTGCGCCCGGATGGCCGCGACTACGTCACGATCCGCCCGCTGTCCGCCGAGGTAGACACCGTCCCGCGCGTGCACGGCTCCGGCCTGTTCAAGCGCGGTCAAACTCAGGTGTTGAGCATCTGCACGCTGGGCACCCCGCGTGACAGCCAGCCGCTCGACGGGCTGTATCCCGAAGACACCAAGCGCTACATGCATCACTACAATTTCCCGCCCTATTCCACCGGCGAGACGTGGATGCTGCGCGGCCCCAAGCGCCGCGAAATCGGGCATGGGGCGCTGGCCGAAACCGCGCTGCGCGCTGTGATCCCACCCGAAGACGAATTCCCGTACACCATTCGCGTCGTCAGCGAAGTGATGTCGTCCAACGGCAGCACCAGCATGGCGAGCGTGTGCGGCAGCACCTTGTCCTTGATGGCTGGCGGGGTTCCGCTGCGCCGTCCGGTGGCCGGGATCGCGATGGGCCTGATCAAAGAAGGCGAACGCTACGCCGTGCTGACCGACATCCAGGGCATGGAAGATCACCTGGGCGATATGGACTTCAAAGTCGCCGGGACCGAAGTCGGCATCACCGCCTTGCAGATGGACATCAAGATCAGGGGCGTGTCCGACGACGTGCTGCGCCAGGCGCTGAGCCAGGCGCGCGACGCCCGTTTGCAGATTCTCGAGCTGATCTGCAGACCATCCCCGCGCCGCGCACGGAACTCAACCCCTACGCGCCGCGTATCCTGACCGTCAAGGTCAACGTCGACAAGATCGGCATGATTATTGGGCCGGGTGGTAAGAACATTCGCGGCATCCAGGAAAAAACCGATACCAAAGTGGACATCGCCGAAGACGGTACGGTCTTCATCGCCAGCAACGATGGTCCGAGCGCCAACCGCGCCCGCGACATGATCCTGGCCATGGTCGAAGAGGCGGAACTGGGTCGCATCTATACTGGGCGCGTGACGCGCGTCGAGGCGTATGGTGCGTTCGTGGAAGTCCTGCCGGGTCAGGATGGCCTCGTGCCGATCAGCCAGCTGGCCGATCGCCACATCGTCAGCGTGGAAGATGAAGTCGCCGTGGGTGACGAGATCATGGTCATGATCACCGACATCGACAGCGACCGCAAAATCCGTTTGAGCCGTCAGGCCGTGCTCGAAGGCTGGACGCTCGAAGAAGCGCGCAAAGCCGATACCAAGATCAGCGGCGGCGGGCGCAGCGGCGGGCGCGGTGGGGATCGCCGGGGCGGCGGTGACCGTCGTGGCGGTGGCGATCGTGGTGGCAACCGCGGCGGTGGGGATCGCAGTCGGCGTTAAGCCAAACCTCCGTCAATTTGTGGAATCAATAATCGGGCGCGCTGTGGAACTCTACAGCGCGCCCGATGTGTTATGTGAAACCACAAGGCTCACTCTTGCCGCAAAACAAAAACGAGCCGCTGTCGGCCCGTTTCTGCTCATCCGGTGAAACGCATCATCCCTGGCGCTGTTTGTGCTTCGGGTTGGACGCGCACATCACGTACAGACGCCCGTTGCGGCGCACGAAGTAGCACTTGTCACACATCTTGCGCACCGATGACCGTACCTTCATGACCTCACCTCCCCGGTTAGACTCTCTCCCCCGGCCCGCAGCGCACGCGCGCCGTCAGGGACAGGTGATTGGCATCATATGGTGCCACCCCTACACAGAGCGGCGCGCCTATTATAACGAAAACGCGGGCAAAATCCAGACTGAGTTCAGAAGGGTGAGGCAAACATACTCCACCAATAAAAACACATCAGAGAGCAGGTTTGCTCTCTGATCCCTGGTGGTGTGTATGTCCGGTCTTCTGCCAGCGGCAGAACCCGTTAATCCTCGTCCTCCGGGGAAGCGTCGGCATCCTCGGCGGGCGCGTCATCTTCTGCCACGTCGTCTTCCGGTGCGATTTCGTCAGAAGCCGCGGCCTCGTCGGGCATCTCCAACTCGTCAGCCACGGCGACATCCTCAACCGGCGCGACTTCGTCCGGAGTTACCATCTCATCAGATGCAGCGACCTCTTCAACCGGTGCGGCTTCCTCAGGCATCTCGGCCTCTTCGAGCGCAACTTCTGCGACTGCGGCGGCTTCTTCAGGGGCCACCTCTGCGGCTGCGGCGGTTTCTTCAGGGGCCACCTCTACAGCTGCGGCGGCTTCTTCTTCAGGGGCGGCCTCTGCGGCAGCGCCTGAATCGGTGGCTTCCGCGCTCACCTCGGCCTCCGGCTCAACACCCCACCGCTGCGTGAATCCCACGCGGCGCTGATCGGGTTCCAGACGGCTGATGCGCAGTTGCAGGCGATCGCCCTTCTTGACATAACTGTACGGCTCTTTCAACGCGCCGTCGCCCATCTCGCTGAGGTGGAGCAGCCCTTCTAGCCCGTCGTCGAGCGCGATGAACGCCCCGAAATCGACCACGTTGGTCACGGTGCCTTCGACCAACATCCCCTCGTGATAGCGCTCAAGCGCATCATCCCAGGGATCGGCCAGCAGACGCTTGCGGCTGAGCGCGATCCGGTTCGTTTCGCGGTCCAGGCTCAGCACGTAGACATCGATTTCCTCGCCCACGCGCAGCACGTCACGCGGGTGATCGACCCGGTGCCAGGCCAGCTCGCTGACGTGAATCAGGCCGTCGGCCCCGCCCAGGTTGACGAACGCGCCGAAGTCGCGCAGACCGGTGACGGTGCCACGCACTACGTCGCCTTCGTGCAGCTCGGACAGCAAGCGCGCTTTCTGCTGGGCGCGCCATTCGCGCTGCGCCTCGCGCTCGGAGAAGATCAAGCGACGGCGATCCTGGTCAACCTCGATCACCTTGACGCCCAATTTCTGCCCTACGAGCGAATTCAGCGCTTCGCGCCGGTCGTTGCCTTGCAGCCCGGCGCTGACCGTCACCATATGCGATGACGGGATAAAGCCTTCCAACATTTTCCAGCGAACCAACACGCCACCGCGATTGTGGCCGGTAACCGTCACCTCAACCACCTGATCGCTTTCGAGCAGTTTACGGGCCGCGTCCCAATCATACTGTTGGAGGCCCATGTTGATCGACACGATCAGATTACCCTCGTTGTCGCGCGGGTTGAGCACGTACACCGGCACATTCATGCCCATGTGCAAGCTCTTGCGAAACTCGGGGTCGAGGCGGTCGAGGTCTTGCGACGTGACGATGCCGTCTTGCTTGGCCCCCATATCTACAATGATTTCGTGCGGCTCGATCTGCAGAATTATCGCATCGCGGATCGCGCCCCGGTGTGGCGGCTCATAATCAAAGGACGCCTCCAGCATCTCCAAAAAGCTCGCTCCCGATTCTTCGGAGTCGTCGTTGGAATTATTGGAGGGAGTTGGCTGCTGCTGATTTTCGTCGAAGTCCATGCTACATCTACCACCTTATGTTGGGAGAGACGGCTCGGCACACCGGCGGGCTGGCAGATCCCCATACGCAGCCTCCGCGCCGGAGATTACCCAGCGCAGCACCCACCCACCGATAGACTAATGATAACATAATTCATAATTCTTTGGGACAGGTGGTTGTTGACACATTTTAGCCCGACTGTGCATAGTGTGAATTTAGTATAGGATGACAAAAACCGCAAACGGGACCTACAATATGCGTACCCTGTCAGCACGCGGCGGCAGGGGTCAGACCAACCTTCTTCGGATCGTGCCGCATCGATCGCTATTTGGGGCGACATCGCGCGTCAGTGGAGAGGAAGGCATCATGACTCGCATCTTCATCAGCTATCGACGGGCCGACAGCGAAGGCTACGTCGGGCGGTTGTACGACCAACTCATTACCTACTATGACCAGGGTGAAGTCTTTCTCGATGTGGCCGCCATCACGCCGGGCGCGGATTTCGCCGACGCGATCGACGACGCGATCGCGTCCTGTACAGCGCTGCTGGCCGTCATCGGCCCCCAATGGCTGACCGTATCCGGCTCACACGGGCGTCGTCTGGACGAACCGGATGACTTCGTGCGGCGCGAAATCGCGGCGGCACTGCGTCATAACCTGTTGGTGATCCCGGTCCTGATCCAACGGGCCGAGATGCCCGCCGCCAGCCATCTGCCCGATCCCCTAAAACCGTTGGCGCGCTGCAACGCGATCGAGCTGAGCCACGACCGTTTTGCGTTCGACGTGGAACGGCTGGTGACGGCGCTGGGTGGCGCGCACGGTACGGTCGTCGTCATGGGGCCGATGGACAGCGCTGCCAAAGTTCTGGGACTGTCGGCGACGATGGGGCTGTTTCCGCTCAAAGTGTTGATCGATCGCCAGACGGCCGCGACGCTGACCGAAAAAGGCGCCACCGCCCTCCAGGTTGGGGCCGGGAAACACACCTTGCAGTTAGTCAGCGGCTCGTGGCAGCGGACGCAGTCCAACACGCTGAACTTCGAACTCAAAGGCGGTCAGCGGCAGGTGGTGTCTTTCGGGACGCGCTACAACAGCACACCGGGCGGGCGCAGCCAACTGGTCGTTACACTGGGGGTATGGGATATCACCGGCGGCACATGACGCGACCGGCTGGTGTTGGCGGGGTGTTACGACTGGCGATCCTTGAAAGCCTGCGTGTAAGCATCCATCAGCCACCCACTGTGGACGCGCACCAACAGCAGGCCGAGCTTCGTCTCCGACTGCTCGCGCAAGAATTCTTCGCGCGTGGATTGATCCCAGCTTTCCCACACGGCGCGGAAGGAGGGGCGATCGTACAGCGGACCGAGCACGTCTTGAGCGATCTCCGCTTCGAGCAGTTCCAGCTCACCGCCGTGCAGCATGCGTTTGACGCTGAGATAGGCCGGCACAAACACATCGTGCGTCAGCGGCCCCAGATCGGACAGCTCATAGCCTTTTGAATAGAAAAACTCGCGGAAATCGTCGTCTTCCCACAGCGCGTCCAAGACCGCGCTGGCGGCTTTGCAATAACCACACATCGCATCAGAATCCTAGAATATGGCCCCCGCTGCATGGCACTGCCAGGGCACACGTTGTGACACATCCCACCCTGATGTGATTATCCGTGTTGCGTACCGCCGTGCGCGTCATCCTGGCGGTGTGTAATATTCGATCAGAGCGTCCGCCAACTGGGGCAAACACCCGGTAACGTCGTACCACTGCGCGCCCGTCCCGACATTCCACAGCTCGAACCCCTGTACATACGGGTCTTCTTCGAGCTCGTACGTGTACTGGACGGCATCGCGCACCACATCGTCACACGTGGGAGGCAGCGTACCGCCGCCGATGCCCATCTCCGTGATGATGACCGGCAGATTGGCCGCTTCGGGCAGCACTTGCAGCAAGCGATCATGCAGAATCCGGTGGCGGAACACCAGCCACTTGTCGGACTCCGAGGCCAGGACGTTATCTTGCAGGCTGTAGGCGTGCATGGCGATGCCGTGCGTGCGCCCCGGCTGGCAGGGATTCTCCGCCGCGTACTGGTAAGCGGGGAGCAGCGCGTCGAACATGCCCATATCGGGATGTCCGCCCGCGAACGAGAACAGCAGGAGACACTCGCCGCGCTGGTTGGCGATCTTCATGGCCTCGATGCTGAAGGCGTTCAACCATTCGAGCGTCGCCGCGCACTCATTGACGACTTCATAATAGTCGGCGTTGACCTTGCTCCAATAGGGTTGGAGCGCGTCGAGCCAGTGTTGGGCTGTCTCGGCGGGATCGGGCGATTCGTTGATTTCGATCGGGCAGTCGCCATAACGCCAGTCGTTGATCAGCGAGCGGTACACGGTGATCGTTTCCGGCGATTCGATTTCGATCTGGTTGAGCATGTCCTCGGTGCCGTTCAGTCCTTTGATCGTCGCGACCGGGTGCCCGGCCTGCTTCATACGCCGGACATAGGTCATCACCTGATCGACGCTGGTCCCATTGAGGACGTGCAATCCGGCCAGCGCCGTATCAGTCATAGTCCCGGCCATGATGTCGCACGAGCGCATCGGCCCGACCTGGGCCGTCTCAACGCCATCCACAACCAGCGGCAGCCAGCCCGCGGGCGTACCCGCCCAGCGTGTGCCACTCGCATCGGTCGCGAACTGGGTGACGCCCAGGCGCTGATAATAAGGCGCGCTTCCGACGACAGCAGCACTTAAGTCTGGGGAAGCATACAACGACTGCGGTCCCACTTCGATCAGCAGCGTACACGCGCGCTCGTGGAGTTCGGTGGGCAGCGGCGTGAACAAGGGTTCCGGCGTGTAATTCGGCCCGGTGATCGGTCCCCATGTGACGCCGGGGGGCGCGGGCAGCGGCGTCGGCAGCGGCGTAATCGCATACTGGGTCGGCTGCTGCGCTACCGGGATCGGCGACGGTACAGGCGAGGCTGTGCTCGCCAGTGTGGGCGTGACAAAGACCGCAATCGGCTGCGGATCACCGCATGCCGCCAGCGCCAACACGCCGCTCAGCAGGAGTAGCAAAACAAACAGACGTTGGTATTTGGTTAAGGTGATCATCCTGAGAGTGTATACCAGCCCGGCCAACCGGACAACAATTTAGGAATGTACAAAACCGGTCACTCGTCGCCGTTTAGCAGGCCGCGCCGGGCCAGCAGATCGCTGATCTGCTCGAAGCTGATGCCGTAGCGCAGCGCGATTTCGCGCGCATAACTGCGTCCGCGCGGCGGTCCCGGCACGATGCGATACGTCTGGCGCGCGCCGTCCTGCTCTCCCGCCAGCGACACCAGGCTGACGATCGTGCTGTCGCCGGGCGTCTCCGCGTTGAGTGCCTCACAGCCTGCCGCCAGATCGTGCAAGATGGGTGGCGTAGATGGCGCGCGCGCCCAACCGTCGCAGCGCCCGCACCACGTCCTGCGCCAGATACAGACTCTCGCCAGGACTGGTGCTCGCCAGCGATTCGTTGAGCAGAATCAGGCTGTGGCGCGTGGCCTGCGCGAAGATGTCGTTCAGGCGGCGGGCCTCTTCGCCCAGACGCCCCGTGCCGCTTTCGGGCCGCTCTTCGACCGGGAAATGCGTGTAAATGCCATCCAGCGGACTGATGCGCGCGCGTGTGCCCGGCACGCTGATCCCGGCTTGAGCCAACACGTGCGCCAGCCCGACCGCCTGGGTATAGGTCGTCTTGCCGCCCTGGTTTGGCCCGGTCAGCACGAAGATGCGCCCGTCACGCCCAAAAGCGACATCGCTCGTCACGATGGCGGCGCTCAGATCGATGGACGGATCGGCGGCCAGCCGCCGCAACGCGAGATTGAGATTGTACGCGCTCTCAATCTCGCATACGCGCTCGTCGGGCGGCGCGATCTCTGGGCGGCAGAACGGCAGGCCCGCCGCGTCCACGCGCCGAATCAGCGCGACCGCGCCCAGGTAAAAGGCCAGCTCCGCGCCGAGATCGCTCAGCGCCGCGACGTTGAGCCGCAGATAGCGCTGCAAGGCTGCCGCGACTGGGCGGCTGATCTTCTTCAGCACGTCGGCCAGATCGCGGAACAGCGGGTACAACAGCGGGTTATCCAGGTCCATGCCGCGCGCGCTGGGATGAATCCCCGTCGGGATTTTGGGCGCGGCGGCATGCAGCGCCGCCAGTCCTTCCCATTGGGACGCGCCCGCGTCGCGCCCGAACAATACGCTGAACAGCGCGGTATCGCTGCTCCGGTATTTTTTGTTATTGACCGCCACCAGCGTCGCCTCGACCGGGCGCAGCCGGTCGTCCAGGTTGATCCCGACGGTGATACTCGCAATGCCGCGCACTTTTTTGAGCAGATCGGGCAGCTCGGTCACCAACTGGCGGAACGTCGCGTCCTCGGCCACCGTATCGATCTGCGCGTGCAGCGCGCGCCAGCCCGCCGCCTGCACGCGGTGCGTGATGCCCTCGAACACGGCATGCAGCCCGGTCACCGCCTCGACGTAGCTTTCCAACTGCCCGATGCGCCACACGACTTCGTGCAGCGGCGATTGATCGACCTGCGTGGAATAGCCGAACAAATCCAGCGCCGCCAAACGCGGCAGCAGATCCACCAGACGATCGGCCAGCTCGGGCGTGTTCAGCAGATCGGAAAGAATGTCCTGCCGGTAGCCGATCACGGCGGGATCGGTGATGAGCGTCAGCAGCACATCTCGGACGCGCGGCGCGTAGCCATGCGCCGTGCTCAACGCGCTGACAGCGAAATCCAGATCGAGATCAGCGGCGGCAGCCGACGATAAACGGGCCGCGTTCGTCGCGGCCGCCGGGGCATTGGGCGGCCACAGCAGGCTGACGGGCGCGTAAGGCTCAGACACGGGCATCGGTTGGCGATCATCTCCAGATGGTGAGCGATAGGGACGATTGTAGCCATCCTCCCGCCGATGACCAAACACCACCCTCCCCCAATTGGCCGCAAAAGCCCTATAATCTATAGGCGCTGCGCGTTCGGTGAGTTGGGGGGTCTTGCCCCGTGAGGAGGTCAAACCATGAACGTGGATCCGGTACTGCTCTATGACTATACGTGCTGGGCAAATGACCGCGTCATCCAGGGCGCGCGGCTCCTGCGCGACGAACAACTCCATGTCCCCATTCGCGCGGGCTATCTGTCGCTGCAGGATCTGTTGGTACACATGCTGGCGGCGGAGCAGGTCTGGCTGGCCCGCTGTCAGGGAGAATCACCGCTTCACTTGTTGGAGGCGGCGGACGTGCCCACGCTAGATGCGCTGGACACGCGATGGGTGTCGCAGCGGGACGATATGCGCCGTTTCCTGGAGCAGGTGGGCACGGGCGAAGCGTTGATCACGTACCACACGACGCGGGGCATCGAGCATCACGATATGCTGTGGGAATTGATGTCACATGTCATCAACCATCACACGGAGCATCGTTCCCAGGCGGCGCTGTATCTCGCGATGCACGGGATCGATCTTGGCAATCTCGACCTGATCCAATATCTCCGAACCATCGCGGCGCACTGACGCTGCGCGCCTAGTCGCCCGGTTGGTAGAGCGCCATGACCGCACCCGCCGGATCCTGAATGATCGCATGGTGTACGCCTTCGCCCAACTGGTCAGGCGACAGAAGCACGCGCCCACCTGCCGCCCGGCAGCGATCCAAGGTCGCCGGAAGATCGTCCACAATCACATAGATCATCCACTGCGGCGGAATATCCGCGTTGATGCCCCGTGCATGACACACGCCTGCCACCGGGCGATCCCCGGACGGAGGCAGCATACTGAAATCCGAATAGCTGCCCATGTCCACCGGCTCGAAACGCCAGCCAAGCACGTCGCAATAAAAATCGCGCAGCGATGCAGCGTCCGGCACCGTGAGATCGGCCCAGGCAATCGTCCCAACAGGCATCTGGCTCGGTGTCGTCATGGCACGTACTCCTACCGGGTTAATGCGATCAGGCTGATGCGATCAGGCTGATGCGATCAGATCGCGTAATCCATTTCTTCGAAGTGGATCGGCTCTTCCTCGTGGTGACCGTTGCCGTTGTCGGTTCCATTGCCGCTCGTCACATGGATCGTGCGCTCGACCTCGTCCAGCCGGTCGAGGATGCGATCCAGCCGCGCGGCGACCACGTCTGGCAGAATATCGTGGTGCAGATCGGGTCGGTGACCGTCCGGTTCGGGACCGGTGCGGCGCACTGGCTTGCCGGGAATCCCAACCACGACCATATCCGGCTCGACATCTTTTACCACGACTGCATTTGCGCCAATGCGCGAATTCTTGCCCACAGTTATCGCTCCTAACACCTTCGCTCCGGCCCCCACAACCACGCCGTCGTGCAGCGTCGGGTGCCGTTTACCTTTGGCCAGACTGACACCGCCCAGCGTCACGCCGTGATATAGCGTCACGTCCGCGCCGATCTCGGCGGTTTCGCCAATCACCACGCCCATGCCGTGATCGATGAACAGGCGTGGCCCAATCGTCGCGCCGGGATGAATCTCGACGCCGGTCACCGTGCGCGCCACCTGTGACAACCAGCGCGCCGGGAGTTTCAACCCGGCCCGCCACAAACGGTGGGCGATGCGATGCGCCCAAACCGCGTGCAGGCCCGGGTACGAGGTCGCGACTTCCAGCCAGTTACGCGCAGCCGGATCGCGTTCCAGTATGCACCGCACATCAGCGCGGACCGTGTTCAACATCGATCCTCGTAACCTCCCCGATTGCGGCCTCAGCCCCTCAAATCCCGCTTCTCCCACCGAGTTAGAGCAGGGAGACTTGCGGATCCTCTGCCGGCGGTGAGGTTCGATCAGCTCAGGTCCGGCGAAGAGCGGCGTCGAGAGATAACGCTCGCCCCACGACGGGATGATGACGACGACCAGCTTGCCGGCGTTTTCGGGACGCTGCGCGACCTGGACGGCCGCCCACGTCGCCGCGCCGGACGAAATGCCGACCAGCAGACCTTCTTCGGTCGCCATGCGGCGCGCCATTTTGAAGGCGTCGTCGCCCTCCACGCGCACCACTTCGTCATAGATGGACGTATTGAGCACCTTCGGGATGAAGCCCGCGCCGATGCCCTGGATGGGATGCGGGCCTTTTTCGCCACCGGACAGCACCGGCGATCCCGCCGGCTCAACCGCCACCACGCGCACGGACGGCTTGCGTGCCTTGAGCACCTCGCCCACACCCGTGATCGTGCCGCCCGTGCCCACACCGGCGACCAGGATATCGACCTCGCCCGCCGTATCGCGCCAGATTTCTTCGGCGGTTGTGCGACGGTGGATGTCCGGGTTGGCGGGATTCTCGAACTGCTGCGGGATGAACACGTTCGGGTTTTCGGCGGCGAGCTGGTTCGCGGCGGCAATCGCAGCGTTCATGCCTTTGTCGCCGGGCGTCAGCACCAGCTCCGCCCCAAACGCGCGCAGCACTTTGCGGCGTTCCTTGCTCATCGTGTCCGGCATCGTCAGGATCAGGTGATAGCCGCGCTGCGCGCAGACCATCGCCAGAGCAATGCCCGTATTGCCGCTGGTCGGCTCGACGATCACCGTCTCGGGCTTGATCTTGCCCGCACGTTCGGCGGCTTCGATCATCGCCAGACCGATGCGGTCCTTGACGCTCTTAGCCGGGTTGTAGTATTCGAGTTTGGCGACGACGGTCGCCGCTGCGCCGCCGGTCACACGGTTGAGACGCACCAGGGGTGTATTGCCCACCAGTTGGGTGACGTTGTCAGCGATATGAGTTTTCACCTGCTGCTCGGTAGCCATGCGATTCTCCTTAAGGCTGCTAAGTGCCTGCGATGTGATGCACAGAGATAAAACAAAAAACCGGTCACACTTGTGGGCGTGACCGGTTCGGTGATTCACGGGTTTTGGCTGGGGCTGCGATCAGCCGCCAGCATCGCACCACAAGTGCTGCTCGCGTAGCCTCGCCAGACACATACAAGCGCAAATCGGGGTGCGTAAAGCCATGACCATACCTCGTTAGATTGTGCTGTCCTCGCCATTCACAGATTTCGCCCGCATAAAAAGCAAGAATAAGTGCGATATTCGTGAATGTTATCGGACAATCTATAGCGGATTATACGCCAGCCCTTGCCATTTGCCAACCAGCAAAATCGCCAGAATCGAAAAAACGAGAAAATCGTGGGCTACAGAAAAAACAGGAGAATCACAGAGTCCAGAATAGGCTCGTTTTACCCGGTTCTACTCGCCGCCGCCGTAGACGTCATCCATCAAGCCGGACATCAGATCGGCCACATAACGCACGGCGCTGATCGCCTGCCCATAGCGCATCCGGGTGGGGCCGAGCACGCCCAGCGCTCCATGCGCTTGCGGCGTTCCATAGCGGCCCATCACCATACTGAGATGGCTCAGACTCTCCCAGCGCCCTTCCCCAGCCACGACGATCCGCACGTCGGCCTGCGAAGGATCGAGGATTTCGCGCAAGATCGCTTCGAGCAGGTCTTCTTCCTCAAGGACGCGCACCGCCTGGTGCGCTTCGTCCTCGCTCAGGGTATTGAGCGTTTCGCTCAGCCCATAGCGGTAAATGTCGCGCGCTGACTGCTGGTTCGACTGAGTCACGGCGTCCGCCACCAGCTCGCCAATCTCGCGCGTCAGTTCGTCGGACGCGCCGCGCGTCTTGCCGCGCACCTGTTGGGCGGTCATGCCCGCGCAGATCGCGTTGATGACGCCCGCCGTGTGCGACAGCGTCTCCTGGGGAACCGGCTCGGCCAACGTGAGCACCTGTTGGTGAACACTGCCACCCTGCAACACCAGGACCATCAGCACCAGCCGCCCCTGCGTACTGATCAGCTCCAAATGCTTGAAGTGATTTTCGAGTGCGCGCGGCGGAGTCACTAAGGCCGCCGTGCGGACGGTCCGCGCCAGAGCCATCGCCGCGATGCGCGGCCATTCCTCGACGTTGAGCGCCGCGCCCTCAAAGGCGTGCGAGATACGGCGCTGCTCGACCGTCGTCAGCTTGACCGCCGTCAGCAAGCGGCGCACAAAATAGCGGTAGCCCTGCCGCGTCGGCACGCGGCCCGCCGAGGTGTGCGGCGCGTAGATCAGGCCGTGTTCTTCGAGGGCAGCCATCTCGTTGCGGACGGTCGCGCTGCTGACATCCAGGTCAAAGCGCTCGACCAGCGCCTTCGAGCCCACCGGCTGCGCGTCGCGCACGTATTCGCGCACGATCAGCGACAGGATGTATTCCTGGCGCTCAGTGAGTTCTGGCATCGTTTCGGGTTGGTTCGCGTTGGGCGCGGGCTGTAGATGCAGCGGATCCGACTGTGACATGCGCTTGACCTGCTCTATATGTTTCCCGGACGATTTGTTCAGAGGATAGCACGCCCCCCGATCAGCGTCAACGCGCGGGTGAGGCTTGCTGGGCCGCGATCGCCGCACCTCTTGCGAGGCGGGCCAAGCGGTGCTATCGTGAATACCAGCGCAAACCATCACCTTATCCACCCACACAGAGTTCCGCGAGGAAGTGCCATGCCATCGCAATCCATTGTGTTCGATCGCGCCGCCGGTTTTTACGACGAGACGCGCGGCTTTCCGCCTGGGGAAGAAGACCACGCCGCCGCGCTGCTGTGTACCGCCGGTCATCTGACGGCAGACAGCCGCGTCCTGGAAGTGGGGATCGGGACGGGGCGCATCGCGCTGCCGCTGGCTCCCCATGTGCGCGACGTGGTTGGCGTCGATCTCTCGACTAAAATGCTAGCGCGCCTGCTCGCCAAACGCGACGATCAGCGCGTCTACCCCACCAACGGGGACGCGCTGCACCTGCCCTTTGCCACGCATATATTTGACGCCGTGGTCGCCGTGCACGTCTTCCATCTGATCGTGGAATGGCGAGACGTCCTGCACGAGATCGCGCGCGTTCTGCGCCCGGGGGGCGTGCTGCTGCACGCCTGGAACGATAGCGATTCTCGCGCGAACGATGTGCTCGCGGATGCCTGGGATAACGCCGTGGGCAAAGAACGTCGACAACACGTCGGCGTGTCCTTCGAGGAGCGCGAGACTTTTCTAGAGGACTCCGGCTGGCGGCCCGACGGCGAGATGCTGAATCATGCGTACCTGACGATGCGTGTGCCGCGCCTGTTCCTCCAGCGGTTGGAGATGCGCAGCTGGTCGAACATGTGGCGCATGTCAGACGACACGGTCGCGCGTGGGATCGCCGCTGTTCACGCGGCGATGGTCGAACACAACATCGGGCTGGACGACCAGCGCCCCTTTGAGAATGTATTTTCGGTACGGGCCTACCAGCCGCCCCGTGACTAGGCCCGTCTGCCTGTATTCTGCTTCATCACCTGTTGGAGGAATTATGCTGCGACGATCTCTTGTGCTCCTGGTGACGGTAGTCGCGGTCCTGGCCGCGCTGTCCGGCCCGGTGACCGATGCGTTGGCCCAGGACGCCCCTCAGGCGGTGTTGGATGCACTCGCCGCGCTCAACACCAAACTTGGCACCAATCTGACGCTCTCGAATATGGCAAGCTGGAGCTGGGAACAGAAGAATTTCCCTGATACCAGTCTGGGCTGCCCGCAAGCGGGATTCGCATATTCGCAAGTCATGACGAACGGCTACGTCGTGCTGCTGGTCTATAACGGCGTGCAGTACGATTACCGCGTGTCCGCCAACCGCCAGACGGTTTTCCTGTGCACGGACACTTCCGGCGCGCCGGGTGGCACTCCGGGCAGCACGCCGGTCCAGACCGCTATCGTCACGCCCATCCCCAGCCCGACGCCCTTCGCGGTGGCCCCGCCCACGCCGACCGTCCCCGTCGCAACCGGGTCGGTCGTGTGCGCGGGCGGCCTGCCCACCCGGCTGGCCGTGGGCATGCAGGCGCGTTCCATCACCACCAGCTCGATCAACATCCGCAATCCCCCATCGCTCACCGATCCGAGCGCCGTGTCCGGACTGCTGCTGCCGGGCGGGACGTTCAGCGTGATCGGCGGGCCGCGCTGCGTGGATAACCGCACGTGGTGGCAGATCGAGTATGCGAGCGCGGTCGGTGTCACGCAGGGCTGGGTGATTGAAGGCGATAACGTCGATTATTGGCTGGCACCAGTCGGCGGCGCAGTGAGCGTCCCGCGCAGGGCCAGGCGCAATCCCGGCCAGCCCGATCGGCCCGGCGAATGCCGCGCAGTTAACTCTGACGACACAGGCACCGCTGCTGCAAAACGCGGTCGGAGCGGCGCTGCTGAGCAGCGGCGACGCGCTGATCATCGACGCGACGGGCGTGCTGCGTTATTACAGCGCCGCGACCCATGCCGCCACGACCCTGGCGCTGGCCCATCCACAGCAAACCGTTATCCGCGTGGCCGCCGCTCCAAAAGACGCCTTCACGACGCATTATGCCACGTTGGAGCGCAGCGTGTCCGCGCCCACCATGACGCTGCTCTACATGGGCGAGATCACGACCGGCACCACCGCCCCGACAGCAGCGGAGAAATTCGGCGTGCAGCTGCCCTTCCAGCCCAACTATCTGACCTTTAGCCCCGATGGTCAGGTGCTGGCCGTCAGCAGCGGCGATCTAACCGGCGACGACCGGCGCGCCTAACCTGGTCTTCTTGTGGGACATCGCGACCGGCGCGCAGCTCGCGCCGATCACGCTGGACGGCCCGCCGCCGATCTGGCTTTCAGCCCGGACGGTAACCTGCTGGCGATCTCGGTGCCCAACACGGGTCGCGCTTGTGGTCGCGGCCCTCCGGCGCGGAACGCGCGCTGCTGCCGGGCGCGTCCGGATCGCAGGGCACGCCGAGCTGGCTTTCAGCCCGGACGGATCGCTGTTGGCGGTCGGGACCGATGACGGGCAGGTCGTGCTGTGGGACGTCGCGACCGCCACCCCGCGCCGCATGATCCAGGCATACCCGGACGCGCAGGTGCGTTTCGTGGCCTTCAGCCCGGATGGGACGGTGTTCGTCACGTCCAGCGTGCGTCCGCTTGAGCCGCAAACGAATTCCGATTCAGCGTGTGGGACAGCGAGACGGGCAACAAACTGGCTGGTCCGCCGGGCACGGGGCGGTGCAACGACTGCTCGCACGTGTCCCCGGCCTGGAATTCGATGTACTGCCCACCCAAGGCATGTGCTGTGGCGCAGCGGGTAGCCACATGCTGGAATTTCCCGCAACGCGCGGCGGCGCTGCGCCAGCGTCTGCTGGACCGGATGCCCGATCCTGCAGCCGAATTGCTGCTGACCAGCAACATCGGCTGTCGCCTGCACTTGGGGGCCGGGTTGCGCGAACGCTCGACACGCATCGAAATCCAGCACCCGCTGGTGTTGCTTGCGCGACAATTGGCGACATGAACATCGAAGTCCGCCACCTCACGCCTGTCGACCGCGCCCTGTCCGCGTTGCAGCGCGCCTTAGACACCGTTGCAGGCACCGCCGTTGCATCGCGACCGTCTCCTGCCGAATCGCATTCATCACCCGCACTCAATACAAGGG